>NZ_CP150312.1:3997500-6082500 GCF_051525235.1 Sorangium sp. So ce124
CATAATGGGCCTGCGAGTTACGTTACGTGGCGAGGTTAAGCCGCGAGGTGAAGCCGAAGCGAAAGCGAGTCCTAACAGGGCGTCGAGTCGCGTGACGTAGACCCGAAACCTTAGCGATCTATCCATGTCCAGGTTGAAGAGCGGGTAACACCGCTTGGAGGACCGAACTCACCACAGTTGAAAATGTGGGGGATGAGGTGTGGATAGGAGTGAAAGGCTAATCAAGCTGGGATATAGCTGGTTCTCCCCGAAATATATTGAGGTATAGCCTCGGACGAATTGCGACGGAGGTAGAGCACTGAATGGGCTAGGGGTCCTACCAGATTACCAAACCCAATCAAACTCCGAATGCCGTCGACAAGTATCCGGGAGTCAGGCTGCGGGAGATAAGTTCCGTAGCCGAGAGGGAAAGAGCCCAGATCGTCGGCTAAGGTCCCCAAATCTGAGCTAAGTGTCAAAGGATGTGGGAGCGCACTGACAACCAGGAGGTTGGCTTAGAAGCAGCCATCCTTCAAAGAAAGCGTAATAGCTCACTGGTCAAGCGAACCCGCGCCGAAAATATAACGGGGCTCAAGCTCAGTACCGAAGCCACGGGCTTTCGAAAGAGAGCGGTAGGGGAGTATTCTCAAGGAGATACACGTCGGACGGTGACGACCGATAACGGCCTTGAGAAGAGCTTATGCAGGCATGAGTAGCGATAAACCGAGCGAGAAACTCGGTCGCCGTAAGCCCAAGGTTTCCTGGGGAAGGATAATCCTCCCATGGGTTAGTCGGATCCTAAGCCGAGGCCGAGAGGCGTAGGTGATGGGAAGCAGGTTAATATTCCTGCACCACCAAGGGTGGCGTTGAAGTAAGCGGGGACGGAGAAGGGTAGGCCGAGCACGGTAGATGGCTTCCGTGTTCAAGCCGGTAGGGTGAGCAGTCAGGACCCGATAGGGACAAACGACGGCTCGTTAACCCGAGAGGTGATGAGGTCCGGGTTTCGGCCCGGGATACTCGGTGATCCCAAACTTCCAAGAAAAGCCGCGTACAGAGCCTCTTTGGTGTCCGTACCGCAAACCGACTCAGGTGGGCGGGGTGAGTATCCCAAGGCGCGTGAGAGAACCCTGGTTAAGGAACTCGGCAAAATGACACCGTAACTTCGGGAGAAGGTGTGCCGCTTTGCGTGAAGGGCTGGCGCCTGGAGCGTGAGGTGGTTGCAGAGAAATGGGGGTTGTGACTGTTTACTAAAAACACAGGACTCTGCGAAGTCGTAAGACGACGTATAGGGTCTGATGCCTGCCCGGTGCTGGAAGGTTAAGGGGACGAGTCAGCGCAAGCGAAGCTCTGAACCGAAGCCCCAGTAAACGGCGGCCGTAACTATAACGGTCCTAAGGTAGCGAAATTCCTTGTCGGGTAAGTTCCGACCTGCACGAATGGCATAACAACATCCCCGCTGTCTCGACCAGGGACTCAGCGAAATTGTATCGGGGGTGAAGATACCCTCTACCCGCGGCAAGACGGAAAGACCCCATGAACCTTTACTGCAACTTGGCAGTGATTTTCGGGATATTCTGCGTAGGATAGGTGGGAGGCTATGAAGCCGGGCTTCTGGGTTCGGCAGAGCCAACGTTGAAATACCACCCTGGGTATTCTGGAAATCTAACCTGGGCCCATGAACTGGGTCGGGGACACTGCCTGGTGGGCAGTTTGACTGGGGCGGTCGCCTCCTAAAAAGTAACGGAGGCGTGCGAAGGTTCCCTCAGCCTGATTGGAAACCAGGCGTAGAGTGCAAACGCACAAGGGAGCTTAACTGTGAGACCGACAGGTCGAACAGGTGCGAAAGCAGGCGTTAGTGATCCGGTGGTTCTGTATGGAAGGGCCATCGCTCATCGGATAAAAGGTACTCTGGGGATAACAGGCTGATCGCGCCTGAGAGTTCATATCGGCGGCGCGGTTTGGCACCTCGATGTCGGCCCATCGCATCCTGGGGCTGGAGCAGGTCCCAAGGGTTCGGCTGTTCGCCGATTAAAGCGGTACGCGAGCTGGGTTTAAAACGTCGTGAGACAGTTTGGTCCCTATCTGCCGTGGGCGTAGGACACTTGAGAGGAGCTGCCCATAGTACGAGAGGACCTGGGTGGACGTACCTCTGGTGCTCCGGTTGTCCTGCCAAGGGCATAGCCGGGTAGCCATGTACGGAACGGATAACCGCTGAAAGCATCTAAGCGGGAAGCCGGCCTCAAGACTAGGTGTCCCGGGCCGCAAGGCCCCTAAAGACCCCTTGTAGACCACGAGGTTGATAGGCCGGGTGTGGAAGCCGAGCAATCGGCGGAGCTAACCGGTACTAATAGGTCGTGCGGCTTGACCATACTTCTAAGGCAAACATCGAAGCGTCGCGCCCGGAGTTCGGGTGACGAGCAGCGTGACACAGCTGACCTGGCGTAAACATGGAACAGAGCACCGCGAGAAGCGGGCTCCGCCGGGTTCCGATTGGACGCACCCACAAGTTTCCGGTGGTGATATCGAGAAGGTCACACCCGATCCCATACCGAACTCGGAAGTTAAGCTTCTTGGAGCCGATGGTACTGCCAGGGCAACCTGGTGGGAGAGTAGGACGCCGCCGGGATTTTCTTCGAACCTGCACACGGTGAAAACCGTGTGCAGGTTTTTTTTGTCCATGGCGCCCCGAGCACTGGGCCCGCGCTGCGGCGTCTTCGCGACGTCGAGCCCGCCTCGGGGGCTTCGCTGGCGCTGTTTCTCGGGGATGCGGCGTGGCGGCGACCCAACGATCTTCTGGCCCGACGTGCACCAAGGGCCCGTCGAGGGCTGTCGTCGTGTTGTACGGCTTGAATTTTCGCTGGTCCCAGCTCCGGGCATTCGCGCTGCGTGCGGCGCCGCCTGCCGCGTGAGAGGAAGGGCCAGCGCAGTCACAGGCGCGGGGTCCGGTAGGAGACCGCGGCGCGAGATCGAGATGACGCTGCGAGTTTCTTCCGACCGCCAGGCGTTGCTACCCTAGGGGAACCTTGGGATTCAAGCGCAGGAGAATCGCCGCGGTCGCCGGGGGGGCCCTCTGTGGTGGGCTCGTCGTCGGATTCGCGCCTTTTGTGCGCTATCAGGCCGAGCGGGCGGCTGATGGGTACGGGGCATCGCTGTCGATCGACCAGGTCCGGCCCACCTGGAGCGGCGTCTCCCTGAAGGGGGTGGACGTCCACCTGCGCGGGGCGCCGAGCATCTCCATCCGCCTGGATGAGGTCGCCGTCGCGCTGGGCGTCTCGGGACGACGCGTGACGATGCGCGGGGGGACGGTCTCCGCCGTTGGCCCGCGGGAGGCCATCCTCCACGAGCTGGAGACCTGGCGGGCGGGGCAGCCGCCAGGACGTTCCGGCACCGCGACGAGCGAGGGGGGCGGCAGCACCGAACTGGAGGGCTTGCGGCTCGTCTGGACCGATCGGGCCGATTCACCCGGGGAGAGGCTGTCGGCCGACAACGTGCGCCTGTCGCGCGAGGGAGGGCGGACATCCATCGCTGCGCGCGAAGCGATCCTGTCCCTGGGACGCGCCGCCTTCTCGGTCCGGCACGGCCGGCTGGTGCTTGCCCAGGAGCAGGGACGGTACCAGGTGAGCGAGCTCTCGGCCGACGCCATCGACGCGAACGTGGCGCTCCCGGAGGTCACCCCTGAACCTCAGGTCGTGCCTGAGCAGAGCGGGCGCACCCATCCGGCACAGCTGACGAGGACAGCCGAGCTCAGCGGCGGGGCAGAGGCGGCGCGAAATCGAGGGACTGCGGTTCGAGAAGCCCTCCTGCGGGCGGCGCAGGGCATCGATCTGGCGCTCGGCAAGGACGCCAAGGTCGACGTCGCGGGCGTCACCGCGCGTCTCCAGCGCGACGCCGATCATCTCAACCTGGGACCGGGCCACCTCGCCGTGAGGCGCGAGGCAGGCTCGCTCGTGGTGGAGCTCTCGCCTGGAGAGGCCGCGATCGCGACCTCCGGCGCCGACGCCCAGCAGGCGCTCACCTTTCGCCTTCGCGTGCCGATCAACGACGCGAAGGAGACCCCGCAGGAGATCGTCGCCGACGTGCAGGGCGGACCCATCTGGCTCTCCACCCTCGGCGTCCATGAAGGGGACATGGGCCTGTTCGATGTGGCGCGGACGTCGATCGTCAGCCGAGCGCGGGTCGTCCTCTCGGCCGACGGCCAGACGCTCGGCATCGACGGCGAAGGAAGGCTGAAAAACCTCTCCCTGCGGAGCGCGGCCCTCGCAGACGAGCCCATCGCTGGCCTCGACCTGGCATGGCGAGCGAAAGCGAACGCAAAGCTCGACGGGTCCAAGCTCGTCGCCGATGACGCCGAGGTCGACCTCGGTGCACTGAGGCTGATCGCGCACGGCGAATACGAGCACGCCGGAAACTCACACCGGGTCCGCGGCAACTTCGAGGTGCCTCTCACGGCTTGCCAGTCGATGCTGGATTCGGTGCCCAAAGGCATCGTGGCGAAGCTCCACGGCATGAGGCTCGCCGGCTCGTTCGGGATCGAAGGGAAGCTCCGGTTCGATACAGCGAACCTCGACCGGAACTTTTTGCTTGACTGGGGTATCTCCAACACCTGCCGCGTGACCGAGATGCCACCGGAGCTCAGCGTCGATCGCTTCAAGCGCGCGTTCCGGCGCCTGGTCTACGGGCCCGGCGGCAAGCGCGTGGAAATCGAGTCCGGGCCAGGGACCCCCGAGTGGGTCTCCTACGAAGACATCTCCCGCTTCATGGAGGTCGCCGTGCTGACCACGGAGGACGGCGGCTTCCACCGGCACCACGGATTCGACGAGGAAGCCATCAAGAACTCGATCCGCGAGAACCTCCGGAAGAGGCGGTTCGTGCGGGGGGCGAGCACCGTCAGCATGCAGCTCGCCAAGAACCTCTACCTCGAGCGGACCAAGAGCGTGGCGCGCAAGCTCCAGGAAACCTTGCTCACCATGTACCTCGAGCAGGAGCTCACCAAGGAGCAGATCATGGAGCTCTACCTGAACGCGGTGGAGTTCGGGCCGCTGGTCTACGGCATCGGCGCTGCCGCGCGGCACTACTTCAATGCGTCGGCGGCGCAGCTCTCGCTCGGACAGGCGCTGTACATCGCGTCGATCCTGCCAAACCCGAGCGTGCAGCACTTCGACGCGAACGGCGAGGTGACGCCTGCGTGGAGCGGGTACCTGCGCAAGCTCATGCAGATCGCGCACAGGCGCCAGCGGATCTCCGACGAGGAGCTGGAGAAGGGGCTCCAGGAGGTCGTGGTGCGAGGCTCTCCTGCGCCTCATCTGGCGCCCCGTCAGAGCGGTGAGGACGGCGGTGAAGCCGGCGAGGAGAGATCCGGAGAGGACGAGGGCGGCGCCTTGACGGCGCCTTGACGCCCCACGCGCGGGCGGGCTGTCAGCGCTTCGACGCGGCGGTCCGGAGCTTCGCGAAGAACGCGCGGAGCACGCCGGCGCACTCGTCTGCGAGCACGCCCGAGGTGACCGCGAAGCGATGGTTAAGCCGGTTGTCGCGCCCGATCGCGAACAGCGTGTCGACAGCTCCCGCCTTCGGGTCCGGGCAGCCGTAGACGAGCCGCGCAATCCTGGCATTGACGAGCGCGCCCGCGCACATGGGACACGGCTCCAGCGTCGCATAGACCGTCGCCCCTTCGAGCCGCCAATGACCAAGCCGCCTGGCCGCCGCCCGCAGCGCGTCCACCTCGGCGTGGCCGGTCGGATCCTGATCGACCTCGCGACGGTTTCGACCGCGCGCCAGCACCGTCCCCGCCGCATCGACGATGAGCGCCCCCACGGGGACGTCACCGGCACCTGCTGCAGCCTCGGCCTCAGCGAGCGCCTCGCGCATCCACAGCGCGTCGACGCTCGCTGGTTCCTCCGGCTGTGCCACAGGGGAGAGGAGCAATTCCGCTCCGTCATCCATGACGTCCATGAGGGGCTCAGGACCTTTTACACGACCGATCAGGCGCGCCCAGGAAGATTCGAACTTCCGACCCCCGGCTTCGTAGGCCGATGCTCTATCCAGCTGAGCTATGGGCGCTCTGGTGAAGACAAGTGCAAGACGTGGCTACGCCACCGCACTCCCGCGTCGCGCTCGGTTGCGCGAAGTGAGTGCCGGCGTTTATACGCCCCTGAGCGAGCTGTCAAAGGAAAAGTGATCGAGGCCTGAGGGCGTCTGCTCGGATGCGCGGCGTTTGCGGCCGAGGTCGCTGCAAACATCGCTGCTTCCTGTGCCCTCGCGCCTCGCCCTCCCGCGACTCCCTCCGAATGGCCGAGCCTTCTCGTCCGCAAAGGCTGATCCCATCCGCAAGGTTGAGCCGCCGCAGGGCGAAGCGGGCGAGCGGGGCAGGCCATGCCTCCGACGCGCACGAAGCCGGCCGCGGGCAACGAGCTCAGGACAAAAACAGGGCGCGCGGCGACTCCGTTACGGAATGGCCGCGCGCTTTCACACGCTCTCGAAGGGCAAGCGAAGCTCAGAAACTCACAACCAGACGAGCAGGCCAAGCTGACGAAACGGGAAGAAGCCGTAAGCCAAGCAGCAGCGACGCCATGGACGAGGCGGATGGCGCCAGCTGAACGACCAAGCACAAGCTAGTGAGGCCCGTTACGAGGGGAGGAGGACCGAGACACGCTGCAGCCCACAGCGCAGAACACGGTCAATTCCGCCTGGAGCAGCCTCTGTGCCATCTCGCGGCCTCCTCCTCGGGGCGTCCTCGCGCGCGCACACGTCCAACGGAATACTCACGTTTCGTCGCGGTTTCTTCGGTGGTCGCGGATCAGTGTCCGACGAGGTGCTCGGGCACCGCTGTCGCGTGCCATGCCGTGCTTCGCAATCTTTGCGGAGCGAGATCGCTGGCCAACGCGCGCTGTGACGCGCCGCGCTGTCGATGGCCCGCGAGCGCCTATCGGGGGCCGCCGAAGAGGTGGTCGTGCGGAGCGTCGGCATGGCAGCGCTTGCAGAGCGGCAGAGCGCCGCGGTGGGTGGAGGTGCCCTGGGGCGTGAGGACCAGGTACTCCCAGTTGCCGCCGTCGGGGTCGTAGCCAGCCGGTCGCTTCACCATGGCCAGGAGCGTGGCCGGCTCCGGCGAGCCCGCCCGGTAGTGGAACTCGACAACGGCCGCGCCAGAGGGGAGGACGCGATCCGGACCGAGCTGCGGGTAGGGCGCGGCCGCCGCGTTGATCCTCACCTCCGCCTCCATCTCGCCGGTGAAGTGCTGGGAACGAGCTCGATCCGTGACGGGCTGGAAGGTCGCGAGCTGGCCGGCGAGCTCCCAGGCCGAGGGCGCCGCCGCCGGAGGTGCAGCGGGCGCCTCGGCCGGCGCGCGCGCCTTGGGGGTGGAGCTGGAGCCGGGTCCGATCCACTCCGTGGTCCCCGCGACGTCCGCGCGGGACAGGGACGACGGGGGCGGCGCACAGCCGAGCGGCAGGGGGGCCCACCCGGCGCAGAACCGCGACTCCGTCGAGAGCGTCATCGAGGCGAGCGACGCCGCAGCGAGCGCGCACCACGCAGAGAGGCGGGTTCGGGACCGCACCGGTCGAGATGCTACACTGCCCGGATGTACCTGGCCTCTTCCAGGCGAGGCCGCGCATGGCGCGCCCTCCTGGCCGCCTCGCTGGTGTCGCTGTCGGGCGCTGCGCTGCTGGGAGGCGCCCCACGCGCAGCCGCCGAGGAGGCGTCCCGCCGCGCCTGGCTGGGCGTGGAGCTGGAGCCAGGGCCGGCCGGGGGGGTGGTCGCGAAGCACGTCATCAACAGCTCGCCGGCGGCGAAGGCGGGCATCTTGGACGGGGACCAGGTCCTCGCGGCGGACGGCGTGCAGATCGACGAGCCAAAGCAGCTCGTCGCGCGTGTCGCGCTCGCGGGGCCTGGAAACGTGGTGAACCTCCGGATCCGGCGCGGCGGTCGAGAGCGAGACGTCGCGCCGACGCTGGTGCCGTTCCCGGGGCACGATCAGATCCTCCGACTCGACAAGATCGGCACGTTCGCGCCAGCCTGGAAGCCGCTCACCGCCGTCGGAGGGGCCGTCCCGGCGAACATCGGGGCCCTGCGCGGAAACGTGGTGCTGCTCGATTTCTGGGCGACCTGGTGCGCGCCGTGCCGCTTGATGGCCCCGCAGCTCTCGGCGTGGCACGCGGCGTACGCCGCGCAGGGGCTGCGGGTCGTGGGCGTGACGACCGACGAGGTCGGCGTCGCGACGAAGACAGCGCAGGCCCTCTCGATGCGCTACGCGGTCGCGGCAGACGCGTCGGAGTCGACCTCCGCGGCCTACGGCGTCAAGGCGCTCCCCACCATGTTCGTGATCGACAAGAAGGGCGTCATCCGGGACGTGGTGGTCGGGTACGACCCGACCCGGCACGCCGAGGTCGAGAAGCTCCTCAAGGCGCTGCTCGCGGAGCCCGCGCCGGCGCCGTAGCCGCCGCGGGGCCGCGCGGGCTGGACCGGTACGCTCTCCATGCTCCTCGCCATCGACGAGTTCCTTTGGGCGCTGCGCCGCGATGGCTTCGCCGTCTCGACGGCGCAGGCCATCGACGTCACGCGCGCCTGCGCCCTGGTCGGGTTCGGCGACCGTGGGACGCTGCGCGACGCCATCGGCGCGGTGGTCGTCGAGCGCGCCGCCGATCTCCGCCGGTACCGCGCCTGCTTCGACCGCTTCTTCTCCCCCGAGGGCGCGCACGTCGGCGATCTGTGGGGGCGCCTGCGGGAGCGAGGGTTCTCGGATGGGGAGCTCTCCGCCCTGCGCGATCTGCTCAGCGCGGCGGCGGAGCGGAGCGGCGCCTCGGGCGACGCGATCGCGTTCCAGGCGCTCGCAGGGACCGCAGGGGAGCTCGACCGAGCGCTCCAGGCAGCCGGGATCGCGCGCGTGCTCGCGCCGATGACGAGCTCGCTCCAGGTCGGGTTCTTCGCGCAGCGGGTGATGGATCAGCTCGGGGTGCCGGCCGTCGCCAGCGCGCTGCGGCGGATCCGGAGCGCGCTCGAGGAGGCGCTCGGCGAGGAGCGGGGCAGGGCACTCGCGGAGGCGCTCGCCGCCGAGCTGGAGCGGATGCGGCACCGCGTGCGCGAGCACGTGACGCTGTCGCTCCGGCGCTTCGAGGGCGAAGAGCCAGCTGCCGAGGGCCGCATGGATGTGCCGTTCGCCTCGCTCGGCGAGGGCGAGATGGAGGAGGTGCGTCGCGCCGTGAAAGAGCTGTCCCAGCGACTCCGCGGCGCGGAGCGGCTCCGCAGGCGCCGCGCGCGGCGCGGGAGGATCGATCCCCACCGGACGCTGCGGCGCAGCCTCCAGACCGGCGGTGTGCCGTTCCAGCCGGCGCGGCGGGCGCGGCGGCGCGACAAGCCGCGCCTGATGATCCTGTGCGACGTGTCGGATTCGGTCCGCGTCGCTGCGCGGTTCATGCTCGAGTTCGTCTGCGCGGCGCAGGAGCTCTTCGACCGGACGCGATCGTTCGTCTTCGTGAGCGAGCTCGCCGAGACGACCGAGCTCTTCGAGGCGTTGCCGGCGGGCTCGGCGCTCGATCGGATCCAGCGCGGCGAGGTGGTGAGCCGGGCGCA
The DNA here is from genome assembly GCF_051525235.1 of Sorangium sp. So ce124. Classification (NCBI taxonomy): domain Bacteria; kingdom Pseudomonadati; phylum Myxococcota; order Polyangiales; family Polyangiaceae; genus Sorangium; species Sorangium sp. So ce124. The sequence continues at coordinate 4,007,041 of NZ_CP150312.1, forward strand.
CAACTCGAATTACGGGCGCGCCCTGCTGGCCTTCGAGGAGCGACACGGGCGTGACGTGGACCGGCGGGTGACCCTCGTGATCCTGGGCGACGGGCGCACGAACTACTTCGCGGACGAGGCGGAGGTCGTGAGGAGGCTGCGCGACAGGGCGCGGGCGCTCCTGTGGCTCTGCCCCGAGGGGCCGGGCGCCTGGGGGACGGGAGACAGCGCGATGCCGCGCTACGCCGCCGCGTCGACGAAGGTGCTGGTCGCCCGGACCGCGCGGGAGCTCGAATCGGCGGCGCGGGAGGTGGTCGCCCGGCGCGCTTAGGGCTATGGGTCGCGCCATGTCGCTCGATCAGAAGCTGCGGGATCTCACGGCGCGCATCGAGAAGGGAGGCGCGCAGAAGTACCACGACAAGAACGCGGAACAGGGCAAGCTGTTCGCGCGGCAACGCGTCGCGCTGCTCGTCGATGAAGGAAGCTTCATTGAGGACGCGGCGCTCGCCAACGCGCTGGATCCCGAGCTGCCGGCCGACGGCGTCATCACGGGCACCGGGACGGTGGGCGGGCGCCCCGTGTGCGTGATGGCGAACGACTCGACGGTGAAGGCCGGCTCGTGGGGGCGCCGCACGGTCGAGAAGATCCTGCGCGTGCAGGAGACAGCGCGGCGCCTCCGGTGCCCGCTGCTCTACCTCGTCGACTCCGCGGGGGCGCGCATCACCGACCAGATCGAGATGTTCCCCGGGCGGCGCGGGGCGGGCCGGATCTTCTACAACCAGGTCGAGCTGAGCGGCCTCGTCCCGCAGATCTGCCTGCTGTTCGGCCCGTCGGCGGCGGGGGGCGCCTACATCCCGGCGTTCTGCGACGTCGTGTGCATGGTCGAGAGCAACGCGAGCATGTACCTGGGCTCTCCGCGGATGGCGGAGATGGTGATCGGCGAGAAGGTCACGCTCGAAGAGCTCGGCGGGGCGCGCATGCACTGCTCGGTCTCGGGGTGCGGCGACGTCCTCGTGAAGACCGAGGAGGAGGCGATCGCCTTCGCGAAGCGCTACCTCGCGCTGATGCCGCAGAGCTCCGCCGAGGCCGCGCCACGCGTCGAGCCGAGGCCGGAGAAGCCAGGGCAGCGGCCGCTCGAGGACGTGATCCCCGCCGACGAGAACAAGCCGTTCGACATCATGGCCGTGATCGACGCGATCATCGACGAGGGCAGCTTCGTCGAGATCAAGAAGCTCTACGCGCGAGAGATCGTCACGGGGCTCGCGCGCGTCGAGGGACGCGCGGTCGGCATCGTCGCGAACCAGCCGAAATACAAGGGCGGCGTGCTGTTCGTGGACTCGGCCGACAAGGCGGCGCGGTTCATCTGGCTGTGCGACGCGTTCAACATCCCGCTCCTGTACCTCGCCGACGTGCCCGGCTTCATGATCGGGACCGTCGTCGAGAGGCAGGGGATCATCCGGGCCGGGGCGAAGATGATCGCCGCCGTGAGCGAGGCGAGCGTGCCGAAGCTGTCCGTCGTCGTGCGCAAGGCGTACGGCGCCGGGCTCTACGCGATGTGCGGGCCGGCGTTCGCGCCCGACGAGTGCGTCGCCCTCCCCTCGGCCTCGATCGCGGTGATGGGGCCGAGCGCCGCGGTGAACGCCGTCTACTTCAACAAGATCCAGGCGATCCCGGCGGGGCCCGAGCGCGAGGCGCTCGTCCAGAAGCTGCGCGACGAGTACCGGGCCGACGTCGACCTGGAGAAGCTCGCGAGCGAGCTCGTGATCGACGCGATCATCCCGACGGCGAACCTCCGCCGCGAGGTGGCGCGCCGCTTCGAGCGGTACGCCGGCAAGGTCGAGGAGAGGCCGCGCAAGAAGCACCTCGTGCCGCCGGTGTGAGCGGGCCGCGGCGCGCTCCGGAGAACGCGCGGCGAGGGCGGCGCCCTTTGAGACCTCGGCCGCGCGCGGACGTGGTGTAGACTCGCGGCGTGCTCGCCCGCAGGTCTCCGCTCTCCATCGCGCTGCTCGGCCTCGCCCTGGCGGCCGGTGAAGCGCGCGCCGACGTCCCGGCCCCGGCGGTGGCGCGCCTGCTCAGCTCGCGCCTGGGTCGGCACCCGTTCGCCGATCCGCGCGGGCGCATCCCGGTGATGGTGCCGCTGCCCGCCGGCGCCGACGCGCGGGCGCTCGGGCTGCTCCCGGTCGCGCCGGGCCTCGGGACCATCCGGCTCGCGCCCGGCGACGTCGGCGCCTTCTCCGCCGCGCACCCGGAGCTCAGGCTGTTCACAGGACCGCCGCGGCAGCCCCTGCTGGATCGGTCCAAGGGGTGGATCCGCGTCGAGCCGTACAGGAAGGTCACCGGGGCGGATGGCAAGGGGGTGGTCGTCGGCGTCGTCGATACCGGCCTCGACGTGACCCACCCGGATTTTCGAGACAAGGACGGCAAGACACGGATCCGATGGATGCTGCAGGCCGGAAGCCCGAAGGGGCTGCACGCGGCGCTCGAGCACACGTACGGGTGCGATGATCCGGACCAGTCGGCGTGCGCGATCTTCTCCGACGCCGACATCGACGCGATGCTCGCGAAGAGCATGCCCGGCATCCTCCGCGATATCGCGGGGCACGGCACGCACGTGGCCTCCATCGCTGCAGGCAACGGCGGGCCGATGGTCTCGGAGCGGCCGCGGTATGTCGGCGTGGCGCCCGCCGCGACGCTGATCATCGCCGCGCCTGCGCGGCCGGGCGAGGGCTTCGACGATCCGGACATCCTCAAGGCGGTGCAGTTCATCTTCGACCGCGCCGAGGAGCTGAACATGCCGGCGGTCGTCAACCTGAGCGTCGGGAGCGATTTCGGGCCCCACGACGGGACGAGCCCGCTCGAGGCGGGGCTCGCCGCGATGGTCGGCAGCGCTCATCCGGGGCGGGCGATCGTCGTCGCCGCCGGCAACAGCGGCGCGCTGTACGAGATCGACGGCGAAGGATCGCTCGGGATCCACACCGAGGCCCACGTGTCGGCGCACGCCGAGACGCGCGTGCCCATCCGCACGCCGAGCGCGGAGCGCGGTGAAGGATACGTCTGGATCACCTTCCGGCCCGGGGACGAGGTGTCGGTCGGCCTCGAGGGGCCAGGCGGCGAGGCGTGGATCGGCCTGGTCGAGCCCGGAGACGACGCCGGTTACACCGGCGACGACGGCGAGACGACCGGCGCCGTCATCAACCGGCTCGCGAACGGGAAGTCGCCCATCACCGCAGCGACGAACAGCGCCGTCGTGGCCTTCAGCGGGGCGTGGAAGGCGGGCGAGTTCGCGATCCGCCTGCGAGGCCAAGGGGACGCGCAGCTCTGGGTGACGGGGCTCGGCGACGTCTCGCCGTCGCACGATCTCGGGCTCCTGTTCCCGCGCGCCATCAAGCAAGGGACGATCAACGTGCCCGCGAGCCACCCTGGGCTGCTCGCCGTGGGATGCACCATCAACCGCGTCCGCTGGCAGCCGCAGGGGAGCTCCACGAGCGTGCGCCTCACGAGCCTCGACGGCGTGGACATCGAAGAGGACAGCGCCTGCTACTTCAGCGCGGCTGGTCCCACGCCGTTCGGCGTCGCCAAGCCGGAGATCAGCGCGCCCGGCGGCCTGGTCGCGGCCGCCATGGCCAGCGGCGTCGACCCGCGCACCCATCCCGGAGGGCTGTTCGATACGCCCGGGTGCCCCGGCGACGAGCCTTGCTTCGTCGTCGACGATTACCACGCGATCGCGTCAGGGTCGTCCATGGCGGCGCCGCAGGTCGCAGGGGCGATCGCGCTCCTCTTCCAGGTCAACCCGAACCTGACCCAGGCGGAGGTCACGGAGGCGCTCCAGGCGGGCGCGCGGTACCCGAGGGGCGCCGTGCCGCTCGACGCGCAGCTCGGCCCCGGCGTGCTCGATCTCGAAGGCGCGCGGCTCGCGCTCGAGGCCGCCGAGACCGGCGGCAACGAACCGGCGCTCGCCAAGAGCTGGTACGTCCTGTCGAGCACCTACGCGAGGCCCGACCCGTCGTGGCCGGTCTGGGGGACGATCGAGCTGCGACGCCCTGACGGAGCCCCGGTGAGGGGCGTCGATGGGAAGCTCACGGTCGCCGTCCGCGGCGGGGCGATGCACACGCCGCTCCGGGAGGTGCGCCGCGGGCTGTGGCAGTTCGCGGTCGCCGCGCCGCGCGGCTCCGGCGGGACGACGCTGGCCATCGACGTCCTTTACGGCGGTGCCTCGCTCGGCGCGCGCGAGCTCCCGGTAGGGAGCGACGTCTGGATGGCGAACGGAGAGCTCGAGGCGACCAGCGGCGCGTGCACCTGGGCCGCGGCTGGCCCGGACCGCACGCCGCCGTCGAGCCGCGCCGCCTGGTGCCTCGCGAGCGTCCTCGTGACGGGGGTGTCGGCAGCGCGGCGGCGGCGCCGCGGCTGAGCACCCCCCCGCGGCCCGTGCGCCCTCGCGTCGCGCGGCTGCCGTCCGGCGCCGTACGTGTCACGGTGGCCGAGCGGCGGGGCGGGGTAGAGCACGACGGCGATGGAGCACGGACGCATGGAGAAACGGGTGAGCCTGGATCGACCTCCCGCGGTAGAGGCGGACGCGGGACACGCGCGCGCCCCCCGGCCGATGCGGTTCGCGGCGCGCACCGGCTGGGATCTCTCGGGCAACAGCCTCGCGTCCGTGCTCGCAGAGGCGCGCGGGGCGGGGCGCGCGCTCGTCGATTTCACCGAGTCGAACCCGACGCGCTGCGGGATCATCGAGACGGCTCACCTCATCGCGCCGCTCGGCGAGCCGCGCGGCGCGCGGTATTCGCCGCTGCCGCTCGGCGATCCGGCGGCGCGCGCCGCGGTGTCGCGCTACTACCGAGAGCGCGGGCTCGACGTGGATCCGTCGAGCGTCGTGCTGACGGCCAGCACCAGCGAAGCGTACGGCTGGCTGCTCAAGCTGCTCGCCGAGCGCGGCGACGACGTGCTCGTCCCCGTGCCGTCGTACCCGCTTCTCGAGTACCTGGCCTGCCTCGAGGACGTCTCGCTCACGCCCTACCCGCTCCTCAGGGAGGAAGGATGGCGAATCGACCTCGGCGCGCTCGAGCGCGCGGCCGGCGAGCGGACGCGGGCGGTGGTGCTCGTCCATCCGAACAACCCGACCGGCTCCTTCGTGCGCCGCGACGACGCTGCCGCGCTCGAGGCGTGGGCCGGGGAGCGCGGGCTCGCGCTGATCGTCGACGAGGTCTTCGGGGACTACGCCCACGGAGACCTCTCCCCGGACCGCCTGCCGAGCTTCGTCGGCTCGCGGCAGGCGCTGACCTTCGTGCTGAGCGGGCTCTCCAAGGTGATGGCGCTGCCGCAGCTCAAGCTCGGCTGGATCGCGGTCTCGGGGCCGCCGGAGCTCGCCGCCGCGGCGCTGGAGCGGCTGGAGGTCATCGCTGACACCTACCTCTCGGTCGGCACCCCGGTGCAGCTCGCGCTGCCGGAGATCCTCGCCTCGCGGGCGCCCATCCAGCGCGCGATCCTGTCGCGCGTGCAGGCTAACCTGGCCGCGCTCGACGCGGCGATCGAATCGCACGCCGGGGGCGCGGTCCGGCGGCTCCCGATCGACGGCGGCTGGTACGCGACGCTGGAGGTCCCGCGCGTGCACGACGAGGACGGCTGGGTCGAGCTCCTCGTGCGCGACGAGGGGATCATCGTCCACCCCGGCTACTTCTTCGACATGCCGCGCGACGGCTTCCTCGTGGTCGGCCTGCTGCTCGATCCGGACGTGTTCGCGGAAGCCGCGCTGCGGCTCGCGGGCCGGATCGCGCGCGCGATCAGCGGTGGATGAGGACCACCGTGGAGCGGCCGGCGTCGCGGGAGGCCCGCAGGCCGTGCCACCCCTCCGGCACCGGCGGGTCGGTCCAGGCGAACATCTGCTTCGCGTCGATGGGGGAGAGGTTGACGCAGCCGCCGCTCTTCGGCTCGCCCCAGGCGTCGTGCCAGTACGCGCCGTGCAGCGCGTGCGGTCCGCTGAAATTCTGCACGAACTGCACCTCGGAGTGGACGATCTTGTCGTTCGTGCTCGACACCATCGTCGCCGTCACGAACTTCCCGTCGATGCGGAAGCGCCCGGTCGGCGTCGCCGCGGTCTCGATGGCGGGGATGCCCTGCCTCGGGACGCCGCCGCGCCCCGGTGAGATGAGCGTCGCGAAGACCGGGGTGAGCTCTTCGTAGGCGACGAACCAGCCGCCGAGCACGCTCACCTCGATCCACTTGCGCGGCGGCGATGACGGATCGGCCTCGCCCTCGAGCGGCGAGCTCTTCGCCGCCTCGATCACGACGGTGTCGTCCGCGCGCACGTAGACCCCTGGCTCCTGCGTCTCGAGGAACCGCTCGCCGTCCTCGAGCTCGGCGCGACCGGTGAGCCCGACCGAGGCGAGCCGCGCGAACGACGCGCCGGTCGGCTCGAAGCGGCCGCCGGCGCCCCGCTGGTACTTCGGTCGATCGGTCTTGCGGAAGAACGCGAGCGGGAGCGAACGCCCGTCCTTCAGCCAGACGCCCTGGAAGCTCGAGCGCGGATAGGGCTTCAGGCGATCCTTCGGCATGTACGCCTGATCCGAGGTCACCACCCAGGTCCGGTCCTGCGCGTCGAACGCGCGGGTGAACGCCACCGTCGAGCCGTTCACGATCCGGTCGCGCCCCTCGCGCACGAGGCCGCCGAAAGGAAACAGCGCCGGGGCGGCGACCCCCGTGGGCTTCAGGTCGACCCCCACGAGGGCCTCGTCGATCTCTCGGATGGCCTCCTCGCCAGCGCCCTCGGCGGCGCGCACCTTCGCGATGTTCGCGAGGTGCTCCTCGAGGTCCCACTCGGCGCGCCGCTGCTCCTTCGCGCTCGGGAGCTGCGGGTAGCGCGGCGCGCCGGTCGACTCCGCGTAGTCATAGGGCCACGGGGAGTCGACCCTGGGCGCGTGCGGCTGCAGCGCGACCACGACCGGGTCGTTCGGATCGACCGCGGCGCTGGCGCCAGCGCAGACGTAACCCCGCGGCTCGATGGCGTACCACGCGTCGCACCCCTCGCCCGGCGTCCGCGCGGCCTCGACGCTGCCGCCGCGCAGCGCGACGGAGCCGCCGAGCCCGAGGTAGCCGCTCCAGCCCCGCGTCGGGTAAGGGCCAGGGCTGATCCACGCAAACCGCGCCTTGGAGTAGATGCGCGCGCCCTCCGCCGCCGCGCTGGCCGGTGGTGTCGCTCCCGCCGCGCTGGCCGGCGGCGTCGTTCCCGCTGCGCTCGACGAGGGCGGCGCTTCGGCCTCCGCCTGGGCCGGGGCCGGCGCCTTCGTGACGTGCGCCGCCTCGACGACCGCGGCGCCCGGCGCGGCCGCTCCCGCGGACACGCGCGGCGCGTCCGCCTCGGGGGGCGTCCGCGGGGCGTCCGCCTCGAGCGAGGCAGGCGCCGCCTCGGCGGGGCTCTCTTCGGAGCAAGCCGCGGCGCCCCCCGACGCGATCGCGCACGTCAGGGCCGCGAGGAGCAAGGAAGGCGGTGAGCTAGCCATGCAAGCGGGAGAGACTAGTTGCCGGAAGCGGCTGCGGACAAGCGAACGACACCTGCGCCGCCCGCGGCCGCCAGCGCAGGCGAGCCGCGCTCGCCGCTAAAGCCTGCCAAGCACGGCCACCACGAGCAGGATGACCCCGACGAGCGCCGCCGTGATCATCGCGAACTTCATGAGGCGCGGCTTCAGCCACTTCCACAGGACGAGGCGAGCCACCTTCCACAAGAGCACCAGGATCTGCCGGAGGACCTTGCCCACGACGAGAGCGTAGCGCAGTCCCGCGGCGCGCGCTGCCAGCAAGGGCGGTAGATTTCGCGCCCAATGAACGAACCCTGCGATCGCCTCCGCGTCGGACAGGGCCGGTCGCAGCGCGAAGCGGGCCGCCACCGGGTACCTCCGCCAACGGCCAGCCCGGCGTGCGGGCGGTCGCTGCGTTAGGTCCGCGGCGTCACGTCAGTCACGTCAATTGATGTCGACGCTCACCTTCGATGCATAGCTGCCAGGGGAGGGGAAGGTGATCTCGCGCAGCGCGCCGGCGACACACTCGGCCGCCTCCTCGCCCCGTTCGTCGTTGCTGGACACGCCCACGCTGAGCGGCTTGCCGTCGGTGTCGATGTAAAGCGTGGCCTTGAGCTGGCTGGCGCCTGCCTGGCTCCGGCACGTCGCGAGCGCCGGCTTCGCCTTCTTGTACGGCGTCCCGAGCTGGTCGGGCGTCCAGGGCACCGGCAGGCGCTCGTCGCTGCTCGGCTCGAAGGTGAAGCTGTTCTCCGCCAGACCCTCTCCGCCGACCGGCTTCGGCCACCTCGTCGCCTTCAGGACGCTCAGCATGCACGCCTCGGTCTCGCGATCGCCCAGGTTCGAGTCCTTCACGAACGCCCAGCGCGCCGTGCCCTCCTCGGTCACCCGGACCTTGAAGCGGATCTCGCCCCCGAGATAGGGGATCCGCTGGACGCCCTTCTGATAGCAGCGCGAGAGCCGAGGCGACACGCGCTCGAACGCCGCTTGCACCTTCTCCTCGTTCATGCCGCCGATCTCGGAGCGCGAGCTCATCTTCGGGCTCGACGTCTCGACAGGTTCGGCGTCGACCATCACGGGCGCCACCGACGTGGGCGCGGCGCCGCCGCAGCCCAGCTGGGCCGCGAACGTCGAGAGAGCAACGACGGTGATCGTACACCTGAGCAAGCGCGTGAGTTTCATGATCGGACGAGGACTCTATACGAGCCGCGTCTTGGGCGAAAAGAGCGCGATGAGGGGAACGCGCGCTGCAGTGCGTGTGAGAGATTCTACGCCAGCGCGAACGCCGACGCGCCGCTCCGAACGCGCGCCCGCTCGGACAGGAGGCGCCCGCAACGCACACGGTAGAGGCGTAGCGGTGAAGGTCCGTCCACGAGCGCCTGAGCGCAGAAGATGCGAGGCGGCGCGCCTGAGCGCACCGGCGCGTCGTGCTCTCGGTGCGTATGGCCGTGGATCACGTGAAGGTGATCGTGCTCGTGGAGCAATGCCATGAGCTCAGCGCTGTTGATGAGGCCATCCAGCCACTGCATCGCTCCGATCGGATGGCGGAGCGGCGGGTGGTGCTGCGCGAGCACGAGCGCGTCGCCCGAGCGGCGCGTCTCGGCGGCGAGCGAGGCGATCCACGAGAGCTCGCGGGCCGCGATCGCGCCCGCCGAGCGGGTCACCGGTTGCATCATGGCGGTCGAGACCGCGGCCACGACGGCCCCGGGCAGAGCGACGGCCGTCGCTTGCCCGCTCGTCGCCGCGAAGGGGCGGAGGCAGCCCGCCAGCGCGCGTTCCCACGCGCCTTCGGTATACGCGTCGTGGTTGCCAGGCACCAACGTGACGCGGGCCGGGTCCCAACCGCTCTCGGCCAGCACGGCCGCGAGCACCTCGAACTGGGCAGGAGTCCCGTCTTCCGTCAGGTCGCCGGTGAGCACCAGGTGGTCCGCCCCGGTCCGCCACGCCTCGACGAGCGCGGCCAGCGTGCGGCGCCGGCGTTGCGCTGCGTCGATGGGGCGGCCGAAGCTCAGGTAACGAAGCCGCCACCGCTCGGCGCCGCGGCGCCGGTCGTGATCCGCCTCGAGGAGATGGAAGTCCGTGAGGTGCGCGATCGTCGTCATTGACGCGATCGTGAGCCCTGACCGACGTCGTTCTCGCGACATCGACGCAAGCTCTCGGCGACGCAAACCGTCGCTGCGCGAGGCGCCTCGCGATCTCAACACGACATCCGCGCGCGCGTCGCCGCGACGGGCGCGACGTCTGTCCGGGCCGGGCGGCGCCGCTCCCGCGCCGCTCGACGAGCGATCGTCATTCACGGGGCGGGCGTGGCGCTGCTCGGGACGGGGAGCGTGCCTCCGGCGAGCTGATCGCTCTCCTGGTTGCCCTCGAAGCTGTTGTCCTCCGACACCGACGGCGCCTGCGCGCCCTGCACGACGAGGCCAAACCGGTTGCCGGTCGACTCTGAGCTCGCGAGCGCGCCGCGGCTGTCGCTGAAGAGCAAACCGGCGCGCGCGCAGCGATGCACCTCCACGTAGCTCACCTGCGCCGTCGAGCCCAGGACCACGAGTCCATCGCCCAGGTCCTGCACCGATTCCGTCTGCCCACCGGCGCTCAGGGCCGAGAACGTGCCGCCCTCGACCCCGAGGATGACCGTGTCCTCCACCGTGCTAGGCGAGGCCAGCAGCAGGCCCGCCACGCGGCTCTCCAGCACGGCCGACCTCTGGACGAGGACCTGCGCCGCCCCGGCGCTCAGCAGGCCGACGCCGCCCGTGCCGGCGCGCTCCTCCGGCAGCGAGCGCTCGATGAGGCTGTCCGCGATCTCGAGGGTCGCGCCCTGGGACGCGGACACGCCCGCGACGTGGGGCTCCAGGACATACGTGGACGCAAGCGCGGCGCGGCCACCCTGCACGAGCACGCCGGCGGCGCGATCCCGGTGCAGCGGGCTCGCGCGCGTGCCCTCGATGACGACGCCGCTCGCCGAGAGCGTCCCGCCCGAGACGAACAGCCCAGCGTCGCCGGCCTGGCGCACGAGGCTCGACGACAGCGAGAGCGCTCCGCCGCGCTGCTCGACGGCGACTCCGAGGCGATCGCTCTCCGAGGCGGCCACGCCATCGAAGAGATTGCCCGATGCCTCGACCGCCGTATCGGCGTCCGCGACGACGAGCAGCGCATCGCACGCCCCTGACAGTACGCTGGAGGCGAGCGAGGCGCGCGCGCCATGCTCCACGGCCAGGCCGCCGGCTTCGGGCGCCGCGTCTGCCGGGGCGGCGATGAGGTTGCGCGCCGCCGCGAGCTCCGCGCCGGCGCCCGTCACCAGCGCGCCCAGGTGATGGTGGACGAGCGCGTTCGCGTCGAGCCGGAGCGTGCCCTCCTCGAGGTGCACGCCGACGCCGTCGCTCGTCACCGACCGCAGCGCCGCTGCCTCCAGCAGGTTGCCCTCCGCGACCACCTCCGCTGCCTCCGAGTTGATTCGCAGGTTGACCGTGCCCCCGACCAGCGCGTTCTCGGTGAGCCGCGCCTCGGCCCCGGAGACGACGAGCACGCTCGTCCAGACCTCGCCCGCTCCATCGTCCGCCCACGACGACTGGATGAGGCTGCGCGACAGATCGAGGCGCGCGCCAGGGAGCGCGACCACGAGTCCATTGCCGCTCTCGCCCGTCACCCGGATGTCGCGCACCGAGACCGCCGCTGCCTGGATCAGCATCCCGATCGAGGAGCTGAGCACGCTCACGCCGCTCACGCCGGCCCGCTCGACGTCGTGGATCCAGATCGCGCTGACGTTGCCGCTGGGATCGCTCTGCTCGCCCCGGAGCACCACCCGCGAGGCGCACCGCCCGACGATCTCGATGGGCTTCGTGATCTCGATCGGCTCGTCGTACTCGCCCTCGGCCAGGACGACGCGCCCGTCCGCCCGAACGCTCGCCAGCGCCTCCGCCAGCGTCGTGAACGGCCTCTCCCGCGACCCGTCGCCGTCTCCTCCCTCGTAGCCAGGATCGACATGGAGATCGCCGGGGGCCTCGACGATCTCGCCCCACGGCATCGAGCCGCAGCCGTCCGGGCCGTCGATCGAAACACAGCCCTTCTGCGGGACCGCGAATGTTCCCTCCGGGCATTTGGCCATGGTGGGATGACAAGCGCCGCCCTCCACGAACTCCGCCGCACAGCCGGGGATCCCGACTTCAATGCAGCCCTCGTCGTGCTTCGGGATCGTCCCGGGCGAGCACTTCGCGAGCGTGGGACGACAGAAGCCGTCCTCGTCGACGAACGCGTCGACGCAGCCGGGAATGCCCACCTGCGCACATCCGCTGGCGCCGCTGATCTGCCCCGGCTCACACCCCGAGCCGCCGGCGCCTTCCCCCGGGAGGCTGGTATACGGCGGCAGGTTGGTGCTCTCGCAGCCGAAGAGCGAGACGGCGCACAGGCTGGAAGCGAGAGAGAAAAGACACCAGAGCGCCGAGTGTCCAAGCTTCGCGCGCAACACCCCACCAACCTAGCAGATGCTCCGATGTGCGCGCCGGCAATGCGCGCCTCTCTCGCCGTCTTCAGCCGCTCGAGACCGGACATTCACGGGCATGACCCGGACAGCCGCACGTCGGCGCGCGCCCAGGCGAGCTTGAAGCGCGCGTGTGCGGCGTTGGCGTCCTCTTCCTTGCCCTGTGCGCGCAGGCTGCGCTCGAGCCCGCACAGCGACCAGCCATTCTGCGGGTTCTGGCGCAGGTCCTCCCGGTAAGTCGCCTCTGCGTCGCGCGCGCGACCCGCCTTGAGGAGCACCGCCCCGAGCGTGTGGCGGACCGGCTCGGGCCAGTCCGGCGGCTCGAAATAGCGCAGCTCGTCCTCGATGCGCGCGGCTTCCTCGAGCAGGCGGGCAGCGGCGCCGGTGTCGCCCCGCTCCGACGCGATCTGGCCCTCGACCACGAGCGAGGCGATCTCGAGCAGGTCCTTCGCGCGGTTCTTGCCGATCGTCGCGTCTTCCGAGATCTCGGACGCTATCGCCCGGAGCGCCGCCGCCTCGCGCGCGGCATCGTCACGGCGCCCTGTCGCGGCGAGCGCGCGGCCGCGCGCATAGCGCCATATCCCCGTCGTGTACCGCAGCTCGGGCGGCGGCGCCGGCTCCGCGAGCACGTCGTCCCACCGTCCGAACCGGACGAGCGCGAACAGCAGCGCAGGGCGGAACATCTCGAGCATCGGCATGTGCCGGACGTTGTGGTCGGGGACCGCGTCGGCCAGCTCTCGCGCGGCGCGCACGGCGACGGCGCTGCGCCCCTCCATGCTCGCCGAGACCGAGAGGAAATGGAGGTTGTGAGGGAAGTACATCATCGAATAGATGCCCTCCGGCCGCCGCTCGCGGATGTATCGGCGATCGGCCAGCACGGCCTGCTCGTTCGCGTTGGAGGCGTCGGCGTAGCGACCGACGCGCACGAAGATGTGCGACGGCATGTGCACGAGGTGCCCAGCGCCAGGGGCCAGACCGCCGAGGCGCTCGGCGCTCGGCAGCGCCCGCTCCGGCGCGCGCGACGCCTCGACCGCGTGGATGTAATAGTGATTCGCGCCGACGTGCTCGGGATCGCGCCGGAGGATGCCCTCCAGCGTGGAGACGATCTCGTCGGTCTCGGGCTGCGGCCGGCCGTCCGGCGTCCAGAGATCCCACGGGCGCAGATCCATGAGCGCCTCGGCGAAGAGCACACCCGCGTCGAGGTCGTCGGGGAAGCGGCGCGCGAGCTCGCGCATCGCGCTCGCGTAGGCGCGGTCGAGGGCCGCCCGGTCGCGGCCCGGCGTTGAAGCGTAGCGCTCCGCCAGCGCGTCGATGTACGCGCGCTCGCGCTCGCTCGCGGACGCGGCGAGCGCGCGCGCCTCCGCGATGGCATCGAGGGCGGCCCGCTCCCGCGCCGCGTCGGCCGGCTGGTTGATGTTGGGGCCGAGCGTGAGCGCGATGCCCCAGCGCGCCATGGCGAGGCCGGGATCGATCCGGGCGGCCTCCTGAAATGCGCGCCTCGCCTCGTCGTGGTTGAACGCGTAGACGAGCCGCAACCCCTGATCGAAATAGCGCTGCGCGAGCGGCGATGACGTCGTCACGGGGTGATGGAGAGCGCCGATGTCCTCGAACAGAGGGACGCGCTCGGCGTCGGGCGCCTCTGCGGGCGCAGGGCCGGTCGGCGGCCCCGCTCCAGGCGAGGAGGGGCGTGGCTCCGCGCCGTGCGCCGCGAAGGCGGCGCAGGCGCAGAGGAGGGGCAGGCTGAAGAGCGCGCGTCGAGCTGTCATGGGCACCTCCTGGAGCCCGGATCGCCACGGGCTCCGATGGTCCAACATCCCCTCGCGGGGTCGCTTTGCCTCGGGCACCGCCCTCCGGCGCGAGCGCGGAGGTCGAGCCGAGCGACGGCCATGCACGCGCGGTTCCCGCGGCACGGGAAGGCAGCGCACAGAAGAGCGGGGGTTCCGGGCCATCGACGCGCTCGCTCCGTCAGTGCGGAGCTCGATGGACGGATGGCGAGACTTGCGGCAACCTCGGGACATGACGACGTGCAGGGATGAAGCTCTCCGATGGGTTCACCGCTACGCGATCGGCGGGGCGGCGTTCGCCGCGCTTCCGCTCCCGATCTCGACCTCCGCCGGGCTCGTCGCGATCGAGACGCACATGATGGCGATGGTCGGCGAGATCTACGGCGAGAACGTGGGATCCGTGGTGACGACCGCGGCCGGCGGGAGCTTCGCGATCCTCGGGCAGGGCTTGAAATTCCTCGCCACCCGGGCGGTCGGCTTCGTCCCCCTGATCGGGCCGGCCATCAAGATGGGCATCGCAGGGCTCACCATCGTGGCGATCGGCCGGGGCGTGGTGGGGCACTTCGAGCGGAAGTACCCGGGCAAGATCTTCGAGAAGCCGTGAGCCGACGTGGCGTGCGCGGCGCGCGGACGAGGCGCGCCGCGCGCGATGCGCCGCCTTCCGTGCACATGAGGCGCGGCGCGCGCAATGCGCCGACGCGCGGCGCCGCCGGACGCGCGCCAGTCGCATCCCGCACACGAGGCGCGGCGCGGCGCGCGCGATGCGCCGACGCGCGGCGCTGCTCGATGCGCCGCGCGCCGCTATCGAGGTCCGTCAGTTCTCGCAGCCGCTGCAGGCGAGGGGGCAGGTGCCGTTCGCGGTCGCCTGACAGTGAACGTCGGGCGCGTCGGCGCTGTCGCCGTAGTCGCAGCAGATCTCGCCGGCGCGGCAGCATCTCACGCCGCAGCAGAGGCCTTCTTCGCACCCGAAGCCGGGGGCGCACGCATTCGCGCACTGGCCCTGGATGCAGACCTGAGTCTCGGTGCAGGTCGTGCCGCACGACCCGCAATTGCGCGGATCACCGGCCAGGTTGACGCACTCCGATCCACAGCACGAGAGCCCGGGCTCGCACGTGCACACCGTGCCGCCCTCGCCGCCCATGCCGCCCTCGCCCCCTGTGCTCGTCGTCGCGACGGTGGTGGTCGCTCCGCCTTCCCCGCCCGCGCCCCCGCTGGAGGAGCTCGACGCGGTGACGACATAGGTCGGCAGATTGTTCACGGTGCCCGGGTCAGCTTCACATCCAGCGACGGCGAACAATGCGGACCACAGCAGCAATGCGATCACCCGATGACAGGGCATGAGCACCTCCAAGCCGAAAATCACACTACCACGGAGGGTCGTGGCCACACGAGGGGGGTATGGCACACGGCGCAGCGACGGCTGCATGCGCTGCGTCGTACGCCGCGGTCGGCGCGTCACGACCAGGAACGCAGCGGCGCCTGCGACATCAGGGGGTGATGAGCTTGCAGTCCGACAGGAGCCCCGTGTACCAGTCATCGGTCCTGTCGAGCCATGCGCCCTCGCTGGACCAACGGATGCCGGGCCGCTTCATCCTGCCTTCGACGGTGTAGGTGCATTTCACCGCGAACCGTGCGGACGGCAGCTTGCCGTCGGTGAGCGCGGGCTCGCTCCACAGGCCGGAGGCGAGGAACTGGACGCGGTCCGTGGTCGTGTAAGGACGGAGCAGCTTCTTGTCGTCCGCATCGCCCTTGGACCAACCCTTGGTGGGCGACTCGAACGCGCAGTGCCGGCCGTTGATTTCCTCGGCCGACCAGCAGGCGAGATCCTTGATGTCGGTGGACACGAGGGTGACCTCGACCTGGGATTTGTCCCCGGTCTTCCACTTGGGGCCGGCCGTGCCGGCCGCGGGCTCACGCCCGAAATAGGCGAAGGCCGCGGCGAGGCCGCCGATGATGATGAGGAACAGGATCATGCTCTTGCCGAGCGAGCCGCCCTGCGGTTGGGCGGCGGCGCGAGGCCGCGCGCCGGGCTTCTTGCCGGCCGGGCGCCGCGCTGCGCCAGCCTGCTTTGCAGGACGCGAGGCTCTGGCCGGCGACGCTGCGTCGGCAGCGGCGCGGCCCTCGCCGTCGTCCTCGTTGCGGGTGTCGTGCGCGTCGGCCTCGCCGGGAGGCGCTTCGTCCGTGTCGGGGCGGTCTCTGTCTTCGGAGCTCGTAGCCATCGAGGCGCTTTATGTACCGGAGCGCGTCCGCGACTCAAGCATTCCGTGGACCGAGCGGCAGGGCACGATCGCCCGTTCCAACGAGCAGCCCTTGATGTAGGCTGCGCTCCCGATGACGTCCGATGCCAGAAATCCACGCGCGCGCATCCTCGGCACAGGCCGCTCCCTGCCGCTCGCCGCTCCGACGAGCGAGGCGCAGGCGGGCGCGCCGGCGGACGGCGCGGCGGGCGACCCTGGCGCGAGCGACGAGCGGCGCCGCGTCGCGCCCGGCGAGAGGACGAGCGACCTGGCGGCGCGGGCGGCGAAGGCGGCGCTCGAGGCGGCCGGCATCGGGCCGCGCGACCTCGAGATGATCATCCTCGCCACCTCGAGCGGCGACGCGCCGATGCCCGCGACCGCTGTGTACGTGCAGCAGAAGCTCGGCGCCGAGCACATCCCGTCGTTCGACCTCTCCGCGTCGCTGACGGGCTTCCTCTACGGGCTGTCGGTGGCGAACCAGTTCGTGACGGCCGGGACCATGAAGCACGTGCTCGTCATCGGCGCGGACCTGCTCTCCCGCCGCCTGGATCCGCGGGACAGGGCCGCTGCCCAGCTGTTCGGCGACGGCGCCGGCGCGGTGGTGATCGGGCCGGCGAGCGGCGACGGGCGCGGGATCCTCAGCGTCGGCTTGCGCGCCGACGGGAAGAAGGCCGATGTGCTCCAGGTGCCCGGCGGAGGATCCGCGGAGCCGCTCACCGTGGAGCGGCTCGCCGACCGGCGGCAATACCTCCGCGTGAAGCAGCCCGAGCTGCGGCAGGCCGCGGAGGAGCACCTCGGGGCCCACGCCCTCTCGGCGGTCGCCGCCGCCGGGCTTGCGCCCGCGGACGTCGACTGGGTGATCCCGCACCACGCCGACCCGCACCTCGTCGCCCTCCTCGCCGAGCGCCTCGGGTGCCCGCCTGAGCGCGTCCTCGGCGCGGTCGACGGCGCCAGCGCGGCCGGGGCCTGCGCGGGCTCGGTCGCCATGGCGCTCGACGAGGCGCTCCGCGACGGCCGGATCCTGCCCGGGAATCACGTGCTGCTGTGCGCGCTCGGCGGCGGCCTCACGTGGGGCAGCGCCGTGCTCCGCGTCTGAGTCGACGAGGGCCGGGGTCTCTGGCGGCGCGCGGCCCTCGAGGGAACCCGCACGCTGCGCTCCGTGGTGCTGCGCTGGCGTGGTGTGCGTGGCGTGGCGCTCTTGACGAAGGCGACGAGGGCGACAGTGGACTTGTTGCCGTGCGCTCCCCATCGTGGTCAGGAGAACCCATGAACGACGCTCCTCTCTACAAAGATGCCAAGCAACCCGTGGGAAAGCGGGTGGAAGACCTCCTGCGTCGGATGACCCTGGACGAGAAGGTAGGTCAGCTCATGCAGCTCGACGCCCAGGGAGATCTGGAGGACGCGATCGGGCGGATGAAGGTCGGCAGCCTCCTTCACTGCAACGGGAAGGACGCTGACACGGCGATCCGGCGCGCGCTGGATACCCGACTTGGCATTCCGGTGTTGATGGCCGACGACGGGATCCATGGCCATTCCTTCTGGGCGGGCGCGACGATCTTCCCCACGCAGCTCGCCATGGCCTGCAGCTGGGATACGGGGCTCCTGGAGCAGGTCGCGCGGGTGACCGCCGCCGAGATGCGGGCCACGGGCCTCAAGTGGACGTTCTCTCCCGTCCTGTGCCTCACGCGCGATCTCCGCTGGGGCAGGGTGGGGGAGACATTCGGCGAGGATCCCCACCTCATCGGAGAGCTCGCCTGCGCGATGATCAAGGGTTATCAGGGCAAGGGCCTGGACGATCCGGACGCGGTGCTGGCCACGGCCAAGCATTATGCGGGGTACTCGGAGACGCTGGGCGGCCGTGACGCCTCGGAGGCGAACATCTCGCGGCGCTACCTGCGCTCGTATTTCCTGCCGCCCTTCGAGCGGGCCGCGAGGAGCGGCTGCATGGCCTTCATGACTGGATATCAGTCCATGGACGGGATCCCGGCCACCGCCAACCGCTGGCTCCTGACGGAGGTCCTCAAGGAGGAGTGGGGGTTCGAGGGGATCCTCGTGACCGACTGGAACAACGTGGGCAATCTCGTGCTCGATCAGAAGGTCTGCAAGGACATGGCCGAGGCGGCCACGGTGGCTGTCCGGAGCGGCAACGACCTGATGATGGCGACACCGCAGTTCTACGAGGGCGCCCAGGAGGCGGTGCGCCGCGGGCTCCTGGCCGAGGCCGAGATCGACGCGGTCGTCCGGCGCGTCCTGTCGCTCAAGTTCTCCCTGGGGCTCTTCGAGGACCCCGGGTACAGCAGCGAGCAACGCATCCGGGAGATCATCGGGTGTGCGGCCCACCGGGACCTCAACCTGGAGGTCGCGCGGGCGTCTCTCGTGCTGCTCAAGAACGACGGCCTGCTGCCGCTCGCGCAGGGCGCGGCGTCGAGGCCATTGCGGCGGATCGCGGTGATCGGCCCCAACGCGGACGACCCGATCGCCCAGCTGGGCGACTGGTCGCTCGGCTCGGGCCAGATGAGCGGCGGCAACGGGCCGCAACACCCCCGATCGAGCATCGTCACCATCGTGGATGGGATACGGGAGCTCGCGCCCCCGGGGTGCGAGGTGGTCCATGCCGCGGGCTGCTCGGTCGTCAGTGAGGACGAGTCCGGCATCCCTGCGGCGGTGGAGCTTGCCCGGAGCGCCGACGTGGTGGTCCTGGTCCTGGGGGACCGGATCGAGCTCATCGGCGAGACAAAGAGCACGGCGACCCTCGAGCTCATGGGCGGGCAACGGGCCCTCTCGGACGCGATCGCCAGGACAGGCGTTCCCACGGTCGCGGTCCTCATCAACAGCAAGCCGCTGGTCCTGCCGCGCTCGGCGCTCGGCGCGGCGGCGATCCTCGAGGCGTTCAATCCGGGGATGATGGGCGGACGGGCCGTGGCCGAGGCGGTGTTCGGGAAGATCAACCCCTCTGGCAAGCTGACGATCTCGTTCCCCTACCACGTGGGCCAGCAGCCGATATTCTACAACCAGGCCCGCGGTCAGCACGGGAATCGCTATGCGGACCTCACGCAGGAGCCGGCGTTCGCCTTCGGCTTCGGCCTGAGCTACACGCGCTTCACCTACGGCGATCTGAACGTCCTGACGCCGAGCGTGGAGCGAGGCGGCACAGCGTCGTTCGAGGTGACGATCACCAACGCCGGCGGGCGCGAGGGCGTCGAGATCGCCCAGCTGTACATCGAAGATCTGGTGACGTCGTCCACATGGGCGCAGAAGGAGCTGAAGGCGTTCCGCCGCGTGAGCCTGGCCGCGGGGGAGGCGCGCAAGGTGCGCTTCGACGTGCCCGCCTCGGAGCTGTCCCTGGTCGACGCGGAGGGGCGCCGCGCGGTGGAGCCGGGGGATTTCCGTGTCCACATCGGCTCGTCGTCCCGGCCTCAGGACCTGCTCTGCGCCGGGTTCGCCGTGGCGTAGGGGGTGTGGGCGGCTCCGGTTTGACGTTTGATTCTGGCTGGAGGTTGCCGCACATTTCTGGCCAGAATTTCAATTTTCGTCGGATCGTGTATTACCGTCGGCGGGGCAACGAGCGCCGGGTGAGGCCTCTGCGCCCGAGGAGGGAAGGACCGATGACGGCGAAGCGGGTAGCGCTGGTGACGGGCGCGAGCACGGGGATCGGCCGGAGCGTGGCGGAGACGCTTGCGAGGAACGGGTATGTGGCCTTCGCGGGCATGCGCGATCCCAACGGCAGGAACCGAGCGGCGCGCGACGAGGTGGCCGGCCTGGCGACGGCGGGGATCCCCATCGAGACGGTCGCGCTCGACGTGACGGACGACGCCTCCGTGGCCGCGGCGGTCGCGACGGTGGTGGAGAAGACAGGGAAGATCGATGTGATCCTGAACAACGCGGGCGGCTGCGTGATGGGGCTGGCCGAGTGCAGCAGCGTCGATCAGCTGCGACGGCTCTTCGAGACGCATGTCTTCGGGACGCAGCGCGTCTGTCGCGCCGTCCTGCCGCACATGCGCCGGCGAAAGACCGGGGTGCTCGCCTTCACGTCCAGCGTCGGCGGGCGCGTCGCCCTGCCGACCACGGCGCTCTACTCCTCGGCCAAGGCCGCGATGGAGATGATCGCCGAGGGCTACAAGCGTGAGCTCGCATCGTTCGGGATCGACGTCGTGATTTTGGAGCCGGGAATGGTCCGGACGAAGATCTTCGACAACATGTGGCTGGACGACGACACGGCGCGCGCCGCCGAGTACGGGGCGCTCGGCGGCGTGGCGCGTGCCGTGCTCGAAATGGTCAAGACCATGGAGGGACCATCCCCGGAAGAGCTCGCGCGCGTGCTGCAGAGGCTGCTGGAGATGCCGCACGGCCAGCGGCCGCTGCGCACGACGTTCGGTCCGGACGCGGCGCTGATCGACCCGGTGAACATCGCCGCGGACGAGGCCACGCGGGCGCTGCACGCCCTGTACGGGGGGTAGACGAGGCGCAGCCATTCGAGGCCCTAGCGCTGCCTCGCGCTCCTCATCATCCATCATCCGGGCTCTCGGCCGGTCTGGCGGCGCGCATTCCACCCGGGCCTGCCCGACTAAAGCGACTTCAGGTACTCCACGAGGTCACGCTTCTCGCCGGAGTCGAGCCCCAGATCGAAGCGCTCGTTGTAGCTGCGCACGACGTCCAGCAGCGTCGCGAAGCGGCCATCGTGGTAGAAGCGACCCTTGTTCTTCGGCTTCATGAACAGCCCTAGCTCTCGGACGAAGAGGGCGGCGAGGTTCATCGTCTTGTACGAGTTGCCGGGCGCGCGGTTCGCCTGGAAGGCGTCGATCTTCATCTCCTCGGGCGTGTGCAGGTTCCAGCCAGCATCGGTCCAGAGCGGCTTGTTGTGGCAGTCGGTGCACTTCGCCTTGCCGGTGAACAGCTTCGCGCCGCGCTCGGCGGCCTCCTCGTTGAAATCGCGCCCCGGCTCCGGCTTCGGCGCCGGGAGCGCGAGTTGGTAGAAGTGCAGCGCCGGGAGCTTCGACGTGACAAGATCGTCCTTCGGACCCACGACCACATTCCAGATCCCGGTGGCCGCGGCGTTCGGGTACTTGACGGGATCGTTGAGCCTGGGATCGAAGAAATTACCCTTCCCATGGAGCTGGGTCACGGCGACAAACGCGTTCCAATAGGGCACCGAGCCCCAGTTGCCCGTCCATGTGTGCTCGTTGACGCCGCCCATATCGAACGCGTTGGGGAGCAAGGTCGCGGCGGAGGTCCTTTCGTCAGGCGGGGGCAAGGTCGCGAGGGAGGTCCCTCCGTCAGTCTGGAACGCCTTCCCGTCGAGCAGCAGCTCGGCGTCGTACTTGCCCGGCCCCCAGCTGAGCAGAACTTCCCTCACGCCTGCCTCGGTGATGCCCGCGGGCACCTTCGGCAGCAGGTCGACGATCGGCTGGAGCGTCGGGGCCGTAGCGATGATGGCGCCGACGTCCAGGTCGCGGTTGGCCCAGCCGTCGAGGCGCGTGCCGATGCCTGGACGCACGGAGTCGTTGACCGTGGAGTGACAGAACGCACACTGGAGCCCGATGGAGATCAGCTTGCCGCGGTCGTTGAAGAAGCCCGTCACCCCGAGGATCGCATCGAGCTGCAGGAGGCTCAGCGTGACGGCGGGATCGTCGAGGTCCACCTGGCCACGCGCGATCTTGTCCCGGAGCCGCGACGGGAGCGCGTCCGCGTCCACCTTCAGCCCGAGCTCAAGCGCTTGAGCTGGAGTCACCTTGGCGATGCTCTCGTGCAACCGGAGCTTGCCGCCCCAGAACTGCTCGTCGCCGAAGGTGTCGAATCGGAAGATCTCCTGTCCCCGCTGGAGCAAGTTGCGCGTGTTTCGTTCTGTGGTGGCTTCGAAATCGCCGAATCGCCCGCGGCGGGGAAGTTCATCCTCGGCGGAGGCGACGTGCTCTGCGCCCTCGTCCCGGTCGGCCGAGTTGCACGCGAGCGCGGCCACGCCGAGCGGAAGCGTCGCTCCGACGAGCACGAAAAGCGGGGTGAGATGTGTCGTCATGGTAAGACCTTTCGGTGTCTTCGTGTCCTGCTGCGAATCCAAAAGTGGTTTGTCTGCCTTCGCGGGCAAGTAAGAGAGTCCATGATCGTCTCGTCGGGGGAGCCGCTTGTGGGCAGGTCGTCAGCCGGCGACAGGCGTTGAAGGCCGAGGTCTGGCGTCGTTCGTGGGCGTTGTTCCCAGCTCGTGCCAACCGGGGATTCGATGAAACTGGGAGATGATGGATTGAGGTTCAGGCAATGGACGCCTTGCGCCCTGCACACAAGGGGCTCCGTTCGGCCTGGCATCGGCGGCCTCGGCCTCCGCGACGAAATGGGCTACCGTGCCGAAGGGCGCGCTCCGTGGAGCGGCGGTTAGCCGCCGCGGACATGTGCCCGTCTTGGCGCTCTTGGATCCCTCCATGCTGAACCTCCTTCTCCGCCTTTCCCCGCTGCGCCCCGCCGTCCGCCTCGAGACCGTCGAGCGGCGCGACTTCGCCGAGCCGCGCCTGCGCGAGCTCCACGCCCTCTCGAACGCGCTCATGGCCGAGGACTTCGGGCACTTCTGCGTCCACGCGAGGACCAACGATGTCGTCCATGTCTTCCGCCGTGCCGACACCGGGGCGATCGTCGGCTTCCAGTTCTGGAAGACCGCGCCGCTCGCCTTGCCCCGCAGCCGCGCCATCGTCGGCGGGAAGCTCAGGATCTCGCCGGACTTCCGGACCCGCGGGCTGCACCTCGTCTCCGGCCTCCTGTTCTTGCTCGAGACGAAGCGCCGCGCGCCGCGGACCCGCCTCTACCGGCTCTCGATCGCCAGCCTCTTCGGGTTCGTCTCCATCACCGAGGCGCTCGCGCGCTACGAGCTCTTCGATCCGAAGCGGCGGGGCACAGCGGAGGACGAGGCGGTGCGCGAGGCGTTCCTGAAGCTCGCCAGGGAGAGCAACTACCACGTCGACGACGAGACCGGCCTCGTTCGCGTCAACATCTTCATGACCGAGGAGACGGTGAGCCGCTATTCGCCGCGCTATTTCGAGCGCCCGGCCGCGCGGCGCTACGCCGCCGCCAACCCCGGCTTCCGCACGAACGGCTGCTACGCCGGCTTCTGGTTCCGCTTCACCAGCGAGAACCTCCTCGCCATGACCCGCGCCGTCACGAGGAGGCTCTTCCGGCGGGACACCCCCGTTGCTCCACCGCCCGCGCATGGATAGCGGTTCAGGATGTCCCTTGCCTTGGAGGGCGAGAGGTCTTCGCCTTGGGGAGGTCGATGCCGACTACGGCGAACGATCTCGTGGGCGCCTCATCGAGCTCCCGGATGACGTCGGTCGGACGGCGTCCTCGGTGATCGAGCGCGATCAGCGGTCGAACGTCGAGCGCATGCCCCCGCCGAAGCTGACCGTCCACGCCTCCTTCGAGCGGCGCGGGTTCCAGAACACCCGCACCGGATGGTGAAATGGATAGCCCTCGTCCAGCACGAAGGTCGGCGCCTCATCGTCGAGGTTCTCGGTCAGCCAGAGCCCGTCCCGCTCCGTCGTCATGTACATACGGTGCGCGTTTTTCGGGTCGATGGCGCACGACTCGACGCGATATCGATCGCTGATGCGCTGCCATGTCGCGCCGCGATCCCTGGTCCGGTACAGCCCCCCGTAGAAGCGCTCGTCGTGGCTGAAGACCGCGGTGTACCAGGTGCTCTCGGTGGTGTCGTTCGGATCGATGACGATGTCCTTGGTCCAGTAGTGCATCTCGGGCGAGGAGCGGTCCTCCCACGCCGAAGCTCCAGGCTGGAGGAGGAACACGCCGGACCTGTCGGTGAACGTCCGGGTGTTGCCGGGCTGATGGCCAGAGTAGGTGGCCACGATGCTTCCGTCCTTCAGCACATGGACGTTGTAGGGGTGACCCTGCGTGCGGGGCGGGGCCGGGAGCGCGGCTGGCGCCGCCCCCGGCGCGCTCAGATCGAGGCGATAGATCCCTCCCGTCAGGCTGTTGACCGCGCTCGCGTAGAGCTGATCCGGATCGTTCGGATCGAGCGCCAGCCAGACGACGGGACGCCCGAGATCGGCGAAGAGCGACCACGTGGCACCCTTGTCGGCGGACACCATGATTCCCCCTCTGGACGGGCGGCTCGGCGTTCCGTCGAGGCGCGCGTCGCGCAGGTAGGGGCTCTGGTAGATGTCATGAACGCTCCCGGTCGCGGCGTAGAGCGCCCCCGTGTATGGGTGCCTGACCACGTGATAGGTGGTGTTCAGGGACAGGCCGTTCGCGCCGTCGCGAGACCAGGACTCGCCGCCATCCTCGCTCAAGGCGCTGCGGATGTCCGTGAGCGACGCGAACATCGTGTCCTCGTCGTAGAACGTCAGCCACCAGCCCGACGTCTGCTCGACGCCGCTCGTGCGGTAAACGCCGGACTTGGGCGTGTCCGCTCCCCTCGGGTTCTCATCCGCTGGTTTCACGTAGGCCTGCTGAAAGGTCCTGCCCCCATCCTCGCTGACGTGGACGAAGCCGAGATCCGTGAGGGCCACGCGGTCGGGATCCGTGGGCGACACCGAGAGGCCGAGCGCGTACTCGCCGAACTCCCAGTCCATGTCTCCTTCGAACCCGCTCCATCCGGTGTCGATGTTGGCGTTGTGGTCGGTGCGGAACACGTGCTGCCAGGTCTCTCCGCCGTTCACCGTGCGGAGGACGATGGGCGAGAGCTTCTCGCGATCGCCGCCGGCGACGTACGCGACGCGGGCGTTGTCGTCGGGCATCGCCACGAAGGCGAGTTTGTCGGTCGGTCCGAGCCCGGACGTCGCGGCTTCCCAGCGCCTCTCACCGAGCTTCAGCCGGTAGAGGCCAGCGTACGCGTCCAGCTCGCCGCCGGTCGTGTCGGCGCTGATGAGGGCGTTGCCTTCGCCGTCCGTCGCGGAGAACGTGACCGCGAGGAAGGTCGTCCTCTTGCCGTGCCCGGAGCCGGCGAACGAGACGATCTTCTCGCCCGCCGGCATGCCGCCGATCGACGTGTCGACGGCGAAGGTGCCTCCGTTGTCGTGCGAGACGAGCAGTCCATCGCTCGTACCAACATAGATGTCGCGCCCATCCCAGTAAACGCCGCCGACCAGGAGGCCGCCCGGCCAGGTCGTCGCGTGGACCGAGCGGAAGGTGCGGCCGCCGTCGCGCGAGAAGTAGAGCTCCGTGGAGTCCGAGAAGAGCAGCCGCCGCGTGCCCTGCCGGTCAACGAACAGGTAGTGGCCGTCTCCTGGCCGCCCTGGCGTCGTGATCTCGGCGTCCCACGTCGCCCCCCCGTTGGTGCTCTTGGCCAGCGTGGCCACGTCCTGGATGCCGTTCGTGGACAGCGTGTAACTCACCCCATAGAGGACGTCGGGATCGGCGGTGAAACGGAATTGTGAGAGGACGCCGCCCTGGAGCTTGTGAAAGTGCAGGGTCGTCCAGCTCCTGCCGAAATCCCTCGTGCGATAGACCCCCTTCATGTCGCTTGCCATGAAGATTTCGCGGCCGTCGTGCGGGTTGATAGACGGCGAATAGAGGGCGCCCCCGCCGCCCACACCCCGTGATTGCCACCGGCGGCGCGCGCTCCAGGACCCGTGCTTCTCCAGATCCTCGTTCGCCCTGCTCGTGCCCGCGGCGAGGCGGTCGCTCGATGCTCTCGTCGCCTCGTGGATCGCGGCCTCCTCCGCGCAGCCTCCCGCGAGCAGCGCGATACCAAGGACCAGCGGCCCCGCCGTGGTCCTGAAGTCGATTGTGAATCCAGCGTGGTTCGTCATGTATGCTCCCTCACGCTTGCAATATCAGACGCTCAAGCGCCTGTGTGCGACGCTTTGGGGATCGGCGCCTCGTTTGCGTGATCCGGTCACGCGGCAGGGCAAACGTCTACCGCGGGGGTATGTTTGCGTAGGTGTAAGGCCAGATGGGGTGACGTGGCCTCCTTGTCGTACCGCGAAGAGGCGAGGCCGACGTCGGTGTCGTCGTAGGAGTGTTCCGACGCTTCGTAGACCCAATCGTCGCGCTCATGTACGAGATCGGCTATCCAGCGAGAAGATCCCCGGAGCCTCCTCCGATCCGCCACATCTTGCGCGCAGCCCGGCCACGGCGCGGCGCCACGCTCCGTCTCATGACCGACCTCTCGTCCTCCGCCGGCGTCGCGGTTCGCCCTGCGGCGGCTGGCCGCCTGCGCCGGCTCGGCGCCGCCGCGCTGTCGCTGCTGGTCGCCGCTGCCGTGTGGCTGCCGTGCCTCCACCTCTTCTTCCGGAGCGAGCCGGGCGAGCACCGCGCCGCCGGCGCGCTCTCGCCGCGCGGGCAGGCGCTGCTCGCGCATCAGCTCTCGCTCTGGGAGGAGGGCGGCGCGGCGCAGGGCGCGACGCTCGCGCGGATGCGGGCCGCGAACGCCGAGTGGGACTTCATGGGGCGGACCTTCCTCGTCCTCGGCCTCGCCAACGCCGCGCTGCGGGATCCGGGCGCGGAGGCGCGCCACCTCGCCGTCATCGACCGGATCGTCGACGAGACCCTCGCGATCGAGCGCGAGCGGGGGATGCTGCACTTCATGATGCCGTACGCCACGCGGCGGCCGTTCGTGCAGCAGCCTGCGCGCAGCCTCTTCGTGGACGGCGAGATCGCGCTCATGCTGGGCGCGCGCGCCCTGGTCGCGCGCCGCGCCGATCACGAGGCCGAGCTCGACGCGCGCGTCGCCGAGATGCGGTCCCGCATGGAGCGGAGCCCCGTGCTGTCCGCCGAGAGCTACCCCGACGAGTGCTGGACCTTCTGCAACACGCTCGCCCTCTCCGCGATGCGCATGGCCGACGCGCTGCACGGGGAGCGCCGCGGCCTCGAGCTCGGCCGCCGCTGGCTCGCGGCGGCGCGCGCCCGGCTCCTGGACCCGAAGACGGGGCTGCTCGTATCGAGCTACACCCACGACGGCAGGATCCTGGACGGCCCGGAGGGCTCGTCCCTCTGGCTGGTCGCGCACGCGCTGCTCCTGATCGACCCTGAATTCGCGCGCGATCAGTACACGCGGGCGCGCCGCGAGCTCGGGGCGGAGCTCCTCGGCTTCGGCTGGGCGCGCGAGTGGCCCCGCTCGTGGGCCGGCCCGGAGGACGTGGACTCGGGCCCGATCGTGCCGCTCGTCGGGGCGAGCGCCGGGTCGAGCGGATTCGCGCTGCTCGGCGCCGCGGCCTTCGGCGACGCGCCGTACCTCGGGGGGCTGCTCACGTCGCTCGACTTCGCCGCGTTCCCGATCCGCGAGGGCGACCGGCTGCGGTACGCCGCAAGCAACCAGGTCGGCGACGCGGCGCTGCTCTACGCGCTGAGCTTCGGCCCGCTCTGGGAGCGGATCGCCGGGGCGGGAGGTGCCCCGTGAGCCGACAGCTGGCCCTCGGCGCCGCGATGCTCCTCGCGGCCTTCGTTGTCTGCCACATGCTCGGCCTGCGCGAGCAGGTGTCCGTGCTGAGCGGCACGCCCCCGCCCGCCGGTGGCGGCGACCCGTTGCTCGGCGTCGCCTACGCGCTGGCGTGGTTCGGCGGCGTGGTGCTCGCGCCGATCCTCGCGATCGCGGCGGGCGTGCTCGCGGTCGTCGACCGGCTCCGGTCGCGGCGACCCGCGCCCGCTCGGACGGCTCCGCCGCCGCGCTGAGCGGCTGCCTGCGCCACCTCGGCCGGCTCGCGCGGGCGCCCTCGCCCGCGCCGCGCTGGCTCCGCGCGCGTCGGTGATGGGCGAGCTGCTCCGCCCGCAGCAAGGCGCCAGCAGCCTGCTGCCTGCGGAGCAGACCTGCCGGCCGGCGTGCCGGCGCGCGCGGCGCCGCCAGGAGGGCCCGGCAGGCGCGGGCAGGGCGACGCGGACGCCGGCGCACGCCATCCCCTCTGCGAATAGCGGCAAGCGCAGGGTGGAATGAAACGTGCTTTGGCGCGCCTCCCTCGGCGCGAGAAGACACATGATCTCGTGTCTGCCGATGGAAGGAGCTGATCGTGGATCTCGAACTCACCGGCAAGCGGGCCATCGTCACCGGCGGCAGCCGCGGTATCGGCAAGGCCATCGCGCGGGAGCTGGCGCGCGAGGGCGCAGACGTCGTGATCGCCGCGCGCGGCAAGGACAAGCTGGAGGCGACCGCCGCCGAGCTCTCGGCGGAGACGGGCCGCCGCGTCGTCCCGCTGGTTGTCGACACCGGCAATGAGACCTCGGTCAACGGGCTCGTCGAGCGCGCCGTCGCCGCGCTGGGCGGCGTGGACATCCTCGTCAACAACGCAGCCGTGCCGGGCGGGATCTCGACCGCCACGCGCCTCGACCAGATCGTCGACGCGCAGGTGATCGAGGACATCAACATCAAGGTCGTGGGTTACCTGCGGACCGCGCGCGCCGTCGCGCCGCACCTCATCGCGAACGGCTGGGGCCGCATCATCAATATCGGCGGGCTGGCCGTGCGCAAGGCCGGCCGCCCGGTCGCCACCCTGCGCAACGTCGGCGTGGCGGCGATCACCAAGAACCTCGCGGACGAGCTCGGCCCGAAGGGGATCAACGTCACGGTCGTGCACCCCGGCGCGACGCGCACCGAGCGCGTCCGGCCCGAG
Source organism: Sorangium sp. So ce124 (assembly GCF_051525235.1). Classification (NCBI taxonomy): domain Bacteria; kingdom Pseudomonadati; phylum Myxococcota; order Polyangiales; family Polyangiaceae; genus Sorangium; species Sorangium sp. So ce124. The sequence continues at coordinate 4,035,562 of NZ_CP150312.1, forward strand.
CCGGAGAAGGAGTTCGCCGCCTCGGTGAGCATCGGCCGGATCGTCGACGCCCGCGAGGTCGCGTGGGTCGTCGCGTTCCTCGCCTCGCCGAGGAGCGTCGCGATCAACGGCGACGCCGTCGTTGCCGGCGGCGGGAGCGTCGGGCCGATCTATTATTGAGCCCTGAAACGACGGGCCCGCGCCCCCTGCGGGAGCGGGAGGCGACCGCGCCAGCGCGACGCCACGAGCAACCTAGCCAAAGCACCAACGGAAGATCATGAGCATCCCGACGACCCGACTCGGCCGTACCGGCCTCACCGTTTCGCGCCTGTGCCTGGGCACGATGACGTTCGGTTTCCAGACGGACGAGGAGACCTCCCGCGCCATCCTCGACAAGGCCGCTGGCGCCGGCGTCAACTTCCTCGACACGGCCGACGTGTATCCGCTGGGCGGCGGTTTGGAGGCCGCCGGGCGCACCGAGGAGATCGTCGGCCGCTGGCTCAAGGGCAAGCGAGACCGCTTCATCCTCGCCACGAAGTGCGTCGGCCGCGTCGGCCCGAACCCGTGGGATCAGGGCGCCTCCCGCAAGCACATCCTGGACGCGATCGACGCCTCCCTGCGCCGGCTCGGCACCGATTACGTGGATCTCTATCAGCTCCACTCCGACGACCGCGACACCCCGATCGACGAGACGCTGGAGGCGCTCGACCTCGTCGTTCGCTCGGGCAAGGCGCGGTACATCGGCGTATCCAACTACCTGGCATACCGCCTGGCGCGCGCGCTCGGCCGCGCCGACGTGCGCGGGCTCGCGCGGTTCGTGTCCGTGCAGCCGCGTTATGCGCTGCTGTTCCGGGAGATCGAGCGCGAGCTGCTCCCGCTCGCGCAGGAGGAGGGCCTCGGCGTCATCCCCTACAACCCGCTCGCCGGCGGGTTCCTCACGGGCAAGCACCGCCGCGGCGAGCCGACGGCGGGCACCCGCTTCACGCTCGGCGCGGCGGCGTCCATCTACCAGCAGCGCTACTGGAACGAGCGCGCGTTCGCGACCGTCGAGAAGCTCTCGGGCATCGTCGCCGAAGCAGGCCAGTCGCTCACGACCGTCGCCGTCGCGTGGGTGCTCGCCAACCCGGCCGTCACGTCGGCCATCATCGGCGCCAGCCGGCCAGACCAGCTGGACGCGACGCTCTCCGCGGCCGAGCTCTCGCTCGATCCGCAGCTCAAGGCCCGGCTCGACGAGGCGACCGCGGAGTTCCGCCACGGCGACTCGCCGCGCTGAGCCGGGGTTGAGGCCGCCGGCGCGCCTTCGCGACGGCAGCGCCGGTCAGCCCCCGAGCGGCGTCTCCAGCGCCTGCCTCCGCGACAGCGTCCGCAGCTTGCTCAGCGCGCTCTCCTCGATCTGCCGGACGCGCTCCCGGCTCACCGAGAACATGCCCCCGATCTCGGCGAGCGTGTGCGGCTGCCCGCCGTCGAGGCCGAACCGGAGCCGCAGCACGTCGCGCTCACGCGGGGTCAGCGCCTCGAGCAGCGCAGAGACCTGCGCGTGCAGGCGGCGGTGGACCAGGAGCTCGTCCGGCGCGGCGCCCTCGCTCGCGAAGAAGTCGCCCTGGCGCGCGCCGTCGTCGTCCCCGACCGGCGCGTCGAGGTACACGGGCGGCAGCGCCACCTCCCGCAGCGTCTGAAGCTTCTCCATCGACAGCCCGCTCCGCTCGGCGACCTCCTCCGGCGCCGCCTCGCGCGCGTGCTCCTGCTCCAGCTCCCGCCGCGCCTGCAGCGCCCGGCGCCGGGTCTCGGCGATGTGGACAGGCACCCGGATGACCTGGCCCTGATAGAGCAGCGCGCGAGAGAGCGCCTGCTTGATCCACCACATCGCATACGTGCTGAACCGATAGCCGCGCCGGTAATCGAACTTCTCCGCCGCGCGGATGAGCCCGAGATTGCCCTCCTGGATGAGGTCGAGCAACGGCACGCCGCGGTGCCGGAGCTGCCGGGCTGCCGCCGCCACGAGCCGCAGGTTCGCGCGGACCATCTCGGCCCTTGCCTCGGCCGCCGCCCGGCCGGCGACGCGCATCGCCGAGAGCGTCCCCTCGATCGCCTCGCGCCCGCGTCCATCGACCGCGGGGATCGCCGCGCGCAGCGTGCGCTCGATCCGCTCCTCCACCAACGGGCCCAGGCGCACGTCGGAGAGCCCAGACGAGAGGGCGGTGCGCGCTCGCTGTCCGCTCGCCTCCGTCCGCCCGGCCCCGGCCTCCGCCAGGGACCGCGCTAGCCCGAGCAGCCGCGCCATCGTCACGGACGTCGCGTCGCTCGGCGCGTCGCCTCCGTCCGCGTTCAGCAGCAGATCGCTCATGTCCACCCGCCCCGCCCGCAGATCGTCGGCGAGCGCCGCGAGCGCCCGCAGCGCGACGGGCGACGCGACCCAGGCCTCGATCATCGCGCGCTCCGCCGACTCGATACGACGGCCGAGCTCCACCTCGAGCTCGCGGCTCAGCGGCGCGCTGCCCGAGATCTCCTGGAGATAGACCGCGGCGACGTCCTCGCTCGGCCGCGCCGGCGGCGCAGCCCGCCGGCTGGCGGGCGCTCCCTGCCGCGACGACGGGGGAGGGCGGGGGTCGGCGCCGCGCTGCTCCTCGGCCCTCACGCCGGCGACAGCGCGCCTTCCCTCCAGGATCGTCGTCTCCGCCTCGCCCAGGAGGCGCGAGTTCGTGGGACTGTCGTTCATCTCGCCTGCTCCACCATGGTGCCGCGTCGCGCGGTGATCCGCTCGGGCGCTCGCCGGGACACGCACCCTCAGCGCAACCCCCAGCATGGACCATGAAGCGACTCCGGTCATGCCGCGACAGAACAAAGGGGCTCCGCGGTCCGCGCGCTCCAGAGTGCGCGACAGCCGCGCTCACTCCAGATCGCCTGTCGGCGCGGTCAGGCGCCGTGCCCGCGCGAGCCGCCCGGGCCGCCTGATCGAGAGGCGCCGGACCTCACAGCAGGACGGCCAGCGGGAGCACGGCGGGGCGCCGCGACGCCTCGCGCCGGAATACCCGCCTCACGCCTCTGCTGAGCGCGTCCTCCAGCGCCGGCGCCAGCGTGCGCGCCGCGGGCGACAGCGCGGCGAGCGCGTCGCGCGCGCTGTCGAGCGCGGCGGCGTACAGCGGGCCGCCCTCCTCGAAGTGGGCCACGCCGCGCCCGAGGAGATCGGGGCCGCGCAAGATCTCGCCCGTCTTGCGGTCGGCCACCACCAGGACCATCACGAGCCCCTGATCCGAGATCTGCTCGCGCTCCCGGAGCACGAGCTCGGAGACGTCGAGCCCGCCGCGCGCGTCGAGCCACACCCGGCCGCTCTTCACCGTCTCGCCGAGGCGCATCCGGCCATCCTCGATGATCAGCGAGTCGCCGTCCTCGACGATGAAGACCCCCGACGGCGGCACGCCCATCCGGAGCGCCGTGCGCGCGTGGGCAAGAAGCATCCGGTACTCGCCGTGGATGGGGACGAAGTGCTCCGGCCGGACCGCGTCGAGGAGGATCTTCTGCTCCTCGGCTTGCGCGTGGCCGCTCGCATGGATGGGATCGAGGCCGCGATCGAGCACGACGGCGCCGCGCTTCGCCAGGCGGTTGGCGAGCTGGCTGACGGCGATCTCGTTGCCGGGGATCGCGCGGGACGAGAAGATCACCGTGTCGCCCGGATCGACCCGCAGCCGGTGGTGGTCGCCCATGGCCATGCGCGCGAGGGCGCTGTTCGGCTCGCCCTGCGCGCCCGAAGCGAGCACGACGAGGCGCTCGGGCGGGAGCGAGGCCGCCGTGGCGTCGTCCACGAGCACGCCGGGAGGGACGCTCAGGATGCCGATCTCCTCGGCGATCCGCGTGTTGGTCGCGAGGCTGCGCCCGGCGAGCACCACCTTGCGGCCGAGCTGGGCGGCGAGGTCGAGGACGCTCTGGACCCTGTGGACGTTGGAGGCGAACAGCGCGACGAGGATGCGCCCCTTCGCCTCGCGAAACCGGCGGGTGAACCCTTCGGCCACCGCGGTCTCGCTGACCGACCAGCCGTCGCGCTCCGAGTTGGTGGAGTCCGAGAGGAGGGCCGCCACGCCGGCGCGGCCGTACTCGGCGAAGCGGCCGAGATCGAGCCGCTCGCCGGCCACGGGGGTGAGATCGATCTTGTAGTCGCCCGTGTGGATGAGGATCCCCTCGCCCGTCTCGATGGCGTAGCCGACCGCGTCGGGGATGGAGTGGGTCACGCGGAGGGGCTCGGCGCGGAACGGGCCCGCCACGAAATGCCGTTGCGGCTCGACCTCGCGGAGCGGCACGTCGATGCCGTGCTCGGCGAGCCGCTCGCGCACCAGCCGGAGCGTGAAGCGCGTCCCGTACACGGGGACGGGGAACTCGCGCAGCAGCGACGGCAGCCCGCCGATGTGATCCTCGTGGCCGTGCGTGACCAGCACCGCGTCGACCCCGCCCGCCTCGCGAACGTAGCTGAGGTCGGGGATCGCGACCTCGACGCCGAGCACCTGGTCGTTGGGGAACATGACGCCGCAGTCGACGAGCACGCGGCGGCCTTCCTCCTCGATCAGCATCGCGTTCATCCCGACCTCGCCGAGGCCGCCGAGAGGAATAATCCGGACTCCCATCGGCGCAGCCTAGCATCGCGGATCGCACGAACAGAGGCCTCGCTGGAGGCGCGCGCGGACCGGCCCCGCGCGGAGGCGCGGGCGCGGGGGGGCCGAGCTCAAGAGAGCTGGGCCCCGGGCTGCGCAGGAGGCCTGTCCTCCGGTCTGCGGATTGCCTCTGCGCAGAGCGGGAGGACCTCATGGCACAATCCAACGTTTCGCTGGGCGCATACGAGCTGCCGACGACCTACCTGCCGTCGGACGACGTACCGACTGCAGAGCTCGCCTCGCTCGCCCCGAGCGTGCGGGCGGTGCAGCGGACGACGACGATCCCCGCGAGGCCGCTCCTCGGCGCCGTGCCGCTCGCGCGGATCGTCCCCGAGGACGTGCACTCCGTCCTCGACTACTCGAACGGACTCATCGTCGCGCTGGCCGGGCTCTCCGCGCGGACGAAGGCCGCAAAGGTCGCGGGCGTCGCGCTCGGCGCCTCGGTCGTCTTCGTCTCCCTGCTCACCGACTACCGGCTGAGCCTGGCAAAGCGGATACCGATCGAGGCGCACGAGGTCATCGACCATGCCTTCGGCGCGTCGGCGATCGCGGCGCCGTTCGCGCTCGGCTACGCGAAGCGCGACCCGCTCGCCGCGGTCATCCACGTCGCCGCGGGGGCGGTTACGATCCTGGGGTCGCTGCTCACCGATTATCGCGCGGTGAGGGGCGCCGGTCGCCGGCCGCGGCGGGTGTAGCCGCGCGCGCAGCCGGCCAGCATCGGCGCCTCCCCATGTGCCGAGTCGCCCCACCCTCGGTCCCACCAACGCTCCCCAACGCTCTATGCGAGCCGCTGTATCCAGGCACGGGACTCGCGATGACCGTACCACAGCGCATGTCACACACACCGCCGCAGCGAGGCTGAGAGATTCTCTTGCTTTACGGCGGGAAGTTACCCCGGCTCAGCAGAGAAATCGCCACGGCGCCAAGGTCGCCAAGGAAAGGGGGGAGGGCTGTCGCAGGCGCCGCGACGCCTCCCGCGCAGCGATGGCCGGCGCGCGGAGGATCGGGACCGACGGTGCCGAGGAATACGGAAGCCAGGCGCCGTCGTTGGCTCGGGCGACCGATGAAGCACCGACCATCAACCCTCCTCCTGGCCGCGCTCTTCGCCGCGGCCTGCTCGCGCCCTTCCAGGGAGACGCCGGCCGTAGAGCGCAGCGCTGAAGTCGCCGGGACGGCCGCGCCGGCTCCGCTAGCCTCTCCGCCGCCGCAGAAGCTCCAGGCCGTCACGCGGATCGGCGGCGCGCTCGTGCGCGCGCCGCAGGACGACGCGCTCTACCTGGCCGACGAGGACCACGCGGTCCTCCGGCGCATCCCGCTTCCCGTCGACGTGAGCACGCCGCCTGTCGAGATCGCCATGCCGGGGCGGCCGGCGCAGGTCCTCGCGCTCGCGGACCGCGTGCTCGTCACGATCCGCGATCCCGGGCTCCTCGTCATCTTGCGGCCCGATCCGGCGGCGGGGCTCGTGGAAGCGGCCCGCGTGCCCCTGCCGGCCGACGCCTGGGGGCTCGCGATCACGCCGGACGAGCGCACGGCGCTCGTCACGAGCGCGTGGGCGGGCAAGGTCTCTGCGGTGGACCTCGCGACCGCGACCGCGACGTGGTCCATCGATGTCCCGCGCGAGCCCCGCGGCGTCGTGATCCGCGAGGACGGCGCGGCCGCGTACGTCACGCACCTCACGTCCGCCGCGCTCACCCGGATCGCGCTGCGCGGCGCTCCCGAGGCCAGGCCGTTGGTCCTCCCGCCGTCGCCTTTCCGGGCTCCTCATGGCAAGTCGCTCTCCGCGTCGCTCGGCTACGCGGCCGCGCTCTCGCCGGATGGCCGCCGCCTCTTCGTGGCGCGCCACGCGCTGGGCGCGCTCGGCGAGCAGGCGTGGTTCGGCGCCTCGACGGTCGACGTCCTGATGACGAGCGACGAGGCGCCCCTCGCGCCCCGGCGCCGCCAGGGCGCGCCGCTCTGGCGGGCGAGCGCGCTCGACGACGCGGGGTTCGACGACGCGGAGCTGGAGCTCCCCAACACCTCGCTCGCCCCGTTCGTCCAGCCGCGCGCGCTCGTGTACCGGAAGAGCACCCGCACCCTGCTCATCGCCAGCGAGGGTACCGATGCCCTGGTGGAGCTCGACGCGCTCGCTGTCGATCCAGCGCTCCGGCCGCTCCGCACTTACGATCTCGGCCGCCATGCGGGGCCCGACGTCTACGTGGCGACCCTGTGCGGCGCGCCCAGCGGCGTCGCGCTGTCCGCGGACGAGTCCATGGCGTGGGTGGTTTGCCGCTCGACGGACGCCCTCGCGATCGTCCGCCTCGACGAGCACCGCGACGACGCGCCGTTCGAGCCGAGCCCCGTGCCGTACATCGCGCTGGCCGACGCGCCGGTCCCACAGCAGGCCGCCCTCGGCCGGAAGCTCTTCTACAACGCGGTCGACTGGGGCACGAGCGGCGGCCTCGGGTGCGCCGGCTGCCACCCGGACGGGCGCGACGACGGCCATGTGTGGCACGAAGCCCGCGTGATGGATGTCGGGGGCGAGAGCGTGAATTTCCTCGGATCCGCCGAGAACCAGCCGGCCGATGTGGAGCCGCGCGGCGGCGTGCCCCGGCAGACTCCCATGCTCGCGGGCCGCGTGTCGGCCGAGGGGCCCTATGGCTGGAACGCCCAGAGCGAGAACCTGGCGGAGCGCCTCCGCGAGGGGTTCGGCCTTCACCGGTGGGGGCCCGGCGGTCTGGGCAACGGCGAGCTCGCCCTGAGGGCGCGCCACCTGGCCGCGTTCCTGCGCGCAGGCCTCGTGCCGCCGCCCAGGGAGGCGCGGAAGCTCACGCCGCAGGAGGAGCACGGCCGCGCCCTCTTCATGAGCGACACGGCGCAATGCGCTCGCTGCCACGTGCCCGAGACGGAGCACACCGACCGCATGGGCTACCCGATGCCCGGGTTCGCGGCGCGGCCCGGGTTCGCGGAGGAGAAGGCGGGCCAGGTGTTCAAGACGCCCTCGCTGCGCTTCGTCGGCGGGACGGCGCCCTATTACCACGATGGATCCGCGAGGACGCTCGAAGAGCTCATCGACGCCAACCAGGACCGGATGGGTCGCACCAGCCACATGTCGAGGAATGACAAGGCGGCGCTCGCCGCCTTCTTGAGGACGTTATGAAGAAGAGAGCGGTGATCGGGATGGTCCTGCTCGGCGCGCTCGCGCCGGCGCAAGCCGCGGAGTCGGTGCTCGCCCAGGCGGGAGGCGCGGGGGCCGGGCCGCAGGCGGGGGCCGCGGGAGACCCGGCGGACGCGGGAGGAGGCGCGGAGGCGCCGCAGAAGCGCGCGCTCGAGGCGACGCCGCCGCCGCCCGAGCGGACGGCGCGGCCGGCAGCGGCCGAGTGGGACGCCGCGGAGCAGGTGTCGCTCGCGCGCGCCGCGAGGGGCGGCGCGTGCAAGGCGCGCCGGCAGCGCGAGTGGCTGCGGATCGATTGCAGCGTTCCGTCGGTGGTCGCCGTGAGATCGCTCGGCGCGGGGGCCGGAGGCGAGTCTGTCTCGGTCGGTGAGCAGAGGCCCGACGAGGACGGCGCCTTTCCGTCGAGCATCTCGGTGATCTTCCCCGTCCGGATCGGCGACAGGAGGGTCATCGAGATCCTCTCGATCGAGGAAGGATACCGCTTCCAGACCGGGCTCTCGACGAGCGTCGTGATCTCCGAACAATGGCTCGAAGGCGACGCCGGGCCGCTCGTCAGCGCGCTCTGAACCCACGCCGGCGCGACCAAATGTTGCGCTGCTTACCGCACGGCGCCGCCGCGTGTGCGCCTTCCACCTGCCCCCCGCGCGCACGCGCGACGCGTGACGCGTGACATGTGGCGCCTGACGCATGTCGAGATCGATCCACGCGGCTCGCGGGAAGGGATTGGATCCGGCGCGACTACGTCGTAGTGTGGAGAGCTCGCATCGACCATCGCACCGGCCGTCGGCTGCAGCATCCAGGGCAACGATCCGGCGGTCATCGCGCGCGCCGGTCGAGAGATGGAGAAGAGATGAGCTGCCTGAGCGTGGATCCTGTCGTCACCGACAGCTTCGGGATCGAGCCGGCCTTGAGGGACGACACCCTCAGCGTCAAGCTCACCGGCACGGGCGACATGGCGGCATCTTCGCCGCTCAGCAGGTACGTCAAGGCGCTGGAGGGCGAGGTGATGCGCCTCTCGGTGAGCACCGTCGAGTTCGACGTGCGCGGCCTGTGCTTCATGAGCTCGAGCTGCCTCAAGGCGTTCGTCCGCTTCATCTGCGGCCTGATGAGCCATGGTCTCAGATGCAGGATACGGTTCGTCACGGACGCGAAGCGGACATGGCAGCGCCGGAGCCTGAAGCCCCTGGATCGCATGTGCCCGGAGCTGGTCTCGATCGCGGACGCATGATCGAGAGCCCGAGGCCATGACGAGGAAGCGTCGGACGCTCGCATTTCTGATCGACAATGTCGTTGGCGACTACCAGTCCGAGCTGCGCGCCGGGATCGAGCGCGGCGCCGCGGCGCACGACGTCAACCTGCTGACGGCGTTCAGCGACCCGGCCATGGCTCGCCGGCCGGAGGTGGCCGACCGGGGCACCTTCTATCACCTCATCGGCCCTGAGACCGCCGACGGCGTCATCGTCGCCTCATCGACGCTCTCCCCTTACGGCGGCATGGAGGTCATGCGATCGTTCTGCCGGTCCTTCGCGCCGCTGCCGGTGTGCAGCATCGGGACCGCGATCGACGGTGTGCCGAGCCTGATGGTCGACAACGCCCTCGGGAGCGAGATCTCGGTCGGGCACATGGCGGACGAGCACGGGTGCCGGCGCATCGCGTACATCGGCGGCCCGAGCAGCAGCGAGGAGGCCGCGCTGCGCGCCTGCGGGTACCGGAGGGCGCTCGCGGCGCGGGCGCTCCCTTGCGACGAGCGCCTCCTCGTGTTCGGTGGGTTCACGATCCCGACGGGGCGCGCGGCGATGCGCGAGCTCCTGGCTCGAGGGGTGGCGTTCGACGCCGTGGTGGCGGCCAACGACAGGATGGCGCTCGGGGCGATCGAGGTGCTCAAGGCCGAGGGACGCCGCATCCCGGAAGACGTCCTCGTGTGCGGGTTCGATGACGTGGGCATCGCTCGCTTCACGAAGCCGTCGTTGACGACGGTGCGCCAGCCGATCGAGCGGCTCGGGGGGATGGCCGTGAGCACGGTCCTCCGCATGATCGACGGCGAGGCTGTCGAGGCGCTGGAGCTCGCGCGGGTCGAGCTCACGCAGCGCGAGTCCTGCGGCTGCGGGTACCGCGCGGGCGACACGTTCCTTCAGCCGGTCCCCTCGGTGCGCGGCTTTCCGCGCCCCATCGCGGATCAGCGGGCGCCGCTGGAGCGCGCGCTCGCGAGCAGCGTGGCGATCCCGAGGGGCGCCCTCGACGGCTGGGAGGGCGCCCTGCTCGCCGCGATGGAGGCGGAGCTCGCGGGCGACGAGGGGCGCTTCCTGCGCGCGCTCCAGGCGCTCCTCGACGGGGCGAGGCGCGAGGGCGTGCTCCTCGAGGAGTTCCAGGCGGTGATATCGCTCTTGCGCTCGCGGGTACAGGGGTCGCCCGTGGGCGGCGACGCAGCGCTGGAGCAGCTCTGGCACGCCGCGCGCATCCTGATCGGGAGCGAGTGCGTGCACGTCGAGGGGGAGCAGCGGCTGAACGTCGAGCTCGCCGCGATCGATGTCACCTACGGCGCGCGGGGCTTCTCGGCGTGCTTGAGCCTGCCCGTGCTCAAGGGGTTGCTGGCGTCGGAGCTGCCGCGGATGCGGTTCTCGGACGTCGCCGTGTCGCTGTACGACGACGCTCAGCACGCCGCCATGAAGCCGCTGTTCGTGATGGAGGACGGCCGCGAGGTGGAGGTGCCGGCCGTGAGCTTCCCGGCGCACCTCCTCGCGCCCCCGGGCTTCCTGGACGCCGACGAGCGCATCAGCAGGATCGTGCTCCCGGTTGCGTTCGGCGACGAGGAGCGGTTCGGCGTCGCGGTGCTCGACCACCGCGCCAGCGGGATGATGTACGAGGTGCTGCGCCTCCAGCTCGGCTCCGCGGTCAAGGCCGCGGCGCTGCACCGGCAGGTCGTCCGGGAGGTGGAGCTGCGCGAGCGGCTGGAGCAGGAGCGGGTCCGTCAGGAGAGCCAGGTCGCGGCGCGCATCCAGACAACGCTGGTGCCGAAGCAGCTCTCGATCGAGGGGCTCGACCTCTGCGCGGTCATGAAGCCGGCGGCCGAGGTCGGCGGCGATTACTACGATGTGATCCCCGCGAACGGTGGCGGGTGGCTGGGGATCGGCGACGTCGCGGGGCACGGGCTCGCGGCGGGCCTCATCATGCTGATGATCCAGAGCATGGTATCGGCGCTGACGTGCAACGATCCGGCCGCGAGTCCGGCGAAGGTCGTCACGGCGCTCAACAAGGCAATTTTCAAGAACGTCCGCGATCGTCTGGAGCGCGACGAGCACGCGACGCTCCTCTTGCTCCGGTACGAGCGCAACGGGCGCATGACGTTCGCGGGCGCGCACGACGACCTGATCGTGTGCTCGGCGCGGACGCGGCGCTGCGCGTGCATTCCGAGCTCAGGCGTCTGGATCGGCGCGCTGCCCGAGATCGGCGCGTTGACGCGGGATGCGGAGCTCTACCTTGGGGACGGGGACGTTCTCGTGCTCTACAGCGATGGCGTGACCGAGGCGCGGAACGCCCATCACGAGCAGTTCGGGCTGGAGCGGCTCTGCGCCGTCATCGAGGCTGTCCAGACCGAGCCTGTAGGCGTGATCCGCGACCGGATCCTCGAGGAGGTCGAGGGGTGGTGCCCGAGCCCGGACGACGACATCACGATCGTCGTGGCGAGGTATCGCGCGCCCGAGTAGCTGCGGCGGAGCGGGGCTCGCCCTGGCCGGGCGCGTTCCTCGTTGTGGACCCGTCGCGCCGATGAAGCTCCTCGCTGCGTGGGGCACCGCTGGTGCCTCTGCTGGCGAGAGGGCGAAGGAGAAGGCCGTGCGCTGTTACGGCGAGCGCCCTGGTTTCTGAGGCCTTGCCGCCTTCTGTGCCCGCGGCCCGCGGTCCGGCGCGCGCGAGCGCGTCTTGGCAGGGGATCGGCGGGTCGTGCTGGCCGGCTTCGGCGCGAACACCTCGCTCATGGACGCCGCCGTCGCCGCGCGGGCGATCCATCGGTCGAGCTCCGCAGGAGCCGTGCAGGCTGGCGTACGGCCCACGCGGCGAAGAGCGCGAGCTCCGGGTGCATCGGATCGAGCAGCGCCTCGACGCGTCGACCTGCCAGGAGCAGCACCCGCGGCGTCGGCTCGAAGCGCGTTCCGAGCGCGCCCTGAAGGTGCGCGACCCGCTTCGCCCAGGAGGCCACACGGCGGCTGGCCGTGATCACGAGGACCTCGCCCATCGCCTTCTCCTGATGGACAAGCACGCTGACCGCGAGCGGCCAGCTCCTCCGCTTGCGTCAGCGAGCACCTCGATTCCGGCGACTCACCATGGCGGCCGCCACCTCCTCCGCCGTGTCCGCCACCCCTCCCGCGGCGAATTTCCCTGAGTTCACCGCCCTCTCCGCCTGGCACGCCTTTCGCGAAAGGGCTCTGGCATGCAGGCCACGGCGCTCACGTTCTCTCTGCTCGGGCTCGACGCGCACCCCATCCGGGTGGAGGTCGACTCGGGCCGCGGTCCGTCGTTCTTCCAGATGGTGGGCCTCGCCGAGGCGAGCGTCCGAGAGAGCCGCGTGCGCGTCCGTGCCGCGCTCCAGCAACTGGGCATCGAGCTCGACGAATACGTGATCACCGTGAACCTCGCCCCGGCAGACCTCAAGAAGAGCGGCGGCGCGTACGACCTCGCCATCGCGATCGCCGCGCTCGCGGCGCTCGGCAAGGTGCCCGCCGAGGGGCTCGACCGGATTGGCCTGCTCGGCGAGCTCTCGTTGAGCGGCGCGGTGCGCCCCGTGCGCGGCGTCCTGCCCGCGCTGCGCGGCGCGGCGGCGCAGGGGGTCGCGCGCGCGATCGTCCCCCAGGGCAACGCGCGCGAAGCGGCGAGCGTGGCTGGCATCGACGTCCTCATCGCGGAGCACCTCGGCCAGGTCGTCGCGCACCTCCGCGGCAACAGGCCACTTCCGGGCGCAGGGACCATGGCCGCGATCGACGCAGAGCCGAGCGCTGCAGCGGCGGATCTCGCCGAGGTCCGCGGCCAGCACGGGGCGCGCCGCGCCCTCGAGATCGCCGCTTCCGGGGGACATAACCTGATCATGATGGGTCCGCCAGGCAGTGGAAAGACCATGCTTGCTCGGCGCCTGCCGACGGTTCTGCCGCCGATGTCCTACGACGAAGCGCTCGATATCACCGCGATCCACTCCGTCGCCGGGCTGCTCTCCCCGGACAGGGGCCTCGTCGCGATTCGGCCGTTCCGCGCCCCGCATCATACCGTGAGCGCCGCGGGCCTCGTCGGCGGCGGGGATCCCATCCGCCCCGGCGAGGTCTCCCTGGCCCACCATGGGTGCCTGTTCCTCGACGAGCTGCTCGAGTTCCGCCGCGGCGTCCTCGAGGCGCTCCGCGAGCCGCTCGAAGAGGGCACGGTCGCCCTCTGCCGCGCCCGCGCCCGCGTCGTATTCCCGGCGCGCCCGATCCTCGTGGCCGCCATCAACCCCTGTCCGTGCGGCTTCCATGGCGACCGCGGCAATCGCTGCGCCTGCTCCCTCGATCGCGTCCGCGCCTACCGCGCGCGGCTGAGCGGGCCGCTGCTCGATCGCATCGATCTTCACATCTCCTTGCCGCCCGTCGATGTCGCTCACCTGTGCGCGCCGCTCGTCGACGGCCGGTCGTCGCTCGAGGCGCCCGAGAGCTCCGCGGCGGTGCGGGCGCGCGTGGTCGAGGCCCGCGCCGCGCAGCGCGCGCGCTTCGAGGCGGGGGAGGTCGCGGCGACGCACAACGCCGAGCTCGGACCGCGCGATCTCGCGCGCGTCGCGATGCCGGACGCCACCGGCGCGCGCGTGCTCGCGTCGGCCGTGGAGCGGCTCGGCCTCTCGGCGCGGGCGTACACCAAGGTGCTGCGGGTCGCCCGGACGCTCGCCGACATGGACAGGAGCTCTGCGGTGCGGGCAGCGCACGTGGCCGAGGCGATCGGCGCGCGGCTGTTCGACCGCGAGGCCGCCTCCGGGCCGGCGCCCGCCACCACCGCCGCGGGCGCCTGAGCTCGCCGCGGCGCCGAGGACCACCGCGCCCGCAGCGATGCCGGCGCGATCGCGGCCGCCCCGACGGCCGCGCTGGATCGTCTGTCCGCGCGCTCGGGGGCGCGCACGCTCGACACGCAACAGCAACACGCAACAAGCAACGAACGCACGTCGAAAAGGAGAGACCGAGATGATGACCGAGATCGCTGAGAAGCTCCGCACCGTGAAGACCGTCGTAGGCACCATCGAGAAGCAGTTCGGGAAGGGGGCGATCATGTCATTGAACGGCGAGAACGAGACCCGGGACATCGGCCTGATCCGGACCGGATCGCTGTCGCTCGACGCGGCGCTGGGGATCGGGGGATACCCGCGCGGCCGCATCGTGGAGATCTATGGCCCGGAGTCGTCGGGGAAGACCACGCTCACGCTGCACGCGATGCGGGAGGCGCAGCGCGCGGGCGGCGTGGCCGCGTTCATCGACGCCGAGCACGCGTTCGACGTCACGTACGCGCGCACGGTCGGCGTCGACATCGACAGGCTGCTCGTATCGCAGCCGGACAACGGCGAGCAGGCGCTCGAGATCGTCGAGATGCTCGCGCGCTCGAGCGCCGTCGACGTGATCGTCGTCGACTCGGTGGCTGCGCTCACGCCCAAGGCCGAGATCGAGGGGGACATGGGCGATTCCCACATGGGCCTCCAGGCGCGGCTGATGAGCCAGGCGCTGCGGAAGCTCACGGGCATATGCCACCGCACCGACACGACGCTCATCTTCATCAACCAGCTCCGGCAGAAGATCGGCGTCGTGTTCGGCAATCCCGAGGTGACGACCGGCGGCAACGCGCTCAAGTTCTACGCGAGCGTGCGGCTCGACGTGCGCCGGGTGGGGCCGGTGAAGGTGAGCGACGAGGCCATTGGAAGCAGGACGCGCGTCAAGGTGGTCAAGAACAAGATGGCTCCTCCGTTCCGGGAAGCTGAGTTCGACATCCGGTGGGGAGCGGGCATCGACGGCGCGGCGGATCTCATCGACTTCGCCTGCCAGATCGGGGTCGTCGAGAAGAGCGGCGCGCACCTGTCGTTCGCGGGCGAGCACATCGGGCAGGGGAGGGAGCGCGCCCGCGAGGCGCTGCTCGGCAAGCCGACGCTCGCCACGTCGCTCCGCGCCGCCGTCGATGCGGCGGCGCCGGCGCGCGCTAACGGTGGCAACGGCGGCGCGGCGATGGATGCATGAGCCCGAGCAGGCGGCGCGCCGGCGGCCCGTCGCCGCCGGGCGCCGCTCGTCCTTCTGAACCACCCTCGGGGACGACATGGCCTGTCGCGGGCGGGGATGAAACGGCCGCAGATGTCGTTGGTGACAGCGATTGACGCTCTCGAACGACAGTAGACGATGGCAGACGACAACAACGTGGTAAACTGGAGCACATCATGACTGACGGACTGAACAAGGTGATTCTCATGGGCAACCTCGGCTCGGATCCGGAGCTGCGCTACACCGGCAATGGCACGCCGGTGCTCCAGCTGCGTATGGCGACGAACGAGTCGTTCGTCGACAAGAACAAGGAGCCGAAGGAGCGCACGGAGTGGCACAACATCGTGTTCTGGGGGCAGCGCGCCGAGGCGCTCGCGAAGGTCCTGTCCAAGGGAGACGGTGTGCTCATCGAGGGCGGGCTGCGCACGTCGAGCTACGAGAAGGACGGCATCCGGCGCTACCGCACCGAGGTGATCGCGCGGGATCTCCGCTTCACGGGGCGGCGGGGCGTGGCGCAGGCGCTGCCGGGTCCGGACGACGACGGCGAGGCGACGCAGCCCGGGGCCGAGGTGCCGACCACCGCGCGGCTCGGGAAGAACGGCGCGCGGGGGCGGCCGCCGGAGGTCCCAGCGCTGGATGAGCTGCCGTACTGACGGCGGGGTAGCGACGAGCGAGTCGGCTGGGAGAAGCCGCCTTGCGGCGCCCCTCGCCCCCGCGGGCCCCCGCGCGACGCGGCCGGAGGCTGCCGATGAATGCGCGCCCGTGCGGCGCCTGGGCGTGCTCCTGGCAGCCGCGCACCCCGTCGGGTCGCCTGGCATGTACCAGCTCGTCGCCGCGCCAGCAACGCGAACCATTCTCCCAAGGACGGCTCGATTGCTCTGCTCGTGGGCCATCGGTCGTCGACCGTCCGGCCATTTGGCGCAGCACGATTCTTCGCCAACCACCTGTCGCTCCTCGCGCGTCCTGGGCGCCACCCGTCGCAGCGCCATTGGGCCGCTGAGCTCGGCGTGTGGCGTGTTGCTGGATTCCAGTGATACGGGTCTCCGGGGGTCAATCTCTCCTCGCGGCTATTCGTCACGGAGCCGTTGGCGCGTGGCGTCAGCTGCAGATGGCTGAGTTAATCATTCGAGGAGGCCATCAAGCGGTAGACATTATCCGGCGGTGCCGGCTGAAGAGCTCTCGTGTCCTACATGGGCCCAGAAAAGTGATTCGTTGAGTCGAGGGGATGTTCGAAGTGTGTTGACGGATGCATTGTATTGGGAGTAAACATTGGATGCTAGGCTCGACGCGACCAGGTGCGATTCTATCGCTGTACACGATCGGCCTCCTCTACCGAATCTGCTCGGCCTGCAGAACGGCAACGTGGTAACCGTCAACCGAGGTAATTCATGCTCAGCAATATGGCTCGTTTCCTGATGGTGTCTGCTGCTGCTTCTTTCGTCGCGCTTGGCTCTGCCCCGGCCGATGCGTGCGTCGATATTTCCGACACCGCGCTCGATCTCATCGCTGATACCACACCGGTGGCGAGCGGCGCTGTGTTCTTCACGGCGGTCCAGAAGGCGGCTTTCGGATACACGAGCACAGACATCGCCGTCCTCTGGGGCAACGTCAGCCCGAACTCGGCGCTGTACTTCGACAACTTCTTCGCGGTTGCCCCCGCAACAAGCCACTTCACAGAGATCACGAACGTCGCCAACATTGCTGCGGGCGACGTCCTCATCATCGACGCGACGGCGTCGTACTCCGGGCACACCGCGATCATCACGGGCCCAGTGACGCAGGTCTTGCCGGCGCTGTCCCCGGTCTACGGGACCACGAAGCAGTGGGCGTTGCCGATCGCCGACTCCACCTCCTCGAAGCACGGCTGCAGTGTGGCCTATCCTGACAGCCGGTGCGTTGGCGGCGTGTTTACCGCTGGGGAGGGGACGGCCTATATGCGTCTCTACGCCAATGATCTCACGGGAGTCCCGGGAGGCCACACATGGAGCGTCGCTTCGGTCGGTACAAGCAGCTATTACTCGATCTCGGACCGGCCCTTCAAGATCGGCAGGCTGACGCCGTGCCCTCCGCTCTGATCTGAGCTCCGGCTCGATGTCCTGAGAGGCCCCGCGCGCGCTCGCGGCGCCGTGGCCGCCGGGCGATCCTGAGGGCGCGTGCTCTCAGGATCGCCCTCTCCCCTTCGGCGTTTACGGCGTTCCGCCCTTCTCGGCCGCCGCGGGCACGCGGCAGAGCTGGGCGATGCCCTTTCCGCTCAGCTTCTCGCGGGTCAGCTCGAACTGCGGCACGTACATGCAGAAGCGCCCGCCCTTCTCGGTCGCGATGCTCGTTCGACGCGAGATCATCTCCTCGAGCTCCGAGCGGCTGACGGCCTTATCCGTCTTCAGCGTGTCCGAGACCTTGAGATCGACCGCGTTCGGGCAGCTGACGCTGGCGGCCACGGTGAGGTTGGGCTTCACCTTCTCCTGACCCTCGCGATAATCAGCACCTGGCCCCGCCTGGCCGCCCCCTTCGGCCCTGCCGGCCTGTGCGCCTGCGCTGGGCTGGCTGCCGCCTTGAGCGCCGCCGGCATGAGCCTGGGCCTGGCTGCCCTCGGTATGGCCCTGCTCTCCGGCGCCGCCCCGTCCCAGGTTGCCGCCGCCGGTCTGGCCGCCCGACGGCTGCTGCGACTTGCCTGCGGCGACGGGCTCGATCCGACCGTTCACGGAGGCCGTGTAGGTGCACCCTTCCTCGACCGGGAACGAGATCTGCTCCTGGAGCTTTATCGCCTGTTTCTTCTGACCCTGCTGCTGCTGCTGCCCGCGCTGTGCGCCGCTCGGGCTGGGCTTGTCGCCCTGATGCTGCGCACCGCCCTGCGCCGCTCCCGGCGTGCCCGATTCGCGTTGCTGCGGCGTGCTCGTGCCGCCCGTCTGAGCGGCTGCGAGCGCCGGCACGACCGCGAGCGCTCCCATGGCGAGCGCAAGTTGGATGGACCGATTCGATTTCATATTACCCCCAACCGTAGAATCTGCTTCCGATCGTACTCACCACCGCCGCGGGCCGACCGCCCACTAGGCGGCTTGTTCCCAGACCTTCCTTGACAGCGCGTCCTTGATCCACGCGAGGTGCCGCTGCTCATCGGCGTAGTTGCGCTCGATGATCGCGCGCGCCTCGGTCGTGAGCGACTCGTCCAGCGCGGCCTGGTACTGCCGGTTTGTGAGCTCCTCGTTGCCGCGCATGGCGAGGAGCGCGCTCTGGTCTCCCTGGCTCGTGATCGCCGTGAACCCTTCGATGAGCTTGCCCTTGAGGTCGCGGGTCTGTGCCGCGACGCCGCCGAGCGACGTCACATGCGCGGTCAGATCCACCACGTGGCGCGCGTGATCGTCCCTGAAGCTCGCGAGCCGCTCCTTGGTATGAGCGTGCTCGCACGCCTCGATGGCGCGGTCATAAGCGACGATCGCGTCGCGATCGAGCTGGATGAGGTCGTTGAACACCTCGAAGACGTCTCTCGCCATGATGGACACTCCTTCCGGGATCGCGCTCCGCTCGGACCCCCCCCGCCCACCACCTGGGGCATTTGCGTGGGGGCGCAAGCCATGCGCACGTCGTCGCCGGAACTTGTGGTCGCCGTCGGCGCGCTCGGCTCGGCCGGCGCTCGCGCGGCCGCTGGCGGCCGCGTCGGGCGGCCCGGCATCCCGATCGGCCCGGCAACCTCGACCTGGCACGGACCGTGAAGGCCGTTGGGAGAAGGGAGATGGGAGATGGGAAACCCTGACAGCTTCCGTGGACTGGCGCCGCCAGCGCAGGCGCCGCGGGGAGATGGGACGTGCCTATGAAATGCTCTCTTGGCTGCTCGATGCGCGCCGCGCTCGCGCTGCTCCTCGTCGCCTCCGCGGCCTGCGCCGAGGGGCTCGCGAACGCGCCCAGCATCAACCGCGAATGGACCCCGGACGACCGTGGGCAGGACGCCATCGCGAATGGCCCGCGCTCCTGCCCCAGGGAAGGCCCCGATCCGCTCTCACCCCCCGGTGAGCTGCGCGATATCTGTCCCAAGGTCACTCCGCCGAGGCTGCCCAACGCCGCCGCGTCGCCCTGAGCGCAGCCGTTTCGCGCGAGCAAACCTCGCTGCGTCCTCTGGCCTCACGCTCGCGCGCGCAGAAGCTCGCGGCGGGCTCCGTACACAGGAGGTCCTTCTGCGGTCGACCGCGTCGACAATCGACCACCCGGATGCGGCTGTGTCTGCCAGCGCAAAGGCAGAATGTCCCGGCTGAGGCGAACTGCCTCATGCAGAAGCGACGATCGCCCGGGCTCCGGTGTGTGCCTCTACGGCTCGGGCGCGCCAGCTCCCGCCGCGGCGCCCGCTGCGGCGGGGCGACTCCGCCGCTCGCCCGCAGGGCACTCGTGGAGCCCGGCGCCCGCTGCGTCGACCGTGAGCTGGGCTGTCCGGCGCTGCCGCGCGATCGGGATGGTGACGGGCTCCTCGATGAGCTCCGGCGCCAGCGCGCCGCGGGCGGGGATGAAGCGCGGCTCGCCGGGCTTGCGATCCTCGGCCACCTTCCACGCGCGCGGCACCTTCCTCAGCCCGACGGGGTAGAGGGTGAGCCCCTCGCGGTGGACGTGAATCCGCAAGAAGTTCTTGTAGTCCTGGATCCGGAGCGCCGAGAACGCTTCGTTGCCGTGGCGCCGCGCGACGTTGAGCGAGATCAGGAGGTAGAGGCCCATGATCGTCGACCCGACCACGGCGCCGGTGGCGCCGACGAAGAGCGTCACGCCGAGGAGGCTCCACATGGACGGGAGGTCCTGGACGTCGACACCGAGCAGCGCGCCGCCGAGGTGCGCGAGCCCCAGCGCCGCCGCGAGGTGCGCGAGCGCGTGGAGCGAGCCCGCGAACCGGCGATACCAGGTCTTGTAGGTGTCCGTGAAGACGATGAACACGAGCACGACGACGAGGACCCACCCCACGGCCCCCGGCCCGGGACGGGGCAGCGTCAGGGAGGAGAGCATGTAGACGAAGGCGGCGGCAGGCCAGAAGCCGAGGTTGTGCCAAGCGAACGAGAGGTTGCGCCAGGCGAGCCGGCGCGACTCCGACTCTGACGGAAACGAGGCACGCAACATATAAGGGCGCTGGTCGGTGCCCGCGCCGGAGCGGACGACGGTGACCGGCTCGCCGTGGGTCGGGTGCAGGAACGCGCCGCCGCCGCCGGCGATGACGTTCTGCCGGCCATCCGCGGACTCGTGGCGGCGATAGTGGTGCAGATCTCCGGCGATGCGCGCGACGATCTCGACCCCGGGCCGCGCGTCGGCGAGCTGCTTCTCGAAGAAAGCGAGGTTGCTCTGGAGCTCTGGGTTGTAGATGGCGCCTTTCACCCAGTCGGGCTCGGCGGTGCAGAGGATCACGCGGTCGCCGTCGCGCATGTCGTGCGTCGCCAGCTTGCAGAAATACTCGATCTGCGGCTGGTCGATGTCGGACTCGAGCTGGATGTCGACGCCGAGCAGCCAGAAGCCGTGGGGCAGCTTCAGCGCGAAGTAGCTCCGCGACTGGAACGTCTTCCAGGCGCCGAGCGTGCGCTTCTGGCCGAAGAGGCGCATGAAGCTCATCAGCCCGTCGTACCAGTCGTGGTTGCCTGGGATGGCGAACAGGTGCGGCGCCTCCGTCACATCGGCCTTCGGGAGCGCGGCCGCGTAGGGCTCGACGAGCCGCGTCCAGTACGCCTGACGCGTGGCCGAGGGGTACACCTGGTCGCCGCCCATGATGAGCACCTCTCCGCGCCTCGTCTCTCGGCCGCCGAGCGAGAGGACCGGTCGCGCGAGGAGGCTGGCGATCGCGTAGGTGGGGTTGAAGCCATCGCCCGTGTCCGCCACGTAATCGATCCAGAGCTCGTCGCGCACGACGCCGTTTCGGACGGCATAGTCGAAGGGCGGCTGCGGCCCCGCGATCGCCTCGAGGAGGCGGAAATCGTCGCGCGCGCCCATCAGGCGGGAGACCGTCATGTCGAGCGCGGAGCGGGCCAGCTGGAAGGGGCTGTACCAGCAGGTCATGAGGCTCCGCTGGAGCGCCGCGAGCTGCTCGCGATCCGGGCGATCGATCATCCGTCCCTCCGCTCAAGGGAGGTTATCACCGCCGGAGCGCCGCGTCGCCTCGCCCGAGCGCCTCAGCGCGGCACGACGACGTCGTGGGCACTCACGCTAGGCGAGATCACCGCCCTCCTTGAGGCAGCCGGCGAGCTCGCTGAGGAGCTTGTCGGTCGCCTCCAGACCGCTCGTGAAGGCTTCTCCCTCCTTGGCTCGGCGGGTGAGCCGCATGTCGGGCGAGAGTCGGTAAGGTGAGCTCTTCGGCTGGACCAGCTTGAGCACCTTGGCATGATCGAGCGGGGTGTCCTCGCGCAAGTGCAGCGTGACCCCCTTGGCGCTCGCCTCGCATGCGAGCGCCTTCAGCCGGCGCAGCTCGGTCTTGAGCCGCATGAGGTGCACGAACCGGCGCGCCTCGAGCGGAGGCGGGCCGAAGCGATCCTCCATCTCGACCGCGAGGTCCTGCACGTCGTCGGTCGAGGCGGCACCGGCGAGCCGCTTGTAGAGGGAGAGGCGTACGCCTACGTCGGAAATATACTCTTCTGGCAGAAGCGCGTCGGCATCGAAGGAGAGCTCGGTGTCGACGTCGTGAACCACGGGCTCGCCGCGCAGCTCGTGGACGGCCTCGTCGAGCATCTGGCAGAAGAGCTCGAAGCCAACCTGGGCGACGGTGCCGCTCTGCTCGGCGCCGAGGAGGTCGCCGGAGCCGCGCAGCTCCAGGTCGAGCGAGGCGATCTGGAAGCCGGAGCCGAGCTCGGTGTGGCGCTCGAGGGCCTCGATGCGGGCGCGCGCCTCGTCGGTCATGGCGTTCGGGGGCGGGACGATGAGGTAGCAGTAGGCTCGCTCCTTGGAGCGGCCGACGCGGCCGCGCAGCTGGTAGAGCTGCGAGAGGCCGAACATGTCGGCGCGGTCGATGAGGATGGTGTTGGCGCGGGGGATGTCGAGCCCGCTCTCGATGATGGCGGTGGCGCAGAGGACGTCATAGCGCCCCTCGACGAAGTCGAGCATCGCCTGCTCGAGGTTCTGCTCGCTCATCTGGCCGTGGGCGACGCAGATGCGGGCGCTCGGGACGAGCTCGGCGAGGCGGGCGGCGCGCTCGTAGAGGCCCTCGACGCGGTTGTAGACGTAGAACACCTGGCCGCCGCGGCCGAGCTCGCGGAGGACGGCCTCGCGGAGGACGGCCTCGTCGTGGCGGGTCACCACGGTGCGGATGGCGCGGCGATCGATCGGGGGGGTCGTGATGATCGACATGTCGCGGAGGCCGGAGACCGCCATCTGGAGGGTGCGGGGGATGGGGGTGGCCGAGAGCGTAAGGACGTCGACGTTGGTCTTGAGGGCCTTGATGCGCTCCTTGTGGGTGACGCCGAAGCGCTGCTCCTCGTCGACGACGAGCAGGCCGAGCCGCTTGAAGTGGACGTCCTTGGAGAGGAGGCGGTGAGTGCCGATCACGACGTCGACGCTGCCGTCGCGGAGGCCGCGGGAGACGTCGTCCTGCTCCTGCTTGGTCTGAAAGCGGGACATGGCGCGGACCTCGATGGGGTAGGAAGCCATCCGCGATCGGAAGCTGAGGTAATGCTGCTGCGCGAGCACCGTGGTTGGGCAGAGGACGGCGACCTGCCTGCCGGCGTTGGCGGCGCGGAAGGCGGCGCGGATGGCAACCTCGGTCTTTCCGAACCCAACATCGCCGCAGACGAGGCGGTCCATCGGGCGGCCGGACTCGAGGTCGGCCGCAACCTCGGTGATCGCCCGGGCCTGGTCGGGCGTCTCGTCGAAGGGGAAGGTCGCCTCGAAGGCGCGGTAATCGTCGTCTGGCGGAGGGACGGGCTCCGCCGTGGCGGCGCGGCGCTCGGCGTAGAGGCGGAGGAGCTCGTCGGCCATCTTGCGGACGCTCTTCTCGACCCGCGCCTTCGTCTTGGCGAATGTCTGCCCGCCGAGCCGGTCGAGCTTGGGGGCGCCCTCGCCGCCGCTGAATTTCTGGATCTGGTTCAGGCGGTAGACCGGGAGGTAGAGCTTGTCGCCCCCGGCGTACTCGACGGCGATGAGATCGACCGTGGTTGAGCCGACCTGCTTGTGGACGAGGCCAAGGTACCGCCCGATGCCGTGCTCTACGTGGACGACGTAGTCCCCGACGCCCAGATTGCGGAGGTCCTCGAGGAAGGCCTGCGACGGCTTCGTGGAGGAGGAAGCGGCGCGTGCGGCGCGGCGGTGAGCGCGGGCACCGAAGATTTCCTCCTCTGTGACCAGCGCGAGCCCCTCGGCAGGAGCGATGACGCCGCGCGCAAGCGAGCCCGTTACGACGAGGGCCGTGTCGCGCGGAGA
Organism: Sorangium sp. So ce124; assembly: GCF_051525235.1. NCBI lineage: Bacteria > Pseudomonadati > Myxococcota > Polyangiales > Polyangiaceae > Sorangium > Sorangium sp. So ce124. Next base: position 4,058,940 of record NZ_CP150312.1, read on the forward strand.
CGCGGAGCTGCTGCCATCGAAGAACGCGGGGTCGAACGGACCGAGGTTGGCCTTCACCCGCACGTCGCGATGGCGGAGCAGGGCGACGAGGCGCTCAACCTGGGTCTGCGCGCGTGCGGCGATGAGCACTCGTAGGCCCGCTTCTTGCCATGCGACCACGCGACGAACGAGCGGGTCGAGGGCGCCGTGCTTGCCGCGTGAAGCACGGGCGATCTTGATCGCGCGCTCGAGGTCCGACTGATCGCGCGTCGCAAGCGATGGGACGTCCTCAGGGACGACCTCGAAGCGCTCCAGCGAGTTCCGATTTTCCGCAGCACCCTCAACCCCGGTGCGGTGCAGGGCAAGCACCGTACGGGCGCCGAGCCACGAGGCAATGTGCACCTCGTCCTCGTAGAAGGCGGCCAGCGGGAAGTGCGGCTCACGGTCCTTGTGGCTCCGATCGGCCGCGGCGCGACCGAGCTCGTCGCGCACGGCGGCGGTGACGGAGGAGGGGTCCTCTAGGACGATGAGCGCGTCGTCGGGCAGGTACGACGTGAAGGAGACGAGGTCGATGAAGGCAGGCAAGTAGCCTTCGGCCCCGAAGAAAGCGCGACCGCTCGCGACGTCGTCGACCAAGGCGCGCGCCTTGGTCGAGGGGAAGTCGATGACGTCACACGCGGCGCGCACCCGCTGGCGGGCTCGCTCGACATTTGCAGGCGTGAGGATCGCCTCGCGCGCCGGCGGGATCCAGACCTCCTTCACATCGGCGACCGTGCGCTGGTCGTCGGGGTTGAAGGTCTTGATCGATGCGACGATGTCTCCGTAAAAGTCGATGCGCACCGGCAGCTCGGCGGAGGGCGCCCAGACATCGAGGAGGGCGCCGCGGACGGCGAATGTCCCGGGATCTTCTACCAGGGGGCTGCGGACGTAGCCGGATGCACCCAGGCGGGCCGAGAGCGCGTCGCGATCCATCTCCTGCTCGGTGATGACGAGCTCGGCGTGTTCGGTGATCTCGTCCCTGGGTACGACCTTGCGGGCGAGCGCGGTGATGGGGCAGACGAGGACCGACCAGGGAAGGTCCATGCCGAGGTGGAAAAGCGTGGCGAGGCGTGTCTGGGCGCCCCGGCGGTCCGGGTTGACATCCGCGTAAGGGCTGGCCTCGTTCGGCAGGTAGAGAAGGACGCGGCCGAACGTGGTCGAGCCGGCGGCCTCGGCGTCATCGGCGTCCCGGTCGACCAGCAGGAACGACGCGTCGGCTGCCAGAGCGCGGGCGCTGTCGACGTCGGGAGTGAGGGCGATGATCCGGCGCCCGGCGGCGGCCGCGACGAGGCGACGGATGACGAGTGCGCCGGCCGAACCGGCCGAGCCTGTGACATGACGGGTGCCAGGTGGCGCCGCGGCGAGCTCTGCGGCGAGCTCACGGGGCGTGATGACCCGGCGGTCTGCCGGGAGGTCGAACGACGGGAGCGGCTCGAAGTCGGCCGGCGTGGAGGCGGGCGGGCCGCTGGTCCCGGTATCGTTCGAAGCACTGTCGTCGACGTGGCCTGAGAGCTCGGCGATCGTGGCGCTGAGCGGGGAGCTCGAGGTGGAGGTGAGGGAGCGCTCGGGGGGCATCGGCGCAGCGCGGTCTAGCATGGGCGGAGCGATTCGACCCGCCGTTGTTTTCGCGACCTGACCGTGGTTCGCGCCGCGCAGGTGCCACCCTGCCGTGCTGCGGCCGGGAGCGCAACCACAGCGTGCTGGGAGTGTATCGCGTGGACGTCGTAGGAGGGGGCGCTACACGACGGGTACTTCAGATCGGCCCCGGTCCTGAATGGCCTCTAGTCACGACGGTAATGTCGACTCTCGACTCCACGCCGGCATTTCGACCGCTCGGACTCTGCTCACGCCGAGCCTGGTATCATCGAGCGAACCGAGCTGGCGAGCGGGCGCGCCTGCCGGCCAGCCGAATCGCCCGACGTAGTGCATGAGTCAAGCCCTGGAGGAGAACGAATGTGTGGTCCTGCCGTTGCCTGCAATAACGCCGTGTCGTACTCAGGTCTCGGTAGTGTTGCGCGGCAGGTGAGCTGATATCCCAGGTTTCGGCTTTTGAAATGCTCTGGTACCAATGTGTGCTGGTCCTGCATCTATGCGGCCGCTGGCTCGCCCTCGTTAACGGTGACACCGTGGAACACGCGCATCCACCACGTTCCCGCAGGGAAGGTTACGCTGCGAATACCTGCGCGCCATTGATTGATCGAATGTCGGTATGCGATGCGAAAGGCGTGAACGGCAGCGATGGCGGCGTTCTGTGCGCCTGCCTGTCTGCGGCCGACCGCGAATGTTGGATTGAGATCGCGAAGTGGTTCGACGCTCGTTGCTCGCTTGTAAGGAGAAATGTTCCTCGCGCGCGCAGCCCCCAGGAAGCCAAGCCTTTGTCGTTGCAGGGTAGTGCGAGCCTGTCTCTCGTGTAGATCGATCCTTTCGGTGATCTCGTGGCGAAATTTGTCAGCGTCGCAGTCGTTGATTGACGGCGGAAGTGTGATCGCAAGTGCTGCGTCGGTTGGCCATTCGTGGTTCCGTGGATTGAAGTATATTTCAGGCCTTTGGACCCGCAGCACGGCGCGGCCGATGTCGCCGACGAGCACCTTGGCTCCTGGCCACTCATACGCATGCTGTACGAGACCAGCAGCGACCGGATTGGCGAGTGTGTAAGCGATCTTCTCCACCAGAGCGTCCCGTGTTGCTAGCCGTACCACGCTGGTTGCTCGATGGTCCCACACCGGCCCTTCCCACGCGCGCAAGATCTTGGTCCCGAGAGCGACAAGCCGATGGAATCTCTGTAGAAATCGTGGGAGCTCGCCGTGTGTGTCTGTGACAACGATATGAATGTGCGTGGACATTACGCAGAGGGCGTGTATGAGGATACCATAGCGGTGGGCCGAGACCGCCAGGGTATAGATCACGAGCCGTGTGATCGCGGAGTCGGGGCGGAAGAGAAAGTGCCTTCGCAGTACACGGCGGGTGAGAAGATACGTAGCGCCGGGGACGATCGCACGAGGCTGGCTCATGTCCGACGGGTATGTCAAGCGCCGTGCCGGACTCGAAGTCCGCCGATTTTTGAAGATTTTGGTGATTGAACGGGTGGCGGCCGCCATCCACTCCGCCACCTTCCGCCACCCAGTGGTCAGGTCGGGGGGGCAGGGCAGAGTGCAACGTAGCTCGGTAGACGGGGATTGCTCGAAGGCCATGGCGGCGATGCATCGTGGGTCGGTAATAAAACAAGAGCTCAACAGCTCTACAGGTGGACCCCGCCTCCTAGCGATACCCCCCACGTTGTTGCCCCTCGCTGCCCGGTCACCCCGGACGGCGCATCCAGGTTGACGGCAACCTGGGAGCGTACGAACACCCGCCAACCCAGGTGAGGGCCCCGCGGGTGAGGGCCCCGCGGGTGAGGGCCCCGCCGCAGATACGGAGGTGGCCTTCGCCGCTGCACGCCGTCTTGCGGACCTCGTCCTCCCCGTCCGTCCATCCGAGCCGACCGCCTCCCAGGCGGGCCACGACCGCGGCGGCCCCGGGCGCCGCGCCTGAGCCGTCCGCCCAGGCGCGTTCAGGCGCCAGAGCGCTTGCAGGACGCTCCGCGCGCGACGCACCGGCTCCTGGCGCACGGCTCGCCGGCGAGGACAAAAGGGAAAGCGCGTCGGCGCGCGCCTTCGCGCCGGGCGCATACCTCGCGCGGCGCGGGGCTTGCGCTGGAATTGTGCGAGACCGAGACCGACCCCAGCACATCGCGCCCGGTCGCCGGCCAGGCCGCCCAATGTCGGAGAAATCGGCACGTCCTGCGAGCTCGCGGCATCTATCTGGGTTCGGAGGTGTTATGCGCGCGCGACGCACGGTCGCTTGGTTGCTCAGCGGGGGGCTCCTCACCGCCGGCGCCGGTTGTGGCAGCGACGAACCGGAGATGCTCGGCTCGGCGCGGCTCGCGGCCGTCGCGAGCGCCGACCGCACCGTGCACGCGCCCGATGCGCTCGGCGCCCAGCACCAGGCCGCGATCGCCGCCAACGCGGACGCGAGCATCCTCGTCGCGACCTACACCGATCCGCGCGGCGCCCTCGCAGATCCGATCAGCCTGTCCGGCGTCGCGCGCTCCGCCGACGGCGGCAGATCCTTCGCCGAGGTCCTCGGCCCGAACGGCGTGGGCGCGCTGCCCTCGGCCGCCGGCGGGCGGGTGCTCGGCGCCCCCCGCGTCGTCCACGATCCGACGCGCGACGTGTTCGTCAGCTCCTCCACCTACGTCCGGCCCACCGACGGCCTCCAGGGCCTCTGCATTCATGGCTCGAACCCCGGCAGCACGGCCGGCTCCTCGTGGTCCGCACCGGTCGAGGTGGCTCCCGCGTTCGTCGCGGGGGAGAGCGCCGAGCAGGCCTCCATCGACGTCAACGCGGCGACCGGGCGCCTCTCCGTCACCTGGGTTCAGCGCGGCGGAGCGTCTCCGAGGATCCTCTACAGCCACTCCGACGATCTCGGCCACACCTGGTCGCCCGCGGCCACGATCGCCCAGGCGCCTGCAGGCGGCGATCTCGACGGGCCGAGCGCGCGCATCCTCCCCGGGGCGACCGACCGGGACTCGGTCGTCTACGCCGTCTTTCGCGCCATCGAGCCGGGGACCTCGCTGCGCAACATCGGTTGCCGCCGTTCGATCGACGGAGGCGTCACCTGGGAGCCGCTCACCCTCCTCGACGAGGCCAGCTACCCCGCGGAAGACCAGATCCTCGGCGTCGACCAAGGAAGGAGCGCCCCGTCGATCGACGTCGACCAGGCCACGCGGCAGGTCTACGTCGTCTATCAGCGGAGCGGCGCCCGCGGGACAGGGGACATCGCGCTGCGCTCCTTCACGGAGCAGTGCACCGCAGGCCCCGCTGTCCTCCTCAACAGCAATCCAGGGCGCGATCGGGCCCAGTTCTTCCCCTTCGTCGCCGTCGACCGAACGACCGGCACGGCGCACGTCGTCTACTACGACCAGGATGTCGAGAGCTCGGGCGACATGACCGAGATCGTCCACACCGCCTCGAGCGATCAAGGCGCCTCCTTCAGCCCACCTGCGGCGATCTCGGACCACCCCTTTCACGCGGGCCACGGCAACGACGCCTCCCGGCAGAACCTCGGCGACCGCATCGGCGGCGTGGCGCTCGCCGGCGAGCTCTACAGCGTCTTCAGCATGACGGCCACCCCGCCGAGGTTCGACGAGGGGCAGCCGTCGTCGACATCCCTGATCGCGCCCAACGTCCACCTGGACGTCCTCGACGAGCTCGCGCGCGTCCCGCCGCTGCGCGCGGCCGGCACCCGGATCGCGGACACCGCGTGCGGCGCCCTCGCGAACGAGCGCATCGATCCGGGGGAGCTCGTCGACGTCGGCGTCTACCTCGAGAACTACCTCGCCAACCCGATCTCCGGCAGGACGACCGTCTCGCGGATCACCGCCACGCTGTCGACGGAGACGCCCTCCGTGACCATCGTGAGGGCGAGCGCGCTCTACCCCGATATCGAGCCTCTCCGCACCGTCGCGGGCGACGCGCCGTTCGTGCTCAGGACGGCCCGGGACTTCGTTCCGGGAACGCCGATCGACCTGACGCTCACGGTGAGCTCGGCTCAGGGCACGGTCGAGCTGCCGATCCAGCTCGAGACGGGCTCGCCGGGCGCCGCGGAGGTCCTCCTCCGCGAGGATTTCAACGCCGCGAGCGCGCCCGCGCTGCCCTCCGGCTGGCAGTCGGTGCGCGCCGGCGGGTCGGCCTCCGCCTCGCCGTGGATCGTCGCGCAGACGCTGACGCCCGGAAACAACGCGGCATTTCACGACGAGGAGGCGGCGACGTCGCTCGTCGCGCTGGTGGCGCCCGCCGTGACCATCCCGGAGAGCTCCGGGAACTCCTACGTCACGCTCGACTTCGATCTCACCTACGAGCTGGAGGACGATCCGCAAAAGCTCATCCAGGCGTTCGACGGTCTGACGCTGCGCGTGGAGGATCTCACGGCTGGCGCCGCGCCCCGGGCGGTCCTCGCGGAGGCGTTCGCCGAGCGGATCACCACCGGCGGGAGCCACCACTTTCCCAAGCACCTTCCGGCCCGCGACGACCCGGACTACCTCGAGGATAACGCGGTATGGTCCGGCAGCTCCAGCGGGAGCAAGCACGTGTCGATCCGCTTCCCTGGCGCGGGGTTACGCGGGCGGACCGTGAGGCTCCGATTCGACTACACGCAGGACGACAGCCGGGTCTGCACGGATATCGGGCGCCCTGGGCCGTGCGGCGTCGCGGTCGACAACATCGCGCTCGCGGCGGTGCCGGTCGTGTCCGGCGCCTGCGGGGCGGACCTGGCCATCACCCAGGCGGCCGCGCCGGATCCTGTGTCGCCGGGCGCGCAGTTCACGGTGACGATCGACGTCGCCAACGAAGGGCCGGGCGACGCGAGCGACGTCGTGGTGTCGTCCGCGCTGCCCGCCGGGGCGAGCCTCGTCAGCGCCGCGGGGACCGGCTGGACGTGCGATCCGGCCGGCGAAGAGCTCGTGTGCCGGCGCGCCTCGCTCGCCGCACGGGAGAGCTCGTCGATCGCGGTCACCCTGGTCGCGCCCACGCTCGCGCCGCGCACGGTCAACGAGGAGATCGAGGGCACGGCGAAGGTGAGCTCCAGCGACTACGATCCGGCGCCGGAGAACAACGAGAGCGGCGTGCGCATCGACGTCTCCGTGCCGGCGCGCCTGATCTGCTATCTCACGGTCCTCGGCGAGCGCATCCCCCGCGAGGATCTCGCCTATACGGCGCTCATCAGCAACACGGGGGGGCGCGTGCAGCACGACAACGCAGGGTTCGAGTTCGTTGACGTGCTCCCGCCCGAGCTCCTGCTGGAAGGCGCGTTCGCGGACAGCGGCGCGGTCTCGGCCGATCCCACCACCAACACGGTGGGCTGGGACGGCGAGGTCGAGCCGGGAGAGTGGGTAGTGCTCACGATCGAAGCGATCCTCCTTCCCCTGACCGATGGACTCGTCGTCACGAACCAGGGCACGCTGTTCTTCGACGCGGACTCGGACGGCGTCAACGAGTCGAGCGCGATGACCGACGAGCCCCTGTTCGCCGGCGCGGCCGATCCGACGGTGCTCATGGTGAGGCCCGCCATCTGCGGCGATGGTGAGCTCGGGCTAGGCGAGGAGTGCGACGACGGCAACCTGCGCAACGGGGATTGCTGCTCGGATCTGTGCACCGCCGAGCCGCCGACCACGATCTGCCGCATCGCGACCTCGCTGTGCGATCCAGGGGAGTATTGCGACGGCGCAGGGAGCTGCCCCGCGGACGTGAGCCTGCCGGACGGCGCCAGCTGCGATGATTTCGATGTTTGCAATGGCAGCGAGGTCTGCTTCCAGGGACTTTGTCTGAGCGACCTCCCGCTCGACTGCGATGACGGGGATCCGACGACCACGGACGAGTGCCATCCCTTCTTCGGCTGCCGGAACACGCCGAGCGGCGCCACGGTGGGAGGGGTCGGAGGCGGAGACGACGGAGGAACTGCAGTCGGCGCAGGCGGCAGCGGAGCAGGCGGCAGCGGAGCGGGCGGCAGCGGCCCAGGCGGCAGCGGAGCAGGCGGCAGCGGCCCAGGCGGCAGCGGAGCAGGCGGCAGCGGCCCAGGCGGCAGCGGCCCAGGCGGCAGCGGCCCAGGCGGCAGCGGAGCTGGCGGCAGCGGAGCAGGCGGCGGCGGCGCGGGCGGTAACGGCGCTGGCGGCAGCGGTGCGGGCGGCGGCGGCGACGCCGGAGGACCGGCCGAGGGCGCAGGAGGCAGGAGCGACGGCGCCGGCGGCGATTGCTCCACCGATGCCGGCGGGGCGGGCGGCGCTGGGGTCGGCGGTGGTCGAGATGCGGCGGGTGGGGGTGGGGAAGGGGGAGGAGGCCAATCCGACGGAGGAGCGCCCCCGGGCCAATGCTGCTGTTTGAGCATCAGCTGCGCGTATACCGCCATGGGCGGTGAGACCAGGCACGCGCCAGGAGCGGCCCGCGCGCTCGCGCTGTGCAGCGTCCTCGTGGCGCTCGGCAGCGCGCGCCGCGCTCGCCGCCGTCGCTGCTGACGGCGGCGCCCCCGCGCCCTGCGATCACCTGTAGACGAAGACCCCCTTCAGGTCCTCGGTCTGCGAGATGGGCGTGCCGTCCTTCTTCGAGGTGGTCCTGAACTGGTAGATCATCCCTGGGATCAGCGCGGGACCGTCGTACTCGACAGAGACGCTCTCGCTCCCCGTCATCCTGGGCACCTCCAGGTTCTCCCAGATCTTCGCGCCGAGCGCGTCGAACAACCGCACCTCGTACAGATCTTCGCTGGAGTCGTCCTCGAAGACGAACGTCGGTGTCCCGCTCACCTCCTCCAGCGCGCTCGCGCCGGGCGAGACCACGCCGATCGCGCCCGTCACCTTGAACGACTCCTGGACCATCAGGTCCTGGCCGGAGACCGTGATGCGCACGATCTCGGTCCCGCCAATCGACGTGTCAGGATCTCGCACGAGCGCATCGTCCTCGAACGCGGCGAGGACCACGTAATCGCCGTCGGGGACCCCGGCGATAGAGAAGTCGCCGGTGACGTCGCCTTGCCGGAGCCCTCGCGGGGTCTCGCCGCGCGCGGTCGCCTCGTCAAAGGTATCGGCCACGACGAGGATGACCGAGGTCGCGCTCCCGCCTGGAGCATTCACGATCTCGACCTTGCCGCTCACCACCGCCGTGGCGTCTCCGGTCGCGTGAAGATCCACGCCCGTCGTCTCCTTGCCGGCGCTGACGGTCGCGCTCGCCGTGTCGAGCGCGAGGCCAGCGGCATAACCGTTCACCGTCACGTCGCCCGCAGCCACGTTGTAGATGGTGTAGCTGCCGTCGAGATCGGCCGCGCCGGTGGCGCCGCCCGCGACGAGCAGCGTCCCGCCGGGCTGGTCGGCGTGGACGACCCCGGAGATGGAACCGAGCCCATCGCTGTCCGAGAGCGGCAACAGCGAGATCTCCGTCGCCGCCGACTCGATCGCGAGCGGTTTGCCCGCTGCGGTGGAGAGGTCGATGGGCAGCGCGACCCGCGGCGCCTTCGGGAACGTCTCGTAAGCCTGCGCGTCGGCGCGCAGCGTGATGTTGGCCTCGACCGGAGCGCCGCTCAGATCGCGCCGCGCGGGCACGACGAGCTCATAGGTCCCGTCGGCTCCGGTGACCGCCACCCGGGAGATCACCGCGTCGCTCGGGTCCCGGGCGAGCACGCGCGCGCCCGCGACGGCCTTGTCGTCGAGCGAGTCGTAGACGCGCCCCCTCAGGGTCACCGGCTCGAAGCAAGCGGGCTGGGCGCCCTCCACCTCCTCGCACACCTGCGGCGCGGCGCACCCTGTCTGTTCGGCCACCGAGCAGCTCTGCGGCTGACCCTCGTCGTCGCCGCCGCACCCCATCCCCATCAAGGCGCACAGCAATCCAACAGATATCGAGCGCATCACCATCGACTCGTCTCCTTTCGAACCTGTCTTGTCGCCGCAGGCACGGCTCTTCAGCCCGTGAGCGGCCAGCGCCGCGGCCTGCGATCTCGCCGCCGCTTCAAGCAGGGGCAGTGAATCACGCAGGCGCGGCGGGCGCCGAGCAGGGGGAACACATCCCTCCCGGTTCTTCTATGTCTTTCGTGGTTCGATCCCTGTTCTCGAATCCAGGGAGAACCCGGGCCAGCGCTGGGCTAGTTCAGGATGACCTGGCAACAGCCGGTGATGCAGTAGTAGCCTGCGGCACAAGGCTCTTGGCCGGCGAGCCCGCACGGCTGCACCCCCGTTGCGCACTGGCCTTGGGGCCCACCGCTGGGCCCGCCACCGCTGCCTGTCGCATCTCCGCCGCCGCCTGTCGCGGCTCCGCCGCCTCCACCGCCGACGCCGCTCCCTGCGCCGGTGCCGGACTCGAAGCAGTCGTCTGGCAGCTTGTCCTTGCCGAGGCACAGCTCGCAGTGGCCGCACTCGTTCAGGCAAGCATCCACGGGCGTGCAGGGCTCGCAGCGGGTCGGGTCGGACTCGTGGCCGCGCGAGCAGGAGCCTTCACCGGTGCCATCGGCGTCGGAGCCGAGCCAGACGTACTTGCCGCCGCCCGCCGGCAGCTCGCAGCAGCCGAAGCAGTCGCAGCCGTTCGGCGTGAGAGGACCGCAGATCGTATGGCAGGTATCGGACTGCTCGTCGTTGAGATCGCTGCAGCTCTTGCCCTCTGCGCCCGGCGTCGAGGCCCGGCTGTCATAGGCGCACATCGTCCCGTTGTTCGACTCCGGGTGAAACCCGGGTGCGACCTCGTGCTCATCGCACTTGTGGTTCCAGTGGCAATCGTCGTTGCCGGAGCCGGAGTCCTGGTCGAAATAACAGTCGACGGTACACGCCGGCCCCGCCTGGCCGGGGATCCCGCCGTAGTAGCTGCCTTCGGTGTTGTCGCACGGGCCGAGGCAGTCCGGATCCTGCGCGTCGAGGAGCCCGTCGCCGTCGTTGTCGATGAGATCCCCGCACTCGTACGTCTTGCCCTGACACTTGACGATGCTCGTCGGGGTCGCCACGCCTCCGCCCGCAGCGCCGGTGCCGGCCCCTCCGCCGCTCGCGCTGCCGCCGCCGCTCGCGCTGCCACCACCGCTCGCGCTGCCACCACCGCTCGCGCTGCCGCCGCTCGCGGTGTCGCCTCCTCCCGCGCCGCCGGACGGGGCGGCGCCGTCAACGGTGCTGTCGCTGCAGCCGGCGCTGAGGGTGAGTCCAAACAGGGCGGTCACCAACGAGAGAGAGAGAGAGAGAGCTAGGCGCATGGTGTCTCCAGAGGTGGCTCAGGCGCTCCCGCCCGCAGCGCGAGCTGCGGAGCGGGGATACCGGCGCGTTCATCCGGAGTAGTTCCGCCGCGGTCAGGTCACGGCTCAGAAAAATGACCGATCGCGAAAAAAACGCGGAGCCATCGTGAAGCCGGCGTGCGGTCCTGGGGTGATGACCCACGTTGTGCTCGCAGTTTCCGCTTCTCTTTCAGGTAGCCACCGAGCGGGCACGCTCGGCGTTCACATGGGGCCGCGTGGCCGCTGCGCGCCGGGATCGCGCGCAGCGGCGGTCACGCTGCGTGATCGCGCCGCCGGCGGGCGCCCAGGCCCAGCGCGCCGGCGAGGAGCGCCACGAGGCCGACGAGCGTACCGCCGCGCTCGCCTCGCTGCATCGCGCAGACCAGCCCGGACGAGACCTCCGGCTCCGTGGACCCGCCGCCGCTGCTACCCGCACCACCGCTGTCGTCGCAGGCGTCGCCGACCCCGTCGGCGTCGCCATCCCCCTGATCCGCGTTGGCCGTGAGCGGGCAGTTGTCGTCGCCGTCCGGGACGCCGTCGTTGTCGTCGTCCGCGTCATCGACGTCGCAGGCGTCGCCTTGATAGTCCTCGTCGTTGTCGGCCTGATCCGCGTTGGGCACGGAGGTGCAGTTGTCCTGCTCGTCCGGGACGCCGTCGTTGTCGTCGTCTTCCTCGCAGGCGTCGCCCTGACCGTCGCCGTCGCTGTCGGCCTGATCGGGGTTGTACTCCTCGTCGCAGTTGTCCGCCGCGTCGCTCAGGCCGTCTCCGTCCACGTCCTCGCAAGCGTTGCCCACGCCGTTGTCGTCGGCGTCCGTCTGATCGGGGTTCGGCACGTGCGGGCAGTTGTCCGTCTCGTCCGGTATGCCGTCCCGGTCGCCGTCGACGTCGGCCCCGAGGTCGCAGGCGTCGCCGCGGCGGTCGCCGTCGGCGTCGGTCTGATCCTGGTTGGGCACGTGCGGGCAGTTGTCCTCCGTGTCCACGACGCCGTCGTTGTCGTCGTCGTCCTCGCAGGCATCGCCGGTGCCGTCGCCGTCCGTATCTTCCTGGAACAGGTTGGACACGACAGCGCAGTTGTCCTCCACGTCGACGACGCCATCGTCGTCGCTGTCCGGATCGCAGGCGTCGCCGAGGCTGTCCCCGTCCGCGTTCTCCTGGCCAGGGTTCTGATCCGCAGGGCAGTTGTCCTCTGCGTTGCGCAGCCCGTCGCCGTCGGCGTCGATGTCGGGCTCGCAGAAGTCGCCGATGCCGTTGCCGTCGCTGTCCTCCTGGTTCGGATTGCGCGTGGCAGGGCAGTTGTCGCAGAGATCGCCGATCTTGTCGTCGTCTCTGTCCTGCTGGAGCGAGTTCGGGACGTCGCGGCAGTTGTCGACGTCGTTGTCGATGCCGTCGCCGTCGTCGTCGCCGGCCTCACAGACGTCGCCGGTGCCGTCTCCATCGGAGTCCATCTGATTGGCGTTCGCCGTGAAAGGACAGTTGTCGTCGGCATCCAGGACACCGTCGTTGTCGTCATCGTCGTCGCAGGCGTCGCCGGTGCCGTCCGCCTCCGCATCCGACTGGTCCGGGTTCATCGCGACAGGGCAGTTGTCGCAAGCGTCGCCGACGCCGTCGGAGTCCGAATCCAGTTGATTCGGATTGGCGACGGACGAGCAGTCGTCGCACGCATCGCCGACCGCATCGCCGTCGGCATCCGCCTGGTCCGGATTCTGGGTGTGCACGCAGTTGTCCTGGGAATCCACGACCCCATCCAGATCGGTATCGGGGTCCTCCGCCCACCCCGTGGCCGGCAGGATCAGCCCGAACAGGCCCGCCAAGAGCCCCACCGACAACCGTCGCCCGCGCGACCGCACGCCCCTCGTCCCCGCACGTTTCATCGCGCCTCCGTCCTTCATGGCCTTCATGGCGACAGCTTGGTCACGAACACGTCCGTGCCCTCGCCTCCCTCGATCCGCTTTTCGCCGAACGTCACCTTCCCGGTGAACGCGCCGGTCACGTAGACCTGCCTGTCGCTGTCGATGGCCACGCTCGTCGCCCGGTCCGCGCCAGCGCCGCCGAAGCGGTGGCTCCACTGGTAGCCGCCGTCCGGATCGAGCTTGGCCACGAACACGTCGTCGTCTCCCGCGCTCGTCACCGAGCCGTCCGCCAGCGTCGTGTCTCCGCGGAACCCCCCCGCCACGACCACGTACCCCGCGCCGTCGACGAGGAGCTGACCCAGCGACGCGCCGTCCTCGCCGATCACCCGGCTATAGATGTGCTCGCCCTTCGAATCGAGCTTGGCCACGAACACCGCCGGGTGCTCTCCGGCCGTCCGAGGGCCCCCGCCGAGATCGATCGTCGCGCCGAACTCCCCGCCCACGATCACGTTGCCCGCCCCGTCCACCGCGACCGCCTTGGCCCGCTGCGGCCCCGCGTCGCCGAAGCGCTTGCTCCAGCGGTGCTTGCCGAGCGCGTCGAAGCTCGCCACGAACACATCGAAATCCCCGGCGCTCTCCAGGGGATCGCCGCCGAGATCGAGCGTGCCGGCGAAATCTCCGACCACGATCGCGTTGCCGCGCTCGTCCATCGCCACGGCGCGGGCCTGCTGATCGAAGCCGTCGCCGAACCGCTCGCTCCAGAGCGGCGCGCCGTCGGCGTCGAAGCTGGCCAGGAACACGTCGCTGCCCCCGGCGCTCTCGAGCCGGTCCTCGCCGACGTGCAGCGCGCCCGAGAAGCGCCCGGCCACGACGAGGCGCCCCGTCGCCGTCGTCGCCACGCTCGTCGCCGCCTGGAAGCCGATGCCCCCGAGCGGCTGCAGCCACAGCTCCTGCCCCTCCGCGTCGAGCCTCGCGACGTAGCCGTCTCGCCCGCCGGCGCTCGTCCGCGGCTCGCCGCCGAACTCCAGCGTGCCGGAGAACTCCCCCGCGACCAGGAGGCCCTCGTTCCCGTCCGGCACGAGCGAGTTCACCGTCTGCGGATCGAACGCACCGAAGCGCTTCAGCCCGAGCCCCGACCCGTCGCTCGCCGAGAGCCGCGCCCAGAAGACGTTCTCCTCGCCGATCGGGGTCACGCTCTCGTCGTCGAGGGCCACGTCCTCCGCCTTCGTGAGCCTGCCGAGGAGCGCCGCGGTGCGGTCGTCGGCGACGGCCACGTTCGCCCCCGCACGCTCTCCGTCGCCCCCGAGCGCGCGCGCCCACTGCACCTCGCCGCCCGACTGCGGCGCGCCGCCGCCCTCGCCGCCGGCCCCCGCGGGGGTCGACAGGCTGAGCTCGGGAGCGCAGCCGAGCGCCGCAGCGCCGAGCGCCGCAGCGCCGACCATCACGACGCCGAGCGCCGCGCCGGCTGTTGTTGCCGGGTAGAACCGCCGCACCCTCATCAGAACACCCCCTGCCACACCACGCCCTGCGTCGTGGGCGTCGCGATCGGAACGAGCGACGACGCCCGCTCGCCGCCCGCCCTGGGCCGCAGGAGGATGCCGCCCAGCGCCGCGCCCACGCCGGCGATGCCGACCGCGCCGAGGGTCACCGAGAGCCCCAGGCTGCGGTTCCACCGCGCTCGGAGCGCCTCCATGCTCTCGAAGTCGTGGACGGTCCGGTCGCATACGGACCCGGGGCACTCCTCCTCGACCCGTGCCCGCGCGGCCATGTGGTCGACAGCGAACACCGCGCTGCCCGCGAGCGCCGCGAGCCCCACGCCGCCCGCCGTCCATGCCCACAGCGGTACCGGCGCGCGGGGCTCCGCCGGCGCATCCGCGGCCGACAGCTGCCCTCCGCCCACGTTTGCACCCATGCTCCCACCTGCGGCCGCGCCTGCCTTCGGCTCGGTCGAGGGCCCCGGCACGAGGCGGATGCGGACCTCCACCGGCGCGCGCTCCGCCTGCTTCAGCGTGACCTCGCGCCGCCCCGTCTGGAAGCCCGGCGCCGTCACCACCACCTCGTGGCGACCGGGGTTGAGCTTGCGCGGGTAGGGGAGCGCCGCGCGGGGGATCGGCTGGCCGTCCACGCGCGCCTCGATCTGGTCCAGCGGCGCGCCCTCGACCCGCAGCTGGAGCGACGGGATGCGCGCCTCGAGCTGCTCGACCATCGTCGCGGCGGCCGCCCGCGCCTGCGTGAACACCGGCGGCTCGTCGCTCCCGAGGGGCAGGTGGACGACCTCGTACGCCGTCTCCCGGGCCTCGATCAGGCGACCGAGCGCCTCGTCGGCGCGCGCGAGATCGAGCCCCGTCGTGGGGGCGCGCACGAGCGCATGGGCCGCCTGGAAATCCTCGCGGGCGCCGGCGACGTCCCCCGCGTCGCGCTTCTTGCGCCCCTCGATGAGGAGCGTCCGCGCGGTTTGACGATCCGCCGCCGAGGGCTCGGCCCGCGCCGGAAGCGCCCCGGCGACCGAGAGGACAGCCAGGGCTATGCCTGCGGCGCGGGAGGCACGGGGGCGCAACAATTTCATCTCATCACCAAGCCGCCCGGGACTGTCCCGGACTACTCGATCATGATCGCACGCCGCTCGCGCGGGGGTCAACTACGCCAGCGCGCGCGCATCGTGCTCATGGGCCCATGGCGCGCGCATCGCGTATGGCGTCGATCACGTCGATCACGTCGATCACGCACGTCCATCCACATCCATTGCGCTCACCGGTTGTTGGCGTTCGCGACTCGCTCCGTTCACGTGGCCGGGCGACTCTGCGGCAGCGGCACGGCGGGCGTCGGGCCGGCGACCCCCTCCCGCTCCTTCGGCGGCGAGATGGATCCTCCTGCGCTGAGCGGCGCCTCGCTCGGCGCGATCGGCGCGAGATCGGCCGTCGCCGGGCCTCGGAGGACGCGGCCCACGGCGTCGAAGCGGGCGCCGTGACAGCGGCAGTCCCAGCTGCGCTCCGCGGAGTTCCACGAGACCACGCCGCCGAGGTGCGTGCACATCGCCGACATCTCGTGGAGCTGCCCTTGCGGATCCCGGTAGACGGCGAGCTTCTTCAGGCCCCTGCGCACGACGGCGCCGGCGCCGGGCGCGATCTGCGCCACGTCATCGACATCGCCCTTGCCGAACCATGAGGCGTACTGGCACGCGACATTGAGGTTCTCCTTCGCGTACTCGGAGACGGCGGCCAGGCGCAGGTTGACGCGGGTGGGATCGAAGAGCGACGCCATCCGGCTCTCGCGGCCCTGCACGAGGTCGGAGATCACGAGGCCTGCGATCGTCCCGTGCGTCATGCCGTTGCCACAGTCGCCCGTGGCGATGAGGATCCTCGATCCCTTCTTGACGCGACCGATGTACGCGAGGCCGTCGACCGTCTCCATCACCTCGCCGGACCAGCGGTGCAGCACCTCGCCGGCCTGCGTGAAGCGCTCTCTCGCCCACGCCTCGAGCCGCGCGTGGCGCTGGTCCGCGTCGCTGGCCTGTCCGGTCTTGTGGTCCTCTCCTCCCACGAGGAGCACCTCGTCCGGGCCGTCCGCGCCGTTGATGTTGGCGAGGCGGACGTAATGGAACGGTTCGGCCGTGTCCCAGTAGAGCCCCGGCGGGACGGCGCCCCGGGGGATGCGCAGGCCGACGACGTAGGTCCGGTAACCGGCTTGCTTCAGGTGCACGGCGATGCGCGGAATGAAGGGGGAGTTCGTGGCGAGCACGGCCTCGCCGGCGATCACCCGGTGCCCGCGGGCCGTCCTGACGACGACCTCGTGAGGAACGGCGCCCTCGTCGACGTCGACCACGTGCGCGAGCGTGTAGAGCTTGCCGCCGTCGCGCTCGATCGCCCGCGCGAGCCCCGCGAGGTACCTGCGGATATGAAACTGCGCTTGATCGGGGAAGCGGACCGCGGGTCCCGTATCGAAATCGAGCAGCGGCGCGCGGTCGACGTAATGAGTGGAGCCGAGCCCGGCGCGCTGCGCGGCCTCGAGCTCGTCCCGGAGGGCGGCCGGGGGCGACCCCGGGGCCGCGAAGAGATAGCCGTGGACGCGCCGGAAGTCACAGTCGATCTTCTCTTCCGCGACGATCCGCTCAATCGTCTCGATGGCCGTCGTGTGGCTCCTTGCGGCGAGGCGCAGGCGGCTCCTGCTGTGGAGCTTCGTGAGCGAGGCCCAGCGCCGATCGAGCGCGTGCGTGATGTGCGCGGTGGTGAGCCCCGATTCGCCCCCGCCGACGGCGCCGTTGTCGAGGACGACGACGCTCTTGCCGGCCTTCGCGAGGAGATATGCCGTCGTCAGCCCGGCGATCCCCGCGCCGACGACGCACACGTCCGCCTCGTGGTCGGTCGCGAGGGGGGTCATCGGAGGGATGACGGCGTGGGTCCAGGCGGTGTTCTTATCGTAGGCTCGCTCTGTCATAGGCGCTCCGCGTCTGGAAGCCGAGGGCTTTCACCTGGCGCTTCGTCTCGGTGATCGGTCGTGTGGTCCGCTGCCCGGGAGGCGTGATGATCTGCGGCACCGGACGCCGCGGACACGGCCTCCATGGCCGCCGCGCCGCCGGCGCGCGCGGGGGGACGCGCGCCGGCGGCGCTCTTCGTTCGCGCGCGAACGCGCGCTCGGGTGAGCTCGTCAGGCCCTTCTCACCACGCCGACCTCCCGCGCGCCGACGCTTGCCCGCGCGGCGCTTGTCGCCGCTGCACGCGAAGCGCGCGAGCGCAAAGAGAGCCGTGGCGCTCCGGAGCCAAGCCACCCACATCGCTCGCGGGACAATGCAGATCGCGTACCGCGCCCACCGCCGCCCGGCGCGGCACGTATGTCGGAGGTGCCGCGGGGTTCACGGTGAGGCATTCTGCCACGATGAGGCAAACGTGCGGCGCGCAGCGTGCGTCCGAGCCCATCGCGGCCAGCGTGCAAGAGAACGGTTGGTCAGCGGGGGCGCCGTCCCGGCGAGGCGCGCCGTCCACGCGGGACGCGTCGTTCCGGCGGATCCACGGGTAGCCGATCGTTGCCACGAATCCGTCGCGACAGCTGCTTGATTCGATCCGCGCGCACGCGTACTTGACGTCCACGACACAGCAGACTGAGGACGTTCGACAGCCCACAGCGAGGGGGGGCCGGACCAGCCTTGGCTCCACCGAGCGCCCGTGGCTCGGGCTCTTCGTCGGGATATGGAGGATTGATGAAAGCGCACTTCGTGACGAAAGTGGCTCGGATTGCTCTTCTGACGAGCATGGGACTTCCCCTGGGCTGCGATGGCTGCGACTCGGAGCCCGAGGACGGCGCCACCTCGTCGGCGAGCGGCGTCGGGGGCGCCGGCGGGCAAGGTGGCGAAGGCGGCGCCGCTGGGCAGGGCGGGGCCGGCGCCGGCGGCGGGCAAGGCGGTGAAGGCGGCGCCGGCGGTAGCGGTGGAGTCGGAGGCGCCGGCGGGCAAGGTGGCGAAGCGGGCGCCGGCGGCAGCGGTGGAGTCGGAGGCGCCGGCGGCAGCGGTGGAGTCGGAGGCGCCGGCGGGCAAGGTGGCGAAGCGGGCGCCGGCGGCAGCGGTGGAGTCGGAGGCGCCGGCGGGCAAGGTGGCGAAGCGGGCGCGGGCGCATCAGGTGGAGTGGGGGGCGCGGGAAGCGGCGGCGCGGGCGGCGGTGGTGGCGGCGAGCCTCCGGCGTTCCTCGGAGATGCCCTGTGGGGGCGCGGCGCCGGCGAGGCCAAGAACGAGCGAATCGAGGCGATCGCGGCGGATCCGCACGAGAACGTCGTCCTGGTCGGCGGCTTCGAGACGGCGATCAACTTCGGCGGTGAGGCGGACGCCCTCGTGAGCGAGGGTGATCTCGACCTCTTCGTCGTGAAGCTCGACGCAGCGGGGGGCTACGTCTGGAGCAGGCGCTTCGGCGACAAGTCCGAGCAGGTTGCGTTCGCGGTGGCCACGGATTCGATCGGCAACGTCGTCGTCGCCGGGGAGTTCGAGGGAACCCTCAACTTCGGCGCGGACCCGAGCACGGCGCTCGTGAGCGCCGGTGGGAAGGACCTCTTCGTCGCCAAGCTCGACGCCGACGGCAACCACGTCTTCAGCAAGCGCTTTGGCGGCGAGCTCGACCAGGGCGCCACGGCCGTGGCCGTCACCGAGGCGGGCGAGATCGTCGTCCTCGGCATGGTCGACGGCAGCATCAATTTCAGCGAGGATCCCGGGACCGCGCTCGAGGGGAGCGGCGGTCCCAACGTCGTCGTCGCGAAGCTCGACGCCAGCGGCGGCCACCTCTGGAGCCGGCGATTCGGGTCCGCGGAGAGCTGGCAGCGCTTCCGCAGCGTCGCGGTCGGCGAGTCGGCCCTTTACGCGGCCGGCGCGTTCGGCGGAAAGCTCGAGATCGACGGCCACGTCGTGGAGAGCGCCGTCGACGGGTCGCGCGACGGCGAGCCGATCTACGGCATTGATGGGCTCGTCCTGCGGTTCGATCTCGCATCGGGCGGCCTCGCCTGGGCTCGGTCGCTCGGCGCCGCCGGCGAGCAGTTCGCCAAGTTCGTCAGCCTCGGGCTCGACGGCCATCCGGTCGTCCTCGGCAACTACAGCGCTCCGTTCCGCGTCGGGTCGACGGACATCGAGCATGCCGCGGTCGGGGAGTACGACCTCTACCTGGCCCGGCTCGACGCAGGGACGGGTGCGCCGCTCGCCGCCCGCGGGCTTCCCTCCGCGGGCGACGAGTTCGTCTGGGGCTTCTCGCAGGATCCCTGGGGCAACCACGTGCTGAGCGGTTACTTCACGGAGGCGCTCGAGCTCGGCGGGGCCCCGGTCGAGATCGAGCCGCCCGAGTCGGGCGATGCGTTCGTGGCGAAGCTCAGCCAGGACTTCTCCGAGGAGCTCTGGTCCGACGTCTACCACGATGGGGTCTTCTGCTTCGCCACGGCCCAGGCCGTCACCGGCAGCGGGAACACCGTCGCCGCTGGCCTCTTCCACGGCGAGCGCATCGAGCTCGGCGGAGGCCTCCCCGCCATCGAGCACAGCGCGCCTGCGGGCGACCGAAGCAACGCCGACGTCTTCCTCGTCACCCTGTCGCCGTGACGGCAGATCGGGCGCGCAGGGATCCCCGCGCGCCCGATCACTGGCGACGGTGTGCCGCAGCGCCGCTCAGTTGGTCTCGTGGCGCTGCTGGTCGGCGCGCTGCGCGGTGCTGCTGCCCTGCTCGCCCTCGCGCTCGCCCTCGCCCGGCGCGCCGCTCTGTCCGTCGCCGCGCGACTCGCCGCCCTTGCGCCCGATCTGCGCCATATGTCCGCGGTTCTGGCTCACGGCCGCGCCGCCTTTGCGGCCGATCGCGGCCATGTGCTCGCGATTCTGGCTCACGCTCGCGCCGCCCTTGCGGCCGTCCGCGCGGGCCTCCTCGGAGCTGAACTCGTGGGCCGTGCCCTTCTCGTGCGCGGCCTTGCCGCCCATGCTCGCGATCGCGCGTTGCTGCTTCTGGTCCATCGCGGCGAACCCACGACTGCTGCTCTGACCGTGTTGCTGTGCCATGAGTCGTCTCCTTGGTGTCTGGGCGCATCGCTTCAGCACCCGCACGGGCGACCCAGGCGTGGTGCCCTGTGGGATCGTCGCTGAACGATGTCGGCTCCTCCGGGGGATTGCAACGTGAGTGCCATGAAGAGGGATCCATGGACACTCGACGTCACCGGCGCGGATCCAAGGGGCATCCGTGGATTCTCGTGAGAGCTCGGGAGCGTCCAGGGTGCGCTCCAGCCGGGCGAGGTGACGGCGATGCTCCGCGCGCACCCGGGGGAGGACGCGGTTTCTGCGCCGACGTGCGCAGCGCCGATTGCATCGCGTTGCGTCCAGCGCCGCTCAGCCTGGCCGAGACCGGCGTTCCAGCGGACGGCCCGCCGCGCGGCAGACTGCCCCACCGGTCGTGAGCGGGCGGGCCATCGCGCCTCGTCCTCGGCGCGCGGTCGAGACGACGCGCTCTCTCGTGTGGACGACTCGGGCGCTCGCGACGTCGCCGACGTCACGGCCGCCGGGCCGCTGCGAGGCGAGGATCGAGCTCCGGTGCCCAGAGCGCTTGACGGCGCGCGTTCCCGAACACCATCGCCGACCCCGGCGTCGTGGGCGCAGCCGTCGCGCAGATCCAGAGGCGACGCCGCCGCGCAGATTCTGCGCGTCAGCGAGCCCTGCAGCGCAACCTGGGACGCGACGGCAGCGTCGTGGCGACGCGTAGACGCTGCGCCGCTGCGTCGCCGCGTTCGCACGCGAGCGGCCCGCCGAGGCGGCGGTGGGCTGTCGCCTGGGCGCCGCGCCGGGGGCGCGGGGGCTCCTGCCGCCGTCGAGCGGCGCGAGGCGGCCCGTCAAAAACTCGACATCCGCGTGGCCCCCGAGTTGCTCAGCCTGTTGCCTCCCGGTCGCTGGAGCGTCACCGATGTCACGGTGACGCCACGCGCGAACACGTGATACAGAGCGGCCCGGCGTCAGTAGCCCATGCGCACCATGCCATCCCTGGAACGTCCCCGAATGCAAGAGAGGCTCACAACGGACTGTGACGAGGTCGCCGGCTCCGGCGGGCTGGTCGACGTCGAGCCCGAAGGCGCGCTGTTGAAGGACGCTCTGCGCGGCCTGGTCGGCGTGTTCGCTCTCCACGACGTGATCCTCATCGGCTATCTCGCCTTGACGACGGTCTTCCTGCTCGGGGCGCCGCCGACGGAGCTGCGAGCGCAGTCCATGAACCGCAATCTGGCGGGCATCGCCGCCCTGGTGTCCGTCTGTGTGCTCGTTCGTCGCGCCACGTTCCTGGCGCCCTCGCTGAGGAGCGTCCTTTACCGACTCTCGCTCGTCGGCGCCTTCCTCCTCAACTACCTGTCGCTCCGGACCCTCCTGCCGGCGGTCCGGAGCGACAGCGTCGACGCGGAGCTCCTCCACCTCGACCTCCTCGTCTTCCGCGTCGAGCCAGCGCTCTGGATGGAGCGCTTCAACACGCGCCCGATCGTGGAGTGGTTCTCCTTCTTCTATTTCAGCTACTTCTTGATCTGTTTCCTCTCGATGGTGCTGGCGGTCTGGGTCGCCCGCCCCGGCCGGAGGACGACGGAGTACGCGGTCGGCTCCACGATCGTCTACTGTGTTGGCCAGCTCGGCTACATGGCCGTCCCTGCGTACGGCCCCATCCAGGCGCTGAAGCACCTCTATCAGGGGCCGCTCGACGGCGGCTTCTTCTGGGGCTGCGTGAGCAGCGTCGTGCAGGCCGGCGGCGCGATGAAGGACGTCTTTCCCTCCTTGCACACGGCCGCGCCGCTCTGGTTCGCCCTCTACACGTTCCACCGCGCCCGCACTGACCGGCGCCTCTTCTGGCTGGCGGTGGTGGCCGCGTTCTTCTCCATGAACATCATCGTCTCCACCATGCTCCTCCGCTGGCACTATGCGGTCGATGTGGTCGCCGGCGCCGCCCTGGCGGTGGGCACGGCGTGGCTCACGCCGCGGCTCGTTCGCTGGGAGGAGGGCCTCCGCGCCCGCCTGGGTCAGCCGCAGCCGTGGAGCTTCCGGTAAGCGCGCCTCTCCTGCGCCGGCGCGCTCCAGTCCCGCGCGCCTTGTGGGGCCGGGGGAGCTGGCCTCAACGAGCCGGCCTCGGCCTGAGCGCGGTGAGCACGAGCAGCGGATCCGGCAAAGGGCTGGGCGACAGCTTGGCTTAGGGGTTCTCCGGGCCAGGAAGGCCGATGAAGCGGCGGTGTTGCGGTCGTCCCACGTCATCGAGCGTGGGTGTCGCTCGGCCCCGTGACGCCCGCCGCGGGGCTGTCGTCGTCCAACGCGACCTTCTGGCGGCCGCTCAGGCGAGCGGTGCCTCCCACGCTTTCAGCGGAGTCCCCCGCGGGAGCTCGTCGGCGCGGTCAGCCGCCGGCTGGAGCCGCGGTGCTTCGTGCACGCGGACCGGCGGCGCCTCCATCGCCGCAGGCTCCTCGGCGGCGCTCACCGGCAGAAATCCGTCCGACTGTTTGCTCCAGAGCCGCTTGTAGGCCCCGTTTCGCGCGAGCAGCTCGGCGTGGGTGCCGTCCTCGATGATCCGGCCGTTCTCGAACACCAGGATGCGGTCGAGGTGGACCACCGTCGAGAGGCGATGGGCGACGACGAGCACCGTCTTCTCCTTCATGACGTCGTCCAGCGTGTCCTGGATGGCCTGCTCGGTGATCGAGTCGAGGCTCGAGGTCGCCTCGTCGAGGAGGAGGATCGGCGCGTCCTTCAGGATGACCCGCGCGATGGCGATGCGCTGGCGCTGGCCGCCCGAGAGCTTGACGCCGCGCTCGCCGACCATGGAGTGATACTGCTCCTTCATCTGCATGATGAACTCGTGCGCGTGCGCCTTCCGCGCGGCCTCGACCACCTCTGCGTCGGTCGCGTTCAGCTGGCCATAGCGGATGTTCTCGAGGAGCGTCCGGTGGAAGAGGCTCGGGTCCTGCGGGATCAGGCTGAGCTGCGCGTGCAGCGCGTCCTGCGTCATGTCTCGGATGTCCACGCCGTCGATCAGGATGTGACCGGAGTCGATGTCGTAGAGACGCAGGATGAGGCTGACGAAGGTGGATTTGCCGGAGCCGGAGAAGCCGACGAGCCCGACGCGCTGGCCGCGCGGGATCGTCACGTTGAGGCCCTCGAAGATCGGCTGACCGGGCGTGTACCCGAAGGTCACGTCCCGGAGCTCGATCCGGCCGCGCTCGACCGTCGGGGCGACGGCCTCGGGGCGGTCGACGAGCTCGTGGGAGCGGACGATGGTGTTCACCCCGTTCGCGACGTTGCCGACGAACTCGAAGAACTCGAGGAAGCGGCGGCTGAGGTTGCGCGCCTCGTTGATGATGAGGAGCGACAGGCTCGTCGCCATGACGAACTCGGCGACGCCGATGTCGCCGCGCTCCCAGAGCCTGAGCGATTGGTAGAGCGTCCCCACCTTGAGCAGCGCGGCGGAGGCGAACTGGAACCAGCGCACGCGCTCGGAGTACCAGTTCGATCGGCGCACCGCGCGGAGCTCCTGCTTGAGCTGCTCGTCGAGGTACGCGCGCTCGAAGCCGAACCGGGCGAAGAGCCGCGCGCTCGTGAGGTTCGTGACCGAGTCGACGAGCTTGCCTGTGGTCTCGCTCCGCGCCGACGCGGCGCGCACCGCGTGGGGCTGGCACCGGGTCGCGAGCCAGTAGGAGATGCCGACGAACAGCACCGCCCAGGCCGAGACGACGGCGGCGAGCGCCGGGTGAGCGCGGTAGAGCAGCCCGATCGAGACCGAGAAGACGATGGCGATGGGCCAGAAGTCGAAGAGGATGGCCCACAGGGTCTGCGAGACCCCCATCGACGTCTCGCTGATCCGGTGGGCGAGCGCTCCGGCGAAGTTGTTGCTGAAGTAACGATGGGAGTGATGCTGGAGGTACGCGTACAGATTGCGGGTCACGTTCTGGCGCTGCCAGGGCCCGACGAGGATCTGGCAGAGGCCGGCGACGCGGCTGAACAGGAACTCGCCGGCGATGAGCGCGACGAACAGCGCCAGCGGGTCGCGCAGCCGTCCGCTCAGCAAGGCCCGGTCAGCGCCCGACGCATGCGTCACCCCCTGGATGACCTGCCCGATGGCGTACGGGATCATGATCCCGCACGAGGCGTGGGCCGACTCGAACACGAACATCGCCAGGTACCAGGCGCGGTAACGACCGACGAAATGAAGGATGAAGCGGAAGGGCGTGTCCGGGAGCACCGGAGCGCCGGGGGCGCGCTGCAGAGATGTCTTGGGTTCCACCGAGATGTCCTGGGCGCCCAGCGCGCCCTCATGAGCTGACGGTTATTGCGCGCTCCGCCCTCCGCCTTCCGCCCTCAAATGCACTAACCGGGCCAACTCTGCCTCGACCGTGACCGTGGAGGCGCGGTGGGAGGGGGCTGCTGCCTCAGCAGCAGCCCGTGGTGATCGGCTGCTGCGGCGCACGCAGGGGGCCCTGCGCTCGAACGATCCGGATCCACGCGCGGGCGCCCCGTGGAAGTGCAAGGTGGTTGTCGCTCGGCCCTTGCGTGGTCGGCGATCTCCGCTAAGCGCATCAGGATGAGCTGTTCTCTGTCTCGAGCAGCCGCGAGCGTGATGCGAGAAGGGATGAAACAGCGGTCGAGCGAGGAACGCGCAGAAGGGCGCGACTTCATCGAATGCCTGGAAGACCTCGCGATCGTGCGACCTGTGGATGACTCCGAAGAACATCTCCTCTGGGACACCGAGCTTCTGAAGCAGGAGCTCGCCCGCGCGAGTCCTGGTCGTGAGTCGGGGCTGATGCGGCTCCTCGCGGCGCGGGTCGCGATGAACAGCTCTTTCCAGTTCTTCGGCTTGCTCGACGCCCACGGTACGAGCTGGGAGTCGAACCATACCTCGACGCGCGGCGCCGGCGTGGAGCGGAGGGAGGTGCACGGCGTGCCCTTCTGGGAGTGCCGCTGGTGGCAGGGCTCGCCGGAGATCCAGGAGCGCCTGAAGGACGCGGTGCGGCGCGCGGCGCGCGGCGAGTTCGTCAGGTACGACGTGGATGTCCTCGGGGGCAACGAAGGTGAGCGGCGCATCACCATCGATTTCAACCTGAACCCCGTCAAGGATCGGCAGGGCAAGGTCGTCTTCATGATCGCCGAGGGGCGGGACGTCACCGAGCAGCGGCGGCTCGAGCGCGAGGTCGCGCAGCACCGGGACGAGCTCGCGACGCTCGACCGCCTCAAGACCGAGTTCGTGGCCAACGTGAGCCACGAGTTCCGCACCCCGCTCACCCTCATCCTCGGGCGCGTCGAGGACGCGCTGTCGAGCCAGGCGAGGTCGCTCTCGGGCGACGGCCTCTCCGCGGCCCACAGGAGCACCCTCCGGCTCCTCCGGCTCGTGAACACGCTGCTCGATTTCTCCCGCATCGAGGCGGGGCGCCTCCAGACGTCGTTCGCGCCCACCGATCTCGCGCGGCTCACCGCGGAGCTCGCGAGCTCCTTCCGCTCGCTGATCGAGGGCGCGGGCCTGTCGCTCGTCGTGGACTGCCCGCCGCTGCCCGAGCCCGTCTACGTCGACGCGGCGCAATGGGAGAAGGTCGTCACGAACCTCCTCTCGAACGCCTTCAAGTTCACGTTCGAGGGGGAGATCGCGGTCTCGCTGCGCGCTCACCCGGACCACGTCGAGCTGACCGTGCGCGATACCGGCACCGGGATCCCCTCGGAGGAGCTCCCGCGCATCTTCGAGCGGTTCCACCGCGTGCAGGGCGCGCGCAGCCGGAGCATCGAGGGCACCGGGATCGGGCTCGCCCTCGTCCAGGAGCTCGTCAAGGCACACGGGGGCTCGCTGCGCGCCTCGAGCGCGGTGGGGCAGGGGAGCGCGTTCACCGTGGCGATCCCGAGGGGCCGCGCGCACCTGGCGCCGGAGCGCGTGGTCGCCGCCGCGGAGCCGGCGCCCTCGGCGGCGAGCGCGAACCTCCACGTGCTCGAGGCGTCCCAGTGGTCCTCGCGCGGGCGCGAAGGCGCGGCGCCGACGGGCCCGGAGTCGCGCGCCGACGCAGCGCCCGTGCAGGTCACCCCGGGGGGCGGAGAGGGCCGGATCCTCGTCGCCGACGACAACGCGGACATGCGCGAGTACCTCATCCACCTGCTCACGCCGAGGTGGAGCGTGGAGGCGGCCTCGGACGGGCGGGCGGCCCTCGAGGCCGCGCTCGCGCGCCCGCCCGACCTCGTGGTGAGCGACGTGATGATGCCCGAGCTCGACGGCGTGGCGCTCCTCCGGGAGCTCCGGGCGGACCCGAGGACGAGCAGCGTCCCCGTGGTGCTCGTGTCCGCTCGGGCGGGGGAGGACGCCGTCGTCGAGGGCCTCGACACGGGGGCGGACGATTACCTGGTGAAGCCGTTCTCGCCGCGCGAGCTCCTCGCCCGCGTCCGGACGCAGATCGAGATGGCGCGGATGCGGCGGCGCGCCGTCGAGGCCGCGGAGCGGGAGCGCGCGCAGGAGCTGCCTCGCTTCCTGGACGCGGCGAGCGTGGTGCTGGCCGAGTCGCTCGACTATTCCACGACGCTCGCGCGGGTGGCGCAGCTCGCGGTGCCTGTCCTCGCCGACTTCTGCCTCGTCGACGCGCTCGACGAGGAGGACGGCACCTTCCGGCGGGTGGGCGTGGCGCACGCGGACCCCTCGCTCGCCGCCGTGGCCGAGGAGGCGAAGCGCTTCGCGCCCAAGCTCGACGGCAACCCGGAGCACCCGCCGACCAAGGTGCTCCTCGAGCAGAGGTCGGTGCTCGTCGAGCACTTCACCGACGAGCAGATGTGCGCCATCGCGCAGAACGACGAGCACCTCCGGGTGATCCGGGCCATCGGGGGGCACTCGTTCATGTGCGTCCCGCTGGCGCGGCGGGGGCGGCTCTTCGGGACGCTGACCTTCATCGTCGTGCGATCCGAGCGCCGGTACAGCTGGGCGGACCTCGCGGCGGCGGAGGAGCTCGGGCGCCGCTGCGCGCTCGCGGTGGACAACGCGCGCCTGTACAGGGACGCGCAGAGCGCGATCGCGCTGCGGGACGAGTTCCTCTCGATCGCCTCCCACGAGCTGAAGACGCCGCTCACCCCGCTCGCGCTGCAGATCCAGACCCTGATGCGCCGCGCGCCCGAGCTGTGCCCTGACAGCGAACGCCTCCCGTGGCTCATGGACCGGCTCGGGCTCGTTCGCCGGCAGAGCGAGCGGCTGAGGCGGCTCGTCGATAACCTCCTCGACATCTCCCGCATTTCCGCGGGGCGCCTCGCCCTGGAGCTGGAGCCAGTCCGGCTGTCGGACATCGTCCGGCAGGTGGTGTCTCGCTTCCAGGAGGGCGGCGAGATCGCGGAGGCGGGCTCGCGGGTCACCGTGAGCGCGGCGGACGACGCCGCAGGGAGCTGGGATCGGGTGCGGCTCGAGCAGGTCGTCGAAAACCTCGTCTCGAACGCGCTCAAATATGGTCAGGGAAACCCGATCGAGATCACCGTCGCCCCGATGGGCCAGATGGCCACGTTGACGATCGCGGACCACGGCATCGGGATCGCGCAGGAGCACATCGGGCGGATCTTCGGGCGGTTCGAGCGCGCCGTGTCGGCGCGGCACTATGGCGGTCTGGGCATGGGGCTCTACATCACGATGCAGGTGGTCGAAGCGCTGGATGGTTCGATCGAGGTGAGCTCTGCCCTGGGAGAGGGCTCGACCTTCAAGGTGACCCTGCCGCTCGCCGGCCCTCGGGACTCGGGCCGGCGGGGTCTGCCGGGATTCGAGGGCGCCTGAGGCGCCCGGCGCGAGGGGGGCCCGCGGGCCGGCCCGAGGTCGTGGCGCCATGGTCGCCGTCACCCTGCGAAGGGAGCGAGTGCGCATGACGATGAGCCGTCCCAGCAAGCGCATCCTGATCGTCGATGACGACGCCGCGATTCGCCGGACCTTGAGCGAGCTCCTGGAAGAGGAGGGGTATGCGGTCGCCTGCGCCGCGAACGGGCGCGAGGCCCTGGCAACCCTGCGGGACGATCCCTCGTCCATCGCGCTCGTCCTGCTCGACCTGATGATGCCGGTCATGGATGGGTTCCAGTTTCGCGCCGAGCAGAAGCGCGATCCGACGCTCGCCGCCACGCCCATCGTGGTGATGACCGCGCGCGGCGCGACGGAGCGCGCCGGCATCGACGCGGACGCGATCCTCAGCAAGCCGTTCGATGTGCTGAAGCTGATGGACACCATCGAGCGGAGCTGCCGGAGGGAGTGAGCCGGCGGCGCGCGGCGTGCGGGCTGGAAACTTCACGCCTTTCATGATTGACCGGGGCTGGCCGGCTCGCTCGAACCTGAGCCCGCCGGCCCGCATTCATGGTTGGCTTTTGGTCAAACCGAGCGCGCCCTTCACCACCTTGCCGAGCTCGGCGACGGGGCCGCGCCCCCAGTAGTGAAAGAAGAGGATGCGCGGCTCCTCGCCGATCATATGATTGTGGATCGCCACGATATTGATCTTGCCCGCGCGGAGCGCCTTCAGAACGGGCTGGAGCTCGTCCTCGGTGACCGCGAAGTCGCCGTCGACGACGGCATTGTCATCCGTGCCTGCGAACGCGGCCCACGTGTTCACGCCCATCGCCTTGCCGATCTTACAGCCGCAGTCGGCGACGGCGGCCGGTCGGCCGATCACGGCCTTGGCCATGCCGTCCTTGGCGGTGACCTTGACCCCGAGCGCCGCCTCCACCTTGGCCGGATCGATGGTGCTCTTCGCCGGAATGGCCGGCCCCTCGAAGCGCTCGCGCGGCTTCGGCGTCTTCTGCCGGATGGCCCGCGCCGCGTCCAGGGCAGCGCGTACGCCCTTGCCGAGAGCGTCCAGCTTGCCCTCGCCGCCGATGTGCATGAAGTAGACCTTGGGCCGGTCAAAGAAGAAGTGGTTGTGGAGCGCGGTGACCTCGATCCCGGCATCGAAGGCGGCGCTCATGGCGTCGTTCACCTCGTCCTCGAACAGGACGAGATCGCCCATCACCATGGCCTCGACGCCCGGCTTGTGGCCCGGGGTGAACCCGGCCCACGAGGTGAGGCCCATGAACGGCGGCATGGCCCAGCCATCCACCTCGACCTTGACGTCATTCCGGGGGAACGAGACCTTCACGACGCCTTCGGCGACCTCCGCCTTGCCCCCCGTGGACGCCTCGACGACCGCGGGATCCAGCGTGGCCGGGGCGGCCGGCGCCGCCTGAGCGGCGGAATCGGCCGCAGGTGGAGCGGCGGGACGCGCGACCGCCGGCGGCTCCGCCGAGGGCGCAGGGGATGCGTTGCTACAGCCGAGCGCCATCAGCGTGGCGAGACCGAGCCAATCAACGATGTTCCTCATCGCTTCTTCTCCTCTTGTCCATTGTCCAAGCGGCATCTTCTCAGATCAGAGCGGCATGATGGTGAGGTCGTCAAAGTACGTGACCGAGTCCGCCTTGGTCCAAACACCGACCTTCCCCGGCGCAGTGAACGTCCGGTCCGTCGCATCGATGACCTGGGTCCCGTCCCAGTGGACCTGGATCCGGTCCTCGCGGGCGTCTACCCGCAGTTCGTGCCAGTTGCCAGTCACCGCGCCGCTCCAGCTCGCGATCTGCGTCCGGCGTCCGTCCTTGACATGATAGAGCCGCACATTGCCCTCGAGAGCGTTCGCACGAGTGACGTAATAGTTGTTCTCGTCGAGATAGCGGAAGACGAGACCACACGCCTGGTCCACCTTGCCGGAAACGGCCTTGCACCTGACCGAGGCCCGGAGGTCGCGCAGCGTGGGCGCATCGGCGATGGCCACGGGAAACCGGGAGCTCGTGGCGTCGGTGTCGACCTGCGCGAGGACGTTCGTCCCGCTCGGCGCTCCGGCCTCCGCCTTGATCACCCACTTCCCCACGGCGCCCCCGCCCGTCCTGCCGAAGGAGAACCCGGCTGGCGGCGCGCCAGCTTGCTGCGCGTCGAAGTCCCAGGTGCGCGTCGCCGCCGGCCCAGAGGGAGCCGAAGGCGACGGCACTGAGGAGGCCGCAGGCGCGCCAGCGCTGCCGTCGCCGTCGCGCGGCTCGGTCGTCGGTTTCGCGGATGCGCCGGGCGTCAGGAGGGACGGCGCCGCGGGACTGGGCGGGGCTGCCTGCTCGCCACGACATGCGCCGAGCGCGACAAGGGAGAGGAGCGCTGCAACAGGTCTCGTCATCGTTCACCTCGCTGGAGCCATGGCGCTGTATGATACATCTGCTCTATGTGTGTAACAACTGTTGCATACGACCATGCCCGCGCGTAGGGGATGGGAAAATTCGATCCACGTGAAGCATCCGCTCGGGCTCACGAAGGCGTGCGGCTGAGGGCGGCAGGAGAAGGCGCGATGCCAACCCTGGGCGACGACTCAGCGGCCAGCGAACCTCCGACCCGGGTCTCGTTCACCTTGCGGGAGCTGCTCCGTTACTTCCTCTACCTCGGCGCGCTCGGGTTCGGCGGACCGATCGCCCTGGTTGGCTACATGCAACGTGACCTGGTGGAGCGGCGCCGGTGGTTCACAGAGGCCGAATACAAGGAAGGTCTCGCGCTCGCCCAGCTCGCGCCCGGTCCGCTGGCGGCGCAGCTCGCCATCTATCTCGGCTGGCTCCGCAGCGGCGTCGCGGGGGCCACGCTCATCGGTGCCGGCTTCATCCTGCCGTCGTTCCTGATGGTCCTCGGGCTCTCGGCGCTCTACCTCCGCTTCGGGGGGCTGCCGTGGATGCAGGGCGTCTTCTACGGCATCGGCGCGAGCGTCATCGCCATCATCGGGCGGAGCGCGGTGAAGCTCGTGAAGACGACGGTAAAGCAGGACCGGCTGCTCTGGGCCATCTTCGGCGTCAGCGCGGCAGTGACGGCGTACACCGAGTCCGAGATCGTCTGGGTGTTCCTGCTCTCCGGCGTCGCCGCCGTGCTCGTCCGGCGGTGGAAGGCGCTCTCCTCCAGGCCAGCCGCGCTCGCCCTGAGCCCAGCCGCTGCCTGGCTGCTCACCGGTCTGCACGGCCCGGCCGAGGGGCGCACGCTCCTTCACATCGGCTCGTTCTTCGCGGAGGCCGGCGCCTTCGTGTTCGGCAGCGGGCTCGCGATCGTGCCGTTCCTCTATGGCGGGGTCGTGGATCGGTTCCACTGGCTGAACGAGCGCCAGTTCCTCGACGCCGTGGCGGTCGCGATGATCACGCCGGGGCCGGTCGTGATCACGGTCGCGTTCATCGGCTACCTCGTCGCTGGCCCTGCAGGGGCGGTGGTTGCTGCGCTCGGCGTGTTTCTGCCCTGCTATCTCTTCGTCGTCCTCCCCGCACGCCACTTCCGCCGCTTCGCCGCAAAACCGGGCATCCACGCTTTCGTGGACGGGGTGACCGCCGCGGCCACCGGTGCGATCGCGGGCGCGGGCTTCGTGCTCGGCAGGAGGGCGATCACGGACATCCCAACCGCGCTGATTGCGCTCGTCACGCTTGGCGTCCTGGTACAGAAGAAGCTAAAAATACCTGAGCCGCTCGTGATCGTCGCGGCGGGTGTCGTGGGCCTCCTGCTGAAGGGAGCGCACGGGACATGAAGCAACGTCGTCTCGAGTTTTCCGAGATCGAGGTGATACGTGCCGTCGGATCGTCACGCTCCTCGTCTCCATCGTGAAAAGAGCTTCGGACCTGACAAAGGGGGCCGAGCGATCTTCCGCGCAGCAGCGCTTCGGCTGCGTGCGTCGACAACGCCCGCCGCGATCTGCTGAACCAGGTTGTAAAAGATGATCGGCAGCATCACCTCCGGGTGATCCCTAAGTGCGACGGATGCCAGCACCAGCCCTGTCCCGTTGTTGGTCATGCCCAGGCCGAACATCAGCGCGAGTCTATCGGCCGCGTCCGCCCGCGTGCAGCGCGCGAGGAATCCCCCGAGACCGAAGCTGAGGACGCACAACGTCGTGGTGATCAAGGCGATGATGAGCAGCAGATCCCAGTCGGGGTGGTTGAACGCTTGAGGCAAGGCGCTCGATGCATTGGAGTAGTTGAGCACCAGCAGGTCCACCAAGTTGAGCAGCCTCAAGGCCGGCGATACCACCTCCCGAGCTCTTGAGCCCAGCATGCGCTGCAGAAGCATGCCCACCAGGGATGGAACGACGACCGCGACGATGAGAAATCCGCTGCTCCCCTGGAACGCCAGCTCGTGCAGATCCTCGGCATAATCCCCACGTGCCATGTAGCCGACGAGGTGCAGCCCCACCGGGGTGATGAGCGGGCTACAGAGCGTCGATAGCAGTACCAGGCCCAAGCTCAAAACGGGATTGCCCCCGGCGTTTTGCGACCACGCCGTAGAAGACCCGGAAACAGGCATGGATCCTATGAGCGCCAACCCGACCAGGAGGTTCTGTAACTCGTTATCATGCCTTGGCACGGCCAGAAGCGAGACGGCGAGCGCGAAGACGATTGGTAGAACGGTGCTGGCCGCGAGTCCGATGCCGACGAGCCCGAGGTACCTGGTCAGATGCCGGAGCTGCTGCACGCGAACGCCGAAACCCGCATTTGCCAAGAGGAACGCCAGCAGGAGCAACGGCAGAGAAAGCTCGACGCGGCCGCCGCGCACCCAGGGGAGCGACCCGGCAGACAGGTCGCGCAAACGCAGACCTGGCCCGGACACCAACCACGCCAGCGCGTAGGCGCAGAGGAGCAGCCACAGCAGGCGCCGCTGCATCCAATCTAGAGCTCTCTGGACGATCTGGTTCATAAGGTCCTCGTACCGGCGCCTGGGCACCGGCGCCTGCCAGGTCACCTTCGATCCTGGAAACTCGCCGTCCTCGCCAAGCCAGCTCTCTGCGCCGGCGCCGTGCCGAGGATGCTGCAAGCCAGCTCACGCGCGCTGCTGGCATCGACGCCAGGGGAACGCCGCAGCGCACGCTCGCCTCGATGGTACAATTGTTCTACCCATGGATCAGTTGATCCACAACGATGACCGTCCATCGACCGTAGCCCCTGCGGCGGACCCCGACGCGGCCGCCCGGCAGGGCTCTGGCTCGAAGCAGCGCACCGCCCTCGCCCTGATGCCTTCGAGCGCAACGGCCGACGCGCAGAGGCTCCTCGTCACCCGGGCGCTGCGTGGCTTCGCCGACGGCTTCGTCAGCGTGCTCCTCGCGGACTACCTTTCATCGCTCGGCCTCAGCCCGCTCCAGATCGGGACCATCATCACCGGCACGCTGCTGGGCTCGGCGGTTCTTACGCTGGCTGTCGGGCTCCTGGGGCACGGGCTCGGCTCTCGGCAGCTCCTCCTTGGCGCCTCGGCGCTGATGTTCGCGACAGGGCTCGGTTTCCTAGGGGTCACGGCGTTCTGGCCGCTGCTCGTGGTCGCCGTCGCGGGAACGCTCAATCCCTCGGCAGGCGACGTCAGCGTCTTCCTGCCTGCCGAACAGGCCGCGCTCAGCGCGACGGTCGAAGGCCGCGACCGCACAGGGATGTTCGCCCGCTACAATCTCTCGGGCAACCTCGCCGGTGCGCTCGGCGCGCTGGCGAGCGGGCTGCCCGTGGCGGGTGCGCGCTGGTTCGGCTGGGATCGGGCGGCGGCAGAGCGCTCGGGGTTCGCGCTGTATGCGGCTGTCGCGGTCGCAGTCGGCATTCTCTACTGCAAGCTCTCGCCCGCGCTCGAGCGGCACACGCAGGCCGCGAAGGCCGCGCCTCTCCTGCGGTCGCGTAGGATCGTCGTCCGGCTCGCGGCGCTGTTCAGCCTCGACTCGTTCGGCGGCGGGTTCATCGTCCAGTCGCTCCTCGCGCTGTGGCTCTTCCGTCGCTTCGCCCTCTCCGTGGAGACGGCGGGCGCGATCTTCTTCGCCGCAGGCATCGCGGCGGGCTTCTCGCAGCTCGTCTCTGCACGGCTCGCAGCCAGGATCGGGCTCATCAACACCATGGTCTATACCCACCTGCCATCGAATGTGCTCCTGATCCTGGCCGCGCTCATGCCCACCGCGCCGCTCGCTGTCGGGTTCCTCCTTCTGCGCATGTGCCTCTCGCAGATGGACGTGCCCGCGCGGCAGTCGTACGTGATGGCGGTGGTCCCGCCGGAGGAGCGCCCGGCCGCCGCGAGCGTCACGAACGTGCCGCGCAGCCTCGCCGCAGCCCTCGCGCCGCTCCTCGCGGGCGCGATGCTCAGCCGTTCGAGCTTCGGCTGGCCGCTCCTGTGCGGCGGCATCGCCAAGACCATTTACGACGTACTCCTCCTGGTCCAGTTCGGCGCCGTCAAGCCGCCGGAGGAGACAGCAGACGGGGGCACGGCAGCGACCCGACCCGGGCGCTCACCGTGAACCAGACCGTCGCGCGCTCGAGGTGACCCCTCTGGCGATCGTCGCCTTCAGCAGGGGCGAGCTCGGTCGGAAGTCCGCACAGCGCGAGGCGCTCATGTCGCTCTTCATTCTCTCTTGCGCGCGAGCGACTCGTACAGATCGCCGAAGAGCGCAGCTCCCCGGGCGAGCCGCGCCTCGTCGTCTCGCTCGACCATGGCCAGCCCGTTCACGAGACACTCCACGCCCGGCCGCTCGGGCCGGTTGAACTTGGCATCCTTGAGATCGATGTCGTGGATGATCTCGGCGATGCGGCGCAGCGCTGGATCCGCGAGCCCGAACCGGTCGAGGAGCACCTCGAACGTGCAGCGGTCGCCTTCGTGGGTGAACTCGGCCTCGAACATGTCGAAGCGCAGCTCGCCCGGCTCCGGCGTGTAACCCTTGCCGCTCACGAACTTGAAGCGCGCCTCCGGATCGAGGAAGCGCCGGATGAGCCACGCGCTCGCGATGCGGTCGACGTGGATGTTCTTGCGGGTGACCCAGGTACGGCCGCGCACCTCGGCGGCCAGCACGGCCGGCTGACGCTTCGTCGACGATTCGCTCGCGCCGCCTTCGAGGCGCGCTTCGAGCTCACGTACGAGGCCCTCGACCGCGACGCGTCCGGTGGACGCGAAGAAGTCAACCGCCGCGATCGCGCCGAGCTGCTTCTTGAGGCGCAGGACCTCGCCCGCGAGCTCCGTGCGGCGCTCTTTGGGGACGCCTCCGCGCCGAGGAAGGACCTTCTGGACGGCGCGCACCTCCTCGGCCAGAGCTTCGTAGTCGGCGTTCCGGGCTTCGTGGAAGAGCGCCTCGATCTGCTCATCCGAGAGCCCCGCGGAGAACCGCGCCTCGCACACCGACGCCTCACCGCCGCCGTCGACGATCTCGCGGTATACCCAAACGAAGTCCTCGCGCGCCGAGTCGGTCGCCGGTAGCGTGTAGACGGAGTTCTTGATTGCGACGGCGCCCAGACGCTGCAGATGACGCCCGATCTTCACACGGAGGTATGCGGGCTTGGGCGGGAGCTGATGGATGAGGAGCAGCCATCGCCCGGTAGGCGCGTCCTCCGGGGGCGCTGCCGCCGGAAGAGGGCGCACGTGCTCGCCCGGCGAGCCGTTGGCGTCATCGCGCCGCGAGACAGATGAGCGGCGTGTTGCGCGGGAAGGCGGCATTCAGCACGGCATGTTTTCCGATGCGATGGTCACGTGTCAATGTCGAGAGCCACCGCGGCTGGCGTGCTCCCCGGGGCTGCCGGTCTGCCGCGTACCGTCAGTGAATCAGCTGGGAGCGCCCGCCCTCGAGCCGCACATGGTCGTGAGCACCGCGAGCAGCTCCGCCGGTTCGATGGGCTTCGGGACATGGGTGTTGAACCCTGCCCGCAACGCGCGCATGCGATCCTCCGCGCGCGCATAGGCGGTGAGCGCGATCGCCGGGGTCCGCCCCCCGCTCGCCGCCGGGAGCGCGCGGATCTTGCGGATCAGCGCGTAGCCGTCCTCGCCGGGCATCGCGACGTCGGACACGAGCACGTCGGGCTGCAGCGCCTTCACCGCGAGCAGCGCCTCGGCCGCGGACGAGACGGCCGTCACGCGCGCGCCGCACTGCTCGAGCATCGTGATGAGGAGCTCGCGCGTGTCGTCCTCGTCCTCGACCACGAGCACGTTCAGCGCCGCGAGCTCCGGCGGGCGGTCGCTCCCGGCAGAGACGCTCGGCAGCTGCGCCAGCCGGCGCCCCCGGCCGTGGCTCGGCGGCGCCGCGAGCGGCAGCTGGACGACGAACGTGGCGCCCTGACCCTCCCCGTCGCTCAGGGCGTGGGCCGTGCCGCCGTGCATCTCCACGAGGCTCTTCACGATCGTGAGCCCGAGGCCCAGGCCGCCGTGCCTGCGGGTCGTGCCGCTCTCGGCCTGCCGGAACTGCTCGAACACGTACGGCAAGAACGCGGGCTCGATGCCCTGGCCGGTGTCGGACACGGTGATCTCGGCGGACCCGTCGGCGCGATCGAGCCGGATGCGCACCACCCCGCCGCGCGGCGTGAACTTCACCGCGTTGTTGAGCAGGTTCCAGACGACCTGCTGCAGCCGGCCCGCGTCGCCCGCGACGGCGCCTACGCCGGGCTCGATCAGCGGCAGGAGCCGCACCCCCTTGGCGTCGGCCGCCGGCCGCACGACCTCGAGGGCGGCGTCGATCACGGGCACGAGCTCGATCGGATGGACGTCCAGCCGGAGCTTGCCGGCCATGATGCGCGAGATGTCGAGCAGGTCGTCGATGAGCTGCGCCTGCGCCTGGGCGTTGCGCTCCACCGTCTCCAGCGCCTTGTCGCGGCGCTCCTCGGCGAGCTGGCCGGTGCGCAGCATCCGGACCCAGCCGAGGACCGCCGTGAGCGGCGTGCGGAGCTCGTGGCTCATCGTCGCCAGGAACTCGTCCTTCAGGTGGCTGGCGGCCTCGGCCTCCCGACGGGCGGACTGCGCCGCGGCGAGCAGGTCTTGCCGCTCCTCCTCCGCGCGCTTCCGCGCCGTGATGTCGAAGAACGAGGAGACGACGCCGGCCACGGAGCCGTTCGCGCCGCGGAGCGGCTGCGCGTTCACCGAGAGCCACACGACCGAGCCGCCCGGCCGCTCCAGCCCCAGCACGACGCCCGACTGGGGCGCGCCGGTCCGGAGCGCGATCTGCGAGGGGACCATCTCGAAAGGGAAGGGCGAGCCGTCCTCGCGGACGAGCCTGCACGGCGGGCCCAGCATCGTGGACCCGACGAGCTGGGCCATGGGCAGGGCGAGGATCCGCTCGGCGCTCGCGTTCGCGGTGCGGATGACGCCGCGCTCGTCCTCGAGCGTGATGCCCTCCTCGAGCGCGCTGATGATCACGCGATAGCGCTCCTCGCTGTCCCGGAGCGCCCGCTCCGCCTCGATCGCGTCGGTCTCGTCGCGCGTGATCAGCACGGCGCCCGCGGGCGAGCCGTCGGCGTGCCGGAGCGGCGACGCCGTCCCGGCGAGGGCGCGGATCGAGCCGTCCGGGCGCGTGACGAGCCAGCGCGCGTTCTCGACCTTCTCGCCCAGGAGCGCGCGGTGGAGCGGGTCCTCGTCGGGGCGCAGCGGCCGGCCGTCCAGCGCGAGCAGCCCGCGGGGCCGGAGCGACTCGATCGCGTCGCTCGCGTCGCGCTCGTACACCCCGTGCTGCCGCTGGGCCTCGCCGTTGCAGATCCGGAGCGCCCCGCGCGCGTCCGCGGCCATGATGCCGTCGCCGCTCTGCTCGATGAGCGCGCGCAGCAGATCGCGCTCCACGGCCGCGATCCGCTCGGCCCGCTCGGCCCGCTCGCGGAGCCGCTTCGAGCGGAGGAGCGCGCCGACGCGCGCCGACAGCGCGGCCGCCGGGCAGGGCTTGACCACGTAGTCGTCGGCGCCCGCGGTGAGCCCCTCGACGAGGTCCTCCTCCTGCCCGGCCACGGTCAGGATGAGGATCGGGAGCCCGACCGTGGCGGCGCGCGACCGCAAGAGGCCACAGATCTCGGTGCCGGACATGGCCGGCATCACCTGGTCGAGCACGAGGACGTCCGGCAGATCGCCGCCCGCCACGCGCTCGAGCATCGCGGCGGCGTCCGTGAAGACCTGGACCTCGTACCCCGGCGCGAGGGCGCGCGCGGCCATCTCGGCCTCCAGCAGCGAATCGTCGAGGATCCACACCACCCCGCGCTGCGCGTGCTCGCTCGGCGGAGGCTCCATGCCCACGTCCCGGACGCCTCGCCCCGCGGCCGGCGCCGGGCGCCGGGGCGGGCCGTTCGCATCGCGCGCGGCGTCGGCGAGCACGAAGTCCATCGTCATTGGCCGATTCATGGTTCTCCAGGAGCAGCAGGGGCCGCGAGGCGTATCGCTAGAGGGCGGCGCCTCTCGGGGCGAGACGGGGCGCGGAGACGCGCTGGTTCCGCAAGCGTCTTTACCGCCCAGTCTCATCTGAGTGAGAGCCTGCGACGATGCAAGCGTAATACGATGAAAGACGCCCTGTCGCTCTCTTCTTCTGGGTTGCGTTTGGCGTTTGTTGCGTCCGATCACGTCCGGTTGCGTCAGGTTGCTTCTGGTCATTGCCCCCCGCACCACGCGGCCGTCGCCGGTTTCCAGCGACCGCTGTCATGGCGTTCGCGCGCCTGCCGACGTTCGCTGGCGCACTGGCGCTCCCCGGGGGAGCCCGGGCTCGTCAGCGAGCACAGCAGACATCGCCGGCGCCGGCTCGACGCGCGGGCCAGCGCACGGCCGGCGCGCTGCTCGCCCGAGCCGGGGAACCGGAGCTCGGGGCGGGGCTGACGGGAGTTCCCTGATTCTCCCTCGGACGCACAGGCGCGATTGACACCTCGTGTTCGGAGAGGCTATTCCCTCGACCGAGCACCGCTGTGGCAGAGATCCTCGTCGTCGATGACAGCAGGGTGATGCGCGAAATGGTGGTGGCCTGCCTGCGGGCAGAGCAGCACGGGTTCGCGCACGCGGCGAGCGGGCTCGAGGCGATTGAGACGCTCTCGCTCAGGCCGTTCGATCTCGTGGTGCTCGACCTGAATATGCCCGATATCGGGGGACTCGAGGTGATCGAGTTCATCCGGGGTCAAGACAGGCTGCGGAGCCTGCCGATCCTGGTGGTGACGACCCGGGGTGATGAGGAGTCCCGTGCCCGCACGCTCGCCGCGGGGGCGTCCGAGTTCATGACGAAGCCCTTCACTCCTGACGCCATCCTGGCCAGCGTGCGCGCGCTCCTGCAGGACGACGTCGCCGGCGCCGGATGACCGGCGCGCTCGATGTAAACGAGTTCGTGGCCGGCTACCTCGTCGAGGTGGAAGAGCACCTCTCCGCGTCGACGGCCAACCTCCTCGCCGTCGAGGCGGCCCTCCGCGCCGGCGAGTCGAGCCCCAGGCCGATCCGGGAGCTCTTCCGCGCCCTTCACACCATCAAGGGCCTCTCCGCCATGGTCGGCGTGGAGCCGATCGTGGATCTCGCCCACGCGATGGAGACCGTGCTCCGGGCGGCGGACCGGGCGGCCGGGAGCCTCTCCGCCTCGTCGATCGAGGTGCTGCTCCGCGGGCTCCGGGCCATCGAGGAGCGGGCCCGGGCGCTCGCCGAGGGCAAGCCGGTGCTGCCGGCGGCGCCGGAGCTCCTCGCCGCGCTCACCGCGCTCGATCTCGCCGCCGCGCCGTCGCCGCCCGTGCCGACGATCGGCGCCGATCCCGAGATCCTCGCGAAGCTCGGGCCCGGCGAGCGGGTGCAGCTCGCGCAGGGCGTGGCCGGCGGGCGGCGCGCGCTGCGGGTCGACTTCACCCCCTCGCCGGCGCGCACCGCCGAGGGGGTGAACATCACGACCGTCCGCGAGCGCGTCGGCAAGCTCGCCGAGATCGTCAAGGTCGTCCCGCTCTCGGTGCCGGCCGGCGATGGGGCGCCGGGCGGCATCGTCTTCGCGCTCCTCGTCCTCACGAGCGCGCCCGACGAGGAGGTCGCGCGCGCGGCGGCGGCGGATGGCGTCCGCGCGCTCACGGTGGAGCCCCCCGTCCCGCCGGCCGTCGCGGCCCTGGCGGAGCGCGAGCCGGACGAGCCGGTGGACCAGGAGCCCCAGCTCCGAGGCGTCGTCCGCGTCGAGGTGGCGCGCCTCGACGACGCGCTCGACAAGCTGTCGGCGCTCGTCGTCACGCGGTTCCGGCTCGCGCGGGCGGCCGCCGAGCTGCGCGCCCGGGGGGTCGACACCCGCGATCTGTCGGAGATCCTGCGCGAGCACGACCGGACGCTGCGCGACCTCCGCGCCGCCATCATGCGCGCGCGCATGATCTCCGTGAAGGAGCTCCTCGAGCGCGTGCCGCTGGTCGTTCGCGGCCTCGGCCGCGCGACCGGCAAGCAGGCCCGGCTCGAGATCGACGCCGGCAAGGCCGAGCTCGACAAGGCGGTCGCGGAGCGCGTCTTCCCTGCGATCGTGCACCTGCTCCGGAACGCCGTCGACCACGCCATCGAGCCGCCCGCCGAGCGGCGGCGCCTCGGCAAGCCCGAGGAGGGCGTCGTCCGGGTCTCCTGCTTCGAGCGCTCCAGCAATCAGCTCGAGCTCAGCGTCGCCGACGACGGCCGCGGCATCGATCGCGCGCTGGTGGCGAGGCGGGCCGGCCGCCCCGCGCCCGAGAGCGACGCGGCGCTGCTCGACCTCATCACGCTCCCTGGGCTGTCGACGCTCGACCAGGCCACGAAGACCAGCGGTCGCGGGCTCGGGATGGACATCGTGCGCCGCATCGCGGTGGAGCAGCTCAGCGGCGAGCTCTCGGTGAGCACGTCGCCCGGCGCGGGCACCACCTTCACCCTCCGGATCCCGCTCACGTTGACCATCGTGGACGCCTTCTCCTTCCTGTGCGGTGACCAGCTGTTCGTGACGCCCGTCGCGGGCGTCGAGGAGGTCTTGGAGATCGATGCCGCCCGCATCATCCGCGGCCCGGCCCCGGGCGAAGCGCGCGGAGGGACCAGGTTGCCAGCCGCGGGCGAAGCGCGCGGCGGGACCAGGTTGATCGAGCGCCGTGGCGAGGTCGTGCCCCTCGTCGACCTCGGCGCCCTCTTCGAGACCGGGGCCTCGCCCGCGCGCAGGGCGCTCGTCGTCCGTCGCCACGGCGCGCCCTTCGCGTTCGGCGTGACCCGCGTGATCGGCCAGCAAGAGGTGGTCGTGCGGCCGCTCGAGGACCCGCTCGTCAGGGTGCCGGGCGTGTCTGGCTCGACGGATCTCGGCGATGGGCGCCCCACGCTCGTCCTGGACCTCGTGACCCTCAGCGGCAGGCTCTCCGCCGGCCGCGGCGGCCGCGGCGCGCTCGTCCGGGTGGCCTCGTGAGCGAGCTGCACGTGGTCCTGAAGGTGGCGGACACCGAGTACGTCATCTCGGCGGCGGACGTGCTCCACATGGAGTCGTTCGCCGGGGCGACCCGGGTGCCGGGGACGCGATCGTACGTCGGCGGCCTGGTGCAGATCCGGGGCCGCGTGGTCCCGGTCGTGGATCTGCGCGTCCGCTTCGGGCTCCCGAGCGCGGAGCCGACGCTCGACTCGCGTGTCATCGTCGTCCAGCACGGCGGCCGCACCGTGGGCCTCCTGGTGGACAGCGCGCGCGAGGTCGTCAACATCGCCGAGGGCGAGCTGCGGTCGCCCCCCGAGGTCATGGCGGAGGAGAGCGCCGGGTTCGTCAGGGCCGTCGCGAAGATCGGGGAGCGCCTCGTCATGCTCGTCGACGTCGGCAGGATCATCGGTGAGGAGCAGGATCATGGCAGCTGATGCAATCGCGGACATCGATGGCGCGCTCGCGCGGGCGGAGCAGACCGAGCGCGCGCTCCGTCAGGCGGTCGCGACCGTCGCCGGCGTCGAGCAGGCAGCCGCGCGGCTCGCCGCCCTCGGCGCCGAGCAGGCCACCGCCGGCAGGGAGCAGGGGGCCATGGCGGGGGCGCTCGCGGGCGAGATCGAGGAGGCCGGCGCGGCCGCGCAGGCGCTCGCCCGCACAGGGCAGCGGGTGGGCGACGCCGTCGTCGAGGTCGTGAGGGGGACCGAGGGCATGGCGGGCGGCATCGGCGCGCTCGCCCCCGCGCTCGCGAGCGTGAAGGGCGACGCCGATACGCTCGCCGCCTCGGCGGACACGACCGCGGTCGCGCTCGAGGAGATGGCCCGCTCGGTGAAGGCGGTGAGCGCCAGCGCCGAGGAGCTCGCGTCCTCCAGCGAGGAGCTCCTCGGCGCGGTCTCCGTGACGAGCGGATCGGCCGACGAGGCGGCGGCCCGCGGCGAGAGCAACGCCGCGGCCATCGAGGAGATCGGGGCCACCATCGAGGAGATGTCGAAGGGCGTCGCGCGCCTCTCGGCCGACGCCAAGGGGGTCGGGGCGCAGATCTCGAGCATGGCCGGGGCCGTCGTGGGCGTGAGCGGCTCCCTCGATCGCGTCGCGAAGGACGCGATCGAGATGGCGAGCGCGGTCGAGGAGACCGCGGCGACCGCCGAGCAGATGGCGCGGTCGATCCGCGGGGTGGCCGAGAGCGCGAGGGCGCTCGACGGGAGCGCGTCGACGACCGCGAGCACGATCACGGAGATCGCGAGCTCGGTCGAGGAGGTCGCGGCCACCGCCGAGAAGAGCGCGGCGACCATCGAGGCGAACGCGGTCGCCGCCGAGCAGCTCGCGCGGACCGCGCAGCAGGTCGCGCAGAGCGCCGAGCAGATCAGCGGGCTCGCGGCCGGCAACGCCGCCACGTCGTCGCAGGTCGAGGCCTCGACGCGGCGGATCGTCGCCATCGTCGAGACCGCGCGCGCGACCGCCGAGCAGGGGGTCGCGACCGCGCGCCAGGGCGCCGCGACGGTCGGCAGGTCCATCGCCGGGCTCGGGAGC
Source organism: Sorangium sp. So ce124 (assembly GCF_051525235.1). Taxonomy (NCBI): domain Bacteria; kingdom Pseudomonadati; phylum Myxococcota; order Polyangiales; family Polyangiaceae; genus Sorangium; species Sorangium sp. So ce124. The sequence continues at coordinate 4,101,656 of NZ_CP150312.1, forward strand.
ATCCGGCAGGCGATGGCCGACTCCGCGTCGGTCATGAAGGAGATGGGCAAGCGGGCGGAGGAGATCGGCGACATCGTCCAGACCATCAACCTGATCGCCGATCGCACGAACCTCCTCTCGCTCAACGCCAGCATCGAGGCCGCGCGCGCCGGGGAGCACGGCCGCGGCTTCGCCGTCGTCGCCGAGGAGATCCGCAACCTCGCCGATCGGGCCGCCGTCTCGAGCGCCGAGATCGCCAAGATCGTCCGCGCGCTCCAGGCGAGCGCCCGGGAGGCGGTGGCCGCCTCGAGCGAGGGCGTCAAGGTCGCGGACGAGGGGACCCGGCTCGCGAGCGACGCCGATCGGGCGCTCACGTCCATCCTGCAGGGGGTCGAGGAGCTCGGCCGCTCGATCCGCGACATCGACCGGGCGAACGTGGAGCAGGTGCAGGCGGTGGCCTCCCTGACCCAGACCGCGTCGCGCATGAGCGACGAGGGCAAGACGGTCGCGCGCTCTGCGGCCGAGCAGACCAGGGCGATCCAGGCGCTCGCGCAGGGCAGCGCCGAGATGCGGCGCATGGCCCGGCAGACGAAGGACGCGACCGCCGAGCAGGCGCGCGCGCTGCGGGACGCCGTGAAGGCCAACGCGCAGCTGACGTCCACCGCCGAGCGGGTGTCGCGGGCGATGGACGAGCAGGCGACAGGGGCGTCGCAGCTCGCCAAGGCCGCCGCGCAGATGCGCGCGCTGACCCAGCAGACCAGCGCCGCCATGGTCGAGCAGACCCGCACCCTGGCCGGGATCACGGCGCTCACGCAGGACGTCACGGGCGCGTCGCAGCGCATGGTCGCCGGCCTCGCGGAGCAGGCGGGCGGCGCGACCGAGATCGCGCGCGCGATGGACGACATCCGGCGGCTGTCGGTCCAGTCGGCGCGGGGCATCGGCGAGCAGGCGCGGGCCGCGAAGCAGCTGGAGGCGTCCGCCCGCCAGGTCGCGCGGCTCGCGGCGGCGGTGACCGCCGCGACGGCGGACCAGGGCAAGGCGACGGCGGCCCTGGCGAAGGAGGGGGAGTCCGTGCGCCGGATCGCCAGGCAGACGGCGCGGGCCGTGGCCGATCAGGCGGAGGTCGTCATGGCCCTCGCGTCGGGCGCGAACCGGCACACGGCGTCGCTCCAGGCCGCCGAGAAGGGGGCCTCTGAGCTCTCGACCCGGAGCGAGCAGCACGCCGCCTCGCTCTCGCGGCTGCGCGATCCGGTCCGGGAGCTGCTCGCCTCCACGGCCAGGCACGCGAGGGACACCGGCGCGATCGCGAGCGACGCAGGCCAGGTGCTCGAGCAGCTCGGCAGGATCCGGCAGGCGAGCGCGGAGCACGCGGACGCGGTCGCGGGCGTCGTCGCCACGGTCGCCCACGCCGTCGCCCACATCAAGGCGAACGGGACGCAGCACCCCGCGCCGCCGGAGACAGCGTGATCGCCCGGCGCCCCGCGCTCGCCGTCTCGGACGCGGAGCGGCAGCGCGTCGAGCAGGTCGAGCGGCTCGCCGCCTCGGGGCCTCCGGGGGCGCCTGCGCTCATCGAGATGCTCGCGGATCCGAGCTGGACCGTGCGGCGGGCCGTGGTCGCGTCGCTCGCCGCGCTCGGCGATGCGGCGGTCCACCCCTTGTGCGCGTGCCTCTCCACCCGGCGCGACAGCGAGGCGCGCATCGCCGCCACGGTCGACGCGCTCGTCGCGTCGCTGGGCGACGTCGACGCCGCCGTGCTCGCGCTGAGCCTGGATCCTCGCCCCGCGCTCGTCGCCGACGCGGCGCAGATCCTCGGCCGCCGCGGCAGCGCGAAGGCCGTCTCCCGGCTCGCGGAGCTCACGTCGCACCCCGACGACAACGTCGCGGTCGCCGCGATCGAGGCGCTCGGCCGGGTCGGCGGCAGGTCCGCGGTCGACTCGCTCGTGGAGGCTGTTTCCAGCGGGAATTTCTTCCGTGTCTTCCCGGCGATCGACGTGCTGGGCCGGAGCGGCGACCCGCGCGCGACCGGGCCGCTGGCGGTCCTCCTCGATGATCCTCGCTACGTGCTCGAGGCGGCGCGGGCGCTCGGCCGCACCGGCAGCCGCGGCGCCGTGGCGCCGCTGGTGCGCCTCCTCGGGCGGCCGAGCGACGGCGTCGTGCGCGTCGCCGCGGCGGCGCTCGCCGAGCTGCGCGAGCGGTACCGCGAGCGCTACGGGACGGCCGCGCCGATCGACGAGGCGCTCCGGAGCGAGGCGCCGGCGCCCGGCGTGGCGCGGCGGCTCTCCCAGAGCCTCGCGGGCGCGGATCCGGCCGAGCAGGCCGCCCTCTGCAGCGTGCTCGGCGCGATCGGGGGCGACGACGCCCTGCTCGAGCTGACGCGCCTGCTCGACGCCGGTCCTCCCGTCGCGAGCGCCGCCGCGGAGGCGCTCGGCCAGCTCTCGCGGAGCGCGGATCCCCGGGTGCTCGCGGCGCTGCGCGACGGCGACAGCCCGCGCAGGCTCCTGCTCCTGCCGCTCGTCCGGGGCGTCGCGGCGGCGGGCGACGTGGAGCGCTGCCTCGCCGATCCGGACGCGGAGGTCCGCGCGGCGGCGTGCGACGCGCTCGCGCGCATCGCGGAGCCCGGCTCGGCGCGCGCGCTGTTCCAGGTCCTCGACGACCCGAGCCCCCGCGTGGTCCACGCCGCGACGACCGCGATCCAGGGCCTCGGCGGCCCGGACGTCGAGGGGCTCGCGCTCGCGGCGGCCCACGAAGGGACCCCGGCCGCGCGGCGGACGGCCCTCCGGATCCTCGGGCACCTCGCGCCTGCGTCGGCGCTGCCGGTCTTCCTCGACGGCCTCTGCGACCCCGACGTGCGGGCGCGCGAGCAGGCGATCCATGGCCTCGCGTCCCTCGCGGCGCCGGCGGCGCTCGACGCGCTCGTCGCTGTCGCGGCCGATCCCACGGCGCGGATCCGGGCCGTGGCGATGCGGGCGCTCGGGCAGTCGCGCCGGGATCCTCGCGTGATCGACGCGCTCCTCGCGGGGCTCCGCGACGGCGACGCATGGGTCCGGTACTACGCCTGCCAGTCGCTGGGGAAGCTCGGGTGGGAGGCGGCGGCAGGGGTCATCGCCGAGCGGCTCCGGGACGAGAGCGGCCAGGTGCGCGTGGCGGCGATCGAGGCGCTGTCGGGGATCAAGGGCGATCTCGCGCTCGCGGCGCTGGAGCAGGCGGCCCGGGACGGCGACACGGACATGCGGCGGTCGGCGCTGATCGGGCTCGGCATCGCCGGGCGGGAGGCGTCGCTGCCGACGTTGCTCGGCGCGCTCTCGTCCCCGGACGTGGCGACCCGGCTGGTCGCGGTCTCGGCGATCTCCGGCTTCTCGTCGCCCGAGGTCCTGCCGGCGCTCGTGCAAGCGGCGGGCGACCCCGACGAGAGCGTGCGTACGGCCGCGACCAGCTTCATCGCGGGGCGGCCAGGCGCCGAGGCGACGAGGACGCTCGTCGCGCTGCTCGTCACATCGCGGGCGCAGGGCCCGCTCCTCGCCGCGCTGTCGACCCCCGTGCCGGGCCGCATCCAGGGCATCCTCGACGCCCTGGGCACGGCGGACGACGAGCTCTCGCCGCTCCTGACCGCGGCGCTCGCGCGGATGCGGCTCCCCGGGGCGCACGCCGCGCTCCTCGAGGCGCTCCGGCTGCCGCGCGCGCCGGCGCGGAAGGCGGCCGCCACGACGCTCGCCGCGGTGGCCACCCGCGAGGGCTTCGCGGCGGTCGAGCGCGCCGCGCGGACCGATCCAGATCCCGAGGTGCGGCGCGTGTCCGCGTCGGTCCTCGCGCAGTGGGCCTGATCCCGTGGGCATGACGAGCCGCCTCCCCATCTCTCCGCAGGTCTTCGCGATCTTCAGCGCGCTCGTCGCCGAGAAGCTCGGCCTCTACTACGACGTGGCCGATCGCGAGCTGCTCGGCGACAAGCTGTCGGCGCGCGCCATCGACGCCGGCTTCGACTCGCTGCTCGATTACTACTACTTCCTCCGCTACGACCCGGCGGGCGCGGCCGAGATGGACGCGCTGATCGACGGGCTGGTCGTGGGCGAGACGTACTTCTTCCGCGAGTTCGCGCAGCTCGAGCTCGCGGTCTCGGAGTTCATCGCGCCGCGCGTGGCGGCGGGCGGCCGGCCGCGGATCTGGTCGGCGGCCTGCTCGAGCGGCGAGGAGCCGTTCACGCTCGCGATGCTCCTGGCCGATCGGGGCCTGCTCGACAGGGTCGAGCTCATCGCGAGCGACATCAGCGCGCGGGCGCTCTCGCGGGCCCAGGCCGGCGTGCTCGGGCCCCGCTCGCTCCGGAGCAACGCCCCGCCGCCTCCGTTCGCCGAGCGGTGGTTGCAGGTGACGCCCGATCGCGTCGTCGTGAGCGCCGACCTCAGGCGGGCGATCGACTGGCGGCGGATCAACCTGCTCGACGCGCCCCAGGTCGCGTCGCTTGGGCAGCTCGACGTCGTGATCTGCCGCAACGTGCTCATCTACTTCCACGACAACACGGCGCGGTGGGTGGTCAAGAACCTCGCGGGGGCGCTCTCCGCGGGCGGGATCCTCCTGGTCGGGGTCTCCGAGTCGCTCTTCAGGCTCGGCACCGCGCTCTCCTGCGAGGAGCGGGGCGGCGTGTTCCTCTACCGGAACGCGGAGCGATGAGGCGCCCTGCGGTCCGCGTGCTCGTGGTCGACGACTCGGCCTTCGTGCGCAAGGTGCTGCGGCAGGTCCTCAACGCGAGCTCCTCGATCGATGTCGTCGACACGGCCATGGACGGCCTGGACGCGCTTGAGAAGATCGCGCGCTACAAGCCGGATGTCGTCACTCTGGATCTCGTGATGCCGAACCTCGACGGCCTCGGCGTGCTCGCGTCATTGCCGCGCGAGGGTGCGCCGCGGGTGATCGTCGTCAGCAGCGCCGAAGCGGACAGCAATCTCGGCGTCAGGGCGCTCCAGGAAGGCGCGACCGATCTCGTCGAGAAGCCGACGGCGCTCGCGACCGATCGCCTCTTCGGCCTCGCGGACGAGCTGGTCCGCAAGGTGCTCGCCGCCGCCGAGGCCAAGATCCACCGCGCAGAGCCGCCGCCCGCGCCGCCCGCGCCTGGCGCGATCCCGGCGCTCTCGCGCACGCGGGTCGTCGTGATCGGCGCGTCGACCGGCGGCCCTCTGGCGCTGACGCGGCTCTTCGCGGCGATGCCCGCAGAGTTCCCGGCCCCGATCGTCGTCGCGCTGCACATCCCGCCTGGCTACACGGAATCGCTGGCGCGCCGCCTGGACGACGCGAGCGCGCTCTCGATCGTCGAGGCGTCGGACGATCTCCCGCTCCGGCCCGGGCTCGTGGTCCTCGCGCGCGGGGGGACGCACATCGAGGTCCGGCGCGACCTAACGCGCGCGAGCGTCCGCTTCGTGGCGACGGCCGACTCGTCCCTCTACTGCCCGTCGGTGGATCTGCTGTTCGCCAGCGCCGCGGCCGAGTTCGGGCCGGGCGTCCTCGGGGTCGTGCTGACGGGCATGGGGGACGACGGCCTGGAGGGCTCCCGGGCGATCCGCGCGGCGGGCGGGAGGATCCTCGCCGAGGCCGAGTCGTCCTGCGTCGTTTACGGCATGCCCCGCCGCGTGCTGGAGGCCGGGCTCGCCGCGGCCGCGGCGCCGATCGATCAGATGCCTGCGGCCATCCTGCGGCATCTCTGACGTCGCACGTCGCACATCGCACATCGCGCGGCGCGCCTCGTCACAGCGGCCAGTAGACGACCTTCCCCTCGATCTCCTGGAACGTCGCCGCGTTGCCGTCCTGGGAGACGATGAAGGCGATCCGCTCCGGGTACCCCGCGACGAACGCCGCGGCCGCGCGGTGGCGGGTGCCTCGCGCGTCGAGGCTCAAGCTCGCGTCCATCCGCTGGTCGGGCGTGGCGGCAAAGACCTCGGAGATGATCGCCCGCGGAGGCGGCAGCTTCGCGCCGAACGCGAGCACGTCGAGGGCGTGGCTCATCACGACCGCGCCATCGACGGTCGTCAGCCGGACGATGAGCTCGAGCAGCCGGCTGACGCGCTCGGACCGCTGGAGCGCGTGCTCCGATTCGCTCGCCGCTGGCCTTCCCCCGGACGGCTGGCATTGCCCGTCCGTCAGGTGGGGCTCGTGCGCGCCGGCGAGGTCGAGGATGGCCGAACCGAGGCACAGGGCAGGGGTCAGCCGCTTGACCTCGGTGTCGAGCTGATTGCCCTCTTCACCGAAGAGCTGCGGCAGGCCCTCGCCCGGTCCCAGTACGACCAGGAGCCCGCCGCGGCCGAGCTCGACCATCCCCTCGACGATGCGCAGCAGATAGCCGCGCACGTTGCGGGCGAGCGCGCTCGCCTGGTCCCGCGCGACGGTCCGCTCGATGGAGTCGAGCAGCGGCCGGTTCTTGGGCATCCACGTCCGCACGGCGCCGCGCTCGTATCGGACGACCTCCCATTCGCCGCGGTACACGGCCACGACGCCGGGCTTCGGGGCGACGACGCGCACGAGCTGATCGAGCGCGAACGACGGCCGGCCGTGCGGCACCGCGATGCCGGCGACGGCGAGCGACCCCTCGATCGGCACCACGGCCAGGAAGGAGCGCGGCCACGCGCTCGCCGGAGCCAGGTTGGCCAGGTGCTCCGCGTCGAACGCCACCAGGGACCCGAACCGCACGAGATCCCACGCGGGCTCTCCGGACTCGAACTCGGCGAGGCGCTCGGCGAACACGACGCCGATCGGGTTGAGCCGCCCCTCCTCCGTCGCCATGGACGCGAAGAACAGCGTCTCGATCAGCTGCGTCAGGATCGCGGCGAAGGAGGGCGGCGCCTCGTCGGGGGCGACGCGGGCGCCCGGAGCCAGCTTCTGCGCCGCGAGCGGGGCCTGCCCTTGCAGCTCGAGGAAAGCCGCCGTGACGTCCGCCGGATACTTGGGGCGCATGAGCTCGCTCTACCCTCCTCCGCGCCCCCGAACAGCCCGGCGGGCGGCGCGCGGACCGCCTCGCCGTGCTCGCTACGCGGCCCGACGCGAGCTGCCGCCCTTCCGCTTCGGGGTCTCCGCCTTCCGCGCCCTGGATTTGCCGCCCTCTTCCGGCGCTGGTCTGTCGTTTTTCGCGCCGTTTTTCGCCTCGTCGTTCGCGGCCTTCGCGCCCTTCTGCCCGAGGCTCTTCTTGAGCAGCGCGATGAGGTCCACCGTGCCAGTGGCGCGGCGCTCGCGCTCTTCCTCCACGGGCTCCGCTGGGGCGGTCGTGCGGCCGGATTTCACCTTCTTCTCGATGAGCTTCATCACGTCGTCGCGGTACTCATCCTTGTATTTCTCCGGCTCCCAGGCGGTGGCCATCTCGGCCACCAGCCGCTCCGCCATCTCCAGCTCCCGCTTGCCGAGCCCCTTTCCCTTGGCGTCCATCTCGGGCAGGTCGAGCTCCTCGTCGGAGCGGAGCTCGTGCGCGAACCGGAGCAGGTTCAGCACGAGCCCTCTGCCGTGCGGCCTCACCGCGGCGATGTGCTCGCGCGTCCGGATCACGACCTTCGCGATACCGACCTTGCCCGTCTTCCGCAGCGCCTCGCGCAGGAGGACATACGCCGTCACCGGCGATCGCTTCTTGCCGTTCTGGGACGCAGGAGCGAGGAAATACGGTTTATCGTAGTACATCGGGTCGATCTCCGAGGCGTCGACGAAGTCGAGGATGTCCACGGTCTGCGTCGCCTCCACGTTCGCGCGGCGCAGGTCCTCGTCGGACAGGACGACATACTCGTCTTTCTCGTAGGGATAGCCGCGGACGATATCGTCCCAGCTCACCGGCTCGCCCGTCTCCCGGTTCACGCGCTCATAGCGGATCGGCGCCATGGTGCGCCTGTCGAGCTGCGTGAAGTGGAGCTCGTCGGGCTCCTCGGCGGGGTAGAGGGCCACCGGGATCTGCACGAGCCCGAAGCTGATACTCCCTTTCCAGATGCTGCGAGGCATGTGCGCTCCTTCGACCCGGGCGGCGACCCGAGGGGCCCGCGCCAGGTCCGTCATGGCGAGCAATGCAAGCCGGCGGCCGACGACGCGCCCTCGCGGAGCCTGCGCCGCGCGCCCGTCCCGGCCGCCCGGGGGCATCGCGGAGCCTGCTCCTCCCGCCCCGCGCTGCCACAGCCGAGGTCGCGTTTCGCCACGGCGGACCGGGCGCGGCGCCGATCGGTGGTGATCGCTGCCCCACGCGCCTTGGCCCGCTGTATAACCCGCGTGACATGCCTCGGCGTTCCCACGACCTTCACGGCGCCGCGCCGGACGAGAGCCGGACAGCGCTGCTCCTCATCGACGTGATCAACGATCTGGACTTCCCGGGAGGCGACCGGCTGCTCGCCCACGCGCTCCCGATGGCTCACCGCGTCCGGGCGCTGAAGCAGCGGTGTCGTGACGCCGGCATTCCGGCGGTCTACGTGAACGACAACTTCGGCCGCTGGCAATCCAACTTCCACCGTCAGATCGAGCACTGCCTGGAAGAGGGCGTCCGCGGCCGCGAGATCGCGGCGCTACTGCGGCCTGGAGAGGACGATTATTTCGTGCTCAAGCCCAAGCACTCCGGCTTCTACGGCACCACGCTGGAGATCTTGCTCGAGTCGCTCGGCGCGCAGACGCTCCTCCTCACCGGCATGGCGGGGAACATCTGCGTCCTGTTCACGGCGAACGACGCCTACATGCGCGATTACCGGCTGTTCGTCCCGTCGGACTGCACCGCCTCCGAGACGGAGGAGGACAACGGCCATGCGCTCCGGCAGATGCAGCGCTTCCTCAAGGCCGACATCACGCCGTCGGACGAGCTCGACCTCGAGCGGCTGCCCGCCTGAGGCCGCCGGCGCGCGGCGTCAGGCGGGCAGCTGCCCGAGGTCACGTGGGAAGCGTGCAGGCGGGCAGCTGCCCGAGGTCACGTGGGAAGCGTGGGAAGAAAGAGCGTCGCGCTCAGGCGACGGCCTTCTGCTTCGACGAGATCCCCTCTTCGGTGAGGACCGCGATGTCGGTCGCGCCGCTGCGCTCCAGGATCTGCTTGGCGAGCGCGCGCTCGTTGCTGTCGTTGACGTGGACGGAGATGAGGATATTGCCGCCCTTGATCTTCCCCTCGTACTGCTTGGCCTCGACCTCGGGGATGCCGAGCCCGATCAGGGCGCCGGTCACGCCGCCGAGCGCGGCGCCGGCCGCGGCGCCGCTCAGCGCGGCCATGATGGGGCCGGCGGCGATGAAGGGCCCGAGCCCCGGGATGGCGAGGGCGCCGATGCCCGCGAGCAGCCCGATGGTCCCGCCGACCGCGCCGCCCGCGCTGGCGCCCGCCGTCGCGCCCTCGGGCGCCTTCGTGTGCTTCTCGTGCGCGAAGTCCCGCGTCCCGTGCTTGTCGGGGAACAGCGCCGAGATGTCGCCTGTCATGAAGCCGGCGCGCTGCAGATCGCCGACGATGATGTCTGCCTGAGCGAGCGTGCTCACGAGGCCAAGGACCGCTTTCTTCGTTGCCATGGTGTCTTCCTTTCGGACCGTTCGATTCGGTTCAGTCAACGTCGACTTCGAGCTGGTTATCGACCTTCTGCACACCCGGGATCCCGAGGGCGATCGCGCCGATATCGGCCTTCTCCTTGTCGCTCTTCACCGGGCCGCGCAGCGTCACCACCTGCCCCGTCGTGATGATCTTGACGTTCTTCGCGCTCATCGAGAGCGTGTCGTTCGCGACCACCGCCTGCCGGATCTTCTGGGTGATCGTGCGATCGGCCTCGTTCTCGCCCTGGTCCCCGGGGGTCAGCGCGGCGGGATCGCGATCGCGATCGTTCTTGCCCGTGTTGTCGGCGGCCGTCGGCGTGGGGTTGTTCGCCCGCTGGGCGATCTCGCCCGGCACCGCGGGATTGCCGTCCGAGCGAGTCGTGCCTTCCGCTCGATCGCAGCCGGCCGCAGCGGCGAGCGAGAGAGGCATCAGCAGGAGGTATTTTGCTGTGTTCATGCCCGCCGCCCTCGCAAGGCCCGGGCCATCCCTGGTGGAGAGCGCCTGTCGGTGCGCGGCCGTGGCCACGGCGGAGCATGATCCCCGTCACGCCGGAGGAGGAGATGCCTTTTTTCACGCCGTACCGTGGGTGGCTCTTCCCTGCGGCGGCGCGCGGCTGGCAAGCTCATGACTGGAAAGAGGCCGGACTGCCCCAAGTGGGGCGAACTGCCCCGTGCCGGCGATGTCAGAAGGGGAGAAATCGCGCTAGGGGGCGGAGGACGGCGCGTGTGTACGCCTGTGACGGACGTCGTCGAGAGCGCCAGTCGTCAGCACCGGATCGGGCCCGCGCTGGAGGAGGGGCTCAATCGTCGCGGGCGCCTTTCGGCCGTTCGGTCGTGCGTGCGATGGGCGGTTCGATCGGGCGTTCGATTCCAAGCCTCCGCAGCTTCCGGTAGAACGTCGCTCTCGACATGCCCGCCTCGCGCGCGGCCTGCAGCGCGTTCCAGCCGGTCCGCTCGAGCGCGGCGAGCAGCGCGGCGCGCTCGTCGCGCGGCGGTCGCAGCGCGCCGCGGCCGCCGCCTTCCTGCGCGCGGGGCAGGTCCACGTCGTCGGGGCCGATCCTGCGGCCGTCGCAGAGCACGACCGCCTTCGTGATCACGTTCTCCAGCTCGCGCACGTTGCCGGGCCAGCCGTGCTGGCCGAGCCGCCGCAGCGCCTCGTGGGACAGGTGCGGCGCCGGGCGGCCCAGCTGCTCGGCGGCGCGGCGCACGAAGTGGAGCGCGAGCTCCGGCAGGTCCTCCAGGCGATCGCGCAGCGCCGGGAGCCGGATCTGCACCACGGCGACGCGGTAGTAGAGGTCCTCGCGGAAGCGCCCGCGCGCGGCCTCGGCCAGGAGATCGCGGTTCGTCGCGCAGACGAGGCGGAAGTCCACGCGCACGGCCTCGGCGCTGCCCACCGGGCGCACCTCCCGCTCCTGGAGCACCCGGAGCAGCTTCGCCTGCACCTCGAGCGGCATCTCGCCCAGCTCGTCGAGGAAGAGCGTGCCGCCGCGCGCCGCGACCACGAGGCCGGTCCGGTCCCTGTCGGCCCCCGTGAACGCGCCGCGGACGTGGCCGAAGAGCTCCGACTCGAGCAGCGCGGCGGGGAGCGCTGCGCAGTTGATCCCCATGAACGGGCCGCTCTTCCGCGGGCCGGCGAAGTGGATGGCGCGCGCGACGAGCTCCTTGCCGGTGCCGCTCTCGCCCGTCACGAGCACGTTGACCGGCGCCTCGACCACGCGGTCGAGCGTCGCGAACACAGCGCGGAGCGCGGGGCCGCGCCCCACGATGGCGCCGTAATCGTAGCGGTGCTCCAGCGCCTGCTGGCGGACGAGCACCTGCTCCTGCAGACGGTCGATCTCCGCGGCCTGGCCGCGCAGGAGCTCCTCGACGCGGCGCCGCTCGGCCTCGAGCTCCACGGTGCGGCGGCGCAGATCGTCGACGAGCCGCGCGTTGCGCAGCGCGAGCGCGACCTGGTCGGCGAAGGCGAGGAGCAGGTCGACGTCCTCCGGCGCGAAGCGCGCGCGCCGGAAGCGGTTGTCGAGGTAGAGCGCGCCGAGCACGCCGTCCGGCGAGCGGATCGGCACGGCGATCACGGACCTGAGCCTCATCGCGTGCACCGACGCGTGCTCGTGGAAGCGTGGGTCCTCCTGGGCGTCCACGGTGACCACGGGCTCCTGCGTCGCGATCGCGCGCTCGGCGATGCCGTAGCTGAACTTGAGGTGGCTCCTGCCGACCTTCTCCCGGTCGACGTTGCGCGCGACCGCCACGCGCAGCTCGCCGCCCGGCTGCTCGATCAGCAGGAACCCGCGCTCCGCGGCCGTGAGGTCGATCGCGGCGTCCATCGCCATCGCGAGGATGTCGGCGATCTCGACGGAGGAGTTGAGCCTGCGGAACACAGCGAGGAGCCGCTCGAGCTTGGCCGTGCGCTCCGCCGCCGGTTGCGCCGCGGGCTCGGCCGCCGCGGGCGCGCGCGCCGGCTGGGCCGCGCGGCGCCGGGGGTGTGTCCAGAAGGCGTGCTGCAGCGCCTCCGGCAGCGAGCGCGCCATGGCGGTCCAGGCGGCGGTCGCGCGCTCCCGCTGCGCCGCGGCGGCCTCGGGCTCGCCTGCGAGCTCGTGGGCCTCGGCCAGGGCCAGGCGGACGTCCGCGGCGAGGTCGGGCTGCGCCGCGCGCTCGGCGAGGCCGAGGGCGCGCTCGAGGCGCTCCCGGGCAGCGGCGAGGTCCTGACCGAGGTTGGGCTGACCGAGGTTGGGGCTGCCCTGACCGAGGTTGGGCTGACCGAGGTTGGGGCTGCCCTGACCGAGGTTGGGCTGACCGAGGTTGGGCTGACCGATGAGGCTGAAACCGCCCAGGTCGGAACCGCCCTGACCGAGGTTGCCGTCGCCCTCGCCGTCGAGCAGCGCGAGCCGCCCCTCCAGCAGCGCCGCGCGCGCCCCGAGGTCGGGCGCCTCCCGGGCGGCTCCGTGCTCGCGCGCCCGGCCCAGCGCGGCGCGCGCGTCGCCCGCCGCGCCCCGCGCGAGGTGGGCCCGGCAGAGCTCCAGCTCCTCCTCCACCACCTCCCGCTGCGCCCCCTGCGCCTCGAAGCCGCGCCGCGACCGCTCGAAGCAGCGCGCCGCCTCCTCGGCGTCGCCGGCCGCGAGCGCGCAGTCCCCGAGGACCGAGGCCGCCGCCGCCGCGAAGAACGGCGCGCCCCGCCGCGCGGCCTCCGCCTCCACCCGCGAGGCGACGCGGGCGGCCCGCTCGAACGCCCCCACGTCCGCCCAGAGCTTCGCCAGATCGAAATCGAGGACGAGGACCAGGTCCGCCTGGCCCAGGGCGGAAGCGAGCCGCGCCCCGCGCTCGTAAGCGGCGAGCGCTTCCCCGAGCTCGCCCGACTGGTGGCACGCCGTACCCACGTTGAGGCTGCAGCGCGCCACCAGGTCGCCGAGCCCGTGCTCCTCCGCGGTCGCCAGCGCCTGCCGGTACCCCACGAGCGACGCCTCGACCTCCCCGGCCCGGAAGGCGTCGATCGCCTGGTACGACAGCGCCCGCACCAGCGCCCTCGGCGCGCGCCGATCGCGGTGCAGCCCGGCGGCGAGCCCGAGGTGCAGGCCCGCGAGCCGGCGCTCGCCGAGGTAGCTCGCCGCGACGCCGACGTCCTCGTGGAGGCTCGCCAGCACCTCCGGCTCGTCGCACAACGCGAGCGCCGGCTCGGCGCGCGCCCGCGCCTCCGCGTGGGATCCGAGCCGCAAGAGCGCCCGGCTCGCGAGATCGGCGAGGGCCGCGCGCTCGCGCGGCGTGGACGATGACGCCGAGCCCTCCCCGCCGGCCTGCTCGACCCGCTCGGCCTCGTCGAGCCGCGCGAGCGCCGCCGTGGGGTCGCCCAGCTCCAGCAGGCACGCGCCGAGCCGGACGAGCGCCTGCGCGCGCCGCGCGCCGAGCGCTCCGGCCTCGTCGCTCGCGAGCAGGTGCTCCAGCACCTCGCGCGCCCGCGCCGCGCGGCCGGCGCGCTGGAGGGTGGACGCGATCTCGAGCCGCGCCTCCGCCGACGTCGCCGCCTCGAGCAGCGCCTCCGCGGTCGCGGCCCACGGCGTTGGATCCGCCTCGCGCTCCGCGCGCCGCTCGAGGAACAGGCGCTCGGCGGCCGCCGCGTCGCCCGACAGCGCGAGGTGCAGCGCCCGCTGCTCGGCGTGCGCCGGCAGGGCGGCGGCCGCCCGCGCGTGCGCCGCGCGGACCACCTCGCCGCCGAGCGCGCAGAGGAGGGCGGCGATCGGCCCGGCGCGCGTCAGCGTCCACCCCCCCGCGGTGCGCGCAGCGACGCCGCGGGCGGCGAGCTCGGCCAGGTGCGCGACCGGGAGATCGAGCGGCGGCAGCTCCTCGTCGGCGACCGCGCCGCCCCGCACGGCCAGCGTCGCCACCGCGTCCCGCAGCGGCCGCCCGAGGCCCCGCAGCCGCAGCGCGTAGCGCGCGCTCGCCCCGGGCGTCGTCGCGTCGAGCCCCGCCACGTCCCCGCTCTCGGCGAGCCGCCCCGCGATCACCACGAGATCGGCCGGCCACCCCGCGCTCGCGCGCAGCACGACCTCCGTCGCGTCGCCCAGGCCGATGTCGTCCATCCAGCGCTGCACCGCCTCGCGCCCGAGCGGCGGCAGCGCGACCTCGCGCGCGCTCCGCCCCGCCTCGGCGGCCACCGCGGCGAGCGGCGCGCGGCCCCCGCCGTGCGGGACACGCTCGGCGGCGAGGAGCAGGACCGGATCCTCAGGGCCGAGCAGGCGGGCGAGCGCCTCGAGCATCTCCCGGTCCGCCCCGCTCACCTCGTCGGCGTCGTCGAGCACGAGCACCAGCGGCCCGGCCCCCGCGTCGCCGCCTCCTCCTCCTCGCGCGCGCGTCAGGCGCTCGTGCGCGCGCAGGGCGCCCAGCGCGCCGGAGGGGAGCGCCTCCTCGCCGGTCGCGCGGCGCAGCATCGAGGCCACCGGCGCGCTGGCCCTGGCGAAGCCCTCCACGGCCTCCATCCGGAGCTCGGCGCTCCACGTCGCCTCGCGGAGGAGGCGGCTCTTCCCGCAGCCTGGCTCCCCGGAGATCACGCAGACGCGCGGGCCGCGCTCGCCTCGCTCGAGCGCGGCGAGCGCCTCGGCGACCGCGCGCAGCTCACCCTCGCGCCCGACGAGGTGGGGCGGCTCCGGCGGCGGCGGAGCCAGGGCGCGCGGCGTGGCGCCCACCCAGTCGAGCACCTCGCCCGCGTCGGCCGGGCGGTCGCGCGGCTCGGACCGCACGAGGCGCTTTGCGAGCGCGCCGATCGCCTCCGGCAGCGGCTCCGCGAACAGCGGCGCGATCGCCTCGAGCGTGCGGCCCAGCGAGAACAGGTCCGCGCGCCCGTCGGCCGGCTCGCCGCGGATCACCTCGGGCGCGAGGTAGCCCCGGGTGCCGGAGACGCCGTCGTCGGGCCTCCCCCCGAGCCGCGCCGCGCACGACAGGTCGATCAGGACCGCGCGCCCCGAGGCCCCGACGAGGATGTTGGCCGGCTTCACGTCGCCGTGGCGGATGCGCGCGCGGTGGAGGAACCGGAGCGCGTCGAGCACGTCCACGATCGCGGCCCGCGCGTCCTCGAAGCGCCGGCCTGTCACGTACTCGTCGAGCGGCGCGCCCAGCACCGCCTCCGACGTGAAGTAGAAGCGCGGCTCGCCGGTCTCCCGGAGCATGCCGAAGTCGAGCACCCGGACGAGGTGCGGATGGAAGAGCCCCGCCAGCATCCTGAACTCGCCGCGGAACGCCGCCCGCTCCGCCGTGCGCGCGTGGCCGAGCAGCTTGAGGCACAGGTCCCGCCCGAGCGCCTCGTCGCGCGCGAGCCACGCCGTGGCCAGGCCCCCCCGCCCCAGGGGACGGATCAGGCGGTAGCGGCGGGCGAGCAGGGTCCCTTCGGCTTGGCTCACCCGCGCAGTGTCTCACGGATGTGCCATCTGAGACAGTGAGACACTCTATGAGACACTTGTGCCTTGGATTTCGCGTCGATTTCCGTCCTTTTTCATTCGGCACCAGGTTTGCTCTAATGACCGGCATGGCGATGCAGACGACATACGGACACCGAGGACGGCGGGGCGCGCGCGTCGCGACGCTCCTCGGGGTGCTGCTTGGCGGCTGTGTCGTGAGCCCGCAGCCGAGCCCGCCGGTCCACGAGCCGATCCTGGATACGGGGCTCGTCGGCGTCTCGGGCGACCCCACGGTCTTGCGGCAACAGGTCTTCCTCAAGGGGGAGCCTGGCGCGGTCGAGCCGGCGGAGGGCGTGGTCCTGGTGACGAACCTCGACAGCGCCGACGCGCCCGTCGTCGCGGAGATCAAGGCCGACGGCAGCTTCGTGGCCGCGGTGGACGCGTCGACGGAGCAGGTCCTGCGGATCCAGGTGAAGCAGGGCGAGCGCCGGTCGGAGCCGGTGGATCTGCAGCTCACGGGGGAGCCCATCGACGCGACGCGGACGATGCTGGCGCACCTGCCTTGCCTCACGATCGAGCCCGCCGCGTGGGTCTCGCTCGAGGCCGGCGAAGGCGACGTGGTCGTCCGCAATTCGTGCGCCGAGGATGTCGCCATCGGCGCGCCGCGCTTGCGCCGGGGCGCAGGGCCGTTCGGGTTCAGCCCGGCGGAGGCCTTCGTGGTGCCGGCGGGCGAGTCCGCCGTCGTCACGGTGCGCGCGGACGGTGAAGGGGTGGAGCGCGAGGACGTGCTCTTCCTCGAGGTCACGGCGCCGGAGCCTGGGCGCCGCGCCGTGACATTGACGCTCCCCGACTGAGCGGTCGGGGAGACGAACAACGAACTCGCGCGCCGCGCTCGACGTACTGCGCGCGGCGCGAGGCGCCCCTTCCTCTGGAGGGGAGGGGCTCGTGGATGTCTATCGCCTCGCCGGGGACGGCGGGGCTCTTTTGGAGGAACACATGAACGTCCAGAATCGTATCAAGAGCAGCCGTATCGGATCCTTCCTCTGGCTCGCGCTTTCGATGCTCCCGCTCGCCGCGGGCTGTCACGTGGAGATCGCCGACGACAGCACCGCCTCCGACTCGGCGGAGGTGAAGGGCGGCGGCGGCGGGCAGGGCAAGGCCTGCGGCGGCCTCCTCGGCCTCTCCTGCAAGAAGGGCCTTTTCTGCGACTACGAGCTCGACGCCATGTGCGGCGCGGCCGATCAGACGGGCACCTGTCAGCCCACGCCGGGCGCGTGCACGAAGGAGTACAGGCCGGTCTGCGGCTGTGACGGCAACACGTACGGCAACGAGTGCATGGCGAACGCGGCGGGCACGTCGGTGTCGTCGGTCGGCGAGTGCGCGCCTCCTCCGGGGGATACCTGCGGCGGCCTCCTCGGCCTCTCCTGCAAGGACGGGTACTTCTGTGACTTCGCGCCCGACGCCCAGTGCGGCGCGGGCGACATGACGGGCACCTGCCTGCCCACGCCGGGCGCGTGCACCAGGGAGTACAACCCGGTCTGCGGCTGTGACGGCAACACGTACGGCAACGCGTGCACCGCGAACGCGGCGGGCGTCTCGGTCGCGTCGAGCGGCGAGTGCGCGCCGCCTCCGGAAGAGGGCAAGGCGTGCGGCACCCGCGGCGGCTGGACGTGCGAGAAGGGCGAGTTCTGCAACTTCGCGCCCGAGGTCGAGTGCGGCGCGTGGGACGGGCCGGGGACCTGCACGCCCATCCCGGAGGCGTGCACGCTCGAGTACAACCCGGTCTGCGGCTGCGACGGCCAGACGTACAGCAACGCCTGCGCCGCCGCCTCGGCGAGCGTGTCGGTCGCGTCGAAGGGCGAGTGCGCGCCTGCGGGGAAGATCTGCGGCGGCCTGGCTGGCTTCGCGTGCGACAAGGGCGAGTTCTGCAACTACAGCATCGAGGCCATGTGCGGCGCGGCTGATCAGACGGGCACCTGCCAGACCATCCCGGAGGCGTGCACCGAGCAGTACGACCCGGTCTGCGGCTGCGACGACAACACGTACGGCAACGAGTGCTTCGCGCACGCGGCGGGCGTGTCGGTCGTGTCGCGCGGCGAGTGCGCCGAGCGCCGGTAAGGCGGTATCGTAGGCGCCGACCGCGCCGCGCGTCGCGCGACACCCCCCTCGCGCGACGCGCGGCGCGGCGGCGCCCCCCTTGACCGGCTCCGGGCCGGTTCCCTAGCATCCTGCGGCGCATGAGCGCCGCTCGATCCCAGACAGCGTCGACGCTCCTCCTCGACGAGCACTTCGAGGCCGGCGACGACCGGTTCGTGGACGAGGTGCTCGCGTCGGAGGCGGGCCGGAAGCTGAAGGCGCTCGCCCCGCGCTGGTACGCGGACCGGCGCCCGTTCGCGCGCCGCGCGCTGCTCCGCTACATCGACGACGGCTGCGACAGGCCGCACCACCGCGGCCTCGTCAAGGTCCTTTACAAGCTCGCCGAGCAGGCGGGAGACGACGAGATCGTCGGCCGCTTCATGGTCGCCTTCGATCGCCTCGTCCGCCGCAAGCTCGTCAAGGTGACCCGCTACGACTGGGTGACCAGGACCTCCAGCGACGAGCCCTGCCTCGTCAGCGACACCGGCGTGCCGGTCAGCCTCCCGAAGGGCGACATCGAGTCGCCGCGCTTCTCGATGCGGACGCGCCACTACCTGCGGCGCCGCGCGTTCCGCTACTTCCGGCGGCTCGGCCGGCGCGACGCCGCCCGCTACGGCCGCGCGATCCGCGCCGCGCTCGCGCTCTACCGCGACGAGCACCTCGACAGGCCCGAGCGCCTGCTCGACGCCTGGGGGCTGCTCCACGCGCTCTACTGGGGCTCGCCCGCCCTCGATCGGCTCCCGCGCGGCGTCCGCCTCGCGGAGGGCGCCGCCCTCGCCGAGCTCGAGCCCGCGCCCATCTACCCCGAGGCGTGGCAGGGCGCCTTCGACGAGGTGCTCGGCCTGGTCACGGCCGCGAGGAGCCGCACCGTCCGGGCGTTCGCCGTCGGGCTCCTCGAGCGCGCCTACGCCGCCGAGCTCCGCGGCCTGTCGCTCGCCCGCGTGCGAGCGCTCCTCGAGAGCCCGCACGACGAGGTGCAGACCTTCGCCGCCGGCCTGCTTCGCCAGATGCCGGGCCTCGGGAGCCTGCCGATCTCGGACTGGCTCTCGCTGCTCCAGACCGAGAACGCCGCGGCGCTCGCCTTCCTCTGCGAGGCGGTTGTCGAGCATGTGGCGCCGGCGCGGCTCTCGCTCGCCGAGTGCGTGGGCCTCGCTTGCGCGCGCGCCGCGCCGGTCGCGGAGCTCGGCCTCCGCTGGGCGAGGACGAAGCCCGTCGAGACTGCAGCGGATCTCGACACGATCGCGCGCCTCGCGACGGCGGTCGCCCCTCGCGTGCGGGAGGAGGCGGTCGCGTGGCTCATCGAGGTGCTCGGGCGCTCGCCCCACGGCCGGGCCGAGCACGTGCGCGATCTCCTGGACTCCCGCCACGAGGACGTCCGCGCCCGCGCGCTCGAGCTGTTCGAGGCCGACGCCCGCTTCCGCGACGACACCGGCCTGTGGGCCGCGCTGGCCGAGACGCCCCACGCGGACGCCCGCGCGTTCCTGATCCGGCACCTCGCCGCCCGCAAGGCGGCCTTCTCGCCCGAGGCGCTGCGGCACGTCTGGGCGGCGGCGCTGCTCGCCGTCCACGGCGGCGCGCGCGACAAGCGCGCGGTCGTCCGGCAGATCGCGGACCGCGTGGTCGCCCGGCCCGGCGAGGCGGACGCGCTCCTGCCGCTGCTCGGCGTCGCGCTCCGCAGCGTGCGCGCGCCCGAGCGTCGCGCCGCCCTCGGCGCGCTCGCCCGCGCCGCGTTCCGCGCCCCCGCGCTGCGCGACGCCATCGCGCGCAGGCTCCCGGAGCTCCGGCTGTTCGAGGGGGAGGACGCGGCGTGAGCTTCGATCTCCGCTACCTCGGCAAGAGCGGCATGAAGGAGCTCGGCGGCGGCGCCGCCCTCAGCTTCGCGCCCAACCTCGCGCGCCCCAGGGTCTTCTTCGACGGAGAGCTCGCGCGGCCGGTGCGCTTCCGCGAGGCGATGAGCGCCCTCCACGACGTCGTCGTGGGCGACCTGCGGCGCCTGCCGAAGGATCGCTCCGCCCACGAGGCGTGGAAGCAGCAGGAGGCCGAGCGCGAGGCCCGGCTCCGCCGGGAGATCCACGGCGAGGCCATGAAGGCCGAGCTCGCGCGCCTCGGGAACGCGCCGCTTCCGCGGAACCTCGAGGCCGACTTCCGGAAGATGCACAAGCTCTACTGGGGGGCGCGTGTCCGCTGGGCGAACGAGCTTGCGAAGAGCGATCCGCAGCTCTTCCGCCACCTCGTCCCCTGCGATCCGGTCGTGACGGTCGCGCCCGACGTCGTCTTCTTCGAGTGCTTCTCCAAGGACGAGTCGAGCTACGGCTGCCTCTCGGTCGATCGCGACGCCTTCCGTGGCGCGCAGGACGCCGGCCTCGGCACGACGAACGTCGACTACTCGCTCGCGCTCTACGAGCACTTCCAGACGCTCCGCAGCTACCGGCCGACGCGGCTCCTCGTCGATCCGACAGGCTTCGAGGTCGCCGTGGAGGGCCGCGGCGACTACCGCGAGGAGAAGATCGATCTCCCGCCCTCGTGGCTGCGCGGCTTCGGCCAGCTGCAGGCGGCGATGTGCCTCCCGTGCCGGAGGGTCGAGGTCCCCGTGGAGGCGGTCTACTCGCTGCTCGCGCACCTCGACCGGCACCGCGAGCGCACGGGCCCGCGCAGCCTGCGCTTCCAGCTCACGCCGGGCAAGGCGCCGATCCTCGTGCTCGACCCGTGGGGCGTCTCCATCCCGTGCCGCGGCGTCACCTGCGACGATGTCCCCGTGGCCGTGGGGCCCGCGGCGGGCGGGGGAGGGCTCGGCCCGTACCGCTCCGGGGCGCCGAGGGGCGCGCCGGCGGCGGAGGCGACCGAGGAGATCAAGGTGTGGGGGAGGCGCCGCATCGAAGTGCTCGCGCGGCTCTTGCCGCTGGCCGATCGGATCGAGGTGCGGCTGCTCGGCTCCGGGCTGCCGAGCCTTTGGATCGTCTTCATGGGCGAGATGCGCTTCACCCTCGCGCTCTCGGGCTGGACGGCGAACGACTGGACCTCGGGCTCTCACCTCGACGTCATGGCGGACGCCTTCACCCCGGACGCGCAGCTGGCGGACCGGGTCGCGCGCCACCTCGAGATGGTCCGGCGCGCGTCCTACGGCGAGCTCGCCGTGTCGATGGGCGCGCCGGACGGCGCGCTTCGCAGCGCGCTGCACCTCGCCGCGAAGCAGGGGCAGGTGGTTTACGACCACGCCGCGGAGTGTTATCGCTGCCGCCCGGTGATGCCGGTCGCCCTCTCCGACGCGCTGCTCGGCCCCGAGCCCCCGGAGCTCGCGGAGGGCCGGCGCATCGCCCGGGGCGGCGTGGAGATCGCGCGGGAAGAGACGCTCTCCGGCGGCCGCCGCGTCGTCATGGCCAGGGCCAAGGCGACGAGCTGCGAGCTGCTCCTCGACACCGACGGCGCGATCAAGAAGGCGAAGTGCAGCTGCTCGTACTTCTACAAGAACCGGCTGCGCGCGGGGCCGTGCCGGCACCTGCTCGCGGTCAAGCTCCACCTGTCCGGTCGCGGCGACGCGGCGCCCTCGCAGCAGCCTCCGGAGCCGCCGGGGCAGGCGGCGTCCGCTGCGCGCGGCGCGAGGGCGGCGACGGCCGCCCCGCGAGGCGAGGCCGTGCCGTTCCCCGCGGAGCTCCTCGTCGAGATCGAGCGCGCCGCGGCCGCCCAGCGGGTGGGGCTCGCGGAGGTCGTCGAGGCGTCGTGGGATCTCGCGTTCGAGCGCATCCAGGGCTGCCGCTCCTGGGTCGAGGCCCTCGCGCTGGGCGGTCCGGAGGCGGAGCGGGCGCTCCGCGCGCGCGAGCTCCGCGCGCCGGTCATCAGGACGCTCCCGGTCCACGCGGACGTGCTCGTCGAGATCCGGCGCGTCGCTGACCAGTTCAAGGCGAGCCCCGCCGCGGTGGTGGGCCTCGCGTGGCTCGTCGCCAGGCGATCGACGACGTGAGGTTCACCCAGGATCCGAGAGTCCAGCCCTGCAAGGAGATCCGTCCGCTCGAGCCCAACATGCTGCGGCGCTCCGCCGCGGTGGAGATTGCTCTTCCATGCATCCCCACACCCGATGTTCTTTGGGCGCCTTTAGCAGCTGTGCGGTTCCACTCAGAGGGACCTGACGGTCCTGGAACCGCACAGCTGCCCGGCGCCTGGGTGATCGGGCGTGGTCACGAGCAAGTAGTCGGGCGGGCGGGCCTCCTTGGAGGGCTGGACCGGGTGCTGTCCACAGGAACGGTCGAATGGGCTTCTGGGACAAGCTGAAGTCGATGCTCGGCCTGGGCGGGGCCGAGCAGGGCGAGCGAGCGCCGGGTGGGGCCGAGCAGGCCCAGGGGGCGCAGGCCGGGCCCGCGGCCGCCGCGCAGCCGGCCGCCCGCGCCGCGGCGGCGGGCGCGAAGCCGCGCCCCGCGGACCCCTACGCCGCCGGCGGGATCCTCGGCCTCTCCGCGGACGAGCTGCGCAAGCGCGCGCTCAAGATCAACCCGCGCATGACGGCCTGGATCGGCCGAGTGGACACGATCCCGCCGCAGAGCGACGAGCGCACCGCCCTGATCGATCGGGGCCTCATCCTGCGCGGCCTGCTCACCGAGGCGCAGATCGCCGAGATCCACCGCATCGGTGATCTCTGGCTCAGGCACAAGGACGCCGCGTCGCTCGCCGGCGCGGCCGCGGCGCGCTCGGCCGACGAGGCGATCGAGCGGCTCAAGCGCGAGAGGCTCGCCCGCAAGGAGGAGAAGCGGCGCCGGAGCGCCGAGCGCAAGCGGCAGCGCGCCGAGGCGGTGGCCCGCCGCCGGGCCGAGGACATCATTTTCCTTGGCACCGATGTCTCGGCGGGCCTCGCGGACCGGCGCTCGCACGTCGAGTCGCTCGTCGAGCGCGGGCTGCCCGTGCTGTCCACCCCGGCCGACCTGGCCGCTGCCCTCGGCGTCCCCGTCCCGCGGCTGCGCTGGCTCTGCTTTCATGGCGAGGCCGTCGAGCGCCCTCACTATGTGTACTTCGACGTCCCGAAGCGCTCGGGCGGGACGAGGCAGCTCGCTGCGCCCCACGCCTCGCTGGCCGCGGCGCAGGCGTGGGTCCTGCGCGAGATTTTGGAGAAGCTGCCCGTCGAGGCGCCCGCGCACGGCTTCGTGAAGGGCCGCTCCACGGTCACCAACGCGCGCCCGCACACGCGCCGCGACGTTGTCGTGAACCTCGATCTGTCCGATTTCTTCCCGACCATCACGTTCCCGCGGGTGCGCGGCGTCTTCCATCGGCTCGGCTACTCCCCGGCGGTGGCCACGCTCCTCGCCCTGCTCTGCACCGAGCCGCCGCGGCGGCCGGTCGAGTACGACGGGCAGCGCTACTGGGTCGCGGTCGGCGATCGCGCGCTGCCGCAGGGCGCCTGCACGAGCCCGGCGATCTCGAACCAGGTCGCGCGGAAGCTCGATCGCCGCCTCGCCGGCATGTGCGCCCGCGCGGGCTTCACGTACACGCGGTATGCGGACGACCTCACCTTCTCTGCACCCCCGGGCAAGCGCGGCGACATCGCGATGCTGCTGGCCCGCGTCCGCCACATCGTCGAGGAGGAGGGCTTCGCCATCAATCCCGACAAGGGCCGTATCCAGCGCGCCGGCGGCCGGCAGGTGGTGACGGGCGTCGTGGTCAACGACAAGCCCTCTGCCCCGCGCGAGGAGGTGCGCCGCCTGCGCGCGATCCTCCACGCGGCGAAGAAGACCGGCCTAGCCGCCCAGAACCGCCAGGGTGTGCCGGACTTCGAGGCGCACCTGCGCGGCAGGATCGCCTATGTGCAGATGATCGATCGCGAGCGGGCGGCGCCGCTGCTCGCGGCTTTCGACGCGCTCACGGGGTGAGGGGTCAAAAGCTGTCGCGGGTGACGCAGATCGAAGAAAGAAGGGTAAAATGGCCCGATGCTGGTCGCCCGGAGCCTCGACGACTTTCGCGCGCACCCCGCGGGAAGCTACGTCGCCGGCCGCCACTGGCTGTACTTTGCCATCGACTGGACCGTCTTCGGCTACGCCCTCTGGGGCACGCCAGCCCCGCAGGATCTCCGCGCCTTGGTCCACGTCCTCGAGCTCGAGCTCGATCGCGAGCCCCACGCGGCCGTCGTCGATGTCGCGAACGTCGACGCTCTGAGCCAGGAAGGCTTCGAGGTCCTCGCCGCCTACGTCATGCAGCACGCCGATCGCCTCGCGCACGTCGTCACCCGAACAGCGATGATCCGCTCGACCGGCCTGAACGGCGCCATCGCCAGCGGCTTCTTCGATATCGTCGGTTCCCCGTTCCCGGTCTCGTTCTGCGACGATCTCATCTCGGCGTTCTCCCACCTCGAGCACCCACGCCCGCGGGAGTCCGCCGAGGCCCTGCGCCTCGCGATCGTCACCGCGAGCGGCATCTCCGAGCCTCTGCGTGAGCTGCGGCAGTACCTCGAAGCGAACCTCGCGACCCATTCTCTCGCCTCGGCGGCGCGCACGATGGGCGTCAGCTCGCGAACGTTGCAGCGGAGGCTCGGCGAGCACAGGACGTCATTCATCGAAGAGGCCCAGGAAGCCCGGGTTCGCGTGGCCGAGCGGTTGCTCCTCCGGAGCGACGCGCCCGTCACCCAGATCGCGATCGAGGTGGGCTGTGCGTCGTCCCAGCACTTCAGCGACCTGTTCCGCCGCCGACGCGGGGAGGCCCCGAGTACGTTTCGCGCGCGCCGGCGAGGGATCTGAGATCGAGCGGCGCGCTCGCGCCGATTGGCGCGCCGACGAACCTGTTTGGCATTCCCGTGGACGTGGGGTGGCGCCCGTCGTGCAACGGTCCTCCCATGAAGCCCACGGAACGGCCCCTCGTTGCGGCGGCCCTGCTCCTTGTCGCGATCCTGCTCCCCGCGTGCGCCTGGACCGAGGAGTGCTCTGCCCCGGTCCCGACGGCCGTCACGCTGCGCGCCGATCAGATGTGCCCGTCGGCGCGCGAGGTCCAGGCGCGCGTGGACTCCGCGGTGCCGCACACCGGAACGAGCGTCGACTCGGAAGCTCGAACCCGGGTGGCCATTCAGGCGCGCGTCGTGTGCTGGTACCGAGCTACGGAAGCCGAGGGCATCACGCCCTGCATCTGGTGGGGCACGCGGGCGTCCATGCTCATCGACGCGACGCGCCCCGAGCAGGCACCGGATGAGGGCCCCGCCACCTCGTCCACGAGCTATTTGCTGAGCTGCGACGCCGAGGGAACCCTCTACGGCCAGATCATCCTTGTCGCCGACGCAAACGCGAGCACCGGGCTCCCCGCCGCGCCCGTCGACTGTCCGGAGGAGGCAACTCCGCCGCCCTCCGCCGCGGAGAAGCTCACGGCCGTGACGACGTTCGTCGGCAGCGATGAGTACCCTGCTCGCATCACCTGCGAGTACGACACGACCGTGCACTTCCCGTGCGGCATCAGGGAGCTACGCCACTGAGCCCCCCGCGAGCCAGAAATTCGGGATCACGTCATGACAGAGACCCGAGGCGCCGCCTTGCGTGTGAAGAGCGGTGGTCGGAGCCCTGGCAGTGAGCCAGGCGTCGTCGCCCGCTGATCCCTGCTGCCTGTCCGGAGACCTCGCAGGCCCGGCTCCCAAGGTGGCACCTTGGACCAGAACAGGCATCAACGACAGACATCCGCCCACGCCGTCCAGCGAGATTCGTCCAGCCTCGAAGCGTCTTCGTGTTACTATCCAGGACACATTCGTGGCGGGGGCATGCCACGCCGTGGGCTGTCGACCGGGCCTGACCGCGCCAGAGCACGTCTGACGTCAAGGGGAGTGATGCTGACGATCTCGGGTTATCAAGCGACCGACAAGATCTACGAGAGCGGCAGCTCCCGCGTCTACCGGGGCCAGCGCGCCGGAGACGGGCGCGCCGTGATCCTCAAGCTGCTGCGCTCGGACTATCCCAGCCAGACGGAGCTCACGCGCTACCGGCATGAATATGCGGTGCTCCGCGACCTGGATGTGCCGGGCGTCGTCCGGGCGCTCGACCTGTGCAAATACGAGAACGGGCTCCTCCTCGTCCTCGAGGATTTCGGCGGCCGCTCGCTGGCGCACCACCTCCACCACATCCACCACCTTGAGCGCCGCCCGTTCGACGCCGCGGACTTCGTCCGGCTTGCGATCCAGATCACGCGCGCCCTTCACGAAGTGCACAGAAGCGGAATCATACACAAGGATATCAATCCGTCCAATATCGTATTTAACCGCGAGACGGGCGCCGCCAAGATCATCGACTTCGGCATCTCGACGCGGCTTTCACGGGAAGAGCTCTCGATCAAGAGCCCCGCGGTGCTCGAGGGGACCCTCGCCTACATCTCTCCCGAGCAGACCGGTCGCATGAACCGGTCGCTCGACCATCGCACCGATTTCTACTCGCTCGGAGCCACCTTCTACGAGCTCCTCACGGGCGCGCCGCCCTTCAGCGCGACGGACGCCATGGAGCTCGTCCACTGCCACGTCGCGCGCGAGCCCGCCCCGCCGCGCGCGCGCTGTCCGAGCGTGCCGGAGGTCCTGTCGGACCTCGTGATGAAGCTCATGGCGAAGGCGGCCGAGGGCCGTTACCAGAGCGCGGCGGGCCTCCTCCACGATCTGGAGGAGTGCGAGCGGCGCCTCGCGGCCACGGGCGAGATCGCCCCGTTCCCGCTGGGCCGCGCCGACGCCTCCGGCGAGCTTCGCATCCCGCAGCAGCTCTACGGGCGCGAGCGCGAGGTGCAGGCGCTGCTCGAGGCGTTCGATCGCGCAGCGCGGGGCAGCGCCGAGCTGATGCTCATCGCAGGATACTCGGGGATCGGCAAGTCCGCGCTGGCGCACGAGCTGTACAAGCCCATCACCGAGGCGCGCGGGTACTTCGTCGCGGGCAAGTACGACCAGCTCCAGCGAAGCACCCCGTACACAGCGATCACCAGCGCGTTCCGCGACCTGGTGCGGCAGATCGTCGCCGAGCCCGAGGCGCAGTTCGCGCTGTGGCGCTCGAAGATCAAGGCCGCGCTCGGGGTGAACGGGCAGGTCCTCGTCGACGTGATCCCCGAGATCGAGCGCATCGTGGGCGACCAGCCGGCCGTCCCGGCGCTCGGGCCCGCCGAGTCCCAGAACCGCTTCGTGCGCGTCCTCCAGAACTTCGTCCGCGTGTTCTGCGACGCCGAGCGCCCGCTGGCCATCTTCCTCGACGACCTGCAGTGGGCCGACGCGGCGTCCCTCAGGGTCATCGAGCTCTTGATGACGGACGCGAAGCTGCGCGGCCTGCTCGTGATCGGCGCCTACCGCGACAACGAGGTCGGGGCCGCGCACCCGCTCTCGGCCGCGATCGCCGCGCTGCGACGGGAAGGGGCGGTCGGTCGGGTGCGCGAGATCTCTCCGGGGCCGCTCGGCACCGAGATGGTCTGCCGGATGCTCGCGGACGCGCTGCGCGCGGACGCCGCGGCGGTCATGCCGCTCGCCGCGCTGGTCGCGCGGAAGACGGGCGGCAACCCGTTCTTCGTCAACGAGTTCCTCCGCACGCTGCACCACACCGGGTGCCTGCGGCACGACGCCGGGCTCGCGGCGTGGACGTGGGACGTCGAGCACATCGAGTCCAGGAACATCACGGACAACGTCGTCGACCTGATGATCGGCAAGCTCCGGGAGCTCCCCGAGGACACGCAGCGAGCGCTCATGTCGGCGTCCTGCCTCGGCAACCGCTTCGACCTGGGCAGGCTCGCCGTCATCCGCGAGGAGACGCGCGGCGATGCCTACCGGCACCTCGTGCCCGCGCTGCAGGAGGGCCTCATCGTCCCGCTCTCCCCGATGGAGTCCGCGGCTCCCGACGATCTCGCCGCGCCGCTCGTCTTCCCGGACTACAGGTTCCTCCACGATCGCGTCCAGCAGGCCGCGTACGCCATGATCGAGGACCACGAGCGCAGCGGCCTCCACGCCGACATCGGCCGGCTCCTCCTGCGGAGCCTGGGCGGGCGCGCCCCCGAGGAGAAGGTCTTCGACGTCGTCTACCACCTGAACCGCGGCGCCGACCTGCTGAGCGACGCCGCGGAGCAGCGGCGCCTCGCGGAGCTGAACCTCCTCGCGGGCCGGCGCGCGCTGCTCTCCGCCGCCTTCGACGCGGCGCGCGGCTACTTCGCCCGAGGCCTCTCGCTCCTGCCCGCGAGCGCCTGGCAGGGCGATCCTGCGCTGATGAGCGCGCTCCACGTCGGCGCGGCCGAGGCGGCGTGCATGAACGCCGACTGGGGCGCGATGAAGGAGCTCGTCGACGCCGCCCTGTGCGAGATCCACGACGTCATCCACAGGAGCAAGCTCTACGAGCTCCTGATCCTCTATCACCACACCCAGGCGGAGTTCCGGAAGGCCGTGGACATCGCCGTGGAGGCGCTCGCGCAGCTCGGAGAGACGTTCCCGGCGAGCCCCGGCATGCAGGACTTCCTCGACGCCTACACGAAGACGACGAAGCAGGTCGCCGAGATCGGCCTCGAGCGCCTCGGCCGGCTCGGCCCGATGACGGAGGCCCCGAAGCAGGCCGCGCTCGTGATCCTCCGGCGCGCGATCCATGCGTCTTACTTCGCCGCGCCGGAGATGCTCGGGCTCTTCATCTGCCGCGCGCTCGACCTGACGATGGATCACGGCGAGTCGCCGCTCTCGTCCTATGCGTTCGCGGCGTTCAGCGTGCTCGTCAACGCCGGCGTTGGCGACATCGCGACGGGATCCCAGTTCGGCGAGCTGGCCATCGCGGTGCACCGGCGCAGGGACGAGCCGTTCTACAAGGCGAGCGTCTACAACTTCTATTACGGGCTCTCGCGGCACTTCTACCGTCCGGCCCGCGAGAGCCAGGCGCCGCTCATCGAAGGATACCTGAGCTACGCGGAGAACGGCGACGCCGAGAGCGCCGCGTACTGCCTGATCAACGCCTTCGTCTGCGGCGCCGTCTCCGGGCAGAACCTCATGGACCTCGAGTCGATGTTCGACAGGTACATCGAGGAGGTGTTCAGGTTCAAGCAGGAGCAGGTCATCAACCAGCTCAGCGTGTGGCGGCAGGTCATCCGGAACCTCACCGGCAGGTCCGAGCGCGCGGCGAAGATCGAGGGAGAGTTCTTCGACGCCGAGCAGGCGCTCCCGGGCCTCTACGCGACAAAGAACTTCAACACCGTCAATTACATTCATACGGCGCAGGCCATGCTCTATTTCGTGTTTGGCGAATACGAGCTCGCGTACAAGCACGCTGCCGAGACGGAGCCGACCCTCGGCGCGAGCACGGGCAAGGTGTTCACGCCGCTGCACACCTTCTATTACTCGCTTGCCATGACCGCGCTCTACCCGGCGGCCTCGCCGGAGGACAAGGCGCGCTACAGCGCGAAGCTGTCGGAGAACCAGGCGAAGCTCAAGGCGCTGTCCGCGACGTGCGCAAGCAACTTCCTGCACCGGTACCTGCTCGTGGAGGCCGAGCTCGCGCGGCTCGACGGCCGCGCGGCCGAGGCCCTCGACCTGTACGACCGCGCCATCGCGTCCGCCTCGGAGCACGACTACGTGAACGAGGCCGCGGTGGCCTGCGAGCTGGCGGGGCGGTTCTGGCTCGCGCAGGGGAGAGAGAAGCTCGCGCGCGTGTACCTCGCGGACGCGAGTTACCACTACAGACTCTGGGGCGCCGTCCGTAAGGCGCAGGACCTGGAGGAGCGGTATCCGCAGCTCGTCGCGCGCGAGGCGCACCCTCCGCGATCCTCGGAGATCGCGCCCTCCCGGACGTTCGTCACGACGACGTCGCTCGGCGCATCGCGCCTCGACCTAAGGACGGTCCTGAAGGCGGCGCAGGCGATCTCCGGGGAGATCGTGCTCGACAGGCTCCTCGCCAAGCTCCTGTCGGTCGCCATGGAGAACGC
This sequence comes from Sorangium sp. So ce124, assembly GCF_051525235.1. NCBI lineage: Bacteria > Pseudomonadati > Myxococcota > Polyangiales > Polyangiaceae > Sorangium > Sorangium sp. So ce124. The sequence continues at coordinate 4,131,010 of NZ_CP150312.1, forward strand.
CGGCGCCCAGCGCGGCTGCATCGTCCTCCGGGACAGCGACGGCCTGCGGATCGAGGCCGAGGTCGACTGGACGGACGGCCGCGACGACACGCGCTTCCCGGGGCTGCCCCTCGACAAGGCCGCGGCGCACGATCGCCCGCTCGTCTGGGCCGCGGTCGTGCAGTACGTCGCGCGGACGGGCCAGTGCGTCGTCCTCTCCGACGCCTCGACGGACCGGCAGTTCCAGCGCGACGACTACGTCGCGCAGCGCTGTCCAAGGTCGGTCCTGTGCACGCCCATCGTCCACCATAACGACCTTTACGGCGCCATCTACCTCGAGAACAACACGGCGACCGGGACGTTCACCCAGGATCGGCTGGAGCTCCTCTCGATGCTGTCCTCGCAGATGGCGATCTCCATCGAGAACGCGAAGCTCTACACGGGCGTGGAGCAGAAGGTCCGCGAGCGCACGGCGGAGCTCCAGCAGGCCCACGCGACGATCGTCCGCCTGGAGCGGGAGGCGGTCGAGAACCAGATGGCGGGCGGCTTCGCGCACGAGATGCGCAACGCCCTCTCCGGAGCCGCCATGGTGCTCGAGTCCGTGACCCAGGGCGGCGAGACGCTGTGCGCGAAGAACGCAGCCCGGCTCGGCGAGCTCTTCGACTTGCTCAAGGGCGACATTCCGGAGGGAAAGATCAAGGCCGCCATCGCCTATCTGGGCGACATCGAGGAGGCCGAGGAGACGCTCGACAGCGTGCTCCGCATGGTGGGCGACTGCACGGAGCGCGCGCTGAGCGTCACGAACAGGATCCTGGAGTACTCGAAGCTCGGCGTCGCGCTCGCCGGCGACGAGGTCGTGAGCCTGCGCCGCGTCATCGAGTCCGTCGCGGCGCGGCACCGCGACGAGTTCGCGCGCCAGGGCGTATCGGTCGAGCTCGATCTCCGGGGCGGCTCGGCGGTCGTCGGGTACGAGTCGCACTTCGACTCCATCGTGAGCAACATCGTCCTGAACGCGCGCGACGCGCTGCTCCTTGTCGGCGATGACCGCGGCCGGCGGATGCGGGTCGAGACGGTCGACGAGGGGGAGCTCCACGTCATCACCATCAGCGATAACGCGGACGGGATCTCGTCCGAGGACCTCTCGAAGATTTTCCAGCCGTTCTTCTCGACGAAGCCGACGACCGGCGTGGGCCTGGGGCTCAGCTTCGTCTCCCGCCTCGTCGCGATGTACCGCGGGACGATCGACGTCGAGAGCGCCGCCGAGCGCGGGACGACGTTCGTCGTCCGGCTTCCGCGGGCGGCGCCCCACGAGCGGCCGCAGCAGGCCGGCGGGCCCGTCGGCTGGAACGATCTCAACCTCTCCGGGAATTGAAAGGAGGCGCCAAGATGGCATCGGCGAAATTCACCAGGCGCTTCCGCGAAGCTTCGGACGAGGCGCCGGAGGAGCCTCACAAAGAGCGGCCGATCGTGGTCGTGATCGACGACGACCCGCGGATGCGGTCTGCGCTCGCGTTCACCATGCGGCATGATTACGACGTGCGGCTGTACGCGAGCGCGCAGGAGGGCATCGCCGCCATGACGGAGATGGTCAGCCTGGTCATCCTGGATATCCGCATGCCGGGCATCGACGGGCTCACTGCCTACCTGAAGATCAAGGCGCTGTTCCCGAAGGTGCCGATCATCTTCTACACCGCGTTCCAGGACATCCTGGAGAAGCAAGACCTGCTCTCGACCCACAAGGCGTTCGGCTATTTCGACAAGAATGGCGACGTGTCGGGGCTCATGGCGGCGGTCGAGAAGGCCGTCCAGCATTACAGCGTGGTCTCCAGCATGGCGAGCGCGCAGAAGCTCGTGCGCGGGATCATGCCCCCGGACGCGAGCTGATCAGTGGCTCAGCGGCCGGCGTGCCGCCGCGCGCGCGGCAGCTCGACCGTGAACATCGCGCCCTCGCCTAGGCGGCTCTCCACGCGGACCGCGCCGCCCATCGCCTCCGCCGCCTCGCGCACGATCCAGAGCCCCAGCCCGAACCCGCTGTAATGGCGCGACGTCGTCGCCCGCTGAAAGCAGCGGAAGATCCGCTCGTGATCGGCCGCCGCGATGCCGATCCCGCGGTCGCGGACGGTGAGGCGCGCCATGTCGCCGGACGCCTCGAGCGCCACGTCGACGGGCTTGCCGGCGCCGTACTTGGACGCGTTGGAGAGCAGGTTGGTGATGATCTGCTCGAGCCGCACCGGGTCCCAGTGCCCGCTGAGGGCGCTCGGCGCGTCGACGGTGACGGGACAGGCAGCGCGCCGGAGCAGCGCCGCGTGTCCGCTCAGGATGTCCCGGAGGAGCGCGCTGAGGTCGACCTCCCTCGGCGCCACGGTCATCGGCGCCGCCGTGATCTGCGAGATGTCGAGCAGCTCCTCGACGAGGCGGTGCAGCCTGTCGAGCAGCGCCTCCACGGCCTCGAGCTTCGGGATCACCTCCTCGGCGGACGGCGGCGCCCCGCCGGCCCTCCGGTACATGCGAAGGAGCGCCTGCACCCGGAGCATCACCGGGGTGAGGGGCGTCTTGAGCTCGTGCGACGCGATGGTCAAGAACTCCCGGCGCGTCTCCTCGACGTGCTTCCGGTCGGTGATGTCCTCCGCGATGACGACGAAGTAGGCAGGCGCCCCGGTGGCGTGACGGACCAGCGAGACCGTGACCTTCGCCCAGACCGGCTCGCCGCCCTTGCGGACATAACGCTTCTCCCGCGAGACCGTCTCGACCTCCCCCGACACGATGCGGCGCAGGTTCTCGAGATCGGTGGGTAGATCCGGTGGATACGTGATCTGCTGGAACGTGAGGTTGGTCATCTCTGCGTGGGAGTAACCCACGAGATCGCAGAACTTCTCGTTCAGCCGGATCCACCGGCCCTCGATCGACGCCTGGCCGATGCCGACCGCGGCCTGGTTGAAGGTGGCGCGGAAGCGCTCCTCGCTCCTCCTCAGCTCCTCCTCGGAGCGCTTGCGCTCCGTGATGTCGTGGAACGACGTGACCACCGCGTACGGGATGGACTCGCTCGCGCGGAGCAACGGCTGCGAGTTGATGGAGATCCACGCCATCTCGCCCTCCGGTCGGTGGACCCCCATGATCACGTTCTTCTGCGGCTCCCCTGTGCGGAGCGTCACGATGGCCGGGTGCAGGTCGCCGTTGAACGCAGAGCCGTCCTCGTGGACGGCCCTCCAGCGGGGATCGCGGCTCTCCCGGCCCGCCATCTCCGCGGACGTGAGCCCGAGGATGCGCTCGGCGCTCGCATTGCAGGCCTGGATCGCGCCGCTCGCGTCCTGGAGGACGATCCCCTCGTCGAGGGCGGCGATCACCGAACGATAGCGCTCCTCGCTCCTCTGGAGCGCCGCTTCCGTCGCCCTGCGCTCCGTGACGTCGGCGCAGATCATGAGCAGGGTGGTGACGCGGCCGCCGCGCAGGATGGGGCTGACCCTCGCCTCATAGCGCGCCGCCTGGCCGTGCTCGCCGGGGATCGTGCACTCGAAGCTGTCGGGCGCCCCCGACCGCACGACGCGCTCGACGCAGGAGCGGGCCGCCTCGCGCGTCTCCGGCGCGATGTGCTCGTAGATGCTCGTCCGCAGGAGGCTCGTCGAGGTCGCCTTCGGCAGCGCGCGGCCGGAGAGCAGGATGGTGCCCTCCGGGGAGATCACCAGGATGCACTCGGATGCGCTGTCCAGGACCGCCTGCAGCAGCGCCTCGGCGCCGCCGAGCTCGGCCAGCTGTCGCTTGAGCGCGTCGGCGGCGCCTTCTTCGGCGGATTTCCCCAGCGCAGCCACGCTCTATGCATTGTTACCACAGGTCGCGCGCGCAACCGCACGGACGAGGTCGCGTCGGCTGGCGGGGCCCGCGCGGGCCCCGCATTGCCGAGGTCTCCGGCGTCGTTTCTCGGCGCGACGAGCGCGCCGGCGGGTGGCGAAACCCCGCGCGCGCCACTACGCAAACCTCCGGGCGAGGACGAGGATGCGGAGCACACGGGTGGACGGGACCGGCGACCAGCGCACCGAGGGCGCCACCGCGGCCGGGCAGGCCGAGGTGGCGCTGCGGGAGAGCGAGGCCCGCGATCGGGCGGCCAGCGCAGAAGCCGCCCGGCTGGAGGCCGAGGCGGCCGTCCGGCGAAGCGAGGAGCAGTATCGCCTCCTGAACCGCGCCACGAACGACGTGATCTGGGACTGGGATCTGGAGACGAACCGGGTCTACTGGAACGGAGCGGTCGTCCAGCATTTCGGCTGCACGCCGGAGGAGCTCGGCGACGGCCCCGAGGGCTGGTACGACCGCATCCACCCCGAGGACAGGGCGCGGGTATCCGAGGGGATCCGCGCGGCGGTCGAAGGCAACGGGGAGAGCTGGACCGACGAGTACCGCTTTCGCAAGAGCGACGGCTCGTACGCGCCCTTCCTCGACCGCGGCTACATCGGCCGGAGCGCGAGCGGCGCGCCCACCCGCATGATCGGCTCGATGCTGGATCTGACCGAGCGCCACCGGGCCGAGGCCGCCCTGCGCGAGAGCGAGCTCTTTCACCGTCAGACCCTCGAATCGATCCCGGGCATGGTGTGGGCGACCCGGCCCGACGGCTATTGCGAGTTCTTCAGCGAGCAATGGGTCGAGTTCACCGGCGTGCCCGCCGAGCGGCAGTTCGGCGACCGGTGGCTCGAGGTCCTGCACCCGGACGATCGGGAGCGGGTCTTCGCCTCGTGGCGCGCCGCGGTCGGGGGGCTCGCTCCGTATGACCTGGAGTACCGTATCCGGTGGCGCGACGGCGGATACCAGTGGTTCAAGGTGCGCGGGCGGCCCATCCTCGACGCCTCGGGCCGGATCGTCCGCTGGTTCGGGATCGCGATCAACATCCACGATCTCAAGCTGGCAGAGCAGGCGCTGCGGGACGCGGACCGGCGGAAGGACGAGTTCCTGGCCATGCTCGCCCACGAGCTGCGCAACCCCCTCGCGCCCGTCCGCACGGCCGTCGCGATGCTCCGGAGGGTCGGCACGGCGGATCCCGTGCAGCGGCGAGCGCGGGACGTGATCGATCGCCAGGTCACGCACATGGTCCGGCTGATCGACGACCTGCTCGACATCTCTCGCATCGCCCGCGGCCGGATCCAGCTCCGCAAGGCGCGCTGCGATCTCGTCGGCATCGTCCGCCAGACCGCCGAGGATTACCGGGCGAACCTCGAGGCCGACGGCGTGGCGCTCCGCGTGAGCGCGCCGGACGAGCCGCTCTGGGTGGAGGGTGACGACACCCGGCTGGCGCAGATGCTGGGCAATCTGCTGCAGAACGCCGGCAAGTTCACCGACGCGGGCGCGAGCGGGGGCGGGCGCGTGTGGGTGCGCGTCGAGGCGGAACCTCGTCCTCGGGCGCCCGGGGGCGACGGGGGCGTGTCTGGACAGGCCGTCATCACGGTCGAGGACAACGGCGTCGGGATGGATTCGGGGCTGCTCTCGCGCATCTTCGACCCGTTCAGCCAGGCGGATCAGGGGCTCGCCCGGAGCAAGGGCGGGCTCGGGCTCGGCCTTGCGCTGGTGAAGGGGCTCGTCGAGCTCCACGGCGGGACGGTGGCCGCTCACAGCGAGGGGCCCGGCCGCGGCTCGATGTTCACGCTGCGGCTGCCGCTCGCGGCGCCGGTCGCCCGGGACCTGTCGGCCGCCTCCGACGGGGAGGAGGCCAGCCGCCAGGGGGTTCGCGTCCTCGTGATCGAGGACAACCACGACGCGGCCGAGAGCCTGGAGATGCTCTTGACCCTGAGCGGCTACGACGTGGAGACGGCGTTCGACGGCCCGACCGGCCTGACGGCGGCCCGGACGCGCCCTCCGGATGTGGTCCTGTGCGACCTCGGTTTGCCGGGCGGAATGGACGGCTACGACGTGGCCCGCGCCATCCGCGCCGAGCCGTCCCTCGCCGCGACGCGCCTCGTCGCCCTGAGCGGCTATGGTCAGGACGAGGACCGGCGTAGATCGCGAGAGGCGGGCTTCGACAAGCACCTCGTCAAGCCAGCCGAGGACACAGCGCTGATGGAGGCCCTGTCGGCGGGGCGCCGCGAGCTGCGCAGCGCGGCGAGCCCGCTCTCGCGCTGAGCTGGTCTATCCTCCGGTCCGTGGCGCGGAAGAGCCCGAGCGTTGCGACCTCGACCGCGGCCCTGTGGCTCGCGCTCTTCTCGCCGTCGGGCTGCGCCACGGGGGCAGGCCGCGCGCCGCCGCCCGAGCCGACGCAATCGCAGGCGGCGACGCCCGTCGCCCCGAGGCGCCTGCCGTACCGGACGGAGCCGGGCTGGCGGTCCGCCGATGAGGGCGCGGACTCGATGGGGATGGGGTTGGCCGACATCGACGGCGACGGGTTCAAGGACATCATCATCGCGAACGGCAACGACCTCGCGGCGAAGCCCGTCGTCGTTTACTACAACGACGGGACCGGCCGGTTCCCTGAGCAGCCCAGCTGGTCGTCGCGGGATCTCGAGTACAACACCGGGCTCGCGGTGGGGGACATCGATCGCGATGGCCGGATCGACGTCGCGGTGAGCGTCGGCCCCATGCCTCCTCAGGATGTGAAGCAGGGGCACGTCAAGGTCTATCGCAATCGCGGCGGGGCGCTCGAGCGGTCGCCGAGCTACCGCAGCGGAGACAGCTACTCGAGCGTCGGCTGCGCGCTGGGCGACATGGACGGCGACGGGGATCTGGATCTCGCGGCCTCCGTCGCGTTCGAGGAGGGCGTCGCGCCGGGCCCTGCGCGGATCTACGAGAACGTCGATGGCGTGCTGTCCTCGCTGCCGGTCTGGAAGAGCGCCAGGGTCGACCACAGCTTCGGCATGGAGTTCGCCGACATCGATCAGGACGGCCTCCTGGATCTCGCCGTCGCGATGCCGGGCGTCCCGATCTTCCGCGCCGTGCTGCGCGATCGTGGCGTCATCTCGCTCCCGCGGGAGCCGGGCTGGACGGCGAACCAGGCGATCCGATACCCGATGTTCCTGGACGCGGGGCGACTCGGGGCCTCCACCGGGCTCGTCGTCTCGTACAGCGACTATGGCGCGAGCATCGGCCAGTCGGGCGGCGCGCGCGCGCCGAGCGTGTCCGCCGCGCCGGCGGCGGGCGCGGCGGGCGCGGGCGCGGCGGGTACGGGCGGAGATGCGGCCGGCGCTGGCGTGGGCGCGGCGAGCGCCAGCTCGACCCGCTTCGAGGCCTATGCGCCGCAGCTCGATCCGGGTCCGACTTGGCGGTCGGCGAGCCTCGGCTGGGGGGCAGGCGTCGCGCTGGCCGACGTGAGCGGCGATGGCGTGCTGGATGTGATCGCGGGCCGCTGGGGTCCTGCGCCGCCGCCGAAATCGCTGGGCGCGCCGATGCAGATCTACCTCGGCCAGGGCGGCGGTTTCAGCCCGGAGCCCGTCTGGGTGTCCGCGACGAGCACCGTGCAAGAGACCATCGCCCTCGCCGACCTGGGCCGCGAGGCATTGCGGACAGCGACGGAGACGTTTCGCATCCAGCGCGAACGAGCCGTCGTCACGCTCTCTCGCCAGGTCATCGAGCAGATCGACGAGATCCGTCGCAATGGCGCGCTCGTCGCGCCGCGCGACGTCGCCTCGCTCCCCGGGGGGAGCTGGATCTCCTTCGCCCGGCGGCTCGTGCCCGGCGACGAGGTGCAGGTGCGTTACACCTACTCGACCGAGCTGGACATCGTCGTATCGAACTGCGATACGTCGAGCTATATCTTCTATCACACGCCGCCCCGGTGAACGCCGTGCGGCGCCGCGCGCGCGAGCTCGTCGTCGCGTGCATCACCCCACCGTGGAGCGGCCCCCATGTTGATGTTCTTCATCGCCGATCTCGCCCGCGATCCCAACCTCCAGGCGGCCTTCGCCGAGGATCCGGAGCACACCATGGAGGCCGCCGGCCTCTCCGATCCTCAGCGAGCGGTGCTGCGGTCGCGCGATCCGAAGCGCATCGCCGATGCAGTCGCCCGGGAGGTCGAGCGCCTGCCGATGCGGTCGCCGGACCCGGTGGTCAACTGGATTGGCCCGGTGCTCCATGTCACCGCCGTCTACCCGCCCGCGGGCGTGGTGGGGCAGGTGGTCAAGCTGGTCGTTTACGGCACGTTTTTCGAGAGCGCCATGCAGTGCTCGCTGGTCCAGGGGCAGACGGTGATCCGAGGGGTGGTCTCGAACGTGGTCACCGGGGAGAACTCGCGCATGGATGTGCAGTTCAACCTCGGCAACGCGCCCCCCGACTGGTTTGGCGTGCAGGCGCGGACGCAGAAGGCCGAGAGCACGCTGCCGAGGGCGTTCGAGGTGGAGCGCGCTCGCGTGCGATGAGCGGAGCGCCCAGCGCGAGGGGCGGCGCCGCCGCTCGGAGAGGCGCGCCTTGATCGTCCCGCTCCGTGCGCTGTTGGCGCCGGACGCTGCGCTGCTCCCGCCGGCGCTGGTCTCTCCGGCGGCGTGCGCGCGCCTCGCAGCGGTCGCGGGCGGCCTGCCCGCGGCGGCGTCCAGCGTCGCTGTCGAGTGCCGCCTCGGGGCGTCCGAGCGCGTCGATCTGCTGGTGTGTTTGATCGCGGCGGAGGGCGGCCACCGCGAGCTCGTGCGGCGGCGCGCCGAGCTCGACCTGCTCGCGACGCCGGCGTGGGCGAGGGTCGTCGAGTTCTGCGCCGAGTGGGCTGACGCCGGCTCGCCGCTGCACCGGGGTGTCCCGCTGCTCTGGCTCGAGCTCGACCTCCCCGACACCGGTGCGCTGCCTGGACCCGTGCCGGCGCCATACCCGTTCCCCTGCGTCGAGCCCGGGCTCGTGGGCGGCCTCGTGCCGGCGAGCCCCGGCGCGGCGGCTGGCGCCGCGATCCCGGAGGGGGCGAGCGGCGGCGCTGCGCTCCCGGAGCAGTCGAGCGTGATCCGGCGTGCGCTCGCGCTGCTGCTCGGCGAGCCTGTGCCGCCGGCGGTCGATGGCGCGTTGTTCCGGTGCCTCGCGCGGCTGCCTCCGGGCGGGCGGGCGATGCACGTCGCTCCGCTCGCCGCGCGGGGAAGCGCCGCGGTCCGGCTGGTGGCGGCCATGGCGAAGGCGGATGTCCGTGCGTACCTGGCCCGCATCGGCTGGCCCGGGGCGATCGCGGAGATCGATGCGCTGCTCGAGAGCGTGGTCCCGTTCACGAGCCATGTCAGCTTCCACCTCGACGTCGACGCGGAGGTGCAGCCCATGCTGGGCCTGGAGATCTCGTATCCGGTCGTGGATGTCCGCTGGGCGACGGTGCTCGATCGGCTGGTGGCGCTGGGCGCGTGTTCGCCGGAGAAGCGCGATGCGGTCCTTGGCTGGCCGGCGGAGGCGCGGAGCTGGCCGGGCCGCGGGTGGCCGGCGCGCCTCCGTCAGGGGGTCATGCTCAAGCTGGTCTACCGGCCCGGCGTGCCGCTGGAGGCGAAGGCTTATCTCGGGATCACGCCCTACGTGGCGCTGTTCGGGTGATCGGGTGAGACGGGCAGCAGCGCTCCCGCGATGTCGTGGCGTGAGGGCGGTGCCGTGATTCCCCGTCTCATGGAGCGAAGACCGCGCCGCGGTTCAGGAGGAGCGCTGGATCGTGCTGCGCCTTGAGCTTGCGTAGCGCCTCGTAGGTCTCGTCGCCGAAGCAGGCGCGGTAGGCGTCGACGTCCCAGGTCGCCTCGGACTGGATGTACCGGCGGCAGCCGAGCTCGACGGCGTGCCTCGTGAGCTCTTCGGCGTAGGCGCGCAGCGGGCCCGCCGCGTCCCCGGGAGGCAGGCGCAGGGCGCCCCAGGAGCCGATAGCGAAGAACGGCTCGTCGCGCGGATACACCAGCGGAGGCACGGGGCGCCGCTGGCGTATCGGGTACACGTAGCGCCGGCGGTAGTCGAGGAGGCCTGCGTGCGCCGCCTCGAGGGCCGCGATCCGCGCTTGCGCCACGGCGAGCCGCTTTCCCGGGGTGAACAGCGTGAACCACACGAGCTGCTCGTCGTGCTCGTGCTCGTCCGGCACGGGCCCTTTCAGCTCTCGCGAGGCGGCGACGACCTCCCGGGCGGCGCCAGCGCCGGTCGGATAGGGCGGGGGATTCGCCCTGTCGCGCGGGACGAGCTCGAGCGTTGCCTCGGCGACGACGCCGAGCTGGCCCATGGCGCCGAACAGCCATGGGAAGAGCGCGTCGCCCCTGCCGGCGCGGCGGAGCTGGCCTGTGCCATCGACGAGCGTCACGGCCGCGACGTTCTCCCAGAAGCCCCCGTGCAGGCTGGAGCCCGGCCCGAAGCCGCCCGCGGCGACGAAGCCGGCGACGGAGGGCCCTGCGTGGCCGTCGTTCACGACGGGCACGGTGAAGCCGTGGCGCTCCACGACGTCGCGCACGTCCCAGAGGACGGCGCCGCCGCCCGCGGTCACGGTGCCTTCCGCCTCGAAGCGGACGTCGCCGAGCCGCTCCGTGCGGAGGAGGAGCTCGCCCGCGCCGGGCAGCGAGGCGCCGTTCAGGCCGTGCCCCTGGCCGCGGATCCGCACGGGGACGCCGTGCCGGTAAGCCGTCCCGAGGGCGTCGGCGAGCTCGGCAGAGGAGGCGGGGGCGATCTCGCAGAAGCTCTCCGCGCTCTGCCGCAGGCCGCCGTAATGGGATATCGGGCCGGAGATCACGCGTGGGGCGAACGCGGAGAAGAGCTCGCGGAGCTGCTGCGGGCGCTGCACGGCGCGAGGCTATCACGTCGATGGAATCCAGCGCAAAGACGCGAGAGCGCGTGGAGAGGGATCGCCGCCACGTCGAATGGCGATTTTATTGCGTTCGCGAGGCTGCTCGGACCCACGTGGGCCCCGACGGGCTCCTGCACGAGAAGGGCAGCATCCGGGAGATCGTGCCCTGATCGGCGCCCGCGCGCTGGCCGGAGCCCGCGGTCCGAGGCCAGCGCGCGGGCGCGCGCGACGCCGGGATACCTCGATCGGGCGCCCGCGGTGGTGCTTTATGCGCCGCCTACCGCTCGTAAATGTACGGGACGGTCGTGCCGAGTCGGACGAAGCCGAGCCGCGACAGGATGGGCTGACTGTCGGGCCGAGCATCGACCTGGAGGTAACGATAACCGCGCTCGGCGGCGAGGCGGGTCCTGTACGCGACGAGCGCCCTGTAAACGCCTTGACCACGCCACGCAGGCGCGGTCCCTCCGCCCCAGAGGCTGGCGAACTGCGTCCCTCGGTGGAATTCGACCCTGCCAGCGCAGATGGGGACGTCGCCGGCCATCGCGACCACGGCGGCCATCGCCTCGGGCTCCTCTGCCAGCTGCGTCACCAGCCTGCGCTCCAGCGAAGCGTGATCCGTACCGAAGGCCGCCTCGTGCGCCCGGACGACCAGCCGCACGCCCTCGGCATCGGTCACGCGAAGCAGCCGCACGCCTTCGGGCAGCCCCACCTCGGTGGGGAGCTCGGCGGTGTCGGCGACGAGCAGCGCCTCCTCCGGCTCCGGATGAAAACCGGCAGCGACCAGCCGCTGCCCCAGGTCCGCCGGCCGATCGTGGGTGTAGAGCTTCCACTCGAAGGCACGCCCGAGCGGCGCGAAGCGCGCGATCTGCTCGGCGATCGCGAGGTCCACGGTCGTCTCATCGAGGTCGGACCAGACGATGGTCGCCCAGCTCCCGTCCGAGCCCTCCGCCCGTACGGCGTGGCGGGCGAAGCCGGATCGTTCAGTCGCCGGCTCGCCCGAGCGCCCCTGCCTGATCTGCTGGTCAAACAGCGCAAGTACGGAGTCACGGTCCACGGGGGCATTCCATCACCGAGCCATCTCCTTCGCAACGGATCACGGCCTCCTCCGGAAGACAAGACGATGACGGGCGAGGCCCCGAGCGGGTGCGGGTGGCGCGCTGCGGGCTCTCGATGGCGCGGCGGACGCGGCGCGCGCTCGAGGTGCTCGGCCGGACCGCGAGCCGAGGAGCCCTGCTGCGCGCGCTCGAAGCCCACATGAATTCGCCCCTTCGCTCCACCGGCGAGAGCCAGCCGTCCGGCGATCCCGACGGATGGAATCGACGAGCCCATCACCCCTTGACGCACGAGCGAGCAAGCCTGTCGGCGCTGCTGTCGGGGAGATGCGCAGTTCCCTAAGCGCATCCCGTCCACCGTACGCAGCGCGTCCTCTCGTGAGATCCTTGCCGCTCCGAGGTGGTCTTGACATCCGCCCTCACGGCTCGCCTTTCTGTACCATGCGACATCCCCACGCGCGCCGCTTCGAGCCGGACGATCTGCTGTCGTTCAAGCTCGTCGCCGAGATGGTCCTCTCGCCCGACGGCCGCTGGATCGTCTATGTCCTCGAGGAGATCGACGCTAAGGCAGACACCTACGTCTCCAACCTGTGGCTGATCCCCGCGAGCGGAGGCGCTCCCCGGCAGATCACGTTCGGCTCGGACACGAACGAGAGCCCCCGCTTCTCTCCAGACTCCTCGCAGATCGCCTTCCTCTCGGATCGGGACGGCGGCCCGGCGCAGCTCTATGTGATCCGGATCGACGGCGGCGAGGCGAGGCGGCTGACCGACCTCAAGTCGGGCGCCGGTCTCCCCGCCTGGTCGCCTGACGGCGCTGCCCTGGTCTTCTCGGCGAAGGTCGCCTCCGATGCGCCGCCGGGGGCTCCGCGGGTGGTGACGAGGGCCCTGTACAAGAGCGATGGGGTGGGGTTCGTGCTGGACCGCCGGACGCACCTCTTCATCGTCCCTGCCGAGGGGGGCGAGGCGCGGCAGATCACGCGCGGTGACGCGAACGAGAGCGACCCGGCGTGGTCGCCCGACGGGCGCCTCATCGCGTTCAGCCGGACGCGGGCGGGCCCCCGTGACGCCCACCGCAGCGACCTCTGGGTGATGACGCCGTCGGGCGAAGGGCTCCGGCAGGTGACGCGCAGCTGCCCGCTCGCCACGATGCCCTCCTGGTCGCCGGACGGGCGCACCCTCGCCTTCTACGGCCCGCGCGAGGACGGCGCCTCGCGGCTGCACGTCTGGGTCGTCGACGCGCGCGGCGAGGCGGAGCCGCGCATGGTCACCTCGGAGGACACGGAGGTCGCGAGCTTCCCGCTCGGCAAGCTGATGCCCCCGGCGTGGTCCGCGGACGGGCGCGAGATCGCCGTGGCGCTCGCGACCGAGAGCACCTCGGACGTCGCCCTGGTCTCGGTCGAGCAGCGCGCGCTCCGCAAGGCCATCTCGGACGATCGTCAGATCACGCAGATCAGCGCGGCGCCCGGCGCCGGAGCCATCGCGTTCCTGTGGAGCAGCATGCGCCTCTGCGGCCTGCTTGGCAGCGCGCGCTGGGACGGCTCGGACGCGCGGCTCCTCATCGACGTCAACGAGGCGTGGGGCAGCGATCGCGCGTGGCCCGACGTCTCGCTGCGGGAGTTCCGTGGCGCGTCGGGGATGAAGAACGTCGGCCTGCTGATGCTGCCGCCGGGAGGCGGCGGGGGACCCGTACCGCTGCTCGTCCATGTGCACGGGGGCCCGCACGCCTCTGTCGAGTTCGGCTTCACGTACCGGCCATACTGGTATGTGCTGGTGTCCCGCGGGTGGGCCGTCCTGTCCTTGAACCCGGTCGGCTCGACCGGGCAGGGGAAGGAGTTCGCCGATCGTCTGCGGGGGCGCTGGGGCGAGCGCGATCTGCCGGAGCACCTCGCCGCCATCGACGAGCTTGTCGCCGAGGGCACGGTCGACGGCGATCGCGTCGCCATCGCGGGCAAGTCGTACGGCGGCTTCATGGCGGCGTGGGCGATCGGCAAAACGAAGCGCTTCCGCGCCGCCGTCTCGGGCGCGCCGGTGGCGAACCTCGAGTCCCATTTCGGGACGTCCGACACCGGCTACTACGTCGATCCCCACGACATGCGAGGAGAGCCGTTCGACAAGCGAGAGCTCTACCGCAAGCTCTCGCCGGTGTCATCGGCCGGCGAGGCCACGACACCCACCCTGATCCTGTGTGGCGAGGAGGACCACCGCTGCCCCATCGGCCAGTCGGAGGAGCTCTTCGCGGCGCTCGCGCGTTCGGGCAAGGCGCCCGTCGAGTTCATCCGCTTTCCTGGCGGCGATCACCACCTCGCCGAGCACGGCAAGCCGAGCCACCGCGTGTTCTATAGCCGCCGCATCGTCGAGTGGATCGAGCGCTACTGCGCGAGAGACCGCGCTCCGGAGGCGGCGTAACGCGGCCTCGCGAGGACGCCGTTCTCGTCGCGCGCGTGCGAGGTGATTGACGTGCACGCGGTCGCCGGCGAGGGTGGCGCCCTCGAGGCGTGTTCAGCTCGCGCGCGCGAGGCCGACCGTGGCCGGGGCGCCGCTCTGGGCGAGGCGCTCGGCGAGGGCCTTGTCGTAGAGGGCCTGTTCGCTGGCCTTGTGGGCGGCCGTGAACCGCACAAGGATCGCGCACACCGACGAGACGAGCGCGGCGAAGCCCAGCACCGCAAAGCAGTCCTGGGTGTCGCCGACCGCCTTGAGCAGAAAGCCCGCCGCGACAGCGCCGACATTGCCGCCCGCGCCCACGATGCCCGCGACGCCGCCGAGCGCCTTGCGATCGATGAAGGGCACGAGCGCGTAGGTTGCGCCGCACGCCATGTGCGTGAAGAGCCCGAAGCAGATCATCGCGACCACCGCCATCCCCGCCGTCTGCGTCCGGGAGAACCAGAGCAGGCCGAGCCCCTCGCCGACCATCAGCGCGAACAGGAGGGTCGTGCGCGCGTCCAGGCCCTTCCGATGGGCCAGCCGATCGGAGAGGATGCCGCCCACGGCGCGCGCGAACAGCGCCAGGAGCCCGAAGCTGCCCGCGGCCATGCCCGCGGTCTGGAGATCCAGCTTGAAGCGGTCCACGAAGTAGCTGGCCGCCACGTTGTGCACGAAGAGCTCGATCCCGAAGCAGGCTCCGTACGTGACGAACAACATCCAGGACCGGTAGTTGCCCATCGCCGCCTTGAAGACCGCCCATCCGCCCTTCTTCCCGCCCTCGATCTCGACGCCCGCCGCGCGGAGGTCCTTGTAGTTCCCTTGCGGGCAGTCCTGGGTGAACTTCCAGTAGAGGACCGCCACGACGAGCATGAGCGCGCCCGGCACCACCATCGCGAGGCGCCAGCCCATCGAGGAGCTGACACCCAGGCTCAGCACCGCCGCGAGCACCCAGGGCATGGTCGACTGCGTGACCCCCCCTCCGGCGTTGCCCCAGCCCGCGCTCGTGGCGTTCGCGGTGCCGACCACGTTGGGAGCGAACATGACGGACGTGTGGTACTGCGTGATGACGAAGCTCGCGCCGATCATGCCGATCAGCAGCCTGAAGAACAGGAAGACCTCATAGCTCCGCGCCAGCGCGATCCCGAGCACGGGGATGGCGCCGAGCGCCAGCAAGCACGTGTAGGTCGCCCTCGGACCGTACTTGTCGCAGAGCGGCCCGATCAGCAGGCGACCCGCGACCGTGATTCCCACGGCGGCGATGTTGATGTTGGCGATCTGCTCCTTGGTCAGCCCGAATTCGCCCTTGATGACCGGCATCAGCGGCGCAACCGCGAACCACGCAAAGAAGCAGGCGAAGAACGCCAGCCAGGTCAAGTGGAATGCGCGCATCGCTGGAGTCGACAGCGAAAATAGCTCGATCTTGGTCGCCTTGGTAGCCTGGGTCATGGGTCCTCGTAAGGTGCGGTTCTGAAGGACCTCGCGGTGCGCAGCTCGAGGCCTCAGGACGGATCCATAAAACAAGGACCGTAAATGGGTCGTAAATCGTATGTTTCCGATCGATGTCGGAGCACAAATGGGCTGCAGATCGTATGTTTCCGGTCGATGTCGGACCCTGGATGGGCTGTCGATCGTATGTTTCCGGCCGATGTCGGGCGGCAAATGGGTTGTCGAGCGTGTGTTTCCGATGGATGTCCGCGCCGTGGCCATCACGGCACGCGGTGCGCGGTCAGGGCGCCTGCTGGTCAGCCATCGCGATCGGCGTCGAGGGGCAGTGCACCGGGGAGTGCGGCCCGCGGAGGGCGGCGCCGAGGCGCCCGTCGCCTCGACGAAGACGTTGTATTTGGCGCGGGTGACCGGGTGCGCGCCGATCCGAGCAGCCCGGATTGGAACCACACCACCGACGGAGGCAACACGAGCGCATCCTCCAGACACGGGAGTTGATTTCCGGTAATGCAGGACACCAAGTGGGGCGCATAGGAGGGGCCGGGGCTGCGCAGGAGGGGGGCCGGGGCTGCGCAGGAGCGCGCCGGGGCTGCGTAGGAGCCACGGGGACGTGTGATGGGACAGCAAATTGGGTGCGCAGGAGGGGCGCTGGGACCGCGCAGGAGCCGCTTGGTTGTACGTTAGGACACCAAATTGGGTGCGCAGGGGGGGGGCTGAGACCGCGCAGGAAGGGCGCCGAGGCCGCGCAGGAGCCTGCCGGGGCCGCGCAGCAGGACCGCCAGGGCCACGCAGGAGGGGTGCTGAGATCGCGTAGGAGGCCGCCGCAGCTGCGCAGGAGGGCCGCTGGGGCCGCGCAGGAGGCCGCCGGGGACGGGAAGTGTATGAGCGGAGGCCGAGAGGGTGTACGAGCGGAGCCCTGGTAACACTTCTGACCGGGAGCTGCGGTGACACTTCCTTGAGCCACGGGCCCCTGCTCCGGGAGGACTGGAAACAGGGACCGGATCCTCGTCGACGCGACACGCTCGCCGCGCTTTCTCGGACCGCCAGGATCTATACACCAACCGCTCCCCGTGGTCGCGGTACACACGAGCCTCTTCTCACGATCCGGTGTGAGTTCGGGCAGGTCACCGCGCCCTGGCCAGCTTCAGCTCCTTGTTCTTCAGAGTGACCTGCGCGAGCAGAACCGGGCCGTAGTACAGCTCCCAGACGTCATCGGCGCTCGGAATCAGCCCCACGGGCTCGCCGGCGAGCAGTGAGGAGATGGTGGTCTGCGAGCCCCCGAACAGCATCCGTCCTTGGTCGTCAAGGCGTCGAATGGCCATCGTGTCCGGGTACTCCGGCGACGAGGGCTTGCTCGGCATCGAGCGGCGCGAGGGCGTGTAGCGCGAAGCCGGCGTCCTCTGGCCGAGCGCCTCGTGCGGACGCTGATCATTGTACTCGTGCCGAAACCGGTCGAAGACGCGCTGCTGCGCTGCCAAGTTGGCTTCTGGCGGCGATGTCGCCTCCGCCTTCAACGTCTTGTGCATTCGCTCGTGGCGGCCGTTCTGCTGCGGCTTACCGCGCTCGATCCGCTCGGGATGAATACCGAGCTTGATCCAGCTGACCGAGAGCGCCGAGAGCCCACCGATGCCAATCGTGGCGAACAGCGGGCCGTTGTCCGAGCGGATGCGATGCGGCAGCCCGAACTCGCGGAACGGGCGCTCGAAGTGCGGCCGCACCGAGGCCTCGTCCGGCTTCGCCACGCCCTCGCACTTGAGCAAGTACCGCGTCGCCTGATCCGTCAACGTGAGCGGGTGACACCGGGTCTTGTCGCCGAGCGCGAAATGCCCCTTGAAGTCGACGCACCATGTGTCATTAGGCTGCTCCGCTGGAGCCAGCGGCGGCGGCATCGCGGTCGGTGGCGTCACCACGCGCCGCCGACGGGGCCGGATCATCCCATGCTTCTTGAGCAGCTCGCCGATGGTGCTTGCCGCCGGTAGCCCCTCCACGCCCAGGCTCTCCAGCCGGGCGCGCAGCTTCTTCGGCCCCCACGTGGGGCGCTCCTTCCGCAGCTCGATCAGCGCGTCGACGAGCACCGTTGGCGTCGCATGCGGGAATGTGTGCGCCACGGGCCGCCGCTCCTCCAGCCCGCTCGGTCCGGCCTGCTCGTAGCGCTCCACCCACTTGTACCCCGTCTTCCGGCTGATGCCGAACCGCCGGCACAGCTCCGCGAACGTCTCGTCCGACTCGTTTACCTGCGCGATGAACCGAAGCCTCTCGTCCACTGAACATGTCTCTTTCCAAGGCACCAGCGCTCCTCCGTCGCCGGTCCTCTACGACATGTGTCACCGAAGCTCCCGGTCCGTCCAGGTGCTACCCAGGCTGCCGGTCTGAACCGTTACCCAGGCCACCGGTCCGTACCGACCTCCAACCATCGGCGTTCTCGCGCTTCACTCCCGGGTGACCGTGCGCGACAGCGTGCTCACGATGGTCTCCGGCGACCCCGGCGGTGACGGAGGGCCACGCCAGGAAGGCAGCGAGGCGGCCGAGGCACACCGGGCGCCGCCGATGTGGACGTCTTCAGGGCTGCATGGGCGGCCGGTGTGGCCAAGGCGGGGCCGGCGGCTACGGCGGCCAGGGCGCGGCGCGAGCTCGGACTCTTACGGTCCAGACGTCAAGGCGGAAGAAGGAGCGGGGTGATAGTACCACCGCAATCCCTGACCTTACCTCCCGCCAGCCTTCGAATAAAGCCGGCCGCACTCTCGATGGTATTCAGCCAGTCAGCGCCCTTGAGGCGCACGTGATCATCGGTCTTGAATCCGAGCACGTCCACGGCCACAGACCACAACCCGTCGGGTTCCTCGCGGAGGTCGCTAATACGGATCGTTATAGTCCGTGGCGCGCTTCCGTCCGATGGCGTGAAGGTGGAGACGATCTCTAAGATGTTCATTGTTCACAATCCTTGACGCTGCCAATGACTCGGGCGCCATATAGCGCGACAACGGCGCGCTCCGAGTTCGCCTGCATCCCGCTCGAGCCAGCGGCCGCCACTCCCCCAGCACGTTCGACCAGGCGGACGGTGACCTGGCCCCGGTCTCGTGATCGCGGAACTCACCCCGGGGACGCTGACGACCTCG
The DNA here is from genome assembly GCF_051525235.1 of Sorangium sp. So ce124. Classification (NCBI taxonomy): domain Bacteria; kingdom Pseudomonadati; phylum Myxococcota; order Polyangiales; family Polyangiaceae; genus Sorangium; species Sorangium sp. So ce124. Next base: position 4,149,693 of record NZ_CP150312.1, read on the forward strand.
CACGCGATATGGCCGAGCTTGAGCACCGCGCCGAGCACAGGCGTCAACCATTGCGTCCACTCCCTCAAGTTCCCCACGTCGTGTTCCAAATGGGTGGGTCGAGCGTTCCGCCACCTGCATTCTCGACCTTGTCGTTGACCCTCCGAGCGATGAATTGCGCACCATCTACGATCGCCTGTGTCCAGTCTACCTGTTTTAACCGAACTCTGTCATCATCCTTGAACCCGAGGATCTCCACGGCAACAGACCATGAAGTACCATCGGAATCGAGCCGCACGTCACTCATGCGAAGCGTGATGGTTCGCTGCGGACTGCCGTCCGCTGGGGTAAATGTCGTGGTTAACTCAAACATTGGAACTTACCTGCATCCATCCTCGCAGTCGCGAAGGCACCTGGCATAACGAGTGTTGCACTTCTCGCGACACGTTGCCGTGGGATCGCGCTTCGTGCAGTCCTCATGACAGCCATCGTGAATTTCGTCGCACTTCTGCTTGCAGCGCTCCTTGCAATCCCCATTTGCACCATTTACCCACCGGCACGGGCCGCACGACTGCACGCCCGAGCCGAGGTGCACCCCGTTGGCATATTCACATCGTTCCTTGGCTTCGTCCAGGCTCCCATGATGGCCCTGGTAGAGCGTGGTGCAGGTACCTGCCTCACCCCGGTTCTTGCACTGAACCGAATCCGCCTTCCATGTGACCGTACATTCGGCGACCTGTGAGCCGCCGCTGCACGGATCCTCGTCGTAGCCGGTGTGATTCTGCGGCTGGAGAGGTACATACCCGAAGCCTCCGACCCCGCCCGTGGGGGTGATGATGCTCCCGCCGGCCCCCTCCTTTCCATCACCCCGGACGTAACATTCTCCCAGGTCGAAGTTACACCCGGTGAGACCGAGAAACAGAAGCACAATCCCCCTCTTCATCTTGACTCTCCCCCGAACCTCCAGATAGGCCCAGCCGTGACCATCAGCACCATGCTGCCAGGAAGCACACGGCTACTACCACCCGCCCAGTCCACATTGACGCTCGTGGACGCCCCGAGGCGCCCGGCGAAGTACCAGTCGGACTGGGCGCGGCCGCCCGGAGCGACCCCCATCACGCGGTCGCAGATCAAGGGGCCGCACACCCGCATCAGGTAGATCGAGAGCGACGGCCCGAGGCTGACGTTGCCGGTCTTCGTGGTGTACCCGAAGGTGACCGCCGTCCGGCCGTAAACCCCGACGCCTGCTCCTGGAACAATGCTGAGCACGTTGTGGACTTCGATCCGGAAGTCGCTCGTTCTGCGCCAGAGCCACCCGACGAAAGGGCTGACGGCGAGCTCGGGCTCGGTCCCGAGCTGGATCCCGCCGACGCTCACGCCGCCACTGAACTCGAGCGCCAGCGCCGGCTCGGGGGCGACGACGAGCATACAAGCGCAGCACAGGCCGACCGTGCCATGGAAGCGCATCGACATGGTAGAGGCTCCTGGCGAGCCGCGACACGCGGTGTTGGTACAGACGCTATTCTTCTGAGTGTGATCTGGGCGTCAAATAGAAAATCGTCGAGTAGACCGAATGAACATGAGTCGATCCGTTCTGGGCGTGCGCTGGTGGCGCCGCTCAACCTCAGGGAAGTTGTGGCCTCTTTAGCCCGACGTCGGGCCAGGGACAGCCACAAGCCAGAGGTCTCGGCGCAGGCTCCGAAAAAGGGCCGACAGGTCCGAGCTCGGCCCGCGTACTCTCCAGGCGTGGCCCTGCGCTCCCCGCTGCGATCGCGCGCCTCCCGGCCGCGGCGCTACTTCCCCGGCGCGAACGGCCCCATCGACGCGCGCCGCGTCCAGGTCGCGCCCTCTCTCACCATGCGCCTCACGTGGATCTGATAGCCGACCTCGCCGCCCACGCCGTCGCGCGCTATCTCGATCTCGTTGTAGCCGTTGTGCTCCTGCACCTCCCGGCTGGAGAGCGACGGCGCCGCGGCGATACGGATCGTCCAGTCCTCGTGCCGCTCCGGCCATTGCTCCTTGCCGAACCATCCCGTGTGGCTGTGGCCGTGGAGCACCAGGCAGAACTCCTTGTGGGCCAGCGCGTCCTTCACCTCACCGGCGTTGATCAGGCCGCCGAAGCGGGCGAGCTCGGTGGACGGCAGCGGGGACACCGGGTGATGCAGGACCGCGATCCGGATCGGCGCGTGCCACTGCGCCCTGCGCAGGCGCTGGAGATCCGCGTTGTGCACCAGGCCGGGATCGATGCGCGCCACGTGGTCGCGCAGCGCCGCGGCGCGCTCGGCGTCCGGCTCCTCGATCGCGCCTTGCCGCAGGCGGCCGATGAGCGAGAGGAGCTCGTCCCGGACCGGATCCTTCTCCTCCTCGCCGCCGAACTCCGCCGATCCGAGCAGCGCGAACTCCACCCCGAGATCCGCATACCGCGCCACGGCGAGCGCCCGTGTCGCCGGCGGCTCCTCGAGCGGCGGCCGCGCGCAGCGCGGGTGATCGCCGAACGCCCTCGCGAAAGGCGCGTGGCGCGCCTGCGTCCCGGCCTGCGCGGGCGCCGCCGCTTGCCGCCAGTCGACGTCGTGATTGCCGCCCACGAGCAGCACGTTGGGCTCGTCGGGCGGCAAGCGAGGGTGATCCGCGAGGAGGCTCGATATCTGATCGAGCCAGACCCGGGCTTCGACATACTGGGCGTCGTCCGCCCACTCGGCGATGTCGCCGGACACGACGAGCAGGTGCGGCGCGCGGCCGGCCGCGGCGAGCTCAGCGACGTGCTCGGTGTAGTGATCGCAGACGCGCGGCGGGCCCAGCCCGCTCTTCATCGTGTTGCCGTGCTGGTTTCTCTCCTTCACGTCGACGCGTTCGGCGGATTTCGGTCCGAAGTGGATGTCGGAGACATGGTGGATCCTCAGCGGGCACAGGTTCGCTTCGAGGATTGGATCGGCCAGCACGAGCCGCCCGCCGCGCCGCTCCACGAGGCCGCATCGCTCGAGCAGATCGACGTTCTCGTCGCGGGGCGCCGCGCCGCGCGCGATCTCGCGGAGCACGCCCCGCTGCGTTTCGGTGAGCCCGTCGTCGAACACGGCGCGGTGGTACGCGAACTCCCGGAGCTCGCTGCGCACGCGCGCCGTTCGCAGGAGCGTCCACGGGGTGTTCGCCAGAGCGGGAGATTGCTCGGCGAGCTCGAAGACGAGCTCGAGCAGGAAGGGATTCCGGCGCCAGGTTGCGGGCAGCTCGGGGAGGAGCGCCCTCGACACCGCGGTGCGGGCGAGCTTGAGCGCCTCGCTGTGGGTGAGGGGATCGAGGAAGCGCATGTCCCGCGAGCAGACGAGCCCGGCGTCGTTGGCGGCGGCGCGTTCGAGCGCGATCCACTCGGCGGGGCTCATCGCCAGGAAGATCGTTGTGTTGGTCGTGTAGAGGTCGACGCACCAGCGCAGGAAGGCGCTCGCGTCGCGCGGGCTGCCGCCTTGGCCGGCGAGCTGCGGCTCATCCAGGAGGAGCGTTGTCCCCGGCGGCACGCTGGGGAGCGCCCGGCCGAACTTGCGGAGGTCGAGGTAACGCACGCGCGTCTTGTCGGCGAGGCCGAGGTGGTGCTCGAGCGCCTTGAGCGTCCACGTCTTCCCGGCCCTGCGCGCGCCGACGAGCGGCCATATCACGCCGTTCACCGGCAAGGACAGCAAGAGATCCAGGAGCTGCGCGTGATCGCGGACATCGCGCTCCGGTGCGTAGGATCTCCTCACGTCGAACGCGCGCGTCATGACTCCCTCCCTGTCTGCCTGGCGATCCGTCGAATCCAGTCGAAGAACGGCGGATCCGCGAGCCATGCCCCGAATGCATCGCAGAGGCCCGCGTCGCAGAGGACGGCGACGTCCTCGGAAGGCAGCCTGCGCACCTCGGGCAGCGCCGCGTCGGGCGCGCCGCGGAGCGCGCCGAGGACGCCGCGCGCGCGCTCGGGCAGCTCGGCCCAGCGGGCGCGGAAGAAGGCCGCGTCGCGGTCGAGGAGCAGGCGTTGCTCGTAGAGCTCGCGCACGCCGGCGCGCTCGACCAGGGCGCGGCGCTGGCCGGCGCGGACGGCCTGGACAAGGGCGTAGCCCATGACCTGGAGATAGAACGGCCATGGGCCGCAGAGCTCGACGATCCAGCGGGCGGTGCGCTCGGCCTCCACGGGGACGTCGGGAGGGGCGGTGTCGACGAGGAAGCGGATCGCATCCGCCGGCTCGAGCGGGCCGAGGTTGACCGGGGTGACGTCGTTGCCGAACGAGGAGCCCGGGGCCGCGGCGAAGGCGTGCTCGACGACGGTGACCCAGTCCCAGTGCGAGCCGACGAGGACGATGCTGGTCCTCTCCTGGCCCACGGCGCGCAGCCACGCGAAGACGGTGGCGTCGGCCTGGTGGAGGTTGGCGACCTCGTCGAGGAGCAGGACGGCGTTGCCGGCGCTGGAGAGGCGGTTGCGCAAGGTGAGCGCGGGGGTGGCGTCGGACTGGAGAGAGGGGTCGAGGAAGAGGGCGAGATCGTCGGCGGTGCGGAGGGGAGAGGCGCGGCCCTCGAGAGAGCGGTGGTGGACGGCGCGGGCAGGGGAGAGGCGCGCGGCGAGGTGGTGGAGGATGGAGGTCTTGCCCGCGCGGCGAGGGCCGCGGAGGACGGCGGGGCTGCGACTGTCGATGAGGGCGAGGAGCTCGGCGAGGACGGGGGCGCGGCCGGGGAGGGCGGAAGCGTCGGTGAGGGCGGGGCCGGGGCGGAAGGGGTTGAGGAGGGCGCCGGCGGGGAGGGAGAGCGATTCGAGAGCGAGCTCGCGGATGGCAGGCGTGGGGGAGGGGGCGGGGGCGGCGGCGGCGGGGGCAGCGGCGGCTATCGCACGAGCGGTGAGCGCTGGTGCAGGGCCGGCAGTCGCGGGGACAGCGGCGGGGAGGGCGGGCGGAGAGGGGCGAGCCCTGATTACGTGCGCTTCGCCATCCCAGGGGACGCCACCCGGGTAGCCGTGCCTGGTGAGCTCCTCGCCGAGGTTGTCGCCGCTGAGATCCCCGGAGAGCGCAGCCTTCACCTTGTCGGGGCGGTGGAGGACGTCACGGAAGCCGGCGAGGGGAAGGTAAAGCGTGGTCGTCGCGTCGGGGCGCCGGAGCGCGAGGCGAGCGCGGTCGGGGTGAAGGTCACCGAACGAGCAGAAGCCACCGGCGGTGCGGGTGAGGGTGGCGAAGCCCGCCGACTCGAACGAGGCGAGGAGCTTGCCGTCGAAGGCATTCCAGATCCGTACCGCGTCGCTCCCGGCGCTCGCCAGGCGCTTTCCATCGGGGTGCCATGCAATCGCCCTGATCTTGGATCGATGTCCCTCGAGCCGAGCGAGCTCGTGGCCGGTGTCGGCGTCCCAGACGCACACCGCCTTGTCGTCTCCGGCGCTCGCCAGGCGCTTTCCGTCGGGGTGCCAGGCCACGGCCCTGACCCTAATTGGGTGTACCTCAAGGCGAGCGAGCTCGTGGCCGGTGTCGGCGTCCCAGAGGCGCACGATCCTGCCGCCGCCGGCGCTCGCCAGGCGCTTTCCGTCGGGGTGCCAGGCCACGGCCGTAACCTCAGCCGCGTGTCCCTCGAGGCGAGCGAGCTCGTGTCCGGTGCCGGTGTCCCAGAGGCGCACCGTCTTGTCGTCACCGGAGCTTGCCAGGCGTTTTCCGTCGGGGTGCCAGGCCACGGCCCTGACCCAATCCGAATGTCCCTCGAGTCGAGCGAGCTCTTGGCCCGTGTCCGCGTCCCAGAGGCGCACTGTCTTGTCGTCGCCGGCGCTCGCCAGGCGCTTTCCGTCGGGGTGCCAGGCCACGGCCCTGACCGGGTTCGAATGTCGCCCGAAGGGGGCGAGCTCATTGCCGGTGTCGGCGTCCCAGAGGCGCACCGTCTTGTCGTCACCGGCGCTCGCCAGGCGCTTTCCGTCGGGGTGCCAGGCCACGGCCCTGACCCTAATTGGGTGTCCCTCGAGGCGAGCGAGCTCGTGGCCGGTGTCGGTGTCCCAGACGCACACCGTCTTGTCGTCACCGGCGCTCGCCAGGCGCTTTCCGTCGGGGTGCCAGGCCAGTGTCCTGACCTCAGTTGCGTGTCCCTCCAGGCGAGCGAGCTCGTTGCTGGTGCAGGTGTCCCAGAGTCGCACTGTCCTGTCGTCACCAGCGCTCGCCAGGCGCTTTCCGTCGGGGTGCCAGGCCACGGCCCTGACCCAATCCGAATGTCCCTCGAGTCGAGCGAGCTCGTGGCCAGTGTCCGCGTCCCAGAGTCGCACCGTCTCGTCGTCACCGGCGCTCGCCAGGCGCTTTCCGTCGGGGTGCCAGGCCACGGCCGTGACCCCAGTTGCGTGTCCCTTGAGTCGAGCGAGCTCTTGGCCCGTGTCCGCGTCCCAGAGGCGCACCGTCCTGTCGTGTCCGGCGCTCGCCAGGCGCTTTCCGTCGGGGTGCCAGGCCACGGCCCTGACCCAATCCGAATGTCCACTCAGGCGAGCGAGCTCGTGGCCGGTGCCGGTATCCCAGAGGCGCACCGTCCTGTCGTGTCCGGCGCTCGTCAGGCGCTTTCCGTCGGGGTGCCAGGCCACGGCCCTGACCAAATTCGAATGTCCACTCAGGCGAGCGAGCTCGTGGCCGGTGTCCGCATCCCAGAGTCGCACCGTCCTGTCGTCACCAGCGCTCGCCAGGCGCTTTCCGTCGGGGTGCCAGGCCACGGCCCTGACCAAATTCGAATGTCCACTCAGGCGAGCGAGCTCGTGGCCGGTGTCCGCATCCCAGAGTCGCACCGTCCTGTCGTGCCCAGCGCTCGCCAGGCGCTTGCCGCCGGGGTGCCAGACCACGGCCCTGACCGAATTCGAATGTCCCTCGAGGCGAGCGATCTCGTGGCCTGTGTCCGCGTCCCAGAGGCGCACTGTCGTGTCGTGCCCGGCGCTCGCCAGGCGCTTGCCGTCAGGCGCCCAGGCAATCGCGTCGATGGGAGCGGTGTGTCCCGAGACGAGCTCCGTTTGAACCTGCGGCGGTATCGGGGCCAGGTTGCGCCCGCGCTCGAGGGGCTCGTCCGTTCCCGCCGTCATCCACGCGCTTGTATTGGCGCCCTCGGCCCGCGCGCCCCTCCAGAGGCATCCTGTCCAGGTCGACTGCCGGAAGACCGCGCCCGTGAGGTCCGCCGCCTCGGCCACGGCACCGTTCGCCTCGGCCTGCGTGAAGTCTGCGCGATGCGCAATCACACCTCGGAGGATCGTGCCGTCGAGCTTTGCGCCCGACAGCGTGGCTTCGCTCAGCACGGCGCCCGTCAGATCCGCTCTGGAGAGATCGGCGCCGGCGAGGTTCGCCCCCTCCAGCTTCGCGCCGGCGAAGCGTGCCCCACGAAGATCCTCGCCGGCGAGCTGCGCCCCGCGGAGATCCGCGCCGCCCGGGATCCAGTCCGCCGCATCGCCTGCCCATCGCGAAAGCCCGAGCAGCAGCCGCAGGGCGTTCTCGGCGGCCTCACCGGGTCGCTGGAGCGGCCGCCGATCCTCCGCCAGGAACGACTGGACCGCGCGGACCGCGCTCGCGCGCCTCGGTTCCCCGTCCGCCCTCAGGATCTCTCCGACGAACGCCGCGACCTCCTGCGTGATCGGCCTTGTCCGGAGCGCCGCTTCCGGCCGCTCAGGCAGCGTCGCGACCAGCGCGCGGGCGAGGAAGTACTCGAGGAACGACTTGTGCGCGAAGCGATACCCGTCCTCGCCCTCGTGGACGAAGAACGCCCCACCCTGGATCTCCAGGAACGCCGCCCCCGGCGGCATGCCCTCGGGCAGGAGCGGGAAGAGGCGAGCGCGGACGGACCTCTGGAGCTCCTGCCACGTGCAGGTCGCCTTTCCAGACCGCCAGAGCTGCTCGGCCAGCGCCTCTGCAAACTCCTTCTTCTGCTCGTCAGTAAAGCACTCCGGGTCGTCCTTCCGCGTGTTGTCGAGCCATCGCTTCAGGTACGCCTCGTAGAGGTCCGCCCGGCCGACCTGCGCGCCGGGAGAGAGGTCGTCCAGCGTGGCCAGCACCATCCCGAGAAGCAGCGGCCGGTGCACGAGGTCCTTGAGGTCGTAGATCCCGGCGATGCGCGAGAGCGCCGCCGCGGCGCCGCCCTCGCCGCGGATCTGCCGCACGAGATCGCGCACGTGATCGTCGGTGAACGGCTGGACCACGACGCGCCGGATCCCCGCCGGCGCGCCGAGCGCCTGCGAGAGAGCGCTGTCGGTCGTCGTCGTGAGGTGCGCCTGGCTGGGGAAGTAGTTGTCCCGCGAGGAGACGAGCACCTTTCCTCCGCCCGCCGCGATCTCGAGCAGCCCGGAGAGCCGGCCCGCGAGCTCCGCGGCCTCGAGGCGCGTCGCCATCTCGTCGAAGCCGTCGAAGCAGGGCACGAGCAGGCGATGCCGAGTCAGGAGGCGCACGGCTGCGCGGTTCTCGGGAGCATCCGCGAGCCCGGCGGCCTGGAGCAGGAGCTGCTCCGCGCTCGCCGACGGGGACGCGCCGGCGAGGTTCACGAGGAGCGGCAGCGGCGTCGCCGCGGACTCCCAGCGCCTGTCGGCCCACACGGCGAGCGCTGTCGATTTCCCGAGGCCGAACTCGCCGAGGACGAGGGCCGTCGGCTCGCCCGACGACAGCCATGCGTCGAGGGCGCCGAGCATCGGTGTCGGCTCCCCCCCGTCGACACGGGCGTCGGGCTCCACGAACCTGCCGTCGACCTCGCGCAGCCGCTGGTCGCGGAGCGCCGCGATCACGGCGCGCGCGCCGTCGAAGCGGGGCAAGAGTCTCGCGATCCGGTCCCGCCGCGCATCCGATGGGACCTCGTCGCAGGCGGCCCCCGCAAGCCCGGTCTCGGCGAGCGCGGCGAGCAGTCCCTCCGAGCGACCACCGAGGGATCCCTCGCCACCGTCGGTCCACAGGACCCACCCGTCGTCTTGGGAAGATGCAATCAGGATCTCGGGAGGAACGCTCTGGCTCTCGGACGAGACACCAACGGTCGCGATACGCTGTCTCCCCTCCGTCATCGCGAGCAGGCGAAGGTCCTCTGCCGCATCGATCTGATGCTTGGAGAACCGCGTGACGTGCCCGTGCTCGTCCAGCTCCTCGGCGGGCCACCGCGCTTCAGCATCAGCCGCCGCGCGCCGCAGGCGATCCTTGACGACCTCGATCAGGTCAGCGGGCCGCCTCTGAAACGCGAGGATCCACCCCCCGACCCGCTTCGTCCCGAGCGCCGCCGGGTCGAGCCCTCCCGGCAGCACCACCCGCACCTCCGGCGCCGGCCTCCCGTCCTGCCTCCCCTCGTCTACCTCGCGCGGGCCGCGCACCGCCTGCGCCACAGCCCCGAGCGCCGCCGCGCCGTCGCTCGTCCACTCGCCGGCCCCCCGCGTCGCGTCCACCGCCTTCCGGAGCCGCGCCTCGACCTCGGCGAACCCGGCCTCCCGCGCCTCACGCTGCGCCATCCACCCGAACACCACGTCGGCGGCCGCGCCGGCCATCGCCGCCCGCAGCGCCTCGAGCGGCAGCACCTCCGCCGGGAGCACCACCTCCCGTGTGAACTGCCGTAGCTGCTCGACGCTCGTCACCCTGTCGAGCTCGCCGTACAGCCGTCTGAGCCGCCTCCCCCGCGCTGCGGCCCCGGAGAGCGCGCCGGCGTTCAGCAGCACGTCGCGCCCCTGCTCGAGCCGCGCGACGACCGCCTCCAGCGCGTCGTCGTCATCCCGCGCGAGCAGCCCCCGCGCCTCGTCGAGCCACCGCGCGTACGCCTCCCCGGCCGGATGCCCGCGGTACACGAGCGTCGCCTCGGCGACCGGCACCACCGGCCTCGGCGCCTCGTACCGCGTCGACCTCCCGGCCCGCTCATACCCGAGGTCGACGTCGGCGACGATCACCCCTTCGTCGCCCGGATCGAGGTACCCGGCGCGATCCGGAAACCGCTTCAGATCATGCGCCTGCCCCTCGTCGACGTACACCGACGTGCCGCCGCCCTCCGCGCCGTCGCAATAGAGCACCGGCCGCCCGTACCGGCGCGCCTCCTCCCACGCCTTGCCGGCGAACTCCGGCAGTGTGTGGTGCGGCGTGAGGCTCGGCACGGCGAGGAACCGACAGGCCCCGAGGCGCTCCACCACGAGCTTCCGATGCGGTTCGCCCTCTCGAAACAGGAAGTCGAGACAGACAAGCACGCCCATGGGCCCCGGGAAGCCGTCTGGCATCTCGACGGGCGCCCAGGTCGCGCCAGGCCGCATCGAGCTCCGCTCCGGGATCGCCGGGCTCAGCTTCGCCTGCAGGCCGAGCAGCCTGCCGCCGTGGAGCACCGGACACACCGACTGTCCGACCGTGGGGAGCGCGGCCGCACCGAGCCGCTCGTACACCCCGGATCGCCGCGCTGCCCGGTCGAACGTGTGCGTCCCGGCCACGACGACCATATCGCCCGCGGCCTCGGCGACGCCCTCGAGGATCTCCCACGGAACGCTGTACTCGGGGAGCACCGCGATCCTCGCGCCGTACTCCCGGCAAGCCGACAACACCGCCCGGATCCGCGCGAGGAGCTGCGCATCGTACACCTCCCGGATGCGCCGGCGGAGCGCGTCCAGCTTCGGCTTGATCGCCTCCGGCACCTCGCCCCGCGAGGGAAGCAACGAGTCCGACGCTCCCTTCGGATCGAAGAGCGGATCCTCGAGCGGCGATCGCCGATCCAGGACGATCGCCGGATGATAGGCGAGCTGCACGACGGCAACCCGCGTGTACGTCGACCCCTCTGCCGCCTTCTGCACTCGTTCGCTCCCCGCTGCCCGGCGCGTCCGCTTTTACCATTGCTCCGGCGCCGGCGGAGCCATCCAGTCACCGGCGCTCGGTGACTGGGAGCCGGCCACGGCGAAAGATCGGTCGCCGGAGCCACGCCGCCCCCAGCGCGATCGCAGCCCCGCACGCGAGCGCGAGCCCCTGCAGGTAGAACCGCGGCAGCGCCACCACCGCCTCCAGGTGGTGCTGGCCAGGGCCGACCCGCACCGCGAAGAAGCCCGGGGCGACGCGCCTCGGGGCCAGCTCGGCGCCGCCGTCCCGCACGCGCCAGCCGCTGTACGCCGTTGCGCGGAAGACCACGTCGACAGGCGCCTCCGCGTCGACGGTCGCCTCGTACGCGCCCGGCTCGCGCGGCACCTCGCGCACGCTGGCGCGGGCCGCGTCGCAGCCGTCGTCGGCCACGGCCACGCGCTCCAGCGGGCCGCGGGTGGCCTCCAGCGCCACGAGCTCGCCGGGCGTGTCGAGCACGGTGCGCGGCTGCTCCAGGTGCTCGAAGAGCGCCGCGAGCAGATCCGCCTCCCGCCCGCGCCAGACCTCGCGCACGCAGCCGAGCCCCACGTAGTCCGTGCCGCCCACCCGCCGCGACAGCTCGACCTCGCCGCGCCTGTCGACGAGCGCCCACGCATCGGGCGGCCCCGGCCGCTGCGCGGTCAGGTGGATGAGCGTGCGGATGCCGAGCGCCTCGGCGCGCGCGGCGCTCCCGGGGCGCTCGGGCGCCACCTTGAGGAAGGCCGCGGCGTGAACGCCCACATGCGCGCCCGCGCCGGTCGAGACGGCCATGGGAACCGCGCGGCGGAGATTGGCGGCGTGCATCATGGAGCAGGTCGCGAACTCGTCCTCGGCGGCGTAGCTCGCGCGGCCGGGCGGCGCCTCGGCGAGCCAGCGGGCGATGAGATCGGGGTCGAAGCCCTCGGCGGGCGGCGGGCAGCCGCGCGACGCGATGAGCGCGGCCTGCTTCTCCGCCATGACGTGGAGATCGGCCGCGCGGGCGGGGATCTCGACGGCTGCGACGAGCGCGAGCGCGGCCGGCAGGAGCCCGGCGAGCGCGGCCGGCAGGAGCCCGGCGACCGCGGGGCGCGAGCGGCGCGCGCCCCGCGCTGCCAGCGCGGCGCCGATGCGCGCGAGCGCCGCGGCCGCGAGGTCGAGCGCGCTGAGGATGGCCGCGGCCGCGACGAGCGGCAGGAGGGCGAGGGCGCGCATCGGCTGGAACAGCGAGAGCAGCGCGCGGCCGAGCGGGCCTGCGCCGACGATCCAGCCGCCGCTCATCGACAGGAGCAGCGCGACCGCCGACGCCGCGAGGACGGCCCGCGACGCCGGGGCGCGGAGGCGCGTCGCGTGCAGGAAGCAGGAGGCGATCCACGCGGAGCCGATCACCGGGGCGTGCTCGTAGTCCAGCAGGTCGCCATCGAGCATCCACGGCAGCACGCGCTCGGGCCCGAAGCCGATGTGCCGCCAGCCGAGGCCGGCAGGCCAGCCGAAGGGCGCGGCCATCGACGCGATGCCGGGGCCGTAGAGCGCGACCGCGACCAGGCCGCCGCCGGCGAGCGAGCGGAGCACGCGCGCGCACAGCCGCCGATCCCACGCGGCGATCGCGGCCGCGCCCAGGACGACGGCGCTCACCGTGAAGACCTGCGGGTGCGTCGCCGCGCAGGCGGCGGCGAGCGCCGGCCCGAGCTCGAAGCGGGCGGGGCGGATCACGGCGGCGGCCCAGGCGATGACGAGGGGGATGACCAGGATCTGCGAGAGCAGCCCGAGGAGGAAGAACGACGGCCACCCGCCGGCGAACTGCACGTACGGCGCGACCCACGCGAGCGCCACCGCGCCGGCGGCGGCCGCCGCGGGCCGCGCGCCGACCGCGCGGCCGGCGGCGAGGACGACCAGCGGGGCCCCGACGAAGGCCGCGAAGCCGAGCCCCTTCACCGCGACCACCGGCGCGACGCCGAGGCGGATCAGCGCCGCCACGAGCAGCCAGCCGACGGGCGGGTAGTGCAGCGCGATCGGGAAGCCGCCGTTGTTCGTGGCGATCCACCCGTGCGGCAGGCCGCTCGTCGCGATGTCGTAGGCGATGGCGAGGTGCGAGATCGTGTCCTTCGTCAGCGCGGCGCCGGGCCCGGCGAGCGCGGGCGCGTCGCGCAGCGCGGGCAGGAGCGCGACCGCCACCGCCGCGACGGCGGCGAGCCAGGCGAGGCGCGGCGCGGCCCCGGGCGTGGCGGCCATGGCCGGCGCGGGCCCGGGCGCGGCGGCTACGGCCGGCGAGGGCCCGGGCGCGACGGGTACGGCCGGCGCGGCAGGGCCGGCGGCCGCGCCGGCGCGGAGCTCGGCCAGCCGGAGGACGAGGACGCCGAGCGCGAGCAGGAGGTAGAGCATCAACGGAACGCGCCGGCGCCCGGGTCAGCCCGGGGCGCGCTGCCAGGTGCCGAGGAGCGACCAGCCGGTGAGCGTCCGCCGCACCGAAACGAGCCGCATCCGCTCCCCGACGTCGAGCGCCGCGAGGCTGCGCTCGTCGAACTTGCTCGGGTGGATGTGCTTGCGCGAGAAGCCGTCGCGGCGCGCGATCCACTCGAGCACCGTGGCCTCGAGGAGCGGCAGCGTGGACAGCCGGCCGTAGTTCGGGGTCGTGAGCAGCAGCGCGCCGCCCGGCGCGAGGCGCGCCGAGAGCCCGCGCGCCCAGCGCGACGGATCGAGGGTGTGCTCGACGACCTCCTTCGCGAGCACGACGTCGAACGGGCCGTCGAACCCGCCGCCCGACGGGAGCTCGTACGGCCCCGGACAGACGGCGAAGCGCTCTGCGCGCGCCGGGTAGAGGCGCCGGCACGCCTCGATGGCGCGCGCGTCGAGATCGCAGCCGTAGAGCTCGGTCGCGGGCGGGGCGCCGGGGATCTCCCCTTCGAGGCCGCAGCCGACGAGGAGCACGCGCGGGCGCGGGCCGCGGGCGGCGATGGCGCGCGCGAGGGGGCGGGTGAGCGCGCCGTGGTAGAGCGACCACGGGAACCGCTCGCGGCGGCGGTGGTTCGAGAAGTAATCGCCGGGCGGCGCCGCCGGGTCAGCCATCGGGCCCTGCCTGCGCCACGAGCAGGTACTCGGCGGCCGCGTCGCCGCCCGGGGCGAGGCGCCCGAGCGCGTTGACCACGGCGCGCGCCACGTCGACGGTGAGCGGGCGGAGCGCTGGCATCGCGACCCAGCGGCCGGTGAGCTTGCGCATCACGTAGCCGAGCAGGCTCGGGTACAGCATGAAGTCGAACGCCCACGAGGTCGGCCGGCCCGCGATGGGGCGCGTCTCCACGAGGTCGAAGCCCGCGCGCGCGAGGTGATCGCGCCAGCCCGCCTCGTCGTAGAGGTGGACGTGCGAGAAGACGCGATCGAGCGCGTCGCCGTACGCCCGCGAGAGGCCGACAAGGCCCACGGAGCGGAGCGCCTCGGGCAGGGCGAGCTGGTACGTCCAGTCGGGCGTCGGCACGATGAGCACGAACCGCGCCCCGGGCCTGAGCGCGCGCCGGATGTTCACGAGGGCGCCGTGGAGATCGGGCACGTGCTCGAGGCTGCAGTTGGCGATGGCGCTGCCGAAGAACCCCTCGGGCAGGTGGACGTTGACGATGTTGCCGCAGATGAGCGTGCGGTACGACGCGGTCCGCTGCGCGCGCTGGACCTCGGTCGGGTTGATGTCGATGCCCCACGCCTGCTTGTCCGGGTAGGCGAGGCGCGCGAACAGGCCGTCGCCGCAGCCGACGTCGAGCAGCGGCTCCGGCAGATCGAGCTCGCGCACGGCGCGCAGCCGCACGCACTCGCGGATGGCGAGCGCCGCGGGCGCGAAGGCGTAGTAAGCGGAGAAGTCGTCCGCGTCGAGCGGCCACTCTCGGTCCATCGGAGCGCTCATCACTTGTGGAGGCGCAAGGAGCGCCGGTACGCGCGGACCGCTCCGGTCGGGTGCAACCCGTCGGTCGATTCGAGGATGGCCTCGAGGGCTCCGGGATCGAGGTGCGGCAGGGACATGCGCCGCATCCTAACATCGGAGCGGCGCTCCTCGGGTGCGGCCGAGTTTCTCGGACACGGGGATCGGCCCCTCACGACCGCGTCTGGGCACACCTCCACGGCGCCGGCGCGCTTTCGGTCGAGCCCCCACCTGCGCCGCCAAGCGCGACACCGCCTCCGCGGTCGCCGCCGGCACCGGCACGGCGGTCGCGATCAAGAAGCCGACGGGCTGCCAGGTAAGGTGGCGTACGGCCGCCTTGCAGCGAAGAACGCGCGTCGATAGGCTGGCACGCATGTGGATGCGTGTTGTGGCGGCGATGTCGATGGCCGGCTGTGCGTCGAACGGGCAGACATACGCGTACGTCATCGAGTCGACCGACGCCGGCCTCGTCGTGGAGGCCAAAGGGATCTTCTTCGCCACGGAGAACGACACGATCGCCAAGGCGCACGAGAGGGCCCGCGAGGCCTGTCCGGAGGGCTACACCGTGCTGTCCTCCAACGAGGGAATGGGCATGAGGACGGAGCGCGGCCTCGTATTCCGGCTCCGCTTCCGGTGCGGTCGGGAACCGGTCGCGCGACCCGTTGACCCTCCCTGGTTCTGCGGCCGGCAGTCTCAGGAGTGCTTCTCTTCGAGCGACGGGTGCCAGCTGCGCCTCCGCGAGCGGTGCGAATCCCTACCACTCGACTGCCACGACTCGTGCGCATCGCAGGACGTCGCGGCGTGCTACGACGTGAGCGACCTCAGTAGCGGCGTTCGGGTAGCCACGCGGTGCAGCAGCGACCTGGGCATCTGCGAGCGCCGAAGGTTCGACGAGTTCAATCACGGAACAGTGCTTGCCCGGGTGAGCGAGTGCATGGAGCGCCGCTGATCCGTCGACCCAGCCGGCGCGAATGCCATCGCAGCCGGTCTCGTGACGCGGGGCTCTTGCGACCTGCTCGGCGGCGGGCGCCTGGCCGGCCGGAGCGCCGTCCGCGCAACCCACGGCGGCCTCGGGTCATGGGCCGAAGCGCCTAGACGACGCGTCGTGCCGGGTGTTACCAAACGTAACGCGCGCGCATCGAAGCGTTACCGAACGTAACGTCACGTGGCCGGACGACGCCACCCGGGCGTCCTCCCGGCGATGAACCGAGTAGTAGTTCGAGTCCTCATGTGACACATTCGACCGCGCGTGTGAGGGGCATGGCATCGGCCCGCGCTCTCCCGCGCGCCTCCGGACATCGACGGTGGGCAGCGCAGCCATCCAGACGAGCTCTTCGATGGATCCGAGCTCGATCCAGGCGACGCTGCGCGCACGAGCGAACCGGCGCGCTCTCGGCTGAAATCAAGGAAATTGGAAAGTTCGAATGCGCTGAAGGAGCTGCTGATCGGGGGCGGTGCGCCGAGGGGCAATTCGAACGATCGCGAACACGGCAATCTTTCGAGCGTCGAGGACCATGCGAAGAATACTTTGTGCTCTTCTGTTTCTGGCTGTCGCCGGCTGCGGCGATGACACGGACACCACGATGTCGAGCAGCACGTCCAGCTCGACGTCCAGCTCGAGCAGCGCGGCGGCGAGCTCCGGCGGGGGTGATGCCTCTGGCGGCGGCGGCGGCGACACCGGTGGCGGCGACACCGGCGGCGGCGGCGCTGGCGCCACCGGCGGCGGCGGCGAGGCCACGGGCGGCGGGGGCGGCGCCGGCGGTGGCGCCGGCGGCGCGGCGGAGGCGCACTGGGTCGGGACGTGGACGACCGGTCCGCAGCTGACCGAGACCAACAACAACCCGCCCGAGCCGGGCCTGGCCAACAACACGCTGCGCCAGGTGATCTATACCTCGATCGGCGGCAAGGGCGTGCGGCTGCTGCTCTCGAACGAGTTCGGCGACGGGCCGGTGACCATGGAGTCGGTCCACATCGCGGAGTCGACGACCGCCGACGGCATCAACGTGGCCACCGATCACGCCCTGAAGTTCGCGGGCGCCGATTCGGTGACCATCGCGGTCGGCAAGACCGTCTTCTCCGATCCGATCGAGTACGCCATCAAGCCCAACACCAAGATGGCGGTGACCATCAAGTTCGGCGCCGTGCCGGCCGGGATCACCGGGCACCCGGGCTCGCGGACCAACTCGTATATCCAGACCGGCAACGGGGTCTCGGCGGCGAGCCTGACCTCTCCTGTGTCAACGGCTCACTGGTACTACATCACGGGCCTCGACGTCGACGCGGCACCCGAGGCGGCGGCGGTCGTCATCCTGGGTGACTCGATCACCGATGGCCGCGGCTCGGACACGGACGGGAACACCCGCTGGCCGGACTTCCTGTCTCGCCGGCTGCGCTCCAATCAGGGGACCCAGCAGGTCGCCGTGCTGAACCTGGGCATCGGCGGCGGCACCGTGCTCGCCGGCGGGCTCGGGCCGACGGCCAAGGCCCGCTTTCAGCGCGACGTCCTGGACCAGCGCGGCGCGAAATGGCTGATCACGTTCATCGGCGTGAACGACATCGGCAACGACAGCCAGCCGCCCGTCGCCGACAACCTGATCGCGGCCTATGGCGAGTTCATCACCAAGGCGCACGACAAAGGGATGCTCGTTTACGGGGCGCCCATCACGCCGTTCGGTGGCAACGGGTACTACTCCGCCGCGCACGAGGCCACCCGCCAGACGGTCAACACCTGGATCCGCACGAGCAAAAAGTTCGACAAGGTCATCGATTTCGAGCCGGCCGTCGTCGACCCCAGCGATTCTACCAAGCTGAAGGCTGACCTCGACTTCCAGGATGACGGGCTGCACTTCAACCCGACCGGCCTGGAGGCGCTGGCGAACACCGTCGACCTCTTGCTGTTCGTCCCCCAGCCCAAGTAGAGCGGAGGCCGCTCCGGGGGCGCTGGATCGGGCGCGCGGAGCTCCGAGCTCCCGCGCGCCCGGCGAAGGCCACCTGCTCCCCCGGCGGAGAAAGCGCCTCGGTCCCTGTAGGGCGCCATGGCCTGTAGCCCGGATAACTGAGCCGCCCGTGTTGACGCGTTGCGCTATGCGTCCTCGCGTATTCAGCCGCAGCGGTCCTGAGTAGCCTTGTCCCATGCGCGGAGGAGACGACGCGGAGGCCAGCGCGACGGATGGCGCGCCCGTGCTCGTGGCGGCGGCCGCGATCGGGGCGAGGCGCGAGATCGAGGTGGCGCCGTGAGCCGGATCCTGCTGGTCGAGGACGAGGTCGTCATCCGGACGGAGCTCCGGCGGCTGCTCGCTCGGCATGGTCACGACGTCATCGAGGCGGGGTCGGTCGAGGATGCCTCGGCGGACCACGATCTGCGCACGTTCGATCTGGTGCTGGCCGACGTGCGCCTGCCGGGCGCGCCGGGCACAGCGCTCGTCGGGCAGTGCGGCGGCGCGCCGGTCGTGCTCATGACGAGCTACGCCACGGTGAAGGCGGCCGTGGACGCCGTGAAGCGCGGCGCCGCGGATTACCTGTCGAAGCCGTTCGATCACGCCGAGCTGGTCGCCCTCGTCGACCACCACCTCCCCGGCGCGCGCTCGGAGCGGGGCGCGCCGTCCGACGTCGCGCCGCGCGCCTCGGTGCCCGCGCCGCCCGCGCCGCCCACATCGGAAGACGACGAGCTCGAGGGCATGGTCGGCGGCTCTGCGGCCATGCGGGAGGTGTTCGCGCGGGTGCGCAAGGTCGCGCCGAGCGAGGCGACGCTGCTCGTCCTCGGCGAGAGCGGCACGGGCAAGGAGACGCTCGCCCGCGCCGTGCACCGGCTGAGCCCGCGCCGGCAGATGGCGTTCGTCCCGGTCCACTGCGCGGCCATCCCCGAGGGGCAGATCGAGGGGGAGCTCTTCGGATACGAGCGCGGCGCCGTCCCCGGCGCGATCTCGGCGCGCGCCGGGCTCTGCGAGGCCGCGGAGGGCGGGACGCTGCTGCTCGACGAGATCGGCGAGCTGCCGCCGAAGGTCCAGGCGCGGCTCCTCCGCTTCCTCCAGACGGGCGAGGTGCGGCGCGTGGGCGCGACCCGCGCCCGGCGCGTCGACGTGCGCCTCATCGCGGCGACGCGCCGAGATCTCGTGGCGATGGTGCGCGACGGATCGTTCATGAGCGACCTCTACTTCCGGCTGCGGGTCCTCGAGATCCGCCTCCCGCCGCTGCGCGAGCGGCCGGGCGATGCGGTGCGCCTCGTGGAGTCGCTGCTGAGGCGGCGCGCGTGGGCGATGGGCCGCGCGCCGCTGACGCTGACGCCGGAGGCGCGCGCCGCCATCGCGGCGGCCCCCTGGCCTGGCAACATCCGGGAGCTGGAGAACGCCGTTCACCGCGCGACGGTCCTCGCCGATGCGAGCGAGATCGGGCTGGAGCTGCTCGGGCTCGACGCGCCCCCTCAACCGCCTCCGCCCGGGCCTGCCGCGGACGCGCACGAGGGAGAGCCCCCGTCCGACTCCCTCGAGGGCTATTTCCGCCGCTTCGTCCTCGAGCACCAGCACGAGCTGACGGAGACCGAGATCGCCCGCCGCCTCGGCATCAGCCGCAAGGCGCTGTGGGAGCGGCGCCAGCGGCTCGGGATCCCCCGGCCGCGCTCCTGAGCCGCCATCGACGGCGACGCGCGCCTGTCAATTTGGGTTGACTCGCTTGATGTGAACGTTCACAATTGACTCAGGTGCGCTCGGGCAGGGCGGTGACCTGACCAGGCCCCTCCTGGGGTCGGCATTCTTGTCGGAAAATTGAACAGGGAGACGGGGAGACGGGGAGATTGGTGGGAGTTGACTCCCCGTCTTCTCACCTCCCTGTGAATTCCCCCGAAAGACTTGTGGCGATGCTTCAGGGCGGCCGCCGCGCGACCACGGCGGGTCGTCCCGGCCAAGGAGCAGCGTCGCCTGGACGCGTTCATTTTTCATTTTTCTGAAAGCCGCGCGCCGCGCGCTCAACGCTGACACCTCTTATCGGGCCATGACCATGCACTTCTCTTCCCAACCTCCCAGCACCCGCTCTCTCAACCGACGTGCGGGCGGTACGGCGTCCGCTGTCTGTCTTCTCGCTCTCCTTGCAGGGTGTAGCGGGGAGTCGCAGGTGGGCGACGGCGATGGCGGCAGCGGCGGGGGCGGCACCACGGGCGCGACGACCGGCCCCGGGATGGGCGTTTCGAGCAGCAGCGGCTCGGGCGGGAGCAATGGCCAGACGACGAGCGTCGGTTCGACGAGCGCCAGCGGAGGCTCGGACGCGACCGGAGGCGGTGACCCCGGCACCGGCGGCGGTGGCGACGGCGGCGACGGCGGCGACGGCGGCGGCGCCCCGGCTGTCTGCCCCGAGACCTACTCCAATCCTCTCATCTGGCAGGACCTCCCCGACCTCGAGGTCATTCGCGTCGACGACACCTACTACTACACGGCGTCCACGTTCCACCATGCGCCGGGAGCGCCCCTCCTCCGCTCCTACGATCTGGTCCACTGGGAGTACGTTTCACACTCCGTTCCCCTGCTGGACGTCGACCCGTCGTACGACCTGAACGGGGGTCGATCCTATGTCAACGGCATCTGGGCGTCGACGCTCCAGTACCGGGAGAGCAACAAGACCTTCTACTGGATGGGCTGCATGCACAACAAGGGCGGCGGCTGGGTCTTCACATCCAAGTCCCCGGAAGGTCCGTGGGAAA
This sequence comes from Sorangium sp. So ce124, assembly GCF_051525235.1. Taxonomy (NCBI): domain Bacteria; kingdom Pseudomonadati; phylum Myxococcota; order Polyangiales; family Polyangiaceae; genus Sorangium; species Sorangium sp. So ce124. The sequence continues at coordinate 4,170,010 of NZ_CP150312.1, forward strand.
AGCACAAGGGTGGCTGTTACTACGACATGGGGCTGTTGATCGACGACGACGACACCATGTACGTGGCCTCCGGAAACAACACGATCAGCGTAGCGCAGCTGAGCGCGGACGGCTTCAGCCAGGTCAAGAGTCAGACGGTGTTCCAGACGCCGGGCGACCTCTCCGGACCGCTGGAGGGCTCTCGCTTCATCAAGAAGGATGGAAATTACTACATCTTCACCACGCAATACGCGAACGGTGAGTATGTGCTGCGCTCGACGAAGGGGCCCTTTGGTCCCTACGAGCTGCGGCCCTTCGCGGTGAGGGTGCCCTACGCCGGCGCTCCGGGCTCCGGCGGCTCCCCGCACCAAGGCGGCATCGTCCAGACGCAGAACGGCGACTGGTACTACCTGGGATTCAACGACTCGTACCCGGCCGGCCGCATCCCGGTGATGGCCCCGATGACCTGGAAAGACGGCTGGCCCTCGCTCACGCTGGTGGACGGCAAGTGGGGAGGTACGTACCCCTTCCCGAACCTGCCTTGCGGATCGAATCGAGTGAAGCCGCCTGTGACCAAGGACACCTTCGCGGAGGCGACCCTGCGTCCAGAGTGGGAGTGGAACCACAACCCCGACAGCACCAAGTGGTCCTCAGGGGCTGGGCTGACGCTGCAGACGGCGACGGTGACCGACGATCTGTACGCCGCTCGAAACACGCTGACGCGCCGTATCGAAGGGCCCGTCTCGATCGGGACGATCGAGCTCGACTACAGCAAGATGCAGAACGGCGACGTCGCCGGCCTGGCCGCCCTGCGCGACGTATCGGCGTGGATCGGGGTCAAGAAGGCCAGCGGGGGAGCGCGCGTCGTGATGACCAACGGCGTCAACATGAACACCTCCTGGGCCACGACGGGCAAGGGCACCGAGGCGGCTGGCGCCGACGTGTCCGGCGGCAAGATCTGGCTGCGCGTGGAGGCCAACGTCCGCTCGGATGGCGGCGGCGCGCAGGCGCGCTTCTCCTACAGCACGGACGGCACCCGCTTCACCAACCTGGGCAACACGCTCAGCATGAACAAGAACTGGCAGTACTTCCTCGGCTACCGGTTCGGCATCTTCAACTACGCCACGCAGTCGCTGGGCGGCTCGGTGAAGGTCGCGTCCTTCGAGGTAACCAAGCCGTAAGATGCGAGCCGACCGCCCGCATGGTCATCGGCGTGACCGAGAGCGAGAGCCCCACGGGCCCGCTCGAGGGCGCGTTGGATCGCCAGCCGGCTCGTGCGCCGTGTGGGGCGGCGTCGAGCCGGCGGCGTTCATCGATGGCGATGGAGAGGCGTGTGTTGACGGGGGATTGCCCCCCAGGGGCCGCTCATGCAGCGGGCCGCGGGGAGGGCGGAGCGGGGCGAGCCTACTTCTTCGTCGGCGCGGGCGCGCCGCTCTGGATCCAGCTGCGGAGGGCCGAAAGCTCGGCGCTCGTCAGGCTCGGCTTGCCGTCCGCGGCCTGCGGCATGACGCCCGTCTGGCAGGTGCCGCCGGCGGAAGGCCTGCATCCGGCGTTCCCGGCCGTCCCTGCGACCTTGAGGTAGAGCCAGCTCTGGTCCGGGTTTCCCGGGACCACGAGCTTGAACTGCCCGCCGCCCCTGGCCGTCTTGTTGACGAGGCCCGCGACGATGTCCGCCGAGCTGATGTCGCCGCCGAGCGACAGACCGGCTTGGGGACCGGTCGACGGCGCAGCGTGGCAGCCGCTGCACTTGTGGATCGCGCTCTCGAAGATCGGACGGATGGTCTCGTGGAAGACGCCGGACTCCTCGGGCAGGGGATTTCCGGGATCCGGATCCGGCGTCAGGTCGGGGTTGATGACCTGAGCGATCGCGTCCATCTCGTAACACTGGGCAGCGACCGCGTCCTTCAGCTTCTGATCGGCGGGCGACATGCCCTTGGCGACACGGTACTTCTCCCAGACATTGTCGATCCAGCCGTGCAGCTTCCAGAACATGTAGTTGTCGATGTTCGTGAACTGGTTGCCGAGGCCGTGGTCGGTGTTCTGGGAGCGCACCCACTTGAAGTGGAGATCGCCGTGCAGGCCGCTGGCCTGCTGGTTGGTGCCCGGGATGGCCTGGCCGGCGAAGCACTGGAGCCACATGCCGAGCGCGCCCTCGTCCGGGAAGCGGCTCAGGTTCTCCGGCTTGTCGATCTCGTCGCCGATCTTCGCGTTGGCGAGCGTCGTGGCGCTCCAGGGCCTGAAGTCCGATCTCCACTGCTGAGGCACCTCCTCCGCCGTCGTGGGGAACTTCTTGAAGCCCTCGAACTGCTCCGAGTGCTTCGGCCAGAGCTGCTTCAGCGACTGGATCATGTGCCGGTGCATGGCGAGGAACTGGAAGCCGTCGCCTGTGCTCTTGCACTCCTGGTCCGACGGGACCGGGACCGCCGATTTGCAGATATTGACCCTGCTCATGCCCATGCCGCCGGTGCAGCGCCGGATGCTATGCCACTCGAAGTGGGCGGCTTGCCATTCGTTCTCCTCCATCCAGGAGATGACCTCCGGCTGAACCGTGAGATCGATCTGGCCGTTCTTCGTGAACTCCGCCGAACCGTCCTTCATCGTCGCGTCGCTGGGATGGGGATCGTAACCGTCCACGCAATGATCCTTCGGGTGCGTGTCGCCCGTTCCGCTCGATCCGCCGGTGCCGCCGGCGGGATCTCCGGTGGACGAGGAGGAGCCCGTCGTCGCGGTGGAGGTGGAGGGGACGCCGGCGCCGCTGGTGCTGGCGCCGGGACCGGTGCTGGTGCCGGTGCCGGTCAACGACGAAGTCGAGGTGGAGGTGGGCACGTCGCTGCCGCCTGCTCCACCGGTGCCCCCGGCGTCGGGATCTTCGCCGCTACAGGCTCCCAGCACCAAGGCGGTAATGCACGAGAGTAATCCGAATGTGCGTTGCGAGATCTTGCCCAATGACACGGTGGACGGACCTGCCTGATCGTTGATTCGCATGGTGCTCCTCGTTACCGCTGGATGCCGGACCGCTGGGTGCCGGGCGCATGCTTCCGCGCGGCCGCTGAGCCAGACGCCAGATGGAGCATCGGCCAACCGCCGGTAGCATTTGCGTAGCACGAGGTTTTCGAGCGGAGAAGCGGGTGTAAATTTGCTGCGAAACGATCGTCGCCGTCTTTGGATGAGGCGTGGGGGAAGGGAAAGTAAAGAGTTTTTAATAAGTCAAGGGTGATTCGCCGCTCACCCCAGGTGATGAAAGGCGCGTTGCGCCATCCGGCTTCCGCCTGGAAAAGTGAAGCTGTACCGATGGCTGATCGTCGTCATGAGTTGTCGACCCCGCTCAGGCCGGTGACGGATCAGGTCGTCGCGATGCCGCTGGTCGGCTCCCTGGACGCGCCTCGGCGGCCTCGTGGCGCCTCGAACCCTGAAGGAGGGTATCGCGTTCACCCTGCGGCGCGAGCGCCGCGGCTCTCGGGCGCCGGCGCGCGAGTGGGCTGCTCGATGAGCTCTCGGCGATCGTCACGGAGCATGTCGGGCGGCCCGCGGGCGCGTCTTCTGGCTCGTTGACCCTCTCGCGCGACGCGATCTACCGTGCGACCGCCCCCATGAACCTCCACGTCGTCCGCCAAGGCGAGCGCCCGGCCGCCATGGCGCGTCGCTGCTGAGCGAGGCGATGCTTCCGGCGGACGAGGTCATCAAGAGGCTCGTGCACGTGCTCGCGCCGTACCTCGGCGAGAACATGGCGCGCGCGGCCGTGCGCAGCCAGGCGGACAAGCTGGGGTTCAAGCACGGGCGCCTGTCCCCGGCCGACGTGGAGCGCCTGCTCGCCGCGGTCGCGCCGGGGCTCGGCGTGTTCGTCGGGCGCGACAAGGCGCAGCGGATCCTCGACCAGGCGCGCGCCGCCATCGGCGCGCCGGGAGGAGCTCCATGACGCGAGTCCCCGTTCGCCGCGTGGCGCCGGTGGTGGTGACGATCGTGTGCGCTGTGTACGTCCCGCGCCTCGTGCCGCAGGCCGCGGCGCTCTCGGAGCGGCTCCTCCCCACGCCGGTCGTCGATACAGTGGGTCCGCTCGTGCGGCTCGCGTGCCTCGCGGTCGCCGCCGTGTTCGGCCTGCGCAGCGCCGCGCGCCTCGAGCGCGACAACCCGGCGCGCGGCCCGTGGTTCCTCCTCGGCGCCTGGCTCGCGCTCTTCACCCTGGGCCAGGTCGGGCTCGTGTACTACCCGCTCGTCGCGCGCGCGCCCACGCCGCTGCCGTCGATCGCGGACGCCGCCTTCCTCCTCGGATATGCGCTGCTGATCGCCGCGTCGGTGCGCTTCGTCTTCGTGTACCGCGCCGCCGGCTTTCCCGTCGGCAGCGCGCGCGAGCACCTCGGCATCGCCGCGGGCGCGGCGGCGGCGATGGCGATCGTCGGTTATCCCGTGCTCGCCCCGATCGCGCGCGCGCCGGTGCCGCTCGGCGAGCGGCTCATCAACATCGCCTATCCCGTCCTCGATCAGATCGCGCTCGTCCCCGCGCTGGTGATGCTGCGGATCACGCGGGCCTTCCGCGGCGGCAAGGTGTGGGCCATCTGGGGATCGCTGCTCGCGGGCTGCGCGCTCATGGCCGCGGGAGACATCCTGTTCGCGTTCTTCTCCTCGGCGAATATGACGGCGTTCGGGCCGGGCGTGGACATGATGTTGCTCCTCGGGTATTTCGCCGCGGCGTGCGGGACGATGCTGCAATACGAGACGATCACCGACTGACGACGGGGGGGCGGTACATGCCGCAGGGGAGCCGTCGCCGAGGCGCAGACCGTTCCAGGCAGCGCGCGATGTGACGGTGAGAGTGTGACATCGGGTGTGACATGTCACGGCCGGGGGCGTGACATGTCACACCCGATGTCACGGCCGGGGGCGTGACATGTCACGGCGGCTCGCCGGGCGGAGAGGTCGACCCGCTGGCCTGGCGCGCGCCGCGGCTCGCCCAGTTCGGCCGGATTGGCCCCATCGGTACGCGTGCGCTGCCCCAATCCACGTCACGCCGGCGAGGGCGCGCCTGGCGGCATGCGCGTTGCAAAGTCACTCGATGATTCGATGACTCGATGGCTCGATGACTCGATGGCTCGCAACACCCGTCCAGGGGCGCGCGGCACCGCCGCGCCATCACACGGAGCGGAGCGTCATGATGTCTGCGCCGATACCGATGACGACAATGAATCTCCTCACGAGGTCCCTCTCTGTCGAAGAGCCGATCGACGGGGCGCTCCTCCGCGCCAACGTGCCGAGCCCGCTGTCCTCTGTCGCGTTTCATCAGGACGTCGAGTGCATCCGTAGGTCGTTCGCCGCGGGGTTCCCGGTTCACCTGGCGATCCACCGGGTGGACAGCGCCGAGGCGGCGCGCCGGGACTACACGGCGCTGCACACCCACGACGGCCCGGAGATCAACGTGATCCTCCCTGATCCCACGGGCCTCGAGTACCGCATCGAGCTCGGTTCCCGCGTCCACCACGTCACCGAGAGCACGAGCATCTGGATCCCGCCGGGCGTCCCGCACTCCGCGAACGTGGTCCGGGGCTCTGGCTACCTCATCGCCGTGCGCTTCGATGACGGGGGCGCGAGATGAGACGTGACCTTCCTCGGAACCTCGACAGGGACGCCGGCGTGAGGGGGCCCGCCGTGGCCGCGTCGAGCGCCGCGCAGGCCTACCGGAACGCGAGCCTCTGGCAGAGGGGGCGCGGCCAGCGCCTCATCGCGTTCGCCGGCGTGAGGCCGGGCGAGCTCGTGCTCGATCTCGGCTGCGGCACCGGCGGCCTCACGCGGCAGCTCGCCGAGCTCGTGGGCCCCGACGGGCGCGTCCTGGGGATCGATCCGGACGAGGCGCGGATCGAGCTCGCCCGGCGCACCGCCGGCGCGCCCAACCTGGAGTTCCAGGTGGGGGCGGCTGAGACCCTCGGCGAGGTCGTCCGGGACCGCCCCTTCGATCTCGTCTTCTCGAACTTCGTGTTCCACTGGATCCGCGACAAGCGAGCGGTCCTCCGCCTCATGCGCGACCTGCTCCGCCCCGCGGGGCGCATCCTCGTCCAGTGCGTCTCGTCGCTCCCTGCGCTCGTCGGGGAGCTCTCGCGGCTCGCCGACCCTTCGGGGGAGCGGATCCTGCGGGACTTCGCTTTCGAGGAGGCCGCAGCGCTCGCGCACCACGTCGAGGGCGCCGGGCTGCAGCTGCTCCGCCTGGAGGAGCAGCATGGAACTCACGTGTATCCGACGCTCGACGCGCTGCTGAGGTGGTGGCAGGCGACGACCCACGACCGGTTCGACCCGCGGACCGTCGAGCCCGCGGCGCTCTCGCGGTTCGCCGAGCAGCACGGCGACGGCGGCGCGTTCCGGGTGCGCGAGACGTTCTGCTGGTTCGAGGCGCGGCTCGCCCCGGCGCACTCGTGGGGACGCGGCCGCTGACCCGGCCCCGTGTTCGACGAACGCGGCGCTCCGGTGCGGCCCGATTCGCTCGACCCCGTTGCCACGTCCCCGTTCTCTCCTGAGGTGGGCTACCATCCGCTCCCCGCAGCCTCCCGCGGCGGCGCTCGCACCCAGGACCGATCCGAATGTCGATCTTCGAGCTCTCGTTCCAGTCCGGAGAGGCCTCGCTCTCCGTGCGCCGTGTCGTGATCCAGGAGGCCGTCTCCGAGCTCTTCACCGTCTCGGTGTGGGCCCGGTCCAGGCTCTCGGATCTCGAGCTGGAGCCGCTCGTCGGCCAGAGCGCGTCGCTCCAGATCCAGCCCGACGCCGAGCACCTCCACTGGCTGAGCAGCAGGCTCTGGCAGGGCGTGTGCAGCCACGTGGAGCAGGTGCAGGCCGAGCCGACGGGGCTCTCGACATACTACCTCCGCATCGTGCCGCGCCTCTGGCTGCTCACCCAGCGCCGCGGACACCGCATCTACCAGCACCTCTCCATCCCCGACATCGTCGACGCGCTCCTCGGCGAGTGGGCGATCGAGCCGGCGTGGAAGATCGATCGCGGCGCGTATCCCAGGCTCGAGTACAAGGTCCAGCACGGCGAGAGCGACCACGCCTTTCTCTGCCGCCTCCTCGAAGAGGCAGGCATCGCCTACACCTTCCCGGACAGCGGGAAGGACGCCAAGCTCACCCTGAGCGACAAGCTCGAGTCGGAGCCGCTGCGGCCGGGGCCGCCGCTGCCTTACGTCGACAACCCCCTCGAGACATCGGAGCGCGAGTTCGTCACCAGGGTGCGGCTCGGCCACGAGGTCCGGCCCGGCGCGAGCACGATCCGCGGCCACGACTTCCGCAAACCCTCGTTCGCGCTCACCGGCGAGGCGCCCCCGGCGCCCGCGCCCGAGGCGAAATACGAGCAGTACCGCTACGAGCCCGGCGCGTTCCTCGCCGCGAGCGCCGGGGGCGGCGCGCCCGTCGGCGACGCCAAGGGCGTTTACCGCCACGACCCGAAGCACGGAGCCGATCTGTCGACACGGGTCCTCGCGGCGATGCGCGCCGACAAGCGCGCCGTGCTCTTCGAGGCCAACGTGATCGACCTCTACCCGGGCCGGGTCTTCTCCGTCGATCAGCACCCGCACCCGGAGGTGGGAAAAGGGCCGCTGATGGTGGCCGAGCTCGAGATCGCGGCCTCGCTCGACGAGCCGTGGAGCGTGCGCGGGCGCGCGCTCTTCGCCGATTCCAAGGTCCCGTACCGGCCTGCGCGCAAGACGCCCAGGCCGGTCGCGCCCGGGCTGCAGAGCGCGACCGTGGTGGGGCCGCCGGGCGCCGAGATCCACACCGACGAGCTCGGGCGGGTGCGCGTGCAGTTTCCGTGGGATCGCGAGGGCAAGCTCGACGACAACAGCTCGTGCTGGATGCGCGTGAGCCAGGGCTGGGCGGGAGCCGGCTTCGGGATGTTCATGCTCCCCCGCGTCGGCCAGGAGGTGCTCGTGGCCTTCCTCGACGGCGATCCCGATCTCCCCATCGTGGCCGGGCGCGCCTTCAACGGCCGTGAGCTCGTGCCGTACAAGCTGCCTGATCACAAGACGGTGAGCACCTGGAAGAGCAGCTCGTCGCCCGGCGGCGCGGGCTACAACGAGATCAAGTTCGAGGACCAGGCGGGCCAGGAGCTCGTCTACATGCAGGCGCAGCGCGACAGGAGCCAGCTCGTCAAGCGCGATGAGGTCGAGCGCACCGCGCGCCACAAGCGGAGCACCGTGGGAGGCGACGAGCACGTGGTCGTGAAGGGCGCGCGGAAACAGCTCGTCCACGGGGGCGACCACGTGCACGTGAAGCTGGATCAGCGACAGGCGGTCGACGGCTCGGTGTCGCTCACGGTCGCCGTGAACCGGGACGAGCGTGTGGGCGGGAACCATGCGCTCGAGGCCGGCGGGCAGCTCCACATCAAGGCGGGCGCGACCCTGGTGCTCGAGGCGGGCCAGCGGCTCACCATCAAGGGGCCTGGAGGCTTCATCGACATCCACCCGGGGGGCATCGACATCGTGGGAACCGTCGTCAACATCAACAGCGGCGGCGCGCCGGGCGCCGGCCAGGGCGCGAACCCGGCGGCGCCGCTCCAGGCCGAAGAGGCGCACCCCAAGGACACGCCGTCTCCCTGAGACGAGGAGGAGCGAGATCATGCCCGCCGCCGCGCGCCTCACCGATCTGCACACCTGCCAGACGCACCCTGGGCCCACGCCGATCGTCACGTCGGCCAGGACGGTGAACATCGGCTTCCAGCCCGCGGCGCGGGTCGGCGATCGCGCCGCGTGCCCGGCCAGCGCCGCGATCGTCGAGGGCTCGGCGACCGTGTTCATCGAGGGCGCCATGGCCGCGCGGCTCGGCGACGAGACGGCGCCGAAGGGCGCGATCGTGACCGGGTGTCCGACGGTGAACATCGGCTCGACCCCCGAGATCGACGCATTGCTCGCCGCGTCCGCGTCGGGGACTCCATTCCTCGATTGCGAGAGCTGCCGGATGGGCGGCGCCGGGTGAAGGCGCTGCTCCACGTGACATCAGGGCTGCTCGCCGGGCGGCGCGTGCGCCTCCAGGCCGGCGAGGCGCTGCGCGTGGGGCGCCTCGGGCGGGCCGGACTCGTGATCTCGCAGGACGAGCAGATGGCGCCTGTGCACTTCGAGGTGGCGTGGGACGGCGCCGTCTGCCGGCTCCTCGATCGGAGCCGCCGGGGGACGCTGGTCGACGGCAAGGCGGTCGCCGAGGCCACGATCGGCGACGGCGCCCTCGTCGTCGCGGGGCAAACCCACTTCCTGCTGCGGCTCGTGCCCGACGATCAGGGCGCCGAGCTCCCGCCCGCGCCGCCGCGCCCGCCGCCGTCACGGGAGCTGCTCGCGGCGCGGGCCGCCGCGCTCGCGGCGCTGCAGAGCGAGCCGGAGCCGCTCTTCGCCCTCCTCGACGCCGCCCGCGACGGGCGCATCCTCACGCTGCTGCGCGCCTGCGAGGAGGAGAATCGCTCGCTCTTCGAGGGGGTCGCGGGCGAGGCGATGGCCCGGGCGGCGCCGCACCTGGTGCGGATCGAGAAGGGGTCGGCGCTCTTGCCGGTGCTGGTGAACGAGGGGTGGGGCGAGAGCTGGGGAGTCTACCTGACCGGGCGGAGGCCGCTCCGAGAAGTGCGGCAGAGACTGCGGCGGTCGCTGATCGTGAGGGATGAAGAGACGGGGAGGAGGCTCTATTTCCGCTTCTACGATCCGCGGGTGCTGCGGTCGTTCCTGCCGTCGTGTTCGGTGAGGCAGCGGAGCGAGATCGTGGGGACGGAGATCGGCGGATTCCTTGTCGAGGGTGAGGCGGGCGAGGTGCTGCGGCTCGGGTGCGGGTGACGGCGCTGGGAGCCGAACGTCGAGGATCTCCGCCATCGCGGGCCGCGGACGGGCAGGGGGCGCGAGCGCCTCTCCCGCTGTCGAACCGTCATGATGCTCGGCTCTGCCGGACCTGCACCACCCGCCCCAGCGCGACCGCCTGGAGCGCCACCGGCTCCGCCTCCCGCTCGTCCATCGCGGGGTGCACCGCCGCGATCGCCCGCGCCCGGAAGCGCGCCGAGAGCGGCAGCGCCTCGGCGATCGAGGCCGGCAGGTAGATCACGAGCGGCTGCGTCTCTCCCGCCACGTGCAAGAGGGCGCGCAGGTGCGGCCCGCCCAGCACCTTGCGCTTCTGGTAGTGCCGCTGCTCCAGGAGCGCGCGCTCCACCTGCTCGCTCGCGAGCTCCACCCGGCCTCTCTTTCCGTGGGCGAGCGCCTCGCGGATCCTCCCGCACAGCGCTGCGGCCACGGCGGGCGCGGTCGAGACGCCCGGCGTGGCGAGGAATCTCTCGGCGGTCTCGAGCGCCGCCGCGAGCGCGTCGTCGCCGGTCGCGAGCGGCGTCGCGGTGGAGACCAGCGCCTTCAGCGTCTCGACCTCGTCGAAGGACAGCGAGAGCTCGCCCTCGACCAGCTCGAGCGGCGGCAGCGGCATGCCGCGCTTGCCGGCGGCGCGCGCGAGCGCCCCGTGCACGCCCGCGACGTCGGTGGCCGCGCCGCGATCGAGGATCTCGAAGACCTGCGCCCGATCCTCGATCTCGGCGGGCTCGTCGGAGAGGGCCGGATCGTCGGCCTCCGGATCGAGGGGCTCGTCCTCCATCGCGTCGAGCAGGCGCTGCCAGGCCGGCTTGCGGACGATGCGCGGCACGCTCTTCCGATCGAACCAGACGAGCGTCAGCGCGTCCCGCCGCGCCGCCGCCGGCGCGAACGAGGCGCTCGCGTCCGCCGCCCCGCCCGTGCCCGCGAACATCGCGCCGATGGTCTGCGGGGCCGCCGGCGCGTGCGGGATCATGCCCGCGGCGCCCGACCCGGGCTGCGGAGCGCCGGCCGCCCAGGGGCTCACCGGCTCGCCGGGCGAGGCCCTGGCGATCGGCGGGGCAGGGATCGGAGAAGGGGTGTTCGAAGAAGGGGTGTTGGATGCGGCGGCGGGGGGCGGCGCCGAGGACGGGGCGACGAAGGGGAGAGGCACCTTCGTCGCCTCCTCGGTGATGTCGCCGGTCTCGCCCTCGATCGAGCTCCGCTTCGACCGGAAACGGGGCGGCTCGGCCGGCCGCGGAGCGGGCGCCTCGGGGGGAGGCGGCGCAGGCGGTCCCGCGCGAAAGGGCATGATCGTCGCCCGCGGGGCGTCGGGCGACTTCGCGTGGATGTCGAGGGTCAACGTCGACGGGCCGAGGGAGGGAGGCTTCACCTTGGGCCCGGCCGGGCCCACCCGCGGCGGCGGCTGGGGCCCCGGGGCCGAGGGGGTGGCCGCCTCGGCGGGCGCCTGCCTCGCCGGCCGCTCCAGCGAGACGCGGATCTGCCCTGACTCCTTGGGGCTCGCGAGCGGGAGCTGGCCTCGCCAGGTCAGCGTGCAGAGGAGGCGATCGGTGTCGATCAGGAGCGTGTCGCAGCGCATGGAGAGATCGCGCGGCCCGCCGGCGCGGCCGGTGACGGTCGCCCGCGGGCGGACGCCGGGAAGGCTGGTGACGAGGCGCGGGTGGCGGGGATGGAGGTTCTCGAGCACGAGCTGCTCGTCCTCGCGGAGCTGCAGCAGGCGCTGATCGAGCGGAGCGACGTTGAAGAAGGTGCGGTCGAAATCCTCCGGCAGCGGGCTCGAGAGGAGCGCTCCCGACGACCAGGCCGCCGCGTGTTTGCCGAGCCTGCGGTGCCGCAAAGGCCAGGTGGGGCCGATGGGCCCGAAGCCCACCGCCGCGATGGGGTCGTCCAGGCTGGTCACGACCCGATCCACGGGGAGGAGGTTCGGGACGGCGGCCCTGCCGCGGGCGTCGCGCGCCTCGCGATGGATGCCCGCAGGGTTGTCCGTGTCCGGCCCGCCCGCGGCGCGCTCGTAGGCGAGCGGCATCGTCGTGAAGTGCGCTCCTTCCAGGAGCTCGCCCTCCTGGGTGAACAGGCGATCGCAGAACACCTGAATGGGTTTATCGATCTCGCCCACCGCCATCCGCGCGATCAGGGACCGCGCGGGGCTGCCGCCGGGCGCGTGGGCGTGGCCGACGAGGACGACATCGGCGCCCTGCTTGAGCGGCGCGAGATCGCTCGCCTCGATCAGGCTGCGCGCGGGGTCGTCGTCCAGGTGCGCGTCGCGCTCGCGGATCGGCTCCTGCGCGGGCGCGAGCGGCGACTCGCCCGGCGCGAGCGTGAAGGTCGCCTTGCAGACGACGGTGAGCACCCAGGTCAAGGAGCGCACCTGCCAGAGGAGCGAGGCGACGGGGAGCGGCCCGTCGGAGACGACATCCATAGGTGGGCCGACGGTACCACCACTCCGGCGGCTCGACTACGAGGCGACCGCCGACATCGCCGCTCGCCATGGCGGGGACACGCTCCTTCGGTGGACATAGAGCAAGATAGGTAAGAAGCGCGCACGACATGGGGTGATGAGGTCGTGACCAGCTCGACGGGCAACGATCTCGACGCCCGCGGTGCCGTGTCGCTCAGCCCTGCACGGCTCGCCCGACACGAACGCTCCGCGCGCTCCGATCCGCGGCCTCAGCAGATCCGCGGGAGCTGCTCGCCGGAGAGCAGATCGAGCGTGCGCCGGGTCCCGAGCCGGGTCCTCAGGACAACGCTCCCTTTCCCGTCCCCGACGATCCGACCGATGCGCGCGGCCCCCCGGCCGAGCGGGTGGTCGCGCAGGCTCGCCAGGGCGCGCTCCGTCTGGGCTTCCGGCAGGAACGCGACGAGCCGGCCCTCGCACGCCACGTAAAGCGGGTCGAGCCCGAGGAGCTCGCACGCCCCGAGGACCGCAGGTTCCACGGGGATCTGCGCTTCCTCCACCTCGACGTGGACGCCCGCGTCGAGCGCGATCTCGTTCAATACGGCCGCGAGCCCGCCCCGGGTCGGATCCCGCAGGCAGTGGACGTCGATCTCCGAGTCGATCAGCGCCGCAGCGAGGCCGTGGACCGGCGCGCAGTCGCTCTCCACGGGCTCCTCGAACGCGAGCGCCTCACGCACGGACAGCACCGCGATCCCATGCCGCCCCACGTCGCCGGACACGAGCACGGCATCGCCCGGCCGGACCCGGCGCGGCGCGAGGACCACGCCCTCGGGCACCACGCCGATGCCAGCGGTGTTGATGAACAGCCCATCTCCCTTGCCCCGGTCGACCACCTTGGTGTCGCCCGTCACGAGCTCGACCCCGCACGCGTCCGCAGCAGCGCGCATCGACAGCGCGATCTGCTGGAGCTCGCCGATGGGCAGCCCCTCCTCGACGATGAAGCCGGCGCTCAGGTAAGCGGGCCGGGCGCCCGTCATGGCCAGGTCGTTCACCGTGCCATAGACGGACAGCTTGCCGATGTCGCCTCCGGGGAAGAAGCGCGGATGCACGACGTAGGTGTCCGTGGTGAACGCGAGGGACGCGCCGCCGAGCCGCACCACGGCGCCGTCATGACGGGTCGAGAGAGGAGCGCTGTCGAAGGCGGGCAGGAAGACGCGCTCGATGAGCTCACGCATGAGCCGCCCGCCGCCGCCGTGGGCAAGCTGGATCGTCCTCTCGCGCAGCGGCGCGGGGCAGCTCATCTCGAACCGCACGGCGGGGCCGCCCTCCGGTAACGGTAGTAGGCCGCGCACGCGCCTTCCGAGGAGACCATCGTGGCGCCCAGCGGGGTCTCCGGCGTGCAGCGTGTACCGAACGCGGGGCAGTCCGGCGGCTTGAGCACCCCCTGGAGCACGAGGCCGCTCTTGCAGTCGGTCGACGCTCGGGGCTCCGGGTCGCCTGACGGCGCCCACCGCCGCTCTGCATCGTGGTCCGCGTACGGCGCCCGGAGGCCGAGCCCGCTCCCGGCGATGGGACCGATGCCTCGCCAGGTCCGGGGCACGATCTCGAAGACCTCCCGGATCATGCGCTGCGCGGCCTCGTTGCCGGCCTCGCGCACCGAGCGGGCGTACTGGTTCTCCACGTCGGTGCGGCCCTCCTCGAGCTGCCGGACGCACATGAAAATGCCCTGGAGGATGTCCATCGGCTCGAAGCCCGTGACCACGATGGGGACGCGGTGCTCGGCGGCGAGCGGACGGTAAGCGTCGATGCCCATCACCGTGCACACATGGCCCGCGGCGAGGAACCCGTCGACGCGCCGATCCGGCGCCCGGAGGATCACCTCCATCGCGGGCGGCACGAGCACGTGCGACACGAGGAGCGAGAAGTTCCGGATGCCGCGGCGTCGCGCCTGGAACACCGCCATCGCGTTCGCGGGCGCCGTGGTCTCGAAGCCGACCGCGAAGAAGACGACCTCACGATCCGGCAGGCGCTCGGCGAGCGCGAGCGCGTCGAGCGGCGAGTAGACGACGCGCACGTCGCCGCCCCTCGACTTCACCGCGAACAGGTCGTCGCTCGATCCGGGGACGCGCAGCATGTCGCCGAACGAGCAGAACGTGACCTCGCGCCGCGAGGCGATCTCGAGCGCACGATCGATGAGCTCGACCGGCGTGACGCACACCGGGCAGCCCGGGCCGTGGAGGAGCGAGATCTCCGGGGGCAGGAGCTCGTCCAGGCCGAAGCGGACGATGGCGTGCGTCTGACCGCCGCAGACTTCCATGATCGCCCAGGGGCGAGAGACCACCCGCCGGATCGCCTCCACGTACGGCCCGACGCGCTGCGCGTCGCGGTACTCGTCGATGAATTTCATCGCGGCTCCTCCCCCTCGCGCGCCGCGCCGAGCTCGTCGAGGTAGGAGAGCGTCCGTCGCGCCGACGCCTCGTCGATGCGGCTGATGGCGAAGCCCGCGTGCACGATCACGTAATCGCCGGCCTCCGCCTCCGGCACGTAGGCGAGGCAGATCTCCTTGACGATCCCGCCGAAAGCGACGCGGCCGAGCCGGAGATCGCCACCCGCGACGCCGAGGACCTTGCCGGGGACGCCGAGGCACATCGTCACATCTCCATCGCGTGCGATTCCACGTCTGGTTCCACGTCCGATTCCGCGTCCGCGCCGCGCCGCGCGGCCACGAGAACCTGGCCGAGCGACAGGCCGCCGTCGCCCGGCGGGTAGAGCCTCGGCGCGTAGACCTCCACGCCTCGCGCCGCGAGGCGCTCGCGGATCGACGCGGCGAGGAGCGCATTCTGGAAGCACCCGCCCGCGAGCACGATGCGCCCGAGGCCGCTCGCTGCAGCGAGCGCCTCGGCGACGTCCGCGAGCGCCGCGTGAAAGCGGGCCGCGATGACGCCCGGCGTCACGCCGTCACGCCGATCGTCGAGCACCGCGTCGATCAGCGGTCCGAAGTCGAGCACCGCCGGCACACCGGGCGCGCCAGCGCGCAGCGGCAGCGGATAGCCCGCCTGCGCGCCGGCCGCCTCGGCCAGGCACTCCAGCTCCATGGCGGCCTGCCCCTCGAAGCTCGCCGCCCCGCGCAGGCCCGCGAGCGCCGCTACCCCGTCGAACAGGCGCCCCACGCTCGTCGTGCGCGGCGAGCTCGTCCCGCGCGCGAGCATGGAGAGCAGCGGGCCGAGCTCGGCCTCGCGGAACCAGGAGCGCGCGTGGTCCCGGGCGCCCTCGCCGCGGAGCTCCCAGAGCAGGCCGAGCGCGGAGCGGCGCGGCTCCCTCATGGCGCGCTCGCCGCCCGGCAGCGGGAAGGAGCGGAGGTGCGCCGCGCGGCGGAAAGACGCCCCGTCCACGACCAGCGCCTCGCCGCCCCAGAGGGCGCCGTCGAGCCCGTAGCCGGCTCCGTCCCACGCGAGGCCGAGGACAGGTCCGTCGAGGCCGTGCTCGGCCACGCAGGCGGCGACGTGCGCGTGGTGGTGCTGCACCCGGACGAGCGGCGCGCGGAAGGCCGCCGCGAGCTGCTCGGCGATGCGGCTGGACGCGTAGTCGGGGTGGAGATCGCAGGCGACGCGCTCCGGCCGCACCCGGAACTGGCGCGCGAGGTCGAGGGCCGTGCGCTCGATGAGCGCGGCGCCCTCCGCGGTGTGCGCGTCGCCGAGGTGCTGGCTGACGACCACCTGGCCGTCGAAGAAGAGCGCCGTCGTGCTCTTCAGGTGGCCGCCGAGGGCGAGGATCGGCGGGGCGTCGACCCGCAGCGGGAGAGGCAACGGGGTGAAGCCGCGCGCGCGGCGGAGGAGCTCGACGCCGGCCGGCCCGACGCGGGCCACGGAGTCGTCGAGGGGGCGCACGATCGGCCGGTCGTGCACGAGGAACAGGTCGGCGATGCCGCTCAGGCGCTCCAGCGCGTCCGATGTGTCGGTGCAGATAGGCTCGTCCGAGAGGTTGCCGCTCGTGCAGACCACGGGCCGACCGACGAGCTGGAGCATCAGCCGGTGGAGCGGCGTGTAGGGCAGCAGCGCACCCAGGCGCGGCGTCCCCGGCGCGACAGCGTCGGCGACGGCGACCCGCGCGGCGGCGGACGAGAGGCGCCGCAGCAGCACGATCGGCGCCTCGGGGCCGCGCAGCGCGTCGGCCTCCGCGGGAGACACGCGGCAGGCGCCGCGCACGGCGTCGAGCGAGCCGAACATCACCGCGAACGGCTTGGCGTCGCGGCGCTTCCGCCGGCGCAGGAGCGCGACAGCGTCCGGCGATGTCGCGTCGACGAGCAGGTGGAAACCACCGAGCCCCTTCACGGCGACCACCTTCCCCGCCAGCACCGCGGCCGCGGCCTCGCGGAGCGCGCCATCAGGCGACCCGGAGCCCCGAATGCCGGGCTCCATCGGGTCTCCGGCTGCGGCGACGAGCTGGACGCGCGGGCCGCATGCAGGGCAGGCGATGGGCTCCGCGTGGAAGCGCCGGTCCGAGGGGTCCGCGTACTCCGCGGCGCACGCGGGGCACATCGGGAAGCGATCCATCGTGGTCCTGGCCCGGTCGTACGGGAGCCCCGAGAGGATCGTGTAGCGGGGGCCGCACTGCGCGCAGCTCGTGAAGGGGTAGCCGCGGCGGCGGCCGGTCTCGCTGTCCACCTCGCGGGCGCACTCCTCGCAGACGGCGAGATCCGCGGGCACCGACGGGCGCGCCCCGCTCCCCGCCTCGCTGGCGAGGATCTGGAACGGGCCGGCATCTTCCTCGGCCCGCCGCTCGATCTCGATGCGCTCGACGCGCGCGGGCGCGCTGGGCTCGCGGGTCAGGCCGGCGACGAAGGCGTGCAGGCTGCGCTCCGGCCCCTGCACCTCGATCTCGACCCCGCCGGGGCGGTTCCGCACCCAGCCGCCCAGGCCGAGCGCGGACGCGCGCCGGTACACGAACGGCCGGAAGCCGACCCCCTGGACGATGCCGTCCACGCGGAGCGCGAGGCGCGGCACGGCTACTCCACCTCCATGGCATCCAGGCCGAGCCCCGAGCGCCCGAGGAGCGTCGCCTGGTCGCCGCCGCAGCGCGGGCAGAGCAGCACGTGATGGTCGGGCGCGTACGTGCCGCCGCAGGAGAGGCAGCGCGCCTCGACGCGGTGGAGCCGCAGATCGAGGCGCGCCCCCTCGGCCGGCGTGCCGCGCGCGTGCGCCGCGAAGTGGAGCGAGAGGCTCTCCGGCGAGAGCGCCTCGGCCTCGGCCACCCAGCCGCGCACCGAGACGACCCGCGTCGCCCCCTCGGCCGCGGCGCGGTCCAGCGCGGCGGAGAGCAGCTGTCGAGCGATGGACGACTCGTGCACGGGCTCACCCTCCGAGGAACGAGAGGACGCGGGCGACAGCCCGGGGGACCGCCGCGGCCACGTCGGGCGAGAGGCCGGGCTCGTCCGGCGCTCGGGGCTCCGGGTCGCCTGACGGCGCCCTGCGCCCGCCGATGCTCACGCCGACGATGCGGATGTCGGGTGAGAGCCGGTCCGGCGCCGTGATGCGAGCGAGCTCGATGGCCTGCCCGACGCCGAGGCCGTGCGTCGAGACCGGGACAGGCGCACCGGCGGCGAGGTCCGAGGGCGAGAGATCGAGCACCTCCCCGGGCGGCGACGCGAGCACGGCGTCGACGACCACGACCGTCGAGGGCGTCTGGAGGAGCGAGACGAGCGCGGTCGTGTCCCTCGCCTCGACGACCTCCGCGTCGCTCGGCAGACCCCGGCGGCGCAGCGCCTCGAGCACGGCGAGGCCGGCAGCGTCGTCCCTGGCGGCGCGTTGCCCGAGGCCGATGATCCGCGTGGTCACCGCGGCGCCTCCTCGACGCGCAGGGTGAGGAAGTGCGTCGCGCAGGAGATGCAGGGGTCGTGGTTGCGCACGGCCTGCTCGGCGCGCGCGGTCGCCTCGCGGAGCGGCAGCGACGCCAAGGACGGCGACAGCGCGCAGAGGTCCTCCTCGATCGAGAGCTGGTTCTGCGACGTGGGCGGGACGATCTTGGCGTCCAGGATTGTCCCCTCGGCGTCGAGCGTGTAGCGGTGGTACAGGAAGCCGCGCGGCGCCTCGGAGCCGCCGTAGCCCGTGCCCGCGCGGAGCGCAGGAGGCGCGACGAACGGCGCCGGCGGGGGCGCGTACGCCTCGATGATCCGGATCGACTCCTCGAACGCTTGAAGGATCTCCACGAGGCGCACGAGCAGGCTCCGGAACGGGTTGCGGCACGGGAGGGCGAGGCCGGCGGCGCGCGCTGCGTCCTGGACCTCGGGGAGCAGGCGATCGAAGCTCAGGTTGAAGCGCGCGAGCGGCCCGCACAGGTAGCTGCCGCTGCCGTGGATCCTCGATCTCAGCGCGGTCGACCAGGAGACGTGCTCCTCGATGAAATGTGCGTCGTAGTCGCGCACCTCGATGCCGAGCCCGCCCGAGGAGACGAGGCGCCCCTCGGTGATCGCGTACACGTCGTCGCTGCGGAGCGCGACGAACTCGTAGGGCCGATCGAGCTCCGGGCACGGCAGCGTCGCCATCCAGGAGAGGCACGCGCGCGTGCGCTCACTCCCGGCGCGCAGCTCGGGGAGCAGGCCCTCGAGGTCCGCGCGGGACGGCGCGCTGTAGAAGCCGCCGACGCGGGTGTTGACCGGGTGGATCTCGCGGCCCCCGAGGCGCGCGACGATGGCGTTGCCCGCCTTCTTGATGGCGAGGCCCCTCGCGACCCAGTCGCGGTGATCGCGCGCCATGGCGACCGCGTCCGGGTAGCCGAGGAAGTCGGGCGCGTGCAGCAGGAAGACGTGCAGGGCGTGGCTCTCGATCCACTCGCCGCAGTAGAGGAGGCGCCTGAGCGCGCGGAGCTCCGGGCCGAGCTCGATGCCGAGCGCGTCCTCCATCGCGCGGCACGCGCTCGTGATGTACGCGACCGGGCAGATGCCGCAGATGCGGGACGTGATGTCGGGCGCCTCCGCGTAGCCCCGGCCGCGGAGGAACGCCTCGAAGAACCGCGGCGGCTCGAAGATCGAGAGGCGCGCCTCCTTCGCCCGCCCGTCCTCGATCACGAGCGTCAGCGAGCCCTCGCCCTCGACGCGGGCCAGGTAGTCGACCGCGATGGTGCGGGGTTCGGGGCGCAGGGCGCCGCCAGGCGACCCGGAGCCCCGAGCGTCATTGTGGCCCTCACCGTTCATGCCGCTCGCTCTCCGCGCGGAACGCCGGGGCGTTCGCGTTGAAGGTGCGGTGGAGCCGCACGAGGTCGCGCTCCGGCACGCCCGCCGCCCGGAACGCGCGCGAGAGCGACTCCATGTTCGGCGCCTCCATGGGCCCGAAGCAGCCGTAGCAGCCGCGCTGGTAGGTCGGGCAGAGCGCGCCGCAGCCCGCGTGCGTCACCGGGCCGAGGCAAGGCGTCCCGGTCACCATCACGCACACGTTGCCGCGGCTCTTGCACTCGACGCAGACGCTGTGGCTCGCGACATTGGGCCGGCGCTCGTGGAGAAAGGCGCTGATCACCTCCAGGAGCTGGCGCTTGTCCACCGGGCAGCCGCGCAGCTCGAAGTCGACGGGGACGTGGTCGGCGATCGCCGTGGAGGTGGCGAGGGTCTCGATGTACGCGGGCGAGGCGTACACGACCGACAGAAACTCACGTACATCCGCGAAGTTGCGCAGCGCCTGGATGCCCCCGGCCGTGGCGCAGGCGCCGATCGTGACGAGCGACTTCGACAGCCGCCGGACCTCGCGGATCCGCTCGGCGTCGGCGGGCGTCGTGATCGACCCCTCGACCAGCGACAGGTCGAACGGCCCCTCGCGCTCGAGGCTCGTGGCCTCCTTGAAGTAGGCGATGTCGATCGCGGCGGCGAGCGCCAGGAGCTCGTCCTCGAGGTCGAGGACGCTGAGCTGACAGCCGTCGCACGAGGCGAACTTCCACACGGCGAGCTTCGGCTTCGCGCGGCGCGCCATGGCGCTCACAGCTCCCGGACCGCGAGCAGCGGTCCCACGCGGTCGTAACGGAGCACGGGGCCGTCCTTGCAGACGAAGCTCGGCCCGAGCTGGCAGCGGCCGCAGATCCCCACCGCGCACTTCATGTTCCGCTCCAGCGAGGCGTGGACGCGCTCGCCGGGGACGCCGCGGCGCTCGAGCTCGCGCGCCGTGAAGCGCATCATCACCTCCGGCCCGCAGACGAACGCGACCGAGCGGCCCGGCTCGAAGTCGGCGAGGCGCAGGAGGGCCGGGACGACCCCGACGTGCCCGCGCCACCCGGGCCCAGCGCGATCCACGGTCACGAGCACCTGCAGGTCGGCGCGACGGCTCCAGCGATCGAGCTCCCTGCGGTAGAGCAGGTCCTCGGGCCCGCGGGCGCCATAGAGCAGCGCGACGCGGCCATAGGCGGCCCGGTGCCGGAGGATGTGGCAGAGCGCCGGCCGCAGCGGCGCCATCCCGAGCCCGCCGGCGAGGAGCAGCACGTCCGCTCCGCGCGCCTCGTCGACGGGCCACGGGCTCCCGAACGGGCCGCGCAGCCCGAGCGCCATGCCCGCGCGGAGGCGCCCGAGCGCGCGCGTGACCGGGCCGACCTCGCGGATCGTGTGCAGGAGCCGATCGGGCCGCGCGGGATCCCCGCTGATCGAGATCGCGACCTCGCCGACCCCGAAGGCGTAGAGCATGTTGAACTGGCCGGGCGCGAAGACGAGGCCGCCCGGGCGGCCCGGCAGGTCGATCGTCGCCGTGAACGTCGTCGCCGTGTCGCGGTGGACGCGCCGCACGCGCGCCGGCTCCGGCGCCCAGGGGGTTGGCGCCGCCAGGCGACCCGCGGCCCCAGGCGGCGAGCCGGGGCTCCCGGCGCCCGGCGCGAAGGGCAGCGGAATGTCCCGCGGCACGAAGGTCATGGCTCGGCCCTGTAGACGTCGAGCCGCTGCAGCCGCACGCGCTCCAGCCGCGCGTAGAGCTGCCGCAGGAGGCGCAGGGACACGGCGTACCCGAGCGCGGGATCGGCGTCCGAGCACGCCCGCAGGTGCGCTGCGTCGAGCCCGATCGAGCGGACCGGCGTGACCGCCCGCGCGTCGAGCACCCATCGCCGCGGCGGGAAGAGCCAGTGCAGGCCCAGGATGTCCCCGCCCGCAAGGCTCTCGACCTGCACCGGGTCGCGGCCGGGGCGGTGGATCTCGAGCGTCACGCGCCCCTGCGCGAGCAGGTAGAGCGTGTCCGCCTCGCCTCCCTCCCGGAGGAGGAACGCCCCCTCCGGGAAGCTCCGCGCAAACGCGCCCTCGGCCAGGCACGCGAGGTGCGCGGCCGGGAGCCCGTCCAGGAACGGGTGGGCTCCGAGAATGGAGAGGAGCTCGTCCGCCATCATCGGCGCCTACCCCTTCCCGGCGGCGACCGCGCCGTCTCCAGCCCGGATGGCGGCCGCCTCTTCGGTGATGTCGATCCCGACGGGGCACCACGTGATGCACCGGCCGCAGCCGACGCAGCCGGACGTGCCGAACTGATCGATCCACGTCGCCAGCTTGTGCGTGAGCCATTGCCTGTAGCGGGCCCGGAGCGAGGCGCGGACGCTGCCGCCGTGCAGGTACGAGTGGTCGATGGAGAAGCACGAGTCCCAGCGCCGGAAGCGCTCGGCCGTCTCGCCGGAGGGACCCGCGAACGCGGGGTCCCGACCCATGTGGACGGAGGGACCCGCGGGGTCCCGACCCGTGTTCACGACGTCCTCACCGGCGTCGACCGGGAGGTCTGTCGCGTCCTCGATCGTGCTGCAGAAGCACGTCGGGCACGCGAGCGTGCAGTTCGTGCATCCGAGGCAGCGCTCGGCCACGTCATCCCAGCGGGGGTGCTCGAGGTTTCGATAGAAGAGCTCCTTGATGCCGTCCGTCTCGAGCTTCCTGCCCATCCGGGTCGCCGTGCGGCGCGAGACCTCGAAGGCCGCGCGGGCGTCGTCCTCGCCCGCGCGGGGCGCGCCCACGCGAGCGAGCAAGGAGGCGCCGGCGTCGCTGCCCACCTCGACGAAGAAGCGGTGGCCGTCCTCGAGGAGCTCGGTCAGCGCCAGGTCGAAGCCGCGCTCGGCGCGCGGCCCCGTCCTCATCGACACGCAGAAGCACGTCCCGCCCGCCTGCCCGCACTGCACAGCGATGACGAAGAGGCTCCTGCGGCGCGCCACATAGTCGAGATCCGGGTGCGGGCCGTCGACGAAGACGCGGTCCTGGACGTCGACCGCGGCGAGATCACACGCCCGCGCGCCGACGACGGCGAGGCGCGGAGGGGGCTCGGCCTCGTCGGTCCGGGAGATGGATCCGCCTCGCCGCCTGAGCTGCACCAGGCGAAGCCGGGGCACGAACAGGAGGTGCTTGAGCGACCGCGGCCCGACCGCGTAGCCGAACAGCGCCTCGTCCGCGCGCCTGGCGAGCCGGTAGCGGCCGGCCTCCTGCTGCTCGGTCCAGCCGGCGGGGAGCTCCTCCGCGCCCTGGATCTCGTCGTACACGACGGCCCCGCCGCGGAGCGTGGGACCGATGAGGCGGTATCCCTCCTCCCGCAAGCCCTGGAGGAGCGCGGCGATCCCCGGCCGGCCGAGCACGGCGCGATCGCCAGGGTGAAAGCCGGTCTCTGCGCCGCTCATGCGGGGCCGGTGAGCACGGTACGTGCCGCTGGATTCGAGCAGCAGACGACCAACACCCGCGCCGCGGCGGGTCCGCTTGTTGCTCCGACGCACGCACGGGCGATCGAGCGTCCGCCGGCGCAGTAGCGCCGAGCGGAGGCATCCAGATCTCGATGAGGAGACACGGTGACCGCGCACGTACTCTGGTTCGATTCATTGTCTCGCGCGGACGTCGCGTCCGCCGGCGGAAAAGGCAGCAACCTCGGGGAGCTCACGCGCGCCGGCCTGCCCGTGCCTCCGGGCTTCGTCATCACCGCGGACGCGTACCTCGCGGCGATGGACGCCGCGGGCGTGCGAAAGCAGCTCGTCCATCTCTTCACAGAGGCCGATCCGAGCGACCCGGCCGCGCTGCGCGCGACCTGCGCCGCGCTGCGGCGCCTCGTCCGGGCCGCGCCGCTCCCGGCAGCGATCCAGGCGGAGATCGTCGATGCCTACCGGAGGCTGGGGCTCGACACCATCGTGGCCGTCCGGTCGTCCGCCACCTCGGAGGACTCGGCCTCGACCTCGTTCGCCGGAATGCACGAGACGTACACCGACGTGACCGGCGAGCAAGCGTTGGTGGATCGCGTGCGCGACTGCTGGGCCTCCGCCTTCGGCGAGCGCGTGGTCAGCTACCGGAAATCGCAGCGCCTGACGGAGGAGCCCGCCCTGGCGGTCGTCGTCCAGCGCATGGTGAGCTCCGAGCGCTCCGGCGTCATCTTCACCGCGGATCCCGCCACGAAGGACACGTCACGCCTCGTCATCGAGGCGGCGTTCGGGCTCGGCGAGGTCGTGGTCGGCGGGCAGGTCGAGCCGGACACGTACACGGTCGCGAAGCGCGGGCCGCGGCTCCTGGAGGCGCGCGTCGGCCACAAGGCGTTCAAGCTGGTGCGCGCGCCGGACGGCGGAGAGCAGCGCGTGGATCTGCCGGAGGACGAGGGTGCGCGGCGCGTGCTCAAGGACGACGAGGTGCTCGAGCTCGCGCGCCTCGCGCTGAAGGTCGAAGGGCATTACGACGCCCCCCAGGACATCGAGTGGGCCGTCGAAGGGGGGGCGACGTACCTGGTGCAAACCCGCCCGATCACCACGCTGGGCGCGCCGCACCCCGCCGCCGGAGAGCTCCTCGTCTCGGGGCTCGGCGCGTCCCCCGGCACGGCCTCCGGGACGGTGCGCGTGCTCCGCTCGCCGGAGGAGGGGCAACGGCTGAAGGCCGGCGAGGTCCTCGTGGCGCCCATGACGTCGCCCGACTGGGTGCCCGCCATCCGGCGCGCGGCGGCCCTCGTCACGGACAGCGGCGGGATGACCTGCCACGCCGCGATCGTCAGCCGCGAGCTCCGCATCCCCTGTGTCGTGGGCACGCGCGCCGCCACGCGGACCCTGCGGGACGGCGAGACCGTCACCGTCGACGGCGCGCACGGCAAGGTCCTCGAAGGGGCCCGGGCCGCCGCCGAGGCGCCCGGGGCCGCTCCGGACGGGGCGCCCGCGGATGCGCGAGCCGGGTCCGCGGCGAAGGCCGAGGCGCGGGTCGAACGCGTGCCGAGCGCCGCCGGCTCGCCGGCGGTGCTCGGCACGCGGCTCTACGTGAACCTGGCGATCGCCGAGCGCGCCGAGGAGGTGGCCGCGTTGCCCGTCGACGGCGTGGGGCTGCTCCGGGCCGAGTTCATGCTGCTCGACGCGCTCGGCGGCGTGCACCCGAAGGCCCTGATCGCGTCCGGCGGCCGCGACGAGTTCCTCCAGAAGATGTCGGCCGCGCTGCTCCGCATCACCCGCGCCTTCCAGCCCCGTCCGGTCATCTACCGGACGTACGATTTCCGTACGAACGAGTTCCGCGGGCTCAAGGGGGGTGAGCAATTCGAGCCCGCCGAGGACAACCCGATGATCGGATACCGCGGCTGCTACCGGTATGTCCGCGAGCCGGAGCTGTTCGCGCTCGAGCTCGAGGTGCTCGCCCGCGTCCGCGAGGAGACGCCGAACCTGCATGTTATGATCCCCTTCGTCCGCACGCGCTGGGAGCTCGCCGCCTGCCTGGAGCTCATCGATCGGAGCCCGCTCGGCCGCCAGCGCGGGCTGCACCGGTGGGTCATGGCCGAGGTGCCCTCCGTCGCGTTCTGGATCCCGGAGTACGCGCGCATGGGCATCGACGGCGTCTCGATCGGCTCGAACGACCTGACCCAGCTCATGCTCGGGGTGGACCGCGACTCCGCCGTGTGCGCCGAGCTGTTCGACGAGTCCGACGCGGCGGTGCTCGACGCCATCGGGCGGATCATCCAGGCGTGCAGGGCGGCGGGGATCACCTCGTCGCTCTGCGGCCAGGCGCCGTCGAACCGCCCCGAGTTCGCCGAGCACCTCGTGCGGCTCGGCATCACCTCCATCTCGGTGAACCCGGACGCCGAGCCCGCGGCGCGCCAGGTCATCGCGGCGGCCGAGCGGCGGCTCTTGCTCGATGCGGCGCGGCGGCCGTGAGGGCCGGAGAGTGGCGCCCGCTATCGTCCCAGGACGAAGCCGAACTTGAAGGGATCGAGCGGGTCGACGAGCAGCTGCTGGAGGCCGGTGAGGTACGCCTGTCCGATGAAGACCGGCTCGACCGCGCGCGTCTCGCCCAGCTGCGCTTGCCGGACGAGCCTCCCGACGAACCTCGTCCCCAGGATACTCTCGTTGACGAACTCGGCGCCCAGAGCGAGCTCTCCCCGCGCGTGGAGCATGGCCATGGCGGCCGAGGTGCCCGTACCGCACGGCGAGCGGTCGAGCTGGCCCGCTCCGAAGATGACGGCGTTCTTCGCGCGGCGGCCCCCGGGTGCCGCCTCGTAGATCTCGACCATCTCGACCGTGGTGATGTGCGGCGCCGTCGGGTGGTACACCCGGATCGCCTCGTTGACGGCCCTCCTCAGCCTCACGCCCAGCTCGATCAGCTTCGCTGCGTTCTCCGGACGGATCGAGACCCCGAGGTCCTCCGCCCTGACCAAGGCGAAGAAGTTGCCACCGAACGCCACGGCGACGCCGACCTCCCCGCAGCCGGGGACCTCGACCTCGACGCCGTCGGCATAGAGGAAGGATGGGACATTGACCACCTCCACATCGGCCACCTGCTGCCCTTCCACCCGCGCGTGCGTCTCGACGGTCCCTGCGGGCGTATCGAATACCAGGACGCTCTCCTGCGCGTGGTGCAGGGCTGCGCCGGTCTCGAGGAGCGCGGTCGCGACGCAGATGATCCCGTGGCCGCACATGTCGGGGTAGCCTCTTCCTTCCATGAAGATCACGCCGTGATGGGCGCCGGCCGTCACAGGCGGCGTGAGCACGGCGCCGAGCATGTCGCCGTGACCCCTGGGCTCCTGTACGACCAGCGTGCGGAGGTGATCCAGGTGCGCGCGCATGTACTCCTTTCTATCGGCCATGGTGGCTCCCGGTAGGGGCGGCAAACCGCTCATGATGATGCGGTTCGGCTCGCCACCGCTGTGGGTGTCGATGGCAGAGAGGACATGTGACAGACTTGCCATGGGTGCTCCTGGGTCCGCCTGCTCGCGCCAGCTCGTTCTGGCGTGCTCCGCTGCTGCGTAACCGCCAAGTGCGCATATGGGACGCGCCGCGGCGGACGTCACGTCGGGCGCGTGGCGACAGGCGTTCCGAGGCGCCGGACAGGCGTGGTTAAGAGGGGCGATGGATCTGCCCGGGTCATGCGCGGTGGTCAGCTTGACATCCACGTCATGCGCTCAATAGGCGCTCGGCGATATGGTCCCTGGCCAACCCCCTTCGCCCCGTCGCCGGCTGCGCCTGTTTGCCGCCTGCGCGGCGCTCGCCGCCGGGGCGTGCGGCTCGAACCGCGGCGAACGCAGCTCGGGGGACGGGCGCGACGCCATCGTCGTCGGCTCGGCGGTCCCGCTCACCGGCTCCAGCGCCAAGATGGGGCAGGACATGAGACAGGCCATCGAGATGGCCGTCGACGAGATCAACGGTCGCGGCGGCGTGCTGGATCGCAGGCTGGAGGTCAGGTTCGAGGACGACGCCTGCGACGCAGAGGCCGCGGTGGCCGCGGCCCACAAGCTCGCCGCCCGGGGCGCCGTCGCGGCCATCTCCGGCTATTGCAGCGGCGCCCTCCTGCCCGCCGAGCCTGTCTATCACGGCGCCCGCATGGGCGCCGTCGTCCCGGCGGCCAACGCGGTCAAGCTGACCATGCAGGGGTTTGACAACATCAACCTGATGCTCCCGAACAATCAGGTCCAGGCGCGTACGGCCGCCGACTTCCTCACCTCCACGCTGGGCAAACGGAGGATCGCCATCCTCCACGACAACTCCGCGTTCGCGAGGGAGCTGGCCGAGCTCACGCGGGAGGAGCTCCGCGGAAAGGCCGGCGTCGTCGCCTTCGATGCGGTGACGCCCGGCGAGCGGGACTTCTCCGCCGTGCTGACGCACCTCAAGGCCAGGCGCCCGGACGCCATCTACTGGACTGGATACTACGCCGAGGGGGGCCTCATCATCAGGCAGGCCCGTGGTCAGGGCATCGACGCCTCGATCATGGTCGGCGACGGCTCGCGCGACGCCGCCCTCATCGCCACCGCCGGCCTCGCCAGCGCAGAGGGCGTGTTCGTCACGAGCCCCCCGAGCGCGGCCGAGCTCCCGGGCGCCGCGGGCTGGGCGCGGCGCTACGCGGCGGCTCACGGCGAGCCAGGCCCTTACAGCGCGCAGGCGTACGACGCCGCGCACATCGTCGCAGCGGCCATCCAGGCGGCGGGCTCCACCGACCGCGCCGCGGTCGCCGCGGCCATTCGCGCCATTCACCACGACGGCGTGACCGGCGCGGTCTCCTTCGACGCCTCCGGCAGGCGCCAGAACGCGGCCTTCGTGGTCCTCGAGATCAGGAAGGGCAGATTCGCGCTCGTCCAGGGGCCCGCCGCCCCGCGCGCCGATGCCGCGCCCTCTCCGCCGCCGCGCGCGGCGGCGGAGCCCGGGCCCCCCGCTCGCTCCACGAGCCGCCTCTCGAACGCGCTCGAGCAGCTCTTGAACGCGCTGGTCATCGGTTCGTTCTACGCCCTCGTCGCCCTGGGATACAGCATGGTTTACGGGATCATGCGCATGATCAACTTCGCTCACGGCGACCTCTACGCGCTCGGCGCCTTCGTCGGCTACAGCGCCCTCGCGCTCGCGAGCGGGTCCTTCCTCGGCGCGGGCGCGCTCGGGATCGGCCTCGCCTTGCTCGCCGCCATGGCCGTCACGGGCGGCGTGGGCGCGCTGATGGAGCGGGTCGCCTATCGCCCGCTGCGCCGCTCTCCCAAGCTCGTCCTCCTCATCACGGCCGTCGGCATGTCGCTCCTCCTGGAGAATGCCATCATGCTCTTCGAGCCCTGGGGGCCCAGCTTCCGTGTATATCCCGTCACCCTGACGCGAGCCGGGACGTCGCTGCTGGGCGTCCACGTGGGATATGCCCACATGGCCATCCTGGCGACCGCGCTCGCGCTGATGTGGGCCTTGCGCAGGATCATCGGGGGGTCCACCGTCGGCCTGGCCATGCGTGCCACGGCGTTCGACGCCGAGACAGCACAGCTGATGGGCATCGACGTCGACAGGATGATCTCCCTCGCGTTTCTCCTGGGAGCCGTCATGGCGGCGGCAGGGGGCGTGATGGCCGGCCTGTACTATGGCCAGATCAACTTCCTGATGGGCTTCATCGTCGGGATCAAGGCGTTCACCGCCTCGGTCCTGGGTGGCATCGGGAACCTCTCGGGCGCCGTGGTGGGCGGGATGATGCTCGGGCTCCTGGAGGTCATCGGGACGCGGGGCGTGGGCGGCCAGTGGAAGGATGTCTTCGCGTTCGCCGCCCTCATCGCCATCCTGCTCATCAAGCCCACCGGGCTGCTCGGCGAGCGCGTCGGCAAGAGGATGTGAGGGTGGGGCGCCTCGCTGCGCTCGGCTCCGGCACAGGGCGGCTCGCCCGGCGGTGGGGGGCCGCAGCGCTGCTGTTGCTCGCGGTCGCCTTGCCGCTCGGGGTGCAGGATCCTTATTTCATGGACATCGCGGTCATGGCCCTCATTTACATGACGGTGGCCGTGGGCCTGAACGTCGTCGTCGGTTATGCCGGCCTCCTCGATCTCGGGCACGCAGCATACTTCGCCGTCGGCGCGTACACGGCGGCGCTCCTCACCCAGCGCGCCGGGCTTTCCTTCACGCTGGCCTTGCCCGCCAGCGGCGCCGTCGCCATGGCGCTGGGCTCCCTCATCGGCCTCCTCGTGCTCCGGCTCCGCCGCGATTATCTGGCCATCGTGACGCTGGGCTTCGGCGAGATCACCAGGATCACCGCCACCAACCTGGACGCGCTCGGCGGCCCCAGCGGCATCTTCGGCCTCGCTCCTCCGTCGCTCCTCGGGCTCCGGCTGGAGCGACCCGTGCACTACTACTACACGACGCTGGCATTGCTGGTCATCGCCGCGTGCGCCGCGGCTCGCCTGCGCGAATCCCGCATCGGACGAGCCTGGGCCTTCTTGCGGGAAGACGAGGAGGCCGCAGAGGCCATGGGCATTCGCACGTTGAGCTACCGGCTCCTCGCCTACCAGATAGGCACCTTCTGCGCCGGCGTCGCCGGCGCGATCTTCGCGATGAAGATGACCGCCGTCGCCCCGGCGAGCTTCGGCTTCATGCGCTCCGTCCTCTTTCTCCTGGCCGTGATCGTGGGCGGCGCCGGCAGCGTGCCCGGCGCCATCCTGGGCGGCGCGCTGGTCACGATCCTCCCCGAGCTCCTCCGGCCGGTCGCCGGGTTCCGCTATC
The DNA here is from genome assembly GCF_051525235.1 of Sorangium sp. So ce124. Lineage (NCBI taxonomy): Bacteria > Pseudomonadati > Myxococcota > Polyangiales > Polyangiaceae > Sorangium > Sorangium sp. So ce124. Next base: position 4,199,551 of record NZ_CP150312.1, read on the forward strand.
TGATCTTCGGCGCGGCGCTCGTGCTGCTCATGCTCTTCCGCCCGACCGGGCTGTGGCCTGCTCCGAGGGGAGCAGAGGAGTAGCGCCGTGGCGCTGCTGGAGGTCGAGGAAATGAGCCTTCGTTTCGGCGGCCACACCGCGATCCGGTCCCTGAGCTTCTCCGTGGAGGCGGGAGAGACGCTGGGGCTCATCGGCCCGAACGGCGCCGGCAAGACGTGCGTGTTCAACTGCATCAGCGGCTTTTATCGTCCCTCCGCCGGCTCGATCGTGTTCGGCGGGAGATCGCTGTTGCGCCTGCGCCCCGACGAGCGCGCGGCCCTGGGGCTGGCCCGCACCTTCCAGAACCTGCGCCTGTTCCCCCAGCTCTCTGCGGAGGAGAACGTCCTGTCCGGCACGCACTGCCGCACCCGGGCCAGGCTCGTCTCCTCCGTGCTGCGCCTGCCCTCGCAGGTGCGCGAGGAGCGGGAGGCCCGAGCGCAGGCCCGGCGCTGGCTGGAGTTCGTCGGCCTCGCCGGCGAGGCCAGGCGGGCGGCCGGCAACCTGCCCTACGGCGCCCAGCGCCGCCTGGAGATCGCCCGCGCCATGGCGGTCCGCCCCACGCTGCTGCTCCTCGACGAGCCGGCCGCGGGGCTGAGCACGCCGGAGAAGATCGCGCTCACGGATGTCATCCACAGGATCCGCGACGCCGGCGTCACCCTCCTCCTCATCGATCACGACATGACCCTGATCATGTCGATCACCTCCAGGCTGATCGTGCTGGATCATGGAGAGAAGCTCGCCGAGGGGGCGCCGGCCGAGATCCGGCGCGACCCGAGGGTGATCGATGCCTACCTCGGGAGGGAGTCGGATGAGGACATCGAACAAGCTCCTTGAGCTGAAGGGCGTCCATGCCTTCCATGGCACGGTCGAGGCGCTCAAGGGCGTCGACCTCCACGTCGACGAGGGGGAGATCGTGACCCTCCTGGGCAACAACGGCGCTGGCAAGAGCACGGTGCTCGGGGCCATCTCGGGCATCGTGAAGCCCACACAGGGCGAGATCTGGTTTCGGGGCAAGGACATCTCCGGGCGTCGCCCCGAAGACATCGTCCGCATGGGCGTCGTGCAAGCGCCCGAGGGCCGGCGCGTCTTCGAGCCGCTCACCGTCGAGGAGAACCTCCTCGTGGGGGCGTTCTCGGTCCGAGCGCAGCGGGAGCGCGTGAAGGAGGACATGCGCAGGATCTACGCGATGTTCCCCCAGCTCCTCGGGCTGCGGAGCCACCTGGCAGGCACGCTCTCCGGAGGCGAGCAGCAGATGCTCGCCCTCGGCCGCGCGCTGATGGCCCGCCCCGTGCTCCTCATGCTCGACGAGTCGTCCATGGGGCTCTCGCCGAACCTGCGGCGCTTCATCTTCCGGACGGTCCGGGAGATCAACGAGGCAGGCACGACCGTGCTCATGGTCGAGCAGCACGCCCGCGCGGCGCTCCGCGTGGCGAGCCGCGCGTATGTCCTGGAGGCGGGCCGCATCACCCTGCAGGGCTCCGCTGGCGAGCTGAGCACGGACCTGGCCGTGAGCTCCGCCTACCTCGGCGGTCGAGGATAGCCCATCGCGTGCCTCCGCCGCGGCGCCCGTCCACGCGAATTCGAGCGCATCGGCCGGGGCGCCTTCACCGATTCGCGCGGGCCGGAGACCAACGATCCGCCTTCGCCGCGGCGCGCAGCGCCTCCCGCTGCGGGTCGGTCAGCTGCGGGAACGAATAGGTGAGCCAGCACAGCGTGGCGATGGCGGTGCCGTACCTGTTCTGTACCTGGCGCGAGGCGATCGCCGGCTCGGCGTACTCGAGGTCCACCTGCGCGGCGCCGTAGCGGCGCAGCGCTATTCCCTCCAGCTCGCGACGGAGCGTGCTTGCGGCCGTGGCGGCGTCGTCGTGCCCCTCGTACTCGGCGGCGAACCCGCCGAGACAGGCGCCGGTCAGCCGATCGCGGACGCGGACGCGGCCGAGCCCCGCCGTGACGGTCTCGCCGGCCCTCCCGTTCACCGAGGCCATGATCACCTCCATCACCGCACCGTGGCGGAAGTGGGGCTTTGCGACCTCGATGGGGATCTCGTACGCCTCCGGCGGGATTACCGAGCTGCAGAGGATGATATTGAAGTTCTCGATCCCGCCCATCGCCAGGGCCAGATCGAACGACCCTGTATGCCATGGATCGAGCCCACCACCGTAGTCGGTGTCTCCGTATCCAGAAGTGACGAAGTAGGCCAGCGGCACGCGGGTGAGGTAATCTGGTTCTCGCTGCATCGTCCTCGCCTCCGGGACGTCCGGGTTCCGCGCGGCACGTCTCGGCGTTTGCGCGCGAGAGCCGTGGTGGTCGCGCGCACGCCCGGGCCCGCGCCCCGGCAGCATGAGATGCCGGCGCTGCCCCCCGCGTCTCCGGCGCCCGCGAGGACCAGGGCGACGGACTCGCGCTGTCCGCGCTGTCCGGCGCGTCGATCGGAGCGCTGGCTGGAGCGTGCGGGAGCGGTCAGGATGGCGCGGGTCCCCTCACCGCAGGAGCGCCTCATGACCACACCGGAATCCGGCTTTGGCGCCGAGCTCGAGCCCTTCGCCGGGATAACGTCGTTCATGCGTCTTCCGGTCACACGCGACCTGACCGGCGTGGACGTGGCCGTCGTCGGCGTACCGTACGACGGCGGCACGTCCTACCGCAGCGGCGCTCGCCTCGGGCCGCGACGGATCCGCGAGGCGTCCGTGGTGCTGTGGGGGTACAACAACGCTCTCGCGGTCAAGCCCCTCGACGTGCTCAAGGCGGTGGACTACGGCGACGTGAACGTCATTCCTCCATCCATCACCGAGTCGATGGCCAACATCGAGGCCAGAGCCGACGCCGTGCTGGCGGCGGGCGCGACGGTGCTGGCGCTCGGCGGCGATCACTCGGTCAGCCTGCCGCTGATGCGCGCTCACGCCAGGAAGTTCGGCCCGCTCGGGGTCGTGCACTTCGATGCCCACCCGGACACCTGGCACCGCGAGTTCGACGAGCAGCCCTACAGCCACGGGACGTCGTTTCGACGCGCCATCGAGGAGAAGATCATCGATCCTTCGCGCTATGTCCAGGTGGGGCTGCGCGGTCCGACGCCCGAGGCGATAGACTGGCAGTGGGCGCGCGAGCGCGGCGTGCGCGCGATCACGATGGATGACGTCGTGGAGCTCGGCATGCCCGCCGTCGTCCGGATGATGCGAGAGGCCCTCCGCGGCCCGATCTACGTCTCGCTCGACATCGACGCCGCCGACCCGGCCTTCGCGCCGGGCACCGGCACGCCGGAGGTGGGCGGCTTCACCAGCCAGCAGATGCTGCAGCTCGTGCGAGGGCTGCGCGGGGTCGAGCTCGTGGGGTGCGATGTCGTGGAGGTGTCCCCGCCGTACGATCATGGCGATATCACCTCGATCCTGGCCGCCAACCTGGCGTTCGAGCTGCTGTCGCTGATGGCCGTCCGGCGGGCGCGGCGGTCCTGAAGACAACATCGAAGCATGCCGGCGGATGGCGACCCCCTCGGCACACGCCGCCAAGTAGCCGCATGGTTCACGGCATGTTCGCCCGGAGGGGCCTTGACGGGGCGTGCGACCTGAAGCGGCGCGGTCCGGACGGGCAGCGCCGGCGCCCTCAAGGAGCCGGAGGTCCTGGCCTCGCCTTCGAGGACCGGTGAGCGGTGCGCGTCACTGCGTCCGCTGCGAGCTCCAGGCCTACGAGCCCGACGAAGGCGGCTCCGTCCTGACGCGCCGCAGGCCATCGAGGAGCATCATCACCGCCGCGCCTCCGGGCAGCACGAGGAGCCACGCCGGCCCCACGGACGTCATCGCGAACAGCCCATTCAGCCCCGGCACGTAGATGAGAGCGATGGCCAGCGCGACCTCGATCGAGAGCCCGGCGGCTACCCATGGGTTCGACCAGAACGCGAGGCGCTTCCGGAGAGGCCCGTCGCGCTGAGCGAACAGACACCCTATCTGACCCGAGACGATTCCGATGAAGGTCAGGGTGGCAGCCTCTCGCTCCAGCGCGCGAAGCGGATCGAGCGAGTCGAACGGCCTCCAGCCATGCGCCGAATAAAAGCCGAAATACGCCAGTACGCCGAGCAGCGCCTCCACGGTCCCATAAAGGAAGAAAGTCCGAAGCGCGAGCGCCCGGGTGAGGATCGGCTTGCGGGGCGGCTCCGGAGGGACGAGCAAGGTCGCGGGCGAAGGCGGCTCCACGCCGAGCGCCAGCGCGGGGAGCACGTCGGTCCCCAGGTCGATCGCGAGCACCTGCACGATCGCGAGCGGGAGAGGGATCGGAAAGAAGATGTAGAGAAGGAACGGGACGAGCTCCGCGACGTTGCTCGTGAACACATAGCTCACGAAGCGGCGGATATTCTGCTTGATGGCCCGGCCTTCCTCGATGGCCGCGACGATCGTGGCGAAGTTGTCGTCGGACAGGATGATGTCCGACGCCTGCTTTGCCACCTCCGTGCCGCGCAGGCCCATGGCCACGCCGACGTCGGCGGCGCGGAGCGCGGGGGCGTCGTTCACGCCGTCGCCGGTCGCCACGACCACCTCGCCGGACCGCCGCAGCACCTGCACGACCCGCAGCTTCTGCTCCGGCGTCGTGCGCGCGAGGCTCGCGCCGGCCTGGAGCAGCTCGAGCAGCGTCCGGTCGTCCATCGCGTCGATCTCGGGCCCCTCGACCAGGCGGTCCGCCTCCAGCCCGATGGCGGCGGCCACGGAGCGCGCGGTCGCGGGGTGATCGCCTGTCAGGATCACGACCCGCACGCCCGCGCGCCTGCACGCGGCGATCGCCGCGGGGACCTCCGGCCGCGTCGGGTCGTGCAGGCAGGCGAGGCCCAGGCACGTGAGCGGGCCGCCGGCCTCCCTCACGGCGAGCAGGAGGACGCGCTCGCCGCGCTCGGCCGCGCCCACCACCGCCTCGTCCAGGCCCGCGGGCGCCGGCGCGCCGGTCAGCGCGACGACCGCCTCGGGCGCCCCCTTCACGAAGTCCCGCGTGGCGCCGCCTTCCGCGCACGTCACCGCCATGTAGCGCCGGCGCGCGTCGAACGCGGTGTCGGCGATCCGCGGCCACCGGGCGCGCGCCTCGGCCAGGTCCACCCCGCCGGCCGCGGCCCAGCGCGCGAGGGCCACGTCCACCGGATCGCCCTCGCAATCGCCGCCCGCCGGCGCCGGGCGCGCGTCGTTGCACAGCGCGGCCGCGAGCCGCGCCGCCTGCTCCGCGTCCGGGGGCGCGCCGCGCGCGGGGATGAAGCAGCGCACCGAGAGCGCGTTCTGCGTGAGGGTCCCCGTCTTGTCCGTGCAGATGGTCGTCACCGACCCGACCACCTCGACCGCGGACAGGCGCCGCACCGGGGCCCCGCGCGCCGCCATCCGCTGCGCGCCGATCGCGAGCGAGACGCTGAGCGTCGGGAGCAGCCCCTCGGGGACGAGCGCCACGATCACGCCGATCGCGAACGTGAGCGCGCCGAGCGCGCCGACGCGGTGGAACGCCTGCGCGAGCACCAGCGTGGCCGCGCCGGCGATCACCGCGATGGCCGCGGTGACGTGCGAGAGCTGCGCGACCTGGCGCTCGAGCAGCGAGCCCTCGCGCCCGCCCTGCTCGAGGAGCCTGGCGATCTTGCCCGCGGCGCTCTCCGCGCCTGTCGCGAACACGAGCGCCTCGCCCGCGCCGGTCACCACGGACGCGCCGCTCGGGAGCAGGCTCGGGAGCGTGAGCTCCTCCGCGCCTCGGCCCGGCGAGGCGAGCGGCGCGGCGTCGCGATCGACCGGCGCCGTCTCGCCCGTGAGCATCGAGAGGTCGAGCGAGAGGCTGTCTGCGCCGAGCAAGATGCAGTCGGCCGGGACGATCTCGCCTGCCGCGAGCCGGACCACGTCGCCCGGGACGAGCTCGCGCGCCGGCACTCGCCGCTCGACGCCCGCCCGGACGACGCGGGCGCGCACGGCCACCCGGCGCATCAGGCTGCTCACGACCTGCTCGGCGCGGTGCTCCTGGATGAACGCAAACGCGCCGTTGAGCACCACGACAGCGACGATCGCGAACCCGAGCTCCGGGGCGCCCGCTGCGAAGGCCAGCCCGGCGCCGAGCCAGAGCAGCAGCGCGAGCGTGTGCGTGAACTGCGCGACCAGCGTCCGGAGCGGACGTGATCGCCTGGGCGGCGCGGGCTCGTTGTCGCCGCAAGCGAGCCGCCTCCTCGCCGCATCGACGTCCGTCAATCCAGTTGGATTGGATCGCAATGCCTGGATTCGCTCCTCGACGGAGAGCGCGGCGAGCTCCGAGGGATGGATGCGCGGTTTAGCGCCGGTGGCGTGAGACGGCTTTGCCTGTCCGGCCGCGGCGACAGGAGAGGACGATCGACTCACTTCCGAGGCCTCGGCAACGGAGTAGCAAGCAACAAGCCCCGAGGCTCTTCGCCCGCCATTACCGGACGAGCGAGGCGAAGGCAGGAGGCGCCGCCGGGCTGGGCCTCGGGCTCTACGTCCGAGGGCTCGTTTACCGGGCCCACAGGTTGTCCGGATACCGCTGGTCAAGCGCGTGCGCGTGTCGTTCGCGTTGACGCAAGAACTGCAGGTCGCTGCCCATGATCACCGCTGCGGATCCTCGGCAACGCCACCTTGCCAGCTCGCGATGAAGCCCGGTGGGACGTCCGCGCGCGGGTTACCCCGGGCCTGGAGGTGGACAAGGAGCCCAGGCCAGCGCGCTCCGGACGGCTGGGGTCAGGCAGCCCCGGCGTGGCTCGACGCGGCCGGGGCGATCGCTGGCACGTGCCCTGCAACACGGTACCGATACGATTGCGGAGCACCACGGTTCACGTGGGCGCCGCGTCAGGCTCCGTGGCACCCGGCGCGCCTCGCCTGCGCGGGGCGGCCCGGCAGCAGCAGGCTCCTCGAGCGACGCCGATGTGCGTGACCACGATCGCCGCATCGTGCGACTGCAACTAGCGACAAACGGGTTGAAATCGCCTGAAAAGCGAGGAATTTCGAACCGCCAAGACACCAAGAGCGCCAAGAAGAGAATCTTATCTTGGCGTCCTTGGTGTCTTGGCGGTTAATTTCTCGCTTGAACAACGTGATCGCTATTCTGGCAACACTGTACAGCGCACACAACATCGTCTCACAAGGGGCATGCCGTGAGTCAAGTGCGACCAACGCTTCTCGAGATCGTGGTCAAGACGGCCGTGGCCCACTCTGTCACCTACACCCTCGTGGGTCTTCTGGCGTCTTCGCTGCTCGAATGGATGCGCTGAATGATGGGAATTTCCTCCTCGGTCCTGCTCTCGTTCCCCATCATCGGCCTGCTGGCAGGTCAGCCACGGTAGCCCAGACCACCTCCTTTGAGCGGCGAGCGGCCCAGGCTGGGTTCGCGCGCCTCCTCACCGCTTCGGCCTCGGTCAGGCCGTTCGGAGTGGATGCCAATGCTGGAGTCACCCCTCGAGGGAGGGGGCGGCGTGGCTGTGGGTCTCGTGCAACTATCGGCCGATCGAGGCGGGGTCATGGTGTGGACACATAATATGGATCCGTCGGGAGCCCGCGAAGACGAGGGGGCCTGCGCGTCGTCGCCCTGCCGGAGCGGGCCCCACGAGGCCGGCGCGGCGCCGCGCGAGGTCACGGAGCGCGCCGCACCGGAGGGGCGCGACATCACCCAGCGCAAGCAGACGGAGCGGGCGCTCCGCGAGAGCGAGGAGCACTTCCGGCTCACCTTCGAGAACGCGCCCATCGGCATGGCCATCGTCGGGCTCGACGGGCGGTTCATCCGCGTCAACCACGTCTACTGCGAGATCCTGGGCTACTCGGCGGAAGAGCTCTCGAGGCTCCGCTTCCAGGACATCACCCACCCCGACGACGTGGACACCGACGTCGGCCTGGCCGAGCAGCTGCGCCGCGGCGAGATCCCGCGCTATCAGCTCGCCAAGCGATACATCCACAAGGATGGAAGGGTCATCCCCGTCATCCTGCACGGGTCCGTCGTGCGCGGGGCGGAAGGCGAGCCGGTTCACTACATCGCCCAGGTGGAGGACGTGACGGCGCGCAAACAGGCCGAGGAGGAGCGGGAGCGCCTGCTCGCGCAGCTGGACGCCGAGCGCAGGACGCTGCAAATCATCTTCGATAGCGCGCCCATCCCGCTCCTGCTCATCGACAGAAACGATCCGGAGCGCATGCTCGGCAACCCGCACGCGCGAGATCTCACCGGGGGCGCGGAGGAGCGGGGCCACTACGTCGGTCGCCTGCGCCGCCCGGACGGCACCGCCCTCACGCTGGACGAGCTGCCGTCGAGCCGGGCGTTGCGCGGCGAGACGATCCCCGGCGAGGAGCTCATCGTCACCAAGACGGACGGCTCGTGCCGGACCTTCCTCGTCGCCGCCGCGCCGCTCCGCGACAGCGCGGGCACGATCACCGGGGCCGTCGTCGCTGGCGAGGACGTCAGCCCGTTGAAGGAGCTCGCGCGGATGCGCGAGGAGTGGACCAGCGTCATCGCCCATGACCTGCGCCAGCCGATCACCACGATCGTCCTCAAGGCCGCCATGCTCGCAAGGCAACCGCAGTGCAGCGACAAGGCGCAGCACATCCTGGCCAGCGCGATGCAGCTCAACCGGATGATCGACGATCTGCTCGACGTCTCCCGCCTCGAATCGCGTCGGCTGGATCTCAGGCGCGTCGAGGTCGATCTGCCAGCGCTCATCCGGGCGACGGTGGAGCGGACGGCCGACGCGACGAAGGGACATCGGGTCGACGTCGAGGTGCTGGACGGCGTCCCGCCGCTTTGGGCCGATCCCGGGCGCCTGGAGCAGGTGCTCACCAACCTGCTGTCCAACGCGGCCAAGTACGGCGCGCCCGGGACGCCGATCAGGATCGGGGTGGAACGGCGGAGCGGCGAGGTGCTCGTGGCGGTCGAGAACGAGGGGAAGGGGATCGCTCCGGACGAGCTGCCGAGGCTCTTCGCCCGCTATTACCGGACGAGCGAGGCGAAGGCAGGAGGCGCCGCCGGGCTGGGCATCGGGCTCTACATCGTGCGAGGGCTCGTCGAGGCCCACGGGGGGCGGATCTGGGCGGAGAGCGAGCCCGGGAAGGCGACCTTCCGGTTCACGCTGCCCTGTCCTGACTAGGGCCCGGGCCGCTCGACGCGGGGGTGGCTTCGATCTCCGCGGCGTTCCGCCGGCTCCCGTGCTTCGGGGGGCGACCGGCAAGGCCGGCCAGGAAGCGCGGTGAGCAACGCTGGATGCTGACTCCCAGGCGCTGTTGCTCCGCTCGCGAGAGGACCCGGAGCGCGCTGCGCGCCTTGGCCCGAGCCGTGCAGCCCGCGGGCCATGGCCGGGTGGATCATGCCCAATCTTGATCTCGTGCCCCAACAGAAGATCTCCAGCTTCCGCAAGCTGGCCATAGGCACCTGGCGCACCGCGTACGATCCGTCGGTGTACGGCACGCTCACGCTGCGCATGGACCGCGCGCTCGACTACATCCAGGCGTTCCGGCGCAGCACCGGCCGTCGGCTCACGGTGACGCACCTGGTCGCCAAGGCCTGCGCCGAGGCGCTGCGCCGCTGCCCCGACGCCAACGCGATCTTGCGCTGGAACAAGATCTACCTCCGGCGCGGCGTCACCGTCTCGGTGCTGGTCGTGCAGGCGGCCAGCGGCGACGGCGAGGTGGATCTCACCGTGACCACGATCGAGCGGGCCCATGAGAAGAGCCTGGTGCAGATCGTCGACGAGCTGGACCGGACGATCGAGCGCGCGCGCCAGCGGCGCGACAGGGCGGTGGAAGAGACGAAGCGAACGATCCGACACGTCCCGTTCCTCTTCATGAACCTCTTCCTGCGCCTGCTCTCATTCGTGATGTACACGCTCAACCTGGACCTGTCGAAGCTCGGGCTTCCGCGCGACCCGTTCGGCGCGCTCACGGTGACCAACGTCGGCTCGCTGGGCCTGGAGAACGCCTATGTGCCGCTCGTGCCGTATACGCGGACGCCGGTCCTCGTTGTCCCGGGCGTGGTGAGCGACGAGCCGGTGGTCGAGGACGGCAAGGTGGTGCCCGGCAAGGTGATGCGCGTGAGCGCCACGTTCGATCACCGCTTCATCGACGGCTTCCACGCGAGCGTGCTGGCGCGCACAGTGCGCGAGATGCTGGAGGACCCGTTCCGTTGCTTTGATCGGCTGGACGCGGACGCGCCCGCGCCTGGCTGACGTACGTCGCGTCTCCCGCGGGCGTCTCCGCGCTGCCGGCACGGACACGCCGGCTCTACGTTCTCCGGCGCGGCTCGGCAGCGTCGGGCGCTGGCTCGGCGACGACCAGCTCGCACGACGACGAGGAATCCATGTACATCAACTATCTCACGCTTCCGCTCGTCACGGCGGCGGCGGCGCTGGCGCTCGGGGCCTGGTATCTCTTCGGCACGCCCGCCCCCGGTGACTCGCAGGCTCGCCGCCGCAGCTTTGCCTGGGCGTTCGGGGCGTGCGGGCTCATCCTGCTCATCACGGGCCTCCACCTCGTGCTGACATGGCCCATCCCGGGCGGGTACAACATCGTCTTCGGAGAGCCGCTCGTTTATTTCGGGACATTGCTCGTGATCGGCGCACCGGCGCTGTCGCTCGGCGAGCGCCTGGGACCCCTGCTCCTGCTCGGGGCCCTCGGGGGCATCACCAACCTGGTGCTCGCGCTGGCCATCGCGCGCCACGGGATGACGCAGAACCCGGCGCTCGCCGCGGCGATGTACAGCGCGAGCGGCCTCGGGTTGCTGATCGCTCCGGCGATGGGCAGGTCCGCGCTGGCGCGGCGCGCAGCAGGCGCGCTGCTCGCCGCTTCGGCGGCGCTGTTCGCGCTGTTCGGCTATGTGGCCTACGTGAAGCACACGGGCCTCGACGCGTTCGGGAGATGGGTGCCGCTCGAGATGCGCTCGTGGCGATAGCCGGCACGGCGACCACCGCGCCTGCAGCCGCGCCCAGCAGCGTCGAGGATGCGGACAGGCCCACCGTGACCGCGTGGGTGGCCGGGTCGCCGTATCCGAGGATGAGCCCGTGCCCTGATGGCGCCTCCGACAGGAATCACGGCAGCTGGCATCACAGGCCCAGGCGAGCCGTCGATCTCTCGGGCGCTCGGGAGGCGACGACCGGAGCGCGCGATCGGCACCCGACAAAGCAGGCCCTGAGGTTGCATCCTGGAGGGCGACCACAGAAGGGCGGCCGGACCCGCCCAGGAGATCTTCCGCGATGCCCCACAAGCAACTCCTTTTCCACGCCGCTGCTCGCGAGAAGGTCCTTCGCGGCGCCACGGCGCTCGCCGACGCGGTCCGCGTGACGCTCGGCCCGAAGTCGAAGAGCGTGCTCATCGGGCGCGCGTGGGGGCGCCCCACCGTGTGCAACGACGGCGTCTCGATCGCCAAGGAGCTGAGCCTCAAGGACCCCGAAGAGGACGTCGGGGTACAGATCATCCGCGAGGCGGCGGAGCGCACGGGCGACGCGGTCGGCGACGGCACGACGACCTCCACCCTCCTGGCTCATGCGATCTTCGCGGAGGGGCTCCGCAACATCGCCGCGGGCGCGAGCGCGATCGACCTCAAGCGCGGCATCGAGCGGGGACTCCACGCGGCCGTCGAAGCGGTGCGGTCGCTCTCCCGCCCCGTGCTGAGCCGCCAGGAGAAGGTCCAGGTCGCCACGGTCGCGGCGCACAACGACGCGGCCATCGGCGAGCTCATCGGCGACGCCGTGGAGAAGGTCGGCGGAGAGGGCGTCATCAGCGTCGAGGAGGCGAAGGGGACAGAGACGGCGGTCGAGGTCGTGCAAGGCATGCAGTTCGACCGCGGGTACCTCTCGCCCTACTTCGTGACGGACCCGGAGCGCATGGAGTGCGTGCTGGAGGAGCCGCTCATCCTGATCCACGAGAAGCGTATCAGCGTCATGAAAGACCTGCTCCCCCTGCTCGAGGAGGTCGCTAAAGAGAGGCAGAGCTTTCTGCTCGTCGCGGAGGAGGTCGACGGCGACGCGCTGGCCACGCTCGTCGTGAACAAGCTGCGCGGCACGCTCGCGTGCGTCGCGGTCAAGGCGCCCGGCTTCGGAGACCGACGCAAGGCGATGCTCGAGGACATCGCGATCCTGACCGGGGGACAGGTGATCGCCGAAGAAGCAGGGGTGAAGCTGGAGCACGTGACGCGGGACCAGCTCGGGCGGGCGGCGCGGGTCGTCGTGAAGCAGGAGAACACGACGATCATCGGCGGCGCCGGCGACCCGCACGCCATCCAGGCGAGGGTCGAGCTGCTCCGGCGGCAGAGGCGGGAGGCGAAGAGCGACTACGATCGCGAGAAGCTCGAGGAACGCCTGGCGAAGCTCGTCGGGGGCGTGGCGGTCGTCCGGGTCGGGGCGCCGTCCGAGACGGAGATGAAGTCTCGGAAAGAGGCTTTCGAGGACGCGATCAGCGCGACCAAGGCGGCGGTTGTCGAGGGCGTCGTGCCCGGCGCGGGGCTCGCGCTCCTGCGCGCGAGCGTCGCGGTGGAGCACGAGGAGCAGCGCTGCGACGGCGACGAGCGCACCGGCGTGCGCATCCTGCGCCGCGCGCTCGAGGCCCCGACGCGGCAGATCGCGGAGAACTCCGGCGTCGACGCCGGCGTCGTGCTCGAGCGGATGCGCGCCGGCGGCGGCAATCTCGGGTTCGACGCGGCGAGCGGCGCGTACGTCGATCTCGTCGAGTCGGGCATCATCGACCCGACCAAGGTGGTGCGCGTCGCGCTCGAGAACGCCGTGTCGGTGGCGAGCGTGCTGCTCTTGACGGAGGCGACGTTGACCGATGTGCCCGAGCCGGCGGCGAAGGAGCGGGCGGCCGCGCCCCCGCTCGCTCGAATGAGCGGCGCGTCGGGTTCATCGGCCATCAGGCGATCTCGTCCATCCGAGCTCTCGAGAACACGACCGGCAATCTACGAAAACCACGGAACATGACGCTCTCGCATCTCCGCACCGGCGGGCTCTGTTCGTCGAGCTTCAGGCCTGCCATGCGGCGAATCAGGCTGGCGAGCCCTATCTCGAGCTCCCGGCGCGCCAGGCCGGCGCCCAGACACCCGTGCGGACCAAAACCGAACGCAATGTGCTTGCCCGGCGCGCGCGTGATGTCGAAACGATCGGGCTCGTCGAAGATCTCTGGATCCCGGTTCGCCGATGCTGTGCCGAGGAAGACGGTCTGGCATCGCTGGATGCGCTTGTCGCGGATCTTCAAATCTTCTGCCGCGACCCGGCAAACGAACGGCACCGATCCGTCGTAGCGCAGGCACTCCTCGACAGCGGACCTGATGAGCGCCGGGTTCTCGCGCAGCTGATTCAACTGGTCTGGGTGCATGAGGAGCGCATGGACCGCGTTGCCGAGCTGGTCGATGGTCGTGACGTGTCCGGCCGCGAGGACCAAGATGCATTGAGCCGTGACCTCCTCCGCAGACAGCTTTCCTTCCTGCTGTCCGGCCACGAAGATGCTCACCAGGTCGTTGCTCGGGCGCATGCGCCGCTCGTCGATGATGGTGAGGAAATAGCGCTCCAGATTGCATATCGCTTCGTTGGCTGATCTGGCGTCCTCCTCGACGTCCAGGATCGTGCCGCCGAAGAACCGCGCGGCGTCCTCGGACCACTTCTGGAACGACCCCCGATCTGCGTCAGGGATGCCGAACATGTGGGCGATCGCCGTGGCTGGCAATGGCTGAGCCAAGTCACGCACGATATCCATGCGACCGTGCGGCTCTACCTTGTCGAGGATCTCGTCCGTCACGCGCTGGAGGAGCGGCCGGAACCCGTCGAGGACGCCCTGCGTGAACCCCTGGTTGCCCACACGGCGCAGGCGGGCGTGTTCCGGGCCCTCTTTCATCAGCATCATGCCTCCGAAGAGGCGCACGAAGTCGCGGGCGACCTCGCGCTTCCCCGGTGGTAGCTGCGCGTCGACGATCGCCTGCGGCCGCCTCTGGCGCAGGCGCGGGTCTCGGAATGCCTCGACAACGTCGTCATAGCGCGTCAGCACCCAGCCGTGGAGCGATTCAGACCAACGGACCGGCTCATCGTGGCGCCAGCGGCGGAAGTAGGCAGAGGGATCGAGCAAAAGTTCCTGAATTGCCACGTCGTCTTGGATGAGCGCTTGCATGATCGTTTGGGATGAATGCCTCGGATCGATGTCGATAACGTCTGCTTCTGCCGAGGTGCTTAAGAACGTACGCGGCCGGCGGTAGTCTCGACGACCGAGCTCCGCCGCGAAACGGCGCAGCGCGGTCACTCCTCCTCGAGGAGCCCGCGAAAGACGTCCACATAGCTGACGATGCCGACCAGGGCACCTTCTCCGTCGATGACCGGGAGCGCGCCGATCTTGTTGTCGAGCATGAGCTCCATGAGCTCGGTCACGTCCGCGTCCGGACTGGCGCTCACGACATTGCCGCTCATGATCGTGGACACCGGCGCGCGGGCCTTCCGCAGCGCCCTGTCGACGACCGCGGCGTCCTCCGAGTAGGGCAACTGGAGCGCGCGCAGGTCGCGATCGCTGAGCATCCCGACCAGCTCACCCTGCTCGTCGACGACCGGCACGTGGCGGAAGTCCATCGTCTGGAGCACGTTCACCGCCTCGCCGATGGGGTCGTCGACCCGCACGGTCCGGGGATTCTCGGTCATGAGCTCGGCGGCGCAGATCTTGGGTATCGGCATCTCCTCCTCGCTCAATGCAACTCGCGGACCAGCGGATCCCGCGACGAGCTGCGCCGCCGGAGGAGCTCGGAACTGCCCTCGACCTCGGTGCGGACGATGCGGTCGTTCAGCCAGTCGACGAGCAGGGCCGCTCGATCGCGCGATCGGCAGCTCATCCGGCAGGGCGCCCCGACGACAGGGCGAAGCGGCCGCGCGGCCGGAAGCGTCGGAGCGTCGACGGACCACGTCGTGCTGGGCGAGAGCCCCGGCGAAGAGCTTCACACGGCAAGGGCGCTCGGCTTCGCCCTGCTGACGGAGGGCGAGCTCCGGAAGCTCGTCCAGGCGTGAACGGGGGTCGCATGGAGAACGTCGACATCGCGCGCGTCTTCGAGGAGGTGGCGGATCTGCTCGAGATCCAGGACGAGAGCCCGTTCCGCGTGCGGGCCTACCGCACCGCGGCGCGCACGCTGGCGGCGCTCGGTGAGCCCGTGGCCGGGCTCGTGGAGCGTGCGGGCGCGCTCACCGCGCTGCCTGGAATCGGCAAGGATCTCGCGGGCAAGATCGTCGAGCTCCTCGAGACCGGCGAGCTGCCGCTGCTGAAGCAGCTGGCGGCGAAGACCCCCGAGAGCCTCGTCGAGATGATGCGGATCCCGTC
This sequence comes from Sorangium sp. So ce124, assembly GCF_051525235.1. Classification (NCBI taxonomy): domain Bacteria; kingdom Pseudomonadati; phylum Myxococcota; order Polyangiales; family Polyangiaceae; genus Sorangium; species Sorangium sp. So ce124. Next base: position 4,214,847 of record NZ_CP150312.1, read on the forward strand.
GCTCGGGCCGAAGCGCGCGCGGCTGCTGTACGAGAGGCTCGGCGTCGAGACGGTGGACGAGCTCGAGCAGGCCGCGCGGTCGGGTCGCCTCCTCGAGGTGCGCGGCTTCGGCGAGAAGCTCGCCGCGACGATCCTCGACGGCTGCGTGAAGCGGCGGGCCACCGCCGGGCGCGTCCGGCTCGCGGACGCCGAGGCGCAGGTCGCGCCGCTGCTCAAGCACCTCCGGGCGGCGCGCGGGGCCCTGGCCGTCGAGGTGGCTGGCAGCCTCCGGCGCCGCAAGGAGACGGTGGGCGACGTCGACATCCTCGTGTCCGCCAGCCAGGGCGAGCCCGTCGCGTCGCGCCTGATGGCGTACCCGGACATCAAGCAGGTGCTCGCCCACGGCGCGACGAAGTGCTCGGTCGTGCTGCGGTCCGGGCTCCAGATCGACCTCCGTGTCGTGCCGCCGGAGTCCTACGGCGCGGCCCTCCATTACTTCACGGGCTCGAAGGCCCACAACATCGCCGTCCGCACGCTGGGCGTGAATCGCGGGCTCAAGATCAACGAATACGGGATCTTCCGGGACGATCGGCGGATCGCGGGGCGGGCGGAGGCGGACGTCTTTCGCGCGGTCGGACTGCCCTGGATCCCGCCCGAGCTGCGCGAGGACGCCGGCGAGATCGAGGCCGCGCGCGAGCGCCGGCTGCCCGAGCTCGTCGAGGTCGGCGCCATCCGGGGTGACCTGCACGTGCACACGACGTACACCGACGGGCGCGACGAGCTCGAGGTGATGGTCAGGGCGTGCAAGGCGCGCGGGTACGACTACGTGGCGATCACCGATCACACGCAGGCGGTCCGCGTGGCGCGCGGGCTCGACGCCCGCGGGCTCCGCGAGCAGGCGAGGGCCGTCGACAGGCTGCGCCGGACGATCGGCGGGATCGCGATCCTTCACGGCGCCGAGGTCGACATCCTCGAGGACGGGTCGCTCGACCTCGACGACGCCGCGCTGGCGGCGCTCGATTACGTCGTCGCCAGCGTGCACTCGAAGCTCACGATGCCGGAGCCCGCGATGACGCGCCGCGTCCTCCGCGCGCTCGAGAGCCCGTTCGTCACGGCCCTCGGCCACCCGACCGGGCGCCTCCTCGGCAAGCGCGAGCCGTACGCGCTGGACGTCGCGCGGATCGCGCGCGCCGCGCGCGAGCTCGGCGTGCTGCTCGAGATCAACGCGCAGCCCGAGCGCCTGGACCTCTGCGACGTCCACGTCCGCCTCGCGCGCGAGGCAGGCGCGAAGCTCGTTGTCGCCACCGACGCGCACGCCGTGGGGGAGCTCGACTTCATGCGCCACGGGATCGATCAGGCGCGGCGGGGCTGGTGCGCTGGGGCGGACATCGCGAACACCGCGCCTCGCGCGGAGTTCCTCGAGCTCATCGGCCGGCGCAGGCGCGACGCCTCGCTGTCATCGGCTGGATGAGCGCCCCCTGCGCCGCGCGCTGCGCGGCGGCGACGACCGATTCTCTTCGCGGTTCAGCGAGAAGACGGCAGATGTCCGCTCATCTCGGCTGCGAGCATATAAGCAGCATAGTTCATGCTCAGATCGGGGGCCCCTTGTTGATGACCGGTGAATCGATTCATCTGCTCTGACAGCGATCCTCCGGGATTGATGTGGTGATGCACTCGACCCAGGAACGCATCCCCTTTGCGCCGGAGCGCAAGGACGACCTCGTCGAAGCGCGGGTCGCCGAGGAGGAGCTCCTCGCCTGGGCGGAAGCGCGCGTCTCCCAGCGGCAGCCTCTGGAAGAACGGCAGGCTCGTGGAGGTGAGGACGGCCCTCTCCAGCCTCAGGTAGCGTTCGGCCAGCTTGTAGTAATACGCCGCGAAGGCGATCGTGAGACTTGGCCACGGGTTGCCGAGCGAATCCACGCGATATCCATCGTAGCGGTCTTCCGGGTAGCGGCCGATGGCAGTCCCCTCGATGCGCCTCGATGGATCGTTGATCGGGTACATGGCCTCGAAGGTACGCTCCAGCGCCGCGGCCGTCGCGAGCACCTGCTCCTGGTCCACTGGATAAACAGAGCCCCCTTCGAGGTGGAGATCTTCTTCCGTGGCATATCCGCCCAACGTCGCGACGACGACCGAGCTGTCCAGGCCGCTCCGAGGGCTCGGCTGTCCGTCCTGCTCACGGGTCGCGACGAGGTGATTGCGCCCGGGATCCCAGTGCAAGAGCAATTCATCGCCCAGCGCTCGCGACTGCTCGAGATACCAGCGGGCCGCGCCAGCATCCTCGAGCTTCATCGCGAGCGCGGCCCCCTCGATGAGCGCCGTCCGCTCCAGGAGCCGCGTGAAGAAATGGTGTCCCCACACCTCTTCCCAGAGATCGAAGCAGGGCTCGCGCCAGTGGTGCGAGATGTACTCCAGGTCCGTCTTGATCACCGAGTCGGTCGGCAGCTTCGCGTCGTAGAGCTTTTCACGCACCAGCTCCCGCTTGCCCTCGCTCAGAAGGACGAAGGCCAGACGGGTGAGCTCGATGGCTCGAATGGCAGGTCCGTCGTGCTGCGGACGTCCCCATGGCCCCGAGTAGGGCTCTCCGTCTATCGTGAACTTCGGCTCACCCAGCCCTGCAGGGCTGTGCAGGGCAGTCCGCTGGATGTGCCTGGAAAAATCCGCGAAGTCCATCAGCAGGTTGAAATACCGTTGCCGGGCCGCGGGCTGCGTCGCCGACTGGTACAGGGAGAGGATGGCCTTCACCGCGATGCCGGAGTCCCGAACCCAGTGGAAATAGTAGTTCGGGTTCGATCGAGATGGGGAAGCCACGATCGCTCCTGGGATGGATCCCGGACGCGATACATTCTTCAACAAGAGCTCCTTGGCGCGCTCCGTGTCCTGCTGGAGCCATTTTCGCAGGTCCTGTGCTTTCACGTCGATCTCCTGGAGCTGCAAGCGGGTTAAAACCGCATGAAAAGCGCAGGACTTCGGACCGCCAAGCGCACCGAGTACGCCAAGACGAGTACGCCAAGAACGGAGAGCTATCTTGGCGTCCTTGGTGTCTCGGCGGTTCATTTCTCGCTCGGTCAACGGGATCGGTGTCCTATCCACCTCGCACGGAGGCGATCTCGCTGCGCCCGGCCTCGAACCGGTCGATCCACCATGATCCGAAGGGTGATCCGGGAGGAGCCATCGTTCCCGAGCATTGCAAGAGCTGGGCTTGGCCGGCGGCGTCCTGGGGTCCGCGGCGCGCCGTCGTGAGGGCGTCTCAGACGTCGAGGCGACGGTCACGGCTGCGCCGTGAGGGATCTCCGTGATCGCGAGGTCGTGCAGGGTCGCGGCCTCGACCAGGGTTCGCGCCGTGCTCTGCCTCACCCCACCCGCACCTCGCGCCGCGGAGGCACCCTGGTCGCCGTCAGCCCAGCTCGTTCCGCCGCACGCGATCGAGGAACCGCGCCGTCGGCGACGCGGTCCGCGTGAACGAGGGGCCCTTCGCGAACTTCACGGGCACGGTCGAATCGGTGGATCCGGACAAGCTCAACCTCAAGGTCACGATCTCGATCTTCGGTCGACCGACGGCCATCGCTCTGGACTACGCCGCGGTCGGGAAGCTCGAGGAGCGGGCCGCAGCGTGAGCGTCCGAGTGCAGGGCGGATCGATGGCGATCCGGCATGTGAGGGAGCAGTCGCCGGGCATCGGAGCGGCGAACGCTCGGCGGCTGGCCGGCGGGTGGACGAGGAGCGGGCCGCCCGCGGAGGTCGACCATGGCGATCATGGGCATCGATCCGGGAACTTCGAATTCGGCCGCAGCGGCGCTTCGAGGCGGCCGCCGCAGCAACGGGAGACGGATCACCGCTCCCCGAGGATCCCGCGAAAGACGTCCACATAGCTGACGATGCCGAGCAACGCACCTTCTCCGTCGACGACCGGGACCGCGCCGATCTTGTTGTCGACCATGAGCTCCATGAGCTCGGTCACGTCCGCGTCCGGACCGACGCTCACGACATTGCTGCTCATCATCATCATGGACACCGGCACGCGGGCCTTCTGTAGCGCTGCGTCGACCGCCGCGGTGTCCTCCGCACAGGGCAGCTGGAGCCCGCGCAGATCGCGATCGCTGAGCATCCCGACCAGCTCACCCAGCTCGTCGACGACCGGAAGGTGCCGAAAATCCGTCGTCTGGAGCACGTCCACCGCCTCGCCGATGGGGTCGTCGACCCGCACTGTCCGGGGGGTCTCGGTCATGAGCCTGGCGGCGCGGATCCTGGGCAACGGCATCTCGCTCCACGCTCGGTGCAACTCGCGGACCCGTGGATCCTTCGATGAGCCGCGCCGCCCGCATGAGCCACCTGGTCTCTCCCTTGCAGCTCGGATGGGGCGATCACCCATGATGCAAGGCGCGGCGAGGAAGCGGCCCCAGGGCACGTCGACTGCAGATGGTGTCACCATCTCTCTCTGCGGTGACGTGATGACCGGCCGCGGGATCGATCAGATCCTGCCGTGCCCCGGCGATCCGGTGCTGTACGAGCTGGCCGTGGAGGACGCGAGGGGGTACGTCGAGCTCGCCGAGCGCGCGAGCGGCCCCATTCCCCGGCCCGTCGATTTCTCGTACGTCTGGGGGGCCGCGCTCGAAGCGTGGAGCCGGCGGGCGCCCGCCGTCCGGCTGGTCAACCTCGAGACGGCGATCACGACCAGCGATGAGCCGTGTCTCAAGGGTATCAATTACCGGATGCACCCAGGGAACGTCTCGTGCCTCACTGCGGCGCAGATCGACTGCTGCGCGCTGGCCAACAACCACGTCCTCGACTGGGGAGTTGCCGGGCTGATCGACACGATCGCCGCGCTCCGGTCGGTGAACGTGACGACGGCCGGCGCGGGCCGCAATCTCGATGAGGCGGCGGCGCCGGCGCTCATCGAGATCGAGGGCGAGGGGAGGGTCCTCATCTTCTCGCTGGGCTCGGAGACGAGCGGCGTCCCGCGGCGCTGGGGCGCCTCGGTGGACCGCCCGGGCATTCACCTGGTTGATGAGTCGTCTCCCGCGGAGGTCGGTCGCGTGCTGGGCGCGGTGCGGGCCGCCAGGCGGGAGGGCGACATCGTCGTGGCCTCGATCCACTGGGGCCCCAACTGGGGGTACGAGGTCCCGGAGGAGCAGGTCACGCTCGCCCACGCCCTCGTCGACGTCGCCGGCGTCGACGTGGTTCACGGGCACTCCTCGCATCATCCGAAGGCGATCGAGGTCCACGCGGGGCGGCTGATCCTCTACGGCTGCGGCGACTTCGTGAACGACTATGAGGGCATCAGCGGACACGAGGCCTATCGAGGCGATCTGGCCATGATGTACCTTGCGACGCTGCGCGCGGGGACCGGGGAGCTCGTCGGTCTGGAGCTGGTGCCGCTGCGGATGAGCAAGTTTCGCCTCCACCGCGCCGCGCAAGAGGACGCGCTCTGGCTGAGGGACGTGCTGAGCCGAGAGGGCGCGCGGTTCGGGACGCGCGTCGAGCTCGGGGAGGAAGGCAGCCTGCTGCTGCGCTGGAGCTGATTCCGCGAGCATCGCGCCGCTGCCCTCGTGCAGCTACGCGGTCGCATCGAGCGCCTGGGGCGCCAGGTAGCGGACAAACCAGGCGCTGGCCGCGCGCGCGACCTCTTCCAGCGTCCCTGGCTCCTCGAACAGGTGCGTCGCTCCCTCCACGATCGCGAGCTGTCGCGGTCCGCGCAGGAGCTGGAGCGCCTGCCGGTTCAACGCGAGCACCTCGGTGTCCGCGCTCCCGACGATGAGCAGCGTGGGCGCGCGGACCTGCTCGAGGTACGCGCCGGCGAGATCGGGGCGCCCGCCCCGCGACACCACGGCGTCCGCGAGATCCGGACGCCTCGCCGCGGCGATCAGCGCGGCCGCGGCGCCGGTGCTCGCGCCGAAGTAGCCGATCCGGAGCGCGCTCGTCTCGGGTTGCTCGCGCGTGGCCAGGGCCGCGCTCACGACCCGCCCCGCGAGGAGCTCGACGTCGAACCGGAGGTGGCCAGTCCGCTCATCCACCGCCTCTTCCTCGCCGGTGAGGAGGTCGAAGAGCAACGTGGCCAGCCCGGCGCTCTGGAGCACCTCGGCGACGTACCGGTTGCGCGGGCTATGCCGGCTGCTGCCGCTCCCGTGAGCGAACAGCACGATGCCTGTCGCCCCGGCGGGGATCGTCAGGCTCCCCTGAAGGCGCGCGCCCTCGTCGAGCTCGAGCTCGATGGGGAGCTCATCTGCCGGCTCCGGCGGGCCCGCCTGCCCCTCTTCGCCTTCCGCGCCCGCGCCGCCGATGCGCGCCCGCTCGAGCAACTCCACGACATCCTCGTCCGTGGTCTGGCGGAAGTCCTGGTAATAGGCGCCTATCGCGAACAGCTGCGGATCCGCGTCGAGGCAGACCACCTCATCGACCTCGGGGCGCAGCGATTCGAGCGTCGTCGCCGACGCGACCGGGACCGCGAGGACGAGGCGCCTCGGCCCGCGCCGCCGGACGGCCCGGAGCGCGACGCGCACGGTCCCGCCGGTCGCGATGCCGTCGTCGACGACGACGACGGTGCGGCCCTCGACGTCGACCGGCGGCCGGCCGCGCCGAAAGCGCCGCACGCGGTCCTCGACCTCGGCGGCCTTGCGGTCCACGATCTCCGCGACCTCCTCCTGGGGGACGTCGATCTCCGCGAGCACCTCCTCATTGAGGTACACCTCTCCCCCCTCCGAGATGGCGCCCAGACCCAGCTCTTCGTACCCCGGAACGCCGAGCTTGCGCACCACCCAGACGTCGAGCGGCGCCTTGAGCGCCCGGGCGACCTCGTAGGCGACCGGGACGCCGCCGCGCGGGAGCCCGAGGACGACGGGCGCCTCGTCGCGGTAGCGCCTCAGCGCGAAGGCCAGGCGGCGCCCTGCATCAACGCGATCTCGAAACAACATGAACCCCCCTGCGCCGGTCGCGTGCTGACCGTGACCTCCTCGCCCCTGTGGATACACCCGGCACTCAGATCCTCCTCTGCGCTTCCCGCCGCTGCTGCCTCGTCACCAGCGCGCTCAGCTCGGAGAGCTCGTCCGACAGGAACTCGATGAGATCGTCGAAGGCGATGATCCCCTGGAGCACCCCCTCGTCGTTCACCACCGGCACGCGGCGGATGCCCTCGGCGCGCATCCTACCGAGGACGTCCAGGAGGTCCTCCTGCTCTCGCGCTGTGACCAGCGGCTCGGTCGCGACATCCGCCACCTGGAGAGACTCCAGGTAGGGACTCGCGTTCGCCACCACGCCGACCACGATGTCGCGATCGGTGATGATGCCGGCAGGCACGGTCCTCCCGGCGGGCTCGTCGACGATGACCAGGCTGCCGACGTGATGCGCCCGCATGCGGCGGGCGGCCTCGATCACGGTCTCGGTCTTGCCGATGGTGACGACGCGCCGATTGCAGAGCTCTCCCGCAGTGGTCACGGCATTCCTCCCAACGAGCGCTCCATGGAGCCGGCGTCGGCTCCGGGAAGCCCATACCCAAGGGTCATGGAGGCCGGTGCGCTCCTCGTGCACAAGACCCGCCTGAGCGGCGAGGACGTCAGCGTCCACGCCATCACGGGCGAGGTCCGGGGACGGTCGCCCCTCCTCGTCGACGATATGATCAGCACCGGCGGGACGATCGAGGCCGCCGTGAACGCCTTGCTCGCGGCCGGCTGCGCCCCGGACATCGCCGTTCTCGCGACGCACGCCCTCTTCGTCGGCCCGGCGATGGCCCGGCTCTCCGCGCTCCCGGTGCGCCGCTTCCTCGTGACCGACAGCGTCGCTGCCGCCACGGGCGCGGCGATCCCCGTCGAGCTCGTCCACCTGGATGGGCTCCTGGCCGAGGCGATCCGGCTCCTCCACGATGGCCGGTCGCTGGAGGCGCTGCTCGCGCGCGGCGAGGCCGCAGGCCCTCCGCGCTGAGCCGGCGCGCGAGCAGGAGGACTCATGAGCGGTGCCAACGACGGGAAGCGCCCGCGCCGGTACGATCGTTGCCCGAGCCGAGCCCTGTCGCGGAGGTGTGCTGGATGGAGGCGCCCGTGCCGAGAAGGAGGCTGCGTCGTTCGAAGGGGCCCTCATGAGCTCGCTCGGGATCCCTCCTGCCGAGGCGCTCGCCGTGCTGCGGGCGATGCTGCTCATCCGCCGCTTCGAGGAGCGGTGCGCCGAGCTGTACACGCTCCAGAAGATCCGCGGCTTCCTCCACCTGGTCATCGGTGAAGAGGCGGTCGTGGTCGGGGCGATGCGGGCGCTCGAGGACGACGACGCCGTGGTCGCCGCCTACCGCGAGCACGGCCATGCGCTGCAGCGCGGGGTCTCGCCCGCCGCGGCGATGGCCGAGATGTACGGGAAGGCGACGGGCTGCGCCCTCGGGCGCGGCGGGTCGATGCACCTGTTCTGCGCGGAGCGGCGCTTCTACGGCGGCTACGCCATCGTGGCCGGCGGCCTGCCCATCGCGGTGGGGCTCGCGCTCGCCGACAAGCTCGCCGGCCGGCGGCGGGTCACGGCGGCGTTCTTCGGCGACGGCGCGACCGACGAGGGGGAGTTCCACGAGTCGCTGAACCTCGCCGCGCTCTGGAGCCTGCCGGTGCTCTTCCTCTGCGAGAACAACCAGTACGCGATGGGGACGGCGCTCGCGCGCCACGCCGCCAACCCGCGGCTCATCGACCTCCCCGCGGCCCACCACGTGCCGGCCGAGCAGGTCGACGGCATGGATGTGCTCGCGGTGGAGCAGGCCACGCGGCGAGCGGCCATGGCCGTGAGGGAGGCTGCCGGCCCCCGCTTCCTCGAGCTGCTGACGTACCGGTTCCGCGCGCACTCGATGTACGACGCCGAGAGATACCGGGACAAAAGCGAGGTGGCCGCCTGGCGGGAGCGCGACCCCATCGACCTGTTCGTCGCGCGGCTGCGCGCCGACGGCCTGCTCGACGACGGCGCGCTCGCCCGCCTCCTGGGCGAGGTCGCGGCCGAGGTCGAGGCGGCCGTGAAGGCCGCGGAGGAGGCGCCGCTCGAGCCGGTGGAGGACCTGACCCGCTTCGTCTACGCCCGGGAGGTGGCGTGATCGCGCCCGGGAAGTGCGGCGAGGAGAACGTGGATATCGTGGGCGCATGGACGCGAATGCGCAGCGGCTCTCGGGCCTACCCCTCGCGGAGCTGCTCGAGCGGCTCGGGACCTCAGCGGGCGGGCTGACGAGCGAGGAGGCGCGGCAGCGGCTCGGGCGGTTCGGCCCCAACGAGCCCGCGGCCACCACGAGGCGAGAGGCGGCCGTCGTCCAGGTGTTGCGCCGCTTCGCGAACCCGCTCGTGAGCATCCTCCTGCTCGCCAGCGTGGTGTCGGCGCTCCTCGGCAACCTGACGAACGCGGCGGTCGTCGTGGTCATCGTGGCGCTGAGCGTCGCGGTCGAGTCGGTGCAGACGCGGCGGTCCCACCGCGCGGCCGAGCGGCTCCGCGCCCAGGTCGCGCCCACCGCGACGACGCTGCGAGACGGGGTGTTCCGCGAGCTCCCGCGGCGCGAGCTCGTGCCGGGCGACGTCCTGCGGCTCGCCGCGGGCGATCTGGTCCCCGCCGATGCGCGCCTGCTCACGGCCAAGGATCTGCACGTGCACCAGGCCGCGCTCACCGGCGAGCCGCTGCCCGCCGAGAAGAGCCCCGACCCTGGGCCCTCGACCGCGACGAGCCCGGGCGAGATGACCCAGGCGGTGTTCCTCGGGTCCTCGGTGGTGAGCGGCACCGCGACCGCGGTCGTGTTCGCGACCGGCGCCGACACCGCGTTCGGCGGCATCGCCCGCACCCTCGCGACCCGCCCTCCGCAGACCGAGTTCGAGCGGGGGATGGCGCATTTCGGGGCGTTCATCCTCAAGCTCGTGCTCTTCCTCGTGCTCCTCGTCATCGCGTTCACCGCCGCGCTCCGGCGCGATCCGCTCGAGTCGCTCCTCTTCGCGGTGGCCCTGGCCGTGGGGCTCACCCCGGAGTTCCTGCCGATGATCACCACCGTCACGCTCGCGCAGGGCGCGGTGCGGCTCGCGCGCGAGAAGGTGATCGTCACCAACCTGTCGGCGATCCAGAACTTCGGCAGCATCGACGTGCTCTGCAGCGACAAGACGGGGACGCTCACCACGGGCGAGATGGAGCTCGAGGCCCACGTGGACCCGCTCGGCGAGCCGTCGGAGAGGCCCTTCCTCCTCGCCTACCTGAACAGCTACTTCGAGAGCGGCGTGGACAACCCCGTCGACGCGGCCGTGCTCCGCAGATCCGCGGTGAACCCGCTCGACGCGGCCGTGCTGCGCCACGAGCACCCCGACATCGACGGCTTCCACAAGCTCGACGAGCTGCCGTTCGACTTCGAGCGGCGCCGCGTGAGCGTGGTCGCCGAGCGCCAGGGCGAGCGGCTGCTCGTGACCAAGGGCGCGCCCGAGAGCGTCCTCGCGATCGCGACCTCGTACGAGGCCGGCGGCGAGGTGCGGCCGCTCGACGACGGCGCCCGCGCGCGGTGCGAGGCGGCGTTCCATGCGCTCGGCCAGCAGGGCTACCGGGTGCTCGCGGTCGCCTACCGCGGCGTGCCGGCCAGGCCGGCGTACGGGCGCGACGACGAGGTCGATCTCACGCTCGCGGGGCTGCTCGCGTTCGTCGATCCGCCGCTCCCCGACGCCGCCGGGATCGTGGGCGCGCTCCGTGAGGAAGGGGTCGACGTGAAGATCCTGACGGGCGACAGCGAGCTCGTCGCCGGGCACGTCTGCCGGCAGGTCGGCCTCGATCCCGGCGAGATCGTCCTCGGCGGCGCGATCGATCGCCTCGACGACCCGGCGCTCTCCCACCTCGCCGAGCGCACCCGCGTGTTCGCGCGCGTCTCGCCGGCGCAGAAGAACCGCGTCCTCCGCGCGCTCAAGGCCCGCGGCCACGTGGTCGGCTACGTCGGCGACGGCATCAACGACGCGCCGTCGCTGCACACCGCCGACGTCGGGATCTCCGTCGCCGGCGCCGTCGACGTGGCCAGGGACGCCGCGGAGATCGTGCTGCTCGACCGCAGGCTCGACGTGCTGCGCTCGGGCATCCTCGAGGGGCGGAAGGCCTTTGGCAACGTGATGAAGTACCTGCTCATGGGGACGAGCTCGAACTTCGGCAACATGTTCAGCATGGCCGGGGCCTCGGTGCTCCTCCCGTTCTTGCCGATGCTGCCCCCGCAGATCCTCCTGAACAACTTCCTCTACGATCTCGCGCAGATCACGATCCCGACGGACAACGTCGACGCGAGCTTCGTCCGGAAGCCGCGGCGGTGGGACATCGCCTTGATCCGCCGCTTCATGATGGTGATCGGGCCGATCAGCTCCATGTACGATTTCCTCACCTTCTACGTGTTGCTCCGCGTGTTCCGCGCGCCGGCCCCGCTCTTCCGCACCGGCTGGTTCGTCGAGTCGCTGGCCACGCAGACGCTGGTGATCTTCGTGATCCGCACGATGGGCAGCTCCTTCAAGAGCTCTCCGAGCCGCGCGCTCGCGGCGACCACGCTCGGCGTCGTGGCCGTGGCCCTCGCGCTGCCGTACAGCCCCTTCGCCGGGCTGCTCGGCTTCGTGCCGCTGCCGCCCGGCTTCTTCCTGTTCCTCGCGGGCGCGACGCTGACCTACCTCGCCATCGTCGAGGCGATCAAACGCGCGCTGATGCGGCGCATCTTCGCGTGAGTGAGCTCAGGGCAGCTACACGAGCTGCTACGCCGCCGGGCGATGTGAGGAAGGGCGGGCCGAGCCCGGCCGGCGCGGAGGGCGCGTTCGATCAGCTGGTGCGCACGAGGGGTAGCGCGTCGACGTACGCCTCCAGGCTCTTGCGATAGGGGTCCTCGAGCTCGTCCCGATGCGTCCGCAGGTCGTCTACGCAGCGCGTGAGAAATTCCCGGGCAGTCGCCACCACCTGGAGGTCAAGGCCGAAACGCGCGAGGAATTTCTCGACCCGAGTGAAATGCTCCCAGCCAATCCGGAGCGGATCGCGCTCTTTCACGAGCGGCAGCGCGAGCTGATCGGTGGGGAGATACTGGCGCACGAATACCAGATCATAGGCGGGGGCGAGCCGCGCGCCGCGTCGGTCGGGATAGACGAGCGACCAGTTCTTGAGGTGCATGTCGGTGTTGCCCGACACGATGGTGAATACCACGCGCCGCACGAACTCGAGCAGATCGTCGTGTCCGCAGAGATCACCGATGAAGCGGGCCAGCGCCTCGTAGCTCGCTCCCCCGTACTTCTGCTCGGGGAGGATGCCGCGCACCTGGGCGAAGTCCTCCTGATGGATCCGGAGGTCGTCGCCGGTGCGGTCGTAGCGTTCGATCGCGAAAACGTACCTGTCGAGGGCAGCAAACCTGGGGTCCAGTCCCTGGATGGATGCGACATCGATGAGCTCGTTGCGCGGGACGGCGAGCCCGCACCGGGCAGCCCATTGCATCGTCCAGTGCTCGTTCTCAGGAAGCCCAGGGTAGGTGGGCGATCCGAACTTGAGGATCCAGCGGCCCCCTCGGCCGCGAAAGGGCAGCGTGAAGCGATTGCTTGGATCGCGGACCGCCGAGAATTTGAGCTGCACCCCCGCCAGCGAGAAGCGCAAGCCTCCCGGTCCGATGGAAGAAGGGGCGACGGGCGGCTCGTCAAAGGTCCGGTCGCCTTCGGTCGCCTTGGCCGACTCGGCTCCGGCGGGCCGTACTACGACGGCTCCCGGGAGGTCCTCGCCCACCACAGCCAGGGTGGAGGCCTCGTCGTCCGCCAGGCGCTGCGACGCCACGATGGCCTGCAGGGCTCCCTCCGGCAGCAGGTTTGCGAAGAACGTGGGGAGCCTGCCGGGGCGCGCGGCCTGGCGGAAGACGCGGTGGTCGCGGCGGTCCTCGAATTGCTGTCCAAGGACCGGGCGGTTTGCTTCCGCCATGTAGGCTTCCTCGAGGACGAGCGAGATGATCCGGGTCGATGGTTCGCGAACCAGCGTACCCACGCGTTGGCCATGGAGCAGGACGTCGAGCATCAGGCGTCCCCGTCCGAGAAATACGCGTCGAGCGGCGGGCGGTCGCGGTCGGCCGCCCCGATCCCCGCTTGTTCCCTGAGGAACGCGCGCAGGTGCAGGAGCAAGCTGCCGGCGCGACGCCGCTGAAATTCTGCGACGTCCCCGGCGAGGAGTGCCCTGAACCCAGCTGGGTCGATCGCGTGCGTCGACAGGAGCTCGTCGGACGGATCGATTTCATGCAGGGCCCTTTGATCCATGGGGGCGTGCATCAGGAAGAGGGCGCTCGTCTTCTCCTGGCCGGGCGCGGGCTCGGCGACCTGCCACGGGAACTCTGGATTGCTGATCAGCGACGGGATCGAGATCTCGGCACCTCGGTCGTCGCCGCTCAGCACCCGCGGCCCGAGCGCGAACATCGCGAGCAACTCAATGTTGACCCGAGCGGTCCCGCGCCGGAAAGGCGCCAGCGACTCGGGGAGACTGTCCTCCGCCACCGCCGGAAGCAGCTTGAGGAGGGCTTGCACCGAGGCGTGCTCGTCCGCGACGATGGCTCTCCATCTGGGCCGGTCGGCCTTGTTGTCGGTGCGATGGTGCCCGGTGAGGGTGCCGCGCCAGAACCAGCGCCGGAGGAGATCACGATTGCGAGCATGAAGGGTCGGGTGTTCCGCAAAGAGCCGCGCCAAGAGCGGCAGGGGCCCTCCGTAGGGTAGGAGGTTTACGTGGGGCACGCCCGCATCGTTCGCGAGGAACTCGATCGCAGCGGCGAGGCTCTTCAAGACCCGGTCGAACAGCGCCGGAACTTGCGCCTCGGGAACGTCCCTCTCGAGAGAGCCCCCCGGTTCGCCGCCGGCGACGGCCAGGGCCGCGCGCTCCACCTGGCGTGCGTCGATGGGCCCGAACCCCATCTGTGCGAGGTCGTCGCGCACGCGGTCGATGGGGCCCCTCGCGCCGAGCACGCTCGCGTGCAAGGCCTGGAAGACCTCGTAGCTCTCGAGGGCCCTGCCGCGCCGATTGATGCGGGCGAAGATCTGCTTGAGCAACGCGTCGTTGCGTCCATCGTACGGAACGAGGTACGCAGGGACCGTATATTCGCGGATTCGCCGCGATATCTCGTCGGCGCGGTCCGAGATCCGATCCGACATCGCCCGTTCGCGTAGCCATTTGTTGAGGGTCGACGAGCTCGATAGCGTGTGCACGGGCACCCAGTGCGGCGGAGGAGCGCGGCGCCGGGTGCCGATCTCGAAGCGCTCCGCTTCGAGGTCGAAATAGATGGCGCGGTAGGCACCCGAGTGATCCTCGAGGAGCGCCGTCGCCAGGGTGCTCAGGCGCTGTTGCCCGTCGACGACCCAAAGCGCGTCGGGGGCAGGGGGCACATCGATCGAATATCCGCCGAGGGTGACCCGGTCGGACGGTGCCTCGCCGCGAGCGAGCAGGAGCGTGCCAATCGGATAGCCCGCCTGAAGGCTGTCGAAGAGCAGCCGGCGATCTTCGTCGCTCCACCGAAATCCACGCTGGAACCGCGGAATCCTCATGCGTCCGGTGCGGATCGCGTCGAGAAGCTTGGCCACGCTGAACGTCTTCGTTTCGAGCTCGATCGCGCCCGTGGCGTGGGAGGCTTCAGTCATCGGGGCGAGCATACCAGCCGCCTCGTGCGGGTGCAGGTGGGACGCGCGTACACGCCAGCCATCGATACTGGTAGCGGCTGCACCAGCTCGTGGGAAGCGCACGCGGCGTGGCACGCCCGTGCGCAGGTGCCCAACTCGACGGCGGCCGACGTCCGGCCGCCCCCCACCAGGAGATCACGACGCACCTCGCCGCTGAGCTCGCAGCGCCGAGCGGGCCAGCCCCGAGCGCCTCGGCGCCGGTACGCTCGTTGCTCGGCCGCGTCTCTCGGAGCCTGAATGTGATGAGGGGAGGCACCCGGCCAGACCAGGAACGCGCGCAGCACGGCAGGGCCCGCCTCGCCGGTCGAGGCCCTGACCCCCTTGCTCTCTGCGCCCGGGAGGACCCGTGACGTGAAGCGGACGGCGACCTACCGCGAGGCGGTCCGCTCCGGGCTGCGCGAGGCGCTCCGGCGCGAGCCGCGGGCCTTCCTGATGGGCGAGGACGTGGGCCGCTACGGCGGCGCCTACGCGTGCAGCGCCGGCCTGCTCGAGGAGTTCGGGCCGGAGCGGGTCCGCGACACGCCGCTCGCCGAGTCGACCTTCGTCGGCGCCGGCATCGGCGCCGCCCTCGGCGGGGCGCGCCCGATCGTCGAGGTGATGACGGTCAACTTCAGCCTGCTCGCGCTCGACCAGATCGTGAACAACGCGGCGACGCTCCGGCACATGTCCGGCGGCCAGTTCTCGATCCCGCTCGTCGTGCGCATGGCCACGGGGGGCGGCCGCCAGCTCGCCGCGCAGCACTCGCACAGCCTCGAGAACTGGTACGCGCACGTGCCCGGGCTCAAGGCCCTCGCGCCCGCGACGGTGCAGGACGCGCGCGACATGCTGCTCGCCGGGCTCGACGATCCAGACCCGGTGGTCGTCTTCGAGCACCAGTACCTCTACCCCATGGAGGGCGACCTCGACGACGAGGCGCCCCCGGCTGCTCCCTTCCGCGCGGAGGTGCGGCGCGCGGGCCGCGACGTGAGCCTGATCGCGCACGGCGGCTCGGTCCCGAAGGCGCTCGCCGCGGCCGAGCAGCTCGCGGGCCGCGGCGTCGAGGCCGAGGTGGTGGACCTCCGGTGCCTGCGGCCCCTCGACGAGGAGGCGATCCTCGCGACCGTACGGCGGACGCACCGCGCCGTGCTCGTCGACGAGGGGTGGCGGAGCGGGAGCCTCGCCGCCGAGGTGAGCGCGCGGATCATGGAGGGCGCGTTCTACGAGCTCGACGCGCCCGTCGCGCGGGTGTGCAGCGCCGAGGTGCCGATCCCCTACGCGCGCCACCTCGAGGATGCGGCGCTGCCGCAGGTCCCGCGCATCGTCTCCGCCGTGGAGAGGACGGTGCGGCGCGATGGCTGAGTTCCTGATGCCCTCGCTCGGCGCGGACATGGAGGCCGGGACGCTTGTGAAGTGGCGCCGCGCGGTGGGGGACCGCGTCGCGCGCGACGACGTGATCGCCGAGGTCGAGACGGAGAAGGGGCTCGTGGAGGTCGAGGTGTTCACGAGCGGCGTCATCGACCGGCTCCTCGTGGATCCTGGGCAAAAGGTGCCCGTCGGCACGCCGATGGCCGTGATCCTCGAGGGGCGTGAGGCAGCGGCCGGCGCGCCCCCACCCGCCGCGCCTGCCGCGCCCGCCATGCCCGCGCCGCCGGTTCCTCCCCCTGTGGCCGTCGCGGCGCCGCAGGAGGCCGCCGCGGCGCCGCAGGAGGCCGCCGCGGCGCCGCCCGCGGCCCTCGCGCAGGGGGCGCGCGTGTCTCCCCGCGCGAGGCGGCGGGCGCAGGAGCTCGGGGTCGACCTCACGCGGGTCCAGGGGACAGGACCGGACGGCGCCGTCGAGGCCGCGGATGTCGAGCGGGCGGCGGCGGCCGGCACGAAGGACGCGGCGGCCGATGCCATGACGAAGGAAGCGTCGGCCCGCATGCGCCGGGCGATCGCGGCGGCGATGGCCCGATCGAAGCGCGAGGCGCCGCACTTCTACCTCGGCACGACCATCGACCTCCGCACGGCGATGTCCTGGATCGAGCGGGAGAACGCGGAGCGCAACGTGGCCGGGCGGCTCCTGCCGGGCGCGCTCCTCCTCAAGGCGGCGGCGCTCGCCCTGCGCGACGTCCCCGAGCTGAACGCCCGCTGGGAGGGGGACGAGGCCCCGCCCGCCCCGAGGATCCACCTCGGCGTGGCGGTGTCGCTCCGGGGCGGCGGGCTCGTGGCGCCGGCGCTGCACGACGCGGACCGGCTGCCGCTCGCCGAGCTGATGGCCGCCTTGAAGGACCTGGTCCTGCGCGCCCGGGCCGGGGCGCTCCGGAGCTCCGAGATGAGCGACCCCACGATCACCGTCACGAGCCTCGGGGAGCGCGGCGTGGAGACGGTGTTTCCCGTCATCTTCCCGCCGCAGGTGGCCATCGTCGGGTTCGGCAAGATCGCCGAGCGGCCGTGGGTCGTCGACGGCCGCGTGGTGCCGCGGCCGCTCGTGAACGCGACGCTCGCCGCGGACCACCGGGTGACGGACGGCCACCGCGCGGCCGCCTACCTCGCCTCGCTCGACGCGCTCCTGCAACGACCGGAGGGACTTTGACCGATGAACAAGGACGAGATCGAGGCCGTCGTGCGCCGGGAGCTCCTGCGCATCGCGCCGGAGGCGGACATCGGGGCGCTCGGCGTGGACCGTGACTTCCGCGAGGAGCTCGACATCGATTCGATGGATTTCCTTCGCTTCGTGACGGCCCTCGACGGCGAGCTCGGCGTGAGCGTACCCGAGTCGGATTACCGGCGGATCGCGACGGTTCGCGGGTGCGCCGACTACCTGGCGAAGACGCTCGCGCAGCGCGCGGCGTAGCGTCAGCCGCGCCCGCGGTCACCGCGCCGGAGCTGGCGCGCGACGTACCGCCACGCGCTCGCGCAGCCGAGCGAGAGCCCGAGCAGACCGAGGCCGGCCCGGAGCATGACGCCTGTCCGCAAGCGCGCGTCGAGCCAGCTCCCCACGAAGAGCCCGAGCAGGGCCGGCAGCACGACGAGCCACCCGAGGCCGACCAGGGACAGCGCGAGCCCCAGCGGTCGCCCCCGCTCCCACGCCCAGCGCCTGCGCCGCTCGCCGAACCGGACGACGCCCTCGTGCAAGGGATCGCGCTCCCTCGGCGCGCGCCCCGGTCCCTCGCTTCCCGGGGAGGTCACCGCGGCTCCAGCCGAGGGACCCCATGGCGCGGCCCTGTGATCCGCAGGTGGTCGGCCACCCTGCACAGCAGCGCTCCCTCCAGCCGGCGCAGGCCGCGGGCGGCCTCCTCCTCGGCGGCGGCCGCGCGGCGATAGCGGACGAGCACGTCGCGCTCGAGCTGGTCCAGGTCGTCGCTCGCGACGGCCTCGCGGGTGAGGACCTCGACCGCCCGCCGCTCGCGGACGGTCAGCACACCGCCGCGCACCGCCACGAAGCGCTCGCGCCCCGCGTCGTCCCGGTACACGAGCACCGAGACGACGAGCACCGTGAGCAGGTCCGCGTGCCCCGGGAGGATCCCGAAGGAGCCCGTCGGGTCCTCGGCGCGGACGTGGCGGACCGGATCCACCTCCGCGATCAGCGCCGCCGGCGTCACGATGGTGAGCCTCACGATCCCTTCACCCGCGCGCGCGCCTCGTCGAGCGTGCCCACCATGTACAGCGCGGCCTCCGGCCAGTCGTCGCACTCTCCGGCGAGGATCGCGTCGCAGCCCCGGATGCACTCGGCGACCTCGACCGTCGCGCCCGCGCGCCCCGTGAACGCCTGGGTCACGACGAACGGCTGCGTGAGGAACCGCTGGAGCCGCCGCGCCCGCGCGACCGTGCGCCGGTCCTCCGGCGAGAGCTCCTCGATCCCGAGCATCGCGATGATGTCGGCGAGCTCCCGGTACTCCGCCAGCGTGCGGCGGACCTGCGCGCTGGTCCGGTAATGGCCCGCGCCGACGACGAGCGGATCCATCAAGATCGAGCTCGAGGTCAGGGGGTCGATCGCCGGATAGATCCCCTCGCTCGACAGCTTGCGCGAGAGCACGATCGCCGCGTCGAGGTGCGTGAGGATCTGCGCGACCGCCGGATCGGTCATGTCGTCGGCGGGGACGTACACGGCCTGGATCGACGTCATGGATGCGCGCGCGGTGGAGGCGATCCGCTCCTCGATCTCGGCGATCTCGGTGGCGAGCGTGGGCTGGTAGCCCACGCGGGAGGGCAGGCGCCCGAGGAGGCCGGAGACCTCGCTGCCGGCCTGGACGAAGCGGAAGATGTTGTCGATGAGCAGCAGCACGTCCTGCCCGCGCTCGTCGCGGAAGAACTCGGCGTGCGCGAGCGCCGTCATCCCGACGCGGAAGCGCGCGCCCGGCGGCTCGTTCATCTGGCCGAAGACCAGCACCGTCCGGTCGAGCACCCCCGAGGAGCGCATCTCGAGCCAGAGCTCGTTCCCCTCGCGCGATCGCTCGCCGATCCCCGCGAACACCGCGATGCCGCGCTGCTTCGAGATCGTGCTCCGGATGAGCTCCATCAAGAGCACCGTCTTGCCGACCCCGGCCCCGCCGAAGAGCCCTGCCTTGCCCCCGCGCGCGAGCGGCGCGAGCAGATCGATCACCTTGATGCCCGTGGGGTAGACCTCGCGCGCCCGCACCTCGGCCTCGAGCGGCGGCGCCGGGCGGGAGATCGGGCGGCGCGGGGTGTCCGGCGGGAAGGCGCCGCGCCGATCGAGCGGGTCACCGAGGACGTCGACCAGCCGGCCCAGCGCGGCCTCTCCCACGGGCACCGTGATCGGCGCCCCGTCGGCCGCGACGCGCGCCCCGCGCTGCAGGCCTCCGGTGAACCCGAGGGCCACCGTCCGCACGTGCTCGGGATCGAGCTGCTGCTGCACCTCGAGCACGAGGCGGCTGCCGCCGACCTCGAGCGCCAGCGCCTCGCCCGTGCGCGGGAGCGCCCCGGCGGGGAACGCGACGTCGACCACCGATCCCCGCACCCTGCGCACGGCGCCCTCGGCCCGCCCCGCGCCGGCTCCGCCGCCGCCCGCCATCGTCACCCCTCCGCCTCGCGCAGCGGCTCCGCGCCGGCGGCGATCTCGAGGAGCTCGCTCGTGATCGCCTCCTGCCGCGCGGTGCGCTCCGCGCGCGAGAGCTCGTCGAGCTCATCCCGCAGGCTGCGCTGCGACGCCTCCATCGCCGCGAGGCGCGCCGCGCGCTCGCTCGCGAACGCCTCGCCGAGCGCCCAGACCACCTGGGCCAGGCAGTGCTCCTCGATGATCCGCGCGACGAGCGCGGCCGCCGGCAACGTGCGCAGCGGGGGCTCGCCCCGCGCCGCCCCCGCGCCGGACCCGCGCTCCGGCGGGAACAGCCGGAGCGCCTCGGGCCGCCACCCGAGCGCGCCGGCGCGCCGCGCGAACACCAGATCGACGCAGGCGATCGCGCCGCCGGCGATCGCGCCGAACAGGTCCCGCGTGAGCCGATCCGCGGCCGGCCCGACGCCCGAGATCGTCGACGGCAGCGGGCCCGAGGCCAGCGCGGCGACGCCGCGGTCGCGGCAGAGCCGGAGCCCCCGCGTGCCCAGCGCGGCGAGCTCCGCCGGCCCCGGATCATCGCGGGCGACGCGGAGCGCCGCGTCGAGCAGCCGCTCGTTGAGCGCGCCGACGAACCCGTGCTCCGAGAAGAGGACCACGACGCGCCGGGCGCCGGCGGCGCCGGCGGGCTCCTCGAAGGGCGCGCGCCCCTCCTCCGCGTCGAGCAGCTCGAGCGCCTGGCCGAGCGCCTCCCGCGTCGCCGCGGCGTAGCGCTCGAACCCCATGAAGGCGTCGTTGGCCTGCCGCCGGTGCGACGCCGCGACCGAGCGCATCGCGTCGACCACCTTCGCCGCCTGTGAGAGCGTGCGGATCCGCGCGGCGAGCTCAGCCGCGTCCATCGCCTCGCCCCTCGTCGCATCGAGCGCCGACCTCGGCCGCCATCGCGGCCAGCTCGGCGAGGAGCGCGCGGCGCTCCTCCGGCGCGGGCTCGACGCCCGCCTCGAGCCGCGCGAGCGCCGCGGGACACCGCGCCGGGAGCCCGCGGTCGAGCGCCTCGCGGAGCGCGTCGATCGCCGCCACCGGGAGCGGGTCGAGCAGGCCCTCCTGGAGCGCCATCAGCAAGGCGATCTGCCGCCCCACCGACAGCGGCCGGTGCAGCGGCTGCGCCATCGCCGCGCGCGCTCGACGACCGCGCTCGAGCGCTCGCTTCGTGGCCTCTTCCGCGCCCCCGCCGACGCGCGCGAACAGCTCGAGCTCCAGGAACTGCGCGTACTCGAGCCGGAGGCTCTCCGCGACGGCGCGCATCGCGGGCGTCTGCGTCTTGCCGCCGACGCGGGACACGCTCTTGCCGACGTCGATCGCGGGCTTCCATCCCTCGTTGTAGAGGCGCGGGTCGAGGAAGATCTGCCCGTCGGTGATCGAGATGAGGTTGGTCGGGATGTAGGCGCTCAGGTTGCTGGCCTGCGTCTCGGCGATGGGCAGCATGGTCAGGGAGCCGCCGCCGAGCGCCCCGGTCAGCTTCGCGGCCCGCTCGAGCAGCCGCGAGTGCAGGTAGAACACGTCGCCCGGGAACGCCTCGCGCCCCGGGGGCTGGCGCAGCAAGAGCGAGAGCTGCCGGTGCACGAGGGCGTGGCTCGTGAGGTCGTCGAGGACGAGCAGCGCGTGCCCGCCGCGCTCGACGAAGTGCTCCGCCATCGAGCAGGCCGCGTAGGGGGTGAGCCACTGCAGCCCGGCCGTGGCGTCCGGCGCGGCGACGACGCACGTGGTCCGGTTCCTCGGGCCGTAGCGGCGAACGGCGTCGATCACCGCGCCGACCGAGGACGAGGTCTGGCCGATCGCCGCATAGATGCACACGACGTCGGTCTCCCGCTGGCTCAGGATCGCGTCGACCGCGATCGCGGTCTTTCCGGTGCCGCGGTCGCCGATGATGAGCTCGCGCTGGCCGCGCCCGAGCGGGAGCATCGCGTCGATGAGCAGGATCCCCGTGAAGAGCGGCTCGGACACGGGGTCGCGATCGACGATGGACGGCGCCCCGCGCTCGATCGGCGCGCGGGAGACCGCCCCGCCGAGCGGGCCGCCCCCGTCGATCGGCGCGCCGAGCGGGTCGACGACGCGCCCGAGCAGCGCTTCCCCGACGGGCACGTCGATCACCGTGCCCGTCCCCTGGACGGCGGAGCCCGCGGCGATGCCCCTGTCCGGGCCGAGCAGCACGCAGCCGATCGCGCCGGGATCAAGCGCCACCGCGAGGCCGCGCGTGCCGTCCTCGAAGACGAGGACCTCGTCGAGCTTCGCGCTGGGCAGGCCGCTGACGGTCGCGATGCCGTCGGCCACGCGGAGCACGCGCCCGACCTCCCGCGCCTCCGGTCCGAGAGGAAGGCCGCGCGCGCGGTCCCTCGCCCGCCCGACCCAGGCGCCGAGGTCCTCAGCAAGCCCCATCCCGCACCTCGAGGGCGGCCGCGATCCGCTGGAGCCACGCCCGGTAGCTGAGCTGCCACACCCCGTGGGGGAAGCGCAGCTCCAGGCCCGCGACCATCGACGGATCGACCTGGAACTCCGGGGCCACGGGGCGCGCGGCGACCCCCGAGAGCCACGCGCGGAGCCGCTGCTCCGCGTCCTTCCCGAGCGGGCTCGCCGAGACCACCTCCACGCGCGCCTCGTCGAGCTGGTCGAGCTGCCGGGCGACGAGCCGCCGCTGCTCCGGCTCGTCCAGGGTCTGCATGGCCCGGGCGACCAGGAGGGCGTCCTGCCCCGCCGACGCCTCGCGGAGCAGCCTCTCCGCGATCGTGATCGCGAGCTCGGTCGCCTGCGCCTCGAGCTCGCGGAGCGCGCGCGCCCGCTCCTCCGCGATCTCGGCCCGCGCCTGCTCGATCAGGCAGCGCGCCTTCTGCTCCGCCTCCTCGTGGGCCCGCTGCGCCTCCCCGTCGGCGCGGCGCAGCGACGCCTCGAGCTCGCGGCGTCCCTCCTCTTCGAGCGCCGCGCGCCTGACCTGCGCCTCCTGCTCGGCCCGCTGCGCCCGCGCGCGCTCCTCGCGCGCATCGCCGAGCACGGCCGCGGCGTCCCGCTGCCGCGCCTCGACGATCCTGGCCACCGGCTTCCACAGGAAGCGCTGGAGGAGCCAGGCGAGCACGAGGAAATTGACCGTCTGCAGCGCGATGTTCCAGCCGGAGACGTGCATGGCTCAGCGCACGAACGGGTTGGCGAAGAGCAGGACGAGCGCGACCACGAGGCAGTAGATCGCCGTGGCCTCGATCATCGCGAGGCCGACGAACAGGGTCCGCGCGATCGTCGTGCTGGCCTCCGGCTGGCGGGCGATCGCCTCCATGGCCGCGACGATCGCGCGGCCCTCGGCGAACGCCGGCCCGACGGCCCCGGCGCTGACCGCGAGCACGGCGCCGAGGATGCTCAGGCTCTCCGCGCTCACGCGGCCCTCCCGTCGACCTGCTCCTCGATCGCGGCGCCGACGTAGACGGCCGCGAGCACGGTGAAGATGTACGACTGCACGACCCCCACGAACAGCGCGAACGCCATGACGGGGATGGGCACGAGGAGGCCGGCCACCGAGACGACCACGGCGAGCACGAGCCCGTGGCTCATGATGTTCCCGAGCAGGCGCATCATCAGGGAGAAGGTCCGGGTCGCCTGCGAGAGGAGGTGGATCGGCGCGAGCAGCGGGCTCGGCTCGAAGAAGTGCTTGAGATAGCCGAGCAGGCCGTTCGCGCGGACGCCGTAGCCCGCGACGGAGAAGAAGACGATGAGCGCGAGCGCGAGCGGCGTCTCGATGCGCTCGGTCGGGGCATGGACCATGGGGAGCACGCCGGCGCAGTTGGCGGTGACGAGGAAGAGGAAGAGCGTGCCGAGGAGCGGCAGGTAGGGCGCGGGATCGCGCCGGAGGATGGCGCGGATCTGATCGCCGATCGCGGCGACGACGACCTCCGTGGCGGCCTGGAGCCTGCCTGGCCTCACGGACAGCCGCCGTCCGATCAGGGCGCTCGCGCCCCCGAGCGCCGCCGTGATGGCGACGCTCGTGAGCATGGTCTCCGTGAAGGGCACCGGACCGACGTGGAAGAGGGTGGGCTCGGCCAGCGGCGAGCTCATGCGCGCCTGTCCTCCGTCGGCCCCGGGTAGGCCCGCGCGACCATGCAAGCCACGGCCTGGACGAGCGCGAACCCTGCCACGACGGGCAGGAGCGCGCGGCCGTGGAGCCGCGCGATCGCGGTGAGCGCCGAGAGCAGCAGGAGCCACCGCCCCGCGTGCAGCAGCAGCGCCCGCGCGGTGGCGCCCTCGGCGAGGAGCCGGCGGACGGAGCGGGCGAGCGCGCCGAAGAAGGCCGCCGCGAGCGACGCGCCGACCAGGGACCAGATGAGGGACGACATGCCGTTCTCCTTGCGCTCCGGGCCGCCCGCTCCGCGCGCCGGCGGCGCGCCGGACCAAGTCGGATCAATAAGAGAGCGGCGCCCGATCGAAAGGCGTGAGCCCGCGCCCGGAACGGAGGTGACGGCGACCCCGAGCTCCGGGGCGCTCGCGGCGAAGGCCAGCCCGGCGCTGCGGAAGAGGCGCAGCGCCCGTGTGCGTGCGCTGCGCGAGCAGCGTGTGGAGCGGCCGTGGCCGCCTGGGCGGCGTGGGCTCTTTGTCGCCACTTCAGCGCCGAGGGCAAGAGCCCGCGCCGGGTACGGTGGTTGCGTGCCGGTCAGGGGAGGTGATGATGGAGGCGCCGAGGCAGATCAAGAAGCTTCGCGGCGCGGGAGAGCCGCCGCCGAACCTCGCCGACTACACGGAGGCGTGCCGCCGCTTCTCGTGGGCGGAGGCGCGGGCCGAGCTGACCGGGTTGCCCGGCGGACAGGGGCTCAACATGGCCTACGAAGCCGTGGACCGCCATGCCGCGGGCGCTGGCAGGGATCGCGTCGCGATCCGCTGGCTCGGCAAGGACGGAGAGCGGGTGGATATCCGCTACGGAGAGCTCGCCGAGCTCACGGCCCGCTTCGCCGGCGCGCTCGCCGGCCTGGGGGTCCGGCCGGGAGATCGCGTCTATACGCTGCTCGGCAGGACGCCCGAGCTCTACGTCGCCGCGCTCGGCGCGCTCAGGCACCGGGCGATCTTCTGTCCGCTGTTCTCGGCCTTCGGCCCCGAGCCGCTGCGCGCGCGGATGAGCATCGGCGAGGCGCGCGTGCTGGTGACCACTTCGCGGCTCTACGCGCGCAGGGTCGCGCCGATCCGCGGCGAGCTGCCGCGGCTCGAGCATGTGATCCTCGTGGACGGCGAGGCGCCGGGGACGCTCTCCTACCGGAGGTTGCTCGACGGGGCGCCCGCCGCGGCGCCGGTCCCGCCGACCGACCCGGAAGCGCCGGCCTTGCTGCACTTCACGAGCGGGACGACGGGCACGCCGAAGGGCGCCCTCCACGTCCACGCAGCCGTGCTGATGCACCATGTGACCGGGAGGCTCGCCCTCGACCTCCATCCAGACGACATCTTCTGGTGCACGGCGGACCCGGGGTGGGTGACAGGCACGTCCTACGGCATCCTCGCGCCGCTGACGAACGGCGTGACCCTGGTCGTCGACGAGGCCGATTTCGACGCCGAGCGCTGGTACGAGATCCTCGAGCGAGAGCGCATCACGGTCTGGTACACCGCGCCGACGGCGATCAGGATGCTCATGAAAGCCGGCGTGGAGCCGCTCCGCGCCCGCGACCTCCGCGCGCTGCGCTTCATGGCCAGCGTGGGTGAGCCCCTGAATCCGGACGCGGTGTCATGGAGCGACGAGGTGCTTGGTCGCCCCTTCCATGATGGCTGGTGGCAGACCGAGACGGGCGGGATCATGATCGCCAACCTCGCCTCCGTGGATGTCCGCCCGGGATCCATGGGGCGCCCGCTGCCTGGCGTGGAGGCGGCGATCGTCCGCCGCACACCCGAGGGGGGTGTCGAGGTGATCGAGCAGCCTGACGTGGAGGGGGAGATCGCGCTGCGCCCCGGCTGGCCATCGATGTTTCGCGCCTACTGGAACAACCCAGAGCGTTATGCGAAGTGCTTCGCGGGCGGCTGGTACCTGAGCGGCGATCTCGCGCGGCGAGACGAGGATGGATACTATTGGTTCGTCGGGCGCGACGACGATGTCATCAAGAGCGCCGGGCACCTCATCGGTCCCTTCGAGGTGGAGAGCACGCTGCTCATGCACCCCGCCGTGGCCGAGGCCGCCGTGATCGGGCGGCCGGATCCGATCGCCGGCGAGATCGTCAAGGCGTTCGTCGCGCTGAAGCCCGGGCACGCTCCATCCCCGGACGTCGAGCGGGAGCTCATCGGCTTCGCGCGCAAGCACCTCGGGCCGGCGGTCGCGCCGCGCGAGATCGCCTTCGCCGGCTCGGTGCCGCGGACGCGCAGCGGCAAGATCATGCGGCGGCTGCTCCGGGCGCGCGAGCTCGGTCTGCCCGAGGGCGACCTGTCCACGCTCGAGGCGACCACGGGGGCGACCGGGACGGCCGGGGAGGAGGCGCCGTGAGCGCCGTGCGGGCACGACCCGTCTCTCCGGTCGGCCACGCAGGTTAGCTCAGCCGCGCGCCGCGTCCGCGCTCGCGGTGCGCCCGGCCGCCGGGCTCACCGCGCCCGGCGAGCTCATTCCCCGCACCTCGGCGCCGGTAGGGTCGTGGCTCTGGATGAGGGACTTGCTTGGCCGAGAGGGCGCGCGGTTCGGGTCGCGCTGGCGTCGTACATGACGCCGGAGCAGGCATCGCGGCCGCAGCGTCGAGGAGGACGCCGGCGAGCTTGGGGCGGCCGTGCGGGTGTCGATGGCCACGTCGGGCGCTGGTGCGTGGACACCGGTGCTCAGCGCCGGCGAGCTCGGGGCCGCCCGAGGACGGCCGCGCCCTCCACCAGGAATTCTGCGTATTCAGCCCTGCGGACGAACCAGTGGATAGGATATTAACCGATCTTCTTGTCGGAGTGATACCCCAGAGTCACCAGCGAATTGTCGAGGATGGCGATAGGCGGCATTGGAGACTCGGGACGGTGGGGTCGGTCGCGAGAGCCCGTATCGGCGCTCTCGGTCTCTGCCCGTTCGCGTCGTGGGGGACAGCGCGCCCCGCCCGGCGTAGACGAGGGTGCGCCGCCGGTACGAGCGTGCCGTGGAGTCGTAAAAGGCCTAATTGACACCGGGTCTTTGGCAACCCAGATTTGTGGAGCAGCGCCCGCAGACTTCGGCGCGAGGCGCATCGGGGCAGGGCTGTACGAGGGGGAGGTCTACATGAGAGGTTCCAAGCAGGTTGTTGATGTTCTGAACGACGTTCTCGCTGCCGAGCTACTCGCTGTCAGCCAGTACTTCATGCATTCCAAGCTCAACAGGAACCGCGGGTTCATGCGCCTCGCCGATGTCCTGCAGAGGGAATCGAACGATGAGATGTCGCACGCCGGCCGCGTGACAGAGCGTATCCTCTTCCTGGAAGGCACACCGGAGCCGCGGATGAAGGATAACCCGAAGGTCGGCGAGACCGTCACCGAGCAGATGCAGAACGACCTCGCGCTCGAGCACCGCGCCGTGAAGCGCCTGAACGAGGGGATCGCGATCGCGCGCCAGCAGGGGGACAACGCGAGCGCGGAGCTGTTTACTAGGATCCTCACTGACGAGGAGGAGCACATCGCCTGGATCCAGACGCAGCTCTTCCTCATCGAGAAGCTCGGCGAGAGCACCTACCTCCAGAGTCAACTCACGTCAGGCGGCGACGCAGGAACAGCCGCCCCGACAGGGGCAGCCGCCAAGGGCGGGTGACGGCGACGACCACATCTATCAGCGGTGGAAGAGGGCAAAGCGGCGACCGATTATCACTCCGTAACCTCGTTGAGACCGCAGCGCCCGTCGACAGCGGGGAGCAGGTTCCCCTCGCGAAGGAGCCCCGGCGGCTGAGGACACCTCGGGCGCCGGTTGACGAGGAGCATGACGCGGCGCGATGTGCCGTGCGTGGATCTCACCACCTCGCGAGCGATTACGGCGGTGACGCAGCCGAGCGGACCGGGTCGTGCACGACGAGCCAGGTTAGCAGCGCATCGGGAGCGCGGCGCGAGGCCGTGGCGCCGGTACGCGCGCTGGACGACGCGGGCCATGGACATGAAGACGATACTCGACGCGATAGGCAAAACGCCCCTGCTGACGCTCGACGGCATTCACGTGAAATGCGAGCACCTTAACCCCTCTGGATCCATCAAGGACAGGCTCGCCAAGTACGTCGTCGAGAGGGCGGAGATGGCAGGGCTCCTGAAGAAGGACACCACGATCGTCGAGGCCTCGTCCGGAAACACGGGAACAGCCGTCTCCATGGTCGGCGCCGTGAAAGGGTACAAGGTGACGATCTTCATCGCCGAGGGCCTGTCCGCGGAGCGCTACAAGATGATGAGGGCGTTCGGCGCCGACGTGCGGACCGTCCCGCGGGACCGGATGGATCTCGCGGTGCAACGTGCGATCGCCCTGGGAAAGCGGGAGGATCACTTCCACGTGAACCAGTTTGCGAGCCCCTGGAACGTGGAAGATCATGAAGAGCACCTCGGCGGGGAGATCCTGCGCGCCCTCCGGCGCCGGAGGATCGACGCGGTCGTCGCGGCGATCGGCTCCGGAGGGACCCTGATCGGCCTCGCGAGGGCCTTCAGGCGGGTCAACCCCGACGTCAAGGTCCTCGGCGTCGAGCCTGCCCGGTGCGCCCTCGTCCACGGGCGTCTGCATCAACTGCCCACGGTGTGCCGACCTCACCGGATCGAGGGCATCGCCGAAGGGTTCGTGCCCCCGCTCATCGAGGACAACATCGAGCTCATCGACGATGTCCTCCTGATCGAGGACGGAGACGCGATCGAGGAGGCGAGGCGGATCGCGAGGACGCACGGCTGCTTCGTCGGGGTCTCTTCCGGGGCGAACCTCCTGGCCGCCAGGCGGGTCAAGGAGAAGCGCCCCGAGCTGAGGAACGTGGTCACCTTGTTCCCGGACGAAGGGGAGAAATACCTGAGCGAGCCGTGGTTCTCGCGCTGAGCGCGAGCTCGGCCCGCCCTCAGCGCCGGGCTCATCGTCTGCTTTGGTCAATGTGGACTCGCGGAGCCCGCGGGTGCGGCGCGGACAGCGGCGACGAGGAGCACGGCCACGAGGAGGATCAGCGCGATGCCCGCCGAGAGGGCGCGGATGTGCTGCTCCCGCATCGATCGCCGCCCGGGCGGCCTCGAGCCGACGAGCACGAAGTGCTCTGCGTGCACGCGCCCGCCGGGCGCGGCGCGGTCGCGGAGCGCCCGCTCCACGACATTCATCATCGGCTCGGGGCCGCACACGAAGACCTCCGCGCCCTCGTACCGGTCGGTCAGGTGGTGGTCGAGGAGCTCGCGTCCGATGAGCCCGACCTGCCCGGTCCAGCCGGGGGGCGGGCTCTCGAGCACGTGCACAACGCGGAGGTCCATGGCGCGGGCGAGCTCTTCGAGCTCCTGCGCGAACACGATCTTATCGACGGTGCTGCTCGCGTACACGAGGAGGACCGGGCGGCGATCGCCCCGGTCGTGCAGCGTGCGGACCATGCTCATCATCGGCGTGACGCCGATCCCGCCGGCGACGCAGACGAGCGGGCGCGGAGCCCGGAGGTCGAGCGCGAAGGCGCCGTATGGCCCGGCGAGGTACGCCCGCGTCCCCACGGGGGTCCGCCCGATCGTGCGCGTGAAGTCTCCGAGCTCCTTGATCGTGAGCTCCACACGCCGCGGCGAGGCCGCGCTCGACGCGATGGTGAAGGGGTGCTGCCGGGGCGAGAACGGCGACCGGCCCAGCGTGAGCCAGACCGATTGGCCGGGCTGGAACCGGAGCCCGTCATGCCCGGCCGCCTCGAGGACCAGGGTCCACACGCCATCCCGCTCGCGGCGCACCTCGGCGACACGCCACGGTCGCCGGAGCGCCAGCAGCGGGCGCAGCAGGTGGGACGCGACCAGCGCCACCGCCGGGACAGCGACGAGCGCCGTGACGGCGGCCTGCTTCGCCGGCGTCGCGCTCGAGCGTCCGATCATGAGCACGTGCCAGAGCGCGATCCCCACGACGGTCACCGCCAGCAGCCCGTGCCCGACGCGCCACGCCTCGTAGGGGATGCGCAGCCGGGTCAGCTGGCGCGGGACGAGCACGAGCAGCAGGAGACCCATCAGCGCGAAGATCAGGGCCAGCGCGCGCGGCGCGCTCGCGGAGAGGTCGAGGAGGTGCGCGACGTACCAGGGCTCGGCGACGGCGAGGAGCACGACGTGCGCGGCGACGAAGCCCGCGGTCCACAGCCCGGCCTGCCGGTGGAAGAGGAGCACCGCGTCCAGGCCGAGCGCGTTGACGACGCGCCGTACCCGCGCCCCCAGCGCTAGCTGGAGCGAGAGGAGCGCCAGCGCGACGTAGCCGAGCCCTGCCGCGATCTCCACCGCGAGATCTCGTCCTTTCGGGACGGCGCCGACGAGCAGCAGCAAGAGGACGCTCGCGGCGAGCGCCAGGTAGACGGCGATCCAGAGCAGCCGAGCGACGCGCGTGCGCGCTGCCCCCCACGCTTCCACGGCCAAGGCTACTCCGGCGCGCCCGCCTCGATCCACGCGCGCACCAGCCCGGCAGCGTCTCCCCACGCGGCCGGATGGCGCTCCGGCAGGGTGTAGTAAAGGCTCTCGTCGGGCTTGCCGGGCGTGACCAACGATCTCGCGGTGCGGTATGCCGCCATGGATCCGCCCGGCGCCGTGGCGTGGCATCCGTCACATCGCTTGGCGGCCAGCGGAGCGATCCGATCGGCGAACCGCGCCGGCTCCGGCGAGGGGGTCGAGTGGGTCTCGCTGCACGCCGCGAGACCTACGCAGGCCGCGCAGGCGATCAAGCCCCGCTTCAAAGGCATCGAGGTCGCCGGCGCGACCGAACGCCTGGCCTGCCGCGCAGCGGCGGACGGCTCGGCGGCGATCGGGGCGATCGGGCTCGGGCGGGTGCTCATCACATGATCTCCGTAGATACGCAGCAGAGGTGCGTTCACGCCCAGTCATGCAGCTCGCGGGCCAAGGGATGAAACGGTCGCACACGCCTCCACGCGACCAGAGCGCCCCGGCCGCGTCAGGCGCGGCGCCTGGCGAGACAATTGCACTCTGCACCGAGCATCGCCGGCGATCCCAGCGACGCCGGTTGGAGAGGGGAACATGCCGTTTCGAGATCGGGCCGACGCCGGCCGCCAGCTCGCGTCGCGGCTGACCGCCTATGCGGGGCGGGAGGACGTGACCCTCCTGGCGCTGCCGCGGGGCGGGGTGCCGGTGGGCTTCGAGATAGCGAAGCTCCTGCGGGTGCCGCTGGACGTGCTGATCGCGCGCCGGATCGTGGCGCCGAACAATGATCACATGACGATCGGCGCCGTCGCGAGCGGCGGCGTTCGGGTCGTCGATGAAGAGCTCTGCCGAGCGCTGGGCGTCTCGGACAGGACGGTGCAATGGCTCGCCGATGTGGAGGCCCGGGAGGTGGAGCGCCTGGAGCGCGTCTATTACGGCTGCCACAGGGCGCCTGACATCCGGGATCGGACGCTCCTCCTCGTCGACGACGGCGTGGCGACCGGAGCGAGCATGCGCGCCGCCGTGACGGCGGTCGAGCAAGGCGGCCCGGCGGGCATCGTCATCGCCGTTCCCGTCGCATCGTATGCGGCGTACGCGCAGCTCTCGGGGCGGGCGCGCGAGTTCGTGTACTGCCATATCCGCGATCCCGTCTATTCGGTCGGGCTCTGGTACGAGGATTACTCGCCGGTGTCCGAGCAGGATGTCTGTCGGCTGCTCCGGGAGGCCCTCAACCGGAGCGCGTCGCGTGCGCCAGAGGCGTTTTGAGGGTGCCCGGAGCCGGCTCGCCGGGGGCTTCCGCGTGGTAGCGCTCGCTCAGCGACGCATAAAGCTCCTCCTCTTGCGCGAAATGGAGCCGCAGCACCGCGTGGAGCCCGTAGAGGATCCGCTGGAAATCCTGCACATCCGCGGCCGTGGGCCCGCGCGGGTCGAGCTCTCCGAGCAGCTGCTCGTACAGCCGGATCAGGCGGAAGATCTCCCGGTGCGTCGCGCTCATGGGCGCCAGAGGATCCTCGCCGCCGAGCAGCCGGGAGATGACCGGATAGACCTCGGCGTCGTCGGCGCGCTCGTGCGGTAGGAGCCGTTCGCGGAGGAAGCGGTCGAGCGCATCGAGCTCTGCGCGCGCCGCCTCCCTCGCCAGGTGGTCGATGCGCTCGGCGACGACCCGCACCCGATCGAGCATCGGAATGAGCTGGTCGTGCTCCAGCTCCAGCCGGCGGCTCATGGCCTCCCCGAGGGCTGGCCTCCTCGCGCCGCGCCCGCCGCCCTGCGCCCGCAGCGCGCTGAGGATCGCGGCGACGTCGATCGCCTCCTGGAGGAGCGCGCCGGCGGCGGCCGGCAGGAAGCCGAACGCCGCCGCGCCCATCGCGAAGAGCGACAGCCCCATGCCGAGGATCGCGCTTTGCGCGGCGATCGCGCGGGCGCGGCGCGCAATGGTCACGGCCTCGGCGAAGCGATCGAGCCTGTCCACCACCAGCACCACGTCGGCCGCCTCGGCGGACGAGGTGGCCCCGCGCGCGCCCATCGCGACGCCGACGTCGGCGGCGGCGAGCGCCGGAGCGTCGTTGATGCCGTCGCCGATCATCACGGTGAGCCCCTCGGCGCGCGCCTCGCGCACGGCGGCGACCTTCTCCTCCGGCGAGCGCTGGGCGAGCACGCGATCCACGCCGAGCGTGGCGCCGACCGTCTCGGCGACGAGGGGGTGGTCGCCCGTCACCATCACGACACGGCGAATGCCGACCCTCCGCAATGCCCGCAAGGTCCGCGGCGCATCGGGGCGTATCGGGTCGTCGAGCGTCAGCGCGCCGATGACGCTGCTGTCCACGGCCACGAAGACGGTCATCGCACCGGCGCGGGACGCGCGGCGCCGGAAGGCGCGGGCGTCCTCCGGAAGCGGCGCGCCCTGCGCTGCCCATTCGGCGCTCCCCACGCGGACGGCGCGCCCGTCCACCCGGCCCGTCATGCCGGCGCCGGGCGCCTCCCGAGCGCCCTCCGGGAAGGACAGCCCGAGGCGACGCTCGCGGGCAGCGCGCACAAGGGCCGTGGAGAGCGGGTGTGACGAGATCTGCTCGAGGGACGCCGCCAGGCGGAGCACCTCCGTGTCGTCCTCGATCGACCGGAAGCACGTCACTCCGGTCACGCGCGGGCCACCGAACGTGAGCGTGCCTGTCTTGTCGAGGAGCAGGATCTCCGCCCGGGCGAGGGCCTCGAGCGCGGCGCCGCCCTTCACCACGATGCCGCGCCGGGCCGAGCGCGAGATGCCGCCGATGATCGCGATGGGCACCGCGAGGAGCAGCGGGCAGGGCGTCGCGACGACGAGCACAGCGAGCCCGCGGCCGGCGTCGCCGGTGAGGCCCCACGCCGCGGCGGCCATGGCGAGCGAGAGCGCGGCGAACGCCAGGGCGTGGCGGTCCGCGAGGCGGGCGAGCGGGGCCTTCGAGGCGGACGCCTGCTGCACGAGGCGGACGATGCCGGCGTACGTGCTCTCGTCCGCGCTCGCGACGGCGCGGAGCTCGAAGGCCGCGCCGGCGTTCGTGGTCCCGCTGCCCACGCGGTCGCCGGGGGCCTTTTCCACCGGCCGCGGCTCGCCGGTCAGCGCCGATTCATCGAGGATCGCCTGAGGGCCCACGACGACCCCATCGACTGGCACGATCTCGCCCGCCTTGACCAGCAGAAGGTCGCCGGGGGTGACAGCGCCGATCGGGACGGTCGTGACGTCGGCCCCCTCGCGGCGGTGCGCGACGCGGGGGGCGCGCGCGAGGAGGGCGGAGAGCTCGCGCCGGGCGCGCGCGGCCGCGTACCCTTCCAGGGCGCTGCCCGTCGCCATCATCGCGCCGATCAGCGCGCCCGCCAGGTACTCCCGGAGCAGGAGCGCGCCGCCGATGGCGAGGAGCGCGATGACGTCGACGCCGGCCCGCTTCTTCAGCACGTCGGCCAGGATGCGCGAACCCACGAGGACGAGGGCGATGAGCGCGCCGGCCGCCCAGAGCATGTCTCCCAGGCGCGCGTGTCCCTCGGCGTGCGCCGCGGCTCCGCCCGCCAGGCCGGAGAGCGTCGACACGACGAGCGCGCGGCTCCTCGGCGACGGCCGCTCGAGTCGAGGTGCGTCGCGCTGTGACTGTGGGCTGATCACGTGATCCGCTGAGCATGCATCGTGCGACAGCCGCTCTGCATGCGACCTGCCGTCGTCGTGCGAGCGCTGGTGATGTGCGCGCTCGCCTTCTCGCTTCTCTGGAGCGACTCCGGGCGAGCTGCGCCGATCGAGCCGCGCGCCGATGTGGAGCTGTTCGCGCGCGAGGGGTGCCCTCGCTGCGACGAGGCCAAGCGCTTCGTGGCCGAGCTCGCGGGCCGTCGACCCGGCCTGCGCACGATCGTCTCGGATGTTGTCGAGGACCGCACGGCGCTCGACCGGCTGAGGGCGATCGCCGAGGGGCAGTCGACCGCTGCCGTGAGCGTCCCCGCGTTCTATGTGCGCGGGGTGCTCGTCGTCGGGTACGCGGGGCGCGACGCGACGGGCCGGCGCATCGAGGCGTTGCTCGACAACGCGCCGCCGCCGCCCACCGCGGCCGGCGAGTCCGCTGCGTCATGCCCTCTCACGCCTCCGACGTCTCCCACGTCGGAGCAGCCACCGTGCCCGGCAGACGGCGCCGGGCCGAGCGCGGGAGTTGTCGATGTGCCCGTCTTCGGGCGGCTGGACGTCCGCGATCTTGGCCTGCCGGCGTTCACCGTCCTGCTGGGGCTCGTGGACGGATTCAACCCGTGCGCCACGTGGGTGCTCCTCTTTCTCCTCTCCTTCCTCGCCACGCTGCGGAGCCGGGCGAAGATGCTGCTGATTGCCGGCGTATTCGTGCTCGTGAGCGGTCTCGCTTACTTCGCCTTCATGGCTGCCTGGCTGAACTTCTTTCTCCTGGTCGGCGCCTCGCGCGCCGTGCAGATCGCGCTGGGAGCCATCGCCGTGCTTGCCGGTTCGGTCCACGTCAAAGACTTCTTCGCATGGAAGCGGGGCGTGTCGCTCAGCATCCCTGAGTCGGTGAAGCCAGGGATCTACGCGAGGATGCGGGCCGTCGTCAGGGCGGAGAGCCTGCCCGCCGCGCTCGCCGCCGCGTGCCTCCTCGCCGTCATGGTCAACGTCGTCGAGCTCCTCTGCACCGCGGGCCTGCCGGCGCTCTACACCCAGCTCCTCGTCGAGAAGCGCCTCCCGGCGTGGAAGCACTATGCCTATCTCGGGCTCTACAACGTGGCCTATATGGCGGACGACATCGTCATGGTCGGCGTCGCGGTGGTGACGTTGAGCCGCCGCAGGCTGCAGGAAAAGGAGGGGCGATGGCTCAAGCTGCTGAGCGGAGCGATCATGGTGCTCCTCGGTCTCCTCCTGCTGTTCAAGCCCACCTGGCTGGCGACATGATCGCCCCGGAGGGCACAGCGGCCCTGAGACCCGCCACGCGGTAGCCGGCGACCGTCTCGGGGCGCCTGCGTCCGGCACGCACCACCGCTCAAGCGAGGCCCTGATACGTCAGGGATCGTTGATCCGGCCAATGAGGGGGCGCGCGCTCCGACAGGCGATCGACGACCCCCGGCGGCCGCTGCACGCGGCGCCGGCGCGCGACATCGCGCTCGGTCCCCTGCTACGCTCGCGGGCGGAGGTCGCCGAGCACGGGCCGGCGACGCGGGAGGAAGGGGAGTCCGTGATGGCCAGGAAGGAACTCGTCGGGCAATTCATCGAGCAGGGGCGCGCCGAGGGGATGGCGCAGGCGATGGCGCAGGCGACGATCGAGCTCTACGAAGAGCGGTTCGGCCTCATGCCGCCGGCGCTGAAGTCCGCCGTGGAGGCCACGCACGACCTGAAGACGCTCCAGACATGGCTGCTCGTCGCCGGCGCCGGGACACGCGAGGTGCTTCACGACAGCGTCTCCGCCAGCTCCTCCGGGCGCTCGTCCTGACCGGCGGCCGACGACCCCTGGGAACGTGGATCCGGCTCGCCGACGGGCATCGCCGGCGCGAGCGGAGCGCCGCGGTCCCCGAGCGCCGCGGTCCCCGAGCGCCGCGGCCCGTCGAGCGCGCGCCGCCGTTCGACGCGCTCGCCCCGCCACGCCGCGAGGTGACGGCGTGGCCCTGCGCGGCTAAGCTCGCGCTCGTGCCGTTTCCCCGGAAGACCACCCGCCTGCGCCGCCTGCCCGCGCTCGCGCTCGCAGCGCTGACGGCGATCGCCGGCG
This sequence comes from Sorangium sp. So ce124, assembly GCF_051525235.1. Lineage (NCBI taxonomy): Bacteria > Pseudomonadati > Myxococcota > Polyangiales > Polyangiaceae > Sorangium > Sorangium sp. So ce124. The sequence goes on from NZ_CP150312.1 coordinate 4,250,668, forward strand.
CCGCCTGCGTGAGCAAGCCGACGATGCAGCTCGATCACGCCGAGATCACAGGGATCCGCATCGCCTTCCCGCCGAGCCTCGGCATCCTCATGACCATCGTCGTCAACGTCCACAACCCGAACTCGTACGACGTGGCGGTGCGCGCTGTCCGCGGCCAGGTCGTGCTCGCCGGCCGCTACCCGCTGCCGGTCGACTTCCGGGCCGACGGCGACGGCGTATGGCTCCCTTCCGACCGCACGACGCAGGTCCGCGTCCCCGTCAGCGTCCCCGTCGATCTCGGCCTCCAGCTGCTCCGGGAGACGCTCACGTCGCCCGTCATCCCGTACCGCTTCAGCGGCAGGGCGGACGTCACCGCGACGCGCACCTTCCGGCTCGAGGCCGACGATTACTCGGTCGACGATCACGGCGTCGTCGCCCGCAACCAGATCGAGACCGCCCTCGGCATCCTGCGATAACACCCGCCGCGCCCGGAGCCTGATGGCTGCACGCCAGCGGTCCAGAAGGCGCCCCCGGGCGGACGGACACCCGCTCGGCCTCCGGCGAGGACCATGCACCGAGGTGTCCACCACGCTGGCGCACTACGTGCCGATGTTGCGCAAGTCGCGCCGACCTGGCGCGGCTGCCCTCGACGTCGGCGCCCGCGCTGGCCGGCCGGCCGGCCAGATCGACGCTCGGTGCAATAACAGGTCATGACGGCAGCGCGCTCGCGCCGCGAGCGTCTTCCTCGTTCCTGGTGGCGGCTCCCGCCATCAGGTGGAGGCTCCGGCCTCCAGGCGGCGCGGCGAGCCTCGTCGCGCGACCTCCGCGCAGGACAGCCTGCAACTTCATACGCGCTCTCCTCGGCGATGCCTCGCGCCGCCGAGGAGCATGGGGGGCATCCTGGCCAGCTCGTTCATGGACGGAGCGGCGCGTTGGCCACCGACTTGCTTCGGCTCGCTCCTGAACTCGGTCGCACTTGCGACACGCGCGTCCCGCGCCTTCGGCGCGAGGGGGAGCTTTCATGGTGGATGACTGTTCCAGCGGTTTTCTCGCGCTCGATCCGGAGATGAGGCGCCTGCGCGAGGCCCTCGAGACCGTGGCGCCCACGCCGCTGCCGGTCCTGATCCTCGGCGAGACCGGGACGGGAAAAGAGGTGGTGGCCGAGTGGATCGCCGGCATGTCGCGGCACCCGCGCGAGCGCTTCGTGAAGGTCAACTGCGCGAGCCTGTCGGAGTCGCTCGTCGAGAGCGAGCTCTTCGGCCACGAGCGCGGCGCGTTCACCGGGGCGGTGGCGCCGCGCGAAGGGCTGTTCGAGGCCGCCCACGAGGGCACGCTCTTCCTCGACGAGGTGGGGGAGCTGTCCCCGCGCACGCAGGCGAAGCTGCTCCGCACGCTGGAGTACGGCGAGATCGTCCGCGTCGGGAGCACGCGCCCGCGGCGCGTGGACGTCCGGGTGATCGCGGCGACGCACCGCGATCTCGAGCAGATGGTGCGGGAGGGGAGCTTCCGCCAGGACCTCTACTTCCGGCTCAACGCGATCACCCTGCGGATCCCGCCGCTCCGGGCCCGCACCTCCGAGATCCTGCCGCTCGCGGCGCTCTTCGCGGCGCGCCTCTCGCAGCGGCTCGCGCGCCCGGCGCCGCCGCTCGCGAAGGAGGCGACCGCCGCGCTCCTCTCGCACGCCTGGCCGGGGAACGTCCGGGAGCTGCGCCACGTGGTCGAGCGCGCGGTCGTGATGTCGAAGGGCGGGCCGATCGGCGCGGACCACCTGATGCTGGAGGCGCCGCGCGCGCCGGTCGAGGCCGGGATCAAGGGCGATCTGCGCTCCTTCGAGCGGGACCGCATCGTCGCCGCGCTCGAGCAGGCCCGCCAGAACCAGACGCGCGCCGCCGAGCTGCTCGGCGTCTCGCGGCGCACCCTCACCAACAAGCTCAACGCGTACGGCATCGCGCGGCCCCGCAAGAAGGTCGCGCTGGAGGAGTGCTGACGTGGCCTCGCCGTTCTTCCGCACGATGCGGTCGCTCGAGACCGAGCGCGGGCCGAGGATCTGGATCCGCCTCGCCGTGATCCTCGCGGTGCTCGGCGCCTGGGCGGCCTGGATGCACGCGGCGCGCGTCTCGGTCTACGCGACGACCGGGAAGGCGCGCCTGGAGGTCAGCCGGATGGCCCACCGCGTGGCCGCCGCCGAGCCCGGGCGCGTGTCGGTCGTGCAGGTCTCGCTCGGGCGCAACGTCGAGCAAGGGGAGGTGCTCGTCGAGCTGGACGCCTCCGTCGAGGAGAGGCGCCTGGAGGAGGAGCGGACGAGGGCGGCCGCGCTCGCGCCGAAGATCGACGCGCTGCAGCACCAGATCGCGGTCGAGGAGGAGGTGCGCGCGTGGCAGGTGAAGCTGTCGGACGCCTCTGTCGCGCGCGCCAGGATCGACCTGCGCCAGCGGGATCTCTCCGCCGCGCACGGCGAGGAGCTCCGCGCGATCTCCGAGCGCCTGCACGACGAGCGGCTCGCGTCGACGGCCGACCACCTCGAGGCGAAGAGCCGCGCCGCCGACGAGCGGCTCAAGGCGGAGGGGGCGCGCGCCGATCTCCGGCGTCTCTCGGTCGCGGGGCACCACGACGAGCGGCAGACGGCGGCCCGCCTCGCGGAGCTGGCGCGCGCGCTCGGGGATCTGGTGGCCGAGCAGCAGGAGGCCGAGGCGGCCGTGGCCACGGCGCTCGCGCAGATCGAGCGGCGCAAGGTCCGCGCGCCCATCGCGGGGAAGCTCGGGAACATCGCGGCGCTCCAGGTGGGGGACGTGCTCAAGCCGGGCGACCTCGTGGCGACGGTCGTCCCCGGCGACGACCTCCACGCGGTCGCGCTCTTCGCGCCGTCCGACGCGGTCGGGCGCATCGTCCCCGGGCAGAGGGCGCGGATGCGCCTCGACGGGTTCGCGTGGACGCAGTTCGGCATGATCGAGGGGGAGGTCTCCCACGTGGCGAGCGAGCCGTACGACGGCGCGATCCGCGTCGAGCTCCTCGTGCGGCCGGAGAGCGCGGCGTCGATCCCTGTGCAGCACGGGATGCCGGGGACCACCGAGGTCGAGGTGGAGCGCGTCTCTCCGTGGGCGCTCCTCCTGCGCGCCGTGGCGCCGGGAGGCGCGCGATGAAGCGCGCGTTCCTCGTCCCCGAGGTGCTGCAGGCGTCGCTCATGGACTGCGGCCCCGCCGCGCTCAAGGCGGTGCTGCAGGGGTTCGGCGTCGACGTGCACTACGAGTGGCTCCGCGACCGCTGCCAGACGGACGTGGACGGGACCTCCATCGACGCGCTCGCCGCGCTCGGGCAGGAGCTCGGGCTCGCGACCGCCGAGGTGGTCGTCCCCCACGACAGCTTCCTCCTGCCAGAGGCCGACTGCCTGCCCGCGATCGTGGTCAAGCGCGGCGCGGGCGGCGCGCTCCACTTCGTGGTCGTCTGGCGCCGGCTCGGGCCGTTCGTGCAGATCCTCGACCCCGGGAGCGGGCGCCGCTGGGTGCGTTCAGCGCGCTTCATGGAGGACATGCCGCACTTCCCGATCCCGATCTCGATCGAGCGGTGGCGGCGGTGGGCGTCGTCCGCGGACTCGCTCGGCCCGCTCCGCGCGAAGCTGCGCGCGCTGCGCGCGGACGGGGAGGCGCTGATCGCCCGGGCCGACGCGGACCCGGGGTGGAAGCCGTTCGCGGCGCTCGACGCGGCCGTGCGGATGGTGGCGCGCCTCGTCCGCGGCGGCGCGATCGCGCGCGGGGGCGAGGCGCAGCGCGTGCTCCACGGCGTCTTCGAGCGCGCGCTCGCCGGGGAGGCGGGCGCCATCCCGAAGGGGTTCTTCTGGGCCACGGAGGGCAAGGCGCCGGGGAAGCTCCTCGTGCACGGCGCCGTCATCGTCCACGTCGGCCCGTGTCAGCGCGCCGCGGGCGAGGTCAGCGAGGCCGCGCGCGCGCCTGCGCCCTCCGCCGCGGCGCCGCCGCCGAGCTACCGCGGCAGCGCCGCGCCCGAGGCCGCGCGCGGGGTTGCGCCGGACCGGCCGGCGCCGCGCGCGACCGCGACCGCGGCGCTTCCGGCGTCCGTTCGCCGGGAGCTCGAGCTGCCGACGCCATCCCCCTCGCGCCTGTTCTTCTGGATGCTGCGCGCCGACGCGGGCGGGGCGCTCGCGCTCGTCGGGGTGGCGCTCGCGGCGAGCGCGGCCATCGCAGCGATCGACGTTGTCGTCCTCCGCGGGCTGTTCGACGCGGTGAAGAGCGTCACCGTCGCGTACCAGCGCGCGCTCGGGCTCCTCGCCCTCGTCGCGTTCGCCGCCGGGGGCCTGGCGCTCGAGATCTTCGTGGCCCACGCCGTGTCGCGCCTGGGGCGCGCCCTCGAGGTGCGCTTCCGCGCGGCGTTCCTGGAGAAGCTGCCGCGCCTCGAGGATCGCTACCTGCGCAGCCGGCCGACCTCGGACATGACCGCGCGCGGCCACGCGATGCACCTGATGCGCGAGGCCCCGGCGCTCTTCGCCCGCATCGCGCGCGCGGCGCTGTCGTTCGCCGCGACGCTCCTCGGCGTCGTCTGGCTCTACCCGGGCGGCGCGTGGCTGTCGCTCGTGGCAGCGGCGGTCGCGCTCGCCGCCCCGTACCTCGCGCGGCGGCCGCTCGTGGAGAGCCTCATGCGCCTGCGGACGCACGCGGCGTCGCTCGAGCGGTTCTACCTCGACGCCCTGCTCGGCGTCGTGCCCATCCGCGTCCACGGCGCGGAGCGTGCGGTGCGGCGCGAGCACGAGGCGCTGCTCGTCGAGTGGGCGCGGACCGGCCGGCTGGTGCACGCGCAGTCCACCGCCATGCAGGCCGCCCAGGGGATCGCGAGCACGGCCGTGGCGGTCGCGATCGTCGGCGGTTACGTCGCCTCCGGCGGCCCGGCCGCGGCGCTGCTCCTGCTCGTGTTCTGGTCGCTGCGCCTCCCCGCCGCGGCGCAGGAGCTCGTCGCGGCGCTGCTCGGCTGGAAGAACGTGCGCAACGCCTCCGTGCGCCTCTTCGCGCCGCTCGCGGCGCCGGAGATGGACCTGCCCCGCGCGCCCGCCGAAGACGCCGTCGACGCAGCGCGCGCCGCGCAGGGCGCCGCGTGCGCCGCTTCGATCGACCTCCGCGGCGTGAGCGTGAAGGCCGGAGGGCACACGCTCCTGTCCGACGTCTCGCTGAGCGTCCCGGCGGGGGCGCACGTCGCGATCGTGGGGGCGTCGGGCGCGGGGAAATCGTCGCTGATCTCGCTGCTCCTCGGGTGGCTGCGGGCGTCCGGAGGGGTGGTCCTCGTCGACGGGCGCCCCTTCGACGACGCGGCGGTCGAGCGCCTCCGCCGCGCGACCGCGTGGGTGGACCCGGCGATCCAGCTCTGGAACCGCACGCTCCTCGAGAACATCACCTTCGGCCACGCCGGCGACGCCCTCGCGCGCGTGCCCCTGTCCATGAGCCAGGCCGAGCTCACCGGCGTCCTGGAGAGCCTTCCCGACGGCTTGCAGGCGTCGATCGGCGAGGGGGGCGCGCGCCTGTCGGGCGGGCAGGGGCAGCGCGTCCGCCTAGCGCGGGCGCTCATGAAAGGCGACGCGCGCCTCGTGCTCCTCGACGAGCCGTTCCGCGGGCTCGAGCGCGAGCGGCGCCGGGAGCTGCTCGCGCGCGCGCGGGAGCACTGGGGGCGCTCGACGCTCGTCCTCGTCAGCCACGACGTCATGGACACGCTCGGCTTCGATCGCGTGCTGGTCGTCGAGGGGGGCAGGGTCGTCGAGGACGGCGCGCCGCGCGAGCTCATGGACGACCCGCGGAGCCGCTACCGCGCGCTCGCCGAGGCCGACGCGCGGGCGCGCGAGGAGGTCTGGTCGAAGGAGCGCTTCAGGAGCGCGACGATGGAGGGCGGCCGGCTCATCCAGGGGGCGGCGTGAAGGCGGGCGAGGCCGCACAGGCGGCGCTGGCGGGGGTCGTGTGGCAGCCGTCCGCGCTCGGCCACGCGATGAGCGCGCTCACCGCCGCGTGCGGGCTCGCGACCAGCGCGGTCCCGTCGCCCGGCGCGCCGCCGGAGGGCGACCCCACCGCGTGGATCGAGGCGTACGCGGGCTGCATGGGCGTCGAGGCGGAGGCCATCCAGTGCAGCTTCGCCGAGCTCGGGGGCGCGCTCGCGTCCCTCGGCCCCTCGATCGTCCGCGTCGAGCAGGGCTACCTCGCGGTGACGTCCGCGGGACGGCGGGGGCTCTCGGTGCTGACGCCGGCGCTCACGTCGGCGCGGATCCCGCTGGAGACCGTGCGCCGGGCGCTCACCGCGCACCTCGAGGACCGCCCCGCGTCGCACGTCGACAAGTGGCTCGCCGCGGCGCAGGTCCCGCCGCGGCGCGCCGCCCGGGCGCGCGACGAGCTGCTCGCCCAGCTCGTCGCGGATCGCCCCATCGACGGCGTGTGGCTGCTCCGCCCCGATCCGGGGTCGAGCTTCCGGCGCCTGCTCTCGAGGCGCGGGGTGCTCCGCCGGGGCGCGATCTTCCTCGCGGCTGCCGCCTCGCAGATCGCGCTCGGCGTCTTCGCCTGGTGGCTGATCGGCGCGGGCGCGCTCGACGGCGACGTGCAGCCGGGGTGGCTGTTCGCGTGGGTGCTCCTGTCGCTCTCGGCGCTCTTCGTGCAGCTGTTCGCCTCGTTCACGGGGGGCATGCTCACGATCGACGTCGCCGCGCTCCTCAAGCAGCGCCTGCTGTGCGGCGCGCTCCGCATGGATCCTGCCGCGATCCGGGCGCGCGGCTCGGGCGAGCTGCTGGCCATGGTCTCCGAGTCCGAGGCGGTCGAGACGGCCGGTCTCGGCGGCGCGCTCGGGGCGATCGTCGCGCTCGTGCAGCTCGCGAGCGCCGCGGCGGTCCTCGCCGCCGGCGCCGGCGGCGGCCTCCACGTCGCGCTGCTCCTCGGGTGGACGCTCGCCGTGGCGCTGCTCGGGCGCCGCTTCGCCCGGGAGCGGGCGGCGTGGACGGGCGAGCGGTTCGCGATCACGAGCGGCTTCGTGGAGCACGTCGTCGGGCACCGGACGCGCGTCGCCCAGCAGGCCTCGCACCTTCACCACCTGGAGGAGGACGCGGCGCTCGAGCGCTACCACCGCGCCGCGCGGGGGATGGATGGCGTGGGCGATCTCCTCGCGTCGCTCCCGGCGCGCGGGTGGCTCGCGCTCGGGCTGCTCGGCCTGGTCCCGGCGGTCCTGGGCGGGGTGGGCGCGGGCCCGCTCGTCGTCGCGACCGGCGGCATCCTCCAGGCGCAGGCCGCGTTCGCGACGCTGGCGACGAGCCTCGGCGCGCTCCTCTCCGCCGCCGTCTCGTGGCGCTCGATCGCCCGGCTCTTCACGGCGGCCGAGGGCCGCGAGCCCGCCGGGATCCCGCAGGCCGTGCTCGGGCGCCCCGCGACGTCGGACGTCGTGATCGAGGCGCGGGGCGTCTCGTTCCGCTACGACGGGGAGCGCGGCGAGCCGGTCCTCCGCGGCTGCGATCTGGTGCTCTCGAAGGGCGACCGGCTGCTGCTCGAGGGGCGCTCCGGCGGCGGCAAGTCGACGCTCGCGGCCGTGCTCAGCGGCCTTCACGCGCCGTCGTCGGGGCTCGTGCTGCTGCGCGGCCTCGACCGGCGGACGCTGGGCGGGGCCGCGTGGCGCAGCCGCGTCGCGAGCGCGCCGCAGTTCCACGACAACCACGTGCTCTCCGGGACGCTCGCGTTCAACCTGCTGATGGGCCGCGCGTGGCCCGCGCCGCCCGAGGACCGGCGGGAGGCGGAGGTCGTCTGCCGCAAGCTGGGCCTCGGGCCGCTGCTGGACAGGATGCCCTCGGGGCTCGATCAGGTCGTTGGCGAGACGGGGTGGCAGCTCTCGCACGGAGAGCGGAGCCGGCTGTTCCTGGCGCGCGCGCTGCTGCAGCGCTCGGACGCCGTGATCCTCGACGAGAGCTTCGGCGCGCTGGATCCGCTGACGGCCCGCGAGTGCGTTGGCGCCGTGCTGGAGCGGGCGCCGGCGCTGATCGTCATCGCGCACCCGTGAGCGTGAGGGAGCGGAGGACGGCTCGACATAGGGGTGTCGTCGCCAGCGTTTCGGTTGACGCCGCCGATGTGAGCGTTCACAGTCGCTTGCGAACCACCCTTTCGCTTTGTCCAGGACAGGCCGTCGTGCGCGCAGGGCGCTCGTCCTCGGGATCGATCCCGGCACGGCTCCGCTCGCTCGGTCATCGCGGACACAGGTGCCCCACGCACATCGGACCGGGTGGGCGTCGGCGTCCATCGGCGCAGCAACTACGCGCGAAACCGAGGAGCGAGATGGCACGTTTGGGAAGCAGATCGAGAGCACGATTCCTGGTGGCGCTCTTATGGACTTCCGGGTGCAGCGACCCGGTGACGACGACCGGCGGAGACGCAGGGCACCATGCCGAGCCCCCCGCGTGCTCCGAGGGCACCTGGGATCACGATGGCGACAGCGCGACGAGCTGCGTCGCATGGACAGGCTGCTCCGCAGGCACCTTCGCGAGCGCCGAGGGCTCGCCTACGGCGGACCGGCGGTGCACGGCGTGCCCGGAGGGCACCTTCAGCGACACGATGAACGCGCCGAGCTGCAGGATGCACACGCCCTGCGCGCCTGGGACGAGGCAGACCGCGCCTGGGACGAGCACCACGCCCGCGCAGTGTGACGGCTGCTCGCCGGGCACGTACTGCGCAGGTGGGACCGCCGCGTCTGTCGATTGCGCGGACGGCACTTGGGACGACGACGCCGATCCCGCGACGACATGCGTCGCGTGGACCGACTGCGTGCCAGGGGAGCTCGTCGGTACGGAGGGGAGCAGCACCACGGACCGCAGCTGCCTCAAGTGTACGAACGGCGAGCTCACGGCCACGATGAATGCAACCAGCTGCTCCCCGGGTGCCTGGGTGATGAGCTACTTCGGGCCGAATCAGGACGTGGCGAGCGATTCGCTGCATCTCGCCTACAGCACCGACGGGCTTCACTGGTCGGCCCTCGCCAACGGACAGCCGGCGTACCAGCTCACCGGGATGGGCACGAATCACATCCGAGATCCGTTCCTGTTCCGCAAGAACGATGGAACGTACATCTATATCGCCACGGACTGGACGCTCTCGGAAAACGACTCGAACTACTGGAACCATCCGAGCTCCAAGATCTTCGTGGCCGACTCGACCGATCTCATCACCTTCACGAATCCCCGGTTGATCACGCTCACGAACCTCTCGGGCCCCAGCGCCACCCCGATGCACGCCTGGGCCCCGGAGGCTTACTACGATCCCGATCGAAAGCTCTATGCGATCATCTGGTCGGGGAACGACACCACGGGCGCGAACCGTATCTACGTCAGCTACACCGAGGACTTCGTCACCATCGTCAACCCGACGCCCGACGTGCTCTTCGATCCGGGCTACAGCGTCATCGACGCGACGATCACGCAATGGAATGACCGCAACTACCTCTTCTTCAAGGACGAGACGGACAGCAGCGGGAGCGCGCTCACCGGATCGGGCAAGGACATCCAGATCGCGCGCTCCTCGACGCTCGCGCTCGATCCGGCGACGTTCACGCGATGGAGTCCGGACTACATCACGCGCGGGTCGACCCAGAGCAGGAGACGAGCGACCGAGGGACCGTTCGTCATCAAGGATCCGCGGGAGAGTCGATGGTACCTCTTCGCCGACTACTACCTGAACGGCGGTGTGTTCGGGTGCTGGAGCACGACGGATCTCGACACGGATCCGGGCTCTTGGACGGAGCTCCCGAGCGCGCAGTACCGCTTTCCGTCCGGCGTGCGCCACGCGAACGCGGTCCGGGTCACGCAGGCGGAGCTCGACGCGGTCATCGCCCATTACTGAACATCCTACCGGACCCACTGATGGGTAGAGGTTCCCTCATCATGCGCGCACCGAGTTCTTCCCATCCAGAGCGCACTTTCCTCTCTGCGCCACGCGTCGCGCTCACGGCGGCAGCTGGCGCCTTCGCCGCGCTGCTCGTGGTGGTCGGGTGCTCGGATGGGCCCTCGACCGATGCGCCGGACGCGTCGACCAATTCATTGCGGATCATGCCGGCGGTCACGGCTCTCAGCACCTCGGAGTCCGGCGGGCGGGTGACCGTGAGCGTGGCGCTCGACGGCGCGCCGAGCGGGCCTGTCATGGTGCCGGTCTCGACCTCGGATGCGACCGAAGGCTCCGTCTCACCGGCGACCATCTCCTTCACGGCGGAGGATTGGAGCGTCCCTCGAGAGATCACGGTCACGGGCGTGGACGACGCGGACAGCGACGGGGATCAGATCTTCCGCGTCCGCTTCGGGCCCTCGGTCTCTGCAGACCCAGCCTGCGACGGCCTCGTCGCGGAGTCCGCTGACATCACGAACACGGACGACGACGGTCCAGGGACGGCGGCGATCGTCGTCAGCGACCCGTCGGGGACCCTCGCCGAGCGCGGCGCGCCCGTGACGTTCACCGTGCTCCTCGCGTCGCAGCCGAGCGCGCCCGTGACGATCGCCCTCAGCGTCAGCGACACGACCGAGGCGACGCTGAGCCACGCCGACCTGACGTTCACGGAGGCGAACTGGAGCACGGCGCAGACCGTTACCTTGAGCAGCGTCGATGACTGGCAGGCCGACGGAGCTCAGCCCGTACGTGTCGTCTTCGGCTCACCGGCCAGCGAGGACCCCGAGTATGCGGCCCTCGCCGCCCCCGCTGCTCTCGAGCTATCCAATCTCGACGACGACGTCGGAGGGGGGTACCAGCTTCGCACGACGCACAAGGAGGACGCCCCGCTCTACGTCGCGCACTCCTATTATCACGCGATGATCACCAACCTCGACGATAGGGCAAACAACCAGCTTCCTGCCGACTTCCAGTGGAGAGTGGTGCCCGGCCTGGCGAACCCGGATGATCCGACGCTGGTGTCGTTCGAGCCTGTGGGTTTCGGCGGTCGCTACCTGCACGTCGACAGGATGAATTCGACCCGGTACCCGCTGCAGAGCGAGACGGCCAACCGGGCTAGCGGGCTCTGGCAGACTCCACCCGAAGAGAGGAGTCACCTTCTGTGGATCGACGTGTTCACGGATACCACCACGTTCCGGAGCGACGCCACGTTCCGGATCGTGCCCGCGCTGAACGGGGATCCGACGATGGTCTCGCTGCAGTGGTACTCAGACCCGACACGTTATCTCCGGCAGCTGAACTACCAGATCTATGCGCACGTGCTCGACGGCACGGCGGTCAAGAACTCGGAGGCGTCGTTCGCGCTCGAGCCGCTCGGCTATTTGATCTCGCAGCGCGCCGATCCCCACATCAAGCGGCATACGGACGGGTACTACTACTTCACCGCGAGCGTGCCGACGTACGATCGCATCGAGATCGGGCGCGCGACCACGATACGAGGCCTGGCCAGCGCGACCCCGAAGGTCGTCTGGACGAAGCACGCGACCGGCCCGGTGGCGGCGCACATCTGGGCGCCCGAGCTACATTTCATCGACGGCAAGTGGTACATCTATTTCGCCGCCGGAAGCTCGACCAACATCTGGGCCATTCGCATGTATGTGCTCGAGAACTCATCGGCCAACCCGATGGATGGCACGTGGATCGAGCGAGGGCAGATCGTGACGGACTCGGACACGTTCGCGCTCGACGCGACGACGTTCGAGCACGACGGCAAGCGCTATCTCGTGTGGGCGCAGGAGGACCCCAGCGTCGAGGGCGACAACAGCAGCTTGTTCATCGCGGCCATGCTGAACCCGTGGACGCTGGCCAGGCCCAACGTGCGGATCGCCAGACCCGAGCACGCCTGGGAGACGGCGGGGTTCGCGGTCAACGAAGGTGCTGCCGTGCTCGAGCGGAATGGGCGGATCTTCATCAGCTACTCAGCGAGCGCGACGGACGATCGCTACTGCCTCGGCCTGCTCACGGCGAGCGCGACGGACGACCTGCTGAGCGCCAGCTCATGGACGAAGAACGAGAATCCAGTGTTCGTCAGCGCAAACGGGCTGTATGGCCCGGGCCACAACTCGTTCACGACCTCGGCGGATGGATCGATCGACGTGCTCGTGTACCACGCGCGGAACTACGAGAAGATCACGGGGGACCCGCTCTACGACCCGAACCGTCACACGCGCGTCCAGCGGCTCGAGTGGAACGCAGACGGAACGCCGAACTTCGGCGTACCGCTCCTGAACGGCGCGAATACGATTGGCGACTGACTGTTTCGCGGAGGAGTCGAGCGCGCGCAGCGAGGTGGGGAGCTCGGCACGAGGCTCTCCCAAATCCCGGAGAATCCGACGGATTGTGACGGTTCGCCCCCGCGGAACAGTGCCGCCAGACACACCGGTCGATGACGAGCGATCGCCGGAAGCAGCGGGCTCTGCGATGAATCGGCGGGGGAGGGGGACCCGCCTGGGAGTGATGAAAGGTCGGGCGGACGACAACGGCAAATGAGGACCGCTTCCCGGACGCGCCGCCCCTTGTCATGGCCCTGGGGGGGACCGTCGTGTTACCATGCCCATGGAATGAGCGTCTGCCTGCACCCCGTCGCGTCGCGTTCGTGGCCTTGCCGCGGCGCGCGTAGCGCGCTCATCCCCCTGCGATCCCGGCTCCTCTGCCGGAGGTCGCCCGCACGCTCGTAGGGGAGCGGCCTCCCGGCGTTTTTCGCTGGCCGCTCCCGGAAGGAAGCGGGCCTGGCATCGAGGGCGCCTCAGCGGGCGACCTGGGCGAGCACTCGCGCCGTCCAGCTCGCCGGCGCGGACCTTCGGCCGAGCCCGGATCGCACCGACGACACAAGGAGATCTCAGCTCATGGCACCTCACTCGAACCCCATCGTCCTCACCGAATTTGACCGCGATCGCCTCGCGCGCCTGCTCGAGGCGCTGCGCGCGCGGCCCGGGGGCGACTCCCCGAACCTGGAGGCGCTCGAGATCGAGATCGAGCGCGCCGACGTCGTGAAGCCGGCGGATATCCCGCCGAACGTGGTCACCATGAACTCCAAGGTCGAGCTCCTCGATCTCGACACAGAGGAGCGGCTCTGCGTGACCGTGGTGTTTCCCGGGATCGCCGACGTGAAGAGCGGCCGCATCTCGGTGCTCGCGCCGATGGGGCTCGCGCTGCTCGGCTGTCGAGAGTCCGACGAGGTGGAGTGGCCCACGCCGAGCCGCACCCGGCGGCTCCGGATCGAGCGCATCGTCTATCAGCCCGAGGCGTCGGGTCGCTTCGATCTGTGAGCCTCCGGCGCGAACGGCCGGCCTCGCCGGCGCGTCGTGCGCCTTGAACGCGAAAGGCCCGACGCTGCTCATCGCAGCGCGGGCCTCCGCGGTCGTGTCGTCAGGTTCGAGGTGCCGGTCGCCGCGGGCCGCGGTCCCCCGCGCCTCGACGCCGGCTCAGCAGCCGCAACAGCCGGGCGGGCAGGTGCAAACCTGCGGGGCAAGGCCCGCCTGGAGCTCCGTGGGGACCTCCACCGTCAGGCGCGCAGGGCGCTCCTCGACGGTCTCCTGCTTCGACTCGACCTCGACCTCGACCTTGATCTGCTCGTTCATGGCGATTGCTCCGTAGTGAGTTGGTTATTTCCATCCGGGGACTCGACGTCCCGCGAGGAGGGCTATTGCAGTCGCCGTGCCACGCCGTTTTTGCCGCAGAATCGGCCGCTTTGGCGCGGTAGCGGCCGCGCTTGAGCAACCCCTTTCCCAGTTGGGGAAACCGGTCGGGCATCGGCCTTCCCTTCCAACCAGCTCCGGTACACCCGATGGGATCCCCGAGCGGCGCTCACCCGCACAGGAGACGGGCTCAGATCGGCGTTTTCGGCGCGCAGGCGCACTCCGGTGCGCCGAGCACCGAAAACGTCGAGATGGGCCCGTATCCGAAGCGGGCGAGCGCCGCTCGGCACGAGGTTCGCACGAGCCCGGCGTGATGGACACGTCAATCATCCCCGAACTGCTCTCCTTCCGTGCGCCGTGGCTCGAAGAGAAGCTCGTCAAGGACCGGGTGGTCCCTTCCTGCGAGGAGGCGGCGCGGCTCCTCGACGAGGTAAAGAAATACCTCTTCCTCTGCGAGGCGAACCGGACCCGGCAAGTCCCCATGTTCTCCCGGAGGATCGACGAGGTCTGGCACCAGCTCGTCCTCTTCACCGAGGAGTACGCGGCCTTCGGGCACCGCTTCTTCGGCGAGTTCGTCCACCACACCGCCAACACGGCTCCTCGCGGCCCTGGATCGCGCCCCGAGATGACCCGCGCCGAGTTTCGCGCCGAGTACGAGGCGCTCTTCGGGCCCGTCTCCGCGGCGTGGAGCGACGAGCTCGCCGTGACGCCCGACACGCGGCTCATCCGCGTCACGTTCGGCCGCCCCATCTTCGTCCGGGTCGAGCAGGGGAGGGCGGATCTCGTGTGGTCGCTGGAGCCGCCGCGGGTCCTCCTGCGCATCGACGCCTGGGCGAAGGACGCGCTGCAGTTCATCGTCGACTGCGATCACTTCTATGTCCGCGAGCTCCCCGGCCTCGAGGACGGCGAGCGCGTGGCGCTCTGTCGTCCGCTCGTGAAGGGCGACTTCCTCCGGGTCGCGCCATGAGGCTCGCCGAGCTCACCGCCCTCTTCGGGCGGCTCGATTTCCCGGTCCCAGAAGACCGCGGCCATCCGCCGCGCGATCACGTCCGCGCGGTCGAGGGCGCGGTCCGCGCCGGGCTCTCGGACGACGAGCTCCTGCTCGACCTCTTCGCGCTCGAGATCGAGCGTCGCGACGGCGCGCCGGAGCTCGCGCCGTTCCACGTCATCCCCGAGCTCGGCGTGCGCCTCGCGTTCGCGTACTGGCGGCCCGGGCGCGCGGCCGGCGCCCACGAGCACTCGGACTGGACGGTCACGGCGGTCGTCCACAACACGCTCGACGTCGCGACCTTCGACTGGGAAGCGACGGCCCGCGCGCGGCGGCTCGTGCCGAAGCGGCTGTTCTCCGCGGAGGCCGGGCGGGTCGGCCACATCTACGGGCCGTGCATCCACGACCCGCGAAACCCGACGGGGAGCTGGTCCATCTCGCTGCACCTGTTCGGCCCTCACGACGGTCCTGTCATCGAGGCGCAGGTGGGCCCCATCGAGGGCCTGACCCCCGCGGCGCCCCGAGCGGAGCCGGACGACGCGCTCTCGGCGGCGCTCCTCGCGCACGAGCGGGAGTGCGTGCGCCGGGCGCAGATCGACGCCCTCGAGCGGCGGGGCCCGCAGGCCGCCGCGCTCCTCGCGCACCTCCACGCCCGCGGCGACGCGGGGACCCGGCGGCGCGCCGCGCGGGCGCTCGGCCGGACCAAGGCTACCGAGGCCCTCGGCACGCATGCCGTCCTCGCGCGCCGCTGGCCGGGCGTGGATCTCGACGTGGCGCCACGCGCGGGCCGCGCCGAGCTCGTCGCGCGGTGCGGCGCGCGCGCCCAGGTCCTGCTCCGCGTCGATGCGTGGGCCGGACCCGCTCTCCGCGCGGTGTCGGCCGCCCGGGAGCTCCGCCCCAGCGACATCCCCGGCCTCGCGGAGGCGGAGCAGCTCGCGCTCGCCCGCGCCCTCGTCGACTGGGGGACCTTTCAGCCCTTCGAAGCCCAGGAGAACTGACCCATGCAAACCACGCAAACCACGCAACCCGCGCAACCCGCGCAACCCGCGCAGACAGATGTCGTGACGCCCAGCGCGCGCAGGCGGCCTGATCTCTTTGCCTACCGGGCGCCGTTCGTCATCAGCAAGCTGCTCATGAACAAGACCGTGGCCACCGAGCGCGAGGCAGAGGCCTTGTTCCGGGAGCTCGTGCGCTACCTCTGGCTCGTCGACTCCGACCGCACCCGCGCTTACCCGATGTTCTCGCTGCGCGTCGACGAGGCCTGGCACCAGTTCGTCCTCTTCACGATCGAATATGCCGACTTCTGCCAGCGCTTCTTCGGGCGCTTCCTGCACCACGCGCCGAGCAACGCGCCCGTCGCGCACGCCTGCCGCGAGGCGACGTGGGACGAGTTCGCGGACGCGTACAGCGCCCTGTACGGCGAGCCGCCGCCCGAGCTGTGGAGCGACGCTTCGTCCGTCTGCGGCCCGCGCCGCGTGATCCGCGATCGCGAGGTGTCGGTCCGGCTGAGCGACGGCAAGGCGGAGCTCGTCGACGGCGACGCGGTGCTCGTGCGCGTCGACGCCTGGGGCGAGCCCGCGCTGCGCTTCATCGCCCGGCACGGCATCTTCTACGTGCGCGAGCTGCCCGGGCTCGACCTGGACGACCGGATCGCCCTCTGCCGGGCGCTCGTGGCGTCGCGGACGCTCCGCGTCGCCCCGTGATCGGCGCGCCGAGCCCGGCAGCACCCTGAGCCGCAGGGCATCACATCCTCCCGCGTCGTGAACTACCTCGTCAGAGGTGCGCAAGGGACCGGGCGCCGCGACACGGCGTTGCGCCCGCGCAGCAGAACAGATACGGCATTCCGGAGGAGCATCATGACCGAGACCGAAGCGCGCCAGTTCATGGACAGATACTTCAACGCCGCTTTCAACGAGCCCATCGACGTCTACCTGGCTCTCCTCCGGCCGGATGTCGTCCTCGAAGACCCTGTCGGGACGCCCCCTTACCGCGGGCGAGAGGCGGTCCGCGAGCTCCTCCTCGCTGGCAGGGCGATGATCGAGCAGGTCGACCACGAGATCCGCGATGTCTTCGCCTGCGGCGGCGAGATCGCGGCGCGATGGTCTTCGCGCATCCGGACCAAGCGAGGAGAGCAGGTCGTCATCGACGGGATCGGGGTCTTCAGCTTCGATGAGGGGGGCAAGCTCCGGCATGTGAGGGAGTTCTACGACGCGTCGCATCTTCGCACGATCTTCTCCAGCGGGGGATGAGCTCGCCGGCGCATCATCCGGCCCCGTGCCCGCGTTGCTCACGATCTCAGCTGTTCGGCGGCAGCGCCTGATCGTAGGTGAGCCCGCTGCGGGCCTCGCCCTGTCCCGGGCCGCGGCCGCGGCTGATCCAGAGGCACGTGGAGCCGTCGACCCAGCGAGCACGCTTGAAGACGCGCGTGATCCGCAGCCCCTCGCGCGGCACCTCCTCCTCGGCGACGCGCCAGGGGGGCGTCACCGCATAGCCGAGGATGCGCCCGAGCGGCTGGACCGTCTCGATCGTGCCTCCCTCGTTCACGCGCTCCACGGCGGACCGCTGGAGCACGATCCGCGAGCTTGCCCCGCCCGTGAGCACCGGCACGAGCGGGATCCAGTTCTCCGGGACGGTCGTCTCGATCAGATACCGGAGCGGCGTCTCGGCGGGGCTCGGCGCCTCCGCCGAAGCTGGCGACACCGGCGGCGACGTCGTGGGATTGGCAGCCTGCACACGCTCGTAGCCGCTCCACCGCGAGCCGACCGCGCTGGGCGTCACGCTCTCGATCCCCCATGCCATCTCAGCGAGCTCGTCGCGCAGGAAGCGGACCTCTTCGAACGGCGCGCTCTGCTGCACCGCCGCGTTCACCGAGGGCGCCGAGATGAACGCCCTGCCGACGAAGCCGGGCGCGGGGGTGGACGGCCGTGACCAGACGAACGAAAGGGGCTGGAACATCCAGGTGTTCGCGTGCTTGACGTCGATGATGTTCCCGAACACATCGTGAACGTAAAGGCTCTCCGGATAGCAGACGGTCCCGGCGTCCATCTCGAACGGCACGGAGAACCAGTCGTTGCTCTGGCTCTGCACGAAGTCGAGCATGAGGATCTTGGCCAGATCGCGCCGCTCCGGCACGATCGATCCGAAGTCCACCTCGTTCGACTCGAAGTCCCACCACCGCTCGTTCGGCATCCCGCGGAAGCGCACGTGGGCGGGGAACGCCTTGACGTTGCCGAGCTTGGCATCGTAGACGCCCGCCGTGAGCCCCGTGGGCGCCCGGGCAGCCGTGGTCGTGCCCACGGACCCGGTGATATCGAATGAATACCAGTCGACGTCGCCATCGCGATCCGGCGTGACCGTCATCCGGGAGGCGCCATTGGACGGATCCTTCCACTCAGGAGCGACGTTGTACGGTGTCCTCGCGAAGACCGAAGCGCTGTACGCGAGCCTGTCGGCGACCCAGCCCGGGCCGATCCGCTGATCGAGCGGAGCGAACCGGGGCACGAACCAGGCGATGAACACAGCGAGCGCCTTGACGGCGCGAGCCTCTTCCTCCGTGGTCAGCCTGGAAACGGCGCCGGGAAAGGCAGGGACCACCGGGGGATCTTTGGCGATGTCCTTGCCGGCTGCCGCGGTCGCGGTCAACACCGCCTGCAAGAGCGCGATGCCGTCGATCGAGCGCCCGCCGACGACGCGCAGGAACCGGAGCCCCTCCTGATCGCGCGGATCGACGGTCTGCACGACGTCACTGCCGATCTGGAGGGCGCCGTCCTGTCGCATGGGAAAGGCGAGCCGGAACCTGTCGATCGCCGCGCCGCCCCCGGCGTCCTCGAGCAGCGACTCGAAGAAGTCCCCGAGCTCGACGCGGAAGCCCGGCTGCATGAAGTCGATCGCCTCCTGTTCGAACGCCTGTTCGAACGGGCGATCAGCCGGCAGCGGGGCTGCGGCGTCCGCGTCCCGGGCGAGCCAGGTGCCGAGCGGCGCGGTCACCGTCGTGAACGAGACGAACGCCGGCGAGCCCGCGTCTTCTCCCTGGAACTCGCCGACCTGCCACTGGCGGCTCAGGAGCCAGAGCGCATCGCGGACAGGCGCCGCGAGGTTTCGTTCGACGTCCTCGTCGGAGAACGTCGGGCAGATCTGGTTCCAGTAGGTCAGCGAGCAGGTCGGCCTGGGCGTCATTCCCGTCGGCGTCGTGGTCGTCATCGTTCCTCCAGCACTACAGAGACGGGATCCTGGTGAGCTGCGGGTGCAGCGTGTCCTGGGTCGCCGGGTGTTCGGCGTTGACCGGGTAATAGAGCCACGGTAGATAGTTGGGGAGATGCGCTGTCTCGCTCAGCGTGACCGCGCGGATCCGGGCGAGATCCATCGCCACGTTGATGACGGCGGCGAGCTCGTTGATGTCCCATTTCTTCTTCGCGTCCGCCGGGACCGCGCAGAGGATCGCCTGCGGCGCCTCGGCGCCCGGGTTATCGTACTGGAAGGCGACGCCCGCCGTCCGCTTCGAGCTCGGGATCAGCTCGTTCCACTCGTCGACGTAGAGCCCGGCCAGGCGGTCGGTGGCCTTCGGCGGCGAGCCGGCACACTGCAGCACGAGGGAGACCTTCCCCCGGTAGGCCATCGGGTCGGAGAGCTTGGCGCCCACCCAGGTCTCGCCCGACTTATAGGGGAGCTGGGCGACCTTCCACCCGTTGCCAGCCTTCGAGAGCGCGCGCGTGTAGAGCCGGAGCTTGCGCCAGCGGCCGAGCGCGGGGCGCACCAGCGCCGCGCCGTTGAACCACCTGTTCACCGCGATGAGCTCGGAGTCGCCGCCGAAGCTCACCGAGCCCGAGAGCGCATTGCCAAGCTCGTCGGCCGCATCGGTGTGGAGCGTGAACCTCGGCAGCCAGATGAAGTCGCGACCGAACACCTCCGACAGCACCTTTCCCGCCCCGGCCGCGTCGGTGATGCTCGACTCCCCCTCGCCCGTACGGCTCTCGATCTCCTTCTGGACCGCTTGCGCCGCGGCGAGCAGATCCCTGGACGAGATCGTCCCCGCGGGCGGCGGATAGGCGCCCTGCAAGCCGTAGAGCGCGGCAGAGCGCAGGACGGCTCGCAGGTCGTCGTCGCTCTTGCGCTTCGCGACGACGTCGGCGATCGTCGACGCGAGCGCGAGCTCCACGAGCCCGCGCCGCGCGGCGGTGGCCCGCTCGACGGCGTTGCCCGCGTCGATTTGCCCAGCGGCCTTTGCCTTGACCGGCGGCGCCAGGTCCGACGGCGAGAGCGCCCGCGACTGGCCGAGCACGCCGTGGATGGCCGCCCCGAGCTCGAGCATTTCGTGGAACGAGCGGCTCACGCCGGGCCCGGGAGAGCCATAGAGGATCTGGGCGCTTTCGAGCGACGCCATCCCCAGCTTGGCCCTGGCGGCGTCGAGGACGCGGCCGTCGAGCTCGGAGTCCGCCTCTCCGAGGCTGGCCGCCCTGGCGAGCGACAGAAAGTCGATCGGCCGGAGCCCGAGGTCCTGGAGCGTGACGCCGGCGCTCGCGGCGCCCCCTCCTCCGCTGCCGCTCGCGGGGATGACGACGCGACAGCCGATCTGCGCGGGGTCTCCGAGCAGCGACCCCACCCACCCGTCGATGGCAGGCTCTGCGGCCGCCCGCGGGGTCGCCGCGTCTGGCCAGTTGCGATGGAGCTTGAGCGGCGCGCCGCCTTCGTCGACGAGCACCCACAGGGCTCGATGCGTGATCGAGGCGCCGGCCGCCGGCGTGCGGATGAAATCCGGGTCCGGCGGTCGCAGCCCCTGCGCCATCCCTTCGAGGCTCGCCGAGGCCGCCCCGGTGTTGCCCCGCGTCGCCTGGAAGACCGATTCGGCCAGGAGCAGATCGGACAGGCCGTCGACGCAATCGGCGAGCTGGATATAGATGATCTTCAGCGCTTCTTCGATGTCCCGCCCCGCTGTCGAGGTAGGCGATACGTACGAATGGGCGAATTCGTCGAACTCTTTCTTGTGGTTGTAGATCGACAAGCCGTCCGCGACGTTGCGGGCGTCGATCGACTCCGCCGCGAAGGTCGGCGAGACCGACGCGTCCGCCGGGGCCACCGTGCGGCCAACCGTCGTGAGCGGGAACCTCTTCCGCAGATCGGAGATGTACGGCGTGATGTCCGTGACCTCCGCGTCGGCGGATGCGGGCGTCCTCCTGGAGTACTCGTGCATCCACCGCTCGAAGAGGTAGCCGAGCACGGCGCCGAGCGGCTGGCCGTTGCGAACGGCGTCGAGGATGAAGCGGCCCTGGCGCACGCGGTAGGAAGACAGGTTGACCGTGTACATGTCCGGATCGACCGGGTGGGTGCGAGGCGCGTTGAGCAGCACGGCCGCGGTGGTGGCGTGGTTCAGCGAGGGAGTCAGGACGAAGCCGCCCGACGTCGCTGGCGCGCTCTCGATGGTGACCGTGGCGTCCGTGCCGTCCTTGTTCTTGTCCTTGACGCCGCTGACGTAGGTCCGCGCCAGCGGCCTCAGATCCTCGACCCACGCATAGCCGCCGACCCAGCAGCCGGTCGGCTTGCTCTTCCGCAGCTCGGAGAGGCGCGTGGTCGATAGCGAGTTGATCCACGCGTCGAGGCGGTGCGAGCACACGTCGAGCGTCTCGGTGAACAACCTCTCGAGCTCGGCCGAGGGGAGCGCCTTGAGCACGCCGAGGGCGGCGCGGAACGCGGCCCGCTCCGTGGTCCCGGAGGCGTCGTAATCGCTGGAGGCCAGGTACTTGCCGAGCGACGCGTAGGCCGATCCCGCGGGCACGCCCGTCTTTGCCGAGAAGCGGTCCCAGCGTGAGTTGCCGTCGAGGACGAGGAGCTCCGAGTCGAAGCGCGGCGCCGTGTCGCCCGTGGCTTCGTAGGCGAGCCTCAGGTACATGTTGAGCGCCGACCTCCGCAGGAGCTCGAACAGGAGCGCCGTCGGAGCGCTCTTGCCCGCGGGGACCGGGGCCTTTCGATCGCGGATCGCCTCGGGGTCCGCGGTCTCGAGCCACGCGATGTAGTTGAAGCCGAACGAGGCGTTGACCTTCGGATCGTCGAGCCCCTCCGTCTCCGACGAGAGGTCGCCGACGAGCGGGCCGTTGAACGCGTACGTGCCGCCCGTCTGCTGTGTCCAGGCGATCCGCGCCTCTGACCAGCTCGAGGGCCAGGGGCTCTGCGTTGTCGAGGTGCCTTTGTACAGATCCTCGGCGGCGAGGACCCAGTTCGAGAACAGCTTCTTGATGTTCGTCGTGTCGTCGCGGGGCGTGAGGGTGACCGGAGCCCCGATGCGGTCGTTGCTCACGCTGGCGTCGAAGAAGGCGCTGCCGTTGAGGAAGTGGGCGAAGTTGCGCATGACCGAGGGGCCCACGAAGCCCTTCGACACCCTGAAGGCGGTCGAGCTCGCCTCCCTCGCCACCACGCGGTGCAGGTCGCTCACCGGATCCGTGCTTCGCCGTGAGATCCGCGGAAACCCCGCGGCTTCACCGATATAGTCCGAGTTGTTGACCGCTGCCTCGCCCGTCGCGCTGACCCCGAAACCGACGTACCCGGCGGCCGTCATCCAGGAGCGGGCCATCGTATCGAGCGTCCCGGGGAGCGCCTTCTCGAGGTCCGTCGACCCGCTCGGCTTGAAGGACGGGACGTTGGTCACCGGGAGCACGCCGTACGGGACGCGCCCCACGCGGAAGATCGGGAGCTGGCCGCGCCCTTGGACGTTGTCGACGAAGTAGCTCCTCACGTCTTTGTATTGCTGCTCCGTGAAGACCGGCGCCCCGAGCTGCTCCATGAAGTAGCCGAGCGTCGCCGGAAAGAGCGCCTGCGCCATGGCCCGCGCCGACGACAGCTCGTCGCGTCCGGCGCCCTGGATATGGTCGAACACGCGCGATCCGTCGGCGCGGGCGGAGAGGCCGAGCGCCTGCTCGAGCCGGGTCCCGTCGCTGCCGGGCCGGAGGAGCGAGGCCGAGCGCTCCACGGCATAGCTCATCTCGCCGTTGGGATCGGCGGCCGGGAACGCCGAGGACACGCGCCCCGTGTTGTTCGTCGGCGTCCCCTGAGGCAGCAGCGCGAGACCGCCAGTGTAATGGTGGGCGTCGAGGAGCGCGGCGAGCTCCTTCTCGCCGGTGGCGGACGTCTTCACGCCGAGGACCACCACCCGATCGAACCCGAGCCGGAGATCCTCGTCGAGGAGCCCGGCAGCCTTGTCGATCGTGACCGCCATACCCGCCTTGACGGCCTCGTCGTAGTCCAGGGTCCAGAGCGACGCGGCGTCGTACTGGAGCTGATACGCGAGATCCGACATCCTGGGGTTGGGGCCGGTGGACAGCGAGAGCCCGGCGGCCGGGAGCGCGCTCGTCTGGACGCGCAGCGCTCCGCCCGTCCGGCCTGCGCGGTAGGCGATCACGGTCCAGCGATCGGGCAAGAGCGTCGCCCTCGCGCCCCGCGTCCACGACGAGCTCCGCATCGCCACGGCCGAAGGAGGCCTGGGCTCCGCGTCCGTGGCCATGCTGGCGAGGTTCGTCGGCTGGGTCGCGCGCACGATCCACGCCGCACGCTGCGCGCGGTTACGCTGAAGCAGCCTTCGCCAGGCCGTCTTCCTGTCGTCCTCCGATCGCCGCCACACGTCGACCCAGTACTGCTGGCCGTCCGCGAGTTCGGCGTCGGTGAGCGCGGGCTCGTGCGTATCCGCGAAGATCTCGTCGGGGTAGATCCGGACGCGGAGCTGGTCGGGCCCGAAGCGCGTCTCCACCCGGACGGGGAGGAGGACCATCGGATAGCTCGAGTCGAGAGAAAAGTCGGTGATCACCGGAGGCATCATGGTGGGCATGGTCGTCCGCGGCCCCGTGCTAGGGCTTTGTCGAGGGTGGAAGGAGCCGAGAAGCGTGAATGGCGATGCGGTAGGGCCTGCGCCACGCGAGCCAGGCGACGTCGTTCGAGCGGATCCCGTCCTTCTGAGGCCACTTGACGTCCGGGGGGACCTTCACGCTCGTGCCGTCGCGCACGCCGACCTTCGGCAAAGCCTTGTCGAGGTCGATGTAGTTGAGCCCGGCCAGGTCGGCTTCCCTGGCGACGAAGTGCCCCCACTCGAGGGCGTCTCGATCGACGGTGTCCGCCGTGAGCCGCGGGCCGGTGTACGGCTCGAGCCCGAACTGCGGGGCCGTGTGCTGCTGCTGGATGACGAAGAAATAGCCCGCGCTGCCCCTGGACCCGTCGCGATCGTCGGCGGGGGGGCTCTTCACCCCGAGCGCCTTCTCCTGGTCGAACGGAAAGCCGAGGAAGGTGGCGTCCGGCTTCAGCGTCGCGCGGAAGATCGGGTACGTCTCGCTCGCCTTGTCGTCGAACACGTGCGCTGAGCCGCTCCACCGCGCCGGCACGGCGTAGATCACGGTGTGTGGATACCGGTGCAGGAGGTCGCCGCGGATCATGAGGAGCAGCGTCCCCGCGCCGGGGCGCGCGCCGCCGTTCTGCCCGAGCGGCCTCGTCCAGGTGTGGATCGGCAGGATGTCCGGCGACGGGGAGTCCGCCGACAGCTTGTCCCAGAAATAGCGAAAGAACGTGGCGCGGCGGTCGGTCGGAAACTCGTTGAACAGCAGCATCCGCGCCATCTGGTAGCTGAGGCCCACCATGAACGCCTCGATGAACCTCGGGTTGCTCTCGAGCAGGGCGATGGAGTTCGGCGGGACACGGTCGGCGCCTGAGAAGAGCCAGTCCGCCGAGAGGTCGCCGAGCGCCTCGTACATCGGGAACTCGAACTCGGGCGCCGCCGTGACCGGGTTGAGGACGTCGGCCGTGGTCGACTGGGTCACCGTGACCCGGCTCGCGTCGAACCGGAGGCGCTCTGCCGTCGCCCGCTCGATCGTCACCATCGGGTCGAGCTCCGCCCTCGCGGCGGCGACGGCCTTCGACAGGTCGAAGGCCTTCTTCTCCTCCGCGGGCGCGACGCTGTTGAAGGTCTCGTTGATGTCCTTCATCATCGCGACGATCGCCGCGCGGAAGCCCGCCGCGCCCATGGCCTCCGCCGTGTCCTTGGCGCCGGCC
The DNA here is from genome assembly GCF_051525235.1 of Sorangium sp. So ce124. Lineage (NCBI taxonomy): Bacteria > Pseudomonadati > Myxococcota > Polyangiales > Polyangiaceae > Sorangium > Sorangium sp. So ce124. The sequence goes on from NZ_CP150312.1 coordinate 4,275,234, forward strand.
GCGGGCAGGGGAGTCGACCGGAGAGTCCACGCGTTCGCGACCGGGGGAGTGGCGTCCGTCCACCCCTTGGCCCAGTGCGAGGTGCCTTTGCTCACGCCGGCGAGATCCTCGGTCCAGGCAAAGGTGTCGTGCACAGGGGCCTTGTGGTTCCGATCGCCGTAGGCGTCGCCGTCGGGGTTCTCGATCGTCCTCGGGCCCACCACGTAAGGGTTCCAGGGTTGGCGGAGATCGGTCGAGTCCTGCCAGCGTACGGTGAGCCTCCCATTGAGGAGGTAATACATCGTCACGCCGAAGTTGAAGTTGCGCCAGTCGAGGAAGTAACCGTAGAAGAGCGGAAGCGTCGCGGCTTGCGGCATCGACGTCGGCGGCAAGAGAGAGGCTTCCGAGGACGCCGTCGGCCGCGCCTCCGCGGAGACCGGGGCAGCAGCGCCGGGCTCGACGGCCGGAAGGCCGTTGCGGGCGCGCAGGGGTGGAGCGACCGAGAGGCTGCCGGTGTTGAACCGCGCGAGCACCTGACGCTCCATCCGCTGCTCGGGGGTCTCGAGGTGACGCTCCTGCCGACCGGCGACAGGCCCGTTGAGCCGCGCGAGCCGCCGGAACGTCGGTGACATCAGGCTGGCGGAGAGGCGGCTCCCTTCGAGGTCGAGCGGCACTGCTCGCGCCGTCAACCCGAGGACGTGGTCGAGCGCCGCTGGATGGAGCTCGCCGCCGCCGAGGGGCGCTCGCGGCTCGGGCAGCGCGGCGAAGCGCGCCTCCACCGTATCTGCCGGCGTCGGCTCGGAGGCGGCCGGCCGCGAAGGTTCCGGCGTCCGCGCCCGCCTCGCCGGCGCGCCGGGGGCGGCGCGTCCCGCGTCGCCGGCGGGCGGTCGCACCTCGGCCGGCCCGCCGGGGGACGCGGGCGCGAGCGCGGCTGTCGCCATGGGGAACATGCGCGCATAGAGCTTCATGGAGAGCTCGCGGCTCAGCTGCGCATAGCGGAGCTGCTCGTTGACCTTGCGGAGCTGCTCGACGGCGCTCCACGCCCCGGCGAGGAGCTGTTCGCGGTTCCGCTGGACGACCTGTGTTCCGAGCCCCGCCGCGACGCGCATGCGCGGGTCGCTGTTGAGCTCGTTGAACCAGTCCGGCGCGGCGCTGAGCGTGGCGCTCAGAGACTGGAGCGAGGCAGCGCGGTGCCATCGCCCATAGAGCGGCGGAGCGACGCGGGCGTCGTTCACCGCGGTCGTGGACGTCCCGGCGATCTGCAGGGCCGGATCGTTCAGGCGGCCGGCGAGCCCCCGCACCCACGCTTCGAAGCCGGCGCGGTACGGCGAGCCCGCCGCCCGCTTGAGGGCGTCGCTGGCGAGCGTCGTCCAGTCGGTCGGATCCGCGCCGGGCCTCCGGATCGCCGAGGCGAGCGGCAGGGGGTTCAACGGTGGCCTGGGCGCGCTCGCGCCCCAGCTCGGCGCGAACGCGCTGATGTCGAGCGCGCGCTGCCCGAACCCGTCGGGGAACTGGCCGTCCGGCGGCCACGCCGCGAGCCGCATGACGAGCGACTCGAAATCGCCCTCTCCGCCCGTCTGGAACCGCCATTGGTAATAGACCGGCAACGTGTGGTTGGCGGGCGACCTCGCCGGATCCCAGGCCGGTGTCATGCCGTCGGGCGCGGCGCCGAGGGGAAGGCCGAGCCCGGCGAGCCGCCCGCGCATGAAGGCCGGGACGAGGAAGCAGGTATAGGCGGTCTTCGGCTCGAGTCGCCGGGGGCAAAGGAGCCGCGACACCGCGCGCGAGGGGTCGTCGAGCGCAGCGACCAGCGCCGCCCCCGGCGAGCGGCCGTCGCCGGTGGTCGCCGCGCTCGCACCGACGTTGAGGACCTGCGTATGGCAAAAGGCCCACGACTGCTTCAGATCGGGGAGCTTGCTCGGGTCGATGACCGTCACCTGCGCCAGCCGACCGTCGCTCCTGGCGGGCGGCGTGTAGGTGTATTCGGTGCCGTCGTCCTTCAGCGCGATGAGGCACAGCCAGGGGCGCAGCCGGTCCGCGCTGGACGCGCTCGCGGGCGTGTAGCGCCACGGGAGATCCGCCGGGCCGAACTCGATGAGCGGGAAATAGTTCGTCTCGGCCTCGAACACGTCGGGCGCCGGCCACGTCCGCACGATCGCGCGGGTGTCGAAGGCGGAGATGTCGCCCGGACCGTACAGGGAGAGCTCGATCGCGGTGGTCGATCGGTCGGCGCCTCCGGCGACCTCCCCGCCGTCGTTGAGCTCGACGCCGACGACGAAGGTGGCCCGCCCTGTACCCGCGGTGTCCGTGCCGTCGTCGACGCGGGAGATATGGGTTCCGATACCGCGGCGCAGCCAGGGGATGAACAGGTAATTGGAGTTCATGGTGGAGCTCACGCAGCCTCGTTGCCCGAAGCGTTGATGTCGTGCACGTTGATGACGCGGAGGGTGCCTCGCGCCTCGGGGTGGCCAGACAGGTATTCTGCGAGCGCCGCCTGGGCCAGCCCTTTGCTCGTCGCCGCCGTGATCGTCGTCGGGGCCTTCGACGGCCACGCGACGATCGTGTAGGCCTCGTCCTCTATTTGCACGAGCCCTGTGGCCGCGGGCGCGTACTTGCCCATCCCCGTCGCCGACAGCGAGGCGCGCGCCGACGGCCCGAGTCCCGAGAGGCAACTGGCCCTGTTCGCGGCCAGCGCGTAGCGCGTCCCGCTCGCGCGAGCGGCGAGCGCGGCGCCGGTGCCGGCCGCCTCGGCGCCGCCGTAGGTCGTGGTCAGGTACTCGACCGGAAGGCTCACCACCGCGCCCAGCCGTGTGGCCTCGCTCGCCACCGTGAAGCCGGCCTGCATCTTCACGAACGATGGCCCCGAGAGCTTCTCGTCGTCGGGCAGGTCACGGTACTGCGCGGGCGCGAAGTCCTCCTCCAGCGGCTCGTACGGCGTCACCTCACCGCCCAGCGTCACCTTGGTCAGCGTGTAGTGGTCGGGCCCCGTGGGGGTGGCCTCGTTGAACCTGGTGATCTGCCGGTTGAGGGGGAGCACCTTTTGCCGGAGCGACACCGCGCCCACGGGGTCGACCAGCACGGGCGCCGCCTTGCCCTCGGGCGCCGAGAAGCTCACCACCGACGCTGCCTTCGGCGGCAACAGCCCCTCCCAGTTGCGGGCGTCCTGCAGCGCCGCCTTGAGCGCCGGCCAAGGATCCGTCGCCGGCAGCGCGTTCTTCTGGTCGTCGCCGAACGTCACGTCGACGCTCACCGCGATCTCGAAGAACAGGACCGTCAAGCTCGCCTGTCCCGTGAGGTGCCAGGGCGTCGGCCCGGACAGCGCCCCTGCCAGGTGGATCCCGAGCAGCGTCAGCGACCCGAGCTTGACCGACAGCCCCGCCTCGAACTCGATGAGGAACGAGAAGGGCGAGAAGATGAAGAGCGCGTCGAAGCTCAAGAACCCTTCGATCGTCGCGACCTCCAGGGTGACGTGGAGCGCGAGATGGGCGCCGAACTGCAGCGAGTTCGAGGTCAGCGCAAAGTAGGCCTCGAGGCTCAGGTGCACGACCCCTTCGAGGTCGAGCGAGATGCTGAGCCGCTTGAGCGAGGGGAACCCGACCGGCGGCTGGAAGTGCGGGTTGAACCCGCCCAGCGAGAGCGCGAAGCTCGGGTCGTCGCCCCACGTCAGCCGCATCGCCATGTCGCCGGCGATGTTGAAGAGCGCGACGCGCGAGTCGTGCAGGCTCGCGTCCATGGAGAACAGCTTCTTCTCGAAGTCGATGATGCCGGCGACGTCCAGGTGCAGCTCGACGACCGCGGCCTCCTTTGCCGGGAACGTCGCGTCGAGCTTGCCCAGGATCGCGATCCGGACAGGCCACGGGAGCTCGAGGATGACGCCGAGCTCGGCCTCGACCCAGAGGCCCCAGCCGAGCCGGACCACAGGCCCGAAGACGTAGCGGCCCTCGGCGGGAGGGAAGATCATGCGCAGGTCGGTGATGATCTGGGCGGCGCGCTTGATCGGGTCGCGGGGGAAGAGGATGCTGTCGAGCGACCCTTTGCGGACGCCGTCCTGGAGCGCCTGGGTAACAAGGGTGCGGTTGATGCCGCACAGGCCGCCTACGCCGTTCAGCGTGAACCCGAAGCCGAGCTGGATGGGAGTGAACTCGACGGCGATGAGGATGAGGAAGGAGAAGCCTGGCTTGCCGTCGGGGAGCTTGGTGTCGAGCAGGCCGATGGCGGTGACCTTGACGCTGTAGAGGGAGAGCGCGAGCACGCCGGCGTAGCGCCCGTTGTCAGGGTCGAACGAGATGAAGCCGCCGCCGGAGACGGGGCCGGCGTCGATCGCGATGCCGATGCCCGATGGCGGCTTGAAGCCGAACTGGAGATCGAGATCGCCGAAGGTCCCTGTCTTTCCGCCGCTGGGTACGGGCACGAGGGCCAGCTTGACGCCGAGCCGCTGCACGCTCGCCGCCACCGGCCCGAGGGTGGCGCGCGCATCGAGAGCGACGGTCAACGCCGCGCCGCTCCCCGAGACGCCCAGGTCCACGTAGAGCGTCTCGAGCTCGAGCGCGCCGCCGAGGCTCACGTGGAGCGGGATGACGAGCGCGATACCAGCCTTGCCGCTGAGCGCGAGGCCGGTCTTCGACGACCACGTGATCGCCCCTCCGAAGTCGAGGCTCTGCGGTTTGTCGCCGAAGACCTTCCTGAGGAACCCATCGCCTTCCTGCAGCTGAATGACGAGCCGGATCGTGGGAGGATTCGCTCCATCACCGGTGCCCAGGCGCAGGACGAACTCCGGATCTGTGATCGCTCCGCGCACGCCTGCGGCGACCAGGACGCCGCCCACCTCGACGCGGTGCGATCCAGGGCTGCCGACGAGGAGCCATGGCTTGCTCGGGCGGCCGGAGAGCGAGAGGATCGCGTTGATGGATCCGGTGCCGGTGACGAGCTTGATGGAGTCGGGGCGCACCTCGAGGCCGAGGCCGCCGTCGAGCTCGAAGCCCCCGGCCAGGTCGAGGGAGAAGATCGGCGCGCCGTCGGCATCTCCGCCGCCGTCGGCATCTCCTGCGAACGAGCCGCTCACGAGAGGGCTCAGGAGGAAACCGGAGGGCGGCTCGGTAGAGGCGAGCCCCTCCGGGATCGGCAGGAGCGATACGCCGAGCATCGCGCCGGACTCGCTGGCAGCGAACGGGACGGCAAGCTCGCGGACCGCGGGCAGCGCCGGGTTGGTAGAGGCGTAATAGCTCGTGATGAGGGCAGACGGCGCGTCGCGGAGGCGGGCCGGCACGCCCGCCGACCAGAGCAGCCTTTGCAACGCGTTCCACAGCCGCCGGTGCGCAAAGGGCTCGGCCGGATCGTTCCAGTGATAGATCGAGCGCAGATGCGCCTCGGGGTCCGACAGCAAGGTGCCGAGCCGATCCCAGTACAGACGCCGGCGCTCGTAGGTGATCCGCCCGGGCGCTGCGGCGGGCACCTGCTCGACCTCGGCGATCCCCAGGAACACGATCGCGCCGAAGGCGATCGGCTGCTTTCGCTCCAGGTAGCCGAGCAGGAGATCGTCGACCAGGGCGAGCGGGGCATCCTGCCAGAAGCCGCTCTGGTCCAGCGGGTAGGGCAGACCCGTCGGCGGCGTGGTCGCCAGCTTGCGCACGGCGTCGATGATCGGGACGAGCGCGCCAGCGAGGTCGGCGGCGAGCTTGAGGTCGTCGCCGGTCCCTTTCTCCAGCTCGTCGGCGAGCGCCTCCGCCGCCTTGAAGAGGTCCCCGATCGCGAAGGCGGCCTGGATCGCCGCCATCGACGAGTCGTCCACGCTGCTCACGCCGTAACCGAGCCGCCTGAGGAGCGCCTGGAACGCCCCGAGGCTCGAGAGGCTGTCGGCCAGCGGATCGAGCGCCTCTTTCAACGCCAGCGCGAGTGATCCCAGAAAAGACGTCATTCAATCCTCCGCACGCTCACGGGTCTGGCGGATATTTGTTGAACTTGTGACTGCTGTTAGAAGGCGCAGGCAGGGCGGTGGGGCTCTCGAGGACGAACGAGAAATCGACCAGCGCTTTGGTTGCCTCGATTCGGTTGGGGAAGAGCTTCGAGAGCCGAGGCGCCATCAGGTCCCCGAGGCGACAGCCCCAGAACTTGGCGGACGCGTCCTTCGTGAACAGGGCTGGCGAGAGCGTCTTCTCGAGAGTGACCGATGAGATCACCACCTCTGGCTGAGGTAGCTCGCCCTTCGTGTTGTACCAGCCGTACTGGAGGAAGAAGGCGTTGTCTTCCGTCGGCGTGCCAGCCTCTATGTACCCCGAGTGGCCGATGTAATCGATCCGCTTGATCTTCACCTTGGTTCGGTCCACCGAGGGGGTCGCCCTCCACTCTTCGGGGGGCGTCCTGCGGTAGTAGGTGGACGCAGCGACGTGGGTGCGCGTGTCGCTCAGCCGATCGTTCCGCGTCCACGGGGCACCGGCCCAGGTGCCCATGGCGAGGTAATCGAGGAGATCTTGCTCGTTGCGGAGGAGAAGCAGCTTGACGAGGACGTTGCGGAGCGGCGGCCCATACCGGACGGGCGTACTGTCGTGGCCGATGAGCCGGTACGGCACGTCCTGAATGTGCTCCAGGTAGGCGACAGGGGACTGCGGCCGCCTGTAGAATCCCCCGTCGAAGAGATCGACCCCGTGAACGTCGACCTCTGCGACGGTGTTCATGAAGATCTCGAAATCGATGTCGTCTTCCCGCATCGAGGGGATCGGGGGCGCCGTCGAGTGCGCGGGGACCCTCACGGCCGGGGCCCCGGTCCCCTGCTCACTGATGCGGTAGGAGGAATCATAAGGGAATTTGTTGTTTACCCAGGCCTTGGCAAAGTGCCGAGGGTTGTAGGGCGATGCAGCCCAATCCGTCGCCTGACGAAGAAGATAGGGCGGCAAGTACACCACGATGGTCGCGATGTCTCCAGGCTGCGGCTGCACCTGGCGTGTCTCGAAGAGCTTCACCGCCGTGTAGAGGAAGTTTGCCCAGTAGAGATCGTGGGTGACGGTCCGGTCGGGGGCGTTATCGAGCTTGCGCACGCCGCCGGGGCCATAGATGTATTTCTTGATCTCGGCCTTGGCGGTGCTCTTGGGGGCTTCCTCCGGTGCGTCGTTGTCTTCGTCGACCGCGTGGAAAAAACCGTTGAACATGTTGGAGGGGCCCCCGACGATGACGACGTACTCCTGCGGGGGACGATGACTCTTTCGCGTGATCTCGATTTTCGTGCCCATCGCTCGTCCTCGCAGGCCCATCGCGCGTCGGAGGCAGCAAGGTCGTTGCTCCGCTCGCCGCTACGGCAGCCTTCCTTGGCGTCTCGGTGGATCGCCGCCGGAGGCCCCGGCTTGTGACCAACTTTCTGACGACGCGCCTTTGTCGCGGCGCGTCGGTCAGGTGTATGCTCGCGCCCGGGTCGCCGAACGATGATCCGCTCCAGGGACGAGGACGAGCAGGACGCCGACGAAGGCGGGTCCGCCATCGACTCCCTCGTCCGGGATGTCGTTCACTTCTCCGAAGCGGAGCTCTGCGCCGGCGAGCCCGATCGGATCGGAGCCCGGATCGGCGGCTTCGAGATCGTCGCGCGCGTCGGCGCCGGTGGGATGGGCGTCGTCTACTCCGCCGAGGATCTGGAGCGCCGGCGGAAGGTCGCCCTCAAGGTCCTGCCGGCGGCGCTCGTGGCCGACCCGCAAAGCATCCGCCGCTTCACCGCCGAGGCGGCGGCCCTCGCCTCGCTCGATCACCCCGCGGTCGTCCGCTACATCGCGCACGGCAAGACCGCTGACGGCGAGGGGTTCCTCGCCATGGAGTGGCTCGATGGCGAAGACCTCGCCCGGCGTCTCCGGCGCGGTCGGCTCGGCATCCAGGAGAGCAGGGCCGTCGGGCTGCGCGTCGCCGCGGCGCTCGCGGCCGCGCACGCGCGGGGGATCATTCACCGTGACATCAAGCCGTCGAACGTCTTCCTGCGCGACGGCGACCCCGAGCAGGCCACGATCCTCGACTTCGGCGTCGCGCGGCTCGAGAGCTCCGCGCTCCTCACGGCCAGCGGCGCGACGATCGGCACTCCGGGCTACATGGCCCCCGAGCAGGCGCGGGGCGAGGCGCACGTGGACGCGCGGGCAGACGTGTTCTCCCTCGGCTGCGTCCTCTTCGAGTGCTTGACGGGCGAGCCCGCGTTCGTGGGCGTCCACCGCATGGCCAGCCTGGCGAGGGTGCTCTTCGACGCGCCGCCGCGAGCGCGCGACAGGCGCCCCGAGGTGCCAGAGCGGCTCTGCCTGCTCGTGGATCGGATGCTGGCAAAGCGCCCTCTCGATCGGCCCCCGGACGGCCACGCGGTCGTCGAGGCGCTCTGCGCGCTCGGCGATCGGCTGGATGCACCTCCGGCCGAGCCGCCCCGGTGCGGTCCGCGAGCGGCGTTGACCGGCAGCGAGCAGCGCGCCGTGGCGGTCGTCTTGACCCGCGCGCCGGAGCTCCAGGGAGAGCGCGCCGACGACCACGGCGACGCGGAGATCATGAAGGCTCGCGCCGACGATCTCCTCCGGCGCGAGGCGAGGCGCCACGGCGGCCATTTCGAGCGTCTCGTGGACGGCTCCGGGGCAGTGCTGCTGACGCGTACCGCCCTGGCCACGGATCTGGCTGCCCAGGCGGCGCGCTGCGCCCTCGCGCTGCGCGCACACGGGGCGAGTCGGGTGATCGCGCTCGCCGTCGGGCAGGACCAGGCGGCGCGCCGGTCGCTCGCGGGGCTCCCGATCGATCGAGCCGCACGGCTCGTCGGGGGGTCGTCGCCAGGGGACGCCGCCCCGAGCCTGACGCCCGTACTCCTCGACGAGATCGCGGCGGGGCTGCTCGACGCGCGCTTCGACGTGCGCGAGACCGAGCGTGGGATCGTCCTTTGCGGAGAACGTGAGCTCGGCGAGGGGACGCGCACCCTGCTCGGGAAGGCGACGCCGTTCGTGGGACGAGACCGGGAGCTCCACACGCTCGAGCAGCTCTTCGATGAGTGTCTGGAGGAGCGCGTGGCCCAGGCGGTGCTCGTGACGGCGCCGCCGGGAGCAGGCAAATCGCGGCTATTGCACGAGTTCGTCCGGTATGTCCACGAGCGCGAAGGCCTCCTGTCCAGCACGGCTCTGCGCGGCCCCACGCCGCTTTCTCCTCCGGCGCCCGCCGCGATCTGGATCGGCCGGGGCGACGAGCGAAGGGCGGGATCGGCCTTTGGCCTGCTCGGTCAGGTCCTCCGGTGCGCCGCCGGGATCCAGGACGCCGAGCCGATCGAGGTCCGGAGGCAGAAGCTCCTCGCCCGCGTGGGCGAGCGGGTGGCGGAGAGCGAGCGAAGGAGGGTCGCCGAGTTCCTGGGCGAGATCGTCGGCGCGCCGTTTCCGGCCGAGGAGAGCCCGCCTCTCTCTGCGGCGCGCAAGGCACCGCAGCTCATGAGCGACCAGATGCGGAGAGCGTTCCTCGACTTCCTCGCTGCCGAGTGTGCGGCCGGCCCTGTGCACGTGGTGCTCGAAGACCTCCACTGGGGAGATCGGCCCACGATCGAGCTCCTCGACCAGGCGCTCAGGGATCTGCGCGACAGACATCTCTTCGTCGTCGCGCTGGCTCGGCCCGAGGTGCGCGCGCTCTTCCCGAACCTCTGGAACGAGCGGCGATTGCACGAGATCCACCTCGGCGAGCTCACCCCGAGGGCCATCGAACGCCTCACTCGCCACGTGCTGGGAGAGCGCATGAGCCGGGCCGTGCTCGAGCGGCTCGTCAAGCTCTCCGAGGGCAACGCCTTTTACCTGGAGGAGCTGATCCGCAGCGAGGCGGAGGGGCGAGGCGGCGACCTGCCAGAGACGGTGGTGGCGATGGTGCAGTCCCGGCTCGGCGCCCTGGACGATGAGGCGAGGCGCCTGCTCCGGGCTGCGAGCGTGTTCGGCGAGGTGTTCTGGGCCGAGGGCGCCGCGTCGCTGCTCGGCGGCGCGGAGGGCGCTTCCAGGGTACGGGAGCAGCTCAGTGAGCTCGTCGCGCGGGAGGTCGTCGTCAGCCGCGGAGAGGGCCGGTTTCCCGGAGAGGCGGAGTATGCGTTCCGGCATTCGCTCCTGCGCGAAGGGGCCCATGCGATGCTCACCCGCGAGGATCGGGCGCTCGGCCACCGGCTCGCGGGCGAGTGGCTCGAGCAGCGCGGCGAGCCGGACGTGCTCGTGCTCGCCGCGCACTTCGAGCGCGGTCTGGAGCCGGACCGGGCAGCGTGGTTCTACTCGCTCGCGGCGGACAGGGCGCTCGACGGCTTCGACCTTGAAGGAGCGCTCTCCCACACCGCGCGTGGCCTCTCCTGCGGCGCGGAGGGACCGACGCGCGGCGCGCTGCTCGCATGCGAGGCGCTCGTCCACTTCTGGAGAGCCGATTTCGAGGCTGCGAATCGGCGCGGCGTCGAGGCGCTCCCGCTGCTCGCGGCCGGCGGACGGCGGTGGTGTCAGCTCATGGCAGCCATGTGCCTCGTCGCGCTCCAGCGGCTCCCGCCGGAGGAGTTCGCGGCGCGCTCGCGAGCGCTCTCGAGCGTCGAGCCCACCGCGGACGCGCAGGCCGATTACGTGCAAGCCGCGTCGAGCCTCGCCGTCACCTGGAGCTGCGCCGGCGCGCGGAACTCCGCGCGTGACGTCCTGGCGCGCATGGAGCGGATATGCGCCGACGCCGCGCTCCCGGACGCGAGCGCCCACGGCTGGCTGAAATACGCGACGTCCTTCCACGGCTACGTCCTCTCGGCCGATCCCTGGGGCACCCTCGTCGCATCTCAGGAGGCGATCGCCTGGTTCGAAGAGGCGGGAGACCGCCGCATGGTGGCCTGCACGCGCGCCGGGCTCGGCGTTGCGCAGGCCGAGCTCTTCGGGCTCCGGGCCGCGGAGGAGACGCTCCGCGCGGGGATCACCGCAGCGGAGCAGCTCGGAGACACCGTGAGCTTCGCGTACGTCGCCATGCACCTCTCTCTGCTGCTCGCCGAGCGAGGGGTGCCCGAGCGCCTGGATGAGGCGTCGGCGCTGGCGACAGACATCCTCAACCGGGTCCCCGGCACCACGCTCTACGGCGCGATCGCCTGTTCTGCGCTCGCCCGCGTGAGCCTGCGCCGCGGTGATCCGGTGGCTGCGGAGGCGTGCGCGCGGCGGTGCCGCGAGGCGCTCCGCGTGATGCCGGGGATGTCGCCACCCGCGTTCGTGGTGCATATCGGAGCGCTGCTCGGGCAGAAGAGGAACGCCGAGGCGCGCGCCGTGGCGGAGGAGGGCCTCGAACTCATCCGAGCGCTGGGCGGCGCCGGCAGCAGCGAGCTCCGGCTTCGCCTGGCCGCGGCGGAAGCGCGCGCGGCCGACGGGGATCTCGACGCCGCGCGCGCGGCGATCGAGGCCGCATCGAAGGAGCTCGACGCGCGGGCCGCCCGGATCGCGGACGGCGCGGCGCGGACGCATTTCCTCGGCCAGGTGCCGTCGCATGCTCGTATTCGAGAGCTCGCGCGGCAGTGGCGGGCAAACTGACGGCCGGCCCCGCGGCAGCCGATCGGGGTCGTTCCTCGGGCCTTCTTCCGCGCCTGCTCACGGCCGGAGACCGTGACGCCTGGCCAGGTCGTGAAGCTTCCGGCGCAGCCGCTCGAAGCGCTTGCGCAGCGCCGCGGCGTCGACCTGGACGCCGCCCGCCGACATGATGTCCGCCACCTCGCACCAGGGCAGCTCGCTCTCGACGCGCAGCAGCAGCAGCGAGCGCTCTTCCGGCTCGAGGCTCGCCCGGATCTCGACGAGCTTGTCCTGGGCGCCCGTCTTCAGGAGCGACGGTGTGCTCTCGCAGACCTCTTGCACGATCCTGGAGACGTCCTCCGTCGAGAGCCGCTCCTCTCGCCTTCGCGCGGTGCGGCGGCGGTGGTCCACGGCGGCGCACCACGCCAGCCGGTATGCCCACGTGCGCACCGACGCCTCGCGGCGGAAGGAGGGCAGGCTCGTCCACAGCCTCTCGGACGTCTCCGAGAAGACCTCCTGGGCGTGCTCCTCGTCGCGCAGGACGCCTCGCAGGTAGCGGAGCACCTCCGGTCCATGAGCCTTGATGATCGCGGTCGCCGCCGCCGGCCAGTCCTGCCGATCGATGAGGTCGTCGATCTGCGCCGTCGTCGCCTGCTCAGCCATCGAGTCACCTGCGAGTAGATTCGAGATTGGCCACGAAGCGCTCGCCGCGAGGCGCCTTCACTCCACGACCAGGCCGCCGGACCCCGCGCCGGCGCGCTGCGCGCTCGCTTGATGGTACGCGAGAGCATCGCAGCGGTTTCGCTCTCGGCGAGCGCCGAGCGCTCACCTGCGTATTCCGGCGTGATCCGGCCACCCGTTCCGGCGGCATCGCGCGAGCACGCGCGCCTGAAGGTGGATCCGGCGCCCATCGGAGCGCAGGCCGAGGCGCCGGTGGGCTCAGGTCGTCGTCGACCGCGCCCGCTAGCTACCGCGTGCCCACGCCCAGGAGGGCGGTCATCGAGAGCTGCTGAGGACCGTCGCCGAACCGCGCCTGCATCCTGCCGAGGATCGCCTTGCCGAACGCTTCCCATCGTTCGTCGCCCAGCTTGTCCCGCAGGAGCACCAGAGGCGCGTTCGTCCGGCAGACCGAGCGCCAGAACTCCTCGGTCGAGGGCGACTCGCGGGAGTGCTCCACCTCTCGCACCGAGACATCTCGGAACCCGGCGGCCTCCATCTCGGCGCGGAACTCGTCGGGGTCTCCGAGCGGCGCCTTGCCCTCGCCGAAGGGCAGCCCGGGCAGCTCGGCGCCGATCGCCGAGAAGAGCTCGCCCAGGAGGGGTGTCCTGTCCATCGGCGCCCAGCTCCCGACGACGGCGCGGCCGCCGGGGCGCAGCACCCGGAGGAGCTCGCGGAAGCCGCGGTCGCGGTCGGGGAAGAACATCAGCCCGAACATCGAGAAGGCGGCGTCGAAGGAGCCGTCCTCGAAGGGCAGCGCCATGCCGTCGCCGACGCGGACGTCCACCGCGAGCCCCGCGCGCGCGGCGCGCTCGCGCAGCTGCTCGACCATCGCGGGGGCGAAATCGATCGCGGTCACGCGCGCCTCCCCGGCGGCGAGGAGGGACAGGGTGCCTGGCCCGGCGGCCACGTCGAGCACGCGGGCGCCCGGGCCGACGCCGGCGAGCCGGAGCGCGTCGGCGGCATACTTCTCGAAGTGAGGGACGATGTCGGCCGCGTAGTCGTCGGCGACCATGTTCCACGCGACAGGGGTGGCGAGGGGGCTCGGAGGCTGGGTCATCGGCAGAGGTGCTACCACGTCCGCGCCGAGCGGATCCAGCCGCAGGCGTCCTGGCGCGGCGTTCCCTTGGCCGGCGCTCACGCCCTCGCGGCGAGGCGACGGCCGCCGCGCGTTCGCGCGAGGGAGATGCCGTGATGATGTGATGTGGTGATCACCGCGCGACCGCGCTCTCGCGTCGACTCGCCACGCGCGCCTGCGCCAGCGCCTTCGGCGCGCCCCTCGCGCCGGCGGGGCTCGCAGCCGCCTCCGACGAGCTCGAATCAGCATCCGAGTCCGCGCTCTGCTCCTCATCTGCCTTGTCGGCGCCGCCCTCGGCCGCGTCGTGACGCGGCAGCACGGTCCTCGCGGTCGACACGAGCAGCACGCTGGTCAGCGCGACGACGCTCGCAGATCCAGCGACGAGCACCGCGATATGCATCATTGTGCGCTGGAGGAGGCTCCCTTCATTCAACTTCCGGAGGATCTTCAACATCGTGCTACCTGCCTCGTTCGCGAGCGCCCGCTCGCTGCCAGCGTCCCTGTGACAACTCCTGCGAATGCGAGCGTCGTGCCAGCACCCATCCGCTGGAACCAGCGCATGGATCGAGGGGCTTCTTGCGCCGCTCTGCCAAAGCTGACAAGTCCGCCACCTGTACAATGGCTCATCCTGCCAAAATGACAATCCGTTCTTTGAGCGTTTGGTCACCGTGTGCACCGCGCGCGGACCGCGGGCGCCGGCGACCGTGGCAAAGGGAAGACATGCGTCTCTGACGCGCCTGCCGAGCCTTCCACGCTTTCGGGTCGCATCCTGTCCTGTCGATCTGACCAGCCTGGACGAGGACTCCGGCGCTTCGTCCACCACACCCGCCACACCACCACACGTCCGGGCTCTTCCGGCGGGCGCGCGGTCATCGCGCGGTCGTCGCGCGGTCGTCGCTGATCGCTGCCCCCTCCTGCGGGCGGTGGGGTAGAGATCGGGCCCATGCTGCTCACCCGCGCGGAAGCCACAGGATTCCGGGAGACCTCCCTGCACGCCGACGTGATGCGGTTCGTCCGCGCGCTCGAAGGCCGCAACGACCCGCGCCTGCACGTGACCACCTTCGGGACCAGCCCGGGCGGGAGGGAGCTGCCGCTCCTCGTGCTGTCCAAGGACGGCGTGCGATCCCCGGACGAGGCCCGCCGCGCCGGGCGCCCCGTGGTGCTGATGCTCGACGGGATCCACCCCGGCGAGGTGGAGGGCAAGGAGGCCAGCCTCGCGCTCGTCCGCGATCTGCTCGACGGCCGCCACCCGGACTGGCTCGACGCCCTCGTGCTCCTCGTCGTTCCTCTGTTCAACGCCGATGGCAACGACGCGCTCGACCCGCGGAACCGCCGCCTCGACCTCAAGAAGCTCACCGGCCAGCCAGGTCCCGTCGTGGGCACCCGCACCCAGAGCCAGGGCATCAACCTGAACCGCGACTACCTCCGCCAGGCCGCGCCCGAGATGCGCCTGCTCCAGCAGCGCGTGTGCATCCCCTGGGCGCCCGATCTCACGATCGACAACCACGCGACCAACGGGTCGGTGCACCGGTTCCAGATGACGGTCGACGTGCCGCACACCATCGAGTCCGGCCGCCCCGAGCCGATCGCGATGGTGCGCGACCGCCTGGTCCCCGACGTGATCGCCGCGGTCCGGCGGCGCGGCTTCGAGAGCGGCTGGTACGGCAACTTCGTCGAGGACGAGCGGGTGCTCGACGCGGACGGCGAGGTCGACCCGGCCTCGCCCGTCGGCCTCGGCTGGATGACCTACCCGCACCACCCGCGGTTCGGCTCGAACTACCGCGGGCTCACGGGGCGGCTCGACCTGCTCCTCGAGTGCTACAGCTATCTCCCGTTCGAGGAGCGCGTCCAGACCGCCTCGGCGTGGCAGATCGAGGCCCTCTCCTGGGTCGCCGCCCACGCCGACGCGGTCCGCGAGGTCGTGGCCGCGAGCGCCCGGCCGCCGGAGCGCGTCGCGGTCCGGTACCGCCTCGAGCCGACCGGGGCCCCGATCGACATCCTGACGCGGAGCCCCCGGGCGTTCGACGGCCAGCCTGTCACCCTGCGGATCCCGCACCACGCGCGGTTCGTCGGGACCACCGTGGTGGATCGGCCGCGGGCGTACCTCGTGCCGCCGGCGATCGCCGAGGCCCTGCGCCGGCACGGCCTCCGCGTCGAGCCGGCCGGGGGCATCCACGACGTCGAGGTCGCCCGGGTGGCGTCGCTCGGCGCCGAGGGCGGACGGGCGATCCTGGAGGCGGCCCGGGTCGGCGAGGTGTCGGTGCGGTGGCGCGAGGAGGCCCGGCGGGCCCCCGAGGGCTGGTCCCGGGTCGACACCGAGCAGCCGCTCGGCGCCATCGCCGTGTACCTGTGCGAGCCGGAGAGCGACGACGGGGCGGTCGAGAACGGCCTGGTGGAGGCGCCCGCCATCGGGGACGAGCACCCGGCGTGGCGGGTACGGTGAGCCCGGATGGGTCGGGAGGTCAGGGCTTCTTGGCCGCCATCGCGAACGCGATCCCATGCGAGAGGTCGCGGCGCGTGACGATGCTGCTGAGCTCCACCTCCAAGGCGATCAACGCCTGAGCGACCTCGGGCCGGATGCCCGTCAACACCACCTCGACGCCGAGCAGCCGCACCGCCTGCGCGATCCGCGCGAGCGCGCTCGCTGCACGCGTATCGAAGGCGGAGACGCCCGTGAGGTCGACGATGCATATCTGCGCTCCCTTGTCGGAGATCTTGTTGAGGAGCGCCTCTGTCAGCTGCTGCGAGCGGCGCTCGTCGATCGTGCCTATGAGCGGCAGGACAAGCACCTCATCGCAGATCGGGATGATCGGCGTCGACAGCTCGCGGAGGGCGGCAGACTGCGCACGCAGCCGATCCTGGAGCTCCTTCTGCTTGGTGATGACCTCGGTGAACATCATGATGCCGCCGATCCCCCCGCGCTCGTCATGCCACGGGAAGACCTGCCAGCGCACCCACTCGACGCGCCCGTCGGACCGCTGGAACGAGTCCTCCTCGTGGCGCTCGCTCGCCCCTGCGAGGCAGCGCTGATGGATGTCCTTCCATCGCTGCGGGATCTCGGGGAAGACCTCGTAGTGCGAGAGGCCGGTGATCTCGCGCGGCGCGAGGCCATAGTCTTCGAGCCAGCGCCTGCTCGTCAGCAGGTAACGCATGTCGCGGTCGAACAGCGCGACCGCCGCCGGCATGTAACTCGTCAGGAGCCGCACGTAGTCTGCGAGCCGTTCCACCCCCGCGTCGCGACGGCCCCTGTCCTTCTCGAGCTCGCTCACGCGCCGGCGCAGCCGCTCGATTTCCGCGACGAGCTCGTCGTGATCCCGTCCCTTCATGTCGCACGCTCCCCCCTCTGTTGCCCAGGGCGCGCTCGCGCTCTCGCGCGTCGTCGCGAGTCTATAGCGACCCCGGCCCACGCCCGCAGCCCGTCGCGCGGCTCTTGCCGCCGCCCCGCTTCGCGGCTCAAGCTGCGCGCACGGCGCGCCCCTCGACACGGGCGGCCCCTGCAGCCCCGACCGGCCTCCCGACCCAACGAGAGCCCATGAAAGACCAGATTCCCGGGTTTCTGTTCATCGACCACATCGCCATGGCGGTGCCCGCCGGGCAGCTCGACGCGCAGGTGAAGGCGTACGAGATGCTCGGCTTCCGCGAAGTGCACAGGGAGGAGGTGCGGGGCACGGATCAGGTCCGCGAGGTGATGCTCCGCATCGGCGACAGCGACAACCACGTCCAGCTCCTCGAGCCGCTCTCTGCCGAGTCTCCCGTCCAGAAGCTCATCGACAAGAACGGCGGTCGCGGGGGCTTCGCCCACGTCGCCTACAGGGTCAGCGACGTCCAGGCCGCCTTCGACGAGCTCAAGGCGCGCGGCTTCCGCATCATCGACGCGGCGCCGCGGCCGGGCTCCCGGGGCACGACGATCTTCTTCGTGCACCCCCGATCGCGCGACGACGCGCCGTTCGGTCACCTCATCGAGGTCGTGCAGTCCCATGGATGACAGGCTCTTCGCCGAGTTCGCGCCGGTCGCGCTCGCGACGTGGAAGCAGGCGCTCCACCGGGATCTCAAGGGCAAGACCGCGGACGACCTCTCCTGGGCGAGCGCCGAGGGGCTCCTCGTGCCGCCGATCTTCGCGCCGGACAGCCCCTCGCTCCCGCCGGCCACGGGCGGCCCGCTCGTGGCGTCGCTGGTCGCCGAGCTCGGGAGCGGCGCGCCGGAGCTGCGCTTCACGATGGGATGCAGCTATTTCCTGGAGATCGCCCGCCTCTGCGCGGCGCGCCTCCTGGCCGAGCTCCTGCGGCCGGGCGCCACGATCACCGCCGTCATCCCGTCGGCCGCGGTCCCTGGCGACGAGGAGCACAAGAACCTCCTCCGCGGCATCGTCGGGATGATGGCGGCCATCGCGGGCGGCGCGGACGACATCGTGGTCACGCCGCCCGAGCGCCTGCTCGGCAACGCCCGGGTCATCCTCCGCGAGGAGGCCCGCTTCGACGCCGGCGACAGCCCTGCGGCCGGCTGCTGGACCATCGAGCAGCTCTCGCGGAGCCTCGCGCGCGCGGCGATGCGGCAGCTCGGCGAGACGAGGGAGATCCCGGAGCCTGGCGCGGCCCCGTCGGACGTCGCGTCGCTCGATCACCTCGGCTTCTCCGCCGGCGCGCCGCCGTTCCTGCGCGGGCCGTATACCAGCATGTACGTGGTCCGCCCGTGGACCGTCCGCCAGTACGCCGGCTACTCGACGGCCGAGGAGTCGAACGCGTTCTACCGCCGCAACCTGGCCGCAGGGCAGACCGGGCTCTCGGTGGCCTTCGACCTCGCGACCCACCGCGGCTACGACTCGGATCACCCGCGCGTGGTCGGCGATGTGGGGAAGGCCGGTGTGGCCATCGACACCGTCGAGGACATGAAGATCCTCTTCGACCAGATCCCGCTCGATACGATGAGCGTGTCGATGACCATGAACGGCGCCGTGCTCCCCATCATGGCCTTCTACATCGTCGCCGCCGAGGAGCAGGGCGCGCGCCCCGAGCTGCTCTCCGGGACCATCCAGAACGACATCCTCAAGGAGTTCATGGTCCGGAACACGTATATCTACCCTCCGGCGCCGTCGATGAGGATCGTCGCCGACATCTTCCGTTACACCGCCGAGAAGACACCCAGGTTCAACTCGATCAGCATCAGCGGCTATCACATGCAGGAGGCCGGCGCGACCGCCGAGCTGGAGCTCGCGTACACGCTCGCCGACGGCCTCGAGTACCTGCGCACCGGGATCGCGTCGGGCATGGATATCGACGATTTCGCCGGGCGGTTCTCGTTCTTCTTCGGCATCGGGATGGACCATTTCACCGAGATCGCCAAGCTGCGGGCCGCGCGGCTCCTGTGGGCGAAGATCGTGAAGGGGTTCCACCCGAAGAACCCGAAGACCATGGCGCTGCGGACCCACTGCCAGACGTCGGGCTGGAGCCTCACCGAGCAGGACCCGTTCAACAACGTCACGCGGACGGCCATCGAGGCGCTCGCGGCCGTGCTCGGCGGCACGCAGTCGCTTCACACGAACGCGCTGGACGAGGCGCTGGCGCTCCCCTCGGACTTCTCGGCGAAGATCGCGCGCGACACCCAGCTCCTCTTGCAGCGGGAGACCGATATCTGCCGGGTCATCGACCCGTGGGGCGGCTCCTACCACGTCGAGCGCCTGACAGACCGGCTCGCGCGGAGAGCGTGGCAGTTCATCCAGGAGGTGGAGTCCCTGGGCGGCATGGTCAAGGCCATCGAGAACGGCCTTCCCAAGCTGCGCATCGAGGAGGCGGCGGCCCGCAAGCAGGCCCGGATCGACGCGGGCCGCGACATCATCGTCGGGGTCAACGCGTACAGGCTGGAGAGAGAGGCGCCTATCCAGCTCCGCGAGGTGGACAACACGGCGGTTCGCGAGAAGCAGCTCGCGCGGCTGCGCGAGGTGAAGGCCGCCCGCGCGGAGGCCGCCGTGGGCGAGTCGCTCGCCGCGCTCACCCGCGCTGCCGAGACGGGCGAGGGGAACCTGCTGGCGCTCGCCGTCGACGCCGCGCGCCGCCGCGCGACGCTCGGCGAGATCTCCGACGCGCTCGAGCGCGTCTTCGGCCGCTACGAGGCCCCGGTGCGCACGGTGAGCGGCGTGTACGGCGCGGAGATCCGCGATGCGGCCGCCGGCCGCGAGGTGGAGGCGCTCGTCCAGCAGTTCGCGGCCCTCGAGGGCCGGCGCCCGCGCATCCTCGTCGCCAAGATGGGTCAAGACGGGCACGACCGGGGGATGAAGGTCATCGCCACCGCCTTTGCGGATCTCGGGTTCGACGTCGATATCGGTCCGCTCTTCCAGACCCCGGACGAGGTGGCCCGCCACGCCGTCGAGAACGACGTGCACGTGGTCGGGGTCTCCTCGCTCGCCGGCGGCCACAAGACCCTGGTGCCACAGCTCATCGAAGCGCTCGGGCAGGCGGGCCGAGGGGACATCCTCGTGGTGGCGGGCGGCGTGATCCCGCCGCAGGACTACCGGTATCTGGAGGAGCGCGGCGTCGCGGGGATCTTCGGGCCCGGGACGGTCATCCCCGAGGCCGCGGCGCGGATCGTCCGGACGCTCCTTGGGAGCCTCTCGTCGCAGGAGGCGCGCTAGGTTGAAGGCGAGCCCTAGGCAGCTCGTCGACGGTCTCCTCGCGGGCGACCGCGCGGCGCTCGCGCGCGCGATCACGCTGGCCGAGAGCTCGCTCCCCCGCCACCAGGAGCTCGCCGAGGAGATCCTGGAGCGCTGCCTGCCTCACGCCGGCGGCGCCACCCGCCTAGGCATCACCGGCGTGCCCGGGGTCGGCAAGAGCACGTTCGTCGACGCCCTCGGCGTTCACCTCGTGCGCGACCGGGGGGAGGCGGTGGCCGTGCTCGCTGTCGACCCGAGCAGCCCTGTCCACGGCGGGAGCATCCTCGGCGACAAGACCCGGATGCCACGGCTGGCGAGCGACCCGCGGGCCTTCATCCGGCCCTCCCCGTCGGGCGGCTCGCTCGGCGGCGTGGCGCGGGCCACGCGCCAGGCCATCGTGCTCTGCGAGGCGGCGGGATACCGCAACATCCTCGTCGAGACGGTGGGTGTCGGGCAATCCGAGGTCGCCGTCGCCGACATGACGGATTGCTTCCTGCTCCTCATGCTGCCCGGGGCCGGCGACGAGCTGCAAGGCGTGAAGCGCGGCATCATGGAGCTCGTCGATCTCGTGATCATCAACAAGGCCGACGGCGGGAACGTCGACAGGGCGGCGCGAGCGCGCCGCGACTACGAGAGCGCCTTGCACCTGTTCCCTCCGGCGCCTCACGGCTGGGCCCCAGTGGTCGGCGTCTGCTCGGCCCAGGAGGGCCGAGGCGTCAGCGAGGCATGGGAGAACGTGCTGCGCCACCGCGCGCACATGCAGGCCAGCGGCTGGCTCCTGCGCCGCCGCGCGGGGCAGGCGCGCCGCTGGCTGTTCGAGCTCATCGAGGGGCACCTGCGGGAGGCGTTCCTGCGCAGCGCTGCCGTGCGAGAGCGCCTGTCCGGCGTGGAGGCGCTCGTCGAGTCGGGATCGCTCAGCCCGCTGCGCGCCGCGCGGCAGCTGCTGGAGGCCTGGGGCCAGCGCGGCCTATAAGGGGGCCCTCCCATGCGCGATGTCTGCTGGCGCTGCCGGCGCCCCCGTCCGGTCTGTTATTGCGCGCTCCTGCCCTCCTTGCCGACGAGGACCCGGGTCGTGCTCCTCCAGCACCCGCGCGAGCGGAAGGTCGGCATCGGCACGGCGCTCATGACCCACCTGGCGTTGCCCAACTCCGAGCTGCACGAGGGGGTGGTCTTCGAGGACGACGCCCGGATCGCCGCCCTCGCGAGCGATCCGACCACGGCCGTGCTCTTCCCCGGGGGCGACGCGCCCGCGGCGGGCGGGGCGCCGGTGCGCTCGCTCATCGTGGTCGACGGCACGTGGTGGCAGGCGAGGAAGATGCTCGCGTTGAACCCGCGCCTGGCCTCGGTGCGGCGCATCGGCGTGACGCCCCGCGCGCCGGGCAACTACCGCATCCGCAAGGAGCCGCGGCCCGAGTGCCTCGCCACGGTCGAGGCGGTGGCCAGCGCGCTCGGCGCGCTCGAGGGCGAGCCCGCGCGCTTCGACGAGATGCTGCGGGCCTTCACGTTCATGGTCGACCGGCAGATCGAGCATCAGGCGAGGAGCAAGGCCCCGCGGCGGCGGCGCGCGCAGGCGGCCTCGCCGCTCGCGCCGCTGCGCCCCTACCTCGCCGAGCCGGAGAGGCTGGTGCTCGTCGACGGCGGGGCCAGCTCCGGGGGGCCGGCGGGCGCGGGCGCGGCCGAGCCGACATCCGAGCTCGTCCACCTCGTGGCCTGCCGCGCGTCGGGCGAGCGCTTCGAGGCGTTCCTGCGCCCGCGGCGGCCGCTGGGCCCGAGCGTCGCGCACCAGCTCGAGGTGCCCGAGGCGCGCCTCCTCGACGGCGAGGACGCGGGCGCTGCCCTGACCCGCTTCCGCGCCTTCGTCGGCGACGGCGTGCTGGGCACCTGGGGCTCTTTCACGGTGGACGTGCTCGCGCAGGAGGGCGTCCGGCGCCCGCCTTTCCTCGACCTGCGCGACCTCTGCGCGCGGCACCTCGGGCGGCGTCCCGGCGGCATCGCCAACGGGGCGCGGGCGCTCCGGGCCGGGGAGCCGGCGCCGTGGGGCGCCGGTCGGTGCGGGCGCGCGTTGGGGTGGCTCGAGGTAGTCCTCGCGCGCCTGCTCGACCTCGCGGGGGAGGACTCGGCACCAGACAGCTAGAAAGACAAACGGGTCAAAACCGTCTGCAAACACGGATCGCGCCGGCTTGACCGTGGCCAAGGTGACCTGTACCGTCTGGCCACCTTCGTTGCGAGATTCCCTCGAGACGGCGAGCGAAGAGGAGCGAAATCCTTATGGACGGGCGGTCGTCGAACGACAGATCCAGGATGAAACAATACTTTCAATTCGGCGACGGGCCGTTCCTCAAGGGGGCCGGGACGAGGTCGCCGGAGGCGTGGTTCTTGGGCCCGAAGGCCGAGAACGCTGACGAGTTCGAGAGGCTCATCGTGGAGGCCGTCCGGGATCACTCGTTCTGGCGACGGAACTTCCACCCGCAGGATCCAACGCACATCACCGAGCAGTCCAAGCGGCACCCGTCCTACCTCCACGCGATGGATTCGCTGAAGGACAGCTTTCGGTCGCTCATGTCGTTCCTCAAGAAATCGGTGCCCTTCTTCAGCGATCGGTACCAGGGGCACATGAACTGGGATACCTCGATCCCCAGCGTGCTCGGCTACTTCGCTGCGATGCTCTACAACCCCAACAACGTCGCGTTCGAAGGGTCCACGGCGACCACGATCCTGGAGATGCTCGTGGGCGACGATCTCTGCCGGATGCTCGGCTATTCGCTGCCGGACGAGGGCGCCGGCGAGAAGGCCATTCGACCCTGGGGACACATCACTTGCGGCGGCACGGTCGCGAACATCGAGGCGATCTGGTCTTCCAGGAACTTGAAATTCTACCCGTTGTCGCTCCGGGACGCGCTGAGATCCGAGCCGAGCCTCTCGGCGGCGCGTGAGCTCGTCGTGACCACGTGCGACGGCAGGCGCGCGCTGCTCGGCGCCCTCGACGCCTGGTCGCTCCTGAACCTCAAGGTGGACGAGATTCTCGCGCTGCCCGCGCGCCTCACGCAGGAGTACGGCATCTCGAGCGATACGATCACGGCGGCGATGGCGGGCCACTCCCTCCAGCACCTGGGGATCCAGGAGCTCTACCGGCGATGTGGGGCAGACCTGCCGTGCTCGCCTGTGTTTCTCGTCCCCGCCACGAAGCACTACTCATTCCCCAAGGCAGCGGCCGTGCTGGGCATCGGCTCGGCGAACGTGCTCGATATCCCCGTGGACTGCGACGCGCGGATGAGCCTCTCCGCGCTGGAGGCGACGCTGAAGCGTTGCCTCGACGAGCGGCGGCCGGTCTACACGGTGGTGAGCGTCGTCGGGAGCACGGAGGAGAGCGCTGTCGATCCGCTGAAGGCGATCCTCGACCTGCGCCATCGACTCCAGAAGGAGGGGCTCTCGTTCACGGTCCACGCAGACGCCGCATGGGGCGGCTATTTCGCCTCGATCCTCCGCCCTGACGAGGGGCCGCGCGCGAAGGACGCGCCCTCGGGGCCTGCGGCCGAGATCGGGATGAGCAGGTACGTGACGGCGCAGCTCTCGGCGCTCGGCCGGGCGGATTCGATCACGGTGGACCCGCACAAGTCGGGCTATGTCCCGTACCCGGCCGGGGCGCTCTGCTACCGGAACTCGGCGATGCGCGACATGGTGACGTTCAAGGCCCCCTACATCGTCCACGGGGACGCGGAGCCGACCGTGGGCATCTATGGGCTCGAAGGGTCGAAGCCAGGAGCCGCGGTGGCGGCGGTCTACCTGAGCCACAAGGTCATCCGGCCCACCCGGAGCGGGTACGGGCAGCTCCACCGGAAGGCCCTGTTCAACTGCAAGAGGTTCTACGCGCGGCTCCTCTGCTTGGCTCGCCGGGAAGATCGGTTCATCATCGTCCCGGTCCCGCGGCTTCCAGCCGAGATCGGGGGCGGCGACGTGGAGAGCGAGCTGCAGTTCATCCGCGAGCGCATCGACCGACCGAGCCTCGAGGAGCTCCTGGCCGACCCCGAGGCGATGGCGGTGCTGCCGGAGCTCGGTCCCGATCAGAACATCCTCACCTACGCCGTCAACTTCAAGCACCCAGACGGTTCGATCAACACCAGCCTCGAAATGATGAACCGATTGAACAAGGCGATCTATGATCTCTTGAGCATCGCGCCCGGGGACGACATCTATCACTACCGGATGATCGTGAGCACGACGGACTTCAGCGAGGAGCACTACGGCAACGTCTTCATCGAGGACTACAAGCGGCGCCTCGGGGTCTCGGCGTCGCAGGGCTCGACGGTCACGGTGCTGAGGTCCACGATGATGGCGCCCTGGCTCCTGGAGTCGCCTGAGGGGAGCATCCTGGATGTGCTGGAGCTCGAGCTTCGCGATGCGATCTTCAAAGCGATGATGCGGGACTCGATGCTCCAGGCCTTCGAGGAGATCGACACGAATCGGGACGGCACCCTGGACGTGGCCGAGATCATGGCGAAGTTTCGCGAGAAGGGCTTCCACGACAGCGAAGTTGACGAGTTTTTGCAGGTCTGCGACCTCGACAGGAACGGCAGTGTGTCGGTGAGCGAGTTCCTCGGGGCGTTCTCGCACTTCCTGGTGAAGGCGAAGCTCTCGGGGAGAGAGGCGAGGGGGTGAGCCAGGCGGAGGCGGACCCTCGCCGCCTGGCTCGAGGCCGAGCCGGGAGCTCGCGGCGCCGCCGTGCCGCCGTGCCGCTGGGCCAGCGTCGAGCCAAGCGCCCTGAACGCCGTTGCGGCCCGAGGCGCCGCGTGAGATGCTCCGGCCGTGGCATTCATCCGGCTGCGCTGAGCCCGGCATCCTCGTCCTCCCCGTAGCCCCGGCATGGCCGGGTCGGCGTGGCGAGCGCGCGGGTGCCCGTCCGTGCCCTGTCTTCCCTCATCACGCGGAAGACCGGGGCGCGGAGCCTCACGCCCGGCAGCCCGGAAGGAGCATGCCACGCACGCCTGGCCGGTCGTGAGCTCGCGCCGCGAGTCTTCCCCATCCACGCGCGCCGCCCTGGAAAGGTGGCGCGCGAAGAGGCTCGCTCTCATGACCGAACGTACCAGTACCCCGTCCACGTCTCCTTCGTCCTTTGCGCCCATCGACTCCGTCGCTGCGCTCCTCGATGCGGCGCGCCGCGAGGGGCTCCGTCTCGTCACGTCCCACGCCGACTTCGATACGAGCGGGCTCGACTTCCTCGTCGTGCACGCCCGCGACGAGGACGGCGTGCCGTGGGTCGTGCGCACGCCGCGCCGCCTCGCGGTGGTCGCGTCTGCGCGCGTGGAGGCCCGCGTGCTGGCCCTCGTGCGCAGGCGTCTGCCGGTCGCCGTGCCCGACTGGCGCGTGCACACCGATCAGGTGATCGCGTATCCGCGGCTCGTCGACGTACCCGCGGTGACCGTGGATCCCGAGGCGGGCGTGCGCTGGAACCGCGTCGACCCGGCGGCGCCCTCGGCGGCGTTCATCGCGTCCGTCGCGGAGGCCCTGGCCGCGCTGCAGCGCATCGATGCGGCGGAGGTCGATGCGGCGGGCGTCCCCGTGAAGCCGATCGACGACGCGCGCCAGGCCCTCGCGCGCGCCATGGACGAGACGCGCGCCGTGCTGGCGCCCCCGGACGTCCTGTGGGCGCGCTGGCAGCGCTGGCTCGCGGACGACGCCATCTGGCCGCGCGACCTCGCCCTCGTGCACGGCGACCTGCACCCCGGGCACATGCTCGTCGACGAGGGCGGCCGGCTCACCGGGATCCTCGACTGGACCGAGGCCCACCTCGGCGACCCCTCGGGCGACTTCGCGCTCTTCGCCGGCGCCTTCGGCAAGGGGGTGCTCGACGCGCTCATCGCGCGCTTCGAGGCGGCCGGCGGCGCCACGTGGCCCGGCCTCGCGGCCCACGCCGCCGAGCGCTGGGCGGCGTGGCCCGCGCTGGCGGCGAAGTGGGGCGTCGACTCGGGCAACGAGAGCGTCATCGAGCACGCGCGCAGCTTCGTCCCCGGGCTCGCGGTCGAGAGCGGATGACCGGAGGCGCGCGCCGAGGGCACGGCCGGGCGCGCACGGGACCGCTGCGCCGGGCCGCGTCGCGCCTCGATCGTCCGAAGGGACCTCGGCGCGGCCCGCGCGCTCTCCGGCGTCGTTCCGCGCGCCGCCGCGCCCTGATGATGCGCCGCGTTGTGCTGCGGCGCGTATTCAGCCGCTCCGGCCCTGGGTAGCCTCTCCGCATGAGCGGAGGACACGGCGCGGATGCCGGTGCGGCGGATCGCGCGCTCGTGCTCATGCTGCTGGGCACGGTGCTCCTCGTATCGCCGGCCCGGCTGCTCTGGGCCCGCGGCCTGCTCGCGGTCGCCGCCGTCTTCGCGGTGTGGGCCGCGCTGATCGCGCTCGCCGTGCTCGCGACGCGCGCCGATCGCGCTGACCGCGATCGCGGCGAGCCCCCCCGCGACGAGCGCGAGCGCGGCGGCTCCGCGCCCGGTGACCGTGATCGAGGGCCGCCGTGATCGACGTCGGCGTCCTCCTGTTCGCCACGGTGGCCTGGCTCGCCGTGCTCGCCGCGATAGCGCTCGCCGCGCAGCGCGAGCGGATCCCCCGCGCGCTCGCGCGTCACCCGCTCGTCCTCGCCCTCTCGCTCGGCGTCTACGCCTCGTCGTGGACCTACTACGGCGGCGTCGGCTTCGCGCAGCGCCACGGCCTCGTCTTCCTCGCTGTCTACCTCGGCCCGACGCTCGCGTGCGTCGCCACCCCGCTCCTCTGGTCGCGCGTCCTGCGGATCACGCGCGAGCAGCGCCTCTCCTCGCTCGCCGACCTCTTCGCCTTCCGCTTCCAGAGCCCCGCGGCGGGGGCGGTCGTCGCCGCCTTCTCTCTCGTCGCCAGCGTGCCCTACATCGCGCAGCAGTTCCGCGCGACCGAGCAGTCGGTCCGCGTGCTCTCCGGGCCCGGGCACGAGGAGGCCGTGGGCGCCGTCTTCTGGGCGCTGCTCACGCTCTTCACGGCGTTCTTCGGCGCCCGCCCGGCCGCCGAGCAGGGGCGGGAGGACGGCCTCGCGGCGGCGGTCGCGTTCGAGTCGGCGGCGAAGCTCGCCGTGCTCGCGGCCGTGGGCCTCGTCGCCGTGCTCGGGGTGTTCGGCGGGGCGGGCGGGCTCGCGGGCTGGCTCGGCGAGCACGCCGCCGAGGTCGAGGCGCTCGGCCGCCCCGTGCGCGAGGACAGCGGCTGGACGTCGATGCTCGTCATCAGCTTCGCCGCCGCCTTCCTGCTGCCGAGGCAGTGGCACATGGCGTTCGCCAGCGGCGCCGGCGACCGCGCGCTCGCCAAGGCGGCCTGGGCCTTCCCGCTCTTCCTGCTCGCGCTCAACCTGCCCGTCCTGCCCGTCCTCTGGGCCGGGACCCGCCTCGCGCCGGCCGAGCCCGCCGACAGCTACGTGCTGCTCGTGCCGCAGCTGCTCGGCCAGGGCTGGCTCGCCCTCGCCGCGTTCATCGGCGGCATCTCCGCGGCGAGCGCCATGGTCATGGTCACGGCCGTCGCCCTCGCGAGCGCCAGCGCCACGCACCTGCTCCTGCCGCTCGCCCGGAGGACGCTGCGCCGCAACGTCTACGCGCGCGTGCTGTGGCTCCGCCGCGGGCTCCTGGTCGTCATCCTCGCCGGCGGGTGGCTCTTCCACCGCGCGCAGCCGCACCGCGGGCTGCTCGTCGAGAGCGGCATCGTGTCGTTCGTCGCCTTCGCGCAGTTCCTGCCGGGGCTCTTCGCCGCGCTCTTCTGGGAGCGCGCGACGCGCGCCGGGTTCCTCGCCGGGCTCGTGGCCGGCATCGGCACCTGGACCGCCACCTGCCTCGCGCCCTTCCTGCCCGAGCTGTCCGGGCTCGACCCGGGGTGGCTCGATCTCCTGCGCGAGGGCGCGGGCCGGGCCGACCCCGCCGTGTACGTGACGGTCACGGACACCTGGTCGCTGCCCACGTTCGTGTCGCTCGCCGTCAACGGCGCCACGCTCGGGCTCGTCTCGCTCCTGCGCCCCCCGGCCGAGGAGGAGCGCGAGGCGGCGCGCCTGTGCACGCGCCGCGAGATCGGCCCGTCGGTCGAGCGCGCGACCGTGGCCTCGAGCGTCGGCGCGCTGGAGGAGCGGCTCGCGCGGCTGCTCGGCCGCGAGGCGGCCGCGCTCGAGGTCACGCGCGCCCGGATCGAGCTCGACATCCCGCGCGACGAGACGCGGTCCACGGAGCTCCACGCGCTGCAGGAGCGCCTGCACCGCAACCTGTCGCCGCTCGTCGGCCCGGTGCTCGCGAGGACCGTCGCGGAGGCGGACGCGCAGGCCGCCCCCGCGGCGTTCGGCAGCCGAGCGGCGAGCGGCGCGCTCACCGAGGAGCTCCGGTGGCTGGAGCGGCGCCTCGCGCGCGGGGAGGCCACGACGACGTTCGTCGGCGCCGCGAAGGAGCTCGACCTCCTGCGGCGCTGGCTCCGCTCGGTGCTCGCGCAGCTCCCCCTCGGCGTCTGCGCCGTCGGCTCCGACGGCGCGATCAGCCTCGTGAACCGCCGCCTCGAGGCGCTCGTCGGCGCCGAGGAGCGCGACCTCGTCGGGGCGCCGCTCGACCGGCTGCCGGCCCCGTTCGCGGAGCTGTTCGCGCGCGCCGCCCGCGCCGCCTCCGCGGGCGAGGGCGGCGCGGACGAGATCGAGGCGCACGTGGCCGGCCGCGCGCGCTCGCTGCGCGTCCACCGCGCCGCGCTCGACCCGCTCGACGCGCGCGCAGCCTCGGGGGGCGTGGTCCTCCTCGTGGAGGACCGCACCGAGCAGCGCGCGCTCGAGGCGCAGCTCGCCCACCGCGACCGCCTCGCCCAGCTCGGCCGCCTCGCCGCCGGCGTGGCCCACGAGGTCGGCAACCCGCTCACCGGCATCGCCTGCCTCGCGCAGAACCTCCGCGCCGAGTCCGACAGCGACGAGATCCGCGCGCGGGCGGGCCTCATCCTCGGCGAGGCGGCGCGCATCGAGGCCATCCTGCGCTCCCTGCTCGACCACAGCCGCACCGGCGCCGTGCCGAAGCCCGGCGAGGGCGCGCGCGCGCGGGTCGGGCGCGTGGCGCTCTCCGAGGTGGTCGCCGAGGCCGTGCGGCTCATCCGGCTCGATCGCGCGGCGCCCCACGTCCGGGTGGACCAGGCCTGTCCCGACTCGCTCGTCGTCATCGGCGACCGGCGCGAGCTCGTCCAGGTCTTCGTCAACCTGCTCGCGAACGCCCGCGACGCGTCCGAGGCCGGCGCGCTCATCGCCGTCCGAGGGTGGATCGAGGCCGGCCAGATCGTTGTCGAGGTCGAGGACCACGGCAGCGGCATCCCCGAGGAGCTCCTCGCCGCGGTGCTGGAGCCGTTCGTGACGACGAAGCGCGACCCGAGCGGCACGGGGCTCGGCCTGCCGCTCTCGCGCTCGATCGTCGAGGATCACGGCGGGTCCCTCGCGCTGCGGAGCGCGGTGGGGCGGGGGACGACGGTCGTCGTCCGGCTGCCGCTCGCGGGCGCGGGGTGAAGCGGTCGGCGCGGGACGTCGGGTGTTACCGATCGTAACGAGACGTGGCCGAACGAGCCTGCCAACGTGCTTGCCCCGTGGACGAACAGGTATTCTCAAGGCTGCTTGCGTGGTATTCAGATCAAAGAGAGCAGCATTCCGCGAGCCGGGGGTGACAGGGGCATCGCCCCGCGCGCTGCCCGGCCCCTCCTCCGCCATCGCGTGCGAGGGAGGACGAGCCATGAATGACACCCTGGCTGCCTCTTTACCGCTCGGCGCGCCTGTAAGCCCGTCTCCGGCCCTCTCGACAAGCGCTGGAACTCCTCCGAGGAACCGTTCCCATGGCACAGACGTCTCCCCAAACCTTCGCCGTGAACCCCACGAGCCCGGCCCCCGCGGCCGCCGGGCGTGAGGTCGTCGACAGCTCCACGCTCTGGAAGGTCATCTTCGCGTCCGCTGGCGGTACGATGATCGAGTGGTACGACTTCTATATCTTCGGGAGTCTCGCCGCGATCATCTCGACCCACTTCTTCCCGAAGGACAACCCGACCGCGAGCTTCCTCTTGACGCTCGGCACGTTCGCCACGGGCTTCGTCGTCCGCCCGTTCGGCGCGCTCGTGTTCGGGCGCGTCGGCGATATCGTCGGCCGGAAGTACGCATTTCTCGTGACGCTGCTGCTCATGGGCGGCGCGACGGCGGTGATCGGCCTCCTCCCCACGTACGAGAAGATTGGGCTCTTCGCCCCGCTCGCGCTCGTCCTGATCCGCCTCGTGCAGGGCCTCGCGCTTGGCGGTGAGTACGGCGGCGCGGCGGTGTACGTCGCCGAGCACTCGCCCGACGAGAAGCGCGGCTTCTACACCTCGTTCATCCAGATCACGGCGACGCTCGGCCTGTTCGTCTCGCTGGCGGTGATCCTCGGGACCCGCCTTGTCGTGGGCGAGGACACGTTCAAGGACTGGGGCTGGCGTATCCCGTTCCTCCTGTCGGTGTTCCTCGTCGCCGTGTCCTTCTACGTGCGTACTCGCCTCAAGGAGTCGCCGATCTTCGCCAAGCTCAAGGCCGAGGGGAAGACGTCGGCCGCGCCCATCAAGGACAGCCTCGGCAACAAGCGCAACTGGAAGGTCATCCTCGTCGCCCTGTTCGGCGCCACGGCCGGTCAGGGCGTGGTCTGGTACACGGGGCAGTTCTACGCGCTCTACTTCCTGCAGAACACGCTGAAGGTCCCCTTCGTCACGGCCACCATCGTGGTCGCCGCCGCGCTCGCCCTCGGCATGCCGTTCTTCGTGTTCTTCGGCTCTCTCTCGGATCGCATCGGCCGCAAGAAGATCATGCTCGCGGGCAACCTGTGCGGTGCGATCGGCTTCTTCCCCGTGTTCTGGGCGATGAAGCAGAACGCGGACAACCCGGTCGTGCTCACCGCGCTCGTGTTCGTGCTCGTGCTGTTCGTCACGATGGTCTATGGCCCGATCGCGGCCTACCTGGTCGAGGCCTTCCCTGCGAAGGTGCGTTACACGTCGCTGTCGATCCCGTACCACGTCGGCAACGGCGTGTTCGGCGGGCTCTTGCCGCTCATCGCCTCGTCGGTGACGGTCGCGACAGGCAACATCTACGCGGGGCTCCTCTATCCGATCGCGGTGGCGCTCATCACCGTTGTCGTCGGCGGGCTCTTCCTGAAAGAGCGGAGCGACGTGCGCCTCTGGGACGAGCTCGATCGCCCGGCTTGACGGCGATCTCCCGGCGGACGGAGCGCTGCTCGCGTGCTGTCCGCCGCCTCTTGCTCCTTGCAGATCCGTGAGATACGGGCTCAGCCGTCAGGCTCCGGAGCGAGGCATACGAAGGTACGCCGCCGCGAGCCGAACGACGCGGATGCGCCTGTGGAGCTGAGGCATCTCCTCGAATCTCCGCGCTCACCTTATCTCCGTAATATACCTGTCATTTCGGCTCTCTAGGCGCCGGGCATCGTCCACGCATAGCTGGTGGGGGCTCGGGCCCGGTGGCGCGGGAGGCCTCGGCGAACCGCCCGGCCCCCGTGGGGTGTGGTCGTCGCGCGCGGCACGGACGGGCTGAACTCGCCTGGGACGTCCTGTGCCCGACGTGCTGCGCACGTCGGGCACAGGACGTCATTTGGGCTCAAACATCAGCCCGTCCGTGCCGCGCGCGACGACCACACCTCACGGGGGCCTACGGGATGTGGGACGGCATGGGGTGAGCCTGGGCGACGAGGCGATTCGGCTGAGAGGCGCTCTGTTACCGCGTCGCTCGAGCGCGGCCCTGATTTCGAGCACGAGCCACAGAGGTCGCGAGGGCACAGAGAAGTGCACCCGTGTGTGCTCTGTGTACCCATGGTTCAAATAGTTTCTCTCGAAGGAACCTGGATGACCGTGGGAGACGCGATGTTGGTGAATCGCGTCGATGAATAGTTTTGTTGCTGCTGATGGGCTTCAAGGCCTCCGATGTGCACTGTGCTTCTTCGTTACATCGAACCACAGCATGGTATTGATGTATCGCCTGCTTGAGAGAGCAATTGTGCTTGACTCGGTACGTGGTGTGATCGAAGGGTCTCTCGTCGGGAATCTGGAAATCGGGGGCTGCGAAACAAAGATAGGTTGAGCGCGCCGTGTCATCTGCTTTGCGCGCGGCGCGTCGGCGTGGCATCTTACGGAACTTGCTTGCGGCCATCCGGCCGCTCCTAGGAGAAAATTTATGCGCTTTGCTAGCTCGCTGAGCTTCGGCTTGGTTTCGATCGCTTGCTGCCTGGCTGCCTGCATCGCTTCGTCTCCAGACGACGAGGAGATCCTGTCGCTGGAGGACGAGCTGCTCAGCTCGGACGGGACGATGTCGGCGGAGCTGTCGTACCAGTCGCAGTGGCCGACGGGGTACTGCGCCAACGTGACCGTGAAGAACGGGAGCTCGAAGGCAAGCACCTCGTGGGGACTGGCGATCGGGCTCAACGGCGCGGCGCTGGCCAACTCGTGGAACGCGCGGGTCACGCAGTCGAATGGGACGCTGAACGCGACCAACGAGAGCTACAACGGCTCGCTGGGAGCAGGAGCGTCGACGACCTGGGGGTTCTGCGCGAACGGCACGGGGAAGCCCTCGATCACGTCGGTCAACGGCAACGGGAACGGCGGCTCGACGTCAGTGAGCTCCAGCAGCAGCGCTTCGAGCAGCTCCAGCAGCGCTTCGAGCAGCTCGAGCAGCAGCACCTCGGCCAGCTCAGGCGGAGGCGGGAGCGGAGGCGCGGGCGGGAGCGGAGGCGCGGGCGGGAGCGGCGGTTCGGGCGGCAGCGGTGGAGGCCCGATGGTCAATTCCGGCCTTCCGACGCCGCCCGGGCCCAGCAACGTCGCGAAGCCGTCGGGCGCGGCCGGCGGGTTCAGGGTCATCAACTGGGCCGGCTTCACGGGCGCCGTGTCGTACACGTTCGACGACTCGAACTCGAGCCAGATCCAGAACTACGACACGCTGAACGCGCTCGACGTTCCGTTCACCTTCTACCTCCAGACCGGCAAGACGGAATCGACCAATTCGGTGTGGCAAAGGGCGCTGAACGACGGGCACGAGCTCGGCAACCACACGAAGAGCCATTCGAGCAACGACAGTGGCGCCGATACGGACGCCGCGACGCAGTTCATCGAGAGCAGGTTCGGCACCAAGGTGTGGACGATGGCGGCTCCGAACGGCTCGTCCGTGTACTCGAGCATCGCCAGGACGCGCTTCCTCATCAACCGCGGCGTGGCCAACAACCTCATCGGCCCGAACGACTCGACCGATCCGTTCACGCTGCCCTGCTACATCCCGCCGACCGGCGCCTCCACGGCGACGATGGATCAGCAGGTCACGAGCGCGCGGGACGCCAAGAAGTGGCGCACCGTCCTGGTGCACGGCTTCACCGGCGGCTCCGATGGCGCCTATCAGCCCGTACAGCTCCAGGCCTTCGTCGATCACGTCAAGCACTCCAAGGCGCTCGGCGACATGTGGCTCGACAGCGTGGTCAACGTCGGCGCTTACTGGCGCGGCCAGAAGGCGGTCTCCTCCGCCTCCTCCTCGACGTCCGGCGGCGCGACGACCTACACGTGGCAGCTGCCCGACCACTTCCCGCCGGGCAAGTACCTGCGCGTGACGGTCAACGGCGGCACGCTCAAGCAGAACGGCGTTCCGCTGAGCTGGGATCCGCACGGCTACTACGAAGTGGCGCTCGACGCGAAGTCCGTGACGCTGTCGCCGTGACGAAGCGGGCCCGCGCCCCGCGGGCCCCCTCCCGCCGCGATGCGCGCGGGCCGAGCAATCCGGACCCGAGTCAGCCGCGGAGCGCTCTGTCGCCGAGCGGCTGGAGCTCGCTTCTGGCCTCGTGAGAGAAGGAATCGACGAGGCACAGAGGGCACGGACGAGAGCGCGCAGGGGTGGCGGGGGCTTTGGCCGAAGGTGGGGATGTTGAACCGCCAAGACGCCAAAAGACGCCAAGAAAAATCTTAAGAATCTTGGCGTCTTTTGGCGTCTTGGCGGTTTCATCGTTCCGGCATGGTAGGGGAGTTTACCCGCCTCCCCGCGAAGGAGCTCTGTGTCCTCCGCGGGTCCAACGTGGCAACTCATGGAGTTTGCTTGCGGCCCGCTCGGCCGCTTTCAGGAGAAGATTTATGCGCTTTGCTAGCTTGCTGAGCTGGGGCTCAGTCTCGATCGTTTGCTGCCTGGCGTCGGCGCGATCGTGATCACTCACGGCGAGTCGGACGCCGGCAGCTCCAGCTACAAGAACGACCTCATCAAGCTCTGGTCGGACTACAACGCCGATCTCAAGCCGTTGACCGGGCAGACCCGATCGATCCCGATGTTCGTGTCGCAGCAGCACGCCTATCCGAGCGGCTCGAACCAGCGGTCGGCAGCCACGCTCGCGCAGTGGCAGGCCGGGATCGACCGCCCGGGGGACATCATCTGCTCCGGGCCGAAGTACCAGTACCCGTACGCGAGCGACAACATCCACATGACCGCGATCGGGTACGAGCGGCTCGGCGAGAAGCTCGGGCAGATCTACAACGAGAAGGTCGTGCAGGGCCGTGACTGGCAGCCGCTCCAGCCGACGCGGGTCGAGCGCAGCGGTCGCGTCATCACGGTGCACTTCCACGTGCCCGTGCCGCCGCTCGCCTGGGACAGCTCGCTCCCCGCGCCGCACCAGAGCGCGCTCACCGAGTGGGCGCAGGGGCGCGGGTTCGAGGTCCGCACGGCGAGCACCAGGATCCCGATCAGCTCCGTCGCGATCTCGGGCGACACCGTGCGCATCACGGTCGGCAACGATCTCCCTGCGACGGGCGTCTGGGTCGGCTACGCCATGACCAGCGACGGGACGGCGTTCTCCGGCCGGACGTGGCGCTCGGGCCAGCTGCGCGACTCCGATCCTTTCGTCGGATCGATGACGGGGACCGCGCAGCCGAACTACGCGGTGGCGTTCGAGATGGCCGTGCCCTGAGCCTCACCGGCGCGGCGCCTTCCTCGGGATCGTCGCCGCCGAGGTCGACGGCCAGACGTCTGGCGATGGATAGCCAGGCGTCTGGCCGACCCCCGTCACAGCCGCGGATCGATCGGCTCGCTCTCCAGCGCGAGCACCCCGAACACACACTCGTGCACGCGATGGAGCGGCTCGCCCTCCACGAATCGGTGGAGCGCCTCCAGGCCGAGCGCGTACTCCCGCAGCGCGAGCGCGCGCTTCCCCGACACGCTGCGGCTCCGCAGCCGCGTGAGGTGCTGCGGCATCAGGTACTCCGGCCCGTAGATGATGCGCAGGTACTCCGGCCCGCGACACTTGATCGCCGGCTGGACGAGCCCGCGCGGGCCGCGCACGACCCACTCCCACGACTTCACCACCATGCCCTCGCCGCCGCGCTCGACCATCTCCGTCCAGAAGGCCACCGCCTGCGCCTCGCTCTGCGGGTCCGAGAGGTCGACCACGCGGTGCGGGGTCTCCACGAAGAACGCCGGATCGACCTCGGCGAGCCGCGCGAGCTGCCGCAGGTGGAAGCCGTGGTCCCGCGCCGCGTGCACCGCGCCCTCGCTCGCGAGCAGGTGGAACGGCGCCAGACGGATGTCCGCCAGCGACCGCACCGGCCAGCAGTAGCGCCGGTAAGCCGCCACGTACCCGTCCATCGCCGCCTTCCGGGCCGCGTGGCGCTCGAGCAGCACCCGCGCGCTCTCGTCGCGCGCGGCGGCCTTCTCCAGCGCCCGCACCGCCGCGTCGAGCGAAGCGCGGCCCGACGAGCCCACGGCGGCGTACTGGCCGCGCAGGAGATCCTGCGCCTTCGCCGACCAGGGCAGGAGCTCCGCGTCGAGGCAGACCCAGTCCGTGCGCAGCTCGGCCCACAGATCCGCCCGATCCATCGCCGCCCGCACCCGGTCGATGAGCTCCCGGCTCCGCGCCTCGTCCGAGAAGAACGGCCTGCCCGTGCGCGTCGTGCACACGCCGAGCGGCCCCTCGTCGAGGCGGAACCGCCGCCGCCGCGCGGCCTCGTCGCGGCACACGACGAGCACCGCGCGCGACCCCATGTGCTTCTCCTCGCAGACGACGCGGCCCACGCCGTTCTGCCGGAAGTACGCGAACGCCTCGCGCGGGTGCTCGAGCAGGCCCCCGTCCTTCGACGTCTCGCTCGGCGACATCGTGGGCGGCAGGTAGATGAGCCACCGAGGATCCACGGCGAAGCGGCTCATCGCCTCGAGCGCCGCCGCCGCGTTCTCCTCGCGGATCGTCACCATGCCGTGCACCCGCGTCCGGATCGCGCGCCGGCCGCGCACGTCGTCGATGTCGAGCACGTCGTAGGCCTGCCCGCGCGATCCGGCCTTCGGCTCGCCCGCGAGCGGCGCGAGCGGCTTCGCGGGCTCGTAGTACACGCGGCGCGACTTGACCTCGACGAGCTCGCGCTCCGGGTAGCGGAGCGCCGTGAGCGCGCCGCCGAACACGCACCCCGTGTCGATGCAGATCGTGCGGTTCTCCCACTCGGCCACCGTCGTCGGCGTGTGGCCGTAGACCACCATCGCCTTGCCGCGGTACTCCGAGGCCCAGTTGTACCGCACGGGCAGGCCGTACTCGTCGGTCTCGCCCGTGGTCTCGCCGTACAGGCAGAACTCGCGCACCGCGCCCGAGCCCCGGCCCTGGAACGCCTCCTTCACCCCCGCGTGCGCGACCGCGAGGTTGCCGTCGTCGAGCACGTAGTGGCTGACGAGCCCGTCGATGAAGTCCGCCGCCTTCGCCTTGAACGCGTCCGTCTCCGCCTCGAGCTGCTCGAGCGTCCGCTCGAGCCCGTGCGTCGGCTTCACGTCGCGCCCGCGCAGCTTCTTGAGCAGCTTCACGTCGTGGTTGCCGGGCACGCAGAGCGCGGCGCCCGACTCGACCATCGCCATCGCGAGGCGCAGCACGTCGGGCGAGCGCGGCCCGCGGTCCACGAGGTCGCCGAGGAAGATCGCGCGCCGGCCCTCGGGGTGCAACGCGCGCGGCGCGTCCGGCAGCCCCTCCAGCTTGTAGCCGAGCGCCTCGAGCAGCTCGACAAGCTCGTCGAAGCAGCCGTGGACGTCGCCGATGATGTCGAACGGCCCGCGCTCGTCGCGGCGGTCGGTCCACAGGCGCTGCCGCTCGATCGTGGCCGCCGCCACCTCCTCGGGCGAGGAGAGCACGTGCACGTAGCGGAAGCCCTCGCGCCGGAGCTCCTTGAGCGAGCGGCGCAGCTCGCGGCTCTGGCCCCGCACGACGTGCGGGCCGAACTGCCGGTCTGGCCGGCCGGCGTTGCGCGCGTGGCAGAGCTTCTCCGGCATGTCGAGCACGATGGCCACCGGCAGCACGTGGTGCTCGCGCGCGAGCGCGACGAGCGGCCTGCGCGCGTCCGCCTGTACGTTGGTCGCGTCGACAACGGCGAGCCGCCCCGACGCGAGCCGCTTGCCCGCGATGAAGTGCAGGACCTCGAAGGCGGCCGCGCTGGCGGACTGATCGTTCTCGTCGTCGGACACGACGCCGCGGTAGTGGTCCGACGAGAGGATTTCGGTCGGCTTGAAGTGCGCCCTCGCGAACGTGCTCTTGCCGGAGCCGGACGCGCCGACGAGCACGACCAGCGAGAGGGAAGGGACGATGAGGGGTGCCTGCTCGCTCACGACGCCGCCTCCATCGCCTGCGCGAGGGCGCTGCCCGCGCCGCCCGCGCCGCCGTCCTGGGCCTCTCCGCCGCCCGCGCCGTTGGTGCTGCTGGCGCCGCCCGCGCTGCCCCCGCCGCCCTCGCGCGTGAAGATCGCCATCTGCGTCGGCGCGCCGAGCGAGGGATCCATCGGGCCGATGGGCAGGTGCTCGACGGCGTAGCCGTGCGCGGCCGCGACCCCCTCGCAGAAGGCGTGGAACTCGGCGCGCGTCCACTCGAAGCGGTGGTCGCCGTGGCGGAGCGCGCCGCGCGGCAGCCCCTCGAACAGCGCGTTGTACTCGGCGTTCGGGGTGGTCACGAGGACGACGCGCGGCCGCGCGTGCTCGAAGACGCTGCGCGTGAGCGCGCCGAGCCGCGAGAGGTCCACGTGCTCGATGACCTCGACGAGGGTCGCGGCGTCGTAGCCCGAGAAGCGCGCGTCGCGGTAGGTGACCGACGCCTGGAAGAGCTGGATGCGCCGCCGCTGCTTGTCGGGCAGGTCGTCGAGGCGCAGCCGGTTCCTGGCGATCTCGAGGCTGCGCATGGAGACGTCGGCGCCCGCCACGCGCTCGAAGACGCGCTCGTCGACGAGGCGCTTCAGCAGCTTGCCCTCGCCGCAGCCGAGGTCGAGCACGCTCCTCGCCTCGGCCCGGCGGAGCGCCGCGACCACGGCCTCGCGCCGCGCCTCGTCGAGGCTGATCCGCGCCTCGCCGCGGTCCTCGGGCGCGGCCTTCTCGTCCTCGGCCTCCTCGGGGCTCGCCTCGTCGTCGGCCACGAGCCGCGCGAGCGCGGCCCGGAAGAGCGGCCGGCTGTGCTTCAGGTAGCGGAGCGCGATCGCCTCGCGCTCCGGGTGCTCGGCGAGCCACCCCTTGCCCTTGGCGAGGAGGTTGTCGACCTCGGCGTCGCCCACGTAGTAGTGCTTCTTGTCGTCGAGCACGGGCACGAGCACGTAGAGGTGCGCGAGCAGCTCCCTGAGCCGGCACGTCCTCGCGAGCGAGACGCGCAGGTACGCGCTCTGGCCCCACTCCGGGAACGTCTCGTCGAGCGGGAGGCGCTCGGCCGCGATCTCGTAGCCCAGCGGCTCGAAGAGCCGCCGGAGCAGCGCCTCTCCGCCGCGGCACGGCAGGGCCTCGATCGTGGCGGAGAGGGGGATCGGCGCGTCGGCGAGCTCCGGGCGGTCGCGGCACTTGCCGCCGAGCGCCGAGCCGAAGACCTGCGCGATCGCCACGGAGAGGAACGACGAGGCGACGTAGGGCCGGTCGTTCACGTACTGCGCGAGCGTCCCGGGCTCGCCCGCGCCGCGCCCGCGCACGAGGTCCACGGGGTCGACGTCGAGCAGCAGCGCCGCTGTGCACCGCTCCTCGGTCGCCTCGGGATAGAACACGTGCGCCTTGCCGAACGACAGCGGGAACGACTGCGTGTACGCAGGGTTCTTGACGAGCAGGTAGCCAAGATCGGTCGCCGGCCTGTGCGTGGTGGTGAGCGTGAGGAGCATCGGGGGCCGCAGTCTACGTGAGCGGAGCGACTCGCCACAATCGCGGCCGCTGTGCGCCCGCCGCGCGGCGAGCGCCGCTCCCGAGCGCGGCAGACAGGGAATCTCTCGCCGCCCGGGGACCGGCGATGGAGCGAGATCGCGGGCGAGCGGCGCGCGACCGCTCGGTCCGCGACACGGGGGGACCCGGCGCTGCTAGTGTCGAACGGGTGGCGCGGGAGCCCGCAAGCGAGGGAAAGGCCCACGTCGGCAAGGCCGTGGTGATCACCACGGCCGTGCTCTGGCTCCTCGGCTGGATCGACCAGGGAAGCTTCGAACCCTGGCGCGGGCTGGGCATCGCGGTGTGGGTCGCGGCGGTCCTCGGCGCGCTCACGCTGGCGGCGCGCCGCATCGGACCGCAGCGCGCGCCGATCTGGCGTCAGCTCGTCGTGCTCGCGTTCACCGCCGGGATCGCCAGATCCATCGCCAACACCTTCCTCGTGGAGCTGCTGCGCGATACCGGGAGATTCGGAACCATCGCCGCGTTGACGAACGTCGAGGCTGCTCGAGAGGCGCTCGATCGCATCGAGCTCGGCATCGACGCCGTCTTCGTCGATATCCGGCTCGTCGATCGCCCTGGAGACACGTCGGGCCTCGACTTCGCCCGCTCCCTCTCGGATCTCGGCTCGCCTCTCTCGGTCGAGAGGACCAGCTTCCCCAGCTCGAGCCCGAAGCCCTCGATGTCGAACACGTCGTACGTGTTCGTCCCGAGGATCACGCGCGTGTTCGCCGCCGGGCAGTCGATCGCGACCCCCCCAAGGCCATAGTCGCCGGCTCCGGCCGCGGCGTAGACCGTCTTGCCCTCGAGGTCGTGGGCGCCGCCCGAGAGGTAATGCGCCTCGTACGACTCGAACGCGGCCGGACCGAGCACCTCCCCCTTCCAGACGGCGACCAGCCAGCGCTCGAGGTCGGAGACGGTCGTCACCAGCCCGCCATTGCCGACGAGCGACCAGGTGTACGGCCATCCGGCGGGGTCGTTCTCCCCGAAGGTCGAGGCGTCGTATCCGATCGCGGTGTCGACCCGCTCCCAGAGCGGGTCACCGAAGAACCCGCTCTGTTGCATGTGGGCGGGAGCGAAGAGCTCGTCGCGCACATAGTCCGTGAACGCTCGTCCCGAGACGGTCTCCACGACATCGGCGAGCAGCGTGTAGCCGGAGTTGGAGTATTCCTCGTCGCTCCCCGGCTCGAACAGCAGCTCCTGCGCGAAGATCCGCTGGCGTGCTTCGAGCCGCGTCATCGGCTCGAAGTCACCCTCCGTGTCGTGGTACTCATCGAACCCGGCGCGGTGCTGGAGGATCTGAACGAGCGTGATCTCGGCCTTGTCGGCCGGCACGTCATCGAAGAGGGTCGCGAGCGAGTCGGTGACGGCGAGCTTGTGGTCGCCTTCGAGCTTGAAGATGGCCGTCGCTGTCAGGTCCTTCATCACGGAGCCGAAGTCGTACGCCGTGCCGGCGACATTGGGGATGTTGTGGTCTCGATCCGCCAAGCCGTAGCCGCGCGCGAGCACCTCGGCCCCGTCGACCGTGACCAACACCGACCCGGAGAACCCGGCCGCGGCCGCGTCCGAGAGGCGACGCTCGAGCTCCTCGCGGAGCTCGTCCCGCTTGGGAAGTGCGGGCGACTCCCCGCTGCACCCAGTTTGTGGGACAGCCAGCGTGACAAGGCCGGCTGCCATAAGCCATTGCGAGATTGGTTTCATGCCGCGCCAGGCTGCCAGCCGAGCTCGCGAAGATCAGGGACGAACCGACGAGCGCCAGGTTCTCGGCCACGAGCGGCGGGTTCCGCGGGACGAGCACGTGGGGGCGGCGGCAGCGCGTCCCGAGCCCCGGAGCGCCGTCTTGGCCGGATCGAGGCCAGCCGTGGCTCGCCCGTCGAGGGCGACGCGCGCCGGGTCGAGCCGGTACACTGCGGCGGGCGCGCGGGCGCGCTCGTGGACTCGGAGAATTTATGAGCACAAGCTCTGAGCTTCTGGACAAGAGGATCCGCGTCGTCGTCGAGGGGATGGCGATCGAGTGGGATCTCGAGAACGGGCAGTGCACCTGGGCCGGCGTCCCCTCGGTGTCGATGTTCCTGCCGAGCAGCGTGGTTGGCCTGATGTCCGGCTTCCAGCGGATGGCGGGGACCGAGCGCTTCAACCTCGCCGTGGAGAGCGGGGGGCGGCTCAGCATCGATGACGACTGGAAATACATCTCCGGTTATCCGACGTTCGAGGAGGGCTTCAAGGCGCTCGGGCTCGGCGCGGCCACGGCGGGCTGGGGCGTGTGGCACGTGCTCTCCCTGGACCGGGAGCGGAAGGAGGCCCGCTTCCGCGTGGTGAACGGGTGGGAGTCGGTCTACCAGAAGGAGCTCGATGTCTGCTGGGGCAGCAGCATGATCGCGGGCAAGCTGGCCGGGCTCTGCACCCGGCTCTTTGGGGAGGAGTGCGACGTCGAGCAGACGTCGTTCGCAGCGCGGGGCGACGCCCACGACGAGTTCACGGTGCGCCCCTCCACGACCAGCCTGGAGGACCGGCTGCAGAGCCTGCTCGACGAGGAGCGGGCGACGAAGACGGATCTGGCCATCGCGCTGCACAAGCTGAAGCGCGAGGTCGAGGAGCGCGCCCGCATCGCCGAGGAGCTCCAGAGGACCGAGCAGGAGCTCCGCGACAAGCTGTCGTTGATCGAGCGGCAGCAGCACGAGCTCCGCGCGCTCGCCACCCCGATCATCCAGGTGTGGGACGGCGTGCTGACGCTCCCGTTGATCGGCACGCTCGACGGCGTGCGGGCCGGGGTGATCACCGAGGAGCTGCTCGACGCCATCGTCAGGACGGGCTCCCGCTATGCGATCCTCGACATGACCGGCGTGGACAGCATCGACGGCGAGACCGCCGATCACGTGATCCGGATCATCCGCGCGGTCGAGCTGCTCGGCGCCAAGGGGGTCATCACGGGCGTGCGCCCCGCGGTGGCCGCGCTGATCACGTCGCTCGGCCTGGAGCTGTCCGCCGTGACCACGCTGCGGAACCTCCGCGAGGGGCTGCGGATGTGCATCCAATCGCTCTCGGACAAGGCTGCAGGGGTGTGAAGAGTCGCGTGACGTCGCGAACAACCAAGAGAAAAGGCCCATGAAGCTTCGTTCCATCTCGGTCCTGATCTGCGTCTTCGCCCTCGGCGCCGCGTCGTGCTCGAAGGAGGCGCCGAGCGCCGGCAAGGCCGCGCCTGAGCAGACGCAGGCGAACGCGGCGCACGCCCCCGCGGACGTGAAGCCCGGCTCCCACGAGGACTGGTGCGGAGAGCACCAGGTGCCCGAGTCGCAGTGCACCCGCTGCAACCCGGATCTGATCCCGGCCTTCAAGGCCACGGGGGACTGGTGCG
Organism: Sorangium sp. So ce124; assembly: GCF_051525235.1. NCBI lineage: Bacteria > Pseudomonadati > Myxococcota > Polyangiales > Polyangiaceae > Sorangium > Sorangium sp. So ce124. Next base: position 4,317,634 of record NZ_CP150312.1, read on the forward strand.
CCGAGCACGGGCTGCCCGAGTCGCAGTGCCTCAAGTGCAATCCCGATCTGAAGATCGTCCGGCCGCCGAAGGAGAGCTGACGTGCCAGGCCGCGCTGGCATCGCGGTGCTCCTGCTCCTCGCCGCGCTCCCGGGCTGCGGAGGCAAAGCGACCGACAACGCCGCGGCGGAGAAGGCCGGGGCGAAGCGGGGCGCGGCGTCGGCCGTCGAGGGCGCCATGTGCAAGGAGCACGGCGTGCTGGAAGCCCTCTGCACGAAGTGCAACCCGAAGCTCGTCCCCGTCTTCCAGGCCAAGGGAGACTGGTGCAAGGAGCACGAGCTCCCGGAGTCCATCTGTCCCATCTGCCACCCCGAGCGCGGAGGCAAGCCGGCGGCCGACGTGGCGAGCGACGGCGCGCCGGCGGACGGGACGAAGGTCAAGTTCAAGGCCAAGGACACGGCCCGGCTCGCCGGGATCCTCACCGCGAAGGCCGTCGAGCGTCAGGGCGGCGGCGGCATCCCCGTGACCGCCAGGATCGTCTACGACGCGCTCAAGGTGGCGGAGATCAACGCCCGCGCCCCGGGGGTCGTCCGGCAGCTCCACGTGGACGTCGGCGCGGAGGTCAAGAAGGGCGCGCCGCTCGCGATCATCGACAGCGCCGACGTGGGCGCCGATCGCTCGCGGCTGGCCAGCGCGCAGTCGCGCCTCACGATCGCCGAGGAGAACCTGAAGCGCGAGGAGCAGCTCGAAAAGGAGGGGATCTCGTCGCGCCGGAGCGTGCTCGCCGCGCAGCAGGAGCTCGACGCCGCCCGCGCCGAGCGCGCCTCCTTCGCGGCCTCGCTTGCCGTCGTGGGCGCGAGCGCGGGCGGGAGCGGGGGCTACACGCTCACGACCCCGCTCGCCGGCGTCGTGACGCAGCGGAAGGCGACGGTGGGCAGGCTGGTCGGCGTCGAGGAGACCCTGTTCGAGGTGGTCGACGTCTCGAGCATGTGGGCCGAGCTCGACGTCCCCGAGACCGATCTACCGGCCGTCTCGCCGAAGCAGCCGGTGGTCATCGAGGTCGACGGCATCGAGGGGCGCGAGCTCAGAGGGGAGATCACGTACGTTGCGCCGGCCATCGATCCGGCCACGCGCACGGCCAAGGCGCGCGTCCCGCTCGCGAACCCGGGCGGCGCGCTGCGGGCCAACATGTTCGGCCGGGCGCGCATCCTCGCCCCGTCCCGCGCGGCGGTCGTGGTGCCCCGCGCCGCGGTGCAGCGCGCGAAGACCGTGAAGCTCGTGTTCGTGCGGCTCGCGGACGACCAGTTCGAGGCGCGGCGGGTCGAGATCGGGGCGACGGAGGGCGACCTTGTCGCGGTGACCAAGGGCGTGCGCCCGGGCGAGGAGGTTGCGACCGAGGGGAGCTTCCTGCTCAAGACCGAGACCCTCAAGGAGAGCATCGGCGCCGGCTGCTGCGGTGAGGACTGAGGCGCAGGCCATGCTGAACGCCGTCATCACCTGGTCGCTCCGCCACCGGTTCCTCGTGATCCTGGCCTCGATCGGCCTCTCCCTGGCGGGCCTCCTCGCGTTCCGCCGCCTGCCGATCGACGCCTTCCCGGACACGACGCCTGTGCAGGTGCAGATCAACACGGTCGCTCCTGCCCTCTCCCCCGTCGAGATCGAGCGCCAGATCACCGCCCCTGTCGAGCAGGCGATCTCGGGCCTGCCCAGGCTCGAAGAGGTCCGCTCGCTCTCCCGCTTCGGCCTCTCCCAGGTCACCGCCCGCTTCGAGGACGACACGGACATCTACCTGGCCCGCCAGGTCGTCATGGAGCGGCTCCAGACCGTGACGCTGCCGCCGGGGATCCATCGCCCTGAGCTCGGCCCGGTCGCCACCGGGCTCGGTGAGGTGTTCCACTACGTGGTCACCGGCAAGGGCAAGTCGCTGAGCGAGCTGCGCACGGTCCACGACTGGGTCATCGCGCCGCAGCTCCGCTCGGTGCGCGGCGTGGCCGAGGTCAACGCGTGGGGCGGCGATGAGCGGCAGATCCAGGTGCTCGTCGACCCGGCGGAGCTCACGGCGCGGGGGCTCTCGCTCCACGACCTCTCCGAAGCCCTGGAGCGCAACAACGCGAACGTGGGCGGGGGCAACCTGGACCAGGCCGGCGAGTCCGCGCTGATCCAGGGCATCGGCATCGCCACGCGCGTGAGCGACATCGAGGACATCGTGGTCGCCGCCAAGGGCGGGGCGCCCATCCGCGTGCGCGACGTCGCCCGGGTGGTCGAGGGGCGCGAGATCCGGCGGGGCGCGGTCACCGCCGACGGCCAGGGGGAGGTCGTGCTCGGCCTCGGCTTCATGCTGATGGGCGAGAACAGCCACGACGTCACGACGCGGCTCAAGGCGCGCCTGGAGGAGGTCAAGAAGAGCCTCCCGAGAGGCGTCGACGTCGCCGTCGTCTACGACCGCACCGAGCTCATCGACAAGGTGCTCGGCACCGTCGAGAAGAACCTGCTCGAGGGCGCGCTGCTCGTCGTCGCGGTGCTCTTCGCCTTCCTCGGCAACCTCCGCGCCGGGCTCATCGTGGCCTCGGCCATCCCGCTGTCGATGCTCTTCGCCTTCGATCTGATGCTGCGCGCGGGCGTCGCGGGGAGCCTGATGAGCCTCGGCGCGATCGACTTCGGCCTCGTCGTCGACAGCTCGGTGATCATGGTCGAGAACTCGGTCCGGCGGCTCTCGGAGGACGCGAGCGACCGGAGCACGACGGACGTCGTGCGCGACGCCTCGATCGAGGTGCGCAAGCCGACGATGTTCGGCGAGCTCATCATCATGATCGTCTACCTGCCGATCCTCGCGCTCGAGGGGGCGGAGGGGAAGCTGTTCCGGCCGATGGCGCTCACCGTCATCTTCGCGCTCATCGGCTCGATGATCCTGTCGCTCACGCTCCTGCCGGCGCTCGCGAGCCTGCTCCTGCCGCGGCGTATGAAGGAGCGCGAGAACGTGCTCGTCCGCCTCCTCAAGCGGGCCTACCGGCCCGCGCTGCAGCTCGCGCTGCGGTGGCGCTGGGCGGTGCTCGCCGGCGCCGCGCTGCTCCTCGGCAACGCGGCCTTCCTCGCGACGCGGCTCGGCGCCGAGTTCGTGCCGCGGCTCCGTGAGGGGACGATCGTCGCCAACACCGTGCGGCTCTCGGGTGTCTCGGCTGGCGAGTCGATCCGCTACGGCACCCAGCTCGAGCGGATCCTCCTCGACAGGTTTCCGGACGAGATCGAGCGCGTCTGGACCCGCACCGGCACGGCGGAGGTGGCGACGGACCCGATGGGGCTCGAGCTGTCGGACATGTTCATCACGCTCAAGCCGCGAGAGGCATGGAAGCGCGCCGCCACGCAGGACGAGCTCGTCCAGGCGATGGAGTCGGAGCTCTCGGGGATGCCGGGCATGCGCGTCATCTACACGCAGCCGATCGAGATGCGGGTCAACGAGATGGTCGCGGGGATCCGGGCCGATCTGGGGGTGAAGCTGTTCGGCGACGACTTCGACACGCTCAAGCAGAAGGCGCGCGAGATCGAGGCCGCCCTCAAGAAGATCCCCGGCGCCGCGGACGTGGTGACCGAGCAGGTGACAGGCCAGCCCGTGCTCGAGATCGAGGTCGACCGCGCCGCCATCGCCCGCCACGGCATCGCGGCCGCCGACGTCCTGGATGTCGTCGAGGCCCTCGGCGCGCGGGAGGTGGGGCAGCTCCAGGAGGGCGAGCGCCGCTTCCCCGTGGTGCTGCGCATCGACGATCGCTACCGGGAGGACCCCGCCTCCATCGGCCGCATCCTGGTCACCGCGGCCGGCGGCGAGCGCATCCCGCTCGCGCGGCTCGCGAAGATCCGCACGACCGAGGGGCCGGCCGCGATCAACCGCGAGTGGGCCAAGCGCCGGATCGTCGTGCAGGCGAACGTCCGGGGCCGCGACGTGGGCACCTTCGTCGAGGAGGCGAGGGCGAGGCTCGACGAGGTCGAGCTCCCGCCCGGCTATTACGTCCGCTTCGGCGGGCAGTTCGAGCACCTCGAGCGGGCGCAGGCGCGCCTGCTCGTCGTCGTGCCCATCGCGCTCGGGCTGATCCTGCTGCTGCTCTACTTCACCTACGGGCGGCTCCTGGATGCGGTCCGCGTCTTCACGGGCGTCCCGTTCGCCGCGATCGGCGGCGTCGTCGCGCTCTGGCTTTGCGACCTGCCCTTCAGCATCTCCGCGGGCGTCGGGTTCGTGGCGCTCTCAGGCGTCGCGGTGCTCGGGGACATGGTGCTCGTCTCGACCATCCGGCAGCTCACAGCGGCCGGGATGCCGGTGCGGGACGCCATCGAGCTGGCAGCCGAGCGGCGACTCCGCCCGGTCCTCATGACGGCGCTGGTCGCCTCCCTGGGCTTCGTGCCGATGGCGCTGAACACGGGTATCGGCGCCGAGGTCCAGCGCCCGCTCGCGACCGTCGTGATCGGCGGCGTGATCTCCTCCACGCTGCTCACGCTGCTCGTCCTGCCGGCGCTCTACAGCGTGGTCGGCGGGAGGCTCCGCGCGGACGCCGCCGGCGAGACGGGCGCCTCCGAGCCTCCGCGGCCCGCTGGCCCGGCCCTGTCGCCTGCGGCGGAGTAGCCGATGACAGCGCGCTCCCACCTGCGCGCGATCGTCGTCACCGCGGGCGTCTTGGTCCTTGTCCAGGCGCTCGCGATGGGGCTCTACTGGGCCGTGGAGCGTCGCCACGACGCGGAGCGGCCGAGTCGCCCCTTCGCGTACGAGCGGCTCCATGCAGCCGACCCCGTACCGGACGCCACCTTCGAGCAGCCGGACGGGACCTTGCTTCGCGCGACCGCCTTGCGCGGCCGGCCGGTGCTGCTCCACTTCTGGGCCACGTGGTGCGCCCCCTGCCGCGCCGAGCTCCCGCGCTTGCTGGAGCTCGGCCGGCAGCTGGAGAAGGCCGGGAGGCTCCAGCTCGTGGCCGTGAGCGTCGACGAGAACTGGGACGTCGTGCGCGCCTTCTTCGGGGGCGAGGTCCCTCCCGGCGTCGTGCGGGCCGGATCTCCTGCGGTGCAGCGGCGGTTCGGGGTCTCGACGTTGCCCGACACCTTCCTGGTGGAGGCGGACGGCAGGATGTCCCTCCGCTTCACGGGCGCGAGGGACTGGCGTGCGCCCGAAGCGACGACGCTGCTCCTTGGACAGGAGCGGCCAGCGCCCTGATCGCGCTTCCCCCGGGAAATCCCTGGCGAGGGCCACGCCGCCTGCTGCGTGAGGACGGAGCGCTCTCTGCCGGGTCCTGGCATCGAATGAAAATAATTAGCAATTACAAACGCTTGTGCGCATGCGCACGCACGCGAGCGTTCGCCTGGCGGCCTAGCGGGAAGGCTTCACGAGATAAGTGCCCAACCCGAGGCTACTCGGCGCCCCCGGCAGACACCGACGACCCATCGAGGGAGCCGCCTGCGCCACCCGAGGCATCCGTGCCGCCGATGCCATCCGTGCCGCCTGCTCCACTCGTGCCACCTGCGCCATTCGTGCCGCCTGCGCCACCCGAGGCATCGGTGCCGCCTGCGCCATTCGTGCCGCCTGCGCCGCCCGCGGCATCCGTGCCGCCTGCGCCGCCCGCGCTGCTCGTACTGCTCGCGGCATCCGCGCCGCCCGCGCCGCTCGTGCTGCTCGCGGCATCCGCGCCGCCCGCGCCGCCCGCGCCGCTCGTGCTGCTCGCGGCATCCGCGCCGCCCGCGCCGCTCGTGCTGCTCGCGGCATCCGCGCCGCCCGCGCCGCTCGTGCTGCTCGCGGCATCCGCGCCGCCCGCGCCGCTCGTGCTGCTCGTGCTGCTCGCGGCATCCGCGCCGCCCATTCCACCGGCGCCGCCGCCGCCACCCGCACCGCCTGTGCCCGGGTCCTCCAGGGGGTAATTCTCGTCGAGGCACAGACGGCCCTTGGGCGTCAGGGTGCAGACCTCGCCGTCCGCGCAGGACGACTGGCCTCTCGGGCACTTCGTCACGCCGAAGAGACAGAATCCATTGGTCTCCACGCCAAGGAACACGCACGCGGAGGTCGGCAGCAAGCAGTCGCTGTGGCTCGTGCACGCGTTGGTGCACATACCGACGTCGCCGACCCCGGGCTCGTCCGCGAAAGGATACGCACAGAGGCCCTTCTCCAGGCCTCCGCAGTCCTCGTTGGCGGCGTCCCCGCCGAGCCCGCACAGGCCGGCGCACACGCCGAGATTGGTGCCGACTTCGATGCACCACCCCGCGCAGGGATCCGTGCCGTCGGCCTTGATCGCGCACTGGGCCCCTGTGGGCAGCCCTCGCGTGGGCTCGTCGACGCAAACGTTCATCCGGGGGTCGCACACCCGGCCGCCGCCGCACTGGCTGTCGGAGCCGCAGTTCGGCAGGCACACGGACACGTCATCGATGTCCTCGCAGCGCAGCTCCTCGCGGCCGTGGCACTTCGCCGGATCGAGCTTGTCGACGATGCTCATGAGCGGGGGCTCGCCCGCGGCGCAGCCCAGAAAGCAGAGGCCGTCGAAGCACGCGCTGCCTTCGCCCTCGCAGTCGCTGTCCTGTTCGCACGCGGTCGTGCAGTACCCGCCCGCCGGGCCTCCGCCGAAGAGGTCGTCGCCAGATTCCGTGAAGCAGTGGCCGCGCGGGCCGCAGTCCGCGTCTTTCGCGCACCGGGCGCCGAGCCCGCGCGCTTCACCGGAGCCGCCCTCGCCGGAGCCGCCGTCGCCGGAGCCGCCGTCGCCGCCCCCGGCGCCGCTGTGGGCGCTGGAGCCGCCGTCGCCGCTGCCGGAGCCCCCGTCGCCAGGGCCACCGTCGCCGGAGCCGCCGTCGCTGGAGCCGCCATTGCCCGTCGTGCCCGCGCCGTCGCTCCCCGCGCCCGCGCCGTCGCTCGTCGATGTTCCTCCGGGGCCTTCGTCGGAGTCGTCAGAGCAGCCGAGAAATCCTGTCGAGACGGCGACCGTGGTGAGCAAAGCCGCCGCAAATCTTCGCACTCTCATCGCTGTCACCCGAACCAGGAGGCCGCGCCCCCATCGGGCGCGCCATCGACTGATTCACAGACGGTACCGGAATCGGCGCCTCTCCAACATCGGCAAACCGCCTTTGCCGGCGTTCGCTGTACCCCCCGCCGGGGGCCACCCGGGCGCGGCCAAGCCTCAGAGCCGCACGAGCAGCCCAAGAAACCCGGCGAACGTCGGTCTCCCCGCGGTGCCTAGCCGCTCGCCGCCGAGCGTCACGACGGCGCGGGGCTCGGCGAAGATCGCGTGTACATCCACCAGGAGGGTCGCGCGGTCGGTCAGGCGCAGACCGGCGCCCCCGCCCAGGGCCGCGGCGACCGACCAGACATCGCCCGTCGCGCTCCGCAGCGGCGGCAGGGGATCACCGCTGACGAACAGGTGAATTCCGCCCACGCCGGCCGAGAGCACAGGCGAGAGTGCGCCGCCCGTGTCCAGCGCCCATACCGCCTCCAGAAAGGCCATCTCCTGACGGACGGACACCGTGCCGAGCTCGCCCTCGAGCGTGGGCCCCAGCGTCGGCCCAGCGAACGTCAGCCGCGCCGCGAGCCCCGCGGGCAGCGCGCCGCCGTGGCCGTCCGCGCCGACCCCGTACGACAGCCGCAGCGCGGGCCCCAGCGCCGGCCCGATGCCATCCACGCTCAGGAGCGCCGCGAAGCCGGCCTCCACGCCGACGCCCGCGAGCACCCCGGCCTGCCCAGGCGGAGGGGTCATCCCGGCGGCCCGCCTCCGGACCGGCGCCATCCACCGCTGCACGTCGTCGGGAACGGCGGCGCTGCCGCCCTCCGCGGCGCGCCGGGGCGGCTCCTGCAGGCTCGCCTCCAGCAGGCTCGCCTGCAGGAGCTCGACCGCGCGCACGGCCATCACCGAGGGCGCCGACGCGCCGGCCGCCTCCACGGCGCGCACCACCGTCTTCTGCGTCACCCGGTCGACGATCCAGAGGTCGGCGGTCGCGCCCGTCCGCGAGCGGACGATCGTCGCGGCCGCGAACGCGCCGGCCTCCTTCGCGGCGCGCTCCAGCCCTGCGCGCGGGTCGCCCTCGGGCGCTCGCACGACGCGCACCACCTCGAACCCCGCCGCGCCGAGCTCGGCCCGCAGCCGCGTGGCTGCTTCGAGCACGAGCGCATCGTCCACGCCGGCCTCGACGATCACCACCCGCGACGCGGCCGCCTCCGCCTTCTGCGAAGGCGCGCCAGGCGGCGCCGCGTCGGCCCGCGCCGCGGCGGGCGCCGACGCGAGGAGGAACCAGAGCAGGAGAGTGAGGGAGCGCACGCGCCAGGGGTCTATCAGATCGCCAGCGGGGGTGGAGGCGCATCGCAGCGAAGGGGGAGGGGGCGGGGGCAGGGGCCCGGCGACGTACCCGAAGGGCCGAGCCATGGGGATCCGGCGGCGTCCGTCCGGACGGACCACGGCTGGGAGGACCTCCACCATGCGGCGCGCTCTCGCGGAGGAGCGTCGATGTGAATATGCTCGACTGGGCCCCACCCTGCCGTCGAGACGCCGCCGCAGGGATCAGGGGCGGCCGCGCAGACCGAAGGGAAACGCCATGGCAGATGGGGAGATCGAGGATCTGCAGCAGCTGCCGTCGCGCCAACACAACGGCTCGGAGTCGAAGCGCGACGACGCTCCGCCGGTGCTCGTGGGTCCGACGGCCGGCGGGCGGCAGGCGCAGTCAGGCCCCACGGATGCCTCGCCGGAAGCAGGGCAGCCGCCCTCCAGGCGAGAGCAGGCCCGGCCGCCGCCCTGCCGGCGAGGGGACCTGCGGCAGCCGCCGCCCGCCGAGCAGATCGAGCTCGTCAACAAGACGGCCCGCCGTATCTGCATCAGGCGCGATGGCAGCGATCTCGTCGTGGCGCCTTTCGACGTGGTGCGCACGACCGAGGCGGCGGCGCAGGGGCTGGATCTCAGCGTCTGGCTCGAGCGTGGTTATGTGGAGAAGCGCGCCCCGCTCCACGTCGAGGAGCCGAGCCTCGACGCCGCCGCCATCGCGGGGGTGCTGCTCCTCGGGGGGCTGACGTTGCTGTTCATGGTCACCCTGGACGGCTGGGCCCGCTTGACCTTCGGCGCGGTCGGCGTCGGGATGATCGCGTTCACCGTGTTCCCGTCGCTGGAGCGCTGGGCCCAGCATCGCCATCGCAGCACCGCGCTGATGTTGCGCGACCAGTTCTGGCGCGCGATCGGCATGCTGGCGGTGTGCCTGGTGGGGCTCGGCATCCCCGCCGCCACGGTCCTCTTGCAGGCCGAGAAGCAGCTTCACGAGATCTTCAAGCAATCGATGCGCAGCATGGCATTGTTGCTCCTCTTCGCGCTGTTCATCGGCACCGCGGCGACGTTGCCCGCGCTCCTGTTCTTCCTGTTCGCGGAGCAGCGCAGGAACGTGGTGAAGGAGCAGTTCCACCGCGACGTGCTGCGGCTCGACCCCGCGCTCCGCACGATCGACGAGGCGGAGCGGGCCTACTCGCCGCTGATGAAGGAGGCGCTGGACACCCGGCGCGGTCCGCTGTTCTTCGTCCCGATCATCCTCAGCACCTTCCTCCTCTCCGTCGGCTGGGTGATCTCGGCGCTGCCGACGGTGGCGTCCGTGGCCGAGACGCTGGGCGACAAGCCGGTCGAGCTCCATACCCTGTTCATCCCCAACCGGACCGCGTTCACATTCGCGTTCCTCGGCACGTATTTCTTCGCGCTCAACATGGTATTCCGCCGCTATGTGCGGGCGGATCTCGGGCCCAAGGCGTACAGCCACATCTCCGTGCGCATCATCATCGCCACGATCCTGGCCTGGGTCATGAGCAAGACGTTCGAGGGCGCCTCGCCCTCGGGCGGCGCGGCGCCCATCGACAACGCGCCCTGGCATCTGCTCGTGCTCGCCTTCTTCATTGGCATCGTCCCGGACACTGGGCTCGCCGTGCTCCATGACCTGCTCAAGACGCGCATGGTCACCTTCTTCGTCCCTACCCTGAAGGACCGCGACCCGCTGACACACCTCGAGGGCATCACGCTCTACGACAAGGCGCGCCTGCTCGAGGAGGGCATCGAGAACATCGAGAACCTCGCGCACCACAACCTCATCGAGCTGATCCTGCGCACGCGCATCCCGGCCTCGCGCCTTGTCGACCTCGTGGACCAGGCGATCCTGTATCTCCACGCGCGAGACGAGGCCGAGCCGGCCCGGAACGCGCCGTCGAGCATCCTTTCGAGGCTCAAGGCGCATGGCATCCGCACGGCGACCGATCTCGAGCTCTGCATGGCCGTGAAGGAGACGCGCGACGCCGTGGTACGGCTGTCCTCCGAGTCGCGCATCCTGCTCCTGCTGAGCGCGCTGCGGGACGACGAGTGGATGCCGCAGCTCCGGAGCTGGCGCGAGTTCCGCAAGACCTACGAATACGCGTACACCGTCGAGCAGCTCACTCCGCCTTCGCCCGAGGCGAGGCCCCGGGCGGCGTGACCGCGCGTGACGTGGCGCGACGCGGCCTTCCGGGTGAACGGGGCTGGCCGCCGTCCGTCACCGCGGGCCGGCGACCGCTCGCCACCACGGGGTCGGCGCGCCGACGCGCTCGGGCTCGAACGCGGCGCCGATCTGGGGGGTCACCACGCGCGCGCCGCGCTCGGTGGCCAGGGAGAGCAGCGTCTCGGCCGGCTCGTCCCAGTCGTGGAGGGCGAGGTTGAAGGTGCCCCAGTGGACGGGCAGGAGCGTGCCGCCGCCGAGCATCTCGAACGCGGTCAGCGCGTTCTCGGGGCCGAGGTGGATGGTCCCCCACGCAGGGTGATACGCGCCGACCTCGAGCATCACCAGGTCGAAGGGGCCGTGTTGCTCGCCGATGTCCTCGAACCCGGGGAACAGCCCGGTGTCGCCGGAGAAGAAGACCTTGCGCCGCTCCGTCTCGATGACCCATGAAGCCCAGAGCGTCGCGTTGCGGCTGGTCGGCCCGCGGCCGGAGAAGTGCTGAGAGGGCGTCGCGGTGAAGCGGACGCCGCCGATCTCCGCGCGCTCGTGCCAGTCGAGCTCGGTGATCCGCGCCGGGTCGACGCCGAGCGCCTCGAGCAGCGCGCCCACGCCGAGGGGCGTGACGATGGGGACGCGCGTGCGGGCCAGCGCCTCGATCGTCGGAGCGCAGAGGTGATCGAAGTGGTCGTGGGAGAGCAGGACAGCGTCGAGCGGCGGCAGCTCGTCGAGCGCGGCCGGGACCGGGTGGAAGCGCAGCGGGCCGGCAAAGGAGACCGGCGAGGCGCGCTCGCCGAACACCGGATCGGTGAGGACCCGGCGGCCATCGAGCTCGAGGAGGACGGTGCTGTGGCCGAGCCAGGTGACCCGCAGGCCGGTGTCGCTCTGCCGGGCCCAGGTCTCGTGGGGCCTCACGACGGGCAGCGGCGCGGGCGGCTCCCGCCGGCCGCGGCGGAAGAAGAACTCGCCGAGCACGGGAAGCGTCGAGCCCTTGGTCATGGTGGGACCGGCGCCCGAAGGGTTCTCGAACTTGCCGTCCTTGAACTGAGCTGAAGCGCGCGCCCGCTCGAGCCGCAGCCCTTTGCGACGCCGTGAATCGTTCATGAGAGGACGACCTCCTGCCAGGCGCGGTGCCCGGCGAGACAGAACACGACCTTGAAGGCGACCATCCTGCGGCCCGGTCGCCGGAGGAAGCGTGGGCTCCGCCTGGCGGCGCGCGCGCTCGGACAGGGTGGCTCGCTCACGCACCGGACGAGCTTTGCGATCGGCGTGCAGACCGTCAAGGCCTGAACTTGACAAATTGTTCTGAACTTGTCAATGTTGACCATCGCCTGAGGCCTTCTCCTCGCCCTCCTCGCCCTGGCCCCGCGGCGATTCGCCCCGTGCCCCTCCCGGTACCGCCTCGGGGGAGCGACCTGCCTGGATTTGTGCAGGAATCGACGCACGGCGAAGCCCTGGTCATCCGATGATCCAAGGGGGCCGCGGCGACTCTCGTTCAGGCGAGACTCGACCCGTCCAGTGACACGGGCGAAAAGGGCGTGAGAAGCCAAATGTCTCGGTCGATGTAGGACATCGCGGCACAAACTATTGGCCAGCAACTGCCGTTGTCGTGGCTTCGTAAATAGTCGTTCATAAATGCCGGCAAATTGAAAGAGATGGACAGATGCGCGCCAAAGTGAAGAGAGTCGGCGACGGGAGATCGGCGCAGAGATGCGCATATTTGTGTGTATTTACGCGGGCTTATAAACGACCACGCAAGCGATCGTGTGAACGATCATGCGAGCGACCACGCAAGCGATCACGTGAACTACCATGTGAACGTTCACGCGAACTACCATGCAAACGAACGTGCAAATGACGCGGCGGGACGCATGATTGGCTTGACTCGGAACCCGATACGCGACAAGAGTAATCCTCTTAGCGGTGCCTGACCGCCTGTCGAACGAGTCCTCCAGCTCCGCACCTCGTGATCGAGATCCCTGGCGGGACGATGACCGATGACCACCGCGGCCGTCCCTCCGGAGCCTCCATCGCGCATTGCGTGTCGAGAGCCCCTGACCAGCGCAAGGGCAGCGTCGAGCTGTAGATAGACCGTATTCTTACTTGACAGAGGAGAACAACATGAGATTCGCATCAAGGAGCGCCTTGCTTGCCTCCGCGACGAGCCTTCTCGCCGTCTCATGCATCGCTGGTCTGGACGACACCGGCAGCGAGGAAGGCGACGCGCTCGGGGAGAGCCTTACGATCGATCCGAACGCGGTCTACACGCTCGTCGGCGTGCAGAGCAACAAGTGCGTCGAGATACGGGGGGGCAGCACGGCGAGCTCGGCAGCTGCGCAGATCGCGACGTGCAATGGCTCCACGCGACAGCAGTTCCGGGCGGAGTCCGCGGGGGGCGGATACTTCCGGCTGAAGAACGTGAACAGCGGCCTCTGCCTCGGGATCAACGGTGGATCGACGGCGAACGGTGCCACCGTCGTCCAATCCAGCTGCGGCAACGCCACGAGCCAGCAATTCTCGTTCGTGGATGTCGGCAACAACGCCCAGCGGATCATGGCCCGAAACAGCAACAAGGCGCTCGACGTCATCGGGCGATCGACCGCAGATGGCGCCGGCCTCCAGCAGTACAGCTGGGCGAACGGCGACAACCAGAAGTTCACGTTCAAGGTCGTGGGGGGCAGCTCAAGCAGCGTGAGCAGCAGCTCGAGCAGCGCGAGCAGCAGCTCAAGCAGCTCAAGCAGCGCGAGCACCGGCGTCGGTGGTTCAGGCGGCGCGGGTGGTGCTGGTGGTGCTGGCGGCTCGACCAGCTCAAGCAGCTCGACCAGCTCAAGCAGCGCGAGCACCGGCGTCGGTGGTTCGGGCGGCTCCGGCGGTGCTGGCGGCTCCGGTGGCGCTGGCGGCTCCGGTGGCGCTGGCGGCGGCGACGCCGACACGGGGGTCAACCCGGCGTCGGGCTGCACGCTCGGCTATAGCCAGATCCCGGACGGGAAGGGCGGCAAGAACGTCGAGGCCGTCTGCCTTCCGAAGGAGATGAACTTCAACATGGCCGCGTCGCTGGAGGCCTTCAAGACGACGGTCTACCCGCTCTTGACCGCCAACTGCTCCGGCTGCCACAGCTCGACGGGCAAGGCCCAGGCGCCCATGCACTCCGACGTCGATCCGGCGCTGGCCCACGAGTACGCGCTCACGCGCGTCAACTTCAAGAAGCCGGCGGACTCCAAGCTCGTCGTCCGGATGGGCATCGATCGGCACAACTGCTTCGGAACCAGCTGCAAGGACGCGAACACGCAGATGCTCAACGCCGTCACGGCGTGGGCGAACGCCGTCGCGCCGACCCTGCCGGCCACCCCGCGCCCCGTCGCCGCCGGCGAGAAGGTCACCGAGGATCAGGTCAAGGCGTGGATCGCGACGGACAAGGCCACCGTCGCCGCGGCGGACGCGGAGTTCATCAAGTACGCCTCGCTGCACGAGCTCCACAACGCGGGAGTCAGCGCTGAGGAGCTCAACGTGGCCCGCGTGGGTCTGTCGAAGGCCCTGAACTCGACCGCGCGCTGGGCCCCCACGATCGTCAATCCGGTGGACATCAACGGAAAGGGCATGGTCTACCGCTTCGATACCCGCAACTACTGGGGCTACAACAAGGGGGTCACGAAGCTCCACTTCGGCGGATCGGACGACGACGTCTTCTTCGGGAGGACCTCCGTCAACTACCTGGGTGAGCCCGTCGGCTCCGACGTCACGTTCAGGGAGCGCTACAGGTACACCTCGACGGTCCAGGTGGATCCGAGCTTCGCCAGGCTCGTCTGGGGCCGCGTGCTCGCCGGCAATGTGGAGGGCGCCACGGACAGCCAGGTGCTCCCGCCCAACGTCAACGGCTTCAAGACCGATTACATCGAGGCGAGTCAGCTCGTCTACACGCTGACGCGCCCGGACGTCTACAACTCCATCATGGCGATCCCCTGGTACGCGCAGGATCTCGAGGCCGAGCTCGGCGTCAACCACGACGCGGGCGTGAAGTCGTACGAATACATGCTCACGAAGCAGGCCATCACCGTCGATTCCCGCATGTACTTCAGGGCCAAGACGAAGAGCGGCGGGTACTACTGGAAGACGTGGGACGTCTTCAGCGGGCAGCTCGACGGCGTGACCACCATCGAGCAGGCGTACGAGACGGGCCAGATCCGGTTCCCCTTCTGGGCGCACCCGATCCCCAAGTTCATCAGCGGGGCCGGCGGTTCGGCGAGCAACTACAGCTTCATCGCGACGCTGGCTCAGCCGAACGGCACGGAGCCGGAGGGGTGCGACGGAGCGCCGAGCTACGCCGGCGGCAGCTACATCAACTGCCGCTACTACACCGGGACCGACGGCCTCCAGCAGTCGGCGGAAGAGGTCATCTGGGATCTGCCGAACGGCCTGCAGGGGTACTCCCTCTGGGGCGGCATCAACCAGCGCCGCGTCGACGCCTTCGTCAACATCGTGCGCGATCCGCGGCTCCAGCGGAGCGCCACGGACGCGCAGATCAACAGCACGGTGGGCTTCGCCACCCAGGACCGCCGCCTGAACACCGGCAGCTCCTGCATCGGCTGCCACGCCGACGGCATGAACCGAGGCAACAACGATCTGCGCGACTGGCTCGACGCCGGCGGCTCGCGCCTCCCGAAGGGCGAGCACGGGGTCGACGGGTGGATCAACGACGCGGCGACTGTCGCTCAGGTCAAGGAGCTGTATCCGCCGTCGACCGTGATGCGGCCGCGCATGGAGGACGATCGCAAGGTCTTCCTGACGGCGATGGGGAAGATCAAGCGGGGGATGGCCCTCGGTGCGGACAAGAACGTGTATGTGGAGCCGACGATCTGGACCATCGAGTGGGCACAGAACTTCTACAAGTACCCGCTGAGCCGCTCGAACTAGCTAGCGCCTCCACGCGCGAGCTCGCCCCTGGTCTCCAAATCTTGGTGTCTCGTGGCGGCTCCATCATTCTGGCAGGGTGGGGTAAGTCCCCATAGGCGTTGGCCAAGCTCGTTCGGTCACGGTCAGGGCACGACGCCCGCTCCCGCCGCCTCCACCCCCCATCCGTCACCAACGTGAACGTTTGCGACGTGAACGTTTTACGTGGTCGTGAACGTTTACGTGGTCGTGGTCGTGGTCGTGGTCGTCAACGATAGGCAGTGAACGACCACGACCACGACCACGTAAACGACCACGTAAACGTTTACGTAAACGACCACGTAAACGTTCGGATGTAGGCGAACGTCGCTCGAAGCCTGGTTGACGCTTGTGGGGGGAAGCACCCCACCTGAACGTTCTCCCGACGGGATCAAACGATGAATGCCAGACCGGCGTTCGTATCCCGCCGGGCTTCACGGCGTGAGGAGATCGCGCGCCACGGGCTCGTGCGCGCCGCGCGGGTGGCGCTTCAGGTAGAGCTCCGCGATGGGGCGCGCCGCCGCCCGGCCGGCCGTGCGCTCGACCGCCACCATCTTGCGGCCGAGCGCCTCGGCCGCGAACGGGCCGCCCGGCGACTCGGTGAGGTACGTGTCGTACCAGGCGACGGCCGCCCCGGGCGAGCCGCCGTCGTCGACCAGGCGGCCGAGCAGGAAGGCCGCCGCCTTGCCCTGGCTCGTCCCCGGGAACCGCTTGCGCGTCGCGGAGAGCGCGCGCTGCGCCACGTCGCCGCGCCGCGCGTACCGCGCCGCGTCCCCGAGGGCGACCAGGTCGTCCAGCGAGCCGCGCTCCAGCACCCCCCCGAGGCCGCGCTGCTCCGCCTCGGCCAGGACCGCCCGGAAATCTCCCGCCGCCACGCGCTGGGCCCAGCTCGGCGCCGCCGCGGCGCCGGCCGGCGCCGCCGGCCCCGCACCGTCGGTCGGAGGGCTCGCGGGCGCCCCCTCTGCCCGCGAGCCCTCCGGCCGTACGGCCCCGGCGTCGCCGACCACGGCGTCGCCAGGTCCGGTGATCTTCTCCTCCCGAGGCTGCGCCGCCGTGCCCGCGGGCGGCAGCACCTCCGGCGCCGGGTCCGCCGCGCTCGCGGCGTCGCTGCTCGAGATCTGCACGTCGCCCTCGCGCATCCGCGCCACGAGCCGCTGGCCGGCGCGGAGCGGCAGCCCGTCGGGCGCGAGCGGCCCGCGCACGGTCACGCTCCCCTCGTGCAGATCGACGCGCAGGGTGCCGTCGCTGCGGCTCCAGGACACGTCGAACACCGTGCCGGTGACCAGCACCGCGAACGGCCCCGCCTCGATGGACCAGCGCGCCTTCGGCCGCCGCGTGACGCGCAGCGACGCGCGGCCGTCCTCGAGCAGCATGCGCGCCCCGGCCGCGTCGACGTCCACCACGCGCATCGCGCTGCCCGCCGAGAGCGCGACGGAGGTGCCGTCCGTGAAGCGGAGCCGCGCCTCTCCGCCGGCCGTCGCGGCGATGTACCGCCCTGCGGTCGAAGGCGCGCCCTCGACGGCATAGTCGAGCGGCCGCGCCGGCCAGAGCGCGACGAGCGCGAGCGCGAGCGCCGCCGCGCCGGCGAGCGCGAAGCTCCACCGCGGCCGCCCCGAGAGCGCGCTCCACAGGGGCGAGGCGCGCAGCCACGCGCCCACGCGGCCCAGGGCTCCCGCGCGGCCCGTACCCCGGCTCACCGCCTCCACGAAGCGGGCGCGCTCGGCGGCGTCGTGCGCCGCGTCGACGTCCGCGGGGACGCCGCTCCGCACGAGGTCCGCGAGCCGGCTCAGCTTCTCCGCTTCATTCATCGCGCTCTCCTCCGTCGGCGGGGAGGGTCCCGGGCCGATCGAGGTCCTGCGGGGCCTTGGTGAGGTAGGCCGAGAGCGCGGGATCGCGCTCCGCGGCGGTGAGGATCCGATGGGACGCGCGCGCGAGGTGGCGCTTCGTCGTGGCCAGGGAGCAGCCGAGCGCGGCGGCGATCTCGGTGAGCTCGAGCCCCTCGATGAACCGCAGCACGAAGAGCGTCCGCGACCTGTCGTCGACCTGGTCGAGGATGTGGTAGAGCCGCGTGAGCGCCGCGCGCCCCTGAGGATCCTGCTGCGCGCCCCCCATGTCCGGGAGCTCGCCCGAGGGCGACAGCTGGAGCCAGCGCCGCACGCGCCTGCGCCGCAGCTCGGCGCGCGCCACGCGCACCGCGATGCCGACGATGAAGCTCGAGAGCAGCGAAGGATCCCTGAGGTCCTTGGCCACGCGGAAGAAGCGCAGGAACGTGTCCTGCACATGGTCGTCGACCTCGTCGCCCGGCCCGAGGGTGCGCGTCAGGATCCGGCGCACGAGCGGCGCGAACCGCTGCCACAGGATCGGCGCGGCGCCCGGGTGCCCCTGCGCGGCGGCGCGCGCGAGCGCCTCGTCGTCGGTCGCGGCCAACGGTAGCGCCTGCACCCCCCGCCTTTGCGTGAAGGGCGCGACCGCTGTCAAGGGCGGGACGGTCGACCGGCGGGGTTGGACCACGCCCAGCAGTGTTCCCCGGGAGGCCTCCGCGGCTCAAGATTCGGTACGAGGAGCGCGTGGTGGGCGGCGCTACCTCGGGACCATGGACGCGGGGGGTCGAGGCGCTCGAGACGGCGATGAGCGGCGTGGCGGGCACGTCGGCGCAGGTCGTCGTCCTGGACATCACGGGCGTGAAGGGCGTGGACAGCTGCGTCGCCGCGACGCTCGTGCGGGGCGCCGGGCCCGCGCCGGGAACCGCCGGTCGCGCGGGAAGGATAGGATATCGATGAGCGCTGGAGCCTGCCCCGGCAGGGCGGACCGAGGCTGGCGCTCAGTTGGCGAGCTTGTTCGGCTCTCGCGGGCCGAAGATCGCCTCCCAGTTCGAGCGGTAGGCGTCGGTCGCGACCTGCGCGGGGCCCGACCGGGACGACTCGCGCGGCCCCGGGAGGAGCACCTCCACGTCGAAGAGCCGCGCGTGCTCGGATCGCTGCGTCAGCTTCACGAGCTCCCCGTTCAGCGGGCGCCCGTGCTCGGTGGGTCGCAGCTCGCCGATCTCGAGCCGGTCCTCCCGGCTGCGGATCACCCGGAAGCCCTCCCCCTGCTCGACGGGGCTATGGATGAAGACGACATCCTGATTCGCCGCGGGCGCGGGCGTGTCCTGGTTCTGCGGGGGCTCGTCCTTGCCCATCGCGAGAGTTTCCCACGTTTGCCCCCCGGAGCGCCAGGTGGAGCGAGCGGTCAATCGCTGCCTGCTGTCCATCGCACACCGCCTCCCGCCCTCCCGAGCCGCAACGCTGCGCATCACGGCGGCGCGCTTTGACATGACGCACGTGGCGCACGTGGCGCGTGGCCGGAGCCTCCAAAACTTGGCCAGCGCGGGGCTTACGCCGTACTGCCGGCCAATGGGCCCTCTGCTACCGCGGAGGGCTCGCGACGGCGGACGCGGCTTCGCGGCGGAGGAATGGGCGTATGAACGGTCGAGGCGCAGAGGGAGAGGGCGTTCGCAAGGCGCCGGAATCCTTGGACAGGGAGCGCGAGGGCGGCGGCGAGCGGCGCGCTGGCGCCGGGCAGCGGGTCCGCATCGAGGCGCTCGTTGCGGTCGGCGAGACGTCGGGCGGCGGCTTCGAGGCCGAGTCGATCGACATGTCCCCCGACGGGATGCGCCTGCGCACGGCGTACCTGCCGCGGGTCGGCGACGCCCTGATCTGCCGGTTCGACGGGCTCGGCAAGGAGCTGGTCGTCGAGGGCGAGGTCTGCTGGCGCGCCGAGCAGGCGCGCGGCGGCGAGTTCGGCCTGCGCTTCACCGGCCTCGACGCCGAGTCGGAGGAGGCGGTGCGCGCGATGTGCTCGTCGATTGACGCGGGCGCAGCGGGCCCCGCGCCGGCGCTCGCCGTCCAGGCCGGCGCCGCGTCGCCCGGGGCGGCGCAGCGGGGCGCCCGCGTGCGGCTCCACATCGACGGGCTGGGCTCGCCCATGAAGGCGCGCGTGCGCGGCGGCGGGCTCGACGACCTGGAGGTCGGCTCCAACCTGGAGTTCCTCAAGGTGGGCCGCTCCCTCGAGCTGGAGGAGGTCGATCAGGGAACGCGCCGCGAGGCGTACATCGACCACGTGAAGGTCGAGGTCGACCCCGCGACGAGCGTGCCGCAGCTCGTGGTCACGCTGTGCTACGAGGCGCCCCGCGCGGCCAAGGCGCCGCGGCCGCGGCCCTCGTCGCCCGAGGCGCTCCCCCCGGGGCGATCTTCCCACGACGCCGGCGCGCCGGCGCGGGCACCGTCGTTGCCGCCGCAGGGCGAGCGCCCGGCTGCGCGGGCGTCGTCGGCGCCGACGGTTCCGGTGCGCGATCATCAGAGCGAGCGCGCGGCTGCGCGGCCTTCCTCGGCGCCGACGGTTCCGGCGCGCGATCATCAGAGCGAGCGCGCGGCTGCGCGGCCTTCCTCGGCGCCGGCGGCCGAGCCTCGGGGCGAGCGCGCCCTCTCGAGCGCGAGCGGCGGCGCGGCCGCCCACGCGGACGACGATCACGACAGCGACGTGTCGCCGGCGCTCTCGGCCCGGGAGGCGCGCGCGGGGGCCGAGGCGGCCCCGCCCTCCGTGGACGGCGGGGCGCCGTCCTCCGCGCGGAGCGAGGCCGAGGAGGAGGGCGCCGAGGCGGCCGCCGACGCGCAGCCGGGCCGGCTGCGCGAGGTCGGCGAGAAGGCCGCGATGGCGGGCAAGGCGGTGGCGGGCAAGATCGCGCCCGCGCTCGCCGGCGCCGGGGCGCGCGCCGCCACGGCGATGGCGGGCATCGTGGCGAGGATCAAGGCGCGGCGCGCCGAGCGCGCGGGCGACGCCGACGGGTCGGGCAAGGACGGCGGCCCGCGCCGCAAGACGGCGCCGCCGCCGGCTGGCGCCCTGAAGTCCGGCGGTCGCCGGCTGGTGCGCGAGGAGCCCGAGGAGGCGGCGGGCGAGGGCGGGGAGCCGCCGCGCTTCAACAAGAAGGCGGCCGCGGTCGGCAGCTTCCTTGGGCTGGCGGCGGTGCTCGTGGTGTTCGGGGCGGCCCGCTTCTTCGGCCTGCGGGGCGGCGACGCGCCCGCGGCCGGGGCCGAATCGGCCGCGGGCGCGCCGGCGCTGCCGGCGTCGGCGTCCTCCGGCGCGCCTGCCCTCGCGGCGGCCGCGGGGCCGGCTGCGGCGCCGGGCGGCGCGCTCACGGCGAACGTCCCGCTGTTCGGCGCGACGCCGCTGTCGACGACGGAGCCCGTGCCGCCGACGCCGCCGGCGGAGCCGAGCGCGCTGGCCGGCGATGCGCTCGCGCCGGGCGTGGCGGTCCCGGGCGGCCCGGGCGAGGAAGACGAGGCGGAATCGGCGGACGACGGGGACAAGGAGGGGCCGCGGGAGTGGGGGCAGGGGTCGGTGAGGAACCCCATCGTGCTGAAGCTGAAGATGGACGGCCCGATCGAGGAGCTGAACGGCGCGGCCGGCGCGATGGGCTTCACGGTATCGCTGCCCGATCGGCGCGCGCTGTCGTCGGGCAACGGCCTTGCCCGCAAGGACAAGCGCATCGCGTCGGTGCGCGTGGTCAACACGGCGCACGGCGCGGAGATCACCCTGCAGTTCAAGGACGGCGTGCCCGCGTACAAGGCGAAGGCGCGCGGCGATCGCCTGGAGATCTCGCTCGGCCGCGGCGAGTCGAAGAAGGTGGCGTCGAAGTCGAAGCCCGAGAAGAACGAGAAGCACGAGAAGAAGAAGACCGACGACGCCAAGAAGAAGGGCGGGAAGGGGAGCGGCAAGAAGGACAAGGAGCGCTGAGGGGCGCGGGCCGGGCGGAACTAGCCAACTTGGCGCGCCGTCGTCGGCGTGGCATTCTCCTGGGGTGCGGTGGAACGACGAGAAGAGCCGGCGTTTCCAGGCGCTCCGTGCGGCCGAGGCGCGGGGGACGTTGACGGACCCCGAGCGCGCGGAGCTCTCTCGTCTGTTCGAGGATCTCGACGCGGAAGAGGCCGACGCGCTGCGCCCGGCGATGGAGCTGGCGGCGGCGCGCGCGGAGGACCTCGCGGCGCAGAAGGCACAGCTCGAATCCCAGGCTGACGCGTTGGCGCGCATCGTGGCCGAGCAGGAAGGGCTCCTGGCAGATGCCACCGCCTACCTCCAGAAGCTACGGGAGAAGAACGCGGCCCTGGCGGAGGACTACCGGCGCCTCATGGGGCACGATCTCGCCCCTGCCCGCTGAGGGTGTGGTCGCGTGGCCGACGAGTTACGCGCGCTGGTCCGGGAGGGCTTTCGAGCACGCTGTGCGTACTGCGGGGTGCACGAGGATGCGGTCGGGGCCACCCTGACGGTCGACCACCATCGCCCGCGCGCGCATGGAGGTACTGACGACGTGGCGAACCTCGTCTACTGCTGCGCCAGGTGCAACGAGCACAAGGGCGCCTACTGGCACGAGCGGGATCCTCCTTATGTCCGCCTGCTTCATCCCGGGCGAGATAATCTGGCGCAGCACCTGCACGAGAGCGACGGACACCTCGTTGGCCTCACCCCCGCAGGCGAGTTCTTCGTCCACCGCATGCGATTGAATCGCCCACAGCTCGTGGCCTATCGGCGCGCGCGGCAAGCGGAGGTGACCCTCACGGCTGAGCTCGCGGCGAGCCGCCAGCGCGTCGAGGAGCTGGAGCGTGCGGTGCTCGATCTGCGTGCGGCGCTGGAATCGACGGCGGATGAGATCGAGCGCCGGTCGAAGGGGCGCCCCTGGGAGCCCTGAACCGTTCGAATCCGGGTTCGGCCACTTCTTCTCCTCCTCAGAGGAAGAAGTCGCCTGTCAGGTTGATGGACCCGCTGCAGGGATGCGCAGGAGCTTGGCGGTGGGCCGACCTGCGCATGTCTCTGTTGCGGGTTCAGGTGTTGCGGGCGGCGCTTCCCTTCGCCGATAAGGCCGGCTTCGACGCCGTGACGATGCGGGTTGTCGGCCAGCGCCTGCACGTCGACGCCGTGTCCCTCGATAAGCATCTCACTCACAAGACGATATCTTCGACGGTCTCGTCGAGATCGTTTTCCCCGAGATACTTCGCCTTCGGGGCTGCCGGGGCCCCGCCATGCGCCGACTGCCCGCGCTCCGAGCCCACGTCGCCGCAGGTCCTCCTTGGTCCCCCATCCATGGCAGCCACGGCAGGCCCCCGTGGAGGGTGCTCGTCGCGCGTGGCGGGGACGGGCAGTTGTCTGAGCCCAACGAACGTCCTGTGTCCGGCGTGCTCCGCACGCCGGGCACAGGACGTCTCAGGCGAGTTCTGCCCGTCCCTGCCACGCGCGACGAGCACCCTCCACGGGGGCCGGGCAGCTCGGCACTCCCTCCTTCCCGCCGTCCCACGCCCCCAGCGCCGATCTCCGCCGCCCCCCTGCTACACGGATCTCCCCGGCCCCACCGGCGGCGGGATCGACCACTCCGCGCTGTCCGACAGCCTCGGCTCCGCCTCCTCCGCCGCGCTCCCGAAGAAGTCCGCGACGTCGTGCCGCCTCGCCTCCGCGTCCGCGCGCCCCAGCTCGATCAGCTTCCGCGTGAACGAGCCGTCGAACAGGAGGTAGCTCGCGAGATCCGCGTCGTTCTCCGCGCCCACGTCCACCAGCGAGAGCAGCCGTCGCATCATCGCCGGCCCCCCCTGCAGCTTGCCCGCCCGGACGTGCTCCGCCGCCAGGCGCCCGAGATCCGCGCTCGGCCGCACCACCAGCGTCTCCACCCGCCGGTACGGAAGCGCCCCGCGCAGCGCCGCGGCGCCGTTGATCGATTGCAGGAAATCCGGGCCGAACGCCTGCTCCCCGTCCTCGATCATGTGGTTCACCCGCGTCAGCACCTCGAAATCGGTCTGGATGTGGTCGAGCAGGAACGCGTTCAGCACCTTGCCGAGCACGAGCGCCATCCCCGGCGGCTTGCCGCTGTCCCCCGCGTCGATGCTCCGCACCTCGCGCGACAGCCCGATCGCCAGGACGTGCGTCGCCCCCAGCCGGAGCGCGGGCGCGATCGGCGTGTTCTGCCGCACGCCCCCGTCCATGTACAGATCGCGGCCGATCCGCACCGGCGGGAACAGGATCGGGATCGCCGCCGACGCGAGCGCGTGCTGCGGGCCTACCAGCGCCCCCCGGATGATCGTCCGCGGCGGCGCCGTCGTCGGCAGCGCCCCGTCCGGGCCCGTCTGCATGAAGATCACCGTCCGGCCCGTCCCGATCTCCGTCGCCGACACGCTCACCGCCGAGAGGTAGCCGTGGCGCAGCGTCCGCGCGATCGCGCGCCACGGGATCTCCCGCTCGACGAGCCGCTGCATCGGCGACACGTCGAACAGGCCCACCCCCTCCGACCCGCCCCCGAACAGCAGCTTCGGCATCGAGATCGCCTGCCGGACCCCGAAGCCGAGCACCGTCTCCAGCTTCAGCTGCGTCCACAGGTTGACGAGGCGACGCACCCCCAGCGTCGGATCGTCGAGGTGCGCCGCCAGGTAACACGCGTTCACCGCGCCCACCGACGTCCCGCACAGGATGTCGATGCGCGGCGGCGCCCCGCGCAGGCGGGCGAACGCGTCGAGCACGTACGACAGGACCCCGACCTCGTAGGCCCCCCGAGCGCCGCCGCCCGAGAGGATCACCGCCACCTTGCGCCGCTGCTTCGCCCCGGTCCTCGCGCCCGTTCCCGTCATGCCATCTCCCCGCGGCGGAGCGGGTCGTGCCCCGCCGCCGGACCTTCCGCCTCCGCGGCGAGGACCCGCCGCACCACGGTGCGCTCCAGGAACAGCGCCCTGAGCCGCGCGTCGCGGATGTAGCCCGCCACCCTCCGCACGTGCGCCGCCGCGCGGCAGTACGCGTCCGTCGAGCTCGCCGGCGCGCCCTTCTGCAGCGCCTCGCAGCAGAGGTCGCGCACCTCGATGCCGTACTCCGAGCTGCCCGCCTCGACCGCGCCGAGCGCCGTCCGCGCGAGCAGCACCCCGGAGTGGACCTCGCCCGCGTCCACCCGAGACGCCGCCTCGATCGCCGTCGCGTGGGCGTGGTAGCTCATCAGCCCCTGCGACTCGGCGAGCTGCCGCGCCTCGGAGGCGTTCGCGATCGCGCCCTGGATGTCGCCTCGCGCCCTCGCGAGGAGGCCGCGGACGTTGCGCTCGTGGATCATGTCGTAGACGCTGCCGGTCACCGCGATGAGCGCGCCCGCATCGGCGCAGAGCGTGTGCGCGGCGTCGACGTCGCCCGCCTCGAGGAGGATCCCCGCCGAGCAGAGGAGCGTGTCGGCCCGCGCGTCCTGATCGTCATAGCGCTCGTGGGCCTCGCGCGCCCGCTTCATGTACGCCAGGCTCCGCGGTACGTCCCCGAGCTTCGCGTACGCGTGGCCGATGTTGCTCAGCGTCTTCGCGATCTGGAACCGGCCGCCGATCGCGAGATCGATGGAGATCGACGAGAGCCCGACCGCGATCGCGTCCTCGAACCGCTCGAGCACGAACATCGCCACCGCGAGCGAGTTCTTCGCGCGCGCCTCGCTGCGGCGCGCCCCCACCGCGCGGAACACCGCGATCGCCTCGGCGTAGGCCTCCACCGCCTCCTGCACGCGGCCGACCCGGCGCAGGAGCACCCCCTTCGTGCGCAGCACCTCCGCGCGCGCCCGCGGCGTCAGCCCGCCCGCCTGCGTCACCCGGAGCGCGCGATCCGCCGCGTTGATCGCGCCCTGGATGTCGCCGAGCTCGCGCAGCACCTCCGACAGGATCGTGAGCGCCTCGACCTCGAGCGCGGGCCGGCGCGCGATGCGCGCGATCTCGGCCGCGCGCTGCGCCACCGGCAGGCCGCGGGCGAGGTAGCCGTCGTCGAGGTCGAACCGCGCGGTGCGCACGAGGGCGAGCGCAGCCCAGCGCGCCTGGCCGCTCTCCTTCGCGAGCTGGCGCAGCGCCGCGAGGTGCCGCCGCCGGTCGCGGCGGCGGCCGAGGTGGCGGAAGATCGCCTCCAGCGCCTCGTGCGCGATCATCACGCGGGCGTCGCCGGCCGGCAGGAGCGACAGCGCCCGCTCGTAGTACCGCCGCGACAGCTGCGCCTGGTGCCCCGCGCGCGCGGCCCGCGCCGCGTCGAGGTAGAGCTCCGCCGCCTGCGCGGGCGCCTCGCCCCGCGCGAGGTGCTGCGCCACGATCGCCGCCGAGAGCCCCTGCGCGAGCGGCGTCGTCGAGAGGTGCTCGCCGAGCCGCCGGTGCATGCGCACGCGGCTCGCGCCGTCGAGCGCGAGGTAGGCCACGTCGCGCACGAGCGGGTGCCGGAAGTCGACCGCCCCGGCGCGGCGATCGCACAGTCCGCGGGCGCAGAGGCGCGTCACCGCCTCGTCGTCGGCGAGCCGCGTCAGGTTCAGGATGTCGTCCTTGAGCAGCGGCCCCCCCGCGACCGCCAGCCAGTTCACGACGTCGTGCTCCGCCGGCGGCAGCTCGCGCAGGCGGTCGCCGATGAGCTGCTCCAGCGTCGAGGGCAGCGGCTCGCCGCGATCCCCCGTCCGGTCGTGGCGCACGAGCTCGTGCCGACCGCCCGGGTGCTCGACGATCTCCAGCGTGCCCCGCTCGAGGAGCGCGTCGATCATCTCGAGCAGGAAGAACGGGTTGCCGGCGACGCGCGGCACGAGCTCGCCGCAGACGGTCGCCACCCCGTCGCGCACGCCGAGGCGCGCCTCCACGAGGCGCATCTGCTCCTCGGCGCTGAGGCCGCGGAGCTCGATCCGCACGAGCCCCTCGATGAACGGGGTCACGCGCTCCTCGGGGCGCGTGAGGAGCAGCACGAGCACCGGGAGCCGCTCCGCGCGCTGCTTCAGGAGCTCCGAGAGGAGCTCCAGGCTCGGCCGGTCGGCCCACTGGAGGCCGTCGATGACGACGACGAGCGGCTGGTGCCGCGCCAGCGAGCCGAGCAGGTACTTCACGCCCCGCACCACCACGTCGCGGCCGTAGGCGGCCGCGTCCTCCTCGGGGTGCTCGAGCTGCTTGCCCGTGACGAGCTCGGCGAGCCGCGTGACGATGCGCGCGCCGAGGGGCGAGCGCGCGATGGGCCCGAGCAGGGCGCGGATCACGTGGGACGCGTCGTCGATCGCGTGGTCGAGCCCCATCCCGGTGACGTCGCGGAGCACGTCGCAGACCGTGGCGAGCGGCAGCTCGCTCTTCACGGGCGAGCACTCGACGTGGAGCACGCGCGCGTCGCCCGGGAGCTCCGAGAGGAACGTGGAGATGAGCGCGCTCTTGCCGATGCCCATCTCGCCGACGATGACGCGCGCCACGGACTGGCCGCGGAGCGCGCCGACCGGCGGGCTCGAGGGCCTGCTCGGCCGGCTCGGGGGCTTGCTCTGCCGGCTCCCCGGCGGCTCGCTCTCGCCGAAGCGCGCGGGCGGCTCGACGTTGCCCTTCACGGGCGGCGAGATCGCCCGGTGGTAGGCCGCGTGCAGATCGGCCCGCTCCGCGTCGCGCCCCACGAGGTCGTTCGGCGAGAGCGCGATCTCCGCCATCCGCTCCTCGCGGGTGAGCGGGCGCTGCAGCGCGTAGAGCCGCATCTGGTGCGGGACCGGGTAGCCGCGGGCGTCGTCGAGGTCGAGCGAGGGCGCGTCGCCCCAGCGGAAGTCGCGGCGGACGAGGCGGTAGACGCCGCCCGCGACCCACGTCTTGCCGAACGGGGTGCGGATGCCGATGCGCTCGGCGAGGAAGTTCGCGGGCTCCTTGAGCGCGTGGTTGATGAGGTGCCCCTGCTCGTCGCGCTCGCCGTACGCGATGCCGCGGACGATGCCGATCGCGGCGCGGAGCTCGACGGGCAGGTCCTCCGACGCGCCCGCGAGCGCCTCGTGCACGTCGACCGCGAGCGAGGCGGCGTCGGCCGCGGCGCGCGAGGGGTTCGCGAGCAGCCCGACCACCGCGCGCGCGCTCGCGTGCGACTCCCACGACCAGATCGCCCCGTGCTTGAAGGCGATCGCGTCGAGGGTCGTGCGGATCGAGCGCCCGCTGCGCTTGCCGGCGAGCCGGCCCTGCGCCCCGAGCAGCGCGTCGACGCCCTCGATGCGCAGCGTGACCACGGCGACGTGGCGCACCTCGCGCACGGCGCGCGGCGCGCCGGTGCCCTCGGCGTCGCCGCCCGTGCGCGCGGCCGGCACCGCCGCGAGCGTCTGCGGCTGCGCCACGGAGCCGTCGTCCGCGGGCTGCTCCTCCGCGCCCTCCGCGCCCTCCGCGCGGCGCGCGGCGCCCTCGCGCGCCTCCTCCGCGCGGTCGCGGCCGAGCAGGTGGGCGACGGTCTGCTCGACCGAGGCGTTGTCGACGAGCTCCTGCCGCGCGAGCAGCGCGCGCGCGACCGCCCCGGCCAGGTCGCGCGCGGTCTGGAAGCGGGCCTCGGGCTCGCGCTCCATGGCGCGCATCACGATCGCCTCGAGCTCCACGGGGATGTCGCGCGCGTGCGCTGAAGGGGGGTCGAACCGGCCCTCCTTCACGGCCTGGAGGAGCGCCTCGTCGTCGAGCTTGCCGTACGGCGAGCGCATGGCGAGCATCTCGTAGAGCACGACGCCGAGGGCGTAGATGTCGCTGCGCCGGTCGACGCGCTCGCCGCGCGCCTGCTCGGGCGACATGTACCCGAACTTGCCCTTCAGCACGCCGGTCTCCTCGCGGAAGAGGTTGGCGCTGGCGATGCCGAAGTCGGCGATCTTCACGACGCCCTCGAGCGAGAGCAGGATGTTCTGCGGCGAGACGTCGCGGTGGACGATCGCGAGCGGCATGCCGCCCTCGTCCTTGCGCTCGTGGGCGTAGTGCAGCCCCTTCGCCGCCTCGGAGACGATGAACGCCGACACGAGCGGCGGGATCCGCGACTCCTTCTGCTGGGCGGCCCGCATCAGCTTGCCGAGGTCGAAGCCCTCGACGTACTCCATCGAGAGGAGCAGCCCGTCCTCGCCGTGGTCGGAGAACTCGTAGACCTGGACGATGTTCGGGTGGTTCAGGCGCGTGGCGAGGTGGGCCTCCTCCACGAACATCGCGCGGAAGCGCCGCGAGGCCCCGTGCGCGGGGAGGATGCGCTTGACGACGAGGAGCTTGTACGTCCCCTCGGCGCCCCGCTTCTTTGCGAGGAAGACCTCCGCCATGCCGCCAGCGCCCAGGCGGCGCTGGATCTCTAGGTCGGCGAGCTGGGACGGGTGCTTGGCCATGCAGCGAAGCGGCGCGCGGGCGCCCTGGCTGGGAGGCGCCGGGCGCGGTGAATCGGGTGACCGGTGTTGAACAAGGTCCGCGCTCGGTTCCCCCGATCCATGGAAGGACGACGGGTTGACCCGCATGGTAGCGTCCCGCCCGCGTCTCCGGGGAGACAACCAGGGTGGAAAGGCGAATCTTTCTGGGTGGCTCGGGGATCCCCGCCGGGAGTGAGCCCG
Source organism: Sorangium sp. So ce124 (assembly GCF_051525235.1). NCBI lineage: Bacteria > Pseudomonadati > Myxococcota > Polyangiales > Polyangiaceae > Sorangium > Sorangium sp. So ce124. The sequence goes on from NZ_CP150312.1 coordinate 4,346,315, forward strand.
CCCGCGCGCCGCACATCTGCGATGGCGGCGCCGCCAGACCCCGGCCCTGACGTCTCGCTTGCAAGGCACCCTCCCACGGCGCCCGACACCCGGCCGCTGCTGCGCCAGCAACAACAAAGCTGTTGCCGAAGCACAGGCCGTCTGTTAAAACGGACGCCGCGTCTGTGATGAGAGACGCCGGGCGTCCGACCCCGGCCGCTGGCCGTTGGCCACTGGGCCGAGAGGCGGTGGGGTCGTCGTGTGCGCGCGCCTGAAACCTTGAGGGCTTGTAATGGACATTCGCGTGACAGAGGCGGACGTCGTCGTCGTGGGCGGCGGCAGCGCAGGCTCCACTGCAGCGGTGGAGGCGCAACAGCGGTTGCCCCGGGGGAGGGTTGTCCTCCTCGAGAAGGCGCATATCAAGCGGAGCGGCGCCATCGCGATAGGCATGGATGGTCTGAACAACGCCATCCTACCAGGGCACGCGACGCCGGAGCAGTACGTGAAGGAGATCACGGTGGCCAACGATGGCATCGTGAACCAGCGCGCCGTCTATGAATACGCGCGGAACAGCTTCGCGATGATCCAGGAGCTCGACTCCTGGGGCGTGAAGTTCCAGAAGACACGATCGGGCGATTTCGACGTCAAGAAGGTCCACCACAACGGGAGCTACGTGCTCCCGATGCCCGAGGGCTACGACCTCAAGAAGATCCTGACGCGCATGGTCAAGCGCGCCGGCGTGAAGGTCGTCAACCGCGTGATGGCGACGCGGATCCTCGTGACCGACGGGCACGTCGCCGGGGTGATCGGCTTCGACACCCGGGAAGGGCATATCGAGATCATCAAGGCGAGGGCGGTCATCCTGTGCTGCGGCGCCTCGGGGCGGCTCGGGCTGCCGGCGTCCGGCTACCTCCACGGGACGTACGAGAACCCGTCGAACGCGGGAGACGGCTACTCGATGGCGTACCACGCGGGCGCCGAGCTCTCCGGCATCGAGTGCTTCCAGGTGAACCCGCTCATCAAGGACTACAACGGTCCGGCGTGCGCGTACGTGACAGGCCCGCTCGGCGGGCACACGGTCAACGCGCGGGGGCACCGCTTCATCGAGAGCGATTACTGGAGCGGGCAGATGATGCTCGAGTTCTACCGGGAGCTCCACTCCGCGAACGGCCCCGTGTACCTGAAGCTCACCCACCTCGCCCCGGAGACGATCACCGAGGTCGAGCGGGTCCTGCACCAGACGGAGCGCCCGAGCCGCGGGCGCTTCCACGAGGGCAGGGGGCACAGCTACGCGAGCGATCTCGTCGAGATGCACATCTCCGAGATCGGCCTGTGCAGCGGGCACAGCGCGTCGGGCGTCTGGGTCAACGAGAAGGGCGAGACCACGGTGCCCGGGCTCTACGCCGCCGGCGACATGGCGTGCGTGCCGCACAACTACCTGCTCGGCGCGCTCACCTACGGGAAGATCTGCGCCCAGAGCGCGCTCGATTACCTCGAGCGCGCGCCCGCGGTCGAGCCGCTCGCCGCCGCGGTCGACGCCGAGCGAGAGCGCATCCTCGCCCCGCTCTCTCGACGGAGCGGCGTGCCGCCGCACCAGTACGAATACAAGGTGCGGCGCCTGGTGAACGATTATCTCCAGCCGCCCAAGACCGGGAACAAGATGACGCTCGGGCTCGAGTACTTCCTGCGGGCGAAGGAGGAGCTCGAGGAGGTCACCGCGGAGAGCCCCCACGAGCTCATGCGGGTGATGGAGTGCCATTTCATCCGCGACTGCGCGGAGATGGCGGCGCGCGCGTCGCTGTACCGGACCGAGAGCCGGTGGGGCCTCTACCACTACCGGCTCGATTACCCCGAGATGGACGACCAGCGCTGGTTCACGCACGTGAACCTGAAGAAGGACGAGCGCGGCGAGATGGTCGCCTTCAAGAGGCCGGTGGAGCCTTATCTCTTCCCGATCGACGACGGCGAGCGCACGGCCTACCACCGCCTGCGCATCCAGGCCGAGGAGCCGCGCGCGTCCGTCTGACGAGCGCCCGAGAACGCGAGAACACGAGGTCAATCAAGCGATGGGTCACCTGCTCAACCGCGAATCCGTCAAGGCGCAGAGCGCCAGGTCCGTGGGCCACGCCGAGGCCGCCGTGCGGCTCGATCTGCCTGTCGTCATCGACGAGGCGTCGTGCATCAAGGGCTGCCGCATCTGCATCGACTCGTGCCCGGTCGATTGCCTGGCCATCGATCCCGAGACGAAGAAGGCCCACATGGCCTACGACGAGTGCTGGTATTGCCTCGCGTGCGAGATCGATTGCCCCAAAGAGGCCATCACCGTGAAGATCCCCTTTCTCATCCGATAACGACCCCACGGCAGAGACGACATGACACAGCCTTCGCTCGCGCGGGATCTCGAGGGCATCCTCGGGGATCCCGACCCCGGCGCGCGCCAGCTGGCGCTGACGCAGATAGAGGATCTCTCGGATCCGGAGATCATCCACCCCCTCATCGCGGCCGTCCGCGACGAGGATCCGACGGTGCGGGCGCTCGCGCTCGGGCACCTCGAGGATCTCGGCGACGCCCGCTCGGTGCCCGCCGTCGTCGGGGCGCTCGACGACGAGGACGCCCGCGTGCGGGAGGCGGCCGCCACGGCGCTCCGGGAGATCCGCGGGGCGGACGCCGCCACGCACCTCATCGAGGCGCTGGGGCACACGAGCCCGTTCGTCCGCACCTCGGTGATCGTGGCGCTCCGCGAGATCCGCGACCCGCGGGCGCTCGCGCCCCTCGAAGGGGCGCTCGGCGACCCGGATCCCGAGGTGCGGCGCGAGGCGGTCCTCTCCCTGGCCTACCTGCGGCGGCCCGAGTCGGCGCCTGCGCTCCGCCCGAGCCTGCGCGATCCCGACGCGCGGGTGCGGCAGGTCGCGATCGGCGCGCTCGAGTCGCTCGGCGCGCGGGGCGATACCGCGCTCGTCCAGGACCTCGTGGGGCTGCTCTCCGATCCGGACTGGCGGGTCCGGGTCGAGGCCGCCATCGTGCTCGGCCGCTCGGCGCACGGCCTCGCGGCGCCGCACCTCCGGAGCGCCCTCGACGACGGCGCCTGGCAGGTCCGGAAGGAGGCGGCGCTCGCGCTCGGGCGGCTCCGGGCCGCCTCGGCCACGGAGGACCTGGTCGGTCTGCTCGGGAGCGACCTCGCGGATCTGCGCAAGGCGGCCGCGCAGGCGCTCGGCGAGATCGAGGCGGCGGCCGCGGAGGCGCCGCTCCGCCGGCTGCTCGGCGACGCCGACGTCGAGGTGCGGAAGGCGGCCGGCCGCGCGCTCGATGCCATCCGGGCGGGGACAGGACGACATGAGACCTTTGCGAGGGATTGAACCGATGACCAGGGCACTTCGCGCGCTCGCATTCCTCACGTTGCTCGCTGCGGTCCTCACCGGGCTGTCGTGCAAGCCGGAGGCGAAGCAGACGATCCGGATCGCGATCGGGACGCAGGACACGACCATCAATTGCGCCACCGGCGGGCTGCTCATCCGGGAGCTCAAGCTGCTCGAGAAGCACCTGCCGAGGGACGGCAAGTACAAGGACGTCACGTACGAGATCGAGTGGAAGGACTTCACCTCCGGGCCGCCGCTGACGACCGAGATGGTGGCCGAGAAGCTCGATATCGGCGCGATGGCCGACTTCCCCGGCGTGCTGAACGGCGTGGCGTTCCAGAAGCAGGGGAGCCGCAGCCACTTCATCGCCACGCTCTCCGGCAGCGCGCTGGGGAGCGGCAACGGGATCGTCGTGCCGAGCGACTCCCCGGTCCAGGGCCTGAAGGACCTCAAGGGCAAGCAGATCTCGGTGCCGTTCGGGTCGTCGGCCCACGGCATGCTGCTCCGGGCGATCCGCGATCTCGGCTGGGACCCGGACAAGGACGTGACGCTCGTCTCGCAGTCGCCGGAGGTGGGCGGCTCGTCGCTCAAGGCGAACAAGATCGACGCGCACGCGGATTTCGTCCCGTTCGCGGAGCTGTTCCCCTTCCGCGGCTTCGCCAGGAAGATCTACGACGGCTCCAGCGTGAAGGTGCCGACGGTGCACGGCGTGCTGGTGCGCGAGGCGTACGCGGAGAAATACCCGGAGATCGTCGTGGCCTTCCTCAAGGCGGCGCTCGAGGCCGACCGCCTGTTCGCGGAGGAGCCCGAGAAATACAGCGAGCTCATCGAGAAGGTGACCGGGGTGGACGCCGAGGTCGCCTACATGTTCCACGGCCCGCTCGGCATCCAGACGCGGGACTTCACGATCAAGCCCGAGGTCCGCCGCGCCCTCCAGGTGGCGGTGGACACGCTCACGCTGCTGAAGCGCACGGACACGACCCTCGATGTCGGCACGTTCGTGGACGACCGGTACATCCGGCGCGCGGCGGCGGAGCTCGGGCTCGACTACGAGGCGCGGCTCGCGAGCTACGCGAAGCTCCCGCTGTCCGGGAAGGACGCGCTGTCCGGGGAGCCGATCGCCGAGCCGACGCTGGCCGCGCAGATCTGGGTCGCGGGCGAGCCGAAGGTGCGCGCGTACGCGAGCCCCGGCACGGCGCTCGCCGCCCTGGGGCAGCTGAAGACCGAGGGCAAGGAGATCCGCGCGGTGTTCGTGCACGATCGCGCGAGCGGGGTGAAGCTCCTCGCCGATCGCGCGTGGTACGCGAGGCGCCCGGACGGCGGCCTGTCGGCGTTCCTGGCGAAGGAGGACGCGGAGCGGTGGGCCGCGGAGAACGGCGCGGCGGTCGTCGACTTCGCGACCCTGCAGACCGAGCGCGCGAAGCTCACGGCGGCGGCGCCATGACGATGATCTCCGAGCGCAGCGCGTCGGCCGGGGCGGAGCTCGGCGGCAGCGCGGCGTTCGCGCCCGCCCCGGCGAGCGCGAAGGCTGCGTCCGCCCCGGCGAGCGCGGCCCGGCGGGGCGCGTCCCCCGCGCCGGGCGGCGCGCGCCGCGAGGGGCGCCCGCGCCGCGACCTCCGCCGCGCCTTCCTGCGCGCCCTGTCCGTGGCGGTGTGCGTCGGCCTCTGGCAGTGGGCGTCGACGACACGCGCGGATCTCGGCGTCGTCACGTTCCTCAACGTGCCTGCGCCGACCGACGTCCTCGCCGCGGCGCGGGAGCTCTTCGCCTCGCCGAAGCTCTGGCAGCACCTCGGGAACAGCGTGTTCCGCGTCCTCGCGGGGTTCGCCGCCGCGGGCGCCACGGGGGTCGTGCTCGGGCTCCTCATCGGCAGGTCGCGGCTCGCCGAGGACACCCTCCTGCCGCCGCTCGAGATCCTGCGCCCCATCCCGGGCGTCGCCTGGCTCCCGCTCGCGATCCTGATGTTCCCGTCGGCCGAGCTGAGCATGATCTTCATCACGTACATGGGGGCGCTGTTCCCGATCCTGATCGCGACGATCCACGGCGTGGGCGCCCTCGATCCGCGGCTCATCGCGAGCTCCCGCAGCCTGGGCGCGCGCCCGCTCCGCCTGTTCCTCGAGGTGGTCCTGCCGGGCGCGCTGCCGAGCATCGTCACGGGGATGAGCATCGGCATGGGGACGTCCTGGTTCTGCCTCGTGACCGCCGAGATGATCGGGGGTCAGTACGGCATCGGCTACTTCACCTGGGAGTCGTACAACTTGCAGCGCTATCCGGACATCGTCCTCGGCATGCTGCTCATCGGCCTGCTCGGCATGCTCAGCAGCGCGCTCGTCCTGCGGCTCGGCGCGTGGCTCACCCCGTGGCAGCAGCCCCAGGAGAAGGGCCGATGACGCTCGACGCGAACCGCGCGGCGGCGCGCCGGGAGAGCCCGGGGGGCGCCGTGGAGATCAGCGGCCTGTCCGTGGCGCTCGGGGTGGGCGCCCGCCGCGTCGAGGCGGTGCGGGATCTCGACCTCCGCGTCGAGGGCGGCGAGCTCGTGAGCCTCCTCGGCCCGTCCGGGTGCGGGAAGTCGACGATCCTGAACGCCGTCGCCGGGTACGTGGCGCCGGAGCGCGGCAGCATCGTCGTCGGCGGCGAGCGGGTCGAGGGGCCGGGGCCGGCGCGCGGCATGGTCTTCCAGCAGAGCTCCCTGCTCCCCTGGAAGACGGTGCTGAACAACGTCGGCTTCGGCCTCAAGGTGCGCGGCGTCCCCGAGCGCGAGCGCAGGGAGGCGTCCCGGCGCCTGCTCTCGCTGGTCGGGCTGTCGGGGTTCGAGGACGCCTACCCGGCGCAGCTCTCCGGCGGCATGCAGCAGCGCGTGGAGATCGCGCGCGTGCTGATCACGGAGCCGCGCGTCGTGCTAATGGACGAGCCGTTCAGCGCGCTGGACGCCCAGACCAGGCTCTCGATGCAGGAGCTGCTGCTCGACGTCTTCCGCCAGGTCCGCACGACGGTGCTGTTCGTCACGCACGACATCGACGAGGCCATCTTCCTGTCCGACCGCATCGCCCTGATGACCCGCCGCCCCTGCCGCGTCGGCGCGGAGATCGCGGTGCCGTTCGGGAGGCCGAGGACCGCGGCGATCGTGGGCTCCGGCGAGTTCGCGGCGATCAAGCGGCGGTGCCTCGAGGCCCTCCGCGACGAGCGCGCGGCCGCCGCGCACCGCCACGACCTGGAGGCCCAGACCGGCGCGTGAGGCGCGGGCCGGCGCCCGGCCCCGGGCCGCGGTGGCGCGGCGTTCCGGGTCCGGCGGCTCCGGCCCTCTTTTGCGCGCTTGATGTCCCGGGCGTTCCTCCTTACTACCGAGCCGAGAGGAGTGATCCCGATGTTCAAGAGATTCCTGGGGGTGACCGACGTGCCGTTCTCGGCCTCGGTCGGGTTGCTCGCGCTTCGCGTCGTTATTGGCGTCGCGTTCATGTTTCACGGCTGGGGGAAGATCCAGCACCCCTTCGGCTGGATGCCGGCCGGCGCGCCCGTTCCAGGGTTCTTGCAGGCGCTGGCCGCGCTCTCGGAGTTCGGGGGCGGCCTTGCCTGGATCGTCGGCCTCCTGACGCCGCTCGCGTCGCTGGGCATCGCCGCCACCATGGCCGTCGCGGTCGCGATGCACGTGTCGCAGGGCGATCCATTTGTCTCGATGGGCGGACACTCCTACGAGGCGGCGGCGGTCTACCTCGGCATCTCCCTCGCGCTCCTCCTCGTCGGGCCAGGGAGGCTCTCCGCCGACGCGGCGATCTTCGGGCCGAAGCGCTGAGCGCTCGCGCGCGCCCTCGCCCGATCTGCGCGAGGGCGTCGCCGCTCGATCTCGCGCGGCCGATCTGAGCCGCGCTGCCCTGCGGCGTCCGGCCGGGCGGATGACGTCGGCGCGCGCTGGAGCGCCCTGTGATCCATCTGGGGTGGACAGCGTGTGCGCCGGCCAATGTGCGCGTTTGAATTGCGCATGTGAAGCCGCGCCGTCCCCACACTATGCTCCGGTCGGGAGGACCCGATGAGAGACGCCGAGGCGATGGCGCCTTCGAGCAGCGCGCGACGCGGTGTCGTCATCGCAGCGACCTGTTCGTTCGCCGTTGGGTGCGTGACGCTGCTCGGCTGGTGGATCGGGTCGACCGCCCTCGTCGCCATCGCGGACGGCCTGCCGCGCATGGTGCCCAACACCGCCGTTGCCCTCGTCCTGGCGGGGGTCTCGCTCTGGGCGCTGGGCGTGCGAGAGTGTCCGGCGCGTTCACGCCGGCTGGGGCAGGCATGCGCCGCCGTCGTCCTCGCGCTCGGCCTCGCGGTCCTCGCGCAGTACATCTTCGCCTGGGATCTCGGCGTCGATCGCGTGCTGTTCGGGGGGCGCGTGGATTTCCCGAGCAAGTTCCCCGGCAGGCCCCCGCCGAACACCGCGCTCTGCTGCGTCCTGATCAGCCTTTCGCTCCTCTCGCTGCGCGTGAAGACGCGGCGAGCGTGCCTGTTCTCGGAATGGAGCGCGCTCCTGGCCGCGGCGCTCGCGCTGACGGCGCTGACCGGCTACGTGTTCGGCGTCGGCTACTTCTACGGGCTGCCGCCGCTATTTCCGTTCACGGGCATGGCGCTCCACGCGGCGATCGCGCACCTCGCCCTCTGCGCCGGGCTCCTCATGGCGCGGCCCGATTGCACGGCGTTCGCCACGCTGACGGCCGGCCGGTCCGGAGGCATGCTGCTGCGGCGCTTCCTGCCCTACGTCGTCCTCGTTCCGCTCGTCATCGGTCGCCTCTTCCTGTTCGGCGCGGATCGCGGGGCGTACCCCATCGCGGCGTCGTTATCGCTCGCCTCCGCCATCACGACGCTCCTGCTCGGGGCCATGCTCTGGGTCAGCGCGGCGCGCATGAACCTCCTCGACGAGGCGCGGCAGCGCGCCGAGGAGGCGCGCGCCTTCCTCGCGACCGTCGCGCAGGCCTCGGACGACGCCGTGATCGGCACCTCCCTCGACGGGACCATCCTGAGCTGGAACCCGGCGGCGGAGCGCCTCTACGGCTACTGCGTCTGCGAGGCGATCGGGAAGAGGCTGCCCCTCCTGTGCCCGCCCGAGCGCGCCGGCGAGGCGGAGGCCGTCCTCGCGCGCCTGCGCCGCGGCGAGCGCGTCGAGCGCTTCGAGGCCGTGAGCCGGACCAAGGGCGGCAAGACCATCGACATCGAGGTCACCGTGTCGTCGATCGTGGACGCGTCGGGCCGCGTCACCGGCGTCTCGACGATCTGCCGCGACATCGGGCGACGCAAGGCGATGGAGGCCGAGGTCGCGAGGGCGCACGAGGCGGAGCGGCGCCTCCGCTCGCAGCTCGAGGCGGTCGTCGAGCAGCTGCCCGAAGCGGCGATCCTGGTCGACGCCGAGGGGCGGCTCATCAGCTGCAACAAGCTGGCTTTCCAGTACGCGTCGAGCGCCGAGGACGAACCCGATCCCTGGGGCAACCGGCTGTGTTTCGAGCACAGGACGCCGGCGGGAGAGCCCCTTGTCTGGGAGGAGCGCCCGCTGATCCGGGCCCTTGAGCGCGGGGAGGCCGTGACGGGCGTCGAAGCGCTCTTGCGGCGCGCCGACCGGGGGCTCGTTCCGGTGCTGGTCAACGCTGCGCCGGTGCGCTCGGACGACGGTGAGCTCCAGGGCGCCGTCGCCGTCTTTCATGACATCTCGGCGTTCAAGGAGATGGAGCGGCAGCGCCAGGAGTGGATCGGCGTCATCGCTCACGATCTCCGCCAGCCCATCCAGGTGATCGCGACCGCGAGCCAGCTCCTGGGTCGCGCAGCCGGCGAGCGGCCCGTCGCGGACTGCCGAAAGCAGCTCGACAGGATCACCTCGGCCATCGAGCGGCTCCGCCGCATGATCGACGATCTCCTCGATGCCTCGCGGATCGAGGCGCGGCAGCTCACGCTGGATCGTTCGCCGGTCGATCTCCGCGCGCAGCTCGGCGAGATCCTCGAGAAATCGGCCGATGTGACCGCGGGCCACGCCGTGCGCCTGGCGGTGAAGGGCGTGGTGCCCGCCGTCCTGGCGGACCCAGGGCGGATCGAGCAGATCGTAACCAACCTGCTCTCCAACGCCGCCAAATACGGTCGGCCGGAGGGGGACATCGTGGTCGCTGTCGACGCCGGGCCGGGCAGCGCGCGCGTCGCGGTGACCAACTGGGGCGGCGGTATCCCGGAGGCGTCCCTCCCGCACCTGTTCAAGCGCTTCTGGCGCGCGCCCGATGCCGTTCCGCGCAGCGTCCGTGGCGTGGGTCTCGGCCTCTACATCACGAAGGGCCTCGTGGAGGCCCACGGGGGCACCATCTCCGTCGAGAGCAGCCCCGGCGGCGCGACGACATTCCGCTTCTCGCTGCCGTTCGCGCCCGATACCGCGCGAGCCGTCGGGGCGTAGCGCGCAGACAACCCCTCTCAGCCCCTCTCTGCGCCTCTCTCCTGCTTCCTGCTCCACCGGCGGCCCCATCTCGAAAAGCGGCTTTCAGGCGAGCTCGTCAATCCATGGCCGGCGAGCTCGTCAATCGTTCCTCCCGGTCCTCCTAGGATTGAAGAGACGTTTGTCCTGCCGCTGTACGTTGTCCGTATTCCGTTTTGCGGTGCTGCCATTCTTTCGCAGGTTTCTACGGCTCAGATCGTCAGAATGATTGCAGAAGGAACTTCCTGAGGTTCGTATCCTTGCTACACCTGAGATCCGCTCCGGCCCGACGCCGGGGCAGTAAGGTGGCGCAGCAGTGAATTCCTGGTTCTTGCAGGTGAGTAAGCGGCTGGGGCCCGCGGGGCGCCGGCTCTGGGTGCTTGGGTTCATGGGGGTGGTGCTTGCGGTCACGCTCGGGCTCGCGCTGCGCGCGGCGCGCGAGTCGTCCGCGCAACGTGCGGCGACGTACACCGAGCTCCTCCAGATCGCGCAGGCAGGGCAGGCGACAGCGGTCGAGGTGACGGGGGATCGCTTCCTCGTGCGTCAAGCGGGCGGCGCCGCGGTAACGGCCGTCGTCGACGAGCCGACGCTCCGGCAGGAGCTGGTCTCCCGGTTCGCGGGCGCCGGCGCCTCTGTCGACTTCGCCTCCCGGGAGGATCCGTCGCGCGCCGCGTCCGCGGTGCTCCCGGTGGTCGTGCTGGCCGTGGTCGGCTTCGCGCTCTTCACGGTGAGCCGGCGGCGCAGCCCGAAGGTCTTCTCCGACGTCAAGGCCGGGGCCGCGCGGGCGTCCGTGCGCTTCGCCGACGTCGCGGGGATGCACGAGGTCAAGCAGGAGCTCGCCGAGACGGTCGAGTTCCTGAAGAGCCCCGATCGCTTCGCGCGCCTCGGCGGCCGCCCGCCGCGCGGCGTGCTGCTGACGGGCGAGCCCGGGACCGGAAAGACGCTGCTCGCGCGCGCCGTCGCGTGCGAGGCGGGCGTGAGGTTCCTCTCGGCGTCTGGGTCGAGCTTCCAGGAGATGTTCGTCGGCGTGGGCGCCTCCCGTGTCCGCGCGCTCTTCGCCGAGGCGCGCAAGTCCGCGCCGTGCATCGTCTTCATCGACGAGATCGACGCCGTGGGGCGGGCCCGCGCGAAGGGGCACGGCGACTCCGCCTCCGCGGAGCACGACCAGACGCTGAACCAGCTGCTCGTCGAGATGGACGGGTTCGACCACGAGACCGGCATCGTGGTGATCGCGTCGACCAACCGCGTCGACATGCTCGACCCGGCGCTGCTCCGGCCGGGGCGCTTCGACCGCAAGGTCACCGTGCCGCTCCCCGACGTGCGCGGCCGCGAGGAGATCCTCAACGTCCACGCCGGGCCGATCCCGCTCCAGGGCGAGGTCGACCTCGGCTACATCGCCCGCGGCACGCCGGGCTTCTCGGGCGCCGACCTGGCCAACCTCCTGAACGAGGCGGCCATCCTCGCGGCCCGCGAGGGCGCCGACGCGGTCGACCCGACGCACATCGACCGCGCGCGCGACCGGGTGCTCATGGGGCTCGAGCGCAAGGGGGTGCTCGTCGACGAGGACGAGCGTTATGCGACCGCCGTCCACGAGGCCGGGCACGTCGCGGTCGGGCTCCTCGCGCCGAGCTGCGATCCCGTGCACAAGGTGTCGATCCTGCCGCGGGGCCGCGCGCTCGGCGTGACCCAGGCGCTGCCCGAGAAGGATCGGCTGATGTACCGGAAAGAGTACCTCGAGGATCAGATCTGCATGCTGATGGGCGGCCGCGCCGCCGAGATGGTGATCCTCGGGACGATGACGGCGGGCGCCTCGGACGACATCCAGCGCGCCTCGACGATCGCCTGGAAGATGGTCGCGGAGCTCGGCATGAGCCACCTCGGCCCCATCTGCGTCGGCGACGGGCACCCCTCGCGGAGCCCGGCGCTGCTCGACCGGGTCGACGAGACGGCGCGGGCGCTCACGGAAGCGCAGCTCGCGCGCGCCGTCGAGATCGTGAGGTCCCGGCGAGGCGAGATCGAGGCGCTCGTCAAGGCGCTCCTCGAGAAGGAGACGCTCGGCATGGACGAGATCCACGCCTGTTTCCCGGCCGATCGCAGGCCGCGCCCCGAAGGCCAGGCCGCCTGACCGGCGGAGGCTCGAGGACGCCGGGAAGGGAAGTCCTTTCAGGCGTCCTCGGCGACAGGCCGCCCCGCTCGCCGTGAGGGCGTCCGGCGCTCTCCCTCTCGCCGCCGGACTCGACCCTCTCGCCGCCGGACTCGACCCAACTCCCCCCGCAGCTCAGCCATCTTTTCTCGTCTTCGACGCTTCCGACGCTCCCGCGCGTGTGGCCGGCGTGTGAAGCGCCTGTTATCCGAGATACGTTGTGCTCGGAAAGCTCGCTTCACGGCTGCGCGCGCCGGATCCGAACCCGGCGCGGGGGCATTGAGCCGCGTCGCGTCGCGCCTTCCTTTCCGTCCGGAGATGGCAAATCTCCCCTTGCGAATGCCGGGCAAGCTGGTGAAGTGTGGCCACTTGCATGCATGGATTCCGTTTCGTTCGCGTGTCTCTCGACAGGGCACCCCCTCCGCGTTCGCTGATGGCCAGGCCTCTCTCCGGCCGCTCCCTGAGCTCGGCGCGGCCGTCGCGGGCTCTCCTGCCCCGCGCAGGCTCGGAGGCGTGCGGTGCCTGAGCCTCGGATACTGATCCTGTCCAACAGAGATCCGGAGGAAGCCGTCGATGAGCCGCCACTCGCGCAGCGGGTGGGGAGCGGTCGGCTCCGGCTCGGTCGCGAGGACGGCAGCGCGGTGGTCGCGGAGAGTGTGCTCGCGACCCTCGCCGCGGCTCCGGGCGTGCGCGTGGCGCACCGGCCTGTGCTCCGGCCGAGCGAGGTGCTCGCGGCCATCGGCGACCATCGCCCGGACGTGATCTTCAACCTGTGCGAGGCGCTCGACGGCGACAGCCGCCACGAGGTCATGTGCGCGTGGCTGCTCGCGGGGCTCGATCTCGGCTTCACGGGCAGCGATCACGTCGCCCTCCGGAGCTGCCTGCACAAGGCCGAGGCGAACCGGATCCTCGCGCGCGCCGGCGTGCGCGTGCCGGCGACGGTGCGGGTCGAAGGCCCGGATCGCATCCCGGAGGTCGCGTTCCCGGTCATCGTCAAGCCGGAGCGCGAGGACGGCTCGATGGGGATCGATCGGGGCTCGGTCGTCCACGATCGCAAGGCGCTCCGCGACCAGGTCGCCTCGGTCGTCGCGCAGTGCCGCCAGCCGGTGGTGGTGCAGAGTTACGTGCACGGGCGGGAGATCTCGGTCTCGCTGCTCGGGTGGCCGACGCCGCGCGTGCTGCCGCCCGGCGAGGTCACCTTCCAGGGCCTGCCCGAGGGGCACCCGCACGTGATCACGTACGAGTCGAAGTGGCGCCCGGAGACCGCCGCGTCGATCGGGACGCCCTCCTCTGCGGCGGTGCTGCGGCCGCTCGATCTGCGCCGGGTCGTCGCCGTGGGCCGCCGCGCGTTCGAGGTGCTCGGGCTGCGCGACTACGGCCGCGTCGACGTGCGGCTCGACGAGCGCGGCACGCCGTACGTCATCGACGTCAACCCGAACTGCGATCTCTCGCCGGACGCCGGCTTCGCGCGGGCGGCGGCGCGCGCCGGCCTGTCGTACGCCGACGTCGTCTGGGAGATCCTCCGCGCGGCGCTCGCCCGCGGCGCGCGCCACGACGATCTGCTTCACGCGCGCGGCCGCGCGCCGGCGCGCGGCCGCGCCGCGGCGCGCTCCGCTGCCCGCGGCGCCCTCGCCGCCGCGCCCGAGGCGCCGTGATCACCCAGCGCGGCCTCCGCGCGGAAGATCGGCCGCTCATCGCGGCGCTGCTCGAGTCGGTCCCGGCGTTCACCGACGACGAGCGCGCGGTGGCGCTGGAGCTCGTCGACGTGACGCTCGGCCAGCCCTCGACGGACGGTTATGGCTACCGGTTCGTGCTGAGCTTCCAGGGCGCCCCGGGCGGCGACGGGGCGCCGCGGCTCCTCGGGTACCTCTGCTACGGCCGCACGCCGATGACGCAGTCCACGTACGACCTGTACTGGATCGCGACCTCGCCCGATTTCGCCCGGTCGGGTGTGGCGCGGGGGCTGGTGTCCACGATGGAGAGCGAGATCGCGCGCGAGGGCGGCGGCCTCGTGCGCGTGGAGACGGGCAGCCGGGAGGGGCACGGCGCGGCGGTGCGCTTCTACGACGCGGTGCAGTTCACGCGGTCCGCGGTCCTCGCCGACTTCTACGCGCCGGGCGATGATCTCATCATCTACACGAGGCGGGTCGCCCCGGCGCGCGCCTCGGCGGCGCCCTCGGCCGGCGAGACGTCCGCGCGCGGCGAGGCGCCCGCGCGCAGCGATACGCGGCCGCCGGGCGAGCCTGCGCTCTACGACGCGGCGTTCGGCTACCGCGACTACGCCGCCGAGCGCGACTTCCTGCTCGCGTGCGCGCGCCGCTTCGGCGGCCGCCCGGTGCAGCGCGTCCTCTCGTGGGCCTGCGGGCCCGCGCGGCACCTGGAGGCGTTCGCCGAGCTCGGCGTCGGCTGCGCCGGCGCGGACGGCTCGGCGGCGATGATCGCCTATGCGGAGCGCGCCGCGTGCGCCCGCGGCGCCGGGGCGGGCATCCGCTTCTCGTGCGCGGAGCTCGACGAGCGCCCGGACGTCGCGCCGGTCGATCTCTCGTTCGTGCCGCTCTCGGCGATCCACCAGCTGGCCACACCGGCGGCGCTCGAGCGCCACCTCCGGCTCGCCGCCTCGCTGCTCTTGCCGGGCGGCGTCCACGTCATCGAGGCGACCCACCCCGCCGATCTCACGCCGTCCGGCGTGAACAGGACGGAGTGGACCGAGCTGCGCGGCGAGCAGTCGATCGACGCGCGGTTCCGCATCCACATCGAGCGGTCGACGCCCGATCGCGTGGTGCCCGTGACGCTCGAGGTGGTGTGCTCGGCCCGGCGCAACGGCGGCGCGCCGAGGGAGCTCTCGTCGATCCGCCAGGAGGTGACGTGGTACATCCCGGACCTCGCCGGGTGGCGGCGCGTCGCGGAGCGGGTGCCGGAGCTCTCGCTGGTGGCGACGCTCGGCGATTTCAACGTCGACGTGCCGTTCGAGCACGCCGCGGCGTGGCGGCTGATCCTGGTGCTGAAGCGCCTCTGATCGCCCGCGCCGCGCGCGCGGCGGCGGGCGCTCGTGGCGGGATCAGTTGAGGTCCCAGAAGTACTTGCCCCCGCTCGGCGGCGGCTCGTCCGCGCCGCCGCTGGGGCCGCCCGCGTCCCCGGCGCGCGTCAGCTGGAGCACCTCCTCGAGCGAGCTCGCCTCCTCGCGCCAGTACGCCTCCGTGCCGAAGTGCGGAAAGGTCCTCGGGAAGATGGGGTCGTGCCACCGCCGCGCGATCCATGCGGCGTAGTGGATCATGCGGAGCCCTCGGAGGGGCTCGATCAACCCGAGGGTGGAGCGGTCGAAGCGGCGGAGCTCCTCGTAGCCCTCGATGAAGAGCTCGCGCTGCTGCCGGGCGGCCTCGTCGCGGCCGGGGAGGAGGAGCCACAGATCCTGCACGGCGGGGCCGACGACCATGTCGTCGAAGTCGAGCACGCGGAGCGCGCCGTCGCGCAGGAGCAGGTTGCCCGGGTGCAGATCGCCGTGGATGCGGTGCACGTCGACGCCGCGCAGGCGCTCCTCGGCCACGTCCGCGACGGCGCGCGCGGCCGCGAGGTACCGCCGCTCGACGGCCGCGGGGATGAGCTTGCGCTCGACGAGCCAGCCGAGGTCCTCGCGCGCGTAGGTGTCGGCGGAGAGCCGGACGCGGTGCTCGGCGGCGCTGGCCGCGCCCACGTTGTGGATGCGGGCGGCGAGCCTGCCGAGGCGCACGAACAGCTCGTCGCCGAGCTCGTCGGGGGCGCGGCCGCCCATGCGCTCGAAGAGGCAGTACGGGATGTGGTCGATCTGCTTGAGCGTCTCGCCGCCGGGGAACGGGCGCGTCGGGCAGACGGGGATCTCGGCGTCCGCGAGCTCCGCGAGGAACCGGTGCTCCTCGAGGATCTGCTCCCGCGTCCAGCGCCCCGGCCGGTAGAACTTGGCGATGACGCGGGTGCGATCCTCGCGCTCGACCTCGTAGACGCGGTTCTCGAACGAGTTCAGCGGGTAGCAGACGCGGTTGCAGGGGACGCCCGCGGCCTCGACGGCCTCGATCACCTTGTGCGGAGTCAGCGACAGGAAGAGGTCGGTCGGGGTGGTGGTGCTCATGGTGGGGAGAGTTGAGCACCGACCGGCGTCGCGCTCGACGAGAACTTTCGCCGCGCGCTGCCGGAGGCCGTTGCCGCGCGGCGAGCGCCGTTGCCGCGCGGCGAGCGCCGTTGCCACGCGGCGAGCGCCGTTACCGGGCGGGCCCAGGGGCGCTGTGTCAAGCGCGGCCGTGATACGCTATCCTGAGCACCTCATGATGGAAGAAACGCAGCTTTCGTTTCGTCACCTCGAGATCAGCAGGCTCGAGGCGATGGTCGAGATCATGTTCCTCGCCGCATACGCTGACGGCTCCATCAACGAGGCCGAGCGCGCCGAGCTCGCGCGGCACGTGGCGGCCATGAGCGAGGGGCGCGTCGGGGCCGACCTCGTCGAGTCGCTCATCTCCATCATCGAGCGCTCGGTGCGCGACGAGGGCAGGAGCGGCCGCTTCGCCGCGCTGCGCGCCCGCCTGCCCGACGTGCGGATGCGCGAGGCCGCGATCGAGCTGGCCGTCCGCCTCGTGGCCGCCGACGGCGTGATCCACGAGAGCGAGCACGCGCTGCTCGTCGAGGCGGCCAGGGCCCTCGAGGTGCCGATCGCGTTCAAGGGGCGCGTCGTGCCCGGCTCGGCCCGCTGAGCGGCGCGAGGGGTGACCGCGCCGCGGCGACCCCGGCGCGCCCCCGGTGGTGCCTCGCTGGCACTCGGGATCCAGACCGACATCCACCGTCGATGTACCCGTAGAGCGCCGGTGTTGCGCGCAGGGAATGCGTCGTGCGACGACCGTTGCGCCGACGGATCGGTCGCGCGCTCGTCCCGGGACCGCGCCGGCGGACGACGCGCTGCGCGCCGGTCGCGGCGGACGGCGCGCTGCCCCCGGGCGAGCCGATGGCGGCGGGCGCCGATCTGATGCCTCCACACCGCAATCTCGGCGCCGCGGCGAGCGGGAAAGGGGCGGATCTGCGGCGATTTTCATCGGCCTGCTCCTTGCAGTACCCGTGAGCAAAGGACATGGACAGCCACCGAACTGACAGCTCCACGACGCCACATGGCGCCTCGATGGATCCCGCGTCGAATCGATCCCGCCCTCCGAGTGGGGGCCGAGCCTCTCAGCGTGCGTACCGCTCGCCGCGGTCTCCGCGCTGGCCTTCGTCTCACCGCCCTCCGTTCGAGCCTGTCGACCTCCGGACGTCGGGCCGCCTGTCGCGGCCGTCTGGCTCGGCCTTCCGTCACGGCGGGGACGTCGCGCCGCTGGAGGCGCCGAGCGACGCTCCGGCCACCCCGGCGAGCGTACCGCCCGCCACGCTGCGGACCGGCCTCGCCGGCTCGCCCGCGGCTGCCGCCCGGGCGGTCCCCGCGATCGACCCGCGCTCCGCCGCGCTGCGGCGCTACGCCCCAGGCGACGTCCTCGGGGGGCGCTATCGCCTCACGGAGCTCCTTGGAGAGGGCAGCATGGGCGCCGTGTGGAAGGCGCGGAATCTCGCCCTGAGCCTCGATGTCGCGCTCAAGCTCATCCGTCGCGACTGCGCCGTCCCGGAGGCCGCCTCGCGGCTGACCCGGGAGGCGCAGGCGACGGCGCGGGTGTCGCACCGCGCCGCGGTGCGGATCTTCGATCTCTGCTTCACGGAGGAGGGAGAGCCGTTCGCGGTGATGGAGCTCCTCCAGGGCCGGTCGCTCGCCCAGGTGCTCGCCGAGTCGGGCGCGATGTCGCCGATCTCCGCGGTCCAGCTGCTCCTTCCCGTGGTCGGCGCGCTCGGCGCGGCGCACGGCGCGGGGGTCGTGCACCGGGACGTGAAGCCGGCGAACATCGTCCTCGTGCGCGAGGGCCGCCGCACCGTCCCCAAGCTGATCGACTTCGGGATCGCCTCCACGGCGGTGCGCGCGGCGGGCGACGAGCGGAGCGAGACGCTGGTCGGGAGCCCGGCCTACATGGCGCCCGAGCAGGTCCGCGGCGGGCAGGAGTCGGACGCGCGCGGCGACGTGTGGAGCGCGTGCGTCGTGCTCTACGAGCTCGTGAGCAGCCGCCGCCCGTTCGGCGGCCCGAGCAGCATCTCCATCGTACACGACGTGCTGCGCGCCGCCCCGCCCCGCCCGGAGGCCCTCGAGCTGCACTCGCGGCTCTGGGAGATCATCGAGCGCGGCCTGGCCAAGGACCCCGAAGGGCGCTTCCCTACCATGGCGGCGCTGGGCCGCGCGCTGGCCCAGTGGGCGATCGCGGCCGGGGTCGCCCACGACGTGACGGGCGCGTCCCTCGTCGACTACTGGCTCTCTTGAGCGGGGCTCTCAGTACTTCACGTCGCAGCCCTTCGCGTCGGAGAAGGCCTTGATCGCGTCGAGCTCGGTCGTGGTCGCGTCGCTGTAGGCCCAGCTGATCGCGCCCGCATATCCGTGGCTGTACCAGCTCTCCAGGAGGGTCGGCAAGGCGGCCGTGGCCAGGCCGGCGATGGGGAAATCTCCCATGATGACGGGCTTGTCGGTGATGCCGTAGTCCTTGGGCGACTGGTTGTATGGCCAGTACAGGTTGACCCGGTCGTTGATATGAAAGGTGTAGAAGTCGACGTCGGTGTCTCGCCAGGATCGCGCCCACTTCATCGACGCCGAGCCGATCGTGATGAGCGCCGCGCTCTCCGCGCGCAGCGCCCGGATGGTGTCGCCGAGGAAGGCCGCCATCTGCGCGTGCTCGATCGGCTCCACCTGGGGGTCGGGTTCGTAGCGAGGGCCGTCGTCCGGGCTCGATCCGGTCATGGCCAGCTCGGGCTCGTTGATCACGTCCCACGCGACCATCCGGTGCTGGTAGGGGCTCTGCGCCACGGCCTTGGCGATCGGCCGGACGACCTTGTCGATCAGCTTCGCGCGCCGCTTCGCGTCCTTCACGATGGAGGTGATACCGACGGTCTTCACGTCGGCGTCGAGCCGGGTCGGGTGGAAGTTGTCGAAGGAGAACAGGCAGAACACCAGGTTGACGTCCGCCTGCTCGGCGAGCTCTAGCGCCTTCTGGACGTCGCGCCGCGTCGTCCCGCCGAGGCCTGTCGGGTTCTCGCTCGTGTCGAAGACGACGCTCTCGCCCCGGATCTCCGGCAGCATCCACCACCGCACGACGCTCGCCCCGTGAGCACGGATGTCGGCGAGGTTCTTCGCGTGCGTCTCCGCCTCGGCCGCGACGCCGCGCTTGCCCCACGCGGCGATGCCGCCGAAGTCGCCGGCGAAGTTGTGCCACGCATAGTTCATTCCGAACATGAAGCGCTTCTTGCAGCCGATCGTGATACCCGCGCTCTCAGCGGGGCACTCGTCGACACACTCCATGGCGTCGCCCGGACCGCCTCCCTGTCCTCCGTGGCCACCGTCGGAGGGGGCGCTCTCGCCACCACCGCCGCCCGCGCCGCCAGCGCCCTTGCCGGACGCCCCGCCAGCAGGCGAGCTCACGCCGGAGCAGGCGACGAGGACCAGCGCGGCTGTTGCGATGAGCGCGCGGAGACCGGGTGGGCAACGGAGTGCGTTCATAAGGACAGCGGGGTGATCGTACGCGTGCTGTCACGCGAACGCCATCCTCGGGTGGCGGCGCGGGCAGCGAGCGGGCCGCGAGTTGCGGGCAGGCCGGGCGGCGAGATGCGGGCAGGCTGGACGGCGGGCGGCGCGGGGCGTCGCCAGCGGGGTCCCCCTTGAAACCTGCTTCCCCGCCCGGCTATTGGAGGGGCTCGGGCGCCGCTCGGCCCCGAACGCCCCGCTTGCGGGAGGAGAACCACCGATCATGAAAGCGCGCGCAGCCGTGGCCCACAAGGCCGGCGAGAAGCTGACGGTCGAGGACGTTCAGGTGGAGGGCCCTCGCGAGGGCGAGGTCCTCATCGAGATCAAGGCGACCGGCGTCTGTCACACCGACGCTTACACGCTCTCAGGCAAGGATCCGGAGGGCCTCTTCCCCGCGATCCTCGGCCACGAGGGCGCGGGCGTCGTCGTCGACGTCGGGCCGTCCGTGAAGAGCCTCAAGAAGGGCGATCACGTGATTCCCCTCTACACACCCGAGTGCCGGCAGTGCTCGTATTGTACGAGCGGAAAGACCAACCTGTGCCAGGCCATCCGCGCCACGCAGGGGCGCGGGCTCATGCCGGACGGGACGAGCCGGTTCTCGATCGGCAAGGAGCGGATTCACCATTACATGGGCACGTCGACCTTCTCGAGCTTCACCGTCCTTCCCGAGATCGCCGTCGCCAAGATCCGCGAGGACGCGCCGTTCGACAAGGTCTGTTATATCGGCTGCGGCGTGACGACGGGTATCGGCGCCGTCATCAACACCGCGCAGGTGAGGCCCGGAGACAACGTGGTGGTCTTCGGCCTCGGCGGCATCGGGCTGAACGTGATCCAGGGCGCCCGGATGGCCGGCGCCGACATCATCGTCGGCGTCGACATCAACCCGAAGCGCCGCGAGCTGGCCGAGAGGTTCGGCATGACCCACTTCGTCAACCCGAACGAGGTGGCGGGGGATCTCGTGCCCTACCTCGTCGATCTGACCCGGGGCGGCGCCGATTTCAGCTTCGAGTGCATCGGCAACGTCAAGGTGATGCGCCAGGCGCTCGAGTGCTGCCACAAGGGCTGGGGGACGAGCATCATCATCGGCGTCGCGGGGGCCGGCGAGGAGATCGCCACGCGCCCCTTCCAGCTCGTCACCGGGCGGGTCTGGAAGGGCACCGCGTTCGGCGGCGCCAAGGGGCGCACCGACGTTCCCAAGATCGTCGACTGGTACATGGAGGGCAAGATCAAGATCGACGAGCTCATCACCCACACGATGCCGCTCGACGACATCAATCACTCCTTCGACCTCATGCATGAAGGCGAGTCGATCCGCAGCGTCGTGCTCTTCTCCTGAAGCTGCGCGGAGCTCGACGCGGGCCGCCTCGCGCGTGACCGCAGGGGCGGACGAGCGCACTAGGCCGCTCGGCGCGCGGGCATGGCGCGCGCCGAGCGCGGCGCGCGCGCCATGCCCGCGCGCGCCAGGCCTGCTCCTCGGGGCGCGTGTCGGTGCCCTATCGGCGGCGACGGGTGCTGCAAAAATGCTGACCCCTGTGACATCATTCGCCGCCATGGTCCATGTCACCTCCCTGGCGGGGCTGCCCGCCAACGCCCTCGCGGAGTCGACCGCGGCGATCGCGGCCTGCGATGCTGTCGTCCTCGTCGCGCCATCGCCCATCGCGAAGTACGCGGGGGGGCTCGGGTCCGCCGTGGGCGCGGTGGTCGAGGCTGCGGCGCGCGTCGACTCCGCGCTCGAGGGCAAGTGTGCTCCGCTCGTCCTGCCGGCGCCGGGGGTGCCTGGCGGGCGCCTGGTGCTCGCGCCGATGGGGCCGCTCTCGGAAGACGTCGATGACGTCCGCTCCGTCGCGGAGGCGGCGGCGGCCGGCTTCGCGCGGGCGGTGGACGCGGGGGCGAGCCGGCCGCTGCTCGTCGTGCGCGCTCCGGTGGGCGCTGCGCCGCGGTTCGCGCGGGCCGTGGAGGTGGGCGCGCTCGCCGCGCTCGGGAGCCAGTGGACGCCGCTCGAGGCGCGCGAGGCCGAGATGGCCCCGCGCTCGGCCGAGTCGGTCGCGGTGCTCGGGCTGTCGGAGGCGCGCGCCCGCGAGATCGCGGCCATCGAGGTCGGTCGGGCGCTCTGCCGCGACATCACGGGCACCGAGCCGGAGCGGATGGCGCCCCGCCGCGTCGCCGAGATGTGCGAGGCGGCATTCGCCAGGACGGGGGTGCTCGTCAAGATCGAGCGCAACGTCGATGACTATCCGCTCATCAGCGCGGTCTCGCGGGCGTCGCGGGTCGTCGAGCGGCACCGGCCGTGCGTCGTGCGGCTCGACTACAGGCCTCGCGGGGAGATCCGGCGAACGGTGCTGCTCGCGGGCAAGGGCGTCACCTACGACACGGGCGGCGTCGATCTGAAGACCGACGGGCACATGGCCGGGATGTCCCGGGACAAGGGCGGCGCCGGCGCGGTCGCCGGCCTCGTGCGCGCGGCCGCGGCGCTCGGCCTGGAGGGCGTGCGCATCGTCGGGCTCCTCGGGCTCGTGCGCAACAGCATCGGCGAGGAGTCTTATGTGAGCGACGAGATCATCCGCAGCCGCGCCGGCGTGCGCGTGCGGATCGGCAACACCGACGCCGAGGGGCGCCTCATCCTGGCTGACCTGCTCGCGCTCTCGCGGGAGCTCGCCATGAGCGGCGCGGCGGACCCTATCGTGTTCTCGGTCGCGACGCTGACCGGGCACGTCTACCGCGCCCATGGGCCTTATACCGGCGCGATCGGCAACTCCGCCGCGCGCGAGGAGCTCGATCGGCTCGACGTCCTCGCGGAGCGCTGGGGCGAGCCGATGGAGCGCGTCCGGCCGCGGCGCGAGGACTACACGTTCGTGGCGCCCCGGTCGAGCGCCGAGGACGTGGTCTCCTCGAACCGCCTCGCCTCGGTGAACACGCCGCGCGGGCACCAGTTCCCCTTCGCGTTCCTCGACATCGCCTCGGGGCTCAAGGGGGGGGCGCTGCCGTTCATCCACCTCGACATCGGCGGCGTCGGGGTCGAGTCGGCGGACTGGCAGTTCGGCCGCCCGACAGGCGTCCCCATTCCGAGCCTAACAGCCTATCTCTCCGGCGAGTCGTAGGGGCTCACCCGCTTCGGATACGGGCCCACCTCGACGTTTTCGGTGCTCAGCGTACAAGAGTACGCTTCCGCGCCGAAAACGCCGATCTGGGCCCGTCTCCTGTGCGGGTGAGCCCCGCTGACGTTTGCTTGGGGGGGAGAGGCGGGACGAATCGGTAGGGCGGGAAGGACCAGACAGGGGCTCCGCGCTCTCGTGGAGAATCGGGAGAGGGCTCGTGTTTTCCACGCTCGATGGGCGGGTGATCCGTTCCTGGTGGCAGGGACGGGGGCGGCCCGAGCGGATGTGTTGCACGGTATCATCGGGCGATGGGGGCGGCCGGCACGTCGCTGGCAAGCTGGGCCTCCATGCGGAGAACTCGCTCGACCACGACCGGCCATCGCGCACCGATCCCGCGCGCGCTCGCCGGGGGACTCGCCCTCGCGGCCGCCGCGTGCAGCACGGGGGAACCGGGGATCAACCTGGATGTACCGCGCCTGCCGGCACAGCGCGCCAGAGGCGATGTCCTGCCGGCCGCCACGAGCGACGGCGAGCAGGCCGAGAGCGCGCAGCCGGCGCCCGATACGACCGGGATCACGAGCATGGCAGTCCCGATAGGAAGCACCGGATTTGCGCGTGGACGGTCGACGGTGGTCGTGAAGGGCTCGCTGGAGCGCGTGCGCGCCGCGGTGCTCTCGTTCGAGCGTTATCCGGAGTTCATGCCGCACTACAAGAAGTGCCGCTTGCTCGGGCGCACGCCCGCGGGCGGGTGGGATCTCTACATGGAGGTCTCGGCCCTCTCGGGCGCAGTCACGATGTGGGCGCGCATCGAGATCCAGAAGCCGGTCGTCGAGGATGGCGTCGAGACGTACGCGTCCCGCTTCATCTCCGGCAATGTGCAAGATCTCCAGGCCACCTGGCGGCTCGAGAAGATCGACGCCCAGTCGACGCGCCTGTCCCTCGAGGTGTTCCTCCGGCCGAAGCTGCCGCTGCCGAAGAGCCTCCTCAACGCGGAGAACCTGGACGGTTCGGCGCGCGCCGTCGGGGCCATTCGGGCGCGCGTCGAGCAGGCGCAGGACGGGAATCGCTGACGCGCGCGCGATCGAGGCGGCGAGGCCGGCGTCACCCGCCCGAGGCGAGCCGCCGGACGGGGTTGGGCACGTCGAGCCGCGCCGCCGTGGCGCCGTAGACGACCCGCTCGGTGCCGGGGTCGCCCAGGAACTCGTAAGGAAAGCCGAGCGGCACCCGGCTCGCCGCGTCGAGCCCCTCGAGGGCCGCGGCGGGCAAGACGACGTCGAGGCAGCCCAGGCAGTCCTGCATCTGCTCGGGCTTCCGGGCGCCGATGATGGGGATGACCTGCGCCGGGCGCGACCTGAGCCACGCGAGCGCCACCTGCGCCGAGGAGCACCCGAGCTCGTCGGCCACCGCGTCGACCGCGCGCGCGACGCGCAGGCCCCGGTCGTCCAGGCGCCCCTGGTTCATCGCCGCGCGCGCGGCGTCCTTGCCGCCACCCCGCGTGTATTTGCCCGTGAGCACGCCGCCGGCCATGGGCGCCCACGCGAGCACGCCCAGGCCGAGCCGGGACGCCATCGGGACGAGCTCCCGCTCCACCGTGCGCTCGATCAGGCTGTACTCGATCTCGATGCCGATGAATTGCGACCAGCCCCGGAGCTCGGCGATCGCGTTCGCCCGGGAGACGACCCAGGCAGGCGCGTCGGACATGCCGACATAGAGCACCTTGCCCGCGCGCACCACGTCGTCGAGCGCGCGCATGAGCTCGGCCTCCGGCGTCGTCCAGTCCCACGCATGGACCCAGAGCAGATCGATGTAGTCCGTCCCCAGGCGCTTGAGGCTCGCCTCGACGGACTGGACAAGGTTCTTCCTGCCGTTGCCGCTCGCGCTCGGATCGGCGTCGTTCATCGAGAGCGAGTACTTCGTCGCGATGACCCACGCGCCGCGATCGCCGCGGACGAGCTCCCCGACGATCCGCTCGGCGCTGCCGTTCGTGTACTTGTTGGCGGTGTCGATGAAGTTGCCGCCGCGGGCGCGGTACGCCTCGAGGATGCCGCGGCACGCCTCGGCCGAGGCGCCGAAGCCCCAGTCCTCGCCGAAGGTCATCGTGCCAAGGCTGATCTCCGAGACCTTGAGCCCGCTGCCGCCGAGCAGCTTGTAACGCATCTCCATGGTCGTCCTCCTCGGGCGCAGTCGTCGCCCGGCGACGGGCAGCCTAGGGCGGGCGGGAAGGGCGCTATAGAACGCCGCTGCGCTCCCTGGAACCCGGCTGCTGCGTTGACCGGCCCCGCGCCGCAGGCGCATGCTGGGCCGGCTCTCCAATGGCATCCCGCGCCACTCGCGCCTCCCGCGCCTCCCGCAGCGCCATCCCGTTCGTCCGCGCCGGCACCCGCGAGCCCATCGAGGCGCTCCGGCAGGCGGAGATCCGCGCGTCCAGCCGCTCGCTGCGCTGGACCGGCATGGTGGCCGAGCTAGGCGTGAACCCGTCCTGGGAGACAGACCACCTCGCCGTCGCTGGCCATTATATCGCCATCAACCTCGCGGACGCGCCGCTGCGCTTCGAGCGAAAGGGCCAGCGCGGCTTCGAGCGCGTGGAGATGCCGCCCGGCAGCCTCTGGCTCCAGCCCGCGGAGGTGCCTTTCTCCCATCGCGTGAGCGAGGCCACGATCTATGGCGCGCTCGTGCTCGACCCAGCGCGGCTCGCGCGGCTCGCCGGGGTGCGGGAGCTGCTGCTCGAGCCCCGCGTGGGGCTCGTGGACGCCCAGATCGAGCACGTGCTGCGCGCGCTGCTGGTCGAGGTCTCGCGCGGCGGCGCCACGGGCGCGCTCTTTGCGGACGCGATGCTCTCCGGGCTCGCGGCGCGGCTCGGCGCCCGCCATGCGGCCCGGCCGGAGCGGCCGGCTCGGGGCGGGCTGTCCCCTGCGACGCTGCGGCGCTTGCTCGACTACATCGAGGCGCACCTCGGCGACGATTTCGGGCTGGAGGCGCTCTCCGGCGTGGCCGGGCTGAGCCCCGCGCACATGGCGCGGGAGTTCAAGCGAGCGCTGGGGGAGCCGCCGCTCGCCTACGTGACGCGGCGGCGGCTCGACCGCGCCCGCGAGGCGCTGCTCGCCGGCGGCCGCCCGATCGGGGAGCTCGCGGGCGCGCTCGGCTTCGCCGACCAGAGCCACCTGACACGGCTCTTCAAGCGGCGGTTCGGGATCACCCCGGGCGCGCTCGCCCGTGGCCGGTGATCGCCGCGAGGCGCTCGAGGACCCCTCAGGGCAGCCGGGTGCTGAGGTTGGCTATCCCGTCCGGAGGGCCGTCGAGGGGAGGGGAGCCGAGCGTCCATTTGCGGACCGGCGTGCCCGGCGGCAGGCCGACGTAGTTGTGGCGGTGCCGGGACCCGTTGAGATGCGCCCGGTTGCCCGTGAAGACGCTGAGCCCTGCGGGATCCTCGTTCTGGATGCCGAAGAGCGCGTTCCTCGACAGCGTGTTTCCCTCGACGAGCGCGCGCGCGCAGGCCCTCAGCCAGATCCCTTTGCCGTCGTTGTTCGCGGACTGGCAGCCGATGATCCTCGCGTCGCTCTGCCGCTCGAGCAGGAACCCCGCGCCCTTCTGCGGGTCGCCGCGCGACGGACCGGCGTCGACCGGGGGGGCCGGCGGCTGCACGAACAGGGGCGCGCGGTGGACGGTGTTGCCGTCGGCGATGCAGTCGACGAACGCGTTGCCCTCGCCGCCCACGAGGCCGCCCTGCGGATCCGCGAGCGGCGTCGAGGCGATGAACCCAGCCGCGAGCCCGTCGTCCTCGGCGGTCCCGCTCGCGTTCCTGTTCCCCACGGCCACGCAGCGCCTCAGCACCACGTGGCGGGTCGAGTGGAGCGCGAAGCCGCCGGCGGGCGCGTTCGCGCTCGCGCCGTGGTTGCCGATCGCGCGGCAGCCCTCGAGCAGCCCGCGGTACACCGCCCTGCCGATGCGAAAGCCGAGCGCGGAGAAATCCTTGACCCCATCGGCGGACGCGGCCGGGTTCGCGTTGTAGTTCCCGTCCGCCTCGCACTCGACCATCTCCAGGTTGCTGGTGGTCGAGATGTTGAACCCGCACGCGCGGTTCCCGGTGAGCGTGAAGTTCCGGTTCGCCCTGCAGCGCAGGAACTTGTAGTTCTCTCCCCACGCGAAGAAGCCGGCCGGCTCTCCGCCCGACGTGTTGTCGTGCGCCTCGCAGTCCTCCACGAGCACGTTGCGGCAGATGACGAAGTCGACGCCGACGACGTTGAACTGCACGCCGCTCGGCTGGGCGCTGGTGTTCGCCGTGCGGTTGAACACGCACTCCTTGACCTGCACGTCGTCGCAGAACAGGACGAGCGCGCCCAGCGTCACGACGAAATCGAGCCGGCTCGTGTTCTCCGAGCACACGCAGTTGATCATCCGGATGCCTTCCGCGAAGGCGACGCCGCCGGCCGCGTCCCGGGCGCCCATCACGAAGATCCCGCCGTTGCGGCACAGGAAGCCCGTGTCGATCACGCCGTCGCCGCCGCAGCGCCGGACCGACAGATCGAGCAGATCCAGCTGGCTGCACGCCCTGGCGGCGATCCCGACCCCCTGGATCCCGAGCACGCTGCCGTTCCTGATGACGAGCCGCGCCCTCCCCTCGGCGAACACGCCGACGTTCCCGGAGACGACCTCGCCCCGGCAAGGCCTCGCGCCCGGGTCGGGGGCGATGACGGGCGCCGGTGGGTCGATCTGCCGCAGCGTCCTGCCGCCCAGGTCGAGGGTGACGTCGTCGCTCGCGATCGTGATGGCCCGCGCGTTCGCGTCCCGCGCCACCCAGTCGACGTCCTCCACGAGGGCGTACACGCCGGGCGCCGTGATGATGAAGGGGACGCGGCGCTCGGGGTCCGGTCCGCCGTTGATGTCCTGCGCCGTGATCGGCGTCGCGGGGAGGCGCGCGCTGGCGCCGGGGAGATCGCTCATGGTCCTCGGTCGGGAGTCTACGCCGTTCACCCTGCTCCGCGCGGCGCCGGCGAGCGCGCGCCTCACTGGATCGGCACCGCGCGCAGCGACTCGGCGAGCTTCGCGTAGAGCGAGCTCCGCGGGTCGTCGCGCCGGTAGACGAGCCGGAAATGATCGCGCGCGAGGGGCGCGGACGGCAGGATCCGCTTCAGCTTGCCGCCGCGGAGCTCGGCGGCGACCATGTGGCGCGGCAGCACGGCGACGCCCTCGCCGGCGAGGACCAGCGCCTTGATGGCGGCGCCGAGCCCCACCCAGCGGTGCCGCGCGAACGCGAAGCAGCCGGCGCCGCCCGCCTGATCGGCGAGGTACCGGAACAGCGGCATGGTCGGGTCGATGTCGAGCAGGCAGTGCCGCGACGCGTGCTCCGGGCGGGCGAACGCCTCGCGCCGGAGCAGCCTGGGGGAGGCGACGAACGCGTAGCGCTCCTCGTGCAGCGTCTCCGCCGCGAGGCTCGTGGCGCTCCAGCGGGCGCTGGTGACGACGCAATCGACGCTGCGGTCGTGGAGGCGCCTCAGCAGGTCGTCGGAGGCGCCGAAATAGAGGTGGAGCGTCAGCTCGGGGCGCCGCCGCGTCAGCGTGCCGAGCTGGGGGACGATCCACGACATCCCGAGCTCGAACCGCGTTCCGAGCGTCAGCTCGACCGGCGCGGGCGCGGGGCGCATCGCGCTGCGGAGGCAGTCCTCGGCGAGCGCCAGGCACTGGCGGGCGCGCGGCAGCAAGGCGAGCCCGCGCGGCGTCAGCTGCACCCGGCGCGTGGTGCGCTCGAACAGCGGAGCGCCGACCTGCTCCTCGATCTGCCGGATGCGCTGCCCGAACGCGGCGGGGCTGAGCGCGACGGCGCGCGCTGCGGTCCGGAAGTTCAGCGTCCGCGCCGCGGCCTCGAAGCAGGCGAGGTTCTCCAAGGAAGGGAGCAGCATGGCGGCATTGTATCGTCCAGCGCAACAATCCTGACCAAGAGAACCGGGATCGCGCCGGCCACGGCGCGCGGCGCGGCCGGCGCGCGGCGCGGCCGGCGCGCGTGCTCCGGAGGGCTCGGGTGGTCCGGACCCCGGGGCGCTACCGGGGATCCTCGACGGGCGCGGTCTCGAGCGGGACGGTGCCGCCGTTCGCGACCCACTTGAAGCCGTCGACGAGCGCGGTCGAGTCGAGCCTGTCGTCGCCGGTGTCGAAGATCATGAACCGGAGCTTGAGCTCCTCGCCGCCGGTCACCGGGGCCTGCGTCCGAAGCCAGCCGGTCGCGCCGGCGTCGTTCCAGAGCCCGAAGCCGGTGCCCTCGAGCTCGTCAGTCCCGAGCGGGCAGTCCTCGCAGACCTCGAAGAAGCTGATGTTGACGCTGACGGGGTTGCCCACGCTGTCGAACGACAGATTGCCGTTGAGCGACCCTGGCGGGGCCGGCGTCGCCAGGGCGACGAACTGGTCGTTGAAGGCGTCGCAGACGAACTCCGGGTATTCGAAGGTGTAGAACTTGAACGCGAACTCGTAGCCGGTCGCGTTCGTCGGCGTGCGGATGACGAGCTCGAGGGCGATGTCGTCGTTGATGTTCGCCGACGGAGAGCACGCGGGGTTGTCTTGCGGGAAGCCGGGCGGCGCCGTGCCCGCTCCGTAGTTCTTGCAGCTGTCCGCGTTGCACGCGCCCGGCCACTGGGCGATCCGGGCGCGGCCCGAGGACAGGACGAGCAGGCGGGTCCCGCCCTGCGGGCGCACGTTGGGGCCGAAGGAGTCGAGCACGCCCACAGCGGGCGAGGGCGCCGCGGGCGAGCCGTCGCCGCGCACGTACTGCGCGCTCAGCACGCCCCACTTCCTGTCGCCGGGCGACGCCTTGGCGCAGAGGTCGATCGCGTGGGCCCCGTGGATGGCGTCGAAGTCGGCGGGAGCGATGTTCCTGTCGCAGGCCGTCGGCGCGTTGTCGATCACGCCGTCGCAGTCCTCGTCGACTGGCTCGGGCACCGCGCCGCTCTGGTCAGGCTCCGTGATCACGACCTCGACGGCGCCTGGGTTGACGTTCGGGTCGCCGTCGTTGCAGTCGCCGTCCTCGACGGTGAACCCGTCGCCGTCCTCGTCGGGTGAGGCCCCGTCCTCCGTCGGCGCGCCACCGTCGCCGAAATCAGCCCAGGAGCCCGTCGTACCGGTGGCTCCGCCGGCGCCCGCCTCCGCCGTCGTGGCGCTGGTCGCGCCCCCGCCGCCCTCGCCAGGCGCCTGCTGGAGGTGCGCCGTCGCGGAGCACGCGCCCGAGGACCAGAGCGCCGCCCCGATGCTCGCGCAGAGACCCAAATAGACGAAGCGCCCGCCTCTCATGGTGCATCCACCTCGATGGTCGATCCCAACGCCGGAGCGCCGTGCTCCCGGCGACCCACGGCAACATGCGAGCACATCACGGCCTGGGCTCGCTGTCTGCTGCGCGCTGCCGTGGCGGCGTGGGGTCGTCGGGCGGCGCCCCTTGTCCTCCTTGTTCGTGTTCCCCTCGCTTCAGGAGCCGCGCGGCCCACAGCGAGAGCGCGAGCAGCCCGACGGCCAGCGCGCCCCCGATCGCCGTGCGGTGCCGCTCGGTGAACGGGAGGTCGCGCGCGACAGGGGCGGCGCCGAGCGCAAGGTTTGGGGCCGCGGCGCCGAGCCTCGCGGCGGGGGGACGCTCGCGCACGGTGTGGTCGAGGAGGTCGACCAGGTCGTAGCTTGGGCGCTTGCCGAGCGCGTCGCCGACGTAGAGCCGGTGCGGGCCCGGCTGCGCGGCGCGGAACACGACCTCGCGCGCCCGCACCTCGCCTTGCGCGCCCGAGAGGGAGAGCGGCGCCGAGTCACCGTCGTGGATCGTGAGCCGGAGGAAGCGCTTCCGGGTGGGGTTCAACGGGATGCGCGTCGACGCGAGCGAGGGCCCTGACTCTCCGTGCGGACGGATGCGGTGGATCATGCCGCTCCCCACGGCCGGCCAGACGGCGCGGTACGTGGTCGAGGCGACGTCGACGCGGCGGCTGAACTCCGGCGTGGAGACGTCGAGGAGGACGGCCTCCAGCGGCGCGCCGTCGGCGCCGGCGTCGAGCGTGACGAGGGTCGTCTTCGCCTCGCTGTCCCGCTGCGTCTCGACGATCGCGAGCGGCAGCAGCGCGGGGAACTCCGCGGGGGCCTGCGTCTCGCACGAGACGGCGCCGCCCGTGATCCGGACGTCCGCGGCCGCGTCGCGCGCCGGGGCGCCCTCGGGGACAAGGCGGATCCGGACCAGGGCGGCGCGCGAGAGGGGATAGCGGACCGACAGGTGCTCGACCGTCTCCGATCCCTGGGGGATGCGGTACACGTAGGCGCCGCGCGCGACCTCGCTGAGCGACCTCGGATCCGTGCCGGTCTCGACCCGCGCCTCGCGGAGGAAGCTGCCGCCGATGACGCTGAGCTCGACGCGGCAGTGGCGCGTGCCGGGCGCGTCGAGCGCCCACGTCGCTTGCGCGACGCCGGCGGCGTCGACCCCCGGATCGAGCATCGTGGCCGCGATCCGCCCGGACGAGTGCGCGGCGCCTGGCTCGCGGAGCACGTAGGGCACCTCGGCGCCGTCGGGGCCGGCGATGCGGACGTCGGCGAGCAGCTCTTCTGCGCGGCTCTCGCGGTAGAGGTCGAGATCGACGTCGACGCGGTGATCGCCGGCGGCGTCCACGCCCTCGATGGGCCGGACGAGCGCGTGCTTCTCGATCGGGAGCGCCGCGCCGGTCTGCGCCTCGGAGGGCCGCGCGAGGGTCATCGCCGCGAGCAGCGCGAGCGGCCCGGCCGCGCCCCGCGATCCGGCGCGAAGGAGCGTCACGAGGCGCCGGCCGAACCGCGCGTAGAGGAACCCTCCGCCGACGAGCAGCGCCCCGACGCCCGTGAAGAGGGCGATCTGGTAGATGCGCTCGACGTGCCAGACGTCCCAGGCCACGAGCTTCGCGATGGTGACGGCGAACAGGGAGAGCCCGGCGTAGCGATGGAAGGCGTCGCGCGCCGCGAACCCCGCGGTGAGCAGCGCGATCGCCGCGAGGGCGAGCACGAGCGTCGTCGCCATCGCGAGGCTGCCTTGCTGGCCCTCCAGGGCGGCGCGGTGCTGCACGGTGAGCTCGGCGAACTCGGCCGCGTCGAGCGGGGCAGGGGGGGCGGCGGGGAGCGCGGTGATCGCGCTCCTTACCTCGAGGACGACGGTCGTGATGAGCAGGGCATACCCCGCGCCCAGCGCCGCGACCGCGGCGCCGCGCAGCTCGGCGCGTGCGGCGTCGAGGGGGCGGGCGAGCGCCGCGCGCGACAGCAGCCGCCCCGCGGCGAGCAGGGCGGCGCTCACGCCCGCGAACGCATAGGTCCTCGCGTTGAGCAGGACGGGAACCGCCATCCTCCCGTCGCGGCCGCGCGTCGCGAACCAGGTCGTCACGAGCGCCTCGGCCTCGGCCCGATCGACGACGAGCGCCCGCGTGAGGGCGGCGGCGAAGAGCAGCAGGGTGACGGCGAGCCAGACCCGCTCGCCGGTGCGCGCCGCGATCGCGGCCGCCACGGCCGCGAGGATGCTCCAGATCACGGTCACCGTCGCGCCGCCGAGCCCGAACGCGGCGGACGCGGCGAACAGGGCGAGCGCCTGTCCGAGGAGCAGGGCGATGCGATCGGCGGGGGGCGCGGCTTCGGCGCGGGTCACGCCCGCGCGGAGGAGCGCGGCGCCGAGCGCCAGGTCCAGGGCGCCGGCGCCCGCGGTGAGCAGCGCGCGGAGCGTCGGCGTGTCCTCCGGCGTGGCGCCGAGCGCGGCCGCGACGAACCCGAGCGTCGCCACGCACGCGGCGAGCGCGTCGGACCAGGAGAGCGCCGGCGCGCCGGGCTCGCGCGGGCGCCGCGCCGAGGCGCCCGCGGCGCCGAGGAACACCAGCATGACGAGCGCCGAGGCGCCGAGGAAGCTTGCGTCGACGGCGTCGACGGCGCCGACCGCGCCGGCGGAATCGATGGACGCCGAGGCGCCCGCGTCCGCCGGCGCGATCGCGAAATGCGCCGCCGCGGCGAGCGCGCCTGCCGAGAGGATCGCCGCGGCGAGGAGCAGGGCGGGGAGCGCGGCGCGCGCGGCCGTCCACGCCGCGAGGGCGGCCGCGAGCGCGAGCGCGAGCGCGAAGAGCGCCGCGTCGGCCTCGATCAGCAGCATGCCCGCCGTGCAGGCGAAGAGCGCCGCGCCGGCGGAGCACGCGATGGCGGTCTTCCGATCGAGCTGGCCCGCGAGCCCGGCCCCGCCGCGGAGCCACCCCGCGAGGTAGACGAGCGTCCAGGCCGCGATCAGCGCGACGAGCGTCGTGCGATGCGCGGCTGGCGCGTCCGCGAACGTCGCGGCGAAGGAAAGGAAGCCTGCGCCCATCGGCGCCAGCAGCCAGGCGCCATCGTCGGGCGCGCGCAGGGCGACCAGCGCCGCGAGCGCGAGCGTGATCGCGGCGGCCGTGAGCGCGCGCGGCGCGTCGAAGAGCAGCGCGGCCGCGCCCGCGTGCGCGAGAACGAGCGCGGCGATGCTGGTCGCGGTCGCGTCCGCGCGCGCCGCGACGCGGAGGACGCCGGTCGCTTCCGCCCCGGTCGGCGGGACGCTTCGGTCGGGGCTCATGGCGGGCGCGCGGCGCAGCCACAGCGCGCGCAGGATGCCCTGCGCCGTGGCGAGCGCGACGAACGCGAGGGGCGCCGCGCGCGCGGCGAGCGCGAAGTAAGGCCCCGGGAGCGCCTGCGCAGGCGAGTCGAGCCACTGCGCAGCGTCCGCGTCTCCGCCGGCCGGGGCGGCGCTGGCGTCGAAGTGCCTGGCGTACCAGCCCCAGAACAGCGCCGTGTGGCCTGCGATCGCGAGCCACGGCGCGACGCGGAAGCCGAGCCTCGCTGCGACGGCGTGGACGACGCTCGTCATGAGCAGGAGGTAGCCGAACAGGACGAGCGGACGGTCCTGCCCCGTCGACAGCACGACGGGGTTGAGGAATCCGGCGACGAGGCTGAGGATCAGGATGGCCTCGCCGCGGTGGCGGAGCGCTAGGCCGGCGCCGAGCAGGAGGAGCACCGTGTCCGCCGCGAATGCGGCGGGGATCGGGACGAGCTCGTACAGCGTGGCGCTCGCCCACACCGACGCGATCAGGACCGAGAGGCCGAGGCCGATGAGCGTGTGGACGAAACGACGCTGCGCGCGCCCGTGGATCACCTCGGCGATCGCGAGGAGCGCGGCGCCTGTCGCGGCGCCGATCGCGACGCGCCCGAACGGCCCGATCCAGGCGTTGTCCGAGGCGTACTTGAAGAAGAAGAGCGCGCCGAGCAAGAAGGTGGTCGCGCCTGCGCGGGTGAGCCAGGTGAGGCCGAGCCGCTCCTCGATGGAGGGTCGCTCCTGGGCTTCGCGATGCGCGGGCGAGCCAGCGCCGAACGCGCTCGCCTCGAGCGTCGCCGCGGGGCGCGCCGCGCGAGGCGGCGGAGGAGCGGTGGGGCCGGGGAACGCGACGTCCGGGGGCGCCGTGGTCGAAGCGGCGGCGAACGCCGTGGACGCGACCGCCGGGGGCGCGGTGGCGATCGGATCCGCGATCCCAGGAGGGGCGCCGGCGGTCGCCGCGTCGAGCGCGGGCGGCGCGCCGGCGGTCGCCGCGTCGAGCGCGGGCGGCGCGCCGGTGGTCGCCGCGTCGAGCGCGGGCGGTGCATCTGCGCCCTCGGCGTCGAGCGCGGGCCGGGCCGCCGCTGGGGGCGGGATCGCGCCCTGGGCAATCCTCTCTTGCTCCAGGTCGTGTGTGCTTCGCGGGCTCTCCGCCGCTGCGGTGAGCGCTGCGCGGCCACGATGCCCGGAGAGCTCGGCCACCCGGTGCTCCAGCGCGTGGATCCGCAGCAGCAGGTCCTCGTTGCGCCGGTTGGCCCGGACGGCGAACACGAAGGCGACGAGCGGGGCAACCAGGAGATAGCCGACGAGCGCGAGCCCGAAGACGACGACGATTCCTGCCCCCATGCATGCTTCGTAGCATGCGGTGCGCGTCGCAGGCGCCGCCCGTCGGCGCGATGATGCCTGTGCTGTTCACGCTGCTCGCGCTGACGGCCCCATCGGAAGGCGAGGACCTTTCGGCGCGCGCTGGGATTCGGGTAAGGTGCCTCCGCATGAGGAACACACGCCTGCCTGATCGCCGTGCGCCGGGCGCCTGCTATCTTCCCCGTGTTCCCGGACGGCGGCGTTGCTCGGGGGGGGAGCGCGGCCATTCGGGAACAGTTCTTCTGTCCTCTCGACCTTCTGCGCCGGAGACCTCGCGATGGTGAAGCACCCGACCGTCTCTGCATGGCAGCGGGATCACGAGGAAGGCGGTTATACGGCCGAGTTGCACGGCTGGACCCTGCGGGTCCGCTGGATACCCGAGCGCCCGGGTGAGCTCCGCGGCTTCGTGTGGGAGGCCGTCGATCCCTCGGGGAACAAGGTCACCTCGCCCGAGATCCACGAGGAGATCGAGGTGGCGATGGCGTACGCCGAGGAGCGCGCGGCCCCCGATCCGAAGAAGCACGAGGGGAAGACCGTCGATTGAGTGAGCCGCGCGCCGCGCGGCGGCGCCGGGCTCAGCCCGCCTTGTCCGCGGACGCCGCCTTGCGGCTCCGCTTGGCCCCGTAGTTCCGGATCACGATCTCCCCCACGCGGCCTCTGGCGTCGCTCTTCGCGTTGATGCTCCGGAGCGCCGCGACGCGGTCGATCTTGAACCGCTTGTAGAGCGGCGGGATCTCCGGAACATCGGAGTTCGAGAGCATCACCTGGACGCCTCGCCCGTCGAGCTCGGCGAAGAGCGCAGCGAGGCGCTCCTGGTCGCGGAAGCCGAAGCCGCCCGCGCTGTAGGACGTGAAGTTCGCGGTCGACGAGACGGGCGAGTACGGCGGGTCCAGGTACACGAAATCGCCTTCCTGGGCGTGGTCGAGCACGCGCTCGAAGTCGCGGACCTCGAGCTCGACGCCCCGCAGCGCCGCCGAGCAGGCCCGCAGCTGGGGCGGGTTGCAGATGGCCGGCTTCACGTAGCGGCCGAAAGGCACGTTGAAGCGGCCGGCGCTGTTGACCCGGTAGAGCCCGTTGAACCCCGTCTTGTTCAGGAAGATGGTCCGCGCGGCGCGCTCGGGCAGCGTGAGCGAGGCGGGATCGACGTCGCGAACCTTGTAGTAGTGCGCCTCCTCGTAGGCGTGGCTGCCCAGCGCGGCGATCACCTCCTCGACCCTGTCGCGCACGGCCCGGTAGCAGTCGATGAGCTCGGCGTTGACGTCCGTCAGCGTCGCGCGCTCCGGCTGCAGGCAGAAGAAGAGCGCGGCTCCCCCCACGAAGGGCTCGAAGTAGCGCCCGTACGACGCGGGGAGGAGCGGCTGGAACTGTCGGAGCAGCTGGCCCTTGCCGCCCGCCCATTTGAGGAACGGACGTGGCATCACGGGCGTGTCGTCGTCGGGTTGGGTGACAAGGGCGGTGGTCATCGCGCAATACTGGACGCCAACCTACCAGGGCGCGCGATCGTCCTCAACCACCGAAGGCCACCGTCCTCAACCACCGAAGGCCACGGCGAGCGAGCGCGAGCCCCCTGGTCCGGCGCCCCTCGCCGGTCCGCCCCCGACGCGCGGGTGCCCGGGGCCATGCGTCTCTCCAGGCTAGGTCGTTCTATGTCCACGCCGCGGCCCCGTCGGGCGGCGAGGTGCCTTGTGGGTGACGGTGGATGTTGGCCTGATTCGTTAGTGATTCCAATTGCTTGTAAGCGTGCGTGAGCGGGCGTGTCCCGGCTGGAGCGCTGCCCGGATCATGGCATGTCGCCGCTTGCGCGATCGCCGAGCAGGGATAAGTTGAAGTCTCGACACGCGGGCTGCACAGCCGCTGGTGGAGCGGAGTTCTCCCGCATTCGCGCACCGCCGCGTCAGGCCATCTCGCCGGTGGACCTGCGCGGCGCGGCAAGGGCTCGCCCGGGCGCTGGGCGCGGGCGTCCCGCGCCGGGTGGCGGCTCCTCGAGGGCCGCCATTCGTGGAAGCCGCCGTTGCTTCTCGACAGGAGGGATGCCGCCATGATGCTTGCCTTCGACCTCGATCGCGACGATGCCCCGCAGCAGCGCGGCCCCGCTCCGGCGGACGGACCGGGGTGTTTCGGTGAAGCTGCGGACTACCGTGCTCAGCGGATCCTGTACGCGGCCCGCGACTGGATCGGCGAGCAGGACGGCATCGCCACCGACGGGCGCTCGCTGATCCTGCTGCACGCCCAGCGGACGCCGCCGGAGCGGCGCGAGGCGCTCGTGCGCTGCTTCGAGCGCGTGCTCCTGCACGCCCCCCGTCCGGAGCTCGCCGCGCTCTCGGCGTCGCTGCGCCAGGCGGGGCTCTCCGTGGACGAGGACTTCTCGGTGATGGGCGCCCCGGCCGGCGAGGTGCGTGCCGCCGTGCAGGGGCTCGGCCGGTTTCGCGCCTTCCCGCCGGGCCTGCGCCTGTCCAGGGTATCGCCGGACGACGACGAGGCCTCGATCCGCGCGATCCAGGAGCTCCAGGCGGAGAGCGGCCACGCGCCGCTCCCGGGGTGGTACCTGCGCGGCGGCGAGGGCCGCTCCTTGACGCTCGCGCTGCGCGACGGCGCGGGCGCGCTGATCGGCTGCACCACCCTGTGCGTCGTGACGCGGCCGCAGCCTGCCGAGGTCGGCGGCCGCGAGGCGCTCGCCCAGCTCGGGCTGCTGGGCGCCCCGCCGCTCTGGATCTCCGACGTGGACGAGGCGCCGTCGTGGACGGCCATGCCGATCTGCACCTGTCTGCGCGAGGACCACCGCGGACGGGGGCTCGGGGCTCCCCTCCAGGCGGCGGCGCTCCGGGAAGGGCACGATCGCTTCGGGATCCGGTGGTTCTATGCGCTCGTCAGGGCCGGCGACGAGATCGCCAAGCGCATGAACGCGCGTTGCGGGCTCGCCCCGCACCGCGCTGAAGGGTTCCTCGTCGCGTCGGCGTTGCCTCCCGAGAAGCCCCGGCGGCCGTCGGACGCGCGCCGCGGCTCAGGCTGACGGCACGGACGCGAGGAGAAAGCGCCGGCGTCCTACCCGAGGAGCCACGGGGCCGGCGCGTCGCCAGCAAGGCGCCGGCGGATCGTGTCGAGCGCGCGCTCGAAGTAGCCGTCGCGCGCGACCACGAACTCATCGAGCCGCACGTCGCGCGGCTCGACCTTCACCGCGCCCGCGGCGTCCGGCGGCCGCCGCACGAGGCCGGTCGCGCGGGGCACCTCGCCTCGGACGAGGCGCAGCGCCGCGTCGAGCGGGAGCGACAGCAGCGCGGTCACCTCGTGCGGATCGGGACGCAGCTCCTCGAGCGCGCGGCGGGTCGTCGCGAGCAGCACGTCCTGCAGCTCGCGGTCGACGATCCCGGGCGCGTGATCGTCCTGGCTGCGGCGCGTGCCGAGCCGGACCACATCGCGCGGCGAGAGCGGCAGGCCAATCTCCTCCTCCGCCTCGCGCAGCGCCCCCGCGAGATCCTCTCCGGCGCGGTAGTGCCCCGACACGGCGACCTCGAGCGCGCCGGGCCAGGTGTCCTTGTCCGGGCTGCGCTGCTGGAAGAGCACCCAGGGATCCGCGGCGCTCTGGCGAATGTCCAGCTCCCGGCCATCGGGCCCCCGCTCGAGGAGCACCCACACGTGAACGCTCCGGTGCCAGTCGCCGTCGCGGTGAACGAGCCCGCGCGCCTTGCGCACGCCGAGCGGCCGGCCGCCGTCATCGAGGATATCGAAGAGCTCCTCTACGTCCTGCGCGGCCATGCGCCGGAGGGTAGCGCAACGTGAACGCCGCAAGACGTCTTTGCTGCTCTGCGTGCTCGCGCGCTCGTCAGATGACGCTGTGCTTCGCGTCGTGCTCGACGCACGAGCATCGAGCGGAAGCAGCAGGAAACGAGGCGAAAGGGTGTGAAAGTGGCGATCCCAGCGGGAATCGAACCCGCGTTACCGGCGTGAGAGGCCGATGTCCTAACCGCTAGACGATGGGACCTTGTTCTGTGGAGAAGACCGACAGCAGAGCTGAGCGGCCTGGCTGGGGGACAAGGATTCGAACCTTGATAGCAAGAGCCAGAATCTTGCGTCCTGCCGTTAGACGATCCCCCAAGGGGTCAGCGCCGTGTTCATCAGCGCCACGGGCCGCGGAATCTACTTGGGCTGCCTGGATTGTCAAGCGCTCAAAATCGGACCCGACGAAGAAAAATGCTCGGCACCAAAATCCCCGACGTTTCGTGCGCTTCGCGGGGCTCAGCAAGGCCTCCCGCTGCTCGACCCCCTCGCTCCCCTCGCTCAACCCGCTCCGCCCTCGTTGCATGCCGTCCGTCGTCGTCGCACGCCGCGCTGTCGCCATGATCCGTCCAGGTTGTCTACAGCGTGCCCTGCGTGATGTCGGAGAGGGGGCTCGTCCCTGGCCGGAGGAGGGGTCGTCCCTGGAGGAGGCTTCACGACGTCGCGATCGCTCCCTCGGCGTCGCTTCTCCAGACATCTCGGCTTCGCCCCTCCGGACTCTCGGCTCCGGAAAAGTCGCGGCTCTCTGCTGCGTGCCCTTGACGCGCCGGGTGACTGATTTACTTTCGGCCGCGGTTTAGCCACCGGCCTAGGAGAGTGCCAAGACACTGCGATCTCGGGCACTTAGCTCTTGTCGTGCGGGCGGAATGCCCCAGCGGGGGGGCGAACGGGACCTCCGGCGAGCCGATGGTCAGTCAACAAGCCGAGGACGAGGGAGCCAGCATGAAAATCAGGCCGCTGCAGGATCGGATTGTCGTCAAGCGCGTCGAGAGCGAGACGAAGACCAAGGGGGGCATCATCATCCCCGACGCCGCGAAGGAGAAGCCGATCGAGGGGCGCGTGGTCGCGGTGGGCAACGGCAAGGTCCTGAAGGACGGCAAGGTTCGCCCGCTCGATGTGAAGGTCGGGGACAAGGTGCTGTTCGGCAAGTACAGCGGCACCGAGGTGAAGCTCGACGGCGAGGAGCACGTGCTCATCCGCGAGGACGACGTGCTCGCCGTGACCGAGTCCGCCGGGACGTGAACCAGGCCTGAGGCAACCGAACGCAAGCGTTTGTACACGCGGCCGCGCGGCCGCGAGGGGATTGAGACATGGCTGCGAAGCAGATCGTTTTTAGCCGCGGCGCCCGCGCCGCGATCCTCAAGGGCGTGAACACGCTCGCCGATGCGGTCAAGGTGACCCTCGGGCCGAAGGGGCGGAACGTCGTCATCGAGAAGAGCTGGGGCTCCCCGGTCGTGACGAAGGACGGCGTCACGGTCGCCAAGGAGGTCGAGCTCGCCGGCAAGCTCGAGAACATGGGCGCCCAGATGGTGCGCGAGGTCGCCTCGAAGACCAGCGACAAGGCGGGCGACGGCACGACGACGGCGACGGTGCTGGCGCAGGCGATCTTCGGCGAGGGCCTCAAGCTCGTCGAGGCCGGCCACAACCCGATGGATCTGAAGCGCGGCATCGACGCGGCGGTCGCGAAGGTCATCGAGGCCGTGCAGCAGGCCGCCAAGCCGACCAAGGACAAGGACCAGATCGCCCAGGTCGCCACGGTCAGCGCCAACGGCGACAAGGAGATCGGCCAGATCCTCGCCGACGCCATGGAGAAGGTCGGCAAGGAGGGCGTGATCACGGTCGAGGAGAACAAGCGCATGACGACGGAGCTCGAGACCGTCGACGGCATGCAGTTCGACCGCGGCTACCTCTCGCCCTACTTCGTGACCGACCCCGAGAAGATGACCGCGGTGCTCACGAACCCGCTCATCCTCGTGCACGAGAAGAAGATCTCGGCCATGGCCGACCTCCTGCCGCTGCTCGAGCAGGTGGTGAAGCAGGGGCGCGAGCTGCTCATCCTCTCCGAGGACGTCGAGGGTGAGGCGCTCGCCACGCTCGTCGTGAACAAGCTGCGCGGCACGATCAAGGTCGCCGCCGTGAAGGCGCCCGGCTTCGGCGATCGCCGCAAGGACATGCTGAAGGACATCGCCATCCTCACGGGCGCGACGCCGTTCATGGAGGACCTCGGCCAGAAGCTCGAGAGCGCCACTGTGCGCGACCTCGGGACGGCCAAGCGCGTCGAGATCGACAAGGACAACACCGTCATCGTCGACGGCCAGGGCGACAAGGGCGCCATCAAGGGCCGCATCGAGGCGATCCGCAAGCAGATCGCGGACACGGCGAGCGACT
The DNA here is from genome assembly GCF_051525235.1 of Sorangium sp. So ce124. Taxonomy (NCBI): domain Bacteria; kingdom Pseudomonadati; phylum Myxococcota; order Polyangiales; family Polyangiaceae; genus Sorangium; species Sorangium sp. So ce124. Next base: position 4,387,001 of record NZ_CP150312.1, read on the forward strand.
ACGATCGCGAGAAGCTCCAGGAGCGGCTCGCGAAGCTCGCCGGCGGCGTCGCGGTGGTGAAGGTCGGCGCGGCGACCGAGACCGAGATGAAGGAGAAGAAGGCGCGCGTCGAGGACGCGCTGCACGCGACCCGCGCGGCCGTCGAGGAAGGCATCGTGGTCGGCGGCGGCGTGGCCCTCTTCCGGGCGGCCGCCTCGCTGGAATCGCTCAAGTTCAACGACGAGCGCGACGTCGGCGTGCGGCTCGTGCGCCGCGCCGTGGAGGCGCCGCTCCGCCAGATCGCCCACAACGCGGGGATCGACGGCACGGTGGTGGCGGAGAAGGTCCGGTCGGGCGCGCCGACGTTCGGCTACAACGCCGCGACCGACGCGTACGAGGACCTGCTCGCCGGCGGCGTCATCGATCCGGCCAAGGTCGTGCGGCACGCGCTCTCCAACGCGGCCAGCGTCGCCGCGCTGATGCTCACGACCGAGGCCCTCGTCGCCGAGAAGCCCAAGAAGGAGAAGGCCGCTGGCGGCGGCGCTCCCGGCGGCATGGGCGGCATGGGGGGTATGGGCGGCATGGGGGGTATGGGCGGCATGGGCGGCATGGGCGACTTCGACATGGGTTGATCGCCTGTCCGCGCCGCTCTCGGGCTGCCGCCGCCTCCGCGCGGCGCCGGCCCGCTGAGCGCGCTGCTCCCGACGAAGCGGGCCGAGGGGTCCTCCAAAGCATGGTGGCTTGGGGGGACCCCTCGAGTTTTGTGAGGGCCAGCGCTCTTGCCCGGGTTTTTGACCCGCGGTCACGTGGGGCGCTAGACTCCCGGGCAATGTCGGAGTCGTCGTTCGCCCGCTATGGCCGCGAGTACGTGCCGGGCGACGTGCTCTTTCGTGAGGGGGACTCCGGCGACGTCATGTTCGTCATCCAGTCGGGCGCCGTGCGGATCACGAAGTCGGTCGCCGGCGAGGACAAGGTGCTCGCCGTGCTCGGGCCCGGCGAGTTCGTCGGCGAGATGGCGATCTTGAACGGCAAGCCCCGGAACGCGACGGCCACCGTGAGCGAGCCGTCCCGCTGCCTCGTGATCGACGCGCGGAAGCTGGAGGTCATGCTGCAGCGCGACGTCGAGATAGCGCTCCGTCTCCTCAAGAAGCTGGCGAAGCGGCTCGACGCGGCGAACTCGCTCGTCGAGATCCTCATGCACCGTGACCCGAAGGCGCGCGTGATGCTCGCGCTCGCGCGTCACGCCGAGGCCTTCGGGGAGGAGACGCCTGAAGGCATACGCGTCCGCTCCTCTCCCGAGGACATCGCGCGCGAGGTCGACGTCGAGCAAGAGACGGTGGACGAGGTGATGAAGCGGCTCCGCCGGCTGAGGCTCCTCTCGTACGGGCCGCCTGCACCCGCGGCGATCATGGTGACCGACATGCGCAGGTTCCGGGATTTCATCGAGTTCCTGGACATGCCGCAGAAGTTCGGCGGAGAGAGCTGAACCAGTGGAGCTGCGTGTCATCGGCTGCCACGGCGGTGAGACCCCCAGGCATCGCACGTGCGCGTTCGTCGTGGACGACGTCCTCGCGATCGACGCCGGCTCGCTGACGAGCGGGCTCGAGGTGAAGGACCAGGCGCGGATCGAGGCGTGCCTCGTGAGCCATGCGCACCTCGATCACATCCGCGACCTGGCCACGATCGCGGACAACCGTTGCCAGCTCGGGTGCCCGCCGCTCGTGATCGCGGGCACGCGCGAGACGCTGCGCACGCTCAAGAAGCACTTCTTCAACAACGTGCTCTGGCCCGATTTCGCGGTGATCCCGAGCGCCGGGCAGCCGACCATCCAGTACCTCGAGCTCAAGCCGGAGCGCCCCACGCCGGTCGCCGGGCGGCTCGTGCGGGCGGTCCACGTGACGCACACGATCGACGCGTCGGCGTTCGTGATCGAAGGGGACGGCGGCGCGATCGCGTACAGCGGCGACACCGGGCCCACGGAGCGGCTGTGGGAGGTGCTGAACCAGCAGCAGGACCTCCGCGCGCTGCTGATGGAGGTCAGCTTCCCCAACCGGGAGCAGCGCCTCGCCACCGTGAGCGGCCATCACACGCCGCAGACGCTCGCCGTCGAGCTCCAGAAGTTCCGCGCGCCGAGGGATCTGCCGACGATGCTCTACCACATCAAGCCGGTCTTCCAGGCCGAGGTGGAGCGGGAGTGCGCCGCGCTGAAGGGGCTGAACCTGGAGGTCCTTCAGCTCATGGATCACTTCGTCCTGTAGCCGACGCATCGGCGGCTCGGCGGGAGGGAGGGCGCTGGGGTGGATGGGGGCGCCGGGGTCGATGGGAGCGTGGTGCCGAGCTGCCCGGCCCGAGGGGGCTAGCTCGCCGCGCGCGGTGCGCACGGGCTGAACTCGCCTTGGACGCCCTGTGCCCGACGCGCTGCGCGCGCCGGACACAGGGCGTCAATCGGGCTCAGACAACAGCCCGTGCGCACCGCGCGCGGCGAGCTAGCCCCCTCGGGCCTGTGGGTGTTCCGAGAGAGAGGGCGCGCCTCGAGGAGGGGGCGAGCCGCTACGTGGTGGGGGGCCAGCCGTCTCGCCGTGGGGGGGCCCTGAGAGCGCGGTGGCGCGGGCTAGCGGCTTTCCTGCGTGGGCTCGTCGTTGAAGGGGCGCTTGCCGTCGGGCACCTCTTCGACGCGGGCGAGGACGACCGTGATGTTGTCGGTGCCGCCGAAGTAGTTCGCCCGATCGATGAGCGCCTTGCACGCAGCGTCCAGCGAGCCGCTGGACATCACGAGCTCGAGGATCTGATCGTCGCTCACCAGCCCGGACAGGCCGTCCGAGCACAGGAGGTACACGTCACCGTGCCGCGTCTCGTCCGTCACGAGATCGACGAGGACGTCCTCGCGGATGCCGAGCGCGCGCGTGATGACGTTGGCCGGAAGCTGCCGGACCTCCTCCTCGGTCATCCACGGGGCCATGTGCGCCGCGTCGCTGACGAGCGAGTGGTCGCGGGTCAGCTGCGTGATCTGGCTGTCGCGCAGGCGATAGCAGCGGCTGTCCCCGACGTGACCCACCGTCACGTGCTCGGCGTCCTTGGAGAACATCGCCGCCACGATCGTCGTGCCCATGCCGAAGTCGGCGAGCGTCTTCAGCGAGCGATCGAAGATGCGCCGGTTCGCCAGCCTGAGGCCGGTGACGACGTAGTTCTCCTCCTCGGTCAGGTTCGGGTCGGCAGGGAAGGGCCAGGTGGCGTCCCTCCCCACCGTCACGGACAGGAAGTCCGAGAGCGTGCTCACGGCAAGCTGGCTCGCGACATCGCCCGAGCGGTGTCCGCCCATTCCATCCGCCACGGCCACGACACGGTACTCCTCGCTGACGAGGAGGTTGTCCTCATTGTGGTCCCGGAGGAGCCCGGTATCCGTCATCCCGGCAAACCGGGTCCGCAACATGGGCAGAGAGTAGACGCGGAGCAGGGGGGCAGCGCAAGTTCAAGGCGAGGGCAAAGCTGAAATCCTGGGCCGGATCTCCCACAGCGACCGCTCCATGGCCGCCGGAAGCGGCCGGCGGCAGGGGTGGAGGACGGTTCCGGAGGCGCTCGTTCGCCGGACACACTTTGCTCTTGAAAGATGAGAGAGGACGTGGGGTTCCTCGCGGAGCGGCGCGCTGAGGCGACGAGCGCTCGAGCTCAGAGCCAGCTCTCGCCGATCGCGATCCCCGCCGAGGCCGCGATCGTCTCGGCGGCGCGCACGCCGCAGGCGTGCGCCTCCTCGAAGAGCGCCATCCCCGGCTGATCGACGTGAGCCCAGGCGACGCGCTCGGAGAGCGCGCAACGCGGCTCGAACGGCCGCGGGCCGAGGAAGCCGGGGCGCGGGCGCGGCATCGCGTGACCCCAGATCATGACGTCCATCCGCTCGACGTCGTCGCGCAGGTGCGGGTGCGCCGGCGCGAGGTCGCGCAGCACGCCGTCGGCGAGCGACTCCCACGGCGCGCGGAGCAGCGCCGCGCGCGCGGCGGCCACGTCCGGCCCGCCGAAGGCGCGGTAGTAGGTCAGCACGGTGCGCTGCACCGGCGTCTCGAGGCGCGATCGCTGCGTCGTCGCCGCCGCGAGATCGGTGAGCTGGTGGCGCGCGTCGACGTAGCCGAGCCCCTCCGCGCCGTAGAGGATGGAATCCCACGCGTGGTTGGGGTCGATGGGCCGCTCGACGTGCAGGTTCGCCACGAGCCACGCCGACGCGATCCGCTCCGGCAGCTCGCCCGCCGCGCTCCCCGCGAAGATCCGGCGCACGACAAACGCCGGCGCCGCGAGGATGGCCGCGCGGGCCTCGACACGGCGCGCCTCGCCGCGCTGCACGTCGACGTAGTCGATCTCGACGCGGCCGCCCGGCTGCGGGCGCACCGACGTGACGAGCGCGCCGAGCGACACGCGCGGCGCCGCGCGCTCGAGCAGCGCCTTGACGAGCCGGCCGTTGCCCTCGGGCCAGACGAGATAGCGGCTGCCCGCGAGCTCCGGCGCGCGCGCCTTGCGCCCCGCGAAGTAGTGCAGCCCCGCCCAGGCCGAGATCTCCTCGGGCGCGCCGCCGAAGTCGTCGAGCATCGCGTAGCGCACGTACCAGCGAAGGAACGGCGTGCGGTACCCCTCGCGATCGAGCCACGCCGCCATGCTCATCCGGTCGAGCTGGAGGAGCTCGGGGTCGCGCGAGGAGCGATCGAGGGGGATCTGGAACGCCGCGCGCCCGTCGCTGCCGGTGAGCTCCGTGAGCTCCTCCTCGAACGCATGGAACCTCTCGAGCTCGTCCAGCGCCTCGCTCGAGAGCGCGTCGAGCGGCGCGAGGCCGCTGTGCCACGCGCCCTCGTAGAACAGCCGCTCGCCCGGCGCGTGGCACAGCCGCCGCGGATCGAACGTGGGGCGCCCCGCGGCGTCCCACCCGGTGACGACGCCCATCTGCTCGAGCAGCCGCAGCGTCGCGCGCGCCTCGACGTTCGGCGCGGCGAGGTAGTGCGCGCCCCACGGGTACGGCACGACGCCGTCGTCGCCCCACGCGCTCGTGCCGCCCGGCCTCGGCTCGAGCTCGAGGACCCGCAGATCGAGCCCGGCGCCGGCGAGCCGCCACGCGGCCGACAACCCGCTCACCCCGCCGCCGACGATCACGACGTCCGCGCGCTCGGCGGGGCCGCTCGCCGCGGGCAGCGGGCCGCCGCGGAGCAGGTGGCCCGCGCCGTGGGCCGCGCCCACGATCTCGCCGGCGAGCGGCGCGCGCCCGGGCGAGGCCGTGTGCACGACCCAGCCCGCGGCCACGGAGCTCAGGAAGCCGCGGCGGTTCACCGGATCACCGGGTCCACTCGGCCCACTCGCGCGTGTACACGGAGACGAGCTTCTGGTCGTTCAGCCGGTTGATCGGCGCCTCGACGCGGCCGAGATCGCGAGGGAAGCGGAAGAGCTCCGGCAGGCCGCTCGAGTCGAGGTAGCGGAGCCTCGACGGATCGATCCGGAGGGCGCCGGGCGCGGCGAGCCCCTCGCCGCCCGCCAGGATGAAGCCCCACTCGCCGAAGCTCGGAACGTAGACGTGGAGCGGCGCGGTCTTGAAGCCGGCCGCCTCGAGCGTCGTCACGACGCACCAGAACGACTCGCGCGCGTAGTGAGGCGACGTCGCCTGGACGACGGCGAGCCCGCGCACGGAGAGCCGCTGCCGGAGCAGGTGATAGAACGCGTCCGTGTACAGCTTGCCGACGGCGTAGTTGCCCGGATCGGGGAAGTCGACGATCGCCAGATCGAACGACTCGGTCGACTCCTCGAGGTACTTGAACGCGTCCTCGTTGCGGACGGCGACGCGCGGGTCGCGGAGCGAGCCCTGGTTCAGCTCCGCGGCGAGCGGCAGATCGCGGAAGGCGCCGGTGACCGCGCCGTCCAGGTCGACGAGCAGGATCTGCTCGATCGACGGGTAACGGAGCAGCTCGCGCGCTGCGAGCCCGTCGCCGCCGCCGAGGATCAGCGCGCGCCGCGGCTCGCGCCCCAGCGCGGCGACGGCCGGGTGCACGAGCACCTCGTGGTACCGGTGCTCGTCGTCCGACGAGAACTGGAGGTTGCCGTTCAGGAAGAGGCGCGTCGTGCGCGGGCTCCTCGTGATGACGAGGCGCTGGTAGGGCGACTGCGCCGCGTAGACGATGGGCGCCCCGAAATAGAGCGCCTCCGAGCGCTCGACGAACCGCGAGACGAGCGCGAAGGCGACCCCGAGCCCGGCGATCACGATCAGGCAGAGCGCCCGCAGCCGGACGACGACGGCGCGATCGAGGGGGAACAGGAACGTGCTCGTGATCGCGACGGCCGCGTTGAGCATGCCGAAGAACAGGCTCGTCTGGTGGATCCCGAGGCGCGGCAGGAGGAGCGAGGGGAAGAGCAGGCTCGCGGCCAGCGCGCCGATGTAGTCGAGCGTGAGCACGCGCGCGACGAGCCGCTTGAGATCCAGCGAGAAGTTGAGCAGCCGGATGAGCAGCGGGATCTCGAGCCCCACGAGCACCCCGATGAGCAGCACGAGCGAGTAGAGCAGCGCGCGGAACGAACCGAGCGCCGTGTACACGCGGAAGAGCATCGGCGCGGAGAGCCCCCCGACGAGCGCGAGGCCGAGCTCGATCTCGACGAAGCGCTCGAGGAGCCGGCTCTCGATGTACTGGGAGAGGTACGAGCCGATCCCCATCGCGAACAGGTAAAGGCCGATGACGAAGCTGAACTGCGTCACCGAGTCGCCGAGGACGTAGCTCGCGAGCGTGCCGGTGATGAGCTCGTAGACGAGCCCCGACGTGGCGATGACGAACACGCTCGCGAGGAGCGCCGGGTGCACGAGCCGGGGCAGCGGCTGCGCCGCAGGGAAGGGCGCCGGAGCGTCCCCGGGAGGGGCGCCCCGAGCTCCCGCAGGGCTCTCCTCGGTGGCCGGCATCGGCGCGGTCCTAGCACCGCTCGCGCTGGACCACAGCCTGTTCGGGCTCGTCGGCGCGCCGGTGAGCTCTGGCGAGCGTCCGCGCGCTGACGAGCTGCCGTGTGCGGCGTGCGGCGCGCGGCCACGCGCGGCATGCACGACGTGCTGCGTGCGACGTGCCACGTGCCACGTCGACCAGCGCACCTGAAACGCTTCCTCTTCCGTCATCGAGGCTTCTAGTATGGTGCTCGCGTGAGCACGCCCTTCGACCGAGCAGCCGCGTGCCCCTCCTGCGGCGCGCCGATCACGTTTCGCTTCGCGGGCGCGATGGCGCAGGTGTGCAAGCACTGCAAGTTCGTCGTCGCGCGCACCGATCGGGACCTCCGCGCCGTCGGGCGCGTCGCCGACTTGGTCGATATACCAACGCCCCTCCAGCTCGGGGTCACCGGGCGCTGGGGCAACGAGCCGTTCGTTGTCGACGGCCGCGTCCAGCTCGATCGGGCCAGCGCGCCGGGCGCGCCCTGGCAGGAGATCTTCATCGCGTTCCCGGCCAGCGGCCGCTGGACGTGGGTCGCCTTCGCTCAGGGGCGCTGGTACGCCACCACCGAGGCGCCGCTCCCGCTGAACGGGCTGCCGCAGTGGAGCTCCCTCCAGCCGGGCGGCCGTGTCCACCTCGAGGGGCACGGCATGTTCACCGTCGTCGAGGTCGGCAGCCGGCGCGTGATCTCCGCCGAAGGAGAGATGCCCTACGTCGCCGCGCCGGGCGTGGTGACGGGCTTCGTCGACATCGCTGGGCCGAGGGGCGAGTTCGGGACGCTCGACTACGGCGACGGGCGGATGATCCCGCCCAAGCTCTACCTGGGCCGGCAGATCGACCCGGCCGTGATGAAGCTCGACACCGGCGCCCCTGTGGACCAGCCCACAGCGCAGGTGTCGGCCGTCGCCTGCCCGAACTGCGGCGGCAACCTTCCGCTCGCCGCGCCCGGCACCACGGAGCGCATCGTCTGCCGGTACTGCGGTACGGCGAGCGACCTCACGAAGGGCGCGCTCGTCGCGCTCGGCCAGGTCCCACGGCCGCCCATGGAGCCGTACGTCCCGCTCGGGGCCGAGGGCCAGCTCCGCGGCACGCGCGTGCTCTGCATCGGCTTCGTCATCCGGGGCTGCACGGTGGAGGGCGAGCGCTACCGCTGGCGGGAGTACCTGCTCTACGGCGGGCCGAGCGTCGGCTACCTGTGGCTCATGGAAGAGGACGGCGCGTGGCAGCTCGTGACGCCTCTCTCACCCGGCGAGGTCCAGCCGATGGGCTCGACGGCGAGCTATCAGGGGCGGACGTATGCGCTCAAGCAGAGCGTCCACGCCGAGGTGGAATACGTCATCGGCGAGTTCTACTGGAAGGTCGAGATCGGCGAGGCGGTGCAGGCCACGGAGTACGAGGGCGAAGGCGGCAAGGTCAGCATCGAGCAGGCCCCGACCGAGGTGAGCGTGTCATTCTGCTCACGGCTTCCAGGGAAGGAGCTCGCCGCCGCCTTCCACCTGCCGCCACCGCCGAGCCCCTCGTTCGGCGGCGGGACGGGCGCCAGCGCCGGCACGGTCGTCGTCATCGTCGTGGTCCTGATCGTCGTCCTCCTCATTCTCATCGCGCTCAGCGACTGCGGTGGGGGCGGCGGCGGCGTCATCTTCATTCCGAGCGGTGGGGGCAGCCCGAGCTTCGGCGGTGGGAAGTGATCCAGCTTCACTGATCGATTCGGTTGTGTATGAAATAAACGGCCTGCGCCGGAGCGCCTTTTACGATCCCGGCTGGTGTCGTGTCGGGCACGAGCAGCACTGGACATGTCTATGTCCACCTCCGTGGAAAGGCGACATCGCGTCGAGCGGAGCGGTCGGATTCGGGCAGATGATGGTCGGTTTCGGGTATCGACCGCCGCCGGCCGCCGCTGGCGATCGAATGATTTCAATGGCTTACGCGCTGGTCACCGGCGGCCCGTGACGTGCAATGTGCCGTCCGACGCCGGCGGTGGGCCGGCGGCGGAGGCCCATGCAAACCGTGAATTCGATCGACCCGCACGCACAGCTGCGTGCGCTCTACATCTCGCTGCTCCGAAACCAGGAGTACTTCGACGAGTTCAAGCAGCTGCTCGCCCTCTACGTCGTCGCGCCCGAGGCAGACGAGGAGCCGGTGGACGCGGCCAGGATCCGCGCGCAGCTCAACGGCCGCATCCGCTCCTGGATCGGCGGCTTCTTTGATGGGCTGAGCGCCTCCCAGGTGCTCCAGTGGCGCGCGATCGTGGTCGAGGAGCGCTTCAACGTGTGCCTGTCGCCCTGGAAGGAGTCGAACGTCTATTGATGCTGCGGCGCAGGCGACAGGCGGGGTTGCACCGCCATCGGCGTACGTCTCACCGGCGCGGCTCTGCCCCGGTGCCATCTACCGGCGCCCGGAGCGCGCCGCGCACCGCGAGCGCCGAGCCCGGCGCGGCGCGCGGGGCGATGGAGGTGCCCGCGCATGGATGACGCCCTCTGGGTGGACGAGCTCTACAAGGCGTTCTGGCGGACCCTCCCCGGGATGCTGCACGCCGACGCGCAGGGGCTGGCCTACACGCTCGGCCTGTCCCCGTCGCGCGACGTGCCCTGGAGCGCCGTGTTCAGCAACGAGATCACGCTGGCCGCGCCCGCGCTGCTCGCGGAGGCCATGCCGGGCGTCCGCGGGGCCACGGTGCAGGACGCGCTGCTGGCGCACCTGCTCGCCGTCATCGAGGCGTTCGGCACCGATCGCATCAAGGACAAGCAGGTCCGCCCGACCTGGCAGCTCGAGGCCATCCTGGCGCACGCTCGGCGGGCGCGCGACGACGCGCTCCGCCGCGTCGCGCCAGGCGTCGACGACCCGGCCATCGATTTCGCGCGCGCGGACGACGCGACGCTGTTCGCCATCGAGACCGAGCGCAGCCTCCTGGCGAGCGGCGGGCCCGCCGGCTTCAGCCGCTATTACGCGCTCTCCCTCGGCAAGCAGAGCGTCGGCTTCCCGGCGTCGATCGCCCTCGCGCACGCCGCCGGCTGGACGGCCGAGCGGCGCGAGGTGCTCGCGCGGCTGCTGTCGTCGGTGTGGCTCGGGCTGCAGCTCCACGACGACGTCATGGACTGGCAGGACGACTACCAGCGAGGCGGCGCCTGGGCCGTCGTCCTGGCCTCGGAGCTCCGATCGCGCGCGCACGGAGAGCCCCAGGCCGAAGAGCGCGATCGGGAGCGCGCCTCGGAGCCGCGCCACCGCGGCGCCGTCGCGTACGGGCCGCTCGGCACGCCGCCCTGGGGGATCGCGGTGACGCCGAAGGCGCAGAGCGAGCCGCCGATCCCCGACGCGCCCTCGTCCCTGCTCCCCGTCCGCCGGATCGTCCTCGAGTCCGGCGTCCTCGCGGCGATGCTCGACGGCGAGCGCCGGTGCTTCCGCGCCGCGCGGCGGCGGGCCGCCGTGCTCGGCGCTCGCCGCGTCGCGGCCTGGGCGGAGGGGAGGGAGGGGCAAGCCCAGGAGCTCGCGCGGTGCGAGGCCGAGAGCCCCGGCTTCGCCAACCGCGCCCACGCGCTCAACGCCTGGGCCAAGGCCGTGCTGGCATGAGCCGCGGCCGCGGCGCGGCCGCGCGAGGGGGGGCGGGCTCTCCGGAGGAGGGGTCCGCGCGCGCGCGTCCGGCGCCCGGCCGCAAGAGCGCGCCGCCTCCCGCGTCGTCGGCCGCGCCCAGGACGCGCCCGCGGCGCCCGCCGTGGGACTTCGGCTATGCCCCGGTCCCCACCGCCGCCGGCGACGACGACGGTGGTCCCCTCGACATCGTCGTCGCCTCGCGGTGCCCCGTCGCGCCCGACGCGGTCGCCGAGGCGCTCGGGGAGCGCTGGTCTGGCGTCGCGGTCGAGCGCGTCATCGAGCGGACGCCCATCTTCTGGCTCCGCGTCCGATCCCCCGATCGCGGGCGGCGCGCGGACGTCGTCGCGGCGCTCTCGGCCGCGGCGCTGCCGGTGCGCTACGTCGCGTCGGCCCGGCGCCCGAGCGCCGCCGTCGCCCCCCGCTTCGACGCGGCCGCCGGCGCCGCGGCGCGCCCCGAGGGGTGGAAAGCGCGCGGGGCGTCGGTCGAGGACGAGCCCGTCACCCCTGGCCGCTGGTTCCTGCGCGACGAGGGCGGCGGGATCGGCGTCGATCGCCGCCGCTGCGGGGGCGGCGCCGGGATGCGCCTCGGGGTCATCGACGACGACGCCTGGACGGCCGACGAGCTCGGCCTCGAGCGCGAGGTGCTCGTCATGATGGAGCAGCCGCCGCGCAGCCAGGCGCACGGCGCGTTCATGGTCGCGTGGGCCGTCGGGGGCCGTCGCCCCGGCGGGTTCCGCGGCGTCGCGCCGGACGCGTCGCCCCGGCTCTACCTGATCCCGAAGCCTGGATCGTGCGTCCTCGCCCTGCCGGTCGCGATCGTCCAGGCGGTCAGCGACGGCGCCGACGTCGTTGTGTGCGCCGCGTACGTCGAGGGCTCGACGACGCCCATGCTCGATGACGCGCTCGAGTTCGCCGCCCGCCTCGGGCGCCGCGGCCGGGGCTGCCCCGTCGTGTTCCCCACCGGCCGCGAGGCCTCGAGCCCTCCCGAGTCGCTGCACGCGAGCTTCTCGCTCGGGTTCGGCGAGCCCGCGAGCGACCCGCGCGTGTTCTGCGTCGGCCCGGGCGCCCGCGGCGAGGGGTGGTTCCTCTGGCGGGACCGCCGGGGGCGGAGCCGCCCTTTCGCCAACCGCGGCCCGGCGGTGCGGTGGCTCGCGCCAGGGGACGATCTCGCCTGCCCGCTGCCGTCCGCGTCCAGCGCGACCCCCGCGCTCGAGCGGCTCTGCCACGCCGAGTCGAGCGGGGCCTCGGCGCTCGCCGCGGGCTCGCTGCTCCTCATCCTGTCGCAGAACCCGTCGCTCCGCCTGCCCGAGCTCGACGCCCTCGTGATGCGCACGCTCGCCCCGGTGCCTCCCGCGGCGCCCGCGTCGGCCGAGCCGATCGCCGACCCGTGGGACGTGCTCCCCGACGGGCGCGATCGCGACGGCCACAACGCCAAGCACGGCTACGGCCGCATCGACGCCGGTCGAGCTTGCCTCGCCGCCGGAGATCCGATCGCGCTCGCGCTGGTGCTCATCGGCGAGGACGGCGCCGCGCGCATCTGGCACGACGCCCGCGCCGAGGGCCCGCTCCTCCGCCGCCTGTACTCGCGCCGCCTCGCGCGCTGGGCCGTCCGGGCGCTGCTCGCCGACCCGAGCCTCTGCCACGGCGTCTGCGCGCTCGTGCGCCACGCCCGCCTCACCGCGGGCGACCCCCGGCGCCGGCGCGCCCACGGCGCCGGCGCCGTGCTGCGGCAGCTCTCGCTCCTCGTCCGCGCCCTCGCCGCGAGCCGCGCGGCGCCGCCGCCCTCGCCGCGCGTGCGGGACGAGATCACCGCCGTGCTCGACCGGCTCGAGCGATCGGCGACCGACGCCGCCGCCGTCGCCGAGGTCGAGTCTCGCTTCGGAGCGCTGGCCGACGTCGTGTTCGCGGACGCCACGGACGGCGACGCGCACGAGGGCGCCGCCTGAGCGCGCTCCCGTCCCGCCGTGGGGTGATCCCGCTCTCATCTCCGCGGGAAAACGTAATAATAATTGCGTAGTAGCGCTGCTGGGGCGCCAGGATCGCGGGGGCCGGGCGCGTTGCACGCCGTCCGGCGCGCGAGGCCCGTTGGTTCACCCGGAGTTCCAGCGTATCGTGAGTGGCTGGCGGCGCAATTTGCGCGCCGTCGGCTCTCCCGATGCCCGCTATCGAGAATCGGCGTTGGCTCCTCGCGGTGGTCGTCCTCGCGGCGCTCGTGCTGGGCGGCTCGGGGATGAGGAGCGCTCTGAGCTGGTACGAGCGCCCGTTCCCCGGCGTGCTCGTCGATCCAGACGGCGTGGTCTCGAGCGTGGGCCTGCCGTCCTGGGAGGGCTTCCAGAAGGGCCTCCGGTACCCGGATCGCGTCGTCGAGGTCGACGGCTGGCGCCTCGAGAGCACCGCGGGGCGCTACCGCGCCGGCGCCTGGGATGCGGCGGTCGAGAGGGCGGCGCGCGAGGGGCATCGCTCGGTGCAGGCCCGCGTCGAGACGGCGGAGGGGCTGCGCGACGTCGAGCTCTCCCTCGTCCCCTTCGACGCGCTCGCCTGGTGGTTCTACGCCGGCGGGCTGATGGTCGTCGCCTCGCTCTACGTGGGCGCCGCGCTCATCGCCCTCAGCGCGAGCCCTCACGGCAAGCTCGCCCGCGCCTTCGCGAGCGCCGCGCTGTTCGCCGCGCTCTTCCAGTTCGCGCTGTTCGACTACCACAGCTCGCGCCACCTCGTCCCGTTCTTCCACGTCGCCTACGCGCTCGTCCCGATGAGCTTCTTCACGCTCGCGCTGCGGCTGCCGGACGACGTCCCGCTCATCGCGCGCTACCCCGTCTTCGCGCGGATCGCGCACGGGCTCGGCGGCCTGCTCGCCGCCGCCCTGCTCGCCTCGCACGCGATGGGCTGGACCACCGTCGCGCTCCGGAGCGTCTGCGCGATCCTGTTCGTGGCGTCGTTCTTCTTCTTCGCGACCACGCTGATCCTCCGCTTCGCCGCGGCGGAGGGCGACCGCCGCCGCACGCTGCGCGCGCTGCTCCTCGCGATGGCGCCGCCGCACGTGGTGATCGCCCTGGGCTTCATGCTCGCCATGCTCGGCGCCCCGGCGTCGACGCTCGCGTGGTTCGCGATCCCCGCGCTCGCCCTCACGCCCGTCTCGAGCGTCGTCGCGTTCATCCGCTACGACCTCTGGGGGAGCCGCGCGCTCCTGTCGCGCCCGCTCACGCGCGTCATCATCGCCTGCATGATGGTCGCGCTCACGGTGATCCTCTGCTCCGCGTGCGCGGGGTACGCCGGCCTCCCGCTGCTCGGCGCGATCAAGGTCGCGGCGCCAGCGGCCGTCGTCAGCGCGGCGCTCGTCGTGTTCGCGCTCGGCGCGGGCGATCGGAAGCTCTTCCCGGCGCGCGCGGAGTACAAGCCCACCGTCGAGCAGCTCAGCGAGGAGCTGACGCTCGTCGCCGATCCCGACGAGGTCGCCTTCGCGGTCGAGCGCACGGTGGCGCGCTGGCTCTCCTGCGAGCGGGTCACCTTCCGTCGCATCGCGGTCGACGCGGCCGACGGCGCGAGCGCGGGCAACGCCGGCGCCGCGCCCGGCGAGCCGGCGCCGAGGGCGGACGAGTCGAGCGGCGAGCGGGTCATCGAGGTCGAGCCGCCCGACGCGAGCGCGAGCGCGAGCGAGCTCTCGCTGACCGTCATGTTCCGCGGCCGGCTGCTCGGCGTCCTCGAGGTGGGCAAGAAGCGCGGCGGCGCCCTGTTCACGAGCGAGGATCTCGACCTGCTCCGCACGATCGGCAACCAGGCCGCGCTCGCCATGGCGCACGCCCACAGCTACGCGGAGCTGGAGCGGCGGCGCCGTGAGCAGGCCGCCGCGTGGCGCGACGAGCGCGCGGCGCTCATCGAGACGCTCGCGGCCGAGATCACCCACGAGGTGCGCTACCCGATCAACTTCTTCCGCTCCGTGTTCAAGCGCGGATCGAGCAACCAGAGCCTGGACGCCGAGGAGGTCGAGATCGGCTGCGAGGAGGTCGAGCGCCTCGAGCGCCTCGTGATGGGGCTGCGCCGGGTGACGCACAGGAAGCTCGAGCGCCGCCGCCTCGCGGTCGAGGAGCTCGTCAGCCGGGCGGAGATGCTCCTGCGCGATCAGCTCGGCAAGCGGCGGATCGAGGCGCGCGTGAGCGCCGGATCGAGGCTCCGCTGCGATCCCGATCAGGCCACGCAGGTGCTCGTGAACCTCCTCTCGAACGGCCTCGACGCGGCCGGCGACAAGGGGACGATCGGCGTCGTCTGGGAGACCACCGAGAGCGGCGCCGAGCTCGTCGTGTGGGACACGGGGCCCGGCATCTCGGGGGACGCGTCGCGCCTCTTCGCGCCCTGGTACACGACGAAGCCGCGCGGGACCGGGCTCGGGCTCGCCATCACGCACCGCATCGTCCGGGCCCACGGGTGGTTGATCGAGCCGGAGCGGCGCGACGGCACGACGCGGTTCGTGATCTCGATCCCCGCCGCCGACGTCTCCATGACCGCGGAGGACGAGGTCGCGTGAAGATCCTGATCGTCGATGATCAGCGGAGCGGCCGCCGCACGCTCCGGCAGATCCTGGCCGCGCTCGACGAGGTCGAGGTGATCGAGGCGGTCGGCCTGGACGACGCGATGGCCGCCGTGGAGCGGAGCGCGCCGGACCTCCTGCTCCTCGACGTGCGCCTGTCGGACGATCCGCGCGATCGCGGCGGCCTGGAGATCCTGCGGCGCGTGCGGGCCTCGGGGCGGAGCACGCCCGCGCTGATGGTCACGTCGGTCAGCGAGCTCTCCGAGATCCGGGAGGCCATGCGGCTCGGCGCGCAGGACTACGTGCTGAAGGACGAGCTCTGCCCGGAGATGCTCCTGCCGATCATCGAGGGCCAGCGCGAGCGGCTGCTCCTGAAGGGCGAGGTGGTGCGGCTCCGCGAGCGGGTCGACCGCACGTTCGGCACGAAGGCGCTCCTCGGCTCGTCCGCGGGGATGGAGCGCGTCCGCCGGATCATCGAGCGGGTCGCCGAGTCGAACAAGACGGTGCTCATCCGCGGCGAGACCGGCAGCGGCAAGGAGATGGTCGCCCGCGCGCTGCACGAGATGAGCTCGCGCCGCGGCGAGCCGTTCGTCGCGGTCAACTGCTCGGCGCTGCCGGGGACGCTCATCGAGTCGCTCATCTTCGGGCACGAGCGCGGCGCCTTCACCGGCGCCGAGAAGCGCATGCGCGGCCAGCTCGAGCTCGCGGGCGCCGGCACCATCCTGCTCGACGAGATCGCCGAGATGCCCGGCGAGCTGCAGGCGAAGCTCCTCCGCGTCGTCGAGGATCGCCGCTTCCGCCCCCTCGGCGCCGAGTCGGAGATCCCGCTGCGCGCCCGCGTCCTCGCCGCGACCCACGTCGACCTGGAGAAGCGCATCAGCGAGGGGCGCTTCCGGGAGGACCTCTTCTACAGGCTCAACGTCGTCACGGTGCACGTCCCGTCGCTCGCCGAGCGCGACGCCGATCTCATCGAGCTCCTGCTCGCGTTCAGCGCGGAGCTACCGCGCAAGCTGCGCTACACCGACGACGCGATCGCGTGGCTTGTCCGGCGGCCCTGGCCCGGCAACGTGCGCGAGCTCCGGAACGTCGTCGAGCGGCTGGGGCTGCTCGCGGACGACGACCTCATCGACGTCCCCACGCTCGAGGAGCTCGCGCGCGAGCGGCCGGTCGTGGACGCCACCGCGGAGATCGACCGGCTGGCGCGCGCCCTGCTCGCGCTGCCCGAGCGGCTGGGATCGAAGCTCCGCGTGATCGAGCGCGCCGTCCTGCACCACGCGATCGAGAGCTGCGGCGGCAACAAGGCGGCGGCGGCGCGCCTCATCGGCGTCGATCGGAAGATGCTCGAGCGGCGCTGGGATCGGCACACCGGCGAGGAGCCGCCGAGCAGCCGGCGGATGTCGATGCCGACGCCGCTCGCCGCGCGGCACCTCGGCGAGGAGCCGCCGAGCAGCCGGCGGCACACGCCCGCGAACGGGACGCGGCACCTCGGCGAGGAGCTGTCGGGCAACCGCAGCCAGACGCCCGCGAACGTGCCGCGGTACGTCGGCGAGGAAGCGCCGACCACCCGCCGCCAGGTGCTGCCGCCAGGCCACGACGACGCCTGAGCGGCGCGGCGCCGCCGGTGCGCCGCGCTATCGGGCTGGGGCGCGCTACTTCCTGCCGATGCCCGTGTAAACGAACCCCATGCCGCGGAGCTCGTCCGGCTCCCAGATGTTGCGCCCGTCGAAGAGCGTCGGGGAGCTCAGGATGCGCTTCAGCCGGTGGAAGTCCGGGCGCCGGTACTCGTGCCACTCGGTGACGACGACCAGCGCGTCCGCGCCCTCGGCCGCGCCGTACATGCCGTCGCTCAGGAGGATGCGGCTCCCGTAGATGGCGCGCACGTTCGGCATCGCCTGCGGGTCGTGCGCCTGGACCGTCGCGCCCGCCTCGAGCAGCGCGTCGATGAGCGTGAGCGCCGGCGCCTCGCGGATGTCGTCCGTCTGCGGCTTGAACGCGAGCCCCCAGACCGCGATCGTCTTCCCCTTCAGCGCGCCGTCGAAGTGGGCGCTCACCTTGCCGGCGAGCAGCCGCTTCTGCCGCGCGTTGATCCGCTCCGTCGCCCGGACGATCTCCAGATCGTGCCCGACGGAGCCCGCTGTGTAGAGGATGGCCGAGAGGTCCTTGGGGAAGCACGAGCCGCCGAACCCCGGGCCGGCGAACAGGAACTTCGTGCCGATGCGCGGGTCGGCCCCGACGCCCTTGCGCACGAGCTCGATGTCCGCGCCGACTTTCTCCGCGAGCACGGCCAGGTCGTTCATGAACGAGATGCGCGAGGCGAGCAGCGCGTTCGCGGCGTACTTGGTGAGCTCGGCCGAGCGCGCGTCCATGAGCTGGATGCGGTCGCTCGCCCGCACGAACGGGTTGTAGAGGTGGCGCAGGATCTCGCGGGCCTTCGGGTCGTCCGAGCCGATGATCACGCGGTCGGGCTTCATGAAGTCGTTCACCGCGTCGCCCTCCTTGAGGAACTCCGGGTTCGACGCGACAGCGAACGGCTGGGTGGCGTTCGCGCCGATGATCTGCCGGAGCCGGTCCGCCGTCCCGACGGGGACCGTGCTCTTCGTGGCGATCACCTTGAAATTGTTCAGGTTCTTGCCGATCGTCTCGCCGACGGCCTCGACGGCGGAGAGGTCGGCGGAGCCGTCGTCCGCCTGGGGCGTCCCGACGGCGATGAAGACGATCTCGGCGTCGCGGATGGCGCTGGCGACGTCGGTGGAGAACCGGAGCCTGCCGTCGCGCGTGTTCTTCGCGATCAGCACGTCGAGGCCGGGCTCGTAGATCGGCACCTCTCCGCGCTTCAGCATCTCGATCTTGGCAGCGGACACGTCGACGCACGCCACGTCATTCCCGAAATCCGCGAACCCCGCGCCGGCGACGAGGCCGACATACCCTGTTCCCACGACGGCAAGCTGCATGGGCGGGACGCTACCACGACCCCGGCGCCGTTCGAGCCGGCAGTCGCACGGACTGTGACCCTCGATCGATCTGTCCTACTCCTCTCGCGTGCGCGCGCGCGCCGAGCGTTCGTGCTGCCCTTGCCCTCCCTGAGCAGAGGGGGCTGCCGGGCGCTCCACGGCAGAGGCGCCGCGCGGCTCAGGGGTGGACGAACACCACGGTGCCGGTCAGCGAGCGCGCTGCGCCGTGCCATCCCGGCGGGACGGCCGGCTCGGTCCAGAAGAACAGGCGGCGGGCGTCCTCTGGAGACAGGTTGATGCAGCCGTGGCTCTTGGGCCGGCCGAACTTGTCGTGCCAGTACGCGCCGTGCAGCGCATACCCCTCCTCGAAGTACTGCACATAGGGCACGTCGCGCAGCTCGAACTCCTCGCCGACGGTGTCCGAGTCCATGGTGCTCGTGACGAACTTCGTGTGGATACGGAAGATCCCGCGCTTGGTCGCGGTGCTGGACTCGTGATCATCGAGCCCTGCCTCACCGCTCGAGATCAACGTCGCATAGACGGGCTTCGTGCCCTCGTAGGCGACGAGCACCTGCTTCGTGATGTTGACGTCGAGCCACTTCTCGCCGTTCTTTCCCCAGGCAGGCATCTTCTTGGCAGGGTCGATGCGGCCGGCGTGGCGGTCGTCGACCCAGTCGCCGTCCTTCGTCTCGTAGTGCAGCTTGCCGCCGAAGAACTGCTGCTTGCCGGTGAGGGGCACGGCGGATCGCCACTCGAGCTCCCCGCCGTCGACGAGCTTCTTGCCGACGACGCGCCACCGCTTGCCCCCGGCGCGGCGCACGAGCGCGAACGGGAAGTCGACGTCCTTGCCGATCTCGACGCCGTGGAACTCGGAGCCGCGGATGGGGCGGAACCTGTCGGCCGGGATGACGCGCAGATCGGTGGTGACGTTGTAGCGCCGGCCCTCGTGGAGGAACGACTCGAGGAAGGCCATCCCGTTGCGCCGCGAGACCTCGTCGATCTTCACGGCGTCGTTGGTCTTGATGAGGCCGGAGAGGTTGGGGGCGCGCCGGCCGTCGCGCAGGTACCAGGGGATCTCGCGATCGGTGATGCGCTGCGCGAGCGCGTCGAGCGCGGGCGGGGCGGGCTCGGCGCTCCATTTGAGCCAGACGTCGAGGCCGTAGGTGGCGCCGCTCTCCTCGTCCTTGGCCCAGCGATCGAGGTGCTTCTTGAGGTTGGGCTCGAAGCGCGCGAGGTCTTCCTCGGTCGGGATGCGCGCGTAGGCGGGGCCGCCGCGCGTGACGGTCCCGTACATGTACGGGAGCTTGTGGGTGACGTCGGGGCGGCGGGCCGCAGCGCGGACGATCTCGTCGTCGAGGTCGAGCGTCGCATCGGGGCCGACGCACACGTAGCCGAACGGCTTGATCTTGCGGAAGCCCCCGGGGCAGCCGGACGTGCCGGCGGGCTCGGGATCCATCTCCACGACCGCGCCGGCGCGCAGGAAGCCGACGGGCTTCGCGTCGGCGCTGGGCCGCGCAAGGACGCGGGTGAGCATCGAGGTGCTGGCGAGCCGCGGGCGGCCCTCGGGGATCGGCGCCGGCGGGGTGGCGACGCCGCCGAGCGAGACGATCGGCGGGCCCTCGGGCAGGCCGGGCGGCGGCTCGTCCTCGGCCGGGGCGGACGAGGCGACGGCCGCAGGGGAGGCGAGGGCGGCGGCGGAGGCGCCCTGGGCCTTCTGGCTTCCGGCGGCCCCGGGCAGCTCGATGGGCGCGTCGGCGGCGCCCCCGGAGCGGCCGCAGGCCGAGAGGGACGCGGCGAGCGCGAGGAGGGCGAGCGCATGGCGGCTCGCCGCGAGCGTGGCTGCGGCGCGCGTTCGAGGCGGCGTGTCCATGGCGCGCCGACCGTAGTGCACAGGAGGGGGAGGAGGGCCAGTTTTCGGCAGGCGGATGGAGGTGGGCTCTCGGCGCCTCACCTCGGATCGGGCGCCGAGAGCCGCCCTCGAAGCGCCTCGACGTCGGCGACGGCGGCCGCGTCGTGGTGCACGATCAGGGTGAACGGATACCGCTCTTCACCTCTCGTATCGGGATCGTAGGCCCCGGTGGGCAGCGCGGTCACCACGAGGGTTCGTTTCCCGTCCGCCGCGAGCTCCAGATCCGCGGAGCCGGACGACAGATCCAGGATCTCGCCGTCCGAGTCGGGCGTCAGACCGGGGACGGCCTGGACGACGAAGCGGCGCCTCGCGTCGTCGGGCGCCTCGAGCGACACCCGGAGCGGTCGAGGCGTGTCCACTCCTGCCGAGAGCTCGATATAGCTGGTGCCGAGCAACATCGGCGCGCGCTCGCGGATGTCGATCCTGCCCGGCCTCGCCTCGACCTGGGCCGCCAGCGAGAGCTTGGCCGCCGCGAGGTTCTCCAGGCCGCCCGCGAAGTGCCGGAAATGGCGATCGTCGATGTGATCGCCGGTGTACCAGCGCCAGCGCGCGAGCTCGGGGACGGCCTCGACATAGCTTGTGCCCGCCGCCTCTCGGAGCATCGCATCGAGCGCATCGACGAAGTCAGGCTCGTTGGGCTGCGCGCCGCCGCCTGGGCCGGCAGCGTCGCGCGACCCGAGCCACATGCGCGAGACGAACCGCGGATCGCCGTCGAAGAACCGATCCTTGAGGTAGAGCAGCACCATGGAGGCGCCGTACATGGACCATGTCTCGTAATGATCGTTGTGGTCGATGGCCCAGTCCGGGTGTCTCTGGAAATCGGCCAGGCTCTCGCCCGCGTAGTGATCCGCGCGGACCTGGTCGAGGAACAACGCCGACATCTCGAAGACGACGGGGCTCTCGCTCCAGTCGTCGGCGGCCTGCGAGGCGTGCGCCATCTCGTGCACCACGGTCTCCTCGAGCGCGGAGCCGCCGTAAGGCCCCCACGGATCGACGATCATGGTGGGATGCCGGTCGTCCCACGAGGTCGACGGCTCGCCTCCGAGGACGTCGACGAGGCAGCTGCGGTGGCCTCTCCACACGAACACGTCGAACGCGTCGTCCGGTCCGCACTCTCCACCATCGCCGATCGGCGGGCGCATGCCGATCTGGTTCACATGATAGTCCCAGCCCTCCTCGACGAACGCGAGGACCTGGCGCGCGGTGTCGCGCTCTTCCGCCTTGTAATGATGGACGAGCACCGGGAGCGTCGAGGATCGAAGGGAGAAAGGAAACATCTCCTCGAAGTCGGCTCGCCCACAGATGCTCTCGCCTTCCGCCAAAGGGTGCTTGTACTCCGCAGGTGTGGCCGGGGTCGTGTCATCCCCCTCTGTGCCGCAGCCGACAGGCCCGAGGCCGAGGGTGAAGCAAGCCAGCCAGGAAAGGGATCTCCGCATCGAGGCGCTTTAACCGAGCCTCCGGGGAGCTTGCAAGGATGCAAGGAGCGGCTGCCAGCATGGCCGCGTGGCGCGAGGGAGCAGCACCCGGCTGCGTGCGTGCCAAAGGTGCTGCCCTCCAACCGCGGCTGCAGTGCTAGGCAGACTGGTCGAGCTCTCGCACCGTGTCGCGGAGCGCCTGGGCCTCGGCACGCTCGAGGAACACGGGCGCTGACAGGGGCGTGGGCGCGTGGTCGCGAAACTCCACGGGCTGGAAGGCGGCGAGCGCACCGGACGCGGTGTAGGCGAGATCCAGGCGCACCGCGGAGGTGTCCGGGTCGCCGTCCTCGTCGAGGGCGAAGGGGAGCTTCGCGATGGCGGCGAAGTCCCGCCTCTCCAGGGCGGTGGTGAGCGCTCCGATCGGGCAGGTGAAGTAGCGGAAGCCTTCTTCCACCTTCTCACCCGTGGAAGTGTACACGAACTCGCTCAGGATCAGCCATTTGCGACGGGTGGTGAAGCGAGGATCGGCGCGCAGGAAGTCGGAAAGTTCTTGGATCTCCATCGTGCGTTCATACCGCAACCGGGCTCAAGACATCCATCGGTCCGTCGAGGCGGGTCACGCTGCTCGGTTATCCCGCACACGAACGCGGGGTGGGGCGCCTCGATGCATTGACCCTATGACATGGCCCTACGGCGGGGGGCGATGAGAGACTACGACCGTCCGAACCTGAGCAGCAGCCCGAGCCAGCCCTTCGCGAGGTAAAGGAGGTTGATCAGCACATACATCCAGAAGAACACGTCGAGCCGGTCCGCGAGCGCGAACGCCCAGATGTGGCTCGGGTAGTGGTTCAGGAAGCGCAGGAACGTCATCACCAGCGCCGCCGCCCGGGCGGCGGGCGACCGGGGCCGCTCCTCCGTGGCGGTCTCGTAATAGGCGGAGACCGACGTCTCCTTGCCGCTGATCTCCGGGCGGCGGACGAAGTTCGTCAGCGAGATCGCCGAGGCGATCACCGCGACCCCGACGACGCCGGCGAGCAGGAAGCGCGGGTCTCCGCCGGGCCAGCGGCCGCCGTCGAGCCCGAGGCCGCCGGCGCTGAAGAGGCGCATCGAGAGGGCCCCCGAGAGGAGCACCGCCTTGAGCTCGTCCGTGAAGAAGTCGAAGAGGTGGCCCTCCTTCGACGCGAGTTGCTTGTGCCGCGCCAGCATCCCGTCGGCGCAGTCGAGCAGGTAGCTCAGCTCGAGCACGGCGATGGCGACGAGGCCCCCCGCCGCCGTGGGCAGCGCGACGAGCAGCGCCGCCGCGACCACGAACACGGCGAGGTTGAGCAGCGTCACCTGGTTCGGCGTGATCGAGGTCCGCGCGAGCAGCGCGACCACGCCGCCGGCGAGCGGACGCATCAGGTACGTGTTGAAGAGCTGATCGTGCTTCTTCCGCGTGGCCAGGTAGATCCGCTTCGCTTCGCCGAGCATGGCCGGCGCATCCTAGCCGAGCGGCTCGCGTCTTGCTCGGGCGGCGGCGCCTTCGCCGCCGGCTGACGGACCGCCCGCCGCCCGGTCAGCGCCGCGCCGGGCGCGAGGCGGGCGCGGCCGCGTCGAGCGGCTCGTCGCTCCAGTCGACGGCGATCGAGTCCTCCTTGGCGGCGTCGGGGCGCACCCACTCCTTGGTGATGGAGCCGCCGCTCACGGGAGGCTCGTCGCTCCAGTCGACGGCGATGGAGGTCGAGACGCTCGCGGGGTGCACCGCGATCGTGGCGGGCCCGCCCTCGTCCGCGGCGCCTCGGGGCGACGGCTGCTCTCGCAGCGTGATCGCGTCCGGAGCGAGCGCGTGCGCGAACCGCGACGCGCACGGCGGCGGCTCGCTGCGCAGGAGGGCGCGCACGTCCTCCAGCATCTGGCGCGCGTCGGGGTAGCGCTGATCGCGGTCGAAGGCGAGCGCGCGATCGACGACGAGGCACACGTCGCGCGGCGCGTACGGCGCGCGCTGCGCGAGCGGCGGCGCCGGCTCCCTGCCCATCTTCAGCAGGAGGTCGAAGTCGGTGCTCGCCTCGTGGACGTGGCGGCCGGCGATCAGCCGGAACATGGTGGCGCCGACCGCGAACAGGTCGGCGCGGGCGTCGATGTCGCGGCCCTTCGCCTGCTCCGGCGGCATGTACGGCGTCGTGCCGAGCACCAGGCCCATCCGCGTGAGCTCCCCCTGGAGGCTCGAGTCCTGGCGGATCCGCGCGAGCCCGAAATCGAGGACCTTGATGCGCGGGCCGCCGCCTTGCGCGGGCGTGTCCCCCGCGCCGTCGCCGACGACGTACAGGTTGGGCGGCTTGATGTCGCGGTGGATGATCCCCTGCGCGTGCGCCGCGGCGAGGGTGTCGAGCACCTGCGCGGTGAAGCGGAGCACCTCGGCCAGCGGGAGGCCGCCGAGGCGGCGCTCGCGCTGGGCGAGCGACTCGCCCTCGAGCAGCTCCATCACCAGGAACGGCGCCCCGTCCTCGGCGACGTCGATGTCGCGGATCTCGACGGCGCCCGGGTGGCGGAAGCGGTTCGCGGCCTGGGCCTCGCGCTCGAACCGGTCGCAGATCTCCTTCGACTGCGCGGCCTGCGGGTGCAGGATCTTGAGCGCGTCCCGGCGGCCGATCCGGTGGACGCCGACGTAGACGGCGGCCATGCCGCCGGCGCCGAGCAGCCGCTCCAGCGTCCACTTGTTGCGGATCGTGGTCCCCACGCGGTGTGAGGCGGTTTCGCTGCTCATGGGGTCCTTGCGTTCATGGAAGCGGCGCGGCCGCACGCGGTCAAGCGTATGCTCCGCGCGGTCGCGAGGAGAGCGATGACGAGACCGGGCAAGCAGAGCGGGCGGCAGTACACAGAGGCCGAGGTGCGGGCCATCCTGGAGCGCGCCCTCCGGGACACGCAGGCGCGCGGCGTGAGCCATGACGAGCTGGTCGCGGCGGCCGACGAGATCGGCATCTCGCGGGGCGTCATCGAGGCCGCGTCGCGCGACATCGAGCATGTCCGGGGCGAGGAGGCGGCGCGCGAGGCCATCCTCGCGCGCCGGCGCAAGGGTTTCCGCACGCACCTGTTCTCGTTCCTCCTCGTGAACGCGTTCCTCTTCGCTGTGAACGCGCTCACGGACGGGCCGTGGTGGTTCTTCTGGCCGCTGCTCGGGTGCGGCCTGGGGCTCGCCTTCCACGCGCTCGGAGCGCTCTCCAGCGAGGTGTCCCCGCGGCAGATCCACCGGGAGCTCGAGCGCAGCGCCGCGCAGGCGCGGAAAGAGCAGCACCGGCGGCTGAAGGAGCAGCGCAGGGCCGAGCGCCTCGAGCGCAAGCAGCGCCTCGAGCAGAGCGCGGAGGATTTCGGGCACGCCGTCGAGGAGGGCGTCGCGACGGTGCTCTCGCGGATCGCGCAGGAGATCCGCGGCAGCGCGCCGCCGCCGGCGCCGGCGCCGGCGCCGGCCGAAGGAGCGTCGAAGAGGTCGCGGATCGCGCCGCTCGATGCGGACGAGGACGAGTCGGAGGCGCTCGGCGAGGAAGAGGCGGATCGCGCGGCCCGACGAGGCCGCGGCGAGCGCTGAGAGGGGCGCAGGAGGGGGGAAGTGTTGCGCAGGATACAGAACGGGCGGCGCAGGAGGGTGGCGGGGCGGCGCTGGCGCTGATTCATGGTTGCGCAGGACACAAACATGGGCGCGCAGGAAGGGCGTCGAGGCTGTGCTGGAGCCGTGCAATTGTGGCGTAGGACACGAAAATGGGTGTGCAGCAGGGTCGGCGGGGCTGCACAGGAGGGTCGGCGGGGCTGCACAGGAGGGTCGGCGGGGCTGCATAGGAGGGGCGGCGGGGCTGCAGAGGCGGGGCGCGGGGCTGCACAGGAGGGTCGGCGGGGCTGCATAGGAGGGGCGGCGGGGCTGCAGAGGCGGGGCGCGGGGCTGCACAGGAGGGTCGGCGGGGCTGCATAGGAGTGTACGAGCGGAGCCCTGGTCGCCTCAGGAACGCTCGCGCAGGGTGAACTGCCAGCACAGCATCTCTTTCTTGAAGCTCAGCTCGTCCAGGCCGATGGCCACGTCCAGGCCGGCCGACTTCGCGAGCTTGTTCATGTCGAACGCGACGAGCTGGATGTTGGAGGCGTAGCGCGCCACCTGGTCCAGCACCGCGTCCAGCAGGGCGCCGACTGTCTTGTTGAGCGACTTGCGGGCGAAGTCGAGCGGGCCCCAGCTCCCCTCGAGCTTGATATCGACGTCCGAGCGCTTCACGTCGAGGTTGATGGCCGCCCTCGCGTCGCCGTCCAGGCGCTCTAACCGCACGACGGGCTTGAGCACACACTCCCCGTCCAGCTTGATGGACTCGCCGATTCCAGCCACCTTTCCCGAGACCTTGGCGTACGCCTTGACGCGCATCGTACACGTGACTTTCCCCTCGGAGATCTCGAGGTTGGGGGAATAGACTGTCGCCTTCACCTCGGCCTCGCCCGAGAAGACCGAGTAGCTGGCCTTCTCCTTCTCCTTCCAGGAGGGATCCTGGACCAGCCCCTCGAAGGCCATGTTGATGGCGTCCTCGCGGGCGACGAGCCGAACGCGCCCGGCCCCCTCGATCGGCGTGAGGTCCGTGCGCGGGATCGCCGCGCCTGGCGCCGTGGCCTGGTTCCCGCCGAAGACCCGTGCATATCCGTTGATCTGATCGTCCTCCACCTGGGCGCTGATCAAGGTCGCCCGGATGTCGCCGAGCCCCTGCGTCAGCTCGGGGATCAGGAGGCGCTCAAGCCACTTGACCAGGGCCGGCACCACCACCCTGTCGAGCACCTGGGTCGCGACGGGATCCACCTCGCCCTGCGTGGTGGCCACGGCCTTGTCCACCTTCATGATCAGCCGCGGACCGGCCACAGCGCACGTCGCCAGGATGTCGGCCCTGGCGATGAACTGCAGCTTTCGGCCCGGGAAGGTGAGGGCAAGGTGGATCGTGTCCACCGTGCAGAGCGTGTTGGACCTGCCGGCCTGGACCTGAGGCGGCAGCGGCGCGAGGTTGAGCATCGGCGACTCCGGGATGGAGTAAAGATAGCTCACGCCGAGGTCCGGGAGCGTGCCCTCCTGCTCGAAGAATTCGTCATAACGCCGGTAGTAGTAGTCGACGACGAACTGCATCAGCGACTCGTCAGCTGCGAGGTACATGGCCTCGGTGCGCTGGGGTTGAATGTTGGGGAGCTTCACTTCGGCGGTGGTGGGGTAGGCATCGAGGTTCTCCTCTCGGGGTTGGAGAGAGGCGTTGTGTGAGCCTCGCTCCGGCAGCATGAGCGGTATCGGGGTGCGTCTCACCCCGCCCTCCGCGCGCTTCACTCCTTCATCCGAAAGGTCAGAGAAGAACCCGACGGGGGTCGGTCGATTTTTTCTTCAGGAGCTCGTCCAGGTCGCCGTGGGCTGTCACCCAGGTCGCCGCGGGCCTTCGCCCCGCGCCCCGCACCGCCCGACGGTCGATCCCTCTCGCGTCTGGCTCACCCCCCCCCGGCCGGCTACCGTCGACGGGATGGTTCACCCCGTCGTCGATCGGTGATCCCGTAACCGCTTCGGCGCCCCCGCCCCCGCGCAGGAGCGCGCGTGGCCGGTTTCGACCGATCCTGGTGACCGCTGCCGGCAACCGGGGCACCATGGCCGCCGAATGGGCCTGCACCAGGGCGCTCCCGGTACCTCGCCGGCGAGATCGAAGCGGAGGCTTCCGGCAGGCAGCGCGAGGTGAGCGCCAGGCGGAGGGAACAGCGTGCCGTCGAGGATCTTCATCAGCCACGCCGCTGCGGATTCATCGCATTGCCAGCTCCTGGAGCGCCATCTGGCGTCGCTCTGCCGCGAGCATCTGATCACGCTCTGGCATCACCGCATGGTCCATCCAGGCGAGGATGCGCGAGCGGCGATCCGCAGGCAGATGGAGGCTTCCGATGTCGTCCTGCTGCTGGTCACCCCGGATTTCGTGGCATCGGACGAGTGCAACGAGCAGGCGGCCCAGGCGATGGTGCGCCATCGCCTCGGCGCGGCGCGCGTGGTGCCCATCCTGGTGCGCCCTGTCGACTGGCGCGGCGCTCCGTTTGCGGCGCTGAGCCAACTTCCTCCGGACGGGCGAGCCATCACGCGTCATCCGGACCACGACGAGGCCTGGGAGCAGGTCGCGCGCGAGCTCCGGTCCATGGTCGTGCGCCCTTCATCGCGGCTCGCCATCGCCGGTGAGAGCACGCCAGGCCGCCCTCGCAGGGAGACGCCGGCGAGCCGCACGCTCGGTGCTACGGCGCTGGCGCTGGCTCTCGCCGCTGCCGGAGCGACCCTCCTGTATCTCCGTTTGGAGCCCGAGCCACGTGACAGCGTGAGGGCGCCCGAGCCAGCTGACAGCGTGAGGGCGCCCGAGCCACGTGACACCATGAGGCTGAGCCATCTCCTGTGGGCTCCAGCGGACTGCGGTCAGAAGCAGCCCATGGTCGGCTATCGACAGTGCAGCGATCTTCGTGGCCTCCCGTGGCTGCAAGCCCAGCTCAACCTCCTGAAGAGCGCAGAAGTGCGGGGCTTCGCCGGTCTGCCTGTCGATGCGCGGCTGGACGCGGCGAGCTCCGCGGGAAAAGACAACTGGCTGCTGTACACGACGGTGGGAGACCGACGTGTCCTGGTCGCGGTGGGCTATCAGCATGAAACGCGCTCGAAGGATGGCTGCCTGCGTCTGTACGACGCGCAGACGCTCGAAGCGCGCTCTGCCACGGTCTGCCTGGACGAGGGAGGGCGCTGGTGGACCAGGGACGAGAACGGGACCTATCGAGCTGTTGGACGGTGACGTCCCACCGGGCGCCTCGCAGGGTGTAGATCCTGCACGCCCTCCCCGTGAAAGACGGCGCCATGGCGGGGGCGGCCTTCGCCCCACGCGCCCGCCCCTCTCGCTTCCGCCTCTCCCCCCGGCGGGCTACCCTCGACGGGATGTTTCACCCCGTCGTCGACCGGTGGTTTCGTGACCGCTTCGGCGCCCCCGCCCCGGCGCAGGAGCGCGCCTGGCCGGTCATCGCCGCCGGCCGCGACGCGCTGATCAGCGCGCCGACAGGCGCCGGCAAGACGCTCGCCGCCTTCCTCTTCTGCCTCGACCGGCTCGTCCGTGACGCGGCGCGAGGCGCCCTCGAGGACCGCACGGACGTCCTTTACATCTCTCCGCTGAAGGCGCTCTCCCACGACGTCCACCGCAACCTCGAGCAGCCGATCGCCGAGATCTCGGCGGCCATGGAGGCGGCGGGCCTGCCCGCGCCGGGCATCCGGGCCGTCGTGCGGACCGGCGACAGCCCCGCGCAGGAGCGGCGCGCCATGGCGGCTCGGCCGCCGCACGTGCTCGTCACCACGCCGGAGTCCGCGTTCATCCTGCTGACCAGCGCGTCGGGGCGACGCGCGCTCTCCGGGGTGCGCACGGTGATCCTCGACGAGGTCCACGCGATCGCCGGCGACAAGCGCGGCGCCCACCTCGCGCTCTCGCTCGAGCGGCTCGAGGACCTCGTGGTCGGCCAGGGCGGCGCCCGCCCGCAGCGCGTCGGCCTCAGCGCCACGGTCCGCCCCATCGAGATCGCCGCCCGGCTCGTCGCCGGCGCGCGCGAGCTGCCCCAGATCGTCGACGTCGGGCAGCGGCGGGACCTCGATCTCGCCATCGAGGTGCCCCGCGACGAGCTCGGCGCTGTCTGTACGCACGAGCAGTGGACCGAGATCTACGACCGCATCGCGGCGCTCGCGGAGGGGGCGCGGTCGACCCTGGTGTTCGTCAACACGCGCCGCCTCGTCGAGCGGGTCGCGCACGCGCTCGGCGCGCGGCTCGGCGAGGACGTCGTGGCCGCCCACCACGGCAGCCTCTCGCGGGCCCGGCGGCTCTCGGCGGAGCGGCGCCTCAAGGCCGGGGAGCTCCGCGTCGTCGTCGCGACAGCGTCGCTCGAGCTCGGCATCGACGTCGGCGCGGTCGACCTCGCCTGCCTCGTCGGCTCGCCGCGGTCGATCAACGTCGCCCTCCAGCGCATCGGCCGCTCGGGCCACGCCCTCGCCGCGACGCCGCGCGGGCGGCTCTTCCCGCTGACGCGCGACCAGCTCGTCGAGTGCGCGGCGATCGTGCGCGCAGCGCGCCGCGGCGAGCTCGATCGGATGGCGTCGCGCGAGGGGCCGCTCGACGTGCTCGCGCAGCAGATCATCGCCGCGTGCGCGTGCGAGGAGCGGGACGAGGAGGGGCTCTACGCGCTCGTCCGCCGGGCCGCGCCTTACGAAGGCCTCTCGCGCCGCGACTTCGACGCGGTGGTGGCCATGGTCTCGGGCGGCGCCGCCGCGGCGGACGACGGCGCGTCCGCCGCCCGCGGCGCGCGGCAGCGGGCCGGGTCGCTCGTCTACCGCGACGCGATCGGCGGCCGGCTGCGCGGGCGGCGCGGCGCGCGGCTCGCGGCGCTCACCTCGGGCGGGGCGATCCCCGACATCGCGGCCGTCGACGTGGTGCTCCAGCCCGACGGCACCAAGGTCGGCACGCTCGACGAGGATTTCGCGATCGAGTCGTCCGGCGGCGACGTCTTCCTGCTGGGCAACACCTCCTGGCGCGTGCTCCGGCTGGAGGGCGGCCAGATGTGGGTCGAGGACGCCCACGGCGCCGCGCCCACGGTGCCGTTCTGGCTAGGGGAGGCGCCGGCGCGCACGCCGGAGCTCTCCGCCGAGGTCGCCGCGCTCCGCGCCGAGATCGCGGCGCGCCTCGACGAGGAGCGGGCCGATGGGGCGCGGCCGGCGGCCGAGCGGGGCCAGGGCGGCGAGGAGGCGCGGGCGGCGCGGTCCCGGGCGGCGCGCTGGCTCATGGAGGCGTGCGCGCTCGACGCGCGCGGGGCGCTGCTCGTGCGCGACTACATCGAGGCGGGGCGCGCGGCGCTCGGCGCGGTCCCGGGCGGCGCGACCGTCGTGGTCGAGCGCTTCTTCGACGAGGCCGGGGGGCAGCAGATCGTCGTCCACACGCCGCTCGGCGGCCGCGTGAACCGCGCGCTCGGGCTCGCGCTGCGCAAGCGCTTCTGCCGGTCGTTCGACTTCGAGCTCCAGGCGGCGGCGACCGACGACGGCGTGCTGCTCTCGCTGTCGGCGGAGCACGGGATCCCGATCGACGAGGTGCTCGATCTGGTCCGCCCCGAGGGCCTCGAGGAGGTGCTCGTCCAGGCGGCTCTCCAGGGCCCGATGTTCCGCACGCGCTTCCGCTGGGCCGCGTCCCGCGCGCTCGCGCTGCTCCGGTTCCGCGGGGGCCGGCGGGTGCCGCCTGCGCTCCAGCGCATGCGCGCCGACGACCTCCTGCTCTCGATCTTCCCCGAGCAGCAGGGCTGCCAGGACAACCATGGGCTCTTCGCGCACGTCGAGCCGCCGGATCATCCGCTCGTCCGCGAAGCGCTGCGCGACTGCCTGACCGAGCTGATGGATGTCGAGGGGCTGCGCGCGCTGCTCGTCGGCCTGCGCAGCGGGGCGATCCGGGTCGTCGCGCTCGACACGCCGGAGCCGAGCGTCTTCTCGCACGAGATCCTGAACGCGAACCCCTACGCGTTCCTCGACGACGCCCCGCTGGAGGAGCGCCGCGCGAGGGCGGTCCGCGTGCGGCGCGGGCTCCCGGCGGAGGTCGCCGAGCGGCTGGGCGGGCTCGATCCGGCGGTCGTCGCCGAGGTGGTCGCCGAGGCGCGGCCGGACGTGCGCGACGCGGACGAGCTGCACGAGCTCCTGCTCGACAGGGTCGCGCTCCCCGCGGAGGAGGGGATCCGGAGCGGCCTCGCGAGGCACTTCGAGGCGCTCTGCGCCGCGGGGCGCGCGGCCGAGGTCGGCGCTGCTCCGGGCGCGGGCGTCGGCGCGCCGCGCGCGCCGCGCGCGCCGCGCTGGGTGGCGACCGAGCGGCGGCCGCTTGTCGAGGTGATCTGGCCGGAGGCGGTGTTTGCGCCCGACGTCGCGGTGCCGCCCGCGGTGCGCGGGGCCGCCGGGGCGGTCGATCGCGGCGCCGCGATCACGGCGCTCGTCCGCGGCTTCCTGAGCGCCGCGGGGCCGATCTCGACCGAGGATCTCGCGTCGCGGCTCGACGTGCCCGCGTACGAGGCGCTGTCCGCCCTCGCGCGGATCGAGCTCGCCGGCGGCGCGCTGCGCGGGCGCTTCCTGCCGAGCGCGCCGTCGCGGCCGGCGCAGGCCGCCGCGGGCCCGAGCGACCCGTCGATCGAGTGGTGCGACCGCCATCTCCTCGCCCGCATCCACCGCCGCACCGTCACCGGCCTGCGCAAGGCGATCGAGCCCGCGACCGCGGCGGAGCTCCTCCGGTTCCTCCTTGCGTGGCAGGGCGTGCGGCCGGGCACGCAGGCGCGCGGGCCGGGGGGCCTCGGGCGGGTGATCGAGCAGCTGCAGGGCTTCGAGCTCGCCGCCGGCGCGTGGGAGCAGGCGGTGCTGCCCGCGCGCGTGGCCGGCTACGACGAGGGGCTGCTCGACGCGCTCTGCCTGTCCGGCGAGGTGGCGTGGGGCCGCGTGGTCCCGCGCGACGCGGCGGCGCCCACGCGCGCGGCGCCGATCACGCTGGCGCTGCGCCGCGATCTCCCGTGGCTCCTCGCGCCGCGGGAGGCCGAGGGCGCGCCGCCGCCGGCGTCGCTCTCCGAGGCGGCGCAGGGCGTGCTGTCGTTCCTGACGCGCGCGGGCGCGTCGTTCTTCGACGACCTCGTTGTCGGCGCGGGCGGCGCGGGCCGCGCCCGGGACGAGGTCGAGGAGGCGCTCTGGGAGCTCGTCGCCGCGGGGCTCGTGACCGGCGACGGCTTCGCGGCGCTGCGCTCGCTGCTCGGCGGCGGCGGCGCGCCCGTCGCGCTGGGCGCGGGCCGCCTGCGCGGCGGGGCGCGCCGAGGCGGCCCCGTCGCGTCGGGCAGGTGGTCGCTCCTTCGATCGCGCCCGGACGCGTTCGCGCCCGCTGCCGGCGACGTCGGCGAGGGCGCCGAGGGCCCCGATGCCGTCGAGGCGCTCGCGCACCAGTACCTGCGCCGCTACGGCGTGGTCTGTCGCGAGCTGCTCGCGCGCGAGCCGCGGCCGCCCGCGTGGCGCGACCTCCTCCGGGTCTACCGGCGGCTCGAGATGGCGGGCCAGCTCCGGGGCGGGCACCTCGTCGCCGGCTTCGTGGGGGAGCATTTCGCGCTGCCCGAGGCGCTCGACGCGCTCCGCGCCGTCCGGCGAGAGCCCCTGTCCGGCGAGATCGTGCAGCTCTCGGCGTGCGACCCGCTGAACCTGGTCGGCATCGTCACGCCGGGGCCCCGGGTGCCGGCCGCGCTCGGGAACGTGGTCATCTACCGCGACGGCGTGCCGCTCCTGCCCGTGGCCGCGGCCGCGCCGGGCGGGCTGGGACGGGCGATGGCCGTTGCCCCGGGAGCAGCGATGTGAGGGCGACCCAGTCCTGTCGTCTCGGTCGAGGAAGCCTGGGATGGCCTCGAGATTGACGCAGACGATCAACGCGTTCGTCTTCGATGGTCTGGCCCTGGGCTGGGCGATCGGCTGAGAGAGGGTGGCTGACGCGGAGCGCATATCGGCGCTCCTCCGCGGGCTCGTGCCCGAGGGCGAATCGCTGGTTGCGGGGCAGCTCGTTCACCTCTCGATCGACGACGCCAGGGAACTCCCTTCTATCCGGACCAGCCACCGCTCCCGCGCGAGGCCGGCGGCGAAGAGAACCGCCATGACACCAAGGGCCCCAAAGGCCGCCGGGCCGCAGGCGTCCTTGACGCTCGACCGCATGGCGCGAGCTGCCGTACTCTCACGCCGATGACCAGAGAAAAGAAGAAGAAATCACGAACCGAGGCCGCCTCGGAGACGGACACGCAGGGCGAGAAGCCCTCTGCCGAGCCGCCGCGCGGCGGCAAGAAGAAAGCGGCCCTCACGGCCGCCCAGCGGCAGGAGCTGCTCGATCTCGATCCCGCCTACGAGGCGCCGATCGACCACCCCGTCTCCGATACGTTGCAGGAGGCGCGGGAGCTCGAGGTCGCCTTGAGCAAGCTCGGCAAGGAGATCTACAAGAAGAGCAGGCTCTCGAAGGAGGTCGGCACCTCGATCTCTGCCCGGCGCGACCTGCTCGCCGCCGCCGAGTCCGCCTGGACCGAGGTCCGCACGCTCCCGCTCTCCTCCGACCTGCGCGCGCAGCGCAAGGACGCGGAGGCCCTCAAGCGCGACGCCATCGCGGCGCTCCGCTACTTCCTCGCGGCGGACGAGGAGGTGGAGCGGCGCGTCGACGGGATCGTCCTTGGCACCGGCGTCGCCGATCTGGTGAGCGATCTGAGCCAGCTCGCGGAGCTGCTCGAGCAGCACCGCGACGCGCTGGCCAGGGCCGATCTTCCGAAGCGCGCCCCGGAGCGCGCCCGTGAGCTCGCCGCGGCGCTCAGCAGCGGCGCGGCGGAGCGCGCCGTCGATCCCCAGGGCAACGCCGCGATGGCACTCCGGAATCGCGCCTTCTGGTGGCTGCGCGAGGCCATGGACGACATCCGCGCCGCAGGCCGCTATGTCTACCGCGACGAGCGCAAGGTGCTCGCGCTCTTCCGCACATCGAGCGCGCGTGCCCGCGCGCGTCGGCGCGCAGTGAAGCAGGATGAGCCCGAGACGACTGGATCGAGCCCGACACCGGCAGCGCCTGAGCCTGAATCGACCTGACGGCAGCGCAATCCGACGCGTCGGCAGCGCGATCGGACATGCAGGGAGCCCGATCCGACATGGCAAGAGCGCGATCGGACACGCCGGGAACGCGATCGGACACGGGTGCGGCCCAATCCGATAGGATCGCAGGGCGATCCGACACGTCGAGAGCCCTATCCAAGCCGCTTTCGTGAAGCGGACACCGCTGCGGCGTGCTCGAGCGCACGTTGCGCTCCAACCCTGATGCGTCAATATCGTGCGGCGAACACGCGCTCGGGGGGGCGTTCCTGGTCATCTGAGGCCGCCGCCATGTGGACTGTCCTTCCCGAGCTTCGCCAGCCTGCCAACTCCCGTCACCGCGCCTCCGGCCCGCCAAGGGGGCTCTGGACATTGCCGGTCGCGTTCGCGGCCGCTCTGCAGTGCCTCGCATGCAACCAGGGAGCGTCTCAGCCAGGCGGCGCGAAGGCGGAGAAGCCCGCGGCCAGCGTCAAGGAGGTGACGCTCGCCCCCGTGACGGAGCTCGTCATGGAACAGGCCGTCGACATCTCGGGGACCCTCGACGCCGACGAGCAGGTGACGCTCGGGGCCAAGGTGGCCGGACGCCTCGCCTCGATCTCGGTCGACCTGGCGAGCCCGGTCCAGCGAGATCAGGTCATCGCTCAGCTGGAGGCGCGGGACTACGAGCTGCGCATCGAGCAGGCCACGGCCGCGCTGGCGCAGAGCCGCGCCCAGCTCGGCTTGCCCCCGGACGGGCCTGACAGCGAGCTCGATATCGAGGGCACGGCGATCGTGAGGCAGGCCCTCGCGACGTTCAAGGAAGCGCAGGCCAACCAGGTCCGGGCGCGGGGGCTCGCCAGGGAAGGGTTGATGTCGGGCATGGACCTCGACGCGGCCGAGGCGGCGGCGGTCCGCGCGGAGACCGCCGTGCAGTCGGCGCGGGAGGAGGTGCGCATCCGCGAGGCCGCGGTCCGCCAGCGGCGCTCCGAGCTGCGCATGGCGCGGCAGCAGCTCACCGACACGATGGTGCGATCGCCGCTCGATGGCGTCGTCCAGGTGCGGCGAGCGAACGTCGGCCAGTACCTCGCCGCGGGGGCGCCGATCGTGGATGTCGTCCGGATCGACCCGCTGCGGCTGCGCGTGGCCATCCCCGAGCTCGAGGCGGCCGCCGTGCGCGCAGGCCAGCCCGTGCGCGTGACCCTCCAGGGGGACGGCGCCACCTATCCGGGGACGGTCGCGCGCCTCGCGCCCGCGCTCGACCCGCAGAGCCGCACCCTGCTCGTGGAGAGCGACATCAAGAACCCAGGCCACCTGCGGCCCGGCAGCCTCGTCAGCGCGCAGATCGTCGTGAGCTCGAGGCCGGTGCCGACCGTGCCGGCGACCGCCGTCGTCCGGTTCGCCGGCCTCGCGAAGGTCATCACGGTCGAGGAGGGCAAGGCGAAGGAGAAGCAGGTCACCACGGGAAGGACGTCGGGGGATCGGGTCGAGATCGTGTCCGGCGTCGCGGTGGGGGAGTCCGTCGTCGCCCGGCCCGGGTCGCTCCAGCAAGGGCAGCCGGTGCGCGTGGTGGAAGGGGGCTAGGGTGCAAGCGCTCGCCAGGATCTGCATCCAGCGGCCCGTGTTCGCCGCCATGCTCACGCTCGCCCTCGTGGTGGTCGGCGCCGTGGCGTACTTCAAGCTGGGCGTGGATCGCTTCCCCGCCGTCGACCTGCCGACGGTCTCGGTCCGCACCTCGCTCCCCGGCGGCGCGCCCGAGGACGTCGAGTCGGAGATCTCCGAGGAGATCGAGGAGGCGGTCAACACCGTCGAGGGGATCACCGAGCTCCGCTCGATCTCGACGAGCGGCACCTCCGTCGTCGTCGCCACGTTCAACCTCGACCGGGACATCGACTCGGCGGCTCAGGACGTCCGCGATCGCGTGCAGGCGGCGCTGCGCCGCCTCCCCGTGGGCACCGAGCCGCCCGTCATCGCGAAGCAGGACAACGACTCGACCCCGGTGATGTCGATCGCCCTCTCGGCCGATCGATCGATCCGGGAGCTCACCGAGGTGGCCGACAAGCTCGTGCGGGTGCAGCTCGAGCGCTCGTCGGGCGTCGGCGAGGTGCGCGTCGTGGGGGGGCAGGAGCGCGCCATCAAGATCTGGCTGAACGCCGATCGCCTCGCCGCGTACGGCCTCCCGATCACCGCCGTCCGCGACGCGATCGTGCAGCAGAACGCGAACATCCCCGCGGGGAACGTCACGGGGAAGGAGGAGGAGCGGACGCTGCGCACGATGGGCCGCATCGAGGACGCGGGCGCGTTCAACGATCTGGTCGTCGCCACGGTCGACGGGCGGCCCGTCCGAGTGCGCGACATCGGCCGCGCCGAGGACGGCACCTACGAGCAGCGCTCGCTGGCCCGCCTCGACGGCAAGCCCACCGTCGTCCTCGACGTCGTGCGGCAGTCGGGCGCCAACACCGTCGCGGTGATCGAGGCCGTGAAGGCCAACCTGGCGAAGCTCTCCGAGCAGATGCCCGGGGACGTGCGACTAGAGGTGATCCGCGACCAGTCGGGCTACATCTACACGGCGCTGCACGAGATCAACGTGCACCTCGTCCTCGGCAGCCTCCTCGCGTGCGCGGTCGTCCTGCTCTTCATGCGGTCGTGGCGGTCCACGATCATCGCGGGCGTCGCCATCCCGACGTCGGTCGTGGCGACGTTCGGCATGATGTGGCTGCTCGACTTCACGCTGAACAGCGTGACGATGCTGGCGCTCGTGCTGATGGTGGGCATCGTCATCGACGACGCCATCGTCGTCCTCGAGAACATCTTCCGCTTCGTCGAGGAGAAGAAGATGGACTCCTTCGAGGCGGCCAGGGCGGCGACGCAGGAGATCGGGCTCGCCGTGCTCGCGACGACGCTGTCGCTCGTCGTCATCTTCGTCCCCGTGTCGTTCATGTCGTCGATCTCGGGGCGGTTCCTGTTCCAGTTCGGGATCACGGCCACGGTCGCGATCCTCGTGAGCCTGCTCGTCAGCTTCACGCTGACCCCGATGATGAGCGCGCGCCTGCTCCGCGAGGAGGGCGCCCGCGCGCACGCGGCGGGCGAGGCGGGCGCGCACGGCGGCGGGAGCGAGGCGGCGACGCGAGAGGGCTTCTACGGGAGGCTCGAGGCCAGGTACACGCGCGCCCTCGCGTTCGCGATGCGGCACCGGGCGCTCGTCGCCGTCTCGGGGGCGTTCGTGATGGCGTCGGCCGTGCCGCTCTACGGGCTCGTGAAGCAGGAGTACATCCCCTCGGGCGCGGACGACGCGGAGTTCGAGATCCGCGTCACGGCCCCGCTCAGCGCGAGCATCGGCGCGATGGACGACGTGATGCGGCAGATCAGCGATGACGTCCGCGGGGTGCGCGGGGTGCGGAGCGTGCTCGCCACCGCGGGCGGCGGCTTCGTGGGCGGCGTCAGCGCGGGCGAGGCCTTCGTGCGGATCGCCCCGCACGACGAGCGCACGTTCTCCCTGACGCGGCTGCTCCGGGAGACGCTCTCCGCCCATCCATGGCGCGCCTTCAAGGACAATTACTCGCAGAAGGAAGTGATGCAGGAGGTGCGGCGCAAGCTGCGCAAATACTCCGATCTCCGGATCTCGGTGCGCAACGTGCCGTCGTTCAACATCGGCGGCGGGAACTTCGAGATCGACTTCGCGATCCAGGGCCCCGACATCGAGCAGCTCGAGCGTTATGCGAACGAGCTCCGCGAGCGCTCCGCGCACCTCGGCGGCATCGTGGACGCCGACGTGACGCTGAAGATCGACAGGCCGGAGCTCCGGGTGCTCATCGAGCGCGATCGCGCGGCGCAGCTCGGGGTCCGGACGCAGGACATCGCGACCGCGCTGCGGCTGATGGTGGGCGGAGATCAGGCGGTCTCGCGCTTCCGGGACGAGGCCGAGAACGAGAACTACGACGTGCAGCTGCGCCTCATCGAGGAGGACCGCGATCGGGTGGCGGCCGTCCGCCGCCTGTACGTGCCCCGGACGGCGCGCGCGTCGGCCGCGCCGTCGCCGGGCGGCGCCGGCGGCGCGACGGCGCCCCCGGCCGGGACGCCGCTGCTCCGGGGCGACCTTGTGCGCCTCGACAACCTTGTGCGCATCGAGGAGGCGAGGAGCCCGTCGCGCATCGACCGGCTCGATCGCCAGCGGGTGTCGAGCCTGCGCGCCGGCGTCGCCCCGGGCTATGCGCTGGCCGACCGCCTGGAGGCGCTGCGCGGCGCCGCCCGGGAGATGGACATGCCCGCGGCGTACACGACCAGCGTGCGCGGCCGCGGCGCGGAGCTCGAGCGCACGTTCGGCGAGTTCATCTGGGCGTTCCTCCTGTCGATCGTGCTCATGTACATGATCCTGGCGTCGCAGTTCGAGAGCCTTGTGCACCCGGTGACGATCCTGCTCTCGCTGCCGCTTTCGGTGCCGTTCGCGCTGCTCAGCCTGTGGGCGACCGGGAACACCCTGAACCTGTACTCTGCGCTCGGCTTCCTCGTGCTGTTCGGCGTGGTGAAGAAGAACTCGATCCTCCAGGTCGACCACATGAACAAGCTGCGGAGCGAGGGCATGCCGCGCGAGGAGGCGATCCTCCAGGCGAACCGCGATCGGCTGCGGCCCATCCTGATGACAACGCTGGCCCTTGTCGCGGGCATGCTCCCGCTCTGGCTGGGCACGGGGCCCGGGGCCGAGGAGCGTCAGACGATCGCCGTCGTGGTCATCGGCGGCCAGTCGTTGAGCCTGCTGCTCACCCTGATCGTCACGCCGGTCTCGTACTCGCTGCTCGACGATCTCGCGCGCAGCGAGCGCTGGGGGCGGGTCCGGTCCCGCGTGGCCTCCCTCCGAGAGCGCGCTTCCGCGCGGTTCGGCCGTCTCTTCGCGCGCAGGACGACGTAGGCGCGGCGGCGCCCGCTGCCGCGCGCCTCAGCCCTTCGCCATCCCGAGCGCGGCCACGGCCACCGCGCCCCAGCCCGCGAGCAGGAGCAGCCCGCCGAAGGGCGTGACGGCGCCGAGGACGCGGACGCCGGTCAGGGTCATCGCATAGAGGCTGCCGGAGAAGAGGAGCACGCCGCCCGCGAAGCAGAAGCCGGCGACCGTCGCCGCAACGCCGCCGGTGCGCGCGGCGAGGTGGGCGGCGAGCGCCAGCGCGAGCGCGTGGGCGAGGTGGTACTGGGCGCCCGTTTGCCACCAGGAGAGGCGCAGCGCGCCGTCCGCCTGTGCGTCGAGCGTCGACTTGAGCCCGTGGGCGCCGAACGCGCCGAGCGCCACCGCGAGGAACCCGTAAACGCCCGAGAGCAGGAAGAAGAGACGTTCCATCGGGCGCGGAGCTTAGTCCATGCCCGGAGCTCGTCACGAGGGGCGCTTGGCTGGGGTGCGGCGCGCGTCAGCCTCCCTCCGCCCGCCGCCGCGGGAAGATCGTCCCCCGGATCTCCGCCATCGACGCGCCGAACGTCGCCGCGAGCCGGCCGAGGACGAGGCGGTTCAGCCGGCCGTCCGGCGGCGCCTTGACCGCGATCACGAACGCGGCGTCGATCGGCGTGCCGGCGTGCCTCGCCGCCCGCTCCGCGAGCGCCGCCGCGGCGGCGTCGGACAGCTCCTCTCGCCGTGCCACGCGGATCTTCACGTAGAGCGCCGCCCGCATCAGCGTGTGGTAGCCGTGCATCCACGCCATCCAGCGCTCCTCCGGGCCCCCGGCGAGGGCCCGTGAGAGCGCGCCGTGGCGCCGCTCGATCTCGTCGAAGGGCAGGTTGTCGAGCTCGTTCAGCGCGCCGGGGAACTCCCCCGCGAGCGCGCGGAACACCTCCTTGCCGGGGATCGGCTCCCCGGCCGCCCGCGCGCGCCGGAGCTCGGCGAGCGTGAGGTACTTGCGGGCGAGCTGCGACAGGACCTCCGGTGAGAGGCGCGTGTCGCCGCCGGGCTCCACCGCGCCGGTCACAGCCAGCCGTGGGGGAACGCGAGGACGTCGCCGATCGACGCGGCGCCGAGGCACAGCGCGACGAGGCGATCGACCCCGAGCGCGTTTCCCGCCGCGGGCGGCATGCCCTCCTCGAGCGCGTCGAGGAAGCGCTCGTCGATCGGATAGACCGGCTTGCCCTGGGCGGCCCGCGCCGCCTGATCGGCGAGGAGCCGCGCGCGCTGCTCGACCGGGTCGGTCAGCTCGCCGAAGCCATTGCAGAGCTCGACGCCCGCGACATACAGCTCGAACCTCTCGCAGACCCGCGGATCGCTCGGCTTGAGCCGCGCGAGCGACGCGAGCGG
The DNA here is from genome assembly GCF_051525235.1 of Sorangium sp. So ce124. Taxonomy (NCBI): domain Bacteria; kingdom Pseudomonadati; phylum Myxococcota; order Polyangiales; family Polyangiaceae; genus Sorangium; species Sorangium sp. So ce124. The sequence goes on from NZ_CP150312.1 coordinate 4,427,166, forward strand.
CGCGGGGAAATCGACGAGGAACACCGGGTGGGGCAGCGCGGCGATCGCCGGCTCCACCGCGTCCACGAGCAGGCGGAAGAACCGCTCCTCGTCGCTCGACGCGAGCGCGATCGCGTCGTCCGCGGGCACGCCCGCCCAGCGCGCGAACGCCTCGCCGATCGAGATCCGCGGGAACGGCCGCTCCAAACGTACCTGCTTGCCCGACGTCGAGATCGTGCCATCCGCGCCGAGCGCGCCCGCGACGCGCTGCACGATCGCCTCGGTGTCGGCCATCACCTCGTCCACGCCGGCGAAGGCGCGGTACCATTCGAGCATCGTGAACTCCGGGTTGTGCCTGTCCCCGAGCTCCCCGCGCCGGAAGCAACGCGCGAGCTGGAAGCAGCGCGGGACGCCTCCCGAGAGCAGCCGCTTCATCTGGTACTCCGGGCTCGTGATCAGGAACGTCGGGCGCGCCGCCTGCACCGCGAACGCGTCGAGGTGCAGGTCGAGCCCGGGGGAGGGGACCATGCTCGGCGTCTCCACCTCGAGGAAGCCGCGCTCGGCGAACAGCGCCCGCACCGCGGCGAGCGCCGCCGCGCGCTGCGCGAGCGCCGCGCCGCGCCCGCGATGGATCGCGCGCTCCGTCTCGCTCGACGGCGGCGCCGCGGCGCCCGCGCGTGCCCGCGGCGGCCTCCGGGGCGCGATCCGCTCGACGATCCGCGCGGACGCGAGCGCGCAGTCGGTCGGCGCCGGCGCCGGCGCGCCCTCGACGATCGCGAGATCGCCGACCTCGAGCGGCGGCGCGGGCGCGCCCTCGAGCGCGACGCGCAACGCGCTGAACGCGTCGCCGAGGATGACCGCGCCCTCCGCGACCTCGAGCACGCGGCCGCCGACGCGAACCCTTCCGGGCAGCGGCGCACCGGCGGGACACGGGGAACAGGCGGAGACGATGTCGCTCGGGGCGAACGTCGCCGGGAATCCAATGGAGGTGTTTGTTTCAGAGAGAGCCACGGGAGCCTGCGTTGAAGGTGCCGGAGACATACCACGCAGGTTGACCAGGGAGGTCACGTAACGAGGCAATCGCGGCCACAACTCCTTGATTTTCAGCGAGGACGCCGCGTCGCTTCTCCTTGATGAGCCAACGCAACTCGTTACGTTGGTCGCGCTCGTCGGTCCGGCCCTGCCGCGCCTCACGCGAGCGCTGCTTGCAGAAAGCCAGCAGAAATCCAGCCGGAGAGAAGAACCCATGAGACGACTGCCGCTCTTGCTTCCGTTGACCGCACTCGCAGCCTTGGCCGCTGCGGGGCCCGCCGCCGCGTCCGAGTGGCACACGCTGCGGAAGGGCTCGCCGGCAGCGGACCTGTCCTTCCGCGGCGCGGATGGCGCGCGGGGCGCGGCGGAGGCGGCCCTGAAGCACGCCGCTTCAGAGCTCCGCCTCCAGGGCGTCTCGCTGCGTTACCAGAGCGAGCTCGTCGATGGCGATCACCGCACCGTCCGGTTTGCGCAGGTCCACGCCGGACTGCCCGTGCTCGGCGCCGCGGTGGCGATCGACGTCACTCGGGAGAACCGCGCCGAGGTCGTGGTGCTCAACGTGGCGCGGGACGTGTCGGTCGCGACGACGCCGACTCACGGGGAGGAGGCCGCGCGGCGCGCGGTCGAGGCGACGTATGGGATGACGCTCTCGGAGCGGCCGAACGCGGCGCTCGCGGTGTTTCCCGAGGCCGAGACGGGCGGCAAGCTCGTCTGGGTGGTCGATGTCCGGTCGGATCGCGGCGGGGAGCGCTACCTCGTCGACGCGCACACAGGCAAGCTCGTCCACAGGCGCTCGCTGGCCGTGCACGCGCGAGGGCGCGTTTATCCCATCAGCTCGGCGGTCACGCCCGAGGTGCAGGATCTCGAGCTCAGCAGCCTCGACGCGGCAGATCCCCAGACCTTGAGCGGCTGGAACGGCAACTTCAAGGTGGTGAATTACGTGGACGGCGACCTCGCCGCCGGCGTCCCGCTCACCCTGGAGCAGAGCGTCGGGCCGAACGCAGGGGAGGACTTCCTCTATGACCCGCCCACGAGCGCGGAGGACGCGCACGACCAGTTCGCGCAGGTCGGCATCTATTACCACCTCACCCGGATGCGCGATTACTTCGTGTCGACCCACCACATCGACATGGGGGCGCCCAGCTGGAAGCTCGTCGCGGTCGCCAACATGCTGGAGGCGGGCCGGCCGATGGACAACGCGTTCTTCTCGGGAGAGGGCGTGGGCGAGCCCTTTCGCGCGCCGAACCTCATCGCCATCGGCCAGGGCTCGTTCTTCGATTTCTCGGACGACTCCGACGTGTTCCTCCACGAGTTCACCCATTACGTCTCCGCCAACGCGGTCGGCTACAATGGGGGCCAGTTCGCGATCAACGAATACGGGCTCTCCCCCTGGGCCGGCAGCATCGACGAGGGCATCGCGGACTATTTCGCCTGCACCGTGAACGGCGACTCCACGCTCGGCGAGGCGACGCTGGCGCCGTTCGGCGCGGCGCGCGACCTCGCGAAGGACACCAAGACGTGCCCCGGCGATCTGGTGGGCGAGGTGCACGAGGACGGCGAGCTGATCGGCAGCCTCGCGTGGTCCTTGCGCGAGAAATTCGGGGCCAAGGTGGGCGACAGGCTCGTCTGGGGCGCGGTGACGCTGCTGACCCCCAACGCCTCGTTCGGCGATTTCGCCAAGGCGCTGAAGAGGGCGACCGACAAGCTGGTGACCGCCGGTGAGCTCACGGAGGCGGACGCCGGCGCCGTCGACGCGCTGATCGAGAGCCGGGGCCTGAATGACTGCGAGGAGGTGCTCGATCTGACCGGGGGCAAGTCGCAGACGACGAACATGCTCGGGATCGACTCGCTGGTCTTCGGCACCGGGGCGTCGTGCGCGGATTACCGCTCGCAGCTCAGCCTGCAGAGCCTCTTCCACTTCAAGAGCAAGCCGGATCGGGCCGCGAAGGGCGTCCGCTTCACCGTGCAGGTCGATCCCGACCGCGGCCACGACGTCGAGTGGAGCATCTATGTGAGGACCGGCCGGCACGTCGGCTTCAGGCTGGGCGAGCTCCTGCCGGAGGCCACGAACTACGATTACAGCGTCGAGGGGATCACGGAGACGAGCGGTGAGCTCGTCATCGACGAGAGCTCCGATCCGCCGTTCGATCCCACGCAGACGTACTACCTGGTGATCGGTCACAAGAACTGCCCGTCCTCGTCCGTGACGGTGGAGAGCGAAGATCTCGGGGTGGAGCCGCCGGTCGATCCGACGGATCCCGTCGAGCCGGAGCCCGCCGGCTCCACGGGCGGCGCGACGCCGGACCCGACCGATCCGATCGAGGATCCCGAACCGGAGACGGTCGTGGGGTGCGCTTGCCGCGCCGCCGAGCCGAGCGCGCCCGTCGCGCCGTGGACGGCGCTCGCCGGGGTCGCGCTCGCCGGAGCTGCCGTGCTGAGGCGGCGTGCGCGGGCGCGTCGTGAAGTGAAGGCCTGAGGGGCTGAGGCCGCTGGCGCCACGCGGCGGGCGACGCATCGACGCGCGCCGCCGTGGCGCCTGCCCTCTACGCGAGCGCGAGGCTCGGAGCGCTCGCGCGTGTCGCTGCTCTGAGTGGGATACGGGGCCGCTTTCGCTGCGCTAGCGCCCGCCCGCGCCGCCTGTGCCACCCGCGCCGCCGGTACCGCCCGCACCGCCGGTGTCGCCACCGGCGCCACCCGCACCGCCGGCGCCACCCGTGCCACCGGCGCCACCCGTACCGCCGCCGCTTCCGCCCTCGCCCGCACCGCCGCCTCCGGCCGTCCCGTCGCCGCCGGTGCCACCGCCGCTGCCGCTCGTGCTGCTCGTGCTGCCCGTCGTCGGGTTCTGGTTCGGATCGCAGACCTGCGTGGTCACATCCGGTCTGCAGCAACGATGTTGTTGCTGCTGCTGACCGATGCCCATGCACTCGAGGCCATCGGCGCAGTCATCGTTGCCGTTCGCGATTTCGCAGGGCTCGCCCTCTTGCTGCCGGCTGCAGCTCGCGGTGGAGGCGACGATCGCCGCGGCGAGCGCGGCCAGGAGGAGCGCGGGGCGCAAGGCGTTGCGCGATGTCTTCGGGGCTTTCACGCGCGCTGGTCTAGCAGAACCACGCGGGCTTGCCTATTGCCCATCTACTGCGGAGGGGTAGGCCGGTTCTTGGCGTCGATGGCGTCGATGAACAGGCCCATGTACTGCGCGGCGCTCGTGATCGAGAAGACGAGCGATAGATAGATGAGCAGCCGTCCGACGTGCACCACGTCGACCTCTCCGAAGTCGACGCCGAGGTGGATGTGGTACGGGTAGCCGAGGATCAGGCAGACGATCCCGATCATCTGCAGCGCTGTCTTGATCTTCCCGCCGTCGCCCGCCGCGATGACGAGCCCCTCGGTCGAGGCGATCGAGCGGAGCGCCGTGATCGTGATCTCGCGCGAGATGAGCAGCACCACCGCCCACGCCGGGATCCGGCCCATCGGCACGAGCCACACGAGCGTGGCGGCGACGATGAGCTTGTCGGCGAGCGGATCGAGGAACTTGCCGAGCACGCTCACGAGGCCCTGCCGCCGCGCCAGGTAGCCGTCGAGCATGTCCGTGATCGCCGCGAGCGAGTAGACGCCCGCGGCCCAGAAGCAGTCGCGCGGCGCGCCCCTCGACAGCAGCAAGAGGACGGCCGGGATCATGAGGATCCGGGCGAACGTGAGCAGGTTCGGGAGGTTCCGCGCGTCTTCCCAGAGCGTGCGCCGCCGCTGCGCCTTGATGCCCCGCAGGGACGTGCCCGCGCTAGCGACCATCGACGAGGACCATCCCCTCTCCGCCGAACGTCACGAAGCCCTGCATCCCTCCAGGCGCCTCGGAGGCGGGAAGCGTGCGCGGCAGGAGCCGGCCCATCCACCCGAGCACCGCGGTCGCGCGCGTCGACGTCGGCCGCGACGGGGTGATCTCCAGCGCGGCGGCGCGCTCGGGCACCGACAGGACCATGTGGCCGCGGCCGCGGAGCTGCACCATCGCGACCGCCTCGCCCTCGCCGGCCGGCAGGCGGCCGTTCTCGTAGCCGATCGGCAGATCGAAGCCGACGAGGACATCCTCGCGCAGGTAGATGGGCTCTTCCCCGAGCGTCACCGGGTGGAGCCGCCGCCCCTCCGGCGCGCCGAGCACGAGCTCGCAGCGCCCGCCGATCTCGACGAAGGGCGTGCTCGGCCCGCCGAGCGGCTCGTCGAAGATGCGCCCGCGCGCCTGCCGCTTCAGCACGTGCGTGGCGGTCCCGGAGTGCACGCTCATCGTGCGCAGCGCGTCGAGCCGGGCGACGAAGCCCTTCGCTGCCTGCACGAGCACGACGCCGGTCGGGTGCCGCGTGACCGCGGCCTCGCGCGGGAAGACGAGCAGCCGCTCGCGCGCGAGCGCCGAGAGCGTCTCCAGCGGCTGCGCCGCCGACGGCGTCGCGGCCGGCGGCGGCGCGGCGGGCGCCGCCGTGGGAGGCGGCAGCGAGGACGACGACGGTCGCCCCGCCGCCTTCCTGCTCGCCGCCGCAGCGTCCGCCGCCGCGGGGACGGCGATCGCGAAGCGGCCCGTCGCGGAGGGCTCCTCGGGCGCCATCGTGCTGCGGCGCACGGTCGGGGCCACGCTCCCTCCGGGCGGCGCCTGCACGGCGGGCATCGACGGGACCGTCGGCGCCGCGCCGACCCTCGGACCGGGAGCCCTGCTCGCGCCGGGCGCGCTCGTCGCGCCTCCCGCGCGGTCCGCCCCGAGGCTCTTGAACGACGGCGGCGCCGGGATGGTCGGCATCATCTCGCGGCCAGGCTCGATGGCCGACCATGTCCCCGACGGGATGCGCGGCAGATCCGAGTCGTGCCGGAAGCCCGCGCCCGCGCGATCGAGCGCCTGCACCGCCTCGCCTGCAGCGCGCTGCACCTCGGCCTTGGCCTCGATCGGCGGCTGATCCTCGGTGTCGGGCGGCTCCATCGAGTACCGGCCCGTGGCGCCGCCCGTCATGTCGAGCAGGCGGCGCGCCATCGCGTCGTGGCCGCCCGCCGCGAACGCGTGGCTCGCGCGCTCGTAATCGCCCATGCGCTGGAACGCGAGCCCCAGGTAGCCCCACGCGCGCTGGTGCTTCGGGTTCTGCTCGAGCGCCTTCTCGAGCTCGGACCGCGCCTGCGCCGGCTGTCCGGTCTTGAGGTACGAGAGCGCGAGGTTGATGCGCGGCTCGACCGCCTCCGGGTGGGCCTGGATCAGCCGCTCATAGATCGCGATCGCCCGCGGGTAGAGCCCCAGCCGGAAGTAGACGATCCCGAGCAGGTCTTGCCCCTTGGGATCGCTCGGCTGGAGCGACAGCGCGCGCTCGAGCTCCGCCTTCGCGGCGTGGACCCGGTTGTCCTGCAGGAGCTCGCTGCCCCGGTGCAGGTGGAACAGGAACTCCTCCGCCGCGACTTCGCGTGTGGAGGGCCGTGGGTCGTCGCGCTCGTGCATCGTCGGATGGATCGTACACGAAAACGCACACACGCCGTCAGGCGCTCGCCGCCTCGATCGCCTCGGCGAGCGTGAAGGCCCCCTCGTAGAGCGCGCGGCCCACGATGACGCCGCTGACGCCGGGGATCTGGGCGAGCGCGCGCAGGTGAGCGAGCGCTCCGACTCCGCCGGAGGCCAGGACGGGGAAGCCGCAGGAGGCGGCGAGCTCGCGGGTGGCTTCCAGGTTGGGGCCCACCTGCGTGCCGTCGCGGGACACGTCGGTGTAGAGGAGCGCCGCGACCGGGGCGCCGGCGAGCGCGCGGGCGACGTCGAGGGCGGTGACGGAGGAGACCTGCTCCCAGCCCTGCACGGCCACGCGCCCGTCCTTGGCGTCGACGGCGACCACCACGCGCCCCGGGAAGCGGCCGGCGAGATCGCGCACGAGCGCGGGATCGTTCACAGCGGCGGTCCCGAGCACGATGCGATCGGCGCCCAGCGCGAGGTAGCTCTCGGCCGCGGCGGCGGAGCGGATGCCGCCGCCCACCTGCACGCTGCCGCCCTCCACGCCGAAGGCCGCGATGACGGCGCGGACGGCGTCGGCCTGGACGGGCAGGCCGGCGCGGGCCCCTTCCAGGTCGACCACGTGCAGCCGAGCGCAGGCACGGCGGAGGCGAGCGGCGAGCGCCGCCGGGTCCTTGTCGTAGACGGTGACCTGATCGTAGCGCCCTTGATGGAGGCGCACGGCCTGGCCTCCGAGGAGATCGATGGCGGGGATGAGCTGCACGCGGCGGGTCTAGCGCGCCTCTGCGCCGGCGGGTAGAGGCGGCGAAGGCGGCGAAGGTCCGCGGCGCCGCCGCGTCACCACGACCCGCTCGCCCCGAGCACGACCCCTTCCGGGCCTGCCGCGAGCACCCCTGCGCGGATCCGCCTTGACGTCGCGCCGGCGGTCATGTCGCTCTGCGTCGGCTCGGTCAGGTAGAGGATCGCCGCCGCCCCGAGCCCGGCCAGCCCCACGCCGAAGCCGATCGTGCTCACGAGCCCGGTGGTGCTCGCGCTCTCCGCCGCGTCGAGGCCCGTCTGGTCGCAGGCCGTCGGGTCGCTCAGGCCGATCCCGCTGCCGCAGTGCTCGCGGACGACGCTCTTCTTGCCGAGCGTGAGCGCGCCCGTCACCCCGCCGAGCACGAGCCCCGCGACGCCGACGCCGCCGGCCACGTACACGGCCGCCCGTCGGCCCGGAGGGCTGCTGTCGGCGGGCGGCGCCGCGGCGCCGCTCACCTGCAGCTCGACGCGCTTCTTCTCGCCGTGAGCGAGGTGGATCCGCGTCTCCTGGAGAGGCCCTCCCGGCGCCTGCGTCGACACGACGTGCTCTCCCGGATCCACCGGCACGCTCGCGCCGAGCGCGGCGCTGTCCACCGCGCGACCGTCGCGCTTCACCACCGTCCCTGCGGGGGCTCCCGGCGGGAGGGAGAGCGCGAGCTCCGGCACGAGCGGGGCCAGCTTCTCGCGCTCCTCCCTGGCGACCTTGGGCCGCTCTCCTTGCCGGCGCTTCTGCTCCGGCGTCAGCTGCTCGTGGAGCGCGAGGTACTCCCCGAAGTGCGCGAACGCGGTCGCGACGTGGCCCCACCTCGACTCGCAGATGGCCAGCGTGAAGAGCGCCCCCGGCTTGGGCTCGATCCGGTGGCTCTCGGCGATCGCGTTGCAGCCCGCCTCGTACCGGCCTGCCTCCATCTCGGCGAGGCCCCGGTTGAACAGGGCTTCCGCGGTCGCGCTGTCCTGCGCCGCGGCGGGCGTCGAGGCGGCGAGCGGCCAGAGGACGAGAGCGAGAGGGGCCAACCGGCGCAGGCGACGTGTCATGTTCTGGGGCATCCACGAGAGAAGGTGTCGAGCGGTGTCGGCGAGGATCGGACCGGCAGCCAGGCGGACATCGGCCTCAATCTCGTCCGAGCAAAGGGACTTTGGGGCGAGCGGGGGAGCCTCTTCGCTCGCTCGAAGCGGGCCTCGGCGTCGCCTTCGGGGCAGCGCCCGCCGCCCCGCGCGCGGCCGGCCCCGCGCTGGCGCTCGCGCTGGGCGCGGGCTGGGCCGCGGCGATCGCCGGCGCGGAGGCGCTGGGCGCCGGCGCCGACGGCTCTGCCGGCGTCGTCGCGCTCGGCGCGGCGGTGGCGGCGGCGCTCGACGAGCCGGCGTCCAGCGCAGGGCTCTCCGACGGCGCGGCCGCCGCGGGCTCGGCCTGGGATCCGGCGCGGATCAGGAGCCAGGTCCCTGCGCCAAGCACCCCGAGGCCGAAGACGACCGCGGCGGCGACGAGCGGGGCTCGGTTCGGCGCTATCGGTGCGATGTTCCCCGAGGGGACGGACGTCACCGACGTCTCCATCGTCGCCGCGAGGGGCGCGGCCGGAGCGCGAGACGGGTGCTCGGGCCCCATCGGGCCGATGCTCGTCGCCACCGGTGGCATCATCGCGGGCGCGGTGATCGCGGGCGCGGTGATCGCGGGCGCGGTGATCGCGGATGCGCTGATCGCGGGCGCCGGCGTGGCGAGCGCGTGCGCCGAGGGGTTCGCCATGGCCCAGGGCGGCGTGGTCGGGCGGGGGGAACGCCCGCTGCTGGCCGGCGCGAGGCCGAGCAGCTCGGAGAGCGCCTGCGCCGCCTCGCTCGCCAGGCGGAACCGCGCCGCCGGATCGACGGCCGTGGCCCGGGCGAACCAGCCATCGAAGCTCGGCGGCAGCACCACCCGCTGCGACATCGCCCGGTGGACCGGCGGCTCCTGCGGCCCGTGGACGACCACGAGCGCGAACGCGATCACGTCGTTCGCGCTGAGCGCCTCCGGGCTCCAGTACGGCGTCCCCACGAGCAGCGTGTACGCGATCATCCCGAGCGCGTAGATGTCCACGGCGCTGGTGAGCTTCGTGTCGGTGCGGAACTGCTCGGGCGCCATGTAGATGGGCGTCCCGAGGCTCCGCGTGATGCCGGCCGCCGTCCCGCCCTCGGCGAGCAGCTTCGCCACGCCGAAATCGAGGATCTTCATGCGGGGCGTCCCGTCGTCGCGCTGCGTGACGAACAGGTTCTCGGGCTTGAGATCCCGGTGGATGATGGACGCCGCGTGGGTCCGGTCGAGGGCCGACGCGGTCTGCTGGAGGTACGTCGCGACCTCGCCGGGAGGCAGCCTGCCGAGGCGCTTGAGGCGCTGGCCGAGCTCCTCGCCGCGGAGCAGCTCCATCACGAGGAACGGCATGCCTGTCGGCTCATCGATGCCCGCGTCGAAGACGTCGACGATGTACTCGCTCTCGATGTCCGCCGTGATCTGCGCCTCGCGCTTGAAGCGGCTGCGCATCTCCTCGCTCTGGAAGAGGTACGCGTGCATCACCTTCAGCGCCCGGCGGCGGTTCGTCTCGATGTGCACCACCTCGTAGACGGACCCCATCGCGCCCACGGCGAGGAGGCGCGCCACGCGATAGCGGTGCGCGAAGATCGTTCCGTCCGCGAGCGTGCCCGACACGGCGGGAGGGTCGCGCGCGGCGGCTGTCGCGTCAAGGATCCCGGGACCCCGCCAGGGACGGCGCGCGCTGCGCGGAGCGGCGGCCCCGACGCGTGACCGCGCGACCGCGCGCATCACCGCGCTCGCGCGCACCGCAGCCCCGCGCCGGCGAAGTGGCCGGCCGGCGAGCGCTCCTGGAAGGCCGAGGTGAGCAATGTAGCTTCCTCGCTGCGCCAGCCCCCGCCCCAGATCATGTGGTTCGTGTCGGGCGTGATGACGGCGCAATCCTCGCAGTCGAGCGGGAGCGCGTCGTTCGTCGCGAACGAATCCAGCACCCACTCCCACACGTTTCCCCCCAGGTCCGCCTGTCCCCACCGCCCGTCTCCCCGCGGCGACCTCGACCCGCCCGGCTGGAGGTCCGCGATCTCGCACGACCCATCGAGGCCGCACCCGTACACCGCGTAGCTCTCGTCGGGCTCCGGGGCGCTCTCCGGGCCCGACCATGGATACGTTCGCTGCTCCTCCCCGCCGGCGGCCGCGTACCGCCGCTCCGCTGCCGTGGGCAGCCGACCGCCGTCCCACGCGCAGAACGCGAACGCCACGTACCAGCTCACGCAGGCCACGGGCAGGAGCTCGTGCTCGCCCACCTCGTCGGTCCATGAAAAATAGGGATCCTCGCAGTGCAGCGAAGCCGACAGCGCCGCCCGGTCCACGGGCAGGTCGGCGTCCCACGCAGCGCGCCACCCGCTGTCCGGAATCTTCGGGTGCGCTCCCGCGCCCACCGCCGGCCAGCTCGCCGGGTACTCCGACAGGAACGCCCGGAACCGCCCCACCGTCACCTCGAATCGATCCAGCCGGAAGTCGCTCACCGTCGCCAGGCGCGGCTCGGCGTCGCCCCGATCGAACGTGCCTCCGGGCACCACGGGGCTCCCGCAGCAGCCCTCGTCTCCGCGCGGCCCGCAGATCGCGTCCATCTTCTCGCAGCTCCGAGGGACGGTGCAGCGCCCGTCATCACACGAGGGCGCCTCCGCCGGGCACTCGGCTTCGTCCTGCCACGCTCCGGCTTCGTCGCACGTCTGCGGCCTGTTCTGCGCGCACCGCACCTCGTCCGGCGTGCACGTCTCGACGTCCCCACCGCCGCTTCCGCCGCCCGCCAGGTGGTACGGCTTGTCCACACCCACGATCGCCGTGCAGCCCCCGATCACGAGGCATGCCCCCGTCCACATCGCCACCGCAGCCGCCGCGATCTGCATCAGCGCCGCGCTCCGAGGCGCTCGACCGGCGCGGACCGCGCCGCGCGCAGCGGCCGCCGAGCCACCGTCCCAAGAATCGCCATGCGCAGGATTCTACTGACATTTCGGCTCGCGAGAGGACCCGCTCGACGCCGCTCTGCCGCCGTGGGGAGCGAGGTGCGACCGGCGCCCTCCTCCGCAGCGCCGGGCTCTGCCGCGTGTGTCCTGGCTCATCGCGGCTTCTGTCCATGAGCGCCGGCCGACGTCCGCGCCGACATCCGCTCGGGGCGAGTCGTTCCGGCCCGGCGGGCGCTGGTTGCGCGAGGTCGGCGGGCGGATACCATCGCTCGCTGAAGATGGCTGTACTGACGCTCGAGCAAGCGGCGATCCCGCTCCGACAGGCGTACCGGGAAGGCCGCCTCATTCCCTTTCTGGGCGCGGGCTTCTCTGCCCCGCTCCAGCTCCCGATGTGGAAGGAGCTGGTGGGGTGGATGGGCGCCGCGCTCGGCTTCGAGCCAGCGCTCTTCGAGCTGCACGGCCTGCCCCCGCAGCTCGCCGGCTTCTTCGCCCGGGAGTGCGCGGGCGGCCTCGACAGCTTCATCGCCGAGATGCGCGCGCGCTTCCACGCGCGGGAGGTCGACGAGCGGCGCAGGAGCTCGTGCCAGCACAAGGCCCTGGCGCGCCGCGAATTCTCGACCATCTACACGACCAACTTCGAGCACCACATCGAGGAGGCGCTGCGGGACGCGGGCAAGGAGGCCGTGGCGCTCGCCAGGTTCGACGACTTCGCGCGGTGCCCGGCGCAGGGGGCGTGCCACGTCATCAAGTTTCATGGCGATCTCGACTGGCCCGAGACGGTGGTGCTCACCGAATCCCAGTACTTCAGCCGCCTCCGGCTCGAGGCGGCGCCCGATCAGCGCCTGCGGGCCGATCTGCTCAGCAACAGCTTCCTCTTCCTCGGCTACAGCTTCGGCGACGTCGACATCCGGTACATCTGGTACCGCATGGAGCAGATGCGCATCGAGGGCAGCCCGCAGCTCGCGAAGCGCGCGTCGAACCGCCGCGGCTACTGGGCGACCTTCGGCGCCGGGCTCGTCCAGCCTGCGCTGCTCGAGGACTGGCACATCGACGTCATCGAGCTCGACCCGAACGACAAGACGAAGAGCGTCGTGGACTTGCTCGATTCGCTGGGCGGGTGAGGGCGGTGGTCATGGTCTATTTCGTCTCCTCGAACCACCGCAAGCTCGCGGACATGACCTATATATGGAAGGACGCCCCGACGCCGCTCCGCGTCCTCCGGCTCGACGTGCCCCAGATCCTCTCGTCGGATCTCGACACCGTCGTACGCGAGGAGGCCCTCGCCGCCTACCGGCTCTCCCTCGTTCCGCTCTTCGTCGAGCACGGCGGGCTCTTCATCGAGCACCTGAACGGCTTTCCGGGCCCGCTCGTGATGCCGTTCTGGGAGCGGCTGCAGGACCGGATTTGCTCCCTCATCCCTCCTGGGCAGTCGCGCGCAGCGCACGTCGTCCAGAAGGTGTGTTATTGCGACGGCCGGACGCTCCGTGTTTACACGGGCAGCGTCCTCGGCGAGATCGCCTGCGAGCGGCGGGGAGACGAGGGCATCCACTGGGAGCCGATGTTCATCCCGGCCGGGCACACGCGCACGCTCGGGCAGATGCCTCGTGACGAGCGTCTCCGGTGCTCTGCGAGCGCGGAGGCGCTGCGGGCGTTCCGGTTCGATCTCGGGCTGTGATCGCGGAGCGCGGCGCTCGCGCTCGCCGAGACGCGCGCGGCCGCGACGCCGCCTCCCGCGGCGCCGGCTCCTCCTCACGTCGCCGGGACCTCGCGCCGGACGGGCCGTGCTGGCAGGCCCCCGCGGCGCGCCCTGCACCGCCGTGTGCTGGACGCGGCGGGGCTTGACTTCCGGATCGCTTTGGAGTTCCTAACCGTCCACGACCGCGGCAAGGGGGCGAGATCCTGGTGTCCGGCGCTCCGCTCCCCCGCGCTCAGAGGTTGTCCCCATTTGGCGCGGAGGCGATTCATGGAGTTCAGACAGCTCGGCGGGTCAGGGTTCAAGGTACCGGTGCTGAGTCTCGGGACGGGGACGTTCGGTGGCTCCAACGAGTTCTTCCGGGGGTGGGGCGCGAGCGACGTGGCCGAGGCGACTCGGCTGGTCGACGTCTCGCTCGAGGCCGGGATGAACATGTTCGACTCGGCCGACATCTACTCCGACGGGATGGCCGAGGAGATCCTCGGCCATGCGATCAAGGGCAGGCGCGACAAGGTCATCATCTCCACCAAGGCGACGTTCCGGAGCGGCCCGGGCCCCAACGACGTCGGCTCGTCGCGGTATCACCTGATCCGGTCGATCGAGGGGAGCCTGCGCCGGCTGCAGACGGATTATATCGATCTCTTTCAGCTGCACGGCTTCGACGCGGTCACGCCGCTCGAGGAGACGCTCGGCACGCTGGACGATCTCGTGCGAGCGGGGAAGATCCGCTACCTCGGCTGTTCGAATTTCTCCGGCTGGCACCTGATGAAGTCGCTCGCGGTGTCGGAGAAGTATGGCCTCTCTCGGTACGTGGCGCACCAGGCGTATTATTCGCTGGTGGCGCGCGACTACGAGTGGGAGCTGATGCCGCTGGCGCTCGATCAGAAGGTCGGCGCGGTGGTCTGGAGCCCGCTGGGCTGGGGGCGGCTCACGGGGAAGATCCGGCGCGGGCAGCCGTTGCCGGAGGTCAGCCGGCTCCGGAACAAGCTGTCTGTCGAGGGGGGGCCGCAGATCGACGACGAGTACCTCTATGGTGTCGTCGACGCGCTCGACGCGGTGGCGAAGGAGACGGGCAAGACCGTCCCGCAGATCGCGCTCAACTGGCTGCTGCAGCGGCCGAGCGTCGCGAACGTGATCATCGGCGCTCGCAACGAGGAGCAGCTCCGGCAGAACCTCGGGGCCGTCGGCTGGACCCTCGCGCCAGAGCACATCGCGAAGCTGGACGCTGCGAGCAAGACGAAGCTGCCGTATCCCTACTTCCACCAGGCCGGCTTCGACGAGCGCAATCCGTTCCCTGTCGCGCTGTGACGGTCGCGCCCCGGCCGCGACCGGAGCCTGACGGCGCCTGATCCTGCGCGGAGGCCCGGCACGGGGCGGCCAACCCTCGCCGTGGAAGGCGATCCCGTGGCGAGGGCAGGTCAGGGCAGCGCGGCGGTGGCGTCCGGCGTGGCGGCGTGCAAATCAGCGGTCGTGCTCATTCTTTGCGACTTCGACGGGACCATCACCCGCGACGACCTGACGAACCGGGTCTGGGACGCCCACCTTCGTTATGACTGGCGGCAAGTGCTGCTCGCGCCTGCCGTCGGCGGCGAGCTCACGCCGTTCGAGCTCCTCCGCCGCGGCTACGCCGACGTGGATCGCCCGGCCGCCGAGCTCCTGGCCGAGCTGCGCCCGCACGCCGGGCTGCGGTCGGGCTTCGAGGATCTCCTGGCCCTGTGCGCCCACCGGGCGTGGGTGTTCCACGTGATCAGCCACGGCCTGCCGTTCTACATCCGCGAGTTCCTGCCGCCGGGCACCGCGTTCTCCTGCTTCGATGCCGTCTTCGATGGGCGCTGGCGCGTGACCGTGCCGGAGGCGGTGCCGCTCGGCCCCGGCGAGGACTTCAAGATCCGCGTGCTCGATCAGCTGAAGGCGGCCACCGGCGAGACCTCCACGGTCTACATCGGCGACGGCCGGCTGGACTACCCCGCGGCGCGGTGCTGCGATCACGTGTTCGCGGTGCGGGACAGCGCCCTCGACGCGCTCTGCGCCCGCGACGGGATACCGTACACCCCCTTCGACAGCTTCGCCGAGATCTGCGCGGCGCTCGAGGGCGGCGGCACCCCCGATGGGGAGCGCGCACGGCGCGCGGCCGGCGCCACGCCGACAGCCGGCTGATCCATCCGGGGTTCATCCAGCCCAGGGGCCATCTCGCCCCGGGTCACGCCACCTCGATCGCCGCCGCAGGGGCGGCGCGGCTCAGATGTGCTTCGGCGGGTTCAGCTTGTCTTCCGCCGATCTCCGCTGGACGAGCGCCTTGGCCTTCTCGTAGAGGACCCGCAGCCGGCCGCCCTCGGGCTCCCAGTACTCGGCGCGCTCGACATAGAGCTTCAGGAAGGCGGCGTGAGGGTGGGTGGGGCCGGCCGGCAGCCACGCCTTCCACGAGGGCTTCCAGAGGCTCCGGATCTTCTCCTCGTTCCTCTCGACCGTCGCGCGCGCCGAGATCGAGATGTACGCCCGGTCCCGCGGCCTGTAGCAGCAGACCGCCACCTGGTGCTCGCGGGTGATCTCGCCTGTCTTCGCCGCCTCGTCCTCCGTCACGAACCAGAGATCGCAATCCATCAGCTCGGCCGGCTCCTGGATCTCCATGGGCCGCCCTCGCATCAGCCCCTCCGGGGTCATCGTGACGAGCATGGCAGTGTCGAACTCCCTGAGGAGCGCGTGCAGCTCGCTCATCGATCCACGGACCTGAGCCTTGGCACCCGGCTCCACACTCCGGTGTTGCTCTTCACTCTGGTGTTGCATGCGGACAAAGCTGCTCCGCGGACCCTGGCCCGCAAGCAGGGGTGCGCCCTTACCCGTGTACCGCTGCAGCCTGGCGGCGCTCCGGCGCGACCCGAGGCGCCGCCCCTGGCTCACGGTCCAGGCGGCTCGGCTCGCCTCGCGGGGTTTTGCGCAGTGGACGGCGCAATGCGACGCCTTGACGCGCGTCCGCTCGGCAGACGTGGCGTTCTCCTGCCGCCAGAAGTGCCAATCCGCGAGCCCTACGGGGGTGGCACACTCCATGCGTTTGCCGGCGCGGGGGCACACCACAACACCGCCCAGCAGGCTCTGCCATGACCGCGTTTTTGGACGACTTCGACCCTCGTATCCCCGCCGTCCCGATCCGGGACGACACCGCCCGGATCCGGGAGGACTTCCTCGTGCTCGCCGCGCACGAGATCAGGACGCCCGTGACCTCGCTCCTCCTGCAGCTCCAGCTGACGAAGCGGATGAGCGAGCAGGAGCCGGAGAAGACCCCGGCGTGGGCGGCGGCGATGCTGGCCGTCTTCGACCGTCAGCTCGGCCGCCTCGCCCGGCTCTGCGACGACATGTTCCAGGCGAGGCACGGCGGCCTGGCCCACGGCGCCCCGACCCGCCAGCCGCTCGATCTCGTCGGGCTCATCCGCGAGGTGGTCGCGACGGCTGTCGCGCATCGGCCGGCCGCGTGCGGCGCCATCTCGGTCGCGGCCGAGGGCTCGGTGATCGGCTGGTGGGATCGGTCCCAGATCGAGCGCATGACGTTCCACCTGATCAAGAACGCGATCACCTTCGGCGAGGGCAAGCCGATCGCGATCGAGGTGCGCGCCACGCGCGCGCGGGCGCGGCTCATCGTGCGCGACCACGGCATGGGGATCGCCCGGGAGGACCACGAGCGGATCTTCGCGCGCTTCGAGCGGGCCGTCCCGGTGGAGCGCTTCGGGGGCCTGGGGCTCGGCCTGTACATCGCGCACGTCGCGGCGCGCGCGCACGGCGGCGCGATCCGCGTCGAGAGCGAGCTCGGCTGCGGCGCGGCGTTCATCGTCGATCTCCCGCTCGCCCCGCGGCGGTCGCAGCGGGTGAGGGCGGCGCGGCGCTCCTCGTCCTCCTCGCCGATTCCCCCCTCACGCCCGGCGCGGGCGCGGCGCGGCGCGGGCGCGGCGCGCGCGCCCGAGCTTCCCCGGGGGGCGCGCCTCAAGCTCGCGCAGGTCAAGCAGGTGCACCAGCGCCTGCTGCGCCCGCACTGACGCTCGCCGGTCAGCCGTGGAGGAAGCGGGCGAGCAGGCGCAGGCCGGCGGCCTGGCTCTTCTCGGGGTGGAACTGCGTCGCGGTGACGTTGTCCCGCTCGATCGCGGCGGTGATGCGGTGCGGGCCGTGCTCCGTCGTCGCCGCGACCAGCGCGGGGTCGAGCGGGACGGCGTGGTAGCTGTGGACGAAGTAGACGAAGGGGCGCTCGCCCGCGAACACGCCGAGCGGGCCCGCCACCTCGCGCGCGAACGCGATGCGGTTCCAGCCCATGTGGGGGATCTTGATCCCGACCCACGGCTGGCCTGCGACCGCGTCCGCCTCGGCCGCGCTCGGCTGAGGCGTGAGGCGCTTGACGGTGCCGGAGAACACGCCGAGCCCGCGCGCGCCCTCCGCCTCCTCGCTCCCGTCGAAGAGCGCCTGCATGCCGAGGCAGATGCCGAGGTAGGGCGTCCCCTTCCGGATCTGGGCGCGCAGCGCCTCGCCGATGCCGCTCTGCAGCGCCGCGGCGCAGTCGCGGAAGGCGCCCTGGCCGGGCACCACCACCTTGTCGGCCCGGCCGATGATCTCCGGGTCGCCCGTGCGCGTCACCGCGCACGGCGCGCCGGAGTCCTCGGCGGCCTGGAGGAGCGCCCGCTCCACGGAGCGCAGGTTGCCCATCCCGAAATCGACGAGCGCGATGGCTTGCATGGCTCAGAGGCTCCCCTTGGTGGACGGGATGCCGGCGACGCGCGGCTCGATCCGGGTCGCCTTCATCAGCGCCTTGGCGAACGACTTGAAGCAGATCTCGACGATGTGGTGCAGGTTGTCCCCCTCGATGAGGCGGACGTGGAGGTTCGCGCCGACGCCGCGCGCGAAGCCCTCGAAGAACACAGGGGCCAGCTCGACGTCCCAGGTGCCGAGCTTCGCCTTGGGCAGCGGCACGCGCCAGACGAAGTACGGCCTGCCGGAGAGGTCCAGCGCGCACTGCGCGAGCGCCTCATCCATGGGGAGCGTCGCCTCGCCGTAGCGGGCGATGCCCGCCTTGTCGCCGAGCGCCTTCTGCACGGCCGTGCCCAGGGTGATGCCGCAGTCCTCGGTCGTGTGGTGGCCGTCGATCTCGACGTCGCCCTCGGCGTGGATGGTGAGGTCGAACAGGCCGTGGCGGGCGATCTGATCGAGCATGTGCGTGAGGAAGGGGAGCGGCGTCTTGATCTCCGAGCGGCCCTGGCCGTCGAGATCGATCTCGATGCGGATGTCGGTCTCGCGCGTCTTGCGCTCGACGTTGGCGATGCGGGGCATGGCGCGTAGGGTAGTCGCGCTTGGCGGCAAGGGAAGCGGCGTGATCCCGATGACTCCCGATGACGCGGCAGGTAACGCGGCAATGGCCTTGGATGCGAGCGTCGGATCGCATAAGGTGGCCCCCTGAATAACGTGGCGGTGGTGGCGCCCTGAAGGCAGCCCCAGCGCAGGAGCGTCCGTGAGCTCACCGGTCACCGAAGGTCAAATTCTATCGGGAAAATACCGGGTCGAGCGCATCCTCGGGCAAGGGGGCATGGGCGTCGTCGTCGCCGCGCTGCACGAGCAGCTCCACCAGCGGGTCGCCATCAAGCTGCTCCACCCCGGCGCCAACGACGAGATGGTGGAGCGCTTCGTGCGCGAGGCGCGCGCGGCGGTGCGCCTGAAGAGCGAGCACGTCGCGCGCGTGCTCGACGTCGGGACGCTCGAGACGGGCGCGCCGTTCATGGTGATGGAGTACCTGGAGGGCAGCGACCTCCAGGAGACGCTGCGGCGGAGCGGCCCGCTCGAGCTGGAGGAGGCCGTGGGCTACGTGCTCGAGGCCTGCGAGGCCATCGCCGAGGCGCACGCGGCCGGCATCATCCACCGCGATCTCAAGCCGGCGAACCTCTTCCTCACGCGCGCGGCGGACGGCAGCGGCATGGTGAAGGTGCTCGATTTCGGCATCTCCAAGGCGCTGGCGGACCCGTCGACGGCCGGGGCCGAGCCGGAGCTCGGGCTGACGAAGACGTCGATGGTGCTCGGCTCGCCGCTCTACATGGCGCCCGAGCAGATGCGCTCGGCGCGCTCGGTCGACGCGCGCGCGGACATCTGGTCGCTCGGCGCCATCCTCTACCAGCTGCTCACCGCGCGTGTCCCCTTCGACGCGAGCTCGCTGTCCGAGCTCATCCTGATGATCAACACCGAGCCGCCGCCGCCCCCGACGACGTTCCGGCGCGACCTGCCGCCGGGCCTCGAGGCGGCGATCCTGCGCTGCCTCGAGAAGGACGTCGCGAAGCGCTTCAAGTCGGTCGCCGAGCTCGCGGGCGCCATCGTCGATTTCGGGCCTCCGCTCGCGCTGGCCTCGCTGGAGCGGATCGAGCGGACGCTGGGGCTCGTCCCCGCGGTCTCGTTCCGGGACCGGGCGAGCTCCGTGCGCGAGCGCATGAGCACGCCGCCCGCCTGGCAGACGTCGCAGGACCGCGCGAGCGGCGTCCCCGCGGCGACAGCGCGGCACAGCGCGGCGCCGCCTGCCGGCGCGACGGCGGGCGGCGCGGCCGGCCACACGGCAGGCCCGGCGGGCACCGCGCCCGGCTGGGCGGCCGGGGGCGCCGCGCCCGGGGCGCGCTCGCGGAGCGGCGTCGTGCTCGCGCTGGCCGTGGTGGGCGCCGCCGTGGTGATCGGCGGGATCCTGCGCTTCGTCACGTTCCATGGCGGCGCGGACGCTCCTCCCGCCGACCCGTCGGCCGTGGCGGCGACCGCCTCCGCCGAGCCCTCGGCGCCCGCGACGCCGGCTCCCCCTCCTGTCGCACCTCCGGAGGTGACCGCGGAGCCGCAGCCGCCGGCGACCGCGGCGCCGTCGGCGACCGTGTCCCCGGTGGCGACCGCCGCGCCGGTGGCCACCGCGGCGCCGCTGTCGACCGCCGGGCCGAAGGCGCCGGCGAGCGCGACGCCGGTCGCCACGGGGCCTCGGCCGAAGCCCACCGCCGCGCCCTCGGCCGCGCCGGCCGCGACCGCCGCGCCGACCGCGACCGCGACCGCCGCGCAGCCGGGGAGCATTTTCGATGTGCTGAACGACAAAGGTAAGCCCAGATGAGTTGGCCAGGAAGCGAACGGCTCCCGCTGTGGAGCAGCAGGAGCCTGCGCGTCGGCGCCGCGGTCGCGATCGGCGGCGCCGTGCTGACGGCCGTCGCGCCCGCGGGAGCGCAGCCGGCGCCTGCGGCGGCGAAGCCGGCGCCCGCGGGAGCGCAGCCGGCGCCGGTGGCGGCGCAGCCCGCTCCTGCCGCTGGCGCGCCGGCCGCGGGCGCGGCCGCTCCTGCTGTCCAGGGGCCGCTGTCCGCGACGCTCACCGGTGAGGCGAAGGCCGAGTACGAGGCCGCGCGGATCCTCTTCAACGACGGCGACTACCGCAACGCCATCATCAAGTTCGAGCGTTCCTTCGAGCTCTCCGGCGACCCGCGGCTGCTCTGGAACATCGCCCTCTGCCAGAAGAACCTGAAGCGCTACGCGCGCCTCCTCGGGACGGTCGAGAAGCTCCTCAGGGACGCCGGCCCCCAGCTCGGGGAGCAGGATCGCAAGGACGCCGCCGCGCTCATCGAGGCGACGAAGGCCTACGTGAGCCGGCTCGATCTGAAGGCCAGCGAGGCGGGGGCCACGGTCTTCGTCGACGGCGAGGAGGTCGGCCAGACGCCGCTGAGCGAGCCCGTGCTGCTCGACGTCGGCACCCGGAAGATCCGGGTGACCAAGAAGGGCTTCAAGGACGTCGAGGTCTCCCAGCAGGTGACGGGCGGCGGTGACGTCACGGTCACGGCCACGCTGGAGAAGGAGGTCCACCAGGGGCGCCTCATCGTCACGGCGGCGCCGGACGCGGTCATCTCCATCGACGGCCGCGTGGTCGGCCGCGGCGGCTACGACGGGCCCGTGCCGAGCGGCGGTCACGCGCTCCGCGTCACGGCGTCCGGGATGGTGTCGCACCAGTCCGAGGTGATGATCCAGGACGACCAGACGCGCCGCGTGCAGGTCACGCTGGTGCCGCAGCCCAAGCAAGGGAACGTCGAGACCTGGCTCTGGATCGGCGGCGGCGTGCTGGTGGCCGCGGGCGCGGTCCTCGTCGCCACGGGGGTCTTCGGGCCGGAGCCGCCGGTCGAGGGCCGCACGTCGCCCGGCTCGGTCGCCCTGTCCCGGAAGGGCGTCGCCACGTTCACGATCCCCTTCGGAGGTGGCCGATGAGCGCCGTCGCCCGGGCGGCGCTCGCCGCGCTCGTCGCTGTCGCGGCCTGCGGGTGCTCTCCGCCGGACGAGATCATGCTCGCCGTCTCGACGGATCTCGCCATGCCCGACGACTTCAGCGCCCTCCAGGTGCAGGTGTTCGAGGGCGGCACGCCCAAGTTCTCGGCGTCCTACGAGCGGCTCGGCGAGTCCGACGCCGCCGCGCGCCTGCCGGCGACGATCGGCTTCTTCTCCGCGAGCGGCGGCGGCGACTCGATCCGGATCAAGGTCAGCGCCCGCATCGGGGACGAGCTCGGCGCGGTGCGCGTCCTGCGCGAGGCGGTCACGAGGATCCCGAAGAACCGCGTCGCGCTGCTGACGCTGCCGCTCAACTTCCTCTGCGACGACTCGGGCGAGATCGACGAGAGCGGCGACGTGGTGAACAAGCACTGCTCGGAAGGGCAGACCTGCGTCGCCGGGGCGTGTGTGTCGAGCGAGGTCGATGCGGGCGCGCTCCCCGACTACGCGCCCGGGGACGTCTATGGCGGCGGCGATGGAGACGGCGACGGCGATTGCTTCGACGTGACGGCCTGCTTCCAGGGCACGGCGCCTGCGGAGGTCGACGCGGCGTGCTCGATCGCTGGCGAGGCCGGGGTCCCGCTCAACGTGGCGCTGGAGACCGCCGCGGGCGACGGGATCTGCGATGACGCCGACCGTTGCCTTGTGGCGCTCGACGCCGGCAGCGCCGATGGCTTCCGGGTGGAGGACGACGGGCGGATCCAGCTGCCGACCGCCGTGTGTGAGCACGTGGCCGCGGGGAAGATCGCGGCCGTCGTGACGTCGCCGGTGACGGCCGCGTGCGTCCAGAAGACCGTGGGCCTGCCGACGTGCGGGCCGTGGTCGGCGTCGGGCTCCGCGAAGCCGTGATGATGGAACCGCCAAGACGCCAAAAGACGCCAAGAAAAACACAAAAATCTTGGCGTCTTTTGGCGTCTTGGCGGTTCAAAAGACCCTGCCTTTGGCCGAAGTACCCCTCCACCCATCCGAGCGCTCGCCGTCCGGCGTTTCGGCAGGTCGCGATCTGAGAAAGCGGTCGATATCGACGTGCCGTCGAGAGCGTGACCTGACCTGACGCTCGTCGTCGAGCGTTCCGGCAGGTCGCGAACTGGGAAAGCGGTCGATATCGACGTGCCGTCGAGAGCGTGACCTGACTCGACGCTCGTCGTCGAGCGTTCCGGCAGGTTGCGATCTGGGAGGACGCTTGAACCCGGATGTCCCGTCGAGAACGTGACCTGAGCCGACGCCTGTCATCAGGCGCTCGCCCAGATCGCGATCAGCCCGAGCGCCGGAGCTCGACGTGCCGGCAAGATCGCGATCTTCCCAGGACATTGCCGCGAACGCTGTGCCCAGGTCCACACCTGGGCTTCCCTTCAAAATTACGCTGAGCGCCAGATCGGGGCCGCCTTCCTCCGGCTCTCGTGAGCCTCGGCCCATGACGAGCGCCTGTGAGGGCCGTCACCTCACGTCGGTCGCCCCGAAGCGCGCCTTGGGGCCGCGCTGCGCGCTCCGCGGTTGCTCCTGTAATCGGGTGTCATCGACAGGACATGAGACCGGCGCTTCCCTGGCACGACGCGCTGTCCCCCACGTGGAGGTCTGTCCCATGTTGAAACACCTGATGATTGAAGAGATGGTCGCCCTCGTCGCTCCGTGGATCGAGGATGCCCAGCGGAAGCGGCTGTTCCTGTCGATCCCGGAGATCGCCGGGCTGCACGACAAGGTGGCCGAGGTCCACGGCGCCGTGCTGGCGGTTCGCCCGAGCAAGACGGGCGTGTCGGCCGGGATGACGGCCTTGAACGACGAGCTCGCGAAGGTCGACGAGCGCCACGATCACCTGGCCAAGGCGGTCTCGTACGGCATCGACGCGCACCGGGAGCACTGTCTGGCGGAGGAGCCGCCGGACGTCGGGGGGGCGGAGGCGTGTGATCAGGCCCAGGGCCGGCTGTTCCCGACCGGGCTCGCCATCATCAAGGCGTCGCCCACCGCGGAGTCGGGCAACACGGCGCGGATCGCCCGGCTCCTCGACGAGGAGCCCTCGATCGCCGCGCTCCTCAAGGCGATCCCGGCGCCGGGCAAGGCGACGCTGCTCCACACGGTGCAGCGGTGGATCGCGTCGGGCAAGGAGCTCGCGACGATCGAGCACCGGCGGGACGCGCTCGCCGCCAAGGAGAAGACCGCGCCGGTCGTGAACGCGACGATCCTGGCGGCGCGCAATCAATGGCTCCGCGTCGTCGCCGCGGTGCTCTCCAACCTGGAGATCTCCAGCGCTCCGGCGGAGGCCATCGAGACGATCCGCGGCCCCGTCCTGAAGGCGTCCGAGCGAGCCGGCAGGCGCTACGCCGGCGGCAAGGCCGGGGGCGCCGGCGCCGAAGGGCCTCGCCAGCCGGCGGCAGCGGGGGAGGGGGGCGCCGCCGCCGGGGGCGCGCCCGGGGTCAGCCCGCCCGTGGAGTGACGCGCGCCGCCGGCGGCGTCACCCGCGCCGCCGCCGCCACCGCGCGAGGAGCGCCGCGGCGGCGAGCCACGCCGCCGCCGAGCCTGCCGCCCCGTCGGTGCCCGCCGCGAGCCCGCAGCCGTTGCCGTGCGCCCGGGGGTCGCCGCGCAGGGGCCTGGGGGCGGCGCCCTCGCCGCCCGAGCCGCCTTCGCCGCCGTGGCCTTCGCCGCCGTCCGCACCGTCGCCGCCGCCGCCCGGGCCCGCGTCGCCGCCGCCCGCACCGGCGTCGCCGCCGCCCGAACCGTCTTCACCGCCCGCGCCGCCTCCGCTGCCGGCGTCGTCGGGCACGCAGCCGCCGGCCACGCAGGTGCCGCCGGGGCAGCGGGCGCCCTCCTTGGGGAGGAGCGCGCACTCGCCGTGCCTCGGGTGGCACTGCGCGGAGGTGCAGACGTTTCCGGAGGGCGCGCACACGACCGGATCGCCGCCCTTGCAGACGCCGCCGTCACAGGCGTCGTTCCGGGTGCAGGGGTTGCCGTCGTCGCAGGGCGTGCCGTCGGGCTTCGCCGGCGCGCTGCAGTCGCACGCGTCGCCCACGTGGTCGCCGTTCACGTCCTCCTGCCCCTCGTTCGAGAGGAAAGGGCAGTTGTCGTCGGCGTCGGGCGTGCCGTCGCCGTCGTCGTCGTCGTCGCACCGGTCGCCGTAGCCGTCGCCGTCGCCGTCGCTCTGGCTCGGGTTGGCCACGAGCGGGCAGTTGTCGCCGTCGTCGGGCGCGCCGTCGCCGTCGTCGTCGATGTCGCACGCGTCGCCCTCGCCGTCGCGGTCGAGATCGGACTGGTCGGGGTTCGGGACGGAGAGGCAGTTGTCCACACCGTCCTCCACGCCGTCGTCGTCCCTGTCCAGCGCGTTCAGGTCGCACGCGTCGCCCCGGCCGTCCGAGTCGCCGTCGGCCTGATCGGGGTTGGGGACGAGCGGGCAGTTGTCGACCTCGTCGCCAAGACCGTCGTTGTCGTCGTCGTCGTCGCACGCGTCGCCGCTGTCGTCCGGCGGCGACTCGTCCTTGTTGTTCTCCTGCCCCGCGTTGGGCGTCGACGGGCAGTTGTCGATGTCGTCGGGAACGCCGTCGCCGTCGTCGTCGGGATCGCAGGCGTCGCCCGCGCCGTCGCCCTCGAGGTCCGACTGATCGGGGTTCGCCGTGAGCGGGCAGTTGTCGTCGCCGTCGAGCACGCCGTCGCCGTCGTCGTCGGGATCGCAGGCGTCGCCCGCGCCGTCGCCGTCGGCGTCGGCCTGATCCGGGTTCGGCGCCGACGGGCAGTTGTCGTCGAGGTCCTTCACGCCGTCGTCGTCGTCATCGCCGTCGCCGTCCGCGTCCCAGTTGACGACGTAGGCCCGCTCGCGGACCGACATCCCGGCGAGCGCCGACGCCGGGAGCGCGTCGAGGTGGGCCGCGCCCGCGTGGGAATCGGCCCGGCTCGCGCGCTGGCCGCCGAAGTGCATGACGATCCGCGTCGCCCCGGGCGGCAGCTTCAGGGTGAACTCGACGACGGGCCCTTGCGTCGCGGCGCAGTCGAAGGTGGTCATCCCGACGCTCCCCGGCACGATCGCCGCGGAAGGCCCGTAGAAGTTGAAGTGGAGGCTCGGATCTCCCCCCATGTCGATGGCGTCGTCCGTGGCGAGCCATCGATCCGCCGGCGTGAACTCCAGATCGCCCGTGTACGACTGCGTGATGGTGGTGCCGTTGTCGGACCCGACGTTCGTCTCGATCCGCACGACCGTCACCCGCTCGCTGGCGGTGGGGTTGTGGAGGATCTCCAGGAAGCGCGCCCAGCCCTCGTCGGTCGGCACGTAGATCTTCCGGGTGACCTCGAGCTCGCCCATCAGCGCCGGCCCGTGGACGAGCTGCCGCCCGTCCATCTCCTCGGCCCGGGTCGACGAGGGGAAGGTGCTCCCGTCCACCCGCAGCATCATGCCGGTGTCGAAGGCGTCGTTCGTCCCGTCGCCGATCACCCCGTCCGTCCCGACGTCCCACCGGAAGGAGAGACCATCGATGAGGTCCTGCAAGGGGCCCGCGGCGGAGCACTGCGCGGCCGCGCTACGCGGCGCCGCAGCGAGCGCCAGCGTGACGCCGAGCGCGGTGGCCATCACGGTTCGCTTCATCCTCTTCACCCTCTCTCGCCACGCAGGGCCGCGTCGCATGGCCCGATCACGCTCGTCCTCGTCACCGCGCCGCGCCGCCCGCGGCCGGCTCCTGCTCGCCTTGCGCCTGCTCCGGGCAGCCGCGCCGCGCCGGGTCGCCGCCCGCGGAGCCCGCGGCCGTCCGGGGGCAGAGGTCGTCCTGATCGGCGACGCCGTCCTCGTCCTCGTCGTCGACGGGACAGCCGTTCCTCTTCGCGTCGGCGCTGGCCGGGCCGTGCGCGTACGGGCACGCGTCCCGCGCGCCGGGGATGCCGTCCATGTCCGGATCCGCGTTCGCTTCGGCGTCCGCCGCCGCGCCGGCGGGCGGCCGCGCCGGGGGAGCCCACGCCACCGTGCCCATCGCGCGGAACGACGGCGTGCCGATCGCGTCGCCGATGCCCGGCCCGGCGGCCGCCCCGACGACGAGGCCGGCGAGAGGGCGGAGCCGGGCGCCGATCAGGAGCTCGGCGCTCGTCGTCCTCTCCACCTCGACCCGCTCGCGCGCGGTGAGCGACAGGGAGCCGCCCTGGAGCATCGTCTCGGCGTACACCTCCGGCCCGACCTGCAGCCGCTCGTCCCAGAGGAGCACGCCCGCGCCGCCGCCATAAGCGAGCGTCGAGGGGCTCTCGGAGCTCCGCATCACCGCGCCGGCCGCGACGCTCCACACGACGCGCGCGACCCGCCCGCCGAGCAGGAGCTGCGGCGTGACGCGGACCGCGCCCTCGCCCATGTACGCGTCCGAGCTGCCCGTGGGCAGGTGCAGGGACGCGCTCGTGCCGATCTGGAAGGGGTCGCCGTCGTCGCCGAGCAGCCGGACGCGCACGCCGAGGCGCAGATCGCCGAGCGCAGGCGACGACGGAGCCTCGGGCGCGCCCGCGCCGGCCGCCGCCGCGGCGCCGTCGCCGCTCTGGGCGAGCGCGAGCGGCAGCGAGGCCGAGACGAGCAGCCGATCCCACAGCGAGAGGGAGCCGCCGACGTGGAGGAGCGACTGGCTGCCGACGATCACCCGCTCGGGCGAGGCGCCATCGGAGAGCGTGAGCGGGTCCTCCGCGTGGTCGAACAGGGCGAGCCCGCGCGGGACCAGGTGCCCTCCGATGAACGGCGACGGCACACCGAAGAGCGGATCGCCCGCCGGTGTCGGCTCGAACCGGCTGAGCGCGACGGCGCCAGGCCCCTCCGCGCGCGCGGAGGAAGGGCCGAGGGCGATGCCGAGGAGCGCGCCCGCAAGCGCCGCGCCCACCGTGATGAGGCCTCTCATGGGCGCCGGATGGTATCCCCGCCACCGCAAGCGGAGCAAAGGCGATTTGTCCGAGACGTTTCCAACAGTTGCTTGCGCGGCGCGCGCATCGGGTAGCATCGCGGTGATCCCAGCCGGAGAATCGCGGTGATCCCAGTCGGAGAATCGGAGAGTCGGAGCACGGCCCGCGCGGTGTGCCTCCGCCAGCAAGGAGCATCGATGCGAGGGAAGCACCTGGGCCGTTGGGGGCGCGCCGTCGCGGCCGCGCTCGGCGTGGGGCTCGCGGCGGGCGCGGCCGCGGCCCAGCCGGCGCGCTCCGCGCCCGCAAAGGCGCCGCCCGCAAAGGCGCCGCCCGCAGCGACGCCGCCCGCGGCGACGCCGCCCGCGCCGCCCGCGGAGACGCCGCTCGCGGAGTCGCTGACCGGGATGGCCAGGGCCGAGCACGGGGCGGGCGCGGCGCTGTTCGACGACGGCGACTACGCGGGCGCGCTCGCGCGGTACGAGCGCGCCTACGAGCTGTCGCGCGATCACCGGCTGCTCTGGAAGATCGCGCTCTGCCAGAAGAACCTGCGGCGCTACGCGTCGATGCTCGCGACGCTGCGCCGGCTGGAGGCCGAGGGGGGCGCCGCGCTGTCGGCGCGCGACAGGCAGGACATCGCCGATCTGCTCAAGGCCGCCGGGAACTTCGTGTCCCTCCTCGAGATCACGGCGAGCGAGCCGGGGGCCGCGGTGTTCGTGGACGACGAGCGCGTCGGGACGACGCCGCTCGCCGCGCCCGTGCCGATCGACATCGGCGAGCGCCGCATCCGCGTGTCGAAGCCCGGCTTCGTCGATTTCGTCCGCCAGGTGAAGGTCGTGGGCGGCGACAGCGTCGCGCTCGTGGCGCGGCTCGACCGGGCGGTGCACCGGGGGCGGCTCGCCATCGCGGCGGGGCAGGACGATCTCATCGCGATCGACGGCAAGGTGGTGGGCAAGGGCCGCTGGGAGGGCTCGGTGCAGAGCGGGACCCACGCGCTGCGGGTGACGGCGCCGGGGATGGCGCCGCACGAGGCGCAGATCCTGGTCCGCGACGACCAGCGCCGCCGGATCGACGTGTCGCTGGAGCGCGCCGCGCAGCGGGGCGGCGCGAGCAAGTGGCTCTGGATCGGCGGCGGCGCGGCGATCTTCGCGGGCGCGCTCGTCGCGGGCGCGCTGCTCTTCGAGCCGGGGACGCCGGTGGAGCAGGGCAGCCTGGGCACGGTCCCGCTGGGCTTCGGAGGGAGACGTTGATGCGGATGAAACGGACGAAGCGGACCAGGTCGATGTCGGCGGCGGTGTGGCTCTCGTTCGCCGCGGCGGCTGGGCTCTCGGCCTGCGGCGGGGAGAAGGGGCAGCTCATGGTCGTCTTCCAGACGGACATGTCGCTGCCGAAGGACATCGATACGGTCCGGATCGAGGCGACGCTCGACGGGTCCGTCGTCTACGACGAGACGTTCGAGCGGCTCGGGAGCGACGGGTCGATCCGCCTGCCGGCGACGCTGGGCTTCCTCACGCCCGACGACCCGTCGCAGGCGCTCCGGGTGCGCGTCATCGCGAGCCGCGGCGGGAAGGACGGGGTGCGCCTGCTCCGCGAGGTGCTGACGACCGTGCCCGAGGGGCGCACGGCGACGCTGCACATGCCCATCCAGTTCCTGTGCGACGGCTCGGCCGAGGTCGAGCGCGACGCGCAGGGCAACGCGCTGCGCGACGCGGAGGGCAACGTGCTCGTCAAGAACAGCTGTCCCGAGGGCCAGAGCTGCGTCGCGGGCTCGTGCGTGCCGCGCGAGGTCGACTCGCGCGAGCTGCCCGATTACGAGGCCGTGGCCGTGTTCGGCGGCGGATCGGGCGACGGCGACGGGCTCTGCTTCGACACCCTGCGGTGCTTCGCCGCCGCCGCGTCGGCGCCGGTCGATCTCGAGGCGTTCGCCGCGGACGGCACCGTCTGTCGGGCCGCCGCGCCGAGCGGCGACGTGAACGTCGCGCTGCTCACGCAGGGCGGCGGCATCTGCGGCGAGAGCGCGTGCTTCGTCCCGCTCGACGCGGAGAGCGACGCGGGCTTCCGGGTGGAGGAGGGCAACGTGCTCCGGCTGCCCGTCGAGGTGTGCAGGCGCGCGCAGAGCGGCAAGCTCGCGGGGCTCGCGATCGCGGCCGCGGGCGAGGGGCAGTGCCGCAGGAAGGGCACGGACCTGCCGACGTGCGGCCCGTGGTCGGCGCTGCAGGGCGGCGAGTCCACGGTGCCCGACGCGTCGGCGCCCGTCCCCGTGGCGGTGGCGCAGGTCCACCCGGTGTCGCTGCAGGTGGCGGCGGGCGGCGTGACGTGGATCGCGGGCGCCACGTTCGACGGGGAGGGGATGGCCCAGGAGGACGGAGAGCTGAAGACGGCGCCCGTCGACGGCGGGGAGCCGCTGATCCTCGGCGCGACGCAGGCCTCGCCGCGGGATCTCGCGATCGACGAGGCGCGGCAGGTGGCCTTCTGGACGAACGCGGAGGACGGCACGCTGAGGGTGGTCCCGCTCGCGGGCGGCGAGCCGCGGGTGCTGCTCGCGGATCTGGAGCAGCCCGAGGGGCTCGCGCTCTCGGGCGGCGCGCTCTCGTGGACCGAGCTCTGGGGAGGCGGCGTGTTCCGGGCGCAGCTGAGCGGCAGCGGCGCGGAGGTCGAGCTCGGCGCGCCGGAGGAGCTGACGCCGACCGGCACGGCGTTCTCGTCGCCCTACCGCGTGGCCAGCGCGGGGGGCACCGTGTGCTGGACGTACCAGGGCACGCTGGGCAGGACCGACGGGGCGGTGGCGTGCCGCGTGGGTGAGACCTCGGTGACGATCGCGGCGGAGCAGCTCACGCCGCGCGAGATCGCGCTCGACGTGGACGGGGAGGGGAACGCGGCGGCTGTCTACTGGGCGAGCTTCGAGGGCGGCAGCGTCTTCCGGGCGGATCTGAGCGGGGCGGAGGTCGGCGCGCCCGAGGAGATCGCGTCGGATCAGGGCCAGCTGAACGGCCTCGCGGTGGACGAGGGGCACGTGTACTGGACGCGGCGCGACGCGGGGACGGTCGTGCGCATGCCGAAGGGCGGCGGCGAGCAGGAGGTGCTGGCCTCGGGGCAGGCGCGGCCGGGCGACATCGCTGTGGACGAGGCGACCGTCTACTGGATCAACGAGGGATCGCCGGACGGCAGCGACGGCGCGCCGGTGAGGGACGGGGCGGTGCTGAAGCGCGCGAAGTGACGGGGGCGGCGGCGTGCGCAGGGGGCGGCGCCGCGCCGTCTGCGCGCTCGCCGCCGCGTGTGCTATGGGCCGATCCGTGAAACGCACGGCGCTTCTCCTGCTCGCCCTCGCGCTCCCCGCGTGCGGATCGAGCTACGCACAGCAGGGCCCGAGCGACACGCTCCGGGCCTACGCGCAGGCGCTCCAGGAGGGGCGCGTCGACGCGGCGTACCGGCTGCTCTCGGACGAGGCCAAGCGGTCGATGTCGCTCGAGGCCTTCCGGCGCGCGGTGCGGGACAACCCGGACGACGCGCTCGAGATCGCCCGCGCCATCGCGCGGCCCGCGGCCGATCCGGTGGTGACCGCGACGGTCACCATGCCGAACGGCGAGGAGCTCCTGCTCGTCTTCGAGGGCGGCCGCTGGCGGCTCGACGCGGCGGCGGTCGATCTCTACGGTCAGGCGACGCCCCGGCAGGCGCTGGTGGGGTTCCTGCGGGCCTTCGAGCGGCGGCGCTACGACGTGATCATGCGCTACGTTCCCGACGCCGAGCGGGAAGGCCTCGTCGAGCCCGCAGGCGCTGCGCCCGACGAGGCGGGCGCGCCCGGCGAGGCGAGCTCCGCGCGGGGTGGCGAGGGCCCGGCGCAGCCCACCGGACCTGGAGCCGCGCCGCCCGGCGCGGGAGCCGGACCTGGAGCCGCGCCGCCCGGCGCGAGAGCTGACGCGGCGCAGAAGCCGGGCGGTCGGCCCGGGACGGTCAAGGCCGCGGCCGACGCCGGGCAGCTCACGCCCGAGAAGCTGAAGAGCGCCTGGGAGGGGCCGCAGAAGGAGCAGATCAACCGGGTCGTCCAGGCGATCAAGGCGGCGCTGCCGACCGCGACCATCGAGGAGACGGGGGACAGCGCGTCGATGGCCTACGGCGCCGGCGGTACGGTCGCTTTCACGCGCGAGCACGGGGTCTGGAAGATCAAGGACTTCTAGCGGCGCGCCCGCGTCATGGCTTCGAGAAGAGCGCTGTACTAGGGTTGTCTGCATGCCGACCGGCGATCCTTCTTCGCGAACGCCTCCCTCGCCCGACGCGGATAGCGTCCCGATCCTCCCGCTGCGCAACTCGGTGCTGTTCCCGATGTCGGTCGTGCCGATCAACGTCGGCCGGCCGCGGAGCGTGCGCCTTGTCGAGGATCTCCTCGGCCGCGAGCGCGCGCTGGTCGGCGTGATCAGCCAGAGGTCGCCCGACGTGGACGAGCCCACGTTCAAGGAGCTCTACTCCGTCGGGACGGTCGCGCGCGTTGTGAAGGTCATCCGGCTCGGCCCGAACAACTACTCGGTCGTGCTGAACGGGCTCGGCCGCTTCCGGGTGAAGTCGGCGTTCTCGCTGGAGCCGTACATGCGCGCGCGGATCGAGCGCATCCCGGAGTCGCTCGTGCGCGACGTGGAGCTCGAGGCGCTCGGCGCGGGCCTGCGCGAGGCGACGCGCGAGGTGCTCGGCCTGATGCCGAATTTGCCCCGCGATACGGCGGGCATCCTCGACAACGTGCGCGAGCCGGGCGCGCTCGCCGATCTGATCGCCTCGAACTTCCCGCAGGCGCAGGCCTCGGTCGGCGACAAGCAGGAGATCCTCGAGGCGTTCGACGTGAAGGCGCGCGTCCGCCTCGTGCTCGCGATGGTCGGCCGCCAGCTCGAGGTGCTGCGGGTCAAGAAGGAGATCTCCTCCATGGTGCAGGAGGAGATGGGCAAGTCGCAGCGCGAGTACATCCTCCGGCAGCAGATGAAGTCGATCAAGGAGGAGCTCGGTGAGGGCGGCGACGACGACGAGATCGAGGAGCTCCGCGAGCGCATCCGGCGCGCCAAGGTGCCGGCGGAGGTCGACAAGGTGGTCCGCAAGCAGCTCAGCCGGCTGCGCTCCATGGCGCAGCAGTCGGCCGAGTTCAACGTGACCAAGACGTACCTCGAGTGGATCGCGGATCTGCCGTGGTCCAAGACGACGGTGGACAAGCTGAGCGTCGAGAGCGTGCGGCGCTGCCTCGACGAGGACCACCTCGGGCTGGAGAAGGTGAAGAAGCGGATCGTCGAGTACTCGGCGATCCGGCAGCTCCGCACGGACAAGAAGGGGCCGATCCTGCTCTTCATCGGGCCGCCCGGCGTCGGCAAGACGTCGCTCGGCAAGTCGATCGCGCGCAGCATGGGGCGCCGCTACGAGCGGATCGCGCTCGGCGGCGTGCGCGACGAGGCGGAGATCCGCGGGCACCGGCGCACGTACGTGGGCGCGCTGCCCGGGCGCATCCTGCAGGCGCTGAAGAAGGCGGGCACCAAGAACCCGGTGCTCGTGCTCGACGAGGTCGACAAGATGGGCGTGGACCTGCGCGGCGATCCTGCGGCGGCGCTCCTCGAGGTGCTCGATCCGGAGCAGAACTCGACGTTCCAGGACCACTACCTCGACCTGCCGTTCGATCTGTCGCAGGTGATGTTCCTCGCGACCGCCAACAACTGGGACGGCATCCCGGGGCCGCTCGTCGACCGCATGGAGGTCATCGAGGTGCCCGGCTACACGCGGACCGACAAGCTGGGGATCGCGCGGGAGTTCCTGGTGCCGAAGCAGCTGTCGGCGCACGGGCTCACGGACGAGCGCCTGGAGTTCACGGAGCCGGGCATCGAGGCGGTCGTCGACCACTACACGCGCGAGGCGGGCGTGCGCGGCCTGGAGCGGCAGATCGCGGCGGTGTGCCGCGCGACGGCGGTGAAGGTCGCCGAGGGCCACGACGTGCGCGAGGTGGCGACGCCCGAGCACGTGGAGCAGGTGCTCGGCCCGCACAAGCACCGCCCCGAGATCGCCGAGCGGACGCTCCAGCCCGGGGTCGCGACCGGGCTCGCGTGGACGCCGGCGGGCGGCGAGATCCTCTTCATCGAGGCGACGAAGATGCCGGGCAAGGGCAACGTGGTGCTCACCGGCAACATGCGGAACGTGATGCAGGAGTCGGCGAGCACGGCGGTGAGCTTCGTGCGCAGCAAGGCCGATCGGCTGCACCTCGATCCGGAGTGGCTCAAGGAGATCGATCTGCACGTGCACATCCCGCAGCACGGCACGCCGAAGGACGGGCCGAGCGCGGGCGTGACGATGTTCGCGGCGGTGGCGTCGCTGCTGCTGGGGGCGTCGGTGCGCAGCGACGTCGCGATGACGGGGGAGATCTCGCTGCGCGGGCGGGTGATGCCGGTCGGGGGGGTGAAGGAGAAGCTGCTCGCGGCCCACCGCGCCGGGATCCGGCACGTGCTCATCCCGGCGAAGAACCGGCGCGACCTCGAGGACGTGCCGCAGGACGTCAAGGATCAGATCAAGATCACGATGGTGTCGTCGATGGAGGAGATCCTGCCGATCGTGCTGGAGCCGCCGCGGCGCGCTCCGGCGCAGAGCGCGTCGCCGGAGGAGATCGAGGAGCAGGCGGGGGCGCAGTAGGGGAGAGGTCGTCGAGGGCCTTACCGTCGTCTGTCGATGGGGGGCGCGGGGGCGCGCTAGCCGTGGCAGGCGCGCACGAAGCCGCAGCGCAGCTTGCGGCACGCCTCGACCGGGACGCCGTCGAAGCGATCCTCGGACCTCGCCTCGGCGAAGCGCTCGGCGAGGCGGGCTAGCTCGCGCTCGAACCGCGCGTGATCGTCGTCGGTGAGGGTCCCCATGGGGCCCGCGGCAGCGAGCCACACGGGCTCGACCTCGGCGCCGACGAAGAGCACGCCAGCGCGGATGGGGCGGTCGGGGTGACGCCTCCTGAGCGCGAGCGCACACGCGCGCAGGCGGAGCTCGTACGGCGAGAGATCCGCGCGGGGGCGCGCGCGCTTGTACTCGACGACGTCGATCTGGCCGCCCGGGTGCAGGATGGCGAGATCGATGGCGAGGGAGAGCGCGAGCCTCGCGCCGCGCCGCCGTCCGGCGCGCTGGGGCTCGACGTCGAGCACGAGCGCCTCCTCGCGGAGGAGCGACGCCTCCTCGCCGCGCACCTGGCGCGCGTAAGGGCCGTCCAGGAAGCGCGCGACGCCCTCCGCGGTGCGCAGCACGTCCGGGCCGTGCGGCGGTAAGCCCTCGAAGGCGAGGCGGGCGGCGACCTCCTCGGCCTCGGTCGGCTCACCCCAGCGCGCGCGAGGCCAGCGCTGGAGCACCCGGTGCACGGCGCGGCCAGGAGGGCGAGGGTCCGCGCCGTCCTCGAGCTCGACGCGCTCCTCGCCCGGGAGCTCGGGCGGGCCCTCGACGTCGAACAGGCCGAGCTGGCCCTCGCCGGCAGGCTCGGCGATCCCGAGGAGGTGGCGCAGCCGGAAGCGGCGCGGGCACGCCTGGAACGCCGCAAGGGACGCCGCCGCGACCAGCACGGTCTGCGCGCGCGCTGGCCCCATGGCCGGGGGCGCACGGGGGGCCGGCGCGGCGCGCGCGTACGCGTCGGTGCCGGGCGCGGGCGCCTTCGCCCCGGCGAGCAGCGCGCCGGCGTCGAGCGTCGCACGGATGGTGCCGGCCAGCGGCGTGGAGGCCTCGATGTCGACCGCCGCCGGGGCCCCGGGGTCGGCGTCGACCGCCGCCGCAGCCCCGGGGTCGGCGTCGACCGCCGCCTTCAGCGTGAGCCAGGCCGAGCCGCTCCGCGGCTTCGCCTCGGCGCCGACGAGCACGAGCTCGCGGCGGGCGCGCGTGATCGCGACGTACGTGAGCCGCTGCCGCTCGGCGCGCTCCCGCGCCCGCACCTCGGCGCGCGCCGCCTGGAGCGCGGGCGTGCTGATGGGCAACGACGGCCCGCGCGCCGACGCCTCGGCGTCCTGGAGCGTGCTGGTCCGCAGCCGCCCGTCGATCACCTGCACGTAGTGGCGCACGAGCAGCGCGGCAGGCCGGTCCCCCGCGGCGGGGACGTAGCTCAGGCCAGGCTGGGCCGCGCGGGGCTCGGCGTTGAGATCCAGGAGCACGACGGCCGGGAAATCGAGCCCTTTGCTGGCGTGAATCGTCGTGAGCCGCACGGCGTCGTCCTCGGGCGAGAAGACGGCGGCCTCGGGCTCGTCCGCCTCGTCGCGGATGCGGCGATCGAGCCAGCGGACGAAGCTCGCGAGCGAACCGCCCCGGCGGCGGGCGATGGAGACCAGGCGGTCGACGTTGCCGAGGCGGGCCTGGGCGCGAGGGAGCGCCGCGAGGACGCGGTCGAGATCGAAGGCGGTGACCGCGGCGCGGATCGCCTCGCCGGGCGTCGAGCGGAGCGCGGCGCGGCGCAGGCCGGCATAGCGGGCGCGGAACGCCTCGAGCCGCTCGCGATCCCCCGCGGGCAGGCGCGCGAGCGCGGGGAGCGGGCGTCCGTCGTCGAGCTCGGCGTCGTCGGGCGAGGGCGACCGGCCCCCCTGCGCGAGCGCGGCGGCGGACCAGCGGCCGAGCAGCGGGACCGCGAGGCCGCGGCCAGGAGGCGCGAGGAGCGCCAGCGAGGTGTCCGAGAGCGCCACCACCGGGCCGCGGAGGACGGTCGCCAGGGCGAGGCGATCGCGCGGATCGAGCAGGAGGCGGAGGATCGCGGCCAGATCACGGACCTCGGCCGCGTCGAAGAGCGCGCGGCCGGCCACCACGTACGGGATCTCGAGGCGCGCGAGCGCCAGCTCGACGAGCGGGATCGTGCTCCTCCGCCGGGTGAGCACGGCGACGTCGCGGAAGCGCAGATCGCCGGTCGCGGCGCCGTCGCGGCCCGCAGCGCCGTCGCGGCCCGCAGCGCCGTCGCGGCCCGCAGCGCCGTCGCGGCCCGCAGCGCCGTCGCCGCCCGCGCCGCGGACGCGCCGCGCGATGTACGCTGCCGCGATCAGCGCCTCGCGCAGCTGTCCGCGCGCGTCCCGGACCAGGGCGTCGACCCCGTCCGGAGCGCCGCCGCCGTCGCTGACCAGCACGACGTCCGTCGGGCCCTCCGCGGCCCTGCCCGGCGCCGCGACGAGGTGCTCCGCCGCGCTGTAGGCGATCTCGAACTCGCGCGGCGGACTTCCAGCCTCGCGCGCGCCCGCGTCGCCGTCGCCCGCGCCGCCGTCGCCCGAGCCGCGATCCTGGGCGAAATCGCGCGCGGAGAAGGCGTTGATGAACGCGAGCAGCTCGGGCGTCGACCGGCGGCTCTCGCGGAGCGCCACGAAATCGGCGCTCGGATCCGGCGACCAGAGCGCGGGCGCGAGCTCGAGCGCGCGGCCCGCGGCGGCGCCGGCGAGCTCCGCGCAGACGCGGCAGAAGATGGAGACGTCGGCCCCGCGGAACCCGTAGATGGATTGCTTGCGATCGCCGACGAGGAACAGGCCGTGGCCCGACAGACCGGCCGCCGTCGGGGCCACGCCGGCCGGGCGCGCGAGGGCGGCGTCGTCCCGCTCGCGCAGGAGGTACACGAGATCGCGCTGCACCGCGCTCGTGTCCTGGAACTCGTCGACGAGCAGCACGTCGACCGAGCCGCGGACCGCCGCGCCGATCGCCGGATCGTCCCGCAGGCCGTCGCGGGCGGCGCGCAGGAGATCGCCGAACCCGAGGCCGCCCTCGGTGCGGCGGATCGCCGAGAGCCGCTCGCGGATCTCCTCCAGCAGCTCGATGATCCGCGCCTCGCGGCGCGACAGGGCCGGGGCCTCGCGCAGGAAGCCGAGCAGCTGCTGCGCCTTGTCGCGGTGCTTCTCGCCCGGCAGCGCCTCGCGGAAGGCGATGAGCGCCTCGTCGGCCGGCGTGGACTTGCTCTTGTGGGGCTTGCGCTGCGTGAGGAGCTCGATGAGCGGGGCGCTCGCGGCGCCCGCGGGGAAGGGCGCGCCGCCGTCCTCGCGGCCGAGCGCCGCCACGAGCGCCGCCGCCGGCGCGCGGAAGGCGGCGCTGCCGAGCGCTGCGCTCCCGGCGGCGAGCCGGCGGAGCTCCCGCGCGAGCGCGCTGGCCTCGGCGGCGTGGTCGGACACGGCGAGCCGGCGCGGGGCGAGGCCGTCCTCGTCGAGCCGGTCGAGCAGCCGCGTGACCTCGCTCCGCGCGGCCTCGACGCCGCCCGTCGCGGCGATGAGCGCGCGCGCGGCGTCGGCGCGCTCGCCCCCCTCGGCGAGCGCGCGGCTCAGCGCCTCGTCGACCGCGAGATCGCTGAGCGCCTGCGCCTCCTCCTCGTCGAGGATCCGGGCCGAAGGCGAGAGCCCCATCGCGATCGCGTGCCGGTCCACGATCTGCTTGGCGACGCCGTGGAGCGTGTCGATGCGCGCGGCCGGGAGGCGGGCGAGCGCCTCCTCCGCGCGCTTGCGCAGCTCGGCGACGGGCAGCGACGCGCCGGGGAGGCCGGCGACGGCCGCCTGCCGCGCCCGAAGGATGTCGGCGAAGGGGATGTCCGCCTCGCCGTTCCAGCGGGCGATCTCGCGGAGCGATCGCTCGACGCGGTGGGCGATCTCCCGCGCCGCGGCGCGCGAGAACGTCGTCGCGACGATGCGGTCCGGCGGCACGGGCGGCGCGGCGGACGCGGCGTCGGGCAGGCCGAGGGAGGTGAGGCCGAGCGTGAGCAGCACGTAGAGCGCCGTGAGGCGGTGCGTCTTGCCCGTGCCGGCGCTCGCGGCGACCACGACGTTGCGGCGGAAGGCGTAGATGAGCGCGTCGCCCTCGGCGAGCTCCGCGCCGCGCGGCGCGGAGCTCACGCGACCTCCTCCGCGGCCTCGTCGCTCGGCACGACCGCGGGGCGGCGGCACACGTCGCGCGCGTCGCACCGCGCGCACATCGTCGAGAGCGTCGGCCGCGGCGCGGCCTTGCCCTCCCAGAGCGCGACGACCGCGGCCCGCGCCGTGCGCGCGGCCTCGGCCCAGCCCTCGGCGAGCGCGCGCTGCTCGTCGGCCGTGCGCGGCCACAGCTCGATGAGCCCGCGCTGGCGCACGCCGATGTAGACGGCGCGCACCTCCTCCGCGCCCAGCGCGCGCGCCGCGATGGCGCTGTACAGCGGCAGCTGGAGCGCCCTCCGCCGCTCCTTGGCGTCGGGGAGCTTGCCGGTCTTGTAGTCGACGACCCGCACGACGCGCTGGTCGGTCGATCGATCGAGCCGGTCGATCTGGCCGTCCACCCACAGGCTCGGGCCGCCCTCCTCGTCGAGCGGGGGGAGCTCCAGCGGCCGCCAGGGGGGCGGCTCTCCGGCGCCGAAGCGCCGCTCGGCCAGGAAGAAGCGGAGCTCCGGCGACGCGTCCTCCCCGTCTCCGTCGAGCGTGCGGGCCACGACCTCCATCACGTCCGCGATCGCCTTCTCGACCGCCTCCCGGCGGAGCGGGGCCATGGGCGCCGAGACGCCGAGCGCCGCCTCGGCCGCGGCGCGCGCCGCCGCGAGCTGCTCGGCCGGATCGCGCTCCGGGCCGAGCTCGCGCAGGGCCTCGAACGAGGCCTGCAGGGCGCGGTGGATCAGCGTGCCGCGCTCGCGCGCGTCGGCCGACTCGGCGAGGTCGTCGGCGCGGCGCACGTGCAGGACGCGGCGGGCGAACGCCGCGAAGGCGCAGCCCACGGCGCGCTCGATGTGGGTGACCGCGATCGGCCTGTCGGGGTGCGCCCCGCCGATCGCGGCCCTGAGCTGCGCGGCGAGCGCGGGATCGCCGTCGACGAGGACGCGGCCCGTGTGGAGGTCGATCGGCGCGCGCGGATCGAGGAAGAAGTCCGCGCGGGCGCGCTCGATCCGGATCCGCTCCGCGAGGTCCGCCGGCGGCCGCCCGCCGCCCGCGAGGGCGATGAGCTCCGCGTCGCGCGGGCCGAGGGGCGCCGCGTCCGGGGCGACGCGCGAGGCGGGCTCCGTGCGCTGGGGCGCGCCGGCCGCCGCGGCCGCGACGAAGAGCGGGTGCGGCTCGTTCGGCTCGCTGTCGTCCCCGCGCGTGAAGCAGAGGGCGACGCGCTGGGCGCCGGCGAGCGCCCAGCCGAGCTCCGCGCGCTGGGCCGCCTGGCGCTCGCGCCCCGACGCGGGGCGGCTCGGCGCCGGCAGCCTCCCGCGGAGCGCCTCGCCGAGCAGCGTCTCGTCCGCGCCCGGGCTGCCGCCGTAGGCGCGCGCGTCGAGCCCGGTCACCACCACCACGTCGTGCTCGAGCGCCGTGAAGCCGGCGGCGACGTCGATACGCACCGCGCCGGCGCGGCCCGCGTCGCCGCGCGGCCCGGCGCCCTGCTCGGCCGCGGCCCGCTCGAGCTCCGCGTAGATCTCGGCCGCGGTGGCGGGGCGCTCCTCGCAGCCGAGGTCGTACGCGGCCCGCGCGAGCGCCTCGGCCTGCTCGCGGATCGCGCGCGCGGCCCGCGCTCCTTGCCCCATCGCGCCCATCGCCTCGAGCGCGAGCGCGCCGCCGCTCCGCCGCTCGCCGCGCAGCGCGGCGCGGAGCTCCTCGATCCCGGGCTCGCCGAAGCCCAGCTTGTCGAGGAGCGACAGGAAGCGCCGCACGATCTCGGGCCGCGTCGCCGCCTCGCCGATCCAGCGGGCGCTGGCCAGCAGCCGCTCCAGCGCGTGCGGCATCCACGCCTCGTCGTCGCCGTCCTCGTCGCCGTGCGCGCCGCCCGCGCCGCGCAGCACCTCGAGGCCCAGGGCGAGCTCCGCGTCGCTCAGCGCCTCCTGCGCGGTCGCCGGCGGCGTCCGCGCCGTCCCTGCGCGGCGGTCCGCGCGGCGGGCTGCCACGACCGAGATCAGGCCGTCGATGAGCAGCCGGCCCGTGCGATCCACCTCGACCGGCACGTCGCGCAGCCGGTGGGCCAGGTCGGTCGAGCGCCGCTCCGCCTCCGTGGCGGACGTGCGGTCCATCCAGGCGCCGGCGTGGACCCCCGGGGCGCGGAGGATCTCGATCGCCTGCTCGCGGCGCACCGGCCCGACGGCGAGGCGCAGGATGGCGAGCGCGACGCGCCCGTCGGGGCAGCTCGCGGCGGCGCGGCCGCGCGGCTCCGAGGCGCGGACGCCCGCGTCGGCCAGCGCGGCGCGGAGGGGCTCGAGCGCGGCGTCGTCGAGCGCCGGCACGACGACGGCGATCCGCTCGGGCGGGATCCCGCGGCCGAGCGCGGCGGCCACCTCGGCGGCGGCGGCGCGCGCCTCGCCCTCCGGGGTCCTCGCCGCGACGGCGGCGAGCGGCTCCGCTCCGCCGTCGGGCACCCAGGCGATCTCCGGCGCGTCCTCGAGCGAGGCCCAGCGCCGCTCCAGCGCGTCGGCGATCGGCGCCGCGCCTTCGTCCGGGAGCGCGGGCAGCTCGACGGTGACGCCCGCGCCGCCGCGGGCGCGGACCGCGGCGTGGAGCGCCTCGACCCAGGCGAGATCGTCGGGCTCCCAGGCCACGGCGCCGCGGATCGTGACCTTGCGCGGGAGCGGGAGCGCGGCGGACGCGCCGGCCGAGCGGAGCGCCCGCGCGAGCACGGACCCCGCGCAGCGCGGGTCGACGAGGCGCGCTGCCCGCAGGGCGGCGTCCGCCCGATCGAGGACCTCGGCGATGGCGATCGCGTACGGGGTCCCGAGCGCCCGCAGCTCCGCCGGGGAGGTCCCGGCGCGCCGGAAGCTCCCGAGGGCGCGGTCGATGGCGTGCGCGAGCGCGACGCGCGCGGCGGGCTCGGCCGGCTGACGCAGCCGATCCGGCGGCAGGGCGTCGAGGGCGAGCCGGGTGGCGAGGCGGCTCGTGTGAGGGCTCGCTATGGCGGCGTCCGGCGCCAGCAGGGCGAGCGCCTCGGAGACGAAGCTCCACCGTGAGCGGATTTCCTGGCCTGCGGTACGCGGGTCGCGCAGATCGAGCGAGGCGAGCTCGCGTTCAACGTGCCGCTCGGTCGGGACGATCAGGAGCGATGTTCTGCTCACCACCGCGAGACGGCCGAGTGCCGCTCCCGGGAAGCGCAGGCGCCCGCCAGGGCAGGCGGCTGAGAGGGCGCCGGCGCGTCTGAATGCACGTCCAGCAAGGGGGACCTCACGGCAGACGCTTTACTTCATGCATCCGTCCCCTCGCAACCTCTGCCGGGGGCGCGCCTTGTTGAAAAAGTCCCGCGGAATGTGGGAATTCTTGTGGGGAAAAGGGAATGCGTGTTGAAAAACCTGTTGAGAACCCCGGACGGTCCGGGTCGCAGCGCGCCGTAGACCTGCGGAATTGCACGCAGCGAGGGCGGGCCAGAGCACGCCCGGGGCGCTCTGCAGTTTTCAACAGGCTCAGCGGTGGTCGGCGGCGATCGGAGGTGACCGGGCGTCACGACGGGGCGTGAGCCGCCTCGGTAGGCCGAGCGGGGCAGGGCGGACGGAAGGAGGAGAGGGGGACGAGGGGGCTGGGCGCTCCGTCGCGAGGCGCCCTGTCGGTTGCGAGGGGCCTAGCGGCGCGCCACGTCCTTGTCGCGGCGGACGCTGGTGTCGTCGGCCGGCGGCAGATCGGACAGGCTGGCCGGCGGCATCGCTGGCGGCAGCAGCGTGGGAGCCGCCGTCGCGCTGCCCTGGTCGCCGCCTCGCGCGGCGGGACCGGCGCCGGTCAACGCGGCGGCGGACGCGCTCGTCACGGCGCCCGGCGAAGCATCGGAGGCGGCGGGTGAAGCATCGGAGGCGGCGGTGGTCGCTTGCGTGCCGGGGGGCGCCTCGGACTGTGCGCGATTCCGCACGGCGGTCACCGCCTTGTCGGCCGCCTTGACGAGCTGTGACGTCACGACCGAGGGCGGGAAGGGGAGCTTCGGGGCGACGAAGAGCTCGAGCTTCAGGATCGTGTGGTGTTCGTCGACGGCGCGGAGCCGCCAGCGGGCGCGGAAGTCGGCGACGTTGCCGCGCTTGTGGCGGCCGGAGATCACCTCGTCGGCGCCGTCCTTGGTGGGCGGCGACATGTCGGCGACCGTCCAGATGTGCGCGGCGCCGTTCAGGATCGGCACCTGGAGATAGACCTCGCTCGTGCCCTTGCGCTTCGCGAGCACGCGGCTCTGGTCGAAGGGGCCGATGAACGTCTTGTAGCTGCCGTAGGAGGTGACGATCTTCCGGACCGCCGGCAGGGGCGCTTTCACGAGGATCGCTGCGCCCCCGGTGTCGATCGCGGCGACGGGCCCGGTGGTCTTCAGCGTGTACCGGAGCGCCTTCCCGAGCGACGCGAGCTTCTCCGACTCGGCGTCGGCGGCGCGGGCCGCGCGCGGCGAGAGGGAGAGGGCGAGGACGGCGAGCGAGAAGGCGATCAAGGACAGGGACCACAGTTTCTTCATGGACTCTCCTGTTCGAGCGACGTCCGTCAGCGCGGGCTCCCCCCCACGTAGCGGACATGCGCCTCGGGCGGCGAGACCGCAGCCCCTCGCTACATGTAACTCCGTGAGCAGGCAGCCGCACGCCTGCGCACTACAGAAAACATGCTTTCTTCGGACGAGGTCGGAATTCAGCGATCGGCGTCGGCGCGCTTCACGTTCACGCCGCTGGCGCCGCGCTGCGCGCTGCCGCCGCTGTCTTCGCTCGTGGGCGCGGCGCTCGCGGCCTGTCCGGCAGCGTCGGCGTCGGGCTCGGACGAGGCCGCGGGGGGCCGCAGGGGCCGCTCGCCTGGCTCCTCGTCGAGCGGGGCCATCTTGCAGGAGCCGTCGAACTGCACGCCGCGATCGATGAAGATGGCGGGCGCGTGCAGGGCGCCGGTCACCTTGGAGGGAGCGTAGAGCTCGATGGCGTCGCGGGCGCGGATGCTCGCCTGGACCTCGCCGCCCGTGACGATGCACGTGACCACGTGGATCTCCCCGATCACGAGCGCCCCTTCGCCGATCACGAGCACGTCCTCGCCGCGGATCTCGCCGCGGAAGCTGCCGTCGATGCGCACGCGGCCCTCGAAGAAGAGCTTGCCTTCGAAGTGCGTACCGCGGCCCAGGAGGGCGTTGATCTCGGTGGGCCGGTGGCCCCCGCCGTCGTCGCCGCGCGGGCTTCCTGGGGATCGCGGCGAGAGGGGCGAATCCCTGTCGCCCGGGAAGGACATCGGCTCCATCGCCTGCTGGCTTACTTCAGGCATCGTCACATTCGCAACGGGGGTGCGCGTCAGTCGCGTAACGGGCGCGCCGAGGTGGCCGTGTATGTTGAGTGATTTCCGATGCTTGGAGACGAATTGCGGCAGGGTACGTTTTCTGCAGAGGGGGCGGACCGAGCAGGTGTCCCGGCGCGCTGACCGCGCCGGTGGACGGCGCGCGGAGGGTGAGCCGACGTCTGGCCGAGCGCGCGGTGGAGCGTGAGGGTCCGAGGCGACCAGGAGAGGGAGTGGAGATGACGTTCCGATCGTTGCTTGTGGCTGCCGGTGTCCTGGGCAGCATCTCGGTGGCGTCCGCGCAGACGCCGCCCGCGCAGCCGACAGCTCCACCGGCCGATCTCACGCCGCCTCAGCCGCCGCAGCAACCGGCCGCCCCGGCGCCGGCCGCGCCCGGCGCTCCCGCTGCCGCGCCCGGCGCTCCCGCTGCCGCGCCCGGCGCTCCTGCCGCGGCTGCCGGCGCCCCTGCGGCTGCGCCGGGCGTGGCTGCCGCGCCCGCCGCTGCTCCGCCCGCGGAGCCAGCGCCGCCCGCGCAGCCGGAGCCTCCGGCAGAGCCGCCGTCGGCCCCGGCGACACCGCGGTCCGACGCCGTGGTCTCGCCGGTGGTGCGGTTCGATCTGGCCACCGCGGCCGATACCGTACAGGAGGAGGACGAAGAGACGAACCTGCGCTGGCGCGGGACCACGTTCACCTGGAACCAGGCCGGCAGCACGACCCTCTTCGGCGTCGGCGGCGAGTACACGCCCGACATCCAGGTCTACGGCTGGGATTTCACGCTGCGGCCGAGCTACTACCTGCTCGACCGCCCCAAGGACAAGGTGTCGCTGTCGGCCGAGATCGGCTGGCTCGTCGAGCTCACGAACAGCGACACCACCGCCACGTACCGGGAGCCGCAGCTCAAGGACACGACGCTCGGCGCCCGGTACAGCCGCGCGCTCTGGGAGAGCGGCGGCGCGAACAAAGGCGAGTACAAGACGGACGCCGCCATGCGGCTGCGCGTGACCCTG
Source organism: Sorangium sp. So ce124 (assembly GCF_051525235.1). NCBI lineage: Bacteria > Pseudomonadati > Myxococcota > Polyangiales > Polyangiaceae > Sorangium > Sorangium sp. So ce124. The sequence continues at coordinate 4,471,325 of NZ_CP150312.1, forward strand.
CCGACCTCGCCGCAGAGCTGGAACTCGGGCGACTACTTCACCGTGTCGGTCGGCCCGCAGGTGAGCCAGAAGATCAAGCTGCTCGGCTCGAAGGCCGACGGGCTCAACCATGTGACGGCGACGCTCGGCGTGACGTATGCCCACCTGTTCTCCAGATCGATCATGCGGGTGAACCCGGACCTCCGACGACTCCGGCAGAACCCGAGCGGTGAGAGCGAGCTCGACGAACAGCTGAGCGGGTATGCCCAGGTCCTCAATCGCCTGACCACGAGCCTCGATCTCGACGTGCCGCTCTACAAGGACCTCTCGCTGGGGACGAGCTTCGGGCTGCTCAGCCGGTTCAAGCCCGAGCTCGGAGAGGGATGCCTCAAGATCAGCACCGGCTGCGCCCCGTATACCTTCGACGGGACCACCTACCTCCCGAACACGGCGTTCGACATCAACGTGAGCTACCCGGTCTACGAGGTCGTCGACCTCACGCTCGGCTACAACAACACAACGGCGCAGCTCGGGGAGGACGGCCAGCGCAGGAACTTCTTCTATAGTCCTGACGCCCAGTTCTATCTCGACATCAACGCCAACCTCGACGTCATCTACTCGAAGGTGACAGGCCGCGGGAAGAAGGCCGAGAAGGCGGGCGCCGCCAGCGCTTCGCGCCGGCAGGCGCTCTGACGCGCGCGAGCCGTCGCGGCTCGCGCGCGTCAGAGGCTCGTCACCGTACCGTTACGCGCGCCCGCGGCTCTCGCCGGTGGTCAGGCCGCCGGCGATGAGGTGCGCGGCGCGCAGGGGCTCGGGGAGGTGGCCGTTCACCGAGAGCCGCGCGATCAGCGCGCTCGCGTCGTCCAGCGAGATCCCGGCGCGCTGCACGTACACGCTCGCGACGGGCTCCATCGGGCCGGCGCGCTCGATGAGCGCCCACTTGCGGCGCCCTCCCCGGACGCGCGAGAGCAGCGCGTCGCGGATCGCGTCGAGGTCCGGGAGGCGCCGCGCCACCACCACGACCGGCAGGGCGAGGGCGTCGTGCAGCGCCGCGAGATCGACGACGTTGAAGCCCGCCACAGCGATGCCCTGGAGCATGACCACCTGCGCCTGGGCGTAGAAGCGGGAGCCGCGGATCATCGCGGCGATCGCGGGCGTGGCGTTCCGCCCGTCGCGCCTCACGCGGGTGGAGAGGACGCCCTCGAGGCGCAGCCCCGAAAAGACGGTCCCGACGACCTGCACGTCGCCGCGGTGGTCGCGGGCGAACGGCGCGTCGTCGACCCCGATGACGTGCGAGAAGCGTGGAGCGCGGGCCGGCACACGCGGAGCTTAACGTGCTGCCGTCTTTGCTGGGCCAGGCGGTCGTGCTGTACTGATAGAATGCGACCTTCCAGGCACCTCTCGCTGAGCCTTCTGCTCGCCCTCGGCCTCGCCTCGTCGCTCGCCCTCGGGCAGGGCGCCACCGCCCAGCCGGCCCCGAAGGCCGCCGCGGCGCCGGAGAAGGCCGCCGCCCCGCAGAAGCCGGCGGTCAACAAGCCGCGCGGCGGCAGCGCCGGCGCGCCGAAGCGCCCCGGGCGCGCGCGCAAGCCCAAGAAGGACGCGCAGGCGAGCCTCGCCGGGCGGCCGGTCGCCACCTTCCCCGGCTTCCGCATGCTCCCGGCCGGCGGCTCGCGCGTGTTCGTGCAGATCCACGGCGGCAAGGTCGACGTCGCCGAGTCGAAGGCCGCCGGACGCCTCGTCTACCGGCTGAAGGGCGCAGGGGCGATCCAGACGAACCGCTTCCCGCTCGTGACGTCGTTCTTCGCGACCCCGGTGACCCAGGTGCAGCTCGTCGGCCAGGGCAACGATCTCGACATGGTGATCGACCTGCGCACCCAGACGGACGCGGCTTACCGCGTGCTCGAGACCGATCAAGGGATGGTGCTCCAGGTCGACTTCCCCCCGTCCGTCCCCGAGCAGCGCGCCGCGGCGCCGGCCGAGGGATCGCGCAAGCGCTCGGAGCGCCGCACGATCTCGCAGGAGCCCGGGAGCGACGAGAGCTCGGATCTCTAGCGTTCCGGCTGGCCGCGGCCGGGGTCCGGGCCGAGCTCGCCGCCAGAGGGGCAACTAGATGGCGACGGCCTCCCGCCGGGCCTTCTCCCCGGGCGGACCCGCGTCCGCCGCCGAGGCCGGCTCGCCCATCGCCGCCGCGGCGAACGTGACGAGGACCATCCACAGGAGATCGGCGAGCAGCAGGTGGACGAGCTGCATCCACACCGGCGCGAGCAACAAGAGGTTGAGGAGCCCCGCGCCGATCTGCAGCAGCACGAGCGCTCCGGTCGCCGCCGAGAGCCGCGCGACCTCGGGCGAGGGGCGCCGGGCAGCGACGGCGCCGCGGGCGAAGAGGAGGTAGACGGCCACGGCCGCCGCCACCGTCGGGTGCAGCACGCGCAGCTGCAGCAGGAAATGCGCCGCGGGCGAGAAATCCTGCGCCAGCCCCTCGCGGAGCGAGCCCGCGGCGAAGAGCGTGTCCCCGAGCGCGGCGATGGCCCCGGTCACACCCACCGCGAGGACGCCTGCGAGCCCGGCGCCGAGCAGCGCGCCCGTCACCCCCTGGCCGCGCAAGCGCACGCGCCGGCCCCCGCGCGCCCAGTAGAGGGTGCAGGTCATGGCGCCCACCAGCAGGAACGTGTTGATGAGGTGCACGGCCATCCAGAGCGCGCGCGCCGCCGACGCGTCGTGCGCGACGTACTCGAGCAGGACGATCCCGGCGCCGACCGCCGCCTCGGTGATCATGAACAGCATCGACGCGGCCGCGCCGCCGCGCACCGGGTGGCCCGACGGATAAGCGACGAAGGCCCAGACGAGCTGCAGCGCGACGAGCAGGAACGCGATGCCCGAGGTGGCCCGGTGCGTGAACTCGATGAAGGTCGCCGCGCTCGGAGAGCGCGGGATGACGTCGCCGTTGCACGTCGGCCAGTGGCTGCCGCAGCCGGCCCCCGAGCCGGTCGCGCGCACGAACGCGCCCCACAGGATCACGCCGAGCGTGAAGGCCAGCGCGAGCGCCGCGAGCTTCCAGAACCGCGCCTGAGTCATGCCGGGTCCTTACCGCGAAACCAGCGCGACGGCAGCCCGCGCGAGATCGGCGATGCACGGGCAACCTGCCCAAGCAACTCCTGCGATCGGCGGCCCCACCGCGCGCGATCGCGCGCGACCAACGGCGAGGCGGCGTCCACCGCAGCGCGATCTCGTTGCGCCCGGCCCCGGCTGAAGGGAGGATGTGCCGGTGCCGAACAGCGACGAACTCCGAAGCGCTTCGCTCTCCGCGCCGATCGAGCTCCCGAGCGGTCGACCGGCCAGGATCGTCGTTGCGGACGACGACCGCCTCGCGCGCCAGATGCTGGCGAGCATCCTTCAGAAGGCGGGCTTCCAGGTCGAGGCGGTCGACGACGGCCAGGAGGCGATCGAGCTGATCGGGCGGGGAGGGGTCGATCTCGTGCTCCTCGACATCGTGATGCCCCGGCTCACCGGCCTCGAGGCGTGCAGGCTGCTCAAGAGCATGACGTCGGAGTCGTTCCTCCCCGTCGTGCTGGTCACCGTGAAGAGCGACACGGCGAACCGGGTCGAGGGGCTCAAGATCGGCGCCGACGACTACGTCTGCAAGCCGTTCGAGGAGGAAGAGCTCCTCGCGCGGGTCGGGGCGATGCTCCGGATCAAGCGGCTGCACGACCAGGTCGCGGCGCAGCGCGCCTACCTGGAGCAGCTCTCCATCCACGACGAGATGACGGGGCTCTACAACTACCGTTACCTCTTCACGCGCCTCAACGAGGAGTTCAAGCGCGCGGAGCGCTACCACGAGCCGTTCGCCTGCGTGCTCGTCGACATCGATCGGCTGAAGGCGATGAACGAGACCGGGGGGCGCACGCTCGGCGACGCCGTGATCCGGCGCGTGGCCGATGGGATCCGCCGCTCCGTCCGGGAGGTGGACGTGGTCGCGCGGTACGGCGGCGAGGAGTTCCTCATCGTCCTGCCGAGCACCCACTTCGCCGGGTCGCTGACGGTGGCCGAGCGGATCTGGCGCGAGGCCTCCGGCAACCCGGTCGAGTTCGGCGGAGAGGTGAGGCCGTGCAGCGTCTCGATCGGCGTCTCGCTCTACCCCTCGCGCGACGTCCGCTCCAAGGACGCGCTGATCCGCGCCGCGGAGAGCGCGCTCAACCAGGCGAAGCGCGAGGGCGGCAACCGGATCTGCGTCTTCCAGCAGCACGGCCACATCTACACGCCGACGGCGAGCGGCGAGCCGCAGTCCTCACCCCCGCCAGGGAAGCTCCGGCGCTCGAGCGATCCGGCCTTCGCCGCGACGCACGCGGCGCACACGGCTGCGGAGGAGCCGAAGGAGCCGCAGACGCGCCGGGGCACCGACCTCCCGCCCTTCCCCTCACGCAAGCCGCTCTAGCCCCGCTCGCCGCTCCGCCTCGTGAACGCCGCAGATCGCGCCCGTATCCTCCTCGTCGACGACGAGCCCGCCCTGCGCCGCGGCCTGGCGCGCGCGCTCGTGCGCGACTTCGACGTCCTCACCGCCGAGGACGGCCCCGCGGCGCTCGGGCTGCTCGCGACGACCCGCGTCGAGGCGGTGCTGCTCGACCTCGCCATGCCGCGCATGAGCGGCGCCGAGGTGCTCGATCGGATCAGGGCCGCGTACCCCGACGTCGAGGTCGTGGTGATGGCCGGCCACGCCGACCTCGACGCCGCGATCGCGGCCGTTCGCGCCGGCGCGTACGGGTTCGTGACGAAGCCCGTCGACGCGGAGGCCGCGGTCGCGATCACGATCGAGCGCGCGATCGAGCGCGGTCGGCTCGAGCGCCGCGCGCGGGCCCTCGAGGAGCGGGTCGACGAGCACGAGCAGCTCGGCGAGGTGATCACGAGCTCCGCCGCGATGCAGGACGCCTACAGGAAGGCGCTCGGCGTGGCGGCCGTCGCCGCGCCCCTCCTGCTGGTGGGCGAGCGCGGGACGGGCAAGGAGCTCGTCGCGCGCGCCGTCCACCGGCGCGGCCCGCGCGCCGCGCGGCCGTTCGTCGCCGTCGACTGCAGCGCGCTGCCGCCGTCGCGGGCCGAGGACGAGCTCTTCGGCGAAGGCGGCGACGCCTCGCCGGACGGCCGCGCCCGCGGGGGCCTGATCGAGGCGGCGGACAAGGGCACGCTCTTCCTCGACGAGGTCTCGGCGCTGCCGCTCGCGGCCCAGGCCAGGCTGCTCCGGGTCCTCACGCACGGCGAGATCGCGAGGGCGGGGGGCGAGCCGCGCCGCGTGGACGTGCGCGTGATCGCGTCGACGTGCGAAGGCCTCCGCGAGCTCGCCTCTTCAGGCCAGCTCCGGGAGGATCTCGCGTACCGCCTCGGCGTCATCGTCGTCGAGCTGCCGCCGCTCCGGCGGCGCAGGGAGGACGTCGCGCTGCTCGCGAGCCACTTCCTGAACCGCTGCGCGCGCAGGCACGGGCGCGACGTCAAGCGGATCGGCCCGGAGGCGGCGCGCCTGCTCCGCGAGCACGCGTGGCCGGGCAACGCGCGCGAGCTCGAGAGCGCCATCGAGCACGCCGTGATCTCCGCGCGCGGCGAGGCGATCCTGCCCGCGGATCTGCCGCCCTCGGTGTCGGGGCGCTCCGGGCCGCCGCTTCGCCCTCCGAGGGACGCGCTCGTCTTGCCGGCCGAGCTCTGCGATCTCCCCTACGCGGAGGCCAAGGAGCGCGCCGTCGATGCGTTCGACCAGATCTACGTCGGGCGCCTGCTGGAGCGCACGGGCAACAACCTCAGCGAGGCGGCGCGGCAGGCGGGGATGGATCGCTCGAACTTCCGGAGGCTGAAGAAAAAGGTCGCCTCGCGCGGAGACGAGGCCGCGCAGGGGGAGACCGACGGGGCGGCCCCGGGCAAGGGCGGCGCGGGCTGACGCGCGGACACGTCGGCGCACGGCGCGCGCGCACGTCGCGCGCGCACGTCGCAGAAGCGCGCGGCCGGCTCGTGCTACGTTGCGCCGAAAATGGCCCGACGCGCTGCACGAGCTGCCCTTGCTGCCGCCGCCGTTTCCCTCGCGGTCCGGCTGGCGCCGCTCCCTGCTGCCGCCGCCGACGCCGGCGGGGCTCCCGGGCGGCGGGCGGCGGTGGTCCACGATCTCCCCGGTGTCCTCGCGCTCGCCGACCGCAATCACCCGAACGTCGCCGTCGCCCGCGCGAAGCTCGACCAGGTCCGCGCGCAGCTCGACGAGGCCCGGTACGCCCCGTTCTCGCAGTTCAAGCTGACGGGCGGCGTCGCGCTCGCGCCGACCGTCCGCGGGAACAACGTCTTCAGCCCGAACACCGACGTCTCGCTCACCTCGAGCCTCGGGGTCGGCTGGCGCGTGAACATCGACGGCGTCATCCCGCTCTGGACGTTCGGGAAGATCACGAACCTCTGGGACGCCGCCGAGGCGAACGTCCGGGTGAACCAGGCGAGCGTCGAGAAGGAGCGGGACGCGGTGCGGCTCGACGTCCGCAAGGCCTACTTCGGCCTCCAGCTCGCGCGCGACTCGCGCAGCCTGCTCGTGGACGTGAGGGCCGAGATGGACAAGGCGCTCCGGCGCCTGGAGGAGCAGGTCGAGCGCGAGGAGGGCGATCCCATCGAGCTGCTCAAGCTGCAGACCTTCGGGGCCGAGCTCGAGGCGCGCGGGGCCGAGGCCGACAAATACGTCTCGGTCGCGCTGGCGGGGCTGCGTTTCTACACGGGCGTCGCGGATCTCGACATCCCCGACCTCCCGATCCGCCCGCCGAAGCACCGGCTCGGCCACGTCACCCGTTACCTGACCGCGGCGCGCCTGTACCGGCCGGAGCTCGCGCAGGCGCGCGCGGGCTTCGACGCGAGGTCCGCGCAGGTGCGGCTCGCGCGCGCGCAGCTGTTCCCCGACATCGGCATCGCCGTGCAGGTCGGGGTGAGCGCCGCCCCGGAGGTCGCGGATCAGCTGAACCCGTTCACCAACGACCCCGGCAACTTCTTCCACTACAGCGCGGCGCTCGCGCTGCAGTGGAAGCTCGACCTCTTGCCGCAAGCGGCGCGCATCCGCGCCGCCGAGGCGCAGCTCGAGGAGATGGCGGCGACGCAGCGCTTCGCCATGGGCGGGGTCGCGACCGAGGTCGAGACCGCCTATGCCGAGGTCGTGGAGGCCCAGAAGCGGCTCGACGCCTACAGCAAGGCGACCAAGTACGGGAAGCGCTGGCTCGTGATGGTGCAGCAAGGAATCGACGTCGGGACGATGACGGACAAGGATCTCATCGATCCAGCCAAGGCATATGCCACGAACCGATTTAACCAGCTGAACGCGACGATGGATCTCGACATGGCGATGTCGCGGCTCGCGAAGGCGACCGGCTGGGACGCCATCGCGCCGGACGGCACCTGAGCGAGGGGGCGGCCGCGCTGAGGCACGCGCTGCGTCGCTCGGCTCCGCGTCACCCCGGCTTGAACGCGACCGTCCTTGGCAGTACGGTGCGCGGACAGCATGGGAGCCAACGTCAACGTCGAGCAGGCGCCGCACAAGGTGGCTTTGGCAGCGAACGGTGATGCGGCGCGGCGCGCGGCGAGCGGGGCCTCCGCGGGCGCCAGCATCGCGTTTTACGTCCTGCTCGCGGCGTCGGCCCTCGCCATCATCGGCACTCTCCACTTCGTGGCCTACGTCGTGCCGACCGAGGCCACGATGGGGATCGTGCAGAAGATCTTCTACTTCCACGCCCCCGCCGGGTACGCGATGTACATCGGCGCGACCGTCTGCTTCATCGGCTCCGCCGGCTACCTCGCGCGCGGCACCCAGCGCTGGGATTCGCTGGCAAAGGCCGGCGCCGAGGTCGCCGTGGCGATGGGGCTGATCGTCCTCGTCACCGGTCCGCTGTGGGCCGCCAAGGCGTGGGGCGTGTACTGGACGTGGGATCCGCGCCTCACGACGTCGCTGCTCAGCGTGCTTATCTACATCGCTTACGTCGTGCTCCGCGCCTTCACCGGCGACAGCGACGCCGAGCGCAAGTTCGCGGCGGCCCTGGGCGTCCTCGGCGCGGCCAACCTGCCGATCATCCATTATTCGGTGAAGATGTGGGGCGGTAACCACCCCACGGTCATCACGGGCAAAGGCGGCGGCCTCGGGCACCCCGACATGAAGATGGCGCTCGGCTTCGGCTTCCTCTCGTTCACCCTGCTCACCCTCGCGCTCGTGTGGGCGCGCTACCGCGTCGATCTCGCGTCCGCGCGGCTCGCGGAGATCGAGCAAGAGGCCCTCGAAGCCGGCATCGGAGAGGACTGACAACGTGAATTCCCATCATTCCTTGTTCTCCCATGCGGCGTTGCAGCAGCCGACGAGCACCGCGTCGGACGACCGGTCGCAGGCGTTCCGCCCCGTCCAGGGGGGGAACGACATGCAGAGCGGAGAGAAGCTGCTGGTCGAGGCGTACGCCGCGATCTGGCTCATCCTGTTCGCGCTGGTCTTCCTCTCCTGGCGCCGGCAGAAGCAGATCGACCGGCGCATCGACGCGCTGGAGGCCGCCGTGCAGAAGGCGCGGTCTGGAGCAGGCCAGGGGGCGAGCTGATGCCGAACCTGGGGGAGATGACCCCGCAGCACGCGCTCTACATCCCCGTGGTGCTGATGCTCGGGCTGATCGTCGGCTACATCCTGGGCAGCCGCGCCGTGCGGGCCGAGCTAGAGCGACGTAAGCGCAGAATGAAGCAGTGACGGGGGCGCAGGCCCTCGTCCCGCGTAGCTGGCGGGCTCGGTGAGCGCCGTCCCCGCCCCACGAGCCGGAGGTCACAAGGTGGTCGATTTCTCTGTGAGCGAAGAGCACAAGGCTCTCATCGATACGGCGCGTCGCTTCACGAAGGAGCGCATCCTCCCGATCGCGGCCGAGTGCGATCAGAAATCGTACTTCCCGATGGATGTCTTCGTGGAGGGCTGGAACATCGGGCTCGTCAACCCGACCTGCCCGGCCGAGTACGGCGGCCCGGGGATGGGCGAGCTCGAGAACGCCCTCCTCGCCGAGGAGCTCTCGTACGGGTGTACCGGGATCCAGACGAGCTTCCTGGCGAACGGCCTCGCGCTCACCCCCATCAAGCTCGCCGGCAGCGAGGAGCAGAAGAAGAAGTACCTCGGCATGCTCACCGCCGAGCCGATCATGGCGAGCTACTGCACGAGCGAGCCGGACGCGGGCAGCGACGTCGCGGGCCTCAAGACCCGCTTCACGAAGCACGGGGACGACTACGTGCTGAACGGGCAGAAGTGCTGGATCACGAACGCGAGCTACGCGCGCTACTACGTGATCTTCGCGACGTCGAACCCGGAGCTGCGGCACAAGGGGATCGCGGCGTTCATCGTCGACCGCGACACGCCCGGCCTCCGCGTCGGCAAGAAGGAGGACAAGCTCGGCCAGCGCGCGAGCGACACCGCCCAGGTGTTCCTCGACGATGTGAAGGTGCCGAAGGCGAACCTGCTCGCGCCCGAGGGGCAGGGCTTCAAGCTCGCCATGGAGACCTTCAACCAGACCCGCCCGGACATCGGCGCGGCCGCGACGGGCCTGATGCGGCGCTGCGTCGACGAGTGCGTGGCCTACGCCAAGGAGCGCAAGACCTTCGGCCAGCCGATCGGCAGCCACCAGCTCATCCAGTGGATGCTCGCGGAGATGGCGATCCGCGTCGAGGGCACGCGCCTGCTCTACCAGAAGGCCGCGTGGAACCTCGATCACGGGGTGCGCGACCCGATCGTCTCGAGCTTCGCGAAGGCCTACGGCGCCGACAGCGCCATGCAGACGGCCGTGGACGCCGTGCAGGTGTTCGGCGGCAACGGCTACGTGAAGGAGTACCCCGTCGAGAAGATGATGCGCGACGCGAAGGTCCTCCAGATCTACGAGGGCACGAGCCAGATCCAGCGCCTCGTCATCGCGCGCCAGCTTCTGGCGTAGCGCGTAGCGCGTAGCGCATAGCGCGCCGCGAGGGCGCGCCAGCGGCCGCGAGGCGCGGCCGGCGTGTCAGATCTGCGGGTGCCAGATCAGGGTGAGCTCGGGGCCGAGCGTGAGCGCGAGGCCCTCGGCGGGCACCATCACGCGGCGGACCTTCTGGCCCGCGAACCTCGTCCCGTTCGTCGAGCAGAGATCGAGGGCCATGATCTCCGTGCCGTCCCGCAGGAGCAGCAGGTGGGTCCGCGAGATGTGCGTGCTCAGGACGGCGCGCAGGCCGCGGTCCAGGCAGTTGTCGGCGCGCCCGAGGAGCACGCCGTCGTCGAGCGCTTGCTGGGGCAGCTCGACCGCGGCGCTGCGCTCGCTCGATTGCAGCGTGAGCCGCACGTACCCGCTCTTCGCGCGCGGAGCCACCATCTCCTCGATGTGCGAGACGGGGCGCACCGACGTGATGTGAGAGATCTCTCCGCGGGCGAAGCGATGGCTGGTCGTGATGCCCTCGGTCGCCGCCGGCGGCGCGGCGCCCTCGCTGACGGCCTTGCCCGCGATGCTCTCGATCCCGCGCGGCGGCTCGCTCATCCCGCACGAGCTCACCTCCAGCGCCCTCGACGAGGCGCGCGGCCCGACCGGGAGCCCGCCGACCACGTGCTTGCCGATGCGCACGAGCAGCGGGCCGCTGACGACGATCGACCGCCGCGGCACGTCGTCGTCCACGAAGAAGGGGATCGAGGTCTGCAGATCCATGAGCCGCAGGCCGAAGGCGCCGTCGGGGAGGTTGCAGCAGGTGGCGACCAGGTGGCGCACGCAGACGTCGTCGCCCGACGCGAACTTCATGTCGCAGCGCGGGTGCGAGCCGAAGACGGCATACGCGCCGCTGTTCGCGGGCAGGTCCAGCCACGCGACGTCACCGCCCGACACCCGGAACAGCCGGTACCCCTCGCTCATCGGCGACTCGGGAGGGTTCAGCGCCATCACCGCCTCGGCGGTGGACAGGGCGCGCCGCATCGTGGCGACGTCGATCCGCGGTTCTACCGTCATCGCGCGCTCCACGAGCGGCGCGAGGTCGCGCGCCCCGCAGTCCGCGTCGGACCGCCGAGCTCGAGCGTGAACGGCGGAGTCGCTGCGCAGGCCTCCGGCAGAGCCGCGGCAGGAGCGAGCGTGGTGGATGTCAGACAGCGGCGAGGCCTCATGCGGTCGAGCCGAATCCTACCGGAATTTTTCGTCTGGGGCTCTTTCGCTGCGCGCCCCGAATCTGCTGTGGCCGGCGGGGCTCAGGTCGAGACGACGGCTGTCCGGCTCAGCTCACGCCGACGCTGACCTCCGCAACGAGCTCGCCACCCCAGCGCCAGAAGGCCACCGAGCGGCTGAACAGGACGATGACCTCCAGCCCGAGCCCTCCGCCCAATTCGAGCCGAAAGCGCCCGACGTCCACCTCGATGAGTTGCATGCTCCCCGAAGACGCGAGAGTCGGGCCAACCGTGGATCCGTGCGCGTTGCACGCTGGTGTGTCCGCCGGAGGCACGGCCTCGCCGCGGCCGGTGCGCAGGGCGCGCCGGCCCGCGTCGGCGGGCCAGGGCGACGACGCGCTGCGCGCCGCCGCGCGAGGGGGGCAGCGGGCGGCGACGTGGCGCGCGCTCGCGGCGGGGGCAGGGGCGAGCGCCGGCGGGCGCAGGCGAGCGGGCGCGGAGCCGTCGCGGAGCCGTCGCGCGGTCGTCGACAGCCGCGCCATTTTGACGCCGCCCGCACGGTGTCTATCCTGGTCGCGGTGTCCCGGATCCTCCCACGCTTCGACTATCGCATCGAGTTCGCCGCATCGACCGATGTCGGCCTCGTCCGCCCGAGCAATGAGGACCGGATCCTCTGTTGCCCCGAGCTCGCCCTCTTCGGCATCGCCGACGGGATGGGCGGCCACGCCGCGGGCGAGGTCGCGGCTCAGATCGCCGTCGACACGGTGCGCGCCGAGGTGCTCCGCCCGCCAGCCGCCGACATCCTCGACGCGTACGTGGCCGACCCGAACATCGAGGCGCGGCGCGAGGTGTTCGCGCTGCTCCGGCGCGTGGGCGAGGCCGCGCACGCGGCCATCCTGGAGGCGCGCCGCACGGAGCCGAGCTACCAGGGGATGGGCACGACGCTCGATTTCGTCGTGCTCGCGCACAGCCGGGCGTTCTTCGCCCACGCGGGCGACAGCCGCGCGTACCTGGTTCGCCCGACGACCACCGTCCAGCTCACCCAGGACCACGCCCTCTACGATACGCTCCGCGCGGCCGGCAACCCGACCCCGGCCAGGAAGCCGCAACGGAACCCGCTCGTGAACGCGATCGGGCTCGCGGGCACCGTCGCGGTCGACACCGTGTTCGTCGATCTCTCGCGCGGCGACCGCATCGTCCTCTGCACCGACGGGGTGCACAACGCGGTCGACAGCGAGGCGGCGCTCTCCCGCTTCTGCTCGAAGGGCGGGCCCGAGGAGGTCGCCGCCGGCCTCCTCGGCCACGCGCGCGAGCGGGGGGGCCACGACAACGCGAGCGTGATCGTCATCGACATCAAGGAGCGCTTCGTGAAGCGCGCGGACGACGCCGGCCCGTCCTCGCGCGATCTGTCGGTGCTCTCCGCGTGCCCGCTCCTCGCCGGCATGAGCCCCGCGGCGGTGCTCGGGGCGCTCGCGGCCGGCGTCGAGGTGGAGCTCTGCGCGGGGGATCGGATCCCGCGCGACGTCGCCAGCGATCTGGTCGCTTACCTGGTGCTCGACGGCGCCGTGAACCTGCCGGACGGGCGGCGCGTCGGGTCCTCCGGGCTGCTCTTCCCCGAGTCGCTCGTGGGCGCGCGGCGCAAGGGCGATCTGCCCGTGGCCGCGGCGCGCACGCGGCTCATCCGGATCCGCAAGGACGATTTCGCCGAGGTCTGCGAGCACGACGCGGATCTCGCGGCCGCCCTCTACCAGCGGCTCGCGCGGTACCTCGCGCTCGGGACCGGATGAGCGGGGCCGCGATGCAGCTCTCCCTGCTGCACCTGGACGATCGCGTCGCGGCCTTCGCGAAGCCGTCCGGGCTGCTCGTGCACCGCGGCTGGGGCAGCGCGCCGGTCGTGTTCGTCGACCTCGCCGAGCGCGCGCTGGGCCGGAAGGTCTATCCGGTCCACCGCCTCGACCGGGCGACGAGCGGCGTGCTGCTCGTCGCGCTCGACTCCGCCGCCGCGGCGCTGCTCGGCGCGCAGTTCGAGCAGGGCCTCGCGCGGAAGCGCTACCTGGCGCTCGTCCGCGGCGTTCCCCCCGAGCGCGGGTGCATCGATCACCCGATCCCGCGGCGCGAAGGGGGCCCGCGCGTCCCGGCCGTCACCGACTTCGAGCGCCTCCACGCGCTCGAGCGCTACGCCGTCGTCGAGGCGCGCCCGCGCACGGGCCGCCTGCACCAGGTGCGGAGGCACCTCAAGCACATCAGCCACCCGATCATCGGCGACGTGAACTACGGCAAGGGCGAGCACAACCGCCTGTTCCGCGAGCGCTATGCGCTGCACCGCCTCGCGCTCCACGCGGCCGAGCTCGCCGTCGCCCACCCCGAGACGGGCGCGCCGCTGCGCCTCGCCGCGCCGCTGCCCGACGACCTGCGAGGCCCGTTCGATCAGCTGGGCATACCGGCGTGGATCGGCGCCGTCGGCGACGCGACAGCTAGCCCGCCCCTGGATCGCGGCGCTCCGGGGTGACGCCGTGGCCGGCGCGGATCCCCTCGAGGGAGAGCGCCGGGCCTCGCTGGAGGAAGCCGCCGTCGAACGGGTTCTCGGCGAGGAACATCGGCGTGTCGAGATCGACGAACGAGAACCCGCCGAGGCCGGCGGCGAAGCACGCCGACGCCGTCATCGCGAGCACCGACTCGACCATCCCGCCGATCATGAGCCCGAGCCCCGCGGCGCGGGCGACCGCCGCGATGTCGAGCGCCTCGGCGATGCCGCCCTTCATCAGCTTGATGTTGACCACGGTCGCCGCGCGCTCCGCCGCGACGCGGAGGACGTCCTCCGCGGAGGCGGCGCTCTCGTCGGCGGCCACGTCGACGCCGGCGCGCCGCGTGACCTCCTTCATGCCGTCCCAGTCGTCCCGAGGCACCGGCTGCTCCAGCAGCGCGACGTCCGCGCCGAGCCGGCGCGCGTGCGCGACGAGCGCGAGCGCCTCGCCCGCCGTGAGCCCGCCGTTGCCGTCGAGGATCAGCGACGCCCCGGGCGCGGCCGCGTGGATCGCCTCGATGCGCGCCGGATCCGACGCGGCGAGGCGGCCGCCGACCTTCACCTTGAGCGTGCGGAATCCCATGCCCGAGGCGCGCCGCGCGGCCTCCTCCGCGCGCTCCGGCGAGCCGGTGGTGATGGTGATGTCGGTCGTGAGCGCCGTCCCGGAGCCGCCGAAGAAGGCCCAGAGCGGCATGCCGGCGCGCTTCGTCAGCGCGTCGAGGATCGCGGTCTCGATCGCGCAGCGCGCCGCGCCTGCGCCGCCCCCGGCCGCCGTGTGGAGCGCGCGCGCGACGGCGCGCCACGCGCGCGCGTCCGAGCCGACCACGGCCTCGCGCAGGGAGAGGGCGGCCGCGCGCGACCCGTCCTGCGTCTCGCCGTTGAAGGCGGGCAGCGGCGCCGCCTCGCCGAAGCCGAGCGTCCCGTCGGCGAGCTCCACGGTGACGAGGAGGTTCGCCGCGCGCTCCTGCGCGCCGCCGGCGATGCCGAACGGCTCGTGCAGCGGGATGTCGAGCGCCTCGACCGAGACGCGCCGGATCAGGGTGGGGGTCGTCAAGACGAGCGTCGCCTCCTCGGGAGCCTCAAGGGGATTGGCGGCCGCCGTCGGCGGGCGGCGGAGCGGCCCCCGGGCCGAGGAGCGCCTCGATCTCCCGGGAGATCTTGTCCTCCTCGCCATCCTCGTAGCCCGCGTGGATATGGCGCACGACGCCGCCCCGATCGACGACGAACGCGGTCGGCATCCTCCGCGGCTTGTACGCCTTCTCCGCGCTCTGGTCCTTGTCCCAGAGGATCTTGAACCTCACCCCCGCCTCGTCCGCGAACGCCGTGAGCTGCTCCGTCGAGACGTCCTCGGGCGCGTCGAGGGAGACGGCGAGCACGGCGAGATCGCCGCCGAAGCGGTCGAGGAGCGCCTGGTACTTGGGGAACGACTTCCTGCAGGGGCGGCAGTAGGTCGCCCAGAAATCGACGATCACCACCTTGCCGCGCGCGTCCTTGAGCGTGGACGGCCCCTCGCCGCTCACGACCTCGGCCGCGAGCTCGGGCGCCGCCGAGCCGATCAGGCCGCCGCCCGTCTCGGGCGCCGGGGGCGCGAGGGGCGCGGCGCCGCCGCAGCCGCCCGCGAGCGAGAGGGCGAGCGAGGCGCAGAGGGCCGCGAGGACACGGGCGAACGACGGCGATGGACTGGGCCTCATGACGAGATCTCCCTCCTCGGTCAGGGCTCGCGATCGACGATGGAAGCGAGCATCTCTCCCTCGGCGCAGAGCGTCCCGTCGACGCTCGCCTCGCCGCGCAGCTTCCAGACGTTCGAGCGGTGGTGCAGCACCTCGGCGTAGAGATCGAGCCGGTCGCCGGGCGTCACGGTGTGGCGGAACTTCGCCTTGTCGATGCCAAGGAAGAACATGAGGTTCGACGTGGCGTCGAACGGATCCGACGCGTAGGCGAGGATGCCGCCGAGCTGCGTGAGCGACTCCAGGATCAGCACCCCGGGCATGATCGGCCGCTGGGGGAAGTGCCCCTGGAACCAGGGCTCGTTGTAAGCGACGCACTTGTAGCCGCGGATGCACTTGTTGGCGGTGATCTCCGTCACCCGGTCGACCATCACGAGGGGGTAACGGTGCGGCAGGATCGACAGGATCTGATGGATGTCGAGCGTGACGGGCGCTTGGGTTCGGTCAGGCAAGGCCGGCTCCTTTCCGCGGTGTGGAGCGCGCGGGCGGCGCGCTACTTCGCGTCGTCCTTCTTCTCTGCCTTGTCGCCGCCGGCGTCGTCCTCGCCGCCGCCGGTGTTGTAGAGCTGGATGACCTGCTCCGTCAGGTCGAGATCGGCGCGGACGTACGGGGCCGCTTGCTTGTCGAAGATGATCTCGTAGCTCGACTTCTTCGCGATCCTGCCGACGATGAGCATCATCTTCTTGAGGATGGGCCCGGTGAGCTCGCCCTGCTTCTTCTGGAGCTCCTTGTTGTAGTCGACGAACACGGTCTGGAGCTCGACCATCTGGCGCTGCCAGTCCTCCATCCGCTTCTGGAGCGACTCGCGCGAGAGCACGCGCGACTGCTTCTCGATGTCCTCGCGCGCCCGCTGGAGCTCGGTCTGCTTCGCGTCGAGCTCCTGCTGCCGCCGGTCGAAGAGCTTCTTCAGCGTGGCCTGCGCCCGGATGCCGTCCTCCGTCTGCATGACGGCGTGCTGCACGTCGACGACGGCGATCCGGGTCTCGGCGGCGGCGACGCTCGGCACGGCGAGGGCGAGCGACACGGCGGCGGCGCGGGCGATCCGGACGAGGAGCGGCGCGGACCGATGCGCGGACCGATGGACAGGAGAGCGGGCGACCATTGGAGCCGATTACCTGCCGCGTGACGGACGGTCAAGGTGTGCGGCGGATCAGAGGCACTTGCCCGAGATGCAGCTCTCGCCGTCGGGGCAAGGCTCGTCGAGCGAGCACTCCGGCGCGACCTCCTCCCGCGTCTTGCAGAACCCGTCGTCGCAGCCGACGAAGCGGCTGTCGATGAGCTGGCAGGCCCGCGTGTTCTCGCACGGGTAGTGGCAGTAGCCGTCATCCATGCACTCCTGGCCCTGCGCCGCGCAGGCCTTGGCGCCGCAGCCGGGCTGAGGAGAGGGGTCATCCATGCACGCGCCGGTGGCCGCATTGCACACCTCGCCGGGCGCGCAGTCCGCGTGCGTCGCGCAGCCGGTGGTGCAGGCGCCGTCGACGCAGACCGCGCCGCCCTCGCACGGGGCCGCGTCGCTGCACGCGGGGTTCGCGGGGTCGGGGACGCAGACCCCGCGGTCGCAGCGCGTGCCGGGCTCCGCGCAGGGCGCGGCGTTGGAGCAGCCATCGGCGCACTCGCCGTTCACGCACACCCTGCCGTCGCCGCACTCGTAGCTGAACTCGCACGCCGCGATGCAGAGCCCGTCGACGCACCGCGTGCCGTCCTCGCACGCGCCGTCGCCCTCGCAGGGACACGTGGTGAGCTCCGCGTCGCACTCGCTCTCCGCGCCGCCCGCGCCGCCCGCGCCGCCCGCGCCCCCGCCGCCCTGACCCGGGTCTGCCGGACCCGCGCCGCCCCGACCGCCGCTGCTGGTGTCGACGTCCGGCTCCACGGGGCGACACCCGTAGCCGTCGCAGAGGAAACAGTTGTCGCCATCGGGGTCGCACTGGAGCGACGCGTCGCCACAGCCGCCGCAGCCCGTCGCGGTCGCGGCGATCATCAGGAACAGCGCGCCTCGACCCAGGATCTTCGCAAGGGGGGAATGAAGAAGCATCGAAGTCCTCCAGCGGCGGCCGGCACCGGCGCGGCCTTCCCGCACGACTACCATGACGCGCGCTAACACGCAGCGTGCCACGGGGCGGCAGGAGAGGAGGGCCGGGAAGCCCGACGAGGCGCTCATTTTGTGAACCCGCTTGTGAACCTGCGTTCACCTGCGCTCGTCGCGCGAGGTTCACTGATCCGCGGGGTCGCGCGGCGGCGAGGCGGGGGACGGCCGGCGCTCGAGGCCCGGGAGTGATGTGGAATGCCGCAGCAGGCGCTTCCGGTCAGGGCGAAGGCGCGGGGGCGCTCCTGCGAGCGGCCCGGCCGGTCACCCCGTGAGGATCAGGAGCGGTACCCCGCGTTCACGTCGACGTAGCCGTGTCCGAGATCGCTCGTGAGGTACGCGAAGTCGCCGGGGCCGCTGCCGAGCACGAGCTCGATGACGTAGGTGTCGCGCGCGAGCACCTCGTTGGCCTTGAGCTCGGCTTCCGCCCCGACCGGCGCGCCGTTCCGTACGATCGGGATCCCGCCGACGAGGATCTGGGCCTCGCGCGGGTCGAAGGGGACGCCGGCGCGGCCCGCGGCGGCGAGCAGCCGCCCCCAGTTCGCGTCCTTGCCGAACAGCGCTGTCTTCACGAGCATCGACGTGGCCACCGTGCGCGCGACGGCGCGCGCGCCGTCGCGCGTCGCGAGCCCGCGGACGCGGATCTCGGCGACGTGCGTGCTGCCCTCGCCGTCGGCCACCATCGAGCGCGCGAGCTCGCCGCAGACCTCGGTGAGGCCCGCCGAGAGCTCGTCGCGCGAGACGCGGCGCTGGGACGCGCCGGAGGACAAGAGGAGCACCGTGTCGTTGGTGCTGGTGTCCCCGTCGACGCTGCACGCGTTGAACGTCACGTCGCACGAGGCCGCCAGCGCCTCGCTCGCCTCGCCGGCGTCGAGCACGGCGTCGGTGAACAGGAAGACGAGCATCGTCGCGTGGGGCGGGCCCACGTCGGGGTGGATCATCCCGGCGCCCTTGCCGATGCCGAGCAGCGTCGCGCCGGCGCCGAGCTTGCGCTGCGCGAGCTTCGGCCAGCGGTCCGTCGTGCAGATCGCCTGGGCGAAATCGAGGTAGCCCTTCGGCGACAGGCGCGCCGACAGCTCGGGGACACGCTCGATGATCCGGTGCGCGGGCAGGACGGCGCCGATCACGCCGGTCGAGGCGGGGAGCACCTCGTCCTCCGAGGCGCCGATGGACTCGGCGACGGCGCGCGTCGTATCGAGCGTCGCCTTCCACCCTGCCTCGCCCGTGCAGGCGTTCGCACACCCGCTGTTGGCGACGACGGCGCGAGCGCGCCCCGACCGGACGCGCTGCATGGCGATGTCCACGGGCGCCGCGCGCACCAGATTCCGCGTGAACATGCCGGCCACGACCGCCGGCTGATCGGCCACCGCGAGCGCGACGTCGATGCGCCCGTCTTTCCGGATCCCGGCGCTGACGGCGCCGAAGCGAAAACCTGCAACTGGCTCGAAGCTCATGAGGGCGCGGAGTCTACGCACGAACGCGCGCCGGGAGAAAGCGACAAGCGGAGGGCAGGCGCCGCGGGGGATGAGAGGCCCGGAGGCGGCCGAGCTGAGCGCGGCATTTGCAATGCTCTGCCCCGATGATCTCGGTCCGTATTGTCGACATCAAGGGCCTGTATCTGCCGGGCTTTCCCGACAGCACGGCGCCGCCGGGGACGACGCGGGCGGCTGGATACAAGCCTGGTTACAAGAGCCTCGATAACCGAGGACGCGTCTACATCAATCGAGATCTCGACGGGCAATGGGCAAAGAATACGCAGCTCGTCGAGATCACCGTCGAGGTGACGAGCTCCGAGGGCGAGCTGCCAGAAGGAGCCCGGATTCGCTGGAGCGCGCGCGATCCCGACGATCCCTCGAATGAGCGGCCGGAGGTGCACCCGGACTGGGCTCCCACCCTCGACGAGAACGATTACGACGCCGCGGGGAACTATGTGGGGCCGGTCGAAGGCGACAACGAGGGAACGCAGGACAGGGCGCCTGGCTGGGAAGAGTTGGAGGGCTACGCGCTGTCCGACGTGACGCAGACCAGCGCGAGCACGGCGATCGTCGGGGGGAGGAGCAAGGTCCGGCGCCACATGACCGATATCGCCGGAGACAACCTGATCGTGAGCGCCGCGCTCGACGCCGCCGGCGGCGCCGAGGCGGCCGGCGACGAGACCGGGATCATGACGCTCTGGCGCCGGATCGACGTCGAGTACATCCGGATGCAGAGCGCACCCCCGCTGCCCGTGGAGCTGGTGCCGGCGCACTTCGAGCCGGTCTTCAGCCAGCTCGATTTCGCCGAGGCGCGCGTGATCCCGGACCTGCAGCGCCTGGCGCTCGACGCGGAGACGCTCGGCGACATGGCCTCGCGCTTCGTGAGCGAGCACTTCGAGCACGCCGGGGACCCTGGCTGGTTCTGCCTGATCGCCGCGCTCGAGCCGCACCCGGTGCCCGAGGTCCGGGGCGAGGTGCTTTTCTCCGGGAGCGTCACGATCCTGGACGGCGGCGAGGGCGAGCGGCGCAGCGAGTACGTGGAGATCCCAGGCACCCACCCGGACGCGAGCTACATCACGTTTCGCTGGGAAAACTGGCAGATCAGCTTCTCGGTCGCGAGCGCGGCCATCCTCGACGACCCGCCGCGGACCCGCCTCTGGCTGGCGCCGCACGACATCCAGAGCCAGTTCACGGCGGGCGACGGGTCCCTGGCGCACGCGTACGAGAGGCGCCTCTTCTTCTTCCCGCGGGCCCGCCGCAGGGAAGGGGCGTGGGAGCCTCCGGGCTACGGCATCCCCGCGAGCGCCGAGGCCGACGTGCGGGGCTCAGGGGCCGCCTATGTCGCCGGCATGAGCCCCACGATCGACGTCGGGCCGGCGAGGTACTTCGCCGGCAGGACCATCCTCTTCACCCATCACAGGGCGTGGTGGGATCCCGAGGCGGCGCAGCCCCGGCGCGGCTACGAGCAAGGCACGCTCCACACCATCGTCCACGAGCTCACGCACGCCTTCGGGATGCCGCACAAGTGCGGCTACTTCGATTACCGGACGCCGCGCCGGACGACGTGCTGCATGAACTACGGGTCCCACTGGATGGTGGACGCCGACCAGCAGCTCATCCCTGGGACCGACGGGCGGGTCGGCAACGACCTGTGCGGGCGCCACGTGAAGGAGACCCGGCGCGTGCGCCTCGAGAACAACAGGGGACTTCAATGGAGATGAGGGGCTGTCATGTCCGATGAACACACGCGGAGCGCCGGGGACCCGGTCGGCCCGCCTGGGCTGGTGCTCCGCTCGCTCGACCACGATCGCCGCTATGTGCTCGGCTTCCCCCTGCACGTGGCCATCACGCTGTGCGCCGACCGCCCTGGCGCCTGCATCCTGCGGCTACCGCGCCCGAGCTGGGCGGGCAACGCAGGATCCATCGGCGTCCGCCTCGCGCGGGCGGACACCGGCGAGGAGGTCGTGAGGACCGAGCCCTCGCCGGTCGTGCTCCCTGAGCACGGCACGCCGGTGTTCCGCCTGTGCCCGGGCGAGTGCAGGCGCATGCTCATCGACGTCTCGTCGTACCTCCCGGCGGGGCTCGATCCCGGGCAGTACACGCTGGCGATCGTCTACGTCGGGCCGCCGAACCGCGCGGAGAGCGCGCCGGTGCCGATCGAGCTCGCGGCGCCGAGCCCCGAGGAGCAGCGCGAGCTCGGGCGGCTCGCGCCCGAGGCCGCCCGCGCGGGCTCCTGGGGCCGCTGGACGAGCCTCCCTCCGGACAGCGGCGCGGCGGTCACGGGCCGCGTGGAGCCGGGCGATCCGCTCCGCTTCGACAGCATCTTGCGTTATCTGTTGTACGGGCCGCAGCCGCTCGGCGACGTGGACCCGGCCATCCTCGACGTGCTCCGCGGCGTTTACGAGCCGGAGGCCCAGGCGCTCCGTGCCGAGATCTACGCCGCGCGCGGGGACACGGCGCGCTTCGCGGAGACGGCGGCGCTCATCCGGGCCGCTCACCCGGGGCTCGGCTGGTGGATCGAACAGATCGAGGCGGGGCAGAGCGAGATCGGCTTCGTCCGGGCGTGCCGGGCGAACCCGTGCGGCGGGTGAGCGGCGGCGCCGGTCCCCGTCTGCCAACGCCCTCGCCGCCGCGCCGGCTCCACACGCGGATCACGCGATTGCAACACGATGTTCACCTTGAGCGGGTTCAATCGTCGCAGAGCGATGCTTGACGCGATGCGAGCGATGGCGAGGTGTTTCTACAAAAGGAGGCGGTCGTGAGCGCGCTGCCCCCCGACGCCGTGGCGTCGCTCCCGGGCGCGGAGGCCGCCGCCGTCTCGTGGCGCACGCAGGGCCAGCGCTACATCACGATCATCGTCAAGGCGAGCTTCGCGTTCACGCCGGGCGCGGCCATGTGGCGGACGGAGCCGCAGGAGATCTTCCGCGCCGAGGTGCATCACGGCAAGAACCCCGCGCGGAGCGTGCGGTTCACCGGCGATCTCGCCCCCTACCTGGGCCGCGCGGACGTGCTCTTCACGGGCGACGCGCACGCCCCTGACGGGGCGCACGTCGAGTCCTTGCCGGTGCGGCTCGCTGTCTTCGGCGCGAGCGGCTGCGCGCTCGACAAACGCCTCCTCGTCCGCGACAGGAAGCCGTTCCAGCGGATGCCCCTCGTGTACGAGAAGGCAGCGCGCGGCGCGAACGGGTTGGAGAACCCCTTCGGCATCGACGCGAGCGACGGCGAAGCCCGCGTCCTCGACCCGCAGGACCCCGCGCGGCCCGCGGGGCTCGGCCCGATCGCGCGCGCCTGGCCCGTGCGCAAGCGGCTGCTCGGCAAGACCCGGCGCGAGACGCTCGAGGGCCCGAACGCGGAGATCCCCGCCGGCTTCGACTGGTCGTACTTCCAGGCGGCGCCCCCGGACCAGCGGATCGACTATCTGCGCGGCGACGAGTGGATCGTGCTCGAGAATTTGCACCCGGCCGCTCGCCGGCTGGAGATGCGCCTGCCCCGGGCGCGCGGCATGGCGCGGATCCACGGGCTCGCCATGCCTCCTGCGACGGGGGGCGACGTCATCGAGCTCAACGCGGACACGCTCCGGATCGACGGCGCCGAGCAGCGCTGCACGGTCGTGTGGCGTCAGATCGTCCCCGTCGACGACGGCGCCCTCGCGGCCGTGCGGATCGTCGCCGGCGTCGCGGTCGACGGCGAGGAGCTCGCGTGGCCCGACCTGCGCCTCGGGCGGGCCTCGGGCGCTCCGGGAGCGGCTCCGGACGCGCTCCGGATCGGCCCGCAAGGGACCGTGCACATCGAGGACGCGCCCGGCGCGCCTGGCCCGGCGCGCCTTCGGGACGGGGATCCGGGGTGCACCATCCACCTCTCGGACGACGAGATCGAGATCATCGACCTGATCCAGCGCCCGTCGCCGCAGCAGACGGTCGCGCTCTCCGACGAGCAGGGCGAGGCGGCGGTGCGCGCGCTGGTGCTTCCGTTCGCGGCCGCGCCGGGATCGGCCAGGCAGAGCCGGCCCGAGCCGGCGCGACCGCTGATCGATGCCGCCGTGAGCGCGACGCTCACCGACGAGCAGGGCGCGGCGGCGGTATGCGCGGCGGCGCTGCCGTTTGTGGCCGCGCCGGGATCGGCGGGGCAGAGCGGGCCCGAGTCGGCGCGACCCCTGATCGATGCCGTCGCGAGCGCGACGCTCGCCCTGTCGAGCGAGGAGGAGGTGCTCGTCGGCGAGCGGCCCGCGATCCCGTTCTTCTTCGACCCGAGGTCGGCGCCGCGGCTCGAGCTCAGGGCGCCGATCGTCGGCGCGCCCTGGTCCGGCGCGCTCGCTTCACCGGCGCCCGGCCCGTCCATCGGGCTCGCGACCCTCGCGCTGGAGGATGCTCCGCCGCCGCCCGTCGAGGTGTTGCCGCTGTCCGTCGAGGTGTTGCCGCTGTCCGTCGAGGTGTTGCCGCCGCCCGTCGAGGTGTTGCCGCCGCCCGTCGAGTCTTCTTCCTACGCCGCCCCGGCCTCGGGCGTCCTCGTGCGTGAGCCCGAGCGACCCGCCGCGTCCCGCTTCTTTCACGTCCTCCGGCGCGAGGACGAATCGCCCTCCGGGCCGCTCCCGCCGCTCGGAGACGGAGAAGAGGTGAGCCTCGAGCGGTGCGCGATCGTCGCGGCGGAGCTCGCCGAGAAGCCTGTCCCCCGCGCCGACGTGCTCAAGGCGCACGGCCTGTCCGAGGCGCGCTGGGCAGAGGCCGAGCGGCGGTGGCGGGACTCGATGACGGAAGAGGCCAGGAGCCGCGAGCGGGCGCTCCGCGACAGGTTCGACGCGGCCTATGTCGGCGCGTGGGAAGCCGTCTGTGGCCCGCTGCATGCGGCCGATTATGCCCGGCTGATCGTCGCGACCGAGCGCAGCGGCGGCGCGGCGGCGCTCGGCGAGCGCGCGATCCGGCGCACCGTGTGGGTGCGCATCAAGCGGCTCTGGGCCAGGCGCCTCGCCGAAGATCCGCGCCTCAGAGCCCGCGTCGAGGCCGAGATCGCGAGGCTGCGCGAGGCGCCGCGCCAGCGCGCGCAGGGCGGCGCTCCCGCGGCGTACGCCGTCTGATCCGCGCTGCGCGCCGTGCCCCTTGACCGCGGCGCGCGGGGTTCCGAACATCATCGCTGGTGCAAGCGATGGTCCGTTCATGATCGACGCGTCGACGCTGGGCAAGGAGCTCGCGGGCCGGTACAGCGTGGAGGGGCTGCTCGGCGTGGGCTCCATGGGCGCCGTCTTCCGCGCGCGCCACCTCGCGCTCGCTCGGGTCGTGGCGATCAAGGTGCTCACCGGGCACACGGATCCGAACGCCGGGGAGCGGATGCTGCGCGAGGCGCGCATCTCGGCGCTGATCAAGTCGCCGCACGTGGTGAGCTGCTACGACTTCGGCTTCCTTTCGAGCCGATCGCCGTTCATGGTCATGGAATACGTGGGCGGCCCGTCGCTGGCCGCGCGGCTCCAGGGCGGGCCGCTGCCGCTCGACGATCTGCGGCGTTACATGCTCCACGCGGCGCGGGGGATGGCCGCCGCGACCGAGCTCGGCGTGATGCACCGCGACCTGAAGCCGTCGAACATGCTGATCGCGCCGTCAGGGGAGCTGAAGGTCGCCGACTTCGGCCTCGCGCGCCTGACCGCCACGACGGGGCCGTCGGCGCTCCGGGAGCAGCCCCTCACCGCGATGGGGACCGTGCTGGGGACGCCGTTCTACATGGCGCCCGAGCAGGCGTGGAGCCCGCAGGAGAGCGACACGCGCGCGGACATCTACAGCTATGGCGCGTCGTTCTACCACGCGGCCACGGGCCAGCGGCCGTTCGAGGAGCAGGAGCTCCTGCCGCTCCTGCTCGCGCACCGGCAGGACATCCCGGCCCGGCCGCGGGCGCTCCGTCCCGAGCTTGACGAGGACGTGCAGGCCGTCCTGGAGCGCTGCCTGGCCAAGGACCCGAAGGACCGCTTTCAGTCGTTCGAGGAGATCGACACCGCCCTCGTGGGCGCCCAGAGCACCCGCTGGGGGGACCCGCACGACCTGACGCTCCGCGTGTACATGGAGCAGTACAAGCGCTTCCGGCCCGCCCTCCTGTCGGGCGGCCCTGCGGGGCCGGTCACGGCCTTGCAGTTCCACGGGGACAGGACGCTCTCGATCGTGCGCGCGAACATCGCAGGCGTGTCGGCCGACGCGCTCGTGAGCGCGGACGACGGGCAGCTCACGATGTCGGGCGGCGTGGCGCTCGCCCTGAACCACGCGAGCGGCGGCGTGTGCCACATGGAGACGCGCAAGTACGTTCCCGTGCGTCACGGCGGGGTGGTGGTCAGCTCCGCTGGCAGGTTGAACGCGCGGTTCGTGTTTCACGCGATCACGCTCGACTGGGATCACGTGGCGACCTACAGACCGACGCGCGACCTCATCCTGCGGCTCCTGGAGGGGTGTTTTTATCACGCGGACACGATGAAGCTCCGGAGCATGGCGCTGCCGCTGCTCGGGGCGGGGAGGGCGGGATTCTCGCCCGCCGAGTGCCTCGACACGATGGTGGAGTTCCTGGTGAAGGCGATGCTCCTCGGCGGGACCGGGCTGTCGCACGTAACGATCGTGCTCCGGGAGGGCGCCGGGGTCTGAGCGAGCGCCCTCTCGATAGGTAGCGCCGCGTCAGCGCCCCCGGCGGTTACCAACGTGAACGTGGTCGTCTGAGGATTGATCACATTTCCCCCTTAGTTTTCGCTGTGTTGGCAACGGCGGTGTTCCAGCCCATCTCCAGCATGAGCAAGGTCTGCATTCCGCGCGCAAGCGTCAGCCAGCCGGGGGGACCGTTGCGCTTCAGATGTCCACCAAGACCGGCAACGGCGTAGAGCGCATCGACTACCGTCGCCCCCTGAGCCGGCAGCTTCTTGGGCTGGTGCTGATGCAGCAGCTTCAGCTGCGTGGGGTTCAGGGCTCGTTCCGCAGGTGCATTGGGCTCAAGGCGTGACAGCGAGCGCAGAAGCAGCATCTGCCACGCGATCGGAGCGAACAGCGCCAGCGCGTTCGTCAGGCTCCGGAAGCTCTCGAGCTGGCGCGTCTCGAGGGCGCAGCCGGTCTTGAGCGCCTTGAAGAACTCCTCGATGAGCCACCGTGCCCGGTAATGGTCGACGATCGCTGCGATCTGGTCGGGCGTGTCGACCGGCTCGTTGGTCGCCAGCACCCACGCGACCGGCTCTTCGCCCGCTGGGGTGTCGATCTCCTGCACACACACGATGTTGACCGCCAGCTCTTCGGCCAGCTCGGGCAGGTAGTACGGACGGCGAAGCGCCACGCGCCGGGCGCCGACGCCCAGCGTGGCCCTCCGCTCCGAGCGCTCGGGGTGCGCGCGCTTGCGCGCAGGTACCGGGCCGGCGCGGCGTTGGGTGAGCACGACCTCGCGGCTAAGCCGGATCGGCAGCTCGACCAGCGCCTCGCTCAGCCGCAGCCGTTCGCTGTCGTCGAGCGATTCCTCCTCGTCCTCGGCCAGCTCCGCCACGTTCCGATCGCGCGCCATGCGCACGACGAAGCGGTGGCCCTGCTCGACCATGGCGCACAGAAGCGGGTAGGCGTCGGCCTCGCGATCCATGATGTGCACCAGCGACGTGCGGTCGCCCACGGCCTGCTCGGCCGCCTCCACCTGCCGCAGCCAGCGCGTCGACTCCTTGTCGGTCACGCGCGCATAGTCGCTGCCCGTCCTGTTCTTCTTGCGTGGGCTCTTGGACAGGGCGGAGGCTTTGCGGGCCCAGCAGGCCAGCCCCAGCAGTCCGAGCGGCTGGTTGATCGCGTCGGTGGCCACGGCGAGCGTCGCGTGCGCCAAAAAGCCCTGGGTGTCCTTGCCGTTGAGCGGACCGAGCCCTTTGCGTGCGCCGTCGCCGTCGAAGGCGACCGCGGTGGTGTCATGCACCGCGCGAACCGTGTCGTGACCGGCCATCCGCTCGAGGGTCTGCTCGCTGTGGGCTTGCACCAGCGCACCATACGACACGCGCTTGTTGCCAAGCAGCCGGTAGAAGCCCTCCAGCTCGGCTTCTGTCTTCAGCGCGTCCGGGAAGCTCTCGCCCGGCGCGACGCTCAGCCGCGCCACCACCGCCCGGACCCGCTGATGCAGGCGCGCATCGCCCAGCTGCACCGTCTCGAACTCGCGCACGAGCGACGGCGTCGCTTCCGCCACATCGGGATTTCCCATGACATTTCAGACGCTTGGCGGGTCCGAAACGGATCAAAAAAAGATGTGCGGGATCTTCAGACGTGGTCGTGGTCGTGGTCGTGGTCGTGGTCGTGGTCGTCGACGACACGATCGTGGACGTGAACGTTCCGCGAAAACCTTGGGCGACGATTGGGGACGTCTACGTTCACGACCGAGCCGTTGACGACCACGACCACGACCACGTTCACGACCACGACCACGTTCACGACCACGACCACGTTGGTGACTTGCCGGGGGGCGGGCTTGGTGCCCTGAACGCGCTTGGTGAACTCCGATGAGGGAGAGGGGGGCGCGCTCGCGGGCCTGTCGTCGGCCCGCGCCCGCCCAAGCCGAGGCGGGGGATGGCGCTCCATAACCGCGCGGCCGCCCTCCTGCGCCACCGTCATGTGTTCTTGCTCACTATTGCGCGGCTCCTGCGCAGCTCAACTGGCCTCCTGCACGTCGATTCTGTGTCCTTCATCACTGAATGCCGCCTCCTGCGCAGCCATGGCTGCCTCCTGCGCAGCGCGGGCGGCGCTCCTGCGCAGCCATGGCTGCCTCCTGCGCAGCGCCGGCGGCGCTCCTGCGCAGCCACGGCCGCCTCCTGCGCAGCGCGGGCGGCGCTCCTGCGCAGCCATGGCTGCCTCCTGCGCAGCGCCGGCGGCGCTCCTGCGCAGCCACGGCCGCCTCCTGCGCAGCGCCGGCGGCGCTCCTGCGCAGCCATGGCCGCCTCCTGCGCAGCGCCGCTGGCTCTCCTGCGCAGCCACGGCCGCCTCCTGCGCAGCGCCGCTGGCTCTCCTGCGCGGCCTTGGCATCGTCCTGCGCAGCGCCGCTAGATCTCCTGCGCGACTCTGGCTCTCTCCTGCGCAGTCCCTTTTGGTGCGTCCAACGAGATCGCCGCGGCGCCGCGGATCTCCGGCCGCGTGCTGTTCGCCGACCACTCGGCTGACGAAGACTCCCAATCACATCACTGCCAGCTCATCAGTGTACGCCCAGAACGGGTCCACTCCTGTCTCTTCGGAACACTCGCCGAGTTTCTGTTTGACGCCCAGATCCCACCAAGAACAATGGCGCGTGTCCCCATTCCGCGTGTCGCAGCTCGGCGAGGAGCCTTCACCATGTCGATGCGCTTCCACGGCAAGGTCGGCCTGCTTTGCGCTTGCAGCCTCGTCGCGGCCCCGCCCGGATCGAGCTGTCATCGCTTTTCCAGGAGAGTGAACGAAGTGAGGGTCGACAGAGGTCCATGATTGAACCCGTGCGCGCAGCGTGACTGTATCTTGCAAGGCCCGCCACAGCGAAGCAGCGAACTGTCGCGATGAAGCAGTAAAGACCATTGACTTTCGCCTCGTGGCTATAAGAATATTCCAAACCTCCCTTGGCGGTCCGGACCCCTCTCAGCCGGGCGCCGCAGTCGGTCGCGGGATCGCGCAAGGGCCGACTCCGAGTGAGGCTACTGTGGGGATTACTTGCCTCTTGCGGCTGCGCGTCCGAGGTGCTCTTGCTTTCTCTGAAGTGATGCCCATCCCCATCTCACGGGGTATTCGCATGTGAGTGTCTCTTCGACAAACGTCGTGATCGCCAGGCCTGTGGTCGGCGCAGGCACCGCGGGTGCATCCATGATCACCGGGAACATGGGCACGCTCGCCGGAAGATTCGAGTTTTGACCACTGGATCGAAGGGGCCGCAGACGGCTCGATGGGTTCATGAATCCATCTAGAGCAGAAGTTTGAGGCTCAGCCGGTCCATCATGGAGAACCCTTCAATGCGCGTCGCTCCCTTGCTTGTCTACTTATCCGCTTCGGTCGCATGCGGCCTGCTGGCGTGCAACGTCGAGCGCGCCGTGGGCGAGGACCTCGAAGTCCTGGACTCCTCGTCGAGCAGCTCGTCGTCGAGCAGCAGCTCGGGCTCGTCGTCGAGCAGCAGCTCGGGCTCGTCGTCGAGCAGCAGCTCGGGCTCGTCGTCGAGCAGCAGCTCGGGAACGGGCGGCGGCGGGGCCGGCGGGGCCTCGTCGTCGAGCAGCAGCTCGGTGACGGGCGGCGGGGCCGGCGGCGCAGGCGGGGAGGGTGGGGACCGGCGGCGCACCCGACACGTGCACGACATCCGAACAGCCGGTCTGCAGCAATCAAACTGGCGACCACTGCGGCTTCTACTATCAACTCTGGAAGGACCAGGGGACCGGATGCCTGACCAACACCGCGGATGGCTTCAGCGTGGAATGGAGCGATATCAACAACCTGCTGGGCCGTAAAGGCCTGAGGCCCGGGTCGGCGAATCAGATCGTGACCTACGAGGCTGACTTTCAGCCAAACGGCAATGCCTACCTGGGTGTCTATGGATGGACGAAGAGCCCGGCCGTGGAATACTATATCATCGATGGCTGGGGCAGCTGGCGTCCCCCTGGCGGACCGGGAACCATGGGCACCGTCACGAGCGACGGAGGCGTCTATGACATCTACAAAACCCAGCGATCCGAGGTGCTCGCGATTGATGGCATCAATGCCCCTTATCAGTTCTGGAGCGTTCGTAAGCAGAAGCGCACGAGCGGAACCATCACCGTCGCCAACCACTTTGACGCATGGCAGAGGCTGGGGATGAACATGGGGAGCTTGAGCGAGGTCTCGATGCTCGTGGAAGGATATCAGAGCAGCGGAAGGGCTGACGTGAGCGTCTCCATGAGATGAGCGCCGGGGTTCGAGCGTCGACCCGGGCCGCTCGCCGAGCTAGCGCCCGCTCGCGCCGTCGCCCCGCGCCGTCACGGATACCCGCAGCGCGCCGATCCCGCGCGTCTCGGCCGTGGCGCCGGCGATATCGATGACGAGCTCGTCGCCGGACACGATCGGCCCCACGCCCTGGGGCGTCCCCGTCGCGATGACGTCGCCGGGCTCCAGGGTCATCACCCGGCTGATGTACGCGACCAGCTCGGGCACTCCCCATATCATCTGCGCCGTCAGCCCGTCCTGCCGCACCTGCGAGTTCACGACAGCCCGCACGCGGAGCGCCCCGGGATCGAGCTCCGTCTCGATCCACGGGCCAACAGGGCAGAACGTGTCGAACCCCTTGCCCCGCGTGAACTGCACGTCCTTCCGTTGCAGATCCCGCGCGGTGATGTCGCCGAGGCAGGCGTACCCGAGCACGTGATCCAGCGCGTGCTCCGGTCGCACGTCCCGGGCGCGGCGGCCGATGACCACGCCGAGCTCCGCCTCGTGCTCGACCCGCTGGCTCTCCGGAGGGAGCACGATGGACTGGCCAGGACCGATGAGCGCCGAGGGCGGTTTGAGGAAGAGGAGCGGCTCGACCGGGACGTCGTTGCCCAGCTCCTGGGCGTGCGCCGCGTAATTGCGCCCCACACACACGATCTTCGTGGGGACCACGGGGCAGGCGAGATCGACGTCGGTCCACGCCACGGCCTCCCCCGTGGTCTTGCCGCCGAGCCAGGGCGGCGCGTCCAGGACGAGCGCGGCTGCGCCGTCGAGGCGGGCGAAGAAGGCTGGGCGATCCTGATCCGGAGGCGCGAGGCGAGCGAAGCGCATGGCGCGAGCAAAGCGCGATCTTCGCGTCGCGGCAAGCCTGGGACCCACGCAACACGACGCCGAGCGCCTGGCCGCCGTCTGCGCGGAGCTCGTGCGTCGTGGTCGTCGCGCGACGTCGGCGGCGGGCCGCCGTCACGGAGGAGGCGCCGCGGCGCCCCGACGCCGCGCGACGAGGCGGGCCTCGTGATTCCCCTCCTCGAGCCACCCTTCCTCGTAGCGGACCACCTCGAGCGCCTCGCCGAGGAGCCCCGGGAGCTCGCCGTCATCGAGCAGCCAGCGCGCGCTCGGGTGCGCGTGTCTCAGCAGGTTCGACCGCGTCGGGTGCACGACGACGAGGAGGCCGCCCGGTGCGAGCTCCGCCGCGCAGGCCGCGAGCCGGCGCTCGAGGAAATAGAAGATCAGGAGGAGGTCCCACGGACCGGCAGGGAGCGGGTCGCGCTCGACGTCGAGCGCCAGGGTACGCAGCGCGAGCCCTTCCTTCGCCGCGGCGCTCCGAGCGATGCCGAGCCCGACCTCGGAGATGTCGGCCAGCGTCACGTCGAGCCCGCGCCGCGCGAGCCACAGGGCGTGACGACCCGCGCCGCCCGCCATGTCGAGCGCGCGCCCGCGCCGGGGCAGGAGCGGATCGAGCGCCGTGAGCACGGCGGAGGGCTCCCCCGGATCGCCGCCCCCCTCGCGGTAGCGGGCGTCCCACCTCGTGCGATCGTCGTCCGACACGCTGTCCTCCTGTCCTGTTGGCCGGGCCGGGGCGGACACCGGCGAGCGCCCCTCGCTGGCGCGGAGCGTACCATCACCCGGCGGGGCCGCTTCGGCGCCGGGCGACGGAGGCGGCCGGCCGGCGCTGGACGCGCGGCATGACCTGGCCTAGCACGCCGCCGGTTCGCCATGCCCGAGTGCCTGACCCTGGCCCCGACCCCGGATCCCCGCCGCTTCCGCGCGCCCGACGGCGCGCTGCTCTCGCCGCCCGAAGGCTGGGCGTGCCTGCCCCCGGGTGACGCCGGGCTCACCCGCCGGGTGAAGCTCGCGGGCCCATCCTGGATGGTGGTCGAGAAGCGCGGGAGGAAGACGTTCTCCCGGGGCCTCTGGGCGCCCGCCGCCACCATCGAGGCCGCCCGCGCCGCGCTCGAGGCCGAGCGCAGCACGCCTTCGTACGCGAAGAAGCGGGAGGCGGACGCCCGGCGGAGGGAGCGCGACCAGGAGGAGTACGTGCGCGAGTTCGAGGCCGCGGTGGCCGCGTTCCTCCGGTTCTCGCCGCGCTACGCCGCGCTCGCGCGCGCGGTCGCGACCAAGGTGACGCTGCACGCCACGCCTGTCGGCAGCGGCACCGTCGCCCGCACCGAGCGGATCCCGGTCGCGCAGCGCGCCGAGTCGGCCGTGATCGCCTGGATGCGGCACCAGACCACGGCCTACGACTCGATGGCCATCCCGCGCGTGAAGGGGATGCGCCGCGAGGTGC
This sequence comes from Sorangium sp. So ce124, assembly GCF_051525235.1. Lineage (NCBI taxonomy): Bacteria > Pseudomonadati > Myxococcota > Polyangiales > Polyangiaceae > Sorangium > Sorangium sp. So ce124. The sequence goes on from NZ_CP150312.1 coordinate 4,503,390, forward strand.
GGCGCGAGCTCGCGCAGATCTCCCGCGCCATCCTCGATCTCCATCGCGGCGACGCGCCGCACGCGGGCGCCTCGTGCCCGCTCTGCGCGGCGCTCTGACGCGCGGGGCGGAGCGGGGCGAGCCCGTCACGCGCCGAGCAGCCCCTCTCCGACCAGCCGCGCGCGAAGCCCCGCGGCCCCGTCGAACACGTGCGCGCGCATCCCGATCGCGGCCGCAGCCTCGCAGTTCTCCGCGCGATCGTCGACGAAGAGGCACTCGCCCGCGTCGACCCCGATGCGCGCCATGAGCCGATCGAAGAACTCGCGCGCCGGCTTGCGCACGCCCAGGTGATGGCTCGAATAGACGCCCTCGAACAGGACGTCGAGCGCGAACGCCTCGCGCACCTCCTCGACCCACACGGGGTAATTGCTCGCCACGAACCGGAGCGCGCGGCCCTCGAGCGACGCGACGATCTCCCGCACGCCGGGCAAGAAGCGATATCCCGCGCGGCGCACCCGGTTGAACGCGTCGAGGTCGAACGAGAACCCCTCCGCGCCTTCACGAAAGAATCGGCGAGCGAACTCGGCCTCATCGATCTCGCCGATCTCGAACGCAGGCCAGCACGTGGGGTCGCGATGCCTCGCAATCTCGGGGGGCGCGGCGGGCGCGGCGGGCGCGGCGGACCGGATCGCCGCGGCGAGCGCCTCCCGGTACGGGTCGTAAAGGACGGTATCCATCAGATCGAAACACACTGCGCGGACCATCAGGCGCGAACCGTAGCACCGGCACGCGCGCGTGTGCGCACACAGGTCACACGGGCATACAGGCGTGCGGCCACACCGGTGAGTTGCGCTGAGGGCGCCGCGACGTGAGAGCGGCGTGGCAGCGGCGTGGAAGCGGCGTGTAAGCGGCGTGTAAGCGGCGTGTAACAAAGACACAAAATTGATACGAACTTTGGGAAGGCGCATCTCGCAATGCGCTGCGCGATGGCTTATACTGGGCATGGGTGGCGAGTCCTCAGGAGCGTGGTCCGGCGATGCGCCGGCTCCTGAGGACTCGTGTGGTTGGTCTGCTTTTCTACCGGCGCGCAGCGCCGGCACTTACTTAAAAGGAGTCAGGCCATGAGATTGCCTGCTATGGGCATTGCCTTGTTCACGGTCGCCGTGGCCAGCGCGGCGTGCGGCGGCGGCGATGGCGACGAGAATCAGAGTGGCTCGGGCGCCGCGAACAGCTCGGGCAGCGGGAGCGGAGGCGACGACAGCGGCTTCGGTTCAGGGGGGGTGACCTCGGGCAGCGGCTCGGGCTCAGGCAACCCCAGCAGCGGCGCTGGCCCTTCGACCGGCGCCGGCGAGGCGTGCGCGACGCAAACGGCCCAGGCCGGGCTCCAGCCCGTGTACCTGGCAGTCGCGTTCGACGTGTCTGGCAGCATGGGGATGAACGACAGGCCCTCGCACAGCAAGGAGCTCAAGTGGGATCCCGTCGTCGCCGCGACCAAGCAGTTCTTCACGGATCCGGCGTCCGCGGGGCTCACCGCCTCGCTCACGTTCTTCCCCGGCGAGCGGCGGATGTGCGACGCCAGAACCTACGGCGCGCCGGACGTCGAGATGACGCCGCTGCCCTCCGACGCGTTCGGTAAGGCGATCGACGACGTCACGCCAGCGACCGACGACGACTGGCGCACGAGCACGCCGACGGCGTTCGTTGTCGATGGGACGGTGACCTTCATCGAGCGGCAGCGCCAGGAGAGCCCCGGGAAGTACGCGCTCGTGCTCGTGACCGACGGCTACCCGCAGCGCTGCGGCGGACAGGCGGACTCCATCGAGGCCGTCGTCCAGCGCGTCGAGGGGGCGCGCCAGGACAACATCCCGACCTACGTGATCGGGGTGGCGAACCCGCCGGAGGACGAGCCGGGGAACGTCGACAACCTGCGCGACATCGCCGAGGCGGGCGGCACGGGGCAGGCCTTCATCATCGAGACCGGCAACCCCGACGCGACCGCGACCGCGTTCAGGGCGGCCATCGACCAGATCCGCGGCGCCGCGGTGACGTGCAACGTCGCGATCCCGGCGGCGCCCGACGGGAGGACGTTCGACAAGCAGCGGGTGCGCGTGACGTACACGAGCGGAGGGGGCCAACCGAAGGCCGTCGCGTACGATCAGGAGTGCGCGAGCGACGACGCCTGGCGCTACGACAATCCATCGAACCCGTCGCAGATCGAGCTCTGCGAGAGCGTGTGCAACGCGATACAGTCCGATCCAGAGGCGTCCCTGGGCGTCGACTTCACCTGCGAGGACGTGATCGACATCCCGCAGTGATCCAGTGATGGGCGGCGGGGGCGCTCCCTGATGCGGGCGCGCCCGCCCCGCCTGCGGGGGCGGAGGCTCGGGTCGCGAGCGCGTCCTTCAGGGCGCGCAGGCGGCCTGTGGGCGGAAGAGCGCCCGGACGAGGCCCCGGTAGTCGTCGTGGGGCACGCCGCCGCGGAGATCGCCGCCGAGCTTGTAATAATAGCACCGCGAGGGGGCGATCCCGGCGGCCGTGTACGTCGCCACGTCGCTCGGCATGTTGCCGAAGCCGAAGGAGGGCACGATGCCCGTGCGCGCCTTGAGCCATCCGAGCTCGATCGTCTTGTACTTGGCCGCCGCGCCGCCGAACGCGCCGGTGACGCCGATGGTGGTGTGGAGGATGCCCGGCGGGAAGCCTTGCTCTCGCAGCCAGACCCTCGTGCTGCCCACGAGCCACTCGGGGCGCGCGGTCACGTAGAAAAGGTAGATCCCGCTCTCGGCGAGGGCGCGCATCGCGTCCGCCGCGCCGGGGTGGGCGGCCGGCGGGGCGCCGCCGACCAGCTCGCTGACGACCGCCGCCTCGCTCGACGTGAGCGTCCCGTCGACGTCGGTCACGGCCACCTGCGCGCCTGGCGGGAGGACCTCGATGAACAGGTCCGCGCTCGTCGCGTCGCCGGCCACGGCGAGGTGGACGCGGTGCCGGCCGACCTCGAGGCGCCGGCCCGCGGCGAGGTCGATGTAGACGCGCCCGCCGGTGTCCGGGATCCCCTCCGTCGTCGGGTGCGGGTGGTCATCGTCGCTCGTCCGGAAGGTGCCGAGCCGCTCCCAGGCGCCGCTGCAGCCGCGGAGCAGATAGGCCTCGACGTCCTCGTCCTCGAGGTCGTCGTCCTGCGGCCCGTAAGCGAACTTCGCGATGGCCCACTGGGGCCCGTCGGCGCGGGCGAAGAGGTCGCGCCCGCGGTGGCGCGGCCACCCGGCCGCGACGAGGCGCGAGCGCGTGTGCCTGAACCCGCGCGGCAAGGCCTCCGGCGGCGGCGCGTCGCAGGCCGGACGGGCCGGGCAGGCGCCCGCCCGGGGCCGCGGCGGCGCGGGGGCATCGGCCTGCCGCGGGGCACCGGCGCAGGCGACGAACGAGACGGCGGCGAGGACCAGCGGGGCGAGCGGGGCGGGGCGCAATACGACCACCTATACCGCGTTGGTCGTGAACGTGGTCGTGGTCGCAGTCGTGGTCGTTAAGGTTCAGGTCCAGAGGCCCGTCGGCTGCCCAAGGAGCGCGGCGCCGACCTGGCCGAACCAGCCCTCTGCGGCGGCGGCGTGCTGGGAGAAGGTGTGAATGTCCCGGAACCGCCGTTGCAAGGGCGACGCGTTCCGGGCGACTCCGCCCCCGCCCGCCTGATAGCAGGTGTCCACGGCCCGGGCCGTCACCTCCGTCACCCACGCCAGGGCGCCCGAGATCCGCGGCGCCACCGCGAGGGCGGCGCCAGGGTTGTTCACGCACGCGGCCCAGAGCTCGTCCCCTATGTCGCGCAGCAGGGCGCGGGCGGCGCGGACGCTCGTCGCGGCGCGGCCGAGGTTCACCTGGAACAGCGGAGAGTCTGCCAGCTGGGCGCGCGCATACAGCCGCTTCTTGCCCGAGCTCGCGAGCGTCACGATGTCGTCGAGCGCCCCCTGGGCGATCCCCACCGCCACCGCCCCCATGTGGAGCGCGAAGTGCAGGACGGGCGCGACGAAGCCCGGCCCGGCCACCGACGGCTGGCCCCGGAAGATATCGAGGGTGTTCGCCTCGGGGCAGAAGGCCCCTTCCAGCGCGATATCGTGGCTGCCCGTGCCGCGCAGGCCGAGCACGGACCAGGTGTCGATGATGCGCGCCTCGCTCGCCGGGAACAGCATGCCCCGCACCTCTGGCGTCTCGCGCGCCTCGCGCGCCTCGCCGGCCGGGCCCATCCGCGGGCGGCCGCCGTCCATGATCACGCAGTTTCCGAACAGCCAGCTGGCGTGCTCGCAGCCGCTCGCGAAGCTCCAGCGCCCGGTGACCCGGTAGCCGCCGTCCGTCGCGTGGGCTTCGCCCTGCGCGTTGAAGCCGCCGCCGATGATCACGTCCGGCCCGCCGGCGTAGATGGCGTCGAAGCGTTCGCGCGACAGGAGCGCGAAGAGCTGCGGGCTCTCCGAGCCGATCATCACGGTCCAGCCGGTGGCCCCGTCCGCCCGGGCGAGCGCCTCGAGGACGTCCATCCCCGTGCGCAGGTCGACCTCGTGGCCGCCGTGGCTCCTCGGCAGGAACATCCGGAAGCACCCCGCCGCCTTGAGCTGACCGAGGAGATCCGCCGGGAGGCGCCGCGCCTCCTCGATCTCCGCGCTCCGTGAGGCGATCGCGGGGGCCAGGTCACGGACGGCATGCAGCACCTTCGCGGCGTCTTCGTTCTTCATCGCTCGCTCCTTGACATCGGGGGTTGGCGGAGCCCGTGAGGGCTCGGCAAAACGGCTCATCGTACGGCGGTTCTGGAGCTCCGCGCGGACTTTCGGCCCCCCGTCCGCCGGGAGCGAGGTCATCGCGGGTCGGTCACCCGGCCCATGAACAGCACGGTGCCAGTCGCCACGTCGCGGATCAGGAACACGAACGGGTGATCCGCGCGGAACACCTGGGGCGGCGCCGGGGCGGATCGTGTCGTCATGACGACCCCCGTGGCCGCGGCGGCTTCGGTCCCTTCCTCGTTGACCTCCACGAACGCCTTGTGGCGCACCTGGGAGATGTAGAGCGGCTCTGCCCTCGTGATCCCGGAGAAGTCGGCCTTCTTCTCGTCGAACGCGAGCGGCATCCCCAGCGCGCTCAGGGTCGCCGACAGCTCGAGCTCGGCGGTCATCTTGAAGCGCGGGAGCGCCACGTCGACCCGCGCCGGCTCGAGCGCATCCACGTACGCCTTGAGCTGCCCCGCTGCCAGGCGCTGCTCCACCTGCGCCAGCCCGTCCACCTGCGCGGGCAGGACGACGACCATGGCCAGCCGGCGCTCGGGGCTCTGCGCCTCGTACGCGAGCTCCAGCACCGATGCGTCAGCGGTCTTTCCAAAGCCCGCCTTGAGCGTCTTGCGCATCATCGGCACGGCCGGCGCCGTCCCGGGCTTGACCGTGAACGGCTCGTTCTTGGTGGCCTTCTTGTCGAAGGGCGTCGCCCACTTCCCCTTGAAGTAGACGGCGTTCGTCAGGACGAGCCGCGTGAGGCCGGTGATGCTCCCGGCGGGCATCAGGTCCTTGATCTTCCCGTTCGTCTGTTGTTCGACCCATTGATTGATGCGCCCCCGCGCCGGCTCGCTCCCGCCCTTGAAGTCGACGAGCTCGATCCCTGCCCCGTAGTGCTGCTGGGTGGTGCTCTGGAACGCGGGCTCGATCGGCAGCCCGGCCTGGCCCCACAGCCGGTTGGCGATCCGGAGCTCGGGCCCCTGGGGCCCGGTCGCCAGCGCCAGCTCCTTGATGAGCCCGCCGAAGGCGGCGTGGAGCGCCTCGGGCGGGAGGGTGAACTCGAGCGTCTTCGCCATCTGAGCCGCTGTCTCGCCGCGGGCGCCGGCGTAGGTCATGGCCAGCGCCGTCGAGATGCTCGCCGGCGAGAAGAAGAGCTTGTCTTTGGTCGCGGCGAGCTTGCCGTAGAGGCGCTGCGCGAACGCGGCGTTCGTGTCGGCGAGCGCCGTGGCCGGCGGCGGAGGATCCGGCTGCTGAGCGTCCGGCGGGGCGGGCTCGCTCGGCCCAGGGGCCGCCGCCCCGGAGGCAGGCTTCGCGCCGGGACAGACGTGTTCCCACCGGCACGCCCCGCCCTCGGCGCGCGCGCACTGCGGGGTGCCGGTGGAGCCGTCGTCGCAGACGCGGGCGATCATCGCGAGGGGGCCGCAGTCGGCGGGCTGGCAAGCGGACGCGCTCGGGGCCGGCGCGGCCGGCGGGGCGCCGTCCCGGGCCTGACACCCGAGCCCCAGCAGCGTGCATAACGCGGTCGTGAAGAACGAGATCGGTCTGGCCATGGCGCTGAGGTACCAGCGCGCCAGGCCGGCGGGAAGCTCGACCGGAAGGCGGAGCGAGCGTGTGCTCCCGTCGTCAGAAATTGTGGACGAACGTGAACCGGCCGGCGAGCTTCTTCCCGCCGATCTGGCTCTCCTCCTGCGTCTCGTAGCCGAGGTAAAGGAGCAGCTTGTTTCCCGTGCCGTAGTTCAGCCCGAGCACGCCCCCGACCTGCAGGCTGGCGAGGCCGCTCTCGTCGACGTCCACACCGGCGGTCGATGGATCGTCCTCGAGCGTGACCTCGTTGAGGTCGAGCGTGGCCTCGAGGTGCGGGCCGATGCCGAAGTCGTCGATGGGGTAGTAGAGCAGGAAGTCCCGCGTGTAGACGTAGTTCTGGACGCTCTCGTCGAACATGCTGGAGAACGACCCCAGGATCCACGACTCGAAGTAAACGGGCTTTGAGTCGACGAAGGTGAACAGCTGCGGGGCGACCAGCGCCGCCGGCTGCATCGTCGTGAAGTTGAACGAGAAGCCCACCATCGGGTTGAGGATGACAGGGCCCATCGTGAAGGCGGGGCCGATGTCGAACTCAGCGGTTCCCAGCGTGGTGAGGTAGATGTCGCTCGAGAGGCTGATGGGGCCGACCTGGTGCGTGGCGCCCGCCCAGAGCTGGAGACCGAGGCTGTCTGCGTCGAAGCGGAACCAGCTCGGGATCTGGCTCGCCTGCGGCTCCGGCGCGGCGGGCTCCGCCGCGGGCGTCGGCGCGGCCGCGGCCGCTGCGCCCGGATCAGCCGGGGGCGCAGCGGGATCCTGAGCCCAGGCGGCGGGCGACGCGAGCAACCCCACGACGCAAGCGAGCGCCGAGCAACTTCTCCGCATATCGTTCTCCATCATCGAATTGCCTCCTCTGCGCAGCACGAGGTGAAAGCAACATGAAACATGAGAGCAACATGAAACGTAACGGCAGTCGGTCGACACTAACGTAGTGCAGAGCAGTTAGGCAAAGCCGATGTGCATGGAGAGCCCCCGAGCGGCGCGCGGCCGCGTGGCCTGCCCGCGCGGGCGCACCTCGCTGCCTCGCTGGCCACAGGCGTCGATCGGCAGGGGAGCGGCTTGAGCCGTCGGCGGCGCTGGACCGGGCGAGGTGTCGTTCGCCGAGGGCCGCGGGCGCGCAGGGGGAGAGGGGCCTGCGCCCTTCTTGAGAGGAGGATCACAGAGGGATGTACTGGATGCCCGCGGCCGCCCCGAGCGACGCCAGCGCGGCGGCCCCGACGAGGAGCAGCGTCATCTTCAGCAGCGTCCCCTCGATCTGGTCGGTGACGAGGCCGTCGACGCCCTGGGAGAGCTCGTCCCGCACCTTCAGCAGGTCGATGCCGCCTGCCTGGTTGGCCTCGTTGCGGAAGCGCGCCAGCGTCAGCGTCTCGATGGTCCCGAGCAGCTGCGCCTCGATCTTGCGCCGCAGGAACCCCCGCACGCCGCCCCCTGTCGGCGCCGCCTGCACCCTGTGGATCACGGCGAGGCGCAGGCGCTTCACCGCCTCGTTGAGCGGGACGCGCTCCACCGCCTGCGCCACCCGCCCGCCGCGGGCGCCCGCCTCGGCCTGCTCGGAGACGCCGAGCAGCCGCTCGAACACGGAGGCCACGAGCATCCCGCCGAGGCGCTTCGCCCGCACGATCTGCAGGATGCCGGTGCCGAGCGCCCGCTTCCACGACAGCGTGAAGCCGATCACGGCGGAGAGCGCGAGCGCCGCGACGGCCGCCAGCGCCCCGCGCAGCGCCGAGCCGTCGGCCGCGATGGCGTACGACGAGGCGGCGAGGGCGAGGGCCAGGAACGACATGGCCGCGGCCGTCAGGAAGAAAGAGCGGAGCGCAGGGCCCAGCGCCCCGGCGACACCTTGCGCGAACGGTCGAAGATCCATGACCGCTCAGCTGACCACGCCCGCCGCGCGGCGAAAATGCCGAACGTGGCGGGCGCGCGTCGATCACCGCGAGCACGGGGAGCGGGCCCGGAGGGCGCCGCTCCCGCCCGGCCCGCCTCAGATGACGCCGAACTTCTTGCCGACCTTCTCGAACGCCTCGAGCGCGTGATCGAGGTGCTTGCGCTCGTGGGTCGCCATGTAGCTCGTCCGGAGCACCTGCTGCTTGGGCGGGACGCCCGGGGTGATGAACGGATTCACGTAGAGCGAGTAGTCGTCGAGGAGCGACTTCCACATCATCACGGTCTTGAGATCGTCGCGGATGTAGATGGGGATCACGGCCGTCTCGGTCTTGCCGAGCTCGAAGCCGAGCCGCTGCAGCTCCGTGCGCATGTACGTGAAGTTCTCGCGGAGCTTCTCCTGGCGCCAGGGCTCCTCCTGCATGACCTCGAGCGAGGCCATGGCGGCGGCAACGCAGGGCGGCGCGGCGCTCGCCGCGAAGAGGAAGCTGTAGGCGAAATGCTGAATATAATCGAGCACCTTTCGCTCGCCGACGAGCCAGCCGCCGATCGAGGCGAGCGACTTCGAGAAGGTGCCGCCGATGAGGTCGACCTCCTTCCCGAGGCCGAAGTGCGCGGCGGTGCCGCGGCCCCCCGGGCCGATGACGCCGAGCGCGTGGGCGTCGTCGACGAGGAGCCGCGCCTTGTGCTTCTTCACCACCTCGACGATGCCGGGCAGACTCGCGATCTCGCCCTGGGCGCTGAACACGCCGTCGGTGATCACGAGGGCGCCCTCGGTGTCGGCGATCTCGGAGAGCGCGCTGTCGAGCGCGGCGGGATCGCTGTGCTTGTAGCGCACCATCCGGGCGCCGGCCGCCTGCGCGAGCCGCACGCCGTCGTAGATGGAGGCGTGATCGTCCTTGTCGATCATCGCGACGCTCCGCTTGTTGCTGAGGAGCGCCGAGATGGTCGCGATGTTCACCTGATAGCCCGTCGTGAACACGAGCCCCGCCTCCTTGCCGTGGTAGGCGGCGAGCTTCTGCTCGAGCTCGTTGTGGAGGCGCATCGACCCGTTCACGAGCCGCGAGCCGGTCATGCTGGTGCCGTATTTGTCGATCGCGTTCCGCGCGGCTTCCCGCACCTTCGGGTGGGTCGTCAGCCCGAGGTAGTTGTTCGAGCCGAGCATGATCACGGTCCGGCCCTCGAGCTGCGCCTCGGGGCCGTTGTTGAAGTCGAGCGGGCGGAAGAAGGGGTAGACCCCCATGGCGCGGGCGTTGTCCGCGGTCATGAACTTGTACGCCTTCTCGAACACGTCGCGCCCGCCGATCCGCGCCAGCGACGTCCGCGCCGCCATCTGGGTCGCGAGCTGCTGCTCGGCCGCCGCGGCCACGTAGGTGCCGGCGCCGTTCGAGCCGGCGCCGTTCGAGCCCACGCCGTTCACGTGCGGGCGGCTCGCGGCCCCGCGCTCGCGCGGGGCTTCGCTGCTCGCCGTCTCCTCCACGACCGACAGCCCCGCGCCGCTCGCGGCGGGCGCGGCGGGCGCGGCGGGCGCGGCGGGCCGACGAGCCGCCGCGCGCGACGGCGTCGCCCCGTGGACGCCGGCCTCGTCGTCGAGCGAGGGATCGATGTTCGGGAGCGCGTGCCCGTTGAGCAGGATGTCCCAGGCCTCCGCGGCCCGCTCCCGGGCGGCGCGCAGGCGGTTCTTCGCGTCCATGACCCCCGTGGCGAGCCGCATCACGCGATCGTTGCTGACGACACGGACGACCACGCCCGACGAGGTGAGCTTCTTTGCTTGGTCGACCAGACGATCCTTCATCCTCATGCCCTGGCTCCTCACGCGATCGAATTAAGGGGCGCGGTCCTGTCCGCGAAAGCCGCTCCGGCGTGCAGGATCGAGGCCTCTCGGGCCCCTGCTCGTTCCCTGCGCGTGTCGCCGCTAAAGCAGCCTGCGCGGGCCGCGTCAACTGCCACCACCGCGTCGTCCCGGCGTGCCACGAGCGCCGCGGAGCGCCGTCGCCGCGCACGCGCATTCCGCGTCGCGCAGGGGCGTTCGCGTGGTGCGCGGCGACGTTCGCAGAGCTCGCCCGCCGGGGGCCCTGCGCGCGCTGCACCTGACTCCCAAACACCGCGGATGACAGGCCGCGGCAAGGGCAAAGGCGCAACTCGTTGCGGAGTGGTGCGCGCCGGTGTAGGAAAAGTTTTCAGGGTCTATGCGCCGTGTCCTAGTCGTTGACGACGAAGAAAACCTGCGCCTCGTGGTGCGCACGTTCCTCAAGCGGGACGGCTACGAGGTCGAGGCGGTCTCGAGCGGCGAGGAGGCGCTCGCGATGGTCGAGACGTTCGGGCCCGACGTCATCCTGACCGACGTCCGGATGCCCAGGATGGGCGGGCTCGATCTGCTGGCGACGCTGAAGGCCAAGGGCAACGAGGCCACGGTCATCGTGATGAGCGCCTACGGCAACGTCGACCTGGCGATCGAGGCGATGAAGGCGGGCGCCTACGATTACATCCAGAAGCCGTTCAAGGCCGAGGAGGTGCTGCTCACGCTCCGCAAGGCCGAGGAGCGGGAGGCGCTCCGCCGCGAGAACCGCGTCCTGCGCCAGGAGATCCGGCGGGAGAACCTCTTCGAGGAGCTCCTCGCGAAGAGCCCGCCGATGCAGGTGATCTTCAAGACGATCGCGAAGGTCGCCGACTACAAGACCACGGCGCTCATCACGGGCGAGAGCGGCGTCGGCAAGGAGCTCGTGGCCCGGGCGATCCACAGGCGGTCGAGCCGCCGCGGCGGTCCGTTCGTCGCGGTCAACTGCGGCGCCATCCCGGAGAACCTGCTGGAGAGCGAGCTCTTCGGGTACAAGCGGGGCGCGTTCACCGACGCGGTGAACGACAGGGCGGGGCTGTTCGAGCAGGCGAACCACGGCACGCTGCTGCTCGACGAGATCGGCGAGCTGCCGCTCGCGCTTCAGGTGAAGCTGCTCCGGGTGCTCCAGGAGGAGACGCTCCGCCGGCTGGGGGACAGCAAGGACATCAAGGTCGACGTCCGCATCCTCGCGGCGACCCACCGCGACCTGATGGCCGAGACGCAGGCCGGCCGGTTCCGCGAGGACCTCTTCTACCGGATCAACGTGCTCCCCATCGCGATCCCTCCGCTCCGCGAGCGGCGGGAGGACATCCCGATCCTCATGGATCACTTCCTCGCGAGGAACAACGCGCGGTTCGGCATCAACATCCGCGGCTTCGAGCCCGAGGCGAGGCGGCTGCTCCTGGAGTACCGGTGGCCGGGCAACGTCCGGGAGCTGGAGAACACCGTCGAGCGCGCCATGGTGCTCTGCGAGGGCGAGCGCATCGGCGAGGCCGACCTGCCCGAGCGGATCCGCGAGGCGCGCGATCCGATCCAGATGCAGCTGACGAGCGGCGAGCTGTCGATCAAGAAGACGTCCCGCGTCATCGAGGAGATCCTCATCCGGCGCGCGCTCCAGAAGACGAAGGGCAACCGGACCAAGGCGGCCGAGGTGCTGGAGATCAGCCACCGGGCGCTGCTCTACAAGATCAAGGACTACCGGATCGATCTCTGACGTCGGCGGGCCGACCGGGAGTCGACGGGGACGACGCGGACGGCGCGACGACCGTGGACGATGTTCCAGATCCGGCCGAGTCGAAGGTCGGTATTTCTCCAGATGTCCGCGAGGGGCTCGCGCCGATGCATGGGTCAACGCGTGACCGCAACCAAGCGCGGGCGGCACAACAGCTCTCTTGCGCCCGTCGCCTCAGGCGGCTACGTCGTCCCGCTCCCCCATGAAGAAGAATTACGTTCTCGACGCGAACGTCCTCCTCCACGATCCGCACGCGATCTTCAGGTTCGAGGACAACGACGTCATCATCCCGATCTACGCGATCGAGGAGATCGATCAGTTCAAGCGGGAGGGCTCCGAGCGCGGGCGCAACGCGAGGACGATCGCCCGGCTGCTCGACGAGGTCCGCGGCGCCGGGACGCTCGCGACCGGGGTGCTGCTCGAGAGCGGCGGCACGCTGCGGATCGCGATCCCGGAGCGGCGGCCGGAGCTGCTCGTGGGGCTGGAGTCCGGATCGCAGGACAGCGCCATCCTGCAGACGGCGATCGACATCCGCGATCGGCACAAGGATCGGCCGACCATCTTCGTGACGATGGACACGAACCTCCGGATCCGCGCCGACGCGCTCCGGATCCCGGCGGAGACGTACGAGAACCAGCGGGTGCACGACCCGGCCATCGAGCAGTCGGTGGTGGAGCTCGAGGTGCCCGGCTCCGAGGTCGACGCGTTCTTCCAGAACGGCTCTCTCTCCAGCGACAAGCTCGCGGATTTATTGCCGAATTCTGCGGTGTTGCTCCGCGACGCGGGGGCGCCGAGCCACACGGCGCTCGGCCGGTTCGACGCGGCGCGCGGGCAGATCGTCGCCCTCCGGGTCGGGCGGGAGGGGGTGATGGGGGTCCGGCCGCGCAACAAGGAGCAGGCGTTCGCGCTGGACCTCCTGCTCGACGATTCGGTGCGGCTGATCACGCTGATCGGCAAGGCCGGGACGGGCAAGACGCTCCTTGCGCTCGCGGCGGCGCTGAAGCGGACGACCGAGGACAACGCCTACAGCCGGCTGCTCGTGAGCCGGCCGATCATGCCGCTGGGGCGCGATCTGGGCTTCCTTCCGGGCGACGTGGACGAGAAGCTGAACCCGTGGATGCAGCCGATCTTCGACAACCTCGAGTTCCTCTTCTCGAACGGCGGCACGAAGCCGGGGCGCGACGCGCGCGGCTTCGTGGAGCTCCTGGAGAGCGGGCGGATCCAGGTCGAGCCGCTCACCTACATCCGTGGGCGCAGCCTGCCGCACCAGTACCTCATCGTGGACGAGGCCCAGAACCTCACCCCGCACGAGGTGAAGACGATCATCACGCGATGCGGCGAGGGGACCAAGATCGTGCTGACCGGCGATCCTCAGCAGATCGACAACCCGTACGTGGACCACGCGTCGAACGGCCTGCTCGTGGTGGCGGAGCGGTTCAGGCGCGAGCGCATCGCGGGTCACGTGGTGCTCGCCAAGGGCGAGCGCAGCGAGCTCGCGGAGCTCGCGGCGAACCTGCTCTGAGGCGAGCGGCGCCGGGCGCGCGGCGCTCTCACGGGGCGGGGGCGTGCGGGGCGGGGGCGTATCTGGAAGGAGCGGCGGGCCGTGGCGCGGCGTCCTCGAGCTAGATCGGCCGAACGGCCGGCGCCTCCGGCGTGGGTGCCGGACGCGGATCGGCTCCTCGGCGCCGCGGCGCGGCGGATCCGCGTCGTCGGGTCGAGCACGCCGGTGAACCTCGTCGAGGAGCTCGCGCGGCTCGCCGCCTCCTGGGATCGGAGCGGCGCGGAGCTCCCGCGGTTCACCTACGCGCCCGCGCAGGACCACGGCGAGCTTCGAAAGGCGATGGAGGCGGCGGCCGAGCGGCTCGCAGGGCAAGGGGAGCTCGGCGCGGTCTATGCCGGCCGCGCGAGCGAGCTCGCCGCGGAGGCCGCGATCTGCGAGGCCGCTGGCGGGGCGGGGTGCTGGTCCGCCGCGCGCCGCCGCTACGCCGCGCGCGACGCGTTCGACGAGCAGGCGGACGCGCTCGCCGCGACATGGGTCGAGCAGGAGGCGGGCGCCGCGTCGAGCGACGAGGAGCGGGTGCGGAGCGACGACGCGCGCTCGCCCTGGTCGCTCCTGTCGCGGATGCGCCGCGAGATCGGGGCGCGGCGCTTGCCCCTCCGGGTCGTGATCGCCGACATCGCGCCGCTCGCCGCGACGGGCGACGGGGTGATCCAGGTCGCGCGGGGGCGCATGCTCACGCGCGACGACGTCGAGCGCACGGTGCTCCACGAGATCGAGGGGCACGCGGCGCCGAGCGTGCGCGCCGCGGCGCTCCCGCTCGGGATCTTCGCGATCGGGACCGCGAACGGGGGCGACGATCAGGAGGGCTGGGCGCTCGCGCGCGAGCGCGCCGCGGGGTACCTGGTCGGCGCCCGCCGGATCGAGCTCGGGCTGCGCCACCTCGCCGCGCGGAGCGTCGAGCGCGGCGCGGGCTTCGTCGAGACAGCGCGGCTGCTCGAGGCGCGCGGCGCGCGCTCCACGGGGGACGCCCTGCGCATCGCGGCGCGCGTCCACCGGGGCGGCGGCCTCGCGCGGGAGGTCGTCTACCTGCCGGCGCTGCTGCGGGTCGAGGCGCTGCTCGTGGAGCAGCCAGCGCTGGGGCCGGTGCTCGCCTCGGGCCGGGTCTCGGTGGGCGCAGCGGCGTCGCTTTCGTCCTGGGCGAGGGAGAGGTGATGGACCGTGGCTGCCCAGCTCGACCGAGAGGATGGGAAGCCGGGAAGAAAAGTCCGATCCTCGCTGAACTTCGTGCCTTCCTGGGAAGCCGATCCCATGAAATGAAGGCATCGCCGGTCGGTGAGGGGCGGGCGAGAAAGGGGGCTGCGTGAAGGGAAGGATCACTCCAGCCGTGCGAGCGCGGCATGGAACGCGCTTGACGTGGTGGCCGGCGGGCGGGCTGCCTCGCGCGTGCTGTCGCATCCGCGCGGCGCGCGGTGGCGGTCCTGGAAGCGCGCGGCGCGGACGGGCCGGCAGGCGGAGGCGGGAATGAACTCGAAGAAGGCCATGGAGAGGGAACCCAGACGGCCGCCGAGGGGAGGCGAGGCCCCGACGGTGGTCCTCAAGGGGGACCTCCATGTCCTGGATCTCGGCGCGGGCCTGATGCTCGACGTGTTCATCAACGTCGAGGGGCGCCTGACGACCTTCGTCAGCCTGGATGGCCAGCTCATCGCGGAGCTCCGCGTCGCGGGCCTCGCCTGAGGTCCCGGGCCGCTCAGGGGCCCGAGAACTCCCGGACGACGCGGAGGATGCCCTCCCCGTAGCTCGAGATCTTCGCCTGCCCCATGCCGCGCGCTAGCGCGAGGTCGTCGAGCGACGCGGGCCGGATCCGCGCGATCTCCCGGAGCGTCCGGTCGTGCGCGATGACGTAGGCGGGCAGCGACTTCTCCTTGGCGAGCGCGGCCCTGTGGGCGCGGAGCGCCTCGAACAGCGGCACGTCGTGCTCCTCGAGCTCGACGCCGGGCTCCGCTGGCGCGCGCGAGGCCGGGACGGGGGCGCCCGGCGCGGGGCGCGCCGCGTCGTCGCGGGTCGCTGCGGACGCGAACGCCTGCGGGGCCGGCTGCGCGCGCGCCCGCGTGGAGGGCGCGGCCGCCGGCGGCCGCGCGGCGGGCGACGCGCCCGGCGCCGCGCGGCGCGGCCGCCGGCGCGCGGCGGGGACCGGGAGCCGCACCCGCGCGGGCACCTCTCCGCGCATCACGCGCCAGCCCGCCGGCGTGATGAGGGGGACGGGGAACTCGCCGGTCGTGAGATCGATCCAGGCGTTCGCGAGCAGCGCGCGGAGGATCGACATGGCCTCGTCGTGGCTCTTCCTTTCGAGGACGCCGAAGGTCGAGAGCCGGTCGAGCCCCATGCGGCGGACGCGCTCGTTCGACTCGCCGACGAGCATCGACGCGACCGCCTGCATCCCGGCGCCGCCCTTGACCCGCGCGACGCCGGCGAGCGCGCGCCGCACGAGGTCGTTGTCCCGGGCGAGCGCGGCCGGGTCGCTCGCCTCGAGGGCGTCGACCTCCAGGCAGACGTCGCAGTGGCCGCAGCCGCCGAGCGACTCCGCCTCGTCGCCGAAGTAGCGGAGGATGAAGTCGTGCCGGCACGTCGCGGCGTCGACGTAGCGGAGAAGCTCTCGGAACAGCCCCCAGGCGCGCGCGGCGTCGTCGGCGTTCGCCTCGACGCCCCCCTCGCCGAGCTGGCAGAGCCGGCGGCGCAGCGCGATGTCCGCGGGCGCGAACAAGAGGAGGCCGCGGGCCGGGTCGCCGTCGCGCCCGGCGCGGCCGACCTCCTGGTAGTAGGCCTCGATCGACGACGGCGGCTGGGCGTGCACCACGAGCCGGACGTCGGGGCGATCGATCCCCATGCCGAAGGCGTTCGTGGCCACGACCACGGAGAGGCTGCGATCGGCGAAGCCCGCCGAGATGCGCGCGCGGGACTCGGGGGCGAGCCCGGCGTGGTACGCTTCCGCGTTCCAGCCTGCGTCGCGGAGCGCCTCGGCGAGGCGCTCGGCTCCCTTGCGGGTGGCGGCGTAGACGATGCCCGCCCCGCGGGGCCGCCCGGGATCGCCGAGGGCCTCCAGCAGCGCGCGCGCCGTGCGGCGCCCGGCCTCGCGCGGGCCGTCGACCGCCGATACCTGCAGGTGGAGGTTGGGCCGGGCGAAGCCGCGCAGGATCACCTTGGGCGGCGGCTCTTCGGCGCCGCGCGCGCGCCCGCTCACCGCATCGCCGTCGCCGTCCGCGCCGTCGGGCGCGGGCAGCGGCCAGCCGAGCCGGCGGATGATCTCGTCGCGCGCGTCGGGGGTCGCCGTCGCGGTGCAGGCGAGGACCCGGGGCGGCCGGAGCCGCGCGAGCGCGGCGCCGATGCGCAGGTAGTCGGGCCGGAAGTCGTGCCCCCACTGGACGATGCAGTGCGCCTCGTCGACGGCGACGAGCGAGAGCCGGCTCGCGGCGAGCGCCTCGAGGAACCCGTCGAGGGCGAGGCGCTCGGGCGCGGCGTAGACGAGCTTGTACTCGCCGCGGCGGAGGGCGGCGAGGCGGCGGCCGTTCTCGTCGCGCGCGAGGCTGGACGCGATGAACGTCGCCGGGATGCCGCGCGCCTCGAGGGCGCGGACCTGATCTTCCATCAGGGAGATGAGCGGGCTCAGGACGAGCGTCGTGCCGGGCAGGGCGACGGCCGGGAGCTGGTAGCAGAGCGATTTGCCGCCGCCGGTCGGGGCGACCACGAGGACGCGGCCCGCGCCCCCGAGCAGGGCCTCGATCGCCTCGCGCTGCCACGGCCGGAACGCGGCGATGCCGAACCGCTCCGCGAGCACGGCGTCGAGCGACGGGGGCGGGCTCTCCGGCGGGCGCAGCGAGGAGGGGGCGAGGCGCTCGGTCACGATCGGCGAGGGGCGTTCAGCGAGGACCATGGCGGCGTCGTCGAGCGAGCGCCGTGCCTGCCGCGAGCCCTAGCATTTCCGCGCGCATGCGTCGCCCGGTGGGTGGCGGCGCCATGGCGGCGATCAGGCCTGGACGACGCCGATGCCCTTGGCGAGCGCTTCCATGTCGTCGAAGTGATAGACGTGGCGACCGTTGCGCCCGCCGAGCGCCGCGGCGACCATCGCGCCGGCGACGGTCCTCGCGTCGATGGGCCGGTACCTGCGCAGGCCGCCCTTCATCGTGAACCGGAGCGTCTGCGCCGCCGCGACGCCGATGGCCTCGCCCTTCCTGACCTCGCCCCGCTCGCCGAGGAGCAGGCTGGGCCTGAGGACGTGGACCGCCGCGAAGCTCGCCGCCGAGAGCTCCTGCTCGAGCTCGCCCTTCACGCGAAGGTAGAAGCTGGTCGAGCGCGGGTCGGCGCCCACGGAGGAGACCAGGACGAACTGCTTCACCCCGGCCTTCTCGGCGAGCCTGGCGATGGTGATGGGGTAGCGATAATCGATCTCGTAGAAGGCCTCTTCGGAGCCGGCCTTGGCGATCGTCGTCCCGAGCGCACAGAACACGTCGCTCACGCCGGCGAAGTCCGCGCCTTCGAGCCGGTCGAAGTCGACGATGCGCTGCGAGAGCCGCGCGTCCTCGATCGGGGCCGGGCGGCGGAGCAGGGCGACGACCTTCGTGTACGCTGGCTGTTGCACGAGGAGGCGCAGGCAGTGGCCGCCGACGAGGCCCGTTCCTCCCACGATGAGAGCTGTCTTGTCGACCGTCATGTCTTCCATGTCCGTGCGGAATCACCCGCGGAGAGCGCCGCCGCGGGGATCCACAGCCGTACCACGCAGCGTAACGCAAGCGGCGCGCGAACCATAGCGGCCGGCCGTGCGCGGCGCGAGCGGACCGACGGCGCGGGCCCCCCACGCTTCCTTTCCTGGTGTGTCCGGGCGCTACATGCTCTGTCGTTGGCCAGCTACGCGCCAGCCACGCGCCGCGCTCAGCCACGCGCCGCGCTCAGCCACGCGCCGCGCTCAGCCACGCGCCGCGCTCGTCCGGAGCAGCATAGACGGACGACCGCAGGGCTCCATCGAGCTGCCGGCTCTGGAGATGGCCGTACGCTGAAGGGGGGATGATCGCACATCTCCTGTGATCCCGCGGGCGCCGCTCGGAGCGAGCGTGCGAGATGTGCCTTGAGCGGGCCGCCCGCCTCCTGCGTCGCGGCGGCGCGGGGCCCGCGCGGCGCCTCACGTGAGCTGCGCGCTGGCGACCTTCTGCGAGCGCTTCGTGCGCTGGGCCTGCGAGCGCTTCGCGCGCTGGGCATGGAAGGCCTTGACCGCCATCGGGATGACCAGCTCCCTGTGCTTGGGTACCAGGTTGTTCGGCAGCTGCTCGACTGGCCACCAGGTGCCCGTGGCCGGCACCTCGGCGAGCTTCGCCTGATGGACCCGGGAGAGCATCCAGCCGCGCGTGGCGGCCGAGAAGTAATCGCCGACGAACGTGAAGTCGGAGATCGTCATCCCGACCCGGTGGAGGACGTGCTCGGGCTGCTCGCCCGGCGAGAGGACGCTGCCTGGGCAGCACCACTCTCCAGGGCCTGCCGCCGACGCTCCGCGCTGTGTCAGGAGCACCTCGAGGGCGCCAGAGTCCGCGTTCCTCCGGAGGCACACGGCGTCCGCGGCGAGGTGGATGGGGAGTCGGGAAAGAGCGTTGATGAGCGAGCTGCCGAGCGGCTCCCGTGGATCGACGTACCCGAGGAGCCAGCTGGCCATCGACTTGATGAGCCTCATCTGGGCACCCTCCGCGAGGGCGCGCGGCGGGGCCGCTGGAGCACCGCCCGCCGGGCGTTCAAGCGAGGGCGTCGGCGCTGCTCAGGGCTGGACGTCGTGCCGGGGTCGCTCTTCGCGCTGCCGCCGGGGCGGCGCGGCCGGGTCGATGGGATCGAGGTTCGAGTTGGATCTTTCATAGGAGGGTGCTGCGTTGGTGTGGTTGTGCGTTGTTGCGTCATGTTGCGCAGGTTCAGATCTTCATGTCGTTTCTCCTGGGATGTCGGGCTGCGCCGACGACGTTGAGGAGCCTACAATGCGCTCTGTTTCTTTGTCGTTTCAGTCGTGCAGCTCGGACGTGAATCATTGTCCTGCGTCGTTGCTCGCTGTCTCGCCGAGCTCCTGACGCCGGTGTTCGTGTGTCGTGCGTGAGAGTCGCTGGTGATCCGGGCCGCGCGAGCGCGCATGCGTTCGCCGGGGCGTCGATGACATCGAGGTGTCAGCCGGGCAGTCGTCGCGTCGTCCGCGCTGGCCCGCCGGCCTCATCCTCCTCGGCCCCCTCGGTCACCTCCGCCTCGACGTCGATGACCTGCCATGACGCCGGTCGACCGCGGGACGCGCCAGCGCGCCCATCGGCGCGCTCGCCGAACGGCCCGCCGCTCAGGTCGATGACCCTCATGCTGAAGAACGCGCCGTTGCCGGGGCTGTCCACGCCGATGCCGGCGGCGCTCGCCGCGGCCACCCGCCGCTCGATCCGCTCCCGCACCGCCGCTGCGATCCGGCGGCGCACCGGTGGGAGCAGGAGCATGAGCCCTGCCACGTCGGTCAGCACCCCCGGCGTGATGAGCAGCGCCGCCCCGAGGAGCGCGAGGAGCCCTCCCGTGAGCCCCTCGTCCGGGGCGCGGCCCGCCGCCAGCGCGCCGCGCCACGAGGCGAGCACCTTGAGCCCCTCGCGCTTCGCGAGCGCTGCGCCGAGGATCGCCGTCCCGAGCGCGATCGCCACGGTGGGCCAGAAGCCGATGACGTCGCCGATCGACAGGAGGAGCCAGAGCTCCAGGATCGGGAGCGCCGTGAAGAGCAGGATGAGCTTGCCCATGACCCCCGTCGTCTAGCGCCGCCCGCCGCGCCGCGCACGCGTGAGGCCGCCCGCCGCCATGGATCCTGCGCCGGAGTACCGGCCGCGGTGAGAGTGCGCTAAGAGCGCTTGCCCCGGAGAAATCCATGACGACTGTCCCCGTGGAGCAGGAAAAGGTGGAGGCGTGTCGCGCGTTTGCCGCCGACATCGCCGACGAGGTGCAGCGCTTCATCGACCGCCACACCACGGTCGGCGTCGAGCGCACCGTCGCCCGCGCGTACGGCGTGGTCGGCGCCGACGCCGAGGGGACGCCGCTCGTGAACGCGCTCGTCGATCGCATCCACAGGGCGGGGCAAGCCGGTCGCGGCGTCGCCTACCACCTGGGCCGGGCGCTCTGCGAGGGCGCCGGCTCGGTGCAGGAGGCCGCGGAGATGCTGGCGTTCAGCGAGGCGGCCGACCTCGGCGCGGGGCCGTCCGCGGCCGAGGCGCGCGGCGCGCTCGAGGCCGCGACGCGGGAGGCGATCGCCCGGATCGACAGGGCCCGCGACGAGCGCGAGGCCAACAAGGCGGCGCACCGGGTCGGCGTCGCGCCGCTCAAGTACGTCATCGTCGCGACGGGCAACATCTACGACGACGCCGTGCAGGCCAAGGCCGCCGGGTTCGCCGGCGCCGACATCGTCGCGGTGATCCGCGCGACCGCCCAGTCGCTCCTCGACTACGTCCCGGAGGGGCCGACGACCGAGGGATACGGCGGCACCTACGCGACCCAGGAGAACTTCAGGATCATCCGCCGCGCCGCCGACGAGGCGACCCGCGACACCGGCACCTACCTCGCGCAGACGAACTACTCGTCCGGCCTCTGCATGAGCGAGATCGCCTGGATGGCGGCGGTGGAGCGGCTCGACATGCTGCTCAACGACGCGATGTACGGGATCCTGTTCCGCGACATCAACATGCAGCGGACGTTCATCGATCAGTATTTCTCCCGGAGGATCATCGCGAGGAGCGGTATCGTCATCAACACGGGAGAGGACAACTACCTCACGACCGCCGATGCGGTCGAGAAGGCCCATACGGTGCTCGCGTCGCAGTTCATCAACGAGGCGTTCGCGCGGCGCGCGGGCCTCCGCGAGGAGCAGATGGGCCTCGGCCACGCGTTCGAGATCGACCCCTGGCTCGAGGACAGCCTCCTCTTCGAGCTCGCCCAGGCCCAGCTCGTCCGGCAGATCTTCGACCGGCACCCGATCAAGTGGATGCCGCCCACCAAGTTCAAGACAGGCGACATCTTCCACAGCCACGTCCACGACGCGATGTTCAACCTGGTCGGGATCACGACCGGCCAGTCGATCGAGCTGCTCGGGATGTTCAGCGAGGCGGTCCACACACCGCTCCTCATGGACCGGTATCTCTCGCTGAAGAGCGCCCGCTACATCTTCACGGCGGCGCGGCACCTCGGCGACGAGATCCAGTGGAAGCCGGGCGGCATCGTCGAGCGGCGCGCCCGCGAGGTCCTCGACAAGGCGCACGAGCTGCTGCGGGAGGTCGAGCAGGAGACCGTTTGGGACGCCATCGGGCGCGGCGCGTTCGGCGACGTCAAGCGCACGCGCACCGGGGGGAAGGGGTACTCGGGGGTCGTCGCGCGCCATCCGGAGTACCTGAACCCGATCCTCGAGGTCCTGGAGCGGTCGTAGGCCTGTCCTGCTGCGCCGTTCCGGTCGGAGGGCCTTCGGGCTGGGGGCGCGCCGAGAAGGACGGGATTCCCGGGACAACTCTCGACAGAGCCGGAGCGTCAGCGCGCCGGACGACATTCTTCCTGACTTGGCATCTTCCGTGCGCCGAAGCATGGCTGAAGCATGGAAGCATGGAAGAAGCGCGCTCTCTCCCTCTCGATCGCGCTGGCCGCGCGACGCCGCATGGCGCTACTGTCAACGATGGATGGGCTCTTCTGGCCCACCGCTGTAGACAGAGGTGAGCATGACACTGCGAAACATCCTGCGTGCGTATGGCGACCGAGAGGGGGACGGGATGGTCCAGATGTCGTTCACGCTCCGCGTCCTGCCGGGCGACCGCGCGCGCGAGGCGGCGAAGCGCTTTGCCGAGTCGCACGGCCTGCGCGAGCCGCTGGTCACGGCGATGGAGCAAGCCAGCCGGGAGCACACGTATTTCGTCGTTTACGGGCACTCCCAGCACGGCGTCGACCTCTCGGACATCGAGGTCGAGGAGCTCGCCGCACAGCCGCTCACGCGGGACGACATCGAGGCGCAGGCGAAGAAGCTCGGCCGCAAGATCGTGGTCGTCGGGGCGTGCACCGGCAGCGACGCACACACGGTCGGCATCGACGCGATCCTGAACTACAAGGGGTTCGCCGGCGAGAAGGGGCTCGAGAGCTTCAAGTGCTTCGACGCCCACAACCTGGGCGCGCAGGTCGAGAACGCCGAGCTCTGCGAGAAGGCCAAGGCGCTCGGCGCGGACGCGATCCTGGTCTCGCAGGTGATCACCCAGCGCAACTGCCACAAGGAGAACGCGGCGGCGCTCGTCGAGATGGCGACGCGCCAGGGCTTCCGGGACAAGGTGATCCTGCTGCTCGGCGGCCCGCGCATCGATCACAACCTGGCCGTCGAGCTCGGCTTCGACGCCGGGTTCGGCCCGGGCACGAAGCCGATCACCGTGGCGTCGTTCCTGATCGAGCGCCTCGTGGGCCGGGCGTAGGCGGTCAGGCGACGAGCAGGTGGTAGGCGGCCGAGAGCTCGGCGAACCGCGCGGTGCGCAGGGCGCCGTCGCCGGCCTGCGCCGCGGCGCGGTCGGGGTGCAGCGACGCGGCCAGGCGGCGGAAGGCGCGGCGGATGTCGGCCTCGGTCGCGCCCTCGCGCAGGCCCAGCGCCTCGAGCGCCCGGCGGCGCGGCTCGTCCACGCGAGCGGCGCGCGGCGGAGCGCTCCGCGGCGGCGCGCTCGCCGGCCCGCCGTGCGCGGCGCGCGCCGATGAGCCGCGCCGCTGCCGATCCCGCGCGCGCGGGCGGCCGTGGAGGAAATCGCTCGGCGAGAGCGGGCCGGTCTGCCGCAGCGACCCGGCGAGGGGCCTCGCCGTGTGGAAGCAGATGGTCGCCTCCTCGATGCTGAAGAGCGCCTCGAGGCGCTCTCGGAGCTGGATCCGGAGCGCGCGGTCGACCGCGCTCGCCGGGATGAGCCCCGCCGCCACGAGCACCTCGCCTGTCCGGCGCCCCCGGTGCGCGGCGACGAGCGCGGCGAGCCGCTGGATCGACGGCTCGGGCGCGGAGCCCTCCTTCGCGAGGATCTCGCCGAGGCGGGGCACCCGGAGCGGCGTCTCGACGGCCGTCACGAGGCCGGAGAAGAGCTGGATCCGGTGCTGGCGGCCCGGCACCGTCGAGCCGCTCGGCGTCCGGAGCTCGCAGAGCTCCAGGAGCCCGGTGGTCTTCTCGCGGTGCAGCGCGCCGAGCAGGTCTCCCAGGGTCGACGTGGAAAGGCGGCTGGGCAGTTGCATCGAAGGCGGCGTTATCACTGCCGCGCTCGATCGGCCAAAGAAGCGGCGCAGGCGTTCGGGCACGCGGATGTCTCCCTCGCCGGACGGGCCCGCTCGCGCGCACCGTCGCTCGGCCATCGCTCGGGCCTGCGTTCGGCCGTCGCTTGGTCGTCTCTTGGCCTTCGCGCGATTGCGCGCCCCTGCGCGCACGAATGTGTGCCCGGGCCGGGGCCCGCCGTGCGAAGCTCCGCGCGAAAACGGCACGGCGCACCGCGCCGGCGCGCGGATCAGGAGGAATCTGCGATGGGCTTGCTCGACGGAAAGGTCGCGATCATCACGGGAGCCGGCGGCGGGATCGGCCGCGAGGAAGCGCTGCTCTTCGCCCGCGAGGGCGCGAAGGTCGTCGTCAACGATCTCGGCGGGACGCGCGATGGGGCGGGCTCGAGCGACGCGATGGCGGCGCAGGTCTCGGAGGAGATCAAGGCCGCGGGCGGGCAGGCCGCGCCGAGCTTCGACAGCGTGGCGACCCCCGAGGGCGC
This sequence comes from Sorangium sp. So ce124, assembly GCF_051525235.1. Classification (NCBI taxonomy): domain Bacteria; kingdom Pseudomonadati; phylum Myxococcota; order Polyangiales; family Polyangiaceae; genus Sorangium; species Sorangium sp. So ce124. The sequence continues at coordinate 4,527,418 of NZ_CP150312.1, forward strand.
GGCGAAGATCGTGAAGACCGCCGTCGATGCGTTCGGCCGGGTCGACATCCTGGTGAACAACGCGGGAATCGTCCGCGACAAGACGCTCCTCAAGATGGATGAGGGCATGTGGGACGCCGTCATCGCCGTTCACCTGAAGGGGACGTTCCTTTGCACGCAGGCCGCCGCGAAGCAGATGGTCGCGCAGGGCGGGGGAGGGCGGATCGTCAACACCACGAGCGTCTCGGGGATGATCGGCAACTTCGGGCAGGCCAACTACGCGGCTGCCAAGGCCGGCATCTACGGGCTCACCCGCACCGCCGCGATCGAGCTGCAGAAGCAACGGATCACCGTCAACGCGATCGCGCCCATCGCCAAGACACGCATGACGGAGGATCTGCCCATGTTCCAATCGGCGGGCGACACGCTCACGCCGGCGCACGTGGCGCCTGCGGCGCTGTTCCTCGCGTCCGACCTGTGCGCCGACAAGACCGGCAACGTCCTCGCCGTCGCGGGTGCACAGATGTACATTTACAAAGTCGTCCAGAGCCCCGGGAAGTTCAAGGACGAGGGCGGCGTCTGGACGGCGCAGGAGATCGCGGATCACTGGGACGCGATCATCAAGCTCTGATCGTGGCGCGGGCGCGACGGCGCAGGGCGCCTGGCCGACGGCGGGCGCGGCCGGAGCGCCGGCGCGCCCGCCCAGGGCTGCTCCCCGCGGACCGCGTCGCATGCGCGGCGCGGCGCGGACGATGCGGCTTCGCGCGAGCCGACCGTTGCTGCGCTGATCCCTGGATGCTAGGTTCGAACCGCTTCCGGGGTACGATTGGCGCATCGGCGCACTGTTCGAGCAGGTCGTTCACGCGGAGTCTGGAGGTGCCACCGGTGACCGTCTTTCGCTGCTGTTACGGCTGCGCCATGTCGCGCGGTGCGGCCTCTGCAGCGCGGAGGCGTTGAGCGCCGTGTCACGTGACGCCCACATCCCGCTCGCCCTGTGGATCTGCGCGGCGATCGTGGCGCACATGGCGGGCGGCGGCGGCGCGGTCGAGGTGGCGCAGGTCATCGAGGATCGCGCCCAGCTCCGCCAGATGGTCCACGCGGTGAGGGATGGCCTCCGGCCGGGCGACACGACGTTCGAGATCCTGACCGACGGCGCGGCGCTCACGCCGCCTCCCGCCCCGCTCGCGCCGCCGGAGCGACCGGCGGACAGCGAGCCGGACAAGGACGCGACGCCCGATCCGCAGCAGCCGAAGCCCGATCCGACCAAGGCGGCGACGATCCCACCGCGGAAGCCGCCGAAGGCTGAGCCGCCGCGCCAGGCGAAGGCGCCTCCACCCGCGCCGCCAAAGCCCGAGCCGCCCAAGGAAGCGGCGGCCAAGATCGTACCGGTCCAGCCGGCGCCGCCGCCGCCGCTGCCGCCGGCGGATCAACGGATCGCCGTCCGCCAGCACGTCCAGAAGGACCAGGAGGACAACCCCGAGGCGAACCGGATCGCGGACGACGCCAACAAGGTCGCCGAGGAGACCATGGCGCAGATCCGCTCGAAGGATCAGGACGATCCGGAGCCGACGCCCGGGACGCCGTCGGGGCCGAAGGCGCCGACGGACACGGTCGGCGACAGCGACCACGATCACAGCGGCCACAGCGAGGAGCGCGCCGGCAACGAGAAGCACGCGCCCGGCGAGGGGAACCCCAGGAGCGAGAGCGCGGAGCACCACAGCCCGGCGTCGCCGGCGCAGGCCGCGCAGGCCTCCCGGGCAGCGTCCTCCCCGAGCGTGCCGGGCGCGAGCGGCGGGGCTCGCGTCGCGCAGGCACCTCCCGCGCTTCCGCCGCCGGAGAGGGGCGCCGCGGGCGGCTCCGGCCCGGCGTCGCCCGAGGTGATCGACGGCGCGCGCGGCGGCTACACCCTCAATCCGGCGAACCCGGGCGGCGACGGCAAGAGCCGCGTGGCCGGCAAGAAGGCGACGCCGCAGCCCTACCAGAGCCCGGTCCGCGTCGGCTCGATCGGCCTCGGCGCGCCGGGGCTCCCCGGCGGGCCCAACCTCAACCTGGACATGGCCGGCGTGCAGGCGGCCGTCGGCAACGAGAAGCTCAGGGCGGAGCGGGCCTCGGACGGCGCCTCCCGCAAGAGCGCGCACCGGGGCTCGTGGGAGACGACGGACAAGTGGAAGAAATGGCGCGCCGCGATCGAGAACTACGACCCCTCGGTCAAGCCCGGCAACCAGACCTCGCTCAACGCCGCGCGGGTGCCGTTCGCGACGTACATCAACATGATCCACAACCGGCTCCACCCGATCTTCGCGGAGGAGTTCCTGGCGTCGCTCGAGAGCCTGCCCTCCGGGCACGCGTTCAACCAGAACCGGGTGACCCACGTGGAGATCGTCCTGAACAAGGACAGCGGCAGCATCGTGCGCCTCGGGGTCACGAGGCCGAGCGGGATGACGGCCTTCGACATCGTCGCGCTGAACTCGGTGCAGCGCGCGTCGCCGTTCGGCAAGGCGCCGGACGCGATCGTCTCGCCGGACGGCAACGTGTACCTGCACTGGGAGTTCCACAGGGATCCGTACGACGCGTGCTCGACCCGCAACGCCCGCCCGTTCCTGCTGAAGGCGCCCACCGGCGCCGCCCCGGTCGAGCCGGCGCCGGTGCGCAGGGGGCCGCGGCCCGTCCCGGGCGACGAGGGTGCGCCGGCGCCGCCAGGTCCGCTGCTTCCGCTCGGGCGTTAGGTCCCGGCTCTGCACCGGGACCGCGGCGATGTATCCTGCGCGTCATGCCGAAGGATTCCGACGAGGCCGTTCGAGTGACCAACGCGCGCATCGAGGCGGCGCTCGCGGATTCCCCGGCGTTCACCCGTGTCGAGCCGCAGTTCTACGTCGTCCGCCAGGGGACCGCGTACGTCTACCTTCATGTCCTCCCCTGGGCGCCCGATCGCGCGCTCGTGCGGCTCGTCGCGCAGCTCGCCCGCGGCGTCGAGATGACGCCGGACCTCGCGATGAAGCTGCTCCGCCTGAACGCGCGCATCCGCTTCGGCGCCTTCGGTTACGTCGCGCAGGGCTCGTGTGTGGTCATCGTCCACACGCTCCTCGGCGGCGAGACGCTCGACGCCGACGAGATCCTCGTCGCGCTCCGGGATCTGTCCGTGCTCGCGGATGAGTACGACGACCGCATCGTCGAGGAGGCCGGCGGCCAGCGGATGCAGGACCTGATCGACGCCTCGGCGACCGCCGCGGTCTTCACGGATCTCGACGCTCCCCGCGCCTGGGACAAGGGCTGAGCGACGGGCGCTCATCTTCAATGCTCCTCAACATCGATCTCCCACCCGAAGGCCCTCCTCCCACCGCCGCGCCGGACGCCGCTGCCTCGCCCCATCGCGAGGAGGGCGGCGAGCCTCCGCCTCCCGAGCGCCGGTCCTCCGCCGCCGGGCGACCTCCGCTCGCCGGCCTGCCTGTGCTCGCGCTGATCCGGCCGCTCGCCGTCCTCGCCCTGCTCGCGATGATCCTCGGCCGCATGCTCGCGCCCGCGATGGTCGGCCTGGCGGTGGGCATCGAGCGCGCTGTCCACACGATCGAGCTCGCCGGCGCCGGCGCCTCGCAGCTCTTCGCGATCGGCGCCATCGTCGTCGCGATGGCGCTGATCAGCGCGGTCGTGCGGAGCCGCGTCCCGTACGCGCTGCGGATCGGCACGATCGTCGCGGGAAGCTTCGTCATCCTCGTCGTGCTGCACGCGACCGTGCAGCGCGTGCCCGACCTCTCCGCCGCGCTCATCGGCGTGAGCGCCGCGATCCTCGCGCTCGGCAGCGCGTGGGAGGCGCTCCGCGTCCCGTTCGTGCGGCCGGTCGCGGCCGCGCTCGGGCTCGTCGGCGCCTCTGCGCTCGTGCGGCTCGCCGGCGTCCTCCTGGCCGTCTGGGCGAACGACCGCGGCTCGAAGGCGCTCGCCGGCGCGACGAGCTCCGTCGCGACCGCCGCGTTCGCGCTCGATGCGCTGGCCGTCCTCACGGCGACCGTCGCGCTCGGCGCGGGCCGCGAGGCGCGGCCGCGTGAGGCCGAGCCGCCGCGGCCGCGCCTCGTGAGCCCGCTCTCGCTGGTGGCGCTCGCGTCGGCCCTGCTCGCCACGCGGGCGGCGCTCGCGGGCGCCGCCGACGACGCATCCATGGTCGAGGCGCTCTTCCGCCGCGCGCTCGACCGGCTGCTCACCCGCCCCGCTCCGGTCGTGCCGCTCTCGATACAGCTCTTCGTCGCTGCGCTCTCGGTGGTGATCGTCGCGCTCGCGCTCGTCGCCCCGCCGCGGCTGCCGGCGCTGGGCGGCGCGCTCGCGCTGCTGCTCGTCGCGGGCAGCGCTCCGGAGGTGCCGCTCGGCGCGCTGTCGCTGGTGATCGCCGCCCTCTGCGTCGCGCTCGCGGCCCGCGACGAGCGCGGCTTCTGGGCGGCCGTGCTCGCGAACGAGCGCGAGCGCACCTCTGGCTCGCTCCCGGGCGCCGGGAAACCGGACATCACCGGCGGCGCGTCAGGTTGACGCGAGCGACGACACTCGTTAAGCACGCCCTCGCTGTGCGGAACGACGGCGCGCGGCATTCCACCCGCTGCTCGCCATGAGAAAGACGCGGTGGGAGTCGCCGCCCGGTCCAGACGACCCCTCCCTGAAGACGCCAGATCAGGCTCGGAGGGGCGCGAATCAGGCTCGCGTGGCGCGCCGCGGGCGCGGGAGAGTCCTCATGCATCGTCGCGATCTCGCCTCGCTCTCTGCTCTCGCGCTCACGCTCGCAGGGTGCCCCGAGGAGCCCCCGAGACCGAGCGGCGGCACGGCCGCGACGGCCATCACGGCGGCACCCCCGGTGGCCTCGGTCGAGAAGCCCGCCGCGGCCCCTCAGGGGTCCGAAGCGCCGAAGGCCACGGCGCAGGCGGCCGCCCCGGCGGCCCCCGAGGGCAACGGGATCATCAAGGGGATCGTCAAGTTCACCGGCAAGCCGGTCCAGATGAAGGTCCCCACCGCGCGCAAGGACGCTCCGTTCTGCCAGGACAAGGACGTCCTTTACAACGCTGTTGTCGTCAACGATGGCAAGCTCAAGGACACCTTCGTCCGCATCGCGGTCGGGGGCGTGCCGGGCAGCTGGAAGGCGCCCGACGCGCACGCGGTGGTCGACCAGCAGGACTGCATGTATGTGCCGCGCATCCAGGGCGTGGTCTCCGAGCAGCAGGTCGACATCAAGAACAGCGACCGGACGCTGCACAACGTGCACACCTACAAGGGCTCTGAGACGCTGTTCAACCAGGCGCAGCCGGGGGGCGCCGCGCCGCTCACGAAGGCGTGGAAGGACGGCATCATCAAGCTCACCTGCGACGTCCACCCGTGGATGCGCGGCTTTGTCGTGGTGACGGATCACCCGTTCTTCGCCGTGAGCGGGGATGACGGCTCGTTCACCATCGAGAAGGTCCCTGCCGGCAAGTACAAGCTCGAGGCGTGGCACCCCCGCTATGGCCTGAAGACCGCCGACGTCGCGGTCGCGGACGACAAGCCCGCCCAGGTCACGTTCACGTACGCCGGAACCGAGCCTGAGCCGGCGGAAAACAAGGACGAGCTCAAGGGCCTTTGGTGAGATCCATGGCGGCGGCTGCGGCAGGCGTCGCCCCGCCCCGCCCCGCCCCGGGCCGCCCGGCTGGCGGCGAGCGGCGCGGGGGAGCGACCTTTCCAGGCTCGCTCGACGCGCAAAGAACGGCTGAGCACGCCACGACGGTTGCCGCAAGGCGACTCGTGCCCTAAAGGGAGGCGGGCGACAACTGACGAACTCGACTCCCCGAGACGTGTTGTGCGCGCTAGTCTCCCGGCCCCGATGCTGTTTTCTCCCGCCTCCCGCGCTCCGGTGATGACGTTTTTCAGTGTAACTGTCCCGAGCCCAGGGATCTTCGGAGATGCCGTGCGAGCGCGCGGCGTGGGCCCCGAGCACAGCAGCGAGGTGCGCGCGTGACCATGAGCGTCGAGCAGGCCGCCGAGCGCGCCCCGGTCGTCCCTTACGTTCGCCAGGCTGAGCCGTCCGAGGGCGGCGGCTGTGCGGTCCCCACGAGCGCGCGCCCGCTGCTCAAGGGAGCGGCCGATCTCGTGAGCCTCACCAAGCCGCGCATCACGAGGATGGTGGCCGCGACGATGCTCGGCGGCATGTGGGTCGCGAGCCGTTATCTCCGCGCCGGACTGGCGGGAGAGGCCGCGATCGAGCGCGCGGCGGTGCCGCCCGCGCAGCTGGCGCTGGCGTTGCTGGGGACGGTGCTCGTCGTGTCGGGCGCCAACGCGCTCAACATGTACATCGAGCGCGACACCGATCTGCTGATGGAGCGGACGCGGAGCCGCCCCTTGCCGGCGCGGCGGCTTTCGCCGGAGCTGGCGCTCTGGTTCGGGATCGCGCTCTCTGCCGCCTCGATTCCGGTGCTGTTCATCGGGGTGAACGCGACCACGGGCGTGCTCGCCGCGGTGGCGCTGCTCAGCTACGTCCTCGTCTATACCCCGCTCAAGCGCCGGACGACGCTCTCGCTGCCGATCGGCGCGATCCCCGGCGCCATCCCGCCGCTGCTCGGGTGGACGAGCGTCACAGGGCAGATCGACGCGCCGGGCTTCCTGCTCTTCGCCGTCATGTTCCTCTGGCAGATCCCGCATTTCCTCGCGATATCGCTCTTCCGTCAGGACGAGTACCAGCGCGCGGGGCTCAAGGTGCTGCCGCTCGAGAAGGGCGATCTCACGACACGGCGCCACATCGTCGGCTACCTCGCGCTGCTCGTGGTGTCCTCGGTGCTGTTCGTCCCGCTCGGCGTGGCGGGCTCTGTCTACCTCGGCGCCGCGGTCCTCCTCGGCGGCGCGTTCTTCGGGCTCGGCGTCTACGGTCTCCGCGCGGGCACCGGCGCTCGCTGGGCGCGTCAGGTCTTCTTCGCCTCCATGGTTTACCTGGTGCTCCTCTTCGCCGCGCTGATGATCGGCGCCTGAGCGGCGCCTCGTCGCCTTGACTCACAGGGGACAGGCCCTTAAGCGTCACCGGATGGTCTCAAGCGAGCCCACGCGCCACGCGAACGGCGCTCTGTCGCCTGCGGAGCCGACCGGCCAATCACTCCCGTCCGACCGCGGCGACGCGGGGAGGCCCCCGCGCCGTGGGCTCGTGGGCACGCCCGTGTTCTGGGCCGGGCTCCTCGCGCTGGTCGGGCTCGTGGCGCTCATCACCATCGGGGTCGCCGGGCGCGCGCTCCGCGGTCAGGCCGCGGAGACGCCCGCGATCCGCATCCCTCTGCCCGCCTTCGAGCTCACGGATCAGCGGGGCGCGCGGTTCGGGCTGGAGCAGCTCCGGGGCCGCGTGTGGATCGCGGACTTCATCTTCACGACCTGCCCGACCGTGTGTCCCAAGCTCACGCAGCGCATGAAGGAGATCGAGCACCGGGGCCGCGATCTCGGTGACGCGCTGCACCTCCTGACATTCACCGTCGACCCGGAGAACGACACCCCGGCGGTGCTCGCGGCCTACGCGGCGTCGCAGCAGCTCCCGCTCGATCGCTGGACGCTCCTGACAGGCTCCCTCGATCAGATAGAGTCGACGGTCCTCGACGGCTTCAAGATCGCCATGGGCAAGCAGGAGTCGAGCCCTGGCCTCTTCAGCATCTTCCATGGCGAGCGCCTCGTGCTGGTCGACCAGCAGGGCGTGATCCGCGGCTACTACGAGGCGAACGACGACGGGATCGACACGATCCTGCGCGACGCGGGCGCGCTCGTGAAGTCGAGGTGACCCGCTCGGGCCCGCCTCACGCCTCGATGGCGAGCCGCTTGATCATCTTCTGAAGGCCGAACCTGGACAGGCCCAGCAGCTTGGCGGCCTGCGTCTGGTTCCCGCGCGTGCGCTCGAGCGCGTCGCGCACGAGCTCCGTCTCCAGCGCGTCGATCCTCGCGCGGACGTTGAGGCCGAGCTCGCGCGGCGTCGCGCTGCCGCCGTGCGCGATCTCCGGGGAGAGGTGCTCCCGATCGATGGTCCCGTCGCAGAGCACGAGCGCCCGCCGGACCTCGTTCTCCAGCTGGCGCACGTTGCCCGGCCACGCGTAGGCCGAGAGCCGATCCATCGCCCCGCGCGTGACCCGGACCGGACCGCGGCTGTGCTTCTCGAGGAAGTGCTGGACGATGAGCGGCACGTCCGTCGCGCGCTCGCGCAGCGGCGGCACCCGGATCGTGATGATGTTCAGCCTGTAGAGCAGATCCTCCCGGAAAGCGCGGGCGCGGACGAGCGCCTCCAGATCCCGGTGGGTCGCGGCAATGACGCGCACGTCGACCTTGCGCGCCCGCTCCGAGCCGATCGGCCTCACGAGGCCGTCCTCGATGACCCGCAGCAGCTTCGTCTGCATCGCGAGGCTCATCTCGCCGATCTCGTCGAGGAACAGCGTGCCCCGATCGGCCACCTCGAAGAGCCCGGCGCGCGGGCGATCCGCGCCCGTGAACGCGCCGCGCACGTGCCCGAAGAGCGCCGACTCGAGGAGCCCTTCGGGGATCGCGCCGCAGTTCTCGCTCACGAACGCGTGCGCGGCGCGCGGCCCGTTGTGGTGGATGGCCCGCGCCACGAGCTCCTTGCCGCTGCCGGACTCGCCGCAGACGAGCACCGGCACCTCGGAGGCGGTCACCCGATCGACGAGGCGCAGCATCGCGCGCAGAGGCTCGCTCTCGCCGATGATGGCGTCGTACCGGTAGCGCGTGTCGCGGCCGCCGCGCGCCCTGGCGAGCTCGAGCGCCGCGGCGTCGAGCTCCGCCTCGCGCCGCGCGAGCTCCTCGGCGAGGCGCGACGAGGCGCGCTCCGCGCGGCGCGCGGCGCGGCGCAGCTCGACCTGCGCGCGCGCGTCGGAGATCGCCAGCGCCGCGACCGACGCGATGGCGCGCGCCCACCGCAGCTCCTGCGCGCCGAACGCGCCGCGGCGCACGCGGTCGTCGAGGTAGACGACGCCGAGCGCCTCGCCGCGCGCCACGAGCGGGACGGCCAGCACGCTCCGCAGCTTCAGCGCGTGCACGCTGCGGTGCACGCTCGGCAGCTCCCCCGCCGCGTCGACCGCGACCACCGGCTCGCGCGCCTCCAGGGCGCGGCGCGCGAGCGTCTCCGACAGCGCGAGCTGCTCCGCGCCGAGGCTCGAGCGCGCCAGGTTGCGCGCGGCCCGCGGGACCAGGCGCCCGTTCGGGGCGCGCAGGAGCAGGAGCCCCCGCTCGACCCCCGTCCAGAGCACGAGCGCGTCGACGACCCGGTCGAGCAGCGGCGCGAGCCGCTCGCGCTCGCCGAGCGCGCCGACGAGGGCCTCCAGATCGCGCGCCTGCTCGGGCCGGAGCCCGCTCTCCGGCAGCGCCCGCGCGCGGACCACCCACGGGAGCGATCGGACCGCGCCGGAGAGCGCCGCCGCCCCTGGCGACGCAGCGGAGGCGCCGGCCGAGCCCGCGCCCGCGTTGCGCCCGCAGAGCTCGCGGGCGGCGTCGGCGAGCGCCGCGAGCACCCGGTGCGCGACGTCCGTCTGGCCGGCCCTGACGGCCAGCGCGTGCGCCGCGGCCAGCGCCGGGCCGCGCGCCGCGATCGGGGCGCGGGCGCCCGCGAGCGCGGCGATCGCGGCGAGGACGCGGTCGCTGCGGCCGCGCCACGCCGACGCGCCCGACGCGCCCGCCGGGCCGCGCGGCGCGTCGTCCGCGGCGATCGCGGCGCCGACGTCGTCCGCGGCGAGCGCGATCGCGGCGCGCGCGCCCCACCAGTCGAGCCGCGAGGCCGCCGCGGGCTCCGGGCCGTTCGCGAGCTCGTCGAGCTCCTCGACGCGGGATCCATCGAGCTCGTCTGCGCCGTGGCGCAGGAGCCGCGCGGCCGCCCGGAGCGTGTCGTCCGCGGAGCCGCCGGCGAGGAGCGCCGCCGCGCGCGCCGCCGCCGCGCGCGGGTCGACGTGCGATCCGACGTCCGCGCTGGCGCCGCCGTCGCCCCGCGCGGCGACCACGTCGGCGATGGCCCAGAGCGCGTAGGCCTCCGCCTTCGCGTCGCCCGCGTCGCGGGCCCGCGCGATGGCGTCCTCGGCGGTCCGGCAGGTCTCGTGCACCAGGCCCGCTGTTGCGTAGGCGGCGGCGCAGGCGAGCAGCGCCCGGGCGCCCTGCGCCGGCCGGCCGAGGTGCTCCCAGAGCAGCGCCGCGCGGGTCGAGGTCGCGATCGCGCCGTCGAGATCGCCGAGATCCACCGCCGCCGCCGCCTCGCCGGTCCGGTAGGTCGCCTCCTCGACCACCGCGCCGGCGCGGACGGCGTAGTCCACCGCGGCGCTGAACGACGCGTGCGCGCGCTCCGGATCGCTCGCGTGCCACGCGTAGCCGCGCACGGCGGCCATCCGCGCCAGCTCCTCGACGGAGCTCGCGAGCGCCTCGCCGCGCGCCACCTCCGACAGCGCCCGCGCGGTGTCGCCGCGCAGCACGGCGAGCAGCGCGCGCACCTCGCAGAGCGGCGCCGTGACCGCATCGCCGGCGAGCGCGTCGGCCGCCTCCAGCGCCCCCGCGTCGATCGCGACGCGCGCGAGCACCGCGCGCGCGCGCCCCTCCGGGTCCGCGCCGGCGTCGATCGCGGCGCGCGCGCGCTCCTCCGCGAGGGCGCGATCGCCGGCGCGCCTAAGCACCTCCGCCGCGATCGCCGCGGCATCCGTCGCGCCTCGAACGCACGAGCGCAGCATCAGGCTCCGCGCGCGCCCGGCGTCGCCGTGCAGCCGGAGCGCGTTGGCCGCCGCGACGACCAGGCTGGCGGGCGCGTCGTCGCGCTGCTCGACCGCCTCGAGCGCGAGCGGATCCGGCGGCACCCGCGCGATCGCGAGCGCCAGCGCCGCCGCCTCCGCAGCGCCGAGGGCTCGTGCTTCGGCGGCGCCCTCGGCAGCTCCGCGGTCCTCCGGCGCCGCGCTCGCCCGCCGCCGCGCGCCGCTCCCCGGGGTTCCCAGCACGGCCGCCTCCACGTCCGCGTACGTCCAGGCGCGCGGCGGGACCTGCCGCGCGAGCGCGACGAGCGCGTCCGCGAGCGCCCTCTCCGGCGCCGACGCGAGGGGCCCCATCGGCCACGCCGCCGCGCTCGTCCCCGCGAGCGCGGTGAGCCACCGCGCGACGCGGTCCGGCCCGAGCCGCCCCAGCCACGCCGCGTCGCCCTGCGGCGGACCCGCGCGCGCCGCGCCGTCGCCCGCGCGGAGCGGCGCGCCGGAGAGCGCGCGCACCCGCTCGACCACCGCGAACGCGTCCACGAGCCAGGGGGCGACGTCGTCGCGCACCCCGAGCGCCGCATCGAGCTCGTGTCGCCGCAGGCGCAGGTAGGCGGCGCGCACGCGGCGCGCGTCGCGGTCCTGTCGATCGCGCTCAGCGGCGGGCGCCCCCGCGTCGCGGCCGGCGCGCCCCGCGGGGGACGCGGCGACCGGGTGCCGCGCGCGCGGCGCGCCGGCGAGCGCGGCGCGGGCCGACTCGGTGACCCACGCGGACGACGGGCGCGCCGCGGGGGAGGGCGAGAGGAGCGCCCGGCAGATGGCGTCGAGCGGCGGCCCGGCCGCGCTCTCCGCGGCCACCGCGGCCCGCGCCGCTCCGATGGGATCGTCCGCGTCCGCCACGCCAGGGAAGGCGATCTCGGCGAGCAGCGTCCCCAGCGCGAGCAGGTCCCTCGCCCGCGCGTCTCCGAGCTCCGCGTCCCCGCGCGCGATGTACCTCAGCGTCGCCCCGTCCACGGAGGCCTCGTGGATCGAGCACGCGAGCCCCAGGTCGATCACCGCGACCCGCCCCTCCGGCGTCAGGATAAGGTTCTCCGGCTTGAGATCTCCGTGCGCCAGGCCGATGCCGTGCAGGTCGGCGAGCGCCTCGCCCGCGTCGCGCGCGGCGGCGAGCGCGAGCGCCGCGCGCTCGCCGGGAGGCAGCCCGCGCAGGGCGTCGGCGACGGCTCGCCCTTCGACCCAGCGCATCGCGACGAACGCGCGCCCCTCCTCGCCGGGGGCGCCCTCGACGCGCGCGGCGCGAGCGACGCCAGACGGCATCGCGAGCCAGCCGACGTCGACGAGCTCCGGCAGCCGCGGCGAGAGCGCCAGCGCCGCGTGCAGCGCCTCTCGGGCGAGCGCCCGCCGCGCGGAGGCGCGCTGCGCCGCGGGCGCTCCGCGCTCGCGCGGCTCGATCTTGAGCGCCACCATGCCGCCGCGCTCCCTATCGACGGCCCTCCAGACCTCGGCCGACCCGCCGGACCCCGCGACGTCCAGCAGCCGGAAGCGCTCTGCCAACCGAGGTGTCACGGTCGACGGCTCGCTCATGCCCAGAATGCTCCCGGGCCGCGAGCCACCTGTCAACCCGGTTACGGCTCCGGTGGAGCGCCCTCCGCCATGCCTCCCGCGCCTCCGCCGCCGCCGCCGCCGCCCGGGCCGTCGCCGCAGCTCGGCGCGCCGCCGTCTGGCAGATCGATATCGACGGCCCCCGCGTCGCCGCACGTGTCTTCCGGGCCCTTGCCGTAGTGGTCCGCCACGAAGCGCGCGAGCGACGCCTTGTCGAGGCACGTCGCGGTGTACGTGGCGCCCCAGGCCGCGGCTGCGACGGGGGTGTCCAGCGCGCTGTCGGGCGTCATCACGAGGCGCGCCTCCGGCCCTCCCGGCACCAGGAGGCACTTCGGATCGGAGGCGGCCTCGGCCCGCACCTCGTCGAGCGCCGCCTTCACCTCCGCGCAGCCGGACGAGGCGCACCGGTACGCGAGGACGATCGCGCCGTGCTCGAGGTTGTGGACGTACATCTCGCGCGGGACCTCGGACTCGAAGCGCTTGTACTCGGCCCAGATGCCCCAGTGATCTCCGCCGCTCGGCGGGTTGGTCGTGTACTGGACAGGCGCGCACGTGGCCACGTGTTGCGCCGACGTGACGGGGATCCCCGTCCTGACGACGACCTTGCACTCGGTCTCGCCCGGGAGCGGCGGAGCCTCCGGAAAGCTCGTGACGGTCTCGGGTTGTTGCGGCGCGGGCGCGGCGTCGCCCTCGTCGATCGGGGGCGCGCTCGTGCCACACCCGCTGAGAGGACCGGCGAGCCCGGCGGCCATCGTGGCAGCGACACACATCTGCGCGAAACCGCAGTGTTTCATGGCCGAAGCCTACCATGTCCGACGCGCGACGCGCGTTGCCCTGGCACGTCGGCTCTGGTGTACTTGGCTCCCCTAGCGTGGCGAAGCAAGAGAACGATCATCGGCAGACGCTCGTCACCTGCACCTCGATCGCCCCGCCGGTGCTGCCGGTGGCGCCTGGCACCGCGTGTCTGGTGGTGATCTACGGCACCGAGCTCGGGCGCCGCATCGCGCTAGGGACCGGGGCAATCGAGTGTGGGCGCGCGATACAGACCGATATCCCGCTCGACGACGACGCGGTGAGCCGGCGTCATGCGCGCATCTCTTGGACGGGGATGAGCTACGTTGTCCGCGATCTCGGCTCGACCAATGGCACCTACGTGAACGACGTCTCCGTCGATGAGCGCGCCCTCAAGGACGGCGACCAGGTGAAGATCGGCCGGACGATCTTCAAGTTCATCCAGGGTGGGAACGTCGAGCTCTCGTATCACGAGGAGATCTACCGGCTGATGACCTTCGACGGTCTGACGCAGGTCCACAACAAGCGCTCCTTCGAGGTCGCGCTGGAGCGCGAGGTATCGCGGGCTTGCCGCTACCATCGCCACCTCGCGCTCATCATGTTCGACATCGATCACTTCAAGAACATCAACGACACCCGCGGGCACCTCACGGGCGACGCCGTGCTCCGCCAGATGGCCGCGCTCGCCGCCGCGAACGTCCGCCGCGACGACGTCCTCGCGCGCGTCGGCGGGGAGGAGTTCGCGCTGCTCGTGCCGGAGATCGCCCTCGACGGCGCCCGCCTGGTCGCCGAGAAGCTGCGCGCGCTCGTGGAGCGCACGCCGTTCCGCTTCGAGGATGGCGAGGTCGCCGTCACCGCGAGCTTCGGGGTCGCCGCCGTCACGCCGGACGCGCCTGTCTCGCCGATGGAGCTCTACCGCCGCGCCGACGAGCGGCTCTATCATGCGAAGAAGGCCGGGCGGAATCGCGTGATGTGACGCTGCGCAAGCGCCGTCAGGGCGAGGCAGCCGGGGCGGAGCAGTCTCGCGGCACGGCGCCGTCGAGGATCCACGCGGACAGGATGTCCATGCCGTCCACGTAAGGCGTTGTGTACTGATCGTCCGGCATCTGGGGGTTCTGGGGGTGGAACCAGAATATCGGCTTCGAGGGCGGGGGCGGCATCGGCATCCCCACCACGAACGCCGCCTGCAGCCGCTCGTTCTCCTGGCGGAGCTTCTCCGCCGCATCGGCAGGCAAGGAGGGGTCGACCGCGATCTGCCCGATGAGGATCTTGTAGAGCAGGTAGCTATTCCCCGGGTTTCCCGGGTCGATGAGCGGCATGGCCCTGCCGAAGCGCTCCGGGGATGCCTCCCCCACGTGCGCCTTCTCGCCCATCTGGGTCTGGTGGGCGGTGCGCCCGATCGCTGTCTCGAGCAGCGGATCGAGCTGGTTGAACGCCGTGCCCAGGTTCAGGTCCAGCCCTGCGGCGGCGCTCGCGCCGTTGTGGCACCCGAAGCAGCCGTAGAAGAGGTGGTACGCGGCGCCCTTCACGCAGGCGATGCACGTCGGATCCGCGGGAGCGTCGCCCTGGCAAGCTTCCGTGCGCATGACGCACTCGAGGTCTCGCTGGCAGAAGAAGTCGCCGCTCGGCGGGCGCTCCGGCATCGCCTGGGGCGGGTTCGTCGCCGCGACGGAGAACTCGATGCGCGTGTTGCCGTCGAGGGGCGCGCCGTCGAACGCGCGGACGCCGGACGGCGCAGCCTCGTCCGCCGGCTTGAAGACGGTCAGCGCATACCGGGTCCCGGGAACCAGGCCCGGCATGCCCTCGATCTGGCGGAAGATGACCTCCCGCTGGACAGGGTTGTACGTGGGCGCGAGGGCGATCGGATTGACGCAGTCGGCGTAGGTCTGGACCGTGGCCAGATCGCCCGAGACGCACACGGACTCGGCGCCGACCGTGGCGCTCACCGAGCTCGGCAGCAGGAAGCGATCGAACTTCAGCACGAAGCTCGCTGTCGACAGGACCTCGGTCGTGCCGGCGGGATCGAGCGCGGTGCGGACGGGCTGGTAGTTCTGGTCGAGGCTGGTCGTGGCGCGCGCCTCGATCAGCTGGACAGGAGGGGCGTCGATCGGCTGGAGCGTGGCCTCCCCCACGTCGCAGCCGGCCGTCGCGAGGGCCGCCTGCAGACAGAGGGGGAGGGGGGCGAGGCGCGTCGCGCGAGCCAGCGTGCTCAGCTCTCGGAGTAGAGCGAGAGCTGCTCGCGGACGACCTTCTCGTTCACCCCGGACTGGATGTGCTCCTTGAGACAGTCGGCCAGCGTGATCAGCATGTCGTCTACCCCTTTCTCCTCGATGAGCTTCGACAAAAGTTGGCGTGCCTCCCGTCCGTCGTCCTCGCGGAGGAAGCCCCGCACTGTCTCCAGCGTGATTTCCCCCTGGAAATCGAGATAGAGGTTGTCGATCAGGTACTTGATCAGCTCCTTCACGCCCGTTCTCCTTGGCGTTCGCGGCGATCGTTAGGGAAGCCGCGCGCACTTCGCTATACCCGTCGCTGGAAGGCCAGGGCAAGGAATATACTGACGGATTTTGACTTTTCATTGGCACCGCTGCACGAACCTGTCGCTCGACTGATGGCACACCAGGCACGGACGCGGGTTCCGGGAGAACGCCGTCTTGCACTTGCTCTCGAACCCGAGCGGGTGCGGGTTCAGCCCTTGCCCGCCTGACGCCCCGCGCGTCGCGTGGCAGGTCGCGCAGTCCCGCTCGGTGTGGCAGGAAACGCACGCATTCAGGTTTCGCTCTGCTTCCCAGGCGTGATGCTTCGCGCCGCGCGGCGCTGTGGTCCACTCCGCCGGCGGGGGATGGAAGCGGCGCCCCGTGGGCCGCGCTGCGCTCGGCGCGTCGCGCGCCACGCCCGTCCGCCGGTGACAGTCCGCACAGAACGTCTGCTCCTGATGGCAGCTCACGCAGCGAGGATTGTCCTGCCGGGCCGCTTGCGGGTGCATCGAGAGGAAGTCGTTCGGGTGGACGTTGCGCGGACGGATCTTCCCGTCGTGGCAGTCGGTGCAGTAGTTCGCGCTGTGGCATGACCCGCAGAAGGCGCTGTCGTTCGCGGCGATCTGCTTGTGCCGCTCGAGCCAGTCGGGCGTGTGCCCCGCGTTGTGCAGCCACGCGGGCGGCAGCAGATCGCCCGTGGCGAACGCCGTCACGAGCCGCCCGTCGGGGCGCGTCACGTGGCAGACGTCGCAGTCGCTCTTCGCCTCACCCTGGGCCGCGCCGCTCATGTTGTGGCACGTGAAGCAGCCGGCCATGCGCGGCAGTTGGTCCCGGGTAGCGAGCTCGATCCGATCGACGCGGCCGTGGCACTGGCTGCACTTGATGTTCCGGCTCACGTGCTTCGCGTGAGGGAAGCGGAGGTTCGCGTGCGGCAGCACGAGCGGCGCCACCTTTCCGTCGCTGCCAGCGTTCTCCCCGATATGGCAGTACGCACACTGTCCGTTCTCGTTCGTCCCCGCCTTCACCTGGGTGAGGTCGGAGTGATCGACATCATGACAGTTGTCGCAAGTCTCGCTCGGCTTCGGCAGCAGCCGGTCCGTCACCGCGCCGCTCGTGTAGGCCGCGCCGTGGCACGACTTGCACGTCTGCTTGAGCCCCTTGACGTGCTTCTTGTGGTTGAAGCGGATCGTCAGCGTCTGCGGGGGATAGATCTCGTCGCTCGGGACCGGGGTCGCGCTCGTCCCGGGAGGCATCCACGCCAGGGGCACCTCCGCGTCGGCGGGCATCGGGTGGAGGCCCGACGTGTACCCGCCGTGCGGCGCCTTCGCAGGCGCCTCTCCCTCGGCGTCGCCTTCGTCCGCGTCGCCATCGGCCGCCTCGGCGCTGTCGTCGCCTGCTGCCGCCGGCGGCTTCGGCTGGGCAGCCGCCTCGGGGCCCACGATCGCGAGCGCCAGCGCGCCCAGGCACGCGACGATCGCGACCCATCCAGGGACGACCCTCGCCTCGTCTCGCCGAGCGCGGCGCCGGCCGTCCTGTCTTGCTTCCATGCGATCCTCGCTCACGGCGCCACCCGCAGGTTCACGAGGCCGACGACCCGGAAGCGCTGGCCCACCAGCCGGTTCATGTCGTGCTCCCACTCGATCTTGAAATCCGCGACCTCGCCCGGCCGATACCCAGCCCCGAGGACATATCCGAACGACGTCGCGCCCCGGTCTGGCCTGAGCGGATCCTCCCAGTCGTACAGCGACATCCGTGCTCCGAGCGCGTAGCGCTGCCCGCTCAGCCGCTTCTCTCCCGAGAGATCGGCCCCCGTCCGGCGCCCGCGCTCCCCCGTCTGCAGCATCCCGCGGAGCTCGACCGACGTCGTGCGCGTGCGGTAGCGTCCCGCGAGGTTCGCGAGCACGTCGGTCGAGATCGTCGCGGCGCGGTTCTTCTCGTCGCGCGCGTAGTCGCGGAGCGCGCCGTCATTCGGATCGAGCGACGTCGCGCCGACGCAGCCTGGTCGATTCACCGCCTCACACTGGCCGGCGCCGAACTCCTCCGGGTTGCCTTCGGCGATCCACATCCGCGTGCCGCCCCACGCCGCGACATCGATCTCGCGGGTGACGTCCACCGCCGCCCGTCCCGTGATCGTGGTGATGGGATCGTGGGTGAACCAGTTCCAGATCGAGTCAGCGTCGAACGTCGGAACGAAGTAGTCGACGTCCGCCCCCAGCGTGACGCGGCTCCCGGCGTACACCTCCAGGCCGCCGTAAAACGAGCCGACGAGCTGGTTGTAGAAGTCGTAGGTCACTCCGCCCTTGAGGCCGCCGAGATCCGGCTTGTTGATGTTGGCGGCGTACCCGAGCCGATCCTGCGAGATGCGCGACGCATCGGACGTCCGGACGCCTCCGCCCGGATCCGGGAACTGCTGGGTGACAGAGGTCCCCAGGTTGTAAACGCGGCGGTAGGTCAGGCGACCGTGGACGAAGCTCGGACCCGCGCTCTCGAGCGCGACGCCGAACGCTGGCGCCAGATCGGACTCCTGATACGACGGGAAATCGGCTGCACTCCCGGGCTGAGTCCGGTCATCGCCGAATCCCCGGTGGCTGCCGCGCCAGATCCCCTGCTGCTCGAAGCGCGATGTGGAGAGCGGCAGGCCGCCGCGCTGCTCGAGCCCGCCGTACGCCTCGAGTTGAACGTAGTACGGTGTCGTCACCCGGAGGAGCGCGCCGTCGAACGACCACCACCCGAGCACGTCGCTCACGTACTGACGGCCGACCCGGAAGCCGAGCCACCCGCCGGCGACGTTCCGCCCTTCGACGTACGCGTACATCAGATCGATGGGCGCCTCGCGCAGCCCCGGGATGTAGCGCGAGCCGCCATCGATGCTGTAGTCGGTCTCGCCGCCCCGCTGCGCGCCGTCGAGGTGGCCATTGATCCCGAAGTCCGCGTCGAGCCGGAGCCGCACGGTCGCGGAGTAGTCGGCCTCGCCTGGGGCAGAGTCGCCCTGGAGGTTGTAGACGGCGAGCCCCAGCGTCTGAAGGAGCCGCCTCCGTTCGATGTTCGTGTCGCCCCAGGGGCTCGCGACCTCGTAGGCCTGGACGCCGGTCGTCGACTCGACCTCGAAGTCGGCCGCGGCTGCGGTGCGCGGGACGAGCGCGCAAGGCAGCAAGCACGCCACGGCCAGCGCGCGTGACAGGGGGAGGTGAGGGAGGGGGAGGCGACAGAGGGGGACGCGACGGGCGCTCCCCACGAGCGTGCCAGGGCGTGCGTCGCTGGCGTGCCGCGGACGACGTCGCGACGGAAGCTCCGCCATCCATGAGAGATGCTCAATCACGGATGGCGCTCGCTTTCGTCTTGTGCGGGCCGGTCTGCGCGGCTTCGCTCTCAGCTGCCGCCGAGGGCTGAACAAGCATGGCGTGGAGTTTCGTCCACACGCGGTGATGCTGTCAACCCGATCGCAGGACGAACGGGTTTGTCACGATGCGCGCCGGGTCAGCTGTATCCAGCGCCCTTCCGGAGCTTGCCGTCCGAGCCCACGCTGAAGCCGTTCGAGTCCTGGAGCGCCTGGCTCGCGCTGCTCCGCAGCTCGGCCGGCACCGTCCAGCCCCGGGTCATCAGCCCCTCGGCGACCTTGTTCTTCACCCGGACCGACTCCTCGGTCGCGAGCATCTTCACCAGCGCTGGCACGCTCGCCTCATCGCCCTGGGAGAAGATGGTCTGCACGGCGTGGAACCTGACCGTCTCGTTGACGTCGTCCAGGAACCGCTCGACCGCCACCCGCACGTCGTCGCCCTTGATGTCGCCCAGCGCCATGATGAGCTGCTGCTTCGGCTCGACGTTGCGCGCATACTCCGTGTCGAGGCGGTCGAGCAGCTGGACGAGCTCGGTCCGGTACTCGGCGTCGTCGAGCAGCGCCCGCAGGATCTTGAGCGGCCAGGTGAGCGCCTCGGCCTTGATGCAGAACTCGACAACGGCCGGCACCGCGTCCTTGCCCGCATCGACGATCCCCCGGAAAGCCAGATCCTTCTCCTCTTGATCCGTGATGGAGGGGTCGATCGAGAACGTGAAGCGCCTGAGGAGCGCCGCCGCCGCATCCGCGCTCTTCATCGCGGCGAGCGACTGGATGGCGTCGAGGCGGTCGTACGTCTGAGCGCGCTTGTCCGCGACGACCTTCGCAGGCCCGGCCACCTTCTTGTCGGAGGGGACGCCCCCGGAAGGGGGATTGCTTTTGCGGAGAAAATCGAAAATACCCAACGCTGACCTCTGGTGGCTGTCCCCGCCGCCCGGTCCGAGCTACCCGGCGATCGTCACCGGATCTATAGCGGGGCGCATCTTCGTGCGCTACGGGCTCATCCGCGTCGTTCGGCTCGCTGCAGCGTGCTCTCGCCCGCCTCACGCGCCTGCCTAGCGGCTGAGCCCGTATCACATGAATCGGCGCCCCGCTAGAGTGGCTCGCGGCAGAGGGTGCTTCCCGCCTGAGCTACCCCGGGCGAACCGGCTCGGTCACCGCGAGCCGGCGCAGCCGTCTACTCCGTCGTCTTGATGCCGGTGGGGAACTGAATACTCAGGCTCACGGTGACCATGCTCGTGAAGTGGAATTCGCGGTCCTTGTCGTCCACCTTGCGGTCGGGGAACGCCTCGTCCGTTCCGAGCCCGTGGTTGTCGAAGCCCGAAGTATTCCATGCGAACGGCAGGGCGCGCCACTCCGCGCCGAAGCCGATGAAGTCCGACGGGTAGAAGTTCCAGCCGAGGCCGAACGTCGGCGCGAAGGCCATGCGGCTCTCGAGTCCGAAGGTCTCCGCGCAGGCGTTCTGGTTGGTCGTGCCGCACTCCTTGCGCTCCTTCACGCCGATCGCCGCGGCTCCCGCGAAGAAGCTCACGTCGGTATCAACGAAGAGCTCGGCGAACAGCGCCAGCTTTCCGCGGAAGGGAACGACCGTGACCTGGGGCGCTGCGACCCACTGGATCTGTCCGAGCTGATCCTTCGTAAGGTCGCCCTTGGTCAGGTTGACCCTGGTCAACTGGCACGCCTTCGTGAACGGTTGGGCATCGCAGTTACGCCCGTCGATCGCGACGCGCTGGAGCTCGTCCGTCAACCCGGCGTTGTACTGAAACCCGTACCCGCCCCAGGCGCCGAAGCCGAGCCAGTCCGTGAAGTGGTAGGTGAGGCGCAGGCCCGGCATGATCGTCCGCCGGTACTCGTCCAGCAGAGTGAACGATGCGCCTGGAGCCACCTCGAACCGCCCGGCACGGTGGAGCCGGAGCTGCCGCACGGCCGGCGCGCCGGCCAGAGGGCCCGTGAGCTGGATCTCCTGCGCCTCCGCGGGCGCAGCCGTCATCAGAAGTGCACAGCCGGTAAGCCCTGCCACCACGGTGCAGAGGCTTTGGACGAATCGACGCATCATGCCTGTCCCCGTCTTTGGCTGAATCATCCTATGTCTCGCGCTCGGCGTCCGCGCGTCCCCACGTCCAAAGTCTTCACTTCGGCAGCCGGTATTCCCAGGAGAACGGCAGGAAGACCGACAATCCGACCTGCGCCTGTACGTTGTTGGTGAAGCTCTTCCCCTCGGCGAGCCAGGTGCTCTTGTCCTGAGGGTTCGCCGCGACGCTGGGGTTCTCGAGCTCGTCGAAGAAGATGTAGTCGCTGACCTCGAACATCGCCGCAAACCAGCGGTTGAAGAAGATGCGGAGGCCACCGCCGACGTGGAAGGAGAGCTTCGGCTTCCAGTCGAAGGTGCGGTTGTCGGGGTCGACGACGGCCATCGGCCTCGTCGAGATCGCGCCGACACCGCCCAGCACGAAGAAGTCGTAGTGGAAGATGAAGTCGCTGAACCCGGCGAACTTGCCGTACGCGGGGACGTACGTGAAGTTCGCATTCGCGTTCCACTGATACTCGGTGATCGGCTCGCCGATACGCGCCGCCCTGCTCGTCTGGAAGTTGAAGTCCGACGGCGTGTTGAGCGCACCGTACCAGTTGCCGTTGACCCCGATCGCGAGGACGTTGGTGAGGTACCAGTTGACCGCGAGCCCCGGCCCGTTGTGGCCGACGAACTGGTCGTTCATCGTCAGCCCGAAGTACGGGTTCACCTCGAAGCGGTGGTAGCGCAGCGCGTAGATCTGCTGCACCGCGTAGGTCTCGTTCTTGAGATCCTTCGCGGCCTCCTTCTCCAAATTGATCGTGGGACACGCCGTCGGGTCGATCTTACAGATGTCCCCAAGCCCCGTCTCTTCGCCGCCCTCGGTCGGGGCAGCGGGCGCCTCCACCGGCTCCGTGCCCTCGGCAGGAGTCTCTGGCTCGTCGAGGTTGATTTCCTTGGGTTGCCCTTTTGGCTGAGCCGACGCCGTAAGCGGCACCGCGACCAGCGCAGCCGCAACGAGAAGCCCCACGCGAGCCTGGTTCATCGCCATCCCTTCCAAAGTCCGTGCGATGCGAGCGATCGATCGCCCAGGTAGTACAGCTTCCTAACTACTCGAATTCATTAAATAATTCGGTCAACCGCCAAGCCCGACGGACTATATCACGCCGAAAATAAAAGGATCAACAACCAAATCCTTTTGCCACGGACGACCGGCGGCGTCGCAGAGGGGGCGCGCCGGGTGGATTCGCGGCGAGCGGCAGACTCGCTGCACAATCACCGCGGGCTCGGATCGCCGGTGTGCTTGCGCCGAGGGCGCGACGATCGTGACGCCTGACGGGTTCAGCGGCAGAGGCGCGGCGTGCTGAGACATCGGAGCCATCGCCCGTTGGTTGGACCGGTGTCGAGCCGCGCGATTGGGTGGTGAGGAGAGATCGAGCGCCGCCGGCGCTCACGCCGCGGGGCGCGTCAGGCGGCCGCGTCTTCGGAGCCGCTGGCGCGGCCAAGCATCGCCTCGACGAACTCGTCGGGCTCGAACTCGCGGAGGTCTTCCGCGCGCTCGCCGATGCCGACGTACCGGACGGGCAGCCCATGCTCGGCGCAGATGCCGAGGATGACGCCGCCCTTGGCGGTGCCGTCGAGCTTCGTCAGCACGATGCCGGTGATGGGCAGCGCCTCCTTGAAGAGCGCGGCCTGCTGCATGGCGTTCTGGCCGTTCGTGGCGTCGAGCACGAGCAGCGTCTCGTGAGGCGCCCCCTCGAGCGCCTTGTTCATGGTGCGCGCGACCCGGGACAGCTCCTCCATGAGGTTCGTCTTCGTGTGCAGCCTGCCGGCGGTGTCGGCGAGCACCACGTCGGCGCCGGTGTCCTTCGCCTTCTGGATCGCGTCGAAGATCACCGCGCCGGGGTTCGCGCCGTCCTTGCCGCGCACGACCTCGCAGCCGACGCGCTTGCCCCAGACGTTGAGCTGCTGCACCGCCGCCGCCCGGAACGTGTCGCCCGCGGCGAGCACCACCGTCCGGCCTTCGGCCTTGAGCTGCGTCGCGAGCTTGCCGATCGTGGTCGTCTTTCCCACGCCGTTCACGCCGACCACCATCACCACGGTGGGCTGCGCCTTCAGCGGCAGCCCGCCGCCGGCGCCGACGCGCAGGATCCGCTTCGCGTGCTCGCGCAGCGCGTCCCAGACCTTGTCGGTGTCGGCGAGCTCGTTCCTGCTGAGCGCCGACCGGATCTCGTCGAGGAGGAGCTCTGTCGTCTTCACGCCGACGTCCGAGGTGAGCAGCACCTCTTCGATCTGCTCGACGACGTTGGGATCGATCTCCTTCTTGCCGGCGAACAGCGCCTTGAGCCGGCCGAAGAAGCCCTCGCTCTCCCGCACCTTCGTGAGGCCTTTGCGGAGCCCCTCGATGTCTCGCTTGCGCGCGGCCGGAGGCGCGGTCTCCCGCGCCGGCCTGGCGGCCGGCTTGGCGGCCGGCGCCTCGATCGCGGGCGCGACGGGCGCCTCCGCGACGGCGGGCTCCGGCGCCGCCGGCTCGATGGCGGCCGGCGGCGCGACGGGCGCCTCGACGGGGGCGGGCACCGCCGCGGGCGGCTCCTCCTGCGGCGCGGGCTCCTTCGCCTTCGCGGGAGGAGCTTCCTCCGCCGGAGGCTTCTTCGGGGCACGCGGCTTCTCGGTCGGCTTGTCCGCCGGCTTCTCGGAGGGCTGCTTCGCCTTCTCCTGGAGCTTCTTCGGTTCGGGGGGCGCTGCGATCTCCGGTGGCGGCGCCTTCTTCGTGACGAAGTAGACGATCGCCGCCACCACGACGAGGCCGACGATAATTAGGGCGATTTCCACGTTGGCGTTCTCCGGCGAGGGAGCCGACTATATGGGACGCACCCCATACGTCAACGTGCGGTCGCGCGGGGGCGCGATCCGGCCAGCGAAACGGCAGATCGACGCGGCGGCGGGGCCGGCGCTGCGCGGGCCCCCGTGCGCCTGGCTCACGGGGCGAGCGGCGAGGCGCCCGGCTTGGGCTCCGACGCCCCGAGGTCCTGCTCGATCCGCTCGTCGACGGGATCGGGGCCGAAGGCGGCGTGCTCGATCCGGCTCGCCCAGAGCTCGACCTCGCGCTGCTGAACCCTGCTCGCCGCGCGGCGCACGTGCCCGGGCGTCGGCTCGGGCGGCCCCTCGAAGGGAGCTCCCTGGCGCCGCGCCCAGCGGACGAGGCGGTCGAGGACGGCGCGGCGCCGCGTGACGAGCGCGATGCCCAGCTTGCTCGGCGACGGGAGCGCCTGCTCATGGCTGCTGTGCATCGGCGCGCGGACCACGAGCCTCGCGTCGCTCCTGTACGGCGCCTCGATCGAGAACTCGCCGACGTCGTCGGTCAGCGCGCGGGCGATGACGCCGCTGCCGTCGAAGGCGGGCACGACGATCACGAGCTCGGCGCGCGCGATGGGCGTGCCGTCGTGCGCGTCGGCGACGGCGCCACGCCAGCCGGTCGCGCCCTCGAGCGGTCCCATGACACGCACGCCGGCGCGGCCGGGCGGCGCGACGGGCCGCTCGTCGCCCGCGCGCGTCGCCGCGGCGCGCTTCGGCGCCCGCCGCCAGCCGCCGAGCACCCAGCCCGCGATGGCGAGGACGGCGGCGCCGAGCGCGATCTGTCGCCACGCCCCGGGGCCCGCTACGGGCACGTCGATCGCGAGCTCCGCGCCGGGGATCCACCATGGAGAGGCGGGCACGTAGCGGAGCGAGATCGGGACCGTACCCGCTCGCTCGGCGGTGAACGCGGCGATCACCCGCGCCTTGCCGCCGGTCACGGTCGCCGCTCCGACGGGCTCACCCGCGCGCAGCGCCTCGACGACGCCGCCCTCGACCGGGCCACGGGACGAGCGCACCTCGACGTCGATCGACACGCCGTCCTCCGCGCGCGCCGGCTCGACGGGATGCGACAGATCGAGCGTGACCTGCGCGTACCGGACGACGCCCTGGCTGACGCTCGCCTTCGCGAGCGTGGCGGTTCCATCGAAGCGCGCGCGCAGCACGCCCTGGCCGGCGCCGTCGAGGCGCTCGGTCGGGAGCTCGAAGCGCGCGCGGCCGTCGCCGCCGGTCGGCGCCTCGGCGAGCCGCGCGCCGCGCTCGTCCTCGAGCACGACCGGGAGCCGGTCGCGCTCGAACGGCGCGCCGCTCGCGAAGCCGCGCGCGCCGCTGCGATCGAGCCGGAGCGCCACGGCGACGTTGACCGTCGGGCGATCGAGATCGATCGCGTCCACCGGCGGATCGAACCGGAGGATCACCGGCGCGAGCGGGGCCGCGTGTGCCTCGATCGGGATCTTCGCCTCGGCCGCGTCGTAGAGCTTTCCTCCTGCGAACCGGATGCGCAGCGTCGCGTCCGCGAGCGGCGCGCGCCCGCGGAGGCAGAACCCGCCGCGCTCGTCTGTCGCGATCACGTAGCCGCCTTGCGAGGGGCGGGGCTCGCGGGCGCGCGCCGCGCCGTCGGCTGCGCACCCATCCACCGCCGGCAGGACCGCAGGCGCGCCGGCGCTCGTGAGCGCATCGATGGAGAGCGGCGCCTCCGCGATCGCGCTCCGCGCATCGTCGACGACGCTTCCGCGCACGACGAACCCGTCGGGCTCGGTCCATGCGACCGCCTCGATCTGCGCGCTTCCTCGCACATGGATGCGGAGCGGCGCACCTTGCGTCTGCGCGTGCGCCGCGGGCGCCGCCGCGAGCGCCGTGGCCGCGAGGAGCGCCAACGGCAGGCATCGTCTCAGTGCGCGCATCTCCCGAAGGCCTCCGGCGAGCTCCTCGTCATGGTCGCGCATTATCCGTCACGCGGACACGGCATGGGCAAGGGGAAGCCGATCCGAAGCCATGCCGAGCTCGCGCTCGCCCGCCGCCTGCGGCGCGAGCGAGCGAGCAAGCGGCGAGCGCGGACGTAAGCGGACGTGAGCGGACGTGCACGCGAGCTCGCGGCAGCGCGTCGGGTCGATGGCGGCAGCGGGTGGGTAGATAAGCGGATGATGAAGCCGTGTTCGCCGTGAGCCCAACATGTTTCACGCGTTGAAGCGCCGCGGGCAGGCCGCGTCAAACCGTCCAGTCTGGTCGCAGCGAGGAGCGAGCGAATGCAAGGCAAAAGTGCGAGCGTGTGCGCACCAAATTTCGGGTGTAGACCGGCTGATCCGATCGCCACGGCGGCGATGCGCTCGTGTATCGTCGGACGTGGAATGCGTCGGCCCTTTTCAGTGCTCGTGTTGCTGGTTGTGACGCTTGTACTCTCGCTGATACCCACGAGGCTCTACGCGGATCAGCGCACGAGCTACCTCGCCGACCAGCTCAGGACCAACGAGGACTATCGCGTCCGCACGCAGGCGGCGCTCGCGCTCGGCGCGTCGGGAGACGACGCCGCCACGAGGCCGCTCTGCGATGCTCTCACGGACAGCAACGCGTCCGTCAAGGTCGCGGCGGCCGCGGCGCTCGGCAAGCTCGGCAAGCCCGCGGGGCTCGCGTGCCTGGAGCGCGCCGAGGGGCGCGAGCAGACGCCGGCCGTCAAGTCGCAGATGCAGAAGTCGATCGCGGCGCTGTCCGCCGGCGGCGGTGGCAGCGGCGGCTCGGCTGCGCCGCCGCCTCCGGGCGCGGACACGAAGTACTACGTGGCCATCGAGATCACGAACAAGAGCGGCCGCCCAGAGTCCGAGATCGAGCCGCTCGTGCGCGCAGCGATCCAGTCGAAGATCCTCGCGAAGGCCGGCTACGCGGTCGCCCCCAAGGGCGAGACGGTGGCGCAAGGCAAGAAGATTCTGAACGGCAAGAAGCTGAAGGGCTTCTATCTCCTCGCCACGGTCGAGCCCGCCGTGTACCAGGGCGGCAACCTCACCCAGGTGGTCCGCGTCAGCATGTGGACCTATCCGTCCAAGTCGCTCCAGGGTGAGTTCGCGCCGAAGCTCACGCAGAGCGGCACCCCGAAGAAAGACGTCCAGAGCGAGAACATCCTGATGAAGATGTGCGTCGAGAACGCGGTCGAGACCTTCCACAAGGTCGTCGCCTCGTTGTGACGCACCTTCGTTGCTCGAATTTGGCTTCTCCAGTGCCTCACGACCCTTGTCATCTCCAGCCAGCTCCGAGGATCCCATGAGCGACGCTTCCAGCACGGCCCCGCAGACCTCCGCGCCGGAGGTCAGAGCGCGCTACCAGCGGAGCGCGCGGAACTACCTGATCGACCAGAACTTCCAGCTGAAGTACACGGGGTTCCTCGTGGGGATCAGCCTTGCGCTCTCCGTGGCGCTCGGGATCCTCCTCTGGAACGCGAGCTCGAAGATCATCGAGCAGAGCCGCAGCGCCGTGCAGCAGGGACAAGAGACCGTCCGTCAGGGGCAGGAGACGGTCAAGCGCGGCCAGGAGGTGCTCGTCCAGAGCCGTCGGGTCAGCGAGGTCGTCGCGATGAACATCGCGAAGGAGTACAAGGACGATCCCGAGCTCGCGAAGACGTTCGGCGAGGCGGCGCAGCGCGACGAGAACAAGCTCAAGGACGAGCAGTCGCGGCTCGAGCGCGACGCGGCCACGCTGCAGCAGCGGGCGGAGGCGCTCGAGCGGCAGGCCGCCGACGTCGCGAACAACCAGCAGATGTTGCTACGACTCATCGTGGCGCTCCTGTCGCTGCTCGTCCTCGGCGTCGGCATCGCGGGCATCGTCTTCACGCACAAGATCGCCGGGCCGATCTTCAAGATGAAGCGGCTGCTCCGTCAGGTCGGCGAGGGCAAGCTGGTCGTGCGCGAGAAGCTCCGGAAGGGCGACGAGCTCCAGCACTTCTTCGAGGCGTTCGAGAAGATGGTCGAGGACCTCAGGGCGCGCCAGCAGGGCAAGATCGCCAAGATGGATGCGGTCCTCGAGAAGCTCGAGGCAGGGGCGCGCGCCGAGAAGGGGACGCTCGAGATCGACCCCGAGGGCCTCTCCCAGCTGAAGCGCCTCCGCAGCGAGATGCAGGAGCAGCTCGACGCGTGATCGAGCCCGCGCGCGGTCGATCGACGCACGCGCTGTCCGAATCCCTCCCGAGATCAAGCCAAAAATAAGAAGAGTTCAGGCCGCGCTAAAAGGCGGCCTTGATGATCTCGACGGTCGCTTCGCCGCTCGGGAGGAACGTCACGGATGCGGCGTCGAAGCGCATCCGCTCCACGCCGCGCACGCGCGAGAACGTGGCGCGCCAGAGCCGCTCGCCCGCTCGCCGCACGCGGGCGCGCTTGCTCGCGTCGATGCTGTCGAGGGCGCGGACGTACGAGCCGGCGCCGCGTGTCCGCACCTCGATGATCACGATGACAGGGCCGTCGCGCGCGACCACGTCGATCTCCAGCCGCCCCACCCGCGCGTTGCGCGCGATGATCTCCACGCCCTGCGCGGCGAGGTGAGCGACCACCGCGTCCTCCGCGCGCGCGCCCAGCGCTCGCCGCGCGTCGGCAGCGGGCCCGATCGCCGGCCGGCTCTTCGCCGGAGCCGGCCGTGCGCTGCGCGTCACGGCGCGCCCGGGCGGCCGGCCGTCATGTGAGCCCGAATCGTCGCTGGGAGGGAGGGAGAGGGAGGTTCCGGCCAGATCGGCCGTCGTCGGCGGAGAGCTGCGCGAGCCGCGACGGCCGGTCACCCGACGCCTAGAAGCCTTCGCACTGGTCCGAGTTGGCGCGGCCCTGCACGTCGCCGCAGGCCCCCTCGTTCTCGAACTGCGTGTTCTGCTTGATGCAGTACTTGCCGGTGATGTTCGGGTCCCCGAGGCCGACGTTCGGGCGGATCTCCGAGCAGGTGAAGCCCTGCGGGCACTCGCAGAAGTTGAAGTTCGGGTCGTCCGGCTCGCCATCGGCCACGCCGCACCGGCACGAGCAGTACACCGCCTGCTGCGCGTTTCGGTTCGAGTTGGCGGCGCACTGGCCGCACACGGGCGACGCGACCTGGTCGTCGGTCCCCGGCACGCAGCAGGCTTTGCCCTCGTTCTCTGCCGCCGACTTGGTCGGGTCCTGGCAGCCGGTGAAGCCGTCGCGGCAGAGGTACAGCCTGCAGACGCCGTCATCGCACTTCCAGCCGTCGCCGGGGCAGTCGGTGTCGCCGCCGCAGCGACAGAAGGCGCCAGCGGCGTCGCAGTTGCCGCTGAGGCACTGGCTCTTGCCGCCGTCCGGCCTCGTCGGGTCGCAGTCGGGCGCGTACGTCCCCGACTCCTCGCAGGTGGTGCACCCGCCTTCCCCGGGTTTACACGTCGCAGGCGCCTCCTGGCCGAGCGGGCAGCTCACGCGCCCCTGGAAGTGGTTCACCAGGCAGATGCGCGTCTGGCACTGGAAGGATCGCGATTCGATGTTCTCTTCCGTCACCTTGAAGCCAGCGAACTGCGAATCGTACTCGTCTTCAGGCAGACACGGGTCGCCGACGCCGCCGCTCTCGCACGCGGAGGGCAGGCTCGCCATAGCGACGACGCTGAGCAGGCCGAGCAGGCCGGACAGAATGGAACGGGTCATCAGAACGTGCTCCTTCGGCGGCGGTGCGCGCCACCGCTTCGGCAGCGGCGCGCGGACGGGAGGCAAGAAAACGCTCAAGTCGAGGTGCTCAAAGGCACAACGTCAGCGGTTGGACCCTAGACGAAGCGCGCCTTGAGCGTCAACAGCCGGATGGGGCGCGCCCGTCCACGTCGCCGAGGTGGCGGGCGCCGCCGGTGCGAGGCGTTCGACCCTGCGCGCGCTCATCCCTTGGCGGCGGACGGCCTGGCTGCCGCCTGGGCGGCGGCGGTGAGGCGGCGGCGCGACGATCGCGTTTAAGGAAGCGATCGCGCCTCCGTTCGATAATTCCACCGTCGACTCCTACGCAGTGCGCAACCCCAAGGTCGACGCGGCGCCGGGTGTCTCAGGACGGGAATGCAAGAGGGGGCCCCTCGCCCGGCATCGCTTGACAAGCTGCGCGCCACAATCCTACCATCCCCCGCCACACGCAAGTATCCGTTGATTCTCATTGAACTTTTTGGTTCCTGACCGAGCTGCCTCGGGGGTCTACGGCGCGCGTTCTCCGTGTGTGGAGCCGCGAACGGGGCGAAGGGGCCACGATCTTTACGTCGCCGAAAGCGAGGAACGACGATGCGGAACCGGGTGGCGAGTATCTGCCTTGTAGCTTCTGCCCTGTTGCTATCCCCCGCCGTGGGGCATGCGCAGCCCGGCAAAGGTAAGCCCGTCGCGGCTGAAAAGGCGGACGCCAAGGGCGACAAGAAGCCCAGCAAAGAGGTCAGCGCCGACGAGGATGCGGGCCCCGTGACCGCGGGCCAGATGACGGAGGAGGCGGCGCAGGGCAAGCGGCTCTTCGACAGCGAGCGGTGGAGCGACGCTGCGCGGCAGCTGAAGCGCGTCGTCGACGGCGACACCGGCGATGACGAGGGCAACAAGCAGATCGCCCAGTACCACCTCGCGATCGCGCTCTACCGCCTGCAGTTCTACCAGGCGAGCTATGCGCTCTTCTCGCAGATCGCCGACAAGCCGAACCACCTCAAGTTCAACGAGACGCTGCTCTGGCTGTCCAAGCTCGCGACGCAGCTCCCGGAGCCGGCGGACATCATCGAGCGCGTCGGCAAGTACAAGACCGAGCAGATCGCGCGGTTCAACAACCCCCAGCAGCGCGACCTCTACTGGCAGCTCAACTACCTGCTCGGCCGCTACAAGTACCGGAACCGGAACTACGAGGAGGCCATCAGCCTCTTCGCGAAGGTCGACCCGAACAGCAAGTACTACGTCCAGGCGCAGTTCTTCAGCGGCATCTCGTACGTGCAGCTGCGCAAGTCGGTGCCGGCGGTCAAGTCGTTCCAGCGCATCGTCCAGGCGATCGACGAGGGCGTCGAGGGCCTCGAGGACGAGGCGCGCATGCGCGACCTCGCGTTCCTCTCGATGGCGCGCACCTACTACTCGGCGTCCGTCCGCCTCGACGACAACAACGTTCCGACGATCGACGCCGCGAAGCTCTCGGCGGCCGTCAAGTACTGGAACCGCGTCGACGTCGCGAGCGAGTACTGGCTGGACAGCCTCTTCGAGCAGTCCTGGGCGTACTTCATGGCCGGGCTGTACCCGCAGGCGCTCGGCAACATCCACACGATCGAGTCGCCCTACTTCCCGAACTCGTTCTATCCCGAGGCCGACATCCTGAAGGCCGTCGTCTCGTTCACGATCTGCCAGTACGGCGACGCGACCACGATCGTCGCGAAGATGAAGAAGAAGTACGAGCCGATCAAGAAGGACCTCGAGTCGATCCTGTCCCGGTACCAGGGGGAGGGGAACGAGGAGCGCTTCTTCCAGTTCCTGAAGGACGTGGGCGCCGGCAAGGGCGACATCCCGCCGAGGGTCCGGCCGATCGTCGAGAACGCGCTCTCCGACCGCCAGCTCCGCCGCAACATGGAGTACGTGCGCATCCTCGATGAGGAGGCGGATCGGTTCAAGAAGGCGCCCGCCAACTTCCGGAACTCCCCGGTCGGAAGCGACGTGACCGACGCGCTCGAGTTCGCGAGGAGCCTCGCGATCCGCAACGCCGGCACGCTCGGCCGGGAGCGCTACCAGCGCAACCTCGACGAGCTCAACGAGCACCTCCGCGACTCGTCGAAGATCCTCATCGACATCACCGCGGCCGAAAGGAACAAGCTGGATCAGCAGGTCGTCAGCGGCCAGCTGTCGAAGGAGGACGCGCTCACCTACGGCGTCGTCAAGCCCGACGACGAGCACGTGCTCTGGCCGTTCGACGGCGAGTACTGGCGCGACGAGCTCGGCTTCTACCGGCAGGTCGTGACGTCGAAGTGCAGCAAGTGAGCGATTTCATCATGGTTGGCCCCGCGGCCCTAGGTCGCGGGGCAGGCAGCGCTTCCTCACGGGGGTCCGTGGCGGAGGGACGGAGATGGAGATGAAGCAGTCGAAGTTCGGTGTACTGCATGCGCTCCGCGCGGCGGCGGGTACGTTGGCCGTAGCGGCGTGCGCGGTCACGACGAGCCCCGCGTCGGCGGCCGACGCGTGCATCACGCAGCCGGCGAAGGATGCGATCGCCGCCTGTCCGGGCGGCAAGCTCCAGGTGTCGGCGGGCAAGAAGCCGCAGGTCAGCTTCAAGTCAGCCCCGCAGGGGATCCAGCTGAAGAAGCGCGAGGACTTGACGAAGCCGACCAATCCGACGGCTTCACAGGCCTCGGCGCAGCGCGACGAGCGGCGCAATCGCCTCGCCCCGAAGGTGAGGAGCCTGCTGGTCACGGAGATCCAGGGGCTCGAGGGCCTGTACTCCTCGACGCCGAAGAACGCGCCGGACCGGCCGAAGCTGATGCGGCGCCTCGCAGAGGGCTACGTCGAGCTCGAGTCGGCGGCGTTCCGCGACAAGACCGAGGGGCAGATCAAGGCGGACGAGGCCAAGCGGAAGAACCCGAAGGCGGTCGCCGGGATCAAGGCCGAGATCGGCAAGGCCGACAAGATCCTCAGCCTCGCGCGCAAGCAGGCGATCAAGTACTACACGGACCTGAAGACGCAGTATCCCAAGTACTGCCAGAGCACCAACGCGGCCGACCCCGCGAAGAGCACGGGCTGCACGGACGAGGTCCTCTACTACCTCGCCTACGAGTACGAGCAGGCCCAGCAGCTCGAGGACGCTCGCAAGGTCTACTTCGAGCTGATCAAGAACTGGCCGAACTCGAAGTACATCCCGAACGCGTACCTCGCCTTCGGCGAGCTCTTCTTCAACGAGGCGCAGGGCGACCCGTCCAAGTGGGACCTGGCTGAGCAGTCGTACGTCAAGGTCACCCAGTACCCGCCGCCCGAGAACAAGGTCTGGGGCTACGCCCACTACAAGCTCGGGTACGTCTACTGGAACAAGGGCGATTTCGCCCGCGCCATCAGCGAGTTCAAGAAGACGATCGAGTACGGGCAGCAGTTCCAGCAGATGCCGAACGCGGCGCAGCTCGCGGTCTCGGCGCGGCGCGACATCATCCCCGTCTACGCGCTCGCGGGTGACCCGCGCAAGTCGCACGACTTCCTCCGGCCGCTCAGCGGCGACGCGAGCGGCAGCTCCGAGAAGACGTTCAAGATGATGGACGACCTCGGGCAGAACTACCTCGACACCGGTCATTACAAGGAGGGCATCGAGCTCTACACCGACCTGATGACCCGCGATCGGGGCCCGAGGTACTGCGTCTATCAGGGGCACATCGCGGAGGCGACGCTCGCCATGAAGTCTGGCAACAAGGACCAGATCATGGGCGAGCTCGGGCGCCAGCTCGACGTCCACAACAAGTTCCTGGGCGAGGGGCACCCGGCGGACGCCAAGCTGAAGTGCTCGAACATCACCGCCGGTCTGCTGACCGAGACGGCGATGGCCTGGCACCTCGAGGCGGTGGGTTCGGGCGGCGTGCGCGGCACCGGCGACAAGAAGACGATGCAGCTCGCCGCGCAGCTCTACGACAAGGTCGTCAACAACTTCAAGCAGGAGCAGTTCGCCAAGTTCGAGTTCCCCCGCATCCTGAAGGAGGACTGGCCGAACATCTTCAAGATCAAGTACGCGATGGCCGACCTTCTGTACTTCCAGAAGGACTGGGCCAAGTGCGGTCCCGCGTTCGACTCGGTCGTGGCCGAGGACCCGAACGGCCCGCAGGCGGCTGAGGCCGCGTACGCCTCGGTGCTCTGCTACCAGAACATCTACACCGAGACCCACAAGGACGGCTCCGACAAGAAGGGGTCCGGCAACCTCCCCGACGGGGGGACGGGCAAGAAGGGCGACAAGAAGGCGGAGAAGGCGAAGTTCCTGCCCAAGGACTTCAGCGACAGCCAGAAGGGCATGATCACCGCCTTCAACCGGTACGTCTGCTACATCAAGCCCGCGGCGAACGACAAGGAAGCGCAGGAGCAGTACGTCGAGGTGAAGTACGCGCGCGGCCGCACGTACTTCGAGGCGCAGCACTGGGAGGAGGCCGCGCTCGCGTTCCGCGACGTGGCGCTGAACCACGCCGACAAGGAAGTCGGCATCTACGCGTCTCAGCTCTACCTCGAGTCGCTCAACGTCCTCGGCGCGAACATGGACCCGCCGCGTCCGTCTTGTTACGACGACATGGCCGCGGACGTGCCCAAGTTCGTCGACCTCTACTGCAAGGGCGGCAAGGAGAAGGAGAACGCCGAGCAGTGCGGCATCCTGATCCGCATCCAGCGCGACATCGAGCGCCTGCGCGCCCAGAAGCTCGTCGAGGCGGCTGATGCGGCCGGCGGCGTCGAGGCCCTCAAGAACTACGAGAAGGCCGCCGTCGCCTACATGGACATGTGGAAGAAGTACGGCGAGGCCGCCTGCGAGGCGAAGCAGCCCGCGTGCGAGAAGAGCGAGGAGATCCTCTACAACGCGGCCAAGGCGTTCCAGGCCGCCCGCCTCATCGCCAAGTCCATCTCGGCCCGCAAGATCCTGCTCGATCCGCGGTACAACCTCCAGAACACCGAGCTGGCGAAGACGTCGATCTACGAGATCGGCGGCAACTACCAGGCGATCGCGGTCTATGACGAGGCGGCGAACTGGTACGAGCGCTACGCCCGCGAGAACCCGAAGGGGGACAAGGCCGCCGAGGCGCTCCAGGACGCGGTCGTGCTGCGGCTCGGCCTCGGTCAGGAGGACCAGGCGATCAAGGACGCCGACCTCTTCAACAAGAACTACGGCAAGGCGAAGCCGGCGCAGACCGCGCAGATCGCGTTCGCGATCGGCGCGCACTACATCGATCGCGAGGACTGGGATCAGGCGCGCCGGCGGCTGTCGACGGCGATGCCGCAGATCGATCGCAACGCGACGTTCGACGTCCAGGTGCAGGCGCACGCGATGTACGCGCGCGTCCTCCTGCAGACGAAGAGCGTGACCCCGGCGAATGGCGAGTACAACAAGGTCCGCGGCTACTGGAAGGACCCGGCGGCCGCGCTCAAGAAGCTCGACGCGATCGGCGGCGAGGAGCCGGAGAAGCTGCGTCGGCTCGGCAAGGTGCTGACCGCGGTCGGCGAGGCCTACTTCCACTTCGCCGAGCAGAAGCGGAAGGACGTCGATAAGATCAAGTTCCCCGAGTACAAGGGCTCCGGGAACCGCGAGGACGTCCTCAAGCACATCAACACCAAGGTCGCCGACTGGGTGAAGAAGAAGCGCCCGGCGATCGAGGCGGCCGACGCCGAGTACCAGAAGATCCTCAAGCTGGAGCCGACGCCTCCGCCGAAGTGGGTCATCGCAGCCGGCGCGCGCGTCGGTCAGATGTGGGGCAAGTTCGTCGCCGAGTTCCGGGCCGCGCCCATCCCGAAGGAATGGAAGGGGCACGGCATGGTCCCGGGCACCGACGTCTCGTACGACGAGATCCGGGGCGAGTACTACTCGCGCCTCGACGAGGCGAGCGAGCCGCAGAAGCAGATGGCGAAGGGCGCGTTCAAGACCTGCCTCGACCTGTCCGTGAAGTACCAGTACTTCGACGACTACTCGCGTACCTGCGAGGTGTGGCTGTCGAAGAACTACGGCGCCGAGTACCACCTCATCGACGAATTCCGCGGCTCGCCGTCGCGGGTCAACTCCGGCATGAGCGAACGCCCTGCGCCGCTGAACCTCGACGGGACCCCCTTCCGAGAGGCGCTGACAGCCGCTGACAAGCCGGCTGCGAGCAAGGAGAAGGAAGAGGGCGAGGACAAGAAGGCGGGCGACGACAAGAAGGCGAGCGACGACAAGAAGGCCGCGCCGGCTGCGTCCGGTGCGTCCAAGGAAGGCTCGGCGCTCGATCGGGCCACGACCCGACCCAGGAAGTGATGGAGCGAAACATGAGAAGCATCACCTCATTGGCAGCGGTTGCGGTGCTCCTTCTGGCCGCGACGGGTTGTGGCGGCGGGAGCACCGGCGGTACGGCTCACGGGGCGAAGGATCCGACGACGGGCAAGACGATCACGGACAGCAAGGGTCAGGCCGTGTCGGTCGAGGCGGCCAACAAGTTCAAGACCGCCATGGACACCATGGTCCAGCACGACAAGGCTGGGGACTGGTCCGAGGCGACTTGCAGCTCGACGGCCCAGCTGTTCCTGGACGCGGCGGACGAGCAAGGGGGCACGACGTTCGCCGAGGCCATCTACAACGCGGGGCTCGCGTACCAGCGTTGCAAGAAGGACTCGGAGGCGAAGAAGCACTTCACGCAAGCGCTTCAGAAGAACCCGAAGTTCCACCCCGCGCGGGTCCAGGTGGCGCTCTACAACCTGGCGGAGTCGGGCGACAGGAACATCGACGCGGCGATCAGCGAGATGCGCCAGGCCGCCGTCGTCGATGCTCAGTACAAGAACGTCGAGGCGCTCGTGCACCTCGCGCTCCTGTACATGAAGCGTGGCAACCAGGTCGCCGACAACGATGGCCCAAACGACTTCCAGCGCGCGAAGCGGTACATCCAGAGCGCGCTGGCCGTCGACGACGCCTTCATGCCCGCGTTCAACCAGCTCGCTATCTACTACCTGGAGACGGCGAAGCAGAAGGCGGGCAGGAAGTCGGGCAAGGCGGTCGCGACCAACGTCAGCAAGCAGAAGAAGGTCGACACGCAGGCGCTGGAACTCGCGGCGCTGGTCTGCTCCCAGGCCATCCGCAAGAACCCCAACTACGCGCCGATCCACAACACCGCGGGGATGATCCAGGTGGAGCTCGCGAACCTGAACGGCGCCGTGCAGGAGTTCAACATCGCGAGGAAGCTCGACCCGACCTTCTACGAGGCGCAGATGAACTACGCGGCGGTGAACCTCCAGTTCCGGGGGTTCCAGCAGGCGGACGAGGCGTACCGCGCGGCCCTGAAGATGCGTCCGAACGACTACGACGCTCATCTGGGCCTCGCGCTCGCTCTGCGCGGTCAGATCGATGACGCGAACTTCGACAGCATGGTGGCGGCCGCCAGCGCGGAGCTCGATGCCGCCAAGAAGGTCGCCCCCGAGCGCGCCGAGACCTATTACAACGAGGCGATCCTGACCCAGGAGTACAAGGCGAAGTCGGGCGGCAAGGGGGCCGAGGGCGCCCTCATGTCGGCGAAGGGGCTGTTCGGTCAGTTCATCCAGAAGGCGGGCGCTAGCACCGAGTTCGCCGACGCGGTGAAGCGGTCGAAGGAGCGCATGAGCGAGATCGACCAGATCATCGCCTTCAACAAGCAGACCGAGGCCGAGCGGAAGGCGGCCGAGGCTGACATGAAGACGAAGGAAGCCGAGCAGGAGGCAGCTGCCGGGAGCGAGGGCGAAGGGGGCGAAGGGGGCGAAGCGACGACCCCGGCCCCGGCTCCTGCCCAGTAGCGGAGCCTCGTCCTGGGCGCTGTCCGGGTCGCAAGGAGGGTGAGCGAGGGATACGGTAGTATTCCGGGCGAGCTCGACGGGCGGGTCGGACCGCGTGGCGGTGCGACAGACAACGGCACCTGAAGCCCCCTTCTCTCGCTGCACGAAGCTGCATCAAGGAGAAGGGGGCTCGTTTTTTTCGTCTTCGTCGCAGCGTTCTGGGAACCTTGGGTAGAATCGGTTGTCGAGGCGTGTGTGGGTCGTGCTCTCCGACGCCTCGATAGCATGCGAAGCTGGTTGACCGGCCGCCGCGGAAGGCGGTACAATGGCACTGTAACCGCGTCGAAACATTGTGAGGAGGCTGGAATGAGAGGGTTGACCCGATTGGGTGCGGGAGTCGTGGCTGCCGTTCTTATGAGCGTGGTCGCCTCATCGGCGTTCGCGCAGGGGGCGGCTCCTGGCGCTGGGAAGAAGGATGAGGGGTACGGGTACGAGTTCTCGGACGATCCGCTGAACGCCGGCGGGTTCGGCCCCAACGACGCCACCATCCGCGTGCGGCCCGGCCCTGTCCGGACGACGCTGATCAGGCCCCGCACCTCGTTCGTTCCGGAAATGCTCAAGTCGGTCGAGAACCTCTGATGTGATGGGCAGGTTTGGCACCTGCCCTATCGATTTACCCCCCGGTGCTGGGGGCGTGCGCCGCGCGGCGCACAGGGAAGGCTGGCGGAGATGGAAGGCAAGCAAAGGGTCGCTCTCACATTTGCGCTCTACCAAAACGAGGCGCTCGTCCGCCGGGAGACGATCACCCAGGATATCGTCAAGGTAGGCAAGGACGCGAAGAGCCATCTGCGTGTCGATGACGAGCTTGCCTCGCGCATGCACGCGGTCATCGAGGTCGCCTCCCCGCAGGACATCACGCTCATCGATCTCGGCAACGAGCCGGGCACGATGGTGAACGGGGCGCGCGTCAACAAGTGCAAGATCAGCCCAGGCGATCAGCTGCAGATCGGCGGCACGAAGATCATGCTGGAGCGCGCGGAGCCGGTGGCGGTCGCCGCGGCGGCGGGTCCCGCCA
Source organism: Sorangium sp. So ce124 (assembly GCF_051525235.1). Lineage (NCBI taxonomy): Bacteria > Pseudomonadati > Myxococcota > Polyangiales > Polyangiaceae > Sorangium > Sorangium sp. So ce124. Next base: position 4,565,608 of record NZ_CP150312.1, read on the forward strand.
AGCCGGTCCCCGCAAACCCATTTGCGGCGGCGCCTGGTGGGAACCCGTTCGGCGCTGCGGCGCCCGGGAATCCGTTCGCGGCCGCGCCGCCTGGGAACCCGTTCGCAGCCTCCGCCGCGGGCGGGGCGGACCCGTTCTCCTACAACAACCCGTTCGCGCAGTCGGCGCCGGCCGTCGACGAGGTGCCCCCGGACGCGCCGGAGGGCTCGTACACGTACACGCTCGTGAAGAACGGGCCGGACGTGCCGAGCGAGGAAGTCGAGGTCCCGGCGGCCTCCGTCGAGGTCATGATCCTGTGGGATGCCGCGGTGCTCCACGTCGAGCACCTCACGCCGCCGCGCTCCTTCTACGTGGGTGAGGAGGCGGGGAAGAACTTCAAGTGCGACTACTTCATCCCCTCGGAGAAGCTCGGCACGACGCGGGCGCCCATCCTCCTCGCGGATCGCTCCGGCTCGGTCTCCGTGGTGCTCCTGCCTCGCGCGACCGGCACCATCGAGATCCCGGGTAGGCCGAAGATGACGGTGCAGCAGGCGATCGATCAGGGCCTCACGCAGCCGTGTTCCGAGCTCTCTGGCGCCTATCAGATGGCGCTTCCGTCGGGCGGGAAGGCGAAGGTCGAGCTCGACGGCATCGTCTTCCAGGTGTCCGCCGTGAACGCAGGCAAGGTCGTGGCTGGCCACTTCCAGCTGGACACGCAGAGCCTGCTGTACACGGGCCTCTCGATGGCGGTTCACCTCGGGCTGCTCGCGGCGATGGCCTTCTTCATGCCGCCCCTCGGCGATACGGGCGAGGACGGGATCTCCGCTGACCAGCAGTTCCTCATCCAGCAGTACCTCGCGGCGGCCGCCGAGAAGGAAATGGAGGAGAAGGAGACCGAGCAGGTCGCCGAGAACGCGGCGGACAACAAGGAGGGTGGCACCGGTACACGCGCCAAGGGTGAAGAGGGTTCGATGGGTAACCCGAACACCAAGGCCACCGGCAACCGCTACGGCGTCCAGGGGCCCGCCGACAACCCGGATCCGCACATCGCCCGCCAGGCTGCGCTCCGCGACGCCGCGGAGTTCGGCATGATCGGGCTGCTGAACGCCGGCGCCGGCGGCGATCCGAACGCGCCGACCGCGCCGTGGGGACGCGACGATTCGCTCGGGAACGATGCGCTGAGCGCCCGCGGCAACATGTGGGGCGATCAGATCGGCGACTCGTTCGGCGCCGGCGGCCTCGGCCTCTCCGGCATCGGCGAGGGCGGTGGCGGGCGCGGCGAGGGCATCGGCCTCGGCTCGATCGGCACCATCGGGCACGGCGCCGGCACCGGCACCGGCCAGGGCTTCGGCTCCGGCCATGGCCGCCTCGGTGGGTCTCATCGCACCAAGCCGCCGCAGGTGCGCATGGGTGCGACCAGCGTGAGCGGCCGTCTGCCCCCCGAGGTCATCCAGCGTATCGTCCGTCAGAACTTCGGTCGATTCCGGCTTTGCTACGAGAACGGGCTCAGGAACAACCCGAATCTGCAGGGCCGTGTCGCGGTGCGCTTCGTCATCGGGCGCGACGGCGCGGTCTCCAACGTGGGTAACGGCGGTTCGGATCTGCCCGATAACGGCGTGGTTTCCTGCGTCGTTCGGGCGTTCTACGGCCTGTCGTTCCCGCAGCCCGAGGGCGGTATCGTCACCGTCGTCTACCCGATCATGCTCAGCCCCGGCGGCTGACATGCTCAGCCCCGGCGGCTGACATGCTCAGCCCCGGCGGCTGAGTTCGCCTCGCCGCTCGGTTCGAGCGAACGCCCCGCACTTCGCGTGCGGGGCGTTTTCCGTTTCGGCGCTGGACGCGGCTGGCGCTGGTCGCGGCCGGGGGTCTGCGGCGAGCGCCCGTGGGGTGGCCAGCTCGGCGTCCGCCGCGCGGGGGGAGGGTGGGGGCCCCGCGTGGAGGCGCTGCCGCGAGGCGCATGCGCGGGGTCTGAAGCCCTGGACTTCCGCGGTTGCCTCCGCCTATTCTCGCGTCGCCGCGCGAGGTTCAACGCGCGCCACCTCGGGACGCTTGTGACGGTGCCACACGGAGCGGGGCAGCCTGTCTCCGAGACTGCTGAAGGAGCGGCGCAGCCGACTCCGGGATTGGGGACGGAGCGGCGCAGCCGACTCCGGGACACTGAAGGAGCGGCGCAGCCGGCTCCGGGACGCTGAAGGAGCGGCGCAGCCGACTCCGGACGCTGAGCTGAAGGAGCGGCGCAGCCGACTCCGGGACACTGAAGGAGCGGCGCAGCCGGCTCCGGGACGTTGAAGAGGGGCGACGCGACGCCCAGGTCACTCAGAGGCCGGCGATGCCGGGGCCATTCGAAAGGTGAGCGAGATGAAGCTTGGGGCATTCTTGATGGTTGGCCTGGTCGCGGCGAGCGCGGCGGGCCTGGGCTGCAGCCGGCACCGCCAGGAGGCCGTCATCCTGGCGAATCAGGCCGACAAGGAGGTCGCCGTCAACCCCGACGGTGCGGCCAACAAGTACGAGCAAGCGACCAAGCTCGACCCGACCAACCACCGCATCTTCTTCAAGCTGGCGATGGCTCACAAGAAGCAGGAGGAGTGGGACAAAGTCGCATCGACGCTGTCTCGCGCCACGCAGATCGCCCCGAAGTTCGCCAACTACTGGTTCGAACGGGGGTGGGCGCTCGAGCAGCAGGCGAAGAAGAAGACGATCTCCTACGAAGAGTCCAAAGAGCCGTACCAGAAGTGCATCGAGAACGACCCCAACTTCGCGGACTGCTACTCCCAGCTCGGGAACGTCTACCTCTGGACGGACGACGAGCAGAAGGCGCTCGAGAACCTCACCAAGGCGATCGAGCACAACCCGAACGAAATCCGCTACTACGCGGCGCTCGCCGACCTGTACTCCCGTCTCGGGTACACGAAGGAGGCCGAGCAGGTGCTCAAGGAGGCGATGTCGTTCGCGAAGCCGGGGGACAAGTACCTCTTCGGCATCCACAGCCTGCTCGCGTCGGTCTACCAGGACCGGGGGGCCACGGCGGAGATGGTGTCCGAGCTCGAGGCCGCCAAGGCGGTGGCGCCGACGGATGGTCCCGAGTCTGTACAGATCCTCTGGAGTCTCGGGAGCACCTACGCGACCCTGGATCCGCCGCGCAAGCAGGAGGCGATCCAGATGCTCAAGGGGTTCACCACCCGCGCCTGTAAGGGCTCGAAGGCGGCGAGCTTCAAGACCGAGTGCGAGACGGCGAACACGCTCGTCGCGCGGCTCGGCGGTCAGTAGCCGTGATGCCGCGCGCGGCACGGGGCACGTAAGCGTTTCAATTCGTTCGAAGGTCGGGGCCGAGGGTCGATAATCAATGGATCTTGCGCAGCGTCTCAATCATCTCGAGTCGGTTCATGACTGGCAAGGGCTCGTCGAGGAGCTCGAGAAGGGGATTGCGGCCGAAGGGGACGCCACCCGGAAGGCGGCATATCACCTGAAGCTCGGGCGGCTGCTCGAGGAGAAGTTCCTTCAGGCCGTCAAGGCGCTGAAGCACTTCCAGGACGCCTACAAGCTGAATCCAGCGCTGCTCGAGGCGCTGGAGTCGGCTCGTTCCATCTACTGGGACCTCGGCAAGACCAACATGGTCCAGAAGCTCCTGGAGCTCGAGCTGAGGAACGCCCCCGAGGGGACCGCGGCCGCCGAGCTCCGCGTGGAGCTCGGCGACGTGCTCTGCGACGCGGGCGATTTCGAGCGCGCGACGGAGATGTACGCGAAGGGGCTCGCTGCGTCCGGCGGGACGAGCGAGGAGGCGCGGGCCTGCCTCTTCGACATGCAGGTCGATCAGTCGTCGTGGTCGGCGCGCATGGCGGAGCTGGTGGACGCGGCCGACGCGGCCGCGAGCAACGACGAGCGCAAGCGGCTCCTGCTCCGCGCGGCGCGCCTCGCGAAGCGCTTCGATCGCGGTCAGCTCGAGGACCTGCTCCGGAGGGCGTACGAGACCGCGCCTTCCGACAAGCAGGCCGCGGCGATGTTCGAGGGGCTCCTCGTCGAGGCGGAGCGGCCGCAGGCGATCGTGGAGACGCAGCGCCGCATCCTCGACGCGCGCGCCGGCGTGGCGCGCGGAGAGGCGGCGTTCAAGTTCGGCGTGCGCTGGGCCACGCGGCACCAGAACGTCGAGATCGGATCGAAGCTCCTCGAGGAGTCGCTCCGGTTCGATCCCTCGAACGAGGCTGCGTTCGCCTACCTGCGCGAGCTCTGGGGGACGAAGGAGGGCAACTGGGAGCGCGTCGCGTCGCTGGCGGAGAGCGCTGCCAACCAGAACGGCAGCTCCCCGTACATGATCGCGCAGGCGGGCGGCGTTGCCTGGCGCCAGCTCGGCAACCTCATCCGGGCCAGGAGCTGGTTCGAGAGGCTCTCGGCGGTCGCCCCGACGCACCCGAGCGTGAGCGCGTTCGAAGCGCAGATCGGCGAGCGCCTGACGGCCGCGCCTGTCGCGCCGTCCGCGCCTCCGCCGGCTGCTGCCGCGCCCGCTCCCGTCGTCGTCGCGCCCGCTCCCGTCGTCGTCGCGCCCGCGCCCGTCGTCGTCGCGCCGCCTGCGCCCGTCGCCGTCGCGCCTGCGGACGCCACGCCGCTTCCCACGAGCGCGCCTGCGCCCGTCAGCGCGCCTGCGCCCGTCAGCACGCCAGCGCCGCTCAGCACGCCAGCCCCGGTGAGCGGCAGGGTGAGCGCGCCCGTGAGCGCTCCTGTGGATGCCTCGTCGGTGGCCGAGCGCGACGCGAGGTCCTCGGTGGCCGACATCGAGCCGCCGCCGCCTGCGCGGGCGCCCGCCGAGAGCAGGCCTGCCGATTCGGAGGTCGGCCGGCGGCCGACGGCGCCGCCGCCTCCGGCCGCGGAGACCGCGGGCCGCGTCGAGGAGCTCAAGGCCAAGGCCCAGAAGCAGGAGCAGGCCAAGCGGTACAACGAGTACGTCAAGACGCTGATCGAGATCGCCGAGGCGGTCTCGGATCCCGCCGAGAAGATCGACAACTACGCGAAGGCGGCGGATCTCTACTCGGGCAAGTTCTCGAACGCGGCCGAGGCGGTGAAGTGCTACGAGGCGATCCTCGCGATCGACGGCGAGCACGCGCAGGCGATCGACTTCCTCCGCCAGAGCTACGAGAAGCGGCGCGACTGGGAGAAGCTCATCGGGCTGCTCCGCCGCGAGGCCGCGGCGCTCCCGGAGGGCGGCGATCGCGCCGCGAAGTACCTCGAGATCGCGAAGCTCGCGTCGGAGCGGGTGAAGAAGGTCGACTTCTGCATCGAGCTCTGGGACGAGGTCCTCGCGAACGACCCGGAGAACCCCGAGGCGCTGAACGCGCTGGCCGGGCTCTACGAGAAGAACAAGGACTACCAGGCGTTCGCGAGGGTGCTGCAGAAGCAGGTCGACACGACCTTCGACAGCACCCAGAAGCTCGCGCTCCTCAGCAAGCTCGCGCAGCTCTACGGCGAGCGCCTCAAGGACGACGAGGCGGCCGTCAAGGCCTGGCAAGAGGTGATCGCGCTGAACCCCCAGGACCGCAAGGCCCAGGAGGCGCTCAAGAAGGCGTACCTCCAGCTGCAGCGCTGGGACGACCTCGAGGTGTTCTACGCCGAGAGCGGCAAGTGGGACGAGTTCATCCGCGTCCTCGAGTCGCAGGAGGCCAAGGAGACCGACGACGCGGCCAAGATCAGCCTGCTGGTCAAGATCGCCGATCTCTGGATGGTCCAGAAGCAGAAGGCGGATCGCGCGGCGCGCGCCTACGAGAAGGTGCTCTCGATCGACGGCTCGCACCTCGCCGCGGCCGAGGCGCTCATCCCGATCTACACGCAGGCGAACAACCCGAAGGGGCTCGCCGGCGCCATCGAGGTGAAGCTCTCGCACGACCAGGACGACGTCTCCCGGCTCGACCTCTACCGGCAGGTCGCGGCGCTCTACGAGACGCGCCTCAAGGAGCCGCAGCGGGCGTTCGAGCGTTACCTCTCGGCCTTCCAGATCGCGCCGCAGGACGAGCAGTGCATCGATGACGTCGAGCGGGCCGCGCGCTCCACCGAGGGGTGGGACGCCCTGATCCAGGCCTACTCGTCGGCGATCTCGCGCGCCGAGGGCGAGGGGGACATCGCGCTCGGGGTCGATCTCCGGCTCCGGCTCGGGCGGGTGCTGCTCGACGAGGTGAAGCGCATCGACGAGGCGCTCTCGCAGTTCCGCGCCGTGTACGAGGCGGACGGCGAGAACCAGGCCGCGATCGGCGCGCTCGAGCGGCTCTACCGCGAGACGGGGCGGTTCGGCGAGCTGCTCGGCATCTACGAGAAGAAGCTCGGCATCGTCACCGAGCCGGAGGAGCGCAAGCAGATCCTCTACGCGATCGCGGAGCTCTACGAAGGGGAGCTGCGCGACGCGGCGCAGGCGATCGGGACGTACCGCCAGGTGCTCGACGACGAGCCGACGGACCCGCAGGCGCTCGCGGCGCTCGACAAGCTCTACCGCGAGCAGCAGGACTGGGCGTCTTACGTCGACGTGCTCCGCAAGCGGATCGACTCTCCGCTCGACGAGCAGGCGCTCATCGACCTCAAGTTCCGGCTCGGGAGCACCCTCGAGAAGCACCTGAACGATGCGGCCGGAGCGCTCGAGAACTACAAGGAAATCCTGATCCTCGATCCGGGCAACGACGCGGCGCGCCTCGCGCTCGAGGCGCTGCTCTCGAACGAGTCCCTGCGGGCCGAGGCGGCGGCCATCCTGCAGGAGATCTACGAGGGGCGCGGCGACTGGGAGAAGCTGATCCAGGCGCTCGAGATCCTCGCCGCGGCCGAGGGCGACACGGCGACGCGCGTCGCGCTGCTCCGGAAGGTGGCGCGTACGGCGGCCGAGAGCCTGAGCGACCTGGGCCGCGCGTTCGACGCGCAGTCGCGGGCGCTCAAGGACGACCCGTCGCACGCCGAGACGCGGGCGGAGCTCGAGTCGCTCGCCGCGCAGGCGGGCGCCTGGGACAGGCTCGACGTCATCTTCAGCGAGATCGCGGATTCGCTGAGCGACGCCCGGCTGAGCCGCGAGTACTGGATGCGCCTCGCGAGCATCCACGAGCGCCTCGGCAAGGTCGAGGAGGCGGCGAACGGCTACCTCCGCGTGCTCTCGATCGATCCCGCCGACTCGGAGGCGCTGGAGGCGATGGACGAGCTCTACCGGCGCACCGAGCGCTGGGGCGATCTCATCGGCGTCTACCGGCGCCGCATCGAGCTCGTGCACGAGCCGGCCGAGCGCGAGGGCCTCTATGCGCAAATGGCTGAGGTCTACGAGCAGCGGCTCGGGCAGCCGGAGGAGGCGATCGCCGCTTACCGCGAGGTCCTCTCCATCGACAACACGAGCATGGTGGCGCTGGCGGCGCTCGACGGGCTCTTCAGCCGCCAGGGCATGTGGGAAGAGCTGGCGGACAACCTCGAGGCGCAGCTCGGCATCGCCGTCGACGAGGAGTCCCAGATCAGGCTGATGCTCCGGCTCGCCGCGCTGCGGGAGTCGCGGATGCGGCTCGTCGACTCGGCGATCGACATCTACCGGCAGGTGCTCGAGCGCGAGCCGACGAACGTCGAGGCGCTCGGGGCGCTCGAGCGCCTCGGGAAGGTCGCCGAGCACGAGCTCGCGATCGCGGAGATCCTCGAGCCGCTGTACCGCCAGTCGGGCGACTTCCAGAAGCTCATCGGGGTGCACGAGGTGCAGGTGCGGCGCAGCGACGACGTGACCCGTCGCGTCGAGCTGCTCCACCAGATCGCCGTGCTCTACGAGGACGCGGGCGGCGACCTCAGCTCGGCCTTCGACACCTACGCGCGGGCGCTGAGCCAGGATCCGGCCTCGGAGTCGACGCAGGAGGGGCTCGACCGGCTCGCGCGCGCGACCGGCCGCTTCGCCGACCTGGCGCGCGTGTTCGAGACGCTGGCGGCGCAGCAGACCGACGCGGAGCTCGCGAGCTCGCTCTACACGATGAGCGCGCGGATCTACGAGGGAGACCTCGGCGACATGGACAGCGCCGTCGGGCACTACCGGCGCGTGCTCGAGATCGATCCGCGCAACCTGCACGCGGCCGAGTCGCTCGAGCGGCTGTTCAGGACCGCGGAGCGCTACAACGAGCTGTCGCAGATCCTCCAGCAGAAGGCGGACATCCTCGACGACCTGAACGAGAAGAAGCTCGCCCTCTTCCAGGCCGCGAGCATCGAGGAGGAGGTGCTCGAGCGGCACGATCCGGCCATCGCCGTCTACGGCAAGGTGCTCGAGCTCGACGCCGAGGATCTGCGGGCGATCGACGCGCTGACGAAGCTCTACCTCAGCCTCTCGCGCTGGCAGGAGCTCCTCTCGGTCTACGCGAAGAAGGCCGATCTCGTCCTCGATTCGAACGAGAAGAAGCGCATCTACTACCAGATCGGCGCGGTGTACGAGCGCGAGCTCGGCAACGTCGCGAGCGCGATCGACACGTACCAGCGCGTCCTCGAGATCGATCCGGACGATCTCCAGGCGCTCGGGCGGCTCGACGTCCTCTACCAGACGTCGCAGAACTGGCTCGAGCTGCTCAGCGTGCTCCAGCACGAGGCGGAGATCACCGCGGATCCGGCGGAGGGGATCAGCTACCAGTACCGGATCGCGGAGCTCTACGAGAAGCACCTCGACGACGTGTCCCGGGCGATCGAGCTCTACCGCGATCTCCTGCAGCAGATGCCCGATCACGAGCCGACGCTGCGGGCGCTCGAGCAGATCAAGGACGGCAGCCGTGAGCCGCTCGGCGCCGCGCTGGTGCTCGAGCCCATCTACGACGCGTCCGGCGAGTGGCAGAAGCTGATCAGCGTGCTCGAGGTCCGGGTCAAGGTGGCCGAGGACCCGTACGAGAGGGTCGATCTGCTCCACCGCGTCGCGCGCCTCTCGGAGGAGATGCTGAGCGACCACGTCACCGCGTTCGAGACGTACGCGCGGGCGGTGACGTTCGACATCGGCAACGAGGAGTCGCTCTCGAACCTGGAGCGGCTCGCGATGATGGTGAACCGCTGGCCGCAGGTCGCCGCGCTGTACGACACGGAGCTCGGACGGCTCGGCGAGGAGCCGGCGCGCTTCGTGGAGCTCGGGCTCCGGCTCGCGCAGATCTTCGAGACTCAGCTCGACGACATCGACAGCGCCGTCGCGCGCTACAGGCGCGTGCTCGAGGTCGAGCCGGAGAACCAGACCGCGATCGCGTCGCTCGATCGCCTGTTCACCGCGACCGAGCGGTGGAGCGACCTCGTCACCATCCTCTCGCGCGAGTCGGAGATCGCGCAGTCGCCGGACGAGATCCTCGAGTTCAAGTACCGGCTCGGCGTGGTCTATCAAACGCGGCTCAACGACCTGCCCGCGGCCATCGGGGCGTACCGCGAGGTGCTCACGGCGGCCCCCGAGCACTCGCCGACGCTCGAGGCCCTCGAGGGGCTCTTCGCGGCCGGGATCAAGCAGATCGAGATCGGCGCCATCCTGGAGCCGCTCTACCAGGCGGCGGCGGAGTGGGAGAAGCTCGGCGGGGTGCTCGAGGCGGAGCTCACCCACCTCACCGAGCCGCAGGAGCGGCAGGCGATGTACTACCGGCTGGGGGAGCTCCAGGAGGAGCGCCTCATCTCGCCGGACGGCGCCCTCGCGGTCTTCATGCGGGCGCTGAAGGAGTACCCGGGCGACGAGAAGACGCTCGAGGAGGTCGAGCGGCTCGCCGGCTCGGTGGACGGCGGCTGGGAGATGCTCGCCAACGCGTACGCCGACGTGCTGGGCATCCACAGCGACAAGGACGTCCAGACCGGCATCGGCAAGCGGCTCGCGCGGGTCTTCGAGACCGACCTCAGCGACGTCGCCAAGGCCGAGGAGACGTACCGGTACGTGCTCGGCATCGAGCCGCTCGAGGCCGAGGCGCTCTCGAACCTCGATCGGATCTACACGCAGCTCGAGCAGTACCCCGAGCTCGCGAGCGTGCTCGAGCAGCGGGTGCGAGCGACCGAGGATCGCCCGGAGCTCGTCGACCTCTACCTCCGGCTCGGGCAGACGTACGAGGAGCGGCTCGGTCAGCTCGACGACGCCATCCGCGCGTTCCGGCGCATCTTCGACGAGCTCGAGACGACGAACGAGCAGGCGATCAGCGCCCTCGAGCGCATCTACACGGCCAAGGGGGCCTGGACCCAGCTCAAGGTCGTGCTGGAGCGGGAGCTCGAGAACGCGATGGGCGACAGCCAGGAGGCCGACATCCGCGCCAAGATGGCGCACCTGCTCGCCGATCGGCTGAACGACGTCCAGGGCGCGGTCGAGACGTGGAAGCGCGTCCTCGACCTCCGCGGCGAGGATCCGGAGGCGCTCGGGGCGCTGTCCAACCTCTATGAGCGGGTGGGGCAGTGGTCCGAGCTCTGCGACGTCCTCGAGCGGCACTACGACATCGCGATCGACGATGAGTCGCGCGTCGCCGTGCTGCTCCGCCGCGCCAAGCTGTTCCACGAGCAGCTCGGCCGCGACGACTCGTCGCTCGACGACTACCAGCGCGTCCTCGACATCGACTACGCGAACCTCGAGGCGCTCTACGCCATCGCTGCGATCTGGCGGCTGCGCAACGAGCCCGAGCAGATCGTGAGCTCGCTCCACCAGACGGTGGATCGGGCGCGGGACGTGCTGCCGGCCGAGAACGTGATCGCGCTGTACCGCGAGCTCGGGACGACCTACCAGCACGTCCTCGGGCAGGCGTACGACGCCATCGACGCCTGGAGGAAGCTGCTCGAGGTCGACCCGAAGGACTTCGAGGCGATGGCCGCCCTGGAGAACCTGCTCCGGGCCGAGGGGCGCTGGGTCGAGGTCATCGACGTGAAGATGGGCCGGGCGGCGGCCTACGAGTCGCCGGCGGACAAGGTGCGCGAGTACCTCGAGGTGGCGCAGATCTGGGAGCACCAGGTCGAGGAGAGGGACCGGGGCACGCTCGCGTACGAGAAGGTCCTGGAGCTCGAGCCGACGCACGATCAGGCCTTCGCGGCGCTCGAGCAGCTCCACGACGCGGCCCGGCGGAGCGAGCCGCTCATCGAGCTCTACCTCGCGCGGCTCGATTCGCGCGAGGAGGTCTCCGAGAAGACCGACATCCTCCGCAAGGTGGCCCGGGTCTTCGAGGAGCAGCTCGAGGACAAGCCTCAGGCCTTCGACGCGCTGCTCACGGCGTTCGAGATGGACTTCTCCGACATGGACACGGTCCGCTACCTCGAGCGCATGGCGCAGGCGACGAACCGCTGGCCCGAGCTCGTGCAGACGGTGAACGGGTGGCTGCAGCAGCAGACGGCCCCGCTCCAGAAGATCACGCTCTGCCTGCGCCTCGCCAAGTGGTACGCGGAGGACCTCGGCCACCCCGAGTACGCCCAGCCGTACTACCAGCAGATCCTCGCGCACGACCCGAACAACGTCGCGGTGCTGCGCCAGATGGCGAACTTCTTCAAGAAGACCGGCCAGTGGCAGCAGCAGGGGCAGATGCTGACGAGCGCCCTCAACGTCGCGGTGACCGACGTCGATCGGAAAGAGGTCCTGACCGAGCTCGGCGAGGTCCTCGAGAAGCACATGGGCGAGGTCGAGCAGGGGCTCAGCTTCTACCGGCGCGCCCTCGACGTGGATCCGCTGCACCTGCCGGCCCTCGAGGCGCTGGAGCGGATCTACACGGATCGCGATCAGTCGAACGATCTCGTCGACGTCCTGCTCCGCAAGGCGCGGGCCGTGAGCGAGTCCGACGTCGTCGCGGCCGTGAAGCTGCGCACCGCCGGCCTCTACGAGTCCAAGCTCGGCCTGATCGAGAAGGCCGGCGCGGTCTACCGCGAGGTGCTGGACATCGACGCCTCGAACCTCCTCGCGATGCGGGGGCTCGAGCGCGTCTACACGGCCACGCACCAGTGGCCGGATCTCGTGCGCGTCCTCGAGATGCAGCTCGACGTGGTCACCACGGAGCGCGAGCGCATCGACGTGCTGATGAAGATCGCGAACCTCCAGGAGGAGCAGTTCCTGAAGCCCGATCTGTCGGCCGCGCGCCTCGAGCAGGTGGTCGAGATCGACCCGAGCCACGAGCCCGCGCTCGAGGCCCTGGAGCGCTGCTATCGCCGGCTCCGCCAGTGGCACGATCTCATCAACACCTACGATCGTCACATCAACGCGGCGGAGGATCGGCAGAAGAAGATCGAGCTCTGGGCCCAGACGGCCAAGGTCTACGCGGAGGAGATCGAGGACCTCGACCGCGCGATCGACGCGTACCTGAACATCGTCGACATCCAGGACACGCACATCCCGGCCCTGGAGGCGCTGGCGAAGCTCTACGAGAAGCAGGACAACTCGGCGAAGGCCATCGAGTACATGACGCGCGTCGCCGACCTGACGGCCGACGGCAAGCAGCGCGTAGAGATGTACTTCCGGATCGGCCGGCAGCTCGACGAGAAGCTCGGCGAGCGGGTCCAGGCCCAGGAGCGCTTCGAGATGGCGCTCGATCTCGATCCGTCCCACGTGCCGACGCTGGCGGCGCTGCGGGTGATCGCGATCGACGCGGCCGACTGGGACCGGGCGGCGCGTTACCTCGACCAGGAGCAGATGAACACCGACGCGCCCCGCGCCAAGGCGCGGCTGCTCGTCGAGCTCGGCAAGCTCCGGGACGACATGCTCGGCGAGCACGCGCTCGCGGTGCAGGCGTACGAGATGGCGCTCCAGAGCGATCCCGACAACGAGGACGCCGCGATGCCGCTCCTCAACGAGTACGTCTCCACGGAGCGGTGGGCCCAGGCCGAGCCGCTCGCGGAGATGCTCGTCAGGAAGAGCGGCAAGCGCGACAGGTCAGAGCAGCACCGGCTGCAGCGGACCTTCGGGCGGGTCCTCGAGCGGCTCGGCAAGGACGACGCCGCGCTCAAGGCGTACACGGCCGCGCACAACCTCGATCTGACCGACCAGGAGACGATCCGGGGCCTGGCGGACGTCAGCTTCAAGCTCGGCGACTGGGCGAGCGCGCTGACGAACTACCAGAAGGTGCTCACCAGCCTCGACGAGGCCGAGACCGAGGAGCGCGCGACCGTCTACTACAAGCTCGGCTGCATCAAGCAGGCGCAGGGGCAGTCGAAGCAGGCGGTCAACAACTTCGAGAAGGCGCTCGGCGCCGAGCCCGCGCACCGGCCGACGCTCGAGGCGATGGTCGCCGTCTACGACGCGCTCAAGGACTGGAAGCAGGTCTGCCACTACAAGCGGCTGATCCTCGACAACATCATGGACGGCGCCGAGCGGTTCAGGATGTTGAACGACATCGGCGACATCTGGGTCGACAAGGAGAACAACATCCCGAAGGGCGTGGAGGCCCTGGAGGAGGCGCTCGACCTGGAGCCGCAGAACCACGTGCTGCTCCACAAGCTGCTCCAGCTCTACCAGCGCACGGGGCAGTGGGAGCGGATGGTGGACTGCCTCCAGCGCATCGCGGAGCTCGAGCCGCAGCCGGATCGGAAGAGCCGTTACCTCTACACGATGGCGCAGATCTACCGCGACAAGCTGGACGACCCGGCGCGCGCGGTGGAGCTGTTCAACGACACGCTGGACCTGAACCCGCACTCCCTCGAGGCCTTCGAGCGCATCAACAAGATCCTCACGGCGCAGAAGGAGTGGAAGCAGCTCGAGCGGGCGTACCGCAAGATGCTGCACCGGGTGGCCGGCAAGGGGAACACGGACCTCGAGTACAGCCTCTGGCACGCGCTCGGGCTCATCTACCGCGATCGGCTCGGCGACAGGACGGCCGCCGTCGAGACGTTCCGCATGGCGTCGCGGCTCAAGCCCGAGGACGCGACGGAGCACCTGATCCTCGCGGAGCTCTACGAGCAGTCGGAGCAGTTCGATCTTGCGACCGGCGAGTTCCAGGCGATGGTCAAGATCGATCCGATGAAGATCGACCCGTACAAGCGGCTCTACCGCCTGTACGTGGACAGCAAGCGCTACGACCAGGCCTGGTGCGTCGCGGCGGCGCTGTCGTTCCTCCGCAAGGCCGATCCCGACGAGCAGCAGTACTTCGAGGACTACCGCCCGCAGGGGCTCATCCAGGCGAAGAGCCGGCTCGACAACGAGCAGTGGATCAGGAACCTGTTCCACGAGGAGGAGAACCTCTACGTCGGCAAGATCTTCGAGATGATCGCGGGCGCCGCGCTCAGGGCGAAGATCGAGACGCTCAAGCAGCGCCGTGAGCTGCCGGTCCTCGATCAGCGCTTCCTGCAGGATCCGGCGACCTCGACGGTGACGTTCGCCCGGACCTTCGGGTGGGCGGCCAACGTCCTGGGCCTGCCGGCGCCGCGGCTCTACGTGCGGAGCGACGTGCCCGGCGCGCTCGTCGCGGTGGCGAACGAGCAGCCGGCGTCCGTCGCGGGTCAGACCGTGCTGACCGGGTTCTCGCCGCAGGAGCTCACGTTCATCGTCGGCAAGCACCTCGCGATGTACCGCGGCGAGCACTACATCAAGACGCTGTTCCCGACGGTCACCGAGCTGACGGTGCTCCTGTTCGCCGGGATCAAGCTCGTCGCGCCCGACACGTCGGTCCCGCCGGACATCGAGAAGCAGATCACGGCGACCGCGCAGACGCTCCGCGGGTTCATGCAGCCGATGCAGCTCGAGGGGCTCCGCATGGTGGTCAAGAAGTTCCTTGCGGAGGGCGCGAAGGCCAACATCAAGCGGTGGGTCCAGTGCGTCGACATCACCGCGGCGCGCACCGGCCTGCTCCTCTCGGGCGATCTCGAGATCGCGAAGAAGATCATCGCCGCCGAGCCGCAGCAGCCCGGGGATCTCCCGCCCCAGGACAGGCTCAAGGAGCTGATCGTCTTCTCGACGAGCGATCAGTATTTCGCGCTGCGTCAGGCGCTCGGGATCGCCATCGGCGAGGGATGATCCCGCGCGGCAGTCGGGCCTAAGTAGCGGATTTCACCTCATTAACCGGAGCACCCGGGGCATTCAGGGGGAGCGCGCGCGCGCTCCTCGCCCCGGGGCTCCGCTGTGCCGGAGGGATGCACATCTCCATGAGTCTGCTTGACGAGTCAGCAATCCTTACGAACGATCAGGTGCTGTGACCTCGTCATCGATGATCGTCCGGCTCCCCGTGCAGTCCGCGAGAGGCTTCGGGAGATACAGGCTGATCGCAAAGCTTGGGCAGGGAGGGATGGCCGAGGTTTTCCTCGCTGCGCATCGCGGCCCGCTCGGGTTCGAGAAGCTGGTCGTGATCAAGCGGCTCAAGCCGGGGATCGCGACCGAGCCCGAGGTCAACGCGATGTTCCTCGACGAGGCGAGGCTCGCCGCGCGGCTGAACCACCCGAACGTCGTGCAGACGTACGAGTGCGGCCAGATCGACGACCAGTACTACATCGTGATGGAGTACCTGGAAGGGCACTCGCTCGATCGGATCTGCAGGAAGATCGACCCGTCGCGTCACCGCGCGGTCTACCTGGCGATCCTCGCCGACGCGCTCGCCGGGCTCCACTACGCGCACGACCTCATGGACTTCAACGGGCAGCCGCTCCAGGTGGTCCACCGCGACATCAGCCCGCACAACATCTTCGTCACCTACGACGGGCAGGCGAAGGTCGTCGACTTCGGCATCGCGAAGTGGGCGACGCGCGACGCCGACACCAGCACCGGCGTCGTGAAGGGGAAGATCCGGTACATGGCGCCGGAGCAGGCCCTCGCGACGATGGTCGATCGCCGCGCAGACATCTTCTCGATGGGCCTCATCTTCTGGGAGCTCGTCGTGGGCGAGCGCTTCTGGGGAGATCTCTCCGACGTGCAGATCCTCCAGCGGCTCACGTTCGGCGAGATCCCGAAGCTGCGCGAGCGGTGGCCCGCGGCGCCTGACGCCCTCGAGCGGATCTGCTCGCGCGCGCTCGCGATGGCGCCCGAGGAGCGGTACGCGACGGCGGCCCAGATGCGCGACGACGTCGAGGCGTACCTGGCGACGATGGGCCGCCGCCCCTCCTCGGCCGAGATCGGTCGCCTCATCGGCGAGACATTCGCGCACCGCCGCGCCGAGGTGAGGTCCGCGATCAGCGACCAGCTGGGGCGGCTCCACGCCAGCGCGGCCGAGGGCGGGGAGGAGTTCGAGATCCTGCCGGTGCTCGAGGAGCGCGGCGCCGTGCCGTGGTCTCAGCGCATGCCGCTCTCGCAGATGTCGCAGCAGTTCTCCGCGCCGGTGGGGGACCAGATGCTGGGCGACGACCCGTCGCGCGAGGACAGCATCTCGAACCGCCAGACGATCCCCACGATCATGGTCGCCAACACCAAGTCGACCCGGCGAAAGGCGCTCTGGAGCGCGGGGATCGCCGTGCTCTCGGTGCTGCTGATCGGCGGCGCGTGGGCGGTCCTCGCGCTCCGGACCCCGAGGACCCAGCCGGAGAGCGATCTTCCGGCGGAGACGAGGGACGAGCCCACGACCCCTCCGCCCACGACCTACGCGCCCCCGGTCGCCAACCTCGTCGAGCTCCGGATCATCGCCACGCCGCTGGACGCGAAGATCTACCTCGACGACGTGGAGCTCCCCAGCAACCCGTTCTTCGCGAGGTTCAGCCGGGATGGCACCGGGCACCGCATCCGGGTCACGGCCGACGGGTACACCCCGGAGGCGCGCTTCGTGGTGTTCACGCGCGACGAGGTGCTGACCATCAACCTCCGCCAGGTGCCGTCGACGTCCCCCAAGGCGGGCGGCGGCGCCGCGCCGCGGAAGTGACGGGCAGGGCCGCGGGCTCGGCCTAGCCGCCGGACAGCCGCCGGAGGCGGCGCGAGGGGGCGTCGGAGTGCCGCGCGGGCTCTACGGCCGGCCGCTCAGCATCGCCTCGAGCTCCGGCGGCACGCAGCCGTAGGCCTCGGCGGCCACGAGCAGCGCCGAGTTCTGCGGCAGGTTGAGCAGGAACGAGCTGGCGTAGGGCGTCCCCTCGAGGCCCTTCAGCCGGCGCAGGAGCGGGGGCATCGCGCGCTCCATCGCGGCCCGCGCGCCCTCCAGATCGCCCATGTCCACGCAGGCGTCGTGGAGCGCGAGGTAGATCGGCGCCTCGTTGAGCAGGCTCGGCGCGCCCGCCTCGACCAGGGCCGCCGCCTCCCGCGCGATCTCGCGGGCCTGCTCGGCGTTGCCGAAGCGGCGCTCCGCCTCGGCGCAGAACCCGAGCGCCACGGGCAGGACGTCGCGGTTGTCGGTGACGCGGTACGCGTCGGTGGCCTTCTTCAGCAGCGAGCGCGCCCGCGCGAGGCCCGACGACTCGAGGCGCAAGAGCTCGCAGCCCCGGTAGAACAGGATGCCCAGCGTCACCCGGTCGCGCACGACCCACATGCTCCCCGCGGCCTCGTCCGCGCTCGCGCGCGGCTCCGCCAGCACGGCGTCGAGCCGAGGCTCGGGGCCGAACGTCGCCGCCCAGCAGAGCAGGATCATCTGCCCGTGCCGCGCCGCCCCGGAGCTGCCGATCGCCTGCGCCCTGGCGATGCCCCCCTCGATCTCCTGGAGCGCCTCCTCCCGGGCGCCGATGGTCGTCAGCGCGAAGCCGACGTTCATCGTCAGCATCGCCTCGCGCTCCTGCAGCCCGGCCCGGCGCGCGGCCCGCGCCGCGTTCCGGCGCGCCCCCAGCGCAGCGGCCGGCTCGCCGCGCGTCTGGTGGGCGACCGCGCGCGTCTGCCAGGCGTCGACCGCCGCCCAGACGAGGTTCCGCCGCGCCGCCAGGTCGAGCAGGTGCGCGGCCTCCTGCTCGGCCATCGCCAGCTGCCCGGCGAACGCGTGGACCTGCGCCAGCGTCGCCGAGCACTGCGCCTCCTCCTCGACGAGATCGATCGACCGGGCGCGGTCGCGCAGCGCCGTCAGCCGCTCCTCCAGGTCGATCCCGGAGCCGCACGCGTGGTCGTAGCGCGCGCGGGCCGTCAGCGTGCGCAGCTCGCTCGCCTCGTCGAAGACGTTCTCCCACATCGCCCGGATCGCCGAGTCGCGCTCGGGCGAGCGCGCGTCGAGCCGCGAGTACGCCTCCTCGAGGAGGACCGCGCGCGCGAACGCCGTCGGCTTGTCGGGGGAGAACACGAGCGCGCGATCGGCCATGGTGACCGCGTCGCGGAGCGAGTTCGTCGCGAGGGCGCGCCGCGCGGCGGCCTCCCAGCGGATCGCGGCCTCCTCGTGCTCGCCGCCGAGATCGAAGTGCTGCGCCACCGTCGCGCTGTCCTCGCCGAGCCGATCGAGCCAGCGCGCCGCCGCGGCGTGCAGCCTCTTGCGGAGCTCGTCGCCGACGGACGCGTACGCGACGTCGCGTACGAGCGCGTGCTTGAACAGGAACTCGCGCGCGGCCGGGAAGCGCGACGCGGGCTGCGCGACGAGGAGCTCCGCGACGATGAGCTTCTTCAGCGCCGTCGCGGGCTCGGCCACCCCGACCTCGGCGAGGCCCAGGTCCCACACCGACAGGCCGAAGACGCTCATGCGCACCACCGCCTCCCGGGTGGGCTCGTCGAGCGCGTCGAGGCTCACCTGGATGGCCGCCTCGATCGTGGGCGCCGTGGCGGCGTCCTTGCCCGAGGCGATGACCCGCGCCAGCTCCTCGGCGAAGAGCGGCGAGCCGGCCGCCTGCTGCGCGACGCGGTCGAGCGTCGCCTCGTCGAACGGCCGCGCGGCCGCGGCCGCGCTGAAGACCGCCCGCGCGATCTCGCGCGTGGCCCGGCGCGCGATGGGGCGCAGCTCCACGCGCACGTGGTCGCGGCCGGCGAAGCGCTGGCCCTGGTCGCGCCAGAACGCGGGGCGCACCATGAGCAGGATGAACAGCGCCCTCCCGGTCGCCCGCCCGAGGAGGTGATCGAGCCACGCGACGCTCTCCGGGTCGGCCCACTGCGCGTCCTCGACGAGCAGCGCGCACGGCTCGCTCGACGCCGCGTCGACGGCGATGTCGGTCATCGAGAGGTAGAGCGCGTCGCGCGCGCCGCGCAGGTCGACGCCGTCCGGGAACGGCTGGTTCGCGAGCAGCCGCGCGAGGAGCCCGCCGTCGCCGTGGAGCGGCCGCCGCGCGCGCACCGCGTCCTCGGCCTGCTCGAGCGACGCGCCCTTCGGCAGGCCCATGAGGACCCGCAGCGCGTCCGTGGCGACGCCGAGGGCCTGCGCGCGGCCGAACGACTCGCAGCGCAGCTGGACGAGCCGCGGCGGATCCGGTCGATCCACGATGCGGGCGACGAACTCGCGCGCGAGCCGGCTCTTGCCGATCCCCGGCGGCCCCGAGATGCTCATCACGACCGGCGTCCCGTCCTCCACGCAGCGCTCGAACGCCGCGACGGTCGTGATGAGCTCGGCGTCCCGCCCCACGAACGGCGTCTGCGCGTCGGGCCGCTTCGGCGCGCGCGCCAGCACCCGCACGGCGCCGCTCTCCAGGGGCTCGCCCATGAAGCGCCCGCGGGACAGCTCCACCGTGGTGGCGTCCGCGAGGACCCTGCCGAGGCCCGCCTCGCGCGCGAGCGCGACCGCGCGGTCGACGACCTCGCCGGCGGCGCGCGTCCTGTCGACGCGCATGCGGCCGGAGGCGACGCCGACGCGGCCGCCGCGGCCGCCGAGCGCGAGCCCGAGCTCGAGGGCGCGGGACGCCTCGTCGCCGTGGGCCTGCCGCACGCCGAGGTGGGCGGCGATCGAGTCCGTGCCGAGCGGCAGCGCGTCGGCCCCGCGGCGGCGCAGCGCTTCGAGCTCCCGCTGGCGCTCCTCCCCGGTGGCCACGTGCAGCGCCACGATCGTGGTCACGAGCCGCGTCCCCATCGCGCCCGGCGGGTTGTCGCTCACGCGCAGCGGCGACGGGGTGGGCAGGTACGGCTCGTCGGCGAGCGCCGCGAGCCTGTCCGCCACCTCGCGCGCCGAGCTCGGCCGGAGCTCCCGGTCGGCGAGCAGGAGCGCGTGGATCAGGTCGTCGAGCGCCGGGACCACGTCGAGCAGGAACTCCGAGAGGCGCGGCGCGGGCGTCGTCGCCAGGCGGACGAGGGTCGCGATCGAGCTCGGCCCCATGTGCGGGGGCCGGCCGGCGACCAGCTCGAACAGCGTCGCGCCGAGCGAGTAGAGATCGCTGCGCGCGTCCACCGTCGCGTCGCCGCGCGCCTGCTCGGGCGAGATGTACGCCGGCGTGCCGACGAGGCCCCCCGCGTCCGTCGTGAGCACGACCTCCTTCGACGCCGCCACGCCGAAGTCCACGAGCTTGGTGCGGAGCGGGGCGTCCGGCGAGCCGCGCAGGAGAATGATGTTGGAAGGCTTGATGTCGCGGTGGACGACGCCCGCGGCGTGCGCGGCCGCGAGCGCGCTCGCCACCTGCCGCCCGACCTCGATCCCCTCGCGCAGCGAGAGCGGGGAGCGCTTCTGGCGCGCCGCCAGGTCCTCGCCGTCGAGCCACTCCATCGCGATGAAGGTCGCGCCCTCCTCGATGCGCCGCCCCTCCGCGTCGACAGCGCTCGCCTCGAGCGTCCCGAACGCAACGACCCTCACGATCCCCGGGTGATCGAGCTCCGAGAGGACCTGCCCCTCGCGGGAGAGCCGGGCCTGGCCCTCGGCGTCGACGCCGACCGCCGTGATGATCTTCAGCGCGACGTAGCGCTCTGTCTGCACGTCGAAGGCGCGGTGCACGGTGCCGATCCCGCCGCGGCCGACCTCGTGCTCGATGTGGAACCGGCCTGCGACGAGCGGCCTTGCGGACTCGATGCGCGCGGAGCTCATGCGCTAGCCGACGTGGTTTGTGGGATGGGCGCCGAGGGGGCTCCGGCGCAGCGGAGAGGCGATCTCATCGCGTCGGGCCGCGTGGGCCTGCGGTGTTCCGACAGGGCGCATTCGCGAAAGAGACTACGCCGTCGCTCATGGCAGTTCCAGTGTCGCGGTCGCGGGACCCGGGCAGCGTGGCGGACGCGGCGAGCCGGCAGGAGAGCTCGCCGAGCCGCGCGCGCCTCTCTTGACGGATCCGGCCGGGGAGCTCGCAGAGCGCGCGGCGGGCCTCTCTTGACGGATCCGGCGGCTCCTCCTACGGTCTTCGGCTCCGCTGCTCCTCCAACGTTGCGCTACGTTGCGTTACGTTCGAGCGGCGGAAGCCATTTCGATGCTCGATCGCGTCGCCGTTCACCAGACCCGGCTGCGCACGCCCGGCCTCGGGCTCGACGCCAAGGGGGTCGCGCTCGGCGCCAAGGGGCTCGTCCTCCTGCCGTCGATCGATCGGCTCGTCGCCTTCCTGGCGCTCTACACGCGGCAGGGCTCGCTCGCGGACATCCTCCGCTCGCTCGTCGTCGAGATCGTCCGATCGAAGCTGGGGGCCCGGGAGGTCACCCTCCTGTTCGCGGCCGAGAGCAGCGATCGGCTCGACCGTGTCGCCGAGATCGCGCGGCTCGCGGGCGGCTACAGCTTCACCGGCACGAGCCGGCACTTCGTCCAGTACCGCGACGCGGCCGCGCCGTTCGGGTACGACGTCCCGCAGATCCTGCCGAGCGACGCGGCGCTCTCGCTCTATCACAACGCCTTCTCGCAGACGTACGAGGTCGAGCGGCGCGTCGACGTGCGCACGCTCCTGCTCCGGCTCGAGCCGCACCTCGATCCGGCCGCAGGGCGGGACCCTGGCCCGCGCTGGCTGCTCGCGGAGTCGGGGCTCGGCCCGGCGCTGATCCGCTATTTCTCCCGGAGCAGCGTCGAGGCCGAGGTCGGCCTGTGCGAGTGGCCGCCGGAGTCGAGCTTCGACGACGCCCCGGTGCTCCGGTACCTCTTCCGCGCGCCGGCCATCCCTGCCCGGATGGTCCCGCTGCTCACGAGCACGCCGGGGCTCGGGTATTTCGTGCCGGTCGCGCCGGGCGCGGCGGTGGAGGTGGGGTTCCGGCACCCGGTCAACCTCCGCGCCTGCCCGGTGTTCGGCGAGGCGGGCCTCGTGCTCTTCCGGGGCGGGGGCCGCGAGGCGCTGGAGATCGCGAAGCTGCCGGCGATGGGCGACGTCGCGGCGTTCGCCCGGGTGGAGCTCGGCCGCGAGCCCGTCGCGGCGAAGGTGGCGGCGGAGGGCGACGCGCAGCGCCCCGCGTCGGTCGTGCTGTCGCTCCGCCTCGTCCCGAGCTCCGAGCCGTGGCGGTCGGTCACGGCCTCGTGGATCCGGCCGCAGGAGATGCCGCTCCTGCGGCACGTCGCCTACGCGCTCGGCCCCGAGACCCTGCGCCGAGCCCGCATCGCCTTCACCGCCGCGGGCGCGTTCCTCCGGCACCCCACAGGCATCGAGGGGATCCCGGTCGGCGAGTTCTTCCGGGAGGTCCATCCGGGCCTTTACATTCCTGCCGGCTACGACGCGGTCCCTGCGGTCGCGCCCGGCGTGCTGTTCCGCGCGCTGGGCGCCCCCGCCGGGCAGGCGCTGTTCATCGGGCGCGACGGGGGGGCGATCGGCGTGCCGGAGGAGGCGTTCGTCGCCCTCGAGACGGCGCTGCTCGAGGCCCAGCAATGGTCAGCGGTGGCCGCGTCGTCCGCGGGCCTCACCGCGGCGCTGGCCACCGAGCTGCCCGAGGTCGTGCTCGGCGGCGTCGGCATCCGGCCGCTGCGCGATCTCGCCCCGTCCGAGGCGCTGGCCGAGCCGAGGGCGCTGCCGCCGGGCGCTGGCCGGGCGCCCCAATGACCCAGGCCGAAGCGATCGCCGAGCGGCTCTCCGAGCTCCAGGCGAACGTGCTCGCCCCGCTCGTCCTCGGCGGTCCTCTGCGCCCGGTGCGCCCCTTCGGCGTCCGGCTCGCGCTGCTCCTCGGCGACGGCGCGCCGGCGATCGATCGCGACCTCGGCTCGCGCATCGATCTGGTCCGCGTCCGTGTCGCCCGCCTCATCGCCCCGATCGACGTGCTCCCGGGGCTCACCGCTGCCGAGTGGGCGCTCCTGGCCGCGCTGAACGACCTGCTCCAGCTCACGAACCACGAGCTCGCCAGCGTCCTGACGCGCAGCCGCTATCCCCGCCTGCTCGCGAGCGTGCGCGACCTCTGCGAGCTCGTGCCCGCGCCGGTGGACGTCGGGGCCGCGCTCTCGCGGCACGCGACGTTCGCGCGGGTGCTCGACTGCTTTCGCACGGACGCGCTCGTCGCCTGGTGGACGGGCCGCGCGAGCTTTCGCGGCCAGCGCCCGCCCGCGCGGCTGCTCCGGTGGCGGCAGCTGCGCGGCGTCCAGGTCGACACCCGGCGCGTCGGCCTCGCGGACATGGGCCACGACGTCCCGGGGCTCGCCCCGCCGGACTTCGCCGAGGCGCTCTCCCTCTGGATGACGCGCACGCCGCTCACGGATCTCGCGACCTCCGCGCGCAAGGACCCGCCGTTCGCGTGGTCGGCCTCGACGCTCGCGGTGGTCGCCACCCCTCCTGGCCGGAGCCTCGCGTACCGCGTCCTCCTGCGCCAGCCCCACGACCTCGCCGTCGCGGCGCTCGCCCGCGCCGCCCGGGAAGTCCCGCCGCGGTTCGCCCAGGCGCGGGCGCTCGCCGAGTCGTTCGCCAGCGAGGTCGCCGCCGGCATCAAGCTGCTCGACGAGCGCTCCGCGGCCGGGTGACCTGTACCTGCCACGCGCCCGTCCTGTCATCTCCACGCACCGCGCGTGGCTTTGCTCGGCTCAAACGGTGCGTGATACGCTCCGTCCTCCTTGCAGTGCAGAGGCGCGCCGTCCTTGCGCTCGCGCCTTCGACATCACCTCACGGGCATCGCCCTGGGAGCGACGGACCGTTTGAACCGGCAAGACGCTGAGACTTCCGACAAGTTGCTTGCTTCCCCCTGGCGCGCGCGGCGCCGCGGCTCCTGCCTCGAGGCGTCGCGGCGCGCCTGGAGCGCCGGGCGCTCCTGCGCGCGCCTCGCCGGCGTCGCGTTCGCGCTCGCGCTCGCGGTGAGCCCGGGCGTCGCGTTTGCGCAGGCGGAGGCGCTGCTCGACGAGGGCAAGAGCCTGATGAAGAAGGGCAAGGTCGCGGAGGCCTGCGCGAAGCTCGAGGAGAGCTACAGGCTGAGCCCGAGGTCGGCGACGCTCCTCGCGCTGGCGATGTGCCACGAGAAGCAGGGCAAGGTGGCGACGGCGTGGGCCGAGTACATCGATCTCGGCGCAGCGGCCCGCAAGGAGGGCAACAAGCGCCTGGAGGCCGACGCGAAGGCGAGGGGAGCGAAGCTGGAGCTGTCGCTCCCGCGGCTGACGCTGAGCGTGCCGCGCGCAGCCGCGGTCGAGGGGCTCGAGGTGACGCTGGACGGGGCGCCCGTCGACGGCGCGCTCTGGGGTCAGGCGAGGCCGATCGATCCTGGCCAGCACAAGGTGAGCGCGAGCGCCCCTGGTCGAAAGCCGTGGGAGCACTCGGTGTCGATCAAGCGGGGCGAGCGGAAGACCATGGCGGTGCCGGCGCTCGCCAAGGACGCCTCGGCCGCTGCGCAGCCTGCGCCCGCGGCGGAGGCGCCCGCTGCGGCGGCGCCGGTGGCGGCGGCGTCGGAGAAGGGGAGCGCGGGGGCCGGGGACGGCGCTGCGGGGCCGGGGAAGGGCGCCGCGGGGCCCGGGAAGGGCGCCGCGGGGCCGGGGAAGGGCGCTGCGGGGTCTGAGAAGGGCGCTGCGCGGCCCGGGAAGGGCGCTGCGGGGTCTGAGAAGGGCGCTGCGCGGCCCGGGAAGGGCGCGGCTGCGACGGAGGCTGGGAAGGGCGCTGCGGGGCCGGGGAAGGCTGCCGCGGGGCCGGAGACCGATGCGCCGCCTGCGGCACCTCCTGCATCCGAGGAGCCGAAGCCGAGCTCCGGATCTGCGCCGAGGCACACCGGGAGCTTCGTGATCGAGGCCGGTGTGGCCGGCGGCGCGTTGATCGGCCTGATGGACTCCGGCAGCTTCGGCGATCTGAGCGCGTACTCGTACAGCTACAACATCCCGGAGGGTGAGCTCATCGCGCCCTGCGACGATGAGGTCTGTCATGCCAGCTTCGATCCCGCGATCGGGCCGTTTGCCGGCGGGGAGGCGTTCATCGGGTTTGCGATCTCCGAGGATCTGCACCTTGGCGCGCGTGTGCTGGGCGGCTACCGCTTCGGCGGCGGCTATTTCGTTGTCGGCGGCCCCTCCGTCTCGATGCGCCTCGGGCGCGTCTGGCTCGGCCTTTCGGGGCTCGTGGGCCCGGTGGGGCAGGAGGCGAAGGTCACCGGCATCAAGGGGGAGATCCCCTCCGAGGTGGTCCACCTCAACTACGGTCGGAGCGAGGTCGCCGTGAACGCGCGCGAGGGCAGCCTCCCCGAGAGCGCGCTCGTGGAGACGCTCGCGTTCGGCGGGAGCGTCGACGTGTCCCTGGTGCTCGCGGACCTTCCGAGCGCGGGCTGGACGTCGGGCGCGCTCCTGCTGAGCGTCTCGCCGACGGTCATGAAGGGCCTCGACGGCTGGGTCTTCGCGGCCCCGGCGAGCCTCGGCTACCGCTTCTACTGAGCGGCCTCGCGAGCCGTCGCCCGACCGAGCGCTCGATGACGCGGCTGCCATCGATGCGCAGCTCGACGTGCTCGTCGCGGCGGTCGATCCGCAGCGCGAGGCTGGTCGGCAGCATGACAGCGTCGAGGCGACGGTGGAACGAGCTTCGCGAGGTCGTCGTAGTCTCCCGAAGCTAAAAGAGGAATCCTCCGAGAGGAAAGCCGGCGATTGCCTCTCGATCCACTTCTTCGAGGCCGGCGCGGCTCCGGTCCGTCCAGATCACGGCGGGCCAGTCGGCAAGCTGGGCGACGAGATCGGCGGGGGCGCCGTGGCGCGGGACGACGAGCCGCTGCAGATGAGCGAGATCCCTCCGCCGCGTGAGCAGCGCCTCATACATGCCGCGTTGGGGCGTGATTTGTGACCAGAGATCGAGGCTCTCGAGCTGTGCCATGATCGGCTCGTCAAGCATGGCGCTCGTTGACTTTGCGTCGAGCGGAGCGTCCCACAAGGCGAGGTGCTGAAGCGCCGGGAGCTGGTCAGGGCTGAGTGCAGCCAGAACCGAGGACAGCTGCGCCGCTTCCCAGCGGACCGTGACACGCTCGAGCTGGAGCAGCGGCGCTGCGGTCCAGCCGCCGAGCGATCGAGCGTAGCAGGCGAGGGCACGCAATTCAGGCAACGACGGTCCGTGCGCGCCTCCGGCTCGCGACGTAACGGTCAGGTGCGAGACGCGGTCGATGCGCCCGTGCTCCATGAGGAGAGAAAGGAACGGTTCGAGCTCCGCGTGGACCTCGATGCGCAGACGGCGGATGAAGCGTCCGGCAGGATGATGCAGCAAGCGGCGGAGCGCGTGGATGGCGTAAGTGTGGGGTGCTGGTCGATCGACGCGGGGATCGAAGCCGAGCTCCCGTCGATCGGCACGCAGCAGCGGTGGTTCAAATCCGTCCGCAAGGGCAACAGCGTCGGCGCCTGCGACGGACGCCTCGCGAACGAACCCAAGGAAATTCTCGTACGAGAAGGTGGCTGGAAGAGCGCGCTGAACATCATCGAGGGCACCAAAGAGGTGGCCCCCGTGCGCCCGGAGCAGATCCTCCTCGCGCCTGCGCAGATCCGGCGTGTCCGCGTGAAGGCGTGCAGCTTCAATCTCAATGAGCTCACCGCGTGGGTCTGCTGACGCGCGGAGCAGCTCCGCGAGAAGCAGGTAACCTGTGGGCTCTTCAGGCTCCTCGTCGATGAGCGACTCGACGTCAGCATGGAGTGAAGGAGGTGGCAGGGCATGGCGGAAGCCTGCCGCGAGGAGCTTCATCAACTGATGCTCGAACGCTGTTACCGCCGCGATCGGGCTATCGAATCTATGATGCTTGGCTTCGTGAATGCCGCCGCCCGCGAGGCTCTGCTCGAAGATGTGGCCGAAAATGCGCAGTGTTGCGAGCTGAGAGGTGCTCGGTTCGACAAGGTTGAGTTCGAATACTCCGGCGGGGAGTGAGTCTCGATGCTCCGCTCTCATGCTACGATCTGCCATGGAGTAAGTCCCTAAGAGCCTTTGTGGATGAGCATCGAGTGCGCGCTCAGCGGTTCAGTGACGGTGCCAGAATCCGCGCTCTTCATCATATGTCCAGGTGCCGAGCCCGCTGCGTCCGGGCGTCTGTCCTGGAGTCCCGCTGCGGTTTCGTGGATCGTTGAAGCTGGAGGCAGTGCGGTTGCTGTTGTTGAAAAGGAAGCCGCTTGCGGGTCTGGTGGTCCTTGTCTGAGTCCCACTGCGTTCCTGACCCTCGTACCCCGGAGCAATCACGCCGTTCGGTGGATTCATCCCGGCGAGCGTGTAAAGGCGGGGGATCGTCTGTGAGCAGTTGGGGCACGACGCGCGTGGGACTCCGGCCATGGACGAGGCGATGCCGTCGTTCTCGTTGATCTCACGCATCGCTTTTCCCAGGTGTTTCCTCCAATTTGGATCACCTGGCCGGCACGATAGGCCAGTTCTGCTCTCCCAGTCCTCCAGATGGGCGCTCAGCGCCTGCGGTTCGGCACAGTCCTGTGGCAGGACGTTCGCGTCGCTGCCGCGAGCGTTCGATGGAGGCAGCGCCGCCTGAACGGCAGCGTGGAGATCGCTCCGGCGCCGCCCGCGGCTTAGTGCCGTGATCGTCGAGCCATCCGTCCGCGTGATGGTGCACTCCATCCGCGTAAGGCCGTTGAAATCGACCCAATCCACCGGGTAGTTGTCGACGTACGCATACGGCTTGAGGCTCCCTTCGATCCCGATCGGCTCCGGGCTGAGGTACTCCCCGGTCTCCGGGTCGTAGTACCGGTGCCCGTTGTAGTGGAGCCCGGTCTCCTCGTCGGCGCACTGCCCCGGAAGCCTGAGCGGTGTGATCCTGGCCTGTTCGGCCGGCAGGTCGCCGTACAGGCCTGCCTCGAACTCCGTCGCGGCGCTCCCGTCCCCCTCGAACAGCGCCTCCGGAAACCCGTTCACTCCATGCACGAAGTACCTGAGCACCCCCGCCGCGCCCTCCCTCTGCGCGAGCGGCAAAAGGCTTTCCGGAAGCGTGACGTAGCTCCGCTCCTCCGTGACGGGCGCCTCGTCGTGCAGCGCGCGCTCGGTGCGCTCGTGCACGATCACATCGCCGCGAAAGGCATACCGGGTCACGCTCTCGACTTGCCCGAGTCGCGCCACGCGCTTCTCGATCCTGCGGTCGAACGCGTCATAAGCGAACGAGATGGTCCTCCCCTCCGGGGTCCGCGCTGCCATGAGCCGCCCGTCGCCGGTCCAGTCGTACGTCCACACGCGCTCGCTCCGCACCTCGCCCTGGCCGTCCAGCTCGCTCACGCGCTTGCGCACCACATCGCCGCGCTCGCTGTACTCGTAGTGCACGGTCTCTTGTCCCGCGGTGCGTGCCGTCAACCGCCCCCCGGGCGCGTACGTACGTCGCTCGCCAGCTCGCTCCATCTCTCCCGCAGCGGTGAAGCGGAACCGCTCGGCGACTCTGCCCGCCTTGCGCCGCTCGACGACGCGGCCGTTCGCATCGCGGAGCAGTTCTCCTATCTTGCCGCCGAGGTCCTCGTCGGCGCGGAGCAGCCCCGCGGGCGACCAAGCGTACGTCTTGCGCCACGTCTCGCGCGACGGCAGCGGGCCGACCCAGGCGGGCTCTCCCGCACCGACGCGCGGCGCCGCAGGCATGCCGAGCACCCGCTGCCGCTCCATCTGCCCCTCCGGGTTGACCTCGGTCGCGATCGTGCCGCCGCCTGGCAAGAGCCGCTCGACCTCGAAGCCGCGCGCATCGTAGGCGAGGCGTAGCGGCTCGCTCTCCCCGCCGATCTGCACGGTGACGGGCCGCCCCCTGACGTCGCGCTGCACGCTCATCTCGCCGCCCGGCCCGCGGACGGAAGTGGCCTTGCCCATGGCATCATAGGTCCACGCGAACGCCGCGAGCACCTCGGTGCCCCGCCGCGTCACCTCGGCCGTCACCCGCCCCCGCGGGTCGTAGGTGTACTCGCACTCGATGTCGCCGCTGACCGCGCGCTCGATCCGGCCGAGCGGATCGTACTCGAACACGTCCGCGCGCCCGTCAGAGGTGCTCCGTCTCGCGAGCCTCCCGACCGGATCGTACTCGAGACTGACGCTCTCGGAGCCACACTCTCTCCGGACGATCCTGCCCAGCAGATCGAGCCTGTACCGGATCGCCCGTCCATCGAAGGTCCGCTCGCCGGTGATGCGCCCCTCGGCGTCGCGCTCGATCCGGTGCTCCTCACCGGCCTCGTTGACGATGCGCACAAGGTCCTGCTCGCGGTCGTAGCGATACCGCACCGTGCTCCCGTCGGGCCGCACGAGCTCGGTGACGACGTGGAAACCGCCCCAGCGCAGCGTGGTCGTGCGCCCGTCGGCGTCGCTGATCCTCGCCAGGTTGCCGTCGACGTCGAAGTCGTAGCGCGTCACCGCGCCGCTCGGCCCGAACACGGCCGCGAGCCTGCCGCAGGCGTCGTAAGCGAACCGCGTCTCGTGCCCGCGCTCGTCGGTGAAACCCATCACCCGGCCGAGGAAGTCGTAGCGGATGCGCCGCTCGGCGCCGTCGGGCTCGACGACGCGGACGCGGTTCGCGAGCGCGTCGTACTCCATGCGCGTCTCGCCGCCGTTCGGCAGGGTCGCGCCGACCAGCAGGCCGCGCGCGTCGTAGGCGAATCCGACGACGAACCCCATGTCGTCGTAGACGGCCACCACATCGCCGCGCGCGTCGCG
The DNA here is from genome assembly GCF_051525235.1 of Sorangium sp. So ce124. Taxonomy (NCBI): domain Bacteria; kingdom Pseudomonadati; phylum Myxococcota; order Polyangiales; family Polyangiaceae; genus Sorangium; species Sorangium sp. So ce124. The sequence continues at coordinate 4,595,170 of NZ_CP150312.1, forward strand.
CTCGTAACGCGCCGTGCCGCCGAGCGCGTCGGTCATGGCCGAAACGAGCCCGCGCGCGTCGTGCTCGTAGGCGGTCCTGTTCGCCATCGGATCGACCTCGGCCAGAACCCGCCCCTCGGTGTCGCGCTCCCAGCGGAAGACCTGCCCCAGCGCGTCCTGGTACGCGCACAGCGCACCGGTATCGTCGTAGCCGAACATATGCACGCCGCCGCCGGCTCCCCAGACCATCCTGTCGAGCTTGCCGAAGGCGTTTCCGTCGACCCGCCGGATGGCGCGCGAGGTGATCACCTCCGTGAGCACGCCGTCGTGGTGATCGATCTTGACGTGCAGGAACCCCTTCGCTGGTGAACCGTCACTCAAGGCCCCCGGCACGCCGTCGTCGAGCGCGTCGTTGCCCTCGCGGTGACACCACGCTTCGATGCAGCGCGTGTCCTTGTAGCGAAACTCCGCCACGAGCCCGCCGGGCTCTTCCCGCCGCACCAGGCGATGGTCCTCGTCGTACGCGAACCGGTGCGCGTGCCCCGCGGCGTCCTCGGCTGCGATGAGGTCGCCGCGCGCGTCGAACGCGTACCGCCGCCGTGTCTCCCATCGACCGTGCGCGAAGGCGTTCTTGACCTCGAAGGCGGCGATGTGGCCGTCGCTGTGGCGCCGTACGCGCACGACACGGCCTACGCTGTCGATGACCTGCACGAGGCGGCCGTCCTCGTAAGCGAGCGCGATGGCGTTGTCGTGCATGTCGGCGATCCGGCTCAGCAGCCAGCGGCTGCCGAGCGGCTCCGCGAACAGATACGCCAGCCCATCGGCCGCGAGCGCGTAGCCCCAGGGATACCGGGTCAGTACCCCGCACGGCAGCCGCACCGATTCGCCCTCATCGAGCTTCTGCGGCAGCTCCGTCGCCGCCGCGTGCGGCTCCAGCACCCGCAGGCCGCGACGCCGCTCCTCGATCTGCCACGCGAGCGAGTGCGTCCAGCCAAAGCCGAGGCCGCAATCCTCCTCGACGAGCGCCGAGCTGTAGCTGCGCTTGACCACGAGCGGGATCGCGCCGGGCAGCGCGAGGTCGACGACCGCCACCGTGTAGACGCGCCCTGTGATCGGATCGACCGGATCGCCCGCGTGCGTGCCGCCTCCGCCGCCGTGTGCGGGGTTGGGACAGCCGCCGCCGCTGCCGGGCCCGCAGCTCCCCGCGTCCTTGCCGCCGCCGCGCGCGCCGTTGCCGCCGTTCTTCCCATCGCCGCCTTGACCGCCGCCGCGGCCATTCCCGATGTGGCCGTTGCCACCTCCGCCGCTTCCGCCGCCGCCGAGGATGAAGACGCCGGGGTTCATGCCGGGGATCACCGCCGCATTCGGAAACGGGGCCGTTCGCGCCATGCGAGCATGCTCGGCGACGAGCGTGCCGCCCGCAACCCGCCGGCGGTTCCTCGACGCCGTCCATGGCGGTCCCCGCACGCGGCGGTGCACGCCGACGGGCGTCCCCCCACGCAGAGCTGCATGCCGGCGGGCGTCCCCGCACGCGGCGGTGCACGCCGACGGGCGTCCCCCCACGCAGAACTGCATGGCGGCGGGCGTCCCCGCACGCGGCCGTGCACGCGGGCGGGCGTCCCGCCACGCGGCGCTGATCTGCCAGGCCGCCTCGTCGGCGGCCGGCTCCGGCATCCGCGAGAGCTCGCCCTTGCGGACCGCGTTTCCAGAGGCATCGACGGCCGACCTCTCCCGGCGCGCGCGATGGCCAGCAGGCCTCTGCCGCTCCTTGGTGCCCCCGCGGGGGCAGGCTACCGTCCCGCCATGTCCAGGACCGGGCGGCGCAAGCAGAAACCCACGCCGCGACAGGGCGCCCCGGAGCTCACGCCGAAGAACGTGGCGCGCATGGAGGTCGACGCCGCGGTCTACCGCCTCGTGAAGCTCCTTGGCCGCTACCCGGAAGCACACCCCGACGCGAAGGCACGCGGCGCCCTGGAAAAGACGCTGCCCGTCCTCGACGCGCTCCGCGCGAGCCACCCGGACCACCCGCAGGTCGCCTGGGTCTCCGGGATGATCCTCCGCAAGCTCGGCCGCCTCGACGAGGCCGTGCAGCTCGCCCGCCGGGCGTTCGAGCTCGATCCGACGTTCGCGACCGCCGTGAGCCTGGCCTACGCCCTCCGCGAGCGCGGCGAGATCGACGCCGCCCGCGACGCGTTCGAGGCCGCCGCTCGCCTCGATCCCGAGGACGTCTCGGCCCGCTGCGACCTCGGCGCCATGCTCTGCGAGGCCGGCCGCACCGACGAGGGGCTGCGCCACCTCGAGGCCGTCCTCGAGGCGCAGCCGGCGCACCCAACCGCCTTCCCGATCCACGCCTACCACCGCGCCGCGCGCGACGGCGACGCCTCCGCGTACGACAAGCTCGCGGCCTACGCCAGGGCGCACCCGGAGAGCGCCGCCGCCGCGTGGGCGCTCGAGCGTCTGCGCGCCGAGGGGCTCCACCATCCCGCTCCCGCCACGGTCGTCGAGGGCTTCGTCGCGGGCGCTGCCGAGGCGCTCGACCACCTCCACCGCGATCACGATCCGTGGCTGAACCGCTTCGGCGCCCGCGCGCACGGATACCGGCTCGACCCGCCGCTCACCGCGCGAGACATCGAGCGCATCGAGGCCTCGTGCGGCGCCCGCATCCCCGCCGACTACGCGGCGTTCCTGACCCGCGTCGGGAGCTCTGGGGCCGGCCCGTACCACGGGCTCCTGCCGCTCGACGGCCCTGGACAGATCGAGAGCCTCACCGGCGAGTTCCCCCACACGAGGGCCTACCGGCCCGATCCACGGACGCTGACCGCACCCCAGCGCGCCGCGCTCCCGACCGACGAGGTCGTCCGCGGGACGGTCGCGCTCGCGCACATGGGCTGCGGCTACTTCTCCGTGCTCGTGATCCGCGGCCCGCGCGCCGGCAGCGTCTGGGCGGATCTGCGCGCGGCAGGCCTCGGCGTCGTCCCGACCCACGACAGCTTCACCGCGTGGTACCGCGGCTGGATCGAGGCGCTCTCCAGGGGAGAGCCGGCGCGGATCCCCGTGGAGCCAGGACGGTGCTCGGCGCCCGCGGCGCTCAGCGACTACCTTGCTTCATGGGAGCGGCAACACGCGCTCCGGCCCGGCACCCTGGACGAAGCAGGGACGCGACGGGCGCTGCGCGAGATCCCCGACGCCGGGATCGCGATCCAGGCAGCGGCGTCCAGGTACTTCGACGCCGGCGATCCCGTGGACCCCTGTCCCAGCTGCCAGCACATGTTCGATCACTTCCTCCGGAAGAACATGCTGCAGCCCGCGCAGATCCGCCCCGGCGTGCCACCCAGGGCAGCGCGGCGGGGCTCGCCCGAGGCGTAGCCTACCCGCCCCGGCGTGCCACCCAGGGCAGCGCGGCGGGCCTCGCCCCAGGCGTAGCCTACCCCCTCGGATCCGCGCGCCGCCTCCGGGCGCGGCGCGGCTCGCCGCGGACGCTGTCCGCTCCGCTGGCGGGCTCGGGTGACGGGGCGAAGCCGATCGCCGCGAGCTCGCTCTCGCCGACGACGTCGCCCTTGGCCACGAGCGCCGCGCGGAGCAGGACCGCGCCCATCTCGGCGTCGTTGCCGGGCCACGGGTGGTCGAGCACGGCCTGCAGCGCCCGCAGATCGAGGCCGAACGGACGGCCCCGCAGGCGGACGCCGATGCGCGCGAGGTGATCCAGCGCGAGCGCGCGGAGATCCTCGGCGCGCGACGACAGCGAGGGCAGCGCGACGGCCCGGTCGCCGAGCCGGTCCGCGAGCCGCTCGCTCAGCTGGCCGGTCGCCGCGAGCGCGTCCACCGTCTGGGGCACCGCCACGACGAGCCCCACGTCGTCCGGCAGCGCCGCGCCGAGGTAGCTCTGCACCTCCGACGGCAAGGCCTGGGCGTCGAGCACGAGCAGCGTGCCCCCCCGCGCCGCCTCGATGGGCGAGCTGTCCGGATCACGCCACAGCGCGAGCGCGGTCGGTGTCCCCGAGGAGCCCTCGATCGCAGCCGGCTCGTCGCGCGCCGGCGCAGCGCCCCGCTCGTCGCGCGCCGCAGCGCCCCGCGCCTGCGCGAACGCCTGCGCGAACCCCTCGGGGAGCGGCGCCGCGCCGTCGACGATCGCCAGCGGGCCGCCCGCGCGCGGCGAGGTCAGGTGGACGACCGCGCCCCACGCCACGGCGTCGATCCCGGGCGCCGTCAGCAGCGTGACCGGGCCGCCCGCCACGCCGAGCCGCTCCAGCTGCTCGAGCGCCGCGCGGGCGGCGGGGCTGTAGGCGGCGGCCCGCGCCGGCCTCGCGAGCAGCGCCGCGATCGCGCGGAAGCGCCCCGCTCCCTGCGCCACGGCGCGCTCGAGCCGGCTCACCTCGCGCGCGCGCTCCTCGGCCTCGCGGCGGGCGGCGACCTCGCGGCCGCGCGACCCCGACAGCATCGCCGACACCGCGATCACCGCGCCGAGCCGGTCGGCGACCGCGCGCAGGCCGCTCACCTCCTCCAGCGTCATCGGCGACGCGCGCCGGGCCCGCGGGATGGCCAGGGCCCCGATCGGGCCCTCCGCGTCGTTTACCAGGGCCACGACGCCGACGTCGCGCTCCGCGAGCCAGGCGAGCAGCGGGCGCACCTCCGGCCGCCGGACCTCGACGGCCTCGGCGGCCTCGACGCGAAGGACGCGCTCCGGCTCGATCTGGGCGAGCTCGATGAGGCGCGCCGGCACCTCTGCCGGCTCGGTGTGCGCGTAGCCGGCGCGATCGACGGTCACCCGCTCGGGCGGCGAGAGCAGGTAGAGCGCCGGCGGGGCCTGCCCGGCGACGCCGGCGTCCGACGCCTCGCGCAACGCGGAGAGCGCCGCCTCGAGCGCCGCCTCCGGCTCCGGGTTCATCGCCGCGCGCGTCGCGGCGTCGAAGGCCCCGAGCCAGCGCGCCCCCTCCGGCGCGAACCGGCGCGCGAGCGCCGGCGCCGCGAGCCCCGCGAGCGCGCACAGCGCGCACGCGCCGAACACGGCGACGCCGACAGAGGACTGCGGCGCGCCGCGGAGCCCGAGATCGCCGCGAGGCGCCTCGTGCACGGCGTAGACCGCGAGCAGCGCCGGCGGGGTCGCGAGCGTCGCCACGGCGAGCGTGCCGCGGAGCGCGCGCGAGACCTGCGCGGCGTCCGCGGCCACGGTGCAGAACGCGACGCAGACCGCCGCGACGGCGCTCGTGACCGGCAGGATCGACTCGGGGGGCGCGACGCCGACGAAGGCCGCCGCGAGGCCGACCGCCAGCGCGGTCGCAGTGAGGAGCAGCGCGGCCTCGACCCGATCGGCCACGCCGAGCTCGATCCGCCGCGCGATGCGGACGCGCGCGATCGCCACGAGCGTCACCGTGAGCGAGCCGAGCGACGCGGCGGACGTGGCGTAGTGGACGAGCAGCGGATCGAGATCGGCCGTGCGCTCGGGCGCCACCGCGGAGACGGCGGGCAGGGCGACCGCCACGGTCCAGAAGAGCGAGGCGAACGCCGCCGCGTCGAGGCGCCGCGTGTTGGGCGGAGGCTCGAGCAGGCCGCCGAGGCCCGCGATGCGCGCGAGGCCGACAAGGGCGGCCATCGCCGCGGCCGCCGCGCCGAGGTTGCCGAGCGCGATCAGCGCGAGCCCGGCGGGGCCGCTCCGCGCGGCGGCGAGCATCGCGGCGCCGGTGAGACACACGGCGGCCGCGCTGCGGGCCGCCGGCTCGATCCGGTCCTCTCCCCGCGGCGGCCGCTCTACCCAACGGAGGCCGAGCGCGAGCAACGCGGGCAGCCCGAGCAGGGCGAGCCACGCGGGCCCGTGGCCGCCGGACGCCCGGAGCGCGGCGAAGGCGGTGTAGGCGACGGCGGCCGCGGCGATCCAGAACGAGCGCCGGCGCAGCATCGCGGCGAGCGTAGCGTCTGGTCACGGGGGCGCCAACGAGGCGGTCTCATCGAGGTGACGACCGCGCCGCCCGCGCCGCTTCCGCGGCCAGATGCTCCTTCGCTACCTCAGGGCGGGAGCGCCGCGATGTAGTCGTAGAGACACTTCTTCTCGTCGTCGCTGAGCTCCGGGCCGAGCGGCATCCGGCTGTCGCAAGGCGGGGGGTCCGAGAGCTTCATGTAGAGCAAGCTGGCGTCCGGATCGCCCGGCACGATCACCGTGCCGTTGCCGCCGCAGTCGGACGCCTGGCCCGCGACCCTGGTCTCCCAGCCCGTCGACAGATTGAGGCCCCCCAGGTTCGCTTGCCCATCGTGGCAGCCCGCGGTGGCGCACTTCGCCGCCACCAGCGCCTGCGCTTCCGCGCATCCGGTCCCACCGCCGCTGCTCGCGCTGGTGGTCGCGGCGTCGCCGCCGCTGGTGGCCGCGGCGTCGCCGCCGCTGGTGGCCGCAGCGTCGCCGCCGCTGGTGGCCGCAGCGTCGCCGCCGCTGCCGGTCGTCGCGCCCTGGCCGTTTCCGCCGCCAGGCCCGTCGCCGCCGGCGAGGTACTGGTCCTTGTCCTCGAGGGTCCCCGCGCAGCTGATGATGAACGCAGCGCCGCTCATCACGGCGGCGGCGAGCGCGGTGCGCCCGCCAAGGAAAGCGATGTACGTCACGTGCTACCTCTCTCTCTCTCGCTCAGTAAACGTAGGCTCCGGCGAGCCGCACCCCAAGGTACTGGTCGATCGCCCCGCCGGCCACGTACGGGTCGCCGATCGCGGGCTCGAACGACGAGAAGAACCGCGCGTACTCGACGAGGAGCCGCGCCTCGACGCCGGTCGTGACGGGCACGAGCACGCCGGCCATCGCGCCGATGCCCTGCACGCTCGCCCCGGCGAACCGATCGTAGACCGGGCCTGACGAGAGCGGGAAGAGGTAGTCGGCGCCGAGCGCCAGCGCGACCGGGCCGGCCGGCACCCGCAGGTCGAGGCCGCCCCGGACCAGCGTGTAGGAGACGTTCGGCACCGTCCTGGCCAGGGCCTCCGGCGCGTCGACCTCGAAGGTCAGGAGCCGGAGCCCGGCGGAGATGCCGAGCACGGCCGACTCGCCGATCGACAGCCGCTCCCGCAGCCCCAGGTTGACGCGCTGGTAGGTCGTGCTGATCGGGTCGCCCTCGCCCACCGCCGAGTTGAGGCCGAGCGCCAGCATGTACCCCGCGGTGATGCCGAGGCCCTTGAGCACCGGGATGTCCGTCGACGCGAGCGGGTACACCTCTCCGGAGATCGACAGCGCGGGCTGACCGAAGACGTCGTAGGGCCGGAGGTTCTGCGTGACCGGATCGGAGTACTCGAACCAGCGGCCGGTGAACTCGACGCCGGCCTCGACCGAGAAGAGCGCCGAGCGGGGATCGTGGCGCTTGCGCTTCCCGCCCTTGTCGCCGTCGTCGCCGCCCTTGTCGCCGTCGTCGGCGCTCTTGTCGCCGTCGCCGTCCTTCTCGTCGTCGCCGTCCTTCGCGCCGTCGCCCTCGTCGCCGCCGTCCTTCGGCTTGTCCTCGTCGGCCGGGGCGGCCGCCGGCGCGATCTGCGAGAGCGTCGGGCCGAGCAGCTCTTCGAGCGCCTTCTTGCGGTCGTCCCGCGAGCCGCCCAGCGGCACCGCGCCGTCCACCGCGAGGTCGCCGGCGTTCTCGTCGACGTAGACGAGGTGGACCTCTTTCTTCTTCTTCTTGTTCGTCCGCGAGACGCCGTAGATCACCCCCTCCACCTTCGCGGCCTTGCCCGCCTTGCGGATGCGGTCGATGGCCTTCTTCCGCTGGGCCTTCGCCACCAGCGCGTCGCCCACCGGCTTGGTCTGGCCGGCGCCCCGCAGCGACTTCGAGAACGCGTCAGCGTCCACGACCTTCAGCGTCTCCGGGACGAGGGACGCGATGTCTTCGCGGATGTCGTCCGCGTTCGGCCCCTCGATGTGGATCGCGATCGACTTCGACCCCTTGGGGGCGGCGAGCGCGATGGGCGAGAGCGCGAACGTCGTGACCGTCGCGGCGGAGAGCCCGAGGAGGATCCTCCCGCAGAGGCTCAAAGAGAGGGACAGCGTTCTGAACCTGGTCGGCTTCCGCGCGGGCCTTTTGCCGGCAGCGGCGTCAAACGAAGCTTGCACGCGCGCGAGCCTACAGGCGATGTCGCGGCTGGATCCAGCGTCTTTCGAGGGGGCTGAGCGACATTTCTGGTGACGCGCAGTGTCGCTACGAGACTCCGCTGCAATCGGACTCGCCGGCCGCGCTGGGCCTCGTCTTCCCTGGCGCCTTGACGGGCCCCAGCGCAGGGAGAAATGTCGTCGCGATGCGCAGCGCCGCAACGCAGCGCATCGCGGGCCAGCGCGTCCCCCCGGGGAGAGGGCAGATGGATCGGTCAAGAGGACGGCACCGCCGCGCGGCGCGCGGCCCCGGCGGCTCTCTCGGGCTTGCGATCGTCGTGGCGGCGGCCGCCGCCTGCTCCGGCGGGCGCGGCGGCGGGGCCGCGGGGGGAGCGGAAGGCGAGGCGCCGCGCTGCGCGGAGATCCGGCCGGGCGCGTCGCCGCTCCGGCGGATGACGCGCTTCGAGTACAACAACACGGTCCGCGATCTCCTGGGCGACGACAGCGCGCCGGCCGACGCCTTCGTGGTCGAGGAGGAGGCGCTCGGGTTCAACAACCAGGCGGCGGCGCTCGGGGTCACCCAGCTCCTCGCCGAGCAGCTCATGAAGGCCTCCGAGGCGATCGCGGCGCGGGCCGCGAAGGATCTCGGGAAGCTCCTTCCGGGGTGCGACCCGGTGGTGCAGGGGCCCGACGTGTGCGCCGCCGAGCTCATCGAGCGCCTCGGCAAGCGCGCGTTCCGCCGTCCCCTCGCGCCCGCGGAGAGCGAGCGGCTCGCGCGGCTCTTCGCCTCCGGAAACGACGAGCACGGCTTCTCGACCGGCGTCGAGCTCGTGATCCAGGCGATGCTCCAGTCGCCGCACTTCCTTTACCGCGTGGAGCACGGCATGCCGGATCCGGCCGGCGAGGGCGTGGTGGCGCTCTCGGACCACGAGATCGCCTCGCGGCTCTCGTACCTGCTCTGGAGCTCGATGCCCGACGACGCGCTGTTCGCTGCAGCCGACGCGGGGGAGCTCAGCACCGCGGAGCAGATCGCCGCGCAGGCCCGCCGCATGCTCGAGGATCCGCGCGCCCGCGCCGCCGTCGCGAACTTCCACGCGCAATGGCTGCAGCTGTCGAACATCGACACCCTCACCAAGGACCCGGCGGTCTACCCCGGCTTCCACGCCGGGCTCCCGGCGCTCCTCCGGGCCGAGACCGAGGCGTTCCTCGATCACGTCGTGTTCGAGGACGACGCCGGTGACGTGGCGACCCTGCTGACGGCGCCCTACTCGCTGATGAACGCCGAGCTCCGCGCGTTCTACGGGCTGGGAGCGGCGGGCGGCGCGGAGGCGCCCGGCGAGCTCTCGGTCGTGCCGCTCGATCCCGCGCAGCGCGCCGGCTTCCTCACCCAGGCCAGCGTGCTCGCGGTGCTCGCGAAGCCGGACCAGTCGTCGCCCGTCCATCGCGGCAAGTTCGTCCGGGAGCGGCTGCTCTGCCGGACGCTGCCGCCGCCGCCGCCCGACGTGGACATCCAGCCGCCGCCGGTGCGGGACGGGATCCCGACCCGCAGGCAGTTCGAGCGGCACGCGGAGGACCCGGCCTGCGCCGGTTGCCACCGGCTCATGGATCCGATCGGCTTCGGGTTCGAGCGCTACGACGGGATCGGCCTCTACCGCGAGGTCGACCAGGGCGTCCCGGTCGACGCGAGCGGCGAGATCGTGGGGAGCCGGGACATCGATGGGCCCTTCGACGGGGCGGTGGAGCTCGCGCACCGCCTCGCGGAGAGCGACGAGGTGCGCCAGTGCGTCGCGACGCAGTGGTTCCGCTTCGGCTACGGCCGCGCCGAGCAGGCGGAGGACGAGTGCAGCATGCGCCAGATCCAGGCGGCGTTCGCCGAGAGCGGGTACAACATCAAGGCGCTGCTCGTGGCGCTGACCCAGACGGACGCGTTCCGCTACCGCCGCGCGGCGCGGGGCGCAGGGGGTGCGCCGTGAGCGGGGCCGTGCAGCGCCGGGCGTCGAGGAGGCGCCTCGATCGCCGCGCCTTCCTGCGCGGGGCCGGCGGGCTCGCCCTCGCGCTCCCCTTCCTCGACGCCATGGCCGGATCGGCGAGCGCCGTCGATTTCCCGAAGCGCTTCGTCGTCTTCTTCACCGGCCTCGGCACGGTGAAGGAGGCCTGGCAGCCGATCGGGACCGAGGCGTCGTTCGAGCTCGGAGAGATCCTCGCGCCGCTCTCGCCCTACCGGGACAAGCTGCTCGTCGTCGAGGGCATCGACATGGAGTCCGCCTACCACGGGCCGGGCGACTCTCACCAGCAGGGCATCGGCCAGGCGCTCACGGGCACGGAGCTCCAGGAGGGGACCCTCTTCCCGTACGCCTGCAACCCCGCCGCGCGGGTCGGCTGGGGCGGGGGCATCTCGGTCGACCAGCTCCTCGCCGCGAGGCTCGGGGCTCGCACGAAGCTCTCGTCGCTCGAGCTCGGCGTCCAGGTCCAGTACGCCAACGTCTCGTCGCGCCTCTCGTACCTCGGCCCGGGCCAGCCGGTCCCGCCCGAGGACGATCCGCGCGCGGCGTTCGACCGGCTGTTCCTGGACCTCAGCGCCGACCCCGCGGAGCTCGCGCGGCGGCGCGCCCTGCGCCGCCGGGTGCTCGGCAGCGTCATGGAGGACTACGGCGCCCTCGCGCGCGAGCTGGGGGGCGAGGACCGGCAGAAGCTGGAGCGGCACCTCGACGCGCTGAACGACATCGAGCAGCGGCTCGACGTGCCGGCGCTCCTCGGCGGCGCATGCGCCCTGCCGGCGCTGGGCGAGCCGCTCGACATCTACGCGAACGACAACTTCCCCGCGATCGGGAGGCTGCAGACCGACCTGCTCGCGATGGCGCTCGCCTGCGATCTCACGCGGGTCGCGTCGATCCAGTGGAGCGCGACCCAGGCGGGCAAGGTGTTCACGTGGCTCGGCCAGTCGGAGACGCACCACGCGCTCTCGCACTCGAACATCGCCGACGCGGACAAGCAGCGGCAGCTCGTCGACATCGGGCGCTGGCAGGCGGAGCAGCTCGCGTACCTGCTCGAGCGGCTCGACGCCGTCCAGGAGGGCACGGGCACGCTCCTCGACAACACGCTCGTCCTCTGGTGCACGGACATCTCGGAGGGGCAGAGCCACTCGCGGCGCGACATGCCGTACGTGATCGCGGGGGGCGCCGGCGGGGCGCTCAGGACTGGAAGATTTTTGCGCTATGCCGGCGATCCCCACAACAACCTGCTCGTCGCGCTGTGCAACGCGATGGGCGTGGACGTGTCGACGTTCGGCAACCCCGCGTACTGCACGGGGGCGTTGCCGGGCCTCTCGGTCTAGTTGCGCGCGCCGGAAATCCCGCCGGGGATTGCTGACGCGCGCAACCAGGGCGACCGCGAAGCGGACGCCGGGCTTCAGGGCGGAGCCCCGAGGAGCCAGCCACCGGCGCGCGTCCGCCGGGTGTTTTGGGCTTTTCGTCGCGCGCCGATTTTGGCAAGTAGGCCCGCATGGGCGCCCTGCTGTCCTCCGGGAAGCCTCACGGTGCGCGGCGCGCGGCGCGCCTCGCTCTCTGTCTCGCTCACCTCGCGGCGCTCACGGCCGCGGCGTGCGGCTGTCGCAAGCCCGCGGACGCCTCGGCGGACGCGGGGGCGGCGGCCCCTGCCGGCGACGCGGGCGCCGACGCGGCTCCCTCGGCGCTCGCGTCGACCGAGGGGCAGGCCGCGCCCGCGGCGCCCGCGGGGCCCGCGTGGCCGCCGAGCGACAAACCGCTGCTCGGCGTGACGGCCTTCGTGGCGACCGTCTACAAGGAGCCGCGCGACACGTCGAAGAAGCTCGGGTACCTGCGCGTCGGCTCCAGGGTGCCCCGCTCCGCCGAGCCCGCCGGCACAGCGGGCTGTCCGGGCGGCTGGTATGCGATCGAGCCCCACGGCTACCTCTGCGTGGGTGAGGACGCGACGCTCGACCTGAACGACCCGATCCTCAAGGCGGCCGGCCCTGGGCCGAACATGAGGACCGCGCTCCCGTACCGGTATGCCTTCGTCCGCGCGGTGCTGCCGCTCTACCTGCGCGTCCCCACCGCCGAGGAGCAGCGCAAATCGGAGTTCAAGCTCGACGAGCACCTGTCGTGGTTCGAGGAGAACAAGGCGACCGTGCAGCGGGTCATCCTCGGCGCGAACGACGTGGCGATCGACGCGCGCGGCGTGCCGCTTCCTGGCAAGCAGCTCGGCGAGCTCGGCCTTGGGAAGAACTCGCTCGAGCTCGGCGAGGGCGCGCTGCTCGGCGGGGAAGGGGACGGCGACCCGATCCCGTTCTGGCTCGAGGGCGGCAAGCGCCTCATCCGCAACATCAGCGACTTCAAGGTCCCGGACTACGCGGTCTTCGCCGATCGCGCGCGGCGCTTCACCGGGCTCTCGCTGATCGGATCGTTCACGACCGGACCGGAGTCGCTGAGCCGGCGGTTCGCGATCACGACCGATCTCCGGCTCGCGCCTGCGACGAAGATCAAGCCCGACACCGGCTCTCCCTGGCACGGCGTCGAGCTGACCGACGCGCTCACGCTGCCGCTCGCCTTCGTCCGCGCGCGGAGCGCCCGCGACGTCCAGATCCAGGGCGACAAGGCGACGCCGGGCAAGGAGCTGCCGTTCCGGGACATCGTCCCGCTGACCGGCAGGATGCGCCGGATCGAGGGCGTGAAGTACTACCGCACCCGGGATCAGCGGTACGTGAGCCAGCTGGACGTCGGGCTCGCGGTCGCGCCGTCCGCGTGGCCGGAGGTCGCCGAGAAGGGCGAGAAGTGGATCGAGGTGTCGATCACGCACCAGACGCTGGTCCTCTGGGAAGGCAAGCGCCCGGTCTACGCCACGCTGGTCTCGACCGGCCAGGCCGGGGTGGCCGATCCCAAGACCACGACCGCGACGGTGCGCGGCATCTTCCGGATCCGCAACAAGCACATCACGGCGACGATGGACTCGAACGAGTCGTCGAGCGTCGGCGGCCGCGCGGAGACGACCGCCGACGCGCCGTCGGCCTCGCGCGGCGCGAAGCCGGAGAAGGGCGGCTCCTCGAAGGAGCGATCCCCGAAGAAGCCCGGCGCGAGCGCTGCGGCGAAGCCCGCGGCGGGCGAGAAGGTGGTCCCCCGGAAGGGCGACGGGGAGTACGGCGTGACGCGGCGCCGCGGCGAGGGGACCTATGCCCTCAAGGACGTGCCGTACATCCAGTACTTCGCGAGCGGCTACGCGCTCCACGCCGCGTACTGGCACGACGTCTTCGGCACGCCGCGCAGCCACGGCTGCATCAACCTGTCGCCCATCGACGCCCACCGGCTGTTCCTGTGGACCGATCCCCCGGTGCCGCCCGGATGGCACGCGATCAACACGGGCGAAGAGCTGGGCGAGGGGACGACGGTCATCGTGCACGAGTAAGCGACGCGATCGCTGTCTGGATGAAGGGGTGCGGGGGGGCTTCAGTGCTTCGGCGCGGTGCGGAGGAGGTCGGTCAGGGCGTCGTCTGCAGAGGCGGCGAGGGCGTCGAGGAGCGCGGCGAGGTGGGCGTGCTGGTCCGGGGTGAAGGGGGGCATGCCGAAGCGCGCGCGGACGCCTGAGAGGCGAAGAGCTAGGCCGGCGCCGTCCTGGTAGCCGGCGATCCAGGGGCCGCGGAGGAGCTCGTCGCAGATGCGACGGAGCCGCGACTCGAAGGCGGCGCGATCGGCGAAGGGGCCGGCGGGGGAGGGGGCGCGCTGCTGGAAGTGGTGGATCGAGGCGGCGGCCTCGGTCGGGGCGCCGTCGATTGCGTCGAGGCCGGCGCGGAGGTCGTCGAGGAGGGGCGCTAGGCCCGTCCTGCGGACGAGCGCGCCGTCGAGGCACATCTCCCAGAGCACGTGGGCAAACAGCGCGAGCCGGGGCGCGCCGAGCGAGGCGGCGCGCAACGCGGCGGCGAGGCGGCGCTCGCCCTCCACGAAGACGGGAGCGGCGTGGAACCAGCGGTCGACGGCGACGTGGTGGTCGATGCCGGCCAGCACCTCGGCGAGGCGGGGCGGCGGGGCCGCGGGGCGATCGGGCGCGCGGGAGGGCCTGACGCGCCGGTCGGCCATGCGCCAGAGGTCCGGGAGCATCGCCGCCGCGCCCGCGGCGGCCGAGCCGAGGTCGCGCGCGGCGAGGTGGCGATGAAGCAGGAAGTTCATGCGTTCAGGATGGCGCTGCCGTCCGCGGCGGTCGACGGTGAACCGACGCGGCGCGCTCTCCCTCGCCCTTCCGAATTCCCGCTGTGGGGCTAGGGATACGGCTGCTTCGGCGACGCGGCGGGCCCGTGAGGGCCTGCAGCGCAGGCCGACCGTGACAGGCAGGAGCGCCCATGAGCTGCCTGTCCCCGGTCCAGGAGACTCGTCTTCGTGCTCGATCCACCGGTACGCGCCGCGTGGTGCGCGTGGCGATGAGAGAAGCGCGATGACGGCAAGGCGCCTCGATGGACCAGAGCTGCGGTGGTCCGGCGGTCCGAGTTCTGCCGCAGCGCCGCAGCGCTCATGTAGGCAGACCGGCGCCGTCGAGCTCGAATCGCCGGCCTCATCGTTACCCGGCCAGCGGAGATGGATCCATGCCAGTCGCCCGTCGCGGCCGTCAGGGCCCCTTTTCCTCCTTGGAGCCGCGAGTTCGGCGGGGCCCCACGCGCGCCCCGCCTCGCACATCCCCTCGCCCGCGGCCGTTGCTTCTCTTGCTCGGGGTTCGGCGCAACAGGTAGCCTAGGCAACGATGCAGGCCAGCGACCCGTTCGGCTGGGTGGGGTCGATCATCGACGGCCAGTTCGCCGTCGAGGCGCTGGCGGGCGAGGGAGCGTTCGGCGTCGTCTACCGGGCCCGGCACCTCGGCTTCGATTCGCCGGTCGCCGTCAAATGTCTCAAGATCCCCGCGGGTCTAAGCCCTGACCAGCAGGACGGTTTCCTCGCCAAGTTCCGCGAGGAGGCGCGCCTGCTCCACCAGCTCTCGCGCCGGACGATGGGCATCGTCCAGGCGCTCGACATCGGCGCTGCCGCCGCTCCGAGGGGGCCCTGGACGCCGTACATCGTCATGGAGTGGCTGGAGGGCGAGACGCTCGAGCAGGATCTCAAGCGCCGCAGCGCCGAGAAGCTCCCGCCGAGGAGCCTCGGCGACGCGATCCGGCTCCTCGCGCCGGTCGCCTCCGCGCTCGCCGTCGCCCACGACGAGAACGTGTCTCACCGCGACGTCAAGCCGGCCAACCTGTTCCTGCTCGGCGATCGCATGAAGGTGCTCGATTTCGGGCTCGCCAAGGTCTTCTCCGAGACGCCGACGTTCGCAGAGGCGCTCGTCCAGACGGGACGAACGTTCCGCGCCTTCACGCCGCAGTACGGCGCGCCGGAGCAGTTCAGCCCGCGGTTCGGCGCCACAGGGCCCTGGACCGACGTCTATGCGATGGCCCTCATCCTCGTCGAGGTCGCGAGCGGTCAGCCCGCCCTCTCGGGCGGCGACGTCATCCAGCTCTTCGTCGCCTCGAGCGACGAGGCGATCCGGCCGAGCTTCCGTTCCCGCGGGGTGAACGCGAACGCCGACGTCGAGGCGGTCCTCGGCCGCGCGCTCGCGATCAACCCCTCGCAGCGGTTCCACAACCTCGGCGAGATGTGGGCCGCCCTGGAGGCCGCCCACCGCTCCAGCATCGTCGTGGTGGCGCGCGACACCCTGCGCGCGCCCGCCTTCGGCCCGAGCGACACGAACGACGACGCTGACGGGCTGCTCGACCTCGCCGCCGTCCACCTGCCGCCGCTGCCGCCGCCGCCGGCGCTGTCGGTCCCGCCGCCGTCGCTGCCGCCGTCGTCGAGATCGTGGATGGCGCCGGACAGCAGCGGGATGAGGGGGAGCGTGAGCTCCGATCGCGGCTCGCCGCGGACCCGGGCCGCGCTGCCGTTCGAGGGTGGAGAGCACCGGATCTGCACCGTCCTGTTCGCCGATCTGTCCGAGGCGACCGCGCTCTCGTCGCGGCTCGATCCCGAGGACGTCAAGGACGTCGTCGACCGCTGCTATCAGGTGCTCGCGGAGCACGTCGAGCAGATGCACGGGATCGTCGAGCGGCCGATCGGCGGGCGCGTCATGGCCGTCTTCGGCGTCCCCCGCTCGACCGACAGCGACGCCGAGCGGGCGATCGTCGCGGCGCTCGGCGCGCAGGCCGCTATTCCGCGCCTCGCGCTGCCGCGCGCTGCGCGATCGGTCCGCCTCTCGGTGCGGTTCGGGATCGCGACGGGGCGGGCCTTCGTCGGCGCGGGGGGCTCGGCGCGGCAGGACCTCGCCGTCATCGGCGACGCGGTCGACGGCGCGGGGCGCCTGCAGCAGCTCGCGCCTCGCGGCGCGATCGTGATCGGCCGCGACACCCACCGCCTCGTCCTCGGGCGCTTCCACGTCGAGCCGATCGACGCGGGCGCGGGCGCGAATGCGGTCCGGGCGCCGGCGGCGCCTCCGGCGTCCACCGCTCATGGCGCGGCGCAGCCGATCTACCGCGTGCTCGGCGAGGCGCCGCTCCACCACGCGTTCGCGCCGCCCGATTTCCATGGGCTCTCGACGCGCCTCGTCGGGCGCGGCGCGGAGATGCAGCGCCTGTGTGATCTCGTCGAGACCGCCTTCCACGAGCGGCGGCCGCGCCTCATCACGCTGGTCGGCGCGCCCGGCGTGGGACGGACGCGGATGCTCGCAGAGCTCTTCGCGGGCCTCCGCGACGGCGGCGCCGGGGGCGGCGCGCCCTCCTCGGAGCGCGGGTACGCGCTCGCGCCGCCCGGGGGGCTGCTCGCCCTCTCGGCGCAGTGCTCGGCGCTCGCGCAGGACTCGAGCTATGGCCTGGCCGGCGCGCTGCTCCGCCGCTGGTTCGGGATCCACGAGGCCGATCCGGCCCAGGTCATCCTGCGCAAGCTGCGCCGCGGTCTGCGCTGGATCCGGCTGCGCGCCGCGCGCGCCCGCGTCCGCGCCGAGCGGGAGGCCGCCGGCGCGGGGGCCAGGGCCGCCGCGCTCGGGGGCGCGTCGCCCATCGTGACCCGCGCGTCGTCCGTCCCGCTCCGAGGGCCGATCAGCTCGACCGTCAGCGGGCGCAGGGGAGCCGGGGCGGCGCGCTACGAGGACGACGACGAGCTCGATCCGTCCCCCTCGCTGTCGAGGCCGAGCGGGGGGAGCGACCTCGAGGAGATCCTCGCCCGGCTGGCGGCGATCCTGGGCGCGCGGCCTGCGCCCGCAGGGCTGCTCGAGGCCGCGGCGCGCGGCAGCGTGCTGGCGAGGCGCCGGATCGCCTCCGCGCTCGTGCTGCTCGTCACCTTCGCCCTCGAGCGGACGCCGATGGTGATCGTGTGCGACGACCTGCAGTGGGCCGACGACGCGACGCTCGACCTCGTCGAGGAGCTCGTGGCGCACGCCGAGGGGCTGCCGCTCTGCATGGTGTGCACCGCGCGCCCCGAGCTCTACGAGCGCCGCCCCGACTGGGGCGTCGGGAAGGAAGCGTACGTCCGCGTCGACGCGTCACCGCTCGCGCGGCGGCACGCGGAGGAGATGATCCGGGATCGGCTCCGCGGCGCCTCCGCGCTCGATCTCGAGCTCGTGCGCGCGATCGCCGAGCGCTCCGAGGGCAACCCGCGAACCGTGGAGGAGACCCTCCACCTGCTCGTGGACGCCGGCGCCATCGAGGCCCAGGAGGGCGCGTGGCACGTCCGTGACGACGCGCTCAGCGCGCTGAGCCTGCCGCCGGCGGTGCACGGCGTGGTCCAGGCGCGCCTCGACCGCCTGGACGAGGCCGCGCGCGGCCTCCTCGCGCAGGCCGCGGTCGTCGGCCGGACCTTCTGGGAGGGCGCGGTCGAGCGGCTCCGGAACGACGCCCCGCAGGCGCGCTCGCCGATGTCGAGCGAGCGCATCCTCGCGGAGCTCCAGGATCTCGATCCGCCGTTCTCGGTGCGCCACGGCGGCAGCGCGTCCACCGCCGAGCTGCTCGCGCGCCTCTGCGAGCGCCAGCTGATCCGGCTCCGCTCCCCGGCGTCGTTCCCCGGCGAGCGCGAGTACGTGTTCGTGGAGCAAGCGACGTGCGAGGTCGCCTACGAGATGCTGAGCCTCAAGATCCGCCGGCGGATCCACCTGCTCGTCGCCGACTGGATCGAGCACCGCGCCCCGAACGCGGCGGCGCGCGACGAGGGCGCCGCCCTCCTCGCCCACCACTACGAGCGGGGCGGCGATCTTCGGGCGGCCGCGGCGGCGTACGACCGCGCCGCGGCGCACGCCGCCGCGATCGGCGAGGGCGCCGCGGCGGCGCGCCACGCGGCGCGCGCCCGGGAGCTCCACGACGAGCTCGCGGCCGACGACGCGTAGGCAGGCCGCCGCTACCGCGCCTTGCCGCGCGCGTTCGGCAGCCGGGCGCCCGACACGAGCAGCGCGTGGCGCAGGGCGTCCTCGAGCGCGCCGAAGGTCTCGAGCGTCCGCGCGTCGCTTCCGAGCGTCACGATGGCCTGCGCGACCCCGGGGGAGATGCCCGACACGAGGCAGCGGCTGCCGAGCAGGCTCGCGGCCCGGGCCACCTGGAACAGGTGGTCGACCGTCGGCGTGTCCGCGACCTCCACGCCGGTCAGATCGAGCACGGCGAAGTGGGCCTGCGTGCGGACGATCTCCCCGAGCAGCTTCTCCATGATGTCCGTGGCCCGGGCGCTGTCGAGCGCGCCGATGATGGGCAGCACGAGGACGCCCTCCCACGCCTGGATGATCGGCGTCGACAGCGCGCGGATCGCCTCCTGCTGCTGGCGCAGGACGCTCGCGGTCCGCTCGCGTTCGGCGTTCTCCGCGGCGAGCATCCGGTTCTTGCCTTCCAGCTCCTCGGCGTACACCTCGAGGCGCTCGATCGACTGGCGCAGCTGATCTTCGAGCCGCTTGCGCTCGGTGGTGTCCCGCATCGTCACGGCGACGCCGCCCTGGATCGGCACGATCTGGTGGTGCACCCAGACGCCCGGGCGCGACGCCTGGGCGGTCGGCGCGGGCAGGAGGATCTCCTCCTCGATCGGCGCCCCCTTCCGGAGGCCGCGCAGGCACCTCGCGAGGAGGACGCCGGCCTCGACCGAGTGGACGAGCTCCGAGAGGCGCTGGCCGAGGAGCTGCTCGCGCGGCATCGACAGCATCGTCGCGGCGCGCGCGTTGAGCCCGGTGATCACGAAATCGGCGATCTCCTCGCTGTCGTCGCGGTGGGAGGCCAGCGTGAGGAACGCGTCCATGCTGGCCTCGACGGCCGCGTGGAAGCGCGCCTCGCTCTCCCGGCGCTGCTCCTCGGCGCGCCGGCGCTCGGTGATGTTCTCCCCCACGATGAGCGCGTTCGTGACCTCGTCGGCCCCGCGGATCGCGCTGACGTGGTTCGCGTACCACGCCCGCCCGCCGTTCGCCCCGAGGCCGACCACCTCGTAGCTCGCGCGGCCCCCCTCCTGGAGCACTGTCCGGAGTGCCTCCCTCACCGTGGCGTGGTACTCCGGTGCCGTGAAATCGTAGAGGCTCCGGCCGACGATGCTCTCTTCCCGGACCCCGGGAGACGGCCGGTTCACCGAGACGATGCGCGCGTCCTTGTCGACGACCACCAGGTGGTGCGGGATGCCGTCGTACAGCGCCCGCAGCTTCTCCTCGGACTCACGGAGCGCGATCTCGGCGGTCTTGCGCCGCGTGACGTCGCGGGCGACGAAGTAGACGAGCCCCTCGTCGAGCGCGAGCATCGCGTTCCACTCGAGCCACCGGTACGAGCCGTCCTTGCAGAGGAACCGGTTCTCGTAGGTGATCGTCTGCGCGCCCGTCGAGAACGTGTCTGTCTCCGAGAGGGTGCGCGCCTTGTCCTCGGGGTGGATGAACTCGAGGTAGGGCCGCGCCATCAGCTCCTGGCGGCTGAACCCGAGCGTGCGCTCCCACGAGGGGCTGAGCTCCTTGAACCGCCCGTCGAGCGTCGCGGCGCCGAGCATGTCGACGGCGAGCGCGTAGAGCCGCCGCTGCTCCTTGTCCTCTTCGCGCACGACGGCGCGCAGGATCGGCCCTGCTCGGTCGGGGAGGGGGAGCCGCGCGATCTGCGTGTCGGCCTGGATGAAGTCCCCGCCTGGGCGCCGGTAGAGCCACCGAAACCGCTGCGGCTCGCCCCGGCCCGCCGCGTCGAGCCGCTGCGCGAGGCCTTCGGCGGAGGCCTGTCCGTCGGGCTGCAGCAGCGGCGCGAGGTCCGTGAGCTCCCGTCCGACGAGGCCGTCCGCGGACCCGGCGAGCAGCCGGATCGCGCTCGGATTGGCGTCGATCACGCGGCCGTTCTCCAGGAGGAGGAGCGCGTCTTCGGCCGCCTCGAACGCGGCGCGGTGCAGATCAGGCTGGCTCATCGTGGGCGCCGCAGGGTGTCAGGAGCGCTGTGCCGCCGTGTTGTCCTCTCGATCTCGATCGCCAATCAGCACCTCGAGCGGCCGCCGACACCCCCGCTCGGTCGCTGCCGCCAGCGGCGCATTGTGCAGGAAGCCTCGGTCGAGGTCCATGAGCCCGCGCGCGGCTCGGCGCGGGCCGTTGTCGTCGTCGCCGTCTTCGGCGTCGTCCTCGCGGGTTTCGTCTCTCGTACGCTCCCTGGTTCGAGATCCGTTCCGGTGCAGGCCGCTCGCGCGGCGGCATTCGAGCGCTCTTGCCTTCGTCAATGTTGTCTGCCTGCCACACGCCGGCGACGGCCTCTCGCGTGCTGCGGGCGCCGTGGTAGCGTTGGTCTGCATCGCGGGGGGTTCCTTCTGCGCTGCCTGTCGGCAGGCAGCTCTCGTGCGGTGCGAGGGGGGTGCGATGATCTCAGAGGCGTGCGGGCTCTGCGCTTGGCCGGCGAGCCTTCTCGTCGACGACGTACAGCGGCACAAGGGTGCGCTCCTGGACATGGCGCTGCAGATGCGTGTGGACGACAAAGAGCCGCTCGCGCGCGTGGCCTTCCGGGGCGCGCTCTACTGGCAGCGCTGGCTCCTGACGAAGGAGCCTGGGCTCCACGAGGAGGCTCGGGTCGTCTCCGGGCTCGAGTTCGCCCGAGAGGCCGGCGACTGGAAGGAGGCCGACATGCTCCTTGCCCACGCCGACAGCTCGAGCGCCCTCGCCGGTCTGCCGTTCGTCGATCACTGGAAGGCGCTCGTCGCGCAGCACTTGCCGGAGCAGGTGAGCGACGAGCACGAGCTCGAGGAGACGTTCCAGGAGTTCCGGCGGCACCCCAGCGAGGAGGCCGCGGAGAGCGTGCGGCGCTGCGCCACGGCGATCGCGCCCCTCGGGTCGCCGGTCCCGGTGCACAGCCTCCTGGCGCGTGTGGCGATGGATCTCGGCCAGACCGAGGAGGCGGAGTTCCACCTCGCCGCGCTCGTCGTCTGCAGGCCGCTCTGGATCCCCTACGTCGTGCAGCTGGCCGAGCACCAGGCGAGGCTCGATCTGCCGCGTGCCCTCCGCACGATCGAGGACGCGCGCCGCCTCTTCGGCCCCGACTTCTGGCTCCCTCTTTGAGCGGGACTCACCCGCTTCGGATACGGGCCCATCTCGGCGTTTTCGGTGCTCCGCGCACGGGAGTGCGCCTGCGCGCCGAAAACGCCGATCTGGACCCGTCTCCTGTGCGGGTGAGCCCCGCTCGGCGACGCAGCTCGTGAGAGCGTCAGCCGTCGGCGGCCTTTGATCCTTTGGAGAGCTCTTGTGGCGCCCCCCCGGGCCCCCGCCTCAGGTGCTCTCGAGCGTGCGCATCCAGCCGCTGATCCGCGTCCCCGCCGGCTTGGGCCAGCCCATCCGCGCGAAGCGCTCGAGGAGCTGCGGCGTATGGTCTCCGGTGCGGCTGTCCTTGAAGGCCGCCCGCGCCGCGTCGAGCTCGCGCGCCGCCTCGTGGAAGCGCCCCTCGTGGTACGCGAGCCACGCGAGCGTCAGGTGCCGGTGCTGCCGGGGCTCCGCCTCCGCGAGCGCCACCGCCTCGCACGCCATCAGGTGCTCGCGGGCGAGCTCCGCGTCCCCGCGGTGGAGCGCGATCTGCGCGAAGAGCAGCCGCGCCTCCACCAGGCCCCACGGATCCCCGAGCCGCTCGAAGAGCCTGCCGGCGGCGAGCGCGTGCTCCTCGGCGAGCTCCGGCGCGCCCGCGTCGAGCGCCACCATCGAGAGGAGGCGCTCGCACCCGGCCTCGCCGCGCGGGTTCGCGACGTCGCGGAAGCTCTGCCGCGCCGCGAGCGCGCCCGAGCGCGCCGCCTCGAAGTTGCCGACGCGGTGGTCCGCGTGCGACAGCGCGAGATCGCACTGCGCGAGCCCGAGCCGGTAGCCGATGGCGTCGAAGTCGGCGTGCGCGGTCGTGAGCAGCGCGCGCGCCGCCTCCGAGGTCGCCCCGGCCTGCTCGACCATGCTCTGCAGCAGCAGGCACTGCGCCCGGCCGAGCCGATCGCCGACCTCCATGAACCTCGACGCCCCGGACGCCAGCACCGCCCGCGCCCGCGCGTGCTCGCCGAGCAGGTAGTCGATCTCGCCGAGCAGCACCTCGCACTGCGCCTGCCCGTGGCCGTGGCCGATCTCGTCGAAGATCGCGTGCGCTCGCGCCACGAGCCGCCGGCCCTGCGCCTCCGCGCCGAGGTCCGACGCGATGTGCCCGAGCAGGCGCAGGCAGTGCGCCTGGTTCTCGCGGTCGCCGGCTTGCTCGAAGATGCGCCGCGCGTCCTCCGCGTCGCGCCGCGCCTCATCGAGCCTCCCCGCAAGCCGCAGCGCCTCGCCGCGGAAGCGCAGCTGCGTCCCGAGGCGCGTCCCCGTCAGCACGGGCCGCGCGTCCACCCCGCCCCGGAGGCCCGGGCGCGAGTCGCTCCCCCCGGGCAGCTTGCCGTCCAGCACGGCGAGGTCGCGGAGCGTCGCCGCGATGTCGCGCGAGCTCTGCCAGTGCGCCGCCACGTGCGCGTGCATGAGCGCCGCGGCCTCGTCGGTGTCGCCGGCGCGCAGCAGGCTGACCACCCGGTGCCGGAGGATGCGGCGGCTCGACGCGGCCGGGTGCGCCCCGAGCGCGTCGGCGGCGGCGCGGAACACGCGGGCCGCGTCCGGCTCGAGGAAGAGCTGCGAGAGGAGGTGCTCCTGGAGCAGCGCGTGCGGCCAGCGCAGGCGATCGCCCACGGCGAGGAGGATCTGGGCGCGCTGCATGGACGCGATCGCCCTGTCCGCCGAGATGTCGAGCGAGGTGAGCAGCGCGCGCAGGATCTCGCGCCGGATGTCGCCGCCGAGCGCGGCGGCGGCGCGCGCTCCTGTGCGGAGCTCCTCGGGCAGCGCCGCGAGGCGCTCTTCCCAGAGGTCGGCGGTGGTCGCCGCCTGCACGGCCATCGACGCCCTCGGCACGAAGTACTTGCCCGCGCGCAGCTGGAGGTGGCCGCCGCCCGCCCACGCGTGCAGCAGCTGCAGCGCGAAGAGCGGGTTCCCCTTGCTGCGGGCCGTCGCCGCCTCGGCCGCCGCGTCGTCGAGCGGCAGCGTCTCCCGGAGCAGCGCGTGCGTCTGCGTGGGGTTCAGCGGGGCGACGTCGAGCCGCTCCCCCACGTAGGCCGCGAGCGCCCCCTCGATGCGCCTCGCCGCCACCGGATCGCACTCGACCGCCTCGCTCCTGACCGTCGCCACGACGAGGAGGCCCAGGTTCGGCGCGTCGCGGTGGAGCGTCATGAGCCCCTCGAACGTGGTCGACGAGGCGTAGTGCAGGTCGTCGAGCCAGAGCAGCACCGGCCGGTCCCGGCCGATCCTCTCCAGGGTCTTGCGGATGATCAGCCAGCGGAGCTCGGGGCGGTCCAGGCGGAAGCGCTTCCCTGTCGGGCCGACCGCCTCGCTGCCCGGAGGCGACGGCTTGATCCACTCGGCGGTCGCCGCGACCCACGTCTTGCCGACTTCGTCCTCGGGCGGGACCTCCCAGAGGTTCATCAGCACCTTCTCGACGATCTCGCGCTCGGCCCGCTCCAGCCGGTAGTGCTGGGTCACCGCGCCGAGCACGCCGTCGAGCGGCGCCGCGATGCGCCGGTAGCGCGCGCGGAGCGGCACCATGAGCGCCCGCTCGTGGACCTCCTCGCAGAGCCACTCGGCCAGCCGGCTCTTGCCGACGCCAGCCTCGCCCGCGAGCAGGACGAACCGGTGCATCGCCTTCGGCGCGTCGACCATCTCGGCCACGACCTCCATGAGCCGCGCCCGCTCCCCGGTCCGCGCGACGAACGGGCTCGGCCGGAGCGCGAGCAGCCCGGTGGTCGTCACGGACGGCGGCGGGTCGTCGTCTGGAGGCTCGATGAGCTCGGGCGTGAGCAGCTCCTTGCGGCTCGGGGGCAGACGGCCGCTCGTCAAGAGGGCGATCGGCAGCGGCGTCGCTGTCACGTTCTCGTTGTTGCGCGGCTCGAACCGCTTCCACACCCGCCGCGCGTCGCCCGCGAAGTCGAAGCGGTGCCACGGGCGCTTCGCGAGCAGCCGCTTCGCGAACTTCGCGACGTCGCCCGGCACCGCCGTGGGGAGCGGCAGATCCGGGATCGGCGCGCTCCGGTGCTGCTGGAGGAGCTCGTCGTTGTTGCCGTCGTAGACCTCCCCCCCGGCGAGCAGGGCGTAGAGGATGCAGCCGAGCGCGTAGAGGTCCGTCGGCGGTCCGACGTGGGGCGCCGCGAAGCGGATCTGCTCGGGCGCCATCCAGCCCGGCGTGCCCGCGCCCCAGCGCACGGTGGGTTCGCTCTCCCTCGATCCGTCGAGCCGGTGATCGACCCGGTCCTGGATGAGCCAGGCGAGCCCGAGGTCGAGCACGTGCACGAGCGGCGGCTCGCCCCCGTGCTGCAGATCGACGAGGACGTTGGACGGCTTCAGGTCCCCGTGGATCACGCCCCGCGCGTGCGCGTGCGCCAGCGCGCCGAGCACCTGGTCGATGACGCTCCAGATGATCGGCCAGGGCAGCGGGTCCTCGAGCCGCGCGAGGTAGAGCCACTCGTGGAGCGATCGCCCCGGGACGGCGTCCATGACGAGGTACGGCGTCCCGTTGCTGAGCGCCCCGAAGTCGCGGGCCTTGACGAGCGCCGGATGGGAGAGCCCGGCGAGCGCCCTGGCTTCTTCCTGGAACCACCAGGCGTCCTCGGGGCGGGCCGCCGCGCCTGGCCGGTCGAGCAGCTTCACGGCGACGCGCTCGTCGAGCACGAGATCGCGGCAGAGATAGACGACCCCCATGCCGCCGCGACCCAGCTCTCGGCGGACCTGATAGCGACCGGCCAGGATCGTGCCCGGCAAAAAGCCTTCTTCCGACATGACGGTGAGCCGCCCGATGATAGCCGTGCCGGCCGGGCCCGGTAGACTCGAATCTCGCCAGGCGCCAGGCGCCAGGCGCCAGGGCGTCGAGGCGGCCCGAGGTCGCTTGGCGGCAGTTCGTCGTGTCGGGCCAGCGGAGCGATGCTAGGTTGCAGTGATGGATGCAGCGGTACGCGTGCTTGCATTCGCTGGCGCGAGGGATGTGCTGGGCACCGGAGAAGTGGCGCTGCCGCTGGCT
The DNA here is from genome assembly GCF_051525235.1 of Sorangium sp. So ce124. Lineage (NCBI taxonomy): Bacteria > Pseudomonadati > Myxococcota > Polyangiales > Polyangiaceae > Sorangium > Sorangium sp. So ce124. Next base: position 4,620,657 of record NZ_CP150312.1, read on the forward strand.
GGTCCCTGCACCGCAGCGGAGCTCCTGGAGCACGTCTGTGCTCGCTATCCGGGGCTCGGCCCCTACAAGGGATCCATCCGGGTGGCCGTGAACGGCGTCTATGCAACGCCGAGCGATCCTGTAGGTTTCGGTGACGAGGTCGCGCTCATCCCGCCGGTGGCGGGCGGCTAGAGGATCCGAGAGGGACGCTGCATGCCTTCTTCTATTGGCGGCCTCGATCCTGCGCGCAATGCGGGCGACGCGCCGGCCGAGCGGAGGCGATCGCTGCCGCTCGTCGGCGGCGGAGAGGCGGGGCGACGCGCCGCCGTGATCCCGTACCGCGACGGCGCCCGCGAGGCCGCTGGCGCGCACGCGGGGCCCGCGCCGCGGAGCGCGCGCATCTCGGTCACGGATCGGTGCGACTTCGCGTGCACCTACTGCCGCCCGTCGCGGCATGACGGCTACGCCGACGGCAAGCTCATGACGGCCGCCTGGCGCACCATGTTCGAGGCCCTGCGCGACGCCGGCGTCCGGCGGGTGCGCCTGACCGGCGGCGAGCCGCTGCTCCACCCCGAGATCGTGTCGATCGTCGGGTGCCTCGCCTCGCTCGGCTTCGAGGATCTGGCCCTCACGACGAACGCGTCGCAGCTCGCGCGGCTCGCCGGGCCGCTGCGCGCCGCCGGGCTGCACCGGCTGAACGTCTCGATCGACACCCTCGATCCTGGGCGCTTCCACGAGATGACCCGGGGCGGCGAGCTCGCCCGGGTGCTCGACGGCATCGACGCCGCGATCGCGGCGGGCTTCTCGCCGATCAAGCTGAACACGGTGGTCCTCCGCGGCGTGAACGACGACGAGATCGAGCGGCTCGCGCTGTGGGCCTGGGAGCGCCGGATGGTGCCGCGCTTCCTCGAGGTGATGCCGATCGCCGAGGGCGCTCGGCTCGTCGGCAAGCACCTCGTCACCGCGGCCGAGATGAGGGCGCGCCTCGCCGAGCACCTCCTCCCGGAGGAGGCGGCGGCCGAGCCCGGCCTCGGCCCGGCCAGGTACGTCCGCGCTCGCCGCGACCCGTCGCTCCGCGTGGGCTTCATCACGGGCACGAGCGACACGTTCTGCGAGAGCTGCGATCGCCTGCGCGTCTCCTCGACGGGCGTGCTCCGGCCGTGCCTCGCCACGGACGACGGCGTCGACGCCTCGCGCGAGGCGAAGATCGGCGATCGCGCGGCGATCCGCCTGCGCCTGGACGAGGCGTGGCGCCTCAAGCCGGACGGCAAGGTCTGGAAGGGCTGCACCGAAGAGACGGCCTCCGCGGTGTCGATCCGCGCGATCGGCGGCTGAAGGAGCGGGCGATCGGCGCGGGGCCGGATCACGTTCGGCTACCGGTCCTCGGGGCCGCCGTGTCAGATTCCGGGGCGATGCCGCGAACCCCTGATCGACCCCGCGAGGGCGAAGCGCTCTCGACTCACCTCTCTCCGAGCGGCGAGGCCCGCATGGTGCCTGTCGAAGGCAAGCCCGTCACGCACCGCCGCGCGGTCGCGTCCGGCGCCGTCCTGATGCGCCACGAGACGATCGCCCGGGTCGCGCGCGACGACGCCCCGAAGGGCGACGTCCTGGCCGCGGCGCGGATCGCCGGGATCATGGCGGCGAAGCGCACGCCGGAGCTCATCCCGCTCTGCCACGGCATCGCGCTCACGCACGTCTCGGTCTCGCTCGACGTGGACGAGCCGTCCGCGTCGATCCGGGTGACCGCCGCCGCGGAGGCGTTGGATCGCACCGGGGTCGAGATGGAGGCCATGGTCGCGGTGAGCGCCGCGTGCTTGACGATCTACGACATGCTCAAGGGGATCGATCGCGAGATGGTGATCTCGGACATCAAGCTCCTCGAGAAGAGCGGGGGCCGGTCCGGCCATTTCCAGCGGAGCGCGCCGTGAGCCGGATCCGCGCCGAGCCGCTCCGACTCGACGAGCTCATCGCCGCGGTGTCTCACCCTGGCGCTGGCGGAATCGCCACGTTCCTGGGCGTGGTGCGCGACGTCAACGAGGGCCGTTCGGTCACGCTGCTGGAGTACGAGGCCTACGGGACGATGGCCGAGGCCGAGCTGGAGCGGATCCTGTCGGAGATCGCCGCAGAGCTCCCCGGCGTGCGCGTCGCCGCGACGCACCGGGTGGGCGCGCTCCACGTCGGCGACGTCGCGGTGGCCTGCGCCGCGAGCGCGCCGCACCGGGGAGAGGCCTTCCGCGGGTGCCGCCTGCTCATCGATCGCATCAAGGAGCGCCTGCCGATCTGGAAGCGTGAACACGGGCCGGACGGCCCATACTGGGTCGGATGGGAGGACGCCCGCTGCGCCGGCGAGCACGGGCACGAGGCGCCCCACGGGCACGCGCACGACGACGAGGAGCCCCACGGGCACGGCCACGGCGGGACGGCGCCTCCGGGCGGCGCTGGCGCCTAGCGCTGGCGCTGCCCGGGCCTAGCGCAGGCGAAGCCCGGCCGGCGGCGGCGAGGAGAGCGGGTCGTTCTCCTTCAGGCGGTTGTGGTGCCGGATGTCCGTCCCCTTGACGAGGAAGACGACCGACTCGGCGATGTTCATCGCGTGATCGGCGATGCGCTCCAGGTACTTGGCGATCGACTGGATGCGCGTGGCCCTGTACACGGTGCTCGGGTCGCGGCTCATGACGAGGAGCACCTCCTGGAAGATGCGGGCGTAGTGCTCGTCGATCACGTCATCGCGCGTGAGCAGTTGGTTCGCTCGCTCGCAGTCGCGGGCGACCAGCGCGTCCAGCGCCTCGTGCACCACCTCGATCGCCTCGTCCGAGAGGCCTTGCAGGTCCGCCACCGGCGCGAGCGGCGGCTCCTCGTTGAGCTCCTGCACGCGCTCGCAGACGTTCACCATGAGGTCGCCGACCCGCTCCAGATCGGTGACGATCTTGAGCGCCGTGGTGACGAAGCGCAGGTCGGACGCGACGGGCTGGCGGGTCGCGAGGATCCTCATACAGAGCTCGTCGACCTCGCACTCGAGGCGGTTGATCCGGCGATCGAGCCGGATCGTCGCCTTGGCGAGGCCCGTGTCGCGCGTCGTGAGCGCGGTCGAGCCTTTCTGGATCATCTCCTCGACGAGGCTCCCCATGAGCAGCAGCTTCTCGCGAAGCGTGCGTAGCTCGTGCTCGTAGACCTTGCTCGTGTGCGACGTCGGCATGATTCTATCCCCCGCTTCCATCAGCCGAACTTCCCGGTGACGTAGTCTTCCGTCTTGCTCTCCTTGGGGTTGGTGAAGATGGTCTGGGTCCTGTCGAACTCCACCAAGTCCCCCATGTAGAAGAAGGCGGTATAGTCAGAGCACCGGGCGGCCTGCTGCATGTTGTGTGTTACGAGCACGCAAGTATACCGCTCTTTCAGCTCGTCGATGAGCTCCTCGACGCGCGCGGTCGCGATGGGATCGAGCGCCGAGCACGGCTCGTCGAGCAGGATCACGTCCGGCTCCACCGCAAGGACGCGGGCGATGCAGAGCCGCTGCTGCTGGCCGCCCGAGAGAGATAGCCCGGACTGATCGAGCTTGTCCTTCACCTCGTCCCAGAGCGCGACTTGGCGCAGGCACTTCTCGACGAGGCCTGTGGGATCCTTGACGGAGATGCCGTTCAGCTTGTGTCCGGCGAGGACGTTCTCGCGGATCGACATGGTTGGAAACGGGTTGGGTTTCTGGAACACCATGCCGACGCGCCGCCGCAGCCGCACCGGGTCGACGGCTTTGTCATAGATGTTCACGCCGTCGATCATGACGGAGCCCTTCGCCGAGGCCCCCGGCACCTGCTCGTGCATCCGGTTGAGACAGCGCAGGAACGTCGACTTCCCGCACCCGGACGGGCCGATGACCGCTGTGACCTGGCCATCGGGGATATCCAGCGTGATGTCGTGGATGGCGTGGAACTTATGAAAATAGGCGTTGAGCCGAGTGACGCTGATCTTGGCTGGCGGCGCCTCGTCTTGTGGCTCCATGGAGCGGCTGTCGATGCCGTCCGTGTCGAGCCCGCTGCGGCGTTCCCCGGACCGTCCCTTGTGGTGCAGTGAGTCAAACGAGCTCATCGAGTGCCTTTAGCGCGCCTTGACGCTCCGCGACGTAGCGATGCGCGCGAGCAGGTTGAGGAGGAAGACGATGACGATCAGCACGAGGGCGCCGGTCCACGCCTCCTGCTGCCATTTCGGGTAGGGCGATGTGGCGTTCCGCCAGATCTGCACCGGCAGCGAGGCGATGGGGCGGTCGATGGCGAAGCTCCAATACGATGAGCCGAGCGCGGTGAGGAGCACTGGCGCGGTCTCGCCGGCGATGCGGGCCACGGCGAGCATCACGCCGGTGCCGATCCCGGGCGAGGCCGTCCGGAGCACGACGAGGAGGCTCGTGCGCCACTCCGGCACGCCGAGGGCGAGCGACGCCTCGCGGAGGTGGGCGGGCACCAGCTTGAGCAGCTCCTCTGTCGTGCGGGTCACCGTCGGGAGCATCACGATCGCGAGCGCGATGCCGCCGGCGAGCGCCGAGAAGCGCTTCATCGTGACCACGACGAGGGCGTAGACGAACACGCCGATGGTGATCGAGGGGACGCCGCCGAGCACGTCGGCGATGAAGCGGATGGCGGCCGCGAGCTTGCCGCGCCCGATCTCGGCCAGGTAGATGCCGGCGAGGATGCCCGTCGGCAACCCGATGCTGCAGCCGATGGCGACGAGGATGAGCGTGCCGACGACCGCGTTGCCCATGCCGCTCCGCTCGTCGCCGACGGGCTTCGGCAGCTGGGTGAAGAAGTCGAGGGACAGCCCGCTGAGGCCCTTGCTGACGACGTAGATGAAGATCAGGAACAGCGGGACCAGGACGACGACGGCGCTCGAGACGCAGAGCCCTTCGAAGAAGTAGCTGCGCGCGCGGCGCAGCGTCTCGCCGGGCGCGGGCTCGAGCAGCGTGCGCTTGGGGGCGCTCGTGGGGCTCGCCACGGGGACAGGGGTGTCGCTGTTCATGCGCGCTTCTCCAGCTTGCTCTTGGTCGAGCTCACGAGCCACCGGGCGAAGAGGTTGAGGAGGAGGGCGACCCCGAAGAGGAGCAGCGCGATCTTGGACAGCGCCGACACGTACATATCGCTCGTCGCCTCGACGAACTCGTTGGCGATGACGCTCGCCATCGAATAGCCGGGGTGGAAGATCGACGCGCTCACCTTCGGGACGTTGCCGATCATCATCGTGACGGCCATCGTCTCGCCGAGCGCCCGGTTCAGCCCGAGGATGATGGCCCCGATGATGCCTGAGCGCGCCGACGGGAGGACCGCGTAGCGGATCGTGTCCCACGCGCACGCGCCGAGGCCGACCGCCGCCTCGCGGTGCAGCTGGGGCACCGCCTGCATCACCTCGCGCGACACCGACGTGATCGTGGGGACGATCATGATGGCGAGGATGACGCCTGCGGCGAACATGCCGAAGCCGAGCGGCGGGCCCTCGAAGAGGGGGATGTAGCCGAAGTACTTGATGATGACCGGCTCGACGGTGTCCCGGAGCCAGGGGCGGAGCACGGCGATGCCCCAGAAGCCGTAGACGACGCTCGGGATCGCCGCGAGGAGCTCGACCATGAACCCGAGCGGCTTGCGGATCCGGTGGGGCGCCAGATCCGACAGGAAGATCGCGAGGCCGAGCGAGACGGGGACGGCGAGCACGATGGCGATCAGCGACGTGACGACCGTGCCGTAGACGAAGGGGAGCGCGCCGAACTCCTCACGCGCAGGGTCCCACACGCGCCCGGTGAGGAACCCCAGCCCGAACTTGTCGATGGCGAGCCGCGATGAGCGGATGAGCTCCAGCACCATCAGCGCTGGCACCGCGAGCACCGTCAGGCCGAACATCGTCAGGATGACGCGGAACGCTCGATCCGCGCCGCGCGCGCCATGTGGCGCGTCGCTCTGTGGCGCGGACGAGGCGGCTTGTTGCATCGGGACTTCTACGGTGCTCATGGACCTATCCTGCGCTCCGGCGCGCACGCCAGCCGCGCGCGCCGGAGCGCCGTTCGTGCGGCTGACGCGCATTCTGGGGGTTATGGGGCGAGCAGGGGCTTGCCGTCAGGGCCGACCAGCGCGGCGAGCTTCTTGTTGACCTTCTCGACGACGGCCGCGGGCAGCGGGGCATAGTGGAGGTCGTTCGTGAACTTCTGGCCGTCTTGCATCGCCCACTTGATGAAGCTGGTGAGCACCTTGCCCTTCGCGAGGTCCTTCTGCTCCTGGTACACAAGGAGGTACGTGAAGCCGGCGATGGGGTATGCGTCCTCGCCCTCGGCGTCCACGAGCGAGATCCGGAGGTCTTCCGGCATCTTGGCGGCGGCGCCGGCGCCTGCGGCGGTCGTGCTCTCCAGCGACGGGGTGATGAACTTCCCGCTCTTGTTCTTGAGCGAGGCGAACGTGAGCTTGTTCTGCATCGCGTACGCGAGCTCGATGTAGCCGATCGAGGCGGGCGTGCTCGTGATGAGCGCGGAGACACCGTCGTTGCCCTTGGCGCCGAGGCCGCCAGGCCAGTTGACGCTGGTCCCGGTCCCCGGTCCGCTCTTCCACTCAGGGCTGACCGCGCTCAGGTAGTCGACGAAGATCTTGGTCGTCCCGCTGCCGTCCGAGCGGTGGACCGTCGCGATCTCCTTGTCGGGGAGCTTCACGTCCGGGTTCTCCTTCTGGAGGGCCGGGTCGTTCCACTTCTTGATCTTGCCCAGGAAGATGTGCGAGGCCGCCTCCGGCGTGAGCTTCAGGCCAGACGGGACACCCTCGAGGTTGTAGGTCAGCACGACCGCGCCCAGGCAGGTCGGCAGGTGAAGGATGCCGGCGGCCTTCCCGAGCTGCTCCTCGTTCATCGGGGCATCGGAGGCGCCGAAATCGACGGTCCGCTCGGTGATCTGCCGGATCCCACCCCCGGAGCCGATGGACTGGTAGTTGATCTTGACCTTGGAGTTGGCTTTCTGGAACTCAGCGATCCACTTCGTATAAAGAGGGTACGGGAACGTCGCACCCGCGCCCGTCAAGGTGATGTCCCCGTCAGCGGTCGGCGGCGGCGCGGTGTCCTTCTTCGCGCCGGGGAGCGAGCCGGTTTCTTGGGGGGCATCAGAGCGACCGCACGCCGCGGTCAGGAGGAACATCGCCAGGGTGAGCAGAATTCGAGCCATGCACAGCAAGGCGTAATCGAGTTTTGTGACAGCTCCGTGACGGCAAGGTGGAACAGCGAGTACCGCGCTTTCCTGGCTTTGCGTGGTTCGCGTGGATCACTCGGCGCGCGCCAGGCGGACGGTGAACTGGGTGCCGCGGCCGATGGCGCTCTCGACCTCGATCGAGCCGTTCATCAGCTCGACCAGGTGCTTCACGATGGCGAGGCCGAGCCCGGTGCCGCCCAGATCGCGTGAGCGGCCGGCGTCGACTCGGTAGAACCGCTCGAAGATGCGGCCCAGGTGGTGGGGCGGAATACCGGGGCCGTCGTCGGCGACGGCGATCGTCACCTGGTGATCGACCGAGCGCGTCTTCACCGTGACGTGAGCTCCCTCGCCCGCATACTTGATGGCGTTGTCGAGCAGGTTCATGAGCACCTGCTCGAGCGCGCGGCGGTCGCACCGAGCGGGCGGGAGCGCGGAGGCGTCGACGGTCAGCGTGACCCTGCGCCGGCGCGCCGCCTCGGCGAGCAGCTGCGTGACGTGCTCGATGGCGGGGGCGATGTCGAGCTCCGATAGCGCGAGGCGGAAGTTCTTCGCCTCGATCTTCGAGAGATCGAGCAGATCGTCGACGAGGTGGCGGAGGCGCTTCGCGTGCCGATCGATCACGTCGACGAACTCGGCGGCCTCGTGGGGATCGTTCAGCGCGCCGAGCTGCAGCGTCTCGGCGGCGGTGCTGATCGCGGTGACCGGAGTGCGCAGCTCGTGGGACACGTTGGCGACGAAATCGGTCCGGATCGTCTCCAGCCGGCGGAGGTCGGTGACGTCATGGAACACCGCGATGAGCCCCGGCTCGGCGGACGCGCCGTCGTGATCCGCGCCCCACGCGGCGAGGGCCTCGCGCTCATCGTGCCCGAGCCGCTCCGGGCCCTTCCGGCGCGACACGCGCACGAGCAGCCGCCTCGGCAGCGTCCGCCCGAGCTCGACCTCGACGTCGACAGGCTCGTCCCGCTTGCCGGCGAGCTGGATCGCCTCGGTGAGCCGCGCATTGCGGATCGACTCGATGACCGATCGACCGAGCGCGTCCTCGCCGAGGGAGGCCATCGCGCGGAGCGCCCGGTTGGCGAGGAGGATCCTTCCGTCGCGATCGAGCACGAGGACGCCCTCGCTCATCCCGTCGAGGATGCCCGCGAGCAGGGCGCGCTCCGTCCGGACCTCGGCGGTGGAGCGGGAGAGCTCGCTCGAGAGGTGGTTCAGCGCGCGCGCCAGCTGGCGCAGCTCGCCCGAGCCGCGCAGCGGGGCGCGCGTCGACAGGTCGCCCTCGGACATCGCCTGCGCGAAGCGGGTCAGCCTCCGGATCGGGCGCGTGACGAAGAAGGCCGTGGCGGCGCCCACCGAGACGGCGACGACAATCACGGTGCCCATGCCGAGCAGCAGGGTGCGCCGTGACCGAAGCAGGGCGGCGTCGACGGCGGCGCGCGGGCTGTGCTCCGCCAGCAGCGCCGCTTCCATGTCGCGCGCGGCGAGGCGCTCGATCGGGACGCCAGCGACGAGGAGGGCGAGCACCGTCCCCGCCGCGAGCTTCGCTCCGACGCCCAGCCCCCTAAGCAAGCGCATGGGCCCCTAGGCGACCTCGGGCTCGGCGCGGAACCGGTAGCCGACGCCGCGCACGGTCTCGATGTAATCGCCCGCCGCGCCGAGCTTCTCGCGGACGCGCTTCACGTGGGTGTCGACGTTGCGCGCGGTCACGTCGACGTGCGAGCCCCACACCTCGTCGAGCAGGAGATCGCGCGACAGCACGCGCCCGCGGCGATCGTAGAGCATCATGAGCAGGCGGAACTCGAGGGCGGTCAGCGCGATCTCGGCCTCCTGAACCCAGGCCCGGTGCGCGGCGCGATCGACCCGCAGGATGCCGAAGTCGAACTTCTCCGGCGCCGACGCGGGGCTCTCCGAGCGCTTGAGGATCGCCCGGGCGCGCAGGATGAGCTCGCGCACGCTGAACGGCTTGACGACGTAGTCGTCGGCCCCGAGCTCGAAGCCGACGATCCGGTCGATCTCCTCGCCCTTGGCCGTGACCATGATGACCGGCACCGCCGATGTCTGTGGGTTCTGCTTGAGGCGGCGGCAGATCTCCGTGCCCGACATGTCCGGGAGCATCAGGTCGAGCAGGACGAGATCGAACCGCTCCTCCTTGACCGCGCGGAGCGCCATCTCTCCGCTCCCAGCGGACACCACATCGAACCCTGCCTGACGGAAATTGTAGGTGAGGACGCGCTGCAGGTCGCGCTCGTCCTCCACGATGAGCACGTGGCTCGGCATGGCCGATGTATGTAGCAGCGCATTGTGACAGCTTGATGGCGATCGCGCGTGTCGCGCGTCGCCCTCGCGAGACGGAATTGCGACAAGGACGCGATGGCGCGCGAGCGCGAGCGCGAGGAGAGCGCGAGGAGAGCGCGGAGAGCCGAGACGGACAACGGGCGGGCGGGATCGGACGTGGCCGATCCGCAACCTGGGGCGCGGCCGGGAGAGCAGCCTGGAGCGGTGTGGCGGGGTGGACAGCGATGACGGAAACGCGACCGGCCGAGGGATCGTGCAGCGCGGCGGGCTGCGGACTCCCGGGACGGAATGCGTGACGCTTGCAACGCTCGGCGTTTTCGCCTAACTGGGCCGCCCATGGCCCTCGAGCGAACACTCTCAATCATCAAGCCTGATGCGATGGAAAAGAACACGGCCGGCGCGATCGTCGCCCGCCTCGAGCAGGAGGGCTTCACGGTCAAAGCGATGAAGCGCATCCACCTTACCCGCGCGGAGGCCGAGGGCTTCTACGCGGAGCACCAGGGGCGCGGCTTCTTCGACGAGCTCGTGACGTTCATGTCGCGCAGCCCCATCCTGGTGATGGCGCTCGAGCGCGAGGACGCGGTGGCGAAGTACCGCGAGGTCATCGGCGCGACGGATCCGGCCAAGGCAGCGGCAGGGACGATCCGCAAGCTCTACGGGGCAAACGTGGGCGAGAACGCGGTCCACGGGTCCGACAAGCCGGCGACCGCCGCGCGGGAGATCGCCTACTTCTTCGCGGGTTACGAGGTCGCGCCGAGCGCGACGGCCTGATGCTCGGCGAGCGGCTCGCGGCTGCGCTCGGCGCGGCGCGGGACGGCGCGGCAGGCATCGAGAGCTTCGCGCACCTGCTCGGCTCGCGCCGCGTCGGGCCGCGCGGGGTCGCGCTCGCGCTGCCGGAGGTGTGCGAAGGGTGCGCGGCGCTCGTCGTTGCCCTCGACAGCCTGTCCTCGGCGGTCCGCGACGGCTTCGTCGAGACAGACGCCGCCGCGGCGGCCGACGCCGCGGCGGCCGACGCCGCCTGCGCGGTCCTCGGCCACGCGGGCGTCGAGGTCGCGCGCCTCACGGACGAGCTGTCCCGCGCCGCGGCCGGCGCCTCGCCGGCGCGCGGCCCTGGCCGCGGTCGCGGAGATCGCGGCGGCTCCGAGCGTGGCATCGACGCGCGGCAGCGCCTCGGGCTCGAGGCGTCGGTGCGCAGGACGGCCCGGGAGCTGAGCGGCGCGCTGCGCCTGTCCGAGCTCGTCATCGCGACCCTCGAGCTGCGCCCGACGCCGCTCGATCTCATCGACGTGCTCCGCAACTGGAGCGCCGCCCCGGCCGAGGGGCGGCCCGTGGTCGGCATCTCGGTCGCCTCCTCCGACGGCCGTGCCAACGAGGTGGAGGGCGACGTCCGCGCCGTGAGCGGGCTCATGGAGCTCGCTGTCGGCATGGTCAGCGCCGCTGGTGTCGCGAGCCCGCACCTCACCGTGTCCCGCCTCTCGGACGGGCGCTCGATGGTGCGCATCGCCGAGCGCGGCCCGCGCGAGGGGGCGCCGGCGGTCGCCCTCGACGTGGTGCTGCGCGACGGCGGCGAGCGGGCGGCCGCCGTGGCCCGCGTCGTCGCGCGCCGCGCGCGCATCGAGCTCGTCGAGGGGACGGGCGGGCGCGTCGTCACCATGACGTTCTGACCCCGGTGCCGGTGCTGGCTCGGCCGTGCTAAAGGCGGCGCCATGGCCACCGAAGAATCCATGAAGTCCCTTGTTGAGGCGGCGTTCCGCGACCGCGAGCTCCTGCGCTCGCCCGTGCACGAGGCCGCGGTCCTCCGCACGATCGAGTGCCTCGATCAAGGCCAGCTCCGCGTCGCCGAGCCCGACAAGACCGCGCAGGCGGGCGGCGAAGGCGCGGCGTCCACCGGCGAGGGCGCGCCGCACAGGTGGGTGACGCACGCGTGGATCAAGGAGGCGATCCTTCTCTACTTCTCGGTCCGCGGCATGAGCGTGATGGAGGCCGGCCCCTTCGAGTTCCACGACAAGATCCCGCTCAAGCGCGGCCTCGACAAGGCGGGCGTGCGCGTCGTCCCGCCGGGGACGGTGCGCTACGGCGCGTTCCTCGAGCAGGGCGCGATCGTCATGCCCGGCTACGTGAACATCGGCGCGTGGGTCGGCTCTGGGTCGATGGTCGACACCTGGGCGACGGTCGGCAGCTGCGCGCAGATCGGGCGAGGGGTGCACCTCGCCGGGGGCGTCGGCATCGGCGGGGTGCTCGAGCCGCCGGGGGCGCGGCCCGTGATCATCGAGGACGGCGTCTTCGTGGGCTCCCGCGTGATCGTGGTGGAGGGCGTCGTGGTCGAGGAAGAGGCGGTGCTCGGCGCCGGCGTGGTGCTCACCGCGTCGACGGCGATCCTCGACGTCACGGGGCCGGAGGTCGTCGAGCACCGCGGCCGGGTGCCTGCGCGAAGCGTGGTGATCCCGGGAACGCGGCCGAAGCGCTTCCCCGCAGGGGAGTTCTCGATCCCCTGCGCGCTCATCATCGGCAAGCGGAGCGAGGCGACGGACCGCAAGGTGTCGCTGAACGCGGCGCTGCGAGATTTCGCGGTGCCGGTGTGAGCGCGCGCGCCGACGCGGACGCGGCGGCCGCGGCCGATCTCGCGGACACGCTGCTCTGGCTGTGCTCCGTCCCGTCGCCCACGGGCGAAGAGCAGGAGCTGTGCTGCGCGGTGGCGGAGCGGCTCGGTCGGGCTCGGCTCGCCGCGCCGGTGCGCCGCCACGGCGACTCGCTCGTCGTGCAGGTGACGCAGGGCACGGGCGGCCCGAAGATCGCGCTGGCCGGGCACCTCGACGTGGTGCGCACCTCGCACGACGGGCCGCCACGGATCGAGGGGGATCGCCTCTACGGCCCCGGCGCGAGCGACATGAAGTCGGGGCTCGCGCTGATGCTCGACCTCGCGGAGGGAGAGCGGGAGGCGATCGCGGGCGTCGATCTGACGCTCGTGTTCTACGCGCGGGAGGAGGGGCCGTACCTGGAGAACGAGCTCGCGCTGGTCATCGAGCGCGAGCCGGACCTCCGCGCGCTCGATCTCGCTGTGTGCCTCGAGCCGAGCGACAACCGGCTGAGCCTCGGCGCGAGCGGGTCGCTCCACGCTGGGCTGACGTTCCGCGGGCGGACGGCGCACAGCGCGCGGCCGTGGCAAGGGGAGAACGCCATCTACAAGGCAGGCCCGCTCCTGGTCGAGCTCGCGGCGCTCGCGCCGCGCGAGGTCGAGATCGACGGGTTCGTCTACCGCGCCGTCACCACGGCGACGATGGCGCAGGGCGGGCGCGGGCGGAACGTCGTGCCGGACGAGTTCACGATGAACCTGAACCACCGCTTCCCGCCTGGGACGTCGATCCAGGAGGCGCAGCGGACCATCGAGGCGCTCGTGGACGGCCGCGCCGAGATCGCCTGGCGCGATCTCAGCCCTTCGGCGCCGCCGCACGCGTCGCACCCGCTCGTCGTCGCGCTGCGCGAGGCGGGCGTCGCCGCGGTCGAGCCGAAGCAGGCGTGGACCGACGTGGCCCGCTTCGCGGAGCTCGGAGTGCCCGCGGTCAACTTCGGCCCTGGCGAGAACGCCCAGGCGCACCAGCGCAACGAGTGGTCGTCGCTTCAAAAGCTGTCGGAGGGTCGCGCGATCCTCCGCCGCTGGCTCTCGGCGCTCGGACCGGCCTGACGCCGCGCGCGCTCCGTGTCAGGGGGGAACCCGCCTGATCGCGCGCTGTGTTCGGGGCGCGCCCCGGCGACCCTCGTGTCCTTCAGGTGCCTGCGCGCACCGAGAGCCCGGCGGCGGGGATGGTGAAGAAGAACGTGCTCCCCTGGCCGGGCGAGCTCTCGACCCAGATCGTACCGCCGTGGGCCTCCACGATGCCCTTCGTGACGAACGCCGCGAGCCCCATCCCCTGTCCCATGGGCCTTCGAGGGGGCGCGTGGCGGGTGAAGAGCAGCGGTTGCTGATCCGGGGAGATGCCAGGTCCTGTATCGGAGATTGAGAATCGCGCGTCGGTGCCCGACGGCTCGGCGCGCACCGTGATGCGGCCGCCCTTCGGCGTGAAGCGCATGGCGTTGCCGAGCAGGGTGGCGATGACCTGGACGATGCGCTCGCGATCGCACGCGATGGGCGGCAGATCGTGCGGAAGCTCCTTGGCGATCTCGAGCGGCTTCAGCGCGACCGTGGGCGCCAGGAGCTCGATCGCCTTGTCGAGGATCGGCTCGACCTCGTGCGCGCCCTTGCCGACCTTCAGCGAGCCGCTCTCGATGCTCATCGCGTCGACAAGGTCCTGCGCGAGCTGGTTGATCTCGTCCGCCGCGCGGGTGATCGCCTCGAGCTGCCGCCTACCCGGGCCCTCTTGAGCGACGGATCGCATCAGCATGCGGGCGCTCACGACGATCACGCTCAGCGAGTTCCTGAGGTCGTGAGAGATGGTGGATACGGTCTCGCGCAGGAGGCGCTCCGCCGCCTCCGCGCGACGCTCGAGGAGCTGGCGCTGCTCCTCGATGATCCGTTCGCGCTTGGCCGCGTCGCCCCGTGGGGCGAGCCGCTCCGCGTCCGCCTTCGATCGCCTGGGCGCCCTGGCGCGCAGGGTCGCCGGTCCCGCGGATCGAGGCCCGCTCGCTGCAGCGGACGTCGAGCCTCTCTTCGGAGCGCGCAGGGGCGCCGCCGTTGTGCGCCCGCGGAGCGTGCGGCCGTGCGCTGCATCCGCGCCGTCCGCCGCGTTCTTCCCGGCTTTTTTTCTCGTCACCCCCGCCATTCTTGTCCCCTCGTGCCTCTCAAGCGCTCAGTTAGCCAGAAAGACCGCACCGAGAATAGTCAGGTGGTGCCGCAGTCAAGTCCTGGCAGCGCGGGAGCGCAGGTGCGCTATTCGCGGTCTCGCCGCAGCGTCGCGGGGGGCACGCGCCTCGCGGATCTCGCGAGCTCGTGCGCGTTGTGTGGGTTTCGCTGGTTCCGTGGAGCGGGGATTCGCGGCGCGTCAGGGCGTGCTTTCCGGCTGCGATGACGCGCCGCCGCGCGACAGGAGGCGGCGAATCTCGAGCACGAGCGTGTCCGGCAGACACGGCTTCGTCAGGAAGGCGTCGCACCCCGCGTCCTTCGCCTCGCGCGAATGCCCCGCGAGCGTGTGACCTGTGAGGGCGACGATGGGGATCCGCATGGTGCGAGGATCGCTCTTGAGGTGGCGCGTCGCCTCCCAGCCGTCGATCTCGGGGAGCGAGAGGTCCATCAGGATGAGGTCCGGGATCAGCTCGAAGGCGCGGTCGAGCGCCTCGCGCCCCGTCGCCGCCTCGGCCACGCGGAACCCGGAGAAAGACAAGTACTCCGCGAACATCTCCCGGTTGTCCTGGAAGTCGTCCACGACCAGGACGAGCGGCGAGACCGCGTTGTCATCAGACTTCACTTCCATCCCAGTGAACCTTTCCATTCCTCGGCGCACCGCGCCGCCCGATCGTAAGGGGCTCCGGCATCGCTCGGCCGGCCTCTCACGAAGGTCATGTAGGGGGGCGATCCGCTCGGGTCACGTCATGTTTGTATACCTGATGGCGGGCACAATGCCGGGCATTTCCCCTCCCGCGCAGGGGTTATCCTGCATTTGCCCTGAAGGGGTCTCAGGTTGCTCCTGACGTGGCCTAGGTAGGTCCGTAGGGTCGGCGGACGCCGACGATCTCGTGGAGCAAACGAGCGGCGCTGTCCCAGTCGACCGGCTTCACGAGGACGCCGTCGAACGCCGAGGCGTTGAGGGCGGCGCGGGCCTCGAGATCGCGCCGGCCGGTGCACGCGAAGATGGCGACGTGCTGGGTCGCCGGATCGGCGCGCAGCGCCTCGGCGACGACGAAGCCGTCGATGCCGGGCATCCTCAGGTCACACAGGATCACATCCGGCACGTCCTGCGTCGCGAGGAACACGCCACGCAACCCGCCGGTTGCCCGCTCCACCAGGAAGCCGTGCGCAGCGAGCGCCGCCTCCGCCATGACGAGGAAATCGGGATCATCATCGACGATGAGGACCCGGCGCCGCCGCTCGATCACCAGGGTATCCTCATCTCCCTGCTCGTCGTGATGCTCGGTGAACTCACTGCGCTCTGCCTCGGACATGCTCCCCCGCTCGCGGCTCGGCTGACAGCGCTCCCCAGGTGCTCGGGCTTCGATGCGCGATGCGCGGAAGCATGACCATGGGACCATGGAAGGAGAGCAACGGCCTCCCGCCGGCGTTTCTGGAAAGGCCCCCCCGCGCTGGTGGAGGCGGAACCTGAACCCCAGGTACACCTTGTGCCCAGGTCGCTTATCCGCAACCATCAACTGTCCAGCGCAGATGGGGGGCCTCTGCGCGGCTCACCCCAGCGTCCGGCGACCGCTGTTTCGGGGCAGCCCCGACGACAGTTGGCTTGCTCGTCTGATGCTCGAGGTCCGCGCTGCTGCATATTCGGAGCAGGCGTTTATGTGGATGGATGACGAGTTCTTCGCGCGTGTGGGCCACGATCTTCGGGGTGAGCTGGCGACCATGCTGGCGGGGGTCCACTATCTCCTGCGTTACCAGAAGGACCTCGGGGCGGCGCCGCGGGACATGCTGGAGCGCGTGCGCGGCGCGGGCGAGCGGCTGAAGCGGCTCCTCGACGAGTTCGACAACTCCATCTGGCTCCGCGCGGACGCGAGCCGTCCCATGGCGATCGCCTCGTGCGATGCAGGCGAGCTCGCCCGCCGCGCGGCGGGGCACCTCGAGGAAGCGGCGACCGCGCGTGGCGTGCGCATCTCGTTCGATGCCGAGCCCGACGGGGGCGCCCCCGTGGAGGGGGATCCCGAGCTTCTCCGGGTGGCGATCGAGTACGTGCTCGGCTTCGCCATCCTGCGCTCGCGCGATCGCCCCGTGCAGATACGTGTCTCGATCTCTGGCGGTGAGGCCGTGGTGACCGTCATCGACGAGGCCGGCCCCGTCGCCCCGGAGCCGCTCGCCCGGCTGCTCGATCCGTTCGGCGAGCGGGCGGCGATCCCCGCCGACCCCGTCGCGCCGCGCCGTCGAGAGCGGCTGGGCCTCGGGCTCGCGATCGCGCGTGGCATCCTCGGCGCGCACGGGGGCGGGCTGACCGTGGAGCCGTCGTCCGAGCGCGCGGACGGCGGCTCGACGGAGCCGGCCTCGGGGCTCTCCCCGACGGGTCTGCGATTCTCGTGCTCTCTCGGCGGCGTTCGACGGGGCTCTCCCCCCGGCTCGCCCGAAACGAGGGGCCGCGGCGGCGCGGCGAGCGCGAGCGGCGATGGCGGATGAGGTCCTGCCCTGGGCTCGCAACGCGCGGATCGTGTCCGATGAAGACTTCGTCTAGGATGAACGGGGTCGCACGTCGCGAGCGTGCTCCAACTTCCACCGCCCACCGATGAATGCGCCTCGATGCCGACGCTGAGCTCTCTCCTCGTGCAGCATGGGGTTACCTCGATGCGGGTGGTCGAAGAGGCGATCGCCCGCCAAGTGCTCCACGGCGGCGACCTCGCCACGAATGTGCTGGAGCTGGGGGCGGTGCGTGAGCGGGAGCTCACGGCGCTGCTCGCAGAGAGCCTCGGGCTCCCGCCCGCCGTGGGCCGATTGCGGCCCGCGTCGCCCGACGTGCTCCGGACGATCCCGGTCGATCTCGCGGTCCAGCACCGCGTGTTCCCCCTCGACGTACGCGGAGGCCTCGACGTGGGAGCGGCGGGAGCCGCGCAGCGCGAAGCGACGCTCGTCATCGCCACGGCAGAGCCCCTCGCGTTGCCCGTGGCGGAGGAGCTGAGCTTCGCGCTGGGGGTCAGCCTGCGGCAGCTCGCCGCGCCGCTGGTGCGCATCCGCCAGGCGCTCGCTGAGCACTACGGCGTGGCCCTGGAGCGGCGGCTGTCGCGGCTCGTGAAGCAGCTCGACGCGCGCGCCGAGCCGAGCCCCGACGAGTCGAACCAGTCGAACGGGCCTGGGCCAGCGGTCACTGCAGCGGTCCCGCCGGCGGCGTCGGCGCCCGCCTCACCCGCGGGCACCCACGCGGCTCCACGCGCAGCGGTCGAGGCCACCTCGTCCGCGCGGATCGACATGACGCCTCCTGCCGAGGTCGTCGCGGCTCGCCCGGTCGAGGTCGCTGCGGCCTCGCCCCCTGGCGCCGATGCGGATTCACCGGCAGGTGCTCGCCCCACGTCCCCTCCAGGAGTCGACGCGGCTTCGCCGGCCAGCGTCGAGGAGCCCGAGGATGCCGCCGAGACCCAGCAGCGGCGGCACAGCATCGAGGATGCTCCGACGGTCGAATCGCTGACCTCGATCTACGACGAGGACACGGTCGTCGCGGACGTCGCGCTCAACGAGGCGGTGCCCACGCCGAGGAAGCCGCCGCTCCACGAGATGGATGACGAGCCGACGGTCGTCGCTGCGTATCCGCTCGATCTGGCCGCGCTCCGCTATCCCGAGGCGCACATGCCTCGGGTCGAGGCGGTCGCTTCGAAGCGCGCCGCGCCAGCTCGTGGTGAGGCGGCCGCGCCTGCCGGCCAGGCGGCCGCGCTGCAGGAAGAGCCGGCGATCGAGCCGGCAGTGCCGACGCCGCGCTCCGAGCAGCTCTCGCCGCTGGCGCCATCGGACGCCGTGCACACGTCGCCGCCCGTGGAAGCCCCGGGGCCGCCCGTCGAAATCCCGGAGTCGGCTCCGAAAGCAGCGGCCTCGCCGGCGTCGGCGCTCTCCGGCGCGCGTTCGCCGGCGCCAGGTACCCAGCTCCTGACGGGCTGGCTGAAGCGGGCCTCTGCGGCACACCGGCCTCAGCGAGAGCCGCTGCCGCAAGCCGCCTCGGCGCTGCAGCAGCGGCCGGACGGATCCGCGCCGACGGCGTCGGCACCGTCGCCGCTACCCGCAGGTTCGACACCCGAGGCGCCTGTCCCCGCGGCGTCAGCACCCGAGGCGCCGGTACCCGAGGCGCCTCCGGCCGAGCGACGCGAGCTCTCCTCGATCACGCCAGCGGCGAAGGTCTCCATGCGCGAGGCGGGACGGTCTGCGCCCGCTGCGCAGAGGCGTAAGGGCCCCTTCACGCTGGCCATGGCCGAGCAGGCGCTCGCCGCCGTCGGCTCGAGCGAAGAGGTGCTCGCGGTCCTCTTCGACTTCGGCCAACAGTACTTCGAGTACACGGTCCTGTTCACGGTGCACGGCGAGCGCGCCGAGGGCCGCAACGCTTCAGGTCCAGGCGCCGAGCGTGAGCGCGTCACGAAGATCACCGTGCCCTTCGAACGTCCGAGCGCCCTCGCCAGGGCGCGCGCGCTCCGCGCGCCGCTCGTCACCGCGATTGCCGGCAGCGCTCCTGACGCCGAGCTCCAGCGCGAGCTCGGCAGGAAGGTCCATGCGGCCGCTGTGGCGGTCGTCCCGATCGTCGTGCGCGGCCGCGTCGTCGCGCTCGTCTACGGTGACGACGGCGCCACCTCGGTCGAGCTCTCGAGCATCGGAGACCTCATCGCGCTCGCCGGCATCGCGGCGACGGTGCTGGAGCGGCTCATCCTGCGGAAGAAGCTGAACCGCAGCGGTGGTGCCCAGCAAAGCGACGGCCCGGCGCCCCACGATGCCGCCACGCCGCCGCAGAAGGCGCCAGCGCCGCTGCATCCCGCACCTGCGCCTCCGGAAGACGCCGCCGCCGCCGGACCTTCGGAGGGCGCTGCTGCGCCTCCAGAGGACGCTGCTGCGCCGACGAGCGAGCAGGCCACGGAGGGACCGCTCTCCCTGCGCACCCGCGCCGCGCTCATGGAGCTGAGCAGCATGGTCCGCTCGGACGCGCACGGCTCGCACGTCGCCGCCGCAGGAGCGCAGCCGCCCGCGGCGGATGCAGATGTCGACGCGGGAGAACCCCCGCCCGCCGACCCCTCGGACGTCGCGCCGCGAGCCGTGCGGCCGCAGGGCGGCTGGACCACGGAGGACGGCGCCTCGGGGATCGATGCCGTCGCGCGTGCCTTCGGCCTTCGCGGCACCGGCGTGGAGGCCGAGTCCGTGCCGCCGGAAGAGGGTGTCGCGCACGCGATGGCCTTCAGCTCGACCATCCCGCCGGCCCCGACGCTGCACGCACAACGCCTCGGCTCCGAGCCGCAGTTCCGGTCGGGCCTCGAGGTGGACGCGGACGTCGTGTCGGGCACGGCCGTCACGGCGCCGATGATGCCGGCGATCACGCCGCCGATGATGCCGGCGGTCACAGCGCCGATGATGCCGGCGGTCACGCCGCTACCTGCGTCGCGCGCCGCAACGTCGTCCGCGCCGGCGATCATCGACGAGATCCCCGACCTCGAGATCCCCGCGGCGCCGGTCCCCTCGGCGTCGGAGGACCTAGATCTCGGCGAGCCGGAAGAGGCGCGGACGAAGCGGTACTCACGGCCTCCGTGGATGCTCGACAGCTCGATCACGCCGGGCGCAGAGGAGCACAGGGAGCTCGGACCGGCGCCGGCAGCGGGGCGGCCCTCGTGGCGCCGCCGCACGCCTGTCGCCGTCGAGAACGCCACGGCGTACGCGAGGCCCCCGTCCGAGCGCCGCGCCGCGGTCTCGCAGTCGCCGGCCGGCGACCTGCGCGCGGAGTACACCTCGCTCCTTCAACACGTCCTCGCGGGCGGCGAGTCCGCCGCGAGGGCGTTCGCCGAGCTCGTGCGGAACGGCGACACGGCGATCTCGATCGTCGCCGCGCGGTTTCCCGGTCCGCTCCGGGTCGACCGTCAGCGCTTCCGTGAGCAGCTGGCCGGACCGGAGGGCGCCGCCATCGTCGCCTCCGCGCCCCCCGCCTCCCAGTGCGGGCCGCTGCTCGAGCTCATCGTCGCGATCCGGCGGCCGGCGCTCCCCTTCATGACCGTGCGGAGCGCCTCGCCCGATCCCGAGGTGCGCCTGTGGGCCACGCACGTGCTCGGCGAGCTGCCGTACCCGGAGGCCGCCAACGCGCTGCTCCCACGGCTCTTCGACGACAGCATCGCCGTGCGGCGGATCGCGATCCAGTCGGCCGCCTCGCTGATCGCGGCGCCGCCCGCGGGCGGCCCGATCCTGCAGGGGCTCGATCACATCGCGCGCGATCGCGAGGAATCGTCCGCGCGACGGCTCGCGGCCATCGAGACGATGACCGAGATCCGCTCCGGAGCCAGCGTGCCGGCGCTCATCAGCGCGCTCACCGATCCTCACGAGGCGATCGTCGAGGCGGCGGCGCGGGCGCTGATCGTCATCACGCGCGACGATCTCGGCCGAGACGCGCGCAGGTGGCTGTCATGGTGGTCGAGGAACGGCGAGCGCCATCGCATCGAGTGGATCATCGACGCGCTCACGCACGAGAAGCCTGCCATCCGCCGCGCGGCGATCGACGAGCTGAAGGGCATCACCAAGGAGTACTTCGGCTACTACGAGGACCTGCCGCGGCAGGAGCGGGAGGCCGCCCAGGAGCGCTACCGCGCGTGGTGGATCTCCGAGGGGCGCTCGCGGTTCCGCACCACCGGCTGAGGCTGAAGGGAGGCGGGCGGCTCGACCGCTCAGCGGGAGCCGCCCGTCGGGTGGGCTTCAGGGAAGGGAAGGGGAACGAAGAGAGCGAACCGCGCGGCGGCGGTTCACTTCGGGGTGGCGGGGGCGGCGGCCGGCTGCGCGGCGGGCGCCGGCTTCTTGACGGGCAGCCCGGCGGGCGCGGTCTCGCCGGCCTCCTTCATGGCCTTGTCGATGAGCTTCTTGAACTTCGAGAACGGCTGGGCGCCGCTGATGAAGTAGCCGTTCACGACGAACGCCGGCGTCCCGCTGATGCCCGCCTTGTCCGCGACGGCGCTCTCGGAGTCCACGAACGCCTTGTGGGTGTTCGCGTCGAGCGCCTTCTTGAACTTCGTCAGGTCGAGGCCCTGCTCCTCGGCGTACTTCTCGAGCGAGGCGCGCGCGAGGCCGTCCGGCTGCCCCTGGTTCTTGAAGAGCTCCTCGTGGTAGGCCCAGAACCCGGCGTTGCCCTTCTGCGCGTAGGCCTCCTGCGCGGCCTCGGCCGCGAGCGGCGCGTTCTTGTGCATCGGCAGCGGCCGGTGGCGCCACACGATCTTCAGCTTGTCGCCGTAGGTCTTCGAGATCTGGGAGACCGTGTCCTCGACGCGCTTGCAGAACGGGCACTCGAAGTCCGAGAAGACCTGCATCACGACCTTGGCCTTCTCGCCGCCCTTCCACGGGCTGTTCGGCGCCGGCGCGGAGACCTCCTTGCGCTCGGGCGGCGGCGGCTCCTTGCCGTCCTTGATGATCTCGGCGTAGAGGTCCTTCGCGGCGACGCCCTTGGCGAGCAGCGCCTCGGACTTCTTCATCTCCTCGTCGATGATCGCCTTGAACTTGTCGATCGGCTGCGCGCCGACGAGCCGGCGGCCGTTGATGAAGAAGTGCGGGGTCCCGGACGCCTGCAGGTCGTCCGCGAGCTCCTGATCGGCGGCGATGGACGCGCCGTGCTTCTTGGTGGCGATCGCGGCCTTCACCTTCTCGACGTCGAGCCCGAGCTCCTTGGCGTAGCCGAGCAGATCCTCGTCGTTGAGCTTCTGCTGGTTCTTCCAGAGCAGGTCGTACGCGTCCCAGAAGCCCTTGTCGCCCTTCTGCGCGCGGGCCTCCATGGCGAGCTCAGCCGCGGGCTCCGCGCGCTGGTGGAACGGGAGCGGGTTGTTCTTCCAGACGAACCGGACCTTGTCCCCGTAGGTCTTGGTGATCTCGTCGATCGTCGGGACGACCTTGCTGCAGAAGGGGCACTGGAAGTCGGACCACTCGACGATGGTGACCAGCGCGGTCGCCGGACCCTTCGCCGGCGCCTCGCCGACGGGCACCTTCCAGACGGTCTTGTCGTCCTCCTGCGGGCGCTCGCGGTCCTTCTGGGGCGGCGCCTTCGCCTTGTTCTCCGCGGCGAGCTTGGCGTACACCTTGTCGGGCTTCGTCCCGGAGGCGACCGCCGCCTGCGCGGCCTTGAGCTGCTCGTCGATGACGGAGGTGAACTTGTCGATCGGCTGAGCGCCGCTCAGGAACACGCCGTTGATGATCGACGCGGGCGTGCCGGTGACGCCCGAGGTCTTGCCGACCGCCATGTCGGCGTCGATCTTGGCCATGTACTCCTGCCGATCGAACGCCGCCTTGAACTTCGCCCTGTCGACGCCGGCGTCGCCGGCCCACTTCTCGAAGCTCTCGGGCGAGAGGCTCTTCTGGTTCTGGAAGGCGAGCTCGTGGAACTTCCAGAACGCCTTCGAGCCGCCGAGGCGGAACACGGTCTCGGCCGCGAGCGCCGCCGGGCGCGCGTTCTTGTGGAAGGGGAGCGGGTTGTTCTTCCAGATGATGCGCAGCTTCTCGGGGCCGTACTTGTCCTTGAGCTGGCTGATCGTCGTCTCGACCTTGCTGCAGAACGGACACTCGAAGTCGCTGAAGACGACCATCGTCACCGGCGCCGCCCGCGAGCCCCACATGGGGTCCTTCGACGACACCGGGACCGCCGCGTCCTCGTCGGTCCACGGCTGACCGTCGTCGACGGCCGCCGAGATCTCATGGCCGCGCGAGCCGGCGCTCCGATCGATGCTCCACATCAGCCCCATCCCTGCGATGAAGCAGAGAAGAAAGCCGACGATGGCTGTTCCCTTGTTCATGATGTTTCCTCTCTCAACGTGGGTGGGGTTCCGCCAGGCGGGCCCCTCCTTCAACGCGGGTGCGGCACCGGGTGCAGCGCCCGCGACAAGATCGCCAATCGTGAGCTCCCGGGGAGGCGCGCCACCCCGGGCCGAGGGAGCCGCCGCCGCGTGCCCGCAGCGCAGCCCCCGGCGGAGCGCCAGAGCCGCTCTCGACCCCTCACGCCGGCGTCTGCGCCCGGCCTCGAGCGCCGCTGGCACGTCGCCCTCGAGAGGGCAAGCCTGCGCGACGTGGGACCGGACCGGCGCCTAGGAGGCTCGGGTCAGACCGGCAAGCGCTCCGGATCTCGCGGCAGCACCGCCCTCGCGCCAGGAGCCGCGGTCTCCGAGAGACCGAGCGGCGCGATCGCGTGCGGGCTGCCGGCGAGCTCGCCTCATCGAGGCGGGTGGTAGACGCCCTGCGCGACGCCGGGACGTGGTCCTCCCGAGACCGCCGCGAACGAGAAAAGCGAGACGAGCGCGTACAGGGGAGGGAGGACGAGCTCAGGAAGGAGCAGCGCCTGGTGCGGAGCGCTGGCGAGCTCGCTCACAGGACCTGGATGCCGCGAGTTCGGCCCGACCATCGGCCCGCCATCGCTCCCGGCGCAGCCTGGCGCCGCGTCGATCCGCGCGTCGGTGATCGGGAGGGTGCGGGGCGGAGCGACGGCGGAGGCTCCGCGGGGATCACAGATGGGCGCGTCCCTCGTCTCGCCCGTCGCATCGTCGACGCTGGTCAAGACGGTGCACGACGGCTCGTCCGGCGGGGCGACGATCGTCATCCGGTCGTCCTCGCACACCGGGATGATCGCAGCGCGCGCTTTCAGCGGCAGGACCAGCGCCAACGCGAACGTCAGCACGGTCATCAGGCGCTGGACAGCGTGTCGCGACATCCCTCGCAAGGATTAGCCGAGGCGTGCAGGGAGAGCAATGGCCCGGATCCCCGAGGGAACGCGGCACTCCGGGCCTTCCTGGACGGATCCCGACGCTTCTCCAGGGTACCGCCCGGAGGACGCCACTTGTCGACAGGGTGTGGATAACCCTGTGGATAAGTTGGAGAGCCCCTGTGTCGAAACGGTGGTTCGAGCAGCCCGCGCCAGCAGGAGCACGGCCGGTTTCAGGGTTGTGCAGCGATCCGCGCGAACTTGGCCCACCTTGTCCTACATCCGGTAGGTTCGCTTCATGGCGAACTCCTCCGCGACCGTGCCTCGCCCGGTTCCTCCGCCCTCGCACGAGCCCAACAAGAGCGGCTTCGCTGCGGACGATGTTCCCCGGCCGCTCGGCCGTTACGTGCTCCTGCGGCGCATCGCCCGCGGAGGCATGGGGGAGGTGTTCCTCGCCTCCACGACCGGGCTGGAAGGGGCCGAGCGCCCCGTCGTCGTGAAGATCATCCGCCGCGAGCACGCGTCCGATCCGAGCTACATCGCCCGCTTCCTCGACGAAGCGCGGGTGCAGGCGCAGCTCCAGCACTCCGGCGTCGCGCAGGTCATCGAGGCGGACGTCGACCCGGCGACAGGGGAGCCGTACGCCGTGGTCGAGCACGTCGAGGGCCGGAGCCTCGGCGAGGTCCGCGCCCGCGCGGTGCAGCTCGGGCACCGCTTCGACTGGGCGGAGGCGGTCGCGATCGCGACGATGATCGCGGAGGCGCTCGCCCACGTGCACGAGCGCAGGGACGCGTCGGGCGCCGCGCTCGCCATCGTCCACCGCGATCTCTCGCCGCAGAACGTGATGCTCGGCTTCGCCGGCGACGTGAAGATCATCGACTTCGGCACCGCCCGCGGGCAGAACCGGCGCTGCCACACGGTCGCGGGCGTCGTCTTCGCGAAGCCGGGCTACGTCGCGCCGGAGGTCGCCAACGGAGATCCGGGCGACGCGCGGGTCGATCTCTATGCGCTCGGGATCATGCTCTGGGAGCTGTGCGCGGGGCGCCGGTTCCTGCAGGGCGACGCGCAGGCGCACATGGCCGCGGTCGCGCGCAACCAGAACGATCCGCCGCCGATCGCGCTGTCGCTCGGGGCTCCCTCGGCGCTCGACGCCGCCATCGGGCGGCTCACGGCCTTCGACCGCGACGCCCGCTACCCGTCGAGCCGCGCCGCCGCGCGCGACCTCGCCGCGCTCCTCGGGGCGGCGGTCGCCCTGCCCGGCGGCGAACGCGGCGTGCGCGCGCGGGCCGCGCACTTGATGCAGCGCCTGTTCCCTGGCGAGCCGGGGCGCTCGCGCAGCGAGTTCGCGGCCCTCGTCGCCGCTGCCAAGGCCCACCGCGCCACGGCCGTGACGCCGGTGAGCCCGCGCGCGGAGGCCATGGCCTCCGCCGAGCGCGTGGACGACGGCACGCTGCCCGGGACGCGCTACCGGCTGCTGCGCGAGATCGGGACGGGCGCGAGCAGCACCGTCCACGAGGCGGAGCACGTCGATCTGGTGCGCCGCGTGGCGCTCAAGGTCGTCTCCGCGGAGCACTCGGCGACCGACGTGGTCGCGAGCCGCTTCCGCCGCGAGGCGCGCGTGCTCTCGCGCCTCTCCCACGAGCACCTCGTGAAGGTCCACGATTTCGGCATGGCCGCGGATGGCCGGCTGTTCTGCGCCATGGACCTCCTGGAGGGCGAGACGCTCGACGCCCTGCTCGTCCGCGGCGACGCGATCGACTGGAGGGACGCGCTCGCGATGGCCGCCAAGGTGCTGAGCGCGCTCGAGCTCGCGCACGCCGAGGGGCTCGTTCACAGGGACATCAAGCCCGAGAACCTGTTCATGACGCGCCCGCGCGGCGCCGAGGGGGCGCTCTCCCTCGCGGACGCCGGCCTCAAGCTGCTCGATTTCGGGCTCGCGAAGCGCCTCTCCGAGGATCGCGGCGAGGCCGACGGCGTCGCGGACGAGACGGGCGCCGGCGAAGGGCCGGCCCGGGCAGCGGTCGCGATCGTCGGGACGCCCGAGTACATGGCCCCCGAGCAGGCCGCGTCGGGGCGCATCGACGGGCGCGCCGATCTCTACGCGCTCGGCTGCGTCCTCTACGAGATGCTCACGGGGCGCCTGCCGTTCGTCGAGCAGAGCCTCGTCGCGCTGATCGACGCGAAGATCAAGGGCAGCCCCGAGCGCCTCCGCGAGCGCGCGCCGACCCGGCAGATCCCGACCTTCGTCGACGATCTGGTGATGCGCGCGCTGGCCCGTCATCCGAGCGTCCGCTTCCAGAGCGCCGCCGAGATGCGAAAGGCCATCCTGGATGCGCTGGGGCAGCCCGCGCGCGCGCGCACCCGCCGCCGCGCGCTGGGGTTCGCCGCGGTGGCCGCCGCGATGACGCTCGCGGGCGTGCTGGTGGTCGGCAAGGGGCGCGAGCTGGTGGCCAGGGTCCCCGCGGTCGCTGCGCTCGTCGGCGCCGCGGGCGAGGCGACCGCGGCGTCGGGCGACGAGGCGCAGCCCGCTGCGCCCGGCGCGCCGGCGGTAGCCGCGGAGGCGCCGGTAGTCGCTGCGGAGGCGCCGGCGGCAGCCGCGGAGGCGCCGGCGGCAGCCGCGGAGGCGCCGTCGCTCGCGGCAGCCTCCTACGCACCGGCGTCCGCCGCGGCAGCTCTCGCAGCTGCCAGCGCGCCAGGACCTGGCGCGGCAGGGCAGGGGAGCGCCACGCCTTCCGCCCTCGCGGCTGTGTCCGCCACCGGAGCTGAGCCCGCCGCGCCCCGCGAGGGAGCCGCGCTGCCCGCGGCGGTGCCGCATGCGCAGGCCGCCATCGCGAAGCGCGACGCGGCGAAGCCATCGGCGAGGGACGAGTCCGCCCGGCGCGCCTCGGCGACGGCCGCGCGCGCACCGGCGCCCAAGGCCGCCAAACCTGCGGCGCGCGGCGCGGCGGATCGCGCCTCCCGCGAGGTCGCGAAGCGCGAGCAGAAGGCGCGCGAGCGATCGTCCTCGTCCGCGGCGCGCGAGTCGGCCGCGCCGACACCCGCGCGTGGCGAGGCTGACACGGCGGCGAAAGACGCGCACGAGGATCGCGGCGAAGCGAAGCGGCGCCGTCACAAGCGGCGGTCCCGGGTCGCGAAAGCGGAGTAGCCCCGCGTCGCGCGGCGCATTTCGCTCGCGCGTGGGCTGCGGCGTTGTATACCGCGCAGCCTGCGATGGCTCAGATCGCCCTGTCCGCGCCGGGTTCGAACGCCGTTACGTCGGGGCCACCCCATCGCGCCATCCTGCGGCTCGCGCTGCCGACCGTGGCGGCGATGCTCACCCAGAGCATCGTCAACGAGGTCGACATCGTCTTCTTCGCGCACCTGCCGTGCCCCGAGTCCTCGAACGCGCACGCGGCG
Organism: Sorangium sp. So ce124; assembly: GCF_051525235.1. Lineage (NCBI taxonomy): Bacteria > Pseudomonadati > Myxococcota > Polyangiales > Polyangiaceae > Sorangium > Sorangium sp. So ce124. The sequence continues at coordinate 4,647,981 of NZ_CP150312.1, forward strand.
CTCTTGCCGTCGCTGATCGTCCTGTGGCTGTTCGGCGGCTCGCTCAGCGCGATCTCGGTCGGCACGCAGGCGTTCACGGCGCGCCGCTTCGCCGAGAATCGCCCCGGGGACGCTGGCGCCGTCCTCGCGAACGCCCTGTTCTTCGCGCTCGTCGCCGGCGTCGTGTTCTCCGCGATCGGGTACCTGACGATGCCGTACATCCTGTCCGTCATCATCAAGGTGCCGGACGCGCGGCAGGCGGCGCTCGACTACCTCGGCTGGCGCCTGCTCGGCGTGACGTCGATGGCGGCGACGTTCGCGCTGAAGGCGTTCTTCGACGGGATCGGCAAGACGCACATCCACCTGGTCTCGGCCCTCGCGATGAACGGGCTGAACATCGTGCTCTGCCTCCTGCTCATCTTCGGCAACGCCTCGCTCGGCATCCCGAAGTACGGCATCGCCGGCGCGGGCATGGCCGGCTTCATCTCGACCTACGTCGGCCTCGCGATCATGCTCGCGTACGCGCTCCTGCCGGAGTACCGGCGCCGCTACCGCCCGTTCGCCACGAGCAAGCTCTCGGCCCCGCTCGTCTGGTCCATCCTCAGGCTGTCGATCCCGAGCGCCGTCGCCACCGTCGCGATCATGACGGGCTTCGCCCTCTTCTACGCGATCGCCAGCAAGCTCGACCAGGTCGCGCCGGCGGGCGTGGTCTCGCCGCTCTGTCCCGGCGGCCGCGCGGAGCCGGTGTACGGCGCCGCCACCACGGTGATCGTCGGGATCCTGAAGCTCACGTTCACCGCCTGCCTCGCCTTCGGCACGTCGACGGCGACGCTGGTCGCGCAGTCGCTCGGCGAGAAGGACGGCGACAAGGCCGCGCGCTTCGGCTGGACCAGCGTCCGGCTGGGGCTCGCGATCTTCGGGGTCGTCGGCCTGCTCGAGGCGATCTTCGCGCGGCAGATCCTCGCGTTCGCCAGCAGCAGCGAGCTCGTCCAGGCCGCGGCGCTCCGGCCGCTGCAGGTCATGGGCATCTGCACGCCGCTCGTCGCGGTCGGCATGATCCTGACGCAGGCGCTCTTCGGCGCGGGCAACACGCTGTTCGTGATGGTCGTGGAGCTCATCCTGCACTTCACCTGCCTCGTCCCGCTGGCGTGGCTGCTCGGCATCACGCTCGGCTTCGGCCTGATGGGCATCTGGGGCGCCGGCGTCGCCTACGTGGTCCTCCTCGCCGCGACCATGGTGTGGAAGTTCCGCTCGGGGGACTGGAAGAAGATCCGGCTCGACGCCCATAAGCCCCTCGACGGGCCCGCGCTCGGCGAGGGCGGCGGCGGCGGCGGCGGCGCGAGCGCGCAGGGGCTCTGAGCCGACCGGCTCAGCGGGGGAACGCGGCGGCGTTCCCGCCGTCGACGGTCACCACGCAGCCCGTCGTGGCCTCGGCCGTCGCGAGGTAGAGGAACGCCTGCGCCACGTCGGCCGCGGTGGTCTCGCGCCGGAGCAGGTTGTCGCGGAAGTAGTCGTCGACCGAGACGTTGCGGGCGCGGGCGCGCGCCTCCAGCAAGCCGGCGCCGAAGAGCGCGGTGCGGATCCGGTCGGCGTTCACGGCGTTGGCCCGGATGCCCTGAGGTCCGAGGTCCACGGCGTACTGGCGCATGAGCGAGACGAGCGCCGCCTTGGCGACGCCGTAGGGGCCGAAGTCGGGCCCCTGGTTGAACGCGCTCTTCGAGGCGTTGAACAGGATCGCGCCGCCTGATCCCTGCGCGAGCAGCACCCGCGCCGCCGCGCGGGCGACGTTCTGGTGGCCGAGCAGGTTCAGCTCGAGCGAGGCGCACAGCGCCTCGTGCCCCTCGGACGTGTGGAGGGAGCCCGAGAACGCGCGGCCGGCGTTCGAGACGACGACATCGACGCCGCCGAAGTGCGCGGCGCTCTGCGCAAAGGCGCGGTGCACGCTGGCCTCGCTGCGCACGTCGCAGGCGACCTTCATGCAGCGGCCGCGGTAGCGGCCCCCGAGCTCGGCGGCGGCCTTCTCGAGCGACTCCTCGTCGCGATCGGCCAGCACCACGTGCGCCCCCGCGGCGAGGAACGCCGCCGCGGTCGCGTGGCCGATCCCCGAGGCGGCGCCCGTGATCAGCGCGATCCGCCGATCGAGCGGGCCCCGCTGGCCCGCCCCGAGCTTCAGCTTCGCCTGCTCGAGGCTCCAGTACTCCATGTCGAACAGGTCGAGCTCCGGGACCGGCTGGTACCCGCCGAGCGCCTCGGCGGCCTCGATCACGGAGACGGTATGAGCGTAGACGTCCGCGACGATCTCCGCCTCGGCGCGGGAGCCGCCCACGCACAGCGCGCCCGCGCCGGGGAACAGCAGCACCCGCGGGAACGGATCGAGCTCATCGCGGACGACGCCCCGCGCCGCGCAGGAGCGGCGGAAGTACTCGTGGTACTCGGCCACGTACCTCGCGATGGCCTGCTCGACGGTCGCGCGGAACCGCGCCGCGTCGGTGATGGCGTGGGCGTCGATGACGAGCGGCCGCGCCTTGGTGCGGATGACGTGATCCGGCGTGGCGCAGCCGATCTGCGAGACCCTGGCCAGATCGTCGCGCGCGCAGAACGCGAGCAGCTCCAGGCCGGTGCGGAGCGTGCAGACCCAGGGGCGCCCCGACGCGCGTGCGAGCGCTCCGCGGACGACCGGCCCGATGGCGGCCCGGAGGTCCGGATCCGCCGCGACCGTGGGGTGCGAGACGACCACGCTGCGCTCGGCGATGTAGTGCTCGGCGCGCGTCACGGCGTCGATCATGCGCGCGTAGCTCTCCTCGGCGGTGTCTCCCCACGTGAAGACGCCGTGCTTGTCGAGGATCATCAGCGACGGGAGCGCCCCTCGCGCGAGGCGCTCCCGGACGAGCTCCGCGACGCGGCGGGCGAGCGCGAAGCCTGGCATCACGTACGGCACGAAGAGCGCGCCGTCCCCGTAGATCGCCTGGACGACCTCGGCCGAGCCGGGCTGATCGATGACCGCGAGCACCGCGTCCGCGTGCGTGTGATCGACGAACTTCGCCGGGATGATCGCGTGCAGCAGCGCCTCGACCGACGGCGTCGGGCTCGCCGGATCCAGCATCTGGCCGCGCAGGAGCGCGACCATCTGCTCGTCGGTCATCGCCTCGAGCGCGCACGCGCGCTGGAGCGGCGCGAGGCGGCACGCCGGGAAGCCGCGCGGCTCGATGGTCGCGAGATCCCACCCGCTGCCCTTGATGAAGAGCACGTCGACGCGATCGCCGAGCAGGTCGACGGCCGTGCTCTTGACGCTCGTGTTCCCGCCCCCGTGCAGGACGAGCGACGGATCGGCGCCGAGGAGGCGGGAGGTGTAGACGCGGAGGGCGAGATCCTCGCCCCAGGTCGAGGCGTAGGTGTCGAGGTAGTGCTGGGCTTCGTCCTTGCTGTGGCGAGGATCCATCGATCGGCCGCCTACCCCAGCGGCGGAGGCGCCGAAAGCCCGCCGCTCAGTAGCGGTAGTTCTCGGCCTTGAAGGGGCCCTCGGCGGGGACGCCCAGGTATTTCGCCTGCTCCGCCGTCAGCTGGGTCAGCTCGACCCCGAGCTTCGGCAGGTGCAGCGCGGCGACCTTCTCGTCGAGCTTCTTCGGCAGCAGGTGGACGCCGATCGTGTGCTTCTCGGTCCACAGGGCGATCTGCGCGAGGACCTGGTTGGAGAACGAGGTCGACATCACGAACGACGGGTGGCCGGTGGCGCACCCGAGGTTCACGAGCCGGCCGCGAGCGAGGACGATCAGCCGCTTGCCGTCCGGGAAGATGAAGTGATCGACCTGCGGCTTGATGTTCTCCTCCTTGATCTCGGGGTTCTTCTCGAGCCACGCGATCTGGATCTCGGAGTCGAAGTGCCCGATGTTGCAGAGGATCGCCTCGTCCTTCATCGCGATCATGTGCTCCGCCCGGACGACGTCCTCGCAGCCCGTCGCCGTGACGAAGATGTCGGCAATCGGGGCGACGGTCTCGAGGCGCTTCACCTCGTAGCCCTCCATCGCCGCCTGTAGCGCGCAGATCGGGTCGATCTCGGTGATGATCACGCGCGCCCCCAGGCCGCGCAGCGACTGCGCGCACCCCTTGCCGACGTCGCCGTAGCCGCACACGACGGCGACCTTGCCGGCGAACATCACGTCTGTGGCCCGCTTGATCCCGTCGCCCAGCGACTCGCGGCAACCGTAGAGGTTGTCGAACTTGCTCTTGGTCACCGAGTCGTTGACGTTGATCGCGGGCACCTTCAGCTTGCCCGCGCGGTGCATCTCGTAGAGCCGGTGCACGCCGGTCGTCGTCTCCTCGGAGAGCCCGCGGATGGGATCGGCGCCGGTGAAGAGCTCCGGGTGCTTCTCGTGGGCGACGATCGTGAGATCTCCGCCGTCATCGAGGATCATGTTGGGCCCCTTGCCGCCCTTGAAGGCGTAGAGCTGCTGCTCGATGCACCAGTCGTACTCCTCGAGGGTCTCGCCCTTCCACGCGAAGACCGGGATACCGGCCGCCGCGATCGCCGCCGCCGCGTGGTCCTGCGTCGAGTAGATGTTGCAGCTCGTCCACGTGACCTCGGCGCCGAGGGCCACCAGCGTCTCGATCAGCACCGCCGTCTGGATCGTCATGTGGAGGCAGCCGGCGACGCGCGCGCCTTTGAGCGGCTGCGTCGAGCCGTACTCCGCCCTGAGCGCCATCAGCCCGGGCATCTCCTTCTCGGCGATGCGGATCTCCTTGCGACCCCAGTCCGCGAGCGTGATGTCGGCGACCTTGTACGAGAGCTTCTTCTCAGCAGTCATGGTGTCCCTTTGCCTTTTCGGTGAATGCGCTTGTGCGCGCGCCGCGCCAGCCGACGAGCAGCTGCCAAACCAGGTGTCGATCCGGGCCTTCGCCCTGCCATGCGGACGGCAGCCGCCGGAGCTCGACGCCGGAGAGCCCGGCCTCCTCGGCGAGACCCCGGAGGTCGCCCGGCGAGAAGCCGAGCCAGATGTCCGCCTCCTGCTCTCGAAGGGCCTGATCGTGATGCACCTCGTAATCGAGCACGCACACCGCGCCCCCGCGGGCGTGCGCGCCGTCGCCGCGGCCGGGCGCGGCCGGGCGCGCGAGCTCGACGAGCGCGCGCATCGCCTTCGCCGGCTGAGGCGCGTGGTGCAGCACGCGCGCCGCGAAGACCACGTCGGCGCCCCCGGAGAGGGCCTCGTCGGCCCCCGGAGGATCGCCGCCGAGCGCGCGCGCCACGGCCTGGATCACCTCGGGCCCGTCGATCTCGCCGCACACCAGCTCGACGTTCTCGAGGCTGCGCCTCCGCAGGCGCTCCCCGGCGAGCTGCAGCTGGGCGCTCGCGCGATCGAGCGCGACCACGCGATCGAAGACGGGCGATAGCACCTCGAGAAGCGCCCCGTCGCCGGTGCCCGCGTCGACCGCCAGCCGCCTGTGGGGCAAGAGCGGCGCGAGCGCCGCGAGGTAGGCGGCGAGCTCGGACGGCGGCCCCGGGCGCAACGGCCGCCCGCCGCGCGCGAAGAACTCGCGCGTCTCGGCGTCGCGCGCGGCCAGCACCTCCTCGATGCACGCGAGCGTCCCGTCCGCCGCGCACGCGCGCTGGCCCGCGCGCACGGCGTCGTCGACCACGGGATCGGTCGTCGCGCGCGGGTCCAGGCGGAGCAGCGTCCACGTCCCCTGGCGCCGGGCGAGCAAGATCCCCGCCTCGCGGAGCGCGGCCGCATGGCGGGAGATCTTCGGCTGACCCTCGCGGAGCAGCTCGGCCAGCTCTCCGACGGCGAGCTCTTCCGCCGCGGCCAGGCCGAGGAGCCGCACCCGCACCGGATCCGCCAGCAGCCGGTACAGCTCGCACCGCGCGACCGCCTCCTCCGGTTGAGCCGGCGTCTCTACGACCGAGACCATGGCTCATACATATGTGTTGATGCGCATAGATGCAAATAGATTATTCAAGGCCCCGAACGCGCTCGGCTCCCCTCGAAAGCCCCGCTGACACGTATGCCCGGGCACCACGGTTCGCGCGCCGGAGCGAGTAGCAGGGGCCAGCCATGCGCACGGGGGCGCCCTTCAGCGGCCGCCCCCTTACCGGGGCTCCCTCCGCTTCCTCGGCGATCGCCGCTGTCGTGGTGCGTCGCGGCTCTTGGCTCGCGCTGGGTCAACCGAACGAGCGGACGGCCTTCTCCAGCTTCGCCTCTTCCGAGGAGCGGAGCAGGCCCACGGCCACCACGGTCAGGCGCTCCGGCCTGAACAGCGCGCGCGCGGCGTCGCGCACGTCGGCGACGCTGACGCGCGCGAGCTCCTCGTGCCGCGCCTCCGGGGTGCGCGTGATGTCGGCGAGCGCGGCCAGCCCATGGAAGCCGGCGGTCGCCTCGACGTCGTCGAGCATCGCCTCCACCGACCAGAGGTGGCGGTCCCGCGCCTTGGCGAGCTCGTCCTCGCGCGGGCCGACCTCGGCGAGCTCGCGGAGCAACGCGAAGATCTCCCGGACCACCACGGTCGCGCGGTCGTGCTGGACGCCCGCGGCGATGTCGACGACCCCGTCGTCCTCGTAGGCCTCGAACATCCCCGACACGTCGTAGCAGAGGCCCAGCCGATCGCAGATCCGCTCGTACAGCCGCGTCGACATGCCGTCGTCGAGGACGCGGAGCAGCATCTCCACGGCGGGCTCGCGCGGATCGCGCTCGCTCACGCCCCGGAACGCGATCCGTAGATCGGTCTGGCTCGACTGGTTCTCGATGAAGCGGAACCTCGGCTTCTTCTGCCCGTTGGGCGGCGGCGCGGCAGGCACCTGCTCGCCGCGCGGCATGGCGCCGAAGTGCCGCTCGGCCGCCCGCGCGCACGCCTCGGGATCGAGCCGCCCCGCCAGGCAGAGCACCGCGTTCGCCGTCGTGTAGTGCCGGGCGTGGTGCGCGCGCAGCATCGGCTCGTCGAACCGATCGAGCGCCGCGATGTCGCCCGTGATGGTGAACCCGAGCGGGTGCCGCTCGTACATGAGCGCGCGCGCGTTGTTGTCCGCGTCGATGTCGCGCCCCTCGTCGTCGAGGTCCTCGAGGATCTCCTCGCGCACGATGCCTCGCTCGACCTCGATCGCGGTGAAGCGGGGCGACGTGGTCACCTCGCCGAGCAGGGCGAGCACCGGCTCCAGGTTCGTCGGCGGCACGGAGATGCTCATCACGCCGTGGTCGACGTGGGTCGCCGCGTAGAGCGTCCCTCCGAGGCGCTCGAAGGCGAGCGCCTGCGCATGCGCGGACGGCAGCGTCGACGTCCCCCGGAACACCATGTGCTCCAGGAAGTGCGAGATGCCGTTGTTCTGCTGGCTCTCGAACCGTGAGCCGACGCGCAGGTACAGCGAGGCGACCGCCCGGTGGACGTGCGGTTGCGGGACGAGGACGACCTTGAGGCCGTTCGAGAGGACGACGTCGCGCGCGTCACGCAGCGGGAGCGACGTCATTCCCCCTCGTCTTCGAGCGGCAGCGGCGGCTCGCCGGAGCCATCCTCGGCAGGCTTGGACTCCTTCAGGAGGTTCTGGTCGTACTTCACCTCGCTGCCGATCGTCGACTTCAGCCGGCGCACGTACCCGATGAGCGCGTCGTTCTGCTTCGCGGCGCGCATGGCCGACGTGTAGAACTCGCGGTCCTTGTCCCACTGCTCCTGGCTCGCGGAGGTCTTCTCCTTGAGCTGGATCACGGCATAACCGTTCGCCAGCGCCACGACGTCCTTGGGCAGATCGCCCGGCTTGTCGAGCTGGAAGGCGATGCGCGCGGCCTCGGTGCTGTCCTTCGCGTCCGCGATGGGCGAGCCGGAGACGTTGAACGGCAGGCTCGTCTCGACGGTGGGTCGGTTCGGGTGGTTCGCGATCGTATAGGGAGCCCGCGCATCCCCGGCCTCGGCCTGGCCACCCTCCTTCGCGCCCGCCTCCTTGTTCCCGTCCTGCTTCGCCGCGGCGGGCTCGCCGCCCGCCTTCGCGCCCGGCGGCGCGGCGCCCGCCTTCTCGCTCGTTTTCTCCTTCGGTTTCGCCGGCGTGAGCTGGGCCATGTAGGCGGCGAGCGCGTCCTCCAGCGACTTGCCGCCCGCGGCGGCGGCGAGCACCTGCTTCGCGGCCTCGGCCGCGAGCCGCTCCGACTCGTGGGCGATGTAGAGGTCGCGCGCCGCCTCCTGCCGGCCGATCTTCTCGGCCTCGGCGTCCTTCGCGATCTGCTCGAGCTTGATCACGTGGAAGCCGTCTTCGGTCTCGATGAGGTCCGACACGTCGCCCGCCTTCATCTCGAAGAGCTTGTCCTCGACAGGCTTGCTCAGGCGGCCCTTGGCCACGCATCCGAGCTCGCCGCCGCGCGCCGCGCTCGGCCCGTCGCTCGCGGTGCGGGCCACGTCGGCGAAGCTCTCGCCCTTCTTGAGGCGCTGGACCGCGCCCTCGATCCGCGACTTCGCGGCCGCCTTGCCCGCCTCCGGCCCCTGCTCGGCCTCCTCGGGCTTCACCTCGACAACGAGCTCTCGGGCGACGCGGCACTCGGGCTGATACTGCGCCTTCCGCCCCTCCCAGGCTTTGTCGAGCTCTTCTTTGTTGGTGTCGGCCCAGGCCTGGATCGCCTTCTCCGACGTGTCCACGATGAGATCGCTGTAGAAGCGCCGGTCGAAGCGCACGTAGGCGAGCGTCCTGGTGGATTTCTCGCGCGAGAACTGCTCGAACGCCTCATTCTCGCCGACCCGGACCCGCGCCCGGATGAGGTCGCGCATCCGGGCGGCGATGAGCTCCTTCCGCTGGTAATCGCGGAAGTCGGTGGGGCTCATCTTCGTGATGTTCCGGATTTGCTTCTCGTACTGCTTGTTGTCGAATTTCTTCGTTTGCCGGTTGCGAACGTCCAGGTAGCGAGTGAGGTCTTCCCGGAGGCTGAGGGCGTAACCGACCTGGCGGATCTTGTCTGCCGGGAGCGAGACATGCACCCTGCCAGACACGAGCTCGTTCGTGAGCTCGTCGTCCGAGACGGTGATCCCGAGGCGCTTCGCGTCCTCGTTGAGGAGCCACCGCTCGTAGAGCCCCTCCGCCGTGAGCCGTCGGTAACCCATCGCCCGGAGGCGGTTTTCGTCGACGCTCCGCATCGCGAGCAGGTTCTTGGACGCGTTGAAGTCGGTCGAGGAGATGCAGCTGCCTCGGACCTCGACGGCACAGGTCCTCCCCGCCGACTGCACGGGGCCCGTGCTCGGGCGGAACTGGACGATGAAGACGACGGCGATCGCGATGATGATGGCAGCGCCGAAGATTTGGCTCAGTCTGTTCACGAAGGGCTCGCTCCCGGGGCGTGCGCCGCTCGCTCTTCGAGCGGCCTCCCGCCTTGGCCTGGCGCGGCATAGCACGGCGTCGACGGCGTGTCTTTACGGCGGTCGGGAGCGGGGCTAGGGGCTCATGCCATGGCAAGCTCGAAGTCACAGCTCCCCGATTGCGGCCTCTACCTGACGACAAAGCCGCTCCCCGGACACGAGGACAAGGTGCCTGCTGGCACCATCGTTTCCTTCCACAACCACTCGGACAACGGTCTGCCGACGGTCACGACGCCCGACCACAACGTTCACAACCGCTGGCACTTCCACGGTCCTGCGGTCGCGTTCCGGGGCACGACGTGGGCGGACTCCCTGCAGCGCCTCCCCGCCGAAGGGTTCTACACGCTTCGCAAGGAGCTCGCGTTCGACGGCGGCAACTGGCCGAAGGGCACGCTCGTGCAGCTCGGTTACACGCAGGCGGGCATGCCTATCCTGTTCATCGCCCGTGTGCGCTCGCGGCTTCAGGAGAACGACCTCTTCTTCTCCGACAAGGGCGTAGGCATCAAGCGCGAGCAGCTGTCCCTGCTCGAGCCCGTCTCTGTCTTCGAGGAGCCGAGCGACGGCTCCGGCCACCAGCCCGACCACGCAGACGCGCACTGAGCGACCGCCGTAGGGGGCGCATCTTCGTGCGCCATGCAGGACCCGGCTCTCCCGTCCACGCTGAATATCGACCGGAGCCCACATTTCTGTCCCCGGGTACGGCGTGTGCTTGTAATTTTCTTTCGTGATTCGACGCAGAACCCTCACACCCCCGTCCCTCCAGATTCCCCCTGAGCTCCTGGCCAACCGTCGCAGGAGCCCCCGCCGCGAGCTGAGCGAGCGGGTACGCTTGGAGACCGGCGAGCGCGCCGTCGCCGGCTGGACGCTGAACGTGAGCGTCGGCGGGCTCAGGGTAGTGATAGAAAATTCACTCGACCCTGGTACGGAACTAACGGTCTGGCTCGACGGCAGGAGCCCGCGTCCAGGTAGGATAATGTGGGTGCAAGACGAGCCCGACGGATCGATCGTCGGTGTGTGTTTCCTGGATGGTCTGGAGGATCGAGAGGGCATCAACGGCCTGGGGGGCCTGGAAGGCGGCCCCTCGAGGTCGCCGCGATCGAGCTCCTGAGCACACACGAGCGCGCCGGCGTTCCAGAGCGCCACACGTGGTCGGCGCTGTCGGCTTGACGAGGCACCCGCAATTTTGCGATGGATGTTCCTGCTGACAGCTGGGGGTAGCCGGAAACCAGCGGAAGATGCCGACACCCGCGGAGATAAAGAAGGCCCTGCTCCAGGCCGGATTCGAGGTCTACCGCACCCGGGGCGACGCCGTGCAGGTCGCGGAGCGGGTGCGTGAGAACCTCCTCATGGACTCGGGGATCGTCGTGGGCGCGGAGCCGCTGCGGGTCGGGTTCGTCGTGCGCGCCCAGCGCAACGATTTCCCGGGGGCGGCGGACGAGCAGCTCTTCGAGCGGGCGCGCGGGATGGCCGAGGCCGCCGTGGCGCATGGCTACACCGAGGCCGAGGCCGCCCTCCGCCACGTCCGCGACCCCGGCGACGCCGAGCGGACGCTCGATACGTGGTGCGAGGTCCACTTCGAGAAGCGCGTGGCGTCGCTCGAGCTCGCCGTCAGCGAGGTGGGGTTCGCCCTCTCGCTGGAGAAGACCGCCCTGCCGCGCTGAGCGGTACGCGATGCCCTTCGATCGAGCCGCGAGCCTGCTCGGGCCCTCTGGCCCGTTCGCGCGTGGCCTGGACGGGTACGAGGACCGAGAGGGGCAGGTGGCGATGGCGAGCGCCGTCGAGCGGGCGCTCGCGGAGGACCGCATCCTCCTTTGCGAGGCGGGCACCGGGACGGGCAAGACGCTCGCCTACCTGGTGCCCGCGATCCTGAGCGGTCGCAAGGTCGTCGTCTCGACCGCGACGAAGGCGCTCGAGGACCAGATCTACACGAAGGACCTGCCGCTCGTGGCCGAGCACCTCCGGCTGGATCCGCGCGCGGCGCTGGTGAAGGGGCTCGGCAACTACCTGTGCCTGCGGCGCTTCGGCGAGCTCCGGACGAGCCCCGGCGCGGGCGCCGGGATCGCGGGGCGCTCGCTGCCGCTGATCGAGGCGTGGGCGCAGGAGACCGAGATGGGCGACGTCGCGGAGCTCGCCCACCTCGCCGAGGGGGATCCGCTCTGGCGAGAGGTCGCGTCGTCCAGCGAGACGCGCCTCGGCGCCTCGTGCGAGCACTTCGAGCGGTGCTTCGTCACGCGGATGAAGCGCGACAGCGAGGCGGCGCGCCTCCTCGTCGTCAACCACCACCTCTTCTTCGCGGATCTCGCGCTGAAGATCGCCGGAGCGCGCCGCGGCTTCGCCGGCGCCGGCGCGCTCCCGCCGTACGATGCGGTCATCTTCGACGAGGCGCACCAGCTCGAGGACATCGCGACGGGCTTCTTCGGCGTCCGCGTCTCGCGCGCGCGGGTCGACTCGATGCTGCGCGACGCGGACCGGGCCTTCATCGCGTCGGGCCTCGCCGATCGCATCCTCGGGCGGGGCGAGGGGACGGCGATCACGGCCGTCGTGCGCGAGTCCGCGGACGCGCTCTTCGATCGGCTCGCCTCGCTGGGCGGCGCCGCCGGCGGTGGGGATCGCGGCGAGGCCCGGAGCCCGCTCGCCAGGGACGCCTGGTCGGGCGAGCTGCTCGACGCGTACCACCGCCTCGACGACCACCTCGAGGCGCTCGCGGCGTACGCGAGCGCGAACGCGATCAGCGAGGCGGTGCAGCTCGTCGGCAACCGCGCCGCGCAGCTGCGGGACGACGCGGCGCGCATCGTCGACCCCGCGACGAACCAGGTCACGTGGGTCGAGGTGCGCGGCCGCGCCGTCTCGTTCGGCGCGTCGCCGGTCGATCTCGGGGACATGCTGCGCGAGCACGTCTTCGAGCGGATCGGCGCCGTGGTGCTGACGAGCGCCACGCTGACGACGAGCGGCTCCGCCGGGGCGAGGTTCCGCTTCCTCCGCTCGCGCATGGGCCTCGACGAGGACGTGTCGGTCCCTGTCGACGAGCTCGAGGTCCCGTCGCCCTTCGACTACCCGACCGCCGCGCTGCTCTACACGCCGCGCGATCTCCCCGAGGCGACCGACGCTGCGTTCGTCGAGCGCGCCGCCGATCGCGCGGCCGAGCTCATCGGGATCACGGGCGGCGGCGCGTTCCTCCTCTGCACGTCGATCCGCGCGATGAACGCGCTCGCCGCGGCCCTCCGCGTCCGGCTCGCGCGCGCCTCGGCGGTCGCCCGGGCGGACGGGAGCGCTCCGGGGCGGCAGGCTCCGCTGCTCGTGCAGGGGGACGCGCCGAAGGGCGCGCTGCTGCGCCGCTTCCGCGCGGAGCGGCACGCGGTGCTCGTCGCGACGATGAGCTTCTGGGAAGGGGTGGACGTCCCCGGCGAGGCGCTGCGCCTCGTGATCATCGAGAAGCTCCCGTTCGCCGTGCCGACCGATCCCGTCGTCGCGGCCCGGTGCACGGCGATCGAGCAGGGCGGCGGCAACCCGTTCATCGCCTACAGCGTGCCGCAGGCCGCGATCACCTTGAAGCAGGGCTTCGGCCGGCTGATCCGCGCGCGCACCGATCGCGGCATCGTCGCGATCCTGGACCGCAGGATCCGCACGCGCGGCTACGGCCGCGTGCTGCTCGACAGCTTGCCCGACGCGCGCCGGACCGACCGCATCGAGGACGTGCGCGCGTTCTGGGCGGCCCGCGCGGCCGACGCGGAAGCGGAGCGAGGAGCAGCGCCGGCCGGGACAGGCGCGCGGACGTGAGGCGCGGAGCGAAGGGGCCGCGAGGCGAAGCGCGCGATGAGGCGCACGCTCCGGCGACGCGCGCTCTTCGTCGGAGCGCTCGTCAGGGATACGACGTCTTCCCGTAGATGCACCAGGCGCCGCCCTTCCGGAGGGCGATGGCCTGGAGGAGCCTGTAGTCCGCCTTGAACCTGGGGTCGTCGTACGAGGCGCGGGAGGAGGGCACCGTCGGGTTCTTGCAGTCGATCCCGGAGGAGATGACCAAGAAGTAACGCGGGTTCTTCGCGAAGATCGCGTCGGTGTAGCCGGCCCCGACCTTGTGCGTGTACCCGCCCGGCAGGCGGGAGACCTCGGGGCTGAGAAGGCCGAGCATGTCCACCACCGGGAAGCCCGTGCGGTAACCGACGTAGCCGATGTCGGCGAGCGCGATGGGGCCAGGCTCCGCGTTCTGGGCGAGCCACTCCGCGGAGCGCCCTGCCGCGTCGTCCCAGAAGCCCTTGTCGTTGACGAGGAGGTTCCGCTGGGCCCGCACGAGCTCGCCGGCGCGGGTCGCGATCGTGATCGCGCCGAACGCTGCGATCGCGAGCGACGCCACGCGCTCGCGGCGCGCTGCGATCGCGCGGACCGCGTCGTCGGCGAGCAGGAACGCGAACGGCTCTGCCGGCGCGAGGAACCGGAAGTAAGGCATCCAGTCGCCGCCCACCGCGACGACGTACACGCCGAAGAGCAGCGCGATCGACGCGATCGCGAGGCCGCTCCGGCGCCGGTGGACGATGGACGAGGCGACCGACAGGAGCCCGAGCCACAGGAAGGCGCCGGCGTGCTGCGCGTACTTGCGGACGTAGTCGCCCCCGCCCTGGATCTGCAGCGCGAAGTCGCCCGTCTTCGCGGCGAGCGTGTTCGGGAGCCATGCGCCGTAGTAGCTGTGCCGCCACACGAGGTGCGCGGCGACCGGGAGCGCGAACGCGAGCAGGCGCAGCACGCTCCGGCGCGAGAGCGCCTGCTCCGAGTGCCAGACGACGAGCAGCCCGAGGAACAGCGGCGCCTCCGGGCGGGTGAGCGCGGCGAGCGCGAACACCGCGCCGGACAAGGGGAACCAGGGGAACCAGGAGAAGACGAGCGCGGGTCGAGCGCCGCCGTCGTCGCTGGCGGCGTCCTCTTCGCGGAAGAAGAGCTCGGTCCCCACGAGCGTGAGCAGGAGGAACAGCGGCGTCTCCAGCCCGAACACCGCGTAGCCGGAGAAGAGGACGCTCATCGCGAGCAGCCACGTCGCGAGGCAGGGCACGTTCGAGAACGGACGCAGCCGCCGGGAGAGGAGGTAGGTCGGGACGAGCGCGCCTGCAGCGCAGGCGGCGCCGAGCACCTTCGACGCCGCCGCCGGCGCCGCGCCGAGCTTCACCGCCGCGGCGAGCAGCACCGTCCAGAGGAAGTTCGTGTAGCCCTCGACGCGCTCGCCCACGTTGTAAACGAGCCCGTTTCCGTTCGCGAGGTTCTCCGCGTACCGGAACGAGATGTACGCGTCGTCGATCGTGAAGCTCGCGACGCGGAGCGCGGCCGCGATCGTGATCACCATCGGCGCGAGCAGCCCGAGCGTGAGCTCCAGCGAAGCGGGGAGGGGAGCGCCAGCGAGCCAGCTTCGAAGATCGCGCGCCGGCGAGGCGTGGCGCTCCGCTCCCGACGGCTCCTCGCCTTCGAGGGACTCGTCGTATCCCACCTCCTCGCTCCTCTCCCCTGCGGTCACGGGCTCGTCGCTCATCGGGCGCCGACCATACCGCGATTGTCACAGCCACAACGTCGAGCTGCGTAAATCAGGACAGGATGGTGCGCGCACATCCCGACGCAGTGCGAACGAAATTGCGCACTCCGACTGTAGGACTACGCTGTCGAGGCAGCCACGGCGACGGCTTCCCGTGCTGACAAGGAAGGAGTCGAGTGATGAGCGAGCTCGTTGCGCACCTGCCCGTGATCGGTCCCGTCGTCGCCCTGGTGGCGCTCGCCCTCGCCGCCGCCTTCCTCGTGCGAAGGGCGTCGGCCCCTGCTGCTCCCTCTTCCGCGCTGTCCGTGAAGGAGCGGGCCATCGTGGCGGCCTGCGCTGACGCCCTGTTCCCGGCCGGGGGTCCAATCCCGGTCTCCGGCACGGAGGCCGGGCTGGTCGAGTACATGGACCGCTACGTCGCGCGCACGCCGCGGCCTCTCCGGCCCTACATGCGGCTGCTCTTCCACTTCGTCGAGCTCTCGCCGTGGGTCTTCGGGCCGCGCCGCGCCCGCTTCACGCGTCTCCCGCAGGCCGATCGCATCGCGGTGCTCGCGTCGATGGCGCAGAGCTGCATCTATCTCCGACGGGTGACGTTCCTCTCGCTGCGGACGATGCTCTCGATGGGCTATCTCGCGAACGAGAAGGTCGCCGGCGCGATCGGCGTCGCCTGCTGCGCCACGCCCTTCGAGCGCCGCGCCGCCGGGAGAGCGGCGGGTGAGCCCGCCGCCGCGGCGCCCCCGTCGCTCGTGCCGGGGGTGACGGCATGAAGCTCCCCGTCTTCCCGGAGCCGCCTCGCGCCGTGAGCCGCGAGCGCGGCGAGCGGCGCTCGCTCTCCGAGGCCACGCTCCGATCGCGGGGCGCGGTGGAGCCGCTCGCGCCCGGCGAGCCGCGCACCCAGGTGAAGGTGTTCGCCGACTACGAGGGCGAGGTGCGGGCGTCGTGCGAGGTGCTCGTCGTCGGCTCGGGTCCGGGCGGCGCGGTCGTCGCCAAGGAGCTCGCCGAGGCGGGGCGCGACGTGATCCTCGTCGAGGAGGGGCCGCCGCTCGGGGTGGAGGATTTCCGCCAGGAGGCGGGCGAGTCGCTCTCGCGCACGCTGCGCGAGGGCGGGATGCGCGCCGCCCGCGGGCGCATGCTCATCCCGACCATGCAGGCGATCGCGCTCGGGGGCGGCTCGGTCGTCAACTCGGCCATCTGCGCGCGCTCGCCCGCCTGGGTGTTCGACAAGTGGGCAGAGCGGACCGGCACGGCCTCGCTCACCCTGGACGCGCTGCTGCCCCACTACGATCGCGTCGAGCGCTTGCTCGGCGTCTCGCCCACGCCGATGGAAGTGCAAGGCGAGCGCAACCTGCGCTTCAAGCGGGGCTGCGATGCGCTGGGGCTGTCGAGCGAGCCGACCCACCGCAACGTGCGCGGCTGCCGCGGCTCGGGCGAGTGCTTCACGGGGTGCCGCAACCGCGCAAAGATGTCGACCGACGTCTCGTACGTCCCCGCCGCGATCCGGGCGGGCGCGCGCGTCTTCACCAGCGTGCGCGCCGAGCACCTGCTCCTCTCCGGCAGGCGCGCCGCCGGGATGCGCGGGCGCACGATCGAGCCCTTCACGTGGCGCGAGGGGGCGCCCGTCGAGATAAGGGCGGAGCTCGTCGTGCTCGCGGCCGGCTGCATGGCGACCCCGCTCATCCTGCTCCGCAGCGGCGCCGGCGGCTCGAGCGGCTACGTGGGCAACGAGCTGCAGCTCCACCCGGGGCTCGCCATCATGGCGGTGTTCCCCGAGCCCATCGATCCATGGGAGGGCGCGACCCAGGGCTATCATTCGCTCCACTTCATCGAGCAAGGGATCAAGCTGGAGGTCCTCTGGTCGCCTCCGGCGGTGCTCGCCGCGCGATTCCCCGGCTTCGGGCACGACTACCAGCATCACCTCCGGACATACAACCGGATGGCGCCGTTCGACGTCATCATTGCTGCCGAGCAATCGCGCGGGACGGTGCGTCCGAAGCGAGGCAGCTGGGACCCTGATGTGCGATTCGACTACGCACCGCGCGACGTCGAGAAGATCCAGCGCGGTCTCGGCATCCTGTCCGACATCTGCTGGGCGGCGGGGGCCTCGTCGATCCTGCCCGGGTTGCACGGGGTGCCCGACGAGCTGAGGTCGCCGAAAGAAGCCGAGATCCTGAAGAGCAAACGGCTCGACGGACGAGACACGATCACCGCGGCGAATCACGCCTTCGGCACGGCGCGGATGTCGAGGCGCCCGCAGGACGGGGTGGTCGATGAGGAGGGGCGCTGCCACGATCTGGACAATGTGTACGTCGCTGACACGAGCGTCTTTCCTGGAAGTCCCGCAGTGAATCCGATGCTTACGTGCATGGCGCTGGCCGATCGGATCGCATGCGGCATCATCGAGCGCTGGTGAGGCGCGCGGCGGCGTGTCACCACAGGAGTCAGTGAGCCAGGGGCGCCGCATCCGTCGGGCAGGCACGGCATGTCGCGGACGGTATGTGAGGGGGGCTTTGCACCCGAGAAGGAGGCAACTCCCGAGTTGATACGAGGCCCCCGCGAGGTACAAGTTTAACGGCACGTTTCAACTCGCACGGGGCCGAGCCGTCCGTCCGCCGAGCTGGGAGGGAAGCTTTGGGACCGAACGCAGTTTCAGCTGCAATTCCGCGCGGACAAGCGCGCTCGCCGCATCGGAGCCACAGCCATCACGGCCGTGTCCTCCTCGTCGAAGACGAGCCCGACCAGGCGGCCATCCTCGAGGCGGTGCTGCGCCACGAAGGGCTCGACGTCGTCGTCGCGTCGAGCGGCGAGCAAGCGCTCGAGATCCACCAGCGGACGCCGGCTGACGTGCTCGTCACGGATCTCAACCTGCCGGGCATGACGGGGGTCGATCTGATGCGCCGGCTCTCGCCCGGCGAGCTCGAGGGGCCGGAGCCGAAGGCGCCGCCGCCCCACGTGGTCATGGTCACCGGCGCGGCGTCGATCACGAGCGCCGTCGACGCGCTCAAGCTGGGAGCGGCCGACTACCTCCAGAAGCCGCTCGATCCGGCGCGCCTCGTGCTGCTCGTGCGCGAGCTCCTCTCGTCGCCGCCGACCGAGTTCGACGACGACGATCCCCTCCATGGGCAGCTCGTGTTCGAGGGGATGATCGGCGGTTCGCCGCGGATGCGGGAGGTCTTCACCCGCATCGATCGCGTCGCCGCGACGATGGCCCCCGTGCTCATCGTCGGCGAGAGCGGCACGGGCAAGGAGCTCGTCGCGCGCGCCATCCACAACCGGAGCCGCCGCCGCGCGGGCCCGTTCGTGCCGGTCCACACGGGCGCGATCCCGCGCGAGCTCATCGGCAGCGAGCTCTTCGGCCACGAGAAGGGCTCGTTCACCGGCGCGTTCGCGGCTGCGGAGGGCAAGTTCGAGGCGGCGGCTGGCGGCACCGTCTTCCTCGACGAGGTGGGCACGATGGACGCGGCCGTGCAGGTCAGCCTCCTGCGCGTGCTCGAGACGTACCGGTTCACGCGCGTCGGCGGCCGCAAGGAGATCGAGGCCGACGTCCGCGTCGTCGCCGCCACGAACAAGGACCTGCTCGACCTCGTCGACGACTGCGTCTTCCGCGAGGACCTCTACTACCGGCTCAACGTGTTCACGGTGACGCTGCCCCCGCTGCGCGAGCGCAGGGAGGACATCCTGCCCATCGCCGAGCGCTTCCTGCTGAAGTTCGCCAAGCGCTACGGCACCCCGGCCCGCCGCCTCTCGGACGCCGCCGTCGAGCGGCTGGCCGAGCACGACTGGCCCGGCAACGTCCGCGAGCTGCGCAACGTCATCGAGCAGACGGCGCTATTCGCCTCGAACGAGCTGGTGTCGGCCAACGACGTCCAGCTCGGCCAGGGCCGGATCGAGCGGCGCGCGGGCCGGCGTTCCTATGACAGCATCCCGTCGACGAGGGTGGCGGCGCCGGTCGCCCCTGCCGAGCCGGCCGAGCCGCTCTCCGTGCCGATCGTTCATGCGGCCGACCTGGTGGTCCCCTCCGAGCCCGTGCCGTCGCACGTCGGCGCGCAGCCCGTGCCGTCCTCCATCGGCCCCGCCTCGATGCCGCGGAGGCCGGGGGAGGCGGGCACGCACGAGGCCGAGCCGTCGCGGGACGCCGGCGAAGCGGCGGAGCACCCGCTCGTGCTGCGCCTTCCGGTCGGGACGCGCCTGGCGGATGCGGAGCGCAAGCTCATCCTGCTGACCCTCGAGGCGGTGCGCGGCAACAAACAGCGCGCCGCCCGCGTGCTCGGGATCAGCCGCCGCGGCCTGTACTCGAAGCTGCAGGCGTACGGGGAGCACGTGGGGAGCCACGAGGCCCAGGGGCACAGCGAGAGCGCCGAGCCGCAGGACCCGGTCGACGACGTGCCGGTCGTCACCGACGAGCCCGCCCTGGAAGAGCTCGGCTCCGCGCGCGGCGACGCCTGACGGGCATCCTTGCCGCTCCGCGCCGCGAACCCACACCGCGCCGCGCCGCGAGCTCACACCGCCACACCGCATGTTCGCAGTACCGCAGCAATCACGGGTCGCGCGGGCGCGTCGAGTGTGAGCCGCCTCCCAGCGCGGATGGGCGCCTGAGCCCCGCCGCGAGGCGGCTGGTCGCACTCCTGGACCCGACCTGCGCGCTGCTGCGCCGCACCCCGACAACGGTCCCGTCGGCGGTCCGTCCCTTTGTGCTTTACGAAGGGACGACGACCTCGGCTATCGTAAAGCGGAGCTGCGAGATCAGACGCGCGACTGGCACGTCAGAGAGCGGGCCACCGGCGCGGTATCAAGGTAAACTCTACGCGACGCCTCGCCGGCACTACACCCCAGCGGGCCAGCCCCCAATGAAGATCACCTGCCAGTCCTGTCAGTCGAAATACACCGTCTCGGACGAGAAGGTCCAAGGCAGAACCGTCAAGATCAAGTGCCGCAAATGCGGCGCCACGATCCTCGTGAACAGCTCGGGCGTGACGACGAACGGCGGGCTCGCCGATCCGGTGTCCGGCACGAGCGTTCCGAATGACGGGACGACGTACCTGGTCAACGTGGCGGACGGCGATCAGCGCTCGATGGCGCTGGCCGAGATCGTCACGAGCTACCAGGCGGGGGTGATCAACGCCGAGACGTACGTCTGGGCGGACGGCATGGCCGACTGGCAGCCGCTCGGCCAGATCGACTCGATCGTCGCGGCCCTGCACGCAGGCAGCGCTCCTGCCTCGGCGGCCGCGCAGGAGGCGCCGGTGCAGTCGACGTCCGTGCCCAGCGGGGGAGCGGCCCTCGGGCAGACCTCCCCGGGCGTCGAGTCGGTCGCGGCGGCCGCTCCCCGGGCAGCGGCGGTGCGTCGCGATCCGGCGCGCCCGACGCAGGATCTCTTCGGCGGGAGCCCGGGCGTCGAGGCGCACCGGCCCAGCTCCGACGACGTGGCGACGAGCGCTCCGCTCTTCAAGAGCGGCGCCGCGCCTGGCCAGCGCGACGAGAACTCGATGCTGTTCTCGCTGAGCGCCCTCACGGCGAAGGCCGCCGCTCCTGCCCCGGCGCGGGCGGCCGTCAGCGCCTCGGAGGACTCCGGCCTCATCGACCTGAAGGCCCTCGCATCGGGAGCTGGCGTCCGAGCGCCGTCGCCCGTCGCGAGCATCGTCGCCAACGATGGCGGCCTGTTCCAGCTCAGCGCGCCGATCGTGACCACGGCGCGAGCGCCGTCGGTCGCGCCGCCGAACGTCGGCGAGGCCCCTTCCAAGAACCGCGCCCCCCTGATCATCGGCGCGGGCATCGCGATCGCGGGCATCGCGATCGCAGGCGTCTTCTTCCTGATGAAGGGCGGCGGCAGCACGCCGGTTCCCGCTGCGGTGGAGACGGCGCCGCCCACGGCCGCCGCGCCGGCGACGACGGCGCCCCCCGAGCCGGAGCCGGCGCCCACCGCGTCGGCGACGGCGTCGGCGACCGCGACGGCAGAGCCGGTCGCGAGCGCTGCGCCGAGCGCCACGCCGACGGCAGCAGGGGCGCGCCCGAGCACGAGGCCGTCGACGCGACCGAGCACCGGTGGCAGCACCGCAGGCAAGCAGACGCCTGCTGCCGCCGCCCCGGCGCCGGCCGCTCCGGCCCCCGCGAAGCGCGGCGGCTGCGGGTGCGCGGCCGGCGATCTGATGTGCGCGATGCAGTGCTCCGCAAAGGGCAAGTGAACGCGCGCAGGCCGTCGTCCGATCGGTGAGCGCAGATCCTCGTCGCCGGAGCCGCGCGCGGCGGCTGCTCCGGCGCCGGCTCTGCGATGCGCGAACGGCATGAGCCAGACGCGGCAGACACGCACGACGCGAGCCGCGGCTGGACCTTCGAGCGGGCGCCCGCAAGGACGGTGCGGCGCCCGGACCGCCGCGCTAGCATCGTCCGTCATGAGTGAGCCCGACGGGCGGCTGCGCGCGCCGATGCCTCGGTGGATGCCGGGCGCGGCGCGGCGCTCCGCGATGGCGCTGCTCCTCTGCGCGAGCGCGGCAGGGTGCGGTGGGCGGGCGGCGATGACGCCATCCGGAGGACAGGCGTCGAGCGATCGCGGCGCCGCTGGGCAGGCGTCGCGCCAGGCTCCGGGCGGGCGAGCCTCGCAGGGGGCGGTCGTGACCATGGTCACTCCATCGCGGCTGCTCCCGGACCTCGTCGGAGAGCGCGGTGTGGTGGCCAGCGAGGCGGGGGCCAAGCGGGTGCTCATCGATCGCATGCGCGTCGTCGCGCACGACGACGGATCGCTCGAGCGCGCCGCCGACCTGTTGCCGTCGGGTCAGGTCACCTCGCTCAAGCTGCCGACGCGCCTGGGCGGCGGTTACCTGTTCTACTCCTCGAACCGAGGCAGCGCGCAGCTCTGGCGGGCCCAGGCGTGGCTCGCCCCGCTCGAGCCGCTCGTCCAGCTGCCGTCGGAGGCGAACGAGATCCTCGCGGGGTTCGATCGCCTCTACGCTCGGCTCTCGCACAGCCACCGGCTCCTCGCGATCGACGCGCAGACGGGCGCGGCGATGCCGCTCGGCCCGCTCCCACCGGCGAGCTCGTACGGCCAGATCGCGTTCGCCGATGGCTGGCGCGCCGTGGTCGAGGCCGATCTGCGCGGCTTGCTCGTCACGTTCGACGCAGGGGCCACCTGGCGCGAGGTGGAGATCGACGCGCGGCCGACCTCGGTCGCCGTCGTCGGCGGCGATCCTGCCGTGATGACCGCGAGCGGGCTCTACGCGGTCGATGCGCGCGGCGGCGTGACGTACCGCGCGCTGGAGGTCTCCGACGACGTGCACGAGCCGCCGGCGCGCGCCCAGGGGCCTCTCGGGAGGCGCCCGCTCCGCGCGGCGGTCGAGGACGGGTGGCCCGACTCGAGCACGACCGCGGTGGTGGCTCGCGGCGGCGCCCTGGCGCGCGTCTCGCTGCGCGACGGGGCGGTCATCGACGTCGCGCCCGACGCTTATCCGGAGCGAGAGGCGGCCTGCCATGCGATCCGCGCGGGGGCGTCGTTCGGGTTCGTGTGCGGCGAGCGCGAGGGGCCGACGACCCTGTACGCCTTCCAGCCGCCGCTCGGCATGCGCCGGCTGATGCGCTTCGACGAGCCCCGCTTCGTGGTCGCGAGCGGCAACGGTGCGCTGGTGATCCGCGGCTCCTGCAGCGAAGACAGCGCGGTGCGCGCCGGGCGTGCGTACTGCGTCGTCGCCGCCGACGGGCGCACCCGCGAGATCCACGTCCGCGCGCCCGCGCGAGACGTCGGCATCGAGCGCGTCGTCGCGCTGTCCGACGGCCGCATCGCCGTCCTCTCGCCGCCTCGCCTGGACGCATCGGGGCAGCTCACGCTGCTCAAGGGGAGCGATGTCACGACCGTCCCGCTGATCCTCCCGGGAAAGCCGCGCAGCACCGCGCGCGATCTGCAGCGCGGTATGTGGCTCGAAGGGTTCGAGGAGCGTGAGCCCGGCGTCATCGGCGGCTGGGTAGAGGCAGGCGGTCCGATCGTGGGCGTTCGGATCGACGCGAAGAGCGGGAAGGTGACCGCCGGCGCGCCGCGCCAGGACGGCACGGGCGCGCTGTTGTCAGGGCGGTTCGCGTTCTCCCTCGGAGAAGGCGAGCGCGCCGCCGAGTCGACGGACGGCGGGATGACCTGGCGCGCGCTCGATCTGCCGGAGCGGGACGACGACACCGCGGCGTCGAGGACGCGCGCGTGCGGCCCCGTCGGCTGCGTCTTCAGGGGCTGGATCCGGGTCGGCTGGGGCAAGACGGCGATGCCGGACGATCTCGCCGAGGCGAAGCCGCCGCCGGTGCTTCAGATGCCGCTCCGCGCGGGGAGCCCGATCGCGATGCGCTGCGAGGCCCTCGGCTCGTCGACGCCGCCGCTGCCGGACAAGCCTTCCGCCGCGCCGTCCGCGCGCGCCGAGGGAGCGCGCCCGGCCTCGTCGGTCACGCGCTCGGCGTCGACGGAGACACCGACGTCGCCGTGGGCTCCTTTCCGCAACACTCCGCCGCCCAAGCGCGGGGCGGACGAGATCGGCCTCGACAACGGGGCTCCGTACGACATCGTGACGATGCGCGCCTACGCATGGGGCAAGCGAGGCGCAGACTGGGCGCGCGCCGGGCGCTGGCTCCTCCGTTTCGACGATCGCTTCGACCCGGATGGCGGGGTGCGTTCCAGCGGCGTGAGCGCCTCGCCTTGGTCGGATGAGGCGTCGGCCGCCGAGGCGCTGGGGGTGGTGAGCCAGGGGGCGGCGTCCTGGGGCGCGTACCTCGATCCTGGCGGACGGGCCGCGCTGACCCACGTGTGTCGCGGCGCCGGATGCAGCCTGTTCGCAGCCTCTGAAGGGCTGCCGATCCTTCCGTTGCGCGACAGCGCCGGCCGCGCCGGCAATTTCCTCCGGCCGTTTCCGAACGGCGCCGTGCGGCTCGGCGAGACGTGGTTCTTCGTGACGCCCGGCGGCTCGTATGACGTCGTGGCGCTGTGGCGCGCCGACCTCGGGATCGCGCGGCAGCTGGCGACCTACTATCGGCCTGGCCGCGCCGGCTACGGCGTGGATCCTCCGCGCCTGGTCCGGCGTGCGCTGGGCGGCGGTGTCGGCCTGCTCATCTCGGCGGCTCCCGACCCTGGCGTGCGCGCCGGCTCCTGGCACGTGCTCCCGGTCGACCGCGAGACCGGCGCGCTCGGCGAGGCGGTGCCGCTCGGCCGCAAGGACCTCGCGGATACACGGCTCGAGCGTTGTACTCCGGGGCAGGACGGCTGGCTCCTCGACACGAGCCTGGAGGGCTCGCCGAGCTTCGATGTCGTCGGCAGCTCTCCCTCCGTCGACGGCGCCGAGTTCAGGCTTCGCCTCGATCCAGGCAGCGCGTGCGTCGAGGCGATGGCGGTGAGGCTGCAGGGCGCCTTCACGAAGGCGCCCGAGAAGCAGAGCGACGTCGGCGCCGACGCGATCCCGCTCGCTGCGACCGAGCGCGCGACGGGCCGGAGGTGGCGGTTGCGCTGCGAGCCGAAGGACGCCGCCAGATGATCCGCTAGTTGGTGATGGCGTCCGGCGAAACGGCGTTCACCCGTCCTTCGACGCCGACCTCCTCGCCTTGCCCGTAGCGGATGGTCCCGAGCCAGTCGGCCGTCCATGCGATCGGCGTGGCGGAGCTGTTGAGCTGCGCAGGGCCTGAAGCGTTCACGACGATCTCGCCGATCATCCCGGCCTTCTCCGATGCCTCGGTGCCAGCGCGCCACAGGAGCTTGAGTCCGCCAGCGCACAGCATCGCCATGCAGTCGCTGGAGCAGTCGGAGTAGCCGCCGAGGAGCTCGCCGAGCGCCTGGCACTCTGCCGCAGCGGCGAGCGCTGCAGGGACGGACTCCGCATCCGCCTCCGCTGCGACCCCGAGCCCGGTCACTCCGCCGATGTATCGGGTCGGCGACCACGTCAGCGTCCCCGCTAGCCGGAGTACGTCGCCGGGATCCGCCGTCCACGACATGAAATGTTCCGGTGGTACGCCCGCGTTGTCAGCGGTCACGCTGCCGAGCCAGCTCGCCTCGAAGAGCGCGCGTCCCTGCATGTCTCCCGCGCCGCTCAGCTGGCCATCGAGCGCGAGCGGCGCACCCGCGAGCCCGGCATGGGCCCATCCACGACACCTGTTGCGCAGGGGGATCGGGAGGGCGGCGAGGTGCGCCTGTGCCGCCGCGTCCCAGTCACGCTCGATGCGCTGCGCGGCAAACGCGGTCGCCTGGTCCGGCGGCGCCGCGCGCTGCATCGCGTCGAGCAGGGACGCGGCTTCCGCGCCGGCAGGCAAGAACGCGTCGAGCAGCTGCTCGGTCGCTGCTTCGAGCATCGCGGTCAGCCCCTCAGCCGTCACGAGGGTCAGCTTCGTGTCGAGGCGCGTCGCCGCCATATCGATCGGCAGGTCCTTGATCGGGACCCAGATGTCGCGCGCCGAGCCGGCCTGCAGCTCTCGTTCGCCCACGCAACCCCACATGATCCGACCGCTGTGCAGAGCGACGGTAAGGCTCGGCCCTACAGGCGCGCCCTTGACGACCACCGGCTCGCCTGGACCGCCGTGCGCCACGAGCGCGCCCACGGGTGCTTCGGGCGCAGCAGCCGCGATCTCCTCACAGGTGGCCTCCGCGACGACGCTCGCCGTCCAGCCCTTCGCGACCCGCGTTCCGTCGTAGACCGGGATGACGCGGAGCGTGCCGAAGCCCTCTGCGCTCACCGAAACACCGAGCTCGGCGGATGGCCCCTTCTTCGTCGCGGCGCGGAGCCGAAACGTGCTCCCCAGAGTCGACGCGTGGAGCTGAACCGAGGCCCTGCCATTTTCGTCCGCGACGGCCGTCGTGCGGTCGACCCATGCACCCGCAGCTTCGCCGAGGAGGGTGAAGCTCACCTCGTAGGGCGCGGGCGGTTGTCCCGTGACCCAGACCGTGCGCAGCTCCCCTGGCACGAGCTGGAGCGTACCTTCCTCCTCGAACGCCAAGACGGTGGGTTGAGCGGCGTCCCCGGGCGTATCGGGGCCATCCGCCGACCCCTCGGCCATACGAAAAGAGCAGGACGCCAGTCCGACGATGGCGATCCAGCGAGCCGAGTACTTCCAAGGCAAGCTCACACTTGGAGTGTACCTTGCATCTCCCCCGGCGAACAGCGGAGGGCGAAACGTACGACGGCCTTCCGGGTGAGCCATGTGCATCGACCACCGAGCCTGCCGAGCAGAGCTTGGGGCGAGCGGGTTCACACAGGGGTGGCGTCGCGCGCCGTGCCGCGAGGCGGTGGTGCCAGGGCCACGTGGCGGCAGCGGACACGACCGCAGGGCAGCGGACGTCCCGCGGTGCGAGCGGTGGCGCCGCGCCTCGAGGCATAAGGCAGACGGCGCCGGCCCGCAGGGACGCGACTACTTCACGTAGATCTGGGCGACGGCGAGGCCGCTGCCGCGGACGGTCATGACGGCCTTCGCGGGGCCGCCGACGGGGAGCGGATTCTTGAAGCAAGTACCTTTGCCGCCGAGCGTGGCGTTCGGTCCGGTGGTGTTGTCCTGCGAGAGCACCACGGGCGGCAGCATCGGCGCGGGCTGGGCGACGATCTGCAGGTTGAGCTCCGTGACGCCGAGGCCCACGCCGATCACCGAATAACATTTGCCCGGCTGGATATTGAACGGCTGCTCGAGCGTCTGGCCGTCCTGGAACTGCCCGGCAAACGCGCCGCCTTCCGGCTGCATGCCCTGGACCTCGGAGGCCGCCATGGCGGTGAGGATCGGGGTCGCTGCGCTGACCGCGGCAGGCGCGATCGGGGTCGCCTGGCCGGTGCTCGTGCCCGTCGCGGTCGGCGTCTGCGTCGGGGTGGGGGTCGTGGTGGCAGGCGGCGTGTACTGGCCCGGCTGCTGGGTGGGTTGGCCGTACTGGCCAGGCTGGGCGGGCTGACCGTACTGTCCAGGCGGGTATTGTCCGGGCGGGTACTGGGTTGACGCCCCGTACTGGTTCTGCATCTGCGACGGGTTGTTCGGCTCCGGGTCGCTGCCGCCGCAGGCGAGGGGCGCGAGGCCGAGCAGGGCCGCTGGGATGAGGACGTGCAAGCGCATACGAGGCTCCTTCAGGGTTGTGCGGGTGAGGCCGCGACAATGGGACGCTCGCCGCACCCGCGGCGGCTCACCGCCGCTGGTCACGGTCGGTGAGACGGCCGAGGTGGGGGCGTGTTCTACAACGACTTGGCGGCGCGAGGCCAGACGCTGCGGTGCAGGCGGCACGAGGCGCGTCCAGCGGGCCGAAAGAGGCCCCGCCGCGGCCTGGGTACAGAGGTCCTGGAGCACGTTGTCGACCAGCATTCGACGTTTCGGTGCCCGCGGGCAGGCGCGCGCCGTATCGATCGCCCACCGTGTCCCTGCGCGGCCGCGGCCGTCGAGCCCCCTCGGTGGACGCGCTGAGCCCGGCCGGCGCGGGCCACCGACCCCGCATCTCTCGCGAAGACGCACCCAGCCGTCGCCGCACCCGCCCGAGGATACACTGGTCCCCGCGGCCCTTCATGAGACCCCTGCGGCGCTCCAGCCCAGTTGACGCGGGCGGAGGGCGACACCAGAAACCCCGTTCACAACCGCGCGCGGGGCGGGGCGGTCACGTGGTCCGCTTGGCGAGCCCAGTGCGGTCCCGTCGTGAGCCCCGCCGGACGCCACGGCGTGCGGCCCGGCGGTCACGCGCCGCTTCTGTGTAGATTGAACAATGGGCGATCCCGCTCGCGGCGGGAGATCAGGAACGAGCCATGAGCGACATCCACCAGGCAATCAAGGATACCGTCGAGAGCAACCGCGTCGTCCTCTTCATGAAGGGCACCAAGACCTTCCCGCAATGCGGGTTCTCGGCGCGGGCCGTCGACATCCTGAAAAAGTGCGGCGTGGACTTCAAGGACGTCAACGTGCTGTCCGATCCCTCGCTGCGCCAGGGGATCAAGGACTACTCGCAATGGCCGACGATCCCGCAGGTCTATGTGGACGGGAAGTTCATCGGCGGCTCCGACATCCTGATGGAGATGTTCCAGTCGGGCGATCTGCAGAAGCTCCTGTCGAACCAGAGCTAACGTCCGGATCGCTCGGGGGCGCGAAGCCCTGCTGCGCTCACCGCGCGGCGTAGGACCTCGTCGAACATGTCGCCGGTGAGCCGCCCCGTCTGGGTGTTCTGCTGGCTGACGTGGTAGCTGCCGAAGAGCAGCGCCGCTGCGGCGCCGCCGCGCGGATCGGGGATCGACGCCTCCACGCCGTGCGCGAACGGTGGCAGGCGTGGGTGAGCTTCCGCGTGATCCCCCGCGGACGCGCGGCGTGCCCGGGCGAGCGCGCCGACGGCGTCATAGCCGATCTTGCCGAGCGCGAGGTAGACGCGCGCCCGATGCAGCGCCGCGAGCTCTCGGTCGATCCACCCACGACACGCCGCGAGCTCGGCGATCGTGGGCTTGTTGTCCGGGGGAGCGCAATGGCAGGGGGCGGTGATGAACACGCCCCGAAGCGAGAGCCCATCGTCGCGCGAGGTGCTCGTCGGCTGCGAGGCGAGCCCCGCTCGATAGAGCGCCGCGTAGAGGAAGTCGCCCGATCGATCGCCCGTGAACATGCGACCGGTGCGGTTCCCGCCGTGCGCCGCCGGGGCGAGCCCGACGATCACGAGCGGCGCGTCCGGATCGCCGAAGCCCGGTACAGGGCGGCCCCAGTAGGTCTGGTCCCGGTAAGCGCGCCGCTTCTCTCGCGCGACGTCCTCGCGCCACGCGACGAGCCGCGGGCAGCGCCGGCACTCGACGAGCTCCGCCGTGATCTGATCGAGCGCGCGCGCCGCGCCGCCGCGGCTCACGCGGCGGGCTCGCCGCGCGCGCTCGTCGAGGCGCCGCTCTGCTCAAGGTCCACGCCGCGCTCCGACGCGTGCGCGTCAGCGAGCGGGCGCGGCGGCGCCGCCGCGTGCTCTGCCAGGCCGCCCTGCTCGCCGGCCACCATCCCGGTCACGATGCGGTCAAGCACCGCGTCGAAGCGCAGGCGATTGAAGCGGGCTCCGCTCGCCAGCCAGTCGATGTGCCCGCCCTTGCCCGGAAAATGGCCGACGATGTCCAGGTGGTCGGCCTTGCCGGCCCAGATGAGCTCCCCCCAGACCTGCGAGGCGAGCGGGACCACGCCGTCGTTGGCGTCCGGCGGCGGCAGCTCGCCGAGCACGCGCGCGAGCTTCTGCTCGATCGAGCCGTCATGGGAGCGGCAAGGGTAGTGCTCGTTCAGGCGGGCGGTGATGTTCGACAGCGCGGTGAAGATGGCAGCCGACATCGCCCCCCACGGCGACCGGAGCGCCGATACCCAGTCACGGACGGCGTTGCGTGGCGCGTACGTCGCGACGCTCTGGTATCGCAAGCCCGCGCGGTCCTCGAGGCCGGCGTGGAGCAGATCCATCGCCTCGGGCATGAGCTGGACGATGGCGCCCTGGTCGTCGCGCAAGAGCTTCAGCCAGGCGCGCAGCTCGCGGCTCGACGCGTCGTCGAGCACGCGGATGAAGCTCTCGACCGCGCGATCGATGAGCTCGATCTCGAAGAAGCCGAGCTGCGCCCGGCCGAAGGCGGCGACCAGCGCCGACGCGGCCGCGAGCGGGGGCGCGCCGAGCTTGAGGCCGGCCACCGTCAGCGCGGTGACGGCGTAGAGCAGGCGCTGGCCGCTCACCGTGGCGAAGAAGGCGGCGAGCGGGGTGCCGAAATGAGGCGTGTTGATGGTGGTGACGGACCGCAGCCGGCTCGTCCAGCCGAGCCGGCGATGAGCGTTCCCGGGGAGCCGCGCCGTCGGCGAAGCGACGAGGCGGGCGTCCAGGCCTCCGGTCGAGTGGCCTACGATGTGGATAGGGCCGTCATCGTCTCCGGCGCTCTCGTCGACGAGGCGGGCGAGCTTCGCCGCCCGGCGGAGGATGGAGGCCGTCGGGTGGACCTCGCAGACGTGGATCTCGACGATCCGGCCGCGATCGCGGAACCGCTCCTCGATCGCGCGGATGAAGTGCTCGAAATACTCGAGGGAGGCGAGGGTCGCGAAGCCGAACATGCCCGGCGACAGGTAGACGCGCGTCTTCTGCACGCGCGGGAATGTGACATGCCCGCCGGCCCTCCGCGGCATTTCCATCGCCGCCCGCGCCTGCGGCCACGGCAGCCGGGCGGCGTGAAGAAGCGGCGGCATGCCGGCCGCAAATCCGGCTACCCTGCGAGCGTGGACGACCCCAGCGCGCGGGAGATCGAGGCGGCTGTACAGGAGGCCCTGGGCCTGTTTGGAACATCAGGCTCGGTGAGCGTGCAGGGGCGCCAGATCGCGCTGCGTGGGCGCGGTGCGCCCGTGGCCATCGATCTGGAGCAGCTGGTCGAGCAGTGGCCGCTTCTGCCGCAAGAGCTGCGCACGCGTAAGGCGTCCGACATCGCGCGGCGGCTCGCTCAGGCGCACCGCGCGGTGAGCTCGCTCGCGCCGCCAGTGCCGGCCGCCCGGGTCCGGCCAGCGCGGCACCTCGTGATCCCCGTCGGCGTGATCGCGCTCGTGGTGGTCGGCGCGCTCTTCGCGTCGCGCATGTTCCGATCGCGGGAGGCCCCGGCCGCCTCGCCCACAGAGCCGGAGACGACCGCCGGCGAGGATGCGGCGCGGAACGCGCGCACGTGCGAGGCCGCGCGCAAGCGGATCTACGCCGGCGCTTCCATGGGGCCCTTCGAGCTCGCGGGCTGGGCCGCCGAGCTCTGGCTGGCGATGCCGCGCGGCGCCGCCGCAGCGGAGGTCGCCGCCGGCGCCGGGGAACCTCCAGCCCTGACCGCCGAGTCCGTGGGGCTGGGCGCGCTCATCGCGCAAGGCAAGCTGACGGCGGGCGCCGACGCCGATCTCGCCGCGATCACCGACGGGGTCGTGGAGATCGTCCCCGGGTTCGACGCGGAAGAGGCGAAGCGCTCGCCGTCGTGGCGCGCGATCACCGCGCGCTTCTCCGGCGGATACGCGCGGGCATACTTCGATCCCGCGCAGCGGGCGCGCTTCGTCGCGCTCGGCGATCGCATGGCCGACGCGTCCGCCGCGGCGCTGGGCGCCCTGTACGCGCGCTGCGCGCACCTGCCCTACCACGACGCAGGCGCCTGGTTCCGCGGCTCGGATCCGGCCGCGGCGGCGACGGCGCTCGTCTATGCGTCCGGCCTCTTCGCCGAGATGTCGGCGGTCGATCGAGGGGCGCTCGCCGCGCTGCCAGGGGTGGGGCCGATCGACGCCTTGCGCGGCGCCGGCGCCTCGCTCGACGCGGCGAGCCTTGGCAAGCTGGTGGGGGCGCACGGCGGGGGCATCACGAAGGGCGGCACGGGCGCGGTCGTCATCACGTTCCCCGTCGGCGGGCCGACCCGGGCGACGACCGCGAGCCGCACCGTCGCGCGCAAGCTGCAGGTCGGCGTGGGCCAGGAGTGAACGCTCACTCGCCCGCGGCGAAGTGAACGATCGAGAAGACCGGCGCCGCGCCGCCGACGCGCTCCGCGAGGAGCGCCCGACCGCCGAGGAAATCGAGCTCGACGACGAAGGCGAAGCCGGCGACCTCGCCGCCCTGCTTGCGCGCGAGCTCCGCCGCGGCCGACGCCGTGCCGCCGGTCGCGAGCAGGTCGTCCACGATGAGGACCCTGGCCCCCGGCCTGATCGAGCCCTTGTGCATCTCGAGCTCTGCCGTGCCGTACTCGAGCGCGTACGCCACGCGATCGGTCGCGGCCGGGAGCTTGCCGGGCTTGCGCACGGGCACGAAGCCGGCGTTGAGCCGGGCCGACAGCGCGCCGCCGAAGATGAAGCCCCGCGACTCGACGCCGACCACGACGTCGACGTGCTCGCCGACGAAGCGCTGGGCAAGGAGATCCAGCGTGATGTGGAGCGCCCGCGGATCCGCGAGGAGCGGCGTGATGTCCTTGAAGAGGATCCCGGGCTTCGGAAAATCCGGGACGTTCCGGAGGTGCGCCTTGAGGTAACGGAGCGCGTGCTCGGAGGGCAGGGCGTCGTGGTTGAACATGACGCCGAGCGTAGGCGAGCGCATTCGAGCCGGAAAGCGCTCCACGCGTCGCGACGCGAGCTACGTCAGGCGACGTGGCCGTCGTTGAGCTCCGCGGCGAGGAGGCCTGCGATGCCCTCGTGCTGCGCGGAGAAGAGGTCGAGCGTCAGCGGCGTGACGCTGACGGCCCCTTCGTCGTAGGCCTCGGTGTCCGAGCCGGGGACGAGGTCGTGGCGTACGCCCGCGCCGCCGATCCAGAGGTACTCGTGCCCGCGCGGATCCCGGCGAAAGATCACCTCTTCTGTGTACAAGCGCGCGCCCATGCGCGTGGCTCGCACGGGCCAGCTGCTGCCCGCAGGGATGTTGACATTGAGCAGCGGCGCTGGTCGGCGTCCCTCCTGCCCGGCGGCGCGGTGGAGGGCGAGGGCGAGCTTGACGCCGAGCGCCGCGGCGGCCGGGAGCGACGCGCCTGCATCGGCGGAGAGCGCGATCGACGGGACGCCGCGGAGCGCTCCTTCGCGCGCGGCGGCCACGGTGCCCGAGTAGAAGATGTCGGCGCCCAGGTTGAGCCCGTGGTTCATGCCCGACACGACCAGATCGGGGCGCCGCGGCAGCACGCGCGCGCCGGCGTGAAGGGCGACGTAGATGCAGTCGGCGGGCGTCCCGTCGACCGCGAACACGCCGGGCGCAGCCTCCAGGAGCCGGAGGACGCGGTGCAGGCTCAGGGAGTGGCTCGTCGCGCTCTGGTTGACCGCGGGGGCGCACACCACCACGTCGGCGTGCCGGGCGAGCTCGTCCCGCACCGCGATCAGGCCCGGGGCCGAGTAGCCGTCATCGTTGGAGAGGAGGATCAGAGGGCGCATGCGTTCGCTCGATGGGTCTCTGGATCAGCGGCCGAGCAAGCGCCTCGCGAGCGCGGCGACGAGCTCGACGAGGGCGCTGATGCGGCCGAACCATGCGGCTCCACCTCGCGCCCGCGCCATCGCGAAGGCGACGGTCCGGAGCGCGGGCGTATAAGGGTACCACCACAGCTCGCTCTTCGCCCTGCTGCGGTCCTCGAGCAAGAAGCGCGGCCGCGTCAGCTCCGCGAGCGCGTGTGGGCTGCTCGTGACGCCGTAGCCGCTGTCTCCCGCCCCCGTCCACGGCGCAGCCGGGAGCGCGCCCGTGAAGCCGTGGTTGTTGATCGTCACCACGCCGGAGCGCAGCCGTCGCGCGAGCGCGTGGGCCCGCTCGTAGCCGCGGGTCCAGACGCTGGTCGTGAGCGCGAAGCGGGACGCGTTGGTGCGCGCGATCGCCTCCTCGGCGTCCTTCACCACGATGACGGGAAGAACGGGGCCGAAGGTCTCCTCCTGGAGCAGCGGCGTGTCCTCGCGCTCCACCTTGAGGACCGTCGGCGGGAAGGCGAGCGAGCCCTCTTCCGGCGCGCCGCCTGCGAGGATCTCCGCCCCGCCCTCGACGGCCGCCTCCAGCTGATGCCGCACGAGCTGCGCCTGCCGCGCCGTCGTCATCACGCCGACGTCGATGCCGGCCCGGAGCTTCCCCGTGAGCTCGACGACGCGCCCGATGAAGCGGTCCGCGATCGCCTGCTCCACGTAGACGCGCTCGATGGAGGCGCAGTTCTGTCCGGCGTTCGTGAAGGCGCCCCAGAGGACGCCGCGCGCGGTGCGCTCCAGATCGCAGTCGCCGAGCACGATGGCGCTGTCCTTCCCGCCGAGCTCCAGCGACGTCGGGACGAGGCGCTCGGCGCACGCGACGGCGATCTTCTTGCCGGTGGCGACGCTGCCGGTGAAGACGACGAGATCGACGCCGGCCCCGACGAGCGCGGCGCCGAGGTCGCTGCCGCCCTGCGCGACGGCGAGGACGCCGTCCGGGAGCAGCCCGTCGAACAGCGAGGCGACGAGCGCGCCGGAGCGCGGCGTGACCTCGCTCGGCTTGAAGACCACGGCGTTGCCCGCGAGCAGCGCCGGCACGATCGTGCGCAGCGGGATCGCGACAGGGTAGTTCCAGGGCGTGATGAGCGCGACGACGCCGCGAGGATCCCTCTGGATGCGCCCGACCTTGCCGGGGTAGGCGAGCGGATCGAGCGCGACGGGGGAGTCGTCGAGGAGCTCCTCGATGGATCGGGTCCAGTAGTCGATGAGATCCGCGTTCGGGAGCACTTCAGCGAGCGCGGCCTCCTCGATCGGCTTGCCGCACTCGCGGTGCACGAGCGTCGCGATCTCCTCGGCCCGCGCGAGCAGGCGCTTCTTGACGCGCGCGACGAGCTCGGCGCGCTCCCTGATCGGGACCTCGGCCCAGGCGACCTGCGCCGCCCGCGCTCTGGCGACGAGCGTCGCGAGGGCGCCGAGCTCTGTCTCCGCCACGTCGTCGAGCGGCGCTCCCCCTGCCGGGCTGCGCAGAGGGAAGGGACCGGAGCTCGCCACCCTGACGGACGACGCTGACGACGATGCGTCGCCAGCTGCGGCGCCGGTGTCGTGGGGAAGGGTAGTCGTCTCGGAATTCATGGGGCGCGGAGCCTAGCACCGCGCCCCTGTCCCTCTGCATGGGGCATGCGGTGACCCCGAGGGAGCAGGCCCCGACCGGACGGGCCGGGGGCGCGGGTTTCTACGGAGCGGGATCAGGCGTCGGTGCAGTCTCCTCGGCGGGAGCGGGCGCAGCGCCCTCACCGTCCGGGGTGGCGGTGCCGGCGGCGCTGCCTTTCCGTTTCGTGGGCCGGTCGGGCGCCGGGCTCGCCGCGGAGGGCGTGATCGACACGACCGTCTGCTTGCGGCAACCGACGATGACCGCCTGACCGGCGGAGAGCCATGCGGGGGTCGACGTCTTCTCCGTCGTCAGCTTACCGAG
Organism: Sorangium sp. So ce124; assembly: GCF_051525235.1. Taxonomy (NCBI): domain Bacteria; kingdom Pseudomonadati; phylum Myxococcota; order Polyangiales; family Polyangiaceae; genus Sorangium; species Sorangium sp. So ce124. The sequence continues at coordinate 4,682,564 of NZ_CP150312.1, forward strand.
CCGCACGTAACGCGTCCCGCAGGGCACATCGAGCGTCTCTCCGGTGCTTCCGGCGAGCGAGCCGTTCACATACACCGACGCTCGCTCTGGCGAGTTGACCGTCAGGTGGCCCCGGTTTGACGGCAGATCCTCGGCTTTGCCTGCGGCCGGCGCAGCGCTCGCCTCGGGCGCGGCGCTCGCTTCGGGGGCAGCGCTCGCCTCGGGCGCAGCGCTCGCCGCCGGCGTCGCGGTCTCGACCGCGGACGGTGCAGCGGGCGCCGTCTCGGTGGGCGCAGCGGTCGGAGTCGGCGCGGTGGTCGGCGGCTGCGCCGTTGCGCTCTGGGTCGCTCCGGGAGACGTGGTGTCGGGGGCGACGTTGGGGAGGGGAGCGGGCTCGGAGCCGAATACGCCGAGCTTGTACGCGACCGCTGCGCCGCCCACGAGGAGCGCCACGGCTGCGATCACGAGGCCCACGCGAGAGCGCGGGCGCGGCGGCGGGCGCACGGTGATGCCGGCGTCCGCGGTCGGCCGCGTCGTGACGTGGTCGGAAGGCTTCACGTCCTTGTCGGCCGGGAGGGGCGGATCCTTGGTGATGACCTTCGGGAGAAGGTCGCGGTCGGCCGCCTTCGACCTGGACCTGCGATCCGCTTCGTCGCTGGCGTCTCTGGACAGCGTTCCGGGCGACGCTGCGCCGGTCTCTTCCGCGACCGAGCGCGCGATGGCCTGGGCTTCGGACCGCGCGGAGCGGACCGCCGTTTCCTCGTCTTCGAGGCCCTCGGGGCGGGAACGAATGACGGTGGGCTCGTCCTCGAGCATGCCGCGGATCACGGTCGGCTCATCGTCGACCATCTCGCGGCTGAACTCTTGCTCGCTGGCAGGCTCCCCCATCGCGCGCCGGGTGGCGACGGCGATCTGATCGGGCGCCTTCGGGGTGACCGGCTCCCCGGAGGACGACGGCGCGCGGGCGGTGACCGCCTCGAGCGTCGGGGCGTCGTCCGCGGCGCGCGACGCGGTCGTGGCGTGCGCCTCCGCGCGGTCGGGCAGGGATCTGCGCTCCGCGCGCGCCTCGGCATCCGGCGTCGGCCTTCGTTCGGCCGGGAGCTTCAGCGCTGCTGCGGGCCTCTGGCCGGGTTCCGGCTCGTCGGGGAGGAGCCCTGCGAACGAGAGCTCGCTGTCGCTCTCCGCCACCTTGGGCCGTGCACCGACGTCCTCGTGAGGGAAGAACGGCTTCGTTTCTGCGCGCGGGCTGGAGCCCCGGGCCGGGGGCACCGCTGCAGCGGGCGCGTCCTTGGCCTGGGCACCTGACCTGGCAGCAGGCGCCGTGACCCTGGCCGCGGTTCTGGCTGCCTCTCTCGGCTTCAGCTCGGCGGCCTCCGCGGGCGGGCGGTAGGTCTCCTGAGCGCCGGCGGGGGGACCCGCGTCAGCTCGCGGAAGATCGAGCGATGCGGCGGGCCTCGCGACCGGCTTCCCGGGCGAGCTGGGAGGCGGCGCAGGGTTGCGCGCCGGCGTCGCCGCGGCCGGCTTGACGGCCCCCGCCTTGACCCCGCTCGCCGCGGGCGTGGCCCCTGCGGGCGCCTTCACCGGCGGCTGTGGCGGCGTCTTCGCCGGAGATTGCTGCGGCGCCTTCGCGGCCGCTGCGGGCTGCTTCGCGGCGCTGGTTGCCGCGGTCTGCGGCGCCTGCGCGGCGATCTGGCGCGCATCGGCCGCCGGGCTAAAGGCGTCGATGCCACCGACGTCGTCGAGGACGGGCTCGAGGGAGCGCGGCGCAGACGGTCCGCTCGCGGCGACCGCGCTGGCCGCCGCCGCCGTCCGTGCTTCGTTCGCCGGCGACGTTTCCGTCGAGCTGAACCTGGGGTCGGGCGAGGCCGCGCCCGCCGTGTCGTTGGCGATGGCGCCGGGCGCCTCGCCGCGATGCGGGACGAGCTCGGCGGAGGCCGCGAGCTGCGCCCGAGTACGAGGCGCAGCGGCGTTCCGCTGCACCCGGTGGAGGAGCCCTTCGAGGGTGGCGACTTTTTCGGCGACGTTCACGCCGCGCCAGCATATCGCGGCTCGGCGTTTGTTACATCATTCGCGGTGATGCGGCGCGATCAGGCGGGCTCACCAGCCGAAAATCCCGCCGGAAGAGGGTCAGAGGGTCTCGAGGTAGGCGACCAGATCGTCGAGCTGGGCGTCCGAGAGCTGGGACGTCTTGCCGTGCCGGTCGCCGCCGCCGCAGGCGGGGTTGGTGAACCGGTCCTTCAGCGTCGGCGCGCACCCGTCGTGCATGAACGGCGCGCGCGCGCCGATGCGGACCAGCGACGGCACCTGGAAGGGCTTTCCGGTGCCGACGTCGAACGACTCGTTGCTCGTGAGCTGAGCGCCCGCGTGGCAGCTCGCGCAGTCGACGGCCTTGTCGTGGAAGAGCGCGTCGCCGCGCGCGACGGCCTCCGCGTCGGGCGCCGACGACACCGGCGGAGCGGGGAGGCTGTCGATCCACCGCGCGAAAATCTTCACCCGGCGCGGTCCCTGGTGCATGCCGCCCATGCGCCGCTCGAAGACCTCGTCCATGATGGCTTCGATACCGGACATATCGCCGTCCCAGTGGAACGGCGCGGTGTTGAGGATCCCGCCGCTGACGAACTGGGTGCGCCGCGGGCCGATGGGGTTGAAGACCCAGGTATGGCTGTCCTCGCCTCCCTCCGGATGGCACGACGCGCAGGCCATCGGGCCGGACGCGTTCCGGTGGAACATCTCGTGGCCGGTATCCTTCCGGCTCTCCCCGGGGAGCGTGATGACCTGGGTGACGCGGTTGCCGGTGGCGTCGATCCCCCCGAAGATCTGGAGGCCCGCCGGTTCACGGGTCTGGACCACCACGGAGCTCCCAGCGAACGCGACGGCCGTGGGCTCGCCTTCCACGGGCACGCGCTGCTCCGCCTCGACGCAGGTCCCTTCGGGGGCACCCTTCGCCACGTTCAAGTTCGCGCTGCTGGTCACGAGGATCTCGCTCCTGCCGGCCGCGACGACCGCATACGAGAGACCGTCATCGGACACCGCGACATCGACCGGCAGGGTGGCGGAGGGGAGGGCAGCGGCCAGGTTCGGCTGGCCGTCGGAGTCGGGCGTCCCGACCTCCGAGACCGTGCTGTGGACGACGCTCCCATCGCATCCGCCGGAGCTGTAGCCCCCCTCCACGATCTCGACCGGGGCGATCAAGGCGCGCTGGTGGACCATCGCGACACCGCCTGTCGGCAGCTTGATCGTCCGCCAGGCGACGGTCGGCGCGAACTCCTGCCCGAACAGGTTGAACTTCGGGAGCTTCTTTTGCTCCATGACGGCGCCGTCCGCTCCGATGGTGAGCAGCTCGGCAGACCGGAACTTGCTGACCAGGAGGCGATCCCCGTCCACGACCACGTCGCGCAGATCGCGATCGAGCTTCAGGCGGCGCGTCGCCGCTCCGGGACCGGCCGGGAGCGTGACGAGCTCGCCGCCGACGCAGGCGACATGGAGCTCGTCGGTCTGCGCATCGTAGGCGATCCCCCGCGGGGCCGGGCACACGTCGCGCCTGTCGACGATCGTCCCGCTGTCCGCGTCGACGGTCACGACCGCGCCGCCGCGGCGGAGCGCGACGTGGAAGCGACCCGCGTCGTCCTCGACGACCCTGCCCGGCTCGTCGCCCTTCTGCAGCGCGATCTCCGCGGTCAGCTTCTGCGCCTGGAGATCGACGATCCACACCCGGTCGCGATCCGGATCCGCGGCCACCGCCCGGAGGGCGCTCTTGCTCACGGCGAGCGTTCCGCCGCTGATGGCGGGCGGCGGCTCCGCCGCGACCGCGACGCTCCCGGGATCACCGATGTCGGGGGTGTCGTCCTCACCGAGCTCCCACGGAGCGCAGGCGGCAAAGGATGATCCGATCACAAGGATGGCGAGGAACGGGGAGAAGCTGCGGCGCGACGCAAGCAGTCTATGCATGAGGGCCTCCGGTCCGCCGCCAAGCAAGATGGCGGCCACTTCATTCGATGTTCTTCCATCCGATCGCGCGCGGCAATACATGTTGCCGCGGAGAGAGCGACGTATTCCTGCCGTCCACAACGCGCGTGAACGGGGTTGGATGGCGCGTCTGGCGAGGGTCCCGTGCTGCGCATCGGCGATGACGTCCCTGCTGTCGTGGCCCATTGCGGCACGGCATGACGAGCGCGCCAGACCATCGTATCCGGTGCGACCCAGGACGTTGCCCGGCGCGGTCACGGCACCATGCGGGCCCGGGGGCTCAAGCACGCCGTGCGCCGAGAGCGCGGGCTGCCCGGTCACCTTCGCCAGACGGCGAGGCGAGCGATCGCCGAGACGCATGCGTGGGATCGCCTGTGACTTGACGGGTGCTCTCGCCGCCCATAAGTGACCCACCGGTCATGAAAAGCACCGCACCCTCGTCTCGACGCAGCATCTCGCTGGCCTCGACGCTCGCCGGGCTGCTCGCCCTCGGGCTCATCGCCTCACCGGCCGCGGGGCAGCCGGCCGCTCCCCGACCGGCGGCACCGCAGCCGGTCACCCCGCCGCCCGCTCCGGCGCCTCCTCCCGCGGGCCAACCGCAGCCTGCCGTCGCTGCGGCCCAGCCGGCGGCGCCGAAGGCCGATCCGCTCGCCACGGCGCTCGCGCCGCAGCCGGGAGGGCTGACGCCGGACGATGTCGCGAAGGCTGCGCTGCGGACGCGCGCGTCGCTCCGCGCCAAGCAGGCCGATCTCCGCGCGGCGGCTGCGAAGGTCGACCAGGCGATGGTCAATTTCTTTCCGCGGCTGACGCTCACGGCCACCTACACGCGTTTGTCAGAGGTCGAGACCCCGGCTCTCGGCGCGGGGGCGCCGGCCTTCCGCGTAGTCGATGCGGAGGGGGAACCTGTTTTCGATGCGGCGGGGCTACCTAGATTTACCCCGGGCCGCCTCTCCACCGCGCCCTGCCCAGGCGCCGCCGACTCGCAGTGCATCGTCGACGCCAACACCGACCCCGCCAGCCGCGTCTTCGTGGAACTTGCCAGATCTCCTGGGCTTAGCCTCCCTTCGTCCGTCAACTCCTACTCCCTGACGGCGAGCCTCGCCGTACCCATTTCGGATTACGTGTTCCGCATCTCGCAGGGGTACGCGTCGGCGTCCCACGCAGAGAGCGCGAAGAAGCTCGAGCTGCAGGCGGAGACGCTTCAAGCCGCCGCCGACGCGAAGATCGCGTTCTTCAACTGGGTCCGCGTGAAGGGGCAGGTCGTCGTCGCAGGTGAGGCGGTGTCTCAGGCCAGGGCGCACGTCGAGGACGCGCGCCGCACGTTCGAGGTCGGGCTGCTCTCGCGCGCCGACGTGCTCCGGCTCGAGGCCCAGGTGGCCGGCGCGGAGCAGGTGCTCAATGAGGCGCAGGCCGCGCTCCTGGTCGCGGACGACCAGATCCGTATCGCGCTCGGCGCCGCGCCGGACAGGCCGCTCACGCTGGGGATCGACGTGATGGGGAGCGCGCCTGCGAAGCCGCCCGCGGAGGCGCTCCCGGCGCTGGTCCAGGAGGCGCTCCAGAAGCGCCTCGAGATCCGCGCGCTCGACGAGACGCAGTACTCGCTCGAGAAGGCCGAGGCGGTCACGAGGGCCGGCTACTTCCCGCGGTTGGACGGGTTCGCCGATCTCACCTACGCGAACCCCAACCAACGCGTCTTCGGAGCTCACGACAGGTTCGATGCGACGTGGTCCGCCGGCGTCCGCGCCACGTGGGTCGTCAACGACATCTTCACCACCGCGGGCGCCTCCGCCGAGGCGAACGCCCGCACCACGCAGATCGCGGAGCAGAAGGCCGCGCTGCGCGACGCCCTCCGCCTCGAGGTGGCCTCGGCGTATGCGGAGCTGAGCAAGGCTTCGAGCAGCATCGAGTCTGCAGAGCGCCAGCTCGCGGCGGCCGCGGAGTCGATGCGCGTCAGGTCCGAGTTGTTCCGGGCAGGACGGGCCACGAGCGTCGACGTGGTCGACGCCGAGGGCGAGGTGACGCGCGCGCGGCTCCAGCAGCTCAACGCGCGCGTCGGCGCGCTCGTCGCCAAGACCCGGCTGGACCACGTCGTCGGGCGCGACGCGAAGGACCTGAAATGACCCGGCCACGCGCGTCTTCTTCGCTTGCACGGCCCTCCTGGCCGGAGTAGGGAAGGCGTGCGCCGCTGCAGCGCGGGTTCCTGCGGCGCGTTTGTCGATACCGCGGCAACCACCCGCATCATCCCTCACCGGCCGAGGTAGCGCGTCCACGGTGCGCGCCCGGTCCGCCCGTCATGACGGAGCTTGCGCTCACCCTCAGCGGCGGCCTGCTCGGGCTCGCCTTTGCGGCTTACCTCGCTCGCTGGGTCGTCGCACGCCCCGCGGTCGAGCCCGAGATGCAGCGCGTCGCCGCGATCATCCAAGGGGTCGCGGAGGCGTACTTTCGCCGCCAGAGCAGCGTGATCGGCGCGGTCTCGGCGATGCTCGGCGGCGCCATCTTCCTCGCTTACGGCCTCCTCCGGCGCGCCGGGGAGAACAACCCGGTGCCAGCGCTGGAGCTCGGTGTCTGGCTGACGCTCTCGTTCGCGGTCGGGGCCGCCAGCGCGGTCGCGACCGGCCGCGTCGCCGCCTGGATCGCGCCCCGCACCAGCGTGCGCGCCGCGAGCGGCGCCCGCCGCTCGCTCGATCTCGCGCTGCAGATCGCCCTCCGCGGCGGCGCCGTGTCGGGGCTCTTCGTCGCGAGCATGAGCCTGCTCGGCCTCGGCGGCCTGTTCGCCGCGGTCCTCGCGTTCCGTGGCGGCTTCGGCGCCGAGCCGGCCGAGGCGCTCGCGCTCGCCCCGACCATCCCCTGGGTCATCGCCGGTTACCCGCTCGGCGCCTCCTTCGCCGCCCTGATGGCGCAGCTCGGCGGCGGCACCTTCTCGAAGGCGGCCGATCTCGGCGCGGACCTCGCCGGCGCGGAGGTCGGGCTCGACGAGGACGACCTCCAGAACCCGGCCACGATCGTCGACCTGGCAGGCGATACGGTCGGCGACTGCGCCGGGCGCGCGGCCGGCGTCTTCGCCTCGACCGTCGCCGAGAACGCGGGCGCCATGGTGGTCGGCGCGATGCTCTTCCGCAACAACGCCGGGCTCCCGAGCGCCCTCGCCGTCGTGCTCTTCCCGCTCGTCAGCCGCGCGTTCGGCCTCATCGCGACGCTCTTCGGCGTCATGGTCGTCAAGACCGACGACCGGGAGGACGCCTTCAACGCCCTCGTGCGGGGTCTCTACGTCACGGCCACCCTCCACGCCGTCGGCATCGCCGGGGCCGCCAAGTGGCTGCTCGACGCCCACTGGGTCGTCTTCTTCGCGTGCGGCGTGATCGGCATCGTCGCCGGCATCGGCGTGCTGCACGTCACGCAGTACTACACCGAGCAGCGGCACCGCCCGGTGCGCGAGCTCGCCGAGGCGGCGCGCAGCGGCTCCGCGATGGCGGTGCTGCGCGGGCTCGCCATCGGCCTCGAGAGCTCGGTGCTCCCGCTCCTGGTCGTCGTCGGCGCCACATTCGGCTCCTACCTGCTCGGCGCCCGCTCCGGGCTCGCCGGGGGTGGCCTGTTCGGCACCGCGGTCGCGACGATGGGGATGCTGGGCACCTCGGGTTACGTCCTCGCCATGGATGCGTTCGGCCCCATCGTGGACAACGCGGGCGGCATCGTCGCCGTGACCGTCGCCCGCGAGCGGCCGGACGTGCGTGGCCGCACCCTCGTGCTCGATGCCGTCGGGAACACGACCAAGGCGCTCACGAAGGCGTACACGGCCGGGGTGGCCGCGCTCGCCTCGCTGCTGCTCGTCGCGGGCTACCTCGATGAGTCCCGGCGCCGCGCGCTGGCGTCGAGCGCGCCGATCCGCGGCGAGACGACCGCGATGGTCCTGCGCCTCGACCGGCCCGAGGTCTATCTCGGCGCCCTGGTCGGGATCCTCCTTGTCTTCTGGCTGGCCGGCCGCTGCATTCGCAACGTCCTCCAGGCTGGCCGACGTGTCCTCGATGAAGTGAGACGCCAGGCCCGCGCCCGCCCGCCGGGTTTCGTCGGCGACCACGAGCCCTGCGTCGAGATGGTCTCTCGGGCAGCGCTGCGCCATATGATCGCGCCGGCCCTCGTCTCCGTGGCGGTGCCCGTCGTCGTGGGACTTGCCTTGCGCTTTGCAAGGACGGAAGATAATCCTCTGGTCGCGGCCGATTCAGTCGCGGCCCTGATCATGGCCGGGACGGTCGCAGGCGTCCTCGGGTCGCTCTTCTTGGGGAATACCGGGGCGATCTGGGACAATGCGAGGCAGTACATCGCGACCGGCGCGCACGGTGGGCGCTACCTTGTCGACGAGACGGGGGCGCGGGCGGACAACCCCACCTATGGTGCCGCCGTCGTTGGCGACACGATCGGCGATCCGCTCAAGGACGTGGCCGGTCCCGCGATCCACGTGCTCATCAAGATGCTCCCCGCCGTGACCATCGTGTTCTTGCCGTTCTTCATCTGATGACGGTTCTTCACCCAGCGGGATTTGCCAAGAGATCCCGTTCACCCGACCCATCCCGGCGAATAGCCGCCGCACCCGTATCCCGAGCCCACGACGTGCCGCCTCCGATCTCCGACGCACTCTCTACCCTCAGCGATCGTGGCCTGCGAAGGCTGCTTGGCGCCCGCACCTTCCTCCGCGGGCTGGAGTACTTCCGCCGCCGCGTCGTCGAGGACATCTCCATCAACGAGACGATGGCGAGCGGCACCGTCCGCGCCGCCGACTCCGAGCCGTATCCGGTCAAGGTCGAGCTCTCGCCCGATGGCATCCAGTCGCAGTGTTCCTGTCCTGCGTTCCAGAAGGCTGGGCAGCACTGCAAGCACGTCGCGGCGCTGCTGATCAGCATCCGCGACCAGGCGCGCGGCGCGCAGCCGCGGCGCGAGCCGCCGATCCCGGCGCTCGTCCCGCAGACCGCCCACGCCGGCGGCGACGCCCTGAAGCGCGTGCGCCGGCGCGACCGCCGCGGCCGCCTGGCGATCACGCCGGCGGCGCCCGTCCCGACCGTCGTCGGCACCCACGGGCCGCCGGGCTCGCCCGTCGCCCTCGCGGCGCCGGTCCTGGACGCGACGGCCAAGCAGACCGGGATCGGCGCCTGGCTTCCGCCCGAGGGCGTCACCGGGGCACGGCGCGTGGAGTTCCGCCTCCACGTGCGGCAGGGGGCGCTGACCGTCACCGTCCTCGACGCCGAGGCGCGCGTCCCGGTGCTGCCCTCCGCGGCGCTCGCCTGGCAGGCGCTCTATCCGACGCCGGATCGCGACGCCCTCCGGCTGCTCGCCCGGTTCGAGAGCGGCAACCCGCGCCACCCGGCCGTCGACATCCGCGGCGAGGACGTGGCCGAGCTGCTCCCGCTGCTCGAGGGCCAGCGCGTGCTGCTCGAGCCGGCGCTGATGCAGCTCCGCTTCGGCGACGACAGCCTGCGGCCGCGCTTCGATCTCGAGACCGTCGGCGGCGACACCATCATCGTGAAGACGAGCTTCGAGCGGGGGAACGACAAGCGCCGCTTCTCGCTGCTCCAGGGCGGGTGGTTCGAGGGCTGGCCGGGCTGGCACATCGACACGCAGGAGGGGCTCGCGCGCCGCATCGACAAGCGCGTCTCCCCCGCGGCGATGCGCCGCCTGCTCCGCTCGCCGACCATCGGCGAGCCGATGAGCGAGCTGGCCCGCATCATCATGCAGGGGCTGCCCAAGATCGCGCTCGAGGTCGGCGCGGAGCTGCCCGACCTGAACCAGATCGCCGAGGTCGTCGACCTCGTGCCCACGTTCCGCATGCGCGCGGGCGGCTCGCTCATCGAGGCGCGCGTCACGCTGACCGCCGCCTACGGCGACGCCGAGGTCGCCGTGCGCGCCGACGGCATGTCGCCCCCGGTGCTCATTCAGCCGCCCGAGGAGGGGATGAAGCGCGCCCGCTGCATCCGCGTGGACATCGCCGCGCAGCAGGAGGCGGCGAGCAAGCTGCTCGCCCTCGGGCTCAAGCCGGACGAGACCGGCCAGGGCTTCATCGCGAACGGCGACCAGGCGCTCACCTTCTGGACCGAGGGGCTCGCCGAGCTCCCCGACGACTGGGACCTCTTCGTCCCCGAGGATCTCGTCGACACGCAGGTGCGCGGCAGGCCCATCGGCGTGTTCGCCAAGGTCACCTCGGGGATGGACTGGCTGAACGTCAAGCTCAGCTTCGAGAGCGAGGGCGTCGGCGTCGATCGCGACGAGCTGCGCCGCTGCCTCGCCGAGGGCAAGCGCTACGTCCGCCTCGAGGACGGGTCGTTCGCCGCGTTCGATCCCGACGCCGTGCGCGCGATGCTCGATCGCGAGGTCGAGCTGATGATGGCGGCCGGCAAGAGCGGCCGGCTGCCGCTCGCGCAGGCCGGGCGGGTGCACGAGCTGCTCCAGCACGCGAGCGGATCGAGCGTGACCGCGTCCGCGCGCGAGCTGTTCCAGAAGCTCAGCAACATCGACGAGATCGGCAGCACCAAGCGGCCCAGGAACCTGAAGGCGACGCTCCGCCCCTACCAGGAGGCGGGCCTCTCGTGGCTCAAGTTCATCCATGACATCGGCTCGGGCGGCGTGCTCGCCGACGACATGGGCCTCGGCAAGACGGTCCAGACGCTCGCCCTCCTGCTCGCCGTCAAGCAGGAGGAGAAGCACATGCGCGCGCTGATCGTCGCCCCGACGAGCGTCGTCACGAACTGGGAGCGCGAGCTCGCCCGATTCGCGCCCTCGCTGTCGGTCGCCCTCTGGCACGGCGCCGATCGCAAGGACCAGATCGACGAGGTGAAGGCCGCGGAGGTTGTGATCACCAGCTACGCGCTCCTCCGTCGCGACGAGGATTTCCTCGCGCAGCTCGACCTGAGCTACGCCATCCTCGACGAGGCGCAGCACATCAAGAACCCGATGAGCGCCACCGCCGCGGCGGCCAAGCGGCTCCGCGCGAAGCGCCGGCTCGCGCTGACGGGCACGCCCATCGAGAACCGGCTCTCGGAGATCTGGTCCATCTTCGACTACGTCTCGCCGGGCTTGCTCGGCTCGCTCGACAAGTTCGAGGCTCGCTTCTCGCGCCCGATCGAGGCGGGTGACTACAAGACCGCGCAGCGCCTGCGCGCCGCCATCCACCCGTTCATCCTGCGCCGCACGAAGCAGGAGGTCGCCAAGGATCTTCCCGAGAAGATCGAGATGGATCAGATCTGCGATCTCACGGGCGAGCAGCGGGCGCTCTACCTGCAGGTCGCGCGCGAGGTGCGGGCGCAGGTCCTCGGCGAGGTCGAGCGCGTCGGCCTCGCGAAGAGCCAGCTGCAGATCCTCGCCGGCCTCACCCGCCTGCGGCAGGCGGCCTGCGACCCGCGGCTGCTCGGCTTGCCGCGGGAGTTCGGCGACGACGACTCGGGCAAGCTCGTCGCGGTCCGGGAGCTCATCGCGAACGCCGTCGAGGGCGGGCACAAGGTCCTCGTCTTCAGCCAGTTCGTGATGATGCTGAGGCTCATCGAGAAGGCGATGAAGGAGGATGGAGTCGCCTACGAGTACCTCGACGGCTCCACGAAGGACCGGGCGGAGCGCGTCGAGCGCTTCCAGAGCGATCCGAGCGTGCCGGTCTTCCTCATCAGCCTCAAGGCGGGCGGCACCGGCCTGAACCTCACCGCGGCCGACACGGTCATCCACTTCGATCCGTGGTGGAACCCGGCGGTCGAGCAGCAGGCAACGGACCGCGCCCACCGCATCGGCCAGACGAAGGTGGTGACGGCCTATCGGCTCATCGCCGAGGGCACGATCGAGGAGAAGATCCTGCTGCTCAAGGACAAGAAGCGCCAGCTCGTCGCGTCCGTCCTCAGCGAGGACGCCGGCGGCGCGAAGAAGCTCACCAAGGCCGACCTGGAAGAGCTGTTCGCGGTGGACTGAACGAACGACGGCGCGCAGGGGGAGCGCGCCGGTCGCGGAGCACCGGCCGATCCACGGGGGCGCGCAAGGGAGCGCGCCCCTCCCTCATGGGAGCAGGGGTGGATCCATGACGGCGCTCGGAGCGGCCGTCGTGGGGGCTTTGGGCACCGCAGGGCGGGGGAGGATGGCTACGGCTTGCGGCTGCCGCTCAGGACCATCAGGTGGTACTTGCCGAACTCGCTCTGCCCCAGGGTGAACAGGACTTCGATCAGGAGGCGGTACGGCGTGGTCGCGTCGGCGACGATGATCGCCTCCGACGACGACGGATCGAGCCCTTTCGCGGCGCGAATGGCTTTGTCCGTCTCGCGCGCGTGGGACAGGGCGTTCGCCAGCGGCACGATGTAGAGATCGTTCGGCCCGCTGCGCTTGTACTTTGCGTCGACGCCCGACTGCGCGAGCTGCTCGCGGTTGGGCAGCATGACGATCGGGGTCGGATCCTCGCCGACCAGGATCTGCGACTTCGAGACGATGACGACCACACCCTCCTGGGAGGGCTCGGCCTGCATCACCGACTTCGGCAGGGTGAGGTCCTTCGACTGCGGGATGGATGCCGCCGACGATCCAACGCTCTTCAGCAAGAAGACGAGGATGATCGTCATCAGGTCGAGCATCGCCGTGATGTTCAAGAAGTCGATCTCGGGGTCCCGCCGGTTCCTTCGGATCGCCTTCCGGAGGGCCGCTTTGTAGCGGACGACGCTCGCCCTCGGCCGCGGGGCAGGTCGCTGCTCGGCGCTCATCGGGCCACCCCGAAGTGGACCTCCGGGAACAGCACCTCCCCGTCGTCGCTCCTCAGCGCATCCATCACGTCGATGATCGTCTTGTAGTCGATGCCCGGGTTCGCCGTGATCGTCACCTGCGTCTCCTCTTTGAACTCGGAGCGGGCGTTCTTGAGGCGCTTCGCGCACGCCGTGAGGGCGGGATAGTCATAGCCATCGTTCACCTTCGGCACCGTGACCCCGCCGCCCACGTCCTGGCAGCCGGTCGCGATGTTGCCGCTCGACGTCTTCAGCGAGATCCCCTGGCTGGTGATGAACGCGGAGAGGTTCAACGCCTTGCTGGAGAGCTCGCTGCGCACCTTGCCCCCGCCGATGGAAGGCGGGGTCGTGTCGATTGACGACACGAATGTCACCGACACGCTGGCGAGCACGAAGATGAGGATGTTCGTGATGATGTCGAGGTACGGAACGACGTTGAGCTCGCCGGCCTCCTCCCCGGCTTCGGGCTCCTTGGGCTGCGACAGGCGCCGGATCTTCGATCGCTGCGCCGAGCTGAGCGGGACGTCTTGCGGGTCCGCCATGGGCTAGTAGCCAGGCTTGCTGCTGATCGTGAGCAGGTTGAACACGCGCTCCGTCGTCGACTCGAGATCGTGCTGGATGTTCTTGGAGCGGGTGTGGAGGAGCACGTGCGCGATCATGCACACCACCGCGATGGCGAGGCCGAACGCCGTGTTGTACATGGCCTCCGCGATGCCGTTCGAGAGCATCCGCTGCTTGTCGGCCTGCGAGAGGCCCTGGGCGGCGATGGAGGCGAACGTGTTGATCAGGCCGGAGACCGTCCCGATGAGGCCGATCAGCGTCGCGATGTTCGCGAGCGACCACAGGGCGCCGATGCGCTTCTCCACGGCCGGCTTCAGCTCGGACAGCTTCTCGCTGAGGGCGGCGTCGATCTCGTCGGCCCCCTTGTTCGCGTGGGTCAGGCCGGCCTTGACGAGCTGCAGGATCGGATAGTCGCTCGCGTCGCAGAGCTTGATGGCGCGGTCGATGTTGCCGGCCGCCACCAGCTTCTTGACCTGCGCGAAGAACTCCTTGGAGTTCACGCGGTAGCGTCCGAGCTGGAACGCGGTTCGTTCGATGATGATGGTCACCACGATCGCGGAGACGACCAGGTTCGCGATCAGGAAGGTCGGATTGTGTTTGATGGCCTCCCACATCCCACCTTCGCCACCACCCTCGGCCGCCAACATCAGCAGATGACGCATCCTCGAAGTCCCTTTCTCAGCGTCGTCAGAAGCCCGACAATCTCCAGGCGCGGCGACTATAACTGCCGCCCGATCCCGTGCGCAAGCTCGGCGATGCTGCCGCGCCCCGAGCCGCGAGGCCGGGATCGCCGAAAATCCCCGCAAGAACCAGCGTATCTCACGGCGAGCTCACCCCGACCACGCGGACGGGCGCCGGCGGTGTCGAGGCCGGACAGGGAGGTCCGGAGACCCCTGAATCGCCCCGGCCTCCGGCATCCGAGCGGGCTACCGTGCTCTGCCATCGCCGCGTCCCCCGGGTGGATGAGCCGCTGCGCTCGCTCTCGGGTGATGCGGCTCGCGCTGCCGCGGCGCGCGATCGGGCCGGCGGTGGTCATGCGGGCGCCGCGCCCCCTGAAATTCGCGGGATCTGCCGCCGGTCGACCCGCATCGCTCCCGGCCGATCATGACATAACCCCGCGATTGTTGTAAAGTTTTGCCCGTATCAGAGCGCTCACGTGTGGCCAAATCTCTCTTGACGGCGCCGGGTCTCAATCGCGAAGATGCGCGAGTCCCCCGGGCGCGTCGGCGTAGCTCGGCCACAAGGCGGCACGCTCTGCGGTGAACGGGGAGCCGCGCCCAGAGCCATGAACGGCCCCTGGCGCGACGACGCGAAGTCAGTCTTGGACGACAGGTGGGAGAGCTGGGACGGCGCCGGGCGCCGGCCCCAGAAGAGACGATCAGGACTCTTGCAGAGGTCAGCGCCGCTCGGTTAGCGTCCCGTGGGCATCTCGCCAGAGAGCGACAGCAGCACGCCGTCCACGGCCAGCGCCGCCAAGCAAAAATAGGCCTCTCATCCGTCTTTACGTGTGAGTGAAAGACTGCCGCCCCTCGGCAACACGAGTCTGACAAAGGGAACCGATCGAGTTGCGCGAAACCTCATCCCGGGGACGCGAGGCGAACTGGAGGACAGAAGCAATGCACGGAGCGTATGAAGCTTTCAAAGAGGGTGGGTGGGGTATGTGGCCCATCCTGTTCTGGTCGATCCTCACGATCGGCATCATCGTCGAACGCGCCCTCTACCTGTTCGGCTCGTCCATCAACAAGGACGTCTTTCTCGCCACCATGCAGAAGTGCATCCTGGCGGGTGACGTTGCCAAGGCCGTGAAGATGTGTTCGGCGGCGAACGCCCCGCTCGCCCGCATCGTCCAGGCTGGCCTCGTCAAGGTGAACCGTCCCGACGAGGAGGTCCAGGCGGCGATGGACGAGGCGGCTCTCCGCGAGCTGCCGAAGATCTCGGCGCGCACCTCGTACCTCGCGCTGCTCGCGAACCTCGCGATGCTCTCGGGCCTCCTCGGGACCGTGACGGGCCTCATCAAGTCGTTCGGCTCCGTCGCCGGCGAGTCGGTCGACCCGAGCCAGAAGGCCCGCGTGCTCGCGCTCGGGATCTCCGAGGCCATGAACTGCACCGCCTTCGGCCTCGGCGTGGCCATCATCGGCCTCATCGGCTTCGCCGTGCTGAACGGCAAGACGCAGCACATCGAGGACGACATCAACGAGGCGTCGGTGCAGATCCTCAACCTCGTCGTCGCGAACCGTCAGAAGGTGAATGTCGCAGCAGTAGGTCAGGCGGCTGCCTGATGGTCCTCGGCGGGCCCGGGTCGTCGAGCGCCCTTCGCGCGCGATGTCACCTGGGCCCGCTCTCGCGCCTCGAAGCCCCGGACGGCGGCTTCCGCCGCCGGGGCCCCGGGAACTTCGGAAGAGCGACGAAGTCAGACCCAGCATGGTGGCCCACCGCGAGCTGCGGGCAGGGCGTTCCCCGGAACAACTTGGATAGGTGAGCTCAGGCTCACGTTGGGAAGGCAATATGGGCGGCGTAGACGTCGGCGACGGTGGCGGCAAGAAGCGGTCGACGAACAGCGATATCAACATGATCCCGTTCATCGACCTGCTGATGGTCACGATTGCATTCCTGTTGATCACGGCGGTCTGGGTCACCAACTCGCGCATGAACGCGGACGCCCAGGTCCCTGGCCCTCCGGACCCGAACAAGGAGCTCACCCCGCAGACGCCGGAGAAGGTGCTGAACCTGCACATCGGCGAGAGCGAGTTCGGGCTCGTGTGGAAGCAGGGCGCGACGGTGGTCAACGAGGTCAAGGTCAACAAGTCGCCCGTCGAGATCGGCGAGGCGGGCTCGAAGATCGTCCGCTACCCCGAGCTGGCGAAGCGGATCGAGGAGGAGTGGAAGACCCACGGCGGCCACCGGGATCCGAGCGACAAGAAGCTCGACCAGGCCATCCTCCACACCGACAACCGGACGCCCTTCAAGGAGATCGTCGCGGTGCTCGACGCGCTCTACGCGCCCAAGCGCGAGATGCGGCTGCCCGATGGGAACAAGCAGGTCCCCGTGTTCAACATGACGTTCTCGGTCCGCTGAGGCAGGAGCGCGCACATGGATAGGTTCAATCCGAAGCACCACAAGAACCCCCACGCCCACGTGATCCACCAGCCGGGCCGCCGGCTGATGAAGGGCGTGCCGCTCCGGTTCGTGTGGAACAAGGTGTCCGGACACGGCGCTCGCAGCCCGAACGCGGGGCTCAACCTCGTGAGCTTCATCGACTTCCTCGTCGTGACCGTGATCTTCCTCCTGATGTCCTTCTCGGCGTCAGGCGAGATCGCCGTCGACAAGAACGTCAAGCTCCCGAAGGCGGAGAACGTCGAAGACGTCATCGACGCGCCGATGGTCGCTGTGAACGGCAACCAGATCCTCGTCGACGGCGCCCTCGCCGGGTCGACCCGCGCGATCGAGGAGCTCGGGCGGCTTCAGAAGATCGACGAGCTCTTCAACCTGCTCAAGAACAAGCGCGAGCTGTGGAAGCAGGTGCAGCCGAACAAGCCGTTCCCCGGCGTGTGCATCCTCCAGGTCGATCAGAACGTGCCCGCGCTGGTCGTGAAGAGCGTGTTCCAGACCGCGGCGTTCGCCGGTTACCCGAACGTCAGCTTCATGGTCAGCAAGCTCCCGAAGTCGCAGTGATCCCCGCTTCTTGACCTATCGAGCACAGAAGGATGGGGCACGCCGGGCGACCCCCGGCGGCCTCGGTCACCATGGAACGTGGTGGCTCCAGCGGCGCGCTCGGCGCGGCCTTCGCCTCTACGCGGCTCGCGTGGAGGAGGCTGCCTTGCTCGGGTGATCGGGCTGGGGCCTCCTGCGTGGAGCCTCTGCTATGTCCTCTGAACAGCCGCCCCGCGAGCGCGGCCTGCCGTCGGTCTACAAGGCGCGCGAGGCGCGCTCCAAGATGCGCTGGCCCCCGGCGAAGTTCTGGGGTTACACGGCCCTCGTCCTGGCGGTCTCGGCGATCCTCCACTGGAAGTGGTCGCAGGGGCAGATGGAGAGCGCGCGTCAGAAGCTGATGGCGCGCCAGCGCGCGGTCGCCGTCGAGCTCGGCCCGCGCTGGTTCCCCATGCGCGAGCGCGTGGAGGGCTGGACCCTCGATCTGGCGCGGAGCGCTGGCGCCGATCTCGTGGATCGGGAAGCGCTCAAGACGTGGAATTTCCGTGAGCTTGCGGGTATTTACCTGCGCCTCCGGGTAGACGAGGCCACGGGCGTCGACGCTGTGCGGAAGAACGCGCAGCAGTCGCTCCGCGACGCGTTCACCGCGTGTCTCTTGCGTGTGCCGAACCCGAACCCGCTGGCCGGCGCGGAGTGCAAGCGCACGCGGGACTGCCCCGCGGGCGAGTACTGCAACGAGGCCGAGCGCTGCTCCAGGCCCGCGCAGCCCTTCAACCTGCGCGTCGCCTACCGGACGATGCAGGTCCTCTCGGACGAGTGGGTGCGTGACGCACAGGATGCCTCGAGCGAGCTCCGCCTGCGGCTGCTGGAATCCAGCTTCGAGGACACGATCCGAGACGATGTTCCGCTCGCGGCGGAGCTCCTCACGCGGGCGCAGTATTACCTCCTCGTCCTCGACGAGCCGGCCGAGGGAGCGGCGAGCACCGAGGCGTTGCTCGGCGTGCCGCACATGGCGCGGGTCGGGGTGTGGCGGCTGTCGGACGGCAAGCCCATCCTGCGGGTGCGCCGCGAAGCGAGCGGCAATCTCATCGGCGGGACGCCCTCGATCGAGGGGAGCGTGCTCGATGCGCGGCAGCGGCAGGCGAACAGCTGCGCGCTCGCGCTCGCGGTGCGCGAAGCGATGGGCGACACCACGGCCGCTGTCGCCGAGCCGCAGTGAGGGCGCGCCGCCCCGGGGCGCGCGCCGCTCATCGCGCCTGCGCGCGCCGGCTCGCGCCGTAGTCCGCGCTGCGGCGTGAGCTCACGCGATTGTGCGTTGCCGCGTGAACTCACGCGCGCCGCCGCGCCTCAGCGCGCGTTGCCGCGTGAACTCACGCGCGCCGCCGCGCCTCAGCGCGCGTTGCCGCGTGAGCTCACGCGTGCGCGCCTCTGGGGAAGTCTCGCGCAACGATGTGCAGGTCCGTGAGGTTGTGACCTGTCGGCCCGGTCTCGACACGCGTGCCGAGCGCGCGGTGAACGACTGCGTCGTCGAAGCGCGCGAGCGCCGCGTCGATCGCGCGGTCGTCCATCGCGGCTGCTGCCGCGCGGGCGACGGCCGCGCCCGCGGCGCCGGAGCTGCCGTCGACGCCGTCGGAGGCCGCGCAGAGGAGCGCGACGTCGGGCGGCAAGCCGCGCAGGGCGGCGAGCGCGATCCATCCTGCGCGGCCGCCGGCGCCGCGGTGGGCCGGCAGCGCCAGCGTCGGCTCGCAGGGGATCACGGCCGCTTCGCCGGGAGCGAGGGTGCGCGCGAGCGCGAGGCGGCGCTCCACGATCGTGCGCGCATCGCCGTCCTCGGCAGGGGCGGCGGCGGCGCGGAGCCCTGTCCTGTCGGCGAGGGCCGCCGCCACACGCTCGGCGAGCTTGTCCGGATCGGCGAGCACGCGCGCTTCCAGGAGGCGCGCTTCCGCTGGCTTCAGCGACTCGCTGAGCGCGGGCGTGAGCCGCGCGAACCGGGGAGCCCAGCGCTCGAGGGCGGCGAGCGCCTCCTCCACGCGCGTCGGGTCCGGGACGGTGGGGCCCGAGCCGACGTCGTGCGGGAGTCCACCCACGACGTCGCTCATGAGCAGCGTCAGCACGCGCGCCGGGGCCGCCGCCGCCGCGAGCCGCCCACCCTTGATCCGCGACAGGTGGCGGCGAACGAGGTTGACGTCCTGGATCGGCGCGCCTGCTTCCAGGAGCTCTGCGACGACGGCCTGCTTGTCCGCCAGGGACACGCCCGGAGGCGGCGCGGCGATCAGCGCCGACGCGCCGCCGGAAAGGAGGGCGATCAGGAGATCCTCGGGCCCGAGCGCGGCCGCGATGGCGAGGGCCGCTTCGGCCGCGTCGACGCTGCGCGCGTCGGGGATGGGGTGCGCCGCGCGCATCACGCGCAGCGGGCGCAGCGTGGCCTCCTCGGGGTCGGTCGGCGATGTCGTCTCATCGCGCGCGGCGAGCGCCGGGGCCGCGACGGTGATGACGAGCCCTCCGGCGATCCTGTCACCCCAGCGGCGGAGCGCCCCCCGGGCCATCCCGGGCGCCGCCTTCCCCGCCGCGATCACGAACACGCGGCCGCGGTGCGCTCCGACCTCGGCGTCGAGCGCGCGCTCGACGAGCCCTGCCGGGTCGAGCTCCGTCAGCCCGGCGCGGAACGCGGCCACCAGCGCCGCGCGCAGCTCGCCGAGGGCAGCGCTCAACGGGTCCTCGCGCCAACCACGCCGCGCTGCACCGCCGCCCGGGCGGGGGCACGATCGCCCGCGTCGACGAGGTGCGCGCGGAGCACGTGGTGCCAGCCCAGCGTGACCGATACCATCGCCCGCTGCGCGTCGCGCGGGCCCTCGTCGCCCGAGAGCTCCGGCCCGCGGAAGCGGAGCGCACCCCGCACGCCGAGGAACGGGCCCGTGGCGTCTCCCAGGAGCGGCACGTCGAGCGACAGCGAGAGCTCGAGCCCGGGCTCCGCGGCGAGCCCTGCTCCCGGCGGCGCTTCCCAGAACGAGCCCACGCCGAGCGCGACGGAATCCATGAAGAGGTCGAGCCAGGGCGCGCTGCGCTCGAGATCGCTCGCATAGCGGGCGAGGAAGAGCGGCTGGATGAAGACGCCGCCCGCGATCGAGCGCGCGACGGGAGCCCCGTCTGCGCCGAGCGCGTCGGTGTAGTGCGCATACAGGCCGGCGGTCGAGAGGTACACCGCGGCGCCGCGCGCGCAGAGCGCCGGACCGCCGTCCGCGAACGAGGCGCCAGCGCCCGCGCGCAGATCGAGGTCTCCGTCCAGCCGGCCGTACGCCCCGTCGCCCTCCGCGTGCGCCGTGGACGCCCCCGCGAGCGCCGCGAGCGCTGCAACACCGGCGACCGCTCTGGCGATGGCGCGGCGCGCGCGCGCGGGCTCGGACGATCCCCGGGCTGCCTTGTTCCTGGTGGTCATCAGCGTATCAGCGCCTCCCGCACCGTGTCCCGCAGTTCGGGCGCGAAGAGGATCCGGGTGCGTGTCATCGTCTCGTTGCGCAGCCGATCCAGCAAGAAGGACACCTCGGCGGGGCGCCGCGGGCGCCCTTTGGAGTAGACGACCATGAGCGACTCGTCCTCGGCGTAGGGCGTGTCCTCGGCGACGTCGACGCCGACGTACACATCCGGGTCGAGCCCGCCGCTCTGCGCGATCTCGCGCACGGTCTCCAGCGCCGCCGCGCGCCGGGCGTCGCGCTCGGCCGGCGACTCGCCGGGCTCCGGGAACAGCTCGACCGACTTGAAGAGCGAGCGCACGCGCAGGCGGCGGGCGAGATCGGACAGCACGGGATCGGGCGCCGCTTCCCAGGCATGGATGGCCCCGAGCAGGACCTGATCGTCGAGCTCGAGGTACTGCTCCAGGGTGGGCATCTCGCCCACGGCCATCGCGGCGACGGCGGCGGGGACCTCGGGGATCCGGTCCCCGGCGGTGAGGCGGTTGACGACGCGCCGGAGGATGGCGCCGATCATCCACTCCGCGCTGCGCGTCGTCTTGTGGAAATAGACCTGTTGAAACATGAAGAAGCGGGCGAGCAGGAACGACTCTATCGCGCTCATCCCCTTCGTCCCGTCGATGGCGAGCGCGGGCGCTGGTGGGGCGGACGCGGCGCCGCCGCCGGGCATCTCCACCTGGACGTCGCTGAACCTGAGGCTGCGGAGCAGCCACGGCAGGTCGTACTCGCCGTACCTGACGCCCGTCGCGTGCGCGTCGCGGAGCAGGTAGTCGCAGCGATCGACGTCAAAGGTCCCGCTCACCGCCTTGGCGAGGTACGGCAGCTCGTGCCGTCCGCCGATGAGGTCGGCGACCCGCTGCGGGAGGTAGGGATCCTGGCGCACGAGCACCTGGTGCACGTCCGAGGACGGGTCGAGCAGGATGCGCTCGGTCCAGCGCTCGTGGTGGAGCGCTCCCGGCATGGCCTCCTCGAAGAGATGCGACAGCGGGCCGTGGCCGAGATCGTGCAGGAACGCTGCGGCGATCGCGTCGCGCGCGCGGTCGCTGGTCACTCTCTGCCAGAACGGAAGGTCGCGATCGATCTGACGGAGCCTCGCGATCAGGCGGCGCATCACGTGAGCGGCCCCGAGCGCGTGCGAGAAGCGGGTGTGCTCGGCGCCTGGGAAGGCGAGCGACGTCAGCCCGAGCTGACGGATGCGCCGCAGCCGCTGCACCTCGCGAGCGCCGAGCAGGCGCGGAACGATGGCCGCTTCGGCGCTCTCGAACTCGATCAAGCCGTGGACCGGGTCGCGCAGAATCAAGATGGGTCTCCACTCGACGCCATGGGCGCAAACGGCGCCGGGTCACTCAGGAGTCGCCTGATGGCGTCGATCCGCGGGCGTGTGCGCGGGGGAGAGGGCTCATTGCTTCGGGCGTGCGGTGTGGAGCACAGCATGGTGCGCCTCGAACAGGGGCGGGAAATCAAGGAGGTGTGCGACGTTCCCACGTGGGCCCGCGGGAAGGCAAGCGCGGCTCGTCGCCGAGCCTTCTTCGTGAGCGATCCAGCGAGCCGGTCAGCTCCCCCTGACGAGAACGACAGGCGCGCCGCATCGGGACGCCGCGAGCGTGGCGCGCGACGGAATTCATGCGATAGGGCCAGCCACGCCGAGGCGGAATCGCGCGGCGGACGTCGAGCGGCCGACGTCGCGGACGTCGCGGACGTCGAGCGAGCGGCAAACCGTGTCGAGCGTCGCGTGAGGCGAACGCGCGCGCGGCGCATCACGGCACCGCGAGCGTGGTCCCGCGGCCGCATGCGATTGCGTACGAGCGCGTGTGATTGCGTACGGTTGCGTGCGGTTTCGTGCGGTCGCGGTACACGGGACGAGCGCTCGAGATACGGGCTGAGATGCCTGAGGTGAATCGGGCGAACAGCGGGTGACCATGCGAGGAACGTGCGAGGAACGCGCGAGGAACGTGCGAGGACGACGCGAACCACAGCGGGGTGAACCGACGAACAACAGACGTGAACCGGCGTGAACCGGCGTGAACCGACGTGAACCTGCGAAGAACCGACGTGAACCGACGTGAACCGACGAAAAGGAGCCGCCGCGAGGCCAGCGAGCGAAATTGCGATCGGAGAAAATTGTGATCGACGGAGGAAAGTGCTCGATTTCTTGAAGCTGGACGAGCATCCTGGTGTACGGTAGGAGGCTGACTATTCCGCTGGTTAACGTGGGTCATCGGATATCCGGGAGATCAAGTCGAGCGCATGACCACAACCAACGGACGACAGTCGGGGCGGGAGCATCCTGCAGATGAGGAGCAAGGTCGGGTGACACGCGAATCGGGAGGCATGGCGAGCAGTGATGAGGCTGAGCTCGACGAGTCGCCGAGGCGGCTCGACGCCATCCTCCGCGCCCTCCCAGAGTCGGAGCTCAAGGGCCTCATCACACGCATGGGGATCCGCATCGACGCCGCGAAGCGCATCGACGCGCCCTCTCAGGCGGCGCGGGCGCTGGTCGGCCTCCCCGACGTGCGCGACCCGTCGCGGCTCCCGACCGCCAGCCGCGAGCTGCTCCATCGCATCGCCGAGGCGGGCGGCGTGCTCGTCGTCCCGTCGCTCCCGGCCGGGCTCGAGCCGCTCATCGCCCGTGGCGTGGTCTACGCGCGCAAGACCGACGAGGGCATCGAGCTCGTGCTCCCGGCCGCGTTCCTCGTCCAGCTGAAGAGCTGGGAGAGCGAGGATCCCCGGGCGATCCGGGCGCTGCTCGCGCAGGCGCCGTTCGAGACGATGAGCGCGATCGCGACGCACTACCTCGGCCGCCCGGCCACGCCGCCCATCGCGCTGTCCCTCGAGAACGCGTGGGAGACGCTGAGCGATCCGGACCGGCTCCGCGAGGAGATCGATCGCCTCGCGCCCGTCGAGCGCCGCCTGCTCGAGTCCATCGAGGCCGTCGGCGGTGAGGTGGACACGCAGGAGCTGCTCGATCTGGAGCGGGAGCCGATGCGCCTGCGCAGCGCGAGCGGGGTGACAGCGAGCCGCCGCGGCGCGGGCTTCGCGCTCGAGCGCCGCGCCTTCCTCATCCCGATCCATCCGAACCGGCACGTCGTGCCGACCGAGGTAGCGGCGATCGTCGGCGCGGATCGCCGCCGGATGCGCGAGAAGCGGCGCGAGCAGATCCGGTCGTTCGTCCTGGAGGAGGATCACGCCCCGCGGCGCGCTCGCTTCGCCTCGGATCCCGGGATGCTCGCGCTGGCGCTCGCGTACTGCGTGCGCGAGCCCGGCAGCGACGTGCGCCCCGGCGTCGGGACGCCGCGGTCGCTGCTCGTCCGGCTCGCGCAGCGCTTCGGGCGGGACGTCGAGGGCGTCGCGCTCGTCGCCGCGCTGTCGCGCGCCGTCGGGCTCTGGGACGCTTCGGCGGCGTCGCCCGCGACGCCGCCCGGCTCGCTCCAGGTGCAAGAGCTGACGCCGCTCCTGTTCACGACGTGGCGCCGCGGCGGCGCGTGGGATGAGGCGCGCGCCGAGCGGGAGGTGCTCCGGGTCGCGTCGGACAACCGCGACGCGAGCCCCATCGGCGCGCTCCGCGAGATGGTGCTCGACGCGCTCCACGACCTCGGCGAGGGCCGCTGGGTCCCCTGGCAGTCGCTGCAGGGCTACCTGGCGGCGGACGAGCGCATCGCGGGGGTCGAGCGGCTGGTCCGTCGCTGGGCCGAGCGCGCCTCGGTCGAGGCGCCGGAGGTCCCCGACATCACGCGGCGGATCGCGCTGGAGTCGTTGCCGGCGCTCGGGATCATCGATCTCGGCGGGGCCGAGGACGTGGCGAGCGCGGAGCTGGCCCTCCGGCTGACGCCGCGCGGGCGGGCGCTCCTCGCGGGCTCCGCGCCGAGCTCGGACAACAGCAAGAGCAAGTTCGTCGAGGCGCACGCGCTGCGCGTGGGCCCGAGCGCCAGGGTCGCCGCCGTGCTCGGGCTCTCGTCGTTCGCCGAGATCGGCCGCGTCGGCGATCAGGTCGATCTCCTGCTCACGCCGCCGTCGATCGCGCGCGCGCTGTCGGTGGGCCTCGACAGCGACGCGCTGCGCTCTCGCATCGAGGCGGTCGCGCCGCTGCCGGACACCATCTCGCGCATGCTCATCCAGGCGAGCGTCGTCATCGGCAAGGCGAGCTTCGTCGGCGCCTCCGGCTTCCTATGGATCGAGGATCCCGAGATCCGCGAGCTGCTCCGCACGCGGAGGCCGGCGGCCGAGATGTTCGTCGATCCGTCGCCCCCCTCGGGGTTGCTGATCGAGGCGGGTGTCGATCTGGAGCGGCTCATCCGGCGCTGTCGCGCGCTCGGCGTCGAGATCGAGGCCGATCTCGGCAACCTCAAGGCGACGCGGCAAACCCCGGCGCACGGCACCGAGGGACCGCACCGGACCTCGTCGACGGCGAACATGCGGCGCTCCCGGACTCCGCCAGCGCGCACCCGTTGAGCTCGCTGTCAACTGGCATTGCGGGGCCACGAGCGCAGGCCGACCGCTGAGCCGAACCTGAAGGAACCGCCGGGCGGTCGTCGGCGCTCACCGACGGACCGCGGGGGCGCTTCGTCCGCGGTGTGGCGGTGCGTGAGGCGCGCAGGCTGGCCCTGGGTTGCGCTTGCTTCCGCCTGTTCCACGCGCGCGTCCCACCTGGGAGTCGTTTTTTCGCAGCTCTTTGCATTCCTGCGGCGTGAGGGGAATCGCTTCGGAGAAGCGCGACGTGTATACCTTAGCTCGATGGCGCCCTCCTCTGGTGAGCCGGACTCGACCGAAGGAGAAGTCTCGGTCGGCCCGGAGACGGCTGCGTTTCCGCTCGGCCCGGGGGAACCGAAGGCTGACAACGTCTACACGATTGCGCCTGGCACCGTCATTGCGCGCAAGTACCGCGTCGAGCGCACGATCGGCCGTGGAGGCATGGGACTCGTGGTCGAGGCGCTGCACCTCGATCTCGATACGCGTGTCGCCATCAAGTTCCTGCTCCCGGAGTTCATGTCGTACACCGAGGCGTCGGAGCGGTTCATGCGCGAGGCGCGCACGGTCGCCAAGCTGCAGACGCCCCACGTCGTGCGCGTGCTCGACGTGGCCGCCCTCGAGAGCGGCGAGCCGTACATGGTGATGGAGCTGCTCGACGGCGTGGACCTCGCGGGCCACGCCGCCGAGTCGGGCACGCTCGCGATCGGCGAGTGCATCGATCACATCGTCCAGGCGTGCGAGGCGCTCGCGGAGGCGCACGCGCTCGGCATCGTCCACCGCGATCTGAAGCCGGCGAACCTGTTCCTGACGAAGCGCCCAGACGGCGCCCCGCACATCAAGGTGCTCGACTTCGGCGTCTCGAAGATCCTCACC
Organism: Sorangium sp. So ce124; assembly: GCF_051525235.1. Classification (NCBI taxonomy): domain Bacteria; kingdom Pseudomonadati; phylum Myxococcota; order Polyangiales; family Polyangiaceae; genus Sorangium; species Sorangium sp. So ce124. Next base: position 4,708,254 of record NZ_CP150312.1, read on the forward strand.
GGCGACACGGGCAACGTCTCGCTCACGCAGACGACCACGATCCTCGGGTCCGCGCTGTACATGTCCCCCGAGCAGATGCGCTCCTCGAAGAGCGTCGATCCTCGCACCGACATCTACGCGCTCGGCGTGTGCCTCTTCGAGATCATCGGCGGCAGGCCGCCGTACGTCGCCGATAGCTTCCCCGAGCTGTGCGCGAAGATCTACACGTCGCCGCCCGAGGCGCTCCAGGACCTCCGCCCCGAGGTGCCGGAGGGCCTCGTCGAGGTGATCGAGAAGTCGATCGCGCGCGAGCCGGAGGATCGCTTCCAGTCGATCGCGGAGTTCGTTCAGGCGCTCGCGCCCTACGCCGCGCCGGGCACGCGCACGACCATCGGCGGGATCCTTCGCCAGCACGCCGTGGAGCTCGACCTGCCTCCGCCGGCGTCGCGGGCGGCCATGACGCGGACGTCGCGCGCGTCGCGCACGAGCAGCGGCGGGCCGTCGGTGAGCGACAGGGGCGCGCGCACGGGCAGCTCTACGCCCCCGGTGGAGGACGAGGTCCCGCGCCGCGGGCGCACGATGCTCTACGTGGCGGTCGGGGCTGTCGCCGTCCTCGTGGGCGCGTGGGGCGCGCTCCAGTTCCAGCGCAGCCGCTTCGCTGTGGGAGGGAGCGAGGCGACCGCTCCGGCGGAAGCGCCTTCGTCTGCCGACACGGCGGCTCCCGGCGCGCCGACGGCGACGGCGCCTCAGGCGCCGGACACGGCCGCGGCGAGCCCGACGGTCGCTGTCCCCGCGGGCGCCGCGCTGACCGCTGACGCAGGCGCGAGCGAGGCGGACGCAGGCCCATCGGATGCGGGCGTCAGCCCGATCGGGACAGCGGCGGATGCGGGGAGCGAGCCGTCCGCAGCGGGTACGACGGCGCCGAGCGCCAGCGCGGGCAAACCGCCGCGCGCCGGCGCTGGAGGGCGAGGGCGCACGCGCCCAGCGGAAGCCGGGGGGGCTGCCGTGGACGAGCCTGCGACGCCGCGCACCGTCACGCCGACCGTGAACGACGATCTCTCGCTGGAGACATGCACCGCCACGATGCCGGACGGCTCCAAGAAGGTCGTCCCCTGCAAGTGACGCGCGCCGCGGCGCCCGTTCGCGGAGGGGGCTCGCCGGTCACGCCGGGATCGCGGCCGGATCGCTCAGGATCGCGCCGGTGAAGCTGGGGCGCAGGTAGAAACCGCGCGGCAGCGCGGCGATCATCTCCCCGTCGCGTCCGAACGCGAGCGTCCGCGAGCGCCCGCTCGCGGCCTTCGGCCGCACCTGGAGCCAGCGCCCCGCGTGCGCGGTGAGCGCCTCGACGGCGCCGATGCCGATGAGCCCCATCAGGTCTTCGAAATCGGCGCGCAGGACGCGCTCCTGCGCGTCCGTCGGCCGCCAGAGCCGTGGGGCGCCCAGCCGTCGCTCCTCGCTCGGCCGGCCAGGAGAGGCGATGATCGGGACCCACAGCACACAGGCGAGCTTCGCGCGAGCGCGCGATGTCTCCCACTCCGCGCGATCGGCGTCCGAGAGGGAGATCGAGCAGACGAACGTCGACTCCTGCGGCGCCCCGGTCACGTCGACGGGGATCGTCTTGAGCTCGATCCCGAGGTGGGGAAAATCGGGCCTCGATGTCGAGCCGGCCGTCGCGCCGAGCGCGCGCTCGACGAGCGCGCCGGCGGCTCCCTTCGTGCGCACGCCTCCTCGGGGCACGGCGCAACCGAGCGCGCGCGCGAGATCGGCGAGCGTCAGGCCGGCGAGCGCGGCCGCCCGGCCCCGGAGCTCGGCTTCGTCGCGCGGCGGTTTCAGCGCAGGGATCAACGACGCCGCCCTTAGTACTACAGTTGCAGTTTGCTGCCTGGCGAACTGGCGCAACCATCTAAGCCTCGGGATGCTCGACGTCGGGCTCGGCGGGACGGTGGGCACCCGGGCTCTGCAGCTCGCACCAGGTTTGCGCGGAACCGCATTGGAACCGCATTGACGAGTCGTCCGGCCCGGAGCATGTGCAACTGTAGTATTAGAGCATCGCGGGGCGCGACTCCAGCGCTCAGCCGCGATCGAGAAAGGTTGGCCGCCGGGGTGCGCCGGTACGTCGATGGGGATCGAGCAGCGCTGACCCGGGGGCCATGGCGGCCTGATACGCGGCCCCCCCGAACGCGCCGCCGAGAAACAACCTACTGCTTAAAACCTTCTTTGGGCCGACAGGATTCAGAGGAAAAACGCATCAGGAATTTCCTGTATGGACTTTCCGGGGCCCACCAGCGTTGGGCCTGGCAGCCCGCTCGTCGTCGAGCGGCCATCTCAGGTCGGCGAGCTGACCGGTGATCCGCAGCAGCATCTCCCTCAAGGAGGAGGCGTTCGCGCGGTCGTTCGGGTTGTGTCGTAAACAGGCATACATGAACGCCGCGATGTCGGCGGTCCTCGGATCGTCGGCGATGCGCTTGATCGGCGCAGGGAGCCCGTCGTGCGTGACGTGCGCCGTGATGAGCGCGACCTCGGTGGGCGCGTCGAACAGCGTCTTGCCGGTGAGGATCTCGTAGGCGAGGCAGCCGAAGCTGTAGACGTCGGCGGTGAGCGGGGTCGGCGTGACCCCGGCGGGGACGACGCCCCAGATCTCCGGGGCGCCGTAGCAGCCGGTGGCGCAGCCGGGGCGGATGTGGCGGCCTGCGAGGCCGAAATCGACGAGCACGGGCTCGCGTCCCCCGCGAAGGATCACGTTGGTCGGCTTGATGTCGAGGTGCCCGACGCCGACGGCGTGCATGGCCTCCAGCCCGGCGAGGATGCCGTCGAGCAGCGCCACCGCGCTCCGGGAGGTGAGGCCTCGAGCGTCGAGCAGCTTGTCGCAGCGGATGCCCTCGATGAGCTCCATCACGAGGATCGGCTTGGGGCGGGCGCCCGCGTCGAACGTGACGAAGCGGGCGAGGTTCGGGTGATCGGGCAGCGATAGCAGCGCGCCCGCTTCCTCCCGGAAGAGGCGGAGGAAGTCGGCTTCCGAGACGCTCCTGGCCGCCGTGTGATCGTACTCCGGCACCTTGAGGGCGAACCGCTCCGCCGACGGATCGTGTCGCTCCTCGGTGCGGGTGACGACGAACACCGTCCCCAGCGAGCCGCCGCCGAGCTGGCGGTGCACGTAGAAGCCGCCCAGCGTGCGCCGGCTCGGAAGCCACGCGGGCAGCGGCTGCTCGGGCAGGGCGACCCCGCTCGGCGCGCTCGGCCGCCGGCCCGGGAGCAGCAGGACGCGCGGCACGACGAGGGCGACCACATCGGCGAGCGCGCTCGGGATGCTCGCGCGCGCGGCCGAGACGAGCGCCTCGATCGGCGCGGCGACGCTCGGCTCCGCGTCGCCTTCGTCCTGCAGCGCGACCTCGATGGCGAGGCGCAGCGGCTCGGTCGCGCCGGAGGGCGCCGAGGCCGGGTGCTCCCCGCAGCGCCGGCGCGCGCCCGCGGTCAGCTGCGCGAGGCGCGTCAAGGCCTCCTCCAGGGCGGCGAGCGGCGAGGCGTCCACGTCGCCGTCGCCCGCGCCGGTCAGCGCGCTGAGCGCGCGGGCCGCGTTCAGCGCGCCGAGCGCGCGCGAGAGGCGGGCGAGCGCGCCCCGCACGATCTCCGTGCGCTGCGACGCGCCCGCAGGGAGCGCCGTGACCAGCGCCTCGAGGGCGGCGATGCGCTCGAGCGCCACACGCGCGCGCTCGGCCTCGGCGAGCTCCGCGTCGAGGCCGCCTTGTCGGGTCGACCGGCGCGACGCCGGGGCGTCGCCCTCCGTCGCGCGCGCGCCGCCCTCGCGCCCGCCGCGCGCGAACCGCGCGTACGCGCGCAGCAGCTGGGCGACGTCCGGGTGCATGCTCGCCTGGCCGAGCACGTCGAGGTCGTCGGGGTCGCCGCCGCGCATCGCCGCGTGCAGGAAGATGTCGGCCGCGTCGGCGGCGCCTTCGCGCACGAGCGCGTCGAGGCCGCGGGCGACCGAGGCGGCGATGGCGCGGCGGAGCGACGAGCCGCGCTCGGCGCGCAGCCGGTCGAGCAGCACGCCGATGGCGCCCGTCCAGCGGGCGAGCACCCGCGCCTTGAGCTCGGGCTCGCTGCCGAAATCGGTGCTCTCTCCGTCGATCAGGTGGATGAGCGCGCGCAGGTTGCGCTGGTGCACGGTGACGTGCAGGGGCGGGGAGGCGCTCGCCCGGGCGGCGGGACCCTCGGCGCGGAGCAGCCAGCGAGCGAGCCGCTCGTCGAGATCGTCCAGGGAGGCGACCCCGGTCGCGTCCTCGCTCGGCCGCCGGTTCAGGAGCAGGAGGCTCTTCAGCAGGCCGGAGCCGAGCAGCTCGGCGTCGAGCTCGCGCACGAGCCCCAGCGCGGCCCTGCGCGCCGCGGTGCTCTGCGCGTCGTCGTGCTCGCAGAGCTCGATCTCCTCGAGCGCGCCCACCACCTCGGTCGCCAGGGCATAGGCCTCGAGCGCGCGGCCGTGCGCGTCGCGCGGGCCGGTCTCGACGAACGCCGCGACGGCGCTGTCGAGCGCGCCGCGCAGCAGCGCCACCCCGGCGCTGTCCATCGAGAGGTCGCGGTGGATGACGCGCGCAAGCGCCGCGAGCCCGTCGTCGCGGACGTGCGCGCTGGGCGGGGCCTCGAGCGCGTCCTCGAGCGCGCGGGCGCAGCGCGCCGCGGCGCGGGCGCCGAACGGCTCGCCGCGGCTCATCACGCCCCGGAGCTCGCGCCGGAGCTCGACGATCGCCTCGGCGGTCGCCATCGGGGAGGTGCGCGCGATCTCGTCGAGCAGCGCGTCGGCGGCCTCGGGCTCCGCGTCGGCCGCGACGGGGAGCCCCCAGGCCATCGCCGTGGCGATGCCCGGATCCGCGGCGAGCAGCGGGCTCCGGAGCAGCTCGATCGCGCGTCCGAGCGCGCCGTCCGGATCCACGGCGATGCTCGCGGCCAGCGACGCCGCGCCGCGCCGCCACTCGGTGGGGGAGAGATCCTGGGCGAGCAGCGCGCGCACCTCCTCGGCGAAGTCGGGCAGCACCCCGGCGAGCAGCCCGCGCGCCGCGGCCACGTGGCGCCACACGAGCGGCTCGCGATCGGCGAGGAGCGTCTGCCAGGCGAGCGCGATCCCGTCGGCGCTGCGGTCGAGGTCGCGCCGCCGCCCGTCGCCGACGTTGCGGAACAGCCGGAGCGGGAGGTCGTCGCCCTGCGTGGCCCGGCGGGTCGCCTCGCGGGCGGCGCGCTCGAGCAGGCGCGCGGCGAGGCGTCGCTCCGGGAGCGAGCCGGTCGATGGCGCGGCGATCCAGTCGCGCGACAGCTCGCGCCGCGAGGCGAGCAGGAGCGCGAGCGGTTCGACCGGGATGTCGGTGCCGGCGGGGAGCCAGAGCGAGAGCATCACGCGGGCGCGGATCCCTGCCCCGGACAGGCCGCGGGCCGAGCCGGCCGCCATGCGCGTCGCGAGCGCGACGAACGTCGCTGCGTTGCCGGCATAGAGCTGTCCCAGGACGCGCCTGCCCAGCTCGCGCCGCTCGGGCCCGAGCGGGAGCGCCCCGGCGATCTCGTAGAGCGCCACGCTCGCCGCGGCCGGCGCGAGCCAGCTCAGATCGTCGAGCAGCCCGTCGGCCATGGCGGTCTGGACGCTCCGGAGCAGGCCATCCGGGCTGAGAGAATCGAGCGGGGTCGATCCATCGAGCGCGTCGACCAGGGCCAGCGAGGCGATCGTCTGCCGGAAGAGCGCGCGGCGGACGTTCGGGTCGTCGTGGGACGTGAGGTCGACGAGCCCTTCGAGGTATTCCGCGCGCGGTCGCATCGGCAGGTTGCGCAGTCTAGCGCGCCGACGCGCCGGCCCCCCTCCCACGCCGCGGCAATCCTCGCCCGCCATGGAACCTCCCACCTCGATCCGGAGCGCGTGCCGCTCCACATGGCTCCGAGACAGCTACCTCCCCCTACGATGATCGGACCGGCCCGAGGCGCGCCCCCGCCGCGCGTTTCGCCTCCTCGCCCAGGCGAGCACGTCGTGGCACGGCGAGGAGCCGGCCCTGTCGACGCTCGATCTCCCGCAGAAGCGCCTCCTCTCGCGTCTGGCCGCCTGGGCCGTCGGCGCGCGCGTGGGGCAGCGGCAGATGGCAGAGAGCTCCGGGCCGCTCGACGCGTTGAGGACGCAATCCACGCATCCTGCGCAAGGCACCGCACCGCACGGACCGGCTGGGTGGAAGTGAGCAGCGAAGTGGGTTAAGCGGCAGCGCTACGGGGCCTCGTCGCCCAGCGTGTCCGCCGGGCGACGCCTCGACTGAAGAGCTGGAATGCAAGGAGACGTGGAACAGGGCTTCTCTCTCGACCTCGACGCGTTCCGCGCGGCGTACTCGCGCTTCCTCGCGCCGGCCGGGGACGCGGCGCCGCGCATCCTGCTCACGGGGCACTCGCACCAGGCCTGGCCTGATGTGGCGCGCGACGCGCTCGCCGCATGCTTCGACGACGCCGCGCGGCTCGTCGACGGCAAGTGGGACGCCGCGGTGTTGCCCAGGCTCTCGGCTGTCGGCGCGGCGATCCTGGAGCGGATGGGCTTCGAGCGCGGCGACGCCATCGCCTTCGGCCAGAACACCCACGAGCTCGTCTACCGGCTGATCTCGTCGCTTCCGCGGCGTGAGCGGCTCCGGATCGTCACCACGCAGGGCGAGTTCCACTCGCTCAGGCGCCAGCTCGCCCGCCTCGCCGAGGACGGCGTCGAGATCGACTGGGTGGCCGTCGAGCCGCGCCACGCGCTCGCCGACAGGCTGCTCGCGGCGCTCCGGCCGGGCACGTCGATGCTCGCGATCTCGGCCGTGCTCTTCGAGAGCGCGACGGTGGTGCCGCGGCTCGGCGAGATCGTCGCGCGCGCGGCCGAGATCGGCGCCGTCCCGCTCGTGGACGCCTACCACGCGTTCAACGTCGTCCCGCTCGCGTGGGGCAGCGCCGCGCCTCATGTCTTCGCTGTCGCGGGGGGCTACAAGTACGCGGCGATGGGCGAGGGGATCTGCTGGATGCGCGTCCCGCACGGCTGCGAGCTGCGTCCGGTCTTCACCGGCTGGTTCGCCGACTTCGGCTCGCTCGCGGGCAGCAGCGGGGGCGTCGCGTACGCGCCCGGGGGCGCGCGGTTCGCGGGCTCGACGTTCGACCCCTCCGCGGTCTACCGCGCCGCCGCGGTGATCGCGCACTGGGATCGCTTCGGCCTCACCGTGCCGCGGCTGCGCGCGATATCGCTCCGGCAGACCGGGCGCATCCTCGACGTCCTCGACGCCGCGGGCCGCGGCGGCGACGTCGTCTCGCCCCGCGAGCCCGAGCGCCGGGGCGGCTTCGTCGCCGTCCGCTCAGCGCGGGCGGGCGACGTCGTCGAGCGCCTCCGCGCCCGGCGCGTGCTCGTCGACGCCCGGCGTGACGTGCTGCGCATCGGCCCCGCGCCGTACCTCACCGACGCCGAGATCGACCAGGGCGTCGCGGCCCTCGTCGAGGAGCTCGGTCGATAGCGCTCTGGCGACGCTCTCGTCGGGACGCTCAGGGTTCGCTGTGGACGCGCGGCGCGTCGGGGTACAGCGACCGGAGCCCGCGCCAGGCGACGTCGGCCGCGCTCTCCGCGGGCTCGGCGAGATCCCATTCCAGGTAGAGCTTGTCGCCGTCGTAGCAACCGAAGCTCGTCGACAGGCAGAGCAGCGGCTCGCGCTCGGTGGCATACCCCTCGCGCGCGACGTCGTGCCCGTAGATCGCCACGCGAGCGTCCGGGTCGATCGCGCGGAGGAAGGCATGGGCGCGGTCGCTCGACGTGCTCCGCGCCCAGAGCAGCGCGCCGAGCGTCCCGTGCAGGCTCATCTCCGAGAGCGGCACGTCGAGGAACCCGTCGAGCGGGAGCCGATCGAGATCTTGCCGGCTCTGGATGCGGGCGTGCGGCGCCGCATGCAGCATGACCAGCCGGGCCGCGCGCGCGGCCGCCACGAACGGCCATCCGCGGAACCAGCTCCGCATCGCCAGCGTGTCCTCCGGGCCGAGGAGGTCTTCGAGCCGCAGCGCCTCGTCCGGGAAGAATTTGGCCACCACCGGACCTCCCACGTGCGCGTGCTCGTGGTTGCCGAGCAGGTAGTGAACCCTGCCGGGGTGGCGTTCCGCGAGACTCCTCGCCTTTTTCAACAAGGTCACGGAATCGCCCCGGTAGAACGAGCCCAGATAGTCGGGCCATTCACCTTCGTCGAGCTCGGGCCCGTGGACCAGGTCGCCCGTGATCACGAGGACCGCGCCGTCACGGCCGGTCGCCGCCCGCTCGAAGATCTCGGCGATTCGCTCGAAATCCGCGACATTGCCCTGTAAATCGGTGGCGACGATGAGTCTGCCCCGATCAGGGAGGTCGACGACACGCTGCACGTCTCCAGCATAGCCGAACGTCCCTGCGTTCGCCTCGCGTGAACTGAGCCGATCCGACGCGTGAACGCCGGCCGGCTGCGACGCCACGCCCTCTGCCAGATCATCCAGATTTGACGAAATACTACAATAGTACTGTGACTTGGCGGAGGTTCTCGCTCGGGCTAGGCTCGCAGTCGTATGCAAAACCGGAAACTTTCAGCGTGGGTGGACGAGGTCGCCCATCAGACGCGGCCTGATCGGGTCGTCTTCTGTGACGGCTCCGAGGCGGAGAACCGAACGCTGATCCAGGGGATGCTGAGCGACGGTACGCTCCTCGCGCTCGACGGGGAGAGATACCCCAACTGCTATCTTCACCGGAGCGACCCGACCGACGTCGCCCGGACTGAGCACCTCACGTTCATCTGCACTCGCGACAAGGAAGACGCGGGCCCGACGAACAACTGGATGTCGCCGGACGAGGCCTCGCAGCGGGTCGGACGGCTGTTTGACGGGGCGATGAAGGGGCGGACGATGTTCGTCGTCCCGTACCTGATGGGCCCAGTGGGATCGCCCTCCTCGAAGGTCGGAATCGAGATCACCGACAGCCCTTATGTCGTGGCGAACATGCGGATCATGACCCGTATGGGCCGGGTCGCGCTCGATGCGCTGGGCAGCTCCGAGGACTTCTGCAGGGGGCTGCACTCGCTCGGGGACCTGAGCCCCGAGCGCCGCTTCGTCTGCCATTTCCCGGCGGAGCGGCTCATCTGGAGCGTCGGCTCCGGGTATGGGGGCAACGCGCTGCTCGGGAAGAAGTGTTTCGCGCTGCGCATCGCGAGCACGATGGCGCGCGACGAAGGGTGGCTCGCGGAGCACATGCTCATCCTCGGCCTGGAGGACCCGGGAGGGCGGGTGACGTACGTCTGCGCGGCGTTCCCGAGCGCCTGCGGGAAGACGAACCTCGCCATGCTGGTGCCGCCGGCGTCCCAGAAGGGGTGGAAGGTGTGGACGGTCGGCGACGACATCGCCTGGCTGCGGATCGGCCGGGATGGCCGGCTCTGGGCGATCAACCCCGAGGCCGGCTTCTTCGGCGTGGCGCCGGGGACGAGCTCGAAGACGAACCCGAACGCCCTGGCGACGGTGGCCAGGAACTCGATCTTCACGAACGTGGCGCTCACGCCGGAGGGGACGCCGTGGTGGGAGGGCTTCGACGGTCCGGTGCCGCCGGTGCTCACCGACTGGAGGGGACGCCGATGGACGCCCGACAGCAAGGAGCCCGCGGCGCATCCCAACAGCCGGTTCACCGCGCCGGCCCGCCAGTGCCCGTCCATCTCGACGGAGTTCGAGGCCGCAGCGGGCGTGCCCATCTCGGCCATCGTCTTCGGCGGACGGCGCGCGCGCCTCGCGCCGCTCGTCTGTGAGGCGCGCGGCTGGGCTCACGGCGTCTATCTGGGCGCGACGATGGCCTCGGAGACGACCGCGGCGGCCACCGGAAAGGTCGGGGTCGTCCGCCGGGACCCGATGGCGATGCGCCCCTTCTGCGGATACAACATGGGCGATTACTTCGGGCACTGGATCGAGCTCGGCGAGAACCGCGCGGCGTTCCCGAAGATCTTCCACGTGAACTGGTTCCGGCAGAGCGAGGCGGGCGCGCTCCTCTGGCCAGGCTTCGGCGAGAACCTCCGCGTCCTCCGCTGGATCGTCGCGCGCGTGCGCGGGGAGGCGAAGGGGCGCGACACGGCGGTCGGGATCATGCCCGCGGACGGCGAGCTCGATACGAGCGGCCTCGGCGTGAACGACGAGGCGATGCGCGAGCTCTTCGCGATCGATCGCGACGCATGGCTGGAGGAGGCGCGCGATCGCGAGGCGTTCCTGGAGTCGTTCGGCTCGCGCATGCCCGAGGCGCTGCTCCGGCAAAACCGGGATCTCATGGCCCGGATGCGCGCGTGAGCTAGCGCGGTCGAGAGCGGTTCAGACGCGGTTTACGGCTGATTCACGCTTGATTCACGCCCGATCACGCCTGATTCACGCCACGCACTGCCGCGAGGCCCGGAACGGCCCCCGGCCGAAGGCTCGCGGAGCTGACGCGCGAGCCCTGCCCAGGAGCATCCCGGCGCTCGACGCCAGGCCGCGCGGGCGCGCGGCCCGGGAAGAGTGACGCGCGGGCGCGCGGCCCGGGAAGAGTGACGCGCGGGCGCGCGGCCCGGGAAGAGTGCCGCGCCTGCGCGCGGCCGAGGAAATGACGCGCGCGCCCGCGCCGGCCCAGGAACCGACCTGCCCGTCCGCGCTACATGGCGAGAACGGTCGGGAATGTCTTGACGCCGGCGCAAGTAGGCCCACACAGTTCTTTCAAAGAATTCTGAAACTTTCATGAGCCACGCAAGCGACATCCATCGCCAGGCGGAGCTGCTCGCGGCGGACGCGATCGGCGACGTCATCGAGCACTGGGGCTTCCGCCGGGTGCTCGGGCGGATCTGGACCGTCCTGTTCATCGAGGGCGGAGCCCTCGCCGCCGCCGAGATCGGCGAGCGGCTGCAGGTTTCCTCCGGCGCAATGAGTATGTCGCTGACAGAATTGCAAAGGTGGGGTGTAGTACGAAGAGTATGGAAACCGGGAGAGCGGAAGGAGTTCTTCGAGGCCGAGACGGACTTCTGGAAGATGATTTCCAAAGTGTTCGCCGAGCGCGAGCGGCTGATCGCCGACTCCGTGAGGGAGCGCCTCGAGCGGGCTTCGGCGCTGCTGGAAGGCCTGCCTCCCACCGAAGCCGCCCGGTTCAGCCTCGATCGGGTGGAGCGGCTCCTCTCGTTCGTGATCGTCGCGCAGGCGGCGCTCGACGGGTTCATCAAGAGCAGGACCGTGGATTTCTCGCGGTTCGGGGATCTGGTCCGGTTCCCCATCCGCGCCGTGCGTTCCCGGCGAGGCGCCTAGCGGGACCGTGATTTCGGAGGGCTCGACCGTCACGGGGGGCCCCGCGCGGTGCGGGGCGCAGCGTGCGCTCGTGCTTCCAGGTGGAGATGGGATGACTGCGACTACAACGTTTACTGGGACGGTCCAGCGGAGCGATGTCGTCTCGAGCCTCGGAGGCATGTGCGCTGGGCGAGGGCTCGACGCGCTCGCAGCGCGCCTCGCGGAGCTGAGGCGCCTGCTCGACGGGGACCTCGGCGACATCGAGCGCGAGATCGCGAAGGTCGGGCTGGACGGCGAGACGCCGGCGCACCGGAGCGCGCGGCACTTGCTCGGCCTCAACGGCAAGCGGCTGCGGCCCATCTGCGTCGCGCTGGCCTCCCACATCGGGAGCGGCTTCAACGACGCCGCGCGGACGTTCTCCGTGGCGGTCGAGCTGGTCCACAACGCGACGCTGCTGCACGACGATGTCGTCGACCTCGGCGACCGCCGGCGAGGCGCGGACGCGGCGCGGGTCATCTACGGCAACGCCGCCTCGATCTTCGGCGGCGACTACCTCCTGCTCGACGCGCTCTCCAAGATCCAGGCGGTCGGCATGACCGACGTGCTCGAGCGGGTGCTCCTCGTGATCAAGGAGATGGTCGTCGCCGAGGCGCTCCAGCTCGCGTCGCGGGGCCGCGTGCGCACGAGCACGAGCGAGTACTTCCAGATCGTCGACGGCAAGACGGCGTCGCTGTTCCGCTGGGCGATGTTCGCAGGGGCGCGCGCGGGCGGCGTGAGCGAGCCGCTCTGCAAGGCGCTCGAGAGCTTCGGGACGAGCCTCGGGGTCGCGTTCCAGCTCGTCGACGACGTCCTCGACTTCGCGGGCGACCCGGAGGCGACCGGCAAGGCGCTGCTCACGGACCTGCGCGAGGGCAAGATGACGTACCCGCTGCTCCTCGCGATGGAGCGCGACCGCGAGCTCACGCCCGCCCTCGAGGCGCACTGCGCGTCGGAGGACACGGCCGTCGAGCCGGAGCTCGGCCGGCGCATCGCGCAGATCATGGTCGAGAAGCGCGTCGTGGACGACTGTCTCGAGCTCGCGTCCCGGCTCTGCGGGGACGCGGTGCGGAGCATCGAGCCGCTCCCGGAGAGCCCGGCGAAGGCGGCGCTGGAGGGGGTCGCGATGTCGACGCCCCGGCGGAGGCGGTGAGCGGCGATGACGAACCCCTTGATGCAGTGCGCGGAGCGCGCGCTCCTCTCGCGAGCGCGCGGAGACACCCGATGAGCCAACACGTGTCCAGCCGGATCAGCGGCTTCTACAAGCGGTGCCTCGAGGAGCGGCTCAGCGCGATCCAGGCGCTCGGTCTGCTCGACGAGGAGGCGCTCGCGCACCTCGCCAGCGGGGGAGGGCTGCCGACGGCGGTGGCCGATCGGATGTGCGAGAACGTCATCGCGACGCACGCGCTCCCGCTCGGCCTGGCGCTGAACTTCCGCGTGAACCAGCGCGACGTGCTGGTGCCGATGGCGGTGGAGGAGCCGAGCGTCATCGCCGCAGCGTCGAACGCGGCGCGCATGGTCCGGCGGTCGGGCGGCTTCTCGGGCGAGGCGGACCCGCCGATCATGACCGCCCAGGTCCAGCTCGACGACGTGCCGGACGCGGAGGCGGCCGCGGGCCGGCTGGAGGCGGCCCGCGCGAGCCTGCTCGCGGCCGGGGACGCGGCCATCCCCAGGATGGTGGCGCGCGGCGGCGGTTGCCGCGATCTCGAGGTGCGCGTCCTCTCGGCGGAGCTCGGCGTGCTCGTCGTGCACCTCTACGTCGAGGTCGGCGACGCCATGGGAGCGAACCTCGTCGACACCGTGGCGGAGGCGGTGGCGCCGCTCGTGCAGCGCATCGCCGGCGGGACGCTGGGCCTGCGGATCCTCTCCAACCTGACCGTCCGCCGCCTCGTCCGGGTGACGGCCACCGTGACGGACGACGCGCTCGGGGGCGCGGACGTGGCGAGCGGCATCGCGCGGGCGAGCCGCTTCGCGGAGCTCGATCCGTACCGGGCGACGACCCACAACAAGGGCTTCATGAACGGGCTCGACGCGGCCGCGGTGGCGCTCGGGCAGGACTTCCGCGCCATCGAGGCGGGCGCGCACGCGTACGCGTCGCTCGGCGGCCGGTACCGGCCGCTCAGCACGTGGGAGCGCATCCCCGACGGGCTCGTGGGGCGCGCGGAGCTGCCGCTCGCCGTCGGCACGGTGGGCGGCGCGACCGAGGTGCACGCCGGCGTGCGCGCCGCGCTGCAGCTCGTGGGCGCGAAGAGCGCGCGCGAGCTCGCGGTGGTGCTGGCGTCTGTCGGGCTGGCGTCCAACCTGGCGGCGCTGCGCGCGCTCGCGAGCGAGGGTATCCAGCGAGGCCACATGCGGCTCCACGAGCGGAAGCGCGCGCTCGGCGTCACGTCCACAGCGGGCGGGGAGGCCGCCGGGCCGGCGTCCGGCGAAGGCAAGCGGTTCGCCGCAGAGCGAGCCGAGGCGCCGCGCGCGGCGCACCAGGCGGGAGGCGGGACATGAGCGCCGCGAGCCAGGATCAGGCGCCGCGCGGCGGGCGCCGCTTCGGCACGGGCGAGATGTTCGACGGCATCGCCGAGCGGTACGACCTCCTGAACCGGGTCATCTCGCTGGGGCTCGATCAGGGCTGGCGGCGGCGCGCGGTGCGCTCGCTCGAGCTCTCGCCCGGCGCGACCGTGCTCGACCTGGCGACGGGCACCGCCGATCTCGCGATCGCGATCGCGCGAGAGCACGACGTGCGGGTCATCGGGGTCGATCCGTCGCAGGGGATGCTCGGCGTCGGCCGCCGGAAGGTGGAGGCCGCGGGGCTCGCCGGGCGGATCGATCTCGAGGTCGGCGACGCGCAGCAGCTCCGGCTCGGCGACGCGAGCGTCGACGCCATCTCGATGGCGTTCGGGATCCGCAACGTCCCGGATCGCGCGCGGGCGCTCCGCGAGATGGCGCGCGTCACGCGGCCCGGGGGGCGCATCGCGATCCTCGAGCTCAGCGAGCCGCGCAGCGGGCTCATGGGCAAGCTCGCGCGCTTCCACATCCACACGGTCGTGCCGTACGTGGGCGGCGCGATCTCGGGCAAGGACGAGTACCGGTACCTGCAGGACTCGATCGCGAGGTTCCCGCCGCCGGACGAGTTCGCGGAGCTGATGCGCGAGGCGGGGCTGCGCGTGCTCCGCGTGGAGCCGCTCACGATGGGCGTCGTGTGCCTCTTCGTCGCGACGCCCGAGGGGGCCTGACGTGCGCGCGAGAGAGGGCCTCGGGGGGCGGTGATGGGCGGGTCGAACCTCCACTCTGCCTGGGCGCAGCTGTTCGTCCGCGCGCTCGCGCAGGCGGGGGTGCGCGACGTGGTCCTCTGCCCCGGCTCGCGCTCCACGCCGCTCGCGATCGCGGCGATGGAGAGCGAGGAGGTGCGCTGCCAGAGCGTCGTCGACGAGCGCGCCGCCGCGTTCTTCGCGCTCGGGCAGGCGCGCGTCACCGGCCGGCCCAGCGTCTTCGTCTGCACCTCGGGCACCGCCGGCGCGCACGCGCTCCCGGCGATCATCGAGGCGCACCAGAGCTTCACCCCGTTCATCGCCATCACGGCCGACCGCCCGTGGGAGCTCGCCGACGCCGCGGCCTCGCAGACCATCGATCAGACCAAGCTCTTCGGCGACCACGTCCGTCACTTCGCCGAGCTCGGGCTGCCGGATCCGTCGCCCCTCGCGATGCGCGCGGCGGCGCGCATCGCGGCCCAGGCGGTCACGCGCGCGCTCTCGCCGACGCCGGGCCCGGTCCACATCAACGCGCGCTTCCGCAAGCCGCTCGAGCCGGTCGACGCGGCCGGGCCCGAGCCATGGCAGGCGGAGTGGGAGGCGCTGATGCGCCGCGGCGGCACGCGGGTCGTGTCGGCCCGCGCCGGGGTCGATGGGCGCGCGATCGAGGAGATCGCCGCGCGCTGCGCGCGCGCGGAGCGGGGGCTCATCGTGTGCGGCCCCGCCCAGAGCCGAGAGGACGACGCGCGCGCGCGCCGCGCGGTGCTCGCGCTCTCGCGCGCGACAGGCTTCCCGGTGCTCGCCGAGGGCACGAGCCAGATCTGCTTCGGCGGCCTCGCCGAGGGCGTCGTGATGCCGGCGTCGTTCGATTCGTTCCTCCGCGCGCCCGAGTTCCGCGCGGCGAACGCGCCCGACCTCCTCCTCGAGCTCGGCGCCCCGCCGACATCGGCCGGGTACGCGACCTACATCGCCGAGCACGCGAGCGCCCGCCGCGTCGTCGTCTCCTCGCACGGCTGGAACGACCCGACGAGCGCCGCGGCCGCCCTCGTCATGGGCGAGCCCGTGGAGGTGTGCGAGGCGCTCGCGGCGCGCCTCGCCGGGGCGGCGCTGAGCCTGGGGCGCGGGCGGCGGGACTGGGCCGCGACGTTCGCGCGCGCCGGCGAGATCGCGGCGGCGCACGCCGCGCGCGCTTGCGCCGGGGACGAGCTGACGGAGGGCGCCGTCGCCCGGATGGTGGCCAGCGCGTGCCCGGCAGGCTCGCTGCTCGCGATCGGCAACAGCATGCCGGTGCGCGACCTCGACACGTACTGCCCGCCGTCGGCGCGCGCGCTGCGCGTGCTGCACCAGCGCGGGGCGAGCGGGATCGACGGCCTGGTGTCGGGGGCGGCCGGCGCCCGCGCGGCCGCCGCCGCGCCGGTCACGTTGCTGCTCGGCGATCTCAGCCTGCTGCACGATCTGACCGGGCTGCTCCTCGGGGCGAAGGCGGCGGGCGACGGCCGAGCGCCGCTCGTCATCGTGGTGGTCCAGAACGACGGCGGCCGCATCTTCGAGCACCTCCCCATCGCCAGGCGCGGCGCCGAGCTGCTCGAGCGGTGCTTCACCATGCCGCAGCACCTCGATTTCGCGCCCGCGGCGGCGATGTTCGGGCTCGCCTACGAGCGCGCCGGGACCGCCGGAGATCTGGCCCGCGCGCTCGCCGCTGCGTACCAGAGGATGGGCGCGACGCTGATCGAGGCGGTGGTGCCGCCCCACGACGGCGCCGCCCGCGTGGCGCGGCTCTGGTCCGACGTCCGCCGCGACGTCGCGGCCCTGGTCAGCGCGCCGGCCGCGGAGGGGGCGGCGGCCGATCTGCAGTCTCCATGAGCGGCGCGCGCGCCGAGAACCCCGAGCTTGCCGAGAGGGATCCACGATCATGAGCCAGGTCAACGCGAACACGAGTCCTGCACCCGACGATGTCGCGCGCGGCGCTTCCGGCGAGGACGCCGCGCAGCGCGGGAGCGCTCGCGCCGCCGCGGGAGCGCGCGGGCTCCGCGAGGCGGGGAGGGGATCGTGAGCGCCGCGGCGGCTCCTCAGGCGGCGGGCGCGGCGGCCGCGGGGGGCGTGCGCCCCGGCTCGCTCCGGGCGTGGCTCCTCGCGTCCCGGCCGGCGACGCTCACCGCGGCGGTCGCGCCGGTCATGGTCGGGACGGCCGTCGCCTACGCGCTCGGCGGGATGCGGCTCGGCCCGGCGCTCTCGGCGCTCGCGGGCGCGATGCTCATCCAGATCGCGACGAACTTCGCGAACGACGTCTTCGATCACGAGAAGGGGGCCGACACGCACGAGCGGCTCGGTCCCACGCGCGCCGTGCAGGCGGGGCTGCTCACCGCGCGCCAGGTGCGCGCCGGGCTGCTCGTCACGATCGCGCTCACGCTGCCGTTCGGGGTCTACCTGGCGTTCGTGGGCGGGTGGCCCATCGTGGTGATCGGCGTCGTCTCGATCCTCGCTGGCGTCGCGTACACCGGCGGGCCGTACCCGCTCGGCTATCACGGCCTCGGCGACCTCTTCGTGTTCGTGTTCTTCGGCCTCGTCGCCGTCTGCGGTACGGCGTTCGTCCAGCTCGGCTCGGTGCCCCCGCTCGCGTGGGCGGCGGCCGTGCCGATCGGCGCCATCGCCACCGCCGTGCTCGTCGTGAACAACGTCCGCGATCGCGAGACGGACGTCGTCGCCGGCAAGCGCACGCTCGCCGTCCGGCTCGGGCGCCGCGCGGGCGTCATCGAATACGCGATGCTCTTCGCCGTCGCCTACGCGGTGCCGGTCGCGCTCGCGGTCGGCGAGGGCCGGCGGTGGACGCTCCTCGTGTTCGCGACGTTCCCTCGCGCGGTGCGCCTGCTCCGGGTGCTGGCGACGACCGACGGCCGGCCGCTCAACGAGTGCCTCGCCGGGACGGCGAAGCTGCTGCTCGCCTACGCGCTGCTCTTCTCGCTCGGCCTCGCGGCCCAGCTGTAGGGATCATGCGCGTCGTCGATGCCCGCCTCGCGTCCCGGATCCTCGATGGCGCGCGCCGGGGCCTCGTGCTGGCGCTCACCGACGACGAGGGGCGCGTCGGCCTGGGCGAGGCCACGCCGCTCCCCGGCTTCTCGCCCGATACGGCCGACGAAGACGAGCGCGCGCTCGCCGAGCTGCCGGGGGCGCTCGGCGCGATCGACCCGCCGGCCGAGGGCGCGACACCGACGGCCGCGGCGTCCGCGATCCTGCGCGCGCTCGCGCCGCTGTCATCGCGGCTGCGCCATCTCCCGGCGGCGCGCTTCGCCCTGGAGACGGCGCTTCTCGATCTTCTGGGCCAGCGCCTCGGCCTCTCGATGTCGGCGTGCCTCGGCGGACACCGGCGCTACGCCGACGTCCAGGTCAACGGCCTGCTCACGACCTCGGTGGCGCTGCCGGAGATGCTCGAGCGCGCTCGCGGGCTCGCCGCGCGCGGCGTCCGCGCGATCAAGGTGAAGCTCCGCTCGCGCGGGGAGGACGGCTTCGCGCGCGACCTCGAGGCGCTGCGCGCGCTGCGGCGGGAGCACCCGGGCGTCGAGCTCCGGCTCGACGCGAACGCGGCATGGTCGCTCGACGAGGCGCCGCGTCGGCTCGCGCTCCTCGCGCCGCTCGGCCCGCGCTTCGTCGAGCAGCCGGTCGCGCCGGAGCTCCTCCATCACCTCGGCGCGCGCGAGGTCCCGTGGGCGGCCGACGAGTCGCTCGCGGTCGAGGGCATGCCGGAGCGCCTGCTCGCAGCGGAAGGCTGCGCTGCGTTCATCCTGAAGCCCGCGATGCTCGGCCTGCTGCGCGCGCACGCGCTCGGCTGCAGGGCGCAGGCGCGCGGCATCGACGCCGTGGTGACGCACCTCTTCGACGGGCCCATCGCGCTCGCCGCCTCGTGCGAGCTCGCGCTCGCCTTGCCGCGCCCGCCGCTCGCGTGCGGCCTCGACGCGCACGCCGGCCTGGAGGCGTGGCCCGCGATCCGGATCCCGCAGCTCCGCGAGGGCGGCCTGGTCGCGGCCAGCGATCGGCCCGGCCTCGGCATTGGGCCATGGACGGGCTGAGCCTCCTCGATGCCGCGCGCGATCCGGCGATCGCCGCCCGGACAGCGATCGTCCACGGCGGCGCCGAGGACGGCGCGCCGCGCGCGATCGACGTCCCCGCCTTCGGCGTCGGCCCCGGGGGCGCTCTCCGCTTCGGCGAGCTGGCGCCCGCGGTCGCGGCCGTGTGCGCCCGGCTCGCCCGCGCGGGGGTAGGGCCGAGAGCCCGCGTGGCGCTCGTCGCCCCGAACGCGCTCGGTACCGTGGTCGTCATCCACGCGCTGCTCGCGCTCGGCGCCGTGCTCGTCCCGATCCACCCCCGGCTCACGGCCGGCGAGGCGGGCCTCCTGGTCGACGACGCGCGCCCCGACCTCGTTCTGCGCGAGCCTGCGCTCGCCGCCCTGCTCGACGACGCCGCGCCGGAGATCGGCGCGCTCCGCGAGCGCGGGGCGCGCGCCGCGGAGGCCGCGCGCGTCCCGCCGCCGGATCCATCCGGCGATCTGGCGATCGTCTACACGTCGGGCACCACCGGGCGTCCCAAGGGCGCGGTGCTCTCGCGCCGGGCGTTCCTCGCCGCCGCCGAGGGGAGCGCGGCCAACCTCGGCGTGCGCGACGACGATCGCTGGCTGCTCTGCCTTCCGCTCTGCCACGTCGGTGGCCTCTCGATCGTGACCCGCTGCTTGCTCGCGCGGCGCGCCGTCATCCTCGCGCCGCGCTTCGAGCCCGCCTCGGTGCTCGCCTCGATCGTCCGAGACCGCGCGACGTTGCTCTCCGTGGTGCCGACGATGCTGCTCGCGCTGCTGGAGGCCGATCGCGACAACGTCCTCGCCCGGCTCCGCGCGGTGCTCGTCGGCGGCGCGGGCGCTCCGGAGCGGGCGCTCGACGAGTGCGCGCGCCGCGGGATCCCGGCGCTCACCACGTACGGCCTCACCGAGGCGTGCTCGCAGGTCACCGCGCAGCGCCCGCGCGATCCGCGCGCGAGGGAGCCGGGCTCCGGCTCCCCGATCGCCGGCGTCGAGCTTCGCATCGAGGGCGCCGGCAGCGACGGCGTGGGCCGCATCGAGATCCGCGGCCCGGTGCTGTTCCGCGGTTACTACCGCGGCCCCGACCGCGCGCCGGAGCTCGCGGTCGACGGCGCCGGGTGGTTCGGCACCGGCGATCTCGGCGCGCTCGACGCCGCCGGGCGGCTGCACGTCGCGGCGCGCCGCAGCGATCTCATCGTGACCGGCGGCGAGAACGTCTACCCCGCCGAGGTGGAGCAGGTCCTCGCGTCCTGCGCGGGCGTCGCCGGCGCGGTGGTGTTCGGCGTGCCTGACGAGCGCTGGGGCCAGGTCGTCGCCGCGGCGATCGTCCCGGATCAGGGCGCGCCCGGCGCGACGGGCGGCGCCGCGCCCTCGCCCGCATTGCTCGGCGACCTCGCGGCCGTCGTCGCGGCGCGGCTCGCCCCGCACAAGCGCCCGCGGCGCCTCTGCGCCGTCGCGGCGCTGCCGCTCACCGCGGCCGGCAAGCTCGATCGCGCCGGCGCGGCGGCGCAGCTCGCGGCTGCGCTCGCCCCGTTCCCACCGCGCTAGCGCCCGGCGCGCCGTCCGGCGGTCGTCGCTCGGCGCGGCTATGCGAGCGCGCTGCGCAGATCGCCCGGGAGCGGGCACGGCGTGAAGCGCGCGCCGTCGATGCACACGTGCACGGTCTGCCCGATGGCGGCGACCCGGCCCGCCGTCGTCACGCGGTAGCCCACCGTGAACGACGTGTCGCCGAGCTTCGGCGCGAGCACCTCGACCTCGATGGCGTCGCCGAACCGGAGCGGCAGGAGGTAGTCCGCCTCGGCGTGGACGAGCGGCAGCTTGATCGTGCCGCCCGCGATCATGGCGGGGAGGTCGATGCCTCGCTCCTTCAACGCGATCATGTAAGCATCGCTGAAATACTCGAGGACCCGCGGATAGAAGACGATCCCGGCCGCGTCGACGTCCTGGAAGCGCACGGCGCGGCGCTCCACGGCGAGGCGCGGCGCGGTCTGCTTGAGCTCATCGACGCTGAACGCGCGCTTCATCGCGCCGCAGGGTAGCGCAGAGGCGCTGCTCACGTCGCGAGGAACGCGGTGCTCCGCCGCACCGCGGCGCCCTCCTTCTCCGGCTCTGACGCGGGCGGTCACGTCGGACCGGCGGCGCTTCGTCGCGTCGTTCCCGTGTCCCTTTCCGCTCGCCGTCGCCCGTTTCGCGGTCCATGCTCGCCCGCGATGGCTGACCGACGTCCCGGCGGTCTCGGGGCCGGGTCCCGCAGGCTGCGTCGCGCCACCGCGAAGGATAGCGAGCGCCGCGCGATGCGATGCCTCGGGGCCCGAGCGCCGCGCTCCCGCGGCGTGGTCGCGGCGCTCGCCTGCCTCCTGGCGGCGTGCTTCGCGGCCGCGTGCGAGTCGGCGCCGGCGTCGACCCCGACGCCGATGCCCTCCCAGAGCCCGCCCGTCGCTGCGCTGCCGCGGCCTGCGTTCGCGGAGTCCTCGGCGCCGACCGGCGCGGCGCACGCGTCGAACCCGCTCGGCCTCCCCCCGTATCCGATCAAGCTCGAGCCAGGCCGCCGCGTGTTCACCTTCTCGGACCGGATGCTCGCCGGGGCCAAGCTCGGGTCCACGCTCGTGCTGTACGCTGGGACGGTGGTCGGCTTCGACGGCGACGACCTCATCGTCGAGGGGAGGGGCGGACCGTCGTACAAGGTTCACCCGGGCTACGTCATCCCCGTGCCCGACGCGCCCCGCCTCCGGCCCCACGACCCGCTGCTCACGGAGTGGAACGGCGTCATGAAGCACGCCGTCCTCACCCGCTTCGTGAAGGACAAGATCGAGGTCCGCTACACCGACATGGACCCGCGGACCCCGCTCGCGCAGCTCAAGGGCGTTCGCTTCGTCGTGCAGACCGCGGGGCTCGCGCCCGGCAACTTCGCCGCATGGAAGGACGGCGAGACGTGGCGCCACGTGCTGCTCGTGTCGCGGCTCGGCGGTCCCGCGGCCGAGCCAGGCGCCGTCCTGACGTCGCTGTCCAGCAGCTCCGCGCGGTGGTTTGCCCTCGGTTACGGCGGCGCCGCGCTGCTCGCCGACGAATCGGCGCTCCGTCCGCTCCCCGTCAAGCCGCAGCTCAAGATCGGGGCGAGCGTCTGGGCCGAGTGGGTCGGCGCGCTGCGCCCAGCCGTCGTGCAGAGCGCCGAAGAGACAGGCCTGTACACGGTGAAGTTCGAGCGCGCCGGGCGGCCGGCCACGGTCGGCTGGGGGCTGCTCACGCCGCCGCTCCAGCCGTAGCCGCACGGCGCTGCAAGAGCGCGTCGCTCGAGCCGCCACCCTGGCCCGCGGAGCCATCCCGGCTCATGGCGAGGTTCCGACGTGGGCGAACGCCGGATCGCGATCTCGGCGCGTCGCGGCGCTGAGCGGCGATCCGGAGTCGAGCAACGCGGCTTGCACACAGCGATGGTGCGCAAGACACTACGCGTTTTCGCCCGACATGGAGAGTGGTAAGCGCTGTAGTATGGATCTCAAGAGCGCATGGCTGGCGACGCGCCAGTGGGTCCCTTTCACCCTCAGGACCATGGCGTACGGCACAGTGTCTCTGACGCTGGGCCCCCTCACGCCGCAGCGCTCGGCGAGCCTGTGGGCGATGCGGCGCTGGTGTCAGGCGAGCGCGCGAGGGCTCGATATCGAGATCCAGGCGAGCGGGCTCGAGAACGTCCCTCCCGGGGTGTTCGTCTACTGCTCGAACCACCAGAGCCTTCTTGACATTCTGGCCCTCGGCGCCGTTCTACCAGGCGATTTCAAGTGGGCCGCCAAGCGCTCCCTCATGAAGATCCCATTCCTCGGCTGGCACCTCCGGCTCGCGGGCCATGTGCCTGTCGATCGCACGGTCGGCTCCCGCGCCGCGGTCGAGGCGATCGCGCGGTTCGAGGCGGTGCTCAGGAGCGGCAAGCCGCTGCTCGTCTTCCCCGAGGGGACGCGGAGCGAGGACGGCATCCTCCGGGAGTTCAAGAACGGCGGCTTCTATGCAGCCGTCCGCGCCGGCGTGCCCGTGGTGCCGGTCGCCATCGACGGCACGCACCTCCTCATGAAGAAGGGCGCCATCGACACCGGTGACGGCACCCTGCGGATCGTCCGCGTCCGGGTCGGCGCGCCGATCGCCGTGCGCCCGGACGGCCGCGAGGGCGCGCGGGTCAACGAGCTGCGCGAGCGCGCCCACGCCGCGGTGAGCGAGCTCCTCCGCTCGATCGGCGGTCGCGTCGAAGCGCCGGCCGGCGCCGCGGCCGCATCGGAGGCGCCGGCGAGCGGCGCCCGGACCGAGCAGGCGTCCGGCTGACGGGCCGGCACGCCGGCCGGGTGGATCAATCGCAGAGGCTGGGGAGCGCGTCGATCTCGGCGAACAGCTCGTCGTAGCCGTCGATGCGACGGCCCCCGTGCGACTCATCGTCGAACCGATAGAACACGCGCTGCGCGAGCGGCATCACGCCGGCGTTGTCGTAGGCCTCGGCGTCCGTCGCCGTGTTGCCGAAGGCCCACGCGGGCAGCATGTCCCTTCCGTCGAACAGCCGCTCCAGCTCCGCTGTCTTGTACTCCACGGCGCGGTCGCCCACCGCGCCGGTCAGGCTGAGCGTGGTGTGCACGATGCCAGGCGGGAAGCCGTACGCCTCGAGGAAATCGCGCGTGCGCTGGACGAGCCACTCCGGCCGCGCGGTCAGGTACATCGGGCGGTAGCCCTTCGACGTGAGCCGGTGGAACGCCGCCGCGGCGTGCGCATGCACGTCGGGCAGCTCGCCGAGGAGCAGCGAGGTGAACTCCTCGGTCTCCGTGCCGGTGAGCGTCCCGTCGACGTCGCTGACGAACACCGGGGCGCCCCGCGGGACGACCTCGATGAAGAGGTCGGTGCTCGAGAGGTCGCCGCGGACGACCAGGTGGACCCGGTGCCGGCCCGGACCGAGCCGCTGCGCCGCGGGGATCTCGAAATAGACGCGGCCGCCGTCATCGCTGACGCCCTCGACCGCGCGGTGCGCCGAGTCCGCTTCCGTCGTGGTCGCCGAGCCGAGGCGCTCCCACGCGCCGTCGCAGCCGCGGAGCAGATAGACGTCGACCCGCTCATCCTTCAGGTCCTTGTCCGTGATCCCGTAGGCGAACTTTCCGATGATCCACTGCGGGTCGTCCGGCGTCAGGTAGAGGTCGCGTCCGCGGTGGTTGGGGCTCCCAGCGCCGGCGATGAGGTACGAGGACGGGTGGTTCCACGCGAGCTCCTCGCCCGGATCCGGCGGCGGCGCATCGCACGCCGGAGGTGGGTTGCAAAAGGCCCCCGGCGCCCCGTCGCCGCTCGAACCGCCGTCCTCGCCGCTCGGTGCGCCGCCGCCGCCATCGCCCTTGCCCCCGCCGCCATCGCTCTGGCCCCCACCGCTGTTCTGGCCGTCGCCATCGCCGCCCCGGCCATCACCATCGCCGCCCTGGCCACCGCCCCCGTCGCCGCTCGGCGTCCACTCGAGCGTCGCGTCGGCCGATCCGCAGCCGATCGCGAGCACTGTTGTCGCCATGACAAGTAGTATCCTGGTCTGCATCGGGCCCGAGTGTGACCGAGTCGCCCCCATTCGAACAGCGAGCTCCGGTCGTCGATGGCGTCGCTGTGGACCGCGCTCGCCCCTTGCGTGCTGGCCTGACTCCGGGCAATCGTAGCTGCCCTAACGATGCCCAAGCCCGACCCGAAGGTCCTGCTCCGCCACGCCGGTGACTATCTCAAGGCGCACCCCGAGGAGATCGCGAGGGCGCTGCGCGGCGCGCTCCGCCTGCGGTTCGGCGTCCCGATCGATGCGCTGCGCTATCTGGCGAGAGAGCTCAGCGGCGGCAAGCGCGCGCCGAAGGACATCGTGATCGAGGCCGCGCCCCCGGGCCTGCGCCTCGCGCTGACGGTGAAGGTCATGGGCGCCCCGATCCGGGCCTCGTTCACGGCCTTCGCCGAGGAGCTCGACGTGCGCGCGGACGCGATCCAGGTCGGCCTGCGGATCGCCGACCTCAAGCTGCAGGTGATGGGCGACGAGGCCTCGCCGATCGCCGGGCTGATCGGCTCGGGGGCGATCGACCTGAACAAGCCGGGCGATCTCGTCTCCTTCATGCCCAAGCGGCCCGCCGCGCTGATCGACGCGAAGGATGACAGGATTACCCTGGATCTCCTCAAAATCCCGGCCCTCGGCGGGAATCCGACGGTCGCGCGGGCGCTGCGCATCTGCGCGCCGGTGCTCGGTGTCCGTGCGCTCAAGACCAAGGATGACCACCTGGACGTGCACCTCAAGGCCACCCCCTCCGGGGTCGCCGCCGCGATCGCCGCGGTGCGCGCGGGCGTCTGAGGCTCTTTCCGCTGGGGGCCGTCGCCCGCTAGACTTCTCCGTGCATGTCTCGGCTCCCCGAGCCCGCGCCGGCTGCGCTCTCGCTTCAGTTCCTTGCAGAGATCGCGTCCGGGGCCACCACCCGCGTTGATCTCTGCAGGTCGGCAGGTCCGCACCGGCCTGGGGAGCTGCTCGCCGTCAAGCGGCTGCACCCGCACTTCGCCGAGGATCAGAACGTCTCCACCCGGTTCCTCGACGAGGTGCGCACGACCGCGGCGCTCAAGCACCCGAACGTGGTCGAGGTCGCGGGCTGGGGGACGGACGAGCAGGGATGGTACTTCGCCGTCGAGCTCGTGCAGGGCGTGAGCCTCGCGCGGCTCATGAAGACCGTCTTCGACACGGGCGAGATGTTCTCCGAGCGGCTCGTCGTCCACGTCGGCGCGACGCTCTGCCGCGGGCTCAGCGCGGCGCACGAGCTCCGCTCGCCAGGCGGCGCGCTGCTCAACCTCGTGCACCGCGATCTGACGCCGGGCAACGTGCTCGTCGGGTTCCAGGGCGAGGTGAAGATCGCCGATTTCGGGCTCGCCAAATCGTCGCTCCGCGTGATGACGACGGCCGTCGGGGCGCGCCGCCGCGTGACGACGTACATGGCGCCGGAGCAGGCCCGCGGGGGCGCCGCCGACAAGCGCTCCGACCTGTTCTCGCTCGGCGTCGTGCTGTTCGAGCTCTTCACCGGCAAGCACCCGTGGCCGTCGACGAGCGACTACGAGCTCCTGCGGAGCATGTCGACGCAGCCGGCGGCCGACCTGCGGGAGCTCCGGCCGAAGATCGACAAGGAGCTCGTGTCGATCGTGATGCGCTGTCTCGAGAGGGACCCGCCGTCGCGCTTCCAGAGCGCGGACGAGATCCTCGCTCGGCTGGAGGGCTGGCTGCACAGCCACGGGTACCACGAGGGCAACGAGGAGGCGCTCGGGCGCTTCGTGCGGCGCAACGCGATGAGGCAGATGCGCTGGTTCGAGCGCGCCGTCACCGGCGGCTTCGCCGGCGTCGCCAAGGCGCCGCGCCCCTCGCTCTCGACCGCGCGGGCGATCCCGCGCCGGCCATCGGCCGATCCGCGGGGCAGGGGGGCGAACGCGCCCGGACGGCTGCGCGGCGACGGGGGGGCGCGCGCTCAGGACGACGACGCGACCGACATCGAGGCGCGCCGCGGGACGCTGTCCCATTCGCCGACCGGCCTCACGCCGAGCGACGTGGACGCCGCGGACGACGATCTGGGCCGGCGCGGTCCCATGGCCTCCGAGATGGCCGACGAGGCGACGGTCGTCGTCGGCAGCAACGGCAGGGGGCGCGCCGACCCCGGGTCCTCCAGCTCGGGCGGAGGACGGCGGCGCAGCAGCCTGCCCTCGTACGGATCCATCACCGAGCGGGACAGCGAGCCGCTGCCGATGTTCGGGAACGAGCCGCGCGCGACGCCCGGGAACGAGGCGACGCCCTCGATCTCGAGGGTGGCCGCGTTCGCCGTGGATCATGACGCCGACACACCGCTCACGGCGCAAGGCGTACCGGGAGGCGCGCGGCCGCTGCACGCGGAGGTCGACCGCCTCACGACCGAGGCGCTCCGGCTCCGCGAGGAGGCGCGCTTCGCGGTCGCCCACGCCGAGCGCAAGCTGGCGCTGGCCAAGGTGGCTGCTCACCTCTCCGAGATGGCCACCGAGGCGCTGCGCCTCTCCGCGAGCGCCGCCCCGGAGCGCGCGTCGCACCGCCTCGACGAGGCGCTCGCGCTCGAGCGGGCGATGCACAAGGTCATGTCCACGCCGCTCACGCTCGCGCCCGAGACGACCGCGCTGCCTGTCGCGTGGGGCAACGAGCAGCGGTCCATCCTCGCCCAGCTCGGCCTCGAGCACCTGGCATCACCCGCCACGTCGAGGCCCTCGGACTTCGGCGCGCCCCCGCAGCGGCTCACTCCGGCGCCCGGGGACGCGAGCGCGGCGCAGCAGCTCATGGCGGCCGACCCGGCGAGGAGCGACGCGGCAGGCGTGCCATCCGCTGCGCTCGCCGTCCGGGGCGACGCGATCGGTCCGCCCACCGCTGCGGACGCCGACGCGTTTCAGGCCAGCCTCCGGCCGATGCTCCTCGGCGTGCCGCGCGCGCTCGCGCTCGCCGTCGCGGCGGCGGCCTTCATGGCGTTCGTCTTGCTGGCCTGGTTCTATTCCTGAGCGCCGCTGCGCCCGCGAGCGCGCGACGCGCCGCGCGCCGAGACGTCGCTTGATCCCGGCGGGGCACGGCGGCTACCGTCCTTGGATCATGAGCGAGCAAAGCGACTGGGTGCTGATCGGCCTGGATGAGACCACGGCGCGCCGGCAGGGGATCCCCGCGCGCATGCCGGTGCCTCGGGGCGAGTTCGAAGGGCTGGCCGACAAGGGGCTCGGCATCGACGCCGCCCGCAAGTGGATCAAGGACTTCCTCACGAACTCCGAGCCCGGCAAGAGCGGCGTCTGGCGCAAGCAGAACAGCACGCTCGTCTCGCAATTCGAGGCGTTCCTCGACAAGGCTCCGGTCTGGGAGCGCGCGCAGAAGGCGTTCGGCGAGCGCGATTACGAGAAGGCGATCTCGGCGCTCAAGCGCATCATCACGATGGATCCCGACGATCACGCCGCGCGGCTGAACCTCGCCTCGGCGCAGGCGAACATGGGCGATCACCCCGCGGCGCTGAAGAGCTTCCAGGCGATCCGAAAGACGTTCCAGGGGGACGCCGACTACCACGTGGCGGTCGGGCAAGTGCACCTGGCGATGCAGAAGAAAGACGCCGCGCTCGACGAGATGGTGCTCGCGCTCGAGGCGAAGCCCGACTGCCAGCCGGCGCTGGATGCGATGGTCCAGCTCGGGGTCCTCACGCCGATCTACGAGAACCCGCGCGACGCGGCCTCGCTCGTCTACGTGCGCTCGGACGCGGTGCTCGAGTACCTCGCGGGCCAGTGGGACGCGGCGCCGCGCGACGGCGCCTTCTATCTCGAGCAGCTCGCCTACCACGAGCGCGAGCTCCGCCACGACGTCGCGCTGGTCGCGGCGGAGCGCGCCGTCGCCGCCTCGGGCCAAGGGGCGAGCGGCGAGCGCGCGCACCTCGCGCGGATCGCCGCGCTCCGATCGCTCGGGCGCACCGACGAGGCGCTCGCCGCGGCCGAGGCCTTCGTCGCGACCGCGCCGTCCTCGTCGGGCGCCTGGGTCGAGCTCGCCAAGTGCCTGTCTCAGGCGGGCCGCGGAGCGGAGGTGCCCGCCGCGGTCGAGCGCGCGCTGGAGAGCGACCCTGGTGATCTCGCGGCGCTCTCGCTCCGGTTCTGGCCGAGCGATTCCGCGGACATCCAGAAGGTCAACGAGGCGATCCCCGCGCTCGCCGCCTTCGTCGCGGCTCACCCCGAGAGCGCCGGCGCGCGCCGCTCGCTCGCCCGCGCCGAGCTCGTCGCAGGTCGGATCGACGACGCGCTGGCGGGCTTCGCGGCGGCCGTCGCGCTCGCGCCCGGGGACGACGATCTCCGGGCCGAGTACTGGACCGAGCTCGGGAAGCAGCAGCGGTACCCGGACATCATCGCCGACGCCGCGAGGCTCTCGGATCTCGCGAAGCGCGACTGGAAGCTGCGATGGAACGAGGCCGAGGCGTACGCCGCGCTCGGCAAGAACATCGAGGCGCGGGCGGCGTTCTCGGCCATCAACTTCGACGAGTCGCTGCACGTCGACGTGCGCCGCAGGGCCAAGCGCGCCGTCAAGACGATGGATGAGACGCCGCCCGTCGTGCCGTGACGCCGAGCCGCGGGCGTCGCGCGCTCAGAGCGAGCCGGAGACGCCGAGCCCGACGGCGTCGCCCGTGACGATCGGCTTCACCGACAGGGAGACGTCGTTGCGGACGAGCTTCTTCTCGGGCGCGGCGAGGCCGCCGATGAACATCGCGGCCCCGGCGACCTGAGCCAGCCCGTCGACCATGAGGACGAAGACGCCGCCGCCCTTCGCATCGGCGGTGCCGACGGTGATGAAGGGGCCGGCGAGCGGGATGTAGAGCGGGAGGTAGCTCTCCCCGCTGCCGCCGCTCGCCCTGTCCGCGCTCTCCGCGACGAGCCCGACCATCGCCGAGAGGATGTAGGTGACCCCGAACGTCACGGCGCCGCCGATGACCAGGCCGCGGCGCGCCCTCTCCTCCACGCGGTAGCCCTCCGGGACGGCCTGCCCTTCCTCGTAGTTCATGATCCTCGGGCCGACCGGGTACGAGCCGGGGGTCGAGGCGTATCCGGGAGGCGGGGCGTAGCCCGGAGGCGGGGCGTATCCGGGAGGCGGGGCATAGCCCGGAGGCGGGGCGTATCCGGGAGGCGGGTAATAGCCGGGCTGCTGCCCATAGGGGGCAGGCGCGCCGTACGGCGCGGGGGCTCCGTAGGGCGCGGGCTGCGGCTCGGCGCCGGCAGGGGCGGCTGCGCGCGGCGGCGCGGACGCAGCAGGAGGCGCCTGCGCGAAGGCGGAGGGGGCGCCGAGCAGGAGTGCGGCGAGAGGTGCTGCGCTGGCGAGGAGCGCTCGCCACGGATGCGTCGGGGCGCCCTGTCCGGGATGGATCGTCATGGTCAATGACGCTAACGCAGCTCCGTCGCCAAGGTCCAGACGAGCGCAGTGCGCCGGCGCGTGGCGTGTGTGCTCCAGGCGGCGCCTAGGCGCGCGTGCGCGCGGGCTCCATGGGCTGGTGCCTCCTGACGGCGCCATCGTCCTTGCGCGCCTCGAGCTCCGGCGCGCGGTGGTCCTCCAGGAGCGGCGGGATCTCGCCCGTGATCAACCGCGAGGCGCGCTCGTAGGTCACGTAGGACAGGGCCCACGAGAACAGCACCAGGAAGCGGTTACGGAAGCCGATCAGGAAGAGGATATGGACGAACAGCCACGCGAGCCACGCCAGGAACCCGGAGAGCTTCAGCTTGCCGAAGTCGGCGACCGCCGCCGCGCGCCCGATCGTCGCCATGGAGCCTCGGTCGTCGTACCGGAACGGCAGCCGCGGCAGCCCCCGCAAGGTGCGCGCGATGTTGCGCGCGGCGTGGCGCCCTCCCTGGATCGCCGCGGGCGCCACGCCGGGCACGGGCGTCCCGTCCTCCTGCTTCAGCGACGCGAGGTCGCCGATCACGTAGACGTCCTCGTGACCCGGCACCGTCAGGTCCGGCGCCACCAGCACGCGCCCTGCCCGGTCGAGCGGCGCTCCCAGGGTGCGGGCGATGGCCGACGCCGCGACGCCGGCCCCCCAGAGCACGGTCCTGGCTTCGATCCGCTTGTCGCCGATCGAGACCCCCTCCTCGTCGATGCCGGTGACGCGGCAGTTCGTCCGCACCTCCACATTGAGCGCGGCCAGCTGCTGTTTCGCCTTCTCGCCGAGCTCCGGGACGTACGACGGCAGCACCTGCCCGGCCCCTTCCAGCAGGACGATGCGGGCCTTGCTCGGGTCGATGTGCCGGAACTCGCGCCTGAGCGTGTGCCTCGAGAGCTCCGAGAGGGCACCGGCGAGCTCGACGCCCGTCGGGCCCGCGCCCACCACGACGAACGTCATCCAGGCGCTCCGCCGCGCCGGATCGGGCTCGCGCTCGGCCGCCTCGAAGGCGACGAGGACGCGCCGGCGAATCTCGAGCGCATCCTCGACGGTCTTGAGCCCGGGCGCGAAGGCCGCCCACGCGTCGTTCCCGAAGTACGAGTGCGACGCCCCGGCCGCGACGATCAGCTTGTCGTAGCCGAGCTCGCCGTCCTCGAAGATCACCCGCTTCTGGACGGGGTCGATCGCCTTCACCTCGGCGAGGATCACGCTCGTGTTCTTCTGCTTGCGCAGCACGTGGCGGATGGGCGTGGCGATGTCGCTCGCGCTCAGGCCCGCCGTCGCGACCTGATACAGGAGGGGCTGGAACGTGTGATGGTTGTGCCGGTCGATCACGGTCACGCGTACCGGCTCGCGCCGGAGCGCCCGCGCCGCGTAGAGGCCGCCGAAGCCGGCACCGATGATGACGACGTGCTCCATGCCGTGGCCCTGGTTCCCGTGTGCCACCGCAGCAAGAGCAGGAGCCGCAGATCTCCCGATTTGACCCTGGACGTGAAGGGGGCGCCCTCGCTCGTTCGCGGGACGGAGGCCGCGAGATGGCCGCTCGCGATCCCCTCTCGTCGGCGTCGCCGCCCGTTCGTCGGGCAGCGCCTGCGTCAGGCGCCCCAGGCGGTGCGCAGCAGGGGCCGACCGATCGCCATCGGCCCGGTCAAGCGGCTTTGCCCTGGGCGATCCACTTGTTCATGAAGACCGCGCTGAGCTCCCACCCTTGCCGCAGCTCCTTTTCGGCGCTGCTCTCGAGCATGCCGCCGACGCCGAACACCTTCGCTTCGATCGTGATCTCGGCGATCCGACGCACCTTGTTGTCGCCGATGGCATCGGCGCGCACCACGCCTTCGTTGCGCATCTTGTCGGCCAGGGTGCTTGGCGTCAGCTTGAAGGTCCACACCTTCGTCGCCTTGTTCAGCCTGCCCTCTTCGGTGTAGCGGAACCCGGAGCCGAGCAGCTTCTCGACGGGGCCGGGCAGGTTCATCTTCGGCTTCCCGGCCGACCTCCGGATGATCTCCGTCGCCGTCTCGACCTGCTCCGTGATCGTGAACTCGGGGAAACCGAGCTCCTTCCTGTAGAGCTCCTCGTTGAATGTCTTGTCCAGGAACAGCTTCCAGAACGTCTCGAGGTTGCAGTTGATCTCGTGTGTGAGGGTGAACTTGCCCATGGGATCGTTCCTTTGCGGTGCGCGGGTTCGATGACGTCTAGCTCTGCGTGTACCGCAGCCCGTACGTGGCGTCCATGTCTCGGCCGGGAGCGCTGAACACGGGATCTGCGAGGACAATGCGTCCGTCTGCGTTGCGCGCGCCGGGCGATGCAGGCGCGGGCGGCGGGCTTCCAGCGCTTCCGCATCCGTGCGAGCATGACGCTGTGACGTGCATCCTCGTCATCGACGACGACGCCGCGATCCGATCCATGTTCGTGCGTTCGCTCCGCCCGCTGGGCGAGGTCGAGGAGGCGAACGGCGGGGCGCCGGCCCTGCGCCGGCTCTCCGCGCGCAAGTTCGATCTCGTGGTGCTCGACCTGCACATGCCGCTGGTCGACGGCTTCAGCGTGCTCGAGTCGCTCTCGGCCAAGGGGGCGCTGAACCGGGACACGCCCGTCTTCGTCGTGACGGCCGATGAGTCGCAGCAGGCTCGTATCCGCGCGCTGCGTCGGCACGCGATCTTCCTGCTCTCGAAGCCGGTGAACCTCGCCATGCTGGTGTCGCTGGCGGAGTCGTCGCTGAAGAAAGCTGCCGCGCGCGCCACGCCGTCCGACGAGGCGCAGCCCGAGAAGCCGAAGGAGCACTGAGCGCGATCCGCCGGCCGCGCGGGAGGCCGCTGCGGCCGGTCTGAAGGCGCTACCGCGGCGCCAGGTCGAGGGGCGGCGCAGCGGGGCGCGGCCGCGGCGGCGCCGGGCCGGGGACGGGCCCGCGCGGCAGCGCGGGGGCGGGCGGCGTCGCCGGCTGCGCGGGCTGGAGCGAGGGACGTGGCGGAGGCCACCCGGTGACGGATGGCGTCGGCAAGGGTCCCGGGACGCGCGGCGCAGGGGTGACCGAGGAGCCCGGGTACGGCGTCCCCGGCGCGGGTGCGGTGCCGGGGACGTACGCCGGCTGCCCGCTCGGGAGAGGGGCGCCTGCGTCGGCGGGGACCGCGGCATCCACGGCCGCGTCGGCCGCGTCGACCTGCGCGGCCGCGTCGGCCGCGTCGACCTGCGCGGCCGCGTCGGCGATCTGCTCGGCTGCGGCCGCGTCGATCGGGGCCGCGGCATCGGCGACGGCGTCGCTCGCGACCGTGGCGGCCGTCGCCGACGCGCTCGGCTTCGCCGCGGCATCAGCGCCGGCATCGGGCGTTTGCACCGTCGGTCCGGAGGCGCTGGGGCTGGCGGAAGGCACCACCACACCGCCGAACGGCAGGCGGCCGGAACGCGCGAGCACGAACGCAGCGGCCGCGATCAGGCCCAGGACGATCAGCGCGAGCAACGCCACGCGGACGAAGGACCACGTCGCAGGAGCCGGGGGCGCGCGGCGCTCGGGCGCCGGCGCGACAGCGCTCGCGGGGCCGCCCGCGTGCGCCGCCGGACCGACGTAAGCCGCCGGCCCCGGGGGCGCCGGCGGCCCAACGTGCAGCGGCGGCGGGAGCAGCGGCAGCGGCGAAAGCCCCGCCGGGAAATCGAACGGCGAGCCTGCCCCGTCCGGGTTCGACTTGCGGGTTGCATCCGGATTCGACTTGCGCGTCGCGTCCGGATTCGACTTGCGCATCGGGTCGGCGTTCGCGCGGCGCGGGCTCGTCGGCGCCGGCATGCGCGAGCTCGCGGGCCCCGACATGCGCGAGCTTGCCGGCCCCGACATGCGCGAGCTCGCGGGCCCCGACATGCGCGAGCTTGCCGGCCCCGACATGCGCGAGCTCGCGGGGCCCGCCGGGGACGAGGGCGGCGCCGCGTCGGCCGCGCCCCCGCCCTCCGTCGCCTCCGGGCCGTCCTGCAGGATCGGCAGCATGGAGATGCGCCGGAGCATCACCTCGGTCGCGTCCTCGGGGCGCGAGGCCTGCGGCTTCTGGGGGTGGGCGCGCTCGGCGAGGATCCGATCGAGCTCGTCGAGCGCCTGATCGATCCGCTCCTTGCGCGCCTCGGCGACCCCGGGGAGCAGATCGCGGACGAGCTGGCCCACCTGTTTGTCGGTGTAGCTCTCGCGGACCGCGACGCTCACCTGCTCGAGATCGCGGCGCAGCTCCGCGGCCGTCTGGTACCGCTCGTTCGGGTTCTTGGCGAGCGCGCGCATGATGATGCGGTCGAGCTCCGGGTGGACCTCGGGCATGATCTCGCGCGGCGGCTGCGGGTTGCGGTTGGCGATCTGCTGCATCGCCTCCAGCGGGCCCTTGCCGCGGAACGGCGTGTGGCCCGTCACCAGGAGGTAGAGCAGCACGCCCATCGAGAAGAGATCGCTGCGGCGGTCGAGCGCCCCGCCCATGACCTGCTCGGGCGAGAAATACCCCGTCTTGCCCTTGATCGCGCCGACGCGGCTGGTCTGCGCGCGCGCCCGCGTCTTCGCGACGCCGAAGTCGACGACCTTGACCATGCCGTCGAACGTCACCATCACGTTCTCCGGCGTGACGTCGCGGTGGATCAGGTTGAGGAGCTCGCCCGTGTCGTCGCGGACCTCATGCGCCGCGTGCAGCCCGGCGCACGCGGCGATCATCACGTGGAGCACCCAGCCGAGCGGCAGGAGCGCGCGCTTCGCCTTCTGGTTCGAGAAGATCTTCGCGATCGGGGCGCCGTCGATCCACTCCATCGCGAGGTACGGCCGATCGCGGACCTCGCCGTACGCGAGGATGTGCACGACGTTCGGGTGGAGGATCCGCGACGCGGTGCACGCCTCGTCGAGGAACATCGCCCGCGCGTCGTCATCCCCGCGCATCGCGTCCGACAGCAGCTTGACGGCGACGATCTGGACGGAGCCGTTGGGCCGCCTGAGCCGCGCAGCCCACACGGCGGCCATGCCGCCCACGGCTGCCGGGAACAGCAGCTCATAGGGGCCGATCGTATCGCCCGGCTGGAAGTTACCGGGGTCGTCGTCGTTCCAATCACTCCACGGATCTTTGGCCACGCGCTCCCCCACCATGTCGGAAGACGTGCAGCGCGACAAGACCTGGCGCTCAGCCCCGTCTTCCCGCTCCCCTGCGCGGCGCCGCCGGTGTCAGGCCCGGCGACGCTCGCCTACCATGCGCTCGAGCCGCCCGAGCGCCCGGACGAGGACGTCCTCGCTCGGGCCGAAAGAAAAGCGGACGTGGTGGCGGAACCGCGACGGCCGCCCCGCCCGGCGCTTGCCGGGGTTGACGTCGAAGAACTCGCCCGGCACCACGATGATCCGCTCCCCGAGGGCCGCCCGGAAGAAGCCGTAGCCGTCGGAGAGCCCCGGGGGCAGATCCGCGACCGAGCCCCAGACGTAGAACGTGCCCTCGGGCTCCGCGTCGACGGTGACGCCGATCCTGCGCAGCCCCTCGAGCATGATCTCGCGCTTGTGCGAGAACGTCCGGTGGATGGCCGTCGTCTCGGCGCGGGTGTGCTCGATGGTGAGCAGCTCTGCGGCGGCGCGCTGCATCGGCTTGGAGCCGCCGCCGTCGAGGAAGCTGCCGGCGCTCGCCACCGCCTCGATGACCTCGCGCGGCCCCAGCGTCCAGGTGACGCGCCAGCCGGGGTAGCGCCAGTTCTTGGTCAGGCCGTCGAAGATCACGACCGGATCGCGATCGACCTCCTCGACGTAGCGCGCCGCGCTCTCCATCGGGGCGACGTCGCCCATCCCGTAGACGTAATGCGAGTAGAACTCGTCGAGCAAGAGCGCGCAATCGAGCTCCTTCGCGGTGCGGACCCAGGCGGCGAGCTCCTCGCCGCGCACGTGCTTCCCTGTCGGGTTACAGGGGTTCGAGGCGAGGATCGCGCTCAGCCCGCGGCCCAGGATCTCGCGGCGCAGGTCGCCGACCGAGAACGAGTAGCCGCGCTCGCCCTCGAGCAGGATCGGGATCGGCGAGAACAGCCGGAAGACGTCGAGCAGCTCCTCGTACGCTGTGTAATCGGGGAGGAAGTGGCCGAGGTTGATCTGCCCGAGCGCCGCCGCTGCGCGGGTGAGGGCGATGCGACCCCCGCCCGACACGGCCACGTTCTCGGCCGTGTAGCGCGACGGCATGCCCCGCCGGTAAGCGCGGTTGTAGAGCGACGCGATCGCCTCGCGCAGCTCCCAGAGGCCGGCCACCGGCGCGTACTCCTGGTCGTCTCCGGAGATCGGCACCGCCGCGCAGCGCGGGGGCGAGCCCGGGAGCGGGCCAGTCTCCGGCTGGCCCTGCCCGAGGTTGCACCAGCCGTCCGTCCCCTCGTCGGCGCCTGCCTTGAACCCGAGGCGCGCGGCCTCGGTCGTCACGTAGATGACGCCCGTCCGCGGCACCTTCCGGAAAGCGTGGACCGCCCGCTCGTCGCCGCGCGGCGGGGCCGGCGTGTTCCCCCGGTCGGCCGGCGCCCCAGGATCGCTGGGCCGGGCCTCGTCTCCCTGGAGATCGCCTCGCTCGTCGGGATGCTCTCGCTCTACTTCTGTCATCGTTTGTTTCCAGGCACTTCGAGGCATGAGATGCGCTGCCGTGGTGATCCAGCAGGAGGCGAGCGCCTCAGGCCTGCTGGGCCGTCGGCTTTCCGCCGTCCTCGCTCGCCGGCTCGGGCTGCCGCGCCCACGGCATCGTCTTACCGGAGAAGATCCAGAGCAGGTAATAGCAGAAGGCGAGTGAGACAGCGGTGAGCACCGTGTACTTGTCGTCGTTGTAGTTGAACGTGATCCAGATGAACTGGCTGAGCGCCGCCAGGCCGAACAGGGGCACCTCGATCTGGCGCTTCACCCGGGTGAGCGGCGCGCTCAAGATCATGAATGAATAGTAGTAACAGGTGAGCTGCGAGAGCAGGATGACGAAGATCTGGGCGAGGCACTGGGCCACCCACAGCGAGCGGACCCGCCGGCACACGTAGACGAAGCCCGCCAGGGACGCGGCGATGATCGCGTAGGCGATCCAGCGGTACTTCGCGTAGCGCTCGTTGCGCATCCGCTTCCAGACCTCGAACGGATCGACGAGCTTCGTGTCCTTCGTGTACTTCATGCGGCCGGACTCGACGCCCGTACCGGGCTCGTGGGAGACGAGCACGCGGAGGCCCATGTGGTTCGTCAGCGGCGTCTGGTCGTGCACCTTGAGCGTGTGCTCGTAGAACTGCCGGTACGAGTCCGAGCCGGAGACCTTCATGCTCACCGGAATGAGCACGGCGGCCGCGAGGACGCCGCCGATCAGCACCTGCACGTGCGACCTCGCCATGCGCTTGTGGCGGACGAGGTGAATCCCGGCGACGGTGAGCCAGCCGATCACGGGCAGGCCCGGGAAGATGCGCAGGAGGCCCGCGTAGACCATGCTCGCGCCCGCGAGCTTGAAGTAGCGCTTCCGGATGAGGCAGGCCGAGAGAACCAGGTAGAAGAGCCAGTCCTGCCGGAGGAACGCGCCGCCCGTCCAGTAGAACGGCGCCGACGACTGGCACCCCCAGAAGATCGCCGCGACGGCGAAGACCCGCCACCCGAAGGCCCAGTAGAGGGCGGCGAACATCCCGAGCAGATAGAAAATATCGAAGCTGGCGAGGAACTGGAGGTAGCGGGTGCTGGCCGGCTGGAGGTCCGCCCAGAACTTACCCATGATCGTCCAGACCGGCGGCGGGTTGTAGCCGTGGTCCTTCTGCATGTCCTCCCAGTAGCCCTTGTCCGAGGCCGTCCGGAAGAACTGCACGTCGGCCTTGAACGCATCCCAGCGCTCCGGCGCGAAGTGCGCCTTGCAGATCTCGGGGTTGGCGAGCACCTCGCTCGCCGGCATGAGGAGGTTGTCGCCGCCGAGGTTCCGGATCTTCTTGTCCGGGTGGCGGACCTCCTTCGACATGTCGAGCTTGACCTGCCGCCCCGTGTCCTCGTTCGTGTATGTGACGAGCCCCAGCTCGTCCTGCGCGATCAGCGTGCATTTGTAGAGGCCGTCGTACCCCATCTCCGGGAAGTACTTGGCCCCCATGTAATAATGGAACTGATCCCAGCGGTGGTAATACTTGGGATAGCCGAAGCGGAAGCCGTTGAAGTACGCGATGATGGCGGCGACGCCGAGCGCGACGCCGGCGAACCGCTTCCAGCGCTCCGCGATCGGACGGCGCATCCCCTCGCGGTGCGTCTCGTAGAAGACGCAGAGCGCGGCGCCCATCGCGATCGCCACCTTCGCCATGTCCACGGCGCGGGCGTGCTCGTCGATGTACCGGTCCAGACCATAGAAGAACAGCGCGACGCCCGCGGCGACCGTGCTGTACCGCGCGAGCACGCGGAAACGCGCCGGGGTGAACCAGTTGAGCGCGAACGCGACGCCGAAGTAGGCGCAGAGCGCGATGACGATCTCGATGACTTGTTGTGACGTGAGCTTCATTGCCTGCGGTTCGGATCGGGATCGAGGTGACGCGGGACGCGCCGGCGGGCCTCTTCGCCGGCCTTCCGCGGCAGCGCGCCCGACATCGGGCGCCGCTGCCGCCCCGACCCGTCGCTGCGGGCTGGAGCCCGTCGGGGCCGGGGCGACGCCGTAGGTGCAGGACGCACCCCGTCCCGGACGGGCTCCACGGGGGAGGCGGGGCCACCTTAGCCGAAATCCCAGGAGTGTGGCGCTCTCGTTGTGGCCGCCATGGGCATCGGCGAGCGTACCCAGGCGGCGTGCGTGTGACAGGTGTGACCGGGGCGGAGCCGTGTCGTCTCGACGTGCTGCGCAATTGAGCGGGCTTCCGCCGCCGAGCAGAGCTCGTGTATCGTCTCCCTTCGTGTCGAACGACAGTTTCTCTTCTGCTTCTTCGGGGGGCTCGGAGCGAGAGGGGGCCCGTGGCCCCTACGGTTTTCTCGTGCGCGTCGACGGCGCGCCGCCGCTCTGGTGCCGGGAGGTGCGGGGCTTCCACCGCGCCGCGGTCGCCGCGGCCGATCCTGACGCGCTGCCTCCCGCGCAGCTCGTGCTCGTCGGCCTCGACGAGGCGGCGCGGGCGTGGCTCGCGTCGTGGGCCGAGGACAGCGAGCGCGTGCGCCGTACGCTGACGATCCGGAGGCTGCTCGACGACCGGGAAGCCACCGCGGTCGTGACGCTTGCGTCC
Source organism: Sorangium sp. So ce124 (assembly GCF_051525235.1). NCBI lineage: Bacteria > Pseudomonadati > Myxococcota > Polyangiales > Polyangiaceae > Sorangium > Sorangium sp. So ce124. Next base: position 4,746,884 of record NZ_CP150312.1, read on the forward strand.
TACGGCTATGGAGTCAACACCGCGCTCGCCGTGGAGTCGGTCGTGGTGCCTGGGGGCGACGGCCCGGCGGCCATCCTGCGCAGCGGCGTCCACACGAAGGAAGAGATCGACGCGATGCTCGCGGTCCTCGCCACGGCGCTGCCGGAGGGCGAGGACGCGAGCTGGTTCGCGCACGTCTGACGGGCGCGCGGCCCCACCTCGCGCTGCGGCGCGAGCGGCGGAGGTCACGGCGCGCTGGCCCGCCGTCCAACGTCCTCGCCGGCGTCCTCGCCGTTGTTCCACCGGACCTGTTCCGGCAGCTGCGCGCGTGCGTCCGGCACGTCGTCTCGCCGGAGCGCTGCGCCTCGTCCTGCCGAGACGCGCCTTGCACCTCGTCCTGCCTGGCCGCTGCTTCCGGTGACGCCTGCCTGGCCGCGTGCGGCGTGCGGCGTGCCGCATCGAACGACGCCTGCCCGGCTGCGTTGCGAGACGCGGTGGGAGCCCTGCGGACCGCGGGTAGACATGGATGGAATGGAAGAGAATCGCTTTCGATGTTTCGGTGCGTGAGCCCCTTGCTCGCCTGAACAGCGGTGATAGGCTGGTCCTCGGCCTCGGACGGAGCATCAGCTCCAGGATGGTCCTGCCGTGGAGCACCACGGTGCCGGGGTCGACACCAGATCGGCGGGCTCTCCGCAGATCCGCAATCGAACACCCTTGCCATGCCGGACGATCTCTTTCGATCCGGCGCGGGGTGCCGGCAAGCCGGAGGAGGGATGGACACCATGCACAGTACCAGTGGCTCTTCTATACCGGAGGCTGGGAACGGCTGACCCTCGTGGAGCGTGGACGCAGGGTCATCGGGGCCTTGCAAAACGCTACCGCGCTCGGCCAGGTCCGGCGCTCGATAACCTGTTGACTGCCATCGCGACCTCCGCGAGGCCGGCAGAGAGGGAATCGAGGAAGACTCAGGTCTTCCAGCAACGATTCTCACCGGCGCTCCGGGGCCGAACGCTCGTCGCGACGGGACAGGGGGGGCGCCGCACAGGCGGGATCAAGCGGGGTCCAGAAGGCCTCCGGTAGAGGCCCACGGGACGGGTCGGGTGCGAGCAAAGCACCCGACCCGTTTTTATTTCCATTGCCTGGGAGCGCTTTTTTGTCCTGCGCCGTGCCTGTCTGGTACGCGGGCTCGATGCGGATGCTGCTGCTCGCGCTGCTGCCGGCGTTGCCCTTGCTTCCAGCCTGCGCCGACGCCTTCGGGGATCAGGAAGCGCCGGAGCGGGGGACCGCGCTCGGCGCTTTCCACGTGGTCGGGACGCAGACGGCGAACACGTGCGGGGAGGGGGCGCTCGGCGCGAAGCGCCTGTGGGAGTTCGACGTCGAGCTCGCGCGCGGCGACGGGTCCCTGTACTGGAACAACGGCGCCAGCGTGATCCCAGGCGTCATCGACGACGATGACGTGAGCTTCTCGATCGACGGGCGCGTGGTGGTGGACATGCGCGCCGGCGACGCGCCGCCGGGGCCGCCGTGCTCCGTCGAGCGCCGCGACCGGGCGCTCGGGCAGCTCGGCGGCAGAGGGGATGACGTCGCCGGGTTCAAGGCGACGATGTCCTTCGAGTTCGTGCCCACGGCGGGGTCGCGGTGCGAGGACCTCGTCGCCGGAGAGCTCAGCGTGGCGCCGGTGCTCGCGGCGCTGCCGTGCGGCATGGCCTACGATCTCAAGGCCAAGCGGAGCGCGCTCCCGCCCGAGTGAGCATCGGGTGGGCGTGGACCTCCGGGCGCGCGCCGGGGTAGGGTGCCACGGTCGTGAAGCACGTCATCCATTCTCTGGGCGGGCACGGCGGGCGGCGCACCGTCCTTGTCCACGGCGGCGCGGGCGACGTCGCTCCTGAGCGGCGGCCGCTGCACGCGGCGGGGTGCCTCCGCGCGGCGCGCGAGGGAGCGCGCGTGCTCTCCGAGGGAGGGAGCGCGCTCGACGCCGTCGAGCGCGCTGTGCGCGTCCTCGAGGACGATCCGCTCTTCAACGCGGGCACGGGCGCGTGCCTCAACGAGGAGGGCCACATCGAGCTCGACGCGTCGATCATGGAGGGCCGCGGGCTCAGGGCCGGCGCGGTCTGCGCGCTCTCGGATTTCGCCGAGCCGATCGCGATCGCGCGCGCGGCGCTGGAGGATGGCCGGCACGTGCTGTACGCCGCGCACGGCGCCGCGCGGTTCGCGCGGATGAAGGGGTTCTCGCCCGTGGGCGAGGCCGCGCTCATCACGGAGGCGGCCCGGGAGGCGCTCGCGGCGGCCCAGCAGGGCATCCGCCCGACCTCCTGGGCGGGCAACACGGTCGGCGCGGTGGCGCTCGACGAGGGCGGGCTCACGGCCGCGGCGACGAGCACGGGCGGCACGGTCAACAAGCGGGTCGGGCGGGTGGGGGACTCGCCCCTCATCGGGGCTGGGACGTACGCCGACGACGAGGCCGGGGCCGTGTCGACGACCGGCCACGGCGAGGGGATGATCCGGCTCGTGGTGGCGCACTCGGCCGTGGAGCGGATGCGCGCGGGCGTCGGCGCTGTCGACGCGGCGAGCGGGATCATCGCGCACCTGGCGGAGCGCCTCGACATCACCGGGGGCGTCATCGCGCTCGATCGGACCGGGCGGTTCGGGCTGGCGCGCTCGACCGCGACCATGTCGTGGGCAGCTGTCGGCGATTGGGGCGAAGAGAGCGGTGTGTGAATTCTCTTTACAGAGAATACACATGATTCCATAGTCACTGTTCATCGCATGGCGTCCCGGGCGCTCTCGCGTGTGCGGTAATGCGCATTACCGTCAAACCGCGTTCGTCCTGAGCTGGGGTGTTCGCAAACCAAGCCGCAGCGCTGTTGCGCGCGTCGGATCGTGGCGTGTCATGCACGGCGAGGCGGCCTGACCGGCGCCCGATCCACGGCGAACACGCTGGGCTCCGCCAGCAGGACGAGGTGAACGCCAAGATCGCGGCCGCCTGGGACCATCTCTTCAAGGGGGATCCGGCCGAAGAGGCCGTCTATTTCGAGCAGGACGAGAACGACAACGGCCCGCTCGCGCAGATCCGCGACATCGCGAGCGAGGACGTGCGCTCGGAGGGCATGAGCTACGGCATGATGATCGCCGTCCAGACAGACCATCAGGCGGAGTTCAACGCGCTCTGGAACTGGGCGAAGACATACATGTTCCACGCCGACGAGACGCACCCGGCGTACGGGTATTTCTCGTGGTCGATGAATTTCGACGGCACCCCGCTGGACGAGATGCCGGCGCCGGACGGCGAGGAGTACTTCGCGACGGCGCTCTATTTCGCGTCGGGGCGCTGGGGCAATGGCGAGGGCATCTACGATTACCGGGCGGAAGCGGATCGCTTGCTCGACCTGATGAAGAACCGGCCGGACGTCGCGGGGGAGGTGTTCGCGAACGGGGAGACGCGCACGACGACCGGGTCGACGCTCTTCAACACCGAGAACCACCAGATCCGCTTCACGCCGGACACGGGGAACTTCGAGACCAACGGGGATCACACCGATCTGTCGTATCACCTGCCGGCCTTCTACGAGATCTGGGCCAAGTACGGTCCGGAGGCGGACCGCGCCTTCTGGAGCGAGGCGGCCGAGGTGAGCCGCGGCTACTTCCACCTCGCGGCTCACCCGCAGACGGGGCTCACGCCCGATTACGCGAATTTCGACGGCACGCCCAAGGCGGCGTCCTGGAAGCCCGAGTCCGTGGACTTCCGCTTCGACGCGTGGCGCACCGCGATGAACTGGTCCGTCGACTGGGCGTGGTGGGCGAAGGATGAGCGCCAGCAGGAGCTCAGCGATCGGATCCAGGTGTTCTTCGAGGCGCAAGGCGCGGAGTACGGGAACCAGTTCACCCTCGACGGCGAAGAGCTGAGCGCCGACCACTCCTCGGGCCTCGTCGCCATGAACGCGGTCGCCAGCCTGGCGGCCACCGACCAGCGGTCCGCCGATTTCGTCCAGGCGCTCTGGGACCTCGATCCCCCGAGCGGGCAGTACCGCTACTACGACGGCATGCTGTATTTCATGGCGCTGCTGCACGTGAGCGGCGAGTTCCAGGCATACGCGCCGCAGTGAGGCGCGGCGGCGCGGCGCCGCGCAGATTCGTGTGATCCGGGCTCGGTCGAGCGACGCAGCGACGCGATGAGCCCGTGGCGCACGAAGATGCGCCTCGCTATAGTCCGCCGCCCTCATGATCCCTGCCGGTCCTCTGCCCATCACACCGCTTTCCTCGCCGCCTGATCTGATCTGGCGGGTCCCTGGCTCGAAGAGCATCACGAACCGCGCGCTCGTGCTGGCTGCGCTCGCCGACGGCGAGAGCACGCTGGAGGGGGTGCTCCACAGCGACGACACGCGGCACATGCGGTCCGCCCTGGAGGCGCTGGGGATCGGGATCGAGGACGCCGGGCCGCACACGCTGGTGGTGAAGGGGGGGCGGGGCCGGCTGCGCGCGCCGGGGCGCGAGCTGTTCGTCGGGAACAGCGGCACCACGGTGCGGTTCCTGGCGGCGCTCGCGTGCCTCGTGCCGGGCGAGGTGGTGCTGGTCGGCGACGAGCACATGGCCAAGCGGCCGATCGCCGATCTTGTCGACGGCCTCAGGCAGCTCGGGGCGGACGTGGAGTGCGCGACGGGGTGCCCGCCGCTCCGGATCCGGGGCGGCCGGCTGAAGGGCGGCACGCTGACGATGCGCGGCGATCGCTCCAGCCAGTACTTCTCGGCGGTGATGATGGCCGGCCCCTTCGCCGACGCCGCCATCGATCTGCGCGTGGCCGGCGAGCTGGTCAGTCGCCCCTACGTCGAGATCACGCGGCGCATGGTCGCGGATTTCGGTGGCCGGATCGACGAGGCCGCGGGCGGGTTCACTGTCCATCCCGCCGCGGGGTACCGCCCGCGGGCGTACCCGATCGAGCCCGACGCGTCGTCCGCGAGCTATCCGTTCGCGCTCGCCGCGGCCGCGGGCGGATCCATCACCGTGCCCGGCCTCGCCGACGGGGCGTTGCAGGGGGACTACCGGTTCGTCGAGCTCCTGGAGCAGGCCGGCGCGCGGGTGAGCCGGCAGGCCGACGCCACCACCGTGCGCAGCGACGGGCGCCTGCGCGGCATCGACATCGACATGCACCACATCTCGGACACGGTGATGACGCTGGCGGCGATCGCTCCGCTCCTCGATGGGCCGACGACGATCCGGAACGTGGCGAACATCCGGATCAAGGAGACGGACCGCCTCGCCGCTACCGTCGCAGAGCTCCGCCGCCTGGGCCAGGAGGTGACCCACGGCGACGACTGGCTCCGCATCGAGCCTCGGCCGCTGACGCCCGCGCTCGTGCGCAGCTACAGCGACCACCGCATGGCGATGAGCTTCGCGATCCTGGGGCTCTGTCGGCCAGGGATCACCATCGAGGATCCGGCCTGCGTCGCGAAGACCTACCCGACGTTCTGGGAGGACGTCGAGAGGTGCTCCCGCGCGGCAGGCGCGGCGCCGGCGGTGTGATCCCGGCCCGCGCCGTCGGCAAGAAGATCAAGAGATGGCGACCACGGCCTCCACGCGCGCTCGATAACACACGCGCGCCGGGCCCATGTCAGGGGCGGGGCCGCGCGTTCGCGTCGAGCCAGTCGAGCGCCTCGTCCATCACCCGCTCGGCGTCCGGCAGCGCTCCGTGGTGCGCGCCCGGCATCTCCCGGTAGACCGCCGGTATCTTGGCGGCGAGGAGCCCGCTCGCGCCCTCTTTCATGCGGTACGTGGCGTCGAGCTCGCCGCTGATCATCACCGCTCCCCGGATGTCCCGGAGGCGCGCGGCCGAGGGCGTCGTGGGCGCGCCGAGCAGCACCAGCCGCGAATACCGCTCCGGCCACCGCTCCGCGAGCCGCTCCGCGAGATTGGCACCCTGCGAGTAGCCGATGACCACGAGGTCTTCCGCCTCGCCGCCGCACGCCGCCAGCGCGTTCCGGATGCGGCCGTCCTGCTCGTCGACGTCGGGCGAGTACTTGCTGAACACCCGGTCGGCGCCGCAGGGCACGTCGCCCTGGAGCCCGAGCACCCCGCCGTGCTCCCGCGCCGCCCTCGCGAAGGCCTGCACGTAGCCCAGCCCGTGCCCGCACATGCCGTGAAGAAACACCATCCGTGGACACGCGCCGAGCGGCCCGGTGACGACGAACGCCGGCAAGTCGCCTGGCACGGGCACCTCGGTCGCCGCGAGCGGCGGCTCGACGGGTTGCCGCTCGACCAGCGCGGGCTGTGCCGGGCGATCCTCCGCGAGCGCGCGTTCCTCCTTGCTACACCCCGTCGCCAGCGCCGCGAGGCCGAGTCCGGACATGGCTATGGCGGAAATTTTCATAAGCCTGGCGTTGGGCCACGCTCGACCCACCGCAAGCGCTCCTTCGCGCCCGCAGGAGTTTCCGCTCACCTGGCGAGCAGAGCGGTTTTGCTCTTTCTGACGGATGAATTGTCCGTTATAACGGATGTTGGCCTGGCTGGCGCGGCTCCCCGGGATCGTCGCGCCGTGCGCCCGAGGCACGGAGGCGCGCAGAGAACAGCCTGGCATCGCCGCAGGGGAGTACGTCCCGCGCTGCGAGAGACGATCGATTGCAAGGATGGCAAGGAGCAGACCGATGAGTGATCGCGGCGTGGCGTATTTCGGCGAGCGGTACGGCGGCGAGGGGCCGGCGCCCCGCTTCGCGCAGTGGAACGAGGTGATCGAGGCGCTGCTCGGGCATCGCTCGGTGCGGCGTTACGCGCCGAGGCCGCTCCCGGAGGGCACGCTCGAGCTGCTCGTGGCCGCGGCGCAGTCGGCGCCGAGCTCCTCGAACCTGCAGCTCTGGAGCGTGCTCTCGGTGCAGGACGCCGAGCGGCGGCGGCGCCTTTCGGAGCTCGCCGGCGGCCAGGCGCACGTGCGCGATTGCGGGCTGTTCCTTGTCTGGCTCGCCGATCTGCAGCGGCTCGGCGAGCTCGCGAAGCACCGCGGCGTGGGGCACGAGGGGCTCGACTACCTCGAGATGTTCGTCATGGCCGTGGTCGACGCGGCGCTCGCCGCGCAGAACGCGCTCGTCGCGGCCGAGTCGCTCGGCCTCGGCACGGTCTACATCGGCGCGCTGCGGAACCACCCCGAAGCGGTGGCGGCCGAGCTCGGCCTGCCACCCCAGGTGTTCGCGACGTTCGGCCTGTGCGTGGGCTGGCCCGACCAGGCCACCCCGGCGAGCATCAAGCCGCGGCTCCCGCAAGAGGTGGTCCTGCACCGCGAGCAGTACGGCGCGTTCGAGCGAAGCGTGGGCGCGCTCGATGCCTACGACCAGCTCATGGAGCGCTTCTATACGAAGGAGCGCATGGGCGTGCAGGGGAGCTGGAGCCGCCATTCGGCCGCGCGCGTCGAGTCGGCCCAGGCGCTGCGCGGGCGCGACCGGCTGCGCGCGGCGCTCCTGGCGATGGGGTTCCAGCTGCAGTAGCCAGGGCCCAGGCGCCCCCGGCGCGCGAGGTGCCGCGGAGGTGCGCCCGGAGCAGCACCTTGGCAGCAGCCCTTGGTGCCTCTCCAGCAATCAGGGAGCCGCCCACCGGATCGGCGCCGGGAAACAGGCGATGGCATGTCGGCTGCAATTGCGCTGGAGGGGGGCGGACAAGGCAGCTGGCCTGAACAAGGGAGCCTTCCCATCATGAGCGAGGAACTGGAGCCTGAGGGCGAGGGCGGACGCGTCCTCGACGGGAGCGACACGCTGGCGCTGGAGGCCGACGTCCTGGTGATTGGCGGCGGGCCCGCCGGGACGTGGGCCGCGCTCGCCGCGGCGGCGAAGGGCGCGCGCGTCGTGCTCGCGGACAAGGGGTATTGCGGCAGCAGCGGCGCCACGGCGCCTTCGGGGGTCGGCGTGTGGTACGTGCCCCCGGTCCCCGAGATGCGCGAGGCGGCCAAGGCGAGCCGAGAGGGGCTGGGCGGCTTCCTCGCGGACCGGGGCTGGATGGACCGCGTGCTCGACAAGACGTGGGCCAGCGTGAATGACCTCGCGACCTGGGGTTATCCATTTCCGGTCGACGACAGCGGGCAGCCCGTCCGCCGCAGCCTGCAAGGCCCCGAGTACATGCGCCTGATGCGCAAGCGGGTGAAGCTCGCTGGCGTCCGCATCCTCGATCACAGCCCCGCGATCGAGCTCCTCGTCGACGGGAGCGGCGTGGTCGCCGGGGCGGCCGGCGTCTGCCGGCAGCTCGGGCACAGGTGGGCGGTGAGGGCCGGGGCCGTGGTCATCGCCACCGGCGGCTGCGCCTTCCTGAGCAAGGCGCTCGGCACCAACGTCCTCACCGGCGACGGAGGGCTGATGGCCGCCGAGGCGGGCGCCGAGATGTCAGGGATGGAGTTCTCCAACGCCTACGCGATCGCCCCGGCCTTCGCGTCGGTCACAAAGACCCTCTTCTACAACTGGGCGACGTTCTATTACGAGGACGGGCGCGTCATCGAGGGGGCCGGCTCGCAGCGCGGCCGGTCCGTGATCGCGGAGACCCTCCTCACGCAGCCGGTCTACGCCCAGCTCGACAAGGCCGACGAGGCGCTCCAGGCGTGGATGCGCACGGCCCAGCCGAACTTCTTCCTTCCCTTCGATCGCGCCGGCATCGACCCCTTCCGGCAACGGTTCCCTGTCACGCTGCGGCTCGAGGGCACCGTGCGCGGCACGGGCGGGATCCGCATCACCAGCCACGGCTGCGCCACGTCGGCGCCGGGGCTCTACGCCGCCGGAGACGCCGCGACGCGAGAGCTCATCTGCGGCGGATTCACGGGCGGCGGCAGCCACAACGCCGCGTGGGCCATCTCCTCGGGCCAGTGGGCCGGCGAGGGAGCAGCCCTGTTCGCGCGCAGCGTCGGCCCGCGCGCCGGCCGGCGCGCGGTGGAGGGGGTCGGCCGCGCCGCGCTCCCGGCGGCGGGCGGGACGAGGCCGCTCGACGCGGAGGGGGTGATCCGGTCGGTGCAAGACGAGGTGTTCCCGTACGACAAGAACCTCTTCCGCACCGCGCAGGGGCTCGCGGCCTCGCTCGACAGGCTCGATGGGCTGTGGCGGGACGTGCGGCAGGCCTGGCCCGGGGCGGCGGTGCGCGAGGCCGTGCGGGCGCGGGAGAGCGCCGCGATGGTGGCCACCGCGCGCTGGATGTTCAACGCGGCGCGCGCGCGCACCGAGACGCGCGGCATGCACAAGCACAAGGACCACCCCGGGCTCGATCCGGCGCAGCAGCGGCGGCTGATCACCGGCGGTCTCGACCACGTGTGGGTGCGCCCCGAGTCGCCCGCGCCGGCGTCGATCGGCGCGGCCGCGGCGGAGGTGCAGGCGCCATGATCGAGCTCGTCAGCGATGCCCGGTGCATCGGGTGCGATCTCTGCGTCGAGGTCTGCCCCACCGACGTGTTCGACCGCGTCCCGGGCGGCGCGCCGGTCATCGCCCGGCAGGGCGACTGCCAGACTTGCTTCATGTGCGAGGCCTACTGCCCGGTGGACGCGCTCTACGTGGCCCCGGAGGCGGAGCGGCCAACCGCGGTGGACGAGGGACAGCTCGAGGCCTCCGGGCTGCTCGGGAGCTACCGGGCCGCGGTGGGGTGGGGCACCCGGCGCAAGCCGGGCGCCGCCGCCGACCAGACGTTCCGCGTACTCTCCGTCGCTCGGCAGGGCTAGCAGCGCCGCGCGTCTCCGCGTGCCGTCACGGCAGCATCCCCATCCCCACCACAACCGTCCTTGCGGCGAGCCGTTCGAGCGCCAGCACCTGCCGCCCTGAAGGGGCTCGGGCCAGTCGAGCCCGTAGTCCTCAGGTGCGTGGCGGTAAAATTTCAATGCACGAGAAATCGTGCGTCCCGTGCAATTCTCGTGACTGACTTCGTCCTGCTCTCACAACCTGGGTGAGAAACGAGGCCACCATTCCGCTCACGGCCGGGAGGCGAGGCGCCGACCGGACGATGAGGGGCCGCGCGAGGTATGCATGAGACGATCTATTTTCTTCATTTGCTTTTCGCTCGCTGCCGCTCACCTGGCATGCGGATCGAGCGGTGATTCCGGAACCGGCGCGGGCGGCGCCGGCGGAGAAGGCGCCGGGACGGGCGGCGGCACGACCGGCGCGGCGTCCAGCGGCAGCGGTAGCGGTAGCGGCAGCGGCGCGGGCACCAGCGCTGCGTCCGGCAGCGGCGGCGCTGGGACGAGCGCCGCGACCGGCAGCGGCGGCTCGGGCGGCGGGGCGGGCGGCGGGGCGCCCACGGGGTTCGCGCAGATGGAAGACCTCGACCGCGGTGTCGTGGCCGTGCCCACGGACGGCGGCACGTACGTGGGCTTCCGCCTGTTCGGCTATGACCCCGACGACATCGCGTTCAACGTCTACCGCGACGGCGCCAAGGTCAACGACGCGCCGCTCACGGACTCCACGAACCTCGTGGACCGCGGCGGCTCTCCGAGCTCGGTCTACACCGTGCGCCCCGTCGTCGGCGGCGTCGAGCAAGGCGAGTCGGAGTCCGCGCCCGTGTGGAAGGATGGATACCTGTCCATCCCGACGACGCCGCCGCCCGCAGGGGACGGCTACACGTACTCGAGCGGCGATGGGAGCGTGGGAGACGTGGACGGCGACGGACGTTACGAGATCATCCTCAAGTGGGATCCGTCGAACCTCCAGGACAACTCGAAGGCCGGCCGCACCGGCAAGACCTACCTCGACGCTTACTCGCTCGACGGCAAGCGGCTCTGGCGCATCGATCTCGGCGTGAACATCCGGGCCGGAGCGCACTACTCGCCGTTCCTCGTGTACGATCTCGACGGCGACGGGAAGGCGGAGGTGGCCGTCAAGACGGCGCCGGGGACGCGCGATGGGAGGGGCGAGTACCTGAGCAAGGGGCCGGCGGCCGGCGATGACGATTCCAAGGATTACCGCAACAACGACGGCTATATCCTCACCGGCCCGGAGTACCTCACCGTGTTCGCCGGCGACACCGGCGCGGAGCTCGCCACGACCGAGTTCAAGGTCGGGCGCGGCGACGTGTGCAGCTGGGGCAACAACGAGTGCTACGGCAACCGCGTCGACCGCTTCGTCGGCACCGTCGCGTTCCTCGACGACACGGGGCGCCCGAGCGTCGTGTTCGGGCGAGGCTATTATGCGCGCACGACGCTCTCGGCCTGGAACTACCGCGACGGCGCGCTCTCGAACCTCTGGACGTTCGACTCCAGCTCGAGCCGCGCCAACGAGGCGTTCGGCGGCAAGGGCTGCCACTCCATCAGCGTCGCGAACGTGGACGACGACCCGCAGCAGGAGATCATCAACGGCGGCGCCACGTTCGACAACGACGGCAAGGGCCTCTGCGCGGTGAACTACTATGCTCACGGCGACGCGCTGCACGTCACGGATCACATCCCGTCGCGCCCTGGACTCGAGGTGTTCCAGCCGTACGAGGGCAGCGAGTCGCCCGCCTACGCCATGCGCGACGCCCGCACGTGCGAGGTCCTCTGGAAGGGGCCAGGCAACGGCGGCGAGGAGGGCCCCGGCCGGGGCGTGGCTGCGGACGTCGACCCGCGCAGCCCCGGCAGCGAGGCGTGGGTCAACAACAGCGAGCTGCTGGGCGGCTCGGAGGGCGATCGCGTCGGGAGCCGCCCTGCGTCGAGCAACTTCCTCATCTGGTGGGACGCTGATCTGAGCCGGGAGCTCCTCGACGGCAATGGCATCCGCCAGGCCGACGGCCAAGGGGCGAACTTCACGGCCGCCGGGTGTACCTCGAACAACGGCACGAAGAGCACGCCGACGCTCAGCGCCGACCTCCTCGGCGACTGGCGTGAAGAGGTGATCTTCCGCTGCGGCGATTCCATCCGTATCTTCACCACGAACCAGGTCGCGACGAACCGGATCTACACCCTGATGCACGATCCGCAGTACCGCGTGGCCATCTCGTGGCAAAACGGCGCGTACAACCAGCCGCCTCACCCGAGCTTCCATATCGGGGAGGGGATGGCCGCGCCGCCGAAGCCGGATATCCACGTCCGCTGAGACTCCGGCGCTGGCAAGTCGCCTCGCTCGACTCGATATCTGAAGCCGACGGCCTGGCTACCGAGTCAAAACGCATCGAAAGGGCCGCCCTCACTGCACAGTCTGCCTGTGAGCGTTCACATGTCTATAAATACATGATTACAGTACATTCGTTAACACCGTTGACGAAGTTCGCGTGCCGCTGGTAGAGTGGTGTTACCTGCCCGAGGTGAGGCGGGTTGCGCCTGACGGACTGAGCCTAACGGCCTGAGAGCCTGAGAGAGCGACATGCGATTTATCGACTTGCACCAGGGTTCTGCGACCGACCTCCGTACATCACGGCGGGGCCTGGCCACGCTCGCCGCGCTGGCCGCGTTGTTGCTCAGCGCGTGCGCCGGTGACGATGGCAACTCGTTGAGCGGCGCGTCGGAGGGCGGCGCGGGAGGACCCGATGCGACGGGCGGGACGGGCGGCGCGGGCTCGCAATCGAGCGTGAACTCAGGCTCGGGCGCGGGCTCGGGTGCTGGCTCGCAAGCCAGCACGGGCGCGGATTCGGGCTCGGGCTCGGGCTCGGGGTCCGGCTCCGGAGGCGCCGGTGCCGGTGGCGCCCCGGACGACCATCCTGCGTACGACCACTGCGTGAACGGGTACATGCCCCACCCGAGCGACTCGGATCCCAACATGAAGGATGGCCCGGCGGAGTTCTTTCCGCCCGGCAACAACGATCCGAACATCGTTGATACGACGGTGCAGCCCCAGGTCCTGGACTGGATGTATGAGAACAAGTGGCAGGACGCCCACGTCGAGTGGCACGCGATCCGCGCCTGCAACTTCGGGGGCGCCGGGAGCAAGGTAGGCATCTGCGACTTCAAGCAGCTGGTCCCGAAGGATCAGAACTGTCAGACCGCCGGCGACGGCTATCAGTTCCTCGTGTTTCACCGCCACATGATCCAGGCGTTGCAGCAGCTCTGGCCGAATCATAAAGAGCAGTTCACGGGCTTCACCAAGTTCCCGACCAAGGCGGAAGACGTGCCGCCCCAGTGGCGCTCCGCGTGGAAGAACTGGGACGCGGACGCCCTCGCGGCAGGGAAAATCGGCGATGAGATCGACAAGCCCGAGAACCTCGCGAGGTTCAAGGACGAAGGCGAGCTCGGCTTCTGGCTTCAGTGCAACGTGGGTCAGAAGCTGGCGGGGGCGGCCAGCATGCCGTGGGTCGGGCTCCACTTCGTGCTGCACGCCAAGTGGGCGCGGCCGGGCAACACGACGCACGGTGTGAACAACACCAGCGCGAACATCGACAACTACATGTTCTGGAAGCTCCACGGCTGGATCGACAACGTGTGGGAGAAGTACCGGCTCGCCAAGGGGTTGTTGCCGACGGACAAGAAGCTGAAGGACGATCTCGTCGCGCAGTGTCGCGAGATGGATACCGAGATCAAGATCATCAAGGACAACCTGGACCCCGAGGACGTCAGGGATCCCAATGCGCCTTTGCCGGTGGAGTCCGGGTACTTCCACGAGAAGGTGCGGCCCATCTTCGAGAGCGCGACGAACCTGTGCAGCGGCTGCCACGCCGAGTCGGGCGCCAACGCGGGGCTGTCGCTCGGTGGCCACCTCAGCTCCAGGGAGATCGTCGACGGTCTGGTCAACGTGCCCTCCCGCGACGGTGGTCAGTTCAAGCTCGTCGTCCCGGGCGACCCCGACCACAGCTGGCTCTACCTCAAGGCGGCCGGCAAGGCGGAGGGCGCGGGTTGCCAGCAGACCTCTACGGCGCAGTGCATCTCGGGCGTGATGCCGCCCAGCACGGGGGGGCCGACCGTCAGCCCGGCGCAGCTCGAGATCTTGCGTAAATGGATCTCGGACGGCGCCGCGGGACCGCCCTGATCCTGGCGAACGCTCGAGGTCGGCGGGATCTGATCTGCCGACCTCGAGGGTGAAGAGCCAAGTTCGTCTCGGGCCGACATTGGGGGCTCCGGGGCGCCATCAGCGCCCTTCGCCCCGCACCCCGAGGCGTCGGAACATGCCTGGGGCGCTCCGCCTCCCTCCTGTCTCGCATTCCGCACATCGATCTCCGCCGTGAGCGGCCGCGTCGCCTCTGCGGGCGCCGGCGCAAGGCACCGCGCTCGGTTCCGCGCCCACGGCAGGCCCCCGTGGCCGAGGCGTTAACCAAGCTTCGCGCCGCGTTCTCCTACATCCGAACGTGAACGTTTACGTGGTCGTGGTCGTTAACGTGGTCGTGGTCGTGGTCGTCAACGATAGGCCGTGAACGGCCACGACCACGACCACGACCACGACCACGTAAACGTTCACGTTCACGTTCACGTTGGTGACCGATGGTGGGGTGAAGCGGGGGAGACGGACCCAGGCGAGTCCGTACTAGGGGCCCGGAGGCGGGTAAGTGTCTTCCTTCATCTCCTGGATCCAGCGCGAGACGATCTCCACTCCCGTCTCGTCGACCTTGTGCGTCCCGATCCGCGGCATCTGCCCTTCGAAGCCGCGGAGCACCTGGCGGGCGACAAGCAAGCTGCGCGACGGATCTCCCGGCCGGATGTCGTACCAGTTGGCGGGGTCGGGGTTCGGGAGCCCCTCGTACTTCGCGTTTTCCGCGGGGCGCTTGTTGATGGCCGTCCGGGCGGCATCCGTGGCCATCACGCTGCCGAGCTCGCTCGCCTCGAGCCGCAAGTACAGGCCCGTCTTCTGGCCCGCCGACTCGGGCAGGTCGTTGTGACAGCTCACTCCGCAGTTGGCGTGAAGGTAACCGAGCGCCTGGCGCTCCACCTCGTTGCCCGGAATCGTGAGGGCGAGATTGCTCGCGTCCGCGATCACGCCGAGCTCGACCAGCGTCTCGGGCGAGAGCCCCTGGGCGCCGGAGCCGAGCATGAGCGCGTCCCAGCCGAGGACGTAATCGGCGCGTCCGACGTGGCACTCCTTGCACTGATCGCGGTTCGGCACCGTGTGGCCGGTGCCGTAGAGATCTTCCACGCCGAAGTCGTTCTGCATCTGGATGGCCTGCTTCTCGTCTTCGGACCACACATAGCTCGTGTAGACCCAGCCGGCCGCCGTCTTGCGCAGGAGGCGAGTCTCCGCGAGGCGCAGCGCGCCGCCCGCGCCCGTCACGCTGAACTCCTTCCAGAACTGCGTCCCCTCGGGGTAGATGAACGCGTCCGGATTGCTGGTGTCCACGTGCTGCCCTTTCGGGATGGAAACGAAGCGCCGCTTCTTGGCGCCGTCGCTCCAGAGCTCCACGGCAGGCTTGTACTCGAGCACACCGCACGCGAGCTCGCGCTGATCGAAGTTCCCGTAGAGCCCCGTACAGCGCAGGTTCACCGGCAGAACGCCGTCGATGGGCGCGGCGCAGTCCACGTCGGTGGGCATCGCGAACTCCGCGCAGCTCGGGCCCCCACCGCCGCCTGCGCCGCTCGTTTGCGCGCCCGAACCGCCGCTGCCGACCGTGGCGCCCGACCCCCCTTCGCCCTCGGGCTGCGCCTGCCCGCCGCCCGAGCTACATCCCGCCGCGAGCAGCAGCACGCCGACGAGTGGACCGTTCCTCACGACATGAAAAAGCATGCGCGCAGTCTGCCACAGGAGAGGAGCGCTTGGGAGCGTGGAGTCACGCCTTCGCCATGCCGCATCGCGCATCGCCCCGCCGCGCGCTTCATCCGGTCAGCGGTCGTCTGTGCTGTCGGTGCTGTCGAAGGGATGTGAACGTCGATCAATCGACGATCGAGCGGGCAGCGCGGCGGCGGGTCCGATCTGCTGTCGGAGGGATGTGAACGTCGATCAATCGACGATCGAGCGGGCAGCGCAGCGGCGGGTCCGACAGAGCCGATGAGGGCAGGGCGCCCTCTGAAAATGTGAACCTATCGAATGGTCCACTCTTGCTGTACACCGCGCGTCCAGCGCCGGATCGTTCAGGGCCCGAACAGCCGGCATCGTCTGTCCGCCGCGCTCTTGCGCCGCTCCGGCACCCTGCTCGCGCCGCCGCGGCGGGCGCGGTGCGGCCTCGGCAGCAGGCGCTGCTGACCGCGTGCTCGTGACGCAGCACCTGGCGCGCGAAATCCGGCCGAAGCGCGTGGAAATGCCTGGCACGGTGTGTGCGATACGACGACTGACGACCAACGACCGACGCCGACGGCGCGCGTCCGAGCCGCGACCCGGCACGGAGGGCGCGGCGGTGCGCCGCCCGGGCCGTCACCTCGCCGAGTGCGCCCGAGAACAACCTTTTCACGGAGCCGTCGCATGAGTGGTCTCAGTCTCGTCTTCGATACGCCCCAGCTCGCGCAGGACTACGAGGTGCGCAGCGCCGATCGGCAGTTTCGCCATGGAAAGCGGCTGATCGCCGAGCTCGGCGTCCGCCCCGGCGAGCACGTGCTCGACATCGGCAGCGGCACCGGGCTGCTCGCAGAACATGTGGCGGGCCTCGTCGGGCCGACCGGCAAGGTGCTCGGGATCGACCCGCTGCCGCTGCGCGTGGAGATCGCCCAGCAGAAGGCGAAGGCGAACCTCTCCTTCCAGGTCGGCAACGCCTACGCGCTCGACGGGTTCCCCGCCGGCAGCTTCGATGTCGTGTACCTCAACGCCGTCTTCCACTGGCTCCCCGAGAAGACCGAGCCGCTGCGGCAGATCCACCGCCTGCTCAAGCCGGGGGGCCGGCTCGGGCTCACCACGGGCGCGAAGGATCACCCGAACCGCCTGCAGGCCATCAAGCGGGAGGTGCTCTCGCGGGAGCCCTACGCGCGTTATCCGGAGTCCCGGGATGGGACGCCCCACTGGGTCACCGCCGTGGAGCTCGCCGGCTTGCTCGGGGGCGCCGGCTTCACCGTGCAGAAGATCGAGGCCCAGGAGAACGTGCACCATCAGCCCGACGGGCGCGCCGCCATCGCCTTCTCGCAGGCGAGCTCGTTCGGCAACTTCCTCGGCCACCTGCCCGAGTCGCTGCGCAGCCAGGCCATCGAGGACATCCAGCGCGAGCTCGAGGCCTTCCGTACGCCCGAGGGCATCCGGCTCGAGGGGAAGCGGCTCTTCGCCATCGCACACAAACCGGCGTCGCACTGAGCTGACAGGTCGATAGCCGACCCCTGCACCGCGACGCCATTCCAGCATCTTTATCGCTTTTCTCTGCCACGAGGAGAACTCCGCATGAGCGCCACACAGAACCATAGCAACAACGTCCTCGAGATCGTCCCCGTCGCCGGCCGGATCGGCGCGGAGGTGCGGGGCGTGCGCCTCAGCGCCGATCTCGACGCCACCACCGTGAGCGAGATCCGGAAAGCCTGGCTGCGACACAAGGTCATCTTCTTCAGGGGCCAGCACCACCTCGACGACGCCTCGCAGGAGGCGCTCACCACGTTGTTCGGAGCGAAGCCCGTCGCGCACCCGACGGTGCCCGTGGTCAATGGCACCGATTACATCCATGAGCTCGACTCGCGCGAGGGCGGACGCGCGAACTCCTGGCACACCGACGTCACGTTCGTGGACGCCTACCCGAGGGCCTCGATCCTCCGGGCGCTCGTGATCCCGGCGTACGGCGGCGATACCGTATGGGCCAACACGGTCACCGCGTACCAGGATCTGCCGCCCGCGCTGCGCGCGCTCGCGGACACGCTGTGGGCGGTCCACAGCAACGAGTACGACTACCAGGGGCGGAAGCCGAACTCGTCGTCGGACGACCTGCGGCGCTTTCAGGAGGTGTTCACGTCGACCGTGTACGAGACCGAGCACCCCGTCGTGCGCGTTCACCCGGAGACCGGGGAGCGGTCGCTCGTGCTCGGCCACTTCGTCAAGCGGCTTGTCGGCGTCTCGTCCCACGACTCGGCGCACCTCTTCCAGGTGCTCCAGGAGCACGTCACGCGCCTCGAGAACACCGTCCGCTGGCGCTGGGCCGCGGGCGACGTGGCGGTCTGGGACAACCGCGCCACGCAGCACTACGCGATCAACGACTACGGCGATCAGGTCCGCGTTGTGCGCCGCGTGACGGTGGACGGGGACGCGCCCGTCAGCATCGACGGCAAGCGCAGCGTCACCCGCAAGAAGGCGCAGCGCGCCCCCGCCGCGAGGAGCGAGAGCGCCGGCGTCGCCGTGGCCGCGGCGAGCGCGTAGTCGCCCGAGCCGGGGCGCGTCCGCGGGCGTCAGGGGATCCTTGACGGCCGCGGACGCGTGCGCTTCACCTGCGGCGGAGGAGTGCCCCGTGGGTCCAAGAAGCAAGCGCGACGACGCTCGAGACGGAGCGCAGAACACGGCGCACGTCGTGGTGATCATGCTGATCGTGGCCTTCGGCGTGCTCGCGCTGCCGTGGATGGTCCTCCGGAAGCTGGACGCCCGGACGCCGACGGGCGGCGTGGCGGCCTCCGGCGTCCCGGACGAGGACCTCGCCCAGGGCGGCAAGATCTATTATCGCTCGTGCGCCAATTGCCACCAGGCGAGGGGGGAGGGGAAGCCGGGCCGCTATCCGCCCCTCACCGGCTCCTCGTGGCTGCTCGAGGACAAGGAGACGCCTATCCGGATCACGCTGCTCGGCGCCGCCGGTCCGATGGAGGTGAACGGCGCGCTCTACAACGACGTGATGCCCAACCTCGGCGTCACGCTGTCGGACGAGGACGTCGCGCTGGTGCTCACCTACGTCCGGTCGAGCTGGGGGAACAGCGCGCCCGCCATCACGCGGGACGAGGTCGCGAAGGTCCGCGCCTCGCTGGGAGACCGGATGGATCCCTGGGCCGGCGGCGCGGCGCTGTCGGCGGCGCGGGAGACGCGCGTCCTGCCCTGAGGAGCGCGGGCGATCGGAGCGGGCCGCCGGGGAGGCGCTTCCAGGCGCCGAGCGCGGTCACTGCCGAACGGGCTCCTGCAGATCCACCCCGAAGTGCTCGCGGTAGCCCCGCCGCGCGGCCTCGCGCAGCTCGTCGTCGCCGCGGCTGAACTGCTCCTCGAACGCCTGCGCGTACGTCTCGGCATCGACCTCCCGCGCGCCGGAGCGCAGCCTCTTGCCGGAGAGCGTCTCGAGGACGATCGTGGCCACCCGGTGCTCGGCGCCGCCGCGCGCCACGACGCCGAAGGGGAACAGGTGCACGAGCGTGAGCTGCGGCGGCGCGTCGCCGGCCGTCATCTCGGCGATGTACGCGGAGAGCTCGCGGCTCACGCGGTGCTGCGCCTCGTCGGAGAAGCCGGCGAGCAGCTCGGTCACCGCAGGCGAGAGGGGAAGGTGAGGGCCGTCGATCTGGTGCTGGAGCTCGTGCCGCTCGGTGCCGGCGAGCACGGCCCGCTCGAGCGTGGAGCCCAGGCGCTCGCGCAGCTTCGCGAGCGCCGCGTCGCAGCGCGCGAGGGCGCCGGCGTTGGCGCCGGCCGCGCCGCCCGCCGCCGCGTGGCACGTCGCGCCCTCCTTGTCGAACCGCTCGGCATACGACCGCACCTCGGAGCCGAGGACGAGCGCGAAGGGATCCTGGTCGCGCGAGAAGCCGAGGTGGACGCGGGGCTCGCCCGTCATGGGCTCGACGAGGAGCGTCGCGAAGCGGTCGTCGCCGACGCGGTAGGCGTGGATCTCCTTCACCCGGTAAGGCGTGGTGTAGAAGCGCCTCGTGGCGCCGTCGGTCGAGACGCCGAGGTGGACGGACGCGTCCAGGTAGTACCCGAGGCCGGCGCGTCGCGCCGCGTCGTTGACCTCGGCGACGAGCCGGCCGAACGCGCGGCCGGAGAGCTCGAGGTCGTCCACCTGACCGGCCAGCGCCGCGAGCGCCGCGGCGACGTCCTTGCCGTCGGGCTGCGCCCTGGCGACCGTGAGCATCTCGCGGCTGCGCGCCCTGGTCAGCACCTGCGCCTCCGCGCCCGTGCCCTGCGCGTCGCGAGCGTGCGCGTCGCGGGCGATGCGCGCGCGCTCCCAGCTCGGCAAGAGCTCGCCGTACACCTTGTCCCATTCGGTCGTGGGCGCGCCGGGCCTCCAGTCGACGCCCTTCGGCGCGGGGCGGCCGAGCACGAGCAAGGCGCCGAGCAGCGCGGCGACCGAGGCCGCGGCCGCGCCTGCCGCTGCGATCGGCCGCGCGCCGCCGCCGCCCGCGCTGGCCCCGATGCCTTGTTCCAGCTCGGCTTCGGGCACCATCACGCCGAGCGCGAGCACCTCGATCGCGGAGGCGAGCACCGCCACGACCGCGGCGAGCAGGAGCGCGAAGAAGGCGACGGCGCCCGCCTCGACGCCCCAGCCGCCCGAGAGGAACGCGCGGTACACGAAGAGCAGCATGAGGCCGGGCATGGCCCACACGGCCGCGATCGCGAGGCCAGGGTGCTCGCGCCGGGGCACGCGGCGCACGTGGGCGAGGCCCAGCAGGGCGATCGCGAGCGGGCCGAGCACGAACAGCAGGACCATGCCGTAGCCGAGCTGGAAGCGGGCGTCGGGCAGCGTGGCGACGAGCACGGCCGCGCGCGCGATCGTCTGCGCGGGGATCTCGCCGCGGGACGGCCAGAGATAGAAGACGAGCGCCGCGGCGACCGACGCGACGAGCAGGGCGCTGCCGCCCCTGCGCGCCCGCGCGTGGAAGCGCAGCACCACGCCCGCCGCGGTGAACGCGAAGACCGCGAGGAACGGGGCCGGCCGCGTCAGCAGGCTGTCCGGCAGCGGCAGCATGTCCCACGCGGAGCTCCGGCGGCCGATCCACACGGCGACGTTCACGGCCACGAACGCCGCGAGCACGGCGATCGCGCGCGACGTCGGCCGCTCGACGAGCAGGCCCGCGCGCCGCTCGGTGCGCGCGCCGAGGAAGAGCAGCCACAGGCCGGCGATCGCGGGCGCGAGCGCGGCGACCTGGGCGGCGGGCGCGAGCTCGGGGAGCACGCTCCACACGAAGATCCCGTGGCCGTAGGCGACCTCGTACGGCACCAGCGCCGACAGCGCGAGCGCGAGGCCGCTCCACAGGCAGCGCGCGCGCAGGCGCTCGGCCGACATGCGGTAGAACATCGTGGTCGCGGCGCTCTCCTCGCCGGGAGGAGCGCTGGCGTTCTGCGGCGGAGCGCTGGCGTTCTGCGGCGGAGCGCTGGCGTTCTGCGGCGGGGCGCTGGCGTTCTGCGGAGCGCCGGCGCCGTGCTGCGGAGGGACCAGGGGCGCGCTCACGGCTCGACCGCCGCGCTCGCGATGCGCGAGATCGACCGCTTCTGCGGGAACACCGGGTCGCGGTACCGCACCTCGAACAGCACGCGCTTCCCATCGGCGGAGAACCGCGGCACCCGCTCCGCCGCGGAGCCCACCGTGAGCTTCTTGATCTCGCCCGTGGAGAGCGCCAGCACCGCGATGTCCGTACCGCCCGCGCCCCGCGTCTCGAACGCGACGCGCGCGGCGTCGGGCGAGAACGCGGGCCACGAAGCGCCGCCCGGGGCCGCGTACACCTTGCGGCGCCACGTCGCCGTGTCGATGACCGCGATCTCCGGCTCGTCGCCGTCGACGACGCACACGATCTTCGTCCCGTCGTTCGACGCCGCCGGGTTGCGCAGGTCCTCCCCGGGCTTCGCGCGGAACGGGCGCTCGATCGACAGCGGCTGCTTGCCCACGTCGACCACCGCGAGGTGCGGCGCGTCGTCCTCCGACGCGTCGGGCACGTAGACGAACACGAGCCTCGTCTCGTCGAGCCACGCGAACCCGCCGAGCGACTGATTCTCGGTGTGGAAGCCGAACACCTCCTTGCCGCCGTCGGTGTCGAGCACCATCAGATCGGCCTGCGCGCCCGCCTCCGGCCGATCGTAGACCGCCACGAACCTGCCGCCGGGGGCGAGCTTGGGGTCGACGAACCGGTGCTCCGGGTCGACGCGCACGCGCTTGCTCTGCCTGGATCGGTCGACGACCGTGATCGTCTTCGCCCAGCCGAAGAAGTCCTCCACCAGCGCGGCCCGGTCGCCGTCGCGCTGCGACGACGGATACGAGTACACGTGATAGCCCCTCCACATCGGCTTGACCGCGCCGGGATCCGTCGTCGGGACGGCCGGCTGAGCGAGCGGCCGCCACTCGACCGTCTCCAGCGCTTCGCTGCGGGCGAGGTCCCTGGACCTCGCCGAGTGGAACACCGAGACATCGGCCGTCTTGACGAAATACCCGCCCTCGGCCGTGCCCACGAGCAGGTCCTCCGCCGCCTGGGGCGACAGGAACGTCACGCGCCCCTGCTCCTCGGCCTCGACCTCCTTCGCGCGGGCGGCGTATGCGGCGGCGGCCCGGTCGAGGTTCGCGGCGCGGTCCTTCACGAACCTCCGCGCCGACGCCAGCCGCTCCAGCAGCTTGATGTCCGATCCCTCCGTGATCTCGCGCACCGAGGGGTGGTCCATGAGCTGCGCGATCACGGCGTCGAGCGCCTGGGACGCCATGGAGTTCGCGAGCAGCGCCATCGCGCGGTCCTTCTTCGTCGCCCCGGAGTAGCCGCGGATCCGCCCCTCGGTCGATGTGCCCTTGTCCAGGGACGTGAGCGTCACCGGCGCGTCGACCCGGAGCTCGAAATACCCCTCCTTGACCGGGTGCTCCACGATCTCGGGCGCGAGGCGCGCCTCGATGATGAAGCCGGCGCCGAGCGCCCTCGCGGCCTCCTTCGGGTCCTTGGCGCTCTCGAGCGCCTTCATCACCTTCGGGTCGCCGCCCTTCACGGGATCGAACCCGAGCTCCGCGAGGTGCTCGCCGAGCTCGTCGGCGAGCCTCGCCGCGGGCTGCGACCCTTCCCACCAGTAGCCATCGAGATCGATCGCCACGAGGATACGCAGCGGATCGGTCGTGGGCATCGAGCGGAAGGCGAGGAGGCCCGCCGCCGCGATCACGAGGCCGAGCACCGCGAAGACCGGCCAGAGCCTGCGCTTCGGCACGAGCGTCTCGAGCGACTCCGGCGGTTCGGCCTCGGGGGCGGGGGGCTGCGCGTCGGTCGGGGGTCGAGGCTCCTCCATGGAAAGGGACGTGCCCTATCCGCGAGAGGGCGTAAAGCTGCGTGAGCGTGGCGCGCGGGAAGGACGCTGGCCGGGCTGCCCGGGAGTCCGCGCTTCTTACGGCCCGTGTGGCGACGCTGCATGAACAGGAGTGGAGGGGCCGGCCTCGGGAGGAGCCCCGCCTTCGGGCTGGCCACCCCCCATGACTGCCTGACCATACTCTCCCGGCGCGGGGGACTCGAGATTGGCGTGAGTTCCCGGGAGGCATGCGTCGTGCAAGCGGGTCCAGACCTGCTCTTCATCAACGAGGAACCTGATGACCACCGCACATGCTTTTCGCCGCACGCTTGCATATCGCCTCTTCGCCCTGCTCGCGCTCCCCGCTGCGGGTGGCGCGACCGGCTGCGTCACCGCCATGAGCAGCTGTCCCGAGGAGCCTGAGCCCGTCTCCAAGGTGGCCTGTTTCGCGTGGCCGCAGGACGGCGCGGGTGGCGCCGGAGAAGCCGGCGGCGCCGGTGGCGCCGGTGGCGGCGGGGGCGAGCCTGTCGCGTGCCCCTCGCGGCCGGAGGCGCAGGAGATCCTCAATCAGTCCGCCTTCGGGTCGCACAGCGTCAGGAGCGATGGATCGCTCGAGGACGGGCAGTGCTGCTATCAGACGTCCTTCATCCCGATGTGCGAGGGGCGCCCGTACCTCGTCGAAGAGGCCGCGCGGACAGCGCCGTTCGTCCGCGCCCGCGAGAGCGCCGGCTGGGGCGCGGCGGAGGCCATGACGCCGCGGATCGATCATCTCAACGCGGACCTGCGGGAGGCGCTGGCCGCGGCGTGGACGAGCGACGCGCTCTTCGAGCACGCATCCGTGGCATCGTTCGGCCGCTTCGCGCTCGAGCTGCTCGCCGCGGGCGCGCCGGCCGATCTCGTGGAGGAGGCGCACCGCGCGGCGCTCGACGAGGCCCGCCACGCGCGCCTCTGCTTCGCCCTCGCGAGCGCCTATGCGGGCGAGGTGATCGCTCCGGGCGCGTTTCCCTTCGATGGGCGGGTGGAGGTCGAGGCAGATCTCGCCTCGATCGCGGCGCGCGCCGCGAAGGAGGGCTGCATCGGCGAGACCATCGCCGCGGTGGTCGCGGCCGAGGAGCTCGGCGCCGCGGAGGACCCGGCTGTGCGGAGCGCGCTCGCCATCATCGCGGCGGACGAAGCGCGGCACGCGGAGCTCGCGTGGCGCACGGTGGCATGGGCGATCCGCGCGGGCGGCGAGCGCGTGCGCGCGGCGGTTGAAGAGGTGTTCGCGGGGCTCGGGCGCGCGGAGCTCGGGGGAGGCGACAGCGCGGGAGGTGCGCAGCTCGCGGCGCACGGGCGGTTCGGCGCCGCAGCGCGCGGCGAGGCGGCCGCGCGCGCGATCGAGGAGATCGTGCGGCCGGCGTCGAGGTTTCTCCTGGCAGGACGCCCGGACGAAGCTGCCCAGAGCGCGATGACGGCTTGAGGGCGGGGCCCTTTCGCTCGCCCTGGCCACGCGATACCCTCCCTCTCCGCCATGAAGGAAGCGCATCTCGTGACCGGGGCGACGGGGTTTATCGGCGGTGCGCTCGTCCTGGAGCTGCTGCGGCGGACCGATGACGACATCGTGGCGATGGTCCGACCCGGCGACACCGGGGCGGTCGAGAGGTTCCGCCAGTCCATCCATCATGCTGCGAGCCCATGCTGTCGAACCTCGTGCGCCGGCATCCGGACCTGCTGAGCATCTCCGAGTTCTTCTCGCTGGCCACCGACCTCGGTGGACGGATCTCCCTGTGTTTCCCGGACCATCCGATCGACGCGGACGAGCTCTGGCGGATCGTCGGCGGCATTCAACCCAAGCTGGCGACGATGCGGCGCCACGACGTCATGATGGACGAGGTGCTGTATCGGCCGGCGGCGCTGCCATGTTTCGGGGGCGTACCGGGCGTGCCGGCCATCCTGGAGACCGCGCTTCCGCATCTGTGCGACGAACCGGAGGCGCTGTTCGCCGACCTCGAGCGCTTCGTCTCCACCCTGCCCGTGGCGCCGGTCGGCCAGCACTATCAGCAGGTGTTCGGGTTCCTCGCTCACCGCTTCGGCAAGCGAACGTGGGTCGAGCGTTCCGGGGGCTCGTTGCGGCTGGTTCGCCGGCTGATCAAGAACTTTCCCGACGCTCGCTTCGTACATCTGGTCCGTGACGGCCGCACCTGCGCGATCTCGATGAGCCGTCACCTCGGGTTTCGCATGGCGTTGATCGCGGTTCAGCTGACCGAGATCCTCGGCGTCGATCCGTGGGAATCGAGAGACCGCGCGTACGTGGACGACGTGCCCGAGGAGCTGCTCCCGTTCTTGCCCGAGCGCTTCGATCGCGAGGCCTTCCTGCGCTACGAGACGCCGCTGCCGCTGTGCGGCCATTACTGGTCCGGCGAGATCGTGACAGGGCTCGACGAGCTCTCGGGCGTCGCGCCCGGGCGGCTCTTGACGCTTCGCTACGAGGACTTCGGCCGAGCGCCGCGCCCGACCATCGCTCGCCTGATGGAGTTCATCGGCGTCGACGCCGATGACGCCTGGATCGAGCGCATGGCGGGCATCGTGCGTCCGGCGCGCTCGCGCTTCGCCGAGCTCGCGCCCGGAGAGCGACGCGCGTTGATGGACGCGTGTCAGCCTGGCTTCGCCGCGCTCGCGGAGCTGTATTCCGCCGAGGTCGCGGAGGCGGCCATGGGCGAGGCGCCGGCCTGATCGCCGCGTGTGGAACGACGGCAACACCTGGCCTTTTCAGCGTATACATTTTGCGTCTTCCAGCACGATTCCGGCAGCCGAAAGTCTGTGCCCTGGGCGGAGACTGCCGATCCTGCTGCATGGACGCGCCCCCTGAAACCGACACGCCCGCTGCCATCTCGCTTATTTCGGGGAGAGGTGTTGTCGTCAGAGGCTCGATGCGAGACCCCGGCAACCTTCTTGCATCGCCGCGCCTGTCGCAGGAGGCGCAATGAAAGCTCAATTCGGAGCGTGGATCACCGCGCTCGTCGCCATGATCACGGCCATCGCTGGGTGCAAGGTGCTCGACGGCTGGAACGAACTCCCGTACTACGAGACCCCAGGCTTCACGGAGTCCGAGACGCACTATCCGCCCCCCAAGGTCTCCGCGGTGCCGCCTCCCCCGATCAGCGGTGGGACGCTCCTCGTGACCGCCGACAAGGCGCTTGCCATTGCGGCGGATCCGGACCGCGACAGGGTCTCCATCGTCGACCTCGGCACGTTCGAGGTGGACGCCATCCTCCCTCTGGAGAAGGGCGACGAGCCCGGGCGCGTGGCCGAGGGGGAGGCTGGCTCCGTTCATGTGGCGCTCCGCCGCGGGGGCGCGGTGGTCACGATCGATCTCGCGACCAAGGAGATGCACCGCAGGCCCGTTTGCCCCGCGCCCCGCGGGCTCGCGTACGACGCCTCGACAGACCTGCTCCACGTGGCGTGCGCGGGAGGCGAGCTCGTGACGCTCTCCTCGGATGTCACGGCCCCGCCGGTCCGCGACCTCCGCCTCGACCGCGATCTGCGCGACGTGATCGTCGAGGGGGACTCGCTCCTCGTGAGCCGCTTCCGGTCCGCCGAGCTCCTGGTGATCGCGAAGGACGGGACCGTGGCCGAGCGCATCAGGCCGCCGGCGTACATCCCGGGCGAGCTCTACGACCGCGAGGACGACGCGCGTGAGTACGAGCCGGGGGTGGCGTGGAGGACGGTCCCGCTGCCCGGGGGCGGCGTGGCCATGGTGCACCAGCGCAGTCTCGCCAGCCCCGTCAGCCTCGCCAGCAACATGGGGGGCGCGGGAGCCGGCCTCTACTACTCGAAGAATTGCAACCGGAGGTTGCTCCATACCGCGATGACCCTCATGCGACCGCTGCCCGGCGAGGCCCATCCGTCGAACCCGGCGCTGTCCAGGCATGGTGGTGGCGGCATCGGGGTCGGGGTGCTCCCGGTCGACATCGCGGTGTCGCCGGATGGGCTCAGCGCGGCGATCTTACAGGCGGGCAGCGGCTATGTCATCGAGGCGCCGCTCGAGTCCCTCGAGCGGAACGACGGGGTCGACATTTGCTCGCTCGCCCCTGACCAGCGCCTCCTCATCGTCGCCGTCAGGAAAGAGCCCATCGCCGTCGGCTATGACGGAGAGAGGAACGTGCTCGTGCAGATACGGGAGCCGCCGAGCCTCGTGCGCCTCGCGGCCCTCAGCGGCGAGGAGCTCGGCGCGGTCGATCTTCCCGGTGAGAGCCGGCTCGACGATGCCCATGCCCTCTTCCATGGCGACGGCGGTGGAGGCCGCTACGTCACCTGCGCGTCCTGCCACCCGGAGGGGCATGAAGATGGCCGGGTATGGAACTTCGAGCCCACCGGACCGCGCCGCACGCAATCCCTCGCGGGCGGCGTCCTCGCGACGGCGCCGCTGCACTGGGATGGTGACCTGGCGAGCTTCGACGCCTTCATGACGGAAGTCTTTGACAAGCGGATGAACGGTTTGATTCGGGGACGCGCGCACACCGAGGCGTTCGCGGCGTGGCTCGACACGATCGAGGCCCTGCCCCGGTCGAAGCCGGCGGACGAGGACGCCGTCGCGCGCGGCGAGGCGCTCTTCAACGACCTGGCGTGCGCGAGGTGCCATTCCGGCGAGACGCTCACGAACAACAAGACGATGGACGTGGGCACGGGCAAGCCCTTCCAGGTGCCCTCGCTGCGCGGGCTCGCGGCGCGCGCCCCGTACATGCACGACGGCTGCGCTGCGACGCTCCACGACCGCTTCGGCCCGTGCGGCGGAGGGGCTCGACACGGCGGCACCTGGGCGCTCACGCCGGCCCAGATCGACGATCTCGTCGCGTATCTCGAGACGCTCTGACCCGAGCGCCCCCGGTTCGCGCCGAGCGCCTCGCGCAGCCGCGAAGCGCCCTGGCTTGGGGGCGACGTGCCCAACAGCTAGACTCATCGCATGTCAGACCTGCTCGTCAACATCGATGTACCGGCGCTCGATCCTGCCATCGCGTTCTACACGCGTGCGTTCGGCTTGCGCGTCGGGCGGCGCCTTGGTGCTTCCGGGGTCGAGCTCCTCGGCGCGGCGGCGCCCATCTACCTCCTGGTGAAGCCGGCCGGAAGCGAGCCTGCCGCCGGTGCGTCCCCGCGCGACTACCGCCGCCACTGGACGCCGGTCCACCTCGACTTCGTGGTCGACGACCTCGAGGCCGCCGCGCGCCGCGCGCAGGAGGCAGGCGCGGTCCCCGAAGCAGATATCGAGGTGGCAGCGTGGGGGCGCATGCTCCGCCTGGCCGATCCCTTCGGCCACGGCGTCTGCCTCCTTCAGTTCAGCGGCCGCGGCTACGACGAGATCGCCACGCCCGGCTGAGCGGGCGGAGGTCACGCGGGACAGCGGCCCTCGGCGGCCTCGGCGAGATCACGTGTCCTCTCGCCCCGCGCCGGCGCGTGGCCCTGGGGTCTGCTTCCCGCGCAGGTAGCGATCGAGCAGCTGCACGAGCTCCTCGGCCAGCGCGCCGGAGCGCACATCGTCGGGCCGCTCGACGATCGCCTGATGCACCACCGCGTGCGCCGCGGTCTGCATCATCCACCACGCGAGCTCCACGTCCGGCGCCGGGCAACCCCACGCCGACAGGAGCTGCTTTGCCTCCTCGAGCAGGAAGCCCTCGCTCGCCGCGGACCGGGGCGCCCTGATGCGCGGCATCTGCTCCAGGAACACGCGGTGCAGCTCGGGCTCCACCGCGTGGGCGGCGATGCCGGCCTCCACGATCGTCCGGACCACCCGGTCGGGCGACTGCCCCTGATGCGCGGCGAGCACCGCGGCCGCGGCCGCGCGGCCCTGCTCGATGTGCCGACGGTGGAGCTCGGCCACGAGCGCCTCCTTGCCCGGAAAGAACTGGTAGAGCGACGCGACGTTCACCCCGGCCCGCTGGGCCACGCGGTTCGTCGTCAGCCGCGCGTACCCGTCCCGGACCAGAATGTAAGCGGTCGCCTGCAGGATCGCCTCGACGGTCGCGCGCGACCGGTCCTGCGTCGGCTGTTTCCGCGGCGTTATGGCGTCCCGCTTGCGCATGGAACCATGCTGGCAGAACGCAAGCTGACGAGGCAAGCGACAGCTTCCAAGATGGCGTGACTTCACCTGACAGGAGACAGCCAATGAATCCGTCGCTGAGCACGCATGTCCTCGTCGCGGGGGCAGGGCCCACTGGCCTGACCCTCGCGTGCGACCTGGCCCGCCGTGGCGTGGCGTGCCGCATCGTCGACAAGGCGCCATCCCATTTCGCCGGCTCCCGCGGGAAAGGCGTGCAGCCGCGCACCCTCGAGGTCCTCGACGACCTCGGGGTGGTGGACGCGGCGATGGCCGCCGGAGCCCCTTACCCGTTGATCCGCGCCTACGACGGCGATGCGGTGATGGGCGACTGGGCCATGTTCGAGCGCCGCGCGCCGGCGCCGGACGTGCCGTATCCGAACATCCTGCTCCTCGGGCAATGGCGGACGGAGGAGATCCTGCGCGCCCGGCTGGCGGACCACGGCGTCCGTGTCGAGCTCGCCACCGAGCTGACCGGCTTCGAGCAGGACGGCGATGGCGTGACCGCCACGCTGGTCCGCGCGGGCGAGACGGAGCGGGTCCGCGCCGGCTACCTCGTCGGCGCGGACGGGGGGCGCAGCTCCGTGCGGCGCGCGCTCGGCGTCGGCTTTCAAGGGGAGACGCTGGAGGCGGACCGAGCGCTCGTGGGCGACGTCCGCGCCGATGGGCTCGACCGCGAGCGCTGGCACGCCTGGCCGAAGGCGCGCGGCGGCCCGATCGCGCTGTGCCCGCTGCCCGGCACGGAGCGCTTCCAGATCCTGATACCGATCCACGGCGACGAGGCGCCCGAGCTGACGGTGGAGGCCGTCGAGAGGCTGTTCCACGAGCGGACGGGGCGCTCGGATGTCCGGCTGCACGACGCGAGCTGGCTGTCGCTCTACCGGCCCAGCGTGCGGATGGTGGACCGGTACCGGGTCGGCCGGGTGTTCCTGGCCGGCGACGCCGCGCACGTGCACCCCGCGGCCGGCGGGCAGGGCCTGAACACCGGGGTCCAGGACGCCTACAACCTCGGCTGGAAGCTCGGCCACGTGCTGGCGGGAGCGCCCGCGGCGCTGCTCGACACCTACGAGGAGGAGCGGCTGCCGGTCGCCGCGGCGATGCTGGGCCTCACCTCGAGGCTGCATCGCCGGATCGCGGAGGGAAGCGCGGGCGAGCAGCGGCGCGGCCCGGAGACGCAGCAGCTCGGCATCAGCTACCGCGGGAGCTCGCTGGCCCGCGGCGAGGCCTGCGACGAGGCCCATGACGAGCACAGCGCGCCGGCGCGCGCCCTCCCGGGGGACCGAGCGCCCGACGCGCCCTGCCACGACGTCGCGGGGGCGCCCGTCCGCCTGTTCGATGTGTTCCGTGGCCCGCACTTCACGCTGCTCGCGTTCGGCGCGGCGCACGGGGACACTGTCGCGCGGGTGAATGCCCGGTATGGCGCTGCCGTGCACGCGCGCGCCGTGGTGCAGCCGGGGGAGCCAGCCGGCCGGCGCGTCCTCGTCGATACGGACGGGCACGCCCGCGCCGGCTACGACGTCGACGGCGATGCGCTCGTGCTGGTCCGCCCGGACGGCTACATCGGATGGCGCGCTTCGCCGGGCACGCCCGAGCAGCTCGAGGACTACCTCCGCCCGCTGGTCGGCTTTGCTACGGCTGAGGTTGGCGGTACGCTGAATCCGATCGAGCTACCGCGCAGGCCACGCGACACCTCTCGAAGTGGCGTCTCCTGACGCGACCGCGGGCTCCGCCCGCGCAGGAATGGACCGAATCCCCGCACGCGCGCGCCCGCGAGATCCGCTCACGCGCCCGCGCGACCCCAGAGAAAGTCAATGCCCGCGCCAAAGCCGCTTCAGTCGTGCGAAAAGTCCTCGTTGCGTGTGCGCGCGAGGAACAGGGGCGACAGGCTCCGGAGGGTCGAGGTACTCAGCAACCATCAGCAACGGGCCCACTTGCACATTCACCGGTTTTCCAGGCCCCTCGGGAGACGTGCGCTGTCCGAGCTGTCGTAGTGTCTTGAAGGTCGCGCTGCGTTGGAACATCGCTTGCCGCTGCGCTTTCGAACATCGCTCCGCCACCGACATACACGCGACGAAGACGGGCTCTGCCGCCAGGGGTCGATGCTCGAGGGAAGCGACACCGCTCGACGGGCGGTGAACACTGTAGTGGTCGGGCCACGTGATCTTCTCGCTTCGCAGCCAGACTCGCGCCGCTGAATTCGGCGCGAAGGCGACCACGCGGCGCGCGACCGCCACGTCAGCGCCCGCCTCGAGCAAGATCTCCAAAAGCTCCGAATCGGCGATTGTGTTCCTGCGTGCGACCGCCTTGAACACGACGCTAACCAGTTTTTCGAGATCCACGAACACCCGCTTAGCACGGACGCGCGTCTGTCTCACGCCGAGCGCGTCGTCCGCGATTCACGCAGGCGGGCCCTCCTTGCCTCGTAGCCGGGGCAGCACGGCCGAGCCGCGGGTGCATCGTCGGGTCTGCAAGGGACGATTTCAGGATCGAAAGCTCCAGGGGTTCCCTGACGGGCAAGTCCTTGAAGAAGGCGTGGAAAGGCCCTGGCCCGTGTCCTGCTAGAGAACCAGGGCAGAGCGCCCGTGACGGCTTCCCCCCCGCCGTCGAATGGGCGCTCTTTTTTTTGTGGGCCGGCGCGGGAGGGTGCGAGGAGCGCCCGGCAGACGCTGGGCCGCTGCGGCTACGGATCCTCGGTGACGAGGACGATGGCGAGACCGTCGTATCCCTTGCTGCCCACGGTCTGGATCGCGGTCGCGCTCACGCGTCGCTCGGCGGCGAGCAGCTTGTTCAGGCGGCGCACCCCCTGGACGCTGGGATCGGCGCTCTCGGGGTCGATGATCGCCCCCTTGCGCACGACGTTGTCGATCACGATGACGCTGCCGCGGCGGGAGAGCTTGAGCGCCCACGCGAAGTAGTCGGGATTGCTCGGCTTGTCGGCGTCGATGAAGATGAGGTCGAACGGGCCGCGGCCCTCCGCGGCGAGCTTGGGCAGCGTGTCGAGCGCTCGCCCGAGGCGCAGCTCGACGATGTCGGCCAGCCCGGCGCGATCGAGGTTCGCGCGGGCGACCTCGGCGTGCTTCGGCTCCGACTCCAGCGTGATCAGGCGGCCGACGGCAGGCAGCGCCCGCGCGAGCCAGATCGTGCTGTAACCCCCGAGCGTGCCGATCTCCAGGATGGTTCGCGCCCCCTGGATCCGCGCCAGGAGATGCAGCAGCTTGCCCTGGTTCGGCGCGACGTTGATCGGCGGCAGGCCGGCCGCGGCGCTGGCCGCGAGCGCCGCATCGAGCGCGGCGTCGGACGGCACGAGCGTATCGGTGAGGTAGCGATCGACGGCGGACCATTGCTCCTGAGACATGAAAATCATCCTCCTCCCGTCGCGGCGACCACCGTCGCGGCGCACGGGTGAGCTGAGCGCCAGATGTTCAAACTTCCTGCAGCTGACAGAGACGCTGAGCGTCCCGATAGGGACGCCTCGCGGCCACGTCAAACGTTGGATGTTTGTCCGTTATAGCAGATGTGTGCGGTGGGCGCAGCGCCCGCCGCCGCGCAGGGCTCGTCCTACCGCGGCACGAGGACGCGGACGTCCCAGGGCGCGAGGTCCAGCGCGAGGGCGCCGGCCCGGAGGCGCGAGGCGGCCTGCGCGCCGCTCAGCGCGTCGCGCAGGCCGCCTCGCGCGTGGGCGGCGAACGGCTCCGGGACGATGAGCCGCTTCCTTACCGGTCGATCGCTGAAATTCAGGACGACGAGCGCGAAGCGGGACGCGTCGTCGCCGTGCCTGACATAGGCGAAGACCTCGTCGTCGGGCCCCCCGGCGTGGACCGTGAGGTGCCCCCGCGACCGGAGCGCCGCGACACCGCGCCTGAGCCGGATCAGCCGCTCGTAATGCCGCGCCAGCTGGCCGCGCGGGGGCCGTGAGACCGGGGCGAGGCCGCCGTAAGGCTCGTACTCGGCGCCGAGCTCGTCGAACGTGTAGACGCACGGGATCCCCGGCAGGGTCAGCAGCGCCGCCGCAGCGACGCGCGTCAGCCCCGGCCCGTGGCGGGTGATGAAGCGCGCGCCGGTGTCGTTGTTGTTGATGAACCTGAGCGTTCGCTCGGGGCGCGCGGCGGTGGCGGCGAGCGCCGCGCCGAGCCGGGCCGCGATGCCCCGCGGCGCGCCGAACACGTCTTTCCAGGCCCAGTGTCCGAGCTCCTCGGTCCAGTCGTAAGCCGCGTCGAACCCGTTCTGCAGATAGTACGGATCGCGCGCCGAGGCCTCGGCGATCAGCGCGACATGCGGGCTCACGCGCCGGAGCTCGGCGGCCCAGGGGGACCAGAGCTCGCCCCGCCGCTGCTTGATGCCCCACGCGGCGTCGACGCGATAGCCATCGATGTCGAACCGGCGCACCCAGTGCAGCGACGCCTCGAGCATCCAGCGCGCCACCTCGGCGCTGTCGTAGTTCAGGTTCGGCAGGTGCTCCCAGTCGAAGTAATGCGTCGGCTCACCGCCGTCGTCGCGATCGTAGAAGTCGAAGGTGTGGGCGCGGTTCGAGCGCCGCTCGGCCTCCCGGAAATACGGGTGCTCGGCCGATGTGTGGTTGGGCACGAGATCGAGCAGCACGCGCAGGCCGCGCCGGTGCGCGTCGTCCACGAGCTCGCGGAGATCTTGCTCGGTCCCGTAGTCGGGGCGCACGCTGAAGTAGTCGGTGACGGCATACCCGAAGTCGCCCTCGGGCGCGGCGAAGAGGGGAGATAGCCAGATCGCCGTGGCGCCGAGCCGCTCGATTGCGGGGAGGGCGGCGCGGACGCTCTGGAGCGGCGGATCGCCGAAGAACGGGGGCACGACGCCGTAGAGGACGGCGTCGTCGATCCACGCCGGCGCGGTCGCGCCAGGGGCGGCTTCGAGCGGCGGCGCGACCCGCGCGGCGTCGCCGCGGCCGCGCTCGTCGCGCACCCTGAGCTCGTACAGCGCCTGACCGCGGGCGTCGGGCGCCGGCAGCTCGAGGCGAGCGCCCTGCCCGAGCGGCTCCGGCGCCGCGCCGCCGCGCAGCCGGAACCAGTCGAAGGCGACGATCTCGGCGCGCGAGCGCTCGCCGGGCTCGCTGCTCGTCGCGTCGAGGACGAGCTTGCCGCCGGCCAGCGCAGCGCGGGCGCGGGCGCGCGGCCTGTCCTCGAGCCGGACGCGGTAGGTGACGGGCGGAGAGTCCAGGTCGCCCGCGCTCGCTTCCCGGCAGCGCGCGACGATCTCGTTCTCGCCCTCGATCAGCGGGATGTCCGCGAAGAACCGCTGCTGCTCGATCGCCGCGGGGAACACGTCGCCGCCCACCCGGATCGCGCATTCCTCCAGCGTGCCCGCGCCGGCGAGGGCGCCCTGGATGCGCGCGCTGAAGGCCCAGACGTCGGCATCGCCGGCGTGCAGCTCCAGCCGGGCTTGCGCCGATCCGGACGGGCGCGGCGATACCGAGGGGGTGACCGACTCGCACGAGGACGCCGCCAGGAGCAGAGCGGCAGCCCATCCGAGCCGGGCGAGCAGCCGAAAGCGACGTGATGGGCCTTCGACGCGCTGTGGCCGGACACCGGTGCTCGCGTCGAGCGAAACGACCGGCGGAGGTGGGGATGCACAGGGAGAGAAGGCGGCCGTCGAGCGGAGGAGACGTCTCAGCATGGGGGCGATGCGGCAAGCGGGGGAGCCCCTCTATTCCAGATCCACCCCCGGCGATCCCCGAAGCGCAGAGAGCGCGGAGCTTTTATGTCGTGATCTTCTCCATCTACTCCATGTCCGCTATGTCGTGGCCTCCACGGCGATGCATTCCCGTGCTGGGGCTTCCTCTGCGCCTCCTCGCGCCAGGATCAGGCGGCGGCGCTGAGACGCGATTGCGGGCGCGCACGACGAGCGGGACGCCGCCCGACGGGCTCAGCGTCAGATTGCGGCGCACGGGTCGGGGCGGCCGCTCGTCGAGCAGGCGGAACTCCCATGCCGAAAGCGCCACGCCGAGCACGATCTTCATCTCGAACATCGCGAAGGCCGCGCCGATGCAGCGGCGGTGTCCGCCGCCGAACGGCAGGTACTCGAACGGGGAGAACTTGCGCTCCAGGAAGCGCTCTGGCCTGAACCGGGACGGCTCGGGGTAGAGATCGGGGTGGTGGTGCACGAGCAGGATGCAGGGCGCCACCCCCGTTCCCGGCAGGAGCTCGTGCTCGCCTAGGCGGAACGGCTGCGCCAGGAGGCGCGGGGACTCGGTGACGATCGGATAGATGCGCAGCGCCTCCTTGCACACGGCGTCGAGGTAGGGCAGGGCGGCGAGGCGCTCGGGGTCGGGCTCCGGGCCGAGGGCGTCGATCTCATCGCGGAGGCGCGCGAGGACGCCGGGGTTGCGGTGCACGTGATCGAGGGCCCACGCGAGGGCGAGCGCCGTTGTCTCGTGCCCGGCGAACAGCAGCGTGCGGAGCTCGTCGAAGATGGCCTGATCGCTCATGGTCGAGCCGTCGTCGTAACGGGCCGAGACCATGAGGCTCAGGATGTCGTCTCCCGGCGCCGCGCGCGCCCGCTCGATCTGCCCGCGGAACAGGGCATCCAGGTCATCGACGCGCCGGCGGAAGCGCGCGTAGGGGCCGAGGCCGCCGAGGTCCCGCTGCAAGAACGGCAGGAAGGTCAGCGCCGGGGTCAGCGCGTCGGTCATGGCGACGACGGCGCTGGCGAACGCGCTCGTTCGAGACGGCTCCTCCACGCCGAACACGGCGCGGATGATGACGTCGAGCGAGATCGCCTGCGTGATCTCCTGGGCGACGGCGCGGGGCGCGCGCGCCGCCTCGGTGAGCCGACGGGCGGCGGTGTCCGCCATCGCCGCGGCGTAAGCGCGCATGCGATCGCCGTGGAACGGCGGTGTCAGCAGCTTCCGCTCGCGCCTGTGGCGCTCGCCCGAGAGCATGAGGAGCGAGTGCTCCCCCACGAGGGGCGCGATCGCCTTGGTGGCGAAGGGAAGGAATGTCTCTGGCGGCGCCGTCAACACTTCTTCCGCCGATCTGGGGCATCCGGCGATCACGACGTCACCGCTGACCACGGGGACGTTGAAGACATCCCCGTACGTGGAGGCGCACCGCGACAGGAACTCGAAGGGACGGGTGATGAACTGGTAGGTCGTCAGAAGTCGGCCGCGCGGGCCTCGAAGCAACTGGCTCATGGCGTACCTCGGCGGGAGCTCGGTCTCGGGGGCGCGCGGCGCCTCGCCGGGATCGATACCAAGGATGGGCTCGGCGCGCCGCTCCGGCAGCGGCGTCGGGCGCCAATGTTGCGACGGATGGCGCCAGGTGGGGGCGCGCCGCGCGCTGTCCGCCCGACCAGGGCCATCGTGACCATGCTGCCGGGGCCGGGGCCGGCCGGCGCTGCCGCGCTCGCCCACCGGAGAGCTCGCCTGGGGCATTACGCAATGCTCGTGCCATAGGCGTAGCGGCGGCCGACGACATTTTTGATGGATGCACCGATGAGTTCTGCGCGCTCCGGCAGTCCACCCCCCCGAACCTATCCCGCGGCAGCGCCCGCACCGGGCGAGGCCCATTCCCGATGACAATGGAGACGTCCCCATGACCCGGATCGAACTGCCCCGCGTCGTGTCGCGCGCCGAGTGGCTGGAGGCACGCAAGGCGCTGCTCGCCCGCGAGAAGGAGCTGACCAGAGCGCGCGATCGGCTCAACGCGGATCGCCGGCGCCTGCCGATGGTCGAGGTGACCGAGCCGTACGAGTTCTCGGGCGCCCACGGCAAGCTGCGCCTCCTCGATCTGTTCGAGGGCCGGCAGCAGCTCATCGTCTATCATTTCATGTGGCTGTTCGAGGACGACGGCACTCCCAAGGATCGCGGCTGCCCGAGCTGCTCGGGCTACGCCGATCAGATCTCGAAGGGCCACCTGCGGCACTGGCACAACGTCGGCACCACGTTCGCGTTCATCTCGCGCGCTCCCTGGGAGAAGATCGCGCCGTTCAAGGCGCGTATGGGCTGGCCCGTGCCCTGGTACTCGTCGGCGGGCAGCCGCTTCAACCACGACTATCACGTCACGCTGGACGAGTCGGTCACGCCAGTGGAGTACAACTACCGAACGCCCGCCGAGCACGAGCAGGCGGGCTCCGCCTATTATCTGGGGGGCAAGCAGCCCTTCGACCTGCACGGGCTGAGCTGCTTCCTGCGCGACGGCGAGCGCGTGTACCACACCTACTCGACTTACGGGCGCGGCACGGAGTCGACCGGCGGCTCGTACTATTTCCTCGATCTGACCGCGCTCGGGCGCCAGGAGGAATGGGAAGAGCCCAAGGGGCGCAGCACCGGGCTGGGCGCCAAGGCCGGCGACGAGCGCATCCGTTACCCCGACGAGCAGGAGGACCTGTCCGATTCGAGCGGCGCGCGGCCCGCGGCCGCCGCTCCCGAGGCGGACGACTGTTGCTCACGGATGCGCCGCTGAACCGCGGGTCCCGCGCCACTCTCGGCGAGAGCGCGACGCCCGAGCTGCCTCGCTCGCCGTCGGCAGGAGTGAACGCCGCTCACCGCGCATCGAACCTCACGTCCAGGTCCGGGTACTTGCGGGCGAAGTACTCCAGCGCCAGCCACGTGTGGCAGTGCCGGACGTCAGGCTGGTGCGCCGTCGGGCAGTTGCAGCCGAGGAACACGTCACCTTGCCGGGCCTCCTGCGCCAGCGCGTCGAAGCGCTCCCGTTGCTCCGCAAACCGCTCATCGAGCGCCGCGAGGTAGGCGGCGCGAAACCTCTTGAAGCCAGCTTGCGAGGGGTCCGACAGGAACTCTTCGACCATCTCCGGGGTGGGCCTCAGGACGTGGTGCGTGTGTTTGCGCGTGTCGTACCGCTTGCCTTCTGGCAGCGGATCGTCCTCCGGGCGGCGCCCGCGGACGAGGTGGTAGCGTGCAAGCATATACGCTCATTCCTCCTTTCGTTCGTCGTTGGGATGCGTCGGCCGCGACGTCTCATGGCGGTCCGGACGAAGCGCGGCGCGCAGCACGAGCGCGCCTCTCACCGCGGCGCCGGCGCGCGCGCCACGCGTCCGCCCACGACCACCATGTCGATCGGCGTGTCGACGAGCGAGCGATCGGGCGAGAGATCGCGGCCGAGGACCGTCAGATCGGCCACGTAGCCAGGCGCGATCCGGCCCCGCTGGCCCTCGGCGAAGGCCGCGTACGCGGGCGCCGCGGTGAAGGCCAAGAGCGCCTCGTCGAGGTCGAGCCGCTCCTCGGGCATCCACCCGCCCGGGGGCTGGCCCGAGAGATCCTGCCGGGTCACGGCTGCGTAGATGCCGAGCAGCGGTGAGGCGTCCTCCACCGGGAAATCCGAGCCGAACACGAGGCGCGCGCCCGATGAGAGCAGCGACCTCCAGGCATACGCGCCCTTCAGGCGATCGGCGCCGAGCCGCGCGGGCGCCCACGGCATGTCGCTCGTCGCGTGCGTCGGCTGCATCGAGGCGATCACCCCGAGCGCCGCGAAGCGCGGCAGATCGTCGGGCGAGAGGATCTGCGCGTGCTCCACCCGGAACCGCAGCGCCGCCGCCCGCCCCGGGCCGAGCGCCTCGAACGCGTCGAGGACGGCGCGGTTGGCGCGGTCGCCGATCGCGTGCACCGCGAGCTGGAAGCCCGCGTCCGCGACGAGCCGCGCCGCGCGCGCGAGCGCCTCGCGATCCATCAGCAAGAGCCCGCTCGTCGAGGGCTCGTCCGCGTACGGCGCGAGCAGCGCCGCGCCGCGCGAGCCGAGCGCGCCGTCGGCGAAGAGCTTGACCCCGCGCAGCACGAACATCGCCGTGCCTGTCGGGTCCACGTCGGGCGTGCGCGCCTTCAGCCCCTCGAGCTGCCCGTCGCCTGCGAGGTAGGCGTAAACGCGGATCGGCAGCCGCCCGGCCGCGGCGAGCGCGCGGTAGACGGCCACGGTCTCGTCGTCGATGCCCATCTCGTGCACGGCCGTGAGCCCGGACGAGAGCGCCTCCTCCGCCGCGCGCAGGATGCGCCGCTCGCGCACGGCGGGCGGGTCGGCGGGGATCCTGGCCTCGATGAGGCCCATCGCGTTGTCGACGAAGACGCCCGTCGGCTCGCCCGCGGCGTCGCGCAGGATGCGCCCGCCCGGCGGATCCTGCGTGCCTCGACCGACCCCGGCCGCGCGCATCGCCACGGCGTTCGCCCAGAGCGCGTGCCCGTCGACGCGGCGCAGCGCCACCGGGTGCTCCGGCGCCGCCGCGTCGAGGGGGGCGTGCGTGGGGAACGCCGCGCCCGGCCAGAGGTTCTGGTCCCAGCCGCGGCCGGTGATCCACTCGGACTTCGGGCGGGCCTTCGCCGCCCCGGCCACGATCGCCGCCGCCGCCTCGGCGCTCGTGGCGCCGCGCACGCTCAGCGTCTCCAGCGCGACCCCGAGCCCGTAGAGATGGGCATGCCCGTCGACGAGACCGGGCACGACCGCGCGCCCCGGCAGCTCCTCGACGCGCGTCCCGGGCCCGACGAAGGCCTTCGCGCCGGCCGCGCTGCCCACGAAGACGATCCGCTCGCCGCGCACGGCGACCGCCTCGGCGCGCGGGTTCCCGGGGTCCATGGTCCGGACGACGCCGGCCGTGATCACGAGATCTGCGGGCGCTTCGGGCGTCGACGTCGCGGCGGACAGGCCCGGCGAGGCACAGCCGGGGCCGAGGCTGCCGAAGAGGCTCAGGAGCGTCGCTCGGAGCGCGTTCGACATGAGCGCCACCCTAGCACCCGCACGGGGCGCGCAACGGCGCGGGAGGGGGCTACCAGAGGCTCAGCGTGACCGCGACGGTCAGCAGCGGCAGCGGCGCGAGCACCGCGATGAAGAAGACGAGGACGTCGATCCGCGCGATCCGCGCGCGCCCTCTATCGAGCAGCCGGGCCTGCTCTCCGGCGACGATCTCGGCGCCGCAGAGATCCCCTCCGCGGTACGTGCCCCCGGACGTCGGTCCGAGGACCACGACCGGTCCGGGTGGCAAGCCGCGGTCCGCGGCGCGCACGGGAGGCGAGCCGTCCGCGAAGTCGAGCCAGCCGTTTTCCGCGAGCACCGCGACCCTCGCCCCCGCGATCCGCGCGAGGGCGCGGCGGGCGCGCCAGCGATGGCGGAGCAGCGCCGCGGAGAGCAGCGCTCCGCAGGCCGCGACGGCGATCGCGCGCCGGTGGGCGCCGAGCACGTCTGCGACGAGGCGCATGGACGCGGGCCTCGGGAAGAACCGCGGCGCCGTGAGGACGACCGGACCTGCTTCGCCGCCGCGAGGGGCATCGTAGATCGATCCGTCGAGCACGATCAGCTCGCCCAGCTCGTGGTGTTTGGCGAACGGAGACGCTTTGCGAACGAGCGGCGACGCCTGGCGGATGATGAAAGAATCGCGGGGATCGATCCAGCCCGGCTGCTGCGGGCACGCCTCGGGGTCGACCATCGTGTACGTGCCGCGCTGAGACAGCCACGTCACGAGCTGAGCGTCGAAAGGCCTCCCGGCCTCCTCCACATCGAGAAAACACCTCTCGGACAGGCTCGGGCACAACCGGCGCACCCCCAGCCGACCGATGGTCACTTCGTGGATGCGCGTCACGAGGGGCGGTCCGGACGGGTCCGACGGGCCCTCTGCGATCATCGAGGGCGCCCCCTCGACGGGTGGGACGGCTCCGATGGTCGGAAGGGACGCGATGTGATCCTCCGGATCGCGCTCTCGTACGGCGTGAGCGGTCGATACGGCAATGAGGCCCGTGGTCAGCGCGAGGACGGCGACGCTCGCCGCATGGAGAGCGCGCGGCGGCACGCGGACCATGGTGGTCGTCATGGCAGCGAAGAACACCACCCCGAGGGCGCCGACAAGGGCGGACATGAGCCCGAACACGCTGCCGATGGCCGGCAGCCACTCTCGCCATACGTGCCAGGAAGGGGGGATGTCGGGGCACGTCATCGCATCCCGGGTCATGCGGAAGAAAAGGTACGCGAGCGGAAGGACGAAGAGGGGAAGGGAGACGCGCAGCGCAGGGCTGCGGGTCGCGGCGGCGACGCAGAGGAGCGCGACGAACAAGCCCGCCTCCACCACGAACCAGGGGACGGCCACGTGCTTGCCCGCGAGGATGGCGAATGCGACGCAGGGGCCAACCAGGACCCCCACGCACGCGGCGTGACCCCTCGGAGGGTCCGAGGAGAAAGAGGGGGGATGATCGCCCGATGCCAGCATCAACGCTCCTTGAGCTTCACCGAGGCGCCCCGCCCACGTCAGGACCACCCGGGCGCCGAGGAGCGCGCTGCACGCTGCGCGCCTAGGAAAACCGCGCCCCGGCCTGCATGTCCGAC
Source organism: Sorangium sp. So ce124 (assembly GCF_051525235.1). Taxonomy (NCBI): domain Bacteria; kingdom Pseudomonadati; phylum Myxococcota; order Polyangiales; family Polyangiaceae; genus Sorangium; species Sorangium sp. So ce124. The sequence goes on from NZ_CP150312.1 coordinate 4,788,091, forward strand.
GATCCCATGGGGCGCCGATCGCCGTCAAGGAGGCCGCCGGATCGCGACGGGCGGCGCCGAGCGTTCGAGCGCGGGGTTTCCGGGGGAGCACCGGCTGCCGCGGCGGAGCTGGCGATCGAGCCCGAGCCTGCCGCGGCCTCCCGGACCAGAGAGCACCAGGGAAGACATCTGGTGGAGGCTCGCGCCGTCGGCGTGGGGGCTCTGACCTCCACCGCGCCGCGCGGCCGCCCCCCTGCGCCGCGCGGCGGAGCCCGAAAACCCCGAGAAAGAACGTCTTCTCCACGGCTCCTGGGCGCACCGGCGGCGGCCCGAAGCGCCCCGACAACCTGGCCTGCCGGTTGCTCTATCGGGATGCGACGCCGCGAGACAGCGACGAAGGCCTCCCAGGCGACTCGGTATCGCCAGAGGCCGCCGAGACGCGATCTCGTGAGCGTGAACCCCGACTCAAGGATACACCACCATGAAGCTCAAGAACCTGCTCCTCTGCTCGCTCATCTCGTCCTTCTCGCTCGTCGGCTGCATCGCCGAGCCGCTCGACGGCGACAGCGCCGATGAGGGCGCGAGCGACGCCGCCGAGGTCGTGGGGGAGGGCGCCGAGGCGATCATCGGCCCCGGGGGTGACGACGGCGGCGGCACGGTCACCAAGACGGTGAACCTCTCGTGCTCGATCACCTTTCCGAGCATCTTCAACCCGAACGCGGCGATCAAGAACACCTCGCTCTTCGCCGTTCCGGACTCGGCGAAGATCACCTTCACGGTCACGCACTACTACGGCGATCCTGGGCCCTACACCCGCTCGGTCACCGGGCCGCTCGCCAAGGGGCAGACCAAGCTCGTCCCGCTCTCGCACCCCGGCGCGCTCGACGCCTACGGCTGCACCGCCAAGGCCACCTGGACCATCCTCGACTGAACCCGCCGCAGCTGATCAAGCGGTGGCTTCCGAAATCGGGGTCGTCGTCCAGTGGGTGCGAATCCTGCACGGCCCCGAGCGCACCACGACAGCGGTTCACTTGATGATGTTCTTCAGTGACATGGTCCCATGAGGGCGCCGATCCGCGAGGGCGGTCATCATGCCCACGACTTCGCCGTGGTGGGCTGGCAGTGCTTGACAAAGAGCGTGCCATTCGATCGACGGATGAGCACGACCTCGAGGCCCACCCAATCCTCTTTCACGGGGTTGCCGCCCTGGATCGAGATCCACAGCTTTCCGGCCCTGTGGGTCGTGTACTTCATCAGCGAGGTCTCCGCGTCCACCTGCAAGCCGTTGATCTCCGCGCGATGCTGGTGCAGCACCCGCGCGAGCTGCGTGGCCATCCCATCGAGCCCGCTGGTGATGCAGGCGTTGGCGCCCACGTTTCGGCGCAACTCGGCCGCCTCTTTGGCCGAATTGTCATTGTTGGCATAGTGTTCGGCGCAATTGCGGCCGGCGCTTGTCTGGAGCAACGCGCGCGCGTCGTGCACACCATAATCCTGCTGGGCGAGCAGCTGGTTCGCCCTCTGCTGGTTGCCGCCCGTAGACTTCAGCGCGAAGAGCCGCTCGTGCACGACGTCTAAGGTCCCGGCGCCGTTCGTCGCGTAGTCGAGGGCATCCTGGGCCTGTTGACCGGCGATGCCCCACGACTGCACAAGGACCTCGGCGGCCTCTTTCCCGAGAGGCGTCCCCTGGGCTTCGATGAGCAGGCCCGCGGCGGCGGGGTCGCCCATCACACGCTGTCCACATTCGAGGAGCCAGAACAGACGGGTATTGGGGAGCGTGGGCGCGCTCGCGAGGATCTCCATGGCCTTGTCAAAATCGTCGATCACCCACCGTAGCGCGTGGAGCACGTTCAGCGCGCGATCGGACCCGAAGTTCGCGCTCGCCGCATAACGGAGCATGCGGTCGAACACGAGGAAGCTGCGACCGAGCGGCCAGAGCTGGTGGTCAGCGAGGATCGTGCGCCAGTCCGCGTCGGACAGAGGCAGCGCGAGCAACTCGGTCAGCTTCACGCAGCGATCAAGGGTGTAGTAGCGGGACAGCAGCTGCGCGACTGCCACGGCAGTGGGGCCCTTGCGGACGACGTCGCAGGCGGCTTTCAGCAGCTGGGCGGTCGCCGGCAGGTTCGCCGCCAGGCAGGCCGGCGCGAGGCTCTCCAGCAGCGTGAGACCCTGAGTGAACTGGAGCTCGACCGAGGCGAGCTGCAGCCAACTGTGGAGCTCCCTAGCCTGGTAGGCCCTCCTCACCGCGTCGCCGAGCTGGGGTTCGGTGCCGCGGTGGGTAAAAAACCTCTCGGCCGCGGTGAGAATCTTCTGGTCTGCGCCGTAGTTGCCAAGCAAGGCAGGGAGGTTTCGCTTGACGATGATCGTGACCTTCTGGGGCGGACCTTTGAGCGCAGCCTCGATGTCGGTGGTGCCGATGTCCGCGCACGACACGTTCACGATGCCCGCCTGGACCGGGACGCCCCCGACCCAGGTGACCTGACTCGCGGCGGCGGGCGGCGAGGTGACGGCTCGGATCACCACGTCGGTTGTCCCCTTGAAGGCCTCCCAGGCGCCACTGCCATTGTCCGTGGCGTTGGCGACATCGAGCCGGACGAGCACCGGGTGCACGGTGAGGGTGTCGGCGCGGGACGCGCCGCGCAGCGACACCCGCACGTTCCGCGAGCCGAGCTGATCGCACGAGACCTGAGCGGTGTGTTGGTCGCCGCTGGGCGCGGCGCCCTCCCATTGGAGCTGGCTCCAGGCGTCCGGTACGTCGGGGGAGGTGGTGGCCGTCGCGGTGACCGTCGCAGCGGTGTCGTAGGACGCTTCTTTGGTGCTGAGCACCAGCGAGACGAGCACGGGGTGCACGGTAAGGGTGTCGGAGCGGGACGCGCCGCGCAGCGACACCCGCACGTTCCGCGAGCCGAGCTGATCGCACGAGATCTGAGCGGTGTGTTGGTCGCCGCTGGGCGCGGCGCCCTCCCATTGAAGCTGGCTCCAGGCGTCCGGTACGTCGGGGGAGGTGGTGGCCGTCGCGGTGACCGTCGCAGCGGCGTCGTAGGACGCTTCTTTGGTGCCGAGCACCAGCGAGACGAGCACGGGGTGCACGGTGAGGGTGTCGGAGCGGGACGCGCCGCGCAGCGACACCCGCACGTTCCGCGAGCCGAGCTGATCGCACGAGACCTGAGCGGTGTGTTGGTCGCCGCTGGGCGTGGCGCCCTCCCATTGAAGCTGGCTCCAGGCGGCCGGTAGGTCGGGGAGGGTGGTGGCCGTCGCGGTGACGGTCGCAGCGGTGTCGTAGGACGCTTGGTTGGCGCTGAGCACCAGCGAGACGAGCACGGGGTGGACGGTGAGGGTGTCCGAGAGGGGTTTGCCGCGCAGCGACACTTGTACGTCCCGCGACCCGAGCTGATCGCACGAGACCTGGGCCGTGTTGCCGTTCGATGACGCGACGCCATGCCATACCAGCTGGTCCCAGGCGGCCGGTAGGTCGGGGGAGGTGGTGGCCGTCGCGGTGACCGTCGCAGCGGTGTCGTAGGACGCTTGGTTGGCGCTGAGCACCAGCGAGACGAGCACGGGGTGGACGGTGACGGTGTCCGAGAGGGGTTTGCCCTGCAGCGACACTTGCACGCCCCGCGAGCCGAGCTGATTGCGCGAGACCTGGGCCGTGTTGCCGTTCGATGACGCGACGCCATGCCATACGAGCTGACTCCAGGCGTCCGGTACGTCGGGGAGCGTGGTGGCCGTCGCGGTGACGGTCGCAGCAGGGTCGTAGGACGCTTCGTTGGCGCTGAGCACCAGCGAGATGAGACGGAACACCCGCACGACGAGCTCGTCCTCGACCCCGCCGAGGGTCGCCCCGATGATCTGCTCGTCGAACACCGCGCGCGGGACAGCGCGCAGGTTGGGGTTTCCAGTCACGGGAGCCCCGCCGGTCCACTGGATCTGGGCCCACGTCTCCTGATCGTCGGGAGTGGTCGTTGCCCGCACCAGCACCACCCCGTCCTCTTCGTGGAGCGTCCACCAGGTCCCGCGGTGAAGCTCGGCGTCTCTCACCACGTCGAGCCGCACGAGGAAAGGATCGAAGACCGTGACGTGATGGGAGGCGAGCATCGGGCCGAGGCATGCGAACACCACGAAGTCGCCGGCCTGCGAGCGGGGGACCAGCCGGTGCCGGGGACTGCCCGCGTCGAGCCCCCCAGCCCACGCGATCTGGTTCCAGGCGGTTCCGTCGTTGGGGATGGTATCCGCCTCGAGCAGGACGAAGCCGGCGGGGTGCGTCGTCGTCCGCGAGGAGTTGGGCCCCGTCGGCGCGGCGCCGGCGATGACCCTGAGATTGATGAGCACCGGGCGGCGATCCCGGCAGGCCAGGACGGGGTCGCCGACCCGCCTGGCGCTGTGCTCGCCGAACGCCTGGTCGCGCGCTTCCTGCCTGGGTGACGGCTTGTGCCGCTTCGCAGGCGGGGGGTCGTAGCCCGTCGGGATGTTGCGTTTCATGGCGACCCGTCGCCTCCCAGGGGAAAGCCTCGTGCTTCGGCCTCGTCCTCGAGGGCCGGCATCTTCAGATCGCCGTGGAGGGCGGGATCGCGGAGGATGCGGGCGATCCAGGGGTGGGCGGGATCGGCGTCGAAGCCGGGGCCGACGTCGAGCATCCAGTCGAGAAACTGGATCGCGTGATGCTCGAGGGTGACGCCGTAGCGGCCGGCGCGGACCACGCCTTCCTCGATGAAAGCGCGGAGAGCTGCGTCGCCCAGCGCCTCGCAGGCGGGGCCATGCCAGCGCCGGAGATAAGCGGCGGTCTGATCCAGGAAGCGGTCCCTCTGCAGGGCGGCGAACGCCGCCTTCTGGTGGCGTCGAATGATCAACATGGGACCGGCGGCCAGGGACCAGAGAGCGTGGGAAGCACGAGAGCGGATGCTACGCGGTGGGGATGGCCCGCACAACGCTCGCCGGACCCTGAAGGAAGCCGTGGTCGGCGTGCGGTGACCGTGCGAGGCGGTGGAGGCTCGCGCCGTCGGCGTGGGGGCTCTGACCTCCACCGCGCCGCGCAGCCGCCCCCCCGGCGCTGCGCGGTGGAGCGCGAAAACCACGAAAAAGGCCTTCATTCCCGCGGATCCTGGGCGCACCGGTGGCGGCCCGAAGCGCCCCGACAACCTGGCCCGCCGGTTGCTCTATCGGGACGCGACGCCGCGAGACAGCGACGATGGCCTCCGAGGCGACTCGGTATCGCCAGAGGCCACCGAGACGCGATCTCGTGAGCGTGAACCCCCGACCCAAGGAAACACCACCATGAAGCTCAAGAACCTGCTCCTCTGCTCGCTCATCTCGTCCTTCTCGCTCGTCGGCTGCATCGCCGAGCCGCTCGACGGCGACAGCGCCGATGAGGGCGCGAGCGACGCCGCCGAGGTCGTGGGGGAGGGCGCCGAGGCGATCATCGGCCCCGGGGGTGACGACGGCGGCGGCCCGGTCACGAAGACCGTGAACCTCTCCTGCTCGATCACCTTTCCGAGCATCTTCAACCCGAACGCGGCGATCAAGAACACCTCGCTCTTCGCCGTTCCGGACTCGGCGAAGATCACCTTCACGGTCACGCACTACTACGGCGATCCTGGGCCCTTCACCCGCTCGGTCACCGGGCCGCTCGCCAAGGGCCAGATCAAGCTCGTCCCGCTCTCGCACCCCGGCGCGCTCGACGCCTACGGCTGCACCGCCAAGGCCACCTGGACCATCCTCGACTGAACCGACCCTGCTGGTTTCTTTTCGGGATAATTCACAGGGAGTCGGGGAGACGGGGAGTGAAATCCCGCCAATCTCCCTGCCTCCCCGACTCCCTGTTTAAATTTTATCTGCTCAAATGCCAACAAAATGAGGGGGTTGTCAGGCTCGGAGCGAGGTGTGGACGACCGGGCACGGCGCGCTGTGCGATGCCGTCTCTCATTCCCCTGCTTCGGTACTGCATGTGATGTTGATCCACCCTCGACGGCCTTCGATCGCGCCGCCGATGAACCGGAGTGGCCATGGGTGATCCGAACGCTCGCAGCGCCACTGCGATACGAGCTCCGGCACCTCGGTCGCGCAGAAGCCGCTCGGGCATCCTGGACAATCGAGCGAATGCCGGCAGCTCTCCAGGTCGGCGCCGGCGAGCTGCACGACCTCGCAGCGGCGCAGCTCCTCGCCGCCGCGCTCGACGAACGTGGGCTGCCCGCCCGGATCGCGCTGGCCTCGCGCGGCATCGCAGCGCTCGAGATCGGCCTGATCGATCATGACGTTGCAAGCGACCACGCCTCCGTCGTCCACGGCGAGCGGGTGGGCCTGGCAGATGAAGCCGCAATCGGCCCAACCCGGGTGAAGGAGCATGTCCCACGTGTCCTGATCGTCGCAGCGCGAGGTGATCGGCTCCGCGCGCACGAGCTCGCTCCACGCCTCGAGTCGCGTGCTGCCTCGGTCGACGGTGCGACAGGTCCAATCGGGCGTGGTGAAAGGCCCGGCCACCTCCGTGTCCAGGGTCATCGACAGCGCCGTCTGGCTGGGTACGTCGTCGGCGACGTGCCCGGGGCCATCGTCGTCGCGCGTGCTCGCGACGAGCAGCCTCGCGAGCCTGCCCTGGGGCAGTGACCTGACGAGGGCTACCTCCGCCTCTCCCACGGGTGCGAGCGCGCCCGTGACGAGCTCCAGCGCGCGCCTGGCCGTCCGTAGCGGGCGGTACTCCTCGCCGGGCTCGGCGAGGCGTTGCCCCAGCGCCTCTGTCACGCCTGCCATCACCGCCTCGACCTCCTCCTCGTGCGAGGTCTGCGTGATCCACGCGAGCGCGGGGATTTCCCTCGAGGTGAGGAGCGCCGTAGCGTCGGGCGCGCTCGGCCGCGCGACGACCACCCGGATATCGCCGGGGTGCCACTGGGCCGGATCCGCGCTGCCACATGTTCCCCACCGCGATTCGATAACGGCAAGGAGGCTCGCGCGCATGCTCTGGGCGACGCGCTCGCGCAGCTGCGCGGCTTCGGCCGTATCAGCGTCATCGACGACCAGGACGATGACCTGCGGGCGCTCCTCGGTGAGCTTTCCGCCCTCGACCAGCTGCGAGGTTGTCCGGGGGAGCACCGCCACGGGATCCGTGCCGCACGCCACCGCGGCGAGCGCCAACCATGGGAGATGGAGAGACCTCATTTGCCACATCACGGGCGGTGTTGGCAACACGCGTACCAGTGAGAACGGTGCTCTCCAGGCCGAGAAGAGCGCTATTCCTGCGGCATCCGAAAGGGGGCTGAGCGCGCTCCATGCCAACGCGGCGGCGCGCGGCGCCAACCCAGTTGCTCAACCCGAGCGAGCCGCTCCCTCCCGGAGTGGTGACGCTGGATCCGCGACTGACCCGCGGAGGCCTCGGGGATGAGGCCCGCTACTTGTTCGTCTGGTGCTGGCGGGCGCGATCCGCGACCGTTTGCCCGCCGGGGACGCCGCGCACGTCGCGGTTCTGCCACTCCAGCATCCAGCCGGGGTATTCGGGCGGCAGCGCGCTCGCCTCGTCGAGCTGCTTGACGTGTTCGGGAGAGAGCGTGACCTCCGCGGCGGCGAGGTTGTCGGCGAGCTGCTCCCGCGTCTTTGCGCCGATGATGACGCTGGTGACGAAGGGGCGAGTCAACTGCCACGCGAGCGCGACGCGCGCGACCGAGAGGCCCGTGGCGCCCGCGACCTCGCGCAGCGCGCCGAGCACGCGCGGCAGGCGGGCGCGGTCGACGGGCGGGAAGTCGAAGCTCGTGCGCCGCGCGCCGTCAGGGCCGCCCGGCTTCTCCGGATCGAACTTGCCCGACAGCATGCCGCCCGCGAGCGGGCTCCAGGGGAGGATCGCGATGCCCTCCGACTGCGCCAGGGGCACGATCTCGCGCTCGATGTCGCGCCCCGCGAGCGAGTAGTAGACCTGGGCGCTCTCGAACCGCGCGAGGCCGTTCGCCTGCGCGAAGCCGATCGCCTTCATGGCCAGCCACGCGGGCAGGTTGCTGAAGCCGACGTAACGGGCCTTGCCCGAGCGCACCACGTCGTCGAGGGCGCGCACCGTCTCCTCGATGGGTGTCACGGGATCGACGCCGTGGATCTGGTAGAGGTCGACGTGATCGAGCCCGAGCCTCTGGAGGCTCGCGTCGATGCTCGCGAGGATGTGCGCCCGCGAGAGGCCGATCTGGTTCACGCCCGGGCCCACGCGTCCGCGCACCTTGGTGGCCACGACGACCTGCTCGCGCGGGCGGCCCAGCGCCTTGAGCGCCCCGCCGACGAGCCGCTCCGACTCGCCTTCGGCGTAGACGTCCGCCGTGTCGATGAAGTTGACGCCGCTGTCGAGCGACGTACCCACGACCGCCTCGACCTCGCCGGTGCCGAGCGCGCCGATCACCTGCCAGAAGCCCTTCCCGCCGAACGTCATGGTGCCGAGGCAGAGCTCGGACACGTAGAGGCCTGTCTTCCCCAGGAGCTTGTATCGCATCGTGCCTTCTCCCTTGTGTGTCCGGGAGGGGTAAGGCTTCGAGCGCGCTCGAAGTCAAGGGGCGGCTGGCGAAACAAAACGAGGCCGGGGGCGCCCTTGACTTCGAGCGCGCTCGAGCTTTTACCGTGACGGGTCCCGAAACGCCGCCGGCCCTCCCCCGCGCGGCAAGGAGAGGTCCAGTGCAGCCCCGCCGAGCAGCTGATCGCCCTCCGCTCTCCGCCATCGACGTCCGCCCCCCTCCCGCGGAGCGCGCCGAGGCGCCCTCGGGAGCGGCTGACAGGCTGACCATCGCCGAGGTCGCTGCCGCCACGAGCACGAGCACGCACACGCTGCGCTACTACGAGCGGATCGGCCTCATCCAGCCGATCGCGCGGGCGCGCAGCGGCCACCGCCGCTACGGTCCCGACGACGTGCGCTGGGTCGTCTTCCTCCGCCGGCTGCACGAGACGGGCATGCCCATCCAGCGGATGCTCGCCTACGCGACGCTCGCGCGCCGGGGCGACGCGACCATCTCGGAGCGTCGCGCCCTGCTCGAAGCGCACCGCGACGAGGTGGCCAGGAAGCTCGCCGAGCAGCAGGCCCACCTCGCCGGCATCGAGAAGAAGGTGCGAATGTACGAGGAGCTGGAGCGTCAGCTCGCCGAGAAGAGCGGCCGCGACGCGCCCGCGCCCGGCCGTCAGCCGGCGGCCTTCGTGCCGAGCGCCTGATCGCCGATCGTGCCAGTCCTTGTGCGCGGCGCCCTGCGCCTCCTCGATTCGCCCTCAGCCAGGCTGGCCGGCCGGTGAACCCCGTGAAAGGCTCGTATGAGCCATGTCACCAGGGTGAAGTCTTCTCGTTCAGAAGACATTGCCAACAGGGTCTCTGGTTGTAGGACTGAGCCCTGCCCGAGGCCCGCGACAGTCGCTTGCCATGTCGGCCGCTGGCAGCGACCAAGAGACGCTTCCTCGTAGACAAGGGTGCGACGGGAAGAGCAACTCCAGGGCCTGGACGACCTGCTCGCGTGTGCGCTCCCCCGGGGAGGATGTGGGTGTATTGTTCCTCGGCGTTGAAGCTGACGAAACCCTCGACGGCGACTGATATGCTGCGGCCGTGCGATGGCTCGCCCAGCTTGCGCTCGCCGTGATCCTGATGGGGTGCGCGCCGGATGGAGACGAGGATGCAATTTCGACCGCGACCTCGCTCCCGATTGAGGTCCTCGGCGCGCCGGGCGCCGCCGTCGCGGTCACGATCGACGTCCCCGGCGACGTCGCCTCCGCGCCGGGCGCCGCGCTCGCGCTCACGGTGCACAACGTCGTCGAGGCCGACGCGGCCTACGTGGTGGTGAACGACGCGGCGCCGATCGACCTCGCCGCGCCGGGGCTGCGCAGGCCGTCGGGCGGCCACGCGACCGCCACGCTCCCGCTCCCCGAGGGCACGCTGCGCGCGGGCGCCAACCGCGTGGTGTTCCGCTACGACCGCCAGGTCCGCGACGTATCCGGGTTCCGCGTGATCGACGTGGCCGTGGTGTCCGGGGGGCGGCGGGGTACGGCCGACCTCCCCGCCGACGACCCCGCCGCCTGGACCGCGCCGTCGGCCGACGCCGATGCCATCGAGCGCGGGCGGCGCTTCTTCACCGAGGAGAGCCGTGACGGCGGGCCTGTGTGCGCGCGCTGCCACGCCGACGATGGCGCCGACCTGGCCTACTTCGCGTTCTCCAACCACAGCGTGATCGCGCGCGCCGAGCACCACCTCTTCACCCCCGCCGAGGCCGCCGACGTGGCGAGCTACGTGCGCTCCCTGGCCGTCCGCCCCGTCGGACGCGTGATCGATGCGCCGTTCCAGCCCGGCCCGCAGTACGCGGGCGCGGCCGGCGCCGGGCACCAGGCCGTGCTCGACTCCGACGAGGCGCTCGGCGCCGCGCTGTTCCCTGGCGGCTTCCCCGAGGACCCGGCCTGGGACCTGGCCGCGTCGTTCGACTCCTCGGCCATCGCGCTCCCCGTCGAGACGCCGTCGTGGATGCGCTGGCTGCCGCGCAGGATCGACGAGACCTGGTTCACGCGCGACGACGGCCGGCTCGCCGAGGCGCAGGCCGCGCTCGAGCGCGACGGCACGCTCGAGGCCGCGCGCGCCTTCGAGAGCGCTGCGGTGCAGATCGGCAAGGAGATCCTCATCACGACCGGCGATCACGCCGGGCGCGTGGAGCTCCTGCGTTACGCCGCGATCAAGCTGTGGGACTGGCAGCGGCGCCACGGCGGCTTCGACGGCGCAGACCACGGCTTCCCCGACGGCGGGCCCGCATTCCCCTACGAGGTCGGCTTCGCGTTCTTCGAGGCGGCGTTCGCCGAGGCCGTGCCGGACGCGATGGCGCAGACCTTTTCCTGGTGGGTGGCCCAGGCCGCGGTCAACCCCGGCCGGGGCCACACGTCGGGCGATCGACCGCTGAACTGGAAGGACGTCCTCACCGCCGCCGACGGCGCCGGCGCCGGCCCGTGGACGATCATCTACCTCCACCTCGTCGGCAGCCTGGAGGAGTCGCAGGGCGCGCTCGCCGACGACTTCGGCACCGATCGCGGGCCGGTGCGCCTGCTCGCCGTGCCGCTGCGGCGCGTGCCCGGCCCGATCCGCGCCTCGCTGCTGCGCCGCTTCCTCGCGCGCGAGGCGGCGTTCCTGGCCGGCGGCGGGACGCTCACGTCCGATCATCACGTGGTCCTTGGCAACGCCTGGCGGGATGGGTGTGAGGGGCTCGCCCTCGACGAGCGCGCGGAGCTGCGCGCGCTCGCGCCGCCCGAGGTCGCCGCCGACCTGGCGGCGTGTTCCTAGGCGGCGATTGCTGGAGGAACGATGGTTCGAACACGTCTCGCGCTCTCACTCGTGGCCGCTGCCGCGCTCGCGGCCTGCGGCAGCTCGGGGAACGGCCCCGGCGGCTCTGGCGGCCCCGACGGTCCGACCGCCGACTGCCCCGACGGCGAGTCCTGCTCTTTCTGTGACGCCACGACCTGGGGCGGCGCGCTCCCGAGCGCGGACACCGACGTGGTGATCCCGTCAGGGAAGGTCGTCGTGGTCGACTGCCCCGCCGAGGCGCACACGGTCCTTGTCGAGGCCGGCGGCACGCTGCGCGCGTCGCGCGAGGCGTCGGCCACGCTGACCCTGCACGGCAACCTGGTCGTGGAGGGGACCGTCGACTACGGCACGCCCGACGACCGCGTCCCCGACGGCGTGGCCGCCGAGATCATCTTCACCGGCATGCACGACGAGGACTACGCCGGCACGCCCAGCGCGGTGGAGGGAGGGGACGCCTCGCAGTCGGTCGACACGCCCATCTCCGTCGTCGACGGCGACGTCGGGGTGTGGGTCATGGGCGCCGGGCGCCTGCTCGCGGCCGGCGCGCCCAAGCGCGCGTGGGGGAAGCTCGTCGAGGGCGCGGGCGACGGCGACGCGGTGTTCACCGTCGACGACGCGTCGGGGTGGAAGGCCGGCGATCGCGTCGTCCTCACCCCGTCGGCCCCGCTCGCCGGCGGCGAGGTGGCGGTCGACCAGTTCGATGAGGGGACCATCGCCGCCGTCGACGGCAACGAGGTGACGCTGGCCAAGGCGCCGGCGTTCACCCACGACGGCTGCGCGGACTGCCTGCGCCGCGCCGAGGCCGCGAACCTGTCGCGCAACGTGGTCATCCGCTCGGCCGACGACACAGCGCACGCGCACATCCTGGTCGCCGAGCAGGGGCACGCGCAGCTCGACAGCGTGGAGCTACGCTGGCTCGGCCCGCTGATCCCGTGCAGCGGCGGCGCCGAGGGGACCGCGCTCCCCGCCCGCCGCGCGCCGCTCTGGTTCCACCAGCAGAAGGACGCCTCGGCGGGCTCGTTCGTGCGTCACGCTGCGATCTGGGGCGGCGAGCTCCACTTCATCATGGTCGAGCAGTCGAACGACATCGAGATCAGCGACGTCGCCGGCTACGACACCCAGGGAGTGGGCTTCGGCCTGTTCTACGACAACGGCGCGTGCGGCACGTTCTGTGACGATCGCGAGAAGGCGCCGGCCGGCGTGCTCCTCGACCATGTGCTGGCCGCGCGCGTCGGCATCCCCGAGCGCGTCGACGGCTGCATCCGCGTGGACCACCGCATGACCGGCATCGCGGTGTCGGGCGGCGAGGGCTCGGGCGCGCGCGACTCGGTCGCCGTCGGCGTGGGCTACGACGGCACAGGCGAGGACGTCTCCGGCTTCGGCTGGCAGGAGGGGGGCTCGGGGCGGCCGGCGGACTTCGTCTTCGACGGCAACGTCGCCCATCACGTCCGCGGGCACGGCGCGATGATCTGGCACAACATCGAGGTCGCGCAGCCGGCGTACCGCGACAACGCGTTCTGGTCGAACGGCCACTATGGCGTCCTCTGGGGTGCCTACGTGAATCCGCTGCTGTTCTCCGACGTCGTGGCGGTGGACAACGGGCTGGCGTCGATCGGCGTCAAGGCCATCCCGCTCGACGACACGGCCCGCATGCAGGGCGGCACAGTCGACGACATCAAGATCCTGGCTTACGTGTTCATCCAGGAGAAGCCGGCGATCTTCGATCAGGTGACGTTCACGGGCGATCGTCCGGTCGCGGTGACGCAGCTCCACGAGGCGTGCGACGGCGGCGACGAGGAGGACCCCGCCGATCCCGACTGCCTGCGCGTGTGGCTGCGCTTCATCGATCCGGTATTCCCGGCGGGCGTGCTGCCGTTCGATTTCGGGCAGACGTTCAACCGCTACTCGACCTGGGAGGTGCGCGGCTTCTCCAGCCCCGACTTCCCGGACCTGCCGGTCGACTTCGATCTCTACCGCGCCGACAACGAGGTCGAGGGGGGCGCCTACTTCGCGCCGTTCGACGCGTGGCTCGTTCCACGTTGATGCGGCGAGAAGCACCGCCGCCCGTCGCTCAAACTCCCAGCTTCGGTCGCTGAGCGATGATGAAGTCGACGGCGACGCGGACGCTGTTCACCTTGGCGTAATCGGCGCTGAAGGTGGCCACGAACGATTTCGCCTCCGGCCAGGCGCCGAGCGTGGGCTCTATCTCCTCGGCCTTCCAGCGGGCGCCGAAGGGGGGCATGAGCACGAGGCCGAGCTTGAGCCCGCCATCGGATGGCCGGCCGTGCTCCGGGAGCCAGCTTGTGCCATCGGTCAACCGCTCCGGATCTCAGGGGGATGGTGACCGACGCGCGAGGCACGGTTGCGACCGCCGAGCGGCTGGTGCGCCCCCGATGGGACAGCGACGAGGCCTGTGCTGGGCGGCCATAGGGCCCGAAATCCACATCGCCAGCCTGGTCCAGCAGCTCTATGTCAGAGCGAGTGAACGACCCAGACGGCTGGCTCCTCATAACGTCCGCGCCGACCCTGGACGTACACGGGGGCGAGGCCGCCGGGGATCTCGAAAGAGCGCTCGGAAGGCAAGATGGGCCTGCCGAGCCAGACCTCCCAGAAATCGAGCTCCAGGTCGACCACGAGGGCGCAACGAGGAGTCCCGGCGACCCGGCCCCCAACGCGGACATGCGTTCGGACCCACGGGTCGGTGGGCAAGCCGTCCTCGCGGGCGCGATCGAGGAACTCCTCGATATCGATGCCCGGGCAGGATGCCTTGGACGGGGGGCGCACCGGGGCGAGCACGCCGGCGAGGCCCGATCGCCTCGCCAGGGCCTTGAAGCCGGCGAGCACGAGCGCGCTCACGCCCTGGCCGCGGAACAGCGGCGACACCGAGGCGGTGAAGGCGCCCAGGTGGGTTGGCGGCTCGCCGTCGCGGACCGCCTTCGCGCGGAGGACCTGCCACTTCCAGCCGCCGTCGGGCAGCGCCGCCAGATCGTCGCTCCGCACGGCGATCGGCGCGGCGTTGCCGACCGCGGCCAGACGCCCCGTCGCCCTCTCGACGAGGCCGAACGTGAACGCGGGGGTCTCCCGGATGATCTCCAGATAGGCGTCCTCGACGTCGTTGGAGTAGATGAACGGCGTCGCGGCCCACGCCTGCGCGACGAGGACATCCATCAGGGCGCCGAGATCCGCGCGCTCTGCGCGCGTGAACATGTCGAAGCGGTCGCTCACCGCTCCAGGCGGAGCATCGTGGGCCATGCGAAGTCGTTCAGCTCGGCGAACGCCGTAGTCACGTCCAAGGATGGGCGCAACGCCCACGGCGAGCGGAGCAAATCCACCATGGATTGTCAAGCGAGCGGCATAGTTTCAGCGGAACGTGGGGCTAGGGGTACGTGCCGAACGCCCACCATTCGGTCGCCATGTTGTCGTCGGTGATGAGCGGGTCATCCTGCGTCCGCAGCAGGATCGACTCCCGGCCTTCCCAGGTGGGCCCGCCGCGCCAGTCCTGTTCTTTCAGCAGATCGAGCTGCGCGGCGCTGCTGCCGGCGGGCAGCACGGGACGGCCGTCGATACGCCACGCGTCGAGCTTCCTCTCGAAGCGCGCGTGGTCGATGGTAATCGGACCGTCGCTCGCGATCAGCATGTTCTGGAAGCGGAGGGCGTTGGGGAATACGGTCGCCCCGGTCTTCTGAGCCGCGGTGGACATGGTGGTGTTGTAGTAGAGCGCGCCGCCCAGCTTCAGGTGCCGGCGGGACAGATCCATCATCTCTCGGGAGAGCAACATCGAGGCATACGAGCGCCAGTACACGATTGTGTTCTCGACGATGACGTCGAAGCGCCGCGAGGTCCGCCCCAGGTAGCGCCGGCCATCGTCGAT
Source organism: Sorangium sp. So ce124 (assembly GCF_051525235.1). Lineage (NCBI taxonomy): Bacteria > Pseudomonadati > Myxococcota > Polyangiales > Polyangiaceae > Sorangium > Sorangium sp. So ce124. The sequence continues at coordinate 4,803,210 of NZ_CP150312.1, forward strand.
GAGGAGCTCCACCTTCGGGTTGTCCAGCGCGCTCGCGACGACGGGCGCGCGCCGCGCCGCCTCGACGAACCCGGGGTTGATCTCGACCACGGTGAGGCGCTCGACGTCGGGGTCGTTCGCCAGCACCTGAAGCCAGGAGCCGGACCCGAGGCCGATCATGAGGATGTCGCGCGGCCGGGGATGGAACGCGGACACCAGATAGGCCCGCAGCACCCGGTTCTCGTCCTTTTCCGGCAGCGGGCTGACGTTGGTGATGCCCTCGTAAGATCCGCCGCCGTACACCGTGCCCGACCGGGAGACCGTGACGACGCCTTCGCGACGCTCGATGACGTGGGCGAAGCGACCGTGTTCGCGGTGTTCCTCCCCGTAAAGGAGCTTCTCGTAGAGGTCGCCGTAGAGCGTCGGCGCCGACCCCACGAAGGACGCGATGGCGGCGGCCAAGATGGCGCCGCTGAACACGCGCGAGCGCGCCGTCGTCGACGCTGAGAGCATGAGCATCGCGCCGATCGCGGCGCCCGCGATCGCGAGGGCCACGTTGAGCTCGCGCAGAGGCAAGACATCCAGCAGCACGAGGCCGGTGACCAGGCTGCCCAGCGTCGAGCCCACGATGTTGCCGACGTAGACGTAGGACAGCCGCGCGCCGGCCAGCTCGTCCGCGCGGATCCCGAAGTGGCACAGGAGCGGGAACCCCGCGCCGAGGCAGGTGCTGGCGAGCGCGAAGACAGGCAGCGTCGAGGCCGGCTCCACACCGCGGCCGACCAGGTGCGCGACGACGGGGGCCACGAGGAAGGCCGCGAGCGCCCCGGCGAAGATCACCCCGCCCACCCGGTAAAGCTGTCCGGAGCGCTCCGCCGCCGTGCTCCGGCAGTAGCGACCGGCGAGGAGCGATCCGCCGGCCAGACCGGCAAGGTAGGCCGCGAGCAGAAAGCCGAAGGCGTCCGGAGCGCCTTCGACCGTGAAGCCGTAGATCCGGACCCAGAGGACCTCGTGCGAGAGCGCGAGATAACCGCCGAGCGTGGCGACGAGGACGGCAACGAGGAGCCTCATGGCTCGCCGCGACGCCCCCGGCGCAGAACCATCACGAGCACACCGAGAAATACGTTGAGCGCCGCGGCAACCTCCGCCGTGGCCCGGAGGCCCAGCCCGCCCAGCAGGTAGCGCGCCGCCAGAAAGGCACCGAACGCCGCGCCCAGCGTGTTGGTGAAGTACAGGTTACCTAGCGAGCGACCGACGTTACGCGATCGCGACGTGGCGTGCGCGACCAGGAGGGGGAGTGTGGCTCCCATCAGCATGGCCGGGAGCGCCACGAGCAGGAAGGCCACCCCACCCGTGGCGACATGGCCAATGCCGTGCGTCATCTCTGCAATGAGGGCGAAGAGGCGAAGGCTGAAGGCGCCGTAGAGGCCTATCCCGAGCTCGGAGAGCGCAAACAGCGTCACCGCAGCTTGCGGGTACCGGCACGAAAGCGCCCCACCCGCGAGGCTCCCGAGGCCGAGACCGAGCATGAACGCGGTGACGACGATCGTGACCGACAGGATATCGACGCCGTAGATCGCGTAGAGCGCGCGCTGCCAGACGACCTGATACACCAGCGCTGCCGAGCCCGAGAGGAAGAACACCGGGAAGAGCCAGGGCTCCATGGCTTGCGCCTTCAGCTGCTCAGCGGCCGGCGGGGCGAGCTTGGTCGAGAGGGTCTGCGAAGGCATGCTTGCTCTCCCACACGGAGCTAGCGGACGCGGGCGCGCCGGTACTCTCCCGGTGTCGTGCCCGTCCAGCGACGGAAGCTGCGATAGAAGTGGCGCGGCTCGCCATAGCCGAGCAGGAACGCGATCTCCTGGAGCGCGAGGTCGGGCCGGCGGACGAGATCGAGCGCCTTCTCCCGCCGCGCCTCGTCGAGCTGCGCCGTGAACGACGTGCCGACGTCCTTGAGCGCGCGCTGGAGCGAGCGCGTGCTCATGCCCAGCGCGCGCGCGATCCCCTCCTGGTCCACGTCGCCGTGGTCGAGCCGCTCGTCGATGCGGGCGCGCACGCGCGCGTCGAGCGTCGCGGCGCTGGCGGGCGCCGCGCGCGCGGCGAGGAGCTGCTCGGCGTGGCGAACGAGGTAATCGCGGACCGACGGGTCCGCGCCGACCAGGGGCGCGTCGAGCACGCGCGCATCGTAGACGAGGCCCGTCGCGCCCGCCTCGAAGCGGGCGGGGGCCCCGATCGCCTCCTCGTAGAGCGACGGCGGGTGCCGGCGAGGATGGCGGAACAGCGCCTCGATCGGCCTCGCCGAGCCGCCGAGGTAGAGCGCGATGAAGCGCGCGAGCGTCGCGACCATCATCTCGATCGGCTCGGCCATGGCGACGACGCGCGGCTCGTGCTCGAGCGCGAGCCGCGCGACCCCGCCGTGCTCCTCAAGGATGATGCGGAGGTACGGGTCCATCAGCCGGCAGAAGCGGCCATAGACGGCGACGCCCTGCCGCACGGTCTCGCTGTGGCGAAGGACGTGCCCCACGATGCCGACGACCGAAACCGGGATGCAGCGCGCATAACGCAGCCCGAGAGGCTCGCCGGGGAGGCGCTGGAGAAGGAGCTCCCACAGCGAGAAGAGCGATGCATACGGCACGAGCTCGTCGGGCGCGGTAAGGATCTCGGGCGCGACGCCGGCCGCCTGGAGGAGATCCTCCTGCGGGACTCCGCACGACGAGGCGAAGGCGATGAGCCCGGCAGGCATGGATGCGAACACGAGATCGCCGTCGGACATGGCCTGCGCCGAGGATAGCGCAGCCGTCCGGGGGCTCAGCGCCGATCCCGCCGAGCCCCCGGGCGGCTGCGGGTCCCTCGAGGCACCCGCCGCCTCGCTGTCCAGGGCTGGTCGAGCGTCCGGGGCACGGCGCGCCGGGCCGGCATCCTGCGCAAAGGACTCCCCGTCGCCGGAATCCCTCATGCTCGATGGGGTGGGGACACCGGGAGACCCGACGTAACCGATCTAACCGAGGCCACCGCCCGTGCCCCGCTTCGCGATCGCTCGACCGATTGCATGGAATCCAGCTTGAACGAGCGCTCCGGCTCGTGGCATCCTTGCCATGCACGCAAAGGGGGGACGATGGCGGTGCATCACATCGCGCTGGCGACCAGCGATCTGGTCGCCACACACCGGTTTTATACCCGGGCCATGGGGTTCCGTCTCGTGAAGGTCATCGCGGTGCCTTACGAGGGCAGCCGCGATGGGGGCTGGGCGAGGCACGCCCTGTATCGGACCAGCGAGCCCGATGGTCCGATGCTCGCATTCTGGGATGTGCACGAAGAGACGGTGCGGGGGCGCTTCAGGACGGATCTCTCGACAGGGCTCGGGCTGCCGGTGTGGATGAACCACCTGGCCTTCAGCGCCCCGACGGGTGAGCTCTACGGTCGGATGCTCGCGCGATGGCTCTCGCACGGCCTCGAGGTGACCGAGAGAGATCACGAGTTCTGCCGCTCGATCTGCACGATCGATCCCAACGGCATCATGGTCGAGTTCTGCCAGACGCTCCGGGCCTTCTCGGCCGAGGAGGTGGCCGACGCGGAGCGCTCGCTCTTCGATCCCATGCCGCCGCTCGAGCTGCCGCGACCCTCGGTCGTCCACCGATCGCAGGTGGGGTGATGCGCCTGCGCGCGACCAGGCCTCCGGCGGTGATCGCGCGCCATCGTCACGTCATGTGCGGCGCGTGGGACGGCGAGATCGCGTGCTGCGACGTGGCTCAGGGCGTTGCCGGCGCCCCTTCCCGGCAGGGCGCCACCCGATCCGCGCCGCCGAAGAACTCTCCCGAGAGCAGCGACCATGCCCGCGCGTTCTCCGGCGGGCCGCACTTGAACGGCGCCTTCGAGAGCCGCTTGCCGCGGAGCGCCGCGCGCTGCTCGCGGTAGTAGCGGATCGCCAGCTCGGCGGCGTACTCCACGACGCCGTTTCCTGGCTGGAACGAGTAATACGTGCCGCCCTTCACGATGGTCTCGTTCGGCGAGTACGGCGTGAGGCAGGAGATCCTCGTCCCGCAGCGCGCGACGATGCCGTCGTAGATCGGCGAGAGCGCCGCCTGGGACCACCCGCCGTGCGCGACGTCGTTCAGGTGGAAGAGCTCGTGGAAGAGCGTCTCTCGAACGTCGTCCGCGGAGCGGTGGAGCGAGCCGGAGAGGTTGTATGCGACCGTCCAACCCGAGGCGTAGGCGGAAGGCGTCCGCGCCCGCACGGACCGGAAGTACCGGAGCGCGAGGGCGCGGTGCCGGTAGCGCACGGGCGAGCTGGCCGCGGCCGCGAGATCCGCGACGAAGGCGTCGAAGTCGGCGATCGCCGAGACCGTCCACTCGAGGTGGCGGCGCTCGGCGCGCACCGGCAGCTCCGGGACGAGGTGGAGCATGCCGCGGTAACCGCCGTCCATCATGTGCTCCCGTTCCAGCCCGGCGACGCTGCCGTTCTGGTCGAAGAGCGCTGTCGCGCTCGCCGAGGCCTGCGGGTCGCCTTGGTAGCGGAGCGCGAGCAGGCAGCGGATGCGCTCGTGCCCCGAGCCGGGCGCGGCCGCGATCCCGGCGTTCCCGTGCCGGCAGGCGTCGATGGCGTCCCGGTGGGCGGCGGCGTCGTCCGGGAACAGGATGGCCTCGGCTTCGTCCGCCGAGATGGCAGGGGCCGGCTCGGTTGAGGCGGGGGACGGCGCGGCGCCCTGCGCGCCATCGGCCTGCGCTCCCCCAGCGGACGACGCGCCGGCAGGCTCAGGGCCTCCCGGGCCTGAAGGCGCGCTGGCTGTCGCGAGGACCGGAGAGCTCGGCGGCGCCGTGGTCTTGCCGGCGGGGCCCGGGGGGCCGGGGCTCGCGGGGGCACACGCGGTCGCGAGCGCCGGGAGCGCGAGAAGCAACGCGACGGCGAGCGGCGGTGTTGCCCCGGGACGCATCCTGCCAGGATGCCAGAACTTGGTGCGGCGATCATCCAACGATGTCCGTCGGGGCAGGGGAGGAGACAGGGGAGGACCCCCAGCGATGCGCAACAGGTCCTCTGCGACGCGAGCGCTACCCCTACCCACGCGCGTGCCGCAGCCGCATGCGGATAAGCCTGTTCCCGGAGCGACGTGTCCCCGATGCGGGCCTTCTACGGCACCACCACGGTATCGTTCGTCTGCAGCGGCAGATCCCCGCGGAGATCGCCTTTCCCGACGACCTCGTCGAACACGAACGGAATCCTGCGCTCGCCGATCGCGTCGCGCCGGACGATGACCACCTCGTCGGGATCGGCGAAGCGGGTGAATCCGCCCGCGAGCGCGAGCGCCTGGAGCACGGTGATCTGCCCCCTGGGCGTGAACTCGCCGGGACGCGACACTTCGCCCATCACGTAGACCCGGTAGCTGTGGAGCTCCGCCACCTCGACGCTGACGACCGGCTTCTCATGATAGAATTTGGCGGCCTGCGTCGCGATGTCCTCGGCGATGCCCATGACGGTGCGCCCCGACGCCAGGACGTCGCCGATGAGCGGGATCGTGATGAACCCGTCGGGTCGCACCGTGACGCGCTGGCTCAGCGCCTCGTTCTTCCAGGCGCGCACCTCCAGCACGTCGCCCGGGCCGACGGCGTAGGCGCTCGTCGCGCGGCGCTCCGCATCGAAATCGACCCGCGGGGCGCGCGCGCCGCAGCCCGGGAGCGCCATGAGGACCGTGAGCGCGGAGCAGAGCAGGGCAATCCGGACACAGCGGGAGCACATGCGGTTTCCAGCCTCCTTGATGCGATGGCGCTCCAGCAAGCGCCGATCCCGCGGCCGCGCTCCGCGCCTGCTCCTCGCGCGCGCACTGGCGCTCTTCCCGCGTGCCGCTCGGACCCGCGGTGCTAGATCCGTCGCGCGGAAGGGGGGAATGCGCGCCGCGCCTCATCGCGCCCGCGCAGGGCGCCTCCGCGCGGCCGCCACGACGGCTCGGCGCGGGCCGCCTGTGCGCGGCGCGCGCCACGCGAACGGCGCGCCACACCATGGCAGCGTGGGTCGTGTGCGCGCTGTGCGCGCTCGTCATCATCAAGCCGCAGGAGTTCATCCCCGCGCTCGCGGGGATTCCGCTCGTGCACGCGGCGTTCGGGATCACCCTTCTCTGCGTCGCCCTCGACGTCGTGTGGCGGCGGCTCAAGCCGACGCTCGCGCCTCAGGTCGTCTATGCGCTCGCGTTCCTCGCCTGGGCGGCGCTGACCACCGCGCTGAAGCGCCCGGCCGCGCTCGAGGAGCGCGGCATGCAGCTCGCGACCGTCGCGGGCATCTTCATCGCCGTCGCCGTCGCCGCCGCCTCGCCGCGAGGGCTGCGCGCGCTCGCGATCACGCTCGTCGGCTGCGCCGTCCTCACGACCGTGGTCGCGATCGTGCAAGCGTTCCAGCCCCACGGCTGCATGATCGCCGCGCCCGATGACTGGGAAGGCAAGGGCGAGCTCGAGCCGGATGGACGCCCCTGCGAGACCAACCTCGACTGCCGCATCGAGGCGCCCGTGCCCGACGGCAACTACCGGTGCGAGCGCCCGGGGCCGCTCGGCACGTCGACCATCGACGGCCGCGTCCGCTACCGCGGCTCGCTCGCCGATCCCAACGAGCTCTCGCTGATGGCCGGCATGTCGATCCCGCTCGCGATCGCGCTCGCGGAGCGGCGCGCCGGCCCGCGCCGGCCGCGCAGGCCCGTCCGTGGGGGCCCGCCCCCGTCGGCCGGCGCGCCGCCCTGCGCGCCGCGCCGCGCGCTGACGCTTCCCGTCCTGCTCACGGATCGGCTGATCTCGCGCATGGCCGCGGCGCTCCGCGCGCTCCCCGTGACGGCGATCATCGCGGCGATCGGCGCGATGGTCGTCCTGTCGCGCTCGCGCTCGGGTGTCATCGTGTACCTCGCGGTCCTCGGCATCAGCTTCATCCGGCGGAGCGGGACGCTCGGCGTCATCGCTGCCTGCTTCATCGGGCCGCCCATGCTCCTGCTCGGCGGCCGGAGCGGCGACGAGGCGAGCGAGAGCTCGGACGAGCGCGTCGAGCTGCTGCGGGAAGCGTTCGAGCTGATCCGCCGGACCAAGGGGATCGGCGTCGGCGCAGGGCAGTTCGGCGACGAGTCGTCGCTCGGCTTGACCGCCCACAACTCCTATCTCCTCGCCGCGGCCGAGACGGGCCTGCTCGGGATGTGCCTGTTCGCGCTCGTCCTGTACGCGTCGATGAAGGTACCGCTGTCGATCTGGCTGGGCGACGTCGATGCCGGCCCCACGGCGAGGCGGTTCGCGCCGGCGATCTTCGTGAGCCTGTGCGGCGCGCTGATCGGGATCTTCTTCCTCTCGTGGGCCTACAAGGACATCCTCTACATGGTGCTCGGCGCCTCCGCCGCGCTCTATGGCGCCGCGCGGGCCGAGGACAGCCGCGTCGTGGTGCGCGTGTCGGGGAGGGAGGTCGCGCTCGTGTGCGGCGGGATGGTCGTGGTGCTCGTGCTGCTCAACATCGTGCTCCGGTTCCTCGGGTGAGCGCGCGAGCGCCGGGCGCCGCGGGACGGCGGCGGCGCGGCCTCGCAGCAGGCCGTCGGACGGCGGAGAGGCGAGGGGCCGGATCCTCGGCGAGACGGACGTGGACGTCCTGGGACGCTGGCTCCAGCGCGCGGCGGCGGCGGAGGAGCTGTTCCTGAGTTGACCGGCCGCTGACGGAAGCCTGACCGGAGGCTCCCGGGTCAGCGTGATTTCCTGGAGATGGTCCATTCTCGGAATGGAACTGGCGATCTTCAGGCGAGCGACGCGGCATCAGGGAGCCACGTACGACGCATTCAGCGCCATCCGGATCTCGGGTGTGTGCGCAGGCGCGAGATGCCTCTCCAGGAGGCGCCCATTCTGAAGCGCGTGACCGGTTGCACGATGCCGTTGCCACGCGCATCGTCTCGTGGTCTTTTGAGGATACCGTGTCTTCCCTCGCCCAGCAGATCGCCGCGCTCCCTGGCCCTCTCCTCGCTCGCCTCCGGGCTCGCGGGTTCGACCCCGATCGCGTCGCCCGGTGGGCCGCGTCCATCGGCAAGGACCGGGACGCCCGCAACCGCCTCCAGGGCACGGTCGAGCCGCCCGCGCCCGGCGATATCGCCGACCTGCCCGCCGAGGGCACGCCCGAGCACGCCCGCTGCCGCGAGGCGGGCCTGGCCGCGCTGCGCCGGGGCGAGGTCGCCCTCTGCGTCCTCGCCGGCGGGATGGCCACCCGGATGGGCGGCGTGGTCAAGGCGCTCGTCGAGGTGCTGCCCGGTCGGACCTTCCTCGATCTGCGCCTCGCCGAGAGCGATCACCTCCGGCGCACGACGGGGGTCCCGGTCCCGCTGTGGCTGATGACAAGCGAGGCGACGAACGGACCGATCCGCGAGGCGCTCGGCGCGCGCCTCGACGAGCGGGGCGATCTCTGCGCCACGTTCGAGCAGCACGTGTCGCTGCGCCTGACCCCGGAAGGCGGGCTGTTCCTGGACGAGGCCGGCGAGCCGAGCGTCTACGCCACCGGCCATGGCGACCTCCCGGACGCCCTCCGCGAGAGCGGCCTCCTCGGCCGTTTCATCGCCCGCGGCGGGAAGATCGTCTGGATCGCCAACCTCGACAACCTCGGCGCGACCGTCGATCCGGTCCTCCTGGGCTGGCACCTCGGCCACGGCGGGCCCCTCTCCGTCGAGGTGGTCGACAAGGGCGGCGACAAGGGCGGCGGGCCGCTGCGGTGGAACGGCCGACCGGTGATGGCAGAGGACTTCCGGCTGCCGGTCGATTTCGACCCGAAGGTCGTGCCCGTCTTCAACACCAACACCTTCCTGGCGAGCGCCGAGGCGCTCGACGCCCTCGCGCTGGACTGGATCTACGTGGAGGTCGAGAAGAAGGTGGACGACCGCAAGGCGATCCAGTTCGAGCGCATCCTGAACGAGGTCACCTTCGGCCTGCCGGCCCGGTTCGTTCGCGTGCCGCGCGAGGGCCTCGCGGCGCGGTTCCTTCCCGTCAAGGACGTCGAGGAGCTGGAGCGGCGGAGGCCGGCGATCGAGGCGATCGCCCGCGCGCGCGGCTTCCTCGGCTGAGCCGAGGGGCACAGGCCGCGGCGCGCGGCGCGCGGCGCGCGGTTGACGACCGAGGGGGCCAGTCATCGTGATTACGACGCGCGCGCCGCGGAGAAGCGCCCGAGTGCGCGCTGGCGGACGGGAGGATTGGATATGGCAGATGCGCAGACTGTCTCTCTGGACGCGGCGACGCCAGCGGACGCCGTGATCCTGTCCAACCTTCTCGAGCTGTACATCCACGATCTCAGCGATGTGTTCCCCGCTATCGAGCTGGGGCAGGATGGGCGCTTCGGCTATCCCAAGCTCCCTCTCTACTGGTCGGAGCGGGAGCGGCGGTTCGCGTTCCTCATTCGATGCGGCGGGCGCGTCGCCGGGTTCGTCCTGGCGACCCGCGGTTCGCCGGCAGTGGAGGATCCGGACACCCTCGATGTCGCCGAGTTCTTCGTCCTTCGCCGCTATCGCCGCTCCGGCGTGGGCCGCCAGGCGGCGTGCCTCCTATGGAACGGTCTTCCCGGGAAGTGGACCGTGCGCGTCGCCGAGGGGAACCGGGGCGCTCTGGCGTTCTGGCGCGGCGTCGTCGCGGAGTTCACGAGCGGCGCTGTGACGGAGCTCGTGCGTCCCGGCCAGCCGAACGCCTGGCGGGTGTTCTGCTTCGAGAGCGTGCCTGAGCGCGTCGCGCCCTGATTCCACGGCGGCGCGGATCACGGGCGCCGGCCGGCGCGCCCCTCCGGATCTTCGCCGAGCAGCTCCTCGATCTCGGCCGCCGCCTTGTCGAGCACCTTCACGGTGCGCGCGAGCACGGACGGCGTGATGCGCCCGCGGCGCATCGCGTGGCGCAGCATCTTCATGAGCGAGCCGATGCGCTTCATGACGTCGCCGAAATCCTCGGCGAACCGCTCCCACGAGGTCTCGACGAAGCGCTCGTAGAACTCGTCGACGTACTCGCGGTTCGCCTTGAGGTCCTCGCGGCCCGCGTCGGTGATCTCGTAGATCTTGCGCCCCTCGGCCTCGATGACGCGCGCGTGGCCGAGCTCCTCGAGCATCTGCAGCGTCGGATAGATGACGCCGGGGCTCGGACGGTAGGTGTCGCCGCTGCGCTGCTCGATCGCCTGGATGACCTCGTAGCCATGGCGAGCTCGCTCGGCGAGCACGTCGAGGACGAGGTACCGCACGCCGCCGCGGTCGGCGCGGAGCGGCGGCCCTCCAAACCAGTCGCCCCACCAGCCCGGCGGGCCGCCGCCCATGCCGTGCCGACCCCTCCCGAACGGACCCCCCCTCGGCCCTCGCGGGCCTGCGCAGTGATGGTGTTCGTATCCCCAGAACATAGACAAAATCCCTCTCTGGCTCGGCGGCGGACCGCCACGGCGGCGAGCACTCAGCTGCCGCGCGCTCGTGCACAGACCACCCCGGCTCCGCGGCCCGGCGGCCATGCGGCTGCCGGGTCGATATTCTAAAAGATATATCTAAAAGATAGCTCTCGACCGATGCCCGTCAAGGGGCGGGGCGGACGACCGCAGGCTCCGGCCGGGCAGGGCAGGGCCGCAGGACACAGCGATGGGGAGAGGCGCCGCGGCAACCTGGGTGGGGTCGCCGCCGCAGCTCAACCTGGGTGAGGTCGCCAGCTCAACCTGGGTGGGTCGCCAGCTCAACCTGGGTGGGTCGCCAGCTCAACCTGGGTGGGTCGCCAGCTCAACCTGGGTGGGTCGCCAGCTCAACCTGGGTGGGTCGCGGCTGTTCGCTGCTTGACATAGGACGCACGTCCCTGTAACGAAAGTGAAAATGATTTTCATTATCGACGCTGCCCCTTCGTTTGCTCGGCGCGAGCTCGCGGGTGTCGCCGCGTGCGCGTACGCCTCCGACGCGTTTCCCGACCTCGGGCTCCACGACGAGGAAGCGCGCCAGCTCGCCCGCTTGCTCGAGGTCGAGCGCGCTGGCTTCACGGAACAGGAGCTCCGCCCCCTCGCGACCCGCACGCGGCTGGTCGATGACGTCGTGGACGACTTCTTCCGCCGTCACCCGGACGGGTTGGCCATCGGGCTCTTCTCCGGGCCGTGCACCCGATTCTCGCGCGTCGACAACGGTCAGCTCCACTGGATCGACATCGACGTTCCCCGCGTGGTCGCGTGGAAGTCCCGGCGCGCCCCGCAGACGCCGCGGTACGCGCTGGCCACCGCGTCCCCAGGCTGCGATCACTGGATCGATCAGCTCGCCGACGCGCACGACTGGCCCACGTTGATCCTCGGCCTCGGCCTCTTCTCCCACCTCGGCCCCGAGCGGATCGGCGCCTTCTTGACCCAGGTCTCCCTGCGCCTCGCCAAGGACGTGGAGCTCCTGCTCGACGCGAGCCCGAGCCTCCAGCTCCATCCCACCGCGGCGAGGGGCGCGCGTCACGTCGAGCTCCACCGAGAGGGAGGGGTCGTCGAGACGTTTCCATGGCTGCGCGTCCTGGGCGACAGCGACTATCCCGAGCCGCTCGGCGCCCGCATCCGGACCACGAATGGACTCGCGCGCTTCTTCCGTAAAGCGCAGTTCCCGATCCTCCGCCACCTCCGGCGCGTGTGAGCCCTCGATAGCACCCTCGGGTACACCGCCATGACAAGCAACAGCAAGACCCATGCACAAGGACAGAGAAGCTCGATGAACATCCAGGACTACGTCGACGCACCGGCGCCCTGCGGCGCCGCGCTCCACCATCGCGACGCGCGCGCGTCCCTGGGGAGGGCCCGGGCATGAGCCGTTACACCGGACCTCGCGTCAAGGTCATGCGCGCGCTCGGGGTCGAGCTCCCCGGGCTGTCGGCCAGGAAGACGGAGCGGAGGCCTTACCCACCCGGGCAGCACGGACAGGCCCGCAAGAAGCTCAGCGAGTACGCCCTGCGGCTCCGCGAGAAGCAGAAGGTCAGGCTCAACTATGGACTCACCAACACGCAGCTGAAGACGCTCATGCTCGAGGCGCGCAGGAGCGACCTGGCCGCCGGCACGAAGCTCATCGAGCTGCTCGAGCGGCGGCTCGACAACGTCATCTTCCGCGCGGGCTTCGCGCGCACCATCCCGGCCGCGCGGCAGCTGGTGGCGCACGGGCACGTGCTCGTCGACGGAAAGCGCGTCGATATCCCGTCCTACCGCGTCAGCGCCGGAGAGACGGTGAGCGTGTGCGAGAAGCGCCGTGACCACCGGACCGTCGTGGAGGGCCTCGCGAAGACCGACATGGAAGCCCCCACGTGGCTCGCTGTCGACAAGGACGCCCGGCAGGCGCGCGTGGCCGCGCTGCCGGACGAGACGAGCATCCCGTTCCCCATCGCCGTTCAGCTCATCATCGAGTACTACTCGCAGCGGCTGTGACGCGGAGCAGGGCTCGCCACGCTGGCGAGCCGGCCTCCGCCGAAGCGGGGCCGCGGCGACGAGCGCCCGCCTTCCCGGGAGCGTCCACGCAGCGAGCCGCGCGCGCCGGACGCGGAATGTCCATGGCGTTCGTCGGCGTCGGCCCTCTCTCACGTGGTCAGCGCGCGTGGTGGCGCCGAGCGGTGTGCGTCCCGGGGTGACGCGCCCGCGAGCACGCGCCTTGCCGTGCGGGGGCGGAGCGCCCCCGCGCGGGCCCTCCGCGCCGCGCGGCGCCGGACGCGCTGCCCACACGGGCGAGGAACACCATGGCCAGCCTGAGCACGGAGAGCACACCCCGGGAGCGCCTGGATCGCGCGATAAGCGTCCTCGGCCGGATCCGGATGTACTGGCGCGGAGCGGCCGCGATGATGGCCGTCGGACTCGCGATCTCCTTGTCCCTGGCGCTCGCCACGAAGCGGGTGTGGCGGAGCGAGGCCACCATCCTTTACCGCGACACCATCCAGACCGGCCGCGATTCCCAGAGCGGCACCGCGCGCGCGGCGCGCCTCGGGTCGAAGCTGAAGGACGCGCTCACGGCGCGCGGGACGCTCGCCGGCGTCGTCGAGGCGTTCGGGCTCTACCCGGAGAAGTCCGCCCGCTCGATGGTCGAGGCCGTCGAGGAGATGAAGACCCACGTCGGCTTCCGCGCGCAGAGCAGCGATACGTACGTCATCTCGTTCACCCACGACGATCCGCACGTGGCGCAGCAGGTCGCCGCCCGCCTCACGCAGATCCTGCTCGACGACTACCGCCGCGACAGCCTCGGCACGGCGACGATGACCCGCGACTTCCTGCGGAAGGAGCTCGCCGAGGCCAGCTCCAAGGTCGACGCGGCGAGCCGCGCGCTGGCGACGTTCCTCGCCAGGAATCCGCAGTTCCAGTGGGGGCTCAACGACTCTCCGTACGCGCCGACGCCCCAGCCGCTCGGCTCGCCCGGCGCCCCGGCGACCGCCGCCGCCCGCGCCCTGCCAGCGCAGCCAGCTCGCCCGGCCGACCCGCAGCTCGCGGCGCTCGAGCGCCAGCTCGCCCGGGTCGAGGCGCTGCTCGGGGCCGCGCGGTCGCCGGCCGTGGCGCCAGGGCAGCCGCTGCCCCAGAGCGTCGTCGAGGCGCAGCGGGCCCGCACCGCCGCTGTCGCCGCGGTCGCGTCGGCCGAGGCGGCGCTCGCCGAGAAGCTCACGACCGTGACCCCGATCCACCCGGACGCCGTCGCCGCGAAGCGCCGCGTCGAGGCGGCGAAGAGCCAGCTCGCCGCGGCCGAGAGCGCGCTCGGGCTCGTGCGCGCGGGCGTCACCGAGGCGCCGGCCGGCGAGGAGCGCGCGCTCACGCCGGCGCGGCGCGCGGCGCTCGCGGCGGAGCGGACCGCGCTCCTCCGGCAGATCGCGGGCCTGCGCGCGCGCGCCGCAGGCGGCAGGGCGTCCGTAGGGGGCGAGGCGCCGCGCGCGCCGGCGGAGAGCGCGGCCAGGGGCGAGGCGCCGCGCGCCCCGCCGTGGGCGGCCGACGGAGCCGCCGAGGAGCGCGTGATCGAGCTCGAGACCGAGTGGCACCGGCTGCGCCTCGATCTCGAGCGGGCGCGCGAGTACCTGAAGACCGTTCAGGCCAACGAGCGGTCCGCGGACCTGTCCGCGGACGCCGCCGAGAACAAGAGCGAGACCGAGCTCGACGTCCTCGACCAGGCCTACCTGCCGAGCCGCCCCGACCGCGGGCGGGGCCGCGTCTTCTTCGCGGGCGCCGCTGTGACGTTCTTCTTCGCGCTCGGCGTCGCCGGGGCCCGGGTGCTGCTCAACGACACGCTCTATGACGGCGGCGACATCCACGCGCTCGGCGGCCCGGCCCTGCTGGCCGTGATGCCGGAGCTCCCGGCGTGCCCGCCGCTCCGCGAGCGCACGATCGTGCCGGCGTACTGCGCAGAGCCGCTCGGCGGGCCCGGGTACGGCGCGGAGCCGTCCGGCGGGCCCGGGTACGGCACGGAGCCGGCCGGCGTGGCTGGGCCCGGCGCGGAGCCGCCGGGGGAGGCCAGGCACGGCGCCGAGCCGTCCAGCGCGGCTGGGCTCAGCGCGGAGCCGCCCGGCGGGTACGGGCACGGCGCAGAGCCTTCCGGCGCGCCGGAAGAGGCCGCTCCGGCCGGCGCCGTCCCGGATCCGGAGGACACGCTCCGGGATGGCCTCGATCTCGGCGACTGCGAGGTGACCGACCGGACGTCATGGAGCGCGCCCGAGGCGCCGCTCGCCTGCGTGGGCGTGCGTTCGTTCGCGCGCGCCGGCAGCCCCGCGTTCGACGGGCCCGAGGTGGTGATGATCGGCGCGGACCTCGATCCCGAGGGGCACGGGGTGTTCGAGCTGCTCCGGGGAGCGCCCGCGCCCGCGCTCGCGGCGCTCCGGGTCCTCCGGCACCGGCTCGATCAGCGGCGGGCGGGCGAGCCGCTGGCGGTCGCGGTGGTGAGCCCCGGCCGGGCCGAGGGCAAGACCGCGCTCGCGGTCCGCCTCGCGATGACGCTCGCCGAGGCCGAGCGCGCGCGGGTGCTGCTCGTCGACGGCCACCTGGCGTGCCCCCGCGTCGCGGCGACGCTCGGCCTGCGGCTGCCCGCGCACGCGAGCTTCTCGGAGCAGCTCCGGCGGCGGATGGCGGGCGAGATCCGCCCGCTCGGCGTCATCGCCGTCAGCCAGTCGCTCTCGGTGCTCGCGGAGCCATCGCTCGAGGCGAGCTACCCCGCGGCGCTCCACTCGGTCCACTTCGAGGCCGCGATGCGCACGCTGCGGCGCTATCACGACTACGTCGTCATCGACGGCCCTCCGGTCCTCGGCTCGGGCGACGCCAACGTCATCGAGGATGCCGCTGACGGCATCGTCCTGGTCGCGCGCGCCTCGCTGACCCGGGCGTCGTCGCTGACGAGGGCCGCCGAGCAGCTCGGCGATCGCCGCATCCTCGGGGTGGTCCTCAACGACGTCGCGCCGAGGCCCGTCGTCAGGAAGCGGATCTGCATCGATGGCGAGCCAGCGGGACAGTCAGTCTGAGGAGAGGCGAGGAGGCGCCGAGAGGGCAGCAGCGAAAGGAGCGCGGGAGGAGCCGCGGTGGTGCGCCGGCGCCCGTATCGAGTTCATTCGATTCTGTGTCGGCTCTTCAGCGATCTCGCGGCATCTTCGCGATCAGAACGTGATCTTTATCGCGTCGGCCGACTTGTTCGCCTGGCCGTGGTGGACGACCTCGATGTTGTTGCCATCCGGGTCGAGCACGAACGCCGCGTAGTAGCCAGGGTGGTACGGGCGCTTGCCCGGAGCGCCGTTGTCCTTGCCGCCCGCGGCGACCGCGGCGGCGTGGAACCGATCGACCGTCGCGCGGTCGCTCGCCTGGAAGGCGAGGTGCGCTCGGCCCGTGGGCACACCGGCCGCGGACGGCGAGTCCACGCTGGAGATGAAGAGCTCGTCGGCCCAGAAGTAATCGTCGGCCTCGCCTCCGATCGGGATCCCGATCGTCTCGAAGACGGCCCGATAGAACTTCTTGCTCGCCGCGAGGTCGGCCACGACGAGCTGAACGTGATCGATGAGGCGCCCGCGATAGATCTCTCGTATTTCCATTGCTCCGGGATACCGCACATCGCCCCCGGTGCAAGCGGACTCATTCGAGCTCATCGGCTCGCGGGCCACGCGCGGCGCGGTTGTTTACGCCGCGCGCCGCGCGCCCGGGCCTTCAGCCGATCTTGAAGTTGATCGATTTCGGCCGCGTCAGGTGCAGGAACCCGAGCGTCGAGAGCGTCGCGCCCTTGCCGCTGTTCTTCGCGCCCGTCCACGGGAGCGCCGGATCCAGGGTGTCACACTGGTTCATGTAGACCGTGCCGACGTCGAGCTCGCGCGCGAGCCGCGCGGCGCGCTCGCGGTCGCGCGTCCAGACCGACGCGGTGAGCCCGAGATCGCTGTCGTTCATCAGCGCGAGCGCCTCCTCGTCGGATGAGACCGGCACGATGGGCAGCACCGGCCCGAACGACTCGATGCGCATCACGTCGAGATCGGGCGCCGTGTCCACGAGGAGCGTCGGCTCGAAGAAGCGCCCGCGGCCCTCGACCTGGGTCGCCCGACCGCCGCAGAGCGCCTTCGCCCCCCGGGAGAGCGCCTGCTTCACCTGCGCCTCCAGGAACGCCGGCGCATGCGGCTGCGCCATCGGACCCAGGTTCGTCCGCTCGTCGGTCGGATCGCCGAGGACATAGCGCTTCATCAGCTCCAGCGCGGCCTCCACGAACTTCGGATACAGGTCGCGGTGAACATACGCGCGCTCGACAGCGCAGCAGCTCTGTCCCGCGTTGTAACAGGCGCCGTCGACGATCCCGTCCACCGCCTTCTCGAGATCCGCGTCGGCCGCGACGTAGGCGCCGTCCTTCCCGCCGAGCTCCAGGCCGGCGTCGACGGCCACCTTCTTCGATGTGGCCGCATAGATCCTGCGTCCGCCTTCGACGGAACCGGTGAAACCGACGAAGTTGACCCGCGGGTCCGATGCGATGCGCTCGGACGTGGGGTGGTCGCAGTGGAAGGCCTGGACGAGGCCGGGCGGCGCGCCGGCCTCCGCGAACGCCGTCGCGAAGTGCTCTCCGCAGAGCGGCGAGCGCGGCGAGTGCTTGAGCAGCACCACATTGCCCGAGAGCACCGCGGGGATGACCACGTTCACGGCGGTGAGGAGCGGATAATTCCAGGCGGGCAGATTGAAGACCACACCGAGCGGAGCGCGCACGATCCGCCGCTCGAGCCCGGGGAGCTCCGGCAGGATCACATCGGCGAGCGCGCCCTCGGCGATCGAGATCATATGCCGGGCTCGCTTGGCCATCCCCGCGACTTCATTGCGGGATTGGCGCAGCGGCTTGCCCATCATGCGGGTGATGTCGGCGGCGATCGACGGGGCGTTGGCCTCGATGTGCTCGACCGCACGCTGGCACAGGGCGGCGCGCTCGGCGATGGATGTGTGCGAGAAGCGCCGCGCGGCGGCGGTCGCCGTGTCGAGGAGGCGGTCGACGGCGGCCTCGTCTGCAAGAGGCCGGCGGACGGCTTCCTCGAGGGTATACGGGTTGTCGATCACAAGGTCGGACATGGCGGGGGAGATTAACCCAGTTCCCTGCGGGGCCAAGCGTCGTCTAGACTCTGGGCGAATGCGCGCCACCGCGGCAGGTCTATCCGACGTCGGCAGGGAGCGGGTCCACAACGAGGACCGATACATCCTCCTCCCCGAGTTCAACGTCTACGTCGTCGCGGATGGCATGGGCGGGCACGAGGCCGGCGAGGTCGCGAGCCGGATCGCCGCGAGCGCCATCGCCGGCTACTTCCGCGACGCGAACGGCAAGCGGCGCAAGGCGTCGACCGGCGACAGGCTGCGCGCCGCCGTGACGTACGCGAACGCGCGCATCTTCGCGCACGCCGACGACTCGCGGTTCTACCGTGGGATGGGGACCACGGTCGTCGCCGCGGCGTTCTCGCCGCGGGAGCGCAAGTTCTACGTCGCCCACGCCGGCGACAGCCGCTGCTACCTCCTCCGCAACGGCGATATCTCGCAGCTGACCCGCGACCACTCGCTCATCGCGGACGCGCTCCTCGAGCGGCCCGACCTCACGGAGCGCGACCTCGCCTACCTGCCCCGCAACGTGATCACGCGGGCGCTCGGCATCGCCCCCAGCGTCGACATCGACCTGCGCGCGGAGCGCGTCGAGGCCGGCGACGTGTTCCTCCTCTGCTCCGACGGCCTCCACGGGCTCGTGGACGATCGCGAGATCGCGCGCATCGTCGAGGACAACGCCGTGCTCGCCGACGCGTGCTGCAAGCTCATCGACTGCGCCAACGAGAACGGTGGCCGCGACAACATCACCGCCGTGCTCATCCGGATCGAGGAGACGGCATCGGCGTCGTGGAGCCAGCGCCAGGGCGTCAAGAGCCGCAGCGCGCGGTAGCATCGGAGGGAGGCGTGCGGAGGGGGGCGGGAGCGCGCCGCGCCGTCGCGTGGGCGGCGCCGCCGCGCCCGTGCCGCGTGCACGTGGGCTGAAGACAAGGGAGGTCATGCATGCGAACCAGGTGGATCGGGATGGGGCTCTTCGTCGGCGCGCTGCTCGCGTGGGGCTGCGGCGGCGAGGCGGCGCTCGGCGAGGCGTGCGAGGAAGAGGGCGCGGACGGCGAGTGTGAGGGCGGGGCGGTCTGCGGCAAGCCCGACGACAGCGCGGCGCTCGAGTGCCTGAAGACGTGCGTCGAGCAGTCGGACTGCCCCGCGGAGCAGGAGTGCAACGGCATCTCCGGCTCGGACCTCAAGGGCTGCAGGCCGAAGTAGGGGAGGGCGCGGTGTCCACGCCGCGAGCGCGGCGCGCCAGCGCGCCGCGCTCAGAGCACGCCGGCGTGCGCGCGATCGAGCAGGCCGTCCATCACCTCGAACAGCTGCCGGTTGCCGTCCTGGGAGTAGCCCGCGAGCTTCTCTTCGCAGGCCGGGATGGCCTTCACGAAATCGGCGACGACGGCCGGGTCGTCCAGTGAATCGGCGCCGCGGCCGAAGCCCTCGCGCTCGAGGTAGCGGGCGTTGAGCACCTGCTCGAACTGGCGGCCGAGGGGGACGGCGAGCATCGGCTTGCGCAGGTAGACCGCCTCCCCCATCAGCGTGAACCCGCCGCCGGCGATGACGGCGCGGCACGAGGCGAGGTCGTCGATGAAGCCCTCCTCGCTGAAGGGGCGGTAGCGCAGGTTGCCCTCGACCTGCTCCTCCGTGATGTTCCGGCGCATCCCGTAGATGCGGCACTCGAGCCCGGTCTTCGCGAGCGTCGCCGAGAGCGCGTCGTTCCCCTCGGCGGTCTGGTAGACGAGCAGGTGCTCCCCGGGGCGGCGGTTCGCGGCGATGATCTCGGGGCGGAGGATCGGCGGGACCAGCGTCGTCTCCTGCTTGCGGACCGGCGGGCGGAAGAACGTGGCGATGACGTAATGGTTGCAGAACGGCAGCTTGCTCTTCACGAACGCGCGCGTGAGCTGGAAACCCGCCTCGTGGCCGGCGAGGATCTCCGCGTCGTGGGTGCACCGGTTGATGATCTGCATGTTGTCGACCGAGAGGATCGGCAGCCGGTGGAGCTTGGCGTAGAGGTACGTCCACGACTCGAAGTCGCTGACGGTGAGCTCGGGGCGAAAGTCCTTGATGAGCTCGAAGTACGCGGCGATGTTCTTCGGCGTGCCCGTCGCGCCGGAGAGCACGTTGGACCAGAGCGTCTTGCCGCGACGCACCCGGTTCTCCTCGTAGATCATGTGGAGCCCGTGGATGCGGTTCACCCCCGCGAAGCGCTTGGACAGGAAGTCGGTCGCCCTGCCCGACGCCATGATCTCGAGCTCGTGTCCCTGCGCGAGCAGGTGTTCGATCACCACGCGCGAGCGCATGGCGTGCCCCATCCCTTCGCCGACGACGCCATAGAGGATCTTCATGACGCGCGAGTGTAGCGGGGGCTTTGGGGCGTTCGGAAGGAAACGGCGCCGCCGCGGCGCGGACGGCGACCGAGCGCAGGCGGCGCCGCGGCGCGGGCGGCGAGCGTGACGCCCCGCCGCCGGATCTGGAGCGAGCTGCTGCCGCTCGAGGTGGTGCGGATGCCCGGGACGCTCGCGCTGCTGCGTCGGTATGCGCTGGAGCTCTCGATCGCGGTGCGGCCGGACACAGCGGCGGGGCTGCCGGATCTCGTCGCGGCGTGCGCGGACGCGGGGGTGGCGGTCGCGGTGTGGCCGATGATCGCGGACGAGGACGGGCGCTGGGCGAGCGCCTGCAACGCGGCGGCGTTCGGCGCGTTCGTCGCGCGGCTGCTGGACGCGCTCGACGCGCGGCGCCTGGCCGCGGCGGAGATCGTGTTCGACCTCGAGCCGCCGATCGATGCGGTGCGGCGGGCGCTCGCCGGGGGGCGCGGCGCGCTCGATCTGCTCGGCGGTGGGCCACGGGAAGCGCGGGGGAGCCCCCGGTGGATCGAGGCGCAGCGCGCGTACGCGGAGCTGGCGGGCGCGGTGCACGCGCGCGGGATGGCGACCTCGGCCGCGATCGTGCCGCTCGTCTTGACCGACGGGCCGGCGCGCGGCTGGGAGCGGCTGCTCGGGACGCCCGTGTCCGCGCCGCCGTGGGGGCGCGTCGGCGCGATGCTGTACACATCGCTGTTCGAGGGGTATTCGCGCGGCGCGCTCGGCCGGGAGGACGCGGTCGCGCTGCTCGCCTGGGGGTGCCGCGCCGCGGCCCGGCGGTTCGGTCCGAGGGCGGGCGCCTCGCTGGGCGCCGTGGGCAAAGGCGCGCTCGGCGACGAGCCGGTCTACCGCTCGGTCGCCGAGCTCCGCGAGGACGTGGCCGCCGCGGAGGCGGCCGGGGTCTCGGATCTCTCGCTGTTCGACCTCGGCGGGGTGCTGGCGCGGCCGCCGGCCGAGGCCTGGCTGGAGGCGTTCGTGGCGCCGCCGGAGGCGCATTCGCCCCGGGATACGCTGCGGGCGCGCGGCGTGGTCGCGGCCGCCGCGCTCGTGGGTCGGGCGGCGGGCTGCGCTCGCCGGCTCACCTCGCCGTGACGGCGGTCTCACCCGTGGTGGGACTTGCCCTGGCCGCGGTAGCGCTTCCAGTGATGTCTCTTGTTCTTGTTCTTCGGCCTGCTGTTGTTGGACAGGCCGATAGACGTCTTCTTCGTGTGCACTGACATGGCGCCGTCATGGCGCCGAGACGGGGCGGGCGACAGGGGGTCACGGACGCCAGCGCCGCTCAGGCCGGACCGCCGGGCTGAGGAGGCGACGACTTCCCTGATAGGTCAGGGCGGGGCGCTCTTGGCGGATTGCCGGTTCGTCCCCATCGCGGGAAAGCTCAGGCGCTCTCGCGATCGGGCGCTCGCGCGGCGGGCGACTCCGCTGCGCTGATCGCCGCGGCCGCCTGCAGGCTCTGCGCCGCCTCGGCGGCGCCCGCGGAGGCATGTCGGATGCGCCGCTTCGTCTGCACCATGTGCACGATCTGGTCGAGGATCACGGCGACGAGGATCACGGCGCCGATGATGATGAAGGTCCAGTTCGGGTCCAGGCGCCAGATGCGTTGAATGCGGTCAGCGTCCTGGTACGGCAGCTGGAACATATTGATGCCGTTGTCGATGACGCGCATCACCGCGGAACCGATGATGATGCCGAGCACCGTGCCTTCACCCCCGCGAAGCGAGCAGCCGCCGAGCACGGCCGCGGCGATCGCATACATCTCGTACGCGATGCCGACCTGCTGCGACATCTGCCCGATGTACGAGGCGTAACAGACGCCAGCCACGCCGCCGAGGCCCGCGGAGATCACATAGGTAGACGTCTCCACCCGCCTCACGTTGATGCCGGAGTACTCGGCCGCGTCGCGGTTGCCGCCGATCGCATACACGTAACGGCCGAACACCGTGAAGTGCAGCGCATAGGTCGCCACGGCGCTCACGGCGAGGAACATCAGGAGCGGGTACGGGACGAGCGCGTCGCTCCCGCTCTTGAGCAGCCCGCCGTTCGCGAGGGCGAGCAGCGGCGAGCCACCGAGGCTCAGGGTGCCCCCCTGGGCGATGGTCTGCGAGACGCCGCGCAAGAACAACATGCCGCCGAGCGTGACGATGAACGGCTGCAGCTTGAGCCGCGTGATCAACAAGCCCTGGCCGAGGCCGATCAGCAGCGCCACGCCGAGCGCCACCGGAATGCCGATCCACAGCGGGTAGCCCAGGCCGCCGAGCTGGGTCGATGAGAGCTTGGCGATGAGGACGCCCGTCAGGCCGATCACGGACCCGATCGACAGATCGATGCCGCCGGCGATGATGACGAACCCGATGCCCATCGCGAAGATCCCGAGCATCGAGATCTGCCGCAGGGTGTTGATCGAGTTCGACTGCCCGAGGAAATCCGGGTTCGAGATGTAGAGGCCCAGACACATCACGACGAGCGCGATGGTCATCCCGAGCTCGCGCCTCACGACAGAGCCTCCTTGTCCGCGTGGCCCGTCATCAAGGTCGCGATCCGCTCCTGGCTGAGCCGTTCCCGCGGCAGCACGCCCTTGATGCGTCGCTCGTGCATGACGGCGACGCGATCGCTCATTCCGATGATCTCTTCCATGTCCGAGCTGACCATCAAGATCGTGATGCCTTCATCCGCGAGGGCGGCCATGTGGCGGTAGATCTCGGCTTTGGCGCCGACGTCGATGCCCCGCGTCGGCTCGTCCAGGATGAGCACGCGCGGGTTCATGGCCAGCCATTTTCCGAGCACCACCTTCTGCTGGTTTCCGCCGGAGAGGTTCACGACGGGCTGACGAATGCCGGGCGTCTTCGTCCTCAAGCGCTCCACCTCCGATTCGGCGACCCGGCGCTCCGTCTCCCTGTTCAAGAAGCCCCAGCGGCCGTAGCTGCCGATGTTGGGCAGGGAGGTGTTCTCTGCGACGCTGAGCGGCAGCACGAGGCCGTGGCGCTTGCGATCCTCCGGCGCCAGGTAGACACCGCGGTCGATGGCATCCCTGGGTTTTCGAGGAGCAAACCCCTTGCCTTCGAGCGTCATGCGTCCCCCGAGCGCCTTCGTCACCCCGAAGATCGTCTGCATGAGCTCCGTGCGGCCCGAGCCGACCAGGCCGGCGAAGCCGAGGATCTCCCCGTGTCCGGCCGAAAAAGAGACCTGCGCGGGCGCGCCGGGCACGACGAGCCCCTCGACCACCAGCACGGGCTCGGTCGATCGGCGGGGCCGCCTCTCCGGGAAGTAGTGCGCGCTGAGCTCGCGGCCCACCATCATGGCGACGATCCGTTCGCGCGTCGCCTCCGCGCGCGTGAGGTCCCCGACGTAGCGGCCGTCGCGCAGGACCGTCACCCGGTCCGCAAGCGTCATGACCTCTTCCATCCGGTGCGAGATGTAGACGATGCCGATGCCGTCCGCCCGGAGCTTGCGGATGATCCCGAAGAGGTGCTCGGACTCACCGCTCGTGAGCGACGAAGTCGGCTCGTCCATGATGAGGATGCGCGCGCTCAGGGCGAGCGCCTTGGCGATCTCGACCATCTGCATCTGGCCCGCGGTCAACGCGGACACCGGGGTCGAGGGCGGGAGCGGCAGGCCCACGCGCAGGAGCAGCTCCCTGGCGCGGGCGTGCATGTCGCCCTTCTTCAGCGGACGGAGGAGCAGCCCTGTCGCGCCGCCTTCGTTGCCGAGGAAGATGTTGGCCGCGATGTCCAGGTTTGGCGCCAGCATCAGCTCCTGATGGATGAGCGCGATGCCGAGGCGCTTGGCGGCGCGCACGCTCTCGATGGCGACGCTCTTTCCGTCGATGCGGATCTCGCCCTCATCGGGCTGCTGGGCGCCCCCCAGGATCTTCATGAGCGTGCTCTTGCCGGCGCCGTTCTCGCCCATGAGGGCGAGCACCTCGCCCGGCTTCAGCGAGAGAGAGACGCCCTGGAGCGCGACCACGCCGGGAAACCGCTTGGTGATCGCGCGCATCGAGAGCAGATCCGGGGCGGTCGCGGTCACGCTCACTTCTTCATTTCGGCGAGCTGCTGTTTGAAGGCCGCCACGTTGGTCTTTTCGATCACCTCGATGCCGGTGTCGATGCTCTTGTTGGCCGGGATCTGCGCCTTCGCCGTGTCGGGCTTGACCGAGAGCTCATGCGCCCACTTGCTCGCCAGGTAACCGAACTGAAACGGCTTCTGGACGACCGTGGCCGAGATCGTGCCGTTCTCGATGGCCGTGAGCGTCTCCTGCTCCTCGTCGAACACCGCCGCGAGGACCTTCCCCTTCTTCCCGAGCGCCTCGATGGCCGCCGCGATGGCGGGGCCGTTGTAGGACCACAGGCCTGCGACGAGCTTCAGGTCCGGGTGCGCGTTGATGATGTCCTCCACGTTGGAGCGCGCCTTCGCGCGGTCGGTGTTGTCCTCGCGCTTGTCGACGATCTCGATGTTCTTGCCGGCGATCGCGTCCTGGATGCCTTGCAGGCGCTGCTTCGCGTTGTCCGCGGAGAGCGTGCCGACGAACACGGCCATCTTACCGCCTTCCGGGAGGAGCTTCACGATATAGGCGCCGAGCGCCTTGCCGGCCTCGTGGTTGTTGGTGCCGATGTAGAGCAGTCGGCTCGACGCCGGGGCGTCCGAGTCGAACGTGATGAGCTTGCTCTTCTCGGCCACCTTGTTGAGCACCGGGACCTGATCGGCGGGCGCGATGGCGCTCACGGCGATGGCGTCGTAGCCCTGACTCGAGAGGTTTTCGAGGATCTGGTTCTGCTCCTCCGTGGTGCCGTTCGACGGCATCTTCACGTCGACCTGAACCTTGCTTTCTTGCTCGTATTTCCGGACGCCCGCCTGAGCGATCTTCCAGAACTCGGACGCGTTGTTGGTGACGAAAGCGAGCTTGACGACCTTCGGCTTCGAGCCGGCGCCCTCGGCTGGCGCGGCGCCCGTCCCCTCGCTCTTCTCGTTGCACCCCGTCATGGCGAGCAGCCCCAACAGGAAGGGCGCTACGACCGCCCAACCCTTGCCCCAGGACTTCGTCTCTTTCACGGCTGGTCTCCTTGCTGATTCACTTCAAGAACGTGTTGACATCACGCGTGGCGTCGCCCTTACCCGGCCGTTGTCCCCGTGATCTGCCGCAAAGCTGGCGGCGCGTCTTTCCACAGTGCGCCCCGGTGGCTGGGGTCTACCCTCCGCGTCCCTGGAGGCCGAACCACTCCTCGGTCTCCACCATCGGAATGTATCCGAGGACAAAGGATGCCCGCAGGAATTCATTGTGAACGTTCACATTTTCGGTGTCAACTCCGATCGGCGGGTGCTGGGCGCGCGGGACGTCACGGGTTAAGGCTGATCGAAGAATTGTCAGGGCACGGGAACGCACGGTCGCCCGGTGCGATCCGGGGCGTTGCGCCTGCCGAAGGCGCGCAGGGTCTGCGACTCAGCACATCGAGCATGGGCTGAGATGACGGCGCTGGGCGATTTCTGTAGGTTGGCAGGAAATATGCCAGTCTTCCGGTGCGTGCGTTGGCGACCTTTGCGCAGCGTGTGATAGGTTGGTGCGGTTCGAGCATATTTGTCTTGCGACATTGGCTTGAGCGCGCGGAGGTGCCTGTGAATCGAAGCAAGCGGTGGGTCGTTGACGCGACCTGGGTGATGTCCGTCGCCGCGGCGCGTGCCCGGACGGGGGTCGCGCTCGGCGTGGTGCTCGCGGCCGCGGCGTGCGGCGAGGAGGGCGGCGACCGCGGTGCGATCGCGGGGAGCGGCGGGTGGGGGACGGGCGGCGCGCTCGCGACAGGCGGAGCCTCGGAGACGGGCGCCGGGGTCGGCGGCGCGGAGAGCAGCGCGAGCGGCGGCGCGCCAGGGGATGGGGGAGCGGAGGGCACCGCGAGCGGGGGCGCGGAGAGCACCGTGAGCGGCGGCGCGCCGGGCAACGGCGGAGCGGCCGGGGAGGGCGGTGGTCCGGGCAGCGGGGGCGCGGGCGGAGCGAGCGACACCTGCAGCAGGGCCGCTGCCTGCGGGACGCACAAGTGGGCGTGCTGGCCCATGCCCAACCCGGCGGGCAGCGGCCTGCCCAACCCCGCGAGCTACACCGATGTGGGGGGCGGCGTGGTGCGCGACAACGTCACATGCCTCGAATGGCAAGAGACCCCTCCTTCCGAGGCGTACACGTGGGAGCAGGCGATCGGCTATTGCGACGGCCTGACGCTCGGCGGGTCCTCCGACTGGCGCCTTCCCACGCGCATCGAGATGACGTCGATCGTCGACTTCACCCGGAGCCCGGCCATCGACAGGGGCGCGTTCCCGGGGGCGCGCGGGGGCTTCCACAAGACGGCATCCGACTGGATCCTCACCATCCGGCAGGCCGGCGCCGGCGCGGGGCGCGACTATGCCTGGGCCTTCAACCTGAGCGACGGGATCGTCAGCAACGCCTACTCCAAGGCGACCGCGGCGAGCCTGCGCTGCGTGCGAGGCAACGGCGATGGCGAGGCGCCGAGCAGCCCGGCCGTGGCCCCGCCCGACCAGTACACCGTCGTGTCGCCCGGCGAGGTGATGGACAGGTACACAGGCCTCGTCTGGCAGCAGGGGTATTCGCCGGCCACGATGGCCTGGGCCGAGGCGGAGGGCTACTGCGCGACGCTCGATCTCAACGGCCACGCGTGGCGCCTGCCCAGCATCCGGGAGCTCGCGACCCTCGTCGACGAGGCGCAGGTGGCGCCGTCGATCAACCGCACGATGTTCCCCGACACGCAGTACGGCTCCCGCAGCAACGACTGGTACTGGGGCTCCCACGCGGCCGTGGGGAACGCCGCGGCGGCCTGGGCGCTCAATTTCGACGACGGCTTCACCGGGTTCAACGCGGGTGAGAGCGGCAAGTGGAACTATTTCACGGCCGCGTGGGTGAAGTGCGTGCGCTGAGGGCGCCGCAGCGGCCGTCGCGCTTCGCCTGGGGAGCGCGGCGGTGAGGCCGGCGCCGCCGCGCCTCGTTTCGGTGGCGCGCCGCCGCCGGCGTCGGATAGCGTGGCTCGGGTGAGCCCGAGCACGCCGCCGGCGCGCCCTCGCCTCGCCGCCCACGTGCTCGCGCGGCGCCACCTGGTCGGCGAGGAAGAGCGCGTCATCCTCCACGATGCCCGCACGGGGCAGCTGCTCCAGCTCGGCGCTCGGGAGTGGGTCCTGCTCTCCGCGGCCGACGGGACGCGCGACGTCGAGGGCATCGTCATCGCGGCGGCCCGCGAGGGCGCGCACGCGCGTGTGCCCGCGGCGCAGGCGTTCTTCGCGGAGCTCCACGCCGCGGGGCTGCTCGGAGCGGACGACGCCGGCGAGGACGCGGCGCGCTTCGGGTCCACGGCGGCCGCGGCGCTCGACCCGGGGGAGCGCGATCCCCGCCAGCGCCCGCTGGAGGTGCTGCCCGACTTCAGCCTGCACTGCGACGGCCGCGGGAGCTGCTGCCGGATCTACGCCTCGATCCTCTTCGATCCCGAGGAGGCGGCGCGGGCGCGGGCATTGCGGCCCGATGTGCTGAGCGGGGGCGCGCGGCGCGAGCGGGCCTTCACGCCGGAGCGCGGGACGTGGCCGTGCGCGGCCTCCGTCGTGGCGATGCGGGACGGGCGGTGCGCCTACCTCGAGGGCGAGGGGCGCTGCTCGCTCCACGCGAGGGGCGGGCCCGAGGCCAAGCCGCTCGGGTGCCGCACCTTCCCGACCAGCTTCGTCGACGACGGCGAGTCGGTGCGCGTCTCGGTCGCCGTGGAGTGCGCCTGCGTGCTGGCCAGCGCGGGCCGCCCCGGCGGCGCGCCGCTGCTCGATCCGCGGCTCGTCACGCGGGGGGATCTGGACGAGCGCATCGATGTCGCCCGGCTGCCGGACCGCGCGCAGGTGGCGCCCGGCGCGACCGCCTCCCGCGCCGAGGTTGTCGCCTGGTCGCGGCGCCTCGCCGCGGCAGCGCCCCCGCCCGACGTCGCCGCGGGCCTCTTCTCGCTCGCCGGCGCGATCGAGGCCGAGGGCCTCACCGAGGGGGCGATCGCGCGCTTCGAGCGGCCCGATCCGCTGGATCCGGCGGCGCTCGCGCCCTGGCTCGCCGCGCTCCACGGCCGCGCGGCGCGGCGGGCGCGCGAGGACGCCGCCTGGCGGAGCGAGCGGGACCTCGCGGGGAGGGCCACGCGGTGGATCGCGGACGCGACGCTGGCGCTGGCCGAGCCCGACCTGCTCGGCGCGCTGCTCCTCGCGCCCGTGCCCGCGCGCGTGGGCGACCGCGAGCGCTTCACCCTCCGCGCGGCCTTGCACGGCCACCGCCTGCTCGGGGCGCTGCCGCTCTCGCTCGCGCTCCGCGATCGCGCCGTGCGGCTCGTCGTTGCCCGGGCGCTGCCGGCGGTCGTCGACGGGGAGGGCGCGGACGACCCGGCCTGCGCCGAGCCGATCGCGCTCGTGGAGGCGACGCTGCGAGGCCACGGCCTCGACGCGTACGCCGCCGAGGCGGCCACGGCCGGGTGATCGCGTGCGTCTCCTCGAACTCGGAGAGACATCGGCTCCGATCCTGTCGATAATGCGCCCGCGATGAGCCAGCCCCCGCTCGACAACAAGACGGACTTCGCCGCGCATCCACAGCTGCTCGTCGACCGGGACGGCGAGCAGCTGGTCACGATCGTCAAGGCGAGCTTCGAGCTCCAGGGCGACGGCAGCCTCGAGCTCGCGCCCCCCGAGCGCACGCGCGGGGTCCGCCTCGCCGACCTGCCCTGGGAGGAGAAGAAGCCCGAGAGCGTCGCGTACCCCGCCGACGTCTGCCTGTTCAAGCCTGCGACCGACGTGATCTTCGTGGCCACTGCGTACGCGCCGAACGGCAAGGCGGTGCCGTCGTTCGACGTGCGCGTCGAGGTGGGCCCGCTCAGCAAATCGCTCGTCGTGTTCGGCAAGCGGCTCTGGGTGGACAAGGGCGCCGCCCTCACCGCGCCTTCGCCCATCGAGCAGATCGACATGCGCTACGACCACGCCTGGGGCGGGCGGGACGACGACGATCCCGCGGCGCCTCTCGAGGAGCCGCGCAACCCGATCGGCACGGGCGTCACGCGCGCGCCGGCCTCGCTCACCCACCAGCAGGCGCCGGCCATCGAGGATCCCTCGTACCCGATCCGGACCTCGAAGACCGCGCCGCCGCCCGCCGGGATCGGGGTCGTCGGCCGGCACTGGGAGCCGCGCCGCGCGTACGCCGGGACGTACGACGCCGCGTGGCGGGAGAACCGCGCGCCGCTCCTGCCCGAGGACTTCGACCACCGCTTCAACCTCTGCGCCTCGCCGGGCCTCATCGCGGATCCGCCGCTCGCGGGCGGCGAGCCGGTGCGGGCGCTCAACCTCACGCCCGAGGGGGCGCTCAGCTTCGAGCTCCCGAAGGTGCAGGTCGAGATCGAGTTCCACGTGAAGGACCGCGCGCCTGTCGCCTTCGTGCCCCACCTCGACACCGTGCTCGTCGACCTCTACGCCACCGGCCCGCAGAAGCCGGTGGCCGTCGAGATGGTCTGGCGCGCGCACGTCAAGGCGCCCCGGCGGATGAAGGACGCGCGCGTGATCGTGCGCGAGCGGGGGCGAGCGTGAGGCCCCTCGCCGCCATGGTGGCCGCGGGCGCGGTCACGCCCGTCGGGCTGCGCTCGATCGACACCGCCTTCTCGCACCGCGCCTCGGCCGCGGCGATGCGCGAGTCGCCGCTCGTGGACGGGCAGGGCGAGCCCGTCACGATGTGCTTCCTGCCCACGCTCGATCCGCGGGTCACGGGCGCGGCGCGCGCCGTCCTGCTCGCGGAGCGCGCGCTCGGCGAGGCGCTCGAGAAGCTCGGCCCCGCGGCGCGGGGGCTGCGCATGCAGATGGGCCTGTGCCTCGACGAGCACCTGGGGCAGCGGCCGCCTGGCGGCGAGGCCCCGGCGCAGCGGGTCGCCGCCGAGCTCGCCGCGCGGGCGCAAGCGTACGGGTGCGCGCCGGAGATCGCGGTGAAGGTCTCGACGCGAGGGCCCGCCGCGCCGGGGTACTTGCTGCCGGAGCTGTGCGACGCGCTGGCGCGAGGCGCGATCGACGCGGCGCTGCTCGGCGGCGTGCACACCGACTACGACCCAGCGCGCATCGGCGCGCTCGACGCCGCGGGCCGGCTCTTCCGGTCGGACAACCTGGACGCGCTCGTCCCCGGCGAGTGCGCGGCCTTCGTGGTCCTCATGCGCCCCGACGTCGCGCGGCGCGCGCTCCTCCGCGAGCTGGGGCAGATCGTGGGCGTCTCCACCGCGCACGAGCGGGCCCGCCCGGACAACGACGAGTCTGCGTTCCAGGCCACGGGCCTCACCGCCGCGCTCCGCGCTGCGCTCGCGCCGCTCGCCGAGCGCGGGCTGCGGGCCGGCTGGATGCTCACCGATATCACCTTCGAGACCTTCCGCCATTTCGAGCTCCAGGCGGCGTCGGTGCGCACGCAGCAGCTCTTCTGCGATCCGCAGCAGCTGGAGTGCCCCGCCCAGCGGATCGGCGCGCTCGGCGCCGCGGCGATGCCGCTGCACCTCGCCATCGCGTCGGAGGCGTTCGCGCGGGGCTTCGCGCCGCACCCGTGTGCGGTCTCCCTCGCCGGGAGCGACGGCGGGGAGCGCGCGGCGATGGTGGTCGTGGCGCCGGAGTGACGGCGAGCGCGCCGCCCGCGTGCGCGCGTCCGCTCGACGTCGAGCCGAGGAGCCGATCGACGCGCGCTGCGCCTCCTCGCGGCCGAGGGTAGTGGTCAACTTTGCCCAGAGAGAGTCCACATGAAGGCGGGAAGGCGGGAAGATCATTAAGGTTTCCTTCCCGCCTTCATGTTCAAATCTGACCACTATCCGGCCGAGACGACGGCTGGAGGCGCGTGCAGGCGGCGACGTGTCCTCAGCGCTCGACGAGGACGTAGCGACCGGGTTCGCCATAGGCGGTGAGCTCGCCGAGGAGCTTGAGCGAGTGCTCGCCGCAGCGGGGCGCGGCGGCGATGGGAGGGCCCTCAGGAGCGCGGGGACGAGCGGGGGCCTCGCGAGCGCGGCCATAGTGCACGATGATGGGCGGATCCGCCACAGCGGCGAGCCGCAGCGCGTCGACGAGCGGATCGAGCGAGAAGCTCTCGACCCATGTGCCGGCCAGCCAGAAATCGAGGGCTCCT
This sequence comes from Sorangium sp. So ce124, assembly GCF_051525235.1. Lineage (NCBI taxonomy): Bacteria > Pseudomonadati > Myxococcota > Polyangiales > Polyangiaceae > Sorangium > Sorangium sp. So ce124. Next base: position 4,834,158 of record NZ_CP150312.1, read on the forward strand.
TCCTTTTCCGTTAGCCAGACGTCCAGGCTGCGCCAGCACCGCTCCCGGCTGTCGCTGCACTCCGGCAGCGCGGTGGCGCCGAACATTTCGGCGAGCCGCTCTCCCCAGCGCGCGTTGAGCCGCAGGGAGTGCACCCTTCCGGCCGACTCGAAGTCGAGCATCGAGAGGGCTTCCCGCTCGAGATACACCGGCCATGAGTCGGCGATGATGCCGCCGAGCGCGATGTCGTCTGTAAGATAGATGTGACCGCTCGCGTCGACATAGCGGTGAGTGTCCGAGAACGAGATGAGCGGCGTTCCTTGATAAGATGGATTCCAGGTGCGGCCGCGCTTCATCTGCGCGAAGATCCCATAAACGCGATCGTCATAAACGAGCCCGCCGATGGCCTCCTCCATCTCGAGGATCTGCTTGGAGACCGGTAGCTTGAGCGCGCGCAGCCGACGCACGAGATCATTGCGGTCCGTCATCAGGGATGGGTCGCGTCGCGCGCCGGCCCGCTCGAGCACGCGCACCGCCCGCTCGCTGAGTAGCCCGTCGAGCCAGCTCGGCGGGTCGGCGAACAACCGCCGGACGAAACCGCGTGTGCTGAACGAGGTCCGCGCTGCGAGCGCGCCGCCCACCTTGCGGATCAGGTGAACGCTCACCCCCTCCGCCGCACCGCGCTCTGCCCAGAGGAAGCCCTGCTCCGTCGGATCGTCGAGGCGGGCCGGGAGCGCCGCGGCGGGAACCCGCGGCTCGGCTGGGTGAGAGCGCTCCACATGCTCCTCGATGTCCATCCATCCGGCCTCGACCGCCCCCGCGGGCCGCGGCGCGAGGGTCGCGAGCGCCTCGATGGCCAGAGCGGCTTCTTCCACGGAAGGAGCGAAGATCCGAGTGATGTCGCCACGCCTGTCGGCGTACGGATCGCCCTCTGCCACGAGCAGCGAGCCACGCGACCAGAACCGGTGCTGCTCATCCGATGCTTTCTCGACAATGTCCGCGCCGAGCCGTCCGGCGACGGCGCTGCCGGCGCGAACGTATGCCGTGACGCAGAGCGCTCCTCGCCGGAGCGGCTGGACCTCGGCGAGCAGCGCGAGTTTTTCCAGTGCGGCGAGCAACGAGTCAGCCACAGGGGTGCAGCGCGTGGCGGGCTTGCCGTTCGAAAGGAAGCGGGCGCGGTAGATCCGGCCGGCCGAATCCATGAGGTACTCGATGACAGCCTCCGGATCGTGTGTGCTCGATCCGATGGGGATCGCGAGCTCTCCGGCCGGGGTCGGCTGCGGCTTGAACGCGCCTGCCTCGAGCGTGGCGGCAGGGTCGATCGTCAGGATGGGGGAACGGACGCCGCCGAGCTCGCGCTGCGCCGCGAGGACGGCATCGTAGATCGGTAGGCCTCGTGCCGCGAGCATGGCGCACAGATCCTGGGAGCTAGGGGTGCCGTGCTGGTCGGGCTCGAAGGCGAAACCGCGACGCGCGCGCTCCGAGAGGTGTTCCAGGATGTTCTCATGCATTGCCGTCATCTCAGCGTGCGGGTTGCTTGTAATCGACCATGGGCGTGAAGGTCCCCGTGTCGGCGGCCATCGCTGCGCGAAGCCAGGCCGGATTCGGCCGCGACCAATTGGAGCGGCGGCCGCGCTCCCCCGGCGGACCGTAGCCAGGGATGATCCCGTTCCCATCCGTCCGCGGCGCGCCCCAGCGCGCGTTCAGGTTCGCCAGCGTCTGGCTGCAGTTGGAGCAGGGACGTCTCGGCGTTCCGTCTTCCTCACGCGCGCGGATGGACTTGATCGAGCCAAGGCACTCCCGGATCTTTTCGTGGTCGCGAGGGTTGTCCGGATCGAGTGGGCGCCCCCTATTGTTCTGGCGTTCCCATTGACGAATGTACGCGGTCAGCGCACGGGGTTCGGCACATGTCGTCGGGGGACGTCCGTCCCGATCCGGATATAGCGGTGCCCGCTCGGTCCCCATATTCGGCGGCATCGCCTGCTGCACGATGGGATGGATGTTCCCCGCATCCCGCTCCGGATCTCCGAACGGGTACGTCCCCTGGCTCCCGCGCTCAAACCGCCCCGCGCTGCCGCTGACCGTCGACCAGACGAGCCCGCTCGGGTCGATCCGCAATAGCGGCGCGTTCGCCGCGTACGCAAATGGCTCCAGTCCGCCGGCGAGCCCGATGGGATCCGCGCTGATGTACTGCCCCTCGGCCGGGTCGTAGTACCGGTAGCGGTTGTAGACGAGCCCCGTCTCGGCGTCGGCGTACTGCCCCGGGAAGCGGAGCGGCGTGTCGGCCTTGGCGCCGGGGCGGGGCGTGACGTCGCCCCACACCGCCGGATCGAGCTCCGCGAGGATGCGCCCGGCGCCGTCGACCAGGAGCTCGGGGCGCTCGGCGTGGTCGTTGACGTAGTGGACCCACCCGCTCTCCGTCCGCTCGCCGCCGGCGACGCGCTCGTCTCGGTGCGCGAGGGGGAACGGCGTCTCGGGCCGGAAGACGTACGTGCGCCGCTCGACGACGGGTGCTCCCGCCTCGTCGCGGGTCTGCCGGATCTCGTGAACGAGCACGTCCCCATCCCAGACGAAGCGCGTCAGCGCGCGCTGCCCGTCCGCGCCGGTCGCCTCTTTCCACGCGCGGCGGCCGAACGCGTCATACGCGAAGCGCACGGCGGCTCCATCCGGCGTCACCACCCGATCGAGAATGCCGTGAAGCCCCCATTCGTACCGCCATCGCTCGGCGCTTCCGTCCGGCAGCCGCTTTCGCTTCTCGACGCGCCTCGCCTCACCGTCATAAGCGTACGTCACGTCGCCGTGCGCGAGCAGCCGCCCCCCCGGGCCATACGTCGACGGGTCGCCCGGCGCGCCGTACCGGTTGCCAGCCCCGTCATAGCGGAAGCGCTCGCCCGGTGCGCGCTCCGGCAGGCGCGCGAGCGCGAGGACGCGCCCGCAGGCGTCGTGCTCGTAGCGCGTCCGCGTCCCATCCATGTCGATGGTCTCGAGCAGCACCCCGGCGTGTGACAGCGCATAGGCGCGATCGTGTACGAGATGGAGCGGCCGGCCGACCCAGGCCGGCTCTCCGGGGCGGGGTCTTCGCTCGATCGGTGCCACCACGGTGCGCCGCACGACGCGCCCGAGCGCGTCGAGCTCATGTCGGATCTCACCGCCCAGCGGCAGCATCCGCGCGACCTCCGCGCCCATCGCATCGCCGCGCAGCCGCACCGCCTCTGTCCCGCCGAGCAGGAGCTCGATCGGCGCCCCCGACGCGTCGCGCGCGATGCGCTCGACGTAGCCGAGGCTCGTCGCGCGCTGCACACGCTTGCCCATCGGGTCATAGGCGCTCCGCACCGAGACGGTGGCGCCGAGCACGGTCGACCTCTCCTCGACACACCGGCCGCGTTCATCATAGGAGAACTCGCAGCACGCGGCCGGGTTCTCCGCCACCACGACGCGGCCCACGGCGTCGTACTCGAAGTGGTCCCTGGTATCGTCCGGGTAGACCCGGTCGGTGAGGCGGCCGGCGAGATCGTAGACCAGCACGGTCCGCTCCCCCCAGCCATTGTCGATCGAGGTGACGCGGCCCATCCCGTCGTGGCGGTATCGCAGCGTCCTGCCGTCGAAGGTGCGCTCCTCGACGATGCGCCCGCTGAGGTCGCGGACGAGCCGGTGGACCTCGCCGGCGTCGTTGATGACGGCCGCCAGATCTCCCTCGCGATCGTACCGCAGGTGGAGCCGGCTCCCGTCCGGCCGGCGCAGCTCGTGGACCACGCGGAAGCCTGCCCAGGAGAGCTCGCAGCGCGCTCCGTCGGCGTTGGTGATGCGCGAGATGTTGCCATCTTCGTCGTACTCGAACCTGTGAACTCCGCCGTCTGGCAGGTGGATGGCCACGAGCGCGCTCCGCGGGTCGTAGCCGTAGCGCGTCTCGAGGCCGCGCTCGTCCGTCAGCGCAACCGGCCGCCCGAGGAAGTCATAGGCGATGCGCCGCCGTGCGCCGTCGGGCTCGTGGACCTCGACGCGGTTCGCATGCTCGTCCAGCACGAACCGCGTGGTCCCGCCGTTCGGCAGCGTGGCGCCCACGATCTGCCCGTGGTCGTCGTAGGTGTACTCCACGAGCAGCCCCGAGGCGTCGTGGGCGCGGCGCAGCTTGCCGAACGGCGTCACCTCGTAGCGGACCTCGTTGCCGAGCGGGTCGATCTCGGAGACGAGGTGGCCGGCTGGATCGTGCGCGTACCGCGTGACCGCACCCAGCGGATCCATTGCGGCGATCACGCGGCCGTCGCCGTCCCGCTGCCACAGCCATCGAGCGCCGACCGCGTCGACGTAGGCCGTGATGTTGCCGAGAGCGTCGTACTCCAGCTTGTGGGCCCCCGGACCCCACGTGCCCAGATCCACGGCGCCGAAGCCGTTGACGTGGTAGCGGCGGATCTGCCGCGAGTCGGCGACCTCGGTGAAGTCGTCTCCGTAGGTGAGCGCGCAGTGCAGGACGCCGCGCGCCCGTGTCGCGCCGTCCGCCAGGAGCTCGGGCACCCCGTCGGCGAGGCTGGGATCGGTTCGCCCCGGGTGCTCCGCCCAGGTCTCGACGCACCGATGGGAGCCGTCGTACCGGAACGACACGCGCAGGCCGCCCGGGTAGGTGCGCTGGGTGAGGTAGTGCTCCTCGTACGCGAACGTCGATCGGCAGCCGAGCGCGTCGACGGCGGCGACGAGGTCGCCGCGATCGCTGTATTCGTAACGGCGAAAGGCGACCCAGCGTCCTTGCTCCGCCGCGTTCTTCACCTCGAACGCCGCGATGTGGCCGTCGGGGTGGCGGCGCACGCGGATGACCCTCCCCACGCTGTCGATCACGGTGTGAAGTCGGCCGGCCTCGTACCGGAGCTCGATGGAGTTGCCGGCGCGGTCGGCGATGCGCGCCAGCGGGACGGTGCCGCGCGCCTCCTCCTCCGCGCGGAAGAAGACGAGGACAGAGCCGCTATCGAGCGTGAGCGCGTAGCCTTCTTCCTCGCGGGTGAAGTACATCCCGCCCTCGATGGGGAGCACCTCTCCCACGGCCGGGATGTCCAGCCGGATGAACGTCCCGTCGGGCCTCCAGATCAAGACCGTGCGCCGCCGCAGATCGAGCTCCCACGCAAGGGAGTGGCTCCAGCCGTGGCCCAGGCCGACGTCGCGATCGACGCGCGCCGTCGAGTACGAGCGCTCGACGAGCAGGGGGATGCGCCCGCCCAGCGCGAGATCGACCGCCGGGAGGGTGTAGACGCGCCCCGTCGTGACATCCACCGGATCCCCGGCCGCGGTGCCGCCTCGATTGCCGTGGCTCGGGTTCGGACAGCCGCTCCCGCTGCCCGGGCCGCAGCTGCCGGCGCCTTTTCCCCCGCCGCCGGCGCCGTTGCCGCCGTGGTTCGGCCCTGCGCCCTGCCCGTCGCCGTTCCCGCTGCCCCTCCCTCCGCCGCCACCTCCACTGCCGCCTCCTCCTCCCATGATCCAGACGCCAGGGTTCATGCCGGGAATTGCGGGGATGTTCGGGACAGGAGCGGTGCGGGCCATGGGCTCCTGCGGATGTACCGTGTAACGCCCGGCGTTTGAAGACAGGGCCCGCGGCGGGCGGGTGTCCGGTGTCCCGGAGGCAGCCGTGAGCCTCGGCGGGACCGATCCCGGTTGTCCGGAGGCAGCGGTGAGCCTCGGCGGGACCGATCCCGGCTGTCCGGAGGCAGCGGTGAGCCTCGGCGGGACCGATCTCGGTGTCCCGGAGGCAGCGGTGAGCCTCGGCGGGACCGATCCCGGTTGTCCGGAGGCAGCGGTGAGCCTCGGTGGGACCGATCCCGGTTGTCCGGAGGCAGCGGTGAGCCTCGGTGGGACCGATCCCGGTTGTCCGGAGGCAGCGGTGAGCCTCGGCGGGACCGATCCCGGTGTCCCGGAGGCAGCCGTGAGCCTTCGCCGGACCGATCGCGCGTCGACGAGGGGCGCCCGCGCACCGACGACGCCGCCCTCGCGCCGCACCTCCGCGCTCGACGCCGCGGGCCGGCTCTTCCGGCCGGACAACCTCGACGCCCTCGTCCCCGGCGACTGCGCGGCCTTCGTGGTCCTCGCGCGCCCCGGCGTCGCGCGGCGCGCGCTCCTCTGCGAGCTGGGACAGATCGTCGGCCTCTCCACCGCGCACGCGCGGGCCCGCGTCGGTGCGCACGCAGCAGCTCTTCTGCGATCCGCAGCAGCTGGAGTGCCCCGCCCAGCGGATCGGCGCGCTCGGCGCCGCGGCCATGCCGCTGCACCTCGCCATCGCGTCGGAGGCGTTCGCGCGGGGCTTCGCGCCGCACCCGTGTGCGGTCTCCCTCGCCGGGAGCGACGGCGGGGAGCGCGCGGCGATGGTGGTCGTGGCGCCGGGGTGAAGCGTAAGGACGTCACAGGTGACCTGACGTGGACTTTGTCACGTCCTGGCCCCACCGGTCCTGAGGTCTCGATCCCGTCGCCGACGAGCTCGTGGTAAGCTCGAAATTATGAGCCAACCGGGGAAGGTCAGGCGCATTCACGACCATGAAAATCTGGTGCGTGAGCTGCGAGAGAACAAGGTTGACGCCCTCGAGATCGTCCGGGAGGCGCTCTCGAACGCGAAAGATCACGGCGCGCACCGGGTCTGGATCAGGACCTGGCGGGAGGCCACGCCGGACAAGCCGAGCATTCTCTTCGCGGATGACGGCGAGGGCATGAACGACGACCGTCTGGGCGCGTTTTGGGGGATCGGTGCGTCGAGGAAGGCCGCGCAGCTTCGCATTGGATACAAGGGTCATGGGACCAAGCTCTTCTTCGCGAGTGAACGGCTGACAGTAGCCACTAAGTGCAAGGGCGACTCCTCGTGGCGGATATGCACTGTCCGGCGTCCATCAGAGTTGAAGGCGGATGCCGACATCGATGTCCACTGGCTCGGGTCGGATGAGCAGCGAGCACGGGATCTCGTCGAGCTTGGTCTGTTCGCGCGTGAGAGCGGGACTGCGATCTGGGTAGAGCAGCTGCTCTTTGGCGATGCCGACAAGCTGCTTCGCCGTCGAGGCCTGTGTTCTTATATAGATTGGTTCACAGTCATCGGAGATCTGAGGAGTGGCCTGTTCGATACACGTCTGTCCTTCCACGAGGCTGTCGAAGGTGACCACGTCGAGGGGCTAGCGACGCAGGAGGTCCCTCTGCGCCCGATAAGGGTGGATCTTCGTGTGAATGGGGAACCTACCTATACGCCCATGTATGGGCGTGACAAGGATCTGATCGCCGCATGGGGAAAGGACGTCGAGCACTATGCCCAAAAGCCGGAACTGCACAGCTTCGGCCATCGCTTCGCCGACGTCAACGAGAGCTCGGCCGCCAACAAACGTGGCGCGCGCGACGACCTGACAGCGCTCCGTTTGAGCTCGCCGGCTGACTGGATGCGCGAAGACGGCTACGGGATTATCGGTCGCATCGAGGGAAACCGTCGTCAGCGGGAATATTACGTGGAGGCGAGCTGGCAGAACCATCGCGGACTCTACGGCTTCGAGGAACGTTTCGGTCTCTGGCTTTGTCGTGACTATATTCCAGTCGTCCGCAAGAATGAGCTTCTGGTGAGGGCGCTCGAGGAGGCCTCGCCGGATGGTCTCGGTTACGATCTCGGGAACCTTCGCAATTGGCAGGTGTTCATCAATCATCAGCGGTTCTTACCTACGGCCAACCGCGGTGATGTCTCGAACTTCACGGAGCATGCGCCGGCGATACATAACTACCTTGTGGAGTGGTTGCGGGAGAAGCTCAAAGAGGAATCTTTCAGGGACTGGATCCAGCGTCTACGCTCCGCGAGGCACTCGGGTCTTCGTGAGCGCGAGGTTCAGCAGATGGACCGTCGGCGAGACTACGTTCGAGCTTGGCTCGACAAACCGAAGAAGGCCGAGGTTATCGATCCCTCAGACGTGCCAGGGCTCACGCCGCTCGATCTGGACGAGGCTATTCCCATGATGGCGCCACGTTCGGAACAAGAGCTATTCTATCTGTACGGCCTTCTGTCGAGCCGTTACCGCATGCCGCTTCACGTGCTCGAATATAACGCCAAGATTGGTGTTGACGCCATCGCGAGCGTAGCACATGACGCGCAGCAGCTCATCACTCCAAAGACGACATTGGCGCGGGTTGAGTTCAAGTTCGACGTTTCTGCGGGGAACCCGCTCGATCACTTTTTCAAGGCCATAGATGCCGTCGTTTGCTGGAAAGTGCATAGGCATGGGCCTATCTTTGAGCAAATCGCTGGCGATACCACGGGGCTTCTCCAGAAGCGCAAGAAGTCCTTGCTGTCGCCGCCGATGGACACCTTCGAGATCGAGTATGAGGTTGACGGCAAGCGGCGCGTCATCCCTGTTCTCGAGGTGTCAACGCTGTTCGAGCAGTCTTCGCGATCGAAGAAGCGTTGATGCTGGTTCCGCGCAAGTTACATGCGCGATCGGGCACGATGCCAACCGGTGTGTTCACCGACGGCCTGGTACCGTCGTCGGGAGATAGCTGGGAGCCTCCGCTGGACCGTGTGCGGTGTCCCGGAGGCAGCCGGGAGCACTGGCGGGACCGTGTGCGGTGGCTGAGAGAATCCTGGGAGTAGTGGCTGGTTTTGACTGAAATTGTCTGGACCCGGTCGGCTTGACGATCTCGTGCGCTAGTTTCGACGCAAGGAAGTGTAGCCCCTCCAGCGGCCGAATCCGGCCACCAGCCGTCGACACCCTCGCCTGAGACTTGAAACTCAACCCGCAGGTGGTCGACGCCTTCGCCGGAGCCCGTCGCCAGACGGCGAGTCGGCCCGATCGCGCCTCGCGCCGGGGCCGTACAGCGCAGGAACCTGCTCCCCTTCGCGGTGTCGAAAGGCGCCATGCCCAGGCCTTCCCTTCCGCTCGCCGGCCTCCTCCTCGTCGCCGCCCTCGGCACCGCCGCGACCTCCGACGCGGCCACGGACGGCCGCGAGGCGGTCGCCCGTGGCCTCGACCTCTTCGTTCACGCGCCCGACCGCGGCGCGCCCGGCGCCACCCTGCCGGTGCAGGTCGTCGCGCTCGGCTTCCCCACCGCGATCACGCTCCGGCCGCTCGAGGCGGTCACCGTGGAGGCGACCTGGGATCCAGAGCACCTCGGCAAGGTCAGCGCCGTCCCGCCGCCCGTGCGGGTCACCACCGACGCGAAGGGGCGCGCTCACCTCGACGTCCCGATCCCCGAGGGGCCCGAGCGCGAGCTCCGGCTGCTGCTCGGCGTGCGCGCCGGCGACCGGCAGCGGACCCGGACGCTCACCGTGCAGCGACTGGCGCCGCTCCAGGTCGACCTGCACGTCCCTGACACGCGCGTGGTGCCGGGCAGCGCGATGTCGGCGTGGATCACGGTGCAGAGCCAGGCCTCGGGGCAGCCGGCCCCGCGGGTCCCCGTGGAGGTCAGCCTGCTCGAGGGCGGCGTCGCCCGGCACACGGCCGTGGTCACGACCGACGCGGCCGGCGTCGCCATGACACGCGTGCCCGTCCCGTGGATCGACGAGCCCGGCTGGCGCTGGATCCTCCGCGCCCGCGCGCGGGGCGCGGCGGGGGCCTCGTCGAACGCCGCGGAGATCTCCCTCTCGCCGCGCGAAGAGACGCCCGGCGCCCCGCAGATGCTGGCCGAGTGGTCCGAGCAGGATCTGCGCGCCGGGGATCGCGCAAGCTACGTGATCCGGATCCGCGATGGCGCCGGCCAGCCCGTGGCCGGGCTGCCGGTGCGGATCTGGACCGGGCCGAAGGGCACGAGCCCGCCCGAGGACAGGGCCGCGTGGGAGAAGCTCACGACGCCCGCGCGCACCGACGCGGCCGGCGAGGTCCGGGGCGCGGCCACGGCGCCCACCACCGTGGTGCAGGGCGCTGGGACCACGCTGCGCGTCGTCGCGCGCGCGACGTTCGAGGGGCACGAGCTCGAGCGCGAGGCCACCGTCTCCGTGGAGAGCCCCACCTCGGAGGCGACGCTGCTCCCGGAGGCGGGCGCGATCGTTCCAGGCGTCGCTCAGCGCATGCTCCTGCGCGTCCGCGATGCGCGGCGGAAGCCGGTGCAGGGCACCTTCACCGTCGAGGGCGACGGGCTCCGGGCCGCCGTGACCACCGACGCGTACGGCGAGGCCGAGGTGACCTGGGAGGCGCCCGTCGAGCTCGGGGCCTTCCGCAACGTCGGGCCGTGCGCCGGCGGCGTCGCGGCGGCGGTGCGCGTGCGGCCCGCTGGCGAGCTCCCGGCGCTCGCGTCGCGGCGCGAGCCGTTCGCGCTGTGCGTCTCCGTCGATCGCGACGCCTCGGCGCTGCTCCGGCCCGAGCGGCTCCTCGCCCGCGCCGGCGACGCGCTCCCGCTCCGCGTGGTCGACGCCCGCGGCGCGGACGCCCGCGCCGACCGGCGGCCGGCGGGCGGCAGGGCAGGGGACGGCGGCAGGGCAGCGGACGGCGCCGGCTGGAGCGTGATCGTCCAGGCGGACAACGCGGCCCGCGCGGCGAGCGCCTGGATCGCCGGAGGCCCGGAGGGCGGCGCGCTCGGCCTGCCCGAGGGCGCGGCCGGCGTCTGGACGCTCAGCGCCGCCGCTCCTCGGCCGGGCGCCGCCGCGCGGCAGGCGGGCGGCGCGGTGCTCGTCACGCCGCGCGTCCTCCCTCGGCTCGAGGCCCGCATGACCGGCGGCCGCGCGGCCCCGCGCGGCGCCGTCGACGTGGACCTCGCGCTCACCGACGGGGGCAGCCGCGGCCTGCCCGGGACCGTCGCGGCCGTCGTCGTGGATCTGCACGGCGGGGGCAGCGTCGGCGGGCTCGCGGCGCTCGACACGCGCGCGCGGCTCTGCCAGGGCATGGTCGAGCCCGAGCGCTGCGGCGCCTTCCTGCAGGGCGATCCCGCGCTCGATCCTCTCCGGCGCGCGGAACTCGGCGCGCGGGCGCGCGAGGCGATCGCACCGGCGAACGATCCGGCCGGCTCCGCGCGGGCGGCGCTCGACGAGGCGTTCGGCCAGGTGCTTCGCTCGCTCGAGGGGGCGGTCTTCGAGGCCACCAGCGACCCGGAGCGGCTGCGCGACGTGCGCCGCCGCGGGCCGGGCGGCGCCTATGCATGGAACCCCGAGCTGATGACCCTGGTCACGGCCGCCATGGATGCGCCCCCCGAGACGCCCGGCGGCGAGCCGCTCTCGCTCGCGGACCTCCTGGCGGTGGACCCGCAGGTCACGTTCGATCACGTCGCTCGCCGCGTCACCCGCCTCAAGCTCTTCCGCATCCTCGCGGCGGCGCGCGCGTTCCGGCGCGAGCGGCTGCTCGACCCCGACGAGCCGGCGCTCCGCGATCCGAACGCGCTGCTCCGCCGCCTGGTGCGCGACGCGCAGCTCGAGGAGTCGCTCCTGCTCGATCCCTGGGGCGGCACCATCCAGTTCACCCCGACGACCGCGCCGCCCACGCCGTTCCTCACGGTGCGGCGCGGCTTCGCCCTGCACGCGCCGGGGCCCGACGGCCGGATCGGCACGGGCGACGACGTGCGCGATCCGTTCGAGCGCGTGCTGCGCTCGGGCACGCCGTACGCCAGGGCGGTCGGCGAGGATCGCCTCGTCGACGCGAAGTTCGACATGGAGGTCGGCGACGCCACGGTGTCGGCGTGGGAGAGCCTCCTGGAGGAGCTCACGGGCACGTCGCTTGGCGAGGGGCTCGGCCTGAGCGGCATCGGCACCGGCGGCGGGGGCACGGGCTCCGGCGTCGGGTTCGGTTCAGGCCACGGCAGGCTGGGCGGCGCCCACCGCACGTCGAGCGGCGCGCCGCGGGGCGTGTTCTTCTGGTCGCCGCCCCAGCGCACGGACGGGAATGGTCGCCTGCGGATGCGCATCCCGCTCGGCGACGTCGAGACGACCTTCCGGCTCGTCTTCGTGGGCGTGCCGGACGGCGCCACGCCGGCCACGGCCACGCTCGACGTGCCCACCGCACAGCCGCTCTCCGCGCGCGTGGAGGCGGGCGCCGCGTGGGTCGAGGGCGACGAGGTCGACGTGGAGATCTCGGTCCGGAACCGCTCGCCGAGGCCGCTCCGCGCGATCGTGGAGCTCACGGCGCGCGGCGTGGCCGCGCTCGCGGACCCACGCCGCCGGGCGGTGGCGGTCGACGTGCCCGCGGGGGGCGCGGCGCCGGTGCGCGCGCGGGTGCGGGCGCTGCGCGCCGGGCGGGCGGAGCTCGCGGTCGCCCTGAAGGCGCAGGGGACCCCGGGCGACACGCTCGTGCACGCGTGGGAGGTGCGCCCCGCGGGCGAGCCCACCGATCTGAACATCGCCCAGGTCGTCGAGGGCGGCGCCACGGCCACGCTGAGCGTCGCGGCGGACGCGCAGCGCTACCAGCCCACCGGCCGCCCGCGGCTCGTCGTCGAGCGCGGCCTCGCGGGCGCGCTCACCGCGGCGCTCGAGGCGATGGATCCCGACCGGCTCTCGTCTGCCGGGGCGATGGCGGACGCGGTGGAGGTCGCGGCGCTCGTGGGCCGCTGGGCCGCCGCGCGGGGGGGCGATGGCGCGCCGATCGCCGCGCGCGCGGAGGACATCGGCCGCCGCGCCGTGGGCCGGCTGCTCGCGTACAAGGAGAGCAAGAAGGACCGGGGCTTCTGGCCTCCGGCGCTCCGGGCGCGCACCTTCGCGCCCGCGTCCGCGGCGGAGGAGCTGCCGAAGATCGACGCGCGCTGCCCGCCAGAGCCGCTGCACCCCGCGGCAGCGCTCGACGCGCTCGAGGTCGAGCCCTCGCCGGCGGGGGGCGCGGTGAACGCGTGCTGGGACGCGCTCGTCACGAGGACGCTGGACGACGTGATCCAGAGCGGCGATCGCGTGGCGCTCGCCCGGGTCCTGCTCGCGCTCGCGGAGCGGCCGCACCGGGCAGCGCTGGCCGCGAACGTGGCGGACCGGCTGCGCGCCTGGGTGGCGCTGCTCCCGACCGGCGGCATCACCTTGCCGCCGGGTCAGGCCGAGGATCGGAGCGCGCGCGCGGTGGTCTACGCGGCGCTCCTCCGCGCCGCCGGGCTCGGCCGGAGCGCGGCGTCGCCCGCGAAGCTCCTCGGCTGGGTGGGCGTGCAGCGCGACGTGCGCGGCGGCTACGGCGCGCCGGCCAGCACGCGCGCGGTGGTGCGCGCGCTCCTGGCCCACGGGGGCGAGGGCCGCGGGGTGGCGCGGGTCACGGTGACGTCGGGCGGCGCGCGCCGCGACGTGGAGGTCGGGCCGTCGGGGCGGCTCGTGGTGCCGCTCGACGCTGGCGCGACGGAGGTGACGGTCGAGGTGGCGGGGCCCGCGGTCGTGGCGCGCCTGGAGCGCCCGGCGCTCCGGCGCTGGAGCCGGCCGCCGGCCGCCGCGGCGAGCCCCGTGCAGGTGGAGATCTCCTGGCCGAAGCGCCTGCGCGCGGGAACGACGGGCAAGCTCGCGGTCTCGATGCGCCACACGCTGGGCCGCCCGATCGAGGTCGACGTGCGCATCCCGCTTCCGCCAGGGGTGTCGCTGGCCGCGCCGCTCGGGGGCGTGCGGCAGGTGAACGGCGTCCTCGCGCTTCGGGCTTCTGTGGAGGCGAGCCGGCTCTCGACGCTGGTCGAGATCCCGGTGCGCTTCGCCCTTGCCGGGAAGGTCACAGCGCCCGAGGCGCAGGCCCGGGTGGCGCAGGAGGAGCTGCCGCGCGCGGTGGTCCCGGCGCGGCCGATCCTCATCGAGTGATCGGCGCTCCTGGATACCGGTTCACTCTCCGCCTGCGCCGGCGCAGGAGCACACGGCTGAAGTCGTGTTCGATGCCCGGCCACAGGGGTTCATATACACGCATCGATCGAGGGCACGGCTTCGGCGCGCCCGCAGGCTGTGGAGGGGAGGCGGCCCCTTCGAGTCATGATCGGTTGTTGATAGGAGCGTCTCTTTTCCAGTGACACGGCGCCATTGAAGACGAAGCGTTCGACGAAGAGATCACCTTGACACAAACTCGGATCGCCGCGCGCGCGGCCCCCTTCCGTGCCACGATCCCGGCCGTGAGCCCGCGATGTACGCTCTTGCAGCTGCTCCTCCTCGCCGCCTGCGGAGGCCCCCAGCTGCCCTCGCCCGCCGCCGTCGCGGGCACCGCCGAGGCACCGCCGCCGAGGTGCGTGCTGCCCGGCGCGCCGACGGTGGTGCGTCGCGAGGGCAACGCGGTGTTGCAGGTATGGGAGGTGCCGGCCGCTCCGGTGCTGTTCGAGGAGGTGCTGCCGAGCGCGCCCGGGTACCTGGCGTACCGTAAGGCGATCGCGGCGGCCGGCGGTGACCTCGAGCGTCCGGTCGCCGATCCACCCCAGCCGCGCGACGACGCCGAGCGCGCGCTATGGCGCCGCGAGGACGAGAACGCCGCGCTGATGTACGGCGACGCCGGTCGCGTCCGGCCTATCCGCTGCCTCGAAGCAGCCCTGTTCGCGGCCCAGGACGCGCGCTATTCGGAGCTCACTCAGCCCACCGAGTTCATCGCGTCGATCCTGCGCCGCGAGGTCGGCGGCCGGTCCGAGCTCAAGATTTACTTCGGGGCGAGCGACTCGATGTTCCCGCCCAAGGCGTTCTATGGCTTCGACGAGGTCCGCCGCGACGTGGCCGCCGGCTGGGAGTATTGGGTCGTCCTCCACAACCACACCGTGCGTACTCTTGACGGAAAGCCCGCCCTCGGCGTGCCCGCGCCGAGCACGAGCGACGTGCCGCTCTTCCGCGGGCTCGTCGAGGAGTCGGGGCTGCGCGCGGTGTGGGTCACGAACGGCTTCTACACCGGCGAGGCTACGGCCGAAGATCTCTCCCGCTACCGCACCCGCGATTGACGGTCAGCGCATAGCTTGCGCGAGGGTGAAGGTCGCTTCGGAAGGAGCGGCCCGTGCGCGCGCCGCCCCGAGGTCCGCACCATCCGGCCTCCACGCCGCTCCCGCCGCGTCGGGTTCCGGCGCCAGGGCTTGGCGCCGTCCGCCGATCGCCTACCATGCCCCCAATGGCCGCTACCTTCGCCACCTTCTCCCTGGAGGGCGACAAGCTCCCCGCGGACGTCGCCGTGACCCGCTTCGAGGCCGTCGAGGCGATCTCCACCCCCTACACGGTGGAGGTGCGCTTCGCGACGCTGGACGCCTCGTTCCGGGTCGAGGACTGCCTGCGCAGCCGCCTCTGCCTGCGCGTCGTCGACACGTCGGGCCAGGAGCGGCTCTACGACGGCATCGTCGACCGCGCCGGCTTTGCGCACATCGTGGGCGAGAGCCGCCAGTTCGACGTCCGCCTGCGGCCCGCGCTGGCCGCGCTCGCGCACCGCGAGGGGTGCCGCATCTTCCAGGAGAAGACCATCGTCCAGGTCGCGCAGTCGGTCTTCGAGGACGCCGGCTTCGGCGACAAGGTCGAGTGGCGGATCGCGAAGGAGTACGAGCCGCGCGAGTTCATCGTCCAGTACCGCGAGTCGCACCTCAACTTCGTCTCGCGGCTCCTCGAGGACAACGGCCTCTTCTACTACTTCCGGCACGAGGCCGCCGGGCACACGATGATCATCACCGACGACCCCGCCGCCTTCGAGGTGGAGGAGGGGCTGCCGGTGAGCTTCCGCATGGCGCAGGGCGGCCTGCCCGGGAGCCTGCCGCTCGCCAAGTTCACGAGGACGCGCGCGCTGCGCACGAGCCTCGTCCACCTCCGGGACCACGATTTCGAGAAGCCCGACGTGAAGCCGGAGTCCGCGCTGCCCCGCAAGGAGGCCATCGCGCTGCCCTACTTCGAGTACCCCGCCGGCTTCACGAAGGGGAGCGTGGGCGCCCGCCGCGCCGAGGCCCGCATGCGCGAGCTCTCCGCCGACGCCGACGTGTGCGAGGGCGAGAGCCGCGCGGCCGGGCTCAAGGTGGGCGAGCCGTTCGCCGTCGAGGGCGCCGCGGAGCCGTGCCTGAACGGCGAGTTCGTTGTCACCCACCTCGTCTCGCGCGGCAACCAGACGCTCACCGGCGGCGTGACGAACTACGACGTCGAGAACCTTTTCCGCGGCGTCCCCAAGGGCGCGCCCTTCGCGGCCGAGCGCCGCGCGAGGCGGCCGCGCATCCGCGGCATCCAGACGGCGGTCGTCACGGGGTCGAGCACCCAGGAGCAGGCGATCCACGTCGACAAGTACGGCCGCATCAAGGTCCGCTTCTTCTGGGACCGGCAGGGCCAGCAGGACCACACATCGAGCTGCTGGCTGCGCGTCTCGCAGGTCGCGATGGGCGGCTCGATGATCCTCCCCCGCGTCGGCTGGGAGGTCTCGGTCGCGTTCCTCGACGGCGACCCGGACCGGCCGCTCGCGCTCGGGCGCACGTACAACGCGGAGAAGACGCCGCCCGACGCGCTCCCCGCCGCCAAGGCGTCCGGCACGCTCAAGAGCATGTCGTCGCCGGGCGCGGGCGGCCACAACCAGATCGGCATGTCCGACACCGCGGGGAGCCAGGGGTTCGGCATCCACGCCCAGAAGGACCTCAACGTCACCATCAAGAACGACAAGGTCGAGGAGGTGACGGTCAACGAGGAGCAGCACATCAGCGTGAACGGCTCCCGCTCGGTGAAGGTCGACGACTCGACCTCCGTCGCCGGCAATCAATCGCTCGACGTCGGCGCGGTGCTCTCGCACAAGATCACCGGCAACCAGAGCATCTCGATCGGCGGCAACGACACGACCAACGCGATCAGCAACTACGTCGAGAAGGTCACCGGCAATCGCTCCTATACGGTGAGCGGGAACCAGATCACGATCTCGAACGGCGTCAGGCACTCCATCACCGGGGACATGAGCCGCAAGGTCGGCGCGCTGCAGCTCTCCGGCAGCCTGGGCTCGATCAACGACAACGTCCTCGGCGGGATGACGGAGACGGTGGGCGCCGTGAAGGCGCAGATCATCAACGGCAGCCACGGAGAGCAGATCACGGCCAACAAGGACCAGACCTCGCTGGCGGCGGAGCTCCACCTCACGAAGGGCTCGCTCTCCCACGTGGCGCTCGGCGTCACCAACATGGTCGGCGGCCTCCATTACCAGAAGCTGGACGGTGATCTCGTGGTGCAGGCGCCGCTCATCACCCTCCTCGGCGCCGTCGGCGTCTTCAAGGGCGGCGGCAGCGAGCTCAAGCTCGGCGGCGGACCCGTCGTGATCAAGGGGTCGAAGATCGCGGTCAAGGGCGCGCTGGTGGTCAAGATGGGCGCGTCGATGAAGCTCGGATCGTGAGGGCCCATGGGCGCTAGTGACGTGAAGAGAGAGGTGAAGAGTGGCTGATCATCATGTCCTCGCGATCCCCTCCCTCAGCGTGGAGGGCAAGATCTACCGGGTGCTGCGCTTCGAGCTCACGGAGCAGCTCTCCGAGCTCACCCGCCTCGAGTGCGAGCTGCTCGACGACGAGGCGGCGCTGCCGAGGCCGAAGGAGGTCCTCGGCAAGCGCGCGGTGTTCACGCTGTCGCGCAGCGACGACACGCAGACGCGCTCTTTCGCCGGGACCATCGTCCTCGCCGAGCTCGTGCCCGATCCCGACGACGTGCCCACGCTGCGCATCGAGGTCGCGCCGGCGCTCTGGAACCTCGGGCAGCGCTCCGACTGCCGGATCTTCCAGGACAAGAGCGCCGTCGACATCGTGAAGGAGGTCCTCGAGGGCGCGGGCGTGCCCGCGGGCCAGCAGGACTGGCGCGTGACCGAGCCCCACCCGACGCGGGTCTACACGGTCCAGTACCGGGAGCGGGACCTCGATTTCGTGCACCGCCTCCTCGCCGAGGAGGGGATCTACTTCGCGATCCACATGAAGGACGACGAGGACGTCCTCGTCTTCGGCGACTCGCCGACCGGCCTCGAGGACATCGAGGGCGCGACGTCGCTGCCGTTCTTCCAGGACTTCGGCGTCGAGGGCTTCGCGGATCGCGTCGTCCGCCTCTCGCGGGAGGTCTCCGTGCGGAGCGACAAGGTGTTCGTCCGCGACTACGACCCGGAGAAGCCCTCGACGAAGCCGGAGGCGTCGGCCGAGGGGAGCGATCCCGGGGAGCACGTGCTCGAGATCTACGAGCACCCGGCGCGCACCGCCGATGCGGGCGTCGCGGAGCGGCTCGCCAAGGTGCTGCTCGACTCGGTGCAGGCGGAGCGCGACGTCGTGCACGGCGAGAGCGGCTCGCTCGCGCTGCTCCCGGGCCGACGCTTCTCGGTGGACGGCCACCCCTACGACCCGCTCAACCAGGAGTACCTCGTCGTCCGCGCGCGCATCGTCGGCAGCCGGCCGCGGGGCTTCGAGCTCTCCGGCAGCGCGGGCCCGGAGGACGGCGCGCGCGGGCTCCAGTCGATCTGCGAGTTCTGGGGCGTGCCGACCGGGAGCACGCGCTACCGGCCCCCGCGGCGCGCCCGCGAGCAGGTGATCCCGGGCACGCAGACCGCGATGACCACCGGGCCCTCGGGGCAGGAGATCCACACCGACGTGGGCGGGCACGTGAAGGTCTCCTTCCACTGGGATCGCTCCGGCAAGAAGGACGACACATCGAGCCGCTGGATCCGCACGAGCCAGGTGCCGACGGGCGGATCCATGCTGCTGCCGCGCGTCGGGTGGGAGGTCACCGTGCGCCACGTCGAGGGCGACGCGGACCGGCCGTTCGTGATGGGCCGCATGTACAACGCGCTCACGCCGCCGCCCTACGCGCTCCCGAAGGAGGCAGGGAAGAGCTCCCTCCAGACCGCGACGACGCCGGGCGGTGGCAGCACCAACGAGCTCCGGATGTCGGACTCGAAGGGCGGCGAGGAGATGTTCATCAACGCCTCGAAGGACATGTCCACCGAGGTGAAGAACAACGCGACCGAGTCGATCGGCAACAACCACAAGAAGAAGATCGGCGCGGATCAGACGACGAACGTCACGAACAGCATGACGACCAGCATCGGGTCGAACCAGACGCTCTCGGTCTCCGGCAACCAGTCGATGAAGATCGAGACCTTCCACGTGGACGACATGGGCGGCGATCACTCGCTCTCGATCGGCGGGAACCGCGACATGAAGATCGGCGGGGATCACAAGCGCGACGTCACCGGCAACAGCTCGCTCACGGTGTCCGGCAACCAGATCGATCTCGTGGTCGGCTCGGTCACGGATCAGACCCTGGCCGGCTTCAACCACGAGGTCGGCGCGGCGCTCGTCGAGCTCGCGCTGGGGCACCGCTCCGTGACGGTCCAGGGCGACCGGAGCGAGACGGCCACCGGCGCGAAGGTGATCGCGGTCAAGTCGGGCCGCGGCGTCCAGGTCGGCGGATCGATGAACGTGAAGGTCGGCGGCGCGATCGTCAACGTGGCGAACGGGAACCGCGTGGAGAGCTCGCTCGGCACGTACACCGAGCTCGCGGGGGGCGCGCAGCTCGTCAAGGCGAACAACGCCGTCTTCGAGGCGACCGGCGCGCTCACGCTGGTCATGGGCGCGTCGATCCTCTCGCTGACGCCCGCGAGCGTCGCGATCATCGGCGTCTCCGCGAAGCTCGACGGCGACGTCTCCGACACCGCCGCGCTGGTGCTCGACAACTGAGGAGGAGGCGAACGTGGCACGCGAGACGATTGCGCACTTCACGATCGAGGAGGTCCCCGCGGCCCGGGTGCTCCGCTTCGAGGCGATCCACGAGGCCGGCAGGCCGCTCGTCCTCGACGTGGAGGTGTACCTCCACTCGTACCAGGAGCTCGACGCGATGATCGGCAAGCCCGCGGCGCTCTCCTTCGGGGCGCCCGGGGAGGCGCCGCGCGTCATCGCGGGCACGGTGGAGGCCGCGACGTCGATCGGCTCCACCGAGCTCGGCATCGAGGGGCTGCTGGGCGTCCGCTACGCCGTCCGCGTCGTCTCCTCGCTCGCGCTCCTCGCGCGCAGCGTCGACTCGCGGATCTTCCAGGACATGAGCGCCAAGGAGATCGTGGCGAAGGTCCTCGAGGATCACGGGATCACCCGCGTCGCGTGGCGGCTGAGCGGCGACTGTCCGAAGCGCGAGTACTGCGTGCAGTACCAGGAGAGCGCGCTCGCGTTCATCTCGCGGCTCATGGAGCACGAGGGCGTCTACAGCTTCGTCGAGGTGGACGCCGACGGCGAGCTCCTCGTCTTCGACGACGACAGCACCGTCGCCGGGCCGATCGCGGGCGACCCCGCGCTGCCGTTCCGCCGGCGCACCGGGCTCAGCGCGGCCGACGAGCGCGACGCCATCTACTCGATCCGCGAGCTCGAGCGGGTGCGCTCCGGCAAGTTCGTCCTCCGCGATTTCGACTTCAAGCGGCCGAAGCTCGATCTCACGTCGACCGCGGCGTCGGGCGAGAACGACGCGCTGGAGCGCTACGAGTACCCGGGCGGCTACTTCGAGCCGAGCGAGGGGCAGCGGCTCGCGCAGATCCGGCTGGAGGAGGAGCAGGTCGAGCGGCACACGATCGAGATCGACACCGTCTGCTCGCGCCTCGCGGTCGGCCAGAAGCTCACGATCACGGACGCCGGCGAGCTCGACGGCGAGTACTTCCTCTTCGCGGTGAAGCACACCTACGTCCATGAGGGCGACGACGCGCACGGCGGCGGCGAGCGCGCGACGTCGCGTTCCAGGGCGCGCGCGCGCCTCGTGCCGGCCTCCGTGAAGTACAGGCCGCGGCGCATCACGCCGATCCCGCTCATCGAGGGGCCGCAGACCGCGACGGTGGTCGCGCCCGCAGGCTCGCAGACCGAGGCGATCCACACCGACGAGTTCGGCCGCTGCAAGGTGAAATTCCACTGGGATCGCAGCGACGTGATCGACGACAAGGCGTCGTGCTGGATGCGGGTCGCGCAGCTCCAGACCTCCGGTTCGATGATGCTCCCGCGCATCGGCTGGGAGGTGATCGTTGAGTTCCTCGAGGGCAACCCCGATCGGCCCATCGTGACCGGGCGCCTCTACAACGGCGTCTACATGCCGCCGTACGCGCTGCCGGAGGGCAAGACCCGCACGGCGATCCAGACATCGAGCACGCCGGGCGGCGGCGGAGCCAACGAGATCCGCTTCGAGGACAAGGCGGGCTCCGAGGAGATCATGGTGCACGCCCAGCGCGACATGAAGACGGTCGCGGCGAACAACGCGAAGAGGAACATCGGCAACAACGAGACGTCGGTCGTCGGGAACAACGCGTCGCTCGAGGTCGGCGGCAACCAGACGACGAAGATCACGAAGGGCTCACAGAACACGGTGGGCGCGAACCAGACGATCAGCGTCGGAGGCAACCGCAACGTCGAGGTGAACGCGGTGTCGGCCCTGACGGCGAAGGGCAACGCGACGACCACCGTGGGCGGCAACCAGTTCGAGATGGACGGCAACCCCCTCGAGGCGATGCTCGCGCTCGCGGCGCAGGCGGCGGTGCAGTTCGCGAGCGTGATGGCCAACAACGCGATCGCGGCGGTCCAGGGGCAGGTCGACGGCGCCATCAACCAGGTGATGGCGCCGATCAACGGGCTGACCCAGAAGGCGGCGGGGGTCGCGGGCGCGATGCAGGCCGTCGCCGGCGGGGACATGAGCCGCATGCCCGGGATGATCGCGGGCGCGTCGGGCATCCCCGGCGCGAGCCAGCTCGCGGCCTCGATGGGCGGCGGCGGCGGGGGCGGCGCCGCCGGCGGCGCGCCGGGCGCCGCGGGGCCCAACATGCTCGCCTCGATCGCGTCGAACGTGGCGCAGAGCAGCCTCGCCGGGAAGGTCTTCGTGAAGCCGGAGGCGCTCGCCTCGGCCCTCGGCATGGACGGGGGCGGGGGCGGCGGCGGGTCGACGGCCAACGTCGGCGGGCCGGACGGCGCCGTCGATGGCGTCGACGCGACCGACCGCGAGAAGGGGCCCGGGCACACGACCGCCAAGGTCACGGGCACCCACAAGGAGGACGTGGGCTCGATGAAGGTCCTGGGCGCGATCCAGGACATCGACAACAACGTGACCGGCAAGAAGACGATCGACGTCGGCGCCGCGACCGTGCAGGTGGCGTTCGGCAGCTACGCCGAGAGCGTCACGGGCTCGAAGAGCGAGAAGGCGACGGGCCTGGTCGTCCTCAGCAACGGCGGCGAGAGCGAGACGGTCACCGGCTCGCGCACCGCGATGGTGGGCGGCGCGGTCGTCGACAAGCTCAAGGGGTCACACGTGGTGCAGGCCGTCGGGCCTGCGACGTTCATCGGGGCCTTCCACAAGGTGGAGGCGAAGGGCGCCATCGTCTTCAAGTGCGGCGCCAGCGAGGTGGTGATCGACGGCGCCGGCGTCACCATCACGTCCCCGCTCGTGACCATCCTGGCGCCGAAGATCCAGCTGCCGAAGAAGGTCTCGGAGGTCTGATGGCGACTCGGTTCGACGGTGGATCGCGGGCGGCTTCTGCGTCGCTCTCGCTGGAGGAGCCGGACGCCGGGGCCACGGCCGAGGAGGCGTCCGAGTCGCCGCGCGTGACCCTGGACGACGTGCTCGCCGAGCCGGCCGCGGCGCCGCTCCCGGCGCGGACGGCGCAGCCGCTCGGCGCCGCCATGCGGACAGCGCGCGTCGCCTCGATCGCGGGGCGGAAGGCGTCGATCCACGTCCGTGGCGCGGAGGGGCCCGTCGACGCCCAGATCGCGCCCGACGTCGATCCCGAGGTGATCGCCGACGCCCGCGCCCGCGGCGACGCCGTGCTCGTCGAGCTCTGCGAGGGCGAGCCCCCGCTGATCGTCGCGGCCCTGACGACGCAGCGGCCGCACACGCTCCACCTCAAGGCGACCACCGTCGCCATCGAGGCGGAGCAGGAGCTGCTGCTCCGCTCCGGCCGAGGCGCGGTCCGCATTCGCCAGGACGGCGACATCGAGGTCGTGGGCAGCCGCATCAGCGCCGCGTCGCGGGGGCTGTTCCGGATCGTCGGGAGGCTCTTGCGGTTGAATTGACGGCACGCGCGGCGCGTCCGCTGGAAGGCTCGGCTGTCATAGCGTTCACTCAGGGAGCGTAGAAACAGCGATGCGAACGGCACCTGTCCCCAACATCCCGGCCATCCCGGGGATGAACCCCGGAGTCTTCGTTCTCGGCGGCGGCGGTGACGGCGGCGGGGCCGGCGGCCGCGGAGGCGGCGCGGGCAAGGACAAGCAAGGCGCGAACGGCAAGAACGGGGGCGACGACGCGTCGGGGGGCGGCAAAGGCGCCTGCGGCTCCGGCCAGAACGGCGGAGCGTGCCCCAACCATCATGGCAAGAAGGGGAGCGGCAAAGGCTCCAAGGGAGACCCTGTCGACATCGTGACAGGGCGTGTCTTCACGATCCCCGTCACCGACGTGCACTTGCCGGGCCCGCTGCCGCTGACGCTGACCCGCAGCTACACGAGCGCCGCGCGCGACCGCGACGTCGGGCTCGGGCGCGGCTGGTACCACTCGTACGCGTGGGAGGTGGAGGTGCACCGCGGCCGGACGAGGCTCTGGACCGGGAACGGCATGTACGTCGACTTCACGCCGATGCGCGTCGGCGAGTCGGCGGTGGGCCCTTCCGGGTGGCTGCTCGTCCGCGGCCAGACAGGCTTCGTGCTCGATCGGGGCGACGGCCGGTGGCTCGTCTTCGAGCACGCGTGGCAAGACCGTTACCTCCTGTCGGCGGAGACCGACTCTCACGACAACCGCATCTCGTTCTTCTACAAGGAAGGTGTCCTGGCGCAGATCGTCGACTCGGTCGGTCGCAGGGTCGAGGTCCGCTCGACGAGGGAAGGGCGCATCGCCTCGTTCGAGGTGAAGAACGCGGCGCACCGGGGCCAGCTCGTCCCGTTCGCGCGGTATCGTTACGACGACGCGGGGGACCTGGTGCTCGCCGAGGACGCGATGGGCGCGGCGACAAGGTACACGTATACGGATCATCTCCTGACGTGCCAGGAGCACCCGACGGGCCTTTGCTTCTACTTCGTCTATGACGGGGAAGGGCGGTGCGTCGAGACCTGGGGCGCGTACCCGGGGCGCGAGGACGAGAGCCTCTCCGCCGACGTCCCGGCGGTGCTCGCCGACGGGATCACGGCCGCCAAGGGAATCTTTCACACGAAGCTCGAGTACGGGCCTCACAACTATGTGGAGGCGGCCGACTCGATCTCGGTCGAGCGCTTCTTCGGAAACGACTTCGGGAGCGTCGACAAGGCGGTCACGGCCGCCGGCGTCTTCTGCCGCACGTACGACGCGTGGGGAAACCTGCTGTCGTTCACCGACGCGACGGGGGCGACGACCCGCTGGGAGCGGGACGCCCGCGGGCGAGAGCTCCGGATTACGGATGCTCTCGGCCGGGTGACCACGTTCGAGCGGGACGCCGACGGGCACATCCGGAGGGCGGTCGATCCTGCCGGGGGCGTCATCGAGACCGGGCGCCTCACGGGCGGGCTCGTGTGGCGCGACGCCATCGGCGCCACCTTCGAGGTGCACTTCGATCGCCGCGGGCTCACCACGCGGACCGTCGCGCCGAACGGTGGGCAGACGCTGTACAGGTACGACGATCACGGGAACCTCATCGAGCGGACCGATCCCACGGGCGCGGTGACGCGGTACACGTACGACTACTGGGGTCGCCGCCAGAGCATGCTCGACGCGTCGGGGGCGATGGTCACCTACGCCTACGACGACGCCGGCCGCCTCCGATCCGAGCGAACGCCGGACGGCGGCGTGACGCGCTACGAGTACGATCCGTCGGGAAACTGCACGTCGATCTGGCACCCGAACGGCCACACCACCACGCACCGCTATGCCGGGTACAACCGCATCGTCGAGACGCGAGAGCCCGACGGGCGGATCAGCAAATATCGATACAACCGCGAGGGGCGCCTCGTCGAGGTGCACAACAGCCACGGAGAGGTGCACCGCATCCGGCTGAACGCCGCCCGGCTCGTCTCGGAGGAGGTCACCTTCGACGGCCGCACCCTTCGTTATCGTTACGACGCGATGGGGCGTGTCGTGCAGTTCGAGAACGGCCTCGGCGAGAAGACCGGGTATGTGTACGATCTCGTCGGTCGCGTCGTGGAGCACCAGTACCCCGACGGCGGCGTCGAGACGTTCGAGTACGACGAGCTGGATTACATCATCGCGGCGCACGGCCCCTCGGGCGACATCTTTTTCGAGCGCAATCTCCTGGGCTGGGTGACGTGTGAGCGGCAGGTGAGCGGCGGCGAGACGTTCTCGGTGGAGACGAAGCACGATCTGATGGGCAATGTCGTCGAGCGAAAGACCTCCCGCGGACACCACCAGACCTGGGTGCGCGACGTCGCCGGCCGCGCGCTGCGGGTGACGCTCGACGGCAACGAGGCGCTCGGCGTCGTCCGCGATGCGCTCGGGCGAGAGACCGCTCGCTATTTGCCCGGCGGCGGCCGTGTGGATGTGGTCTATGACGGGCTCGACCGCATGGTCCAGCGCACCGTGTCTCGCGGGGTCGCAGCCCCTCGGGTGGCCGCGGGGCAGCCCGATTGGGTCGGGGCGCTCCCCCACGACCTCACCGTGCGGCAATCGGTTCATTACACGCCGCAGGGCGATGTCGCCGCGATCGACGACGATCGTTCGGGCGCCGAGCGATGGGAGCACGATCCGCGCGGGCAGGTGCTGGCGCGCACCGACCTCCACGGGCAGGGCGAGCACTTCCGGTACGACGCGGAGGGGAACGTGCGAGAGCTCGGCCCCGGCGCGCCGGCGCGCGAGTACGGGCGCGGCAACGTGCTGCTACGGCGCGGCCCCGTGTCGTACGTATGGGACGGCGACGGGAGGCTGATCAAGCGCCGCGTGGTCATGCCGAGCGGTCAGGAAGCTACGACGAGCTACGAATGGAACGGCGCGGGTCTCCTGAGCGCTGTGGTGCGCCCCGATGGCGTCCGGATCGAGCATGACTATGATCCCTTTGCCCGACGCCTCGAGAAGCGCGTGGTCAGGCGAGACGAGGGCGGGCGCATGGACACGCTGTCCACGACGCGGTTCATCTGGGACGGGGACACGCTCGTTCATGAGATCAAACGCGAGTGGGGCCCGGAGGGCGAGCGGGTCACCCAGGAGAGGACGTACTGCACAGACGAGGAGACGTCGGCGCCGTGGGCGCAGAAGGACGCCAGGAGCGGCGAAGGCGACGCCGTGTCGGCCGAGTGGTATTATTACCTGAACGACCCTGTCGGCCGACCGGAACGCCTGCTCGACGCCGCCGGGAACGTCGCCTGCGAGCTCGACCGCACGGTGTGGGGCGCCGCGCGCCCGCGGGATGGCGCGCGCACGGAGACGCCGCTGCGGTTCCTCGGGCAGTACTACGATGACGAGACGGGCCTCGCGTACAACCGTTATCGCTACTACGACCCCGCGGTAGGACGGTACATCAGCGTCGACCCCGTCGGGCTGCTCGGCGGGCAGAACGGGTTCTCCTATGCGGGGAATCGGCCCACGAAGATGGTGGACCCCACGGGGTTGATGTTCTCGACCACCACGGGGCGGCAGGACGCGAACGGCAATCCGCGGCCTGACATCCAGGGGAAGAGCTCGACCGTCCAGAGCGACGACGACCTCGACCCGGCGCTGAAGGACGCGGTATCGAACGCCCGCGAGAAATTCAGGGACCCTGACAAGCCCGAAAGCGATCCTCGAAACCTGGACGCCGACGGCAAGGTCAAGCCGAAAGCTTCCAGCAAGGCCGGGAGATGCGCCGAGATCGACGGGTTGAACCAGCAGGCCAAGGACATCCGGCAGCGCCTTAGCAAAGATGCGAACGGCAGGGATTGCGAGAAGTGGGCGAAGATGTCCGAGGCCGAGCGGAACGCCCGAGTCCGGAACGAGCTACGCGAGGAGTACCGTCGCGGCGCGAAGATTGAGGCGCACTCGAAGAAAGAGAAACCCAAGAATTCCTCGGAGAAGCCGTGTCCGTTCTGCGCGCAGGTCTTCCGTGAGCTGGGCATCCACCCGGAAAATATCAATGCTGATCCGAACAAGGGTGTGTCCGACGAGGCCAAGAAGAGAGCTGGGCTCACCACGGGTGACGCCGATGGTGGCGTCATGTACAACGGCAAGAAATGGGATCACAAGAAAGACGGCGTCTACGAGCCGGACAGGAACGATCCAGGGAAGAATGTGGCACGGGAGAATCCATCCGCAACCAACGTCGTCCCCAAGCTGAATCCGGACGGCTCGCAGCAGAAGAACTCGCGCGATCCGAACGCGTTCCAGGACGAGCACGGCAATTACAGGCGGCCGGACAAGCCGCCTCCGCCGCCGGACCCGAAGTTCGTACCGCCTGAGCACGACAGCACCGACCCGACCCCGAACCGGAAGAAGAGATGACAGACATCGGCAAAGAAGCTGCCATTTCAGGTTTGCTCACCGGGCTAGAGCGCGCGCCGGGCTCGGTCTGGCACGCCACGCGAGCCCTTCTCGCCTCTCCGGCTGTGGCGGCCTGGCTTCACGGTGAGCCGCGTGCTCCCGCCTCGCCGGCGCAGCGCCCGTGGTCAGCGCTGGAAGCGCTCTGGGCGAGCTCCCGCCCAGGCGAGCGGGTCCTGATAAGGGCTCCCGCGTGCTCTGGCACGAGCTCGCTGCTCGGCGCGTTCTCTCTTCATCTCACGCGGCGAGGGCTGGCCCGCGTGGCGTTCATCCCGATCTCCGTCCACAGCGGCATGTCGGATCCATCGATATGGGTTACCGCGCTGCATGCGCGGCTCGGAGCATTGACTTCCAGGAAGGCGTCCGAGCGCGCGCTCGCCCCGCGCGTGGCAGACGACATCCGACCGATCCTCGACGGTGATGAGATTCCCGAGATGCCGCTGCTGCTCGTTCTCGACGGTGCCCACGAGAACGATGATCCGGCGGTATGGTCGCGCATCGGATGGTCAGCGGGGCTGCCCGGGAACGTCCGCGTGTGGGTGTCTGCGGACAACGATGCCGGTGTCACGGCCGCCCAATGGGGTGAGGTCCTTCATCGGTTGAACGATTGGTCTAATGTCGTCTTGGAGACGCCGCCGGAGTGCTCCGTCGCGGCGTTGCCTGGTGACGTTGACGCAGATACCGTGTGCGTCTTGAGCGCCGCTAGCGGGCCGATCTCAGAGGCAGAGCTGGTCCAGATCGTGGGAGGCGATCAGGCCGAGACCCGAGTGTCTGCCACGTTGCGGAAGCTAGAACCATGGCTCTGTCACATAACGCATGGCGCTGCGTTCCGTCATCGAGCTCTCGGGAAAGACCTTGCTCTGCGCTTGAGCAGCCTGGGCGACGCCCGTGGGCGGGCGCTCTTGACCGGACATGTTCGGGCGACTCTCGATAGCTGCTCCGAAGGGAGCATCGCCCCGGTCGCTCCATCGCAGTACATAATTCGATACGGGGCGATGCACTTCTTGCGACATGATGCCACGGCGGGAGAGCTCGATCGCGTGATCGCCGAGCCGATGCGCGCCGCCTGGGAACCCCTGGACGGCGGTGCGTTCGGCTTTCGTGCGCTCGTCGTTGCCGCGTGGCGGCGAAGCCACGCGGCGTTCTGCGAAGCGACGTCGGAAGCCTCGCGTGGCCCTTGCATGGTGCAGGCGCTGCGGTTGCGAACTATCTTCGAGCAGCTCATCACTTCGTTCCTGCACGCGCTCCCGGACGTGGTTGGCGGTGCCATCCACGAGGGGATCTTTCAACCGGGCGCAGGCATCGAACTCGCCAAGCCGCTGAGCGAGAAAGATAGGCTAAGGCTGTGGCGTGCGGTCCGGCCCGCCGTGTCCGAGGCGGATGTGGTATGGCCAACGCCATTGCTGCACGAAGCAGATCGCGCCGTCGCAGGGAACGAGGCCGCCGGCGCGACCGAGACCCCCTCGGCATACGCGCGAGACCGCAGAGGCTTCGTATTGGGCGAGCTGAAATGGCGCCGTGTCGTGAAAGCGCTCGTGATCGGTGCGCTCCGGCGGATCGCCGAGCGGCTGCGCTTCCCCGCGCGGGAGGAGGTTCTGCTGCTGGCGGCCAGGCGCCTTGCTGGGCTCCGTCCAGAGAGCCGTGCGTTCTGGGCTGCCCTGCTGGCGCCGCTCTACCCCGAGGAGCGCCGCGCCGAGCGACTCGACGACGTGGATGAGCAGATCTCCACCTTGCCAAAGCTCGGAGATCGCCTTGAAGTCTTGACGGAGCGGCTCCTGGGGACCTCAGCGGGAGCGAGCGCGATCGTTCAACGAGCCATGGGATGGCTGCTTTCCTCCGAACGATTTCCGCTCACGGCGCAGCGCTTTCTCTTTCATGTTCCCGAGAGTGAATGGAACCGGCTCGCTCCCGAGGAGGCCCGAGCGCTCGTCCGCCGCTGGCAAGGCGAATCGAGAGGATCCACGGATTCGCTCGGGCCGCTCCGCTGCGGGCGGCTGCCTCCGTGGCTCGCGGCCGAGGTGCAGGATGTTCCCCTCGCGGAGGTGAGAGAGCGGACGGACGTCTCCGACCGCAACTACGTCGCCTCCGAGCTCGTCTCCTTCGTTACAGCGGACGTCCGAGCGGAGCTGGCACGCATGTTCTTCTCGGAGCCGCCAGAGACCTTTCGCGGCGAGGGCCGCGCCATCGAGAACTGGGCGGAATCGGCGACGCTGGAGGAGCTCCGGTACATTCACCAGAAGATGTTGCCGTGCATGGGCTCTCGGATTGACGACGCGCTCGCGGCGCTCTCCCTCCGTGCAGTGAAGCTCGGCGACAGGGACCTTGCGACCAGCTTTTGCGCCGCGATGGAAGGGGACGACGACCGACATCAGGCCGAGTTGGAGATCGCGCTCGTTCTGGGCTCGTTTGCCGACGTGGAGCGCCTCGTGCGTCCGGATCTGGAAGACGAGGAACCATCTGGAATGCTTGAGATGGTAGGGAAGGCGCTGAAGAGCGAGGGGCACGCGGCTCGCTTCGCGGAGCTCGTGCGTGGCGCTGCCCGCGCATCGAACAGGCTGTCCGCGTGGGCGTCTGTGTTCCCGTCGCTCTCCCTGGAAGCGAGGGAGAGCTTGTCCACCGCCGTCGCCGAGACGGTAAAGGAGGCGCTCCGCGAGCCGCCCGAAGAGTCCGACGACTCGCTCTGCAGCATGTTCCCCTGGATGTCGGTGGAGAGCTTGTGCGACGTGTGGCGAGAGCGCGCCTCACCCGAGGCGTGGCGCCCGACGATCGCCGAGATCACGCCTCTCTTCACGTACGATCGACGTTATGACAACGGCGCGTGCCTGGACACGCTCCTCCTGCGTCTGGGAGGTGAAGCCGCGCTCGTGGCCTGGGCCAGGACGCTCGCCGGCCTCGACGACTGGTTTTCGGAGATCGGGCCCGGACCCGAAGAGGGCTGACCCTACGCGTCCGCGGCGATGTGGCCATCGCCGCCTGGGTTACCGATTCAGCTCGTCACTCCCGGACGACGCCCCCTCCGGCCGCGCTGCCGGAGCCCCAGGGACGCCGCGAGCAGCGCTGTCAGCGCGAGGGCACCCCCGGACGGCGCGCGGCTCGCCGAGCGGCAGCTACAACCAGCCGGCTCGCCCGACTCCTCGCCGGAGGTGCCCCCCGACGACGCCTGGGCGGCTGACGTTGAGCTGGGGGACCCTCCACCCGTGGCCGTGCCCGTCGAGGGCGCTCCTCCGGAGCCGGAGCCGGAGCCGGAGCCGACGCTGACGGCACTGCCGTTTCCGCCGCCGACGCCACTGACGCTGCCGTCGCCACCGCCGCTCGTGCTTCCCCCCGTGCCACCCCCGCCGGCGCCCTCGCCCCCGACGGGCGAGAACTGCCAGAAGTTCATGTTGAAGAGGTTCGACCCGCCGCCGGTGAAGACGAGATAGAGATCGTGCACGCCTGCGGCGCCGTCGACCGCACACGACACGTCGCTCCACTTCTGCCAGCCCCCCGTCGCCCCGACCGCGCAGGTGCCCACGAGCTTGCCGTCGCGCGCATCCAGGCGGAGCTCGATGCTGCCCCCCTGCGCGCCGCTCGCGACGCGCGCGCCGAAGCTCTCCGCCCCTTCGCCGAAGTCGACCCCGCGGAGGCGCACCCAGTCTCCGTTGTTGATGAGCGAGAGGTCCATCCCGCCCTCCTCGCAGCGCTCGGTCTCGATACCGCTCTGCGCGTTGAAGGTCTCGGCTTCGACGCGCGCGTAGGGGTCGAGGTTCGCGAGCTGCTTGAGCCCGTCCGTCGTGTAGGTCACCGGCACGATCGAGCCGTCTTCCTTGTAGGTGAACGACTCGATCCCGAGGTTCCGGCGATAGCCCGGGGGCTCGCCGGCGTCGTTGGCGACGGAGCGATTGTGGTAGGCGTGGTACCAGGAGCCGCCGAACTCGAAGATTGCCGCGTGGTTGTTGTTGTTGTTGTTCTTCGGCGGCTGGGGCCCCACCGTGCCGCGGTGGGTGAAGCCGGAGGTGGGCTTCGAGCTCGTGAGGTAGTCGATCCGCATGCCGTTCGCGGGGTTCGTCGAGTACGACAGATAGTAAACGCCGTTCCGCTTGTGCATCCACGAGGCCTCGAAGAAGTACGGGACCGTGATCGTGGAGGCCGAGCCCGAGACGCTCACCATGTCGTTGTTCAGCTTGATGACGCGCGCGTTCTGCTCGCCGTTGCCGCCGAAGTAGAGGTACGCCTGGCCGTCGTCATCGATGAAGACCCCCGGATCGAAGAGCCAGATGTTCTGGCCCGAGGCGCCGGGGGTGCTCGAGGTGATCAGGGCGCTGCCCTTCGCGTCTCTGAACGGTCCGGTCGGGCTGTCGCTCTTGGCGACGCCGATACCTGATCCGTTGTTGGCGAAGTACATGTAGATGTTGCCGTTGCGCTCCACGAGCGAGGGGGCCCACGTGTTGGCCGCCCAGGAGGCGTCGCGGGGCACGCGGATCACTTCCCCGTGGTCGGTCCAGTTCTTCAGGTCGCTGCTCGAGATGGCCACGAACGAGGCCATCTTGTAGCCGTCGTCCGAGCCGTCCTGTTTGACGTTGTCGTCGTCGTTCGAGGCGTAGAGGTAGACCCGCCCGTCGTGCACCAGCGAGGCCGGATCGGCGAGGTAGCGGTGCGAGGCGATGGGGTAATCGGCCAGCGCGGAGGGGCTCGCGACGAGCCCGACCGAGGTGAGCGCGAACCCGCAACAAGCCATTCTCGCCAATGTACGTGAGCGACGCATGTTCACCTTACCTGTTGGTCCAGAGCCCTTGATCACGGCCGCTCGGGCGGCGCTTCGCCCCCGAACTGGTACAGGCGAGGTCCCGAGCGCAGGCTTCCAGGGCGAAGCGAAAGGATATCCCTGGGGGTCAAATGTGAACGTTCACATGGCCGATGTCAATCAAAATCCGGCGCGCGGTGAGCCTCGGCACCTCTCGACGCCGGTGCTGAGCGGCGCCCGACTCGAGCGCGGGTGTCCTCAGCTCGTCGCGCTCTGGTCGATGAGCGCCTGCCACTGCGCCTTGAGCGCCGGATCGGCCTCGAGGCGCTCATGCCAGATCCTGTGCAGCGCGACCCAGCTCTGCGGGGTCAACCCATAGTGGCTCTGGATCTGCGGGATGTGATTCGGATGGTCGCGCAGGTCGGCGCACAGGCGCGCGTACCGCGCGAGGGAGATGCGCTCCACGCGGCGCATCGTCTCGTCGTCCTCCATGCCGGCGTGCACTTGCGCGGCGGGCTCCGCGGGCGTCGGGCTCGCGGACGGCTCGGCGGCGCTTGGCTGGAGGAAGGGCAGGGCCCAGCGCCCCGTTGGGATCTGGGGCGGTTGCGGAGCGATCTCCCCCCTGGCGGGCCTCGATGGCGCGGGTGATTGGCCCGGACGAGCGAAGGGCAGGGCGTTGTCGGCGGGCGGCGAGGGGGTCGGTCGCGAGAACGGCAGGGCGTTGTCGGCGGGCGGCGAGGAGGCCGGGCGAGAGAAGGGCAGGGGATTGGCGGCCGGCGGTGAGGAGGCCGGTCGCGCGAAGGGCAAGGCGTTGTCGGCTGCAGGTACAGGGGCCGGTCGCGAGAAGGGCAGGGGATTGGCGGCCGGCGGCGAGGAGGCCGGGCGAGAGAAGGGCAAGGCGTTGTCGGCTGCAGGCACAGGGGCCGGGCGAGAGAAGGGCAAGGCGTTGTCGGCTGCAGGCACAGGGGCCGGGCGAGAGAAGGGCAGAGCGGCATCGAGCGGAGGCACAGGGGCCGTGCCGGAAAAGGGCAAGGCGTTGTCGGCCGGAGGCACGGGGGCCGCTCGCGAGAAGGGCAGAGCGGCATCGAGCGGAGGCAACGGGGCCGTGCCGGAGAAGGGCAAGGCTCTGTCGGCCCCCAGCGCGCCGACCGTGCCGATGGCCGTCATCGCCATCTCCGGGCTGTCTGCCGGTGACGCAGCTGTGTCTTCGACCGCGGGCGCGCTCGACACGTCTTGACGGAACGGCAGTGCATCCCGGCCCGGGAGAGGCGTCGTGCCGAGGAGCGTCATGCGCGCTCGCGTCGTCGTCGATAGCCGCTCCAGGCTCGGCATGGGCAGCGGCGACGGCACCGCCGGCAGCAGCGACGGCGAAGGCATGACCGGCGGCAACGGCGAAGGCACGGCCGGCGGCAATGGCGAAGGCACGGCCGGCGGCAACGGCGAAGGCACGGCCGGTGGCAACGGGGAGGGCACGGCCGGCGGCAACGGGGAAGGCTGCACGACCCCGGGCAGCGGCGCGGCGGCATTCAGCCTGGCCCAGGGAGATCGCGCAGCCCCCTCGTCGCTCACGCCCGCGGCGGGCGGCGGCGTCGCCCCATCCAGAGGCGCCCCCTGCAGCGGGGCGATGCGCGCAGCAGGCGCCACCGGCATCGGCCCTTCCAGCTTCCTGCGCGCGCCCCGCGCCTTCTCCTCGGCGCGGCGCTTCTGCGCGGCGACGAGCTCCAGGTACCGGCGGCTCGATCGCAGCTGCCCGCGCGCGGCCTGCGCGGCGAGCCTGGACATCCACCGCTCCCGCGCCGCCTCCCACGCGGCGGCCGAGAGCCCCGCTTCGGCGAGCACCTCGTCGCGCGGCAGGCCCGCCTCGAGGGCCCCGGCCACGGCGGCGAGCTCCTCGAGCCGGATCGATCGGACCTCCTCGTCGCGCTCCACCATGTCCACGAACATACCCCCTCATCACCGCCGGCCGGCGCGCCGCGGCGGCCCCGCCGACGTCGCCTCGCGGCCGTCCCGGTTACCTCATCGCCCGCTGAAACCGCGCCATGAGCGCGTCGTCCTCGAGCATCGCCGCGGTCCATCGCTGCTGCGCGCTCAGGTAGTCCTCGAGCGTCAGATCCAGGCGGCTCAGCACCGTCGCCATGTCGGTACCGCGCTTCATCGCGCGAGCCGCTTCGAGGAAACGCTCG
Organism: Sorangium sp. So ce124; assembly: GCF_051525235.1. Taxonomy (NCBI): domain Bacteria; kingdom Pseudomonadati; phylum Myxococcota; order Polyangiales; family Polyangiaceae; genus Sorangium; species Sorangium sp. So ce124. The sequence goes on from NZ_CP150312.1 coordinate 4,868,275, forward strand.
AACGACAGATCGCTCTTCGATCGGGCGCGCTGGACCCTCGCGAACGTCTCGGCGAAAGCGACGACGAGCGGCGGCACGCCCGCCTCCTCGCCGTCGTCGTCGTCCGCCTCGGAGAGCCGCGCCTGCCAGGCGTCGTCGAGCGCCTCCCAGCCGGCCTCGTCGAGCCCGTGCGCCGCGAGGAGCGCCGCGCGGTCGGCGCTCGGGTCCGCGAGCCGGGCGGCCAGCGTCGCGTACGCCTCGACGTCGTCGACGCCCTGCGCGCTCTGCGGAGGTTCCTTCATCGTCCGGCCAGGCTACCTCAGCGCGCGTCTTGGGGCCTCCTTCGCGCAGGTGTATTCATGGCGCGTGTCCTTCTCATACCTGCCCTTCGTCGCGCCCGGCGGTCAGGAGGGGCAGCCCTCCGCGCCCGCCGGCACGGACCTGCTCGCCCACGACAAGCTCGAGAACGCGCACGCCGCGCTCCGCCGCGCGGCGCTGTCGCTCGAGCACGACGTCGAACCCGTGACCGACCTGACCGGGCCCGCGCGCGCCCTGGAGCGTGCCCTCGGCGCGATCTACGACGCCTTCGACGGCCGCGCCGAACCCCTCGGCGCGGTGCGCGCCGCCCTGGCGGAGACCGACGACATCGCCGCGCAGATCGGGCAGGCGATCGGGCTCGACGCCGGCTTCGCAGCTGTGGACGAGCTGCTCCGGAGCGCGCGCGGCTGGCTCGAGCAAGCGGCGGCGCGGCTCGCCCTTGTGCCGCCGGCGCCGCCGCTCGACCTGCCGCCGATCCTCGCGAGCCGCGACCGGCCGCGGTTGCACGCGGTCCAGCGGGCGTCGCTCGCGCCGCTCATCAAGGTCCCGGAGCCGCCCCCGGCCGAGCTCGTCGCGAAGCCGCCGCCGCCGATCCCGCCGCCGCGGACGTTCGAGGAGCTCAAGGCCGCCGTCGAGGCGCTGAAGCAGCAGGCGCCCGCGCCCGGCGCGCTGCCCGCGGCGGCGGAGGCGCGGCCGCCCGCGGCGCGCCCGGAGGAGGGAGCTGCGCGCCCCGCGCCGCCGGGCTTCGCGCCGGAGATCGGCGACGCGATCGACGATCTCGCCTTCCTCCGCGCCCGCGCCCGCGAGTGCTTCGAGGAGGTCGCGATGGTCGGCATGCAGCGGGCGCCGCTGCTCGGCGACCCCTTCCGCGGGGCGCTGGTCCTCGAGCGGCGCATGCTCGCGGCCATCGACGTGATCGCGGCGATCGGGGCGCCGGCGCTCGAGCACGTGCCGCGGCTCGTGGCCGACGCGCCCGTGAAGGACGCGAGCGTCGCGTTCGCGAGCGCGATGGTGCTCGGCTGCTTCGCCGGCCGCGACGCGCTCGCCGCGGCCGAGCTCGCGCTGCTCCGGAGCGGCAAGGACAGGGCGTTCATCGACGCGCTGGGCGCTGCGTTGAAGCTCGTCCCGCACGAGCTCCTGCCGCTCGCGCTCCGCAGCCTGCTCCGCGAGCCCGAGCCGCTGGTCCGCGCGATGGCGATCGACGTCCTCGCCTACCGCGGCTTCGCGACCGAGGACGAGCTCGTCGCGGCGGCGTCGGACGACGCGGCCCCCGTGGCGGCGTGCGCGCTCCACCACCTCGGCTGCACGCCGGGCCCCCGCTTGCCCGAGCTGATCCAGCGGGCCCTCGCGGCGCCGGACCCGGCGCTCCGCGAGGCTGCCTGGACGGCCATGGCGCTCTCGGATCACCCGCACGCCCCGCTCGCGCTGCGCGGAGCGCTGGACGAGGCCGACGGCGCGGACACCGCGGCGCTCCTGCTCGCGCTCGCGGGCGACGACGCCGACGCGCGGCTCCTCGCCTCGCGCGCCGCCGAGGCGCCGCGCCGCGGGCTGATCTTCGCGGTGGGCTGGGCCGGCGCGGCCGCCGCGGTGCCGCTGCTCATCGACCTGCTCGAGCGCGACGTCGACGGGGACGTGAAGCTCGCCGCGGCCTACGCGCTGGAGCGGATCACCGGCGCGGGGATGTGGGACGAGGTCGCGGTGGCGGACGAGGAGATCTTCGTCGCCGATCCGCCCGAGCCCGACGTGGGCGAGCCTCGCGAGCTCAAGCTCGCGCAGCTGGTCAGCGATCCCAACGACCTGCCCGAGGCGCCGGCGCCGGAGATGGAGGAGCAGCCCACGGTGGACGCCGCGCGCTGGCGGGCCTTCTGGCGCGAGCGCTGCCAGGGCTGGGACATGAGCGCGCGCTACCGCCGCGGGCGCCCCTACACACCCGACGTCGTGCTCGACGAGCTGGACACGGGGCGGGTCACCCCGGGCGAGCGCCGGCTGCTCCAGCGCGAGCTGATCATCCGCACCGGGCACTTCGTGCGCTTCGATCCGCACGACTTCGTGGTGGCGCAGGAGGAGGCGATCCAGGCATGGCGGCCGATCGCGGCGCGCGCGTCCGGCGCCCCGGGCCGCTGGACGCGGCCCCGCCGGCGCGTAGGGTAAACGGCGCGTCGGCGCTCGGACGCACGCGAGCCGAGCCGAGCGCGAAGAGGGGCGCGGTGCCCCGCCAGGGGGGATGCATGGAGCGACGCGGACTTCGGAGGAGCGGCTGGCGGCTGGTCATCTCGGCCTGGGCGCTCGGCGCCGCGCTGAGCGCGCCGCCCTCGGCGAGGGCCCAGTCCAAGGAGGAGCTCGCGGAGGCGCGGGCGCTCTTCCAGGAGGGGGTCGCGCTCAGCGCGGCGAACCATTGCGCCGCGGCGCTCGTGAAGTTCCAGGCGGTCGCGGGCGTGCGGCGGACGCCGCAGGTGCTGTTCAACATCGCGGAGTGCGAGGCGCGGCTCGGCAAGCTCGTCTCGGCGCTCGGCAACTACCGCGTCGCCGCGGCCGCGGCGGACGGGGACCCCCGGGCGAACGACGTGAGCGCGAACGTCGGCGCGCGGATCGAGGACCTCGAGGCGCGCATCCCGAGGCTCGCGATCCGCCGCGGCGCGGGGGCGCTCACCGCCACGATCCTGCTCGACGGCGCCGCGCTCGGCGCCTCGGAGATGAGCGCCGACATCCCGGTCGATCCAGGGCCCCACGTCATCTCGGCCCGGGTCGGCGATCGCGAGGCGGCGCGGGAGACCGTCACGCTCGAGGAGCGGGACGCGAAGACCGTGGAGATCGCGCTCGCCGATCCGCCGGCGGCGCCGCGGCCGGCGGGCGCGTCACCGGAAGGCGCGCCCGCGGAGGTGCCGCCGAGGGCCGCGATGGAGGGCCTGCCGGCGACGCGTCCATCGAAGGCGCCGGGCCTCGCCGTCCTCGGCGCCGGGATCGCGAGCGGGGCGGTGGGGGCGGTCTTCCTCGGCCTCCGCGCCGGCACGCTGAGCGATCTCGACGCGCTGTGCGGCGGCGACAGGAGCTGCCCTCCTTCCGCCAGGCCCGTGGCCGATCGAGGCCGGCTCTACACGGGCGTCGCCGAGGCGGCGATCGGGCTCGGTGTCGTCGGCGTCGCCGCGGGGATCACCCTGCTCGTGATGAGCGGCAGCGCGGCCGCGCCTGACGCGGGCGGCCGCGCAGCCGCCGCTGCGGCCGGGCGGCGCGCCCGCGCGGGCGTCCGCCGCGCGGAGGTCCTGCCGCAGGCGCCTGGCGCCGACCTCGCGGGGCTCAGCGTCGCCGGCAGCTTCTGAGGCCGGGCGCCCTCCGGGCCAGCGGGCGTGTCAGGTGCGGCAGCAGAACGTCCGTGGGCTCGCGCCGCGGGCCTCTCCGCGGGGCGTGCCGCCGCTCGGCAGGCACGCGCCGCCGGTGGGCGCGCCGAGCGACGTCACCTTGCGGCCCACGACGGAGGGGTTGTCCTCGAGGTCCTTGCAGCTGCCCGCAGGCAGCTCCGTCACCCGCATCGAGCAGGTGTGCAGCTGCGCGTCGGAGTAGAGGGCGACGGTCGTCGGGCACGTCCCGCCCGAAGGCGCGCCGCACGCGCAGTCGTCGTCGCAGCCGCGGCTGTCCTCGACGTCGGTGTAGAAGACATGCCGCTCCGTGTAGGGGCCCGGCGGGCAGATTGCGTCGCCGTCCCTGGCGATGCAGAGGCCGCCCTCGAACGGCGCGGCTGGCTTCGGCGCGCAGACCTGGCCGAGGTTGCAGCCCCGGCCGAGCGGCTCGGCCGCGGCGCACGCGCGGCCGAGGCGAGTCCACCTGGGGTCCGGCCTCTGCACCTGCACGGCGCTCGGCGCGCACGCGCCGCCGGAGGCCGCGAGCGGGCTCACGCTGACCGAGACGGCGCACGGCGCGCCGGTGGTCGCCGAGCACTCCGTGTTGCTGCTCGGCCCGCAGGTCAGCCTGTCGCTGAAGACTCCATCGGGGCCTCTGCACACCTGGGCCTCCCAGCCGGGCGTCTCGAGCGGGAAGAGGCAGTGCGGCTCCGATCCGCAAGGCGCGTCCGCGACGGTGATCGTGATCCCGTCCGCCGGATCGCAGCCTTGCCCCTCCGCGGGACCGCACGAGCACGCGCAGCTCGCCGGCGGCGCGGTCAGGCCGCGGTTGCCGACGAACGGCGGCCCCGCGGCGAACTCGGGTGGGCAGCCCGGATCCATCGCGGGCTCGCCGTCGAACAGCGCGAAGTAGCCGCTCCAGCCCTCCGGCACGGCCGCCGTGCACGCGAAGTCGCCGCACGCGGGATCGGCGCAGTCGATCCGGCCGTCGCCGTCGTCGTCGGCGCCGTTCGCGCAGTCCTCTGCCCCGTCCCCGCTGGAGCTGCGGCTGGCGCTCCCGGAAGGTTCGGGCTCATCGAAGGTGTACTCGGGGTACAGACAGGCGGCGGGAGCGGCCAGGGCGCCTGCGGCGCCGAGCCCGATGCAGGCCGTGAGGCGCGCTCCCCGGCCGACGAGAAAAGAGCCCACCGAACCACCTCCGTGACAGGTGGCCGCGCAGCGCCCGTTCGCGCTCGTGCCCCCGCCCGGAGGATATCGCGCCGCGCGGCGTGAGCCACGAGCGCCGCTCGAGCGACGTAAGCTACGCGGCTACTTCTTGGCGGGCGCGGCAGGCTTCGCCGGGGCGGCGGGCGGCGCGCCCTTGGCCGGCGGCGCGCCCTTCGCGGGCGGCGCTTCGCCGGCCTGCCCGCTGTTGTACAGCTGGATCGCGCGATCGGTGAGCTCGAGATCGGCGCGGTAGTAGGGCACGGCCGACTTGTCGAGGATGAGGTCGTAGCCCTCCTGCGCCGCGAGGCGCCGGAGGAGGCCGAGCACCTTCTGCAGCATCGGCGTCGTGAGCTCGCTCTCCTTGCGCTGCATCTCGCGCTGGGCGTCGAGCGTCGTCGCCTGGAACTCGGCGGCCTGGCGCTGCCAGGTCTCGAACCTGCGCTGGAGGACGTCCTTCGGCGTCTTGCCCGCCTGGGCCTCCTTGTCGAGCTTGTCCCGCTCGTCGTCGAGCGCCCGGCGCTTCGTGTCGAGCTCCACCTGGCGGCTGTCGAACAGCTTCTTGAGCGTCGCCTGGACGCGGAGCCCTTCCTCGGTCTCCAGCATGGCGCGGCGCACATCGACGACGGCGATCTTCGACTGCGCGGACGCGGGCGTGGGCGACAGCAGCGCCGCGCTGCCGAGCGCCGCGGCCGCGAGCAGCGGCAGGACGCGCGCCGTGAGCCGCCGGCCCGAGGTCGGGCGGGCTGCCAGCGGAGCACCCTGGGTCGCGCCGGCCGGACGCGCAGGGGTGGAGAACGTGGAACAGCGCGCGACGAGCCGCTCAGGAGCGTTGTTTCGCATCGCGGATGGCCTTAGCTACCCGGCCACCCAACGTCAAGAACGTGGCGCGCCCTTCTCGTGCGCTGCCGCCGCCGCGCCCTCGGCGTGCGCGTCCTTGCTCTGCGCAGGGCTCGCGCTCCGGTGCGCAGCCGGGTCGTTGCTCGGCGCCTCGGCGCGCTCCTTCCGCCCCGAGGCGCCGGCGGTCTTCGTGATCTTGCTCCGCGACGGCGCCCCGGCGGCCCGCTGGGCGGACGCGTCCGCCGCGTGCGGCGGCCGCTGCGTCGAGGGCAGCGACCGGCCGAGGCGCTCTCGGGCGAGGGCGATCAGGCGCCCGACGTCGTCGTTCCCCCGAAGGAACGCGTCGCGCTGGCGGGGATCCCGCAGGGCCTCGACGCGCGCGGCCAGGGCGGAGAACGCGGCGTCGAGCGCGGCGTTCGCCTCCCGCTCCTCCCCGATCGCGAGGAGGGCCTCCACGAGGGTGACGCGGATCGCGTCGCTCCACTCCTCGATGGGCCCCCCCGCGAGGTGGCGCGACGCCTCGCGCGCCGCGTCGACCGCGGCCCTGAGCTCGCGGCGCGCCAGCTGGACGCGGGCCATCGCGAAGCTCGCCATCGCCTGCAGCGCGGCCGCGCGGTGCGCCGCCTCCTCGCAGAGCCAGCGCGCGACGGCGTGGGCGGTCGCGTGGTCGCCGGGGGCGCCGCGCCAGACGAGGAAGAGCGCCTCGTACAGCCGGCCGGCGAACCTGAGGCGGGAGATCTGGCACGCGTCGGCGATCTCGCTCGCCTGGCGCTCGAGCGCGACGCCCTCCTCGATGTTGCCGAGCCGCGCGTGCGACATGCCGAGGTTGTGCAGCGCGAACCCCTCGATCGCCCGGAGCTTCCGGCTCCGCGCGTCGAGCAGCGCGCGCTCGAGCAGCGCCTGCGCCTCCTCGAACAGACCGAGCTGGTTCAGCGCCGAGCCGGTGCTCAGGCGGGCCCTCGCCGCGATGACGGTGTCGCCGGCCCCGTCGGCGTCCGCGACGAGCGACGCGCCCAGGGAGGCCGCGGCGGCCAGGTCGCCGGCGTGCATCAGCGCGGCCAGGTGGGCCTCCCGGGCGTGGAGGAGCGCGTCGGTCGAGCCGCTCCCGCGCGCGGCCTCCATGGCCGCGTGCGCGGCGCGGAGCGCCTCGGCGGGCCGGCCCAGCGCCGCGAGGGCGCGGACGCGCGACGCGAGGAGCTTCGCGCGGATCGAGGGCGAGAGCGCCGCCGCGAACTGCGGAGAGAGCGCGGACGCGGCGCGCGCGTCGCCCTCGGCGCTCTGGCCTGTCTCGATCGTGCAGGTCGCCGCGACGACCTGCGCCTCGCCCCACAGATCCGAGCCGGGCAGCGCGAGGCGCGACGCCTGCTCCGCGGCGTCGAGCGCCTCGTCGAGGCGGCCGAGGAGCTCGAGGATCTCCCCGCGGCGCACCAGGAGCGCGGCGCGCGTGGTCCCCTCGGCCCCGCAGGCGAGCCCGCGCGTCGCGAGCTCGAGCGCCTCGTCGAGCCCCGCGCCGCTCGCCGCCGTGTCCCGCGTCGCGCGCGCGTACAGCAGCGCGGCCCGCGCCTTGTCGCCGCCCGCCTCCGCGTGGCGCGCGATGAGCCCCGGATCGACGCCCGCGGACTCGAGCCAGGCGGCGGCGGCGATGTGGAGCGCGGCCCGGTCTTCCTCGAGGATCGACGCGTACGCCGCGTCTCGCACGACCGCCTGCCGGAACGTCCACTGCACCTGCCCAGGGACCCGCGGCTCCAGCTGGCGCGCGATCATCTCGCCCGCCTCCAGCTCGGCGAGCTCCGCGCCCACGGCGCGCTCGAGCAGCGCAGCGACGCCCGCCGTCCAGAAGACCTGGCCGAAGACGGAGGCGGCGCGCAGCGCCCCGCGCACCCCGCTCGACATGCGGTCGACGCGGACCTGCACGAGGGCCTGCACGCTGAGCGGCACGCCGTCCCGCCCCTCCGCCGCGGACCGGATGAGCTCCTCCAGGAAGAGCCCGTAGCCGCCGGCGCGCTGCACGATGGCCCCGCGCGTGGCCGGGTCGGCCTGCGGGACGGCGTCCGCCACGAGCCGATCCGCGGCCTGCGGGGACAGCGGGGGGAGCGTCACGCGGGTCACGTCGCGGTGCTCCCACAGCGACGGGAACCGGGCGGAGAGCTCGGGCCGCGCGAAGCCGAACACCCCGAAGCGGAGATCGGCGCAGCCGAGCAGCCAGTCGACGAGCTGGACGGTGGTGCTGTCGGCCCAGTGCATGTCCTCGATGACCAGGATCTGCGGCGTGGTCTCGGACTTCGAGCGGAAGAACGCCTCCACCGCCATCCGCGTGCGCGACTCCATGAGCTGCGGGCTCTCGCGGGCAGCGCGCAGCGGCTCGTTGTCCTCGTCCGGAAAGGGCACGCCGGCGAGCTCCCCGATGAAGCCGGCGAGGAAGCGGAGCGGGCGGGCCAGGCGCATCGCCACGTGGGCGCTCACCTTCTGCACCTGGTCCTCGAGGCGCTCGCAGTCGCGGACGCCCATGAGCGAGCGCAGGGCGCGGCCCAGCCCCGTGATGCCCGCGCCCTGGCTCATCGCGTCGCCGCGGCAGAGGAGGATGATCGGCGCGTGCGGCGCCGTCTCGAGGTGCTGGATCAACGCGGCGCGGACGCCGCTCTTGCCGATGCCGGCGGGGCCGGTCACGAGCGCCGCGCGCGGCGCGCCGTCCTCGGCGATCTGCTTGAAGATGCCCTGGAGCCTCGCGAGCTCGTGCTCGCGCCCGAGGGTCGCCGTGGGGAGCCCGGCGAGCTTGCGCGCGTCGAAGCCGGCGGCGTCCTCGTGGACGAGCACGCCGCCGCGCGCGTCCTCCTGGACCACGAACCGCCCCTCCAGCGCCGCGGTCGCGTGCGCGTCGATCCGGACCGCGCCGGGCGCCGCGTACTCCAGCTGCTGGGCAGCGCGCTCGAGCGCCTCGCCGGCCAGGCTCGCCCGGCCGCGGACGGCGTGCCCGATCGCGACCGAGGCCCGCGCGCCCGGCGTCGATCGGGCGACGGTCAGCGCCGCCCGCGCGGCGCGGGCCACCTCATCGCCCCGCGAGCGCTCCACCCCGAGCGCCGCGACGAGCCTCCCGTCGGGGAGCGGCTCCAACCGCGGATCGTCGCCGAGTGCCTCGCGGAGCGCGGCGTCCACCTCGGGGCGGAGCGGCCCGGCACCCAGCTCGAAGAGCGCGCAGGCGATCACGCGCCGCTCGCCGTTGGCGAGCCGCACCTGCGGCCGCTCGTCGCCCGGCCCGGCGGGCCCCGGCATGTTCTCCTGCGCGGCCGCGCGCCGGACGATCGAGGCGGACCTGTCGGTCGCGGGAGGATCGTTGTTCAGCTCCCCGACCCGCGCGAGCGCCCGCGCCAGCTCGCCGCCGTTCTCGTACCGCTGCTCGCGATCACGGGCGATGGCGCGCGCGAGCACCTCGTCGAGGGCCTCGGGCACGTCGAAGCGGATCTGCTGCGCGCGCGGGGGATCCTCGATCACGAGGCGGCTGAGCAGGGCGATCGCGTTCTCGGTCTCGAACACGTTCCTGCCCGTGACGAGGCGGAACAGCACGGCGCCCAGCGAGTACACGTCGGCCCGCGCGTCGACCGCCTCGCCGCGCGCCTGCTCGGGCGCCATGAAGTGCGGGGTGCCGATGATGGTGCCGCGCTCGGTCGGGCAGTCGTCCGGCACCGCGAGCTTCACGACGCCGAAGTCGATCAGCTTGATCGCGGTGCCCTTGCCGCGGACGAGGAAGATGTTGGAGAGCTTGAGGTCGCGGTGGACGACGCCGCGGGCGTGGATGGCGGCCATCGCGGCGGCGCTGCGCCGGACGACCTCCACCGAGTCGCGCATGCCGAGCGGCGCGCGCCGCTGGCGCTGCCCGAGATCCTCGCCGTCCAGCCACTCCATCGCGAAGAAGAGGCGCCCGTCGAGGCAGGTGCCGTGGGCGATGTACTGGACGATGTTCGGGTGCCGCAGATCGGCGAGGATCGCGATCTCGCGCGCGAAGCGGGCGCGCTCCTGGGGCGACGCGGCGGCGCGCAGGACCTTGAGCGCGACCGGGGCGCCGGTGGTCTGATCCGTGCCCTTGAAAATATCACCCATGCCGCCGCTTCGGCTGCGGGCTTCGATCATGAAGCGGTCGGTCGGGTCGGTGGACTCCGGGAGCACCGTCCGGATAGGCTACGCGAACCTCGCGTCTTCATGCCAGCGAGAAGGCGTTCTGCGCGGCGCGGAGCGCCGGCGGGCGACCTGGGCCGAAGCCCGAGTCGCGCGTTATCGTCGTGCTGCTCCGCAGCGTGGCGCCCTCCATGAGCGGGGCGAGCAAGGCACGGCGCTCGAAAATTCCAGCCAGCATCCGCGCCGTCGCGCCGTCCGCACCATCCTCCTGCCCGCGCGCCCCCCTCCGTGCGCTCAGAACCCCGCGAGGAGCCCGGCGCCGATGGATGCGCTCGGACGCGGAGGTCTCAGCGCGCCGGCGAGCGGGGGGTCGAGGAGCCCGAAGGAGACGAGGACCTCGGCGTGCGAATAGAACGAGAGCGCGTCGCTGAGCGCGAGCTCGATCCCGCCGCGGAGCCCGAGCCCCATGAACAGCAGAGACACGTCGGTGGCGGGGGCGGACCGATCGCCGACGTGCGCCACGCCCATCTCGACGAGAGCGCACGTGACGAGCAGGTCGGCCGTGTGGAGGCACGGAGCGAACGCCCCGCTCGCGTGCGTGCGCAGGTACGGCGCTCTCACGCTCGTGCTCCCGCCGGGGCTCGGGGTGTATGGACTCGACACCTCGCCGTTTCCGCGCGCGCTCGGGTTCGAGACGGCGAACGTGCCCCGGCTCTCCAGCGAGAAGGAGAGGCTCTGTGACCAGCGAACCCTGAAGAGCAAGGAGGCGCCGCCGAACAGCCCCTCGGACACCCCGAGCCCCGCTATCGCGCCCGTGCCGACCCGCGCCGAACTCCATGGCTCGCCGGGCCCGCCCGCAGGCTCCGGGCGCGCCGGCGCGCTCTCTGGGCGAGGCGGCGCTGCGGGCGCTCGTTCGTCGCTCGCGAACGGCGTCAGCGCGAAGGAGATCGCGAGCGCGACGGTGTTGGTGAGCTGCTCGCAGGCGCCGTCTCCGTGCGAGAGGTCGAAGCCCCGGCCGGAGACCCGCCCGTCGGCGTTCCGGTAGGTGGTCGTCGCGACGACGTGGGCGCCGTGAGGCCTGATCGCGACGTCGACCTCCTCGGTCGCGTCCTCGCGGAAAGGATCGTACCCGACGCGCAGCCGGATCCGCTCGCGCAGCGCGCTCTCTCCAGGGCACGAGGCCGCTTGCGCACCCTCGCTGTAGCGCAGCCGCAGCGCGCGGCGCGCCGGCTCTGCCGCGAGCGAGGGCGCGCTGAGCAGCAGAGAGGCGAAGGCGATCATGCAGAGAAACGAGCGTGCCATATCCCCGATCAGCGGCTCCGATAGACGAGCCATTCGTGGCCGCCATGAAGCCCTCTCGAGCCAAAGCACGTCAAGAGCTCACGTCGTTTCTCTTTGCGAGCCCGGCAAGCATCAATCGAAGTGATAATCGAAGCCCGCGAATCGTAATGGCCGCGAAATCGCGATTATGCGTGAGCGGGATCCGAATCCGTGACGAGCGTGATCACTTGCCCGTATACACGTGGGCAGCCGACCCGCGCGGAGCATGAGGATCCATCGGGACTCGTGGCAATGCAGACACGCTGTCTGCAGTGGCCTGCGGGCGGCGGGCGTGCTCCGCCCGCCGCGCGGACCTCTCGGTCAGCGTCGCGCGCGGTCGATCTCGTTGGAGGGGGAGGGAGGGGGGAAGCGGCCGGCGAGCGGTCAGCCTGCGCTGGCGCCGGCGCTGGCGCCTGCGCGCGAGGCGAGCCGCGCGAGGTCCTTGGGGTCGCTGACGCGGACGAGGATGACGGTGATGTTGTCCCGCCCGCCGCCCGCGTTCGCCTTCTCGATGAGCGCCTGCGACGCCTTCTCGGGATCGGGCTCGGCGAGCAGGATGTCGCGGATCGCCTCGTGGCTCGTCATCTTCGAGAGGCCGTCGGAGCAGAGGAGGTAGACGTCGCCGGGGTGGGGCCGGGCGATGATCAGATCGACCTTGACTGCGGGGGAGATTCCGATCGCCCGGCTCAGGTGGTTCGCCATCGGCCCGGTGATCCCCGCGGCGCCCATCGTGTGATCGGTGGTGAGCTGCGTCAGCTCGTTGTCGCGCAGGCGATAACAGCGGCTGTCGCCCACGTGGCCGATGTAGAGGCGCTGCTTGTTGGGCGAGAACCGCGCGCTGACGAGGGTCGTGCCCATGCCCGTGAGGCTCCGCTCGGCGTGGGCCCGCTCGTAGATCGCCTGGTTCGCTTGCTGGATCGCGACCGCGAGCTCGCTGCCGCGACGCGGGACGTCGGGGTAGGGGCTCTCCTCGTCGCTCTCCACGAACGACTGATCCTTGAACGCGCGCGCGATCGTGTCGACCGCGAGGCGGCTGGCGACGTCGCCGCCCGCGTGGCCACCCATGCCGTCCGCCACGGCGAACAGGTAGTGCTCGTCCAGGCAGAGGTAGCAGTCCTCGTTCTTCTTGCGCTTCTGGCCGGGATCCGTCTGTCCGACGGCGCTGATGAGCAGCAGCGGCGACGAGCTGGTCGGCTCGTCGACGGCCGCCTCGTCGTCGTAGATGATGGGGACGGCGGACGGCTCCTCGCGCTCGTGCCCGTCGTCATCATCGTCGTCGTCGTCATCGTCGCCGCCGTAGGACGGGATGCTCGCGCGCTTGATCGTGCTCTGCAGCACCTCCGGCGGCGCCAGCGTGATCAGCGTGAGGTCGTCGTCATCGTCGTCGAACGCGTCATCGTCGTCGTCGCGGCGCGACGAGCCGTTCGATCGCTTCCAGTCGGCGCTCGAGATCCGCTCGGTGCGGCCGTGACTTCCGGTGGTCTTCGCGTGGGCGCTCTCGCTCGCGGGCGTGCCGCCCCGCAACCCTGCTGCGCCTGTCCTCGTCGTTGAATCTTCGAGATCTCCCTCCCCCTCGTCGAGGGCTTGAGCTCCTGGGCCCCCCTGCGTCAGCGTCGTCGCTGCGCGAGGCCGGGCCCGGTCGCCGTTGTTCGAGCGAAAATACCAATAGATCAGCCCAAGAAGGGCGATTCCCATGACAAGGGCGGCTGCGAGATCGGCCATGTCCCGGCGACCAACGTAGCAAAGGCGCGCCGCGTCTCCGAGATCAACGTGCAGGGGGACGGACGACGGCGATCGATCCCGGTCGACCTTGACCTGCGGAGCCCGCACCGCAGGGGCGCACCTTGGGCACCACCCGGCGCAGGGGAGCGCCATCTCACCCCGCCGCCGGGCTCGCCACCCCGTGACGGGCGGCCGCTGCAGAGCGCCTCGCCTGGAGCAGAGCGTCTCGCCAGGAGGAGGCCGCGCCTGGCGGGCCGCGCGCGCTCACCCGGGGCAGGCCGTGCGGCCGTGCTGCGTTGCGGCAGGTGCAGGCGAGAAACGAGGGCCTTCGCAGCGGCGTCTGCCGCTCGTTCGCCAGGAGGACCGCTGCGAGCGCCGCGCGCTCGGCGCGCGTCCGCCGCAAACGAACCCGCGGAGAGGAGCGGGTTGCCAGTGCTCCAGGTGCTGACTAGTCTCCGCGCCCGCATGAAGCTCGCCCGCACACTTCTCCAGACACCTCGCGTCGTTGGCGTGGGCCTCGCGGCCTCGATCGTGGGCGGGCTCGGGGGCGTGGGCTGCTTCGTCGAGGGCGAGGGGCTGCCGCCGCCGGTCGAGGGGCTCTACTATCCGACGGGCCTGGCGGTGTCTCCCGGCGGACGGGTCCTCTACGTCGCGAACTCGGACTTCGATCTCCAGTTCAACGGCGGCACGGTCCAGGCGCTGGACCTCCAGCGGCTGCGCAAGCGGGCGCTCACGCTCCAGTCGGGGCTCGCTCCTGGCGGGCAGGACGCCAGCGGCGGCGTGCGCGGTGCGTGCGATGCGGTGGGGCTGAAGACGAACGCCGCGTCGTCGCTCTACCCGGGGCCGTGCGGGCCGCTCAACCTCTCCGCCCTCCAGGGCGACGAGGAGGTCGTCCGGAGCTCGGCCGTGATCGGCGCGTTCGCGTCCAACCTCCTCCTCGTGCACAGGCCGCTCAGCGGCGAGGCCGCCGACCCCGGCGCGGAGCGGCAGGCGCGCCTGTTCGTGCCCGTGCGCGGTGACCCTTCGGTGACCTTCTTCGACGTCGCCGACGACCGGTTCGACGACGCCGGCGCGCAGCGTTGCCAGGGCGAGGCCTGCTTTCGGCTGGACTGCGGCGCGAGCGCGGCGGGCGGGCGCTGCGGCAGAGATCACCGCATCGGGGAAGACCCCGGCCAGGAGCTCATCCGGCGCAAGCTGCCGCTGGAGCCGTTCGGGATCGCCGCCGGCCCGGACGGGACGAGCATCGTCGTCTCGCATCAGACGGAGAACGCCGCGAGCGTCATCGTGAACCGCTGGGAAGCGAGCGAGAGGCCGCAGCTGGCGTACGTCCTCACCGACCTCGGCCTCGGACCGACGGAGCTCGCGGCCGTGCCGCGCCCGAGCGTGCTCGGCGAGCTGGAGAAGAACGGGTGGGGGATCGACTACCAGCCCGCGTTCGCGGTCACGTACATCGCGTCGTCGGAGCTCGGCCTTCTCCGCTATCAGGACGCCGCTTCAGGCGCGGCGCCGCGCCTGAACGAGTCGACCCCGACGCCGATCACCGCGCTCGCGAGGGGGACCGACTCCCGCGGGGTCGCGTTCGACGCGAGCGAGCGGCAGGCGTGCGAGGACGGCTGCGCGGGTGGCGCAGACGTGGCCGAGTGCCTCGAGCGGTGCGTGGAGATCCCGATCCCTGTGTACGTGGCGCATCGCGGACCGAACTCGCTGCTCATCGGCGAGCTGACGACGACGCTGGTCAAGAAGGGCTCGGACGTCGGCACGGAGGGGCGGGCCTCGGTGTACGACACGATCGCGTTCAGCGACGCCGCCCCGCTCGGGGCCTACCCGTCTCGGATCGAGATCGGCGAGGTGATCGACCCGGAAGGCGTGCCTCGCCGCAGGGTCTTCGCGCTCGCGTTCGACGCGGGGCTCGCGTTCTCCTACGACCCGGAAGCGCGCCGCGTCGACGCCGTCATCAAGACCGGGCGCGGGCCGCAGGCGCTCGCGTTCGACACGGGCTCCGCGTGCGGCGACGAGAAGGAGCGCTGCGACCGCGAGCAGGGCGGCGCCGGCCGCGACACCTATTCCCTCATGTACATCGCGCATTTCACCGACTCGTACCTCGGCGTTGTCGACCTCGACATGCGCAAGGCGAGCACGTTCGGAACGATGATCCTCACGGTGGGCACGCCCGTCCCGCCCCGGGAGTCCCAATGAAGCCGCGCCTCGCGCTCCTCGCCTCCACCTCCGCCCTGGCGCTCGCCGGGTGCGCCGGGGAGGCCACGCCGGTCACCGTCGAGGCCCTGGCGCAGTCCGGCCGCAGCGCGTTCGTCTGCCTCGCCGTCGACCGGCCGGATCCGGACAAGCCGGGCGTGATGCGCTCGCTGCCGATCACGGACTGCTCGTACCGCAACGTCGAGTCGTCCACCGACTACGAGGTCGACGCCGAGGACGGGGGCAGGGCCACGCTCCCGCACCTCTACGGCCTCGTCACGCAGACAGCGCGCGGCGAGGTCGCGATCGTCGACATGACGACCGAGTCGGCGCTGACCGTCGATCGGGACCCGGGCACGCCCGCCCCGAGCTTCCTCCCGGTCGGCGCGCAGCCGGTCGACATCGTCGCGACGCCGGGCGGGACCGCGTCGTTCGTCGCCGTCGCGGAGCCGGGGCGCGCGGGGATCTACGCGCTCCCGTCGGCGAAGGTGCTGCCGCGCGAAGGCTGCCCGGTCCCGTCGCTCAGCTCCTGGCCGGCCTGCTCGCTCCCCTCGGCGCCTGGCGAGATGCTGCTCGTCGCCGACCCGCCGGACCCGGAGGGCAGCGGCAAGCTGCGGAGCTCGTGCGAAGGCAGCTACGACGTCGAGCCGACCGAGCCTGGCGACCCCGGTGCGTTCGTGGACGACGTCTGCTCCACGTCGAACGGGAGCCTGGACATGGAGGGCGGCGGCCGGCAGAAGCTCCTCGTGACCTTGCCCGATCTCGGCGGCATCGCCGTGATCGACGCGCAGAAGCTCCTCGAGGGCGAGGACGGCGGCTTCGAGGCGTGCGACGTGGAGCGGTGGGTCCCTCTCGGGGTCTCGCTCCCGCCGGCCGAGACGCCCGATGAGGCGCCGCGCGGTCCCGAGTGCGCCCAGCCGGCGGCCGCGACCAGCCCGGAGCAGGCCTCCGAGAAGCCCCGGCCCGCTGGGCTCGCGCTCTCCGACAAGCGCCTGTTCATCGCGGATCTCGACGCGCCGGTGATCCACGTCGTCGACCTCCCGACGCCCTGCGAGCCGCGCGAGTCACCCCCGCTGCTCCCCGCGTCGACGCTCGATCCAGGGCGCGTCGTCACGACGACGCGCCTCGCGGTGAGCCTGGCGTCGCCCCCCGACTTCAGCCGCTACCTCTACGCGGTCGACGCCGGCGACGGCAGCGTGATGGTCTTCGACGTCAGCGACGGCGCGCCCAGCCGGTCGCCGCTCTCTCGCGAGAATCCGGACTGGAACCCGTTCCAGCCGCCCGACCGCGTCCGCCTGCCGGCGCCTGTCCGCGATCTCGCGATCGTGCAGCGCGACGTCCCGAAGAGCCTCCCGGCGACGGGCGTGGTGCCGAGGGGGATCCGGTGCAGCCCCGATCCGAAGCTCACGCCGTGCGACAGCAGCGTCACGTCGTGCGACATCGAGACGCTGTACCGCACGTCGGCCGATCGCGACTCCGGCGCCGGCCCGCTGAAGCTCCGGGGCACGTTCGCGTACATGGCGCTCACGAACGGCCAGGTCGCGATCGTCGACATCGACGACCTCGACGGGGCCTGCCGCGGACCGGAGCGCCAGAGCGTCCGCGCGGGCTGCGCTGCCGACGCTTCGCCGAGCAGCCCGCTGCTCGAGACGAGCGGCGAGGCGTCCTGCAACGTCGTCCTCCCGCACGCCGTCCGCTCCGAGACCTACGTCGTGGCGAGCGACGGATCCGGCCAGATCGAGCCCGGCGTGCAGGGCCTGCCGATCCTCTACGATCGCAGCGGCGCGGTCGTGCCGCTCTCCGCGGAGAGCCCGAAGATGCGCGCCACGTTCCCGTCCGAGGGGGCCTCGCCTGACCTCGCGCTCGCGGTGGGGGTGCAGCGCGAGGCGATCGCGTCGAGCGACAGCGCTGAAAGCGAGCTCGACGAGCAGGGGCTCGTGCTGAGGTCCGGCGGACCGCAGCACGCGCTGACGATGAACCTCGAGGACCCGCGGGTGCACATCGCCAACGAGACGTGGACCGTGACCTACGAGGGGGTGTTCACGTCGATCACCCGGGCCGCCGTGGCCTTCGACGAGAACCTCTACCTGAGGGGCGCGGACGCCCGCTTCTGCCGCCGCGGCGTCCAGAGCCTGACCAGCGTGAAGGCGCAGCTGGAGGCCGCGGGCGTCCCGGAGGGCGAGGCCGAGACCCGCGCCGAGCAGCTCGCCGACTTCGCCCAGATCACGTCCGAGCTCCCGGACGAGGACGCCACCTACTGGAACAACGTCGACTCGTCCGTGTGCTCGTTCGACACCTGCAACGCGAAGTACGGCAGCGTCATCACGTCGCGCCCGGCGCTCCGCATCGAGGAGGCCTACGACGACCACCTCGAGTTCGCTCCGGCCGCCGAGGCCGAGGCCAAGTTCGCGGCGTGCTGCTTCGCCGGCTCGGTGCAGCTCGGCATCCGCGCAGGGGGGCAGTGGGTCGTCCGGAGCAACGGCGCCGGCTTCCTGCACCACGTGATCGCCGATCCCGCGACGGGCGCCTGCCGGAATTCGTGCGACACGCGCCTCTCGCGGCTCAACGGGCGGGTCGTCCACACACCGCGCGACGGGCGCGTCACCGACGGTGATCCGGGTGCGTTCATCAACCCGATGTTCCGGTTCGCGGTCACGGGCGGCGTGCCCGAGCAGGACATGCAGTTCCGCTTCACCACCCAGGGGGCGTTCACGCCGCTCGCCCTGGACCTCGCGGACATCAGCGACACAGTGGAGCTCCAGCCGCAGGCCATCCAGCTCGTTCCGGCCACGGGCGAGCTCGCCGTCACCGACGGCTCGGTCCAGGGCCTGTTCCTGCTGAGCTCACGCGACGTCGCCGTGGCGCGCCGGTTCCGCTGAGCCGCCTGCCGGCACCGCGGCATTGCGGTTTCGGCGCCGAGATTTCCACGAAAACAGCGGAACAAACGCGCGAATCACGCGTAGACCTCACCGGCGGTCGAGACTAAGACGCCGGCGATGCAGCCGTCCGAGCAGCCTGCGGCCAGGAAGAAGCTGACCCCGGTGATGCGCCAGTACGAGGATGCGAAGGCGCTCCACCCCGACGCCATCCTCTTCTTCCGGATGGGCGACTTCTACGAGATGTTCAACGACGACGCGGTCCTCGTGTCGCGCGCGCTGAACCTGACGCTCACGAGCCGCAACAAGGGCGAGCCCGACGAATCCCCGATGGCCGGCGTCCCGCACCACGCGGCGCACGGGTACATCGCGCGGCTGCTCGCGCTCGGCCACAAGGTGGCGATCTGCGAGCAGTGCGGCGATCCGTCGAAGATCAAGGGGCTCGTGCCGCGGCAGGTCGTGCGCGTCGTCACGCCGGGGCTCGTCACCGAGACCGAGCAGCTCGACGCGCGCGCCAACCACTACCTGGCGGCGGTCGACGGCGGCGGAGCGCCCCGCGGCGACGCCCTTGGAGCCGGGGGCCCGTACGGCCTCTCGCTGCTGGATCTCTCCACCGGCGAGCTCTCGGCCACCTCGGTCCCGGACGCCGCGACGCTGCTCGCGGAGCTCGCCCGGGCGGATCCGCGCGAGGCGCTGATCGCCCGGGACCTCCCGGACGTCCGCGCGGCCGCGGCCTCGCTCGCCTGCCGCGCGGCGCTGCGCGACGACGAGGAGCTCGACAGCGCGCAGGTCGCGGCGATCCTCGACGACGCCGCGATCGAGCCGATCTCGGCGGCGGCGCTGGCCGAGCACCCGCTCCCGGCGGTGCGCGCCGCCGCGCGGGCGCTGCGCTTCGCGCGCCGCTGCAGCCCCGGCGCGCGCATCCCGGTGCGCCGCATCGCCCCGCACGACACCTCGGGCACGCTGCGCATCGACGAGACGGCCCAGGCGCACCTGGAGCTCGTGCGCGCCGCGGACGGCGGCCGCCGCGGCACCCTGCTCGACGTCATCGACTGCACGGTCACCCCGGGCGGCGCCCGGCTCCTGCGCCGCCGCCTGCTCTCGCCGCTCGCGGATCTGGCCGGCATCCGCCGGCGCCTCGACGAGGTGGAGCTCTTCGTGTCGCACCCGCGCGCCCGCGGCGAGCTGCGGCAAGCGCTCGGCGGCGTCGGCGACCTCGAGCGCCTCAGCGTCCGCGCGCTCCTCGGCGAGGCCACGCCGCGCGACCTCGGCCTCCTGCGCGACGGCCTCACGGCGGCCCCGGCGGCGATCGCCGCGGTCCGGTCGATCCCCGACCTCGGCAAGGCAGCGTCGCGGGGCGACGACGGCGCCGCCGCGCGGGGCAAGGACGGCGCCGCTGCGCGAGGCAAGGACGGCGCGGCGGCCGCGTCGGGCTCCGAGCCGCTCCTCGCCGAGGCGGCGTCGCTGGACGTCGTCGCCGACGTCTGCGCCGAGCTCACTGCAGCGCTGATCGAGCGGCCGCCCCCGAACACGCGCGAGGGCGGCATCTTCCGCGAGGGGTACGACAAGGAGCTCGACGACGCGCGCGGCGTGGAGAAGAACGCGACGGAGCTCATCCTCGCGCTCGAGGCGAAGCTGCGCACGCAGACGGGCGCGCCCTCGCTCCGGGTCAAGTACACGCGCGTCTTCGGCTGGTACATCGAGGTGACGCGCGCGCACATCGCCAAGGTCCCGGAGACCTTCCGCCGCAAGCAGACCGTCGCGACAGGCGAGCGCTACACGAGCGACGAGCTCGACGAGCTCGCCGACAAGATCGAGCACGCCGGGGCGCGCGCGCTGGAGCGGGAGACGGCGCTCTTCGACCGGCTGCGGGCCCTCGTCGCGAAGAGCGAGGGCCGCCTCCGCGCGCTCGCGCGCAAGCTCGCCGCGTGGGACGTCGCCGCCGCCCTCGCCGACGTCGCCCACCGCAACGACTACGTGAGGCCGCACGTCACGGCGGGCGAGGCGCTCGCGATCCGCGACGGCCGCCACCCCGTGGTCGAGCGCTACGCGGCCGCGGGGCACTTCGTTCCGAACGACACCCGCCTCGATCTCTCGGGCGAGCGCCTCTGGCTGATCACGGGCCCCAACATGGCGGGCAAGTCGACGCTCATGCGCCAGGTGGCGCTGATCGTGGTCCTCGCGCAGATGGGCAGCTATGTCCCCGCGCGCGAGGCGGAGATCGGCCTCGTCGACCGGATCCTCTCGCGCGTGGGCGCGAGCGACAACGTCGCGCGCGGCGAGAGCACGTTCATGGTCGAGATGCGGGAGACCGCCGAGATCCTCCGCGACGCGACGCGGAGATCGCTCGTGATCCTCGACGAGATCGGCCGCGGCACGAGCACGTACGACGGCCTCGCGATCGCGTGGGCCGTGGCGGAGCACCTGTTCGACGCGATCGGCTGCCGCGCCCTGTTCGCGACGCACTACCACGAGCTGACGGAGCTCTCGGCGCGCGCGCCGGGCATCGCGAACCACTCGGTCGCCGCGCGCGAGCACGGCGACGACGTCATCTTCCTCCACAAGCTCGAGGCGGGCCCCGCGAGCCGCAGCTACGGCGTGGCGGTCGCGCGGCTCGCGGGCGTCCCCGAGAGCGTGCTCGCGCGCGCCCGCGCGATCCTCGCGACGCTGGAGTCGGGCGCCGCGCTGCCGGGCGGCAAGCACGCCTCCCTCCGCGGCCGCACGCGCGGCGGCGCCGCGCAGCTCGACCTGTTCGCCCCGGCGCAGGCCGCGGTGCCGCCGGAGCAGTCGGCCGTCATCGAGACCTTGCGCGCTGTGGACGTCGATCGGCTCGCGCCGCTCGACGCGCTGCGGCTCGTGGCCAAGCTGAAGGGGCTGCTCGGCGGCGGCGGCTGACCGCGGCGACTCAGTCCGGCGGCGCGATCTCGCGGAGCTCGGTGCCGCCCGCGTACCCGTAGCTCACGAACGAGTCGAACCCCGTCACGAGCAGCCCCACGGGCGCGGAGGCCGTGAGCCAGTGCACGCCGTCGCGCTGCATCCCGGGCAGCACGTTGTCCGGCGCCTGCCGCGCCGGATCGATCGCCGCGAAGCTCAGCTGGCAGCGGTAGACGACGAACGACGGCGCGCGGCCCCCGCGCTGCTCCTCCGTGAGCCCGTCCGCGGGCGCGATCTCGCACTCGTCCGGCCCGAGCGTCACGTCGTCGAGCCGCACGACGGCCGACCGCGGCGCGACCACCGAGATGAAGTCGAACGCGTACTTGTCCGGCGTCAGGAACACGTAGTCCGGCCGGAACTGCTCGATGGGCGGCAGGATGATCAGGCTCGGATCTCCGCCTGGCAGCCCCTGCTTGACCCCCGTCGCGTTCTGGCTGGCCATGATCTGCGACACGATGACCGGCTCGGAGCTCTCGATCATGAAGTCGCCCCACGCCGTCACCTCGCGGAACTCGCCCAGCGACGACAGCGTGATCCGATCGTCCGGCGGCGGCAGGGTCGTCTCGATCACGGCGCCCTTGCTGCTCGCCGCCACGATCCTGACGTACTCCGGCTCGGGCACGGCCTCGATCCGCGCGCCGGCCTCCTTCACGGTCTTGGACCGGCTCGGCGTGTGCGGCACCGCGAACCGCTTGCCGGCGGTCCGGGTCGGATCGAGCTGATCCTCCAGGTGGTCGGCGCAGCAGCGGCGATCCGCGAGCTCGTCGAAGTGGGGCGCGTCCGAGGCCTCGTTTCCGGTGAAGACCGCGATGGGCTGATCGGCCTTCACGATCGATCCGGTGAAGTCCGCGTTGAACCCGCCGCTCTCCAGGTTGAGCACGTCGAACGCGCCGAGCTTGACCTCGATCGACCCGCCCTCCGGCGTCTCCGGGACGGGCCCGCCCCCGACGACCCTCGCCGTCGTCGTCACCTGCACGGTCGTGTTTTCGCGCGTCCCGACGATGGTCAGGAACGCCCGAAGATCGATCGGGTTCTGCGGATCGAAGTTCGTGTCCGGATCGTCCGTGACCGCGATGGTCTGCGGCCACCCGGTGACGACGTACGCCGTCGCCATCGCGCCCGGGCTGTAGGTCAGCGCCTCGCGCGGCTTCAGCAGCGAGGCGTCGTTGGAGAACACGTTGGCGTTCTCCAGCGGGTTGAACTGGTAAGCGACGATGGGGAACTTCGACGTGATCTTGTACGCGTGCCGCGTGAGCGCCGTGTGCGTGCCCGTGTTGTACTCGCCCTCCGGGCTGCCATCGACCTCGCGCGGCCCGAGCTTGAACACCTGGAGATAGAGCGGCGCGATGAGCGCGCTCGCGATCTCCACCGGGGCGGGCGCGTCGCCCGGCGCGCCGTCGTCCTGGAAGATGTGGATCTCGTTCGGCACGTCCGGCTGCGGGTTCGAGACCACCACCGCGAACTGCTGCGCCGCCGCGTTTCCGGTCGCGTCGATCCGCGCGTTGTCCAGATCGACCGCCCAGTACTCGCACCCCACGTTGCTCCGCTCGAGCTCCGCGACGGTGCACAGCTGCTGGCAGCTCCCGCTCCGGCACGCCTCGCCGGCCTCCGTGTCGCACGTGTCGATCACGCGGCCGAAGCTGCCGTCCGCGTCGCAGACCACGACGTCCTGCTCGCGGCACGAGTGCGCGGCGGGCACGCACGGCCGACAGCCGAGCTCGAGCGACGCGCACACGAGCCCTCGAGCGGCGCAGTCGTCGAGCGTGACCCAGGCCAGCCCTGCGCCGGTCTCCTCGCAGCGCGTGAGCTCCGCGCCGCAGCGCACCTCGCCGGCCGTGCAGGGCGGCGGCTCCTCGGGCCGATCGCCCCACCGCGTGCCGCTGTCGAAGCAGCTCGGCGCGAGCCCGAGCCCCGCGGCGACGGCGATGAGGGCGGCGGCGGCGGCATACCGCGATCGGGCGCGGCTTCCTGGCTTCCGGGCGCGCGTCGGCCTGCGCGCTCGCGTCGGGTGGGGCGGGGCGCTCATCACAGGTGTGCGCTGAAGCTGTCGAGGGAGTAGGCCGACATCCCTGCCGGCTTGAGCTGCCGGTAGACGAGCTTGCCGTAATCGAAGCCGTCGATCTTCGCCCCGTACACCCCGATCGTGAGCGGCCCCGGCGGCAGCGCGCCGTTCTCGATCTCGAGCTGCCGGAGGTCCGGCACCTCGACGGCGTGCGACCCTGCCGGCACGGCCACGGTCCACCGGATGAGGCCGTTTCCGCTCGCGATGTCGTAGACGCTGAGGTCGACGGGCGCGCCCGCGCCGAACGAGGTCGCGAGGTGGGACCCATCCCAGGCGCTGTTCTGCGCGGGCGCCTCGAGCGTCGGCACCCCCACGAAGTCGCCGATGCGCACGGGCTCGCTCGTGCTGGTCGAGAGGACCCGCCCGACGACGGACAGCGGCGCGAGCCCGGCCTTGCCGGTCACGGCGCGCGCGGACGAGTGATAGCTCGCGCCGAGCAGATCGCGCGCGAGCGGCGGCACGCCCACGAACGTCAGCCCCCCGTTGAACGGGATCAGCGGGCTCTGCGCGCCCATCGGGAGCGTCGCGAACCCGTCGTTGCCGATCATCAGCGACACGTTCGCCTGGATCCGGTCCGGCCCCTTCGGCCCCTTCGCCGGCGCCCTGACGTCCATCGAGAGGGCGTGGTCGAGCGGCTGATTGATCCGCAGGAACACCTCCCTCGTCCACTCGTTCGGGAGCACCGGGATCCCGCGGACCACGCCCATCGCGTACGCGGTGAACCGCGGCGGGGTCGTCGAGCGATCCTCGAGGCCCGCCAGCGCGTAGATCGTGCGGTTGCCGGGCGCGACGTACATCGTGAACCCGTGCCCGAGCTCGCCCGACGTCTCCGGCGTGATGGCCTGGAACTCGGACGGCAGCCTGAAGGTCGCGAGCGGATCGACGCCCGTCGTGAACACGTAGGCCGCCTTTCGCTCGGTCTCGCGGCGCGGGCTCGGGATGTTGCCCCACGCGACGCTCCCGGGGTCCAGCGACGTGTCCCACACGAGCTCGCCCTCGATCGCCCCGGCGCTGCCGACCTTGCCGCCGACCGGCGGCGGCGGATCGCCGGACGCGCCGCACGCGGGCGTGAGCACCGGATCCAGGTAGACGGTCACCGTGTCGACAGGCACGTCGACGAACGAGATCGGGCTATGGCACGTCGCGGCCACGGTGACGGTGCGCGGCGAATCGAGCGACGCGTCCTCGATCACCGCGACGCCGGACGCGTCGACCTCGATCGGAGAGGTCGTGTCGGCGCCGAGGACGACGCTCGCTCCGGGGATCGGGTCACCCGTGAAGTTGTCGTAGACGAGCACCTTGAGCCGTCCCGCGAGCGGCGCGCCGCTGAGCCCGCCCTTGTAGCCGTTCACGCTGTCCTCGTAGGTGTAGCCGTCCAGCACGAGGATCGTCTCGCCGCCGGTCGTCACCGAGATCGTCTTCGCGCCCGGCGTGCCCTGGGGCACCGTGCAGACGAGCCGCGTCGGCTCCGGGACGGCGAGCGACGAGCACGGCTTCTGATCGATCTTCGCGACCGTCGTCTCGTCCCAGCGCGTGCCTTGCCCGATGAGCTCGATGGTCGTCCCGCCGGAGATCGGTCCGCTCGACGGGGACGCATAGAGCGCGTCGTACACGTAGCCGCCCGGCAGCGCTCGCCGGGTCGACGTGTCGTCGCCGTTCTGTACGGCGAGCTCCACCGGGCCCGCCGCGCCCGGCGGCGCCGCCACCTGGACCCGGCTGGGATCGACGGGCACGATCGCGGACGGATCGACCTCGACGTCGCCGAACCAGACGCGGACCTGGGAGCTGAAGCCGTTGCCGTGGAGCAGGACGCGCTGGCCCCCGTTGAACGGCCCGTGCGTCGGGTCCGCGCCGAGCAGCGCGTGCGGATCGCCGCCGGGCAGCCCTGCGCCGGTGGACGATGACGTCGACGTGGTCTGCGGGTCCACGCCGAAATCGCCGCCGTCGCCGTCGGTCTGCCGGCGGATGCCCTCGGGCGCCGACGCGATGCAGGCGGAGACGATCGCGAGCCCTGCGCAGACCGAAGCGAAGCGTGCGGTAAGAAAGCCTCGTGATGCGGTTCGCACGAGGCGAGTGTACGCCATCGCGGATGCCGGGCCACGGCGCGCCAAGGGGCGTGGCCCGGCGTTCCCGTGCTCCGCGCCGCGCGGTCCATCGGCGCAACCACGCGGACGGCGGAGCGGACAACCGTTCGGGGAGCGCGGGGAGCGCGGGGAGCGCGGGGAGCGCGGAGACACACGCAAACACACGGAAATACTGCGGTGCGATGCGGTGGCTTCGTCGCTTGACAAGCGATGGGCCTCGGGGTAGCAAACCGCCCCCTTCTTGCGGTCTCGTGACGAGGGGGACAGCGGAGGCTGAATCCTCTCACCTTCGCTGCCGCTGAACCGAATCCACACGCTCTCCTGGCACCCACGGCATTCCGCGGCCCGGTGCCCCAGCAGCACGGACGCTCCTGTCCGCGCCTGGGGTTGGTCGCGGGAGGGGGAGCGGCGGACCAACCGAAAGGACACTGCCGTGACCGATACCAGCTTCTCCGCATCCGTCCCCGCGGTCGACACCATGCAGGCCGCTGCCCCCCAGCCGGGGGATTTCCCGCTCCCGCTCCGCTCGCTGCTCGACGCGGGCGTGCACTTCGGCCACCAGACGAAGCGCTGGAACCCGAAGATGCGGCCGTTCATCTACGGCGCGCGCAACGGCATCCACATCATCGATCTCGATCAGACGACGCGGCTCTTCAAGCGCGCGTACGACTTCCTGACCGACGCTGTCGGCCGCGGCGGTCACGTGCTGTTCGTCGGCACGAAGCGCCAGGCGCAGGACATCGTGCAGGAGGAGGCCCGCCGGGCGGGCATGTACTTCGTCACGAACCGCTGGCTCGGCGGCACCCTGACGAACTTCCGGACGATCAAGCAGGGCCTCGATCGCCTGCGCACCCTCGAGCGCATGAAGGAGGACGGCACCTACGAGCAGCTGCTCAAGAAGGAGGTCGTCCGCCTCGAGAAGGAGCGCGAGCGGCTCGAGAAGTACCTCGGCGGCCTCAAGGGGATGGGCGGCCTCCCGGCGGCGATCTTCGTGATCGATCCGCACCAGGAGTCGATCGCCATCAGCGAGGCGCGCAAGCTGAACGTCCCGGTCGTGGCCATCACGGACACGAACTGCGACCCGGATCTCGTCGACTTCGTGATCCCTGGCAACGACGACGCCATCCGCTCGATCCGGCTGATCACGGCCCGCGTCGCGGACGCGTGCGTCGAGGGCGCGCAGCGCCGCAAGGATCACGGCGAGGGCGCGCAGCAGGGGGCGGGCGGCGGTCGCGGCCAGCGCGACGAGATCAACGTCTACCAGGGCGGCCGCGGCGGCGGTCGCGGCGGCGGCCCGCGCCAGCAGCAGGCGTCGTAGCCCGGCGCGAGCCGCGACGGAGCGGCCCAGCGCCCGGGCGGTGGGGTGACGACGATGTCACCGGTCGCCTGGGCGGTGTGGCAGCCGCGAGAGAGCAGAGAGGGCGCAGGGACAGAAATGAAAATTTCACGCCTCTGCGCCTTCTGTGCCTCTGCGGTTCGACCCGCCCTCGCACGGGCCGTTCGTGCAACAGCAGTCGGACGTGTGGTGAACGGGGGCCGCTCGGCGCGGCCTCTTCCTATCTAGGTTCCAGGTTGAAGGAGAAAGAGCCATGGCCGGCATCAATGCGCAGGCGATCAAGGAGCTTCGTGAGCGTACCCAGGCGGGGATGAGCGACTGCAAGAGCGCCCTCACGGAGGCCGAGGGCGACATGGAGAAGGCGGTCGAGATCATCCTGAAGAAGGGTCTCGCGAAGAGCGCCAAGCGGGCCGGCGCGTCCGCCACCGAGGGCGAGGTCCGCGCGGTGGTCGCGGCCGACCGGCGGAGCGCGACGATGGTCGAGGTCAACATCCAGACCGACTTCGCCGCCCGCAACGACGCGTTCCGGCAGTTCGTCGGCGACGTGCTCTCGGCGGTCGAGAAGGCCCCCGACGGCGCGGACGCGGCTCAGCTCTCGATCGGCGGCAAGTCGATCGCCGACACGGCCACCGAGCTGACCGCGCGCATCGGCGAGAAGGTCGCTGTGCGCCGGTGGGATCGCGTGTCGATCCCGGCGGGCAAGCACGGCGTCACGCACGCGTACGTGCACCTCGGCGGCAAGATCGGCGTGCTCGTCGCGGTCGAGGCGTCGAGCCAGGCGGTGGCGGAGCACCCTGCGGTGCAGAAATTCATCGACGAGACGGCGATGCAGGCCGCCGCGATGAGCCCGCTCGTCCTCCGCCGCGAGGAGGTCACCGAGGAGCTGAAGGCCAAGCAGAAGGAGATCTTCGAGGGGCAGCTGCGCGAGGATCCGAAGCCGAAGCCGGAGGCGGCGTGGCCGAAGATCATCGAGGGCAAGTTCAACAAGTGGTACTCGGAGGTTGCGCTGCTCGAGCAGGAGTCGGTGGAGGCCGCGTCGCGCGGCGAGTCCGGCCAGACGATCGAGAAGCTCCTCCAGGCGGCGTCGAAGGCCGCCGGCGGCGAGCTCAAGCTCACGCGCTTCGTGCGGTACGAGCGCGGCGAGGGCATCGCCAAGAAAGAGGACGACTTCGCCGCCGAGGTGGCGAAGATGGCCGCGAGCTGACGCGGTCCGATGCGGGGGCGCCTCGCCGCCGTCTCGATCGACCTCGACGAGGTCCCGAACTACCTCGCCATCCACGGGCTCGCCGTCCCGGATCGCTCCGGGGCGGCGGTCGCGCTGAGCGCCGTCTACGACACGGCGCTCCCCCGCATCGCTGATTTCGCTGCTTCCCACGGCATCCCCGTCACGCTGTTCGCGATAGGCCACGACCTCGCGCGCCCCGAGAGCGCCGCGGCCTTGCGCGCGCTGAGCGACGCTGGCCACGCGGTCGAGAACCACTCGTACGGGCACCGCTACGACCTCTCGCGGCTCCCGCGCGCCGCGATCGCGCGGGAGGTGCTGCTGGGCGCCGAGGCCATCGCGGAGGCTGTCGGCCGGCGTCCGACGGGCTTCCGCGCGCCGGGGTACACGGTGAGCGACGCGCTGTTCGACGCGCTCGACGCGGTCGGTGTCGCGTTCGACTCCTCGGTGTTCCCGTGCCCGCCGTACTACGCCGCGAAGGCGCTCGCGATGGGCGTGCAGCGGGTGAAGGGCAGGGGATCCTCGGCGATCCTGGACACCCCGCGCGTGCTCGCGGCGCCGCGCCGGCCGTACCGGCCGGGGCGGCCGTGGTACCGGCGCGGCGGCCGGCGCTTCGTCGAGCTGCCGATCCAGGTGACGCCGGGGCTCCGGCTGCCGGTCATCGGGACGAGCGTGGCGCTCGCGGGCGCGGCGGGTGCGCGGCTCCTGGCGCGCGCGTGCGCCGGGGAGGCGCTCGTGAACCTGGAGCTGCACGGCATGGACTTCCTCGACCGGAGCGACGGCCTCGAGGCGCTCGCGCCGCACCAGCCGGAGCTCCGGGTGCCGCTGGGCAGGCGGCTCGAGGCGCTGGGGGCGTTCGTGGAGGAGCTTGCGCGGAGGGGAGCGAGCTTCGTGCGGCTGGACGAGGCGAGCAGGGAGCGCGGGCTCGTGGAGTGACCCGGGGGGCGGTGCCGACTCCGAGAGCGAGTATTGCCGGCTGAGCGAGAGGGGAAGTCGATTAGACGCTCTGCGTCATGCGCGTGATCCCCGTGCGTCATGCGCGCGTTTCTAGTGTGTGGTGCGCGCGTTCTTGGCGCGTCGTGCGCAGGGGCCTGGCGTGTCTTGCGCGTGGCGTGCGGTGGCTCCCGCGAGCTGCCTGCGCGCCGTGTGCGGGTTCGTTCCGCCTCTGCGCGACGTTGTTCCGCGCAGTGTGCGCGTCGCGGCGCGTGGTGCGCGCATCCCGGCGCGCGGTGCGCTGGTTCGACCGCCGTCCCGCGCATTCGCCCGCCGGCCTCGCGCGCGATCCCCGGCCGTCGTGGCGCTGCTCATCCTGCGCTTCGCGCGCGCCGCATCCTGCCATGCGCGTCCCCGCCGGCGGCTGTGTGCCGTGTCCCGGGCATGGTGCGCCCCTGCGCCCCATCGGATCGGGCTGTCGCGACGTGATTGTGCTCGCTGGAGTGCGCCCTTTCCTTTCATTGACGCCTTCTCGTAGCTTCTTCTTTCATGGCCATTTCCAAGACCAAGAAGCCCGCGCCGGCGGCATCGCCGGCCGAGGTACCGATCGTCTCATCGACCACCATCACCCTCGACGCGCTCGCGAGGGAGCTCGGCCCCGCGGATGGCGCGTTCGCCGCGCGCACCTACGCGGGCATCCCCGAGGAGGACCTCGTCACCGAGGGGACGCGCATCGATTCGCAGAGCCTCATCGATGACGTCCCCCACTTCGTCGCCTCCGCGCGGCGGATCCTGGGCTCGCTGTCCGAGGCGCAGCGCGCCAAGGTGCGCATGCCCGCGGCGCTCTTGCCGCTGCTCGTCGCCGAGGCGGGCAGGCTCCAGGCGATGAAGCGGTCGCACGACGCGGCGGCGACCGAGGCGGCAGGCGCGAGGGCCGCGCTCGAGGTGCAGGGGCGGAGCGCGATGCGCGACGGCATCGGCGAGCGCGATCTCTGCTACGACGGCCTGCGCAACGCGCTCGGCGCTCGCCGCATGGCGCGGGTCGACGCCGTCGTGGGGCGCGCGGACTCCCCCGAGAGCCTAGCCAAGGGCCTCGAGGCGCTCGCGAGCTTCATCGACGAGACCCGACGGGCCGATCCCGCGCAGGACGCGAAGCTCCTCGAGGACTACGGCGTCGGCGCCGAGTGCGCGGCCGCGCTCCGGGCCACGGCGCAGCGGGTGCGCGGCGTCGCCAGCGTCCAGATCGCCGCGGGGCGACGGGTGACGCAGCGCGCGCTCGATCTGCAGGACGGGCGGGTCGCGGTCGTGATCGAGAAGATCCTCCGTGCCTTCCGCGCGGCGCGCCGGGTCGATGGAACGATCCTGGTCCCCGAGCTGAACAAGGCCGCATGGATGTTCGAGGCCCGCTCCGGCAGCTCCGCCAAGAAGCCCCCGCCCGCCGGAGAGAAGCCTTCATCCAACGGAGAGACGCCCCCGCCCGCCGCCGGAGCGCCGGGCGCCGTACCGCCGGCGCAGGGAGAGACGACGCCGAGCCTCGGCGCCGACGGCTGAGCCTCATCCCCCAGGACCACGGGCGGCATCGCCTGCCGCCCGCGCGCCCCACGGCCCGTCTCGACGCCTTCAGCCCGCGATGAGCCGCCTCGTGACGACCATCCCGAGGACGCCGGCGACCAAGCAACTGACCAGCGTGATCGCGATGTTGGCGAGCCCCGCCGCCCACGACTTGTACTCGATGAGCCGGATCGTCTCGTTGTTGAAGCTCGAGTACGTGGTGAAGCCGCCCATGACGCCGGTGCTCAGGCTGAGGCGGAGCGTCGGCGACAGGAGCTCCGTCGTCGCGGCGACCTCTCCGATGGCGCCGAGCAAGAACGACCCGATCACGTTGACCGCGAGCGTCCCATACGGAAACTCGGCGCCGAAGCGCTGCTGGCACCACGTCGACAGCCCGTAGCGGGCGAGGGTCCCCGCTGCGCCACCGAGACCGATCCAGAACCACCGATCCATTCGTTTCACCTTCTCGCTCGAGTCGCGACGATCGCGAACGTCGGACTACATGATCCCGGCCGAGAGCCGCCTGCCCGAGGCACCGAGGCTCGTCGAGCAGATGTGCTGCGTCGTCGTCCACGCCCTCCGGCAGACGGGCAAGACCACCGTCCTGCGCACGGTCGCCGAGCGGCTCACGGCCTCGGGTCGCCACGCTGTTTGAGCGCTGCTTGCACCCTCTCCTCGGGCCGGGCGGTCCGCCAGGGCCTCCGGAGCCACCGCTCCCCGGCTACTCCGCCGCCTTCCTGAACTCGATCACCCGCCCGCCCGTGCCGTCCGCCAGCGCAGGCCGGTTCACCCGCGACACCTCGTCCGTCGCCACCCCCGACGCCGCGATGAACTGGCGCGCCTGCTCGTTGTCGCCGTGCGCCAGCTCGTCCGGCGTCCCCGACGCGACGACGCGCCCCTGGATCACGAGGAACGCCTGGTGCGCGATGCGGAACGTGCTCGCCATGTCGTGCGAGATCACCACGCTCGTCACCTTGAAGCGCGCCCGCGTCTCCTCGATCAGGTCGTCGACCAGCCGGCTCGTCAGCGGATCGAGCCCGCTGGTCGGCTCGTCGTAGATGAGGATCTCGGGCTCCAGCATCAGCGCGCGCGCCAGGCCCACCCGCTTGCGCTGCCCGCCGGACAGCTCCGACGGCATCCGGTCCTCCTTGTTCTCGAGGCCGAGCGAGTTCAGCATGCCCACGACCTTGTCGCGGATGTCCCGCTTCGACATGTGCTTCCGGTGCTCGCGCAGCGGGAACGCCACGTTGTCGAAGATCGTGAGCGAGTCGAGCAGCGCCGCGTACTGGAACACCATGCCGAACCGCTGGCGCATCCGGTTCATCTCGAAATCGCCGAGCGCGCCCATGTCCACGCCGTCGACCCAGATGTGGCCGGTGGTCGGCCGCTCCAGCCCGATGAGCAGCCGGAGCAGCGTCGTCTTGCCAGCGCCCGACCCGCCGATGATCACCGCCGTCTCGGTCCGCCGGAGGTGCATGGTGATGCCGTGCAGCACCTTCGTCGCCCCGAACGATTTCTTGATGTCGTCGACGAAGAGGTGATCCCCCGCCTGCCACCCCGGCGGCATGTTGCCCACCTGCTGCGCCTCCGAGGGGGTCGCGTGCGGGGGGGGAGAGACCTGGCTGGGCGGCCTTCTCGACATCCGCGCAGTACGGTACCACGGAGGGGGCCCCGCAGGACGCCGATCGCCTTGCATCACGGTAAGGGCGAGCACGTGCTTGACGCGGCAGGGCGCGGGACGGAAACGTTGCTCATGACCGACGACCTACTCAAGGCAGCCCTCGAGACAGCAGAGGCGAAGACCGATAAGGATGGCTGGGCCGAGCTCCCCGAAGGGCGCGTGCTCACGATCTACGCCGCGCACGACGGCGTGTCGCTCCCGGTGACCAAGATCGAGGCCGTGTCGAGCGCGGGCGGGCTCCTCAAGGCGCGCAGCACCAAGGGCGAGACGTTCGTGCTCGCGCTGAAGGACGTGTTCGCCATCGCCCTCGACGGCGGCGGCAAGGGAGCCCAGGCCAGGAAAGCCGGCTTCCTCGGCTGATCGCGACGACCTTCCATGGCCCGATCGTCGAGAGCGGGAGGAGGTCCTGCGGCGCGGTCCGCCCAGCGGGCCGTCGACCTCGCGCTCGCCGAGCTGCAGCGCCGGTTCGGCCTGGGCCGCAGCCTCGCCGCCCCAGGCTGGGTGCGCGAGCGGGTCCTCGCCGTGCTCAGCGCCGTGGCCGCGCGCCACGGCGTCTCGCCGCTCGCGGCCGCCGAGCGGCTGCGGGACGACAGGGCGGCCATCGAGGAGATCGTCAGCGCGCTGCGCGTCGGCGAGACGCGCTTCTACCGCGACCCGATCATCTGGGAGGCCATCGCCACCTCGGTGCTGCCAAGGCTCCCGCCCGACCTGCCGATCGCCGGCCTCTCCGCCGGGTGCAGCACCGGCGAGGAGGCTTATACCCTGGCGATGGTGCTCGCGAGCGCGGGCCGCCGCTTCAGCGTGCTCGGGGTCGACCGCGCCGCTCCGGCGATCGAGGCGGCGCGCGAGGCCGTCTACTCCGCCGAGGCCGTCGACCAGCTCCCCCCGTCCTTCGTTCAGCGCTACTGTGAAGAGAAGGGCGGAGCGCTGCACGTCGCCCAGCAGCTGCGCGACGTCGTTTCCTTCGAGGTCTGCGATCTGGTGCACGCCGTGCCGAGCGGCGGGTTCCAGATCATCTTCTTCAAGAACGTGCTCCTGTACCTCGCAGAGCCCGCCGGCGACGCGGTGGCGCGCCGCCTCGCGGCCGAGCTCGGCCCAGGCGGGCTCCTGTTCTCTGCCGCGAGCGAGGCGCCGCGCCTCTGCGGCGCCGGCCTCACGCCGATCAAGGTGAACGCGCACGTCACCGCCTTCCGCGCCCCGGGCGCCTGAGAAAGCAGAACGACACCGCATGAGCGTCGACCTCTCCCCCACGTCCAGGCCCAGCGGGCTCGCCGAGCTCCGCGCCGCCTACGCGCGCGAGCGCGCCGAGCTCGATCGCACGGCGCCGAGCGGCTCCACGCCGGCCGCGGATCCGGCCGCCGTCGGGGTCGCCCTGGGGCGGCGCCACGCGCGCCTGCTCGACGATCTCCTGGCGCGCCTCTTCCACCTGCTGCGCGAGTCCGGCGGGCCCGGCCGCAAGGAGTGGGACTCGGTCGCGATCGCCGGGGTCGGAGGCTACGGCCGCGGCGCGGCCGCCCTGCGGAGCGATCTCGACCTGCGCATCCTCGCCCGCGACGCCCAGCGCGCCAGCGCCATCGCGGACGCGCTGCTCTACCCGCTCTGGGACATGGGGGTCGCCGTGGGGCACCAGGTCGTCACCATCGACGACCTCATCGACGGCGCGCGCGAGGACCTGCCCACGGCGACGAGCCTGCTCGACTGGCGCCACGTCGTCGGCGACGCGTCGCTGTCGGAGTCGCTCTGGCAGCGCGCCTCGTCGGGCATCTTCGCGCACTCGGAGCTGCCCCGCTTCATCGAGCGGCTCGGGAAGGAGATCGCGCAGCGGCACGAGCGCTTCGGCGGCTCGGTCTACCTCCTGGAGCCGGACGTGAAGAACGGCGCCGGCGGCCTGCGCGATCTCGACGTCGCCCGCTGGGCCGCGAAGGCGCGCTACGGCGTCGGCGAGTTCGACGCGCTCGTCCGCTTCGGCGCGCTCGTCGCGCGCGAGGCGGAGGAGATCCGGGGCGCCGCGGAGATGCTCTGGCGCATCCGCAACCTGCTCCACGCCCACTCCGGGCGGAGGACCGACCGGCTGACGTTCGACGAGCAGGAGCTGTGCGCCGGCGCGCTCGGCTACAGCAAGGGCGCCGGTCCGGCCGACGCCGGCCGGAAGGGCGCGCCGCCCCCTGACGAGTCCGCCGTGTCGCCCGAGGCGATCGAGCGGATGATGAGCGATTACTACCGGAGCGCCCGGACCATCTCGCGCTCCCTCGACATGATCGTCTCGCGCGCCACGCCGACGCTGACGCGGCGCCGCCGCCGCGACGAGGACCTCGGCGGCGGGGTCCGCCTCTTCGACGGCTGCATCACGATGAGCGATCCGGATCTGCTGAGGACCGATCCGGCGATCGCGCTGCGGCTCGTCTCCGAGGCCGTCGAGCGCGGCGTGCCGCTCCTGCCCTACGCGCGCGGCGCGATCGTCCGCGCGGCCGGCGATCCGGCGTTCTGCGCGGCGCTCCGCGAGAGCCCCGAGGCCGCCGAGCGGTTCAGGACCCTCGTCGCCACGTGCAAGGAGACGGAGCTGCAGAGCGGGTCGGTCGTCCGCGAGCTGCACGACCTCGGCCTCCTGCTCGCGATGATCCCGGAGTTCTTGCCGGTCGTCGGGCGCGTCCACCACGACGTCTACCACGTGTACACGGTCGACGTTCACTCGGTCGCCGCGGTCGATCGGCTGGCGTCGCTCGTGCGGGGCGAGCTCGCGGGCGAGTTCGGGCTCGCGTGCCGGCTCGCCGCCGAGGCGACGCGGCCGACGATGCTGTTCTTCGCCACGCTCCTGCACGACGTGGGCAAGGCGATCGGGGGCACCGATCACAGCGGGCGCGGCGCCGAGATGGCCCGGAAGATCCTGGCGCGGCTCGGCTTCCCTCAGGAGGACATCGACGAGGCGTGCCACCTCGTGCTGAAGCACCTCGTGATGTACCTCATCGCGACCCGGCGCGATCTCGATGACCCCGCGACGATCTCCGAGTTCTGCCAGGAGGTCCACGGCCGCGAGGGGCTGCGCGATCTCTACCTGCTCACGGTCGCCGACCTCTCGACCACGAGCCCCACGTCGATGACGTCGTGGAAGGCGCGCATGCTCGACGAGCTGTACCTCTCCGCGGACAGGGCCCTGCGCGGCGCGCGCGAGGACGCGGGGCCGTTCGGCATCGACGACCAGCGGATGGCCCGCGCGATCAGCGGCACGGTGGGCGCCCTCGAGGACCTCCCGGCCGCGAGCGAGGCCGATCGGCGCGCGCAGCGGGACTTCCTGGCCCGCTACCTCGCGTCGATGCCCGAGCGCTACCTGCTCGCGAACAGCCCGGCCGCGATCGCCGCGCACTCGGAGCTCGCCCGGCAGCAGCAGTCGAACGGCAACAGCGTCTCGGTCGCGCTCGTCCCGTCGCGCCACCCGGAGGCCGCGGAGGTCTGCGTGGTGGCGCCGGATCGCCCCGGCTTGCTCGCGGCGATCACGGCCGCGCTCGCGGCCTCGCGCCTCGAGGTCCACGCGGCGCAGATCCACTCGCGCGCGTGCGACGACGATGGGATGGACGACGGCGGCGTGATCCGCGCGAGGGCGGGCTCGTCTCCGCCGGCGGGCGTGCGCCTGCAGGCCGTCGACCTGTTCTGGGTGCGCGACCGCGGCGAAGGGGTAGGGGGGGTGGCCCGCGCCATCCCGAAGCTCGTGACCGACATCCAGGGGGTGCTCTCGGGGCAGCTCTCCGGCGCCGAGCTCGCCAAGAAGCGCCGGGGCGGCGCGCTGCGCGAGCGCCCGACGCCGAAGGTCCGGACGCAGATATCCATCGACGATCGCGCCTCGCACCACACGGTGATCGAGGTCCTCACGCGCGACCGCCCCGGCCTCCTGTTCGCGATCTCGGACGCGCTCTACCAGCTCGGCCTCTCGATCTCGGTCGCCAAGATCAACACGGAGGGCACGCGCGTGGCCGACGTGTTCTACGTGAGCGACGCGGACGGGACGAAGATCGCGAACGGCAAGCGGACGCAAGAGGTCGAGGAGCGGCTGCACGCCGTCCTCCAGGGTCTGGACGGCGAAGGGAGTGTCGGATGAACGAGAGGTGGTTTACGCGCGCGGTGTGGACGAGGGCGACGGCGATGACGACGACGGCGATGACGACGACGGCGAGGCCCGCCGCGCAGCGGGTCCTGGCGGCGGTGGCGCTCGCCGCGTGCGTCGCGGCGTGCGGGGGGGCGCAGGAGCCGCAGCGCGATCCGCTCCTGGCCGATCCGCCCGAAGGCAGCGACGCGGCGGCCTCGAAGGGCGCGTCGTCCACGGCGCTGGATCGGGGCATCGCGTACATCAAGAACGAGAAGTATGAGGAGGCGAAGCAGCACCTCCTCCAGGCGATCGAGCACGAGCCGGGCAGCGCCGAGGCGCACTATTACCTCGGCCTCGCCAACGAGAAGACGAACGATCGCGCCGGCGCCGAGGCGTCGTACAAGAAGGCGCTCGCGAGCGATCCCAAGCTCGAGGCCGCCGCGCTGAACCTGGCCGCGCTCTACCTCGACGAGCCGCCTCGGCCGGACGACGCGATCGCGGTCCTCTCGAAGGCGATCGAGCAGGCGCCGGACCGGGCCGCGCTCCACCAGAACCTGGCCTACGCGTACGGGCTGAAGGGCGACGTCGCGAACGCGAGCAAGCACTACGAGGCGGCGCTCAAGGCCGAGGACACGGCCGCCACGCGCTTCGCCTACGGCGCGATGCTGTTCGAGGCGAAGGTGCTCGACCGGGCCGCGGCCGAGCTCAAGAAGGCGCTCGCGGCGACCGGCGACGACGTGGCGACGATCGCGACGATCGGGCGGATGCTCGGTCCGGCGAAGGCCTACGCCGACTGCGTGGCGGCGTTCGACCGCGCCATCAAGCTGAAGCCGGAGGCCGAGTTCCACGTGCGCCGCGGGACGTGCCGCCACGAGCTCGGCGACGAGCCGGGGGCGCGCGCCGACTACCAGGCGGCGATCAAGGTGGACCCGCGGTTCGCGGCCGCGCACTACTACCTCGGCCTGTCGTTCCTGGCCGAGCGCAAGCCGCAGAGCGCGATCGCCGCGCTCACGGAGGCCGGGAAGCACGGGGGTGACACCGAGATCGGCAAGCGCGCCCGCGCCAAGGTCAAAGAGCTCAGCGCCAGGCTGAAGTAGCGCCCGGAGGCCGCGCAGGATCACGCGCCGAGCAGCGCGATGATCCTGTCGAGCTCGTCGAGCGAGCCATAGGTGATGCCGAGCTCGCCGTGGCCGCCCTGGTCGCGCACCTCGACGCGGGTCCCGAGCCGCCGCGCGAGGCGCGCCTCCAGGTCCTTGATCGCAGGCGACTTCCCCCCGCGCTTCTTCTCGCCCGCCTCCTCGCCATCGCCCTCGGCCGCCCGGAGCTCCCTCTCCTTCGCCGCCTTGATCAGCGCCTCGACCTTGCGGACGGGGAGCTTGCCGTGGACGGTCCGCTCCGCGACGTCGGCCATCACCTTGTCGCTGGGCGCGCCGAGCAGCGCGCGCGCGTGGCCCTCGCTGAGCTCGCGCGAGATGACCATGGTGCGGATCCGCGGCGGCAGCCGGAGCAGCCGGAGCGAGTTGACGATCGTCGTGCGGTCCTTGCCGACGCGCTCGGCGAGGGTCTGGTGCGTGTAGCTGTGCTCGCGCAGCAGCCGATCGAACGCCTCGGCGATCTCGATCGGGTTGAGGTCGGCCCGCTGCACGTTCTCGACGAGCGCGAGCTCGAACGCCTCCTTGGGGGAGACGTCCTTGACGACGACGAGCACCTCCCTGAGCCCCGCGCGCTGCGCGGCGCGCCACCGCCGCTCGCCCGCGATGAGCTCGAAGGCGTCGTTCCCCGCCTGCGTCCGGCGCACGATGAGCGGCTCGATGAGCCCGTGCTCGCGGATGCTGCCGGTGAGCTCCTCCAGCTCCGTCTCGTCGAAGTGCTGCCGCGGCTGCCCCTTCTGCGGGACGATCTTCTCGATCGCGCACACGAACACGCTGCGCCCTTCGGCCGCCGTCGCTGTCGCCGGCGGCGCCGCCGGGAGCAGGGCGTCGAGCCCCCGTCCGAGCGCGCGCCGCGCCCCTTTCTGATCGGCATTCATGATCTGGGTCGTGCGTCCCTCGCGCGCTCTCCGGGGTTCTGCGGGGGCGAAGGCTCGGCCGGTGGCTCCGCCTCGACGGCGTCCCCGCGCGGCCGCTTCTTCGCGTCTGCCGCGGCGGCGGGCGGGCCGTCCAGGATCTCGCGCGCGAGGCTCAGGTAGCCCTGCGCCCCCTTCGACTGCGCGTCGTAGAGCAGCGCCGGCTTGCCGTGCGACGGCGCCTCGCTGAGCTTCACGTTGCGCGGGATGATCGCGTCGAAGACGCGGAAGTGCGCCTTCACCTCGTCGGCCACCTGGTGGGTGAGCGAGTTGCGCCCGTCGTACATCGTGAGGACGACGCCCTCGACCGTGAGCTCCGGGTTGAAGGCGCTCCGCACCCGGTCGATGGTCGCCATCAGGTGCGTCAGCCCCTCGAGCGCGTAGTACTCGCACTGGAGCGGCACGAGCACCCGGTGCGCAGCGGTGAGCGCGTTCAGCGTGAGGAGCCCGAGCGACGGCGGGCAATCGAGCACGACGTAGTCGTAGCCCGCGAGCTGCGGGCGCAGCGCGTTGCGCAGCCGCACAGCGCGATCGTCCGCGTCGACCAGCTCGAGCTCCGCCGCGACGAGGTCCTGGGTCGCGGGCACCACGCCGAGGAGCGGCACCTCGGTCGGCACGATCGCGTCCTTCAGCGCCGCTCGCCCGATCAGGACGTCGTAGAGGGACAGCTCGAAGCTCCCGCGCCGCACGCCGACGCCGCTCGACGCGTTCCCCTGCGGATCGCAGTCGACGAGCAGCGTACGGCACTCTGCCGCGGCGAAGCTCGCGGCCAGGTTGACCGAGGTCGTGGTCTTGCCGACGCCCCCCTTCTGGTTGGCGACGGCGAAGATGACAGGCGAAGGCTTGGGGGCGGCGCCGGGCTTGCCGGGCGCGCCCCCCTCGTTGGGCGATGGCATCGTGCTGTGTCGCGTCCGACCAGGCTGCTTACACGACCCCCATCGGCACGTCGAGAGAAGCGGGCGCCTCGACACAAACGTTCGACCGAGCGTGCGGGTCTGTCCTGCGCGGTCGGTCCAGCGCGCGGGCCCAGCGCGCTGCCGCCGCGGGCGTCCTGGGACGCCCTGGACGCTGGGCTGCGGCACCACCCTCGGGGGCACGACCGCGGCGGGCGTCGTCACCCGCTCGCCGCCTTCCCAGCGTTCGGTTGCCGGATTGTTGGCCTGAACGGCAGGCGTATCTACAGTGCCCACATGTCGCTTGATGTAGGCAAAGGTAGCCGAGCGGCGAAGGCATGGGCGCGCGGGCGAGCCTCGAGGCGAGGCCGGTGCTTCGGCCTCGGCGGGGCGCTGCTGGCCTGCTGCGACCCGGGGCCCGTCGATCGGGTCCTCGCGCGCGCCTTCTGGTGCGACGGGCGCGGCCCTGCGCCGCTCGCGCCTGCGCAGGTCCTTGTGCTTTCGCCTTCGCTTCAACGCAGGTCGGCGCTCGGTTCGCGCCGTCGTCCGCCTTCGACCTCGAGTCGCGGGCCGACGCCGACCGCCCCTTGATCACGGACGTGGTGCCCAGCTTCGCCGAGCAGATCGACGCACCGACGTCGCCTCGGCACATGTGAGGAGGACAGATGCCGCTTCCCAGGTCGTATCAGAACTTTGCAGAGTTCGAGCGGGAGATTCTCCGCCCGAACCGCGTGGGCTTCTCGCTCGAGGACATCGTCGAGGAGGAGGGATCCTTCGACGCCGAGCTCGACTTCGAAAAGGACCCGTTCGACGCCTCGGACGACTGAGCGCGGCGGCGCGGCGCGCGGGAGGTCTTTTCAACGTCCTCGCACGTGCTCGCACGTCCTCGCGGTCGCGCTCGGCGCTGCTGCCCCGTGACGTCGCGTCGCCAGCGCCAGCGCTGCACATCAGCTTGCACGATCCCTCCCGGGATCCGAGCCCCGGCGGCCGCCTCTCCGCCGGGGCTCCTTTTTTTTAAAGCAGCGTCCTGTCGCTCGTCTTGACCCCCCCAGCGACGCGTGGCACGAGTGCCGCCCTTCGAAAAAACCGCCATGCAAGTCAACGTCGAAAAGCTTTCTCCCGTGCTGATGGAGTTTCAGGTGGAGGTCCCCGCGGACCGGGTCCGGAGCGAGGTCGACAAGGCCTATACGGCGCTCCAGCGGACGGCCCGGGTCCGGGGCTACCGGCCTGGCAAGGCGCCGCGCCAGGTGCTCGCGCACCTCTACGGCGGCCGCATCCATGCCGACGTCGCCCAGCGGCTCGTCGACGCCACGCTGAACCAGGCGCTCGCCGACAAGCAGGTGCAGCCCCTGTCCCAGCCGGCGATCGCGCCCACCGAGCTCCGCCCTGACGACACGTTCTCGTACAAGGCCCGCTTCGAGGTCCGCCCCGACATCGCCGAGGTGAAGTGGGAGGGCTTCGAGGTGAAGCGCCCCTCGACCACGCCGACGGACGAGATGATCGACGCCGAGATCACCGCCCTCCGGCGCGAGCACTCGACGCTGCAGGCGCCCGATCCGGAGCGCCCCGCGGCGAAGGGGGATGTCGCGACGCTCGCGTTCACCCTCGAGGTCGGCGGCGCGCTGCGCGACACGAAGGAGCAGGAGATCGAGACCGAGCTCGGCAGCGGCCAGGTCTTCAAGGAGATCGAGGACGCCCTCGCCGGGATGACGCCCGGCCAGTCGAAGGACGTCCAGGTCACGTTCTCCGAGCAGCACTCCAACGCGGATCTGCGGGGCAAGCAGGCGACCTTCCACATCACGCTGAAGGATCTGCGGGAGCGCATCTTCCCGGAGGTGGACGACGAGTTCGCGAAGGACTGCGGCGACGAGAGCCTGTCCGCGCTCCGCGAGTCGCTCCGCAAGAAGATCGAGAAGGAGCTGACGCAGCGGGCGAGCGACGCCGTCGCCGAGCAGCTCGTCGTGGAGCTCTGCAAGGCGAACCCGATCCCGGTCCCTCCGTCGCTCGTCGACCAGCAGGCGCAGCTCGCCGAGCGCGAGCTGCTCGCGACGGCGCGGAGGCAGGGGCAGCGCGTCGATCCGACGCCGGAGTTCCGCGCCCGCGTGCGGCTCGACGCCGAGATGAAGGTGCGCGCGGGCCTGGTCATGGCCGAGATCGCGAAGGCGAAGGCGGTCAAGATCACCGAGGCCGATCTCGAGAAGGGCTACGAGGAGCTCGCCGAGCAGACCGGCAAGAACGTGGCGAAGATCAAGGCGGAGTACCGCGAGCCCCAGAAGCGCGAGCTCTTCGCCGGGATGATCCTTGAGGACAAGATCCTCGACATCATCGAGGCTGCGGCGAAGGTCGCGGACGCGAGCTAGCCCCGCCCAGCAAAAGTCCGGCGCGGAATGGCCGGACCTCTGCTCCGCACGCCGGCGCCTCAGCTCTGCTGCGCCGGCGTGCGCCGTTTGTCCAGGTCGCGCCTCTCGCGCTCTCGAGCGACATCGGGCGCGCGCCTGGATCGAGCGAGCCGCCACGCGCCGCGTGTTCCGTGCGACGCGCGGCGAGCGGCCGATATTTCCGGTAACCTTGGGCGCGTTCGGTCTTGCGATCGGACGCAGTCTGGCCCAGGAGTAGAGCCCCTGCCGCGCGGCAGCGAACCCCTCGGAGCACCGGATGACCCGACGAGTCGAAACCCGCACCCAAGCCATCGAGTTTCTCGAACGCGAGAAGGCCTACATCCTCCCGACGGTCACCGAGGTGACCCACCGCGGCGAGCGGGAGTGGAACATCTTCAGCCGTCTCCTCAAGGATCGCATCGTCTTCATCGGCACGGAGATCGACGACTTCGTCGCGAACGCCGTGATCGCGCAGTTCCTCTTCCTGGAGAGCGAGGATCCCGAGAAGGAGATCCAGGTCTACATCAACAGCCCGGGCGGCGTCGTGACGTCGGGGCTCGCCATGTACGACACGATGCAGTACGTGCGTTGCCCGGTGTCGACGATGTGCATCGGCCAGGCCGCGTCGATGGGCGCCGTGCTGCTCGGCGCCGGCCGCAAGGGTCGGCGCTTCGCGCTGCCGCACGCGCGGATGATGATCCACCAGCCGCTCGGCGGCGCGCGCGGCCAGGCGACGGACATCGAGATCCAGGCGCGCGAGATCAAGAAGATCAAGGAGACGCTGATCGACATCCTCGTCGATGCGACCGGCAAGAACCGGGACGAGCTGGCGAAGGACATCGAGCGCGACTTCTACCTGAGCGCGACGCAGGCCAAGGAGTATGGCCTGATCGACGAGGTCTTCCCGAAGCGGAACAAGTAGGTGGCCGCGCCGCCGCGTCCGGCGGGCGTGCTGGGGCCGAAGCGCGGCGCGCCGTCGCGCCGGGCCGCGGCGCGACGGCGCGCGGCGTCACGATGCAATGCCCCGCCGCTGTGGCGGGCGGGGCATTGCGCGCGGGCGCGCGGGAGCGGAGCACGCGGGAGCGGCTCCTCGCGCGCCGCGCTGCGCTCGCTCGATCCGCTGTTTTTCGCGCTTTTCGTGCGACGCGCGGCCTCGTCGGCGGCCGACAGCGGGGCGCCATCGGGTGATTCCCTGACTTCGGCACAGGCTGGAGACCACCCCCGTTAGCTTGCGACGGTACGGGCACCGCACTAGAATCCGAGCGCGGCGTTTGGCTGCGCATCGCTGAAAATCCAGGGAACGGTGGAAGCCGTTCCCGGCGCAAGTTGGAGGGGCCGCCGCCGCGGCGGGACCCCACCTCTCATTGAAGCGGTAGCGTCGGCAGACCGCACTGAGGGTCGAAGTGGAGCGAAGGCGGGACGATCACTCGAATGGCAATCTAAGCTGCTCTTTCTGCGGCAAGTCGCAGAAAGAGGTGAAGAAGCTCATCGCGGGCCCCACGGTCTACATCTGCGATGAGTGCATCGGGCTGTGCAATGACATCATCGCGGAGGAGGTCGAGAAGGACGAGCCGTACGCGGGGTCGACCCCGGTGCCCAAGCCCGCCGACATCAAAGCGACCTTGGATGAGTACGTCGTCGGCCAGAACCGCGCCAAGAAGATCCTCGCTGTGGCGGTGCACAACCACTACAAGCGCATCGACAGCCGGGTCTCCTCGGACGACGTAGAGCTGTCCAAGTCGAACATCCTTCTGCTGGGGCCTACGGGCTCCGGCAAGACCCTCCTCGCGCAGACGCTCGCCAAGATCATCAACGTCCCCTTCGCCATCGCGGACGCGACGACGCTGACCGAGGCCGGGTACGTCGGCGAGGACGTCGAGAACATCATCGTCCAGCTCCTCCAGAACGCGGATCACGACGTCGAGCGCGCGCAGCGCGGCATCGTCTACATCGACGAGATCGACAAGATCAGCCGGAAGAGCGACAACCCGAGCATCACCCGCGACGTCTCCGGCGAGGGCGTGCAGCAGGCGCTGCTCAAGATCATCGAGGGGACGATCGCCAACGTCCCCCCGAAGGGCGGGCGCAAGCACCCGCAGCAGGATTTCCTGCAGGTCGACACGACGAACATCCTGTTCATCTGCGGCGGCGCGTTCGTCGGGCTCGACCAGATCATCCAGCGGCGCATCGGCCAGAACACCCTCGGCTTCGGCGCGGACATCAAGGGGAAGAAGGAATTCAAGCTGGGCGAGCTGCTCAGCGTCGTCCAGCCGGAGGATCTCCTCAAGTTCGGGCTCATCCCGGAGTTCATCGGACGTCTGCCGATGGTGGCGACGCTCCACGAGCTCAACGAGGAGGCGCTCATCGACATCCTCACGAAGCCGAAGAACAGCCTGGTCAAGCAGTACCAGAAGCTGTTCGAGATGGACGGCGTGAAGCTCAAGTTCACCCGGGGCGCGCTCGTGGCGGTGGCCCGTCAGGCCCTCGAGAGGAACAGCGGCGCCCGCGGCCTCCGCGCGATCCTCGAGTCGGCGATGCTCGACATCATGTACGACGTCCCGTCCCGCACGGGGATCAAGGAGGTCGTCGTCAGCGAGGACGTGATCGTGAAGCACGAGCCTCCGCTCATCGTGTACACGAAGGAGGCGGAGCTCGCGTAGCGCTCGCCCCCGGGGGGCCGCGGGCCGGGGCGCAAGTCGCGGCCCGAGCCGAGCCCTCGCCCCCCGGAGGCTCCTCCGAGCGTGCCGGCGCCGCGTGTCCCTGGAGGGCAGCGGGACGAGCCGGCGGAAGTTCAGCATCAAACCAAGGCATTTGACAACCGAGGCGGGGGTGCCCCGACCTCCCGACACTCCCGGAAAGACGGCGGATGTTCTTTAAGAACGACAGTGATCGCGGCAAGAACGCACCCGAGCGCGGGATCGTCCCGTTGCTCCCGCTTCGCGACATCATCGTCTTTCCACACATGGTCTCGCAGCTGTTCGTCGGGCGCGAGCGCAGCATCGCCGCGCTCGACGAGGCGATGAACCGCGGCAAGGAGATCTTCCTCGCCGCGCAGCGCAACGCGAAGACGAACGATCCGACGCCGGACGACATCTTCGGCGTCGGCTCGGTCGGCGCCATCATGCAGCTGCTCCGCCTCCCGGACGGCACCGTCAAGGTGCTCATCGAGGGCAAGCGCCGGGCGCGCATCCGCCGCTACGTCCAGAGCGATGCGTACTTCCTGATCGAGTACGACGAGATCGTCGAGAGCTCGGTCGCGAGCGTCGAGGTCGAGGCGCTGATGCGCTCGGTCCAGTCGACGTTCGAGATGTACGTCAAGCTCAACAAGAAGATCCAGCCCGAGGTCCTGATGGCGGTGCAGGCCATCGACGAGGCCTCGCGGCTGGCCGACACCATCATCGCCAACCTGCCGACCATCAAGCTGACCGACCGGCAGGCGCTGCTCGAAATGGAGGAGCCGCAGAAGCGGCTCGAGCGTCTCATCGAGTTGATGCAGGCCGAGATCGAGATTCTCCAAGTGGAGAAGAAGATCCGGAGTCGCGTCAAGAAGCAGATGGAGAAGACGCAGAAGGAGTACTACCTCAACGAGCAGATGCAGGCCATCCAGAAGGAGCTGGGCGGCGGCGAGCGCGACGAGTTCAAGAACGAGATCCAGGAGATCGAAGAGGCCCTCAAGACCAAGCGGATGAGCAAGGAGGCCGCCGCGAAGGTCAAGAAGGAGCTCAAGAAGCTGAAGATGATGCACCCCACGAGCGCCGAGGCGACCGTGGTGCGCAACTACATCGATTGGATCCTGGAGCTGCCCTGGTACGACAAGAGCGAGGAGCGTTATGA
Source organism: Sorangium sp. So ce124 (assembly GCF_051525235.1). Classification (NCBI taxonomy): domain Bacteria; kingdom Pseudomonadati; phylum Myxococcota; order Polyangiales; family Polyangiaceae; genus Sorangium; species Sorangium sp. So ce124. Next base: position 4,913,222 of record NZ_CP150312.1, read on the forward strand.
TCTCGTCGAGGCCGAGCGGATCCTCGATGAGGATCACTACGGCCTCAAGAAGATCAAGGAGCGGATCCTCGAGTATCTGGCGGTCCAGGCGCTCACGAAGAAGCTCAAGGGCCCGGTGCTCTGCTTCGTCGGGCCGCCGGGCGTCGGCAAGACGAGCCTGGCGAAGTCGATCGCGCGTGCGACGGGGCGCAAGTTCGTGAGGCTGTCGCTCGGCGGCGTGCGCGACGAGGCGGAGATCCGCGGCCACCGGCGGACGTACATCGGCGCGCTGCCCGGCAAGCTGATCCAGTCGCTCAAGAAGGTCGGGACGAACAACCCCGTGTTCCTGCTCGACGAGGTCGACAAGATGTCGACCGACTTCCGCGGGGATCCGGCGGCTGCGCTTCTCGAGGTGCTCGATCCGGAGCAGAACCACACGTTCAACGACCATTACCTGGATCTCGATTACGACCTCTCCGACGTGATGTTCATCACGACGGCGAACACGCTCTCTGGCATCCCGGTGCCGCTCCAGGACCGCATGGAGGTCATCCAGCTCTCGGGCTACACGGAGTTCGAGAAGCTGAACATCGCGGTGAAGTACCTCGTGCCCCGGCAGCGAAAGGAGTGCGGCCTCGAGGACGTGTCGCTCGACTTCACGGAGGGCGCGCTCCGGACGATCATCCACCACTACACGAAGGAGAGCGGCGTGCGCTCGCTGGAGCGCGAGATCGCGAGCGTCTGCCGCAAGGTGGCCAGGCGGGTGGTGTCCGACGGCAAGGAGAAGCCGATCGAGGTCGTCGCGAAGAGCATCCCGAAGTACCTCGGTGTCCCCAAGTACCGGCTCGGCCGGCGCGAGGAGCGCGACGAGGTGGGCCTCGTGAACGGCCTCGCCGTGACCAACGTCGGGGGCGATCTGCTCCCGGCCGAGGCGACGGTGGTGCCGGGCAAGGGCAAGCTCGTGATCACCGGGCTGCTGGAGAAGGGGATGGAGGAGAGCGGGCACGCGGCGATGAGCTACGTCCGCTCGCGCCTCGATCGCCTCGGGCTCGAGCCGGACGTCTATCAGAAGGTCGACGTCCACATTCACTTCCCCGATTTCGTCCGCAAGGACGGGCCCAGCGCCGGCGTCACGATGGTGACCGCGCTCGTCAGCTCGCTCATGAAGGTGCCTGTCCGGAGGGATCTCGCGATGACGGGCGAGATCACCCTGCGCGGCCGCGTGATGCCGATCGGCGGGCTCAAGGAGAAGCTGCTGGCGGCCCATCGCGGCGGCATCGCGACCGTCATCCTGCCGAAGGAGAACCGGAAGGATCTCCGGGACGTGCCGCGGCGGGTGCTGAAGGCGCTGCGGCTCGTGCTCGTCGAGCACGTCGACGACGTGCTCCGTGAGGCGCTCATCCTGCCCGACTCCTACGCGGTCTTCGGGCCGCCCAAGGGCGTCCTGGAGTACCGGGACGGCGAGCTCGTCACCGAGGCGGCGTCGGTCAAGGCGCCGCCGGCCGCGGCGGGCGAGCCGACGCCGGCCGCGCCGCCCGGCGCGTGAGCGCGGCGGCGCCCGTCGGATAGGCTGGCGGTCGCCGCAGAGACGCACTAGCTGTGCGTCGCAATGATTCGACGCGCACTGATTTCGGTATCCGACAAGACGGGACTGCTCCCGCTGGCCAGGCGGCTCGCGGAGAAGGGCGTGGAGATCCTCTCGACCGGGGGGACGCAGCGGGCGCTCGCGGACGCCGGCGTGCCCGTCATCGGGGTGGAGGCCTATACCGGCTCTCCCGAGGTGATGGATGGCCGGGTGAAGACGCTCCATCCCCGCGTGCACGGCGGCATCCTGATGCGCGGCGCGATCGACGACGAGGACCTCGCGCGGCTCGGCGGGGCGCCGATCGATCTCGTTGTGTGCAATCTCTATCCCTTCGAGGCGACCGTCAGGAAACCGGGGGTCACGCACCCCGAGATCATCGAGAACATCGATATCGGCGGGCCGTCGATGGTGCGGAGCGCGGCCAAGAACCACGCGCGCGTCGCGGTGGTGGTCGATCCGGCCGACTACGATGCTGTGCTCGCCGAGATCGACAGGCAAGGTGAGGTGTCGAGCGCCACCCGCCGCCGGCTCGCCACCAAGGCGTTTGCGCACACGGCGGCCTACGACGGGATGGTGTCCGGTTACCTGTCCTCGCTGCCCGAGGACGGTGAGCCGAACGCCGCGCAGCGCGAGGCCTATCCGCGCTTCCTCACGCTCGCTCTCGAGCGGGCCTATCCGCTCCGGTACGGCGAGAACCCGCACCAGTCCGGCGCCTTCTACCGGGAGCGGGGCGCGGCCGCGGGGTCGCTGGCGCTGGCGGAGTCGCTGGGCGCCGGCGGCAAGGAGCTCTCGTTCAACAACCTCGTCGACGTGGACGCCGCGTTCGAGGCGGTGCGCGAGTTCACGCAGCCTGCCGCGGTCGTCGTGAAGCACACGAACCCGTGCGGCGTCGCGACCGGCGACAGCCTCGCGGCCGCCTACAGGACGGCGCGTGAGGCGGACGCCGTCAGCGCCTTCGGCGGGATCGTCGCCCTGAACCGCGAGGTCGACCGCGCGGCCGCCGAGGTGCTCGTCGAGACGTTCCTGGAGTGCGTGGTGGCGCCCGCCTATGCGCCCGAGGCGGTGGAGGTGCTCCGGACCAAGAAGAACCTCCGGCTGCTGGCGACCGGCGCGCTCCTGCCCGCGGATCACCGGGAGCTGACGTTCAAGCGCGTCGGCGGGGGCCTGGTGGTCCAGGAGCGGGACGCCTCGGCGGCCGGCGAGGTGCGCGGCGGCCGGGTCGTGACGAAGCGCGCGCCCACCGAGCAGGAGCTCGAGGCGCTCGATCTCGGCTGGCGCGTCTGCAAGCACGTGAAATCCAACGCGATCGTGCTCGCGATTCCCGGGAGGACGGTCGGTATCGGCGCCGGACAGATGTCGCGGGTCGAGAGCGTGCGCATCGCCTGCAGCAAGGCGGGCGAGCGGGCTCGCGGGAGCGTCCTGGCGTCGGACGCGTTCTTCCCGTTTCCGGACAACGTGGTGCTCGCCGCGGAGCACGGGATCACGGCGGTCGCGCAGCCTGGAGGCAGCGTGAAGGACGCGGAGGTCATCGCCGCGGCCGACGCGGCGGGGATCGCGATGGTGTTCACAGGGGCCCGGCACTTCCGTCACTGAGCTGGCCAGGCGCCGCGGTCCCGCCACGGACCGGCCTGGCGTCTCCCCGTCCCGGGGCGCGCGCGCTCCCTCTCCCTTGCGCCGGATGGGTGGGTCACGCTCGCAGAAAAGTTGACCTTTGCGCCTTGACTGTGATGATGGTCAACGCTGCGCCTGGGCAAAGCGCTGTGCGCGGCGCGAAGGAGCGAGCTGTGGGCGGAATCAGCGAGACGTGCAGCGTGTGCGGGACCGGATTCGAGGTCCAGTTCCGGTACCAGATGGAGGAGAAGGACGGCGGCTTCTCCTTCTTCTGCTCGCAGAAATGCCTGGAAAAGAGCCATCTCGGCGGGCAGGACGGCGCCGCGCTCGCCACGTGCGACGCGTGCGCGAAGCGGTTTCCGCCGGATCTCGTGTCCCAGGTGCTCTACGTCGCCGGGCGCCGGCACTACGCGTGCTCGCTGGGGTGCCGGACGCAGCTGGTCCGTGAGGCGAAGGGGGTGCGGCTCGGCGACATCGCGGCGGCGGCCGCGGCGCCGGCCGACGGGGCAACGCTGACCGGCGGCGAGGCGCCGTTGGCAGGAGGCGCCTCGCGCGCCGCCACGGAGGCAGCTGAGCCGGCGCCGCCGGCGGTTCGCGCGAGCGCACAGGGCGAGGCGACGGGGCCGGCCACGCCGGCCGTCGCGCCGGTCGCGTCTGCTGCTCGGCCGGCGGAGCTCAAGGGGCAGGGCGCGGTCGCGGTGCCCCTGTCGCCGGCGGGTGGCGCGAAGCGGCCCGCGCAGCCGCCGCAGCGGCCCGCCGGGGTGCCCCGCTGCCTGGCCGTGTTCAACCACAAGGGCGGTACGGGCAAGACGACGACGGCCGTGAGCGTGGCGGCCGGGCTCGCGGCGCGCGACAAACGGGTGCTCCTCGTCGACACCGACGCGCAGGGGAACGTCTCTGTCTCTCTCGGCGCGGGCGCGGAGCGGTCGCTCTATCACGTGCTCGTGATGGGGCTCCGGGTCGCGGACGCGACCAAGACGGTGCGCCCGAACCTGGATCTCCTGCCGTCCAACGAGACGCTCGCCGCGGCAGAGCTCTACCTGGCGGGGCGCCAGAACCGCGACCGCGTGCTCTCGGATCGCCTCTCCGCCGCGGCGGCCGAGTACGATTACGTGGTGCTCGACTGCTCGCCGAGCCTGTCGTTGATGAACCAGAACGCGCTGGTGTTCGCCGACAGCGTGCTCGTCCCGGTCGCGTGCGACTACCTGTCGCTCGTGGGCGTCCGGCAGGTGATCAAGACGGTGAAGAACGTGAACGCGCTGCTCCATCACCCGGTGCAGATCTGGGGCGTGCTGCCGACCTTCTACGACGGCCGCGCGAAGATCGCGCGCGAGGCGGTGAGCACGATGAAGCAGCACTTCGGAGAGCGCTGCCTCGCGCCGATCCGCCAGGCGATCAAGGTCAAGGAGGCGCCCGCGCAAGGGCAGACGATCTTCGAGTACGCGTCGGGAACCCCCGCCGCGGACGACTACCTCGCGGTGGTCGATCGCATCATCGAGAGCCGCGAGCGCGGCACGACGGGCTCCGAGGCAGGGGCGTCGCGCGACGGGACGGCGTGGAGCGTCGACCGGGTGGACGCGGGTACGGAGCGGCCGGGCGCTGCGGCGGCGGGGGTGTGAAGGGACCCGCGGACGCGGGGTTCCGCTGGATGAAGAGACCGGCGGACGCGGGGTCCCGCTGAATGAAGGGCCCGCACTCGCGGAGTCCCGCTGAATGAAGGGACCCGCGGACGCGGAGCCCCGCTGAATGAAGGGACCCGCGGACGCGGGGTCCCGCTGAATGACGGGCCCGCAGTCGCGGAGCCTCGACCGGGCAGGGGAGCTGGAGGAAGCAATGAAAAGCGAAGGCGATCTCGGGGGCGCCGCGCGGGCGCTGCTCGATTGCGACGAAGTGGAAGGTGTTTTGTCCGGGGCGTTCTATACGTCCACGGAAGTGCCTCGCGTGCGCGCAAAGGCCCGGACGACCGGCGCTGCATCCGAGCCGGGTGCTGCGCCGGCGCCCGAGAGACCGCAGCACTACAAGGTCATCTGTATCTCGATGTACACCGAGGATCTCGAGCGGCTGGACGAGATGGTCAGCTCGCTCAAGGCGCGCGGGATGACCAAGGCCAACAGGAGCGCGCTGATCCGGCATGCGCTCTCCCAGGTCGACCTCGACAAGATCCCGAAGGGGATTTAATCCCTTCTTTCAGGGAGACCTCGACAGGACGCAGGGCGCGACGTCCCCATTTCCATCATCGTGCGGCGGGCGCCGCGGGCTCCCAGGCGCCCCCGCGTCGCCGGTGGGGGCTGGTAGCCCGGCTTTCCCGGGAGCCGGCGAGCGGCGGAGGGCCCGTGCACCGGCGCCGGCGCTCACGACGTCGTGGCGCTGCGCCTCGTCCCCTGGCCCCTGGCCGCCGCGCCGCGGGCATGCGGCGTGCTTCACGTGCTAGAGTCGAGGCCTACCAGAGAGGGAACATGGACCACAACTACGTAGGATACGGGACCCGCTCGTCGGTGCACCGTGCCGGTGCCGAGTCGCGCGAGCGCTTCCTCGTGCGAACGTACAACCACCTGTTCGGTGCGATCGTGCTCTTCGCCGCGATCGAGGTCGCGCTGTTCAAGACCGGCGTCGCCTCGGTCATCGCCAGGGCGATGATGGGCAGGAGCTGGCTGCTGGTTCTCGGGGCGTTCATGCTCGTGAGCTGGCTGGCCAGCCGCGCGGCGCACACGTCGGTGTCGAAGCCGGCGCAGTACGCCGCGCTCGGCGGCTACGTGCTCGCCCAGGCGATCGTCTTCGTGCCGCTCCTCTACATCGCGGACATGGTCGCTCCCGGCGCGATCCAGAGCGCTGGGCTCGCCACGATGGCCGGCTTCGCCGGGCTCACCGCGATCGCGTTCGTGACCCGCAAGGATTTCTCGTTCCTTGGGGCTCTCCTGCGCTGGGGCGGCATCTGCGCGCTCGTCCTCATCGCGGCCGGGGCGCTGTTCGGCTTCCAGCTCGGCACCTTCTTCAGCGTCGCCATGGTCGCGTTCGCCGGGGCCGCCATCCTGTACGACACGTCGAACGTCCTGCACCACTTCCCCGAGGACCGGTACGTCGGCGCCGCGCTCCAGCTCTTCGCATCGGTCGCCCTGCTGTTCTGGTACGTACTCCGCCTCTTCACCACCTCCCGCAACTGAGCGGGGGGCACCCGCTGCGGATACGGGCCCATCTCGACGTTTTCGGTGCTCAGCGCACTGGAGTGCGCTTCCGCGCCGAAAACGCCGATCTGGGCCCGTCTCCTGTGCGGGTGCCCCCCGCTCGGGCGGCGTCCGTTGCCGAGAAGATGCGGGCGGCGTCCGTTGCCGAGAAGACGCGGGGGGCATCCGTTGCCGAGAAGACGCGGGGGGCGTCAGGGGGAGAAGAAAGACTGTAGCGCTCTTGTCAGGGAGAAGAGCATGAGGGCCGTCAGGGCGAGGATGCCTGCCAGCGCCAGGGACAGGCCGGCGTAGAAACGAAGATTGGAGGGGGGCGCGCTGCCTTGCGTGCGCGCGGCGAGGTGCGCGCGCAGCAGGTCGAGGTTGCGCGCGTTTGCCTTGTAGGTCGCGTCGAATAGATCGCCTACGAGAGGAACCGTGCCGAGCAGCGTCTCTAGGCCGACGTTGAGCACCATGCGCAGCACCGCCGAGGCGGGGAGACGGTAACGCGTCGCCGCGAGCACGATGTAAATCGAGAGCGCGAAACCGATGAGATCGCCGATGCCAGGGATCAACCCGATCACGGCGTCGTAGCCGACCCGATAGTCGACTCCTGGGATGCGGATGGAGTTGTCCAGAAAGTGCCCGAGCGCGTTCAAGCGCCTCAGCCGCTCGTCCTCGAGATCAATGGCCGGGGCGAGGGGCGGCACGGGCATGGCGGACCCATCTCGGCGAAGCGGGTGAGACATCCCTCGCAGTCTACTTCTCGCCCCGTTCGACGGCGACTCAAGAGAGACCGCAGGGCGGCGGCGCGCGGCGGGCGAGGAGCGGGCAGGAGCACGCCGGCTCCGGAGGGCGGGCGGGCGCTGCCGCCGTTGCGGCGGCGGCGCTGCGATCCATGCTGGCGCTTACCATGCCGAGCCCGCGCGCCCTGGTTCGCCGCTACGGAGCGCGGAGAGCGCTGCTCGGCCTCGCCAGCGCGCTGCTCGGGACGCTCGATGGGGCCGCGGCGCTCGCGCAGGGACGGTACGAATCCGCGCTCCTGGGCGGGCGATCGGCGCTCCTGGGGGGGACGGGGGTCGTGCTGGGCGTCGACGGCGCCGCGCCCTTCCTGAACCCGGCCACGATCGTCCGCATCGAGGACCGGAACATCGCGTTCTCGTCGGCGTTCTTCCGCTATGCGCACCGCACACTGCAACGGTGGCACCAGCCAGGTCCGGTCGACCCCGCCCTGTACGGCGATCTCCGGCTCGATCGCACGACGGTGAGCGATCAAGGGCTCGACAGCCTCCCTGACGCGACTTGCTATTTCTTCAACTGGAAGAGCGGCGTGCGAGGCGCGGATTCGGCGCGGGTGCCGGTCGGCCGCCAGGTCGTCGCCGCCTGCCTCGGCAAGACGGAGGAGAACGAGTTCGGGTTCGACGCGCTCCGATTCTCGGGGGAGTCCGCCTCCCGGCGCGTGAGCCAGGCGCAGACGCTCCGCTACGCATGGGGTCGCTTCAGCGCCGGTCCATCGTGGAGCTACAGCGCCACCCCGCGCCTCGCCCTGGGCGCCTCGCTCTCGCTCGTGCGCACCCGCTACACGAGCTCGCTCGGCGTCGCCAGCCTCGTGGAGGAGACCGGGGCGGGCTCGGCGAGCAGCGCGACCTACCAGGCCGCGCTCTCGGGCGATTCATGGGACCTGCTCGCGCACCTCGGCGTCACGTACCGGCTGAACCGGGTGTTCTCGGCCGGGATCAGCCTGCGGACGCCCAGCGTTCATGCCGTCGACTCCCTGGATGCGAGCTACGTGGACACGCGCGGCGACGGGACGGCGGCGGCGCGCTACTGGGCCGGTGAAGGGGAGTTCGTGGCCCCCTCTCCGGCCCGCGTCGCGATCGGCGCGAGCGCGGAGTGGAGCAGGCTGCGGCTGGAGCTCGACGGCTTCTTCTACATGGGCCAGCCAGAGTTCGCGCGGATCGCCGCCGATCGTGAGGAGATCGCGATCGCGGGGGGCGCGGTGACGAGCCGGACGCGGGGCCGCCTCGACATCGTCGAGGCGGCGGCGCCCATCGTCAACGTCGGGCTCGGCGCCGAGGTGTTCCTCACGCGCGACCTCAGCCTCGTGGGCGGAGTCGCCTCCGATTTCAACGCGCTGTCCAGCCTGCGAGGCCCCATGTCCGCCGAGTCGAAGCTCTTCTTCGAGCGGTTGAGCGGCGCCCACGCGTCGCTCGGGTTGGTCTCCTATACCCGCTACGGCGATCTCGTGTTCGGCGCGCGCCTCGATTACGCCGCGGGGCAGATGGCGGCCGTCAACGCGTTCGCGTCGCCGGTGCGGCTCGACCCCATCGACTGCCGCGAGATCGGCGCGACCCTGGTGCTCGCCGGGAGGATCAGCCTGCGCACCGTGGAGGACGTGGCGCGCGAGATCGGCGACGCCGTGGAAGGCTCGGCCGCCGCGCCGCCCGAGCGGACCAGGCCGAGGGAGCCGATGCGGGCGCCTGCTCGAGAAGACTGAGCGGCGACGCGCGCCGTGGATCGAACAGGCGCCGCGCTCGTCCGGCGCGAGTCTCGGCACCCGCAGCTGCGCCGGAGGACGCTCCCACGCCGCGGCGCTCACGCCACGTCGGCGTTCCGCGGGCGCACCGCGGCGCGCTCCGCGAGGGCCTCGGCCTCCGCGAGCGCCTCCGTCTCCGCGAGCGCCTCGGCACCGGCGAGCGCCTCGGCGTCGCCTTGCTCCCTCAGGCGCTCGAACGCCGCGAGCGCGGCCGGCGCGACCGCCGAGAGCCAGCGCCGGCTCGCGGCGTCGAGCCGGAGCTCCTCGCGGAGCCGCTCCACCTCGCCAGCGCCCGCGGCGCCCGGGCTCGCCGCCGCGCGGCACACGTCGGCGAGCAGCTCGTCGCGCGCGTTCAGCGGCAGGTCCGCGTCCCGCTCGGTGAGGCGCGCCGCCCCGGCGATGTCGCCCTCCCGCGCCCGCAGCGCGAGCGCCACCCGCAGCCTGGCCCTCTCCAGGAACGGGTACGACGCATACCGCTCCGCGAGCAGCGCCATCTCGGCGCGCGCGTCGGCGCTCCGGTCCATCGCCGCGAACAGGAACGCGCGCTCGGCCAGGAGCGCAGGCAGCAGGATGTCCGCCGCCATCGCGCGCACCGCCTCGGTGCCCAGCCGCGCGAGCCCCGCCTCGCACGCCGCGAGCGCCGCGGAGAGCTCTCCTTGCCGCTCCGACAGCTGGGCGAGCGCGAGGTGCGCCTGCGCCGCGGCCGCGGGCGCCTTGCTTCGCGTGAGGGCCTCGAGCTCCCCCTTCCCCCGCTGCTGCTCGCCCTTCGCGACGGCGACCTGGGCGGCCATGAAGCGCTGCGAGAGCTTGCGCGCCCGCGTCATGTTCACGAGCACCGCACCGACGAGCATCACGATGAAGAAGATCGGCAACGCCAGGACGATCGAGAGCGGTCCGAAGATCGGCTCCGCCGGCAAGCGCTCGACCTCGGCCGCGACCGGCGGCGCCGGATCGGAGTTCAAGAATTGCCACACCCCCAGGAACACCATCACCAGGGTCACCCACAGGAGCAGCATGCGGCGCACCGCCTTCGCCGCCGGCTGGCGGCTGCTCCCGGTGCGCCCCTCCGCCGCGGCGCGCGCGGAGGCGTCGGCGCGGTCCAGCTCCGCGCGCGAGAGCTCCTCCACCCCGCCCGCGGCCAGCGCGGGGGCGCGCATGAACGGCGCCGCGTCGGGCGAGATGCGCGCCGCCCAGTCCGCCGCCGAGAGCTCGCCTCCGGCCTCCGGCTCCCGCTTCGCGCCGGTGCGGTAGACCGAGCTCGCCTTCGCCTTCAGCATGCGCTGGTACGCGCGGACGAGGGCGCGCTCGCGCGGGCGCGTGTGCTCGACGAGGAGGCTCCGCTCGCGGAGCAGGTGCGCCCGCAGCGCCTCCCTGTCGCCCGAGCGCTCCAGGAGCACCGCGGCCGCGAGCTCGGCGCGGGCGAGCACCTCGGGCGACGCGAGGGCGCTCGCCCGCACGATCTCGATGTCCGCCGCGGCGCCGTCGCGATCGCTCGTCGAGGCGCGGAGAAGGGCCCTCAGCGAGCGCGCCGCGGCGATCGTCGCGTGCTCCAGGTGAAAGGAGAGCGGGTCGGTGCGGCGGGTCACCGCGGCGTCGGCGCGGACGAGCGCGCCCGCGAGATCGCCGCGCTGCATGGCGGCGAGCGCGCGCTGGACGTCGATGACGCGCAGGACGTAGCGCGAGCGGCACGTCGCTTCCGCGTAGTCGAGCAGCTCGGCGGCGTCCTCGCGCTGGCCGGATGCCGCGAGGTTGTACGCCTTGTTGACGACCTGCACGGCGACGCCCGTCGAGCGGGTGCGGAGCCCGATTGCGATCAGGAGCGCGCCGGCCATCCCGAACGGCACCCCGGCCGCGACGCTGCCGAACCCCGCCACGCTCACGCCCGCGCCCAGCAGCGCCATCGCCCCGCCGAACGCGATCTGCCGGTTCGCGATGCGGCGCGCGGCGTGCGGCGTGATCCCGAATCTTGCAGGCAGCTCTCTCGCCATCCCGCGAGCGTAAGAGATCGCCGGCCGCGCCGGCCAGGGGATCTCACGGGTACGGCGTGGCCCGACCGGAGCCCGCGCTCCGTCCACCGCGCGGGCGACGGCGCGCCGGAGGCGGATCCCTGGCGGGCGAAACTAGGGCAGGGGCGCCGGCGGGTCGATCGGCTCGACGCGCACCCGCTCCTCGTAGAGCGCGCCGCCCTCGCCGATGTCCGTGGTGCGCGCGGTGATCAGCGCGTTGGCGCAGCGGCCGTCCCGGAGGTGGCCTCCCTTCGGGACGAGCGCGACGTCGCGGCGCTGGGCAGGATCGTGGCGGATCACCGCCGTCATGGCGCCGACGCGCGACGTGATCCGGCAGGCGCCGCCGTCGGGCACGCCGCCGGCCGCGTCCGGGTGGACCGTGACGACGGCCGGACCGCGCTGGGGGCGCGCCCACTGCGACGACTGGGACTTCTCGGTGGAGAGCGCCATGAGCAGCAGCGGGAACTCGCTCGCGTCGGGATCCACGCGCTCCTCCGGCGCCTCGGTGATGAGGTTGACCCGGCCGCTCGGGGTCGGGAACTTGCGGTCCTCGAACAGCACCTTCGGCGCCAGCGGGTTGCGCACCGGCCCGCGCTCCAGCGTCTCGAGGGTGACGCCGAGAGGCGCGAGCTTCGGCTCCGTGACCCGCCGCTTCCAGTCGCGGGCGCTGCCGTCGAGCGCGTCGCCGAGGCCCACGCGCCGCGCGAGCGCCTGCATGATCTCGAGATCGCTCTTCACCCCGGGCGGGGGTGGGACCACGGGCGTGGAGACGCCGAGGTAATGGTGGCCGTAGGCGCCGACCACGTCGTCCGCCTCGAGGAGCGTCGTCGTGGGCAGCACGAGGTGGGCGACCCGCGCCGTGTCCGTGAGGAAGGAGTCGACGACGACGACGAACTCGCGCGTCCGGAGCGCCTCCGCGACCGTCTCCGACTCGGGCAGCATCGCGACCGGGTTGCCGGCGGTCACCCAGACGGCGCGGATCGGCGGGTCGCTCATCCCGAGCACCTCGCGTCCGAGCAGGGGCTCGCAGACGGTGCGCGGCGCCGGGCGCTCGCCCTGGAACGGCGAGAGGTCGAACGCGCCGCGGCGCTTGAAATAGAACGAGACGCCGCCGCCGGGGATGCCGAGGTTCCCGCTCACGGCCCCGAGCGCGTCGAGGGCGCGCACGATCGCTCCGCCCGAGGTGCGCCGGCCCATGCCCCAGCCCACGAGGATCGCCGTGGGCCTCTCGGCGAGGCGGCGAGCGAGGTCCAGGGCCGCGCGCTCGGGCACGTCGGCCTCGCGGCACCACGCGGCGACCGAGCTCCGCCGCGCGAGCGCGCGGAAGGCGTCGAGGTGATCGCAGTAGTCCGCGGCGCGCGGGTCGGCCCACCCCTCGTCGAAGAGCACGCGGGCGACGGCCATCGCGAGCGCGAAGTCGCCGCCGGGGCGCGGCTGGTAGAACGCCCCGCAGAGCGACGCCGTCCTGTGGTGCACCGGATCGATGAGCACGAGCTCCGCGCCGCGCGCCTTCGCCTCGCGCAGCACCGGGAGCGTGTGAGGGCTCGAGGTGAAGACGTTCTTGCCCCAGAGGAGGATGTGCCGAGCGCTCCGCAGATCGGCGAGGTCATGGCTTTCCTCCTCCCCGAAATCGGTGAGCTGCGCGGCGTCGCCAGCGCCGGAGCAGATGTCGCCGCGCTTGACCGTGACCGGCCCGAACCGCGCGAAGAACGCGTCGGCGATCCCCGTAAGGATCCCGAGCGAGCCGCCGCTCCGGTAATGGAAGATCGCGGCCGGGCCCGACTCGCGCCGGATCGCGAGGAGCCGCTCGGCCGCGGTGTCGAGCGCCTCTTCCCAGGAGACGGGCGTCAGCTCGCCGCCCTTGCGGAGCAGCGGCGTCGTCAGCCGCTCGGGCGAGTACTGGGTCTCCAGGAAGCGCGATGTGCGGTAGCAGAGGAAGCCCCGCGTGATCGGGTGGTCCGGGTCGCCGCCGAGGCGCACGACGCGGCCGTCCTCCACGGTGGCCACGATGCCGCAGGCGTCGGGGCAGTCGCGGTTACAGGTGGTCTTGCGGAGCTCCTGCATGGCAGCAGCGTAGATCGGGCGTGCAGGGCGGTACACCCGCTCTGCCCCCCAGGAAGTCCGTCCGGACCTGGCCGGCCTTCCACGCCGCTCCGCCCACGCCGCTCCGCGGCGGCTCCGCGCGCCGGATCAGTCGGCCGCGAGCCGCTCGGGCGCGTAGTCGCGCGAGTCGTCGCCCGAGACCTCCTGGGCGATGGCCCGCAGCTGCTCGTAGCGCTCGCGCAGGAGCGACCACAGCCGATCGCGGATGTCCCTCGAGTCGAGCCGCTCCGGCGGGCGGGTGTTGCTGAGCAGCCACTTCGCGGTGCCGTTCAGCTGGGTCAGCTCCTCCCTGGTGATCGGGATCCGGCTCTGCACGTGGCTCCACCGGTCCAGGATGAGGTTGGTGATGGTGGCCGTCGCGCTCGCGGGATCGCCGGCGACGAGCGCGCGCCGGACGATGCCGAAGGTCTCGGGCACGATGCTGCGCGGGAAGTACACCTCGGCCGTGGCGAGCGTCGGGCGCAGCGCCCCGTAGAGCAGATCGAGCTTCTCGACGACCTCGGGCGGCGGCGCGCTCTCGGGCTGCATGCGCGTCACCGCGTAATCGAGCGCCATCGCGAGCTCCGGCAAGCTGCGGATCGCGTCGAAGCGGGACTTCGGCAGCCGGCGCCGGTGGCGCGCCGGATCGCGCGTGACGGACTGCACGGCGCGCCGGACGATCGCGAGCACCCCGCTCGCGTCGCCGCGAAAGGCCTGCACGTTGGCCGCGGGCAGGTCGCTCGCCGGCATCGCGTACCGCTCGTAGCGCTCCCGATCCAGGCTCTCGTCGCCCCGGGCCCGCGGGTCGACCTGCAGCGGCGCCGCGCCGGCCGATGAGGCCGGTGCGGATCGCTCCGGGCCCGCCTGCCGCGGTTCTCCGGCGCCGGCAGGCTCTCCTGGAGAGGGCGCCGCCGCCGCGTCCTGCCCCGTCTCTCCCGGATCAGGCACCGGCCCGGATGTCGTGCTCTGGGCGGTGCTCTCGGCCTCGAGCGGTGTGGACCGGAGCGCTGGATCCCGCAGCGCCTCGAGGTCGTCTCGCGCACGCGTCATCTCGGCCATCGTACGTAAGTCGGTACTTCGGCACAAGATCCGCCGCCGCTCGATCTCGCCGTCGTTCTCTTCCTTCTCTGCCTTCTCTTCCTTCTCTTCCTTCCGCCTCGCGGAGGATCTCGGCTTCCAGCGTCCATCGCGCACCCGCGGGCGCCGCCTCGTCCGCAGGTGTCATCGCTGCGCAAGCGTCACCCCGCACACACACACGAGCGGAGGGGTGGCCCGCGATGGGGGCGTCCACCTCCTGCGTGGATCACGCGTCGAGCGCGTCCCAGAAGGTGCGCAGATCGTCCGAGAGCGGCGCCTCGATGCGCACGCGTTCGCCTGTCATCGGGTGCGTGAGCTCCAGGAGCGCGGCGTGGAGGGCGTGGCGGTCGAGCTCGAGCGCGCGGCGGTCGTCGTCGGTGAGCACGCCGTCGGCGCCGCGCGCGAACATGCCCTCGTCCGGGCCGTAGAGCTTGTCGCCGACGAGCGGGAGGCCGCTCGTCGCGAGGTGGACCCGGATCTGGTGCTGCCGGCCGGTCTCGAGCGTGCAGCGGACGAGCGCGTAGCGCCGACCGGTGAGGGGATCGGCGCGGCGGCCCAGCACCTCGCACGCGGTGGCCGACGCGAGGCCGCGGCCCGGCGGCGCGACCCGCATCTTGACCTTGTAGCGGCTCGCGTCGTCGAGCTCGAGCGGCAGCTCGATCCGGAACGTATCGTGCTCGGGCCAGCCCCAGGCGATCGCCGCGTAGCGCTTGACGACGCCTGTGCGCTCCTCGAACTGCGCCTTCACGGTCCGGTCGGCGTCGGGCGTGCGGCAGAGCAGCAGCACGCCGCTCGTCTCCCGATCGAGCCGGTGGGCCAGGAACAGCCGCTCGCCGGGGCGCGCGGCCTCCATCATCTTGATCACGGTGCTCTTGTGGTACCGCGCCGTGGGGTGCACCGGCAGGCCCGCCGGCTTGTCGATGGCGAGCAGCGCGTCGTCCTCGTGGAGGACCGGGATCGGGGTGTCGGGTGCCTGCTCGTCCCACGGCTCGCGCCAGAGGAGGATGCACTGCTCCGGCCGGACGCGATCGCTGCCGCGCAGGCGCCGCGCCTCGGGCGAGTAGGCGCCGCGGGCGACGATCTCGGCGGCGCGCGTGCGGCTCGTCCGCTTGAGCTGGGTCTGTACGAACCGGTCGAGCCGCATCCCGGCCGACTCCGGCGGCACGCGCAGCACGGTGACGACCGACCCCTCCGGCACCTCCGCGGGGCGCACCACCGGCGTGCCGCGGCCGAAGGGGCCGCTCGTGCCGGCGAGCTCTCGCGCGCTGATCCTGGTCATCGGGTCGAGCCGGCCTTCGCCTTTAGCAAAAGCGCCGGCCCGTGGCGCGGAAAAGGGGCGGCACGCGCCGGCGCGCTGTCCACTGGGTTCACTGAGGGACGAGGATCTCGCAGGGGAAGTCGAACGAGATCTCCTGCGCGTTCTTGAGCTGCTCGCAGGCGTCGCCGACGAGGGTGAGCTGGGTGGCGCTTTCCATCGTCCAGCCGTTCTGTGCGTCGTAGGGCACGGGCGCGCCGTCGATGAGCACCTGGCCGAGCGACGCGTTGCGGAGGTCGACCTGGATCGAGCCCTGGAGGTCGAACGTGCAGCTCTTGGCGCCGGCGATGGCCGCGGTGAGCTCGTTCTCCAGGGCGGACGCGTCGGTGGGGTCCGGCGTGTAGTACGTGGCGGTGCCGCCGGCGTCGGCGTAAGTGCCTGCGCCGGTGAAGCAGTCCGCGTCCGTGCCGCTGCTGGGTCGCTGGACCGGCTGGCCCGCGCCGGCGTTCGCCACGTCCTGCAGGTGCTGCGCGAGCGCGCCCGACCCGAGGCCGAAGACGAACGTGCCGATGCCCTGCTCGTAGGCGTCCTGCACCGCGCCGACGACATCGTCGCGCGCGCACTCGGCCCGCACGTCGTCGCAGCGATCGGGCTCGCCGTCGGTGACGAACAGGATGTACTTGGGGCCGGGCTCCGGGAACGCGAGGAGCTCCGGGACGACCGTCTCGTTGAACGTCATGGCGGTGGGCGTCTCGAGCTTGCCGGGCGGCACCGTGGAGGCCTCGTCGTAGGCGGCCGCGATGGCGGCATGGTGGTTGAGGGCGATGCCGTCGGCTCCGGCGAGCAGCGGGCACTGCTGGTTGGCGGTCCCGGTGAACGTCAGGAACCCGAACCGCACCCTGTCCTGCAGCCCGTCGACGACGCTGAGCACCGCGGTCTTCAGCGGATTCCAGAAGCCGCTGCCGTACATGCTGCCCGAGCGATCGACGACGATCATCACGGTCGGCGTCTGCGGCTCGAACGTGATGTCGAGCTGCTGGCACGCGCCGCCGCCGCCGCCCATGCCGCTCGAACTGTGCGAGCCGGCGAAATCGAGCCCCGCGCCGCCTTCGCCGAAGCCGGAGCTCGAACCGGAGCCGGGGCTGGCGCCGCTGCCGCCCGCGCCCCCGATGCCGCCGCTGCTGGCGCTGCCGCCAGAGCCCTGGGTCGAACCGTCGCCGTCGTTCTTGCCACCACAGCTCACGGCGACGCCGGTGGCGAGGAGGGCGAGGAGCAAGGAAAACCTGGGAAAGTTAAGGGTGCTGCTCATGGAGAAACGATACACAGGCCAGGACGGCGCGTCTGCGCCATGCAGGGCCCAGGACGTGGATGGGGCGCAGGTGAAAAGTTGCTCGAAACGACGCGTGCGGCGCTGCCTCCTCGGCGAGACCCGGGCGCAGGTCAGCGTTCAGCGCCGCCTCCGTCGCCCCCTCTCGGCGTCGACCGGTGTGCGGGAGCACGTCCGCAGAGGCACCTGGATGTAGCGCAGCATGCAGAGGTGCCTGCGCGGGCCGGCTTTGAAGTGAAAAATCATACAAATCTGCTTGCGGGATCTCGTAAAAAAGTAATCCAAAATGCAAATTGAGTGCGATCGGCCCTTCCGGGTGAGATCGAGGAGCCAGAGCTGCCTGCGGCGCCGGTTCAGCGCGTGTCGCCGGCGTGGCGCTGGGCTCGCGGCGCTCTTCGACCGTGGGGCTCGCGGACAGCGGAGGTCGTGCACGGCGACGAGGGACATCGAGCGGGGCTCGCGAGGGCGTGTCGCCGGTCGTGCGACCCCGCCAGTGGGTTCGGAAGCCGCGCTGTACGCGCCCCGGTTCGTGCTACACACGGCGCCCGCATGGACATCCTCTTCGCTGCGTCCGAGATCGCGCCCATCGTCAAGGTCGGCGGCCTGGCCGACGTCGTGTCGTCGCTCTCGAAGGCGCTCCGGCTGCTCGGGCACAAGGTGACGATCGCGCTGCCGCGCTACCAGGCGCTCGACTCGAGCGGGCTGATGATGGCGCGCCGCCTCACGCCGATGCCGCTCGAGGTCGATGCGAAGGTGTCGCCGGGCGGGCCGATCCAGGTGACGCTCTTCGACGGGCGGCTCAGCACGGGCGTGGAGCTCGTCGTCCTCGATGTGCCAGGCTTCCACGATCGGCCGGGCATCTACGGCGAGGAAGGGCGCGATTACGAGGACAACGCGCGCCGGTTCTCGCTGTTCTCCCGCGCCGTCGTGGAGCTCGTCCGCCAGCGCGCCCGGTCAGGCTCGCCGTTCGATATCGTCCACGCCCACGACTGGCCCACCGCCATCGTGCCGTACCTGCTCCGCCACCAGCAGTCCGCGCCCGGCCGGACCGTGCTGACGCTCCACAACGCCGCGCACCAGGGCCTCTTCCCGAAGGACGCGCTCGCGTACCTCGGCCTCGACGACGACCACTTCCGGCCCGAGCGGCTCGAGTTCTACGGCCAGCTCAATTTCCTCAAGGGCGGCATCCTGGCGGCGGACGCGCTGACCACCGTCTCGACCACCTACGCGAACGAGATCCTCACGCCGAAGCAAGGCGAGCGCCTCGACGGCGTGCTCCGCACCCGGGCGAACCAGCTGTCCGGCATCGTCAACGGCATCGACTACGCCGTCTGGAACCCGATGACCGATCCGGCCATCATCGCCCGCTACGATGCGGAGGACGTGAGCAACAAGGGCCGCTGCAAGAGCGCGCTGCTCCAGGAGCTCGGGCTCGAGATCCGGCCGGATCGCCCGCTCCTCGTGTCCGTCGGCAGGGTGGTCGCCCAGAAGGGCAGCGACCTGCTCGCGAACGCGATGCCGAAGATCCTGAAGGGCGACGTCAGCGTCGTCGTGGCCGGCGAGGGCGATCCCGAGCTCATGGAGAAGCTCGCCGCCGCCGCGGCCAAGGCGCCCGAGCGGGCGAAGTTCCTCGGCGGGGTGAGCGAGGCCGTCGTGCACCGGCTCATGGCGGCGGCCGACCTCGTCGTCGTGCCGTCGCGCTTCGAGCCGTGCGGCCTCGTGCAGCTGTACGCGCAGCGCTACGGCGCCGCCCCGGTGGCGTGCAGGACCGGAGGCCTCGTCGACACGATCGTCGACGTCGACGCCGCCCTGGAGACCGGCACGGGGTTCCTGTTCGACAAGCCGACGGCCACCTCGCTGCTCGGCGGCGTGCAGCGCGCCCTCGCGGCCCTCACGTCTCCCCGCTGGCCCGCGGTCCAGCGCCGCATCATGCGCCTCGACCTAGGCTGGGACCGCCCCGCGCGCCGCTACGTCCAGGTCTACCGCCAGGCCCTCGCCAGCTGAGCCCCGCGCGCGGTCGCCTGGCTCTGCGCGCGGAACGGAAGCGGCTCGGGACACCGCGTGAAGGTGCGGCCCGACCGAGCTCAGGAGCCGTCCGCGCGACAACGTGTCGCATTGGCGCGGGGCAGGAGCCTCGCCTATAGCAGCGGCCGTGCTGGCCAGAGCCGTTGCCGGTGTGGTGCTTCTGCTGTCGTTCGCGGTGCACCCGAGGGAGGCGCGGGCGTCGGCCTGCTGCGGGGCGGGCCACGGCATGGCCCAGTGGCTCGCCCCCTCGGAGCGCGCCGCGGCGAGCTTCTCCGTCCGGCTCACGGAGCAGCTCGGGGCGTGGGCGGTGGACGGAGGCTTCGATGCGTCCGATGAGGGCGTCTACCACCGCGAGCTGAGGGCCGAGGCCGGGTGGCTGGTGCGGGCCGGAGAGCACCTCCAGCTCGCCATCTCCGTCCCGATGATGGTCACCTGGAGCGGGGTGGGGCTCGGCGGGGCGTCGTCCGGCGGCGGGCCGGGCGACCTCGGCGCGGCAGCCAGGATCGCGCTCATCGAGGGCGCGGCGTCGCCGTGGATCCCGTCCGCCGCGTTCACGCTCGGCGTGACGCTCCCGACCGGGCGCGGCCCGAGCACCGGGACGGCGCCGTTCGACGCGGGCGTGGGCGGCGAGACCGGCGCCCGCGCGATGGGCGTCGACATGACGGGCGCCGACACGACCGGCCTCGGGGTGGCCGAGATCCGGCCGGGGATGGTCCTCGAGAAGTCGTGGGGCTCGTTCCACGCGCTGCTCTCCGCCTCGACCAGCTTCCGCACCAGCCACCGTCTCCCGGACGGCGACGCGGTGCGGTCCGCGCCCCGCGTGCAGCTCCTCGCCGCGGCGGGGCCCGCGTGGCCCTCCGGCGCGTCGCTCACCGTGGGCGTGCTCCACGAGCGCGAGGGCGCGCCGCGCGAGGTCGAGCCGGGCCCGGGCCCCCGCATGCCCATGGGAGAGGAGCGCGTGCGGACGGCGCTGCTCGCCGTGCTGGCCCACGACATCGGCGCGCGCTGGACCGCCGTCGGCAACCTCCAGGTGGACGTGCCGATCTCCGGGATCGGCCGCAACGAGGGCGCGTTCGCCGCCCTGTCCGCAGGCCTTCGCTACGTGTGGGGAAGACGTGATTGAACCTCGTGAACAGCCTTCGCCGAAGTCACCCGCCAGGCGCCGCGCGGCGAGCGCCTGCGCCGCGCTGATCGCGGCGCTCGCCGTCCTCTCGCCGATGGGCTGCGGCTCCCGGGACGTGGAGCCGGATGCCGGCAACCGGCTGGACGTCGGCGTGAACGGGCGCATCGAGTTCGCGGTGGAGTCGATCGAGCCGATCAAGCGAGGCTTCAACACCTTCCACGTGCGGCTCACGTGGACCGACTCGGGGAACCCGGTGCAGCGGATCAAGCTCCGCGTCTACGCGAGCATGACGAGCATGGGGCACGGGTCCGTGCACGAGGGTAAGGAGATCGAGCCCGGCCTGTACGAGGTCGCCGACGTGCCCTTCGGGATGGGGGGCCTCTGGGACGTGCAATACCGGGCCCTGGCCTCGTCCCTCATCGACGAGGCGGCGTTCGAGTTCGACGTCCACTAGGCTGACGCCTCGTGCGAGCCCCTAAGGAACGCTCCGTGCGAGCCCCTACCGAACGCTCCGAGCGAGCCTCTACCGAACGCTCCGAGCGAGCCCTCCCTGCGCCGACGCATCACCCCCGCAGCGTGCCGGGCGCGCGGCGGCGCGGCCCCCTCTCGTCCTGCGCGGCGGCGCTGCTCTCGGTCGCGGCGCTGCTCTCGGTCGCCGCGTTCCCGGCGCCGGCGTCGGCCAACGGACGCTTCCCGGCCGCAGGCCTGATCGCGTCGCACCCGAGCGATCCGTCGCGCCTGATGGTCCGCGCGACCTACGGCCTGCTCGTCTCGCACGACGGCGGCGAGCGCTGGCGCTGGATCTGCGAGCCGGTCGTCGGCTTCGGCGGGAACGAGGATCCGATGATCTCCTTCCTCGCCGACGGGACGATCATCGCCGGGGTCTTCGACGGCCTCAGCGCGTCGAAGAACGGCGGCTGCGACTGGTCGTTCGCCCAGGGCGATCTGATGAACCGCTACGTCATCGATCTTTCGGCCGATCGCGAGGACCCCTCCCGTGCCGTGCTCGTCATCAGCATGGGGCTCGGGGCGGGTCAGTTCCTGACCCAGCTCTGGGAGACGAGCGACAACGCGGACAGCTGGACCCAGGCCGGCGTCGATCTGCCCGAGGACTTCCTCGCCCACACGGTCGACGCAGCCCCCTCGGACCGCGCTCGCGTCTACGTGAGCGGCCGCTACGGCGCGCCCGACTACGCCGGGGCCCTCCAGCGCACCGACGATCGCGGCGCGACCTGGGAGCGGCTCGACATCCCGGGGAGCGACGACATGCGCCTGCCGTTCCTGGGCGCGATCGATCCCGTCGACCCCGACATCGTCTACGTGCGGCTCGACGGCGATCCGACCGATGCGCTGCTCGTCTCGAAGGACGGAGGGCGCAGCTTCACCACCGCCTTCGAGAGCGCCGGCGACCTCCTCGGGTTCGCGCTCTCGCCGGACGGCGCGACCGTGATCGTGGGCGGGCCCCAGGACGGGATCTGGCGCGCGCCGGCCGCGTCGCTCGAGTTCGAGAAGATCTCGGACGTCGGCGCGCGGTGCTTGACCTGGACCGCCGAGGCGCTCTTCGCCTGCGGCGACGAGTTCGCCGACGGCTTCACGGTGGGCCGATCGATCGACGACGGCGAGAGCTTCTCGGCGCTGCTGCACCTCGACGGGCTCTGCGGGCCGATCGAGTGCGCGCCGGAGAGCGGCGCGACCTCGACCTGCGCTCCGCTGTGGGGTGCGACGGAGCTCACCATCGGCTCCCAGCAGTGCGACGGCGCCGCGGCGACCGGCAGCGGCGGCGGATCCGAGCCGCCGCCAGCGGAGGCGTCGGACGGGTGCGGGTGCAAGATCGGCGCGGCAGGCGCGGCGAGGGGCGAGGGCGCCGCGCCGTTCGCCAGCAGCGCGATCGGGTTCGCGCTCGCGGCGGGCGTCGCGAGCGCGCGGCGGCGCAGGCGCGCTCGCTAGCGCGGCGACACGAGCGAGCGAGCGCGCCGGCGGCCGGGAGCGCGAGCGCCACGGCACACGAGCGAGCACGCCGGCGGCCGGGAGCGCGAGCGCCACGGCACACGAGCGAGCGCGACGGCGCAGGCGCGCTGGCGAGCGTGACGGCGCTCGTGTGCAGGCGAGCGCCACATAACCGCTTATGGAAGCGCGCTCGCTTGGCCCAGGAAGAAGGGTACGGACGGAGAGGCCGGACCGACTCGGCGCCGTCCGCGGGAGAGCCGAACGGGCAAGCCGTCACCTGGTTCGTTTCTGGATCTACGTCCTCGTGGGCTGGCGTAGACTGAGGGTGCCTCGGCTCCGGCCAGCGCGTGAATGGCCCCTAGAGACCTTCCCAGATCGCCGCTCGCCGTCTTCCTGCGCGCTCACAGCGCGGAGATCCTGGAGGCATGGGAGCGCGCCGAGCGTCGCCGCGCGCCGGGTGAGCAGTCCCCCGGCTACATCGCGCTGCGCGACGAGCTGCCCTCCATCTTCGCGCGCCTCGCCGAGCGCCTCGAGGCGGCCGTGGCCGCGGCGGCGGCGCCGCCGGGCGGCGACGAGCCGGACGCGTGGGGCGGCGTCGAGTCCGTGTCGGTCGAGTTCCCCGAGCCGCTGCTCGGCTTCCGCGTGCTCGACAAGCTCCGCGACGGGTTCGAGCTGGAAGACGTCGCCGCTCACTACTCGGTGCTGCGCCGCTGCGTGCTCCGGATGCTCGAGCGGACGGGCACGCAGCCGTCGTGGATCGAGATGACGATCCTGCACGAGGTGCTCGATCAGGTGATCATCGATCCGGCGACGCGGAGCGCCGCGCTCCGCGAGCGCGCGCTCGGCGCGCTCGATCGCGTCTCGGCCGAGGGCATGGGCAACGTGCACATCGATCGGCTGCTGCGGCGGCTGGTCGAGGTGCTCGTCGAGTCGGCGCGGTCGGTCGACTGGGCGGTGATGCTGCTGCTCGAGGGCGAGGTGCTGCGGATCCGCGCCGGCATCGGCGTCGACGAGGCGCTGTGGGGCCTGCGCGCGTACAGGCTGGCGGAGGGCTTCGTCGGGCGCGTGGTCCGCGAGCGGCGCCCGGTGGCGCTGCGCTCGGCGGCGCCGGATCCGCTGGCCACCGACGCCGGGGGCGGCGCGGCGGGGCCCGAGTCGGGGGCGCAGAGCGAGCGCCCGAGCGACGCGCTCCACGCGCTCTACGGCGTGCCGATGCTCTCGGAGGGGCGCCTCGTCGGCGTCACGGTCGTGAGCTCCCGCCGCGTGGCGGAGTTCTCCGAGGGAGACCGGCTGCTCTTCAAGAAGGCGGCCGAGCGCGCGGCCGCGCTCGCGACCCAGGCCCAGCTGCGCGAGCAGCTCGCCGCGGAGCGCGGCCGGTTCGAGGCGGCGATCCAGAGGCTCCCGGTCGGCGTGGTCGTCGCGGAGGGAGCGTCGGGCGCCATCGCGCTCAACAACCGGAGGTTCGCGGAGATCGTCCGCGGCCCCGAGGAGACCCCGAGCAACGCGCCGCTGCGGACGCTGCTGAGCGAGACCGACGACGACCAGCGCGCGCGCTGGCTGCTCCACCGGGCGCTGCACGGCGGCGAGACGGTCTCCCGCGACGAGATGGAGTTCATCCGCGCGGACGGAGAGCGCCGCCTCGGGAGCTTCAGCGTGGCCCCCGTGCGCGACGCCGACGGGCGCATCACCGCCGCGGTGATGACGCTCGAGGACGTGACGGAGCTCAGGAAGGCGGAGCGCGCGCGGCAGCTCCTGCTCGAGGCGAGCGCGCTGATGGCGGAGTCGCTCGACCACCACGGGACGATCGAGCAGGTGGTGCGCCTCGGGGGCGAGCGCTTCGCCGACCTCTGCGCGCTCGATCTCGACGACGGCGGCGGCGCCCCGCGGCTCGTCGCGTCCGCGCGCCTGCCCGAGGCGCGGGCGCTCCTGCCGAGGCTGCTCAAGCACCCGCCGCTGCTGCTCAGCGACGCCGCCTCGCTGGCGGAGGCGACGGCGCGCAGGGAGGCGACGCTGATCCCGCTGGTCACCGATCCGTGGCTGCAGCGGATCGCCCGCGGGCCGGAGCACCTCTCGGCGCTGCGAGAGCTCGGCGCCCGCTCGGCGATCCTCGTCCCGCTCGTGGCGCGCGGCCGCAGGCTCGGCCTGCTGAGCCTCTGGACCGTGGATCGCGAGCTCCGGCAAGACGATACGGGCGTGGCCGCGGAGCTCGGGCGCTTCGCGTCGCTGGCCATCGAGAGCGCGCGGCTGCACGGCGAGGCGGCGCGATCGAGGTGACGCCGCTCGTGCCTCGGGCGTGATCGGACGGCAACGCCCGCTGGCGGCGTCGGGCTATACCTGCCCGCCCTCGTGGTCCGCGTCGGGGTGAGCTCGGCGGTTCGCCGGAGCGAGCCCGGCGGGTTCGTCCGAGGCGACGCCGGGAGGCGCGGGCGAGCGCGCGGCGGCTTGCGTCGCGGGGATAGATGAGGCGAAGCTCCCGCTCTCGCACACGACCGTATGACAAACACCAACCAAGAACGTCCCCTCGCTGTGCTCGTCGGGGTGCAGCTCCCCGGCGTCGACGATGTCGAGCACGACGCCGATCTCGCCGAGCTCGGCCGCCTCGTGCACACGCTCGGCTTCGACGTGATCGCGACCGTGTCGCAGCGGCGCGGCGCGCTCGCGGCGGCCGCGGTGCTCGGGGAGGGCAAGCTCAGGGAGCTCGCGGAGCTCACGGGCGGCAGCGGCGTCGTGCCCTCGGGCGCGCCGGAGCGAAAGAACAAGGCGCGCGCGCGCCGGGCCGCAGAGAGCGGCGACGGCGACGAAGACGACGTCGAGCTCGGCGGAGACGACGGCGACGACGCGGGCGACGACGGCGGCGCGGAGCCGCGCGCGGGGGGCGCCGGGCAGGCGGCGCGCCTGGCGACGGTCGTGGCGGTCGATCACGACATCTCGCCGAGCCAGGCGCGCAACCTGGAGCGGGCGACGGGCGCGCAGGTGCTCGACCGGGCGGGCGTGATCATCGAGATCTTCCACCGCCACGCGCGGAGCCGGGAGGCGAAGCTCGAGGTCGAGATCGCGCGGCTCAACTACGTCGCGCCGCGGCTCCGGGAGACGGGCGGCGGCGGGGACCGGCAGCGCGGCGGGATCGGCGGCAAGGGCGCCGGCGAGAGCGCGCTCGAGCTCGATCGGCGCAAGATCCGCGACCGCATCGCGGAGCTGAAGGAGGAGCTCACCGCGGTCCAGCGCGAGCAGTCGACGCGCCGCGCGCTCCGGCAAGGGCAGCGCCGCGTCGCGCTGGTCGGCTACACGAACGCGGGGAAGTCGTCGCTGATGCGGGCGCTGACGGGCAGCGAGGTGCTCGTCGCCGACAAGCTCTTCGCGACGCTCGACACGACGGTGCGCGCGCTCCACCCGGAGGTGCGCCCGCGGATCCTCGTCTCGGATACGGTCGGCTTCATCAAGAAGCTGCCGCACGATCTCGTGGCGAGCTTCCGCTCGACGCTGGACGAGGCGCTCGAGGCGTCGCTCCTGCTCTACGTGGCCGACGCGTCGGACCCGACGTTCCGCGATCAGCTCGCGGTGACGCGCGGCGTGCTCTCCGAGATCGGCGCGAGCGAGGTGCCGAGCCGGCTCCTGCTGAACAAGGTGGACCGGCTCTCCGAGGAGGAGCGGGACGCGCTGCGCCTCGAGTTCCCCGAGGCGACGCTGCTCTCGGCGAAGACCCCGGCCGACGTGGCGGCGCTGCGGGACGCGATCATCGCGTTCTTCGAGCAGTCGATGGTGGAGGCCGAGCTGCTCTTGCCGTACGCGAAGCAGGGGCTCATCGGGGAGATCTACGAGAACGCGCGCGTGCTCTCGGAGGAGTACGACGACGTCGGCGGCCGGCTCTCGGTGCGGGCGCACGCGGCGGCGCTCGATCGGCTGCGCAGCCTGCTCGCGCGCTGAGGGCGCCGCGGGGGCGGCGGGCTGCGCTGGCGCGTGCGGCGTCAGCGCGGGCGTGCGGCGCGGGCGCGCACGGCGTCGGCGTGCGCGTGGGCGGCGATGGCGCGCGCCTCGTCAGCCTGCAGGCGTCGCCGCCGCCGGCGGCGGCGCAGGACGATGCCGATCGCGAACGCCAGGAGGTGGAGCCCAGCAATCACCGCGACGAGGAGCCACCGCTGCACGCGCGGAGCGTAGCACCGGAGCGGCGGAGCGCGGGCGTCCGGGGCGCGTGGTACGCTCCGCTGTCCACCGTCGCTCCGCGCCATGAGCTCCTCCACCGACGCAGCGCTCGAAGCGATCGTCCAACGCGGGCTGGAAGCTTACCGCGCGGGGCGGTTCTTCGAGGCGCACGAGCTGTGGGAGTCCGGATGGCGCGACGAGCCGGACCCCGTAAGGAAGACGTTTCTCCAGGGGCTCATCCTCGTCGCCGCGGCCCTGCACAAGCTCACGAGGATGCAGAGCCCACCGGGGGCGTTGCGCCTGCTCGACAAGGCGCGCGCTCGGCTCGCGGGAACGCCTGACGGCATGGGCGGGCTGGCGATCCGGTTGCTCGTCGACGACATCACCCGCGCAGCGGCCGCGATCGAGCAGCTCGTGAGCGGAGAGAGAACCGAGATCGACGCCTCGCTTCTGCCCAGGATGGAGATCGCGGGCGACGTCGCGCCGCCATCGCCGTCCGGGGCGCGTCCGCGGCCGTGAGCTTCTGACCCGAACGGGCTCCGCAGTCGATTCTGCGCTCGTCGCGTGCGACATGGGACGCTGGCGTGACATCGTTTGCCTGAGTGGTGTTCGCGCATGGGAAGCGCCCGTGTGGGGGGATATCGTGGCAGACGGGTACTGTGGAACCGGAGTGGAGGGGACGGCGAGCGCCGAGCCTCGAGCCAAGCTGCAAACCGAAAGGAGCCGCGTGACACGGCGCAAGCAGATCCTGATCGTCGACGACGACCAGGAGATCCGGGAAATGCTCGAGATCACGCTGGAGGAGGAGGGCTATGACGTCCTCTCAGCGAGCGACGGCGAGGCCGCGCTCGCGCTGCTGGAGCGCAACCGGCCGAATCTCATCCTGCTCGACATGCGCATGCCGGTGATGGACGGTTGGGGGTTCGCCCGCGCGTACGCGTCGTGTCCTGGTCCGCGCGCGCCCATCCTCGTGATGACGGCCGCGGTGGACGCCGGCACCTGGGCCCGCGAGGTGGGCGCGTGCGCGTCGGTCGCAAAGCCGTTCGATCTGAACCGCCTGCTCGATTCGATCGCGGCGCACACGGGGTGCCCGCCCGGCCCGAGCCCGGCCTCCGCCTGAGCAGGCCCAGGTCGGGCGCGGGCCCGGCGCGCTGCCTGAGCGGGGCCATGCCGGGCGCGAGCCCGGCGCTGAGCGACTTATCTGAGCGGGGTCATGCCGGGCGCGAGCCCGGCGCGCTGCGTGAGGGGGTTATCCGAGCGGGGTCATCCGTGGCATGAGCCCGGCCGAGGCCGCGGCGGATCTGCCGCGGCGACAGTCGGTGGATCAGCCGCCCGTGGCGCGGCGCATCGCGCAGAGGAGGTCGCCGCGGCACGGGTCGGTGGGAGCGCGGCGGTCAGTCGTGTCTGGCGCCGCTGGGCCAGGCTTGGCCCGCGTCGCCGCGGCTGCACCCGTGGCCCGCGTGCGGTTCTCGGGCGCGCGCCGCGAGGCGACTGCGTCGTCGGGCGCGTTGCCAGCGCTGTTGCGCTCGACAGGAGGCGCGGCCAGCGCGCGCTCGGCGGGCGCGTCGATGCGCGGGAGCCGCACCTCGACCGCGCGCGCGGCGGCGGCGAGGCCGGCCGTCGCGCGAGGGCCGGTGGCGGCGGCATCCGGGGCAGAGATGCCCGCCGTGAGGGCCGCGATCGCGCCGGCGCCCGCGAGCAGGACGGCGATCGAGCGGGCGCGCCATGCGCGCGCCGGCGCGTCGAGCGCCGGCGCCTCAGGCACGGGTGCGGACGCGGGCGGCTCGCCGAAAGGGAAGATCGGCAAGAGGTCGAGGACCTGGGGGCGGGCGCCCTCCTCGCCGGCCTTCAGCGCGGTGAGGTCGATCTGTCCCGAGGACGCGTCGCGCTCCTCGCCCGCGGCGCGCGCCGCGGGCGGGGCCGTGACGGCGGCATCCTCCGTGATCGCCGGCGTATCCAGCGAGGGCGCGTCCACCGAGAACGAGACGGATGTGTCCTCTCCGGGGCTGGTGACGGCGGCTCGCTGTTCGTTCCCCCACTCCTTGTGCTGCGTGTACTTCATGGTTGCTCCCGCTTCAGCCGTATCGGTCGAGCGCTGGAGTCGCGCGCCTGCGCCGCCGGTCGGCATGTCCTTTCGAGATTTGGACATGCACACGCGCGCGCGCTTGGGCCCGCCGCGCGCCCAGGCCCACGCTCATCGACCGCGATCGCGGGGCGTTGCGATCGATTCCGCCCCGCGCGCGCCGGTGTTCGCCGCGTTCGCCGCGTGCCTCGCGTTCGCCGAGCTCGCCGCGTTCGCCGTGACGCACGCGCCTGCTACCGAGGTCGGGGAGCACCTGAAGCAGGCCCGTCGGCGGCGTTCGCGATCTTGCGAGCGGGCTCGTGACGCCCATACTTCGACCGCTCGGATCGCCGAGGGCGTGCAGCCGGCGGGCCTCATGACCGCGTGCGCTCGGGGAAGTTGGTTGCGATCGGGGCGTTCCTCGTCGAACAGAAGTTCCCACGCAAACGCGAATCGGATACTTGAGGTGAGATGAAATCTACACGGCTCTTCACGGTCCTGGGGGCGCTGATGTTCCCCCTTGCAGTGGCTCTGGTCACCAGCGGGTGCCCCAAGAAGGAAGAGGACGACGTTCCGCCGGTGCCCTCGGCTCCGCCCGTCGTCCCGACGCCGGCCCCGACGCCGACCCCCACGACGCAGATCGTGCCCGAAGAGGACGCCGGGGCGGACGCGGCAGACGCCGACACGGCGGACGCGGACGCTGGAAAGAAGGTGGTCGGCACGGGCGATCCCAGCGGGATCCGCAAGTGCTGCGCGGCGCTGCGCCAGAACGCGAAGTCGGCTCCGCCCGAGCAGCAGGGCGGCTACCTCGCGGCCGCCTCGGCGTGTGACGGCCTGGCGAACTCGCCGCAGGGACGGCAAGCGCTCTCGACCTTGCGCGGCCTCCTGGTCGGCGCGCAGATGCCGGCGTCCTGCCAGTAACGGGACGGACGAAAGGGCCAGCAGCGGTCGGGTGAGCAGGCCCCCCGCCCAGCTTGCCGGACGCGTCTGGCGAGCTGGGCCGGTAATCCGGCTGTCCTGAGGGCGTCGGGGCAGCCGGAGGCATCAGCCGTGCACGGAGGCATCAGCCGTGCACGGAGGCATCAGCCGTGCACGGAGGCATCAGCCGTGCACGTAGACGAGCGTGCCGCCGCCCTCGAGGTTCAGCGCTCCATGCCACTCGGGCGGGACGGCGGGCTCGGTCCACTCGAAGAGCCAGGCCGCGTCGGCAGGGGCCAGGTTGATGCAGCCGTGGCTGCGCGCCTTGCCGAACTCGTCGTGCCAGTACGCGCCGTGGAGCGCGTAACCCCCGTGGAAGTACTGGGTGTAGGGCACGTCACGCAGGTCGAACGCCGCCTCGGACGCCTCATTGTCGCCGTCCATCGTGGTCGAGACGTGCTTCGCGTGGATGTAGAAGGAGCCGCGGGCGGTGGCATCGGTCTCCTCGGGATCGGCCATGCCGCTGCGACCGCTGGAGATGAGCGCCGCGAACACGGGGCGCGTGCCCTCGTACGCGACGAGCATCTGGCGGCGGATCGAGATGTCGATCCACTTCTTGCCATCGCGCGCGAACCCCTGAGGGTCCTTGCGCAGCTCGGCGATGACGAGGTGGTCGGCGGCGAGCCATGAGCCCTCGGTGGTCTCGAGCAGCCCCTTGGCCCCGCCACGCGTGCGGCCGGTGAGCACCCAGCCCGAGCGGTGCGGCGCGAGGCCCGCGTCGACGAGCGCGCGGCCCGACGCGGAGGGGCGCTGCCGGGTCGCGCCATGGACGCGGACGAAGGCAGGGGCGCCCTTCAAGGCGGGATCGGGGCGGGGATCGGTGCCGGGCGGCGCGGGAGGGAGCTCGTCGGCAGGCAGCTCGGCGACGGAGAAGCTCGCGTTATCGGCCGGCGAAGCGGCGGCGGGCGTCGGAGCGGCGGCGGGCGTCGGAGCGGCCGACGACGTGGGGGATGCCGACGACGCCGCGGCGGCCGGGGATGCCGTGTCGGACGCGCCCGCGGGGGCCTCGGCGCCGTCGGCGTCGAGATCCTTGATGATCACGCCGCGCATCGCGCTGAGGCGCGCGGGGCGGGTGCGATCGAGCGGGATGAGGTCGAGCTCGGTCGTGAGGCCGAAGCGGCGATTGGTCCACTCGAAGGTCGTGATCAGGCCGAACGCAGAGCTCTCCTTGGTGCGGCCCGTATGCACGGAGTAGTGGAGCTTTTCCTCGGCGCCGTACGGCTTGGGGAGATCCCGGCCGGCGAGGAGGAATTCCGGCACGGGATCGAGCGGCAACGAAGAGGGCGCGACAGCCGCGCGGGCGAGGTGGGCGCTGAGCGTGGACCCCTCGACGCGGCGCTGATCCTCGACTGTCGGGAGCCGGAAGTAGAGGTGCGGCGGGGGCGAGCCCGACATGACGTAGTAGTAAGGCACGGGCGCACCACGGCGCGGACCGCGCACGGCCGCGGCGACCACCTGGTGCTCGAGCGCGAGCGAGGCGCCCTTGCCCACGCAGACGTAACCGCGCGGCGCGATCCGGTACCAGCCGCCAGCACATCCGTCGGTGCCCGCAGGGAGCTCGGCCCGATCGACGACCGCGCCGGCGCGCAGGTAGCCGAGCTTCGTCGAGCGCTCGTCGGGAGCGACGTAGATCCAGGTGCGCATCGCGATGCTGGCGATCTTCGCGCCCCGGCCCGGCAGCGTGGTCTCTTTCGAGGAGGGCGATGCGGCGGCCGACGACGCGAGCGACGCAGGCGACACGGCGTCCGGCGCGGCGGACCCAGGAGAGGGGGCCAGCGGCTCGGCCGAGGGGAGACCCGGGGCCGCGGGGGCGGCACCGGTGGCGAGCGGGGCGGTCGCGTGAGCGGCGCCGGAGCGGTGATCGTCGGTGGCCCTGCCGGGCGGATCCTGGGACGGAGAGCAGGCCGCGGTCGAGAGGACGAGCGGGGATGCGCCGGCGAAGGCGACGGCGAGAGCGCCAGCGCGGACCAGGGCGCCGGAGAGCGAGCGGGAGGGCGCCGTGGCGCGAGGGCCGACGCGGGGGCGAGCGCGAGTGCGCGGGGAGCGCTGCGGTGCGGGCAGCGACGCGGGGGCGGGGGCTCGAGCGAGGGAAGGCATCGACGCGAAGGCGGAGGCAGGGAGACCCAGGCCCGAGGTGCGAAGGCGCGCGGGGCCAGCGAGCCAGCGGGCGACGAGGAGCCGAAGCTGGAGCCGCGAGGGGCTGAGCGGGCGAGGTGTATGCTGAACCGAGGGGGAGATGCAATCTCCTGCCGGCGGCGTGAGGACGGGGAAGGAGAGGAGGGAGAGGGAGACGGGAGGGGGAGAGGGAGACGGGACGAGGGAGAAGAGGCGCTAGCGCTTGACCTTCTTCGCGAGCAGGTCACCCAGCGTGCCGAAGTTGCGAGGCGCAGGCTTGGCGCCCTTGTCGTTGCCGCCGCCGGAGCGCTCGGCCTTGGCGTACGACTCGAACTGGCCGCGCTCCTCGTCGACGCGGAGCGCGGAGATCGACAGGCGGATCTTGCCGGACTCGTCCACGTTGAGGATCTTCGCCTCGACGTCCTGCCCCACCGTGAAGTGCTTCTTCAGGTCGGCGGAGCGAGGCGTCGCCGTCTCGGCCGTCGGGACGAGCCCACGGCCCGAGCGGCCCGACGTGCCTGCGATCTGGACGAAGACGCCGTAACGCTCGATGCCCGTCACCTTGCCCTTGACCCGCGCTCCCTCGACGAGCAGCGGCGCGCCGCCCGCGGCAGGCGCGGAGACCGCGAGCGACGTCGCGCCGTCGCCGCCGTCGCTCGCGCGCACGACGACCGGCGTGAGGCGCACCTGGCCGGTGCCAGAGTCGACGCCGGCGACAACGGCCGAGACGCGCGAGCCGACCTCGACGCGGAGCTTGCCGTCGCCGTCAGCGAGCGCGACGCGCTCGAACATGCCCTCCTGCTTGCCGCCAAGATCCGCGAAGACCGCCTCGCGAGCGATCGCGACCACGGTCACCTCGACGGTCTCTCCCGTGTGGTACTGGCGGCGGCGCTGCTTGCCAGCTCCTTCGGACTGCTCGAAGAGCGAAGCGAACGATTCCTTGGAGGCGGCGGAAGGGCGTGACGACGACATGGCGCGACCTCATAGCGCGAGGCGAGGGCGCGAGGAAGGCGGCGATGAGCGGGAAGCGAGGGGGGAGGCGGGAGGATGGCGGTGGAGAGGGAGGGGGCGGAAGCGGAAGGAGGGGGGGGAGGCGGGGAGGGGCTGGGGAGAGGACGGGGAGGGCGGAGAGCAGGGAGGCGGCGGGAACGGAAAGGTGGAACCTGGCGGGGGCTTCTGCTAGCTTCGCCGCCGCTGAATCGGGTCGATAGCTCAGTCGGTAGAGCTGCGGACTTTTAATCCGTAGGTCCAGGGTTCGAGTCCCTGTCGACCCACCAAGTAACTACGCGGAACTGCTGACCTTTCCGACCAGCATCCCCGCTTGTTCCAGGTTTTCTCCAGGGACCGCCCTGGCAGTCGAGCTTCGGCTGGATGCGCGCCTGCCCCCGGCGGAATACGCCTTCCTCGAGCTGCTCCTGCACCCGCTTGGCTGCGTCGGTGATGTCGGGGGCGAGCGTGGGGAGCGCCTCCGGTAGGCCGCCGCCTCCGCGGGGCGGTGGGCGCAGGCGCGCAGGGCGTCGTCCACCGCCATGATCGACTTGGATACCGCGCTCCGGTCCACCGTGTCGAGCACGGCGATGACGCGGGCGCGATCGTCGGGCTTCTGCCAGAGGCCGTACCGGTGCACGGCGAGGTAATCGAGCTCGACCTCGGCGCAGTCGTCCAGTCAGGTGGCGGCGCGGAGCACGCGGGTGACCGCGATCCAGCGCCGGTCTGACGCGCTCCGTGATCCGATCAGCGGAAGTGGTTTCCGTGTGCGACCATGGCCTCGGCGTGCGCGAGGACCTCCGTGTGCACGCGGGGGACATGGGGGACGGTGGCGCCGGAGTTCGAGGGATCGGGGGTGGACCTGGTGGGCATGAACGAGTCCTCGCTCCAGGCCCTGAAGTTCCATCGCCTCACCCTTCCATCACGCTCCCGGAACGGGAGCTGAACCTGTCCATTGATGTCTGACAAGGCTCCGCTTCAGACCGACAAGACGTCTTGTTCGGGAGTGCCAAATGCCGAACGGGCTCCCCTCGAACGGCCACGAGATCCGTCTCGCCTACCCGCCGCACGCCGAGTCGAGGGGGTGGCTCGCCTGCCGCGTCGTCGATATGGCGTCCGCGAGCCGGCGGCCGAGCTCCGGCGCCTTCATGATGCCGCTCGAGCGGCAGCGCTGCTTCGGGGTCGCGGCCGAACTGGCGCTCCCGGCGATCCTGGCCGAGAGCCGCAAGCGCGATGCCGGTGTAACCAACATGGGGGCTCTCCACTGCTGCACCTCGCTGGGGCGACCTTTCCGCCGGCGCCGCCCCGCCCCCGACATCACGACGAGAGGGGCTGAAACGTGCGGATCGTGCTTGGTCTTCAACACCGCACGGCGAGGACGTACAGTTAACCTGGAAACCGCTTCGGGCGGGCGCCGAGCGGCGACACCTGCTCATCATCCCTCGCGACGATCGCGCTTTACAGGCGCGCCCAGACCGTTAAAGAAGGCAAATCATGAAAACACCGCTCACCACATCGACCCGTCCTCGCCACCTCGTGACGCGACTCCTTGAACAGCCGGATCTCGTCCACCTCGTGCAGGGCCTACCGGCCCCGGTGCTCACCAAGCTTATTCATCACATCGGCCTGGAAGACGCGGGCGAGATCGTCGCGCTCGCGACCACCGCGCAGCTCGAGGGAATCTTCGACGAGGATTTGTGGCGCAGCGAGCGCCCGGGCAAGGACGAGACGTTCGACGCAGATCGATTCGCCCTCTGGATCGAGGTCATGCTCGAGGCCGGTGAGGCGTTCGCGGCGCAGAAGATCGCCGAGCTCGACGAAGACTTCGTCACGCTGGCCCTGTGCAAGCACGTCCTGGTGATCGACATCGACGGGCTCTGCGTGCAGATGTCGAGCTCGGCGCATTCGGACGATGACGATCTCGTGGAAAAGGCGCTCGAGGGCTGTCTGTACCAAGAGTTCGAGGAGTTCCGGGTCATCGCCAAGAACCACCGGAGCTGGGAGCCCATTCTCTCGGTTCTGGTCGAGCTGGACAAGGAGCATCACTCCCTCCTACGAACGCTGCTCGATAGGTGCTGCGCCATCTCCTCCGAGTACATTGAAGAATCCGGCGGTTTGTACGACGTCCTCACCTCCGAGGAAATGCTGGAGTCTGACGTGGCCGGTGAGCGGGAAGATCGGCGCGAGCAAGAAGGATTCGTCGCCCCTTCGGCGGCGGCGAGCTTCCTCAATCTGTCGAGGGTCACACCCCTGGAAGAGACACTGCAGTCCCGAACGTACGACGCCGTCACGCGCGCCCATTTCCGAGCGGCGGCGGTGAAGGCTCGACCCACCGCAGCGGCGGCTCGGCGGTCGGACGCGCTCGAGGCGAAGAATGCGGCGAATCCGCAGAGCCTCAAGAGCTTCCTCGAGGTTTTGCGCGACGCGGACGTCCTGCCGCCTGCGACCGAGCCGGGGCTCCTCACGGCCGGCGCGAAGCACGGGGAAGACCTCCCGTTCACGTCGGCGATCCGCGAGGTGAAGACGCGCGACGCGGAGATCTATGGGAAGCGCCTGATGGAGCTGAGCTACCTCGTGAACGTCCTCATCTCCGGATGCAGCTACAACGGCGGTGCGTTCCGGCCGTTCGAGGCAGTCGAAGCCGCCATCTGCACGTGCAACCTCGGGCTCGAACAACTCCTCGGGGAGCGATCGGCGCGCAAGAAACCGAGCCCGGACGAGCTGGTGTCGGCGATCATCGAGCACGATGCGGTGAAGATTTTCATGGCCGGGTGGAACATCCTGCATCACCGGGTATCGCTCTTCGCCGCCGACGCGATACGGAAAACGCTGACAAAGCTGGCCGCCGACCAGTCCGACGCGCAGACGGCCCGGGAGATCGAGCGCGTGGCCCTCGGGCTCGGGGCGGACGCCGACGCGGGCAAGCCGTGGCGCTCGCGCGGCAAGCTCGACCGGCTCGAGGGCGTGCTCGGGGCCGAGGCGACATCGACATTTCGGGCGCTCCTGGACGAGTACCCGACGCTGCCTCACGGCGTGGGCGAAGGATCGCGGACCACCGCGGGCCGGCCTTTGCGCTTCATCTCGACGGCCGCGCAGGTCCTGGCCATACAGACGTTGCTGAAACGGCCGGAGGTGATCGGCGCAAAGGGCCCAGAGCGCGCAGCCCGCACCGACGCCCCCGCCAAGCCTCGACTCAAGCGCCCTCGGTCTGGACCGGGCCGCCAGAAGTAGGATTCGAATTTCATCACTCCTGAAGCGGGTTTCGCTCTGGCGCTCGAGAGCGCGCGCGGAGCGTGCAGCGGTCCACATCGGCGAACACCGGCTGGATCCTGCGGGCGGCTTTCCCGGCGCAGCTCGCGCGGTGTACCTATGCGGCGCACGTCGAGCTGCTCCGAACTGCCCAAGCCCGGGTGAGCTGCCCACCCCGCCCGCGGCTCACGTGGGTGCATCCGGGGGCCAGGCGGTGTACGCTCGTGTGGATCACACGGCAGCAAGACCGCACGAGACCCGGGAGACGACCATGGCCCGCACTGCGCCTGTACCGAACATCCCCGCCATCCCTGGAATGAACCCGGGGGTCTTCATCATGGGAGGGGGCGGGGCCGGTGGCGGGGGCGGTGGCGCTGGAGGAAACGGCTCTGGCGGTAAACAGGGCGGCAATGGATCCAACGGTGGCAAGGACGCCAGCGGCGGCGGGAAGTCCGCGTGTGGCAGTGCAGGCGGCGACGGCGCCGGCTGCCCGAACCACCACGGCGGCAAGAAATCGGGAATGGCTGCGAAGGGCGACCCGGTCGACGTGGTGACGGGCCGGGTGTTCACGGTTCCCGCCGTCGATGTCGAGCTTCCGGGACCGCTGCCGCTGTCGATCGTGCGGTCGTACACCACCGCGGCGTTCGAGCGCGACGTCGGGCTGGGGTTCGGGTGGAGCCACTCGCTGGCGTGGGAGATCGAGGTGCGGCAGCGCATCATCCGCGTCTGGACCGACGATGGGCCGGTCGATGTCGAGGCGATGCCCGTGGGCGCCGGCGCGCCGGGCCCCCACGGCTGGGTCCTCGCGCGGGAGGAGCGCGGCTTCGTCCTCGATACCGGCGGCGACCGCTGGTACGTGTTCGCCGAAGCGACGGGGAAGCGATACCGGCTGACCTCGATCAAGGACCGATACAACAACGAGATCAGGCTCTCGTACCGGGAGGGCGTGCTCGCCGGGATCACCGACAGCGTCGGACGGCTCGTCCGGGTCCGGCGGACGCCCGACGGGCGCATCGGCGCCTTCGAGATCAAGAACGCGCGGGAGCGCGGTGTCTGGGTGCCTCTCGCGCAGTACAGCTACGACGCGGCCGGCGATCTCTCGTCCGCGACCGACGCCGACGGATACACGACGCGCTACACGTACCAGGAACACCTCCTCACCTCCCATACGAGCGCCACCGGGCTCACGTTCTCATTCCGCTACGACGATCGGCGTCGCTGCGTCGAGACGTGGGGCGCTTACGACGATGGGCCCGACCGCAGCCTGGCGGAGGACGTCCCGACGCACCTGGCTGACGGGAAGACGGTCGCCAGAGGCATCTACCACTGCAAGCTGGAGTTCGGAGAGGACGGATACGTCGAAGTCGCGGACTCCATCACGGTTCATCGCTACTTCGGGAACCGCTTCGGCAAGCTCGACAAGGCCGTGAGCGCCGGGGCCGTGTTCAGCCGGACGTACGACGAGCACGGGCACCTCCGGACGTTCATCGATCCGGTCGGCGCCATGACCGTCTGGCAGCGGGATCGCCTCGGCCGCGAGCTCTCCATCACCGATCCGCTCGGCCGAATGACGAAGATCGAGCGCGATCCGGACGGACACATCCGCCGAGCGATCGATCCGGCGGGCGGCGTCACCGAGATCGGGCGGACGCCCGACGGGCTCATCTGGACCGACCCCCTCGGGGCGGTGTTCCAGGTGCGCCAGGACGGGCGCGGGCGGCTCATCGAGACGGTGGCGCCCAACGGCGGCCGCACGACGTACCTCTATGACGATCTCGGGAACATGGTCGAGAAGACCGACGCGCTCGGGGGCAAGACGCAGCTGGCCTACGATTACTGGGGTCGGTGCCGCTCGATCCGGGATACGAGCGGCGCGGTGCTGTCGTACACCTATGACAACCGCGGCAACCTCACCGGCGTCTACCGGCCCGACGGCGGGACGACCCGCTACGAATACGACGGTATGGGGGACTGCACAGCGGTCCTCCAGCCGAACCAGCAGGTGACCCGGTTCGTGCGAGGCGGCTTCCACAAGCTCTGCGAGGTGCACAAGCCGAACGGAGAGAGCACGCGGTTCCGGTACAACCGTGAGGGGCGCCTTGTCGAGATCCAGAACGCGCTCGGGGAGCGCCACAGGATCGAGCTCAACGCCGCGGGGATGGTGACCAGCGAGCGTGGGTTCGACGGGCGCGTGTCTCGAACCAAGTACGATTACAATGGCCGGATCATCTCCTTCCAGAACGCTGCGGGCGAGAGGACGGAGTACACGTACGACCTCGCCGGGCAGCTCATCGCGCGCACCTTCGACGACGGCAGCGTCGAGAGGTTCACCTACGACGCCCGCGGCGACTTGATCGCCGCTGACAGCCCCGCCGGCTCGTTCACCTATGAGCGCAACGCCGTTGGCTGGGTCGTGTCGGAGACCCAGATCGTGGGCGGCGAGGCCGCGACCGTCCGACGCACCTTCGATCTCATGGGTGACGTCGTCGAACGCACCACGTCGCTCGGTCACTCCGCCAGGTGGATTCGCAACGTCGGCGGGCTCGCCGAGAGGGTGATCCTCGACGGAAGAGACGAGATCCGGATCGCGTACGACGCCGCGGGGCGTGAGGTTTGCCGCGCCCTGCCGCGAGGCGGCCGGATCGAGAGCGTGTGGGACGTGATGGATCGCCTCGTCGAGCGGCGCGTCTGCTCGCCGTCGAGCCGCGTCCACGTCGGGCCGAACGAACCAGAATGGGTGGGCCCGGCCCCGGCGTCGGTGACGGTGCACCAGGCGTACCGATACTCGCCTGCGTCGGAGCTCGTCGAGGCGTGGGACCAGGCGTACGGCACGCGCCGCTTCGAGTACGACCCTGCGAGCCAGATCCTGGCGAACGTCCCGGAGCACGAGCGCGCGGAGCTCTTTCGCTACGACGCCTGCGGGAACGTGTTCGACGTTGCCGCTGGCAAGAAGGATCGCTCGTACGGTCCTGGAAATCGCTTGCTCAGGAAGGGAGACACCGAGCTCCTCTGGGACGACGACGCGCGCCTCAAGGAGACGCGGGCCAGGACCTCCGCCGGAGCGCTCGAGGTCACCCGATATGCCTGGGACGCGCGTGGGCTCTTGCAGTCGGTCGAGCGCGCCGATGGCACCGTCGTGGAGTTCTCGTACGATCCGGATGCCCGGCGCGTCGCCAAGCGGATCTCCCGGCGGCTCTCGACCGGGGAGCTGCGGCCGGAGAGCACGACGAGGTTCGTCTGGGATGGCGCCGAGCTCGTGCACGAGATCCGGCAGGTCACGGGCGACGCGGCTGCCCCCACCGTGGAGGCACGCACGTACGTCTTCGAGGCCGGCGCGCCGTGGGCGCAGCGCGCCGGGGAGGGCGAATGGTATCATTACCTGAACGACGAGATCGGTACGCCGGAGCGGCTCGTCGGCCCCGACGGCGCCGTCGCGTGCGAGCTGCGGCGGAGCGCCTGGGGAAAGGTCGAGCCCGCGCGCAGCGCGTCGGCGTCGGTGTCGACGCCGATCCGTTTTCGTGGGCAGTACTGGGACGATGAGATCGGCCTCTGCTACAACCGCAACCGCTATTACGATCCAGAGGTGGGTCGCTATATCAGCGCGGATCCAATCGGGATCTTCGGCGGTCTCAATGGATTCGCCTACGCGGAGAACCAGCCGACGCGGCTCGTCGATCCGGACGGGCTCATGGCCAAGGCCGGGACCGAGATCGAGACCGCCGGCGGCAAGACGCACCGCGGATCGAGCGCGTTCGGGGGGCCGCTCGACCCCGCGCTCCAGACCGCGGTCAACAATGCCCACAAGAAGTTCGACGACGGCCAGGTGGCGGGGCCGAAGCCATCGAGCGCCGGACAGTGTGCCGAGATCGAGGCGCTGAACAACCTGGCGAAAGACATCCGGCAGGACCGCCAGAAGAACGGTAAGACATTGAAAGACCCCGCGTCCGAAGACACCGAGATCAGGAAGGAGATGCAGAAACAGGTGAAGGAGGGCAAGATGACGACCAAGACAGACAAGGACGGTCTGCTCATGGATCCGTGCAAGTTCTGCGCGCAGGTCATGCGTGAGCTCGGCCTTCACCCGGCAAACAACGGGGGCACGGGCAAGAAGAACGGTGTCATCGGCTCGGACGGCAAGGCGTGGAACGGCAATGTCTGGCACAAGGGACGCTCCATGCCGTTCAGGACCGCTCCCTCGAGCACGCCGCCCTTCGCAGGCACATGATCCCTCCTTCGCGAGCACCGGATGCGCCGGCCGCTGGCCCGGCGGCGGCGGAGCGTGGTGTCCTCGCCTTCTGGCGCGAGGTCGAGCGCTGTCGCAGCGCCCCCCTCGGCGGGAAGGCGCGCGCTGGCGCCGTGGCGGGCCTCGAAGCGTGGCTGGAGCACGGCGGCGCGCGCGTGGCGCTGCTTGGGCCGAGCGGGCGCGGTAAGTCGATGCTTCTGGGCGCCTGGGCGCTGGAGCTGGCCCGCGCGGGCCGGCACGAGATCGCGTTCGTCCCCGTGAGTCGCCGGTTCGGTACGGCGCTGGAGTCCACGGCGCTGAACCTCCTTTATGCGCGCGTGGCTCTGTTCCTCAGGTCGCGGTGGCGCACCGGCAAACGGCCGCACGGGGTCGAGGAGATGCGGCGCGTCCTCGCGACCATGATCGAGGAGGGCCGCCCGCCCGGAAGCAGGCCGCTCGTCGTCATTCTCGATGGGGTCGACGAGGGCGTCGCCTGGACCCTCGATGCAGCGCAGCGATTCCTGCGAGACCTCGGCCCCGGCGTGCGCGCGGTGCTCTCGGCGCGCTCGAGCGAGGCGCTCGGAAGGCTCCGGGAGGGGACGGAGCTGGTCGCGCTGCCGCCGATCGATGTCGCGGAGGCGATCGGGCGGAGGCTTGGCGAGCTGCCGGCCAGCGTGAAGGACGACGTCGCACGGGTGAGCGGCGGGGAGCCGCTCCTCGTGGAGGCGCTCGTCGAGGCCCTCTCGCAGGATCCCGCGGCTGTGGCGCTGCCGCTCGCAAGCGCTCCCGCCGGAGCTCCGGGGGTTCTGGATCTCTGCGCCGGCGGCATGATCCGCTCCGTATTGCCATGGCTTGCAGGCGCGCTCGCGCCGATCGAGGTGGAGGAGCTCCTCGCGATCTCGACGGTGAACGGCGGCGCCTGGAACGAGCTGAGCGGACCGCTCGTCGCCGCTGGAGAGCCGGGCCTCGCGCTCCGTCACCCGGCCTGGGCCGAGGCCATCGAAGGGCGGCTCGCGCCGCATGAGCGTGCGGTGGTCGATCGCCGGTTCGCCGACCACGGGAAGCGCGCGTTCGCCTCGGGCACGGTCTCCGACTACGTATGCCGGAACTGGCGCGCTCACCTGGAGCGGGTCGGCGCGAGCCTCGCAGAGCGGATCGAGCTGGTCTCGAGGGCGTGGCTCGACGTGTGGAGGACACGCCCGGATGGCTCGTCCGGGTTCATCGCCGACGTGGACGCGACGGCGGCGTGCGCGGCGAGCCTTCTGGTCGATGCCGCGGCCGGAGGCGATGTCGTGGCGGTGCTGGCCGCGCGGGTCCGCTGCCTGCTCGTGACGAGCTCGGTGCGGACGATCCTTGGCTTCGAGGAGACGCGGCGTGTGCTGGCTGCGCAGGCCGCGCAGGACGACGAGGAGGAAGAGGAAGGGGCCGAGGGAGGCGAGGGCTCCGCCGGACCCCACATCGAGATGCCGCGCGTCGGCGAGGACGTCCTCGAGGTCGGGCGGCCGATCGCCGACGCCGCCGAGCGCGCCGGTGCCCTGATCCGGCTGGCGTACGAGCTGCCCGACGCCGAGCGCGCCGTCGTGCTCGGCTGGGCGCTCGAGGCCGCCAGCGAGGAGCACGCCGAGGGGGGCGCGCTCGCCGCCTTGGCGCACGCGCTCGACGGGCAGGCGCGCGTGACGGCCGCGCGCGAGGCGGCGGCGCGGCTCGGTCGCGAGCGGACCAGGGAGAGCCGGCTCGCGCGCGTGTCCCTGGCGGCGCTGCTGCCCGAGGACGAGGCGCGCGACCTCGGTCGCGAGGCGTTCGCCGAGGTCCCGGCCGACGCGAGGAGCGACGAGCTGCCGCGGCTCTCGGAGGCCGCCGCGCGATGGTCTCCCGCGGCGGTGCGCGGGCTCTGGGCATGGTCCCAGGCGCTGCCCCCCTCGGAGCGGCACATGGTCCTCGCTCGCCTCGCTTCGGGCCTGCCCGCGGAGGAGCGGGAAGCGGGCGCGTCGGAGGCGCTGGGGCTCGCC
The DNA here is from genome assembly GCF_051525235.1 of Sorangium sp. So ce124. Lineage (NCBI taxonomy): Bacteria > Pseudomonadati > Myxococcota > Polyangiales > Polyangiaceae > Sorangium > Sorangium sp. So ce124. Next base: position 4,954,695 of record NZ_CP150312.1, read on the forward strand.
CTGTCGCTGCTCTCGGGCGACTGGCTTCCGCCGGACGCGTGCTGGAGCGTCTGCGCGCTCGCGCCGCACGCACCTGCCGGCGCCGCGTCCGCGCTGGTCCAGGCGTGCACGGCTGCGGCAAGCTTCCGGTGCCCGGTGGTGACGGCCGTCGCCGCGCGCCTCTGCGATCTGGGGCGCGTGGAGGATGCGCTCGCGCTGGTGGAAACGCTGCCCCAGCCGTCGGACCGGATCGGGGTGCGATCCGCCCTGCTCGCGCACCTGCCCGCCGCGGTCCGCGAGGCCGCCTGGACCCAGCTGTCGGGCGATCTGCGGGCGAGCGACGGCGCGCGCTTGCTCTTCGAGCGGAACGCCGCTGCGTGGACCCGGGCTCTCGGGGCCGATGCGGTCCTCGACCTGTCACGCGAGATCGGCGCCCCGTGGTCAGACCTTGTCGCGATCGCCGTGGCCTCGCCGGACGACGCGCCGGCGATTGCGCGCGATCTGGTCGAGCGCGCTCTGGAGCAGCCGAGCGACGAGGACGAGGCGCTCTTCGCGCTGATCCCGCTGGCCGCCTGGATGACCGAGCCGCACGCGCGCCGCCTCTGCCAGAGACTCCTGAACGAGCTCGGCTGGAAGCCGCGGCCCGATCTCCTCGACGACTGGACGAAGGACGACCTCGGGCACCTGGCGCCGTTGTTCGCCCGCGTCGCTGGACCGCAGGGCGTCGTCGCGGTGGCCCGGGAGATCGTCGACGTCGCGCGATGGCTGCCCTGAGCGTCCGCGTGGAGATGTCGCGCGCCGAGCCCTTCAGGCATCCTCTCCGTGGCGTATTCGCAGCTGCCACCGGGCCATAGTCGCTGACAGGCCTCGATGGCACGCGCCGCAACACGGGTCAACTGGCCAAGCCCGGGTGAGCTGCCCACCCCGCCCGCCGCTCACCAAGCATTGCGAGAGGCCGACTAATTTTCTCGTTGCAACCATCCTATTTTTTTATGTCGCGCTCGCTCTATGCGGACGATTTTGGGTGCCCATCGCGCTGGCCGGTAGGGTAGGAGTGACCTGAAACGGCTTCATGAACGCGAACATCGAAATCCAGGTTGCTCACTATCTCCGCACAGGGGAGCACGACCGGCGAGCGCTCGGTCGTGTTCCTGACGCCGCACAACGTCGAGGCTCTCCTCGCTGAGACGACCTGGCACACATGAGCGAGTACCAGTGGTACGAGTTCGTTGCGCTCGATCGTCCCCTCACGCCGAAGCAGATGGCGGAGCTCAGGGACATCTCGACGCGCGCCGACATCACGCCCACGCGCTTCTGGAACGAGTACCAGTGGGGTAACCTCAAGGCCGCCCCGGAGAAGCTCCTCGAGCGCTACTTCGATGCGCACCTCTACTTCGCCAACTGGGGTACGCGGCGGCTGATGTTCCGGCTGCCGGCGGCGCGCGTCGACGTGAAGCAGCTCCACCCGTACTTCCCCGGCGGCGCAGCGCGCATGACGAAGGCCGGCGAGCACGTCGTGATCGAGCTGGTGAGCGAGACCGAGGAGCCCGAGGACGACTTCACGAGCGACGTGTCGCTCGCGTCGCTGGCGCCGGCGCGGAGCGAGCTCCTGCGCGGGGATCTGCGCGCCGCGTACCTCGCCTGGCTCCTCGCGGTCGAGGCAGGCGACGTCGAGGACGACGAAACGGAGCCGCCGCTGCCGCCGGGTCTCCGTGAGCTCTCCGCGCCGCTCGAGGCGATGGCCGGCTTCCTTCTCCTCGACGGCGATCTCCTGTCGGCCGCCGCGGAGCCGAGCGGCGCGGAGCCGGACGACGCCGACGCCCTCCGCGCGTGGGTCGGCGCGCTCCCCGCGCGCACCAAGGATCAATGGCTACGGCGCGCGGTGGACGAGCCGGAGCTCGCGCTCGGCGCCGAGCTGCGCCGCGCGTTCCGTGCTCGGGTGCAGGCGAAGACAACGAGGGCTCCACGGACCGTCGCGGAGCTGCGTGCCGCGGCCGAGGAGCGTCGCGAGAAGAGAGAGCGCGCCGAGGCGCTCCGAGCAGAGCGGTCGCGCAAGGCCGCAGAGGCCGCCCGGACGAAGCAGCTCGACGCGCTCGCCAAGCGGCTCGACGCCGCGTGGAGCGAGCTGGAGGCCCTGGTCGCCAAGAGCGCCTACGACGAGGCGCTGAAGCTGGCGATCGACCTTCGCGACCTCGCCGCCCGCGACGGCACGAACGCAGCGTTCACGGAGAGGTTTAAGGCGATGCGGAAGCGACAGTCGCGGCGCCGGGGCTTCTTCGACCGCTGGAAGTAGGAGGACGAGCCGAGGGGATGGTGAAAAGGGACGTTGGTCGAGCCAGGCGCCTGCCGCATCCAGCGGAGCTTCCGCTCGATGATGGCGTGCGCTACGGCCCGGAGACGTGGCGCGAGATCGACGGCGTCGCCTTCTGCCACTGGGACCGGTGGCTCTTGCGGCTCGCGCTGGTGGAGCCGCGCGGCCTCGATGCGATCGCGCGTGAGTTCCGTGCGCGCGCGGCGAGTCGGCGCGTCAGCACCGAGGCCGCCGAGGCGATGCTCGTGCAGGTGGTCGACCTGCGTGGCCGGCTCGCGCGCCTCGCGCGGACTCCGGAAGAGGTCCTCGATGCGGAAGAGCGAGCGAGCGAGTGGCTGCTGAAGAAAGCCTGGAAGCGGGTCTGGCATGACGGCCCGAACCGCCGCACGGACGCGATGCGCAACACGCCTCGCCGGCGGCTCGAGGCGCACGCGCTCCGGGGGAACTGGCCGCGCTTCCCGGTGTCGCCCGCGCGCTTCGAGCCCGAGCTCCACCGCGTCGTCGGCGACCACGCGTACTACGATCACCGCGCCACGGATCTGGTCGCGCACCTCCTCGAGAGCCAGGTCGACCTCCTCGGAGCGATGGCAGCCTCGGATCTGGAGCGCCTGGCGCTACATCGGGCGGCGATGACCGTGATCATCGAGAGGATGGATCTGGTCGACGACTCCCTCGCCGACATGAGCGCGGTGTTCGCGGAGAGCGAGCGGGCGTACCTCGCGCTCGCCCGCGACCATGCCGGGCTCGACGGGATCCTGCGCGACCTCCTCGAGCTCGGCGTGTGGGAGGATTACGGGTTGCTCCGCAACGTCGGCGCCTTCCTGGGGGCGCTCCAGGAGGAGCACGCGAACCTCGCCGTCCGCGAGCTCTCCGGGATCATCGCGGAGCTGCGGCGAGAGCGCCTCGATGACCAGCTCGCCCGTGCGCTCACGCTCCGCAAGGCGGTGCTGACCCCCTGGGGATAGGGACCGCGGCGATCTGGCCTCGCCCACTGGAGGCGCAACCCTTCCCACACATCCCACCCGACCCAAAGACCTGTTCCAATCCTGTTCCATCACTCCGGTGGCCTTCGGGGACATGACGCCAAGCCCCTGGCTCGCCGCTCACGGGCGATACCGCGGATCGTCCAGAAAGGCAGTATCGGTCAGCGACCGCAGGAACGCCACCAGATCGGCCTTTTCGTCCGGAGAGAGCCCCAGCTCATCGATCTGCGGATCGGTGGAAAAATGGCCCAGCCCGCCGCGATCGTAATGGTCGACCACCTCCTCCAGCGTCGCCAGCGATCCGTCGTGCATATAGGGGGCGCTCGCCGCGATGTTCCGCAGACCGGGCACCTTGAATTTGCCAAGGTCTCCCGTGCGTCCGGTGATCTTCTGCCGTCCGACGTCGCCGCCCTCGAGGTAAGTGCCGTTGTTGAAGAAGCCTTCGTTGGTGAGCATTCCGGCCGGGTGGCAATGGAAGCAGCCAGCCCGCTCGGTCAGGAACAGGGCCTCGCCGCGGCGCTCGGCGTCTCCGAAGCTCGTGTCGTCCCCGCGCCGGTGCCGGTCGTAAGGGCTGTCGGCGCTGACGATCGAACGGACGAAGCTGGCCAGGGCATGGCGCAAGGACTCCTCGCCGGGAGGCCGGCCATAGGCATCCATGAACGCCTTCACATAGACGTCATCGCCGGCGACACGAGCGACGGCCTCGGCGAGCGGTAGATCCATCTCGTCGGGGTTCTCGATGGGCTTCCCGGTCTGCTCTTCCAGGGTGGCCGCGCGGCCATCCCAGAAGAAGCTCTCGCCCCAGGCGAGGTTCACCAGCGCGGGCGCGTTCCGCTGTCCCGGGCGGCCGTCGACCCCCTGGGAGACGGGGACCGGATCGGCAAACGCGTACTCCTGGCGGTGGCAGCTCGCGCACGCGATCTCGCCGGTGCGAGAGAGGCGCTTGTCGAAGAAGAGCCTTTTACCGAGCTGGGCCCTCGCCTCGGTGAGCGCGTTTTCGGCCGGCGCTCTGGCCGCCGCGGTGCGCGCGGGAAACCCGGCGGGGATGGCGTCCGTGACGAGCGGCGGCAAAGGTCCAGGGGCCGCCGGCCCGTCGTCGCCGCATCCGCCCGCGAGGAGCAGCGCCGCCAGGCAGATGGCCCCGCCAAAGTTGGAACTCGGCGTCACGGACCGAAGGTGAACACCGTCCGATCGGGGAGGCCGCGCCGCAGGCGCTCACCCGCGAGGAGCTCGTCTCCCACGGGCCCGGGCGGCGGGACGAACCCGGTCATGTCGACGTCCGCCGTGGCGCCCGCGAAGACCTCGTCCATGACGATCCGGACGACCTTGCCCGTCGAGCCGCTCGCGGGCACGGACAGCGCGCCTCGTACCTCGACCCTGGGCGCGAGATCCTCGACCAGGTTGCCTCCCATGTGGACCGCCGGCGGAACCGCGGCCGTCTCTCCCTCGGGATCGACGGGATCCCCCTCGTCCGGCGGAGCCACGTTGCCCTCGTAGCGCAGGAAGAGGTGGCCGGTGTGCGGCCACGTCATCTGGGAGGCTTCCGCCAGAGGCGCGACGCTCGTTTCGGGCCGGGAGCTGTTGCAGGCCTGGTGCAAGCCCCAGATGAAGCTGACGCCTTCGTAGCTGCCAGCCGGAGCGCGCAGCCGGAGCGCGGCCGAGCCCGGGTCCTCGGCGTTGTAGAAGTGGACCCCGTAAGGGGTAGGGGCGCCGTCCGGGCCGACGATATCGACGGGCACGAGGTCGCCGTCCGCCCCGATCAGCGCCGCGTGCGAGACGTAGAAGCGAACGTTGAGCGGCGTGACCGTGCTGCCGTCCGGCGCGACGTTCGGCTCGCCGAACAGGAACGGCTCACCGCCGAGGACGAGCTCGAACGCGAACTCGACGAGTGTGCCCTCGGTCCGGATGGACGCCGGCTGCTCTGCGCAACCGGTCGGCCATGTGGCCTCGGCCTGGCCGCCCGCGCCGCCGGCGCCCGGTTGGGCGGCCGCTCCACCCGCGCTGCTCGCTCCACCGGACCCATCGGGCTCGCTGCCGCCCGCACCGCCGGTCCCGGACTCGATTGGCTGATTCGAGCCCCCGTCGCAAGCGGCTGCGGCGCCCAATAGCAATCCGAACAACCGGAACAAGCCAGGAGATTTCATCGTGGGATCGATTGTACGCGATGACGCACCCCACGGGAACAGATGACGCATCGCCGGGATCTTGCTGGGCGAGACGCCGATGGGTGGTGCGAGCGGCTATACGCCGCCGGGCGGGCCAGCATCATTGTGCCAGGGCGGTGCGCGGGCGAAGAAGGGCGCTCTGCTGCATGACGGCGGGCGGTGACACGCAGGGCAATGGGGCAGCCAAGCGGCGTCCCCATCACCGCTCTGGCGCTCCTCCGGCGCTCCGACAGAGGCGTTCGTTCCAGAGCGGGCCGCCGGCAAAGTGCGACCGTGATGCGCTCGTCCCGAGCCCCGCCGCGGCCCCTCCGTCGAGCAGGGCGACCTCGGGCGGGATGCGGCTTCTCTGCGCGGAGATCACGAGCGTCGTGCCGATGACCGCGATCAACAGACCTGTCGTCTTCACCAGCCAACGTTCGCTCTTCGGGCCAGTGATCGCCTCGAACGTACGTAGGTTGACGAGCGGCCAGATCCCGGCGAGCACGTAGAAGAGACCCAGCGCTCCGGCGAGGAAGATCGCCTGTTCCCGATCACGTTTCGTGCTCACCATCGCCGCTGTCAGCGATCGCCGCCGGGCGTGGCGGAGCCGCCATGCGTGCCGGAGCCGCTGCCACCGCCGGGCGTGGCGGAGCCGCCGGGCGAGCCAGAGCCGCTGCCACCATCGGGCGCGCCGGAGCTGCTGCCGCTGCCAGGCGTGCCGGAGCGGCTTCCACCGCCAGGGCTACCGCTGCCCGAACCGGACGAGCCACGGGGCTTCGCGCCCGGCGTGCTGCACGCGCACTCGCACATGTTCTGGCCTTGCGACGTCCCCGACCTGGCGCCCTGGCCGCCGGAACTGCCCGTCCCGCCGGCGGGACCCTGGCTCGGACCGGTACCGCCCTGCCTCATGCCGGACGTCCCGCCGGCGGGACCCTGGCTCGGACCGGTACCGCCCTGCCTCATGCCGGACGCCCCGCCGGCGGGACCCTGGCTCGGACCGGTACCGCCCTGCCTCATGCCGGACGCCCCGCCGGCGGGACTCTGGCTCGGACCGGCACCGCCCTGCCTCGTGCCGGAGCCGGAGGAAGAGCCCTGTCCCCGGCCCGAGCCGGTCCCTCCCGGCTGGCCGCTGTCCTGCGCGAACGCGACGCCCGACCCGAGGGCCGCGAGCGCGACGCCGGCCATCAATCCGAAGACCTTCTTTTGCACCATGATGTCCTCCATCCTCCGTTCGCGAAGCCACCGCCCATGCCGCCGGGGCCCGCTCGGCATCGAGGCGCGTGGGCTCGACGCTCCACATCCGCGCCGAACGTTTGGGTCGAACCCGCGTCGAGGGAGGCTCACGCCTTCCTGATTCAACGTCGGAAAATGCCCCACGTACCGCGGATGGCAGCGGGCGCCCGGCAGCAGGCGCCGAGGTGCCATGGCGCGGGGTCGTCACGCCTGCCTGGCGAGCCGCCGGAGCGCGAGGATCCCGGCGCCGAGCACCGCCGCCGCCCCGAGGAGCCGGCGCGCTGTGTAGGCCCTCGACAGGGCCACCATCCCGGCCACGGCCCACGGCGGAGGCGCGCTTTGCTGCGGGGCCGAGATCGCGTGTGACGCCGCTCCCTTCGGCGCTACCGAATCGCGCTCCGCGAAGAGCTCGATCATCGCGCGCGTGAAGGCGGCCAGATCGTGCGGACCGCGGCTAGAAACCCAGTTCCCGTCGCGCACGACGGCCTCGTCGCGCCAGACGGCGCCGGCATGCACGAGATCGTCCCGAATGCCAGGCCATGACGTGAGCTGCCGCCCGTTCAGGCGCCCCGCCGACGCGAGCACCCACGGGCCGTGGCAGAGCGTGGCGATGGGCTTCCCCGCCTCGTCGATGGCCCTGACGAACTCCCGCGCCGCTCGGCTCTGCCGGAGGAGGTCGGGGTTGATGAAGCCGCCCGGCAAGAGCAGGGCGTCGTAGTCGGCCGGAGCCGCTTGCTCCACCGTCCGATCGACGCGCACCGTACGGCCGGGCCAGTACAGGTTCAGGCCGCGGATCTTCCCGCGTCGGAGCGAGAGCACCTCGACGTGGGCCCCCTCGGCGCGGAGCGCCTTCGTCGGGATCGTCAGCTCGACCTGCTCGAATCCCTCGGTCGCGAGCACCGCGACATGCAACCCTTTCAGCCTTTTCCGAAACAGCATCTTCGACCTCGTGACGCGCGAGCGCGCATCTCGGGCTCATTGCAAGGTCTATGCGCTCGATGGCGTGCCGGCGACCAAGTCCAGGAGCATCCGAGAGAACGCCTCAGGGGCGGCCGACGTCGTTCATGTGCCGGTCGACGCCCACGGCCTTCGAACGGAGGAGCTGGAGGCGCACGCCAAGCGGTTACCAGCTCCTGGTCACCCCGCCGTTCCGGTTACCACGTCCTCTGGTAACCGCCCCGTTGCGATGCGATAAATCCTTTGAGATTCAATGGTTTGGCGCTGTGGCCCGAGAGCTGCTTCAGGGGTTGGCAGGAGATCTTACCATGGTAACCGAACCGACATCCCACCGCCTCACGCTTCCCATTCTCCTCGCCACCCTGCTCGCCGCGTGCGCCGGCACGTCCGACGGCGGCAGCTCGACCGGCGACGCGCCGGCCGATCCGCCCGGTCCAGCGCCTCACGAGGGCGCCTCTCCCGGCCAGCAGGCCACGCCCGCCGTGCCTCCGGCGCCGGATCTCGCGTACCCCGGCAAGGGCTTCATCGTCCACGAATGGGGCACCGACACCGTGGTCGTCGGCTCCGACGGCTCGCTTCAACCGGGGCTGCACCACGAAGAGGAGGACCTCCCCGCCTTCGTCTATGACCGGCTCGAAGCCGGCTCGCTCGATGGCTCGATCTCGACGAACGTCAATGTGAAGATGGAGACGCCGGTCACTTACTTCTACTCCGAGGAGCCGCTCAACGCGCACGTCCAGATTTCGTTCCGCAAAGGGATCTTCACGCAGTGGTACCCCGCCGTCCGCGAGTTCTCCCCGCCCATCATCGCGCCCAACACCGTTGTTGGCGTGACGACGTACGCGGACCCGGCGTACGACCCCGAGTTCCCCTTCAGCTCGCAGATGTGCGCGGAGACGTACGGCCCGAACGCGAACGGCTACCTGCAGTGGAGTAACATCGAGGTCCTCGGGCGCGACGGCGATATCCCTCTGCCCGATGCGCCGCTCGATCGGTTCACGTGGGCTCACGCGCGCCAGGTCGGCGCCAACCCGCTCCGCGTCGCAGGCGTGCCCGGCGCGACGGAGACGCCCCAGCACGAGCGCTTCCTGTTCTATCGAGGGCTCGGCAACTTCGACCTGCCCGTCCGCGTGACGGCCGGTACCGGCGGGGCGATCTCCGCCGAGAATACCCTCGACGAGGCGATCGGCGCCGTCTTCGTCCTCAACGTCGGCGCCTCGACGGGGGCGTTCGTCGCGCACCCCCAGGGCATCGCCACGGGCGGCAGGCTCGTCGAGCGCGCCCCCTCGCTCGACGGAGCGCCGCCCCTCGACGACTTCGTCCAGTCGCTCGGCGCGAGCATGATCGACGCCCTCGACGCGACCGGCCTGTACCACGACGAGGCCGTCGCCATGGTGAACACCTGGAAGCGCCAGTGGTTCCGGACGCCCGGCGTCCGGGTGCTCTACCTCGCTCCTCAGACGTGGACCGACGCCTCGATCCCGATCACCATCGCTCCCACGCCTGCCGATGTCGTGCGCGTGATGATGCTCCGCGTCGAGGTGCTCTCGCCCGAGATCGAGTCGGCCGACGTCGGCGCGGCGCGGCGGCTCGCAGACCCGTCCCTCGCCGGCGACGCCGCGCGCCACTTCGACGATCTCGGGCGCTTCGCCGAGCCGCGCCTCCGCCGCGCGCTCGCGCTCCTCGGCGAGCCTGCGTACGGCGAGCCCCTGCTCGCCCGCATCGCGGCCGGAGCGACGGCGAGCGCTGCGCGCGAGTAACCTCTCGGCCATGCACGCCCCGCGGCGCGAGCCCTTCATGGCCCATCCTCGGTACGAGCCGGGCGAGATCCTCGGGCAGGGGGCGCAGGGCGTCGTGGGGCGCGTGATCGACCGCGAGGCGCGGGGGCGCGAGCTCGTCGCGAAGGTGTTCCGTCAGGGCGCCTTCCGCGAGGACACCCTGCTCGGCGAGTTCGCGCTGCTCGCGCGCCTGCGCATCTCCGGCGTGGTGCGGGCGCACGATCTCGGGCGGGACGAGCGGACGGGGGCGCCCTTCCTCGTCGAGGAGTACGTGGCCGGCGACGACGCCGCGGCGTGGGTGCAGGAGGGCCCGGCCGCAGAGCGCCCGGCGCGGCTCGCGGGCGTGCTCGGCGGCGTCGCGAGGACGCTCGCCGCCCTGCACGACGCGGGGTTCGTGCACAGCGATCTCAAGCCGGCGCACGTGCGGATGCGGCCCCTCGGCGCGGGCGGCGCCGAGGCCGTGCTCCTCGACCTCGGGGCGGCGGTCTCGAGGGCGCGGGCGCCGGGCGGCGCCGTCGCGTTCACCTCGGCCTTCGCCGCGCCCGAGCTGCTCGCCGGGGGCGCGCCCTCGCCCGCGTCCGACCTCTACAGCCTGGGGGCGCTCGCGTGGTGCTCGGCCGCGGGCCGCCCGCCCGGGCCCTCTCGCGCGCGGCGCCCGCTGCGCGACGCCGCACCGTGGGTCCAGCCGAGCGTGGCCGAGGTGATCGAGGCGCTGCTCGCGCTGCACCCGCGAGACCGCCCCCCCGAGGCCCGCGAGGTGCTCCGGCAGCTCGGCGTCGCGGCCGCGGAGGCCGGCATCGCCGTCGGGGCGCCGCCCGCACCCATCGGGCGGGAGCGCGAGCTCGAGGCGCTGCAGCAGGCGCCATCACGGTCAGGGCGCGTGCGCTATGTCACGGGGCCGAGCGGCGCCGGCAAGAGCCACCTCGGCCGCGAGCTCGTGACGCGGGCGCTGCTCGCCGGGCGGAGCGCCCGCTACGTGGCGTTCCCGCGCGACGCCGACCCGCTCCTGCTGCGGCTCATCGCGTTCTTCCGGGGCGCCGAGCAGGCGCCGCCGTTCGTGACGCCGCCCCGCGACGGGCCTCCGCTCCTGCTCTTGCTGGACGACCTGGATCAGGCCCCGGCCGAGCTCCGCGCCGCGCTCGACGCGTACCGGTGCCGGCCGGCGGCGCCCGGCGGCGCGGCGATCGAGGTGATCGCGACGGCCCGGAGCGCGCCCGAGGGCGCGGCGTGCGTGGCGCTCGGGCCGCTCGGCGACGCGAGCTTCGGCGCGCTGTGCCGCGCGCTCGGCGTGGACGACGAGGCGAGCGTGCGAGAGGCCGCCGTGGCGTCGGGGAAGAACCCGGGGTGGCTCTTCGCGTCGCTCGGCCGCGTGCCGCTCACGAAGGACACGGCGATCGAGCGCGTGCGCGGGCTGTCGGCCGACGCCTGCGCGACGCTCGCCGCGATCGCGATCGCGGGCGGCGCCCTGCCCGAGGCGCGCTGCTCTCTCGGGTTCGGGCGCGGCGGCCGGGTCGACGCGCTGGGCGGCGGGCAGCCGCGCGCCTCCGGCGAGCGAGCCCTCGGCGAGCTGCTCGCGGGCGCGCTGATCGCGAGGCGGGAGGCGGCGGCCGGCGCGCTCATCACGCTGTCCGCTCCCGCGCTGGCGAGGGACCTCGCGGCGGCGCTCGCCACGCCGGAGATCGCCGAGGAGGTCGCCGCGGCGCTGCTCGCGGACCCCGGCGCGCCTGCGTCGGCGCTCCTCTCGGCGGCGGCGGCGCCGTGCACGAGCGCCCGCCGCGCGCAGCTCCACGAGCGGGCGGCGGCGCGAGCGCGCGAGGCCGGGCTGCGGTCGGAGGAGATCGACGCGCTGCTCGCGCTCGGCGAGGACGCGGACCGGAGGACCCCGGCGCTCCTGTGCAGGCTCGAGCGGCTGACGCGCGACGCGGGCGTGGGCGCGGCGCACCCGCAGGTCGTCGCGTGGCTCGACGAGGCGGCGCAGGGGGACGAGCGGGTGCTCGTGCTCGCGCTGCGGCGGCGCGCGGAGAGGCGCGCGCGTGATGGAGACGCGGCGGCGGCGAAGGAGCAGGCGCTCGCGGCGCTCGCGGCGGCGCGGAGGCTCGGCGGCGGGGCGGCCGAGGCGTTCGCGCTGTCGACGCTGGGGCTCGTGGCGCTCATGCGCGCCGACTGGGGCGAGGCGGAGGCGTGGCTCGCGGGCGCGCAGGCGAAGCTGCCCTCGGCGGGCGAGCGCGTGGACGACATGGAAGGCGAGCGCGTGGACGACGTGGAAGAGGTGGCGCGGCTCCACCACAACGCGGGCATCGTGGCGCTCTACCGCGGCCAGGTGGACGACGCGGTGCGGACGTTCGAGGCGTCGCTCGCGGTCAAGCGGAGCCTCGGGGATCGAGCCGGCATGCGCTCGTGCCTGATGAACCTGGGGATCGCGCTCGGGAAGGCGTCGCGCTACGAGGACGCCTTCCGCGCGCTCGACGAGGCGATGCGGCTCGCGCGGTCGCTGGGTCAGGTGGCGGGGCGCGGCTGGTGCCTGTCGGCGCGCGCGGACATCGAGGTGCGCCGCGGCGACGCGCGCGCGGCGGAGCGCTGCATCGAGGAGGCGTGGGCGCTCGCGGCGTCGCTCCCTGCGGCGATCCAGGCCGATCTGGTCATCGCGCGGGCGAACGTTGCGTTGCTCGACGGCGACGGCCCGAGGGCGCTCGCGGCGCTCGCTGCGCTGGATCCGGGCGTGCGAGCGAACGATCCGCTCGTGGACGCGCGGGCCCAGGTGGCGGAGGCGCAGGTGTACCTCACGAAGCTGCCAGCGGAGCCACGGCGGGCGGCGCGGGGGGCGATCCGGGCCGCGCGGCGGGCGCGCGCGGCGATGCTCGCGGAGGTGGAGGCGCAGGCGCTCGACGTGCTCCGCTCGGCGCGGCCGGGCGCACCGGCGGCGGGCAGCGCGTATGCTGGCCGAGGCATGACAGCGGCGGCGAGCGGGGAGGATGAAGCGCTCTGGGCGTGGCTCGCATCGGTGGCGGCCGCGGGCGACGGCGCGAGGGGCACGGCGGACGGCGCCGCGGAGGCAGCGATCGGGCTCGCCCGCGCCCTCGTGCAGCAGTCGGGGGCCGAGCGCGCGCTGCTCGCCGTGGTCGACGAGCAGGGGCGGGTGGTCGCGGCCTGGGGCGCCGATCTCGACGGGCTGGAGATCGCCGAGGCGGCGCGGCGCATCGCGCCCGACCTGGCCCGGCTCGCGCTGAGCCAGGCCGCGCCCGTCCACTACCAGCGCGACGTGGAGACGCCGGGCGGCCGCGGCTCGCGGCTCGTGGTGCGCGGCGGCGCAGACCACGCCTCGACGGGCGCGCGCGCCCCGGCGGCGAGCGCGGTCTCGCCGGGGCCGGCGCTCCCCGGGCCTCCGCGCGCGCTCCTCGTGGTCGAGCACCGGTTCCGCCCGGCGTGCTTCGATGCCGTCACGGAGGTGCAGGCCGCTCGCTGGGCGTCGCTCGCGGGGCTCTTCCTGCGGCTCTTCGCCCGCCCCGGAGCGCCGGAGGAGCCGCGCCGCGAAGGCCCGGCGCCTGCCTGCCTCGCCTCGCTCGCGGAGCCCGCGCCCGATCTCCGGCACGCCGACACAACGGTCGTGCCCACGGCCCCGCTGCGGAGGAGCTTCCCCGGCATCCTGGGCCAGAGCGCCGCGCTGCGCCGGGCGCTCGCGCGCCTCGACGCCGCGATCGACAGCGATCTGCCCGTGCTCCTGATAGGCGAGACCGGCACGGGCAAGGAGCTCTTCGCCCGCGCGCTCCACGATCTCGGCCCGCGCCGTTCCCGCGAGCTCGTCGCCGTCAACTGCGGCGCGGTCCCCGACACGCTCTTCGAGGCGGAGCTCTTCGGCCACGCGCGGGCCTCGTTCACGGGGGCCGAGCGCGCGCGCCCCGGCCTGCTCGCTCGGGCCGAGGGCGGCACGCTCTTCCTCGACGAGCTGGGGGAGCTGCCGCTCCCGCGCCAGGCGGTGCTGCTGCGGGCGCTGGAGTCACGGCGCTATCGCCCGGTGGGCAGCGACGACGAGCGGCCGTTCGACGTGCGGATCGTCGCGGCCACGAACCGGGATCTCGCGCAGGCGGTCGCCGAGCGGGCGTTCCGGCAGGACCTGCTCTTCCGGGTGAACGCGATCGAGATCCACGTGCCGCCGCTCCGCGATCGGGAGGGCGACGTGCCGCTGCTGCTGGCCGGGTACCTGGATCGGACGGGCGCCCCCATCGAGATCGCGCCGCGCGCGCTCGCGGCGCTCGACGCCTACGCGTGGCCCGGCAACGTGCGGGAGCTCGCGCACCTGGTCCAGCGCCTGGCCGCGCTGGGCGTGCGCCGCGTCGACCTCGAGCACCTCCCGCGGGGGGTGCGGGCGAGCGCGCTGCGAGCGAGCGCGCGCCGGACGCCCGCCGCCGAGCGCCCCGCGGGCGAGGCGCGACCGCCGGCCAGCCCCGCTCCGCCGCCGGCCGCGGAGCGCCCCGCGGGCGAGGCGCGCCACGCGCCGGCCGGGGACGACGAGCGCGAGCCGATCCGCCGCGCGCTCGCGGAGACCGGCGGGAACATCAGCCGCGCGGCCGAGCGCCTCGGCATCACGCGCCACGGTCTGAAGAAGCGCATGGCGCGCCTCGGCATGCGCGCCCCCTCCGGATCGCAGGGAAAAGCGGGGTGAACCCCCTCGTGGAGGCGCTGCTGACAAAGAGGCAGGCAAACGCAGTATCGGAGGACTCTTTATGAAGAGCAGCGGTTCCGGAGCACTGAACACATCGAGGCTCGAGGAAGAGCACCAACGAGGCTGCGCGGCAGGACAAATGGTCTTTCCGATCCTCCCGCGCCCCTGCCACCCTCGAGGACCGAGCCCTCGCCGTGGGTGGAGCGGGCGGTTCGCCCTCGCGCTGCTCGTCGCGGGCTGCTCGCCTGCGGCCGTCGACGGATCGCCGGCGCCCCTGCCGGACGGCGGAGGTGGCGCCCCCACCGAGCCGCCCCCGCCCGCTGCATGCGATGCCTCCGCGGCCGACGGCGTCGCCGTCTTCGCCTCCGACGTCGACACAGGCGCCCCGCAGGCGCCCGGAGCTCCCCCCTACGCGATCGACGGCTGCTGGCTGGCCTACGTCGCGCCGCGCGAGGCCGGCGACGCGAGCGGCGCTCTGAGGCTGCGTGATCTCGGTACGGGCGAAGAGCTCCTCCTCGCGCCGGCCGCCGAGACGCCGCGCCGGCCTGCGCTCGCCGGCGACGTCGTGGTCTGGGAGGCGACGGACAGCGGATCACGCGTGGTGCGCGTGCGCCGGGGTGGCCAGACGCAGACGATCCGCGGCCCGTTCGATCACGCGGGCGAGCCGCGCGTGGAGGGAGACGCCGTGGTGCTGACAGGCTGGCTGACCGCGGACGAGAGCGGCGACACGGACGTCTTCCTGTACGAGATCGGCCAGGCGGAGGCGGTCCCGATCGCGTCCGGCCCGGGCCAGCAGCGTTTCCCGGACATCTCGGCGACGCACGTCGCCTTCGCTGATTTCTCCGAGGATCCAGACGGCCGCTTCGACGAGGACGCGCGCGATCTCGCGGACATCGTGGTCTATGACCGGCGCACGAGGCGCGCCACCCGGCGCTCCCGGGAAGGCCAACAGTCCTTCCCGATGCTCGGCGCCGGGGAGACGGTGGTGGCTTATCTCGAATGGGCGCCGTTTCATCCGGAGCCCAAGTTCGAGCAGTTCGATCTGCGGATCGGGGACATCACCGCTCCTGCGGACGGCGACGCCCTGGCCGCGAGCATCGAGCAGTCGGGCCGGCCGTACGTGCTCCCCGAGGTCCGCGGCGAGCTCATCGAGTGGGTGGAGCGGCCTGCAGACGGCAATGCGTCCTTGCGGCGGAGGCCGGCCGATCTCTCGGCGCCCGCGGCCGAGGTCCCCGGGCTCTCGGCGTTCGAGCTGTTCGGGCCGTCGGCCTCTGCGACGATCACGGTGCTGGCGGCGCGCTCGCCGGGAGGCGAGCTGGAGCTCCGCGGCGTCGCCCGATGATCCAGGGGGGCGCAGGCTGGCCCCGCGGCGACGCGGTGTAGGTCCGGGAACACCACCACCCGGCGGGACAGGCCTTGCGAGGGGAGTCGGTGTCGGGCGCCCGCGATCACCGGAGTGATCCGAGCGCCCCCACGCCTGCCGAGCTACTTCTTCGCAGCAGCGGCAGCAGGCGCCTTCGCAGCAGCAGCCGGCGCCTTCCCAGCAGCCGGCGCCTTCCCGGCAGCCGGCGCCGCGGCATGCTCCTGCGGCGTGATGATGCGGAATTTGCCGCTCAGGTGCAGCAGCGACATCGTGTACAGCATGCCGTCGTAGTACCGCCACTTGCCGGTGGGCGCCTCGCGCTGATACAGCTCTTCGACGAAGCGCCAGGCCCGCGGATGGGTAGCGGCCAGCGCCGCGACGGCGTTCGCCGCCACGAGCCCGAGCGAGTCGTAGTCGACGGTGGGCTTGCCCTCGAGGGTGAAGTTGCCCTTGTACTTGGGGCCCTGCGCCTCGAAGAAAGCGAGGAGGCGATCGCTCAGCTCGGTCTGCCGCGGATCCTTCGCCCACCACGCCGCGTCCACCGACCAGTTGATCGCGGTGCGGAACGCGTCCTGACGGAAGTTGGCGGTCCCCGCGTCCCACGAGGCGCCCTTGGGGGTGCCGTCGAAGTTGGCGTAATCGGGAGCGAGCCCGGTCTTCGGGTGGGTCGTCTTGACGAAGTAATCGCGGCTCACCTTGGCCGCCTCGGCCCAGAACGCGCGATCCGCCTCGGGGCCCCAGGCCGCCCAGAGGTCGTAGAACGCCGGCAGGTGATACGATGGATCGGTGTGATCGCCGTTCTTCGCGAAGTTGTCCGCGTCGGGCGTGAACCGGACCATCTTGTGCTCGGTGTTGAAGAGCGAGTGCAGCGTCGTCTTGCGCTTGTCCTTGTTGACCGGCCCGGTGATCGGCTTCCGGTTCTTCATCGCGTCGAGGATCGCGAAGGCTTCCTTCTTGTAGTCGTAGATCCCCTTGCCGTTCCCCCAGCGGTTCGACGCGAACAGCAGCGCGGTGGCGAAATACTCCTCCGCGTCCGGCGCGGGATTCTCATCCATGGCCGTGCCGTCCGGGTGCATCTGCCACGAGAAGTAGCCGAAGCCGGGGTGCTTCGGATCCGCATGGTACATGTGGGACTTGGCCCAGTTCCACAGGGCGTCGAAATCGTCTTTGCGATCGACCTGCACGGCGATCATCATGCCGTACGACATCCCCTCGGAGCGGACATCGTTGTTGCCGATATCCATGATGTACGCCTTGGGGCCGTTCGCGTTCTTCCCTGCCGGGAACAGGACGGCCTGCTCCTTGGGATCGCCGTGGAACAGCTGCTCGTAGGCCTTCGCGATCTTGGCGTCGATCTCGGCGGGCTTGTGTCCGAGCTCGGCGAACAGGTTGCGATACTCACCCGTCGCGAACGCTCCCTTGGCAGCGGGCTTGAGCGGCGGACCGAGGGGCGCGGGCTCCGCCGGGGCGGGCGCCTGGGCCGTGCCGCTCGGGCTCGCGGTGGTGGCCGGAGCGGCGCTGTCGGCCGGAGTCGCGGAGCTCGCCGGATCGGGCGAGCCGACCTGGGTGCCCTGGTTGCTGGGCGCGCAGGCGATCACCGTGACCGCAAACCATACCGATGCGACGGGAGACGTTAGCATTCGCAAGTTCATCACTGTCCTCGTGTTCGAGCTCGCATCCTGTGAGAACGCGCTCGGCGTGAACATCGCTGGCGACGTCCACGTATTGACGCTGCTCGGCGAGAAGGAAATCCAACCGCTCGGAGGCGTCAAGCCCCAACTGCCGGGTCTGCCTCGGGGTGAGAGGACACCGTGACAACTGCGATCCGGCTCTTCTAGAAAAGTTGCGTGATCCCAGCATCTTTTCATGTGTCGAAGGGGGCCTCCTTCACGTCACAGCGCTGCTCGCTCACGGGTCGACGCGGTCGACATGATCGACGTTCACACGCCTCGAATCGGCGCTTCTGGGCCGGGCGCGGCTACGCCCTGAACTCCGCCAGCGACCGGCAGACGCGGCGGAGCCGGTCGCGCAGCCACCGGTGCGCGGGGTCGGCGTCGAAGCGGGGGTGCCACGCCTGCGAGATGGTGATGGCCGGCGTGGTCACGGGCAGCGGGAACGTGACGAGATCGAAGCGCGGGGCGGCGTGCGCGAGCCATTTCGACGGGAACGCGCCGACGAGGTCGGAGCTGGCGAGGAGGCACAGCGCCGCGTAGTGGCCTGACGCCACGGCCGCGGTGGTCCGGGCGAGCCCTTTCTTCTTGAGGGCCTCGTCGATGGGCCCCCAGGTCTTGCCCAGCCTGGAGACGCCGAGGTGGGCGTGCTCGACGAACCGCTGCAGCGTCACCTTGCCGGACGCGAGCGGGCTGCCGCGGCGCACAACGCCAACGAAGCGGTCCTTGACGAGCGCCTGCACGCGGATCTCCGGGCCCATGTCGCCGATGATGCCGACGTCGAGATCGATCCGGCCCTCCCGGAGCGCGGCGACGTCCTCGTCGCCCTCGGGGAGGAAGCGGACCGTGACGCCCGGGGCCTCGGCCCTCAGCGCGTCGAGGAGCGGGGCGCCGAGGAGGCCGACCATGCCGTCGCCGGTCCGGACGGCGAAGCTGCGGGTGAGCGCGGCGACGTCGAGCGCGCCCCGCTCGCGGAGGACCGCGCTGGCCGAGGCGACCACCGCGCGCACGCGCGGGCGCAGCTCCGCGGCGCGCGGCGTGGGCACGAGCCGCCGGCCGGCGCGCACGAGGATCGGGTCGCCCACGGCCTCGCGGACGCGCGCGAGCGTGCGGCTCATGGCCGAGGGGCTGAGGTGCATCCGCTTCGCGGCCAGGAGGACGCTCTCTTCCTCGAGGAGCGCGTCGAGCGCGACGAGCAGGTTCAGATCCATGGAGTGCATGGGACGCAGCAATAACTTACCGCACATGCACTGGAAGTCATGTCTGTTCGGGCGCAGGTTGGGTGTCGAACAGGGCAGCCGCGAGGGCAGGGGAGCCGTCGCCATGGGCCTGCCCGGAGGAGACCTGTCATCATGAGCACCACCCTCGATTCGCCGCGCGTTCAAAGGACCCTCGACCGCCTCTTCCAGGACGCCGACAGCGGCGATCCGGGCATCATCGCCCGCGTCCGCGGCGACTTGGAGCGCCGCGGGCCGAGCCCCGACCCCGAGAGGCTCGCCCACATGCTCGCCGACGCGTATCTGCCGGTTTCCCGTGAGGTCGGGCGGCTACTGCACTTGCTCGCCTTCGCGACGAGGGCGCGCACGGTGGTGGAGTTCGGCACGTCGTTCGGGATCTCGACGGTGTTCCTGGCCGCGGCCGTCCGCGATGCCGGGGGCGGCGGGCGGGTGATCGGCAGCGAGATGCACCCGGAGAAGGTCCGGCGTGCGCGGCACAACCTCGAGGAGAGCGGGCTCGGGGAGCTCGTCGAGATCCGCGAGGGAGACGCGCTGGTGACGCTGCGGGACGTGGAGGGGCCGATCGACTTCGTTCTGCTGGACGGATGGAAGAACCTTTATTTGCCGGTGCTCCAGATGCTCGAGCCCCGGTTGCGGAGGGGCGCGCTCATCGTTGCGGACGATCTCGACATCGCGCCGGATGACCTGCGGCCGTACCTCGAGTACGTGCGCGGCGCGGGCAGCGGCTACGGGTCGGTGGAGATCCCGCTGGGGGACAGGCTGGAGGTCTCCTGCTGGCATGGCCGCGACGGGCGCGAGGGCGGGGCGTGAGACAGGTCGCCTCGCTCCTCGCGCGAGGCGAGCAGCGCGCGGCGGCGCGTGTGCATCAATGCTTCATCAATGCTTCTTCTTGCAGCCCCCGTACCGTTCCACGCTCGCGAGGGTTGGCGGGTTGCTGAAGTACGTCGCGTCATACCCGCCCGTGATGAGGACCGAGCCGTCTTGCAGGGTCGTCGCTGTGTGGAAGCCCCTCTGGATCGGCTCGTCGATCTCGGTCCATGTGCCGTTCGCCTCCTTGTAGATCTCGGCGCCGTCGCTGCCGACGGCCATCACGCGGCCGTGGGACATGGGCGTGACGGCGGATGCCCACGTGTGGAGGAAGTTCGGCGGCGCGGTCAACGTCCACGTGTCGTTCGCGGGATCGTAGATCTCGGCGGTCTCGCCGGCGTCGACGAGGATCTCGATCTCCTCCTCGGTGCCGCCGTAGATCCTGCCGCCGCCGCCCACCACCAGCACGCGCCCGCTCGGCAGCAGCGTGGCCGTGTGCTGCATGCGGGGCAGGTTCGTCGGCGCCGCCGCCGCCCAGGCGCCCGTGGCCGGATCGTAGATCTCCACGCTGGTGCGGCCCTGGGGCATCTCGTTGCCGTTCAACGTGTAGCCGCCGACGACGAGCACGCGCCCGTCCTGGAGCAGCGTCGACGTATGAAGGTAGCGGGTCACCGACATCGACCCTGCGCTGGACCATGTGTTCGTGGCGGGGTCGTAGAACACGGCCTCCTTGAGGCTCCTGTCGTCGTCGCTGCCGCCCGTGCGCAGCACCCTCCCGTCCGGCAGGAGGGTGAGCGCCGTATAGGCGAACTCCCAACCACGGGCCGCCTCGCCGGGCGTGAGTGGGACGCTCGCCGTCGTGCCCGTGCTCGGATCGTAGACAAGCCCGCCCGGGCTGAAGAGCACCCTGCCGTCCTGGAGGAGCGCCGCGCCAACGGGGGACATGGGGTAGGGCAGCGTGTCACCGGTCGTCCACGTGTCAGCGGCGGGATTGTAGAAATCGACCGTCGTGGGGTAGGGGTAATCGCCGCTGCCGCCGGCGACCATCACATGGCCGTCCGGCATGAGCAGGGCGACGTGCCGCTCTCGCGCCACCGGCAGCGGCGCCACGGACGACCACTCCGCGTGGACGCCGACGTGGCGGCGGCACTTTTTCTTCTTGGCGTGGTGGTGGGCCAAAGGCGCCGAGTTCACCTCCAGCGCCCCCTCCTCGAGCGCATCCGAGGCGAGGGGTTCAGGCTCCGCCCCAGCACCGCAGCCGGCGACCGCGAGCGCGGCGAGGGAAACGAAGGCGACCAGACCACGATGATGGCGACGACCGATGGTGGACATGTAGGACCTCGTCAGGAGCTGGAGGAGTGGCAGCCGTCCCGTGCTGGGGACGCGCCATGGAGCGCAACAGAAGACCATATCAGATGGCCGCTAAGCTGGAACGGGGCGCGCTTGGTTGAGCGAGCGCTTTGACGCTTCGTATGCTCCGCGATGCCGAGCGTGGACTCTGTACCCCGCTCGCGGGGACCCTCTCCACCCGCTACGCGCCATAGGCGTTAACCAAGCCTCGCACCGCGTTCTCCTACATCGAACGTTTACGTGGTCGTAATCGTAATCGTGGTCGTGGTCGTGGTCGTGGTCGTGGTCGTGGTCGTTCACGGCCAACCGTTGACGACCACGACCACGTAAACGTTCACGTAAACGTTCACGTAAACGTTCACGTAAACGTTCACGTAAACGTTCACGTAAACGTTCACGTAAACGCTCACGTTCACGTTGGTGTCCGATGGGGGCGGGCTTCGTTGACCAAGCTTGGTCAACGCCTATGCCCGCTAAACCCCCACCACCGCCCTCTCCATCGCCCCTCGCGCGCTCGCCACGGCCGCAAACCGCGGCCCCAGGTACTCCGCCACCCGCACATGCTGGCTGAACACCACATTGAACCGGATATGCGGATCGCCCGCCCCATCCGCCATGAACGTCGCCCCGCGCGCCAGCAGGATCTTGTTGAGGTACGCGTCCTGCACCAGCTCGTCGACGTCCACCCCGCGCGGCGCCGCGCCCCAGAGGAACAGCCCGCCTTCACCCGGGTGGTCCAGCAGCACGCCGGCGTCGCTCAGCCGGCGCGCCGCTGCGTTCCGTGCCGCGCCGAGCTTCTGCTGCAGCCGGTCGATGTGCTTGCGCCACCTGCCGGCCGACAGCACCTCCAGGAGCACGAGCTCGTTCAGCGCGCCGGTCGTCAGCACCGAATAGATCTTCTCGCGCAGCAGCGGCTTCAGCCGCCCTGGTTCGGCCGCGATGTAGCCGAGGCGCAGCGCCGGGCTCAGCGCCTTGCAGAAGCTGGAGTAATAGATGACCCCGTCCAGCCCCGAGAGCTGCGCCAGCCGCGTGGGATGCCCTGGGTGGAAGTGACCGTGCACGTCGTCCTCGGCGATGAGGACACCGTGCTGGTGCGCGATCGTCAGCACGCGGTGCAGGTTGGCGGCGCTCGAGCCCCAGCCGGTCGGGTTGTGCAGCACGCTCTGGAGGAACATGAGCTTGGGCCGGTGCTCGCGGCACGCAGCCTCCAGCGCCCCCGGATCCACGCCGTCCGGCGTTCGCGCCACCGGGACGAGGCGGTAGCCCGCCTGCCGCAGGCGGCCGAACAGCAGGAAATAGCCCGGGTTTTCCACCAGCACCGCGTCTCCTGGCTGGAGGAAGGCCCGGCAGATCAGGTCGATCGCATGCGTGCCGCCCCAGGTCGTGAGCACGCGGCCGGCGTCGGCCGCGAGGCCCTGGGAGCGCATCAGCATCGCGATGCGCTCCCGCAGCTCGGGTAGCCCCTGCGGCGGACAGCGCGCCGCCATGCCGGCGTCGTTGCGGGCGAGCGCGCGCTGGAGCACCGTCGCAGGGATGGCGTCGCTCAGCCAGCTCGCCGGCAGCGCGCCGCTGCTGGCCAGCAGCACGCCGGCGCGCTGGTCGTTGGACTGCTGCGCGAGCCACACCGGCTCCTGCTCCTCGCCGGCCTCCAGCCACGCCTCGCTGGGCATGGCCGAGGCCGCCTCGCACACGAAGAACCCGGCCGTGCCGCGCGACTCGAGAAGCCCGGCCGCCACCAGCCGATCGTAGGCCGTCACCACGGTGTTGGGGCTCACGCCGAGCTGCGCCGCCAGCTGGCGGATCGACGTCAGCCGCGCGCCGGGCGGCAGCTGCGCGCCCTCGATCAGCGCGCGCAGCCGCGCCTCGATCTGGTCGGCCAGGGGAACGGCGGAGTCGCGGTCGAGCGAGAACATGGGTCAACGCAGGAACAGGAGCGCCAGCACCGCCAGCGCGCCGGCCATGATGCCATTGAACAGCCGGTGCCGTCCCGCATCGGTCAGAAATCGTCGGATCGCCACGCCGAACAGCGCCCACGCCGAGGTGCACGGAAAGGTGATGGCGAGGCTGACGACGGACACGAGCAGGGCGCCGCTCGCCACGCCCATGCCCGACGGCATGAACACGGAGGCCACCGTGATCGCCTTGACCCAGCTCTTCGGGTTGACGGCCTGGAACAGCGCCCCCTGCGCGAACGACAGCGGCCGCGGCACCTCGGCGCCCTTGACCGCGGCGCCGCCGGTCAGCTTCCACGCCAGCACCAGCAGGTACAGCGCGCCGGTCACGCGCAGCACGCCGTGCAGCGCCGGGCAGGCGGCGAACAGCGCGCCGAGGCCCAGGCAGGCGACGAAGGTCTGGACCGCGCCGCCCACGCCGATGCCCAGGAGATGCGGCAGCGATCGGCGGTAGCCGAAGTTGGCGCCCGAGGCGGTGAGCATCATGTTGTTCGGCCCAGGGGTGCTCGACATCACGAAGCAATAGGTCAGGAGGGGCAGCAGCTCGGTCATCGCAGAACGCTCCGGTCGGGGATGGCCCTGAGCGTAAGGAGGCGGTGTTCGCCGGTGAAGGCACAGGGGACGCGCCGCACGAAAGCACTGTGTCAGTCGCGCGACCGGTACAGCGAAGGGCCCGGCGCCCGGGGTGCGCATCGGACGTGGCCGCAGCTCCCGGCTGCGACGTGCCAACAGATCCCATCGCCATCGCCATCGAGCTGGCCAGACGCACGTTATGGCTGTCTCCGGGACAGCTCGAGCGTGCCTCTGCTACCCTCGGCGCTGCGCAGCCGGACGAGGCCGTGGGCACGGAGGAGACATGACGGACGAATCAGCGGCACGCGCGCCCGAGAAGGCGGCGTTCTTCCGACCGGAGAACGAGCGGGAGGGCTCGCGCCGCGAGATCTCGAGCCCCACGGGGAAGTACAGGCTCGTGGTGTCGAGCTTCTCGACCGGACGTGGCACCTGGGACCACGCGCAGGGCGAGGTCTACAGGACCGCGTCGACCGACCCCATCGCCGTCATTCAGAGGAACTTCGACTGGTTCCCTTTCCTGTTCGTCGAGGCGCACCCGAACGGCCACGACTACCTGGTGTGCGGCGAGGATTATCAGGGCCAGACCGTGGTGGAGCTCGACACCGGGAGGCGCCGCGACCACCTGCCCGAGGAGGCGAAGGACGGGATCGCCTTCTGCTGGGCGGAGATGCGCTTCGAGCCGCCGGCCGCGATGCTCGTCGTCGAGGGGTGCTTCTGGGCGTGCTCGTACGAGCTCCGCTTCTTCGACTTCTCGGACCCGATGTTGGGATGGCCCGAGATCGAGGCGCCCGTACCGATTGACGCCGATCGGCGCCCGCCGGCCTTCAACGCCGACGGGACGATCGTCTGTTACCAGTCGGCACCCGACGGCGAGGCCAGAGGCGACGCAGCCGAGACGCCGATCGCCGCGATGCTGACGTTCCGGCGCGATGGCCTGAAGCTCGTCCTCCAGAGCGAGTGGATCTCCGAGCAGGAGCAGGCGAGGCGCAAGGCCCAGGAGGATGAGCGGAAGCGGTTCAATGCGTGGCTCGCGGACTTTCGCGCGAACGATCCGCTCTACCGTACCGCCGTCGAGGCGATGCAGGATCCGGCCTTCTCTCCCGAGGACCACGACGGGATCGGGATCACCTACGACGACTGGTGTCCCGACTTCAAGGCGCAGGAGCGGCGCATCACCCGCCGACTCGTGAAGAAAGGGAAGAGCCGGTACACGATCGACATCGAATGGGGCGCGGAGACGGGCCCGGTCAAGCTCGTCGTCTACAGGGACGGCGAGCGCGCGGAGGCCAGGTTCTTCGCGCACTCCGTCGCTGGGATGCGCGACGCCTTCGCCTGCGCAAGATCCTTGATGGCGAGCGACGCAGGGACCGCGGGCGCATGACGGCCGCCTGTCCCTGCATTCTCGCACCTCCGGGGGTATCCACCTGAGCGGGGGCAGAACAGCCCCGACCCCCGCCCTCGCCATCGCGCCCCGCGCGCTCGCCACGGCCGCGAACCGCTCCGCCAGGTACTCCGCCACCCTCACGTGCTGGCTGAACGTAACCGCCCGGCCATAGGCACCCTGACGTCCCCCCGCGCCGCTGGCTAGTTACGTGCGCAGGTGCGCTGCACGGGAGGTTGCAATGGCGACGCGGAGCGAGTGGGTCGATGGCAGAGGATCGGGCTGGGCGCCGAGGAGTTCGCGGCCGGCTCGGTCGGTTTTGTTCGGCGCTCTTATTGGGGCAGCGATTCGTGGATGCGGCGGAAGGCCTGGCGCGCCGGCGAGTCGAGCTTGCGCGCCTGGTCCTCGTCGTACACCGAGAGCCAGTAGCCGACGTGGAACTGGTCCGACTTGCCCTCGAGCTCGATGAAGAGCAGCGCGTCCGAGAGCTCCGCGATGCGCAGCCCCAGCCCGTGGCCCTCGACCACGACCTCCACCACCGCGCGCACGGTGGCCGGCTCCGAGAGCTTCAGCTCGACCCAGTCGCCCACCTTCACCACGCCGCTGCCGCCGACCACGAAGCCCGCGGCGCCGGAGAGGAGATGGCGCCAGAACTTCTGGCGCAGCATGTCCACCGGGATGCGGTCCGAGATCATCCGGCGCACCCGCCCGAGGTGCTTCTCGAGGTAGACGCGCAGGTTGTAGAGGAAGTAGGTCCAGCCCGTCTCCGTGCCGTCGAAGAGGTCGTCCCAGGCCTCGCTCGCGTCGAACGCGGACTGTACGAAGCGCACGCGCGTCTCGAGCTGGCGCACGTGATAGGCGACCCGTTGGCGGGAGAGGCCGAGCGACTGCGCGACGGTGGTCGCCGAGCCCGGTTCATCCTGCGCCTCCAGGATGCGCTATCGCACCGGCGCGGCCAGGAGGGCGGCGTGGCGGGGATCGCTGACGACCTGGCCGGTGGCCATGGCGCGACGCTAGCCGGCCGGTCGCCATTTGACAAGAATTTTTCTAATTGACTTTGGGAAGGTCAAACTACGGGAGGCGTCCCATCACCCAGCCCGCGATGGCGTCGAGCAGCTCGGGAACCTCGCCCTCTGACCGCGCGCGTCAGCGAGCGGAGCCGCAGCGTGACATTCTGCTGCCCAGCCATCCTCCGGCCCCTGTTAACATCGTTTGCGTGCTCGCTGAGGAATGCGCCCCAGCGCGGCTTCCTTCTCGAGGGAATCGACCTGTCAGGCGCGGTGCGGCGCAAGCGCTGGCGGCCGGTCCAGAGGACCGAGCAGGTCAAGCCGAGCGAGCCCGGCTGCTTGGTTGGCCCCTTCGACAATGGTTATGTCCAATGGCCTGTGACTCCCACGGCCCCATCGAAAACCCAGCTGGCGGACGACCTCCGCGACGTACGGCGCAAGCTCGAGCAACTCGCGGCAGAAGGGCCCGTCAGCGACCTCATCGATCTGGTGATTGACTTGCTCGCGCGGATGCGCGACACCAACAACGCGCTGAGGGCCGCTCCTCCGAACCCGCAGATTGCCTCCTACGGATACGATTCCGACCAGCGACCAGAAATTCGCGCGTGTCCGTCGTCGACTCACCCGGAGCCTTAGAAATTCGTGACCCAATGTGGACGATTGGCCCACGTCGGCGATCGATGGGAGCATCATGCCTGCGGCGCGCGAATCGACGAAAATGCCGTAGAAAGCGAGGGGATCTATCAGGTGCGGGCGAGCCCATCGAGCGCTTTGGCGCGAGCGAGCTCGTACACGATGGAGCATGACGCTCGTCGGGTCATGATCGAGAATCGTTCCCCATGAAGTACGTTCTCGGCGAGGTCCTGCACTCCGGAGCGGACATGTGCATCGTGCGAGCCACCCACGCCACGACCGGCGGCGAGGTGGTGCTCAAGCTGCCGCTCGGGGAGCCGCCGAGCCCGCGCGCGCGGGAGCAGCTCAAGCATGAGCACGCCGTGCTGCGCGCGCTCGATGTCCCCGGGATCATCCGGACCTTGGGCCTCGAAGAGCACGATCGGAAGCCGGCGCTCGTGCTGGAGCACTGGGATGGCACCTCGCTCGCCCGCGTGCTCGACCAGGGCCCACTCGCCGTCGGGGTCGCGCTGCGCCTGGGCGCCGCGCTCGCGCGCAGCCTGGGCGAGGTGCACCGGCGCGGCCTCTTGCACCGCGATATCAAGCCGCACAACGTGCTGGTCGACGCCGAGCGGACGCACACGCGCTTGATCGACTTCGGGCTCGCGACCTTTTGGACTCCTCAGCTCGCCGCGCAGACGTCGCTGGAGGCGGCGGTCTCCGGGACATTGGCCTACATGGCGCCCGAGCAGACGGGGCGAATGAGCCGAGCACCCGACGCCCGGGCGGACCTGTATGCGCTGGGCGCCACGCTCTACCAGATGCTCACCGGCGCGCTGCCCTTCGAGGCGACCGACACGCTGGAGCTTATCCACGCGCACATCGCCCGGGCGCCCGTGCCTCCGCACGAGCGCACGCCCGAGCGGAGCATCCCCGAGGCCGTGAGCGCGATCGTGCTCAAGCTGATGGCCAAGCCCTATACGTCAGGGAAGATGTCGCCTCCTCAGGCCGGCAGTCCGGCCCGAGGTGCTCGGGAGATCGTGACCAGGGCGAGGTTGGAGAACTCGCTTGAGACCGCCGTATTCGAAGTCTTTTCGAGAGAAGATGGTTCAGCGGATGGTCGGGCCCGGCGCCCTGACCGCCACGCAGCTGGCCAAGCAGATCGGCGTCACGCAGCCGACCCTGTCGAAGTGGCTGCGCGAGGCCCATCGTGCCGCGATGACCACCAAGACCAAGGCGCCGGAGCCACCGGTTCCCAGCGGCCAGCCGAAGACAGCCGAAGACAAGATGCGCCTGGTGCTCGCTGCCGAGCAGCTCGCGCCCGACGAGCGGGGCGCCTTCCTGCGACGCCAGGGCGTGCACGACAGCGAGCTGGAGGTCTGGCGCGCCGCCATGCTCCAGGCGCTCGGCGCTCGCCCTGCGCAGGGCGGCGGGCCCAGGCCCGCCGACCAGCGTCGCATCCGCGAGCTGGAAAAGGAGCTGGGCCGCAAGGACCGCGCCTTGGCCGAGACGGCGGCGCTGTTGGTGCTCGCAAAAAAAGCCGAATCGCTCTGGGGGGACGGGGAAGACGGCACCGACGACAGGAGCGAGAAGTGATCCTCGGCATGGTCAGCGACGCCGTCGCCCAAGGGGCGCCCGAGACCCAGGCCGCCGCGCTGCTCGGGCTCAGCGCTCGCACCCTGCAGCGCTGGCGCGAGCAAGACACCGGTGACGACCGGCGGCTGGGGCCCAAGAGCAGGCCGCGCAACCAGCTCAGCGACCACGAGCGCAAGGTCCTCCTCGCCACGGTCAATGCGCCCCGGTTCCGCGACTTGTCGCCCAGCCAGATCGTGCCGCGCCTGGCCGACGAGGGCCGCTACATCGGCTCTGAGTCGACCGTGTTGCGCATCCTGCGCCATGAGGGGCAACTGACGCACCGCGGCCGTGCCAAGGCACCGGTGCGCACCGAGGTGGAGGAGCACATCGCGACCGGCCCCAACCAGCTGTGGAGCTGGGACATCAGCTACCTCAAGACCACCGTCCGCGGCCGCTTCTACTTCCTGTACCTCATCGTCGACATCTACAGCCGGCGCATCATGGGCTGGGCGGTGCACGAAGAAGAGTCGGGCGAGCACGCGGCCGCGCTCTTCCGTGCCACCTGCGCCGCCAGTCAGCTCGACCCCAAGGGCCTGGTGTTCCGCTCCGACAACGGTGGCCCCATGCGCGGCTCGACCCTGCTCGCCACGCTGGACCAGCTCGGCGTGCGCGCTTCCTTCAGCCGTCCCGGCGTCAGCGCCGACAACGCCTTCTCCGAGGCGCTGTTCCGCACCGTGAAGTACCGGCCGGACTATCCCGCCCCCTTCGACTCGCTCGCGCAGGCGCGCGCCTGGGTCGGCGCCTTCGTGACCTGGTATAACGGCACCCATCGCCACAGCGCGCTGCGCTTCGTCACCCCCGACGACCGCCATCGCGGGCGTGACGCTGCCCTGCTCGCGGCCCGCGCGCGCGTCTACGAGCGAGCCCGGCGGCGCCACCCCGAGCGCTGGTCGGGCGAGACGCGCAACTGGACGCCGGTTGGCGCTGTCCGCCTGGGGCCGCGCAAACCCGACGAGCTCAGGGGACTTTCAAACAAGGAGGCGCTCACAGCGTGAGTGGAGGCCGATGCGACAACTACCTTGACGGTCACCGCAAGAGCCCCGAGGATCGCTACCAGACCGCCGGCGGCGCGGCCTGGGATCTGGAGCGGGCGGCGCGGGCGTGGGTCGAGACGGGGACGGTGGCGCCGTTTCCGCTGGGGAAGCGCGACTGGGACGATCGGGTCCGCGCGCCCTCGCGCCTTTTCGGTCGGGAGCGCGAGAGCGCCGCGCTCGCGGCGCTGTTCGACCAGGCGTGCGGCGGCGCGACGGTGCT
Source organism: Sorangium sp. So ce124 (assembly GCF_051525235.1). Classification (NCBI taxonomy): domain Bacteria; kingdom Pseudomonadati; phylum Myxococcota; order Polyangiales; family Polyangiaceae; genus Sorangium; species Sorangium sp. So ce124. Next base: position 4,983,582 of record NZ_CP150312.1, read on the forward strand.
TGCGCTGGTGGCGGGGCCGTCGGGCGTGGGCAAGTCGGCGCTGGTGCAGGCGCTGCAGGCAGAGGTGCGCGCGCGGCGAGGGATCTTCGCCAGCGGCAAGTTCGACCAGCTGCAGCGCAGCACGCCGTACGCGGCGCTGGCGCAGGCGCTGCGATCGGTGGTGCGGCGGCGGCTGGCCGACCCGGCCGAGGTGCTCGAGCGCTGGAGGCAGGCGTGGCAAGAAGCCGCTGGGCCGAACGGGCAAATCCTCGTCGAGCTCATGCCCGAGCTTGTGCACCTCCTGGGCGAGCCGAAGCCGCTTTTGGAGCTGGGGCCGATGGCGGCCAAGCTCCGCTTCCAGACGACGGTGCTGCGCTTCGTACGGACCTTGGCCACGGCCGAGCACCCGCTTTTGCTGTTCATCGATGACCTCCAGTGGGCGGATCCGGCGTCGCTTTCGCTCTTGGGCGAGCTGCTGAAGGAGCCTGCGGGCCAGCATCTCTTGGTGGTGGGGGCCTACCGGGACGAGGCGGTGGGCCCCGAGCACCCGCTGAACGCGCTGCTGGATGCCTCCGCGGCCCCGGGTGCCATGCCCTCCCGGATTGCGCTTTCGCCGCTCGGTGCGGAAGCGATCACGGCGATGGTGGCCGACATGCTCGATCGGCCCGAGGCCGAGGTGGAGGAGCTGTCGCGGCTGGTCAAAGATAAGACCGACGGCAGTCCGTTTTTCGTCGGGCAGTTTCTGCAGCTCTTGCACGAGCGGAAGCTGCTTGTGCGCGATGCGGAGACGGGGCGGTGGCGCTGGGAGCGGGAGGCGATCGAGCGGGCGGGGATCACCGACAACGTCGTCGCGCTTTTGACCCGCAGGCTAGAGCGGCTGTCGCCCGAGCTGCAACGCGCGTTGCAGACAGCGGCGTGCGTCGGCGACCGGTTCGACGTGGAGCTTCTGGCGCACCTGCTGGGGCAGGAGGCGGAGCCGGCCTCCGCCCTGCTGGCGGAGGCGGCGCGCGAGGGGCTTGTGGTGCACGAGGGCGAGCGGGGGCACGAAGCCTATGCCTTCGTGCACGACCGGGTGCAGCAGGCCGCCTACGAGGCGCTCACGCCAGAGGAGCGGCTGTCGCTGCACCTCGGGATCGGCCGAGCGCTGCGGGCGAGGTACGGCCTCGCGTGCGCCGACGGGGAGCTGTTCGCGACGCTCTACCACCGCAACCGGGCTGCCGAGCGGCTGACCGAGGCCGAGGAAAAGCGCGACCTGTCGGAGCAGAACCTGCGCGCCGGGCAGCGGGCCAACGCCAGCGCGGCCTATGCACAGGCCGTGGCGTTCCTCGGGACGGCCGCGTCGCTGCTCGGCGAGGAGGGGTGGACCGAGGCCCCGGAGACGACCTTCGAGGTGCACCTTGGCATGGCCGAGGCGCACTGGCTCGCGGCGCAGGTGGACGAAGCGGAGCGGCTCTTTCAGCGCTGCCTCGAGCGAGCGCGGGACCCGCTCGAGCGCGCGCGCGTGGCCAGCATCTTTGTTGGGTATCTTCTGGTCGACGGCCGCTTAGCGCAGGGCATCGAGCTCGGCCTTGAAGCGATGGTGTGGCTCGGGCGCCCGCTACCGAAGACCCCGGAGGAGCAGCAGGCGCTGTCCGGCGCGCTCATCACCGAGATCGAGCCCGCCGTGGAGCGCATGACCGTCGAGGACTGGAAGGCGCTGCCCATAAGCACCGACCGCACCCACGCGCTCCAGTGCAGTCTCCTGGACGTGCTGGCGCATTGCGGCGTCTTCGGGATGCCCTCGCTTGGCCGGTGCTGCTGGCCGATGATCGTGCTGGAGACGCTGCGGCACGGGCTGACGAAGAGCTCGTTCGCGGGATGCGGAGGCACGGCCTTGCTCCTTTCGTTCGCCCTCGGGAAGGTGTCGCCAGCGCGCCGGCTGAACGAGGCCGTGCTGGCGCTCATCGATCAGTACGACGTCTTGCGCGCCGCCGCGCTCCTCATCGCCACACTGGCCTCCCAGTACTGGACGCCGCCTTCGAAGATGGGGGAGCTCTACGCGCGCGCGAGGCGCACCGCCGCCGAGGAGCGCGACCTAAACCATGAGGCCCACAGCGAGCTCGCCGGGATAATTTCCCAGCTGATCGCCGGAGCCGACCTCGATCGCATCGCGCACGACCTCGACCGCGTGGCCTACCGCGACCTGATGGCAACGGCGTTTCGGAACATCGTCGCCCGCTCGGTCGCCGCGCTCTCGCAGCCCTCGACCGCGCACGCCATCGAGCAGACGCTCGATGAGATCGCGTGGGTCGCACGGGACGTGAACGTGAATATGATTATTTCCGCGGCCGGCACGATGGCGGGTTTTACCGGGCTCCACCTCGGTGCCGACGCGTGGGCGGCCGAGGCGGTCCTCGCCGTCGAGCCGGTCTGGCAGGCGTCGTGGGGCGCTTCCCATATCCTTGCCTTCGCGTTCACGCTATGCGTCGCCGGAGCGCATGTCCTCCCCACCGCCGCCGCCGAGCGCCGCGCGCTGTTCTTGGACCGGCTGGCCTTCCACGGCGCGCGCCTCGCCCTCTGGGCCGAGAGCTGCCCCGAGAGCTTCGAGGCCATGCGCCTGTTGATGGAGGCGGGCCTCGCCCGCGCCCGGGAAGAGCACGAAGAGGCCGGCCGACTGTACGACCGGGCCATCGAGCAGGCCCGCGACGACGGCCTGATCAACACAGAGGCGCTCGGCCTGCGCCTGGCCGGTGAGCACCGCCTCGCCCGCGGGCATCGCGCCCTGGCCCGCGCCTATCTCTCGGCCGCGCACGACGCCTACCTGCGCTGGGGAGCGCGCGCGGCCGCCGCGCGGCTTGCCCAGCGCTACCCGGACAGCATCGCGACCCCGGGCCGACCAGTCCTCGCGGACGGCGCGCCGGCCGAGCCGCAGGACGGGGCGTCCTTGTCGTCCACGAGCACGACGATCATCAACCGCACGCTCAACGCCTCCCTGGACATCGCCTCCGCGCTGCGCGCCGCGCAGGCGCTCTCCGGCGACCGCAACCTCGGCTCGCTCGTCGGCCGCATGCTCCGCCTGCTCGCCGAGTACTCCGGGGCCGAGCGCGCGGTGCTCGCCCTCGTGCAAAACGGCGAGCTCGTCATCGCCGCCCAGCTCACCGTCAACCCCGAGCAGGTGGAGCTATCGCTGAGCGAGCCCGTCGCCAGCTCGACACGGCTGCCGGTGACGCTGGTGCAGTACGTCGCGCGCGGCAAGGAGCCGGTGGTGCTCGGGCAGGCCGCCTCCGACAGCCGCTTCGACGAGGACCCCTACCTGCTCGCCCACCGGCCCGGCTCGGTGCTCGCCGTGCCTCTGGTGCACCAGGGGCGCCTGTCCGGGGTGATGTACATGGAGCACCCGGGCGTCGAGAACGCCTTACCCGAAGCGCGCGTCGAGCTGGTCACGCTGCTCGGCGCGCTCGCGGCGACGGCCGTGGAGAACGCCACATTCTACACCGAGCTGTCCGCCTACACCGAGCGGCTGGCGTGCGAGGTGGCGCAGAGAACCGCCGAGCTCGTGGCCGCCAAGGAGGCGGCTGACAACGCCAACCGCGCCAAGAGCGAGTTCGTCTCCAGCATGAGCCACGAGCTGCGCACGCCGCTCAACAGCATCCTCGGCTATGCGCAGGTGCTCGGCCGGCTGCCCGATCTGCCCGCGAAAGCCGCAGACTCAGCCCGGATCATTCACACCGCCGGCACACACCTGCTCGGCCTCATCAACGACGTGCTCGATCTGGCCAAGATCGAGGCCGGCAAGCTGGACCTCCACCCGACCGCGGTCGACCTGCCTACGCTCCTCAAGACCGTGGTCAACATGTGCCGCGTGCGCGCCGAGCAGAAGGGCATCTCCTTCGCCTACAAGCATGCAGGCCCCGAGCGGCTCGGGGTGCGTGTTGACGAAAAGCGGCTCATGCAGGTGCTGCTCAACGTGCTGGGCAATGCCATCAAGTTCACCGAGCAGGGCGGCGTGACGTTGCACGTCGAGGTGCTGGAGCCGCCGGAGGACCAAAGGCGCACAGTGCGCTTCCAGATCAAGGACACCGGCCCCGGCATCGCCCCCGAGCACCTGGGGCGCATCTTCGAGGCCTTCGAGCAGGTCGGCGATGAGAAGCGGCAGGCCGAGGGCACGGGGCTCGGGCTTGCGATTACCAGGAAGCTCGTCAAGCGGATGGGCGGCAGCATCGAGGTCCAAAGCCAGCCCGGCCAAGGCACGGTCTTCACGGTGACGCTTTGCCTGATCGAGGTGGCCGCAGCCAAGGCCAGCGCGGGGCTGTCGTGGGAGGCGATCCTCGGGTACGAGGGCAAGCGCCGCACGATTCTCGTGGTGGACGATAACGCCGAGAACCGCGCGCTCTTGCGCGACTTGCTCCAGCCGCTGGGCTTCGAGCTGTTGGAGGCCGACAGCGGCGAGCGGGCGCTCGCGCTGGCACTCGAGCGAACGCCGGATGTCATCCTGATGGACCTGGCCATGCCGGGCATGGATGGGTACGAGACGACGAGGTGCTTGCGGCAAAGGCCCGAGCTCGCCAGCACCGCGATCCTCGCCTCGTCCGCCAGCACCTCGGAGGCCGAGCGGCACGCGAGCCTGAGCGCAGGATGCGATGACTTTCTGCCCAAACCGGTGCAGGCCGCCGCGCTCCTGGAGCTGCTCCGAGCCACTCTCCAGCTCGAGTGGATACGCCGAGCGGGACCGGGCATGGCCGTGGCCCTTCCCACCATGACCGAGGCGGAGATTTGCATGCTCACGCCCCCACCGGCCCAGGAGCTGGCGCGGCTCCTTGAGCTGGCCAATGAAGGGTACATCTCCGGGGTGCTGAACGAGCTCGATCGGCTTGAAGAGGCAGACGGCTCGCGGCTCGGCGCATGGATCGGCCGAGTGCGCGCGGTGGCGAAGAGCTTCCAGACCAAGCGGCTCCGCGCCCTGCTCCGGATACAGCTCGACAGGGCGTCACGGCGGCTCGCGTGACCGCGCCTCCCGATCGAGGACAATGGCGGGCGCGCCCAGGCCGAAACCCCTGCGGCTGGCTGGGGTGTACGGTTGTTGCGCCGGTTCACACTGCCGCTACTTTGTTGTGGGTTTCCCGATGACCAGAACCTCAAAGCCCTGTGCTCAGTCGTATACAATCCTGATTGTTGACGATGTGCCCGCCAGCGTGGCTGAGGTCATGGCTCAACTCGAAGAGCGAGGCTTTCGGGTGACAGTCGCCCAGGATGGTGAAGACGCGCTGGAGCAGGTCGAGTTCCGTTCGCCCGATCTGATCCTCCTCGACATATTGATGCCGGGAATGGATGGCTTTGAGACATGCCGGCGCCTGAAAGCATCTGAACGCACCAAAGGCATCCCCGTGATCTTCATGACCTCTCTGGGAGAGACGGCGCATAAAGTGGCCGGGTTTGACGCTGGCGGCGTCGATTACGTCGTCAAGCCGCTGGAGATCAATGAGGTTTTAGCGCGAATCAAGGTACACCTGGACTTGTATTCGCTGCGCGCGCAGCTCGAGGTGCAGAACGCGCAGCTGCGGCGGGAAATCAAGAATCGCGAGCGATTCGAGGCCGCGCTGCGGCGCGCCCACGATAAGCTGGAGCGGAGAGTGGCGGAACGCACGGCCGAGCTCGCCGCGGCCAATGAGATTCTGAGGCATGAGATCGCCGAACGCAAGCGGGCAGAGGGAGAGCGGGAGAGGCTTTTGGCCAGTGAGCAGGCGGCGCGCTCCAAGGCCGAGACCGCCGACCGGCTGAAAGACGAATTCCTCTCCACGCTCAGCCACGAGCTGCGAACCCCATTGACCGCTATCCTCGGCTGGGCGCAGCTTCTCCTCCGCATGGACAATCGCGACGTGCCCAAGGTGCAGCGCGGGCTCAAGGTTATCGAGCGCAATAGCATGGCCGAGCTGCGGCTCGTCGAGACGCTCCTCGACGTCTCCAGCGTCATCCGCGGCAAGATGGACCTGAAGCCGCAGTCGGTCAGCATGGCCGAGGTCATTCAGGCGGTCCTCGAATCTGTAACTCCAGTTGCGGAAGCGAAGCGCGTCTGTATCTCGCTATCGCTCGGCTCGACGACCAGCAGGGTCTGGGGCGATCGCGGCCGCCTCGAGCAGATCGTGGGAAATCTGCTCAGCAACGCCATCAAATTCACGCCCCCAGGCGGGCGCGTGGCTGTGTCGCTGGAGGAGGTGGGAGCGATGTCTCAACTCCGCATCAGCGATACCGGCGAGGGAATAAGCGCAGATTTTCTTCCCCATGTGTTCGACCAGTTTCGTCAGGCCAATAGCTCGACCACGCGCCGGCACGGCGGACTTGGCCTGGGGCTCGCAATCGTGCGGGATTTGGTGAGAATGCACGGCGGCACGGTTCGCGCGGAGAGCGGCGGTGAGGGTCAGGGCGCGGTGTTCACCGTCGACTTGCCTCTGATGCCGGTGGTCGAGGAGACCGCAACGCCGCCTTTGGCTGGCGCAGGGGAAGGCGGCGTCGGGTTGCTCCCCTCAATGCTGACCGGACTGCGCGTGCTCGTGGTGGACGACGACTCCGACGTGCGGGAGCTTTTGACGTGCATCTTGGGAGAGGCAGGGGCGGAGGTGCGCGTGGCGGCGGCAGCTCGGGAAGGCCTTGAATTGCTCCAAGAGTGGCGCCCGGACGTCCTCGTGAGCGATATCGGGCTGCCGGACGAGAGCGGTTATGCGCTGATTCGAGCGGTTCGGGCGCTGCCCGTCAATCAGGGCGGTCAAACGCCCGCGATCGCGCTGACCGCCTACGCCGACCAGCGCGCCCGCGAACAGGCTTTATCGGCGGGATACGAGATGCATATCCCCAAGCCCGTCGAGCGTACCACATTAATGAACGTAGTCGCCAGGCTGGGCACCCGCGACAGGTGCACACTGGCCGGGACGGCAAGTTGACTCGGCTCCCCTGCACCTGGGACTCCTGGCGGACGCCTTCGACCTGAGAAAGGCCTTCTGGGCGGTTCCGATTGGGCTCGCCACCATGGCGATCCTTCTCCTTCTGGAGCGGCGTCACACGGGAAAGCTCGCGCCGATCGCTGTTTCAGGCGCCCCTCGATGGCCGTTTCAGGCACCCCGACAAGAGGATAAAGGCGGTCAGTGAGACCGCGAAAGTGCTGAGGTTCACCTGCTGTTGGTCGCTGCTGCCTGGCAGCCCAAAGGTTGGCGTGGGCAAGAGGTGGCAGCCCCAAGCACACGACCAAACAGGTTGACCGGTTGCTGAATAACAACAATGTGTCCCCTTGGCTTCTGTTTGCGACGCATGGGTTCGCTTCGTCGTAAGTTCGCGAGAAGAGCCAGGTTGGCGGCGCTCGAGCCCCAGCCGGTGACGAAGGTCTGGACCGCGCCGCCCACGCTGATGCCCAGCGCGTGCGGCAGCGATCCGCGGTAGCCGAAGTTGGCGCCCGAGGCGGTGAGCATCATGTTGTTCGGCCCCGGGGTGCTGGACATCATGAAGCAGTAGGTGGCCAGGGGCAGCAGCTCGGTCATCGCGGTGGCTCCGGTCAGGGGTGGCCCGGAGCGTAGGAAGGCGGCGCTCGCCGGTGAAGGCACAGGGGCCGCGCCGCGCGAAAGCACTGTGTCAGTCGCGCGGTTGGTACAGCTCGGATCCTGGCGCCCGGGGCAAGCCGGCGAGGACTACCAGGGCCAGACCGTGGTGGAGCTCGACACCGGGAAGCGTCGCGACCTCCTGCCGGACGAGGCGAGGGGAGGGGTGGGCTTCTGTTGGGCAGACATGCGCTTCGAGCTGTCGGCCGCGATGCTCGTCGTCGACGGGTGCTTCTGGCCGTGCTCGTGCCTCCGGGGGCGTCAACCCCGCTTCATTTCGGAAAGTCCGTCGACTCCGCGACGGCGCGCCACGCGGCGAGCTCCTGCGCCACGAACGCGTTCTTCGCCTCGATCGCAGCGACGGTGTCGCTGCCGAGCGGGAGGCGGAGCGGGGGATTCTTCGCGCGGGAGAGCTCGACGACCACGCGCGCGAGCCGCTCCGGGTCGCCAGGCTGCTGGAGGCTGACCGTCTTCGCGTAGCTCCGGACCTTGCCCGCGGTCTCGGCATAATCGGCGATGACCTTGCCCGTCTCGACGACGGACTTCGCCTCCAGGAACTCCGTCCGGAAGTAGCCCGGCTCGATGACCGTCACCGCGATGCCGAGCGGCGCGAGCTCGGTGTGGAGCGCCTCCGAGATCCCCTCGATCGCGAACTTCGTCGAGCAGTAAACGCCGAACCCGGCGCCCGACCGGTAGCCGCCGAGCGACGAGATGTTCAAGATCTGGCCGGCGCGCTGCTTCCGGAGCTGCGGGAGCACGGCGCGCGTCACCGCGAGGAGGCCGAACACGTTCGTCTCGAAGACGCGCCGGACCTCGTCCCCCGAGGTCTCCTCGATCGCGCCCATGACGCCGTAACCGGCGTTGTTCACGAGGACGTCGATCCGGCCGAACCGAGCGACGGCCGCCTCGACCGCGGCGGCGACCGACGCCTCGTCCGTCACGTCGAGCGCGACGGGGAGGAGCGCCTCGGGCCGCCCGAAGCGGTCCGTGATGCTCTTCGGATCGCGCGCGGTGGCGACCACCCGATCTCCGGCGGCGAGCGCCGCCTTCGCGATCTCCGCGCCGATGCCGCGCGACGCGCCCGTGATGAACCACACCCGCTCGTGCTTGCTCGTTTCCATGGGGATCTCCTCTTCGTGGCCGGGGCGCTGCGCCCCTCACACGACGGAAGATGCAACATCCCGAGCATGAAGAAAATGCGCGAAGAGGTTGATGCTTTATGAACCTGCGGTTCATGATCGAGCATGACCGACGCGCTCGACGGGCTCACGACGTTCCTCGCCGTGGCCCGCCACAAGAGCTTCACCGCCGCGGCCGCCGCGCTCGGCGTCACCCCGACCGCCGTGAGCCAGAAGATCAAGCTCCTCGAGCGGCGGTGCGGCGTTGTGCTGTTCCAGCGGACCACGAGGCGCGTGGCGCTCACGGAGCCGGGCGAGAGCCTCTTTCAGCGCCTGCGGCCCGCGATCGCCGACGTCGAGGACGCGCTCGCCGCGCTCGGCGACTACCGAGGGCGCCCCTCCGGCAACCTCCGCATCACCGCGCCGCGCATCAGCGGCGCGTGGCTCGTCGCCCCGCTCGTGGCGCAGATGCGGGAGGCGTACCCGGAGCTGTCGATCGAGGTCTCGCTCGACGATGCCTTCGTCGATCTCGTGGCCTCCGGCTTCGACGCGGGCATCCGGCTCGGCGATTCGGTCGAGAAGGACATGGTGCGGGTTCCGATCTCGAGCCACTCGTCATGGTCGATCGTCGGCTCGCCGGCCTACCTCGCGAAGGCGGGGCGGCCGCGCACGCCGGAGGACCTCGTGCGCCATCACGCGATCCGCCAGCGCCTCCTCGCGAGCGGCGTCGTCTATCGCTGGGAGCTCGAACGCCGGGGCAAGACGATCACGGTCGACGTCCCCGGCGGCATCGTCACCGACGACATCGGGCTCATGGTCGCGCTCGCTTGCGCGGGGGCGGGGCTCGCGTACGTGCCGGACCAGGCCATCGAGCGCGACCTCTCCGATGGCCGGCTGGAGCGCGTGCTCGAGGCGTTCATCACGAAGGGACCCGGCTTCTGCCTCTATTTTCCCGCGCGCACCCAGGAGCAGCCGAAGCTTCGCGCGCTGATCGAGACGGTCACGAGCCTCCGCGGGCAGGGGGCCAAGCCGCTCAGTCGCGCTCCCCGACGCTCCACAGACCGGGCGCCTCCACGTGGAGCGTGACGATCTCGTCCTTCCCTCGCCGGGTCGAGGAGAGGTGATGTTCTCCTCCTCCCTGGAGATCCAGGCCAACACAACGGGAGGGAGCGCGGAGAAAAATCGACCGAGGCCGTGTCGGGTCCGCGGGACCTTTTACGGGAGTAGGGGAAAGAGGGCGCGATCCGCGCGCTCCACGATCGCCTTCTGCCCGAGGTACACGCCATGAACAAGCCGTCGTCGCTCCCCCTTTTCCTCTCGCTCCTTCTCGCTGCGGCCGGCTGTGGCAGCACGGCGCCCGTCGAAACCGAGACGCCCGTGCCCGCGCAGGAGGCCCTGCGGGGGAGCCGTTACTGCGAGATCCTGCTCGGCGACGCGGATCTCGGCGCGAGATCGGTGAGGATCGACGTGTACAACACGCAGGGCTTGAACGAGTGCCCCGAGGCGGCGTGGGTCGCGGTCGATGAGGCCCAGGTGAAGGCCGATACGATGGCGGACGTGGTGGTCATGAACGGCCCGCGCCACTGGATGATCGACAGCTTCGAAGGCTCGAAGGTGCTCGATCCGGAGGTGCGCACGCTCGGCGGCATCGAGATGCGCAAGACGGGCACGCTCACCGTCGCGCTCGCCAAGGCCTCGAGCAAGGCGAAGCCATACGAGACACGCACCGTGCGACGGGACACGACGTGGGGCTACGACGCGGGCAAAGCCGTTTACGAGCTCGTCGATCCGGAGGGCGCGATCTACGACATGCAGTCGTACAGCGTGCAGGAGGTGCAGCAGGACGAGGCCTCGCTCGCGAAGCTCGGCGAGACGTTGACGCTCCCCGCCGGCTGGGCCTTTCGAACGCGGGTGATCGACGAAAAGCTCGAGGTGGAGGCGGTGGACGGGCTCGCCGTCGTGGTGCAGGACGACTTCGGGAATACCTATCAGCGCTCGCAGCAATAGAAGGCGAACGGGCGCGCGACGTTCAGCGGAGATCCCACGCCTCCGGGGCGGCGAGCTGAAGCGCCCTTCCGGTCACTCCCGCAGCTTCTGCCCGCGCCCGGTCCTCGCCTGCAGCTCGTCGATGCGCTTCGACGCCTCCGCCTTGGTCAGGTTCGCCTCGAAGTCCACGCCCGCCTCCTGGGAGAGCGTCTGGAGATACGATGCCTGCGCGCCTGTCATCGGCTCGTCGCCCGTCTTCCACTGCTCGGGGTCCTTGCGCGTGTTCTCGACGCCGGCGGCCGCCTCCGCGCCGCCGGAGACGCCCACGGCGTCCCGCAATTCGTCGATCTTCTCGGACGCCTCCGCCTTGGTCAGGTCCTCGGGGACCTCTTCGCCCTGCTGCTCCGCGAGCGTGTGCAGGTACGACGCCTGCGCGCCCGTCATCGGCTCGTCGCCCGTCTTCCAGTCGCGCGGATCCTTCTGGACGTTCGACGGCCGCTGTTCGCCTGCTTGCCCCGCTGCCCTGGGATCGGCGGCCTGCTGGTCTCTTTTCGTGCTCATCTCCGGTTTCCTAATCCCGGGAGGGCGCGTGGCAAGCCCGCGAGGACGCCGAACGACGATCGTCGCGCCCCGAGCCAGGCTGGGGTAACACTCCTCGAACACCACGTCTTCGCGGCGCGAGGGTGAGGAGGGATCGATGTCGAAAATCGCACTCGTTACAGGCGCGAACCAGGGCCTTGGTTACGCGATGGTGGCCCGTCTGTGCCAGGAGTTGCCGCCGGGCAGCACCGTGTACCTGGGGGCCCGGGATCCGGAGCGCGGCGAGGCGGCCGTGGCGCGCCTGCGCGAGCAAGGCCTGCAGCCGTCCCTGGCCCGGCTGGACGTGACCGACGACGCCAGCGTCCAGGCCCTGGCCGAGACGGTGGCGCGCCGTCACGGCGGGATAGATATCGTGCTCTCGAACGCGGCCGCGCGCATCGGGAAGGACGTGCCCCAGGCGGTCCAGGTCCGCACCTTCATCGACACGAACAACCACGGCACCTACCGGATGATCCGCGCCTTCGGGCACCTGCTGCGCGACGGCGGGCGGTTCCTCGTGGTCGCGAGCTCCTTCGGCTCCCTCGGCAAGCTGGATTCGCGGCTGCACGACCGCTTCGACCCCGCCACGCGATCTCTCGAGGACATCGAGCGCGTCATGGACGAGTACGTCGAGCTGGTCGAGCGCGGCGAAGCAGAGCTCCACCACTGGCCGGCGTGGATCAATATCCCGTCCAAGGTCGCGCAGGTCGCCTCGATGAAGATCTATGCGCGCCAGCGACAGGCCGAGGCCACAGAGCGCGGGCTCACCATCGCCGCGCTCTGCCCCGGGCTCGTGGACACCGACGCGTCGCGCCCGTGGTTCGACGACATGTCGTCGGCGCAGTCGCCGGCGGACGCCGCAAAGAACGTCCTCTGGATCTGCACGGAACCCGCCGAGTCGGCGCGCGTGGTTCATGGTGAGCTCGTACAGCACCGCCGGGTAATTCCCTGGTTGTGACGCGGCGGTCGGGCAGCCGCGCGAAGCGCGCGACGCCGATCGGGTCACGAAAATCGCCCGGACTGTTCGCCGCTACCCGGCGGGCCGGACCATCGTGGCGGGCGGCCGAGATCGGCGTGATGCCTCGCCGCAGGAGGAGGCGGCCACCGCCGCGGCCGGGCGGCCGGGCGACAGCGCTCCATCCTGGATCGGCGCTGCGCTCCATTCTGGATCGGCGCCTCGCCTATCGCGGGTCGGCGGCGCGCGGCGCGGCCCTGAAACGCCTCTTTCGCCGTGCCCCCTGAGTGGCCCGCTTCCTGCGAAAGCCGGACTCGCGAGGTAGAGGTCATGACGCACATCGAGCAGCGCAGGGTCATCATCCACGAGGGCGGCGTGCCGGGCGGCGCCGCGCCGATCCTCCACGCGGACGATCACGGGAACGGGGCGGCCGGTCGCGGGCGGTACGATCAGGGCTGGCGCGCCGGCAAGCCGGCCGAAGATCCAGAGAAGCTCAAGAAGTGGGGCCGTATCAGCGCGAAGCCGAGCGAGTACCTGATTCACATGCGGCGGGGTAGCCTCCGGCCCACCTCCGGTCAGGGCGCGTCGTGCTTCAAGCTCCCGGGCGACAGCGTCGCCGTCGTGCCGACCACGGTCCAGAAGCTCCAGTTCACGGCCGACCAGGTCACCCTCGAGAAGGTCGGTGTCGAGGTCACTGGGCTCGCCGTCTACCGCATCGTGGAGCCGCTCATCGCGTTCCGGATGCTGAACTTCTCGTTCCCGGAGCGCGCGCAGGAGAAGCTCGAGGCGTTGCTCGTGGACATGTTTGCCGGCGCCGTGCGCCGGCTGGTCGCGAACCTCTCCGTCGAGGAATGCCTGACGCGGCGGAAGGAAGGGCTCGCCAGCGAGCTGATACGAGAGATCGTGCCCGTCGTCTCCGGGCGCGGCAGCACCGAGGACGCCACCGACAAGGGGTGGGGCGTCCTCATCGATACCATCGAGATCCAGGACGTGCGCATCCTCTCTCCGGCGGTGTTCGGCAACCTGCAGGCGCACTATCGGCAGGAGCAGGAGCGGAAGGCCAGGGAGGCGTCGCTGCTCACCGAGCGCGCGGTCCGGCAGGGCGAGGCCGAGGCGCAGCGCGCGATCGAGCTGACCAAGCTCTCCGCCGAGGTCGAGCTGCGCACGCGACGCCAGGAGACCAGCGAGAAGGCCCGGCTCGACGAGCTCGCCTCCGAGGCGCGGGTGTCGGAGGCGAAGCTCGTGTCCGAGCGGGCGGCCCGGGAGCGGCAGATCACGCTCGACAGCGAGATCGAGCTCAGGAAGCTCGCGGCCGACGTCGGCCTCAAGCAGCAGCGACAGGCGACGAGCGAGCAGGGCAAGCTCGAGGAGCTCGCGGCCGAGGCGCGGCTGAAGGAGACGCGGCTGGCCCACGATCAGCAGATCGCGGCGCTCACGCTGAGGGCCGAGATCGAGAAGACGACGCTCGAGGCGGAGGCGGCGGCGGCGCGCCACGCGGCGAAGATGGCCGCGAGCGCGCATGAGATCGACCTGCTCAGGCAGCGCGCGGCGATCGCGGGCGCGCGCCGGCTCGTGGCCGAGGCCGAGCTCGCCATCGCCGAGATCGAGGCGAGGAAGGCGCGGCTCACGCAGGAGATCGAGCTCGACCGCGCGCGGGCGCTCCGGGAGATCGAGAACACCGTGTCGCCGGAGGTCATCCGGTTGACGGTCGCGCAGCAGATGCCGGCGCTCGCCGCCGCGTTCCAGCAGCGGATGGGAGAGGTGCACATCACGGCCGTCGATGGGGCGAACCCGTTCGGATACATCGCGGCGGCCGTGGAGGGAGTGATGGGGCTGGCCCGCGCTGCAGGGCTCGAGGTGCCGCCGGCGCGCGCAGAAGGCGGAGCTGACCGAGGAGAGCGGGCCGGACAGCAGCCGGCGTTGAGCCCGGCGACGTGAAACGCGACTTCATGCGGATCGGCCAACCATGTGCGTCGCGAGTCCCCCACACGAGCGGTCGTGACGCGCCGACGGGAGCGTTGCGCAACAGCGCAATCCGTTGCGGATCATGACAGGGCATTGCGCTCAGCTCCTCGCTGTCTGAGGCGTTTCGCCGAGACCTCCACGCATCTCGCGCCGGCACGTGGGTTGCCGTGCAGCCACGCCGCAACGAAACCACGGCGTGTCGCCGCGGCGGCAGGCCAGAACCGATCAGACATCACAGGAGGTTTCCCCCGTGAGTGAACTACCGATGTTTTCGACCATGGTCCTCCCCCAGGAGCTCGTCGCGGACGACGTGATCGGTCTCCGAGATCAGATGAGCGCGCGCATCGCGGCGGTGCTCCGGCCCAAGGGCGGTAAGCGCAAGGAGGGCGACGCGCCGCTGCCCAGGGGGATCGAGCCCATCGCGGCGCTGCCGCCGCACATCGACAGGCCGTGGAAGCGCTTCGACGCGGCCGCGACAGAGCTTCAGGATTTCCGCGGCGTGCGGGCGAGCGCGCAGGCCGACCAGCGCCATTCCGGGACGAGCGAGGCCGAGCGGAGCGCGGCGAACACCGACAGCGACGACCGATGGCGCGCGCTCGAGCAGTGGAACGCGGGCGCCGCCGGGCTTTCGGAGGATGGGCAGACGCCGTCGCCGTCCGATGCGCGCTGGCTGTACGGGCAGCTCTTTCCGGCGCCCGAGGGGCTTCGGTTCATCACGCGCCGGCCCCGGGTCCAGTGGGCCGCGATGGTGCAGCGGATGAGGGCGCTGGAGGAGGAGCGCGCGCAGGCGGTGATCGAGCAGTTCGGCGGGACCCGGCACTACCGGCAGCTCGTCGCCGCCCACGCGCGCTTCGGCGAGGCCTACGGCTTCACGACCGTGGTCCTCGCCAAGGAGGGCGGGCCGACCGACGGCCGGCCGCAGTGGAGCGCCGCCCGGGATGCGCTGCGGAGCCTGATCCAGAAGATCGAGAGCCACGCCGACCCGGAGATCCCGGGGAGCGAGGCGCTGGCCGCGTTCCTGCTGGCGCCGTACGTCGAGATGGCCGACGACCTCGCGAAGCCCCGTCGAAGAGCCCCCGCCACAAAGCCCGAAGCCGTCCCGGCGCCACCGCTCGGAGCGGGCAGCACGCCGTGAACCCATCCGGGTGAGCCGGCTCCTCCACGCGGGAGACGAGTGGCACTCGTCTCGCGGTGGACGTGGCTCCAAGAAAAGACGAGTGGCACTCGTCTCGCGGTGGACATGCCTCCAAGAAAAGACGAGTAGCACTCGTCTCGCGGTGGACGTGGCTCCAAGAAAAGACGAGTGGCGCTCGTCTCGCGGTGGACATGCCTCCAAGAAAAGACGAGTAGCACTCGTCTCGCGATGGACGTGCCTCCAAGACTTCCCTGGTGCCGCGGAGGGATCGGCATGAAGGTTAATGATTTCAATTGGTTCGGGTCGATGCTCGACCGCGCTAGCTTCCGGTGTGGCCCAACGCGGGCCCAACCGGCCGCTTTCGGCGGCGAGGTCGATGACGCCGGCCGCGTCGGCCCCTGGCGCGCCGAGCAGCGGCCCGATGGTCTCGTGGGCGATGCGCGCCGCCTCCAAGTCACCTTCGGCGAGCGCCGCCCTGATGCCTTCCGCGAGCTGGCCGAGCAGCACCGTCCGGGGGTCTGCCGGTTTCGTCTGCGATTCGTCCGGCTCACGAGGCTTCGCGCACTTAGCCGCCGTCGATGGCACGGTTGCCGCTCGCGATTCATGCGGAAACCTACGCGATCCCTGCGGATGCCCACCCTCGGCAGGCGTTTCGATTCCCAGCGCCTCCACCACGAAGACACGGCGAGAGCCGTGTCTTTATTTCGGTGGAGCGTATCTTGCGCGGCCTTTCGAGCACAAGGACAGTCCCCACGCGGCTTTCGAGCGCCGAGAGCGACGCTTCTCCGCGGCGTGCGACGGGTTCGACGTGCATTGCGCGGTGCGCATCGCAGCGGATGACGGCGGTCGACGATCCGCGCGCGAGAGGCTCGTGCGGCACTGCTCCCGCCCGGCCTTCGCACTCGATCGAATCGAGCTCCTGCCCGATGGGCGTATAGCGTACTTGCTGAAGACACCTCGGCGGGGACGCACTCACCGCGTCATGAGTCCAATGGAGTTCATGGCCCGGCTCGCGGCTTTGATTCCTCCGCCGAAGATCCCGCTTGTGAGATACCATGGCGTGTTCGCGCCTCGCTCGTCGTGGCGCTCTCTCGTGACACCCAAACCTCCGGCCCGCGCCGCGAAGTCTGAGCCGTGCGCGGGGCACGCGCCTCTGCCCGCCGCGCCCGCGCCCGCATCGCCCGCGCCCGCGTCGCCGTGCGCTCCGCCGGCGCTCTCAGCGAGGTCGCTCGCGCATGCCGAGCCCACGGTGTGAGTTGAGCCGACCCTGATCTCGGTCTTGCACTGGGGGCGGCTGCTCGAAGGGGAGTTGTTCGCAACGTCGCGCTACGTCGAGTGGGCCGTGCTCATGAAGCGTTCGTTCGGCTTCGATGCGCTCCGCTGCCCGAGATGCGAACGGAGGATGCGCGTGCTTTCGACGATCACCGACTCAGCGGTGGTGCGCCGCATCCTCGATCATCTGAACTTGCCCTCGCAGCCCCGAACGGCAGCACCCGCGCGCGATCCAACGTGGGAACCGATGGCGTTCGGGTTCGACGCGGCGTAGGTGGGCACCCGGCCCGAGCCCGTCATGGCAAACGCACGTCGCGGTCGTCGAGCCAGAGCTGCACCCAATGCACGGCGCGCGGGCCCTGCGACGGGGCAGGCCGGGTGTTTGATGCGCGATAGACGGCTCGCCCGGCGCCGTTCCCGCGGGGCTTGACGCGGGCGAGAGCTCTATGGTTTCCTATCCGCCCCAACATGAGAGCTCCGATGCCTACCTCGCGCATGGTCCGAACGCTGGCACCGTTGGTCGTCGCAGCTTTCGCTTGTCAGGAGGTGGAGCAACCGCTCGGAGACGCACCTTTGACCGGCGAGGGTGGCGCCGCGACAGAAGACGGCGGCGCGGCGGGCAGTGCTGAAGACGGCGGGTCGTCCGGCGAGCTCGGCGATGGCGGCGAGCCTCCCAACCCCGACGTTCGATTCGTGGTTGTCGGTCCGATCGATCCGGCGAGCACCACGCCGCGTGCAGGAGTTTACTATTCTACGGATTGGATCGGCGCGGACATCAACGGGTCGGTCGTGGCTGGATTCTCGGCGTCGGCCGATACTGACAGCGACTTCACCACCGGAGTGCGGTTCCTTTGGACCCCCGAAGCAGGGACAACCCGGCTGCCCTACTCCGCTCCTGCGGTCGGAATGTATGCCCCGTCGCGCTTGAGCGGCGATGGCAAGAGCCTCTTCGGCGAAGTGATGAACATCGAGGCGATCCCGAACGGGATCCAGTTCGGCCCAGTCTCGTTCTACCGCTGGACCGAGGAGACCGGCGACGTTCCGTTCGGGCCTTCCGAGCCGATGTGGAACGGCCAAATCGATTTCGTGAGCGCCGACGGGAGTGCCGCGCTCGGAAGCGTCGAGCTCCAAGCTGACGTAGAGGCGGGCGACGGCCACTCGAGGTGGTTCCAATGGACGGAGAGCCGCGGATTCGAGCTGCTCACCACGCTCGGCTGGCCTGCTCGCGCCGGCTGCTCGGCTGTGAGCGAGGACTTCGCCACGATGGCGGGATATGGAGACGACGGAAAAGGCTTCCTGTGGTTAGCCCCGGACCGCGTCCTGCCCCTGACCGGCATCCCTGAGTTTCCCTACTGTTCGGCGAGCAGCATCTCCCACGACGGGAGCATCGCGTTCGGGGGATGTCATGACGAGAGCTCCGAGGGAGTGACGGCATTTCGCTGGACCGAGGAGACGGGCATGGTGTCCCTCGACGTACCGAGCGTCGTCTCCGCGACGGGCGACGGACGCCTGGCCTTCGGCACCGACGGCGAAGCGCTATACCGCTGGAGCGCGACGGCGGGCAGCACACGCCTGGAGCCCCCCGTCGATTGGGTGATGGGGCGTGCCTACTGGCTGAAGCTCGTGCTGGGTAGCCTCAGCGACGACGGGAGCACGATCTACGGCCAGCTGTCCGTTACCGCGGGAGCAGCTCTGGAACCCGAGCGGAGTTCGTTTCGTTGGAGCGAGGCGGATGGCTTCGTTCGGCTCGATGCGCTGCCCGGACACGACGAGAGCTGGATTCAAGGGCAGAGCTCCGACGGTTCCGTTCAGGTAGGTTTGAGCAGACTCGGACGGTCCGCTAGGGACGCCGTGCTGTGGGATTGCGGTGGAGTGCGGGACATCGGTCGAGAGCTTCGCGAAGGCGGAGCCGAACTTTCGGGTGTGCACCTCAGCTTGGCGTCCCAGGTGTGGACCGGCTCCACGCTGATGATCGCAGGTAGCGGTGACGCAGGGGGAAATCGCGTCGCATGGATCGCGTGGCTTCCCGCACGTTGCTAGGGCAGCCGGTCCGCGAAAATGCGGACCGGCTCATCGTGGCTAGTGTGCAGTCGTCATGACGCATCGGCGGAGCCGGCCGCCGATGTGTTCGTGCTCACGCTGCAGTCAGCCCCTGCACCGCATTGACACGAGCTGCAGCGGCACGTCTCTCCGCAGCGACATTCGCCAGCCGAACCCGCCTTCGCGTCGCAACTGCAGCCGAGCCCTCCGCGCTCGATGCGTGTACCCAGCTCGCACTCGCAGGTGGAGCGTATCTTGCGCGGCCTTTCGAGCACAAGGACAGTCCCGACGCGGCTTTCGAGCGCCGAGAGCGACGCTTCTCCGCGGCGTGCGACGGGTTCGACGTGGAGGATAGGACAAGCAAACGCGTTCCGCAAAGTCAAGATTCTCGGAGCCGTTCCTGACTCGTGCAGTCCGACTGTACGAGCTCATTGACAGAACGGGCCTTATGCGATGGGGCAGGTCTTCCACGCCTGAAACGCCTGGAATTACTGCGACGTAGCACCAAGAAGGCATCCTACCGTATAGCTGTACCCTACTGGCACCGTCATCGTTCCCGAAGACGGCCATGGCGCGAGCGACGGCGGCGACGACGGCGGAACGTCAGCATCAGGCGCCGGGGGCAGCGACACCAGCAGCTCGTCCTCATCACCCGGTTGGACGGTGCCGCCGGATCGGACCTACAGCCCCAGGTGGACCAAGATAGCGGTCACCACCTCGGGATCGTGAAGGTCCGCGATCACCCGACGCCGACCGCCACAAGGGCAGGCGAGGACATCTTCGAGGTACACGCGCACCGTTGAACGATCTCAGAGCGGGCGGGCACTCACCGAAGGAGCACCGACGCCAGGTCGCCGGCCCGTCCGTAGACCTGGGTCGCCGGTGCTCTCACGCGCCAAGTCTCCCGCTGTTCTCGGGAGCTCGCGGCGCGCGTTCTTCTTCCACCCGATTCGACGGCGTTTTTCGGAATCTCGGTCTTCGACCGCCCTTCCGAAAAGCCGCAGATCAGCGATCGATACCCTCGAACGCCGGTTCAGGTCGCACTTTTCCCCGAGGAGCTCGCATGAATCGTAGTCGTTATTTGTTCTCGGCGCTGTCCTTCCTATCCGCTCTCGTGGTCGTCGCGTGCAGCGACGCCGAGAAGGGCAGCAGCGGCTCATCCGGCTCCGGTCCGCAGAACGGCAACGCGGAAGCGCTGCCGTGCGACGTCGACAAGATCCTCTCGACGAAGTGCCAGACCTGTCACGGGGCGTCCCCGAAGTTCGGCGCGCCGTTCCCGCTGGTCGACCGGAGCGATCTGGTCGCGCCCGCGGTGAGCGATCCCAACAAGAAGGTCTACGAGCTCGTCGCCGCACGCGCCCGCGACACCGCGCGCCCCATGCCTCCGCCCCCGACCGAGCGCCTGACCGCCGCGGAGCTCGCGATCTTCGATCAATGGATCGCCGCCGGCATGCCGGCCGGTAAAGACACGTGCGTCGACCCGGGCGGCGGCGGAACCATCGACCCTCCGACCCTGAGCTGCACACCGGATGTCCTGCTAGCGCCGTCCGCGCCTTACGTCATGCCGAAGGGCGTCCAGGACCAGTATATGTGTTATGGGGTCGATGTAGAGATCGGCCAGAAACGACACCTCGTCGGGGTCGTGCCCCACATCGACAACAGCACCATTGTACACCATATCCTGCTCTTCAAGGCGGATGAGGCGTCTCCCTCGACGCCCACGCCGTGCAATGGGGGCGACATCATGGGGGCTCTTTTGGCCGTCTGGGCGCCCGGCGGCAAGGCCATGGAGCTGCCGCCAGAGGCGGGCTTCCCGCTGGAAGACACGGCACACTTCACAATCCAGGTGCACTACAGCAACATCAAGGGCCTCGACGGGCAGCAAGACAGCACCGGCTTCGACGTCTGCACGACGACGGAGCTCCGCCCCAACGACGCCGGCATCTTCATGTTCGGCACAGAAGACATCAACATCCCGCCTCACGGCTCGTTCGACGTGAGCTGCGATTACCAGTTCCCGCCGGATATGGGGGCGCTCTCGGTAATCAGTGTCATGCCGCACATGCACACCCTCGGCAAGCACCTGTCGAGCAACACGGTGCCCACGGACGGCAGCGAGCCGAGCAACCTGGGGCTCGCCGATCCGTGGAACTTCGACAACCAGATCTGGTACGATAACGATACCATCCTTCGAGGCGGCGACACCGTGAGGACGCGTTGCGCGTGGGACAACCCGGGCAACAGTGCCGTGGAATTCGGGGACCGGACGCTGGATGAGATGTGTTATAATTTCGTGATGTACTATCCGTCTCAAGAGCTGGAGTCAACGGTGGGGGACTGGACTTCTCCGGCGGACGACGTGTCCTGTGTGACGACAAAATAGACCAGCTCGTGAAAGACGCGCGGCCTGTGCCCGAGCGGAGGCGCGCGCCGTTCGGTGAGAGCGCTCGTAAGCCTGGCGAACAGGAGCACCGCGCGCGCCGCCGGGCGCCTTCGAGGGTCTCTTCGATCCGCGCGCCACCCCGAACGGCCGCTCAGGCCGCCGGAATCGAGGGCGCCGACAGGGCTCAGACCCTCGAGCTTCCGCTTGATGTGCCGCCGCCCCCGCTGGCCGCGTTAGGATGGTGCGCGGAACACGGCCCCATCCGGTGACCCCGCTGGGGCCGCTGACGGCCCCGCCGCACCGAGCTGACCCGGCGCCCGCACTTCGAGGAGACCCCATGCGCAACACCGGAAAAATCGTCCGCTGGCTGGACGACAAGGGCTTTGGCTTTATCGCGCCGGCCGACGGCGGCCCCGAGGCCTTTGTGCACATCAAGTCGCTGCCGCGCGGCCAGCGCCCCGCGGTGGGCGCCACGGTCCGCTATCGTGCGGCTCGCGACGCGCAGGGCCGCGCCCGCGCCGAGGACGTCGAACTGGCCGGCGCCAGCGCCAGCCTGGGCCCGGCGAGCCGCGCCCTGCTGGTGGCGCTGCCCTTCCTCGCGCTGGTGACAGCGCTGGCCGCCCTGGGGCGGGTGCCGCGTGTGCTGCCCTGGCTCTACCTCGGCGCCAGCCTGGTGACGCTGCTGGTCTATTACAAGGACAAGCGCGCCGCCGCGCGCGGCGCCTGGCGCACGCCGGAGCAGACCCTGCACCTGCTGGCGCTGGTCGGCGGTTGGCCAGGCGCGCTGTATGCGCAGCAGTTGCTGCGCCACAAATCCAGCAAGCGCTCCTTCCGCGTCGTGTTCTGGCTGACGCTGGCGCTGAACGTCGCCGGCCTCGGCTACCTGGCCTCCGACCATGGCGCCGGCGCCCGTGCGGGGATCGACAGGGTCACGGCGCCGCTGGCCGCCGACCGGGATGCCCTGCCCCTCAATGACTCCCGGAGACTCCCATGAGCGCTACCCCCATCCGCTTTGATGTCGTCTCGCGGTGGACATGCCTCCAAGAAAAGACGAGTGGCACTCGTCTCGCGGTGGACATGCCTCCAAGACTTCCCTGGTGCCGGTGTTGATTCTCGCCGAGGCGGACAAGCTCGCGACGGCTTGACGTCCGCCGCTCTCCTCCCAATGGACGTGCTGCCCAGCGCTCCCTCAAGGAGGTCCTGTTGAGCTCCACATTTGCGGAGGATGCGTACCCTTCACCCGATGAGCGCGCTCGGTTGCGCGAGAGCCTCACACGATCGCTGCCCGAGATCCCGCCCGTCTACTTCTACGACGATTTCGGGAGCGAGCTGTTCGAGCAGATCACCAACCTCGCGGTCTACTACCCGACGCGCACGGAGGTCGGCATCCTCGAGCAGCGCGCCGGAGACATCCTGCGCGCCGTCCGGCCGCGGCGCCTCGTCGAGCTGGGCAGCGGCGCGGGCCGCAAGATCCGCATCCTGCTCGACGCCTGGCGGTGGGTGGGCGGCGGCGAGACGTGCACGATGCTGGACGTGAACGGGCTCTTCCTGGAGACGTCGATCGGCCGCCTCCGCACCGACTACCCGGAGTACACGTTCCGCGGCGTGATCGGTGATTTCACGACCGACCTGCCGCGGCTCGGCCGGGGCGGGGGGCGCCTCGTGCTCTTCCTCGCGGGCACCATCGGCAACCTCTACCCCGACGAGCGGCGCGCCTTCTTCCGCGAGGTCGCGCGCGTCATGGAGCCGTCGGACGCGCTCCTCGTCGGCGTCGATCTGGTCAAGGATACGGCCCGCCTGGAGGCCGCGTACGACGATCCGGAGGGCGTGACGGCGGCCTTCAACCGCAACGCGCTCCGCGTGATCAACCGGCGCTTCGGGGCGAATTTCGCGCCCGACGCGTTCGCGCACCGCGCCTTCTACGACGCGGCGCGGGCGTGGATCGAGATGCGCCTCGTGGCCACGCGGCGGATGCGCGTGCAGATCCCGGCGCTCGATCTGCGGCTCGATCTCGAGCGCGGCGCCGAGATCCGCACCGAGGTGAGCTGCAAGTTCACGCGCGACTCGCTCCAGGCCTCGGCCCGGGCCGGAGGGCTCGTTGTGTCTTCGTGGCACACCGATCCCGACCAGCTCTTCGCGCTGGCCCTGCTCCGGCGGAGCGACGCGTGACGGAGGCCTCGTTCGAGGCGCTCCTCGCCGCCGCGTGGCGCCGCAGCGACGAGCTGTTCGCGCTCGTCCCGGAGGCGTCGATGGGGCATCGGCCCATCGCGCTGCGACATCCCTTCGCGTTCTACCTGGGGCACCTCCCGGCCTTCGCGTGGAACCAGATCGGCCGAGGCGTCCTCGGGCTCGGGCCCATGCGGAGCGATTTCGACGTGCTGTTCGAGCGCGGCATCGATCCGGCCGGCGAGGACGGCGCCCGCGCCGCGTCGAGGGACGCGTGGCCGGCGGTCGCCGAGGTGATCGCGTACCGCGACGAGGTCCGCCGCGCCGTGCGGGCGCGCATCCCCGACGTGCTGGCGCGCGCCGAGGACGTGCTCGGCGCGCGGGGGCGGATCCTCCAGCTCGTGATCGAGCACGAGCGGATGCACCACGAGACGCTGATGTACATGCTCCAGGAGCACGGCAACGCGCGGCGCCCCGACGGCGCGCCCGCGTTCGTGGGCGGCGGGGGGCGCGCGGCCGAGCCCCGGCGCGTCCCGGCGGGCCGCGTGGTGATCGGCGCGGACTTCGAGGCGATCCCGTTCGGCTGGGACAACGAGTTCGGGCGTGCGGAGATCGATGTCCCGGGCTTCACCATCGACTCGTTGCCGGTGCGGAACGGCGATTACCTGGCCTTCCTCGAGGCGATGGAAGACGGTGCGCGGGCCGCGCTCACGCCCCGTACGTTCGTGCGCGGCGGAGGCGGGCTGGCGGTGAAGACGATCTTCGGGCCGGTCTCCTTCGAGGTCGCGTCGGGCTGGCCGGCGCAGGTCTCGGGCGAGCAGGCGCGCGCCTATGCAGTCTGGCGCGGTGGGCGCCTGGCGACCGAGGCCGAGCTGCGCCGCGCCGCGTTCGGCGAGCCGAGCGGCGGTGTGCGCGCGCGTCCGTGGGGGCACGCGCCGGGCGAGCCGCGTCATGGCCACTTCGGCTTTCGCGGATGGTCGCCGGTGCCGACGGGCAGCCACCCGGACGGCGCCAGCGCGTTCGGCGTCGAGGAGCTGGTGGGCAATGGCTGGGAGTGGACGTCCACGCCCTTCGCGCCCTTGCCCGGCTTCGTCGCGTACGCCCGCACGTACCCCGGGTACTCGGCGGATTTCTTCGACGGGGAGCACGACGTCGTCTTCGGCGCCTCGTGGGCGACCGACGAGGGCTTCCTCCGGCCGAGCTTCCGCAACTGGTATCGCCGGGACTATCCCCATGTCTTTTCGAGCTTCCGGGTCGTACGCGAGGAGCCACGCTCTCGGCGGCGATGATCGAGCTCGATCAGGTGACCAAGCGCTACGATGGAATCGTCGCTGTCGACAGCGTCTCCCTGCGCGTCGAGCCGGGCGAGCTGGTGGTCCTGCTGGGCGGGTCGGGATCGGGGAAGACCACGACGCTGAAGATGACGAACCGGCTCATCGAGCCGAGCTCGGGTCGCATCCGCGTCGAGGGCGAGGACGTGACCACCGTGCCGCCGCACGCGCTCCGGCGCCGCATCGGTTACGTGTTCCAGCGGCTCGGGCTCTTCCCGCACCTGACGGTCGCCGAGAACGTGGGCATCACGCCGGCGCTCCTCGGCTGGGACGCGAGGCGCATCCGTTGTCGGGTGGACACGCTGCTGGAGCTGGTCGAGCTGGATCCAGCCGAGGTCCGCGATCGGCGGCCCGACGCGCTCTCCGGCGGCCAGGCGCAGCGCGTGGCCGTGGCGCGGGCGCTGGCGGCCGAGCCGGGCGTGCTGCTGCTCGACGAGCCGTTCGGCGCGCTCGATCCGATCACGCGCGAGCGCCTCCAGCGATCGTTCGCGCGGGTGCGCCGGAGCCTGGGGTTCTCGGCGATCTTCGTCACGCACGACGTCGTCGAGGCGCTGCTCCTCGGCGATCGCGTGGGCGTGATGCGCGGCGGGCGCCTCCTGCAGCTCGCGCCCGGCCGCGATCTGGTGCGCGCGCCGGCCGACGACTACGTGGCCGATCTGGTGCGCGGCCCGCTCGATCAGGCGCGCGCCGTCGAGTCGCTGATCGCGGGCGCGCCCGCGCGAACGATCGCTGGAGGCGACGCTTCGTGAAGGAGCAGCTCGCCCTCCTCCCGCGCTACCTCGCCGCCCACCTCGGGCTCACGCTGGTCGCCCTGGCGCTGGGCGTGGCCGTGAGCGTCCCGCTGGGCGTGCTGGTCACGCGATCGCGCCGCCTGGAGGGGCCGGTGCTGGGCGTGGCGAGCGTGGTCCAGACCATCCCGAGCCTGGCGCTCCTGGCCTTCATGGTGCCCGTGCTCGCGGCCCTGGGCGCGCGCAGCATCGGTTACCTGCCGGCGCTGATCGGCCTCTTCCTCTACAGCCTCTTGCCGGTCCTCAGGAACACGGCGGCCGGCCTCTCGGGCCTCGATCCGGCGGTGATCGAGGCCGCGCGCGGCGTGGGGATGACGCCCCGCGAGCAGCTCCGCCGCGTCGAGCTGCCGCTGGCGCTCCCGGTGATCGTGGCCGGCGTGCGCACGGCGGCGGTGCTGACGGTGGGCACCGCCACGCTCTCCACGCCGGTCGGGGCGCCGAGCCTTGGTGACTACATCTTCAGCGGGCTGCAGACGCGCAACTACACGGCCGTGCTGATCGGCTGTGTGGCCTCGGCCGGGCTCGCGCTGGTGCTGGACGGCCTGGTGCGTGGCCTGCTCGCCGGCGTCACGCGCCACAGCCGGCGCCTCGTGCTGCTGTGCCTCGGCGGCTTCGCCGGGCTCGCGGTCTTCGCGGCCACCCCGGTCGTGCGCGCCCTCCTCGCGCGCGATCAGGTGTCCATCACCGTCGGCGCCAAGACCTTCACCGAGCAGTACATCCTCGCCGGCATCGTCGCCGGGAGGATCGAGCGCGTCGCCGGCGTGCCGGCGCGGACGCTGGGATCGCTCGGATCGACGGTGGTGTTCGACGCGCTGAAGAACGGCGAGATCGACGTCTACGTCGACTACTCGGGCACCCTCTGGGCGAACGTCCTGGGACGGAGCACGGAGGGCGCGGACCGCGCGTCGGTGCTGGCCACGGTGGAGAGGGAGCTGCTCGATCGGTACGACGTCCACGTGGCCGCCGCGCTCGGGTTCGAGAACTCCTACGCGCTCGCCATGCGGCGGGCCGAGGCCGAGCGGCTGGGGATCCGGCGCATCAGCGATCTCGGGGCGCGGGCGCGATCGCTGCGGGTGGGGGGCGACTACGAGATCTTCCAGCGGCCGGAGTGGCGCGCCATCGAGCGCATGTACGGCCTCGCGTTCGGCGAGGCACGGAGCATGGATCCGTCGCTGCTCTACGAGGCGCTGCGGGCGGAGCAGGTGGACGTGATCACCGCCTTCTCGACCGACGGGCGGATCATCGTCGACGATCTGGTGCTGCTGGAGGACGATCGCCGGGCCATCCCGCCGTACGACGCGCTCGTGCTGGTGAGCGATCGGCTCGCGCGCACCCGCCCGGAGGTGCTGGAGGCGCTGCGCGGGCTGTCGGGGACGATCGACGCGCAGAAGATGCGCCGGATGAACGCGGCCGTGGACGAGAAGAAGGGCTCGCCGGCCGCGGTGGCCGCCCGTTTCCTCGGCGAATTGCGGCGCTGAGTTCTTCTGCGCTGGGCCCCCCGCGGGCCGGCCGTCGGGGCTCGCACGTTTGGCGTGGCGCGATCGGCCTTGAGGTGGAACGCGCGTTCTAAGACCGTCGGCCCATGTCGAAGGGTATCGACGTCAGCGGCGCTCTCGTACTTCAAGGCCATCTACCGAATCGAGGCGACCTGCAAAGAGGAGGCGCTGTCCACGGACGCGCGCCTGACGCACCGGCAGGAGCGGTCGCTCCCCGTTGTGGACGAGCTGTATCAGTGGATTCACGAGCTGCACCTGCGGCTCGTGCCAGGCACGCCGCTCTACATCGCTACCCAGTACGCCATCAACCAGGAGGCCGCGTGGCGGCGCTGCTTCACGGATGGACGCTTCGAGATAGATAACGGGCGAGGTCGAGCGGCAGCTAAGACGTGTAGCCCTCGGAAGAAAAAACTATCTATTCGTGGGCTCCGATAAGGGCGCTGACGTTGAAGCGGCACGACCCGCGTACCGCGACGACGATGCCGGTCAGCGACGCTTGACGCTCGCGGAGATGGATGAGCCGGATGCGGGATGCCTTCCCGCATTCGCGAGCCTCGGCGAAGCCATCCGCGCGACGCTCCCCGCGCGGTGCGCGGGTCCGAAGGCCCCACCGCTCGGACGACCTACGCCGCGGCGGCGAGGCGCGCTACGCTGAAATCGCCGCGATTTTCGTGGTTGCGGACGATTGAGGGTACACGATCATGGTCAGGGTGTGACCTTGAGGCAGATTTCGGAGAGGAATAGTATAGCGTCGCTCTACAGGACGACGATCGCGGGGCAGGGGGGACCTTGACGCGCACGCACGAAGCTGATAGCGGTCGGCGTGTGAAGGGGGCAGATCTGGCAGCTCGCGTGCGTTCGGGCGAGTTCTGCGATGGGCTGGACCTCGCAGACCAGGATTACTCGGGCGTCGATCTCTCGGGCGGCCTCTTCTCGAAGGGCAACCTGGCTCGTGCCCGCCTGAACGGGGCAAGGCTCAAGGAGGCCGTACTCATCGAGTGCGACCTCCGCGATGCCGTCCTTGCGGGCGCCGATTGTCACCATACCGCCTTCCACAAGTGCGATCTGTCGGGTGCCTCGTTCGTCGGGGCCAACGTCCAGCTCACCAAGCTCACGGAGAGCCTGGCGCGGGGGGCCCGCTTCGACGAGACGCCCATCGTCATGCTGACGGTCTTCAGGAGCGACCTGTCCGGCGCCTCGTTCGCGCGGTCAGCCATCGATCGGACGATCATCTCCGAGGCTCCGATGGACGGGATGGACCTCCGGGGAGCCGTCTTGAAGCGCACCTTCGTCTCCGACGTCGACTTCCGGACGATTGCCATCGATGGCCTGCGCCTCGAGATGGCTGTCCTCAACAAGTGCGGGTTTCGTGGGATGAACCTCGCCGGGTTCGTCTTCGAGCTCTGCCAGCTCCAGGAGTCGGACTTCTCCGGAGCGATCCTGGAGCGGGCGCAGCTCGTCCAGGCGAACTTCAAGGGGGCCAACCTCTCCGGTGCCAGGCTGGACGAGGCGAGCTGCGCGCGCGCCATGTTCATCGAAGCCAACGCCGAGGGCGCGAGCTTTCGCGGCACCTCCCTCGAACAGGCGCTCTTCGACGGCGCGAACGTCTCGCGGGCCGACTTCTCGGGGGCCCGGCTCCGTGAAGCGGCGCTCCGAGGCATCAATGCGCGCGGCGGCTCCTTCGTGGGCGCCGACGTGACCTACGCCGATCTCTCGGGGTCGAACCTGGAGAACGCGAATTTCATGCGAGCGAAGATGTTTCGCGCCATCCTGCACGGCGTCAAGGATGCCGGCGCCACCATCCCCACGCGCGCCGTGGCGCTCGGAACCGACGAAGAGCGCGCGCGGGCCGAGAACTTCACCCCTGCGCTTTAGGCTTCTCGCGAGCAAAAGGAACGACCATGGCCATCGCAGCCGAAACTGTGGAGAGCTCCCCCGTGCATGTCTTGCCCACCGCTCGATCCGCGCGGGCGCTCTTCCCCACCGAGCCGGACGTGACAACGGATCTAGGCACGGTGCTGGCCCGCGCCGGGCAGAGGGTGCGGGTGGCGACGTCGACGGGCGAGCGAGACGTCGAGATCGCCCCTTCCTGCATCGTCTCCCCGGCGCCCGGGGATCGCGTGCTCGTCGTGGGCTCGCGGGACGAGGCGTACGTGCTCGCCGTCCTCCGGCGCGGTCACGCCGGCGAGACCAAGCTGGTCTTCGACCGGGACGTGTCCCTGAGCGTGCCCAACGGCCGGCTCCGCGTCCTCGCCAAGGAAGGCGTCGACCTCGCATCGCCCGAGGCGCTCGGGGTGCACGTCGGCGCGGTTGAGGTCGACGCGGCGGACGTGAGAGTGGCCTTCTCCTCGCTCCTCGATCTGGTCGGGCACTCCATCACGACGAAGACGAAGAAGGTGCGGGTGGTCGCCGAGACGTTCGACACGATCGCCGGGAGGATCTACCAGCGGGCCGTCAACTTCCTGCGCCGGACCGACGAGCTCGACCGGGTGGAGGCGAAGAACATCGACCGTCGCGCCGAGAACCTCGTCCACATCCACGGGGAGAACGCCGTCACCACGGCGGAGCAGCTCGTGAAGTTCGACGCCGCGCAGGTCCACGTCGGGTAACGACCATGTGTTTCGCCAACACGCAGATGATGGGAGTAGACATGGGCTTTCCCGACGTGTGCCTGACGCCCGCGCCCCCGGCGCCTGCGCCCGTGCCCATTCCCTATCCCAACGTTGGCATGGGGCCCACGGTGACGAAGCCCGTGCCCAACGTGCTCTTCATGTACGCCCCCGCGCATAACATGTCGAGCTCCACCGCGATGTCGAACGGCGACAACGCGGGCGTTGCCACCGGCGTCGCGTCGGGCACCGTCATGGGGCCCAACCGGCACGTCACCGCCGCGTTCACGGTCCTCGTGGGCGGCCAGCCGGCGACCCGGCTCACGAGCGTCGGTATCCAGAACAACACCAACTGCCCGGGCATGCGAGCGGTCCCCAGCCAGGTGATGGTCCTCTTGCTCGCCCCGTAGGCTCCCTACCCTGGAGGCACCCTCATGCCCCGACTCTACGAGATCTCGGCAGGGTTCCTTCCCGAGAGCGCGATGGTGGTCGCGTTCGACGGCCACGAGGCGCTGAACCGACCTTACCGGTTCCAGATCCGGGTCTCCGTGCCCCTGGCCGATGGCCTCGGGCTCGGACTCGACGGTGCCACGGGCCAGAGGGCCAAGCTCACCATCCATCACGACCGCCCGGACGCTCCCCACAGCACCTACTCGGGCACGGTGGCCGCCTTCGAGCTCGTCGAGGATCTGGCGCAGCACTCGATTTTCCGGCTCGACCTCGTGCCGAAGCTGTGGGGCCTCTCGCTGGGCGAGCACAGCCGGGTGTTCATCGACATGGCGCTCCCCGACATCCTCGAGAAGACGCTCCAGGATGGCGGGCTCTCCTCCAGCGACTTCGAGCTGCGCCTGACCGGCAAGTACCCGGCGCTCCCGCACGTGTGCCAGATCCGCGAGAGCCGTCTCGTCTTCCTGACCCGGTGGCTCGAGCGCGTGGGCGCGTACTACTTCTTCGAGCAGGGCGACGACGGAGAGAAGCTGATCCTCACCGACTGCAAGTCGAGCCACTCGGAGGCTCGCACGGAGCCGGTGAGGTTCGTGCCGCAGGGCGAGGACGACGTCAGTGCGGGGGAGGCGCTGCGGACCTTCCGGTGGCGCCACGAGGTGACGCCCCGGAGGGTCACCGTCACCGATTACGATCCGCTCCACCCCCAGCTCGCGGTCACGGGGTCTGCGGACGCCACCCCGGCGAGCGTGGGAGGGGACGTCCACTTCTTCAAGGTCAACGAAGACCGGCCCGAGCGGTCGGAGAGCCACGCCAAGACGCGCGCGCTGGAATACCTCGCCGGGCGCACCACTTGCCAGGCCAGGGGACGCGTGTTCGGGCTCATGCCCGGGTTCGTATTCGACCTCGTGGAGCACCCGCGCGGCGAGCTCAACAAGGCTTATCTGGTGACGGAGATCGTCCACAGGGGCAGCGAGGCCCGCGTGGCTGGCGGCCCCGTTCGTGCCGGCGGAGGCGAGGCCATCTCCTCCGATCGCCTGCTGTACGAGTGCGAGGTCAAGCTGGTCGACGCGAGCCAGCACTTGACCCCGCCGTCGCTGACGCCCTGGCCTCGGATCTCCGGCACTGTGCGGGCGCGCATCGACGGGAGCGCCGAGTCGGAGTTCGCCCAGCTCGACGGGCACGGGCGCTACCTCGTGCGGATCCTGCTCGACGAGAGCGGGCTGCCCGACGGCGCCGCCTCCACGCGCCTGCGCATGCTCCAGCCGCACGCGGGCAATCCCGAGGGCATGCACCTGCCGCTGCGCAAGGGCACCGAGGTGCAGGTCGGCTTCCTGCGAGGCGATCCAGACCAGCCCGTGATCGTCGGGGTGACGCCGAATAAGACGACGCCGAGCCCGGTGGTCCAGGCCAACCACTCGCAGAACGTGGTGCAGACGGGCGGCCTGAGCCGCATCGAGATCGAGGACAAGCAAGGCTCCGAGTACGTCGACATCTCCACGCCGCCGGAGAAGACCTTCCTCCACCTGGGCGCGCACGCCGGCCTGGGCTCGCACAACTACGTCCTCTCGACGAGCGGCGATACCTCGATGCACACCGGCGGCACGCGTGACATCACGGTCGGCGGCAAGCAGAACGAGTCCGTGAAGGGCAACGTCAACGAGAGCTACCACGCCGATCAGGAGACGACGGTGGACGGCTCGCTCACGGAGACCATCGACGGCGGCGCGACGCAGACCATCCACGCCGGCTCCACGCAGACCATCGACGGCGGCGTCCAGCAGACGATCTCCGGCGGCGAGCTGCGCACCGTCGACGGGGGGCAGCAGGAGACGCTCTCGGGCGGCCGGACCCAGACGATCACGGGATCGTCGGTGGAGACGATCTCCGGCGACCTGACCCAGACGATCTCGGGCGGCGCCACCATCTCGACCCCCGCGGGTTACTTCGTCACCGCCGCCGGGGGCTTCGAGGTCTCGACGCCCGCGAGCATGACCATGATCGCGACCGGCGGCTTCAACCTCCTCGCCCCGGGTGGGCAGCGGCGCCTCGACAGCGAATTCCAGCTCGCCGGAGGCGAGTACAGGGTCTTCTTCGAGAAGCAGCTCACCATCACCGGGCACAAGATCGACGCCATGGGGCTGTACGTCGAGCTCATCGGCGTCAAGGCCGATGTGTTCGGCCTCAAGCACACCATCTCCAACTACATCAGGGCGACGGCCCTCGCCATGCTGACCACGGACGGGATCGGCATCTCGAGCCACGCGTTCTCCCAGCACAAGGGCGGGTTCCACGCGTGGGGCGGCTAGGGCGGAGGCTGTGAATGGATCTCTTTACCCTCTCCTGTGACGCCATCCCCGGCCAACCCCGCGTGCTCGCGCTGCGCGGCGACGAGGAACTCGGGCGCTGCTTCGAGTACGACGTCTGCTTCCACCTGGAGGCCGACGACAGCCTCGACCTGAGCCCGGAGGGCCTGCTCGGCGAGCCCTGCACGCTCGCGCTCGGATCGGACGGGACGGAGGGCGTCGCGGACGCCGGCGTGACGGAGATCGCCGGGCAGATCGCGGAGGTCGAACTGCTCGAGGACGCCCCGAGCCCCGTCTTCCGGCTCCGCCTCGTCCCCGCGCTGTGGTTCCTGCGGCGCTCGGCCCACAACCGCGTCTTCATCGACAAGGCCTTCCCGGACATCCTCGGGGAGGTGCTGGAGAAGGCGGGCATCGCGGCGAGCACATACGCGCTCAAGCTCCGCAAGTCGTACCCGAAGCGTGAGCACGTCTGCCAGTACCAGGAGAGCGATCTCGATTTCATCCAGCGATGGCTGGAGCGCGAGGGGATCTACTACTTCTTCGATCACAAGCACCAGGGGAGCAAGCTCACGTTCTGCGACTCGGCCGCGGACCACGAGCCGAGCAGCGATCACCCGATCCCCTACCATCCGACGATCGGGGCCGACGTCTCGGCGAGGCGGCACCTCGGCTTCTTCTGCGCCTCGCAGCGGGCGCTGCCCGCCGAGGTGGGGGAGGCCGACTACAACTACCTCACGCCCGACGCGACGATCGGCGCCTCCGAGCCCGTCGCGCCGGGGCTCTCGGCGAAGGTCCGGAGGTGGGCGCCGAACGAGCTGGATCAGGGCGGGGCCGCCCGCGTCGCCGGTCTGCGCGCCGAGCTGGAGAAGAGCCGGCGCCGGCGCTACCTGGGCGCGGGCCGGGTGCTGCTCCTCCACGCGGGCTTCACGTTCGAGATCGACCGTCACCCGACCTTCGCGCTCAATCGAGCGTACCTCGCGGTGCGCCTCCGGCGCCTCGGTCAGATCGGCGACCGGGATGGTCGGCTGATCTCCTTCTTCCAGCCGGAAGAGACGGCGGCGCTCGAGGGGGAAGCTCTCCGGATCGAGGTCGAGGCGATCGAATCGGACGTGCAGTTCCGCCTGCCGCGTATCACCCCTTGGCCGCGGGCCGGCCTCGAGCTCGGCATGGTCGACGGGCCGGGCAGCGACCGCTATGCGCAGATCGACGAGCACGGCCGCTACCTCGTCAAGCTGATGATGGACGAGAACGCGTCGCCCGCGGGCAAGGCCTCGACGCGCATCCGGATGATCCAGCCGCACGGGGGCAAACAGGAGGGTTGGCACCTGCCTCTCCGCAAGGGGACGGAGGTGCTCGTGACCTTCATCGGCGGCGATCCGGATCGCCCGGTGATCGCCGGCGCCGTCCCCAACAGGCTCACGCCCTCCCCCGTGACGCGCGCCAACAACACCCAGAACGTCGTCGAGACCGGCGGCAAAAGCCGCCTCGAGATCGAGGATCGCGACGGGCAGCAGTACATCGACGTCTCGACCCCTCCCGAGGAGACGTTCCTCCACCTCGGCGCGCACGCGGGCCTCGGCGACCACAACGTCGTGCTCTCCACGAGCGGCGACGGCCTGATCCACACAGGGGGCAACCGCGACATCACCATCGGCGGTGATCAGAACGAGGACGTGAAGGGGAAGCTGACCGAGGCGTACCACGCAAACCAGTCCACCCACGTCTCCGCCGCGTTCCAGGAGACCATCGATGCCGGCGCCACGCAGACCATCCACGCCGGGCTGAACCAGACCATCACCGGCGGGCTCAAGCAGTCAATCCAGGGGGGAGAGAAGCGCACAGCGTCCGGCGGCGTCACCGAGACCATCAACGGCGGGCGCACGCAGACCATCAACGGCGGGACGACCGAGTCGATCAACGGGGCTCAGTCCCAGACCATCACCGGCGGCGCCGTGGTCACGAGCGGCGGGATGTACACGGTGAAGGCCGACGGCGGCTTCACCCTGAAGACGGACGGACCCATGAACATGCTGGCGAACTCCTGGCTCATGAACGCCCCCGGAGGCCAGACGAACATCGACAGCTCCTTCTTCGCGGTCGCGAGCGCGGACACCAAGACCTACAACATCCTGTTCCGGCCGAACGTCATCAACATCAACATCGCCGCCATCGCGGCCGCCGCCACCGGCGCGCGGCTCGACAGGGTGTGGAGGAAGTACGAGGGCGCAGGGCTCGTGCTCCAGAACAACGGCGTCCAGTTGAAGTCGGGGGCGAAGATCGGCACGGTCTTTGGGGCCACCTTCGTGCTCGGGTTCGTGACCTTCCTCTGAGGCGATGGAGGGGATGGGACCATGAAAACCGAGTTCCACTTCGTCTGTGACGCCCTCCCGGGCGGGCCGTATCGCGTCCTCTGGTTCTCGTGCGAGGAGGAGCTCGGCCGCCCCTACAGCCTCCGCGTGATGGTCGAGCCTGCTCCGGAGCAGACGGTCGAGCCCTCCGACCTCGACGGAGCCCTGGGCGAGCCCGGCAAGCTCATGTACGGCGACGGTGTGCTCCATGGACTCCTGTTCGAGGTCGCACTGCTGCTCGCCCGCGATGACCACCGGGTCTACCGCCTCACCCTGGCCCCGAAGCTCCACGCGCTCTCCTTCGGGCACCACAGCCGTGTCTTCGTCGACAAGTCGGTGCCCGACATCATCGAGGCCATCCTCCGGGAGAACGAGATCTCGTCGTACGAGCTTCGGCTCGGCGCGGCCTACGCCCCGCGGAAGCACGTCTGCCAGTACCAGGAGAGCGATCTCGACTTCTTGCACCGCTGGATGGAGCGGGAGGGCATCTATTACTATTTCCTGCAGGAGGACGGGGGCGACAAGCTCGTCATCTGCGACGAATCCCACCGGCACGAGGACGCGCCCGCGGGGAGAGTCCGCTATTACCCGAGCGGGTTCGATGACGTCTCGGCCGGCGAGCGCATGATCACGTGGCGCCGCGTGCACGCCGGCGTGACCGCGGACGTCGAGCTCGGCGACTACGACTACCTCAAGCCGGCGCTCGGCATCCGCGCTATGCAGTCGAACGTCGCCGTCGGGTTCGAGCGGCTCGTCCGGTTCGAGGACAACCTGTACGATCAGGAAGAGGCCGACCGCCTCGCCTCCGTACGCGCGGAGGCGCAGCGCACGGCCCAGGTCCGCTTCCACGGGCGCGGCCGGGTGGGCGGGCTCCACGCGGGGCTCTGCTTCGATCTCGTGGATCATCCGCGCGACGACCTCAACCAGAAGTACCAGATCTGCCGGATCGTCCACGTGGGCAGGGAGCACGGGGCCGATCCCGCGCTGTCCCGCTATCTGGGCCTCTCGGTCGATGACGACGGCTACCACGTCACCGTGGAGACGCAGCCCCGCGACGTGCAGTACAGGCCCGAGCGGCGCACGCCGTGGCCGGCGATGCGCGGGGTCGAGAGCGCTGTGGTGGACGGGGGAGCCGAGAGCCCTTACGCGCAGATCGACGCCGAGGGGCGCTACCGCGTGCGCCTCCTGTTCGACGAGGCCAAGAACCCGGCCGGGAAGGCGTCGGCCTGGCTGCGGATGGCGCAGCCCCACGGCGGCGCGCCCGAAGGGTACCACTTCCCCCTCCGGAAGGGCACCGAGGTGCTCGTGGCCTTCGTCCACGGCGACCCCGACCGGCCCTACATCGTGGGCGCCGCGCCCGCGCTGACGACCCCGAGCACGGTCACCTCGCGAAACCGTACGCGGAACGTCGTGCAGACCGGCAGCCTGAGCCGGATCGAGATCGAGGATCGCGAGGGCGAGCAGTATATCGACGTCTCGACGCCGCCCGAGAGCACGTTCCTCCACCTCGGCGCCCACAAGGGGCTCGGCGATCACAACATCGTGCTCTCCACCGGCGGAGACGGGCTGCACAACGCCGGCGGCAAGCGGGACCTCTCCGTGGACGGCACCCAGAACGAGGACGTCACGGGCGACCTGACCGAGACATACAGCTCGAACCAGGCTACCCACGTCTTCGGGTCGTTCACCGAGACGATCAACTCGGGGATGAAACAGACCATCTCGGCCGGCTCGACGCAGAGCATCGACGGCGGCCTCGAGCAGACGATCTCCGGCGGCGAGACGCGCACCGTGAACACCGGCCTGACCGAGACGATCAACGGCGGCCGCACCCAGACCATTTCGGGCGGCACGACGGAGAAGATCGGCGGCTCGCTGGTCCAGAGCGTCTCCGGCGCCATCAACGTCTCCACCCCCGCGACCTATACGAAGAGCGCGTCGGCGGGGATCACGATGGTGACCCCCGCGTCAGGGACCGTGACGGGCCTCGGCGGCGTGAAGCTGATCGCGACGGGCGGTCAGATGACCGTGGACGATTGGTGGGAGGGCATCGGCGGGCAGAACGGGTGGGCTTACCTCTGCAAGGTCGGCATCGGCGTGATGTCGCAAGCCCTCACGATCAACTGGATCCGGGGCGTGGCCGTGCACGCCGCCGTCTATGGCGTGAAGATCGATGGCAAGGTCTTCGATGCACGAAACGCCGACGCCGACGAGAAGCTTTACGGGGTGCTCTTCGCGCGTCGGACCGCGCTGAAGGCCAAGCAGTCCGGGCAGACGCAGGTGGGTGGTGGTCCCGGCCCCGGCGGTGGTCCCGGCCCTGGTCCCGGCGGTCCGGGTCCTGGTCCGGGTGGTCCCGGCCCCGGCCCCGGTGCGCCGGGTCCTGGTCCCGGCGGTCCGGGTCCTGGTCCCGGCGGTCCGGGTCCTGGTCCCGGCGGTCCCGGCCCTGGCCCCGGCGGTCCGGGTCCTGGTCCCGGCGGTCCCGGCCCTGGCCCTGGCGGTCCCGGCCCTGGCCCCGGCGGTCCGGGTCCTGGTCCCGGCGGTCCGGGTCCTGGTCCTGGTCCCGGCGGTCCCGGCCCTGGCCCTGGCGGTCCCGGCCCTGGCCCCGGCGGACCCGGCCCTGGCCCCGGCGGTCCCGGCCCTGGTCCCGGCCCTGGCCCCGGC
This sequence comes from Sorangium sp. So ce124, assembly GCF_051525235.1. NCBI lineage: Bacteria > Pseudomonadati > Myxococcota > Polyangiales > Polyangiaceae > Sorangium > Sorangium sp. So ce124. The sequence goes on from NZ_CP150312.1 coordinate 5,020,705, forward strand.
GGTCCCGGCCCTGGCCCCGGCGGTCCGGGTCCTGGTCCCGGCGGTCCCGGCCCTGGCCCTGGCGGTCCCGGCCCTGGCCCCGGTGGTCCGGGTCCCGGCCCCGGCGGTCCCGGTCCAGGACCTGGACCTGGTGGTCCCGGCCCCGGTGGTCCCGGCCCCGGTCCAGGCGGCCCTGGTCCTGGCCCCGGTGGTCCCGGCCCCGGTCCCGGCGGCCCTGGTCCTGGTCCCTGATGAAGTCCCCAGCGCTCGATGCGCCTCCAGACAAGGTGACGACGTGCGTGTCGTAAAGCCCAACCAGATCGGCATCCTCTCCCGACCCTTCGACTACAACAATCGTTACAAGCTCGGCGTGACGGGGCTCATCCTGTTTCCGTTCGCCGAGCCCCGGTATCCCTTGACCGAGTCGGCGTTGTGGCTCCTCGTCGGCAAGATCCTCAAGGAGACGCCGCTCGACGCCTCCATGCCCAAGCGCAACGGCGAGATCCTGATACGCGCCACCGCCCATGCGCCGCAGGGCAAACCGCAGCACGTGGTGCGCGCGGCGTTGGAGCTCGACGGGAGGCTCCTCAAGGAGATCGCTGTCGTGGGCGATCGGGTCTGGAAGCGAGGCGTCCCCACCGAGCCCGAGCCCTTCGTGGCCAAGAGCATCCGGTGGGAAGATGCGTTCGGCGGCGAGGAGTTCAAGCCGAACCCCGTGGGGAAGGGGTACCGGCCCAAGGAAGGTACGCCGCTGCCCAACATCGAGAACCCCAAGAGGCTCATCACGTCGATGTCGCAGACGCCCGACCCGGTCGGCTTCGATCCCTACGACATCACGTGGCCGCAGCGCATGCAGAAGGCGGGCACGTACGACAAGGAGTGGCTCGACAATTACTACCCGGGGCTCGCGAGAAACCTCGACTGGAGCTTCTTCAACGTCGCCCCTCCTGATCAGCAGATCCAGGGCTTCTTCCGCGGCGACGAGGAGCTGGTGCTCAGGAACCTCCACCCCGAGAAACCGGAGCTCAAGTTCAAGCTCCCGGAGGTCCAGCTCCGCTGCATGATGCGGCGGAAGCGGCGGAGCGGCGACGAGGTCGACGCCGACGTCCCCATGTCGCTCGACACGCTCTGGCTCTTCCCGGAAGCCGCGCACGGTGTCCTCGTCTTCCACGGCAGCGCGCCCATCCGCGAGGACGACGCCGCCGACGTGTCGCTGCTCTACATGGCGTGCGAGGATCTGGGCCGGCCCAAGCCGGCGGAGCACTACGCCCGCGTCCTCGAGCGGCGGCTCAGCAAGGAGCACGGCGCCATCGCCTCGCTCGACGACCGGCCGCTCATGTCCGATCTGCGGGGCGGCATGAAGCGGCCGCCCTCGCCGCGCGACGAGGTGGAGGATCTCGTGGCGCAGGAGAACATCACCTACAAGAACATGATGAAGAAGGGTGAGCGGCACGTGGAGGCCGCGCGCGCCCTGCTCGTCGCGTACGGGCTCGATCCGGACCAGCACGGGCCCGTCCCGACCCCCCCCATCGACACCGATGGCCCGATCGAGGAGCTTTTGGAGCGGGTCGAGCAGATCGAGAAGGATCTCCGCGAGAAGCAGAGGCAGGCCGAGGAGGCCCAGCTGGAGATGGAGGCGACGCTCGAGCAGATCTGCGCGGATTACGGTATCGACTTCAAGGAGATCAAGAAGGAGTGGCGCGGGCCGTTCAAGGGGGGGCCGCCCGAGCCGACCGCCGAGAACGACCTCGCCAGGATGCGCAAGCTGGCGGAGGACAGCCGCACCGCCGGCTTCGACGCCAGCGAGATTGACGGGTACCTGGCCGATCCAGCGTTCGTGGAGAGGATCCGGGAACAGGACCGTGGCCGGCTCGAAGCGTACCGGATGAACGCCCAGGATCGCTCCGAGCCCGATCTGCGTAGCCCCGCGGAGAGCCGCCGCCTGTGGGAGGAGCTCCGCGCTGCGCACGCCCGCGGGGAGAGCCTGGCCGGCCGGGATCTCACCGGCGCGGATCTCGCCGGCATCGATCTCCCGGGGGCCGACCTCCGCGAGGCGCTCATGGAGCGCTGCAACCTCACGGGGGCCAACCTCTCCGGGGCCAACCTGGAGCGCGCGGTGCTGGTGCGCGCGGTCCTCGTGGATACGCGCCTCGACGGGGCCAACCTAAAGGGGGCGAACCTCTCCAAGGCGGAGTGCTCCCGGACGAGCCTCGCCGGCTGCCAGCTCAAGGAAGCCCAGCTCATCGCCACTCGGCTCGCGCGTGTGAGCTTCGACGGGGCGAACCTGGAGCACGTGGTCCTGATCGAGGCTACGATCGACGCGTGCTCGTTCCGCGGCGTCCGGGGCGAGGGGCTGATGCTCGACGGCCTCGATCTCGCCGGGACCAGCTTCCGCGAGGCGTTCCTCCTCGACGCGGTGTTCATGAAGTGCGGGCTCGACCGGGTCGACTTCACCGGCGCCGAGCTCGCCGGCGTCACCCTCTTCGGCTGCCGCGCCTCCGAGGCGGTATTCGCGAAGAGCCACGCCAGGAGTTTGCGGGTGGTGGAGGGCACCGATCTCCGCGGCTGCGACTTCCGCGATGCCGTGCTGGAGGAGGCCTGTCTCCGGGGCACGAGCCTTGTCGGCTGCGACTTCAGCGGCGCGCGCGCGCCGCTGGCCGATTTCAGCGATTGCAACCTGGAGGACGCCCGCCTCTACCACCTCTCGGCGCGACAGTCGCGGTTCATCCGCGCCAACCTCACCCGGGCGAACCTGGTCGGGGCCGATCTCTTCGAGGCCATGCTCTCGAAGGCGGACCTCTCCGGCGCCGACGTCCGCGGCGCGAACCTCTACCAGGCCGACATGGCGCTGACGCACGCGCACGAGCGGGTCCAGTTCGATCAGGCTATCGTCACGCGCGTGCGCACGAAGCCGCTCTACGCGACCAAGGTCCAGGACCTCGACTGAAGCGGGCTAACGGGCGAACCAAGCCAACGCGATGCCACCCGCGAGGAGGGAAGCGAGGATGATCGCCGCCAGGCGGATTGCGGCGCGCCTGCGGTGCGCATGTCGCTTCGCCATCCGGAGCCTGAACTGCTGGAGCTCCTCCTCGTCCCGCTCTCGCGTCCCCAGCGGGAGCGCGCCGCGGAAGCCGGAGGTGTCCAGGCGGCCCACGTCGGCCCGCTGGCGCCGGGCGATCTCCGAGGTGAGCGCGCCGATCCGCGCCGCCAGCCGCACCATGATGGCGGCCTCGGCGGGATCCTCGACCCAGTGGTACAGGTGGACCATCCAGGCGGTCGGGGTGGTGAGCACGTTGTCAGGCTTGAGCGCCAGGAGGTCACGCCGGACCTCCTCGTCGTCGACGATCTCGCGGATCAGCCGCTCCGGCGCGCCTTCCACCACGAAGGCGTCGTCGAACGATGCGTCGCCGGTCCGGTGCGTCACCATGAGCCCGCGCTGGATCTCCCGCCGGTCTTGGGACGTGAGCGGCCGGATAGAGAAGTTGATGAGGATCCCATCCTCGACGGGGACAGTCGCCTCGGTCGACCTGAGGTCCAGGTCCCCGTGCTCCTTCTGCGTCAGCACGACCGTGACTTGCTGATCGCCGATGTAGCCCCGGACCGCCGTGTCCGGATCGAGGATCTCGGCGCGCTCGAGGAAGCCGGCGATGTCCTTCACAGCCCTGCGCATGGGTCCGATCGTATACGAGCGGTCCCGCACCGCCAGGTCGACGCGGCGCGCACCCTGTTGTATCGTCGGCGCTTGGCCATGCACCGCGAGACCATCCTCAGCGGACGCCGGCTCTGGCAGCGAGCGCGCCCCTTCCCCCATATCGTCGGGGAGGGCGTGCTCGCACCGGACGTTTACCGCGACGTGGAGGAGGCGTTCCGCAGCGAGCTCAGCCGCGGTCTCGGCGAGGCGGCCACCACGTCTCCCCCTACCCACCGCTTCGCGAGGACCGTCCCCGGTTACGGCGCCCACGTGAAGGCGCTGACACGGGAGACGACGGGGGCGCTCGCGCTCTTCGTTTCACGAGGCTGGCACGACATGATCGCGGGCCTCTGGGGCATCGAGGCCACGGGCGACGTCGACGCTGCGCTCCATCATCACCCCGTGGGCAGCGGAGACGGTTGGGTCCACAACGATCTCAACCCGGGGTGGTTCGTCGATCAACCGAAGGCCGACGGGGTGAACCTCTCGGATTCCGCGCTCTGCAACTACCAGCATGGGCCCGCGGATCCGCTCGACTCGTCGTCGCTCGTCCCGCGCGAGACGGTCCGGGCGGCGGCGCTGCTCTTCTATCTGGCCAACGACCCCTGGTCCCCGGGCGACGGTGGGGAGACGGGCCTCTACTCCAGCCTCCACAGCCCGGTGTCGCGCCCCGCGGCGGTGGTGCCTCCTCTCAACAACTCGCTCCTCTGCTTCGCCTGCACCCCTTTCTCCTGCCACGCGTTCCTGAGCAACCGCCGGAGCCCGCGGAACAGCGTCATCCTCTGGCTGCACGTCCCCCGGGCGCAGGCCGAAGCGCGCCACGGCGCGCGGAGCATCGAGCCATGGCGGAGCCGATGAAGCCGGTCTGCCTCCTCACCGGCGCCGGCGGGGTGCTCGGCTCCGCGTTCTGCCGCGGGCTGGCGGCCCGCTTCGATATCGCTGCGGTCTATCGCGCGAGGCACCCCGACACGCCCTCGCAGCTCGAGTGGCTGCGCGACCCGCTCGACCCCTCTCTGCGGGTGCCGGAGAACGATCACCCTGTCTTCGCGATCCAGCAGGATCTCTCGCACGAGGACGGCCCGAGCCGGGTCGTGGATCTCGCGCTCGCCCATTTCGGGCGTGTCGACGTGCTCGTCAACGCCGCGGCGGACGTGACGTTCTTGGGCCCGCTGCTCGACGCGGAGCGGCAGAAGGACCGGCTGCGATCGCAGCTCGAGATGAACGTGATGGTCCCCATCCGCCTCGCCGCGCTCGTGGCCGAGCGATTCTGGCGCGACCGCCGGGACGAGAACCTCGCCCGGTCGCGGAGCGTGGTGAACGTGTCGAGCATCTCTGGGCTCCAGATCTTCAAGGGGTGCAACCAGAGCATGTACAGCGCGTCCAAGGCCGCCTTGAACTACCTCACGTGCCACATGGCGGAGGAGTTCTCGGTGTTCGGGGTGCGCGCCAACGCCGTCGCGCCTGGCAGCTTTCCGGGCCAAATCGCGACAGCGCGCGTGGTCTCTGCGATCATCCGGCTCGCAGAGGAAGACATCGCGGGGAAGGTGCTCGTGATCGACGAGCACGGAGAGCGCCTCACGCCCTGACCTCAGCGGCGGCGGGCGTTCTGCTCGCACCAGGCCCGGTAGACGGAGCACGCCTGCCGGAAGGCGTCGAGCTGTGCGGGCTGGGCAGCGAACAGCCAGCGAAACTGGACGTCGAGGTGAGCATGCTGCTCGGGCGTCAGCCCATAGCGCCGGGCGATGGCGGCGCGGCCCGCGGGATCGAGCTCGCAGTCGACGCACAGCGAAGCGTACTGCTTGAGGGTCAGGGCCATGGGGGCGTGCGGCGCGGAGGGCGCAGCAGGCGCGCCGTCCGGCGGTGGGGAGCCCGGGGGCGTGGGGGGCAGCGCGCTTGTGCCAGGGCTCCTGAACGGCAAGGCGGTCTCCATGCGGCCCTCGTGGGCTCTCGAAGGAGCGGGCCGGGCTGCGTTCGTCCAGACGGCGGGGAGGGCCTGCGCGAAGGGAGACGTCACGTTCACGGGCAACGTGCCGTCGAGATCGACCGGCCCGACAGAACGGGGCGCCCCCGTCGCGCGCTCCTCGACCGCGGGCGACAGGGGCCCCGGCGTACCGGAGCCCATGGCAAAGCGCGGCTCGTCCGCGCGTACCGCTGGAGGTGGACCAGGGTCCGGCACGGTGAGCGAGCCCTCGCTGGAGGCTGTGCTCGTCGAGGCGACAGGGGGAGCCTGTGCGGAGGTTGACGTGTCGTCCTTCTTCGACGTTTCGTCGTCGTGCAGCTCAAGATGACGGGACCACTGCCCGATGGACGCGAGGTCGGGGCGCTCTGCGTCGAGGCGCTCCTTCGTCCGCCGGTACGCCTTTGCCATGACGAGCGCGAGCGACGTCTCCTCGCGCTCCACGTCGCGGCTGAGGACGTCCGTCCACTTCTTCCGGGCGGAGAGCAGGTCCTCGGGGCGCACGGCGAGCCGGTCGAGGACCACCGCCTGATCGACGCCCTTGAAATGAATCAGGTAGGCCGACACCTCGCCGAAGCGTTCGAGGGAGAGGGGTGGGTCGTTCGTCGTGTCCGGCATTACGGGGCCCTCGGCGACCAGTTCAGGCAGCGGTGGTCACCCTGACCGCGACCATCCCGATCGGCATCTTGACCCCGGCGCTATCGGGGAGGAAGAGGCAACCTCAAGGTTCAGAGCGTCGTCGTCGGCTCCCCGGCCTGCGCGAGCAGGTGGAGGCCCGGCATCAGCGGACGCGTCGAGCCCCATATCGGCCAGCTTGATCTCCGCGGTGGCGGGTAGGAAGCGCTAGTACTACAGCCGCACCTCGACATCGATCAGGTTAGACCCAGGGTCCGCGCATGGATCCGGGGGCGAGCGAGCTGCCAGCAGCGGCCGCGTGGGACGCGCTGGCAGCAGATTTTGAGGCATTTCACGCGCGATTCGCGGCGCTGTTCGCGCGCAGCGAGCCGCGCAAGCAGGCGATCAAGTACGTGCGCTCGCTGATGGGGCCGGCGGCGAGGCGGAACGGTTGGCAGTTGGCCGAGGCCATCGGGGACCGCACGCCCGATCGCGTGCAGCGGCTGCTGTACAGTGCGGACTGGAGCGCGGATGCGGCGCGCGATCTCCTGCTGGACTTCACGATCGAGCAGTTCGGCGATCCGCAGGGCATCGGCGTACTGGATGAAACGGGCTTCCTCAAGAAAGGCACGAAGTCTGTCGGCGTGCAGCGGCAATACGGCGGGACGGCAGGCAAGATCGAGAACTGCCAGATCGGTGTGTTCCTCAGCTACACGAGCCCACGTGGACATGTGATTCTGGATCGTCGTCTTTACTTGCCAGAAGCGTGGTGCAGCGATCCGGCGCGGAGGCAGGACGCTCACGTTCCGGAGGATGTCGCGTTCCAGACCAAGTCGCAGCTGGCGATGCAGATGCTGCATGGCGCCTGGCGCGGAGGCTCGTCGAGCAGATCGACCAGGAGATCGCCGGCGCGGAGCTCCAACCCGAGGCGCCCGTCGAGCCGGCGACGGTGCTCCACGCCATTGTCGGGCGCCAGCCGGGCGGCAGCCAGGAGACGATCCCCGAGCCGCTCATCCCGCTCCTCGACACGGCGCTGCTCACCAACGCGCCTGGCGAGCCGAGGGGGGCCACCAGCTCCTGACCGAGGTTCGCTCGGCGGACCGCATCGACGTCGTCATGGCGTTCGTCCGCCGGAGCGGCATCGCCCCGCTGCTCGAGGCGCTCCGCGTGCACTGTGAGGCGGGCCGCGCGCTGCGGGTGCTGACGACTACGTACACGGGATCGACCGAAGCGACGGCGCTCGAGGCGCTCCGCAAGATCGGCGCCGACGTGTGCGTGTCGTACGACACGGGGACGACTCGCCTGCACGCGAAGGCGTGGCTGTTTCATCGCGCGTCGGGCTTCTCGACCGCCTATATCGGCTCCTCCAACCTGACGCACACCGCGCAGACGAGCGGGCTCGAGTGGAACGTTCGCGTGTCCGGCGCCCGCAACCCGGATGTCATCGCCAAGGTCGCCGCCGTCTTCGAGAGCTACTGGAACAGCGGCGACTTCGTGCCGTACAACCGTGAGGAGTTCCTCGCGCGCGTCGAGCAGGCAACGAACGCCGCGCCATCGGTGATAGGAGAAGCGAGGAGATCTGGGCGATCTGCTCCGGCGAGCGGGCCACGCCGTGCAGATCGACGGCAGCGTCGCCCGCTGGTGGACCTTCGCGGGCGGCCGTGTGAATCACACGCTCAAGTACGGGTTCGAGGTCGCGGAAGGTTGGAAGGTCGTCGCCGACAACTTCCAGCTTCGCATCGAGGGTGACGGGATCGGTCACGAGAGCGTTCGTAGGACGATCGGCAGGATGTCGTCATCGGCCTTCTGGGACGCACCCGACCTGCGCCAGGCCGTGCTCGCCAGGTTGCCGGGCTACCGGCTATCGAAGTTCCAGGACTGCCTCCCCGAGAGATTCGCGTTGGAGGTCGTCGAGAGCTTTCTGCTCGACGTCGCGGGGACGGTGCGGTGGCTGGCGGTGTAGTCAGCGTCCACACGTTTGTCGCTTGTGCCCGGCCCTGCGAGGCGCTCGGCGCCTCGTCGAACGCGGCGAACGGATCGTCGGCGGCGCTCCGAGCGATCGGCCGCTGCGCAGCGCGTGGGAGTCCTGGGCCCGTCCCCGTGGCTTCGGCGTGCGTGAGATCTGGACGACGAACCGCATCCGCGCGATAGACGGCGAGCGCCGCCATGCTCGAGAAGATCCGCATCCAAGGCTTCCGCGCGCTCAAGGACGTGGAGATCTCGCTGCCTCCAGGCAAACCGCTGGTGCTCATCGGCGAGAACGCCAGCGGCAAGAGCTCCATCCTGGATGGAGTCGCGATGATCTGCGCAGCCGCGGGCGGGCGGGCCGGGCGGGCGATCCTCGATCGGGGCGGATGGGCCGCTGTCGCGTGGGCCGGGACGAGCACCGAGATCGAGCTGCTTACCCGCTTCTCGGAGCGCTCGCCCGTCTTTCAGCGGGAGAGGGCGCCGGTCGAATACATGATCCGCTTCGGGAGCGTCAGGGCGAGCCCTACCGTCCTCGACGAGGAGGTCCGGGTTTACAAGAACGGCTTCGACCAGCGTCCGTTCATCGCGCTGAAGGGCGGCGCCGCGTCCTGGGCGGCCAATGTCCAGACAAAGAAGAACGATATCGTGGCCCCGGTGGAGTCGGACAGCGCGATGCTCACGAACTCCAGCCTCGCGGCCATCTCGGACGAGGTGCGTTACCCGACGCCGATGCACGTCAAGGAGGCACTGCAAAGCATCGCCTTCTATCCGTCGTTCGCCCTCGGCGCCGCCCCCGACGGCGTTGAGGGCGCGCACGAGCCCATCGGCGCTCGGCCCGTCGAGCGGACGCGCCGCATCAAGCGGTCTGGGCGCGACCTCCTCAACGCGCTTCACACCCTCTCGCAGGAATACGCTGACACGTGGAGCGCGCTGCTCGCCGACCTGCAGGCCGTCTTTCCCTGGTGCGACGAGATGCGATTCCCTCCCGGGCCCGGCCGAGGCGTGATCACCCTGACGTGGCGCGACAAGCGCTCGGGGGCGACCCTCTACCTCGACGACATGAGCGAAGGCATGCGCGTCTACCTGGCGATGCTCGCCGCGCTGCACGCGCCGGACAGCCCCGCGCTGATCGCGTTCGATGAGCCGGAGCGGAGCCTCCACCCCAGGGCGATGCGGCGGCTCGTGAAGGTGATGGAGTCGCGCGCGGAGAAGACCCCGATCCTGGTGGCCACGCACGCCGACCGCCTGCTCGATCACCTGGAGGACCCCGCCGCGTCGCTCGGCATCACGCGCTTTTCGAGCGACGCCGGCGTCACCGTGGAGACGCTCGACGGCGAGCTGCTCGACGCCTGGCTCAAGGAATATTCGCTGTCGGAGCTGCGCGCCCGAGGCATGCTGGAGTCGCCTCCTCAAGACGGGACGTCCGTGTCGTGAGATCGATCGTCATCGCCTACGAGGACGAGCCTGCGGATCAAACCAGACGCCGCGCGACGCGCCGAGGTGCTGAGCCGTTGTCCGGACCTCGGTCGCCTCCTCGACGTGCTCGGGCCTTGAGCTGGAGCCGACGGGAGCACGCGGCTGGCTGGCGACGTCGCGATCCTTCATGCCATCGACTCCGGCAGCGCTGCGCTAGGGCTGGTCGAGCTTATGCTTTGTGTATTCGCCCACGATGCGCGCGTCGATCAAGCCGAGCCACTGCCCAGCCAGGTAGCTCGCGAAGCGAGGGTCCTCGATGAGGACGCCGACCTCGATGTTTCTCTCCTGGCCTCGCTGCGTGAAGTTCGCGCTGGACACGAAGGCCTTCGCGCTGTCCACGACGACGCACTTCGCGTGCAGGCTGCAGTACGGCGGGCCGGGCGCGAGCGCACGCTTGTCGTAGTAGAGGCGCGGGCGAGGCTCGCCGAACGGCCAGCTCTCGGCGAGGAATTTGCTGAAGTACCGCGTGAGGTGCGCATCCGCGGAGGCGCGGCGCTCGATCTGCGGAATGTCGATGAAGAACCGGGCGTCGACCCGGCGGCTCCGCATCGCGCTGTACAGCGGCGCCAGCACATCCTCGGCGTGATCGAAGCTGTAGCCGGCGAGGAGAACGCTCTCCTGCGCGCCCTCGAACAGCGACCGCAGCACGACCGCCGTGTCTCGGGCGGTCCCGACGGGCACGTCAGGGCCCGTCCACACGAGCTCCGGCGCCGGTCGGCGGGTCTCGCGCTCGGCGAGCGCGACGTCGAGGATCGCAAGGCACGCGGCCACCTTGTGGCCGGCGAGCGCGTGCTCGATCGTCTCGACCTGATGCCGGATGCCCAGGCCGACCAGCGACGCCCGGTCCACCGGGGTCCGCAAGAGCCCCGACGCGATCGCCTCCCGGAGCGCCGCGAGCACCCCGGTGCCGACGTGCTTCAACGTGGGCCGGGAGCCGGCGGCGCCGCTCATGGACGCTCCCGGAAGAAGGCCAGCTCGGGGTCGTTGCCGATAGTGGGCACGACGAGCGCGCGGTCGAGGAACCGGTTGAACCACTCGCAGGAGCACTCGGCGATGTAGAGGCAACCGTGACACGCGGCGCCCTCCGTGCGGCGATCGCTCGACTCGGAGCTCGGGTCGTGCGCCGCGCAGACGGGGTCGTTCGAGCAGAGCCGCCCGAGATCCCACGCCTCGCGCAGGTGATGCTGGATCCTCCGCCCCTCCTCGACGAGCCCGCCCAGGGTGCCCTCGCTGCCGGTCGTGCCCGTCGTGAGCATCACGGCGGCCATGTTGGGCCCATCGACCTCGGCCTGGCCGCAATAGATGCGCTCCCGGATGGCGCTGGCGGCATAGCCGCACTCGAGGCTCACCGCGGTGAGCAAGAGGTGCGAGAGCGAGTGCAGCAGGAAGAACCGGATGCCCGGAAACTCGCCCCTCTTGTCCAAGCCAAAGGCTCGCTCGAGCTGCTTGGTGCGCTCTTTCACGGCGTCACGCTTCTCCCAGTCGGAGAGCGCCTTCTCGTCCAGCTCCACGAAGACGCCCTCGCCGCGGACCTCGGCGGCCGGGAGCCACTTCTCGTTTCCCGTGGGGAGCGTGAGCACGGTCGGCTTTACCTTGCGCCCCGCGAACTCGTACTCCCCCTGCAGGTTGGCGCCGATCGAGTCGAACCGGCTGAAGCTCACCTGCACGCGCACCTCGCGGAGCTCGGGGACGACGACGAGGCCACCAACACCCGGCGGCAGCTCGATGCGCGGCTTCGGCACCCGGTACGCCGCGAACTGGACACCCCGGTCAGGGACCGCTCCAGGCTGCTCGGTCGGTGCGTGGACCAGCCGGTCGTACTCCGCGCTGCGCAAGGGGCGCTCCGATGTCGCGGTCGTGGCCTCGTTCTCGGCGCGGATCGCCGCGAGCACCTTCTCCGCCGGAGCGTCGCCTATCGCGCTCGCGACGTGCTCCATGAGCCCGGCGATCATCGAGAGCTGCTCCGCCGTCTTGACCTTCTGGACGGCCTTCCAGACGTCCTTGTCTCGCAGCCGCTGGCGCAGCGGGTCGGGCTCCGGGTCCGGGAGGCGCAGCGCGCTCACGACCTGCCCGAAGTACGCGTGCGACGCCGTGCGGACGAGCAGCTCGCTGCGCTGGTCGCACGGCTCGCTCGCCGCGCGCCCGCCGAGCCAGGGGCGATCCCCGTTGCAGTTGTAGGGCAGCACCGTCGCCTTGCTCATGGGCGTCGTTGCGTCGCAATTCTTGCAGTGCACGAGGATGCGCGCGATATCGCCGATCGCCCTCTCCTCCAGGTAGAGCTCCGGCCGGTCGCACACGCCCTCTCGGCCCAGGTGCGCGAACGGGATCCACGGGAAATCCGACAGGTGCCCGCGCTTGCACGCGGCGACGAAGCGGACCGGCACGACGCTCGACCACTTGTTTTTCGCGCACTCGTGGCGATAACGACCGTTCTTGTTCTCGAACTGCTCCGACGCCCGCGCCAGGCGGCGGCACTTCTGGCAGACGAACCACCGGGGAAACTCGAGCGCGCGGACGCCGACGCTCGGATGGTGGTTGCGCGCGTCGCCCTCGGGGGCCATGCGGAAATAGCCCTCGCGCGCCAGATCGAGGTCCGGATCGAGCGCCTTCAGGCGGGGGATGAGCGAGCGCCGGAGCCGAGGGTCGTCCAGCGCGACATACCCCTTGGCGCCATAGCTCCAGTGCTCCAGGCCGCCGATGACGACCGCGCGATCGACAAGGTCGACCATCGCGCCGGGGCCGAACGTGCTGACGAGCTGGCTCTGCCGGAGCTGACCGTCCGAACGCAATGCCCTGCGGGCGTCCTTCCTCTTCTTCGGATCGTTCATCAGCCCCTCTCGTCGAGCTGCTTGAACCGCAGCCAGACATGCACGCTCGGCTCGACGTCGCGCATGGACGTCGGGACCTGGAAGTACCGCGCGTCGTGGTCGTCGGGCGGATCGTCGCTCGCCGTGAACAGGAGGTGGAGGCCCTCCTGGCCGGCGCGGTCGTTCTTGCTGTAGACGCGCCTCGCCGCGCCCGTGCGCGCCTTGTCGACGACGCGCTCCCACGCGTCGAGGAAGCTCCGGCCGCGCGCGCGCACCAGCTCGGCGATCCGGTCCTCGGACTGCTTCTCGGGGAAGTGACGGTGATGGCTGGCCCGCGCGACCATCCAGGCGACCATGGCCTCGGCCGCGGGCCGCTGCTCGTGGATGCTCATCACGCCCGTCGGGGGCTCCATCCGGGCGACGCCGTGCCGGATCATCGACAGGAGGCTGCCCACGAGGCCTCGATCCAGCGCCTGGCCGCTGAACGGTGTGACGCTCGTCGCCTCGACCTCGCGGTACAGGCTCTCGTGGTACGCGACGAAGCGCTCGTAATGCGAGCGATCGCGCGGCCGCATGACGTTCAGGCAGGTGACGACCAGGCCCGGGTAGGTTCGCCCGACGCGGCTCGTCGCCTGGATGTACTCGCTTGTCGTCTTCGGCTGGCCCGTTACGACCATCAGGCCCAGGCGGTCGACGTCCAGGCCGACCGAGATCATGTTGGAGGCGAGCACCACGTCGAGCGGCTCGGGGGAGGTCGAGGTGCGCCGGGCGTTGAGGCGCTGCTTCGTCTCCTTGACGTTCTCCGTCCGCTCCCGGGACGTGAGCTCGGCGGGCATCTCAAGGTTGCGGTTCCTGGCCCACGGGTGCGGCCCGAGGAAGAGCAACGGTCGCTTCTCCTCCTCGATGTTGTCGACGCGGTTGCGCACCTCGTCCTCGACGAGGCGCCGCATGCCGCCGAGCTCGCGCAGGCTGTTGAAGTACCCGATGAGCGTCATGTACGGGTCGGCCGGCTGCTTCGGCTCGCCCTTTGGATCGAAGTGCTTCCGCGAGGCGGCGAGCAGCGCCGCGTAGGAGCGCACCGAGACCGCGCGGAGCGCGCGGCCGGGAGCGCCGACGCCCACGTACAGCCGGCCGGGCTCGTCGCGCTCGACCTCGGAGAAGAAGGTGTCGCCTTCGGCGATGCCGCGGGGCGGGAAGAGGACCATCGTGCGCCCGAAGAGCGCCTTGATCTGCTCGCGCGCGCGCCGGACCGTCGCCGTCGAGCAGACCACCTTCGGCGGCCGGGGCGCGCCGCCGATGGGGTGCTCGCAGAGGTAGTCGACCGCGGCCTCGTAGAGGCCCACCATCGTGCCGAGCGGGCCGCTGATCAGGTGCAGCTCGTCCTGCACGATGAGCTCGGGGGGCGGGAGCCCCTCGGGGAGCGGCTTGGCGCCGGGCCTGGGATCGTGCATCACGCCGTAGGCCCGCTGCGCGTCGAGGTGCGTGGCTCGGCCGAACAGCATGCCGGCGTCGCCGAGCCAGGGCATCATCGCGAACTTGTCGACGGTGGCGACGAGGAAGCTGGGGACCTCCTGGTAGATCTGCTCGTCGACGAACAGTACCGGGAGGCCGAGGCCGGGCGTCCTCGCCTCGGTGTAAAGGCACTTCGCGTCGTCGCAGTAGACGGCGGCGCGCGCGAAGCTCTTCTTAGTCGGCTTCCCCTCGGCGTCGACGAGCTTGATGTTCTGGATCTTGATGGCTTCGCCGCACCACGGGCAGGTCGTGAGCGGGAAGGGGGAGTCGGTCCTGCCCGGCGTGTAGTCGGAGAGCGCCTCGTGCACGTCCTTCAGCCGGTTGGCGCTGGCGCTCGCGCCGACCCAGAGGCCAACGGTGAACCGGGCGTTGCCGAGCTCCTTGGGGTACCGGCGCCGGAGCTCTTCCAGTGCGCATATCAAGGTGGCCGCGCGCCCGAGCTGGTCCAGCGTCAGGAGCCGCAGCGTGTACCGGAGCAGGACCGCGACCCCGCGCCCCTCGTGCGGCGTCCCTCGCCCGCGGAGGCGTCGGAGCAGGAGCACGAATGCGATGAGGCCCAGGTAGGCCTCGGTCTTGCCGCCGCCGGTAGGAAAGTAGATGAGCTCCGCGAGCTTCCGCTCGGGGTGGCTCGCGTCCACGACCGACGGCAGGTTCAATAGGATAAAGGCGAGCTGGAACGGGCGCCACTCCGGCTGCCTGCCGCCGGTGTAGCGGCGATCCTCGCGGGTTCTGTCCGCTTGCATCGCCGCGACGTGCATCGCCTGGTTCATGTACTTGAAGGCCTTCAGCACCTCGTCTTTCTCGCCCAGCAGGGCGATGCCCGCGGCGATGCGTTCCTTGGCCCGCGCCGCCTTGTTCATCAGCTCATCGCGCGTGCCCTCGAGCCGATCGAGCGGTGTGTAACGCTGCTTGTCAATCCATGCGCCGTAAGCATCGATGAGGGGCGAGAGCGCGTTCGCGATGCCCTTGGCGTCGAGCTTGCCGAGGTCCATCATGCCCAGCGCGGCGTCATCGATCTTCCGGTGACCGACGCGCGGCACCTCGAAGCAGGGGAGCTGCGTCGTGCGGAGGCGGAGGACCTTGCCGTTCTTCTCCACCGGGCGCTCGACGCTCGTGTTGTGGCCGACGGCCCACTCCCTGTGGTCGCGGAAGGCGAGCGCGAGCGCGCGCTGATCCTCGTCGCCTTCCTCGCCGCGCCGGTTCGGGCGGGAGACGAAGCCGCGCTCGTAGGTGAGCTCCATCCGCACCTGGAAGGCGAACTGCTTGTCGCGGTCCTGCTCCTCGGCGGTGCGGTCGTTGACCAGGAACAGGCTCAGCACGCGCGTGCCGGGATCGAGGCCGTCCATGGCCGTCGTGCGGAGCTCGCCTTTCAGGATGAGGTTGCGCGAGCCGGGGACGGGGATCCCGTCCTTCTGCTGGAGGACGCTCGGGTCGAGCGGTACCGCGACGCGGACCGGACCGTACGGCACCCGCTTCCAGCCGGGGACTTTCTTGTCGGTGTGGTCGAGCGCGACCTCGATCTTGTCGTAGTCCGCGTACCAGACATCGATGTGGATCGTGTCGTCCTTGCCCGGGGGCAGGAACACGGACAGCCCCATCGAGGCGGGGAAGCGGACCGGCCGCTTGGGCTCCGGCTCCTCGGTGCCGGCGTCCTCGGCCTGACTCTCGCTGCCGGCGGCGAATCCGGTGTCGGTGGAGTCGCGATCCTCCGGATCGGGGACGCGGCCGCCTTGCGGCGCGAGGAAGCCGGTCAGGTACCAGCGCGACGGCGGGATCGGCAGGATCTCCTGGCCGCCCTGCGCGTGGCTGTCGGGCACGAAGGGGCCGACGAGATCGGCTTCGAGGGCTTCGACGAGGTGACGGCGGACGTCGGCAGGGGTCACCGCAGCAGGATCGCGTCCATGCCGGCGTGAAGGCAACCCTTTGGCGTGCTCACCGGATGCGCTCCTCGATGACGCCGAGCATCTCGGGGAGGCGCGCGGGCTGCTGCTTCATCCACGTCTGGAAGAACGCGGCCCGCGCGGGGCGGCCGTACTGCTTCGGCGCGTGCTTCTGCTGGAGCGCGCAAAAGGCCTTCCACGCCTGCTCCCGCAGCAGGGGGAGGTCTCCAGAGTTCAGGCCGAGCGTCTGGTCGACATCGGCGCTGAGAGCGGGGTGATCCGATGTGATGAAGAGCCCCTCGTGGGTGTCGCGGCGCTCGTACCGAAGCTGAATGCAGGAGGCTTGCACCGTCGGGTCGACGGTCAACGCCGTCGATCCCTGCGCGGCGTCGCAGCTCCTCGTCCGCCATCCCGAGCGCTGCCCGCCGTCGCATGAGCCCAGGAGGTTCCTCCACGAGAGGGCCTGCGCTGGATCGACGTCTATCGGCGTGCGGTGGGCGATCTTCATCGTGCGCTCACCACGAGCGTCGGCGGCGTCAGGGGCGATACGGCGCATGCAGAAGGCGCAGAGCCAGCCCTGCTCGTGCGCGAGATTGGCGCGCACGCGACCCTTGTCGATCTGATCGAACGCTGTGCGAGCCCGAGCCACCGTGGAGAGGTCGGTCGTCGATGCGGTGCGTGTCTCCGTGACCGTCGCCGGCTCGGCGCCCTTCACGATGTGCCTCACGAAGCGGCCTCGGTGGTGTCTTCAGGCGGCAGGAGCTGCTGGTAGAAGAAGACGTCGGGGTCGTCCCCCTCGATCATGGTGGACAGCTCACGGATGAGCTGGCGCGCTTCGTCGTAGCGGTCGGCATCGACGGCGTCGCGCAACAGGTTCAGCTTGGCCGCCACCTCGGGAGGCCGCCCTGGATCGCCGAAGGCCGCCTCCAGGATGCGGTTTGTGTCGCGCCGCCAGGTGCCGCGGTCGAGCGTTCGGAGCTCGAAGCGCTCCAGGACGCGGACGTTCGCCGCGTGCAGCGAGGAGAGCACCTGGGGAGAGTGCGTGGTGATGATGAACTGGGCCCGCGGGAACACCTTCTGGAGCCGCGGCAGGATCACCCGCTGGAGCCCAGGATGGAGGTGGAGCTCGATCTCGTCGATCAGGACGACCGCGGGGTGCTCGAGCGGGTTCTCTAGCGTCGGCGCCGCGAGCGCCATACGCCGCGCGAGGTCCCCCGCCATGGCGAGGAGACACTTCTCGCCGTCCGAGAGCTGGGCGACGTCGAGGCGCGTGCCGTTCAGCTCGACGGTCATGCGTTGCGGCCGACGCTCGATACGGACCCTACGCGCGCCGGGCAGGAGCGCCTCGATCGCCCTGCGGACGACCGGCAACGGCGACGGCGTGGAGGAACCGTCGAGGCCTTGCTCCTCGTGCAAGATCTCGAGGACCTGCTGCTCGTTGAGGATGTCTTCTTCCTGGCGAAACCATTCGAAGAAGCCCCGGAAGTTGCTCGCCCCGCCCTCGAGTGCGCCGTCGTAGGCGCTCAGCGCATCGAAGGCGTGGGGGGTGCGGATCCGCTCCGGGATATCGAGCGCGCTCCGGTTCGTGGGGAAGTAGACGACGAGCGGGAGGAAAGGGGAGCCGAGCGCGATCGTGGTCTGCGCGGCCGCGACGGGCTCATGCAGCGCGTCGAGCGCGCTCGACGCTCCAGGTGGGTGCCCCGGCAGCGTCTTCGCGATGCTCCAGTGGGTAGGCTGCACACTGATGTCCGCGGTCAGCGAGAGCTGCGCCGTCGACGCTCCAACCCGGACGTCGCTCGCACTTGGCGCGATGGTTTCGGGCTCTCCCGAGCGGATGCTCTCCACGAGGCACGAGAGCAGGAGCGCGAGCGCGTCGAGGATCGAGGTCTTGCCAGCGCCGTTGACGCCGACGAGCGCGGTGACGTCCGGCGAAAAATCGAGGTCGAGGCTCCTGAAGCCCCGGAAGTCGCGGAGGGAGAGGCGGGTGATCTTCATGGTGCGGACGGCGTGACCCTATACCGGAGAACGAACGCGTGGCGAGCCCGGAGGGCGCGGTCGAGGTCGCCAAGCACGCGCGCAGGCTCGGCTCAGGAGAGCTCTCCGTGCGCGGTCACGGGTTGGTCGACCTCGCGAAGGGAAAGGGTCAGGCATGCCCCTACGTTCACACCCTGCGACGGCCGCATGGACGTCGCCGGCGAGCCTGCGTACGGTGCGCCGCGTCAAGGAGGGCATCATGCAGGCATGGATGCGTCGCGTGGGTGCGCTCGTGTTGACGGGGGGCATGGTCGCTGTGCTGGTTCCGGCGTGCACGATCCATCTACGTCCATCCGATGGAGACGAGATCGAGAACGAATCCGCGGAGCACCCGCCGCCGGCGCACCCCGACGACGCCAGCGAGACGGACGACGACGTGGAGGACGATCAGGAGAGCGAGATGATGTCGGCCGAGGCCGAGGCAGCCTACGACGAGCTCATGAGCATCGACCCCCAAGAGGTCGCGCTCAAAACGATGGCGACTTCCTACGCGGCGGTGATGGTTGCGAGCCTCGTGGAAACGCGGGTCGTCGATCCAGCGGCGCTCGATTTCGAGGCGCTCGACGCGCTGATCGAGCAGCACGCACCGGCCGGGTGGGACTCGGCGCGCCTCTGGATCGAGACGCCCGAGGCGACCACGCTGGCCTCGACCGACGGCATCTACCCCGATTTCGCGTGCTTCAATGAGCCGTATGGGTGCCCTCAGACGACCGAATGTCCGTTGAGCAGCGGCGAGCAGGCGTTCTGCATGGTGACACACTGTGGAACAGGTGAATGTCCCTGGTGCCCGTGGGGGCTCGGGAACCTCCTTTTCAAGTCATGGTGCGCCTACGGCTGCCTCAGGCACGGTAGCCTCGTTGCTGGAGCCTACATTCTGATCACGAACGGCTGGGGTCCCGGAAAACGTCAGTGTACGTACTGGTGAGGGAGGAGCAATGAAAGTCACGTTCGAGGACGGGAACACCCTCACATTTACGAGCGGCGAGGGAAGAGAGGACATCGAGGACACGACGGATGTCATCAATGTCATCTACTGGCTGTCGGCGTTTGCTGCCCCGCGTGTCTACCGGACGTTCAGCCGTGTGCCGCCACGCGAGCACATTCTGCGCTTGCTGGATATCTATATTGCGTACGTGACGAAGGGGGCTCACTATATGGCGCCGCAGTTTCAGCCGGTGCACTACGAACGCCGCCTGCCACTCGCGACACGGCTGCGGGAGCTCTTCGAGTCATGGACACAATCTGAGCCGCCTCAGGAGGTCATCGAGATTTCGCGGGCTCTCATGGAGCATGAAGGCATCAAGCCACCCGCCTGCGGGTGGGATGCGTACGGGGATCCGGAGGAAGGTGGGATCAAGTTCGAGGACGCGCTCCTGTGGCCAGAAGGCGTGCCGGCCATTCTCAAGGGTCAATGGCCACCGAAGCATGGGAGATCGTAGCTGGAGCATGCGCGCAGGCTCGGTTCAGAAGAGCTTTCCCTGCGCGGTCGCAGGTTTCTTGCCCTTGCCCGGCTTCTTCTCTGCCGAGACTTCCTTCGGCGCATCGTTCGCGTCGTCGTCGTCTCTCGCCGCGCGGCCCTTCTTCTTGCCTGCGAGTCCGAGCCGCTGCTCCTCGCGCGCGCGCTCGGCGTTCAGCACGTAGAGGCGGTCGATGACCTCGTCCTCGAACGCCTGGAGCGCCTCGCAGTCCGTATGCGTCAGGGGACAGTAGGGCGGCACGGCGATGTCGCTCCATCCGTAGGCGGCGAGGACGGCGCGGTCCATCTCCTCGTGGAGGCGGCGCAGTTCGAGGATGCGCTGATCGTTGCAGGCCGGGTCCTTAATCGCGTTGTAGATCTTCGTGAGACCCTGGTTGGTGTCGATCATGAAACGAGCCCGGGTGTCATAGAGGTGCTCTCCGACTAACCCAAGCTCGGGGATGACCGTTCGCGGGTCGGATCTTGGAAAGGGGAAGGTTTCGAAGCAGTCGGAGGGGCGATAGCCGCCGCGGTCTTCGAGGCCAGAAGAGAGTAGGGATGCCCAAGGAATGTGAGTGCGAGATTGAAGCACCGCAAATGTGCTGAAGTCCTGTAGCGGAAAAACGTAAAGATTATGGCTGAAGATCCAAGTCGACGGGACGAGTGCGAATACCCGGTGTTTGCTTATGCCGGACGTTGCCAGGCATCGGTCGAGCGGGGCGATGGTCGCGTAGAGCGCAGGGGCCGTCTCGCCGAAGCGCCACCAGTATTTGCGTCGGACCTCGCGGTTGTTTTTATCCCGCTCGGGCTTTACTTTCTCGCGCACGATGCGGATGAGATCTGGCCATCGCTCCGCCTCCGCAAGCTCCATCTGCCCGAAGCTAATGACATGTCGATCGATCGACTGGGTGGGGCTGGTGTTGAGCTCTTCACCGCCGAGGTAAGGGAAAATGCGTTCAGCGTTCTTCGGGCTCTTCTTTACGAGGGCATCTCGTTCGGCCGGTGTAAGTATGAACCCCATGCCAAGTACGATGCTGCCCTGGAAGCTACTGTTGGCGTTTGCGCTCAGTGCTTCCGGATCGAGACGCTCGGGTTTGGGTCGCAAGCGCGAGTTGATGACCGGAACGGGCGTCCCATTGAGTGCTGGTCGAGCATGCGGTATCGCGCGACCGTGCGCTCCGTGCACAAGTGACACCGTCACCGCCGCAGCACCGGGCCACGGCATTGAGTCCGTTGCGTCGTAGAGTGTCCAGTTGCGGCGTACTAGCTCGGCGAGCCCGGTGGTGCGTGTGTCGCCCTGCGCTATCGTGTTGGTCGCGATGAGACCGAATGTCCCGTTCTCGCCGAGGAGGGTCGCCCCACGGCGGAAAAAATGTGCTGATAGGTCGCTGTTGCCGTGTGCAGCCGGGGAGACGCATTTGAGCCAGTCGAGGTAGCCGCCTGGATTTCCGTCGATAATGTTATTCTTGCCGCCGAACGGCGGATTTCCGACAACTCCCTCCATCAGCACGGCGCCGGTGACCTCGCCCCTTTGCAGGGGGTCCGGCCGCTCCTCGAAGAACACCTCGGGGAACTCGATCCACCAATGGAACGGCGGAAGCTTGTCGCGCGCCTCGGCCGAAAGCGCCTCCAGCTCCTCGCGCGCCGCCGTTGCCGCCGCGAGGTCCGCCGCCCGCTCTTTCTCCGCGCGCATCTCGTCCAGCGCGCCTCTCTCCCGCCCGAGCCACGTTTCCACCAGCGCAAGCCTTCGCTTCCGCTCCTTCTCCCGCGCCGCGTCCTTCGTCTCGGCGAAGAACGCCCCCACGCACGCATCCGCCACGACCCGCACCCGCTCGATCGCCTGCTGCGAGAACTCGAACAGGCGCCGCTTCTCGCCCTGCGAAACCGGATCCTCGTGATCGGCCAGTGCTAGAATCTGCTGCCGCAGCTCCACCGCCTGGTCGAGCGCGTCCCGCAACAGCACCCGGACCGTCTCCGTCTGTCCCGAAGGCGCCCAGTGGAATGCCTCGATCTGCCTGAAGTCGAGCCCTACGAGGCTGTCTCCATGCCGTAGCGCGTGATCCACGAATGTGAACGGCAGCGTACGGCTCAACGTCACCAGCCACAGCGACAGCTTCGCCAGCTCGACGGCCGCAGCGTTCTTGTCGACGCCATAAAGGCACTGCTGCGCCACGAGCCGCCGCGCGTGGAGGTGCGCATCGCCGTGCTGCTCGATGACGCGTGCGAGCTCGCCCTGCCGCGTCCAGGCGGCGACGATCTCCCCGGCCAGCTCACGGCACGCGGCGACCAGGAACGCCCCGGAACCCATGGCCGGGTCGCAGATCTTGAGCTGGAGGATCTGCTCCGGCGTGCGCGCCTCGCCCAGGCACGCGAGGAGCGGCTCCACCGTGCGCCGCACGACCTTCTCGGTGAGCGAGCGCGGCGTGTAGTGGCTGCCGGTACGGCGGCGCTCCTCGCCGGGCTGCAGCACCAGCCGGCCGGTACTTGCGCGATGGCGGCTCTCATCGCCACGACGGACGCCCGCTTGCGCAGCAAGCGCCTCCACGAGCGCGCCGTCCTCCGTGCCGGCCTCCTTCACCGCCTTCTCGATCGCCTGGACCGGCCCCGGATTCAGGCCGCAGGTCTCCTTGAGAAAGCGCGCCCGGTCGGTCGGGCTCATCGCGCGGAGGGCCCGGGTCTCGGCCCATACGCCGAACTTGCCGAGCCGCACCGCGGGGCTCTCGATCCGGAGCACGTGGTAGCCCATCAACGACTCGTAGACGCTGCCGATCTGCTCGACGTCCAGCGTGCGGTAGCTGAGCCGCTGCCCGCCAAAGACAACCAGCCGGTGCAGCACCTTGTAGACCGTGCCGTCGTCGATGCTCGGCGGCCGCGCCTGCGCGCGCGCCCCCGGGTCGGTCACCGCGGCCGTCCAGCCCGGCAAACCGCCCTCGAGGAACGGGTACGTGTTCGGGTCGAACAGGCGGCCTCGCCGCGGCGGGAGCTCGATCGTGCCGTGCTTCACGCCGAAGAAGACGGCCCGGAAGAGCGCAAGGAGCTGCCCGTACGCGCCGAAGCGGTGGTGCATGCTCTCGGGGTGGGCGCCGGCGTCGTGGCTGAGCCGCGCGTACAGGCCGCCGAGGCTCAGGTGCTCGGCGTACGTGCGGTGCTCCACCGGCAGGAGCGCCTGGTCCTCCGCGTAGAGCAGGAAGACGAGCCGCAGCACGACCGAGAGCACGCCCTGGTAGAAGTGGTCGCCCTCGGCCTCGATCGCCGCCCTCAGCCAGTCGAGCTGGTCGCGCCCGTAGTCGCGCGCGGCCGCGGCCTCGAAGCCGGCGACGAGGGTCTCGACCGCCTCGAAGACCTGCTTCGCCAGCTCCTCGGTGACGTCGGCCTGCCGGCGCCGGCTCTCGGCGAGCAGCCCCTCGAGCGTGTGCTCGGGCGAGGCGCTGTACGCCCGCCGCGCGTGGAGCAGCAGGTCGAGCGCCGTGAGGAGCGGGCGGCCCTCCGAGCCGCGCAGGTGCTCGACCCGGAACGTGAGGTGCGCCGCCGACTCGCCGGCCGGCGCGTAGACGAGGCGCAGGTGCGCGCCGTTGAAGAGGAAACCGACGGGGACGCCGGCGTGCCGAAGGAGGCGCTCGAGCTTCGCCGTCGGCGGGTAGCGCCACGGCCCGGTCTCGCTCTCCGGCTCGTCGAGGTCGAGGCCGGCGCCGGTCTCGGTGAGGTCCCACAGGAGCGCGAACCACGGCTTCTTCGCGTCGGAGGCGCCCGGCTGCGCGGCGGGCTCCGAGGAGGCCCGCGACCCGCCGTCGCTCGCCGCCCCGCCCTGCGAGGCGCTCGGCGCCTCGTCGAACGCGGCGAACGGGTCGTCGGCGGCGAACGGGCCGCGGCCGAGGGCGAAGCTCGGCCGGATCTCCTGCCCGCCCTCGGCGGCGTAGAACGACAGGTCGGCCGGCAGCTCGGCGCGCGGCACCAGCATCGCCGGCGACGCGTAGCCGAGGAAGTCGCGGAAGAACGCCTCGAGGCTCCGGATGCGCGGCGGATCGCCCGTGAGCTGCGCCTCGAAGGCCGCCGAGAGCTCCGGCCGCTCCTCGGGGGCGATCTGCGCGTCGGCGAGCGCGGGCACGCTGAAGACGAGGCCCTCGATGGGCTGCGCGAGGCCGAGCCACTTCTTGTGAAAGAGAACGTCGCGATCCTTCATGTCATCGACTCCGGCCATGCGACGACGAGCCCCACCGGCGTGAGGCGCGACATGCGAACGTCGTAGAGCGCCTCGATCGCGGCCGGCTCGGACTCCATCTCGCCCGCGGCCGCCGCGCGCCGCCGCTCGAGGTGCCGGAGATCGAGGTCCACCTGGCGCTTCTGCTCCTTGTCCTGCAGGTTGAAGAGGTCCGGCTGGCGGAGGCGTGCCTCCGCCTTGTCGATCGCCGTACGCTGCCGTGCGAGCAGGCCGCGCAGGTCGTCGACCTCGCGCCGCGCGCGCTCGGCGAGGCCCTGGCGCGCCTCGACCGCCAGCGCGTCGGCCTCGGCCTCCAGGTGCGGCCAGAGGGCCCGAAAGAGCGCGTCGGCGTGCTGCTGGATGCGCTTTCCGATCGTCGCGCTGGGCGCGTGGCCCGAGCCCGCCAGGAGCCGCTCGGTCGAGGTGATCGCGTTCACCGACGTGGCGCGGTCCTTGTACGGCTTGATATCGCTCGCCTCGCCGGACCACGCGGCCGCGACCGGGACGAGCTGGTCGTGGAGCCTCGCCGCCCCGATGCCGAAGAGCGTGAGGCGGGCGAACCCGATCACGCGTACGACGCTCTCGCCCGGCGCGACCACGGCGCTCACCCGGGTGAGGTCGTGCGCGCCGAAGCCCTGCGCGAGGAAGCGATCGAGGATGCGCTTCACGAGCGGGTGCGCGAGGTGGATCTGCTCGGCCCCCTCGGAGAGGCTCGCCAGCGGGTGGAAGGTCACCGGCCGCGGAGGTTTCTGACGCCACTCCCAGAAGTCCTCGGTGCGCGCGCGGGGCGGCCTCAGCGTGTCGAGCGTCGCCTCCCAGGAGCGGTCGAGCGCCGGCAGCTCGTACGTCGCGCGGCCGTCGCTGGTCTTGCCCGCGTCCTTCAGCGACGAGGCGCCCGCGAGCCGCAGCCCGATCTCGACGACGCCCCGCAGCGACTCGGGCTCCACCTCGAGCGTGCGCCGGGAGCTCTCCAGGCGCCGGCCGGCGCGCTCGACCTCGGCGCGCACGGCCTCCAGATCGGTGCGCCGCGCCTCGAGCTCGGCGTCGACCGTGGCGGTCTTCGTGTCGGATCCGACCTTCTCCACACTGGCGCGCGCCTTGCGCGTGATGCCGTTCGCGAGCGCCGCCTCGATCTGGCCGAGCAGCACCGCCCCGAGGGAGCCGAGCTCGCGCTGCACCGTGGCGATCTTGCGCACGACGGTCTCGAGCACCTGATCCTCGCTCCGCTGCGGGTAGACGAAGTAGTGACAGCGGACCTCCGCGGCCGGCTGGAGCGTGCGGTCGATGCGGCCGTTGCGCTGCTCCATGCGGCCCGGGTTCCAGGGAATGTCGATGTGGAAGAGGTCGGCGCAGTGCGCCTGCAGGTTGACGCCCTCGCGCGCGGCGTCGGTCGCGACCAGGATGCGCACGGGGTGCTCGTCGGGCGCGCTGTTGAACGCCCGCTGCACCTCGTCGCGGGCGTCGTCGCCCATGCCGCCGTGGAACTGCATGATCCGCTGGTCGCCCTCGTCGGTGTGCGCGACCGCCGCGGTGAGGAGCTCGACGAGGTAGCGCTTCGTGTCGGCGTACTCGGTGAAGAGGATGACCCGGCGCGGCGTCCAGGCGCGGCTCGCGCGCGCGTCCGCGCCGAGGCCGATGGCCGGGCACAGGTGCTCCCGCATCCAGCCGAGCAGCGCCAGCGACCGGGCGTCGGGCTCCCCGCGGGCCTTCTCGGCGAGCGCGCGCATCTCGGCGAGGAGCGCGCGGGCCTCGTCGGTCGGGCTAGGGAGCGCCGCGCTGGCGCGACGGACGGCCGCGTCGCTCTCCTCGGCGAGCGCGTCGTCGGAGAGGCCGTGCGTCTCCGGGTCGGCCTCGACGTCGGTCGCGGCCGAGCCTCTGGCCGCCCGCGCCTTGAGGGAGAGCTTCTGCTGCTGCGGCGCGGCGACCGGGCCGCCCTTCTTCGCGAGGCCCTGCGCATGGACCTCGAGCGTGCGCGCGAACGCCTCGGGGCTCGAGAGGAGCCGCTGCTGCATGTGGATGAACGGGAGCCGGCCCTGCCCGGACTCCGGCGCGCAGAGCTCCATGTAACGCTGGAGCTTCTCGCTGAGCGAGAGCTCGATCGGCTGCCCCTGGCCGATGTCGCTCGCCACCGTCTTGCTCTCCTCCCCGGTCTCGGCGTCGTAGCTCGTCCGCTCGAGGCGCCACGTCCCGCCGCGGTTCGAGAGGGCGAGCTGAACGAGGAGGCGGCGGGGAAACCGCTCGACGCCGAGCTGGCGGAGATCGCGCTTGAGCCGGCGCACCATGACCGGATCGAGATCCTTCTTCCCCTCGACCGGGACGCCGCGCGTGAAGCGCACCGGGTCGAGGATCTCGAGCAGCGCGCTGAAGCTGTTCGAGTGGCCGTTGTGCGGCGTGGCGCTGAGGAACATGCGGTTGTCGAAGCGGGGGGCAAGGTCGCGGATCGTGCGCGTGATGTCCGTGTCGGTCGCGTACTTGCTGGCGGAGGCCGGTGCGGCGACGTGGGCCTCGTCGAGGATGAGCAGGCCCTTGCGTGCCCGCTCGCCGAGGTGGTGAAGGAGCGGCTCGCGGTACTCGCTCCGGCGCAGGAGGGCGTGCGAGACGATGAAGCGGTTGTGGGTGCTCCAGGGGTTGATACCGAACCCGTGCTCCTGCCGCCTGTAGGCGACGAACTGCCGGGTCATGACCTCGAAGCGCAGGCCGAAGCGGCGCTGCATCTCGCCCTGCCATTGGAGGCAGACCGAGGCGGGGCACACGACGAGGACGAAGCTCGCCTGCTGGCGCAGGAGCAGCTCCTGGAGCACGAGGCCCGCCTCGATGGTCTTGCCGAGGCCGACGTCGTCGGCGATGAACAGGTTGGCCCGCGGCAGCTCCAGCGCCTTCATGAGCGGCGTGAGCTGGTGGGCCATCAGCTTGATGCCCGCCCGGAAGGGGGACTGGAAGCGGGTGGCGTCCGCGGCGCTCACCGCGCTCCACTTGAGGGCGTGCAGGTAGGCGCCGAAGTGCGCGGGGGGATCGAGCCGCGAGGCGTCGCCGAGGCCGTGGGTCTCCGGCTCGACGACGCGCGCGCCGAGCTCGAGGTTCCAGAGCACGTCGAGCTGGCGTCCGGGATCGTCGTCGTCCAGGCAGACGAGGCGGACAAGCGGTGACTCATCCCCCGCGCCCAGGACGACGTCGTCGACGAGCCACTGGCGGTGCCGGGCGTGCACGATCTGGCCCTTGGCCGGCAGGCTGTCCGCGCTGGCAGCGGGCGGCCGTACCGTCGCCGCACGCGGATCGAACCCGGCGGCCTCGAGCACGAGCGCCTGGAGATCACCGCGCGCCCGGGCGGATGGATCGAGGCAGTGCCGGCGGCAGACGGCGCGGAGCTCGTCGCGCCCGAGCTCACGGAGAAGGGTAGGGAGCCGCCCGCCCAGGTGCTCGGAGAGCCTGGAGGCGAGGCGGTCCTTGTTGCCGACGATGTCGCGCACGTCGCAGCCGAGCAGCCGGCAGAGGTCGAGGAGCCGTCCTGCGGAGATGACGGCGAGGACCGAGGGGACGGTGGGCGTCGATGGATCCGCGGGGGGGCCGAAGGACTGAAGGGTAGCGGTGGTGTCGGGCGCTTTGAGCGATCGTCTCGCGGGCATTCCTGCCTCCGGCGGTGCCCGAGCGCGGGCAACGGCCTCAAGGGGCCGGAGCATATCAGGGGATCGCGCGAGGTGTTGGGTCGCGAGTCGGGTACTCGATCTACCCACCCTGGTGGCCGCGTGGCTCCGGGCCCGGCACGACGAGCTCGGGCCTGATGAGGCCATGGGTTCGCTGTTGAAGGGCTCGCGAAGCCGGACCCGGCGGCTGCTCGTGCGGCGGCCCAGTCCGGGCGCACATGGCCCCCTGGCGGACGAGCTCAACGATCGTCGTCACCCGGCCGAAGTGGGCAAGGATCTTCGTTCTTGGCTGAGTCAAGAGGGGCCGCCCTCCTTCGAGACCGTGGCGGGCGTCTTGTGGTCTCGATGTGCTATTGATTGGTAAAATCCCCCTGCTGCGCCGCCGTAGAAGGCCGCTTGTTGCTCCAGCCTGCGCGCTTCGCGCTCGTCGCCCAGGGCGCGGCGGCACCTCGACAAGCCGTCCAGGGACGGGGAGTGATGGGGGTTCATCTTCAATGCTCGCTGAAAAGAAGCTTCGGCGTCAGATGGACGGTTGAGCTTGATGAGACACTCGCCGTGTACATAGTGGGACGCGGCTGTCCGGCCACCATGCTCAAGCGCGGCCTCGGCCTCGGCGAGCGCTTCGCGAGGCGCTGCTTCGACCAGCAGCAGGGCCAAGTGCTCCCGAGTCTCGTGATCGTCTGGTCTCTCGCCCAGGATAGCGTAGAGGTGCGCGATGGCCTCGTCGATCCTGCCGTGGCGAACAAGATGGTCGGCCAGATAGCCACGAGCGAACACAGAAGAGGGCGAACGCGCGACCGCCTCGCGGAGGAGCGCCTCGCGCGCAGCCGCGGTGAGGTGCTCCCACGGAGCAAGCGCTCGAAGAACCAGCGACTCCGCCTCGAGCTCATCGTTGCTCTCGTACAAGCTCCTGAAGGCTGCCTCCGTCGCCGTAGAACGCTCCGCCGGCGACTTGGTGAGCTCGGTGACGAGTGCGGTGCCCTGTTCCAGGATCCGTACCAGCAGCCGTGGTACCTTGGACGTCTCCAGGAATTCGTGCTGCTCCAGATCGCGTCGTACCCGCTGCGCCATGTCCGACATCTCTGCGGCTATCTCACGCATCGCCTTTTCGGGTTGCGTGTTGATGAGAGCATGGATGCGCGCTGCACGCTGTTCTTCCTGCATGACCAAGCTGAAGATGCTTTCGATTGCGTGCGTCTGGGCGACGCGCCGTAGCGCATCGGCATACGGCGAACGCATGCCTCGAACGACGATCACCGCAAGCTCGTCGCGTGTATATGCTCGCAGCTCTGAGCGCAGCCGCCGGAGGTGCGCGAAGTGCTCGCCGAGGATGACGCTCAGCGATGGATCGGTCTGTGCGTGAGCGCGCACGCGGGCGACGGCACAGGCAACGCGTAGCTCGAGCTCGATCTCGGCGGCTGATAGCCGGCCGCCGGTGTGGCTCGCCACGTCGTACGTCGCGAACGCGCTGGCGAGCTGCACGAGGGTTTCGCCCTGGGGCAGCTCGCCCGTGCCCCTCCGAATGGCCTGCAAGGTGCGCTTGTCCAGGCGGGTGTCTCGGCGGAGGCGTTCCTGGGATGGGACGCCTCTGCGCGCCCGGCGGACCAGATCGTCGTAAACGCCTTGGAGACCAGGTTGCTGGTACCACGCCGGGATCGCCTCGAGAACGGAATGTATGTCTCGGTATAGGACGAGGTACGCGGCGCACCGTACGAGGACGTCCGCGAGCAGCCCGGTGGATTGCAGGAGCGACGAGAAGAAGAAGGAGTCGGCCGGGAGCGCGCTGGGATTCAACAGCCGTGCGAGCTCGTCCCATCGATCGAGCACATCTTCCAGTGCGGCGGCCACGAGCTCATTGTGGATGTATATCTCTTTCCTCGTGAGACCTCGCGCGGCGAGGTAGTCAGGGGTGAAGAGGGCTTCGAGCAGCACGCGGACAAGGGCGGCCCGCTTTTCGGAGCGAACCTGCGGCTCGTCTCCGAGGACGCGCTTGGCGGTGGTCGTGGACATGCCGCCAGGCCGATCCTGGATGCGCTCGCGCAGCCGGAAGGCCGAGGCCAGCAGGGCTAGGAGGCCCCCGCGCATCGGCAAGGGCCCGGGGATGACAGGGGGGTTCATCGCTTTGGCCTTGGACATAGGTCGCGACTTCGAGAACCAGGGAGGCGCCCCGGCATGGAGCACGAGGGCGCCTCCGCGGCCATCATCTCTTCGTGGGCTGCGACGCCTCGGGCTGCGGCGCAGGAGGGGGCGGCGGGTTGGGGTGGCCCTGGGCGATCCTGTTGTCCCGGTCGGCCCGGTAGGCGTCGCTGGTGGGATTCTTGGTGACGGACCGCTGATCGTTGGGGTGGGCTTACTCTTGGACATGGGCGCTTCCTTTCGGTTCTCTGGGATGGCGGCCGTCCGTGAGGGCCGGCCGCAGGAGAACCATGCTTCCGCCCGCGGCACGGTGGCAGGGTGAAAACCGGGCTCATGAGGCGTGAGCGGGTCGGGGGCCGCTCGCCCGCCGGGGCATAGGGCTCGTGCATGGCCGTGCCGGTTCGCAGCCGCGAAAGGAGGAGGTCTCTGGGTCGCCGATGTAGGTTCGGTTCGCCATCGTACCACACGGCACGCACCTCCTCTCTGGCTCCACCCGGCGCGAAGAAGCCCGAGGCCGTCCCGACGCCCCCCGGAGGAGCGCATGCTCGGCGACGACCACGAGGCACGTGCGATGGCACGGCGTAGGTGGCGAGCACGCTGTCACGCATGACAGCGGGCACAGCAAGACTGTAGCCTCGTCGTGCATGCTGAAGGCGCTCCTGCACGGGAAGCTCGGCCGGGTGGCGGTCGGCGTCGACGAGGAAAGCGACGGAGACACGCTGGAGGAGGGAAACACCCAGGAGACGGCGGCGGACGGGCTGACGGAGCTCGAGGACCCGCTCACGTCGATGGTGTTCGAGCGGCTGGAGTACCTGCCGGCCGAGCTCGCGTGGACCATCCTGCGTGGCGCGAGCAAGCCCCTGGGCGATGGTCCGCCGATGCCCGCGATCCCTCCCGTAGAGGTGCCCTCGTGGTCGTTCTGGCCCAGCCTCCGGCCAGGCGATGGAGGGCGGAACAAGGTGCGGGTCGAGCCCGATGTGCTCGTCTCGTGGGGCGACACGCTGCTCCTGATCGAGGCCAAGCATCGAGGATTCCAGGACCCGGCACAGTGGGTGGAGCAGATTCGCGCGGCGCGGGCGACTCCAGCGCACTCAAAGAAGCAGCTATGGCTCATCGCGGTGGGAGGGCTCGTGATGCAGGAGGGGCATGCCTACCTTGCTCGTGTTCGGCGCGAGGTCGCGAGCGATGTCGCCGGGGTGCTCACGATCCGATGGGAGGATCTGCGCGAGGTGCTCTATCCGATCGAGGCCTCGGCGCGCGCATCACCGCAAGCGGCGATCCTGCGCGACATGGCTGCGGCGCTCGAAGCGTGGGGGTATCGTAGGAAAACCTGGTTCTCGTCGTTGCCGACGGCCACAGAACGACTCGGGAGCGAAGGCTCGGTGTGCATGATCCAGCGGTGGAGGATCCGGTGAGCGAGAAGAACGTCGATCTGGCTGGGGCGCTCGTCGATGTGCGTCGCGCGTACAGGCTCCTGCACGCCTACCATCGGCGGCTGTGCGATCTGCTGCAACTGACAGACGAATTTCTAGCCGAGCGGGGCTTCGAATTCGAACGATGGGCTCCCATCAACGTCGCGAGGCTCCCCCAGTCGACGAAGCCGTTCTTCCGGCCTGAACACTGGGCATGGGACCTGACGCCGGCCTACCAGGTCGAGTGCGTCTGGCAGGCATCTGGCAACGGAGCTCATTGCAAGGTCCACATCCATGCCATCGCGGATACGGGATACGATGACTCCTGCGACGGCGAACCTGACCCTGCCAGCCTCAAGCCCGCCGAGATGGCGGCCTCCGAGCTCCGGATCGGCTTGCACCGCACACGAGCCAAGAAGCCCGATTGGAGCTCCGCCTGGAGCCAGCTCTCGCGCTCCGCCAACAGGAAGAATGGGGCCGAGCACAAGGTCAGGGTCGGCGGAGATGAATACGCGTATCGTTACTTCGATCTGAATTTCGCCGCGCTCGGGGACGAGGGTGCCATCAACGAGAAGCTGCTCCTTCCGCTCGACAGGTGGCGGCTGGGGGCGTGATCCATCTCGGCAAGCGCAGCGTCTCGGATAGGTCCGGGATCTTGCGTGACCTTTCCACGGTCCGCTACCATCGCCGCGCATCGTCATGCTGACCGACGAACAGCTCACCACCGTCTGGAAGGGCTTCACCCCACCTGCCGGGTGGGCGAAGTGGCGAAGAGACTACCTCGACTTCCTCTCCTGGCTGCGCAACGCCTCCGGAGTCCGAGCTGCGGACCGAAGCTGCGCAGAGGAAGCTCTGGAATGTCGGTGATCATCGCGTCCCGCGTCCGATCGGTGAAGACCGCGGCCCCATGATCGGCAGCGTTCACCGTTCACTGCCGGCACCCGCGCCGAGCGCAGGCGGCCTCGCTCCAGCTGCTTCGCGCCAGTCGCCGCCGGTCGCCGCTCGCCGATTCGGTCGTCGAGCCGTCGCTCTCGCTGCCATTTGCTCTTGACCCGCAACGCATGGTGCGGTCGCACCATGCGTCCGCCAGCAACAGAGGAACAAGACGTCCTTTACTGGACGGGTACGGTGGAACGCTCCGATCAGGAACCCAGCGTCGGCGCGACCTCGCGGAACGCCGCGAACCCCCAGTCGTCGACGAGGCGCTTCACGCCGAGGATACCAAGGTCCTCGAGCACCCGCACGAACACCGTGCGCAGGAGGAAGAGCACGGTGCTCTTGCGCACGGCGGTGCCCACGAAATCGTCGAGCCGCCCGCCGACCTCGGCCTCGGCGTGCAGGCGAGCGAGCTTCCCGGAGATGGCCGGATAGCGCCGCACCACCTCGATCTGCGCGGCCACCATCGCCTCTTGAAGCTTCTGCAGATCCTTCAGCCGCGCGCTGCAGGTCTCGGGTTTCACGGGAGCCTCCGGAACTCGGCGATGCCGTCGAGCAGCGACGGGACCGAACCCGCCCTCTGCGGAACGGTGCTCAGGCGAGCGTGGTCCGCAAACGCCTCGGCAGCGCCGGCGCATTCGCTCTCGAAAGGGAGTTTGGGGTACGCCTCGACCTCATCGAGCGGCTGCCCTTCAGGAACAGACCGCGACATGTCCAGCGCGTAGATCCATGTCTCGATGTTGCGCTTCGGCACCAGCCGAACTGCGCGGGATCACTCACCGTCCCACCCGCGCGCGACCGTCTCGGCAGCAGTCAATCCTTCGGCGCCGGCGAACGGCGCGACGCGCGTGGGCCCTCGACCGCGGAAGAACCTCGTCCCGTGCGACGGAGCGAGCTGGTTGAGCAGCTCCGGGTGGTGGCTGATGAACCATACTTGCGGCCCGCTCGCCGACAACGAGAGCTCGAGCACCTCGCTCAGCCAGGGCTGGACCTCTCGAAGCGCGACGTAATTGTCGGGCTCATCGAAGATGACGAGCCTGCCCGGCTGCAGGACGGCGTGTCTCAGGAAGTACAGGCTGCAGAGCTGCCGCTGCCCCTCGGAGAGCTCGGAGAAGTCCACCACGTACGGGCTGCTGTCCTCCAGAAGGAAGGTCGCCTCGAGCTTCGGCGCCGTTCGACTGACTTGCAGCGCCTGGAAGCCATCCAGCACCTGCTGGAGAGCCTGGGTGGCGTGCATCGCCCCGCTGAAATCCTGTGCTATCCATCGAGGAAGCCAGGAAGCGAAGTTGGACAGGTCCGGGGTGAGCTCGTCCGCCTCTTCGTCCGTGCGTGAGGACATCGCGCGCGGATCCGGTCGAAGAAACCACAGATCGTCACGCAGCCATCGCTTGAACGCCGTGAGGTGCTTGTTGTCCTTTCCGGCCGCGATGGCGCCCAGCCCGGAGCGGGCCCAGTCACCGTTGACGCGGGGGCCGCGGGCGCCGTCGTCATCGAAGAGCTGCAGTTCCCCCATGGCGAAATCCATGAGGAGCCGGTCCCCCAGCTGGAGGGTTTCGTGTTTCACGCGGCTCTTGTTCGGTTCGTGTGGGCTGTGTTCGATCGTCAGCTTGTAGGTATAAGCCTGCTGCTCGATCTGCACGTCGAGCTCGATGCTCAGGTCGAACCTCTTCTCCCACCGCGCGCGAGAGACACCGGGAAACCAGCGCCGGAGCTCACCCTGCTCCGCGACCAGCGCGCGGATGCCCCACAAGGCATCGATCACCGAGGACTTGCCGGACCCGTTCTCGCCGAGCAGCAGCGCGAGCTTCCCCGGCTTCCATTCGAAATTGACGAGCGTGCGGAAGTTGTCGATGTAGATGCGGGTGATCACGACGTCTCCAGGTACACCGCAGCCATGTCGGGCGTGTACGGCAGGTTGTACTTCTCGTTGAGGCACACCCGGTCCTCGTGGATGCCGCCGGGCACCGCGAGCACCACCAGGCCGTGCTTGCCCCCGCGGGCGCGCTCGTAGAAGCCGGAGAGCCAGTCCAGGAGAAGCAGCCCCGCGAGCCGTCGGGGGTGGCCTGGCTGTTCATAGGATCATTTCGGCTCTTGCTCATCGATGCTGATCGCTACTGCTCGAGCATCCCAGCCGCCCGAGCCTCCTTCCCCGCTCTCTCGGCCTCATCCGCGAACGGCGCGAAGCTCGCCGGGCACGACGCCCGCAGCACATCGATGTCGGCCCCTCGGGCCACCTCGGCGAAGTCTTCCGGCGTCGGCTCGCGGCCCAGCGCGCGCCGGAGCACGCATTTCGGGTGCCCCGAAGCGCGGTCGCGCTCGTCGCCCCACGTCTCCTCCGGATGCCTCGGGATGGCCGCCGGGTCGCCGTCTTTCCCCGCGACTGCCTGCACCGCCGCCGCGTCACCGAGCGCCCACGCCTCGATCATCCGAAGCGGCGTCGCCTTCACCCGCAGCACATGCTCGGCGCCGTCCACGGCCGCGAAGCCTGCCTCGATCTCCTCGTGCAGCGCCTTCACCCGGCGGGCGCGCTCGGTGGCGTTCCGCTTCTCGCCGGATACCTTGTCGACGTCGTGCGCAAACACCAGGACACGGCAGCCCTCGACGAGCGTGCTCGCGAGGCGGAGGGCCTTGGCCGCTCGATCGGCGTGTCCCTTGAGCTTCTGCTTCGCGTCGAACCGGCCGAGCAGTGTGATCTTCTGCCCTTCGAACGCCACGTCCTCGCCCAGCAGCTTGCGGAGCGTGGGCTGGAAGTAGCCTTCGCGCGGCGTCCCGGGCGAGCGCCACTGTGGGGCCCCGGCGAGCTCGCCCAGCTCCGAAGGTCCCTCGGCTGCGATGAACACGGTGTACGCAGCCTTCTTGCGCCCGCTCATCGTCCCTTTTTCCCCGGCACCAGCCGCTCCTCGCCCGCGTTGTACCAGAGCTCCCCGAGCTCGAAGTGCTCCCGCAGCTCCTGAAAACTCTTGGTCTCGTTCATCGGGGTCACCTGCACGCCGCCGCCCTTGCCGCGGGTGACCAGGAGCACGGACTCGGGAGACGAGACGTAGTTGATGGTGATGGGGCTGTGGGTCGTGACGATCACCTGGGTCAGCCCTGTCCTGGTAAGCTCCTCCAGCATGGCCACCAGGCCGCCGAGGAGGCGCGGGTGCAGGCCGTTCTCGATCTCGTCGAGGAGCAGCACGCTGGGCGGCTCGCGCATCTCGTGCATGGCGGCCACGGCGATGAGGCGGAGTAGGCCGTCGCTCACCTGGCGGGCGTTGAAGGTCGCCTGTTCGCCGTTCCACTTCTCTGTGATCTCGAGGTGAGTCCAGCCGTAGCTCTTGCGCCGGACGTGGATATCGACGAGGCGCGGGTAGTGGGCGCGGACGCGCTCGATGAGCCGCGCGAAGTCCTTGGGTCGGGCCTTGATGCGCCCGAGAAACGAGGCGAAGTTTTCGCCGTGGAGGCCGAGCTCGTCGAATTTCTCGCCCTTGCCGCGGGACGACGCCCGGAGGGCGACCGGATCGAGGAAGTAATAGGCCCGGATGCGCCGCGCCCACTGCGCCAGCGCGACGAGGGTAGGGAAGCGAGCGCGATCGGCCTTGAGGTCGATCGTGGAGAGCCAGGAGGAGGGGAGCGACAGCGTCGTCTTCTCCTCGCCGGCGTCGGCGAGCTCCGGAAATTGCGCGACGTTTCTACCGCTCCGGAGGAGAACGGACCGCCAGGCATCCTCTTCGGCTCTCTTGATCCACTCCGACGCGACGCCGGGGGCGCGCCGTGAGCCCAGGGTCAGGTGCCACTGTACTCGGGCCGCATTCGGCAGATCGATCTCTGCCCGCATCGAGATCTGTGAGCGCTCGGCGCGCAGGTGCGCGAGATCGGCGTACTCCCAGCTATGGGCATCGAGCATCTCCTTGATGGTGCCCGCAGACAACCAGCCGAGCGTGTCGATCGCCTGGAGGATCGTCGACTTGCCCGATCCATTCGGGCCGACAAGGACCGTGAACGGCTGGAGCGGGATCCCCGGCGCGGTGCGCCCTGGGTCGTCCAGAAAGGCTTTGAAGGATTCGATCCAGAGGGTGCGGATCATCGCTGGTCATCCGGGATCATCGTCGCCCGGGGGCGCGAGGGTCAAGGGCGCGGGGCGGCTCCGGCGGGCGCAGCTCCAGTCGCCGAGCTCGGCGTCGAGGTCGAGAGCGGAAGAAGCCGACGGATGTGCGCTGCGCCGTCGAGAGGATACGTGCCGCAAACGGCGGAGGAGGCCGTGCCCCGGCGCAGGCGCCGGATCGCGGGCCGGAAGGGGTCCCGAACCCGGGCAGGCACAGGGCGCAGTGGACTGCGCCCGGAGGGGGTCCGGGACCCGGGCAAGCGCAGTGGACTGCGCCCTGGAGGGGTCCGGGACCCGGACAAGCGCAATGGATTGCGGTCCGGAGGGTCCCGGACCCCCCTTCTGGCACAAAATCCCGCGCTTCCGGGGGGTGAATGGCACGAAATTGCGCAAAACTGAGCGTTCTTTGGCACAAATTCACACCCGAAAACGCTCCACGGAGCATTTCATGGGGGTCCGGCACCCGGT
The DNA here is from genome assembly GCF_051525235.1 of Sorangium sp. So ce124. Lineage (NCBI taxonomy): Bacteria > Pseudomonadati > Myxococcota > Polyangiales > Polyangiaceae > Sorangium > Sorangium sp. So ce124. Next base: position 5,056,955 of record NZ_CP150312.1, read on the forward strand.
GTGTCGCAATGCATTGCGGTTGTGCCGGTGCCGGCCCCCCCTCACTTGGCACAGATCACGGCCGGCTGGCACATCCCTCCCACACATGCCGGACGGGTGATCCGCTCTCGCGGGGAACGTCGCCGTGCACGCCACGTCGCGCAGCTCCGGCCGCGCCGCTGTCAGCCCGTCGTGTCCGGCGCCTGCTCACCGCGCGGCGCCGTGCCGTGCCGCGCTCGCTCGCGAGCACCGCCTCCTTGCCGCCGCCTCGCCTCAGTCGAGCCCGATCACCACCTTGCCGAAGTGCTTGCCCGCCGCGAGCTTCGCGAGCGCCTCGTTCGCCCGCTCGATCGGAAAGACCTCATCGACCACCGGCCGGATCCCATGCAGCTCGAGCGCCGCCACGAGCTCCACGGTCGCCTGCCGCGACCCGACCACCGCCCCCTCGACGCGGATCGCGCGGAACAGGATCGGCATCGGATCGATCTGGCTCCCAACCCCGCTCAGCAGCCCAATCAGGCTCACCACGCCCCCGGTCTTCACCGCCTGCAGCGATCGCGGCAGCGTCCCCGCGCCGCCCACCTCGATCACCCGATCCACCCCTTCGCCCCCCGTCAGCCGCAGCACCTCCTCGTGCCACTCCGGCTGCTTCCGGTAGTCGATCGCCTCGGTCACGCCGAGCGCGCGCAGCCGCTCGATCTTCGCCGCGCTGGACGACGTGGCGATCACCCGCAGCCCCGCCGCCCGCGCCAGCTGCGCCGCGAACAGCGACACCCCGCCGGTCCCCTGCACGAGCACCGTCGCCCCAGGCGCCGGCCGCGGCCCCGACTCGAACAGCGCCGTCCACGCCGTCACCCCGGCGCACGTCAGCGTCGACGCCTCGTTGAAGCCGAGGTGCGCCGGCGCGCGGACGATCGCGTCCTCCCCGAATACCACCAGCTCCGCGAGCACCCCGTCGTTCCCGCCCGCTCCGAGCGCCGTGGCACGGTACTCCCCGCGGAACGGCCCCGAAGCCCACGTCGGGAAGAACGTCGAGATCACGCGATCGCCCTCCTTCCAGCGCCGCACCCCGGCCCCGATCGCGACCACCTCGCCCGCCGCGTCGCCCAGCGGGACGAGGTCCTCCTTGCGCTCCCCGCCGTACCGGCCGCGCACGACCATGAGGTCACGGTAGTTGATCGACGCGGCGCGGACGCGCACGAGCACCTGCCCCGGACCGGGCTTGGGCGCGGGGCGCTCGGCGAGCGTCCACGCGTCCGACTCCGAAGCGTTCTTCCGAATGATGACAGTCTTCATGGCGTGTCCTCCAATCTTCCCTGGACACCCCATCCGTAGATCCGTTCCTCCGCGCGCAGTAGTCCGCGCGAGGGAACGTCACCTGTGCTATTTCAGCACAGATCATGATCTCGCTCGCCGCGATCGAGCTGCTCGTCGCCACCGTCGAGACCGGCAGCTTCTCGCGCGCCGCGCGCCGGCTCGGCGTCACGCCGTCCGCGGTGAGCCGGCGCGTGATGCGCCTCGAGCAGGAGCTCGGCGTGGCGCTGCTGGCGCGCACGACGCGCTCGCTCCGCCTGACGGACGACGGGCAGGCCTTCTACGCGCGCTGCGTCCGCATCGTCGAGGAGCTCGGGGAGGCGACCGAGGCGATCGCGCGCGCGAGCAAGAAGCCGGTGGGGCTCCTGCGCGTCGACGCGCCGGTGGCGCTCGGACGGGACGTGATCGCGCCGGGCCTGCCGCGCTTCGCGGCGCGCTACCCCGACGTGCGGGTCAACCTGACGCTGCGCGATCAGCACGTCGACCCCGTGGCCGAGGGGCTCGACCTGCTCGTGCGCATCGGCCCGCTCGGTGACTCGAGCCTCGTCGCCCGCCGGCTCGGCGCGAGCCGCATCGTCCACTGCGCGGCGCCGTCGTACATCGCGCGGCGCGGCGCGCCCGCGGCGCCGGCCGATCTCGCGCACCACGACTGCGTGGGGTACCTGCGCGACGGGCGGCCCTCAGGGTTCCGCTTCCTGACCGGAGACGGCGACGCCGTGCTCGAGGTGCCCATCTCCGGGCCGTTCCACGCGAACGACGTGGATGTCCTGAGGCGCCTCGCGATCGCCGGGAGCGGGATCATCGCGATGTTCGACTTCCTCGCGAAAGACGCGCTGGCCGCGGGGACGCTCGTGACCGTGCTCGACGAATTCCCGACGACGACCTGGCCGATTCACGCGCTGTATCCGAAGAATCGCCACCTCTTGCCGAAGGTGCGCGTGTTCGTCGATTTCCTCGCGGAGATCTTCGCTCCATCCTCGCCTGAACGCCGGGGAGAGCGCCGGCGGAGCGGGCGACGTTGAGCGCTCCGCCGCGGGGGCCGTCAGCGCCGTCAGAACTGGTAGAGCCCGCCCGCCTCGACGCCCCAGCCCGTGCGATCGGCGTCCTCCTGCGCTGCGGCCGCCGGATCGAGCTTGTGGCGCGTGAGCAACAGAGAAGGCTCGAGCACGATCGAGAGCCCCTTCATGGGCGCGAACGCATACCCCGCGCGCAGGGTCACGTTGCGCTCGATGCCGGGACCATTGGCGGCGACGCGCGCGGGCGCGGTGGCCGGCGCGCCGCCCGCCGCAGGGGTTCCGGGCGTGTAGCCGAGCTGCATCTCGTCGGTGCTGAGCACCACCGCGGTCCCGGCGACGAGGTGCAAAGAATGCTTGTCCAGGAACGTGACCTTCCCCGACACCCAGCCGCCCACCTCGGCGACGTCGTTCGTGCGATAGCCCTGCCCGAGCGTCAGGAGACCCAGGTTGGCGAGGTTCTTCCCGCCGTACGCTTCGGCCCGCACGTTCAGCGAGCCGGCCGTGATCTCGCCGAACAGGTTGCCGCCGAGCGCCAGCCGCCCCTCTTCGGTCGGCAGGTTCGCGTCGAAGGCGAGCCGCGTGCCGATCACCGAGGCGCCCACCCATGCGGTCTTCTCGGCGCGATAGCTCGCGCGCAGCGCGACGGTCGGCGTGCGCGAATACTCGACGTTGTTGAGGATGGCCGTGACGTTCTGGCTGACCAGGCCGAGCGCGGCGCCCACTTCGACGCTGCCGAGGTTCGCCAGGTAGATGAACTGGTGGCGCACGAAGCCCGAGTTCCCGGACTGAAACATCCCACCCACGAGGTTGTACGTGTGCGTGTTCAGCGGCGAGAACAGATCCCAGGTCTGGCCGAGCGTGAGCTTGTGCCCGTCGCCGGGAGTCCATTCCAGGAACGCCTGACGCACGCGAAGGCTCGTCCCCTGAGCCGGCGAGGACTTGCCGAAATCGACGAAATCGACCTCGACCTGCCCCTTCACGGGCGTGCCCTCCCCGACGGCCACGCCGAGGCGCGTCTGCTGCGCCTGGAAGGTGAGGCCGACGGCGTCTGGATCGGCGAGGAACAGCGGGTTCACCGCGGCCGTCGGGGCGGTGTAGTTCGGGTTGCCGAAGGACTCGAGGCCGTTCCCCACGACGACCGTGGGCTTGACGATCCCGTAGACACGTACGAGAGGCTTGTCATCGGCCTTCTTCTGCTCGACCGGCGGAGGAGGCGCAGGACGGGGCTCCTCCACGGGCTGCGCCGCGGCCGCGCCCGGCGCAGCCTGCTGAGCGTTGCTCGTGGCCGGTGCAGCGACTCCGGCCAGCGAGAGAGAGACGACGAGGGTTGCGCTGGGCGTCTTCCAAGTGCTCATGATCAATCTTCTCCGGCGGTGAATCGGACACGCGGGTTCACGTTCCGACATCCACGAGGGCTGCATCGGCGCCGCCGTCGACCACGCCACTTGTCATTTGGGTGTTCACGTGGGTCTCCCGAGAGCACGGTCCGCGCAACGTGGTTTTCAATGAATCGATAATTCTGTTGTGGCCTGGGAATGACGAGACACCCTATTACCGATCCGTCGGGATGCCAAAAAACACGCCCGAGACTGAGGGGGCTCCACGCGGCGAGAGCTCGGCGGTCCGCGTCTTGACAGCCAGGAGGGGCTCTGCGATTCCCCTGGACGGACCTCGCGAGGACCGACGTTGAGCGCGCGCATCATCCTGGTCCGTCACGGCCGCTCGGGGCACGTCCACACTGGCTGGATCGACGCCGCCGGGTTCCAGCGCTGGCGCGACGCCTACGACGCCGCGGGCCTGGCGCCCGGGGAGCTCCCGCCGCCGGCGCTCCAGCGCCTGGCGACGCAGGCGGGCGCGGTGGTCGCGAGCGATCTACCGCGCGCCCGCGCCTCGGCCGAGCTGCTCGTCCCCGGCGCCGAGATCGCCACGTCGGCGCTCCTGCGCGAGGTGGAACAGCCGGCGCCGCCCTTCGGCGACGCGCGGGCGCCGCTCGCGGTCTGGGCGCTCGCGATCGGGCTCAGGAAGGCCTACGGGGCGCTCCGCGGCGAGGCGCCGCCCGCTGCGGTGCAGCGCCGCGCGGGGGAGGCGGCCGAGTGGTTGGTCGAGCTCGCGGCCCAGCGCGGCAGCGTGCTCGCGGTCACCCACGCCTGGCTCCGCGAGGTGCTGGTGCAGGCGCTCGCCGATCGCGGGTGGCGGCGCGTGCACGCCTCCGCGCGTTACGCCCACTGGAGCGCGTGGACGCTGACAGACAAGCATCCATCCGGATCGTAGCTTCCCGCCAGCCGTGCGGGCCGACCCGAGCACTACCCCGTGCCCTCCGGCGCGCGCTGGCGGAGCGCGTCCTCCAGCGCGCGCTCGAACACCGCGCGCGATGGATGGACGGTCAGCTTGCGGATGGCGGTATTCGCGATCTGAACCCCGAAGATGACCACCCTGGATTGGAGCAGAAAGTGACCTCCCTCGATCGCATGGAGGACGGAAACCGTCGCCTCGGTCAGCCGCGTGCGCGTCACGTGCTCGTAATCGGTCATCGCCTCCCAGTCGTTGAAGACCAGCACTCGGCCCTCCTCGGCGACGCGCCGCAACATCGCCTCCTCGATCGCCGCGGCGCCCGCCTCCACCAGCACTCCGGTGACACACGTGACCATCAGCGCCGGCGCGGGACACCAGATCTTTACCGTGCCCTCGTTGCACCAGTGGGTCTGAAGGGGGCGGGCAGGGAGCGAGACCATACAGCTGGCGGGTAGACTGGGCCGCGGGCGACCGTTCGTCGAGGACCTCGTCGCACGATCTGCGTCAACATGAGGAGCCGCGCGACACGCCAGATCTCTGCGATGTCGTGTTGTGAGGGGCCCGACCATCACACGAAGTGAAACATTCAATTCGGGCGGCTGAAAACAACCTGTGCAGCTCTCCTGTTACAGCGACGGATCTTTATGCTGCCCGGGGCCGAGCCCGCCTCGCCTGCGCGCGGCGCGCGCTCCGGGCAGCCTGCCCCGTCAGGGCTTCGCCGCGCCCGCCATGAAGGCGGCGAACGCCTCGGCGTACTCTGGATGCCAGCGCGACAGCGCAGGTCGGTTCCGGATCAGGTCGTCCGCCGCCCACTGCACGCGGCGCTCGTCCATCTCGCGCGTCACCGCGTTGTCGGGACAGAGCAGATAGAAGTCGCCGCGGGCCATGCCGTCGATCATCAGATCGATCACCTGATCCGCGGTCCAGGCCTCCGCGGGCTTCTCCGGGCCCCTCGCGGTCATCCCGGTGAATGTGTAGCCCGGGATCAGGAGATGGGCGGTGATCTTGCAGCCCGCCACGTTGCGCAGCTCGTGGGCGAGCTGCTCTGTCAGCACCTTCACGCCGGCCTTCGAGACGTTGTAGGCAGCGTCGCCGGGCGGGGTGGTGATGCCCTGCTTCGAGCCCGTGTTCACGATGGCGCAGGGGGTGCCCTGCGCGATCATCGCCTCGGTGAACGCCTGCACGCCGTGGATCACGCCCCACAGATTGACCTCGATGAGCCGCCGCCAGCGGTCGACGTCCTTCCACGGCTTGCCGCCGCCGCCGACTCCGGCGTTGTTCATCAGGACCGCCACCTCGCCGAACGCGTCGTAGGCGACCTCCTTCAACCGTTGCACGTCCTCGAGCCTGGCGACGTCGGTCGGCACCGCGCGCACGTCGGCCTTGCCGCCGGGCGCGGCGGCGGCGACGCGCCCGGCGGCCTCGTGCAGCGCCGGTCCGTCCAGGTCGGCGAGACAGACCTTCAGGCCCATGCGCGCGAAGCGCTCGGCGGCCGCGAGGCCGATGCCGCTGGCGGCGCCGGTCACGACGGCGGCACGGCCAGATGTCAATGCGGGATGGTCATTCACTGCGGATCTCCGTCATGCGTTGATGGCGCGCCGCCTTTGGCGCGGCGATCGGGGCGAGCATAGTAGGCGCCGGCGGGTCGAGCCACGATCATCCGACATCCGGCGTGAGTGGCCACGTCCAGGGATGGCTTGCATGTCACCGCAGCCGCCCCCACCATGCGCGCTGGCGGACAGCCGCGCAGGTGCGCATGAGCGATTGAATTTTCCGGAGAATTTGAGGGATACCTCAGCCTCAACCCCCCACCCATCCGATCATCAGTCGACCGACGGCGACGATCACCAGCAGACAGGCCGCGAAGCAGCCGAGTCCCGGGCGCTTGCCGTTATCGCCTGCTCCCGCCACCTGCAGGCTCACCGCGCCCGGAGGATCCAGGCGCTTTTTTTTTAGCGTGGGCAACCGCTTCCACCGCGCCGGCGCGGCTTCGCCTTCGAGCAGCGCCACCGGGGGCGTGCGCTTCACGATCGCCATCGCGCGCGCCGCCCGGCTCTCCCGATCACCCCGCCTCGACGCGCGGATCGCCGCCTCGGGCAGCCCGAACACCTCGCCGGAGCCGTACGTCCCAGCGAGCCCGGCGAGCACGCGAAGGTGCCAGTCGGCGGGGATCGCCCCGGGCAGCCCCTCGATCGCCTCCTCCGGGATCGGCGGGAACCACACGGCGAAGTGCTGGACCCGCCTTCCGGTCCAGTCCTTCCGCGCCGGATCGAGGAACCGCGTCGCCACGTAGGGAAACACGAGAGACCCTCTCGGCCCGGGCTCGTCGATCTCGAGCAGGCCATAACGGAGCTCTCCTGCGCTCGCGTCGGCGTCGCCGATCATGGCCTCGAGCGTCGTGAGCCAGGCGGGGAGCGCCGGGATCTCGGGCACGCAGATGAACTCGTAGTCCCAGTGCTCGCCGCGCGTCCTCCAGAGGAGGCGCGATGTCTCGACGACGGGCGCTGGCGCGGGCGCGAGCATGGCTGTCCTACTGGTTCTGGTGGTAGGCCCGCGCTCCCTCGTCGTTGCGCAGGGCCGCGGCCATCGCTGTCAGGACCGCCGTGAACGCGTCGCCCCTCCGGATCGCGCCCTCGCGGGTCTTCTGGAGCCTGTCGAGCCGCGTGGTCGCGAAGTCCTTGATCGAGACGAACCGCAGGATCTTGCTCACGATCTGGTATCGCTTCGGGAGGAAGTCGTCGAGGGAGTCGACGAACGTCACAAGATCGCGCAGGCCCTGGAAGAACGTCTCTCCGGCCGACCTCTCCTTCCTCGTGGCCTGCGCCTCGCGGACCGCGCCCTCGACGGTGCTCACCAGGATCGCGGGGGCGAGCGTGCGCACGCCGAGCGAGGTGCCCGGGTCGACCTGCGCGTCGGCGTCGACCGGCGCGGCGACCGACGAGAGCAGCATGAAGCGGTGGCCGAACGCGCTCTCGGCGCGGAGCACGGCGCAGAGCTTCGCGAGCTGATCGTCGGCGTCGCGGCAGACCTCGCGCTCGAAGTCGCTCGCGCTGTACTCCGGCGGGAACAGGTCGGCCTTGCTGAGGGCGAGGATCCACTCGCGCGGGAAGCTCACCTCGTCGCCCGCGGCGGCGCTGGTCCGGCGCAGCCGGTCGCACTCGTCGGCGAAGTGCTCGAAGAGCCACCGGATGTAGCCGGTCCCCTCGCTGCGGTACTTCGCGCCGTCCGCAAGGAGGATCCCGACGTGGCTCATGCCGAGCTTGAGCAGGCCCTGGCGCATCGCCTCCCGCTCGTCCGCGTCGATCGGCTCGTCCTCCCACCAGCGCCCGGGGTAGTCGTACCAGTGGATGCGGACCGCCGCGTCCGGCAGGTCCCTGGGGAAGAAGTCGAACTCGTACGCGTCGAAGCGCGTGCTGCCGTCCGGGAACCTGCCCTCTTCGAGGCGGTAGAAGCGCCCGAGGAGCTGGTTGCCCTGCGCCTTGTTGACCGCCTGGATCTTGTACGCGTGCTCCTGCTGAAACGAGGGCTGCGTCTGCGCCCGGTAGAAGGCCGCCAGGAGGACCGTCTTGCCTGCGCCGGAGGCGCCGAACAGGGCGACGTGCAGATCGAGCGGCGGCATGGCTACTTCTTCTCCTTCACCTCGACTTCCATCTGCTTCACGCTCGAGCCGCCCCGGCTGTCGTGGACGACCGCCCACAGCGACGCGCGCCCCGGCTTCGAGGGCGGCGTCCAGGTGGTCCCGTGGCGCTCGCCGGGTCCCGTCACCGCGTCGCTCACGAGGCGCCGCGCCCCGTCGAACTCGCCCCCGTCCGTGTAGTAGTCGACCCAGATCGCCTCGCGCGCCGGCGGTCCGCCGAGCCCCGTGGCCTCCACGTCCTCGTCGGCGGCGCCCGGCGGCACGATCACGTCGATGTCGTAGCTCGTGCAGTCGTCGGCGTCCGGCTCTGCCGGGCTGCATCCCTGGGCCTTCGCTTCCGGCCGGACGCACGGCTCCACGAGGGGCAGGCCGCTCTCGCCGAGCGCGACCTCCTTGTCGTCCAGCTTCAGCGTGAGGCCGTCGAGGGGCGGGTTCGTGTTGGGTCGCTGGTCCTGGAAGACATACACCTGCGTGTAGCCCACGACGAAGCTGTCCGGACCGAGCACCTTCCCGTCCTCGTCGACGCACTCCAGTGGAACCGACAGGTCGTCCAGCAGCGCCGCGGACGGCTCGGCGCCTGACAGCACCGCCGCCAGCGCTGCGGACAGCGCCGGGGACGGCCGCGTCTTGCCGGCGCACAAGGCGAACAGCACGTAGGCCGACGAGTACCTCGTGCCGGTCGCGGTGCGCCCTGCGTCCTTGCGCCTGAGGATGTCGTCGGGGAGCGCCCACGTGAACGAGACCGCGTTGGGCTTGCCGCTCAGCCCTGGCTCGATCTCCTGCCGCTCGAAGAGTGCGGTCGGCTCCTCCTGCCCGCCGTTGCCGCCGCCACCACCGATACCGCCGCTGCCGCCGTCGTTGGTGCCGCCGCCACCACCGTCGCCGCCGCTGCCGCCGTCGTTGGTGCCGCCACCACCACCGTCACCGATGCCGCCGCTGCCGCCACCGCCGCCGCCGTCGTTGGTGCCGCCGCCTGCTCCTCCCGGCTGCGGGCTCATCCCCGCGATGTAGGTGCCCAGCCACTGCGGGAGGCACCCGAGATGCTCATCCACCCCGACAGGCGGGTTCACGCACCCCCCGATCCACGCGACCTCGACCTTGCGCGGATTGCCGTCGGCGTCGCCCAGCGCGTCGGCGTACGTCATCTGAAATGTCACGCGCTCGCCCGGCGCCGCGTACGGCTTGTCCGCCGTCACGGTCAGGACGCGGAGCGCCTCCACCTCGGACGACGGAGCCAGGTCGCTCCCTGCGCAGCAGGGGATGCCGAGGGCCAGGGTCGAGAGCGCGGCGAGCAGCGCGCGGCGAGCGGGCAGTCGGGTCCGTTTCATCAGAAGTCTCCTCGCAGCCCGAGCGTGGGCAGGAAGGGGAGCCCCGTCACGTACTCCCGCTTCGTGTAGTTGAAGTTGTAGCTGATGCCCTCCGCAGCCTGGTAGTTGTAGACGTTCTGCACGTCCAGGTAGAGCCCGAGCTGCCACCTCTTGAATCGCCACGTCTTGTCGACGCGGACGTCGAGCTGATGGAACAGCGGCATCCTCTCGCTGTAGTCGCCGCCGAGCGGGAAGGGCGAGTACTTGCCCGAGGAAGCATGGTAGATCGCGTTCACCCGGTTCGGATCACACCCCTTCTGCTCCGGATCGCAGACATAGGGTGTCTGCAGGTTGCCTGACACGAGGCGGAAGCGCGCGCCGACCTCCCAGCCCCGGCCGAGCTGCAGGTTCCCGAGCACGGTCAGCACGTGCGTCTGGTCCCACGGCGTGGGGTGCTCCTCCTCGCCGGGGCCGTCCGTGCGCACCGACCGCGAGAGGGTGTACGCCGCCCAGCCGAAGAAGCGGTCGTCCGGCTTGTACTTCAAGAGCACCTCGCCGCCCACCGCGTACCCGGTGCCGTCGTTGGCATATCCGTCCTTCTCGGCCGAGAAGACGACCTGCCGATCGAGCTGCTTGTAGAACCCGTCCAACGTCACGTCGATCTGCGGCGTGATCTCCTGCTCCACCCCGAGGCCGTAGTGGATGGATCGGTTCGACTTGATATCCGGGTTTCCGAACGGCTCGACGCTCTCCTGGAACTGGGGCGCCTGGTAGTAGAGGCCCACGCCGCCCTTCGCCGTCGTCCGCGGGAAGCCGCTCCGGATGTCGTAGCGCGCGTTGATCCGCGGGCTCACGTCGAGCGTGTGCGTGTCGAGCGCGTAGTCGACGCGCACCCCGGGGACGATCCGCGCGCGCGGCGAGGGGACCACCTCGAACTCGGCGTAGGCGGCCGGCCGGGAGTACGGGCCGTCGAACGACTGGTCCTGCGCGGGGAGCGTCGAGAACGGCTGGTTCGACGGATGGCCTGCAGGCAGCCTCGTCGGCGCGTGGAGGTTGACCGTCGCGATGCCGCTCGAGAGGTCGGTCCCGACGTTCATCGTGAGGAACCTGGCGAACCGGTGCGAGTACTCCAGCCGCAGGTCGAGCGAGGCCGTGGTGATGTTGAAGGCGAGGGGAGCGACCCCGAAGTCGAAGACGTCCCTGCCGAGGGCCAGCGACCAGAGGATCCTGTCCCGGTTTCCCAGGCGGTTCTCGTAGCTGAGCTGGAGGCGCTGGAAGGCGGTGTGCAGCCCGAAGTCGCCCGTCAGCGCCGGCTCGTCCTCCGGCGGCTTGTCCAGGGTGATCTTGAAGGCGTCGTCCGAGCCGTAGAAGCTCGCGCGCACGCGCTCGCTGGGGGAGGGGCGGCCCTCGAGGACGAACTGGTAGTCGTAGTAGACGGGCGCCTGCGTCACGCTGGAGCCCGCCTCCTTGAGCACGGGCCCGAGCCACGCGTCGACCCAGCTCCGCCGGCCCGCCGCGATGAACTTCCAGTCCTTGAGGTACGGGACGGGCCCCTCGAGGAGCACGCGCCCGTCGATCAGATCGAGCTGGACGACGCCGTGGTACTTGCCGTCCTGCTTCGGCGAGCGGAGCCCGACGTCGACGATGCCGCCCATGGCGCGGCCGTACACGGCGCTGAAATTGCCCGGGTAGAAGTCGATCTTCTCGAGCATCTCGGTCGGCACGACCGAGGAGAGGCCGCCGAAGTGGTAGATGATCGGCACCGGGGTGCGATCGATGAACGTGAGCGTGTCCTGCGGCGCGGACCCGCGCACGATGAGCAGCCCGAACCCGCTGCGCGCGACGCCGGGCAGGCTCTGCAGCGAGCGCAGCGCGTCGCCGCCGGTCCCCGGGATGCGGTCGATCTCGCGGCGCTCGAGCGTCCTCCGGGTCACCTCGCGCGGCGGGCGCTCGCCCTGCACGGTCACCTCGATGCCCGGCGCCGCGCCGTCCTTGGGCGCCGCGAGCGAGATGCGGTAGCGCACCTCGATCGCCTCGCCCTCCGCGATGTCCTCCTCGGCCGTGAACGGCTCGAACCCCGCGGCGGCGACCTCGACGCGGTACTTGCCGGGAGGGAGGTTCTTGAAGCGGAACTTGCCGCGCTGGTCGGTCTTCACGTCCTCGCGGCCGCCGTCGGGCCGGAGGAGGCTGACCGAGATGTCCGGGAGCCCCTCGCCGGTGCTCGCCGACAGGACGGTCCCGACGACCGTCTCGACGTCGGCGGGCGGGGCCGGCGCCTTCGTGTCGGCGGGCTTGGGCGTGAGCGTGAACGCGTACCGGTAGAGGATGCGCGCCGGCGCCGGCGTGCCGTCCGGGCGCCGCGCCGGCTCGAACACGAGGCCGGGCGCGGCCGCGAGCGCGGCCTCGTCGAAGCCGTGCCCGCCCGGCGTCTGGACCTCGGCCTTGGTGACGCGCCCGGTCTTGTCGATGTCGAGCTTGAGGATGACGCTCCCCTCGACGCCGGCCTGCTGGGCTTCGACCGGATACGCCGGCGGGGCGTACGTGATCAGCTTCGGCGGGGTGATGGCGGTGGGCGGCGCCGGCTGGGCCGTGCCCGGCTGGGGGACGACGACCGCGCCGGCCCCGCCGCGAGGGACGGAGGCCCCGCCCACGTCTCCCTCGGGCGGAGGCTCGGGCGGCGGCGCGTCGGCGGGCTGCGCGCGCGCTGCGCTGGCGGTCATCGCGACCGCGAGCAGCAGCGCTTCCGAAACAGCGAGGCGCATCGCAGAGGGCGCTGTGGAAGGCATGCGCGCGCACTCTCGCATGATGCGGACGAAGAGAGAAATATGCATCCGGGACGGGAGTGTGCTCCCGCATGTGCGTGCCTCGGCTCCACGAGGCGCCGGGGCGAGCGCGCGCCGTGACCGCCGGGCGCGCTCCGGGTAACGTGGTTCGCGGCTCAGCCACCCGTGGTTCGCAGCCCGGGCCGAGGCGCGCCGCCGGCGCTCAGTAGAGCGCGTCCTGGTGCTGCCACCGCTCCGAGAGCCACGCCTTCAGGTACGCGATCTCCTCCTCGTACGTCGTGAAGTCGTCGCGCCAGCTCCAGCCCTCGTAGCTCCGGTACGCCTCGCCCCACCTCGCCTCGTCCCGGCGCGCGCTCGCGTCGATGCGCGCCACGTAGCCGTCCACGATCGCCTGGATCTCGGCGTCGTCGAGCGCGCCGCGCAGGACCTCTCCGTACCGGGCGCGCAGCGGATCGCCGATCGAGGGCTCCTCCAGGAGGCGCTGGAAGAGGAGGTTCACGTTGAAGTACTCGACGCGATCCGAGGCCGGCTGGCGCTCCGTCTCCCACGTCTGGCCGAAGCTCGCGTTGAAGTCCCACGGCGCGTAGCGGAAGACGCCGCCTCCGGCCGGATCGTGGTAGTGGTAGCTGTTCTTTCCGGCCGAGTCGTCGGCCATGATGAACGTGGCGAAGATCCACCAGTCCTCGTAATCGCGCAGATCGATCCGCGACCCGATCTCGGCGGCGAACGTGGCCTGATCGGACGTGGCGACGAAGCTCACGAGGTCCTCCAGGTCCGCGAACGCGTCCGGCTCGCCCTCCGGCGGCGTCCCCTCTTTCTTCTCGAAGCCGTCGTGCAGCGTCTCCTTCGGCTCGTCGCGCGCGGTCAGCGCGAAGTTCGCGTCGTGGCTGACCGCCTTGTAGAGGTTGCCGTCCTGCGGATACCCGTGGTCCTCCATCAGGTAGCCGTCGACGTGATCGGCGACGGTGTAGAGCCCCACGTACTGCCCCTCGAGGTACACCACCGCGCTGTACGTCTTGATCTGGATGTGCTCCGGATCGATGCGGTTCCAGAGGTCGTACGCAAGGCGCTGCCGGACATAGGAGTTGTCGTCGAACGTGCTGACGAGCACGACCTTGCGGCGATCGGTGAACCCGCCGGCCTCGTCGGGCTCGTTGAACTTGTCTTCCTTGGGGAACTTGAGGGTGAAGCTGTTCTTCGGATACGCGAGCGAGCTCTCGCCGCGGAGCTCCGCCTCGGCGGCGTACGTGTGGCCGCGGTAGACGACCGTGGCCGGCGCGTACTCCTTCGTCTCGGGGGTCGGTGAGAGGAAGAGCACCGGAAGGCCGTACTCCTCGGGATAGCGGGCCGGATCGACGACAGGCACGTTCGCCGGATCGGCCCAGTCGTCGGCGACGCCGATCTTGACGCGCCCGACCTCGGACGTCTGCGCGACGCGGATCTCGATCTCGTAGACGGCGGCCTGGTCGAGCCCGGGTGAGAACGTCACCTCGCGCGCGACCGCGTCGTAGGTGGCGCCGTCGGGGAGCGGGCCGACCTCGATCGCGCCGTCGGGGAGCGCGAGGCCGGTCGCGCACGTCACGGGGAACGTCACTGTCTCGCCCTCGAGGAGCCAGTGCGGCCCGCCGCCCGAAGGCTCGCAGCGCGGCCCTTCGGGGCCCGACGACCCGCCGGCGGTCGCGCCCGCGTCAGCGGGCGACTCGCCGGAGCAGCCGGCACCTTGCAAGGATCCGAGGACCAGGGCCGTCGCCAGCGGCAGGAGAGGGCGGGGGGTGCGCATGGCGGCAATCCTAGCCGAGCGCGCGCGGCGCGGCCCCCCCGTCCTGGATGTGCGCCGGTATCAGCACGCGCGCCGACACGCGCCGCTCCGTCCTCAACATCGATGCCGCGGTCGTCGAGCTCGGTCCTTGACACATCGCCGACTGGCTATTAAACAAGTGTTTGAAACGGTCGATTGATAGGAGCTCTCGCGGAGATGCGGCTCCTGAGCCGGCCGACGACAGGAGGCGTGGGATGACGAGGGGCGAAGCTGTGCGCAGGGCGCGGAGCGTGGTGGTGTTCGTGCTCGGGGCGGTGGGGGCGATGGGGGCGATGGGGGCGATGGGGGCGATGGGGTGTGGGGGCGACGGGGAGGCGCCCGCGTCGCCGGGGCCGGAGGTGACGTGGTTCCGGGACATCCAGCCGCTCGTGGAGCGCTCGTGCGCCTCCTGCCACGACGGCGCGGGCGTCGGCGGGGTGGCGCTGACGGACGCGGCGACGGCGCAGCGGCTGGCCGCGCTCATGTCGCTGCGGGTGAGCGCGGGGGACATGCCGCCGCCGGTGCTGGACCCGAGCTGCCGCAGCTACGAAGGCGCGGAGAGGATGAGCCTCAGCCAGGAGGAGCGCCTCCTCTTCGAGGCGTGGGCGCGCGGCGGCGCTCCGCTCGGCGATCCGGTCGATGCGCCGCCGCCGCGGGGCCGGGCGGACACCATCGATGCGCCCGACGCCACGCTCGAGATGCCCGAGGACCACGACGTCTCCCTCGACGACGACGGCAACGAGTACTTCTGCACGATCATCGACAACCCCTTCTCCGAGCCGGCCTGGATCACGGCGTTCGAGGCGGAGGTCGGCAATCCGGCCGTGGTGCACCACATGGCCGTGTACCGGGATCTCGGCGGCGACGCGGGCATCGGCTACGGCGTCCCGCCGGGGACGCGCGCATTCCCGTGCCGCGATCCGGTCATCGAGCTCGACTGGCAGCTGCTCCACAGCTGGGCGCCCGGCGTCGGGGTGACGCGGCTGCCGGAGGGCGCCGGGGTCCGCGTCGAGCCCGGCGAGCAGCTCGTGATGCAGATGCACTATTTCGGGCGCAGGAACTCGGACGCGCGCGATCGATCCGGCTACCGCCTGGAGCTCTCGCGCGAGGCGCCCCGCGCCGAGGTCTACATGGATGTGTTCGGCCCGGTCCCCTTCACGATCCCCGCGGGCGCCGAGTCGCACACCGAGCGGAGCGCCGCGCCGAACGAGGGCCCGCCGCTGCTCGTGTATGGCGTCATGCCGCACATGCACGTGCTCGGCCGCTCCTACCGGGCCTGGATCGAGCGCGACGGCGGGGCGAGCGAGTGCGCCGCGCGCGGCGAGTTCGAGTTCCACCACCAGGCGCTCTACATGTTCGACGAGCCGATGCGCTGGGCGTCTGGAGATCGCTTCGTCACCGAGTGCACATGGGACAACACGGTGGACAGCGAGGGGCAGTTCTCCCTCCCGCCGCAGGACGTGCCCTGGGGGGAAGGGACGAATCAGGAGATGTGCTTCATCATCGCTTATCTGTCGAAGGAGTGATCTCCGGCGAGGCTGCGCTTACAGGTCCATGATCTCGACGTGATCCGACTCGGATGCCCCCTCCGTGATGCGCAAGAGGCCATCGAGCAGGTGGCCGAAGACGTCGTCGAGGCTGTCGCCGCATGGCGCGCCGAGCAGCGGCACCGAGTCCCCCCAGTCCGTGACGAGCATCGTCTCGATCTCCTCCGGCGGCGGCCAGCGCAGGCTGAGGACCGAGCGGGTCCGGCCGCTGATCGCCAGGTCGTCGATCGGGCGGCCCGCGAGCTCGGCCCGCGCGCGCCTGAGCTCGTCGTGGAGCCTTCGCGCAGGGAGCACCACGCGTTGCCCGCCGAGCGCCCCGGCAGCGCCATGGATCGTCGCGAACTCCGCGCTCGGCCGCCCGTCCTCGAGGTGGTGCTGGATGCTGTCGCGCATCAGCGCATACACGATCCAGCGCTGCTCAATCCACCCCTTCGGCCCGGAGAAGGACAGGCTCATGACAGAATTTCTAGCCTGCTCATTGTTTGAGATCAAAATAATTTCGGCAGGGCATCAGCGCTGCTGAGCTCGAGCTCTCAGCGAGAGGTGCGCGCGTAGCGCCCCGCGCGCGCGAGCGGGGGGCCTCCAGCTCGCGCTCGACCTGCCCGCGTACCTGTCGGTCCAACAACCCGCGTCGCCCTCCATCGGCGCTCGACGCGCCGCGACGTCGGGGATCAATCGACGCGCGACGCCCTCCGGCGTGCCGGATCAGCTTGCGCGACGCCGCGCGGTATGTTTTGAGTTCAAAGTATTCGTTCGGCCGCTCGCCCGCGGCGATCCCGCGGTGGGCGTCGCGCCCTGTTTGTTTCCGACGGCTCGCGGCACCGCGCCACGCGGCGCGCGGCTCGTCCCTGCGCCGGCGCGCCTCGGGCCCGGCGGACGAGGGAGGTGCCGCGCCTCGCGCCCGGCGCCTCGTCGCCGTCGAGGAGGGGAGTTCCATGGCCCGACTGCTCATCGTCTCCAACCGTCTCCCGATCAGCGTGCGCGTCGACCGCGGCGCGCTCTGCCTCACGCGCTCCTCGGGCGGCCTCGCCGCCGCCATGCGCGGCCCCCACGAGCGGCACTGCGCGATCTGGATAGGCTGGCCGGGCAGCGTCGCGAGCCTCTCCCCGGAGCAGCGAAGGGACGCCGACGTGGCGCTCGCCGGGATGCGCGCCGTGCCCGTGCACCTCGGCGCCACGGAGCAGCACCGCTTCTACGACGGCTTCTCGAACGGCGTCCTCTGGCCCCTGCTCCATTACCTGCTCGACAAGGTGAACCTCGACGCCGAGCTCGACTGGGAGGCCTACCAGCGCGTCAACGAGCGCTTCGCCGACGTCGTCGCCGCGCAGTACACGCCGGGCGACGCGATCTGGGTGCACGACTACCAGCTCCTGCTCCTCCCGGCGCTCCTCCGGCGGCGCCTCCCCGGGGCCCGGATCGGCTTCTTCCTCCACGTCCCGTTCCCGTCCGCCGAGGTCTTCCGCATCCTCCCGTGGCGGGAGCAGATCGTCCGGGGCCTGCTCGGCGCGGACATGATCGGCTTCCACACGGCCGCCTACCGCAGGAACTTCGCGGCGTCGGCGGCGCACGTGCTCGGCGTCGACCCGGGCGAGGCGATGATCGAGCACGACGGGCGCACGGTCGCGCTGGGGGTCCACCCCATCAGCATCGACGCCGCCGAGATCGAGCGGCTCGCGGGCCACCCCGGCGTGCGGGAGGAGGCGGCGCGCATCCGCGCCGAGGCGCGCGACCGCAAGATCGTGCTCGGGATCGACCGGCTCGATTACACGAAGGGGATCCCGCGCCGCCTGCTCGCGATCGAGCGGTTCCTCGAGCGCGAGCCGGAGCTGCGCGATCAGGTCCGCTTCCTCCAGCTCGCCGTGCCCACGCGCGAGATGGCCGGTGCATACGCCGACTTCCGGCGGGTCGTGCACGAGATGGTCGGCCGCATCAACGGGCAGTACGGTACGACGTTCGCGACGCCGATCCACTACATGCACCGCTCGCTGCCGTTCGAGCAGGTGGTCGCGCTCTACCTCGCCGCCGACGTGATGCTCGTGACCCCGCTGCGCGACGGCATGAACCTCGTCGCGAAGGAGTACGTCGCCGCGCGGGGCGACGACGACGGCGCCCTGATCCTGAGCGAGTTCGCGGGCGCTTCCTCCGAGCTCGCGGAGGCGATCTCCGTCAACCCGTACGACATCGGCTCGGTCGCCGCTGCCGTGAAGCAGGCGATCGCCATGCCGCCCGCCGAGCAGCGGCGCCGGATGGCGGCGCTGCGCCGCCGCGTGGCGACGCACGACGTCCACACCTGGGCGCAGGCGTTCCTCGACGAGCTCGACCGCGCCGCGGCGCCGGAGCCCGCGGGGGCCGCCGCGCCGTCGCGCCGAGGGATGCCCGAGGGCGTCGTCGAGCGCATGCGCCTCGCGCCCCAGCGCGTGTGGATCCTCGACTACGACGGCACGCTGGTCCCGTTCGCGCCGGTGCCTGATCTCGCCGCGCCGGACGAGGACCTGCTCGCGCTGCTCGGGGCGCTGTCCGAGCGCGACCGCGTGCACGTCGTGAGCGGCCGCCGGCGCGCCGACCTCGAGCGCTGGCTCGGCGCGCTGCCGCTCCACCTGCACGCCGAGCACGGCTTCTGGTCGCGGCCCAAGGCGAGCGGCGACTGGGTCGCGCTCGAGCCGGACACCGCCGCCTGGAAGGGCGAGGCGCGGGCGATCCTCGAGGGCTTCACCCGGCGCACCCCGGGCAGCTTCATCGAGGAGAAGACGGTGACCCTGGCGTGGCACTACCGCACGGCCGAGCCCGAGCTGGCGAGCCAGCACGTGCGCGAGATGCGCGCGCGCCTCGAGGAGCGCCTCCCCATGGATACCCTGGAGCTCCTCGCCGGCGCGAAGGTGGTCGAGATCCGGCCGCGCGTCGTCCACAAGGGCAGGGTGGTGCCGCTCATCCTGGACGACGTCCCGGCGAAGGCGGCGGTGATCGCGATCGGCGACGACCGCACGGACGAAGACATCTTCGCGGCGCTGCCGCCGTCCGCGTACACCATCCACGTCGGCAACGAGAGCAGCCGCGCCGCCTACCGGCTGCCCGACGCCGGCGCGGTGCGGCGCCTCCTGCGCTCGATCCACGCTGGCCACGCTGGCCACGCTGGCCACGCTGGCCACGCTGGCCACGCTGGCGACGCAGGGCTCGACGCCGGCCGCGCGGGGCTCGACGCCGGGATCCACGCCTGATCCGCGCCGGGGGCCACGCCCGATCATGCCTTTCTTCCCGGCCCGAAGCCGCCGCCGCTCGCGGCGCGACGCCGTCCACGAGCGGCCCGCGTTTCCCGGGGCGAGCGCGGCGGAGAGGCGCGTTATAAGGCGCGCCATGGATCAAGATCCCGGCCGTGAACCGCCCGAAGAAAGGCCGTCCGGGCGGCCCGCAGGGGCGGCCTTGCAGGACCGCATCGCGGCCGCGCTCGGCATCGAGCCCGAGGCCCGCGAGGCCCTCGTCCGGAGCATGCTGGAGCGGAGCGCCCGGGGGGCCGCGGGCTACTGGCTCCAGCTCTTCCTCGCCATGGGCATCGCCTCGCTCGGGCTCGTCCTCGGCAGCGGGGCGGTCGTCATCGGCGCGATGCTGATCTCGCCGCTCATGGGGCCCATCGTCGAGCTCGGGATGGGCCTCGCGATCGGCTCGCCGTTCCTGGCGCTGCGCTCCTTCACGCGCGTCGCCTTCAGCGTCGTCATGGTCGTGACGAGCGCCGCGGTCCTCACGCTGACGCTGCCGTTCTACGAGGTGACCTCGGAGATCGCCGCGCGCACCTCGCCGACGGCGCTCGATCTGCTCATCGCGATCTTCTGCGCGATCGCGGCTGCCTACAGCACCGCGCGGCCCGGCTCGGACACGACCTCGACGGCCGCGGGCACGGCCATCGGCATCGCGCTCGTGCCCCCGCTCTGCGTGGTCGGCTACGGGATCGGCACGCGGGTGAAGAGCATCGCGAGCGGCGCCGCGCTCCTCTTCACGGCGAACCTCTGCGCCATCCTCCTGTTCGCCATCCTCTGCTTCCTGGTCCTCGGTTACAGCGCCGTCAGCACCGCGGAGCTCGAGCACGCGGAGCTCGCAAAGCAGAAGCCGGGGGCGATCCGCCGCGTGGCGCGCGCGCTGCAGGTCTTCTTCGAGCTGCGACACGGGTGGATCTTCCGCGTGCTGATGCCGCTCGTGCTCCTCGGGGCCGTGTACTTGCCGCTCCGCGAGGCGCTCGCGCGGGTGTCGTGGCAGGTGCGCGTCCGCACGTCGATCCTGCGCATGCTGGACGCGCTGCCCGAGAGCACGGTGCGGTCGAGCGTCTCGGTCGACCACGGCAGCGTCGCCGTGCGCCTGGTGACCCTCGGGCGAGCCGACGAGGCGGAGCGGATCGAGCACGACCTGCGCGACAAGATCGCCGCCGTCGCGGGTATCACCCCGAAGGTCGACGTGATCGCGGTCCTCGACGCGAGCACGCTGGAGGAGGTGGCGGCGTCGATCAGGGCGAGCTCGACGCCCATCGACGTGGTGCCCAAGGAGCCCGATCTCGTGCTCCTGCGCCAGGAGCTCACCAGGTCGCTCGCGGGCGCGTGGCCGCACGCGGCCGGGCCGCTCGTCGCGTGGCGGCTCCGGTTCCCCGAGAACGAGCCGGCCGTCGTGGAGGTCGTGCACGTCGGCCCCGCGCTCGGCGCCCCGGCGGCGGACCTGCTCGGGCGCGCTCTCTCTCGGGAGCTCGGCGCAGAGGTCGCAGTGCAGGACCGCGCCATCCCGCGCGATCCGATCGTCGCCGAGCCGGCAGACGGGTGGTCCTGGCTCCAGGAGGCCCGGCCCGCGCTCGCCTGGGTGGACGACGTGGACGCGCTCCACGGGTGCGTCGAGGTGCCCACGACCCCCGGGGAGAAGCCGGGCGGGGAAATCGCGGCGGTCCTCGCGGCGCTCCGGTCTCTGCCGGCCCTCGGATCGGATCGGGTCCGCGTCCGCGAGGGCGCGCGGTGGGGGGCGGTCGTCTCAGCCACGCCGTGCGCGCCGCCGGAGACCGCGCCCGCCGACGCCGGCGCCCCGGTGGACGCCAGCGCCGCCGCCGACGCCGGCGCTCGCTGAGGCCGGCGGCGCGGGCGATCGCGGGCGGCGGCTACTGCTCCGTCGACGTCTCGGCTTCCTCGAGCGTCAGCGCCGCGCCGGGCGCCGGCGCCCCGGACAGCGCGAGCCTGCCGACGAGGAGGCCCACCACGGCCGCCACGGTCGAGGCGAGCAGGATGCCGAGCTTCGCCGCGGCGAGCATCGCGGCGTCGCCGAACGCGAGGCCCGCGATGAAGATCGCCATCGTGAAGCCGATGCCCGCGACGCAGCCCACCACCGCGATCCCGCGCCAGCCGACGCCGCGCGGCAGGGCGCAGACGCCGAGCCGGATCATCGCGAAGCTCGCGAGGAAGACCCCGAGCGGCTTGCCGACGACCAGGCCGAGCGCGACCCCGAGCAGGATCGTCCCCGCGGCCGCGTGGCCGAGCGAGGAAGCGTCGACGCGGACGCCGGCGTTGGCCAAGGCGAACAGCGGCATGATGCCGTACGCGACCCACGGGTGGAGCGCCGCCTGGAGCGAGACCACGGGCGGCAGCGCCTCGCGCTGGGCCTGCCGGATCCGCCCGAGGGGCTTGAGCAGCTCGTCCGCGCGGTGGCCGTCGCGCTCGGTGAGCGCGGCGACCCTGTCCACCGCGTCGCGCGCCGCGGCGACGAACCCGTGGCTGCCGAACCAGGAGCGCACCGGCGTCAGCAGCCCGATGACGACCCCGGCGATCGTGGGATGGACGCCGGCGCGGAGCATGCCCCACCAGACGACGGCGCCTGGGGCCACGTAGGCGGCGGGCGAGCGGACGCCGAGGCGCTGGAGCAGCAGCACCGCGAGCACCCCGCCGCCTGCGACGAGCAGGCCGCCCCACGCGACGCCCGACGAGTAGAACAGCGCGATGACGATGATGGCGCCGATGTCGTCGATGATCGCGAGCGCGAGCAGGAGCACGCGCAGGGCAGGGGGCACGCGCTTGCCGAGCAAGGCCAGGACGCCCACCGCGAAGGCGATGTCGGTCGCCGTGGGGACGCCCCAGCCGTGCCGCGAGGTCGGCGAAGCGTTGAGCGACAGGTAGAGGAGCGCGGGCGCGATCATGCCGCCCACGGCCGCTGCGACAGGCAGCGCCGCGCGCTTGACGTCCGAGAGCTCGCCCTCGTGGATCTCCCGCCGGATCTCCAGGCCGACGACGAAGAAGAAGATCGTCATCAGCCCTTCGTTGATCCAGAAGTGGAGGGGCTGCGTGAACGCCAGCGAGCCGGCGCTGAGCGTGATCGGGACGTGCCAGAGGTGCTCGTAGGCGTCGCCCCACGGCGAGTTCGCCCAAGCGAGGGCGACGGCGGACGCGATCAGCAGGACGATCCCGCTGGCGGCCTCGACGTGCAGGAAGCGCTCGATCGGGCCGAGGACGCGCTCGGCGATGCGGCGCGCAGGGGCCCAGGTTCCGGGGGCAAGCTCGTGAGAGGGGGATCGACGCAATGGACCACCGAGGCGCGAGCGACATCGCGCGAGGGGGGAAGGCGGCCCGACCGTCCCATGAAGACCTGTCGCGGCGCTCCACCGCCGCGACACCCGCACGGGAGAATACTCGTTCAGGCGATGGGATCCAGCGCGAACGGGCGCGCCGGGCCGGGGGCGTCGCTCCGGCGCGGCCGGGCGCATGGATCGGATCCGAGGCGCAGGGTGGATCGTGAGCTGGACTCGGCGCATCGTGGGGCCGGGAGGCGACGGATGACGCGAGATGCCCTGGATCGCGCCGCGGTGACGGCCTTTCTGGTCGCCCGCCACGGCGATGCTGTCTGCGATTCGGCCATCGAGATACGCCCGCTCCCCGGCGGGCTCTGCTCGGAGGTCGCGCTCGTCACGGCGCGGCTGCGCGGCTGCGCGGGGGCTCGCCAGGTCACGCTCGTGGCCAAGCTCGTGCACGGCGCGGCCGCGCGCGAGGCGGCCGTCTACCGGCGGCTCTCGAGGTCCGTCGGGCGGCGCTTCTCGCCCGAGCTGCTCGGCGCGGAACGGCTCGGGCGCGGACGCTGGCTGCTCTGCCTCGAGCGGATCGAGCCGGCGCACGCCTGGCCCTGGGCCGACAGCGGGCACACGGCCCGGGTGCTCGAGCGGCTGGCGCGCCTCCACGAGGAGACGGCGCAGGGCGCCGCGCTGCCGGCGTGGGACTACGAGGCCGAGAACCTGGCCATGGCGCGGGACACCCTCTCGCTGGCCGAGCGCCTTCCCCGCAGCGAGGTCCCGGCGCTCGCCCGGACGCTGCCCGCCCTGCGGCGGGTCGTCTCGGCGCTGCCCGTGATGCGCCGGCAGCTCCTCGCGTTCCAGCCGCTCGGCCGCGCGGTGATCCACGGCGATGTGCACCCAGGCAACGTCATGGTCCGCCGGCGCGACGGCGTCGTGGAGCCGGTGCTGCTCGACTGGGCGCGCGCGCGGCTCGGCTCGCCGCTGGAGGACGTGAGCTCGTGGCTCCAGGCCCTCGGGTACTGGGAGCCGGAGGCGCGGCGCCGCCACGATACGTTGCTCGCAGGCTACCTCTCGGCGCGCGGGCTCGCCCCCGCGCTGACCCGGCCGCTGCGCGACGTCTACTGGTTCGCGGCCGCGTCCAACGCGCTCGCCGGCGCGCTCGGGCACCACCTCGCGATGGCCTGCCGCGCGAGCGCGCCCGGCGCGCACGCGGCCGCGGCGCGGAACGCGGCGGATTGGCTGCGCGTCATCCGCCGGGCCGACGCGTGCTGGAGCTGAGGTGCTCGCGGTCGTCGAAGCGCAAGAGGACGCCGCGCTCGCCCTGCCACGAGAGCGACGTGAGGCTGGCGTTGCCCGGGCGGAACGGCTCCCAGCGCGCGGGCGGGACGCCGTGCAGCGCCCCGAGGATCTGGCCGATGACGCCCGCGTGCGTGACGACGAGCACGCGTTGCCCCGGGTGCGCCGCGGCGATCGTCCGGATCGCCGCGAGGCAGCGCGCGCGGAGCTCGCGGTAGCTCTCCCCGCCTGGCCAGCGGAAATCGTCGTCATCCTGGCGCAGGTGCGCCTCCCAGAGCGGGGCGTGGCGCGCCTTGACCTCCTCGATCGGGAGGCCGTCCACGTCGCCGCAGCAGATCTCGCGCAGCCCGTCGTGGGGGCGGACCGGGCCCCACGCGCCGGCCGCGATCCGCGCCGTCTCGAGCGCGCGGCTCAGCGGGCTGGCGTACACGGCGTCGAACGCCGGGCCTCCGGCGAGGCGGCGGCGCAGCGCCTCGGCCTCCTCGCGCCCTCGCGCGTCGAGCGGCGTGTCGGTCCATCCGCTCATCGGCGTCGCGGGGCCGCCGCGGTTACCGGCGGTGCGGCCGTGGCGCGCGAGAACCAGGAGACAGGGGCGCATGGCTCGGATCGGAGCTGGGGTGCTCGGCCCGGAGGTTAGCGTGAGCCGCGGCCCGATCGAGCGCCGCGCGCGACGGGCTCACCCCGGGGCCGCGGTCGCCAGGCGGGCGATCGAGCGCGGGCCGGCGCGGGGTGGTTGAGCTTCCGACCGGGGGAACCAGGTCGGGCCGAAACGTCGTCAGAGCTCGATCTGGTAGCCCCGGGGGGTGAGGGCGCCACAGAGCGGGTGCAACAGGCAGCGCAACAGGTGCAACAGGACTGTCGGAGGCTCGCGCTGGCGCCGTCCCCTGGAAACGCCGCAGCGGCGCGAGAGACGAAGCTCCGAGTCCGCTCTCCAGGGCTCGGCGCTCCTGGGCCCCGGGCGGGGCAGGTGGCACGGCGGTTGCGAATCGGCGAATGGCCCTGCCGTGACCGGGGTTGTTCTGGCGTCTTCTCCGGCGCGCTCACCGTCGAGCCGAGGAAGCCGATGAGATGGAGGTCGCAATGAACACCCGCACGTCGCGCATGAGCATCGTCTGGCTATCTTCGCTGTGCGCCGCCGCGGGCGCGGCCGGCTGCGCCTCCTGGGATCCCGGCGCCGACTGGACCGGCGGCGACGCGCCGCCCGAGCTCGTCTCCGAGGCGCTCGAAGCGCTGATGCCCCGGAACAGCCTGCCTGCCCAGGCGCTCGCCGCCGGCGCGCTCCTGGAGGACCGACCCCTCCTCGACCTGCTCCGCTCCAGCGCCCTCGGCGACCCTTCGCTGGCCGACGACCTCGCGTCTCCCCAGTTGAACGCCAACGCGAGATCGCTGCTCAAGTACGTCGTCTCCTGCGCGCTCGATCCAGGCCGGCGCGTCTCGGCGTGGGAGGGCGAGCTCGGCCTCTGCGGGGCCGCCTCGCCTCACGGGGACTGGTTCGAGCGCCCGCCGAGCGCGGCGTGCCAGGAGGTCGTGTCGGCCTGCGTCCTCGCGCGCACGAACGCCCTCGGGAGGAAGGTGCGCCTCTCCACGCGCAGCGACGAGGACAGCGCGCTCTTTCCGCTCCTGCCGGTCGTGCCCGTGGAGACGGAGTACCGCGACGCGGGCGACCCGCCGATCAAGAGCCTCAATGCCCCCTGCGCCGCAGGCGCCGCCGCGGGGGATCCCGCTCGCGACTGCGGCTGGGCCGGGCGCCACGTCGGCACGTGCACGCCCAAGGCGCGGGTCGTGCTGAAGCCGGGCGGCGCCGCCAGAGCCTCCACTCGCCACTTCATGGTGCGCGTATGCAACGGCATCCACGGCTGCGATCATCGGACGATGGCGCCGCGTCCGTGGTACTCGGGCCTCATCGCCGAGGGGGTCCTGAGCGTGGACGGGCGCTCTGGGACCACCCGTGAGGTGAGCTTCACCTGTCCTGAGCCGGGCGTCCCCGGCCCGTCGTCGTTCGCGGTGATGGTGGCCTCGCCCCATCCCGCGGAGGCTCCCCCCGCGACGGCGGACGTGATCGCCGCCGGGGCGGCGGCGATCTACCCCGCGCCCGAGGACAAGGTGTTCACGTTCCGGGAAGGCGCGTTCTACGGAAACCTCTTCGGGGCCGCGAACCCGGGTCCGCCGGGGGAGATGCTCCCGAACGGCCAGCACGCTTGTTACAGCAACGTCTGGTCCCGTCCGATGGCGCACTTCACCGACAGGCTGTGCGCCGGCAGGGACGCCGGCTGCTTCGGGAACCCGCCCGGCGCCTGCCTCTCCAGCCCCGCGGCGCCGCCCCGGCCCGATCTCGCCCGGGTCTGCAAGGGAGAGGGCAACGGGAGCTACTACGGTTGCGCCGCCGCTGCGGGACGGACGCCCTGGAACCACGTGATCACCGTGTTCCTCAACCACCCGTGCGATCTCGCCGGCGACCTGATCCGCTGTCAGGACGCGTTCGCGCAGCTCTCGCCCCCCGGGCCTTGAGCCGCGCCGCGCGGGCCGCGCGCGAGGATTGACCGCGCCGGTCGGGCTCTGTACCCAGGATCCGTGTCAGGCGGGCTCGAGAGCAGCACCCTCTCCGTGAGCAGGGGGCCGGGGGCCCCGGCTGGAGGGCGCAGCAGCCCGTTCCTGTTCCTCGTCCTGGAGAGCCACCGGCCGCTCGCGCCGCCGGCGCGCGTCGCGCTCCACGAGGTGGACGAGGTGACGATCGGGCGCGGCGCGGCCCGGAAGATCGAGCCCGCGCGGGACGGCTCGATCCGGCGGCTCGACCTCCGTCTCGACGATCCGTGGCTCTCCTCGAGGCACGCGCGCATCGTCCGGCTCCTCGGCCGCTGGGTGGTCGAGGACAGCGGCTCGAAGAACGGCAGCCTCGTCAACGGGGCCCCGCTCCAGCACGCGCAGCTCGAAGACGGCGACCTCATCGAGCTCGGCCGCACCTTCTTCGTCTTTCGCGACGCCCTGCCGCACCCGCCCGGCGCTCCGGCGCTCCTCGATGGCGCGCCCGATGCGGCGCCGGCGCCCGGCCTCGCCTCGCTCCTGCCTGCCCTGCTCGACGCGTTCGAGCAGCTCGCGGTCGTGGCGCGCTCCGCGATCCCGGTCCTGCTCCAGGGGGAGACCGGCACGGGCAAGGAGGTGATGGCGCGCGCGATCCACGCGCTCTCGGGGCGGGCGGGCGATCTCGTGGCCGTCAACTGCGGCGCGCTGCCCCGCGAGCTCGTCGAAGCAGAGCTGTTCGGGCACCGGAAGGGCGCGTTCTCCGGCGCCACGGAGGACCGCCCGGGGCTCGTGCGCAGCGCCGACCGCGGGACGCTCTTCCTCGACGAGATCGGCGACCTTCCCGCGGCCGCGCAGGCCGCCCTGCTGCGCGTGCTGCAGGAGCAGGAGGTGCGCCCCGTGGGCGCGACGCGACCCGTCCGCGTGGACCTGCGCGTGCTCGCGGCGACGCACCGCCCCCTCCAGCGCCTCGCTGCGCTGGGCGAGTTCCGCGCCGACCTGCTCGCGCGGCTCTCGGGGTACGTCATCGAGCTGCCGCCGCTCCGCGCTCGCCGCGAGGACCTGGGCCTGATCCTCGGGGAGCTCCTTGGGCGCGCTGCGCCGGAGCGCGCGGCGTGCGTGCAGATCCACCCGGACGCGGCGCGCGCGATGCTGATGTACCGGTGGCCCGCCAACGTGCGCGAGCTGGCGCAGTGCGTGACGACCGCGGCCGTGCTGGCGCAGGACGGCGCGATCGAGCCCCGGCACCTGCCCGACGAGGTCGCGCGCGCGGCAGGCCGCGACGGCGGCGACAGCGGGGACGAGGGGGAGGGCGAAGGCGAGAGCGACGCGCAGGGAGAGGGCGACGCGGGTGGAGAGGGCGACGCGCGCCGGGCGGAGCTCGTGGCGCTGCTCGTCGAGCACCGGGGGAACGTCACCGCGGTGGCGCGCGCCATGGGCAAGGCCCGGATGCAGATCCAGCGCTGGCTGAAGCGATACAGGATCGACCCCGAGCAGTTCCGGCGCTAGATCGCGGTCTCGGCCGGAGGTGCGGGCGCTTTGGTCCGAGGGACGCTCATCGCCGATCGCTACCGCGTCGTGCGGCGCCTCGGCGCGGGCGCGATGGGCGCCGTGTACGAGGCCGTCGACATCGAGACCGACCGCCGGCGCGCGCTCAAGGTGATGCACGCGCACACGATCGAGCGCGCCGATCTCCGGCGGCGGTTCGCGCTGGAGGCGCGGGTCGCGGGCCGGGTCGACAGCCCGTTCCTCGTCGACGTCGTCGACGCGGGGGTCGACCGGGAGACGTCGACGCCCTTCCTCGTGATGGAGCTCCTGGAGGGCGAGACGCTGGCCCAGCGGCTCGCGCGCAAGGGGCGCTGCTCGCCCGCCGACGCGCTCCGCTGGCTCGGGCAGGCGGCGCTCGGGCTCGACAAGATGCACCGCCTCGGGATCGTCCATCGCGACCTGAAGCCCAGCAACCTCTTCCTGGAGCGGCGCGAGCACGAGGCGCCCCGCCTCAAGATCCTCGATCTCGGCGTCGCCAAGGTCCTCGACGCCGGCGCCGGCCTCGAGTCGACGGCCGCGGCGGGCACGCCGGTCTACATGGCGCCGGAGCAGCTCCGCGGCGGCAAGCTCACGCCGGCCGCCGACATCCATGCGCTGGGGATGATCGCCTTCACGCTGCTCGTCGGGAGCGCTTACTGGCAGGACGAGGCGGCGCGCAGCCAGGACCCGATCGCCTTCGCGCTGGCCGCGTCTTCCGGCCCCCTGGAGCCCGCGACGGCGCGCGCCGCGCGCCGGGGCGTCTCGCTGCCGCCCGGGATCGATGCGTGGTTCGCGCGAGCGACGGCGGCCGATCCTGCCGCGCGGTTCGCGAGCGCGGTCGCCGCGGTGGAGGCGCTGGCCGGAGCGCTGGGCGAACCCGGCGCGGCGCTTCCGCTCGAAGCGACCTGGTCCGCCCCGCAGGCGCCAGCCGAAGGGCGCGAGCGCGCGCTGGTGGCTGACGCGGGAGGCGATGGCGGGACCAGGACCATCGGGGAGGGCGAGGGCGCGATGGCGGGGCGCGACGGCGCGACCAGGACTGTCTCCGTCGCCCCCGGAGCCATCCCGATCGCTCCGGGAGCCATCCCGATCGCTCCGGGAGCCATCCCGATCGCTCCGGGAGCCATCCCGATCGCACCCGGAGCCATCCCGATCGCACCCGGAGCCATCCCGATCGCACCCGGAGCCATCCCGATCGCGCCCGGGGCCGTCTCGATCGCACCCGGAGCCGTCCCTGCGACGCCGCCTCGGTCTGGCGGGCGGGCGCGCTGGCAGATCGGGCTCGGCGGCGCCGCCGCGGCGCTGGGCGCCTTCGCGCTTGCCGCGGCGCTCGAGGCGCCGCCCGGGGCACCACCGGAGGCGGCGTCACCCCACACCACGCCGCGCTCGCCGCTCGACGCGCCGGACGCTGTGCTCGCTTGCCCAGTGCTCGACGCCGCGGGCGTCGACGCGCCCTCGGGCTGGCTCGGCGCCGCCGCGGCGGCGACCGTGTGCGAGCGAGCGCGGATCCTCCTCGGCGGCAGCCCGGCGCGCACCCTGGTGCCGGCCGAGCTGCTCTCGCTCTCGCACCCGCCGGTGGATCGGTTCCCTGTCGATCCCTACGCGGCGCCTGAGGCCCGCGCGCGCTCGGTGGAGGCGGCGCGCCGCCGCGCCGCGGCGCACATCGACGGCGAGGTCGTCCGCGACGGCGCGGCCTTCCGGGTCGCCCTGCGGCTGCACGGACCGGACGGCGCGGAGATCACCCGCGCGCAGGGCGCCGGACGGGCCCTGTTCGAGGCGGTCCGCGAGGCCATGACCCCGATGGTGCGGGCAGGGCACCTGCCCAGGGCGGCGCGCCTCGACCCCGCGGTCGCGGAGTTCTCGCGGGCCGGGGACGTCGACGGAGCCCTCGCCCTGCTCGATCTCTCGATGGCGATGGTGCACAACGCCGGAGGGCTCGCGGAGGAGTGCGCCCGGGTCGAGGCGCAGGGCGGCGCGCTCGCGGAGATGGGGCCGGGAGAGCGCTACAGGTGCGCCTTCGTCCTCGGCCTGCCCGCGCCCGCGATCGCGCTCCCGCCGGCCGAGGCGGCCTCGCCCGGCGCGTTCGCGGCGCGGGCGCGCATCGACCAGCTCGCCCATCGCGTGGACGACCCGGCGCTCGCCGCGGAGCTCGTGCGGCGGTTCGAGCAGGAGCCGTCGTCGTGGGGGCGGTCGACGCTGGCCTCGACCGCGTCGTGCCTGCTCCAGCCGTTCGACGCGGGCCGCGCCGCCGAGCTCTCGCTCCTCTCGGTGCAGATCGAGCCGAAGAACCCGACCGGAGAGTTCTGCGCGCCCTGGGTGCAGCTCGCCACCGTCACGCGGGGCACGGCGAGCGCGGAGAGCGCGCTGCGCGCGATGCAGGCGTGGGCGCCCTGGGACGGCTATGCGTGGCTGCTCGAGGAGCCTCTGCCCGACGACGCCGGGCGGGCGCTCGCGTTCGCCCGGCGCGCTCACGCGCTGTCGCCGCTCGACGCCTACGTGGCCGACGTCCTCGCCGGCCGGCTGCTCGCGATCGGAGCGCGCAGCGAGGCGCGCGGCATCGCGCTCGCGCTCGCCGCGGGCGGATACCCGAGCCAGCGGGTCGAGAGCGAGCTCCTGCTCCTCCGGGTCGAGGCGAGCGAGGCCCGCTTCGGCGCCGCGCTCGCGCGGGCGACGCGGGCGATGATCCCCTCCGCCGAGGACGCCGGATGGGTGCGCGTCCAGCGGCTCGAGATCGCGTGGCGCGCGCTGGAGATCGGCCTGATCCTGGGCCGGGCCGGCGAGGTCGCCGATCGCGCCGTGGAGCGCTTCCTCGATCCGGAGCCGACGCCGCTCGACGGCGCCCA
The DNA here is from genome assembly GCF_051525235.1 of Sorangium sp. So ce124. Taxonomy (NCBI): domain Bacteria; kingdom Pseudomonadati; phylum Myxococcota; order Polyangiales; family Polyangiaceae; genus Sorangium; species Sorangium sp. So ce124. The sequence goes on from NZ_CP150312.1 coordinate 5,087,325, forward strand.
CCACATCGACGTCCCGCTGCGGATCGCGGCCCTCTGCGCCCACGCCACGGCGGCGGCGTCGCGGCGGTGCTTCGCGCGGCTCCGCGCCCTGCGGCCGAGGCTCTCGGGCGGCATCCTGCCGGGCACCGACGCGTTCATCGACGGCGCCGAGCGGGTCGCGCGGGCGGACCACGCCGGGGCGGCGAGGGCGTGGCGGCCGCTGCTGCGGGACCCGGGGCCGTTCGCGGCGGTGATGGCCGACGCCATGGCCGCGGTGTTCGAGCGGGCGGGCGAGATGGAGCTCGTCGAGCGGCTGGAGAAGGCCGTTCCGGCGGGCGAGCGCCACCTCGGCGGAGCGAGCCTCGCCACGGTGCGCGCCGCGCGCCGGGCCGCGCGACGAGGCAAGGTGGACGAGGCGCGCGCGCTGGCGAGGCAGGTGATCGAGGCGTGGGCCATCGCGGATGAGCCCGTGCCGGCGCTCGACGACATGCGGCGGCTCGCGGGGCCGCGGTAGGGCAGCTCGCCGCGGGGATGCGCTCAGGCCACGCTGCATCGGGAAACCCTGCGGCGCGGCGCGCTTCCTCCCGCTCGCCGCGCTGTTCATGGCTGGCGATGGCGCCTACACTGGCGTGACGGTCGATGGCCACCTGCCCCGCGTGTCGCTCGGTCTATCCGGAGGATGTCGCGACCTGCCCGGAGCACGGGGACGCGCTGCTGCCGGACGAGGCCTTCTCCGAGGAGGACGCGCAGCTTCCGCCCGGCGCGATGCTCGGCGAGTACCGCGTCGAGCGGCTGCTCGGCGCGGGCACGTTCGGCGACGTCTACGCGGGAGAGCAGCCCCTCATCGGCAAGCGGGTCGCGATCAAGGTGCTGAACCGGCGGTTCGCGTCCGACCCGACCGTCGTCTCGCGCTTCGTCGGCGAGGCGCGCGCGGTGAACCGCATCCGGCACCGCAACATCATCGACATCTTCTCCTTCGGCGTCGTCGACGGGCGGCACTACTTCGTCATGGAGCTGCTCGACGGGCTCACGCTCGGCGCGCTGATCCGGCGCGAGGGGCGCCTCTCCCCGGGCCGCGCCGTCTCCATCCTCGAGGGCATCGCCGACGCGCTCGACGCGGCGCACGCGGCGGGGATCACGCACCGCGATCTGAAGCCCGAGAACATCTTCGTGGCGATCGAGAAGGGCGGCCGCTACTTCCCCAAGCTGCTCGATTTCGGCGTGGCGAAGCTCGCAGACGAGGCGCTCGCCCACAAGACGGCCACGGGGGTCGCGGTCGGAACGCCCGCGTACATGTCGCCCGAGCAGGTCCGCGGCAAGGGCGTCGACCATCGTTCGGACATCTACGCCCTCGGCGTGATCGCCCACGAGGTGCTCACGGGAACGCTCGTCTTCCAGGGCGAGTCGATGATGGAGGTGATGATGATGCACCTCCTCCAGGAGCCGCCGCGGGCGTCGGAGGTCTGCGCGGATCTCCCGCCCGAGCTCGACGCCCCGGTGACGGCGATGCTGGCGAAGCGCGCCGAGGATCGCCCGCCGTCGGCAGGCGCAGCGGTCCAGGCGTTCGTCGAGCAGGTGCGCAAGCTCGGCCTCGAGGGGCTCGACGGCGCGGGCGCCTCGCGGCCCCGGAGCAGCGCGCGCGTGGTGTCCGTCGGGTCGCAGGACGTCAGCTCCGAGGCGGCGACCGCCGTGGTCGACGCGCTCGATCCGGAGGGCAGCGGCGCTGCCGGAGGCGGCGCGTCCCGGAGCGGCGCCTCCGGGAACGGCGGCTCCTCCGGAACGCTGCGCAGCCCTGGCGGGAGCGGGGCCGTCGCGGTGGGGCGGACGCAGCCCATGGCGCCGGGCTCGGTGGCGCCTGCCGAGGTCGGCCGCACGGTGGCGCTCGCCCCGCTCGCCGAGCCCGCCCGGACGGCGGCGTTCGCACCGCTCCCCGAAGCCGTCCAGGCGCCGAGGACCCGTGCCCGCCGCGCCGGGGTGCTCGCGGTGCTGGTCCTCGGCGGCGCCATGGCCGGGGCCATCGCGTGGCTCCGCCCCGGCGGCGAAGGTGCCTCGACCCGCGACGCCGCCCCGACAGCGGCCACGGGCGCGCCGCCCGGCGCCGCCGAGGTCACGGGCGCGCCTTCCAGCGCCGTGGGCCCCCTCGGCGCGCCGCTGGCCGGCGCGGGCGCCACCGGCGCGCCGTCCGGCGCCGCGGAGCCTTCGGGCGCGCCGCCCGTCGCAGGCGCCGCGCCCGGTCTTCAGGCGGCTCCGGGCGCAGCCGCGGATGGATCGGCGCCGCCCGCACCGGCCGCCGGGGCAGCCAGCGCGGCGCCGACCACGGCGTCGTCGGGCGTCCGGGCGAGCCGTCCGCGCAAGCTCCACACCGATCTGGAGAAGCCGGCGTTCGACAGCTTCCGCGGAGCCCCCTGACCATGAAGGCATCTCACGGAGTGTCGGTCGTCCTGGCGATCGCGGCGGCCGGCTGCGCGAACCTCTCGCTGCTCGAGGAGGACGTCTGCGGCAACCGCGTCGTCGAGGCGCCTGACGAGGCCTGCGACGGGCAGGAAGGCTGCGGCGCGCCCGGGAGCGCGCACCAGTGCCGCTACCTCTGCGGGGGCGCCGAAGGGCTCGTGTGCCCCGGCGGCTACGGGTGCGGCGCGGACGGCGTCTGCCGGCGGCCCACGGGCGTGTTCGAGGAGCTCTCGGCGCGCACCATGGTCACGGCGATGGAGCTCTCGGCCGGCGATATCAACGCCGACGGCTGCGACGAGCTCGTGCACACGACGCTCGAGAGCACCACGATCACGGCGCTCCCGAGCCAGGCCCCTGGCCTGTGCACACAGGCGGAGCAGGCGCTCCCGATCGCCCGGGCGGCGTCGAGCGAGGAGACGTCACCCGCCCCGATCCTGCGCGATCTCACGAGCGACGGTCAGCTCGAGCTCATCGTCGCAGGGCGCGGGGACGTGGTCGCCGCGCAGGGGGGCGCCGCGAACGGCCTCTTCGTGTTCTCCGCCTCCGAGAGCGCGGCCATGGCGCCCACGCTCTACGCGACCACGCGCCTCGACAGCGAGGCCGCGCGCCTCCTGTCGGCGCGGCTGCGCGGCCGCGACGCCGCGCTGATCTTCCTGGGAGCAGCCGCCGCGACCGGCGGCGCGAACGGCGGCGGTGCGGGCGGCGAGCCGCCGGCGAGCGCCGGCCCCGGCCGTCTCGCCGTCATGTCGGACCCGGCCGCGACACCGCAGACGCTCGACGGCGACGTCGTGGCCCCCGGCGACATCGCGGCCGCTGTCGCCGCCGATCTGGACGGGGACGCCGCCGCGGAGACCGAGCCGTGCGACGAGGCGATCGTGGCGAAGCGGGGCGACGATCGGATCCGCATCTACGCCGTGTGCGGCCCCGCGGGCTCGAACGCGCTCGCGGCGCTGCCCGAGGTGCAGCTCGGCGGCGGCGCGAGGATCCGCGACGTCAACGCGTCGCTCGCCGTGCACGAGCAGAACGGCGACCGCTTCCTCGACATCGTCGTGAACGCCATCCACGGCGATCTCGGCGAGATCCACGTCGCGTACGGCCTCGGCGACGGGCGCTTCCATTCGACCCCGAGCCTCCCGTCCTCCGGCTCGCCCGATCAGCGCACGGGCGCGCTCTCGCTCGACGACGCGGAGCTCGAGGCCGCGCTCGCCGATCCGGACCGGATCTTCGTCGCCGGCGAATTCGATGCAGACCGCCCCGGGCCCGAGCTCGTGCCGCTCGACTGCCGCCCCGGCGCGCCGTTCCAGTCGCCGGTCTGCGGCTCCATCGGCGGAGGGTGCGAGGCGATCGCCGCCGACGTGAACGCCGACGGCCACCTCGATATCGTCGCCACCGAGACGCAGCTGCCCGACATCACGGTCTACACCGGCGCCTCGGACGGCACGTTCTACACGCAGCGCGTCGCGACGCAGTGCCCGCCTCACTATGTCGCCGTCGGCGACTTCGACGGCGATCGGGTGAACGACATCGCCTACTTCGATCAGCAGGCGCGGCCTTCGTCGCCGCAGCCCTCCACGCGGCTCGACATCGCCTACGGCAACGCCTTCGCCGCGCCCTCCGCGCCGGCCGGGCACGGCCGCCTCGATCTCGCCAGCGGCCTCGTCGCGGGCCGCGTGCTCCAGGAGGCCACGGGCGTGCAGCTCTTCGCCCTGCGCGGCCTCCCGCGGCCGCCCGACGCGCCTGTGGGCTCCGGCTCCGGGCTCGCGCTCATCGAGGGGGGCCGCGATCGCCTCATCCGCGCGCCGTTTTACTTCGCCGCGCCTCCCGGAGCGCCGGGAGGCATGCCGCCTGGTCCTGGCATGCCGCCTGGTAGCGGCGCGTCGAGCTCCATCCTGCCCGTGAGGCTCCTCGCGGTCGCGGGCGGCATGTTCGCGGCCGGGGCCGACGGCGAACCCCAGCAGCGCCTTGCCGCGATCACGGAGCTCGCCGTCGAGGGCGGGCCGGGGCCCGTGCCCGAAGGCACGCAGCTCTGGTTGATCTCCGTCTCGCCGGAGGGAGACAACCTGCGCGCCGAGGCGTCCGGCCGGCCCGGCGAGGGGGCGCCGCCGTGCGACGCGTGCGTGCTCGCGCCGATCGACACCGACGGCGACCGCCGCGACGAGCTCGTGTGGCTGAACGACGGCGAGCTCGCGCTCTATGCGGCCGACGGCGAGAAGCTCGTCGAGGCGGCCCGGCAGGAGACGGCGCACGTGTTCAAGGCCATCGTCGAGGACGTGAACCCGCCGAAGTACGCGCCGCGCCCCCTCGTCGCGGATCTGGACGGCGACGGGCAGCAAGATCTCCTCGCGCGCGCGGACAGCGGCGAGATCGTCGCGCTCTGGGGCCGCGCCGGCGGGGGCTTCGACGAGACGGCGCTCGTCGCCCCGGAGCCCTGCGAGGGCGACCGGGCCTGCGCGGGCCTCGCGGTGGCGCTGCTCAACGCCGACGCCGACGTCGCGCTCGAGGTCGCCGTGGCCGGCCCCGGGCGGCTCGAGCTCTACGACCTCGACGCCGGCGCGCGGGCGCTTCGCCCTCTCGAGACCACCTTTCCCGGCCCTCCGCCGGAGGCTGGCAGCGATTTCGTCGCGCTGGTCGCGGGCGACGTCGACGGGGATGGCGTCGACGATCTCGCGGTGGCGATGAGCTCCGCGTTCCTGAAGGTGTTCCGCGGCAAGCCGGTGCTGCAATGAGGGCGGCGGTGCGTCCCTTCCGTCCGTTGCTCCTCTGGGCGTCGCTGAGCCTCGCCGCGGCGCCCGCCGCGGCCCAGGCGGACGCGCGCCCGACGCCCGAGCAGGTGGCGCAGGCGGAGAACTACTTCAACGCCGGCGCGCAGGCGTACGAGGCGGGCCAGTACCAGGTCGCCGCGGAGGCGTTCCTGGAGGCTCACGAGCGCGTGCCGAGCCCGTCGCTCCTGTTCTCGGCGGCGCAGGCCTTCCGGCGGCAGTACCTCACGGAGCCGTCGCCGGACGCGCTGCGCCGCGCGATCTCCCTCTACCGCGAGTACCTGCGCCAGGATCCGAAGGCGACGCGCCGCGAGGAGGCGGTGACGGCCCTCGGATCGCTCGTGCCGCTGGAGGCGCGGATCGCCGGCGAGGGCGCGGCGCCTGCGGGCGGCGAGGGCTCGACGGCAGAGGGCGGCGGCCCCGCGACCGCCGCGAGGCAGGCCGCGGGCGGGACGCGGCTCTTGCTGTCGTCACCGGCCGAGGGGGCGCGGGTGTCGGTGGACGGCCAGCCGTTCGTCGCGGCGCCGCTCGTGGCGCCTGTCGCTCCTGGCCCGCACCGCGTGCGGGTGCAGGCGACGGGGCACTACGACGAAGATCTCACGGTCGTCGCGGTCGCCGGCGAGCTGATGCCGCGGCACGTCGTGCTGCGGGTGAAGCCCGCGCAGCTGCGGGTGACCGGCACGGGCGGCGCGCGCATCGTGGTGGACGGGCAGGTGAGGGGGACGGCGCCGACGGCGGGCGCGATCGCGATCGAGCCGGGGGTTCATGTCGTCGAGGTCTCGCTGCCCGGATACGAGCTCTTCCGGCGGGAGCTCCGCGTGACGCGCGAGCAGGCGGTGGCGCTCGACGCCGATCTCCGCATGACCTCCCGCCGAGTCGCCGCGTGGACGGCGCTCGGCGTGGGCGCGGCGGGCGCCGTCGCGACCGGCGTGCTCGGGGGCCTCACCCTCGCGAGCCAGAGCGAGGCGGTCGAGCTGCGGGACAGGAAGGACGCGGGCTCGCTCACGCCGTCGGAGCGGGATCGCTACAACGCCGCGGTCGACGCGCGCGGCGGTCTCGGCGCGGCGGCGGCCGTCGCGGGCGGGGTGTCGTTCCTGGCCGCCGCTGTGGGGTTCGGCCTCTTCGCGTTCGACGAGCCGAAGGGCCTTGGCTCCGCCGCTCCCGCCGCGCCGCCGCCGCGGGATCCCGGGGTGGGGGCGGAGTTCACGGTGGGAGTTCTGTCGGCCGGTGTCCGAGGGCGCTTCTAGATTTCCGTCTCGCCGCAGGTCGTCCCCGCGAGCTCGGACCGCGATCAGCCAGGCCGCGATCAACCAGGCACGACGACGATCTCGCCGGTCGTGTACAGCGCGGAGGTGTCCCAGGCGAGCCCGGGGGCGAGCGGCACGTCGATCGTCACCTCGGAGAACGTCCCCAGGAGGGCGCCGCTCCAGCCGAGCACGGCGATGGTGTCGCCGGCCTGGAAGGGCATGGCCTCATCATCCGCGTGGATCTCCAGCGCCCCGTCGAGGCTCGCGTCCCCGTCCACGAACAGGAGCGGCGCGGCGCTCGGCCCGGCGACCGTCAAGCTCAACGTCGCGAACGAGCCCTGGCTGTAGCTCCCGGCGACGCTCGTCGAGGGGTACACCTCGCCCACGACCAGCGTGCCGAGCGCGGGGTTCGCGAGATCGCCCGTGAAGCTGCTGGTCTCGAGGCGCCCCCGGTAAAGATCGATGTTGTCGCTGGCCTGGACCTCGATCTCTGCCGCGGTGAGCTCGCCGTCCGCGAGCCGCACCGCCCACCTCGGGCCGCCGGGAGCGCCGGGCAGCGGCGCGAGCCGGAGGAGGCCGTCGATGCGGACGGACCCTCCCCCGTCGATGTGCAGCGCCGGATAGACCGGCGAGTCCATGGACGCGAGGATCGTGACGTCACCGCTGTTGATCCACGATGCATAGACGTCGGTCACGTAGATGTACGCCGCGCCGCCTCGCGACCGGATCTCGGCCTCCTCTGTGGCCAGGGTCCCCAGCGCTCCGAGGACGATCCCGCCGATTCCATGGTCTCCCCCCACCGACAGCAGCCCCGCGTTCGTCCAGGTGCCGTCCCAGCCGCTCACGCGGACAACGCTGTTCTCGCGCCCGTTGCCGAGGACCCGCGCGTTCACGGTGGAGAGCTCGCCCCGGTAGACGGTCAGCTGCGCGGCCCTGCCCGCGCCGACGACGAACTCCCCCGTGCTCACCCACCTCGTCGCGGAGCCTGTGACGAACGCCTCGATCGGGAGGAAAGGGTCCGGCAGGGCGCTGGCACCGAAATAGACGTTGTGCGAGAAGAAGCTCGCTCCTTTCCGGATCTCGATCCTGCCGCCCCACAGGTCACCGATGTAGGCGTTGGTTCGGCTCGTCAGGGTCGCGTCGTACCCCTCGACGAGCACGTCGCCGTAGGCGTGGAAGTACGGCCCGCTGACCCGGAGATCGTCGGTGATCACCCTGGCGCCCCTACGTACAATGAGTGAGCCCCAGGCGAAGTGGCCTGCGCCGATCGCGAGAGAGCCATTGTTGGTCCACCGCGATCCGTACCCGACCACCTCGACCGTACCGGAGCCCTCGTAAGGCCCACCGATGATGGCGCTGGGGCTGAGCACCCGCCCTTTGTTGGAGACGAGCACGCTCCCCGAGCGGGGCATCCCCGGTATCGTGCCGCCGACCAGCAGAGGGCTATCGCCGAGGTCCCACGGATCCGCCGCGCTCGCGGGCGACACATCATCCGAGATGGTCACATCCGCCCGGAGCGGCACTGGCACGCTCACCGACACCGTCGCAAGCAACGCCGAAAGGGCGCATCGGACATGCTGGTTCATGGGCCTCCTGCTCAGCAAGAAAAATCACAACACAAGAATTCCGTCCTCGCTTCCCCCCCTGCTGCCCGAGCCGGATGGATTGCGAGACCGATATTCCCGCGCGCACTCTAGCAGGTAAAAAGTCCGACGATCGAACGTTCTCGAATCAACGGGACCGATGAGCCCGGCGCGATGGGCTTCGCCGCCCGGGCCGCATTGACCAGGCAGGGGGGAGCAATGGCCGGTGGTGAGGTGCTTATACCCCACCCTGCCCGAACAATGGAATCGAAAGGACGCCATGAGACGCCAAACTTTGTGGTTTCTTGGCGTCTCTTGGCGTCTCTTGGCGTCCTGGCGGTTCAAGAGATCCCGCCTTCGGCCAACGTGCTCCACCACCGGATGGCCCCTCTCGCGGGAGATGTTCGGAGTCGACTTTGCTGTCTCCGCCCCCCCCCCGTCGGGCGGGTTTGCGAGAGGCGACTCGAGCCAATCTCTTTTCATGAGCCCTGTGTGCGAGCGTGCGAGTTCATCGAGCTCGACGAGCGTCTGCGTGCGTCGGCAGCGAGGCTCTGAGCGTGAGCTCGACGAGCGCGCCAGCGTCGAGGCGCACCAGGGCGCTGCGTAGCGTCAGGCGGGCTTTCGTGGAGCACGGACGCGAGGGCGGAGCCCATGCGGATGTCTGCTCGAGCGGCCTCGCTCCAGGATGGGTCATGGCTCGACTGCGTGCGATCTGCGCAGATCGGGCCCGAACGGCGCCCATGTGGGCCTCTCGATGACCTATCGGCGCTGACCCCTCCGTTTTCCATCACGGAACGCGCGCGCGCCGGAGACAGTCACGGGCATGAAGCGCTCGTCGTCGTTCGTGCAGGCTGCCCTCGTCCTCCTCGCGTGCGCCTGCGGTGACGGAGGTGATGCCGGAGGACAGGGCGGCGAGGGTGGCCAGGCGAGCGGAGGTTCGTCCACCGGCCCAACGGGCGCCGGCGCAGGCCCGTCCACCGGCACGACGGGCTCCGGTGCAGGCCCGTCCACCGGCACGACGGGCGCCGGCGGGGGTCTCGGACCCCACGTGCCCGAGCCGAGCACGCCGACGCGCGGCGGGACGATGACGTTCACGAACATCGGCGCGCCCGGCTGGTGGCCCCGCCGCATCGACCGCGAGCCGGGCGACCCCGCGTGCGACTACAAGGACGGCGACGACACCTGGGGCGGGCACTGCTGCATGACAGAGCATCACGCGACGAGCGACAAGCTCGCCCCGTTCGATGAGGAGATGACCCTCATCATGAAGGCCATCCGCGTGAAGCAGCTCGCCGTCTACCAGCCCGGCAGCGACCCGGCCGCCTGGCAGATGGTCTCGTCGTGGGACGCGAAGGACGGCGTTGGCTCCAACCTGCTCGTCACGGAAGGGCAGGCCACGTCCGCCGACTTCACGGGTGATTTGACGAAGAAGGACTGTGTCACGTACTTCACGCAGGACAGGCCCTTCGCGTGCGGTGACGGCAAGGACTATTACTGTCCCGACGATCCGGGCGTCATGCACCTCGGCTGGGCGGGCTCGAAGCTCGTCGTCTTCCTGGCGTCGATGACGTTCGACGACGCGGGCGTCGAGAAATGCGACGGCGGAGGGCAGGGCCATTCCGGTCCGTGGGTCGCGTTCGTCGCGTCCGAGCTCATCCGCGACGGTGGCCGCAAGTGGAACGGGCTCTGCAACTGCTACTCGAAGACGGGCACGGTCGGCGACGGCTGCGGCGAGATCAACGTGTTCGAGGTCGTGATGGACAACAACGAGTACAGCAACCGCGAGTTCATGAGCACCGGTGTCCGCTCGTACCAGGAGGGGCACGTCGGCGGCAGCGTCTGCGGGAGCGGCTGTGATCGCGACGAGCTCGCCGAGGACGTGGAGGTCGTGGATGCGTGCGCGCAAAAGGCCTACGACGAGGGGCCCGTCATCGAGGCCGGCGGGGCATCGGACGGCTGCCCGACGTGGCGCCGGCCCATCGGCGATCGCTACTTCATGATCCTGCTCGATGAGGCGCAGCGCACGATCCAGGTCGCGGTCATTCACCCCGAGAGGATCCCCTCCGCCGCTGCCGAGATGCTCCCCGCTCTGCCGGGCGGGCTCTCGCGCGGCGCGATCGACGCCATGCTCTCGATGCGCCTGCCGGAGTGAGCCCCATGGAACCGAGGAACACCATGCACAATTTCCGTCAGCTTCCGGTGCGGTGGATCGTCATCGCCGCGCTCGCGTCCTTCGCCGGCGTGCCGGCGTGCTCTGGCAGCGACGACGAGACACAGGCGTCGTCGGGGTCGAACGGCGCCGGCGTGGGCAGCGCGAGCGGCGCCGGCGTGGGCAGCGCGAGCGGCAGCGGTGGAGCAAGCGCGAGCGGCGCCGGCGCGGGCAGCGCGAGCAGCAGCGGTGCGGGCAGCTCGAGCGGCGCCGGCGCGGGCAGCTCGAGCGGCAACGGCGCGGGCAGTTCGAGCGGCAGCGGCGGCGCTCAGCCGACGGGCTGCAAGCGCGGCCTCGCGTATGGCTATCACTCGAAGGCCGACATGGATGTCCTCTCTCCGGCGGTGTCCTGGTGGTACAACTGGACCCATGTGCCGGACGAGGGTGTCCGGCCCGACTATTACAGGACGCTTGGCGTCGAGTACGTACCGATGGTGTGGGGCGGGGGCAACCTCGACAGCGCCGCCGCCGACCGCATCGCCTCCGAGATCCCGGAGGGGGCGAGGTTCCTGCTCGGGTTCAACGAGCCGAACTTCGGGGCTCAGGCCAATCTTTCCGCGGCCGAGGCCGCGGCGCTCTGGCCGCACGTCGAAGCGGTGGCCGACGCCCGCGGCCTCGCGCTCGTGTCGCCGGCCGTGAACTTCTGCGGCGGCGATTGCCAGGAGACCGATCCATTCAAGTACCTGGACGACTTCTTCGCCGCGTGCAGCGGGTGCCGTGTCGATTACATCGGCATCCACATCTACACCGGCTGCAAGGGAGAAGGCGACAACCAGGCCCAGTGGCTCATCAACCACGTCGAGACGTACAAGTCGCGGTTCGACAAGCCCCTCTGGCTCACGGAGTTCGCGTGCGACAGCGCGGGCTCCCTCGCCGAGCAGAAGGAGTTCCTCGTCGACGCGCTGGCGTACCTCGAGAACGAGCCTCGGATCGCGAGGTACGCGTGGTTCTCGGGCCGCGCCGACAACGTGCGGCACGCGAGCCTGCTCGGCGACGACGGCGAGCTCAACGAGCTCGGTCAGGCCTACGTGAGCGCGCCGCAGCGCGCGTGCGAGGCCTCGACGGAGTGAGAGTGATGCGGCGGGCAGGCCACGGTCGCTGCGTCGGTGGCGATTTCCCGCAGCCGTTGTGGTTGCCGATGTGCAGCTTGCCGCTGGCTGCACGCGTGCCGGTGCCCGCCTGTCTTGACGCGATGCTCCGGAGGGGGCTTGTCTGCCATCGGCGCGTGGCTGGTCGCTGGCGCGCCGTTTGGAATTGACATCCGATTTGTGAACGTTCACATTCGGCCCACGACCTCACCGAGGAGGGCGACGAGGGCGGCCGCGGGGGCTTGAGCTCAGGGCCTCTGACGCGCCGATCGGCTGGCGCGTCAGAGCGTCTGAACCGGATCCATCGTTCGCTGGGTGCTGCCAAACGTGAAACAATCCACGTATTTATGATATTTCTTGCGCCCTTCAGCTCGAGTGACGAGCGCCGTGCACGGTGCGTTCGCCCCCGCTGCCTGGTGGCGGCGGTCATCCTGCTCCTCGGCGCCGGGGCTGCGGGATGCGGCGCGGACGGCGCGGACGGCGCCCTCAGCAGTGGCAGTAGCAGCAGCAGTGGTGGTGGCGGAGGCGGCGGCGGTGGTGGCGGCGCCGGGGCGCCGGGGGGCGGCGACGGCGTCGGTGGTCCCGCGGGTTCAGACGGGGGCGCCGGGGGGGAAGGCGGCGCCGGCGACGGCGGCGCGCCCGCCGAGCAGCAGGTCACTGTCCCGGTGGGCGCTGGGCTTCTGCGGCTCGAGGCCTGCGCGCCGAACATCGTGCGGGTGGCCTTCTCCCCCACGGGCGACACCGCCTTCTTCTCGCGGTCCACCCCGGCGACGGGCCCGCGCCGCTGCGAGAAGACCGCCGTCGAGGTGACGTCGACCGCGGTCGAAACCGTCCTCTCCACCAGCGCCCTCTCGGCCCGCGTCGACAAGGCGACCGGCGCGGTGTCGTTCACCGATCCCTCGGGCGCGTCGCTGCTGGCAGAGGTGCCGAACGGGCGCGCGGTGACGACCGCGACCGTGCAAGGGCAGGCGACCCACAACGTGCACCAGAGGTGGACGCCGGCGGCGGACGAGTCCCTCCACGGCCTTGGCCAGCACCAGCAGGGGCTCGTGGACATCAAGGGCTACGACCTCGACTTCCACCAGTACAACACCGAGGTGTTCATTCCCTTCCTGGTGTCGAGCCGCGGTTGGGGGATCCTCTGGGACAACACCTCGTTCACGCGCTTCGGCGACCTCGACCGCGCCCAGCACGTTCCGGGCGTGGCCTACGCCGATCACGACGACCTGCTCGCCGCCGCCGCCAGCAAGAGCGCCGACATCACCACGACCGTGCAGGCGACGACGGCGGGCGATTACCTGTTCTACACGTATTCATCGGGGGCGATCCGCCTCGACGTCGATGGCCAGCGGGTGATCGACCACTGGCGTCAGGGGTGGCTGCCGTCGACGGACGTGGCGCGCGTGCACCTCGACGCCGGTCAGAAGGTCACCGTGCACCTGCAGTGGACCGCGGACATCGACGTCGGCATCGCCAGCCTGCTCTGGAAGCCGCCGCCCGCGTCGCGCGACATCTCGCTCTGGTCGGAGGTCGGCGACGGCATCGATTACACCTTCGTCTACGGCCCCGAGCTCGACGGCGTGATCGCGGGCTACCGCACGCTGACGGGGCCGGCGGCGCTCTTGCCCAAGTGGGCCTTCGGGTTCTGGCAGTCGTGCGATCGCTATCAGTCGCAGCAAGAGAGCCTGGACGTCCTCCAGCAGTACCGGTCCCGGCACATCCCCATCGATGTGATCGTGCAGGACTGGCAGTACTGGCCGGACGGCACCTGGGGGTCGCACCAGTTCGACCGGACGCGCTTCCCCGATCCCGCCGCCTGGACAGCCGCGATTCACGATCAGCACCACGCCCACCTGCTGATCTCCGCGTGGCCCAAGTTCGTGACCGGCACGGCGAACTACGCCGAGCTCGACGGCATGGGGGCGCTCTACAAGCGGAACATCACCGACGGCAAGCGCGACTTCCAGGGGAACGTCTTCACCTACTACGACGCCTTCAGCGCGGAGGCGCGCGCCGCCTATTGGTCCCAGGTGAACGACGCCCTGTTCTCGAAGGGGGTCGACGGCTGGTGGGCCGACGGCTCCGAGCCCGACATCGACGAAGACGTCGAGGGCAAGACCAGCCCGGCCACCCACCTCGCGAGCGCCCAGAGCCGCATGACCCCGACGGCGCTCGGTCAGGGCGCGGCTGTGCTGAACGCCTATTCGCTGATGCACAGCCAGGGGATCTACGAGGGGCAGCGCGCGGCTGCCCCCGACAGGCGCCCGCTGATCCTCACCCGCAGCGCCTTCGCGGGGCAGCAGCGCTATGGTGCGGTCGTCTGGTCGGGGGACATCACCTCTACCTGGACGGCGATGCGCAAGCAGATCGCGGCCGGGCTGGGGATCTCGATCTCGGGGCTTCCCTACTGGACCATGGACGCGGGCGGGTACGCCCCGCCGGCGCGCTTCACCGCCGGCACGCCGGCGGCCGCCGATCTCGCCGAGTGGCGCGAGCTGAACGCGCGCTGGTTCGAGATGGCGACCTTCGCGCCGATCCTGCGGGTCCACGGCCAGGCGCCGCTCGTCTCCGGCACTCAGCGGGCCGCCCGGCGCGAGATCTACAGCATGGGCGCCGACACCAACGCGCCGGCGTACCTCGCGGAGCTCAAGTTCGATCGCCTTCGCTACCGGCTCTTGCCGTACGTCTACGCGCTCGCTGGCATGGCGACCCAGCGGGGGGGGACGATCATGCGCCCGCTGGTGATGGACTTCCGTGCCGACACGCGGGCGCGCGCGATCGCCGATCAGTACATGTTCGGGCCGGCCTTGCTCGTGTCACCGGTGACCACCTACCGCGCCACCAGCCGGTCCGTGTACCTGCCGCAGGCGCCGGCCTGGTACGACTTCTGGACGGGCATGCGTTACGCGGGAGGCACGACGATCGCCGCCGCCCCCGCGCCCATCGACGCCATTCCCGTCTACGCGCGCGCGGGCTCGATCGTCCCCATCGGACCGGTCCAGGAATACGTCGATCAGCAGGCGGCCGATCCCATCACGTTGCTGGTCTATGGCGGCGCTGGCGGCACCTTCACGCTGTACGAGGACCAGGGGACGAGCACCGATTACGAGCGCGGTGCATTCTCGCTCATCCAGCTGACCTGGGACGACGCGGCGCGAGCGCTGACCATCGGGGCGCGCCAGGGCGCGTGGGAGGGCATGCCGGCGAAGCGCACGTTCCAGGTGGTGCTCGTCACCGATGGCAAGGCGGTCGGCTTCTCGACGACGGACACGCCCACGCCCGATTCCACCGTGACGTACGACGGGAAGGCGGTCACCGTTCGTTTGTGAGCCGCTGGCAAGCGCGGAGTCGCCGCTTCCACGATCAAGGGGAGGGGATGCACAACAACTTCGATTGTGCAGACTCGAGCCCTGCGACGCCCCCTGGCGCTGCCTTGGCAATGAATGGCCAGGGGATCGGCGCCATCGAAGGCCCGGACGGACACGTGTGCCCACGGCACGCCGATGCGCCGCTTAACGCGCGCGGCGCCGCCCGGACCACGCTCATTCGACCCAGGACCGAGCCATCACGACGCTCGCGGTCCCACCCTTTCGCTCTGCCGCGCTACGCTTCCTCGCGCAGCGATCCGGCTTCTTTATACCTGCGCGCTCGCGGCCGATATGGTGACGCGCCTATTTTGAGCTGTCGCTTCATAAATGAACCGGCGCGCCTCAATCCATTGCTGGTCGCGAGGCCATGAGCTAGTGTCGAGTCCTAGTCGCGCCCTTCGCGCGCGCGGAGTTACCGATGACAAGTGCCCGTTGCTCCTCCCTGGTCCTCGCCCTGTTCTCACTCTCGGGTGTTGCTTGTTCGTCGAGCAGCACCCCTCCGTCGGAAGAACCGGGGGTCGCAGGCGCGGGCGGCCAAGCGCAGGCGGGCGCCGGTGGTAACGCCGCGAGCGCGGGCAGCACCTCGGGCGGTGGCCAGCCCGGCTCCGCGGGCGCGGGTGGCTCCGATTCCGGCGGTGCCAGCGGCGGCGCGGGCGGCAGCGCGAGTGGCGCGGGCATGGGGGGGGCGAGCGGTGGTGGCGGTCAAGCCGGCGGCAGCGCAGGCGGCGCGACAGGAACGGACGCGGTCAAGAGCGCTGGCTGCGGCAAAGCGAAGACTCTGCAAAACGGCACGATCGACATCTCGTTCGGCGGCGCCTCTCGCAAGTACATCCTTCGCGTGCCGAGCGATTACGACAAGGACACGCCGTATCGGCTCGTGTTCGCCTTCGCGGAGTCCGGATCCTCCGCCATGTCGGTGGCGAACCGGAACTACTTCACGATGGCGACGCTCGACACTGGAGCGACCACCATTTTCGTCGCGCCGGACGCCGCGAACGGCGCCGGTTCCTGGAGCAAGTCGGACGTGGAGCTGACGGACGCGATCCTGGAGGAGATCGAGGGAGATCTCTGCATCGACAAAACTCGGATCTTCGCCACCGGCTTCAGCTTCGGGGGAGCGATGTCGTTGGCTCTCGCCTGCACCCGCGCGGACGTGTTCCGAGGCGTCGCCTTCTTTTCGGGAGCAGATCTCACGGGCTCCTGCACGGCGACGTTGACCAAGCCGATCGCCTACTACGCGTCGCAAGCCAGCGGTGACAGCAGCGGCCCCCCCATGCCGACCAGCGGTCGCGTCAAACAAGCCGAATTCGCGAAGGTCAACGGCTGCATGGAGGAGCCGTCGGCGACCACCTTCCCGGCAGCTGGCCAGCCCCACAGGTGTACCGAGTACAAGGGCTGCTCCGCAGGTCACCCCACCAAGTACTGCGTGTTCGACGGCCCGCACGGCTGGGAGCCGAAGGACCCCGGGCAATCGACGAGCTGGAACGCCCCCGAGGCGTGGAAATTCATCACGCAATTCTGATTGCTAGTCGAATTTGCCTCTTCACGATTTCTGACCCTGGCCGGTGCCCGCCGGCCGCACCACATCACGGTCTCACTTGCCGTAGGCCACCCGCCACACGGTGTTGCTCTGGTCGTCGGTCACCAGCAGCGCGCCGTCCTTGGCCACCGCGACGCCGACCGGGCGACCCCACACGTCGCCGGTGCTCGTGACGAAGCCTGTCATGAAGTCTTCGTAATACCCCGCTGCCTTGCCATCCTTGACCGGGATGCGGATCACCTTGTACCCGGTGCGCCGCGAGCGGTTCCACGAGCCGTGCTCCGCCGCGAAGATGTGTCCCTGGTAGTCGGCAGGGAACTGCTGGCCCGTGTAGAAGCACAGGTCGAGGGAGGCCGAGTGCGACTGGATCAGCACGTCCGGCACGATGACCTTGTCCCGGAGCTCGGGGTGCTTGCCCTCGTGCCGCGGATCCTGGTGCGCGCCGAGGTAGTACCAGGGCCAGCCGTAGAAGCCGCCCTCTTGCACGCGCGTCACGTAATCGGGGACCAGGTTGTCGCCCAGCTCGTCGCGCTCGTTCACGCTGGTCCAGAGCGCGCCCGTCGCCGGCTCGATGGCCAGGCCGACCGGGTTGCGGATGCCTGACGCAAAGAGCGCCTCGTTCTTGCCGCCGGGCGTGAAGGCCAGGATGCACGCGCGCCGGATCTCGTCGTCGTCGTCATCGACGTTGGAGCGGGAGCCCACGGACACGAACATTCGCTGGTTGTCCTTGCTGAACGCGATATCGCGGGTCCAGTGGCCGCCGCCGCCCACGGCCTCCTTGCCCGAGGGGATGTTGGTGACAAGCGCCTCGGCCGGGCCGCTGGCCCTGGTGTCGCCCGCCTTGTAAGGGAACCGCACCACGCTGTCGGTGTTCGCGATGTAGACGTGCGTCGGCGCCTCGGTGCCGCTCGGATAGAAGGCGATGCCGAAGGGGCGGTTGAGGTCCTCGGCGTAGACGCTGCGGAGGTCGGCCTTGCCGTCGCCGTCCGTGTCCCGGAGCACCTGCACCCGGTCCGCCGCGCTCTCGGCGACGAACACGTCGCCGTTCGGCGCCACCTGCACGACGCGCGGCTTCTCCAGACCCGTGGCGAGCTCGGTGACGGTGAATCCCGACGGGACTTTGGGGAACACACCGGCTGGACGATCTGCCTTGCTCGGACTGTTGTTCGCCGACTCGCCCTCGTTGGGCGCGGGGAGGTCGGCGACGGTGATCTTGCGCTTTACGCCTGGCGCGTCCGTTGTCCAGTCGCCCAGCGCGTCGGCGCCCGTGAGGATCCTGTCGGTGGGCGCTGGCTGCGGTGTGACCTCGGCTCGCTTGGGGGAGCAGGAGGCCAGCGCGCCCGCGCCGGCGCCGACCAGGAGCACCTGAGCCGCGCCGCGCCGGGCCCACCGGCGGCATGATCGTCGGTTGTCCATGGACTCTGGTTGCCATTCGGCTGCTCCTCTGTCCACCGCTCCACCGCTCCTCTGCACCGATGAGCCCGCCGATCTCCTCGCTCCTCGCTCCTCGCCACGCGCACGCGAGGGAGCGCCCCCCCATCCAACCCCGGCTGCCGCCCTGTGGCCGGCGGCTACCAGTCCGCCTCGATCACCCCTCCGGTGTACTGCGTGCTGGTCGGCGTGTACTGGTGCACCTCGAACTTGTTGCCGTCGGGGTCCGCCAGCCAGATCTGGTACGTGTTGTCGCAGCCGAGCTTCTTCTCGGTGAACGGGACGCCGCGGCTCTTCAGCGTCGCCATCACGGCGTCCATGTCGTCGGTCTCGAGGCAGAAGTGGGCGATCCCGGTATTGACCACCTCGCCGAGGTTCCGGTCTTCGAACATCTCCACATAGTTGCCGTCGGCGATCTCGAGGTACGCGCCGAACGGCGCGCCTTCGCGGGTGAAGCTGAACTTGGTGGCGAACCCGAGCTTGCCGTAGAAATCGACCGAGCGCTGCAGATCTCTCACGTTGAGACAGACGTGCGCGATGCGTTTGAACATGGGGAGGGCCTCCGCGACGGCGCCGGGGTAGGGGAGCGGCGCGCGCGGCCGAGGATACCCCAGCCGGAGGCCCCGGCGCGACGGTAGGCCCAGGCTCGCGCCCGGCGCCCGCGACGCCGCCCGCCGGCGAGCGGCGGCGACCAGGCCGAGCCGCTCGGCGCTGGGCTCGCGCGCGCTGATGAGCCGGCTCGCGCGCGCCGCCGCGGTGTCCGGGGCGACGCTTCCTGGCGCCTCGGCCTGGCAGAGGAGGTCGAGCCGCGGGTGCGCCTTCGTGCAAACGGTGCGCCCCACCGCCTCCGGCGCATGGCCGCGCGCCGCGAAAACAACGGGGCACGCGCGAGGCACGCCGCCTGCTTCATGGCCGGCGTCACGGCCGGAGCTCCCGATGTCGCGCCGCGGAGGCGCGGGCGCGCCGGGGCTCACGCGAACAACGAGGTCGCTATGCATAACCTACGACGACTCTGGCTGGCGCTCGCCGCCGTCATCACCGCTGGCTTCTTGATACTCGGCTTCACGGGCCGGGAGGTGTACCGCAAGGCCCCGCCGATCCCCGAGCGGGTGGAGACGCCGTCCGGCCGGGTGCTGCTCACGAAGGACGACATCCTGGACGGGCAGCTGGTCTATCAGAGCATCGGCGGACAGCAGGTCGGCAGCGTCTGGGGGCACGGCGCTTACCAGGCGCCGGACTGGTCGGCGGACTGGCTCCATCGCGAGGCCGAGGCGCAGCTCGCGCTCTGGAGCCAGCGAGAGCACGGCGCGCCGTTCGCGTCGCTCCCGGACGAGGCGCAGGCCGCCCTCAAGGCGCGGCTCCAGCGGACGATGCGCCAGAATGGCTATGACGCCGCGACCGGCGCGCTCACGGTCTCCGAGGATCGCGCGCTGGCGATCGAGGAGACCGCGGCGCACTACCGCGCGCTCTTCGGCGACGAGCCGAGCCTCGCCGGCCTGCGCGAGAGCTACGCGCTGCACACGGCCGCGGTCCCCGACGCCGGGCGGCGCGACAAGCTGACGGCGTTCTTCTTCTGGACCTCGTGGGCCGCGGCCGCGGAGCGCCCTGGCACCGGCGCCAGCTACACCAACAACTGGCCTCACGAGCCGCTCGTCGGCAACGTCCCCACGAGCGCCAACGTGATCTGGTCGATCGTGAGCATCGTCCTGCTGCTCGCCGGGATCGGCGCGCTCGTCTGGTACCACGCGTTCCGCCGTAGCGAGGAGCCGTCCGACCCTGCGCCGGCGCGCGATCCGCTCGCGGGGTGGGTGCTCACCCCGTCGATGCGGGCCGTCGGGAAGTACTGCGTCGTGGTGGTCGCGCTGCTCGTGCTCCAGGTCGCGCTCGGCGTGCTGACCGCGCACTACACCGTCGAGGGGAACGAGGTCTTCGGGCTGCCGCTCGGGGAGATCCTGCCGTACGCGGTGACGCGCACCTGGCACGTCCAGCTCGGCGTCTTCTGGATCGCGACCGCGTTCCTCGCGACGGGGCTGTTCCTCGCGCCGGCGGTGGGCGGGCGTGAGCCGAGGGGGCAGCGGCTCGGCGTGAACGTCCTCTTCGGGGCGCTCGTCCTCGTGGTCTTCGGCTCGCTCGCGGGAGAGTGGCTGGCGATCAAGCAGCGCTTCTCGCTCGAGACCTCGTTCTGGTTCGGGCACCAGGGGTACGAGTACGTCGACCTCGGCCGCGCCTTCCAGATTGCGCTCTTCGGCGGGCTCGCGCTCTGGCTCTTCCTGATGCTGCGCGCGCTCTGGCCCGCGCTCGCCCGGCGCGACATGAGCCGGCACATCGTGCTGCTCTTCACCGGCGCCACCGTCGCCATCGGGATGTTCTACGGCGTGGGGCTCTTCTACGGCGCGAAGACCCACCTGTCGGTCATGGAGTACTGGCGCTGGTGGGTCGTCCACCTCTGGGTCGAGGGGTTCATGGAGGTGTTCGCCACCGCGGCGATCGCGTTCCTGTTCACCCGGCTCGGCCTCGTGCGTCCGGACAGCGCGGCGCGGGCGGCGATCCTGTCGACCTGCATCTTCCTCATCTCGGGCATCCCCGGCACGTTCCACCACCTCTACTTCAGCGGCACGCCGGTCTCGGTGATGGCGGTCGGCGCGAGCTTCAGCGCCCTCGAGGTGGTGCCCCTCGTCCTCGTCGGGATGGAGGCGCGCGAGACCTGGCAGATGCAGCACCGGAGCGGGTGGATGCAGGCCTATCGCTGGCCCATCCAGTTCTTCGTCGCGGTCGCGTTCTGGAACTTCGTGGGCGCGGGCGTGTTCGGCTTCCTCATCAACCCGCCGATCGCCCTCTATTACATGCAGGGCCTCAACACGACCCCCGTGCACGCGCACGCCGCCCTCTTCGGCGTCTACGGGCTGTTGTCCCTCGGCCTCGTGCTGGTGATGCTCCGCCGCCTGCGCCCCGATGCGGTGTGGAACGAGGCGCGGCTCCGGGTGGCGTTCTGGGGGATGAACGGCGGCCTCGGCCTCATGATCCTCCTGAGCCTCTTGCCGATCGGGCTCGCGCAGGCGTGGGCCAGCGTCGAGCGCGGGCTGTGGTACGCGCGGAGCGCGGAGTTCTTGCAGCAGCCGGTCCTCGAGGCCCTGCGCTGGATGCGGTTCGTCGGAGACAGCCTGTTCATCGTCGGCGTCGCGGCCTTCGTGGCGTTCGTCGCGGGGCTCTTCATCCGGCGGCCGGCGGGCGCTGCCTCGGCTAAGCCCGCGTCGGAAGGTGAGGCGGCAGGGATGGCCACGCCGGCCGCGAGCGGCGTACCGGCGGCCTGATCAACCGCGCGCCAGCGCCCGCCTGCGCGCTGACGCGCCTCCTCACCGCCGCGCCGCCGCCGCGCGGCGCCCCGAAATGTGCGCGTGGCGCCGAGCTCAGCCGTGAACCGCCACGCTATGCTCGGGTCCTGGAGCGCCACGGCGCTCGCCTCCGGGAACCCAGCATGTCCACCGAGCACTTCGACGTCCTGATCGTAGGCGCCGGCCTCTCCGGCATCGGCGCCGGCTACCACCTCCAGACGCGCTGCCCGGGCAAGCGGTATGCGATCCTCGAGGGGCGCAGCGCGATCGGCGGTACCTGGGACCTCTTCCGCTACCCTGGAGTCCGCTCGGACTCGGACATGTTCACGCTCGGCTATTCCTTCCGCCCCTGGAAGGAGGCCAAGGCGATCGCGGACGGGCGGTCGATCCGCGACTACGTGCGCGACACGGCCCGGGAGCTCGGCATCGACCGGCACATCCGGTTCAATCACCGCGTTCGATCCGCGTCATGGTCCTCGGAGCACGCGCGGTGGACCGTCGAGGTGGACGTCGGCCCAGGCGAGGAGCTCGTCCGCTACTCCTGCAGCTTCCTTTATATCTGCAGCGGCTACTACCGCTACGAGAGCGGGTATACGCCCAGCTTTCCCGGCCGCGACGACTTCCAGGGACAGCTCGTGCACCCCCAGCAGTGGCCGGAGGATCTCGACTACCGGGGCAAGCGCGTCGTCGTCATCGGCAGCGGCGCCACGGCCGTGACGCTTGTGCCCGCGATGGCCGCCGACGCAGCGCATGTGACGATGCTCCAGCGCTCACCGAGCTACATCGCCTCATTGCCCTCGGAGGATCCCATGGCGAACGCGATCCGCGAGCACCTGCCGGAGCGGATGGCCCACCGCGTCGCCCGCTGGAAGAACGTCGCGCTCAGCCTGCTCATCTACCAGATCTGTCAACGCGCGCCGGGGCTGGCCAGGCGGATGCTCCGCGGCGGCGTCGCCAGGCATCTGCCGCCCGACTTCGACATCGATACACACTTCAATCCTCACTACGATCCGTGGGATCAGCGCCTCTGCCTCGTGCCGGACGCCGATCTCTTCCGTGCGGTGACGGAGGGGCGCGCCTCGGTGGTCACCGACAGCATCCGGACGTTCACGAAGAACGGCGTCCTGCTCGAGTCGGGCAAGGAGCTCCAGGCGGACATCATCGTGACGGCGACGGGCCTGGAGCTCCTGCTCTGCGGCGGTATACGCATCGACGTCGACGGCGACGTCCTCGATCCCGGCAGGTCGTTCATCTACAAGGGGTTGATGCTGGGCGGCGTCCCGAACTTCGCGCTCTGCCTCGGTTACACGAACGCCTCGTGGACGCTCCGCGCGGAGCTGGCCTCGACGTACGTCTGCCGGCTGCTCAACCACATGGATCGCCACGGCTACCGGCAGTGCTTGCCGCGCCATGACGAATCCGTCCCCGATCCTCGGCCGCTGCTCGGCCTGACGTCGGGCTACGTGCAGCGCTCGGCGGACCACCTGCCCAAGCAGGGATCGAAGGCGCCGTGGTACTTCCGCCAGAACTACGTCCTCGATCTGCTCGCGATGAAGCTCGGTCCGGTGGACGACGGCACCATGGTCTTCTCTAGGCGAGGGGACCAGGAACGAACTTGGGGAACGCTGTTCTAGTCTGCACAGGGCGCTTCGACAGGGTAGTTGGTGCCCGTCCATACCGCCGCGTCGGGGACGTAGTAGCCATTGTCGAGCTTGTACCAGAGGTTGTTGCCATTCACATAATCGCCTCTCGTGTGGCAGACGAGGCTGACCATGGCGCCGACCTGAACGGCCATGGCCACCGGGCCGTCGGCGTTGGGGGTGAAGCGCAGAAAGACACGCCGGACAAAGACATTCGGCCCCACGTAGATGGGCGCCCGGGTGAGGGCGCTCGAGGCTTCTTCGACGATCTCCTCGTTCGCCCCCGTCGCTTCGTCGCTCGATCCGGATGTCGTGATGCAGCCCATGATCCCGGTCGTGGCCGATATTGCCAGCAGCGCCGTGTGTCTCCTGATGTACGTCATATCGTCCCCCCGATGTGGTACTGGTGCAATCGAGTCGAGATGGGCGCAGGACCACGCAGGCGTCCACTCGCGCCGGCGAGGCCACGCCGACGCTCATCATATAATATCCGGATCCGATCCGTCCACATGCCGCGCACATACGCGATCGATCGCGACCCTCATCGTGTGATAGACATCCGTGAAGTGGAGAATGGAATCGGGAAAGAGAGCTGAAGACGGAGAGCCATGACGCCCGGCGGCGCCGAGTGAAAACCCGACCCAGGCCCCACCGAAGAGCGCATCGGGATGCGGCGGAAAAAATGCGGAGCAGGCGCGTCGGCGCACCTCCAGCGCGCGCGCTCATGCTAACAACCGCGCCGGTCGTCCGAACGCAGACGAGCTGGCCATGGACGACCGAAAGCGGCCATCCTCACGGCCGCCTCGACGCGCGGGCCAGCGATGGATGGAGCTTTGAATGAGGTACAACCTGTTCGTTGGATTGCTTGCCTTGCCCCTCCTGGGTTGTGGATCGGATCCTGCTGACGACACGGGCGCCACGACGACGGGCGCCACGACGAGCACGGGCTCCGCGGGGACGGGAGGTGGTGCGGGCGGGGAATCGCCGGGCTGCGCTCCGACCGCGGCGCCGGACGTCACGGATGTCTCCGGCACGTGGGCGTACCGCGCCATCGGGTCGCAGCTCACGCAGGCGCAGGGGCTCCCGCCGTTCCAGACGCGCATCGTCAGCGTGATGCTCATCACGCAGCAGCAGCGCGGAGACGCCATTTCCTTGCAGGGCACGTATTGCGACCATTACACCGAGGACCCGGACGCGATCGTGCACGCCGTCATCCCGGACAGCTTCCGCGGGGCGCTCGCGCCGGTGACCCGCGAGGGCACGTTCGCGGCGGGCGAAGGGGGGCTCCGCTACAAGCTTGGGCCCCTCCACGAGGTGATCGGCGCGGCGCTCGACGACCCGGCTCAGGACGAGCTGCCCACGGATCCGGCGGACGCTCGCGTCGTCGATCAGGACGAGGATGGACACCCGGGCATGACGGTTCAGCTCCAGGGGCTCATCGACGGGTCGGTGTACGTGGCCGAGCGGGCGCGGACCGAGCTCGACGGCGTGGCGGTCGCGACCTACCGCATCGAGGGTCGACTCGGGTTCGTGTCGGAGCAGAGCGTGCTCGAAACGGATCCTGCGAGCCTCAAGGCGACCATGGCCGCCTCGAGGACGTATCCCGATCCGGAGGAGTGCAGCAGCACCTTCGTGATGGTCCGTACCCCTGACGACGCGGACTGCGCCTGGATCAAGGAAAGGGGCGACACGCTCTTCCAGTAAAGCCCCTCCCGGCGGTCGCGGCGCGCCTCGTGACCCAGCGCCGCCGGGTCACCGATCCATCAAGAGGACGCCGGCTTCGCTGTGTGGCTCACTCGGGCAACCGCAGCATGAAGCCGGCGCCGGCCAGCCACCCGCCGCTGGAGAAGCCGGGATAACCTGGGTTGTTCGTCTGCAGCCCGTCGATGCCGTCGAGCGGCTCGCCGCTCACGATGTCGACCAGGTTGTCGGGGACCTCGTCGAACACGGGATTCCTGGCGGACGGGCTCTTCGACACCTCCCGCGGCACGAGCAGCTGGCCGTGCAGGAACGCGCCCACCCCGAAGTCGGCGCCGAAGAGCGACACCGGCGTCTCGAACGAGGCGGCGACCGCGAGGCGCGCGTTGTCGACGTAGTTGGTCCTGCCGGTCTGGTCCGGCACCGGAGACGGCGTGAAGGCCACGTCGGCAGAGAGCCTGCGGCTCCCCAGCACGACCGCGCCGCCGAGCCCCACGGACACCGTGCTCGACCACGGGTCGGGCGGGGCCTCGGCGTGCCGATCGCGGTACTCCGACCACCGCGTCAGGAGCGCGTGCCCGCCGATCTCCCAGGAGGGCAGCGCCGGGCCCTTCGAGCGCGCGGCGCGCTCGCCCCCTCGGTCTTCGCTCGGCGGGCCCGTGACCGAGGCCCCGACGCTGACGCGCGTCGGCTGGTGGCCGAGCGTCAAGCGATAGGCCTGCGGGACCGAGCTCTCGCCCTCGGGATACGTGTAGTTCCAGAAGCGGATCCTGTTCTCGCCGTCGGTGTCCGACGCCGAGGCGAGGTGGAGCGTGGCCGAGAGGCGCAGCCAGGGGGCTGGGCTGGTCGCGAAGGCGAAGTAAGGAGCGAAGACGCTCTCGACCTCCACGTCGGGGTTGATGAGGGCGGTCCGCTGGTCGCTCGCGTCGGGCACGTGGACGGCGGTCCGCGCGCTGGTGCCGATCGTGACGTCGACCCCCGCCCCCACGGATAACCAGCGGGTGATCCGGCCCGCCATCGACACGGCCAGGCTGGTGACCGACAACCGATCTCCCAGCAGCTCGAACTCCAGCCGATTCGAGAAGTACTGCGCGCGCTCGTCGGCGAAGAAGGCCCGCTGCTCCTGGAAGCTCCTGAGCGGCAGCAGGGCGTAGAAGCCCAGGACGAGGCGGTCCTCGTAGAGCGGCCTCACGAACCCGAGGGTCGCGTACGTGTTGGTCTGCCGGTCGCGCGTGTCAGCCCGCGGGCTCGGGAGCTTCGACCCCGGCATGGGCCGGTGGGTGAGACGAGAGGTCGAGCCGTCCGGATTCCGGATCTGGCCATCGTAGACCGACTCGGGCACGTCGACGCCAGGGGGGCGCGGGGCGAGGGTGATGTCGCCGTGCGTGACGAGCACGAAGAAGCCCGCTTGCGTCGTCGCCGCCGCGTACGGCAGGAGCGCCGGGTTGAAGAACGCGGCCTCGGGTCCCCGCGCGAGCACCCGTGCGTTCAGCCCGTTGGCGCTCGTGGGAGCGCCGGTGATCTCCAGCGCGCCCGACGCGCGGACGGCCTCGGCATGGAGGAGCAAGGCGGACGCCAGCGCGAACGGCGCGGCGACGCAGACTTTGTGCGGCATAGGTGCTCGAGGCGCGGCAGTCTGCCGGAGGGTCGGCCGCGAGGTCAAGCCCTGAGCCGCGCAATTTTCCGCATCGTCACGGGCCCATCACGCCGACGTAGGAGGCGAGAGACGCAGGTGTCATCCAACCTCATGACTCTGAGCCATCGTCGCCGGCCGGCGCCGGATCGAGCGGTGCATTGGGCGGAGAGGGAGGGGGACTGGCGATGAAGAGACGACCGCAGACGATTTGGTGAAGGACGGCCCGCCACCGGAGCATCCACCAGACGCGAGGGAGACCTGGATGCGAACGGTCCCCTCCAGAAAAAACTCCCAGGAGAATGAAAAGATGAGCTTGTTCAGCAAGGTGGTCCTCTCGCTCACGCTCCTAGGCGCCGCCGCCGTGCTCGGCGGCTGCGTCGGCGAGGCTCCCCTCGAAGGCGATGGAGAGCAGGAGACCCAGCCCGAGTCAGCGGACGCGATCGACCCCGACGCGGCGGAGGCGGTTGGAGCCGCGCAACAAGCGCTTGAATCCACATGGGTTTGCAAGCAGTGGTGGGGGTATTGGAAGGAAGTCGGCCGTGTCACGATCTGGTGGGGTCATACGCGATCCGACGCCCTCTGGGCCTGCCAGAACTGGGTCGCGGCCTGCTACAATCACGGCGACGGCTGCTATACGGATTCGAGCCCGGTCTACGCGACATGGTGACGAGCGTGGGGTCTTCCTGATCGATCCCGGCTAGGTGCACAGGGCGGCCGGCGAGGGGGGGTCGCCGCCCTGGAGGCGCTCGCGCCGGTCGCCTGCGCCGACAGAGGTCCGCGAACTTCATGGTGCCATCATCAGAGCTTCACGGTGAGGAGGGGAGCCCCGCCGAGAGATCTAATGATCGACCCGATCCCAGGCCCGGACGAGCTCCTGAGCTGGCGCGCGGCGCGCAGCGCGCTCTCGGCGCTACCTCAGGATCGGATCGCAGTTCGTGAACTTGAACGACGTCATGATCGTGAAGCTCGACCCGCCGCCGCGGCGCTCCGCGTAGAAGAAGTCGAGCGGATACTCCTTGCCGGGCTCGATGCCGAGCTCCTCGGCGTTCGCGTCGAGATCGAGCTGCGCCGGGGTCGAGACGTGGAGCCCGCCCAGGTCGATCGCGAGGCGCCTGTTGACGAACACCCAGAGATCGTCGTCGCCGATGAACCAGAAGACGCCGCCCGGTCGGTACTCGAACGTCATGTGGAGCTCGTAGGTGAAGCCGTAGTTGTGTTCCCGCCCCTCGTTACCCCACCCCTGATCGTCGATCGGGAAGAACTGCGATCCCGCGAATTCTCCGAGGCCTCGTTCGCTCACTGTGAGAGGGACGACGTACGGAATCCGTACGTTCACCGTCGGGTCGTCGTGATACCACTGATAAAACGCCTCGGGCCCGGTCGTGTGCTCCGTGCCGCCCTCATGCGCATAGACCGGCTTGTCGTCGGGGCCGAGCTCGGGCTTGACGATGCCTTTCAGGCCGTCGCCCGCGAAGTACTCGAAGTCGGGGTGCCCGCCGTCCGAGTCGAAGGCCTTGAAGTCGCGCACCACCCCCGCGAGCTTCGGCTCGCAACGCTCGTCCCCACCAGCGCCGGCGCTGCCCTGGGCGGAGTCGCCGCCGGCGCCGGGATCGAGGATGCCGGGATCAGCCCCGCCGGCGCTGGACGAGGACGAGGCGGGCGACGACGAGGTCGTGGCGCCGAGGTCGCGACCGATGACGGCGATCTCGGTGGTGCACCCCGCGAGCGCCGTGCCCGTCGAGAGAAGGACGGCCAGGAATCGAGGGGTGCTCGCGCGGGTGGCCGCCGTGGGCTGGGCTAGCTTCATCGAGATCGTCTCCTGTCGCATGGATGCCTCCGAGCTTGCCGATCCTTCAGGCAAACTCATGTGAACGCGTCGTTTCATGGGGCGCTGCCTGCAGGGGCCCTGCCGACGAGGCGGCGCCCCCGCTCGGCGACGTCGCGCTTGCGTGGCCGTGATCGCTTCACGGACGCTCTGGACGCGAGCCTCAGCTCCAGTGTGCTGTCAACTCGAGGTGATCGTCGTTGTCGCCGCCGCCGGCGATGATGCGCTGGCGGACGTGGTTGGCGCCGCCGATCACGAGGAGCTGCTCGCAGGAGCCGATGACTTCGGTCCACATGTTCTCATCGAAGCCCTGGCAGCGGATCCAGAGAGCGCGGGTGAAGCCGCGGCGGGATTCGAGGACCCGGACGTGGCCGGCGGAGTAGTAGTTGGAGAAGACGCGCTGGCCGAGGGAGAAGAGGGTGGAAGGGGAGATGAGGCCCGCGATGACCTTGTAGATGCCGCTCATGTCGTCGTGGGTGCACTGGCGGCCAATCTGGTGGATGAGCTCTTTGCCTTCGCCGCTGGCGCGCCGGATGGCCTGGAACAGGTCCTTGTACCAGGCGATCGGGTACCATCCGGTGGAGACGAGGCTGCCATAGCGGATGCCGTCGCGCAGCGGTTCACACATCGCATCGAGGCTGAGCTTCTGGACAGGTTCGCCGCGCAGCTTGCCAAAGCTCGCATAGACGGAGCGAAACGCCACCCCCTTCACCCTGGGTTCGTCGGTCATCCCATCGCGCGAGCCCCCTCGGCAATAAGGGTACCGCATGCCGCGGGGGCAGGCCAGCGCCCTGGGCGGCAGCGACGGGCCCGGCCAGGCGCGAGCCGCGGCTTCGGGCTCCTTGACCGGCGGCCCCGGGCGCGGCGCCTCGGCGCGCGCGGCCTCGGGGGACGCTGCGGTGACCCACCCGCCTCAGGGTGACTCAGGCGCAGCTTGCGGCAGCGGCAGCTCGACCGTGAAGGTCGCTCCTTGCCCTAGCTCGCTCTCCACGTACATCCGACCACCGTGCGCTTCGACGGCGGTGCGAGCGATGTAGAGGCCGAGCCCCAGCCCTCCGTAGTGCCTCACCGAAACGCCGCGCCCGAATCGCTCGAACAGCTTCGACTGCGTCTCTTGATCCATGCCGATCCCATGGTCGGTCATCGACAGGCGGGCGATTCGACCATCCGACGCGAGCGCGATCTGGATCGGCCTCCCTCCGCCGAACTTGATGGCGTTGGCCAGCAGGCTGGTGACCACCCGCTCCAGCCGGTCGCCGTCCCAGCGGCCGACCACTGGCCGCTCCGCCTGCACGATCAGCTCAATGCCTTCCTGCGCGAGCTGGTCCGCGACTTGCGCGGCGGCATCGCGGATCACCTCGCGCAGATCGACCTCGCTCAGCTTGAGATCGAGCCCCCCCGCCTGGATGCAGGAGACATCGAGGAGCCCGTCGACGAGGGCTGCGAGGCGCCGGATCTGCCGCTTGCATCGGAGCAGCGCCGAGCGCGCGCGCTCGACGTCCATCCCTGGCGCGAGCCATCGCTCCAGGCCCTGCACGACGAGCTGCAGGCTCGTGAGCGGTGTTCGGAGCTCGTGAGAGGCAATGGCGACAAACTCGTCGCGCAGGCGGACCGCCTCCTCCGCCTCGGCGCGCGCCCGCCGCTCCTCCAAGAGGAGCCGGTCGCGTTGCCGCTCCGCGCGCACTCGCGCCGTCACGTCGCGGTGGCTCCAGACCCGCCCGACCACGGCCCGGGCTAGGTACTGGGGCAGCGAGTAGCACTCGATGAGCCGCCCGTCCTTGAGCTCGAAGACATCGAAGCTGGTCGCGTCCGGGCGAGCGTAGATGGCTTCGATCCTGCTCCGAAACCCATCGGGATCTCGCATGATATCGCGCACGAAATCCAACGCGTACGCGTCGCCCCGGCGGGCCAGGACCTCGTCCGGAATGAGGAAAATTTCCGCAAAACGGCGGTTGAAGAGCACGATGCGCCGAGAGAGATCGACGGCCAGTATCCCATCCGCCGCCGACTCGAGCGTCGCTTTGAGCAATGACACAGAGGGGCGCATCATCTCTTCAGGGAGCGCCGGTCGGAGGGATCATCGAGCGGCAAGCCGAGCTGCCCGGCGTGCTCGGGCGACATGAACGGCCGAGTGTCCGGGGGCGGCCTGGCGGCCTGAGCATTGGTAGGCCTGGTCGAGCGGCGAACATCGGCATGATGACTACCGCGTCTCGACCGAGGGCGGTATGGCACGCTGGTGCGCAGGGGAGGCAGGGGACCCTGTAACCGGCCGGGCACGCTCGCGGGCGCTCGCGCGGCGGTTTGGCGGCCTTGCGACGATCGGTGAAGCCACCAGCCTCGTTGGGCTCGCCGAACTTGTCGTCGCTGAGAGGCGGCTGACAACCGTGACCTCTTGGTCGGCTCGTCGCCGGGGCGCCGGCACGAGCGCCGTGCAGCAGCGTAGGCCGGCTGGCATGTCCATTTTTTTTGTTGCCCTCCCTCACCTGCATTGAAGAGTACAATCGCCTCCTACATGGTGCAGCCCGAGCCGCTCGATCTTCGCGCGGCGTGCCTTGCGGATGGCCCCGCCCAACCGGGCCACCCTGCCGGAGAGGAGTTCAGAGGGCCGGCGGCCGCAGCCATGACCCCGCACGGGCCCCGAGCGACGTGGAGCTTCGCCCCTCAGGTCCTCACCCATGACTCCGGCCGCACAGTACACGATCCTCGAGACGCTCTTCGGCGGGGGGAGGGCGGTCGTTCATCGCGCGCGGAGGGACGCCGACGGCCACCTGGTCCTCCTCAAGGCGCTCGACCCGCGGCGCAGCGGACCGAAGGAGATCGAGCAGCTCAGGCGCGAGTACGAGATCGGAGCGCTGTTCGACACCCCCGCCGTCGTCCGGCCGCTTGCCCTCGAGACGTACCAGGGGATGCTCGCCCTCGTCCTTGAGGACGACGGCGCTGACTCCCTCGATGGCCTGCTCGGCGAGCCGATGCCGATGGCTCGGTTCCTCCCGGTCGCCGTCCGAATCGCCGGCGCGGTCGCGGAGATCCACGGAAAGGACATCCTCCACAAGGACCTGAAGCCCCAGAACATCCTTGTGATCCCTGCGAGCGGCGAGGTGAAGATCACCGGCTTCGGCCTCGCGTCCCGTCTCCCCCGGGAGCACCGGCCCACGCAGCCGGCGCGCCTCATCGAGGGCTCGCTGCCCTATCTCGCGCCGGAGCGGACGGGGCGGACCAACCGGGCGATCGACCGCCGCGCCGATCTCTACTCGCTCGGCGTCACCTTCTTTCAGATGCTCACCGGGAGGCTCCCCTTCGAGGCGAATGACCCCGTCGAGTGGGTCCACTGTCACGTCGCGCACGCCCCGCCGAGCGCCTCGGAGGTCGCCCCCGAGGTGCCCGACGCCGTCGCTCGGATCGTCCTCAAGCTCCTCTCCAAGACGCCCGAGGACCGCTATCAGAGCGCCCGCGGCCTCCTGCGCGATCTGGAGCGGTGCCTCGCCGAGTGGACCCAGAGCGGGACGATCGAGCCGTTCACACCGGGGGAGCGCGACGTGTCCGATCAGCTTCAGATCCCCCAGAAGCTCTACGGGCGGGACGCGGAGATCGCCGTCCTGAAGGGGGCGTTCGACCGCGTGGCGGCGTCGGGGACACCGGAGCTCGCGCTCGTCTCGGGGTACTCCGGCATCGGCAAGAGCGGGCTCGTCCACGAGGTCGAGGCGCCGGTCGTGCGGCAGGGGGGCTTCTTCATCTCGGGGAAGTTCGACCAGCACAAGCCCGACATCCCCTATGCAACGCTCATCCAGGCCTTCCGGGAGCTCGTGCGCTGGATCCTCGCGGGGAGCGAGGCGCAGATCGCCGCCTGGAGGCGGCGGCTCATCGAGGCCTTGGGAATCCACGCCCAGCTCATCGTCGACGTGATCCCGGAGATCGCGCTCGCCATCGGGCGGCCGCCGCCTGCCCCGGATCTGCCGCCGGTCGAAGCGCAGAACCGGTTCCGCAGGGTGTTCCAGCGCTTCATCGGGGTGTTCGCCCGGCACGAGCACCCCCTCGCGCTGTTCCTCGATGACCTGCAGTGGGCCGACTCGGCCAGCCTCGGGCTGCTCCAGGAGATCTTGACGCGCGCGGAGGTGCGGGACGTCCTCGTCATCGGCGCGTACCGCGACAACGAGGTGTCCGCCTCTCACCCGCTCCTGCGGAGCCTCTCCGAGGTGCGGCGGGCGGGCGCCCGCGTCTCGGACATCGTGCTCGGTCCCATCCCGCCCGCGGCGCTCGCCACGTTCGTCGGCGAGGCCCTCCACTGCGCCGCCGAGGACGCCGCGCCGCTCGCCGAGCTGATCCAGGACAAGACGGCGGGCAATCCCTTCTTTGCCATCCAGTTCCTCACCGCGCTCCACGAAGAGCGCCTGATCGAGCGCGACGAGCGGAGCGGCCGGTTCCGGTGGGACGTCGCGAGGATCCGCGAGAAGGGCTTCACCGACAACGTGGTCGACCTGATGGTCGCAAAGCTCCGGCGGCTGCCCCCCGCGACGCAGGAGGCGTTGAAACAGCTCGCATGTCTGGGGAACACCGCGGAGATCGCGCTCCTCGCGATGGTCCACGGCGGACTGGAAGAGGGCACGCGGGCGGACCTCTGGGAGGCCATCCGGGCGGGGCTGGTCCTCGACCTGGACGGCACCTGCAAGTTCCTCCACGACCGCGTCCAGGAGGCGGCCTACTCGCTGGTGCCGGAGGAGCAACGGGCCGCAGAGCACCTCCGGATCGGCCGGCTCCTCGCGTCGCGGTTGCCCGAGGACGCGATCGCGGAGCGGATCTTCGACGTCGCGAACCAGTGGAACCGCGGCGCCCATCTCATCACCGATCCACGCGAAAAGGAGGCGCTCTGCCGGCTCGACTTCCTGGCAGGTACGAAGGCGAAGGCCGCGATCGCCTATGCGTGTGCGCGGAGCTACCTCGCCCAGGCTTCATCCCTCTTGCCCGAGGACGCCTGGAGCAGGCAGTACGAAGAGACGCTCGCGATCCACCTGGATCTCGCCGAATGCGAGTGCCTCATCGGTGACTTCCAGCGGGCCGACGCTCTGTTCGACCTGATCCTCGTGCGCGCACGCTCACCGCTCGACCGCGCCAAGGCCCATCGGCTCCGTCTACGCCTCTATCAGATCGCCGGGCGGCTCGGCGACGCCGTGAGCACCATGTTCGAGGCGGTGCGCCTCTTCGGGGTGACCTTCCCGGAGTCCGAAGACGAGATCCAGGCCGCGGTGGAGGCCGAGCTCCAGAGGGTCCCCATCCTCCTGCGCGGCCGCGCCATCGCCGACCTCGCGCTCGCACCGACGACCACCGACGAGCGCGTGCGGGCCATCATCGGATTGCTCGTCGAGGCGATGGCTCCGACGTACAGCACGCGACCGGCGTACTGGCCCCTGGTCATCGCCAAGGCATTGAGCTTCTCCTTGCAGCACGGAAACTGCGAAGAGTCCGCTTTCGTCTACAGTTGTTATGCCGCCCTGCTGGTGTCGAGGTACGGCGACATCTCATGGGGGTGTCAATTCTCCGAGATGGCGCTCAGGCTGAACGAGAGGTTCAACGGCCTGGCGCTGAAGGGGAGGCTGCTCTTTCACCACGCGGCGCTCGCCTGCGTCTGGCGCATGCGCTTCGCGACGCTCCTCCCCATGATGGAGCAGGCTTATGTTGCTTGTGTCGATGTTGGGGATTTCGTTTTTGCTGGCTATGCCTCCTTCAACCTGGTGTGGCTCGTCGTGGAGAGCGGCGGCTCGATCGAGCAACTCATCGAGGCCTCGCGGAAGTACGCGTCGTTGGCCGAGAAGAGCCACCACGACCTGGCGCGCCGCCTCCTCCGGACCGAGGAGCAATTCGCAGCGAGCCTGAAGGGGGCGACACGAGCGCCCACGAGCTTCAACGACGATACCTATGACGAGGTGGAGTGTGTCCTCGCGATGGAGAGGGCTGGCTTCGGGATCGGGGTCGCCTTCTTTCACATCATGAAGCAGGTCGCGGCGTTCATCGATGGACGATATGCCGAGGCGCGGCAGGCCGCGGCCCTCGCTGCGCCGATGCTGCGCGAGGTGATGGCCCTGGCGAACGAGGCGACGCACCACTTCTACTACGCGCTCACGCTGACGGCGATGTACGCAGACGCGCCTGCCGTGGAACAACGGCAATTCGCAGCGCTGCTCGAGGTGCAATTGCGGAAGTTGTCCTTCTGGGCAGAGCACTGCGCAGAGAACTTCCAGGACCGTTACGCCCTCGTTCAGGCGGAGGTCGCCCGGATCGAGGGCCGCCACCTCGACGCCGAGCGCCTCTTCGAGGAGGCCATCCGCTCGGCGCGCGACAATGGCCTGGTGCACAACGAAGCGGTGGCCTACGAGGTCGCGTCCCGGTTCTACCGGGCGCGAGGGCTCGATGAGTTCGCCGAGCTGTACCTCGGCAATGCCCGTGCCTGTTACGCCCGCTGGGGCGCCCACGGCAAGGTGAGGCAGCTCGATCGGCAGAATCCCCACCTCGTCGAGCGGCGGTCTCCCCCGCCCACCGCCACCGTCGCGGTGGACTCCGATCAGCTCGATCTCTCCTCGGTGACCAAGGCCTCGCAGACCATCTCCGGTGAGATCGTGCTCGGCGAGCTCCTGCGCACGCTGCTCCGGATCGTGCTCGAGCAGGGCGGCGCGGAGAGGGCCTGCCTCCTCCTGTGCCAGGACCACGGCCTCTCGATCGAAGCGGAGGCGAGCCTCGGCGAGCGCGGGGCGACGACGACCCTCCTCGGCCCGGAGCCGCTGGACGGCTCTCTGCGCGTCCCCGCGTCGCTCATCCACTACGCGAACCGGACCAAGGAGCGGGTCATCCTGAGCGACGCCGCCGCCCACGCGCGCAAGTTCGCGAGCGACGGCTACTTCGCTCGGAGCCGGCCCAGGTCGGTCCTCTGCATGCCCATCCTCAGGCAGGCCGAGGTGGTCGGGCTGCTTTACCTCGAGAACAACCTGCTCGCCGGCGCCTTCACCCCCGATCGGCTCGCCGCCCTGGAGCTGCTCGCCACGCAAGCGGCGATTTCCCTGGAGAACGCGCGGCTCCTCGCCAAGGAGCGGACGGCGAGGGCGGCTGCCGAGGAGGCCGAGCGCCGATCCGCGTTCCTCGCCGAGGCGGGCGTCGTCCTGTCGGAATCGCTCGACTACGAGGTGACCTTCGCCCGACTCGGCGAGATCTGCGTCCAGGGCCTGGCCGACTGGTGCGCGATCGATATCGTGGAAGACGGAGAGCTCCGCCGCCTGGCCTGCGCGCATGGGGATCTCGAGAAGGCGCCTGTCCTCGAGGAGCTTCACCTCCGATATCCGCCGCGCTGGGGCTCACCCCACCCGTCGGTCACGGTCCTCCGCACCGGCGAGCCGCTCCTCATGCCGGAGCTTCCCGACGAGATCCTGCGAACGATGTGCGTCGACGACGAGCACTTTCGGCTGCTCCGGGAGCTCGGTACGCGGACCAGGCTCTCGGTGCCGCTCGCGGTGCGCGGGCAGAGGCTCGGGGCGCTCACCCTCGCCTCGGGCGCGCCGGGGCGCCGCTACGGGCGCGCCGACCTCGAGCTGGCGCAGGAGGTCGCGCACCGCGCGGCGATCGCGATCGACAACGCCCGGCTCTACCGCGCCTCCCAGGAGGCCGTCCGCGCCCGCAGCGAGTTCCTCTCCGTCGCGTCCCACGAGCTGAATACGCCGCTGACCTCGCTCACGCTCTCGGTGCAGTCCCTTCGCCGCGCGGTCAGCGCGGGGCGCCCCGTGGATCCTGAGGTCATGGATCAGCGGCTCGAGCGCATCTCGCGGCAGACCACCCGGCTGACCCGGCTCATCGACGATCTGCTCGACGTCTCGCGCATCGAGTCGAGGCCGCGCGCGCTGGAGCTCGGCGACGTCGACCTCGCGGCCCTCGTCCGCGCGGTGGCTGCGCGCTTCGAGGCCGATCTGGCGAGGGCGCGCTGCTCGATCTCGATCCGCGCCGATGCGCCGGTCGTGGGGCGCTGGGATCGGTCGCGCCTCGACCAGGTCGTCACCAACCTCCTCGGCAACGCGATCAAGTTCGGCGCCGGCAAGCCCATCGAGATGGCCGTGGGCGCCGCGGACGGCGTGGCCCGGCTCGCGGTCCGGGACCACGGCATCGGCGTCGATCCGGCGCAGCGCAGCCGCATCTTCGAGCGCTTCGAGCGCGCCGTCTCGGAGCGGCACTACGGCGGGCTGGGCCTCGGCCTGTACATCAGCCGCAAGATCGTGGAGGACCACGGCGGCTCGATCCGGTGCGACTGCGAGCCCGGCGCCGGAGCCACCTTCATCGTCGAGCTCCCCTGCGCAGGGCCGCTGCCCCCGCCTCCCGCGGCGTGAGCAGGCTGTCCTGCTCGCAGCGGCCTCAGGTGCCCTCGGCGTCGAAGATCGCGTCGACGTACCGCAGCGTCGCCTCGCGCCGGCGGCGGGCGCGCTCGGCCGAGTCCTCCTCCACGAGCACCTCGTCGGGCTTCACGCGGAAGAGCGGCTGGCCCTTCTGCACGATCGTCCCCTCGCCGCCGTCGATGAGCACCTCCTCGACGGTGCCGGAGCACGGCGCGAGCACCTTGTTGAACATCTTCATGACCTCGATCACGTAGAGCGGATCGCCGGCAGCGAAATGGCTGCCCTTGGTCACGAACGGAGGCCGGTCCGGCGCCTCCTGCGCGTAGAACATGCCGCCGGTGACCGCGACGATCTCGTTGGCCCGCATGGCGGGCGGCGGCGCGAGGACCTTGCGCATGCGGGCCGAGAGCTCGCGATCGAGCAGGCGCTCGGGGATGGCGACCGTGCCGTCCTCCCGCGCGCGGAGCTCGAAGAAGCGCGCGGCATCCCCCGCGAGGACCAGCGCGTCGAGGAGCTCCAGGCCCGCCTGGAAGCCGAGGTGGGAGCCGCGGACCCGCCGCCAGAGCTCGGCGTCGTGGCCGTGAGGCGCGGTGTCCCGGGACAGGTGCGCTCGCAGCTCGGGCCACGGAGGCGCGCCGCCCGCCTGGCCCATCCGCTCGCCGACGCGCCGGTAGAAGCCGAGCGCCCGCGAGAGCACCTCCTGGTCGTGATCCCAGATCACATGGGCCGCGGGCGCCTGCGGCTGCGGCGTCATGTTGAGCAGCCAGTACGTGTCCGCGAGCACCTCGATCGGGTTCTTGAGCCAGCGCACCCGCCCAGACCGGATCTCGAACGACCCCATGTTCCGGCTGAGCCACGCCGACAGGAGGTGCGGCTCCGCGCAGATCTTCTCCACGGGGCGGCGCACCAGCGTGTCCTTCAGCGTGAAGACCTTCTTCAACGCTCCTCCGCCGGCCGCGTCCGTGGCCCCGGCCCGCGCCGCGAGGCGGCGCTCGTGACGGGCGCCGAGCTCGGCCCACATCGCGTCGAAGTCGAGCCCCCCGAGCTCCACCGCGAGCAGGCCGACCTGCGTGAGGTACGGGACCACGAAGCGCGTCGTCGGCTTCGCCCACACGCTCCGCGCGAGGAACCAGTGCACGAGCCCGTAATGAAACTGGAGGTTCGTGTGGAGATCGCTGCCGCGCAGCGTCGTCGTGCGCAGGATCTCGCAGATCCGCTGGTAGGCCTCCTCGCGCGAGGCGCCGTAGGTCACGAGGAGCGCGATGTTGCTGTCGTAGGCGCCTGCGACCCGGTAATGCATGAACACCCCCGTGTCGGGGTTCTTCACGCAGATGCCCTGATCGTCGCGGATCTCGTGCGGGTGCGGATCGCTCCAGGACACGATGATGCCGGCCGCGTGGGGCTCCAGCGCGCCGTTCGTCGCGTTGAGGCGCGCCTCCACCGCGGACCCTTCCCGCCGGACGCGGATCGGCCGGGGCAGCCGCTCGCCGTGGCGCGCGAGGAGGACCATGCACTCGACGAGCGAGGTCACCTCGAACGCGTCGGCCGGATCGGCCGGGTTCTCGAAGCGGAGGGCATAACAGAGCTCCGACACCCGGTGCTCGACCTGGATGCGGGTGTTGACCTCCATGAAGTAGTGATGATCCCCCTCGACGATGCACTCGAACGTCGAGGCCGAGTTCAGCCCGACCGCCTGCCCGAACCGCTCCGCCTCGGCCTCCATCCGGGCGAGCGACGCGAGCTCGCGCTCGAGCGACGCCGCGAGCGGAGCCTCGCCGGCCGCGCGCGCCCGCTCGATCGCCTCGAGCAGCCCCTCCTGCGTCATCGCGACCTCGAGCAGCTTCTGCTCGTGCATCTGCAGCGAGCAATCGCGCCCGCCCAGCGCGACGCACCACGCGCCGTTGCCGATCAGCTGGATCTCGTTGTGCCGCGTCTCCTCGACGTTGAGCTCGAGCAGGATGTTCTTGTTGTCGCCGACGCCCGCGGCCTTCACCTCCGCGAGGACCTCCCGCGCCAGCGCTGGGACCTCGGCCGCCCGCGCCGCGGCCTCGGGGGCCGCCGCGTCGGGCGCGATGCCGGCGAGGAGCCGCTGCCCCTTGCCGCCGCCGCCGCCGATGGCCTTGAGCCGGATCCGCCGCCCCGGGTGGCGAGCGAGCAGCTCGGCCGCGCCCCGCTCGAGCTCCTCGCAGAGCTCGTCGGTCGTGTAGAGATCCACGCGCCGCGCGTACGCCGCCGCGAGCAGCGCGTCCGCCGCCTCGGCGAGCGGGACCCCGTCGGAGAGCCGCGCGCCCGCGGCGCCCTCGCCGAGCAGCCCGCGGTCTGCCGCGGCCGCGCGCAGCGCCGCGTGATCGGGCCACTTGCGGAGCACGATCCGCCGGGTCGCGTCGTCGATGCCGGGCGTCACGCTGACCGCGGTCGCGAGCGCCGTCCGCTTCGCCTCGTCCTTGAGTCCGGCGGCGCGCTGCACCGACGAGCGCGGGCCGATGAAGACGAGCCCCGCCTGCTCGAGCGTGCGCACGAACTCCTCGTCCTCGGCCATGAAGCCGTAGCCAGCGAACACGTGCGTATAGCCGCCGGCCCGGGCGATC
This sequence comes from Sorangium sp. So ce124, assembly GCF_051525235.1. Lineage (NCBI taxonomy): Bacteria > Pseudomonadati > Myxococcota > Polyangiales > Polyangiaceae > Sorangium > Sorangium sp. So ce124. Next base: position 5,126,062 of record NZ_CP150312.1, read on the forward strand.
GCGACGATCTCCTGCATCAGCTTGACGCGCTCGTCCTTGGTGGCGCCGGTATAGTCCTTCACCCGGTGCACGTGCGCCGGGTGGATGCAGCGCAGCTCCGGCGCCAGGGCGTGCGTGTAGACGATCGAGTCCTTCTCCGACAGGAGGATGCCGTAATGCTCGATCCCCATCTGGGCGAAGACATCCATCGCCTCTTTCCGGATCGGGCCCCGGCAGACGATCAGCGGCCGCACGTCGTCGGCGGCGAAGGAGCGCGCCCACGCCGAGCCCGAGCGGCGGAGCCTGCGGTCGCGCGCCACCCTCGGGTTGCGGTCGTAACCTCGCCTGGTCTCGAATCCATCCATGATCAATGGAACTCCCGCTGAACACCGGTGAACGGCCCTGGCTGGTAGTGCCGCAGCAGGAACTCGAGGTTCTCTGCGATCACCGAGCGGAGCTCGCGCGGCATCACGAGCCGCGAGATGGATCCCAGGCTGAGCCCCTCGCGCGGGTTCATGAGCTCCCGCTCGTACCGCGCGCCGAACTCGGCCTCTCTCGCCTTCAGCCACGCCGCGGCCTCGTCGCGGGCCTCGGCCTTCGCCTTCGCCTCGTCGAGGCCGCGGCCGAGCCGCTCCTTGACGCCGGCCTTCTCCCTGGCGCTCGCCTGCGCGCGCACCTTGCGGAGCTCGTCCTTGTAGACGAACTCCTTGCCGGCAGGGCCCATCACCGCGACGCGCGTCGTGGGGAGCGCGAGCACGACGTCCGCGCCGGTCGCGTAGTTGTTGAACGAGGCATAGGCGCCGCCGAACGCGTTGCGCACGAGCAGCAGGATGCGCGGGGTGCGCACGTCGATGATCGCGTCGAGCATGGCCCGGCCGGCCTGCACGATGCCCATCGCCTCTTGCTCCCTGCCCGGGAGGAACCCCGTGGTGTCCTCCATGAAGAGGAGCGGGATGTTGTAGAGGTTGCAGAAGCGGATGAAGCGAGCGTTCTTGTAAGCGGCCGCCACGTCGATCTGGCCCGACGCCACCGCGCTGTTGTTCGCCACGAAGCCGACGACGCGCCCGCCGACCCGCCCGAACGCGGTGATCGTGTTGCGCGCGCGCTGCGGCTGCACCTCGAAGTAGTCGCCGTGATCGCAGATGCGCTGGATGATGATGTTGATATCGAGCGGCGTGTTGTATCCCGTCGGCGACGAGATCGTCCTGCGGAGGAGCGTGTCGATCTCGGTCGTCTCCCGGCCCACCGGATCGCTCGTCCGCTGGAAAGGCGCGCTCTCGCGGTTGTTGCTCGGCAGGTAACCGAGCAGCCGGACGGTGGTGCGCAGCGCGCCCACCTCGTCTGGCACCGTGAGATCGGCCACCCCCGAGGCGCCGTGGACGCACGGGCCGCCGAGGTCGTCGGGCGACACCACCTCGCCGAGGACCGATTTGACGACCGCCGCCCCGGTCAGGCCGAAGAACGTGCCGCCCGGCTGGATGACGAAGCTGCCCTGCCGCGGCAAGTAGGAGCCGCCGCCCGCGTTGAACCCGAACATGCACATGATGCTCGGGACCACGCCGCTGATCTTGCGCAGCGCCGCGAACGCCTCGGCGTAGCCGTCGAGCCCGCCCACGCCCGCGGGGACGTAGGCGCCGGCGCTGTCGTTGAGGCCGATGAGCGGGATCCCCCGCTCTCCCGCGAGCTGGAACAGCCGCGCGAGCTTGCGGCCGTTCGTCGCGTCCATGGACCCGGCGCGGACGGTGAAATCGTGGCCGTACAGCGCCACGTCGCGGCTGCCGATGCGCAGGATCGCGGTGACCAGCGAGGCGCCGTCCAGGTTGGGGCCCCAGTTCTCGAAGACGACCCGCGGCGGCTCGGGCGTGAGCACCCGGATGCGCTCCCAGATCGTCATCCGGCCTTTGCTGTGCTGCCGGATGATGTTCTCGGGGCCCGCGGAGACATAGGGGCGCCTGCGGAGCTCCTCGGCCTCCCGCAGCGCCGCGTCGTACGCCGACGCGGGCGCGGCCGGCGCCCCGGCTCCCTCGTCGAGCGGATCGTCGAGCGAGGGCACGAGGGCGGAGGGCTTCACGGCGACATCGTTGTGATCAAGAGGGCTCATGGACGGGCGAGGCGCTCTATATCATGGCAGGATCGGGAGGCGCACCTCGCGAGCCCGGCGAGGCGCGCCCCGGCGCCGGCATGTGGGGCGCGGCACGGGGCACGCCCCGCGGCGCTGCGCGGTCCGGGTCTGCAACCCCACGCTGCGATGCGGGTTCACCCCGCACGGGCAGCCCGCGCCCAGCTCGACCGGCTCGCCGTCAGGAGATCGCTTTCTCGGTGAGCAGCGCGGCCAGCACGGCGAGCGCGTCGGTCGTCGTGAAGACGCCGACGACCTGCGCGCCGTTCAGCACCACCGCCGATCCGTACTTGTGCTCGGCCATCTCGCGGACCACCTCGGAGAGCGGCGCGCTCGGCGCGACGGCGTAGGGGCACGGCGACATGGCCTCGCTGACGGCGAGCTCATCGCCCTCTTGCTCCTTGAGCGTCTCTATCCAGTAGATGTCCCGCTCGGAGAGGATGCCGACCAGCCGGCCGCCGCTCAGCACCGGCAGGTGCCGGATGCGATGTCCGCGCATGAGCGCGCGGGCGAGGCCGACCTTCTGCTCGGCGCCGATCGAGTGGGGGCTCTGGGTCATGCAGTCCTGGATGCGAATGGTGGAAGAGCTCATGGTGCCTCCCCTGGAGCTGGACGTCCGTGACGATCCCAGCACTTTGGGCGTCCGCGAGATCGTTAGCAAGACGCGGACCACCGGGCGGAGCTCGGCGTCTCGCTGCGGTCGTCAGCGCGGCCGGCGAGCTGCCCTGGCTGGATGCACCGCCTGCGCCGCGCCGGCGACATGCGGGCCTCTCGGCCGCCGGCGAGGGCGCGCTTGCGGCGATTGCGCGCGAGCGCAGGGCGTTCGCCAGGCCAGACGACGCCGCAGGGCGGGCCACCGTCGCGCCAGGGGAGCTCGGCTGGATCGCGCGGAGCCGCAGCAGCTCGAGCAACTCGGCAAAATCGACGAGCCTCTCTGCTTCGATGGCCTCATCCTCCGACAGTTGCTCTCCGTGATCCTCCTTGTCCAGGAGCGCCTGAAGCCGGCACGATCAACGTGGACGCGCGACCTGCTGGCGCTCTATCGCGCAGAAGGCCGGCCTGCCGGCGCGCCACCGTCTCTCCTGACCGGGCTCACAGAGCTCGACATATTCCTGACAGCTTGATAGAAGCCATACTAGGCACCTCATCGCCCCCGATTATGACGAATTCCTGGCTCAGGAGATGGCCGGTCTCGGACTTCGGCCGGCGAATCTACCTCGTGCGCGCGCATCACGCGCCCGACGATCCATCGAGGGACCATCTCGAGCCCGTCCCGCCCCTGGCTGCGTCGTCCGCCATCGAGGCTCGGCTGAACGAGAACCTCTATGTCCTTCAGGAGGTATACTGCGAGCTCACCCTCGGCGGTTGGTCCAGCCTGCACCAGGAGGACCAGCGAGCGCTCCGCGATCGGATCTCCGCGCGGGTATGCCGGGCGCTGGAGTACGGAGAGCTCGTCGCGCTGCGCGAGATTCGCGCCCCGGTGTCCGCCGCGCCCCGAGGCCGGGAAGCCCGCGCGCCGCACGGTGGACCGGCAAGGTCACGGCCGGCCCCACCTCCCGGGGCGGGGACCGAGCTCTCATTCTACGAGATCGTCCTGCTGGACGAGCTCGAGACCCCGATCGCTGATGTGAGCATGCGGGTGAGCACACCCGCAGGGGAGGTCGTGCGTAGAACGGACGAAAGCGGGCGCGTGCGCGTCGACGGCGTGCCGGCGGGCTGGGGAAGCGCCGCCATCGCCAGCGCCGATGAGCTCGTCATGGCGCTTGCCGGTCGGGAGCAGGGCCTGCGCCGGACAGCGCCGTTGCCCGAGGGGGACACGTGGCACGTGCGCGTCACGAGCCGCATCGGCGACGCCGTGAGCCTGCCGGATGCCGAGCCCCAGAAGCTCCTGCTCGTGACGCGCACCGACCTCGTTCATATCGCCCAGGCATCCCCGTGGGCCGCGCTGTCCCTGGTCGACCCGGCGGGGCCATGGCAGCTCACCGTCGCCGAGGAGCGCGCGATGCTCGCGCTCCACTCCGCCGCGACGGGCGCTCAGGCCGTCGTGCAGGGGATAGCACCGGAGCCCTCGCCAGCACCGCCGCCGCCGATCCCCCCGCCGCCGATCGATGCCGGGCTGTGGATCGCGCCCGACGTGTACGTCGTCCAGAGCGGTGACACGCTGGTGCGGATCGCGGCCCGCTACCTCGGGGACGGCGCCCGCTGGAGGGAGATCTGGGCGCTCAACCAGGAGCGCTACGCAGGGCGATCGCCCGACGTGATATTCCCCGGGGACACGCTCGTCATGCCGGCCGAGGCGATCCCGGAGTGGGTCGCGCTGCCGGCCAGCCCTGCGCCGCCGCCGGATGCGTCGGCGCCCGCCGCGCCAGCTCCACCGGAGTGGCTCCGCGCGGCGATCGATACGCTCCATGAGGCGCTGTTCCTGGCGCGCCTGGACGCGGTATGGCGCTTCCTCGAGAGCATCCCGCTGGACCTGCCTGCGCCGAGCCTGGACGCGCCGCCGCCGTTCGTCGAAGAACTCGTCTACCGGTCGACCATGGTCGAGCTGGCCATCGAGGGGAAGGTGGATCCCGTGTTCCAGGAGACGGAGCAGGTCTGATGCTGAAGCTCAGGGTCATCTGGCCGAACGCGGGGCACGCGCTACTGCCCGAGGCGGGGGCCGACGTGCGGCTCGAGGCCGGCGGGACGCCGCTGCCGCTCGCGTCCATGTCCCGGGGCGTGCGCGAGTTCGACATCCCCGATGGGACGGCGCGGGTCGTCCTGAAGGCCACGTTCACGGCCTCGTTCGGCGCGGTCGGGCGCGTGGGCCCGATGAGCCACCCCGTGCTCCAGGTGGAGCAGCCTTACGATGTGGTCGCGGGGGGAACGATGCTGGAGGCGGCGAACATCCCCGCGTACGTCAAGAGCCACCCTCTCGTGGACACGAAGGTGATGGCGAACGTGAATGGCGCCGCGCTGGCGCAGATCCGGACGGAGTTCGTGAACATCACGCCGTTCTGGATGGCGTACGCCGGGTTCGCGTCCGAGTACGCGGCCGAGCATCAGCCGGGCGATCCCGAGCTCGTCGCCCTCGGATACACCGGTGGCAAGCCGCTCATCTGGTTTGCCACCGTCCCCGCCGCGTGCGCAGCGCCGCCTGCGCCCGGGGTCGGCTGCGTCGTGTTCTTCCGGCCCGAGAGCTACGAGTATACCCGCGTCGACGAGGCCGATCACGAGATGTTCGGGCTCAACCGCTATCTGCTCAAGCCGGTGGATGAACCGCACGCGGATGTTTGGAGGCGCGACGTGTTTCGCCCCGACCCCAGCGACGGCAACAGACCCTATGTATGGCTGCGCGCAGGCTTCGAGGACGCACTCTCCCGGAGTGGGAAGCCCGTGGTGATCCTTCACCCCTGGCCGAGCGGCTCCGACTTTGGCGCCGCGACCGGCGCGTCGCTTCCTGTCCTCGCCGGTGGCGCGCTCCGCCTGCTCTGGGCTGAGCAACGCCTCGGGAGAAGCCGTGGGGCCATCCGGCTCGGCCGCCTCGGCGTTGCGGGCTACAGCGCCGGCGGGCTGTCCATGTGGGCCGCCCTCGCCAGCAACAAGCAGCGCGTCTCGGAGGTGTACGCGTTCGATGCGCGGGGTACACCCTCCAGCGCAGGCGCCGCGATCCAGTGGTTCAACTCGCGGAGCGACACGGTGCTGCGGATGACCGGGGGCTATCAGCTCACGGCGAACGAGGGGATCCGGATCAGCATCGAGAAGCTCGCAGGTGGTCCTGTGCCGCGGGTCACCGCGACGCCACCGAACAAGAAGGCCTACGAGGCCGGCAGCAACCCGCTCTGGGATCATGTGATCACCGCCTACCCACACTTGCGCGAGAGGGCCGACGTATGGCATCAGTTTGCGGTCTTCGGCGGCTACGTCGCTCTCCCCGGTCCCTTCGCCCTGACCTTTCTGCAACAGTTCTTGCAGGACTCCCTGTTTTGAAGCGCGCCCTCGTTTCGCTCGTTGTCGCTGCGCTCGCGCCGGGGCAGCTGGGTTGCCATCGAGAGCGCCTTCCCCAGGGCGATGCTTCGGCGGGGGTGCTCCCCTCGTCGGCGAGCGCGCTGGCGGCGCCGGCCTCGCCCTCTGGAGCCGCGTCGGCGGGCGGCGGTGGGCTGAACGACCTCGATGCTGCAGGCCCCGGCACCACCGGGGCTCCTCGATCGGGATCGCCGCCGTCGTCGCTCGGCGATGCAGGGTCGGTCTCGCCCGCTCCTGCGGCCGCCGCCGGCCCGAGCGCGCCGGCTGGCAGGCCGTTCGACCAGGATGCCTGGCTGGCGGCCCGCGGCGCCGCGTGGCGTCCCGATGCCTCGTGCTGGTCGACCCTCGCCACGAGCCCGCCTCAGCGCCTCAACGTGTGCTCGTGCCACCAGGCGCTCAGCCTGTCGGAGGTCGAGCTGATGGTGTGCTCTCGCGCGCGCGAGCCGGAATCCGAAGCGGCGCCCGTCGTGACGCACACGGTCCTCTACGCAGCGCGAGGCGGCGTGCTCCAGGCTGTGATCGACGTCCCCACCGGCGCGATGCTCGACGAGTGCGCGCCGGGCGCCCCGATCCCCTGCTCGGTGGTGCTCGATCTTCGCGTCGAGGGAAGCTCGATCCGATTCGATGATACGGCGGGGACGACCCCCTCGTGCGACCACCCCTCGATCGCCGTGAACAAGCCACTCCCGGGCGCCTCCGGCTGGAATAGCGCCTCCTTGCAGCGCGCGCGTGCCACCTACCGGCGTATCTGCAACACCCGCGGCCGGTACGTCTGGCAGCGCGGCGCGCTCCGCCGCGTGCCGTGATGGGTTCGAGTAGCCCGGCCGCGCCGGGCAATCCCGTCATCCGAATCCAGTTCTGGTTGCCGGAGCCACCTGCAACCTCAGCCACGCGCCCAGTCGCCCTGCGGCGCTGGACCCCGGCGCGGGAAATCAGGCAGTCTCGCGTGCGCGGGGAGGCGCGGGAGCTCCGCGGGACAGAAGATTGTACGCCGAGCTACAAAAAGGTGCCCCAGCGTACGCAGTGCTGTATGTTGCACAACGATCGAGGCCGATTCCGTTGACTGATGTGGTTGATTTTCTACTCCGACAGCACCCCCGCAGGCACTCCTGTATGATTCTTCGCTTTCAGGCGTGACCAGGCAGGCCCTGCAGCATGGCGGCGCGCTTCCTGGTGCCGTCGCGGAGCTCGTCACGATGACGACCGCGGCGACGCTCGCGCGCGTGGAGAGAGAGAGGAGCCTCGCGTCCAGCGAGGTCGCGCGCGGCTCAATGCCAGGGTCAGGCGAGCTCAGGCGTCCGCTGCGCGGTCGACCGAGGCGCTCGCCGGCCGCTTTGACGCGGCCGTCCCTGGGCCCTCCCGACCCCGTGATAGCGTCCACGGTTCGCGATCGCGCGCTCACCGCCCGTGAGCTGCTCGCGCCCGGCGCCATCAGCGAGGCGGACGCGGTACGGCAGGCGGCCTCGTGCGCTCGAGAGCCGCCGTCGAAATTTCAGCCGTGCCTGCCGGAGGAGCTGGAGCTCAGGTTTCTGGCGCACAGGCTCGTGGAGAGGCCCTGGATGCCTGCACTGGAGATAAGGGGCTGAGCCGCCCCGGAACTGTCGTCACGCCGGGACAATCGCTCGTGAGCCTCGTGCGGCGAACTGGACATTCTCCAGCTGAACAGAGTGCTCGACAGACGGCCTCCTCCAGCGCCTTGCGTTCGCCCCTCAGGCCCGCTTGCGCGCCGAAGGGATCAGGTACCCGCAGCACCGCCCGAACCACCGCAGCACGTCGAGCGACGACAGGATGCCGACGACCTTGCCGTCGTCCGAGACGACCGGCAGCCGGTGCACGCCCTCGTAGGCCATGAGCGACGCGGCCTGCCGGATGCTGGCGCTCTCGTGCAGCTGCACCACCACGGGCGTCATCACGTCGCGCGCCGTGACCCTGATGGGCTCGTAGACATGGAAGCCCTGGCTCATCTCGAGCGGCGCGACCTCGCCCGACCGCGAGGTCACCGGCCGCGACTCCTCGGTGTCGCCGCGCTCCTCTGCTGCACGGAGCACGTCGGCCCGCGACACCATGCCGACCGGCCTGCCCGCCGCGTCCACGACCGGCATCCCGCTGATCTCGTGGCGGACGAGCAGGGCCGTGATGTCGTCGAGGGAGACCTCCGATCGGATGCAGATGACGTCCTTGGTCATGATCTCGGCGAGCGGCGCCTCCGGATTCACGGGCACGTCCACGCCAACGCTGCGCAGCGGATCCGCTTCCGCCGTGCCAGGCGCCGCGTGGCTGGTATGGCAGACGACCGACGTCGTGCGCGAGCTCTTGTCGAAGTGCAGCGCGTGGAAGCGACGGCACGACTCGCACTCTCGCGCCGTCGTCGAACGCTCCCGCAACGGACAGTAGACGGTCGCCACGACCGATTCCTCGCCGTCGTCTCCAACGATGTGCGCGCTGCGGATCGTGTGGTGCCGGAGCTGGTGCTCTCCGCCGGTGGGTCCAAGGGTTGTCATCGTCGTCTCCCGTTCGCCTCTGCGTCCCTCGCTCGAGGTGTGCTGTGGGATGAGCACCGTTCGTGCCACGCACGCGAGATCGCCTGCGGGCGGCGGCGGCCCTGGTACGCCGCGGTCACGTCTGCGCCTCCGCGCGCCGTTTGCGCCGCGGCGCAAACGGCCGCGGGCTGCCTCGCGGGGCGCCCGCCCGCAGCGCTCGCGGCGAGAGGAGCTCGCTCTCGGCTCGCGCGGAGCGCCCAGCTCGCGGGAAGAGCCCAGCTCGTGCGAGGGATCCGGCGCGCGCGAAACCCTTCTCTCCGGCGCCCGGCGCGCCTGGCATGCGGTGTGCTGGACATTGCGCAGAAGGGCAGTTGGGTAGAGCGAGGCGACCGCTGGTCGGGCCTCGCATGGAGGCTGAGGAGGCTGTCATGTCGAGCGCAAACGCAACGAATCGGTTCATCGTCGTCGTCGGGATCGACTTCTCGGAGCCGAGCAACCGCGCGCTTGATCAGGCGCTCGAGTCCGCTTGCTGTCGCGAGAACGCCGAGGTGCACGCGGTCTACGTCGAGCCCGAGAGCTGGGTCGGCGTCGGGCTCTCGCGGGTGCCCGTGGTGGCCACCAAGCCCGACGTGGCGCTCCAGCAGCTCCAGCAGCGCGCGAGCGAGCGCGTGAGCGCCATGGGCAACAAGCTCGACGGCGGGCGGCTGAAGCGCGTCGTCGTCCACTTCCGCCGCGGCGATGCCGCCGAGAACATCGCCCAGCTCGCCGCCGACCTGGACGCCGACCTCGTGGTCGTCGGCTCGCACGGCTACCGCGGGCTCGAACGGCTGCTCCTCGGCTCGGTCGCGGAGCGCGTCTCCAGGCTCGCGCGCTGCCCCGTGTGGATCGTCCGGCCGAAGGATCACGCGACCGCCGGCCGGGTCCCCGAGATCGAGCCGCCCTGCCCGGAGTGCGTGAAGCACCGGCAAGAGACGGGCGGCGCAGCGCTCTGGTGCGCGCGCCACGCCGAGCACCACATCCGGCCGCACCGCTACTCGTATGCGACCAACGGGGTCTACGCGCCGTCGAGCGCGGCTTATCAGGCGACGCCCGAAGGGGCGTGACCGCGAGGCGAGCTCGACGAGACCGCGCGTCCGTCAGGCACACAAACGCCCGACACGTATCCTGAGGAGGGCAGGCGTGCGCCTGCCAAACGAGGCTTCCATCCTCGTGAGTCGCGGTCTCGCCGCGCTCGCTCCTCGATCACCTCGGCGCCGGCGCGCGGCGCGCTCTCTCCGGTCGATCGCGATCCCGCCGTGTTGACGTTCCACCGCGCGCGGGGGATAGACAGCGCCATGAAGCGGTCTTGCATCGCCCTGGCGGCTTTCGTGCTGTCCCTCTCCGCTCCGGCGATCGCGCAGCCAGTGAAGGTGTTCGTCCTCGCGGGCCAGTCGAACATGGTCGGCTACGGCGTGGGCCGCCAGCTCCCGGTCGAGCTCCAGAGCCAGCCGGACATCTGGTACGACCACTACAATCCGGACGCGCGCGAGGGAGGGGCGTACGCCGAGGCGACGAGCGCCGACTGGGGGCCGCTCGAGCCGAAGGGCGAGGCCCGCCGCTACGGGCCCGAGATCACGTTCGGCCGCGCGATGGCCGCGGCGTACCCGGAGCACCGGATCGCGATCGTGAAGATGGCGCAGGGGGGCACCAACCTCGTCGATCACTGGGGTCGCGGCCTCGCGCCGGACCCCGAAGTGCTCTACAAATCCCAGCTCTACCACGCGCTCCTCGGCAAGCTGGACTCCGCGACCTACGAGGGCGACCGCGCCCTCCGTTACCCCGAGGAGGTGACGCGCCTCGACGGCGCCCTGGCGCGGCTCGAGTCGGAGGGGCAACCGTACGAGATCGCCGCGCTCGTCTGGATGCAGGGCGAGAACGAGGCGGGGTGGTCGGCCGCGTTCACGTACGGCGACACGCTGCGCGGCTTCATCCGGGCGATCCGCGAGGACCTCGGCGTCCCCGGGCTCCCTGTCGTGCTCGGCAGGGTCAGCGACAACCTCTACCCCGCGAACGGCGGGCCCATCGCCGCAGGCAAAGAGGCCAACATCGACGCCGTGCGCGCGGCGCAGGTGACCGTGGCCGAGGAGGACCCGCGGGTCGCGTGGGTCGACACCGACGACCTCGCCGTGCGAGCCCCCGACGACGCGTATCACTTCGACTCGGCCTCGTACCAGCTGCTCGGCGAGCGCTTCGCCGAGGCGTACCTCGCGCTGGTCCGCGAGGAGGGCTCGTCGAGCGCGTCATCGGCGAGCAGCGCCGGGAGCGCGGCCGCAGGGGGAGGGGGCGCCACGGGAGAGGGCGCCACGGGAGGGGGCGCCACGGCCGGATCGAGCGGGAGCACGGCAGCGGCGGGCGGCGCCGGGGGCGCAGGCGAGGGGGGAAGGGGCGCCACGACCGGATCGAGCGGGAGCACCGCGGCGACGGGCAGCGCCGAGGCCGCGGCCAGCTCGGGCGGAGTCGCGCCCGGGATCACCGGCGGGAGCGGCGGCTGCGGCTGCCGGACCACCGCCGGCCAGGGCCCCGGAGCAGCGGCAGCGCTTGCGCTCGTCGCGCTCGCGCGCCTGCGCCTGCGCCGCTCGCGCGGGCAGGGCTGAGCTGAGCACCGAACGGCGCCTCGTGGAAACAGGTAGAGCGGTGGAGAGAGCGCGCGCGCCGGCTGCGCCACCGTGGTGGAGCAGCCGCGCCGCGCTTCGTGGGAGAGGCCTCGTCGTCGCCTCATGGCGGCGCGGAGGTTCATCGCTTCAGGGGAGCCGCAGGGGTCCGTCGTCACATCGTGCGGACCAGCCTGCGATCACCCCGGGTCGACGAGTCATTGCGGGAAGCAACCGTCCGCCGTGCACTCATAGCCGTCGCGGCAGTCGGCCGACGTCGCGCAATCGCTGTTGCAGTAGCCGTCCACTGTGCAGACCCCGCCGCCGGCGCAGGGGGTCGCGTCGTCACAGAGGCCCCAGCAGTAGCCGCCAGGCCAGCCGGCCTCCTCGGGGGAGCAGTAGCCGCCGGCGCAGTCGCCGTCGGTGGTGCAAGGGGCGCCGTCGGCGCCCTCGCCGGGCGGCGGCGCGCAGCTGCCCACCTCCACCCTGCAGGTGAAGCCCGGCTCCGTGCACTCATCGTCGCTGGTGCATTCCGGAATGCAGAGGCCACCCCGGCACGAATAGCTGCTTCGGCAGTCTGCGGACGTGGCGCAGTCGGCGACGCAGAAACGGAAGCCGCTGGTGTTCTCGATGCAGGCACCGCCGTTGCAGTCGCTGTCCGTGTCGCAGACGCCCGAGCAGGCGCCGCCCGGCCAGCCGTTCAGGGCCTCGGTGATGCAGAAGTCGCCGGTGCACTCGCTGTCGAGCGTGCAAGCGCTGCCGTCCGGGCTCGTCTCGAGCGGGGGGTAGCAGCCGCCCGACTCCGTGTCGCACGTGCCCACCTCCGGGCACTGCGCGTCGCTGGTGCAGTTCGGCCAGCAGGTGGAGTCGACGTCGCACATGTAGCCGTCGCGGCAGTCGGCCGCTGTCTCGCACTCGGCGACGCAGAGGCTGAGGGATGCGTTGATGTAGATGCAGACGCCGCCGCCGGCACAGTCGCTGTCCGCCTCGCACTCGGCGGTACAGTGCCCGGAAGGGAACCCGAACTCCGTCTCATTGAGGCAGAAGCCGCTGGCGCACTCGGTGTCGGTGGCGCAGGCAGCGCCGTCGGCGCCGGGCTCGCCGCCGCCGCCCCCGGTGGTGACGGAGGTCGTCGAGGTGGTGACCGAGGTCGTGGAGGAGACGCTGCCGCCGCCGTCGCCGCCGGCGCCCGTGGTGACCGAGGTCGTGGAGGTGACGCCGCCGCCGCCGTCGCCGCCGGCGCCCGTGGTGACCGAGGTCGTGGAGGTGACGCCGCCGCCGCCAGCGCCCGTGGTGACCGAGGTCGTGGAGGAGACGCTGCCGCCGCCGTCGCCGCCAGCGCCCGCGCTGACCGAGGTCGTGGAGGAGACGCTGCCGCCGCCGTCGCCACCAGCGCCGGTGGTGGATGCGGCCGAGGTCGAGGAGACGCTGCCGCCGCCGTCGCCGCCAGCGCCGGTGGTGGATGCGGCCGAGGTCGAGGAGACGCTGCCGCCGCCGTCGCCGCCAGCGCCGGTGGTGGCCGAGGCCGACGTCGTGGAGGCGCTGCTCGATGAGGCCGAGGTCGAGGTGGTGGCCCCGCCCGTACCGCCGCCGCCCGTGTCGCCGCCGCCGGTGCCGCCTGCACCGCCGCCGCCCGTGTCGCTGCCGCCGGTGCCGCCTGCACCGCCGCCGCCCGTGTCGCTGCCGCCGGTGCCGCCCGCACCGCCGCCGCCTGTATCGTTGCCGCCGGTTCCTGTCGTGCTGCTGGCCGAGGTGGCGCCTTCGCCGCCCGTGCCGCCTGCACCCCCGCCGCCCCCAGTCCCGATGACCGGCGACTCGTCATCGCCGCACGCCGTCGTCGTCATCAGGCCAAGAACGAAGAGACACACCAAAGATCGCATCTTCATCCGCTGCTCTCCAGCCGGTAGGGGTCCAGTGACGCGGCGCCGGCCGTCGGAGGCGAGGTGCCGCAGCGCGATAAGCGCGCACGCATCTTCTGTCGAAACGGCGCGGATGCCAACGCCTCTTTACTCCCTTTCGGCGCTTTCGGGCGAAGGGCGCCCGCGCTCTCTCCCCATCCTACCTCGTCCACGCTCATCCTCGCCCCGGGTCAACGACGAGCGCAGCAGCTTTTCGACGGGCGATCGCGCGCGATTGTCGCGTCCGCTACACGCTTGTGGAGCGCGTTTTGGAGGTCGCGACGCCCTCATCTCCACTCGTTTCTACCCGTTCCACCCCTCTGACGAGCCCTCCTTGCCACCCAGCGCCTTTCTCCTCTCCTCACCGCCTCGCCGAGCCAGAGCGCGCCTCCCGATGTCCGTGAAGTTTCGGGTGGCTGCTCCTCAGCTCGTCAGCGAGCCTGAGCGCACCTCCGAGCTTCGCGAGGCTCCGGTCGTTCCGCCCCTATCGCCCCGAGCGCAGTGGCGGCCGCTGCTCCGCCCGCTGCAGGTCCGAGCGTCGCCTCGCCATGTGATTGACCGGCCGCCATCGAAGCTGGTATAGGTAGCCGTTTTCTTCGGAATTGAATTTTACAGTCACAGCCAAAGAGAAAGGCGGTCGTGCGCGGTGTGCGCAAGTGAAGGGTGCCCTGGTGCTTTCCGTGCCAGCGATGTCATCTCGCTCTTGCTGCGTCGCGTCGACGCCCTGCGCCTCGGCGGACGACCTCTCGTTTCAGCCAGAGGATGAGGAGACCCCATGCGTGTCCGACACGTGATGATCACAGCAGCGATCGCCGGTCTATTCGCGGCCTGCGCCAGCTCGGGGGGCGACGGTGGCAAGACCGAGCCGGTCCACGGGACGGTCTGCGAGGCCCGCTGCGCCTGCGAGGGCTGCTCCGACGACCAAGAGGGCCTGTGCGAGGCCGAGCAGGGCGCCATCGCCGAGCGGTCCGAGGAGCGCTGCCAGGACGAGTATACGGCGTACATCGACTGTGTCCGGCTGGAAGGCCGGTGCGTGGACGGTCATCACCTGGCCGAGGTCTGCGACGTCCATGAGGAGGCCCTCCTGGACTGTCTCGATTCCACGGATCGCTGTCCCAGCGCGGGTGACGGCATCTGCGACGAGCCCCAGGGCACCGGCAAATGCCCTGCTGGGACCGATCGAGCCGACTGCCTCTCTTCCTGTCCCTCGACCGGCGACGGCACCTGCGATGAGCCCGAGGGCACCGGGCTCTGCGCGGAGGGCACGGACGTCGTGGACTGCGCGGCCACGACCTGCTCCCGGACGAACAACGGCACCTGCGATGAGCCCGAGGGCACCGGGCTCTGCGCGGAGGGCACGGACGTCGCGGACTGCGCGGTAGACGAGCCGTGCGCTACCACGGACAACGGCGAGTGCGACGAGCCCGGAGGCACCGGACTCTGCGAGGCGGGCACGGACACCGCCGACTGCAGTGCCCCCCTCACCTGTGACGACCTCGACGAGTGCGGGGACGACTCGAAGGGGTGTATCGGGTGCGCGAACGCGGGGAGCTGCGCCGATGAGCTCGACACATGCATCCTCGACGACGACTGCATCGGGTTCACCAGGTGCGTCGTCACCTGCGCGGACGACGACGACGCTTGCTTCCGCGCGTGCATGGACGCCCATCCGGCCGGGAGGAATTTGTATGCCAACTACGACCGGTGCGTGAACTGCAATGAGTGTTATTACTCCTGCGGCAACGCCAGCATCTTCGGGTGCAATCCATGATCTGTCCCGTCGCCGCGGAGGCAATGAGACGGTCAGCGGCGTCGCCACGCGCGGGATCACCGAGACGTGCGCGGGCGACATGCGCCCGCCCTGCGTCGACGCTGAAGGCCAGATCTGCGTCGTCGACCTCGGCGCCGCGCGTCTGGCCTTCGGCATCGACGCGCAGCCGTTCCCCCTGAACCGCGCCCGGGCGGCGCGATCCGCGCCCTCGTTCTGGTAGCATCGCCCGCCTTGCCGGAGCTCCCTCTCGCCCCTGCCGATCTCGACGCGGTGCTCGCGCCGCTCCAGAGCGCCCGGCCGCTGCCCGCGCGCGCGTACTGGGACGAGGACGTCTTCGCCTTCGAGCAGGCCGAGATCTTCGGACGCTCCTGGCTCTGCGTCGGCCGCGAGGACGAGATCGCCCGCCCCGGAGAGTGGCTGGTCGCCCCCCTCACGCCGGCGGGCGTCGTCGTCGTCCGCGGCGCCGATCTGGAGATCCGCGCGTTCCACAACGTCTGCCGCCACCGGGCGGCGACGCTGCTCGACGGCCCGTGCGGCCGCCTCTCGCACCTCGAGTGCCCGTACCACGGCTGGACCTACGAGCTCTCCGGCGCGCTGCGCGCCGCGCCCCACGCGCCGCCCGGCTTCGACCGCAGCGCGCACGGGCTCCTCCCGGCGCGCGCCGGCGCCCTCTTCGGCTTCCTCTTCGTGACGCTCGATCCCGGCGCGCCGCCGCTCGAGAGCGCGATCGGCGAGGCGCCGCCGTGGCTCTCGCGCCCCGGGCTGCGCTCGCTCCGGCGGGGCAGGCGGGTGGAGTACGAGGTCGCCGCGAACTGGAAGCTCTGCGTGGAGAACTTCCAGGAGTCCCACCATTTCCCGCGCGTGCACCCCGCGCTCGAGCGGCTGACCCCGTGTGACGACGCCGTGTCCTGGGGCCGGGGCGGCCCGTGGCTAGGCGGCATCATGGACCTCGCGCCCGGCGCCGACACGGTCTCGGTCGGCGCCACGCCCGGCGCGCGGCCGCTCATCGTCCCCGAGGCGGAGCGGCGGCGCGTGCGCGACGCCATGCTCTTTCCGAGCCTGCTCACGAGCCTCCAGCCCGACTACCTGCTCACGTACCGGCTCGCCCCGCGCGCGCCCGAGCGGACGCTCGTGATCGCCGACACGCACTTCCACCCAGCGGCGTTCACGCCAGGCTTCGATCCGGGCGACGTGTTCGCCTTCTGGGACGCCGTGAACCGGGAAGACCGCGCCATCTGCGAGCGCCAGCAGCGCGGGATCCGCGCGCCGGGCTACGCCCCTTCGACGTACGCCATGGTGGAAGACGGCGTCCACGCCTTCGACGGCATGGTCGCGCGGAGGTACCTCGCGGCGCTCCGCGCGAAGACGGCATGAGCAGGCTCTGCGGCCTGGAGGGATCGCCCGTACGTCGATCGCTCGTCACTGCGCGACGCAGCTGGTCTTCATCGCTTCCCAAACCGCATCTCCGGTGGCGACGCTACCGGCAGCGGTGGGGTGGATTCCGTCTTGCGTATACTCGTTGTGTCCGTTCCAGGTCGGACGAAGGTCCAACCAGTAGCACTTCGGCGCCGTGAGCCCGTCGCACAGTGCCTTCATCTTCGGCCGGAGCGCATCGAGGCAGGTCTTGAGCGACGCGTACTGGTTTCCGATGGGGTCTGGATAGAAGAAATAGAGGACCTTTTCGACGTTGTCCTTCTCCATGGTCTCGAACAGCGACTCCGCCGCCGCGAGGGCTGCGTCGCCGTCCCCTCTCAACAAGCAGTCGTTCCCGCCCCCATCCATCAGCACGTACTTGATCATGCCGTTCTCCGCGGCTTTGCGGTACTGGCTGGGAATCTGATCGTTGGCCAACGTCGTGCCGCTGACCGAGTTGTCGATATAGCGCTCGTTCGCGCCGAGGGAGCCGTTGGCCTTGGCCTGCTTTTCGATCTGCTGCGTGATGCCGTGAGTCGCGGCGATGAATGATTCTCCGATGACCGCGACCTGATTTCCCTTGGTCTGGCCCTTGACGCACTCACCCGGGTCCGAGCCCCCGCTCGTGGCGCCCGTCTCTCCGCCGGCGGCCGTGCTGCTGGCCTCCCCGGTGCTCGCGCTGCTGCTGCTGTTGCTGCTGCTGCTGCTCGAGGTGCTCACGGCTGCCGAGCTTGCGGCGCCGCCAGTGCCCGTATCGCCCGTGCCGACCGTGACCGTGGCCCCCGCGCCGCCGGTGGCCCCGTCAGGGCCGCCTCCGCCGGTCGAGGACGTACCACCGTCGTTCGCCTCACCACAGGCCCAGATGCCGATGCTCAGGAGACCGAGAACGCTCAGTTTCGTAGCGATGTGACGACGTGTCGATCTCATTTTATTTCTCCAGTGTCCGCTTGGCGCCGAGGTTTCAAGCGGCGAAGGACTCGCGTTGCCTTGTGTTGACGATTCATCCGTGCATCGAAGGAGCCGCGTTCGCCCGATGCAGGTGACTGCCACGACTTCGTACCCAAGCCAGCTGACTCGATGTATAGGCATACTCGCCTATGCCTCGATCCGAGACGTCACGTTCATGTCGGTGGACTGAACAATTCGGGCGAGAGTCGAACTCGATGTCTGCGCCACGGCCCATCCTCCTGGGAGGCTCCCGCGGCGTTCGATCCCGAGCGCTTCACGCCCGAGCGCTCGGCCTCCCGCCCGCGCCACGCGTCCATGCCGTCCGGCGGTCGACCGCGGCCGTGGATCGGCGGCCCGCTCGCGAACGTGCACGGCCGCCAGACGTTTGACGGCATGGTCGCGCGCAGGTACCGCTCGGAGCGAGGACGGCATGAGCAAGCTCTGCGGCCTGTGGGGCCGCCCGTACATCGACCTGTCGCCGCTGCTCGACACGGCGTGCTTCCCCGAGCTCGATCGCGAGATCGTGCGCGGCCTCTGCCGCGTCGAGCCCTCGTACACCGGCGGCAGCCTGAAGTGGATGGGCGTGGTCGCGCCCTGGGTGCACGACGATCCGTACGTGGATTACGGGGAGGTCATCGAAGGCTTCTCGCGCGACGAGTTCTGCGATTTCATCGCGCTCGGCGACGACCCGTCCGCCTTCGATCCCGACCGGCGGGGCGAGTACACGTTCGGAGACGAGACCGATCATCCGCTCACGCGGGCGCAGATGCTGTACCTGAAGTACCGCTACGGCGTCTATTTTCCCTGGAAGGTCTGCTATCACCTCCTCGAGAACGACCGCTGGGAAGACAAGCACTCGGGCGCGGGCAAGGACTTCTCGGCGGAGGCCAGAACGGTGTTTCCCCGGACGGTCGAGTTCATCCGGGGCCTGCCGTTCGTCGAGATCGGGCGGTGCGTGATCTTCGGCCTCGAGGCGAACGATCACGCGCCCGCGCACCGGGACACCGAGCCGGGGAGCGCGATCGGCGCGGCGCAGTCCATCTCGTTCGACCCGCGCGGCGACAAGCGGTTCTATCTCTGCGACAGGGAGGGGGAGGAGCGCACGGTCGTGCGCGCGCCCATCTACTGGTTCAACGACATGGATTACCACGGGGTCGAGCCGGACCCGTTCTTCCGGTACTCGATCCGCGTGGACGGCGTGTTCAAGCCGGAGTTCGTGAAGCGGCTCCAGCGCCTGTACGGACGGTAGGCGCGGGCGAGCGCTCTGCCGGTGAGTCCTCCGCCGGCGAGGCCCCGTTCACCACCAGGTGAATGAACTGCAGCTTCGCCACGGCGGGGCGCGGCAGCACGAACGGGTAGAAGTCGTGCTGGCCCATGCTGCGTGACATCTCGTTGAGCACGGCCGTCAGCTCTACCCAGGCGTTCAAGAAGCCCAGGAAGGTCTCGGCCCCTCGGTCGTCCGGGCGCCACAGCGCGTCCGCGCCCCATGGCTCGACGTCGAGCTCCACCTCGTCGGCGTCGATGCCGAAGCTGAGCGCCGTATCGACGGTGTCGACCATGTGGAGATAGTGGGCCCAGGTCTCGGCCCAGTCTTCCCACGGGTGCATGCTGGCGTAGGCGCTGACGAAGCGTTGCTGCCAGTCGGCCGGCGGTCCCTGCTCGTAGTTGGCCTTCAGCGCGGCGGCGTAGTCCTGCTGCTCGTCGCCGAACAGCTCCCTGAACGGCGCCAGCCACCCGGTGTCGCGCACCAGGCGGTCCCAGTAATAATGGCCGACCTCGTGCCGGAAGTGCCCGAGCAGCGTGCGGTAGGGCTCGCGCATCGCGGCGCGGGTGCGCTCGCGCGTGGCGTCGTCCGCCTCCTCGATGTTCAGCGTGATCACGCCGTCGGCGTGGCCGGTCATCACCCTGGGCCCGTCGGGCGGCGAGGCGAGGAAGTCGAAGCAGAGGCCGCGCTCCGGGTCCTCGCCGATCTTGGACTTCACCGGCAGGTTCAGCGCCAGGAGCTGCGACACGAGCCGCCGCTTGGCCGTCTCGAGCAGGCGCCACTGCGTCTGGTGCTCGGCGACGGAGAGATCTGGAATGGTGCGGTTGAGCCGGCACGCGGCGCAGAGCGCGGGCGCCTCCGCCCCCGCCGGGATCAGCCAGTTGCAGCCCGACGCCAGGTCGAAGTTGCCGCAGCGCCTGTAGAGCCGCGGCGGGTCCGCCGTGTCGTGCCAGATCTGCCAGGCGCCCTCGGTCGGGCCGGCCTTGAGCGGCACGACCTGGGCGCGCTCGGGCTCGTAACCGAGCGGCGTCTTGCAGGCCAGGCATTCGCTGTTGCGGAAGAACACCGGCCTTTCGCACTGGCAGCGGTAAGCGCGCGGCGCGGTGGGCTGCTTGGTCCGCTTCCATGCGCTGCGCAGGCGCGCGATCAGACTGTCGAAGCGATTGGTCATGGTGGGTCGAGCGGCCTCGATCGTGTCGGCCCCGGCTCGCGATCGCAAGGGTCGCAAGCCGTATGCCAGGCGTGCGGCCCGACGCTCGCGCCACGAGCGCAGCTCAGCGCGCTGTCGAGCCGTGCGCGAACGTGCGAACGTCGAGGACGTCGCGGAGTGTCTCAGTGTGGCAAGAATGCCGTGGGCCCGACCCAGGTTGGCCAGGGCCGCGCTACCGCGTCGCGCGGTAGCTCTCCGGCGGACCCAGGTAGCTCGGCTTGAGCCCGCCCCTTGCCGGCTCCCGAAGGCGCACAGGACCGCGCCACATGTCTTGGAGGTGAGGTCCAGGGGCAGCTCCGTCGCTGCCCCTGGCGTCAGGCCAGCCGGGGAGGGGGCCGCCGTCGACGACGCCGCCGATGGCCTTTTGCCACCCGTGGTGGACAGGTCACTTGGTGGGAACGAACCGCAGGGATGCGAGGCGCACGAGCTCGCCCTGGCCGCCCTTCACCTTCAAGTAGACCTCGTGCGTGCCCGACGTGGGCGCCACGTTGCACGTCGTCGTCTTCCACTTCTCCCAGCCGTCGGTACCGGGGAGGGCGCAGGTGCCGATCATCGAGCCGCCTGCCAGCGGATCGATCCAGACCTCCACGGTGCCGCCGGCCCCGGCGCTCGAGGCCTCCAGCGCGATCGCCTTCGACTTTACACCCCCGCTGCCGAGGTCGACGCTCCCGAACATGGCCCAATCGCCGCTCTCCAGATCACCGAGCACCGATCCCGCCGACGTGCTCGACACGACCTGGGCGCCGGACTGCTGGTCCGCCTCCGCCGCCGGGATCGGGGTGAATCCGTCACGGTAGGTGAACAGGTCGAAGTAGGCACGGTTGTTGGTCGCGAACATGCCGGCCTGGTTGCCAATCCAGGTGTGAGCCATGGCATAGAACCCGTCGAGCGCGGAGATGTCGATCTCCGCGCCTACCTGGGTCCATTCGACTCCATCCGTGCTGAACCAGCCCGTGGCCTTGTGCTCGGAGCGGACCAGCTTCAGCCAGACCGCTTTCCCGGCGGGTGCGGGGACCGACGCGCCCACCACGACCGGCTCGGCGAGCTCGCTGTACGCGGCCCCCGCCTCGGCCGGGGCCTGCACCGAGCGCGACCGGAAGGAGAAGCGAATCCTGTCTTCCTCGCCCTCCATGACCCGCGCCACCGAGACGTCCATGATGGCGGGGAGCCTGAACTTCTCGCTGTCGGTCATCCACGTCGGGCAGGAAAGCACCTGCTCGTCCTGCCAGTAGCCGTTGCCCACGCGGATGCCGGCCGCGTCCCCGTCGGCCGCGGGCGTGAACTCGACCTTCGCGACCATGCTGCTCGAGTGCAGCGTGTCCTTCTGAACGACCAACGTGGTCCCTCCGGTCCCCGGCGTGATCCGCAGCCACCCCGGGCGATCCACCACCGAGTACTTGTCCTCCGACGCGCCGTAGGTGGTCCACGCGGAGTTGATCGTGGCCGACGAGAAATCGTCGTTCACGGGCAGCAGGAAGGGCACGCCGCTCTGCGGCAGCTTGGGCGCGGACAGATCGCCCTTCTTGGTCGGGAATCGCGGGACCGGGATCGTCTTCCCGTTCACCTCTTTGTCGACCCAGGTCACCTCCAGCAGCAGCCCCTCGCGGCCAAGCCCCTGCCAGTCGCCGTTCTTCGAGGTCTTGGTGTCGTCGGTGCCCACGTTGCTGCAGTCGTACGAGTGGGCAAAGGCCCACCACGAGCCGTCCTCCAGCCCGATGGGCGACGTGATGTGCTGGACGCCGGCGTACGGCTCCTCGCCGGTAAGGACATAGCCGAGCCACGTCCAGTCCTCGGGGGTGCTGCCGACAAGCTTCTTCGACGCCCAGGCGTGCAGCTGGCCGCCGCAGGCCGTGTGCGTCGAGACGAAGTAGTAGTACCAGTCGCCGCGCTTGGCCATCGTCGGCCCTTCGGCCCACTTGCTCCAGTCAGCATTGGTGAAGTCGCCGCAGCCGCCGGTCGCCTGGTCCCAGTTGACGAAGCTCATGTCGACGCTCGACTCGGGCAGCAGCATCCCGGTCTTGGGATCGATCTCCGTGACCAGGTTGATGCCGAAGTCGTTGGGGTGCTCCGCGTCCCACTTGCACAGACCATTCTTGATGATCATGTACGTCTTGCCGCTGTCGGGATCGACGAACACCGAATTGTCGGAGCCGGTCCCTCGTTCGTACGAGGTCTCGCTGCCGGGCGGTGTGTAGGGGAAGATGTCGACCTTGGTGGGCTCTGACCACGGGCCCTCGAGGCTCGGCGCCGAGGAGAAATGCTGGGTGGCCCCGATGGAGTAATAGACCCGGTACACATCGCCGGCCTTGACGATGAAGCCGCCCCAGGTGCCCTGGCCCGGGCCGAGCTGCGCCTCCAGCGCGGGAGCCGTGGAGTGGACCACCCGGTTCATGCGCTCCCAGTGGAGGAGATCCGTCGAGTGCAGGATCTCGAAGGCGGGCATCATGTGGAAGTTCGACCCGACCAGGTAGAAGTCGTCGCCTTCCCGGTAGATGTTCATGTCCGGGTGATCACCGGGCAGAACGGGGTTCTGGTAGGTCGTCACCTCGAAGGCCGCGTCGCCGTCGCCGCCCGCCCCACCGCCGCCGGCGTTCGGAGAGCCACCCGTGCCCCCGGAGCCGCCGTCGCCGCCGCCGTCGCCGCCGGTTCCACCTCCGGCTCCGCCCTGACCCCCGGAGCTTGTCGAGGTTGGCCCGGACGAGGTGCTAGATCCCGCCGGGCTGGGATTGGGCTCGTCCGAGCCGCACCCGATCGCGATCAATCCAACGAAAGTGATAATCCCTGCTGCATAAGAGCGCACGATGACCTCTCAGTTCCTTGTTGTGGACCCTTGAATTCCCGGGGGCTGCCGAAATGATCAATGAACGGGCACGAAAGTGCCTATCGGCGCCACACGGACCCTGGCGGAAGGAACGCCCTTCATCCCCCTCTTGTCACGCCGTACGGGCGCGTCGCTCGAAGATGCGCTGGAGCAGGCAGGCGACCAGGAGGAGCAGGCCGATGACGATCTTGGTCCACCAGGAGCTGAGCGTGCCCTCGAACATGATGAGGGTCTGGATGGTGCCGTAGATGAGCACACCGAACAGGGTGCCGACGACCGTACCATGGCCGCCGGTCAGCAGGGTCCCTCCGATGACGACGGCGGCGATGGCGTCCATCTCCATTCCGCCGGCGTGCAGCGCGTAGCCGGACACCATGTAGAACGTGAAGGCGACGCCCGCGAGCGCCGAGCAGAATCCGCTCCAGGTATAGATGAGCACCTTGGTCCGCGGCACCGGCAGGCCCATGAGCAGGGCGGATTGTTCGCTGCCGCCGATCGCATAGACGGTGCGGCCGAAGCTCGTGTAGTGGGCGATGTAGATGGCCGCGGCGAACAGCGCGAGCGCGATGACCACGTTCCAGGTGATCGAGGTGTCGAACAGGAACGGGATGCGGTGCGACGAGGCGTCGACGTAGAAACCGTTGTGGATCGTGATGGAGTCGATGCTGATGAGGTAACAGAGCCCGCGCGCAAGGAACATGCCCGCCAGGGTGACGATGAAGGGCTGCACCTTGAAGTACTGGATGACGACCCCCATGACGAGGCCGATGCCCGAGCCCATCGCCAGCACGAGCGGGATGACCACCGCAGGGCTCAAGCCGTGCTTCTCGACGAGCGACGCCGAGATCATCGTTGTCAGCGCGATGACCGAGCCGACCGAGAGGTCGATCCCGCCGGAGAGGATGACGAAGGTCATCCCGATGGCGCTGATCAAGAGAAACGCATTGTCGATGAAGAAGTTGAGGAACACCTGCAGCGAGAAGAAGCCCTTGAACAGGTACGACCCGGCCAAGAACATGAGCACGAACAGGCTGCAGGTGACCGCGAGCGGCAGGTGCCTCGGGTCGATCCGGACGGAGCGCCCGGTCGCAGTGGTGGTGCCGCTCCCTCCGGTCGCGGCGATGGTGCCGCTCCGTCCGGTCACGGCGGCGGTGTCGATCATGGTGTGACCACCCTCCTCGTCCGTTGCTTTGCGATGAGATCCCTGACCTTCTGCGATTGCACGATGGTGATCAGGAAGACGACGAGCGCCTTCACCACCAGGTTGACCTCCGGCGGCACACCGGCGGAGTAGATGGTGGTGGTGAGCGTCTGGATGATCAGGGCGCCGATGACGCTCCCCGCCAGCGTGAACTTGCCCCCGGAGAGCGACGTCCCGCCAAGGACCACGGCCAGGATGGCGTCCAGCTCGAAGAGGAGGCCCGCGTTGTTCCCGTCGGCGCTCTTGACGTTCGAGCTCACGATGAGCCCGGCGATGCCGGCGCACAGGCCGCACACGGCGTAACAGGCGAAGGTGATCGTGCGCGCGCGGATCCCGGCCAGCCGCGAGGCGACCGGGTTCACGCCGATCGCCTCGATGAACATGCCGAGCGCGGTCTTGCGGGTCAGCAGCCAGACGACGGCGCTCACGGCCGCCACGATGAACAGCGAGACCGGGATCCCCAGGAGGAAGCCGTTCCCGATGAAGTGATACGGGCTGTAGTAGATCGTGATGATCTGGCCGCCCGTGATGAGCTGGGCGATGCCTCGCCCCGTGACGAGGAGGATCAGGGTCGCGATGATCGGCTGCATGCCGAAGAGCGACACCAGCGCTCCGTTCCACATGCCGAGCGCCAGCGCCACGCCCAGCGCGCTCCAGACGACGATCGGCAGCGGAACACGCGTCGCGTCCGCCATGCCGGTC
Source organism: Sorangium sp. So ce124 (assembly GCF_051525235.1). Lineage (NCBI taxonomy): Bacteria > Pseudomonadati > Myxococcota > Polyangiales > Polyangiaceae > Sorangium > Sorangium sp. So ce124. The sequence continues at coordinate 5,150,503 of NZ_CP150312.1, forward strand.
CCGCCGCTCGGCGAGAGCTCGCCGCCGATCAGCACCGCCGCGACCGCGCCGGAGATGGCCACGACCGCGCCGACGGAGATGTCGATGCCGCGGGTGGCGATCACCAGGGTGAGCCCCATGGCGATGATCATGAGCGGCGATGCGCGGTTCAGGATGTCGATGACGCTGCCGTAGAGGTGGCCGTCCTTGACCGTGATCGCGAAGAACTGCGGGTTGCTGACGAGGTTGAACAGCAGGAGGAAGCCGAGCATCGCCAGCGGCCAGAACGTGTTCCGGCTGGCGAGCCGGCGCAGGGAGGCGGCGGCCGCGCTCACGGCTGACCTCCCGCGATGATCTGGTAGACCGCCTGCTCGTCGGTCTTGGCCGTGGCGAGCTCCGCCACCTTGCGCCGGTCGCGCAGGACGACGACCTGGTCCGAGTAGCGCAGCGCCTCGGCCATCTCCGAGGAGACGATCACCACCGCCATGCCCCGATCGCAAAGATCCATGACCTGGCCCATGATCTCGCCCTTGGCCGCCACGTCGATGCCGCGGGTCGGCTCGTCGAGGATGAGCATGCGCGGATCGGTCACCAGCCAGCGAGCCAGGAGCGCCTTCTGCTGGTTGCCGCCGCTCAGCTTGGAGATGGGCACCTCCGCGTCGGCGGCCACGATGCCGAGCCGCTGGATGTAGCGGCGGGCGATGTCGTCCTGCTCGTCCCGGGACAGGTTGCGGAAGATGCCGCGCTTGGCCTGGAGGGCGACGACGATGTTCTCGCGCAGCGACAGGTCGCCGAGGATCCCCTCGACCTTCCGGTCCTCGGGGCAGAAGCCGAGGCCGCGCGCGATCGCGTCGAGCGGCGAGCCGATGCGCGCCGGCTCCCCGTCGATCTCGATGGATCCCTGGTCCGCCCCGTCGAGCCCGAACAGGAGCCGCACCGTCTCCGTCTTCCCGGCGCCCAGGAGGCCCGCGAGGCCCAGCGCTTCGCCGCGCTGCACATCGAGATCGACGTCGCTGACCGAGCCCTTCTTGCCGAGCCCTCGCGCCCGCAACAGGGGCGCTTGCCCGCCCGCCGACGTCGCCTCCCGCGCGCGCTCGGCCCGGGCCGGGCCGTCCTCCGCGACCTCGCGCCCGACCATCCGCGTGACGAGCTCCATGCGCGTCAGCTCGGCGGCCGGCGTCTCGCTGACCAGCTGACCGTTCCTCAGGACCGTGATCCGGTCGGAGATCTCGAACACCTGATCGAGGAAGTGCGAGATGAACAGGATCGCCATCCCCTGCGCCTTGAGGCGCTGGATGACCGAGAAGAGCGTCTTCACCTCGTCCTCGGCCAGGCTCGAGGTCGGCTCGTCGAGGACGAGGATCTTCGCCCGGGCGCAGAGCGCGCGGGCGATCGCGACGATCTGCTGCACGGCGATGGAGACGGTCGAGAGCGGCGCGGTGACGTCGACGTGGATGTTGAGGTCCGAGAGCAGGGCGCTCGCCTTCCGGCGCATCTCCCCCCACCGGATCGCGAACACGCCCGCATCCTCGCGCCCGAGGAAGATGTTCTCGGCCACGGAGAGGTTGGGGCAGAGGTTCACCTCCTGGAACACGGCGCTGATGCCGAGCGCCTGCGCGTCCTGGGGGCTCGAGGGCCGGATCTCCCGGCCCTCGAGAAGGATCTGCCCGTCATCCGGGGGGTGGACGCCGGTCAGGACCTTGACCAGCGTCGATTTGCCCGCGCCGTTCTGCCCCATGAGGGTGTGCACCTCCCCGGGCAGCATCCGAAAATCGACGGAAGAGAGCGCCTGTACGCCAGGAAATCCCTTGGAGATCCGCTTCATCTCGAGCACGGGCACGGCTCCGCTCTGCATCGCTCACGTCCTCCCCGGCGGCCTCCGCGTCGCCACCGTCACGCGCTCAGTACTTGCGCTTCGGGAACTCCTGGGCGGCGGTCTCCATCGGGAAGACGCCCTCCTCGGTGACGATGCGCTTCGGCAGCTGCTTGCCAGCCACCAGGTCCTTCACAGCGCTCATCAGCTGCGGCCCGAGGAGGGGGCTGCACTCGACCGTCACGTTCAGCTTGCCGGCCATCATCGCCTCGAACGCGCCCTTCACCGCGTCGATCGAGATGATGAGGATGTCCTTGCCGGGCTTGAGCCCCGCCTCCTCGATGGCCTGGATCGCGCCGATCGCCATGTCGTCGTTGTGGGCGTAGAGGACGTTGATGTTCTTGCCCTCCGCCTTGAGGAACGCCTCCATGACCTCCTTGCCCTTGGCGCGCGTGAAGTCGCCCGTCTGGGAGCGGAGGATCTTGAACTGGGGCTTGTCCTTGATGATCTCCTCGAACCCCTTCTTGCGATCGATCGCGGGGGCCGAGCCGACGGTGCCCTGCAGCTCGACGATGTTGATCGGGTCCTTCTGGTCCTTCGTCTTCTCGACCAGCCACTTCGCCGCGCGGCGGCCCTCCTCGACGAAGTCCGACCCCATGAAGCTGACCCAGAGGGTGTCGTCCTTCGTATCCACGGCGCGATCGGTCAGGATGACGGGGATCTTGGCCTCCTTGGCCTCGCGCAGGACGGGCTCCCAGCCGGTCTCGACCACCGGCGAGAAGGCGATGACGTCGACCTTCTGTGCGATGAACGACCGGATGGCCTTGATCTGGTTCTCCTGCTTCTGCTGCGCGTCGGAGAGCTTGAGGTCGATCCCGGCCGCCTTGGCGGACTCCTCGATCGACTTGGTGTTCGCCGTCCGCCACTCGCTCTCCGCGCCGATCTGGGAGAACCCGAGCGTGATCTGCTTATTTTCCTTTTGACAGCCCGGCCCGACCACGATCAGCGCCAGCCCTGCCAGCGCCATCATCCCCGTGGTGACAAAGTTTCGCCTCTTCATCGCGCAGCTCGTCTCCTCTCGTCCGTCGCCTCGTCCCATGAGGCACCTCGCTCATCCTCGCCGTCGTCCCCCGACGTACGGCGTCACTTCTGCCCGTAGTACGCCTTTTTCCCGTGCTTCCGGTCGAAGTGCTTGCGCACGAGCGCGTCGGGCAGGCGAGCGGCGCCCGGGTGGATCGTGCGGGTGATGAACGCCATCCTCGCGATCTCCTCGAGCACCGCCGCATTGTACACCGCCTTCTCGGCGTCCTCTCCCCACGCGAACGGGCCGTGTCCCGCCACCAGCACCATGGGTGTGTGAAGCGGGTTACGATCCCTGAAGCACTCGATGATCTGCTTCCCCGTCTCCGTCTCGTAGTCGCCCTCCACGGCGTCCGGCCGCATCACCTCGGTGCAGGGTACGTCCTCGGCCAGGTGATCCGCGTGCGTCGTACCGTAGATCGGGATCGGCGTGCCTGTCTGCGCCCAACCGGTCGCGTAGGTCGAGTGCGTGTGCACCACGCCACCAAGCCCGCGGAAGCTCGCGTAGAGGACGATATGCGTCCTGGTGTCCGAGGAGGGGCGGAGGCGTCCCTCCACCACCTTCCCCTCCAGATCGACCACGACCATGTCGTCGGCCGACAGCCGATCGTAAGGGACACCGCTGGGCTTGATCGCCAGGACGCCCCTGTCGCGATCGAACGCCGAGACGTTGCCGAACGTGTAGATCGCGAGCCCCCGGCGCGGGATCTCCATGTTCGCCGTGAAGGCGCGCTCGCGCAGCTCTCGATAGATCGCGCTCACGTCATGGCCTCAGTGCGCCAGCCGGTAGGCGAGATCGTTCCAGCGGAGCTCGTTCTTGAGCGCGCGGATCTCGGTCCCTTCGCCGATGCGGACCAGCTCCACGCCGGCGATGGAGGCGAAGTCCTCCACGTGCGCCATCGTCACGGCGCGGCTGTAGGCGCAGTGATGGGCGCCTCCAGCCAGGATCCACGCCTCGCAGGCGAGCCTGAAATCGGGCTTCGGGATCCACACCGCGCGCGCCACGGGCAGCTTCGGCATCGCCCTCTCGGGCGGCACCGACTCGAGCTCGTTGGCGACGATCCGCATGCGGCCGCCCATGTCGATCATGGCAACGTTCACAGCGGGCCCGGCGCCGGCGTCGAAGACGAGCCGGCACGGGTCCCCCTTGCCGCCGATCGAGAGCGGGTGGATCTCCAGCGACGGCCTCCCGGAGGAGATCGAGGGACAGATCTCCAGCATGTGGGCGCCGAGGACGCGCTCTTGCCCCGGGACCAGGTGATACGTGTAGTCCTCCATGAAGGAGACGCCGCCGCGCAGGCCCGTCGCCATGACCTTCAGGGCGCGGACCAGGCCGCAGGACTTCCAGTCGCCCTCCGCCCCGAAGCCGTAGCCGTCGGCCATGAGCCGCTGCACCGCGAGGCCGGGGAGCTGCTTGAGCCCGTGCAGATCCTCGAAGGTGGTGGTGAAGCCGCCGAAGCCGCCCTCCTTCAGGAAGGAGCGCATCGCCGCTTCCTGCCGCGCCGCGTACCGCAGGTCGCCGTGGCGATCTCCGCCCCTCCTCAGGGCGGGGGCGATGGTGTACGCCTCGTCGTACTCCGCCACGAGGCGATCGACCTCGCGCTCGTCGACGTCGGCGATGCGCCCCACGAGATCGCCCACGCCATAGCCGTTCACCGACCAGCCGAACTTGACCTGCGCCTCGACGCGGTCGCCGCCGGTGACGGCCACCTCTCTCATGTTCATGCCGCCGAAGCGCGCGATCTTGAGCCGCCGCCCGTCGAGGATGGCGCAGGCGGCGCGCGCCCAGATGTCGAGCTTCGCGAGGACGTCGCCGTCCGTCCAGTGGCCGACGATGACCCTCCGGTCGATGCGCAGGCGAGCGCCGATGTACCCGAACTCGCGGTCCCCGTGGGCCGACTGGTTCAGGTTCATGAAGTCCATATCGATGCTGTCCCAGGGCAGCTCGCGGCCGTACTGCGTGTGCAGGTGCGCGATCGGCTTCTCCAGGCGCTTGAGCCCCGCGATCCACATCTTCGCGGGCGAGAACGTGTGCATCCACGTGATCACGCCGGCGCACCGCGGCGACGCGTTGGCCTCGCGACAGACGGCGAGGATCGCCTCGGAGCTCTTGAGCGTCGGCTTCCAGACGACCCTGACCGGGAGCTGGCCCGAGGCGTCGAGGGACGCGGCGATCTCCCGCGCGTGTTCGGCGACCTGCTTCAGCGCCTCCTCACCGTAGAGGTCTTGACTGCCGGTCAAGAACCACACCTCGAAGCCTTCTCGAAGATCCTGCATCGCGATCCCGCTCATTGCGTCAACTCCCTCTCCACGAACGATCCCAGCGCGACATAATCCCGGTACAGCGCGTCATAGAGCCTGGCGCGCTCGGGATCCGGCAGATACCGGGCCTCGGTCCCAGACGACATCGCGCGCTGCGCGTCCTCGACCGTGGCGTGCAGGCCGGCGGCGGTCGCGGCGAACATCGCCGCGCCCAGCGCGACCGGCTGCTCGCCGGCGCGGACCTCGACGGTCATGTCGAGCACGTCCGAGAGGACCTGCATGGTGAGGGGGCTCTTTCGCGCGACGCCGCCGACACCGATGATGCCGTCGATGCGGAGCCCCTCGGATCGGAAGCGCTCGACGATGGCGCGCGATCCGAACGCGATCCCCTCCACGAGCGCGCGGTAGATCCGCGGGGCGTCCGTGCCCAGATCGAGGCCGACGATGGCGCCCTTGAGCCGCTGGTCCGCGTCCGGGGTCCTGCGCCCGTTCAGCCAGTCGAGCGCCAGCACGGAGCTCCGCGCCGGCGGGATCTCCGAGGCCGCCCGCTCCAGCTCGGGGATGATCCGCTCGATCGCCGCATCGGCGAGCGTCACGTCGGCCAGCGTCGTCCGGAGCGAATGGCCCTCGCCGGGCAGGGCAGGGAGGATGGCGAGGAGCGGCCAGCTGAGGAGCTGCTTGAACCAGGCGAAGACGTCGCCGAACGCGGACTGCCCTGCTTCGTAGCCGACCGCGCCCGGGAGGATCGAGCCGTCGACCTGGCCGCAGATCCCGGCGACGAGGACCTCCGGCGCGCCGGTCTTCGGGATGACGAGCATATCGCACGTGCTCGTGCCCATGACCTTGAGCAGGCGGTTCGGCTGGATGTTGCCGCCGACCGCGCCCATGTGCGCATCGAAGGCGCCGACGGCGACGACGACGTTGTCCGGGATACCGAGCGTCGCGGCCCAACCGGGCGAGATCGTCCCGAAGGGCACGTCCGCGGTCCAGGTCTGCGATCCGAGGGTGGCCTTGATGGCGGGCAGGCGCGGATTGAGCCTCGCCAGGAACTCGTTCGAGGGATAACCGTCGAACTCCGGGTGCCACATCGCCTTGTGCCCGGCGGCGCAGCGGCTCCGGCGGATCTGCCTGAGGTCGTCGGTGCCGGTCAGGACGGCGGGGATCCAGTCGCAGTGCTCCAGGACGGTGACCGCCGCGCGCGCGACCGCCGGATTGGTCTCGATGACGTGGAGCGCCTTGGCCCAGAACCACTCGGACGAGTACACGCCGCCTTCGTACTTCGTGTAGTCCACACCGCCCCAGGTCCGGGCGACGCTGTTGATCCGCGCCGCCTCGGCCACCGCGGTGTGGTCCTTCCAGAGGATGAACATCGCGTCCGGGTCCTCCTCGAAGCCAGGGCAGAGCGATAGCGGTCTGCCCTTCGCGTTGGCCAGGACCGGCGTGGATCCGGTGGTGTCGACCGCGATCCCGCGCACCTGCGCGGCGACGTCGCTGCCCGCCTGGTCCAGCGCCGCGCGGACGGACGCCTCCATGGCATGCAGGTAGTCGAGCGGATGCTGGCGGAACCGGTGCGCGCGCGCGTCGCAATAGAGGCCCTGCGCCCAGCGAGGGTAGGGCGCGACCGAGGCCCCCGCGAGCTCGCCGTTCCGCGCGTCCGCGACGACCGCGCGCACGGAGTCGGTGCCGAAATCGATCCCGATGACGAATGTTCCCTTGAGCATGACGACCCGTTGGCCGGGCGAAGCCAGTTAAGGATGTGCCCCGCGTTCAATGTGAACGTTCACAATGTGGCTGTCAATCATAATCTACTGGAACGCGACGCTTCTAAGGTCCCGGAGGATGAACCAGGCTGCAACTCTCCTCTCGTGCGGTTAGGCCGGGGAGGGGACGATGGGCCGCTGGCTGGAGCGACCGCGACCGCGACCACGACCACGACCACGACCACGACCGACGTGAACGTTCACGTGGTGGCCGATGGTGGAGTGGAGGGGGGCGTGACCGAAGGAGCTTGGCTGATGCTTCGGGGGACGCGGCTCAGCCGCCTTCGAGGCAGATCCTGCGAACGAAGCGCCTGACGGTCGAGGCGCGATGCTCGGCGTAGTAGCCCTCCGCCGCCGCTCTCGACGACTCGCCCGGCGCGGCGAGGCAGTCTGCGATGATCTCGTAGCCGTCCTGGAGATGGTTCGGGTCGCCGGGATGCGTGCGACGATATTCGTGCACGAGCTCCCGCATGCGCGCGCCGTTCCGCGCGCTCATCGCGTCGTTCAGCAGCCCGATCAGGCCGTTCTCATGCTGTATCTCGACGTGGCGCTGCGTGATGGGGTGGGGGTGGGCGGGGCCTTCGTGTCGGTCGTCGGGGCTCGGACCGATGACGGGCAGGTCGTCGATCGCCGCGGCGAGCGTGGTGCTGCGGGCCGACGCCAGCGGTTCGGTCGACCCACGGCGCGACGTTGCCTCGCGCGGCGCCTCCTCTCGCGACGTCTCCTGGCGGGATGAAGGGAGCCGCCGCGCGTCGGGCTCTCGAGAGCGATGCACGAGGTAAAGCGCCGCGCCGAGGAGCAGCAGCGCGGCGACGGACCCGCGCCTGCGCGCCGACCTCACGGGATCGTCACGGTCCACGTCACCGTCTCTTGCGAGCGGGGCCAGTTGTCGCGACCCCAGCAGGGATCGTAGTAGCGGGGATCGGTCGAAGGAGGAGGGTCCAGGCACTCGCCGCTGCGGTAGCGCACCAGCTCTTCGCCGGCGTTGTCGTAGGCCCTGGCGACGATGGTGTGGGTGCCCGAAGCGAGGCCCGCCGCGGCGACGTTGTAGACGGGTCCGCCGTCCGTCGCGATCACCTCGCCGTCGAGCGTCCAGTCCACGCTGATGACGTCGGGATCGATCACGTCGAGCGCGAGCGTCTCCGGATCCGTGACGGCCCCTGCGGGCGGATCGGCCGAGTCGATCGGCCTGACGCGCATCCAGATGTCCATGATCATCTTCTCGCGCGAGACCGGATTGAAGCTCGTGTTCTTGTTGTCTCCGAACAGGCTGTTCATCATCGAGTTCGAGGACGGGCGGTACTGCCCGCCATCGACGTAGCGGCTGCCGATGAACGTGCCCTGCACGCCCGTGGCGTCGGCGGCGTCGTACTCCAGCCACTTGTCCCACTTGCCCGCCGTCGTCGCGCAGTTGCCCGTGCTGTTCACCTCGACGTACTCCGTGCCCCTGCCGCTGCACATGTTCGCGCCGCAGGCGGAGCCCGTCGCCTTGGCGCAGTACTCGTCGGCGAGCTGATGGAAGCCGTGGCCGCCTTCGTGCAGGGCCGCTCCGGCGGCGTCCCCGTGCGCGCCGGACCAGAGCATCCAGGCCGAGCCCGTGTTCCACCAGCGATCGTTGTTCAACACGATGGCGTGCCAGTCGACCTCGAAGTCCTCGGGGAGGTTCGCCTTGAGCGCCTGATCCGCCTTGCGGGTGTCGCACTCTGCGAGGCGGCTCTCGTCGTCGCCCGTGCAGCCGAGCGCTCCAGGGATGCCGTTCGAGGGGCTCACCAGCTTGACGGCGCAGATGTTGACGAACTTGCGATACCTGCCGTACGGCTCGCCGATCGGGCTGCTGAACCGCTTGGCCATCGCCTCCTCGATGTGCTCGATGTACGTGGTGTTCACGGTCGTGGCGTCGTAGCCGTCGCCCACGATGACGTAGTTGACGCGGTTTTCAGGTGGCCCCGCGCTCTCGATGGCCACGCCGTTCGCGCCGCAGTCGAGCACGTAAGCGGGGCCGCCTCCTCCTGTGCCGCCGGGCACGAAGCTCCCCCCGGCGCCCGTGCCGGTGGACCCGCTCTGTGCTGCGCCGCCCGCGCCGCCTGCGCCGCCCGAGCCCGGAGCTCCGCTGCCCGTTGCTCCGCCGCCGGCGGAGCCGCCCGACGCAGAGGTGCCGCTCTCCGACGTGCCGCCGCCGTCGGTCGTCGCCGCGGGGCTGTCCGGTGCCTCGCCGCAGGCGCAGAGCGCCACCAGGCTCAAGGCGTGCAGGTTGCAGATCGACTTCGTCCTCTTCACCTCACGACCCCTCGCAGGCGGCGTCTACGCGCGGCTCGGCTCTACCGTATCCGATCTCCGAGGCCCACGGTCACCCGAACAGCCCCTCGATCGCCGAGGTCCGCTGGTCCTTGTCCCCCATCACGAGATCCGGTGCCCCGAAGGAGGCCGCGATCGCCATCCACAGGTCGTTGGTGGAGCGGCCGCCGCGGTTGCCGTTGTTCCACACCTGCCCGCCGCGCAGCTTGGTTCCCTCGCCGCCGAACAGCACCCACGCCATCTTGTCCCAGTTGTGATGCCGCGTGCCGACCTCCGTGATGTACGGGACCAGCGTGGTGTCGAGCAGCGTCCCGCCCGTCACGTCCTTGGTCTCCGCGAGCTCCTTCAGGAAGCCGGCGACGTAGCCGGCGTAGAACTCTTCCACCCGCGTGAGGAACTCGAGCGTGTCGGGCGTATCGGGATCGTGGCTCGTTGTGTGGTGCACCTTGAAGATGGAGGAGTTGGGGGGCCACAGCTCGCCGAAGCTCACGTGGTTCGTGCCAGGGGACCACTGGTACGTGACCACGCGCGTCAGGTCGCAGCGGAACGCGGCCTTGATCACGGCGAAGTGGAGCGCGCCGATGCGCGCGTGCTTCACGTCGTCGCGCTCCGAGACGACGTGCGAGCCGCCGTAGGGATCGATGTGCCCGCTCACCTGGATGACCTCGGGCTCCTGGGGCATGCCGCAGGTCGCGGGATCCCTCGGGTCCGCGTCGAACTCCGCCTCCACCTCGCGGATGGCGGCGGCGTGCCCCTCCAGCGCCTCTCGCTGGGAGCTCGGCGCGAGGCTCTGAAGGCGCTTCAGGTCCTTCATCGCGAAGTCCAGCACGCTCTTCTTCTGCAGGCGCGCCCGCGCCAGCGCATCCAGGTTGTCGTTCGTCGGGCCGCCCGGCATCAGCGTGCCGAACACCCGCCGGTACACCTCTTGCGGCTGGTAGTAGGGCGTCATCGGCGCCCGCGCGCCCGAATAGGACATGTGGCGGGTCGACACCTCGGGCGTGTCGGCGCGGTTGTCGCAGGACACCTGGAGCGACGCGATGGGCGTGCCCTGGAGCTCGGCCGACTGCTTCACGAGCAGCTGGTCGATGCTCGGCGCCTCGGCCATCGGATCGTCGCCGCCGTTGCCCGGGTACAGCTGCTTGGTCCGCGTCCCCGTGCACATCAGCACCGTCCCGCGCTCGTGGCCGCCGCCGACGGACCCCTCGTGCGGCAGCTTCAGGTCGCGCATCACGACCATCCGAGACTTCATGGCCTCGAACGGGGTCAGGATGCGGGAGAGCGTGAAGTTGGTCCCGTTGCCTTGCGGCCAGTAGTTCTCGTACACGGTGCCCACGGGGCGCTGCACGATCAGCAGGCGCCTCGGGGGCGCCGCGCCCTCCGCGGCCGACTCGAGGCCCTTGAGCACCGTGACGAGACCCGCGGCGGCGCCGATGCCTTGCAGGAAGCGGCGGCGAGACCATCCATAAGAAAGGTTGTAGCCCACGGTCATTCCTCCTTGGCGCGCTCGGTCAGCGCGGACGACGTCACGATGCCTTTCACGACGTTGGCCAGCGTCCGCTGGCCCTCTGGCAGCGCCTCGATCACGCGTCCGACCTGACAGTCGCGGACCCCGAGCGTCTCATCGTCCGTGCCGTAGGTCAGCAGGTGCCGCGTGATGCAGGCGGCGAACCCGTCGTTCTGCGCGACGGCCTCGGCGAACTCGACGGCGCTCGCGTAGCTCCCCGCGACCTCGGCGATGTTGCCCAGGTTGACGCGCGCGTCGATCGGCTCCCCATCGAGGGTGTCGCGGTACCGGCCGACCGGATCGTAGTTCTCGAGCAGCAGGCCGAACGCGTCGAACTGGGCGTGACACGCGGCGCAGGTGGAGTTCGCGGCGCGCGCGTCGGCGCGCTCGCGCTCGGTCATGTCGGCCTCGAGCAGCTCCTTGATCGCGTCCGAGAGCGACTCCGGGGGCGACGGGATCTTCCCGAGGCAGAGCAGGGCGCCGCGCACGAAGAGCCCTCGCGCCACCACGCTCGTGTTGTCGGTCCGGGCCAGCGCCGCGAGCAGGCCGGGCTGCGTGAGGATCCCGGCGCGCTCGTCGGCCGGCAGCTCGACCTTGCTGAACTCCTCCGGGCTCGATCCCGTGTGCTCCACGCCGTAGACCTTCGCGAGCACGCCGTTCACGAACGTCTCCCTCGTGGTGAGCAGCTCCGACACGTCCGCTCCGCGGTTCCACAGGAGGTCGTCCACGAGCAGCTCGGTCTCGTGGAACATGCTCGCCTGGAGCGCGGGGGTGTACTCGGGGAAGAGCCCCGGATCCTTCACCGTGCCGAAGAGGTTGCTGAGCCCCCACGCCGCGATCAGCGTGGTGTTCAGGCTGCTGCGCGTCTCGGGTTTATCGAGGAGGCGCTCGGCCTGGCGCGCCAGCTCCTCCGGATCGTTCAGGGCACCGGAGTCGGCGGCGGCGGCGAGCTCCTCGTCCGGCAGGCTGTCCGTCAAGAAGAACGAGAGCTCGCTCGCGACCTCGTGCGCGGCGAGCTTCACCACGTCGCCGTCGGCGTCGCCGCCGAGCTCGGTGCGGTAGGAGAACGAGGGGGACGCGATGAGCGCCTCGAGCGCGAGCGAGACGCCCCGCTCGTAGCTCGTCTCCTTCCCGAGCGCATAGACCGACCACAGGTTGTCGAGCTCCGCCTGGTCCACGGGCCGGCGGAACGCTCGTTGCGCGAACTTCGTCAGAAACGTCTTGGCGCAGGCGTCGTCCCCGTCGGGGGCGCACCCCGTCACCTGCTCGAAGCGCCCCGAGATGCTCTCGGCCGCGTAGGCAGCCCTCGCGAGCCGCGTATGCACAAGGGAGGTCCCCACGACAAGGCCCTTCTTGGCAAACGGCTTCGTCCGCGCGTCCGGCGCCTGCTCCGCCTCGATGGCCTCGTCCCCCAGGAGACCGCGGATGGCGTTGATGAACTGAAGGTCGGCGAGCAGCACGACCCGTCGTTCGAGCCGCGGGTTGCACACGGCGTCTCCGCCGCCCGAGGAGCTCGTGCCCCCGCCCGTCGGGTTCGCGCCGGCGCCCGAGGAGACGCCCGAGGAGCTCGAGTTGCCGCCGATATCACCCACGCACCCTGCAACGAGGAGCGAAGTGCACGCGGCCGCTCGCAGCAGCCGGGAGGCCGCCCCGCTGTGAGTGAATGTTTCCACCTTCCATCGATCACGCGCGGCGTTCGGGCCGCTATCGTGAGTGGAAGATTTCATGGCTCCTGCTGCGCGACCTCGGCCATCGAGCCACCTTGGCGCTTTGCGGGGCGCGCGCCCCAAGGCGGCGGCCAATAAAGAAGATAATTTCACACGATCCCTCCTGTGAGTCCGCCCTTGTGTGAAAAAGTGCCTTGCTGACGTCCGGGACTGCGCTAGATGATCTGGCGCCGCACCGCGTAACACCTTCACGAACCGCCGCTGCCGCGCGGGCCGACCCTGGTTGGCCGTGGCGTGTGAGGCGAGCGCACGGCGCAGCAGGTCAGACCCGCCGCCTCTCCCCGCGCTGACATCGATGACGAATGCCCCGCTGCATAGACGTACGACGACGACCTAGCGGGCGCAATGCCTAAGGATGTTCCCCGAATTGTGAGCGTTCACATCTCTCGTGTCAACTGGAATCGGCTGGTGCCCCAACGATTCCTGAACCGGTTGAGTACGAGCGCCAGCGGCGTTCCTCCGAAGCCCGCCCTCCAGGGGAGGAGGGGCCGGGCTGTGGACCTGATCGACGGGGCCACGCTCGCCGGCGGCGGCCGGCATGCCGTTCGCATAGGCCAGATGTGAGAGCCGGCGTGAAATCTGCGGGATCGATCGTGGGCCCACCGGGAATGGCATCTACGACGACGAACAGCGTCGGTGCCGCGCTCGATCCCGATGGCGACGATCCCCGGCGCGCACCCGTCCAGTGACGCGAAAGCCGAGTGAAATGAAGAACTCCGACCAGTATGTGAACGCTCACATTGAAGAACTCCGTTCCAATCGACCGCCCCGCGACTATCCTCCCGCGCCGATGGCTGACAAATCTCTTCCGGAGCGCCGCGTCAAGAGGGGCGGCGGGCGGCGGGCCGCGGTCATGGTCGACGTGGCCAAGCTCGCTGGCGTCTCCTATCAGACGGTCTCGCGGGTCCTGCACGACAGCCCCCACGTGCGCCGCGACACGAGGGAGCGGGTGCTGGATGCGATCCGGCAGCTCGACTACCGGCCGAGCTCGGTGGCGCAGGCGCTCGTCACCGGCCGGTCGCGGACGCTCGGTGTGGTCAGCTTCGACACGACGCTCTACGGTCCGGCGTCGACGCTCCTGGGGCTCGAGGAGGCGGCGCACGACGCGGGTTATGGCGTGAGCATCGCCAGTTTGAAGTCGTTCAGCCGAGCGCCGGTGCTGGAGGCCGTGCAGCGGCTGCGCGACCAGGGGGCCGACGGCATCGTCGTGATCGCCCCGCAGCGGTCGGCGGTAGACGCGCTGCGGCACGTCACCTCCGATGTGCCGGTGGTCGCTGTCGAGGGCGGTCCGGACGACTCGGTGCCGGTGGTCGCGGTCGACCAGCACGAGGGCGCCGCGTCCGCGACCCGCCACTTGCTCGACCTGGGCCACAAGACCGTATGGCACATCGCCGGCCCGACCGACTGGCTCGAGGCCGACCAGCGCATCGACGGCTGGCGCTCGGCGCTGCAGGCGGCCGGCGCCGAGATCCCGCCGCTCCTGCGGGGCGACTGGAGCGCGCGCTCCGGCTACGAGCTCGCCCCGCAGCTGACGCGCACGCCGGGCGTGACGGCCGTGTTCGTGGCCAATGACCAGATGGCGCTCGGCCTCCTCCGCTTCCTCCACGAGAGCGGGCGCGAGACGCCGCGGGACATCAGCATCGTCGGCTTCGACGACATCCCGGAGGCGGCCTACTTCACGCCGCCGCTCACCACGGTCCGCCAGGACTTCTCCGAGCTCGGGCGCCGGTGCCTCCACGTCCTGCTCGGGCAGATCGAGAGCGGCCAGCGCTCGTGGTCGCGGGTCGTGGTCGAGACCGAGCTCGTTGTGCGCAAGAGCACGGCCGTCCCCCGGCGCCGCTGAGACCGCTCTACCGTACCGGCTCCGTGATGTGTTCACGGACCGGGCCGTCAGCGGGCAAGCCAGGGATAACGAGCTTGGCTGCCGCTCGAAGCGCAAAGTTGCTTCATGATTGCAACATGCGCTGTCGATGCACGTTTCCTCTCAGCTGGGAACTTGAGATGTAGCAGGCTTCGCGCGCGTGTCGTGATCACTTCCAGGCGTGGCGGGAATCATCCGTCGCGAGTTGCACGGCGTGCGTATCGCTGAGCGTGGGCGCTGCCGTTCTTGCCGCCGCCCCTCGGCTTTCCCGCTCCCAGCTTCACCAACGACAATCGTCCGACTTGCGGAACTCCAACATGAACAAGAAGCGTTCTTCTCGATTGCTGTGCAGCACGGCCTGGATCGCGCTCGGAATGGCGACCCTCTTTGGATGCGCGGATGGGGGCGAGGGGGTTGACGACGGCGTGGGCGGCTCGGGCGGAGCGGGGAGCACCGGCACCAGCGCCGGCGTCAGCACGAGCTCCAGCAACAGCACGAACAGCAGCTCCGGCGCCGGCACGACGGCTGGCGTCGGCCCTGCCACCAGCAGCAGCTCGGGCGATCCCCCGACGACCGGCGCCACCTCCGGCGGCGCGACCACGGGGGTCGGCGGCGGGGACGCGTCGACCAGCGCGTCGACCAGCGCGTCGACCAGCGCGTCGACCAGCGCGTCCACGGGGGCCGGCGGCTCCGAGCCCGAGCCGAAGTTCGTCGGCAACATCACGACGAGCGGCGCCGTGCGCGACGGCTTCGCGAAGTACTGGAACCAGATCACGCCCGAGAACGAGGGCAAGTGGGGCTCCGTCGAGAGCAGCCGCGGGAACAAGAACTGGAGCTCGCTCGACAGGACCTACAAGTACGCGCAGGACAACAAGATCATCTTCAAGCACCACGTCTTCGTGTGGGGCAGCCAGCAACCCTCCTGGGTCGGG
Source organism: Sorangium sp. So ce124 (assembly GCF_051525235.1). Classification (NCBI taxonomy): domain Bacteria; kingdom Pseudomonadati; phylum Myxococcota; order Polyangiales; family Polyangiaceae; genus Sorangium; species Sorangium sp. So ce124. The sequence continues at coordinate 5,165,716 of NZ_CP150312.1, forward strand.
AGCCTCTCGCCGGACGAGCAGAAGAAGGCCGTGCGGAGCTGGATGGAAGAGTTCTGCAAGCGCTACCCGGACACGAAGTACATCGACGTCGTCAACGAGCCGCCGCCCCACACCACGCCCTCGTACACGGCCGGCCTCGGCGGCAACGGCGCCAGCGGCTGGGACTGGATCGTCAACGCCTTCAAGTGGGCTCGCGAGTTCTGCCCGAACGCCAAGCTCATCCTCAACGACTACAACAACATCGAGTACGAGAACGAGCACAGGCACTTCAAGGACATCGCGAAGAAGGTGATCGACGCGGGCGCCCCGGTCGACGCCCTCGGCGCGCAGGCGCACGACGCATTCAAGATCAACACCAACACGGTCAAGGGGTACATCGACTCGCTCGCCGAGCTCGGCAAGCCCGTGTACATCACCGAGTACGACATCGGCGAAACGAACGACAGCAGGCAGAAGCAGATCATGGAGGAGCAGTTCACCATGTTCTGGAATCACCCCAAGATCCCGGGGATCACCCTGTGGGGTTACATCGTCGGCAAGACGTGGAGGAACGGCACCGGCCTCCAGCAGGAGAACGGCACCATGCGGCCGGCCATGCAGTGGCTGATGGACTTCCTGGATCGTGGTGGTTGACGGGGAGCCGACGCGCTGAGCTGGACGAGCTCCTCGACCGAAGGAGCTCGGGCGCGCCCGCATCTCGCACGGGTGCTGGCGCGCTCTCTCCAGGTCTGCGTCGGTCTCTCTGGCCTGGAGCGGGGGGTAGATTCGTGTGATACGGGCTCGGGCGCCAGGCAGGCGAGTGAGGCGTACCCACTCGCCGGCTGCGCACCGGGAGACGAGCGGCTGGCCGGCGCCTCCTCGCGAAGACCCGTGCCGGCCAGCGGGCGTCGTCGATCACTGGGGCACTTGGAGCACGTCCTCGCAGGTGAAGTCGACGCCCAGGGAGACCTCGACGTCGGCCTGGACAACGGCGCAGGTATCGTCGCAGAGGATGATCGCCGTCGGGTTCGCAGGCTCGTCGTAGCGCCATGTGCCTGCGGCCGAGCAGGCCTGATCGTACGTGAGCGTCGTCGGCGTGTTGCTCGCGGCGCTCGTGTAGGTCACGTTGACCTTTTGCTTGTCGAAGCTCCTCCCGTCGGGTGCCGGCGGGATCGGGATCGTGCACGAGACGGCGGCGCCGCGGATCTTATCGATCGCGGTCTTGAACGCGGCCGCCGTCTGCGCGGGGTCGCCGGTGTTCAGCATCGACGCCTCTCCCGTGCCGCCCGCAGCCGCGATCTCGTGCAGGTTGGTGAGGCTATCCGGCGCGCCCGGCCCCGGCGGATTGTCGACCCCGATCACGAAGGTCGAGATGTTGGCGGAGCGCGCCGCGGTGACCTGCGTCACGACCGCTTCGAGCGTGTCCGCCGTGCCCCCGCACAGCTGTGGATAGCCGTCGGTCACGAGCACGATTGCATATTTCCCGGGGTTCTGCTGGCGCTGCGCTTCGATGAAATCGACGATGCCTTCGACCGCGAATGCCGTCGGCGTGCTGGTGCGCCACGTGCCCATGGTGCTGATCTCCGGCTCGATGCGATCGATCGCCTCGCCGAACGCCGGGGAGGGCAGCGGCGTCATCGGGACATCCGGGGTCGAGTAGCCGGCGGCCTGGCACGCCTGACGCGTCTGAGCCGCGCCTGGGAAGAACGTGAGCGACGCCCTGAACCCGGCGGACGCGGGATCCACGAAGAATTGCTTCGTCGCGGCCACGACGGGATCCCACTTGAGATCCTTCCTGCGCCACTCCACGTCGCTGGCTGTCATGCTGGCCGATACATCGAACGCAAACACGAGGTACACCTGTTGAAACCCGGCCTGGGACGACTGGGTGGCGCACGCCTCCCCCGCGCCCGTCGAGCCCCCGCTGCTGCTGCCGGTCGTGCCGGAGCTCCCGCTCGAGCCCACGCCGCTTCCGCCGAAGGTGTCGTCGACGCCGGTGCCGGTGCTGCTGCTGGAGCCGGAGCCGGAGCCGGAGCTGTTGCCGGCGCCGGTGCTGCTCTGCGAGCCAGCGCTGTCCCCGCTGCCATCGTTGGCCCCTCCGCACCCCGCGCCGATCAAAGCCGCCATTGGCAATGCAATGGCTATCCTAGGCAATCTCATGAGCCGACTCCTTCTCGAACGCGTGCCAGCACGGTCCGCGGGCACGAAGTTAGTTAGCGACGTGAGGTCTCCAGAGGCGGAAATTTCCAGTGCATGCCTCGCCGGAGCCCCGGGATCGACGACGAGTATAGTCGATGACGCTGATCTTTGCGCGGGATACGGTCTGAAAAGACGCAGCGTCGAGTCGCGACGTCATCGGGATGTCAGAAATGTCGCCGTAGCTCTTTGCGGTGGAGGTCTTCATCGTGCAGCGACGCTGCACGCGCTGGTCGCTATGAGCAGCTCGCGTGCGATCCGGTCGTCCGCTGGAAAATCGACCACACCCAAAGATTCATCCACGTGGCGAATTGCCCCGATCGCGCTGCGGCGAGCTGGGAGAGAACTCGAGTGTTTTCCCGAGCAGCGTATCGACGTCCGCGACGATTCGAGGCAAGATTCCGCCGTGTGCTGGCAAGGGGCTTCCTTGCGGAGGGCACGCTGGTCGTTGGTGAACCGAAGGGTACCTCGCGGAGGTCTCATGAAGGTGCGATTCGGGTTCGCGAGCTTCTCGTTGCTTCTCGCGTGTTCTGGCGGTGCGATCTCCGAGCAAGCCGCTTCGGAGAGCGGCGGTGCCACGAGCGCGACGACAGGCGCTTCGAGCGGGGCCGGAGGTGGCGCCACGAAGACGGGGTGGACGTGATCATGGGGTTGAGGCTGAAGGTCGAGTCCGGCGGCATCACGGAGGCCGAGGCCATCATCACGCGGGATGGCGATTGGCTGTTCGACGCCCAGGGGTACCTCGACTCGAAGGACCAGACGTGGGACGTCTTGCCTGAAGAACAGCGCAGCACGCGGGAACAGCTGCTCGCCGCGGCCAAGGCCTACTTCGACGTCTTCGGCCCGAGGCGCCTTGAGCGCCAGGTCATCTCGCCGAGCGAGGAGCGCGGGGCCGAGGCTCGGAGCCGCGTGTGGCGCGCGCGCTGGCTCCTGTGCCGTCGCGGGGGCGAGGAGGGAGGACCCACCGGGTCGGCTCGACCTGGCCGCCTCCCTCCTGCACGGCGAGGTCGACAAGCGCGGCCATCCTCCTCGCCACATCCGTGAAGGTGTCCTCGGCCTCGGGATCCTGCGGAAGCCGGTCCGGCAGGGTGGGGCGCGTGCGGTGGATATGATAACGGTCGGAGAGGCGCGCGCCAGGGAAGGCGCGGCGCAGCTCGTCCATCCCGCCGATGAGCGCAACGAGCGAGCCCATGGTCGCCGTGCCGTTGTCGGAGTCCCAGCCGGACAAGGTGCCGATCTGTACGGTGCGCCGGAAGCTCCCCTCACCGAAAAGGAGGGCCAGCGTCGCGGTCGCCAGGTTGATCGCGGATTCCGTGTACCCCCGATAGACGAAGCCGTACGCCGAAGCCCGCTCCTGGTAGCGATCCGCAATGGCATCCCGGACGCGCTCCCAGTCGTCGCGATCCTCGGCGCGATCGCTGGTCGATAGATAGGCGGACAGCACGAAGTCGATGACATCGGCTGCCTTGGACTCGTCCGGCAGGTAGCTCCTGGCCTCACGGACGATGCGCACGATCTCCTGTCGCCGCGGCTTCTCCAGATCGACTGTCGCCGCGAGCGAGAAGAGGAGAACATGGAACTGCGCGGCGTGCGCGGCGTGATCGCGCGCGGTGGTCCGTATGGGGAGGTCGGCGATCCGCAGCGCCAGCCCCGGCATGCCGGGCGCGAGGGCGCCGAAGATCTCCGTGGTGAGCTGGGCGTCGATCTGGAGCGCGTCCGGATTGAGCGCTGGATCGCTCGTCGCGGGGGGCAGCACGCCGCGCTCGAGGAGATCGCGCGCCCTCCGGTTGGAGACCCAGATGAAATCGTTGATGTGCGCGCGCCACCCGTCCCGGATTTGCTCGGGGGAGAGGAAGAGCGTGCCCGCCTCGGTCATGAGGTGGAGATAGACATACTCGATGTCGGTGTCATCGTCGGCCGGGCAGGGGTCGAGGAGGACGAAGTCGATCGGCGCTCCGTCGCGCCCCATGGGCTTTCCCCAGTCAGCATCGGTGAAGAAGGGGCGCTGGATGCGGACGCCCTCCGTGCGAAGCCCCGTCCAGTTGGCGATGCACGCGCCAATCCACATCGCGCGGAGCCGCTCGGCGTATGCCGCGCGGTCGAGCTGGATCCGCGATCTCGGGGACATTCCCGGGGCGTCCCGTTGCTCCAGAGGAGCGGCGAGCGCGCAGCGCGGCGCGTCGCCGGCGCCCGCGAGCGGCGATAGAGAGAGGAGCGCGAGCAGGAGGCCGCGCGCGCATGCGCGAGGCCCGGTGCTGGGCGAGCCTTCGACACGGCGTCGATCGCGGCGGGTGCGCATGAATTGCCCCCCTCGAGTGCGCGATCGGTGCGTCGCGCATGCTCTCGCTTCGGGGTGGTGCAAGGGAGGTGCCTCGCCGAGCCCGCTCCCCTGGCGTTGTTCGCGCCATTAGGTTTCGATCATGAACACCGGAAGCCTCAATGGGCGCGGCGCGGGCGCGTTCCTGGATCGCCTCGTCTCGAGCGCGGCCCGCGATCTCCTCGGCGCGTCCCTCGCCATCGCGCCGGGCGCCTCGTCGATCTCGCCGGTGCTGGAGGATCTCCTCTCCTTTCATTCCGGGTGGATCACACGGAGCGTGACCACGCATGACCCCGCAGGTGGCAACGATGATGGGTATCGCCCGGGGATCGCGATCGAGGGGGATCACCTGGTCCTGTTCCACGCCCGCGGGGAGGGGAGAATCGCGCGGATCTGGATGACCGCCCCCCGCGCGGAGCTCGAGAGGCCGGACCAGGAGATATGGATCGAGGTCGACGGACACACGGCGTTCCGCGGGTCGCCCGGCGATTTCTTCGGGGGTAAGGGCCCCTGGAAATCGCCTCTCGTGCTCGACGTGGACGCGAGCTCGGGCGCATATACAAGCTACGTCCCCTTCGCCTGGTCGAGCGAGGCCAAGGTCCGCTTCCGGGGCGTTCCCATCTATTACCAGGTCACCTACCGCGAGGGCCCCGGGGCCGCGTCGGGACCGACGCCCGAGGCGCTCTCGCGGTTCATGACGGAGGACTGGACAGCCACCCTGCCTGCCCCGTCGCGCCGGGAGAGCCTGAACGCCAGCGCGCCGCTCGTCCTGGCGACAGGACCCGCGACCGTATCAGGGGTCGACGTCCGGATCCCGGCGGGGAGCTTGGACGACCTGTCGGTGAGGATCGGCGGACAGCCGCCCGTGCCAGCGTCGTTCTTCTTCGGCCTCGCCAGCTCAGGCACCGACGCCGACGGCGGATGGACGACCTTCCAGAGCGCGCTGCACGCCGCGTGGACACCCGACGCCGCGGGGGCCGGCAGGCTCGCGACGCGTCTGCCGATCCCGCTGGCCGAAGGGGAGGTGCTCTCGCTCGAGGCCGCGCCCGGGCAGGAGATCGCGGCGGTCGAAGCGGCCGTCGACCTCGCGCCCGCCCGCCGAGGTGTGCGGTTGATCGCGCAATTCCGCGATCAGATGGCCCCCGGGCGCGAGACGACGATGCCCCTCTTCGAGAGCGACGAGCCGATCCAGCTCGTCGCGCTTCTCGAGGAGATCAGCGGCGGCCGGCCGAACGATCGGACGTACCTTGAGGGGGACGAGATGATCCGGACCGACGGAATGTCGCACCCGCTGCAGATGGGGACCGGCACTGAGGACTACTTCAATGGAGGCTTCTATTTCCTTGGCGCGCACAGCAACCCCTTCAGCGGGCTGCTCCGCTTCCTCGTCATCGATCCCGAGGATGGATGGAGGAACGCGACGTTCGTCCATTCCCTGTACCGCCTGCACGTGGCCGATCCCATCGTGAGCCGCTCCGGTCTGCGCTTCGGCATCGAGGCCGGACCGACCGGCGCCTACACGCCGCTGCGGGTGCGCTCTCTGGGCCTCGCTTACGCATTCTCGGATCATCAGGTGATCGGTGAGCAGAGGGTCCGTGCGGCCGGGAGGCGGCGGCTGGTGCATTCGGCCGTCGACGCCGAGCGGCTGGAGCTCCGGCGGCGATCCTGGTCCAGCGAGGGGCGCGGGATCACCCGGATCGAGGTCGAATGCCCGCCCGATGCGCGCGGCCTGTTGCTGCTCCGCGCGTACTCCGCGGAAAAAGCCCCCCAGACGGCGCGCGTCAGGCTCGACGGGCGGGAGGTCGGCGTGCTCCACGAGATGCAGGCGAACCCTGTCCGGTCGCTCGCCGAGGACGCGCTCTGGATCGACCTCCTCCCCGAACAGTGCAGCGCAGGCAGGCGCCCGGTCCTCGAGATCGACGCGACACACTCCCAGGCGCCCTGGAGCGAGCGGGGGTACACGCTGCGGTTCTTCTCCGGACCTCCCGCGCCTCGGCTCACGCAGGGGCCCGCGGTGAAGATCTTGGACACAGGGAGCCTCCCCGGGGGACCGTTCTATGTGAACGATCACTCGATGGTCCAGCTCGCCGACGGCCGCTGGATCCTCACCGGGATCTTTCACCTCGAGCCTTATCGACCTGACATGGAGCGCGAGTTCGTCCTCGCTACCGCGCCCGGACCCGGACCGGTGCGCTGGATGGAGTCCGTCTCACCGAGCCTCACGCTGGCGCCGGAGCGCTTCTCGATTCACGCCCTCTCTGACGAGCGCTGGATCTGGGCCCCGCACATGGTCAAGGACCGGGACGGCAGCCTGGTCATGATCTTTCATGTGGGCACGCACGACCCCGACCGATCCGGCTTCCGGATCGCGCGCTCGCGCGACGGCTTTACCTGGGGCCGCGAGGGGGGGACGCTCTTCGAGGAGTTCTGCGTCGCCCGCGATCCGATGCTCGCCCGGCTCGGCGATCTGTGGGTGGTGTACTATACGCGCTGCGCGTCGATCGAGTCGCCACTGAGCGGCGTCGCCTACCGCACGTCGCTCGATCTCGTCCGCTGGAGCTCGCCGGCCATGGCGCTCACGCTCGGGCCGGAGACGGCGATGCGCAACAGCGGTTACACCGAGTCGCCGTTCGTGTTCGAGCGGAAAGGGTGGTTTTACCTCACGGTCACCAGCTATCCTGTCGATTACGACGCCACGTTCGTCTACCGCTCGCGCTCGCCGTTCGCGTTCCCGCCGCATGCGGTTGCCCGGCTGCGCGCCCACGCGGCCGAGTGGGTGGCGGAGGCGGGCGACTTCGAGGCGGGGCGCCTGTTCTTCACGCACGCAGGGGCCGGGAAAGGCGGCGTGTTTCTCCAGGAGCTCTTCGGCCTCTGAGCCGAAGGCGGCGCCGCCGGGCTGACTGAGCGGCGCCGTCCGACCCGGGTCGACCTGCGCGCGCGCTCGTCGGTTCGACCCGGGTGAATGACGAGCTGCACGCGAGCGTCGCGCTGGGATGAGCTCGCCTGCGCCGGGTGCAGCCGAGAACTCAGATGGTGCTTGTCGGACGGATCTGCGCGGACGACGTGCTTGCCCGCGCGAGCGTGGCCGCGATCCGTCGACTATCCTCTCGCACCCATGAGCGTCCATGTCGTCGTGTGCGCGTTCGCGATTGCCGCCCTCGCCGCGTGCTCCAAGACGTCGTCATCGGCGCCGACGTCGACGGATGCAGGCCCGGGCGCGACCGGCGGCGCGCGCCTCCGCATCGCCGTCGTGCCGAAGGGGACGACACACGAGTTCTGGAAGAGCGTTCACGCAGGCGCGGTGAAGGCCTCGCGTGAGCTCGGCGTCGATGTCGTGTGGAAGGGGCCGCTCCGGGAGGACGACCTCAAGGCGCAGGTCGATGTCGTCTCCAGCTTCGTCGCGCAGGGCGTGTCCGGCATCGTGCTCGCGCCGCTCGACGCCACGGCGCTGAGGGCGCCGGTGCGGGCGGCGGCGCAGGCGAAGATCCCGGTGGTCGTGTTCGACTCCGATCTCGCCAGCGACGATCACGTGAGCTTCGTCGCCACCGACAACGAGGCGGCCGGCAGGCTCGCCGGAGAGCACCTCGGGAAGGCGATCGGCGAGAACGGCAACATCGTCGTGCTCCGTTACCAGGAGGGCTCGGCGAGCACGCAGCACCGCGAGAAGGGGTTCCTCGACGCGGTCCGCGCGATGCCCGGCGTCACGGTCGCGAGCGAGAACCAGGTTGGCGGCGCGACCACGGAGTCGGCGTTCCACAAGAGCGAGAGCCTGCTGCTCGCGCAGAGGGCGGCGGAAGGGGCCGTCGCCGGGGTGTTCACGCCGAACGAGTCGACGACCTTCGGGATGCTGCAGGCGCTCCGCAAGACGAACGTCGCGAGGAAGGTGAAGTTCGTCGGCTTCGACGCGTCGGAGAAGCTCCTCGGCGCGCTGCGCGAGGGCGACATCGAGGCGCTCGTCGTGCAGAACCCGTTCAACATGGGGTACGTCGCGATCAAGACGATGGTGGCGCACCTCCACGGAGAGAAGGTCGAGGCGCGCATCGACACGGGCTCGCGCGTCGTCACGAGGCAGGACCTCGACGACCCGGCGGTGCAGGAGATCGTGAGACCCGACCTCGCCAGGTGGCTCGGGGAGTGAGCGGCTCGTGGGCGGAGAGCGCGCGCCCCTCCTCGAGGTGACGGGCCTCGCGAAGGCGTTCGGCCCGAACCCGGTGCTGCGCGACGTCTCGCTGCGGGTGGCGCCCGCGAGCATCCACGCGCTGCTCGGCGAGAACGGCGCGGGCAAGAGCACGCTGGCGCGCGTCCTGCTCGGCATGGAGCGCGCGGACGCCGGCGCGATCCTGCTCGGGGGGGCGCGGTACGCGCCGGCGTCGGCCGAGGAGGCGCGCCGCGCGGGCGTCGTCCTGGTCCCGCAGGAGCGGACGCTCTGCGCCCACCTCACGGTCGTCGACAACGTGGTGCTCGGGATCGAGCCGCTCGCGCGCTCGCGGCTCGGGATCCGGGACCGCTCGCGCGCGCGCGCCGTGGCGCGGGCGGCGATCGCGCTCGTCACCGCCGATCCGGGCCGCGTGCCGCTCGACGCGCGGGGCGGGGAGCTCGGCGTCGCCGATCAGCAGCTCGTCGAGATCGCGCGGGCGCTCGCGCAGGGCGGCCTCTGCGAGGACGGGCGGCTCGCGGCGCGGCTCCTCGTCCTCGATGAGCCGACATCGAGCCTGGGGCAGTCGGACGCCGCGCGCCTGTTCGAGCGCGTCCGCGCCCTGCGAGACGCCGGGCTCGCGGTGCTGCTCGTGACCCACTTCTTGTCGGACGTGCGCGCGCACGCCGATCGCTACACGGCGCTCCGCGACGGCCGCGTCGCGGGGGAGGGCGATCCGCGCGAGACCGAGCCGGCCCAGATCGTCCGCGAGATGCTGGGCCGCGCGCTTGACGACACGCGCGCGAGCGCCGACACGCGCGCGAGCGCCGACACGCGCGCGAGCGCCGACACGCGCGCGAGCGCCGACACGCGCGCGAGCGCCGAGACGCGCGCGGGCGCGGTGTCCGAGGCGGCGCGTCCGGACGGCGGCGAGGTGGTGCTCGAGGCCGAGGGCGTCTCCGGCGTGAAGCGGCCGAAGCGCGCGTCGCTGACGCTGCGCCGGGGGGAGATCCTTGGCATCGCCGGCCTCGTCGGCTCGGGGAGGACGGAGCTCCTCCGCATCCTGGCCGGGCTCGATCCCAGGCGCGGCGGGACGGTCGCGCTGCGCGCTCCTCGCGGGATCGGCCTGCTGAGCGAGGATCGCGGCGGGGAAGGGCTGATGCTCGGCCGCTCGCTCGCCGAGAACGTCTGGCTCTCGCCGCGCGCTCCGCGCTTCGCCGGGCCGAGATCGCTCCTCACGGAGGGGGCGCGCTGGATCGAGAGGCTCGCGATCCGCGCTGGAGGGCCGGAGCAGCGCGTCGGCGAGCTCTCGGGCGGCAACCAGCAGAAGGTCCAGATCGCGCGGCTGCTCCGCGAGGACGTCGACGTGCTGCTCGTCGACGAGCCGACGCGCGGCATCGACGTGGCGAGCAAGGCGCAGGTGCTCGCGCTGCTCCGCGAGCTCGCGCGCGCCGGCAAGGCGATCGTGCTCGTGTCGAGCCAGCTCGACGAGCTCGTCACGACCTGCGATCGCATCGCGGTCCTCCGCCGGGGGACCCTCGACCCGCCGCGGCCCGCGTCGTCGTGGACCGAGGCGTCGCTCCTCCTGGAGGCATCCTCGTGAAGAAGCGTCCGCCGTGGGTGGGGCCGCTCGTCGCGCTGCTGCTCGTCTACGCGCTCTTCGCGGCGCTGACGCCCGACACGTTCCTGCGCAGCCAGAACCTGCTCACGATGGCGCGGCAGACGGTGGTGGTCGGCATCTGCGCCGTCGGCATGACGCTCGTCATCGCGACCGGCGGGATCGACCTCTCCACCGGCTCGCTCGTCGCGTTCACGACGGTCGTCCTCGCGAAGCTCCTGCGCGCGGGGGTGCCGGCGCTCCCGGCGGCGCTCGTCGCCGCGGCGGCGGCGGGCCTCGTGGGCGCCTTCGTCGGGACGCTCGTGGGGCGGGCGCGGATGGTGCCCTTCGTCGTGACGCTGGGCACGATGAGCGCGCTGCGCGGCGCCGCGAAGGGGCTCGCGTCCGAGCAGAAGATCGACGCGGATCCGCGCGGGCTCGACGCGCTGCTCTCGGCCGACCTCGCCGCGCCGGGGCTGTGGGTGACGGCGGCGCTGGCGATCCTGGTCTTCGCCGTGCTCCTGTTCACGCGCTTCGGTCGGCACGTGTTCGCGGTCGGCAGCAACGAGGCCGCGGCGCGCCTGTGCGGCATCGACACGGGGCGCGTGAAGATCGCGGTGTACACGCTGTCGAGCCTCCTCGCCGGCGTCGCGGGGGTGATGGAGTTCGCGACGCTGACGGTGGGCGACCCGACCGACTCGATCGGCCTGGAGCTCGAGGTCATCGCGGCGGTGGTCATCGGCGGCGCGCCGCTCTCGGGCGGCGAGGGGAGCGTAGCGGGGAGCGTGATCGGGGCGCTGCTCATCACGGTCATCCGGACCGGCGGCGTCCACCTCGGGTTGCCGAGCTGGGTGCAGGAGATCGCGACGGGCGCGATCATCGTGGTCGCCGTCGCCGTCGACCGAGTGCGGCGCGCGCGCGGGGCACGCGCTGCCGCGGGCTGACGGTGCTTCGCCGCGCGCGGCCTGCGCGTCGCGGCATGTCCGATGCTCACGGATCCCCGCGCAGCGCCGCGCGAATGGCTTGCTCGACCGGAGAGCTCTCGCCGTCTTCGCGATCGAGCCGCAGCGGTTCGGTCGGGAGCAGGGGCGGCTGGGCCATGAAGCGCGGGCGCGTGCCGCGGTGCGGCTGCGCTGCGTGGACCAGGAACGGGTGGCACAGGTAGACCGTTCCCGCCTCGCCGGTCGCGAGCACCTGCGGACGATGCGCCGTCTCGGCGAAGCCGTTCGCGGCCAGCTCACGCAACGTCAGCCCCGGCTCGCCCGCCGGCGCGAGCTGCCTCGCGATGTCCAGGTGGGACCCTGCCCGGATGCGCGTCGGCGCGTCGGATTCGCCGACATCCGAGAAGAGGAACAGCATGAGCAGCGCGCGGCCGCGCGACGCGACGTTCACGCGCCACGACATGAAGTCGGGGTTCTCGGTGCCGAAGCTCACGTCGACGTGCCAGCCCGCATCTCCCGGATCATCGGGCGACGGAAAGCGCACGGGCCAGGTGCCGAGCGCTTTCTGCGGTTGCCAGCGCCCGCGGCCGACGAGCTGATCGAACGCGGAGTGAAGCGCTGGCGTGTTCGCGGCGTCAGCGAACGGTCGCTGGCCGTACATCCCGAGTCGAACGACCGGCTTCGTCCAGGTCTTCGGATCCTGCGGATCCATCCCGGTGTCACGCCACAGGATGGCGCGGCCCTCGTCGGCGAGGACCCGCGGGAACGCCGCGTCGATCCGGATGAATCCATCGGCGATGAAGCGCTCGATCTGTTGATGGCTCAGCTCGACCATGGCGTGCGGGCCAGTCTGCATGGCCGCTCCCGCGGGGGCAAGCGGGTTGGGTCGGGCTCGCCTGGATCAGCCGCCGGGAGGCGGACCCATACCGCCTGTCGAGCAGAGCTCGTCCGCGAGCGAGGAGCGGATCACGGGCGTCTTCCAGGCGAGCAGCGATCCCTCCGCCTGCTGTTCGGTCGACATCGCTTACCGCGCGGCCGAGCTCCACGGCTTCAGCCTCGGTTTGCGGCCGTCCTCAGGGGATCTGCACCTCGGTGGAGCCGATCTTCTTCGGATCGTTCGGCTCGTTGATGTTGTCCCAGCGGCGGTACAGCTCGACGCCCAAAGCCCCCTTGCTCAGGCCCTTGATGGCCATACCGATGTCATAGCGGCAGTCGCACCCGGCCACGGCCCCGGGGTCCATGTCCACGGGCTGCACGAGCACATCCACCTTGCTGCCGGCGATCCGGACGAACCCTTCCACCTCCTGGTCGCATCGGAACTGCGCGGCGCGGTACTCGAGGCGAACAGCGCCGCGCTCGGGCGTCGCCACGAGCGCCTCCTGCACCGTGTCGTCGTACGCGCCCGCCTTGCACTCGCTCTGGGTGAGGCCCTCGATCGCCTCTGCATCCTCCCAGCCCTCGGGCAAGTCCGCCCCGCCACAGCCGACCACCAGGAGCGCCGCGACCATCCACGCCATGTTTTGCATCTCGTCCCTCCGGTGAGCGCTCACTGCAACGTGTGTGCCTGGTGTGTGCCCGCAACCTCGCAGGGCGCGGCGGCTGATCTCGGGGGACATCCGTGTCGCGGGTGTGCCATGGGCTCTTCGGTCGCCGTGGGATCGATGAGCGGACCGCCGCACGACGGAGGTACCCTGCGATGATGCTGGCGACTGGCCACGCGAGGAGCGACCGGCCCGAGAGGTGTCCACGCCGCTGAGCAACGACGATTGGATCGAGGAGGGCGTGATGCGGCGATCGCTGGGGCTGATCTTGTGCTTGTCGATGGCGACCGTGGTTGCGGCTTGCGGGGACGACCAGCATGGGGGTGACGGGGGGACGGGCGCGGGTGGCGCCGGAGCGACGAGCTCCTCGGGAGCCGGCCCGGGCTCGGGCGGCTCGACGCCGGAGCTTCCAGCGCACGAAGGCGGCGGCCCCGCGGCAGGCAACCCGGATGGCAGCTGCGCTGTTCCGGACGAGGCTCAGGCGGTCGACACCTCGTCACCGAAGACGGTGATCGGCGACGGGACGCCCGAGAGCTGCACCTCCGAGGCGGTCGTCAGCGCCGTCGCGGCCGGCGGCATCATCACATTCGACTGCGGCCCGGAGCCGATCACCATCACGCTCGAGGAGACGGCGAAGATCTTCAACGATACCGGCCCCGAGATCGTGATCGACGGCGGCGGGCTCGTGACCTTGAGCGGCGGCGGGAAGCGGCGGATCCTCTACATGAACACCTGCGACGAGGCGCAGGTCTGGACGACGCCGAACTGCGACAACCAGGACCACCCGCACCTGACGGTCCAGAACCTCACCTTCTTCGGGGGCAACTCAACGAACGATGACGACGAGGGCGGCGGAGCCATCTTCGCGCAGGGCGGACGCCTGAAGGTCGTCAACTCACGCTTCTTCAACAACACGTGTGATCCGACCGGCCCCGATCTCGGCGGCGCGGGGATCCGGGCGTTCATGCAGTACAACGGCCTTCCGCTCTACGTGGTGAACAGCACCTTCGGCGGCGCCGAGGGCTACGGGAACGAGTGCGCGAACGGCGGCGGCATCAGCAGCATCGGCGTCTCCTGGACGGTCATCAACAGCCTGTTCTCCCACAACCGCGCGCTCGGCAACGGCGGCAACCCCGCGATGGCCGGGACGCCGGGCGGCGGCAGCGGCGGGGCGATCTACAACGACGGCGACACGATGACGCTCACGCTCTGCGGGACCCGGATCGAGCGAAACGAGGTGAACGCCCACGGGAGCGCGATCTTCTTCGTGAGCAACGATCACTCCGGAAACATCGTCATCGACCGGTCGGTGATCACCAACAACATCGGCGGATCGTGGTACCCGACCTATCCGCAGATCTCGAACCACGACGACACGCCGATCATGGTCACGGCGTCGACCATCGAGTGAGGGTGGCCTGTCGCGCCCGGCGGACGCCGCCGGCCGAGCGGCGCCGGCTGCCCGACCCGGGTTGCCGGTCACACTCTGCCGTCGCCGCGCGATGGAGGGGTATGCCGAACCGCCGCTCGTTCCCCGGACCGCATCACCTGCTCGCGCTCGCGCTCGCGCTGGCCGCGGCGCTCACCGCGCCCGCCGCCCGGGCGCGCGCCGAGACCTGCGCCGCCACCGAGGGCCAGGCGCTCCCGGACGCGCTGCCGATGCGCGACCTCGCCGCCCGCCTCGGCGAGCGCATCGACGCCTGCGCCGCCGATGCGCGGCGCCCCGACGCCGAGCGCTTCTGCGCCGAGCACGGGCTCGAATGCAGCGCCGGGCGGGGCCGCGACTACGTGCGCGTCCGGACGCTCTTCGAGATGACGCGCGACGGCGGTCCGTTCCGGCTGCGCTGGAGCATCACCGATCGCAACCCGACCGCCTGGCACATCTGGGCCGCGTGGAGGCAGAGCCCTCCGCTCGCGTCGTCGGCCGGGCCCTCGGCGACGGCGGAGTGCGACGAGCTCTCGGCGCTCTTCGCCGGGCTCGCGCGCCGGCTCGACGTCCGCGGGGTCGGCCTCTTCTGGCCGACGTGGAACCACACGATCGCCGCGTGGGACGTGGCCCCGTCCGTCCGCGTGCTGGTGCCGACGTCGCAGATCTTCCTCGCGTGCGACGCGACGTTCGATCGGACCACGTTCCTGCCGTCGAAGCAGCGCGTCGTCTACGAGCTCCGCCTGACCGACGCGCTCGACAGCGTGCCCGTGCCGCGGCCCCTGGCCACGTTCCTCCTCGATCAGGTGGCGCACTACGCGGGCGCGTCGCTCGACGTGCTCGCGATGATCCGGACGCACCGGGCGCTGCGCTACGGATCGAGCGTGCCCGCGTCCTGCGGTGAGGGCGCCGCCGCGGCGGCGAAGGCGCTCCGCGCGCGGCCGCTCTCGCCCGCAGACCGCCGGGCGCTCGCGCGCTACGGGGCGACGGAGCTAGGGCTCGCCGCGCCGTCGGCCGAGGCGGCGCTCGCGCAGATCGCGCGCTGAGCGCGCCTCGCGAGCGTTCAGTCCTCGCCCCGGACCCGATGGCTGATGTACATCGCCGTCAGCTTGCCGAGCTGGCTCGCCGCGTCCCGCGCGCGACCTCCGCTCGACGGGTTGAGCAACGAAGCCGGCGACTTCGCCTCGATCAAGAACTCGTCGAACACGCGCCCTGCCGGATCGGTGAGCTGCACCGTCGCCTTGAGGAGCGTGTCCATGTTGAAGACGCCGGTGAAGACGCCGGGCTCGTAGAACGTCACGTTGGCGCGGATGAAGAACGGCGCGTCCGCGGCGCTCCTCGCCCTGACGACGATCGCGTCCTCCGACGCTGCCTTCTCGACGAGCGCCTCGGTGAACGCCTCGTTCATCGCCGACTTGTCCTCCTGCCAGCTCTGCCGCTGCTCGGCGTCCTTCTCCGCCATCCAGTCGGCCTCGGAGCTGTTGCCGACCTGGAGGGCGTTGAACGCGATCGGGACGACCCCGAAGCGCCCCTGGCCGTAAAACGGGTTCGGCATGGCCTGACGGGAGGTCTTCCAGGGGTGCCCGCACGCGGCGAGCAGGGGAGTCAGGCAGAGCATCAGGATCCAGAGCGCGTGGCGACGGTGCACGGAGGGGCCTCCTTGGAGAGCGAACAGCAGTGTCAGCAGTGTCAGAAGTGGGCGACGCGGCGCCTCGACGCTCAACCGCCGAGGATCGACGAGAGCCCGCGGTAGCAGGCCCACGCCACCACGGCGCTCACCGGGATGGTGAGCACCCAGGCCCAGAGGATGCGCGTGGTCACGCCCCAGCGCACCGCGCTCACCCGCTGGCTCGCGCCCGCGCCCATGATGCAGCCGGTGATCACGTGCGTCGTCGACACCGGCATCCCGAGGAACGACGAGGTCAAGATGGTCGCCGCCGCGCTGGTCTCGGCCGCGAAGCCATGAATCGGCTTGAGGTCGATGATCTTGGTGCCCATGGTCTTGATGATCCGCACCCCGCCCGCCGCCGTGCCGAGGGCCATGGCCGTCGCGCAGGCGAAGACCACCCAGAGCGGCACGTGGAAGTCGCCGTGACCCGCAGGGATCACGCCGTACGCGACCAGCGACATGGTGATGATGCCCATCGTCTTCTGGGCGTCGTTGCTCCCGTGCGAGAGCGCCATGAAGCCCGCGGAGACCATCTGCAGGGTCCGGAAGCGCCGATTGACCACCGCCGGCCGGGTGCGCCGGACGATCCAGAAGATGGCGATCATCCCGAAGAAGGAGATCACGAAGCCCACGAGGGGGCTGATGACCAGGCTCTTGACCACCTTCAAGAGCCCCGCGCCCTGCACGGCCGCGGTGCCCGCCCGCCCGGCGCCCGCGCCCACGAGCCCGCCCACGAGGGCGTGAGACGACGACGACGGGATACCGAAATACCAGGTGAAGAGGTTCCAGAAGATCGCGCCCACGAGGGCGCTGAGCACGACCACCTGGGTCACCGCCGAAGGGACGATGAGCCCTTTCCCGATGGTGCTCGCCACCGCCGTGCCGGTGAGCGCGCCCCCGAAGTTGAACAGCGCCGCGAGCATCACGGCGGTGCGGATGGGGAGGACACCGGTGCTCACCACCGTGGCAATGGCGTTGGCCGTGTCGTGGAAGCCGTTGATGTAATCGAAGACGAGCGCGACCACGATCACGAGGGTCAGCGTGACGAGGAGAGTGTTCATGGCGCGCCCCTCAGGCGTTCTTGATCACCAGCGCCTCCAGCGCGTTGGCGACGTCATCGCAGGCGTCGAGCGTGTTTTCGAGCCCCTCGAGGAACTCCTTGTGCTTGATGAGGTGGATAGCGTCCTTCTCGGTGTTGAAGAGGTCGACGATCGCCGAGCGGAATATCTGATCGCCGTCGTGCTCGAGCTTGGCGATGGCCTTGCAATGTCGGTTGATCTCGGCCACCCGCTTCATCCCCCGGAGCAGCTTGACCGCGCTGTGGATCTCGCTGCACCCTTCCAGGATCTTGGCGGCGAGCTCCTGGCTCGCCGGCGGGAGATCCTCCATGGCGTGGACCACGACGCGCATCATCGTGGAGTGGACGCGATCGGAGACGTTCTCGAGGTCGGTCGCGAGGGCGTAGATGTCGGAGCGATCGAGCGGCGTGACAAACGTCTTGTTGAGAGCGTCGTAGACGTCGCGGATCACCGCGTCGGCGGCGTGCTCGATGTCGGTGATGCGCGAGACCAGGGCTTGCCTCTCGCTGGCGCTCCGGGCGCTGCAGCACTCCGAGAGGACGTTGGCGCTCTGCAGCGCGCAGTCGGCGCCCCGCTCGAGCAAGTCGAAGAAGTGCTCTTCACGAGGTAAAAGCGATTTAATGACCCGATCGAGCCACATCATGCACCTTTCTTGGCGGGCGGGCGCATCCTAGCACGAGGACGTGATTCTCGATGGGGGCGCTTCGCGCCGGGCAGCCGCCACGGCGGGCTGTGTAAGGTCTTACCGAAGCGTTGTGTAGGGGGGCAGGAAAAATTCGCCCTCGTGTCCATCGTCATGGGCGTCCCGAGCGGGAACGTCGGCGGCCGCGATGGCTCGGGGCGGGCGCGGCCGGGTGCCGCTCGACGCCGCTTCCACGCCGGAGCAGATCAGCGGCGGCGGGACCACGCGCCGGGCGGCACGCCGTTCCAGCGCTTGAACGCGCGCGTGAACGCGGCGACGTCCGTGAACCCGACCGCGAACGCCGCCTCGGTCACGGTCGCGCGGTGCGCCGCGAGGAGCTCCTCGGCCATCGCGCGCCGCGCGTCGTCGACGATCGCCTGGAAGCTCGTCCCGCGCTCGGACAGGCGGCGCTGGAGGCTGCGCGCGCTCTGGCCGACGGCGCGCGCGACGCGGTCGAGCGTGGCCTCGCCCTGCGGGATCGCCGTGCGCAGCTCGCGCCGCACGCGCGCGAGCACGTCCTCCTCGGCGCGCGGGAGCACGCGGTGCTCGCCCGCGGGCAGGCCGAGCGCGCGCTCGAGCTGCTGGGCGAGGAGCGCGAAGAGCATCGGGTCAGTGGTGCTCATCCGCGCGTCGAGGACCGCCCTCGGGTACTCGACCTCGGCGCGCGGCTCGCCGTAGCGGATGGGCGCGCGGAAGACGCTGCGCGCGAGCGCGTCGTCCGCGGGCGGCGGGCGCACGAGGCGGACGACCGTGGGCTCGCGGGGGGGCGTCGCGGCGCGCCGGAAGCGCAGGACGGTGGTCGCCGCGAGGTAGTCCCACACCGCGCCCGGGGCCGTGTGGCCCGGCGCGAGCGCGAAGCGGAACGTCACGTGGGCCGGCCCCTCCTCGAACGTGTGCGCGGCGGCGTCGTGGATGAGCCGCTGGAACCGCAGGAACGCCCGCACCGCGCCGCGCACGTCGCCCGCGCTCGCGAACGTGTACTCGACGAGCGACTGCGGCGCGGCGTCGACGAGCACCGCGGCGCGCACGCCGAACGACTCGTCCGCAGCCGAGAGCGCGGCCCACGCGCGGCAGAGCTCGTCGTGCGTCACCCGCGCGTCGGGGCGGCCGAGCACCGCAGGGTCGACGCCGACGCGCGCGCACACCTCGGGCGGCGCCATGCCGTCGCGCTGCGACGCGGTCACGACCGCGATGCCGAGCGCCTGCGCGAAGACCGTGGCCGGCTGGGTCGCGGGGCGCGGGGTCACGGAGGAGGAGCCAGGGTTTCTGCGAGGGGCGGCGGCGTCAAGCGGCGTTCCGCCTGGCCCGCCCTTGGCTCACGGTTTGCAGACTCTGCAGATGCAGATTGCGGGGCGCCCAGCGCTGCCGCGAATCACGCGCCTTGTGTGTGGCGCGGAATACAAACACCCCTCGCTCAGCGGCGCAGCCAGCCGCCGCGACCAGCTCGTGTTCGCTCTCGGAGGAAGACCATGACCGATTTGCCCACTCGCCTGCTCGGACGCACCGGCGTCCGCGTCACCACCCTCGGTTTCGGCGCCATGGAGCTGCGAGGCGCCCCGCGGGGCCCAGAGCTCTCGGATCAGGAGGCGGAGCGCATCCTGAACGACGTGCTGGACTCCGGGATCAACTTCATCGACACCTCCATCGATTACGGTCGCAGCGAGGAGCGGATCGGGCGCTTCCTCTCGCACCGCAGGCACGAGTACTTCCTGGCTTCGAAATGCGGGTGTGTCGTCGGCGGAGCCCAGGGCGAGCACGTGCACACGGCGCAGAACATCCGGCACGGCGTGGAGAACAGCTTGCGCCTGCTGAAGACGGACCACCTCGATCTGGTGCAGTTTCACCGGAGCCTCACCCGGCAGGAGTTCGAGCAGGACGGCGCCCTCGAAGAGGCGCTGAAGCTCAAGAGCGAGGGGAAGGTGCGCTTCCTCGGCGTCTCGGGCACGCTGCCCAACCTGATCGAGCAGATCGAGCTCGGCGTCTTCGACGCCTTCCAGATCCCGTACTCCGCGCTGCAGCGCGAGCACGAAGAGGTGATCAGCAAGGCCGCCCAGGCCGGCGCCGGGACGATCATCCGCGGCGGCGTGGCGCGCGGCGCGCCCACCGACTGGCAGCGCACGAACTACATGCTGCCGGGCACCACGATGCAGGACCGGTGGGAGCGAGCCAGGCTCGACGAGCTGCTCGATGGCCTGACCCGGATCGAGTTCACGCTGCGCTTCACGCTGTCGCACCCGGGACTCAGCACCACGATCGTCGGGACCCGGGACCCGAAGCACCTGCGCGACAACCTGCAGTTCGCGAGGAAGGGCCCCCTGCCGAGCGAGGTCGTCGCCGAGGCGAAGCGGCGCTTGAGCCAGGCGGGATCGACGCCGGAGGCCGTGCCCGCGTCGAGCGTACGCGCGGCCGGCGCGGCGCAGGCGACGGCGCAGGCGTAGGCGCAGAGCCGGCTCTGACGAACTTCCGCAGGCGGCGCCTGGCTCAGGGCGGCGCCTGCTGCGCGGCGGCCCCTTGTTGCTGCCATGGCAGCAGCCGGTGGTGATCCGCTGGTGATCCGCTGCTGCGGAACGGGCACGCCGCGAGGACCTCTCACCGCTCTTCCGACAGCGCCACGCGAGCGGGTAAGGTGGTCGTCGATGCTGGCCTTCCTCAGGAAGCGGCGGCGCGACGCCGTCCGCCGTGAGCCCTTTCCGCCCGCGTGGCGCGAGATCCTCGACCGGAACGTGCCCTGCTTCGGCCGCCTTCCGGCCGAGGACCAGCAGGAGCTCCTCGGGCACATCCAGGTCTTTCTGCACGAGAAGCCGTTCGAGGGGTGCGGCGGGCTGGAGATCACCGACGAGATCCGGGTCACGGTGGCGGCGCAGGCGTGCCTGCTCCTCTTGCACCGCGAGACCGACTACTACCCTGAGCTCGAGGTCGTCCTCGTTTACCCGAGCGCCTACGTGGCCCGCGGCCGGGAGGTGCGCGCAGCTGAAGACGTTCTACTGCCAGGACCCGGCCGCCCGGTAGCGGCGCCGCCCGCCTTCGCCGGTGCCGCGTTCGACTTACGCCTGGACGCACACGCCGGCTGTAGAGCAGACGCAGCATTCTCCGCACCCGCCGCTGTTCACGCAGTCGATGCACCTGCCGGCGCCGTCGCACTGATCTTGCAGGGAGTTGCAGAAGGCGCCCGCCGGCGCGGGCTGCGCCGCGCAGAGGCCGTTATCGCAGGTGTATCGGATGCATTCCGTCGAGGTGCCGCACTCGGCGTCCCGCGAGCACTCGGCCGCCGGCACGCAGTTGCCAGCATCGTCGCAGCGTCCCGCCGGGCAGGCCCCCGGCTGGGGCGTATGCTTGGGTGTCGTCCCGACGCAGGTGTCCGACGTGCACGGGTTGTGATCATCCTCCGGCTCATCGGCGGCGACGGCGGTCTGAGCGCCGCGCCCATCGCAGAGGAGGCGCTGGCAGTCGTCCGCCTTCGGCGCGATCTCGGTCCCTTCTGGCAGCGGCGCCGAACCGCACCTTCCGGCGACGCACGCCGGGACCTGGCAAGGCTCTGGCGGGGTAGGGCAGTCCGATGGCCCCGTGCAGCTGCCGCCGGAACCGGCGCTCGACACAGCGTCGCTGCTTGACGCGGCGTCGCTGCTCGTCTCGCCCGCACCTGCGCCGCCTGTCCCGCCGGCGCCGCCGACCCCGCCGACGAAGCGGCGCTCCTCGACGCTGCATCCGACGAGCGCTGCGAGCACCAAAAGCTGAAGGAGAGCCGGCCACGCGCCGCCGGCGCGCCGACACGGACCCGATGCCGAGGCGGGAGACGACCCCATGGGCCGCATCATAGAGCAGGCGCTGCCCGACGGCGAAGCGCGTGACCGTCGATTATCCACCCGGGCAGGGCGCGCCGGCGCGGGCCCAGGTCTCCCATGCAGCGACGAACTCGGCGCGCGGCGTCGGGATGGGCGTGCGGCCGGCGCCAGGGTTCCAGCCCCAGGTCACGAGGGGATCGTCGAGGTGGACGCGCAACGCCGCCATGTCCTTGCCGCCATTGCGCTTCGGATCCTTGATCTGCTCGCACAGGGCGCCCGGGGCGACACCGACGAACACCATCGGCATCTCGGGCGGCGGCATGTGCCAGCCCTTCGAGACGCCCGGCGGCACGTGCACGCCAAAGCTGTTCGGCGGGTTGGTCGGCCCGTGGCACGTCGTGCACTCCGCGCCTGGCATGCCGTGGCCCGTGGGACCGCGGAGCACGAACTGCGTGTGCAGGCGGCCCTCGTCGCCCTGGAGCGGCACGTCGCCGGCGGGGTGACAGTTCTGGCAGCGAGGGTGCTGGAAAACGCCGCGCACGGTCTCGAACGCAGCGAGGGCGGCCTCGCGGCTGACCGGCGACGGCGAGGGCGCCTGCAAGGCCCCGGGCGTCTGTCCCCCGCACGCGGCGAGGAGAGAGGCGAGGACAAGAGAGGATCGGATCATGGTCAGTTCCTAGGCGAGGCGAAACGGAAGGGAGCGCAGCCGCTGCTTGGTCAGCGCGAACACCGCATTCGCCACGGCAGGCGCGATCGGCGCGGTGGCAGGCTCCCCGATGCCGCCCATCTTGGCCTTGCTCGGGATGAGATGGACGGCGATGCGCGGCATGTCGAACATCCGGAGCATGGGATAGTCGTGGAAGTTGCACTCCTGGACCTTCCCCTCGGCGATGTTGATCTTGCCGTAGAGCGCAGCCGTGAGGCCGAAAGCGACGCTGCCCTGGATCTGCGCCTCGATGCCGAGCGGGTTGACCGCCGTGCCGCAATCGACGCTGCAGGTGACCGAGTGGACGCGGATGCGCCCCTTCTCGATCGAGACCTCGGCGACCTCGGCGATGATGGAGCCGAACGACTCGTGCATCGCGAGCCCCCGCGCCCGTCCCGGCGCGGGCGCGGTGCCCCAGCCGGCCTTCTCGGCGGCGACCTTCAGCGCGTTCGCGTGCCGCGGCTTGTCCTTGAGCAGCTCGAGGCGGTACGCGAGCGGATCCTGCCCTGCGGCGTGCGCCAGCTCGTCGACCATGCTCTCCACCGCGAAGGCCGTGTGGGTGTTGCCGACCGAGCGCCACCACAGCACGGTGACCGGCGTCCTCGGCGAGTGCAGCGACACGCGGAGCGCGGGAGTCCGCTCGACATAGGGCGACTCGGCGATCCCTTCCACCGAGGTGAGGTCCACGCCGTTCTTCGTGACGAACGACTCGAGCGGCGTGCCGGCGACGATCGACTGGCCCACGACCACCTGATCCCACGCCGCCGGCATGCCGCGCGCGTCGACGCCGACCTGGATCCGGTGGACGAAGGCGGGGCGGTAAAAGCCGCCGCGCATGTCGTCCTCGCGCGTCCACACGACCTTCACCGGCACGCCGGCGGCCTTCGCGACGATCACGGCCTCGCCCACGAAATCTGCCGCGGGGCTGGCGCGCCGCCCGAAGCCGCCGCCGAGGAACGTCGTGTGGATCTGGACCTTGTCGGGCGTCGTGCCGAGGATCTTCGCCGCGGCCATCTGGTCGCCGGTCTGGAACTGCGTGCCGGTCCAGATCTCGCAGCGATCGCCGTCGATCTTGACCGTACAGTTGAGCGGCTCCATCGGCGCGTGCGCGAGGTAGGGCACGTCGTACTCCGCCTCGAGCCGCGATTTGGCGGCGGCGAGCGCGTCTTCCACCTTGCCGACGCTGGCGGCGACGACGCCGGGCGTCCGCGCCTGCGCGTGGAAGTCGGCGAGCAGCTTGGCGCTGTCGACCCCGCCGCCCTCGGGCTGCGCCCACTCGGCGCGGAGCGCGTCGCGCCCGAGCTTGGCGGCCCAGAAATGCGCGGCGACGACGGCGACGCCGTTCGCGGTGGGGACGACCTTCTCGACGCCGGGCACCTTGAGGGCGTCGGCGGCGTCGAACTTGACGAGCTTGGCGCCGAACGCCGGCGGGCGGAGCACCACGGCGGTGCGGAGCCCTGGGAAGTGCACGTCGAGCCCGAACTGCGCCTTGCCCGTGACCTTCTCCGGCGTGTCGATGCGGCGCACGAGGGTGCCGATCAGCTTCCAGTCCTTGGGGTCCTTCAGCTTCACCTTGGCCGGCGGGGCCAGCTTCATCGCCTCCTCGGCGAGCTGGCCGTAGGTCAGCTTGTCCTTGCCGTGGGTGACGACGCCGTTCGCGGCGGCGCACGCCGCGGGCGAGACCTTCCACCGGGCGGCCGCCGCGCGCAGCAGCATGTCCTTCGCCATCGCGCCGACGGTGCGATACCGCTCGAACTCCCCGTTCGTCGTCGACGACCCCCCGGTCATCTGGAAGTGCAACGCCGGATGGCCGTAGACCGGCGCCGCCGGCGCGTGCTCCGACCGCACCTTCGACCAGTCGCACTCGAGCTCCTCGGCGATCAGCATCGCGAGCCCGGTCCAGATGCCCTGGCCCATCTCGGAGTGCGCGAGAACCACGGTCACGGACTCGTCGGTGCCGACGCGAACGAACGCGTTCGGCGAGAGCGGCGGCGGCTGCGCAGCCTTCGGCGCGGCGCGGACCCCCTGCGGGACGTAGAAGCTGATCACGAGCCCGGCCGCCGAGCCCGCGGTCGCTTGCAAGAAGTCACGCCGGGAGACGGTCACTTGCCACCTCGCTTGAGCCTCGACGCGAGGATCACCGCCTCGCGTACACGAACATACGTCCCGCAGCGACACACGTTTCCGGACAGCGCAGCGTCGATGTCGGCGTCGCTCGGATCAGGCTTCTGTTCGAGCAAGGCGACCGCGGTCATGATCTGCCCGGACTGGCAGTACCCGCACTGGACGACGTCGGCCTGCGCCCACGCCTGCTGCACCACGTGCGACCCGTCGGGAGACAGTCCCTCGATCGTCGTCACCTTGCGCGTCCCGACGCTCGACACCGGCAGGACGCACGAGCGCGCGGGTTTGCCGTCGATGTGGACCGTGCAGGCGCCGCACTGGGCCATGCCACAGCCGTATTTTGTGCCGGTCAATCCCAGCAGATCACGGAGCACCCAGAGCAGGGGCATCTCCGGACTGGCATCCACGTCACGAACAACGCCGTTGACATCGAGCTTCATGGCCGTCCAGGCCATACTTTTGGGCTGGCGCGCCGTCAAGCGACTGCGCATGTCCTTATCATTTCTTCACCATCGGCCAGCGGCTCGCCGGCGTCCTGTAACGCAACGCCCGACCGCGAGCGGCCGGGCGGCGTGGAGAGGGTCCGGTCGTCGCCAGCGACGGCGAACGCCCTGGCGGGAGCCTCATGAAGGGTGAATGATGCCGAGCGCATGAACGAGCTTGAGCGGATCGTGCGCGAAGCGGCGATATTGGTTGCAGAGCGGTCCCCGTTTCTCCTCGCGACCGTCGTGCGGGTGTCGGGGTCGTCGTACCGGCGTCCGGGGGCGCGGATGCTCGTCGCCGGCGATCGCTGGGTATCCGGGTGTGTGAGCGGCGGCTGCCTCGAGGGCGACGTGATGCTCCGCGGAGAGCACCGCTGCCGCGATGGCGCCGTGGTGGTCACTTACGACTCGACAACCGAAGACGGAGAGACGTGGGGCGTGGGGCTCGGCTGCAACGGCGTCGTCGATGTCCTGCTCGAGCACGTCGCGGCCGGAGCGACCCACGACGCGCTCGCGTTCGCCGCGGCCTGCTTCGCCGAGGAGACCACCGGCACGCTGGTCACGGTGATCCGCTCGACGGCCGGCGCGGTCCGGGTCGGCGCGCGCCTCGCGTTCGGTCCGCCGTGCGCGCTCGCGCACCCGGTGACCGATCCGGCCGCGCGCTCCGCGATCGAGGCCGCGGCGCGGGGGCCGGCCGGCGTCGTGGAGCTCGACGGGCTCGGGATCACCGTGCTCGTCGAGAAGATCGCGCCGTCGCCGCAGCTCTTCGTGCTCGGGGGCGGTCACGACGCGGTGTCCATCGTCGCGCTCGCGACGTCGGTCGGGTTCCGGGTCACGGTCGCCGGTCCCACGATCCGGCAGGCGTCCCGGTTCCGCGCCGCGGATCGCGTCGTCTCGACCGGCGGCGCGGCGGATCGCCTCCGCGCGCTCATCGACGCCGCGGCCGAGCCGTACGTCGTGATCATGCACCATCAGCTCACGCCGGATCGCGACGCGCTCGCGGTCGCCCTCGCGTCGCGCGCCCGCTACATCGGCGTGCTCGGGCCCGCGCGCCGCACGCGCGATCTGCTCGCCGAGATCGGCCACCCCGGCGACGATCCGCGGATCCACGCGCCGATCGGGCTCGATCTCGGCGCCGAGACGCCCGAGCAGATCGCGCTCTCGATCGTGGGCGAGCTCCAGGCCGTCGCGCGCCGGGCGCAGGGGGGAAAGCTCCGCGCCCGCGCCCGGCCTCTGCATGCGCGCGTCGCGTTGGTCGTGCTCGCCGCCGGCGGCTCACGTCGCCTCGGTCGCCCCAAGCAGCTCGTCGAGCTCGACGGAGCGCCGCTGGTCCGGCGCGTGGCGACCACGTGCGTCGAGGCCCGATCCGGACCGGTCGGCGTCGTGCTCGGCGCCAACGCCGGCGCGGTCGCGCGCGCGCTCGGCGATCTGGAGGTCGCGCACATCGCGAACGATGGGTGGGAAGAGGGCATCGCCTCCTCGGTCCGCGCCGCGGTCCGGTGGGCGGAGGCCTCGAAGGCCGACGCGCTCCTGATCGCGCTCGCGGACCAGCCCCTGCTCACGGTCGAGCACCTCACCGCGCTGCGGCAGGCCTGGCTCGCGGGCGCGCCGATCGCCGCGTCGCGGTTCAGCGGCGTCGTGGGCGCGCCGGCGGTGTTCGATCGATCTCGCTGGGACGCGCTCTCGCGCCTCCAGGGCGACCAGGGCGCCGGCCGCCTTCTGCGCGCCGAGGATGTCGCGGCGATCGACTGGGCGGGCGGGGCGATCGACGTCGATACGGTCGACGACGTGCGCGCGCTCGGCGGCCACGCGCCGGCGAATCCGCCGGGTTGATCACCAGCAGCTGTAGTCGTAAACCGTGTGCAACGTCTCCCCGGTGCGCTCGACCAGCAGATCGCCGTCGAAGACGTAGGTGAAGGCCGGGATCGATGGGCTGGGCGTGCCGTCGAGCGGGCTCACCCCCTGCTCCCGGCGGACGAGACGACAACCATCGTAGACGATCTCCGTCGTGATGGTCGGCAGATCGTCCGTGAAGCGGTCGAACGTCAGCTGAGCGGGGCGCCCCTGGTCATCGTGATCGTATCGGACGAAGTAATCGTCGTTGCCGAAGGTGATCGCCCGCGCTTCGTCGTCGTAGTCGATTTCGAGGACGCGGGTGTCGGCCGCGCCGGTCCGGGTCATGCGGATCATCCGACCACCCTCGTAGTCGAAGGTGTGTGTGTGGGTATCGCTGCCCCGCGTCTCGACCGCTCCGATGACATGCTGGCCGTCGTATTCGTAGACGATCGACGTCTCCAGTCCCGTATCCGTCTCCGTGTCCGTCTGGGCGCACGGTCCGGGATGAGGCCCATACATCCACGGACCGAGCTCCGGCATGGGGACGCGGCCAGCGAGCTCTGGACAGCCCGTCGCGCCGGCGCTCCCGCCTCCATCACCTGACCCGCCCGTGCCGCTCGAGCCTGTCGAGGCCGCCGAGCCTGAAGCGCCGGCGCCCCCGCTCCCCGACGTCGACGTCTCGTCGGAGGCCCCGTCGTCACCGCAAGCCACGAGCGCGAGCAGGCACATCGTGGCCACGTATCCGCACGTCCTGAAGACAAATCGATGCATCTCTCTCCTCATCCGTCAACCTGGGTCGGGTCGCCGGGCCGTCGCGCCCCGGTCGTGGGAATGTCAACCTGGGGCGCGTTCCTCAGACATCCTGGTACGCGACCGTGATACCGGACATCCGACCTTGGCCCTCAAGCATCATGAGGTCACGCTGATATGGTGGCGCGCAGGGAACGCGAGCTCCTCCAGGATGCTGTGATCGCAAGCGCCGTTCATCGCCTCCAGCGCCGCCGGGCATTGTGCGCAGCGGACCCAGCGGACACCCAAGCGTACCTATCCGCGGTCGTCCTGGCAACATGCGATCCGGCCGAGCGCTGATCCTCGATGACGGTGCGAGCGGGTCAACGCCTGTTCCACGTGATCGAGGCAGCTCTACTGCCCGCGGAGACAGGGGGTCGAGCCGCAGCCAGATCGAGCGCGGCGCCGGTTGACGTCCCGCGCCGGTTCGCAGTAAGTGGCGTCGCATGCATAGAGCCCTCGCCATGGTTGCGCTGCCGCTCCTTGTCCTCGCGTGCGCCCCCGCGACGCCCCAGCCCGTCGCGCCGGCGGCGCCAGCGCCGGCCATTGCGGCGGCAGCGCCCGACGCACGCGAGCAGCGGGCGCTGGGAGAGCAGCTCGTCGCCGCCTTCAACGACGCCTGGAACCGGCACGACATGGATGCGTTCGCCGCGCTTCAAGCGGAGGACGCCGATTTCGTGAACATCTTCGGGATGTGGTGGCATGGGCGGGAGGAGATCCGTGCGAATCACGTCGGCATTCACAAGACCGTCTTTGCGAAGAGCCGCCTCGCCAGCGTGCGTGTCGAGACACGCTTCGTCACGCCGGAGCTCGCTGTCGTCCGCTGGGCATGGGAGCTGACGGGCGTCGTCACCCCGGATGGCCAGCCCGTGCCCGACATGCAGGGCATCCTTGTGCACGTGGCGCGGCGCACGGGGGACCGGCTCCAGATCGTGACGACGCAGAACACGCAGGCCACCGCCGACGCGTTCCGCGCGGTGCGCAGCATGGATGCCCCCGCCCGACCCGCCCAGTAGCCGCCCGCGGGCGCGCTCGCGCTGCGGGCGCGCGTCCGCTCCTACCGCACCAGCGCCGGCGCGCTCAGCGCTGCCGCGTCCGTCATCCCGGCCTGGACGCGCGCGTAGACGCCGCACGCCTCGCCGGCAATTAGATAGATGCCGTAGTTGACCGACTCGCGCCGCGCGTTCTCCAGGGCGGCGAAGTACCGCTGCGCGATCCACCGCCCCTCCCGGGCCTTGGCCAGGGACGCGCGCCAGACATCGTCGGGGGTGTGGCGCCCGAGGATCACCTCTTCTCCCTCGGCGCCGTAATCGCTCTTCAGGACCCACTCCTCGCGCTGCGCGAGGAGCAGCTCGGGGTGCACCGTCTCCAGCCGCGACGTCACCGGGACGTGACGCTGGATCACCGACTGCGCGTGCGGCGAGAAGCGATGGAGGTGCTCCCACATGAACGCCATCGAGCGTTTGTTCTGCGGCAGCACGGCGCCGAGCGGGTTCAGGATCGCCGCGCGCCCGTCGGCCGCGGCGGACAGCACGGCGCCGAGCGGGCCGGCGAGCGGCTCGGCGTCGGGGATCTGCTCGTCGGTCCACACGCTCGAGCGCTCTCCCCACCAATCCGTCTTGTAATGGCGCAGCAGGACCGAGAAGGGGGCGTCGAAGAGCGACAGGCCGCGATCGTCGTGGCCGAGGTTGTACGGCGAGCCGAGGAGCACGGAATACCCGCGCTCCGTGAGCCAGCGCCTGTAGAGGCGGATGACCGAGAGGTCCTCGGTGAACTCCGTCGGATAAACGAGGCCGAGGCGCCGCGTCGCGGCCTCGCCGAGGAGCGCGCGGGCGACCTCGTCCACCATCGCGCAGAACCGGGCGCCGAGCTCGCCGTTGGGATCGCGCGCGCCCGGGTGGTCCGGCGCCGCGAGCGCGCTCAGCACGACCGCCTCCGCCTCGCCCGTCGGCGTGTCGCAGTTCAGCTCGGCGATCGCCGGGCCCTCGTCCGTCAGGAAGACGTCGGCGCGCGCGATGCCGTGCCACAGCGGCTGTGACGAGAGCCACATCGCCTTCTGACAGGGCGTCAGACAGAAGAAGTCGTCGAGCAGCGACGGCTCGTCCGCGACGATCAGGCAAAGCTCGTTGTAGACCGCCGCGACCTCCTCGGCGGCGCGGTACAGGGCGCGCTGCTCGGCGGCGGTGACGAACACCGGCTCCTCGCGGAAGCGCGGGGCCCCGTCGAACCAGGGGTCGGTGATGAGGCCCGTGTCGACGATCTTCGCGGCGAAGGCGTCGTAGGCGCGGTCAGCGGAGGTCATAGGAGGCGCGCGATGGCGATCGAGGTCGCGAGGTAGGTCGCCGCCTCGAGCGCGCCGAGCCCCTCGTTGCGGTCGGCCGCGATGCCCGCGTCGAGGCGGCCGCCGCGCAGCGCGAGCGGCGCGCCGAGCAGCACGCTCTGCACGAGGAGCTGCCGCACAGGGTAGAGGGCGAACAGATAGAGCAGCACGCCGCCATAGCCCTTCAGCGAGATGAAGAGACCCTCGAAGTCGCCCTCCAGCGCCCGCGCGATGATGATGGCCACCGCGATCGAGGCGCCGGCGTAGCTCAGCGCGGCGGCGAGGTTCTCTCCCTGGATCTGCTCGGCGTCATCGTACGTGGTGAGCGCCCGGAAGAGCGAGATGAACACGTGCAGCGTGATCTGCGCGAGGAGGAAGAAGCCGAGGGAGATCGCGAGATCGCCGAGATCCTTGCCCGCGATCGCGCGCGAGGTGATGAGCCCGGTCGCCACGTAGTGCGCGCCCGCCGCGAGCCCCGCGGCCGCGTTGCCGCGCTCGATCTCGGCCGGGAGCCGCGCCCTGAGCAGAAGGCGGATCCCGAGGTGGCCGGTCGCGAGCACGAGGAGCAGGCCCACGACGGCGAACGCGCCCACCCAGAGGAGGTCGCGCGCGAAGCCCTCGCCCTCGAGGCAGTTCTTCACGGCGTTCGCGGCGACGAGGAACACCGCGAGGACCTGGCCCACGGTGAGCAGCCGGCGGGCGGCGTTGCTCTCGGTGAGATCGCGGGCGACCGTGTGCGCCGGTGAGAAGACCCTCTGCCCGATGCGCAGCAGGGCGAGCAGAGCGAGCGTGGTGCCCAGCCCGAACCCCATGACGTAGGACAGATCCATGGGACGCACGCTACAGAACGCGCCGCGCCCCCACAAGCCCAAGGTCTCGCGTCACGCCGCCGCGATGCGCAGTCGGGTTTCGGGCTTTTGCGGGGCGCCGTGCGCTTTGTGATATGGGTAGGCCTGCGGGGCGGTGACGCCCCGGCTCCGGCGGCGGACCCATGGTCGAACCTCCTTGTGACTCCGGCATCCAGGGCATCTTCGCGCGACCCTATATCGATCTCGAGCCGTACCTCGACCTCGCCCCGCTCGACGAGATCCACGAGGAGATCTGCCTCGGGCTCACGCAGGTGCCGATCGATTACACCGGCGGCAGCCACCGCACGATGGGCATCATGCCGCCGTCGCGCCTGGGCGAGGCGTTCGCCGACTACGGCGAGGTGATCCGCGGCCTCGGCGACGAGGAGTTCGCCACGTTCCAGCGCCTCTCGGACGACCCATCGTCGATCGATCGTTCCGCGCGCGCCGCGCTCGAGTTCGGTGAGGAGCGTGAGATCCCGCTCTCGCGGCGGCAGATGCTGTGGCTCAAGTTCCGCCATGGGGTGTACTTCCCCTGGAAGGTCTATGTCGAGCTCATCCCGAACCGATATTGGAGCGACAAGAGCAGGAGTGAAGGCAAGGACTTCACCCGGCTGGCGCGATCGTTCTTCCCGAGGACGATCGCCTACGTGAAGCGCCTGCCGTTCTCGTCGATTGGGCGCTGCAACATCATGGGTCTCGAGGCCAACGATCACGGCACGGTGCACCACGACGGGGAGGGGAGAGCGCCGGGGGAGGGGAGAGCGCCGGAGGGGAGAGCGCCCGACAGCGAGCCCGACCACTTCATCACGCTCTGTCCTGCGGGCAACAAGCGCCTGTTCCTGTGGGACGAGCGGGCGCGGCGGAAGACGGCGGTCGCCGGCCGGGCCTACTGGTTCAACGATCACGATTACCACGGCGTCGAGGCGGACCCGTACTTCAGGTATTCATTGCGCATCGACGGCACCTTCACGCCGGAGTTCATCGAGGCGCTCCGGCGCGATCACGCCAGGGCGGCAGGGGCCGCGCCGCTCGCGCCAGCGGCGCCGACCGGGCGTGCGCCGCAAGGCGCCGGGGAGGCCTCCGCGTGAGCCGGCTGGACGAGCCGTTCGAGCGCGCCGAGGTGCTCGACAAGCCCGGGATCGTCGGGGCGCGCTGGTGGCACAAGGGCCTGGCCGACGCGCCGAAGGACGCGTCGCGGCGGAACGCGATCCTGGCCGCGCTCGGCGCGGTCGGGCTCGTCGGAGTGGCCGCCGCGATCGCCGTGGCCGCGGACGGGTGCTCGGACGACGAGACAGCGGTGCAGAG
The DNA here is from genome assembly GCF_051525235.1 of Sorangium sp. So ce124. Lineage (NCBI taxonomy): Bacteria > Pseudomonadati > Myxococcota > Polyangiales > Polyangiaceae > Sorangium > Sorangium sp. So ce124. The sequence goes on from NZ_CP150312.1 coordinate 5,197,473, forward strand.
GAAGCGGGCGCTCGACATGCAGCGGACGTTCGGCTGGAGCTTCGGCGCCGCGCAGGAGAGCGTGACGTTCGACGGCGAGTCGAAGAAGCCGTTCGACCGGGCCGCGCTCGCGAGGATGTCCACCGACCTCAGGCCGGCGGACGAGGGCGCGCGCGCCTACTACGTGCCCGCGCTGTTCGAGTCGCCGTCGGCCGTGCCAACGCTCGTCGCCGAGGGGGATCCGGCGCCCATCACGCCGCTCGGCGACGTGCTCCGGCCGATCTTCACGCCTGCGATGGACCGCGCCTACCGGAGCGGCAAGGCGCTCGCGTCGCTGCTCCTCGCCGCCCGGACGGACAGCGGCCTCCGCCGCGACATCGCGGTCATCGTGGATCTCGACGGCCCCGAGTCGGTCGCCTTTGCCGCCGGCGCGGCGGAGGCGTTCGACCCGGTGTTCACGTTCGACAACTGGCCGCACCCGCGGGGCGTCGTCAAGGCGCACCTGACGCTCGCCGCGGCGGCGTACTACCAGCCGCTCTTCGCCCGCTCGGTTCCCGGCCCCCGCGCGACGATGTTCGTCCTCGATCGGCAGCGGCTCTCGCCCTATTCGGACGACGCGGCGCAATTCGACAACCGGCATGTCGCGAGGCTGCCGTCCGCCGATGCGCTCTGGGACAGGGGAGTTCGCCATGTGCTGGTCATCGTGCCCACGGAGAGGGACACGACCGAGTCCGACGACCTCAACGACGACTTCGTTGCGTTCCGGTCGCGCCGCCTCGACGTCGCGTTGATGGCCGCGAGCGTCTTCGGCGCCGACGCGACGGAGTCGAAGCCCGCGAACGAGACGGAGGATTGGCCTCCCTACTACTACGGCGGCCGCGCCGCGTCGCACGGCTGGTTCTGGATGGATTATCCGTGGGGGCCAGCCCCTCGCCCGGCGCCGGTCGAGCCGAGCGCGCCGAGGCCGGGCAAATCGTACGTGCCGACGCAGCGCGCGACGCCGTTCTCGAGCGGCACCGCGTCGAGCGGGGTGTCGCCGATCCCGGACGGCTTCGGGACGGTGCCAGTCGTCGTGGCGCTCGGCACCGGCGTGATCCTCGGCGCGGCCCTCAGCCGGAGCGGTTCGTGGAACCGGGCTTCGGGCGGATACGGAGGCTGACCGTGGAGCACTCGATCTTCGCGATGGAGGTGTGCGCGCGCATGGACCCCGGGAGCACGCTGCAGCGCACGCTGCACGAGGCCGTCCAGGTCCAGTTCGAGAAGATGAGCCTGCAATACAAGTGGTACCAGTACCGCCGCGCGCAGATGGCGCTGCTGTCCAATCTGCACGCCATCGAGAAGGGGTGCTGGGACTACTTCGACGACGACTCCCGGGCGCTCAACGATTACGGCATGTGGTCCCGCGGCATGATCACGGAGGAGGGCGCGCGCAAGGGGCCATCGGGGACGCCGGATCCGTACCGCGGCCAGCCCCGCTACCTGACCTTCACGATGGCGTTCCTGCTGATCCAGGGCTCACCCACGGATCGGATGCTCCGCACGGTCTGCGACATCCCCAAGGATCGCCTGTGGCGCCGCGACGTGTTTGGCCACATCCTCCAGAACCTCGGTCACGTGAGCTTCGCCAGCGTCAAATCGGATGTCATCTACCTGATCCCGCGGGACGAGGGGTGGGCGCTGACGGCCGACGATCTGACGGATCCCAAGTTCCATTATCTGCGGAAGATCGTGTAGCGCGGGGTCTGCGCAGGATCCGCCGCCCGGACGTCCTCGCGCAGCAACTCTGCCAGGCGATGGCCGCCGCGCTGCGGGCACCACCTGCGCGTCGAAGGGACGCAGCCTGGAGCTGCAACCGGCGCTGGCGCTGGGTCTCCGCAGCGCATGGGACGCGGTCCCGGCCGATGCTCTATAGTCGGCCGGAGCCACATGTTGATCGTCGCCGTCTTCGGGAACCGCCCGGGGGGACCGCTCAGGATCCGGATCTACCTGGAACCAGGGGATCTCGGGAGCAGCCTCCGCCGCGCCGTCGGCTTGATCTACGCAACGGGTCTCCTGCCGGGCCTCATCACGGTGAGCGGCGTCTCGTGCCAGGGGGTGAAGCTCTCCCCAACCGATCGCGTCATGGCCGACGCGATCGTCCGCGAGTCGGGGATGAGGCCCGTGTTGATGGCGTCCATGCGGATGGACTGTTCTCTCACGATCGAATGCTCCTGGCGCGAGGATCCCGGCGAGCGCCCCTCGTCGCTGGGCGTGGACGAGCGGTTGCTCCCGCTACTCGCCGAGTCACCGGTGAACGCGTTCCTCGTGCTGCCGCCGAAGGTCAAGCCGCTCCGCCAGCCGCAGATGTTCCTTCGCCAGGCGGCCCACCAGTCCGGAGATCGGTACGCCATTGCCCTGACGCTGAAGATCCTGCCCTGGCTACGGATCGAGATCTGCTGGGACGACGCTTACTACCCCGAGGCCTACAGCAAGGTGGGAAAGACGGCGCCGGTCGGGCTGATGCAGAAGAAGGCCCTCGACATGGCCCGCTTCTACATCGACTGCGGGATCGAGTCGTTTCGCATCAGCCTGCTCAAGGTGCGCGACGTGGAGGCCGCGGTCAGCCGGAGCAAGCTCAACGTCCCGTGCCTCCTCGCCAGCGATGCGACGCGGGTCGTGGCGAGCTGCATCAACGATCTAGGCTTCGCCGCCTTCCGCGACGGGATCGCCGTGCCCACCTTCACCGACGGCGTCTCGTCCTCCCGCCGGGGGCAGATCCACAGGGTCATCGACGAGATTGCCGGCGAGGCGTACGGGGGCGATCGGCCCGTCGTGCTCTTCCTCCTGCGATCGACCGGCGGTCTGCCCGGCGGGGCCCACCCCGAGCTCGACACGCGCAAGCAGATGGTCCGGCAGGTCGTGGAGTACCTCTCCATGCAGAAGAACCCTCCGCACATCTTCCTGCTGGGCGATCGCGTCTTCAAGCACGTCACCTACGAGGGCGAGGTCACGCCGAAGAACGTGTGGAAGAAGGGCGTCCACGACATGATGCAGTGGTGGAATCGCGCCATCGAGACCACGGGATCGACGCTGACCCTGAACGAGCAGCTCTACGGTTACCTCTACCTCTACAGCCGGCTCCGCGACCGTCTGACCATGATCGGTATGCGCAGCGGGATGCTCGAGGCCCCCGCGTTCATGGGCATCCCTACCGTTTACATCGATTACGTGCTCGAGGGGAGGGGCGGCAAGGTGACCACCTCGTCGGGCTTCGAGAGGATGCTCGTGCTCGCCGGCACGCCCCGGGGAGGGAAGTTCGATCTCGGCGACGAGCAGGGGTTCAAGGGCATCAAGGTGCCCAACTACCACATCTTCGCCGTCCGCCCCGTGCAGCTCATCGCCCCAGCGCTGACAGGCGACCCCACCGCCGCCAAGAGCGACGTCGACGGATACAAGGAAGCGCGGCGCGCCCTGAAGAACCGCCCGAAGACGGAGGAGGAACAGCAGTCGACCGTGACGAAGATCTACGCGGAGATCTACCGCGGTCCGACCAAAAAGTTCGTCGGTGCGCGCAAGCTCGTCGAGGTGCTCAAGGCCGCGAAGGCCGTCGTGGCGCCCAAGGAGAGCGAGCTGGAGATGTACCGTGAGCTCTCCTCCACGCTGAACGCGCTGATCGCGAACGCCGAGCTGCTCATCGACTTCGCCCAGCTCTCCGATCTCCGGAGCCTCATCTACGAGCGTGACCGCGATCCCTACGCGCCCTCGCTCAAGATCTCGGGCCGGGATCTGACCTTCGCCCCGCGGAGGCGGAGCGTCGGGCTGCAGCTGCCGGGGTGGGTCGCCAAGCTCATCCAAGAGGTCGGTGGGGAGATCTCCAAGGCCAAGAGAGAGATCGATCCAGACAGGCTCCCGAAGCCCACCACGAAGTCCGAGAGGCAGACGCTGAAGCTCTCGGACAAGCTCGCGAACACCTGGAAGACGATCCCCAACGACGGCGGCGGCAACTGCCTCTTCCTCGCGATCGCGCAGGCGCTCGCCGGACTCGAGCCGCTCGATCTGCGCGCGGCTGCCCTGCGGCGCCAGGCCATCAGCTTCATGATCCTCCACTTTGACACGGCGTGGTGGGGCTCGAAGAAGGCGCAGCTCGACTATCTTGGATATATGAGTAAGGACGGCGCGTGGGGCGGCGACCTCGAGATTGCCGCCCTGAGCCTCACGCTCGGGAGGCGAATCGAGGTCTACTCGGTGAATTACGACGCGCCGATCGTCTACAACGCGAACGGGGGAAACACGATCCGGCTCTACCACAACGGCTACCACTACGAGCTCATGAAGGAGAGGTAGCCGGCTCTAAAACCACGTCTCCCAGCGGCCGCTGTCGATCTCGGCGGCGTGCACCGTCGCGGAGATGCGGTCGCGGTCGCCCGGGAACGGCTGTATCTGGTGCAGGCGGTAGCTGTCGATGACCAGCGCGCCGCCAGGGCTGTAGCCGGCGACGAGGCTCCGCGCGAAGACCGCCTCGTCGCCCGGGTCGTCTCGCCCGTCGTAGAGGACGTCCCACAGCTTGAGCCCGCCGTCCTCATCCGGGAGCTCCAGCATCACGACGACGGTAATCGCGCGGAGCCGGCGGGCAAGGTGGTAGTCGGAGAGCCCCTCCGTGTCGAAGTGGACGACGCCGCCCTCGCGCGCGACCTTCTCTCCGGCAGGGAAGATGTGGACGCCTGGCCCGCAGAAGCCGCGCCGGGGCTGCGCGAGCCCGCCGGTGAGCGCCGCGACGAGCTCGCGCATCCTGCGCTGGAGCCCGGGGAGGTGCCGCTCGACGCGCGCATCCGAGGCGGCCGCATCGGCGAAATAGAGGCGCGAGCGCCCCGTCTCCAGGTGCGTGTAGAAGGCGCGCCCCAGCGAGAACTGCTCGCCTCCGAAGTCGGCAGTCCACTCGGAGCGGGCCGCGCGGACCCCCGCGACGAGCGCTGCGCGCTCCGCCTCGGAGAACACGCGCGGGACCTCCAGCGCGAAGTGGCGATCGAGCGCGTCGACCGGCCGGAGGGTCGCGCGCGGGGACGCGGGAGAGGAAGAGCCGGAGAACGAGCTGGGAGGGGGGTCGAGCCGCAGTACGGAGGCGCGGCGTGCGGTCGGCATGGCCAAACCACCGTTAGCACCGCGTAAGGCGGCCAGCCAAGCAGCGGCGCGCCGGCCGCACGCAGCGACGCGCCGCCCGCGCGGCGAGGCCCGGAGCGCCTACCGGTTTTTCCCGCGCGAGCCGCCGGATCCGGGTTACAGTGCCGCCGCGGGAGCACCTTTTTGCGAGCGAGGACAGCGATGGTGTCGGGCAGGCGAGGGGAGAAGCGGCAGGAGCAGCAGGCGTTTGCGCTCAAGGGCACGATGCCTGCCATCACGATGCTCTGTCTGAAGACGGCGAATGTCTCGGCCGTCGAGCGTCAGCTCGCCGACCACATCTCGCAGATGCCGCACTTCTTCCTGCACCTGCCGATCCTGCTCGACCTGGCGGAGCTCGGCGACGAGCCCGTCGACCTCGGCGCCCTCGCCGGGCTGCTGAGGAAGCACAACCTCGTGCCCATCGCCGTGCGCAACCCGACGGACGCCCAGCGCGAGCGGGCCGTCGCCGCCGGCCTCGGCGTGCTGCGGACGCCGCTCACGCGCTCGTCGCGCCAGGCCGGGTCGGCCGAGGGGAGCACCCCCACGCCGGGCCCCGTGGCCGTGGGGCCCGCGCCAGACCGCGGCGCGCCAGGGAATGCCACGGCGGGGCCGGTGGGGCCCGCCCGGCGCCCGAGGGACGCCGCCCCGGCGCCGGACGCGGCCGGGGAGCCGCCGCCGGCAGGGCTCACCGTGCGGCAGCCGGTGCGCAGCGGGCAGGTCATCTATGTGCCGCACGGCGACCTCGTGGTCCTCTCGCCTGTCAGCTCGGGCGCGGAGCTCATCGCGAACGACAACATCCATGTCTATGCGCCGCTCCGCGGCCGCGCCATGGCCGGCGCCCACAACAACGCGGACGCGAGCATCTTCTGCATGAGCCTCGAGGCGGAGTTCGTCTCGATCGCCGGCCGCTACCTCATGGCCGACGAGATCCCCGACGAGCACCGCGGCAAGCCCGCCCGCATCTCGGTGCAGAACGACGGCCTCGTGGTCACACGCCTCTAGGGCGCGTCACCTTGGCCGGAGCTCGGTCAGGACGAGCAGGTACTCCGGCGGGTTGTTCGGCGTCAGCTTCGCGTACGGGTTCTCCATCGTCGGGAAGCCGGTGAACCGCTTCGTGCTGTACTCGCCCCACGACGGGTTGTTGAAGAGCGGGATCACCGGCGCGGCCTGCACGAAGATCATCTGCAGCCCGTCCAGGATGCGCTTCTGATCGACAGGGGCCGTCGCGGACTCGAACGCGTGGAACAGCACGTCGGCCTCCCTTGCGCCGAAACGGTGCCAGTTGCGCGGCGCCACCTCGCCGAGCGGCTTCACGAGATCTGCGCTCATCAGATCGCGATAAAAATTGTACGGCGTGGGCTCGACGCTGGTCCAGCCCATCGACAGATCGAACAGGCCCCTCTGCAGCGCCGCGTAAAACGCGCTGAAGTCATATGTCTTCATCGACGCGGCGATACCCACGCTCTCCAGGTTCTGCGTGATGATCTGCACCGCGCGGACCCAGTCGGACCAGCCGCTGACGACGTTGATGTCGAAGTGCATCGGCTTGCCGAGCCTCGTCCGGATCCCGTCCGCGCCCCTCGGATAGCCCGCCTCGTCGAGGATCTGGTTCGCCCGCTGCGGATCGAACTTCACCCAGTCGCCCGCCTCCACCGCCTTGTCGCTGCGGAACCGCTCGTAGGAGTCGTCCAGCCCCGTCGCGTCCGCGCCATGCGTGTAGTTGTCCGCCGCGAGCTTGACGATCTGGTCGCGGTCGATCGCCATGCTGATGGCCTTGCGCACCCGCACGTCGTCGAACGGCTTCTTCGTGGCGTTCGGGTACAGCGTGGCGGTGCCCCCGACGAGCGGGAACCAGTAATGATGGTTCGCCGGATCCTTGGCGACGAAGACCCGCTCGATGTCCGGCACGAAGGCGCCCGCCCAGTCGATCTCGCCGTTGACGAGCGCCAGGGTCACCTGGTCGTTGCTCGGATACGCCGGGAAGCGCAGCCCGTCGACCGCCGGCTTGCCCTCCTGCCAGTAGCGCGGGTTCTTTCCGAGCTCGTACACCTGGTTCTGGAAGACCTTCACCTCGGTGAAGGGCCCTGTCGCCACGGGGTTCTCGTTCGCGAACGTGACGGGGTCCGCGACTTCCTTCCACACGTGCTCCGGCACGATCGGCTGATGGCCGATGTAGCTGAGCCCGGGCACATAAGGGCGCCTCAGTACGAACTCGACGGTGGTATCGTCGATCGCCGTCACGGCGCCGAGGAACCGCCAGACCCCCGCGAGATCGAGCGCCGCGTGCTTCTTGATGAGCGCGAACGTGAACGCGACGTCCCTCGCCGAGAACGCCTGTCCGTCCGACCACTTGACGCCGGTGCGGGTCGTGAAGGTGAGCTTCTTGTTCGCGTCGCTCCACGCGTAGCTCGTCGCGAGCCACGGCGTGTACTCGCTCCGCATCGTGTTGTAGACGAGCAACGGCTCGTAGATGCCGGCGACCGTCGGGAAGCGCGCGCTCCCCTCGGGGAGCAGGGGGTTGAAGTTGCGCACCCAGGTGGCCTGCTGCTCCCTCGCGATCGTGACCACCGCGGCCCGCTTCGGCGGGGGCTGCTGCGCGGAGGCGGCCCCCGCCTCCTGCGCCGACCCCCCCGGCGTCGCCGCCCGCTCCGGCGCGGCGGACGGGTTCTCGCTGCCATTCTTCGAACGACAGCCCGCCGCGGCGCAGGTGGACAGCAGCAGCGCCGACAGGACGAACGCGCGGCGCGGCATGGTTCGACTCATCCCAGACATCCACCTCTCCACGCGGGCGATCTCGACCCCCCCGCGACGCTCCGTTCCCGTGACCACTCCAGCGACGACGCCCGGACCCGCGCCCGTCGAGGCACCCAGGCACGACGCTCGCCCCCGTGAAGCATCGGGCCAGGTGTCGCCGCGCTCGCACTCTATCGGCGCATGTGAGCACATGTCAACTCGACCGGCTCGCGCCCGATTTCTGGATCTCCTCGCGTCCTCCCGCGAAACTGGCGATGGCTCGGGGCCCCGACCGGGCGCACAGGAGGCGCCGCCGCGCGGAGCCCCTCCCGAGGAGCGGACCGTGACCACCCCCGTCTCACGAAAACTCGTCGATCTGAGCCACACCGTCGAGCACGGCATGACGACGTACAAGGGCGTCCCGGCGCCCGTCGTCTGCGATTTCCTTTCGCGCGAGCAGTCCCGCGGCGTTTACGCGGAAGGCGTCGAATTCCACATTGGCCGAATCGACATGGTCGCAAACACGGGCACCTACGTGGACAGTCCGTTTCATCGCTACGCAAACGGCAAGGATCTCGCCGGCTTGCCGCTCGAATCGCTGGCCGATCTGGAGAGCGTTGTGGTCGAGGCGCGGGGCCGGTCCGGGCGGGCGATCGACGCCGACGCCTTCGACGGGCTCGATCTCGCCGGGAAGGCCGTCCTCGTGCGCACGGGCTGGAGCGCTCACTGGCGCACGGACCGCTATTTCGAAGGACACCCGTACCTGACGCGGGACGCGGCGCGGCTCCTGGCCGGCGCAGGCGTCGTGTTCGTGGGCGTCGACACCTACAATATCGACGACACGGCCGATCCCGCGCGGCCAGTCCACTCCCTCCTGCTCGGAGCGGACATCCCGATCTGCGAGCACATGACGGGGCTCGATCAGCTCCCCGCCGCCGGAGCCCGCCTCTTCGCCGTCCCGGTGAAGGTCCGCGCCTTCGGCACGTTCCCGGTCCGGGCGTTCGCCATCGTGTGAGCCGCGCAGGCCGCTCGGTGGAAGCGGGCACGGCGTGGGCTTTCCTGGAGCGGCGGCGCGGCGGCGCGGTGTCCGCAGCCGGCTCAGCCCCCGTCGAGCGGGAAGAGCTGCAGGTTCACGGCGACGACGCGCTCGGGAGGCCGCGACTCGGCGATCACCGCGCGCATGTTCTGGAAATAGCTCACGTGGAGCTCGGAGAGCTTCTCGAGATCGGCCGCGGAGACCGTGAAGACGTTGAACGAGAAGCGCCCCTCGGCCTTGCGCGTGAGCCGCGCCAGCCCGACGCCGGCCCAGAAGCACTTGAGCCGGTGCTCCGCATCCGGATCCGGGCGCGTGTCCACCGTCCGGATCGGCGCGACGATCCACCGGCCGCGGCTCCTCCGGATCTGGCCGGCCTCCGCGAGCCGATCCAGGCAGCGCGCCTCGTCCTCGACGGGGAACCCGAGCCGCCGCGCGATCCACCCCGGCTCGTGGCGCGGGAGCGCCCGGTAGGCCGGCAGCTCCAGCGCGAGCAGGACGGCGGGGAGCAGCGGCTCCTCGTAAACGGCGCGGCGCTGGGCCTCGAGCGTGCGCCACGCCGCGCTCGCGGCCGGGAGCGCCGCCGGGTCGGCGAAGAGCGCCACGAAATCGAGGAGGCGCAGCGAGCAGGCCTCGACCATCCGCAGGAAGTCCGGCAGCCGCGGCTCGGCCTCGCCCGAGAGCCAGCGCGCGACCGCGTAGCGGCTCCTGCCCGCGCGCCGCGCCACGTCGACGATGGGCGACATGGAGCGCATCTCCGAGAGGAGCGCCGCGACGCCCTCGGCCGACGCCGGATCGGTGCGCGCGAGCCACGCGGGCAGCGATGGGAAGAAGCGCCTCACCGCCCCCGCGACGTCGACCCCCGCGCGCCGCGCGGCGACGAGGAAGGTGGCCGCGGTCGGCCAGCGCCTGCCGGACTCCCACGTGTAAACGACGTTGGTGCGGAAGCCGAGCCGGCGGCTGAAGGCCAGCTGCGAGCGCCGACCGCGCAGGGCGCGGATCAGCTCCTTTGCAATGGATTCATGGTCCACGTACCGCAGATTCGCACATATAGAGGCCAATTTGCCCTATGGAATGTGCGAAGCTGACCTGGCGTCGCGTCGACAACGAACGCAAGGTACGCCGCAGGAGGTCGTGAACATGCGCGAGCGGCGTTGGCTTTCTTGGGTGGTCGCGGTGGCGACGAGCGTCGGGCTCTTCGGGTGCGTCGATGGCGCTGGCGGCGCGCCGCAGGGCGGCCAGATCGGCGGAGTCCACGGAGCGGAGGGCGGGTGCGACGAGGAGAAGGAGGACATCGGCGCAGACGACGTCTCCCCGCTGGGCTTCTCGGCGCGAGCGGCGCTCACGGAGATCTCCGGAGAGCGCTCCGCCCCGCTCACGTGGGCGAAGGGCGGCAGCACGACGGCGACCGTCTCTGTCGGCGAGCTCATCGCCGCGCGCTTCGTGCGATCGACGGTGGCAGAGGGCGGCGATTCGAGCGGCGCCGAGCCGGCGCTCGCATTGGATTGCTCGGATCACCTGCAGATCGACGTCCCGCTGGCCTTCTCGACCGAGGACGGCGCGTTCGACGAATCGTTCGCGGTCACGCTCAGGGTCCCGCGGGTCGACGCTGCCAGCTTCTTTTACAAGATCGATCTCTCCGCGCTCCAGGGCTCGTACGAGGTCACCGAGGTCGATCCCGCGGAGTTCAAGGCGGTCACCGTGTACCTGAGCGGCGCGCTGAGCAGCGGCGCGGTCTCCGGCGCGATCAGCGGGATCGCAGAGAGTCACCCGACCGGGAGCGGGCCGGACGGGTCGGTCTCCGCGCGGCAGTTCGGCGTGGCGCAGTTCTGATCGCGGAGCCAGGGTCGCACGACAGCCATCTTCGCGACCCCAGGCCGTCCGAGGAGCGATGGCCGCCCTGACGCGTCAGCGGCGCAGCTGCGCGCGGACCTCCATCAGGATGATGCCCAGCATGTTCCGCCCGCTCCCGTCGCCGCCGTCGGCCCAGTAGGCGTCGTTCGCGGTGTGCTCGACGAGCTCCGCGTCCCCGGTGTCGAGCAGGGCGCGCCGGAGATCCTCGTGCTGGGTGAACTTCGCCAGCACCACCTCGCGCATGACATCGTCTTTGACCTGCTCCCAGTCGGGGCGCAGCGGGCGGCTTCGCTGCCGGCCCATGCGGGCCGCCTCGCCGGGGCCGGAGGCGTTGCGGATCGCCTCCTCGTGCTCGGTGCCGGGGAACTTCTGGGCCTGGAAGTAGTGCTCGCTCGTCGGCCACACCTTGCCTTTGAGCGTGACCGGGTGGCGCGAGAAGTTGGAGAAGAACCCGTGCGCGTCGCCGGAGCGATAGAAGCGGATGACGGTCATGAGCCCAGTCTACCCCACGGCCCCCGCGGCACCGGGGTGGAACCTCGCCGCGAGCCCGCCGCCGTCCACGGCGCCGCTACTGGATCGAGCCGATCTGGTCGAGGAAGTCGTTGTAGGCCTGGACCTTCTCCGCGGGGACCACATCGACGCCGAGGTTGACCCGGTGCTCGTCGGGCATCTGGTTCTCGTCTGTCATCAGCGGGCTCAGGATCGCCTTCGTCGCATCGAGGCCGATGTGCTGGATGCCATAGAGAATGTAGGGCACGAGGTACCCCTCATAGTACTGACGCTGGACGACCGTGGCCTTGATGCGCTTCTTCTGCATGTATTCAACGGTCTTCGAATCGAAGTCGAACGCGACGATGGGGATGTCCGGCCTGTTGGCGGCGTCTGCGGCCATCACGCAGCGATACGAGATGTTGAACACGCCGAGCATGCCCACGACGGGCGGGTCCGCGTTCAGGATCTGGGTCTTCATCTGATCGACGTCAAAGCCTTCCTGGCCGTTGATGAAGACGGCCTGGACCACCTGGGCCGTGTAGCCGGCCGCCCCGAGCGCCTCCAGGACACCGAACGTTCGCTGGGACCCGTCGTACCACTGCGTTGACGTGTCGCCGTGGACCACGACCGTGCCTGGCCCTTTCGGTATACGGCTTATCAGGGTCTCCGCCGCCAACTTGCCGGCGGACTTCTGTATGGCGCCGACGTAGAGCGTGCGCCCCGAGTCCTTCAGGTCGGTGTCGAACGTCACCACGTGGAGCCCCTGCGCCGCGGCCTCATTGATGGAGGCCTCGTTGAGGAAATCGTAGGGCGATACGCCGATGCCCTGGGCGCCATCCTCTATCGCGTTCGCGATCTGTTGATTCTGGAGGTTCTGCGACGCCGCGCCGTCGTCCGTGTTCATCTGCGTGCTGGGGCCGAGCACGTTCCCCACGGCCTCGAGCTCGCCCATGGCTCGGTTGGCGCCGGTGGCGATCGGCTCGAAGAAGGTGGAGAGGTGCTTCAGCAGGACCACCATCTGGATCGGCTTGAGCCCGCTCTGGTTGATCGCGCCGATGAGGTTGTCGACGGTCTCCTCGAGCTGCCTTGGCGTGAACTCGGTGATCGGGCTCCGCTCTCGCTTGATCAGCGCGATCTCCTCGGTCGGCTTGTCCGACTGGGCGGCGTCCTCTGCCGCGCACGCCGCCGTCATCAGCATGAGCCCGAGGGCCGTCATCCAGCATCGTCCCGTCATCTTCATGACATTCCCTCCTCGGCGGCCGGCGAGCACGATGCCGAGATCTGGGACGCGAGTCCCACAAGCGTCCTGGTCTCCGTACAGCGGAGCGGACATCTGCGATAAACGAGCACCATGTCGGTTCGACGGGCGCATTGCAACGTCGTGGGCGTCCTGAAACCCATGTTTGCAATTTTGAGATACGACGTCGACGAAGTGACTGTCAATAGGCACGGAAAATCGCCGATGAGGAGTGGCGTGAGGGCGAGGTGGGAGCTCTCGGCTGAAGGCGCCGCGCGCAGGGGCGCCATGAAAGCGCGATTACACACCTCGCCTCGCGCCGACGGCGCGCCTCGGCCAGCGCGCCGCCCGTCGAGGAAGGAGGTGGAGAATGCTTACGTGAGCTCGCTGAGCGCGCCCGTGGTGAGCGCCGGGTCGGGCTGGGAGCCGAACGACTCGATCTCGACGCCGAACGCCTGGGCGATCGACACGAGGATCCGGCTGTTCGTGACGGGCGTGAACGTGGCGTCGCTCTCGCCGCACCACGGCGCGTCGGCAGGGCAGTCCGCCTTGAGCTTGATGCGCCGGCCCATCTTGAACTTCGCGTTCGCCCCGCCCGCCAGCAGCGTCGGCACGTTGCGCGTGCTGTGCAGGGCGGGGTTCCCCATGTCGCTCGACGCGTAGATCAGCGTGCTGTCGAGGGCGCCGAGCTCGTCGAGCCGCTGCATGAGGCGCGCGATCTTCGAGTAGCTGTACCGGTTGAACTTCGCGAGCGGCGCCCATGTTTCAGGGTTGCCAGCGCCGGGGCGACCGTTGTTGCCGACCGGCGAGGCGTCGTACGTGTGCGCGACCGATCCGTGGTTGTCCGTCGGCAGCCCGAGCGGGTTGTTCGCGTAGGACAGGTCGTTCATGAACAGCGTGGCGAAGCGCGTGACGCCGCAGGCGAGCGCCTGCGCCAGGAGGTCGACGTGCGCGTCGGTGATGGCGTCGAAGTAGGGCTCGCCGCCGTTGTACTGCTTCACCGACGGGAACTTCGACGCGTCGGGCTGGGGCGGCACGACGCACGCCGGCCCGCCGGCCGAGGGCGCGGCGTACTGCTTCTCCAGCTCGCGGAGCGACGTCAGGTGCTGGTCGAGCTTCTGCTGCTCGGCGGGCGCGAGGCGCGTGCGCAGGCGGTTGATGTCGCCCTTCACGAAGTCGATGACGCTCTGGCCGAGCTCGCGCTGCCGGGCCGCGCGGGCCTGGGCCTCGGGGTCGTCGCCCACGACGAGGCCCGCGAACAGCAGGTTGAACGCCTCCACCGGGTGGATGATCTTCGGCAGCGGCGCGCCGCCCGCGCCGAAGGACAGCGTCTGCCCGGACTCGGTCCCGTCCATGCCCACCCCGAGCGCGACGCTCGTGATGCGCGTGTCCGCGCCGAGGCCCCTCTCCACGGCGAGGTACTGGTCGAGCGAGAGGTTGAGCGGCTTCTTCCCGTCGATGCGGCTGCCGGTCAGCATCGTGCCGGCCGAGTCGTGCCCGTTGGCGTTCGACAGGTGGTCGATGCCCTCGACGACGAGGATCTTGTCCTTGAAGCTCCGGCCGTAGGTCGCCGGGTCATCGAACGGCTGGAGAGAGCAGTTCTCGTACGCGATGTCGAAGCTCGTCTCCGTGTCCCCCGCGCGCATGGCCCAGTACTCGGCGGCGATGCCGTGGGGGTGATAGACGGCGACGAACTTGAGCGGCAGCTCCTCGCCGCCCGCCTGGGCGACGGAGTCCGCCAGCATGTTGACGAAGGGAAGCGTCGCGAGGCTCGCCCCCACGGCGCGAAGGAACGTACGGCGGGTCGACCGGCGCATCACTGGGGCCTCCGATGGCTGAAGAGACTGCTCTTGACGTAGGTGATCAGCGTTTCGACGAGCTTGCCCTGCTCTGCCTCAGGGACGGCCTGCCATGCCTTCAAGAACGACTCCTCGCTCTCCGCGGCGGCCTTGCCGCTGCGGCCCACCGAGGCGCGGAACACGTTGCGGGCGAAGCACGAGCGCACCGTCGGGCTCGTGGACAGGGCCTGCGCGAGGGCGTTGCTGTCGGCGTACGCACCGTCGAAATCGACGCCGATCGCGACGCTGACGGCGCTATCGACGTCGGTCCCGTTGTCCTTCTCGCGGACCTTGCCCATGCCGTCGAACCGCTCGAACGAGAACCCGATCGGATCGATGCTGTTGTGGCACCCCTTGCACTCCGCGTCGGTGGAGTGGATCTCGAAGCGCTGCCGCGTCGTCTTGCTCGGATCCGGCACCGGCGGGACGACGTTGATGTTCAGCTCGGTCGGCGACGGGATGTCGATGCAGGCGACGCGGCGCAGGACGGTCACCCCGCGCAGCACGGGCGCGGTCTCCGTGGCGTGCGCATACACGGAGAGGAACGCGCCCTGGTTGAGGATCCCCCGGCGATCGGAGAACGACACGCGCCCCGTGCTGGCGGCGCCGTACACGCTCATGAGCGGCTGATCGATGACGCTCCAGTCGGCGCCCAGGAGCTCGCCGACCGTCCCGGTGGAGTTCATCAGGACCTCTGTCACGAAGTCCTCCGTCTCGCGCTCCATCGAGGCCCTGGCGCCGGCGAAGTCGCCGTAGACGTTCGAGTCCTTCGCCGTCATCGCGATCCGGTCGACGCCGAGCCACTCGCGGACGACCCGCACGATGCGCTCGCGCGCCGCCGACGTCTGGAGCAGCCGGCGCACCTCGGCCTCCCGGCCCTCGGGGGTCGACAGCGCGCCCGCGACCGCGGCCTCCATCAGCGCATCATCGGGCGGGCCAGCGGTGATGAGGTAGGAGAGGGAGCTCGCCAGCTCATGGGGAGTCAGCGCCAGCGCATCTCCGCCGGATCCATCGCCGATCTCGGTCAGGTAGAGAAAGCCTGGCGACTGCAGGACCGCGCGCGCGACGAGCTCGATGCCGTCCGCGTAGGACGCGCCCTTCGCGCCGACCTGATAGACAGCGAGCAGCGCGTCGGCCTCCGCCGCGTCGAGCGGGCGGCGGTAGGCGCGCCCGCCGAACGACGTGATGAACGCCCTGGCGCAGCTCTCCGCCTGCGTCCCCGGATCGGCGCAGGGGGCGAGCTCCGCCACCTTGCCCTTCACCTCGGCCGCGAGCGCCTCCGCCGCGGCGGCGAGCTGCTTCGCCAGCACCGGATCGACGCGCTGCGCGTCGTTGACCGTGAAGCCGTCTTGCCGCGAATCCGGCGCGAATCCCTCGCTCGGGTTGGTGGTGGTCCCTGTCAGCGCGCGCGCCGAGGCGGCGTACTCGGCGTTGGTGAGCCGGCGGATGCGCGCTGGGAGGAGGCTCGCGCTCTCCGTCCCATCGGGCAGCGTGACGCCGCCTCCGCCCGTCCCGGCAGCGTCGGGATCTCCTACGTCTCCCGTGCAGCCGGCGACCGCTGCCAGCGCCATCGCCAGCATGGTCCCGTAAGAATGATAACCAAGTGATCGACCCATGGTTCATTTATGCGCGCAAGCGCTCCCGGCTGCAACCGCGCGTGCTCTCTCGGCGCGCCTGCGAACCAGCCCACGCGACGCCGGATAATCGCTCTCGCGATCGTCGATCTGCTCATCTGCGACGATATCGTGCTTGAGGTGATGAACAAGGAAGTGAGCCGCCACGTGGTCCAGCTCGTCGAATCGCCGCCCGCCCGGCGCGCACTCGCCGCCGCCAGTGTACCTACATGTAGGTAACTTGGATCCAGATCGCCGGCCGGGGTACGCTGCAAGTTTCGTCGCGAAAAAGTTGTTCGTTCGGTTCGTGATGACGTACCCAGTCGAGCGCGTCCCCGGCCTCGATGGAATCGGGCGGGCGCCGAGCTCCCATCACGTCGACGCCGCCCCCTCAACGCCGGGAGGCGGGCATCCGCGCGGGCTCGGCCGTAGGACAGACCACGTCTCTCGAACCATCTCAAGGAGGTTTCTGGTGTCAAAGGTAGTCGTCGTCACCTCGGGCAAAGGCGGAGTCGGCAAGACCACCACGACCGCAAACCTCGCGTCCGGCATCGCGGCCGTCGGTTGCAAGACGATCGCCATCGACTTCGATGTGGGGCTCCGCAACCTCGATCTCGTGATGGGGTGCGAGCGGCGCGTGGTCTACGATCTCGTCAACGTGATCCGCGGAGAGGCGACGCTCCGTCAGGCGGTGATCCGCGACAAGAGGCTCGATTCGCTCTACGTGCTCCCCGCGTCGCAGACGCGGGACAAGGACGCCCTCACGCTCGACGGCGTCGGGCGCATCCTCGACGAGCTGCGGGGCGCGGGCTTCGAGTACATCTTCTGCGACTCGCCGGCGGGCATCGAGTGGGGCGCGCAGATGGCGATGTATTTCGCCGACGAGGCGATCGTGGTGACGAACCCCGAGGTCTCCTCGGTGCGGGACTCGGACCGCGTGCTCGGCCTCCTGGACGCGAAGACCCGCAGGGCGGAGCTCGGCGAGCCGCCGGTGAAGACGCACCTCCTGCTCACGCGGTACGCGCCGGCGCGCGTCGCCAAGGGCGAGATGCTGGCGCACCAGGACGTGCTGGAGCTCCTCGGCATCCCGCTGCTCGGCGTGATCCCGGAGTCGCCGGCGGTGCTCCAGGCGTCGAACGCCGGGACGCCCGTGGTCCTCGATCCGACGAGCGACGCGGCGCAGGCCTACCTCGACGTGGTCCAGCGCTTCCTTGGCGCGGACCGCCCCCACCGCTTCCTGGAGCCGGCCAAGAAGGGGTTCTTCAGCCGGATTTTTGGCGGCCAGGCGGCGACCGTCTGAGGGAGTTCTGCCATGTCGATCATGGACTATTTCCGTAAGTCGCAGCCGAAGTCGGCCAGCGTGGCGAAGGAGCGTCTGCAGATCATCGTGGCGCGCGAGCGCGTGCGCCCGACGGGCGAGCCGGACTACCTGCCGCGGCTCAAGCAGGAGCTGCTCCAGGTGATCTCGAAGTACGAGCGGATCGACCTGGACCAGGTGAGCGTGAACGTCGAGCGGAGCGGCGATTGCGACGTGCTCGAGCTGAACGTCGTGCTCTCCGAGTCGGAGAAGGCGGCGGTGCGCGCCGCGGCGACCCGGGCGAGCGCCCCGGCCGCGCGGAACTGCTGACGCGCGCCTCAGCCGCGCCCTCGCGCCCGTGGCGCGCCCTCCGCCATCGCGATCTCCCGCGCCCGCTCCGACGCCGCCCGGAGGAGCGGTCCGAAGAGATCCGCCGGCGAGCGCTCCTCGCTCCAGCCCGGCGGCGCGCCGAGCTGCGACAGGAGCGCCGCGTGGGCCGCGGGCGGCTCCAGCGCCACGTCGAGCGCCGGCGGCGCCTCGCGCCAGGCGTCGTAGTCCTTCGCCGCCATCTTGCCGGGCGTCACGGTCGCGATCGCCGGTGCCTCACCGGCGCAGGGGGAGCCTTTGCCGGCGCCCGCCCGCCTGGCGCGCGTGGGGGCGCCCCGCGCGGCGCGGATCGCCTCGATCACCTGCTCGCGCGTGCGCCCGCGCAGCTCGAACAGCAGGAAGGGGTCCTTGTCGAACGCCTCCCCGAGCACGTAGTGCGTTGCCGCGACGTGCTTGCAGGGGTTCGCGGCGTCGGGGCACGAGCACGCCGTGGTGAGGTCCTCCGGCCGCTCCGGGAACAAGCTCGTCCCGGCGCTGTGGAACGCGCTGTCGATCTCCTCCGGCATCTGGCCCGCGAGGAGCGCCGCCGCGAAGCTCGCCTGCTTCGCCATAGCGGCGATCGCCTTCGCCCAGGTGGCGTCGTCGAGCCGCGCGATCGTGAGGATCACCTTGTACGGCCTCGGCTGCGAGCCGGTCACGCGCGCGGTCACGAGGCCGGGCTTCACCGTGAGATCGTGTGTCCTGCCCGCGCGCGCGTACGTGCGCCCGCGCGCGAGTCGGCCCGCGTCGTCGGGCGCCATCCGCTCCAGCGCCTCCACCCAGCGCTTGCCCCACCAGGTCGTGCCGGCCCGCTTCATCCGGATGCCTCGCGCCGGCGGCGGCGGCTTCGGCCCGGCCTCCCGGTGGAACGGCGCCCATCGCGCCGGCGGGCTCATGTTGGCGCTCCTCCCCGCGGTCGGTCCACCTGGCGCCTCGCGCCCGTGCGCCCGCTCTCCGCCCGGCGCACCTGCCGCGCGCGCGGGCGGCCGCCTTCGTGCGCGCCGCGCTCGCCTTCCGGCACGCCGCGCCCGTCCAGCGCGTCGCCGCGCTCCTCCTCAGGTTCTGGCGCCGGCTCCTCGCGATCGTCCAGCTCGCCCGCGCCGGTCACGGCGTCCCTCGACAGCGCGAACAGCTCGCGCAGCGCCGCGTCGTCGAGCTCGGTGATCCACGCCTCGCCCTGGCCGACCACCTGCGCCGCCAGATCGCGCTTCTGCTCCAGCATCCGGTCGACCTTCTCCTCCACGGTGCCCGCGCAGACGAGCTTGTGGACCTGCACCGCGCGCCGCTGCCCGATCCGGTGCGCGCGGTCCGTCGCCTGGTCCTCGACCGCGGGGTTCCACCAGCGATCGAAGTGGAACACGTGGCTCGCCGCCGTCAGGTTGAGGCCCGCGCCGCCGGCCTTGAGCGAGAGCACGAACACGCGCGGCCCCCGCGGATCGTCCTGGAACCGCCGCACCATCTCGTCGCGCGCGAGCCTCGGCGTGCCGCCGTGCAGGAAGAGGACCTCCGCGTCGAGCGAGGGCGCGAGGTGCCGGACCAGCCGGTCGCCCATCTCGCGGAACTGCGTGAACACGAGCGCGCGATCGCCCGCCGCGAGCGCCTCCTCGAGCATCTCGGTGAGCCGCGCGAGCTTGCCCGACCGGCCCGCGAGCGGCCCCGCCTCCCCGAGGCACTGCGCCGGGTGGTTGCAGATCTGCTTGAGCACCGTCAGCAGCGAGAGCACGAGCCCGCGCCGCTCGATGCCCTCGGCCTCCTCGATGCGGCGCATCGCCTCGTCGAGCGCCGCCTGGTAGAGCGTCACCTGCTCGCGCGTGAGCGTGCAGAAGACCCTGGCCTCGTCCTTGGGCGGAAGGTCCTGAAGCACGGCGGGGTCGTTCTTGATGCGTCGCAACAAGAACGGTCCGGCGACGCGCCGGAGCCGCTCTGCGGCCTTCCGGTCGCCGTAGCGCTCGATGGGCACCGCGTAGGCGCGCCGGAACGCCTCGAGCGGGCCGAGCAGTCCGGGGTTCGCGAACTCGAGGATCGACCAGAGCTCGGCGAGGCGGTTCTCGACGGGCGTTCCGGTCATTGCGACGCGATGCGGGGCGCGGAGCGCGCGCGCGGCGCGGGCGGTGCGCGACGAGGCGTTCTTGATGTTCTGCGCCTCGTCCAGCACGACCGCCGCCCAGTCGACGCCGGCGAGCGCCGCGGCGTCGCGGCGGAGCAGGCCGTACGTGGTCAGGACGAGCCCGCCGCCCGCGCGGCGCGCGCCGCCGTCGCTTCCCTGGGCGGGCCGCTCGCTCGCGCCGGAGGCCCGCGTCGCGAGCTCCTCGGCCGAGCGGGCGCGCCCCTCGCCGTAGTGCCGCACGAGGGGCAGGGCAGGGGCGAACCGCGCCGCCTCCCGCTCCCAGTTGCCGACGACCGACGTCGGGGCGACGAGCAGCGTGGGCCGCGTGTCCTCGGGCGCCGCCGCCCGCCGGCCGACAAGGAACGCGAGCAGCTGGACGGTCTTGCCCAGGCCCATGTCGTCGGCGAGGCAGGCGCCCAGGCCGAGGCTCGCCATCGTCTGCAGCCAGGCGACGCCGCGCGCCTGGTACGGGCGCAGCGTCCCCACGAACCCTGCGGGCGGCGCGGCGGCGCGCTGGGCGCCCGAGCGGAGCCGCTCCATCGCGCGCGCGAGCGCGCCCTCGGCGACCACAGGCACGGCCAGGCCGTCGACGTGGGTCTCGCCGGCGAGCGCGCCCTCCAGCGCCTCGCGCGCCGAGATGCGACCGCCGCCGGCCTCGAGGCGCCGCGCTATCTCGGCGAGCTCGTCGGGGACCACGACCACCCAGGCCCCGCGGTGCCGGACGAGCGGCGATTTCTGCCGCGCGAGGGCGGCGAGCTCGCGCGCGGAGAGCGCCTCGTCGCCGAGCGCCGCCTCCCACACGAAATCGAGCGCCTCGTCGAGGCCGAGCCCGGCGCTGCCCGCGACGACGCCGGCGGTGCGGCGCGCCGCGCCGACGCGCATGCGAAGGCGCAGGCGGCGCTGCCCCGAGGCCAGGAGCTCGCCCGGCACGACCACGCCGAACCCGGCCTCGCCCAGCGCCGGCGCGGCCTGCGCGAGGAAGGCCCACGCCTCCGCGGGGTCGAGGTCCACGCGCTCCGGCCGCGCCTCGCCGAGGGCCCGGGCGATCGGCGCGAAGAGCCGCGCCGCGGCGCCGAGCGCGCCGAGGAGCACCTCCTCGGCGTCGGAGAACGCGCGCCCGAGCGCCTTCAGCGTGCGCCCCTGGGTCTTCCACACGTCGGCGGCGGGCACGAGCAGGCTGGGATCGTCGGTCGCCTGCAGCAGGAAGCGGAGCACGAAGCCGCGGTCGCCCTGGGGCAGCTCCAGCCGGAAGCAGGCGCGCAGCGCGTCGCAGGCGCCGAGCGCGGGCCGGATCCATGCGTCGAGATCGGCCACGAGCGCGCGCTCGGCGAGGCCTTCCGCTGCGAAGGCGCGCCGCGGGCCCGTCAGGGCGAGCACCAGCCGGCGCTCCCACGGGGCGTGCGCGGGGCGCGGCGCGCGCGCCGGGCGATCGGTGGCGCCGCCGCGCGCGAGCGCGTCGGCCGCGGCGTCGAGGAAGGCGCGCAGCAGGGCCTCGGCGGACCAGACCTCCGCGGCGGCGGGCGCCCGGGATCGCCCGCCGTCGCCTCTGGCTTGCTGCGCGCCCGCCGGCACCGCGTGCGCGGCCGGCGGCATGGCGCGGGCGAGCGCCGCGACGCGCGCGGCGTCCTCCGGGGCGGCGAGCGACACCGCC
Organism: Sorangium sp. So ce124; assembly: GCF_051525235.1. Lineage (NCBI taxonomy): Bacteria > Pseudomonadati > Myxococcota > Polyangiales > Polyangiaceae > Sorangium > Sorangium sp. So ce124. Next base: position 5,218,809 of record NZ_CP150312.1, read on the forward strand.
CAGCGGGCCTCCGTGCGCCCCCCTGCGGCGCCGGCCGGCACCACGCGGGGCACGACCCGCTCCCGCACCACGAGATCGAGCGCGAGCTTGCTCGCCAGGCTCCAGGCGGCGACGGACGGCGGAGCTCGCCCGAGGTCGACCTGGGCCATGCTGGCGAGCGCGGACAGGCCGTCCAGGAGCGCCGCGGCCTCTCCGGTCTTCGTCACGGCCCGGCCCGCCTCGGAGACCACGACCGCCTCCGCCGGGGTCGTCGCGCCGAGCGACCGGGCCGCGAGCCGATCCACGGCCGTGTCGTCCCAGAGGAAGAAGCGGAGATCGTCGGGCAGAAAGACGAGCGGCATCGACGCGCAGATCCATTGCACAGCCGGCGGCGGCGAAAAGGGGGCTTCACGCGTCGTGAGCCAAAAAAGCGATGGGCCGGACGGGAGCACTCCGGCTGAATCACGGGTGTGACCCATTGCCTGTCATCGCTGAGAATTGCCAGAATTTGTTTGAAACCTCTGATCGGGAGGGTTGGAGAACATCTCATGGAAAAAGATCGTGGCTCGAGGGAATGGACGTCGCAGCATGCTGCGCTGGGAGGATGGCGAGCTCGAGCGGTCGGTTGACGCCGAGCGCGCGCAGGGGCGCCTGGGCCGCCGGGGCGCCGCGCGAGAGGCAGGCCGCCACGTGGTCCGCTTCGGCGGCCCGCTCGCCGTGCCCGTGAGGCCCGCGGCATCCGTCTCGTGGTCATGGACGCGCTGGAAGGCACACCGCCGGGTCGCGCGGAATGCTTCGTCAACATAGTTCACGAAGGTGAAGGGTCCTTGCGACCGTTGGCCCCGACGTTGTTCCAGGAGCTGAACGTCGAGTGACCGGGGGCATCGGACGGCGGCGAAGGAGAAACTGAATGCAAACGAGCTGGTACCTGGGCGTTGCCCTGGCCTGCGCGGCGGTGGTGTTGCCTTCGGGGCAGGTCTGGGCCGATGGAACGCCGTCCTGGGAGCGCTTGCCCCCGATGATCACCCCGCGCAGCGGGCATACGGCCACGTTGCTCCAGGATGGCCGGGTGCTCGTGGCGGGGGGCCGCGGCAGCGACGGGACGACGCCGCTTCAAGAGGTCGAGATCTACGGCCCGGCGAGCAAGACGTGGGCGCCCGCAGCGCCGCTCCGCAGCCCGCTCCGCGAGGTCGCCGCGACGGCCATCCTGCCGAGCGGGCTGGCCCTCTCGACGGACGGCGAGCATGTCGAGGTCTATTCGCCGGATCTCGATCAGTGCAGTGGCAAGCGGCGGCGCCCCTGACGCCGGCCCTCACGGCTCCCCGCGCCGTGGCCCTCCCGAGCGGCAAGCTGATGATGCTCGGCCAGGCGTCGGGCTCCCTCGCGGGCAGCATCTATGATGACGCCGCGGGCGCATGGACGCCCATCCGATCGCTGAGCGGCGCGATCGCCATGAGCGCGACGGTGCTCCGCGACAGCCGCGTGCTCGTGACGGGCAACGGCCGCGCCAACATCTACGATCCGGAGACCGATTCCTGGACACCGACCGCCAGGGTCGTCCTTGGGTCCACTTCGTACGCCACGACGCGGCTCGCCAGCGGCGACGTCCTCTTCGTGGGCGGATATCCGTTCATGAACACGCACCCCTCGCAGCTTTACCTCCCCGAGGAGAACCTCTGGGTGGCGATCCCGGGGCATGACCCCTTCTACGACCCGTATCCCGACTGCTTCCCGGAGTGGGACTACGACATGGGCCTGGGCGTCTCGCGGCTCCTCAGCGGAAGGGTCCTCCTGACAGGAGGCATGGTGACGTACATCTGCGGGTACCTCGACGATAATGGCCAGATCTTGAACGAGTGGCGCTACAGCGAGTTCGGCGGCGCGCTGGAGCTGTATGATCCGGCCTGGGCTGTCTGGCGGCCCCTCGACGTCGAGCCGCCGGAGACGATGGCGCGCGCGTACCACACATCGACGCGCCTCGACGACGGCAGCGTGCTGATCGCCGGCGGGCTCGTCGCGTCCGGCTCGCCCCGCGGTGCGCCGGCGCCGACGGCCTCTGTCTTGCTCTTCCACGAGCGCGCCCCGCTCGGCGCGGCCTGCGAGGCCGGCGGCGACTGCGCGAGCGGCTTCTGCGCGGATTCGGTCTGCTGCGATGCGGCCTGTGCCGGTCCGTGCGACGCGTGCGCGGCCTCGGCGGGGGCCACGAAGGACGGCGCCTGCACGCCGATCTCGGGCACGCCCTGCGACGACACGGGCGCGTGCCTCAAGGGGGGCGTCTGCGAGGCGGGGACCTGCGCCGGTGGCACCCCTGCGCCCGACGGAACCCCGTGCGACGACGCCGAGATGTGCTCCGCGACGAGCACGTGCGAGGGGGGCGCTTGCGTCGGAGCGAGCCCGGCGAGCTGCCAGGCGCCGGACGGCTGTCACGAGGCTCCCGCCTGCGATCCTGCGCTCGGGTGCTCGGGGCCCGCGCCGGAGAAGCCGGACGGCGCGCTCTGCGATGTCGCCGGGACGCCGGATGCCTGGCAGGCCGCGGCGCGGATGCCGAGCGAGATGAAGCGGGCGCTCAGGGCCACGTTGCTGGAGGACGGCACGGTGCTGGTCCTCGGGGTGGAGAACAGCTCCGCCGCGCCCTTGAGGGCGATGCGCTACGACCCGAGCATGGACCGATGGCAGCTCGTCGGGGGGATTCCACAGGTGCGGTCGAGCGTTACCCTCCACGTCACACGGCTGCACGACGGCACGGTCCTCGTGACCAGCCACGATCGCGTGGACCGGTTCAACCCGGCCACAGGCGAATGGGAGGGCGCCGCGCCCATGCTCCGGACTCACGGGCTCGGCACCGCGACGCTGCTCCAGGACGGGAGGGTGCTCGTCACGGGCGGCAGCGACGCGTCCGCGGAGGTGTATGACCCCGCCGCGGACGCCTGGACCTGGGTCGCTCCCCCGAATGCGCAGCGATACTTTCACTCAGCGACGCTGCTCCAGGACGGCAGAGTGCTCGTGGCGGGCGGCGACGGAGTGGCGAGCGCGGAGGTGTATGACCCGTCGGCCGGCGTCTGGACGCCTGTGGCTTCGATGAGCCAGGCACGCGGGAGTCATAAGGCCACGCTGCTCCCCGACGGCAGGGTGCTCGTGGTGGGGGGCAACTCCGAGGGCATCGCCCTCGCGACGGCCGAGCTCTACGATCCGGCGAGCGACATCTGGACGCCAGCGGCGGAGATGGTCGCCCGGCGGTATGCAACCAAGACCGTGCTCCTTGCCGACGGGAGGGTGCTCCTGGCGGGCAACCTGGGTGTTCAGTATTCGCTCGATTATACTGTCGAGCTTTACGATCCGGCGACGGACATCTGGTCGCTGGGGCCTGCGATGGACCTCCCGATCACGGAATACGTGCCCGTGCGGCTGGATGACGGACGCGTTCTGATGGTGGGCGGCGAGCTCGGCAGTATCTCCTACCCGTCCCCCCTCGTTCACCTCTATGTTCCTGGGCAGCGCCCCAGCAGCGGGATGTGCCAGGCTGGGGTGTGCTTGCCGAGCGGCAGCGGTGGCGGAGAGGGCGGCGCCGGCGGCAGCGGTGGTGACGCGAGTGGCACCGGCGGTAGTGGTGGCGCGCCGAGCGGGGCTGGCGGCAGCGGCGATGCTGCCAGCGGAGGTAGCGTGAGTGGCGTCGGCGGCAGCAGCGGCGGTGCTGGCGGCAGCGGGGGCGATGCCAGCGGAAGTGGCGCGAGTGGCGGCGAAGGTGGCGTGAGCGGCACCGGCGGCGGCGATGCTGTCAGCGCCGGTGGCGCGAGCGGCACCGGCGGCGGTGATGCTGCCAGCGGCGGTGGCGTGAGCGGCACCGGCGGCGCTGCCGGGAGCGGCGGCAATGCCGGCGGTGCCGGCGGTGCCGGCGGCAGCGAAGGTACCACGAGCACGAGCACAGGCTCTTTCAGCGGGACGGGCGAAGGGGGTAGCGCCGGTGGAGCCGGCGCACAGAGCGGCGCCGGTGGCGGCCCGCCAGGCGGCGACAGCGGTGGTTGGCATTGCCAGATGGGGCCCGGAATCCAGGGGACACCCACATGGCTCGTCCTCCTCGGGGGGCTCGCTGTCCTGCGCGTGCGCCGGCGCGCCGTGAGGATCCGCGGCGCTGCGTGAGCCGCTCGCGCAGCTCGACGTGACGTCGGTCGATCGCCTCGTGAGGGATCCTGCGAGGCGCGCCCTCGCCGCACAGATCGCGGCGAGGGCGCGATGCCGACGTCTGCGGTAAGCGCAATCGTTTGACCGCCCAGTACTGCGAGAGCACCCCCGACGCCCAGTTCCGAGATCGCTCTCGAGGACTGCCGCGACGTGCCGAGCTGCCGCGTCGAGCGGTGATCGGCAGGGCATCGCTCCGCTCGACGAACGCGCCTGGCCGAGCGTCCTCGACATCGTGAAGGACGATCTGCAGAGGCTCGAGCGGTTCGACATGAGCCGTGCCGACAAGCAGAAGCTCGCAGCCTGGAAGGAGCTCCTCAGCTCGACAGGAAACGTGATGGCTTCTGCGCAGTGCAACACGTCCCTCGCCACGGCGCTCGGTGCGACGCAAGAGAACGTCGACCTGGCGATCACGCGCCCGAGCGTCGACGACATGCTGACGCGGCGAATCTCGGACAGCATGGATGGAGCGGACCTCTGCTCGAACCTCGCCGTGCTCGCGGCGGCGTGCAACGCGAACCCCGTCATCCTCCTGAAATACCCCGGGAACTACGTCTTCAAGGGGCTCGGCGTGACGCTCGAGAGCGCCAGTCTCTCGCGTCGCCTGAGCAATGCGGGCATGACGGGCACCTGCGTCCCGGGTGCGATCGACATGCTCCTCAAGATCGACGACTACTATGCGAGGAAGTTCGCCCACCTCGTCGAGCAGCTGAACCGTATCGAGGAGGGCGACGGGACGCTCCTCGACAACTGCGCGGCCGTGTGGTTCCAGGACGTGTCGGACGGCTGCGCCCGCAACCTCAACAACCTGCCGATCATCCAGGCGGGCAGCGCCGGCGGTTATTTCAAGACCGGCTGGGCCGTGAACGTGGATGACGGCTCGCCCGATCTCACGACCGGCAACAGCGAGATCACGTGCTCCGAAGGCACTTCGGACCAGGTCGACGCGATCTCCCAAGAAACGGGGACCGATCCGTCGCTCGCCGGCGCGCCGATCAACAAGTACTACTGCAACTTGATGAACGCCCTCGGCGTCAAGGCAGGCGCGGATGGCTTCCCGGCGCGGGGCGGTTCGGGGCCGGTGACCCACTTCGGCATGTATGACCGGACGGAGGACTTCATTGGCGGCGGGACCAATCCCCCTGCCATCCACGACCCAGGCGAGTTCACCGCGCTCAAGGCGAACTCCTGAGCGATCTCGTTCCCGAGCCTGTCGGCCTCGGGGCGGTGCGCCTGATCGAGATGTCCCCATCGTCGAGGGGGGTGTTATGCTCGCCCGCGTCGAGCGGGCGCGGCGCGGCGCCGTGCCGGGAGGTCATTGGATGTCATCTGTCAGGGGTTTCACCCTCGAGCTGTCTCGGATCGAGTACGTCGGTCAAGGCCTTGTCCGACCGGAGTGCGTGATCGTCGAGCCCGGCGGCACGCTCTGGACCTCGGATGCTCGCGGCATCGCGACGCGCATCGAGCCGGATGGCAGGCAGGCGACCCTCGGCCCCGAGGTGCCCGAGCCGAACGGCATGGCGATGGATCGGCAGGGCAACCTCATCGTCGCCAGCATGTCCGGCGGCAAGATCCACAAGCTCCACCGCGACGGCCGGTCCGAGGTCCTCCTCGACTCCATCGACGGCAAGCCCCTCGGCGCCGTGAACTTCTGCTTCATCGACTCGCGGGATCGCCTCTGGATCTCCGTCACGACACGGCATCTCCCGTGGTGGACCGCGGTCGTGGGCAGCATCCGCGACGGGTACATCGTGCTCGTCGACGAGAAGGGCGCTCGCATCGTGGCCGACGGCCTCAGCTTGACGAACGAGGTGCGCCTCGACGCCGCCGAGCGGTTCCTGTACGCCGTCGAGACCGTCCCCGGCCGCCTCCTCCGGTTCCCGGTGCGCGATGACGGCAGCCTCGGCGATCCCGAGCAGTTCGGGCCCGATAGCCTCGGCATCGGCGGGTACATGGATGGCTTCGCCTTCGACGCCGAGGGCAACATCTGGGTGGCGGCCGTCTGTCGCAACGGCCTCGCGGTGATCTTCCCCGACGGCAGCTACCAGACCGTCTTCGAGGATCCGCGCCCTGCGGTCCTCGAGGCGATGACCCTGAAGCAGAGGAACGGCACCATCGAGCCGGCCGATCTCGGCGCCTGCGCGGGGAACACCCTGCAGCTGCCCACGAGCATCGCGTTCGGCGGCCCCGATCTGCGCACGTGTTACATGGGGTCGCTGGCGATGCCCCACCTCCTCACGTTCCGCGCGCCCGTCGCGGGGCTCCCGCTCGCGCACATGCGCTGATCGGCTTCACGCAAACAGCTATCCATGCCTCGTGTTCACCTCGTCACCACCGGCGGCACCATCGCGAGCCGCGTCGACCCGAAGACGGGCGCCGCCGTGCCCGCCGTCCGCGCGGAGGAGCTCGTCGCCGACGTGCCCGCGCTCGGCCGCGTCGCAGAGATCGCGGTCACCGAGTTCTGCCTCGAGAGCAGCTGGAACCTCGGCCCGGACAGGATCGCGGCGCTCGCGCGCGCCGTGCGCGATCTTCAGGGTGATCCCGAGGTGACGGGCGTCGTCGTCACCCACGGCACGGACACGCTCGAAGAGACGGCGTTCGCGCTGGATCTGGTGCTCGACGGGGACACCCCGGTGGTGCTCACAGGGGCGATGCGGGACGCGAGCACCGCGGGGACCGACGGCCCGCGCAACCTCGTCTCGGCCGCGCGGATCGCGGTCGAGCCGTCGGCGCGGGGGCTCGGCGTGCTCGTCGCGCTGAACGACGAGATCCACGCCGCGCGGTGCGTGATGAAGACCCATACGACCGCGCTCGGCACGTTCGCCTCGCCGGGCGTGGGGCCGCTCGGCTGGGTCGACGGCGAGGGCGTCCGCGTCCACGCGCGCCCCGCGAGGACGCCGACGCTGCCGCTCGCGCCGCCCGAGCCGCGGGTCTACCTCGTGAAGATGGCGTCCGGGATGGACGATCTCCTCCTGCGCGCGCTCCTCGAGGCCGGGGCGCGCGGGGTGGTGATCGAGGGCTCGGGCGCGGGGAACGTCTGCGGGAGCTGGGAGGGGGCGATCGGCGCGCTCGTGCAGGCCGGCACGCCGGTGGTGCTGAGCTCGCGCTGCCCCGGCGGGCGGGTCACGCCGACGTACGGCGCGCCCGGCGGCGGGCGGCGGCTCCGCGACCTCGGGGTGATCGCCGCGGGCGCGCTCTCGGGGCCCAAGGCGAGGCTCGCGCTGATGTTCGCGCTCGGGGCAGGGCTCGACGCTGCGGCGCTACGCGCGTATTTCGACCGGCTTGCCGGGTAGACCCTCGCTCCTCGAGCCCGGTTGCGGGCCGCGCCGCTCGTCACCGGCGCCCGCCTTGCGCTTCAGCTTCTCCTCGACCCGCGTGCCCTTGAAGAAGCTCGCGTTGGCCTCCGTATAGAGCTTGTACGGGTTCTCGAACACATACGCCTTGAAGTCCTCGGCGCTGAGGACGCCCTCCTCCACGAGCTTCCAGCTCTCCGCGAGCGCCTCGGTCAGGTCGGGGACGTCCCAGTGGCCGACGTCGGAGGAGTAGATGGCGTTGATCTTCACGCCGAGCGGGTTCGCCTTGGCGTTGAACGCGGACGCGATGGTGCGGTCGTCGGACTCGGATCCGAAGAAGAAGTTGTTGACCCAGCGGTCGCGGATGTCCTCGATCTTCTCGATGCCCGCGGCCTCGAAATCGTTGCGGTACTCCGGCGCCGGCTGGCGGGCGTCGCTCGTGTACCCGGCCCCCAGCGTGTCGGCGATCAGCTGCTCGCCCTCGATGGAGCGCCCGTTTGCGAGCTTTGCGAGATCCGCGCCGTAGCGCCGGAAGAGCTCGGTGAAGAGCGCGCGGTCGGTCGCCGCGGGGTCGTAGTGCTTCAGGCCCTCCGGGCCGCGCTTCTGGAAGCGGTCGACCAGGTGGATGTAGACCCGCGCGCCCCAGTCCGCCCCGCCCTCGAGCATGCCGATGCGCAGCCCGGGGAAGCGGCGGGTGACGCCGCCGAAGAAGAGCGCCTTGGCGAACGCCTCCGAGCCGTCGGCGAAGTGGCCGACGTGGTTGTTCATGTAGTTGCTGATCGACGAGCGCCCCGTCCAGCCCTGGCTCCCGTAATGGGTGAGGACAGGCACGCCGAGCTCGACCACCTTCGCCCAGAAAGGATCGTAGTTGTACTCGCTGTCGATGCCGTAGAAGTCGATGTACGTCGCGTACTTCGCGATCTCCGGGTGGTGCGCCGGCGGGTACTTCTCCGCGATCGCCTTGATGGGGCGGCGCACGCCGCCGGCGATGTTGATCGCCTTGAGCCCCAGCTTCTTGACGGCGAACTCCAGCTCTTCGATGCCCTCCTCGGGCGTGTTCAGCGGGATGCCGGCGACCGGGGTGAGGCGGTCGCTGTACTTGCGAAACAGCTCCGCGTGGTAATGGTTGATCGCGCGCTGGAGCGCCTGCCGCGAGCCCGGGTCCTTCACGGCGAGCGGCGCGAGGGTGTTGTTCGGGAACAGGACCGAGTAATCGGACCCTTGCTCCTCGAGGCGCTCGGCGAGCAGCTCCGGCAGGTGGTACGTGGCCACGTCCAGCGTGTTGCGCGTCACCCGCGCCCACCACGGCGACCTGACCGTGCGGTAGTGCTGCCGCTCCTCGGGCGTCTGGCTGTACCAGTCCTTGCCGCTGCTGTTCTCGGCGTTGCGGCGGCGGGAGCTCAGCGCCTTGCGCAGGTCGTCGACGAGCTTGGCGCCTCCGTAGGTGGCGACGAAATCCTCCAGCGCCGGCGAGTAATCGTTGGTGTGGATGTCCGTGTCGATGACGGGGTAATCGAGCTTCTCCTTGACAGCCACGGAGGGCGAGGCCTTGAGACGAGCGATACGGTCAGTCATGAAAGACTCCGGAAAGGGGTTGGGCGCGCCGATGTCGCCGGTGTGAGATCGATGGCCGTGCTGGCGCGCGGCAATCTGCAACCTGCGTGCCTCGACGCCGTTGCCTCCATGTCGCTGCTCGACCGCGGATCTCGGCGTCTCTCCGGCGCGCTCTGCCCGCGCGTTGCTCGGAATCGAGCACCGATCCAGCGCGGCTGCTTCCTGAGCAACACTCAATCCGGACCGATGCTGTCCGCCCTCGCGGAAACCCTACGAGGGCACGTGCCGGGCCGAGGAGGCATCTTCCTTGAGCCGCACGCGGGCGAGCGTCAGCGTGCGGGCGTCGGCGGAGATGCTCTCCAGAAAGCGCTTCCTGAACGCGGGATCGCCGGTCCTGTCGGCGCAGGCGAGCGCGTCACGACGGGCTGAAGAGCGCGAGGCACCGGTCGGCGAGGACGCCTCCGACGAGATCGACGGGAGCGCCGGAGTTTTCGTTCATCCAGCGCGCGGGGACGGCCAGCTCGCGCTGCGCGCCGCCGGTCGCGGCCGTGACCTCCTGAATCGTGCAGCCGAAGACGACGCGGCTCACCCGGGCGAGCCAGGCGGCGGTGAAGCACATCGGGCAGGGCTCCACGGTGGTGTACAGCGTGTAGCCCGTCAGGTCCGGCCCGGCGGCCGCGCAGGCGCGGCGGACGGCGCCGACCTCGGCGTGCCACGTGAAGTCGCGCTGGGCGTTCACCTCGTCGGTCGCCTCGGCGACGACGGTGCCGTCGGGGGCGGCCACCAGGGCGCCGAACGGCGGCTCGCCCGCGCGCTGCGCGCCGCGCGCGAGCTCCAGCGCGCGCGCCATGAGCTCCTCGTCGCGGCTCATCGGACGAGCCTCGGGTCGAGCAGCGACTCCGGCGCCGGCGCCTTCTTGACGAGCTTGGACTCGACCGCGAAGTCGACCACCGCCTTCATCGAGGCGTACACGGGGCCGGCCTTCTCCGCCGTGCCGAAGAGCTGCTTGTTGTCGGCCAGGTCGTAGATCTTGTCGCCGGCCAGCATGCCCTTCACGTCCTCGGGCGGAGCGTTCAAGTACTTGCCGATGATGGGAATCGCCTTGTCGGGCTCGCCGCGCAGGACGCGCACCCCCTGATCGATGGCGCCGATGAACCGCGAGCAGGCGTCACCGGACTCGGCGAGCCGCGATCGGCGCACGGCCACCGCGTCCATGATGGTGTCGGGGACGCTGGCGCTCGAGAAGATCACGCGACCGCCGCCCTTGGTCGCCTTGGTGATCCACGGCTCCCAGGTGACCGCGGCGTCGACCTTCCCCGCCACGAACGCGGCCCCGGCATCGTCTGCGCTCATGCTCGTGACCTTCACGTCGTCCGTGGAGAGCCCGGACTTCTTCAGGCCGGCGAGGAACAGCATGTGATTGACCTCGCCGAGGGTGAGCGCGACCGTCTTGCCCTTGAGATCGGCCATGGACGCGACCCCCTCCTTCGCCACCACCGCGTCCGCGCCGTTCGAGCTGTCGATGAGCGCGATGCCCACGACGTCCGTGTCGCCGTTGCCGCTCAGCACGGCCAGGTTCTGCAGGGTCGTCAGGCCGATATCGAGCTTCCCCGCGGCCAGCGCCGGCAGCGTGTCCCCGGGGTTCGAGAACGGCTTGAGCTCGACGTCGAGGCCAGCCTGCTTGAACAGCCCGAGCTCGTTCGCGATGAACACGCCCGCATAGCCGATCCACATGTCGTGTCCCACGGTCAGCTTCACCGGCGCGTTCGCCGCGGCCCCGGGCTTCTCGCCCGGCGCGGCGGCGGGCACCTCGCGCGCTGGCTCGTCCTTCTTCGAGCAGCCTGGCGACAGGACGAGGCAGGCGAGCGCTGCCCCGAGCTCTAGCACGACGGTCCTTCGGTTCATGGATCCTCTCCCCTCGGCGTATGCGTAAGCCCGAAAAGCAAGCTGCGGCGCTGCTCCTCGGGGCGGGCCCTCCCCCGCAGGAGCGACAGGATATCCCGTTTGAGGCGCAGCAACGCCTCGTCGAGCTTGAGGTCGGGCGAGCGATCCGCCCGGGGTACCGGCACGTCGAAGGTGGCCACGACGCGGCCGGGGCGCTCGGAGAAGACCACCACGCGATCGGACAGGATCAGGGCTTCATCCACGTCGTGGGTGACGAAGAGCGTCGTGATCCGGTGATGCTGGATCACATGGAGCAGGAGCCCCTGCATCTCCTCACGTGTCTGGGCGTCGAGGGCGCCGAACGGCTCATCCATCAGCAGCACCTCCGGCTGCGCGGCGAGCGCCCGCGCCAGCGCGGCGCGCTGCTGCATGCCGCCGCTCAGCTCCGCGGGCGCGCTGTCGCGGAACTCCCACAGATCGACGAGGCGCAGCAGGCGCTCGACGCGGTCCGCCTCTCGCTCGGAGCCGGCCTGCCGCGCCCGGCCGCGGTGGCGGGCCAGCGTCAGCGGGAAGCGGACGTTCTCCCGCACGCTGAGCCACGGGAAGAGCGTCTGTTGCTGGAACACGACGCCGAGCTCGGCGCCGGGGCCGAGGACGCGCTCGCCGCCGAGCGTGACGGTCCCGGTGGTCGCCGGCTCGAGCCCCGCGACGATGTGGAGCAGCGTCGATTTCCCGCACCCGGAGGGGCCCACGAGGCTCACGAACTCGCCCTCGCCGACATCGAGGTCGAGCGGGCAGAGGGCGCCGGTCTCGCCGCGGCGGCCGGCGTACGCCTTGCTGACGCCGCGCACGGAGAGCGTCACGCGTCGCGCCCCCTGGCCCAGCGGAAGAGCCGGCGGTGCGCCGCGCCGAACGCCCAGTCGAGCCCCAGGCCGATCGCGCCCAGCACCGCCAGGTACGCGTAGATGCTGGGCGTCTGGATGAAGCGATAGAACCTGAGGACGCGGAAGCCGAGGCCCTCGGTGGCGGCCACGAGCTCCGCGACGACGACGTAGCTCCACGCCCACCCGTTGCACATGCGCAGCGCGCTCCAGATGCCGGGGAGGGCGGCCGGGGCCAGCACGCGCCACACGATCTCCCGCCGGGTGGCTCCGAGGCTCTGGCTGACCTGGAGCAGCGGCGCCGGGACCCGCCGCACCTCGTCCGCGGTCATGAGCAGCAGCTGGAAGAAGGTCCCCAGGAAGACGAGGAGGACCTTCGCGCCCTCGCCGATGCCCGCAGCGATCATGACGAGCGGGATCAGCGCCGGCACGGGGACATAGCGGAGGAACTCGGTCGGCGGCTCGATCAGCGCGGCGATCGATCGGAACGCGCCGGCGAGCACGCCGAGCGGCACCGCGAGGAGCGCGGCGGCCACGAACCCGGCCGTGACCCGCAGGAAGCTGTAGCGGACGTCCAGCCAGAGCTCTGCCGAGCCGAGCGCGTCGGCCGTCGCCTGCCCGATGCTCGCGAGCGTGGGAGCGAGGGCGGTGTTCACCCCGTCGCGGCCCGTGAGCCAGGCGTACGCCGCGAGGGTGGCGAGGAAGCTCGCCGCGCCGAGCGCGAGACGGGCCCGGGCGGAAACGGGGCGGCCGAGCGCGAGCCAGCGCGGCGGTGGTCGCTCGCACTGTCGCGACGGGGCCTGCGGCGCTCGGTCGCCGGGCATCCGTCAGCCGAAGAGCTGCATCACCGAGGCGCTCTCGGTGACGTAGGCGAACGCGTTGCTCATGCAGAGGATCGCGGCGTCGTGGAGCTCCCGTGAGGTCCCGGCCACGGCGTCGACCGGGAGCAGCACGCGGTAATCCAGGCTCCTCGCGGTGAGCACGGTGCTGAGCACGCAGATGTTCGTGCACACGCCGCAGCAGATGAGGTTCTCCACCCGCTTGCACCGGAGCAGCAGGTCGAGGTCGGTGCCCAGAAAACAGTCGTAGCGCCGCTTGGTGAAGATCCGATGATCCTGCGGCTCGATCCGCAGCCCATCGACCATCTCGGCGCCGCGGGATCCCTCGAGGCAGTGCAGCGGCTCGAACTCCAGCTCGATGCCGAAGTCGCACCGATCGGCCCTGTGCATCTCCTGCGTGAAGACGACGGGCAGCTCACGCCCTCTCGCCCACGCGACGAGCGCGTTGATTCTCGGCACGATCTCGAGCGCCCCGCGCGCCTCGCAGGGCGCGCCCTCCTCGACGAAGTCGCGCTGCATGTCGATGACGAGGAGGGCGGTATTGGCAGGGTGGACCTTGTCGAGGGGCAACGGGCGGATACGCGGCGTCATCGCGGGTCTGACCGCTCGACGCGCGGGGGACACCGGGCGCGGCGAGCTCGCTGAGGGGTGGTGAAGAGGTGAACCGGCCCGCTCTACACCAGCCGGGAATGAAGCGTCGAAAGGCTGAACGGAATGTAACCGGCGCCTCGCCGGAGGGTCAAGCGAGACCTGGCGCGTGAGGATTTCGAGGGGGCGCGAGGCCGGCCGTTACATGGAAGGCCGCGGGGAAGGATGCGTGGAAGAATATGTGCGGGGGAGTGGGACAGATCTCCTGGTGTCTCTTGATGTCTCTCGTCATCTACGGTGGCGACATCGGATGCACGCGGGCCATGGCCTTCCGCCGCGCCATCGCGTAACGCACACCGGCCCGGAGATCTCTCAGGAGGACGATCCCCTCCAGCGTCTCGCCGAGGCTCGCGAGCGCTGCGGCGGTGCCCGCGGACATCCCCACCAGGACGCACTCGGCGCCGAGCAGGCGCGCGGCGTGCACCGTGCGCAGGAGGTGGTGCGCGACGGCGCTGTCGATCATCGGGACGCCGGTGAGATCGACGATCACGAGCTCGGCGTCGTGGCGCTCCACGCCTTGCAGGAGGGCCTCCATGAGCTGGCTGCCCCGCGCCGTGTCGAGATGGCCGATGAGGGGCACGAGGATGATGCCGTGCTCGATGGGCAGGACCGGAGTCGAGAGCGCGGCTATCGTCTCGAGCAGGCGCGATTGGATGGCGAGGAGATCGGCCTCGGTGCTCCGCAGCGCCTCTTCCGTCCTCTTTCGTGCGGTCATGTCGACCACGACCCCGACCATCCCGATCACGCGCCCGCTCGCGTCGCGGAACGGGACGTTGTTCTCCAGCGTCCAGCCGTCGCTCCCGTCCTCGAGCTTCCACTGGAGCTCCACGTTGAGCCGCGGGATCCCCTCCGACATGATGTTCTCGTCGTTGTCGCGGTAGCTGCGCGCGACCTCTTCGACGAAAATGTCCTCATCGCGCTTCCCGATGATCCTGTCGGCCGAGAGGTGATAGTGCGCCGCGTAGGCCTTGTTGACAGCGAGGTACCGGTGGTGTCGATCCTTGAAGAACACCATCGCCGGGATCGCGTCGAGCATCGCGGCGTACCCCGAGGCCTCCGCCGCGAAGAGGCTGGTCAGGAGCCCAGGATCGCGCTCGTCTGGCCGCGCCTCGTGCGACGCCGCGCCCGGCTGCTGCGCCTCGGCCAGCGCCTGCTCCAGCTCCGCGACGCGCCTGCGAAGCGCCGCGACCTGCTCGTTGAGCAGCGTCTGGGGATCTGGATCTGAAAGACACTGCATTACAGGGGACCACGTTTCGGCCGGACCACAGTGAACGCATGATTGTCGGGGGCGCAACACTTGTCAAGTATTCGATATCCGCTCTCGACTCACGGCGTGTCGCCGGTGCGGCCCGGGAGGTGCGGGGCATGTCGACCAAGACGTTTCGCGCGCTCGCCCCGCGCGGGCGCCGGCGCCCGCGTCACGCGCCGTTCGAGCTGGACCCGTGCTCATTCGTCGGCACCGCACCTGCGGAGAGCGGGGGTTCGCGTCGTTCAGCACGGACGATGCATGGCGGCGCCGCGCGGGGTCGAGCAAGCGACGTGGACGTGTAATTCGTTGTCTTGCAGGTTTCGATTTCGGGTCGGGTGGCGCGACGGAGACGCCTTGAACGATCGGCTCTCCCCTGTCGAGACGAGCCGTGGCCGGGCGTGGCTCCGCGGCTCGCGCGGGCCGCCGTGCCTTCGCCGGCAGCGGCGCCGTCCGGCGCGTGAGCGTTTCGGGCGTACCAATGAGCGCCGCGGGCGCGCGCCGCGCGGCGACCCGGCGCAGGGTAGGCGCACCAGCCGGCGCGTCGCCGGCCCGTTCACACGAGAGATCACACAATGAAAACGCAATCGAAACGCGCCGCCGCGGTCCTCGCCTGCCTCTCTGCCGTCCTCCCGGCGTGCGCCGAGAGCGAGGCCCCGGCCGCGCCGGAGCTCCGCCGCGTCGGCGGCTTCAGCACACCCGAGTCGGTGCTCCACGACGAGGAGCGCGACGTTTACCTGGTCTCGAACATCGTCGGCTCACCCGTCGAGAAGGACGACCGCGCGTTCATCTCGCGCGTCTCGCCGGACGGCGAGGTCCTCGATTTGACATGGATCGACGGCGCGTCGGAGGGCGTGACGCTGAACGCCCCGAAGGGCATGGCCATCGCGGGCGGCAGGCTCTATGTGGCCGATATCGACGCGATCCGCGTCTTCGACGCGAGCGACGGCGCGCCGATCGAGGACATCGAGGTGGCCGGCGCCGGCTTGCTCAACGACGTCGCGGCCATGCCCGACGGGTCGATCGTGGTCTCGGACTCCGGCGTGGCCATCGAGGACGGGGCGTTCGCCTCGATCGGCACCGACGCGCTCGTCTCGGTCGATCCGGGCGGGGAGGTCTCCCGGTTGTTCGCGGATCCCGCGCTGCCGCACCCGAACGGCGTGGCGTGCGCGGAAGGCGAGATCTGGGTGGCCTACCTCGGCGCAGCGCGGGTCGACGCGCTCGACGCCTCGGGGAAGCTCCGGCGCGAGATCTCCCTGCCCGCCGGCACGCTGGACGGCCTCGTGCGCCTCGACGACGGCCGGCTCCTCGTGTCGAGCTGGGACGCGGGCGCCGTCTTCGAGATCGACCCCGCCGGGGACGCGGCGCCGCGCGTCTCCACGCTCGCGGCGGATCTCCCGAGCCCCGCCGATCTCGGCTGGGACCGCGCGAGAGATC
Organism: Sorangium sp. So ce124; assembly: GCF_051525235.1. Taxonomy (NCBI): domain Bacteria; kingdom Pseudomonadati; phylum Myxococcota; order Polyangiales; family Polyangiaceae; genus Sorangium; species Sorangium sp. So ce124. The sequence goes on from NZ_CP150312.1 coordinate 5,234,746, forward strand.
GCCTGCTCGTCCCGCTCTTCAACGACGGCGAGATCGTCCTGCTCGACGTGAAGTGAGCCGGCGGAACAGCGCTTTGGGCCGAGGGGCGGCGCGGTTACGCTGCGCCGCCCCGGCCGGCCCCGCGCTGTGTCTCCGCGGCGAGAGACGCGCCCTTTTCAATCAGGAGCGACGATGAAGACCCAGCTCACCCGACTGCTCGAGCCTACCGATCAAGCCCAGGCCTGGGGCGCGCTCAGAGAGGCCATCTCCCGCCTGGAGCGCACGTCCTCGGCGAGCGGCGCCGGCCTGGCCCGATGGGTCGGCGTCTTCACCCGCACGCGCGAGCGGATAACGATACAGCGGCTCTCCCGGCCGCTCGTCGTGCTCATCCTCGACGGCGCGAAGCGGATCTTCCTCGACGGCCCGGACGGCAACACGCGCCTTGTCGCCCGGGAGGGGCAGATACTGCTCGTGCCGCAGGGCATCCCCCTCGAGCTGGTGAACGAGCCCGATCCGGAGCGCGGCGCGTACCGCTCGTTCACGATCGAGCTCTTGAGCGAGGTCGACGAGCGGCTCCAGCGCCGCTATCCCACGCTCTGCGTCCAGCGGGGGCTCGGCGGCTTCGAGGCGGATCGGCCGCACCTGCTGCGCTCCGCGATGCCGTCGATCCAGGCGCTGATCCACCTCGTGAACACGCTCCTCCTGCCCGGCGCGCACGCGCTGCTCATCGAGCACCGGCTGGAGGATCTCATCCTGACCCTGCTCCTGCAGCACCGGGAGCAGCTCGACGAGGCGCGCGCCGCCTCCTCGACGCTGGCGCTCGATCCGACGCTCGCGGTGCGGGCGCTGGTGCGCCGCGATCCGGCGCGCCCGTGGGCGGCGCCGGAGGTCGCGCGCGCGCTCGGGGTGAGCGACGCGACGCTGCGCCGCCGGCTCGGCGCGAAGGGGGTCTCGTTCAGGGCCCTCCTGTGGAAGGAGCGCCTCGAACTCGCCAAGGCGCTCCTGCGCTCGGGCCGCCACGGCGTGCTGGAGGTCGCGACGGCCTGCGGCTACGACTCGGCGTCGCGCTTCGCCGAGCAGTTCCGGCGCTCCGAGGGGGTCAGCCCCTCGGAGTACCGCGCGCGACACCGGGCGAGCGCGAACGACTGCTGGAGCGACGAGCCCGAGCTCGGCGCGAGGTGAGGGATCGGCGCGCCGGCACGCGGGGGCGAGGGGCTCAGCCCGCCTTGTCGATGCGGCCGTCGGGGTAGCGCGCGAAGCGGCCTTCCGCGCGCCCGTGGACCGGGCCGTCGCTCGGCCACGGCCATCCGCCGAAGCCCGTCCGCCGGTAGTCGAGGAAGGCCTGTTGGACCTCCGCCATCGAGGTCATCACGAAGGGGCCGTGTTGCGCGACGGGCTCGCCGATGGGCTGGCCCTGGAGGAGCAGGAGCTCGGCCTCGTCGGGGCCGTTCTCGAGCAGCGCGGCGGCGCCGTCGCGGAGCGTGATCCTGTGGGCCGCGGGGACGCGGCGGGCGCCGACGCGCAGCTCGGCGCCGCGGAAGAAGTAGAGCGCGCGGCTCGTGCCGGGGGAGGCGGCCGGCAGCGTGAACCGCGCGCCCGGGGCCATCTTGAGCGTCCAGATCGCCACGTCGGACGCCGCGCGCGCCGCCCACGACCTCGGCGGCGGAGCCGGCGGGCGGAGCTCGCCGAGGCGGCCGGCGACGATCGTGATCTCGGTCGCCTTACCCGCGGCGTCGCGCGCGATCTGCCTGGGGATCGTGTCGCCCCACAGCATCACGAAGTGCGGCTCGGCGAGCTTGTCGGCGCGCGGCAGGTTGAGCCAGATCTGGAAGAGCTCGAGCGGGTTGGGCCCGTCCTTCTCGACGAGCGGGAACATCTCCGCGTGGACGATGCCGCCCCCCGCCGTGAGCCACTGGACGTCGCCGCGGCCGTAGCGCGCGGCCGCGCCGAGCGAGTCCGCATGATCGACGAGCCCGCGCCGCACGACCGTCACGGTCTCGAAGCCGCGGTGCGGGTGCTGCGGGAAGCCGGGGACCACGTCGCCGTGGTACATGCGCCAGCCGTCCTTGCCCGCGAAATCGCGCCCGATGGCGCGGCCCGCGAGCGAGGCGGCCGGCCCCATCCGCTCGTTGCCGGCCGGATACGCGTCGTCGTGGTGGACGCAGAACAGGAAGGGGTCGAGCGTCTCCCAGGGGAACCCGAGCGGCGCCACGTCGCGGACGACGTCCGCCGCGGCGAGCGCGGCTTCGTCGGTGCGCTCGGGCGAGGGCGGGGAGGGGTCGCACGCGGCGACGACGGGCGTTGCGGCGAGGGCGCCGAGGGCGGTGCGGCGATCCATGGGGCTCATCGTCTCATCGTAAGGTGGACCTCATGGAGGGACAACGGTGCGAGCGCGCAACGTGGCGTTGCGCCGGGAGCAACCCGCGCGACGCGCGAGCCGAGGTGAGCAGGGGAGCGGTGAGGGTGCGCGTGAGGGCATGGGCGGCGTGTCGCGGCGCTTTTTCGCGTCGAGGCGGGGCGGGCGCGCTCGGAGTCGACTAGAGTCAACCCTCGTGTCCATACAGCGCTCCGAATCGAGCATCATCTTCCTTGTCGCAGCGGTCCAGTTCATCAACATCCTCGACTTCGTGATGGTGATGCCGCTCGGGCCCGACTTCGCGGTCGCCCTCGGCATCCCGATGTCCAGCATCGGCTTCATCGGCGGCAGCTACACGGCGGCGGCCGCGATCTCGGGCCTCGCCGGCGCGTTCTTCCTCGACCGCTTCGACCGCCGCAGCGCGCTCGCCGTGGCGATGCTCGGCCTCGTCGCCGGCACGGCGGCCGGGGGCTTCGCGACGGGGCTCCCGAGCCTCATGGCGGCGCGCGTGCTCGCAGGGGCGTTCGGCGGGCCCGCGACATCCGTCTCGTTCTCGATCGTCGCCGACGTCATCCCGCCCGAGCGGCGCGGCAAGGCGATGGGCGTCGTGATGGCCTCGTTCTCGGTCGCCTCGGTGCTCGGCGTCCCCGCCGGGCTGGAGCTCGCGCGTCGCGGGGGCTTTCCGCTGCCGTTCTTCGCGGTCGCGGCGCTCGGGCTGCTCGTCGCCGGGCTCGCGATCTTCCTCCTGCCGTCGATGCGGGATCACCTGACCGAAGCGCGGCCGTCCGGCAGCTCGCTCGGCGATCTCGGCGCGCTCCTCGGCCGGCCGATCGTGCTGCTCTCGTACGCAACGACGGCGATCCTGACGGTGGCGTCGTTCCTGGTGATCCCCAACATCTCTGCGTACGTGCAGTACAACCTCGGGTATCCGCGCGAGCGGCTCGGGCTGCTCTACTTCGTGGGGGGCCTTGTGAGCTTCTTCGCGATGCGGGCCGTGGGCCCCTTGGTGGACCGCTTCGGCGCGTTCCAGACGGGCTCGGTGGGGGCGGTGGTGCTCGTGAGCGTCCTGTACGCGGGGTTCGTCTCGTATACGCCGGGGCTGCCGGTGCTCGCCATCTTCATCGTCTTCATGCTGGGCATGACGTTCCGCAACGTCTCGCACAACACGCTGACGTCGAAGGTGCCGCGCCCCGCCGAGCGAGCGCGCTTCACCTCGATGCAGTCGGCCGTGCAGCACATGTCGTCCGCGCTCGCCGCGTTCTCGTCGGCCAGGCTGCTCCACGAGCTGCCGGACCACCGCCTCGACGGCATGCCGGTCGTCGCGGGGCTGTCGATCGTGTTCACGGTGGCGCTGCCGCTGCTGTTCCTGGGGATCGAGCGGCGCGTCGCGCTCGCGGCGGCCGGACGCCCGGCCCCCTGAGGCTGCTGGCCGACGGCGGACGAGCGCGGCCTCGGCGCGGCGTCGGCGGCGGGATGGGCCGGAGACCGCAGCAGGACGCCTCCCGTCAGCGGGCAGGCTCCATCTGCGAGACGCGGTAAGCCCCCACGGTGGCGGCGATGGACGAGAGGACGAGGAGCGCGAGCGCGAGCCCGATGTTGTTGAGCGACTCGCCGATGCCGACGAGCCAGATCCAGCGCGCGTCGGGGTCCACCGCGCCGATGTACGTGAGCGATTTGATGGTGCCGCTGACGAACCCGAGCCCGCCGGCCACCAGCGTCAGGATACCGAGGCTCACCTGGAGGGGTACGAAGCGCCGCTCGGGCGAGATGGCATAACGGACGGATGCGGCCAGGAGCAGCAGCCCGAAGACGAGTGTCGGAAACATGCCCCAGCCGCCCATGTGGAAAGCTTCAGCCATGACGAGTGCCTCCTTCGATAGCGCTCTTGACAGGCGCTGGCGGCGAAGGTTCCGGGGCGGGAGAGGGGTTCCTTTGAAGCGCCCCGGCCACGCCATCCACGCTTGAGCCGCGGAAAGCGCTGTGGTCCGTCGCTGACCCGAGAGGCTCGCAGCTTGCATGGGCGCGGGCTTCGACTATAGCCTCGGCCTGATGAGCGGCCCCGAGAGCTCGCCGTTGACGACGCAGACCTTCGATCTGCGGCAGTCCCCGGACAGCCCGGGAATCTACTCCTACCTCCTCGTCATCGGCGCTTCCTCATCGTACAGGCGCGCCCTGCCCGACGACGGCGTGCTCGTCGTGGGGCGCAGCGACGAGGCCGACGTGAGGCTCGACACCGCGGCGGTCTCCCGGCGGCACGCCGAGCTCGTCTTCTCCAGAGGCGAGATCCGGATCACCGATCTCGGCAGCCACAATGGGACGCTCGTCAACGGCGAGCGCATCGAGGGCTCGTGCGCGCTCGGCTCCGGCGATGTCATCACCATGGGCGATACAACGCTGATCCTCCGGCGCGAGGCGCCGCCCCGGGGCAGCGCCCTCATCGAGATGGGCCGGCTGCGCCGGCGCGTGGAGGAGGAGATCGAGCGCGCCGCCGACTCGGCGCGGCCGTTCGGCCTGGCGGTGGTGTCCCTCGGGTCCGTGCAGATGCGCACGATGCTCGCGCATCGGGCGCTCTCGGCGCTCCGGCTCGTGGACATCGTCGCCTGGGACGGCGCCTCTCACCTGGCGATCGGGTTTCCCGAGCTCGGCGGAGAGGCGGCGCGCGCCGCGGTGCTCCAGGTGCTCGAGGCGATCGCGCCGCTGGCCCCCGAGGCCCGCGGCGGACTGGCCTCCTACCCGTTCGACGGCGGCGACACCGAGACGCTCCTCGCGGGCGCGCGGACCGCCGCGTCGATCGCGGCTCCGGGGGCGATCGCCTTCGCCTCGCAGACCGCCGTCCGGCACGTCATCGGCGATCGCACCATCGTGGTGGCCGACTCGGCCATGATCCGGCTGTTCGAGCTGATCCGGCGCCTCGCGGCGAGCGATCTGCCGGTCCTCGTCCTCGGCGAGACGGGGGCGGGCAAGGAGAACGCCGCCGCGGCCGTGCACCACTGGTCTGCGCGGGCGCAGAAGACGCTGATCACGCTCAACTGCGCCGCGCTCCCGGAGGCGCTGGTGGAGAGCGAGCTCTTCGGCTACGAGAAGGGCGCGTTCTCGGAGGCGCGGGCGCCCAAGCCCGGCCTGCTGGAGCGAGCGCACGGCGGCACCGTCTTCCTCGACGAGATCGGCGAGCTGCCCCTCGGCGCGCAGGCCAAGCTGCTCCGCGCGCTCGAGGCGAAGCGGATCACCCGCCTCGGCGACGTCCGCGATCGCGAGGTGGACATCCGCATCGTCGCTGCCACGAACCGCGATCTCGAGGCCGAGGTCCACGCCGGCCGCTTCCGTCAAGACCTGCTCTTCCGCCTGAGCGCCGCCGTCGTCGAGCTGCCCCCGCTCCGGCACAGGCGGCGTGAGCTGCCGATCCTTGCCCGTCTGTTCCTCGCCGAGGCGTGCGCTCGGACCGGGCGGCCTGCGCTCGAGCTCTCGGAGGCCGCGCTCGCCGCGCTCTTCGCTCACCCGTTTCCTGGCAACGTGCGCGAGCTCAAGAACGCGATGGAGTACGCGGCCGCCACGGCGGACGGCCCGGCGCTCGAGCCCTGGGGGCTGCCCGAGCGCATCGCCGGGCTCGATGTCCCGCCGCGGACCACTGTGGACAACACCTCGGCCCCGCCCGCCGCGGCGCCCGCCCGCTTCAAGCCCATCGCCGAGGAGCTCCGGGAAATCGAGCGCACGCGCATGCGTCAGGCGCTCGACGCCGCGGACGGGGTCCAGAAGCGGGCGGCGGCGCTCCTCGGGATGCCTGTCCGCACCTTCACCTTCAAGCTCAAGCAATTCGGTATCTCGGCGCGGGAGGGGAAGCGGAGCGCGTGAGGCTCGGGCTCAGAACACGAGCCGAGCCCTGTGCGCCCCCTGTCGGCATGCCACCCGGGGTGTAGATCAACGACATCACGAACGCCCACGTCGCTGCATGACGGAGCGCGTCTCCGCCTCGCCGACGACCCGAGACCGCTGGGCTCGGCTCCTTGCCCCGTAGTCGCATTCTACCCTCGCCTTCGCCCTCGCTCAGCGACCGTGCACCTCGGCTGAGGGCTGGTTCGATGCCATCGAGGACACCTCGAGATCCAACGAATCGGTTGCCCCGTTCGCGCTTGGAACGACGTCCTCAGCTCGCCGGGGGCACCCCGAGCGGCGCACGCAAACAGTAGACCACGGAGATCCGATCGGTCGCGATCCGGCCCGAGGAAGGGGCGTCGGTCCGGGAGGAGGGAAGTCGTGGTCGCCTCGGCGCGTCCGGGGCGCGGGGGCGGCGCGCGATGGCAATCCTTGCCGCCTCTTCCTCCGAGGGCTGGCAAGCTTTGCCACGAAGGCAAAGTTTGCCACCCGCGCGCCGGCCCGGGGCGCGAGAGCGGCCGCGGGCCGACCGCTCGATTGGGCGGCCGATCTTCCTCGATCGCGCGGCCGATCTGCTGCGGATCCCCATCGCGCGCAGGGGCGGCACGCCGGATGCGATGACGCTCTGCCAACCCGGCTCGCCGGAGATGACAGCGAAAGGTAAAAAATCATGAGAACGATCCAGAACATCCTCCTCTGCGGTCCCTTCGTCTGCGCCGTCGCTGTGGCCCTGCCGGGTTGTTCGAGCGAGCCCGGAGCGCCGCCAGATCCCGAGGAGATCCGCTGCGACAAGCTGGCCGAGTGTGGGAAGCTGAGCGAGGGCGTTGCGGCCGAGCAGTGCGCGGCCAGGATGAGTCTACTCCACGACCAGGCAGTAAAGGAGATGAACGTCTGCACGCCGGTCTTCAAGCAGATCCAGAGCCTCATGGCCTGTGTGGCGCAGCAGGAGGGTTGCGAGGGCGACGTCGGTATGGAGGCCGCCGATCTCCCGCAGGATCACCCGTGCTTCGAGGAGAACGAGAGCTACAAGAAGGCCTTGCAGGAGGTGGAGGATCAGCGTCACGAGCCCGACGCAGGGGCCCTGTGCGTCTTCTTCTATGAGAGGGCCATGGAGTTGGCGACGACTCCCGCGACTGGCCAGGCGTGCACGACGAACGCCGATTGTCCAGATGTCGAATGTCCGGACCCGGCGCTCGGGAGGCGCGGCTATTGCCAGTTTGGCAAGTGCAAGACGGCAATCGACATCTGCGAGTGAACGCGCCGCTCGATCCTGCCGGAGTCGGACGGCTCAGAACGCGAGCCAGGTCGACACCATCGCAGCGTCGGGCGCCGCGGCGGGCCGGATCTCGACCTTCACGCCACCTCGGTCCTCGGTGCGGTAGATCTGTGGCCTGTTCATGAAGAGCATGGCCGTCGCCGTGATCACCGTTGCTCCCCCGGCGAGGAGGGTGCCGGCAGCCAGCCAGCTCTCGTTGACGCTGGCGTCGTACTGGAAGCCGGGGGACGGAGCGCACGACCGACCGCACTCGCGCACGCTCCGCTCCTGGGCGTATCCATGAAGGTCGTCGGCCTGCCACATCAACCGGCCGCCCATGACGGCGATGGCCGCCCCGGCCCCGAGCGTGGCCCAGGGGAGCCAGGCGGGCCAGCGCTGCCTGGCGACGACGGTATCGGCGCTCAGGACGAGCTGGCCGGAGGCCTCTTTGCCGGCGACCATGAAGATGGGCTTGGCGACGGTGAAGTAGCCGTCCTTTCTCGCTGTGAGGACATGCTCTCCGGGCGTGACCATCTGGCGCCGGGTGCCGGGTCCGACGAACCAGGGCTTGCCATCCATCAGCACGGTGGCCCCCGGCGCGTCGCAGCGGATCTCGATGGCGGCGAGCTCCTCCTCCAGGAGCGCCCGCAGCGTCGTGCGCGCCTCCTGCTCCTTCTCGGCGTCGAGCGAGCCAGGCCCCCATCGCAGGGAGAGGCGCAGGTTATCATAGGCCAGCACCGGCAGGCCGATGCTCCTCAACACCCGCCCGAGATAGAGCCGGAGCTCGGGGTGCTCCCACAAAGCCAGCGCCTCTTCGTACTTGGCCCGCGCCTCGGCGAACATCATGCGCCGGTGAAAATTCCGGGCCTCCTCGAAGAGCGCACGGGCCATCTGCTTTCGATCCTCGGAGATGCCCTGATGCCACGGGGGCACCGACGATGCCGGGGGCGACGGCGACTCCGCTGTCGCCGGAGGATGCGGCGATGAGGACGATGACGGCGGCGGCGCCTGGGCGAGCGCAGGCGTAGCGCAGAGGGCCAGGAGGGTGATGGGCAGGAGGAGCTTCGCCGACGGAAGGGAGACGTGGACAGGTCGTCTACGGGTCGTCGTCATGAAAGCCAATCGCTCTCCTCCGGCTCGCCCGTCATGCCACATCGTGCGTTCGCCCGGCTCGCCGGGCCGATGAGCAAGCTCCGCGCGCCAGGATATGCCCGCGCATGTCCTGTGTGAAGCGCTCTGGCGGCGGGTCTGTGTGTACACGGCTGCGCTGGGGGCCTATGCTCTCGTCATCGCTCCAGCCGTCGCGGGGGCGACGATTTCGATGGACATGTCTTTTTACAGGGAGGAGTGGCGGTGCCCACCGAGCTGAGCACCCTGGAGTCGGTCCGTCGATCCTCCGGCGCGGCGCCGCTCGAGCGTGAAGGGCGCTCTGGCATGAGCACCGAGAGCCTCGTGGACGTGGCCGACTCCGGCGCGGTGCTCGTGGGCAGGGCGCTCCCGCGGGCCGCGCTCGCCGCCGCCGGGGCGACGGTCAGTGTCGTGCAGGCCGGCGTTCATGGGGCGAGGCGCGACGCGGTGAGCGACGCGAGCGCTCCGCCGTCCTCGTCGATTCCGCGAGCCGATCCGCCCATGGTCGGCACCCGCATCGGCCACTACGAGCTCTTGCGCGAGCTCGGCCGGGGCGGCATGGGCACCGTCTTCCTCGCGCGTGACATCCGGCTCGCTCGCCTCGTCGCGATCAAGCTCCTCACGAGGCTCAGCAGGAGCGGTCTGCAGCGCTTCCTGATCGAGGCGCAGGCCACCGCGCGCTGCAAGCACGAGCACATCGTGACGATCCATGAGGTGAACGAGCACGATGGATACCCGTACATGGTGCTCGAGTACATCGAGGGGCAGAGCCTCCGCGCCTGGATGAGGCAGCGCAGGCCCGCGGACGCCGGCGAGGGGGTGTCGACGGCGCCGGTGCCGCCCGGCCTGGCGGTCGACATGATGGTCCCCGTCGTGCGCGCGCTCTCGCGAGCGCACGCGTCCGGCATCATCCACCGTGACCTCAAGCCCGAGAACATCATGCTGGAGGCGTCGGGGGCGATCAAGGTGGTCGATTTCGGCATCGCGGAGCTGCGCGACGACGAGGCGAGCCTCGCGGTCGAGCGCGAGGCCGCCGAGCACAAGAATACACGGCTCACCGGCGAAGGAGCGGTCATCGGAACGATGCCTTATATGTCCCCCGAGCAGTGGAGGGGGACGGACATCGATCAAGCCAGCGATATCTGGGCGGTCGGCATCATGCTCCACGAGCTCGTGATCGGCTCGCACCCGCTCGCGCCCGTCAACCCGGGGAGGCTCTTGGGCGTGACGCTCCTCGACGAGCCCATGCCCCAGGTCAGCGCGCGCCACCCGGAACTCGGCGCGCTCGGCGCGATCATCGATCGCTGCCTGTGCAAGCGGAAGTCCGAGCGGTTCGCCTCCGCGCAGGAGCTCTTGACCGAGCTCTTGCCCCTCCTGCCTGGGCGCCGGGAGATCTTTCTCGGCGCCGACGAGAGCCCTTTCGCGGGGCTCTCCTCGTTTCAGGAGGCCGACGCCGACCGCTTCTTCGGCCGCGCGCAGGACCTCGCGGGCGTGGCGGCGCGGCTACGGAGCCAGCCGCTGCTCGCGATCGCCGGGGCGTCGGGCGTGGGGAAGTCATCGCTCGTGAGGGCCGGGGTGATCCCTGCGCTCAAGCGCTCCGGCGAGGGCTGGGAAGCGCTCGTCGTGCGGCCCGGGCGTGAGCCGATGGCAGCGCTCGCGGATCTGTCCAGCCATGCCGCCGCGACACTGGGCGCAGCTCCGCCGACGCCCGTTCCAGAGGGCGCGGCGGCGGCGGGATCGGCCTTGGCTCCGTGGCTGCGCGCCGAGCCCGGCCTCCTGGGCGCGTGGCTGCGCGCGTGGTCGGACCGCGCGCAGAAGCGCCTCGTGCTGTTCATCGATCAGTTCGAGGAGCTCTTCACGCTCGGCGCCCCGGCCGGCGAGCGCGAGGCGTTCCTCGCGTGCCTGGCGGGGGTCGCCGACGACGCCTCCTCACGGCTCCGGGTGGTCCTGGCGGTGCGGGCCGATTTCCTGGAGCGGATGGCCGAGCACGAGCATTTCATGGCGGCGATGATCCGCGGCCTCGTGTTCCTCCGGCCGATGGGGCGCGAGGGGCTGCGTGAGGCCTTGATGAGGCCGATCGAGGCGGCGCGGCACGAGATCGACGATCCCGCGATGATCGAGGGCATCCTCGACGCGCTGGCGACGACGCGCGGCGCGCTGCCGCTGCTGCAGTTCACCGCAGCCAGGCTGTGGGAGATGCGCGATCGGGGGCGCAAGCTGCTCACGCGGGCGAGCTACGAGGCCCTCGGGGGCGTGGCGGGCGCGCTGGCGAGCCACGCCGACACGGTGCTGGCCGGGATGAGCGAGCGCCGGGCGAAGCTCGCGCGGGCGGTGCTGGAGCGCCTGGTGACGCCGGAGCGGACGCGGGCCGTGGCCAGCCTGGGCGAGCTCTGCGAGCTGCCCGGGGATCGAGGCGAGATCGAGCGGGTGGTGGAGCTGCTGGCCGACGCGCGGCTGTTGGCGATCGAGACGGGGAGCGACCGCGCGGGCAGCACGGTGGAGATCGTGCACGAGTCGCTGATCGAGCGGTGGCCGACGCTCCGGCGCTGGCTCGACGAGAACCAGGAAGACGCCGCGTTCCTTGACCGGCTGCGCGCGGCGGCGAGGCTCTGGGACGCGAGCGGTCGCGCCGCGGACACGCTCTGGCGCGGCAAGGTCGCCGAGGAGGCGCGCGGCTTTCGCGAGCGCTACCGCGGGGAGCTGCCGGAGCGGGAGCGGCTCTATCTGGAGGAGGTGCTCCGCTTCGCCGATCAGCAGCAACGCGGGCGGCGCCGCATCGCGTCCGGGATCATCGCGGCGCTGTCGCTGCTGGCCTTCGCCGCGGGGGGCGGATACGTGAAGGTGACCCGCCAGTACCAGGTGATCATGAAACAGTTCGAGGAGATCCGGACCGCGGAGCTCACGTTGAAGGAGGCGCTCGCGCGCGAGGAGGCGGCCCGGAGCGCGGCGGAGAGGGCGCGACAGGAGAGCGAGGCGGCGCGGCAGGACAGCGAGGCGCAGCGGCGGCGGGCCGAGCGGCTGCAGCGCGACGCCGAGGAGGCCCGGGACCGGGCGGAGGCAGAGGCCGAGAGGGCCCGCGTCGCGGCCAACCAGGCGCGGATGGCGCGGGGTGAGACGCAGAAGGCCGAGGCCGAGGCGCGAAAGGCCGAGGTCAAGGCCACCGAGGAGGAGCAGAAGGCCAGGGCCGTCGAGGCGGAGCTGCGGAGCAAGAGCGAGCTGGAGCTGCTCATCGAGCGCGCCGTGGGGAAGATCGACGCGACGTTGAAGTAGCCTGTTGCTACCACGGTGACACGGAGACGCTCTCGGAGATGGCTACGCCGTTGTCGCCGACGATATGGAATTTCAGGGCGTCGCCCCATATGGCATTGAGCGAAGCGTCCGCTGGGAGACGGCGACTCCAGCCGAGGCTGTCGTGACGCAAGAGCATGCCGTCATCTCCGACGACGTAGACGACATACTGGCTAAGGTCCCACCTGGTTCCCCATACGAAATTCAACGTTTTCTGTGTTGTCGGCGCTGATGTGATGGCCGTCCAGTCTGTGCCGTCGAAGTGCAGGATGGTGCCGCCCTCGCCGACGACAAATACGTCCTGCGGCCCGCTCCCCCATACGGAATTCAATGATTTTGGCGGGATTGACTCGTGGTTCACGGCTTCCCAGCGCTCGCCCTCGAAGTGCAGGATGGTGCCGTTTTCGCCGACGGCGAATATGTCTTGCGGCCCGCTTCCCCACACGGCGTTCAATGATGCTCGCGGAGCCGATTCGTGTGTCGTGGCCTTCCATTGCCCGTCTTTGAAGCGCAGGATGGTGCCTTCGTCGCCGACGGCGAGCACGTCTCGCGACCCGTTTCCCCACACTGATTTCAATGTTATTTGTGGGATCGACTCGTGTTTTACGATTTCCCAGCGTTCGCCGTCGAAGTGAAGGATGGTGCCTTCTTCGCCCACCACGAACACGTCTTTGGGCCCGCTCCCCCACACGGCGTTCAGCGAATTCCGTGGGATCGATCCGAGCGGCATGAATTTCCAGTTGCTGCCGTTGTAGTGGAGGATCGTGCCCCCCTTGCCAACGGCGAATACGTTGTTCGACCCGCTCCCCCACACGCTCTTCAGGTCTTCCTGTAAGCAGGAATTACCGTCCGGCGTAAGCGGGACGTCGCAGCGCTTGCCCGTGGCTCGCGCAAAGCACGTCGGGTTGCCTTCGCGGTCGGGGTCGCATACATAGCCGGTCGGGCAGAAGCTCGCGCCGCACGCGGCTCCGGTGTCGAAGCACGCGCCGAGGGTGGCCATCGGCGCGATCGCGGACGCCAGCGCAGCCGCATAGCAAAGCGCTCTGCCGCCGTGCCGGCGACCCGCGGCGGCCCCGTTCCGCTCGACGCCCCATCTCCGGATGAATGCGCGCATCCTCTGCTCGTCCCTCAGCTCGTCCTACCAACCCACCGTTCGCCCAGGTCGCCGCGGCGCGCCGGGCGCCCGCGGCGCGAGCGTACGGCGGGGCGCCTCCTCTTGGGAAGGCCCCGCGCCGGGTCTCCGCTCCCGGAGGGAAGGCCGGGGCGGGGCACCGTCCGGTGGCGCGTCTCAGAGCACGAAGCGGGCCCGCAGCATCGCAGCGTCGAGCGACGCGGCGGGGAGGATCTCGAGCTTCACGCCGCCGCGGTCCTCCGTGCGGTACGATTGAGGCCTGTTCATGAGGAGCAGGACCGTGCCTGTGATTGCGCTCGCTCCGCCGGCGATGAGCGCGCCGATCGCGAGCCGGTCCTCGAGGACGCTGCCCTCGTACTCGTCGCGGGCGGATGGCATGCACGACGGCGTGCAGCTGGTCTGGAAGCGCTTATCCGCCTCGTCGTGAGCTGCTCCAGCGTGCCATTTCAGCAGGGCGCCGGCCGAGCCCAGGGCGGCGCCGGCCCCGAGCGTGGCCCAGGGGATCCATGCGGGCCACCTCTGGCTGGTGACGACGGTATCGGGGCTCAACGCGAGCTGGCCCGAAGCCTCTTTGCCGGCGAGCACGTGGACGGGCTTGACGACCGTGAAGTAACCCGTCTTTCTCGCCGTGACGACGTGCTCTCCTGGCGTCACGATCCTGCGCCGGGTGCCGGGGCCGACGAACCAGGGCTTGCCGTCGACCAGCAGGGCGGCGCCCGGCTCGTCGCAGCGAACCTCGATGACCGCGAGCTCGTGCTCCACGAGCGCGCGCATCGCCGCGCGCGCCTCCTGCTCCGCCTCGGGATCGAGCGCCCCCGGGCCCCATTGCAGCGACATGCGCAGGTTCTCGTAGGCCAGCAGCGGCAGACCGATGCTCGCGAGCGCCCGCCCCAGGTAGAGACGGAGCTCGGGGTGCTCCCAGGAAGCCAGCGCCTGTTCGTACTTCGCCCGCGCCTCGGCGAGCATCATGCGCCGATGCAGCTCCCGCGCCTCCTCGAACAGCGCCTGGGCCTTCTGCTTCCGATCCTCGGAGACTCCCCGGTGCCATGGCGGCGGCGGCGATGACGGCTCCGCCGCTGGCGAAGGCGCCGGCGCCGGCGGCGATGGGGGCAACTCCGCCGTTGGCGGCGCTGGAGCGCTCGGCGGCGGCGCTGACGACTCCGCCGTTGGCGGCGCTGCCTGCGCTCCCGCCGGCGAGGCGTACAGGGCCACGAGAGCGATGGGCACGAGGCGCTTCACACAGGCGAGGCCGACCTGAGCGGGTCGCTTGCGGGTCGTCGTGATGACAGCCAAGTGCCTCTCCTCCGGAGCGCAGCGGAACCTCGAGCGCGCGCTCGCACCGGCCGCCCTGGGCGCGACGAGCAGACGTCGTGGCTCAGGCTACACCCGTGCTGGTCCTCCTGTGAAGTGGCCGGGGCCAGGGGTGCTGTTGGAACTACCCGGGGCCCTGGCGGCCACGAGGAGGTCGCGGTGCAGGGGGCGGGCCGGAGCCGCGGCGCGCAAACGCTGTGCTGGTGAACTCGGACACGGCTATGCTTTCACGGCGGTGCGGTGCCCCACGATCACGATGACGAGAAGACTCCTGCGATGAGCGGCAGTTCGCCAGAGGATGCGGGCTACGCAATCACGGTGATCGCCGGCGCAGCGCCCCCCGCGGCCGCGCTGTCCGGCATGGAGACCGCCAGGGCCGACGGCGTGGTCGCGGGCGCCCGCGAGCCGCAGGGCCACACGATGATCGCGACGGCCGAACCGCCGCCCTCGCTGCTGGCGCAGGCCAGGCCGGCGCCTTCGGCCGGCGCCCGCATCGGCCATTACGAGCTCCTGCGCGAGCTCGGCCGGGGCGGCATGGGCGTGGTCTTCCTGGCGCGCGACACCCGCCTCGCTCGCCTCGTCGCGATCAAGCTCCTCACCATGCTGAGCAGCGCCGGGGTCCAGCGCTTCCTGGTCGAAGCGCAGGCCACCGCGCGCTGCAAGCACGAGCATATCGTGACGATCCACGAGGTGAACGAGCACGACGGATCCCCGTACATGGTGCTCGAGTACATCGAGGGGCAAAGCCTCCGCGCCTGGATGAACCAGCGCAGGCCCGCGGACGCGGGCGAGGCGGTGTCCACGGCGCCGGTGCCCGCCGGCCTGGCCGTCGACATGGTGGTCCCCATCGTGCGCGCGCTCGCGAGCGCGCACGCGTCCGGCATCGTCCACCGCGACCTCAAGCCGGAGAACGTCATGCTGGACGCGTCGGGCGCGATCAAGGTGGTCGATTTCGGCATCGCCAAGCTGCTCGAGGAAGAGGTGATCCTCTCGGGCGATCGCACCGTCGCCGGGGACACTGGGCTCACGCGCGACGGCGCGATCATCGGGACGCTGGCGTACATGTCCCCCGAGCAGTGGCGAGGGATCGACATCGGCCCGTGGAGCGATGTCTGGGCCGTGGGCATCATGCTCCACGAGCTCCTGCTCGGCGCGCATCCGCTCGCCCCATGCGGCCGGATGGACCTCCTCGCGGTGCCGGCGCTCGACGAGCCGATGCCCACCGTCGGCGCGCGCCGTCCGGAGATCGGCGCGCTCGGCGCGATCATCGATCGCTGCCTGCGCAAGCGGAAGTCCGAGCGGTTCGCCTCTGCGCAGGAGCTCCTTGTCGAGCTCCTGCCGCTGCTGCCCGGGCGCCGTGAAATCCTCCTCGGCGCCGACGAGAGCCCGTTCGCGGGGCTCTCGTCGTTCCAGGAGGCCGACGCCGACCGCTTCTTCGGCCGCGCGCAGGATCTCGCGGGCGTGGTCGCGCGCCTCCGGAGCCAGCCGCTGCTCGCGATCGCGGGGGCGTCTGGCGTGGGGAAGTCGTCGCTCGTGAGGGCGGGGGTGATCCCGGCGCTCAAGCGCTCCGGCGAGGGCTGGGAGGCGCTCGTCGTGCGGCCCGGGCGCGAGCCGATGGCGGTGCTGGCGGACCTGTTCGACCACCCCGGCGTGACCCTCAACACCGACGTGAGGGCGCTCTCCCCGCAGGGCGGCGCGGCGATGCGCGGGGCCCTGATCCAGCGGCTGCGCGCCGAGCCCGGCCTGCTCGGGGCCGCGCTGCGCGGGGGGGCGGGCCGCGCGCAGAAGCGCCTCGTGCTGTTCATCGATCAGTTCGAGGAGCTCTTCACGCTCGGCGCCCCGGCCGTCGAGCGCGAGGCGTTCCTCGCGTGCCTGGCGGGGATCGCCGACGACGCCTCCTCGCCGCTCCGGGTCGTCCTGTCCGTGCGGTCCGATTTCCTCGAGCGGATGGCCGAGCACGAGCATTTCATGGCGATCATGACGCGAGGCCTCGTGTTCCTCCGACCGATGGGGCGCGAGGGCCTGCGCGAGGCCTTGATGAGCCCGGTCGAGGCGGCGCGGCACGAGATCGAGGATGCGGCGATGATCGAGGGCATCCTCGACGCGCTGCAGACGACGCGCGGCGCGCTGCCGCTCTTGCAGTTCACCGCGGCCAGGCTGTGGGAGATGCGCGATCGGGGGCGCAAGCTGCTCACGCGGGCGAGCTACGAGGCCCTCGGGGGCGTGGCGGGCGCGCTGGCGAGCCACGCCGACACGGTGCTGGCCGGGATGAGCGGGCACCGGGCGAAGCTCGCGCGGGTGGTCCTGGAGCGCCTGGTGACGCCGGAGCGAACGCGGGCGGTGGCCAGCCTGGGCGAGCTCTGCGAGCTGCCCGGGGATCGAGGCGAGATCGAGCGGGTGGTGGAGCTGCTGGCCGACGCGCGGCTCTTGGCGATCGAGACGGGGAGCGACCGCGCGGGCAGCACGGTGGAGATCGTGCACGAGTCGCTGATCGAGCGGTGGCCGACGCTCCGGCGCTGGCTCGACGAGAACCAGGAAGACGCCGCGTTCCTGGACCGGCTGCGCGCGGCGGCGAGGCTCTGGGACGCGAGCGGCCGCGCCGCGGACACGCTCTGGCGCGGCAAGGTCGCCGAGGAGGCGCGCGGCTTTCGCGAGCGCTACCGCGGGGAGCTGCCGGAGCGGGAGAGGCTCTATCTGGAGGAGGTGCTCCGCTTCGCCGACCAGCAGCAACGCGGGAGGCGCCGCCTCGTGTCCGGGATCATCGCGGCGCTGTCGCTGCTGGTGGTCGCGGCGGGGGCGGGGATCGTGAAGCTGACCCGCCAGAACACGGTGATCACGGAGCAGCTCGAGGAGATCCGGAGGACGGAGGACACGCTCAAGAAGGCGCTGGCGAGCGAGGAGGCGCAGCGGAGCGCGGCCGAGCGGGCGCAGCGGGAGAGCGAGGCGCAGCGGAGGCGGGCCGAGCAGATGCAGCGCGAGGCGGAGGAGGCCCGCGTGCGCGCGGAGGCCGAGGCCGGGCGGGCCCGCGTGGCGGCGGGCGAGGCGAGGACGGCGCGGGACACGGCGGAGCGGTCCGAGGCCGAGGTGCGCGATGCCCAGGTCAAGGCCACCGAGGAGGAGCGGAAGGCGAGGGAAGCGGCCGAGGCGGAGCTGCGGAGCAAGCGCGAGCAGGAGCAGCTGATCGAGCGCACGGCGGGGAAGATCAAGCCGACGCTGAAGTAGCGGGCGCGCCGCGGGCGAGGCTGCGCCGCTACCGCGCCGGCGGCGGACCGATGTGACGGTAGATCGCGGCGTCCTGGCCGACGACGAAGGAGATCCGGCCCTGGCCCCACACGGCGTCGAGCGTGGAGTTCGTCGTGGAGTTGAGCGTCAGCCAGGAGATGCCGTCGTAGCGCAAGAGCGCGCCGCCCGTGCCGACAGCGAAGACATCGGTTGGCCCGCTCCCCCACACGCCGTAGAGCGATGCCAGCGTCGGCGCTTCCATCCTGCGCCAGCTCTCGCCGTCGTAGTGCAAGATCGCGCTCTCCAGCCCGACAGCGAAGACATCGGTTGGCCCGCTCCCCCAGACGGCCTGGAGATATTCCCCTGAGTCCGAGTGCGTCACCTGCCAGCTCTCGCCGTCGTAGTGCGCGATCGTGCCCTCGTCACCGACGGCGAAGACATCGTTTGGCCCGCTTCCCCACACGGCATTGAGATATTCCCCTGAGTCCAGGAGCGTCACCTGCCAGCTGTCACCATCGTAGTGCGCGATCGTGCCGGCCTGACCGACGGCGAAGACATCGTCTGGCCCGCTCCCCCACACGCCATCGAGATAATCCAGGGTGCCCGAATCCATCGTCTGCCAGCTCTGGCCATCGTAGCGCAGGATCGTGCCGGCCTGACCGACGGCGAAGGCGTCGTCCGGTCCGCTCGCCCAGACGCCGCCGAGAAGAGCCGACGTCGGCGAATCCATCGTCTGCCAGCTCTGGCCATCGTGGTGCAGGATCGCGCCGTCCTGCGCGCCGCCCTGATCGACGGCCTGGCCGACGGCGAAGACGTCGTCCGGGCCGCTTCCCCACACGGCGTGCAGCTCCAGCTCGTCCCGCACCGGTGATTCCATCTTCTGCCAGCTCTGGCCGTCGTGGCGCGCGATCGTACCGAGCTGACCGACGGCAAAGACGTCGTCCGGACCGCTGCCCCACACGCCGATGAAGTCGGCCGTCGTTTGCGCATCGAGCTGGTGCCAGCTCTGGCCATCGTAGTGAAGGATCGTGCCGGCATCACCGACGGCGAAGACATCGCCCGGTCCGCTCCCCCAGACGCCAGCCAAGGAGAGCTCGGCCGACAGGTGATGTTCCATCTCGTGCCAGCTCTCGCCGTCGTAATGCAGGATGACGCCTGCCAGGCCGACAGCAAAGACGTCGTCCGGTCCGCTTCCCCACACGCCGAGCAAGCTGGTCGTCGTCGGTGAATCCATCTCGTGCCAGCTCTCGCCGTCGTAGTGCATGATGGCGCCTGCCAGGCCGACAGCAAAGACGTCATCCGGTCCGCTTCCCCACACGCGACGCCAGTTTGCTGAGATCTCCGCATCGATCTTGTGCCAGCTCTGGCCGTCGTAGTGCGCGGTCGTGTTTCCCAGGACGGCGAACACATCCTCCTTCCCGCTCCCCCACACGCTCATGAAGGACAACACCGTACCGATGGATTCGAACCGCCAGTTCCAGTCGCCGCACGGCTCCGTGGACAGGGCGTCGCAGGTGCTCGTGCACCCGGGGCGACCGAAATCATAGCGCAGGTTCACGCAGGAGCCGGCGACCGGCGCGCTGGTGTCGCACTGCTCGTGCTCTGCGACCGCGCCGTCGCCGCAATGTGCCTTGCAGTCCTTCCGGCAATAACCCTCGGAGTCCGCGTTCTGTCGACCGCGACATCGAGCGTCCGTGGGACCGATCTCGCCAGCGCCGCAGTCGCACTCTTCCTCGCGTATCGTATCGACGATGCCGTTGCCGCAGCGCTCATCGGAGCTGCAGTCGAAGCTGCACCCGTCGCCGCTCTCATCGTTGCCGTCGTCGCAGGCCTCGCCGTCCTCGACGACGCGGTTGCCGCACGCATTGACCTCGGTCGGGACGATGCATGCCGGGTTGCCTTCCCTGTCCACGGCGCACGTATGGCCGATCGGGCACGAGCCCTTGCCGCAGCGGAGTCCTCCTTCGAGGCATGCGCCGGCGACGGCGAGCAGCGCCGTCACGAAGGCCATCGCCGTCGCAGTGTGAAGCGCGCCGCCCCGCCGGCGGCCCGCGGCGCTCCTGGTCGATTTCACGCCCCATCTCCGCGTCACTGCGCGCATCGTCCCCTCGCTTCGCCCTCGCCCGACCCGCAGCTTGCCTGTCGCTCGAGCGTACGGCGGCGCCCCTCCTCCAGGAAAGGCCTGAGAACGTTTACGTAATCGTGGTCGTGGTCGTGGTCGTGGTCGTGGTCGTCAACGGCAGGTCGTGAACGACCACGACCACGACCACGACCACGACCACGTAAACGTGAACGTAAACGTAAACGTAAACGTTTACGTTCGTGAGCGATGGTGGGGTGGGGGGACGGACTTCGTGCCTTGAGCGTGACCGAACGAGCTTCGGTTAGCGCTGCTGCGCCCCGAAGCGCGCCTTCGCCGCGTCCACCGCGGCCTTCGTCCACTTGTCGACCTCGTCGTCCGTCAGCGTCCGCTCGGCCGACCGGAACCACAGCGCGAACCCCAGCGAGTGGGTCCCCGCCGGCAGCTCTTCGCCGCGGTACCGATCGAACATCTCGACCTTCTCGCAGCGCTCCCCCGCGGTCGTCCGCAGCACCTCGAGCACCTCTCCCGCCGGTACGTCGAGCGGCAAGAGCAGCGCCACGTCGTGCCGCATCGCCGGGAACCGGCTCGGCTTCGCGGCCACCGGCGCGCGGTACGCGGCCACCACCGCCGCGAGATCCAGCTCCGCCACGACGGCCCCGCTCGTGATCTCCAGCGCCTCGCGGACGTCCGGGTGCAGCTCCGCCACGTACCCGATCTCGCGGCCTTCGAGCAGGACGCGCGCGCCCTTCTTCGGGTGCGCCCACGGCGGCGCCTCGCCCGAGAGGTCGAACGTCGGCGTCACGCTGCCCGCGAGCTCCGCGACAACCGCCTCGACCGCGCCCTTGCCGTCGTAGAAATCGACGTCCTCGGGCCGCGTCAGGTAGCTGTCGCGCGGACCCGCCAGGAAGATCGTGAGCCGCGTCGGCTCGTTCACCGGCGGCCGCTCGACCCGCGCCAGCTGGCCCGCGCCGCCCGCCTCGCCCTGCCACGGCAGGAACACCTGGCTCACCTCGAAGAGCCGCACCCGCGGCACGTTGTACCGCTGCGAGCGCTGCACCACCGTGAGCAGCCCAGGGACCAGCGACGGCCGCATCACCGACTTCTCCTCGGAGAGCGGGTTGAGCAGCCGCAGGAGCGACCCGTCGTCGTAGCGCGCCGCCTTCAGCTCCTGGGGCGACAGGAACGAGTACGTCACCGCCTCGTGCAGCCCGATCCCCGTGCAGATCTGCCGCACCCTGCGCCGCAGCCGGTAATCGCCGCGGGCGCCCGCGGGAGCGGCCCCCACGCGCGGCAGCCGGCTCGGGATCTGGTCGTAACCAGCGATGCGCGCGACCTCCTCGATGAGGTCGATCTCCTCCGCGATGTCGGGCCGGTGCTCCGGCACCTCGACGAGGAGCCGATCCGCCTTCTGCTCCAGCACCGAGAGCCCCAGCGTCTCCAGGATCTCGCGCGCCCGCGCCGGGGCCTCGGCCCCGATGATCCGCTGGTACCGCGGGAGCCGCAGCGTCAGGCGGCGCGGCGCGCGCGGCGCCACGTACACGTCGATCGGCTCGCCCGCCACCTCGCCGCCCGCGAGCTCGCAGATGAGCGCGCTCCCGCGGTCGCGCGACAGGGGGACCCCGGAGAGGTCCACCTCCCGCTCGAAGCGGTGCGACGCCTCCGTGTGGAAGCCGTACCGGCGCGCCGACCTGCGGATCCCGCGCGGCTCGAAGTACGCCGACTCCAGGAACACCCGCCGCGTCGTCGCGGTGACGCCGCTGTCCGCGCCTCCGATGACGCCCGCCAGGGCCACCACGCGGTCCGCGTCGGCGATGACGAGGTCGTCCTCGTCCAGGGACAGCTTCTGCCCGTCGAGCGCGACGAACGCCTCGCCCGGCTGAGCCCGCCGGATCTCGATCGGCAGCCGCAGCGTGTCCAGATCGAACGCGTGGAGCGGCTGCCCCCGCTCGAGCATCACCAGGTTGGTCGCGTCGACGACATTGGCGATCGGCCGCACGCCGAGGCGTCCAAGCCGCACCCGCGCCCAGAGCGGCGAGGGGCCCACGCCGACGCCCTCGATCACCTGCCCGTCATACCGGGGGCAGCGGTCCCCGTCGCGCACCTCCACGGCGGCGCTCGCCGCGGCGCCGTTCGCCCGCGGCGCGGCGACGGCCGGCGGCCGGAACGGTATGCCGAGCACCGCGGCCACGTCGCGCGCCACGCCCAGGTGCCCGAGCGCGTCGGGCCGGTTCGGGGTGACGCTGAGCTCGATGATCCAGTCCTCGAGGCGAGGCTCCCAGTCGAGCAGCGATTGCCCCGGACGCCCGCCCTCCACGGTCAGGAGCCCCTCGTGGCTCGACCCGAGCCCGAGCTCGTCCTCGGCGCAGAGCATGCCGGGCGAGGAGAAGCCGGCGACCGCCTTCTCGGTCAACGTCACGAGCGCGCCGTTGCGGTCGAGCACCTGCGCCCCGACGGGCGCATAACAGACGAGCGCCGGAGCCTGCGGGATGACCGGCGCGCCGCACGCGACCTCCACGCCTTCTCCGCCACCGCCCGCGTCCACGCGGACCACCGTGAGGCCCTTCTTGCCCGCCGGGTGCGGCCGCGTCGCGACGACGCTCGCGAGGACCACGGAGCGCAGCGCGGCGCCCACGTGCGTCACGCGGTCGACCTCGAGCCCGCCGCGGCCGAGCGCCGAGGTCACCGCGTCGACGCCGGGATCGGCGCCGAGGATCTCTTGAAGCCACTTGTAGGATATCAACATGGGGAATCGGGGCTGCGGGCGAGGGGCAGTGGCCTAGAGGCTTCCGAGGAAGCGGACGTCGTTCTCGTAGAAGGCGCGGATATCGTCGACGGCGAACTTCATGTTGGCCGTGCGATCCACGCCGATGCCGAACGCCAGCCCCGTGTATTCCTCCGGGTCGATCCCGACGTTCCGGAGCACCGTCGGGTGGACCATGCCGCACCCGAGCACCTCCAGCCAGCCGGTCCCCTTGCACTGCGGACAGGCGCGGTTCTCGCCGAAACAGACGAGACAGGACACGTCGAGCTCCGCGCTGGGCTCGGTGAAGGGGAAGTAGCTCGGCCGGAAGCGCGTCCTCGTGGCCTCGCCGAACATCCGGCGGCTGTAGACCTCGAGCAGGCCCTTCAGATCGGCGAGGGACACGTCGCGGTCGACCACGAGCCCCTCGATCTGCACGAACATGGGGCTGTGGCTCGCGTCGTCGTCGCGGCGATACACGACCCCGGGCGCGACGATCATCACCGGCGGAGGGTGGGAGAGCATCTCGCGCACCTGGACCGGGCTCGTGTGCGTCCGGAGGAGCACGTTCTGGCCAGGATCGCCGGCCATGTAGAACGTGTCGTGCATGTCCATGGCCGGGTGATCCGCCGGGAACCCGAGGAGATCGAAGTTGTAGCGCGCGAGCTCGATCTGCGGCCCTTCGGCCACGTCGAACCCGAGCCCGACGAAGATATCGACGATCTCGTCGAGGGTCCGCATGATCGGGTGCGGCCGCCCGGGCGCGCGCCAGCGGCCGGGCAGGGTGATATCGAGGGGCGGCGCGGAGAGCTCGCGATCGCGCGCGGCGCGCTTGATCCTCGCCGTCGCCTCCTCGCGGGCGCGCTCCACGCGGCCCTTGACGGCGTTGAGGCGCTGGCCGAGCGCCTTGCGCTCCTCGGGCGCCGCGCCGGGCAGCTGCTTCATCAGCGCATTGAGCGACCCGCGGCGCCCGAGCAGGCTGGCATACAGGCGGTTCAGCTCATCGAGATCGCCGGCTGCGGCGAACTGGACGTCCACCGTGCGATCGACCTCGTCGATGAGGCGGCCGAGTTCGGGACCACTCATTGCCGCCCCCTTACCGCGAAGGCCATGGCAACGCAAGACGTTGACCTCCCGCGCCGCCCCCAGCTGCTCGCGCCAGCCAGCGCGCAGCCCGCACGCGTGATCCGGAGGCTCGACGACCACGACCGCGGCGGACGCGCCTCGCCGCTCCCCCTGCGCGGCCCCGCCCTGCGCGCGGTGCGCGCAACAGCCGATGTCCACGCGGTCAACGTCGGGTTGACAGCCTCCGCTCGCGACGGCGCGGTCCGCCCGGAGACGACGCCCGCGCGGGGCACTCCGGCCGAAGCTGGGCGCTTTTGAACCGCCAAGCGCGCCAAGGACGCCAAGAAAACCACAAAATCTTGGCGTCTTTGGGCGACTTGGCGGTTCCATCATTCCGGCAGGGTGGGGGGCACTCTGCTCGCGCGAGCGCCGCGCGGGATTTGCGCGTCCACCGCCGGTGTCGGTCACGTCAACCGTGTCAACCCGAGGTTTACGGGCTCTCCACCGCGGCTGCCCATCTGAATCGGGATTCGCACTCTGGCCGCGGCAACGACGCCTGGATCGCCGCGCTGCGACCGAGCCGGTCGTCTCTGGCCCATCGCTTGCTTTGAACGTTGACGAACGTTGACGAATGTTGACGAACGTCGACGAGCGTCGACGAGCGTTGTGAACGTTGACGGACGCGGGCGAGCGCGCCTGAGCGCGAGCGCTGCGCGCATTCCAATCGATGAGCGAGCCACGCCAGGCGTGCTCGTCGGGGCCTTTTCGCCCCTGACGACAGCCACGCTGCTTGAGCTGCTGCCGCTCCAACACACCACGAGATCGGCGCACCTTGAATCCCATCATCCATCTCTCTTGCGATCCTGAGCACGATTCCCGCCGCGCTCCGCGGCGCGGCGCGGTCTCCGCCCTTCTCGGCGCGGCGCTCTGGGTGTCTCCAGCGGTCGTGAGCGGGCAGCCGACCACGACTCCGACTCCGGCGCCCGAGGTGCCTCCAGCAGCCGTGAACGGGCAGCCGCCGCCCCCTCCGACTCCCAGTCCTGCGCCGGTGCCGGAGAGCGGCTTCTTCTTCGGCGGCGTCGGCCGCGTCGTCGCGGCCACGGACGCCGAGATGGGGCCGGGGCGGGACGCCGATATCGTCTTGAGGGGCTCGCGCCTCGACGAGTCCACGTACATCCAGATGGACCTGGAGCGGCAGGATCACTGGGAGTCCACAGGCGCCACCACGCGCGTCGCCGTCCGCCTGGTCGTGGACGCCCCCGTCCTCCACTACAACAACGCGCGGCCGTGGAACATCAACATGTCGGTGCGCAACGCCTTCGTCGAGGAGCGAGACCTCGGCGTCAAGGGCCTGTCCGTGTGGGTCGGCTCGCGCCTCTACCGCGGTGACAACGCCGAGCTCCTCGATTTCTGGCCGCTCGACTGGCTGAACACGCTGGGCGGAGGCGTCCGCTACGACCTGCCCTCGAAGCGCACGTACTTCGCGGCGCACGCAGGCGTCAACCGGCCGCTCTCGCCCTATTACCTCCAGACGGTGGAGCGCCCGCCGGCGCTCAACCAGCCTGGCGCGGCGAACGTCAACCTCCTCGATCGCCAGCGGCTCATCTCGAGCGTCAAGGCGAGCCACACCGTCCCGGTCGGGGAGAAGGGCGGCGTCAAGGGCGTCCTGTATGGCGAGCTGCACCAGCTGCCGTCGGGCACGCGCGAGACGGCGGAGGCCGGCGTTGTCGAGCGCCTGCCGCGCGACTCCGGGTACGTCGTCGGCGCGCAGATCAGCCCGTTCACCGGCGTGAACAACGGGCACCTGCACCTGTTCCTCCGCTACGCGGGCGACCTCGCGGCCTACGGCGAGTTCGGCGCGCCCACCCAGCCCGCGCCGGACGGCACCGCGACCGGCGCGCACGAGCTCCTCTTCACCTTGAGCGGCAACTACGAGACGGGGCCGCTCGGTCTGATGGCCGCGGGATACGTGCGCTCCTTCCGCAACGCCAGCGAGCCGTTCGACTTCGCCGACCTCGACGAGGGCATCTTGCTCGTGCGGCCGCACCTCTACCTGCGCGACTGGGGAGGCGTCGCCGTCGAGGCCTCGTATCAGGCGCAGCGGCGGGGGAGGGTCCCGCCGCCGGCCGACCCCGCGGCGGCGGGCGCGCACCCCGCGGCGAGCCACCACAGCGCGAGCCTCGTGCGCCTCGGGCTCGTGCCGTTCCTGAACGCGGCGGGCAAGGGTGATTTCAAGCGCCCTCAATTCCGGTTCATCTGGCTCGTGACCCGGCGCGACGACGGCGCGAAGGCGCTCTATCCGCAGGACGACGTCTTCAGCCAGCGCACCTGGGAGCATTTCATCGGCCTGAACGTCGAGTGGAACATCAAGGCCAGCCCGGCGTTCTGACGCAGCCGCGGGGCTCCGGGGGATTCACCGCGTCCATTCGTAAATCCAGTTAACGAATCGAGGAAAGGGTTTTGTCCATGAAGCCAGTGAACGCTGGGCAGGTCGTGGTCCGCGCGACGGCGTCGCACAGGGGGCGAAAGCTCTCCGTGACCCCGGCAAACAGCCCCATGAAGCGCCTCCATTACGGTCGGATCCTGCTCGACGGGACCACGCCGGAGGCGCGGTTCGAGACCTCCGGACGCGAGGTAGGGCTCCTCTGTATGGCCGGCGAGTGCGCCGTGAAGGTGAACGGCGGGGAGGTGATCGCGCTCGGGCGGTACGACGCCCTCTACGTGCCTCGCGGCTCGGTCGTCGAGGTGCGCACGAGCTCGGCGGTCGATCTCGTCGAGTGCGGCGCCGAGGTGGAGGGTGACTATCCCCTCCAGGTCGTCCCCTACAAGGACGTCGAGCAGAATACGTCGCTCAAGTTCAAGGCGGGCGGCGACGCCACGACGCGCGAGCTCAGCATCCTGCTCGGCAAGAACGTGCAGGCCGGCCGCATCGTCGCGGGCTTCACGCGCTCCGCGCCGGGGCACTGGACCAGCTGGCCCCCGCACGAGCACACGGACCTGCTCGAGGAGATGTACGTCTATTTCGATATGCCGCCGCCGGCGTTCGGCGTGCAGCTCGTGTACACGGCTCCCGAGGCGCCCGAGGTCGTCACGGTGGTGCGGGACGGCGACGCCGTGCTGATGCCGGCGGGGTATCACCCGAACGTCGCCGCGCCGGGGCACTCCATCAACTTCGTCTGGCTCATGGCCGCGCACCGCGAGCGCGAAGATCGGGTGTTCGGGGTGGTCAACGTCCAGCCGGAGTTCGCCCAGCGCGGCTCCGGGCTCGAGGCGAGCCTCAAGTAGCGAGCAGGGGAGCGGGCCAGCGTCAGGCGGCTCGAACTCAGGAGGATAGCTTCATGGTGATGAACACGGAGTCCACGACGGCCATCGCCGACGCGCCCGCGGAGGTGCCGCGCGACGCGGGCGCCGGCGCCGCGCCGCGCTCGGCCGGCATCGGGCGCTATCGATGGGTGATCTGCGCCCTCTTGTTCACGGCCGCGACGATCAACTACGTCGATCGACAGGTCCTCGGCGTCCTCAAGACGACGCTGCAGAAGGACCTCGGCTACAACGATATCGATTACGGCAACATCGTCACGTCGTTCCAGGCCGCTTACGCCATCGGGATGCTGACGATGGGCCGCCTCATGGATCGCATCGGGACGCGGCGCGGGTTCTCGTTCGCCGTCGGGTTCTGGAGCCTCGCGGCGGCGGCGCACGCGCTCGTCGGCAGCGCCGGGGGGCTCTCCGCGGCGCGGTTCGCCCTCGGCATCGGCGAGGCGGGCATGTTCCCGGGCGCCCTCAAGACGATCGCGGAGTGGTTCCCGAAGAAGGAGCGCGCGCTCGCGACCGGCCTGTTCAACTCCGGCACGAACATCGGCGCGATCGTGTGCCCCCTCGCGGTCCCGTGGATCGCGGTAGCCTGGGGGTGGCGCGCGGCGTTCGCGCTGACCGGCGCGATCGGCGCGCTGTGGATCGTCGCCTGGATGATCCTGTATCGCCCCCTCGCGGAGAACCCGCGCGTCACGCCGGAGGAGCGCGCCTACATCACGAGCGAGCCGTCGCCGGCGCCCGGCAAGGTCGGCTGGCTCAGCCTGATCCCGCACCGCCAGACATGGGCGTTCGCGATCGGCAAGTTCATGACCGATCCGTTCTGGTGGCTTTACCTGTTCTGGGTCCCCGACTTCCTGAACCGCAAGCATGGATTGAACCTCCTCCAGATCGGCCCGCCGCTCGTCACGATCTACCTGCTCTCCGACGTGGGCAGCATCGCCGGCGGCTGGTTCTCCTCGATGCTGATGCGCCGCGGCTGGACGGCGAACGCGGCGCGCAAGACAGCGATGCTCGCCTGCGCGCTCGGCGTGGCGCCCGTCTTCCTCGCGACGCGCACCGACTCGCTGTGGGTCGCCGTGCTGCTCCTGGGCCTCGCCACGGCCGCGCACCAGGGCTTCTCGGCGAACCTGTTCACGCTCACAACGGACATGTTCCCGTCGCAAGCGGTGGGGTCGGCCGTCGGGTTCGGGGGCATGGCCGGGGCCATCGGCGGGATGCTCATCGCGCAGATCGCGGGCCGCGTCCTCCAGCTCACCGGGAGCTACTCGACGCTGTTCATCATGGCGGCGTCCGCCTACGTGCTCGCGCTCGCCATCATTCACGCGCTCGTGCCGCGGCTCGAGGCCGCGCGGTTGAAGCAGGGATAAGAAAATGACGAACGATCCGTTTCGTTTGGACGGCAAGGTCGCGCTCGTGACGGGCTCGGCCACGGGGATCGGCGCCGCGATCGCGACGGCGCTCGCGGCGGCGGGCGCGGACATCGCCTGTCACGGCAAGGACGAGCCGGGCGAGGCCACCGTGGCGGCGGTGCGAAAGCTCGGGCGGCGCGCCACCGGCATGGCCGCGGATCTCGCGGATCGCGCCGCGCACGCGGAGCTCGTCCGGAGGACGAAGGCCGAGCTCGGGCGCCTCGACATCCTCGTGAACAACGCGGGTCTCATCCGGAGGTCCCCGGCCGTCGAGTACTCCGAGGAGGACTGGGACCTCCTGATCGAGGTCAACCTGACGTCCGCGTTCCGCCTCTCGCAGCTCGCCGGGAAGCAGATGCTGGAGCAAGGGTCGGGCAGGATCGTCAACATCGCGTCGCTGCTCTCGTTCCAGGGCGGGATCCTGGTGCCGGCCTACGCGGCGTCCAAGGGCGGGATCGCGCAGCTGACCAAGGCGCTCGCGAACGAGTGGGCCGGGAGGGGCGTCAACGTGAACGCGATCGCCCCGGGCTACATCACGACGGACAACACGGCCGCGCTCAGGTCCGACGAGGCGCGCAGCCGGCAGATCCTCGATCGTATCCCGGCGGGGCGCTGGGGGGAGCCGAGCGACATCGCGGGAGCGGCGCTGTTCCTGTGCTCGGAGGCGAGCAGGTACGTCCACGGCCACGTGCTGGTCGTGGACGGCGGGTGGATGAGCCGTTGAGGAGCGTGAAGATGAAGATCCGAAGTGCGAAGAGCTGTGCGTGGGACCAGGTGAGCCTCGGGGAGGTGATGCTGCGCCTCGACCCGGGAGAGCGGCGGATCCACACCGCGCGGACGTTCGAACTTGGCGAGGGCGGGGGAGAATACAACGTGGCGCGGGGGCTGAGGCGCTGCTTCGGGCTGCGGACAGCCATCGTCACGGCGCTCGCGGACAACCCGATCGGGCGGCTGATCGAGGATCTGATGCTGCAGGGCGGGGTCGACACGTTCAACGTGCGCTGGGTCGATTACGACGGCGTGGGCCGCGAGGCGCGCAACGGCCTCAACTTCACCGAGCGCGGGTTCGGACCGCGCGCCGCCGTGGGGTGCTCGGATCGCGGCCACAGCGCGGCCTCCAGGCTGAAGGCCGGCGACCTCCCGTGGAAGGCCATCTTCGGCGAGCGCGGCGCCCGCTGGTTCCACACGGGCGGCATCTTCTGCGCGCTCTCGGAGACCACCGCCGGGGTCGCGCGCGAGGCCATGGAGGTCGCGCGCGAGCACGACGTGCGGATCTCCTACGATCTCAACTACCGGCCCTCGCTCTGGAAGAACTTCGGCGGTCAGAAGCGGGCGCGCGAGGTCAATCGGGCCCTCATGCCCTACGTCGACTGCCTGTTCGGCAACGAGGAGGACTTCGTCGCGGCGCTCGGCTTCGAGGTGCCCGGCGTCGATGAGGGCTATCGCGATCTCGACACGACGGGGTTCCGCCGGATGATCTCGGATGTCGTCGCGGCGTACCCCAACATCTCGGTCGTGGCCACGAGCCTCAGGACGGCCAGGAGCGCGAGCGTCAACGGCTGGGGCGGCATCCTGTACTGCAAGGGCGAGTTCTACGAGGTCGCCCAGCGAGACATCGAGATCCTCGACCGCGTCGGAGGCGGCGACTCGTTCGCTTCGGGGATCATCTACGGGCTCCTCTCGGAGCAGAGCCCGGAGTGGGCGCTCCAGTGCGGCGTCGCGCACGGGGCGCTCGCGATGTCGACGCCGGGCGATACGTCGATGGCGTCGCTCGCCGAGGTGCGGCGGGCGATGAGCGGGGCCAGCGCGAGGATCGAGCGATGAATCACGCGATGAATCACGCGATGAATCACGCGATGGACCGCGAGCACGTCGTCCGCCGCATCGAGGAGATCGGCGTCGTCCCCGTGGTGCGCGCGTCGAGCGGCGCGCTAGCCGTGCGGGCCGGTCGCGCGCTGTGCGCAGGAGGGATCGAGGTCCTCGAGATCACGATGACGGTCCCGGACGCCCTCGCCGTCATGCACGAGATCACCTCGCGGATGGGGAGCCGCGTCCTGGTCGGCGCGGGCACGGTGCTCACCGCGGACGCAGCCCGCGGGTGCATCGAGGCCGGCGCGCAGTTCATCGTGAGCCCGGGGCTCAACCTCGAGGTCATCCATGCGGCGCGCGAGCTCGGGAAGGCGGTCTTCCCCGGGGCGCTCACCCCGACCGAGGTGATCGCCGCGTGGAGCGCCGGCGCCGACGCGGTGAAGGTGTTCCCGTGCTCCGCGATGGGCGGCGCGAAGTACCTGCGCGCCCTGCGCGGACCGCTCCCGCACGTGAAGCTGCTGCCGACCGGCGGGGTCAACCTCGCGACCGCGCGCGAGTTCATCGAGGCCGGCGCCGTGGCGCTCGGCGTCGGCGGCGAGCTCGTCGACGCGGCCGCGCTCGAGGCCGGCTGCGACGAGGTCCTCACGGAGCGCGCGCGGGAGTTCCTTTCAGTGGTCCGGTCCGCGCGGGCCGGGATCGAGGAGCGCGCCTGAGCGGGGCTGCCGCGAGGCGCTGGAGGAAGCATGAGTCATCTGAAGAAGAGCGATGTCCCGAGCCTGGCGCGCGTGTCGGGCGATGCGGTGGAGTTCTTCACGCCCGAGCCGGGGCTGAAGCGCCGGGTGCTGGCCCACAACCCCAACATGATGCTCGTCGAGCACCACATGGAGGTCGGCTGGGCCGGAGCGCGCCACAGCCACCCCCACGATCAGCTTGTCTATGTCATCTCCGGACACCTCAAGTTCTCGTGCGGAGACGAGGAGTTCGAGGCGCGGGCCGGGGACAGCTTCGTGGTCCGCGGGGGCGTCGAGCACCAGGCCTGGGCGTTCGAGCCGTCCGTCGTGCTCGACGTGTTTACCCCCGCGCGCGAAGAGTACATGCCCTGAGCGCGGGAATCCGGTCAGCCACTCCAGTTCACCAAGATCACCATGTCTTTTCGACGGGCCCTGCGACCGACGCAGCAGCCCTGTGCGATTGAGGAGCCTATGAAACGCAGAACGTTCGCGATGTCGATCCTCTTGCCCTTCGCGCTCGCCGCCTGCGGGGGGGACAGCGAGCCGGGGCCTGGTCCCGGCCATGAAGTGCCGCCCGAGATGGTCCCGTACGTCGACGCGATGAAGCGCGCGGCCACCTTCATGAGCGAGGAGGTCGCGTACAACGGCGGTTACGTGTGGAGCTACCTCCCGGATCTCTCGAGGAGCTGGGGCGAGATGGAGGCGAAGCGCACCATGCTGTGGGTGCAGCCGCCCGGCACGCCGTCGATGGGGCACCTCTACCTGGACGCCTACCACGCCACCGGCGACGAGCTCTACTACAAGGCCGCCGAGCAGGTCGCGCTCGCCCTGATCGAGGCCCAGCACGAGGCCGGCGGCTGGAACTACATCTATGACTTCGCGGGCGAGGAGTCGCTCAAGGACTGGTACGACACCATCGGCAAGAACGGCTGGCGCCTCGAGGAGTTCCAGCATTACTACGGCAACGCGACGTTCGACGACGCGGGCACCGCCGTGGCCTCGCAGCTCCTCCTGCGCATGTACCTCGAGAAGAAGGACGAGCGGTTCCGCGGGCCCCTCGACAAGGCGATCCGCTTCGTCACCGAGAGCCAGTACGAGGGGGGCGGCTGGCCGCAGCGCTTCCCGCTGATGGGCAAGGGCGGCGAGCCCGACTACACGAGCCACATCACCTTCAACGACGACGTGGCCGGAGAGAACATCAAGTTCCTGATCATGTGCCACCTCGCGCTGGGCGAGTCGCAGCTGCTCGGGAACATCGAGCGCGCCATGGACAACTTCGTCGCGTTGCAGCAGCCCGCGCCGCAGCCCGCGTGGGGCCTTCAATTCACGCAGGACGGCAAGCCGGCCGGGGCGCGCACCTACGAGCCGGAGGCGCTGACCACACACACGACGGCCAACAACATCCAGCAGCTCCTCAATTTCTACAACATGACCGGGGACGAGAAGTATATCGCCCGCGTGCCCGAGGCGCTGGACTGGCTGGACAAGGTCAAGCTGCCCTCGGAGCTGCTGGAGATCTTCCCCGACCGGACGCATCCCACGTACATCGAGATCGGGACCGACATTCCGCTCTACGTCCACCGGCGCGGCTCGAACGTCGTCAACGGCGAGTATTACTTCGACAAGGACCCTGCCAAGCCCATCGGCCACTACGGGCAGGCCCGCAAGCTCGACGTGGACGCCATGCGCGCCCGCTACGAGGAGCTCGCGGCGATGTCGCCCGAGGCGCTGACGGCGGGCTCGCCCCTCAAGATCACGGGGCCGGCGGCGCTGCCGCGGTACTTCTCGCTGCGCGAGGTGAAGCTCGAGGACCTGTACGCCGGCGCCGCGATGACGACCGCGCCGGTGACGGCGGAGGACGCGCAGAGGCTCGTCGGAGAGCTCAACGCGGAGGGATACTGGCCGACCAAGATCACGATGATCACGAACCCTTACAAAGGTCCTGGCGACGCCGAGCCGTTCGTGGAGGACACCTACGCCACCACGCACGTGGGCGATCGCAACGATACCTCGCCCTACGACCCGGCCAAGGCGCCGGCGACGTACCCGGCCGAGGAGTCGCCGACGGGCATCTCCGTGGAGTCGTTCATCAAGAACATGGGCGTGCTGATCTCCTACGTTGCGCCCGTGCAGTGAGCGCCCCCGAGCCCCGTCGCCCTGGCACCCCGTGTGCTTTGCAGAGCCGAGGCATGGGACCACGCGCAATCCAGGTGGCTTGATGCCGGCGGCGCGGTGCCGGCGCGCGGCGGTCCAAAGAGTCGATGCATGAGATTGCTTGGAGTTGCCATGGTGGTGCTGACCGTGGCTGCGGTCGGGCTCGGGTGCGGCAGCAGCCCGAGCGACGTGGGAGAAGGTGAGGGGGCGAGCTCCGGCGGAAGCGTCGGCTCCGGCTCCGGCGAGGGGAGCTCGCTGGACATCGGAGGCGGGATCGAGTCCGGAGCGAGCGGCGTGGGAGGCGCCAGCCCCACGGGCGGAGGCGGAGCGTGCGCCACCCAGACGGCGGCGGCGTCCCCATGTCAACCGTGAGTTGACACTGTGGACACACGCAGTTGCATCTCCATCGGTCCCACCTCGGCAGGGGCGGTCAGACACCCATCTGCCGCGTCGAGCGCTCTCCGCTGCCCGGCGTCATTGGCCGCCTGACGCCGGCGCGGCGCGCAGGTTACCGTCCAGCAACGCTGCCGAGATGTTGTAGAACAGAGCCACCATGGCACCTGCTCAGGAGCGCGAGCGGCGGACCCTCGATCGGTACACGCTCCATGGCGTGATCGCCTCCGGGGGGATGGCCTCCGTCCATTTCGGGCGGCTCGTGGGCGCGCATGGCTTTGCCCGCACCGTCGCGATCAAGCGCCTGCACCCGCAGTTCGCCAGGGATCCCGAGTTCTCGTCGATGCTCCTCGACGAGGCGCGGCTCGCCGTGCGCATCCGCCACCCGAACGTCGTCACCACGCTCGACAGCGTGCAGGCCGACGACGAGCTCTTCGTGGTCATGGAGTACATCGCGGGTGAATCGCTCTCGAGCCTGCTGCGCGAGGCCGGCCGGCGAGGGGCCCAGGTGCCGCAGCCGATCGGCTCGGCCATCATCGCCGGCGCCCTCGCGGGCCTGCACGCGGCGCACGAGGCGACCGACGAGGAGGGCGCCGCGCTCCAAATCGTCCACCGCGACGTGTCGCCGCAGAACATCCTCGTCGGCGAGGACGGCATCGCGCGCGTGCTCGATTTCGGCATCGCGCGGGCGGCGGTGCGGAGCCAGGTGAGCCGCGTCGGGCAGCTCAAGGGCAAGCTCAGCTACATGGCGCCGGAGCAGCTGCGCGGAGCCCCCCTGACCCGCCGCGCCGACATCTACGCCGCTTCCGTGGTCCTCTGGGAGGTGCTCACCGGACGGCGGCTGTTCACGGGGGAGTGCGACGCGGAGATCTTCGGGCGGATCCTCGAGGGCGTCGTCCAGCCGCCGAGCGCGTACGGCGACGTGCCGAAGGCGCTCGACGAGGTGGTGCTCCGCGGCCTCGACAGGGATCCCTCCCGGCGCTACGCGACCGCGCTGGAGATGGCCGCTGCGCTGGAGGAGGCGCTGCCGCCGGCGAGCCCGCGCGCTGTCGGGGCGTGGGTCGAGGCGACGGCGGGGACGCTCCTCGAGGCGCGGGCGAAGAGCCTCGCCGCGATCGAGACGTCGCAACGGAGCGCGGTCCCGACGCCGCCGGCGCCGAGACCCGCCGCCGTGGACGACGCGCCGCCGCGGGACGTCGAGGCGCGCCTCGCGCAGCCGTCCGGCGGCCGCGGGCGCGCGCTGCGGACCTCGGTGACGGTTCCGACCATGACGAGGACGGTCGAGGACATGGCGCGCCCCGCGGCGTCGGCGCTCGCGACGCCGGTCGCCGCTGCGGCGCCGCCGCGGCTGGCGAGCGCGCAGCTCGTCCGCGCCTCTACGCTCGCGCTCGGGGCCAGCGCGCTGGTGCTCGCGGTGGCCCTCGGCAGGAGCTGTAGCGTGCGTCCAGGGACCGATGCGCCGCAGGACGAGCGCGCCGGCGCCGGCGAGTCCTCGCGGCCCGCCGCCTCGCCGCCGGCGGTGGCGGCGCCCGCCGCGAGCGTCGGGGCGCCGGAGGTCCTTGCGGAGGCGCCAGCGGCGTTGTCGGCGGCGCCCGAGGCATCGGCGGCCTCGCCAGCGCCGGCGCCGGACGCGACCGCGCCGGGGGCCTCCGCGCGCGCCGCCGCGCCGGATCGCGCCGCGGGCGTGCGCGCCGCGTCCCCCGCGCGCAGCGCGCGGCCGCGGTCGCGCTGCGTGCCGCCCTACTATCTGGACGCCAACGGCATCCGGCGGATCAAGCGAGAGTGCCTGTGAACGACGGATGCGTGTAGCCTGCGCCGCGATGAAAGGGCGCCTCCTCGCCGCCTTCGCCGCGGCCGTCACGCTCCTCGCGGGCTCACGCGCCCGCGCTCAGGGCGTGGGAGAGACGTGCGCGGCCTCGTACGAGCAAGCGCAGCAGCTCCTCCGCGACAGGGCGCTGCTGCGCGCCCGCGCCGAGCTCCGCGTCTGCGTGAGCTCGTGCCCGGCGACGCTCGCCCGCGACTGCCAGAGCTGGAGCGAGCAGGTCGAGCGCGACATGCCCAGCGTCGCGCTGTCGGCCACGTCCGCGGACGGCCACGCTCCGGGCCGGGTCCGGGTGCTCCTCGACGGCGCGCCGCTCGTCGACGCGCTCCCGAAGGACCCGGTCGAGCTCGATCCCGGGCGCCATACGCTGACCTTCGAGGACGCGGCGGGGACGCGGGTCGTCACCGTGGTCACGGTGCCGCCGGGCGACAAGGCGCTGCCGATCGCGGTGCGCTTCCCTGCGCCGGCGCCGTCGCGCCCCGCGGCCGGCGCCGACGCGCCGCCGGTGCGGCAGCGCTGGCCGCTCGTGCTCGTCGGCGTGGGCGCGGCGGGGCTCGGCGTGGGCGCGGTCCTCGGCGTCAAGGGGCACCTCGACCGGAGCGAGCTCCGCACGCGGTGCGCGCCCGGATGCCCGGCGGAGGACGTCGAGGCGATCGATCTCACGTGGAAGGCCGGCGCCATCTCCGCGGGCGTGGGGTTCCTCGCGGCCGGCCTGGGCGCGGTGCTCTACTTCCAGCTCGATCCCGTCGCGCCCGCCGCGCCGGTCGCGGGCTTCTCCTTCGCGCCGGGCGGCCCCGGGCTCTCGCTCCGCGGCGCGTTCTGAGCGCCGCGCTCCGCGTCCCGAGCACCGCGCAGCGCCGCGCGGCCCCGTCAGCCCTTGCTGCGGATCCCGTAGCGCTCCATCAGCCGGTGGACGAGCTGCCGGGACACGCCCATCGACGCGGCGGCCCGCGCCACGTTGCCGCCGCTCTCCCGGAGCTTCATCGCGATGTACGTGCGCTCGAACTGCTCGACGACCATGTCGCGCGCCTCGCGGAGCGGCAGCGCCGCGAACTGGCCGACGCTCATGTCGGCGGGCCGCGGCGCCACCTTGACGATCGCCTCCTCGGCGAGGTGCGGGAACAGCATGAGCCGCGCGACGGTGTTGCGGAGCTCGCGTACGTTGCCCGGCCAGTGGTGCCCGCGGAGCAGCTCCAGCGCGTTCGGCGGCAGGTCGGCGAGCGAGCGCGGCGGCACCTGCGCCGCGAGGAAGCGCTCGACGAGCAGCGGGATGTCCTCCTTGCGCTCGCGCAGCGGCGGCACGACGGTCTCGACGACGGCGAGCCGGTAGTAGAGATCCTCGCGGAACGAGCCCGACGCGACGCGGCCCTGGAGATCGCGGTGCGTGGCGGCGATGACGCGGGCGTCGAAGGACGTGTACGCGGCGGCGCCGATGCGGCGCACCTGGCGGGCCTCGAGCGCGCGCAGGAGCTTCGGCTGGAGATCGAGCGGGAGCTCGCCGATCTCGTCGAGGAAGAGCGTGCCGCCGCTCGCCTCCTCGAGCAGGCCGGCGCGCGCGCTCTGGGCGCCCGTGAACGCGCCCTTCGTGTAGCCGAAGAGCTCGGCCTCGATGAGGTTCGGGGCGACGGCGCTGCAGTCGAACACGACGAAGGGGCCGCCGCTGCGCGGGCTCGCCTCGTGGATGGCGCGGGCGAGGACCTCCTTGCCGGTGCCGGACTCGCCGAGCAGCAGGATCGTCTCCGAGGTGGCCGCGGCGCGCTCGAGGCGGGCGAAGAGCGCGCGCATGGGGACGCTGCTGCCGAGGGCCTCGCCGAAGCTGGCCGACGTGGAGAGCGGGACGACGACCGGGGCGCCGCCGACGCGCACGGTGAGGGGCACGCCGCCCAGGGAGGCCACGGCGCTCGGGGTGAGGAAGCCCTCGACGATCAGGACGTCGTTGATGAACGTGCCGTTCTTGCTGCCGAGGTCGGTGAGGACGACCCCGCGCGGCGAGAACCGGAGCTGGCAGTGGCGGCGCGAGACGCGCGAGTCGGGGATGATGACGTCGCACTCGCCGCTCGTGCCGAGCACGAGCGGCGCGACGCCGAGGGTGGCCTCGATCGGTGGGCTCTTCTGCGGGGTGACGAGGATGCGCAGGTCCGGGAGCTCGACCGCGTCGCTTCGGAGGGTCGTGATCGTCCGGGTGGGGTCGTGCATTGATCGCGCGGGAGGGGGACGGGGCAGCATCTCCGAATTTCCGGCGGATTTCCAGCGCGCGGTGCGCCCGGGGCGCTGGACGCATACCGCCGGGTTATCCTCGTGAGGTGCTCGAGTTCACGCAGTCCGAGGCCAAGGTCCTGTTCCAGTGCGTCACCCGCTTCACGGACGCGTTCCGCCGCGACGTGGCGGACGTGATCCGGCAGGAGTTCCGCGGCTACGAGCCGCCGGAGGTGACGGAGCTGATCGGACAGCTGAGCCTCCTCGGGCGGCAGCTCGAGCTGCGGCCGCCGCACGCGCAGATCCACGACACGCAGGGCCCGCTGCTCAAGCGCATCTTGATCGACCTCCGGCGCGACAGCGCCACGGCGATCGAGGAGCCGCTGCAGAAGGCCGTGAACGCCGAGACGATCCGGCACCTCCGGCGCGAGGTCCACGGGCTGGAGCAGCTGATGGCCGCGCCCTGGTTCGCGGCCACGCGCGCGCTCAAGGTGCCGCAGCTCACCGACTACATGTCGATCCGGCACGCCGAGGCCGTGACGCCGGAGGCGCCGCCGCTCCGGCCGCGCGAGTACGACGAGAAGTTCCACATCCTCGAGGCGCCCGGGCTCTTCCTCCCCGATCTGGCGCACTACCGGGCGCGCTGCGCGCTGCGCGGCGCCTCGATCGCCGTGGCGTTCATCGACATCGACGACTTCAAGGCGTTCAACGTCCAGCACACCGAGACCGCTGTCGATCTCCACGTGCTCCCGCCGTTCATGGAGAGCATCGAGGCGCACGTCTTCGCGCACGGGCACGCGTACCGGTTCGGAGGCGACGAGTACATGATCACGCTGCCCAACGCGACGCGCGCGTGGGCGGTGGACTTCCTGCGCGCGCTCCAGGAGCGCCTCGCCCGCCGCCGCTACCGCCGCGTCGAGCGGTCGCCGACGATCTCGGCCGGGCTGTGCGTCGCCGACGTCGACTGCTTCCTGACCGATCGCGAGATCCAGGGGCGCGCCAACCTCGCGAAGAACCACGCGAAGGCCACGGAGAAGGGCCGCGTCGCCACGTACGACGGGGAGCTGTTCCGCCCCGAGGATCTGGTGCTCGCGTGAGGCCGGACGGTGGGATCGCGGCGGGCGACGCGCGCGCCG
Organism: Sorangium sp. So ce124; assembly: GCF_051525235.1. NCBI lineage: Bacteria > Pseudomonadati > Myxococcota > Polyangiales > Polyangiaceae > Sorangium > Sorangium sp. So ce124. Next base: position 5,273,140 of record NZ_CP150312.1, read on the forward strand.
ACGGCGACGCGCCGCCGGAGGCCCCGGACGGCCTGGTTTTGCCCGAGCCGCTGTGGGGCGCGGTGCGCGCGGCCTACGGCGAGCCTGGGCGCGCGTACCACGACCTCGCGCACGTGAGCGAGGTGCTTCGCCGGGCGGGCGAGGTCGCCCGCGACGTGGGCTGGCGGAGGCCGCGGGAGGTGTTCCTGGCCGCGCTCTTCCACGACGCCGTGTACGTGCCTGGCCGCCACGACAACGAGGCGCGCAGCGCGGAGCTCGCGCGCGAGGCGGTGGCGCGCTGGCTGCCCGGCGAGGGGCTCGACGAGGGCTTCATCGAGCGGCTCATCCTGCTCACGGCGCGCCACGGAGCCCTCGGGCCGGCGGACGTCGGCGACGAGGAGGCCCTCTTCCTCGATTGCGACATGGCCATCCTGGGCAGCGACGCGGCGGTGTTCGACGCGTACGACCGGGCGATCGCCGCGGAGTACAGCGCCGTGCCGCCCGAGCTCTACGCCGCAGGCCGGCGGCGCTTCTTCGAGAAGCTGCTCGCGGCGGAGCGGATCTTCCTCTCGCCGTACTTCCACGCCCGCCTCGAGGCGAGCGCGCGCGACAACCTGCGCCGGAAGCTCGACACGGGCGCGTAGCGGCGCTGCGCGAGGGGTCGTCAGGGGCGGGGATCGTCGGTGGACGGTGCGGTCGTCGGTGGACGGCGCGGTCGTCGCTGGCGCGGCGGTCCGCGCCGGAGGGAGCGTGGCAGTCGGCGCCGGAGGCGTCGCAACGAGGGACAGCGACGCCGGCGCGCGCTGCCCCTCGCGCGATCACCAGCTCTTCACGTCGCTCTTGCTCACGCGGCACGTGGCGGTGCCCCACTGGCTCGCGCCGCCGTGGAGCTTCTCGGACTCGCCCATGTGATCGGTGACGGCCTTGTACTCCTGGCAGATCTTCGGCTTGTCGTCGCCCGCGTCGTAGCCCCCCTTGACGTACAGGTTCGTGATCGTGACCGTGTCGCCGTAGTTCTGGTTCGCGCCCGCGACCGTCGTCTTCACGCGGTCCACCCTGACGTTGTCGATGATCAGGTGCCGCGGGCCGCCGTTCGCGGTGCAGTCGCCGCACGAGCGCCAGAGCTTCCCGAAGTCGGCGATGTACGAGTTCGTGACGATGGTCGTGGAGCCGCCCTTGGCGTTGTGCTGGAAGATCTTGTCGGCCGAGTGCAGCGCGATGGAGCTGTTGATGCGCATCGTCGCCCCGTCGGCGCTGTTGGTCGCGGCGTCCTCGCAGACGTCTTCCCAGTAGACGTGATCGAGCGTGCAGTCGCCCTTGCAGACAATGCCGTTGCCGCCGGGGAGGCCGCCGGCGATGATGAGGTTCTTCACGGTGACGCCGTCCTCGACCTCGAACACGGTCTTCTGGCCCTCGCCGTCGTCGCAGTCCTCCGTGTTGTTCACGCCGATCTTCTGGTTGTTGAAGTCGTAGACGTCCTGCCCGCCGTGGGCGGCGTTCTTGAGCACCGTCGTCTGGGTCCTGATCTCGCCGTTGCCGTTCGTGGGCGTCGGGATCTCCATCGGGAGCTCGTCGCCGAGCGGCTCCTCTCCACCCGCGCCGCTGCTCGTGGTGCTCGCGGCCGTGGTGCTGGAGCTGCTCGTGGTCGCGCCGCTCGTCGTGCTGGAGCTGCTCGTCGTGCTGGAGCTGCTCGTGGTCGCGCCGCTCGTTGTGCTGGAGCTGCTCGTGGTCGCGGCGGTGCTGCTGCCGCCGCCGACGCCCGTGCTGCTGGTGCTCCCGCCGGTCGCGGCGGCGCTGCTGCTCGAGCTGCTGCCTCCCTGGCCGTCGTCCGGCGTCGCGGCGTCGTCTGAACAGCCGAGCTGCATGGCTCCTAAGGCGCCGAGCACGAACAGCAAAGTGAAAGCTGACTTCATTCCAGATCTCATCTCGTTACCTCTCGTTCCGGCATCATGATGGGCGACCCGCGGCCCGGAAGCGCTTGTACGGCGCTGTCGACTCCTCGACGCAACCCGTCGAGGTGGCAACCAGGAACTCGCGCTTCGCGCCGCTCAGCTGGCTTCTGCGTCGAGCTCGTCGAGGTGAATGCAAGCGGCGATCCAGGGGGCGCGGCTGGACATCGAGCATCGCGCGGAGGCGCGCTGGGGTGGGCGTGTCAACAGGCGGTCGACACCGGTTGACGATCGGGTTGACGCGCGGGTGCTCCGCGCCGCGCAGCTCCGGGGGAGGGCGCGCATCGGGCGGGGGCGACCCGGCGATCGGAGTCGCGAGCCTGCCGAGCGCGGCGCCCGGCAGGCTGCGCCCTCCAGCTCAGAAGATCGGGTCATCCTTGCAGCCGAAGATGACCTTGACCGAGCCGGCGCCGCTGCTCGCCACCTGCTCACACGCAGCGCCGTACAGCTTGATCGTCATCATGTCTGGCCCAGTGTAATTCCATCCATCCGTGCCTGTTGTGTCTTGCATGATCGATTGTTCCCCGACGAACACCCCGACGTGGTCCGGGTTCGGCGGCGGCTCGCCGAGCGGGAACAGGCACGTCGAGACCTCTCCCGTGATCGCCAGCAGCGATGTCACGAGCTGGTCCTGCGTCGCCGCCAGGTAGAACCTGGGCGCGTCCGGATCCGCGTCCTGGCGCGGCTCGAGCCCTGCGACCGCGAGGCCGTTGAGCGCCTTGATCTTGCTCGCCTGCGCCGCGATCCCGACCACGAACGTGTGGAAGCCGGCGGCGGCCGCGTCCGTCACTGCCTGCACGGCGAGCTCGTCCGAGTCGCTCTTGGGGCACGACGGATCTCCGTCGGTCGCGAGCAGGATGTACTTCGGATCGTCGTTCTGGATCGTTTGCAGGTACTCGACCGCCTTGTTGATGGCGTCGCCGGTCGGCGTGCCGTCGCCCTCGGGGGTCGTGCTCGAGATCGCCTGGCTCACCGTGGGGGCGTTGCTTGCCGCGATCGGGATCAGGATGTCGCGCGGGAAGCTCTCCTCGGTGCAGCTACCCGTCCTGTCGCCCTGCGGGAACACCTTCAGGCCCCAGGAGGCGGCCTCGTTCGTCGCCGCGATCACCTCCTGCAAGGCGGGCACGACGATGTCCCATTTCGACGGCGTGCCCTCGTCTCCGTTCGGATCGTCCTGCATCGACGCCGAGCGATCGAGGACCAGCAGGATGCTGGCCGGCTTGCGCTCGACGTCGAAGTTCTGCCGCCCGCAGTCCACGCCGCCGCCGGCGCTGCTGGCGCTGCCGTCGGCGCCGAGGTCTCCGGGCACGCTGCCCGGCTCTCCGGCCCCACCGCCGACGTCGCCGTACCCGGGGGTATCGCCGGCGCCCGGCGCTCCGCTGCCGCTGCCGGCTTCGTCGCTCGACGTACAGCCCGATAGCGCCGCCAGCACGACGACGGAACAGATCGATGATGCTCTCAACATGATGCCTCCTGTAAGCAGAATCCTTGCGACGTCATCGCGAGCACCGCGCCAGGGCCTGCGCTCCGTCCACGAACGGCGGCCACGAACGGCGGCCACGAGCTGCGGGGCTCGGCGACGGCGCGGGCGACGGTTGTTATTCGAGCTCGTTGGCGAGGCGATCGAGCCAGCCCTCGATGTCCTCGGTCGGCGCGTCGAGCGGTCGCGAAGTCGGCGCTGCCGTCGGGTAGCCCCCTACCTCGTCTTGGCTGTTCACGAACATTCCGTCGCCGGACAGGACGTCTTCGACGATGCGCAGATCGACCTCGTCGCGGTCTCTGGGCCTCGCGCCCGCGTGAGCGAGCACCGCGTCGAGGACCGAGGCTGCGGGGAGCGCCACGAGGCCGTCGGGCCACGCGGGCTTCTCGGCGAGGACGATGATGTCCGGGGAGGCGATGGGCGCCGCTCTGCCGAGGGCGTCCACGGCGATGTTGTCCTCGAGGTAGGCGGATCCCAGCGAGTTGGTGCCGATCATGGGGAGGCCCGGCAAGGTGTTGGCGCCGTGCCGCATGTAGTTGCCGACGATGCTGACCCTTGGCGGCTCCGGCGTGACGCCCGAGCTCTCCCACTCCTTGAGGACGGGGCCGAGGCGCATCGCCCATTTGCCGGGGTTGTAGACGACGTTGTTCACGATCGCCCCGGTCGCGAACCCCTTGTACCAGGGGTTTCGTTCGTTGTTGTTGGCGTAGAGGTTGCCGACGACGGTGACGTCGGTGCAGTGGTCGTGCACGAGGGTGCCCATGGAATGAGAGCCCTTCTCGTGGATGGATTCGAGGAGCCCTTCGGCGATGATGTTGTTGCTGAGGGTGACGCGGCGCGAGGTGCCGTCGGGACCGTCGAAGCGGGGGCCCGAGACGGACAGGTTCTCGTCGACGCCCCACGCCACGGAGCAATGGTCGATCACGATGTTGTACGCCGAGGCGCCGTCCGTCGTGACGTCGGGCTCGAACCCCGACGCCGGCGCAGCCCCGGCGTCGCCCATCCGGAAGCGGAGGTGCTGGATTCGCACGTCGTGCGTGCGGATCTTCATCCCGCCGCGGATCAGCGTGATGCCCGGCGAGGGCGCTGTCTGGCCGGCGATCGTGACGAACGGCTCGGTGATGTCGAGGCGCGTCTTGTCGAGGTCGATGATCCCGCCGACCTCGAACACGATCGTGCGCGGCCCCCGCGTCTCGATCGCCTCGCGCAACGATCCCGGGCCGTCGGCGTCGAGGTTCGTCACCTTGAGGATCGTACCCACGCCATCGACGGGCCCCGAGCCGCCGGCGCCGCCCGCCGAGCCGGTGGTGGCGATGAAGCCGCCGGCGCCGCCCGCCGAGCCGGTGGTGGCGGAGCCGCCGGCCTCCGCGCCGCCTCCCGGCGCGCCGCCGGCTCCGGTCTGGGCGCCTGCAGTCGCGCCGCCGTGGCCGCCCGCGCCCGGAGTGTTACCTCCGGCGCCGCCCTGTCCGGCCGCTTCATCGCCTGGGCCAGGCGAGCTCGCTGCGCGGGAGCAACCGGCCAGGAACGTGCAACCCGTGCAACCGAGGAGGACGAACGAGAGGACGGCGGCCTTCATGAGATGATTCCTTTCGAATCGAGAGAACTCGCGTGGGCGCTGAAGGCGCCGCGCTCCCGCGGGCGACAACGGCGCATGGCGCGGCTCACCGTCGTTGCGCTGGATGCACGCACGAGGCGACTCGAGCCCAGCCCGTCGCGCAGTCCGGGTCGCGCGTGAGGTGGCGGCCGCCGAACCAGGCCGGCGCCGCGCCTCCTCCGCGCGCCGCGAGACCAGCAACGACAATGCCATTTGCCCGGACCCGCCTGCCGACGGCTCACGCCTGTGGCTGGGGGCTGCGCAGCGCTCGTGACGTGGACGTCCTCATCGCGGCGCGTCGTGGCGCCGCGACGTCAACCACGGGTTGACGTGCTTGACAGCAAGGGTGGCTCCCGTGTCAACCGCGCGTTGACCGGCAGCCGTCTGCCGCGAGCTCCGCCGGCGCTCAGCCCTTCCAGCCGGGCGGCGGCTTGGCGAAGCCGGTCTCGGCGGGGAAGGGGCTGGCGGTCTCGCGCTGGTGCAGCCCGTCCACGTCGATGCCGAGCGCCCTCAGCCCGTCGCGTTGCTCGTAGCGGATCACCAGCACGGCGGCGGGCTTGGGTGTCGCCCGGGTGAACTGCGTCGACGTGATGCGCGACTCGCGCCGCTCGCCGAACGTCGTGCCGAGCCCCTTCGGCGCCGCGGGGGCCGGCGCGGCGCCGGGTGCGGGGGCTGGCGGCGGAGCAGCAGGCGCGGGCGCGGGCGGTCCAAACCCCGGAGCCGGCGGCGGCAGTCCGCCGCCCTGCAGCCCGCCGAACGCCGGCGGGGGTGGCGCGAAGGGCGGCGGGGGTGGCGGCGGCGGGGGCGCGAATTCCTCGAACACCGCCAGGCCGATGACACCCACGTTGCGGGGCTTGCCGATCTGCGCGGCGTACGACTGCTCGATGCTCCCGAACCGGAACGTCGCGACCTCGGTGTGGCTGATGCGGAACCCGGTGAAATCGAACGACTCGTGCGCCCTGATCACCAGGCCGCGGGCGTCGAACGATGCGTCCTTGCCGCTCTGCACGTCGAGGCCGTCGACCGTGGGCACCACCTCGACGCGCGCGCCGGTCAGGTTCCGCACGCGCAGCGCATAGCGCTGGCCCGACCGCCCCTCGACATAGGTCGTGTCTCGATGGACATACTCTCGCGTCGGCGTGAGCCCGCCGCCCTCCTCGACGAGCAGCTCCACCTCGACGATCCCCTTCAGGTCTCGCATCTCGATGCCCCTCTCCCTGAGCCGCCGCGCGCCCTCGCGCGGCGGCAAGCGTCCAGACACTACGTGAACCCGCTCGGCGCCAGCGTGTCAAGGCGCCGGGCGGGCGCGGGCTTCGCTGCCCGCTCGCTTCCCCATACCGCCCGCCCGCGGCTCGCGCTATCAACGCACCTGCGCGAGGCGCGGGCGACGCCCGCCGCTCGCAGTCCTCGCATGTCTCGCATGGTCGCCGCATGATCGCCGTGGTCGCAGAGAAGCCCGCCGTCGCCCGCGACATCGCCGCGGTGCTCGGGGCCTCGAAGCGCGCCGAGGGCTTCCTCGAGGGCGGCGGCTACGTCGTCACGTGGGCGATCGGGCACCTCGTCGCCATCGCCGAGCCGCACCAGATCGACCCCGCCTGGAAGCGCTGGCGCCTCGACCTCCTCCCGATGCTTCCCGGCCAGTTCCCGCTCGTCGTCCTCCCCGGGACGCGGGCCCAGTTCGAGATCGTCCGGAAGGTCCTGGGCCGGCGCGACGTCGACCGCGTCGTCTGCGCCACGGACGCCGGCCGCGAGGGCGAGCTCATCTTCCGGTACCTCTACGAGGCGGCCGGGTGCAAGAAGCCGGTCGAGCGGCTCTGGATCTCGTCCCTCACGCCCGACGCCATCCGCGACGGGCTCCGGCGGCTGCGGGATGCGCGCGGCTACGACGGCCTCGCCGACGCGGCGCGCGGGCGTAGCCGGGCCGACTGGCTCGTCGGCATGAACCTCTCGCGCGCCTACAGCCTGGTCTTCGACCAGGATCTCTCGGTCGGCCGCGTGCAGACGCCGACGCTGTCCATGGTCGTCGAGCGCGAGCTCGCGATCCGGCGGTTCGTCCCCGAGCCGTACCTCGAGGTCGTCGCGACCTTCTGCCCGCTCCGGGAGGACGGATCGGGCGCGGCCGACGAGTCCTACAAGGGCACGTATTTCAACGACAAACCGCTCCCCGGCGAGCCGCCGGCCGCCGGCGGGCCGCCGAGCGCCGGCGAGCGGCCCGAGACCGCGCCGTCGCGGAGGCGCCTGCCGCCGGACGGCGAGGAGGCGCGGCGCATCATCGAGCGTGCCCGGCGCGGCGAGGCGCGCATCGAGGCGGTCCGATCGGAGTCTCGCCGCCTCCCGCCGCCGCTGCTCTACGACCTGACCGAGCTCCAGCGGCACGCCAACCGTCTTTACGGCTTCTCTGCGCAGAAGACGCTGGAGGTGGCCCAGGCGCTGTACGAGCGCAGGAAGCTCATCAGCTACCCGCGCACCGACAGCCGGCACCTCTCGACGGATGTCGCGGCCACGCTCGGCGCGGTGGTGCAGGCGATCGAGGGCTCGTATCGGGGGATGCTCGCCCCGGGGACGGGGGCTCGGCCGCTCGGCAAGCGCTTCGTCGACGACGGCAAGGTCGGGGATCACCACGCCATCATCCCCACGGGGGCTCGCTCCTCGCGCGCGGAGCTCTCGACCGACGAGCAGAAGATCTTCGATCTCATCTGCCGGCGCCTCCTCTCGGCGTGGCACGAGGATCACGTCACCTCGATCACCACGGTCATCACGGCGATCACCACGCGCGGCGGCGCGGGTGCGCGCGGCGGCGAGCCGATCGTGGACCGCTACCACAGCGCGGGCAGCGTCGTGGAGAAGGTCGGGTGGAAGGTGCTCGACATCGGCTTCGGCAAGCCGCCTGCGAGGCCCAGCAAGAAGGCGGAATCGGACGGTGATGGGCCCGACGCGCGCGACGGGGGAGCGGGCGAGGGCGAGCGCGAGACCGCGGATCAGCGGCTCCCGCCTGGGCTCGCGAAAGGGCAGGTGCAGCTCGTGCTGGACGCGGAGGCGCAGGCCAAGAAGACGCGCCCGCCGCCGCGCTTCACCGAGGCCACGCTGCTCACCGCCATGGAGACCGCGGGCAGCAGCCTCGAAGAGAAGGAGCTCTCCGAGGCGATGAAGGACTCGGGCCTCGGCACGCCGGCCACGCGGGCCGCGATCATCGAGACGCTCCTCCGGCGCGAGTACATCGTGCGCAAGGGCAAGCTGCTGCACGCGACCGACAAGGGCGTCGGGCTGATCGAGGTCGTCCACGCGGACGTGAAGAGCCCCGCGATGACGGGCGCCTGGGAGGCGAAGCTCGCCCGCATGGCGCGGGGCAAGGGCGATCTGCCGTCGTTCATGGCGGACATCGAGTCGTACGTGCGCCACGTGGTCGCGGAGGTGAGCGGGGGGCGGCGCGCAGCAGGGGACGGCGCGCTCTCCCCGGAGGTCGGGGCGTCGCCGTTCCAGGAGCGCGGCGAGGCGCGGTCGCGCGAGAAGAGGGGCGTCGCCGCGGCCGCTGCGCCGGGGACCGGCCGAGGCCGCGAGGCGACGCCTCGCCGTGCTCCGGGCGGCAGCGCAGGGGTCGGGCCGGGCGATGCATCGCCTGGCACGCTGCAGGCGGTCGCGGCGGCTGCAGCATCGGCGCCGGCTCGGGCGCAGGCGCGGTCGCGTGCGGCGGCGGCGCCGTCGCCAGCGCGACCTGCGGCGGCCGGGGCGACGGCGCGCCGTGTGGCGGTAGCGCCGTCGCCCGCGCGACCTGCGGCAGCGACGTCGCCGCCGGCGCGACCCGCGGCAGTAGCGCCGTCACCCGCGCGACCTGCGACAGCGACGTCGCCGCCGGCGCGCCCCGCCGCGGTAGCGCCGTCGCCCGCGCGCGCGGCGGCCGTCGGGTCCTCCCCGGCGCGTGGGGTGGGCGCCGCGTCCTCGCCGGCGGTCGCCTCGTCGCCAGCGCGCCGGCCGGAGGATCTCGTCGAGCTGCTCCACCAATGCTTCGGCTTCAGCGCCTTCCGCCCCTACCAGGAGGCGGTCTGCCGGACGGCGGCCGCGGGGAGCGACGTGCTGCTCGTCATGCCCACGGGCGCCGGCAAATCGCTCTGTTACCAGCTCCCCGGCATCGCCCGAGGCGGCACGACGCTCGTCGTGAGCCCGCTCATCGCGCTCATGGAGGATCAGGCCTCGAAGCTCCGCGCGTGCGGCTTCGCCGCCGAGCGGATCCACTCCGGCCGGAGCCGGGCCGAGTCGCGGCAGGCCTGCATCGATTACCTCGAAGGCGCGCTCGATTTCCTCTTCATCGCCCCCGAGCGGCTCCGCGTGCCCGGGTTCCCCGAGATGCTCGCCCGCCGGAAGCCCGTGCTGGTCGCCGTCGACGAGGCCCATTGCATCTCGAAATGGGGCCACGACTTCCGCCCTGATTACCGGATGCTGGGTCAGCGGCTCCCGGCGCTCCGTCCGGCGCCTGTCATCGCGCTGACCGCCACCGCCACGCCGGTCGTGCAGGACGACATCGTCGAGCAGCTCGGCCTCACGTCCGCGGCGCGGTTCATCCACGGCTTCAGGCGGAGCAACCTGGGTATCGAGATCCTCGAGGTCAGCCCGGGAGAGCGCCTGAACCGGGTGCGCGCGCTGCTCGGCCAGGAGGGCCGGACGCCGGCCATCGTCTATGCGCCGACGCGGAAGGAGGCCGAGGCGCTCGCCGCCGGCCTCTCGGAGGATCTCCCGGCCGAAGCGTACCACGCGGGTCTCGCCGCCCCGGTGCGCGACCGGATCCAGGCGGCCTTTCTGGACGGCAGCACCGAGATCATCGTCGCCACGATCGCCTTCGGCATGGGCATCGACAAGCCCGATGTCCGCACGGTCGTCCACGCCGGGTTGCCCGGAAGCGTCGAGGGCTATTACCAGGAGATCGGCCGCGCCGGCCGCGACGGGCTCCCCTCGCGGGCCGTGCTGATGCACTCGTATGTCGACCGGCGAATGCACGAGTTCTTCCACGAGCGCGACTACCCTGATCCGGCGATGCTCCAGCGGATCGAAGAGGTCCTGTCGGACGAGCCCCGCCCGAAGGAGGCGATCCTGGGTGATCTCGGAGTGGATCCCGACGTGGCGGACAAGGCCCTCGAGAAGCTCTGGATCCACGGCGGCGCGCGCGTGGATCCGGACGGGGGCGTCGCCCTGGGCGAGCCGGGTTGGCGCGGGCCTTACGAGGCGCAGCGGCGCCACAAGCTCGCCGAGCTCGTGCAGATGGCGCGGTTCACCGAGGGCCACGGCTGCCGCATGCTCCACCTGGTCCGCCATTTCGGTGACCAGGAGGACACGGGCGAGCCCTGCGGCCTGTGCGACGTCTGCGCGCCGGCCGCGTGCGCCGCGCGGGAGTTCCGGGCGCCGAGCCGCGACGAGGCGCAGGCGATCGCGAAGATCATGGCGGCGCTTCGCGAGAGCGAGCAGCCGACAGGCCGGCTCTACCGCGAGGCGTTCGCTGACGGCTCGCTCGAGCGGCGCGACTTCGAGCACCTCCTCGGCGGGCTCGTGCGGGCGGGCCTTGTCTGCGTGCGCGAGGACTCGTTCGAGAAGGCGGGCGAGCTCATCACGTACCAGCGCGCGTCGCTCACGCCGCGGGGCCTCCTCGGCGGGCAGCGCGGCGCGAGCGACGTCGTGGGCGACGTCCCGCTCGCGAAGCTCCCGCCGAAGGTGAAGAAGCGGCAGAGCGCGAAGTCCTCGGACGCGCGGAAGGCGTTCTTCGCCCGCAAGGCGCAGCGGAAGAAGGGGCGGGCGCGCTGAGCGGCGCGCGGGCGGCGCTCAGCGGAAGATGCCGAAGTGGCCGAGCACCCACCAGAGCAGGACGAAGATGAGGATGGTGCTGAAGCACCCGCCGCCGAGCTTCTTCGCGCCGTAGCCTGCCGCAATCCCACGCAGAATCTTGCTCATCGAATGACCTCCGGCCCCGTGTCGGGGTGTTCGACGAGCGAAGCAACGTGGGTGCCATCTCGGACGGCCAAGGGAAGGCGAGACCTGCGCGCGGGGAACCGATGGTCCCACTCGATCGGGCCGTAGCATTCCGGCGCGCGCGCCACACCGTGGCGTTTCGCCACGCGAAGGCCTCGGGCCATGCGGAGACCCGCCCACCGGGCGGTTTCTTGTTACCGGCCCAGCTTGGCGATGACGAGGCGCTGCAGGATCCCGTCGCCCGTCCCGGGGAGGGGGCCTGTACCGAAGTCGGCGTCCACCGCTTTGGTCCAGCCCGCAACAAGCGTCGCTCCGTCCGGGGACGTCGCGACGGCGTCCAGGGCGACACGACTACCCAGGAGGCGATGCCATGCGAGCTTTGCGTCGGGCGTGAGCTTGGCGACCAAGCCCGGGGTATCGTTCACCATTAGCGGGCCGTCGCCGAAGTCAATCTGATTCTCGGCTTGTCCAGCAACGACGATGTTGTCATCGGGGTCGAGAGCAACTCCGCTCACCGACTGACTGCCGTCGCCGCGGAACGCACTCACCCATCCAACGTCGCCATCAGCCTCGAGTTGCACAACGAAGGTATCGAGCCCGTCGGAAGCCGTCAGAGTATATGGCTCTATCCGCAGCTCTCGCGAGTAATGGCCAGCCACGACAGGTCGCCCCGACGCGTCCACGGCGATACCTGCCGTCTGCACGGACAAGGGCTCGCCGAGCCTCCTGACCCATGCCGGAGCCCCGGATGGCGTCAGCTTCACGACGAAGCTGTTGTTTTCGACGTCGAACACCCCTCCGAGGTCGATAGCTCCGCTGGTCCAGCCGGCGACGAAGATGTTTCTTGATCGGTCCACAGCGACGGCGTTGGGGCCCTGCGCCCCTGTGCCGCCGAACTTCTTCGCCCAGCAGCCAGGTGCGGTCACGAGGCCCGTGGCACCATCGAGCTTCGCCACGATGATGTCCTCGCCCTCGTCGGGCTGGATCGGCCCGCCGCCGAGGTCGATCGGTTGAGCGAACGATCCTGCAACGATGACATTGTCACGGGCGTCGATTGCAACGGCATGGATCGAGGCATCGTAGCCGCCCCCCAGCCCCTTGCTCCAGATGTGCTCGCCCGATGAATCGAGTCGCACGATGAACGCGCCCCTCGGGAGCGGTCCGCCGCCGAAATCGATCGCCCCGCTGGTGGTTTGGCCGGCCACGACCGGGTTGCCCTTAGAGTCGACGGCCAGCCCCCATGGATTGTCCGCAGAGCGGTCCCCAAACTGCCTGGCCCACAGGACATCTCCGGCCGGGCTCAGCTTCATGAGCAGCACGTCTGTTGTGTCGGCAGACGCGAATGTTTCATCGCCAATCGTAATGGTACCGAAGAAGGCGGCACTGACGAACACGTTCCCCTCGGCATCGCTCGCGATGCCCATGGGGTGGACGTCTCCGGTCTGCCCATACGCGGCCGCCCACACGATGCACTCCAGCCCATCGCAGTTCTCATCGTCCGCGGCATCGCAGCGCTCCACCGCGGGCAGGACTTCGCCCTCGCAAGCGCCCCAGGTCCCGTCGGCGCCGCAGGTGCGCGTTCCTTCCCGGCACACGCCTTCGTTCCTGGTGACCGGCGGACCGGCGTAGCACGCCTCCGAAGCGTCCGGAGTGCATGGGGGCGCCTCACCCCCGGAGCCTCCCGCGCCGCCAGCACCCGTGGGGGCAGAACCCCCCAGACCGCCGGCGCCGGTGCCGCCCGGCGCCTGATCGGAGAACCCATCGAGGCCGAGCAGCAGCGCGCATCCGCTGGCGCACAGTGCCAGGCCGAGGAGGGAAGCGAGTCTGTAAGGTTGTGCTTGTCGTTGCATGGGCTCGTGCGCGCCCGGAAGCCGCATGGCAAGGTCTCCGACGCTAGCGCGGAGTCTATCACGCCGACGAGGCGCGCCGGCGCCTGGTCTGGATGCCTCGCCGGAAGAGCCGGGCTCTCGTCCTAGCCTCGCGCCCGAGCGCCATAGCCGAGGACCGAGAGCCCTATTCGTGCCGAGAGCCGGCGTAGCGCCGCGCGAGGGAGGACGCGGGAGAGCTGGGCCGTTGCCTTGCTCAACGCGGTCGGGACGGCGACCACATCGCCACGATCCGCCGCCGCGATGCCGTAGGTCGCGCAGTGCTCGGCGGTCAGCTCGAACGGCATCTTCTTGCGCGGCACGCCGGGCGCACCTGCGTCGAAGATCTCGGTGGTCACCGGCCCCGGACACAGCGCTGTCACCGTGACGCCGGTCCCCTCGAGCTCCACGGCCAGGCTCTCCGAGAGCGAAAGCACGAACGCCTTGGTCGCTCCATACACCGCATGTCCCGGGGTCGGTTGGAACGCGGCGAGCGACGCGACGTTGAGCACGCGCCCTCCGCCGCGGGCGACCAGGTCGGGGACGATCGCCGCGCAGAGCGCGACGACGCTCTCGCAGTTGAGTCGCACCAGCATCGCCAGCGCCGCCGGGTCGCCCTCCAGAAAGGGCCCGAGCCGCGTCGTTCCCGCGTTGTTGACCAGCCAGGCCGCGCCGCCCAGCTCGCGCGCCCGATCCCGCACGCGGAGGGCTGCGCCCTCGGTGGTGACGTCGAGCTCGAGCGGGTGAATGGGCGCGTGCCCGGCGGCGCCCGCCTGCGCGGAGAGCTCCTCCAGCCGGTGCGCCCGCCGGCCGATGGCGAGCACCGGCTGCCCGCGCGCCGAGAGCTGCCGTGCGATCTCCGCGCCGATGCCGGACGAGGCGCCTGTGACGATGGCGAGGCCCGAGGTCATGATCATGGACGCTATCCTTTACGCCGCGCCGCCCTTGATCGCGAGCGGGCTGTTGGTCCTGGCGTACGGGCGCGCCACGGCCGTTACCGCCGGACTGCTCGCCGCACCGCGCCACGACGATCAGAACGCCATGGGTGCGTCATCCAGCACGGGCGGCCCCCGACGCCGCGCGAGAGGTCGATTTCGTGGCGTTCTTGTCACAGTGGCTCATGCCGCCCACCGCGGCGCGATCGATCGCCCGCGCGGTTCGCCGGCCGTCCCACACGCAGGGGACGTCGGAGCATCGGGTGGTAGAGGACCGTCCCCTACATCAGGAGCGGGCGTTTTGCCGCCTTCTTCTTGCAGAACGCTGCGCGCAGCGGCTAGCCTGTGAAGCGTGCTTTCGACTTCGGGTGCTGAGGACCCGCGGGCAGCGCAGCGGACCCGCGAGCGAGTCATGCGCATTCGATGCGTCGAGCTGGCCACGGCCGCCCTGTGTGCGCTGTTGCCGTTGCCCGTGCATGCGCAGGTGGAGAAGCCGACGCCGCAGCCGGTCGTCGTTTCGGCGCCCGCTCTTGAGGAGCTGCCGGAGGTCGAGGGCACCGGGCTCTGCGCCGCGTCGGTCATCCCGAGCGGGCCGCAAGAGACGCCGGCAAACCTCTTTATGAACGACTTCATAGGAGGAACCAATAAACTCATCGACGATCACAAGGAAGATCGCCTCGAGTACACCATTCGAACGCTCCTTGATCTGAGCAACAACAACGCCGCCGACGAGGACCCCGGCGACGAGGACGCCCCGCGGAGTTTCGGCGACTTCAGGCCGATGTCTCCGGATTGCGGGATCGGCGGCTGCAGCTTCCCGTGGGACGATCGCCCTGACCGTACGAAAATCGTCTATGGCTCCCGTATTCGCGGGTTCCTGGCCGTCACGGAGGAGCTCGTCCGCAAGCCGGTCCATTTCGGCCTGTACGCCGACGATGCCGTGAGCCTCGCGTTTTACGATGCCGTCACGAGCGAGAAGGTGGTCCTTCTCCAGCCGGCGGAGCTCGGCCTGCCGGTCTGGCGCCTCACGAACACCGTCACCTTCGACAAGCCAGGTCTGTACCCGCTCGAGATCAACTACGCGGAGATCGCCGAGCACGCGGCGCTCGAGATGTCCTATTTCGTCGGGGAGTTCGATGACTTCCACCGCGCTGCGGAAGTGGATCCCGTGAAGCTGAACGAGAACGGCTTCACTGTCTTCCGGCCGGCGCAGTTCTTCCAGACGCTGGCCGGCTCGCCGTCGTTCCCGGATCTGGACCAGTGCCAGCAGTGCGAGCGCAGGTTCGTCGGCCTGCCCAACAACAACGGCTGTCCTGGGAGCTACTACTGCAACGAGGCCGCCCTCTGCGCCCCGTGCGACACGGCGCTCCACTGCGGCGAGTCGTGCTCGCGCTGCCTGAACGACACGCCGTTCTGCATCGATCTCAACGGCAGCCGCGCGTGCGCCGAGTGCCGCACCAGCGAGGACTGCCGCGACGGCTTCGTCTGCGACCCCGAGTCGCACGAGTGCAAGGAGGAGTACGAGTGCAACATCGACCCGGACTGCCCGCGGGGCGAGATCTGCGTCGAGCACTCCTGCGTCCCGTGCGACACGGCGGATCGGTGCGCCGGCAACTCCTGCAACTGCTGTCCGAACGGCATCAGCGGCGCCCAGATGAACTGCGCCGCGGTCGAGCCGGGCGGCGTCGCGATGTGCGTCGAGTGCCTCGTCGACGACGAGTGCCCCGACGGCAAGAAGTGCCACACTCCGACGGGCCACTGCGTCGACGAGATCCCGAGCAACGCGCAGCCGAACTGCTGCGGCGAGGGCTGCGTCGACTGCATGCACCCGGAGGACCCGAACGACCCGCAGTCGCCCCCGGTGCCGTTCTGCCTCCCCGGGCCCGTCGGGACGGCGTGCGCCGCGTGCCGCAACGACATGGATTGCGCCGACGGGCAGTACTGCCTGAGCGGCGAGTGCAAGGAGTGCGTCAAGGATCGGCGCTGCGGGCCGCGCTGCGAGAGCTGCGGCGGCGACACGCCGTTCTGCTTCGGACAGTTCTCCGAGGTCGCGGTCTGTGTGCGCTGCACGTCGGACGAGCAGTGCGCCGGCACGACCTGCAACCGCGAGACCCACGAGTGCGACCCGGGGTGCATGGCGACCTGCGCCGAGGACACGCCGCACTGCGACGGCGAGAAGTGCGTCGAGTGCTACGCCGACACGCAGTGTCCGTGCGGCAACACCTGCGACCTCGCGACGAACACCTGCGACGTCTCCTGCAAGTCGAACCTGGACTGCCTCGGCAACGAGCACTGCCGCTGGACCGACGAGGCGGACGCCAAGGAGTGCGCGCTCGGCCCGATGCCCGACAACGTCGCGTGCGGCGGCACCCTCGCCGAGATCTGCAGCGTCTCGGTCGTCGGCCAGAAGGGCGCCGACCCGAGGGCCGCCGGGCTCGTCGCCCTCGCGGCGCTGGCGCTGCTCGAGCGAAAGCGCCGCCGGCGCAGCGGAGGTGCCTCGTGAGAACGCGTCCGCTCCTCGCCCCGCTCCTCGCGCTGTCGGCGCTCCTCGCCGGGGGCCCCGCGCTCGCCGAAGAGGGGCGCTTCGATGCCCAGGTCTTCCGCCCGGCTGCGGCCCCGCGCGATCTCGTGATGGTCCAGAAGTCGGAGGTCATCGGGAACCTCTCGCCGACCGTCGGCCTCTACAGCGACATCGCGGCCGACCCGCTCGTGCTGCTCGTCGCGGGCGACGACACGAGGCAGGCCGTCGACGCCATCTCCGGGCGGCTCGAGCTCGCCTTGCTCGCGGGCATCGGCTTCTTCGACGTGTTCGACGTCACGATGACCATGCCGCTCGTCCTCTTCCAGGAGGGCGGCAACCTCCGCCGCTTCGGCACCGAGGGGTCGGTCAAGAGCTCCTCGGTCGGCGATCTCCGCCTGTCCACGAAGATCTCGCTCCCGTACCTGAACCGGAAGGAGCAGGTCAAGGAGGGGTTCGGGATGGCCATCGCGGGCAACCTCAACTTCCCCACGGGCGACCAGAACGCGTTCACCAGCGACGGCGCGCTGAGCGGCGGCGCGACGCTCATCGGCGACTACCGGTTCAACTTCGGGCTGCTCCTCGCCGCGAACGCTGGCATCTGGCTGCGGCCCGACAACCAGTTCGCGGGCGTGCGCGTCGGCGACATGGCGCAGTTCGGCGTGGCGGCCGAGCAGTACGTCGTTCAGAGCTGGGGCCTGTCGGTCATCGGCGAGGTGTACGGCTACCCCTCGCTCACGAGCTACCCCGACGACCCGGGGCAGATCCCCGCGGAGGCGCTCCTCGGGCTGCGCTGGCAGACCAAGCACGGCATCACGATCACCTTCGGCGGGAGCTTCGGCGCGGCGTGCGGCTTCGGCGCGCCCTCCATCCGCTTCTTCAACGTCATCACGTGGCAGCCGAAGACGTCCCAGGAGCAGGAGGAGATCAACCGCCTGCAGCAGCGCGACAACGACGATCCGGATCGCGACGGCCTCATCGGCGCCGCGGACCGCTGCCCCGACGTGCCCGGGAGCCCCGAGAACTTCGGCTGTCCGGACCTGGACACCGACGGCGACGGCATCTTCGATCGCGACGACAAGTGCCCCGACAAGCCCGCCGGTCCGCACGGGAAGGACGGCTGTCCGCTCGCCTTCATCCGGGGCGACGAGATCGTGATCACCGAGCAGGTCCACTTCGCGACCGACAAGGACATCATCCTCGAGGACTCGAACTCGACCCTCGAAGCGGTCGCGCAGGTGCTGATCGACAACCCCGACATCCGCGAGGTGCGGATCGAGGGCCACACCGACGTGCGCGCGACCGACCTGTACAACATGGCCCTGTCCCAGCGCCGCGTGGCGAGCGTCATGGCGTACCTGATCGCGAAGGGCGTCGATCCCTCGCGGCTCCAGGCGGTCGGCTACGGGCACACGCAGCCGATCTACGACGACACCGGCTGCCAGGGGCACGACGATCAGCTGTCGCCCGATTGCCAGTTCATGACGTCGAAGAACCGGCGCGTCGTCTTCCGCATCCTGCGCTACGGCGCCGCGGGGGCGAAGCCGCTCACCGGAGCGCCCGAGGGGGGCGAGCAGCTCCTGCCGTCCGGCGGGGTGCTGCCGCAGAAGACCCAGGGCACGCTGCCGAATCAGGGCACGCTGCCGGGGCAGGGGGTCCTCAAGTCGAACGTGCTGCCGAGCGGCGGATCCGCTCTTCCGCCTTCAGGCGGGGCGCCCGGCGGTGCGGCGCCGCTGCCGAACCGCGGCAACGCGGGCGGTCTTCCGAGCAATACGGGCGTGCTGCCGCGATCCGGTACCCCTGCGCCGGCGCCCGCGCCGTCCTCGTCGACCCAGCCGCCTGCTCCTGGAGGCGGGGGGAGTCGCTAGGAGGGCGTCGATCCGGGGCCCGGCCCGAGGAGGGAGCGGCCTTCGCGCAGCGCACGCAGGGCCGAACTCGCCTGGGACAACGCTCCTCCGGCTACGCCGGAGGAGCGTTGTCATTTGGGCTCAGACATCGGCCCTGCGCGCGCTGCGCGAAGGCCGCTCCCTCCTCGGGCCTACGGAGATTGATGGAAGGGGGCTCGATGGTGGTCGAGCGCGCATGCGAGAAGAGCAGGCGTCGCTCGATCGCGAGCGCCTCGGGGAGGAGAGGGGAGCTGGACGTCAGGTAGGAGGCCGCGCGCGGCGCTGACGTCGTCTGGTGCGCTTACTTCTTCGGCGCGGGCTTCACGGGCGCCGATGACGTGGCGGGCTTGGCCGACGACGACGGGGCGGGCGTCGGCAGCGCGGCAGAGGAGGCCGGCTTGGCCGACGACGGCGGGGTGGACGACAGGGGCTTCGCCCCCGGCTTGCCCGGCTTGGCCGAGGTCGCAGGCGCGGGCGAGTCATCGTACGGCTCGTCGGATGCAGCAGGAGGAGCAGCAGGCTGCTCTGCCGGCGGCGCCTCCGGCTCGGCAGGCGCGGCCGAGTCGGCGGGCGGCGTCGCCGGATGCAACGTCAACGGCTTCGCCTCTCCCTCGGTGCGGCGGACCCAGATCACCGCCGTCCCGCTCGCGACGCTGGCATAGCGGCCGTCCTCGGTGCGGATCTCCTCGTTGACCGCCTCGATGACCGCGTCGCCGCCGACGCCGCACGCGGCCTTGCGGAGCGACTCGAGGCGCTCCGCCTCCGTGCGGGCCGTCGGATCGCTCGCGATCGGCTGAAGGCGATGGTATTCGCGATCGGGCAGCTGGCCCGCCGGCACGACGTGCATGTCGCTGCAGAACTCGCCGGAAGGCGTGCGTTTGTCTCGGAAAGCGGTGCTGCAACCGGCGATGAGCGCGGCACCCAGGGCCGCCGAGAGGAGGAGGCGCTGCATGCTGCCTTCTTACCAGCGATGCGACGCGCGATGCAAACCCCGTGCATCATGGACGCAGCCGACGTGCACCGGGGACGCCGGCCGACCCGGCGGCACGCCGCCTTTCGCAGGTTGCTCGGGGGGGATCCGCGCCTGACGCCGTGCGCGTCACCGGGCCGCCACGCCCCGTCGCCACCGCCGCGATCGCCCCATCCAATGTTCCGATCTCGTGAACGCCTGGCTATGCTTCGCGGCGCGATCCGCCAGCTCGAGCGATCCGCTCCTCTAGCCTTCCTCGCCTTCCTCACCTTCCTCGGCGCGGCGCTCGCCGCCGCGTGCAGCGCCCCTCAGGCGGCGCCGCACGTCGCTCCGGACAGCGCCGCCCGTGCCGAGGAGAGCGCCTCGAGCGCCGCAGCGTGCCTCGCAGCCGCCAGCGCGCCGCGGCAGGCCCGCCCCGGCGAGCCGCCGCGGATCGGCGTGAAGCACATCCTCGTCCGCTATGCCGGCGCCGATCGCGCCGAGGGCACGACGCGCACACGCGAGGAGGCGTGCCTGCGCGCGATGGAGGCGCGCGACAAGATCCGTGGGGGCGCCGACTTCGGCGAGGTGGTGGCGCAGTACAGCGACGAGGCCGGCGCAGCGTCGCGCGGCGGCTCGCTCGGCACCGTGGAGCGCGCCGACGTCCTGCCGCCCTTCGCCGACGCGGCGTTCGAGCTCGACATCCAGCAGCTCAGCGACGTCGTGGAGACCCGCTATGGCTTCCACGTGATCTTCCGGACGGAATAGCCCTCCTGCCGAGAGCGAGCTTCCCGCCGGAGACCTCGCTGCCTGCCCGCGCGAGGCCTCGCCTCGCGGGCCACGCCTCGTCACGCCGCCGCGGCGAGCCACGCCTCGCTGCGGCGCCTCGCGGGCCGGCGCCGCGGCGAGCCACGCCTCGCTGCGGCGCCTCGCGGGCCGAGCGCGCAAGGGTTGCGTTCCCGGCGGAGGCGCAGCATGAAGCTCCCATGCGCGCTCACAAGCTCCTCGCCGCCTTCGCCGTGATGATCGCCTCGCCAGCGCTGCTGATCGCGGCGTGCAAATCCAGCGACGAGCCGGAGGAGGTCACCCCGGCGCCAGGCGCCGTCACGGCGCCGACCGCGACGGCGCCGCCGCCCGCAGCGACCGGGACCGCGCCGGCCGCGACGCCGACCCCGGCCGCGCCTCCAGCGACAACGACGGCCGCCCCGACCCCTGCCGCCCCGGCGGCCCCGAAGCCTGACGCGGGCGCGCCGAAGGACGCGGGCGCGCCGACGGACGGCGGCACCGCCACCACGGCCGACGCGGGGGCGCTCTCGGCCAAGCTCGCGGCGTGCGCCGCGAAGTGCCAGTCGATCCTCCAGACCTGCCTCACGCCGAAGTTCCCCGCGGACGGCGGCCTGCCCGCGCTCGCCGATCCGGCGGCGTGCCAGAGCTCGTTCGACTCCTGCCGCACCGCCTGCGCGCCGTAGCTCCCGCCCCGCCTCGGCGAGGCCGGCTCCAGCGCCGCCGCCGGCCTACTTCTTCTGGGCGGCGCCAGCTGACGCGCCCGGCAGCGTGATCCGGAAGAGCGCCCCGCCGGCCGCGCCGGTGGTCACCGTGATGTCGCCGCTCATCGCCTCGACGAGGTGCTTCGCGATGGACAGGCCGAGCCCGGTGCCGCCCGACGCGCGAGAGCGGCCCGGATCCACCCGGTAGAACCGATCGAAGACGCGGGCCTGGTGCACCGGGGGGATGCCCGGACCGTCGTCCTCGACCTCCAGGACGACGCGCCCGTTCGCGGCCCGCGCGCGCACCACCACGTGCGAGCCGTTCGGCGTGTGGTGGATCGCGTTGTCGACGAGGTTGGTCAAGATCTGGTCGAGCGCGCGCGGATCCGCCGCGACCAGCGTGCCCTGCGCCACGTCGATCTTCACGTCGGTGTCCCTCTCCATGGCGCGCCCGCGCAGGAGCGCCACCGCGGCCTCCGCCTGCACCGAGAGGTCGAGCGTGCCCGGCGAGAGCGGCCGCTCGCCGCCCTCGATGCGCGACAGGTCGAGCAGATCGTCCACCAGCCGGTGCAGCCGGGTCGCGTTCCGCTCGATCACCTCGACGAAATCGCGCGCGGCCTCCGGGTCGTCGAGCGCGCCGCCGAGCAGCGTCTCGCTGCTCGCGCGGATCGACGCGACCGGCGTGCGAAGCTCGTGCGACGCGTTGGCGATGAAGTTGCGCTGCAGGCCCTCGATGCGCCGCAGCTCCGTCACGTCGAAGAAGACGGCGACGACCCCCGCCGCCCCGCGGCTCTGCGCCGGCAGCGCGAGCGGCGCGGCGTTCACGAGCAGGATCCTGCGCCCAGGAGGCCCGGCCGCGCCCGGCGCCGCGGGCGCGATCTCGATCTCGCGCGTCGCCGCCGCGCGCGCGAGCGCGACCTCCTCGAGCAGCTCGTGCAGGCTCGACGAGCGCAGCACCTCGAGCGGCGGGCGACCGACAGGGTCCCTGCGGATGCCGAGCAGCTGCGAGAGCGCCGGGTTGACCAGCGTGATGTCCCCCTTCTCGTCCGTGACGAGCACGCCCTCGCGCATCGACTCGAGCACCGCGCCGAAGCGCTCGCCCTCGCCCCCGAGCTCGCGCCGCGACAGCTCCAGGCTCTCGGCGAGGTCGTCGAGCGCGCCGCCGAGCGTGGCGATCTCGTCGCGCCCCTGCATGCGCGCGCGCCGGCCCAGGTCGGCCCGCATCTCCCGCGCGACGCCCGTCAGGTAGACGAGCCGCCCGGAGAGGGCGCGCGCCCCGGCGAGCGCCGCGCCGACGGCGAGCGCGAGGGCCAGGATCGTGCCCTCCACGACGCGCGTGCTGGCGGCGGACAGGCTGCGATCGATCGCGACCGGCTCGAACGCGACCCGCACCACCCACGGCCCGTCCGGGCGATCGAGCCGCTGCGCGGCGTAGAGCATCCGCATCCGCGTCGTCTTGCTCACGCGCTCGCTGTGCCCCGTGCCCACGTGCCGCGCCTCGGCGACCTCGTCGCGCGTCGCGTGCGTATCGAGCTGGCCGAGCCCCTCCGGCGCGACCGACGAGTCGCCCCGCACCGTGCCCTGCGGATCGATGAACGTGACGCGCGCCCCGGTGACCTTCGACAGCGCCGCCGCGAGGGCGGGCGCCTCGGCCGCGAGGTCGACGGATCTCGCGGCGACCTCGGTGACGAGCGCCGTCCGCGTCGCCAGGTTGGCCTCCGTCTGCGCCGAGAGCTCTGCTCCGAGCGTCTTCAGGACATAGCCGTCGAACACCAACGCCGCGAGGATCGCGATCCCCACCGCGAACGCGATGAGCTTGCTTCTTATACCCATGTCACCCGCGTGCCGGACCCACGCCGCGCGCGACGTGGGCGAAGATCCTTAGGTTACCTGGTTTTGTCCGTCCCATGACGACTCGTTGACGTGATGCGGGGAAACGGGGTAAACGCCCGGCCCCATGGGATTGACCCGTGACGCAGTCTTCTTTGACGCGCTGGCCAACCACGCGCGGCAGAGCGTCGCAGCGAGCGAGCTCCTCCTGGAGATGCTCGACAGGCTCGACGAAGCCCCGGCCCTGGTGCAGCGGATCTCCGACCTCGAGGACGAGGCCGACAAGATCACCCACGAGTGTTTGGCCGCTCTCCACCAGACGTGGATCACGCCGCTCGATCGCGAGGAGATCCACGCGCTCATCACCCGCCTCGACGACGTGCTCGACTGCATCGAGGCGGCGAGCGTGAGGCTCGTGCTCTTCGAGATCACCAGCGCCCTGCCGGACGCGCGGCTGCTCGCGCAGGATGTCGTCGACGCGTGCACCGTCATGAGCTCCGCCATCCAGTCCCTCAGGGATCTGAAGAAACAGCCGAACCTCCTCGAGCTCTGCGTCGAGATCAACAAGATCGAGAACGCGGCGGATAGGCACTACCGCAACGGGTTGGCGGCGCTCTTCAAGAAGGGGAACGACCCGCTCCTCGTGATGAAGTGGCGCGACATCTATGACCTCTTGGAGCACGCGACCGACCGCTGCGAGGACGTCGCGAACATCATCGAGGGCATCGTGCTCGAGCACGCATGACGACCTACATCCTCGCCATCCTCATCATCGCGCTGGTGTTTGATTACATCAACGGCTTTCACGACGCCGCGAACTCGATCGCCACGGTCGTCTCGACGCGCGTCCTGTCGCCGCGCACCGCGGTGCTCTGGGCAGCCGCCTTCAACTTCATCGCGTTCGCGCTGTTCGAGCCCACGGTCGCGCGGAACATCGCGAAGGGCGTCGAGCCGGGGTTCATCACGCCGAACGTCATCCTCGGCGGCCTGCTCGGCGCGATCATCTGGAACCTGCTCACGTGGTGGTGGGGGCTGCCGTCGTCGTCGTCGCACGCGCTCATGGGCGCGTTCGCCGGGGCGGCGGTGAAGAGCGCGGGGCGGCTGTCGGTGCTCGACGCGACGGTCTTCGGCAAGACCGCGGCGTTCATCCTGGTGTCGCCCTTGCTGGGCGCTGTCATCGGGTTCTCGCTCATGCACGCCATCCGGCGGCTCGCGCGGGGCTGGACGACCGGGAAGGTGAGCTCCCGGTTCCGGCGGCTACAGCTGCTCTCCGCCGCCGCCTACTCGCTCGGGCACGGCGGCAACGACGCCCAGAAGACGATGGGCATCATCACGGCGCTCCTCATCTCCGCGGGCCTCCAGGAGGGCGGCAAGGACCCGAAGCCGATGCTCTGGGTCGTGCTCGTCTGCCACGCGGCCATGGGCCTCGGCACGCTCTCCGGCGGCTGGCGCATCGTGAAGACCATGGGGATGAAGATCACGAAGCTGAAGCCGGTGGGCGGCTTCGCGGCCGAGACGGCCGGCGCGGCGACGCTGTTCAGCGCCACCGCGCTCGGCATCCCCGTGAGCACGACCCACACGATCACGGGCGCGATCGTCGGGGTCGGCGCCACGAGCGGGCGCATCTCCGCGGTCCGCTGGGGCGTCGCCGGGCGCATCGTCTGGGCCTGGATCTTCACGATCCCCGCCTCGGCCGCCCTCGCCGCGGTCGCCTACACCATCGCGAACGTCATCAGCGGCCAGCCCTGACCATGCAGGCGAGCGCGGCGCCGCGCGGCGTGGCGCCACGCAGGCGAGCCGGCGCCTCGCTCGCGCGCCAGGCGGCGGCGCTCGCGGCGCGCCCTGGGACTTCCGAAGCGCGCCGCGGATCTCCATAGCGCGACCATGCGGGCGCTCGTGATGGGGGCGACGGGGGCGCCGGGAGGGGCGGTCGCGCGGGCGCTGCTCGCCCGCGGGCACCGCGTGCGCGCGTTCTCCGCCAGGCCTGGCGATCCGACCGCGGCGCGGCTCATCGAGCTCGGCGTCGAGATCGTTCAGGGCAGCGCAGACGAGCCCCGCTCGATCGCGCGCGCGGCGGCCGGCGTCGACGCGGTCTTCGCCATGGGCTCGCCGCTCGAGGGCGGGCTCGCGGCCGCCGAGGCGGAGCTGCGGCTCGGCCTCGCCGCCGCCGAGGCCGCGAGGGCGGCGGGCGGCGCGCACCTCGTCTACACGTCGGTCGCGAGCGCCGACCGGGGCACGGGCGTCCCCCACTTCGAGAGCAAGGCGGCCGTCGAGCGGTACATCACCGCGATCGGCGTGCCCTGCACGATCCTCGCCCCGGTCTGCCTGATGGAGAGTCTGCTCGCGCCCGCGGCGCTCCTCGGCCTCCGGCGCGGCGTGTACGCGGCCCCGCTCCCGGCGGGCTGCCCGCTGCAGCAGATCGCGGCGGACGATGTGGGGCGGTTCGCGGCGCTCGTGCTCGAGCGCCGGGGCGATTTCCTCGGGCGCCGGATCGAGCTCGCGTCCGACGAGCTCACCGGCGCCGAGGCCGTCTCGGCGCTGTCCCGCGTGGCCGGCCGCGAGATCCGCTACGCCGAGGTGCCGCTCGCCGAGGTGCGCGCGCGCAGCGAGGACCTCACGGCCATGCTCCGCTGGCTCACGCGCGTCGGCCACGGCGTGGACCTCGGGGCGCTCCACGCCGCCTACCCGGAGGTCGGGTGGCGGCGGTTCGAGGACTGGGCGCGCGAGCACCTCGCGGGCGCGCTGACCCGAGCGGTCGCGTGAAGCTGCGAGGGCGTCGCGTCGGTCCGGCGCGTGGTCCACCCGGCCCGCGCCGGGCTCACCCGGCCCGCGCGGGGGCGGAGCTCATCCGACGTGCGACGGAGCGCGGCTCGGTCGGGCCGCCCCGAGGCTGATGAAGTGGTCGAGGATCCAGGTCTTGAAGCGGTTCAGGTCGAGCCGGTCGAGCAGCGGCAGGAACGCCCGCTCCACGCCGTCCTCGCGACGTATGGAGGCGAAGTCGAGCACGCCGACGTCGTTCGCGGCGAGCACGTACGGCATCACCTCGGTGCGCCCCTCGTCGAAGGCCGCGAGCAGCAGCGACCCCTTGAGGAAGGCGGCCGAGACGTCGAGGAAGGCGGGGCGGATGCCGCGGATGTACCGGCTGAAAGGCTCCGCGATCACGCGCTTGTCCGGCGAGTCGCGGAGGCCCGCGCCCTCGAGCTGCATCTTCAGGTAGTCGCTCGCCGACACGCCGGGGTGCTCCTTGCGGCGGCGCTCGGCCTCGTAGCCCTCGGCGACGATCACGAGCGCGTAGTCGGCGCGCTTGAGGCCGTCGGCGAGCTCGCTCAGCACGTCCTGGGGGAAGCGGAAGAAGGGGAGCACGATGAGGTGCGCCCGGGCAGCCACCGCGCAGTGCAGCGCGTGCCGCCCGCTGCGGTTGCCCATCATCTCGAGGATGTAGATGCGCTTGTGCGTGTAGGCGTCCTCGTAGAGCCCGCGCGCGATGGTCGCGCCCGTCTCCACGCCGGACAGGAAGCCGATCGCGCGATCGCCCTCCAGATCGTTGTCGATGGAGACGTTCACGAAGCCGGCCTGCGGGCGCACCTCGAACTCGTCGAGCCACGCCTTGATGCCCTCGAACGTACCGTTGCCGCCGACGCAGATGAGGTGCGTGAACCCCTGCGCCTTGAAGGTCGCGGCGGCCTGCTTGCGCTTCTCGCGATCGAGGAAGCCGGAGTAGCGCTCGCTGCGGAAATCGCTGCCCGCGTCGAGCACGCGCCGCCCCATCGAGCGCGCGGGGATGCCCTGCGCGAGCAGGTCGTAGCGCTGGCGGCGGCTCATGATGAGGCGCTCGAACTGGGGCTGGGCGCGCGCGTCCGCGGTCAGGGAGCGGAAGCCCTCGGTCGCGGCCCACACCTCGTAGCCTCGCCGCGCCGCCTCTTCCGTCAGCGCGACGGCGACCGAGGAGTAGCCAGGGGCGTTGCCGCCGTCGAAGACGAGCAGCAGGCGCTTGTCCGATGCCGGGAGGGTGTCGGGACGTCCGAACTCGACGATGCTGGTCATGGCGCCGGCCTTCTACCACGCGACGACGAGGTTGGCTGAGCGATTGTCACACGTTCGAGCGCGTTGTTTGACGACGCCCGGCGTTGGACGACGGCGCCGCGCGGCGTCGAGCGAGCGCGCCGCGCCGCGTGGCGCTCCGCGCGCGCGCCGTTCACCCCGTGTTGCGCATGCCGGCGGCGATGCCGTTCAGCGTGAGCAGGAGCGAGCGATCGCGCCCCGAGTCCCCGCCGCGGCTCGCCCGCAGGAGCTCGACTTGCAGGAATGAAAGGGGGTCGACGTAAGGATTGCGCAGCGAGATGGAGCGCTGGAGCGTCGGGTTGCCCTCGAGCAGCCGCCGGTTGCCCGTGAGCCGCTTGAGCCACGACCGCGTCCGCTTGTACTCCGCGATGATCCGCGGCGCGACCGCCTTGCGCGCGGCGGCCGGCGCGAGCTCCGCGTAGCCCGCGAAGATCGTCATGTCGGCCTTCGCGAGCACCATCTCGACGTTGTCGATGACCGCCCGGAAGAACGGCCACGACGCCATCATCTCCTTCAGCAGCTCCGCGCCCTCGGGGCGCTGCCCCATCGCCTCCAGGCCGCTGCCGACGCCGTACCACCCGGGGAGGATGGCCCGGTTCTGCGTCCACGCGAAGACCCACGGGATCGCGCGCAGCGACTCCAGGCCGCCCGCGCGCCGCTTGCTCGGGCGCGAGCCGAGCGGCAGGCGCGCGATCTCGTCGATCGGGGTCACGGCCGTGAAGAACTCCACGAACTTGGGCTCCTCCCAGACGAGCCCGCGGTAGGCGCGCCGGCCCGTCTCGGCGAGCTCGTCGAACGCCGCGGCGTAGCGCAGCTCGGACGCCGTGGGCGGCCGCGGCTGCGCGCCCAGCGTGTGCAGGAGGACGCCGCTCAGCATGATCTCCAGCGTGCGCATCGCGAGCTCGGGGCGGGCGTACTTGTGGTCGAGCGCCTCTCCCTGCTCGGTCGCCTTGTAGCGGCCGCCGACGCTGCCGGCCGGCAGGGCGAGCAGCGCCTGGTGCGCCGGTCCGCCGCCGCGCGCCACCGACTCGCCGCGGCCGTGGAAGACGCGGAGCGGCAGCTCCGCCTCCGCGGCGATCTTCGGCAGCGTCTCCTGCACGCGCCGGAGCGCCGCGCTCGCCGCGAGCAGGCCGACCTCCTTGCCCGAGTCGCTGTAGCCGATCATCACCTCCTGCACGCCGCGCGCGAGGACGTGCGGCCGGTACTCGGGGTGCGCGAGCAGCGCCCGCAGGATCCTCGCGCTGTCGTTCAGCGCGGCGAGCGACTCGAACAGCGGGACGACGTCGATCCGCGCGCACGAGCGCGCCTCGTCCCACAGCCCGGCGGCCTTCGCGCACGCGAGCGCGGCGAGGACGTCGTCCTCGCTGTGGGTCATCGACAGCACGAGCGTGCGGCAGGACGACTCGCCGCCGTCGCGCTGCGCCGCGGCGATGCGCTGCAGCGCCTCGAACACGCGGCGCGCCTCGGGCGTCATCTGCGCCGGCTCGACGCGGCCCTCCGCGACGCTGGCCGCCGCGGCGCGCGCGTCCTCGGCCGGCGCGCGCATCTCGAGCTCCGCGAGCGCGAACCCGAGCGCGTGCACCTGCGTGAGCAGCGCCCGCGCGCGCCGCTCGCCCGAGCTCGCGCAGCGCGCGGCGCGCAGGCTGTCGGCGACGACCGTCAGGTCGCGCTCGAGCTCCGCGGGCTCGCGGTACGGGGCCCCGACCGCCGGCTCCTCGGGCCGCACGAACGCGCGCCCCTCGCGCGCGGGGCCCTGCCCGGAGCGCGCGCGCGCCTCGGCGCGGCCGTGCTCCGCGTGCTCGAGCGTGGCGGTGAGGCGCGCCTCGATGAAGTGCAGCTTGCGGCGCCACGGCTCGCCCTCGGTGCGCGGGCCGAAGTGCGCGGCCACCTCGGGCATCGCGGCGGCGTCCTCCTCGATCGAGGCGAGCAGCCAGGGCGGCGGCGTCACGTGCCGGACCGACTGCGACAGCGCGCCGCCGAGGTCGCGCACCGCCCGGATGAGCCGGCGCAGCCCGCGGATGCGGTAGGCGAACAGCGCGTCCTCGAGCACGGCGGGCACGACGAGCGGGTTGCCGTCCATGTCGGCGCCGACCCACGAGTGGATCCGGAGCGGCGCGATCTCCGCGTCGAGCGGCTCGCCGTAGGCGGCCTCGAACGCGCGCCCGATCACGGTGGGCAGATCGGGGATCAGATCCCAGAGGATCTCCTCGATGTACCAGGCGACGTTCTTCACCTCGTCGCCGACGGTGGGGCGATCGCGGCGCACCTCGTCGGTCTGCCAGAGCGCGGTGATCTCCTCGCGGATCTCGGCGAGCTTGCGCGCCGACTCGTCGGGCGTCAGCTGGCAGCGGTCGCGCTCCTCGAGGTTCTTCGCGATGCGGTAGAGCTTCTCGAGCACCGTGCGCCGCGCGGCCTCGGTCGGGTGCGCGGTGAGGGTGAGCGTCACGTCGAGCGTCCTGAGCGCGGCGCGAACGCGCTCCGCGGGCACGCCGGCCTTCTTGAGCGTGTGCATCGCGGCCTCGATCGAGCCGCGCTGCGGCCGCGCGCCGGGATCCGTCGCGTACGCGCGCGCGCGGCGGATGCGGTGGTGCTGCTCCGCGAGGTTCACGAGCCGGAAGTAGACGGTGAACGCGCGGATGACGGGCTCGAGGCGATCGTGGGGCAGCTCTGCGAGCAGCTTGCTGAGCTCCGCGGCCGCGTGCGCGCGGCCGTCGCTGGGGCCGCGGCGCCGACGGATGGCCAGCGTGCGAATGCGCTCTTCGATGGCGAAGAGCTCTTCTCCCTCCTGCTCGATCAACACTTCCCCGAGCAGGCGTCCAAGCAGGCGAACTTCTTTGCGAAGAGGTCGATCGACCTCACGACGGCGGGGCGGCATGGCGGCCAGCCTAGCGCGATGCGGCGTAAAACGGACCACCGAGTGTGGTCTGGGCGGATGGTCCGTGGCCTCGAGGGGGGCGGGCCCCCGGGGCGGGGGGCGCTCCTCGGGACCCGCCGGGTGGGCTGGGGTGCGAGCACGGTCCGTGCATCATCCGTTCATCCGCGCCCTTTCGAAGCCTCGTCGAGCTCGTGTACCCTCGGCGGATGGCCGATGATGTGTTCGGGATCGTCGGCACGACCCAGGGGGCGTTCAAGGTAGAGCGGGTCGTCGCCGAAGGTGGGTTCGGCGTCGTCTATCGGGCGTACCACGAGGCTTTTCGAGCGCCGGTCGCGCTGAAGTGCCTCAAGGTCCCGGCGACGCTGCCCGAGCAGCTGCGCGTGCAGTTTCTTGAAAAATTTCGTGAGGAAGCGGAACTGCTGTTCCGCCTGTCGGCCGCGATCCCTGCCGTCGTCAGGCCGCTGCACCACGACGTGATCTCGGCCGCGACCGGCGCCTTCGTGCCGTTCATCGCGCTGGAGTGGCTCGAGGGCCGCACGCTCGCGAGCCACATCGCCTCCCGCGCGGCGATCGGAGCGCCGCAGCTCTCGCCGGCGGAGGTGATCCGGCTGCTCGCGCCCGTCGCGCGCGCGCTCGAGGCGGCGCACCACTTCCCCGGGCCGAGCGGCCCCACGTGCGTCGTGCACCGCGATCTCAAGCCGGCGAACATCTTCCTCGCCCAGATCCACGGCGCGGAGGTCGTCAAGATCCTCGACTTCGGGATCGCCCGCGCCCGCGACGCCGCGACGGTCATGGCCGGCCAGACCGCCACCACGTCGGGCGGCCTCTCGACGGCGTTCACGCCGGCCTACGGGGCGCCCGAGCAGTGGGCGCCGAAGCGCTTCGGCAAGACGGGCCCCTGGACCGACGTCTGGGGGCTCGCCGTGACGGTCGTCGAGGCGCTCGCCGGCCGCGAGATCATCGGCGGGGATCACGTGGCGATGATGGGCACGGTGCTCGACGAGAAGCGCCGCCCCACGCCGAGGAGCGAGGGCATCTTCGTGCCCGACGCGCTGGAGGCCGCCTTCCGGCGGGCGCTGGCGGTGGACCCGCGCGAGCGCTTCCGGGACATCGGGGCGTTCTGGGACGACGTCGAGCAGGCGCTCGGGCTGCCGCGGAGCGCTCCGCCGATCGCGGTGCCCAGCCGGAGCCACGCGCCGCCCGCCGCGCGCGCCCGCTCCTCGGTGCTGCCCGCGTCGCCCTCGTCGCCTGGGTCGACGCGGTCGCAGGATCTCCTCCAGAGCACCGGCCTCGCGGCGCCGGCGGCGTTCACGGAGGCGGCCCGGGAGCTCCACCTGCCGGAGCGCGGCGGCAGCCGCTTGCCGCCGCACAGCCTCCCCACCGAGCCGGTGGTGCCGCTCGCGCTCGACTGGTCTCCGCCCGCGCCCTCGCCCTTCGCGAGGCCTTCCTATTCGCCGTCGAGGATGCCGCCCCCGATGATGGAGCGCGCGCCGGCCCGGCCCAGCCCGAGCACCGCGGAGCTCATGGCGATGTTCGCGTTGCCTGTGCGGCTCGCCGGCGCGGGCGTCGTCATCACCCTCCTCGACCTCGCGGCCGCGTCGCTGCTCTTCGACGGCCAGCGCATCGGCGTGGGCCCGATCGGGCTCTTCCACGTCGCTGTGGGCCTCGTGGTCCTGGGCATCGGGATCGCGGTGTTCCGGCTGTTCTCGTCGGACCGCTAGCGCAGCCCATGCCCGCGAAGCCGCAGGACCTGGGCGACACGCGGTGGGACGATGTCCGCGTCTTCCTCGCCGTCCACCGGCACGGGAGCCTGGGCCAGGCGGGCGCGCGCCTCGGCCTCGACACGTCCACCGTCAGCCGCCGCTTGACGGCGCTCGAGGCGTCGCTCGGCGCGCGCCTCTTCGACCGCACCCGCGACGGCCTCGTCCCCACGCGCGTCGCCGAGCTCGTCCTGCCCGCCGCCGAGGCGATGGAGGCCGCGCACCGGCGCCTCGCGCGCGACGCCTCGGGCGCCGAGGCCGACGCCGAGGGCGTCGTCCGCCTCAGCGTCGCGCCGGGCTTCGCCGACTCGTTCGTGACCCGGAGGCTCCCGCGCCTCCGCGCCCGCCACCCCAGGATCCGCATCGAGCTCGACGCGTCCGTCCGGGTGCTCGATCTCACCCGGCACGAGGCGGACCTCGCCCTCCGCTCGATCCGGCCGGAGGGCGCCGACCTCGTCGTGAGCGAGCGGCGGAGCTAGGGCTCCTCACGCCGCACGCCCGTCGAACCGTAGCCGCCCGCGCCGCGCGCCGTCGGCGCGAGCGCGGGGACCAGGACCACGTCGGCGAGGGCGACCGGGCAGATCACGAGCTGGGCGATCCGATCGCCGCGGTGCACCGTGAACGGCGCCGCGCCCAGGTTGATCAGGACGACCTTGATCTCCCCGCGGTAGTCCGGATCGATCGTCCCGGGGCTGTTCAGCACGGTGACGCCGTGGTGCAGCGCGAGCCCCGAGCGCGGCCGCACCTGCCCCTCGTGGCCGTCGGGGAGGGCGACCGCGTAGCCCGTGGGCACGAGCTTCCGCTCCCCGGGCGCGAGCGTCACCGGCGCCTCGATGGCCGCGCAGAGATCGAGCCCGACGGCTCCCTCGGACTGGTAGGCGGGGGGAGGGACCTCGATCGGCCCCACGCGAAGGAAAGGCACCTGGATGCGCACGCGGCGGAGCCTAGCCGGTCACGGGCGCGGCAGCACCGCCTCGAGCGCCGAGCCCCGGAGCGCCTCGAGCGCCGAGTCCGACCACGCCCGCGCCCGATCCGAGAACCCGGCCTCCACCGCGCGCCGGAGCAGCTCGATCGCCCCCTCGAGGTTCCCGTCCTTGGCGCTCGCGCGCGCCGCGCCGTACGCGTCCTCGCCGAGGCCCACGCGGCGGAAGATCGCCTCATAGAGCCGCGCCGACCAGTCGAACGCGCCGCGCTCGAACGCGATCTCCGCCATCCGCCGCGCGTCGTCCTCCGAGAGCTGCTCCACGATGTCCAGCGCCACGGCCGCGGCCCGCGCCACCTCGCCCTGCTCCACGAGCACCCGGATCAGCGGGCCCGCGACCTCCTTCCGGTCGTCGCCGGCCTCCCGGGCCGCCTCGAGCGCCTTCCGCGCCTGCTTCAGGTCCCCGAGCGCGAGGTGCACCGCGCCGACAAGCGCCGGGTCCGGCTCGCCGTGCTTGCGCGCCTGCGCGACCGCTTCCCCCGCGCGCTTCGCGTCGCCGAGGAGCAGGTGCGACCAGCCGACGAGCTCGTGCGCCTCCCGGAGCGCGCGCTTCGGCGGCGCCGGCGACTGCGCGAGCACCTCGGCGGCGAGCGCCATCGCCTCGCCCGTCCGCTCGTCCTCCAAGGCCCGGCGCGCCCGCTGGAGCAGCACGGCCGTCTCGGGCGGCATCGGCTCCTCCTGGAGCTCCGCGCGCCGGCGGTTCATGGAGGGCGACGGCGCCGCCGGCTCGGCGCGGAACCGCTGAAGGCTCTGGAACGCGGACATGACGAGGATGAAGGAGAAGAAGAAGAACCCCGCCCTCAGGAAGAGGATGGCGAGGACCACGGCGGCGACGCCCGAGATGGCCGCCGTCAGCCGGGCCCGCTTCGGGCCGAGCGCGTGCTCGAGGACGTGGCCGCCGTCGAACGGGAGCACGGGGATCAGGTTGAGGAGGCCCCACCACACGTTGACCGTGATGAGCATTTCCATCCCGCTCAGCAGCATGGCCGGGAGGGCGTAGAGCGCCGGGGTGTAGCTGAGCACGAGGTGCAGGAGCCCGGCGACGAGGAAGCCGGCGAAGGGGCCTGCCAGGCTGATCAGCACGTGCTGGAGCCGCCCGACGGGCAGGAGCGAGCGCCATGTCGTGGTCCCGCCCATGAAATGCAGCGTGATCTCCGGCTCGATCCGGTGCCGCTTGATGGCGAGCGCGTGCCCGAACTCGTGCATCAGGACCGACAGGAAGACGACCAGGATCCAGACGAGGAACGTCTGGTACTGCTGCCTGGCCAGGATTCCGTACCCGAGCAGGGCGGCGGAGAGCCAGAACCCGAGCTGGACGTCGACCGAGACTCCAAACAGACGGAAGCTCATGCGCATGTAATAAGCCGTGCGGGCCGTTCGCTCAATGATTGCCGTGCGGACGCGGCCGGCCGTAGAGTGCGCCGCGATCTTCCGCGCAGCCGCGCGCGCGTGCCCATCGGGGCGCGCCGTGCCCCTTCCTGGCCGCGCGGAAGCGGCGTCGGGAGCGAGCATGGGCAGGGAGATCCGGGTCAGTAGATGGGCGCTCGCCGGGGTTGCCGCGGCGGGCATCGCGTGCGGGGCCGCACCGGCGCCCGCGCCGTCCCCCGGGGCTGCGGCGGCGCCCGCACCGCCGTCCGAGGCCTCCGCGCCGGCCGCCGCCCGCCCGCCCGCGGCCTCCGCGCCGGTCGAGGCCGCTTCCGCGCCGCCGGCCGCAGCGCCGCCCGCGTTCGAGGTCCCGCCCAACACGGCGGTCCTCCACGTCGGCGACTCGTTCGCGGTGGCGGGCTTCGCGCAGGCGCTCCGCCCGCGGATGCAGGAGCACCGCGTGCGCTACGCGGTGAAGGCGGAGACGAGCTCGTACACGGTGACGTGGGCCTCCAGGATGGAGCTCCTGGTCGCGAACTACCAGCCGGACCTCGTGATCATCAGCCTCGGCGCCAACGAGGTGGAGAACGTCAACCCGCCGGCCCACGCCGGCGCGATCCGCCGCATCGTCAAGGCGATCGGCGGCCGCCCGTGCGTGTGGGTCTCGCCGCCGCTCTGGCGCAAGGACACCGGCATCATCGACGTGATCCGGACGAACTCGGCCCCGTGCCGCTTCTTCGACTCCGACGCGCTCGTGCCGGGCCCCCTCCCGCGCCAGAAGGACAAGATCCACCCGAACGAGGTGGGCGGCGCGCGCTGGGCCGAGGCCTTCTGGAGCTGGCTCACGGCGGAGCACCTTCCGGCCAGCGGGGAAGAAGGCGCAGCGGCGCCGCAGCGCAGCCCCTGGGCGCTCCGGCCGTCTCCGCCGGAGGAGCACCGCTCCCGCGCGGACGCCCCGGAGAGCGCGGCCCATCGGGGCGAGCAGGTGTCGGAGCGGCGGGCGGAGTGACTCCGAGCTGACCGGCCGGCGCCCTACGCCGGCGACGTCGCGACGCCCGCGCCGCGGTGGACAAGCCCCGGATCGTGGCCGAGCGCCCCTGCGATCGCCGCCCTCACGTCCCGCATCAACCGGTTGCGGCCCCCGGCGCCGTAGGGCGCCGGATCGATCGGCGGCATGATCGTGACAACCACCCGGTGGTGCTCCTGGACCACGAAATCCTTCGCCCGGAGCACGTGCCGCGTGCCGTCGATCGCCACCGGGAGGATGGGCGTGTTGGTCTCGATCGCCATCCGGAAGCCGCCGCTCTTGAACGGGAGGAGCGCGCCGGTCTTGCTCCGCGTCCCCTCGGGCGCGATCCAGACCCGGGTCCCGTCCTGCAGCATGGACGCGCCGACCTGCAGGCTCGCGCTGGCCTGCACGTGATCGCCCCGGTTGATCCGGATGAACCCGGCCGCCTTCATCGCCTGGCCGAAGATCGGCACGTTGAACAGCTCCTTCTTGGCGATCATCCGGAGCCGCCCGGGGATCGCCCGGAACACCACCGGGATGTCGAAGAGGCTCTGGTGGTTCGACATCACAACGAACGGCCGCGCGCCCGAGGCGTTCTCGCGCCCGCGCACCACCAGATCCACGTCCGCGTCCTCGAGCACCTTGCGCGCCCACCAGTCCAGCCGCTCATCGCAGCGCTCGAGGGTCACACGCCCGATCATCGCGTCCACTACGGTCGGAAAGCAGATCCGGGCAGTGTCGAAGATTCCCATGAACGTCGTCTGAAGGCTCATCGCTCTCTTCCCGCTGATTCCGCTGAAAGGTGAGGGGATCGCGTGGCGCGCCGGCGACCGAGCAGGCCCTGCCTTACGCGGCGGGCAAGCAACCCCCGAGGGGCGCCGAGCTCATCCAGCGCTCATCCAGCACTCGTCCACGGCTCGTCCGTACGCGAACGCCGCAAAGTATACCACTCAACCCCCGGCTGTGGTGCCGGTCACGGTCACTACCACGCGGCGCCCGTGGGGAGAACTACGGTGCTCCCAGACATACAGCGCTTGCCAGGTCCCGAGGGCGAGGCGGCCGCCGGAGATCGGGATCACCTCGCTGGAGCGGGTGATGGCGCTCCTCAGGTGGCCCGGCATGTCGTCGGGGCCCTCGTCGTCGTGCTCGTAGTCGCGGCCCTCAGGGGCCAGGCGCGACATCCAGCGCTCCAGGTCGCGGAGGACGGCCGGATCAGCGTTTTCCTGGATGATGAGGCTCGCCGACGTGTGCTGCAGGAACACGGCGCAGAGCCCGACGTCGACGCCCGCGCCGGCGACGACGCGCGCGACCTCGCGCGTGATATCGACGAAACCCCGGCCGTTCGTGCGGATCTCGAGCGTGCGCTGGACGATGGTGGTCACCGCGCCATCTTAGCCGCCTTCAGCGCGCGCGCCCGGCACGACGTCGACGATGAGCCCCCAGCTCGTCCATCGCTGGAACCACCCGCCGACGCGCTCGCCCAGCGCCGCGCCCGCCCCCTCTCCGGCGCCCTCCTCCTCGGTGCCGGCCGGCTCCCGAGCTCTGCTCGCCACCTCCTCACACGCCGGGACGAGCGGCACGCCCCGCCCGAGCGCCTCGAGGAGCGCGAACGCCTGAGGATCGAGCTCCTCGAAGCGGATCGTGAGGTCGGCGCCGCGGAACACGGCGAGGCGGACGGGGCGGGGCGCGGGCAGCGCGGGCGACAGGCCCTGCTTGAGCTCGCTCCTGAGGACGTGCGCCGGATGGCCGAGCCGCACCAGCGCGAGCAGCGGGTGCAGGACGATCCTCGCGGTGGACCAGCCGTCCGCCGGCATGTTCGTCACCTTCGCCGGATCGAGCGGAGGGGGCGAGGCGCCGTCGAACAGATCGACGAGGGCGTGCTCGTACCGCGCCACGTCGCGCGCGAGATCCCGCAGGGCAGGGGGGAACCCCTCGTGGGCGCCCGCGAAGTCGGCGACGTCTCGCCCGAGGTCGCGCAGCGTGAAGCTCGCGGGCGGGTGCGCCGCGAGGTAGGCCCTCGCGAATGCGTCGAAGCCTTCGTCGCCGAGGACGTGCGCCAGCGCGGGGTAGTCCTCGCGGAGCGCGTCCCTGTGCCGCAGCCAGAACTGCCGCCGGTAGATGTCGGCCTGCTCGGCGGGCGTGAGCCGCTCGCTCCCGGCGACGTGCTCGCGGCACAGGCCGGCGAGCTCGGCGTCGTCCGCGAGCGGCGCGCCGGCCGTGAACATGCGGGTGAGCTGCCGCGTCAGGGCGGCGAGGCCGGCCGGGGGCGCGGGGTCAGGCGGCGCGCGCACGCGCCACCTCCTCCCGGATCGCCCGCGCCTTCTCGGCCTCGGCGGCGAGGACCTCGAACGAGGGGATGTCGTCGTCCCACTCGATCAGCGTCGAGACGTCGCCAGTGCGGGCGACCGCGCGCCGGTAGAGCGCCCACACGGCGTCGACCACGTGATCGCTGTGGGTGTCGAGGATGTACGCGCCCTGGTGCGCGTGGCCGGCGAGGTGGAACTGCACGATCCGGTGGTGCGGCACGCCGTCGATGTAGGCCTCCGGATCGAAGCCGTGGTTGTACGAGGAGACGTAGACGTTGTTGACGTCGAGCAGGATGCCGCAGTCGGCCTCCTCCGCGATCGCCGAGAGGAACTCCCACTCGCTCATCCGGCTCGCCGTGAAGGTCAGGTAGCTCGACACGTTCTCGAGCGCGAGCCGGACCTCGAGGAAGTCTTGCACCACCCGCGCCCGCGCCGCGACGTGCCGCACGGCCTCGTCGGTGTACGGCAACGGGAGCAGATCGTGCAGGTTGATCCCGTGCGCGCCCGTCCAGCACAGGTGATCGCTCACCCAGGGCGAGCCCACCCTGGCCAGCAGCGCCTTCAGCCGGCGCAGGTAGTCGAAATCGAGCGGATCCGTGCTGCCGATCGACAGCGAGACGCCGTGCTGGACGAGGCGGTAGCTCGAGAGGAAGCGCTCGAGGTTGGCGACCGGCATGCCGCCGTCCACCATGAAGTTCTCGCTGATGATCTCGAACCAGTCGACCCGGGGCTGGTGCTCGAAGATGTGGCGGTAGTGCGGGATGCGCAGCCCGACGCCGACGCCGAGGTCGGGGAGTCCCAGCCGCATCCGTTCGAGGTTCACCATGGTTCACCGCGAGCCTTGCTCAGGGGTGGAGGGATGCGCCGCGGCGCCTCACGGCCCAGCGGATCCGCGTGGATCGGCGCGACGGCCCTGGCGGATCCGCGCAGATCGGCCCGACGGCCCCAGCGGGTCCGGCGGATCCTCGTGGATCCGCCGGACTCCGCCGGGCCGGGCCGGGCGCGCCGAACTTACGACGAGCAGTCGGCCGGCTTGCAGCCGCCCTTGCCCTTGCACTCGTTCTTGCCCGAGCACTCGTGGCCGGCGCCCTTGCAGCCGCCCTTGCCCTTGCACTCGTTCTTGCCGGCACAGCACTCCTTGGCGGCGGCCGCAGGCGCTTCGGTCGCCGCCGGCTCGGCCGCGGGGGCGGCGCCGCTCGTCTCAGGCGCCGGCGGAGGCGACGAGGCGCAGCCCGCGAGGCCCGCCACCATGCCCGACACCGCCGTCAACGCCAACGTCTTGCCCATATCGATCGTCATCTGATCCTCCACGCTCGTCTACGTCGCGATCACCGAGCCCACCGCGCGCCTCGCCAGAATGGCGCGCCCGCACGCTGGAGCCCGTCGGGTCTCGCCGGCCTCTCGACCGCGCTGAGCCCATCGGCTACGCGTCACTACGCCCGACCGGTTCCACGGTTTCACTCCGGACGCGTTGATTCTTCATTCAACTCCCCGTAAGTGAGCGGGGTTGACCTCCACGCCCACGCGAGCCCCCCCTGCGTGCACGGCGTCCGGCGGCGTAGCCTCGGTGGCTGGGGCGCGCGGCCAGCGTGCAGCGTTCCATGCACGACGTAACTCGCTTCGGACGGCAGGCGCAAGACAAAGCGTCCAGCGCGGCGCGCCGGCGCCGTGGCGGGTCCTCGTCCACCCGCGTCGCGGGGCGCTCCCGGTGCTCGCGGCGCTCTCGCTGGGGGCGGCCGGCTGCGGGGGGGCCCCGAGTGGAGGCGCTCCGCGTGGGGGGGCCGGCACGCCGGGCAGCGCGGCGGGTGATGCGGCCTCCGGGCGCGAGCTCCCTGTCGAGGCGATCGCCGCCGAGCTCGAGGCGCTGAGCGGCGCGATCCTCGAAGGGCGGGAAGCGACGTTCCGGGACATCCTGGCCGACGCGATCGCGAAGGACGCGTACCTGTGCCAGCCGGCGCCACGCCGCGTCTTTTCCGGAGCGCGCGGCGACGTGCCGGAGGGGGAGCGCCGGATCGCCGGGGTGATGCCGCACTACGGTCTCTTCTTCGGTCCGATGAGCTACCTCGTGCGGCGGCGCGGCGGTGCCTGGGAGGTCGACGTGCGCATCGCGGTCGATCCGCCGGAGAGCGCGGGCTGGCTCGAGCTGCCCGACTGCGGGCTGGCCGCCCGGCTCGGGGGCGCGATCGCGTGCCGCGGGACGCCGTATGCGCGCTCGGGATCGACGGACGCCTGCCCGGGGTCCGGCGTGTTCACGGCGAGGGCGACGCCCGCCGCGATCCGCGCGCTGCTCGAGCGCTGGTCGGACGAGGCCGAGGGGTACTGGAACCGCGACGCGCGCGCCTTCGGGCTGCCGGTGCGCTACGACTTCGACTTCGTGCTCGCGGACGAGGCGCGCGCGCGGGGGCTCCGGGTCGATCTCGCGGTGCCGCTCTCGCCGACGTGCGGCAGGACGCCGTACTTCAGCGCGATGCGGGCCGGCTGGTCGCTGCCCGTGCTCGCCCACGAGGTGGGGCACGTGCTCGGGCTGCTCGACGAGTACGAGGCGCTCTCCGGGATCGTCCGCTGCTATCCGAAGACGCCGTTCCCGGGCGCCGAGATCAGCCGGATGGGGCTGTCGATGAAGGAGGAGACGCGGCTGCTGCCGATCCATCACTACCTCGTGCTCCGCCGCTTCTTCTGCCGCGAGCCCGCGTCCATCGACCCGTATGCCGGCGCGATCCGCTGACCCGATGCCGGCGCGATCCGCTGACCCGATGCCGGCGCGATCCGCTGACCCGATGCCGGCGCGATCCGCTGACCCGATGCCGGCGCGACCCGCCGAGCGCCCCGCGCGGCCCCGCGGCGGCCGCCACCTCGCGGCAGCGGCGCTCGCCTACGTCAGCGCCGCGGCGCTCGCGTGGACGGGGCTCGCGGGCTGTCGCTCGGAGCCAGAGCGCGGCGCGGCGGACGCGGGGCCGAGCGCGGCGGACACGGGAACCAGCGCGGCGGACACGGGAACCAGCGCGGCGGACGCCGGGGCCGGGGCGCCTCCGGGGCCGAGGGCGCTCGCGCCGCCGGCGGAGCCGCGCTGTCCGCCGGAGATGGTGCGGGTCGCGCGCCGGTTCTGCGTCGATCGCTACGAGGCGGTGCTGCTCGACAAGGAGACGGGGCTCGAGATCTCCGCGTTCTATCCTCCGTCGCGCCAGGCGGCCGCGTCCGTCGAGCGCGTGTGGTCGAAGATGCGGCTGCAGCTCGGGGACGACGAGGCGCGCCGCATGGATCTGCCGCTCCTGCCCGGCTGGCAGAAGCAGCGCGAGTTCGAGCCGCGCGCGGTGTCGCGCAGGGGCGTGCTCCCGCAGGGCTACACGACCGGCGCGCAGGCGGAGCTCGCGTGCCGGAACGCGGGCAAGCGGCTCTGCTCGCTCGAGGAGTGGCGGACGGCGTGCCGCGGCGAGCGGGACGAGCAGTTCCCGTACGGACCGACCTACGCGGACGGGCGGTGCAACGTGTTCCGCGAGGCTCACCCGGCCGGCGTGCTCCACCGCGACGTGACGCTCGGGCACAGCGACCCGCGGCTCAACCTGGTGCGCGTCGCCGGGGCGCCGCTCCTGCGGCGGACGGGCGAGACCGCGACGTGCGCGAGCGCGTGGGAGGACGACGCGGTCGCCGACATGGTCGGCAACCTCGACGAGTGGATCGACGATCCGGAGGGGACGTTCGTCGGCGGGTTCTATGCGCGCGCGACCCGGGAGGGGTGCATGGCGCGCGTCGCGTCGCACGACTTCACCTATTTCGACTACTCGACCGGCGTCCGCTGCTGCGCGGATCTCCGCGCGCCGTTGTGAGGGCGCGCCGCCGGGCAAAATCGGCGCACGTCCGTCAAGCCGACATCGTCCTGGCGGCGCCCGCGGCCACGCCGAGGCGCTGCTCGTAGCTGGCGAGCGCGCGGGCCCAGGCCGGACGCGCTTCGCAGAGCTCGCGGTAGCGCCGGACGTGCGGATGGTCGCCGAGGAGATCCGCGCGCCAGGCCTGGCGGAGGACAGTCGTCATCGCGATGTCGGCAACGGTGAAGTCGTCGCCGGTGACAAATTGCTTGCCGTCGAGCCAGCGGTCGAGGGCACCGAGGCAGCGCTGCGCCCACGCGCAGAGCTCCGGTCGGAGGTCGGCGCCGGCCGTCTTTCCGAACTTGGCCTTCAGATCGAGCAGTACGATCTGCGCGATCGGCGGCTCGACCGTGGTGAGGGCCGCGAACGTCCAGCGCGTGACCTCCGCGCGCTTCCGGAGGTCGGACAGCTCACCCGCGCGCTCCGCAAGGTAGAGGAGGATCGCGCCGCTCTCCGCGATCACGAGGCCGTTGTCCTCGATCACCGGCACCTGGTTGAACGGGCTGATCTGCGCGAAATGCCCCTCGTTCAGCTCGCCCTTCGGCTGATCGAGGCCGTGCACCTCGTACGAAAGGCCGAGCTCCTCGAGGGCCCAGAGGATGCGGAGGTCTCGCGTGAGGCCGATCACCACGCTGGGCACCTTGCCGAAGCCGTAGAGCGTGATCGGACGAGCGGCGGGGGCGTCGTGCGCTTCCATCGATTCCATCCTCTAAACGACGCAGCAGCATGCGTGCAAGCTCGAGCGATCGCCCTCGGCGGTCTTTTCGATCTCGTCGAACGGCCAGGAAACCCGGCGTTTCTCGACATGGCGCACGGGAGGGCTTTGGCCAGGGGGAGCGCACGTTCCCGCAGGGCTCCGTCCGACCGCGCGCCGCCGCGGCGGGCGCGCGGCCGCGGCGGCGCGGGACGATCTGGTAGCATCGGCCGCTGCGCGGAAGGACGTCGCGCTCGTGCGACACCGCGGGGAGGACCGTCGATGCTTGCAGCCCGATATCACGTCTACGATTCAGCGGTGCTCGACGTGCCTATCGAGGAGGCATGGAGAGAGCTCCGCGATATCGTCGCGCTCCTGCCGATCGTCTTCGGTGACGGCGTCAAGGACTACCGTTACGTGGACGGCGGCTCGGCGGAGAAGATCCCGTCGCGCTTCGAGTTCACGCTCCACCCGTCGGGAGACAAGGCCGTGGAGGAGGTGGTCGCGCGCTCCGAGACCGAGCACTCCGTCACGTACCGGCTGCTCGGACAGGTCCTGGGCATCGAGGGGTACATCGCCACGTACCGGCTTCGCCGGATCACGACCGAGCCGGGCAAGACGTTCCTCGAGTGGCCCCGGGAGTTCGGCGTCGCGCCGGGCCAGGAGCCTGAGAAGGTCGTCCCGTCGGTCGCGGCCCTGACCGCGAACGAGGTCGTCGCCATCAAGGAGCACTTCGCGAAGCGCCGCCGCTCCGTGTGATGCACAGAGGCCTCGGCCGAGCGGACGGGGCCGAGGTGGAGCACCCGCGGCTCCGCATGGGATGGCAGCGGGGGGCCTGAGTCCGATGGCAACCGCTGGAGGGGCCGGTGCCGGCGGGTCATGACGGATCGCAACCGCTGGAGGGGCCGGTGCCGGCGGGTCATGACGGATCGCAACCGTCAGGAGGAGCCGGCGCCGGGGGTCTTCAACGGATCGCAACCGTTGGGAGGGGCCTGCCGCCGGGGGTCTTCGACGGATCGAGTGAGCGCGAAGGGCCTGCCGCCGGGGGTCTTCGACGGATCGAGTGAGCGCGAAGGGCCTGCCGCCGGGGGTCTTCGACGGATCGAGTGAGCGCGAAGGGCCTGCCACCGGGGGTCTTCGACGGATCGAGTGAGCGCGAAGGGCCTGCCACCGGGGGTCTTCGACGGATCGAGTGAGCGCGAAGGGCCTGCCACCGGGGGTCTTCGACGGATCGAGTGAGCACGAGGGGCCCGCGCCCGGGGGCTGCAACGGATCGCGTGCGCTGGAGCGGGCGCGAGCGACAGGTCCGCGACGGATCGATTCCGCTTGGGGCGGCCAGGACTCGGGTCTGCTGCCGCGCGATCACCGGGCCGTCCGTCCACGTCGGCGCGATTCGCACTTCCCGAGCGCACGCCGCCGTGACGAGGGCGCGCTCGAGAGGCCGCGACATCCCCTGATAGCATCGCTCCGCCGCGCATGGCGGTGTCGCGCCCGCGGCATCGGGAGGAGGGAGCCATGATCGACGCGCTTTATCACGTCTATGACTCGGCGGTGCTGGACGCCCCCATCGAGGAGGTCTGGCAAGAGGTCCGCGACATCACGAAGCTCATCCCTGTCGTCTTCGGGGACAACGTCAAGGAGTACAGCTACGTGGAGGGCGGCTCCGCGGAGAAGGTGCCGTCGCGGTTCGCGTTCACGCTCGTCTCGGGGGAGAGCGCGCTGGAGGAGGTGGTCGCGCGCTCCGAGACCGAGCACGCCGTCACCTACCGGATCCACGGGCAGATCTTCGGCATCGAACGTTACACCGGGACCTACCGGCTCCGGCGCGTCACGACCGAGCCGGGCAAGACCTTCCTCGAGTTTCCACGGGAGTTCGGGGTCGCGGCAGGTCACGACCCCGCGCAGGTCGTCCCGGCCATCGCCGCGCTCACCGCGAAGGAGGTCGCGGCGATCAAGGCGCACTTCGCGAAGCGCCGCCGCGCCGCCTGATCCGGCCGCCGCGCTGCGCGTTCAGGTGGTGGGCGGCCGACCACGAGGAAGGCCTCCGCGCCCGTCGGGCGGCGCCGGTCGCGCCAGCAGCCCCGCCATCCAGAAGACGCCGACGAGCAGCGCGCCGAGCACCGCGAACGCCGGGAGGCGTCGCGCCGCGCGCAGAGCGCCGCGCGGAGCGGCTCGATCTGCTCGGGCCGATCCACGAGGATCGCCATGCCGTCTGTGCCGATGTACCCGGTGATCTACTCCGCGAGCGCGCTCAGCCGGACCTGCGCGGCGCGCGCCCGCTCGTCGTTGCGGAGGGCCTCTTCTCCTTGGTCCTTCACGTCAAGGATTCGAGCGACGCCGGGGCCGCACGGCATGCGGCCAGGCGCGGCGTGGCATCGAGCACAGGGGAGCGATGCCGGGAGGCATCAGGCGGGGCCACCCGCTACGGCGACAGGACCCGGCTCACCTCGGTGACCTGGTGGTCGAGCGGGTACTCCAGGGCCGGTATCCAGCTATAGACCCGTGTCTGGATCACGCTGCCGGGGGGCGCCGTGAAGCCGAGCTCGAACTTCTGCCACCCGCCGTTGGAGT
The DNA here is from genome assembly GCF_051525235.1 of Sorangium sp. So ce124. Lineage (NCBI taxonomy): Bacteria > Pseudomonadati > Myxococcota > Polyangiales > Polyangiaceae > Sorangium > Sorangium sp. So ce124. Next base: position 5,317,051 of record NZ_CP150312.1, read on the forward strand.
TGACCTCGGTGAACTGTGACGGCGCGAAGCGGCGGCGCGCCAGCACCTTGTTCGTCGTCGTGTCGAACACGTCGACCCACCCGAGGATGTGGCGGTCGTTCGGCATCAGCACGCCGTCGCGGTACTTGAAGTAGAAGCGCGCCACGTAGTTGCCAGGGTCGACCGACGTCGACGCGGAGGTGTCCACGTTCACCACCTGGTTCGGGCCGCCATTGGGCTGGCGGACGGTGCGGAGGGCGCCCTTCGCCGGGTCGTAAACCGTGTTGCTCGTTCCCGGGGTGAGGTCACACGCGCCCTGCGCGCACGCCCCGGCCCACCACTGGCTGAAATGCCCCGACGGCGTCGTGAAGTTGCCGGCGATCCACGGCAGACGCGGCCCGCTGGCCATCAGGCGGCTGCCGAACCTCGACGGCGCCGCGGCGCTGTATTCCTGGCCGAACTGGGCCAGGATCTCATCCACCGGGACCGTCCACAGGCCCTTGGAGTTCTGCGCCAGCGGCTTCGTCATGGTGCTCCCGTTCAGGGTGGCCTGTACGTACGGACTGCCGCTGCCGTAGAAGGCCTGCAATACCAGGCCGTCCGTGAGGGCCGCCGAGTTGCTCCCGTGCGGGTCGAAGCAGCCGGGGTTGGCGTTGCAGGCCGCCGCGTTCGCCTTGCGCACGTGCAGGGTATAGGCCGTGGAGCTGGGCGTCGTCGCGTCGAGGGCCACCACCACGTTCAAGCTGTTGGGGTTGAACGCGTCGCGCGCCTCCCGCCCGCTCGGATCCATCGCGTTCCCGATGACGAGGATCTCGCCGAACTTGAGGAAGACAGGGTAATCCACCCGCTGGGTGGTGGACAGGGCGAAGGCCCGTATGCCCGCGTTGTACACGGTCGACGCATGCCCGCTGATGAACTCCATGTAGCGACCAGGCGGGAAGTACACGTTCATGGACAGCCCGGCCTGCTGCTGGGCGAGGGTGTCCGTCGCCCGCAGCAGCGGGCGCACAAGCAGGGCATTGCCGAAGAAGAACTCGTCGATGGGGTCTGACGTGCTTGCGGCAGACGGCGCTGCGTAGATCGTGTGCGCCGTGTCGGATGCGTCGTCCAGCCACAAGGGGCGCATCAGGTGAGGCTGACCATCATCGAAGGTCCGGACGGCCTGATCGTAGGCGTACTGCTGCAGCCGCATGCGGAGCTGGTACGCCCACGTGACGATGTCCGCCCCGGAGCCGAGGTGCCAGAAGCCGAGCGAGCCGACGGCGCCGGGCATGAAGGCGTGGAGCTGCGCCTCGCGGACGAAGGAGGAGACCTCTCCATCGCCGATGCGGCAGCACTGATCGAAGCGCGAGGGCACCTCGTTTCCCTCCATGGGCTGGAGGACCCCATGGCTGTCCGCCGAGCACCACTTGCCGTCCACCGGTAGCAGGGTGCCATTCGCGTCTTTCTCCCCGGGGCAGACCAGGTTGGCGCAATCCGGCGAGCTGTCGCGTACCGAGGGCGACTTGACGCCCGCCTGCTCCAGCTTCGGGTGGAAGTAGCCGGAGGTCACGTGGGTGAGCATCTGATCCAGCCCGAACTTGAAAGGCCAGTAGCTCAGCAGCGGTCCTGCCGTCGTGCTGAGCGTCTCCACGGAGCCCGGACCATTCTGGAGATCCGTCGCGGTGCTGAACCAGTCGTTGCGGCCGAGGATGACGCTGTCGTCGATGTTCTTCCGGTAGTAATCGTAAATGAGGCGGAACGAGCCGTCCGGAAGGTAGCGGTCGATCGGAGCGTTGGGGGGGCTGCCGGCCCCGCACTGGGTGATGGACTTGTCCTCTTTGTCGTGATCTGCAGCATTTTGATAGGACGCACGGTTCGTCGGAACGTAGCCGCTCGGCAGCATCCGCGTGTGCACGCCGATGAACATCTCGTCTTCCTTGATCGCGCGGAAATTGCCGTAGCCCAGGTGCCCGTTCGACGACCCGGGCACCTGGTGCGCCGTCTGCACGAATTTCGTCATGGCGGTCGCGTTGAGCTGATCGAACGGGATGATGGCGCCGACCACGGCGTCCGTGGGCGCCATCCGCATGAACGCGAATACGCTATGTCCCGCGCGCTCCGGGAAGCGCAAGAACGGGTCCATGCCGAGCGTCTTGAGGACCCACTCGTAACCCTTGTATCTCGAGAGCGGTCTCCCGTCGATCACAGGGTTCTGGCATGGCGAGGGGGACCATGTCACGTCCGGCGGACAGGCATTGACGTCGATGTCACCGTTCAGGTTCTGCATGAATTCCGACGAGCAGGTATTGGCGTCGAATTCACCGTTCAGGTACATCATGGCCAGCTGCGCCGCCCCGTGGTGGCGCATCCCGATACCGGGAGCGATGCGGTAGCTATCCTGTAGCTCCTGCTCCCAGTCCGAGTACGAGGTGCCCTCCCGGAGCACGAGCGACTCCGTCGACGGGTGCGTCCAGATGCCGCCGAAGAACTTGGTCCAGGCGTTCGGGTGACACATGTTCGGCTTGGCCCAGTACCCGGAGCCCTGGATGAAGACGGACGGCGCGACGTGCGCGTCGGCGAGGCGCTGGCGGGTCTCCCGGAGCGCGGCCGATGTCGCTCCACCGGCGAGCGGGATCTGCGTGTCGAACTCGCCGTAGGTCTCCCAATCGAGGCCGAAGGCCGCCTTCGACGGGAACTTGGTACGCGGCCCCCAGGCCCGAGCCCTGCGTGAAGTACCCGGTGACCGCGCTCCCCGGATTCTCGCCCTGGTGGGCGACGGTCATCCCCCAGAAGTTGAAGGTGCCATTGAGGTTGCCGAGAACGTCGTTGCCGCTGAAGAAGAGCGTGTCCGGCGTGCGAGGCGTCGCGCTGGAGGCGGTGACGAGCGGCGCGTCCGCCTCGGCGACGTTCTCGTTCGCCTCTGTCGTCTCGGCCTGCCCACAGGCAGGCAGCGGCACCACGGCTGCCACGAGCACCGCACGGCTCCATGCGCTCGACGGGAAACGTCTCATGATCGCGTACCTTTCCGGCCCCGGTCCATCGCCAGCCGGGGAGCCCCGGGACCCTAGCGCCCGCGAACGTGCGCCCCCGTTAAAGGTCAATTAAACCCCGTTTAATGTTCCGCCCCCGCCCGCCCTCGGCGCCTCGAACCTGGTCCGCTCTCACACCATTGCACCGTGACGTCTCGTCACTGACGGCGGCCGTGCCGGATGGGGCCTGCCCCTGGGATGGCGCGTGGTAACCTGCACGGTGATGCACGCCCATCCGTGGTCGCCGCGCCGATCGACGCGGCTGTCGTGGCTGTGGCAAGGGATGACGTCGAATGGTCGGCACGGACTCGCGTAGGCCCCGAGCGAGCGGCGCGGGCAGCGGGGACCGCGATCTCGCCCAGGTGCCATCGCCCGAGTCCTCGCGCGTGCTGCGGCGCGCGCCGGCGCCCCCCGCGCCGCTCGTCGATGCGTCGCGTTTCTTCGGCCGCGCGCAGGCGCTGGAGGAGCTCCAGGGCTACCTCGACGACGGGGCCAGGCTCGTCACCATCCTCGGCGGACCGGGCCTCGGAAAGACGCGGCTCATGCGCCACTTCGGGGCCTTGAAGCAGCAGGCGGGCGAGGCGGTGACGTTCTGCGACCTCACCGCCGTGACCAGCCTCGACGACATCTTCGTCGACGTGGCGCGCGCCCTCGACGTGCCGCTCACGGACGGCGCCACCGCCGAGGACGCAACGGCGCAGCTGGGCCGCGCGATCGCCGCGCGGAGTCGCTCGTTCCTCCTGCTCGACAACCTGGAGCAGGTCGTCGCGCACGCGCACGCGCCCCTGTCGACGTGGCTCCGGGCCGCGCCGCAGACCACATTCCTCACGACCTCACGGGAGGTGCTCGGTCTGGAGGAGGAGGTGCTGCTGGAGCTGCCTCCGCTCGCGCCCGAGGAAGCCGTGGAGCTGTTCCTCGATCGAGCCCGCCGCGCAGCGCCTCGCGTGGCGGAGACCGAGCGCGATCTGGTCGCGCAGCTCGTCGGCCAGCTGGACTGTATCCCGCTGGCCGTGGAGCTCTCGGCGGGGCGCGCGGGCATCCTGTCGGTCGCCGATATGCTGGCGCGCATCCAGGACCGCTTCGCGCTGCTGCGGTCCACACGCCGCGGCGCTCCGGCGCGCCACTCCACGCTGGAGAGCGCCATCGACTGGTCCTGGAACGCGTTGACCGCGGCCGAGCGCTCGGCGCTCGCGCAGTGCGCGGTGTTCCGCGGCGGCTTCACCGTGGACGCCGCGGAGGCCGTCATCGACCTCTCGGGCGCGCCGGACGCGCCGCCCCACCTCGACATCATCCAGGCCTTGCGCGAGAAATCGCTCCTCGTCAGCTACGTCGATCCCTCCTCGCGGACCTCGCGCCTCGGGCTCTACGAGATCATCCGCGCGTACGCGTCCCGCAAGCTCTCGGCCGCGGCCTTCGCCCGGGCCGCGGCGTCGCACGCGCGCCACCACGTCCTCGAGGCCGAGCGCCAGGCTGCGCGCGTCGACCTCGACGGGGGGAATGACGCGCTCGAATGGCTCGCGCGCGAGACCGAGAACCTGCTCGCCGTCGTCCACCGGAACGAGGTCGAGCCATCGCTGCGCGTACGTGCCGCCCTCGCGCTCGACGCGCTGTTCGAGGTGCGCGGCCCGTCGCTGACGCGGCTTTCCTTGCTGCGCGCCGTGGCTCCGGCGGTGGAAGAGGACGGCGACGCCGAGCGCACCGTTCGCCATCTGCGCGCGCAGGGCGACGCGCACCGGCAGCGCGGTCACCTCGCGGACGCGCGGATCGACCTCGATCGGGCCATCGCCGCGGCGCGGGCCGCGGGCTGCGGCGCGCTCGAGCGCAGAGCGCTCGTCACCATGGCGCTCCTCGACTACGACCTGTCGCGCTTCGACCTCATCAAGGAGAGGTACGAAGAGCTCTACGACCTCGCCCTGCGCGCGGGGGACGACGAGGCGCGGAGGATCGCCATTTGCAGCCCGGTGGGGATCGCCCGGACGGATCCCGAGGACCCGGAGACGGCGGCGCTCGGGATCCGAAACCTGCGCATCCGGGCGCAGACGCTGCTCCATCTCTGCGGCCAGCACATCTTCTTGCTGGGTGACGTCGAAGCCGGGCTCCGCTTCTCCTGGCGGGCCCTCGAGCTCGCGCGGCGCATCGGAGACCGCTTGTTCGAGCACGTGGTGCTGGGCTCGATCGGGGGGCTGGAGCTCTCGCTCGGCCGATTCGAGGCTGCGAGCGAGCATCTGGCGCTCGCCGTGCAGTCGCACCGCGAAACAGGCTCGCGCCACCAGCTCGCCGACGCGCTCGTGCTGCTGGGCGGCGTCGAGAGCGCGATGGGGCGCTTCGACGAGGCTCGCGCGCTCCTCGACGAAGGCCTTCCGATCCTCGCCGAGCTAGGCGAGGAGGGGTGGGGACGCGCTTGTGGTCTGGGGCAACGCGGCGTGCTCCACGCCATGCTCGGGCTGTTCGCGCAGGCCGAGGCGTGCGTGCGCCTGGCCCGGCGCGTGGTCGCCACGGCGCAGCCGGGCGCCCATGCGTTCGTGGATCTCTGCGCGGACCTCCTCGCGATCGCCCGCGCTCGACATGCCGGTCAGCCGGCGAGCCAGACCGTGTGCGCGTATCTCCAGCGGCTGGAAGACGCCAGGAAGAACCCCGCGACGCGCATCGGCGCGAGCCTTATCGAGCCCCTGGGGGAGCGGGTGCTGGCCCTGCTGCCGGGCGGCGTCGAGGATCACGGCCATGCTGCATCGGAGCCCCCGCCCGAGCCGACGCCACCCGCGGATCTGGAGGTCGGGCCCGACGCGACGTGGTTTCGCGTGCATCCATCCGCCCCGGTCAAGCTCCAGCGGCGTCGTCCCCTGCGCAGGCTGCTCGCGCGGCTGCTCGAAGCGCACCGCGACGCGCCCGACAAGCCGGCCCCGCCGATGGTCCTCGTCGAAGCCGCCTGGCCGGGCGAGCGCATGTTGCCGGACGCCGCGCTCAACCGGCTCCGGAACGCGGTGGCCGTGCTCCGCGGCATGGGTCTCAAGGGCATGCTGCTGACGCGCGACGACGGCTACCTGCTGCGCCCCTCGCTCTCGGTGAGCGCCTCGCCGCACCTGCTGCTGGACGACGGATGACGGGTCACCATCGAGGAGCCCTCCGCGAAGCGCCGCCGCTCGGCGTGACGCCGCGCGGGTCCGTCCAACCGGCCGCGACAGCGTTCAGGTCGTGGGGCGGCCGACCGCGAGGAAGGCCTCCTCGCCCTTCGGGCGCCGCCGGTCGCGCCAGACGAGCGCCGCGGGCAAGACCAGCACGGCCGCGAAGAGGCACGCGAGCTCGCCGATGACCGCGGAGATGCCCAGGCTCCTCACCGCGTAGTTCTGCGAGCGGACCAGGGCGAGGTAGCCCAGCGTCGTCGTGAGGCTGCAGAGGATCACCGCGCCGCCCGTCTCGCGCACCGCGGTCAGCGCGCCGCCGGCGCCCTCCCGCGCGTACCGCTGCACGATGTTCACGGCGTAGTCGACGCCGATGCCGAACGTCAGCGGCAACGCGATGAAGTTCAAGAAGTTGAGCTTCACGTTCATCAGCACGAGCAACCCCGCCATCCACGAGGCGCCGACGAGCAGCGCGCCCAGCACCGCGAACGCCGGGCGGCCGCCGCGGAAGGCGACGAGCACGACGAGGACCGTCGCGGCCAGCGAGAACAGCACCGCCGGCGGCACGTCGTCGATGACCGCCGCCCACATGTCCGCGTAGATGACCGCGCGCCCCGAGCCGCGCACGACGCTGCCGTCGGGGAGCCGCGTCTCGCGGTACGCGTCCGCCCACCGGAAGAGGTAGTGCGCGTCGTGCACGCTCTCGGGCGTGATCGGGCTGATGTACACGATGCGCCCGCGCGTCCCGTCGGTCTCGGTGAAGGCGCGCGCAACGCCCGCCGGCAGATCGCCGATCCCGAACGGCGCGAGGTCGTCCGGCGGGATGACCGCCTGGATGCGGCGCCAGTCCTCGTCGCCCACGAGGCCGCGCTTCCGCGCCCTGAGGACGCGATCCTTGATCTCCTGGAGCAGCGGGATCTTCGCCTCCTGATCCCGCGGGACCAGATCCTGGAGCGCGTAGATCTCCTTGAACGGCTTCGCGCCCTCGGGCGCCGCGTCGCGCCTCGCGTAGAGCGCGGCGCGGAGCGGCTCGACCTGCTCGGGCCGCTCCACGAGGATCGCCATGCCGTCGGTGCCGACGTAGCCGGTGATCTCCTCCGCGAGCGAGCTCAGGCGGATCTGCGCCGCGCGGGCCCCCTCGTCGTTGCGGAGGTTCTGGAGGTTGTACTCCATCGGATCGGCGCGCACGTAGCTCACCGTGGCGACGAGGCCGGCCGCGGCGAGCGCGAGGCCCGCGAGCGTGAGCGTGACCGGGCTCCGCGACGCGAGCCGCGCGAACGGCGCGCCGAAGGCGATGCCGCCCTGGGCGCGCCGCCGCAGCCTGCCGAGGAGGCCCGGCGACTCCTGCTCGAGGGGGACGATCCGGTCCATCACCGCGAGGATGCTCGGCAGCGCGACGAACGTGGCGATCCAGCAGAGCACCATGCCGGCGCTGCCGATGAGGCCGAAGTCGTGGAACCCGCGGAACTCGGTGACGAGCAGCGAGCCGTAGGCGGCCGCGGCCGCGCAGCCGGCCGTGAGCGTGGGCAGCCAGGTCTCGCGGTGGGCGACGCGCACGCCCTCGAGCAGGCTCGCGCCGCCGCGGCGCGCCTCGAGGTAGCGCGCCATGTAGATGATCCCGAAGTTGATGCCGTTGCCGGCGACGATCGAGAAGAGGAACCCGGTCGCCATGTTGAGGTGGCCGAGCGCGAGCTGGGTGGCGCCGAACGTCCAGGCGACGCCGATGCCGATCGTGATCAGCATGGCGACGAGCGTGCGCAGGCGCAGGTAGTAGAGGAACACGACGGCGGCGATGAGGACCGCGCCCGAGACGCCGACGTCGGTCAGGTCCTCGTTGATCGCCGCGTACTCGGCGATCCCGGTCTGCAGATCGCCGGCGAGGCCGTGGGTGATCCCCGCGTCGAACGAGGCGGGGCGCACGCGCTCGACGACCTCGCTCACGCGCCGGATCGCCTCGGAGCCGGCGGCGAAATCGCTGGCCATCACCTTCGAGCGGATGGCGACGACGACGGTCTTGCCGTCCTTCGACTGGTAGTAGCCGTCGGGGTAGCGCCCCGTGTCGACCCCCTGGAGGCCGAGGCTCTGCTCGATCGAGCTGGCGTTGATCTCGGGGGGCGGCTCGTCGTCGAGCAGCGCGCCCGTCGCCTTGCTGACCTCGTAGGTGTAGCGCGCCTCGATGTCGTCCCGGAGCTTGGTGAGCCTGTCGCGCTCGACGTAGAGCCCGGCGCGCGGCGAGAGGAAGCGGTAGGCCTCGTGCACCCCGTCCTCGACGCTGCCGACCCACGGGGGGCCGATCTTCTCGATCTCCGGGACGAGCGCGTCCGCGGCCCGCTGGAGCGCGGCCGTTGGGGTGCCCTCGCCGCCCTGGAGCACGACGAAGAGCGTGGACACGCCGGCCGTCTTCGCCGCGACCCGGTCGAGCTCCTGCACGCTGGGCCGCGACGCCGGCAGCAGCGACTCGAACCCCGTCAGCACATGGAGCCGCGTCGCCAGGAAGAGGGCGATGACGGTGACGATCCCGGTCACGAGCAGCGGCAGCGCCGGCCGCTTCACCTGGAGCTCGGCGAGGCGCGACGCGAGCCCGCCTCCGCGCGACGAGGGCGGCGGGAGGCCGGGAGAGCTCTCGCCGGAAGCTTCACGGGAGCTCTCAGGTGAAGGAGACGGGCGGGGCGCCGGAGGCGGTGGCATGTGCGGAGCGGACATGAGACGGTGTGTGAATCCGGGGCGGAAAGGGAGGTTGGAAGGGGCGTTGGAAACGCCGGTGGACCACGTTCTTAGGGAACGGGATCCCCGGAGGACAGCGGTCGCGTGCGGCGCAGCGACGGCGCGCGGCCGAGGTCCAGTCGGCGGCGGAGGCGCGCGGGGCAGCGATAGCAAGAAACGGGGGGCGGCGCGACCGACGGTTGCCTGCGCTCGATCATGTCACCATCGCATCCGAAGGCCGTTCTCTGGGATCTGGACGGGGAGCTGGTCGACTCCAGCGAGCTCCTTTTCATCGCCTGGCGCGAGGCGCGCGGGGCCGCGGGGGGCTCCGACGACCACGCTGACCATGATGCGGTGTTCGGGATGCGCAACGACGATCTCGTGCGCTGCCTGATGGGTCCCGAGGTGCCGGCGGCCGAGATCGCCCGCATTTCGGGCGCGAAAAAGCGGCACTACCGGGAGCTCGTGGCCGAACCTCCGGGCGGCCGAGCTGGGCAGGTCCTACGTGCTCATAGGCGCGCCCCTCGGGGATGCTCCCATAGGCGTTCACCAAGCTTCGCGCCGCGTTCTCCTACATCCGAACGTTTACGCGATCGTTTTCGTGGTCGTGGTCGTGGTCGTTTACGTGGTCGTGGTCGTGGTCGTTCACGGCCTACCGTCGACGACCACGACCACGACCACGACCACGACCACGACCACGACTACGACTACGTAAACGTCTACGTTGGTGACCGATGATGGGGTGAAGGGGGGCCGGGCTTCGTGCCCTGAGCGTGATCGAACGCGCTTGGTCAACGCCTATGCGGGGATGCTCTCACCTGCTCTCGGCGGACATCGGAATGCCGCTACGTGCGCAACCCGGCCAGCGATGGATCGAGGCTTGTTTCGCCTCGGGAGCGCGATGAGCCCCTAGGGGCCGGGCGGGGTCGTGCCGGCATCCGCGGCCCCCGCGCGGCGAGGCTTCGCGACGCCGCCTGCGCCCCCGTCGCGGGGCGCGCCGGCGTCCGTCGCCTTGATGCCCGCGTCGGCCGGCGTGGCGCCGGCGTCCACCGGCGCGGCGCCCGCGTCGGTGTCGGTGCCCGCGTCCGGCGGCGTCTGCTCGGGCACCGCCGGGGGCGCGGGCGGAGGGGGCGTCGGGGGGAGCTCGCTCTCCCAGCACTCCACCTTCGGGGGCGCCGCGAAGTGGACCGTGCGCGACGCGGCGTCGCCCTTCCGGGTGACGAGCTTGTCGGTCTTGTACACGGTCGCGTGGCCGCACGCGTACTCCGCGGCGTGCTTCGCCTCGCGCCCCACCACGTGCGTCCGAGGCGCGCGCTCGTTCTCGCACTGGGCCCACTCGATCTCGTACTCGGCGTCCTGGTCGGAGAGGAGGATGCGGCTCGGCGGATCGTCCTTGGAACGGCGCCCGGTGAGCGTCGTCCGGGTGATCGGCTCCTTGCCCTCGCGCACCGTCAGCGTGACCGGGAAGCGAAGGCTCCCGCGCATGTGGGCGCGCGAGGCGCCGACCTCGAAATCGGGGCAGATCGGCTCGCCCTCGATCGGGGACGGCGTGGGCGGGCCGCCGCACGCGGCGCTGGCGAGGATGCTGCCGAGGAAGAAGACGGCGAGGGGTCGGGCTCCGGGGCGGAGGTTCACGCCGGGATTACTCGTTTCCCCGGGTCCGCGCGTCAAGCGATCTTGGTCTTGCCCAGCTTCAGCACCCGATCGAAGTGCTCCTTCGAGACGGGCACCACGCTGAGCCGCGACCGCTTCAAGAGCGAGATCTCGGCCAGCGACTCGTCGCCGCGGATCGTGTCGAGGCTGACCTGCACCTTGAGCGGCGCGACCGGCTCGATGTCCACCACGCTCCAGTCCTCGTCGGCGTCGGCCGTCGGATCCGGGTACGCTTCGCGCTTGACGCGCGCCACGCCCGCGACCGCCTTGCCCTCGCTCGAGTGATAGAAGAGCACGAGATCCCCCTGCTTCATGCCCCGCATGTTGTTGCGGGCCTCGAAGTTCCGGACGCCGTCCCAGATCGTCTGGCCGTCGCGCACGAGCTGCGCGAATGAATATTTCTGAGGCTCGCTCTTCATCAGCCAGTAACGGCGAGACATGCACGATCTCCAGGGCAGGCGCGAGGGCGGCGCCGGCCTGGCCGTCGCGCTCTCATCCTCGACGGACAGCCCGTCGATTTGACCGGCTACCCTAGCACCGCCCGTTCAGTCGGTGATCACGATCTTGGCGCCGTCCGGCGTTCGTCGCGCGATCTCGTCAATCTCGTCGTCGTCGAGGGCGATGCAGCCGAGCGTCCAGTCGCTCTCCTTGTGCACGCCCGCGAGCTGCGCGCTGCCGACGCCATGGATGCCGATGCTGTGCCCGACGCCGCGGCCCGGCGGGACCTCGCCGCGCCGCTTGAGCTCGGCGAAGCGCGCGCGGTCTTCCTCGTTCGGGTAGCTGACGATCAGGAACCGATGGAACAGGCCGTCGATGCGGCCCGCGACGCGGTACGTGCCGACGGGGGTGCGCTTGTCGCCCTCGTAGCGCTTCGGCCCCGGCCCGCCAGGCCCGAGGGCGACCCGGTAGGACCGGACGATCTTGCCGCCCGCGACGAGATCGAGCGTGTGCTCGCTCTTGTCGATCCGGATCTCGGTGACCGGCGGCGAGGCAGCGGCCCTCGGAGCGCGCCGCGCGGCCGTGGCGGGCGGCGTTCGCTGGGACGGCGCCGCACGAGGGGCACCGCCCGAGCCGGCGGTCAGGGAGGGGACCGTGTGGGTGAGGGAAGCGGCGAGCAACGCCGCGGCGAGGACGAGAGGGGGCCTGAGGAGCATGCCCGACCGTCGGCGCCGCGCCGGAGAGTGTGACGCCCGGCCGGGGCCTGCAGTATTCTCGATCGGGCGCGTCACACTCCGCGGCCGCGGCGCGATGCAGGGTCGATGAGCACGCCGATGACCACCGAGGACCGCACCCCCGCGACGAACCCCCTGGCAGAGCCGGGGCTCCGCCGAGCCCTCGAGGATTTCGTGCGGCGGCGGGTCCCGAGCGGCGAGGTCGACGACGTGGTGCAGACCGTCCTCTGCGACGCGCTCGCTTCGCCGGGGCGCCCGGTCGACCCGACGGAGCTCCGGCGCTGGCTGCTCGGGATCGCGCGCCACAAGGTGGCCGACCATCACAGGCGCTCGGCGCGCGAGGCAGCGACGGAGCTGCCCGATCTGCCGGTCAGCCCGCCGCCCATCGAGGCGCGGGAGCTGGCGCGCTGGGCGGAAGAGCAGGCCTCCGCGAGCCGCGACGCCCGGCAGACGCTGTCGTGGATGGCCCGCGAAGGCGAAGGCGAGAAGCTCGAGAGCATCGCCGCCGAGGAGCAGGTGCCCGCCGCCCGGGTGCGGCAGCGCGTGTCGCGGATGCGTCGATGGATGCGGGAGCGCTGGATGGCCGAGCTCGCCGCGGTCGCGGCGCTGGCCATCCTCGCGATCCTCATCGCCCGGCTCCTCCGGTCGACGAGCGAAGCGCCGATGATCGCGCCGCTGCCCGAGCCGCAGCCGAGCGCGCCGCCCGACGGGCCTCCGGCGCCGATCGCGCCGCCTTCGCCGCTCGACGCGCTGGAGCGCGCGAGGTCGCTCCGGGCCGAGGCGCTGCGCGCGTGCGACGAGGCGGCCTTCCGCCGGTGCCTGGACCAGCTCGACGAGGCGGATCGGCTCGACCCGGCGGGCCGCGACGCGCCGGAGATCGCCGCGGCGCGCGAGCGCGCGCTCGAGGCGCTCCGCGCGCCGACGGAGAAGGCCCCGGCGCCGGGGCCCGTCACCGAGAAGCTCGACAAGAAGGACGAGAGCAACTCGCGCCCTGCGCCGAAGCCGCGCCCGAAGGTGGCGCCGCCGCCCGCACAGAAGCCCACCTCGTCGGTGCCCGCGGAGCAGATGCTCAAGGAACAGATGCTCAAGTCGAGGAAAGCAGCGCCGAAATCGAAGGCGGGCGGCGGGCTCGACGGGATGGATTTCCCGTCGGGGAAGCTCTAGCCGCTCGCGCCGAGGGGCAAACGACGCGCCGAGATCGCGCCGATCGCGACGGCGCGCCGTCGCCTCCGGAGCGGGGGGCCGACGCGCTCTCGAGGGGGAGCGGCGCGCGCCGCCGTACGAATCCATCTCGCAGTTTCCGGCGTAGTCGTCTAAACACGCTGGCGCTCGGCGCCATCAACGACGCCAAGGAGAGGAGCCCAGGAGATGCGAACGACGAGATGGCTTGGAATGGCATTCGCAGTGTCGCTGCTCGCGGCGAACGCCGGCTGCGCGGTCGAGCCCCAGCAGCAGACCGCGAAGGCGCCGGCACCGCCGCCCGCGCCGCCGCCGCCTGCGCCGCCTGCGCCGCCCCCTGACGCGGACGCGGATGGGGTGCTCGACGATGGCACCGACAAGTGCGTCGCCGAGAAGGAAGACGGCCTGCCGCCCGACGCCAAGGACGGCTGCAAGTCGACCGACCCGGACGGAGACGGCTTCGTTGCCGACGCCGACAAGTGCCCGACCGAGGCCGAGGTCAAGAACGGCTACAAGGACGACGACGGTTGTCCTGACGTCCCGCCTGTCGCCGTGCTCGGCAACGAGGTGAAGCTCAACGAGAAGATCGCCTTCGTCGCCGGCAAGCCCGATATCGAGCCCGCCTCGCAGGGACTCCTCGCGAACATCGCGCAGGTCCTCAAGGACCATCCGCAGATCCAGTTCGTCGAGGTCGCGGCCTACTCCGAGAAGGTCGGCAACGACGCCGCCACCGTGACGCTCACGAAGAAGCGCGCCGAGGCGGTGGTGAAGGCGCTCACCGCGCTCGGGGTCGAGAAGAACCGCGTGCGGGCCGCCGGCTACGGGGCGCACTGCGCGACCGATCCGGGCGAGACCGAGGAGGCGAAGGAGAAGAATCGCCGCGTCGAGATCAAGATCATGCGGCTCGACGGCAAGGACACCGGCGTCGAGCTCGCCTGCGCCGCGGCCGCCACCAAGGGCCTCAAGCCGGCCGGCGTGCCCGCGACCGCGCCCAAGGGCGCCGCGAAGGCCTCCGACGCGAAGCCGGTGGACCCGAAGGCCGCCGCCAAGCCGGCGGAGGCGAAGCCCGCCGCTGCGCCTGCCGCACCGGCGCCCGCCGCCGCCGCGCCTGCCGCCGCCGCGCCCGCCGCTGCGAAGCCCGGGGACACGAAGCCGGCCGCTGCGAAGCCTGCGGACACGAAGCCGGCCGAGACGAAGCCCGCCAGCGTGAAGTAGGCGCGCGGCGCCGGGGGTGAAGGAGCTCCCGGCCCTGCCGCCATGATGGAACCGCCAAGGCGCCATCAGACGCCAAGAAAAACACAAGAATCATGGCGTCTTGTGGCGTCTTGGCGGTTCAAGAGACCCCACCTCCGCCGGAATGACCCCGGCGCCGGGCAGCGGGCAGGTTAGCGAGCCTGTCCGCGCGCGGCGGCGAGCAGGTTGGTAAGCGCCTCCAGCGCGGCCTGCCGGCGCTGCGGCTCGGGCAGCGCGCCCGGGCGCAGGCGCTGGATCTCGGCGCACAGCGCGGCGAGATCGCCGGCGAGAGGCTCGCCGCACGGCGCGTCGCGCGCGCCGTCTCCGGGGGCGTCGCGCGGCGCAGGCTCGCCAGAGAGCACGGCCGCGGCGGCCTCGATGAGGCGCGCCGTCGTCGCGGCGCTCTCGCTCTCACCCCGGAAGCGGCCGACGAAGTCGGGCTGCTTCGAGAGCCGCGAGAGGACGTCCCAGCGCTGCTCGCGCACGGCGAGCTCCGTCGCGAAGAGCACGACCTTCAGGTTGCGGCCGAGGTCGGGGAGGGCGCGCGTCTCGCCGTCGAGCGCCATCAGGTCGTCGACGACGCTCGCGTCGAGCGCCGCGGCCGCGCAGCGCACCGCGACGCTGAGCAGATCCGCGCGCAGCGCGGGGCCGAGCGAGGGAGCGCGGCCGAGCGCGCGCGCTGCGGCGAGCACGACGGGGCCGCAGTGCCCCTCGCGGCGCTGCCGCGCCAGCATGACGCCGGCGTCGTAGAGCCGGCCGCTCTGCCGCAGCGCCTCCACGGCCGCCGTGAACGCGTCGGGGTCGTACGTCCCCCGCTCCGCCGCCGTGAGGAAGCCGTCGAGGCTGCGCAGGGCAGGGCACGCGGCCGCGCTGCCCGAGCGTCGGAGGTGCGGCAGCTTGCCGAGGACGTCGGCGATGCGCAGCGAGAGCGCGAGCGGGTAGGCGTCGCAGGCGGGCTCCTCGTAGCCGCCGAGCTCGACCCTGGCCTCGGTGCACGCGAGCGGTCTGGCGACCGCGGCGAGCGAGCGCGCGGTCCTCGCGACGAGCGGGTCGAGCCCAGGGACCGCGGCGAGGCCGGTCGGGAGCGGAGCGAGGAGCGCCGCGACCGCGGCGTCGTCCGCGTCCGGCGGCAGGAGGCCGCGGACGAGCGTCCAGAGATCGCCCGCGAGGAAGGGGTGACCGGCCTCGGCCGCGAGCTGGGCGTCGATCGCGAGCAGCGCGCGGGCGTCCCGGCCCCAGGCGAGCGGCTGGTCCGGGCGCAGCCCCCGCCGCCCGAACCGGAGGCCGAACGAGAGCGCGGCGATCGCCCGGCGCGCCGCGGCGGTGCCGCGCTCGGCGTCGCCCTCGAGGAAGTGGTAGGCGGCCGCGAGCGCGGCGGCGCTGACGTAGGCGCGCGCCGCGTCCTCGTCGCTCCGGGGCGAGCCCTCGGGCGCGAGCGCCGCGGTGAGGGAGCCCTCGGGCTCGCCGCGGGTGCGGAGGCCGAGGCCGAGCTGGAAGCTGTTCGCCCCTTCGAGGAGCCCGGCGCCGTACGAGACGTCGAAGCTGAGCGAGAAGACGCGGGTCGCGGTCTTCTCCTCGTAGCGGTAGGACATGCGCGGCACGCGCAGGCCGCGGGCGTCGGCGGCGGCGAGGACGCTGTCGAGGGCGTCGCGCGCCTCGGCGCGCCGGCCGCCGGCGAAGTCGCGCACGGCGCCGACGAGGGCGAGCACGTCGCCCGTGTCGGCCGCCTGGCAGGCGTCGTCCGACGCCTTGCTCATGGCGCTTGCATAGGTTGACGGATCCGGGGCAATGCCGGCGCGGGCCTTCGCGATCTCGCCGAGGTACGAGAGCGCCCAGGCGACCCGGCTGCCGCTGTCGTTCGCGAGCGCGATGGCGTCCGGCGACGGCGGCCCGCCCAGCACGGCGGCGCCGAGGAGCGAGGCGAGCAGCGCGAGGTCGGACTGGTCGCGCAGCCCGAGGGCCGAGAACGCGCGGGCGTAGCCGACGAACAGGCCCCTGAGGTCGCCGCCGTCGCGCGCGGCGGGGAGCGACGCGAGCGCGTCGAGCAGCGCGCCGCCGGCGGGGCCTCGTCCGACGCCGCCGCGCCGGGCCGGATCGTCGCGGAACGCCGCGGAGAGCCCGCGGAGCACCCGTCCGAGCGGGGCGCCGCTCCGCTCGGCGAAGCGCTCCGCGGTGGGCGACTCGAGGAGCGCGCGGGCGAGCGCGTAGCCGCCGGTGAGCGCGTCCGCGAGATCGCGGTCGACCCAGCCGGAGAGGCCCGCGGCGACGGCGGCCTCGGCGTCCGCGGTCGGGAGGGTGAAGCGCGGCGGAGCGACGCGCTCGGCCGCGCCGGCGGCGCGCGGCGCGCGTGCGGGCGCCGAGAGCAGATCGATCGCGTCGGAGAGGAGCGTCACGAGGAGCCGCGCCCGGCGCGCCCACGGGCCGTCGCCCTGCCTGTACCGCGGCGCGAGCAGGATCCGCCGGCGGACGTCGCCGAGCCGCGCGAGGGCGCGGCGGGCCTCGGGGCTCGGCCCGCGCCCGGCGGCGCAGGCGGCCCCGGCCGGCGGCGGCTTGCGCGAGCGCTCGGTGAGGAGCACGGCGAGGACGCCGTCGGCCAGCGCGGTGACGTCCTCGACGAGCTCGGGCGGCGGCGCCTCCGCGGCGTCGGCCGCGCCGGCGCCGGCGGCGGCATCGCGCGCCGCGAGCCCCGCGACGGCGCGCCGGAGCGCGTCGCGCGCCTGCCGGCGCTCCGGGGGGAGCCTGGCTGCGTCGGTCGCCTGCGGATCCAACCCGCCGGCGGCCCCGAGCGCGGCGTAGCGGGAGAGGCTCGCGGCGAGCGCCGCGACGCCCGGGTAGGGCAGCGCCGGGGCGGGCGCGAGCGCGCGCTCGATCTGCGTAGACGAGAACGCGAGATCCGGCGCCTGACCGGAGGCGAGCCGGTACAGCGCGTCGGCGGCGTAGAGGCCGGCGACGCCCCAGCCGGCCTGCTCGGTGAGCTCGCCGCGGAGCTTGGCGGTGAGCGCGCCCTGCAGGGCGAGGAAGTGCGGGGGCTGCACCTCGGGCGGGTACGCCATGCCCGCGAAGACGCCGGCGAGCGCCGCGCCGAGGACGGCCTCCGGGTCGTGCGCCTCGGCCATGCGGCGCTGCACGGCGACCTGCGTGAGATCGACGATGGCGTCGCGGAGGGGCTCGTCGGCGAGCACCCCGGGGCTGTAGGCGAGGGGGATCAGCGCGAGCGCACGGTAGCGGCGCGGCGCGGCCTCCGCGAGGGCGCGCAGCGCCGCGAGGTGCGCGAGCCCCAGCTCGGTGGCGCGGCGGTGGACGGCGCTGCCCGCCTGGCCTGCAGCGGGCGCGGGGCCGCGCTCGTGGAGCAGGCTGGGCGCGAGGGCCCACGTGGTGCTCGTCTGGTCGACGGCGCGGACGAGCGCCTCGTAGCGCGGCAGCCACATGTCGAGCGGGAGCCGTCGTCCAGGCGCCGCCGCGGTGCTCGCGGGGGCAGCAGAGCTCCCGGGCGCGGCGGGCGCGGCGGCAGGGTCGCCCGGGGCGAGGGCGCCGGCGAGCGCCGCGGCGAACACGAGGTCGCGCGGGCCTTCCATGGGGGGCGCGAGGTCCCGGCCGCAGCCGGGCGCCTTGCCGAGCAGGTCGTCGAGCGCGTCGCGCCGGTCCGCGGGGACGGCCCGCAGCACGGCCGCGCCGCGGGCGCGCCACGCCGCGCGGCCGTCGCGGGCCGTGCGCACGCGGAGGAGGTCGCCGTAAGGCGCGTCGCCCGGCGCGGGCGGGGGGTCCAGCCGGGGGGCCGGGGGCGCGAAGGGAGCGTCGTCCTCGGCCTCTTCGAGCGCGACCCCGGCGGTCGCGAGCAGCTGCAGCGCGTAGCGGCCGCGCAGGACCGGCTCGTCGTTCGGGTCGCGCCCCTTCACCGAGGCCGCGAGGGCGTCGGCCGCGGCCGCGGCCTCGACGTAGCGGAAGCGGGCGGCGGCGCCGAAGGCGCGGCGGACGAGCGCGGCGAGCGCGATGTCGTCCGCGACCCGCGAGAGCGACGCGTCGCCGCGCGCGATCGGCGCGAGGCCGGCCATGAACGGCGCGAGCGGATCGGCCGGAAAGAGCTGGACCGCGCCGTGGCGGGCG
This sequence comes from Sorangium sp. So ce124, assembly GCF_051525235.1. Lineage (NCBI taxonomy): Bacteria > Pseudomonadati > Myxococcota > Polyangiales > Polyangiaceae > Sorangium > Sorangium sp. So ce124. The sequence goes on from NZ_CP150312.1 coordinate 5,335,204, forward strand.
CGCGCGTGGACGAGGTGCTCGTACCCGAGGGCCTCGCCGATCGCGAGGAGCAGCGCGTCGGCGCCGAGGGCTCCGGGGGGCGGCAGGGGCGCGGAACGGAGCCATTTCGCCGCCGCCGCGGCCGCGGGCGCTCGCGCCGTGGCGGAGGGCTCCGCGCCCGCCTCGACGATGACCGCGGCGCGGGGGCCGGTCCCGCCGCGCCGGTCGAGGTCGCGGAGCAAGAGCGCCCACGGGTCGTCGGCGTCGCGGGAGGCGCGGGCCGCGATGTAGCCGAGGGCGAGCTCGCGCGGGGGCCGGCCCTCTGCGAGGGCCGCGGCGAGGGCGCGCTCGCACGCGTCGAGGTGCGCAGGATCGCACTGGGCGGCCTGCGGCGGCGTGGCGGCCGGGGAGGCCGCGCCGCCGCAGCCGGCGGCGAGCAGCGCGAGGAGCACCGCGGAGCAGAGCGGGAGAGCGCGCGGCGAGGAGGACACGCGATCGTGCAACATGGCGCGCGCGCGACCTTACACGAAGACCTCGGAATGGCCGCGATCGTCTCGCGGGCGGAGGAGGTCGGCCGCTGCACCCCGCCAGGTTGCGATGTCCCCAAGGATCCGTTACCAGATCGTTGCACCTCGACGCGACGGAGGCACCGCATGGCGATTTCTCCCGAGGACATCGTTCCGTTGAGCCAGGCGGAGGCCCGGCTCACGGAGCTCGCAGACGAGGTTCGCGCGGGTCACGAGAAGATCCTCACGCGGAACGGGGAGGGTTACATCGCCCTCGTCGATGCACGCAGGCTGGACCACTATCACCGCCTCGAACGCGAGCACATTCACCTCACACTCCTGGAGGAGGTGGATCGGGGCGTCGACGATATCGAGGCCGGGCGCACGCTGAGTGTGGAGGAGCTCCGCGCCAAGTACGGCCGATGAGCCGCCGCGCCGCCGTTCGGGTCACCGAGAACTTCGAGCGGAACCTGGACGAGATCCGGCGGTTTCTGGAGGAGGCGGGGCTCTCTTCCGCTTTCGGCGATCTTCTGGATCTCGTCTTCGAGGACGTGATCCCGAGCCTGGAAGTCTCGCCCCTGCTCGGATTCGACTTCCTTGCGCGTGCGCCACAGTCCGCGGAGCGAGGCGCGGATCCTGGCGCTGAAGCGCCGCCTCGGCTCCGACTCGTCGCTGCGGGAGTACATCGCTGGTGAGTACCTGTTGCTCTACGCGCTCAGCGGTGAGCGGATCCATCTGCTGGCCATCAAGCACCATCGCCAGCTCTCGTTCGATTTGCAGGCGCTCTGGCGCCGGTGATCGCACACCGGTCGTCGACTTTCCTTGCTGTCGTCGATCGCTCGTGCCGTCAGGGACAGGTGCCGCGGAGCCTCATCTCCTGTACGGCGCCCGGTCCGGGTAACCCCTGTCTTCCTGCCCCCGGAGCGCCGTGCTACGCGGGCGATATGCGACGGGCTCCGGAGCGACGAGGTGCCGGCGGCGCGGGGGGCGGCGGGAGCGCCGGTTGCGGGGCGCGCGGCGCCTCCGCGGCGATCGGGCTCGCGATCCTCGCGCTCTCGGCGTGCAGCGAGGGCGAAGGCGGGTATGCCGGGACGACCGCGCGCGTCGGCAAGGACACAGAGACGCTCTACATCAACAACGGCAGCGAGCCCGAGTACCTGGATCCAGGAAAATCCAACGACTCGGCGAGCTCCACGCTCGTGCAGCAGATGTTCGAGGGGCTGACGACCTACGGCGCCGGCGACCTCCGCCCGGTGCAGGGGGTCGCGACCCACTGGGAGCAGAGCGATGACAACCGGCTCTTCCGGTTCCACCTGCGGCCGGAGGCGCGCTGGTCCGACGGCAAGCCGGTGACGGCGCACGACTTCGAGTACGCGTGGAAGCGCGTGCTGCGCCCCTCCACGGCCTCGCTCGCCGCGACGAACCTCTACGTCCTGAAGAACGGCGAGCTGTTCAGCCTCGGCAAGCTCAAGGCGCTGAAGGAGGCCGCGCCGCTCCGCGCGGCCCCCCGGCCGGACGCGCCGTCCGCGGTCGATCTGCCGAAGGGGGCGTTCGTCGTGGTGCTGGCGCGCTCGCCGATCCAGGTGGACACCGCGATCGCGCCCCTCGCGGCGCTGCCGGAGGGCTCCGCCGCCGTGACGTTCGCGAAGGGCGACGCGAAGGGCGGCGCAGGCGATCGGCTCTCGTTCGGCGCAGCAGGAGGCGACGCGGCCGCTGGCGCGGCGCCGCTCGGCTCGGCGCCCGGCGGCGGCTGGCAGGGCGCCGTCGTCAACATCGTCCGCGTGGGCCCGCCGTGCAAGTGCAACGGCGCCGCCGACCGGTGGTTCGAGATCGAGCGGGGCGGCGCGCGCGGCTTCCTCCCGGGCTGCGCGCTCGTCCCCCCCGCGGGCAACGGCAGCCCGGGCAAGGAGAGCGCGGGCGGCGCGCCCCGGTCGGAGGCGTACGCCGTCGTCACGCCGCACACGAGCCTCCCCACGTACGAACCCGCGGCGCCGCCCTCCGGCAGCGCCGCGCAGGGCGACCCCCCCGTGGGCTTCGTGCCCGACGCGCTCCTCGTGGAGGACGACGGCGCTGTCGGCGTCCGGGCAACGGACGACCTGACGCTCGACGTGCAGCTGGAACAGCCCACGCCCTACTTCACCGATCTCACCAGCTACGTGACGCTCTTCCCCGTGCGGAAGGACGTGATCGAGGCGTTCGAGAAGCGCGGCGAGCCCGAGCTCTGGTTCCGCCCCGAGAACATCGTGGTCAACGGCCCTTACACGCTCGATGAGTGGAAGTTCCGTTACGAGATCACGATGAAGCGGAATCCGATGTACTGGAACCACGACAAGCTGAAGATCCACCGCGTCGTGTGGCTGGAGGTCGAGCTCTACAACGCCACGATGAACATCTACAAGGCGGGGGATCTCGACTACCTGGGCGACAACACCTCGCTGCCCGCCGAGCACATGGACTGGCTGTCGACCAAGCGGGATTTCCAGCGGTACCCGTACCTCTCCATCTACTGGTTCGAGTTCAACACGAAGAAGCCGCCGGTCGACGACGCCCGCGTCCGCTGGGCGCTCAACCTCGCGGTCGACAAGCGGCAGATCGTCGAGAAGGTCACGCGGGCGGGGCAGACGCCGGCCACGCACTACGTCCCGGACTACACAGGATCGGGCTATGACGAGGCGGTCGCCGAGGACAGGAAGCTCGGGGTCGATCCGTTCTCGTCGCCGGACGTCTCGTTCAACCCCGAGCGCGCCCGCGCGATGCTCGCCGAGGCGGGGTACGAGGTCGTCCGGGAGGGCGACGGGTACCGGGCGAAGAACTTCCCGGCGCTCGAGCTCCTCTACAACACGAGCGAGGGCCACAAGCAGATCGCTGTCGCGGTCCAGGACATGTGGAAGCGCCACCTCGGCATCTCGGTCACGCTGCGGAACGAGGAGTGGAAGGTGATGCTCAAGAACGTGCGCGACGGTCACTACCAGGTCGTGCGGTTCGGCTGGATCGGCGAGTACAACCACCCGGCGACGTGGCTCGGCACGCTGCTCTCGTACAGCCCGCAGAACCGGACCGGATGGGCCGACCAGGAGTTCGACGATCTGATGCGCGCCGCCGCGGCGACGGCCGATCCGAAGGAGAGCATCCGCGCGTTCCGGAAGGCGGAGAAGCGGGCCCTCGACGGCATGCCCAAGCTGCCGCTCTACTTCTACACGAAGTCGACGCTGGTGAAGCCGTGGGTCAAGGGGTTCAAGGGCAACTCGCGCGGCCTTCAGCTCGTCAAGTGGCTGTGGAACGACCCGAGCTGGCGCGACAACCCGTCGAACGAGACCGCGTCTCCGGAGCTCGAGTTCCCGACGCCGGGGCGGCTCGGCGCGCCCTGACGTGGACTGACGTTGCTGACGTGGCCTGACGTGACTGCGGCGCCGGGCCGGCCGCGCCCCGAGGTCCCCGTTGACGCGGCGGCCTGTGCCGTGGCCTCATCGACGCGAGCGCGGTACAGACCCTCTCGGGAGAACGACATGAGCAAGACGATCCTGGTCACCGGAGGCGCGGGCTACATCGGCTCGCACACCTGCGTGGAGCTCCTCCACGCGGGCTACCGGGTGGTGATCCTCGACAACCTCTGCAACAGCCGCAAGGCGGCGGTGGAGCGGGTGGAGCGGATCGCCGGGAAGCCGGTGACATTCATCCAGGGCGACATCCGCGACGCGGCGCTCCTGGATCGGCTGCTCGCCGAGCACCCGATCGACGCGACGATCCACTTCGCGGGGCTGAAGGCCGTCGGCGAGTCGGTCGAGAAGCCGCTCTCGTACTACGAGAACAACGTCGCGGGGACCGTGTGCCTGCTCAAGGCGCTCGACGCGCGGGGCGCGCGGAAGCTCGTGTTCAGCTCGTCCGCCACCGTGTACGGCGATCCCGAGCGCGTGCCGCTCGACGAGGGGAGCCGGCTCGGGCCGACCAACCCCTACGGGCAGTCCAAGTTCATGGTGGAGCAGATCCTGCGCGACGTGGCGGCCACCGGGGGCTGGTCGCTCGGATCGCTGCGCTACTTCAACCCCGTGGGCGCCCACGAGAGCGGGCTCATCGGGGAGGATCCGAACGGGATCCCGAACAACCTGACGCCGTTCATCACCCAGGTCCTGGTGGGGCGGCGCGACAAGCTCCGGGTGTTCGGGGGCGACTGGCCGACGCCGGACGGCACCGGCGTGCGCGACTACATCCACGTGGTCGACCTCGCGCTCGGGCACCTCGCCGCGCTGAACCGCATCTTCACCGTCGGCGACAGCTTCACCGTCAACCTCGGCACCGGGCGGGGACACTCCGTGCTGGAGATGGTCGCCGCGTTCGAGAAGGTCAGCGGGAGGCGCGTCGCCCACGAGATCGTGGCGCGCCGCCCCGGGGACGTCGCCTCGGTGTACGCGGATCCGGCGCGCGCGGTGGAGCTCCTCGGCTGGCGCGCGGAGCGGGATCTCGAGACCATGTGCCGCGACAGCTGGCGCTGGCAGGAGCAGAACCCGAAGGGGTTCGCCGATTAGGGCCGCGGGTCTCTCCCTCGTGCCATCGCGCCGCTGCGGCGCGCTGCTGCTCGCGGCCCTCTCGTGCCCGCTCGCGGCCTGCGCGGGCGAGGCCGAGGGCTACGTCGGGACGACGGCGCGCGTCGGCAAGGACGTCACGACCTTCTACGTCAACAACGCCGACGAGCCGGAGTACCTCGATCCCGGCAAGGCCGCCGACACGGTGAGCATGACGCTGCTCCACCAGATGTTCGAGGGGCTGACCAGCTACGCGCCCGGCGATCTCCACGCGGCGCAGGGGGTCGCGGCGCGCTGGGAGCGCAGCGACGACAACCGGTTCTTCCGGTTCCACCTGCGGCCGGAGGCGCGCTGGTCCGACGGCAAGCCGGTGACGGCGCACGACTTCGAGTACGCGTGGAAGCGGGTGCTGCGCCCGTCGACGGCCTCGCTCGCCGCGACGAACCTGCACGTCCTCAAGAACGGCGAGCTGTTCAACCTGGGCAAGCTGAAGGCGCTGCGCGAGGACGCAACGCTGCGCCGCGCGCCTCGGCCCGACGCGCCGCCCGCGCTGTCGTTGCCGCGGGGCGCGTTCGTCGTCGTGCTCGGCCAGTCGCCCGCCCGGATGACGTCGGCGGTGACCCCCCTCGCGGCGCCGCCTCCCGGGGTGACCTCGGTGACATACGCCGAGCCCGACGAGGCGAGCGGCGGCGTCGAGCGGCTCTCGTTCGACGCGTCCGGCGCGGCCCCGCCGCCCGCGCCGCGCGACGCCACCCCTGGGGGCGGGTGGCGGGGCGCCGAGGTCGCCCTCCTCGCGGCCGGTCCGCCGGTCGCTTGCAACGGCGCGGCCGACCGCTGGTTCGAGATCGAGGGGCCAGCGGGCCGCGGCTTCCTCCCGGGCTGCCTGCTCGCCCCCGTGGACGCCGCCGCCTACGCGCTGGTCGCGCCCCACGCGGATCTCCCCACGTACGACCCCGCCGCGCCTCGGCACGACGCGCCTCCTTCCGGCTCCGGCGGGGCGACCGGCTTCGTCGCCTCGTCGTCGCTCGTGGAGGACGACGCCGCCGTGGGCGTGCGGGCCCGCGACGACCTGACCCTCGACGTCGAGCTCGAGAAGCCGACCCCGTACTTCACCGATCTCACGAGCTTCGTCACCCTGTTCCCGGTGCGCCGCGACGTCGTCGAGCCGTTCGAGGCGCGCGGCGAGCCGGAGCTCTGGTTTCGCCCCGAGAACATCGTGGTCAACGGGCCTTATCGGCTCGACGAGTGGAAGTTCCGGTACGAGATCACGATGGACCGGAACCCGGCGTACTGGGGCCATGACGCGCTCCGGATCCACCGGATCGTCTGGATGGAGATCGCCCAGTACAACGCCACCCTGCAGCTCTACAAGGCGGGGGACATCGACTACCTGGGAGACAACTGCGAGCTCCCTTATGACCACCTCGGCTGGCTGTCCGGGAAGAAGGATCTCCGGCGCACCGAGTTCCTCTCCACGGTGTATTACGAGCTCAACACGAGGAAGCCGCCGGTCGACGATCCGCGCGTCCGGTGGGCGCTGAACCTCGCGATCGACAAGCGGGAGCTCGTCGAGAAGATCACGCGGCTCGGGAAGCCGGCGACCCACTACGTGCCCGACATCACCGGATCCGGCTATGCCGAGCAGGCGGCGGAGGACAGGGCGCGCGGCGCGGATCCGTTCTCGAGCCCCGAGGTAGGCCACGACCCGGCGCGCGCCCGCGCGCTGCTCGCCGAGGCGGGGTACGAGGTCGTCCGCGAGGGAGACGAGCTGCGGGCGAAGGGGTTTCCGCCGCTCGAGATCCTCTACAACACGGGGGAGGGGCACGCGCAGGTCGCCGTGGCCATCCAGGACATGTGGAAGCGCCACCTCGGGGTCTCCGCGGCGCTGCGGAGCGAGGAGTGGCGGGTGATGCTCAAGGACCTCCGCGACGGCAACTTCCAGGTGATCCGGCTGGGCTGGCTGGCCGACTACAACCATCCGCAGACGTGGCTCGGGACGTTCCTGTCGCAGAGCCCGCAGAACCGGAGCGGCTGGGCGGACGCGGAGTTCGACAAGGCGGTCGCCGAGGCGGCCGCGACGGCCGATCTCGGGGAGAGCATCCGGCGCTTCCGGGCGGCCGAGCGGCGGGCGCTCGACGGGATGTGCAGGATACCGCTCTACTTCGAGGAGAAGCCGACCCTGGTGAAGCCGTGGGTGAGGGGGTACATCCCCAACGCGCGGAACACGCAGCTCATCAAATGGCTCTGGATCGACCCGGACTGGCAGAAGGGGCCGGCCGGAGAGCCGCCGCCGGTGCTGGAACTGCCGCCGCCGGGACGGCTGGGAGGGGGGCAGTGAGCGATCCCGCAGCGCCGCCCTCGAAGTAGCGGCGGGCCGGGCGCTCAGCGCTCCAGCAGCTCCGCCACCGAGTCGAGCACCCGCCGGTCCGAGAGCATCCAGCGGTGCAGCGCGACCGGCACGACGCGCGTGGTGCGGGCGCCGGGGAGCTCGCTGGAGCGGGCGGGGACGATCATCACGTCGAAAGGCGTGTAGAGCACGTGCACCTCGACCGGGCCCCAGGGATCCGGGTCCGCGGCGAGGTCGCGCAGGAGAGGGCTGCCCGGGCGCATCTGCTGCACGCCCTCGTGGGGCAGCCACATGGCGTTGAGCGTGCCGCGGTGCGGGCCCGAGATGGAGACGAAACGCCGGACGCGCGCGCGGCCGCGGCCGCGCTGGATGTAATAGCGGCTCACCAGGGCGCCCATGCTGAAGCCGACCACGTCCACCGCGCCGCCGGGTGCCCCGGCGAGCGTGGACTCCACGGCGGCGTCGAGCTGGGCGGCGAGGCGCTCGATGGACGCACGGCCGTCGTTGGGGACCAGATCGAAGGCGCGGGCGCGGTCGACGCCGCGGGCCGCGAGCCCGGCGCGCAGGCAGTCGATGCGCGCCGCCGAATCCCAGATGCCGTGCACCAGCACGACGGGCGGCTTGCTCATGTCGTCGAGGAGTACGGCGCGGGCGGGCGCCGTCAAGGCCGCGCGACAGCAGAAGCGCGCGTAACTCGGCGTAGCCTGCGGGCGGCGCGGGTCGAAATGACAGGATCCAGACCCGGGGCGCCCTTCGCGGCGCCGGCCTATTCGCCTGCTTCGGCGGGCGCCAGGTCAACAAGGGAAGGACCCCACCGAGACGGGCGAGGAGGGGTACACCTGCGGAATCACCTCATTCGCAGCCCTTTTCATGGGAGCAATTGCATCTCGGCGGTTCACGGGCGATCGTGGCGAGGACGGCCAGGCCCGGGTAGATTCGCGCCATGCACCTCACCGACGCCTCGATCGGCGCGACTCACGTGCTCCTCTCCGGCGCCCGCGCCGCGATCGAGATCCGCTGTCCAGGCCCCGGCGTCCTGCGTGTACGCCACGCCCCCTCGTCCGCCGTGACGAGCTTCACGCACCCCGAGCTGCCCCCCAAACGCTCCTTCGCCGTGGTGGCGGAGGGGGCGCTGCCGCTCTCGGCGCGCCGCGAGGGGGACGCCGTCCACGTGAGCGCGGACGGCGCCTCTCTCGAGATCTCGCTCGCCTCGGGCACATGGATCTTCCGCGACGCAGAGGGGCGCGCCCTCGCGCGCAGCGAGGCCGTCTCGGGGCAGGTCCGGCCGGCGTTCCCCGTGGACGAGATCCGCTCCCGGATCTCGCTCGCGGCGCCGCCGGGCGAGGCCTACCTGGGGTTCGGCGAGAAGGTCGGCCCGCTCGACAAGCGCGGCCTGCGATTCACCTTCTGGAACACCGACGCTTTCCCGCCGCACGTGGAGTCCGACCCGCTCTACGCCTCGATTCCTTTCTTCATCGCCCTCCGCGGCGGGGTGGCCTGGGGCCTCTTCCTCGACGAGCCGTGGCGCTCGGAGGTCGATATCGCCCTCAACGATCCCACGCGCATCGAATGGGAGTCGCGCGGCCCCGAGCTCGATGTCTACCTCCTGGCCGGCCCGCACCCGGCCGACGTCCTGCGGCGCTACGCCGAGCTCACCGGGCGCCCGGCCATGCCGCCCCTCTGGAGCCTCGGGGCGCACCAGTCGCGCTGGGGCTACGAGACCGAGGACGACGTGCGCGGCGTCGTCCGCGGCTACCGATCGCGCGGCCTCCCGCTCGACGTGGTCCACCTCGATATCGATTACATGGATGCTTATCGGGTCTGGACCTGGGACCGCTCGCGCTTCCCCGACCCGGCGCGGCTCGCGCGCGAGCTCGCGGCCGAGGGCGTCAGGCTGGTGACGATCGTCGACCCGGGGATCAAGGCCGATGAGGGATATGCCGTCTACGAGGAGGCGAGAGCGCGAGACTACCTCGTCCGGCTGCCTCGCGGCGGCCCCCTCGTGGGAGAGGTCTGGCCCGACCCGGCGGTCTTCCCGGATCTCACGCGCGAGGAGGTGCAGCGCTGGTGGGGCGATCTGCAGAAGCCCTTCGTCGACGCGGGCATCGCCGGCATCTGGAACGACATGAACGAGCCTGCGTGCTTCTCCGTCCGCCCCGACAGGGGCCTGCCGGCGCCGAGCGGCGGGCGCACCGCGGGCCTCGGCCCCATCGAGGGCAGCACGCTCCCCGACGACGCGCGCCACGGCGCCCGGCGCCACCTCGAGGTCCACAACGTCTATGGGCTCGGCATGTCGCGGGCCGCCCACGAGGGCCTCGCGCGCCACGCGCCGGGGCGGCGCCCCTTCGTGCTGACGCGCGCCGCCTTCGCCGGCATCCAGCGCTACGCCGCTGTGTGGACGGGCGACTTCGCCAGCAACTTCACGCACCTGGAGGCGTCCATCCCGATGCTGATCGGCCTCGGCCTCTCGGGCGTGCCGTTCGTGGGCGCGGACATCCCGGGCTTCACGGGGCGCGCGAACGGCGAGCTGCTCGTGCGCTGGATGCAGGCGGGGCTGTTCTATCCGCTGATGCGCAACCACGCGGCGAGGGGCAGGCCGGCGCAGGAGCCCTGGCGCTTCGGCGAGCCGTACCTCGGCCTCGCGCGCGCGGCGCTCGAGCGGCGCTACCGGCTCCTGCCGACCCTGTACACGCTCATGCACGAGGCGGCGGAGACGGGGATGCCGGTCCTGCGGCCGCTGTCCTTCGCGGCGCCGGACGACCCCGAGGCGCTCCACGCCTTCGATCAGCTCCTGTTCGGCGGCGATCTGCTCGTGGCGCCCGTGGTGCGGCCAGGGCAGTCGAAGCGGCTGGCGTACCTGCCCGCCGGCGCATGGATGGATTTCGCCAACCTGGAGCGCGCGGGGAGCGTGGATCGGGGCGGGCGCCACGTGATCGCCGATGCGCCGCTCGGCGTGGTCCCCGTGTGGCTGCGCGCCGGAGGCGCGGTGGCGCTCACAGCGCCCCGGATGCACACGACGAGCGCCAGCTGGGAGGAGATCACGTGGCACGTCCACGCGGCGGAGCGCGTGAGCGGCCGCCTGGTCGAGGACGAGGGCGACGGCCACGGCGCGTCGCGCGTCACGCGGATCGAGGGCGGCCTCGACGGCGCCGCGTTCGCGCTCGAGCGCAGCGCGACGGGCGATCTGCCGCTGGCCCGCGAGGTGGAGGTGATCCGCGTCCACGGCGTGCCGGCGCCGCGCTCCGTGGTCGGGGCCAGGTCGCACCGCGCGATCGACGGGGGCGTCGAGATCGAGGTCGCGGCCGACTGGCAGCGGATCGAGCTCCAGCTTTCCTGATCGCGGCAGCGCCGCGCGCCGGGGCGGTCAGCGGTGCTTCATCACCCAGTCGATCGCCAGCCGCACCCGCGTGGAGAGCAGCCGCCGTGACGGGTACACAGCGAAGAGCTCGCGCGGCTCGACCGTGCGCCCCGTGACCGTGAGCTCGACGAGCGCCTTGCCCTGCTGCTCGATCACCTCGCGGGAGGCGCAGACCACGCCGAGCCCCTGCGCCGCGGCCGTGATCGCCACTCGCGGGTCGTTCACGCAGAGCTTCGCGCGCGGCCGGACCTCCTCGATGGAGCCGTCCCGCCGGCGAAGGCGCCATGCGGCGCCCGGGTGGCTCAGGACCGCGGGCACGGACCCGAGCGACGCGCGCGCGAGCCGCGAACGGCCCTCGAGCGCGTCCTGCACGAGGCGCGGCGACGCGGCCAGCGCGTACGGGAGCGACCACATCCGCCGCGCCACGAGGTCGGCGTCCTGAACGGGCCCGGCGCGGAAGGCGAGGTCGATGCCCTCCTCGACAAGGGGGACGACCGCGTTCGTGAGCGTGAGCTCCAGCGAGAGGCGCGGGTGCCGGGCGGCGAAGGAGAACAGCGCCGGCGCGATCCGCTGCGCGCCCGTCATCACGGGCGCCGTCACCCGGAGCCTGCCCGCGGGCTCGTCCTCCCGATCCGCGGCCCTGTCGAGCACCGAGCCGAGCTCGTCGAGCAGGGGCCCGGCGCGCTCGATCAGCCGCGCGCCCTCGCCGGTGAGGCCGACGCGGCGGGAGGTGCGCTGGAGCAGCCGCACCCCGAGCGCCTCCTCCAGCTGCGCCACCCGGCGGCTCACGGTGCTCGTGGGCACCCCCGTGCGCCGCGCGGCCTCCACGAAGCTCAGGTGGTGAGCGACGGCCGCGAAGAGCCGCACGTCCTCGAGGGAGATCATCCCGCTCATGGGATGGAGCATGCCACAGCATCCCATGGTTCGCCCGAGGCGCGCGCGCTACCCCTCGCTCATGAACCTTGAAGATCAGCATGTGGTCGTCATCGGCGGCTCGTCGGGCATCGGCCTCGGCGTGGCCAGGGCCTGCCTCGATCGCGGCGCGTCGCTGACGCTCGTGAGCCGCTCGCGCGAGCGCCTCGCGCGCGCCGCGGCCGAGCTCGGCGAGCCACGCCGGGTGCGCACCTTCGCGGCCGACGCGACGCAGGAGGCCGAGATGCAGAGTCTGTTCGACGAACATCCGCCGGCGCGCCATGTGATGGTGACGGCGGTGGAGGGGCATTATCAGCCGATTCGCGCGCTGGACATCGCCGCGGCGCGCCGCGTGATCGACTCGAAGCTCGTCGCGGCGCTCCACGTCGCCAAGCACGCGCGGATCGAGCCGGGCGGCTCGCTCACGTTCACGGCGGGGATCGCGGCGGAGCGGCCGGGGCCCAGCGGGGCGGTCGTGGCCGCGGTGAACGGGGCGCTCATGGCGCTCGCGCGGGCCCTGGCCGTGGAGCTCGCGCCGGTGCGCGTGAACGCGCTGTCGCCGGGCTGGGTCGACACGCCGGTCTGGGACTCCCTCGCGGGCGGCGCCAAGCAGGAGCGCTTCGAGCAGCACGCGCGCCGCCTCCCCGTCGGCCGTGTCGGCGCGCCCGCGGACATCGCCCACGCCGCGCTCTTCCTCATGGGGAACGGGTTCACCACAGGCGAGGTGCTGCGCGTCGACGGGGGACACCGCCTCGTCTGAGCCTGCGCCCGCCCAGGGAGGCGGCCGGATTCGATACGTGCGAAACCGGGGAAGGCAAGCGCGGGAGGCGCGGGAAGCACGAAAAGCGCGGGACGTGCGGGACGTGCGGGGAAGAGCCATGGCCACCGCCTGTTCCATCGAACAAGGCATGTTCCCCGAGCTTGCCGCAACGCTTCACCACGCGATCGCCATGAGACGTGGTTGACAAAAGCCGCGAAATATGGTTGTGCTACTGCTCCCTAGGAGTGCACCATGTACCCTCGTTCTTTCTTTCTTCTGACGTTCGCAGCCGTGGCCCTGGCGTGCTCTTCGGCGCCCGACGAGAGCAGCGGCCCCACCTCCGGATCCGGCGGCAGCAGCGGGACGCCCGCGAGCAGCAGCGGGACGCCGACGAGCGGCGTTAGCAGCTCGACCGGCGACGACTTCGGGACCATCACGGGGGGCAACGTGACCACCGGCGCCGGCGGCGGCGGCGGCGGCGATTGCAAGAGCGTCCTCGACGTCACCTATCGCGACTTCAAGGAGACGCACCCCGACTTCGAGATGGCCAGCTTCAGGGGCGACGAACCCCGTCGCCAGCTGATCGAGCCGACGCTCGACGGCGATCGGAAGCCGGTGTTCCTCGACTCGGTAGGCTGCTTCGCGCAGCTGCCGGCCCCGCTCGGCTGCAGGGACGGGGTCGGCACCCAGAAGACCATCACGAGCGAGGAGAGCTTCAACCAGTGGTACCGGGACATGCCGGGCGTGAACATGACGTTCCCCAAGGAGCTCGCGCTCCAGGAGTCGCCGCCCGGATCGGGGCAGTACGTGTTCGACAGCGCGGATTTCTTCCCGCTGGCGCCGGAGGAGGGGTTCGGGATCACCCCGCCCAACAACGGCAAGAGACAGAACTTCCTCTTCACCACCGAGATCCACCTGATGTTCGGATACGTCGCCGGTCAGAAGTTCACCTTCCGGGGCGACGACGACATCTGGATCTTCATCAACGGCAAGCTCGCGCTCGACCTCGGCAGCATGCACGGGCCCGCGGAGAGCGTCATCGACTTCGATGCCCAGGCCCAGGATCTCGGCATCTTCCCGGGCAACAGCTACGCGATGGACATCTTCCACGCGGAGCGCCACACCGACGGATCGAACTTCCGCATCGAGACCAACATCTCCTGCTTCGTGCCCGTCGACATCCCCCTGTGAGGCATCCGGGCTCGCGCCGCGCCCTCCCGCAGGCCTGAGCCCGATTCCCCCGCCACGCGGATTCAGACGTCGAGCGCGATGTTGTTGGGGTTGGCGGCGTCGATCTTGATCGGCACGACCAGGCCCGGCTGCACGCGCGGGATCGCCATCTGATGGATGACCGCGAGGATGGCCGCGCGGTACGGGGGCGCGTTCGGGCGATACACCTCGAGGTCGACACGGCACTGCGGCTGGTAGTTGATCATCGTGCCGGTGGGCTGGACGATGAGCACGCGGGCCTGCGCGGGCAGGCCCGTCATGCGGAGGTTGGCCGCCGCCGTCTGCGCCTGGATCATCTCGTTCGCGCCCGCGAGCATCTTGTTCGCGTTCTTCATCATGGGCAGAAAGACGGTGACGAACACCACGGCCATGACGCCCAGCACGACGAGGGTGATCACGATTCCTAAGAGGGGACCAGCGATCGACATGGGAGCCTCCACACGACTGCGTTGACGGGCCGGCGGTCGGCGGAGCGTGGGGGAGGACCCCGAGCTGCGCGTCGCACCGGCGAGGGAGCGACCGATGTCACGGGGCTCCTCCGCGATCACCAGGGGAGCACGAAAGGGAGCCAGCGACAATCCTGCGGAGCGCGCCGCCCTCGCCGTGGCCTGGCCGCGGGGGAGGTGCGGCGATCGAAAAGGAGGCCAGAGCCACCGAAAGCGCCGCCAGTGACGCGCTCCTCGGGCGGTGACAGGCTCCTCTCCCATGATCGATGACAAGAGGATTGGCCGATGACCAACCGCGTTGAACCACTCAACTTCAGCGATGAAGCGCGCTGGACCGCCCTGGCGGCCAGCTACGAGCGCTGGGCCGAGCCGTTGACGGCGGGCTTCGCGCGCGCGGCGCTGTCGCTCGCGGGCGGGATCGGGCACGGCGTGCGCGTGCTCGACGTCGCCGCAGGGACGGGCGCCCTGACCTTGGCCGCGGCCGAGGCGGGCGCGCGCGTGCTCGCGACAGACATCTCGCGCGGCATGGCGGCGCGCCTGCGCGAGCGATTGCAGCCCTTCGCAGGGAGCGAGGCGCGGGTGATGGACGGGCAGGCGCTGGAGGTCGAGGACGGGACCTTCGACGTGAGCTGCTCCGTCTTCGGCGTCATGATGTTTCCCGACTGGCGCCGCGGCATGGCCGAGCTCGTCCGCGCGACCCGGCCCGGGGGCCGGATCATCGTGGCGACCTGGTCGAGCCCGGAGGGGGCAGGCCCGGCGCCGCTCTTCCTGCAGGCCTATCGCCGCACCTTCCCGGACGCGCCGATCCACCCGCCGCCCCAGGGCATGACGGTGCTGTGCTCGCCGGAGGGCCTGAAGGCCGAGATGCTCGGGGCCGGGTGCGGCGAGGTCGCCGTGCACGCGGTCGAGGGCGCATGGGGCGGAGCTTCGGTGGACCAGCTCATGGCGGATCTCGACGAGATCCTGCGCTTCATGCCCCTCTACGTCGCGCTGGACGGCGATGGGCGCGCTCGGCTACGCGGCCCGCTGCGCGCCGTCATCGAGCCCTTCGCCGAGCCAGGCGGGGCCGTGCGTGTCCCGGTGACGGCGAACGTCGCGATCGGCCGCAAACCCGGCTGACCATGGAATGCAGCGCGCCCCGTCCTGTCGGGTCGCGCTGCGTTCCTTCTCGACGCGGCGCCCGACGGGCCGCGCGGCTGTCCATGGAGAAGGGACCACATCCCAGGCGCCGAGCCGGGCGTGGTCACCGGGTGAGCTTCACGACGATCATCGATTCAGACGCTTCGGGGCTCGAGATCGGTCCGGCGCCGAAATCGATCGTGCCCTTGAACTTCCCGACGGCGACAAGGGCTCCGTCGGGGCCGAGGGCGATCTGGGACAGTCCTCCGTACTCGGACGGTTCGAACGCGACGTTGCAGAAGTCGTCGCCGCGCGGGTCGAGCCCGGCGACGAAGAGGCTCACGAATTTCGTGGGCATCGTACCGCAACCGAGGTCCGTTCCCTCGAGGAAGGTGCCGGCGAGCCAGGTGTTGCCGGCGGCGTCGGCGGCGAGCGCTTGCGCTCTCGCGGAGCTCCTGGCGAACATCGCGGAGCCGCCGGCGGAGAGCCTGGCGACGGACACGGTGCTCCCGTCGCCCGTCAGCGTGGTATCACCGACCGAGAACGTCTCGAAGAAGGAGCTGAGCGTGACCACGCCGCCTGCCCCATCCAGGACCGTGCCGACGTGATCGTCACCGTCGACGCCGCCGAGCCTATGGCTCCATCGGTGCTCGCCGGCTGGATCGAGCGAGGCGACGAAGACGTCGGACGCCCCGTTCTCCGGGAGCCCCGCGGCGTGGAGCGGGCCGCCGCCGAAGTCGATGGAGTCATGGAAGCTCCCCCCGACGGCGATATTCCCCGCCGCGTCCAGGGCGAGGGTCTCGGCGATCGCGCCTCCCGGCCCGCCGAAGCTCTTGCTCCAGAGGTGGCCGCCCGACGCATCGAACCTGGCGACGAAGGCGGTTTGCGTTGTCACGTCGGGCAAGGGCCCGCCGCCGAGATCCATGGTTCGCACGTAGTCACCGGCGACGACGACGCCGCCCGCCGGATGGAAGCCGACGCTGCGGACCGCCACGGACTCCTCTCCGAAGTGCTTGCTCCAGACGTGCTGTCCCGAAGCGTCGAGCAGGACGACGAAGCCGCTCGAGTTCCACCCATTCTGCACGGGGCCGCCGCCGAGATCGGTCGTTCCACCGAACCGGCCCCCGACAGCGATATTTCCTGACGCGTCGGTCGCGATGGCCAACCCGATCTGGGTCTCGATCACGGACAGATCGCCGAACCGCCGGCTCCAGAGGTGGTTGCCGAGCGGATCGAGCTTGAGGACGAACGCGTCGACGTCGCCCGTGCTCACGAGAGGACCGCCCCCGAAGTCGACGGTGCCATCGAAGCCTCCCGTCACGAGGATGTTGCCCTGAGCATCGACGGCCAGAGCGTAGGGCTCGACGTTGTCGAACTGGCGGGCGAAATCCAGCGCGAGGCAACCCGCCTCGCACACGGGAGCGCTACCGCCGACGCCGACGCTGGCGCTGGTGCTGCTGCTGCTGGCGCTGATGCTGCTGCTGGCGCCGCCTTCTCCTGTCTCCGGGCCGCTCCCAGACGTCTCTTCCCCATCGTCGATGCTGACCCTGACGCTGCATCCGAGTGTGGCCAGCACAGCCGCGAGCGAAAGATGCTTCAAATAAGACGCGGTTCTGTTCATCCCTGCCTCCCTCGCCGCGACGATATCATCGTGCAAGGAGGGCTCGGATGGTGCGCCCCGGGAAAGCCGGATATCGACGCCGGTGCGCCCTCGGGACGCGCTTTGGACCGCAGGCGCGACGGGCCGCGGCGCAGCGCGGCGACGGGCCGCGCGGCCCGGGAGGGAACCGGGCCGCGGGCCGCCGGGATCAGCCGGTCACGTTGTCCCACGCGACGGCGGTCGGCCCGAGGAGCGAGCGTCCGCCGCTCGCGATGACCTCTCGGTACCAGGAGAACGAGTCCTTCGGGATCCGCCGCTGCGTCGCGTAATCGACGTAGACCAGACCGAAGCGATCTTTATAGCCCTCGGCCCACTCGAAGTTGTCGAGGAGCGACCAGGCCCAGTACCCGACGACCGGAACGCCCTCCTGGACCGCCCGCGCCAGGCCGAGCAGGTACCGGTGCATGACGTCGATGCGCTTCGGGTCGTGCACCTTGCCGTCGAGGAAGACCTGGTCCCGCGTCGCCAGGCCGTGCTCGGTGATCCCGATGGGCAGCTTGTACCGCTCCCAGAAGTACCTCGATCCCCAGTAGAGCGTGCTGGGGACGATCTGCAGCCAGTCGAGCGTCCCGCGCGGGTAGCCCGGCGGGGAGACGACGCGCTCCGGCCTGCCGTCCTTGCCCTGCCGCCACGTGCCCGCCGAGTACATGTTGAGCCCGAGGTAGTCGATCGGCCGCTTGATCTGATCGAAGTCGCTGGCGGGGAACTCGGGCATGTCGTCGCCGAAGAGCCGGAGGCCGCTCTCCGGATACCGCCCCTCGAGCACCGGACAGATCCACCAGGCGTTGTTCCACGGGTTCCTGTCGTAGACCGAGAAGATCGCCTCGCGCGCCGCCTCGATGTCTCCCGGATCCTCGGTCGCCGGGCGCTGCACCTGGGTGGCGAGCACGTAGCCGATCTTCGCGGCCTTGGTCGCGGCGCGCAGGGCGTCGACCTGCTTGCCGTGCGCCCGCATCTGGTTGTGGGCGGCGGTCAGGTACTCCCGGTAGGGGAGCTTGAGCCCGGGGGCGAAGACGCCGTTGAGGAGCGCGTTGCCGATGAACGCCTGCGGCTCGTTCTGCGTCACCCACCAGGGCACGCGATCGCCGAGCCGCCGGGCGACGACGGTCGTGTAGTCCGCGAACCAGTCGGCGACGTCGCGCTGGAGGAACCCGCCGCGATCCTGGAGCGCCTGGGGGAAGTCCCAGTGGAACAGCGTGCACATGGGCACGATGCCGGCGCGGAGGAGCTCGTCGACGAGGCGATCGTAGAAGTCGAGCCCCTTCGGGTTGACCTTGCCCGTGCCGTCCGGGAGGATCCGCGTCCACGAGACGCTGAAGCGGTAGCTCTTGACGCCGAGCTCGGAGAGCAGCCCGACATCCTCCTTGTAGCGGTGGTAGTGGTCGCACGCGACGTCTCCTGTGTGCCCTTCGAAGACCTTCCCGGGGGTCTTCGAGAAGACGTCCCACACGGAGGGCGTCCGGCCGTCCTCGCTCGCGGCGCCTTCGATCTGGTAGGCCGCGGTGGCCGTGCCCCACAGGAAGTCCGCGGGAAACGGCGCGGCTGTCGCGTCTGCTCGGCCTAGGCCAGCCGAGGCGGCGGTCACAGGCGGGGGCGCGGAGGACGGCGAGGCGGGAGAGGCGTTGCTCGCGGAGAGCGACTCGGAAGGATGGAGGGCCATGGGGGCATCATCCACGGCGTGCGCGGGACATCAATGGGTTCGATGCGCGTCGGCTTCGATGCGCGTCGATGATCGCGCCGGTCGCTTGACGGCCCAGCGCGGCTCGACAACATGGGCAGCATGCTCGCGATCCAACCGAAAGCCGCAGGCGGCCCCGAGGTGATGACGCTGGAGGAGCTCCCCACGCCCACGCCGGGCCCGGGGGAAGCCGTGGTCCGCGTCGAGGCCGCAGGGGTGAACTTCATCGACATCTACCAGCGGAGCGGCCAGTACATACTCGCGCCGCCCATCCCGCTCGGCCTCGAGGGCGCGGGGCGCGTCGAGGCGGTGGGGCCGTCCGTCACCGAGGTGAGGGAAGGGGACGAGGTCGCGTGGACCGGCGGCCCCGGCTCGTACGCGACGCACGTCCGGATCCCGGCCGCGAAGCTCGTCCCCGTGCCCGCGGGCGTCGGCGCGAAGCGCGCCGCGGCCGCGATGCTCCAGGGCATCACGGCGCAGTACCTCGTGCGCTCCACGTTCCCGCTCGGGCCCGGCCACACGTGCCTCATCCACGCGGCCGCGGGCGGGGTCGGCCTCCTCCTGTGCCAGATGGCGAAGCGGCTCGGCGCGCGCGTGATCGGCACCGTCTCGACCGAGGAGAAGGCGCGCCTCGCGCGAGACGCGGGCGCCGACGAGGTGATCCTGTACACGAAGGCCGATTTCGAGGCGGAGACGCGCCGGCTCACGGGCGGCGCCGGCGTCCACGTCGTGTACGACGGCGTCGGGAGCGACACGTTCGCGAAAAGCCTGGGCGCGCTCCGCCTGCGCGGCATGATGGTGCTCTTCGGCCAGTCGAGCGGCCCGGTGCCGCCGTTCGACCCGCAGATCCTGAGCCAGAAGGGGTCGATCTACCTCGCGCGGCCGAGCCTCGTCCACTACACCGCGACGCGCGAGGAGCTGCTCGAGCGCTCCGCCGACGTGCTCGGCGCGATCGAGCGCGGCGAGCTCGCGATCTCGATCGGCGCCACATACCCCCTCGCCGAGGCGGCGGAGGCGCACCGCGCGCTCGCCGGGCGGGCGACGACGGGGAAGGTGCTGCTCATCCCGTAGCGGACGGAACCGTCGCGCGGAGGTTCGATTCGAGGCACGGAGGAGCTGCGGAGTGCGGCCCCGCTGCGGGCGCTCCGTGTCTCCAGGGTCCTCGCTCAGGCGTGCAGACGTGCGCTGTACTCGAGCCGTGTCTGGGCGATCCGGCCGTTGACCTTATCGTCTTCGGGCCGGTACGCTGCCGGCGCGGAGGTGCTCATTCCATGGCCGAACGTCCCACGCTTGCTCCCGAGAATGTCTCGGATACGGTGAAATCGCAGCTCGCCGGCTTTCATCGGTCCATCATCGACGAGGTCGCGGCGACGGTGAGCCGCGACCGGGTGGTCGTCGTCGGGATGGCCCAGAATCCCTTCGTGAAGAAGGCGCGCCAGCTGCTCGACGGAGAGGGCGTGAAATATACCTATTTGGAGTACGGGAGTTACCTCTCCAGGTGGAAGGAGCGGCTCGCCATCAAGCTCTGGGCCGGCTTTCCGACGTTCCCCATGGTGTTCGTCGGCGGCGTCCTCGAAGGCGGCTATGCGGAGCTCGTGAAGCTCCGCGACCAGGGCAAGCTCAAGGGGTAGCCTTGATCAGGCGCGGGTGAACGCCGAGCACAGCGCGCAGGCCGCCTCGGCCGCGGCGCTCCACGCCTCACGTCGCGCCGCGCGAAACGCCGCGGTCGACCGGCGGTTCCATGATATGCGGGAAGGCGCGGCGCGCCCTCGCGGCGGTCGCCGCGCTGAAGGAAGGCAGCACGGAGGCACCTCGTGACATCGCTCGGGATCCACGGAAGGCGGCGGGATGACGAGGTGAACGGCGCGGCTCGACAGCCGGGAGGCGGCGCGCCGTGAGCACCTACGCCATCAAGCGGCTGCTCTCCATCATTCCCACGCTCTTCCTCGTTGCCACCCTCGTGTTCATCCTGGTGCGCATCGTTCCGGGCGGCCCGTTCGACCAGGAGCGGGCCGTGCCCGTCGAGGTCCAGCGGCAGCTCGACGCCAAGTACCACCTGAACGATCCGGTGCTGAAGCAGTATGGCGACTGGCTGCTTGCGCTCGTCACCAGAGGCGATCTGGGCCCGACGTTCAAGTACCCGAACCGCACCGTCAACGAGATCATCGCCCTCAGCCTGCCCGTGTCGATGCAGCTCGGCTTCTGGGCGATGCTCTTCGCGCTCGCGATGGGCATCCCGCTCGGCATCGTCGGCGCGATCCGCCAGAACACCTGGAAGGACACGGCCGCCATGGGGATCGCCATGGTCGGCCTCAGCGTGCCGCGGTACGTGCTGGCCCCGCTGCTCATGCTCGTCTTCTCGCTCAAGCTCTACTGGTTCCCTGTGGCGCGCTGGGAGACGTGGCGGCACATGGTGCTGCCGGTCATCTGCGCCGGGCTCCCGGTCGCGGCCTACATCGCCCGGCTGACGCGCGGCGGGATGCTCGAGGTGATCCGCTCGGATTTCATCCGCACCGCCCGCGCCAAGGGGCTCTCCGAGCGCAAGGTCGTCCTGAAGCACGCGCTCCGGGGAGGGCTGCTCCCGGTCGTGAGCTTCCTCGGCCCCGGCTTCAGCGGCCTGCTCGTCGGCTCCCTCGTCGTGGAGAAGATCTTCAACATCCCCGGCATGGGCCGCTATTTCGTCGAGGCGGCCACGAACCGCGACTACAACCTCGTGATGGGGGTCATGCTCGTTTACGGCTTCCTGCTCATGCTCTTCAACGCGATCGTCGACGTGGCGTACGCCTTCATCGACCCGCGCGTGGAGCTGCGCTGACCATGCTCCACGCCGCCCTCCCGCAGCCCGCCGCCCCCGGCGATCCGCCCGCTGTCCCCGGCGGCGCGGGCGGCGCGGCGCCAAGCCCTGCCGGCCCGCTGCGGCTCGACGCGCTGGAGCAGGGCTCGAGCCTCGGTCGCGACGCGTGGCGGAGGCTCCGGAAGAACCGCGCCGCGGTCGCCTGCGGCGTCGTGCTCATCGCGATGATCCTCGCCTGCGTCCTCGTCCCCGAGCTGTCGAGCTACCGGTACGACAAGGCGGATCTCAAGCTCGGCGCGCAGCCCCCGTCGCTCGCCCACTGGATGGGCACCGACTACTTCGGCCGCGACCTGATGGCCCGCGTCTTCTTCGGCGGGCGCATCTCGTTCGCGGTCGGCATCGTGGCGACGCTCGTGAGCTTCGTCATCGGCGTGAGCTGGGGCGGGGTAGCCGGCTACTTCGGCGGCAAGGTCGACGCGATCATGATGCGCATCGTGGACGTGCTCTACACGTTCCCGTTCCTGATCCTCGTCATCCTGCTCATGGTCTTCTTCGCGAACGACCAGACGGTCCTCTACCGCGCCTGGAAGGTCGCGCTCGGCCTCTTCGTCAAGGAGCCGTCGGACCCGAGCTACTTCCCCGTCTTCCAGATCGTCGTCGTGTTTGCGGCCCTCGGCGGCATCTCCTGGCTCACGATGGCCCGCATCGTCCGCGGCCAGGTCATCTCGCTGCGCGGCCAGCCGTTCATCGAGTCGGCGCGCTCGATCGGCGTCGGGCACGCCGCGCTGATCTTCCGGCACCTCGTTCCGAACGCGGTCGGCCCGATCATCGTCTACACGACGCTCACCATCCCCGAGGTGATGATGACCGAGGCGTTCCTCAGCTTCCTCGGCCTCGGCACGCAGGAGCCGCTGTCGAGCTGGGGCCTGCTCGCGTCCACCGGCGCCGACGCGATGGACCTCTTCCCCTGGCAGCTCATCTTCCCGGCGCTGATGCTCGCGCTCACGCTGATCTGCTTCAACTTCCTCGGTGACGGGCTCCGCGACGCCCTGGATCCTCGCATCCGAAAGGACTGAAGGGCGGCGCGCCCCTCCCGGGACGCGCGCCGGCACGGACCATGCTGCCATGCTGATCGAGGTCAAGAACCTGAAGACCCACTTCTTCACCGAGGAGGGGGTGGTCCGCGCTGTCGACGGCATCTCCTTCAGCCTCGATCGCGGCGAGGTCCTCGGCATCGTCGGCGAGTCCGGCTCGGGCAAGAGCGTGACGAGCCTCTCGCTCCTGCGGCTCATCCCCGACCCGCCGGGCAGGATCGTCGGCGGCCAGATCCTGCTCGAGTCCGAGGGCGGCGTCGTCGAGGACCTCGTGGAGGCGAGCGAGGCGCGGATGGAGCGCGTCCGCGGCGACCGGATCGCGATGATCTTCCAGGACCCGATGACGTCGCTGAACCCCTACCTCCGGGTGAGCGAGCAGCTCATCGAGGTGCTGGAGCTCCACCGCGGCATGGGCCGCGCCGAGGCGCGCCGGCGCAGCGTCGAGATGCTGCAGGCGGTGGGGATCCCCGCGGCGGCGTCGCGGATCGACGACTACCCGCACCAGCTCTCGGGCGGGATGCGGCAGCGCGTGATGATCGCGATGGCGCTCCTGTGCGACCCGGATCTGCTGATCGCCGACGAGCCGACGACGGCGCTCGACGTCACGATCCAGGCGCAGATCCTCGACCTGATCGGGGAGCGGAAGGAGGCGCTCGGCGCGGCCGTCCTCCTCATCACGCACGACCTCGGCGTCGTGGCGAAGATGGCCGATCGCGTCGCGGTCATGTACGCCGGGCGCATCGTCGAGGAGGGCCCCGTCGGCGCCATCTTCCACGCGGCCCGGCACCCGTACACGATCGGCCTGTCGCGCTCGATCCCGCGGCTCGACGACGCGCGCGGCGCGGACCTGGTGCCCATCCCCGGGATGCCGCCCTCGCTCGCGCGCCTGCCGTCGGGCTGCCCGTTCCACCCGCGCTGCGCGCACGCGATCGCGGCGTGCCGGGAGGAGGCGCCGCCGCCGCGCGTCGTCTCGGGCGAGGGCAACAGGAAGGCGCTGCACGTCGTGCGGTGCCACGTCGAGGACGTCGCAGGACGAGCGCCATGACCACCGCCGCAACACCCCCGCCGCTGCTCTCGGTGCGCGATCTCAAGGTCCACTTCCCGGTGCGCCGCGGCCTGCTCCAGCGGCAGGTCGGCACGGTGCGCGCGGTCGACGGCGTCTCGTTCGACGTCGAGCGCGGCGCGACGCTCGGCCTCGTCGGCGAGTCCGGCTGCGGCAAGTCGACGACGGGCCGGGGCATCCTCCGCCTCGTCCCGCCCACGTCGGGGAGCGTGAAGATCGACGGCCGGGAGATCCTGTCGCTCGATCCGCGCGCGCTGCGGAAGGCGCGCCGCGAGATGCAGATGATCTTCCAGGACCCGTACGCGAGCCTGAACCCGCGCATGACGGTCCACGACCTCATCGCCGAGCCGCTCTCCACCCACGGCCTCGTCTCGTCGCGCGACGAGGCGCTCCGCGAGGTGGCGCGCCTCATGGAGCTCGTCGGGCTGTCGCCCTCGTACATGCGGCGTTATCCGCACGAGTTCTCCGGCGGCCAGCGGCAGAGGATCGGCATCGCCCGCGCGCTCGCCCTGAAGCCGAGGCTCGTGATCGCGGACGAGCCGGTCAGCGCGCTCGACGTGAGCATCCAGGCCCAGATCGTCAACCTGCTCGCGTCGCTCCAGCGCGAGCTCTCGCTCACGTACGTGTTCGTCGCGCACGACCTCGCCGTGGTCCGCCACCTGTCAAGCGAGATCGCGGTGATGTACCTCGGCCGGATCGTCGAGCGCGCTCGTCCAGACGAGCTCTTCCGTTCACCGCAACATCCGTACACGCAGGCCCTGCTTTCGGCGATCCCGATCCCGGATCCCGACGTGGAGCGCACGCGCCGCCGGCTGCCCCTCGTCGGCGAAGTGCCGAGTCCGCTGAACCCGCCGTCGGGGTGCCATTTCCACACACGCTGTCCCTATACGATGGACCGGTGCAGCGCCGAGGCCCCTCCGCTGGAGGAGCGTCGCCCTGGGCACTGGGCCGCGTGCCATCTCACCGAGTTGCCCACGGCACCTACGCATCCGTGATGTGATCCGGCGGCGCGCAATACCCCACATCGGCTGAGCTCGTTGTCCAGACATGACGTGGAATGTCCGATGACAGGATTTTCCTGACCTCTGCGTGCAGCAGCGGGTTTAGGATCCCTGGACCGATGCCGCGAATCTCCGACGCCACGCTTCGCGCCCAGATCCCGACGGCCCTCCTCATCGGCGGCGATCAGGCGTTGCTCCAGCGCTGCCAGACGGCGGCGATGGATGTGGGGATCATCGTCAAGGCGTGCCCTGTATCGATGGCCGCCGCGCTCGCGGAAGAGCGTCGTCCGGTGGTCATCGTGGTCACGTCGTCGACTTACGCGCTCGCTCCCGAGGCGTTCGAGGAGATCGCGCGCGACGTGGTCAGCACGCTCGTGCGGGTCGACGAGGCGATGGTGGAGGACGAGCTCGGGGCGATGCTGGCCACGGCGGCGCGCGAGAGCCGCAAGCAGC
Source organism: Sorangium sp. So ce124 (assembly GCF_051525235.1). Taxonomy (NCBI): domain Bacteria; kingdom Pseudomonadati; phylum Myxococcota; order Polyangiales; family Polyangiaceae; genus Sorangium; species Sorangium sp. So ce124. Next base: position 5,360,124 of record NZ_CP150312.1, read on the forward strand.
GCTCACGGCAGCAGACGCCCGGTCGCTACTCGATGATGCCTGCGGACGAGGGCGCGTCGGTGCCGCGCTCGGAGCGCATGACCATCGGGGTGATGAAGGCGGCCCCGTCGTCGCGGCGCGACCCCGAGGCGACGCCGCTGCCGCGCTCCGGGCCGCGCAGCGCGGGCGCGCAGGAGCCGCGCAGCGCAGGCGCGCAGGAGCTCGCGTACCGCGAGCGCGTGGCGGCTGCCGTGGCTGCGCAGCGGCCGGAGCGCTCACGCGCGGAGGCGCCGGGGGAGGCGGCGTACCGCGCCCGCGAGGCGCCCGTGCCGCGCTCGGAGCGCCTGGGGGTCATGGTGGGGCCGCCCTCGTCGCGCGCGCGCCGTGAGCTGCCCGCTCCGACGCCGCTCCCGCCGCCGCCGGCCGCCGGCCCGGTGGTTGCGCGCCGGGACGCGTCGGCGCCGCCCTCCGCGAGGGGGGGCACCCACGCGCGGAGGGATGCGCCGCAGGCATCGCCGGCGGCTGGAGCCTACGTGCGGCGGGATACGCCGCTGGCAGGCTCGCATCCGGCCGAGGCATACGCGCGGCGGGATACACCGGTGGTGGGCTCGCAGCAGGCCGGGGCGTACGCGCGTCGGGAGGCGCCGGCCGCGACGTCTGCACCGCGGGAGACGTCCGCGCCGCTGTCGCAACAGGCCGTTCCGAGCTCGCGGCAGCAGGCCGGGGAGGCTCCACGCCGGGATACGCCGGCGGCGCATGGGCTCCCGCGGCAGGTGTCTCCGTCGCCTGCCGCGCAGCGCGACCTGCAGCCGTGGGAGCAGCGCGACCTGCAGCCGTGGGAGCAGCGCGACCTGCAGCCGTGGGAGCAGCGCGACCTGCAGCCGTGGGAGGAGAACATCGGCCCGCAGCCAGGCGCGGCATCCCCGCAGCGCGAGGTGCTCGCGATGGGCTCGCAGGACGGCGAGGCGCACCGCGGTCACTCCGCGCGGTCGCCGAGCTCCCACCGCGCACCGCCGAGCTCCCATCGCGCGCCGCCGAGCTCCCATCAAGCGCCGCCGAGCTCCCATCAGGCGCCGCCGTCCTCTCGCAGGGCGCAGTTCCACGTCGACATCGCTCTCCTGTTCGATGAGCGAGGTCTGCCGCGCGCCGATCCCCAGGCGAAGTGACGCTCGGCCGGGGCGCGCCGTGCGGCTCATCCGTTGGCGGGGCGCCGGGCGATCCCTTTGTCGGCGAGCGGCCACGTCGCACGGGTGACCGGCGGCGCGGCGGAGGGTAAGCTTCGCGCGGCCATGACGACAGGGACGAAGCAGGAGTCGATCCACGGCAAGCTCGTTCGCGCGCTCGAGCCCGTGCACATCGAGGTGGAGAACGAGAGCCGCATGCACAGCGTGCCGGTGGGCTCGGAGACCCACTTCAAGGTGCTCGTGGTGAGCGAGGCATTCCGGGGCCTGAGCCCGCTCGATCGCCACCGCCGCGTCAACGACGTGGTGCGCGAGGAGTTCCGCGCCGGGCTGCACGCCCTGACGATCCGCGCGATGACACCGGACGAGTGGGAGCGGCAGGGGGGCGCGGACTTCCGCTCTCCCGCGTGCCTGGGCGGCTCCAAGGCGGCGCCGGAGCCCGGCGCCAAGTCGGGCTGAGCGGCGAGGCGCGCATGGAGCTCGTCGTCGCGCTCGTCTCGGACCTGCACTTCGGCCCGGAGGCATCGTTCGGGGGCAAGCTGCGCAAGCTCACGGGCGAGGCGCCCGCGCTGACCCGCGCCTTCGTGAGGCGGATGAACGAGGTCACGCGGCCCGATCTCGTCGTGAACCTGGGCGACGACATCGAGGACGAGGGGCCCGAGGCCGATCGGGAGCGCTACGGCGCCTGCATGGCCGCGCTCGGCGGCCTGAAGGCCGAGCTCTTCCACGTCGCCGGCAACCACGACGTGGTCCACCTCAGCGAGGCCGAGCTGCTGTCGGCCTGGGGCAGACCCGAGGCGACGCGGCTCCACTACGCCTTCGACCGCGGCGGCTTCCATTTCACGGTCCTCCACACGCGCGAGCGCAAGGATCACGACATCTCGCTCGGGCCAGAGCAGCTCGCCTGGCTCGGAGCGGACCTCGCGGCGTCCTCGCTGCCCAAGATCGTGCTGATGCACCACAGCGCGGCCGATCAGGATCTCCGGGGCAACCGCTGGTTCGAGGGGAGCCCGCACATCTGCCTCGTGCGCGAGCGGCGCGCGATGCGGAAGATCTTCGAGGAGCACGGCGTGCTCGCCGTCTTCAACGGTCATCTGCACTGGAACCACCTCGACGTGATCCGCGGCATCCCGTACGTGACGCTCCAGAGCCTGATCGAGAACCTCGACGACGACGCGCCGGGCCGCCCCGCCGCGGCGCACGCGGTCGTGCGGCTCGGCCCGAAGCGCATCGTCGTGGAGATCGAGGGCGCCGAGCGGGCGCGGTACCAGTTCGACCGGCGGTAGGGGGCGGAGGGCGCCCGAGCCGCAAATTGAACAGGGAGACGGGGAAGCGGGGAGATGGGTGGGATTTCACTCCCCGTCACCGCACCTCCCTGTGAACTTCACGAGAAATTCGAGGGGATGCTTCAGCCGGCGCCCGCCGATTCAGCCGATGTCGTGAGCGCGGCGCGTCGCCGGCCCGGCCGGGAATCGGCCGAGAGATCCGCGCCAATGCCCGGTTCCGATCGTCGGTTTCAGGCGTGCGTCGGCTGGGAACTCCAATTGACACCTCATTCCGGGGCACTTTAGCGTTATTCTCGACCCTCATGCGTCGCAATGACTCACGCCTCCGCCCCGCTCTCCTCCTCGCGCTCGCCTTGTTCGGCGCCGATTGCGGTGACGACGCCATCTGTTCGCCAGGCGCCCTGTCCGCCTGTTTCCTCGCCGACGGGTCGCTCGGCGCGCAGCAGTGCAACGCGGATGGCACCGCGTTCGGCGCGTGTGCCCCCGTGGCGAGCGGGTCTCGACGAGGGTGCGAATACCTCGACGAAGCGTGCTGCCCCGCGCTCCCCGAAGAGCTCGTCGCGGGCTGCCACGCCGCAGCGAGCCAGGAGAACGACGCCGCGTGCGACGATTTCCTCGCGAGCGCCAACGCTGTCGACCTCTGCACCGGAGGGCCCGGTGAGGGCGGGGCGCCGGTGGTCCCTTATGGCCCGAGCTGCGCCGGCCTGCTCGACGCGTGCTGCGCGGCGCTGCCGGCGCAGCTCAGAGAAGCGTGCCACGCGACCGGATTCCGGGGCAACGAGCAGCTGTGTCACCAGTTCCTGGAGAGCGACGCCAAGGACAACGGCTTTTGCGCCGACGTCGACCCCGCGGCCGAGAGCTGCGGTTATCTGTCGGAGCGGTGCTGTCCCTCGCTCCCCGAGGGGGCGCGCGAGCGCTGCGCCGCCCTCGCGGGGGAGTCCGACGCGGCGCGGTGCCTCGACTACCTCGGCGGCGCAGCGGACGCGGGCCGCTGTCCGAGGCTCGCCCCGGACGAGCCGTTCAGCGCGGCTCCCTGCGAGGCGCTGCTCGATACGTGCTGCGCGACGCTCGAGCCTGATCTCGCGGTCGAGTGCGATCTGGCCGCGATGTCCGGCGTCCATGCCCGCTGCACGGCGTTCACCGGCTCGATCCGCGCGTTCGGCCTCTGCCTCGACGGCGACGGCGCGGGGGGCGGCGGCGACGACTGCGGGGACACGTCGAGCGACGTGGACAACTGCGGGTTCTGCGGCAACGTCTGCGGCGACCAGCACGCGACGCCCTCGTGCGCGGCCGGGAGGTGCTCGCTCGCGTGCGACCTCGGCCACGCCGACTGCGACGGCGAGCCTGCGAACGGCTGCGAGGCAGACGTCGAAGGCGACGCGAACAACTGCGGGGCCTGCGGCAACACCTGCAGCGCGCTCCACGCCGCCGCGACCTGCGTCGCGGGCGCCTGCGAAGCCGTGTGCGACGCCGGGTACGCCGATTGCGACGGCGAGCCTGCGAACGGCTGCGAGGTCGCGCTCGCCTCGGACCCGTTCAACTGCGGCGCGTGCGGCAACGACTGTGCGGGCGGCCTCTGCGGCGCAGGAGGGTGCGCCCCGGGCGCCACCTCGCTCGCCTCGGGCCTCGCGGTGCCTTCGGCCCTCGTCCTCGACAACAGCGCCCTTTACCTGGTCGGCTTCCAGCACGCCGGCGGCATCGCCGTCCGCGTCGACAAGGTCTCCGGCGGCGCGACGTGCCTCGCCAACGGCGCTCCTCCCGGGGTCGTGGGCTGCAGCGCCGACCGCTTCGAGGGCATCGCGCTCCTCGGCGCCGACGCCGTCGTCACCGGCTCATCCGGCGTGGTCCGGTACCCCTTGTCCGGCGGCGCGGCGATCCCCCTCACCACCGCGATCCCCGACCCCTGGGCCGTCGTCGCCGACGGCAGCGAGGTCTGGTTCACATCGCTCTCCCAGGGCGGGATCTACCGCGTCGACGCCCTCACGAGCGGACAGCGCGCGCAGGAGATCACCGGCGTGTTCTCCGAGCCCGGGGGCGCGCTCGCGAGCGACGCGGAGCACCTCTACTGGTCCCGGACCGACGGCACCGTCGTGAAGCTCCGCAAGGACGGCACCGAGCGGCGCCAGATCGCGTCCGGACAGGTGGTGGACACGACGAACCTCACGCCTCACACCCTCGCCGTCGACGCCGGACACCTCTTCTGGAGCAGCCCGAACGGGTTCGTGTTCCGGCTCGCCAAGGACGGCGCCGACCTCACTGTGCTCGCCGACGACCAGCCGAACCCCGCCGGGATCGCCGTCGACCCCGGCGACGGCGGCGCTGTCTACTGGGCCAACCGCGTCGGCTCGATCCGCAAGGTCCCGAAGGCCGGAGGCGCCGTGACGACGCTCGCCGTCGGCCAGCGCGACGCGATCGCGATCGCCGTCGACGAGGCGTTCGTCTACTGGGCGACCCGGGCGGGGGACGTCCGCAAGATCGCGAAGTGAGCTGGGAGAGCAGCCGGGAGATGCAGCGCATGCACGATCGCGTCGAGGGCAGTCCGTCGCACCGAAGCCCTGTCTCGAGCCACCTCCGGCGTGTGCCGGCGGTGCGCCTCCTCGGGACGCTCGCCGTGCTGCTCGCCGCCGGGGTGGTGGCCGGCATGGGCTGCGGCAGGGAGCCGCCCCCGCCCGCCGTCGCGGCGCCGCCCCTGGGCGCGCAGGCGAACGACGACGCGTGCGCGTGCAGCGGCGGCTTTTATTACAACGGCGAGGCGATCCCGATCGAGGACACCCGGTGTGACAGCTTCGTGTGCGGGCGCGACCTCATCGCCTATCACTGCGTCGACCTCGGCGCGAACGACAACTGGCGCAGCTTCCCGGGGAACAGGTGCGGTGATCTCTCCTGTCCTGGCGCAGGAACCTTCTGCGGCGCGGACGTCGTGAACGGCGAGCCTGCGGCCCTGTACCAGTGCGCGGGCGCGGGGCAGATCCCGCTCGAGTGGACGATCTGCGAGGGGGGCTGCCGGCGCGGGGCGTGCACCGAAGCCGCGACCAGCGAGTGCCCGTGCGAGGTCCCGCCCGTGGCCGGCGGCGAGCACATCCCGCGAACGTGCGGGCAACGCGTGTGTTTCCCGACCGGCGCTGGCAGCGAGGGGGTGAAGATGGTGTGCACCGCGGACGGGTGGCAGAGCCTGGGGCTCTCGTGCGCGCAGGGCGCAGGCACCTGCAGCGCCTGCCGCGGGGTGCAGGACAGCTTCGACAACGAGGTGACCACGACCGCGTGTGGCGAGACGATCTGCGGCCTCGGCCACGGCAACCGCAGCGAATGGATCTGCGGAGAAGCGGGGTGGCTCGACCTCAATCGCCCCTGCGAGCCAGGCAAGCCGGAGGACGAGGGCGCGGAGTTCGGCCGCTGCCCGGAGCAGTTCCAGGACAAGGACGGGAAATGGAAGTCGGTCGAGCAAGGCCAGACCTTCTGCGGTGATCAGGTCTTTCGTAGCCCCTGGAACAACGACCTGGCGCGGAGCTTTGGCGAGCCCTTGATCCGCATCAAGGGAAAGGCGACGCAGCTCTTCGCCTGCCCCGGGCCGGGCGCCCGCCCTGTGCCTTATCGCGACTGCTCCGCGCTCGGCGGCAGCGGCGAGTGCAAGCCCGTGCGGGAGCTGCCGGGCATGCACTTCCACGAGGCCGAAGGCGCGCAGGCCGAGCAGGGCGCGAAGGTGATCCGCGACTGGGACCGCTGCGACGAGGCGTGCCCCACGGTCGCCGAAGCGGCGTACACGAGGGTTGGGCCGGAAGGCAACCGCTTCTGCCGCCACCTGTTCTGCGGGCAACACGGGGTCACCGGCCGCGTCGGGACCTTGTACCAGTGCGCCTACGACGACTGGACGTACTGCCCGCCGCCCGCGCAGTCCACGAGCTCCGTCGTGGGCCGCCCCGTACCGTACCAGGAGTGCTCTGAGGCGTGCCTTCCGCGCGACGCCAAGGGGCATCACGACGTGTGCGATTCCTCCGTGGATCCTCAGGAGCCGTTCGGGATCCCGGATCCGGCGCCCGAGCCGAGCCCCTCGTCGCGCTGCGACGCGATCGTCGATTACCAGGGGAACGAGGTCCCTGTGACGTCGCGGCGGCGGGGCGCGAGCGTCTGCGGCCGCGGCGGGCAGGTGTTCGAGTGCCGCGATCGGCAGCTCTACCGCCCCGACGGCTGGCACGCCACGGGGATCTCGTGCGGCACGGCATGCGGGATCTGCGGCCCGGATCCGTACGGGAACCAGAGCTCGTTCTGCAGGTCGATCGCGGAGTTCTTCGGCAACACGTGCAGCGACATCACCTCCGACCCGGAGGCGATCCTGTGCAACAACAGCGATGACGTCCTCCTGAACGACCCTGCCTACTGCGGCCACAACCCCGGCCTGAATGCCGCGGGGGACCCGTGGATGCTCTACACCTGCAAGGCGTATTGCGAGCGCGAGGACGGCGCGGCGACGCGCTGGGTGCCGTGCGAGGGGCGCGAAGGCGACGGCCAGAACGGGCGGGAGAGGACGCGGGTCTACCGCTTCGATCACGCGACCTACTGCCCCATGGGGTGCATGATCAACGAGAGGGTGAACGACGCGTGCATCGCGCCCACAGGCACCCTCCAGTTCCCCTTTCCCGACCACAAGATGATCCAGAACATAGGCCACAAACCGGACTGGAATGACGGCCGGCACCTCGGCGAGGACATCGGCAAGGCGAGCGGCCGGACGGAGGGCACCTACGTCTTCCCGATCGCCCCTGGCAAGCTCCTCCGGGCGGGCATCAACTGCTCGCAGTACCTCGGCATCGCGCTCGTCGAGCACCGCTTCAAGGAGAACGGCGAGGAGAAGCGGTTCTGCTCCTTCTACGGGCACCTCGACGTGGATGAGCTGGCGATGGCCCTCGTGGGACAGGACGTCGGCACCGACACGCCGCTCGGGAAGATCGCCTATTGGGACGACATCCCGAGGCAACACAACCTCTATTGCGACACCAAGTGGACGGAGTGTCCGGCGGAGGACAGCTTCCCCTGCGATCCGGGCAATTCGCACCTGCACTACGCGGTGCTCTCCCACGCCGAGTGCGCGCGCTTCGACGACGGGGGCGGCGCGCCGCCCGGGTACGATGCGTGCAACACCGCATCGGCGGTCGGATACCTCGACACGGAGACGCGGATCGAGTCCTATACCGCGCTCGACGAGACCTGCACGATCCCCATCTCGAGCCCCGACGGGTACATCTCCCCGGAGTGGTTCGTGACCTCTCGTCTACATTGACCCACCGCCGCGTCAGCGTCGGGCGCCGCGCGGGGAAGCAGGTGTCCTCGGTTCCGCTCGCGCCTCGCGCCGCCTCGCGCCGGCGGGCGCGCGGCGTCAGGCGGTGGTCGGCGGGAGCGGCATCACGCACTCCACGAAATAGCGCAGGATGTCCTGCGGGGTGATGATCCCGACGAGGCGCCCCTCGCGCACCACCGGCAGGTGGTGGATCCGGTTCGCGCGCAGCAGGGTCATCACCTCGTCCGTGGGCATGAACTCGTCCACGCAGATGGGCGGGGTGCTCATCACGTCTGCAGCCGTCATGCCTGCGTACTCCTTGCGCAGGAGCACGCCCAGGAGATCCGTCTCGCTGACGAACCCGATGATGCGGTGCCCCTCGTCGATGACCGGCGCGCCGCTCAGGCGATGGTTGGCGAACAGCTGCAACATGTCGAGGACCGGGGTGCCGTGCTCCAAAGCGATCACGCGCTCGGTCATCAGATTGCGCGCATGGCCCTTCATGGTCCGGGGCATGTAATGCTCGACACGCAGCGGCGTCAAGTGCGCGCCGACGCACCGCGCCGAGCAGCCCGTTCAGCCGCCGTCCTTTCACACGTCCCACGTCTCATGCCGATCCACGCCCACGCCGATCCACGCCCACGCCGGGCCTCGCGCACGCCCTCCGTCGAGCGACCGCTGCGGACGGCCGTGGGGCGCAACGCACCGGTCGGCTCGGCGCTCGGCCGGCCTCGGCGCCTCCTGCCGGCCGCCCCGGCGGCCCGCAGGTCCGTCGAGGGAGCTCAGGAAGCCGACCGCGGGGGCCCGGGAGGCGCAGGCCCAGGCCGTCGTCCGCTCGGATGGATCGAGCCCGCCGAGCGCCTTCGGGGCGCCTCCCGGCCGGAAGGTTGGCTGTCAGCGACAGGCCATCATGTCGCCACAAATCGCACTTCGACCTCACCCCATCGCTCCTCCGTCCCCGGTGCCAGCATCGCTGTCCATGATGCCTTGGACAGAGCGGGAGTCTCGCGCCGACAGCGCCAACAGAGCGATCGCACCTCGACACAAAAAAAGCGACCCTTGCGTGCGCGTCGGTCTTTGCCCGGCGGGGTATCAGTGACATCTTTCCATTTGTCGCTGTAGCGGAGATGGCCCCATCGGCCGCTCCGACTCGTGGGCTTCTTCGCGGCTCGTGCATCTGAACAAGATCACGCACCGGCGTTCGACGCGCGCACCCCTTGGCCCGCGCCTCGGCGCCGGTCGTTTCGGGAGCTCGTGGGCCATGCGCGCATGGGCATCCCAGGGGGGCGTTATCCATGGAGCATTCGCCGAAGCTGGCTGCACTCCTCCTGGCCATCGCGGCGCTCTTCGCGAGCGCGTGCGCGGTGGCGCTCGATCCGGACGCTCCGGCCGAGGGCGCCGGGGACGCCGCGTCCCAGGCCGCTCAGACGGCGAACGCGCTGACGTCGAACGCGCTGACGTCGAACGCGTTGACGTCGAACGCGCTGACGTCGAAGGCGCTGATCTCGAACGCGCTCACGGCCGAGGCGCTCTCCGGCCACCCGCTCACGGCCGAGGCGCTCCGTGACCCGGCCGCGCGCACCCTGCTGAAGTACGTCGCGGGCTGCGCGCTCCCCGCGGGCGAAGGCTTCACCGTCGCCGTCGGCGACGACGAGTTCTCCTTCCCGGGGGAGCTCGGGCTCGCGGCGAGCTGGGGCGAGGAGGGCGGCGCCTGCGACGAAGCTTGCCGGTCCTGGGTCAGCGGCTGCGTCCTCGCCCGCGTCAACTATCTCGGGCACAGGGTGAGCATCTCCGTGCGCGGGGATCGCGAGGAGCTCCGGGCCGACAAGGGCGAGCGCGCGGCCTACCCGAGGCGCGAGGCCACCTACTACGGCAACATCTTCGCGCCGCAGCGCCGCTACCACGCGTGCCTCCCCCCCGAGCCTTCGTCGCTCGTGCGCTCCTGCGGGCCGTCGCCCGAGACGTGCGCGATCCATGTCGCCGGCTCGTGCGGCAGCCTGTGCGACGCGCCGAACAGCGACGGGAGCTTCCCGAACTGCCGCGGCAAGATCCGCAGCAGCTCGGGCAAGCTCATCGTCGAGAAAACGCCGAACCCCGGCTCCGTCACCGTGTTCCTCATGGACGACTGACGTGGGCCACGCGGAGATCATCGCGGGGCGCTTCGCCGTCGAGGGCGAGGCCGCCTCCGGAGGGATGGGCACCGTCTACAAGGCATACGACCGCCTCGGCGGCGCGGCGGTCGCCCTCAAGATCGTCCGCCTGAGGAACGAGATCCAGATCGAGCGGTTCGAGCGGGAGGCCGCCCTCCTCGCCGCGCTCGTCCACCCGGGCATCGTGCGCTACGTCGCGCACGGCAGCACCCCGGAAGGCGATCGCTACCTCGCCATGGAGTGGCTCGACGGCGAGGACCTCGCCGCGCGCCTCGCGCGCCGCGTCCTGCCGGCGGGCGAGGGGCTCTTGCTCGTGCGCCGGGCCGCCGACGCCCTGGCGTTCGCGCACGCGCGCGGCATCGTCCACCGCGACATCAAGCCGAGCAACCTCTTCCTCCCGGGCGGGGACGCCGGGCGGGTCAAGCTCGTCGATTTCGGCATCGCGCGGCCCAGCAGCGACGCCGGGCGCGTCACCGTCACCGGCGGCGTCCTCGGCACGCCGGGGTACATGGCCCCGGAGCAGGTCGAGGCGCACAGCGCGCCCGACCCGCGCGGCGACGTGTTCTCCCTCGGGTGCGTCCTCTTCGAGTGCCTCGCCGGTCGCCCCGCCTTCGCGGGCGCGAGCCCGATGGCCGCGCTCAGCAGGGTGCTGCTGATGGATCCGCCCCGCCTCCGCGACGTGCGCGCGGACGCGCCTGCGCCGCTCGACGAGCTCGTCGCGCGCATGCTCTCCAGGCAGCCCGGCGACCGCCCGCGCGACGGCGCCGAGGTCGCGGCCGAGCTCGACCGGATCGCTGCGATGGGGGGCGGGTGGACCGCGCCGCCCGACGCGCCGACGCTCTCGGGCGGCGCGCCGCTGGACGCGCCGGCCCACGGCCTCGCCCCGCGCGACCGAGCCGCCCTCACCCTGGGCGAGCAGCGCGTGGTGAGCCTCGTCTTCCTCGGCGAGCCCGGCCACGGCGCAGCCCGGGCGCCGCAGCCGGCCCAGGAGGCCCCTGGCGAGCCGCCGCCCGGCTCGCGCAGGTCGCAGCTGCCGCCCGCTTCTTGCAGGTCGCAGCTGCCGCCCGCCTCTTGCAGGTCGCAGCCGCCGCCCGGATCGAGCAGGTCGCAGCCGCCCACGACGAGCGCGCGGGCCGCGGAGATCCGCTCGCTCGTCGAGCTCCACGGCGGAAGGCTCACGCAGCTCGTCCCGGGCGTGGAGCTCGTCATGATGTCCGGCCACGGCAGCGCCGTGGATCGCGCCGAGCGCGCCGCCCAGTGCGCGCTCGCCCTACGCGCCGAGCTCCCGGGCGCACCGCTCTGCGTCATCACGGGGCGGGGCGTCATCTCCGCGGGCCTCGCCGAGGGCGACGTCATCGACCGCGGCCTCGCCGAGCTCCGCGCGCCGCTCGATCAACGTGAGGTGCGCGCGGTGCGCATCGACCGCGCGACCGCCGACATGCTCGGCCCGCGCTTCGTCGTCGCGCACGCCGCACCCGCGGCGCGGAGCGGGCCGCTCGTCCTTCACGGCGAGCGCGCCGTGGACGAGGTCGCCCCCGCCTTGCTCGGGAAGCGCACCCCGTGCGTCGGCCGCGCCCGCGAGCTCTCGATGCTCCACGGCGTGCTCGCCGGCTGCATCTCCGAGGCGCTCGCGAGCGCGGTGCTCGTCCTCGGGCCGCCCGGCGCCGGCAAGTCCCGGCTCCGCCTGGAGCTCTTCGCCACCCTGCGGCAGCGGGACGAGCCGATCGAGATCCTCTGGGGCCGCGCCGACTCGGGCTCTCCCGGCTCGCCGTTCGGCATGATCGCGGACGTGCTCTGCCGGGCCGCCGGCCTCCGCGCGCGCGACCCGGCGTGGGCGCGGCAGCGCAAGCTGAAGCAGCGGCTCGGGCGTCACCTGGGCGGCCCGGCGCTCGATCGCGCGGCGGCGTTCCTCGGCGAGATCACCGGCGCGCCGTCTCCGGAGCACGCCCGCATGGTGCGGGCGGCGCGCCAGAGCGCCACCGGCATGAGCGACGGCGTGGGGGCCGCCTGGGAGGACTGGCTCGCCGCCGAGTGCGCCGCGCGCCCCGTGCTCCTCGCGCTCGAGGACCTGCACTGGGGCGACGCCGCCACCGTGCGCCTGCTCGACGCGACGCTGCGGAACCTCCGCGAGCTCCCGCTCATGCTGCTCGCGCTCGCGCGCCCGGACGTCCACCGGCAGTTCCCGAGCCTGTGGGCCGAGCGCGAGGTGCAGACGATCAAGCTCGGCCCGCTGCCGCGCCGCGCGAGCGCGGAGCTCGTGCGCGCCGCGCTCGGCGAGCCCGTGCCCGAGGGCGTGGTCGCGCACCTCGTCGAGCGCGCCGGCGGCAACCCGTTCTACCTGGAAGAGCTCATCCGCGCGGTCGCGAGCGGCAAGGAGGAGCTCCTGCCCGACTCGGTGCTCGGCACGGTGGAGGCGCGGCTCGACGCCGAGGGCAACGAGGGCAAGCGCGTGCTCCGGGCGGCCAGCATCTTCGGCGATCGCTTCTCGAAGCGCGGCGTCGCGGCGCTGCTCGGCGGCGAGGAGCGCCTCGCCGACGTGGAGGCCTGGCTGACGGCGCTCGCCGACCGCGAGCTCGTCGCGCCGGCCTCGGCGTCGGCGGGCCTCGCCGACGCCGTCGACTACGTCTTCCGCCACACGCTCGTCCGCGAGGCCGCGTACGCCATGCTGACCGAGCGCGATCGCGCCCTCGGCCACCGGCTCGCGGGCGCGTGGCTCGAGCGGAGCGCCTCCGCCGATCCGGGGGGCGTGGCGGAGCACTTCCGCCGCGGCGGAGAGCCCGGCCGCGCGGTGCGCTGGTACCGCCGCGCGGCCGAGCAGTCGCTCGAGGCGAACGACCTGCGCGCCGCGATCGGGCGCGCTGCGTGCGGCGAGGCGTGCGGCGCCGAGGGCGAGGATCTCGGCGCGCTCCGGCTGGTCGCGGCCGAGGCCAGCGTCTGGACGGGCGACCTGGCGGCGGCCGAGGAGCTGGGCGCGTCCGCGGCCGAGCTGCTCCCCGCCGGCTGCGCCGGGTGGTTCCGGGCGGTCACCCAGATCGCCGCCGCGGCCGGGAAGCTCGGCGCGGTCGACCGCGTGGCGCGGTGGGCCGCCGTGGCCGAGGGGATGTCCGCGGCGCCGCCCTCCCGCGCATCCGCGGCGCCGCCGTCCTGCGCGCCGCCGGCGCCGACCTCCGCCGCGCCCGCGGGGCCGCCGTCCGCCGCGTCCGGGGCGCTGTCCTCCGGCGCGGCCGCGCTGCGCCGCGCCCGGATCGCGTGCTTCTGCGAGTGCGGCGCGCAGCTCGTCTTCGGCGGCCGTTACGCCGAGGCCGACGCGCTGCTCGCGCGCATCGACGAGGACCTCCGCGCGCCTCCGCCGCCGGACGCCGAGCTCGTCGCGATCGCGCAGCAGCTCCGGGCGATCCGCGCCTCGGCCGGCGGCGATCCCGAGGCGTGCCTCGAGGGCCTGGAGGCGGCGCTCGCGGCCTTCGAGCAGGCCGGGGACAGGCGCAGCGCGTGCGTGATCGGCGCGAACCTCGGCTTCATCTACGCCGAGCTCGGCGAGCTCGGGGCGGCCGAGTCCGTCCTGCGCGCCGCCCTGGAGGCCGCCGACCGGATGGGGCTGCGCGAGCTCGAGACGGTGGCGCTGCACAACCTCGGCCACGCGCTCGGGCTGCTCGGCAAGCTCGACGAGGCGCTGCTCGTCGAGCGGCGCGCGGTGGAGGCGTTCCAGCGGCGCGGCGACCTCCGCATGGAGGGCGTGGCGCGGACCTACCTCGCGAAGATAGCGCTCCTCTCCGGCGACGCCGCGACCGCCGAGCGGGAGGCGCGCGCGGCCGAGGCGGCGCTGCACGTGGCCCCCCGGCTGCGCGCGGCCGCCGTGGCGGTGCGCGCGCGGGCGCTGCTCGCCGCGGGCGAGGTCGCGGCGGCGCTCGGCGCGGCGCGGGCGGCGTTCGGCGAGCTCGCGGCGCTCGGATCCCTGGAAGAAGGGGAGTCGCTCGTGCGGCTCGCCTACGCCGAGGCGCTCGCGGCGTCCGGCGCCCACGGCGAGGCGTCCGCGGTGCTCTCGGAGGCCAGGGAGCTCCTGCTCGCGCGGACGCGGCGGATCGCGGACCCGCGGCGGCGCGAGCGGTTCCTGACGGCGGTGCCCGAGAACGCGCGCATCGTCCTCGGCGCGCTCGGCGCGACGGCGACCTAGCCGCCCCGAGGGCTCGCGCCCTCCGCCTCGTCCGCCCGCGTCTCCCCGGCCCTCGCCGCGACATGGGGGGTAGGGCGCCCCTGCGCTGATGCCCTGTCGCGCCGCCTGGACCGACGTGACCCGTGGAGGGGAGGACACCGGCCTGCCGATTGTCCAGGATACGCGAGGTGCTTGTTGCGCTGAGAGCCTGTGAGTTCTGCTTGATTCGAATTAAAAAAATACTCTATCAGAGGTGACAGGTGATCAGACGAGCTCATTCCTCCAGCACGCGCGCTGCACTCCCCACCGCCGTCACACCCGCTCGAAATCAGGAGAGAGTCGAGAGAAAACGATGGGCCGGGCGCCGAATGTGGATTGACGCATTGCGGTGCACGGCGGGAGCCGTCGTGGTGCTGCTCTCGCAAGGATGCGTCGCGTCGATGGACGAGCCGGCGGACGCCGAGCGCGCCGAGGTCGGCGAGGGCGCGCTGGCGATGAAGAGCTATGCACAGACGCGGTATCCGATCGTGCTCTGTCACGGAATGGCCGGCTTCAAGGCGATGTTCGGGGTGATCGACTACTTCGGTGGGATCGCGGCGGCGCTGCGCGCCGGCGGATCGGAGGTGTATGCCACCGAGGTGCCCCAGTTCGACAGCACCGAGGCGCGGGGGGAGGCGCTGCTCGCGCAGGTCGAGGATATCGTCGCGCGCACCGGGAGCGGGAAGGTCAACCTGGTCGGGCACAGCCATGGCGGGCTCGACGCCCGGTATGTCGCCGCGGTGCGGCCGGATCTCATTGCCTCGGTGACCACCATCGGGTCTCCGCATCAGGGGGCCGAGCTCGCCAGTTTCCTCCAGGAGAACCTGCGGGAGGGCGGGTTCGCGGAGGGGGCGCTCTCGTTCCTCGCCAACAGCCTCGGCGCGGTGCTCAGCCTGCTCAGCGGGCACACGGCGCCCCAGGACTCGATCGCCGCCGTCAGGTCGCTCTCCGCCGCCGGGATGCGCGAGTTCAACGCGCGTTACCCGGCCGGGCTGCCCGACGGCCGGTGCGGGCAGGGCCCCGCCGAGGAGGGCGGCGTGCGCTTCTTCTCGTGGTCGGGGACATCGATCGTCACGAGCCTCATCGATCCGACCGACCTGACGCTCGGGCTCATCTCCAAGCTGTATTCGGAGTCGAACGACGGGATGGTGGGCAGGTGCAGCTCCCATTTCGGGGTGGTGCTCCGGGACGACTATGGGATGAACCACCTCGACGAGGTCAATCAGCTCTTCGGGTTTATCAACCTGTCTGGGCCGAACCCGAAGTCCGTGTTCCGGTCGCACGCGAGCCGGCTGAAGGGCATCGGTCTCTAGCCTCCTGGGGGACCTTCGTGGTGCGTCGTCGCAGGACAGCTCTACTCGTGGCCATGGCGCTCGTCGCGACGATCGGCGTGGGGCGCCTCGTCTCGGGGGAGCGGCACCGGCAGGCCGCGCCCTCCGGCCGGTCGAACGGGGCCGCGCGCGTCGGTCGGAAGGAGACGCTGCCCGCGCTCTCGGTGGCGCCGTCTCCCACGCGCCTCCGGCAGGCGCTGTCGGTCTCGCGGCCCCCCGCGGCGCCGCGCCCGCCGACGAACGCCGCGCCGCCCTCGCTCCGCGGCACCGACGTCGACGGCGCGGTGACCGTCGACGAGCGCGGCGATCTGGTCGTCGGCCCGGAGCTGCTCGGGCTGTTCGACTACTTCCTCAGCGCCACCGGCGAGGAGCCGGCGCAGGCGATCAGGGGCCGCATCGTCGCGGCGATCCGGGAGCGGGCCGCGGGGCCCGCGGCGGAGCAGGCGATCGCGCTCCTCGACCGGTACCTCGGCTACCGCGAGGCGGCCGCCGGCGCGCGCGTGGAGCAGGAGGCCGATCCGGCGGCGCGCCTCGCCGCGCTGCGCGAGATCCGGCGCGCATGGTTCGGCGAGGAGGCCGCGGAGCGGCTGTTCGGCGACGAGGAGCGGGAGATCGAGGCGGCGATCGAGGAGTCCCGCATCCTCGCGGACGAGGCCCTCTCGCCGGAGGAGCGCGACGCGCGGATCGCCGGCGTCGAGGCGGCGCTCCCGGAGCCCGTCCGCGAGGCGCGCGAGGCGGCGACGCGCCCGCTCGCGCAGCAGGCCGAGGAGCAGGCGCTCCGGGACGCGGGCGCCTCGGACGAGGAGATGCACGCGCACCGGGTCGCGACGGTGGGCCCCGAGGCCGCGGACCGGCTCGCGGAGCTCGATCGGCAGCGGGCGGCCTGGCGGCAGCGCCTCGACGCCTTCGCCGGCGCGCGCGCCGACATCGAGGCGACGGTGGCCGATCCCGACGCGCGGCGCTCCGCCGAGGAGGCGCTCCTCGAGCGCTCGTTCACGCCCGAGGAGCGGCTGCGCGTGGGGGCGATCCTGGGTCTCGCCCGATGACGGCCGCCCCTACATCGATCCGCTGATCGAGAGCCCGAGCCCGCCGGGGGTGACGAGCGGGGCAGCGCCCACCTGGAGGACCTGGCCGCGCTGCAGCGGCACGCGCAGCTGCCGAGGCATGGCGACGCCGCCGAGCAGCATCCCCAGGCCGACGGCTTGCCCTGCGCCGAGGAGGGAGAGGCCGACCGCGCTGGCCGCCGTCGGCCGCCCCGTGCCGAGGTGGATCCACGGACCCGCGAGGGGGATCAGCAGCGAGGCGGGGTTGGCCGAGGTGCGTTCGAGGCGCCGGACGAGGAAGCAGGCGCCCTGGGAGCACTGCGGCACCAGCCGGATCCGTACCTCCGGCTGTCCGAGGGAGAGGGCGGCGCCGCGGACGGCCGACGCGGCCCAGAAGCCGCCCAGGGTCGACGCGCCCGCGATGATCCAGCGCGCCCTCCGCGGGTTCGCGACGTAGGTGGCGCTCGCGGCCCGCTGCGGGGCGCGCTGCGTGACGGTCGTGGCCCGCTGCGGGGCGCGCTGCGTGACGGTCGCGGCCCGCTGCGGCGGCGCGGCACGACCCTGCGCCGGGGTCTGAGGCGAGACGGCCTGGGTCGTGCCAGCGGCGGAAGCGCTGGAGACGCCGAGACAGAGGCCGATCCCGAGAAGCCCGGCGAGCCCTTGGACGACGCCTTTCCCCCTTGTTGACCTACCGCTGGTTCTCCCCGTCTTCGAAGTCCACATGCGCCCCTCCCGGTGCCATCGACCGCACCTGCGCTGGAGAGAGCAAGCCACGGGCCTCCTCCGGGACATGCCTTTCGCCCCCGTCGATCGAGCGCCCGGCATCCGGCCAGGGAGGTGCAGTGAGCACAGAGGGCAAGGAGCGCACAGCGATTCTCTGCGATCGGCTGGGATTCCTCGGTGCTCCTGGAACACCGATCAGCTTGGAAACGAGAGGAATGAACCGCCAAGACGCCAAAAGACGCCAAGAAAACAATAAAAATTTGGCGTCTTTTGGCGTTTTGGCTTCTCGCTGTTTGCGTGAGACTTCAACCCGTTTGTCGCTCCAGGATTCCGCTTCTTGCGGGACGAGGTGCCGAGTCCCGCGTCCCGGGAAGACGTCGCAGACGAGGAGCGCTGACAGGGGCAGGCCCGGCGATCCACCACGCTCTCCGTCTCTCTGTCTCTCCATCTCTCCGTCTCTCCCGCCTTCGTGCCCTGCGGGCATCGCGGGCGGCGCTCACCGCAGGATCAGGCACGTCGTGGTGGCGTGGGCGTAGAGGGTGCCGTCGGCGTCGCGCAGCGTCCCGTCGGCGGTCGCGTGGCGCTTGCCGAGGTGGACGACCCGGCCCTCGGCGATGAGCTCGGGCCCGCCGGCGCGCGGGGCCTTCACGAAGCTGACCTGGAGCGAGACGGTCGTGTAGCCGACCCCCGCCTCCAGCGACGCGTGCACGGCGCAGCCCATCGCGGAGTCGAGCATCGTGCTCAGATAGCCGCCGTGGACCATCGCGATAGGATTGTGGTGCTGCTCGCCGGGAGATCCGGTGATGACGACCCGGCCGGCCTCCACCGCCGTGACCCGCAGCCCGAGGAGGCTCGCGATGGGCGCCATCGGCAGCTCGCCGTTCATCATGGCCGTGAGGTAGGCGAGGCCGGACATCGATCTCACCCTCTCCACGGCCGGCGCAGGATCTTGCCACGTCACCACCAGCTGTCGTTCCTGATTCGTCGTCATGACTCCCTCTCTCCCTGTTCCTGAATCCGACGTCCGTGACGCCCGTGACGTCCGCGCGAGCCCGCGATCGATGCGCCTCGGAGCCTATCCGTGCAAGGCAGCGAGCTCAAGACCACCGCCGTCCTTCCGCCCGGCGCGGCGCGCGCCGGCGTCGGAGATCGCGACGCGCGCGGCCTGCACCTCCTCGTCGCTGATCACCGCGCGGACCATCTCGGTGATCCGCCTCCAGACGGAGTCCCTGCGGTACGGGAGCCCGACCTCCCGGCACAGCGCCTCGACCTCCCTCGCGACCTCGGGGTATTGCCGGAGCGGCAGGTCCGGCCAGAGGTGATGCTCGATCTGATACCCCATGTAGCCGTGCAGGAAGTCAGCGGCGCTGCCGGGGCTCTCGTAGTTCACCGAGCCGACGATCTGCCGGACGTAGTACTCCTCGCGGCTGCGCGCGGCGCCCTCGAAGATGGGGATATCCAGGCCGGTGTGGGTCGGCGCGATCACCGCGAAGCTGTGCAGGTTCGACAGGAGCTCCGCCGCCACGCTGTTGACGAGCACGCCGAGCGCTGCCCCGCGGCCGAGCGGCAGGAACGCGAGCGGCAGGAGGACGAAGTGCACGAGGGCATACGGCAGGTACGAGCGGAGCAGCATCTCGCGGTCGAGCAGCACGCTGGGCGACCAGGCCGCGCGATCACGCCCCTCCGTCGAGGCCTCGGCCGCGCGCTCGCGTCGCTTGCGCAGGGCGCTCCGGGTGGCAGGGCCATAGTAGAGCCACTTCCACGTGCACGCGGTCAAGAACAGCGCGAGCGCGCGGACGACCTTCGGCTTGCTCTTCAGCCACGCCATGTTGACGGCGACGCGGTCGGGGTCCCGCTCGTCGCCGGTGTAGCAGTGGTGAGAGACGTTGTGCTGCGCCTGCCACGCGTCGGCGTCCAGCCAGTCGAACCAGTCCCACAGGCTGCGCCGGCCCCGCGCGAACGTGCGGCTGTTCCAGGCGGGGTCGCCGCCGGCGACGCCGTCATACGCCTTGTGGAGGACCGGATGCGCGACAACGACCCACCTGGCGAACCGGCCAAGGGCGATGAGGATCATCGAGATCGGGTTGGGCCCGAGCGCCGACGTCGCGTAGCCGAGGGCGGAGAAGGCGCGGCCCAGCAGGGACAGGCGCTTGATATGGCGGAGATCCACCGCGCCCGTCCGGGCCGAGGCGCCGGCGCGGATCGCCTTGATCCCCGCCATCAGCCGCCGGGCATCCTCGGCCGAGAGCGAGGTGGTGGCAGGGGCCTTGTCGGTCGCCGCGGGCGCGGTGCGGGGAAACGCATCATCGGTCTTCATCGTGAGCTCCGTCATCTCCGTCCTCTGCGTCTCGAGCGAAGCGAGGCGTGTCATGGCCATGGTGATGATTGGCGCGCTCATGACGCGCCCCCGGGGGCCTGGTGGCGCCTCAGCCAGGCGGCGATCTGCTCGTACGGGGTCCGGGGCACGGCCGGGTCGAGGCCGAGATCGAGCCTGCGGGGAAGCGCGATATGGCCGCCGCCGTCCATCCAGACGACGCGGGCGGGCGACGAGAGCCCTCCGTGCGCTCCGAGGCCGGCGAGGGTCGCCGGGGGCACCATCGGATCCTGGCGCGAGTACAGGAGCAGCGCCGGGGTGACCAGCGAGCCAAGGATCCTCCCGGCGCCCTGCGCCTCGTAGTAGGCCGTGGGATCGCGGAAACCGAAGCGGCGGACCACCGTCAGGCGGTCCCACTCGCGCAGCGTCGCCGCCCGATCCACGGCCGACGGCGGGACGGGCATCTGCCGCCGCCGCGCGATCTCCCGGTACATCCGCTTCAGCCCCCCGAGGACGTGGCGCCGGTACACGACGCTCTCGGGGCGATCCATGTGGCTCACCGCGCGATCGAGGTAGAGGGGCGAGCAGATCGAGGCCACGGCCGCGAGCCGCGGGTGCCCCGCCGCGGCGAGGTGGAGCGCCACGTGTCCGCCCATCGAGAAGCCGACGACGAAGATCCGGTCGTGGCGCGCGACGATCGGGTCGCCGCTCAGAACGGCCGCGAGGTCCTCCCAGAGCCCCGCGTGGTGGAGGTCCTCCGGGTCGCACGACGAGCCGCGCTGGCCGAGGCGGAGCACCGCCAGCCCCTGCGCGCGCAGGGCGGCCGTCGCCGGGCGCAGGTAGGCCGAGCGCACATCCCCGCCCATGCCGTGCAGCAGGACGACCAGATCGCGGCTGCCAGGGGAAGGGAAGTACAGGCCGGTCAGCGTCGCCGCGCCGTACGGCCCGCCGGGGACGCGGAACCGCCAGGGGACCGCGGAGGGGAGCTCCGGGGTGAGGCTGCTCGTGACGAAGCCCGCGATGGTGGCGACGTGGCCGCGCACGAGGCGCACGAGAGATGCGCGCTCGCCCCGCCGCGCGGTCAGGGGCTCGGGACGCTGCATCAAGGATGCGCGATGAAGGGCGTTCTGCTCGATCATGGGTCCTCTTTCTCTCCGCCGCGAGGCGCGCCGTCCGGCTCGAGCTCCCGATCCTCGAGTGTTCGCCGAGGGGCCGGGGCCGAGCGACAGCCGTCCACGCCCGGCACGGGGCGGCGTGGGTGCGGCGGCGAAAGGCGTCATTGCAGCAAGGATGCCAGTCTCCGGCGGGCCTCGGTCCTCACGGCGCTGCCGCCCGGAGCTCCAGCGCGGGCGCCGCGCGTCATCGGGCCTTCGGCGAGCCGACGCCTCCATCGGCGCGGACATCCGCGTGCTCGATCGATCGACGCACGGCGCTGCCGGCGGCCCGTGCGGCCCCCTCGGTAAAGGGGCCAGCCTTCAGCTGGAGGTCCCGGCCTCCATGGGAGGAACGCCCCTGCGGCGCGGTGTGAGCGCTCCGGACGCCGAACAGCGGCTCCGGGCGGGCGGCGTCGAGGCGCGGCCGGCTGGCACCGCGGTTGCCATGCACGAACCGGCATCGACGACGGCATCACGGCCGCGCTGCTCGCCGGCCGCGCCAGCGTCCCTTGCAGACCGCAGGTCTGCGCGAAGGAGCATACCCATGAATCCCGTGGCAATGTCTACAGGGGCTCTCCAGATCGTGGCAGGTGTTGTGATCGGTTATCTCACCGTCTCCATGGCAGAGTCGTTCCTCCACCGGAACGCGCTGCACGCGACCCTCAAGGTCCGCCGCGCGGCGAAGCGGCTCGGCTTCGTGGGCCGCCCCCTCCTGCGCGCACATACGAGTCACTCGGTCGTGCATCACGGCAAGACCTACCGCGTGAGTCACGTGCGGCAGTTCGAGAGCCGCGAGGAGCAGGAGCGGCTGGATCGCTGGATCGTCGAGACCCAGGGCGACCGGCGGATGATCCGCGAGCAATACGGCGTCTCGCTGGCCGGCCTGGGGATCCTCGCGTTCGCCGCCCCCGTGCTGCCGTTCTTCGCGCTGTACGCGCTCTTCTTCCCGGCGCCGGTGGTCGTCGGCGCCTTGCTACCGCTCGTGATCTACCCGCTGTCGTCGCTGGTCCTCCACCCGTACCTGCACATGCCGCGGGCCGAGGCCATGGCCCGCGCGTCCCGGCCGATGCGGTGGCTGCTCGGCACGCGCTACGTGCGCTTCATCTCCCGCCACCACTACCTGCACCACCGGTACATGCACTGCAATTACAACCTCCTCTGGCTCGGCGACCTGCTCCTCGGGCGGCACCGCCGGCCGAGCGACGAGGATCTCGCCGAGATGCGCGGCCAGGGGATGATCTGCTAATCGGCCTTCCCGCGCTCATCCATCGCTGGCGCCAACCTGGATCGACCGCCTCACGGCGCCATCATGGACGGCGCGGGAGCGCACGATGCGGGCGTGCGGGCCCAGGGATGGATCCGTGATGAAGTGCCAGAGCACCCAGGTCCACGAGCGGTGCGAGACCAGCGTGTCGTAGTGGCGCTTGGCGATGCGGTGCAGCGCGGGCAGGCGCCAGCCGGGCACCTTCATGAAGTCGTGGTGCTCGACGTGGTAACCCACGTTGAACGTCACGTGGTTGAGCGGCCCGTAGTAGCTGTAGGTCTCCTGGCCGGGCGCGTACACGTAGTGCTCGTGCACGAAGTGGGCGGCCACCGGGTGCAGGCTGTGGCCGATCAAGGTCGACAGCAGCAGGTAGGCGAAGCCGGGCGCGCCGAGCAGGCGCCACGAGAGCCACGCGGCGGGCAGCTGGATGGCCAGGTTGATCCACTCGTCGCGGTTCGGCAGCTTGGCGAAGCGGGCGGCGCGGCCCAGGTAGGCCACGAAGTAGAAGAACAGCCACAGGAACTTGCGCACGCGGCCGGTGCCGATCAGCCGCACCTCGAGCGAGCGCGGCAGATCGGTGTCCTCGCCGGCCACGCCGAGCAGCGCGTGGTGCGCGAGGTGGTAGCGGCGGAAGCTCATCGCCGCCGGCAGCACCATCGGCAGGTTGGCGAACAGCGCCAGCAGCTTGTTCGAGCGCGCGCGGCGAGCGGCCAGATCGTGCGCCGCTTCGTGGATGGCCATCGCGCACCAGTGCGAGAGCACCGCGCCGAGCGTCGCCGCTGCCAGCGTGACCACCCACCAGGGCGCGGCGAACACGCCGAGCGACCAGGCGACGGCGAACTGCGCGAGCACCACCGCCAGCGTGACCGCGATGGTGCGCCGGTCGTAGCCGAACAGCGCGCGGATCTCGGGGTGCTCGCGCAGGATGCGGCGCCGGCGGGCGCGGTGCGGCTCGGCGCGCGTGACCCATTCGAAGGAACGCATGCGCCTCGATCTAGGCAGCGCGACCGGCGCCGCCCATTCGCATTCCCGGCGCCGCGCCCGCGCGCGCCGGCGGCCGTCAGTCGGGCCGTAAATAGCCGTACAAAAGCCGGGTGAGCTCGGCCTGCGCGGCCGGCGCGCGCAGCATGTCGCCCTCGCGGAAGGCCGCCATGCCCAAGGTGTTTCGCATTGCGTGGAACAGGAAGAAGCCGCCGAGCTGCGGATCCACCGCGCGGGTCTTGGGCCGGATGCGCACCAGGAGCTCGGCCAGCGCGGCCTCGGCCTCGCGGTCGGCATCGGCGATCAGATCGAAGTCGCCCACCCGCACGAACCACTTCATGAGCGCCCTCATCACGCGCGCGTGGGCCAGCTCGAGCTCGATCAGCCGGCCGGACAGCCGGTGCAACGCCGCCTCCAGCGGGAGCGGCTCGACCTCGTCGAGCACCCGGCGGATCTCGGCGAAGCGTTTCTGCACGAAGCGGCGCAAGAGCGCCGCGACCAGCGCCTCGCGGTTGGGGAAGTACTGATACAGCGAGCCCACGCTGACGCCGGCGCGCTCGGCGATGTGCGTGGTCGATACACGGCTCTGCTTCGCCTCCTCTTCGCGCTCGATCAGCTGACCGGCGGCATCGAGGATGGCGTCGACCGTGCTGCGCGAGCGCTCCTGGCGCGGATCCTTGCGCGGCTTCTGCGGCGACGTGCTCACGCCGCACATCGTCGCACGGCCGCCAGCGATCGGGCTTCTTTTACCCACGCGCTAGGTGCGCGGGCCGGCTTGAGCCGGACCGCTCACGCCGGGGTCTAAATCTGCGCATCAACGGCCTAACACCCCCTTGATGCCCCCGGACTGGAGCACGATGAGGTCCGAGATCACCTGAGGGAGATTCAGCCCCGGCGGATAGGCGAGATAGCGGGGAGACCAGACAGGTCCAAATTTCTCCTTGTACGCTCGCAGTCCCTTGAAGTGATAGGGCCTCTCGGTCTCGAACATGATGTGCGCGATGCGGGTCCACGCGGGCGCGCCCCGGTGCTGCTCGAAGCCGGACAGGGGCGCGACTCCAAAGTCGAACCAGCGGTAGCCTTCCCGCTGCCCCCACAGCAGCAGCTGTAGAAGCATATAATCCATCGCCCCGCGGGGCGAATCGGGCCGGTGTCTCATCAGGTCGATGGACAGCTCCTCGACGACCATCAGGACATTGCAGAAGGCGAGGATGTGGCTTTCGTCGCGGAGAAGCGCGATGGGTGAGCGCTCGAGATAGCTCGGGCTGAAATAGCCGTTCGAGAAGCGCTTCTCGCGCGTTTCCTTGGCGCGGAGCCATAGATCGGAGATCACCTTCAGCGCGGGGAGGATCGGCGCGACGTTCGCCGGGGCGACCAGCTCGAACCGGTAAGGCGGGCGATCGAACTTGCGCTGGATCTGGCGGAGCGCTTTGCGTTCATGACCCTCCAGCGAGAAGGCGCCGAGATCCACCCGCGCCGTCTCCCCGATCTTGACGAGGCGAAGGCCGAGATCAACGTAGCGGAAGAGCCATTCTGGTCGGACCTGGTAGAAGACCGGCCAGCCGTCGTACTCGTCGCAGAGCTCCCGGAAGCGCCGGAGCAGCTCCGCCGCCTCGTCGCCGGGCCCGATCGGATCGCCGAGGCAGATCCAGCTGCGCCGCTGGACGCCGAACATCAAGAAGGACTTGCCGCTCTCGCTGAAGAGAAGCGACTTGTCCCCGAGGCGCGCCAGGCAGGCGAGGGTATCTCGAGCGGCGCCGACGAGCCGCTCGGCGCGCGCGAGATCGCTCGGGCTCGCCACGCGCGCCCGGACGGGAGGTGGTCGCATGAGCTTCGCCCAGGCGAGGAGCATCGCCGTCGCCAGAGCGGCCACCGAGGCCCTGAGCGCCCGGGGGGCGTCGCTGGCGGTCAGGAACTGCCAGAGTGTTTGTGCCGAGTAGGCGACGTGACGCCGAGAGAAGACGGTGAGGCTCACACCGCCGATGATCACCAGCGAGATCGCCACGCTCCAGGCCGGGGAGAAGGCGTCATCGAACAGCGACGACCGCCGGTAGAAGCGGGCCCGCAAGGTCACGAAGAGGGCGAGCAGACAGGCTACGCCGGCCGCGTGCCAGGGCGGGTGTCCCCGGGCGGCGCCCAGGAGGGTCGCCGCGACGAGCAGGACGACGGTCAAATGGAAGGCCCCGGCCAGCCGGCGCTGGATGCCACGAGCGAGGAACAGGAGCGCCGCTCCCGCGACGCTCCCGAGCAGGCGCGAGAGCTCGAGAAGGGTGTCGGGGACGAAGTGGCTGAGCCGGCCGAAGGCGGCGCCGCCGGGATAGGCGTTCGTCAGGACGAGCGCCGCTCCCGCGAGGAACGTGCCTGCCGCGGCGATCGACGGGGAGAAGTCACACAAGACGTGCAGGCCGGCGACGGCCATCCTGGAGAGAGCGCGGCCGCGCTCCTGCAGCTCGCGCAGGAGCCACGCGAGCAGCGCGAGGGCGAGCGGCACGAGGTAGTAAAGAGCACGGTAGGCGATCAGCCGCCCCGCGAGGGCGGGGGCGGACGCAGCGCCTGAACGCGTGAGGAGCAGGAGCGAGATTGATTCGAAGACGCCGATGCCCCCTGGCACCTGGCTCGCGATGCCCGCGAGCTGCGCGAGCAGAAAGGCAGTGAGGATGCGCGGAATCGAGATCGGAAGCACATCGCCGGCCATCGCGGCGAGGACCGAGCCGGCCAGGGCCCAGTCGACGACACCGAACGCGATCCCGGCCAGGGCGAACCGGGGCGCGGGCGGCGCTAGCGTGAGGCTCCGCAGGCGCAGCGGGCGTCCTCGCGCGCAGAGCCCCACGTAGACGGCGACGAGCACGAGGAGGACTCCCCCGATGAGCCGCTGCCACACCGAGGCCACCGAGAACCCAGCGACGGGCACAGCCAGAGACAGCAGCCCCGCCAGAACGGCCATGCCCATCCAGTAGGACAGGAGGTTGAAGGCGACAATCCTGGCCACCGCACGTGGCGAGACTCCCCAACCGGAGTAAAGGCGCCATCGCACCGCACCGCCGGTCAAGGGCGACATGCCCAGGCTCTGGCTGATCCCATACGCGACGAAGGAAGCGAACGCCGCCCGCCTGAAGGAGAGCCGCTCCCCTGCATAGCGCACCGCCAGCCATTCGTACCCGCTGAAGACCGCGTAGTTCACGGCCGTGACGAGGGCGGCAAGCGCGACCCGCCGGCCGGGCACGAGGCGGAGGCTCGCGACGACCTCGGCCGCCACCGTCGGGCGGACCAGGTGCTGCAGGGCCATGACGGCAATGGCAAGCAGGCTGACAGCCAGGAGCAGCCTGAGCGCGCGCAAACTCTTGGCGATCATCGTCCTCACTGTCGGCCCCGGTGAACCGAGCATCAGACCGCGACGCTCCGGCGAATGACGCCGGCATAGCGCTCGGTCTGCGCAAAGTTAGTCAGGAGGACGATGAATGGTCCGTGCCCCTGCTGCCCGCCCTGGAGGCCACCTCGTGCTCCGCTTGATCGCGGCGTTCAAGCTGATCGAGGCCACGCTGTTGACAGCGGTCGGGCTCGGCGCCCCGCGACTCTCGGCCTCACGACGTGGCGAGCGAGCTCAGATCTTGGCTCCCGCGGCCGGCGAGGGGGTCTCTCGCCCCCGGGCGGCGGTGGCTACACCGCGCCGTCGCGGAGCCACTCGCCGAAGCGCTCGCCGATCATCAACGCTGTCAGGTTCGTGTTCACGCTCGGGATGGTCGGCATGATGCTCGCGTCCGCGACGACGAGGCCCTCGACGCCGCGGACCCTCCCGCGCCCATCGACCGCCGCCGAGACGTCCCCCTCGGGCCCCATCGGGGCCGTCCCGCACGGGTGGTAGCCCGAGCCGCAGCTCCGGTAGATCCACCGCTCCAGCGCCTCGCGCCGCCTCAGCGTGCGCTCCGTGGGCCAGACGAACCAGCCGAGCTCGCGCATCGGAGCGGTGCGGGCGATCTCGTACGCGAGCTCCAGCGCGTCGACCGCGCGCGACAGGTCGTCGCGGTCGACGAGCAGGTTCGAGACGATGCGGGGCCGCGCGTGCGGATCGGCGCTCAGGTGCTCGATGCGGCCGACGCCGCGCGGCTTGCCGATGCAGCACGCGATCGCGAACGCCGGTATCGTGAGGCGCGGGTGCAGCGGGAAGAACGAGCCCGGCTGGAGCATCACGTCGTTCGGGTACTGGCTGCCGCGCGACGTGTAGCGGAGCATCGTCTGGACGAGCGGCTGGCGCAGGACGTCGATCAGGCCGCCGCGGCGCGGCCACAGGCCGATGGCGGCCCCCGGATGATCGAGCAGCCGCGCCCCCACGGCGGGCACGTCGGACACGAGCGTGACCCCGAGGCGCGCGAGCTCGGCCCGCGGCCCGATCCCGCTGCGCAGGAGGATCCCCGGCGTCGCGATCGCGCCGGCGCTCAGCACCACCTTGCGCGTCGCGACGACCTCGACGCGCCCGTCGGTCTCGATCTCGACGCCCTCGACGCGGCGGTTCCGCACGAGCACCCGCCGCACCGTCGTGCGCGGCCGGAGCCGCAGGTTCTCGCGCCGGCGCACCTCGGCGGTCAGGTAGCAGCGCGCCGCGCTCATGCGCTGTCCGTCGATCTTGTTCATCGCGTGCGGCCCGACGCCGCCGGGCGCGCGCGGATCGTTGGTGTCCGCGCACTCGGGGTGGCCGAGCGCCCTGCACCCGTCGACGAACGCGGCCTGCCACGGCACGAGCTCCTCGCGCCGGGCGCGGCGGATCGGCACCGGGCCGCCCTTGCCGTGCCAGGGCTCGCCGAAGTCGAGATCGTCCTCGAGGCGCTTGAAATAGGGCAGGCAGGCGTCGAAGCCCCACTCGGGCAGGCCGAGCGCCGCCCACTCGTCGTAGTCGTACGGCTGGCCGCGGACCGCGATGCACGTGTTCACGGCCGACGAGCCGCCGACCACCTTGCCGCGCGGGAAGAGGAACATGATCTGCCCGGGCGTCGGCCGGTGGCGATAGCCCCAGTCGTGCGCGAGCCACGAGTTGCGGGTGCCGTCCCGCAGATCGGCGGGCAGGCCCTCCGGGTCCGGGTAGTCCGGGCCAGCCTCGAGCAGCAGGACCTCGCGATCCGCGCGCTCCGTGACGCGCGCCGCGATCACGGCGCCCGCCGAGCCGGCCCCGACCACGACGAGCTCAGCGGCGCCGGCCGGGCGGGGCGAAGAGGACAGTGACGATCGAAACACCTTGGAAACTCGACCTACACGGGATCGCGCCGCCGGGCAACGAACCCTCGAAACTGTCCTCGCTGTATGACCGTGGTGCGGCGCCAGAGCGCCGCGGCGCGCGCCGGGCCGCGTACGGCGCGCCCCCGTCCGATGGTCCGATGATCCGCCCGGGAGGCCACATTGGAAACACCGAGGTTCATACAGGGTGTCTACTCGTTCGAGGGGCAGGGCCTGGAGCAGCCGGTGCCCCTTCGTCCGGCGGTCGGGTACACCGTCCCGCGGGACAAGCGCGCTCAGCTCATCTACCTGCGCGCGGGCAACTCCACGTCGGAGCTCATCTACCTGCTCCTCAAGCGCGACGGGCACCCGATGCGCTATTTCCCGATCGGCGCCAAGGCGGCGATCCACGTGCCCCTCGTGATCGTGGAGGACATCCACCCGGAGAGCGTGATCGAGCTGTGCGTGGGCGCGCCCGAAGGCGCGCGCGGGCTCGCGACGATCGACATCGGCCTGGCGGAGATCTGAGCCATGCAGAAGAAGCGAAAGCTCGTGTTGATAGGCAACGGGATGGCCGGCGTCCGCACCGTCGAGGAGATCCTCGCGCGGGGCGGGGCCGACCAGTTCGAGATCACCATCTTCGGCGACGAGCCCTATGGCAATTACAACCGCATCCTGCTCTCGGAGGTGCTGAACGGCTCCCAGGACCCGAGCGAGATCTTCCTGAACCCCCTGGCCTGGTACCGGGAGAACGGCGTCCAGCTCCACGCGGGCGTGCGGGCGCGGGCCATCCACCGGCACTCGCGCCAGGTGACCGGCGATCACGGGGTCGTTGCGCCCTATGACAACCTGATCATCGCGACGGGCAGCTCACCGTACATCCCGCCGATCCAGGGGGTGCGGCTGGAGGGCGGCAGGGAGAAGCCCGGTGTGTTCGTGTTCCGCAGCCTGGACGACTGCCACAAGATCGCCCAGTACGCGCGGGGCAAGCGGAGCGCCGCGGTCATCGGCGGCGGGCTCCTCGGGCTCGAGGCCGCGCGTGGGCTGCAGAACTTCGGGCTCGACGTCCACGTCGTCCACATCAGCGGTCACCTGATGGGGCAGCAGCTCGACGCCACGGCGGGCGGCATCCTGAGGACCACGCTGGAGCAGCTCGGCGTGACGGTGCACCTCAACAAGAGCACGAAGGAGGTGCTCGGAGAGGACCGCGTGACGGGGCTCCGCTTCGCCGACGACGAGACCCTCGCCTGCGATCTCGTGGTGATCTCCGCGGGCATCCGGCCGAACGTGGAGATCGCCCTGCGCGCCGGCCTGACCGTCGAGCGCGGGATCGTGGTGGACAACCACATGCGCTCGCCCGACGACCCGAGGATCTACGCCGTCGGCGAGTGCGCGCAGCACCGGGGGCAGGTCTACGGGCTCGTGGCGCCGCTCTGGGAGCAGGGCAAGGTGCTGGCCGACCACATCACGAAGCGCAACGAGAAGGCCTCCTACGCCGGCTCGAAGGTCTCCACGAAGCTGAAGGTCATGGGCATCCAGCTCGCCTCGATGGGCATCACCGAGCCCGCCGACGACCGCGACGAGATCGTGCAGTTCCTCGAGCCGAAGAAGGGCACGTACAAGAAGCTCATCATCCGCGACGGCAGGCTGCTCGGCGGCATCCTCCTCGGCGACGTCAGCAAGGCCGCGTACCTGATGCAGGCGTTCGACAAGAGCACGCCGCTCCCGGAAGAGCGGCTGTCGCTGCTGTTCGATGTCGGCGCGCCCTCGCCCCAGGCGACGATCGAGGAGATGCCGCAGGGGATGCAGGTTTGCAACTGCAACGGCGTCACCAAGGAGGGCCTCGTCGCGTGTGTGCGCTCCGGCAAGCGGACCCTCCGGACCGTCATGGACGCGACGCGCGCGGGCATGGGCTGCGGCGCCTGCAAGCAGCTCGTCTCGGAGGTCGTGGCGTGGGCGTGCGGGGGCGCGGCGGAGCAGGACCCCGCGGCCAGCTACTACGTGCCTGGCGTCCCGCTGAGCAAGCCCGAGCTGGTCCAGGCGATCCGCGAGCGCGGGCTCCGGTCGGTGTCCGCCGTGTTCCGCGAGCTCGCCGGCGGGAGCGAGGATCCGGGGAGCAAGCCGGGGCTCGCGTCGCTACTCCGCACGTTATGGCACCACGAATACGACGACGAGCGCGACGCCCGCTTCATCAACGACCGCGTTCACGCCAACATCCAGAAGGACGGCACCTTCAGCGTGATCCCGCAGATCGCGGGGGGCGTCACGTCGGCCGCGCAGCTGCGGCGGATCGCGGACGTCGTCGACAAGTACCGCGTGCCGCTCGTCAAGCTCACCGGCGGCCAGCGCATCGACCTGCTCGGCGTGAAGAAGGAGGATCTGCCGGCGGTGTGGCGCGACCTCGACATGCCCTCGGGGTTCGCTTACGGAAAATCGTACCGCACGTGCAAGAGCTGCGTGGGGAGCGACTTCTGCCGGTATGGGCTCGGCGACAGCATCGCGCTCGCGGTGAAGATAGAAGAGCGCTTCCACGGCATGGACACGCCGGCCAAGCTGAAGCTCGCGACGGCGGGCTGCCCGCGCAACTGCTCCGAGGCGATGGTGAAGGACGTCGGGGCCGTCGCGGTGGAAGGCGGCAAGTGGGAGATCTACGTGGGCGGCGCGGCCGGCGCCCACGTGCGCAAGGGCGACGTGCTCTGCATTGTCGACGCGCACGAGGACGTGCTCCGGCTCATGGGCCGCTTCATCCAGTATTACCGCGAGAACGCCAGGTACCTGGAGCGGACATACGGCTTCGTGGAGCGCATTGGCATCCAGAAGATCCGCGCGGTGGTCGTGGACGACAGCGAGGGAATCGCCGCGCGCCTCGACGAGGAGATGCGGAAGACGGTCGAGGCGTACCGCGATCCGTGGAGAGAGGCGTACGCCCCGGCGACGCCGAACCAGTTCCGATCGGTCCTGCCGATCGTGCAATGAGAGGGCGCGAGATGGAGATCACCCTGGGCCCGCTCTCGGCGATCCCGCCGGGCGAGGGGCGCGCGTTCGAGATCGGATCGGAGCGCATCGCCGTGTTCGTCACGCGCGAAGGTCGCGTGTTCGCCACGCAGGCCAGCTGCCCGCACCGCGGCGGCCCGCTGGTCGACGGGCTGCTCGGCGGCTGCACGCTCATCTGCCCGCTGCACGCCCAGAAGTTCAACCTGGAGACGGGAGAGGCCCTGAGCGGCGGGGAGGGGCTCAAGACCTATCCTGTCCGCCTGAGCGCGACGAACCAGATCCTCGTGCGGATCGAGGGCGGCGGGGGCTGAGCGCCGCCCGCGCCGCGCCCGGGGGGAGGCCCGACGCCGGCGATGGCGCGCGCTGCCGCGCCGGCGCTCTGCGGAGCCCCTGGATCGCGCGTCTTTGGGTACGCTGCCGGAGCGCGTCCCGCGTCACGCGTCCCGCGTCCCGCGTCACGCGACGTTGCCCGGAGGGTTCCCGTTCGCCATGGCCGACCCCACGACAGCCGCACCGCTCGCTCCCGGCACCGTCCTCGGGGGCGATTTCCGCGTCGTCCGCCCCCTGAGCCAGGGGGGCATGGGCGCCGTGTTCGTCGCCGAGCAGCTCTCGACGGGCAAGCCGCGCGCGGTGAAGCTGATGCACGCGCAGCTCGCGCAGGACCCGCGCTTCCGCGAGCGCTTCGAGCAGGAGGCGAGGGTAGGGGCGCGGATCGAGAGCGATCACGTCGTCGAGGTCGTCGCCGCGGGGGTCGATCCCGCGACGCAGACGCCCTGGCTGGCCATGGAGCTGCTCGACGGGGCCGATCTTTCGGCCGTGATGGCGCAGCGCGGCGCGCTGCCGCCCGACGAGGTGCGCGAGCTGATGGGGCAGCTGTGCCACGCGCTCGGCGCGGCGCACCGCGCGGGCGTCGTCCACCGCGATCTCAAGCCCGAGAACATCTTCATCGCGCGGCCGCGGCAGCAGAACGTCCGCTTCAAGGTGAAGGTGCTCGACTTCGGCGTCGCGAAGATCGTGGCCGAGGCGCGGGCGACGACGTCGGTCACCGCGTCGGTCGGGACGCCGCTCTGGATGGCGCCCGAGCAGACCGAGCTCGCCGCGCAGGTCGTCCCGGCGTCGGACGTCTGGGCGCTCGGGCTGCTCGCGTTCTACCTGCTCACCGCGCGCGTCTACTGGATCGAGCCGAGCCGTGGGCCGAGCGCCTCGGTCATGTCGCTCATGCGCGAGGTGCTGTTCGGCCCGCTGGATCCGCCGTCCGCCCGCGCCGCGCAGCTCGGCTGCGCGCACCTGATCCCCCCCGGCTTCGACGCCTGGTTCGCCCGGTGCCTCGCCCGCGACGTCCGCGCTCGCTTCGCCGACGCGGCGCAGGCCATGGCGGCGCTCGATCCCGTGCTCGCCGCGGCCGCCCACAGGTCCGCGCCGCTGCAGGCCGTGCCCTCCATGCCCACACCCCCGGTCTATTCCGGCCATTCCGGGCCGATCACCGCGCCGACCCAGCCGGGGGTCTCCCGCACCGACGTCGGCGGCATGACCGGCGGCACGCTCGTCCCGGTGCCGGCGTTGCCTCCGCGCAGGGCGCCCTGGGGCTTGCTGCTCGCGATCGCCGGCGGCGGGCTTGTCGCCGTCGCCGCGCTCGCCTTCGGCGGCTTCCTGGCCTTCCAGCGGCTCCGCGCGGCGGACCGCGCCGCCGGCGCGCCGCCGGCGCCGGTGTACGGCGGGGGCGACGCGCCCACGGGTGGGGCGCCGACGCCGCCGGCCAGGCCATCGAGCGCCGCGGCGAGCAGCGACGTCGATCTGGCCGGCACCTACGACATCGTGTCGTCGCGCAACCCGGGCGGGCAGGGCAGCTACACGGGCAACGTCCTCCTCTCCCGGAGCGGCGACACGTACCGCATCGCCTGGATCATCACGAAGGGCGCGGGCTACGAGGGGATCGCGTTCGTGCAGGGGCAGACGCTCGCCGTGGGATGGGCGAGCGGCGGGCCCTACGGCGCGGCCGCCTACCGCATCGACGGCGGCCGCCTCCACGGGCAGTGGATCGCGACGGACCGGCCAGGCCAGGTGATGGCCGAGGAGCTGGAGGGCCCTGAAGGGCTGGTCGGCAGCTACCGGATCGTCGACGGCGCTCGCAAGGGCACGGTCGTCATCGTGCCCACGGGCGAGACATACGCCGTCACGTGGGCGCTGAGCACCGGCGCGCTCAAGGGGGTAGGCATCCGCTCGGGCGATCAGCTCGTCGTGGGCTGGTCGCCGAGCCAGCAGGTCGGGGTGGTCAGCTATGCGATCGCGGGCCGACAGCTCGCGGGGCGATGGGGGACCCTGGGCGGCACGCTGGCGGGGAGCGAGGCGCTGGTGCGCCGCTGACGAGCGGACATTCCCCGACCCAGCGCGCGGGGCAGAGGTCCTGCCACGATGTCATCGACAGGGCGGCCCCGGTGCGGGGCACGAGGCGCTGGAGTTCGCGGAGGACGGATGAGGGCCGTCGCGTCGCCCGCTCAAAGCGGTGGCGACCCGCGCCGACCATGGCAGCATGTGTTGCGCATCACCGGCGTCAGG
Source organism: Sorangium sp. So ce124 (assembly GCF_051525235.1). Lineage (NCBI taxonomy): Bacteria > Pseudomonadati > Myxococcota > Polyangiales > Polyangiaceae > Sorangium > Sorangium sp. So ce124. The sequence continues at coordinate 5,393,746 of NZ_CP150312.1, forward strand.
GCTCAAGTGGGCACCAATCCCGTCTCGTCCGATCACGGGTCTTCGTCCCGTTACGCCATCATCGAGGCCCTCTATGAGGGCTCAGACACCCTTCTCTACCGGGGTGTACGCGAGGACGACGGCCATCCCGTGGTGCTCAAGGTCCTCCGGCGCGATCACGCGAGCCCTCGCGCCCCCGAGCGGCTTCGCCACGAATACGAGATCGCTCGGGCGCTCGACACCACGGCCATCGTCAGGCCCTGTGCGCTCACGATGCTCGGCGAACAGCCGGCGCTGGTCCTGGAGGATTTCGGCGGCGTGTCGCTCGATCGGCTCCAGGACGGGCCGACGCCGCTCGAGCGCTTCTTCCCCCTCGCCATCCGCGTGGTCGAGGCGCTCGCCGGGCTGCATCGGCACGACGTCGTTCACAAGGACATCAAGCCTCAGAACGTGCTCCTCAACCCCGCCACCGGCGAGGTGAAGATCACCGACCTGGGGATTGCGTCCCGGATACCCCGCGAGCTCCAGCACCTCGAGCACATCGGGCTCATCGAGGGGACCCTGGCTTACATGGCCCCGGAACAGACGGGCCGAATGAACCGCTGGATCGACCAGCGGACCGATCTCTACTCCCTGGGCGTCGTCTTCTACGAGATGCTGACGGGCGCTCTGCCGTTCCAGGCCAGCGATCCCGTCGCGTGGGTCTATTGCCACATCGCCCAGGCGCCGCAGCCGCCGCACGCGGTCGTCCCCTCGATTCCCCCGCAGCTCTCCGCGGTGGTGCTCAAGCTGCTCTCCAAGGCCGCCGAGGAGCGTTATCAGAGCGCGGCGGGCCTGCGGCACGACCTGGACGAGTGCTTCGCCAGATGGCGGGCGAGCGGATCCATTCCGCCCTTCGCGCTCGGGGGGCGCGATCTCTCCGACCGGTTCCAGGTCCCGCAGCGGCTATACGGGCGCGAGCGCGAGGTGGAGGCGCTACTCGCCGTGTTCGAGCGCGTGGTCGCGAGCGGCCGGCCAGAGCTCGTGCTCGTGTCGGGCTACTCGGGCATCGGCAAATCGTCGCTCGTCGCAGAGCTGCACCGGCCGGTGGTGAGGGAGCGGGGGTTCTTCCTCTCCGGCAAGTTCGAGCAGGCCGCGCGGGACGTCCCTTACAGCGCTTTCCATCAGGCGTTCCGGGCGCTCTTTCAGGAGATCCTCTGCGCGAGCGAGGAGCACGTCGAGCGCTGGAGACAGCGTTTCCGGGAGGCCCTCGGCGAGAGCGGCAGGTTGCTCGCCGACGTGCTCCCCGAGCTCACGCTGCTCCTCGGCCCTCAGCCGCCCGTGCCCGAGCTGCCGCCCGCCGAGGCCCAGAGCCGGCTGCACGCGACGCTCCAGCGCTTCGTTTCGGCGTGCGCCCAGAAGGACCACCCCGTGGCGCTCTTCCTCGACGATCTGCAGTGGGCCGACGCGGGAAGCCTCGTGCTGCTCGAGCAGCTCGCCACTTACGCCGGGTCCGAGCACCTCCTGCTGCTCGGCGCGTACCGCGACAACGAGGTCGGCCCCGCGCACCCGCTGCGGATCACGCTGGCCGAGGCGCGGAAGCGCGGCGCCGCTGTCTCCGAGCTCGTCCTCGAGCCGCTCTCGGCCACCCATGTCGGGGCGCTCGTCGCCGAGGCGGTCCACGCGACGCACGCGCCGCACGCGCCTGCAGAGCAGGCCGAGCCGCTCTCGCGGCTCGTCTACGAGAAGACCGGCGGCAACCCGTTCTTCGTGCTCCAGTTCCTCATCGCGCTGCACCAGGAGGGGCTCATCACCTTCGACGCGGAGGAGGGCAGCTGGCGCTGGGACATCGCCGCGATCCGGGGCAAGGAGTTCACCGACAACGTCGTCGAGCTGATGGCGGGCAAGCTGAAGCGGCTCTCGGGCCCGACGCAGGACGCGCTCACGCTCGCCGCGTGCCTCGGCAGCAGCCTGGAGCTCGGCACGCTCGCGGTCGTCGCGAGCCGTCCGGCGGCGGAGCTCCGCGACGCGCTCGAGGAGGCGGTGCGGGAGGGGCTGCTCCTCCGCCGGGACGACGCCTATCGATTCCTCCATGACCGGGTGCAGCAAGCCGCTTACTCGCTCATCCCGGCGGGACAGCTCGCCGAGATGCACCTCTGGATCGGGCGGCTGCTCCTCGGGGCGCGACGCGAGGAGGAGCGCGACGACGCGCTCTTCGACGTCGTCGGCCACCTCAACCGCGGCGCCGCGCTCCTGCGTTCCCAGGCGGAGCGGGACGAGGTCGCCGCGCTGAACCTCCGCGCCGGCAGGAAGGCCAAGGCGGCGGCGGCCTTCCAGTCCGCCGCCGCGCTCTTCACGGCTGGCCTCTCGCTGCTCGCGCCGGCCTCGTGGGAGACGCGTCACGAGCTGACCTACGGCCTGACCTTCGAGCGCGCGCACATCGCGTACATCACGGGCAGCTTCGAGGAAGCCGAGCGGCGCGTGGAAGAGCTCATGGATCGCGCGAGGACCCGGCACGAGACGGCCACCGTCGTCGAGCTCGCCGTCGCGCTGAACGTCACGCGCGGGCAATACGCCAGCGCGGTGGAGATCGGGCTCTTGTGCCTCCGCGCGTGCGACGTCGATCTGCCGCTCCACCCGACCGACGCACAGGTCGAGGAGGAGACCGAGAGCGTCTGGAAGGCCCTCGGCAATCGGGCCATCGAGGATTTGATCCACCTGCCCCCCATGACGCACCCGGGGATCAAGATCACGATGGGCGTGCTGCAGAGCGTGTCCCTCCCTTCGTTCTTCGTGGACCCGAACCTGTACAACCTCGTCGTCATGCGCATGGTCGAGCTCAGCCTGCGCCACGGCAACGCCGAGCACTCCGCTGTCGCGTACGCCGCCTTCGCGATGGTGATCAGCTCGAGGTTCGGGCGATATGAGGAGGCTCACCTGTTCGGCAGGCTCGGCCACGACCTGGCGGACAGGAGCGGCCTCCTCACCACGAAATCGGTGGTGGTCATCCTCTTCGGACACTACGTCGTCTTCTGGACACGCCATTACAGAGAGACGTATCCGTACACGCGAGAAGGCTTCAGCGCCGCGGTCGAGTCCGGTGACCTGAACATGGCGTGCACCAACTGCATCTGGGCCGCGCTGTTCCCGCTGCTCTCTGGCGAGGCGCTGGAGGACGCGCTCCACGAGGTCGAAGAGCGCCTCGGTTTCGTGCGCAGGGTCGGTTACACGTTCGCGCACAACGCCCTCCTCGGCGGCCACGCCATGATCCAGACGCTGCGCGGGAAGCCGGTCCGCTTCTCGATGCCGGACGGGTCCGAGCTGGATCCGCCGGCCTTCGAGGCGCGGCTGGAGGGAGGGGGGGATCTGCAGGCCGCTCGCGACTTCTATTACGCCTTGAAGGCGCAGGCGCTCTTCGTGCTCGGCTCTCCCGGAGAGGCGCTCGCGGCGGCGACCCGCGCGATCGCCGAGCACCCCCCCAGGGTCGGTCCGCACGCGCTCATCGCCGAGAGCTTCTATTATCGCGCGCTCGCGCTCGCGGCCCTCCTCAACGCGCCGCACGGCGCGGACGAGGCGCAGCCGTCCCCGCCGTCGGTGCTCCCCGAGGAGCTCCTCGAGTGCGAGCGGCAGCTCGGCGCGTGGGCCCGGAGCGGCCCCGACAACTTCCTCCACAAGCACGCCTTGGTCCGCGCCGAGATCGCCCGGCTCCTGGGGCGCGAGCCGGAGGCCAGCCGGCTTTACGAGCAAGCCATCGCGGCGGCGCGCGAGGGCGGCTTCGTCCAGCATGAGGCCATCGCCTGCGAGCTCGCCGCGGCGTTCTACCGCGCGCGCGGCCTCTCGACGCCCGCGGACAGCTACCTGCGAAGCGCCCGCGCCGGCTATTTCCGCTGGGGCGCCCGCGCCAAGGTCGAGCAGCTCGATCAGCGCTATCCTCACCTCGTCGAGCGCAAGCCGATCGCCCCCACCGTCACCTTCGCCGTACGGGCGGAGCAGTTCGACGTCCTGTCGGTGGTGAAGGCCGCGCAGAGCATCTCTGGTGAGCTCAAGCTCTCGCGGCTGCTCGAGATGCTGCTGCGCATCGTGGTGGAGCACGCGGGCGCCGAGGAGGGCTGTGTCCTCCTGGTCCGCGATGAGCAGCTGTGGATCGCGGCGATCGAGGCGCCGGGGGGCGCGGTGCGGCAGCTCGATGCGGGCGAGGCGCCTTCGGCCGCGCTGCCGCAGTCCGTCCTCAACTATGTTCGCCGGAGCCACGAGCGCGTGCTGCTCGACGACGCCGCCGCCCGGCACCCCTTCATGGAGGATGAGTATTTCCGGCGCAAGCGCCCGAGATCGGTGCTGTGCCTCCCGATCGTGCGCCAGGCCCGGCTCATCGGCCTGCTCTACCTGGAAAACAACCTCGCCACCGGGGCGTTCACCCCCGGGCGGCTCAGCGTCGTCGAGCTGCTCGCCTCGCAGTCGGCGATCTCGCTGGAGAACGCGATGCTCTACGCCGAGGTGGAGCAGGAGAACGCCGAGCGGCGGCGGGCGGAACAGGCGCTCAAGGCCAATCAGAAGATGCTCCAGGCCATCGTCGACAACTCGGCGGCGAGCGTCTATGTCAAGGATCCCGAGGGTCGATTCCTGCTCGCCAACCGGCAGGTAGGCGCCCTCCTGGGCGTGCCCAGCGAGCAGCTCCTTGGGAGGACCGATGCGGACCTCTTCCCGGCTCCCTTCGCCGAGACGGTCCGCGAGCACGAGCGGAAGGTGCTCGAGACCGGCGCGCCGATGGAGTGGGAGGAGACGGTGCCCCTGGAGGACGGGCTGCACACGTTCCTGTCGATCAAGTTCCCACTCGATGAGGGGGTCATGCCCGGCGTGCTCTGCGGCATCTCCACCGACATCACCGAGCGCAAGCGGGCCGAGCAGGCCGAGCGGTTCCTGGCCGAGGCGAGCCGCAAGCTGATGATGCTGGGTTACAGCGCGACCTTCGAGAGCGTGGCGCAGCTCCCGGTGCCCGAGCTCTCGGATCGGTGCGTCGTCGAGGTGCTCTCCGAGGACAGGGCGCCGGGCCCGATGGCCGTCGCAGCGGTGCCCGGCGAGCAGCTGGAAGCGCTGAAGGACGCGCTGCGCGCTCTGGCAGGAGCGTCGCCGGCCGGAGCCGAGGGGGAAAAGGGCCGCGCCACGCCGCTGGTGCAGCAGGTGCATTCGCTCGACCCGCGGGTCAGGCCGCTCTGGGAGCGGCTCGGCGTCCACGCGTTCCTGCGGGTTCCGCTGCTCGCGCGCGACCGGTATTTCGGCGTCATGACCCTGCTGGCGACCGCGGCCGAGCGCCGTTGTGGCCCCGCCGACCTGCGGCTGGCCGAGGAGCTGGGGCGCCGCGCGGCGCTCGTGCTCGACAATGCCCGCCTGTACACCGAGGCTCAGGAGGCGATCCAGCGTCGGGACGAGTTCCTCGTCGTCGCCTCTCACGAGCTCAAGACCCCGCTGACCTCGCTGCAGATGCAGGCGCAGAGCATCGAGCGGCTGCTGCGCCGCCGCTCGCTCGCGGACGTCCCCCCGGCGCGGATCGAGGCGATGATCCAGATCCTCGGCCGCCAGACGTCGCGGCTCGGGCGACTTGTGGACGAATTGCTCGACGTCACGAGGCTGCACGCCGGGCGGCTCTCGCTCGCGCGGGCGCCGGTCGATCTGGCGGCGCTGGCGGGTGAGGTCGTCGACCGGATGCGCCAGCAGCTCGCGGCGTCCCGCTGCTCGACGCAGCTGGATCTGGGGGCGCCCGTGGTCGGGCACTGGGATCCGGATCGCCTGGAGCAGGTCGTCATCAACCTCCTGTCGAACGCGATGAAGTACGGCGCAGGCAGGCCTATCTCTATCGGCGTGCGGCGGCAGGCCGATCGCGCGCTGCTCGTCGTCCGGGATGAGGGGATCGGGATCGCGGAGGCCGATCAGGGCAGGATCTTCGAGCGCTTCGAGCGCGCGGTGTCGGTGCGCAACTTCGGCGGCCTCGGCCTCGGGCTCTACATCGCACGCGCGATCGTGGCGTCGCACGGCGGCTCCATCCGGGTGGAGAGCAAGCCGGGCGCGGGCGCGACGTTCGTGGTGGAGCTCCCGCTGAGCCCACCGGAGAGCGCCGCGCCGCATCCAGGGGCCGGAGAGTAGGCAGACGTGGCTCCGGGAGCGCGGCCGGAAGCAAAAAATCAGGCGGATCAGGCTGATCTGCCGGCCTCTGGTGTGAGCTGGCATCCACGATGGGCTGCTAGCGGAGGGGTGTGGCGTGGCCTGGGATACAAAACTGCATCCTCCGGCGGTCGCGCGACCTCCCGCGCAGGCAGGAGTGCCTGATTTTCTGCTTCGAGGTCCAGCGCCGGAGGGCCTCCTGGCTCCTGGCTGAGCCTGGTAGCGTCGGAAATCATGGCGAAGCTCAAGACTCAACCGGAGAAGTCCCCGGCGAAGGCCAGGGCAGAGGAGGGGGCCCGGAGCTACCAGGCCCTGCACAGGCACTACCAGCCGATCGGGGCGGGGCTCCCGCCCGGGGAGGTGCAGGTGTGCCGCGCCGATCCGCGCCTCGCGCTGATCAACGTGAAGCGCGGTGTCGCGGCGGTGCTGGGCACGAAGGAGCAGGTGAAGGCCGTGCGCGAGCACCTGCCCAGGATCGCGGTCGACGAGCTCCTTTCGCTGCCGGATCTCGCGCGGGCGCTCCTGTTCGCCGTGCGCGAGGCGTTGCCCCGGCCGGCGGGCCCGAAGGAGATCGAGAAGGCGCTGAAGGAGATCGGCGGGCCGCGCGAAGATCTCCTGACCCAGGCGGAGCTCTTCGCCCGGCGCGGCCTCCTCGACAGGGAGCGTGTCGCGCAGATCCGGGCCGGCTCGGGGAAATACGATATGGCGCGGGACGGGATGGAGCTCGCGGCGCTGTTCACGCAGCATGCGGCCGAGCTCAAGGGGCTCCACCCGTTCACGAGGGAGGAGATCGAGAAGCTCCGGCGGACGAGCGAGTGGCTGCTCGAGAACCTGACCCCGGCAGGAGCCCGGGTGGAGGTCAAGAAGAAGGAGAAGAACGCGGCCGAGGACGCGAGAGATCGGCTGTGGACGCTGCTCCTGCGGCGGCACCCGGCGCTCCGGAAGGTGGGGTATTACTTCCACGGCGACGATTTCGAGTCGGTCACGCCGCGCCTGCTCTCGCGGGCGTCCTCGGCGCAAGCCGTCGAGAAGGCCCTGGAGGAGGAGCCGGAGGCGATCGCGAGCGACGCGACGGGGGAGGGCGAGGGCGAGGCGCCATGAGTTCCGCGTCGAAACCCGCCTGCGCGAGAGCGACGAGGCGAGCGGCGTCCCAGGCGCGATCGGTCAGAGCTGCCCATACTCATGGATCCGGCCGCGCGCTTCTCCCTTGTCTCCCTCGTCGGGCTCCAGATCGACGACGATCCCGAGGCGCGATTCGACGTAGGTCATCCAGAGGGTTCCATGCGCTGGAACGCTCGTCCAAGCGTTCATCTCCGTGATCGACAAGAGCCCGTCGATGCTCCGATCGAAGATTCTTATGTCCCTGAACCGTAATCCGCACGTGAAGCCGAGCTGGACGTTCAGGTTACGGGAATAGACGTCCCCGCCGAGGAACAGATCGACGTGCGTGGTCCGGACGAGCGTCCCCTGCGGCCTTAAGGTCGTGGTGAACATGGGAAGAACGCCTCCGATCACTTGGTAGAGTTGAAAGCTCGTGGCCGCGCTCGCACGGAACGGTCCGGCCTCGTACGTAGCGTGGATCCCCAGCTTCTTGTCTTCTATCGTCGACATGTTCTCCTTGCCCACGCCAACGCCGATGAAGTACCCGACGTTGAGCTCCTGGGTGGGACTCCCGGTCTGCCCGAAGCTCACCATGACGGTATGGACGGCCCCCGGAGCCGTTCCACCGCCGTAAGTGACTCCGAGTCTCGCGAGATGGGGGAGCTTCGTCTGAACGACACCGTTGGCATGGAGGCCGTCCCAATGGAATTTCTCTGGGGACCGTGGCTCTTGCGCTGATGCCAGAGCGGCGAGGGTGAACACGCCAAACCCTAACAGAGCGCGAAACAAGGGCTGCCCTTGCCTACTCGAACGGCTAGTCGACCGTGCCCGTGACACGAACGGCGGCGTGAAATATGTTCGCGTCATTCGGCCCGCATGCGGTCTACGCACGCTGGGCTCTTCACCAGTTCATCGATGTCGACGTCACCGTAGTAGCTCTTGAACATGTAAGCGCTTTCCATTACGTGGATGCCACGACGATCGCTCGTAACATCCGGCCGTGACGCGTCCTCTAAGGATCTTACTACGTCGGAGCAGGTTGAGTACTGATCTCGAGCCAGATCTCGAATGCTCAATATGGTTTCGCAGTCGATCGTGTCGCTGCCAAGTATGGCTTTGTACGCACCAAACAGTCCACTGAAGATCCTGCAGTCCATGGCTAGCACCTCTAGCTCGCTCGCTTGCAATTCGATTCTGCATTGCTCCGTGAGCTCTGGCACGGGTGAGGGTGCGCGTTTGCCTTCGTTGACGTGGAGATGTCCCTCTCTCTTCTGAGCATGGTGATCGCGACGCTGGAGGGTCGTCTCACAGCTGGCCAACCGCTTCCGGGTGACGCTCAGGGCCGACCGAAGATCGGGGTTGCTCTCGCCGGCGGCGTCCTGGCGTGCTCGAGGCTGCTCGCTGCTCTCAGCAGAGATTTTTCCTAGATTGTATGCCGCCGCCAGCGCCGCGACCGCGATGGCCCCAAATCCAATCCATCTTATAGGCTTTGGTGATGTTCCCATGTGTCGAGCGTTACGGGTTAAAGTCCTGGTGCGTGCGTGAGAATGGCGACCCTGGCCTGTCCGACCAGTGGGGCGATGGCTCCCGCGAGATGAGCGACGGCGTGACATGGGCTCGATTCATTGGGGCCGCATGCGGGCTATGCACTCTGGGTTCTTTACCAGCTTTTCAATGTAGCCGAGGTCGCCGTATTCGCTCCTGGTCGCATAGGCGTCTTCCGCCGCGGCAATGGCGAGCGGGTCGCTCATGGCATCTTGGTAGGTGGCGCCCTCGGTGATTCTTATGATGGCGTCACAGAGAGCGGACTGTCCTTGGGCCATGGACACAATATCCAAGACGATTTCACAGTCGATCGTGCTGCTGCCCAGTATTGTCTTGTATGCGTCAAAATGTCTCCGAATGCTTCCGCAGTTCGCGGCCAGGAGATGCACGTGCTTCACCTGCGACGCGACGATGCATCGCTCCGGTAGCGCTGGCTCAGGTGAAGGTGTGGGGTTGTCCTTGTCGATGTGGAGCGTTTCCTCTCTCTTCTCAAGAAGCTGGTCGTGACGCTGGAGGGTCTTTTCGCAGCTGGCCAATCTCTTCTGGGCGACGCTCAGAGCTGACCGAAGATCGGGATCGTCCTCGCTGGCGGCATGCTGGTTCCGTTGAGGGCGGTTGCCGCTCTCTGCCGAGGTCCTTCCCAGATTGTATGCCGCCGCCAAGGCGGCGGCCGCAATAATGCCTAATCCAATCCATGTTGTCGGCTTCGATGATGTTCCCATGTGTCGAATGTTGCGGGGCAGCGATAATGATCGTTGTTCGATGGTCAGCTGGTTAGGTGAATGGGTCTCCAGTGGGGTACAGGCTAGTAGTAGCAGGGGTCCTTCTTGGTTGGCGTTATCCCAATTTTCTCAGGGGTGATGATTAGGCTGATGCCACTGACGGGCTGTAGCAATTCGCGCCATTGGTTACAATTCTTCGAATTTACCATGTCCACGAATTGGTTCTGTAGCGGTGTTGTCCTAAAGCAGTAAATTAGCTGAGGGGATTGGTCTTCTGGTGCACACAGTGCTTGGCACTCGGGGGATGGATCCATGCACGTCGGCTTTGGTGTTTCGTCGAAGATCGTGCATCCGGGTTGGGAAAGTACGGTGGCGGAAATGATCTGGGCGAGGCTGGGACGGATTGTCCTTGAACGACGTGCTGCGGTCATAGGCTCTTGCTCCGAGGGCATCTGGTGGTGGCTCGCATTTGCCAATAACAGGAGGCAGGAGGATACAGGAAAGGCAGTCGTCTTTCGATGAATCCGTGGACATGGCCGTGGCCAGACGTCGCGAGCGCCCGTCGTGCTCCGCGCAATGTCCAGGACGTCGGAAGCAGGCAATGACTCGCGCGGCCGGTCGCGGACAATCTCGCTTCGCTTTCAGGGGATCGACGGGGGGCCAATCGGTTCGCGCGGTCCACGCCGCGAACGCTCGTTGGCAGCGCACCCATTCCGCGGCGCGCAGCCGCCCCTCGGACGTCCGGGCCTACGTGGCCATGAAGCGGCTTCGAGACGAGGGACGCGGCACGCTCGCGGGGTCGATCACGGCGTTCTGGGTGCGTGAGCCGGTCGGGCCGATGGTCGGCTCGTGGCCGCTCGCAGGCGCCCTGGTCGCGGCCCTCCGTGACGAGGAGCGCGGAGAGCTCGCGGATCAGATGGATTTGCTGCCGAGCGCGAGGCGATGATCGCCTGTTCTTCTCGCAGGCCCTATGCCTGGCAGCAGAACGTCGACGGTTCGGCCGGCAGCAGCTCGCCGGTGGGCTCGCCGCCGCTCGGGGCGCAGCCGCCGGGGTCCACGGCCACGACCTCCGCCGACTTGCTGCCGAGGGCGACGCCGGGCGGGGTGACCCCGCAGAACGGCGTCGTCGAGCTCACGACGATCGAGGCGAGCGCCTCCCCGCATGCGCCGTCGCTGTAGACGGAGGCCATGATGGTGCACGACGCGCCCTCCGGCTCCCCGCAGCCGCACTCGGAGCAGCCGCGCGTGTCCTCGGCGCCGCCGTAGAAGACGTGCCGGTCGAGGTAGGGCTCCTCGCACGTCACGTCGCCCTCGTGGAAGATGCACGTCAAGAAGCCGCCGGGCGGCGGGACCCCGGGCTGCTCCGGCGAGGGCATGCAAGTGCTCCGGTCGCCCAGGCACTCCGTGTAGGCGCCGGGCACGCAGGCGAGCGCCCGGGTCTGCCACGGATCGAGGAGCGCCGGCGGTGGCGGCTCGTCGACCCTGGGCGTGCACGCGGCGGTCGCCGTCACGATCGGCGCTTCGATGGAGACCGACTGCACGCACGGCTTCCCGCCACAGTCCTGGCCGGCGGGGATCGCGTTCGCAGCGGTGCAGGCGCCGTCCCAGCCGTCGGGCGCCGCGAAGGGGGTCGTGACGCTGCCGGGGTCGCCAGCACACGTCGTTCCCGTCGCCGTATGCGCCGACCAGCCCAGCGGGAGCTGACACGAGGCGGTGGCCGCGTCGGGCGGGTCGCACAAGCAGGCCGCGCAGGCGAGGGGTGCGGGCGCGAGATCGGCGAACCCCTCGTAGCCGATGTTCGGTGCGGCGGCGGGGCAGGCGGGGACCTGGTCCCGCGGGCCGAACCAGAGGAGCGCCGGGCCGAACCAGCCGAGCGGCGCCGGTGGGACGCAATCGCCGGCGCAGGCGGTCTCGTCGCCGCCGCCGGTCCCGCCGGCTCCGCCGGTTCCGCCGCCGCCCCCACCCTCGCCGCCGGCCCCGCCGCCTCCTTCCTCGGGCCATGGGCAACCTGGGTTGCCGTACTCCTGAGGCTGACAGGGACCGTAGACGGTCGGATCTTCTCCGGAACAGCCAGGAAAGAAGAGGGATCCTACGAGCAGGAGGAAGCGGGTTCGCATGCCGGACAAGATACGTAGAGATGGCCCGCGCTCACAACGGGCAGCTGTCACGAGAGATTCGATTGCACCGAGCATTATGGTTCCCTTTTGAAGATTCTCACGTCGTTGGCGAGAAGAGCCGGCCTCCGCGAGGTCGTTCAGTACGTCGCCGTGACACCGAGTCCGAGCGCCGCGCCGACCGGAGGTGAGGACCACGTGATGAATCCAGCGGTTTCGCGCCGCTGGCCCCCGCGCCGGAGCACCGCGTCATCCACGATCGCGCTCGCCTCCGCGTATCCATGCGCGCTCCACCTGTCCGAGAGGGCCCAGGCGCTGCCAAGCCGCGCTCCAACGCTGAACAGATGGTCGTCGCGTACCGTCATGTCCCACGGATGCCGGGGGACGAACCGGATGAAGCCAAGGGTCGCGACCCCGCAGCCGAAGAGGTGGCGGCCGCGCAGGCAGCCCACACCAGCCGCCGTGAACGCCCTGGTGCTGATGGTCATGTCTTTCACCTCCTGCGCCAGCGAGACGAGCGCCCGCCCCTCTACCGCGACCGACCAGTCGGGCCGGCGAACGCCGATGGATAGGGTCATGCCAGCCGCGGCCCCCGGCGTGATCCCGAGGCCGAGCGTCGCCCCGATCCCCGCCTCCAGCCGCCAGCGTTCTTTCGGCGCTGGCGTCGCTTCCGGCAGCGGTGGCGCCTCGGCCCGGCGCGCCTGCGGAAGCGGCGGTGAAGGCGGCGGCGACGGCTCGGGCGACGGCGGCGGCTCGGAGGGCGGTGACGCCCGCTCCGGCGCGGTCAAGATCTGCGCCACGATCGCGAGGGCCACGCCGGAGATCAGCTCCGCGCAGCCGCGCCGGGTGCTGAGGCCCTCGGCCCAGCTTGTCTCGCCCGCGCCCTCGCTCTCGCGCAGGGCCATCCAGGCCGTGAGCTCCGGCCCCTCCTGCGCGATGCGGACCGTGAGCACCCGCGGCGCGTCGTCCTCGAACGGATCGCCGCCGAGCCCGCGCGCCACCTCCGCGCGCAGGAGCGCCTCGTCGGCGCAGCCCTCGGCGCCGGGGCCCCGCACGACCTCCAGCCGCATCGCAGCCCGCGGCAGATCCGGCGCCGCGCGCGCCGCGGCAACGCACAGCAGGACTGTGGCCGCGGCGACGGCGGCGCGCGCCAGCCACCTCACGCCCCCGCGCGGACCGATGCCGCACCGGGCCAGGCGCTCGCCGAGCCTCGGTCTGGCGCAGCGCCCGCTCATCGCGACGGCTCGCTCCCCGGCGCGCCCTGCTTCGGCGCGGCGAGGCGCGCCAGGGCGACCGTGCGAAGCCGCTCCCGCACGTTCTTCAGCTGACCCCCGGGGAACCGCTGCTCGTGCACGGCGATCTGCCGGAGCGCCCCGGTCGCATCACCGGCGGTGAGGCGCTCTCGCGCCGCGGTGAGCAGCCGCAGCTCCTCCGCGAGCGAGTCATCGCGCTCGCTGGCCTCGATGGCCCGTGGCGCCGCCCGCGGAGCAGCAGGGCACGGGCGGTGGGGCGCCTCGAGCGCGGGGGCGACGGGCACCGGCTCCGGCGCCTCCTGCTGCGGCGTCGCCGCAAGGCAGGCGGTGCGCGCGGGAAGCAGCTCGGGCAGCACCGGCCCGAAGCGGCGAGCCCAGAGGGCCGGCGGCGGCGCGAGGGCGAGCAGCACGGCGACCGTCCCAGCGACGCCCGCCGCAGCCGACCCGAGGGCGACGGCGATCCGTCCTGGCCCCCGTGGCAGGGTCGAGGTGGCAGGCAAACGCGGCGGCGCTCCCGGCGGAGCCAGCGGCGCAGGCGCTGTCGGCGGGGGTGCCGGCGGTGCGGACGCCGCGGGCGGAGCAGGCGCCGGCGACGCGGGGGCCGCCAGCGCCGTGGCGCTCGCGCCGCCGTCGCGCGCCAGGAACTCCGACGCCAGCGGGAACGGGAGCCAGCACGCGCGCAGCGCCTCCCGCTGGTCCGGGCGGAGCCGCGCGACGGCGGCGCGGTAGTCCTCACGGGCCAGGCGCAGCCGGTTGGCGGCGGTGTTGTAGTTGATCCCGAGCTCGCGCGCGATCTCGACGATCGGCACCTCGCAGGCCTCGTGCAGGACGAGCAGGACCCGCCGCTCGGGGGCGATCGTGCTCAGCACGTCGATCGCGAGCTCCAGCCGCTCTCGCTCCACGACGCGCTGCTCGCTGCTCGGCGCGGGATCGACGGCCTGGCCGCGCGGCGCGGGGTGCAAGCCGTCCGGCACCTCGCGGCGGCGGTAGGCGCGTTCCAGGTGCTTGCTGACCTTCCGCCACGCGATCCCGAAGAGCCATCGGGCTTCCGCGCTGCCGCGCGGGCGCCGGCCATCCCGCTGCGGCGGATCGCCGGCCGCGTCCGCCTCGCGCGGAGGCGACGACGAGGCGGAGGCCGGGTAATCGGGATCGAACCGATCCAGGCTCTCGTACGCCGCAAGGAGGACGTCCTGGACCAGGTCCTCCACGTCGGGCGCGGCGACCCCCAGGAGCCGGAGCGAGCGCGGGAGGGTTTCGATCGCTGCGGTGTGGACGGAATTCCATGTAGCGGTTCGGGAGGCGTCAGCGGCGGGAGGAACGTGGGTGCTCATACCCAGAATTGCGGGGAGCTCTTCGGGTCTGTTTGGAAAACGCACGGCCCGGCGCACGGGACGGAGGCGCTCCTGCGGCGGGCGTCGCGCTCACGACAGGCTGCGGCTCTCCGGCGGGATCCGCGCCGAGTGGGGCGAGATCGTTTCCATGTGGGCCAGCACCTCGGCCTGACCCCAGCGGTCGAGCGCGTCCATCTCCGCCGGGCCGAGCAGCCGCCGGATCGCCCCCCAGGTGCGCTCGAACTCGAGCGCGCACAGGTGCTGCGACAGCGCTGTGAGGGGGCTCAGGTCGGAGTCGTCGCCGCGGTACGCCGCGTAGGCCTCGGCGTCCCATCCCTCCAGCGGGAGCGATTCCGCCTCGTCGATGCGCCGCTCCAGCGCGTCCTCGGTCTCCGCCCAGGCTCGGGCGATCTGGAGGAGCTTGGCGATCTTGTCGAGCGGCAGGCCGAAGCGCGCGACGCGGTGCTCCTTGCGGCGCGATAGCCACACGACGAGCACCTGCCACATGGTCCGCCAGTCCGGCAGCCGGTCGAGGACGAAGTAGCGCTCCTCGATCCACGCGCGGATCTGCGCCGCAGCCGCCGTGCCCTGGGAGCGCTCCACCTCGGCGAGGAACGCCGCGATGTGCACCGCGATCATGCCCTCGTGGTCCCGCTCCTCGTCGTCCAGCGCCTCGATCGCGATCTCCGCCCGGACGCAGCGGCGCGCGGCCGTCTTCACCGGCTCGACGTCGTCGATGCGGAGCCCGAGATCGGGCCAGAAGGGCGTTACCCTGTCCATGCTGAGCAGCCGGACAGCGCTCGTGTAAGCGTAGGATACATTGAGGTCGAGGAGATCGAGGGTGGGGTTCATCGGCAGCGAAGCTCGGGTTGGCCCCGGAGCGGGCTGGGGGAGACGACATCCATGGCGACGCAACCCTACCAGCCAGCCGCATCTCGAGGCGACCTCTGAAGCGAACGCCGCCGCCTTCGCTCGCTGTAGCGTCGACCGCCGCGCGCCCGCCCTCGGACCGCCGGAGAGCGCCTCTCCGGCCGGAGCCGTTCTAGAATGCGGGCATGCGATTCGAAGGCCCACGCGCTCCGGGCACGCCGCTCGCGGCCGCGATTGCCGCCTCGCGGAGGTCGTCGTGACGGAGTCCGCCCACCGGCCCGAGATCGAGCGCGCGCTCCGCTTCATCGCCGCGAACCTCGAGAGGCCCATCACGGTCGCAGACGTCGCGCGCGCGGCGCGCCTCAGCGAGTTCCACTTCCACCGGGTGTTCCACGCGGCGGTCGGCGAGCCGATCGGGCGGTTCATCACCCGGAGGCGGCTCGAGCAGTCGGCGCTGCGGCTCGCGTACGAGCCGGACCGCAGCATCATGGATGTGGCGCTCTCGTCCGGGTATTCCTCCGCGTCGAACTTCTCCAACGCGTTTGCGGCGCACTTCGGCTGCAGCCCGTCGCAGGTGCGGACCCCGGAGCGCGGCCTCCCCGTCGCGATCGGGAGGCTTACGTCGCTCTACGGAAAGGACTTTCGGCCGGAAGAGCTCTACACCACGCTTGCGACGACCGATCCGCTGGCGCCGGCGGTGAACCTCGAGGCCATCGGTTACCCATGTTACCCATCACACCAGCACGGCATCAAGTCGCGAGCGCGGCTTCCAACCTCGGTGCGCTTCTGTTACAAGCCATCGTGTCTAGGGGGGACGTAGGGGAGGGAGTCTATGGCGAACGAAAAGGACGCCACTTCGGCGTTGCTTCATACATTTTTCGCGTCCTGCCCAGAGATGCTCTTCATCGCGGATGTCGATGGGAGAATGCTGCGTGCGAGCGGCTCGCTCCGTCAGGCGCTGGGGGCTCGGGTACAGGATGGGAGTTCGCTCGCGGCGCTCGTCCATGCGGACGATCGATCCAACTTCGCCGCTGCGTGGACCAGGCTGAACGAGCAGACAGAGCCGGTGCAGGTCGATGTGCGCCTGATGGACGCCCAGGGCGCTTACCGGCGCCTGACGTGCAACGCGAGCCGGGCGCCCGAAGGGGGCACGATCCACGGGTCGTTGCGGCGGGCCGACGCCGACCGCGAGAGCAGCCCGGCAGAGCCGAGCCTCAAGGAGCGGCTCCTCGACGGTCTGGCAGACAACCTCCAGGTCGTCATCTGGGCGATCGACACCGAGGGGACCGTCATCTACCACGACGGCAAGGGGCTCGACGCCGCCGGGCTCGCGAGGGGCGAGCTCCTCGGGAAGAACCTGCTCGAGCTCTATCCCGAGAAAGACCGCATCATCTTGCGGGGAGCGCTCGCCGGCGCGATCGCCCATGACCACAACACGGCGCACGGCGTCCATTGGGAGAGCTGGGTCGTCCCCGTGCTCAACAGGCGCGGCGAGGTCGACTCGGTGCTCGGGTTCTCGCTCGACGTCACCACGGTGAGGCGCGCGCAGGACGAGCTGCGGGCCAGGATCACCCAGATAGAGAAGCAGCAGGAGGTGATTCGCAACCTCTCCACGCCGATCATCGAGGTGTGGAATGGGGTGCTGACGCTCCCCATGATCGGCGTGGTCGACAGCGTGCGGACGGCCGAGGTGATGGACTCGCTGCTCGCGCGCATCACGGAAAAACAAGCCCATTTCGCGATCCTCGATCTGACCGGGGTCGAAGTGGTGGACACGAAGGTGGCGAGCCATCTCATCGAGCTCGTGGCGGCGATCCGCCTGCTCGGCGCCGAAGGCATCGTGGCCGGCATCAAGCCGAACGTCGCGCAGACGATGGTCGCGCTGGGGCTCGATCTCTCGACGATCGCGACGCAGCGCGATCTGCGGGCTGCCCTGAGCTACTGTATCCGGCGCATGGCGCCGCAGCCGCTGCAGGAGAACCGCGCCGGCGTGACCTCGAGCTGACGGGGCGGCGGCCCCAGCGACGGTCGAGCTCGCTGCGGCGCCGGAGAGCGCCTCCGGCGCGCCGCCGTCTCCGTTTTTCGGCGAATGCGGCGCACCGGGAGGGTGCAGAAGCGCGGGAACGGAGCGATGATGCGCCGGTTATGACCGTTCAGCAGCGAGGGCCGCGCTCGGCCTCGCATCGGGCTCACGGGGTGGGTGCGTGCACACGACAGCCGAAGACAGAGCAGAGACTCTCCGCATCGATCCGCGCCTCCTGATCGAAGCCCTGGACGACCCCGCGCTCGTCATCGACGCGCAGGGCGCTGTCCTGTGCAAGAACGAGCAGCTCGATCTCCTCCTGGCGGGGCTCGGGGCGCCGAGCCTGCCGCTGTCGCCGGAGGGCGATCGCGTGCTGCTGTCGCTGGCGCCCGCGGCCGCCGACGTCGCCCGGATCCAGGCGCTGCTCTCGGGCGAGGTCGATCGAGCCGACATCGACCTCCCGGACCAGGGCCCCGGCGTGCCGCGGTGGATGCTCCGCGGGCTCGCCTGCACGATCGGCGGCGGCCGCGGCGCGCTGCTCCGCCTCGTCGACGAGGGCGAGCGCCGCGTCCGGGAGCACCAGCGCCGGTGCGCGCAGGTGGTCGAGGCGATGCACCTCGGCTGCACCTTCCTCTCCCTCGAGGCCCCGGCGGACGACCGGTCGCTCCGGTACGTCTACATGAACCGTGCTGCCGAGCGGATCGCCAGCAGGCCCACCGCGGCGATGCTCGGCCGGACCATGGACGAGAGCGTCCCCAGCCTTCGGCAGCTCGGCATTCCTCAGCGCCTGGCGGAGCTGATCCGCAGCGGCGGGACCGACGAGAGCGAGCTGGTCCTCCCCCAGGAAGCGGGCACGCGCGTCATGACGACGTGGTCGTTCCCCGTGGGAGATCGGTGCGTCGCCGTGGTCTACGACGATGTCACAGAGCGCAGGGCGACCGAAGCGTCGCTCGACAGCACGCGCGTCCTCCTCGACGGCATCATCGAGCACCTCCCGCTCCTGCTCTTCGTCAAGGACGCCGCGGATCTCCGCTACGTGCGGGTGAACAGGAGGTTCGAGGAGTTCCACGGGCACGCGCCGGGAGAGCTGATCGGCAAGCGCCTCGTCGACTATTTGCCGCAGGCGCTGGCCGCGAAGATCGACGCCGAGAGCCGCGCCGTGCTCGCGGGGGGCGTGCCGGTCGAGGTGCCGGAGATCCGCATCCCGTCGAAGCTCCTCGGGGACCGCATCGGCCACGCCCGGTGGATCCCCATGGAGGGCGCCAAGGGCAAGGGCCGTTATCTCCTCGGGCTCATCGAGGACATCACCGAGCGCAAGAAGATCGAGGACGCGAAGCGCCAGGAGTCGATCCTCCTGGAGACGCAGCGGCGGCTGCTCGAGCTCATCCAGGAGCTCTCGACGCCGAGCATCCCCATCCACCCGGGCATCCTCGTCGTCCCGCTCGTCGGCCAGATGGACAGCTCGCGCGGCGCCCAGCTCGTCGAATCGCTCGTCGCCGCGGTCGAGCGGCACCGCGCCGAGTTCGTCATCATCGATATCACCGGCGTCACGTCGGTCGACAGCGCGGTGGCCAACCACCTGCTCCAGGCCACGCGCGCCGCGGGGCTGCTCGGGGCCGAGTGCAGCGTCGTCGGCGCCTCGCCCAGCATCGCCCGCACCGTGATCGAGCTCGGCATCGAGTTCGGCAAGCTGGCGACGCACCGGGACCTGCAAGCCGGGTTCCGCCACGCGCTGGCGCGGAAGGGGTATGCGATCACCGCGCGCGCGCGCGTCGATCGACAGGCCTGAGCACGGCGGAGCCGTCCGCGCAGCGCGAGACGGCCGCTCGCGCTACCGCGCCTGCGTCACGAGCTCGGCGAGAACATGATGGGATACACAACGGTGACGACGCCGCCCTCGGGCGCTGAGAACGTGAACTTCTCGAACTCGCGCAGCACGCAGCTCACGACCGCGCGATCCGGCATGGGCGCGCTCGCGGGCGAGGGCGGGGGGCTGTTCGGCAGATCGCCCTCGGCGACCGCGGTCACCTTGCCGTCCCTGCCGATGACGAAGCGCACCGAGATCCGGCCGGCGAGGTCGGGATCACGGCGCAGCCCGGCTTCGTAGCATTTGCGCAGCTCACCGAACCGGGCGCGCACGACGCTCCGGATCTCCTCGGGGGCCAGCCGGCCCGAGACCTCCATCGATAGCGCGCGAAACGAGGGCGGCGCCCCTGGCGGGCCGGTGAACTTGCCCTCGCGGGGGAGGGCTCGGAGCATGAGGATCTCCGGCGTCGAGGCCGGCTGCTGCCCCTTCCATTGCCGCGCGCGGCTGAGCGTGGTCGACAGGACCTCCTTGACGTCGGCGAAGCTCGCTAATGGCACGGCGCGCAGGCCGATGCGGTCGAGGCAAGTCCGCGGCGCCTTCGCGCACGCGGCTTCTGCGAGCTCCGAGAGCGCGGCGGAGGCGCGTTCCCGCTGCGGGCCCACCGCCTCGCGCTTCACGAGCGTCCGGACGAACCCGCCGCCCTCCGAGGCGCTCGGCGGGGAGACGGTCAGCTCGAAGAGGCTCACCTCCACGTCGCGTTCGCGGACATCGACGGCGATCTCGAGCCACGGCGGCTCCGAGGCGTCCTCACCGGGAGATCCGGGCACGGGCGTGCGGAAACGGAGCCCGCCCGGGCCGGTGCGAAGCAGCGCGACGGGGTAGCCCGCGAAGGCCGCCGTGCGGGAGACGCTCTCGACGACGATCCAGGCGACCGATTCGTCCGCGGCGACGGCGATCTCGCCCTGCGCGGGCGCGCCGCGGTCGCTCTCGCGGGCGCGCCGCGCCTCTAGCTGCACGAACAGCTCATCGACCTTGGTCAGCTGGCCGAGCTCGGCGATGCTCTTCGCGTCGCCGACGAGCCGGCCGTCCAGGAGGATCTGGTGGCCTCGGATCTCGACCTCCGGCGGCGAGGCCGCGTCGGGCGGGGCCTCTGGAGCGACGGGCGGCGCCGCGGGCGCCACGGTCACGGCGATCGGACGCTCGGTCGGGGCGCGCGGGGGAGCAGGCGCGGCGCACGCGCAGAGCGACGCTGCCAGCAGGACGACGGGGCACCAGGTCGGGTGAGGCATCGAGGGGCTCTCTCCAGGGGCGCGACGCTGAACCGCCGCGATTCGAGGATGCGAGCATACCTGTCCAGGCGAGCGCGAAGCGAGGCTGGCGATGCGGTGAGGGCCTGACTCTTCCGCTCGTGCCCCTTGCGATCCGGCCGGTCCGTACCAGAGCTTCAAAGCACCGGTCATGCCTGAAGGCGACACCCTCTTCCGCATCGCCGCCGCCCTCGGCCCCGCGCTCACGGGCGCGCGCGTCGTCGCGCTGGAGCTGCCCCGGGGCGACCAGCCGTGCCGCTGGCTCATCGGCCGCCGCGTCGAGCGCGTGGTGGCGCGCGGCAAGAACCTCCTCATTTTCTTCGACGAGGGGACCGTCCTCCACACGCACCTGCGCATGAGCGGGGCCTGGCACCTCTACCGCGAGGGCGAGCGCTGGAAGCGGTCCGAGGCGACGGCGTCGGCCATCCTCGCGGTCCCGGGCTACGTCGCCGTCTGCTTCCGCGCGCCGGTCGCGCGCCTGCTCCGCGCGAGCGCCCTGCGCGGCGATCGCCTCCTCGGCGGCCTCGGCCCGGATCTGCTCGGCGACGCCTTCGATGCCGCCGAGGCGCTCCGCCGCCTGCGCGCCCTCGACGAGGTGCCCCTCGGCATCGCCGTCATGGATCAGCGCGTCGTCGCCGGCATCGGCAACATCTACAAGAGCGAGCTCCTCTTCCGGACGCGGCTCGACCCCTTCGCCCCGGTCCGGGCGTACTCCGACGAGGAGCTCTCCGCGATGCTCGACGTCGGCCGCCGCCTCCTGCAAAGCAACGTCGAGCCGCGAGATCCCCCCGGCATGTACCGTGGTCCGACCGCGCATTACGCGGCCACCCGCACGACGCGCGCCGGCGGAGACCGCAGGAAGCCGATCAGCGTGTACGGCCGCGAGGGGCGCGCCTGCTACGACTGCGGCGCCGCGATCCAGATGCGCCGGCAGGGGACGATGATGCGGTCGACCTACTTCTGTCCCCGTTGCCAGCCGACCCGCGCCGCGCCGCAGCCGGCCGGGCCTGCTCCGTCCACGCCGTGAACTCGGCCGCCGACGGGCCACGCTGGAGCGCGCGCGAGAACACCAGCGTTCCGGGCGATCCCGCGGCGCGCGCAACCGTGCTGCCCGGCAGACCTTTCCGGCGCTCCGATCGTACGATCCGCTCCATGCGCCTCACCCTGCTCCTGATCCTCGCGCTCGCGCCCGGGTGCAGCAACACCCTGGACGAGCCCATCACCCCGGACAACGCCGGGAGCGCAACGCCCCCTCCGGCCCCCGTCTCCTCCTCCTCGGCAGATGCGCCGGGCTCACCGCCCGAGACAGGCACCGCCGAGGTCGAGATCGACCCCCGCCTCGCCCCGCTCATCGCCGCCGCCTTTCGCGACTACAAGCCGTGGGGGCGCGTCGACGACGAGCTCCGCTGGGCGCCCTGGCTCTGCCGGATGCCGCTGCCCGGCCGCGTCCGCATGAGCGCCGCCGAGGATGGCGGCCACGCCCGCAAGCTCTACTCGGTGTTCGCCAAGCACCGCGATCGCTATCCGCTCGTCGACGCGCAGGCGCCCGTCGCCCAGCCGGTCGGGCAGGTCCTGATCAAGGAGAGCTATGTCCCCGAGCTGGTGGAGGATGGCGCGGCAGCCGCCCTCCCGGGCGCCGGCGCCACCCCGCCGGACGCCACGGATCATTTCGATCCCATCCTGCGCGACGGCGATCGCGTCTACCGCGCGTCGCGCCTCGCCGGCGCCTATGTGGTGCTCAAGGTCGCGCCGGACACCCTCGGCACCGACGCGGGCTGGGTGTACGGCACGGTCACGCCCGCGGGCGAGGTGACCTCCGCCGGCCGTGTCGCCTCCTGCATGGGATGCCACGTGAGCGCCCGTCACGAGCGCGTCTTCGGGCTCGCGTCGGCGCCGTCCGCGGCGCCCTGACGGGCTCCGGGCGCCGCGGCAGCGTCGACGACCCCGGCGAGCGCGTCCAGCGACATCGGCTTGACGAAGTGGGCGTCGAACCCTGCCGCCTCGGCGCGGCGGCGGTCCGACGCCTGCCCATACCCCGTGAGCGCGACGAGCGCGCCCGAGCACAGCCCAGCCTCCCGCAGGCGACGCGCCACCTCGTAGCCGTCCATCCCGGGGAGCCCGATATCGAGGAGCACGAGATCGGGCCGATGCTCCGCCGCGGCCCTCAGCGCGCGCGGGCCGTCGCCGGCGATCCACACCTCTTGCCCGAGGGCCAGCAAGGCGTCGGCGAGGGTGCTCGCCGCGTCCACGTTGTCCTCGACGATGAGGACACGGAGCTTCCTGGCCACCGGAGACGGCTGCTCTGCGTTCTTCGAGGGCGCGGACGTCGCCCCGACGGCCGCCGCGGGCACGCGCTCGTCCGCCGCCGCGGGCGCGCGCTCGTCCGCCGCGACGGGCAGGCGCACGATGAACTCGCTGCCTTGCCCGAGGCCCGGGCTCGTCGCTTCGATGCTCCCGCCGTGGAGGGCGACCAGATCGCGGACGATGGTCAGCCCGATCCCGAGGCCGCCGGGCGCCCGATCGAGGCTGCGATCCGCCTGATGGAACAGCTCGAAGACCTGGGGCAGCACCTCCCTGGCGATCCCGATCCCGTCGTCGCGGACGCGCAGCTCCACCTGGTCCCCGCGCTGCTCGACCGTCACCCCGATGTGGCCCCCGAGATCCGTGTACTTGCACGCGTTGGTGAGCAGGTTGACGAGGATCTGCTCGAGGCGGACTGGGTCCGCGAGGACGTGGACGGCGGCCCTCGGCAGCGCGAGCCGGAGCTGGTGCCGCCGCGCCTCGATCTGCTCGCGCGTCGACTCCACGGCGCGCGCCACGGCGGCCTTGACGTCGATCCGATCCTTGCGGAGCTCGATCTTCCTCCGGGTGATGCGCGACACGTCGAGCAGATCGTCCACGAGGCGCATCAAGGTCTTCGTTTGCCGCGCGATCACCTCGACGTGCGGGTCCGGCGGCCCGCCGCGGCTCCTCCGCCGGATGAGCTCCACGGCCACGCAGATCGGCGCCATGGGGTTGCGCAGCTCGTGCGCGAGCATGGCCAGGAACTCGTCCTTCCGGCGATCCGCGTGGGCCAGCGCGTCCTCGACGCGCTTTCGCTCGGTGATGTCCAGGGACGAGCCGACGAACCCCAGAAACGCTCCGGCCGCGCCGAAGCGCGGGGCGCCCTGGGTCACGACCCACCGGCCCTCGCCATCTCGGCGCAGCATCCGGCACTCCAGCGTGAACGGCTCGCGCGTCTCGAGCGCTTCGGCGCACGTGCTCGCGACGAGCGGGCGATCGTCCGCGTGCACCGCGTCGAGCCAGCCGTCCCCCAGCTCCTCTTCGAGGGAGCGCCCCGTGAACCGCAGCCACGTCCTGTTGACGTACTCGCAGCTGCCGGAAGGCCCGGACATCCAGATCATCATGGGGGCGCAGTCGGCGAGGGAGCGGAAGCGCTGCTCGCTCTCGCGGAGGCGCTCGACGTCCTCGGCGACCTGGCGGCGGAGCCTCGCGATCTCGATGCGCCCGCCGACGCGCGCGAGCAGCTCGCGGACCGAGAACGGCTTGACGAGGTAATCGTCCGCGCCCGCCTCGGCGCCGTGCACGCGCGACGCTTCCCCGGATCGGGCCGAGAGCAGCACCACGGGGACAAGCCGTGTCCTCGGATCGGCGCGCAGCGCCTCGAGGAGGCCGAACCCGTCGATCCCGGGCATCATGACGTCGCTGAGCACGAGATCGGGCACGCGCGCCCGCGCGGCGCAGAGCGCCGCCTCGCCGTTCTCGACGGCCTCCACGGTCCACCGCATCGCGAGGACGTCCCGGAGGTAGCTCCGCATGTCGGGGTTGTCCTCGACGAGCAGGACGTGGCCGGCGGGGCCCTCCGCCGGGCGCGCGTGTCCTGCGCTTGCGGCGGGGCCCTCCGCCGGGCGCGCGTGTCCTGCGCTTGCCGGTGACCCCAGCGGCAGCTCCGCCGACGGCGCGGCCTCGGCGCCCCAGTGCGACGCTTCCTCGACGAACGCCTGGACCGTCACCGCCGTCATGCCGAGCTCCCGATCGACGCCGGTGAGCTCCGCAGGCACGTGCGCGGCTCCGGCGGGGATGCGGACGGTGAACGTGCTGCCCCGGCCGATCTCGCTCGTCGCGTGGACGTCGCCCATGTGGAACCGGACCAGCTCCCGCACGAGCGCAAGGCCGATGCCGGAGCCCTCGTGGCTCCGCCCGGGCGCCCCCTGGATCCGGTGGAAGCGCTCGAAGATCCGGGGGAGCTCGTCGGCGGGGATCCCCGTCCCCGTATCGCGGACCTCGAGGAGCACGTGGTCGCCGCCCCACCGGAGCGAGACCGTGATCTCGCCCTCGAACGTGAACTTGAAGGCGTTCGAGACCAGGTTGAGGACGATCTTCTCCCACATCTCGCGATCGACGTAGATGCGCTCCGGAAGCGGCGGGCAGTCCACCACGAGCCGGAGCCCCGCCCGCTGCATGGTCGCGCGGAACGCGTTCGCCACCTCCGCGGTCAGCGCCGAGAGGTCGAGCGCCTCGTAGACCATTTGCATGCGGGCCGTCTCGATCCGGGCGAAGTCGAGCAGGCTGTTCACGAGCTTGAGGAGCCGCCGCGCATTGCGGCGCGCGAGCTCGACGAGCTCGCGTTGCCTGCCGGTGAGGCCGCCGGGCGCGCCGGTCAGGAGCTCGTCGATCGGGCAGAGCATGAGCGTGAGCGGCGTCCGGAACTCGTGGCTCACGTTCGAGAAGAACCTGGTCTTGAGCTCGTCGAGCCGGCTGAGCTGCTCGTTCGCCACGCGGAGCTGCTCGTTCGCGCGCTGGATTTCCTGTGCCCGCAGGAAGACCTCGGCCTCGACCCGCTCCGCCCGCGTCTTCAGCTCCTCCGTGCGCCGTGCCTGCTCGATCCCGCGCTGCTTCAGCCGGACGAACTCGGTCACGTCCTCGACGCGGTGGATGATGTACGCGACCTTGCCGTCCGGACCCAGGAGGGGCGAGTTCAAGGGGCTCCAGTACCGTTCCTCGAAGCCGCCTCCCTCCGCTTCGGGGCGCGGGATATCGTATTTCTGCACGGCCATGCTGTCCGGGGCGCCCGTCTGGATCACACGCTCGAACGAGGCGCGCAGGTTCCTCGTACCGGTCGCCTGCAGATCGTCCGGATTGTCCGGGAAGGCATCGAAGGCGTTGCGACCCAGGAGCTCCTCGCGCCGGGTGTTCGCGACCCGGAGAAAGGCATCGCTCGCGGCGATGATGGTGAAGTCCGTACGGAGCACGACATAGTTTCCCGGGAGCCCCTCGAAAATGGCGCGGAAGTCGGCGCTCGCGGGCAGCGTCTGCTCGCCCTCCGATCGCGGATGCGGCTTCGTTGTCGTGATGAGGCTCGTGGTCATGGGCAGATCTTCGAGAGAAGACCTGGTGCACGAGGCCACCCACCGCTACCCGGATCTCCGCGCCCCCGCGACGCTCGGCCGCAGCAGCGAGCTCGGCGCCGGCTCGCCGCTGACGGGCGCCGTCTCTGGCTCCTCGGGCGCGGGCTCCATGATGCGCGCGACCCACGACAGTCCCTCCACGTTCTCCAGCGTGATCTTCGCGACCATCATGATGGGCACCGACAGCAGCGCTCCCGCCGGCCCCCAGAGCCAGCCCCAGAAGAGCATGCCTATCAGGACGGCGAGCGGCGACAGTCCCAGGGTCCGCCCCAGCACGCGCGGCTCCAGCACGTTGCCCACCAGCAGGTTGATCAGCAGGTACCCGACCGCCACGAGGGCCGCGGTGCCGGGACCCTGGCTGGCGAGCGCGGCGAGCACGGCCGGGATCGTCGCGACCGCGGCGCCGATGTTGGGGATGAAGTGCAGGACGAACAGGCTCGACGCCAGGAGGAGCGCCAGGTCCACGCCCAGGAGGACCAGGAGCACATAGGCGAGGACGGCGACGAGCAGGCTCGTCAGCGTCTTCACCACGAGATACTTCTTCACCTCCCGCACGATGCGATCGACGTGCTCGAGCCCGCGTGAAGGGGTCGAGAGCAGCCGCCGCACCTTCGCGCCCGCGCCGGCGCCCTCGCAGAGCGCGAAGAACACGACGAGGAGCACCACCCCCAGGCTCGACGCCGCGCTGGCGACCGTGACCGCGGCCCCGCCGAGGAGGGGGACCAGGGACGCCGTGTGCAGCGTACGCGACAGGAACTCCGGGTTCACCGGGAAGCCGCGCTCCGTGAGCGTCATGGCGAGCGCGCCGGTCATCGAGGACATCCGGACCAGGTAGGCCGGCACCTTCTCCTCCAGCTCCACCCCGGCGATGGTGACGACCGCCCCGACGAAGACCAGGATCGCCAGGTCGACCACGAGCGCGGCCAGCGCCCCGAGGGCCGCGGGCAGCCCGCGGCGGGTCACCCAGGTCGCGATGGGCGACGAGATCGCGGCGAGCGCCACGCCGAACAGCACCGGCACGAGGAACGGCTCCGCGTAGCGCAGCCCCACGATGACGACGACCGCCGCCGCCGCGACCACGACCATCTGAGCTCGACGAGACATCGTGAAGATCCCCATGCCCAACCTCGCTGCTGACGGGTTCTCGCGTCACCCCCGCTCCGGTGGAGCGGAGCGCTGCGCAGTCCCGAGAGGAGCAAGGGCTGCGCCACGCTCCGTCCCACCCGATCCACGGCGCCGGCGAGCCGGCGCGCCGCGCCGCGGATCGGCGCATCGATCCGCGGCGCGACGACGTGGATCGCTATCGCGCGGACACCCGGGCATTGCCGGGTTGCCCGCCGTTCAGCGGCACCGCGCCGTGCTGGGCGGCGTCGGTCTTCGGGGTCGTCCCGGTGACGTACGCCTTGACCGCCTCGACGAGGAACCTGAGCCCGGCCGCGCCGTCGTTGTCCCAGTACTCGCCCTCACGCGGGCTCACGTGGATGAGCGCGAGGGAGGGATCGTCCTTGCCCTGCGGGAAGAACACCTTCGCCTCCTCCGACCACAGCGCCTCGATCTTCGTCCGACTCCGCACGATCGAGGCGGGGCCCGACAGCGACAGGAAGCGGCGCCCCTCCTGGAGGGTCACATTCACCTCGGGGTGCGACTCGATCTCATCGACCTTGCCCGAGTCGATGCTCGTCATGAACCAGACGTCCCCGGTGTCGCTGTCGACCTTCATGAGCGCCATCGGGCGCGCCCGCAGCGCCCCCTGGCTGGCTTGCGTGACGAGCATGGCAGTCCGAAACTTCTTGAGGATCTCCAGCAGCTTCTCCCGCGATCCGGTGTCCATGGTTTCCTCCATTGAGATCGGGCGGTCAGTGCGAGATCCGGACCATGGCCCGAGCGCGCGGCAGAAGCCGCGGAACAGGGCTCTGCTATGCCGCACCGAGCGTGCGCTAGAGGCATTCCGCCACAGCGGCCGGCGCGGCCTGCCGCGCGCATGGAGCGACGGAGCCGGGGAGGGGACCGCGGCGGGCGAAGCTACGCTGCGCGGGCGAGCACGAGCGCCCCGATGACGAGCACGACGAGCGCGAGCGCGCCGGCGACCACCAGCGCCACCTTGCCCCACGCGATCGGCGCCGTGCCTGTGACGTGGCTCGCGTCCTGGCCGTGGACGACGGCGCGGTAGCTGCGCCCCTTGTAGCGGTAGGCGAGCACGTACGACGGCAGCGCCAGCCGGCGGGTCTCGAGCGCGTGCAGGAGCACCGCCACGTGCACGTTGCGGAACGTGGAACCCGGGATGACGCCTCGCTTCAGGGCGTCCTCCGCGCTGGCGGCGATCCGCTCGCTGACGATCTTCCGCGCCGCCGAGCGCTGCGCGTCGAACTGCTCCAGCACCGCGTCGGGCGGGCCGAGCTGCTGCTGTGTCCGGCGCGCGGCGGGCACCGCCAAGTCGAGCCGGAAGTACGGCGCGAGCTCCCGGGCCTCGTCGAGCGAGAGCCCACGCGAGGCGGACAGGAGCAGGTTGCGGAACGGCAGCTGCGTCTGTCCGGCGTGCGGGGCCCAGCTGCTCCGGTGGGCGCCCGCGTTCGAGTCCGCCGTCCAGCTCACCACGGCGTCCGCGCTGACGAGCCAGCCCGCCCACCAGATCGGGCGCAGCCCCTCGACGGTCGCCGCGCGCGAGAGATCCGACGGCCGGAAGAAGCCGAGCGTCGACATCCACCGGCGCAGCGCCTGATCGGCCTGTTCGGGGGGCACCCCGAACGGGAGAAGCCAGTCGGCCTGATCGATCGGGTCGACGGGCTGCTCGATCCGCGTGACGGCGCCGCAGAAGCGGCACTTCGGCGCCTGGGCCTCGGCCGAGTACGACACCGCCGCGCCGCACTCGGTGCACCGCAGCACCTGCACCGCCTGCGGGGCCGGGGCGCGGCCCTGCGGCGCGGCGAGGCCGCAGACGGCGCAGCGCAGGTCTCCCGGCTCCAGCGGCCCCTGGCAGCGCGCGCAGCACGGCCCCGTGGCGCTCGTGGTGGCCGAGGCGACGTCCATGCTCACGCTCATCGGGTCCCTCCGGTCGGTGCAGGCCTGCCCCCGCCGGAGCGGACGCCCTCGGTCGGCGCGGGGGCGGCGGCGGGGGCGGGCGGCCGCGCGGCGCCGCGCCGTTCGGCGGGATCGCGGCCCCGGTCGCGCGCCGCGGCGAGGACGAACGGCGCCGCGATCAGCGCGAGCACGAGCACGACGGCGAGGGCGATCTTGATCCAGGAGAGGGGGGCCTTGCCGTGGATCGCGCCGGTCTGGCCGTTGATGAGGACCCGGAAGGGCGGCTTCTGCGGGTCGTGCCGGACGGCGAGCACCCAGAGGGGCACATAGAGCAGCTCGAGCGTCTCGCGGTCGAGGCGCGTCTCGTGCGTCAGGCCGTGGTAGCTGTCCCCGGGCATGAAGCCCGAGAGGTCGCGGCCGATCTTCTCCAGCGCCTCCCGCCGCGCGAGGCCGTAGCACTCGGCCTGGGTCATCGTCGGCTCCTCGGCGATCCAGCCGCTGAGCACCGCGGGCGTGTAGCGCCGCATCGTGCGGAGGTCGAACGGCTCGATCGCCTCGAGCTCGGCGTTCGGGACGGCGCGAGACGCGACGACGAGCACGTCCATGACGTAGGTCGCGTGCTGGCCTTCGAGGTGCCGGTGCTCGGTCCTGGTGACGACGCGCGTCCGGGTGACGCTGTTTCCCTTGTCGTCGGTCGTCGTGTACGTCTCGGTTTCCTGGTAGTCCTCGCCGATCTGCGCCGCGTAGCGTGTCTGCGCCATCGCGGAGTACAGGTAGGCGGGCGTGTAGACGCCGCGGATCGAGTCGACCGTCGCCGTCTTGACGCTGGACTGCGCGAAGAAGCTCCGCTTCCCCAGCCACGCCTTGACCGCGCCCTGCGCGTTCTCCCGGGTCGTTGTGAACCCGAGGATGAAGTGCGGCGACGGCCGATCGTTCGAGGGCGGCCGCTCCACGACCGACGGCGAGGCGCAGTAGGGGCACACAGCGGTCCGCTTGTCCGCTTCGACGCGCAGCGAGGCGCCGCAGGTCTCACATTCGAGTTGCACCGGCGCCCGAGAGAACCGCACCGGGGGGCACGGCGTCAACAGGGAAGGGGGAGCGCGGCCTAACGCCCGCTCCCCCCCCATCGGTCACCAACGTGAACGTGGTCGCGGTCGTGGTCGTGGTCGTGGTCGTCAACGGTAAGCCGTGAACGACCACGACCACGACCACGTTCACGACCACGACGTTCGGATGTCGGAGAACGCGGCGCGACTCTTGGCTAACACGGAACGGGCGGCGGGCGGCTCCCGAGGTCGGCGGGAGATGCCGAGTCGCCGATGTCCTGCTGCGGTGTCTGCCGGACCAGCGGTGAGAGCGAGCTCCGCGCCCAGCGCCTGACCGCGGCGTCCGGCCAGGGCTGCCACCGGGGGCTGGCCCGCGGCGCGCGCGCCCCGGCGCGCAGGCGCGCCGCAGGCCGCGGCTCGTCGAGGAAGCGGAGGAGATCGGGGGCGAGATCGGCCACCGCTTCCCGGTGCGGGTAGTGCCCCGCCTTCGCGAAGCGCCGCACGGCCACGCCCTCGAGATAGCGATCGATGTCCGCCGCGTGGCGCGCCGGGATCACCTGGTCGCGCTCGCCCCAGTAGACGGCGAGCGGCGGTATCTCCGGGAGCCGATGAGCGATGTCCATGAGGTGAAGGCGCTGGCCGCGCAGGTCGATCGCGTGGCGGAGCGTGCGCGACAGGGCGCGCGCCGTGCCGGGCCGCGCGTTCATCCGGGCGAGGTGCCTCCGCTCTTCCGCGTTGAAATCGCCGCCGAGGACCAGCACCCCCGCGTGCGTGCCGACGCCCATGAGCACCGGCGCGGCCATCTCGATCAGCCCGGTCACCGCGGCGAGGCGCAGCGGCAGCGCGACCTCGGTCCCGATGCCGCCCGCGGCGACCAGTCCGACGCGGTGGATGCGCCCTGGCCGCTCGGTGGCCACGCACATTGCAATGCTGCCGCCGAACGAGTGCCCCACCAGATCGAAATCGCCGAGCCGGAGCGCGCGGATCCATTCAGCGACCACGCCCGCATACCACGCGACCGTATAGGGAGCGTCGGGCCGGGCCGAGTCGCCATGGCCGGGCAGGTCGAGCGCGACGACCCGGCGCCCAGCCGCAGCGAGCGCGGGGGCGAGGCGGTTCCACGTCCTACAGCTATCGGACAGGCCGTGCACCAGGACCACGGGACGCTGGCCCTCGCCGCCGTTCCGGGAGGGGCTCCACTCTTGCCAGTGGACCTCGCCAGCAGAAAGCACGCGAACATGGCTGCGACACGTGACCGACATGTTCTTCATCAAGAGTTCGCACGAAGTGCCGCATCTGTCCAGATTGCACAGATGAGATGGGCGCGGGGGAGGGGGCGCCGCGAAGCGTGCTTCGCGTCCAGTGTGGGTTTTGCAGCGCCGGCGTACGCCATGCTGGGACGTCGAGCGGACCGCTGCCAGGCATCCGCCCTGACCCGGCATGCCTATGCTGGCCTTTGCCGCCTTGTCGCCTTGTCGCCTCGGTGATGCGCCCGATGCCCTGTCCGGCCGCCCTAACTGGCGCAAGGACAGAATTTGTGCTCCTGATCACCCATTGACGCCGCGCGCTGGTGAGAAGAGTCTCGCCGCATCGGGAAGACATACGGCGGCGGGCTTGCTCTTTTGTGAGAGCGAATGCGGTTTCTACGCGCGCCGCGGGGGCTCAACGTTGCCGCTCGTCACCGAACCTGCCGCGAGGGGCGAGGCGTGAGCTTGACCCACAGGAGATTCGCATGAGACAGTTCGCTTCGCACATTCCTCGGTTCATCACGTTGACGTTCGCCCTTTGCTCGATTGGAGCAGAGACGTCGAAATGCACTCCTGATAGCTCGCAAAACAGTCAAGAAACGCAGCCCAGTCAAGATTTCTCCAAGCCATTCTGTCATACGGATCCGCCGATCAACTGCGTCGTGTTTTGCTACGCGACGGACCAACTCATGTTCACGCCCGCGTGCAACGGCGTCGGTGCTGACGAGTTGACGCTCCTGTTCATGGAGGAGATACTCATTAGCGCGGAGGATTTGGCGGCCGACGGGATACAGGTATGCCCTGCGCCAGATCCGAACAACTGGCTGACGCCATGCGACATCGGCATCATTCCTCAGGAGTGGCCGAATCAAGATCACGCGGCTTGTCGGCCCGTGCCCCCAGGCTGCGCGTGGTAGCGAGAGGCGCGATGACAACTTGCAGCTGCCTCGTGTTCGCGCTCATTGCCGGTGTCGCTGGCGCCTTCATTGGACGGGTCTCTACGTGCGACGCGCCAGGCGCACAAGCGTCTCCGAGCGCATCGCCCCCGAGTTCGACTGCGGCACCTCCAGGCCGTGGCTGCAGAGAGGAACGCGCCGTTCTCGCCTCGACCAGCGCACAACTGGAACTCTGCATGGCTCTTCGTTCGCGGGTTCCCGAGGCCGGGCCATCTGGCGCCGCCAAGCCATCCGAGCCCGATCCTCCGGAATCCCAGCCCCTCGACCAGCGCATGTCGAAGGTCGAAGAGATCCGTCGGAATCGACGGCTCTTGGACAGCTATTCCGAGGCCGTGATCGTCCAGCACTACGATGGGAGGACCGGTGTCTATAAACCTGACGAATGGCCGGATGACGGCGATGGATACATCATCGCGCGCAAGTTGCCCAGCGGACGGCTCGGAGTTTATGCAGGGCCAGACGCCGGACCACGCACAGATCCCGACGCATTCCGCCCCTGGGATCCTCCGATCCCTCCACGACCCGTCTGGAACCGTGAGCCGGATGGGACGATCACAATCAACGGAAAGCCTGCGAGCCCTGGCGTACAGTTCATGTTCGGAGGGAAGCTCGATCAACCGTCGAAGCCGCCGCAGTGAGAATGCGCCATGACAAGTTCTCATGCCTTCGGGTTCGTCATCATTGCTGGGGCTGGCATCCTTGGCGTCTTCCTCGGACGCGCCGTACCACAGGATGCACCAGGTGTCGCAGCGGATGCCAGTGGATCACCCACGTCTCCAGGCGCGACGCCTTCGGACGACGGGTGCGAGGCCGAACGAAGCGCCCTGGCCGCGACCAGGGCAAAGCTGGACGTCTGCATGGCCATTGACACGGCGGAGCCAGTGGCCGCGCCGTCCAGCGTTCCCGAGACCCCCGAGCGCGAGCCTCCAGCTTCCAACGTCGAACCGACCGTCCAAGAGATCATCGCCGAAGAGATCAGGAACTATCACGGTCGTCTGGACAGCCTACCCGAGGCTGTGATCGTTCAAGAGGTGGATGGAACGATCGGCATCCATAAACCCGACGATTGGCCGAACGATGGTGACGGCATCATCATCGGACGAAAGCTCCCTAGCGGAGAGATCGGATGGTATGCCGGGCCAGATGCCGGACCACGCTCCGATCCTGCTGCATTCCGACCAACCAAGTCCACAATCGTCCTTGCGCCCGACTTTGTGCGTGAAGCAGACGGGGCGATTAGAGTACGTCGAGGTGCCTCAACCTGGATAAAGCGCAGACTCGGCGAGAGGGTCGATGAGCCTACGAGTCCGTAGCTCATCGAGATCGGCACAGAACCTCTTTCGGTCGCGGTGAGGTGCCGACCGGCTGCGGTCGGACCAGCAAACCCACGTGAACATGCTCTTATCAGTATTCGAACGGAGACAACTGTACCGTCAGCAATCCGATTGGAACCTGGCTCTGTCGATATCAGTTTGAGAAGTAGGGGACGGGCGAATGATGCGTGATCGGCAAGTGGCGCAGGCGCTCTCCGATGGGCTTAACTGTCTCTCTGCGATCGTGGAGTCGCGCGACGTCGGTGCGTCGGCATCCGAGCTCCCGAGGAGTGAATGGTCAGGGACTCTGTGCTCGATGGGAGACGCCTTCGATGCGATTCTATCCAGAGAGGTGGCGACGACGCTGGTCGTGCGGCAGGCTGACTGTGACTCCGTCCGAAGGTTGCTCGGCTTGGTGCTGGAGTGGACGATTACGCACCGGCCTCCACAAGAGCTGCGGACGATGATCGAGTCTATTTTGAAGATCTTCGATCGTCGCGGCACCGAATCTGCTCCTGATACGCAGAAGTGACGAGGCGCCCGCCAGCGTAGGAGCTGGCCCGCACCACGGCCTACTCAGGGAAACGCAGCGTCTCCACGGCGACGCCAGCCTCTCCCGTCGTCATGGTGCCGTCATGGCTCCAGCTCGTGCCTCCTCGACCCGGCACGCCCAGCTCGAAGGTTACCCCTTCCAGCGTGAGCTGTTCCTCGTCGAGGTAGGCGATCCCGATCACGTCGCCGCCGCGCCCGGGGCCGCCGTAGCCGCCGTCGCCGCCGTCACCGCCGCGGCCCCCCTCGCAGGCCCGCGCTCCGTCGCGGCCGTCGCCGCCCGGCGCGCCTCGTCCAGGTTTGCCACCTTGCTGCGGCGGCCCTCCGTGGCCTCCCCGCCCGCCGGCGGGCGCCTTGATGACGCTGTCCCGGACCGTCACCCTGGCGTGCAGCACAGCGAGGCCGATCGACGGCGAGCCGTTCCCGCCGCCTCGACCCCCTCGGCCGCCACAACCGCCAGCGCCTCCAGAGCCGCCGCTGGCCCCTCCCTTGTCCGCCGCCGTGCACACGGCGAGCCCGCCGCGCCGGCCGCCGCCCCCGCCTCCACCCTGGCCCGGCGTGCCCCTGCCGCCGTCCGTCCCCTTGTCGCCCTCCCATCCCGTCTCGGTGAGGCGCCCGATGCCCTGGCCGGCCGCCCCCACCGTTCCCGGGGACCCGGAGAGCCCGGACCGGCCGTTCTCGCAGACGCTGTCCTCGCGCTCCGCGTCGCCGCCGAGGCCTGAGTACGGGTCGGACGCCGGCACCGGGTCACCGGTGTCCCCGTCCTCGGCCCGCGCGGGAAGCCCATCACCGCCTTTGCCACCGGTGCTCGACGTTCCGTCGTCACACGGGTTCGTCACCGCCGCGCCCCCGGGGATCGCCGCGGCGGAACACCCGTCCTCACCGAACAGGCCATCGGGGCCGGCCGCCGCTCGGCTCGGCCGCCACTCTTCCCCGTCGTGGCCCGCCCTGCCGACGTAGAGCGCCTTGATCTCGCTATGGACGATCTCCACCTCGGTGTTGGACTGAACGAGCACCCCGATTTGGACCCCGCTCTGGACCCACACGTGATCGAGCGTCGAGACCCCGTCCGCGGCCCCCGTGTCGCCGGGGCGTGCCGGCTCGACGATCACCGCGATCCGCGCATCCACCTCGGAATTGATGCGGCCGCTGTCGTCCCTGCTCCGGCGCCGCCATTCGAGGAAGTCGAAGCCGGCATGGATGTCCACGCCGGAAGGAAGCCTGATCGCCCCCACGAAGGTATCGGCGGGCATGAACACGCGACCGCGCGCGGTGCGAGCGAGCTCGATCGCCCGCTGGACCGAGCGAACCGGCCGGTCCTTCGTGCCGGGGTTCGCGTCGTTTCCGCCGAGGATGTCGATGTTGACGAACACCCCGCAGCCGTCGATGGCGCGATCCGCGGCGAGCTCCTCGAGGCACGCCGACTCCGGGACGGCATCGCCCGGACAGGCGGACGGAGCGTCGCACGGCGGTGCGCCGCCCGGCTCGTTCACCTCCGGCGGGTTCCCGCAACCGGCCATGGCGAGCGGCAGGACGACGAACGGAAGGAACAGGGACTTCACGCGCATGGGCATTCCTCACCGGAAGCGTCCCGTGGGACGCACGCTCTCCAAGGCTAACGGGGCAGCTCGCTCGGCCCGCTGAACGCCTGGGTCCCCGCCGAAGGACCGGAACCGCCTTTGCCTGCCTCATCGTCCGCGGGGGCGTTCCCCGCGAGGCCGCCCTCGCCGGCCGGTCCGACCGTGATCAAGGTGCCGGGCCGGAGGGCCAGGTTGGGGACCACGTAGGCGATGCCGACGGACGGGCCGCCGAGCCCGCCGCCGGCGTCGCCCCCGCGGCCGCCGGTGCCGCCGCTGCCGCCATGGCAGGCGTTCCACATCCCGGCCACGAACCCCTTGCCACCGTACCCGCCGTGTTTGCCGAAGCCGCCCGGCTGGCCCGTTCCGCCGGTCCCCCCGTTCCCGCCGCGGCCCGTGAACACGTCGGTGGCCTCGAGCGTGAGCTCCGTGCCCTCGAGCGCCACGATGCCGATGCTCGCGCCGCCGTACCCGCCGCCCTTGCCGCCCAGGCCACCGCAGCCGCCGCCGCCCCCCGAGCCGCCGGACGCCCCGGTCTGGGGTCGGGAGGCCGGGCACACGGGGGGACTCACGCCGTCGCCCGACTTGCTTCCGCCCCCGCCGCCTCCGGCCTGGCCGACGCCGCCCCGGTCCCCGTCGTCACCGCGGACGCCGATCCACCCATCGTCGGTGAGATAGCCCATGCCGGCCGCGCCGCCGGCGCGGCCACGGTCCGCGCCGGGCGCGCCATCTGTCCCGTCGCTGCACGCCATGCTGCCGGCGCCGGCTCCTCCGAGGCCCTTGCCCTCGGGGTTCGGTGCGGGCTCGGGCTGCCCCGAAGCGCCGTCGCCGCCCCGCTCGATCCCGCCGTCGCCCCCGTACCCGCCCGTCGACTCGATGCCCTCGCCGCACGCGGTCACGACCGGGAGGGCGCCCGTCGCGGCGCCCTCCGTGCAGGCGTCCGCCCCGTCGTTCCCGAACTGCCCGCTCTCCGCGCGGGCGCTCGACGCGTCCTCGCCGGGCTCCCCGTCCTTGCCGTTGCCCGCGATGACCACGCTCGAGACCAGCTTCACCCTGGCGCCGTAGCTCAGGATCACCGCGATCGACGACCTGCCGTCGATCGCCGAGGCGTCCGCCGCCACGACGCGCACGCCGGAGATCGTCGACGTCGCGTCGTCTCCCTCGATGACGCGCAGCGGGACCCCGCCGGGTGGCGCGATGGTCGTCCGCTGAGCGGGCCCGCCGAACGACCAATCGCCGCCCTCGCAGCGTCGGCCGCCCCAGAGATCGACGCCCGAGGGGAGGGAGATCGTCTCCTCGAACACCTCGCCGCAAGCGTACACGCGCCGGGTCGGTGCCTCGCCGCCGCCTCGCCTGGTCGCGGCCATCCCGACCGCGCGCTGGAGCGTCTTCACCGGCGCGTCCTTCGTGCCGGGATGGTTGTCGTCGCCGTGCTCGCTGACGAACACCCCGCACTCGTCGAGTGCCGGCGCCGTGCCGAGCTCTCCCTCGCACGGTCCGGGCGGCGGCTCCGGATCCGGAGCGCACGTGCGCGTCTCCCAGCAGCCATCGGAGTACGTGCACGCGGTCGATGTGGTTGCGCACCACGCGCAGAGCGCAACAGCCACAACGGACGCTCCTCTTGTGGCTTTGTTCCCGTCCCTCATTCCGCGTGCACGGTAGTTGCGCCAGCCGCGCGGCGTCAACCAGCAGGAACGGCTTCAAGGATGCATTTGCCCGTGGAAAATGTCTCTCGATAACGCAATGCGGCCCGCTGGTCAGCGGTATGTGCGGGCCCTTCGCTTCGGGCGGGCACTCGATCCGTCCACTTCAGCGGAGCGACACGGCGCCGTGACGCGCGCTCACTCCAGCAGGAAGTAGCGTGCGTCTCGCTTGATATCGAAATGGAAGTGGTTCGCGTGCGCCTCGTTCGCGTTGGGCGTGAGGACGACGTTGAACAGCCCGCTCGTGGAAATGGAACAGAGGATCTCCCGCAGCTCGAGCGCGTGGGGAGTGGGCGCCTTCGGCTCCGATCCGGGGCCGCACGGCGGCGCGCCGATGGCGCCGAGCCAGTCGGCCTTCACGTCGAGCCGAGTCCCGTCGGCCTTCACGAAGGCAGCCACGTCGATGGCGAGCCCGAGGGCGTGCTGGTTGGGGCGCCCCGGCGCCGCCGCCGGCTTCTTCGCGGCGCGCTCACCCGGCTTCGCCGCTTTGCCGGCGCCCTTCGGGGTCTTCTTGCCTGCCGCCGGCTTCGCGGGCGCCTTCGCCGGAGCGACCGCGCCTGCTGGACCGGGCCGGTGCATGCTGAAGTGCACAACCTCAACGATCCCGCGCGTCGCCAGGAAGGCGGCGAGATCGTCGAGCGCGAGGACCAGCCGGCAATCGGCGATGTCGAACGGGGAGGCCGACCTGGGCTTCGCGACGCCGTCGCCGCGAAACGTGACCCCGTGCAGCGCGCCGGTGATCCTGATCGGCCGGTCCACCAGCGGGGCGCCGCGCGCCGGGGCGTGCGGGATCCCGCGGCGCTTCATTTCCCTGTCGCAACCGTCGGCCGAGAGCCCACCGTAGGTGGCCGCGCGCGACGAGGCGGACCACGCGGGCAGCTCGAACCGCGCGCCGCCCGCGTCCCAGCCGCCGTCCAGGAGGCCGGCGCCGCCGTCTGCAGGCGCGCCGGCGTCGCCGTCCAGAAGGCCGGCGCCGCCGTCTGCAGGCGCCGTCGCCGCAGCGGGGGATCCGGGCGCCGCCGCCGGGGCATCCACCCCCTCGGCCGGGGCGCGGCGCAGCGAGGCGATGCCGAGCGGCGCGAGGAGCGCCGCGCCGCCGATCAGGGCAGCTCCAAGGGACAGCGCACGGCGGGAAGGGAGCGCGCTCATCTCTGGCCGAGCTTAAGGGAGACGGCGCAGTCTGGCAGCTTTCGTGGCACCGGACACGGTCCGGGAAAGGCTGCGGGCAGCCTTCCTGGCACCGGACGCGGTCCGGGGGGAGGCTCCCCGCAGCCTTCCTGGCACCGGACGCGGTCCGGGGGGAGGCTCCCCGCAGCCTTCCTGGCACCGGACACGGTCCAGGTGAGGCTGCCGGCAGCCCTGGCAGCACCGGAAACGGTCCTGGGGGAGGCTGCCGGCAGCCCTGGCAGCACCGGACACGGGTAGTGGCCAAGTTTGGCCAGCCGCTTGATCTGGCTAAGTTTGCTTCCCGCTCGGGTCCGCCGAGTTCCTCCCGTCGTAGCGAACCGGATCCCATTTGTTGTCAGGGTCCGGGACGAATGTGAGCCCACCGCCCCAGTAGCCGTCCGGGATGCGCCTCCCGGCCGCGACCGTTGTGCTGGTCGCAGGTGCCACCTGTCCCTTCGGTGTGCCCGTGACATCGCGCTCCACAGTCGCCCAGATGGCAACGAGCCAGCCGCCATGAACCCTGGCGCGGTACGTCTCCTGCCACTCCGTCTTCATGTCGCCGCTGTCATCATGGGCGAGGCGTTCCCATTTCAGTAAGTCCGGCATGGCGGGCAAGGCTACTCCTGTCCGGCGCTGCACGCGAGCTGGCGTCGAGGTTCCCAGCGCAGGCGGTCAGGACCTTGATCAGATCGGCTCGGGATCGTCGAACAGCGACAACTGCACCGGCTTCCGGGGCTTCGGGCGCCATGAGAGCAGGTCGAGCTGACCGGTCGGCTCGACGGTGGCGGCGTTCGGAGTCGCGGCGACGGGCATCGGGGCGGGCGGAGGTGGCGCAGGGGCGACGGGCGGGCTCGGGGCGGCGCCGCCCTGGACCACGCGCAAGAACCCGCGCCCCGCGGGGAGCTCTCGCGCCGCTCCCTCCGGCTTGATGTGGGCGAGCGGTCGGGCGGTGGGCTTCTCGCTCGGCGCGTCGGACATGAGTTCGTCGAGCAACTCCTCCACGCTCCACACGTGGTCGGTCACGCCGACCTGCATCGCCGGGGTCACGCGGAGGGTCTTCACCACGTGGCAGAAGTTGTAGTGCGTGTAGGCCAGCGCGACGGCCGCGCTGTGGTTCTCCATCTTCTTGGAGAACGCCAAGCAGAGCCGGCGCAGCCGGCCGTTGACGTGCCTCATGGTGAGGTTCAGGCGTTCGGAGTGCGCCGTGCTCGCCTTCGCCATGTCGGGAGCGCCGAAGACCGCTCGCTTGACGATGAACGGGTCCCTGGGTGGCTCGTACCGATGGTCCGGACCGCGGCGGCTCCCCTTGCGGTAGTGCTTCACGGTCTGCGCGAAGGTGCTCGACGGGCCGAAGCTCGTCCCGACGGACGACACGTACGGCGCGAAGCCGTCGCTCGTCATGAGCTGCGGCATCACCACGAGCCGCGCACGGAGGTCTTCGATGAAGCGGTCGGTGCTCTCCTGGTCTCGCTTCCCGACGAAGAACGAGACGCAGAGCCGGCTCGACACGTCGATCGCGGCGAAGATCCACCCCTCGCCGACATCGACCGCATCTTCGGCTGGGTCTACGCGGTGAGGCTTCTTCGCAACCCACCCCCAAAGTTCATCGAAGCTGATCAGCGAGCAGGACAGGTCCCGCACGCGCCGATCATGAAGGCGGGCAGCGCCCTGCCCAGCCAAGAGGGCGAAGCGGTTGATCGTCGGCCGGCTGACGCCCGTCATGCGCTCGGCCGCGCGCTCGCTGTTGCCGTCCACCAAGGCCGCGAGCACGGCAAGCTGCCGCTCGCGTGGGAGCACGTTCGCCACGGGACCCTTGCCTTTCCCCGGCGGAGGGCCCACGATCCGGTCTGCCAGGACGCTGGACGGGGCAACCCGCTCGGCTTCTGCCGCCCTGCTCTCAGTTTGCCGCTGGGAGCGGGGCACTTTCGTATAAGGTCCTCTGATTATAGCGGTTTTGCCGGCGAAGACCGCTCGGAAGGGCGCTGGATATGGGACGCTAGGACAGCGGATGTCATAGCCCAGGTGGCGCATTGCTCGGAGGGACTTGGGACATGGGCCAGAAGCCTGGTCCATCAGCCACGACGGTGGCTCTAGCGCATAGGCCGCAGTATGATGGAAGAATACGCAAACGAATATAGTGCAGTGAGCAAGGTCTTGATGGATTACGGTGGTCTGGTATCGCCGTTTCTGCTCGGTGGGCAATGGGACGCTCTCGCGGCGTACTGCAAGTCAGTGCAAGCGAAGCCTCCTTCGACACCAGCCGAGGTGGCAACCGTTGAGCGCACAGTCGACGAAATACTGATCGCCAACATTTACCACCCGGACTTTCGCGCGTTCTACGTATACCGCGCTTCGC
Organism: Sorangium sp. So ce124; assembly: GCF_051525235.1. Classification (NCBI taxonomy): domain Bacteria; kingdom Pseudomonadati; phylum Myxococcota; order Polyangiales; family Polyangiaceae; genus Sorangium; species Sorangium sp. So ce124. The sequence continues at coordinate 5,434,273 of NZ_CP150312.1, forward strand.
AGCTACCACATCTGCGCGAATTCTCGCACGTTCTAGAGAGAGGAGTACTGCACTACCTCAAGCACGACTTCGTGTCATGCGTTCTCACATTGTTTCCAGCGGCAGAAGGGGCCTTGCGCTCGTACTGCGGGTGGTCGCTAGGAGACAAGGAGGATATGAAGTCACATAAGATTCGCCGGCGCATTCGCTCTGGGAAGCCCAAGTATGAGCCCAAGCTCCATGCGGCGTACGCGTCCGCTCTGGCGGATTTTCATGAGAGATGGCTTTGGGTCAATACAGATTCGGCCGACTTCAGTCTGTCGCACTTGAACCGTCATTATGCCCTCCACGGGCTAGGTACGCGCAGCTATTACCGCGTAGAGGATTGCCATCGACTCCTGCTGTTTTTTGACCTGCTTGTTGAATTTCTCGCTCTCGAGGGGCACGGAGAGCAGTACGTGTTCATTCCGTCGAACGTGGAGCAAATAAACCGTCGACGCGATTACTACGCGCGTGTCGTCGCGCGAGATGTCACCATTCGAGAGTCGATCGAGACTGAAGAGACACTCATGCGAGAGCATCCGCACTACGCGGTCGAGTTGCGGCCACCTAACGAAGAGGAGATCGTAGTTAGGTGGGCGCAGATCATGGGGTTGTCCGACGGTCCGAAGACCGCTCAGCGGCCGAGCCCACCCGTACACAATAGGCTGTCTGCTCTGGTGCGCACAGGCTCGCGCATGCTCATCAAACGCTGGGTGCGAAGGCGCAAGTAAAGCGCCTCACTTTCGAGCAACGCGGCAGTTATCGTATGGCCGGCAGATCCGCACAGAGAAGCCGCCGACCCTAGGGCCGAGCGTTCGTAGCAGCTGAGCGTGGTCTTCGAACCGGAGCAACAGTTGCTTGCGGGTGGATCGTCGGCAGTCCATACTAGGTGATGTCGCACGCGGTAGAGCTTTGCCGACACGGGCGGCTCGAAAGATGGCGCGCTAGTGCAGCGGATGTCATAGACGGCGGGGCGCGTTGCGCGGGGGTGTCGCGATGAGCGACAGCTCCCCGGCGCTTCTACTAGCGGCGCGAACAGTCGCAGCGGCCTCTGGAGCCCTTAAAGGACTGCCATACCTGACGGAGGCGCCGTGGTATGGCCGCGACGGCCTTGTTTCTACGATGATTGTCTTGCGTGGTCCTGGGACTTGGTACCACGTCACGGGAGAACTAGGGGAGACGCTTGGATATTACCGTGAATTACCTTCTCCCTGATTCGACTCACGATCAGAGTCGACACGCTTTCAAACGTTTTCACGTGGGTATCCTTAGACGCTGGGACGTACTGAATATGCTCGCCATTGCACGAGATGATCCAGGTGATAGACATGCCGCTTACGGTGTGCGCCCTGGCGAGCTTGCTGACGGCAATGGGCACGGCGTGCTCCTTGTTGTACAGACGGACGGTGATCGTGGCGCACTTGTTGGCGACAGTCTCTATCGACGCTTCGCGCAGCGCGAGTTGCATCTTTTTCCATGTCGCAACGCCCATGTATTCGAATGAGGCCACCCCTCCGTCGCGCGTCAGATACGCAATGAATTCCGCTAAAAACGATGAGGCAACCGCATTGATTTCGTCCTCATGCTCCCCATTCGGTGCAAGCAGGCTATTGAGCTCTCGCTCCATCTCTTTGACCGTCGGCATTCAGTCCTCCTGTAGCGTCGGGATGGGCATACGCCGAGCGGCGACGTGCCGTAACTCGCCGCCCGTCCAGCGGCGGACGTTCAGGGCGTTGTGGGATGAGGCGGAGGCGGGCGAGGTGAAGGCGGGGAGAGGCGGGCTACCGGAGCCGGCGCAGCCTGCGAGCGAGGCGGGCCCGAGCGAGCCGCAGGCGGCTGCCCGCCGTGCCGAGCGGGATGCGGAGGATGTCGGCGATCTCGGTGCCTCCGTGCCCGAGCGCGGCGAGCACGAGCACCTCGCGGGCCCAGATGGGCATCGCAGCGATGGCCATGAGCGCCTCGGCCGCGTCGATGCGCTCGCCGACGTGCCCGGGGTCCACTCGATCCTCGCCCGTGGCGGCCCATGGGTGGTCGACCGGCACCTCTCGGCGACGGAACGCGCGCTCGTGGTAGTGCGTGCAGTGGAAGCGGCACACTCCGAAGAGCCAGCGCTTCAGCGCGTCCATAGGTTCGCGCGTGCGGTCGGGCCTGTAGCGACCCGCCTGCGAGCTCATCCACGCCCCGAGCACGACATCCTGAGCCACGTCGCTGAGATCGACGACGGGCACACCGAGGCCACGCAGGACGGTCCGGATGAACGGCTCCTGCGCGACGATCTCGGCGATGTTCAGGACGCGAGCGGGGCCGGCCTGATGGCCCCACGCGCTCATGGGGCACCCCTGCCGCAGTGCGGGCAGCGGTCGGCGGCCACGGGGCGGCCCAAGAGCCGCTCGATGGTGGTTCCAGCTGCACGCGCGGCGCGCATGGCGGTTCCGGGCGACCCGGCGTACTTGCCCGACGCGATCGCGCGGATCGAACGGGTCGGCATGCCCATCACCTCGGCAAGGCATGCCCACGTGCCGTACAAGGCGCGCAGGTTGCGGAGCGCGGCGCGGAGCCGCATGCGCTCGACGTCGGAGAGCGAGCGGGTGACGCAGAGGCGTCGGCGGCGCGCGGGCGCACCTTCGCCTTCTTGCTCGCCCGAAGGCGAACGGACTACGGTCAGCATGTCGGACCTCGTTACGGCGAGAGTTCGGCCACGCGGCCCGGGGTGTTACCAGCACCCGCGGGCCGCACTACTTCTGGCCGAAGCTTAGCGACGACGTCCGTTCATCTGGCCAAACTTGGCCAGTTTCACTCAAAGTTAGCCACTACCCGGACACGGTCCGGGGGAGGCTCCCCGCAGCCTTCCTGGCACCGGACACGGTCCGGGAAAGGCTGCCGGCAGCCTTCCTGGCACCGGAGACGGCGGACCATGGCGGTGCTCTCCGGTTCATGGCACAGCACGCGCTGGCCAATCATCGGCACACCCAGCGCGCCTGTCACTGCGCCAGAGCGCCCGAACCGATGGCTCGGGCCCCGAGAGGCCAGGCGGCCTTCTGCCAGGGCGAGATCGCTACCCAGCCCTGCGCGGGCTCGAGTGCCATGGCGCAAGATTACGACGTTCGGCGGCACGCCGTCATAAAATCAGCCGGGAGATCGATTGACGGCTCGGTAGCGGTGATTATCCCTGCCCGGAACGTCGGGCGTACGCCTGGCGCTCACATCAAGTCCAGCGCGCGGGGTGAGGGGCGCGTCGTCCCTGTTCTCCGCTGCTCCGCGACGACGAACACGAGAGGTCATCCCCTCATGACGAAGCCTTCTCCTGTCAAGAAGAAGCCTGCCCCCAAGAGGCCCGCGGCTCCGCCCCAGGCAGCGGCGGCATTCGACAAGACCCTGTCCGAGATCGAGGCTCTCGGCCCGGATCGGCTGATCGCGATCAACCTCGACATCCCCCGGGTAGTCTCGCAGGTGCTGGGCGTATTGCCAGGCATCCTCGCGCTGCGCCCCGCCATCGCGGAGCGGCTGCCGCAGCACGATGTCGCGTTGCTCGACCGGCTCGAGACGTATGCGCTCGCCGCCTGGTACGCGCACCTCGCGTGGCTGTCGAGCGGAGTCGCCGAGAACGCGCTGAAGCCGCTGCTCGCGGAGGCGGCCCCGCTGCGCGAGAACCTGCTGAGCGACGCCGAGGCGCTGGCCCGCCGCGGCCTGCTCGACGCGGACACGGTCGCGGAGATCCGGGCCGGACAGGGGTACATCGACACGGCCAATGACCTTGTCGCGCTCTCGGCGCTCTTCACCGCGAGCTGGTCGGAGGTCACCGGCAAGACGGCAGCGACCGAGGAAGAAGTGAGGCGCGCCGGGGAGATCGGGCCGCAGATCCTCGCGGCCCTCGGCGTGAGGGAGCATGGCAAAGGTCCCGGGCCGACCGAGGCTGCGGACAGGAGGGCGCGGGCGTTTTCGCTGCTCGTCCACGCCTACGACCAGACCCGCCGCGCCGTCTCGTACCTGCGCTGGAATGAAGGGGACGCCGATTCGATCGCGCCGTCCCTCTACAAGGGCCGCACTGGCCGAGCGGCGTCGTCCAGCGATACCGCCGCCGCACCGGCGGACGAGGCCTCGGCTGGGCCGACGGCGCCGGCGTCGCCCGGCGCTGGAGTCCCCGCTGTGCCGAATGGCGCGGCGACCCCCGCTGTGCTGAACGGCACGGCTGCACACGCGGTGCCCGGCGCTGCGCCGAGCGGCACCCCGCCCACCGGCTAAAGTTTGCCGCCCGTCTCGCGGCGAGCGCCTGCCTAGAACAATGGCATCCTGGCCAAATCCACCGGCGCCGACATCGCGCCCCCGCTGAAGCACGGCCCATTCGCGCCCCGCTGAGAGAGCACTCCTGAGCTCGGCCGGCATCGCGCTTCGCCTGATGCCGGCCGGGACGATCGCGCCTTGCCGCTCTCCGCGGAATTTGCTCGACTCCCGCGATGTCTCACCCCCGCGCCGCGCTCCTTCATCACACCGCCGCCCTCGGGATCGCGCTGGCCGCGCTGCTCGCGCCCCGCCAGGCCCCGGCGCGCGGCGCGCCGGCCGGCGGCGGGCCAGCGCCTTCTGCGCGGCCCGCGCCGCCCTCGCTCGTCACCGAGGCCGAGCGGACCGGCTTCCGGCGCACGGGTCGTTATGCCGAGGTCGAGCGGCTATGCCGCGCCTTCGAGGAGGCCTATCCGGGCCGCGCCCGCTGCATCCGTTTCGGCACGACGCCCGAGGGCAGGCCCATGCTCGCCATCGCCGCCTCCGACGACGGCACGCTCGACCCGGCGGCGGCGCGGACGAAGCGGCGCCCGGTGATCCTGTTCCAGGGCGGCATCCACGCCGGGGAGATCGACGGCAAGGACGGCGGCTTCTGGGCGCTCCGCGAGCTGCTCGACGGCGCGATGGCGCCCGGCGCCCTCGCGGCGGCCACGGCGGTGTTCGTGCCGGTGTTCAACGTCGACGGCCACGAGCGGTTCCGTCGAAACCAGCGGCCCAACCAGCGCGGCCCCGAGGAGATGGGCTTCCGTGTCACCGCGCAGAACCTCAACCTGAACCGCGATTACATGAAGGCCGAGGCGCCCGAGATGCGGGCGATGCTGGCGCTCCTCGACGCCTGGGATCCGGTGGTCCAGGTCGACCTGCACACGACCGACGGCGCGAAGTTCCAGCACGACATCGCGGTGGTCGTGGAGCCCTCGGTGCCTCACCCCGGCGGGCTCGACGCCGTGGCGCGCGCCCTCTCGGGGGAGCTCCAGGCGCGCCTCACGGCGCTCGGTCACCTGCCGCTCCCGTTCTATCCGGCCTTCCGCGAGGACGACGATCCCTCGTCGGGGATCTCCACCGAGCCGGGGCCGCCGCGCTTCTCGCAGTCCTACAGCGCTGCCCGCAACCGCATCGGCGTGCTCGTCGAGACGCACAGCTGGGCCACCCACGCCGAGCGCGTGCGCGCGGTCCACGACCTCCTCGCGGCGCTCTTCGAGCGCGTCTCCTCCGGTTCCGGCGCGGGCGCGCTCCAGGCCGCGGCCGAGCGCGCGGACGCCGCGAGCGCGCGCCTCGCCGGCGCCCCGTTCGCCCTCACGCACCGCGCGGGGCCGGTCTCGCGCATCTTCCCGTTCCGCGGCTTCGCTTACGAGAAGCGCGCCTCGGAGATCTCGGGCGGCACGTGGACCCGCTACGACGAGTCTCGCCCGGAGATCTGGCGCGTGCCGCTGTTCGACCGCATCCAGCCGGACCTGACGGTCACCGCGCCCGAAGCCGGCTATGTCATCCCGGCGGCGTACGCGGCCTGGGTGGCCGACAAGCTGCGCCTGCACGGCGTGCGTTACCAGGTCCTCCCCGCGGCTCGCCCCGGCTTCGCCGTCGAGGCGTTCCGGGCCGACACGGTGACGTTCGAGCGGTCCTTCGAGGGTCGGACGCCCGTGGAGCTCCAGGGCGCCTTCCGGCCGGAGCGGCAGGATCTTCCGGCCGGCTCCCTGTTCGTTCCCATCGCGCAGCCGCGGGCGCCGATCGTCCTGCACCTCCTCGAGCCGCTCGCGCCCGACTCCCTCGTCGCCTGGGGCTTCTTCAACGCCTCCTTCGAGCGCAAGGAGTACATGGAGGCCTACGTCGCCGAGGAGGAGGCGCGCCGCATGCTCGCCGCGGATCCGGCGCTGCGCAGCGAGTTCGATGCGCGTCTGCGCGATCCTGCGTTTGCGAAGGACGCAAAGGCTCGTCTCGATTTCTTCTACAAGCGTCATCCATCCTGGGACGAGCGCGTGAATCTCGTCCCGGTGTTCCGCGTCGCCGCGCCGCCGCTCCCGGGGCCGCCCTCCGCCGGCGCAAAGCGAGGAGGGCCGTCCCCCGCCGCCGCGCCGTCGTGAAGCGGCAGCCTGGATGCTCGGGATTCTTCAGCGAGCGCGCGACGGCGCGAGTTCCGAAGACGCGCCGTGGCCACGAGCCTCCGTGACAGGCCTCTCCTTCGTTTCGTCTGCTTCGCCTGCAGTCCGGCTCTGGTCGAATGTCCGTGAGCCCCACAGGCCTCACATCATTCGATGGATTCCGGCCAGTCTGCGGCGCCGCGCCGGGCGAGAGTGCCCCGCTCGGGTTGCGCGGAGCGCGCCGCCATCGCATGCTCGTCACGACATGTCGGCCGGCGTGCGACAGCGGTGACGCGCGCGCGCCGGCGACGACGCACGGCGATGTGATGTCGCCTGACGGCGAAAGGGGGGGACGATGTTCCTGCGATGGGCGTTCGGCTTTTGTTCGGCGTTTTTCTTCGCTTTTCCTGCGCTGGCGCAGAATACGCGGATCGCGAACTTCACCTATGCTGGCAGCGGCTGCCCTGTCGGCTCCGCTGCGGGGGTGATCTCGCCTGATCAGAAGGCGTTGACCGTCATCTTCGACCAGTTCGAGGCGCACACCGGCCCGGGCATCGGCCGCGCCGCGAACCGCGCTTTCTGCCAGCTGGCCGTGGATCTGCGGTTCGATCCGGGGTGGCAAGTCGCGGTCTTCGACGCCACGTACCGGGGGTTCGCCGACCTGGAGGCAGGCGTCCAGGGGCTCCACGAGACATCGTATTACTTCTCGGGGTCGCCGCTCACCTCGGGGCCGCTCACCTGGAGCATGATCGGGCCGTTCACGAACAACTTCTCGCGCACGGACACCTTCACGACCTCGGTCTGGTCCGAGTGCGGCACCGTGCGGCCGCTCAACATCAAGACGAGCCTCTATGTCACGAACCGGCTTGCGCCGTCGAGCTCCGGGGTGTTGACCAACGACACGACCGACGTCCAGGTCCGGATCGAGTACGGCCTCGTGTTCCGCCCCTGTCCCGGCCCCTGAGGTCGGCAGGGCGCCCGGCGAGCCTGGCGCGGCGGTGCCGCGCCGGGCTCGCTCACGCCGTCAGGCAGCCGGCCGACGACCCTTGCATCGGCACGATGGCCATGATCTCCCCGGTGTCCCCGAAGATCAGGAGCCGCGCGACGATGGCCTCCTTGCCTGTGCCGCACAGGGGCAGGAGCGCGAGCCGGACCGCTGGCCCGTTGCCCCCCTCGAACTTGAGGGCGAGCAGCTGTTTGTCGTCGCACTCCTCGAGGAGCTCCACGTCCGCCTCGATCTGGACCGGCGCCACCCGCGTGCACGCCTTGGCCTCGCCGAAGCTGTCCACGGTGCAGCGGTTGGGATCGAGCGAGATACAGACCCGAGGCGAGCCCTGTCCGCCCACCGTGGTGATCTGGATCTGATGAACCGCAATGCCCTTCTGGAGCGGGATGGGCTCCACGAGATAGCCTGTTTCCAGCCGCAGATTCTTGATTTTCATCGGACCCCCGCCTCTCGGCCGTGCGTCCCGCGATCTCCGCCCATCGCGGCGCCGCGGCGGCGCGCCTGCTTCCAGGAGAAGCACCGGTTGTGCCGGCGCGCGCGCGCGGAGCCCGCACGCGCGCCCTGCTCCGCCATCGCGCTCGGCGGAGCGCCGTGAGCCGCCGCGCCGCCCGCTCGTCGAGGCTCAGACGAGACCGAACTTGTAGGTATCAAGGAGCCTGGCGAGGAGCGCGGCGTTCGCCGGATCCACGAGGGAGCCGAGCCGGGTCACCTCGAGCTCCGCGCTGACGCGCTCGAAGAGGGCGGCGCAGATGCGGGTCGGATCGTGGCGCGCGGCGTACGCGATGCCGTCGGGTCGCCTCGGGTGGTCATGGATGGCGCGCGCCCAGCGGTTGGCGGCCCGATAGGACTCCCCCGACGTGAGGCGGGCGTCGGCCCCGAGGCGCGCGAGCCCCGCTCCCGTGAGGTTCACGAGCCGCAGCGGCCGCCGCGGCGCGATGCGCGCGAGCCCCCGCGCGGCGAGCTCGCTCTGCTCCACGAAGCGCACGCCGGTCGCGTGGCCGAACACCTCGATGAAGGCGCAGCGCGCGTCCTTGCCGGCGTACAGCACGCCGAACTCGCCGTCCGGCGCGTCGAAGCGGTTGTCGCCCGAGCGACCGAAGTGCATCGGATCGCGCGTGAGCCAGTGGATCCGGAACCAGCTCCGCCGGAAGATCGCGATGGGGAGCGGCGACGCCGCGAGGTCGAGGGGCGGGTCCGGATGGGCCTCGAGCGTTGTCTTCATGGCAACTCTGTTCCGCACGGACGAGCGACAGGACGGTCGACGCGCTCGACGTCCCGCACGTGCTCCGAACTCGCGTGTCCGGCGTTCTTTGCGCGGAGCGCATTCGCCCGGATCCCTGGCGAGCGCGACGCCCTCGTCATCGCGGCGCGTTCTCAGGCCGCGCCTTGCTCACCGAAGGTGCGCGCGGCGAGCCGCACGGGGTCCAGCTCGCCGCGGCGGAGCCAGTCAAGCGGCCGCTCGCCGTCGAGCCGGAGGTTGCCAGAGAGGAAGAAACGGATCTTCGCCAGCGGGGGGTGCTCTTCGAGGAGGGCCAGGATCTCCTCCATTCCCGGCAGCGGGCCCTCGTCCGCGAACTGCCATGCGGGATAGAGGTGGCCACGACCGCCGATGCTGACGGCCAGCAGCCTTCCGGCGGCGCGCTGCGCTTCGATCGCCTGGGGCGAGAGGTGCAGCCCCTCGCCGACCTCCTCGGCGGTGAGCGTGCCCCCTTCGGCCGCGAGGAGCGTGTCCCTCGCCTGCAGGCCGCGGAGGCGGGCCGGCATGAGCGGATCCGCAGCGGAAAAGAGGCCGACGGCGCTGGGCTGCGTGAGCGCCGTCACCAGGGCATCCGCGTTGCTGGGCGACGCGACCACCTCGCCAAGCTCGCTCTGATCGAGCCGCTCCGCGACCTGGGTGAGCGCGTCGATGCCGCGCGCCAGGAACTGGACCCGCAGCGGCTCACCGTCGTACTGGTGGAGTCGCTCTGCAATTTCCGCCAGCGCGCTGGAGTCCCGATCCTTAGCCATGGCCGACCCAGTGGACGATGCAGCGCGCGCGCAACGCCGTCAACCAAGCGCGCGCCGCTTTTCTGCGTGATTACGACCATGCTGAACGGAACGTCAGTGAAAACCATTCCCGGTATCGCTGGTGTCGTTCTTCTTCGGTGAGCTCACCGGGTCCTGAGTTTGTCGGGGGCGTCGGGAATCGGGAAGAGGATCAGAGCCCGATCTGTTTCAGCATCGCGCTGGTGATCGACTGGCGCACGCTCGTGAGCTCCGCCCACGGATCGCGGATCGTGGCGAGGCGCTGCGGCACGGTCTCGATGGTGAACGAGGCGGGATCGAGCGGCGCGTCGAGCTCGTCCCACGCGAGCGGGGTCGCGACGGCCGCGCCGGGGCGAGCACGCGTCGAGTAGGGCGCCACCGCGGTGGCGCCGCGCCCGTTCCGCAGGTAGTCGACGAAGACCTTGCCGGTGCGCTTCGCCTTCGACATCGTCGCGGTGTACCTCGCCGGATCGAGGCGCACGAGCGCGTCGGCCACGGCCTTCGTGAACGCCTTCACCTCGTCCCAGCCCCTGCGCGGCGCTATCGGGACCACGACGTGGAGGCCTTTGCCGCCGGTCGTCTTGACGAAGCTCTGCAGGTCCAGCGACGAAAGGAGGCGCCGGGCCGTCCTCGCGGCGTCCGCCACGCGCTCCCACGGGAGATCCGGCGCTGGATCGAGGTCGAACACCATCCTGTCGGGCTGCTCGATCCGGTCCACGCGGCTCCCCCAGAGGTGCACCTCGAGCGCCCCCATCTGGACCAGCGACACGAGCCCTTCGGCGGTTTCGATATAGAGATAGGTGCGCTCGCCGTCGTCCTCCTGGACGGCCATCGGCTGGATCGCCTCGGACAGCCCCTCGGCCTCGTGCCTTTGAAAGAAGCATGGCTTGCCCTGGCCCGCGGGGCAGCGGACCAGCGTGAGCAGCCGCTTCTCGGCGTGGGGCAGCATGTGCTCGGCGATCTGTTCGTAATACCGGGCCAGAGCGAGCTTCGTGATCCCCTGCGCGGGATAGAGCACCTTGTCGGGGTTGGTCAGCGGCACCCCGGCGACATCGACCCGCCCTGCGCCGCTGCTCCGGCCCCCGCGCGCGGCCTTGCCCCCCGTCGTGCTCGCGGTCCTCCTCGGCGCCGCGCCGGCCGCTCTGGTTGGCGCCGCATCCGCCGCTCTGGCTGGCGCCGCATCCGCGGCTCGGTTCGGCGTCGCGCCCGCCGCCTCGCCGGGCGGCGGCTGTTCGCGCTCGACGGTGACCGACTCCGGGGTGCGGTCCTCGCGGAGCCCTTCGAAGGAGGGGTGTCGCAGCCGTCCGTCGCGCGTCCACGCGGAAAAGCGGACCTCCGCCACGAGCCTGGGCTCGACCCAGCGCGCGCCCCGCATGCGCGGCGCCCCTGAACACGCCGGCGTGGAGCGTGCGATCGACTCGAGGCGGCTGCGCAGGGTCGTCAGCGTCTTGCTCGTGAAGCCCGTGCCGACCTTGCCGGCGTAGGTGAGCTTGCCTGATCTGTTCACGCCGATCAGGATCGCCCCGAGCCCTTTCCGGGCGCCGGACGGCTCGGTGAATCCGACGATCACGAACTCCTGGCGCCGGCCGCACTTCACCTTGAGCCAGCTGTCGCCGCGCCCGCTCCGGTAGGGAGCCTCCGGGCGCTTCGCGATGACGCCCTCGATCCCGAGCTCGCACGCGTGCTGGACGACGGCCGAGCCGTCCTCCGCGACGTGCTCTGTGTAGCGGAGCGTCCCTTCCTCGGGCGCTTCTGCGAGCAGCGCCTTGAGCGCCCGCTTGCGGGTGAGCTGTGTACACCCGCGGAGATCGCGGCCGTCGAGGTAGAGCAGGTCGAAGGCGAAGTACATCAGGCGCCCTTCGCGGCTGCCATTCCCGTCGCTGAGCGCGTTCTGGAGGGCCTGGAAGTCGGTCACGCCGTCCGGCCTCACAACGACGATCTCGCCGTCCAGCACGGCCTCCCGCGCAGGCAGCTGGGCGACGTCGTCGCGCACGCCCCCGAACCGCTCGGTCCAGTCCTGGCCGCGGCGGGTCAGGAGCGTCACGCGACCCCCGCCGAGCTTCGCGAGCATGCGATAGCCATCGAGCTTGACCTCGTAGAGCCATCCCTCACCCGGGGGTGGCTCGGTGACGAGCGTCGCGAGCTGGGGCTCGATCTCTCCCGGGAACGGCCCTTTCCGGGCGCCCTCGAGCGCATCCGCGTAGGTCAGCGTCGGGCGTGGGCTCGCCGCGGTCGTGTCCGCCTCTCCCGTCGCCGCGGACGAGCGCTGGATGTCCACGTCGGCCGCCGTTCCGCCGCGTTTGCGGCGGGCGATGAGGGTTGCTGGTCGCACCGCTTGAGTCCGCCGCGCGGTGCCCTGCGCTTTCCTTTGTCCGGCTATCATCATGCCACCGTCTCTTTTGGTGGAAAAAGCAATTCCGATACCGCAATGGCATCTTCGTCTGCCGGTGATTTCCCGCTCCCAGGCCGTGGCGCAGCCGGCTGAGCTCGGCACGCGCGCCCCAGCCTGCGGCGATCTGCCACGCACGCATCCTCACCCCTGGCGGGCCAACCGCAGCTCTGCGCAGCGGAAGCTCCTCGGATCCCGGGTGCACAGGCTCCCGCGCAACATCCGAGTTTCCACGCCTGCCAGGGCGTCTGAAATGAACAGGTGCGCAGGACCGCAGCAGTGGCTTTAGATCAAGGAAGGACGGACTCGAGGAATTCGGCGATAGAACGCGCGCGGCGACGATGGTGCTACGCGTTATCGCCGCTGTGATCGTTGGATGGTCGTTCCGGACAGCGTGGACGGGTCAAGCGCTGCCGTAATGGGCGAGCGACAGGGGTACGCCCGGTGCCGGACCGAGCTACTGCAGTGCCTCGGAGAGGCTCGTCGCGGTGATGGCCTGGTCATGCCACCGCTCCAGGGTCGCCAGCTCGACGCACGCCTCGATGCGAGCGTCGTCCAACGGGCTCAGCGCGAGCTGCCGGCGAGCGAGCACACGTCGCAGGGCGGCCCGGGCCTCGGCCAGACGTCCCTTGCCGACGCCCCTCTCGATGCCCTTCTCGATGAGCCGCTCCTGGACCTGCGGGCTCGCTTCGAGAAGCACCTCGAGGATGCGCTGCCGCCGGGCCTCCACCTCCGGGTCCTCGGCCTTGCCGAACCTCCACAGGAGCTCCTCTCGGGTCGTCGCTGACATCGCCAGGTACTCTAGCATGGCCAGCACCCACTCGATGGGCCGGCGTCCGGCTACCCACCGGCCGAACTCGTCGAGGGCTCGCCCGGAACGGGCGACCAGGAAAGCGATCAGCTCGTCACGGAGGGGGAGCTCGTTCGCCGCGACCCACAGCACCCAGTGCCCGAGCGGCTCCACGCGGTAGCAGCCGGGCGCGAACCGCGTGGGCGCGTACACCCGTTGCAGCCACTCCGGCACGTGCGGAGCGACCAGCCAGAGCGGCTCGTGGCCCACCCAAGGCGGCGCCTCCTCCTCCTGCTCGACCCGCTGCAACTGCCTCGCCTGCCGCCGCAAGAGGGCTCGCTCTATCGCCCTCCGATCCACATGATCCCCGGCGAGCTTCAGCTCGACCATCACCTCCTCGTGACCACGCGCCTCGGGCCAAGGCGCTGTCAGCTCCACCAGGAGAGCCGGGCGGTGGATCAGGAGCAGGCCATCGCACTGCACCTTCTCGAGACGGATCTCGGGTGGATCCTGCCAGGTGATGGCACCTCCAGTGAGGCGCTCCGTCTCTTCGGCGAACGTTCGTTTGGCGAACAGGTCCGGTTGACCCATCGCGCTGCGCGGTAGCAGAGGACGATCGCTGGAGCCAGGGCCAATCGCAGATCAGCGAGATCCGCTGGCCGCCTTTCTCACCAGCACTCGTAATCTATACGCCCAAGGCCGCCCCGTGACGAATTCTCAAATGAAGACGCCCCGGTCTTCGTAACGCGCGTCTCTGTACCGACAGCTCGCGCGCCCCCGACACGCCACCCCTCATTGCGCGGGCGGCTCGCTCCAGTAACGCACCAGATCAGGCAGGGCGGTCTCCGCCATGCGGGTGAGGTGCCTCACGTGATCTGGCTTCTGGGTGCCCGGATAGCCGCGGACGTGGAACGCGCCCCTGTGCGCCTCGGAGAGGGGGGCGAACCGGAGCTTCGCCTCGCTCGCCTCCCCGGTCAGGTCGTAGATCGCCTGCTCGTCCGCGCCCGGGCCCGGGGTGCGCTGCGCGCCCGTGAGCTTGAGGAGGGCGTCCGTGCTCTCGTGGGTGCCGGCGTAATCGCCGTTCGGGGTGATCTCCGAATGGGTGATCGACATCAGCTTCTTGCCCTCGGCCGCCAGCTCGGCGAAGCGGCTGAACGGCTTGAGGCGCTCCATGTCCAGGCTGTGGTCGAGCGGCATGTAGCCGGTGTGAATGCCATCCAGGAGGAGCACGGCGTCCACCTTGTCGGTGAACCCCGGCTGGTTCAGGAGCCCGCGAACCGCGCCGTACCCGGCGCTGAACGCGGAGAGCGCCACGCGCCGGAGGCGGGCGCCGCGCAGCCCGCGCGCCTCGAGCGCCACCTGCGCCTTCGCCATCAACGCCGGCAGATAGGAGCGGATCGAGAACTGGGTCTCGTACGCCCCGGAGCTGATACCCAGATTGATGATCATCACAACCGCGTTGAGCCGGGCGCGATCGAACCCCGCCTGCACAACGTCGTTGACCCCGTGGAAGTGGATCACCAGATCGTACGCCCCATCTGCCGAGGCGAAGCCCGCGGGGATGGTGATGATCCCGTCGGGAATGGGGATCACCGCGGTTCGATCGAGCGTCGCGTCGGCGCGATCGGCGGCAGCGAGGGCCGGCGCCGCCGTTGCTGGCGTCGCCTGGAGCGGCGCGGCCGTTTCGGCCTTCGCCTCGACCCGCGCCGCCACCCCCGTCGATCGCAGGACGGCCGCGGCGGCCGCGGCAGGCTGGAGCGCCGAGCCCGCGCGCAGATCGAAGCCCGCCGCGCCGAGCTGCATCGAGACGAGCGCGCCCACCACCGCCGCGAAGCCCAGACCGGCACCCGCGCTCAAGGCGATCAGGCGCGACGTGGAACGCCGCGTCGGAGATGCCATGACCGGAGCCGGCGATTCGAACGGCATCGCCATGCCCCCAATCGACGCCGGCGGACGACGGAAAATTAAAGTGGGCTCGTCATCGTCATGCGGCAGTTGGACCTCCGCGCAAGGGGGCTCAGCGGGGAACATGTCAGCGATGATGCGAGGCCTATGCCGCTCATGGCAAGAGCTAAAATTCTACATGATAGGTTCGCATGCGCATGCGTCAAGGAAGGGGACCTGGTCCGACGTAGTCCCATGGTGGTGGTTCATCGGTTATCCAGGGGTTACCCAGGGAAGCACCTTGCTCGCGCACGCAGCTCCATCGTTCCGCGATTCTTGAGCGCTCGTGAGCACCTGTGAGCCGTCCGTGCTCCAACGTGGCACGGCGTCGTACGACGTGAATTATCGAGCGCCAGCAGATCAAGAATGACGCGCTCCGGCAAAATCTCTCATGAATTGGCCGCCATCACCGCCACGTTGGTCGCGCTGCGTCATCGCCTGTGCCTCATGGGAACTCGGGACAGCCGAGCGCCGGCGCGGTGAGGTCGAGGCCGTGCCCAAGCAGGCCAGTCCACCCTCCGAGGATGATCTGGATGGCTCCTGCGCTTCGCCGGAGCGCGTAATCGACTTCGCGCCATCCACCGCACGATCGCTCATGGCCGGACTGACCTCCATGCGCCGGGGTGTCTCGCCGGTCCCTGCACGTCGACCGTTGCACGTCCAACGGTTCACCGAGAGGGCGCGCTGAGCGTGGCGCGCGCCCGCCGGGCGGGCTGGCGCGACAGGTGCCGCCCCGACGTCAGCGACGGACGGACGCTGCGCTGCGCTGCGCTCTGGAAATACGGCGCGGCCGAGGCGCGGCGCACGTGGACCTTGACAGCGAGGGGCGCCTCTGGATCTCCTCTTTCCTCCCCACTCACCCGCACGGGCCCCCATGACCAGCTTCCCCCGCGTCTACGACGACAACACCCAGAGCATCGGCCGCACGCCGCTCGTGCGCATCCGCCGCGTGATCGACGGCGCGCGCGCGACGGTGCTGGCGAAGATCGAGGGCCGCAACCCGGCGTACTCGGTCAAGTGCCGCATCGGCGCGGCCATGGTCTGGGACGCCGAGCAGCGGGGCGTGCTCGGCCCAGGCAAGGCGATCGTCGAGGCGACCAGCGGCAACACCGGCATCGCGCTGGCCTTCGCCGCCGCCTCGAGGGGGCTCGAGTGCGTGCTCAGCATGCCCGAGACGATGAGCATGGAGCGGCGCAAGGTGCTCGTCGCCCTCGGGGCCAAGCTCTTGCTGACGCCGGGCCCCAAGGGGATGAACGGCGCGATCGCCAAGGCCGAGGAGCTGGCCGCCTCCGACCCCGGCCGGTACGTGCTGATGCGGCAGTTCGAGAACCCGGCGAACCCCGCGATCCACGAGACCACCACCGGCCCCGAGATCTGGGACGACACCGGCGGCAACGTCGACGTCCTCGTCTCGGGCGTGGGCACCGGCGGCACGATCACCGGCGTCAGCCGCTACTTCGAGCGCGGCCGCGGCCGCGCCCTCCACTCCGTCGCCGTCGAGCCGGTCCACTCGCCGGTCATCTCGCAGACGCTCGCCGGCCAGCCGCTCACCCCGTCCCCGCACAAGATCCAGGGCATCGGCGCCGGCTTCGTCCCCAAGAACCTCGACATCTCCTTCGTGGACCAGGTCGAGACGGTCTCGAACGAGGAGTCCATCGCCATGTCCCGGCGCCTCGCGTCCGAGGAGGGCATCCTCTGCGGCGTCTCCTGCGGCGCGGCCATGGTCGCGGCGGGCCGGCTCGCGAAGGATCCCACGTGGGAAGGAAAGACCATCGTGGTCATCCTCCCGGACGCCGGAGAGCGGTACCTCTCGGGGCCGCTCTTCGAAGGCATGTTCTCCGAGGTCGAGGCCATGAAGGCCTCGTGAGGTCGACGTGAGCAAGAAATGTGATGCTGCCCCCTCGGAGGCGTCGGCCGACCTGCACGGCATCGTCGACGCGCTGATCGCGAGCTACCGGGAGGATGCGCGCGGGCATCACATCAACAAGCGCTTCACCCCGTCGCGCCAGGAGATCACCGAGATCATCGATCTCCTGCTCCAGATCTTCTACCCGGGCTATCACGGGCGGCAGGACCTGTCGGACGAGGACCTGCTCTACCACGTGGGCACCCTGGTCTCGACGCTGCGGGACAAGCTGGAGCGACAGATCGAGCGCTGTCTGTGCTTCCAGGACGAGACCGTCGACGCGGGCCGCCTCGACGTCCCGAGGTGCCGGCAGCGGGGGCGCGACGTGGCGCGGATGTTCATCGCCCGGCTGCCGGAGGTCCGGCGGCGCCTCCTTCTCGACGTGCAGGCGGCCTACGACGGCGATCCGGCGGCGGCCTCGATGGACGAGATCATCCTGGCCTATCCAGGCCTCCTCGCCGTGACGGTGCACCGGGTCGCGCACGAGCTGTACCTGCTCGGCGTGCCGCTCATGCCCCGGATCATGAGCGAGTGGGCGCACACGAGGACGGGCGCCGACATCCATCCAGGCGCCAACATCGGTGACAGCTTCTTCATCGATCATGCCACCGGCGTCGTGATCGGCGAGACGACCGACATCGGCGAGCACGTCAAGCTCTACCAGGGCGTGACGCTCGGCGCCCTCTCCTTGCCCCAGCACTCGCGGGGCGCGCGCGGCCTGAAGCGCCACCCCACGGTGGAGGACAACGTCACCATCTACGCGAACGCCACGGTCCTCGGCGGCAAGACGGTGCTGGGGCAGGGGAGCGTGGTCGGCGGCTCGGTGTTCCTCACGAAGAGCGTCGCCGGCGGCCAGCGCGTCGCGATCGAGGCCCCGAGGCTGCGCGTCGCGTCGCCGCCCCATGGCACGCCCGCCGTCGGCGGCTCCGAGCTCGACAGCATTCTCGACTTCGACATCTAGAGCGGCGTTCACCCGCTTCGGATACGGGCCCACCTCGACGTTTTCGGTGCTCAGCGCACCGGAGTGCGCTTGCGCGCCGAAAACGCCGATCTGGGCCCGTCTCCTGTGCGGGTGACCGCCGCTCTGCATGGTGCAGAGGGGGGCGGAAACCGCTGTAGAGGCCGGGTGCCTCTCATCGATCGGAGTGGCCGAGAGGGCGCTCGGGGGCGACGCGGTCGCGGATCGCCTGCTTGAGCTCCTTGGGCTCGGGGAAGCGACCTTCGACGGCGCGCGAGAAGAGCGGCGCGCCGTCGAGCGTGACGTCGAAGATGCCGCTCGCGCCCGGCGACAGGAGCACGTCGATCTCGTCAGGGAAGGTGATCAGCAGCTCCTGAGCGAGCCACGCTGCGCGCGTGAGCCAGCGGCACTTGGGGCAATACCGGATCGCGACGAGCGGCCGTTGCGGGGCGGGGGCGGTGTCCATCGCAAGATCGTAGCGCGAGCGCGCCGCGGGCGGGCAGGCTCAGACGAGGAACGCCCTGGCGAGCCCGAGGAAGATGAAGAAGCCCATGCTGTCCGTGGTGAACGTGAGCAGGACGCTCGACCCCTGGGCCGGATCGCGGCCCAGGCGCTGGAGCACGAGCGGCACCGCGCACCCGACCATCGCCGCCACCACGAGGTTCAGCTGGATGGCCGCGGCCATCACCAGGCCGAGCGGGACGCTTCCGTAGAGGGCGGCGGCGGCGAGCCCCACGACCGTGCCCCAGACCGCGCCGTTCATCAGGCCGACGAAGAGCTCTTTCTTCAGGAGGTGCCCCGTGTTCGCCCGCGTGAGCCGGTCGAGCGCGAGGCCGCGGATCACGAGCGCCACCGTCTGATTGCCCGTGTTGCCGCCGACGCTCGCCACGATGGGCATCAGCGCTGCCAGCGCCACGAGATCCTGAATGGTGCTCTCGAAGAGGCCGATGACCCGCGAGGCCAGGAATGCCGTGAGCAGGTTGACGAAGAGCCAGAGCCAGCGGTTCTTCGCGCTCGTCCACGCGGGCGCGAAATAGTCCTCCTCTCCCGCGAGGCCCGCGCGCAAAAGCGCCTCGCTCTGGGCCTGCCGCCGCAGGAAGTCCATCACCACATCCACCGTCAACCGGCCGACGAGCTTGCCCCGCTCGTCCACCACCGGCGCGGCGATGAGGTCGTAACGCTCGAACGCCCTGGCCGCGTCGCTCGCGCGCTCCTGGGGCGTGAAGCTCACCACGTCCGTGGACATGACCGCGCTCACCTGCGCGCTCGGCTCGCGGAGCAGCAGGTCCTTGAGCGAGAGCGCGCCGCGGAGCACGTTGCGCGCGTCGACGACGAACAGCGCCTCGGTGTGCGGCGGCAGCTCGCCCCGCCGGCGCACGTCCTCCAGCGCGCCGCCGAGGTCCCGGCCGTCGCGCACCGAGACGAGCTCCGGGCTCATCAGGTGGCCCACCGAGCCGTCCGGGTACGCGATCGTCGACTGGAAGAGCGACTGCTCGCGCGCGTCGAGCGACTGGTACACCTCTGCCACGATCTCCGGATCGACCGACTCGCTGATGTACGCGAGATCGTCCGGATCGAGCTGGCCGAGCAGCGCGACGAGGCGAGCGCGCTCCGTCTCCGCGACGAGCCAGTCGCGGACCGACCGCGAGGACTCGAGCAGCACCTGTGCGGCGTGGTAGGGCTCGAGCTCAGCCCACACCACAAGGCGGTCCGCCTGCGGGAGCACCTCGATGATGTGGGCGAGGTCCGCCGGGTGCAGATCCCTGAGCTTCCTCTGCAGCAGGGCGAGATTTTGCCGGTGGACCAGCGCCTCGACGAGCTCTTTGTTCTTGCTCTCC
The DNA here is from genome assembly GCF_051525235.1 of Sorangium sp. So ce124. NCBI lineage: Bacteria > Pseudomonadati > Myxococcota > Polyangiales > Polyangiaceae > Sorangium > Sorangium sp. So ce124. The sequence continues at coordinate 5,453,506 of NZ_CP150312.1, forward strand.
TGCTTGTGCGTCAGCGTCTCGATGACGCGTTGCTTTTCGAGCAGGGTAGTCAGCAGGTTCAGGCTCTCTTGCAGTCTCTCCTGGGACCTGGACGTGCTCATGGCGGCTCCGGGCGCGGGGGCGCGCCGAGCATAGCCCGGGTCCGCGCGGCCGGGCGTATGCCGCGTGCGGTCGCGCTCGCCGTATTGACCAGACCCCATGGCTCATGGTTCTGTCGGCCCGATGAAGCGCGCGTTCGATTTGTGCGTGGTTGGGCTCTCGCTCGGAGCGATGGCCTGTGGACCGGGCCTGGAACCCGAGGTGGTCGTGCATCCTCCCCGGCCCACTGTCTCGCCGGAGAGCACCGCGAGCACGACCAGCGGCGGGTGTCCTGCCATCGGCCACGCCGAGCCGCTCATCGTCGACTGGCTCACGACACGCCGCTCCGATCTCGGGCTCGCGATGAAAGACGGCATCGCCGTCGTCTCCTACGACTGCACGACGCTGAAGCTGCTCGCGCAGTGCAAGCTCCCAGGGAGCTACTCCTTCGCTGGCGTGACCCGGGCAGAAAAGGTAATACAATTAACAAACCCTGCGGAGATGCAGGCGAACGTGCCCTTCGGGGCCCCGGCGCTGAGCACCGCGATCGAGGGCGGCGGCTCGGCCGCGATCGACGTGGCGCTCGTGCCGACGGGGAAGATGGCGACCACGGTGGCCTCCTCCTCTGCGCAGGATCTCTCGGGCAGCTGCGAGGGCGCCACGCACTTCGTGCGCGCCGCGACCCTCGGGGCCTTCGCGATGGCGCCGGGCAGCCGGGGCGCGGCGCGGACGGTGGATCAGGTCTTCACGGCGGTCGGGGCGGCCGCGACGGCGAGCCAGGGCGGCACCACGAGCAAGGAAGGGGAGCTCGACGCCTGTCGGGCCGCGAGGCCCGACGCGCAGGCGCCGACGGAGCGCTGCCATGCGCCGCTGCGCCTGGAGCTCGTCCCGCTGCTCACGAAGAAGGCGGCGGCGGCCGAGGCTCCGGTGAAGCAGGCAGAAGACGAGTTCCCGAAGCTGCCGAGCCCGTGCCCGCTCGGGACGGTGCTGAGCGGGGCGAAGTGCTCCCCGCCTGCGCTCGCGCCCGCGCACCTGTGCGAGCCGACCGACGCCAGAGCCTGCGCGGCGGAGTGCGGGAAGGGCGATGTCGGCAGCTGCTATCACCTCGGGATTCAGCACCTGGGCGGCAAGGATTTTCCGCGCGATGACGCGAGGGCGGCGGAGCTGTTCGAGAAGGCGTGCGGCGCCGGCGTCACGCAGGCCTGCTATGCGAGGGCGAAGCAGCTCCTGCGGGACATGAAGAGCGCCAAGGTCCCCCCGGACGCCGCGGGGCGGGCCAAGGTGCGAGAGTTCGCCGACAAGGCGTGCGAGATGGGCGACGGCTGGGCGTGCTTCAGCGTGGCCGAGTGGTACCTCAGCGAAGGCCCGCAGGCGGTCCTCCCGAAGGACCCGACGCGCGCCGTCGCGTTCCTCCGGCGCGGCTGTGATCTCGGGCACGGGCCGAGCTGCAGCGCGCTGGGCAAGATGCTGGTCGAGGGGAAGCTCGCGGCGAAGGACGTCGGGGTCGCCGTGGGCGTGCTCCAGCGCGCGTGCGAGGGCGGCCAGTCCGAGGACTGCGTCGATCTCGGGGACATCCTGCGCAAGGGGCAGGGCGCGCCGAAGGACGGGGTGAAGGCGATCGTGGCATACGGCAGAGGTTGCAGCCTGGGGGACATGCGCGCCTGCAACGCCGCCGGCGCGGTCTACGCGCAGGGCGACGGTGTTCCGAAGGACGTCGCGAAGGCGTATGCGTTCTTCGAGAAGGGCTGTCCGGAGAAGGGGTTCGGGGCCGAGGCGTGCTTGAGCCTCGCCGGGATGTACGAGAAGGGGAACGGCATTCCGAAGGACATGGCGCGCGCGGCGGCGCTCTACGAGAAGGTGTGTGGCACGGGCGGCTGCCTGCGGGCCGCGGAGATCTGGCAGCGCGGCGACGGCGTGACCGCCGATCCGGAGCGGGCCTACTCGCTCTATGAGAAGGCCTGTACGCAGTGGGGCGAGAAGAGGGCGTGTGAAGCGTTCGGCCCGCTCCTGGAGCTCAAGGACAAAGCGCGGGCTCGGACCTTCTATGCAGACCAGTGCGCGCGTACGCAGGACAAGGCGGCATGCGCGGCCCAGAAGCGGCTCGGCGGCGCCCCGCGTTAAAACAGCTTCATTTGACGATCGGCCCCGGCGCGTGAGCCCCTCTGCGCCTCGGGCGACGGGCCGACCCGCAGGAGCAGCCGCTCCTCCACCTCGCGCACGAACGGCGATACCTCGGTCTCAACCACCTTGCCGTGCCGCGCGCGTTGCATGGCGCGGGTGAGGAACAATCGCTCTCGCGCCCGCGTCATGCCCACATAAAAGAGCCGGCGCTCCTCGGCGACGTCCGTCTCGTCCCTGCCGGGGAAGCGGAGCGGGAGCAGGCCGTCCTCGCACCCCACGAGGAAGACCACCCGGAACTCGAGCCCCTTGGCCGCGTGGAGCGTCAGCAGCGAGATGCGGTCGGCCCGCGGATCCCACGCGTCGATCTCGGCGCACACCGCGAGCTCGATCAAGAAGCGATCGAGGTCGCCGCCGCAGCGCTCCGCGAGCGCGAGGTGCAGCTCCAGCGCCGCGTCCACGTCGGCCTCGCCGAGGACCACCGCGCCCTCCTCGGCTGCGGCCGACGCGGGTGGAGCGCCGGCGAGCCCGGGCTGCGCGACCTCCTCGCGGAGGCGCGCCGCGGCCGCCTTGAGGCGCGCCGCGAGCGGCCCCGGCGGGGTGCCGGCGACTGCCCGCGCGAGCGCCTCCGAGCCCGCGCGCTCGGCGAGGCGGCGATCCGACCGCCGCTGGAACGGCATCCCCGAGCGGGCGAACGCCTCCCGGAGCCGCTCGGACTGCGCCTCGGTCCGGTAGAGGACCGCGAAATCCGAGAAGGAATACTCGCCGCTCCCGGCAGGATCGCCCACCCGCCCGCTATCCATCGAGAAGAACGTGGACCCGCCGAGCATCCGCTCGATCGTGTGGACCACGCGCTCCGCTTCGGCGGCTTCCGTCGGCGACTCGTGGACCGCCACGAGCTCCGCGCCGCCCGCGCTCGGCAGGAGCTCCCGCGCGCCGAGCGTCGGTGAGGGCGCGATCACCTGGAGCGCCGCCTCGACGATGGGGCGCGACGAGCGGTAGTTCCGCTTCAAGCGCACAACGCGCGCCGCCGGGAAATCTTGCTGGAAACGGAAGAAGAAGCCCACGTCCGCGCCGCGGAATCCGTAGATCGCCTGATCGGGATCGCCGATGGCGCAGACGTTCCCGCCGGGAGCGACGAGCGTGCGCACCAGCCGGTACTGGCGCTCGTCGATGTCCTGGTACTCGTCGATGGAGAGATACCGGGCGCGCTCGCGCGCCGCGGCGAGCGCTCCGCTCTGCTCCTCCAGGAGCACGACGGCGTGGCCGATCAGGTCGTCGAGGTCGAGGAGCCCGCGCGCGGCGAGCTCGTCCTCGTACACCTTCCACGCGCGATCGACGTGGCGGTCGATCTCGCCGGCGGCCAGCGCCCCGCGCGCGTCGGCGTGACGCGGGTAACGCCGCTTCAGCGGGGCGATGTCGGCGAGCAACCTGGCCGCCCGCCGGTCCGGGACGCCGAGCGCCGCGGCGAGCAGCGCCGTCCGCTCGCGCTCGCCGGCGATCGCGGGCGGCGCGGCCCCCGCGCCCTGCGCGTGCTCGCGGAGCAGGGAGAGGCCGAGCGCGTGGAAGGTCATGGCGGGCACGCGGCCGCCGGCCTCGCCGAGCAGCGCGCCGAGCCGCTCCCGCAGCTCGTCGGCGGCGCGGCGGGTGAAGGTGATCGCGAGGCACTGCTCCGGCGGGACCCCGAGATCGAGGACGAGGTGCGCGATCCGGTGCGTGAGCGTGCGGGTCTTGCCCGTGCCTGGCCCCGCGACGAGGAGCAGCGCGCCGTCCGTGATCTCCGCCGCGGCCCGCTGCTCCGGGTCGAGCGCGTCGAGCGGCGCTGCGCCGCCCAGCGCAGGCGGCGCGCCGCGGGACACCTCGCCGGCTTGCGGCAGGAGAGGCTCCGCGTCGGAGCGGCCGCGGCGCGGAGGGGGGCGTGACGCCGCGGGAGGGCGCGCCCCCGAGGGAGGCGGCCGCGATGGCGCGGCCTCGGGCTGGAAGAGGAGCCCGCCGCCGCGGCGCTGCGCGAGCTCCTCCTGCTGGAAGACCCGGATCGCGCCGTACTCGCCGTCGTAGCCCGCGTCGCGGATCACGCGCCCTTCGCGCATCCGCGCGATCGCCTCGGCGAGCAGGGGCGTGCCGGCGCGCTCGATCTCGTCGAGCGGGGCGTCGCCGAGGAGGAACAGCTCGGGGCCGAGGCGCGACAGCACCCCGTCGTAGCTCCGCTGCACGACCTTGCTGGAGGCGCCGACGCCGTGGAGCTCGGCCAGCACCTCGGGCAGCGGCACCAGGTTGCGAAACTCGCTCGCGCCCTCGGGGCGCACGCCCTCGTCGCGATCGGCCAGCTCCTCGACCCGGTGCAGCACGCCCACCGTGACGGGGTGCCCGCACACGGGGCAGGCGAGGGAGAGCGCCCGCGTCTCCGCCGGCGAGAGCACGACATTGCACTTGCGGTGGCCGTCGAGGTGGTATTTGCCCTCCTCCGGGAAGAACTCCACCGTGCCCCCGAAGCCCTGACCGGTCTCCAGCGCGCGCCGGATCGCGAAGTAGTCGAGCGGGGCGTCGAAGGCCGTGGCCTCGCGCCCGAGCTTCGCGGGCGAGTGGGCGTCCGAGCTCGAGACGAGCCGGTACCGATCGAGCCCGGAGATCCGCCAGTTCATCGAAGGATCGGACGAGAGCCCGGTCTCGAGCGCGAAGATGTGCGGCGCGAGATCGCCATAACACTCCTCGACCGCGTCGAAGCCCGCCTTGGAGCCCAGCACCGAGAACCAGGGAGTCCAGATGTGCGCCGGTACGAGGTAGGAGCCCTCGTCGGACTCCAGCACGATCTCGAGCAGGTGGCGCGAATCGAGCCCCAGGATGGGCCGCCCGTCGGCGGTCAGGTTGCCGATCTTGGCGAGCGCGCGGGCGATGCGCTCCGCCGCGTCGAAGCTTGGCGCGTAGAGGAGGTGATGGATCTTCCGCGTCCGATCTCCCTTCTTGTAGATCGTCGAGATCTCCACCGAGAGTACGAAGCGCGTCGCTCCGCGGCACGCCCCGGGGAGCCGCTCCGAGACCGCGCGGCCGAGATCGTCCCGCAGGCGGAAGAGCCCGGGCTCGGCGGGCACGAGGTGCTCGCGGAGCTCGGCCATCCACGCTGGATGGGTGAAGTCCCCCGTGCCCAGCACCGTGATGCCCTTGCGCTGAGCCCAGTAGCTCAGATGCGCGAGATCGCAATCGCCGCTCGTCGCGCGGGAGTACTTCGAGTGCACATGGAGGTCTGCATAAAAACGCATGGTGTTCCGCCGTGAGGTGTCGTTTACCTATCGAGCGCCCTCGCGCTGTCAATCGCGGATACCAGCAAACTCGATGAAATCTGGCTGGAAATTGAGGTGAGCTGACTGCAATGCGCTGCGATGCATGAGAGTCGCAGTCCTGTGACAAAATGTGCTCGCTCGATGCAATGCGGTTCAACGGGCGCCCTCGGTGGCAAAACGCGTCCGCTCGATGCAATGCAGTTCGGCGGGCGCGCTCGTGTGGCAAAACGCGTCCGCTCGGTGCAATGCGATTCAACGGGCTCGCCTGGACGACACGTTCACGCCGTGAGGGCCGACCGCGCCGCAGGAGCCGTACGAGGCCGCACGGCGAGGACCGACCGGCGCCGGCAGCCGCCGCGCCGCGCGCAGCGGTCGGGCTGGCTAGGCGTCCGCAAGCCTTCGACGGCGGCTCGATCCGAGCCTACACGCGCGGGCGCGCGGCCCGGTCCGGAGGGGACCGCCGGCCGCAGCGAGGCGTCACGGGGTGGCGGTCGAGGGCGCCGGGGTCTTGCGGGTCAGGTAGAAGAAATCGCGCAGGGAGCGCTTGCGGATGTACTCGTCTTCCGAGAACTCGAAGCCGCTCGCCAGCGCGACCGGCGCGAGGGCGCCGCCCTCACCGGGCTCGTAGAGAAGGAACTTCGGGTACGACCAGTTCACGTCGAGCTGCGCCACCGTCGAGGCGCCGGCGTGCTGCATCCCGAGCGCGATGGCGGGCGCCGTCGTGTGATTGCTGATCCCGACGTAGAGGACCTTGCCGTCGCGGTCGAGCCCCACCGCGGAGCGGCGGATCACCGTGTTGCCGTCCAGCGTGGCGCCCCAGTTGCGGACCTGCGGCGCGCGGAGCAGCGGGTGCAGCTCGCCCTCGTCGACCATGCAGCTCGGCGTCTGCCGCCACCACTGCATGTCGCTCTCCTCCGTCGAAAGCCTTGTCCACGGCGCGATCTGCATCCGCCCGTCGCGGCGCCGCGCGAGCGTGCAGCCCTGGTCCCGGGGGCGCACAAGCGTCACGCCGTCGACCCGCATCCCCCACTGGCCGTGCTCGGTCATGAAGCCGCCGTTGAACGCCGCGAGCAGCCGCTCGTGATCCGCCTCCGGGATCTTCGCGGGCCGCTCGTAGGGCTTGCCTTCCTCGGTCGTCGCCGCCGGCTCGCGGGAGCCGGCCATGAGGTGCACATCGACCCTCGCGAGATCCACCGCCACGATGAACAGCTCCGCCCAGGAGCGGTTCGGATCCGGGTGGAGCAGCGTCTTGTAGAGGCGCGGCGCGTCGCTCGGATGGACGCGATCCGCGATGGGCACCCACCGCCCGTCGCCGGGGGCCGACCAGGCCGCGTGCGCAGGGCCGACGTCCGTCGGCCGGAACGCCGCCGGGCCGGCGCCCCCCGCCGCCGAGCCCGGCGTCGCCGCCGGAGGCGGTGACGCCGTCGTGGCAGGAACCGGTTGCTCGGGCACCTCCCAGTACGTCTTCGGCGGCTCGTCCTTGCGCCAGAACCGCTGGACGCGATCCTCCAGCGCGTACGCCGTCTCCTCGAGCGCTGTCACGTTCTCGGCTCCGATCACCGAGCGCAGCCCGTTCGCGACGAGCGGGCCCATCCATGGAAGGCGGTGCACCGCGATCCACAGGCCGGCGCCGGAGAGCACAGGGACGGCGACGGCACCGAGCGCCCAGCGCCGCAGCCGGGATCGGGGCAACCGAAGGCCGGGGCGCTCCAGAGCGGAGTGCCCGACCCGAGCCGGCGTTTTCGAGGCTTCGGCGGTTTCGGCCATGGCGTGCTGCACTGCTTCGAAGGAGCGGGAAGACGCTGGAAGTCGCGGGCGGATCCGACGCGAACCACGAGCGCGAGCGCACGAGAAGCAGGCCCTCCGCTCGGACGACGGTCTAGCACGGTGCGCCGCGCGCGCGGAGCCCGCTCCGCGCACCGCGAGCGGAGCGATGCGATCGCGGCTCGGGGCGGCGTCGTAGCGGTAACCGCGAAGCGAGAAGCGGCCAACGCAAAGCCGGAACCCGAAGCCGAACAACGAGCGACGTGAGCAACGCGTGACGGCTCGCTGTTGGCTCGCGGTCGCTGCTCGACTTCCTCACCACGCCGTACTAGAGTCGCGGCCTCGGACTGACCTGGCACGGGTCGCGGTGCTCGGTCGCTGTCATTGGTCCTCGCAGCCTCCACTCAAGGGGCGCGAGGCGGCAGCTCTCCGTGATCGAACCCTCTCCACAAGGAGGGCGCGGTGCCGCGGCGTACCTTCCGCCCTTGCTCAGGAGGGGCTGTCCTCCAGCCCGATGTCCATGCAATTTGCCGATCTCAAGCTCATCGAACCGCTGCTCCGCGCCATCGAGGCCGAGGGGTACAGCGCCCCGACGCCCATCCAGCAGCAGGCCATCCCGCCCATTCTCGAGGGCAACGACCTCCTCGGCTGCGCGCAGACGGGCACGGGCAAGACCGCCGCGTTCGCGCTGCCGATCCTGCAGCGCCTCGCGCAGAGCGGCGGGCCGAAGCAGGGCGGGCTCCGCGTGCTCGTGCTCACCCCGACGCGCGAGCTCGCGGCGCAGGTCGCCGAGAGCTTCACCACGTACGGCAAGAACCTCGGCCTGCGGACTGCGGTCGTCTTCGGCGGGGTGGGGCAGCGTCCCCAGATGGAGGCGCTGCGCCGCGGCGTCGACGTGCTCGTGGCGACGCCGGGCCGGCTGCTCGATCTCTGCTCGCAGGGCATCGCCCCGTTCGGTCGGCTCGATACGCTCGTCCTCGACGAGGCCGATCGGATGCTGGACATGGGGTTCATCCACGACATCCGGCGCGTGCTCGCGATGCTGCCCGAGCGCCGGCAGACGCTCCTGTTCTCGGCCACGATGCCGCCGGACATCCTGAAGCTCGCGAACAGCATCCTGCGCAGCCCGGTGCGCGTCGAGGTCGCGCGGATCGCCACGACGGCCGAGAACATCGACCAGCGGGTGGTCTTCGTCGAGCGCGGCGACAAGCGCGCGATGCTGGAGCACGTGCTCAAGGATCCCGCGCTCCGCCGGGCCATCGTGTTCACCCGCACCAAGCACGGCGCCAACCGCGTGGTCCAGCAGCTCAGCCGTGCGCGCATCGAGGCGGTCGCCATCCACGGGAACAAGTCCCAGGGCGCGCGCGAGCGGGCGCTCGCGAGCTTCAAGCAGGGGACGACGAGCGTGCTCGTCGCGACCGACATCGCGGCGCGCGGCATCGACATCGACGACATCTCGCACGTGATCAACTACGACCTCCCGAACATCCCGGAGAGCTACGTGCACCGCATCGGCCGCACGGCGCGCGCCGGGGCGTCCGGGGTGGCGCTCTCGTTCTGCGACAGCGAGGAGCGCGCCTATCTCGCCGACATCGAGCGCCTCATCCAGAAGCGCCTCCCGCTCCTCGCGGACCCCGGGGTTCCGGTCTTCCAGATCGATCCCAGGCCCGCATCGCAATCGCACGGGCAAGCTCGGCCGCAGGCGCAGGGCCGGCCCCAGGGACAGGGCCGTCCCCACCCGCACGGGCAAGCTCGGCCCCAGGGACAGGGCCGGCCCCAGGGGCAAGCTCGGCCGCAGGGACAGGGCCGCCCGCACCCGCAGGGGCAAGCTCGGCCGCAGGGACAGGGCCGCCCGCACCCGCAGGGGCAAGCTCGGCCGCAGGCGCAGCCTTCCGCGCAGGCGCAGCCCCCGGCGCGGTCGCAGCCGCGGCACGACACCCCTCGCTTCGAGAACTGATCCTCACCACGCTGCCCGCCGCGCTCGATCCATCACGCCGCGCATCGTCTGATGCGCGCGGCGTTGCGGGCCCGGTGCTCATGGCGCTCTTCACGCGCCAACGAGGGTGAGGGTGCCGCGCCGAGGCGCGCACGTCGTCTGCAAGGCGCACGGGTCGTTGCGATCGGTACATGCCTGCATGACGCGCTTCGACATTATCTCGTCGATGCGCGGAAACTCTGGCACGATCGCCGCCATGCGCGTCCCCGTCATCGTTGTAAGCCTGCTCACGATCGCTGCCTGCGATCGCGGTGCTCCTTCTTCGAGCTCGTCCACAACGGGCGCCCAAGCCTCCGCCGATCCGGCGCCGATTGCCTCCGCCGCCCCGCCTGCTTCCGCGAGCAGCGCGCCGGCCGAGGCGCCCGACGCCAGCGCCGCCCCCGCGGCGGCCGACACCGCCGATGCCGCGGCGAGCGCGGCGGCGGCCGACGCCGGGCCCCCCGCGGCCGACGCCGGGCCCTCCGCGGCCGACGACAGCCGCCTCTCGGTGGAAGGGCGTGCCGTCCAGGGAGGGCTCCTGCGCGCCAAGCTGAACGGCAAGCTGCGCCGCATGGCGTTCCCCGGCCACCGCGTGACCGTCAGCGACGAGGGGGAGTTCCTGATCGCCTTCTCGCGCAACGCGCCAGCGCAGGAGAAGCTGACCATCACGTTCGACGACGGGCAGGTGCTGGAGAAGCTCTTCGACGTGGAGCCTCGCAAGTTCGAGGTCGACAAGGTCGACCACCTGCCGGAGAACATGGTCAAGCTCGACATGGCGACACGCGTGAAGCTCACGCAGGCCGAGAAGAAGCTCGACGCGGTCCGGAACAAGTACACGAAGAGGAACTGCTACAAGAACGGCTTCATCTGGCCGTCGAAGGGCCCCATCACCTCGCGGTACGGCCAGCCGCGCCTGCTCAACGGCACGGACGGAGGTATCCACTGGGGCGTGGACATCGCGGTGCCCGTCGGGACCCCGGTGCGCGCGCCTGCCTGTGGCAAGGTCGTGCTCGTCGAGAAGGACCTCCCGCTGAGCGGTCACACCATGATCATCGATCACGGGCAGGGACTGACCTCCACGTTCATCCATCTGCACGGCTTCGCGGCGAAGGTGAACGACGAGGTCAAGCAGGGTCAGGTCATCGGGACCGTCGGGATGACCGGCCGCACGAACGGGCCTCACCTCGACTGGCGCATGAATCTCTTCGAGACACGCGTCGATCCCGAGCTCCTGATCTCCGCCGCGAAGTGACGCACGGCGGGGCAATCTGCCACACGAACAGCGAGCATGGCTGAGGCCCTCCGGGCGGAAACGTGGCTCGGATCGGGCTGTCGAAGCGGCCGGCGCCTCCAGGCGCACGCCCGCTGTTCTTTCTTCCTGGCCGATGGATGCTCGAATGGCCGCCGTGATCGCCGGGGAGGATAACCTCTCTCCGCGAGCCTCTCGACGGCATACCCCTTGCAAATTTCCGGGCCGACAAAGGCACTCAATCCGGACATCGATTTTGCAAGGAGTCGGTCATGAAGATGCTGTCGCCTCGAGCTCATGGGTTTGTGGACTATGCAGTTGCGGCCCTGTTCCTGCTGGCCCCTTCGCTGTTCGGCTTCGGCGGGCTCCCCGAGACGCTCTGCTACGTCCTCGGCGCCGCGCATCTCGCGATGACGCTGCTCACCGCGTTCCCGCTGGGCGCCGCGAAGCTCATCCCGTTCCCTGTCCACGGAGCGATCGAGGCCACGGTCGCCGTGCTCCTCGTCGCGGCGCCTTGGCTGTTCGGCTTCGATGAGGAGCCCGCGGCGAGGAGCTTCTATCTCGTGTCGGGCGTGGCCGTCGGCCTGGTGTGGCTCGCGACGGACTACCGTTCTTCCTACGCCACGACGACGGCGAGCGCTCGTTACCGGCCGGAGCACCGGTCGTTCTCCTGAAGGTCGCGCGCGCGTGCCTCGCGATCGGCGCGGCGGCCGGGGTGGTGGATCGGCCGGATTTACGGCAAGCTCATGCGTGGCGGGAGGACAGACGCCGTGAGCGACCTGAAGAAGCCGGATCCGATGAGCCTGCGGGTGGGTGACTTCCTCGTGAAGGTGGTGCCCGTCGGCGAGACGAGCGACGCCCTCGATACCGAGGCGAACCGCGAGCGGGCGCAGCAGGCCGAGGAGGACCAGCGGGCGGCCCAGTTCGGCGCGGGCGGCGAGGGGGCAGGGGAGGCCGCCCAGGAGGCAGCGGAGGCAGCCGTGGACGAGGCGATCGAGGAGGCGCGAGCGCGCTTGACGGGCGCCGGCGAGGACGTGCCGATCTTGCTGCGTGATCCCGTGACAGGAGCGGCGTTCACGATCGAGTGACGGAGGTCGGCACCGTCCATCCGGCGTCCCTGCGCGCAGCGGCTGCGCCTGGCACCTCGTTCCCTCACGCACCTCGACCGCCATGGAACGGCCTTCCGGCGCCTGTTCTCCGAGACTCCCCTCCTGAGCGCGCCCGCTTCACGGGCCCTGTTCGGCCAGGGCGGCAGCGATGGCTGCCGTTATCATGGATGTTCCTCTGTTTGGTTCGGCCGTCCATCCGCTCCGTCCGGAGCCGTGTCCGCTCCCGTGGAGGAAAGCACGGCGCTCCAAGTCTTCAATATTGCTCCGATCCGCTCAGGGAGTTACGCCACTTCCCGCAACGACTGACCGAGGGGAGAGCCATGATGAACATGCCGATGAGCGCGATGCCGATGATGCCGATGATGGGCATGATGCCGAACATGATGGGCATGATGCCAAACATGATGGGTGGCATGATGCCGAACATGATGGGCATGATGCCAAACATGATGGGTGGCATGATGCCGAACATGATGGGCATGATGCCGAACATGATGGGTGGCATGATGCCGAACATGATGGGCATGATGCCAAACATGATGGGCGGCATGATGCCGCACATGATGGGCATGATGCCGAACATGACGGGCATGATGATGCCCGCGATGATGATGCCGAACATGATGGGCATGATGATGCCCGGCATGAGGATGGCGGCCTGAACCAAGGAACGTTGGCCAGCGGCTCAACTCCGATGGTCGGTAGCGGGCGCTCCTGATCTGCGGGGCGCGGCGCCTCCGCTGCGAGGCGCCGCGTGTGGGGGCTCGCCCCGTCCGGTCACGCGCCCGCTGATTCCTGCGGCTTCGGGTGCTGATCCCGCGACACGAACACCGCTGCTGCCAGGTCCCCCACCACGTTGATCACGGTCCGGCACATGTCGAGGAACCGATCCACCCCGAGGACCAGGCCGAGCCCCTCGGGCGGGATGCCGAGCATCCCCAGGATCATCGCGATGACGGGCAGCGAGCCGGCAGGGATGCCCGCCGTGCCGATCCCACCGAGCACCGAGATGAGCATCACGGTCGCCTGCTGCCCGAAGGTCAGCGAGACGCCGTAGACCTGCGCCAGGAAGAGCACGGTCACCCCCTCGAACAGCGCCGTCCCGTTCTGGTTCATCGCGGCGCCGGCGGTCAGCACGAAGCGCGCGATGGACGGCGGCAGCTTGAGCTCCTCCTCGGCCACCTTCAGCGCGGTAGGCAGCGTAGCGTTCGACGAGGCGGTCGAGAACGCCGTCACGATCGCCGTCCGGCTCCCACGAAAGAACGCGACCGGCGACATCCCGCCAAGGAATCGGACCGAGAGCGAGTAGACCACGAACATGTGCAGGCCGAGGCCGAGCAGTACCGTGAGCACGTACGCCGCCAGCTGCTGCATGATGCCGATCCCCATGCGGGACGTGATCGTGAAGAGCAGCGCTCCCACGCCGATCGTCGCGAACCGGAGTACCCCCTCGATGAGCCGCATCGAGACGTCGAGCAGCCCCTGGATGCACTCGCGGAGCCGCGCCGCCGCGTCGGTCTGGGTGAGCGACAGGCCGATGCCGAAGAGCAGCGAGAACGTGATCACCGCGAGCACGTCGCCCCCTGCCGCCGCCTTGAAGATGTTGTCCGGCACCATCGCGATGATCATCCCCACCGGCGAGGTGTCGACCGGCGCGGTCGCCGCCTTGATCCCCCCGCCGTGCGCGAGGTTCCGGACCGCCTCGGGCAGGCCATCACCCGGGCGGATCAGGTTCACCAGGACGAGGCCGATCAGCACCGCGATGCTCGAGACGACGGCCGTGTAGCCCAGCGTCCGCAGGCCGAGCCGGCCGACGTGCTTCAGATCGAGCTCGCAGACGCCCATGACGAGCGCCGAGAACAAGATCGGGAGCACGAGCATGAACAGCAGGCGCAGGAAGATCTGGCCCACCGGGTAGGTGATGTGATCGACGATCCAGGTGAGCGTCGGGTGCCCTGCCGCGACGGCGTTCGCCGTGAGGCCGCCCGCTGCCCCGACCGCGACGCCGAGCAGCATCGTTCGATGCGATGACATGGCGCCACCTTACACAAGCCGCGGCGCCGCGATCCGTGGAGTTGACGCCTCGCCCCCGCACCTTCCGCGGCCAACGGGGCGTCCCGCGGCCGCGGATCGACCTCCACACGCGCCGCTCCCGGCCAAGGGCCGCCTGTCCAAGCCCGCGCGGATCCATTAGGCTCCCCGCCGGCAATGCTGAAGCCGGGCGATTCGTTCGAGCGGTACACGATCGAGGCCGCCATCGGGCAGGGGGGGATGGGCTGCGTCTACCGGGCGCACGACGCGCGGCTCGGGCGGCGCGTCGCGGTCAAGGTGATCGCGGGCGGCGCCGTGGACGAGGACGCCGGCGCGCGCCTGCTCCGCGAGGCGCGCGCCGCCGCGGCGCTCGACCACCCGAACGCCGTCTCGATCTTCGACGTGGGTGAGCTCGATGGGACGCCGTTCATCGTGATGGAGCTCGTCCCGGGCCGCACCCTGCGCAGCGCCATCGACGGCGCCGGCGCGCCGGCCTCGACGCGGGTCGCCTGGCTCGCCGACGTCGCCCGCGCGCTCGCTGCGGCGCACCGGCGGGGGCTCGTCCACCGGGACATCAAGCCGGAGAACGTGATGGTCCGGGACGACGGGGTGATCAAGGTGCTCGACTTCGGCATCGCGCGCCGCGCCGCCGGAAACGCCGATCCGAGCGCGTCCACCGAGGCCCCCGCGCTGCCGACGCTGACCGCGCTCGGCGTCAAGCTCGGGACGCCGGTCTACATGGCCCCGGAGCAGATCCGCGGCGCCGAGCTCGACGGGCGCGCGGACCAGTTCGCGTGGGGCGTGCTCGCCTTCGAGCTCCTCACCGGCAGGCTGCCCTGGCGCGGCGCCGGCGACGTGCTCGCCGTCGTCGCGTCGATCCTCACCGACGAGGCCGACCGCGCCCTGCTCGACGCCGCCGCCGTCCCGCCCGCGGTGAGCGCGGTCGTGCTGCGCGCGCTGTCGAAGCGCCCCGACGATCGGTTCGCGTCGATGGACGAGCTCCTGCGCGCCCTCGAGGCGGCCGGGAGGGGCGAGGTGCCCGCCGCGCCCGCGGCCGCGGCCGCGACGTCGGCAACGTCCGCGCCGCCCGCGCAGGCGCCCGGCGCGAAGGGGAGCGAGGCGCCTCGCGGCGGCGAGACCGCGGCGCAGCGGTTCTCGACCGAGGAGGTCCGCGACGTCCTCGCGCAGGCGATCGAGCGCCAGGCCGCCGCCGACGGAGGCGATGCGCGCGCCCCGCGCGGCGACGCGCGCCTCGGCTTCGACGACCTGCTCGCCGCGGCCGAGGAGGTGGGCGTCGCCCCCGAGGCGCTGCGTGAGGCGAGCCGCGCGCTCCGCGCGCGAGAGCGCGGCGACGTGGAGCGGAGGTCGAGCGCGGCGACCGCCGCCGAGCGCGCGGCGTGGCTCCGGCGCAAGCGCCGCGATTTCTACCGGCACCTCGGCGTTTACCTCATCGTCAACGCGGTGCTCCTCACGCTCGGCTTCCTGCTCGGCGTCGCGTTCTGGGTGTCGATCGTCCCGCTGCTCTGGGCCATCGGCCTCGGCATCCACGCGCTCGTCGCGTTCACCGCGCACGAGGACGACTGGGCGGAGGAGGCCGAGCAGATGCGGTGGTGGCACGAGCAGCATCGCCGCAGGCACGAGGTGGCCATGGCGAGGGCGATCGGGAAGGACTGGCGCCCTGCGGCGGCCCCACGCCAGCGCATCGGCGCGGCGGAGGAGGGGGACCGTCGGGGCAAGCTGCGCGTCGAGACGGACACCGCGCGCTCCGCGGCGGAGCAGGCCGAGGAAGAGGCCGCGGTCGCGGTGAACAAGCCACAGCGGCGGCGGCGCTGACGTGAGGGCCGCGCCGCCCACAGCCCGATGAGACGCCGGGCCGGCATGCGCTAAGCTCGCCTCCGGAGGGTCTATGTCCCAGCTGAACTTCATCGCCCGCTCGCTCGCGCCGCTCCAGGCGCTTCCGTCCTTCCTTCGCACGCGCGCGCAGAGCGTGCTGTTCCAGCGCATGGTGCCGTTCACCGGGACCGCCGGGGTCCAGTTCGACGAGGTGAGCTCGGATCGGGTGGCGCTGCGGCTCGCCAACGGGGGAAGGGTGCGGAACCACATCGGCGGGGTGCACGCCGCCGCGGCGGGGCTCCTGGCCGAGACGGCGACCGGCTTCGTCGTCGCCGTCAACCTGCCCGAAGACAAGCTGCCGCTCCTGCGCAGCATGAAGATCGACTACACGCGCCGCGCCCGAGGCGGCCTTCGCGCGGTCGCGACCCTCACGCCAGAGCAACGCCAGTCCTTCCTGCACCAGCCGAAGGGGGACGTGACAGTCGCCGTCACGGTGACGGACGAGAGCGGCGCGTCGCCGATGGAGTGCGAGTTCGTCTGGGCCTGGGTGACCAAGGGGGTGTGACGCCGCGGCGCGAGCGGTCAGTTGCGGCGGAGCCGCTCGATCTCGGCCCGCGCCTCGACGAGCTGACGCTCCAGGTCCGACGCGCGCCTGGCCTCCACCTCGGCGCGCTTGGCCTGCGCCTCGGCGCGAAGCTCCGCCTCCTCGGCGCGGCTGGCCTCGTCCGTCCTCATCCCAGCATTTCAAAGGATCCTCGGCCTGCGAGCGCGCGGGCGCATGCCTCAGCGCGGCGCTCGGAGCGTCAGGAGAGCGTCAGGATCTCGCAGCCGTCCCGCGTGACGAGCACGGTGTGCTCGAACTGCGCCGAGAGGCTGCCGTCCTCCGTGACCATGGTCCACCCGTCGTCGAGCGTGCGGATGCGGTGCGAGCCCAGGTTGACCATCGGCTCGATCGTGATGGCCATCCCGGCGCGGAGCCGCATGCCTGCCCCGCGCACCCCGGTGTGCGCGACGTGCGGCGGCAGGTGCATCCTCCGCCCGATGCCGTGCCCGCCGACCTCGCGGACCACGCCGCACCCCTCCGCCCGCGCGATCTCCTCGATGGCCGCACCGATATCGCCGAGCCGCGCCCCGTCGCGCACGACCGCGATGCCCGCGTCCCGGCAGCGCCTGGCGACGTCCACCACGTGCAGCGCCTCGGGGCTCGGGTCCCCGATGAAGAACGTCGCGGAGGTGTCGCCGTGGTAACCGCCGAGCTCCGTGGTCACGTCGACGTTGACGATGTCGCCCGGCAGGAGCACCTCGTCGCGCCGCGGGATCCCGTGGCACACGACGTGGTTCCGGCTCGTGCACACGGCCGCAGGGAAGCCCTTGTAGCCGAGCTGACTGGGGCGGCCGCCGCGCCGCGCTGTGTCCTCGCGCACCCACTGATCGATGTCCGCCGTCGTCACGAAGGGCTGGAGCCGCGCCCCGACGGCCGAGAGCGTCGCCGCCGCCGCGCGCCCTGCGCGCCGCATCGCCTCGCACGCGTGAGGCCTGAGGAGTTCCACGTTCATGCCAGGCGTATGCGCGCGCAGCGAGCGGCCATCCAATACCGTTTTGATCTCGGGTCCTCGCGCGCGGCTCCCCGCGCGCGGGGTTCGGGCTAGAATCGGCCGCGTGAGCCTCTCGCAGATCCGTTACTTCATCGCCGTCGCCGAGGAGGGCCACGTCGGCCGCGCCGCTCGCCGGCTCCACATCGCGCAGCCGCCCCTCAGCCGGCAGATCCGCGGCCTGGAGGACGAGCTCGGCGCGCAGCTGTTCGAGCGCACCGCGCGCGGCATGCGGCTCCTGCCGGCCGGCGCGGCGTTCCTCGACCACGCCCGCACCATCGTCGCGCAGGTCGACGCGGCCGTCGCCGATGTGCGCGGCTACGGCGCCGCGCCTCCCCCCGGCGATCTCGACGCCGGCCACCGCCAGCGCGCCGACCTGGGGTAGGGTGCCTCGCGTGGAACCAGGGGAACGGCATGGGCTACGACGCTGAGCTCACGCTGGCCGTCGATGCGGCGCGCCGCGCTGGCGCGCTCCTCCGCGCCGAGTTCCACCGCCCGGGCGGCCCACGCGGCGCCGGGACGAGCGCCGACGTCGACGTGGAGGTCGAGCTCCTGCTGCGCGACGCGCTCACCAGGGCCACCCCCTACGCGTTCCTCGGCGAGGAGACCGGCGCCCTGGACGGCGTGGACCCGTCGCACCGCTGGGTCGTCGATCCGCACGACGGCACCGCGTCCTTCCTGCACGGCTACCGTGGCGCCTCGGTCTCCATCGGCCTCCTCCGCGAGGGCACCCCGGTGCTCGGCGTCGTCTTCGCGTACGCCTATCCCGACGACGACGGCGATCTCATCGCCTGGGCCGAGGGCGCCGGGCCGATCCGGCGCAACGGCGCCGCCGTCTCGTCGTCGCTCGCCGGCGGCGCGCTCGATCGCTACGCCGTCGTGCTGCTCTCGCAGTCGGCGGATTACCTCCCCGCCCGCAACGCCCGCTGCGTCGCCCCCGCGCGGTTCCTCGCCCTCCCGAGCCTCGCCTACCGGCTCGCCCTGGCCGCGGCCGGCGAGGGCGTCGCCGCGGTCTCGCTCAGCCGGCCCCGCAGCTGGGACTACGCCGCCGGGCACGCGCTCGTGCGCGCCGCGGGCGGCGAGCTCGTCGACGACGACGGCGCGCCCATCACCTACACCGCGCAGGGCGACGGCGAGGTCTGCCGCCTGTTCGGCGGCGCCCCCGCGGTCGTGCGCGAGCTCACGCGCCGCCCGTGGAACGCCGTCATCCACGGCCGCATCCCGCCGCCGCAGGGCACGTACGGGCTGCTGCGCCCCTCGCACAGCCTGCTCGTCGAGGGCGCTGGCACGCTCTCACGCGCGCAGGGCTGCCTGCTCGGCCAGCTCGCGGGGGACGCGCTCGGCGCGCTCGTCGAGTTCCGCACGGCGGAGGCGATCGCGCCGCTCTACCCGGGCGGCGTCCGCGACCTCGCCGACGGCGGCACGTGGGGCACGCTGGCCGGGCAGCCGACCGACGACTCCGAGATGGCGCTCATGCTCGCGCGCTCGATCGTCCGCAAGCGCGGCTTCGTCGCGGAGGCCGCGCTCGACGCCTACGTGCACTGGTACGGCTCAAGCCCGTTCGACATCGGCAACACCACGGCGGCCGCGCTCAGGGCCGCCGCGGGCGCGCCGCTGCCCGGCGCGCGGCGCGAGCGCGCCCGCGCCGCCGCGAGCCTGACGAGCGAGGCGAACGGCTCGGTGATGCGCGCGGCGCCCCTCGGCGTCCTCGGCGCGGGCCGCCCGCGGGAGGCCGCGGCCTGGGCGCGCGACGACAGCGCGCTCACGCACCCCCACCCGGTCTGCTGCGCCGCCTCCGCCGCGTTCGTCGCGGCCATCGCGGCGGCGGTGGGCGGCGCCGGCGTCGAGGGTGCCTTCGCGGCCGCCCTCGACGAGGCGGAGGGGAGCGGCGAACGCGCGGTCGTCGCCGCGCTCACGGCCGCGCGCAGCGCCCCGCCCCGGAGCTTCTCGCACCAGGCCGGCTGGGTCCTCATCGCCCTGCAGAACGCCTTCTACCAGCTCCTCCACGCGCCCTCGCTCGAGCGGGGCCTCATCGACACGGTGATGGCCGGCGGCGACACCGACACGAACGCCGCGATCGCCGGCGCGCTGCTCGGCGCGGCGCACGGCCGGGACGCCGTCCCTGACCGCTTCCGCCGCCTCGTGCTCAGCTGTCGCCCGCTCCCCGAGGCAGGGGCGAAGCACCGGCGTCCGCCCGAGCTCTGGCCGGTCGACGCGATGCTCCTCGCCGAGGCGCTCCTCGCCTCGGGGCGTTAGGACCGCGACTCGACCCCGTCGGCGCTTCATCGTTCTTCGGCGCGGCGTGTGGCGCTCCTGACCAGGCGTCTTGCATGAGCATGGGAAGGCGGGGAGGACGGGTCACTCTACGCCGCGCAGCCACCGCCCCGCGAACGCCACCTCATCGGCGGCCGCAAGCACGGCCTCCTCCCCTCCGGCCCGGCGAAAGACGCCCGCGAGCTGCGCCACGCTTGCCCATCCCTGGAAGACACCGGCCAGCGACGGAGTCCCCGAGGCGTCGAACAGGCTCGTCGAGAGCAGCCGTGCCGCATCGGCAGGGCTCATCCACGGCGCAGCCTCGCAGAGATCGCCGAGCACATCGGCGTCGGCGCCTGCTGCCTCGAAGGCGAGCACCGCACGTCGGGCCGCCTCGGCGCGCATCGGTTCAGGAAGCGTCTTTACAAGCCGTGCTAGCACGACGGCCCGAACGTAGCTCCCGGAGGGCTCGACGCAGTCCTCTGCTATGCGTAAAGCCGCTTCCGCCCCCAGGAGTGCGACCGAAGCGGAAGGGTGCTCTTTGATCAAATTGCATCGCTCCTCCGGGGCGAGCTCCTCGAAGAGGGCCTGGACCTCCTCCACCGGTCGCCGCCCCGCAGGGAGCCTCTCGCCGAGGCGAAGCAGCGCGTCCGCCCGGTACCTTGCGCTGCTCGCCGCCCATCGCAGCACGAGCGCGCGGGCATCGGCCTCTCGCCCGAGCGAGATCAGCCTCGCTCCGAGAGCGTGCACCGGCCAGACCGGGACCTCCTCGAGCGCCCTCTCCAGGAGAGCGTCGGACAGATAAGGCGCCACCGCCTCCGCCTCCGCCGTGCTCTCGAAGCACCAAGGCGTCCAGAGCCGTTCGATCTCCTGGACAGCGCGAACTTTCGCCTCTTTCGGCAGGCCGGCGAGCAACCGGGCGAGGACGCGAATTCGTTGGGGCGCAGGCAGGGAACGCGAGGCTCGCTCCAGCGCGACGGCGGAAGCCTCGCTCACTCCAGGCTCAGGCACGATCGCGGGCGGCGCTCCTCCCGCGCGCGCGATGGCTTCTGCGGCGACCTCCTGGGCTTCCTCTTCGGGGAGCAGGCCCGCCGCCACGACGAGCGCCCGGGGCGCATCTTCCCCGTCCGACCGGCGCGCAGCTTCCAGCGCGGCGCGCGCATACCGGGTGCGCCTCTCGCCCTCCGCCGCCTCGGCCACGGCGATCAGCGCCGAGGCGCTCGACCACCGCGCGCCCGTGCGATCGGCGATCTCGAGCGCTCGCTCGCGGATCCCGGCTTGGGCGGACAGTGAGACCTCCGCAGCGAGGGCAAGCAATGCCAACGCGCGCGCCGCGTCCGCATCGAGCAGTGGAGTCGCGATGTCTGCATCGGTGCTCTCCCACGGCTCCGTGTCTCCCAGCGTCGCCGCCGCGCCCTGCGCTGCCGCGCAGCAGACGAGCGCCGCGGCGAGGGCGGGAGGCAGGGACCCGCAACGCTCCACCTCCTCTCCTATACGATCGCGCAGGCGACGGAGATCGATGAGAGCATAGGCGAGCGCCTCGGCAGAGATCGCCTCCACCCAGCCCGGCTCGGCGAACGCGAGCATCGAGGCGACAGGAGAGCCGCTGAGCGCGAGGTGCATGCTCGCATGGCGGCGGAAGTAGGTCGTCCGGCAACGGGAGGGCTCCGCGGTACATCGTAGAATCGCGCGGCGGTAACGCGCCTCGATCGCCAGAGCGCTACCGGCGCTCCTCTGCTCCCACGCGACCCGCAGCGCCTCGTGCTGGAATCGCACCGCACGCACCGGCTCATCCCAGCGCAAGAGCCGACCGAGGAACGGTGCGTATACCCGCAGGAGATCGAGCGCAGCAACATTGTCAATTTCCAAGAGCTCCGCGACATCCTCCGGATCGAGCGGCGCGAGCGCACGGGCCAGCAGGGATAGCGCCTCCAGCCCGACCTCTCCTCGTTCGAGGAGCGCGAGTTCGTGCTCGACCTCCACGGCGAGCGCCTTCGGCCCGCCGTTGCCCCCTGCTGCTGCCCAGCTCGGAATTCCCCGCCGCTCCGCCGTCGCGGGGGAAGGAGGCGCGACCTCGACGAGCTGCACATCGCGGTCCTTCCAGCCGAGGCGCTCCCTCCAGGCGCGCGCTTCACCCTCGTCGCCGGTGATGGAGACGACGCATCGAACGCGCTCTCCTAGCTCTCGAAGCGTCGATATCCTGGCGTCGCCGGGCCAGTCGACGCACTCGTCGAGACCATCGAGCACGAGGAGCACTTCGGGCTCGTCCTCATCCTGGCCATTGGCCAGCCTGTTCCGGAGATCCGAGCGCAGCTTCAGGACATCC
Source organism: Sorangium sp. So ce124 (assembly GCF_051525235.1). Lineage (NCBI taxonomy): Bacteria > Pseudomonadati > Myxococcota > Polyangiales > Polyangiaceae > Sorangium > Sorangium sp. So ce124. The sequence continues at coordinate 5,475,112 of NZ_CP150312.1, forward strand.
CGCGGAGGGTGCAGCACGTCTTCGCCGAGCTGCTGCAGGAGCGAAGCGAGTATCTCATGTTCGGAGACGAAGCGGCTCGCTCGTCCTACGTGCACCGCGGTGACGCGCACCCCGGCACGCGCGCTCGCTTCGGCGACGAGCCACATACACAGGGCCGTCTTGCCGGCTGCCGGCAGGCCGTGCAGCAGGCACGCGGAGCCCGGAGCAGCGCGCCATCGCTCGATCGCTTCACGGGCGCGCTCTTCCCCCTCGGTCCAAGGGACGGTCTCGGACGATTTTCCCTTTTCTTCACGATGCATTCGGACCTCGGTGGGGGACGCTCGTCTCCTGTTCTAGGCCCTGTAGACTCCGTATTGGCCTTTCTTGCCCTTCATTCCGACGACGTGCTCTTGAATGCCCAGCCTTTCGAACATCGCTCCGCATCTCTCGCACGGGTCGACCCGCCTCCGCATCTTCGCGCTGTCGTACGTCTCGATCGAGAGGCCTTCGTCCTGGAACTTCTTTTTAATGCGTCGGTTCACCTCGGCGTCGACCTGTTCGGGGGTCATGCGATCCTGAACGCGCACCTTCTTCTGCTCTTTCATCACGTCTCTTCGAATGTTCTCCCCCATGACCGTCAAGACCTGCGCCTCCGCGCACGGCTTGTCGCTGATGTGACCGGCGGGCGTGACCCTGCCGCCCTCGCTCGGGTTCCTCCCCACATACGGCTTCGTACTTTGGTCTTCATCCACGTACGTAAGGATGTTGCCGTCCTTGTCGAGGATGCGGGAATAGATGAGCCCATCGGGATCGACGATGGTCCACGGCTGGTTGCGCGCGTACCAGTAGGCGTTCAGCTCGCCGTCGATCTCTGCGGGATCGGGCGAGATGTACCTCCCGAGATCTGGATCGTAGTAACGGTGCCTGTTGTAGAAGAGCCCCGTCTCCACGTCCTCGTACTGCCCCAGGAAGCGAACCTGTGTCGGCGCGCTGCATCCGGCTTTGGACGTCACCTTCCCCCATGCCGTGCGGAGCAGCTCGCCCGCGACCTCACCTTTCCCATCGACGAGGCGCTCCGGATAGCCCGTCATGGCTTCGTTCAAATAGAAGAGCCATGGCCCCGCTACCGACCCCTCCCCAGTATGCCTCGTGTCGCGGTGAGCCCAGGGAGCCCCGCTCTCATCGAAGCAGTAGGTGCGCTCCTCGATCTCCCCGCCGGGGATCCCCGCGATCTCGTGGGCGAGGGTCATCGCGTCCCAGCAGAAGCGCGTCGTGCGCAGGAGGCGCACATCACCGCTCTGTCCCTTCTGCCGCACGGTCTTCTTCACCCTCCGCGCAAACGCGTCGTACATGAACTCAACCGTCATCCCCTCTGGCCCCTCGATCTTCGAGAGCATTCCGCTCGCCGACCAAGCATAACGTGTCACGTGGTCGTCCCCGGCGGCGTCTCGTGCCCTTTTCTCGATCAGCCGGCCCTGCGCGTCATAGAGGAAGCGGGTGGAGTCCTTGGTCTCCAGCCGGCCCCCGCTCTCGTAGCGGCGCACCTCCGCCCCTTCGCCGTGCTCATGGAGGTTTCCGGCGGCATCGTAGCGGAAGCGCTCGATAGCATGGGGTCGCCTGGCCGCGAGCCCATCGCGCGCTTCTTCGGGGATCACGGCCAGGAGTTGGCCGAGCGCGTCGTGCTCGAAGCGCTTGTGTCCGAAGTGCGCATCCCACGCGGCTGCGAGATGCCCCGCCGAGGTATATTGAAACGCCTGATCCACGGTCACGTTGGGCACACGGGGCCCCATCCACTCCGGCTCGCCTGGACGCAACGCGGGCGAGCTGGATGAGGACCACACCCGCCGTGCAACGAGCCTGCCGATCGCGTCGTACCGCGCGTCGATGCGGCCTCCGCCCGGCAGGTGGGTCTCGACCGTGAGTCCCCGTTCGTCGTGGCGCGAAAAGATCTCGTCGCGGCCGTCGAGCCGCGTGCGCGTACAGCGCCCGGCCTCATCAAAGGCCCACTCTACCGTATGACCTCGAGACGTCGCCCTCCGAAGTGCAGTCCCGACCCGATCGCAGGTCACCTCGACCTGAAACGCCTCGCCGTCCACGACCTGCTTCTCCCCGATCACCCATCCGACCGCGTTGCGTCGCAGCTCGACCGTACAGCCGCTCCCCTCCGCCAGGATCACCTCGCCACGGCCGTTGTATGAGAAGTGCTCCTCAGCTCCGTCGTCGTAGATTTTCTTCACCACGCGTCCGGCGAGGTCGCGCTGGAGCTCTGTTGTTTCGCTTCCACGACGGATCAGGAGGACGCGCCCGAGCGCGTCGCGTTGATAGCGAATCTCCCGACCATCGAACGTCCTCTCCGCGATCGGGAGGCCGAGAGCGCCGACCTCGATCGAGTACACCTCCCTGTTCGCATTGCGGATCTCGACGAGGCGCTCCTCGCGGTCGTACCGGAGCTGAATGACGCTCCCGTCCGGCAGGATGGCGTCCGCCAACGAGCCGGTGCCGCCGCGCACGAGGCGGGTCGTCCGGCCGTCGACATCTGTCACGCAGATAAGGTTCTCGTCTCCATCGTAGTCGTAACGCGTGACAGCGCCATTCGGTTCGTGCACCGCGAGGAGCAGCCCCTTGTTGCTGTAGGAGAACTCGGTCACGCTTCCGCTCTCGTCGCGCTCCGCCGTCCGCCTCCCGAGCTCGTCGTACGCGGCCGCCCAGCGCGCGCCGGAGGCGCGTAGCACCTCGACGAGATTGCCGTGTTCATCGTGACGGTAACGCGTCTGATGCCCCGTCGGAGCCACGGTCGATTCCATGAGGCCGCGAGCGTCGAAGTGGACCTCGAAGGTCGCGCCGATCGGATCGGTCCAGAAGATCGCTCGCTCGGCGTACCCAACCTCCGTCATGCCGCCTTCCGGATCGATGATCTTGCGGATATCGCCGTTCCGCAGCCGCTCGATCACCGTAACGTTCCCGAGCGGGTCCACGATTCGTGTCTCGTTCCCGAAGACATCGCGCGTCCAGCAGGTCGTCGCTCCGAGTGGATCGGTGAACGAGCGCAGGTGGCCCCGCTCGTCATACGTGCGCATATACACGCTTCCGGCTGTGATGGCCTTGTCGACCTTCCCGTGCTCATTGCCGAAGTAACGGTGAAATGTGACCGAGTCGGTGGCCTCCGAGTAGCCATCGGGATAGAAGTCGAGTCGAACGTGGTGCATTCCCTTCGCCGGCGTCTTGCCATCCGACAGAAGCGCCGGGACAGAAGCGGCGAGGCACGGGTCGACCGCGCCGGGGTAGTCTGCCCATGTCTCGACGCATCGTCCGGCGGGATCGTATCGGTAGTGGAACGTCAGCCCGGTCGGCCTCTGCTGCGAGACGAGCCGGTGCTCGTCGTCGTAGCCGTACTTCGTGGTGTTTCCATCCGCATCGGTCACTGCAACGAGATCGCCTGCTTGGTCGTGCTGGTAGCGCGCGAAGACGAGCGAGCGCCCCGTGGACGCGCGGCTCACGAACTCGATCTGGCCGATACGTCCCGCGGACGCCGGTCGAATCCGTAGTACGCGCCCCACGCTGTCGGTGACCTGGGCCAGGCGACCTTCACTATAGGTGAGGGCGATTCGGTTATTGAATGCATCTACCTGCGCGGCGAGGCGGAAGCGATGCTGCGTGCGGTCGCCCGGATCCGGCTCGAACAGCAGGCGATCTCCGTCCGGAAAATCGAGGGAAAAGCCGTCACCCTCCTTGTGGAGGACCCAGCCATGCGGACCGAGGACGCCAGCGTCCCGCGGAACGAGTCCGAATTCCTCCTCGTTACCATCGGCCGTGACGACGATGGTGGTCCGCCGGCGAAGCTCGATCACCCATGCGAGGCTGTGGGTCCATCCGAAGCCGAGCCCGACGTCCCGCCCACGCGCCTGGCTGCCGTACGACCGAACGATCTGGAGAGGAAGGGGACCCGGGATGTCGACATCCGTCTCAGGGACGGTGAACACGCGGCCGGTGACCACATCGACCGGATCGCCCTGGGCGATCTTTCCGCTTCCGCGGCCGCCATGGTGATTCGGGCAACCGCCGCCGTCTTTACCTGCGCCGCAGGCGTTTTTTCCACCGCCCTTCGCCTTGTCACCGCCGTTCTTGCCGCTGGCCCCCTGTCCTCGCGCCTTTCTACGGCCTGAGGCTCCGCCGCGCCCACCGACGACGGCGCCTCCTCCCATGATAAATACTCCCGGGTTCATGCCAGGAATCGCCGGAATGTTCGGGACAGGGGCGGTGCGGGCCATGACGGCAACGCTGCCAGAGGTCGGTTCTGGCCGTCAACCTCGCCTCAGCCCCCCGTGGGGCGCTCCAGGTGCCCGCCGAACTTGTGCCGCATCGCGGAGAGGACCTTCTCCGCGAAGGTGTGATCGTGGCGTGAGCGGAAGCGCGCGTAGAGCGCCGAGGACAGCACCTCGGCGGGGACGGCCTCCTCGATCGCCGCCATCACGGTCCAGCGGCCTTCGCCGGAGTCCTGCACGAACCCGCTGTACCCGGCGAGCTCCGGGCTCTCGGCGAGGGCGATCGCGGTGAGGTCGAGCAGCCACGAACCCACCACGCTGCCCCGCCGCCAGACCTCGGCGATCTCGCCGAGGTCGAACGCGTACCGGTGCTCCTCGGGCAGGCGCTCCGTGGCGGCGTTCTTGAGGATGTCGAACCCCTCCGCGTAGGCCTGCATGAGGCCGTACTCGATGCCGTTGTGGACCATCTTCACGAAGTGCCCGGCGCCGACCGGGCCGCAGTGCAGGTAGCCGTCCTCCGACGTGCTCTGCGCGCCGCCCTGGGCCTCCTGCCTGCCCGGCGTGCGCGGGATGTCCCCCGGCCCCGGCGCGAGCGTCCGCAGGATCGGCTGCACCAGGGCGAACGCCTCGGGGGCGCCGCCCACCATGAGGCAGTAGCCGCGGTCGATCCCCCACACGCCGCCGCTCGTCCCCACGTCGACGTAGCGGATGCCCTTCGGGGCGAGCGCCCTGGCGCGGCGGACGTCGTCCTTGAAGTAGGTGTTGCCCCCGTCGATGATCACGTCGCCCTCGCCGAGCTGCTCCCCGAGCTCTCCGACGACGCGCTCGGTGGGCGCGCCCGCGGGCAGCATGACCCAGACCACGCGCGGCGACTCGAGCTGCGCTACCGCGTCGCCGAGGGAGGAGGCCGTCGCCGCGCCCTCCTCGCCGAGCCGCTTCACGCTGTCCTGGTTCAGATCGAACGCGACGACCTCGTGGCCGCCGCGCATGAGCCGGCGCGCCATGTTGGCGCCCATCCTGCCGAGTCCGATCATCGCGAGCTTCATCCGTCACGCTCCTGTGTGGGACCGCGGGCGTATCACAGCGGGCGGCGCGCGGCGCGCGGCGCGGTCGACACCGCTCCGGTCCGGGCGCTCCTCCGGCTGCGGCGGCTACCGGCGCGCCGGCTGCGCCTGCTGCCGCAGCGCGCCCACCGCGTGCTCGAGCGCGCTCTTCAGCGTGCTGAACACCGGGATCCCGTCGAGGCTGCCGCCGGACTCCAGGATGCGCCCGACCATCGCCGTCGGGACGCCGGAGACAATGCACCGGCTGCCGAGCAGCCTCGTCGCCGCGAAGATCCGCAGCAGGTGATCGATGGTCGAGGTGTCCGCCGCCTGCGCGCCGGTGAGGTCCACGATCATGAAGCGGGCGCCGTGCCGGACCACCGCGTCGAGCACCTCTTCCATCATGCGGGCCGCCCTCGCGCTGTCGATCGTGCCGATCACGGGCAGCGTGAGCACGCCGTCCCACACCTGGATGATCGGCGTCGACATCTCGAGCATCGCCTCGTGCGCCGCGCGGACCCGGTCGAGCTGCAGGCGCAGCTCGATCTGGACCCGCTCGAGCTCGTCGTTCTGCTCGCGCAGCTGCGCGCTCGCGGCGGCGAGGTCGAGCGAGTTCTTGAGCGTCGTGTACGTGGCCCCGACGTACAGCGCGTACGTGGTCGCGCTCGCCAGCGCCTTCCGGTCGATCTGGCGCTGGTCTTCCAGGGCGAAGAGCATCGTGCCGATGGTCTTCTTGTAGACCTGGATCGGCACGTGGAAGACGACGTCGGGGTCGTCCGCGAGGAGCCACGCACGCGCGCGATCCGCCTCGCGCGCCTCGTCCCACGGCCCCCTGAACCACGCGGGGCGCTGCGCCTCCAGCGCCGCGACCATCCAGGCGTCCACGACGACGCCGCCGCCCTCGGGCGCCCCGTACTCGAAGGTGCCGCGCTGGTACCTCGCCGCGATCCTGGCGCCGCCGCCGTCGTTGGCGAGCACGACGCAGAGCCGCTGGGACGGGACGATCCAGCGCGCGCTCGCGCAGACCTCTTCCCACAGCGACCGCAGGTCCGGCTGGTTGGCAAGCTTGAGGAGGATCTCGTTCAGGACGCCGAGGACGATCCATCCGCCGCCGCCGGCTTCGGGGGGCTGGCCAGGCTCTGGCGTCAGCATCAGCGATCGTCGGATCTCGGCACGGTGAACACTCCTCGCGCTCGGCGCGCAGCCGCATCCTACCGCGCAATCCGCCCGCGGTGGAGGGGCTCTTGCCCGAGGCGGCGGGCTGGGCTCGCGCGGCGCGGTGCACCCCGCGGGCGGCCGCTGCGTGCTACCGCTAGGGCATGAAGATCAAGGCACGTGACGGCAAGGTCTACGAGGTCGCGCCCGCTCCGCCCGGCGGCAGCCACGAGGTGCGGCTCGACGGCAAGGTGGTCGGTTCGTTCGTGCTCCTGCCGGACGAGACGCAGGTCACCGTGAAGAGCCAGCCCGCCACCGACGCGCTCCTCGTGGACATCGCCGATCGGTTCGTCGCCGAGGGTGGCGCGCCCATGGGGATCAGCTGATCCGACGCTGCGCGACTTGACTTCGGTGAGCCCCCTTGCGCAGGATGCCGCTTCTCCACAGGCCCGGCGCACCGCGCGCTGGCGCCTCTCCACGCGACGATCAGCACCTGGTTCTGGCTGTTGTAGCGCTGCTGGCGTCGCGTGATCCATCGGAGCAGGGCAGCCTGTTGCGACCACGGAGGTAACGATGTCGGGCGATCACGGCGAGATGTGTCCGAAGCCCAAGAGGGCGCCGCACAAGGACGAGGATCTGGTCATCGCGGCGGATGACGGAAAGATCTACTACCTCCGGCGAGAGCATTTCATGAGGCCGGAGTTCGAGATCACGCAGGAGAAGTGCGCGCCTTGTTACGATCGGACGACGGAGCTCCTCCGGCAGGGCGTCTCGCTCGCCTGGATCAAGCCTCGGCCGGGCAATCAGGCCTGTTATCTCGTCAATCTGTCGAGCCTGCGCCGGGTCACGCCGTTCGAGAAGCCGACGCCCAGGTCCGAGAGCGAGGACCCCATCGAGGACGTATTGATGGCCGCCGAGGGCGCCGATCTCGCAGCATCCCAGGCCACGGCCTCGGCGCTGGCCATGGATCTCGACCGTCCCGAGGAGGCCCTCAGCCGGGCGGTCAAGGTGCTCGAGAGCGCCGAGCAGGCAGCCAAGTACGCGCGCACAGCGATCCAGGGCCTGACCGAGCGCCGCAAGGCCAAGTGAGCACGCGGCGCCCGCATCGAGCGGCGCCCGCGTTCGCGCTCCTCTGCAGAGTCAGCAGACCGCCCGCATGACCCAGCGCGTGCTGAAGGCATTCCGAGAGGGCACTCACCGCCTCGTCCCTCCCGCGGAAACCCTCGCACGGCTCGCGCCGCACCTCGCCGCGTTCGGCATCACCCGGGTGGCCGACGTCGCGGGCCTGGATGTCATAGGGCTCCCGGTCGTCATGGTCTGTCGCCCCAACTCCGCCTCTCTGGCTGTGTCCCAGGGGAAAGGGCTCACTCTGGATGCCGCGCGGGCGTCCGGCCTCATGGAATCGATCGAGTCGTTCCACGCGGAGACCATGGACCTGCCGCTCAAGCTCGCCAGCTACCGCGAGCTCTCGAGGGCCCACCGCGTCGTCGACGTCGCCGCGTTGCCGCGCTTCTCGGTGAGCGCCTTCCACGAGCACCACCGGCTCCTCTGGGTCGAGGGCCGCGACCTCCTCCACGATGAGCCGGTCTGGGTCCCTCACGAGATGGTGCACACGAACTACACCCTGCCGCTCCCCGCCGGCAGCGGCTCCTTCGTCATGAGCTCCAACGGGCTCGCCTCCGGCAATCACCTGCTCGAGGCGATCAGCCACGGCATCTGCGAGGTGGTGGAGCGCGACGCGACGACGCTCTGGCGGGCCGGCGGCGAGGCCGAGGTGCCCGGCTCCCGCGTGGATCTAGGCACCGTCGAGGACGTCGCCTGCCGCCGCGTCCTCGCTCTTTACGAGGCGGCAGGCGTCGCCGTCGGCGTCTGGGAGACGACCACCGAGGTCGGGCTGCCCTCCTTCCTCTGCCTCATCGCTGACAGGGAGCCGGACCCGTTCCGCCTCCTCTACGCGACCGAGGGGATGGGCTGCCACCCGGATCCTGGAATCGCCCTGCTGCGGGCGCTGACCGAGGCGGCCCAGAGCCGGCTGACGTTCATCGCCGGCTCCCGCGACGACGGCGACCGTGATCGATTCGAGCGTGTGCGCCACCCCGATCACGTTCGGCGAGGGCGCGAGCAGATCGCGGATCTTCGCGGACCGCTCCGCGATTTCCGACACATCCCTTCTCGCGCGGGTGGCAGCTTCGACGAGGACATCGCGCGAGCGCTCGACGGCCTCCGCGCGGCCGGGATCGAGCGAGTCATCGTGGTGGACCTGAGCAAGGCCGGGCTCGACATCCGTGTCGTCCGGGTGATCATCCCGGGGCTCGAGTCGGTCGACGACGTCCCCGGCTTCGTCCCTGGGCCTCGGGCCCGCGCGCGTAGGACCGCCTGGGAAGCGGCGAGGACATGAGCGTCATCGTCTTCGCGGGCCCCACGTTGGCGGCGGCAGACGGCGCTGCGATCCTCGCGGATGCCGTCTTCGTGCCGCCGGTCGCTCAAGGCGACGTATACCGGGCTACGCTGGAGAAACCCTGGGCCATCGGCATCATCGACGGCTACTTCGAGCGCCTGCCGGCGGTCTGGCACAAGGAGATCCTCTGGGCCATGTCGCAGGGCATCCATGTCTTCGGCAGCGCCAGCATGGGGGCGCTTCGGGCGGCGGAGCTCAACGCGTTCGGCATGGTGGGCGTCGGCGTCATCTTCGAGGCGTACCACCGAGGCGCGCTGACCGACGACGATGAGGTCGCGATCGTGCACGGCCCCGCGGAAGACGGTTATCGCGCGCTCTCGGACGCGATGGTGAACCTCCGCGCCACGCTGGACGCTGCGGCGGAAGGGGCCATCCTCCGAGCTGAGACGGCGCGCGCGCTCGCGGCGATCGCCAAGCGGACGTTCTACGCCCAGCGGAGCTTCCAGCGGCTCCTCGTGGACGGCGCGCGGGAGGGCCTGCCGGCGGACGAGCTCGGTGCCCTCCAGAAGTGGCTGCCGAAGGGCCGCGTCGATCAGAAGCGGCGCGACGCCATCGCGATGCTGGAGGCGATGGCAGCGCAGCGCGCGCGTGCCCCCATTCCACTGCGGGTGGCCTATCACTTCTCTTACACCGACGTCTGGGATCAGGTCTCGCGGCGCGCCGGCCGCAGCAAGCTCTCGGCGCAGCCCGACGGGGCGGCGCGCCGGCCGGCGGAAGCGCGATCTACCGATCCTGCTCGCGCGCCCGTGCAGCCCAAGGTGCTCCTCGACGAGCTCCGGCTCGAGGGGTCGGGGTCCTATGGACACGCCGTGCTCGGCGCGCTGGCGCGGGTGCTCGCCGCCGAGGAGGCGCGGCGCCAGGGGCTCGAGATCCCTCTCGAGCTCTTCGAAGAGGTGTTGACCCAGGTCCGCCGGGAGAAGGGCCTGCTCACCTCGGAGAGCATCCGCGCGTGGATCGGGGAGCAGCGGCTCGACGTCGACGGCCTCACCGCGCTGATCCAGCGGGAGGCCCGCCTGCGCTGGGTGCAGACCATGTTCGGTCCCGAGATCGAGCGCCTCCTTCCCGACCAGCTGCGCATGATGGGCCGTCACGGCGAGCTCCATGCCCGGGCGCAGCACAAGCAGCAGGTGCTGACCGAGCATGGCCTCGAGGCACCTTCTCTGGATGGCCTCGGCATCGCGCGGCAGGATCTCGTGGCCTGGTACTTCGCCGAGCTCGGCCGTCCCGTACCGCCCTACCTCGACGGTTATGCGGCCTCGCTGGGCCTCGATGACGGGGACGAGCTGCTCCTCGTGCTCGCCCGGGAGCGCTGGTACCGGCAGCTCACCGCGCAGTCGGGCTGAGCGTAGGCCGACGCGGCGTGTTCGGTCAGCAGCCCACCGCGACGTCGGCAAGCTCGGCGGAGCAAACCCCAGCGCCTGGGCGGACAGCGCGTCCAGCTTTGGGAGCCATGCCAGAGCAATGGCGGCGAAGGTCCTTCTCCCGCCTGCCTCTCCTCCTGGCCAAAGCTTGGCGAACGCCAATGTTCGCCCGATCGTAACGCTGTATCCCAACCAGCGGTCATTCGCCAGCGTCCCGGCCGTACCGTCGCTCCGCGCACCAGCGTCCTGGCGCCTGCCGCTCGCGGCGGAACGCCGCGAGAAATCGTCAATACCGCAAGCCGCCTGAACGCCCGCAACGTCCCGTCGAAACCGGCACCACCACCAACGGCGTCACCACGAATGCGGATGGCGATGGCGTCGAGGCGCTGCCCGACCGCCCGCTCCCCCGACGAGCTGACCGCCGGATGCGTAACCCGCGTCGCGTACCCCGCCGTTCACCCCGCGTCGTGTACCCCGCTGTTCACTGTGCGTCGCGTATCCCGCTGTTCACTGTGCGTCGCGTATCCCGCTGTTCACTGCGCGTCACGTATCCCATTGTTCACTGCGCATCACGGCGTCACGGCGCCGCGCAACAGAAACAGCTGCACGCAAGCGCACACCAGCCAACCAAAACCTCTCAGGGGTATTGTATGTTGTCTAAACTAAGAATATAAGAAGAATCATGCGATACTTCCATACGAGCGCTGCTAGCGCTTGCCTCTCCCTCCTCGTGCTCGCAGGGATTTCCGGGACGGCCCTGGGAGCACCGACCGCGATCACGTTCACCATCAACCACGCCGATTGCGGCGCCGGCGCGTTCTCGCTGTACCTGAATGGGGTCCACCTCGACACGGTCGCGAGCACCAACGGCTGCGATTGCAATACGGCGACGCTCCAGAGGACGTTCACCGAGCCCGACGTCCTCGCCCTCTACAATCCCGCAGCATGCAATGATCTCCAGGTCGATGTCGTCGACGGCGGGTCGATGGCCGTCGGCTTCGCCCGCGTGTACGTCGAGGCGACCGAAGGCGCGTCGCTCCTCTGCCTGTACGATGCGGTCTCCGGCCCGATCCCCTGCGCGGATCGCGACGTCTGCGACGGCTACGAGATCGGGCTGTCGTCGCTCTCGAGCGACGACGGCGACGACATCGCGCCGGGCCTGGGCGCGGGCTGCGACAACTGCGCCAACCGCGACAACCCGGACCAGGCCGACGCGGACGGAGACGGGATCGGCGACGCCTGCGATCCGTGTCCGCTCGGCGATAGCGACGGCGATTGGTTCTGCGATGCGATCGACAACTGCGCCAGCGTCGCGAACTGGGACCAGACCGACGCGGACGGAGACGGGATCGGCGACGCCTGCGACAACTGCCCCGCTGCCGCGAATCCAGACCAGCTCGACAGCGATGCTGACGGCCTCGGGGACGCGTGCAAAGACGTGTGCGTCACCCTGCAACGAGGCGTCTTCGGCGCGGTCGAGGACGCCGACATCTGGGAGGCCTTCCCCGGCTACAGCGACGGCCACATCCCTTACAACTACTCTGGCGACACCCGCGGCGCGCGCAAGCAGGCGCTCTACCGGTTCGGGCTCGACGGCATCCCCGCCGGGGCCACCGTCACGTCGGCAGAGTTCGGCGTCGTCGCCTTCGGATCGAGCGACCAGACCGTCCGCGCTCACCGGATCACCGCGCCGTGGCGCGAAGACACAGTGACCTGGCAGGACTTCGCCGCGAGCTACGACAAGGCCGCCGCGGCGGAGCTCACCTATGTCGGCCCCTATGCCATGAGCGCCGATCTGACCGGGCTCGTCCAGGCGTGGGTCGACGGCACGACCCCGAACTACGGCTTCCTCGTCGAGGAAGGTCCGGACGGGCGCACGTCGTACCGCTCGAGCGATCACCCGCTCCAGAGCGACCGCCCCTGGCTCGAGGTCTGCTATCTCGCCCGCTGATCCATGCCGCGCGGGGGCTCCTCCGCCCCATCACCCACGCCACGCAGCCGCTCCTCGGCGCTCCGATCCACGCCGCGCGGCCGCTCCTCGGCCCCGTCGTCCGCCGGGTAGGGCTTCCCGAGCGCCGCGGGAGGCGTCGCGTCGAACGCGCGCAGGAGCGGGCGGCGCGCGGCGCTGGGCAGCAGCGCGGAGGCGCGCTCCAGGAGCCCGCTCGAGGTGAGCCCGAGGACCGCGATCATCAGCGCAAACGGCGCCACGCTGAAGACCTGCGTCGGCACCGAGGGGAGCGCGCTCTGGCCGAGGCTCGCCGCCGACGAGAGCACCCCGAAGAGGTACGCGCCGAGCGCCGCCCGCACCGGATGGAAGCCGCCGAAGATCACGATCGCCAGCGCGATCCAGCCGTAGCCCGCCGTGTGGCGGTGGCTCCAGCCCGCCTTGAAATCGAGCGAGTACGCCGCGCCGGCGATGCCTACGAGCGCCCCGCCCGCGAGCGTCGCCGCCGTGCGCACCCGCGTCACATGCGCCCCGCGCGCGTGCGCCGCCGCCGGCTGCTCGCCCACCGCGCGGAGGAGGAGCCCCGCGCGCGTGCGATAAAGGAACAGCCACGCGCCGGCGACGAGGACGTAGCTGCCGTACACCACGGGATCGCTCTGGAACAGCAGCGGCCCCACGAGCGGCACGTCCCGCAGCACCGGGATCGACGCCGCCGGCACCGTCGGGCCAGGGACGCGCACGTACGGGCCGCCGAGCACCGACGAGAGATCGGCGCAGAGCATCGCCAGGACGAAGCCGACCGCGATCTGGGAGCGGCCGAGGTAGATCCCGCCGATCGCCACGACGAGCGCGACGAGCGCCCCGGTCGCGGCCGCGGCGGCGAAGCCGGCGAGGACGCTCCCTGTCGACAGGGCGGCCGCGAAGCCGACCATCGCCGAGAGCATCATCGCGCCCTCGGCCGAGAGGTTGATGACCCCGGCCCGCTCGGTCAGCGTCTCGCCGACCGCCGCATAGACGAGCGGCGTCGACGCCGCGAGCGCGGTCGCGAGCAGCGAGAGGAGCTCGGCGCCGCCGTCGCTCATGAGGGCTGCTCCTCCCATCCGAGGTGTCGTTCCATCACGCCTGCCCCCATCGGCCTCGTCCCTTCGGGCCTCGTCCCATCAGGCCACCTCCGACCGGCCGCCGCCGCGCGCCGCCCTGGGGGACAGGAGCGCGAACAGGACGAGCGCGCCCTGGAGCACGCCCGCCAGCGAAGACTCCAGCCCGAGGGTCATCGGGAGCTCCAGGCTGCCGACGTTGAGCGCGCTGAAGAAGAGGGCGATCGGCGCGACGAGCGCGGCGCGCCGGCCGGCGAGCATCACAACGAGCAGCGAGAGGAAGCCGAGGCTGCTCGAGATGCTCGGGATGAGCCGGTGGAACGTGCCGAGCACCTGCAGCGCGCCGGCGACGCCGGCGAGCGCGCCGGAGACCGCGAAAGCGAGCAGCACCTGCCGCGCCGCGAGCACGCCGAGCACCTCCGCGGCCGGCGGGCTCAGCCCCACCGCCCGCAGCCGGAGCCCGAGGTGGGTCCGCCCGAGCACGACGGCGGTCCCGAGGAGCGAGAGGACCCCGAGCAGGAGCGCGACGGGGCTCAGATCGGTGCCGCCCAGCGTGGAGAGCCATAGCGCGCCGTCGAGCGGCTCGGTGCCGGCCATGGATGCGACGCCGGGGCGCTTCCACGGGCCGAAGACGAGGTACAGGACAAGCCCCTGGGCGACGAAGTTCATGCCGAGGCCCGCGAAGATCTCGCTCACCCGGACGCGCGTGTGCAGCGCGCCCGTGAGGGCGCCCCAGAGCACCCCGCCGAGCGCGCCGGCGCCGACGCAGAGCGCGACAACGGCCCCTGCCGGGAGGTGCGGCCACAGGGCGCGCGCCGCGCCCGTGGCGCAGACGGCGCCGAGGACGAGCTGCCCCTCGACGCCGAGGTGGTACAGGCCGGCGCGGAACGTGAAGAGCAGGCCGCTCCCGCAGAGGAGCAGCGGCGCCAGCGTGGCGAGCACCCGCGCGGCGCGGTCCGTGGAGCCGAACGCGCCCTGCCACAGGCCCGCGGCCACCGCCGCCGGCGAGGCGCCGAGGAGCGCGCAGAGGCCCGCCACGAGCGCGAACGCCAGGGCGAGCGGCGCGAGGCGGAGGAGGAGGGAGACGGCCCCGCGGCGCGCGGCGGGCACCGATCGTCGAGCGGCCGGATCGGAGCTCATCGGTCGGACCCCGCGGGCGCCGGCGGCGGCGCAGGTGCAGCGAGCGCCGAGGGCAGGGCGGCGTCGTCGAGCTCGCCGCCGATCATCCGCCCGAGCCGGTCCAGGGTGAGGTCGGCGGCGCCGACGGGCGGCGAGACGCGCCCGCCGCTGAACACGAGGACACGGTCGCTGTAGCGCATCAGCTCGTCGAGGTCGGACGACGCGAACAGGAGCGCCGCGCCGGCACGGCACCGCGCGAGGAGCTGCTCCCAGACCCAGCGCGCCGACGCGATGTCGAGCCCCCGGGTCGGCTGCTCCAGGAGGAGCAGCGCGAGATCCGCGGGGAGGAGCGCGAGCTGGGTGCGCTGCTGGTTGCCGCCGGAGAGCCGCTCGACGGGCGTGTCGGGCCGGCCCCGGATCCGGAGCGCCTCGATCGCCCGCTCGGCGGCGCGCCGGATCTCCCGCGGACGCAGGAAGAGCCCGGGCCGCGGCGCGCGCAGCGCGACGTGCTCCTCGATGGAGAGGCCCGCGATGAGGCCTTCGCGGCGGCGATCGGCGGGCAGGTAGCCCACGCCGGCGCGCAGGAAGGCCGGGTAGGGGCGGCCGGTCAGGTCGGCCCCGCCCACGACGACGCGCCCCCGCCGCGCCCGGAGCAGCCCCGCGCAGGCGCGCAGCAGGAGGCGCTGGCCGCTCCCCTCGAGGCCCGCGAGCCCGAGCACCTCGCCGCGGCGGACGGCGAGGTGGGCGATGTGCACGTTGAGCCGGTGATCGCCGAACACCACGCCCTCGAGGGCGAGCGCGTCGCCCCCGCTCGGCTCGGGGAGGCGCTCCAGGGGCGCGAGCGCCGCGCCGCCGCCCGCCTCGGGGGATCGCTCCTGAGACGCGAGCGCCTCGCCGAACATCAGCGCGACGAGGCGATCGGCCCCGGCCGGCATCTCCGCCTCTCCCGCCACCTTGCCGTGCCGCAGCACCGTCACGCGATCGCAGAGCGCCTCGACGTCCGAGAGCTTGTGCGACACGAGGACGATCGCCTTGCCGTCCGCCTTGAGCCGCCGCAGCGCGGAGAACAGGGCTTCCTGCTGCGCCCCGGAGATCCCCGTCGTGGGCTCGTCCAGGAGCAGCGCTCGGACGCCCAGCGAGAGGAACCGCAAGAGCTCGATCTGCTGGCGCTCCCCGAGCGTGAGCCGGGCGACGTGCTCGTCCGGGTCGACGGAGAAGCCGAAGCGCGCCGCGAGCGCGAGGAGCTCCTCGCGCGCCGCGCGCCGGGGGAGGAAGACGCCCGCGGCCCGGCCGTGGCCCGGGAGCAGCGAGCGCGCACCGCCGCCCGCGCCGGCCGCGCGGGGCCGGGCGACGAGGTAGCTCTCCAGGACGGTGAGCGGCGGGAAATCGAGCGGCTCCTGGTGGAGCACGCCGACGCCGGCGGCGAGCGCGTCCGCCGGGCTCGCGAGCACCACCGGGCGGCCATCGAAGAGCAATCGGCCCGCGTCCGGGCGGACGAGCCCGCCCAGGATGCGGAGCAGCGTGCTCTTGCCGGCGCCGTTCTCGCCGAGCAGCCCGTGGACGGCGCCGGCCTGGATCGTCAGCGACACGCCGTCGTTGGCCTTGACCGGGCCGAACCGCTTCGCGACGCGCTCGATCTCGATCCGCATGGATCACCGCCCCGAGGCGGCTACTTGCTCGGCCCGGTGATCCCTCGGACCAGCTGCGGCAGATACCAGATCTGCTGGGGCGTCGCGGCCTCGCCGTCCTTCAGGAACTCGGTCCCGTCCTGGAACTTGAGCGGCCCCTTGAAGAGGTCGAGCCCGTTGGCGAGCTCGATGACGAACGCGCCGAGCGGCGCCTGCGCCTCTCCCAGCGCGGCGCCGGGCCCGAAGCCGACGACCGACGAATCGCCGTTCAGGTCGCGGAAGTCCGGCCCTTGCCAGACGAACTCGCTCGCGTACTTGCCCGCGCGCGCCTTCTCGATCGTGTCGCGGTAGAGCGGCGCCCAGTTGTAGTACGCGACGCCGAGGCAGATCTCCGGCGCCAGGTCGCAGCCGGCCTTGTGATCGTAATGGACGTACTTGACCTTCTTGCCAGCGCCGCTCGCCTTCTTGGCCTGCAGCGCGGCCTCGGGCGTGTCGAGCCCGGTCATCAGCACGTCGAAGCCGCCGCCGATGAAGTCGTCAGCCACCTTGGTGGGGTCGAGGGTGACGCCCGGGATGTTGAACCAGAAGCCGATCCACGTGACCTTGAACGTGAGATCCTCCGGCTTCTTCTTCTGGTACTTCTCCCAGCAGTACCGCGCGCCGAGGTACGCCGCGGTGACCAGCCGGCGGGTCTCGTCGTTCACGAGCGGGCCGACAACCCCGATCTTGCCCGTCTCGGTGCCGAGCGCCGCGGCGCACCCGGCGATGTGCTGGGCCGTCTCGATACGCCCCATGAAGTTGCCCAGGTTGGGCTGGGGCTTGTGGTTCTTGCCCTCCTTCCAGGCGTAATCGCCGGAGACATGGATGACCGTGACCTCCGGGTGCTTGCGCGCGGTCTCGAGGGCGTCGTCCTTGTAATCGTCGGAGTTGTAGACGACGAACCGCGCGCCCCGGGAGATGAGATCGTCCGCGACCTGGGACCCCTTCACGTTCGGGCGGTCGGACGGGTTCACCTTGTCGACATACTCGAAGCCGACGTCCGGCATCTTGGCGAGGACCGACCGGATCCCGTCGTAATGCGCCTGGTTCCACCCTTTGTCGTTGTAAGGGCCGACCAGCACCATGCCGACCTTGTATGCGGCGGCCGGCGCAGCGCTCGCCGGCGCCGCGGCGCTGGGGCCGGCGGTCTTGTCCGAGGGCGGGCTCGTGCTCGTCGATGAGCCCTGGCACGCGCCGGCCAGCAGCGACAGCGCAACGGTGAGGACGGCGGGCAGGCGGGCAGCCGGGCGCGGGACAGCGAAGGCCTCAGGCGACTTCGGCGGGCGATGTGTCACCCAGGCATCGTGGGCGGGAATGTCGCAGGGTGTCAAGAACCACCGAGACGGACGACGCCGAGCGCAGGTGTGCTCGGCGTCATCCATGTTTCACTGCGGTATCTCGATCACGTCTTCGCAGGTGAAGTCGACCCCCAGGGCCGCTTCGGGGTCCGCCTGGATCGTGGCGCACGTGCTGTCGCAGAGCACGATCTGGCTCGGGTTCGCGGCGCTGTCGTAACGCCAGGCGTTCTCGCTGGCGCACTCCTGGTCGTAAGCGAGCGCCGTCGGGTTACCTCCGCCGCTCTGGTACGTCACGCGGACCCGCTGCGCGTCGAAGGTCCGCCCGTCGGGAGCGGGCGGGATCTCGACCGTGCAGGAGACCGACGCGCCGCGGATCGCGTCGATCGCCGCCTTGAAGGCGGCCGAGGTCGCCCCGGGATTGCCCGTGTCGATCAGGTAGGCTTGCCCCGTCCCGCCCGCGTCGGCGATGTCGTGCAGGTTGTCGAGGTCGTGGGGCGCGCCCTCGACCGGCGGGTTGTCGACCCCGATGACGTACGTCGGGACGCCGTCCCCGAGCGCGCCGGCCGCCGCGTCCGCCACGGGCTGGATCCTGTTGGCCCGATCGCCGCAGCCCGCAGGATAGCCGTCCGTGACGAGGACGATGGCGTACCTGCCAGGCGTGGCCCGCCGCTGGGCCTCGACGAACGAGATCGTCCCCTGCATGACGAACAACGTGGGCGTGCCGCCGCGCCAGTCGGCGCCGGGCGCCGGCGTGACGGCGTCGATCGCCTCGGCGAAGCGCGCAGAGGGCAGCGCCGTCATCGGGACCTCCGGTGTCTCGTAGGTCTCTGCCGAGCACTTCTCGTCGCGGTCCTCGTCCTCGCTCGGAAAGAACCTGAGCGACGCGTTGATGCCCTCGGAGAGGGGATCATTGAAGAACTGCTTCGTCGCCGCGACGACGGGCTCCCACTTGAGCTCCCTGTCGTACCAGGGCTCGTCGCCCATGCCCATGCTGCCGGACACGTCGAACGCGAAGGCCAGGTACACGGGCTGGAGGTCGGCGCTGGCCGACTGGGTGGCGCACGCTCCACCTTGGCCCGAAGAGCTGCCGTTGCTCGAGGAGCCGCCTTGCCCCGAGGAGCCGCTTGCGCCCGGACCGCCCGACCCGAAATCGCCGGTCGTGCTCTGGGAGCTCCCTTGGCCAGAGCCCCCGCTCCCCGAGCCGCTCTGCGAGCTCCCGTCGCCGTCGGTGGCGCCATTGCCCCCACATCCAACGCCGATCGCACCCACTGTCAGCAACACAATGGCCATCGTGGGCAATCTCATAAGTCGAACCCTCCATGAAGCGCGGCCCGGCGCGTGTCGCCGGCGCCAAAGCCGTCGATTCTGCGTGAGGCACCCGGAGCAGACACGGCCGTGAAGCTCGCTCCCGGTGCCCGCCATCCGGGAAGCATAGCTGACCGATGTGGCAGCCGGACGACGCACGGACCAGAAATGATGCATTGCGGCCAGACGCGGCAGCGACCCTGCATATCGCGCAATGTGGATTGCTGTCTCACCGCGGGCTCGGTTGTGTCCGGCGGCGCCAGCGTGACGGGCCCAGCATGCCGTCCTTCGCTCCGTCGGAGAATCGGCGCTGACCGTACCGAGCAGTCGTGCCGCTCACCTCACGACACGGCCGCCTCGGCGGGGGCCGGCGGCGCGGGCGCGGCAGAGCGTGCAGGGCGGAGCGGGTGCGTCTCGACGCGCCAGATGCCGTCTTCCGTCAGGCGGATCGCCGCGAACCTGGCGACGCCATCGAGATAGCCGTCGGTCTCGTGCCCGAGCGTGGACGAGGGGTGCGCGTACACGCTGACGCGGCCGCCGCTCTTCGAGCGGTAGTGGCCGAAGAACGCGAGGTGCTTGTGCCCGTGGAGCACGAGCGCGCTGTTCTTCTTCGGGTTCTTCTGCTGATACGCCGCGAGCATCTCGAGGAGGCGCGGGCCATCCATGGCGATCATGAACGTGTCGTTGAGCGAGATCGGCCCCGCGAGGCGCGCCACGTGGTGGTGCAGGAGCACGATGACGGGCCCGGACCCCCGCCTCAGCGCGCGGGCGAGTCGGCGGAGCTGCGCGCCGCCGATCTGCCCGATCGCGTTCGACCCCACGAACCGCGAGCGGTAACGGTTGGAGTTGAGGCCGAAGATCCGGATACCCCCCTCGAGATCGAGCCGCCTCGGATACAGGCCGGCGATCGCGCGCAGCCGCCGCCGCGCGCGCTTGCGGGCCGGGACGTGAAGGGGAGGCTGGAAGGGGCCGCGCTCCACGCGGGTGAGCACCTCGATGAAGCGCTGCTCGCGCTCCGCCCGCTTCGTGAGGTACGGGTCCGGCGCCGTGCCGACGTTGATGGCGACATCGTGGTTGCCAGGCACCATGAGCACCTGCGAGGAGGCGGGTATGCCGGAGAGCGCCGCCTCGAGCTCGTCCCACTGCGCCTCTTCCCCGAGATCGGTCATGTCGCCCGTCAGCGCGACGAGCGGCGGCTTCATGGCGGCGATCTCCGCCACGAGCCGCCGGAGGCGGCCTGTCAGCTCGGCGGTGTCGGGGCGAGGGGCCCCTTCCGGCCACGCGGCAGAGCCCTCCTCGATCTCGTACGGCTCGCGGCCGCCCGCCGTGATGTGGAGATCGGAGATCTGGCAGAGCACGAGCCGCCCGCCGGGGATCGCGTCGCCGGGATCGGGGAAGAGCGTCGCCGCGCCGCCATACCGCAGGATCACGCGGGTCGCCTCGCCCAGGGCAGACGCGAGCCACGCATAGAGCGAGAGCCCGAGCGCGAGCGCCGCGAGCGCCGTGCACCCGGCCAGGACGAGCGCGGCCCCGCCCCCGAAGGAGAGCCGGCCGCCCGCGGGGAACAAGGACGCGAGGAAGGAGAGGAACGACCCATCCAGCCACGCGGAGAGCCAGGCGGGCACCCCGATATCGAGCAGGTGCACGGCGAGCCCGCCGGCGCCGCAGGCCGCGGCGAGGACGACGACCATCAGGATCAGGCGATCGCGGACGACGTCGATGACGTCGACGACCTCGCCGAGCCTCCCCCGGAACGACGAGCGGAAGTAGCGGCTCCCGTAGGAGATCTTCTTCCATGTCTCCGGCCGCCACACGCGGCCTTGGCTCGCGACGCTCGAGACGACGAGCACTGGGGCGACGACCAGCGCGAGCAGGACGAGCACCGGCAGGAGCGCCAGGTAGAGGACTCGGAGGGCCGCCCTTCGCGCCATGCCTCATTTGACGTGCCCCGGGCAGGACCGTCAAGGAGCGGCTCGGTCGGCCAGCGCCCCGAAAGTTGCCGGAATCGATGGATGCTCGTAGCAGTAAGCGCGAACTCGCGCGCCGATGTCCTGCACCGAGACGCCGATAGAGCCGCCCTGCACCCCGCGATCACCCGCGTCGAGCGACCCACTGCCGGCGCTCTCGACCGGCGCGCGCGTGGCCCCTGCGCGCCGGCGCGGCAGAGCCGCGGCCCTCGTCGTTGCGGGCGCTGCCGGCGCGGGAGCGGCCGTGTGGACCAGCGCGGCCGTGGCCGTGTGGAGCGGGGCGCCCGCGACGGCGGCGCGCAGCGCGGCGCCGCTCGTGGCGAGCGCGGCGAGCGCGCTGCCGGAGGGCGCGCCGACAGCGCCACCGGAGCGCGTGACGCTCACGGCGGATGACGAGGACGACGAGCCCGGCACGCTGGAAGAGCAGCGCCTCCGGCTGTTCGCGCGGATGCGGCGCGAGCTCGCGCTCCCCGACGAGGCGATGCGGCAGGTCGAGGCGATCTTCGCGGCGTCGACGGTGCTCGGCCAGGGCAACCCCGCGCTGACGCGCCACCCGATGTCGCGATCGGAGTGCCGCCGCATTCGAGCGCTCTCGGGCGTCGAGCCGGCGCGCGAGCCGGCCTGCGGCGCGCCGGGGATGGTGCCGCTCTTCGATCCCACGCGCGGTCAGACCGCGGCGGACGCCCCCGTGTGCATCGATCAGCTCGAGTTCCCGAACGTGCCCTGCGAGTACCCCGTCGTGCACGTCCGGGCGCGCGAGGCGGCGCTCCTGTGCAGGGCGGTCGGGAAACGGATCTGCGATGCGCACGAGTGGGAGGGGGCGTGCGCCGGCGCCCTCCGGGATCCGGACGTCGAGTACGAGTGGGCGCGGCCCCGGAACGAGGCGAGCTGGCACCACAACCTCCTGCGCGAGAAGGTGTGGAGCTACGGCCCCGCAAAGAACCACGCGCTCTGCGGGACGGGGAGCTACCGCACGCCGGGCTGTCCAGGCGGCGGGTGGGACCGCTGCGGCTCCAACACGTATCCGGCCGGCGCGTTCCCCGCGTGCCGGAGCAGCCTCGGTGTCTTCGATCTGCACGGCAACGTCGCCGAGCACATGAGCCTGCCCATCCTGCCCGAGGAGCTCGCGCGCTACGGCGATCGGGGCTTCACCGAGATGAAGGGCAGCTGGTTCGCGTTCTCGTCGATGGAGGTCCACGCCGACGACTGCCGCTTTCGCGCCCCCGACTGGCACGCGACGCGCCTCATGAGCAGGGGCAGCCACGCGAACTACCACCTTGGATTCCGCTGCTGCAAGGACATCGCGCCGCCGGACGGCGCCGAGCGGGGCGAGGGCGTCGACCACCGGGGCGCCAGCGGCGCGCAGAGATAAGGACATCACGAAGAGGGGGCGGCGATCAGGCCTCCTGGAACCCATCATGGCGAGCGGCCCGCGGCCCGCGGCGTACGCCGGGCCCTTCCGTCTCGCTCGATATGCGCACGCGCCCTCCGGAGAAAAGTCCTTCAGTTCGCCGGCCGTGGTTGGGCCGCCGGGTGCGCACACGACGTGCGTACGATGAGCGGCTGGAGCCACCCACATAGATTTGACCACATGATCCCACGTGCGCGCATCGGGTGGTCTACAGGCGCAGGATCTCGCTGACGCGGCTCGTTTCGAGCGCCCGCCGCGAAGTTACGGTGGCGGAGGCAGAAGATTACGGCCCGAGGCGATCGATTCGTGTCGTGCCTCTGTTGATGCACAAACGGCGCAGCCTGAGCACGTCAGGCGCAGAGGGTCCGACCTCGTGCGCAGGTTGCGGCCCGGTCAGACGAGCGGCGGGGAGGCGCCGCGCGCCGTCGCCAGCGTGCCTCGCGCGGGGCTCGGCGGCTCTCGTTCACGACGGTCGCGGTGCGGGCGGGAGCGCAGGTGCTCTGCTCGAAAGCCCGCGATAGCGGCGCTGCGCGCTGCGCTCGGCGCCTGCCGCCGAGGCGTTGAGTTCGCCATCTCCAGCATGCGGCGCGCGGGCCGCGGGCGATACGCCCTCCGATCGGGGGCCGTCCCGCCGGTCTCCGCGTTGAGAACCCGGAAAACCAAGGCCGGCGTCGATCCAGAGAATGCCTTTTTGCGGATGCGGCAAGGCCAGTGACACGAGCTCGCAGCGGCAGTGTCTGCACACGAGGGCTGAGGCACACACCCTGCTCTTCGATGAGCCCAAGGTGGCTCGGACCTTCCGGCCATCACGGGATATTGAGGAGGACGACACATGCTCTCGATTCATGGCAAGGTGCTGGGGCTCGCGGTGGTGATGGCGGCGCTGGGCACGGGGTGCGCCGTTGATGCGGCGAGCGACGCGGATCTCGACGAGGCCGGCATCGACGAGGTCGAGCAGGTCGATTCGACCACCGCGGCGCTCGAGGCTGACGCGTCGGCGAGGGGCGGGTATCAGGGGCCGTACGGTGGCAAGGGCGGGCCGATCGGCGCGCAGGGCCCCATGGACCTCGGCCAGGGGCCTGTCGGCGTGCAGGGACCGGCGAGCCCCGGCCTGCAGGCGCCGGTCGGCCAGCTGGGGCAGGGGCCTGTCGGCCAGGGGCCCGTGGGCCAGGGGCCCGTGGGCCAGGGGCCTGTTGGCCAGGGGCCCGTGGGCGGGCCGGGTGGCGTGCCGGGCGTCGGTGGCGTGCCGGGCGTCGGCGGCGTGCCGTTCGGCGGCGTGCCGTTCGGCGGCGTGCCGTTCGGAGGTGGCTTCGGTGGCTTCGGCGGCTTCGGCGTGCCTGCCGCGATCATCTCGACTTGCACCACCTGCAACACCGCGTTCGTTCCCGACTGCTTCCCGTGCGGCCCCTGCAACAACTTCGGTCCCCCCTGCTGCCGGCCCCACAACCCCTGCAATCCGGCGGGCATCGGTGGGCCGCTCAACGGCGGGTTCTCGGCCGGCCCCTGCGGCGGCGGGTGGCCGGGCCCCTGCGGCGGCGCTGGGTTCGCGGGGAGCCCCTGCGGCGGCGCTGGGTTCGCGGGGAGCCCCTGCGGCGGCGCCGGGTTCGCGGGGAACCCCTGGGGCGGCGCCGGGTTCGCGGGGAACCCCTGGGGCGGCGCCGGGTTCGCGGGGGGCTGCGGCAACAACAACGGGTTCGGCTGGTAGCGACGGGGGCTCGGGCCTCGGCTGCTAGCGCCGACCCCGGCGGCCAGCGGACGGCGGGGGCGTGACGGCAGCGCTCGAACGGCTGCAACGGCAGAGGCTGGGCCCGCGCCGGCGGGGGCGACCCATGTGAGGTGAGGTCGTCGCCGCCAGCGCGGGTCGCGGACGCTGGGGGGACGGCGCCACACGGCCGTGCCCCCGCGGCTCGCGCGGGATCGCGGCGTGGCGAGAGGATGGATGGCCGGTGATGGTGGTGAGGTGAGACGCGCTGCGCCGCGGGAGCGCGGCGCGGTCCGCGAAATTGCAGCCGAATGCAGCGAGGCCGCGCCGGCGGCGTGCGCCGCCTTCACGGGCGTTGCTACGCCGTGCGCAATCCCTTAGAGTGGCCCTAACGCTGTGATCGGCACGATCATCGACGGCAAATATCAGATACGCAAGCTCCTCGGCGAGGGCGCCATGGGCTCGGTTTACGAGGCCGAGCACACGGGGACCGGCCGGCGCTGCGCCGTGAAGGTGATCAGCTCGGCCGATCTCACCCGCGACCCGAAGGTCGTGAGCCGCTTCCAGCGCGAGGCGCGCGCGGCAGGCGCGATCGACACACAGCACATCACGCAGGTGCTCGACGCCGGCGTCGATCGTGGCTCGAACCTGCCGTTCCTCGCGATGGAGTTCCTCGCGGGCGAGGATGTCCACGAGCTCATCAAGCGCGTCGGACCGCTCGCGCCCGACCTCGCGCTGCGCATCGTCGCGCAGTCGTGCATCGGGCTCCAGAAGGCGCACGAGGCGAGCGTCGTCCACCGCGACATCAAGCCGCACAACCTGTTCCTCGCGCGCCGCGACGCCGGCGAGATCCTCGTCAAGCTGCTCGATTTCGGGATCGCCAAGGTGAAGATGGACCGGGCGAACGAGACCGAGAGCGCCGATCTGACGCGCACCGGGAACCTGATCGGCTCGCCGCTCTACATGTCGCCCGAGCAGGCGCGCGGCCAGAAGGAGATCGACCACCGCACCGACATCTGGTCGCTCGGCGCCGTGCTCTACCAGCTGCTGACCGGGCGGACGCCGTACCATCACATCACCGCGCTCGGTGAGCTGATCATCGCGATCTGCTCGGATCCTCCGCCGCAGGTGCAGGACTTCGCCCCGTGGGTGGCGCCCGAGATCGCGGCGATCGTGCACCGATGCCTCCTCCAGGCCCCCGGGCAGCGCTACCAGAGCGCGCAGGAGATGTTCGGCGCCATCCGGCCGCTCCTCCCGTACGGCTGGGGCATCCACGAGAGCATGCTCGTGCCGCTGCCGGAGGCCGTGCACCGGCAGTCCGCGCCGCGGCTCGCGGTGAACGCGCCGGCCACGAACCAGGGCGGCGCGTATGCAGCGGCCTCGCCGGCAAACCAGAGCGGCGGGTACCCCGCGATCTCGCCCGCGAATCAGGGCGGCGCGTACGCCGCGACCGCGCCGGCGAACCAGAGCGGCGGGTATCCCGCGGTCCCGCAGGAGCACCGCGGAGGCTACTCGTCGTTCGCGCCGCCCCCGCTCCAGAGCGGGCCGCCGGCGGCGATCATTCCGGCCACCAACCACGCTGGCGCCGCGACGACGGGGGCGCTCACGCAGTCGCACCGCGGCACGCAGCCCGGCGTGCCGCGGGTGCCGGTGGTGGCCGGCGCCGCGCTCGCCGCCGCGGTCATCGCGGCCGGCGTGTACTTCATCAGCCGGCCCTCGGCGGAGCCGATCGTGCAGCCGGAGACGAAGGCGACCGTCGAGACGCTCCCGCCTGCGGCGGCCACGCTGACGTCGACAGCCCCGACGCCGGCCGCGACGCCGACGCCGGAGGTGGTCGCGGCGGCGGTCGAGCCGCAGCCGAAGCGCGTTCAGGTCGTCATCCTGCCTGCCGACGCCTCGGTCGAGGTCGAGGGCAAGCGCGTGACGACGCGCAACGGGATCCTCGATATCACCGGGCCGCCCGGGAGCGTGCACAGGGTGCGCGTCTTCAAGAAGGGTGGAGGCGAGGCCATGGCCGACGTCGTGGTGACCGACACCGGCGCGTTGCCGCCGAAGGTCGAGCTCACGCCGACGTCGGGGAAGGGCGGTCCTGCGGCATCGGCGAAGAGCGCCTCGGCCGCGTCGCCAGCGCCTCCGCCCGGGCCCACGACCCCCAAGGGGATCATCGACAACACCGACGAGTTCGGAAAGTAGCAGCGGAACGACAGGCTGAGTACGGTGCTCGATCGAATGGATCTGCGTACGCGGCGCGGCGGCTCTCGTCCTCTCTCCCTCGCTCGGCGTCCCCGCGCGGTGCCGCGGCTGCGCGCGCTCTCGGCCGCGATCGCGGCCGCGGTCGCCGCCGGACCGGCGCTCGCGCAGCCGGCGCCGCCGGCCGCGGGCGCCGCCACGCCGGTCAAGGAGGGCGGCGCGCCCGCCGTGGAAGCCGGCGCGCCGGCCAGGGAGGGCGCCGCGCCCGCCACGGGCGCTGCGGTGCCGGCCGAGGAGGCGCCCGTCTCCGAGACGGACCGGCAGGTGGCGCGGCTCCACTTCGAGAAGGGGCTCACGCTGCTGCGCGAGGAGGCCTGGGGCCCTGCGCTCGCTGAGTTCCTCCTCTCGCGCAAGCTCTTCCCGACGCGCGTGGCCACGAACAACGCCGCGATCGCGCTGCGCAAGCTCCAGCGCTACGACGAGGCGCTCGAGATGTTCGAGACCTTCCTCCGCGATTTCACCATGTCGACCGCCGAGCGCGCTGCCGCGCAGCGGGAGATCGCCGAGCTGCGGGCGCTCGTGGGGACGCTCGACATCACGAACGCGGAGCCCGGGGCGTCCATCGTGGTGAGCGGCGAGGAGCGCGGGCAGTACCCGCCCGTCAAGCCGATCCGCGTGGCGGCGGGCGCGCACGTCCTCCGCGTCTTCAAGGAAGGCTACGAGCCGGTGGAGACGCGCGTCGACGTCGCCGGCGGGCAGACCGTCACGGTCAACGCGAAGCTCCGCAGGCTGACCCGCTCCGGCCGGCTGCGCGTGGTGGAGCGCGCCGGCAAGACGGTCGACGTGCTCGTGGACAACGTGGTCGTGGGGCAGACCCCGTGGATCGGCGCGCTGTCGGTCGGCGACCACATGGTGGCGCTGCGCGGCGCGGGGAAGCTCGGGACGCAGCCGACGGCGGCGCCCGTGAAGCCGCAGGAGCTCACGACGCTGTCGCTGCTCGCCGAGGATCTCGACGCCTCGCTGCGGGTCGACCCCACGCCGCCCGGCGCGAGCGTGTGGATCAACTCGGTCAACGTGGGCAACGGCGTCTGGCTCGGCCGGCTCAAGGTCGGCACGCACCGGGTCGAGGTGAAGGCCGACGGGTTCGTCACCGGGACGCGCACGGTGACGCTGCAGAAGGGCCAGCGCCAGAGCCTCGACATGGGTCTCGAGCGCGACGAGGACGCGGACATCTGGCGCAAGCCGCCGAAGATCACGCTCGACGTGAGCGCCTCGTTCCTGCTGGCGCCGACGCTGGGCGGCGAGATCACGGACGGCTGCGACTCGGGCTGCTCCAGCTCACTCGGCCTCGGCGGGCTCGGCATGATCCACGGGGGCTACGAGCTCGGCTCGGGGATCGGCGTCGGGATCGAGCTCGGCGGCCTGTTCGCGGCGCAGCAGCTCGACGAACGCTCGGCGGCGCTCAGGCCGGTCGGCTACCGGGATCCGCTCGACGGCACGGCGAGCGACACGCTCCGCCTGGGCGGCTTCCTGGCCGGCGCGACGTTCGGATACCACTTCGGCGAGCGCTTCCCATCGCTGCTCCGGCTGGGCGCGGGGGTGCTCGTGGGCGAGGTCCGCGACGAGCGGACCGGCAGGTTCAGGGCGACCGGCGGGGAGTCGTTCAACACGTTCCCGGTGGTCGACTTCGCCTCGGCGACCTACTTCTACGCGGATCCTGAGGTGCGGCTCGGCCTGCGGCTCGGAGAGCGGTGGGAGGTGGCCGGTGGCGTGAAGCTGCTTCTCCTGATCGGCCTCAGCAAGCCGAAGTGGGACAGGACGATCGAGCTGGCGGCGGCGAGCGACGGGATCGGCACGTACGAGCCGGAGTCGCTCATGGGCGATTTCGTCCTGATGATCTCGCCTGGGGCGAGCCTGCGTTACCAGTTCTGACGAGACCCGAGCCGGTGCGCCGTGCGCGGTCGCGATGCGCCGCTACGCGTCGCGTGCTCTCGATCCCGCTCGGCGCTGCTCGTACCTGACGAGGCGCGGCACCGATGTGTGGGCGCGCCTCGTTTGCCCTTCGCAACCTAGCGATGGGAGGTCCGCCGGCGGCGAAGCCCGGCCAGCGCTGCGGCGACGCCGAGGAGGACGGAGAGGCGCGCGGCATTGCGCTCGGCGGGGGCGCCGACGACGCTGCAGGAGCAGGACGGGACCTCCGACGGATCGATCTGCGGGACGCACTGGTTCGCGAGGTTGCACACCATGCCATCGACGCAGTCGGCCACCGATCTGCACGGTGAGGCGCAGGCGCTGCCGCCCGGCGGGCAGGTGTACGGGGTGCAGTCCGTGTCGGCGCCCGGGGACCGGAGCGTGTGCGCGCCGTCGCAGCTCGGTCCGATCTCCTCGAGGTCGGCGCAGACGCCGTCGAGGCAGACGAAGTCCTGGATGCAGTCGTCGTCGGAGGCGCAGGAGGTCTTGCAGGCGGTCTCGTCCGCGCACTTGAACCCGCCGCAGCGCTCGACCACCGGCTCGTTCTCGCCGCCGTCTCCAGCGCAGAAGAAGCGCGTGAGCGTCGCGGGACCCACGATGCAGCCCTCGTCCGGGCAGGAGCACGTGAAGGTCCTCGCGACCGCCCCCTCCACAGGGAACATGCACTTGGCATCGGTGGCGCCGCCGCAGTAGCCGGCGCACGCGCCGTCACCGGGGCACGCCTCGCGCTGGAAGGTGCCGCCCTCGTTGGGGTGCGGCGATTCGTGGTCGACAGGCGTCCCGACGTTCGTGCACCTGCCGACGTTGTTCACCACGTCGCATGCCTGACACTGGCCATCGCACGCGAAATCGCAGCAGAACCCGTCGACGCAGTGGCCCGAGATGCACTGGCGATCGCGAGCGCACTCGGCGCCGTTGGCGAGTCGATCGAGGCACAGACCCGACCCGGGCGGTGCGCCACCGGATCCGGCGGACGCGCCGCCTGCACCTGCGCCGCCCGATCCAGCGGACGCGCCGACTGCACCAGCGCCGCCCGATCCGGCGGACGCGCCCCCTGCGCCCGCGCCACCCGACCCGGCGGATGCGCTGACTGCACCAGCTCCACCCGACCCAGCGGATGCGCCCCCTGCGCCCCCTGCACCTCCGCCGCCTCCAGCAGATGCGCCGCCTGCACCAGCGCCACCCGATTCGCCGCCCGCGCCCGCACCGCCCGACCCAGCGGACGCGCCGCCTGCGCCACCTGCACCCGCGCCGCCACCACCCGTCCCGGAGGATGCACCTCCGGCGCCGCCGGCCTCGCCGCAGGCGTTCGGATCGCCGACGCCGACGTCGCACCAACCGCTCTCGTCACAACCGCAGTCGTCGAGGCAATAGAGAATGCACCTGTTGTTGCTGCCGCAGCGGCCCGGCTTGCAGTCCTTGGTGGATTCATGAGCCAGCGCGTGCCCCAGGCCATCGCAGCGGTTGTGCACTTCGATCTGGTTGACGCAGACGATCGGGAGCTCCTTGTCGAGCTTCGCAGGACCACAGGTGCCATCGCTGCCCGTCCCCTTGCCCGACGCCGTGCACGAGAAGCACTCCTGATCGCACGCCTCGTTGCAGCAGACGTTCTCCGTATCGGAGCAATGCCCTGATGCACACTCCTGATCGTGCGCGCACGCCTCGCCGTTCGCCTTGATGAGCAGCTGCGCGCTGGCGAGCGGCTGCGTGCTGGTCGCCCCGATGCCGCCCGCGACGAGCACCGCCCGGCCTGCGACGCGGTCCGTGCCGGCGTTGACGACGACGGCGACGTGCTCACGACGAGCCTCCTGCGCAAGCGAACCGGCCGGCAGGCTGAGGGGGCTGAACTTCCTGGTCAGCGGATCATAGATGGCGGCGCTCGAGAGCGAGGTCGTGCCGTCGAACCCGCCGGCGATGAGGACGTCGCCCGTCGGCAGCAGGCTCGCCGTGTGGTTGGCGCGCGCGTTCGCCATGGAGATCGGCGTCGGCTGCAGCTCGAAGCCCCGCTTCGTCGGATCGGTCACGCCGTCGTGGTAGATGTCGATGGTGCGGACGTAGGCGCCTCCAGAGACGCGGGTGGTGCCTCCGACGAGGATCACCTCGCCTGAATCGAGCGACGTCGCCGTCTGACCGCCCAGCGCCTCCGTACGGTCGATGAGCGTCGCCGTGTGGAAGCCGCGGAGGGCGCTCATCTGCGCCGTCATCGGGGTCGCGGAGGGCGAGAGGACGGAGATCGGCCGGAAGACGCCCTCGTCCTCGTGGAAGATCTCGGCCGAGGTGAGCGCGGCGCCCGAGAGGACGAAGCCGCCTGCGACGAGCACATTCCCCTTCTTCAGGCGGATCGCCGTGTGGGCGTGGCGCGAGGTCGCCATGCTGCCCACGGCGGCGAGCGTGCTCGTGACGGGCGCTCCGCCGTTCGGTCCGAAGGAGCTGAACGTGTAGAGGGAAGCGGTGCTCGTGGGCTGGTTGAGCGGATCCGCGAGACCGCCCGCGACCAGGACCTCGCCAGGAACGAGGAGGGTGGCCGAGTGGTTGAACCGGCCCAGCGAGGCCCCCCCGTCCCTGACGAACTGGCCGGTGGCCGGGTTGTAGACCTCGATGGCAGCGACCGGCGTGCCGCTCGTGCGCTGGCTGCTGCCGCCGACGACGACGACCGCCGGCGGCGGAGGCGCAGGATCCGACGGCGCCGCCGGGGCGAGCTTCGTGACCGCCGTGGCGGTGTGGGCGCCGCGCGCGACGTCCATCGCGTCGGTGCTCGCGAACGTGCGGTCGAGCGGGAAGTACAGCTCCGCCGTCGCCAGCGCGGCCCCAGATGCGTCGAACCCTCCCGTGAAGAGCACGGGGCTCGCAGGGTTCGCCGGGTCGATCACCGTGGCGGTGTGGCGGGCGCGCGGCGTGATCATCTGGTTCGTCGTGGCGATCCACTGCGGGTCGAGGAGCGCCGGGTACTGAACGCCGGCGGGCTGCCATCCGACGATCACCGTGCATGCCGGCGCGCCCGGCGGGGTGACCGGCCGGCCCCACGGGGCGCGAGGGCTCGTGTCGACGGCGCAGCCCTCGACGGAGAGCGAGGCCGGAACGCGCGCGCCGGTCGCGTCGACGAGGTACGGGGGCGCGACGCGCAGGCGGGGCGAGCCGCCGGCGTCGAGGAACTCGAGCGTACGCTCCACGAGGCGGAGGCCCGCGGCGGCGGTGACATCGACCCGGTAGCGGAGCTCCTTGCGCGCTGGCTCCTGCTCGAAGACGACGAAGTCCTCGGTGCCGTTCGGGAGGACGCGGTGCAGGACGTCGCGTGCGCCGCCGTCGGCGCGCAGCGCGCCTGCGTAGAGGACGAGGCCGCTGTCGACCGCCGCCGGCACGTCGGCGGCGTCGACGAGGGAGAAGGCGATCGAGACTCGAGACGCGCCATCGGCGAGGCGCACCGGACCGGCGGCGCGCGCCGGGAGCTCGACGGACGCCGCGGCCCCCTCCGGGGCTGCCGCGCGCAGGGCGCCGGCCGGGGTCGGCGCGACGATCTTGACGGGGCTCGAGGCGATGGCGTCGGCGAAGCGCGCGCGGATCGCGGCGATTCGGGCGCGCGCTCCGGGCGGCGCCGCCTGCGGTGACGCGGCGCCGGGCGGTGGGGAGCGGCGCGACGCGCCCTCGTCGGAGCAGCCAAGGACCTGGGGGAGAATGGCGCACGCAGAGAGCAGCGCAGCCGTTCGCAGCCTGAAGCCGAGTCGCAGCACGCGGTGGTTTCGCAAGGGTCGTTCCGTGGTCGGCGCGGCGCGCGCGACGTGAGGGGGCGGATCTCGGCCATCCTAACAGAAGGCGGCCCGCAGCCGAACAGTGAGGCGGCGCTTCGCCGGAGCGGCGGGGGGCCCCTCCGACGTGGCCTCCGACATGGGGGCGCGGCGGCGGGCGATCGCCGCTCCATCGAGCGCGCGGCCGAGGAAAACCTCCCCAGGAGGAGGGCGAAACTGGGTAGGCTTACGGGGGCGCTGTCGCGTACGGCGCGATCTGTCTGGAGGAGCCGCGATGACTTTCCCCGCCTTGCCCTGGATGTCCCGCCACCTCGCGCACGCCGGCGCCGCGCGACGCGGGATCTTGCCGCTGCTCGCGGGCCTGCTCGCGCTCGTGGCGCTCGCGCCCCGGCCGGCGAGCGCGACGCTGTGGGACACGGACAACGACGAGGTCGCGAACGCCGTCGACAACTGCCCTGGGGTCAGCAACCGGAGCCAGTACGACGGCGATGGCGACGGTCAGGGCGACGCCTGCGACGATGACGACGACAACGACGGCATCCCCGATGACGCGGATCTCGACGACGACAACGACGGGCTAGCGGACACCGCAGACAAGTGTCCGACCATTCCCACGCCCATGGCTGCGGATCCAAACTTCGACGGCGACGGCGACGGCGTCCCGGATGTCTGCGACAACTGCGATGGAGATCGCAACGAGGATCAGCTCGACAGCGATCGCGACGGGCGGGGGAACATCTGCGAGACCGATAACGACGCGGATGGCGACAGCGACTTCAACGATAACTGTCTCAACGTCTCGAACGGCGACCAGCGCAACGCCGATAGCGACAACTACGGCGACGCCTGCGACAACTGCCCCACTGCATTCAACAACGATCAGCGGGACAGGGACAACGATGGCATCGGGGACGACTGCGACAACTGCGCAAACGCACCGAACACCGATCAGCACAACCCTGACGGCGACCTCTTCGGCGACGTCTGCGACAACTGCCCGGACGCGGCCAATAACAGCCAGGTTGACAGGGATCATGACGGGATCGGCGACGCGTGCGACAACTGCCCGGACACGGCGACGACGAACCAGGCTGACGGCGATCGCGACGGGGTCGGCGACGCGTGCGACAACTGCCCGGACACGCCCAACAGCGGCCAGGAAGACGTGGACCACGACGGGGTCGGCGACGCGTGCGACAACTGCCGAGACCGCGCGAACGCGGACCAGGCGAACAGGGACGGCGATACGGTCGGCGACGCGTGCGACAACTGCCCTGGCGCGCGCAACGACGACCAGGTTGACGACGACCGTGACGGGACGGGCGACGCGTGCGACAACTGCCTGGGCCGCTCGAACGATCAGCAAAACGAGGACGGCGACGCCTTCGGAAACGCGTGCGATCTCTGCCCGTACGTGGCAACCCTGACCCAGGTCGACACCGACGGCGATGGCTTCGGCGATGCGTGCGACAACTGCCCGCGCCTCATCACCGCGAACCAGGCCGATGGCGACGGGGACAATGTCGGCAACGCTTGCGACAATTGCCCTGAGGTCGCCAACACGGATCAGATCGACAGCGACGGCGACGGCCTCGGTAACGCGTGCGACAACTGCGCCAGCATCGCCAACGCCGGCCAGCTCGACGATGACCACGATGGGGTCGGCAACGTCTGCGACAATTGCCCCGCGACACCGAACGGGCCGCACGACACGAACAACCAGGGCGACAGCGATGGCGACCGGATAGGCGACGCGTGCGACAACTGCCCGACCACGGCGAACGCGAGCCAGACGAACACCGACGCAGCCACCGGCGACACGCAGGGCGACGCGTGCGACGACGACGACGACGCCGACGGCGTGCCCGACACCGCCGACAACTGCCCGACCGAGCCGAACACGAGCCAGCGCAACACGGACCGGAACCTGCCCGGCGGCGACGCGCTGGGCGATGCGTGCGACACCGACGACGACGCCGACGGCGTGCCCGACGCCACCGACAACTGTCCGCTCCAGCGCAACCTCGATCAGACGAACACGGACGAGGACCTGACCGACGGCGACGGGTTCGGCGACGCGTGCGACGACGACGACGACGCCGACGGCGTACCCGACGTGAACGACAATTGCGTCACGACGCCGAACAGCGCGCAGGCCAACACCGATCTGCACCTGCCCGGCGGCGACGCGCTGGGCGACGCGTGCGACACCGACGACGACGCCGACGGCGTGCCCGACGCCACCGACAACTGCCAGTTCGCACCGAACAGCACGCAGATCAACACCGACCAGAACCTCGCCGGTGGCGACGCGCTGGGCGACGCGTGCGACACCGACGACGACGCCGACGGCGTGCCCGACGCCACCGACAACTGCATCACCACCCCGAACCCGGGGCAGGAGAACAACCGGAAGAACGGGCCCGAAGACGCGCTTGGCGACGAGTGCGACGATGACGACGACAACGACCGCGTCCTCGACGTCGACGACAATTGCCAATACGACATCAACACCAACCAGGTCAACACCGACCGTGCCCACGGCGACGGCGATGACGCCGGGGACGTCTGCGACGACGACGACGACAACGACCTCCTCACGGATGCAGAGGAGGCGGCGCTCCGGACCGACCCGACCAGCGTCGACTCCGACGGTGACACCATCGGGGACTTCGAGGAGGTGCTGAACCGCGACAATCCTGGCGATCCGGTCAACAACACCGACGATGACGCGTTCATCGACGCCGTGGACCCGGACAGCGACGGGGACGGGGTGCTCGACTCCGAAGAGGCCGGGGATGCTCTGCTGAACACGCCGGCAATCGACACAGACGGCGATGGGACCCCGGACTACCGGGACACCGACTCGGACGACGATGGCGTGCTCGACGGCGACGACAACTGCCGCCTCATGCAGAACCCGCCGCCTGCGCCGGGCGAGCCGCAGGTCGACACCGATGGCGACGGCAAGGGCGACGTGTGCGACGGCGACTCGGACAACGACGGCATGCTCGACGTCGACGACAACTGCCCGAGCGTGCCGAACGCCGGGCAGCAGGACGCCGACCGCGACGGCATCGGGGACGCGTGCGATCCTGACGGCGATCCGGACGCTGACGGGGTGATCAACGACGACGACAACTGCGATTTCGCGGCGAACCCGCCGCCTGCGCCGGGCGAGCCGCAGTCCGACCTCGACAGCGACGGCCTCGGCGATCCCTGCGATGATGACGCCGACGGCGACTCGATAGCGAATGATGACGACAATTGCCCGCTGATCGTGAATCCCCAGCAGGAAGACGCCGACGGCGACCGCCACGGCGACGTCTGCGACAATTGCCCGCTCCTCGCGAACGCCGGGCAGGAAGACACGAACGGCGATGATCTCGGCGACGCCTGCGATCCCGACGGAGACGGTGAGGTAACCGAGACCGACAACTGCCCGACCGTGGCGAACCCCGAACAGACCGACACGGACAAGGACGGCGTGGGTGATGCCTGCGAGACGCCGGATCCGACCAGCGGCGGCGGCGGAGGGGCCGGCGGAGCGGGCGGCGCCGGCGGCATGGGCGGCGCCGGCGGGGAGGCCGTGGCGACGACGGCGACGAGCGGCGGCGGGACGTCGCCCGATTTCCAAGGTGGCTGCGACTGCCGCATGGGACGCGCGCCGATGCCCCGGGAGGCATGGGGGATGCTGCTGATCCTCGCCGCCGTGCTCCGGCGGGGAGGCCGGCGGCAGCCACGGCGGGCGTGATTCCACGCCGCGGAAACTGGGCTCTGGCGATCAGCTGAGATATACGCCCGGCGAGCGCGACGGCTCCTCGTCGACGCAGCCGTCCGATACCGTCAATCTTGGATAGCGAGGTGCAGATCCGTGTGATACGGGCTCAGCCGCCAGGCAGGCGAATGAGGCGTACGAAAGTACGCCGCAGCGCGCCGAACGAGGCGGATGAGCCCGCAGCGCACGAAGATGCGCCCCGCTAACTACGGAGCTTCAAGGAGGACCCTCATGCAGGCATCTCGGTGGATCGCGGTATGGATGGCGATGGGCGCATTCGTCATCGCCGGTACGGGCGCGGGGTGCGGCGGTGATGACGGCATGGGGGAGGCGACGACCTCGAGCTCGACGACGACCACCACCGCGGGTGAGGGCGGCACGAGCAGCGCGGGAACGGGCGGCGAAGGCGGCGCGGGAACAGGCGGCTCTGGCGGTGCGGAGACAGGCGGCGCCGGCGGCACGGGAACAGGTGGCGCCGGCGGCTCAGGAACGGGCGGCGAAGGCGACGCGGGAGTGGGCGGAGCGGGAGCGGGCGGCTCCGGCGGCGCGGGCGGCACATCGGGCGAGAGCTTCAACTTCACCCTCCGCGGCACCGGTTACGTTCCCGCCTACACCGCTGGTGACATGGTCTACGTGGCCGTCGTCGCCGCCGGCGAAGCCGCGCCGGCCCTGAGCGCTTCGGACGCGATCGAGGCCGACGGCACGTTCACCGTGACGGGACAGATACCCGGCGACAAAGCGTACAAGATGCACTGGTACGTGGACCTTTCCCAGAATGGGACTTGCGACGCGGCTCCCACGGATCACGTCTGGACGCAGGACATCCCCACCGTCACGGCGGATATCACGCGCAGCGTCGTACCCAACAGCGCCTTCGGCGACTGTCCGTGAGGCGCCGCGCGCGGCCATCCCATAGCCGTTGATCATCCCTGGCACGTCGCGCGCGCTCTGCGCACCGTCGTCCCGTGGCCACCCCAGTGGCAAAGTCAAACGCGGCGAGAGCGCGGGCGCTGACCGCCGCCTGGACCTCGCCCGGGATCGCCGCGGCCAGGGAAAGCGGATGTTGCCCCCCGCCACGCGCCCCCGCTATCGTGCCCGGCCGATGAGGCCTTCCTCCGTCGCAGCGGTCGCGTCCACCGCCGTCCTCATGACGCTCGCCGGCGCCTCGCGCGGTCAATCCACCGGCGGCTTCTCCCTCGACCGGTTCGAGCCGGCGCCCGCTGGAGACGCCTTCTTCGGCGTGCCCTCTCCGGCCGCTCCCGGCCACCTCGCGCCGCGCGCGTACGTGATGCTCGATTACGCCCACCGCCCCATCCACACCAGCGGCGACACCCCCGTCGACCTCGTCTCCTCGCAGACGTTCCTCCGCCTCGACGCCTCGCTCGCGCTGTGGGATCGCCTGCTGCTCTCGATCGACGCCCCCCTCGCCGTCGCGCAAGGGGGCGACGATCCAGGCATCCCCGGCGTCGTGTTCACCGAGCTGACGGCGCCCGAGCTCGGCGACCTCCGCTTCGGCGCGCGCCTCCGCGTGCTCGGGAAAGACGCAGGCCCGTTCCAGCTCGGCATCGGCGGCTACCTGTTCGCGCCCACCGGCTCGCCGGCGCAGTACACCGGCGACGCGGAGGCCCGCGGCGCCGTCCACGCGAGCCTCGGCGGGCGCGTCGGCTCGGCAGAGTCGTCGCTCGGCTTCCTCTGGAGCGCGAGCGGCGGCGTCGAGCTCGGCGGCGGCCCCAACCGGCCGCAGCGGCTCACGTTCGGCGGCGCCGCGGGGCTCCTGATCGGCGGCGATCTCCTCCAGCTCGGCGCCGAGGCGTACGGGGGGGCGCCGCTCGGCGAGGAGCTCCTGCTCTCGAGCACGCCGGTGCAGCGGGACGAGGCGAGCGTCAACGCCGAGCTGCTCTTCGGCGCCAAGCTGCGCGTCCTCGACGGCCTCACGTTCGGCGCCGCGGTCGGGCCGGGCCTGACGAACGCCATCGGCACACCGCCGGTCCGCGCGGTCGGCATGGTCGGCTGGACGCCGCTCCCGAAGCCGGCCCCGGAGCGCGCTCAGACCGCCGCCGTCGCGGGCGACAAGGACGACGACGGCATCAACGACGACATCGACGCCTGCCCCGACGTGAAGGGCGATCCGTCGCCCGATCGCGCGAAGGACGGATGTCCTCCGGCGGATCGCGACGGGGACACGGTGCTCGACATCGACGACGCGTGCCCGACCACCCCGGGCGCCCGCAGCGCCGACGCCACGCAGAACGGCTGCCCCGAAGACTCGGACGACGATGGCTTCCACGACGGCATCGACGCCTGCCCCACCGTGCGCGGCGGGGCGAGCGACGACCCGAAGAAGGTCGGCTGCCCTGGCGACGCGGACGGCGACGGCATCGCCGACGCGTCGGACGCCTGCCCCAAGGTCAAGGGACCGGCGAACCGGGACCCGAAGCAGAACGGCTGCCCGGACGATCCGGATGGAGACGGCGTCCGCGGCGCCGCGGACGCCTGCCCGAACGAGCGGGGGCCCTCCGACCCCGATCCACGACAGAACGGCTGCCCCAGGTTCGTTCGCGTCAACGCCGACGAGATCAAGACGTCCAAGCCGGTGCAGTTCGTCGTCTACGGCAAGACGCGCGCGGAGACGGTCGATCCCATCTCCGACGAGATCCTGTACGAGGTGCGCGACGCCATCCAGCAGAGCCCGGACATCGAGCTCATCGAGGTGCAAGGCCACACCGACGACAACGGGACCGAGGAGTACAACCTCCGCCTGTCGCAGCAGCGCGCGGACGCGGTCCTCTCGTGGCTCGTGGCCGCCGGGGTGCCCCGGGAGAAGCTCGTCGCCAAGGGCTACGGCTTCGAGCAGCCGCTCGGGGACAACCGCGTCAAGACAGGGCGCCAGAAGAACCGTCGCGTGCAGTTCGTGATCGTCAAGCGCAAGGGAAAGCCCTAGCAGGCAAGCGGCGGCGGGCGGCGGTGTGGTGCAACGACCACGACAACGAGCGACACAACGCCCAAGACACCACAAATCCCGACAGCCGCCCAGACGCGCAGGCGCCGATACCTCGCAGTCCAGGGCGATCGCAGCGTCGCGGCACGTCATGCTGCGCCGCGCCCGCATGCGCCTCCGCCATCACCCGACCCCCGGCCGTGACCGTTCCCTGACGGCCATGGACGGGCGCGTGTGTCACCTTATCGAATGCTCCATACGGTGGCGATCTCAGATATCCATCTTTGCGAGCTCGAGCCAGGTGACGGCCTGTGGATGCGCTACCGCCAGGCTCCTTACTCCCCCGACAGCGAGGTCGCGGCGATGCTGGACGCGCTCCGGGACGAGATGAGGCAGGGCACGGCGCGCGGCGCCGGGCGCGATGAGCTCACGCTCGTGCTCAACGGCGACGTGTTCGACTTCGATGCGCCGCGCGTGATCGATCAGCAGAGCGTCTTTCACGATCTCCCCCGCAGCGCCGAGCACGCGGTCCCTGCGATGGCGGCGATCCTCGCGGATCACCCGGTGTTCATCGAGGCGCTCGGCCGCGTCGTCGCGGACGGGCACACCGTCGTGTTCATCTCCGGCAACCACGACGTCCAGCTCACGTTGCCCGAGGTGCGCGACCTGGTCCGGGCCCGCGTCGTCGAGGCGGCGCTCGCGGCGCTGGGCGACGCGTCGCTCTCCGGCGCCCCGCACGCGCGCGCGGCGCTGGGCGCGCGCGTCGTGTTTCGCGCGTGGTTCCACAAGACGCCCGACGGCATCATCGTGGAGCACGGCAACCAGTACGACGCCTATTGCAGCTACCGGTACCCCATGGTCCCGTTCGGGCGGAAACCGGGCGAGATCCAGCCCACCATGGGCTCGCTCGTGTGCCGGCTGCTCGTGTCGCGGATGGGCTACTTCAACCCGCACGTGGACTCCTCGTTCATGCTGTCCGCGTTCGGGTACCTCGCGCACTGGGCGCGTTACTACATGTTCTCCCGCCGCTCGCTCGCGGGGGCGTGGGCCCTCGGCGCGCTCCGCACGCTCGTCGAGCTCGTGCGCCGGCGCGAGCCGGAGCGGCGCGCTCGCCTGCGCGAGAGCCTCGCCGCCGCGGCGCAGGAGACGGGCGCCCCGCTCCGCGCCGTGGCCCGTCACGCCCGCCTGTTCGCGCCCCCGGCCGAGGATCGGCTGGGGCTCGTCGCGCGCGAGCTGTGGCTCGACCGGGCCGCGCTGGGGCTGCTCGCGGTCGCGGTGGCGCTCGTGTGGCTGCTGCTCGCCCCGCTCTGGTTCGCGCCGGCGGCGCTCGTCGCGCCGGCGGCGCTCATCGTCTATGAGCGCCTCGTGCCGAAGCTCCCGCTCGACGCGACGTGGCAGCGCGTCAGTCGCGCCGCGCGCCAGGTCGCCCGCGCCCATCGCGCCAGAGCGGTCGTCTTCGGTCACACGCACACGCCCGAGGGCACCTGGGAGGGCGGGCTGTTCTTCGGCAACACCGGCTCATGGTCCGCCGCCTTCGAGGACGTGGCCTGCACGAAGCCGGTCTTCGCCGCGCGCCCCCTGGTCTGGCTGAGATCCGAGCCAGGGGCGGGCAGCGCCGCGCGCCTCTCGGGAGGCCTCGTGACCTGGAAGAACGGCCGCTTCGAGGCCCTCGCGGCCAGCGTACCGCCCCCTGCCGGGCAGCGCAGCGAGCCGCAGGGCGCCCATCCGGCGCTCCAGTCGCCCGCGACCGCTGCGCTGCGCACGTGAAGCGCGTAACGCGGATGACGCACGTGCCCAAGCAGGCCGGCGCTCTTCGCCCGAATTGAGCGCCTTCCTGACTTGCGCGAGGCGTCCCGCCGCTGGATGCTCCGGGCATCGACACGCGTCCCGCTGACGAGGAAGCTCTGTGAACCCCCCGCTCCATATCGAAGCCGCCGGTGACAGCGACGTTGGCCACCAGCGCGAGCACAACGAGGACAGCTTCGCGGTCGATCTGGATCTCGGCCTCTTCGTCGTCGCGGACGGCATCGGCGGCGCCGCCGGTGGGGAGGTCGCGTCGCGGATGGCGGTCGACATCGTGCGCTCGTACTGCAAGGACGGCGAGGGCGAGATCACCCAGCCGACGGGGTACGACGAGGAGGTGACGCCCCTCGAGCTGCGCCTGGTCTCGTCCATCTGGCGCGCCAACGAGCGCATCTTCGAGGTCGGGCAGCGCGACCCGCTCTGCTACGGCATGGGGACGACGTTCGCGGGCGTCTACGTCGACGGGAGCTCGGCGTGCATCGCGCACGTCGGCGACAGCCGCGTCTACCGCTACCGAAAGCACAGGCTAGAGCGGCTGACCGAGGATCACTCGCTCTGGAACGAGCACCTGAACAGCGGCGAGCAGCTGCCTGACGATGTGGACCCGCTGCTCGCCCGCAACGTCGTGACGCGCGCGCTCGGGATGGGGAAGACCGTCGACGTGGCCACGCGCGTCGAGCGGCCCGAGGCCGGAGATCTCCTGCTGATCTGCTCCGACGGGCTCTCCGGCCCGGTCTCCGAGCCGGAGATCGCCGAGCTGCTCGCGCAGGAGAGCGACCTCGCCGCGACGGCGCGGTCCCTCATCGACCGCGCCAACCAGCACGGCGGCCCCGACAACGTCACGTGCGTGCTCGTGCGGTGGAACGCCGGCGGCTGACGCGGCTGACAGCGCCGCGCCAGAGCGGGACGCAGGCTCGTGTGAACCGGGCTCAGCCGCCAGGCAAGCGAGTGAGGCGCGCGAAAGTAGGCCTCGACGAGCCGAACGACGGGGATGAGCCCGCAGCGCACGACGATGCGCCCTGCTCTACGGGAGCGTCTTGAGCCGGAGCAGATCGGCGGACCTCGTCATGTCGCTGGCGAGCGTGCCCGGGGTCGCGTCGTCGCTCTCGTGCTCCACGAGCGAGAACAGCCTCCCGAACGGCGTCGCGAGCTGCTCGTCGGTCGGCTCCGCCTCGCTCCACCCCTCCGGGAGCGGCGGCAGCGCGTCGCCTTCGATCGCGTCGTACGCGCTCGACAGCCGCTCGAAGCCGTCGAGCACCGCCTTGTCGACCTCCGCGCCTTCGGCGCCCTTGGTCAGGATCCACGGCTGGAAGGCCTCGTAGGTCGCCACGCCGGCCGCGATGTTCGCGCGCATGTCGGCGAGCGTGTACTGGGCGTAGCGCGACTCCTCCTCTCCGGTCGCCGCCTTGCTGGTCTTCTCCACCTGCTCCGCGATCGAGGCGATGACCCCGCGGTAGGCGGACGGCGCGTCGAGCGCGAGCGAGCGGAAATCCGATTGCATCTTCGCCGCGTCGGCCGCGAGGCGCGCGCAGAGCTCGTCCTTGAACGAGGCGGCCTCGGCCTCGGTGGCAGGGAAGGCGGCCTCGCTGTAGTTGTCGAGCTCGGACTCGAAGGCGAGGACGGGCTCCGGGATCGCGTCGGCCCAGAGGATGCGCTCGATGGCGTGCACGCCGGTCACCCCCTCACCGTCGAAGAGATCGTCGTCGGCCTGGACCTCGATGAACGCGTCGTAGCGGGCGTCCGTCGAGTAGTCGAGATCCGGAAAGACGACCGCGATGGCTCCTTCGATGCTCTCGTAGGCTTGCCGTGCCTTCTTCCACTCGGCCTTCATGGCATCGACGGCCTCCTTGTCGCTCGTCGCGCTCCACCCGTCGGCATCTGGCGCGGGCGCGGCCGCCTGAAGCGCGGCCGTGGCGGCGGCGAACTGGTCGATGTTGCCCTGGATGAAGGTCTTCACGTCGGACACGGCCTGCTGCTCGTACTCCGCGTCGGTGAGCAGCGTCTCGTTGTCGCTTCCACACGCAGGAAGCGAGAGGGCGGCGGCGGCGATGGCCAGACCGGACCGCAAGCGGGCGGGGATGTGCATGATGTTCGAGCTCCTTGTCACCGCTCGCGCGGGGCGAGCGCGCGATGCGGATTGGTGCGCGTGCGTCGCGGTGGACGTCGATCAGAGCGAGCGCACGAAGTCGATGAGCGCCCCGCGATCCTCGTAGGAGAGCGCGCGGAACGCGGCGATCGAAGCCGCGGCCTCCGAGCCGGGGCCGTCGTGGAGCAAGATGGCCTGCTCGATGGTCCTGGCCCGGCCGTCGTGGAGGTACGCGGTGCTGTGGCGCACGCCGATGAGCGGCGCCGTCCGCCAGGCGACGGAGCTGGCCGACTCGTCGGCCAGCCCGTCGGCGAGATCGGGGCCGAGGTCGTGCAGGAGGAAATCCGTGTAGACGGGAGCGTCGATGTCCGCGAGCTGCGCGATCGGGTAGTCGGCGCGCGTCCTCAGCGAGGGGACGTGGCAGGCGGCGCAGTCGGCCTCGACGAAGAGCGCCTGGCCGCGCGCGTCGGCGGGCGCGCGCCTCGGGATCTCGAGCAAGCGCATGTAGTCGGCGACGGCGTTCACCGTGTCGAGGACCACGTCCTCGCCCAGCTTGGCGTCGTCCGTGAGCCCGTCGGGGTTCGGCAGCTCGTCCGGCCGGAGCGGCGAGGTGATGCCCATGTCGCCCTGGTACGCGTCGGCCGTGAAGTCGTCGAGCGTGGCGACGCGCGCCTTGAACCCGAAGCGGCCGATGAGGTTCTCGTCGCCCTCGACGAAGGCGCTGAACGACTCGTCCCCGCTCTTCTTCGAGTGGAACACCACGCGGTTGATGCGCCCGCGGATGGCGTCGCCGCGCGCGGCCTGCTCGGCCGCGACCCGCTCGATCTCGGCGTCGTCGACCGCCTCCATGTAGCCGCGCCCGAACACCGGCGGGCCGAGGCGCTTCGAGACCTTGATCGTCGCCCCGGTCTCGGGCTCCGAGAGCGTCGTCGCCCCCCCGACGGCGTAGGGCCGCAACGTGTGGCCGTAGGGGAGCCCCCCCTGATCTGCCGCCGGCGTCACGCCGTCGTCCTCGACGAGCGCCATCTTCTGGACCGCGCCCGGGCCGCGCGAGGCGCCGTCGTGGCAGCCGGCGCACGCCGCGCGGATGTAGAGCGGCCCGAGGCCGTCGCGCTCGCGAAAGACGAAATCGAAGAGCGCGTCGCCGTCCTTGAACCGAGCCACCTGCTCCGCAGAAGCGTCGTGCAGCGGGACGTCGGTGAGGTCATCGCTGATCAGCTCGATGCCAGCCAGAGGATCGTCGGGGGCGGGCTCCGAACCGCAACCCATGTTGAAGACCAGCGGGAGCGTGAGAAACAGGGCAAATCGTGACATGTCGTCGCCCGGAACCGTAGCCGTAAATGAAAGTCAGTGTCAATAACCCACGGCGGCGCGCTCGCCGGGCTGGTGTGAAGGATCGCGCACGGGCGGATCCCTCCTCCTTGCGAAGCGTGGCGGAGGCTCGGGCGTTACATTGCCCGAGCCGGCGCGGACGGGCTCACGCTGGAGGGCAGCGGATGAAGCAGCGAGATGACGAGCGGCGCGCGGCCTTGAAGGCCCTCCGGGACGGATTGCGGGAGATCGAGCGGAACGAGGAGCGCCGCGCGGCGCACAAGGAGCTCAGCGCCAGCTGGCTCCGGTACATGGGCCCCGGCTACGGCAACGACGTCTGCTCGATGTGCGGCGCGCTGCTCGAGCGGGGTACGGCCTACATGCACTGCGCGCCCTGCCTGGCGACGCGCGGGATCGACGAGCAGGCGCTGCTCGGCGTGTGCGCGCAGGCGATGGCGGAGGACTGGCCGTTCGAGGATCGCCGGCTCGACGGCGGGCGCTGGGCGCGCGCGCTGATCGCGTTCTGGCGGAACCACGTCGATCCGATGGAGTCGAAGGCGATCCCGTACCGGAACAACACGCTCCAGTCTGCCTTCTACTACATGAAGCGGCGCCTCGCAGAGGCGGGGGTCGCGGAGATCTGGACCGTGCCTGACGAGAGCCAGCGCGGGCTCGATCCTGCGATGGTCGTGCGGGCCCGCGGCGGCGCGCTGGCGATCGGCGTCGCCACCCAGCGGCGCATCGCGACCGCCGACGATGGCGCGCGCGGCGCGCACATCGCGCTGTTCGACGAGTTCCTCCGCCTCGCGGGCGCGCGGGAGGGCTTCCTGGTGGTCGAGAAGCTGAGCCGACGCGCGCGGCGCGACACGCCCGTTCGGGAGATCGTGGTGACCACCGCGGAGGGAAGGCGCGTGACGCAGCTCCGCTGCATGCAGGAGGATCGGAGTTGGCCCGCGCCGGCGGCGCCCGGTTAGCGCGGGCCTCACGCCGCGTTACTGCCTGAATTGCTGCTCGATATCGTAGATCTCCGCCGCCACGCCGTCGGCGCCGTCATACGCCTGGCTGGCCCCGCGCCCTCCGATCCCGGCCTCACCGATCTCGATGGTCGTGTTCGTGAGCGAAGGCTTGAAGCCCGCGTACGCGACGGCGATCGAGTGGCCGCCGAGCCCGCCGCCGCCCCGGCCGCCATGACCGCCCCGGCCACCCCGACCGCCGGGGCAGGCGGCGTTCAGCCCCGTGGCCTCGCCTCGGGTCCCGGCTGCCCCGT
This sequence comes from Sorangium sp. So ce124, assembly GCF_051525235.1. NCBI lineage: Bacteria > Pseudomonadati > Myxococcota > Polyangiales > Polyangiaceae > Sorangium > Sorangium sp. So ce124. The sequence continues at coordinate 5,519,968 of NZ_CP150312.1, forward strand.
GGTCGCCGCCCTCGCCGCCCGCCTGGCCCTCGCCCCCAGCGCCGCCATTGCCGCCGCGGCCGGTCTTCAGGACCACGTCGTTCAGGTCGACGACCGCGCTCCCCACGAAGAGGGCGATGCTCACCCCGCCGGCGCCTCCGCCGCGGCCGCCGAGCCCCCCGCACCCGCCCGCGCCCCCGGCGCCGCCGCCGGCGCCGGCCGCAGAGGCCTCGAATGGACACATCTGCGCGCCGGTGCCGCCCTTCGCGCCGCCGCCTCCTCCGCCGCCCTGGCCCCGCGTCCCCGGCGCCCCGTCGCCGGCAAGCGGACCGGTATACCCATCCAGGAACAGATCGCCGAAGCCCGTCGCACCGGCGCCCGGACTCCCGTCGACCCCGTCCGCGCCATCCTGCCCCGCGGTGCAGCGCCGGGTGCTGGTCTCGCCCTTGCCGCCGTTCATCGCAGTGGTCGGAACCCCGTTGGTTCCATCACCCCCGGACGCCAAGCCACCCGTCCCTCCCGTGCCGCCGCGCGAGTCGTCCGACCGATCGTCGGGCGTACCGCAGCTGTTGTTCACGGGGAGTCCGCCGGAGACCGTCGCGGCCGAGCACGCGGCGTTGCCGAAGTTGCCGATCATCCCCTTCTCGGCAGCGCCGTCCACGAACGCCCCGTCGCTCGCCCCCGGCGCCCCGTCGCCCGCCTCGAGGATGCACCGCGTGAAATCGACAGGGACCCCGGAGCTGTTCGCGGCGATCGCCGATCTGCCTGCCAGCTCGGTGTGGGTTGCCGGGATCGAGCGCGCGATCACGTGGAGATCCTCGATCACCGCCACGCCTTCGCCGTTGTCGAACGAGAGCGGCGTTTCGCCTTCGGGAGCGGTGAGGGTGGTCTTCTGTTTGTCGCCTGTCCAGCGCCAGCCGTCGTCGCAGTCGAGCCCGCCGAAGAGCGTGTGTCCTCCCGGCACGATCACCGCCTCATCGAACGTCTGGGCGCATATATAGATGCGCCTTCCCCTGTCCGGGGAGAGCTGGAGCGCCTTCGATATCGTCTTCAGGGGCGCCGTCGAGGTCCCCGCGTTGCTGTCGTGCCCCAGGGTGCTCGAGACCCACACCCCGCAGTCCGAGCGGACCCTCTCGTGCTTGCTCGGAGCGCAGGCCTCGTCGGACAGCTCGTCTTCGATGTCCCCGATCCCGATGATATCTGCTGGCTCCTCGAAGCAGCCGCTCAACGCCATCGCGACCGGAATGAACCCCAATACCCGTGCATCAACCTTGAATCGAATCCTCATACTATTCCTATTCCGGTCAGCCCTGCGCGTTTTCCAAGCAAAGCGACCTGCGCGTGACGCCAGTCGCGATCGCCACGCCTGCCCCGTCCTTATTCCGGTCAGCCCTGCGCGTTTTCCAAGCAAAGCGACCTGCGCGCGCCGCCAGTCGCGATCGCCGCGCCTGCCCCGTCACGTACGCGCTCGCCGGGGGCGTCCCCGGAGAGGGAGGGGCCGCCCGGGTGGCGAGCGCGTGAGCGCGCAGCCGCCCCGCGCCTGCCGGCGCAGGGCGCGTCGGCCCTGTTGCCCATCGCCGGGTATTCCGTGCGAACATCCGCCCATGAGCGCGAACCTGAGGGACCTCGTGCGCGAGCTGATCGAGGCCGGCGGCGGCGAGCCGATCGAAGGCGGTCGCTTCCTGCCGCTCGTCACGCTGGAGTCCGGCGCCCGGGTGGGGCTGGACGGCTCGGGCGCCTGGATCTTCGCGCCCGAAGGCGGAGGGGCGGCTCAGGTCATCGCGCCGGAGCGCGGGCGGGCCTTCTTCGAGGTGCTGGAAACGAAGCGGGACGACTTCGACGCGAGCATCGAGGCGGCGGCGACGGCCGCGGGCCTGCCCCCCGAGGAGGTGGCCTTCTCGTTCCCCGCGGCCGACGTCGTCCGCGCGGTGCTCGCGAGAGGCCTGCCGAGCATGACGCGGCTCGCGCTCTCGTGGCTCCGGTTGACGGAGGTCCGCGCGCTCCGCGCCGAGATCATGGCCGTCTCGCGCGACCCGACGATGCCCGTGCCCGTCCGGGACCTGGCGGAGCGGCTCACCGTCCCCGAGTGAGCCCGCGCCGCGCGGCCGGGCCCCCGCCCGGAGGCGGGGCCGGCGCGGGGAGGGGGGTCAGACGGTCGCGAACGCGTCGGCCGGGATGTCGAGCGCGGACGAGTCCTCGCGCCCGAGGATCTCGGCGGAGAACTTCGCGTGCGGCAGCACGTTGGCCGCGAAGTAGAGGGCCGCGTGCTTCTTGCCCTCGTAGAAGGCGCGGTCCTTCGCGCCGGCGTCGCCGGCCGGGAGGCCCTCCATCGCCTTGAGCGCGATGACCGCGCCGTCGAGCAGGAGCCAGCCGATCGCGAGCTCGCTCATCATCTCGAGGAAGCGGTTCGCCGCGAGCGGCACCATCGGCATCTTGCCCATCTGGAACCACGAGAGCAGCCGCATCGCGGTGCCGGCGACGGCCTCGTGCGCCTCGCGGAGCTCCTTGATGCTCGCGGCGAGGACGGGGTGCTTCTCGTTGGCCTTCACGAACTCGGCCACGTCGTTCAGGAAGGCCTGCAGGTTGACCCCGCCGCCCTGGCCGAGCTTCCGCCCGACCAGGTCCATCGCCTGGATGTGGTTCGTGCCCTCGTAGATCGAGAAGACCTTCGCGTCGCGGCAGTACTGCTCCACCGGGTAATCCTTCGTGTACCCGGCGCCGCCGAAGGTCTGGATCGCCGTCTCGCAGACGCGGAACGCCTGGTCGGACGAGTAGGCCTTCACGAGCGGCACGAGCAGGTCGACCTGGCCCTGGTTGTAGGCGGCCGCGCGGTCGTCCTTGCCCTGGTAGACGGCGACCGCGTCCTGGTGGCGCGCGAGCTTGATGATGAGCGCGCGGATGCCCTCCACGCGGCTCTTCATGTCGAGCAGCATCCGCCGCACGTCCGGGTGATCGATGACCGGCACGCGCGGCGCGGTCGCGTCCTTCCACTGGAGGATCGACGAGCCCTGCTTGCGATCCTTCGCGTACTCGAGCGCGTTCAGGTACGCCGAGGACGCGACCGACACGCCCTGCAGGCCCACGGAGATGCGCGCGCCGTTCATCATCCGGAACATCTGCGGCATGCCCTGGTGCTCGACGGTGCCGACGAGCTCCCCGAGGCACGCGTCGCTCTCGCCGAAGTTGAGCACGCACGTCGACGACCCGTTGATGCCCATCTTGTGCTCGATGTTGCCGACGACGACGTCGTTCGACCCGCCGAGCGAGCCGTCGTCGTTCACCCGGATCTTGGGCACGACGAAGAGGCTGAGCCCCTTCGTGCCGGGGGGCGCGCCCTCGACGCGGGCGAGCACGAGGTGCACGACGTTCTCGGTGAGGTCCTGATCGCCGCCGGAGATGAAGATCTTCGTGCCGCGGATGAGGTACTTGCCGTCCTTCTGCTTCACCGCGCTCGTCCGCGACGAGCCGACGTCCGACCCGGCCTGGGGCTCGGTCAGGCACATCGTCCCGCTCCACTGCCCGCCGTACATCCGCTTCAAGAAGAGGTCGCGCTGCCTCGGCGTCCCGAAGTGCTCGATCACCTCGGCCGCGCCGTACGTCAGCCCGGGGTACATGTTGAGCGCCGCGTTGGCGCCGCAGAGGAACTCCTCCACCACCGTGTAGAGCGTGAAGGGACCGCCCTGGCCGTCGTAGGTGGGCGAGACCGAGACCGACTTCCACCCGGCCTCATACAGCTTGTCCCACGCCTCCTTGAACCCCGGCGGGGTCTTGACCTGTCCCCCCTCGATGCGACAACCGACCCGATCGCCGACCGCGTTGAGCGGGCCGAAGACATCGCACGCGAACTTGTACGCCTCGTCGACGACCATCCCGACCTCGTCGCGCCCCCACGCGTCGTAGGGCGCGCTGCCGAGCAGCTCGTCCAGCCGGAATTGCTCGAAGAGGAGGAAGCGGATCTCGCGGAGGTCGGCCTTGTAACGGTTCTGTTGGGTTTGAGCGTTCGACATGGGAGACCTCCTCGTTGCCGCGGCAGGGAGGCGCTGGCAGCCGGTTCCCTTCCCGGTCTTCCGCGCAGCTGCGGCACAGTTCTGCATTCGCCTAGCATGTCGCCGCGGCGCGTCAACAACCGTCCGCAACATGTGGAGAATCTCGTGGAGATCCGTGAAGATCGGGGCATCCGAGGCGGGTCCTCGGCGGGGCTTCCGCGCCGGGATCCATGGCGTTGAACTGGCGAGCGGCGCGGCGTAGGCTCGCTCGCGCTCGACCATGTCCGACCCGGCTTACATCACGCCCAGCGGGGCCAGGAGGCTGTCCGAAGAGCTCGCGCGGCTCCGCTCCGTGGAGCGGCCTCGCATCGTCCAGGAGGTCGCCGACGCGGCGGCGCAGGGCGACCGCTCCGAGAACGCCGAGTACATCTACGGCAAGAAGAAGCTGCGCGAGATCGACCGGCGGATGCACTACCTGACCAAGCGGCTGGAGAAGGCCGTCGTGGTCGATCCGTCCGAGCAGCGCGGCGACAAGGTCTTCTTCGGCGCGACGGTCGAGATCGAGGACGAGGACGGCGCGCGCCGCACGTACCAGATCGTGGGCGAGGACGAGATCGACAGCGCGGCAGGGCGCATCAGCTGGCGCTCTCCGGTCGGTCGATCGCTCCTCGGCAAGCGCGCGGGGGACGTGATCACGGTGCGCCGCCCGGCGGGCGAGGCGGAGATGGAGCTCATCTCGGTGCGTTACGGCTGAGCGCCGCGCTGGCGCCAGGGCCGGAGAAGGAGACGGGAATCGGCATGAGGATCTTGCACACGATGCTTCGGGTCGGCGATCTCGAGCGCTCGATCGGCTTCTACAGGGACGTGCTCGGGATGCAGCTCCTGTCGCGGCAGGACTACCCGGAGGGCAAGTTCACGCTCTGCTTCCTCGGCTACGGGAAGAACCCCGAGCACGCCGAGCTCGAGCTCACGTACAACTGGGGCGTGGACAAGTACGAGCTCGGCACGGCGTACGGGCACGTCGCGCTCGGGGTCGACGACATCCGTGGGGCCTGCGACCGCATCCGGGCGGCGGGCGGGAAGATCACGCGCGAGCCGGGCCCGATGAAGCACGGCACGACCGTGATCGCGTTCGTCGAGGATCCGGACGGCTACAAGGTCGAGCTCATCGAGGAGTCGAGCCGGAGCCGGTAGCCGGAGCTCGAGGCCGGCAGATCGAGGTCGTCGAGGCGCGTCGACGCAGGGGAGGGCGCGGAGCGGCCGGAGGCCCAGAGGAGCCTCCACGCTGCCCGCGCCTCGTCCCTGCTGCGCGCTCGCTTCGAGTCCGCGAGGCGCGGACGATCAGGCGCTCACGACCGGCGCGGCGTCGTTCGCCGGCTCGGGGGACGAGAGCTCGCCGCCCTCTGCCGCGGACGCCTCCTCGTCGGGCGCCTTGGCCGGCGCCTCGGACGAGGCGCTGCTCGCGGCCGCCGCCGCCTTCTCGGCGTTCGGGCGTCGGCCGCGCGGCTTCTGCAGCAGCGACGGGGCGAGGTCGCCGTCGCCGCCCTCGTGCCAGCGCAGGTACGCGACGGCGCGGCGGCACTCCTCGTACGCCTTCGCGACCAGCGAGATCGCGCGGGCGCGGCGATCGGCGGCGTCGGTGATCTTCGGCGCCGCGGACGAGCCCTTGCCGGGCTTCGCGGCGAGCGCGGCGAGGAGGCGCACGCCGAGATCCGCGGCGCGCTCGAGCTCCTCGTCCTCGACCGCCGTCTTGGCGCGGACCTTGTCCCAGGAGCCGCGGAAGAGCTCGGCCAGGGCGATGAGATCGCTCGCGAGATCCGCGTGCCCCTTGCCCTTGCGGATGTCGGCGACGCGCTGCTTGTCGAGGAGGTTCCTGTGACCGAGCGCCTCGGCGGCGACGAGGAGCCCCTCGCGCAGCGTGCTGGCGTCTTCGGTGAGCTTCTTCGCATCGAGCTCGCTCGCGGGCGTGCTGTAGAGGAGATCGGCGTACCAGGCCGCGAGGGCGTAGTCCTCGAGCTCGTCCAGCATCGCGATCGGATGGTTCGGGAGATCCCGGACGATCTCGTCGCGGAGCTCGCGCAGGTGGGGCAGGGCCGAGAGCACGGAGCTCACGGCCCTGGGGACCTCGACGTAGACGGTCACGAGATCGTCGGGGCCGAGCTCGAGGAGCTTCGGCTCAACGCGGCCGTACGCAGCGAGCGCGGCGGCCGGCGAGGACGGGAGAATGGGAGCAGGTGCTGCTTTCGGGGGTCTCGCCATACAGGTGTCTCCAGCGGAGGGCGCGCACACTGCCAGACGGAAGCGCGAAGGGAAAGGGGGACCGCGCGATTGCCGCCGGAAGCTCGGCCGGAGAGCGCCCTGACGCGAACAGACTCTCCGACCGGGCGCGCTGTGCTCTGGTAGATTGCGGCGCGAGGACTCACGACATCATGTACGCGATTGCGATCATTCGTTACAGGCGACCGCTCGACGAGGTGCTCCCGGCCGTCGACGCCCACCGCGCCTATCTGAAGGGGCTCATCGAGCAGGGACTCGTGCTCGTGTCAGGGCCGCTCGATCCCCGCTACGGCGGGGCGCTCCTGCTCCGGGTGCCCGACGAGGCGGCCGGGGCGACGCTCGATCGGATCCGGGACGGCGATCCCTTCACGGAGAAGGGGCTGGCGCAGTACGAGCTCCTGCCGTGGGCGCCGGTGTTCGGAAAGGAGGAGCTCGACCGGGCCTTCGCCCCGAAGCCCTGAAGGGGGCGCCGGCTGTTCATCGCCCCGGCGCCGTCCGCGCGGCCGCGGCGCGTTGCGCGCTACGGCGTGTCGAACGAGAGCACGCCCGCGTCGTCTGTCGTGGTGCGCCCGCCCGGCGTGATGCGCATCGCGAGCTCCGGCTCCCGGGAGACGACGGCCACGTCGTAGCCGGTCTTCGGCAGGAGGCCGGTGATCACATGCCTGCGCGTCGCGCGAGGCACCTGATAGGACAGCGGCGCCGAGCTCGGCTGCGGGTCCGAGCGCAGATCCGAGCGGAAGAGGACGACCGTGCCTGCCACGAGCGCGCCGTCGAAGCCGGAGCCCTGCGCGCAGTCGATCCGCGTCGCCGTATCCACCGCCGCGCCCGCGTCCGCCCCTTGGAGCACGTGCAGGAAGCGGACGTCCGTCGGAGCGGTCGGATCCTCCACGACGAGGCGGTGGGTCGTCGGCTCCATGGCCGCCGGCTTGTCGACGTTCTCGATCGGCACGGCCGTCATGCGGGCGTTCCGCGGCAAGAGGCTCTGGATGAACAGCGTCTGCCCCCGCGGGGTCACGGAGCTGGCCGTCCGGCCGGCGATCCGCGGCGCCGAGGTGGTCATCAGGTTGAACCGCTTGAACCGGCCGGCGGTGCGCGACGTCGCGCGGTCGTAGAGGACCACGTGATCCGGCTGCAGCCAGACGACCGACCGGCTCGCATGGACCATGTCGCGGGCGGCGTCCGTCGGCGTCCAGACGTTCTCGCGGGTGTTGTACAGATCCGTCGCTATCCCCTCGGCGAACACGTAGCCGGCGCCCCGGGTCATGCGCGTGATCGGATCGCCGGCGGCGCGCCCCTCGCGCCACTGGCCGCCTCGCGCGACGATCTCCTTTTCGAACCAGCGAATGTTCGACGGCTTGTCGTTCTGCAGGGAGAGGGTGTTGTGGTAATCGGTCGTGGCCCCGATCAGGTTGTTCGAGTAACTCGTGTGCTCCTTCGTCAGCCACTCTCCCTTCCGGTAGAGCTCGATCTGATTGCAATCGCCGATCTGGTGGTTGATGGTGACCCAGCCGCAACGCCAGGTGAACCACGTCGCGCCCGCCGTCCAGTCCGAGCGCGCGCGGAGGGAGCCGCGCCCCTGCGCCCGCTCGAAGAACGCGGTGGGCATCGCCGGGCGAGGATCCGGCGGGAGCGGCGCGGCCGGGTCGAAGAGCATGAAGCTCAGGATCGCCCGGCTCGGGGCGGGCGATCCCCAGATCTTGGACGTGCGCGCGTAGAGCTCGGGCGCGCCGCCCGCGATCGTGTTGGCCACGATCCAGCGCGACCTCTGCAAGCGCGCCGTGTTGCCCGTGAGCTGGTCGTAGACGCCCAGCGAGCCGAACAGCTCCGCGAAGCGCGGCTCGACCCAGCTCTGCAGCGTGTCGCCGTAGTTCGCCACCTCGTAGACCGGCCCGAGGTCGCTCCTCGACGGGTAGGTGATCGGGCCCGGCGCGATCGAGTGCAGGAACCCGTCCGTGAAGCGGTCCCAGGTTCCGCTGCGCAGCAGCCCGATCTGAGGTCCTGACTGGGCCTGGGCGCCGTAGCCGGCCGTATAGAGCCCGAGCAGCGCCTGGTGGAGGGTCGCGACGCCGCCGCTGCCATAGAGGAAGCCCTCCACGGGCATGCCGCCGCTGGCCACGCCGAGCCCGTCGGACGGGACCCCGAGCTGCTTGGCCGCGGTCTCGGAGGCCTCGAAGACGGCGAAGGCCTGGTAGAGCCACGCCCCGGTCGCGTCCGCGCGGTAGCTGCGCAGCGTGTTGCCGAGCGCCCCCGCCGGCGCGCTGGGATCGAGCGGAGGGTCGTCCGCGTCGTCCATCGAGAGCGACATCAGCGTGACGTTGCGCAGATGGCCGAGATAGTAGTTGTTCGCAGCCCACCTGAGCTGGAGCGGATCGCGGAGGAGCGCCGGATCGTTCATGACGCCGACCGGGTGGGGGTGCTCGTTGCCCGCCGTCGAGGCGTGGAGGTTGTCGTCAATCCACCTGAGAAAGACCTGCCGTATCTTGGCCTTGTCTCCGGCGGAGAGCACCGGACGGCCGCCGCTGTCGGTCGCGCCGTAGATCCAGTCGACAGTCAGCGGGAAGCCTTCACCCCACCAGCGCGAGCGGTCGCCGGTCGCGAACCCCGGGCGGCGGAAGGGCTCGCCGTCGGCCCTGCCCTTGCTCGCCTCCTCGATGGCATGCATCAGGAGGTTGCGCGCCCTGACAGCGTGGGTGGGGCGGGCCGCTGCGTCGGGATCGATGAGCGACATGAACGCGAAAAACTCGGCATACGCCTCGGTCGGATACTGCTCGTAGGCGTTCGTGCCGCCGTCCGGCCACGTCGGGTTCGGCCGGCCATTCGGATAGAACCGGCCTTCGTAAGCTGCGATCGCGCCCCGAAGCGCGGGCACCATGGCTTCCGTGTACATGCGGTTTCGGCCGTCCGCGGCCCACCCGCGCAGCCTGGGGAGGTGTTCGTTCGTGAGCCAGAGTCGCGGGTGACCGGCGACAGGCTGCGCGGCGGCGCGCCCCTGCGCCCCGACAAGGCCCAGAGAGAGCACCGCGGCGGTGAGGATGTGGTGAATCGGTCGCATGCTGGTTCTCGGTATCGCTGGGCGCGAACAGCCGCGCCGGCCAGCGTTGACCCACGCTGAACAGCACGCGTCGTGCCGAGTATCTGCGTGCGCGCCGCGCGTCGCCAAGGAAGGAGCAGTGCGCGTCCGTGTCACATGGCCAACATCGACGGCGCCGCCGAGCGGCCCGCGCGCTGCGACCTCATCAGCCCTCGGGCCGAGACGCGCGCATCATCCCTGTGATCGAGCGGCGGAGGACGGCGCCGCGCACGTCGCGTCGGTGGTAATGTCGCATACCATTCATCTGAGAAGGAGACGCCATCGCGGATGAGGTGGCGCTCGCGCATCGTGGGGCAGGACGGCGGCGGCGTAGAGCGGCGTAGAGCGCCGTAGAGCGGCGTAGAGCGGCGTAGAAATAGCGAGCGCAATCGAAATATCGAGCGGGGTGAGCAGCCCTCGCCTCCGCGCCCCCTCCGCGGCCCCGGAAGACGCGGACACCTCGGAACCTCGGAGGACACGCGCACGGCGGACCGAGGGCACATGACGCGAATCCGCCACACCTCCGCGCGGATCTGTCGCTATACTCGGCGAAGATAGGAGCGCTCCGCAGTATGCCGACGCCAGACTCCTCCCAGTTCCTTGGCGATCCTCGGATCCTCCGCGAGGGGAACCTCGTGAAGGGCACCCTGATCAGCTCCCGCGCCGAGGCCCTGAGGCAGAGCTATGGCGAGCGGGTCGTGGCGGATCTGAGCCGCCAGCTCTCGCCGCAGGCGGCCCGCTACCTCGACGATCCGCCGATGCCGCTGGCCTGGCACGACATGGCGCCGCTCCTCGAGATCGACTGCGCGCTCCTGCATGGGCTCTTCGGCGGCAGGATGGAGAAGATGCGCTTCTTCGGCGCGGAGATCGCCCGGAAGGACCTGACGACGACCTACAAGACGATGGCGGCGGTGGGCTCGCCGTCGGTACTCTTCAAGCGCTTCGGCCTAGTGTACAAGACCTATTTCAGGTACGGCGACTTCAGCGCGACGGCCATCAGCGACGCCGCGGGGAGGGCCACCCTCTCGGGCGGCGGTCTGCCGCTCTACATGTGCAGCCATGGTATCTCGGGCTGGGTCGAGGCGGGCCTCGCGCTCCTCGGCAGCCGGCGCAGCTCGGTCGAGCATACGTCCTGCAGGCACCGCGGTGCGCCGCGGTGCACCTGGTCGATCTCGTGGTGATCCGCCCTTGGCTCTACTGCGGGAAGTCGGCCGGGGAAGCGAACCGCCAAGCCGCCAAGGGCGCCAACAAAACCGGGGAATAGGGGGGATGCCCGGACGGCCCCTTTTCCCCTCTCTCCTTGGCGTCCTTGGCGACTTGGCGGTTTTTCTGCTGATCCGGGGCAACTTCCCGCAGTAGAGCTACGCGGCAGCCCGCCCGTCGTCCCCGAACGCCGCCCGCGCGAGCAGCCGCCGCAGCGCCTCGGCGCTCTCCTCCCACGACGGCGGCGCCGCTTCGGCGAACGCGTCCTCGTCCCAGGCGCGCGCGAGCGCCTCGCGGAGCGCCCGGCCGAGCGCCCCCGCATCGCGCGACGGGACGAGAAGGCCGGTGCGCCCCGGCGTCACCACGTCCGGGATGCCCCCGACGCGCGTGGCCACCACTGGCCGCGCGGCCGCGAGCGCCTCGAGCACCACGTTCGGGGTTCCTTCCGCCCAGCTCGGAAGCGCCAGCAGATCCGTCGCGGCGAGGTGGCGGGCAACCGCGGAGAGCGGCCGCGCCCCGACCGCGATGATCCGGCCGCGCCCCTCGCGCAGATCGGCCGGCGCGCGCTCGCGATCGCGCCGCGCAGCAGCCTGCTCGACCGCAGCCCGCTCCGGACCGTCGCCGACGATCACGAGATGGACAGGCTCGCTTCCGTCGCTGCCGTCCCTGCCGAGCGCCTCGAACGCGCGCAGCAGCTCGTGGATCCCTTTCTCCCGGCTGACGTGCCCGACGAAGGTGACGATGCGCCCGCGCGCCGGGAGCCCGAGCTCGCGCCGGGCCGCGCGCCGGTCGGCAGGGCGGAAGAGCGCGCGGTCGACCCCGTTGCGGACGAGGACCGCGCGTTCCTTCGGCGCGCCGAGCGCCACGAGCGCCTCGACCATCGGCCGGCTCACGCCGATCGCGTATGCGGCGGACCGGAGCGCGCTGCCGACGAGCGGCCGCACCGAGCGCCAGCGCGCCACGACGTTCACGTCCGTGCCGTGGGCCTTCACAGCGTAAGGGAGGCCGAGCATCCGGGCGAGCAGCGCCGCGGCGCAGGCGTCGGGGTAGAGCCACGCCCCCAGCACGACATCGAACCGCCCCCGCAGCCGCGGGACGTACGGCAGGAGCCCCGCCAGGTAGAGCGGCGCGTTCACGGGCGCCAGCACCCGACCCGCCCCCGGGAGGTACGGTGCGCGCGCGTGGACCACCGGGACGCCATCGATCTCGTCGCGCGCAGGCACCGCCACCAGCCGGCCCGGACGCGTGCGCTCGCCCAGGAGCGATACGCCCGGGTGGTACGGGATCGCCGCGAGCACCTCCACCGCACAGCGGCGTGACAGCGCCGCGAGCTGCTGCCGCTGGAATGCGCACGACAGCGGCTCAACCCGGTTCGGAAAGATGCGCGTCACCCAGAGGACGCGCGGCTGCCTCGGCCAGCCCGCCTCCTTCATGCCCACGTTCACGCCAGGCTTCATGGTGTAACATTTGTTACACTCCATGGGTCCGCCCTCAGCGGGGCAGCGATGGACTCCGAGGTACGTCCTGCCCTGTCGGCGCACGTCCACACCGCGAGCGCGCGCCTCGCACGACCTGGCCCGCTCTCCGGAGCGTCCCTGGCAGCGCCGCGCAAGCCCGGCGCGCCGCGCTCCCGTGACATGCGCATGCCGAGGCCAGATTTGTAATGTTGCAAACATCATCGAACGTGGGACGCTCCGGGCGCCGGGCGTGCCTGCCGGGGAGGGGAGGGCGGCCGATTCGGGTCGCTCCGTGCCGCGGGGCTTGCCGCTCGACAGCGAGGGGGCGCGTGTTCTCGTTCGTCTTGCCGATGTGGGACTCCGACGTGACGGCACGGGCGGCGGTGGAGCAGAGCGTGGCGTCGAACGTCGGGGACGTGGGCTCGGGAGCGCTGATGGCTGGCGTCGTGGGCTCGCTCGAGGGCTCTCTCCGGGGCGAGGTGTCGCGTTATGGACTGAGCGTCGATGGGAGCTACGAGCGGGTATTTCAGGTCTCGCTCGACTCGGCTCGACTCACGCCCTCCGACAGCGCCTCGGCGCGGCTCGGCGGGGGAGCGGGCTGGGCGCTCTCGCCGCTCGCGGACCTCTCCATGGCCGCGGCCGGCTACCTCGCGACCCGCCTCGGCGTGCGCGCCGACGACGCGCTCGCCGCGCGCGATCCCTTCCTGTCCGGCGATCGCCTGCAATACACGCTCTCCGCCGGGCCGGCCCTCTCCATCACGGCGTCGCGGCGGTCGTCGGTGCGCCTCGGCGCCGGCTACGAGCAGGCGGGCGCGCTCTCGGCCGACGACCCTGCCGCGGTCGGGATCGACGCGCACACGGGGCGCGCCGAGGTGAGCACCTCGTTCGACCTCGGCGCGCTGGACACGCTGACACCCGAGCTCCGGTACGAGGTCACCCAGTACCGTCACGCGCTGCTCGACACCGATCTCACGCGCGGCGCGGCCCGCGTCCACGCCGGCGCCGCGCTCCTCTCCGAGTCCCACGAGCTCACGCGGAACGTCTCGACGCGCGTCGCCGGCGGCGTGACCGTCGCGAGCCCGCCGCCCGTGCTGTCGTCGCGCGACGCGGTGATCGCGCCGGCGGCGCGGATCGGGCTCACCTATGTCGAGCAGCGCTATCGGCTGACAGCAGGCTACGCCTATGCCTACACGTCGCTCGGGCCGAGGATCGGATTCGGGCACGAGCACGAGGCGTCCCTCGAAGCGAGCTTTCGGCCCGCCCGGGGCGGCGCGACCCGCGACCTCATCGTGACCGGAGTCGCCCGCTTCTCGACCGGCAGCGCCCCCGTCGCCGCCAATCCGCCGCTCCACCTCACCCCCGGCGCGCCGGCGCCCTCCAGGGAAGGGTCGCTGTCCACGACAACGGCGCTCGCCGGCGCGCAGATTTCCTATCCGCTCTGGCGCGGGATCGCGCTGAGCGGCGGCGTCGATCTCGAGTACATGCGCGCCGCGCTCGATCCGGCGCCGAGCGCAGGCGAGGCCGGCGGCTCGCTGAGGAGCATCGTCAGCGCCGGGATCTCGGGGACGCTGTCGACGGATCGACACCGGACGCTCCGCCGCGATCCCGACGGCGCATGGGATGACGAGCGCCGCAGCGCGATGATCCAGGGGATGCCCTCGGGCCGCTGGCAGGCGCCCGAGCCAGGCCGCGAGCTCGACGATGGCGGCGACGCCTCCGGCGAGACCCCAGACGCCTCCGGCGAGACCCCGTCCGCGCGCGCCGCGCAAGCCGGCTCGCGCGCGATGCGCGACACGCGATAACCCCCCTCGACACGCCAATCGCTCTCCCGGCCGGGAGCGGCGCGCCCACCCGCGCGACGGCTCAGCCGCCGGAGAGCCGCCGAGACTACCGCGCGCCGAGCGGCGCCCCCCTGACGTGGCGCGCAGCGGCTCCGTCTCGGTCCACGTCACGCTAAGGACTCGACGTATGCAATCCGTCGACGGCGTTACTCGGGCCGCGACTCCCCACGACAGCCCGCACGTCATCGGCGCAATCCGGCCGCGAAATCGCCAATTTCGCCGGGCCCGGCCCCGCGCGCGGCGGCTCAGTCCGCCGTCATGAAATGAGATTCGTCGGAGGCATCTGGCGATCTGCCCCGGTCTGCTCTAATGTAGGTTCAACTACAACCGTATGTGCCCCGTCAGAGGCGACGCGCCGTGACGTGCGACCGCCCGGGGCCGACGAGTGGAGGGACGATGCTGGAGCTGTTCCGGTCGCCGCGCCGGGCCATGGTGTGGTTTGTCGAGGCCAGCCTGCTCTCGCTCCTGGTGTGCTGCGCGCCGGGCGTGCTCGTGGGCTGGGAGCACACGCTCGATGGGGAGCGCTTCGGACGGACGGCGAGCATCTCGTTGGTGGCGCTGGCGTCGCTCTATTATCACGGCCTGTACGGGCCCGAGCCTCCCAGGGCGCGGGCGCTGGTCCTGACGACGTTCCGGGCGCTCGGCCTGGCGGCGGCGGTGCTGTGGCTCGCGTTCTGGCTCGTGCCGGACGCGCAGATCAGCGATCGGGTGATCCTGACGTCGCTCGGGGCGGCGGCGCTCGTGCTCCCCGCGTGGCGCGCGGCGTGTGATCGGGTGATGAGGAGCGAGAGCTTCTCGAAACTCGCGGTGGTGCTGGGCTCGGGCGAGCTCGCCCGCTCGTGCGCGGCCCTCATCCGCAAGGATGGACAGGTCCTCGGGCTGCGCCTCGCCGGCCGGCTCGTCCGCGACGAGGAGCCGATCGACGAGGCCGAGATCGCGGGGAGGTACCGAGACCTCCGGCGCCTCGTCGAGCAGCGCGGCGTCGGGGCGGTGATCGTGGCGACGTCCGATCGCCGCGCCGCTTTCCCGCTGGAAGCGCTGCTCGATCTGAAGCTCCGCGGCGTCGAGATCGAGGAGGGCATGGATTTCTACGAGCGGGTGACCGGCAAGATCTGCGTGCGCGAGCTGAAGCCGAGCCAGATCATCTTCTCTCACGGGTTCAGCGTGCGGCGGCGGACGCTTTTGGCGAAGCGGATCTTCGACGTCGTGTGCGCGACCGCCGGGCTCGTCCTCGCGCTGCCGCTGATGGCGCTCACGGCCGCCCTGGTGAAGCTCGACTCCAGGGGGCCGGCGCTCTATTCGCAGATCCGGACAGGCGCTCTCGGGAAGCCGTTCAGGATCCACAAGTTCCGCTCGATGAGGACCGACGCCGAGAAGGACGGGGCGGCGTGGGCCACCGAGAACGATCCGCGCGTGACCCGCGTCGGGCGGTTCATCCGGAAGACGCGGCTCGACGAGCTGCCGCAGCTCTGGAACGTGCTGGTCGGCGAGATGAGCATGGTGGGGCCGCGGCCCGAGCGCCCCGAGTTCATCGACGCTCTGGAGAAGCAAATCCCCTTCTTCCGGCAGCGGCTCTTCGTGAAGCCGGGAGTGACGGGACACGCACAGGTGCGCTGCCGTTACGGCGCGTCCGCCGAGGACGCGCTGGAGAAGCTCCAGTATGATCTCTACTATATGAAGAGCTTCTCGCTCTGGTTCGATATCTCCATCCTCATCGACACCGTGAAGGTCGTGCTCTGGCGCATCGGCGCGCGGTGAATGGTCCGGCTGCCGCGCCGTGCAATGGCTGCGCTCTTTAACGCCGGGCCCGGTGGCGCGCCCTCTGCAGAGCACGCGCCAGAGATCGGCGGGCGTCGGTCTCCGGGGGGATTCGGCGATGAAGACGTGGAGATGGGCGAGCGTCGTGAGCTCGGTGCTTCTGGTGCAGGGCTGTGCGGAGCTCGACCCGACGCCGGGAGAGAGCGTCGCCGTCGCGGAGAGCAGCCTGAACGTCTCGACCTTCCGCTTCACGGAAGGCGGAGAGTTGCCCTATGTGCTCGGCTTCTCGCCCGAGACCGGCCAGATCCTCGGCGGCGCGCACCAGCTCCTCATCCCTCGAACCGGCGGTCGCGAGGCGATCGACGGCGCCAACCTGCCCTCGCAGCTGCACCCCGACCTCCGGGGCTCCCTGCTCCAGCTCAACTCGACGCTCCGGGAAGGCGAGGCGCAGTCGACCGCGTTCGCCTCGAACTGGTGGCCGCAGCGGCAGAACGGGATCGCCGATCGCTGGAACTCGGCCAACAAGAACTACTCCGATCGGACGTCCGACCCGGACAACCTCTCTCCCGCCGAGAAATACGATGTCCTCTTCCATCCGGGGCAGATGGAGAGGCTCGGGGGCATCGCCGCGTGGAGCATGGACGACCTCAGGCGGCCTCCGTACCTGCGCAATCCTCCCTATATCCAGCCGGCGGTGGTCGTGGCCGGCCCGGTCACACGCTGGGAGCTACAGCATCATGGGCTCTACCAGGGTGTCTATCCGGAGTACTGGTGGGGGCATTGCAACGGGTGGTCGGCCTATGTCGCCGCCGAGGGGGCCGGGCCGCGCCGCGACGTCCGGGTGAAGCTCTCCGGCTCGACCGTGACCGAGTGCGCCGCGGCGGAGACCGGCTGCGTGCTGTTCCGCATGGCGGACATCGAGGCGCTCATGAGCGAGCTCTACTTCAGCGACTCGGTGACCTTCTCGGGGCGCCGCTGCGAGACGCGGGCGGATCGGACGATGCGCGACGTCTACGGCAGGCCCATCGACCCCGCCTGTCGCGACCTCAACCCGGCCACGATGCACGTGGCCATGACCGGGCTGCTCGCGGTCGGAGCAAAGCCGCTCCACGGCGACTCGACAGAGCGACAGAAGCTCATGTTCATCGTCGACCACACCTGGGACGTCGAGGTGTGGAGCTTCCCCGTCAAGCAGTTCTCGATCGATGTCATCGAGGAGGTGGACGCCCAGCAGGCCGCGCGGCTCCTGTGCGGCGGCGCGTACATGGGCGCCGACTGCTACAATTACCGGTTCAACCCGAGCGCGACGCGCTTCGTCCGCGTCGCCGCGCGCTTCTGGATGATCTCCGATTCGGTCACCGGCGAGACGCTGCTCACGCCGCCCGAGCAGCGCACCGTCCCGCTCTCCGTGTCGGAGCTGCACTATGTGCTCGAGCTCGACGACAACCTCAACATCCTGGGCGGCGAGTGGATCAAGAACCCCTCGATCGTGAACGGGATCAACGGCAAGGAGCTCCACCCGGATTATCTCTGGATCCCGGTGCGGGCCCAGGGCGCGGGCGAGGACGACGACGATCTCGGGGGCAGCGAGGACAACCCCTACATCTCGTACTCGAAGGTCAAGGCGCTGCTCACGCTCTCGCGGCGGGACGACTGAGGCGCAGCGCCTTGCACGCCACGCCAGAAGCGCCCGGTCCCGCCAGGAGCGGCGGGCGACCGCGGACGGCGGCGCGGCGGAGATTCAAGAAGCGTTGGCGGGGTGGACGGGACTCGAACCCGCGGCCTCCGGCGTGACAGGCCGGCGTTATAACCAACTTAACTACCACCCCAGACGTCAGCGATACGATCGCTCAGCGAGCGCCGAGCATGCTCGGCTTTCCTTCCCATGAGCAAGCTCGCCACGAGCCAGACCTCCTCGCCTGGCCTGCACCGAGCGATGCAAGCCAACCGAGGGAGGCTCAGGCGAGCATCGGCTCAGATGACAGGGAAGAAAGCTGGCGGGGTGGACGGGACTCGAACCCGCGGCCTCCGGCGTGACAGGCCGGCGTTATAACCAACTTAACTACCACCCCAGACTGACATCACTACAGATCACCCAGGCCCCTAGACCCAGGAAGTGGGCGGGACAGGGGTCGAACCTGCGACCATCGGCTTGTAAGGCCGACGCTCTGCCGCTGAGCTACCCGCCCCGTCGGAGAGGTGCGCGACTGTACTCGCCGAACGGAGTCCGTCAAGATTTATTTCTCGCGGCCTCCGTCCCTGGCTGATCGAGCCCGCGTCTGCCCCGGGATCTCCGTGGCTTTCGCCACGCGCCGCGCGCCTGCCGCGCGCCCGTCGCCACGCTCGCGATCCGCGTCCAGGCCTCGCGTCGCTCGTTTGCTGCGATGGCAAGCGCCGTCACGAACGCCGAACGGACGTGCGAACAGAGCTGCTGAACCGTGTGACAACCTGATTCATCGATACACTTATGGCGCAAAATTCCCGTGTGTCCGCGCTACGCTGTGCGTCAGCGGCGCCAGCCGCGCGTAGGCGTAGTGGGAGGAGCAAGCAACGTATGGCGGAGAAGATCGGCATCCTCGTCGGCTGGGAACAGTCGTTCCCTCAGGCGTTCCTCGAGAGGTGCAACAAGGTGCCCGGCGTCCGGGCGGAGATCGCGAAGCTCGGCGGGACGCCCGAGCGGTTCGAGAGCCCGTACCGGGTGCTCATCGACCGGATCAGCCAGGAGGTGAAGCACTACCGCTTCTACCTGAAGGCCGCCGCGCTCGGCGGGGCGTTCGTGATCAACGACCCGTTCTGGTGGAGCGCGGACGACAAGTTCTTCGGCTACTCGCTGGCGTCGCAGATCGGCATCGCGACGCCGCGCACCGTCATGCTGCCCCAGCGCGACTACATCCCGGCGATCGTCAAGGAGCGCAGCCTCCGCAACCTCGAGTATCCGCTCAACTGGGAGGCGATCGTCGACTACGTGCGCTTCCCGGCCATCCTCAAGCCCGCGGACGGCGGCGGGTGGAAGGACGTGTCGGTGGTGCGGAGCCAGGAGGAGCTGCTCGCCGCCTACAACGCCTCGGGGCAGAACGTCATGACCCTGCAGGAGTTCATCGACTTCGACGACTACGTCCGCTGCATCTGCGTCGGCAAGGATCGCGTCCTCCCGATCCAGTACGACCCCAGGGCGATCGGCCCCACGGGGCTCCGCGGCTGCTACGTGCAGCACGACAGCGAGCGGTGGCTCCCGAAGGCGCTGCACGACCGCGTCATCGAGGACGCGATCAAGATCAACAAGGCGCTCGGCTACGACATGAACTCGATCGAGTTCGCGATCCGCGACGGCGTCCCGTACGCGATCGATTTCACGAACCCGGCGCCGGACATGCACATCGAGCACCTGCGGGAGCGGTACTTCAACATCGCCGTCGACTGGATGGTCGCGTTCGCGGTGGAGTGCTCGCGAGGCGACCGGCGGACGCGGGACGGCTACGCGTGGTCGAGGCTCGTCCGGCCCTCCGTGGGCAAAGTTCGGCTCGGGGCCTCGTCATGACCGACGTCGAGGGGCTCCTCGACGGCCAGTTCACGCTGGGCATCGAGGAGGAGTTCCAGATCGTCGACGCGGAGACGCGCGAGCTGCGGTCGTACGTGAGCCAGCTGCTCGAGGGGGGGCCGGGCCACGAGCTGCTGCGCGGCCGGGCCCGCCCCGAGATGCACCAGTCGGTCGTGGAGACGGGCACGGGCGTCTGCCGGGACATCCGGCAGGCGAGGGGAGAGCTCGCCGAGCTGCGCGGCAGCCTGAACACGCTCGCGCGGCGAGGGGGGATGCGGATCGTCGCGGCCGGGACGCACCCGTTCAGCGACTGGAAGAAGCAGGACATCACCGACGGCGAGCGCTACCGGTGCATCGTGGAGGACCTGCAGGACGTCGCCCGCGCCAACCTCATCTTCGGGCTGCACGTCCACGTCGGCGTCAAGGACCGCGAGGTGGCGATGGCCCTCGCGAACCAGGTCCGCTACTTCCTGCCGCACATCCTCGCGCTCTCCACGAGCTCGCCGTTCTGGCTCGGCCGCCCCTCGGGGCTGAAGAGCACGCGCAGCGAGATCTTCAAGCGCTTCCCGCGCACCGGGATCCCGGGGCCCTTCGAGTCGTACGGCCACTTCCAGCGCTTCGTCGACCTGCTCGTGAAGACGGGCTGCATCGACAACGCGAAGAAGATCTGGTGGGACGTCCGCACGCACCCGTTCTTCGACACGGTCGAGGTCAGGATCTGCGACATGACCACGCGCCTCGACGACACCGTGGCGCTGGCCGCGCTCGTCCAGGCGGTCATGGGCAAGCTCTACCTCCTCTACCGGCGCAACCTCGGGTTCCGCGAGTACCGGCAGGAGCTCATCGAGGAGAACAAGTGGCGCGCCGTGCGCTACGGCCTCGACGGGCAGCTCATCGACTTCGGGAAGCAGGAGCAGGTCCCCGTCCGCCACCTCGTCGGCGAGCTCCTCGAGTTCGTGCAAGAGTCGGCGGAGATCTTCGGGTCGCAGGGCGAGATCGAGCGGATCCGGGCGATCCTCCGCGACGGGACGAGCGCGGATCGCCAGCTCACGGTCTACGCCCGGACGAAGAGCTTCCACGCCGTGGTCGACGACCTGATCGAGCAGTCGAGCCTCGGGCTGTAAGGCCTCGAGCGGCCCGGCGGCGGAGGCCGCCGCGGGGATGCCGCGCGCCGGGAGGGGTCCTCCTCCCGGCCGCGGGCGCCTCCGGCGGAGGCGCTCGGCGGGGCAGGGGCGGCGGGACGGCAGGACGCACCGCGAGGTGGCCGCCGGTCGAAGGGCGCCGCCGTGCGAGAATTTCTGCTCGCGCGCCGGCTCTGCTACCGTGCGGCCGTGGGAAACGCTCCGCATCGCTGCGCCGCAGCTCTCTCGGTGGGCTGTCTGCTCGCGCTGTCCGCCGCCGCGGGCGCCGCGGGTTGCGCGTCGACCGAGTACGTCAACGAAGGTCCTGGGCAGCCGACGCCGCGGGCCTCCGGCTCGCTGCCTCCCGGATCGGTGGGCGCCTGCAAGCAGCCGTTCACGAAGCGGCCGCCCATCGTGAGCGAGGAGCTCTGGGCGCACGCGAAGCCGTGCACGCCGCGCACGCCGCCCTCGTACATCCGGCTCGGCTACGCGAAGGACGGCTCCGCGGGCGCCGATCCGGAGGCGGAGCAGCTGGTCGAGAAGGTGCTGGCGGCGCTCGCCGAAGGGACGAAGCCCGACGGCGGCAACAACCAGGTCACGAGCGCGATCCGCGCGGTGCGGTCCTACGCGGCGAGGAAGGACGAGCTGCGCGCCCGGATCGCGCGGGACTCCGCCTCGGATCAGGCGTGCGACGTGACCTACCTGCTCAACACGATGTCCGCCGCGCGGGGCAAGCTGTCGGGAGGCGACGCCTGCACCGCGGAGGTGTTCGACCCGGAGACGCGCGCCGACGCGTGCCTCTTCGACGCGAAGCGGCCCGAGGGGCTCTGGCTGTCGAGCGGCTGGTCCTGCATGACGTTCACCGGGGAGCTCGGGAACGAGGCGTCCTGCCATCAGCTCTGCGGTTACGACGACTACTGCGCGCGGCAGGTGTACTGCGCGGCGGGCGACGTCAACCTGCTGCTCTGCGCGCTCGGCGTCTGCCTGCCGGAGCCGTCCGCCGGCATCAAGTGACGGCCGCGCGGCCGCACGGCCGCACGGAGCTGGTCGGCGCTAATCGGCGCTAATCGGCGCTAATCGGCGCTAATCGGCCAATAGCGCGCTCAGCCGCTCGAGGACGCCGCGGAGCACCTCGCGCGCGCCGCGCAGGAGCGCGCGCACGTCGCGAAGGGCGTCGTGGACCTCGCCGGGCACGGGCAGGAGGCCCGCGCGGGCGGCGAGCGCCGCCCCCGAGACGAGCAACAGCACCACGACCAAGGCCAGGAAGACGCGTCGGGGCCACCGCCGCCGTCGGCGGGGCGCCGGCGTCATCAGGGCCGGAGGCGCGGACTTGACCGGCAGCTTGCGGCTGGACGGTGGCGGCGGGAAGGAGGACTTGGGCGGCGGCTCGTCGAGAGAGACGGGGAGGATGCCGGCGAACGTGGCGGGGAGCGGCGTGTTCCCGGCGGGCGGCCGCTTGCTGCTGCGCGGCTCGCCTCGCCGCCCGGACGTGGAGCGGGGCTCCCCGCGCGACGACAAGCGGCTGTCCGCGAGCTGGATCGCCGTCGCGAGCTTCTTCCGGCGCTCGGCCACGGCGTCCCCGAGCGTCTCGCGGACGAAGCGGCCGACGTCGCCCTCCGTGACCGCGGCGCCGAGAGAGATCGCGATCTGGTCGAGCGTTCGCTGGAACGACGCGCAGTCGCTCCAGCGGTCCGCCGGATCCTTGGCCAGCGCGCGCTCGATCGCCAGCGCGAGATCGAACGGGACGTCCGGCACGAGCTCGCGGATGGGGACGGGGGCGAAGCGAATGATGTTCTCCATCGTCTTCGCGTCCGTCTTGCCGCGGAACGGGTGATAGCCGCTGAGGGTCGTGTAGAGGAGGACCCCGAGCGAGAAGATGTCGGCGCGCCGATCGACCTTGCCCGACGTGAGCTGCTCCGGCGAGAGGTACGGGATCTTGCCCTTGAGCTGGCCGGCGACGTGCGTCTCATGCAGGCGGCCCGTGGCCTTGGCGACGCCGAAGTCGACGATCTTCACGATGCCGTCGAACGACACCATCACGTTCTGCGGCGAGATGTCGCGGTGCACGAGGTCGACGAGCCTGCCCTCGTCGTCGCGCAGCTCGTGCGCGGCGTGCAGGCCGGCGCAGATGCTCGAGGCGATGCGCAGGAGGATCGGCAGGGGGACGCCGACGCCCCCGGTCGATTTCACCTGCTTGTTCAGCGTGGCGATCGTGTCGCCGTCGACCCACTCCATCACGATGTAGAGCACGCCGTTCTCGTCGCCGAGCTCGACGATCTCGACCGCGTGGGGGTGCCGGATGCGGGACGCGAGGCGCGCCTCGTCGAGGAACATCGCCTCGAAGGCGGGGTCGTCGCCGAACTCCGGCAGCATCGTCTTGATGGCGACGATCTTCTGGAAGCCGCGGGATCCCACGAGGCGCGCCGCCCAGACGGCCGCCATCCCTCCGCGGGCGACCGGCATGAGGAGCTCGTAGCGGCCCAGCGTGTCTCCAGGCTTGAGGTCCGACAGGATCTGCACGCGGTGGTCGTCCTACTGGATGGGGAGGCGGAGTTTGGAGGGGTAGGGATCGAGTGCCGCCGTTACGTTCGTGGAGGCCCGTAGCCTCGACGTCTGCCGGAGCGACGCAGCGCCATCGCGCCTGCACGTCACGAAGGAGGTCCCGCAAAGCCAGGGTGCCACGAAGCGTATACGGACCTCAAGCTCGGGGGCGAAGGCGCCTCGGATGGACGCATCGCAGCGGAGGGTAGGCGAGCGCGGCCCGAAGAGAGAGCGCGGCCAGGGCGATCGATGTGACGCGCGAGGAGATCGGAACGGATGCGAAGCGATGCGAAGCGATGGGAACGGATGCGAACCGATGGGAACCGAGCGCCGCGAAAGGGAATGATTCGTTGCGTGTAAAGACGCGTGTAAAAGTGCGCGCAAAGGTGCGAAAAGTGCGCCAGCTCGCGTTGAAGACGCGGGCGCTGGAGTCGTGATACACGGTGAGCGACCTGCTCGACGAGGCCTCATGGAAGCCAATTTGCGCCCGATCCCGCCGCCGCACGACGAAGACAACGAAGACGTGCACTGGGCGCTGTCGACCGCGACCGCGCTGTGGGGGCGCGGGGAGCGTGACGAGGCCCTGAAATGGCTGCGCCGCGCCGCGGAGCAGGCCTCGGATGCCAACGCCGACCTGCGCGCCCTCGAGCTCTTCAAGGCCGCCGCGGAGGTGGCGCAGAAGATCGCGGCGCTCGAGGCGGACACGGCCACGGCCTCGCAGCCCCCGACCGCGAGCGCGCCGCCGAACGCGGCCTTGAGCGCGCCGCCCCAGGGGTCCGGCGCTCCTCCCGCAACGGCGAGCGCGCCGCCGCCCAGGCCGAGCGCGCCGGGGGCACCGGCGAGACCGTCGCGTCCACCGGGCGCGGAGGCAGGGCGAGCCGAGCGCGGCGGCGCGGGCACGAGCGCGCCGCCCGCCGCGATGCGGGCGCCTTCGGTCCGCGCGCCTGCCGGCGATGCGCCGACAGGGCCGCTCGCCTCCGCGGTGGCGACGTTCCGCGACGGAGCCGTGCCCAGGCCCGCGGCGGGGGTGGGCCGGCCGGCGTCGGTGGTGCCGGGGCGCGCCCCTGCGCCGGTGAGCGCAGCGGCGCTGCGCGAGGTGACCCCGACGCAGCTGTCGCCCGCGGCCCGCGCGCCCAGCCACGCGCCAGGGCTCCCGGCGCGCCCCGGCGCGGCGACGAAGACCGGCGCCCCGCCGGGTGCGGCTGCCTCGACGGCCGGATCGCCGGGCCGCGCTGTCCCGGCGAACGCGCGTGCGATCACCGGCTTCGCGGCGTCGCCGCACGGGAGGGTGTCGTCGACGACCGCGGTGACCGAGGAGGTCCCGGTGGTCAAGCTCCCGGCCGCGAGCGCGTTCGCTGGCCAGGAGCCAGGGCAGGGCGCGTCGGACGCGGCGCGCGAGAGTGACAGCGGGGAGCAGCCGGCCGACGCGGATCCTCCGGCCGATCAGCGCGCCACGGTGCCTACGCCGACGGCCATGGCCGCGGCGCTGGCGCGGCGGCCGGCGGTCCCGCTCGGCGCGGGCTCTTCGCAGGAGGCGACCGAGCGGCGCCCGGGGCTCTGGCCGAGCACGGACGAGGAGGGCACCGCGCGCCGCCCCCTGACCCCGCAGGAGCAGCGGGTGCTGATGGAGCTCCGGATCGAGGACCTGGACGAGGAGACGCCGATGCTCGCCCTGGAGCAGCTGGCGGGCGACGGCAAGGCGCCCGCTGCCGCACCGGAGGCGGGCCCCGCGTCCGATGACCGCGCCGACTGGACCGAGGCCGAGCCGGATGAAGCCGACGCTGGCATCGCGTCTGCGGATCAGCAGGGAGACGGGGAGCCCTCGGGCGCGGTGCAGGGCCGGGGCGCGGAGGGGGCGGCGTCCTGGTCGCAGGGAGCTCCCATGGACGATCGTGGAGGATCGTCGGAGGACTCGTCGTGGAGCGATCCGCCGTACGAAGGGGAATGGCAGGCGCCGCCGCCGCGGCTGCCCGCGTCGCAGATCGAGCCGCTGCCGGCGCTGCGGATCGCGGTGATCGGCATCTCGAGCGCCGGGGAGCTCCGGCTCGTCCCGATGGACGGAAGGAACGCTCCGCCACGGGGCGCAGCGCTCGGGATCCTCGTCCCGTTGAGCCCCGGGGACGGCGAGACGATCGCGCGGCTGCTCCAGCTGCGCAGCTGAGCTGCCGCGGCGCCGCGCGTGCACGTTCGGCAAGAAGTGGGGCATCCCGCGCATCGGCGGTAGCCTCGGGGGATGCATGACGAACGGACGGCCCCGAAGCGGATCCGCGTGACAGGACTGCAAGAGGCCCAGCTGCCGGCGCTCGTGGCGCTGGAGCAGGCCTGTGCGGCGATGCACCGCGAGGCTGGCCCTGGGGTGGCGGAGGTCGAGGCGCGGACGCTCGCCGATCTCGCCGCGCTGACGCGGCGGCACGACGTGCGCGTGGCAGAGGCGGACGACGAGGTAGCCGGCTACCTGGCGTGGCGCGACGAGGCGCCTGGGGTCGCAGTCCTGGAGGAGCTCTCGGTGCACCCGGACCACCAGCGATGCGGCGTCGGCACGCGGCTGTTCGCGGAGCTCCAGGAGCGGGCGCGCGAGCTCGGCCTGGAGCAGGTCGTGGTGCGCTCCAGGGAGAAGGCGAGCTGGACGCGCGCTTTCTGCGAGAAGATGGGCTTCGAGCCGCTCGGCGACGGCGCGCCGGCGAAGGTCCGGGCGTGGTGGAGCGAGCAGGAGGACTCCGGAAGCCCGCTGACACGAGCCGGCGAGGTCATCCTGTGGGCGGCCATCCCGCTGCAACGCCCCGAAGCGCCGGACGAGGGCGACGCGGGCGACGAGCGCGGCGAGAGCTGAACCCGGCGGGGTGAGCCGTTCGCTCGGGGGCCGTCGTGAGCCGGCGGGCGCCCGGGCGAAGGCGCGCGGTTGCAGAAGCGCGCGGACGACTCGGCCAGGGTGCCTGGCTGCGCTCGGACCAGCCGTGGGGCTTGGAACCCCGCCCGGGCGCGCGAGTTGACATAATGTTTCTTATGCGATCCAAGGCCGGTGCGGCGGGCAGGGGAGCTCGGCTCGATTTCACAAGCAAATTCATGCATCTGGGGCCGATCGGGCCGCATCCCGCGGCCGTGGCCGCCGTTGCCGCAACCTGGGTCGGCCTCGCCCACGGCAACCTGGGTCCGCCGCACCGGTCGCCGCCGTTGCCGCAACCTGGGTCGGTCGCCTCGCCGTTGCCGCAACCCCGGTCGGCCTCGCCCACGGACGGCAACCTGGGTCGGCCTCGCCCACGGCCGCCGCCCCGCCGGTGCTGCCCGCCACGAGACCTGGCCGGAGGCCCCCCGTCCAGCGTCCCCCCGAAGCACGCCTCAAGGCGTCGGCAGCAACGCCTGCGCGCCCCTCGGCCCGCCGGCATCAAGCCGCCGCGCTTCAGCCTGTGCGTGTGTTCAGCCCTTCGGAACCGGGGGCGTCTCGACGTCCAGGCTCAGCAGCGAGCCGCCGTTCGTCAGGACGAACGCGCGCCGGCCGTACGCCGCCGGCGTCATCGCGATCCCGCCGCCGGTCTCGATGCCGTCGATCACGGCCCCGTCCAGCGGAGAGAACAGGAAGATCCCGTAGCGCGTGGTCGTCACCAGCAGCGCCCCCGAGAACGGCACGGGGGCCGAGATGCCGCCGTCTGGCAAGTCCCGGCGCCAGATCGTGCGGCCATCCTCCGGATCGAGCGCCCACAGGCCGGTCATGCCGGAGGACGCGAGCAGCACCTTCCGCGCGGGCACGATCGGACCGCCTCCGCTCCGAGGCTGGTGCGCAGGCTGCTCCCACAGGAGAAGCTCGGTCACGCCGACCGCCGCCTCGTTCACCCAGGCCCGGGTCCCGTTCTCGGCGTCGAGCGCGAAGACCCCGCCCGCGTAACCTGCCACGAAGACCACATCGCCCGAGGCGATCTTCCCGAGGACCGGCGTGGTGTCCGTGTCGAGGTACTTCGGCGTCTGGCCGCCCGCGCTCTGCTCGGCCTCGGCGGCCAGGTCGACGAGCGCCCACTGCTCGGACCCGTCCTTGAGGTCGTAGGCCATCACGACCCCGTCCGAGAACGCGGTGTAGACCTTGTCCCGGCCGAGCGCCGGCCCCGCGTACCCGGCGATCTCCATCCCGCCCGCCGGCGTCCGGTGCTGGTGCCAGCGCATCGCCCCCGTCGCCGCGTCGAGCGCGATCAGCGTGTCGTTCGCGTTCGTCACGTAGAGCACGCCGTCGCGCAGCACCGGCCGCCGCGCGACCTTCGCGTTGGTCATGAAGCGGTAGAGCAGCGCGCCGTCCGACGCGCGCACCTTGTAGAGCGCGCCGTCGTCCGAGCCGAAATAGACCGTGTCCGACGCGGCGTCGTAGAGCGGCTCGCACTGCACCGGGCCGAGCGTCTCGAAGCGCCACAGGACGTCGCTCGTGTCCGCGCGCACCGCGTACAGGCCGTGATCGCTCGATCCGACG
This sequence comes from Sorangium sp. So ce124, assembly GCF_051525235.1. Taxonomy (NCBI): domain Bacteria; kingdom Pseudomonadati; phylum Myxococcota; order Polyangiales; family Polyangiaceae; genus Sorangium; species Sorangium sp. So ce124. The sequence continues at coordinate 5,547,189 of NZ_CP150312.1, forward strand.
AAGACGCGCCGGTGCGCCACGTCGATCTCGGGGCGGCCGCGCTCGTAGGCCTCGCCGACCTTGCGCGTCTCGGCGGTGATCTCGCGGCGCATGGTGATGCCGAGCGCGCCGCCTGGATGGTGCAGCCAGAGCGGCGCATCGGGCGCCGCAGCGACGCCCAGGTTGCCGCAGCCGCTGAGCGGCGCGAGCCCCAGCCAGACGAGCGCGACGCCCGCTGCGCGGCTAGTGCGGCGCATCGCCCGCCTTCTTCTCCGCGTTCTCACGCGCACGGCGGAGCAGCTGCTCGATCTCCTCCGGCGTCATCGACTGGCCCTTCGGACCGCCGAACGCGGCGCGAGGCGGCACGGCGGCCGGATCGATCTTGCGCAGCATCTCCTCGACGACCGCCTCGAGGAACTGGAACGGGCGGCCCTCCGTCGACGGCGCCTGGAGCTTCTCGTGCGCGCTCTTGAGCAGCTCCTTCGCCTTGTCGGTGTCGCCCTTGGCCAGGTAGAGCCGCGCCTGGTGGTACAGCGCGAGCTCCTTGTAGCCCTTCATGTCGATCGCCTCGAGCTCCTTGAACGACGCGAGCGCGCCGTCGAGATCACCCTTGCCCTCCCGGGCGAAGGCGATGCCCTCGATGGCGCGCCCCTTCACGTCGGGATCGGCCCCGGCCAGCGGCGACGAGACCACGACGCTGTACGCGTCCAGCGCGTGCGCGTAGTCCTTCTTGTCGAGCAGCACCCCGGCCTGGCCGAGCTTCGCCAGGGTCGCCGCTCCGGTGCCGGCGTGCTCGTCGATGACCTTGTTGTACTCGGCGAGCGCGGTGGCCGACCGCTCGTCCGCGGTCTTGAAGGTCCTCGTGACGTCGAGCTCCTTCTCCTCGTCGGTGCGCGTGTCCTCGGCGAGCACCCTGCCCCGATCCGCGGCGACGGCCGCGACGAGCGCCGACGTGGACGCGGCGTCCTTCTTCTCGGCCCGCGACAGGTAGAACAGGGCGCCGCCGGTCGCGACGATCGCCGCCACCACGCCCCACTGGACGATGTGGAAGTTCGTCTTGATCCACCGGCCAGCGCCGCTGGTCATCCGGCTGAGCGCGTCCTCGACCATCTCGCCCGGCAGCAGCTGGACCGGGCGGCGCCCCTCGGCCTGCTCCCTGCGGCGAGCGAGCAGCTCCTTCGCGCGGGCGTTCTTGTCCTTGGGCAGCTCCTCGCCGGTCGCCTTCTTCTTGCGGCGGCGCGCGGTGGCCTCGTCGCGGCGGCGGGCCGCGCGGTTCGGCGCTGCCTCGACCGCCTCTTCGCTCGCCGCCTCCGGCGCGGGGGCCTCTTCCGCCTCGCCGACGCCGAGCGCGTCGGCCACGCGCTGCGCGGCCTCGTCGTCGCCATCGCCGCCGGCGTCCTTCACCGGAGCGCCGCGCGGCGGCCTCGCCGGGGCCGCCTCCGCGGCCCCGTCCTCGTCGCCATCGCTCCGCGTGGCAGCGACATCGCCATCGCTCTGCGCGGATTTCTCTTCGGCCTGCTCTCGGTCCTTGTCCGACACGCGGCGGACTCTAGTCTCGCGGCCTGCGGCGTCAATCTGGCCGGTGAGCGGCGGGTGCTTCGTCGTCCGAGCGCGCCGGCGCCCCGGCCTCGTCGGGCGACCAGGGCGCAGGCGGCGGGGGCGGGATCTCGTCGGCGAGCGGGACGACCGCGCACGCGGACACCTCGACGTTCTGGGTCGCGTACACAACGAAATCGCCGTAATTGCCGGCCTGCGCGCCCGCCGCGGGCGGCAGCGTCGCGAACGCCTCGGTCGGCTCGCTCCCCGGCGGGATCGCGAGCGTGACCGCGCGCTCCGCGTCGAGCTCCGGCGCGCTGGCCGGGACGAGCGACGCGCCGTCCCGCTTCGGCGGGCGCCAGCCGCGCGTGGGCCTGCCGAACCGCACCTCGCCGGGGCGGCCGTCGTCGGTCCGCGCGCGGCAGATGACGCGCACGCCCTTGCCGTTGCCGGCCTTCGGGATCACGACGCCGAGGCCCACCCCGCTCTTCGCGAAGCGGCGCAGGCGGCCGAGATCGCGCTCGCGCGGCCCGCCGAGCAGGTCGAGGATGTCGGCCCGGAGCGCGAGCCCGAGCCCCCCCGGAAGCGGATCGGGCGTGCCGAGCATGCGCAGGAGCGGCGCCCGGAGCTCGGGGCCGGCGCCGAGCTTCACGAGGGCCTCGGCGATCGCGACCCGCGCGGTCTGGTACGGCTCCTGGCTCAGCCGCTCCGCGAGCGCCGGCCGCGCGGCGTCCTCGCCGATCGCCGCGAGCGCGGCCGCGGCGTACGGGCGGAGCCGCACGTCGCCGAGCGCCGCGATGAGCGGCGGCAGCGCCGCCTTCACCCGGATCTTGGCGAGCGCGTCCACGATCTCGCGCGCCCGCTCGAACGAGGTCACCTCGCCCGCGTCGGCGCCGCCGTCCTGCTCGGGGCCGCGGACCACCTGCCGCAGCCACGCCACGAGGACGTCGTCGCCGCGGCGATCGCCCGACTCCGCCAGCGCGAGCGCCGCGAGGCGCCGCCACTTGCGATCGCGATCGACGACGAGATCGCGGGTGAGCGGCGCGCCCTCGCCGAGCCGCGTGAGGGTCAGCGCCGCCCAGCGCCGCACCTCGTCGTCCTCGTCGCGCACGAGCGCGAGGCGCAGCGAGGGCGCCGCCTCGGAGCGGCGCAGATCGAACAGCACCTCGCCCGCCTTGCGCCGGATGGCGACGTCCGCGTCGTCGAGCAGCGCCGCGACCTCCACGACCGCGTCGGCGTCGCCCGCGATGCCGCGGCGGAGCGCGTCGGGCCAGCCCTTGCCCTCCTGCCGGAGGCCGCGGACCTCGTAGCGCCCGTGCGACGCCTCGATCGCGCGCAGCTCCGACCGCATCGCGCCGAGCTCCGCCGGGCGCAGCGCGGAGACGTCCTCCTGCTGGCGCGGATCGGTCGCCACGTCGTAGAGCGCGCACGCGCCGATCTTGCGCGCGCAGACGAGCCGCAGCGTGCCCTTGGCGAGCAGCGTCTGCGCGTCCGTCTCGGCGAAGGCGAAGCCCGGGAGCGAGGGCGGCCCGCCCGGCGGGGCCGCCTTGCCCTGCTCCGCCGCCTCGTCGCCCGAGGCGAGCAGCGGCCCGAGATCGGCGCCGCGCACGCGCGCCGGCCTCGGGATGCCGAGCCCCGCGAGCACCGTCGGCAGGAGATCGACGAGCTGCACCGGCGCCCGGACCACGCGGGGCGAGAGCAGGCCGGGCGCGCTCACGACGAGCGGCACGCGCGCCTGCTCCTCGTACACGGTCGTGCCGTGGTAGCGGCCGCCGTGCTCGCCGAACTCCTCGCCGTGATCGGCCGTGACGATCACGACGGCGTCCGGGCGCCCCTTGCGGACCTCGTCCACGATCGCCCCCACCCCCGCGTCCGCCACGGCGATCTCCGCGTCGTAGCGGTCGATGTCGCGGTCGCCGAGCGGGTGCTCCGGGTGCGCCTCGTACGGCTCGTGCGGCTCGAAGAGGTGCACCCACATGAACGCGCGCTGCTCCGGCCCGAGCCCGCCGAGGTAGCTCCGCACCTGCTCCAGACGGAGCTGGGCGCTCGCGAACTCGACCTTCCGGTACTCGAAATCGAGCGCCCGGTCGCGCAGCGCGCCGAAGCGCTCGCCGTCGATGAAGAACACCGCCGGCGGGTAGAAGCCCGCCGTCTTGTAGCCGTAGCGGCGGAGGTGCTGCGCGAAGGTCTCGGAGTCCTCGCCGAGACCTTGCAGCACGAGCGGGCGGATGTACTTGCCCGTCATGAGCGACGACACCGCGTACGACGTGTGCGGCGTCGGCGTGTACGCCGCGTCGAACCGCACGCCCTCGGCCGCGAGGCGATCGAGGTTCGGGGTGATCTTCCTGTCGTAGCCGTACGCCCCCACGTGGTCGGCGCGCAGGGCGTCGATGCTGATCAGCACGATGTCGCGCCCCCGCAGATCGATGGCGTGCCCGCTCGCACGCTCGTCGAGCGGCGCGGCGTCGAGCGCCTCGGGCGGCGACAGCACGGCGGCGAGCTCGATCACGTGGCCGAGCAGCGGGCTGTGCGTCGCGTAGATCAGCCGGATGTTGTCCGCCAGCGCGAGCCTGTCCGCCGCGCCGGGCGCGAGCGCGGCGCCGAACGCGAAGAGGACGAGCGCGAGCGCCGCGCGCACCAGCCTGGGCGAGCGCCGCCCGTGCGCGTCCTCCAGGCGAGCGGCGCGCGCAGGCAGCGCCGGCGTCGCGAAGGTCGCCGCCGCGAGCGTGAGCGCCGCGAGCCCCAGGTGGAAGGCGGCGTAGAGGCGCGGCAAGACGCGCACGTTCGCGACCTCGAGCAGCACGATCGCGCAGATCGCCGCGAGGAGGAGCCACCTGCCGGCGGCCGCGGCGCGCGCCCGCTTCAAGGCGCGCGCGGCGCGCGGCGCCGCGGCGAACGTCGCCGCGGCGGCGAGGAGCGCGAGCGCCGCGATGAAGGGCGCGCGCCGGCCGCCCTCGAGCATGCGCCCCGTCGAGACCCCGAAGGCCACCGCGCCGCCGAACGCGCCCGCGATCAGCGCTGCCGCGGCGCGGAACGCCTTGCGCTCGGCGCGCATGACGATCTCGAGCACCGCGCCGAGGACGGCGGCGCACGGCGCCGCGGCCGAGAGCGCGAGCGGCAGGAGGTCGCGCAGGGCGCGGCCGAGCTCGTAGGGCCCGAGCAGCTCTCGCCACCGCCACGCGCCGACGACCAGGAGCTCGGCGAGCGCGAGCGCCGCGATCGCGAGGTAGGCGTCCGCCATGCGCCACCCGATCTCCGTCTCCAGCTTCCGCGGAGGCGCGTCGGAGTTCCCGCTCGGGAACGTGGCGCGGCTCGGCGCGGGCGCCGGCGTGGACGGGCGCGCCGGCCCGGTCTGCGGGCGCGGCGCCGCCGGGGCCCGGTGGCCGGCAGGCCCCGGTACGACGCCCTCCCCGGCGGCCGTCGTGTCAGGCCGGCTCCCCAGCAGGGGCCGCCCGGAGGGCACGGGCCCCCCGGGAGGCCGGCCGGCGCCCCCATGGCCCCGCGGGCGCATCGGAGCGGCCCCGTTGCGCTCGGTCATGCGAAGGAGACTTCGAGGATCTCGTACGTGCGCGGCCCGGCCGGCATGTTCACGCGGACCTCCTCGCCGACCTCATGGCCGAGCAGCGCGCGCGCGAGCGGCGACGCGATGGAGATGCGCCCGACCTTGAGATCGGCCTCCTCGGGCCCGACGATCTGGAAGCTCTGCTCCTCGTCCGTGTCCACGTTCGCGAGCTTGACCTTGGCGCCGAACTGGACCTTGCTGCCGCTCAGCTTCGACGGATCGATCACCTCGGCGCGCGAGAGCGTCTGCTCGAGGTAGCTGATGCGGGCGACGATCATGCCCTGCCGCTCCTTGGCGGCGTGGTACTCGGCGTTCTCGGAGAGATCGCCGTGCTCCCGGGCCGTGCCGATGTCCTTGACGACCTGCGGCAGGTCGATCTCTTTCAGCCGTCGCATCTCTTCGCGGAGCCGCGCTTGCCCCTCGGGCGTCATCGGTACTTTCTCGGACATGGTGGGACGCTTTTAGCATGGCTCCCGGCCGGGAGACGACGGCCCTGGGCGCGCCGATCGCCCGAGGCGCCAGGCGCCCGGACCGCAGCGCGGGCTCCGCGCCGCCGTCGCCTAGCCTCGCCAGCGGACGATCTTCCGCGGCAGCCGCCGCGCATGGGCGTCCGCTGACTTGGTCGCGCTCCGAACGAGGGCCGCCGCCGTCTTGGAGAGCTCCTCGGGATGCGGTCCGCCGTGCGGGACGGCCGCGGCGTCCACCGTCGCCGTGGCCGCGCCGGTCGCCTCGGCGACCCGCACCTCGACCGGGACGTCCGCGGCCGGGAGCCGCACGAGGCCCCGGTACACGAACTCCCCTGGCGTATCTCCGGCGCCGGTCTGCTCCAGCACGTAGCGCGCGCCGGAGGACGGCCGCCCGACAGCCTGCGTCACAGCTGCGGCCCCGCGGGGGCGCGGCCCGACGCCGCCTTCTTGGCAGGCGCGCCGCGCGGCCGGCCGGCGCCCATCTCATCCAGGAACCGGCGCGCGGTCACGGCGAACGGGCCGCCCCAGTCCCGGATGACCGACTCGAACACGGCGCGCGCCTCGTCGGGCTTCTTCATCTTGAGGAGCGTCTCGCCCTTGAGGACGAGCGCCTCCGGATCGAGCCCGGAGCCCGGGAAGCTCCGCAGCGCGTAGTCGATCCGCGCGAGGGCCGCGTCGAACGCGTCTTCCTTGAGGTAGTAGCGCGCGACGTAGAGCTCGTGGCGCACGAGCCGCCCCGTCACGACCTCGAGCATGTAGGCCGCGTCCTCGCGGTAACGGCTGCGCGGGTACTGCCGGAGGAACGTCCGGATCTCCTTGTAGGCCTCGAGCGTGGTCGCCTGATCGCGCTCCTCGGCCGGCGGCAGGAACACCGTGTCGTCGATGTCCAGGTAGAGCGCCTTCGCCATCCGGTACTTCGCGTACTCGACGTTCCGGTCCGTCCGGTGCTCCTGGATGAACGCGCGGTACTCCGAGATCGCCTCCGGGTACTTTCCCTGCTCGAAATCGAGATCCGCGATCCTGAGATCGGCGAGCCGGGCGTAGCGGCTGTAAGCGAAGAGCCGCTTCACCTCGCCGAAGAGGGCGCGCGCGTCCTCCCAGTCCTTGGCCTGGAAGGCGGCCATCGCCTCGTTGTAGGCGGCGCGCGCGTCCTCGGTGTACGTGAGGGTCGCGGTGCGGCCGTCGTTGAGCTCGAAATCGCAGCCCACGAGCCCGCCGAGGGCAGCGAGGCACCCGGCGAGGGCGAGGACAGCGGCGGAGGGTCTCATCGAGCAGGCCTCGTACCCAATCCGGCGCCGGCGCGCCAGGGCTTCCGCCGCGGGGCCGGGCCTGTGCTCCCTCGCTCCCCGCGTCGTGGCGCACGGCTGAGCTGGGGTATGGTCGACCCATGCCCGCTTCCTCTCCGCCGCCCGCCGCCCCGCCCGGAGGCGCCGCCGCGCCCACCGTGCTCGTGGTGGACGACGAGCGCAACATCCGCCGCACCCTCGCCCTGGTGCTGCAGGGCGAGGGCTACCAGGTCGCGGAGGCGCCGAGCGCCGAGGCGGCGCTGGAGCTGCTCGCGCACGGCGACAGCCCCGTCGACCTCGCCCTGGTCGACCTGCTCCTGCCTGGCATGAACGGCCTCGATCTCCTCCAGCGCGTGCGCCAGGACGACGCCACCCGCGAGCTGCCGGTGATCGTGATCAGCGGCCACGCGACCGTCAACGACGCCGTGAAGGCCATCAAGCTCGGCGCCAGCGACTTCTTCGAGAAGCCGCTGAACCGCGAGCGCGTCCTCGTCGGCGTGAAGAACGCGCTGCAGAACTCGCGGCTCGCTCGGGAGGTCGAGGACCTCAAGGCGCAGGTGCAGGCGCGCTACGAGATGATCGGCCAGAGCGCGGCGATGCAGCGGCTGTTCAAGGAGATCGATCGCGTCGCGCCCACGAAGGCGAGCGTGCTCATCACGGGCGAGAGCGGCACGGGCAAGGAGCTCATCAGCCGCGCCATCCACCGGCTGTCGCCGAGGGCGCGGGGCCCCTTCGTCCGGGTCAACTGCGCCGCCATCCCGCGCGAGCTCATCGAGAGCGAGCTCTTCGGCCACGAGCGCGGCGCGTTCACCGGGGCGAGCGGACCGAAGCGGGGCTTCTTCGAGCAGGCCCACGGCGGCACGCTGTTCCTCGACGAGATCGGCGACATGGACCTCGCCGCCCAGGCCAAGGTGCTGCGCGCGCTGCAGTCGGGCGAGATCTGCCGCGTCGGCAGCGAGCACAGCCGGCACGTCGACGTCCGCGTGCTCGCCGCGACGAACAAGGACCTCTCGCGCGAGGTCGCCGCGCTGCGCTTCCGCGAGGATCTCTTCTTCCGCCTCGCCGTGTTCCCCATCAAGAGCCCGGCGCTGCGCGACCGCATGGACGACCTGCGCGCGCTCGCCGACGCGTTCATGGCGGCGTTCTGCAACGAGAACGGCCTCAAGCAGAAGGGCATCGATCCCATGGTCTACGCCGCGCTCGAGCGCCGGAGCTGGCCTGGCAACGTCCGTGAGCTCAAGAACGTGATCGAGCGCGCCGCGATCCTCTCGGGCGACGTCGTCACGATCGCCGATCTCCCGGAGGATCCACACGAGAACCCGTTCGAGGACGACGCGCAGGGGGCCGCCGGAGACGGCCCGGCGGCGCCCCCCGGCGCGGCCGAGCCGCCCGCGGGCGCGGCCCGCCACGAGCCGGAGCGCCCTCGCCTCACGCTCCGCGAGTTCCGCGATCGGGCCGAGCGCCGCTACATCGTCGAGGTGCTGGCCAGCCTCGACTGGAACATCTCGCGCGCGGCCGTGCTGCTCGGCGTCGAGCGCACGAACCTCCACAAGAAGATCCGCGCGTACGGCATCAAGCGAGGTGAGGCGCCGTAGGCAGGGCCTGCGCGTCCCGCCTACGCGGCCCCCTCGAGCGCCCTGCGGACGGCGCGGAGGAGCGACTCGGCCGTGAAGGGCTTCCCGAGCACCGCGGCGCCTGGCCGGACGGCGAACGGGCCGTCGAGGGCGTCGCCCGTGTAGCCGGACATGAAGAGCACCTTCATGTCCGGCCTGAGCTTGACGAGGCGAGCGGCGAGCTCGCCTCCGGACATCTCGGGCATCAGCACGTCGGTGAGCAGGAGGTCGACGCGCCCGCGCTGCGCCTCGCAGACGCGCAGCGCCTCGCGCGGCCCGCGCGCCGTCAGCGTCGTGTAGCCGTGCTGCCCCAGGATCCGGCTCGCGAGCGTGACCACCGCGTCCTCATCGTCGGTGACGAGCACCGTCCCGCCCTCGCCCGGGCGCGGCGCGGCGCGGCGCTGGTGCGCGGCGCGCGCGCGCCGCGAGGACGCCCCGCGCGCGGAGAGCGGCAGGTAGATCTCGACGCGCGTGCCCTGTCCTGGCTGGGAGGCGAGCTCGATGTGGCCGTGCCACTGCTTGACGATCCCGTACACGGTGGCGAGCCCGAGGCCGGTCCCCTTCCCCCTCGGCTTCGTCGTGAAGAACGGCTCGAAGGCGCGCGTCCGCACGTCGTCGCACATCCCGCTGCCGGTGTCGCTCACGACGAGGCGCGCGTACCGGCCAGGCGGGACCGCCGGGTGCGCGTCGTGCAGGCCCCCCGCAGCGCCGACGCGGACCGCGCGCGTCTCGATCGACAGCCGGCCGCCGCCTTGCATCGCGTCGCGCGCGTTCAGCGCGAGGTTCATCACCACCTGCTCGAGCTGCCCCGCGTCCGCCAGCACCCGGCAGGCCGACGGACCGACCGCGATCGCGAGATCGATGCTGCCGCCGACGGCGGCGCGGAGCGCGCCATCCATGCCGCGCACGACGTCCCGCAGATCCAGCACGACCGGCTGCGCGAGCCCCCGCCGGCTCACCGTGAGCAGCTGCCGCGTCAGCGACGCGGCCCGCTGCGCGGCGCGCTTGATCTCCGCGAGATCCTTCTGCACGGGGCTCTGCTCGTCGAGCTCCTCGATCACCAGGCTCGTGTAGTTCAGGATGATCGCGAGCAGGTTGTTGTAGTCGTGGGCGATCCCGCCCGCGAGCCGCCCCACCGCTTCCATCTTCTGCGCCTGGCCGAGCTCCTCCGAGAGCTCGCGCCGGCGATCTTCGGTGCAGCGCACGGAGGAGACGTCGACGATGGCCCCGACCACGAGCCGCTCGCCGCGCGCTTCCGCGACGGTCTCGGTCCTCATCACCCGGACCGCCGACCCATCGCGGCGCGTGAGGAAGCCCTCGACCACGCCGGCCGACGTCGGCGTCGCGCCCGCCGCGCCCCCGCCGAGGAGGAGATCGGCCGCCGCGAGCGCCTCCTCCCGCGAGCCATAGCCGAGCAGCCGGGCGAGCACCTCGTTGCAGTCGACGAGCTGGCCGCCGGGCGCGGCGACGTAGAGCCCCGCCGGCGAGCAAGCCGCGAGCAGCGGGCTGTGCGCCACCGGATCCCTCGACGATCGTCCGCTGCTCATCGACGCATTGCCGTGGAGAAACGTTCCGTCGGAGAGACATCTCCGACAACCAGAACTGAAGCGCGGACTCCCCGTCTTTGCAACGTCGTTCACACCGGCCGCACCGCGAGCGTCACTGCAGGGCGGCGCGGCGAGCCGCGCAGCGTGGACGGTGTCTCCGTCTGCCCTTCTGCCCTTCTCCTCTTCTCCTCTTCTCTATTGCATCGAACTGGCCTAGACCGCGCCGGGGCTCGAGCGAGCCCGCTGGAGCGATCCATGTTCTTCCTCGACAGCTCGAACCCGGACGAGATCAAGGAGCTCTTCTCCTGGGGCGTGCTCGCCGGCGTGACCACGAACCCCCTCATCCTCTCGCGCGACGCGGGCTGCGTCGATCTCGAGCGGCGCATCCGCGAGGTGCTCGCGGCGTCGGCGGGGCCCGTGTCGGTCGAGCTGACGAGCGAGGACGAGGCGGCGATGCTCGACGAGGCCCGCGGCTATCACGCGTGGGCGCCCGAGCGGATCTGCATCAAGGTGCCGTTCGGCGACGTCGGCCTCAAGGTGACGCACGCCCTCGCGAAGCGCGGCGTGCGCACCAACGTCACGTGCGTGATGAGCTTCAACCAGGCGTACCTCGCGGCGCTCGCCGGCGGCGCGTACGTCTCGATCTTCAGCGGGCGCATCCGCGACATGGGCTACGCCGCGACCCCGGTCATCGAGCGCACGCGCGCGAGGCTCGATCGCGAGCGGCTGGGCGCCGAGATCATCGTCGGCTCGATCCGCCACCTCATGGACGTGAACGAGGCGCTCGACGCCGGCGCGCACATCGTGACCGTGCCTCCCGCCATCTTGCGGAAGATGCTCCACAACCCGAAGACCGAGGAGACGATCCGCGAATTCAACGCCGCCTGGGAGAAGCGTGCTAAGTAGCCGCGCGTGAACGCCGAGCCCGGCCACGCGCGAGCAAACGGGGACGACGGGGACGACGGGGAAGATCGCGGGCCGCGCCCTCTCGATCACGGGGACGCCCCGGGCCGGCGCTCGCCGCCCCGCGCCGCGCCGGAGGCCCTCGCCGGGCGCAAGTACGCGGTCGAAGAGGTGAACCGGGCCCTCGTCGCCGCCGCCGGCCGGCCTCGGACGGTGCTCGACGTCGGCTGCGGGATCGGGCTCAACGGCGCGGCCGTCAAGCGCACGGGCGCGCGCGTGACCGGGATCGAGATCGCGCCCGGCTCGCTCGCGCGCGCCGGCGCGGCGCTCGACGAGGTCCTCGCCGCCGACATCACGAGCGACGCCGCCGTGCGCGAGGCGCTCGGCGACCGGCGCTTCGACCTGCTCCTGTTCGCCGACGTCCTCGAGCACACCGCCGACCCGCTCGCCGTGCTCTGCCGCTTCCTGCCCCACCTCGAGGAGGACGGCCACGTCATCGTCTCGCTCCCCAACGTCGCGGCATGGCCGGTGCGCCTCGGCCTGCTCGCCGGCCGGTTCGACTACGAGCCGAGCGGCATCCTGGACGACACGCACCTCCGCTTCTTCACCCGCGCGTCGGCGGTCCGGCTCATCGAGCGCGCCGGGCTCGAGGTGCTCCGCGTCGAGCAGAACCCGATGCTCGTCCGCGGCGCCAAGGGGCTCATCCTCCGCGGCCTCGGCGCGGGCGACGACCCCACCGATCTCGCCAGCTCGCTCCCCTACAAGGCGTATCACGCGCTCGTCCGCCCGCTGGAGGACGTTGTCGCCGACCGCGCGCCCGGCCTCCTCGCGTTCCAGCACGTGATCGTCGCCCGGAAGCCGCCGCGCCCGCGCCGGATGCGGCTCACCGTCGGCATGCTGACCATGGATGAAGAGGAGAGCGTCGGCGCCATGATCGGCGAGATCAGGAAGGCCGCGCCCGACGCGGAGATCCTCTGCGTCGACAGCTCCACCCGGGACAGGACCTCCGAGATCGCGGCCGGCCTCGGTGCGCGCGTGCTCCGGCAGGTGCCGCCCCGCGGCCACGGGCCGGCCATGGAGCTCCTCATGTACAGCGCCGCCGCCCGGAGCGATCTCCTCATCTACCTCGATTGCGACTTCACCTATCCGGCCGAGAACATCCCCGTGCTCAGGCGCCTCGTCGAGGAGGAGGGCGCCGACGTGGTGAACTGCGCGCGCACCCGCACGAGGCCGGCGGCCATGCCGGTCCCGAACTACATCGCCAACCGCGCCTTTGCCGCCATGACACACGCGATGCACGGCATCCCGACGTCGGACGTCCACAGCGGTATGCGCGCCTACCGCTGCTCGGTGATTCGCGCGTTCGATTTCGACGGTGAGGGCGACGCGTTGCCCATCGACACGCTGCTCTTCCCCGCGAAGTGCGGCTATCGCGTGGTGGAGATGCCCATCGAGTACAACGAGCGGGTCGGCACCTCGAAGCTGCGCAAGCTGGCTGGCACGGTGTGGACCATGATTCGCCTGCTGCGCGCGCTCCCCGTCGGCGCCCGGCTCGGCGACCGCTACGAGCGCCGCTAGGCGTCGCGCCGAGCTCCGCAGGGCGTCGCGCTCATCGGGGCGTGACGTGAATGTGGCGATAGCGACGCGGTGCGGCGTCACCTCGACCGCGTGGTCATCGCATTTCCGCCGCCTATACTCCGCACCTTGCAACACCGAAGGAGGCAAGAGATGCGGTTTTTGAAGTGGTTTTGCGTACTAGGTGTGTCCGCATTGATGGGCTCGGCGGCGGGGGCGGGGTGCGGGGGCGATGACGCCGGCGAGACGAGCTCGAGCTCAGCAGGGGGGACCGGCGGCGGGGCTCCTGGCGACTGCACGCCGAAGAACCCGGTCTGCACGGCTGTCGCTTCCGATTGCATTGCCGTCCACGACAATCAGGGCGCGACCAAGTTCGGTCTGCGGATGGCGCAGCTGACGGTCACGAAGCCCGACGTGCTCGCGGTCGGCTATATCGCCCGCCTCGTCGCCGAGGGCCTGACGATGAATCTGCCCGTGTGCAACTTGAATGGCACCGGGACCTTTTCCTGGTTGCTCGAGTTCGACACGGCGACCGGCAAGCTGCGCACCGGCGGCGCGATGCCCACGAGCGACCCGCTCGCGGGCTACTGCTTCGCCAACATGTCTGCAGGCGAGTTCGAGATCGCGCCGAAGGAGCTCGACGCCCCCCTGACCGACGGCGCATGGAGCGGCGCGGCCGACATCCTGAACGTCCCGATCTTCCTGGACACGGGCGCGGGAGACGCGGCCGCCGAGCCGATCGTCCTGCCCATGCACGAGGTGCAGCTCACCGACGCGAAGGTGTCGGCGGACAACAACTGCATCGGACGGTACAACCGCGAGGGGCTCGACCCGACGGAGGCCTGCCTCCCCGGCCCGGACGGCGATCCCCCTGCGTTCATCAACGGCGGCAAGCTCACCGCGTTCATCACGCTGGAAGAGGTCGATCGGGTGATCATCCCCGGGATCGAGCAGAGCCTCTGTGTCGTGCTCTCGGGCGATATCGGAGAGTACGGCACCGGTGAGACCCCGAATACGTGCAAGCGCGACGAGAGCGGCAAGATCGTGCTGAAGGGCGACTGGTGCAGCGCGACGAACTCGGCCGCGACGGACGACTGCGCCGACGCCTATGCGCTTGGCGGCGAGTATGCCGCGAGCGCGGTCAAGATTACCGGTCTCTGTCCGCAGTAGCGCTTGCGGGGGGCTCTCCGGGGAGCGTACGATCTGTCGTGGCGTCCTGAAGCCCGCGCCCAGCGGGCGCGGCGCTGCGGGTCGTGCTCCCCCGGAGGGTTCCTTATGCCCCGCCTCATCAAGCATTTCTCCGCCATCCTTGCTCTCCTCATCATCGCCGGATGCGCCGCTTCGGGCGGCGGGTGCGCCGGCTGTGGAATGACCCCCCTCCCCGCCGGCTTCAAGCCCGCGGATCGCATCGAGAACGCCGGCGCGGCGCGGCTCACGCAGTCGGGCGTCGAGTTCCTCGAGCAGAACCTGGGTGTCCTCGGGCGCGCGCTGCTCGGGGGTGGGGACGGCGGCGTGATCACGTTCTCCATCCCCAGGTCTTCTGGGACCGGCTACACGGTCTGTCCCGGCGGAGCCGACCCGAACGCGAGCCCGCCCAGGTGCACGGCGGAGATCGACGTGGGGAGTGCAGCGCTCCAGATCGAGCCGAGGACGCCGCATAACCTGCGAATCCGGGGATCTCTGCCCGTGCGCCTGCAGAACCTCCCGATCCTGGTCAACCTGCTCATCACGGACAGCACGGTCATCGCGACCCTCAACGGCAACGACGCGTGCCCGCCCGACGACCAGACCTTCACGAACATCAACCTCGACGTCGAGCTCTCCGTCGAGATCGACGTCAATCCGCAGCACTCGCGGCAGGGCTACTCGCGCGTCAAGATCGTCCGGCTCGACATCGGCAAGGATCAGCTCGAGTCGAGGCTGCGGCTCAACTGCGGCGACTCCATCGCCGGCGACATCCTCGATTTTCTGCGCCCCATCGTCCTCCCCCTCCTGACCGGCTCGCTCTCTGAAACGCTGAAGGCCCAGCTCGACCAGCAGCTCTGTCTGAAGGCGGATCCGACGCAGGACCAGGCCTGCCCCGACGGCACGAACGACATCGGCGGCGTCTGCCGCTACGGCACACACGCGAACGACGAGTGCGCCTCGATCCTGCTCGGGGTCGAGGGCCACATCGATCTCGGCCGGCTGCTCGCGAGCATCTCCCCCGGCACGCAGGGCGGGTTCGACCTCCTGCTCGCCGGCGGCGGCATGAGCGAGCGGGACGACGGCTCCGATCTCGCGTGGGGCGACCTCAACCCGGTCGGCGACGGGCTCACCCTTGGCCTCTATGGCGGCGCCGAGCCGGTGCCGACATCGAAATGTGTGCCGCTGTCGAACATGGCGCTCCCGGCGGGCATCCCGATTCCCGATGAGCTCGTCGCCAATACCGTCTCCGACTGGCCAGCCGACCTTCCCGGCCCTCACGTCGGTCTCGCGATCTCCGAGCGTTTCGCGAATTATGCCATGAACGGTCTCTACAACAGCGGCCTGCTCTGTCTCGGCATCTCCACGGAGACGGTGCCTCTCCTCAACTCTGGCACGCTGGGGCTGCTGACCCCTTCCGCAAAGGATCTCGCGCTGCAGCGCGAGTCGCAGCAGGTCGCTGTCGTCATCCGCCCGCAGGCGCCGCCTCGGGTCACCTTCGGCGATGGCACGAACGGAAGTGACGACCCGCTGATCCGCATCCGGCTGGACCGGGCGAGCTTCGATTTCTACATCTGGTCGCTCGACAGGTTCATCCGGTTCATGACGGCGACGTTCGATGTGGACGTGCCCATGAACCTCTCGGTCACCCCCGAGGGTCTCACGCCGGTGATCGAGGCGCTCAGGGTCGAGAACGGCGAGGTGACGAACAACGGGCTGCTCCGGGAGAACCCCGAGAACATCGCGGAGGCGCTGGGCGGCCTCCTCAGCGGTCAGCTCGGGCAGCTGATCGGCGGCGGCATCCCGGCGATCGATCTCGACGGGCCGCTCTCGGCGCTCGGGCTCTCGCTGGTCATCCCGGAGTCGGCCGAGGGCGCGGGCTCCCCCGGCCTGCGGAAGCTCACGAAGGGGCAGGACAACTACCTCGGCATCTTCGCGGCGTTCGGAACGACGGCGCAGCAGCGCTCCCCGAGGAGCGACACGCAGGCCGAGCTGAGCCGCAAGGAGGTGCGCGCCGAGGGGCTCCGCCTGCCCACGATGACCCGCGACAACGGGCCGACGGCGCGGCTCGTCATGAGCTCGCCGCTCGACGACGGCACGCGGGCCGTCGAGTACTCGTACCGGATCGACAGCGGCGTGTGGCGCCCGTTCAGGCGCGAGCGCGTCGTCGACCTGCACGACGACTGGCTGCGGCTCCCGGGGCGTCACGTGATCTCGGTGCGATCTCGGATCGCGGGCGCTCCCCTGTCGCTCGATCCCACGCCGGCCACCGTCGAGATGGTGGTCGACGTCGATCCGCCGGTCATCTCCGTCGGCGCCGCGGTGGACGGCCGGGTGCCGCTCGAGGTGAGCGATCGGGTCTCGGACGCCGCGCGCGCGAAGGTGCGCGTGCGGCTCGATGACGGCGCGTGGTCGCCCTGGTCGACGGCGGCGGAGACGACGTCGGTGGACGTGGGCGACGCCGTCGAGATCGAGGTCGAGGCCGTGGACGAGGAGGGGAACCTCGGCACGGCGCGGCAGGCGATCCTCCGCGGCCGGGTCCCCGTCGACCCGGCCGCGGGCTGCGGCTGCGTCATGGCTGGCGGCGCCGGCGAGGCGCCGTCGGGCGTCCGCTGGCTCGGCCTCGCCGTCGCGGCGGCGGCCTTGCGGCTCGCGCGGCGCGGCGATCGGGGCTCGTCGCCTCGGCGCCCTGCGCGGCGCGGCGCTCGCGGCGTGAAGGGCGCGCTGGCCGGGGCCGCCGTCGTCGCGCTCCTCGGCTCGCACGCCGGATGCTCGTGCAGCGAAGAGCCGGAGGCGGTGGAACAGGGGTGCGTCGCGCCCGACTGCACGACGCTGGAGCACGGGCTCATCGGCGCGTACACCTCGGTCGCGGTCGCCGCCGACAAGCGCACGGTCTGGGTCGCCGGCTACGCGGAGGCCGACTGGCGCAACGCGTTCGCGTGGGGCGACCTCGTGGTCGGCACGTGGGACGGCGAGGCGGTCGCGTGGGAAGCGATCGACGGGGTGCCCGCGGAGCCCCCGGTCGACCCGGCCCGGTTCGACGTGAGCGGGTTCCGCGGGGGCCAGACCGAGCCCGGCGACGACGTCGGCCTCTGGACGTCCATCGCGGTCGGGCCGGACGGAAACCCGGCGGTGGCCTACTACGACCGCACGAACCGCGCGCTCAAGTTCGCGCAGCGGCAGGGAGACACGTGGGCGGTGAGCTTCGTGCAGCAGGCGCCGAGCAGCGATATCGGCCGCTACGCGAAGCTGCTCTTCGTGAAGGAGTTGCCCGTCATCGCCTACCTCGCGATGGAGCCCGGCGAAGGCGGCTCGGTCACGTCGAGCGTCCGGATCGCGACCGGCGAGAGCGCCTCGCCCGGGGAGGGCGCGTGGCGGTTCGAGGACGTGGCGAAGGACGAGGCGACGCCGTGCCGCGCGTTCCTCTGCGGCGCCGGGGCGAAGTGCATCCGGAGCACGGGGCGCTGCGCGACGCCGCTCGCGGCCGGCGACTGCGAGCCGGGGTGCGCCTCCGGGCAGGCGTGCATCGACGACGGCGGCTCGCCGGCGTGCGCCGCGATCTCCGACGGCAACCGGCTCGAGACGTACCCCGAGGCGATCGGCGACTACATCGCGATGGCGCCCGACGATGCGGGCGGGTTCGGCCTGGCGTTCTACGATCGCATCCACGGCGACCTGGTGATCGCGTCGAAGTCGATGGGCGCGTGGGAGACCCGCATCGTGGACGGCGCGGCGCCGGACGGGACGGACACGGGCGACGTGGGCATGGGGACGTCGCTGTTCATCGATCGCGCTGGCGACTGGCACCTCGCCTACGCGGACGGCCGCTCGGAGGGGCTGCGGTACGCGCGGGTGAAGGGAGGCACGGAGGTCGAGCCCTCCGAGGTGGCGGACGACGGGCTCGGGATCGAGGGCGCCCCCTTCGAGGACGGGCAGCACCTCATCGGCGACGACGCGAACGTGTTCGTGACGGCGGCCGGGGAGGTGCGCATCAGCTACCAGGACGCGACGAGCGGGACCCTGCGGCTCGCGATCGGGACGAAGAGCGGCGACGGCCACAGCTGGCTCATCCGGGCGATCGATCAGGAAGGCTTCGCGGGCGCCTTCTCGCGGATCGTGGAGGTGGACGGGCGGCTGCTCATCGCGAACTGGTGGCGCGTCGGCGGACAGACCACGAAGGGAGACGTGGCGCTCGTCGCTCCCTGAAGCGCGCGCCGGGGCGCGAGCGCCTGGGCCGTGAGATGACCGGATCGCCGCGTGCGGCGTCCCCCTGGAGCGCTCGGCCGACGGATCGCCGTTGAGCAGGCGATCCGCCGACTGGGTATGCTCCTGGGTCGGCGCGGCCAGGGCGCGGGTGCGCCTTCTGCGAGGATCTGCAGGCAGAGCGAAGCGTCACAGGAAAGGCTTGGGACGATGAGAGCGACGGAACGAACGAGCAGCAACGCGGTGAGCAACGCATCTGCGCCATCCGGTGGAGCGCAGGACCAGGCCGGCGCGCCCGCGCGGCGCGCCGCGCGGCGGCGGATCGGCGTCCCGTTCTCTCTGTGGCTGCTCCCCGCCGCGTCGGCCGTCGCGGCGCTGCACCTCGCCGGGTGCTGGCCGCTGTCCTACGCCGAGGATTGCAAGGAAGACTCGAGGTACTGCCCCCCCGAGCCGACGGGCGGCGGCAACGACCCTGGCCCCACGTGCGAGCCGGACCCGACCCAGGACGCGAGCACAGTGGTGGACCGGTGCGCGGTGTTCGCGAGCGCGGGCGCGGCGTCCGGAGGAGACGGGACGAAGGCGAGGCCGTACGCGTCGCTCTCGGAGGCGATCGCGAGCGCGAACGGCAAGCGGGTGCTCGTGTGCTCGAGCGGAGTGTTCGAGGAGAGCGTCACGGTCAATGCGGCCATCGAGGTGATCGGCGGCTTCGACTGCAACGCGGGCTGGACGTGGAGCCCGGCGGCGCGAAGCACCCTCGGAGGGCCCGCGAACAAGGTGGCGCTCACGCTGACCGAGGACGCGGGCGGAACACGGGTGCGGAGCTTCACGATCAGCGCGGCCAACGCGACGGCTACGGGCGGGTCGTCGATCGGCGTGGCGGTCGCGGACATCGACGCGCAGCTCGATCACGTCGACGTCATCGCAGGCAACGGGATGAACGGCGCGAACGGCGAGACGCCGGCGGTCGCGCAGGACGGCGCGAACGCGCTGGAGGACGTCTCGAGCGCGTGCCTCGTGGCGGTCTACAGCGGCCAGCCCGGCGTGACGACGTGCGAGGACGGCGAAACGAGCGGCGGCGTCGGCGGCCTGGGAGGACAACCCGCGGTGGATGAGGGGCGCGGGCAGACCGGTGGCGACGGCACGCCTCCGGCGGTCTCCCCGACCGAGCTCGGCCTCGGCGGCATCGGACACGGACAGACGGGGGGAACGGGAGAGACGACCGAGTGCAGGGACGGCGCGAGCGGCGCGAGGGGCGCCTCCGGCAGCGCTGGCGCAGCGGGCGACCGCACCACGCTGACGCTGGTCGGCGTCACCGGGGGTGACGGCGGCGCAGGCGTCAACGGGACGCGCGGTCAAGGCGGCGGCGGGGGCGGGGGCGCGAAAGCAGGACGCTTCTGCATGGCCAGCGGAGGTGGCTACATCGACGGCGCGGGCGCAAGCGGCGGCGGCGGAGGGGCCGGCGGCTGCGGTGGAACGGGAGGCGGCGGTGGCAAGGCCGGCGGGTCGAGCGTCGGGATCCTCAGTCTTGGGACCAAGCTGGCGCTGACCGATGTGACGATCGCCGTCGGCAAGGCGGGCAATGGAGGCGAGGGCGGGGGTGGAAGCCCCGGTGGCTCGGGCGGCATGGGGGGCAAGGGGGGGAGTCGCGTCGCCGGCGCCGGCTCGCTCGCGGGTTGCATGGGCGGCAAGGGCGGTGCGGGCGGCGATGGCGGCGCTGGCGGCGGCGGCCGAGGCGGCCACGCGGTGGGCATCGCCTACAAGGTCACGCCCAGCCCCGCGGCCGCCGAGGTGCCGTTCACCGGAGGCACGGCTGGCAACGGCGGCTCCGCCGGGCTCGGTGGCTCCCCCGGGAGCGACGGCACGGCCGGGGTGAGCGGCGCCTGCTGGGATTTCGCCGGCAACACGAGCTGCCCGCAGCAGTGATCGGCGCCGACGCGCCGTCAGGCGACCAGCGACGCCGCGCCGATCTCCGCCGTCGCCGGGCCGCTCACGCGCGCGCGCTCCGCGGCCACGAGATCGAGGAGCTCTTTCCGGGTCGCCTGCCCGCTGTCGAGCAGCGCGCGCATCGCGCCGTCGACGCAGCCCTTCGCCCGCGCCAGGCGGGGAGCGCTCTCTCCGCCCTCCCGCGCGGTCAGCATGTCGTGCAGCATCCGCCTGAGCCCCGCCATCGCTTCGGTCTTCGTGCGCATCGCCATCACCTCGCCCGATCGGCCTAGCGGAGGCGGCGCGATCCGGCCAAGTTTCAGGCGCGCGGCAGCTTGCCCAGCGCGAGGTCCGCAGCGTCGCGCTCGATCCCCGCGAGCGCGACCCCCGGGCCCTTCCGCGGGACGAGCACCACGCGGCAGCGACCGCGCGTCGCCGTCTCCAGGTGCGACAGCCCGAAGTCGAGCGCCGCGCCGAAGGCGAAGACGAGCGCGCCCATGCCGAGCAGCTCCGGGGAGCCCGCGCGCGCGCCGTCGACGAGCAGCGACATGCCCAGGTACGTCCCCAACCCCAGCGCGACGAGCCCTGCGTAGAGGGCGAGCCGCGGGTAGCGCACCTCGCGCGTCGCCCGGAGGAGCGCCTCGACCGGGATGTACGTCTCCCGCTCCCGCAGCGTCCGGCCGAACAGCTCTGTCCGGCTCCGGACGGTCACGCCCTTCGGGCCGACCTCGAGCGCGGCGGGCCGGCGGTACCGCAGAAGGAACCGCCCGGCGAGCCGGAGGACGTGCATCACGAGCAGGATCCCCGTCGCCGCCAGCAGCACGAGCGCCACCGGCCCGCGCGGCGGCGGTGACAGCTCGCCCGCGAGCCGCGCCGTCGCCCCGCCGTCGCGCTCCGGCGCCCACCTCTCGTCCCCGGCGGCCCCGGCGCCCTCCTGTGCGGCCCCGCTGGCGCTCGGCGCGCGGCTCGGCCGCCTGCCGGGCGAGAGCGCGTCGCGCAGCAGCGAGCGCACGATCGGATCGCGCACGTCGTCCACCAGCGCCGCGGCCTCGGCGCGCGCGTCGGGCGAGGTGCTCCCCCGCACCGCCGCCGCGGCGATGATCGCGCCCGCCCGGCCGAGCTGCGGCAGCGCGCCCTGGTCGGCGCGCCGCACCAGCGCGGCGATCGACCGCCAGAGGCCCGCGGCGCGCTCGCCCAGCGCGGCGTCCAGCGCGGTCAGCGCGTCGACGGAGGTGTACGTCGCCAGCCAGACGAGCGCCTCGGCGACGCGGCCCTCCGCCTCCGGCCCGTCGGGCGGTGAGAGAGCGACCCCGCGCGCGAGCAGCGTGGCCAGGAGCACCCGGGTCGCGCTCCCCGCGCCCTCGCTCGTGCCGCGCTCGAGCGCCCGGACCACGTTGCCGAACCGGGTCTCCGCGTCGGCGACCGACAGTCCCGCCCGGTCGACGAGCTCCGCGAGGCCGCCCTCCAGGGTCGTCCGCCGCTCATCCGCGGCGGCAAAGGCCGCGGTGTGGACGACCCGCGCGAGGTCGTCGCCGCGGGGGTGTCCGGCAAGCTCATCGAGCACGGCGTACGGAGAGTGTTCGGGCGTCATCGGCGCGGGCTGGTCGGATTAACTGAACGCCGCCGCTTTGGCTAGTGTTCCGCGCGGCCCGGGCGGCACTCCGCCCCGGCACGGCCACTCTCGCCCCGGCGCAGCCGCTCTCGCCCCGGCGCGCTACGGCTTCCGCGCGCCGCCCTGCTCCAGAAGCGCCTTCTCCACGAACCCCATGATCAGCTTGAGCTGCCGGTTCGTGACGTGGAGCTTCGACCAGATGACCTTCCTGTCGGTGTTGAAGGCGATCTCATCCACCACATCGATCCTCGTGATCCCCAGGTCGATGGTCCGGATCGCGTTCAAGGTCTTCGTGAGCTCCTGCGCGTGAACCAGCGCATCTTCAGCGGATTCATCGCCCGCCGTGAGGGCGAGGTCCGCGCCCCCATCCTTGGTCGGCGTGACGGTGAGCCGCATCCACGCGAGGCTGCGCGGGATCGCCTGGACCCCGCGGAAGGCGTTCGCGGGCGTGAGCATCGAGATGACGATGCCTGCCGCCGAAGATTTGTTGAATCCTTTCATGGACTTCAACTTGGACAGCTGATCTTCTTCAGCAGCGGGAAGGACCACGAGCAGGCGCCGGTCCGGGACCATCGCGAAGATGCGCTTGCTGCGGTCGGCGGTGGCCCGGGCGGCGGGGACGGGGGCGTCTTCGATCCACGAGCCGTTCGATCGCTGCACGATGACGTCGACCGCCGCGCGCATGGTCTCCTCGGGCGCCCGGTAGTCCATGACCGCGACGACCTTGCTGGAGTCGCGGAGCTGCGGCCCGGCAATGAGGAGGTGGTCGATGTCCCGGATCGGGTCGACGGCGGTGTCGCTGAAGAAGGACTGCCACTGGGGGATGGTCGTCAGGATCCGGCCGAACCACGCGCCGAGCTCGTGGCTGCGGAGCCGGTCGCCGGCGATGAGCACCTGGACGTTCGGATCCTTCGACGCGAGCTTGCCCGGCGCGCCCGCGGCGCTCAGCGGGGTCCGCAGGTTCGGGTGATCGCCGTCGTTCTCCGTGCCCCCGTCGCCCGACGCGTCCGGGCCTGCGTCGCCCGGCGGCTTCCGGCGCGGCCGTTCGGGCGCGCCCGCGTCCGGCGCCTCCGGCGAGGCGCTCGCCGACGCAGTGGGCGGCGTCGCGGGCGACGGCGTCGCGGGCGCGGCGGCGCCCGCCCCGGAAGGCGCCCCCTCACCGCCGCTCGCGGAGGGCGCCGCCGCGACCGCGCTGGGGTCGTCCGCGAGGAGATCCAGATCGATCGGCACGATCGTCTCGCCGGCGTCGTAGTCGGCCAGCTCGCCCCGGAGCGCGAACATCGCGTCGAGCCACGCGAACAGCGGGGTCGGGAGCAGGGGCAGGTGCAGGAGCGCCGCGACGACGGCCGCGGTGACGAGCGCGCGCCTGGATGCGGCGCGAACGAGCGGAACCGCCGCGGTGCCACGGCCCACGCGCTGGGCCTCCGTCGTGTTGTTCAAGCCACGCCCCGGGGTCCGTTCCGCCACGGCGGTACCCTAGCAGCAGCCGTCCGAACGGCATCCGAGCCCCGGAGCGCGCCCTCACCGCGCGTCGCTGCTCCGTGGCACGTCGTTCGCTCGGGCGATGGTCATGCGATGCCGCCTGCCCCGGCGCCCGCCATCGCCAAATCGAGGGGCGCGCGCTCCGCAGAGAAGTGGATCGACACGTGAGTGACCAGGTACTAAGACCGCCGAGCCGACCCGACCCTACGGGTCGATCATCAGACCGCCAGGATCGGGAAGGCCGGTCCTCGCCCAACGCTGTGGATGCGATGAACCGCTCTCAGGCGCCCCGCCCCCGCGGGCAGAAGGACCCCGCTCGATCGCACGGCAGCGGCAATGTCCGCACCGACGACCTGCGGAACCCGCAACCGGCGCCGGGCGCCGGACGCGCCGGCGGCGGCGTCGTGCGCACCTCGCTCGTGTCCAGCGTGCTCGGGTTCGTCGCCGCGGCGGCCTTCGCCGGCACCGCGGCGTGGGCGAGCGGATGCCAGGGCGAGGCCCCTCCCGGCCCCTCCACCGAAGGCAACTCGCCGCCCGAGCGGACCTCGTCCCTCCCCCGCCCCGCGCCGACGTCCTCCGCGCGCGCCGCCGCGTCCGCCGAGGCGCCCAGGGAGGCCCCGGCCGCCGCGCCCTCCGAGGCCCCGGAGCCCCCCGCGCCCGACAAGCCGTACACGGGGCCGCTTCTCGGCTCGATCGTGCCGCAGGCGGCGGTCTATCCGACGATGGAGTTCTCCAAGCAGCGGCTCGGCTACATCCGGCTCGGCGGCAAGGTGCCGGTCGATCCGAAGCCCATCAAGGGCGGTAGCTGCGCCAAGGGATGGTACCGCCTCCTCGACGGCGGCTACGTCTGCGGGAGGTCGGCCACGACGGACCTGTCGAACCCGCAGGTCCGCCTCGGCATCACGCCGCCGAACCTCGACGACGTCCTCCCGTACAAGTACGCCTTCAACACGACGCACGGCACGCCCCTCTACCGCTCCGTCCCGTCGAAGGAAGAGATGATGCGCTACGAGCCGTACCTCGACTCCGCGAAGCGCAAGCGGAAGGAAGAGGAGAAGCAGCGCGCCGAGGCGCTCTACGAGGAGACCGAGAAGGAGGTCGCCGCGGCGGCCGCCGCTCGCGCAGAGGCCGCCGCAAACCCCGCGCCGGTGGCCGCGGTCGCGGCGGATCCGGCTGCAGTCGAGGACAAGGCGGCGGCCGTCGCCGAGGCCGCGTCGCTCGGCATCGCGCCGGCGCCCGTCGAGGAGGAGCCCGAGAAGCCCTGGTGGGAGAACGTCGACGACAAGGGCAGGCCGCGCAACGTCACGCTCGCCGATCTCGACAAGGACGCCGACTCGACGGTCGCGAAGCGGATGGTCAAGGGCTTCTTCGTCGCGGTCGACAAGACCTTCGGCTGGAACGGCCGCAGCTGGTACAAGACGACCGCGGGCCTCGTCGCGCCGAGCGACCGCATGTACATCATCAAGCCGCCGGCCTCGCAGGGCATCGACTTCCCCGAGGGCGCGAAGTCGGTCGGCTTCATCCTCGCGAAGTCGGCGAGCAAGTACCAGTTCGACGCCGAGAAGAAGTCCGTCACCGTGGCCGGCTCGCTCGAGCGCTTCGCGGCGTTCGGCCTCACGGGCGAGTCCCACACCCACAAGTCGACGGTCTACCGGAAGACCACCGAGGGCTGGTGGATGAAGGGCGCCGACGGGACGTACACCGATCTCGGCGCCCCGCCGTCGGATCTCGCGCCGGGCGAGAAATGGATCGACGTGAACCTGTCGCGCAAGACGCTGGTCGCGGTCGAGGGCGACAAGCCCGTCTTCGCGGCGCTCATCTCGCCGGGGAGGCGCTCGAAGGACAAGAAGAAGGATCACCCCACGCACACGGGGGTGTTCCGCATCCGCGAGAAGCACATCGCGACCACGATGGACGGCGACGGCACGGTCGCGGGCGATCTGCCCTACAGCATCGAGGACGTGCCGTTCGTCGCGTATTACGACGGCTCGTACGCCCTCCACGGCGCCTTCTGGCACGGAAACTTCGGCCGGGAGATGAGCCACGGCTGCGTGAACCTCTCGCCGCTCGACGCGAAGAAGGTGTTCTTCTGGAGCGAGCCCAGGCTCCCGCGCGGCTGGCACGGTGTCTGGGCCACGCCCGAGAACCGCGGCACGCTCGTGTCCATCCACGAGTGAGCGGGCCGCGCGCCGATCGGCCGCGCGGACGAGGACGCAGCAACACGGTGCGCTCCACCTCGCGCGGGCCGCTCGTGGACCGGCCGGACCGGGCTCTCCGCGACGCATGAGGACGCCGGACCGGGCTCTCCGCGACGCATGAGGACGCCGGACCGGGCTCTCCGCGACGCATGAGGACGAGCGCGCGTCGGAGCCGCGCCGCGCCTCGCCTGGGCCCGCCAGCGGGCCTGCCCGCCCGCCGCCCTGCCTCCGCCGGTCGCTGGAAATCCGGGCGGGTCGTGCTCGCAACAGCTTGAACGGTCGCTTTGACAGGGCTCCCTCTTGACTCGGGGCTCCCCTTCGCACACTTGTGGAGCCGCCATGGACCAGTTCTCGGCGCACCTCGACCGCGGGTGGGATCTCGTCCAGCGCGGGGACACGCGCGGAGCAGAGGCGTCGGCCCGGCGGGCGCTCGAGCTAGATCCAAACTCGCCGGAGGCTCACAACCTGCTCGGCTTCGTCGCGGCCCTCGAGGGCGAGGGCGAGGAGGCCATCGAGGCGTACCGCCAGGCGATCGCCCTCGATGACACCTACCTGGAGGCGATGCTCAACGCCGCCGAGGTGTACATCCATCCGCTCGGCGATTTCGATCAGGCGATCGAGATGTGCGACCAGGCGCTGGATCTGGCCGAGGTCGACGAGGAGATCATCGACGCGCTCCTCCTGAAGTTCGACGCGCTCCTCGGCAAGGGCGATCTCGACGAGGCGGCCCAGGTCGCGGCGAAGATCCCCGAGGGCCCCTACGACAACCCGAACCACACCTTCCTCGTCGGCCGCGCGTTCTACGAGATCGGCCAGGCTGACAAGGCCGCCGCGCTCATCGAGGAGGCGGCGCTCAAGGACCCGCGGCACGCCGAGGCCCACTACTACCTCGGCCTCATCCGCGACGAGCGGGGCGACGTCCGCGGCGCGACGCAGGCCTTCCTGCGCTCCCGCGAGCTCGACGTCGAGCTCGGCATGCCCCCCTGGGCGCCGAGCCGCGACGGCTTCGTGACACTGGCGCAGAAGACGGTCGCCGCGCTCAACCCCGTGCTCCGGCGCTACGTCGAGGGGGCGGAGCTCTACATCTCCGACGTGCCCGGGATGGAGCTCGTGGCCGAGGGCGTCGATCCCCGCGCGCTGGTCCTCCTGGACGGCCTCAACGCCGACGAGCGGGAGCGGGGCCTCCGCGGCAGCGCCGACGTCCACCCGTGCGCGCGGGTCTTCGTCTACGCCCTCAACGTCGCCCGCCTCGCGGGCAGCATCGAGGCGCTGGAGCGCGAGATCAACCTGGCGCTCGAGCGCGAGATCACCGCGACGTTCCTCGAAGCCGAGCAGAACGAGCGGACCGAGAAAGAGCTCAACTGATCGGGCGAGGGCGCTCCTCGCCACGACCACCGCGCCGCGTGGGCGCGCGGGGCGCCGCTTACTTCCACTTGACGGCGATGATCTCGGTGCTGATGCCGGGTGACGAGCGGATGATGACGGAGCTCATCAGCCGATGCACGGCGCCGAGCCCGACGCCGAGCCCCTGACCGGGCATCCTCGGCGTCAGCCGCGCAGAGCTCGACGAGGACGGGCCGCGATCGCTCTTCGGCCCCACCTCCTCGAGCAACGCCAGCTTCGGGTCCAGGCCTGGGCCGGAGTCGCGCACGATCACCTCGACGCCCCACCGGCCACCGCCCGTCTGCGTGTCATCACGGATCGCGCGGATGCTGATGCTCCCCCCGCCGCCGTGGCGCACCGCGTTCGACACGAGCTCGGCGATCGCGATCGCGAGCTCGTGCTGGGCGCGCTCCGAGAGCCCTGCCCAGCGCGCGATGTGCGCGCCCTCGGCCGCGCAGGCGAAGCGATCCTCCTCGCGCGTGACGGGGATGCTGAACGCGGGCGGGGACCTCTGCGTCACGCCGCGCCCCTGTCGCGGACCACGGCGACGACGCACGTCGCGTCGTCGAACGACTTCTTGTGGACGTCGACGATCCGGCGCGCCATCTCCTCGGGATCGAGGTCGCGGAACGCGCCGAGATCGAAGCCGCTGGAGATCCCGTCGGAGTGGAGCAGGACGACGTCGCCGGGCGAGATGGGGAAGCGAAAGCTGCGGAGCCGCCGCACGCGCCGCCCGAGGATCCCCGCCGAGCAGAAGCTCGGCATGGCCGTCCGCGTGATCGCCTTCATCGCGATGTTGCCGACGCCCGAGAACTCGAGCTCGCCCACGCTCTCGTCGATGCGCAGGAGCGCAGCCGCGGCCCCGCGCGTCGACGCGAGCTGCTCCCCTGCCCCGGTCAAGAGATCCTCGATCGGCATCGACGCGTGGTCCTCCACGTACCGGCAGAACGCGGAGGCCGCCTGCGCGGCGTGGGGACCGTGACCGAGCCCGTCGGCGAGGCCGATCAGCACCCAGGGGGACTGTCGGACCACCACCACCTCGTCGCCGGCGATCTCCTCGCCGGCGGCGACGCAGCACGCGGTCCCGATAGCGACCGTCATCCGAGGTACTTCCTGACCGTCACGGTCGTCCCCGCGCCGGGCGCCGTCTTGACGTCGAACGCATCCATCAGCGCCTTCGTACCGCGGAGGCCCGCGCCCATACCGTGACGCGAGCGGTACTTGCCGCTCAGGATCTCCGGCAGGTTCGTGATCCCGGGCCCGTTGTCCTGCGCGATGATCTCGATCGCACGCATCGGCGAGGTGAGCGAGCGGACGACGACCTGTCCGCTGCCCGCGTACCTGACGATGTTGCGCCCGAGCTCGGAGATCGCCGTAACGATCTTCGTCTGCAGGACGTCGCTGACGAGGTGCTCGATGCAGAGCTCGCGGCCGGCTGACCGCGCGCGCAGCACGTCCTCCTCGTTGCGCACGTCGATGGTGATCTCGCGCGGCGCAGGGGCGGCGTGGTCGAGCTCGCCGAGCTCGGAGATACACCGATCGAGCTGCGCCTGGTCGCGGACGAACAGCTTCACCCCGCGCTTCACCTCGACGAGGAGGCGCCGGAGATCGCCCTCGCGCGCGACCATCGGATCGACCTTCGCCTGCCGGATCCCGCAGTCGATGACGCTCTTCCTCACCGCAGGCGAGAGGAACTGCGCCAGCACCGTCTCGATCTGATCGGTGATCGAGCGGCCGACGATCTGCGGAGACGACGGCACGGGGCCGCGCGCCGACTGCGGCGTACCCGGCATGCGCGTCGACACCGGTCCGCTGGACCGGCTCGACGGCGGCCCCGTGGCGCCGCCGCTGGAGGGCGGTCCGTCACGAGGAGGGATCTTCATGCGACACCTCGTTCGTGAGCTCCGGCGGCATCATGTCGTCCTCCGCGGACGGCGCGAGCATCTCGACGGCGCGCTCCAGGTTGAGCGCCGTCACCACGCCAGGGATCTCGAGATCCATCTCCACGAGCGCGATCGCGACCGCGGGGCGCAAGCCGCACACCGCCGTCCGGACGCCCATCAGCCGAGCCGTGAGCGCGATGTCACGGATGGCGCGGGTGAGATAGCTATCGAGAATCTCGACACCGGAGAGGTCGACGATGAGGCCGCGGGGCGATCGCGCTTCGATCGACCCGGTCACGTCGTCGCGCAGCTGCTCCACCTGGCCGTCGGTGAGCCCGCCCTGCACCGAGACGATTAAGTTCCCGAAGAGGCCCACGATGGGGACCCTACCCGCTTGCATCAAGTGGACGTCTCCTTCCTCGCGCTGAGCTGCAGCTGTGTCGTGGTCATTGCACCGCTGCCCGACGGATCGAAGGCGGCCCGTGGGCCGCCAGGGGTGAACGGCTGTCCTGTCTGCTTCTCGTTGTCTTTGGCCGCGCCGCGGCGGGCCCCCATGAGGGACGCGGGCGTCGGCTTCTGGCCGGCGAGCGCCATGCTCTCGCGCAGCGCATGCTTGAGGTTGCGCGCTGCGCGCACGGTGCCGAGGTTGATGCCGAGCTCGACCATCGTCTGCGCGACGGCGGGCCTGACGCCGGTGATCCGACACCGCGCACCGAGCAGCTCGACCGCCTTCATCAGCTTCATGAAATGGTCGGCCGTCCGCGTGTCGATCACCTCGACGCCCGTCACGTCGATGATGACGTAGCGCGACTGGCGGCGGACGATCTCGTCGAGCAGCCGCTCCATGATCTGGGCGCTCCTGCGCGAGTCGACGACGCCGATAATCGGCAGCGCCAGGACGTCGTCCCACAGCTCGAGGATGGGCGTCGAGATCTCGTCGATCGCGTAACGGAGCCGCTCGACGAGCTCGCCCTTGGCGCTCTCGCTCTCCACGAGATCGCGGTTCTTCGCCTCGAGATCCTCGATGAGGCGCTTCTTCTCGGTCGCGTCGCGGAACACGGCGACGGCCCCGGAGATCGACCCGTCCTTGCCCCGCATCGGGCTGGCGCTGACCGTCAGGAACAGGCCGGACACCGGTCCGTGCTCGATGCGCGGCTCGGTGAACAGCGAAGGCACGCGGACCGACCGCGGCTCGACATCGTCCCCCTGCGGCCCCGCGGTGGGCGCGAGGGTCGGCATCGCGCCGCCCGCCACACCGTTGGATCGACGGGCGATCCGCGCGTCCTGGTCGGCGGACTTCCTCGCGAAGAGCTCGACCTGATCGACCGTCTCGCCGCGCAGCGCGCGCGACAGCGGGTGCTCGGACATCGGCCAGGGGGTCGCGCGATCGGGGAAGAACAGCGTGGCGTCGCCGGGCCCCACGTCGTCCCCCGAGGTGAGGTCGAGCGGCGCGCGGCCGAGCATGTGCTCCGCGGCCGGGTTGCGCATCAGGAGCTCGCCCCTGTCGTCAACGACGGCGACGCCGTCCGCCATGCTGTCGAGCACGAGCTTGAAGATGCCAGCCTGTCGCCGCAGCTCCTCGTCCGATCGGGCCAGCTGCTCGCCGCGCTCGCGCGCCTCGCGCGTCGCCCGGTCGAGCTGCGCGGCCTGCTCCTTCGCCGCGCGCTCGTGCCCCTCGATCTGCTGCTCGAGCGTCGCGATGCGCTCCGTGAGCCTCGCAATCTCTTGCCGCAGAGCTTCTTCGCTCATCGCGAACTCCCCGTCGTAAGCCCGCGCGCGCCGTGCGTGGCGCTAGGCAGCGCGTCCCTCCGGTGCGCGGCGCGGCGGATCCCCTTGCAGGATCGCTCCACATGCGCGTGCCGGGAGGATGAGCCGCGCGGGCCAAACGAGACGGCCGCGGAGAGCGCGTGGCTCTTCGCCGTCCTGTCCGTCCTTTGCACGCTCGTGACGCTCATTTCTTCTCCTCGCAGGGTGCCCTGTCCCGAGCGGGGACCGTGTCCAGCACCAGTCGAGAAACACAGCTTATCGCCAACCGGGCAACCCACCGTCAAGCTTCGCGTCTGCCATGCGTGTCGCTTGTGGCGACGGCATCCACCGTCGCCCAGCCGAGGTAGCCCGTGTCCGCACAACTGCGCCCGTGCCCCGCGTCACGATCGACCACGCCAGCAGCAGCCTATGCCGCGTCGCAGCGCAGCCGAGCTCGGTCGGCGCGCACCTTCTGCTTCCGCTCCTCGGATGTGCGGATGGAGAGGGCCGGAGCTCACGTGAGGTTCCCCCCATGCGACGCGGGCTGTTCACCAGCGCGGATCGCGTGACCGGAGCCACGCGCGGGACGACCGAACTCAATCGCCGAGGCTCTGACGCTCGCGAGCGCGCCGTCGCTTGGCCTTGCGCTTCGAGTCGGCCGGGCGCTGAGGGTCCGGGCCGCTCTCGCCCGTGGTCGGAGCGCCCGCGTCGAGCCAGCGCCACAGCGCCATCTGATCCGCGGTCGCCCCGTGACGGATGGCGCGCTTCAAGATCTTCTTGGCGAGCACCAGCTTGCCGCATCGGGCGAGCGCGTGCGCGTAGCTCGCGGCGATGTCGGCCTCGCCTGTCTGCGCCTCGGTGGCCTGCGCCAGGAGCGGCAAGGCGTCGTGCGGGCGGTTCAGCGCGACGTCGTAGAGGTGCCCCAGGTTGTGCGCGTACCACGGGTTCTCGGGCACGATGGCCAGCGCGCGCTCGTAGGCGCGCGCGGCGTAGCGGTAGTTGCCGAGCAGCGACTGCGCCAGGCCGAGCACCGCCCAGGCGCCGTCGTCCTCCTCGTGGAACTGCAGCACGCGGCGCGCGAAGAGCGCGGCGCGCCACGGATCGTGCTCCACGCCCATCTCCGCGAGGTGGCGGTGCGCGTAGAGCCACGGCTCGCTCCCGGGCGACGTCGCGCGGGCCAGGCGCGCGAGCAGCGGGAGAACCCTGTCCGCGTCGAGCTTGTCAGCAAGCGCTCGATCGATGTCCCGTCGAAGCCGGTCGATGTCCTCCGCTCCACTGCGCCCCATCCCTTCCGTGATACGACCAGTGGGCGAGCTTGGCTAGCGCGTTGCGCGCCGAGAGGCGACGCCTGGACGACGTCGCACGCAAGCCCTCACCGACGTACCATCGACGTGCGCCGGCGGGCGGTGTCTTGCGCGGCGCGGAACCGCGCGAAACGCCGCGTGGAGCCCGCTCCGCCGCCATGTGGCGGCGGACCGACGCTCTCGCGACGATTCGCACGACCCGCGCTCAGGCGTCCTCCGCCACCTCTTCGGCGCTTGACGTGCGCTCACGAGCCTGCTCCGCGCGCGCCTCCTTGCCCGCGATCGTCGCGCCGTTCAGCGTGGCCACGACCCGCGCGAGCTCGGCCTTCGGGACGCTGACGAACGCGTTGCGCTCGCGCACCCGGATGCGCCGGATGTCCCCCTTGGCCATCCCGCCCCGCTCGATGAGCGCGCGCTGGAAATCCGCCGCGCGCGCGCCGTCGCGGCGGCCGAGGTTGATGAAGACCTCGACGAACTCTCCGTCCGCCTCGTCGCGCGCGGGCTCGGCGCGCGGCGCTTCGCCGGCCTCGTCGCTCTCGATCTCGACCGCGGCCTCGCCGGGGGCCGACGGCACGGCGCCGCTCGCGCGCTCTCGATCGCCGCCGCGCGACACAGGCGAGCCGGGCGCCGGCGACGGAGGCTCGCCGAGGATCGGCTCGTCGTCGCCCTCCTCTTCGGGCGGCTGCCACATGGTGAAGTCGGCGTGGCGCGAGAACGGCTGTCCCGCCGCGCCGCCGTGAGGCTTGCCCGGCGCGGCGCCGGCGGCGCCAGCGCCGCGGCGCGCCGACAGCAGCGTCGCGGCAGGCCTTTCGCGCAGGCGCTCCGGGCCGCGGCCCGACCCGCCCTCGCCTCGCGGCGGCTCGATCCGCATCAGCGGCTCCGGCCGCGTGAGCGGCTCGACCGAGACGGGGCCGTCGTCGCGCGCCCGCGCCCCCTCGGGCCGGCGGGGCTCTTCCCCCCCGGGCGCGTCCGCGCCGCGAGGGCCTCGCCGCCCCTCGTCCCGGCGGAGGCGCAGCGATCGCCGATCGCGCTCCCGCCCCCTGTCACGATCGCCCTCGCGCGCGAGCTCGCTGCGCTCCGTCTCGGGCGAGCGCGGCTCGGCCGAGTCGGCCGCGCGGGGGGTCGCGTCCCGCGCTGCCCGCCCGCGCGCCGCCGGCTCGGGCTTGGTCGACGGATCCGTGCCGCGCCCCTCGCTGTCGCGCGCCGCCGCGCGCTGCGGCTGCTGGGCGCGCCGCGCGGCGCTCGCCTCCTCTTGCGCCGTCGGCCGCGCGCCGAGGTGATCGCGCAGGAGGCCCGCCACGATCGCCTCGGCCTGGTCGTGCGTGAGCAGCCGGCGCGCGAGCGAGAGATCGTCGCGGTGCGTGCCCTTCGACAGGAACGCCTCGGCGAGCATCGCCACGAGATCGGCCTCGGCGCGCGTCTTGAGCTCCCCCTCCGTGGGGAGCTGCTTCTCGAGCGGGCGGATCTTGTACGTCAGCCGGAGGATGTAGAGCGGCCCGACGTCCTGCGGCGTGATCAGCGCGATCGCCGTGCCGGTGCGGCCCGCGCGGCCGGTGCGGCCGGTGCGGTGCACGTACGCCTCGGCGTCCTGCGGGAAGTCGTAGTTGATGACGTGCGTGAGGTGCGAGATGTCGATGCCGCGCGCGGCCACGTCGGTGGCGACGAGGAAGCGCAGGCGCCCCTCGCGCGTCGCGCTCATCACCTTCTCGCGATCGGACTGCGGCAGATCGCCGTTCAGCCAGTCGGCGTCGTAGCCCTGGCGCTTCAGCGCCCCGGCGACCGCCTCGGTCTCGTCCTTGGTGTTGCAGAAGACGACCGCGTTCTCGGGGTTCTCGACCTCGATGATGCGGACGAGGGAGGTCAGCTTGTCGCCCGTGATCAGGTAGACGAAGTGCTGGATCTGGAGCGCGCCGACGGCGTCGCCCGAGAGGGTGATGAACTCGGGCGACCGCAGCTTGCTGCGCGCGATGCGCTCGATGTCGGGCGGGAGCGTCGCCGAGAACAGGAGCGTCTGCCGCTCCGGCGGCAGCTCGGCGAGGATCGCGGTGAGCTCGCGCTCGAAGCCCATCGAGAGCATCTCGTCGCACTCGTCGAGCACGAGCAGCCGGATGTGCTTGGCGACGATGGTCCCGCGACGCAGGTGGTCGAGCACGCGGCCCGGCGTGCCGACGATGACCTGCGCGCCCGCGGCGAGCGCGTCGATCTGCCGCTGCATCGGCGCGCCGCCGTACACGGCGACCACCTTGATGCCCTTGCGCTTGCCGAGGCGCTCGACCTCCGCCGAGACCTGGAGCGCGAGTTCCCGCGTCGGGCACAGCGCGAGCACCTGCGCCTGAGCGAGCGAGCGCTTCACGGCGTGATCGACGATCGGGAGCCCGAACGCCGCCGTCTTGCCGGTGCCGGTGCGCGCCTGCACGACGGCGTCGCGCCCGCGCGTCACCGGCTCCCAGACGGCGAGCTGCACCGGCGTCGGGTGGACGTAGCCAATCTCCGCGAGGGTCTCGCGCAGCTCGGACGACAGGGGCAGCACATCGAAGGTAGGCGGCGGCTGGGGCTTGTCGCCGGTCTGCGCTTCACCCGCCACTGCGGCAGGGGGAGAAGGAACGGTCATGTCGGTCATATCGTCCTGCGTGATCGCCGCGTCGGGGTATTATCTCGGGGACGCGGGCCCAAGCTGGCCATCGACGATCGCCCGGACCCGCCGCCGCAGCGGAGCCAGATCGCCTGCCTCGCGCCGCGCTGCGTGCTCCTCCGCATAGCGGAGCCGCTCGATGGCGTCGAGAGCGCGCTCGTTGTCCTCAGAGCCCCGGCACGAGGCGGCCACCCCGTCCCGGTAAGTCCACGCCGGAGCGAGCGTGCTCCTGAACCGGGCGAGGGCGGCGTCCTCCCCGTCGGTCCCGGGGGCGGCCTCCCTGGCGCGCTCGACGGCCCGGACGAGCGCCAGGAGGCCCTCCTCGCAGCTCGCGTAGGGCGACGGCGCGGCCGACAGAAAGAAGACCTGCCGGATCAGCTGGAGGGTGCACGAGGTGATGATGAGCGCGGCGAAGCTGTAGTACGCGACCAGGGCGATGCGCCGGCCACGGGCGCGGGGCCCACCAGGGCGGCGCCGCGCTCCAGGAGGGCGCGCTCGCGCCTCGGTCCCTGGCACGGCCGGGGCGGGAGCGATGGGCGCGGGAGCTTGAGCGGGCATGAGAGCTGCGATTCCTCGGGCGGGCTGGGGTGCGCGGCCGCCGCCGGTCGGGCTCCGCTTCTGCGGTCCCTTCCTTGCGGGCCAGTGCTATCACCTCGCCGCGGGCGCGACGAGATGCTGTTGGACGGGAGCAGCGCGAGGTGACCGACATGACCGCGGCGCTCCGCATCATCGCCCGCCGATCCGCTGCGGCGCTCTCCGCGCTGGCCCTCCTCCTGGGCCTCCCCGGGGCCGCGCTGGCTCAGCCGCTCCAGGACAACGCCTACACCATCGACCTCTTCCAGGGGCCCATCCTGGCGCCGCTGCGCGTGACCGGGATCGCCGGCGCTTACGCCGGCTACGCCGAGGGGATCGCCGGCATGGTCGCCAACGCCGCGGCGCCCGCGCTCCGCGAGCCGTTCAGCATGCGCTGGTTCGAGTGGGACGTGGCCGCGTCGATCTCGCTGCCCATCGAGCTCTTCGAGAACAACGACTTCGACAACAGCGGCGACATCGATCTCGATTACTCGAATTTCGTGTACCTGACCCTCGGCGGCCAGCTCCAGGCGGGCGACTTCGGCGTCGGGGTCAACGCCGAGCTGCAGCGGTACTCCCTGACGGACGAGGCCGGCGCCGAGACCACGGTCGTGATCGGCAAGTACCATTTCCTCGGCGGCGTCCGCCTCCTCGGCGACGCGCTCGTGCTGGGCGCCGGCGCGCGCGCGGTGACGCTCAACCTCGGCGCCGAGCAGACCGACCTGACCATCGCGGGCATCTCCCCGGAGCTCGGGGTGCTCGTGCGCCCCGACTGGGCCTCCTACCGCCTCGGCGCCACGTTCCGCTTCCCGGTGAACGGCGGCGGCTTGCTCGGCGAGGGCGTGGTGATGGACGGGAAGGTCCGCCGCGCCGGCGGGCTGATCCTGCCGAACGAGGTGGTCCTCCCCTGGGAGCTCGAGGTCGGGCTCGCGGTGCAGGTCGGACCGCGCCCGCTCAACCCGGCGTGGATCGATCCGCACGTGCAGGAGCGGGAGCTCCGCGAGGCCGTCGCGCGCAGGCAGGCCGCGCGGGAGGAGCGGAGGGAGCGCGAGCTCGGCGCCATCCACGACCCGGAGGAGCGCGCGCGGCGCGAGCGCGTCTTCACGATGGAACGGGCGCGCGAGCGCGCCGCCGACGAGCGCGAGCTCGCCGCGGGGCCGGCCGTCCTCGAGGCGGAGCGGCGCGCCCGCTACTGGAACTGGCCGCGCGAGCACCTGCTCATCACGGCGGAGCTCCTCGTCACGGGCCCTGTGTCGAACGGGGTGAGCCTGGAGCGCTTCCTGGCGCAGAAGCAGCCCGGGAGCGAGCACGGCCCGTCGGCGGTGGGCACCTCGGGCGCGCACGTGAGCTTCTCGCCGCGGTTCGGGATCGAGACGGAGCCGATCCCGGGCCGCGTGCACACGCGGTTCGGCAGCTACTACGAGCCGAACCGCTTCGGGCGCCTGGGGGGCGGGCGTGTCGGCCGGCAGCACTTCACGTTCGGCGCGGACGTCCGCGTGCTGTCGACGACCTTCTGGGGCCTGGTCCCCGACACCGCCTTGACGCTGCAGGCGTCCATGGATTTCGCGCCTCGCTACGACAGCGTGAGCGCCGGCATCGGCGTCTGGCACTGAGCGCCGCGCCGCCGCTCACGCGCAGATCACGCGCCCATCACGCTGACAACGTGCGGCGGTGCTGCTCCGCGAGCAGCACGCGGAGGTGGCTCATCCGGGCGGGGTCGCGCTTGCCGAACTCGTCGAGCGCCGCGGCGACCGCGACCGGAGCGCCGCCGCGGGGCTCCTTCCGGAGCGCCCTCGCCGCCAGCGCGAGCGCGCGGGGGCACAGCACCTCCTCGATGCAGAGCCGCGCGGGCGGCGGCCGCCACGCGGCGTCGCGGTAGCCCCCCGGCGGCGAGGGCTCCGCGAGGAGCGCGAGGCCGTCCGCCTTCGCTTGCAGCGCCGAGAGGATCTCGCGCTCGATCGCGCTGCCCTCCTCGCGGTCGCCGCAGCGCTCGATCGTGAACATCGGCATGGCCGCGCCGCGCCGCGCGGCGCCGAGCCAGCCCTTCCGCCAGCGCACCGCCGTGGCCCTGCTGATGGTCGCCTCGCCGCGCGCGACGAGGCCGGTGAAGGCGCTGAGCATCAGCACCTCGAACGGCGAGAACGCGTCGCCGCCCTTGGCACCCGCGATGCGCGAGAGGTTCGCGGCGACGACGGGGAGCCCCGCCTCGATCGCGTCCGAGGAACAGAAGAGCGTCGAGCCCGCGCTCGTCGGGTGGAACCCCGTCAGGCTCACGCCCTCGCCGGCGCCGTACCACCCGAGGAGCGTGCGCACGCTCCCCCGGCGGGCGCCGTCGGCCGAGCAGTAAGCCCACGTCGTGCCCCAGAGATCGAACAGCGACCGCACGATCCACCGCGCGAGCCTCGCGCCGAGCAGGACGCTCGCGGCGAACAGCGCCGCGGCCGGCAGGGAGTCGTCCGCGGCCCCGGCCAGGCCCGAGAGGAGCAACCCGTAGAGCGCCGTGTACGCGAGCAGCAGCCCGCTCGTGATCGCGCTCAGGAACAGCTCGATCTTCGGCGACGCGCCCCGCGGCTCGGACCGCCGCCACACGGCGCGGTGAGGCGGCTCGCCGCAACGAGCGCAGGGGTCCGCGGGGCCGCATCGCCGCCGCGTCCCGCAGCCGAGGCAGATGTCGATCGGGGGCAACCGGCTTGGCATCGGTGGTCCAGAATAGTGGCGCATCCGCGTTTCGTCGCCACGACCGTGACCCACGGCGGGGGCTCGCCGCGCCCACGGTTTCGCACACGCGCACAGGGCGGGAGCGCGCCCCTGCCCGCTTCGGGCTTGTCGTCGCGCCCTGTCCGGCGCATCGAGTCGCGCATGCTCCATCGCCGGCTCCGCATGGTCGCTGTCAGCCACCTCGCCGTCCTCGCCCTGTGCCAAGGCGTCGCCCTCGCGCAGCCGGCGCCCCCCCAGGGTCGACCGGGCCAGCAGGCTCAGGCGCGGCCGGGCCAGCGGGCGCCCGCAGCAGCCCCAGCGGCGGCGCCCCCGACGGCGGCCGCCGCGCCGGCGGCGATGCCGCAGCGCATCGAGGTGAACGACCCGGCGCTCGCGCCGCTCCCCCCGCCGGCGCGCACGCTGGCGAGCTGGAACGACGCGCGCGCGATGATCGAGCAGCGGTCGGTCGACTTCGCCATCGCCGTGCAGGAGGTCGCCCGCGCCGAGGGGGTCGCGCGGCGGGCGCTCGCGGCGGCGCTCCCGAGCCTCGACGCGCGCGGTGATGTGAATCACAAGCTGGCGGGCGGCAGCGCCGAGCGTCTCCCGTCGGGCTTCGTGCCCCCCCCCGAGGATCCGTCGGGCGCGCGCCAGGATATCGAGATTGCTCCGACGACCCTCACGGCGTCGCTCACGCTCCGTCAGCCCGTCCTCGCCCCGCGCGCCTGGTACGGCATCGGCACCGCCAGGCGCTCGGTGGACGTCGCCAGGCTGAGCCTGGAGGATCGCCGCCGCATCACCGTCGGCGCCGCGGCGGACGCCGTCGTCTCGATCGTCACGGCCGAGCGGGTCAGCGAGATCAACCGGGTCGGCCTGCGCAGCGCGCTCGAGCGGCTCGAGCTGACCCGGCGGCGCGAGCGGCTCGGCACCGGCACGAAGCTCGATGTCGTCCGCGCGGAGCAGGACGTCGCGCTCGCCCGCGCGACGCTCGTGTCCGGCGACGAGGCGCTGCGCAAGGCGCGGGAGGCGCTCGGGGCCGTGCTGGGCGAGCGCGGCGAGGTCGGCGTCCCGCAGGGCTTCTCGCTGAACGCGATCGCGGCGGAGGTGCAGTCGCAGTGCGCCGAGGCGCGCTCGGATCAGCGCGCCGACGTCCGCGCCGCCCGGGCCGAGCTCGAGATCGCGGAGCGCAACCTCACCGACGCGAAGCTCGCGTTCGCCCCGTACGTCGATCTGTCGAGCACGCTGAGCGCTCAGACCTCGCTCGGGGACGAGTCCACCCGCCGGGCGCGGTCCTGGGGGTGGTCCATCGGCGCCGTGCTCACCGTCCCCCTCTGGGACGGCGGGGCGCGCTACGGCGATCTCGAGATCAACCGGGCCGTGGTCGAGCAGCAGCGGGTTCGCCTCGGGGCGGTGGAGCGCACCGCGGGGCTCGAGACGACGCAGGCGGTCCGGGGCGTCGCCGTCGCCGAGCAGGCGCGCGCGGTCGCCGAGCAGTCGCGCGACCTCGCGCGCGAGACCGCGCGCCTCACGCAGGTCGCGTTCGAGGCCGGCACCGCGACGAGCTTCGATCTTGTCGAGTCCGGCCGCAGGCAGCGCGAGGCCGAGCTCGATCTCGCGGTGAAGGAGTTCGAGGTGGTGAAGGCGAAGATCACGGCGCTGCTCTCGTCCGCCTCGTGCAGATGAGGTGCGCGCAGGACGTGCGCGCGCCGAGCGCGGCCGCGACCCGGCGCGCACCGAGCGCGACCGCAGCGCCGAGCGCGGCCGCGACCCGGCGCGCGCCGAGCGCGACCGCAGCGCCGCGCGCCGCCCGGCGCGGGGGTTGTGCCGAGCGACCGCGCGAGTAGGCTACGCGCCCGATGGAGCGGCTCGAGAGCTACGTCCAAGGTCAGTGGCGCGCCGGCCAGGGCGCGCCGCACGTGCTCGTCAACCCCGCGACCGAGGAGCCGCTCGCCGAGACGAGCACGGACGGCCTCGACCTCGCGGCCGCGGCCGCGTTCGCGCGCGCCGAGGGCGGACCCGCGCTCCGCGCGCTCACGTTCGCGGAGCGCGGCGAGCTGCTCCGCGCCATGTCGCGCGCCGCGCACGCCGAGCGCGACGCGCTCATCGACGTCGCCATCCGCAACGGCGGCAACACGCGCGGCGACGCCAAGTTCGACGTCGACGGCGCGATCGGCACGCTCGCCTACTACGCCGACCTCGGCGCCCAGCTCGGCGACGCGCGGCTGCTCACGGACGGCGACGGCGTGCAGCTCGGGCGCTCGCCGCGCTTCTTCGGCCAGCACATCCTCGTCCCGCGCCCCGGCGTCGCAGTGCACATCAACGCCTTCAACTTCCCCGCGTGGGGGCTCGCGGAGAAGGCCGCCTGCGCGCTCCTCGCGGGGATGCCCGCCATCA
Organism: Sorangium sp. So ce124; assembly: GCF_051525235.1. Taxonomy (NCBI): domain Bacteria; kingdom Pseudomonadati; phylum Myxococcota; order Polyangiales; family Polyangiaceae; genus Sorangium; species Sorangium sp. So ce124. The sequence continues at coordinate 5,586,869 of NZ_CP150312.1, forward strand.
CGAAGCCCGCGACCAGCACCGCGCTCGTCGCGCTCCGGCTGATGAAGATCTTCACCGAGCGCGCCCCGCTGCCGCGCGGCGCGCTCTCCTTCGTCGCCGGCCCGCCTGGCGATCTCCTCGCGCACCTCGGCGGCGAGGACGTCCTCGCCTTCACCGGATCGAGCGCCACCGGCGCCGCGCTCCGGCTCATGCCGGGCCTCGCGCGGGAGGGCGTCCGCGTGAACGTCGAGGCCGACAGCCTGAACGGCGCCGTCCTCGGCCCCGACGCCGCCCCCGGCTCCGAGACGTACGCGATGTTCCTGCGCGACGTCGTGCGCGACATCACCCAGAAGGCCGGCCAGAAGTGCACGGCGATCCGCCGCATCTTCGCGCCCGCGGCCGTCGTCGACGCCGTGCGCGACGACCTCGTCGACCGCCTCCGCGACGCGCGGGTCGGCGATCCCACGCAGGACGGCGTCACGGTCGGTCCGCTGACCACGGCCGACCAGCTCCGTGGCGTGCGCGCGGGCATCGAGCGCCTGGCCGCGGATGCCGCGGTGGCGCTTGGCGGCGCCGGGCCCTTCGAAGCGATCGGGGTGCCCCCGGGCAAGGGGTACTTCGTGCCGCCGACGCTGCTCGTCGCGAGCGGCCCCGACGGCGCGCCCGCCGCGCACGAGCACGAGGTCTTCGGCCCCGTCGCCACGCTCTTCCCGTACGACGGCGGCGCGGCGCACGCCGTGGCGCTGCTGCGCCGGGGCCGCGGGAGCCTCGTCTGCTCCGTCTACAGCGACGACCGCGCCTTCGCGGCGGAGGTGCTGCTCGGCGTCGCGCCGTACCACGGCCGCGTCCTGCTCGGCAGCGAGAAGATCGCCGATCAGGCGCCAGGCCCGGGCACCGTCCTCCCTCAGACGATCCACGGCGGCCCAGGGCGCGCCGGCGGCGGCGAGGAGCTCGGCGGCCTGCGCGGGCTCCATTTCTACTCGCAGCGCACCGCCGTGCAGGGGTCGCGGCCGGTCCTGGAGGCGATCCTCGGAGCGAAGGGCGAGCCCCGCCCCGCGCCGGCGAAGCCGTAGATCGCGAAGGCCGGGGTAGCTCTTTCCGTGGACTTTATGGTGAAGTCTCGCCCATGAGCGCCGGCCCGCAACTCATCGGCAAGACGATCGCAGGGCGCTTCCGCGTCACCGGGTTCATCGGCGAGGGCGCGATGGCGGCGGTCTACCGCGGCGAGCAGGACGCGGAGCCGCGCGACGTCGCCATCAAGATCATGCACCCGCAGCTGCTCGGCGACGAGACGTTCGTCACCCGCTTCTACCGGGAGGCGAAGGCGGCGTCGCGCCTCCACCACCCGAACACGGTGCAGATCCTCGACTCGGGCGTGGAAGGGCACCTGCCGTACATCGTGATGGAGCTCGTCGCCGGGCAGGACCTGTTCGAGGTCCTGCTCGCCGAGCGCCGCTTCTCCGAGGCCCGCGCCGCGCGGTTCCTGATCGGCATCACCGACGCCCTCGCCGCGGCCCACGCGCGCGGCATCGTGCACCGCGATCTCAAGCCCGAGAACGTGATGGTCGTGCGGGATCCGGCGGATCCGTCGGTCGAGCGCGTGAAGGTGCTCGACTTCGGGATCGCGAAGATGGTCGAGAGGAACGGCCGGTCCGGCGACGACGGGCCGAACAGCGCGCCCATCAGCGTCTGGGGCTCGGTCACCACGGTCGGCGTGGTCGTCGGCACGCCCGCGTACATGTCCCCGGAGCAGTGCCGCGGCGACGTCATCGACGGGCGCAGCGACGTGTACGCGTGCGGGGTGCTCCTGTTCCTGCTCGTCACGGGCCGGCTCCCCTTCCCGCCGACGGCCGCCGCGTGGGAGGTGGCGATGGATCACCTCCGGAAGCCGCCGCCCGCGCCGAGCCAGTTCCTGCCGCAGATCCACCCTGCCCTCGAGGCGATCATCCTCACCGCGCTCGCGAAGTGGCCGAACCAGCGCCAGCAGAGCGCGGCCGAGCTGCGCGACGAGCTCGAGCGGCTCCTCCCCCACCTGCCTTCCGCGCTGCTCCCGGCCGCCCGGACGAGCGCGCCCGAGGACGCTCCGACCCTTGAGGTGGCGATGCCGCCGTCGCTCCGGAGCTCCATGACGGCCGCGCCGCCGATGCGCGAGGGCGACATGCCGCCGCCGGCGCAGCGGGGCGAGGCGCTGGCGAAATCCGTGTTCCGCGAGGCGCCGCTGACGGAAGGGCCGCCGTCGAGCGCGATCCTGTCGCTCGCCGCGACGCTCCCTGGCGTCGCCCTCCCGCGCGAGGCGCCGGCCGGACCGACGTCGGACGACCTCTCGCGCACGCTCCCGGCGGTGCGGCGGCTCGTCGCGCCGACGAGCGATCCGCCGGCGAGCGACGTCGTGATCCACGATCGCAAGGCCTTCGGGCCGCTCTTCCCCGCCGCGGGCGCCCGCGCGCCGTCCCCCCGGCCGGACGCGCCGCGAGGCGCCGGCGCGACCGCCGCCGCGCCGCCACGGCCGCCCTCGCGGTCCTCGGCCGAGAGCGTCATCGAGATCGCGCCGGCGCCGGTCCGGCGCGACCGCCGCCCGCCGGCGCGCCCGACGGACCTGTGGATGGTCAAGCTCGTGGTGCCGCTGGCGCTGGTGATCGGGCTGGCGCTCGGGGTGCTCGCCTTCTTCCTGAGCCGCTGACGCCTCGCGCGCCCGGCGCTGGCGGGTACGGCGGGCGCCTCGAAGGCGGCCCGTTCTTCCCGAGCCGCCGGCGCCTCGCGCTTCAGGCGCTGGCCGGCGTGACGCGCGCCTCGAAGGCGGCCCGGAGCGCCTGCGCGCGCAGCTCGACCGCCGCGGACGCGGGCGGCGGGACCGGCGCCTCCGCCTCGGCCGACAGCGCCATCGCGAACGCGTCGATCGCGGCCTCGACGACGCCCTCGATCGGGCGCGCCGCGAGCTCGTCGGGCGCGTCGTGCACCGCCACCATGCCCATCAGGACGGCGCGCACGTGGGCCGCCGCCCGCGGCGACGGCGCGGCGCCCCCTTCGTCGGCGCCGCTCGCGCCGCGCACGCCGCGCGCCGCCGGCTCCGCGCCGGCCCGCGCCGCCCTCGCGATCTCGGCGGAGAGCGGCCAGCTCAGCCGCGCCACGAGCCGCTCCTGCACGTAGGCGCGGACGCTCGCGTCCGTGCGCTTGCGCTCCTCGGGCAGCGCCGCGATCGGGCGCAGGTCGGACGCGAGCTCCCGGCGCGCCGGCTCGAGCGCCTTGTCGATCGCCGCGGCGAGCGCGCGCCGCTCGCGGCGCAGGTACGCCGCGCTCGCGCGGAGCCGGTCGGCCTCGGCGCGCGCCCTCCGCCCGGCCTCGCGGTCCTCGGCCGCGCGCGCCGACGCCGTCTGGGCGAGCTCGGCCGCGATGCGGCCCGCCTTGCGGCGGAGCGCGCGCTCGCGGAGCGCGTCGCTCGCGTCGACGATCTGCTCGGCGAAGAGCGCCTCGACCTCGGCCCACCCCGACGCGGCGAGCGCCGCCTCGTCGCCGAGGCGCCCCTTCAGCGAGAGCCGCGCAGAGAACGCGATCGGCGGCGTCAGCGAGGCGATGGCGCTCGCCGCGAGGCTGTCGCGCACGTGCGCGAGCACCGTCTCCAGGGCGTCGGGCTTGAGCCGGTCGGCCTTGTTCGCGAGGATCTGCACGGGCACGCCGAGCGCGCTGATCTCGGAGAGCACCCGCCGCTCCGACTCCTTCATCGCCTGGGGCGCGTCGAGCAGCCAGATGGCGACGTGGGCCTCGTCGAACGCCCGCCGCGCCTCGGCGATGTGATCGGGGTCGGGCGCGTTGAAGCCGGGCGTGTCGAGGATCTCGACGCGCTTGAGCCGCTCGATGGGCGCGTAGATGAACACCCGCGCGACCTTGTCCCCGGCCGCCGCGAGCGCGCGCAGCGTGTCCTTCAGCGCCGCGTGCGGCACGACGCGGTCCTGCCCGCCGCGCACGACGATGCGCGCGAACGGATCGGGCGCCCAGGCGACCCAGTGGAGCGTCGCGGTCGTCGGCAGGACGCCGGTCGGCGCCACGTCCTCGCCGAGCAGCGCGTTCAGGAACGTGCTCTTGCCCGCGTTGAACTCGCCCACCACGGCCGCGCGGAGCGGCCGCTCCCGCTCCACCGCGAGGGCCTCGATCGCCGCGAGCAGGTCGAGCCGGTCGAGGAGCTTGGCCGTGCGCGCGAGCTCGCGCAGCACGTCGCTCCACGCGGCGGCGGCGCGGGCCCCGGCGGGGCCGTCCGCGGGGGGCACCCACGCCTGCGCGATCGCGCGGCGCATGTCGTCGGCCCACGCCGCGCCCTCGCCGGTCACCGCGTCGAGCGCGTCGAGCGCGCCGCTCCCCTGCCCCGCGGACGCCATCGCCGCGGCGTCGCGGAGCCGGACGAGGTCGGGCGGGAGCGGGGGCGCGGCCGCGCCGCGCGGCTCCTCGTCCTTGGCCTTGGCCTTGCCGCGCGCGACGAGCGCGTCGAGCGCGCCGAGGTCGCGCGTCTCGACGGCCATGCGGAGCAGCGCCGCCGCGGCGGCGCGGTCGCCCGCGGAGAGCCCGCGCGCGAGCGCCTGCCGCGCGTCGTCGCGCCGCCCCTCGGCGAAGGCGAACGCGGCGGCCCAGGTCGGCTCGTCGAGCGCGCCCGCGGCGCGGACGACGCGGCGCACGCGGTCGACGACGAGCACGTCGCGGGAGGCGGCGACCAGGGCGGCGCAGAGCTCCGCCGCGCCGGGGACGTCGAGCACGAGCGCCCGCAGCCCGAGGTCGAGCGCCCGCCCCACCACGGCGGGCGGCAGGGCCGCGGAGGAGCCCGCCGCGGAGGAGGCCGCCGCGGCGCTCGCCTCGGCCAGCGCGAGCCGGGCGAGCACGAGGGCGGCGCGCCCCTCGATCGCGGTGGGCTCGCCGAGGATCTCCGCGGCGGCGCGCGCGCCGTCGAGATCGCCGTAAGCGAGCGCGCACTCCGCGCGGCGGAGGGCCACGTCGCGGTCGGGCACGGTCGTGAGCGGCGCCGGGATGCGGTCGAGCCAGCGCTGCGCGCGGGCCGGGTCGCCCGCGGCGAGGTCGAGGTCCGAGAGATCGAGCAGCGCGAGGCGCGCCGCGTCGCGCTCCTCCGGCGCCGACGTGGCCCGCTCGATCGCGTCGCGCGCGCCGTCCCAGCCGACGCGCTGCCCCGCGCGCCCGAGGCGGAGCCACACGTCGGCGCGCCAGGGGACGCGCTTCGCGAGATCCGTGAGCGCGGCGACGACCTCCTGGTCGAGCCACGCGTCCTCCGCGGCGTCGGCCCAGAGCGCGAGCCCGACGGCCGAGTCGGGCAGCACGGACAGGATGGTGCGGGCGTGCTCGCGGGCCTCGAGGGGCATGCCCTTCGCGAGCGCGGCCTCGGCGGCGCTGCGCTCGTTCTCGAGGCCGAGGGCGAGGATCTCGACCCGCCCGAAGAACCGGTTCAGCGCCTCGACGAGCCTCGCCATGGGCGGGATGAAAGCCTTCCGGGAGGGCGGTCGTCCAAGGAAAAACGAAGGCCGGCGCGGCGGGCGGCCAGGCTCCGATCTGGCCGGCGGCTCCCCCGGGGAGCCTCGCTGGAGATCTCGACCTGGGCGGGGCCTCGAAAACGAGGGGACCGCCAGGTCCGGGCCCAGGTCAGCCGTCTGGCGACGAGCGCTCGGACAGATCTCGACCTGGGCGGGGCCTCGAAAACGAGGGGACCGCCAGGTCTGGGCCCTGCTCAGCGTCTGGCGACGAGCGTTTTGCCAGGCCTCGATCTGGACCACGCCTCGAAAACGAGGAGACCGCCAGGTCTGGGCCCATTCAGGATCTGACCACCAGCGCTCGATCAGGTCGGGACCCAGTCAGGGTCTGGCGACGAGCGTTCGGCCAGGTCTCGACCTGGCCCGAGCCCGGAACGTGAGCGCTTGTTGTTAGAGTGGGCCCGTGCCGGCCGACATCGTTGCAGGGCGCGTCGACGCGCTGATCGTCACCGCGCTGCAGGACGAGCTGGAGGCGGTGCTCGCCCTCGGCGAGGGCGGTCGAGACGGCTGGCGGGAGGCGCGGGATCCGGGCGGGTTCCCGTACTTCGTCCGCGACCTCCCGAACGACCGCGGCGAGCCGCTCCGCGTCGCCGCGGCGTGGTCGGGGCGGATGGGCGAGAGCGCTGCGGCGGCGAGGGCGCAGGGGCTCATCGAGGAGCTCGATCCGGGGTGCCTCGCGATGTGCGGCATCTGCGCCGGCAAGCGGGGCGAGGTGTCGCTCGGCGACGTCATCGTCGCCGACCGGGTCTACGGCTACGACGAGGGCAAGCGCGTCGCCCACGGCGGCGGCGAGGGCGCGTTCTTCCACGACATCGAGACGTACAACCTCGAGCGCACGTGGACCATGGAGGCCGCGCTCTTCGCGCGCGAGTTCGAGCGGCAGGCGGCGTTCGCGGCCGAGCGCCCTCCGTCGAGGCCCTCGCAGGCGTGGTGGCTCCGGCACGCGCTCTACGAGAGCCAGGTGGAGGGGGGACCGCCGCCCGTCTCGCGGCCGGAGCGCGCAGCGCGGTGCCCGGGCTGGACCGAGCGCATCGGGGAGCTGGAGGCGGCGGGCGTGCTCCGCATCGGCGACGGCGGCCTCGAGCTCACGGAGGCGGGCGTGGCGCAGGTCCGCCGGGATCGCCTGCTCCACCCGGACGGCCCGCCGCCGGCCCGGCCGTTCCGCGTGCACATCGGCCCGATCGCCACGGGCAAGGCGGTGCAGGAGGACGCGGGGCTGTTCGAGCGGCTGAAGCCGATCGGGCGGAAGGTGCTCGGGGTCGAGGTGGAGGCCGCGGCGATCGGCCACGTCGCGGAGCGCCTCGGGAGGCGGTCGATCATCGCGAAGGCGGTCTCGGATCACGCCGACAACGACAAGGACGACGGCTTCCGCGCGTTCGCGTGCCGTGCCTCGGCGGAGTTCCTCGTCGCCTTTCTGAGGCGCTTTCTCGCGCCTGCGCGCGCCGAGCACGCCGGCCGAGGCCCGAGGCTGCGCCGCTTCCCGGCGCGGGCGCGGGGCGGCCACGCGGATCCGCACGGCGACGACATCCTCCTGCCGGGGGAAGGGCGCAGCGACGATTTCCTCTCGCGGGTCGAGCGCGTGTGCAGGCTGCGCGAGCCCGAGGGCGTCAAGATCGAGTGGTTCGACGCGCCCCTCCCCTTCGGCGTCTACCTTCGCGTCTCGGTCAACGAGGGCGGCATCGTCCGGATCGCGCCGCTCGCGGCGCTCGAGAGCGGCATCTCGACCGAGGCGGTCTCCGCGTTCATCGAGAGCATCGACGCCTCGTACCGGCGCGAGGATCCGGGCCTCGTGTCCACGCTTGTCTACGGCGGCGAGCCCGCGCCGGAGGAGCTCGTGCGTTACGCGAGCGCGCGGCGCGTGCGCCTCGTGCGGTTCCTCGAGTACCAGGGGCTCATCGACTTCCGCGGCTACCTTGCGTGGCAGAACGCGAGCCTCGAGCGAGACCCCACGTATCCGCCGGATCTCTACGTCGACCAGCGCGTCGCGCTCACGACGGGCCAGGAGGAGGTGGCGCGCGAGCGCGCGCTCGACGCCGTCGCGGAGCTGCTCGACTCGGAGCACAGCCGGTTCGTGCTGGTGCTCGGCGACTTCGGCACGGGCAAGACGTTCCTCCTGCACGAGCTCGCGCGGCGAATGGGCAGGGCGGGCGGCCCGCTGACGCCGGTGCTCATCGAGATGCGCGCGCTGGAGAAGGCGCGCGACCTGAACGCGCTCATCGCGCAGCACCTGGCGCTCGCGGGGCTCGGCAAGATCGATCTGCCCGCGTTCCGGCACATGCTGGCCGAGGGGCGGATCGCCCTCCTGTTCGACGGCTTCGACGAGCTCGCCTTCCGCGTGACGTACGACCGCGCGGTCGAGCATTTCGACACGCTGATCCAGGCGGCGCAGGGCAAGGCGGCGAAGGTGGTGGTCACGAGCCGGAGCCAGCACTTCGTCTCGGAGCAGCAGGTGCGGTCCGCGCTTGCGGAGAAGGCCGCGCTCTTGCCCGGCTACCGGCTCGCGCGGCTCTTGCCGTTCACCGAGGCGCAGATCCGCAGGTTCCTCCTCAACCGGCTCGGCGGCGAGGAGGCGGCCGACGCGCGCATGCGGTTGCTCGCGGACGTGAAGGATCTGCTCGGCCTGTCGGCGAACCCTCGGATGCTGGGGTTCATCGCCGAGATCGAGGAGGCGCAGCTGCGGCAGGCGAAGTCGGGCGACGGCGAGATCACCTCGGCGGGGCTCTACAGGCTGCTCCTGGATCGGTGGCTCGTCTGGGAGTACGAGCGCGCGCACCCGAAGGGCGCGCAGCCGGGGCTGTCGGTGGCGCAGCGGTGGCGGGCGGTGACGGAGCTCGCGACGCGGCTGTGGCAGCGGACGGAGCAGAGCGTGAACGTGCGCGAGCTCCCGGCGGAGCTCATCGCGGCGCTGCAGGCGCTCGGACGGCACGAGCTCGATGTCGGGGTGACGGCGCACCAGATCGGATCGGGGACGCTGCTCGTGTGGGACGACCAGGAGAACTTCCGGTTCATCCACCAGTCGGTGCTCGAGTGGCTCGTGGCGCGGGAGGCGGCCGAGGAGGTGCAGCGCGCCGGGCAGGCGGCGGCGCTCGAGCAGCGCGAGCTGAGCGACCTCATGGCCGATTTCTTCGGGGCGCTCGCGGGCCGGAAGGCGGCGGAGGCATGGGTACGCGCGGCGCTCGGCGGGGCGTGGGGAACGGTGGCGGCGGCGAACGCGCTGCGGATCGACGGGCGGATAGGGCTCGGGGTGAGCGAGCGGATGAACCTCGCGGGGGCGGACCTGCGGGGGCAGGACCTCTCGGGGAAGGATCTCAGCGGGTGCGACCTGCGGGGGGCAGATCTACGGGAAGCCAAGCTCGTAAGGGCGAACCTGAGCGGTGCGCTGATGGCGAGGGCGCTGCTCGACGGCGCGGACCTCACCGGCGCGAACCTCACCGGGGCGGATCTGACGGGGGCGACGGCGATCCGGGGGCGCCTTGTGGGCGCGGATCTGACGGGGGCGACGCTCGCCTCGACGAGGCTGCGCGGGGCGAAGCTCGTGGGGGCGCGGGGGGCGCGGTTCGACGGGTGCGACACGTTCGGCGCGGCGATGCCGGAGGCGGCGAGGTTCGAGCCCGCCTGGGTGCAAGGGAGCCGGTGCAACGCCGTGGCGATCAGCCCCGATGGGACCCTGCTCGCATCGGGTCACTCCCACGGGATCGTGGTGTGGGACATGGCGACCGGGAGCGCGCTGCGCGGGCTGGACGGCCATACCGACAGGGTCACGAGCGTCGCCTTCAGCCCTGACGGGGATACGCTCGCGTCCAGCTCGGCCGATTGCACCGTCCGGCTGTGGGACGTGTCGACTGGCAACGTGCTCTGCGTGCTCAAGGGGCACTCTCGACACGTGAACAGCGTGGCGTTCAGCCCTGATGGCGAGACGCTGGCTTCCGGCTCTTCTGACCGCACCGTCCGGCTCTGGCAGGTGGCCACCTTCCAGCAGATCGCCGTGCTCCTCGGCCATCTGGATGGAGTGATGGCCGTCAAGTTCAGCCCTGACGGCGAGACGCTGGCCTCCGGAGCCCACGACACCATCATCCGGCTCTGGAAGGTCGCGACGGGCGAGACGCTCCGCGTCTTGAGCGGCCACCGGGCTGGCGTGCTCAGCGTCGCGTTCAGCCCCGATGGCGAGAGGCTGGCTTCCGGCTCCCTGGACTACGACATCGGCCTCTGGCGCGTATCGACGGCCGAGGTGCTGCACATGCTGAAGGGCCACGCGCGACATGTGAGGAGCGTCGCGTTCAGCCCCGACGGCGCGACGCTCGCCTCTGGCTCGAGCGACGGGACCGTGCAGCTGTGGAATCGATCAGGCGTCGCGTTACACGCGCTCGATGGCCACTCGGGTGGCGTGACGAGCGTCGCGTTCAGCCCTGACGGCGCGACGCTCGCCTCTGGCTCGAAGGACAGCGCGGTGCGGCTGTGGCACGTGTCGACCGGCGGCGCCTTGCGCGTGCTGAAAGGGCAGCCGAACGTGTCCATGGCGATGGCGTTGAGCAGCGATGGCGCGACGCTCGCGCTCGCCTCCGAGGACTTTGGCGCTCATCTCTGGCGGATGTCGACGTGGACCGCGCTGCCGCCGCTCATGGATAGCGGCATCTCCTCCGCGAAGCTGGCCTTCAGCCCTGACGGGACGACGCTGGCGTTCGCACAGCGCGATCACACGGTCTGGCTCCGGAGGCTCGGCGCAGGCCGCACGGCGCGCGTGTTGAGCGGGCATTATCATGACATCACGGAGTTCGCCTTCCGCCATGACGGTGCCGTGATCGCGTCAGGCTCGCTCGACAGGACAGTGCGACTCTGGAACACCGAGACGGCGGAGCCGCTTCGCGTGCTGGAAGGCCACGACGATGCAATCAGCAGCGTGGCGTTCAGCCCTGATGGATCGACGCTGGCCTCAGGATCTGTCGATCGAACCATCCGGCTGTGGAAGGTGGACGGCGAAGGAGCGGTGCGCGTGCTGGAAGGTCATGGCCACGTCGTGCAGAGCGTGGCGTTCAGCCCTGATGGATCGACGCTGGCCTCGGCATCGGACGACACGACCGTGCGGCTCTGGCCCCTCGCCGAGGGCGGCGAACCACGCGTGCTGCGGGGCCACGCCGGCCCGGTGATGAGCCTGGCTTTCGGCCCCGACGGTGCCTGGCTCGCGTCGGGGTCCGACGACGGCAGCATTCTCCTCTGGCGCGTGTCCGCCGGCGAGATGGCGCGCGTCCTCCAGGGGCACACCGGCGAGATCGTGAACGTGGCCTTCATGCCGGATGGCGAGACGCTGCTCTCCAGCTCCACCGACGGCACCGTCCGCTTCTGGGACGTGCTGACCGGCGCTTGCCGCGCCGTGCTCCTCAAGCTCCCCGAGGGCTGGGTCGCCTTCCGCCCCGACGGCCGCTACAAGCTCGGCGGCAACGTCGCGGGAGGCTTCTGGCACGCCGCGAACCTCTGCCGCTTCGAGCCGGGCGAGCTCGACGCGCTGGTGCCTGGCCTGCGCATCCCGGACGACGAGCCGCTGCTCCCCGCGTCGCCTGCGCTCCACGCCTCGACGGCCAGGGAGAGCGTCTCGACGACCAACCGAGTCCGCCTCTTCTTCAGCTATTCCCACGAGGACGAGGGGCTCCGCAACGACCTGGAGAAGCACCTCGCCCTCCTCGAGCGCGACGGCCTGGTCCGGGGCTGGCACGACCGCCGTATCGCGGCCGGCGATGACTGGGCTGGCCAGATCGACAGGCACCTCGAAGACGCGGACGTGATCCTGCTCCTCGTGAGCGCCGATTTCCTCGCCTCCGATTACTGCTTTGACAGGGAGATGAAGCGCGCCCTCGAGCGGCACGACGCCGGTCAGGCCCGCGTCATTCCGGTCCTCCTCCGGCAGACCGACTGGCACGGCGCCCCCTTCGCCCGGCTCCAGGCGCTCCCGGCCGATGGCAAGCCGGTCACGTCCTGGCAGAACCAGGACGAAGCCTGGACCGAGGTGGCCAAGGGCATCCGGCGCGCGGTCGAGGCGCTCCGCGTCGCCAAGGCGCGCTGAGGGCTCGGTTGATCTCCTACGCCGTCTCGCCGATCGCCTCGATCACGATCCCGCCGAACCGGGCCTCGTCGGCGCGGCACCGCACGCCCCGGATGACGCATGCGTGGCTGTCCCGAGGCTCGCCGGTATCCGCGTAGCGCGCCTCGAAGCCGCCGCCGAATGACGTGTTGAAGAACTCGAGAGGCCGCCCGGCCTCGTCCGTGGCCTCATGCTTGCAAAGCCCGCACACAGCGCGCGGGTGGCGTGGCCACAGGTCCAAGGGATCGCCGCAGATCGGGCAGCGGTGCGTCCCGTCCGGCATCCCGCTCCCGTCGGCGGTCACGAGGCGCGCGCCGCGCTCGCCCGCGGCGGACCGGTACGGGCCGCTCAGCCCAGCGATGCTGGCGCGGTCCTCGCTCGCGACCGCGAACAGGCCGGCGCCGGCGAGAGTGAGCGCTTCGAGCGCCGCCACGAGGCCGGGCCGGTCGCCGATGTCCTCCCCGCGATCCTCGTGCCAGGCGGCGATCTCGACGCCTTCCCGGCTGGCCCAGGCCTCGATCGCCTGGCGCTGATCCGCAGCGGAGGCGCACGCGGCGTCCGTGGAGATGCGGACGTAAGCCACGGCGCATGCGGGACTGCCGCGCTTGAACCGGCGAGCTGTCATTGGGGATGAGAGAATCCTGGACGGCGATGCTTGTCCACTAAGACGGTGGCTGCGATCGCGGGTGGCTCGCCCCCGAGTGGCGCGCGCGGGCGATTTCGCCGGATTGGTAGCCCGGATTGTTGGCCCCGGCCTGGACAGGTCTGTAGACGGCGCCCGATGGGCTCGACCCGGACGGCCTGGCACGTGCTGCTCGTCGCGCTGCTCCACCAGCGGGGCTCGCGCGGGTTCGAGGTGCGCAGCGAGGTGCCGCTCTCGAATGAGCCTCTCCGCGCCGACTACCTGCTGCTGCGCCGAAGCGCCGGGCCGAGCGAGCCCGCGGGCACGCTGAAGAAGCTCTGGGACCTGTTGCCCAGGGACACCATCGTCGAGTTCAAGAGCATCGGCCGGCCCTACCGACGGCGTAACCTCGACCGGCTGTGCAGCTACCTTCACCTGTACTGTGCCGATGAGCCGGAACGGATCGAGCGGCGGAGCGATCTGTGCGGTGTACTGCTCGTCCCGTCGCGCACCAGGTCGCTCGACGCAGATGTGGCGGAGCTCGGCTTGCAGTGGGGCAACCTCGGCAGCGGCTACTGGCGGCTCGTGGCCGGGGCGTTCGCGTTGCTCGTCGTCGAGATCGACTCGGCGGCGGAGGCAGAGGACGACGATCTGCTACGCTTGTTCGGGCACGGCGAGGCCCGGACCATCGAGGCCCGAAGGTGGCTCTCGCAGCAGCTTGGAGCCGAGGAGATCGCCATGGAAATCCATGATTTGGAGGGCTTTGACGAGGTTGTACGCAAGCTCCTGGCCACCCTCCCGCCGGAGCGCGTGCTGTCGGCTTACGCCCCCGAGCAACGCATGGCGGGGCTGCCGCCCGAGCAGCGCGTGGCGGGGCTGCCGCCCGAGCAGGTGCTGCTCGCCTTGCCCGACGACGTGCTCCGCGCCCTGTCCGATGTCTACCTCGACACGCTCTCGGCGGAGACGCGCGCCGCCGTTCGCGCGCGCATCGGACGGTAGGCGGCAGCTCTGCGAACCGCGCAGCAGAGCGGCGCCCCCGAGGGGCGCGGCGCTTGCGTGATGAGCCCAGCCAAGGCATCCGCTGCGTCCGGGTAGACTCCGGACCGATGCTCCTCCCGCCGAGAACGACAGGCCTCGCCGCGCCCGCGGGCGTCTTGCGCCCGTGGCCCTCCGTGCTGGCGACGTGGGGCCCTGGAGAGCGGAGCACGCTGCACGCCCACCATTGCTGGCACCTCGTGCTGGCGCTCGACGGCGAGCTCCAGATCCAGACGGCCGACAGGGGCGCGTTCCAGCGTGGAAGCGCCGTCCTCACGGCCCCGGACACCGCGCACGCGATCGATGCGTCGGGCGCCCGTGTGCTCATCGTGTTCATCGAGCCGGAGAGCGACGTCGGAGATGGGCTCGCCCAGGCGCTCGGGACATCGCCCATCGAGGTCATGGGCAGCGAGACGGCGGCTCGGCTGCGGTCGTGCGTCGCCGAGCGTGGAGAGGCCGGGCTCTCGGCGGCGCTGCCCGGCGTGTTCGAGGCGCTGGGGATCGCGATCCCGCCGTCCTCGCCGAGGCCGAGGCACCCCGGGGTCCAGCGGGTGCTGCGCCATCTGCGGGCAGGCGCCGGAGACGCGGACACTTCGCTCGAAGGCCTGGCCCGCATCGCGCGGCTCTCGCCGGGGCGGTTCATGCACGCCTTCACGGAGAGCGTCGGCGTGCCCCTGCGGCCGTACCTCCTGTGGCTCAAGCTGGAGCGCGCCGGGGCGGGGATCGCCGGCGGCGCGGCGCTCTCGGAGGCCGCCAGCGCGGCCGGCTTCGCCGACGCGGCGCACATGACCCGGACCTTCCGACGGATGTTCGGGGTGAGCCCCTCCGATCTGAGACGCCGTAGCCAGCTCGTTCAAGACGGGTGAGGAGCGGGTCGCCACCTTCAGGGCATGGCACCTCTCCTCGTCCTCTCGATCTCGTTCGCGCTGTTCGTTGTCCTCGGGCGCCTCGGCGTCAGGCACCTCGCGAGCTGGGTGACCTGCTTGCGGTACGCCCTCGCGGCGATGTTCCTGCTGACCGGATCGGCCCACTTCGGGAGCCGGCGCGCCGAGCTCGTGGCGATGGTGCCGCCGGCGCTGCCCTACCCGGAGCTCCTCGTGGCTGCGACGGGTGTCCTGGAGATCGCGGGCGCGGCGGCGCTCCTGGTTCCGCGGCTCGCGCCGTGGGCGGCTGCGGCGCTGACGGTGCTGCTCCTGGCGATGTTCCCTGCGAACGTGTATGCGGCGCGCGCGGGGCTCACGCTGGGCGGCAGCCCGGTGACGCCGCCGGTGCCGCGAACGCTGATGCAGATCGTGTTCGTCGGTGCGACGGTCGCCGTGGTGATCGGCGCTCGTGGCGGGGAGCGGACGAAGCGTGAACGAGCTCGGGGTGCGCTGCGCGGCGCGCCAAGCGCTGCCGATCGAGGCGACCGCGCCAGCCGGGTGACGGGTTAGCTCAGGTCGTCTCCCAGTCCTCCAGACGGAGCTTTGGTAGACCGGTCACCAGCTGGCAGAACCGTGACGAGGCCTGGACCGTCGTGGTGAAAGGCATCCGGCGTGCGGTATCGGAGCTCCGAGTGCGCTCCGAATAGCTCCCCCGGGCCAACTCCCGACATACCCGCCCGCCCTGCCGACCAGCCCCCGGCCATGTCTCGTCCCCGCCCTCGCTCCCCTTCACCGGTACGGCCCGCCCCGCCCCTCCCCCCGCATCTGCCGCGCGAGCGCCAGCATGGGCCGCAGGACCTCCCGCGCCGCCGCCGGATCCGCGAGCGGCGCCCCGATCACCACCGCGATCACGCCCGGCGCCACCGCGACCCCCTCCTCCGCATCCGCAACGCCCCCGACGCGCGCCGCCTGCTCCAGGATCGCCGCTGCGATGCCCTGCTCCGCCGCGTTCCTCGGCCTGGCCGCGCCCTCGATCGGCGGATCCAGCCGCAACGAGACCCGTGTCCTCGCCGGAACGGCCCCCTTGAACAGCGTCTCCAGCTCGAAACGCGCCCCTTCGAGCGTCCCCGAGAGCCGCATCGAACCGACCCGGAGCGCCCCGTCGCTCTCCTCCGCGAAGCGGCGCCACGCGGGCAGCCACGCCGCCATCGCCGCGGGCGGCGGCAGCGCCGCGCCGGCCTCCGCGAGCGCCTGCGCGAGCGCGTTGACCTGCGCCAGGAACGCGTCGAGCGCCTGCTCGTCCGACGCCTCCGCGGCGCTCCACACCCACGCCTCCCTGTCGTCCACGTCGGCCCGATGGAAACCACGCAGCGCACGCCGGAGCGCAGGCCCGAGCGCGGCCAGCACCTGCGCCTCCTCCCGTCCGACCAACCGGAAGCGCCGATCGAACCCCTCCTCGCCCGTCTCCAGCCCATCGAGCTCCAGCACGCGCCGCCACTGGACGTCGAGGCGCAACCCCCAGGGCTCCGCGAACCGCACCGTCGCGCCAAGGCCGGCCCTCAACCCCTTCACGGCAGAGGTCACCTCGACGGTGCAGCCCGCGCGCACGCCGCGGAGCCTCAGCCCCCGCTCCAGCGAGAGCCCCACCCGCTTCCCCGCGCGCGCCCAGACCGCACGCCAGCGATCCGCGCCGACCCGGGGCCGCTTGCCATCGCCCCCGGTCCGCGGCTCGAACAGGCCGACGATCACCGGCACGCGGTGTCGCACCAGCTCCCCGCCCGCCAGGTGCTCGATCGTCACCTCCAGCGCGTACTCCAGGGCAACCTCGCGGAGGCTGAAGGACGGCGCGAGATCGCTCGGCAAGGAGATGCGGAAAGGCACCTCCGTTCCCTCGGCGATCCCTGTGACATCTTGAAAGAACACGTTCGGGCAGCTCTCGTACGAACCGCTGCGCGCGTTCACCTGCTCCACCCCATTGCCGACCAGCGCGACGCGGAGCCCGAAGGGATAGCGCCCCGGGAGACCACCGAAGGCGACGGCCCCGGTCAGGATCGCGCCCGGGGTGAGGGTCCGGCCCGGCAGCGACACCTCGACGAAGGCGCCGCGCCCGCGGTGGCTCGCGTCGATGAACGGCTCGTCTTCCGGCCGCTGCGCAGACCTGGGCCGGACGAGGACCTCCTGGCTCTCCCGGGCGTCGAGCCACCACGGAATGGAGACGTGCGCGCGGACCTCGCACCGGCACGCCTGGAAGGCGCCGGCGAACGTCGGCGGGAGATCACAAGGCAGCGCGAACGAGACCCTGTAGCGGTGAATCCCCTCGCCGAGCCGCCCCTCCCCGGCCACCTCCTCGCTGAGGAGGAGCAGATCGCGGACCTCGAAGGTCCCCTCACCCGGAACCAGCTGCTCGTGCGTGTGCCGCAGGGCCACGCGCACGAACTTGATGGGCGTCTCCGCAGCGCTTTCGAGCGAGAGCCCGACGTCGAACATCTCGCCCGGATGCACGACCCTGGGGAGGCGCAGCATGATGAAAGGGCGGCTCCTCATCGCCGCCTCCCAGTGTAAACGACCTGGCCGACCGCCCTCCGGCGGGGCGTCGCGCCGCCCGCTCGTCCGCGGTCAGGAGGTCGCGCCGCCCGCTCGCTAGCGGTAGGAAATGGCCAGCTCCTGCCTCGTGGACGGCAGCGGGTGAAACTCCGTCCGCGAGAACCCTGCGCGGCCGAACATCGCGCCGAGCCCCGCTTCCGTGTACGCGTCGCCTCGCGACGTCTGGACGAGCATCGTCATGGCGAACGACGCCGCGCCCGGGGGCGAGACGCGGTCCTCGTTCGGGACCATCTCCACCGTGATCGCCCGGCCGCCCTCGGACATCGCGGCGCGCGCCTTGCGCAGGAGCGCTTCGCACGTCGGCACGTCGAAGTGGTGCAGGAAGTTCGTCAGCAGCACCATGTCGTACCCCTCGCCGAACGGCTCATCGAACGCGCTGCCGCGGAACGGCCGCCACCGCTCGGCCACGCCGGCAGCTTCCGCGTTCTCCCGCGCCACCTCCAGCACCGCGGGCCAGTCGAGCGCCACGACCTCGACGCTCGGATGGCGCTGGGCCAGCGTGATCCCGAAGACGCCGTGGCCCGCCGCCACGTCGAGCACGCGCACCGGCCTGCCGCCCGGCACCTCGACGATGTTCGCCATGAGCTGCGCCGACAGCCTCATCAGCGGGGCCATGCCGCGCGCGAACCTCACCCACACCGGGTGCTCGGGCGCGATCGTCCCCTCGTCGGGCAGCACCGTCCCGCCCTTGCGCACGGCAGCGGCGCAGGCGAGGAGGAAGCTACCGGATCCGATCTCGCGGTCGACCGGAATAACACCGGCGAGGACCACCCCGGCGGCGCAGCGGCAGGCGCGCCGCCTGCGCAGCGGGCCTCGTCACGAGCGATGAGCGACGAGCGCGCTCGGCTACTCCGCCGCCTCGCCCAGCCACGCCCGCGCGAGCTCGAGCGTGCGCGCGTTGTCCGCCGCCCGCTCCAGGAAGTGCGCCCGGAAAGCGCGGTCGCTGATCTTCCCGGCGCGCGCGAGCAGGCGATCGCGCGCCTCGGCGATCGCGCGCGCGGCCTCGGCCCGACGCCCGCAGACCGACAGCGCCTCGGCATAGACCAGGCGCACCACCGACTCGCCCTCCTCCACGCCCACCTCGTCGAGCAGCGCGCGCGCACGCTCGGCGGCGGCGAGCGCGTCGCCGGGGCTGCCGAGGTGGAGCAGCGCGCGCCCGAGCACCGCGACGGCGTAGGCGCGCATCGGCGGGGCCCGCTCGAGGATCGCGTCCGCGGCCCGCGCCTCGCGCGCCGCCGCCTCGGGATCGCCCGCGAGGAGCAGGATGCTCGCGAGGTAGACGCGCGCGCAGCCCTCCATGCGCACGTCGCCGTGGCGCTCCAGCATCTCGCACGCTGTCTCCTCGACCGACCTCGCCTCGTCGAGCCGGCCTCGGTAGGCGAGCACCAGGCCGAGGTTCTGGAGGACGTACGCCGTGGTGCCGCGCAGCTCCATCCGCTCCGACTCGGCGAGCGCCAGCCGCAGCGCCGCCTCGGCCTCCTCGAGCTGACCCACCTGGCCGTAGGAGTAGCCGAGGTTCATCCGCGCCATGCACGCCCGCCGCACGTCGCCGGCCTGCTCGAACGCCGCGAGCGCCGCCTCGATGCCCGCGAGGCTCGCGCCGGGGTCGCCGCCCGCGTGCGCGCGGATGGCGCGCGCCTCGTGGAGGTTCGCCACGGCCTCGAGATCCGGCGCCGGGGCGCCCTCGATCGCGCGCTCCGCGCCCTCGATCAGCGCGTCGGCCAGCGCATAGCGGCCGCCGAAGATCAGCATGAGCGCGGCGGAGCTCAGGCACACGCTCTTCGCTGAGCTCCCGTCCTCGAGGGGCGCAGGCGTCTCGCGCGCGACGGCGGCCCAGCGCTCCACGCGCTCGAGGCTGCCCGTGGCGCCCGCGGCGATGATGATCCGGGTCAGCGCGGCGAACCAGGCGGCGGAGCCCTCCGCGAGGTGCTCCGCGGAGACCGCGGCGCGCTCCTCGGCGAGCGCGAGATCGCCGCGCCAGAAGTGCGCCTGGCTCTCGAGCAGGCGGAGCTCGCCTACCGTGGCGGGCGCTGGATCACACGCGATGCCGCGCGCGGCGCGCGCCAGCACCGCGCCGAGGTCGTTGCCCCGGAGCGCCTGCCGCGCGGCCGCGAGGTACGCCGTGGCCGCGCGCGCGGGCTCGCCGCCGCGCTCGAAGTGCTCGGCGAGCGCCATGGGATCGGCCTCGCCGCGCTGCGCGAGGAAGCCGCCCGCGAGCGCGTGGCCGAGCCGCCGGTCGCCCTCGGTCAGCATGCTATAGGCGGCCTCGCGGATGAGCGCGTGGCGGAACCGGAGCGCGGCGTCGCCGGCCGCGCTCCGCGGCCCGATCCGCACGATCGCCTCGTGCCGCACGAGCTCGTCGAGCTCGCGCGCGACCTCCGCCCGGCCCACGAGCGCGGCGACCCCCGCCTCGGAGAACGCCTCGCCGAAGACGCTCGCGGCGCGCAGCACGCGGCGCGCCTCCGGGTCGAGCGCGTCGAGCCCGGCCTGCACCATCGCGAGCACCGTCTCCGGCGGCGCCGCGGTCCGGCCGCGGGCGGCGGCGCGGATCTGCTCCTCCAGATAGAACACGTTGCCGTCGGCGCGCTCGACGAGCGTCCTCACGAGCTCCGCGCTCGCCCGGGCGCCGAGCGCCTCCCGCACGAGCCTCTCGCCGCCCGAGGGCGCGAGCGGCGAGAGGCGGACCTCCCGGGCGAGGTGAGGCCCCCAGAGCCCCGGGAAGAGCTCGTGCACGCCGGGCCGCGCCAGCGCGAGCACCGCGAAGCGCCTGCCCTTGAGGTTGCGCAGCGCGGCCTCGACCAGCGTCACGGTCGGAAGATCGCCCCAGTGCAGGTCGTCGAGCACGAGGAGCACCGGCTGCGCGGCGCACTCGGCGTCGAGGAAATCCTCCCACGCGAGGCGCAGCTGGTCGCTCATCAGGAGCGGGCGCCGCCGCGCCGCCCTGAGCTGCACGTCGTCGTCGTCCGGGAACGGCGCGCCCGCGAGCTCGCCGAGGAAGGGCGCGATGCGCGCGGCCGCCGCGGCGCCGCAGCGGCGCTCGACGCGCGCGCGGATCTTGCGCCGCTTCGACTCGATCGGCTCGCCGTCGCGCAGGCCGAGCCCGCGGCGGAGCGCGCGCTGGAGGAGGCCGAAGGCGGAGCCCGCGCTCATCGGGTCCGCCTGGCCGAGCCACACCGCGAGGGGCTCGGCGCGCGACCCGAGCGCGCGGACGAGCTCGTAACAAAGGCGCGATTTGCCCGACCCCACCGCGCCCGTCACCAGCACCGCGCCCGGCGCCGCCCCGCGGACGCAGGCGTCGATCTCGGCCTCGATCAGCCCGAGCTCGCGCTCGCGCCCGACGTAGGGCGCCGGCCGGCCGAGGAGCGAGGGCTGCGTCTCGGGCTCCTCGCGCGCGCCGTGGAGCCAGCACCCCGACGCGTCCCGGGTGGCGTCGAACCGCGCGCCGAGCAGGCCCGCCGTCGTGTCGTCGATGCGGATCGCGGCCGGATGGAGGGGCTCGCGGCTGCCCTGGACGAGCTGCACGAGGCGATCGATCACCGCGCCGACCGGCAGCCGCGCCGCGACCTCGGCGCGGCCGGTGACGAGCGAGAGGCGGGCGCCGCCGAGCAGCTCCCTGAGCGAGAGGGCGCAGCGGGCCGCCTGCGCCGCGAGGTCCGTGGGCGCGGCCGAGCCCGAGAGCGTCACGAGCAGCCACCGCGCCTCCAGGAGCTCGATCCGGCCGCGGTGGCGCTCGACGATTTCGCGGATCGCCCGCGCCCTCGCCTCGTCCTCGACGTCGGAGAGCGTCGCCGCCGCGTCGGCCTGGCCCTCCCGGGCGAGGAGGAGGCACATGACCTTCCGCTCGCTGGTCGTGATCTCACGGCCGCGCTGCGCCGGCGGGTGGGACGACGGGGGCTGCAGCGACGGCGGGCCCGCGTCGAGGCGCGGATCCAGCGCCTCCGCGGCGAGCGCCGCCGCGACGACGCCCGCGTCGCGCGGCCGGGACTCCCGCGCCTTCGACAGCATCCGCGCGACGAGCCGGTCGAGCCAGGCCGGGACGTCGTCGCGGAGCTCCCTGAGCCGCGGCGGCTCCTCGAGGAGGACCTTCATGAGCACCGAGAGCGGGTCGCTGCCGCCGAACGCGGCGCGCCCGGTGACGCACTCGAAGAGCACGCTGCCGAGCGCGAACACGTCGGCGCGCGCGTCGATCTGCGGCTCGCCGCGGGCCTGCTCCGGGGCCATGTACTGGGGCGTGCCGCGGATGTCGCCGAGCGTCGGGAACTCCTCTTCATCCCCGGAGAAGCGCGAGACGCCGAAGTCGATGAGGCGGACGCGCTGGAGGTCGCCGCCCTCGAGGATGAGGTTGTCCGGCTTCACGTCGCAGTGCACGAACCCCAGCTGGTGGACGGCGGCGAGCGTCTCGGCGATGCGCGCGGCGAGCGTGGAGGCCTCGGCGAGCGTGAGCGGGCCGCGACCGAGCCGCTCCGAGAGGGTCTCGCCGTCGAGCCACTCCATCGCGAGGTAGAGCCGGCCCCCGCCCGTCGCTCCGTGCGCGACGTAACGGGCGACGCCGGGGATCGCGAGCGTCGCGAGGGCGAGGTGCTCGCGCGCGAGGGCGCTCAGCGACGCCGTGGCGGCTGTCTGGAGGAGCTTGAGCGCGACGAGCTCACCGGACCGGAGGTCGCGCGCGCGGTACACGCGCGCCGTCGCGCCCGAGGCGGCGTGCTCCTCGATCTCGAACCGGTCGTCGACGACCTCTCCTGCCTGCATCGAGCTGACGCGCTCCTGGCGGGCGCTCTGCCGCTATTGCACAGCGTGCCAGCGGCGCGCGCGGTCCGTCCACTGTCACCTCGCTCGACGCCGCGCGCCGTGCGCGCCGGCTCACCGCGGCCGATCACCGCGCGGGGACGCATGTCGCGGCGCAGGCGCCCGCGTCGGCGCGGCGCACACGCTGGCGCACCGGCGCGCCTCGCCGACTCACCTACCTGTCGCGCTGCGCGCCCGCGTCAGGGGGCGCCCGTCCTGCGTCCGCGTCGCCTGCGCGCCGCCGCAGCACCACGTAGCGGAGGTGCGGGACGCCGCTCACCGCCACCGGAGCGAACGCGTCGCCAGCGCCGGGCAGGCGCGCGACGCGCTGCTCCACCCCGCGCGCGAACCGCGATGCGGTCCAAGGCGACGCGGGCGCCTCGCCCTCGGCGAGCAGCAGCACCAGCGCGTCCACCCGGCGCGCGTCCAGCAGCGCCCCGGGGATCCGCTTCGTGGTGTGCCCGCCGGGCAGCGCCGCGATCGCCGGATCGGTGACCCCCGCGAGATCGACGAGGGTCGCGCCCGTCGCCGCCCCGAGCCAGCCGATGTCGAGCGCCGCGACGACCTCCGCCCCGGCGAGCGCGCCGCGGAGCTCCTCGACGACGCGCAGCCGGTCGCTGCCCACCCGCGCGGCGGTCGGCCCGACCCGGACCATCACGAAGAGCTCCCCCGCGAGCGCGAGCGCGAGCCGGAGCGCCGTGGCGCGCGCGTCGGCCACCGAGGCGACGTGGGCCGCCGCGAGCACCACGGCGGGCAGCGCCGGGACGACGAGCCGCGAGAGCGGCATCCAGTCGCCGCCCGCCGCCGCGACAGCGAGGAAGTGCACCGCGACCGCCGCGAGCAGCCCGCGCGGCCACGCGGGGAGCGCGCGCCACGCGGCCGGCGCGATCAGCGCCACCGGCCCGGTCAGGAGGAAGCACGCGAGCGCGTACCGGGCCCCGAGCGCCGCGTCCGGCGCCTTCGCCAGCGCAGAGAGCGGCGCGGCCCGCCCGAAGATCGAGAGGCGCGCCACGGCCACGGCGACGAAGGGGAGGCCCGCGAGCGCGAGCGCGGCGAGCGCTCGGGCCCACGCGGGCCGCGGCGGCGCGTCCCCTGCGGCGTCGCGGCGCGGCGCCGCAGGGGCCGAGAGCGCGACGATGAGCGCGAACGGCAGGAGCTCCGGCCGGAGGGCCGCCGCGGCCCCGGCGCAGGCCGCGCCGGCGAGCGCGCCGCCGAGCGCTGGCAGCGCGACGGCGAGCGCCCCGAGCGCCGCGACGACGCCCGTCTCCATGCCCGCCACGCTCCAGGCGGCGAGCGGCGCCGACGCTGGCACGAGCGCGAGCGCCGCGAACCGCGCGGGCCGGGCGGACGCCCGATCGACCGCGAGCGCCAGGACGCCGGCGGCGAGCGTCCACGCGAGGGCGCCGAGCGCCTTCGCGGCCGCGAGCGCGGCGAGCGGCCCGCCGGCCGCGAACGGCGCCAGCACGAACGCCCACCCGAGCGGCGTCACGCCGTCGGTCACCGGCCCGGCCGCGTTGAAGCGGTAGCCCAGCCCCCGAGCGAGGTGGTGCGCATAACGCGCCGTGATCAGGGCATCGTCGACCGTGAACCCCGAGAGCGCGAGCGCCGGGAGCAGCGCCGAGAGCGCGCCGGCGAGCGCAATGAGCAGCGAACGCTCCCGCCGCGTCACGCCGCCTGTGCGTCCGCGCGGCACTCCGATGAACACGAGGCGGAGGCGCCCGCGCTGGACAGCAGCCCGCGCCGCTCCGCGCGATCTCCATCGAGGACGCACCGACAGCGGAGCAATCGCTCAGGGTGGACGGCGATCAGCACGCAGCGATCCTGTGACAGGCGCACGAAGGACGCAATTGCGCTCGTCTGCTCGCAATCATGCGAGCAGACGAGATGCGAGATGCGACCACGCGGACGCGCGGGCACGTCCGCGAACGTCGCGAACACCTGGGCTCGCCGCGGGGCGCACGCCTCGGACAGCGGCGGCGCCGCTGCGCCTGGTGGCAGCCATGCGCCCTCGTGGACGGTATAGTTCCCCGCATGGCACTTCCCGCCGCGCTCCTGGCCGCCGTCGAGCGGCATTCGTGTTTTACCGGCTGCTATCGCAGCGAATCGGAAGTCCAGGTCTGCATCGATCCGGCGCAGGCGCTCGCGCCGACGGTGCCTGTCTGTTGCAGCGATTGCCTGAACTTCCACCCGGCGGCGCTCGTGAGCCTCTTGCCCCTCGGCATGACGTCGTACGCGCTCGCGAACGCGCTGACGACACACGTGCGCTCGCTGCGCGGGTACAAGTGGGCGACCGGCGGCTATCACACCGCGGGCACCGGCTTCTGGCTCAACGCCGCCTACTACGGCAATGGCCTCTTCCTGGTCGACGCCGCGCGCAACCGCAACGCGAGGACGGACGTCGACATGCTGATCGAGGCGTTCCAGCACGGGATCGTGCAGCCAGAGGATCCGCGCATGCTCGATCCGGCGCTCTACACCATCGAGCTCGCCTACATCAACATGTCGCGTCCCATCCTGCCGGTCCGCAACAAGCAGGATCTCCTCGCGTCGCCGCAGCGCAGCGCCACGCCGAGGCAGGGGTTCTCGCGCGTGTCGATCGTGGAGTTCCAGCCGCTCGCCGTCGCGGGACCGTCCCCTTCCGCGCAGCCGGCGAAGCCGGCGCCGCAGCCCCGGGAGCTCAAGCTCGGCGAGACGTGCCCGACGTGCGGCGCCGCCGTGATGGAGCGACCGCTGTTCTCGGGCACGTTCGTGGGCTGCCTCTGCTGAGGGCGCGCCGCGGGCCACGTCGACGACCCGCTCGACGACCCGCTCGACAACCGGCTCACGGCGACGGCGGCGTGGTCGCGCGCCACGCGGTCTCGCCGGTCGCCGGGTCGATCGCGCGCAGCGCAGCGCCGCTCACCGCGGCGCCGCTGACGACGTAGACGTAGGGGCCCGACGCCTTCGCCGCCGTGAGCCGGTCGCCGAGGTAGGCCGCGGCGCGCTCGTACCGCACGGCCCCGGACACCGGATCGAGGGCGAGGATCCGCGGCTCGGTGCCGTTCACCACGTCGACGCCGACGACGACGGCGGCGCCGCCGCTCGCGACGAGGAACAGGTCGGGCCGCCCGCCGGAGAGCGGCGCGCGGGCGGCGAGCTCCTTCTTCCAGAGCGACTCGCTGCCGCGCCGCCCCTCGGCCGTGAGCCGCGGCGGGCCCTCGGTCGGCACGGTGAGCACGACCTCCACGCCGCCGGCCTGGACCACCTGGGGGTTCTTCTTGCGCTCCCAGAACTGCCCCGTGATCGCCGACGGCTGCGGCGCCGTCGGGCAGTCAGCCGCCGCGCCCCCTTCGAGCTTGATCCCGGTGGCCGTGCCGTCCTTCATCACCACCGTCGCGCAGCCGTTGCCCCCTGCGATCTCGTCGGGGACCCCGGGGAGGTTCGCCACCCACCGCTCCTTGCCGGTGCGGGCGTCGAGCGCGCGCAGCGCGGCGTCGCCCCCGCCCGCGAGCACCATGTTCGGGTCCGGGCAGGCGAGCGCGTCCGGCTCCTCGATCTCCCGCGAGGCCCAGATCCCCTGCCCGCTCCGCCCGTCGATGGCCACCACGCGCCCGCGGGTCTTGCCGTCCTGCCACAGCACCGGGTCGGGCGCGTCGTCGCCGTTCGCGTCCACGAAGCAGAGGGCGTCGAGCTGCGTGGAGAGCGGGCGCGCGCGCGGCGCGGGCTCCTGCGGCGGCTCGACGCGCGCGAAGAACATCACCGCGAAGCCGATCCCGACCGCAGCCATCGCCACGGCGAGGAGCACCTTCGTCGCCCGGGACGGCCCCGGCGCGGGCGCGGGCGCGGGCGCGCCCTGCGGTGCAGCCGCGCCTGCGACGCCGGGGGCATCAGCGCCGCAGCGCGGGCATGCGATCCCATCATGACTTGCCTCCAGCGAGGCACCACAGCTCCTGCAGGGCCGCATCCAGGCAGTCTATCGCCGCCGGGTGCCCGTGATCGAGAGCGACCGTGCGCGGCCCGCCGGACCGGGGACTTGCCTCTGCTACTTCGCCCAGAGCACCGAGAGATCGATCTCGATGGCCTCGAAGGGCACGGCCCGGACCCGCGCCGCGTCGCGGTGGACGGGGCCGGGCTCCCAGCCCCCGCCCGCCGCGAGCGAAAAGACCTCGAGGGTGCGCCGGATTGGATCGACGAGCCACGCGTGGAGCACGCCTTCGCGCGCATAGAGGGGCATCTTCTCCGTGCGATCGACGTCTTCGGTCGACGGGCTCAGGACCTCGCAGATCCAGTCGGGAGCGAGCGGGAAGAAGGCCGTCTCGGGCAGCTCGGGCATGCGCTCGATCCGCCATCCGGCGAGGTCGGGCACGAGCGCGTCGAACTCACCAGCCGTGTGCGGGTCGGGGAAGTGCAGCTCAGGCTCGACCAGGATGGTCCAACCGCCGGGCCCGCCTTCGCCCAGGTCGAAGGGGCCGGACAGCTTCCCTCCAAGCCTGGACGCGGCTCGCGCATGTCGCGGCGCCGGCCGGGGGAACACGTGCAGGGTGCCGCGGACGAGCTCCGCCACCTTGTTCGACGGGACGGCTTCGAGGTCGGCGTACGTGGCGCGGGGCTGCTTCTCGGCGGGCTGGCCCATGACCGGAGCCTGCCTGGGCGCCCAGGGAGAGGCAAGTCGTGTGGCGCGACGAACCCGAGCGAGGCCGGCGCGTCGGCGCGTACCCGCCCCTCCCGGCGGGCGTCGGCGCGTACCCGCCCCTCCCCGGCGCGCGTCGGCGCGCGCCCGCCCCTCCCCGCTACGGCTTCGGTATCCTCAACGTGCCGCTGACCATGGCGCTGCCGCTCACGGCATAGACCAGGCTGAGCGGGTGGAACACCCAGGGGCCGATCGCGATGGACCCGAGCCAGAGCTGCTCGTGCACGCGCTCCTTGGCGAAGAGCACCCCGAAGAGCAGCACGATGAGCAAGCTCGTGGGGATCGGCGTCCCCTCGTAGTAACGCACCTTTCCCCGCTCGTCCGACAGCTCGGCGGCCGTCACGTTGTACCGCGCGAGGCGGCTGATCCCGCAAGCGACGAAGTACACGAGGGCGGCGGCGTCCCACAGCCCGCGCAGGCCGAGCGCGAAGCCGAGCACCGCGGGCGCGACGCCGAACGAGACCACGTCGGCGAGCGAGTCGAGATCGGCCCCGAGCGGCGAGTGCTTGCGACGCCAGCGCGCGATCGTGCCGTCGAGGATGTCGCACGCCAGCGCGAACGGCAGGAGCCCGAAGGCCACCCAGATGTAGATGCGCTCGCGCTCGGCCACGTAGTTCAGGCAAAGCAGGATGCTCAGCGTGCCGCTCGCCGCGTTCGCCAGCGTGACGAAGTCGGCGAGCGCGAACGATCGGAGCATCGAGAAATGGGGCGGTCTATCAGGAGGCATGGCGCTCGGAGCGCGCAGTGTCGCACGTCCGGTTCGATTGCCAAACAACCTGCGCGGCGCGCGCCGCCGTCATCAGGCCGTCATCGACCCATCGACGCCTCCTCATCGTCGCCTCGCCGCAGGGCGCCTCGGGCCGCGGCGCGCCCTGCGCTGGCGCCGTCTAGCCAGGTGGCACGTACTTGTCCACTCCGCGGCGATCCGCGCACAAAACTTAGGATCAGGCCGCGCGCTGCCTAGCATCCGTCGGCGGATGCCCGGACTGTCACTTGTCGCCGACAACACCCGATGCTCACCGGAGCCCGAGCGCACGTCGCTGCACGATGTGCTCGACTTCGTCCTGGAGGGGGCGCGCAACGCGTCTCCTCCGCTCGATGGAGCGGCGCTGCCGCTACGCGCCGAGGCCGAGGCGCTGCCGCTGCTCTGCGAGCTCGCCGAGGCCGCGGGGGAGCTCGCCTCCGGACGCCGCGCGCGCGCCGTCGTGCGCCTGTGCCTCGAGCCCGACCCCTGGGAGCTCGGGCTGGAGCGCGTGGGCCGCGACCTCCTCGTCACCGTCTTCCAGGGCGGAGACGTGCCCGAGGTGGCCCTGCACGAGCGGCGCTTCGACGGCGAAGCGCTCTGCGCGCGCCTCCTCGCGGCCATCGACCGGTTCGCCTCGCGCCGGGGCCCGGGCGCGCGCCGCGACGCCGCCTTCGCCGACAACGACGCGGATCTCGGCGGGCTCGGCGGACTCGGCGAGCAACGGCTCTCGGCCGCCCGGCGGTGCCTCGCCGCCGCCCTGCCGTTCTCGCCCGACGAGGCGGGAGGAGAGCCGGCGATCGTGGGCGTCGAGCCGACCGGCGAGATCCCGATCGCCATCGCGGCCGAGGCGCTCCTGCGCACGTCGCAGGGCGCTGCGCTCACGCAGCCGGCCGTGCTCCGGGCCGACCTGTTCTCGCTCCTCTTCCGGGGCAAGATCCGCGTGCTCGTGGGCGAGGAGGCGCGGGAGCTGCCCGACGTCTTCGTCTTCCCGTTCGCCGAGCAGCTCGCGTCGCTGTCGCTCGAGTCGCTCGACGCGTGGGCGCGGCGCCAGCCCTACCACCGGCGGCTGACCGTCGGCGGCGCGATCCTCGGCGTCCGGCTGCACAGCGAGGGGGCGCTGTCGCTCACGCTCGGCGTGCCCCGCGTGGGCCGCGTCCCCTCCGCCGATCCCCGCGCGCCCGGCCCTGGCCGCGCACCCTCATTCGCGGCCGCCGAGGAGCGGGCGCAGACCTGGACCTTCCCGGCCGTCGACGTGGCGGCGCTCGCCCAAGGCGTGGTCGCGTTCGGGCGGGCGCTCGCGCGCAGCCTGGTGCGCCGCGATCGCGGGCAGACGTCGAACCTGCGCCTGTTCGAGTTCCGGGCGCGCGTCCGCGAGCTCGCCGAGCGGCTCCGCGAGCTCACGCGCAACGACGCGAAGATCAACGTGGCCCCGGAGACGTACCGCGCCTTCGCGGCGGCGGCGCGCCCGCAGGCCGCGGCCGAGGACACGTTCGGGCGGACGCGCCTGCGCTTCACGGCCCGGTGGATCGCGGCGATCCCGTCGCTCGACCTCCGCGCCACCTTCCTGTGCGGCGATGTGCTCGTGGTGGGCTCGACGCGCGAGCTGACGTGCATCGATCGGCGCACCGGCGAGTGCCTGTGGCGCAAGCCTGCGCCCCGCGCGGTCTCGGTGATGACGCCGGTCGGCCTCGGGCGGCTCCTGCCCGACGGCACGCTCCAGCTGCACGATCTGGCGAGCGGCGAGGTCGCCTGGTCGACGCGGCTCTCGCCGCGCGTCGGCGCGAACGCCTCGGGCGCGGTGGTGAGCGCCCCCGGGCTGCCGCGGATGCTCATCGTGAGCGAGGGGACGCGCCACCTCGCGGCCGTGGACCTCTACTCCGGCGAGGTGCGCTGGCGCTACGCGGCGCGGCGCGGCGAGAACTTCCGGCTCCGCCGCGCGGGCAAGCTCGTCCTCGTGGGCAGCGGCGAGCCGGCCCTCGCGGCGCTCGACGTGCTGAGCGGCGAGGTCGTGTGGCGCTTCTGCGACCGGCTCCCGTTCGCGTCGCCGGTGGCGGTCGATCACGACGCGCTCTTCGCGCTGGCCGGCGACGGCGCCTTCGTCGGCCGCGGCGGGGCGCGGCTGCACCACCTCGACCCGTGGTCCGGCGAGGCGCGGTGGACTGTCGATCTGCCGAAGCACGTGGCGCCGGTCGGCGCGCCGCTGCTCGGGCCCGAGACGGTGTGCGTGGTGACCCACGGGCGGCGCGGCACGGGTCTCGTGGGGATCGATCGTCGCACCGGGGCGACGCGCTTCGACCTGACCGCGTGCGCGGCGACGGCCTCGTGCCTCATGGTGGACGATGTGGTCGTCGTGAACAGCGAGGCAGGCGAGATCGTCGGGGTCGGCGCGCAAGACGGCGCGGTCCGGTACCGGCACGTCATCGCGGGCGGCGTCGAGGGCGACAGGCCGCGGCGCCTCGAGCCGGTGCTCCGCTCGGGCGCGCTGTTCGTGCCGCAGAGCGAGGTGCACGTCGTCCGGCCGCGCGACGGCGCGCTGCTCGGCAAGGTGCCGACGGACCTCATCCCGGATCTCCTGCGGGTGGACGAGCGGTGCGACGTCTACGTGGCCGAGGAGAGCGGCCACCTCGCGGCCTTCGCCGCGGCCCCGCGGCTCAGCCTCGTCCAGTAGGGGCCGCGGCGCGCGCAGCAGGGGCCGCGGCGCGCGTCAGCGCGGCCCCCGGGCCGGCTTCCAGATGAGCTCGAGCGTCACCTGGGTGACGCCGTCCTCGATGAGCCCGATCCGCTCGGCGGCCTTGCGCGACAGGTCGATGATCCTGCCGCGCTTGAACGGGCCGCGGTCGTTGATCCGCACGCGCACGCGGCGGCCGTCCCGGCGGATCACGTCGACCAGGGCGCCGAAGGGCAGCGTCCGGTGCGCGGCCGTGAGCGCGCGCGGGTTGTAGCGCTCGCCGCTCGCGGTGCGGCGGCCGTTGAACTTGTCGGCGTAGTAGGTGGCGCGCCCGCGCTGGATCGGCGTCCCTTTCGCCGCGCTCCGCGCGCTGTGGGGCGCCATCGGCGTGGAGATGCCGTCGCCGTCGTCCGCCTCGTCGCCCTCGGCCTGGTGGCGCCGGGGCGCCGGCGGGGTGCTCGGCGCGACGCCGAGCGCCATCGGCGCGTCGGCTCCCGTGCGGGGCGCTGCAGGCTGGTGAGCGGAGCAGGCGGGGGTGAAAAAGAGGAGGAGGAAGGCGAGCGTCCTCGCCACGCCGCGGCGTCCACCGGGCATCATCACGTCGCCTCGGGCGCGGCGCGATCGGCCGACGAGGGGTCGAGGTCGGCCGCGGGCGAGGTCACCGCGGCGACCAGGGCCAGGGCCGAGGGCTCGCCGCTCCCTGCCCCGTCCGCGGACGGCGCCGCCTGGGCCCTGGCCTTGGCCCGCACGAACCCGGCCAGCTCGCGGAACGGCACGCCGGTCGGGCAGATCCTCTCCTTCTCGGCGAGCACCTCCTCCGGCACGTGCGCGAGCGCGAGCGCCGCGGCGTCGAAGTCCGGCATGCTCCGCGACGACGCGAGCACCACGGTCATGAGGCCGCGGTAGGCCCCCTTGGAGGCCGCGATGCGCTCGGCCTCCCCGAGATCGCAGCGCCCGCACGCGATGCAGCGGGAGAAGCGGGGCAGGGCCGCGCGCTCGGCGGGCGAGAGCGGCGGCAGGCCGTCGGCGTCGTAGTTCTCGCGGAAGAGCGCAAGCCCGCTCGGACCGTCGTTGAAGAGACGGCGCACCGCGACCTTGAGGAGCGACCACGCAAGGACCGCGAGGGCCAGGGCACGACCGGAGAGCACGATCCGTCCATAACCCGAAACAGGCCCGCGCGCCGAGCCGATGCGCGCGGGGTCTCCAGAACGGCGCCGGGCACGTGAACCCGCGTTAACAGCGCCTCGGGCACGCGCAGGTCCGCGACGACCCGCCGCCGCTGCGATGACGCCCGCGGCGCGCGCTCGTCGCCCGATCTCCGCGGCGCCCGAGATCGCGGGCCGCGCCGGGGAGTCGCGGCAGATCGCGCGACCGCGGCCGCCGCCGAGCGAGGACGCCGCGCAGCGACGCGACCCCTCCGCGCGTCGGTCCTCGCTGGCACGTCGGGTGCACAGGCGCCAGGCATGCCCAAGGACTTGCTTCTCTGCGACAACGGACGCTCGGAAAACCTCGGCGAGCTCGCCGAAGGTGCGCTGGTGGAGGCGATGATCGCGGGGGACGAGCGCGCCTGGCGCGCCTTCCACGCCCGCTACGATCGGCTCGTCCACCGCTGTATCAGCGGCGTGATCGCCCGCTTCTCTGCTGTGGTCGCGCAGGACGACATCCGCGACATCCACGCTACGCTGCTCGTGCAGCTGCTCTCGAACGACATGCGCAAGCTGAGGAGCTTCGACGCGGGCCGCGGAACGCGGCTGAGCTCCTGGATCGGCACGCTCGCCGTCCACTGCGCGTACGACCATCTGCGCTCGAGGAGGCGCGCGCCGCGCTGTGCCCCGCTCGACGACGCGGCGGTCGAGCTCCCCTGCGAGCGCCCCTCGCCGCAGGAGCAGGCCGAGCGCCGCGAGCGCGCCGCGCTCGTGGGGCAGGTGCTCCACGCCTTCTCCAACAAGGACCGCGAGTTCGTCGCGCTCTACTTCGCCGAGGGCCTGCCCCCGGAGCAGATCGCGGAGCGGATGGGGATCAGCGTGAAGACGGTGTACTCGAAGCGCCACAAGATCCAGAGCCGCCTGGAGGCGATGCTGTCCAGCGTCAGCCTCGCGGCGTGACGTTTCCCTCCCCCGAAGGGGGCTCGGCGGCCGTCGGCCCTGTGGTATGAGCCGGAGTGGATGGCTCGACCGCCCCGCACCTGCTCCGCGCTCCCGCTCATCGCGGCCGCCGCCCCGCTGCTCGGCGCGTGCGGCGGCGGCGACGGAGACGCCACCGCGATCCCCCTCGCCGACGAGCGCGGCGGCGGCGCTCGCATCGCCGAGATCGTCGGTGACGCCGGGTGGCTCGCCCCGGAGGACGAAGAGAGCCGGCGCTGCGCCGTGCCGCCCGCTCGCCGCGCGCACGTCACCGGCGCCACGATCGTCGCCATCGACCGCTTCGACGAGACCGGCGAGGGCGCGCGCGGCAACTACTACGTGCAAGACAGCGCCGACGAGCCGGTCCCCTACTCGGGGATGACGGTCTTCCAGCCCGCGTTCAGCCCCCCGGACCTGCGGCTCATCCCCGGCGACGTCATCGACGTGCTCGGCGAGATCACCGAGTTCCTCGGCCCCTCCGCCGGCCGCTTCGGCGGCTGCCGCACCCTGCCCCAGATCGGCGGGACCTTGAGCTTCCGCTTCGAGGACCACCCCGCCGTCCCGATCCACGTGCCGCTCGCCCACCTGAGAGGCTACGCGTCGGCGCGCCCGTACATCGGCATGCTCGTGCGGGTCGAGGGCGTCAGCATCGCCGGCGACCCATCGAGCCGCGACGGCCGCTACGCGGCGTCGATCGACGTCGGGGCCGGCGTGCCCCCCGCCGAGGTCCCGCGCCTCTCGAACGAGCTCTACGACCTCGAGCGCGAGGGGCCGCCCCTCGCGGACGGCGCCTCCTTCCGGTCCGTCACCGGCGTGCTCACCTACTTCTACGGCTTCAAGATCGCCCCGCGTTGCCCGGCCGATTTCCAGCTGGAGGGCGCGCCGCTGCCTTCCGACGACGCATGCGCTCCCTGAGGCCCGCGCTCCTCTCGCCGCTCGTCCTGCTCGCGGCCTGCGGCGGCGCGCCGCCCGGCGGCCCGCCGGCGCCGGGGCACGCGTTCGCCTCGACGCCCGAGGGGAGCGTCGGGCGCATCGAGGTGCGCAACCTCGACGCCCGGCCGCGGCTCACCCTCGTCTCGCGCGACGGTGATCCCGCGCCCGCGCTCGTCGTCTCGGTCGCGACCGATCTCGGCTCGGTCGCGACCACGGCGCTCGCCAGCGTGGTCGAGGCGCGCCTGCTCGCGGCCGGCTTCGACGTGGACGCGCGCATCGATCGCAGCGCCTTCCGCGTGCGCCTGCTCGTCAGGGACGCGGCGCGCGTGGCGCCGTTCCTGCGCGCGCTGTCGGCGGCGTTCGCGCAGCCCATCGCGGCCGGCAGCCCGGAGGTCGCCCGGGCCGCGGAGCGGACGCAGGCGCTCCGATCGAGCCCGCTCGACGCGCCGGAGCTCTCGCCGATCGCGGCGTGCACCGGCCAGCTGGGCCTCGCGGGCGCGGAGCCCGTGGTCGACCTGGCGACGCCCGCAGGCGCGCGGGAGCTCGAAGGGTGGCGCGCCGCGGCGCTGCACGCCGGGCGCACCTCGATCGCCGCCGTCGGCCCCGCCGCGTTCTGCGAGGAGGCGGCGCGCGCGGCGGAGGGCATCGACGCCTGGCCGGCGGGCAGCCCGCCCGCGGACCCCTGGCCGGCGGCGGACACGGTCGGCGTGTACACGACGAACCAGCTCGGGCGGCGGGCCGCCCGCGTCACCGTGGCCGCGCGTGTCGCGAGCCCCCAGGCGGCCGTCGCCGCGGCGGAGCGGCTCGGCGCGCCGGGGTCCCCGCTCCGCGCGCGCCTCTCGGCGCTCCCCTCCCCGTTCCGCGCCGTCGAGGTGCTCGGGGTCGCCCGCCCGCGCGGCGGCTGCGTGAGCGTGACCATCGAGGCCGCCGATCTGCCCACGGCCCCGGCCGTCGAGGCCTCGGCGGCGCTCGCGACGGCGGTGGCGCGGCAGGAGATCCGCCGCGGCCTCTCGGCGCCGCCGAGCCCCGCCGTCGCCACGCGGCAGGTCCTCACCGCGCAGGATCCCCGCGACGCCGGCGCGCGCGCCTCGTGGTGGGCGCTCTCCGGGAGCGCCCCGGGCGCGCCGCCGGAGCGGTGGGCGACGGCGCTCGGCCTCCCTCCGAGCGCCGACCCGCCGAAGCCCGCTACGCCGGGCGAGGCCGGCGCGCGGCGCTTCGAGGCCGAGCTCTCGCGCGCGCTCGCGCCGGGAGCCCAGCCCGCCCTGGAGCGGCGGGCGCTGGTCGAGCGCGGGCAAGGCGAGGTCTGGGTCCTGCTCGGGAGCCCGTGCGGCGTCGCCGAGGAAGGGCTGTACGACGCCGGCGCGACGGCGCTCGCCGCGCTCGCCGCCGTGCAGACCCGGCGGCGCGAGCTCGACGTCACGATCGAGCCGTGGGTCACGGCGGATGCCGTCGGCGTGATCGCGCACGCGCCGTTCCGCGACGAGCGCGAGACCCCGGCCGAGCTCGGGCGCCGCGTGGCGAACGCCGCCGCGCGCACGGTCGCGGCGACCACGCCGGGCCCCGAGGCGCTGACGCTGGCGCGCGCCGCGGCGCTCCAGCACCTGGAGCACCTCTC
The DNA here is from genome assembly GCF_051525235.1 of Sorangium sp. So ce124. Lineage (NCBI taxonomy): Bacteria > Pseudomonadati > Myxococcota > Polyangiales > Polyangiaceae > Sorangium > Sorangium sp. So ce124. The sequence goes on from NZ_CP150312.1 coordinate 5,621,105, forward strand.
CGGAGGGCGCGCCGCGGCGCTCGAGGCCTTCGCCTCCGCGATCGCGCCCGACCACCCGTCCTGGATCGAGCCGTTCGGCGTCTGGGACCGGGTGGCGAGCGGCGCGCTCGAGACCGTGCAGCTCCGCTGGCAGGCGCTCGCGACCGGCCCGCTCCGGCTCGCGGTCCTCGCGAACGCCGACGCTTCCCAGGCGGCCGCCGCGGCGGAGGCCGCCGAGCGCTGGCTCGCGCCGCGGCTCGCCGCGCGCGGGTGCGGCTCACCGGACGGCGCGGTGGTGCCCCGGCTCGGTCACCACGACGCCCGCCTGCCGGCGGGGGCGGCCCTCTCGCAGGCCGTCGTCGGCGCGCGGCTCCCTGCGGCGCGCGAGGCCGCTCCCACGGCGCGCGAGCTCGCCGAGCTCACGGTCTCCGCCCTCAACGGCGAAGGCGGCCTGCTCGCGGCCGCGCTCTCTCCTGCGGCGAGCACGGCGTCCCCGGCTCCGGCCAGCGCGGCGCCGGCGAAGCGGCCGCTCGCGGCCCGCGCGAGCGCGCGCGTCCTCGGCGGGACACGCGCCGCGGCGCTCGCCGTCGAGATCAGGGCAGAGGCCGGCGAGCTGAGCGAGGCCTCGGCCCGCGTGAAGGAGCTCCTGGCCGGCCTCGCGCAGCGGGTGACCGACGCCGATCTCGGCCGCGCCGACGCACACCTCGCCCGGCGGGAGCGCGACGCGCTCGCGGAGCCCAGGCGCAGGCTCATCCAGCTGTTCAACGGCCGCCCCTCCCGCGCGGCCGCCGCGAAAATCACGCTGGCCGCGTGGCGCGCCTTCCTGGCGGGCGCGCTCGGCGCGGACGCGATCGTGACCGTCGAAGCCCGGCCCGACTGATCACTCCCCGCCGTCGAAGTCGCCGGCGTCCTCGAGCTCGGCCGTCCGCCCGGCGCGGGTCGCCTCGAGGCCCTCGTCCTCGGCGTCACCGTCCGCGCTCGTGGCCTCTTCCTCGTCCCCGTCCTCGTCGACCTCGTCCTCGTCGTCGTCGTCCGGCTGGGTCAGCACGGGGAGCCGGCGCTTGCCGACCGGACCCTCATCGACGTAATCGCGCAGCGCCATCATGTCCTTCAGCGCCTCTAGCTTCGCGAGCGCCTTGACCTCGACCTGGCGGATCCGCTCGCGGGTCAGGTTCATGATCGCCCCCACGTCCTCGAGCGTCGTGCCGCCGCGATCCGCGACGTCGAGCGCGCACGTCTCGTTCATGTCCCAGACCTCGAGATCGGGGAAGTTCAGCTTGATGGCGCCCGTCCTGGCGGAGACGTCGAGATAGAGGTGGTGCTGGCACGAGACGTACGGGCACGGCCTCGGGCCGTCGACGCACTCGGCGCGGGCCCGCGGCTTGTAGTAATCGGTCTCGGGGTAGAGCATCCGGCCGATCTCGAGCTCGCGCTTGGTCATGCGCTTGACGCTGATCGTCCGCGCCCGGATCTCGCGCTTTCGCCGCGACCTGCGCTGCTCGCGTGTAATGGCGTTCCCCGACTCCGCGGGGTCCGCCTGGAGCGCGAGCGCGCCCTCCACGACGGGCTCCGTCGAGCCCCCGGGGTCGCGATCGCCCTCCGCCGCATCCGCACCGTCCAGGCTGAAGATCTCGAGCTCGCTGTCAGACACCGTCGCCATGCGCTGCCTCCGTTTGGTAGCGTCTCCGCTCTCAAGCGCGCGCGTCTCTCCCCGTACGTCCGAGTCCCAGCTCGAGCGCAGAGGGATCCGCTCCTTAAGCCCGACGTAAAGCCGGATGCCGTCCCTAAAAAATTGCGACGAAACGAGCCGATGCCCGTCCCGTCGATCGCATCAAACCCAGGCGGGGCCGCGCCCGCGGCCCCATCTACTTCACGACGACGAAAGCCCCGCGACTCGGCCCCTCAAGAGGAAGCCGCCTGTTTCGTGAGCCGCGCCTGCGCCATCAAGCGCTCTTCTATCAACGCCAGCTTGGCGACGAGCTCCCGCGCGAGCGACTCCGCGCTCGCGAGGTCCTGGGCTATCGCCCTGCCGCTCGTCTCGCTCCGCCTCTCTTTGGCGGCATCCCTGAGCGCATTGAAGACCTTGGCCATCGTGCGCTCGAGCTCCTCGATATCACCTCTCACGAACAGGAATTCACGCTGGATCTCTTCGATGGTGTAGTCCTGGGCCATCATCTCTTTGATGCGCTGAACCTGGCGGACTACCGTGGCCGGATACATCCCCTGCGAGCCCTGGTGCTTGCCCTTGCGCCCCACGCGCACGCTGCGCGGGAGCAAGCCGAGCTGCACATACTTCCGGAGCGTCGCCTCGCTGAACTTGATGCCATGAGCCGCGAACAGCTCGAGGATATCGCTCGAAGTGATCCCCTGGGCGTGCTCCCGCTCGATGCGATCAAGCACCTCCTCGGGGATCCTCTGCACCGGTCCTCCCATCGATTGCCGGAGGCCCTACCCAACCGACGCGGGCGACTCTATTCCACTGAATGGAATACAGTCAATTGACGCGACTACGATTATTGTGTGGCTGTCGCGAGACGCGGTGCTTTGCCGGGGTTCTTGACATGCCTCGGACATTTTTCGTCCCTCGGAACGACGCGTCGGCCCGCCCGGCACGGCGCAGGTCAGCGGTCGGGGTGGGAAAAAAGCGACGCTCGGTGCAATAGGTGCGAGCAAGGGGGCGCCCGACACCCAGCGGGGCTCGTGCAGCGGCATGCCCCGCACCCTGACACACATCGGTCCTTTCAGACAAAAGGGCTGATAGTCTCGCCGCCACCATGGCCAAGACCCTCGCCAGCGAGGGTCGGAGCTCGGCCTCGCCCGCCGCCCCCCGACCCGTCGAACGCGTCATCAGGGATGTCACCGCCCGGGGTGTCAGGATGCGGGTCCTGGTCGCCGGCGCGGGCAACGGCCCGGCGCTGCTCCTGATCCACAGCTTCCTCGTCAGCCACCTGGAGTTCGATGACGTGATCGACACGCTGGCCCAGCGGTTCCACGTCATCGCCCCGGACCTCCCGGGCTTCGGAGAGAGCGAGAAGCCGAGCCCGGCGCGGTACGCTTACGGCATCGAGACGTTCGCCGAGGCCGTGGCCGACCTCATCGCCGCCTTCGGCGTCGGCCGCGCGCACCTCGTCGGCCACGCGATGGGCGCCGCCGTCGCGATCACGCTGGCCGCCAACCACCCGGAGCTCGTGCAGCGGCTCGTCCTGGAGGACGCGCTCTGTTACCCGTTCCCGATGAGCTTCAAGATGAAGCTCCCGCTCCTGCCGATCGTCGGCGGCATCGTCTTCAAGCAGCTCCACGGCCGCGGCACGTTCCGGTCGTACTTCCGCGACGATGTGTTCCGGGCGGACGCGGCCGTGCCCCTGTCGCGCGTCGACAGGCACTACGACCTCTTCAACGCCCCCTCGGCGCGCGAGAGCGCCCACGCGGTGATGCGCGCGGTGCTCGACGCGCGCCCCGTCGTCGCGCGCCTCACCCGGATCACGGCCCCGACCCTCGTCGTGTGGGGGCGCGACGACCGCATCTTCCCGGCGGCGAGCGCGCAGCGGCTCGCCCGCGAGATCTCCGGCGCGATGCTCGAGATCATGGACGCCGGACACTCGCCCCACGAGGAACGCCCGGGGGAGTTCGTCGCGCTCGTGACGCAGTTCCTCGAAGGGAAGCGGTGACGGCGGCGGCGCGCTGGGCTCGGCTTTCGCGCGGCGCGGCGCGAGCGGCCGAGCGCGCCGGGCGCGCCGTCCTCGGCGAGGACGCGGCGCGGCGGTTCCTCGGGGACCGCTCGGCGCTGCTCGGCCTCGGGATCGTCGCGCTGCTCTCGCTGTTCGCCGCGGTGGGGCCGGCCGTCATCGCCCACGACCCGAACGCGAGCGACTTCACCCTGGCCCGCGACGCCTCCGGAGCGCCGCCCGGGCCGTCGGCCGCCCACTGGCTCGGGACGGACCCGCTCTTCCGCGACCTGCTCGCGCGCCTCGCGCACGGCGCGCGGCTCTCCCTCGCCATCGCGCTCTCGTCGACCGCCCTCGCCACGGGGCTCGGCGCGCTCGTCGGCGTCACGGCCGGCATGGCCGCCGGCACGCGGGCGGACGCGCTCGACGGCGCGCTCATGCGGCTCGTCGACGTGATCCTCGCCCTGCCGTACCTCCTGTTCGTGACCGCGATCGGCGTCGCCGTGGGGCGCGCGGACGTGGGGACGATCCTGCTCGTGCTCGGCCTCACGGGGTGGACCGGCGCGGCGCGGGTCGTCCGGGCCAAGACGGCGGAGCTCGCGCAGCGCGATTTCGTGGCCTCCGCGCGCGCGCTCGGCGCGGGGCCGCTGCACGTCGTCCGGCGGCACGTCCTGCCGAACGTCGGCGGGACGCTGCTCGCGCTCGCGACGATCAGCGCCGGGCAGATGATCCTCGCGGAAGCCGCCCTCGGCTACCTGGGCGTCGGCGCGCAGCCGCCGACCGCGACCTGGGGCCGCATGCTGCACGAGGCCGAGCCGTACCTCGGGGTAAGGCCGCTCCTTGTGGCCGCGCCGGGCTTCGCCATCGTGCTCGCCGTGCTCGGCTTCCACCGCGCGAGCGAGGGGCTCCGCGACGCGCTCGATCCGGCCGGCGCGGCGCTCCCGCGCGGCCGTCGCCTGCCGGTCGATCTGCTCGTCGCGGGCGCGGCGCTGCTCCTGCTCTCGGGCGGCTCGGCGGGCGGCGTCCGCGCGCCCCTCGGCAGCGAGCTGGCGTCCAGCGCGCCCGTGCGCGGCGGGACGCTGCGCCTCGCGACCACGGTCAACGCGCGCGCGCTCGATCCGGCGATCGCGTACGACGAGCTCTCGAGCACCGTCGCGGAGCTCGTCTTCGCCCGCCTCGTCGCGTGGGACCAGGGCGGCCGCATCACGCCCGATCTCGCGCGCGCGATCGAGGTGGAGCGCGGGGGGCGGACGTACGTCTTCACGCTGCGCGAGGGCGTGCGGTTCCACGACGGCGCGGAGCTCCGCGCCGCCGACGTGAAGCGCTCGATCGAGCGGACCCTCCACCCGAGGACGCCGAGCCCGGGCGCGAGCCAGTACGACATGATCGAGGGCTTCGCCGAGTACCGCGCGGGCGCGGCGCCGCACCTCGCCGGTGTGCGGGTGCTCGGCGACCACGCGGTCGCGATCGATCTGCGCGCGCCGGACGCGACGTTCCTGCCCCTCATGACGCTCGCGTTCATGGCGCCGGTGTGCCCCTCGTCCGGGGCCGTGGTCGACGCGGCGAGCCCGCCGCCGCCGTGCGGCGCCGGCCCGTTCCGCGTCGCGCGGTGGGACCAGGACGGCAGCATCGGGCTCGCCCGCCACGAGGGGTACTTCCGCCCGGGCCTGCCGTACCTCGACGCCATCGAGTGGCAGACGGGCGTGCGCGCGACGACCCAGCGCTACAAGTTCGAGGAGGGCGAGCTCGACACCCTGCGCGATCTGACCGCGATCGACGCGGCGGCCTACCGCGCCGCGCCCGGGTGGGAGGGGCACAGGCGCTGGGTGACCCGCAACAGGACCAACGCCGTCTTCCTCAACACCGAGCTCGCGCCGTTCGACCGGCTCGCCGTCCGGCGCGCGGTCGCGTTCGCCCTCGACCCCACCGTGCTGGAGAAGGTGCGCCCCGATCTGCTCGCGCTCGACCGGGTGCTGCCGCCGTCGATCCCGGGCCCCCCGCGCGACGCGCCGATGCGGCGGCACGACCTCTCGCGCGCGCTCGAGCAGATGGCCGCGGCCGGCTACCCGTTCGATCCGGCGACCGGGAAGGGCGGCTACCCGGGCGTCATCGACTACATCGCGGTCCCGGACACGCTGGAGCAGGCGATCGGCGAGATCGTCCAGCAGCAGCTCGCCAGGATCGGCCTCCGCGTCCGCCTGCGGCTCGTCAGCTGGGCGACCTACCTCGCCGAGGCCTCGCGGCGCCGCGCCGTCCCCATGGGCTGGGTCGGGTGGCAGGCCGATTTCCCCGACCCGGCGAGCGTCTTCGAGCCGACGCTCTCCACGCGCGCCATCCGCGACGAGGGCTCGCAGAACTACGCCTTCTTCAGCGACGAGGAGCTCGATCGCACGCTCGACGCCGCCCACGCCGAGCAGGATCGCGCGCGGCGCCTCGCGCTCTACGACCGCGCCGAGCGCATCGTCCGCGATCGCGCGCCGTGGGTGCCCACGTACACGGCGCGGCAGCTGGAGCTCTGGCACCCCTACGTGCGCGGCCACGAGGGCGCCGCCGCGCTCACGTCCCGCCTCCACGAGGTCTGGCTCGACCCGTCCGCGCGGCCCGCGGCCGGCGGAGGGCCGCGCGCCGCCGCGCCACGAACCGCGACGCCGCTCCGCGCGCTGCTCGCGCGCGCGGCCCTCCCCCGATGAGCACCACGCGCGCGCGCCGTGCCTCCACGCCCCGCCCGGGCCGCGCCTCCGCGGTGGGCTCCGCGCTCGCGCGCCTGCTCCGGCGCCTCGGCTGGGCCGCGATCGTCATCGCCGGGGTCACCGCCGTCTCGTTCGGGATAGCGTACCTCCTGCCGGGAGACGCCGCGCGGATGCTCGTCGGGCCGCAGGCCTCGGCGGCGGACCTCGAGCGCGCGCGGGCCATCCACGGGCTGGATCGCCCGGTCCCCGTGCAGTTCGCGCGGTTCGTACGGCGGCTCGTCCACCTCGGCCCCGCGCGGGGCGGCGACGGCAGCGCCGCTGGCCCCGACGCGGGCGCGCGCGCCGATCCGGAGCACCGCAGCTGCGCGGCGGGTCCGCTCGGCCTGCACGTCGACCTCGGGTACAGCTTCCATTACCGCAAGCCGGTCGTGGATCTGCTCGAGGCGAAGGTGCCGCGATCCGTCGAGCTCGCGCTGGCCGCCCTGCTGGTGCAGCTCCTGCTCGGCCTCTCGCTCGGGATCGTCGCGGCGGCCCGCCGCGGGACGGCCTGGGAGGACGCGGCGCTCGGCGCCACCCTGCTCGGCGCCAGCGCGCCGACCTTCGTGCTGGGCCCCGCCCTCCAGTACGTGCTCGCCTACAAGCTCCGGCTCTTGCCCTACGACGGGTACGGCGCCACGGCGGCCGATCACCTGCGCTCCCTCGTCCTGCCGGCGCTGACCCTCGGCGTGTTCGGCAGCGCCCTCTACGCGCGCATCGTCCGCGAGGAGCTCCGGACGCTGCTCCGCCAGGACTTCATCCGCACCGCGCGGGCCAAGGGCGCCTCTCGCCTGCGCGCGCTCGTCGTCCATGCGCTGCGCAACGCGCTCTTGCCGCTCGCCACGCTCGCCGCGCTCGATCTCGGGGCGCTGGCGGGCGGCGCGATCGTCACGGAGAAGCTCTTCCGCTGGCCCGGCGTCGGGAGCATGGCGGTCGAGGCGCTCCAGAACCGGGACGGCCCGCTGATCGTCGGGACGGTGCTCTTCTCCGCGGCCGCGATCGTGCTCGCCACCGTGGCGCTCGATCTCGCGGCCCTGGCCCTCGATCCCCGGCTCAGGTCGCGGTCGCGCTGAGCGCGGGCCGCGCGCTCACTGCATGCCGGCGAGCGCGCGGCACTCGGCGCCGAGCGAGGACTCGGGCGAGGAGAGCTCGGCGCACTTGCGGAACGAGGCCCGCCCGCCGCGCCCGGCCGCCTGCTCTGCAGCGCCGCGCAGGTGCCACGCCGCGGCGCTCCCCGGGGAGGCGGCCGTGAGCTGCTGCGCGAGCTGCACCGCCTTGCCGGTCTGCCCCGACTCCAGGGCGCGCATCACGCGCGCCGAGAGCGGCCCGCCTTCCTCGTCGGGCGCGGCAGGCGCGGGCGCGGCCGGCGCGGACGCGGCCGGCGCGGACGCGGGCGGAGCAGCCGTGCGCTCCGGCTCCCGCGTCGGTGCGGCGGCCTGGCTCGCGGTCGCCGCCGCGCTCGGCGGCGCCGCGTGGGCGGCCGGCGCGTGCTCGGAAGGCGCTCCGACCGGCGCGATGGGTTTCGCCCGCGCGCTCGCCGAGGCTGGCGCGGCCGGCTGGCCCGTCGGAATGTCGGCAGGGGTCGTCGTGGAGAGCCCCGCCGCGGAAGCGGTGGCCGGCTCTCCCTCCGGCTCCGGCGCGGCCGGAGCCGCCGCGGTCGCGGCCGCGGAGCGCTGCCCGACCAGCACCTCCTCGGGCGAGGGCGCATGGACCGGCGCCGCTGGCACGGGGCGCCCCGTCTGGCCGACCAGCCACACGCCGGCGGCCCCGAGCGCGAGCGCCGTGGCCAGGCCGGCGACGATCCGCGCGATGCGGCCCCGGCGCTCTTCGTAGCGGGGCCCGAAGAGCGTGGCCTCGACGGCGCCGGCCGTCGTATCGGCGTCCTCGGCCGAGCGATGGTCCTGCGCCGCCATCCCCTCCGGCGCGACGGCCCCGCCGCCGAGGAAGAAGCGCTCGCTCTCGCTGATCGGCCCGAGATCGCCCGGGGGCGCGTCGTCCTGCGCCGCCGCGAGGCTCGCCGCCGGCGCGGCGCCGGCCGGCGCGGCGTTCGGCAGCGGCGGAGGCACCGCGATCGGGCGCGCCTCCGCGGCCTTCGCTTCGATGGGCTGCGGCGCCTGCGCCCGCTCCGCCCCGCGCGGGACGGCGACGGGCGGCGGCGCATCGCTCGGCGGGCGGGGGCGCAGCGTGGGGCTCGTCGAGGCCGCCGCGGCGCGCTCCTCGCCGGCGGGCGGCGCAACGCCTGTCGCCGCCGCTGGCGGAGACGGCGCCGACGCAAGCGCGGTCGGCGCCGCGGGCTCGGGCTGCGCCGCTGCAGGTGCCTCGGGCGCCGCGGGGGGCGTAGAGCGAACGCGCTGCTCGGCGGGAGCGGCCGCGGCGATGGGCCTGTCGCTCCTCGTGGAGCGCTGCTTCTGCGCGAAGCTGCGCGGCGTCACGAGCGGCCGCGTGAGCGGGGCCTCATCGCTGCTCGCGAGCGTGGTGTCCTTGTCGAGATCGATCTCCGCGCGCGACCGCGTAACCCGCGCGGCCTCGGCACCCGATGCGGCGTTCCGCGGCGGCTCCGACGGCGCTCGGCCACCCGCCGCACCGGGGTGCGCCACGGCGTTCCGCGGCGGCTCCGACGGCGCTCGGCCACCCGCCGCACCGGGGCGCACCACGGCGTTCTGCGGCGGCTCCGACGGCGCGCGGCCACCTGCCGCGCCGGGGCGCACCACGGCGTTCCGCGGCGGCTCCGACGGCGCACGGCCCGCTGTCGCACCGGCGCGCGCCGCCGCCGCCGACACGGTGCTTCGCGGCGGCTCCGACGGCGCGCGGCCCCCCGCCGCGCCGGAGCGCGCCGTCGCGGCCGACACGGCGCTCCGCGGCGGCTCCGACGGTGCTCGCGCGCCCTCCGGCGCGGACCGCGCCACGGCGGCGCTCGCGCTCGCCGCTCGGCCGACCGCCCCTGGCCCGTGCACCGCGCTGCGGGTCGTCACGGGGCGCCCGGGGGCCTCCGCGTCGGGGTCCCCCGCCGGCGAGTGCAGCTCGTGACCGGGCCGGGAGCGCGGGAGCACCGCCGGGGAGACCCGATTCGAGAGCGGCGCCGGGACCACGGCGGCGTCCTCGAGGTCGTCCGAGCCGGCGTTCCCCGGGCTCCCGTCGGGGTAGTTGGAGCGCCGCGCGCTCGACGGCGACGAGAGCGGCGAGAACTCGTCGTGGAACGCGGTCTCCGGCTCGCTCGGCACCACGTCGTCGGGCGGGAGCGCCGCCGCGGGCACCAGCAGCCCCTCGAAATAGAGCTTCGAGATGGTCGAGAGCGTCGAGAGATCCTCGAACGGGGACGCGTCGACCACCTGCATCAGCGTGCGCTTGCCGTCGAACAGGCGCAGGATCCCGTTCAGCTCGTCGGGGATCTCGTTCAGCCGCTCCAGGAGCTCTTCGCTGTCGACCTCGAAGACGGTCGCGAGCGACGGCAGCGCCTCGAGGAGCCGGCCCCACTCGTCGACGCGGCGCATCCCCTCCATGAGGAGGCCCTGCGTCGACGTCTCGATCCCGTCGGGGTTGTCGACCTTGCAGAACTCGACCTCGAACGTCCCCTCGTTCCACAGCAGCGCGCGGTAGACGGCCTCCTCGCCGCAGAGCCGGCCGAGCGTCGCGTCGACGACCTTGCCCTCGCGGAAGTAGACCTGCGCCTCGTTGTCCGCGTGCGACAGGTGGACGATCCCGCTCTTCCGGCTCACCTCGAACGTCTGCAGCAGATCCACGACGTTCATGTCGAGGATCGACCCGGAGAACCTGGTCCGCCCCGTCGTCGAGAAGTGGCGCGTCGTGATCCCCTCGCGCGTCCGCCGCGCGAGGAGCAGCGTCACGCGCGCGATGAGCTCGCGCACGAAGATCGGCTTGGTCAGGTAGTCCTCGACGCCGAGCTCCAGCCCGCGGATCTTGTCCTCGATGGACCGCTGGCTCGTGAGGAAGACGACCGGGATCGAGGCCCAGTCGGCGTGCTCCTTCATCTTGCGGACGAGGGCATATCCGTCCACGTTGGGGAGGCGCGTGTCGCTGAGGACGAGGTCCGGCGTGGAGACCTCGAGCTTCGCGAGAGCGTCCGCTCCGTCCTTCGCGGTGGTCACGCTGTAACCGGCCTTTTTCAGGCTGACCTCGAGGACCCGAACGCTGCGCGGATCCGCGTCGACCAGGAGGAGCTGTTGCTTGGCCACTAGAGGTTTCCGCCTCGCGAAGGATGGCGAGCCAGAACGGACGCTGTCAAGCGCTCCGCCCTGAGCGTCGCCGCTGCCGTCGATCGCTTGTCCCGCGGCCGCGGGCCCGGTGCTCGACGTCGTCCATCGTGCACACAGGACGGCGGGGAAGGCCAGGTTTCGTCGCGCGCCGATCGGGCGATCAGCGCTTCCAGGGATCGACGATATCGCCGGTTGCTTGCGGCCTTACCATGGAGGCCGTGGGCGCCGCGGTCGCCGCCGGACGGCCCGTCGCCGCGGTCGGCTTCGCCGGGATCGGGACGGCTGTGCCCTGGGTGCGGGGCGGCTCCTGCGCGAGCGGCGCGGGCGCCGCCGTCGCTGCCGCGGTCGCGACCGCGGGCGGCTCGTCGATCGCCCTGGCAGGCGCCGTCTCCGCCGGGAGGGCGCCGGGAGCGCCGGCGGCGGAGGCGGCCTCGGGCGGCTCCTCGGCCGCCGCCTCGGGCGCCGAGGCGCGCAAGGCGCGGACGCCGAGGGCGATGACGATGGGCACGAGGACCGCCGCGAGCGCGATCGCCACGCGCGCGGCCATCGAGAGCGGCTCGGACGGCTCCGTGGGCGCCTGCACCGGGGCGAGCATCTCCTCGTGCGCGCGCGGCCGGATCGACTCGTGTGCGCGCGGTCGTATCGACTCGTGGCGAGGCAGCTCGCCCGGGGGCGCGACGGAGACCCCGCGGCCCGGCGGATCGAGGGCGAGCTCGATGGCCTCGACGAGGTCGGCCATCGAGGAGAAGCGCTCCTCGGGGTTCTTCGCGAGGCAGCGCATGACGATCGGGCCGAACGCGCCCAGCGTGGTGGCGTCGGGCATCACCTGCTCGAGCGGCTCGGGCGACATGTACATGTGCTTGGTCAGCACGCCCATGTACGTGTCCGCCTCGAAGGGGACGCGCCCCGCGAAGCACTCGTACATGAGGACGCCGAGCGCATAGATGTCGGCGCGGGCGTCGATGCGCTTTCCCTCCGCCTGCTCGGGGCTCATGTAGTGCGGCGTCCCGAACACCATGCCGATGCGCGTGAGCCGCTTGCCGCCGGTCACCTTCGCCACGCCGAAATCGAGCAGCTTGACGAACTCCTGATCGCCGTTGCGGACGAGGTACACGTTGTCGGGCTTCAGGTCGCGGTGGATGACGCCCGCGGCGTGCGCAGCCCCGAGCGCCGCGGCGCACTGGAGCATGATCTGCCCGACCCTGTCGGCCGGCAGCGTCTTCTCGGTGCGCAGCAGCGACGCGAGGGAGGTCCCGGAGAGGAACTCCATGACGAAGAACGGCAGCTCTGCCTGCCCCGTCTCGACCTCGATCGCGCCGAAGTCGCTCACCGCGACGATGTTGGGGTGGCCGATCGCCGCGGCCGCCTTGGCCTCCTGGATGAAGCGGGCGACGAGCTCGGCGTCCTGCGCGATGTCGTGCCGGAGCACCTTGAGGGCGAAGAGGCGGCCGAGCGACTTGTGGCGCACCTCGTACACCGTCCCCATCCCCCCTTCACCCACGACCGCCTGCACCTCGTAGCGGCCGTCGATGGTGCGCCCGAGCATCGGATCGGCCGACGGGTTCCAGTCGGGCGCGTCGGCGAGCGGGTCGCCGTCGAACGGGCAGAAGCGGGAGTCGCCGGAGAAGGTCTGCTTGCAGGTCGGGCAGCGCCGCGCGCGCGGGGTCTGCTTCGCCCTCCCCCGGCGCGCGGGCCCATCGAAGCGCGCCGGCAGCGGCGGGATCGCCGGGCGCGCGTCGACGGGCGCTGGCAGCGTATCCGCGCGCGGCGGCACGTCGCTGCGGAACGGCACATCGCTGCGCGGCGGCACGTCGCTGCGGAACGGCGCATCGCTGCGCGGCGGCGCGTCGCTGCGGAACGGCACGTCGCTGCGGGGCGGCACATCGCTGCGCAGCGGCACATCGCTTCGGGCTGGCGGCACATCGCTGCGCGCCGGAGGCAGATCGCTTCGGGCTGGCGGCACATCGCTGCGCGCCGGAGGCTGGGCAAATGGCTCGTCTCCGTGCAGCCGCGGGATGTCTTCCCGATGGAACAGCTCGGCAGTCTCGGACTCGCCGGCGGTCATCTCGGGCTGAGCATCCCCGGCCATGCGGAGCGTCACTGGCACCCCATCGAGTCTAGCCGAAAGCGCGCTCAGTGGTTCGGATCAGATGGCGCCAGTTTGGCGACCGCCGTGGAGCGCCCCCCCGAGGGTCGCCGCGCGCGGCGGACAGCGCGCCTGGAAGGACTCAGATCTCTTCCAGAATCTTCGCCTTGCGGGCCTGGAACTCCTCGTCGGTGATGAGGCCCTTGCTCTTGAGCTCCCCGAGGCGCTCCAGGCGCTGCTCGATCGACGGCGCTGCGGCGGGGGCAGCCTGGGGCGCGCCCGGATAGCCCTGCGGCGCGCCCGGATAGCCCTGCGGCGCGCCCGGGTAGCCCTGCGGCGCACCCGGGTAGCCCTGCGGCGCACCCGGCTGCTGCATGTGCGGCGGCACGAACTGAGGCTGGCCCTGCGCCGCGAGCGCGGGGTTCATCGCCTGCGCCAGGCCGGCGCCGATCGCCACCTGAGCGCCCAGCCCCGCGACGCCGCTGCCGTCGCCGCCCTGCGCCATGCCCTGGCCGGCGCCCATCATGGCCTGGCCGGCGGCGTAGTTCTGCCAGTTGCCCGCCAGCTGCTGCACGTACCGAGCGTCCTGCTGGAACCGCTGGTCGAGCTCGAACTGCTTCGCCCGGGCGGTGTCCTGCGCGATGCCGACGCCGCGGCGCGCATCGCCGCGCGCCTTGTTCGCCTCGCGGAGGAGCTTCTGCTCCTCGGCCGAGAAGTTGATGTTGAAGTTGCCGATCTCGAGGATCTTGCAGCCGATCTCCTCGAGGTTCGGCGCGGACTGCACGATGCGGGCGCCGAGCTCGATGCTCATGCCGCCGAGGTTGAGCAGGCTCTTCTGCTGCTGCGCGCAGACCTGGCCGATGACGGTCTTCACGCTCATGAAGAACTTGCCCTTGATCCAGCTCAGGACGACGTCGTTGTCGCCGCTGCCGCCGCACTGCCCGTGGTACCCGACGACGAACCGCACCGGATCGACCACGACCAGCGAGAACTCACCGAAGATGCGCGGCGTCACGAACTCGAAGAGGACGGGGTCTTCCATCGACTCCAGCGGCCCGCCGAACGGCACGCCGCGGACCGGCTGCGTCTTGACGAAGAAGATCTCGGCGATGAAGACGTCCCCGCCCGTGAACTTGTTGACGAGGTTGTTCAGGAACGGGATGTTCTGGGTCTGGAGGGTGTGGCGCCCTGTGGGCAGGTAACCCATGTACCTGCCGTCCTTGAAGAAGAGGGCACACTCATCGCTGTCGACCGTCAGCTGCGACCAGAAGGGGACGTTCTGATCCGGGTGCTTGTAGACGATGAGATGCTTCGCCGCGTCCGGGCGCGCGATCATCATCTCGCGGACGCCGCTCTTCACGAAATCGAAAATCCCCATGTCGCGCTCCTCTTCGGTGTGCTCGGTGTGCTGGGTGTAACGGACCTGCCGGTCCCCTGCCCCCCGGGACCTCGGGCTTCATTCCGGCAGGCGGCGCGCAGGGCCCGCGCCGTTCGTTCTCCGTTGACGATCGCCGCGCCTTTCAGGCACACAGCGGCCTCAGGATAATCCGCAGATCGCAGGGCAGCAATGCCCGCCGGGAGGACCGTATGCCCGTTGCTCCGCTCGCTCTGCCAGCTCTGCTTGCTCTGCTCGAGCCGCTGGCGCCACATGGGGCCGCGCTGGCGAGGGCGCCTCGATGACCGCGCCGATCGACGTCGGCGCCCTCTCGGCGCCCGCGCAGAAGCTGGCGCAGCCGAGCGCGCCGCAGAAGCTCAGGGAGATGGCGGCGCGCGGCATCGCCCCCGGGCTCAAGCCGGGCGATGTCGTGACGGTGCTCGTGCTGCTCGCCTCGCGCGAGGACGAGCCGGCCCGCGAGACCGCGGAGAAGACGCTGGCGGCGCTCCCCGAGCCGCTGCTCCAGGGCGCGCTCGGCGCGGATCTGCAGCCGCCGGTCATCGATCGGCTGGCCCGCGCGTACGCGGACCGCCTCCCGGTCGTCGAGAGGCTCTGCGCGATGCCGGGCATCGCGGCGGAGACGCTCGAGGAGCTCGCGCGGACCGGGGGCGAGGCGGTGACGGAGCTCATCGCCGTCAACGAGGAGCGGCTGCTCAAGAACCCGCGCGTCATCGAGAAGCTCTACCTCAACAAGAACACGCGGATGTCGACCGCCGACCGCCTCGTCGATCTCGCCTCCCGCAACGGGGTCGAGCTCACGGGCATCCCGGCGTGGCGCGAGGTCAGCGTCGCGATCAAGGACGAGCTCATCGCGGAGCCGTCGCCCGAGCCCACGCCGGACGACGTGCTGTTCAGCGAGACGCAGGCGCTCGCGGAGGCCCTCGCGGCGGACGAGCCGGTCGACACCCACGTCGAGGACGAGGAGGGCAAGGAGGAGATCAAGGAGCAGTACGTCCCGCTCTACAAGCGGCTCGCCGACATGACCATGTCGCAGCGGATCCGGCGGGCGATGCTCGGCTCGCGCGAGGAGCGCATGCTGCTCGTGCGCGACTCGAACCGCCTCGTGGCCAGCGCCGCCGTGCGCAGCCCGCAGATGCAGGAGGAGGAGGTCGTCCTCATCAGCCGCAACCGGAACATCTCGGACGAGGTGCTGCGGATCATCTCGACGACGCCCGAGTGGCTGAAGAGCTACACGGTGAAGCGGAACCTCGTGGAGAACCCGAGGACGCCGGTGCTCGTCGCGACGCGGCTGGTCCAGCACCTGCGCGAGTCCGATCTCCGCGGCATCGCGAAGAGCAAGAACGTGACGTCGCCGGTGAAGGACGCCGCGAGGCGGCACCTCGAGCGGCGCAAGAGCTGAACGGGGGACGAGCGATGAGCGACCTGGTCCGCTTCGGCGTGGCGATGGATCGCGCGCTGCTGGCCGACTTCGATCGGCGCATCACCGCGCAGGGCTACGAGAACCGCTCGGAGGCGCTGCGGGATCTGGTCCGCGCCGACCTGACGCGCGCCGCCCTGGACGAGGGGGCCGAGGTGGCGGCCACGCTGACGCTCGTCTACGAGCCCGAGGTGCGCGAGCTCGTGCTGCGGATCTCCGAGCTGGAGGAGCGGCGCGCGGGTTTGGTGGTCTCCAGCCTGCTGGTCCGCCTCGACGCGGCCCGGCTGCTCCAGGTGATGGTGCTGAAGGGCCGCGGACAGGAGCTGTCCGAGCTCGCCGGGCAGCTCGCCGGGGCCAAGGGGGTGCTGTCCTGCGCGCTCACGCCGGCCGCGGCGCTGCCGGGGGCGGCGCGCCGGTAGCAGGAGCCGGCGGCCGGCCGCAGGGCCGACGCGGCACGGCGAAGGCGGTCACTTGCGCAGCTCCACCACCGTGCCGGCCCCCTGGTTCGCCCAGCAGACGTCGCTGTCGTCGACCGCGATGGCCCTGGAGCCGCTGATTCACGCGTCGTCGCCGGGGCTTTCAGCCACCTTCACCGTGGTCTTGGGCGGGTCGACGATGAACGTCACGAGGCGCTCCTTGGCCTCGAACTCCTGCCGGTAGATCACGGCCGAGCGCTTGTACTTGAAGGGGCCGACGCGCACCCGGTGCCAGAGGCCGCGGCCTTTCACGTACGCCGGCTCGACGTACGCCTTGTGCCCGCGCCGGCGCAGGGCCGCCGCGAAGTTCTCGGCGTCGGTGGGGTCCTTGAACGAGCTCACCTGGAGCTGGTAGCTGCCAGGCCCTCCCCGCTCGGTCTCGGGCCCCTCCTCGCGCGACACGTGGCGGGCCATCGCCGTGAGCGTGTCGTTCGGGGCGACCTCGCCCCCGGAGGGCCCGAGCACGTGCTGCGCCGGCAGCGGGACCACGGGCAGCCGGTCCGCGGCAAACGGCGGGGCGGGCGCGGCAGCGGGCGCCTCGGCGGAGGTGGCCGCCCTGGCCGCCCGCGGATCGCGCACGGCCTCGAGCGCTGTCGTCGGGTGCTCCGCGTCCGAGAGGACCGCGGGGAACGTCACGTCCTCCCCGATCGTGGCAGGGCGCGGGGCCGGCTTCACGCCGGCCGGGTGGGCGCGCGCGACCAGATCGCCGAGCGGATCGGCGTTGACCGGCCGCTCGCGGTGCGGGGCGCGCAGGAGCGCCACCGCCGCGAAGACGATGCACGCCCCGCCGAGCGAGGCCAGCACCAGCGCGCCCGCGCGCGACGGGCGAGCCCCGGGATCCTCTTCCTGGATCTCCTCGAGGTTCCGCACCGCCCCGGTGTCCATGCTCTCGCCCTTGCTGCGCCTCATGCGTCCTCCTCACCCCGTCTACCCTGCCCCGCCGGCGGCCAACAACTTTCGTGTGCTACTTTATCCTACATCTTCTGGACGGGTCCGGTCGCTGCGAGCGCTCTCGGGCGAGCGCGCGCTTCGGCGGGGCCGGGCAGCCTCGCATGCGCGGCGCGCGCGGGGAAAGTTCTCGGCCGGCGCCGGGCGCGCGCTGCCCGCCCTGTTCCCGCGGGCTTCGTCCGCGGTGAGCCGTCCCGCGACGCTGCCGTGACTCAAGGGGGCCGATCGGATCACGAGGCGGCAGGAGGCGTTCGGTCATTCCCAGCGGAGCCCCACGATCATGGTGATGCGCGCCGGCGCTCTCGCCCCCCCGCGACGGCTCGGCGTTGTCGCCTACGCGAGCGACGAGGCGCTCGTGGAGGGCCTCCGCGCGAGGCACCCTGCCGCGCTCTCCGCCTTCCACGAGCGCTTCTCCGGGCACGTGCTCCGCGTCCTCGGCCGGTTGCTCGGCGGCAGCCGCGACCTCTCCGACGCTCATCACGACGCCTTCGTCCGCGCGCTGTCCTCCCTCGACACCCTGCGCGATCCGGCGGCGCTGAAGGCGTGGATCACCTCGGTCGCCGTGTTCACGGCGCGGACCTGCATCCAGCGGCGCGCGCGCCGGAAATGGCTCCTCTTCTTCGCCCCCGACGAGCTCCCACCCCTCGTGGAGCCCCCGTACCAAGGCGAAGCCCACGAGGCGCTGCGCGCGACCTATCGCGCGCTGGACCGGCTCCCGGCCGACGAGCGCATCGCGTTCGCGCTGCGGCGCATCGAGGGGATGAATCTCCAGGAGGTCGCGGACGCGTGCGGCGTCTCGCTCGCGACCATCAAGCGGAGGCTGGCCCGCGCCGAGGTCCACTTCCTCGAGGCGGCGCGGGACCAACCCGCCCTCGAGGAGTGGCTGAAGGGAGGCGCGCCATGAGCGATCCTCCGTCGCTCGATCGTCTTCGTGAGCTCCGCCGGGCCCAGGATGAGGAGCTCGCGGCGCAGGATCTCGATGGTGCGCGCCGGCGGTTCCTGGGGGTCGCGGCCGGCGGCTCCTCCCGTCCCGGGGCTGCCCGCCTCGGCCTCGCGCGTGCTCGCTGGATCGCGCCCGCGGCCCTCGTGGCGCTGGCAGGAGCTTGCGCCGCGCTGCTCCTCGTCCTGCTCCCCTCGTCGCGGTCGCTCTCGTTCGCTGTCGGCTCGGCGCAAGGTCGGGTCGGGGCGTGGATCGCCGCCGGCGCGGACGCTCCTCTGGCGGTCGCCTTCTCGGACGGCACGTCCCTCGCCCTGGACGCGAACGCCCGGGCGCGCGTGGTGGCCGCCGACGCGCGAGGCGCGCGCGTGCTGCTGGAAGGCGGCCGGCTCACGGCGACGGTGACCCACACAGCGACGAGCGCATGGACCTTCGACGTCGGCCCGTTCGACGTGCTGGTCACCGGCACGCGCTTCGAGCTGAGCTGGTCCCCGGTGAGCGAGGAGCTCAAGCTGGTGCTGCGGGAAGGATCGGTCGCCGTGTCGGGGCCGCTCGTGGGGGGGCGGCGCACCGTCGCTGCGGGAGAGACGCTCGAAGTCTTCTGCAAGGAGCAGCGCTTCGAGCTCACGCGCCGGGAGCTGCCCGCCGCTGCCCCGCCTCCGCCGTCTTCCACGCGCATCGATCAGGCGGCCTCCGAACCGGCCCCCGCGGCGACCGGCACCAGCGAACGAGCGAGGATCGCGAAGGCCGCGGACGCCTCCCCGCGCCCGCCGAGCTGGCGCGATCTCGTGGCCGGCGACAGGTACCGAGAGGCCATGACCGCGGCCGAGGCCGAGGGCTTCGACGGGCTCGTCGCCCGCGCGAGCGCGGCGGATCTGCTGATGCTCGCGGACGTCGCGCGCTTCTCGGGGAAGCCGGATCGCGCCGCGGCGGCGCTGACCGCGGCGCGGAGCCGGTTCGCGGGCTCCGGCGAGGCGGCGAAGGCCGCCTTCCACCTCGGCCGGATGGCGTTCGACCAGCGACGATCGTACGCCGAGGCCGAGCGCTGGTTCCTCGTGTACCTCGAGGAGCTGCCGGGCGGCTCCTTTGCGCAGGAGGCGCTCGGGAGGATCATCGAATGCCGGGAGTCGATGGGCTCGGCCGGCGAGGCCCGCGAGGCCGCGCGCCGCTACCTGGCGCTGTATCCGGCGGGGCCGCACGCCGCGCACGCCAGGGATCTCCTCGAGGGGGAGTGAGTGCGGTCTCGAAGGCCGGCTCACGCGGCGCACGGCGGAGCCTGGGCGCTCGGGCTATGCCTCCTCGTCGCACCCGAAGCGCGCGCGGCGCCGCCCGAGCCGCCGCGCCCGAAGGTCGTCCTGATCGCCGATCGCCGCTCGGACCCCATCATGGCGCGCGTCTACGCCGAGCTCGCCACGCTCGGATTCACGGTGGAGGTCGTGAGGGTGCGAGGCGCCGATGCGCCCTCCCACGGACCCATCGAGACGAGCGCGCGCGAGGCCGGAGCGGCGGTGGCGCTCCGCGTGGCGGAGGTGCCAGGCGGCGTCGAGGTCTCGATCGACCAGGGTGCGACGGGCAAGTCGGTCCAGCGCACCGTGATGGCCGACGATCCCGCCACGGTCGCGATCCGCGCGGTGGAGCTCCTGCGCGCGAGCCTCCTGGAGGTGCGCTCTCCCCCGCCATCGCGGGGCGAGGTTGAAGCCGATCCGGCGGCCCCCGCCGTCGTCGACGCGCGAGAGCCGCCGCCGGCCAGGCCTGCGCCCGTCGACGCCCTGCACCCGCAAACCGGCAGCGCCCACCACACGCCCCATCCTCCGCCATCCAGGCCAGTCGCACCCCCACGAGCACCGATGACATTCGGCTTCGGGGCGGCACCCGCGGTGCTGTGGAGCCCAGGCGGCGTGCCCGCCACCCCGATGCTCGACGTGTCGGGGTACGCGATGATCTGGGCTCGACTCGGGCTCTCCACCTTCGTCCAGATCCCGCTCGCCAGCGCGAGCCGCGAGGGCAAAGAGGGCACGCGGCACGTGCGGGTGGCTCTCGCCTCCCTGGGGGTGCGCGTCCCGCTCGGCCCCACCGACGCCGCGTGGCTGCCTTCGGTCGGCGCAGGGCTCGCCGCCGCCTGGCTGCACGTCGAGGGCGAAGGCCGCTCGCTGGGGTACGTCGGCAGGTCAAACGACGCGTACGCGGTCGCGCCGTACCTGCGCGCGGGGCTCTCGTTCGCGCCGACTCCACGCCTGCGGATCAGCGAGCACCTGCTCGCCGGGATCGCGGCGCCGCGCATCGTGATCGACGCCGCAGGCCGCGCGACCGACGCGTGGGGTCGCCCGTTCCTCGGCGCATCTCTCGGGGTGGAGCTCGCGCTGCCATGAGCCGAAATGGGCAGCTGCCGTGACCTCAGCGCAGAACATCTGGACGCCGGGCGCTTCGGCGCTCGGCGTGGAGGACCGAATGAAGATCACGGCTACTACGACGCTCTGGGCCCTTGGCTTGTCCGCGGCCTTCGCGTCCGCGCAGGCGGCGTGCGGCGACCGCCATGTCGATCCGATCGTGGAAGTCCACCTGGCGACCTCCGTCGAGGGGGCCACCGAAGGGCCGTGGGCCGCCTGCGTGGCCCCGCCCGGGGATGAGGGCGACTTTTCCCTCCCCCACGTCTGTCCGGATCCCGAGGCGAACGGGGAAGAGCGCACCTGCATGGTGTCGTACGTGGCCGAGCGGCAGGAGGATGGATCGATGTGGTGCGACGTGGCGGCGCTCTGCAACTACACGTGCGAAGTCGCGGAGGACTGCCCACGGCCGCCGAGCGGGACCGCCACGCCCATGTGCAACACGGTCTGCTGGTTGCCGTGCGACGAGAACACCACGTGTCCGCGTGGGATGGAGTGCTCGCACCAATACCACGGGCCTGGCCTCACGGACGAACAGGGCGTCTGCATGTGGAAGTACGAATGTGATTGAAGGTCGAGGTCGACGACTTCTCCAGGGTGGCCTCTGGCTTTCCCTGGGCGAGCGGACCGAACGAAATCTTCCAATGCATACGGATCCGTCCTGACCCGCGCGCCGGGCGCCCATATCGAACGGAATGGCCCGACCGATTGCATGACCGCAGTGTGAACGGCTCGCTTCGTTATTGCGACAGCGGCTCCGCGGCGGCGCGGAATACGCGGGGACCTCGGGATCCGGCCGGGACCAGCGTTGACAGGCGCCTCTGTCCGGGTGTTACCGTTCTCGCTATCCGCCCCAATGACAGCCGCCTCCCCTGTCGCAGCAACGCCGGCACCGGGCGCGTCCGCCACCACAATGGCGTGGCGCTTCAGGGGCCAGCTCCATGTCACCGCGATCGTCAAGGCGACATTCGCGTTCGCGCACGACGCGGCAATGGTTCGCGCGGCGCCGCAGGAGATCCTCCGCGCCGATATCCATCATGGCAACAATCCCGGGCGGAGCATCCGGTTCACGAGCGATATCGCCCCCTACCTGCCCCGCGCCGACGTGCTCTTCACCGGACACGCGTACGCCCCGCCCGAGCGCGCCGTCACCCAGCGCATGACAGCGCGCATCGGGATCTTTCGCGGCGCGCAGCCGGTCCTCGACAAGTCGCTCTTGATTCAGGCGAAGGAGGGGTTCCAGTCGTTGCCGATCGTCTATGACCGCGCCTTCGGCGGGATCGGATCGAGGGACAACCCGCTCGGCGTCGGGCTGAATCCGGGCACCGCGGAGCCGAACGTCCTCGACCCCGTGGACCCGCGGCGCGTCGCCGGCTTCGGCCCGGTCGGGTGCTGGATGCCCGCCCGCAAGCGGCTGCTCGGGTCCACGCCGCCGCGCGCCCTCCAGCGCGAGATCGCCGACATCCCGGATGATTTCGACTGGTCGTACTTCCAGTCGGCGCCCCCGGATCAGCAGGTCGACGCCCTGCACGGCGACGAGTGGATCGTGCTCGCAGGGCTGCACGCCAGAGTGCCTTGCCTGCGCATGCGCCTGCCCTGGATCGCGGGCCTTGCGCGGATCCACGGCCTCGGCGGCTCCTCTCCGGCCGAGGGCGCGCCGCTGAGCCTCCGGGCCGACACGCTGCGCATCGACGGCGACGAGCAGCGCTGCACCGTGGTGTGGCGCGGCAGCTTCCCGGTCCCGAACGAGGCCGCGCTCGCGGCCGCGCACGTCGTGGCCGGCGTCCAGGTCGGGGACGCGCCGATCGCGTGGCCCGCCCCGCTCACCGGCCGCCCGTCGTCGATGCCCGCTGCCACGGAACCGCAGCCCGCGAGCCGGCCAGAGGCGAGCGCCCTCCCGGGGGGTGACATGACGATGGGGATGACCGACCCGCCGCTCTTGATGTCCGCTCTCCCCTTCCGGCCGGGGTCTTCCCTCTTGTTCGCGCCATCGCCGCGAGGCGCCGCGCGCACGCCCCCGGAGCACGCGCTCGCAGGGACGCTCCCGCTGACCCTGGACGCCGAGCGCGCCCAGGCCCCAGGGAGCGACCTGCCCTTCCTCGACGCCGGGGAGCACCACGCGGAAGCAGCGCCGGCCGAGGCACCATTTCCCCCGGTGGCCCTGCCCGATCCTCCCCCGGCGGCCCCCCCGGACGCAGCTCCGCCCGCCGCGGCGCCCCCGGTCCAGATCGTCGAGGAGGCGTCGATCTCCAGCGCTCCGCCGCTGGATCCTGCGCCTCCCTCGCCTCCCTCTCCGCCTCCGTGGCGCTGGGCCCCCCCGGCGGCCCCGGACGAGCCGACGCGCGCGCCCGGTCCGCCGCCCAGGGCGCCCAGGCAACCGGGGGTCGATGTTCAGCGGCTCCTCTACCCCTCCAAGGGCAAGCGGTCATAGCGGCAGTCACCACGTCGAAAGGACGAGCCCGTGGAAGAGATTCAAACCATGACCATCGTTCTCGAGTCGGAGGGCGAGACGTGGCACCACGTCCGGGTCCACAAGCTCTCCGGCCGCGAGGCCATTTCGGAGCTCTTCTCCTTCCAGATCGAGGTCGCGTGCGACCCAGGCCATGATCTCCCAGCCGAGGCCGTGCCCGGCGCCGACATCACCCTCATCCTGGAGGTTGGCGGTGTCGAGATCCGCCGCATTCACGGCGTCCTGGGCCCGCTGAAGGACCACCTCGACGTCCTCGACGAGGTCGCGACGTACGGGCTCTGCATCGTCCCCCACGCCTCCCGGATGGCCCTCGTCGAGACGCAGGAGATCTACCTCGACAAGTCCATACCCGACATCATCCGGGCCAAGCTCGAGCGTTACGAGGCGTTGCCGTTCGAGCTCCGGCTCATGGGCACGTACCCGGCGCGCGAGTTCGTCGCGCAGTACCAGGAGACCGACCTCGCGTTCATGAGCCGGCTCGCTGAGCACGTTGGCATCAGCTTCTTCTTCGAGCACGGAGACGGGCACGACAAGATCGTCTTCACCGATCACATGGCCGGCTTCCCGATCGCCGACGAGCTCCCCTTCCTGCCGAGAGGCGGGAAGAGGCACTTCTTCGCCCTGGAGCGCACGACCGGCGTCGCGCCCTCGAACTATATCGTACAGGATTACAACTATCGCGGGCCGGTCGACGAGATCTTGGCGTGGGTCGCTATCGAAGACGGAGGCGGCGGCGGCATCGTCGAGTACGGCACCCACGCCAAGACCCCCGACGAGGCGAAGCGCCTCGCGCGGGTCCGCAGCGAGGAGCGCGCGTGCCGCCTGAAGGTCTACGAGGGGAAGAGCGGCGTTCCGACCCTCTGCGCGGGGACCAGGCCAGAGGTCGTCGATCACCCCAAGCTGCCCGGGCCGCTGCCGCTGCTCCTCGTCGAGGTCGAGCACGAGGCGACGCTGCCCCTCTTCTCGGGGGAAGAGCGCGCCGGGGAGCACTCGTACCTGAACACGTTCCGCGCGGTCCCCGCGAGCGTCCCCTTCCGGCCTGCGCGGAGGACGCCGAAGCCGCGCATCGCCGGCGTGATGACGGGGATCATCCAGCTGGGCGCCGAAGGGCAGGCAGGCGGCGTCGCCTCAATCGACTCCGACGGGCGGTACCTCGTCCAGATCCATTTCGACACCGCGCGGCCAGGCGAACAAAGGGCCTCGCACCGCATGCGCATGGCGCAGCCGTTCGCCGGCCCCAACTACGGAATCCACATGCCCCTCCGCCGCGGGACGGAGGTGCTGATCGCCTTCACCAATGGAGATCCAGACCGGCCCGTCATCGTGGGCGCGCTCTACAACACAAAATCGCCGAGCCCGGTCGTGACGGCCAACGCGACACAGCACCAGATCAAGTCGAGCGCGGGCGTCCTGTTCCAGATCGGCTCCAAGTCCTGAGGAAATCGGAGAGACCTTGACCGCGACGAAAGCTCCTTTTGGGCTCCGCGCCCTCGGCGGCGCAGCGCCCCCTCCCGAGCTCGGGGAAGACCTCCGCCGGCTGCTCCGCATGCCCATCGAGGCGCAGTCGAAGCTCTGGCAAGCGCTCGGCCCTTGCCTCGCCGACGAGCTCACGCAGGACACCGAGAAGCTGCTCGACGTCTTCACCGCCGCCTACCGGATCTCGGGCGACGACCTCGCCCGGGTCATCAAGGCGAGCCGCTTCCTCATCCAGTCCGCCGCGAAGCTGGACGTGTCCGCCGAGGAGCTCGGGGCCGATCTCGAGGTGGTCTGCCCGGACGCGCCGCGGATCCGGGAAGTCCTCCTCGCGGGCTACGCGCCGGCAAAGGCGCAGATCCGGCGAGCGCTCGCGACGGCGGCGCTGGTCGAGCATGGCAACCTGCTCGTCCACGCCGCCTGGCGCCTCGACACGATCGAGGGCGCGGCCCAGGGGGCAGAGCTCCGCGTCAGCGTGGCCATGTTGACGCTGCATTACAAGGAGGGGACCGAGATGCGTCGGGTCACGCTCCAGGTCCTGCCCGACATGATGGGGAAGCTCCGGGAGATCTGCGAGCAGGCCCTCCCGCCGGCCTGACACCGAGAAACGAGCTGTCTACGAGAGGGAGAGGAGAGCACGGATGGCTACCGACGATGGGTTCACGGCAGGAGACAACAGCAGCGGCACGAGCGGCGAGACCTTCGACGTCGACAAGGTCGAGTACAAATACGCCCAGATGGTGGTGCCGAACTTCGTGGTCGAAGACGCCCTCGCCGGCGCGGGGGATGTCGCGTGGCTCTCGGCGCCCCAGGTCACGACGTCCTCGACGCCGACCTCGCCCACGACCACGACGACGACCACGACGTCGGGAGCGACGACGACCACGACGGTGACCGGGCCGACCGGCACCACGACGACGGCCGTCACGCGACCCAGCGGCCACTCGTTCCTCCGGCTGGGCTCGTTCCCCGTGACCGCTTCGGGCAGCTCGTCGTCGAGCTACACCGTGAGCGTGGACTCGGCCACGAGCGCCGGCGCGCCGACGGGGTTCTCCGACAGCCTCACGCTCGCCAAGCTCGTGGGCGATCCGAAAGAGGTCGCGACCGCCCAGGCGTCCGACGATTCGACGTCCACGAACGACGACAAGCTCTTCACGAGCGATCCCTTCAAGGGAAACAAGATGCGCGGCTTCGTCGACGACACGCGCATCCGGGACGACAAGAATACGGACGTCCTCTACATCAAAGGGTCGTCCAGCTCGAGCTCGGTCGAGACCAATACGACGGACAACCGCGAGGCCGAGACGCGCCGCCTCCTCACCAAGGGCGGCTGGTGGGATCACTCGGATGGAAACCGCATCTCCACCACGGCGGGGGACAAGATCGAGGTCATTCAGGGGAATTACAAGATGGTCGTCCTCGGGCGGCGGAAGGCCAACGACACCGGCGACCTGAGGGTCGTCGACATCTCGGGCGGGCTCGAGTACACGAAGACGCACGAGTACCTCGAGAGCGAAAAGGTCTGGGCAACCTACGAGGAGAGCAGCCCAAAGAACGCGACCAAGAGGTCGAGCGGCAAGGAGATCACGTACTTCGAGGGCTCGCTGAAGGAGAGCATCACCGGCAAGGACGGCGCGGGGCTCGTCGACACGAGCACAGATCCGGTGGTCCGCTCGAAGACGTGGGCGCAGTCCATCGAGACCTACGTCGGCTCGATAACGAAGCCCGTGCCGCACGTCTTCTCGATGTCCTTCACGGGATCCCGGGAGGAGGTGACCGTCACGGGGGGGTTCGCGGTGGGCAGGTTCGCCGCCGGGCCTTTCGTGCAGCTCCAAACGGCGCCTCTGCTGTTCGTCGACGTGAAGGCGTGCCTGGGGGCCTACTACGACGTGAAGGCCGCCATCTATCTGCTCAAGGCCGATCTCGCGCCCTTCGTTCGGGAAATCAAGGTGGGCACAGTCTTCTCGTACAACACCACCGAGACCCACGTCACCGGGAGCTCGACGACCTTCAAGGGCGGGGTGCAGCAGGTGACCGTGAAGCAAAGCGATATCCAGGGCGTCAGGGACCAGATCGCCGCTGTCAAGACCGAACTCCTGCAAAAGCAGAACGTGATCAGAAACGATGTGAGCGATCTGTGCCTGACCGCGACGTACCTGTCTGTGAAGGTCGATAACCTCGCGGCCATGCACAACTATGCCTGAGATATCCCTCACGATCCCCTTCCTTGGTGACTCGTGAAGACCAAGAACCTCACCCCCTTCCCCTTCGGGGCCAAGGTCACCTCCCGGCACTCCTCGCGGCGCCCCGAGATGGCCTTGATCGTGCGCGCCACCTACGTGCTCGCGCCAGGCAAACCGCTCGCCCTGCCCGAGACGCCCGGTCTCGGGCCCAGCTTGCTCGCGCAAGGTCCCATGTCCGCGGACACGTACCGTGACGACGACGAGGAGCGCGCGGGCGAGTGCCTGTATCCGAATGACTTCGCGGACTGGAAGCCCCGCGCCGAAGTCATGCTTCGCGGAACCTGTTACACGCCGTTCGGCAAGCCCCTCCCCGAATGCCCGGTGCGGTTCACGGTGGGACGCTGGTCGAAAATCCTCCGCGTCGTGGGGCGGCGGTTCTGGTCCGACGACCTCGCGAACGCGGTGATGAGCGAGCGGGCTCCCTTCACCAAGATGCCGCTCGGCAGCACGCACGCCTTCGGGGGCGCCGGCTACGCCAGAAACCCGGTGGGCAAAGGGTTCGGCGGGCGCGAGCTTCCCAACGTGGAACACGCTGGCGCGGTGATCCGCTCGCGCCGCGATGATCCCGGCCCCGCGGGCTTCGGGCCCATCAACCCCGCATGGCCCCAGCGCGCCGCCAAGGTCGGCAAGGAGTACGGCCCGAGCTACCGGAAGGAGCGCTGGCCCTATTTCTCGGCCGACTTCGACTGGTCGTTCTTCAACGCCGCTCCGGCCGACCAGCAGCTCGAGGGTTACCTCCGCGGCGACGAGGCCCTCGTGTTTCAGAACATGCACCCGACCGCGCAGGTCCTCGAGACCAGCTTGCCCGGCCTCCGGGTTCGCGCGTTCGCCAGCGACAAGAATCAGCGATTCCGCGAGGTGCCCATGAGCCTCGACACGCTGTTCGTCGATCTCGACGCGTGCAAGCTGTACCTCACATGGCGCGGCCTCGACGCGATCGAGACCGACGACATGAAGGACGTGGAGACGGTGCTCATCGGCTCGGAGAAGCTCAGCGATCCGCCGCTCCCTGAGCAGCATTACCGAGGTCTCACGGCAGCGTTCGATGCCGATCCGCTGGGCATCAAGGAGCGAATGCCCCCCGAGCTCCTCGCGCGATTCGATGAGATGCAGCAGCGGGCCAAAGATCGCGCAGAAGGCAAGACGCCGGTGCACCCAACGGAAGCGCCGGATCCGCTCACAGCGAGCGTGCGCAGGGCGCTCGACGCGATGCCCGTGGCGGTCCCCGGCGCGGCGGACATAGAGAAGCAGACCGCCGAAGCCGTGGCCCAGCTCCTGGCCTACGATCCGATGCCACCCGATCTGTCGGCGCAGGGCGCCGCGGCGTTCACGGCCGGGATGGCCGGCTCCGGCGCCCACATCGACGTGAAGGCGAAGATCGCCGAGGCGGCTGCCGAGATGGACAAGAGCGTCGCCGCCGCGAACGCCGCCCCTGCCGTCTCGCTCCGGCCCGGGGCCCCACCCGCCTGGGCGGCGAGATCACTGGCCGGCGCGCTCGACGGAATGAAGCAGACAAAGGCGATGCTCGACGAGGAGCTCAACAGGGCGCTCGGCGAGCAGACGGGCGCCGTGAAGCTCCCGGACGAGCAGGCGAAGATGCTCCGCGAGCAGACCAAGAAGCTCAGCGAAGACCTCGCAGCATTCGAGAAAGACCCGTTCTTCGCCAACATCCTGAATCGCCCCGCGCCCCAGGAGCCCGGTCCAGGCAAGGACCTCGCCGGGCAAGATTACGAGGGTCGGGATCTCCGCGGCGCCGACCTTCGCGGCGCGAACCTCCGCGACGCCAACCTCGCCCGCGCGAACCTGCGCGGAGCCAGGCTCGCCGGCGCGCGCCTGGACGGCGCCGTGCTCGTGGAGGCCGATCTCACCGGCGCCGATCTCACCGGCACGGACCTGACGCTCGCCAACCTCACCAGCGCCCGCGCGGAAGGCGCGATCTTCCACAAGGCGACCCTGAACCGAACGTTCTTTGAGCAGGCGAACCTGTCGGGCGCGTCGCTCGCGGGGGCCAAGGGCGAATACACGATGTTTTCCCAGGCCAACCTCGCGGGGATCGATGGGAAAGACCTCTCGCTCCAGGATGCCCTCTTACGGAAAGCGGACCTCGCCGGCGCCGATCTCACGGGCGCGTCGCTCGTGCGCTGCCATTTCCTGGAGGTCGGCGCGAAGAGCGCCGACCTCACGGGCGCGACGCTCACCCGGTCCAGCTTCATGGGGGCCGATCTCCGCGAGGCCAAGCTGATCGAAGCGCGCGGCGAGCGCTCCGTGTGGATGAAGGCGACGCTCGACGATGCCGATTTCACGCGCGCGATCCTCCCGCACGCCGAGCTGATGGAGGCCTCGGCGTCCAGGGCCTGCTTCCGTCGCGCGATCATGAGGGAGGCGGGCTGTTACCGGGCGTCGCTCGAGCACGCGGACTTCACCGAGTCGGACCTCTTCGGCGCCAACTTGTCGAAGGCCGCGATCGGCGGCGTCCGATTCAAGGGCGCCAACCTGTATGACGCCAAGCTCCTTCACGCCTCCGGCAAGGGCTGCGATTTTTCGGGCGCGAACCTCACGCGCGCGATGAAGGACGAGGCATGATCCCCGGGCTCACACCGGATCTGATCGAGGCTGCGGTGCGCGCGGGGCGCTCGTTCGCCGGAGAGACGCTCTCCGGCCTCGATCTGCGCGGGCGCGACCTCACCGGGGCCGATTTCACGAAAGCGCGGTTCGTCAGGACGCGCCTTGACGGCGCGAGCTTGGCGGGCGCGAAGCTCGACGAGGCGCATCTCGTCGACCTCCAGGCCACCGGGGCGAACCTCGAGGGGTGTTCCCTGAGGGGCGCTGTGCTCGCGGCGGCCGATCTCGGCGGCGCCCGGCTGCGCGGCGCTGACGCCGAAGGGGCCATGCTCAACCAGGTCAACCTCCTGGGCGCCGACCTCGAGGGCATCAAGCTTCGCCGCGCGCTCCTGAACAATGCGTCGCTCTCCGGGGTGAGCCTCCGAGGCCAGGACCTCGAGGGGGCTTGCCTCGAGGGCGCGAAGCTCGACGGCGCAGATCTCTCCGGAGCGTCGATCGTGCAGGCCACGCTCTCCGACGCGGATCTGACGGGCGCAAGGCTCTGCGGCGCGCGCATCCAGGAGGCGGTGCTCGCCCGGGCAAAGCTCGTCCGCGCCGATTTCACGGGAGCGACGCTCGATGGCGTCCTGCTCTCCGAAGCGGATCTCCGCGGCGCGGTGCTCCCCAAGAAGATCGATAGGACGCTGTTCGATGGCGCGCTCCTCGGAGCTCCCGATCTGCGCGGCGCCAAGGTCCAGGGTTCCGACATCGAGCGCATGGATCTCTCGAGGATCGATCTCTCCGACGTGGACCTCACCGGATCCTCGCTCCAGGGTACGAAGCTCTGCGGCGCGAACCTGCGCGGCGCCAACCTCGAGCGGTGCAACCTCAGCAAGTGCGATCTCACCGGCGCGGATCTCACCGGCGCGCGCTTTCCGATGTGCTTGCTCGAGGAGGCCAACCTCTCCGGCGTCGACCTGTCGGGCCACGAGCTCACGATGGTGGTCCTCAACGGGGCCAACCTCCGCGGGGCGAACCTCTCCGGCGCCCGGATCGAGCGCTGCATGCTCGGGAAGGCGGACCTGACGAACGCGAACCTCACGCGGGCGACGATCAGGAGCTCCGTCCTGGACCAGGCGACCGTCGACGGCCTCATCATCGACGGCGCTGTCTTCGTCGCGGTGGGCTTCTCCGGCGTGGATCTGCGCCGCCTGCGCCTCAAGGGCCTCGCGATGCAGCGGTGCTTCTTCAGGCAGGCCGACATGCAGGGGATGGACCTGCGGGGCTGCGATTTCACGGAGGCGAACTTCACGGAGGCCGACCTTCGCCGGGCCCACCTGGAGGCGAGCATCCTCCAGCGCGCGAACTTCAAGGAGGCCAAGCTCGATCTCGCGAACCTGGCCGAGGTCCAGGCGAAGGCCGCCTTCTTCGGCGAGGTGAGCCTCAAGAACGCGCTGCTGGCGAAGGCGAAGCTCCGCAACGCCACCTTCATCGAGGCCGATCTCACGCACGCTGGCTTCAGCGGTGCCGACCTCCGCGAGGCAAACTTCGTTCGTGCCCGCGCCGCTTTTGCCTCGTTCGTTGGGGCCAGGCTCCATCACGCCGATCTCTCCCACGCCGATGTCTCCGGGGCCGACTTCCGGCATGCGGACCTGTTCACCGCCAACCTGCACGCGCTCATCGAGAAGGACACGCTGTGGGCCGAGGCGAGCCTCGTCGGCGTGAGACGGACCGACGCCAAGCGCCTCGAGGCCGAGACCTGGATTCCCCCGCACGACTGAAGGAGATCCCATGACCCAGGCAGCACGAAAGATCCGTGAGCTCCCCGCGCCCCGGCCGGACGATTACCTCGGACCCGGGCGCGTGGTCCGCGTCGGGCCGCGCGAGATCGAGGTCGAGATCCGGGGCGGCGAGCGCGTAGCGGCGCAGATGGCGCTCGCGTTCCCGTACGCGCCAGAGGTGGACGACGTGCTCCTCGTGATCGGGAGGGACGACGAGCACTACGTCATCGGCGTCCTCCGCGGCACCGGCAAGGCATCGCTCTCGTTCCAGGGCGCGGTCGACCTCCGCGCCCAGGGCGGGCCGCTCACGCTGACGAGCGACCAGGGCGTCGCGATCCGCAGCCCCGCGGTCGCGATCGAGGCGGGCAAGCTGCAGATGTTCGCGGGCAGCGTGGTGCAGAAGTTCACCTCGCTCTACCAGCGCGTTCGCGACGCGATGGACCTGCGCGCCGGGACGGCCCGCACGGTGGTGGATGAGCAGTCCTACCTGACCGCGAAGAACGCGTCCATCGTCACGCAGGAGACGATGGCCATCAACGGCCGCGAAATCCACCTCGGTTAGGAGGCCCCGATGTTGCCTGCATCGAACAGAGGCGCGGGGATGAACGCTGGCTTCCCCGACGTCTGCGCGACACCGCCCGTGGGCGCGCCGATCCCGTATCCGAACATGGCGATGAACGCGACCGCCGTCCCGTTCCCGGTGAAGGTGTTCTTCTCGTTCGTGAACGCGCTCAACATGGGCTCGATGATGCCCACCACGCTCGGGGATCAGGCCGGTACGATGAGCCCGTTCATGGGGCCGGGCCGGTTCACGATGGGGAATCCGAAGATCATCCTCGAGGGCCTGCCGGGCATCAACCTGACGTGTCCGGCGACGGGCAACAACATGGTCGCCGGGCTTTGCATGGTGGCAGTCCCGAGCGTTACCAATGTGTTCTTCACCCACGCTGCCACCGTCGTCCCAGGTCGGATCGACGCCGCTGCGCTCTCGGCGCTCTCCGCGGCGCTCGTGCCCTCGCCGGACGAGGCGATGGACGCCCTGCTCCCCGGCGCCGTCGCTTATGCGCGGATTCCGGTCTTCTCGGCGGGCCTGTCGTCACGGATCTACGATGCGGTCCGCCGACACTCGGCGCAGGGCATGGCCGCGCTGATCCTCGATCTGCGCGGGTGTGCGGGCGGAGATCTCATGGCCGCCATCGCGCTGGCGGGCGATTTCCTCGCCGAGGGCGCGACCATCGCGTCGGTCGTCGACATCGACGGCGACGAGACGGTGTACCGCTCGCAGCAGGATCGTCCCTACGGGTTCCCGCTCGCGCTCCTCGTCGATCGGCGCACCGCGTCCGCCGCCGAGGTGTTCGCCGGCTGCATGAAGACGCACGGCCGCGCGCTCGTCGTGGGCGAGCGGACGTGGGGCAAGGGCTCGGTGCAGCGGCTCCTCCCCGGGGTCGCCGAGCCGGGCGCGTTCTACGCCACCGTGGCGACCGTGAGGTTGCCTGACGGCGAGCCCCTCGACGGCCGCGGGGTCGATCCCGACGTGGAGGTGGAGGTCGCCATCGGAACGCCGCCGACGCGCTATGACTCCGCCCCATGAACGACTCCGGCACCACGGTGCCCGCTCCCGGCGCTCGGTCTGCTCCTGGCGGATCGACAGATCCCAGAGCGCCCCGCGACGACGCATCCCGCGGCGGCGCGGCTCGACATGACACCGCCGCGTCGCACGGCCACCACGGCGGCAAGGCAGCGCTCGCCCTGGCCGCGCTGGGGGTCGTCTTCGGCGACATCGGCACGAGCCCGCTCTACGCGCTCAAGGAGTGCGTGAGCGGCACGCACGGCGTCCCGCCGACGCCCGAGAACGTCCTCGGGCTGCTCTCGCTCCTCTTCTGGTCGCTGATGATGGTCGTCACGGTCAAGTACGTCACGTTCATCACGCGGGCCGACAACGACGGCGAGGGCGGCATCCTCGCCCTGCTCGCGCTGGTGCCGGAGCGGCTGCGCGCCAGCGGGACGCAGGGCGTCGGCTGGCTCGCCGGGCTCGTGGTGCTCGGCGCCGCGCTCCTCTACGGCGACGGCGTGATCACGCCCGCCATCTCGGTGCTGAGCGCCATGGAGGGCCTCGAGGTGGCGACGACCGCGCTCAAGCCGTTCGTCGTGCCGCTCACCTGCGCGATCCTCGTCGGGCTCTTCAGCGTCCAGCGCTGGGGGACGGCGCGCGTCGGCAAGGTCTTCGGCCCCATCATGGTCCTCTGGTTCACAGCGCTCGCCGCGCTCGGGCTCGTGTTCATCGCCAGGAACCCGGCGGTGCTCGCCGCGCTGAGCCCCGCGTACGCCGCGCGCTTCTTCGCCGCCCACGGACTGCACGGCTTCGCGATCCTCGGGTCGGTCGTCCTCGTCATCACGGGGGGCGAGGCGCTCTACGCGGACATGGGGCACTTCGGGCGCGGCCCGATCCGGCTCGCCTGGTACGCGCTCGCGCTGCCGGCGCTCGTTCTCAACTACTTCGGCCAGGGCGCGCTCCTGCTGCGAGCGCCCGAGGCCGCCGCGAACCCGTTCTTCGCGATGGTGCCGAAGGGCCCCCTCACCTACGCGCTGGTCGCGCTCGCCGCCATGGCCACAGTGATCGCGTCGCAGGCGCTGATCTCGGGCGCCTACTCGCTCACGCACCAGGCGATCCAGCTCGGGTACCTGCCGAGGACCCAGGTGCGCCACACCTCGAGCGAGGCCGCGGGGCAGATCTACATCCCCCTGACGAACTGGGCCCTCGCGGCCGGGTGCCTCGCGCTCGTGCTGATCTTCCAGCAGTCGAGCCGGCTGGCCGCGGCGTACGGCCTCGCGGTGACCGGCACGATGGGGATCACGTCGATCGTCTTCTTCGTCGTCATGCGCCACACGTGGGGAGCCCCGCTCGCGAGGGCGCTGCCGCTGCTGATCCTGTTCCTCTCGTTCGATCTGCCGTTCTTCGGGGCCAACCTGATCAAGTTCCTCGACGGCGGTTACGTGCCGGCGGTCATCGCCGCGGTCCTGTTCATCATGATGGTGATCTGGAAGCGAGGCCGCGCGATCCTCGCCGAGCGCTTCACGCGGGCGGCCCCCTCGGCCTCTGCCTTCGTGCGCGAGCTCGACGCGAAGTGCCGCGCGCGGGTCCCCGGCACGGCGGTGTTCCTGAGCTCGCGCGCAGGCAAGACGCCTTATGCGCTGACGCACCACCTCAAGCACAACAAGGTGCTCCACGAGACGGTGGTGATCTTGACGGTGGTGACGGAGCACGTGCCGCGGGTCGCCGACAGGGAGCGTCTCGACGTGACGAGCCTCGACAAGGGGGTTCACCAGGTCGTCATCCGCTCGGGCTTCATGCAGTCGACCGACGTGCCGGCGCTCTTGCGGCGCGCCGCGGCCACGCACGGACTGCCCATCGATTTCGCGGATGTGGCGTATTACCTCGGCCGCGAGACGATCCTCGCCACCGACAGGGGCCGGATGGGCAGGATCACGGAGACGATCTTCGCGGTGATGGCGCGGAACGCCGGCGCCGTGCCCGACTACTTCAGGCTTCCGCCGGAGCGGGTTGTGGAGATCGGCGTGCAGGTCGACCTGTAGCGGGCGGTGAAGATCGACGCGCATCCACCTCCGCTGGGCTTTCGCGCGCCCGAGGCGCTATGACTCGGCCCTCATGAAGACCCCGCCCCTGGGCCGTGTCCTGCCTGCGCTCGGCCTGTCGCTCCTGGGCTGCGCGTCCGAGCCGTGGACGCTCACGATCGACGTCGTGCCGGGGCACGAGGCGACCGCCTTCCAGGAAGATCCGCCCGTCGCCCGGATCGAGGTGACCGCGACGGCGGCGGAGGGGGACGTCACCGTGTCGGCGGCGGCGGCGCCGGGCGGCGAGCTCGATTTCGGCGAGATCCCGGCGCAGCGGGCGTACACGTTCGAGGTGCGCGGCCTCGACGCGGGCGGCACGACGGTGGTGCGAGGCCGCTCCGCGGCGGGCATCTACCTCGCCGCGCTGACGGGCGCCGTGCTGCCGCTCTTCGCCCAGCGGACCGGCCGGTGGGCGCGGCCGCCGGGCGAGCTCGCGGCGTCGCGCGTCGGCGCGCCCGGGGCGGCGCTCGCGGAGCGGTACCTGGTCCTCACCGGCGGGGCCGCGGCCGGGGGCGCCGCGGCGGGCGACGTGGACCCGGCCCGGCTCGACGGGTACGATCTCGCTGTGTGGGGCGGGAGCGCCTCCAGCGGCGCGCTCCCGCGGGCGGCGCGGTCGCTCGTCGTCCGGGGAGACCTGCTGCTCACGCTGGACGACGAGGGCGCGACCTGGACCGACCTCGCGGGGGGGCAGAGCGCCGAGGCGTCGCTGCCCGAGGGGCTCGGCTCGTTCGCGGAGGTGGCGGGCGGCCGGACGATCGAGGCCTCGGACGGGCGCTCGTTCGTCGTCGGTGCGACGCGCGCGGGCGCTGCCGCGGGGGCGCCGGGCGAGCCCTCGGACAAGGTGCTCGTCGTCGGCGCGGACGGGGCGCTCTCGGTGGCGAAGCTCCGTCATGCGCGGGCCGGCGCCGCGGCCGTGTGGGTGGAGGAGCTGGGCCTGGTCGTCGCCGGCGGGAGCGCGGACGGCGCGGGGCTGGAGGTGCTCGGCGACGGCGCGACAGCGTTCTCACCCAGGCCGTTTCCGCCGGACCCCTCCGAGGGGGCGGGCGCCGCGGTGACCGGCCCCGGGGAGATCGCGCTCGTCGGCGGGGTCCAGGGCGGCGCCGCGGCGCCCACACGACGGCTCGCGCCGGGGTGCGCCGCGACCTGCGCGCCCGTGGAGGTCGAGGGGGCCGCGCTGACCGCGGCCCTCGGGGGCGTCGCCGCGTTCGCGCTGCCGGGCGGGCGCATCCTCGCGGTGGGCTCCGAGGCCGGCGAGGACGGGCTGATGCGGAGCTTCCTTGTCGACGTCGCGGCGGCCCAGGTCGAGGAGCTGCCGCTGCGAGAGCCGCGGCGCGGCGCGGCCGTGGTACCGGCGCCGAACGGGACGCTCGCGGTGCTCGGCGGGGTCCACGCGGACGGGACGCCGGCGCTGACGATCGAGACGTTCTTCCCGGAGTGAGCGGGCGACAAGCGGGTTCGCCGGGCCGGCGCAGGCGCAACGGCACCTGATGCGAGGCTCGTCATCGTCACATAGATATCGCCGAACGGAACCTCGATCGCGTTCCGGCCGAAGTCCGGCGCCATGCCCGCATACCCATCCATCGTGCGCACGGCTCGGAGCTCCCGGGATACGCGCGGGTCGGGTCTTTCACGGTGTCTTCACATATCCAAACAATTCCTTCGTTCGTGTGACACATTTTCGCCACAGGATCTCCATCGACCACGCGAGCACGGGAGTGAACCGATGGAGATTAGATTCCTTACGACCACGGCGACGGCCGTTGTGCTGGCCACCGCGGCGCTTCAGGGCTGCGGCGACTCGACCCCTGACGCCAACGGAACCACGGGGACAACCGCCAGCACGGGGATGGGAGGTGGAGGCGCAGGGGGAGCGGGCTCGGGCGGCGAGGAGGACGACGCCAAGGAGGACCCCGACTACGATGCTGCGTTTCCGCAGGACCGCGTGCCGCGCCTCGATATCACCATCACGCGGGAGAACTGGCAGGCGATGCTCGACGACATGACCGCCCAGGTGGGCGCCTTCGGCGAGGGCGGCCTCGGCGTCCCGGGCGGGCCGGGCGGCGAGGGCGGCAACGCCCCAGGCGGGCCGGGCGGCGAGGGCGGCAGCGCCCCGGGC
The DNA here is from genome assembly GCF_051525235.1 of Sorangium sp. So ce124. Taxonomy (NCBI): domain Bacteria; kingdom Pseudomonadati; phylum Myxococcota; order Polyangiales; family Polyangiaceae; genus Sorangium; species Sorangium sp. So ce124. The sequence goes on from NZ_CP150312.1 coordinate 5,657,590, forward strand.
GGCCCCGGCGGCGCGCCGCCGCAGGAGCTCTTCGACGCTTGCGCCGGGCTCGCGCTCGGCGACGCCTGCGCCGCGCAATTCGCAGGGAACGAGCTCGCGGGGACATGCGCCGAGTACAGCGACGGCAGCCTGTTCTGCCAGCCGAGTGGTGGGCTGGGAGGGCCGGGAGGGCCGGATGGCGGCAGCATCGATCTGATCGACGACACGCCCATCTACGTCGAGTGCGACGTCGCGACCGAGGACCGGGAGTGGCATCACGTCGGCATCCGCTTCAAGGGCAACTCCAGCCTGGCCACGTCCTGGTCGCAGGGCAGCTTCAAGCTCCCGCTCCGCCTGTCGTTCGATAAGTTCGAGGACGATCACCCGGAGATCAAGGACCAGCGGTTCTACGGCTTCAAGAACCTGAGCCTGGCCAACGGTACGGGGGATCCATCGCTCGTGCGCGAGAAGATCGCGACCGAGATCTTCGCCAGAGCGGGCGTCCCGTCGCCGGCGACCGCCTTCTACCGGGTCTTCATCGACCACGGAGAGGGGCCCACCTACTTCGGGCTGTACACCGGGATCGAGCTCCCCTCGGACAAGGTGTTCCTGAAGACCCAGTTCGACAACGACGAGGGCAACGTCTACAAGCCCGACGGCGCCGGCGCGACCTGGGCCACGTGGGATCCGGACACCCTCGGCAAGGAGAACAACGAGGACGAGGCCGACTTCTCGGACGCGCAGGCGCTCTTCGACGCGCTGCACGCGGACCGGACCGACGCCGCGGCGTGGCGCGCCGGGCTGGAGGCTCACCTCGACGTCGAGGGCTTCCTGCGCTGGCTCGCCGTCAACACCGTGATCGAGGACTGGGACCAGTACGGCCGCATGCCGCACAACTACTTCCTGTACGCGGACGAGGACAGAGACGGCCAGTTCCGGTGGATTCCCTGGGATCACAGCTTCTCGTTCGCGACGAGCGGGGGATTCGGCCAGGGGCTGTCCCTCTCGCTGGACGAGGTGACCGACGAATGGCCGCTGATCCGCTTCCTCCTCGACGATCCGGTCTACGCCGAGATGTACCGGGACAACCTCGCCCAGACCGTGCAGGTCGATTACGAGCCGGCCGCCGCCGAGCAGCGCTTCCGCGAGGCGCACGCGCTGATCGCACCGTACGTCGTCGGCCCGGAGGGCGAGATCGAGAAACACACCTTCGTGGAATCGGAGGCCTCGTTCAACGATGCCCTGGACGAGCTGATCGCCCACGCCAGCACGCGCCAAGAGGACGTGACCACGTTCCTCGGGCAGTGACGCACAGGGATCGCTCACCGGCGAGCGCCGCGCGGAAGGGCCAACTATGAACGAGCTGTTCGAACCTGTCATCACCGGGAGCGCCTTCGAGTGGCGCAGGGCCGTGGTCGCCCTCCTGCTCGCCTTCGGGCTCGGCCAGGTGATCGCCGCCGTGTACATGGCCACCTTTCGCGGCCTGTCGTACGCGCGGACCACCGTGCATGGGATGGCCATGGGCAGCATCATCACGTGCATGCTGATGCTCGCCGTCGGCGCTAACCTCGCCGCCGGCATCGGCGTCGCGGGCGGCCTGAGCGTGGTCCGCTTCCGCACCACCATGCGCGATCCGCGCGACATCATCTTCGTCTTCGCGGCGCTCGGCGTGGGGATGGCGAGCGGCCTCCAGGCCTACGGCACCGCCATCTCGGGGACGCTGATCTTCGGGGGCGGGGCCGTGCTCCTCCACGTCACGGGCTACGGCGCGCGCCGGCAGCCGGATGGGCTCCTCCGCTTCGTCGCGCCGCCGGGACAGGGGGTCGAGGAGGAGATCGCCAGGATCCTCCGCGCGCACTGCCGCACGTTCTCGCTGGTAACGCTCCGCGAGGCCGCGCAGGGGACGCACATGGAGCACGCCTACCAGATCAGCGTCCTCACCCCCGAGCTCCGCACCCCGCTCGTCACCAGCCTCCAAGCCCTCCCGGGGATGCGCGACGTCTCCCTGCTGCTGCAGGAGCCGACGCTGGATCTCTGAACCAGGGGCCTCGGATACCCACGCTCCCGCCGGTCCCTACCGGCTGCTTCTCTGCACACCGCGTGGCGCCAGAGGCCCAGGACGAGCTTTGAGGGCAGTAGACCAGTGCCGTTGATTCATTGCGCTGTTCAGCGCGCGAGGATCCTTCCATGATGATCACCCACCGACTCCGCGCGGCGCTCCAGGACGCCGCCCCCTGGATCTGCCTGGCCGCCACCCTCGGCGTCACCTCGTACCTCCATTTCGGCGGCGACGATCGCGGGCCCATCGTCGGCTTCGAGCAGCCGGTGCTCCAGGCGCTCGCCCCCACCGAGATCGCGCGGGTGGCGTCAATCCACGTCGGCCTCAACGACGAGGTGGCCCCGGGGCAGATCGTGGCCACGCTGGACACCTCCGCGATCGACGCCGAGATCGCCGTCGCCCGGGCGGAGGCGGCGCAGATCGAGGCCGAAGCGCGGGCCGAGCAGTCCCTCCTCGCCGGCAAGCTCGACTTGACCGTCGAGGAGCTTCAGCGCGATCTGGCGCAGCAGCGCGAGGAGCAGCTCCAGGCGAGCGCCGAGACCAAGGTGCTCGGCGACGAGGTCGCCAGGGTCAAGCAGCTCGTCGAGGACCGGCTGGCGGTCGTCGACGACCTCTCCAAGCTCACCGTGCAGCAAGCCGGCGCCGCGGCCCTCGCCGCGGAGAAGCCCCGCACGCTCGGCCTCCTCTCCCGGCAGCTCCAGGTCGCCAAGCAGCGCCGGCAGGAGGCGGAGCGGCAGCCGCCCGCGGCCGCGGCCAAGCTGGAGGCCGACCTGCTCGTCGCTCGGCGCAACGTCGAGGTGCTCGAGCAGCGCCGGGCGGGCTACGCGCTCCGCGCCACGAGCGGCGGGCGCGTCGCCGGCATCGACAAGCAGGTCGGCGACGTGGCCGCGCCCGGCGAGCCGGTGGTGCGCGTGGTGAGCCCGCGCGGCACCGTGGTCGCCTGCGTCCCGGAGCGCTCCGCCCTCGGCCTCGCCGAGGGGGACGCCGCCCGGCTCTGGGTCCGCGGCCAGCGCGGCGAGCCGCTCCCCGGCAAGATCGCCGCGCTGGGCCCGCTCGTCGCCGAGCTGCCCATGCGCTGCTGGACGTCGCCGCGGCAGCCCATGTGGGGCCGCGAGGTCACCATCGCGCTCGAGTACCCCGTGGACGTCCCCGCCGGCCAGGCGTTCGACGTGGTGTTCAAGCCCGGCCACGCCGCGCTCAGCGCCGCCCCGTCCCCCGCCGCCCCACCGCCGCCCGCCGCAGCGATGCGCGCGCTCGCCATGCGGGTGCCGCCGGCGCTCTCGCAGCGATCGCGGTTCGAGCCCTCGGGGCTCCTCGTTCGCCCCGCCGAGGGGCGCTACCTGATCATCAGCGACGACACGGGCCATGACGGCAAGGACGACGAGGGCGCACCGTGGCTCTTCGCGATGTCCGCGACCGGCGCCGTCGACCCGGAGCCCGTCGTGGTGCAGGGCGTCGACGAGCTCGTCGACGTCGAGGGGATCGCCGCCGGCGACGCGGGCGAGATCTACCTCCTCTCCTCGCAGAGCTACAACAAGAAGGGGCGGCGCAAGCCGGGCCGCACGGCGCTCCTCCGCCTGCGCAGCGACGGGCAGGGCTTCCGCGTGCACGGCGAGGTCCACCTCGCCGAGATGCTCGACGCGAGCGCCGAGCGCGCCGCGGCGCTCGGGCTCCCGCGCGGCACACGCGAGCTCGACATCGAGGGCATCGCCTTCCACCAGGGCTCGCTCTACCTCGGGCTGAAGGCCCCGCTCGACGCGCAGGGCAACGCGATGATCTGGCGGATCGCGTCGCCGGGCGCGCTCTTCCCGGAACGGCGGCCCGCGACGGGCAACGCTGGCAAGGGCAAAGGGAGCGAGCCCCCGGTCGACCCGAAGCTCCTCGAGGACGCCGGCCTCTCGCTCTGGGCGCGCGCGCGCGTCGACGTGGATCTCGCGGGCCGGCCCACGCCGGGCGGCATCTCCGATCTCCTGTTCTTGCCCGACGGCTCGCTCGCCATCGCGTCGACGCCCTCCACGGCGGACGGCGACGCGGGCGCGCTCTTTCGGGTCGACGGCCCGCAGCCCGGCGCCCTCGCCCCGCGCCTCGTGCAGCGCTTCCCGGGGCTGAAGCCCGAGGGGATCGCCCCCTCGCTGTCCGCGGGCAAGCTGATGGTCGTCTTCGACGCCGGCAGCAGCGCGCCGTCATTCCAGGAGCTCTCGTGGGACCGCTGAGGGTCGAGCGCGTCCTCCTCGCCGCGCTGGGCCTCGCGCTCGCGGGCTGCTACGCGCCGAGCAGCGCGCCCGGCGTCGAGCGCGCCGTCGCCCTCTACCGCCAGGACCGCGCGCGCGGCGGCGCTCACCCCGCGCCGCGAGGAGGCCCCACGCTCCGCCCCGCCGCGCGCGCGGCCGTGGGCGCGGCTCCCGGCGCGCTGACCGTGGACCAGGCGGTGGCCATGGCCAGGGACAACAGCCCGCGCCTCGCCGAGCTCACCGCCCGCGCGGCCGCGGCCTCAGCCGCGGCCGCGCCAGAGAGCCACCACGAGAACCCGGAGCTCCGCGTCTCGCAGCTGCGCCTCGACGAAGTCCTCGCCGGCGAGCCACGGCTGGCTGCCGGGGTCCGCTTCCGCCCCGCCCGCCCGGGCGAGATCGACGCCGAGGTCGCCGCGGCGCGCGCCGAGGAGGCCGCCGCGCGCGCGGAGGCCCACGCCGAGGCGCTCGCCGTCGAGGCGGACATCCGCTGGCTCTTCGACGACGCGGTCCTGCTCGAGGCGGAGATCGCGGCCGCGGACGCCCTCGTCGCGGCGCGCCGGGCCATCGCCGCGAACGCCAGGACCCGGGTCCAGGCTGCCGCGGCTACGGCGCTCGACGAGGCCAAGGCGGAGCTGTCCGCGATCGAGGCGGAGCAGGATAGCGTGGACCACCGCGCGCGCCTGCGCGCCGTGCGCGGCGAGCTCCTGGAGCGCGTCGGGCTCGACCCCGCCGCGCCCGTGCGCCTCGTCGGCGATCCGCTGGCCGCGTGGCCGCCCCCCGCGCTCCCCTCGGAGGACGCGCTGATCGAGACGGCGCTCAGAAACCGCCTCGAGGTCGCCGCCGCGGCCGCGCAGATCGACGCCGCCGACGCGCAGGCGTTCATCGAGCGCCGCAAGCGCTGGCCCTGGTTCTCGTTCCTGGAGCTCGGTTACGAGTTCTCGCCGGGCACCGAGCGCGGGCTGGGCTGGACGCTCGAGGCCGGCATCGAGCTGCCCATCTTCAACTCCAACCGCTCGGCTACCCTCGCCGCCGAGGCGGCGACCCGCGCGGCGCGGAGCGGCCTCGCCGCCCAGGTGAGGCTGGTGGCGCGCGAGGTGCGCGCGCACCTCCGGGAGGTCGAGGCCGCCGCGACGCTGGTCACCGAGCTCCGCGCCCGGGCGCTCCCCGTCGCCGAGCGCGCGGCCACGGCGGCCCGGCGCGCCCTCGAGGACCGGGCCCTCCCCGCCGTGGACGCCCTCTCTACCGACGAACAGCGCCTGGAGATGGAGATCAAGCTCCTCGAGCTCCTGCGCCGCCACCGCACGGCGCTCACCGAGCTGCGCCGCGCCGTCGGCGGCCACCTCCCCGCGGCGCCGGGCGGCGCCGCGCGACGATGAAGATGAAGGGTGGGTGATCGGCGGCTCACCCGCCGCGCCCGCCCCTCCTCGGCGATCGCTCCCCCGGCAGCGTCAGCTCCGCGTTCACGCCATAGCAGTACTTCGAGAACGAATAGCGGATGAGATCGAGGCGCTTGACCAGGGCGACCATCCACGCCGGCGGCCGCCGCTCGAACTTGAGCTCGAGCACGGTGACGGGCTCCGCCGTCCGCGTCTGCGCCGTATGATCGATGGGCCGCCACCTCCGGGGATCTGCCTCCAGATCGAGCGAGTCCCAGCTCTGCACCGCGATCTTGCGATCGAACGTCAGCCGCGCGTACGCCTCGAGCTCGCTGATGAACGCCTCCCGCTCGTACTCGACGAGCACCGCGGGGCGCAGGTGGTGGCGGTGATACGGGGCGAGGAAGCGCAGGGCCCCTGCCCGCGCCGCGGGTGGGAGCGCCGAGAGCGCCGTGTCGTGCCCTGCGAGCACCTCGCGCCACAGCTCCGCCGGCACGGCCGCGCGCGTCTTCACGATGACGTCCAGCACCCGCCGCTTGACCTCCAGGAACACGGGGCTCGCCTTGCTTCCCGGGTAGACGCGGGCGCGCAGCTTGAAGCGATCCCCCTGCTCCCGCTCGTTCGCCCAGTAGAGGTCGAAGCGGTCGGTGTCGAAATAGAGCGACCGGATGCGGTACGTCCCGTCGGGCCCGGCGTATTTGTCGATGCGCGAGGTCGTCCGCACCGCGGCGCGGATCGCCGGGATGAGCCGATCCGGGATCAGGTATTTGTACTCGTAGCGCTCGATGATGCTGTCCATGGCGGAAGGAGAGCGGTACCCGCTCAACGGGCTTGATCGTAAAACCGACGGTGGGACTCGCAAGAGGAGAAGGCGACTCCCATTGTTTTCATTTATTAACGAGTTGTTTTGGTTCGTTTGCGCGCGTTGACGCGCCCCGCGATGCCGGATTATCAATTCGGCATGGGACTGACCCAGGACGCTTTCTTCTTCGACGCCCTCGCCGAGCACGCGCAGAAGAGCGCCACGGCGAGCAAGCTCCTCCTGGAAATGCTCGACCGGCTGGAGGACGCCCCGGCCATCGCCAAGAGAATCAAGGAGATCGAGCACGAGGGCGACCGGATCACGCACAGCTGCCTGGCTGCGCTGCACACGACCTGGATCACCCCCCTCGATCGGGAGGAGATCCACGCGCTGATCACCCGGCTCGACGACGTGCTCGATTGCATCGAGGCCGCCAGCGAGCGTATCGTCCTCTTCGAGATCAAGAGCGCGATAGCGGAGGCGCGCCTCCTCGCGGAGTCGGTGGTGGCCGCGTGCGTCACCATGAGCGCGGCGACCAGCTCGCTCCGCGACGTGAAGAACCGCGCCCGGCTGCTCGAGTTCTGCGTCGAGATCAACCGCCACGAGAACGCCGCCGACGCGCACTACCGCGTGGCCCTGGCGGCGCTCTTCAAGCAGGGCAGCGACCCGCTGCTCGTGATGAAGTGGCGTGACATCTACGATCAGCTCGAGAACGCCACGGACCGGTGCGAGGACGTCGCCAACGTCATCGAGGGCGTGGTGCTCGAGCACGCATGACGACCTACATCATCGCCATCATCGTCGTCGCGTTGGCCTTCGACTTTATCAACGGCTTCCACGACGCCGCCAACTCCATCGCCACCGTGGTCTCCACACGGGTGCTCTCCCCGCGGAGCGCGGTGGTCTGGGCCGCGCTCTTCAACTTCATCGCGTTCGCCCTGTTCGAGCCGACGGTCGCCCGCAACATCGCCAAGGGCGTCGAGCCGGCCTTCATCACCCCCAACGTGATCCTCGCGGCGCTCGCCGGCGCGATACTCTGGAACCTGCTCACCTGGTGGTGGGGCCTGCCCTCGTCGTCCTCGCACGCGCTCATGGGCGGCTTCGCGGGCGCGGCCGTGCTCAACGCCGGCCGCGTCTCTGTGCTCGACGCGAAGATTTTCGGGACGACCGCGGCGTTCATCGTCGTCTCGCCGCTCGTGGGCTCCGCGCTCGGGTTCGTGCTGATGCACGCCATCCGGCGGCTCGGGCGGCGCTCGGCGCCCGGCACGGTGGACATGCGGTTCCGGCGTCTGCAGCTGCTCTCGGCAGCGGCCTATTCGCTCGGGCACGGCGGCAACGACGCGCAGAAGACCATGGGCATCATCACCGCGCTGCTCGTCTCGACCGGCGTCCAGGAGGGCGGCGCGAAGATGCAGCCCATGCTCTGGGTAGTGCTGCTCTGCCACGCCGCCATGGGCCTGGGCACGCTGTCGGGCGGGTGGCGGATCGTGCGGACCATGGGGATGAAGATCACCAAGCTCAAGCCGGTGGGCGGCTTCGCCGCGGAGACCGCCGGCGCGGCCACGCTCTTCAGCGCGACCGCGCTGGGGGTCCCGGTGAGCACCACGCACACGATCACCGGCGCGATCGTCGGCGTCGGCGCCGTGAGCGGCCGGCTGTCGGCGGTGCGCTGGGGCGTGGCAGGCCGCATCGTCTGGGCCTGGATCTTCACCATCCCGGCCTCGGCGCTGCTCGCTGCCCTCACCTACGCCGCGGCCCGCGCGGTGACCGGAGCGCCCTGACCGAGGCCTGCAAACGCGGGGGCCGGGGCGCCGTGCTCGCCTCGAGGCGAGCTACACAATCGCTCACACTCCGTTTACACCTCCAGAACATCGATCCCGCAGGCTCGGGGATACAGCTCTATGGAAAAGAAACTCTCGTCGCTGTTCACTCTCGCCCTCCTCACCGCATCGATCTCGCTCACCGCCTGCTCCAGCGAGCCTCCGGCGCAGGACCCGTCCACGGCGCAGGGAGGATATCCCCAGCAGGGAACCACGCAGGCATACCCGCAGCAGGGGTATCCGCAGCAAGGATACCCGCAGCAGGGGTATCCGCAGCAAGGATACCCGCAGCAAGGGACCACCGCGGCGCCCACGACGACGGCGACCGCCGCAGGGACCACGGCAAACCCCTTGGCGTTGCCGTGTCAGTCCGACGCGAGCTGCGGGACGCACAGGTGCAATCTGACCGCGCAACGATGCTCGTTCCCGTGCGCCGGAGCGCAGGACTGCGCGGCCGGCAACAGCTGCATGATGGGCCTCTGCGTGCCCGGGGCGGCCCAGTGACGCTACGCGAGGCCCGCCCGCGCGGGCCTGGAACGTCGTTATTCCCATCCCCCGACCGCCGGGGGCGGTCGCTTCCTCGAAGCGCTTAGCCTTCGCCGCGATCGTGCGCGGGCATCGAACGAGCCTCCGGCGCGCGCGCGATCGGGAGCCGCACGCGCGCGCGCGTCCCCTTGTTCGGGGCGCTCACGAGCTCGATCTGGCCCCCATGGGCGTCGATGATGCGCTTCGCCAACGCAAGGCCGAGCCCCAAGCCCCCAGTCGCGCGGGTGCGGCTCCTGTCGGCGCGAAAGAACGGCCGAAATACGCGAGAAAGGTCCGCGGCAGCGATGCCGATGCCCTCGTCGATCACCTCGATCACGACATCGTTCCCGCCGCGCGCGACGAGCTCGATCGCGGCAGAGGTCCGCTCCGTGTACTTGTGCGCGTTCTCCAGCAGATTGTCGATGACGCGCCGAAGGAGCACGGCGTCGGCGTCGATCGAGGGCAGATCCTCGGGCACGTCGATCCGCAGCGTCCGCTTCGGATGCGCCGCGCAGAAGCGCGACGCCGCGTGCGCGAGCAGACCGGCGACGTCCACGTGCTCGCGCCGGAGCGGGGGGATGCCGCCTGGCGAGGCGGCGTCCTCGAGGTCGAGCCGCGCGGCGGTGAGGACGTCGGTGATGAGCCGCTCGAGCTCGTCGAGGTCGCCGCCGACGTCGGCGAACAGCTCCCGCGCGACGGCGACGTCTCCCTCCGCCTCGGAGATGAGCGCGAGCGCCATCCGGATGCGCGACAGGGGCGTGCGCAGCTCGTGCGAGACGTTGGCGAGCAACTCCCTCTCGGCCCGCAACAGCTCGGTCACACGGTCGGCCATCTCGTCGAAGGCGCGGGACACCTCGCCAAGCTCGTCCGGGCTCGGAAGGACGGCGCGGGCTTTCAGGTTGCCGCCGCCGAAGGCGCGCGCGGCAGCCGACAGCTGGCGCAGCGGGCGCGTGAGCGTGCGCGCCAGGAGCCACGACGAGACGCCGACCACGACGAGGACGAAAGCGATCACGCGCAGCCCGCTGAACGGCGGCGGCGGCGGCGGGGCCATCAGCTCGACCAGCCCGTCCCGACCGTCCGGAAAGCGGAGCGGAGATGTATAGCAGCGCGGTGTCTCGGAATCCGGCGGCCAGGCTGAGCCCGTCGGGGCGCAGCGCAGAGCCCCCGCGGGGGCGCCACTCGCGCGGACCGCGCCGTCCGGATCGATCACGGTGATCGTGGCGCTCAGCTCTTCGCGCGCGCTCGCGAGGACGCCCTCGAGCGCGCGCGGGTCGTCGATCGAGCGGGCGATGACGCTGGCGATGAATCGGAGCTGTTGCCTACCGGGGCTCTGGCCGGTCCGCCGGTTCAGCTCCATGACGGCGATGAAGCCGGCCACGACGACCGCGATCTGCGCGAGCCCCACGAGATAGATGCGGAGCGCCAGCCGCCCGCGCAGGAGGTCCCGGATCGCCATGCTTCACGCGTCGTCGGCGAAGACGTAGCCGATGCCGCGGACGGTCTTGAGGATCCGGGGGCTCCTCGGATCGTCGCCGAGCTTCCTGCGCAAGTGGGAGATGTGCACGTCGATCGACCGATCGAACGCCTCGTCGGCGCTGCCCCGCACGAGATCGACGAGCTGCTCGCGCGTGAGCACGCGCCCTGCGCGCCCGGCCAGCGTGTAGAGCAGATCGAACTCGTATGTCGTGAGCGACAGCTCGGCGCCGTCGAAGATCGCCCGCCGCGCGGCCGGATCGATGGTGAGCGAGCCGGTGACGAGGCGGCGCTCCGAGGTGGGGCCCGCGAGGCCGCGGGCGCGCCGCGCCTGCGCCCGGATGCGCGCCAGCAGTTCCCGCGCCGAGAACGGCTTGCCGATGTAGTCGTCCGCGCCTCCTTCGAGGCCCAGCACGCGATCCGTCTCCTCGCCGCGCGCCGTGACCATGATGATCGGCGTATCGACGCGGGCGCGGAGCTTCTGGCAGACCTCGAAGCCGTCGATCTCGGGGAGCATGAGATCGAGGAGGATGACGTCGGGGCGCTCGCGCAGGACGCAGGCGATGCCCTCGCGGGCCTCGACCGCGACCGTGACGCGCATGTTGTGCGATTCGAGGTACCGCGCCGTGAGCCGCGCGAGCTTCTCGTCGTCCTCGATGTACACGATCGACGCTGCGCACCTCTCAACTGCCATCGTCACCGCAGCGTAACATTCGCGCGCCGGGCGGAGACGCCCGTTAACCGTTGCTTAACATGGATGCAGCGGGCATGCGGTAGCGGGCGTGCGGCCGCGAGCGTTGCACGAGCACCGAGGCTCCCCGCCGCGCTCGCGGGACTCACGCCCCCTCCCCCGCCTCCGCCGGCAGCGCGATCCGCGCCGTCGTCCCCTCGCCCACCCGGCTCTCGATCTCCAGCCGGCCGCCGTGCGCCTCCACGATCCGGCGCGCCAGCACCAGGCCGAGGCCGACGCCGCCGGTCGCGCGGGTGCGGCTCCGGTCGCCCCGGAAAAAGGGGCGGAAGAGGTTGGGCAGATCCTCCTCGGGAATGCCGGCGCCGCGATCCTCCACCTCGATCACCGCGGCGCCGCTCTCAACACGGGCGCAAAGGCGCACGGGCGCGTCGGGATCCGAGTACTTCTGCGCGTTGTCGAGGAGGTTGTCGATCGCCCGCCGCAGCAGGGATCGATCGGCCGTGAGCGACGCGGGCCTGTCGAGATCCACCACGAGGGCGAGCTGTCGCTCGGGGGAGCGCGTGCGAAAGCGGGTCGCCGCGCCCTCGACGAGCGCGCCGAGATCCATCGGCGCGCGCTCGAGGCGCGGGAGGCCGCCCGGAGCGATCGCGAGATCCAGCCGCGCGGCGGTGAGCACGTCTCCGACCAGCCGCTCGAGCTCGCCCAGATCCTCCGCGATCTCGCCGAGGTAGCCGCGGACGCGCTCGGGATCGCCCTCGCTCGCGAGATCCAGCGCCACCCGGATCCGCGAGAGGGGCGTGCGGAGCTCGTGAGAGACGTTGGCGAGCAGCTCCTTCTCGGCGCGGCGCAGGACGACCAGGCGATCGGCCATCTCGTCGAAGGAGCGGGCGAGATCGCCGATCTCGTCCTGCCGCGCGATGGCCGAGCGCTCCTCGAGCCGGCCCGCGCCGAAGGCCTGGGTCACCGCGCGCAGGCGCTCGATAGGACGCGCCACGGATCGCGCGAGCGGGATGGATCCGACCGCGAACACCAGCAGGACGGCGAGGAAGGCGACCACCGCGGGCGTGGGGCTCGGGGCGGGCATGACGTCTCCGGTGATCGCGTGGCCGACGTGGCGGCCGCCGACGACGAAGGCGACAGCGTGCCTGTGCAGGGGCTCGATAGGCAAGGTGACGCCGGGCTCGAGGCGCGCCGCCTCCTCGGCGGGGAGCGGTGGCAACGGGGGGTGGACGTTGGTCGCGATCAGCGCGCCGCGCGTGTCGTAGAGGGACAGCTGGATGTCCAGGCGGTCCCGGACGGCGGCGATCTCGCGCTCGAGGCGCGCCGGATCGCCGGCGGAGAGGGCCGCCTGGTCCACCACCCAGGTGACCATCCCGTAAAGCCGCTGGTCCATCGCGGGGCGCGCCATCAGCTCCAGCACCAGGAAGACCGAGGCGCCGGCGAGGAGGATGAGGAGCAGACCGTGGAGATAGACCCGGACCAGAAAGCGGCGCAGCGCGCGGCCGATGCGGCTCACGGGTCCACCTCGTCGTCGGCGAGCACGTAGCCGGCGCCCCGCACGGTCTTGAGCAGCCGCGGTCGCTTCGGGTCAGTCTCGAGCTTCTGCCGGAGGCGCGAGATGCGGACATCGATGGAGCGATCGAAGGCCTCCTCCGCGGCGCCCTTGGCCAGATCGAGCAGCTGCTCGCGGGTGAGCACCCGCCCCCGGCGCTCGGCCAGCACGCGGAGCAGCGTGAATTCGTAGGCGGTGAGCGCGAGCTCCCGGCCGCCCAGGGTGGCACGCAAGCTGCCGGAGTGGAGCACCAGAGGGCCCACGCGCAGCACCCGCGGCCCCGAGGTGACCTGGCCGCGGGCGCGGCGGACCATGGCGCGGATACGCGCGAGCAGCTCGCGCGAGGAGAAAGGCTTGATGAGGTAATCGTCCGCGCCCATCTCCAGGCCGAGGACGCGATCGGCCTCTTCGGCCCGGGCTGTCACCATGAGGACCGGCACGTCGGAGCCCTCGCGCAGGGCCTGGCAGACCTCGAGGCCGCTCCGGCGCGGGAGCAGGAGGTCGAGGATGATCACGTCGTGGCCGCCGCGCCGGCCCTCGCGCAGGCCGGCCTCGCCGTCGGCGGCGTGGGTGATGGCGACGCCGTGCTCCTCCAGGTACTCGCGGGTGAATCGGGCGAGGCGCTCGTCGTCCTCGACGAGGAGGGCGCGGATCGGAGGCTCCAGGGTATCCATTCGAGATCCGAAGATAGCCCCGGGCGGGGCGGGGCGGGCCCGCCTGAAACACTCCGACACAGTCCAGCAACGACGCCCACATGGCGGGCGGCCATCATCGCGGGCGGGCCGGGCGGACGTGGAACGCCTTCGTGAGGAGAGCGGCCTTCCTCCTCTCGATCACCGGCGTCGCCGGCCGCGCAAAGAAGGCGCCAAGGAGAACTGACATGGTTCACGCTCGATTTCTGCGATGGGCGGCAGGGCTTCTAGCCCAGGCCGCGCCTCTCGGCCGCTCGGAGCGACTCATGGTGAGCAACATGGGAACGGACTCCGCCTCTTCGGGCCGGGGCAGCAGGGGCGCCAGAGGGCTCTCGCCCATCGCGCTCTTGCTCGTCCTCGTCCCGACGTCGTGCACGAAGACGACCGATGACGCGCAGGCCGACACGGGCACGCACGCCGGAGAGCATGCCCTATGCGGCACACCCTACGATCCAGATCCGCGCGACGCGACGATGACCGGGGAGCCCATCCGGATCACCACGAACGAGGGCGACCCGGACGATCCCTCGGACGACCAGTACGACCTGCAGTTGCCTCAGGAGATGGTCGACTGGCTCGAGGAGCAGAACTGGGTTCAGGAGCACGGCGACTGGCACAACATCCGGCGCTGGGATCTGGGCTGTCTGCAGAGCCCCTCAGGAGGAGGCGTTTGCGAGGGCGCCGAGGTCATGGAAGCGCGTGGCTTGTGGCGCGCCGAGATCCAGGAAGGCGAGCCCGGCGACGGCTATGCGTTCCTCGTGATGCATCGCCACATGATCCGTGGATTCAAGGAAGCGTTCCCCAAGCACGCCGCCCTCATCAGCGGCTTCAAGGAGGTGCCGCTGACCCAGGACGATCCCGAGAACCCGCTGCCGTGGGTCGACATCCGCTGGAGCGAGGACCAGCTGGCAGCGATCGCGCTCCTGCAGGACATCGAGAACAACCTCGATCTGTTCGAGAGCGAGGACGACTTCGGAAAATGGATCCAGCTGGGAGACGGCGGGTTCCCGCCGGGGGGTCCGGGCGGGTTTCCGCCGGGGGGTCCTCCCGGCTTTGGCGGCGGACCGGGCGGGAGCGACGATGGAACGGGTGGGAGTGGCGGAGCGGGCGGCAGCGACGGAACGAGTGGAGGTGGTGGCGGAACGGGTGGGAGCGGTGGCGGAACGGACGATTCCGGCCGTCCTCCGGGCAGCATCCACGGCGGGCTGCACTCGCAGTGGGCCGTGCCAGGCTCGCCGTACAACCTGGTCAACAACGACGTCAATGTCGTCCTGGTGTCCTTCTGGCGGCTGCATGGCTGGATCGACGACATGTGGGAGCGCTATCGGGTCGCGAAGGGCATCGGAGAGGACGACGCGAGTTACAAGGCCGAGATGATCGCCCAGTGCGACGAGATGCATGCGCTCGGCCACGCGGCGCCGCCGTCCAGCGGCCCGACGACCACGGAAACGGGCGTGTTCGCGGAGAGGGTGGCGCCCATCCTGAATGCATACTGCACCGGCTGCCACGGCGCTGTGGCTGCTTCCCAGGGGCTGGTGCTCAGCGATGTCGCCCCCTCCAAGGTGCGCGAAGCCCTGGTCGGAGTGACGGCCACCGAGGTCGAACTGCCGCTGGTCGATCCGGGCTCCCCCAGTACGAGCTGGTTGTTCCGCAAGCTGACTGGAGACTTTAGCGACATCGAATGCACCGAGTGCGGCACGGCGATGCCCCCCGCCGGCGTGAAGCCCACGGACGAGGAGATCCAGACGATCCGCGCCTGGATCGAGGCGGGCGCCACCGCGGAGTGACGCGCGCCGGGCGGCCAGGGGCCACCAGGCGTTGTTCTCCCAGCGGCGGCGCTGACTGCCACGGGACGTTGGATGTTCCAGGAGGAAGAGATGAGTGACGAGATGAAGCAGAGAAAAGCGCCACGTGCCGTCACGCGGCGCGATGTTCTTCATGGCCTCGGCCTCGCCTTGTCGGCGGTGCCCCTCGCTGGCCTCGCCAGCTGCGACGATACGAGCGCGAGCGCCGGCAGCGACGGCGCAGGAGGCGCCGGCGGCGCTGGGGGTACGGGGGGCGCCGCGAGCGCCGGCGGCTGGGCCAGCGGCGGCACGGCGTCGATGTCCGGCGATTACCCCGATCCCTTCAAGGACGATGTCCGCGCCACATGCGCCATGACCTGCGCGCTCATGCTCGGACCGTGTTATGCGGAGACGATCGAGCGAAGGGACATCAGCGAGGGGTACCCGGGCCTGCCCGTCCGGCTGGCGCTCCTCGTCGTCGACGAGTCCTGCGAGCCTGTCGAGGGCGCTTCCGTCGATATCTGGCACACCCGCAATGCAGGCCTGTACTCTGGCAATGACGCCGTGGACATGTGCACGTCCGATGACGCCGACGCCGAGTCGCACCGTTACTTCCGCGGCGTGCAGACGACCGGCGCCGACGGCCGGGTCGACTTCGACACCTGCTATCCGGGGTGGTACCAGGGGCGCGCCGTCCACATCCACTTCACCCTGCGCGTCGGAGGTCAGGAGTACGTCACGTCCCAGCTCTTCTTCCCCGAGGATCTGACCGCGCAGCTCTTCGCCGAGCACGCGGACTACAAGGAGTTCGGGCAGCCGGACACGAGCAACTCGGCAGATTCCATCTACGCGGGTGACGGGGCCCTGCTCTCGACCGCACTCCAGCCCGACGGCGCGCTGCTCGCGTGGAAGGTGCTCGTGATCCGCTCGTCGCTGGAGGAGACGCTCTGTGGCGACGCCGACGGCCCGGCCCCGCCCGGCGCCGGAGGTGGCCCGCCCGGCTTCGGCGGTGGCCCGCCCGGCTTCGGCGGCGGCCCGCCCGGCAGCTGAGCCGCAGCGACCCGTCGAGTCGAGCAAACGGGATGCAGGGCCCCAGGGAGGAGCTCGCGAAGACGGCGCTCGCCGGATCGGCAGGTCTACGCTGATCGCGGTGCGGCGATCACGGATGCCGCCGCGTTCGCGCTGCCCGGCGGGCGCATCCTCGCGCTAGGCGCCGAAGCCGGCGCGGATTGGCTGACGCGAAGCGTCATCGTCGTCGGCCGTCCGGCGCCTCCGAGGACAGCCACCGACCGATCGCAAGATCCTCCAAGTCGGCCGCCCCCGCCGGCGCGTAGCTTCCGCGAGGTCGGAAGGAGGACTCATGATCGGTGGCATCAAGCGCGCGCAGGCCAGGGCGGGTTCCGAGGCGGAGTTCGAGGCGATCTTCAGGACCCACGCGGCTGCGGTCCGGGCCCACGAGCCAGGCACGCTCAGCTACGACCTGTTCAGGGACGGCGCGCCGGGGCGCTATGTGGTCCTGGACCGCTATCAAGACGGGGAGGCGCTGGCCGCCCACTGCAGCTCGCCTCACGGAGCCGCCTTGTTTCCGCGCATGCGTGCGCTGCTGGAGCGCCTGGAGGTGAGCTACTTTCCGGGCCACGAGCCCGGGGACACGCGGTATACAGCCCTCTCCCTGACCCGCGCTCCCCTGGACACGGCGTTCCGTCTGGCCGCGGACATCCGCCTCCTGCCCCGCTGGAGCACGCGCTTCTGCCAGGGATTGCGACAAGAGGGGGCGCGCTGGATCGTGAGCTCCCCCCAGGGAGACGTGCGCTTCCGCTACGAGGCAGACCCGTCCGCGGGCGTGGTCTGGCACTGCGTGGATCCAGGCAGCGGAGAGCTGCGGATGCCCATGCGCATCGTGCGGCACGGCCCCGGGAGCCTGCTCCTCTTCACCCTACAGAAGCCGCTGGGGTGCTCCGACGCGGCTTTCGACGAGCAGAGAGAATGGGTGGATCAGGAGCTGGCTCAGCTGCGAGATCTGGTCGAGGGGTCTTAAGTACTACCCCCGGGACTCTGCAGTCTCTCTCCCGCTCGCTCGATCGCCCTCGCACAGCTCCTCACCGGTGCGGCCCATCGGCGCGGACGGCAACCGGCCCGATGCGCCCCCGCCGGCGCCTCGCCGCCCGTCACCGCCCCGGCGGCGCGAGCTGGTCGAGCGGCGGCTCATCACCCCAGGGATAGAGGCGTCCATCGACACCCCACGCGGCGTACTCCCACTCTGCGTCCGTGGGGAGCCGATAGCCGTTCGCCTCGCGGCGCCAGATTACGCCCTTCCCATCGTGCTCATGCAAACAATTGAAAACAATTCAACGATGAACGAGCTGCCAGGTGTCGGCATCCTGTGTCCGCACCACCGAATCGTCTTCTTCACGACTTGACATGCATGCGACTGGGAGATCGGGTATTCGTGTCCCCGCGCGGAATGAGCCTGGGCACGTTCGCTATCTCTCCGGCGTCGGCTCACCTCTTCCTGCCCGCGCGTCGAGGCGCCGCCGCGTCGCGCGCCCCGTAGACCGCTCGTAGATCCTTCGCGATCTCCCCGAGCCGCGCCCGCAGCGCCGCCGGCTCGACCACCTCGACGCCCCTGCCCAGCCCGACGATCTGCGAGATCGCGATCGACTCCCGCTCGAAGTCGACCGTCACGGCGCTCGTCCCGTCGCGCCCGCGCTTCCCGCGCCCCCACCGCTCGTGCTCGCCGCCGGGCCGGACCCGCCGGAGCGCCTCTTCCCCCTCCCCGGTCACGCGCAACGTCACCACGTAGCTCGCCCTGCGCTCCGCGAACCGCCCGCTCAAGGCCTTCCAGCACGCCGCCAGGTCGAACCCCTCCGGCCGCGCAAACGCGGCTTCGAGGAGCCGCGCCCCCGCCACCCGCGCTCCCCGGAAGATGCTCGGCCCCCGCTCGGTGCCGGCGACGAGGTACCAGCGGTCGGCCTTGATCACGAGCCCGTACGGCTCCACCACCCGCTCGCTCGCCTCGCCGTCGAAATCCCGGTACGCGAGCCACACCTTGCGATCCTGCCAGACCCCCTCCCGCAGGACGTCGAGGTGCGGCACCACCTCCCTGCCCTGGAACCACCCCGACGCGTCCACGTGGAGCCGCTGCCGCGCGTGCTCGGCCAGCGACCTGTGCACGGCCGGCAGCGCCGCCGACAGCTTGATCAGCCCGCGCTCCAGCGCCGCCGAGAGCCCGATGTCGGCCAGCGCTCCGGGCGCGGCGACCGCGGCGAGCGCCTGCACCTCGGGCTGCGTCAGCCCGGTCAGCGTCGTCTGCCACCCCTCCGCCAGCGCGATCCCGCCGCTCGGGCCGCGCTGCGCATAGACGGGCACGCCCGCGGACGACAGCGCGTCGAGGTCCCTGTAGATCGTCCGCGCCGAGACCTCCAGGCGGCGCGCCAGGTCCTCGGCCGTCAGCTGCCGGCTCTTCGCCCGCTGCAAGAGCAACATCAAGCTGAGCAGCCGATCCGCGCGCATGACCGTCCGTGGCTCCCGACCCCGAAATGACCCGCCCGAGAGGCTACGCGCAATTCATGACAGGAGACGTCAGGAATTGTCCCGTAGCGTCGCAGGACGACCGGAACAGGCCGGAATGCAAGGGCGCGCGCGCCGCAGGAGCCCGCGCGCGTCCGCGACGACGCCGGTCGCCAAGGAGGAGACATCGTATGAGACCGCTCGAAGGACAGGTCGCGCTCGTCGCCGGAGCCACGCGCGGCGCGGGGCGCGCCATCGCACGCTCGCTCGGCGAGGCCGGCGCCACGGTCTATTGCACAGGGCGCAGCGTCCGCGGCCGGCCCGCCACCGGCCAGCGCCCCGAGACCATCGAAGAGACCGCCGAGCTCGTGGCCGCGGCGGGAGGGCGCGGCGTCGCCGCGCAGGTCGACCACACCGTCGAGGAGCAGGTCGAGGCGCTCTGCGCCCGGATCCGGCAGGAGCAAGGGAGGCTCGACGTCCTGGTCAACGACGTGTGGGGCGGCGATGAGCTCACCGAGTTCGGCCAGCCGTTCTGGAAGCTCTCCCTGCCCAGCGGGAGGATCCTGCTCGAGCGGGCCGTCACCTCGCACATCATCACGAGCCGCCACGCGGTGCCGCTCATGCTCGAGCGCGATCGCGGCCTCATCGTCGAGATCACCGACGGCGACCACTTCGGTTACCGCGGCAACCTCTTCTACGATCTGGCGAAGATGTCGGTCATCCGCCTGGCCTTCGCCATGGCCTGGGAGCTGCGCCGCCACCCCGCCGTGACGGCGCTCGCGGTGACGCCCGGCTTCCTGCGCTCGGAGGCCATGCTCGACCACTTCGGCGTCACGGAGGCGAACTGGCGAGACGCCGCCGAGAAGGAGCCGCACTTCATCGAATCGGAGACGCCGTTCTACGTGGGCCGCGCCGTCGCGGCGCTCGCCGCCGATCCGCGCGTCGCGGCGAAGTCCGGCCGCGTGTTCAGCTCGTGGGATCTCGCGAGGGAGTACGGGTTCACCGACGCCGATGGCCGGAAGCCCCACTGGGGCGAGTACTTCGAGCGGAACCTCGGCAGGTACAACAGGGCCGGCGAGGCGGCCTATGCGAGCTGGTTCAATGGACCGATGGAGCTCGCGTGCCCCGACTGGCCCAAGGAGTGACCGGCGCGGCGGCCGCCGCCGCGAGCGGTGGCCGCCGCTCTGGGCATCGACCGCAGCGTCGGGCATCGGCCGCCGCGTCGAGCGGCGGCCGCAGGGGCCGGCGCGGCCGCCTCAGTGAGCGTAGGGCTCGCCGCGCAGCAGGGTCATCGCGCGGTAGAGCTGCTCGATCAGCACGAGCCGCGCGAGGCGGTGCGGGAACGTGAGCGGCGAAAGGCTCCACCGGTCGTCCGCCGCTGCGGACACGTCGGGCGGCAGCCCGTCCGCGCCCCCGATCAGGAACGCGACAACGCCCTTGCCGCGCGAGCCCCAGCGCTCGACGCCGGCCGCGAACGCCTCGCTGCCGAGCGCCTTGCCGCCCACCTCCATGGCGATGACGCTCGCCCCCGCCGACGCGCGCGCGAGCAACGGCCCGACCTTCGCCGGCGGGCCGTCCTGGATCTCGATCTCGTCGCACGCCACGTAGCGGCGGATGCGGCCGAGGTACTCGTCCATCGCCGCGCGCAGCGGCTTGTCCTTCACGCGCCCGACGGCGGCGACGACGAGTCGCACGGCGCGCTCAGCTCGGATCGAACCGCGGGGCGGGCTGCGCCCCCGGCGGCAGGGTCTCCTCCGGGACCGGGACGCGCCCCGCGTCGATCCAGAGCCCCTCGATGTCGTAGAGGCGGCGCGTCTCCTCCTGGAACACGTGCACCACCACGTCGCCGAAATCGATGAGCACCCAGGTCGCCGCGGCGAGGCCCTCCATCGAGAGCGGCGCGAGCTTCTGCTTGCGCACCGCCTCCTCCAGCCCCGTCGCGATCGCGTGGACGTGCCGGTCGGAGCGGCCGGTCATGATCACGAGGTAGTCCGCGTAGTCGACGCGCCCCACGACCTCCAGGATCTCGACGCCGATCGCCTTCTTGTCGAGCCCCGCCGCGGCCAGCGTCAGCGCGAGCTCGCGCGCGGGTGCCGACGGCTCGGGGACGGGCGGCGGCGTGCTCCTGCGCGAGCCGGCGCGCTTCGGGCCGGTGAGCGGCGACTTGGCGCGCGCGGGCGACCGCCCCGCGAGCGGCAGCACCGCCTTCGCGCCGCCCTCGCCGCCGCCGCGCGCGACCCGCGGGGCCGGCGCGTCGCCGTCGTCGCGCGCCGGACGCCGCGCCCTCGAAGCCGGCCGATCCGCGGGGATCGGCCGCTCCGCGCGCTCCAGCGGCTCCGCCTCGCCGCCCGCGCGGCGCGCGCGGACCACCTTCTTCTTCGCGCCGGCCTCGCCGACGCCCGCGTGGGAGGCGCGGATCCGGGGAGACGCCGGCCGCTTCGGCTTGGCCGCGGACGACGCCCGGCCGGCCGCGCCCGCCTTGGCGGTGGTCGCCTTCTTCCGCGCCGGCGCGCGGGGCTCCGCGCCCTCGCCCGCCTTCGACCCCGACTTCGCCCGCGGCTTGCTGCTCCCCTCGCCTGCGTCCTTCTTGCTCGCCAACGTTCTCTCGCTTTCTTGCGCCCGGTCGATGACCGGCGCCCCTCGTCTCGCCCGCGTCAGCGGGTCTGGCCCTCGCCGTACGCGATCCACTTGAGCGTCGTCAGGCTCGCGAGCCCCATCGGGCCGTAGGCGTGGAGCTTCGTCGTGGAGATGCCGATCTCCGCCCCGAGGCCGAGCTCGCCGCCATCGTTGAACCGGGACGACGCGTTCACGAGCACGCAGCTCGCGTCGACCTCGCGCAGGAACCGCTGCGCGTGATCGTAGCGGGGCGTGCAGATGACCTCGGTGTGCATCGAGCCGTAGCGGCCGATGTGCTCGATCGCCTCGTCGAGCGACCTCACCACCCGCACCGCGAGGATGGGCGCGAGGAACTCCCGCCCGTAGTCGTCCTCCGCGGCCTTGCGCGCCGACGGCACGAGCGCGCAGGTGGCGGCGTCGCCGCGCAGCTCGAGCCCGCGCTCCGAGAGTGCGGCCACGCGCCCGAGCAGCGGCGCCGCGACGCCCTCGTGGACGAGCAGGCACTCCAGCGCGTTGCAGACGCCGGGGCGCTGGAGCTTGCCGTTCTCGACGAGGCGGTAGGCCATCTCGACGTCGCAGCCGGCGTCGGCGAAGAGGTGGTTCACGCCCTTGTAGTGCTGGATCACGGGGACGCGCGCGTTCTCGGCCACGAACCGGATGAGCCCCTCGCCGCCGCGCGGGATGGCCAGATCGATCATGCCGGTCAGGCCGAGCAGGATCCGCGTGGCCTCGCGGTCGAGCGAGGGGACCATCTGCACGGCGTCGGCCGGCAGGCCGACCGAGCGCAGCGCGTCCGAGATCAGCTCGCCGAGGGCCGCGTTCGAGCGAGCCGCCTCCTTGCCGCCGCGGAGGACCGCGGCGTTGCCGCTCTTCAGGCAGAGCACGGCGGCGTCGACCGTCACGTTGGGGCGCGACTCGTAGATCATCGCGATCACGCCGAGCGGGACGCGCACCTGCCCGACGAGCAGCCCGTTCGGCCGCCGCTCCATCCCGACGACCTGCCCGACCGGATCGCTGGCGGAGGCGACCTCGAGCACCGCGCCGGCGATCGCCGCGAGCCGCGCCTCGTCGAGCACGAGCCGGTCGACGAGCGCCTCGGAGACGCCGGCGGCGCGCGCCGCGGCCACGTCCTCGGCGTTCGCGGCCAGCACCGGGGAGCGCTTGCCCTCGCCGGCCTCGGCGCGCAGCCGCTCGGCGATCGCGCGCAGCGCGCGGTCCTTCTGGGCCCGGTCCAGCGGGGCGAGGGCCCGGGCAGCCGTCCGGGCGCGCTGGCAGAGCGCGCGAAGCGTGCCCTCTAGATCGATGTTGCTCTGTTCCACAGCGGGAACCTAGCTCGCCTCCCTGCGCGGGCCAACCGTTCTCCTGCGCGTCCATGCTAGCGTACCCGCCGTGTCCGGCGATCTCCGAAGCTCGAGCCAGGCGTCCTTCGCACCCGGATCCCGAGACGCCGGCCGCGCGCCGCGGGCAGGCAGCGCGCGGCGCGGCGCGGCGCTCCTCGCGGGGGCGCTCGTCGCCGTGATCGCGCCGGCGTGCCGCGGCTCGGACGCAGGCGCAGACGCGCCCGCCACGGCGAGCACGGGCATCCCCCTCGCGGCGCCGGGCGCGCTGGGGGCGCCGCTCGACGCGCCGCCGGCGGCCCCCTCCGTCCCCTCCTCGCCTTTCGCCGATCCGGAGGGGCTCCAGGTGCCTCCCGATCCGGCCGGCCCTCCCGAAATACCACCGTATCGTGCTCCTCCCGCGAACAGCGGGGGGAGCGGAGTGGAGCTATGACACGCGCCCGCCACGCATCGCCGATCGCCGCGCTCGCCGCGATCCTCGCCGCGCACCTCGCCGCGGCGTGCTCCTCCGCCGCGCCGAAGCCGCTCCCTCCCGGTCCGCCGCCCGAGTACGAGCGCCCGCGCGCGTATGACGGCGGCGTCGGCGACGCGCCCGCCGCGCCGCCCGACGAGCCGGATGCGACGCCGGGCGCGCCGCTGCTCGCCCCGTCGCCGGGCGCGCCGCCCGCGTCCACGCAGCCGCCGCCCACCACGCCGCCGCCGCCCACGCAGCCGTAGCGCAGGGCGCCGCGAGCGGGCGTGCGGCGAGCGCCTCGGCCGCGCGACTCTGGCGGATCCAGCCCCGCCATGCTAGCGGCAGCCATGCTCTCACCCCGGCGGGACTTCGTCGTCATCCTCGATTTCGGCTCTCAGTACACGCAGCTCATCGCCCGGCGCGTGCGCGAGTCTGGCGTCTACTGCGAGATCCACCGCTTCGACGTGCCCATCGCCGAGCTGCGCCGGCTCGCCCCGCGGGCGCTCATCCTCTCGGGCGGCCCCGCCAGCGTGTACGGAGACAACGCTCCCCGCTGTTCCCGGGAGGTGCTGGAGCTCGGCGTCCCGACGCTGGGCATCTGCTACGGGCTCCAGCTCATGGCGTATCACCTCGGCGGCAAGGTCGAGCGCGCGCACACGGGGGGCGAGTACGGCCCCGCGGCGGTGCGCGTCGAGCGCCCGACGGGCATCTTCTCGCGCTTCGCCGAGGGCGACTCCCTCGACGTCTGGATGAGCCACGGCGATCGGCTCACCGCGATGCCGGAGGGGTTCGTGTCGCTCGGCACCACGACCGGCAGCCCGCTCTGCGCCGTCGCCCGCGAGCGCGACAAGCTCTACGGCCTCCAGTTCCACCCCGAGGTCGTCCACACGCCGCGCGGCAAGGAGATCCTCCAGTCCTTCCTGTTCGACGTCGCCGGCCTGTCGCCGACCTGGACGCCCGCGTCGTTCGTGGAGGAGGCGATCGCCGCGGTCCGCGAGAAGGCCGGGCCGAGCGACCGCGTCATCCTGGGCCTCTCGGGCGGGGTCGACTCCTCGGTCGCCGCCGTGCTCTGTCAGCGCGCCCTGGGCGACCGGCTGACGTGCATCTTCGTCGACAACGGCCTGCTGCGCGAGGGCGAGGCGGAGAGCGTCGAGCGGACCTTCCGCGGCCACTTCCACATGAACCTCGACGCCGTCGACGCGTCGGCGCGGTTCCTCGAGGGGCTGCGCGGCGTCGTGGATCCGGAGCAGAAGCGCAAGGTGATCGGCCGCCTGTTCATCGAGGTGTTCGAGGAGGAGGCGAAGCGGGTCCAGGGCGCGAAGTGGCTCGTGCA
Source organism: Sorangium sp. So ce124 (assembly GCF_051525235.1). Lineage (NCBI taxonomy): Bacteria > Pseudomonadati > Myxococcota > Polyangiales > Polyangiaceae > Sorangium > Sorangium sp. So ce124. The sequence goes on from NZ_CP150312.1 coordinate 5,681,824, forward strand.
GGGAACGCTCTACCCCGACGTGATCGAGAGCGTCTCGTTCAAGGGTCCGAGCGCCGTCATCAAGAGCCACCACAACGTCGGCGGCCTGCCCGAGCGGATGAACCTCGGCCTGATCGAGCCCCTGCGGGAGCTCTTCAAGGACGAGGTGCGGGCCGCCGGCGAGGCGATGGGCATGCCGCGGGACATCCTGTACCGCCAGCCGTTCCCCGGCCCGGGGCTCGCCGTGCGCTGCCTCGGCGAGGTGACGCCGGAGAAGCTGCGCGTGCTCAAAGCGGCCGACGCCATCTTCGACCAGGAGATCCGCGCCGCCGGGCTCTACGAGTCGCTCTGGCAGAGCTTCTGCGTGCTCCTCCCGGTGCGCTCCGTGGGCGTGATGGGCGACGAGCGCACCTACGACGAGGCGATCGCGCTCCGCGCCGTGCACTCGACCGACGGCATGACGGCCGACTGGGCGCGGCTGCCCTACGACCTCATCGCCCGGGTGAGCTCGCGCATCATCAACGAGGTGCGCGGCGTGAACCGCGTGGTGCTCGACGTGTCCTCGAAGCCGCCCTCGACGATCGAGTGGGAGTGACGATGGCCAGCGCGAGCGCGAAGCGGACGCGCGCCACGGCGGCGCTCCTGATGCTCGGGCTGTCGGCGTGCGTCGCTCGGACTCCGGCGACGGTCTCGCTGCGGGTGAAGGGGAACGTGCCCGACGCGTCGGTCACCATCGACGACCAGTACATCGGCGCGCTCGCCTACGTCGCCGCCCACGGCGTCGCGCTGCCGCCCGGCGCGCACCGGATCACCGTGGAGAAGGCCGGCTACTTCGCCTGGGACCGCCTGGTCGAGGCCAGGAGCGGCGCCCCGCCGATCCACCTCCAGGTGCAGCTCACGCCCGTGCCGGATTGACGATCTCACGGGGCCGACACCCGCCGGCCCCGGCGCCGCCGCACATCCACCGGCGCGCAGGCGAGAGGGCACAGGACGAAATCATCCCCAGGCGGTCTCCGTAATTCATGCGGTGGATGCACGTGGCATCCCTCGCGATCTCAACCTTACGGGGGACCGAATCATGCCGGATCGGAGCAGTCCGAAGGCGCGCGTGACGAAGACGCGCGCGCCTTCCATGCACAAAGCAGCCCGGCGCGCCCGCCGGTGCGCCACCCTCGATGTGTGCGGTCCCGAGAGCTGTCGCCCGGGAGGCCGCCTGTTTCACGCCCTGTGCGATCTCGCCGATCGCTTCCTGCAACGCCGGGGAGATCCGCGGGCGATGCAGCTGGGCACCGTGCTGTTCTATGTCGCGTTCCACAGCGCTCGAGCCGCCGAGGACGACGACTTCCGCCTCTCTCTCCGGACCTCCCTGGACATGCTGGTCGAGCTCGAGCCGGTCGAGCGCTGGCTCCGGCCGCCGCCGGCGTCCGATCTGCCGGCCGGCCGGCCTGCGCCGCGCCCCTACCCCACCTGCGCCGGCGCGGAGCTCCCGGCGCCGCGAGGCTCCGGATGACGCCGCCGCGTTCCTCGCCGTCCGCGCCGCCGTCCGCGCCGGCGCGCCCGTCGTTCGAGACGGTCTATGCCGTGGGCTTGCCGTTCCTTCATCACGCGCTCCGCTGGCTGGGCGTCTCGGTGAACGATCTGGACGACATGCTCCAGGAGGTCTTCCTCGCGGCCTATCGGGGCCTGGCCAAGTACGAGCCATGGCGTTTCCACGCGGCCCCTGCGGGCGAGCTCTCCGCGTCAGGGCCGCCGCCCCTTCGCATCACGCCCGAGGCGGCGCTGCATCGGTGGCTGTTCGGCATCGCATGGAGAAAGACGAGCCACTACCACGCGCGCGCTCACCGACGCCGCGAGATCCCCTCCGGGGCCGGCGTGTCCTGGCCGTTCGACGAGCGCGCCCCGGCGCCTACGCCGGAGCAGTCGCTCGCGAGCGCGGACCGCGCCGAGATCGTGACGGCGCTGCTGCTGAAGGTCGCGCCCGAGCGGCGCGTGATCCTCGTCATGTACGATCTCCTCGGCGTCGCGGTGGCCGACATCGCCGGCGAGCTTTCGCTCAACGAGAACACGGTCCGCTCCCGCCTGCGCCTCGCCCGCGAGGACTTCCGCGCCGCGGTCGCGCGTCAGTCGGCCGAGCGCCGCAGCGCCCTGTGCGCCCTCACCGCGTCGGAGCGCCCCCTCCACACGAGCGCCACAACCATGCTCCACGCCGTGCGCGCGTTCCCTGCCGTCCCCGCGCCCGCTGCACGCGCGCTCTGGCGCCGCCTCCAGCAGCGGATCGCCGAGCGCTCCGCGATTGCCAGGACCACCCCGCCAGCACTGTGGTAAGTGCCAGCGGGCCAGCGCCACAAACGCAGGGACGATAGGGACAGAACGCAGCGCACACGGCGCCGCACACGACCACGCGACCACGCGACAGCAAGACGAGAGCGAAAAATACGAAGCGGGCGACCCCACTGGCAGCTTGACGCCCCGGCACGTTTGTGTAGTCTCCGCCGCCCTCGCAGAGAAAGTCCTACGATCATGGCCAATACTCCGAAGTGGAATGTCCGTCTGCGTCACGAATGGCTCGCCACCCCGCTCAAGAAGAAGCGCCTGAAGCGCTGCCAGAAGGCGCGGATCGGCCTGCTCGATGCGGAGCAGCGCAAGGCTGCCAAGCAGAAGCCCGTCCAGGCCGAGCAGCCCGCGAGCTGACGGGGCGACCAGCCGTTACGCACCGCGCGACACTTGCCAGTCCGGCCGCGCGAACACCTCGAAATCACGAGCCGCTCACGGTTCCGCAGGTCGGCGCCCTCGCGCGCCGCGATCCGTGGTAGCGTCGCCTCGCGGTGTTCGCCCGCGCGTTGGCGACGAATCGTCGATCCCCACCTCTGGTGAGGGTCGACCCGGATCCATGGGAGCGAGGCCCTGAGCGTGTCGGATTCGAGCTTTTCGCCCGGTCGCTCGGGCACTCCTGCCGTGCCATCGTCCCGCGCGCCCTCCACGGGAGCCGAGGAGGGCGACGGACCCACCCGCGTCATGAGCGACACGGAGCGGCAGGCCGCGCTTGCCGCCGTGCGCGGAGCGCAGGCCGCGGCCGCCGCCGCTGCCGCCACCTCCACGACAGCGGAGACGGTTCGCCCTCCGCCTCCCCCTCCGCCCGCGGCGGGCGCGGCGGCGCACGAGCTGGCCGCCGAGACGGTCCGCCCCGCTGCCCTCCCCAAGGGGCTGGCAGCGGCGGCGGCGCACGACGCGACCGCCGACACGGTCCGTCCACCCGCTCCTCCTGCGGGGAGCGCGGCGGGCCCCCCGGACAGCGCGGCCGGCGGGCAGCCGGCGGAGGCGGACCCGCTCGTCGGCACCACGGTGGCGGGCGCGTACCACGTCATCCGCATGCTCGGCGAAGGCGGCATGGGCCGCGTCTACGAGACGCACCACACCCGCATCCCCGGCAAGCGGTTCGCGCTGAAGACGCTCCACCCCGAGCTCGCCCAGCAGCCCACCGTCCTCGCGCGGTTCCAGCGCGAGGCCGAGGCCGCGGCGTCGATCCGGAGCCCGCACGTCGTCGAGATCTTCGACGTGAACCGGCTGAGCGACGGCCGGCCGTGCATCATCGCCGAGTACCTGGAGGGCAAGGGCCTCGACGAGCTCCTCGCAGGGTCGGGAGGGCGGCTGCCGGCCGGCGCCGCGGTGCGGATCGCGCGCGAGGTATGCGAAGGCATCGCGGCCGCGCACGCCGCGGGCATCGTGCACCGGGACATCAAGCCGGAGAACATCTTCCTCACGGGCGACCCTGCGTGCCCGACCGTGAAGGTCCTCGATTTCGGCATCTCGAAGACCTCCGCGCCGTCCACGCTCACGAGGACGGGCATGGTGCTCGGAACGCCGGCGTACATGGCCCCGGAGCAGGCGAAGGGGGAAGATATCGACCCTCGAGCCGACATCTACTCCGTGGGGGCGGTCCTCTACCACGCGCTCACGGGGCAGCGCCCCTTCGAGCGCAGCGACCCGACGGCGGTGCTCCTCGCCGTCATGACGGAGGAGCCGCCGCCGCCGCGATCGCTGAACCCGGAGATCCCGCCGGGCCTGGAGGTCATCGTCCAGCGCGCCATGGCGAAGCAGCGAGAGGGCCGCCACGCCTCGATGGGCGAGCTCGCCGGCGAGCTCGCGCCCTACGAGGAAGCGGCCGCGCCCGGGCCGCCCAGCGCTCGGGCGTCGCTCGCGCGCGCGTCCGTCGTGCTCGGGCGGCCTTACGCGCTCTCGCACGCGTTCGGCCTGCCCGGCTCCGCGTCGTCCGAGGCGTACCTGACGCGGCAGATGGTCTTCCTCGTGGTGAGCCTCGGCCTCGGGTGGCTCGGCGCGGGCCTCGTCAGCTGCCTCGCCGGCTTCGCGCGCGCGGCGCGCGGCGACGCCGCCGCGATGTCGGGCCAGGGAGCCACCTTGCTCACGCTCGGGATCCTGTGCGCCCTGTTCGGCGTCGGGCTGCTCGGCGGCTTCTATATCTTTCGCCGCGTCTGGCGGGACGACGCCCGGATGAGCGCGCTCGCGCCGCGGCTCACGACGCCCGTCGTGCTCGCCCTCGTGGCCTACGGGTCCGCGTCGCTGCTCGTGCGGCTCGTCGAGGCCGTGTTCCTGCAGCGCGCCATCGGCATCGCGTGGCCGGTCTGGGACGCGCTGCTCTTCCTCATCAGCGTGCTCGCCGCGGGCGCCGCCGCCCTGTTCCAGTGGCGAGGCCAGCGGCGATGAGCCCGCGGCCGGGCCACCGGACGTGAGCCATGGGCCGCCGTCCGGGCGTGTGTTAGGGGAGCGGGCCATGCCAGCGCAGGCATCTGGGACGGGCGCCAGCCAGGCCAGCACCCCTGACAGACCGGGCGCACAGGCGGGAACAACCACCGTGCTCGGCGCAGGCGGCAACGCCTCGGGCTCGCGCCCCTCCCTGCTGGCGCGGACGCCGCCCGCTGCGCTGTGGCTTGTCACGGGCGCGGCTGCCCTCGTGGCCGTCGTGATCGCCGCGGCGCTGCTGCGCGACGGCGTCTCCCTCTCCCGGCTCGAGGCGGCCTCGCTCGCCGAGCGCGCGACGCCGTCGAGCTCCGGCCTCCGGCGTCCGGTCGCGCCGAAACCCTCCGATGCCGTCCCCGCCGACGAGCTCGCGACGGCGACCGCGGGCGGCGTGCTCGCGCTCGAGGCGCTCGCCTCGCGCTACCCGAAGGATCCGGCGATCTTCCGCGCGCTGATGCTGCGTCACGCGCTCCCGCCGCCTTACCACGCCGCCGCGCTCGCCGCGGCGAAGCGGCTGCTGGAGCTCGATCCGGGGGCGGCGGCCGACGACGACGTGGAGCGCATCGTCTCGAGCGCCGCCGGAGGACCGCCCGAGGTGGCCTCGGCCGCGCTCGACCTGATGGCGAGCGGCATGGGCAGCAACGGGGCGGATCTGCTCTACGAGCTCGCGGTGGGGAGCTCCGCGCTGAAGGAGCGCGCCGCGAAGCGGCTCGCGGAGGCCGCGGTCCAGGGGCGGGCGACGCCCGCGCTGCGCATCGCCCACGAGCTCCGGGTCGCGCCCTCCTGCAAGGCGAGGCAGGCCTTGCTGGCGCGCGCGACGACCGACGGCGATCGACGCGCCATCGATGTCCTCGCGCCGCTCATCACCAGCAAGGGCAAGGGGTGCGGCTTTCTGGGCATGAGCCGCTGCACGGCGGCGTGCGCCTCGATCGCGGGAGAGATCAAGGCGGCGATCCAGGCGATCGAGGCGCGCACCGGGCCATCGCCCCGGGCGGCGGACGCGCCTGCGAGCCGATGACCGCGCCTGCGAGCCGATGACCGCGCCCGCGAGCCGATGACCGCGCCCGCGAGCCGATGACCGCGCCTGCGAGCCGATGACCGCGCCTGCGAGCCGACGACAGCGTCGGTGAGCCCATCGCCTCACGCTCGAATCGATGACGTTGACCGAGGGTTGCGCAGGTGGGAGCCTTGACATAGTAGGGCTCAACTCATGTACGTTCCTGCTCAACCCTGGTCGCCGGATTCATGGCGTGAACGTTTCAACGCTGCGCCCCTCCCGTATGACGAGCCCGAGGCCGTCCAGGCGGCCGTCGAGAAGCTCCGGGCGTTACCGCCGCTCGTGACCTCGTGGGAGGTCGAGCGACTCAAAGGCTATCTGGCCGAAGCGCAGCTCGGCCGCCGGTTCGTGCTCCAGGGGGGAGACTGCGCGGAGACGCTCGACGACTGCCGCCCGAACATCGTCACGAACAAGCTGAAGATCCTGCTCCAGATGTCGCTCGTGCTGGTGCACGGCGCCCGCCGGCCGGTGGTGCGCCTCGGGCGCTTTGCCGGGCAGTACGCCAAGCCGCGCTCCAGCCCGGTCGAGACGCGCGATGGCGTGAGCTTGCCCAGCTATTTCGGGGATCTCATCAATCGTGCTCCCTTCGACGCCTCCGCCCGGCGCCCCGATCCGAACCTGATGATCACGGGATATCAGCACGCGGCGATCACGCTGAATTTCATCCGTTCCCTGTCGGAGGGCGGCTTCGCCGATCTGCACCACCCGGAGTACTGGGACCTGAGCTTCCTCGAGCGGGCGGATCTGCCCGGCGAGCTGCGCGAGCGATACCAGCGGATGACGGAGCAGGTCGGGGAGGCCCTTCGGTTCATGGAGGCGCTCGCGGAGGTGCCGGTCGGGGAGCTCTCGCGGGTCGAGTTCTTCACGAGCCATGAAGGGCTCAACCTGCACTACGAGTCCGCGCAGACGCGGAAGGTCGCGCGCCGGCCCGGCTTCTACGACCTGACGACCCACCTGCCCTGGATCGGCGAGCGCACGCGGCAGCCGGACGGCGCGCACGTCGAGTTCTTCAGCGGCGTGGAGAACCCGCTGGGCATCAAGCTCGGCCCGAAGACGCTCCGGGACGACGTGATTCGCCTCCTCGACCGGCTCAACCCGGCGGACGAGCCGGGCAAGATCGTGCTCATCGTGCGCATGGGCGCGGGCCGCGTGCGCGACGGGCTCCCGCCGCTCATCGAGGCGGTGCGATCCGCCGGGCGCAAGGTGCTCTGGATGTCCGACCCGATGCACGGCAATACACTGACGACGTCCGGCGGGATCAAGACACGGAATTTCGAGGATATCCTCACCGAGATCGAGGGGAGCTTCGAGGTGCACGAGTCCATGGGATCCCACCTCGGCGGCGTCCACTTCGAGCTCACGGGCGACGATGTCACCGAGTGCGTCGGGGCCGGGCTCACGGAGTCCGATCTCGACCAGCGCTACGCGAGCCTGTGCGACCCGAGGCTGAATTACCGCCAGTCCCTCGAGATGGCGTTCCGCATCGCCCACCGCATGACGGAGGCCTCCCGGCGCGCGAAAGGCTGAGTCGAAGGGCAGGAGTCCCCTGCTGGCGTTCCGTCGAGACTGCCCAATGAACACCCGCAGGGGGTAGTTCGCCATGCAGACCATCTCGACGGAACAGGGTGAGAGCCGACAGGGCGGAGAGCAAGCCACGACGGATGCCTCGCACGGGTGTCCGCAGCGCTCCGGCGCCAGCCCCACGCTGCTCGAGCATATCCTGCCGGAAGCCGATATCGTCATGAACCACGCGATCGTGGTGATGGCGCCACCGGAGGTGACGTACGCCACGCTGAAGAGGGTGGATTTCGCGAGGAGCCGCTCTCTCCTGCTGCGCGCGGTCTTCGCGCTCCGCCTGGCCGCCGTGCGGCGCGCCCGGCGCAGGCTCCGCCTCGCGCCGCTCCCGGCGCGCGCGCGGATGTCGCTCCAGAACATCGAGGATTACGGCCAGTCCAAGCTCGCCGAAAAGGAGGGATCCGAGATCGTCATCGGCTCGATCGCGCGCCTGTTCAGCGTGGAGGGCCTGTTCACGAGGCGGACCGGCGCCGAGTTCAAGTCGTTCGACTGCGCCGGTCACTTCAAGGCGGCGGCGAGCTTCGTCGTGATGCCCTACGGACAGCGCCGGACGCTGCTCGCGTACGAGGCGCGCATCCGCGCGACCGACACGCGGACGAGGCGGCGGCTGTTCCTCCTGGACGCGCTGACGGCGCCGCTCGGGAGGCTCGTCATGCGCCGGATGCTCCGCGTCGTCGCCAGGGTCGCCAAGTACCAGTGCGCGGCGCCGGCGCATCATCGCCAGCAGGCCATCTAGCGCGATCACCGGCGATCACCCCGCCGGGAGCGCAGCCGGGGCGCGCCTTGCGCCTCGGCCCTCGCTCGTGCACCCTACGCGGCGAAGGAGGCCCGCCATGCACCCCATTGCATCGACGAGCCTCGGCCTGACGCGCCGCTGAGCGCGCCGGCGAGGCTCACATCCCCGAGCTCATCTCGCGTGTCGCTGGAACCGCGCGGCCGACGCGTAGGTGCGTCACCACGCCCTCGGGAGCATGGCATGGGCAAAGATCGATCGCGGAGCCGCGAAAGCGCGCGCTCCGTCGTGGATGCAGGTTCGTTGTTCGGTGGGACGGCGGCGCGGAACGCGCAGCGCAAGGAGCGCCAGCTCTGCCGTCAGGTGCAGGAGGCGGTGAGCGACGCGCTCGCCGCGCTCCGCGACGACGTCCTCCAGGGCGTCTGGGTGATGGGTGTGGAGCCGGCGCCGGACGCCAGCCGGCTCGCGGTGGTCGTGCAGGTCAGGCCTGGCACGCCGCCGGAAGTGGCGGCGGCGCGGCTGGAGAAGGTGGCGGGCTACGTGCGCTCGGAGGTCGCAGGGGCGATCACCCGCAAGCGCGCGCCGACGCTCGCGTTTCAGGTGCTGCCGCCGGAGGGAGAGCCGTGAGCGCGCGCATCTCCGCGTGGCTCCCGGAGGGCGCGAGCGCGGCGCTCAGCGCGTCGCTCTCGCGGCTCGCGCGCACCGAAGACGTCGCGCACATCGCGGTCATGCCGGACGCGCACGTGGCCGACGACGTGTGCGTCGGCACGGTGACCGCCACGACCCGCCGCCTCCTGCCGGCGGCGGTCGGCGGCGACATCGGCTGCGGCATGGTCGCGCTGCGGCTCCGCGCGGACGCCGATCTGCTCGCGGATCGCGATCGCGCGGCGCAGCTCCTCTCCGCGCTGTGCCGCCGCGTCCCGCACCTGTTGCGCCCCGCCGCCGGCGCCCCGCCGCTGCCCGGCGATCTCGCCGAGGCGCGGCTCGCCGCGCCTCGCCTCGAGGCGATGAAGCACCGCGAGGGCCGGATGGAGCTGGGCACGCTCGGCCGGGGCAACCATTTCCTGGAGGTGCAACGCGACGAGGAGGGCGCGCTGTGGCTGCTCCTCCATAGCGGCTCGCGCGCCATGGGCCCCGCGATCCGGCAGCACCACGAGGCGCTCGCGGCGCGCGACGCGTCGGGCGTCCGCTTCCTCGACGCCGACAGCGAAGCCGGGCGCGCGTACCTCGATGACGCCGCCTGGGCCGGAAGGTACGCGCGGGCGAGCCGCGCACGGATGGTCACCGAGGCCCTCTCGCTCTTCGCCGAGCTGTTCGGCGTCGACGCCGACGCGTCGTCGCGCGTCGAGGTCGATCACAACCACGTCCGGCGCGAGGAGCACGGCGGACGCGCGCTGTGGGTGCACCGCAAGGGAGCCATGGGGCTCCGCGAGGGGGAGCTCGGCGTCGTGCCCGGGTCGATGGGGAGCCCGAGCTTCCACGTCGAGGGGCGCGGCCACCCCGAGGCGCTCGGCTCGTCGGCGCACGGCGCCGGGCGCGCGCTGCCGCGGGGCGAGGCGCGCCGCCGCATCGGCGCGCGGCAGCTGCTGCGAGAGGCCGAGGGCGTGTGGTTCGACCACCGCCTCGCGGACCGGCTGCGCGAGGAGGCGCCCTCGGCCTACAAGGACATCGGCGCGGTCATGCGGGCGCAACGCGACCTCGTGCGCGTCGCGCGCCGGCTCTGGCCGGTGCTCGTCTACAAGGCGCCATGAGCGAAGGCGCCATGAGCGGACCCGTCACGGCCGATCGAGGGTGACGACAGGCGACGTCCACGTCTCCCAGTGCGCCTCGTTGTCCGGATCGCCGAGCGCACGGAGCGCGCGGAGCTTGATCAGGTAATCCCCGTCCGGGACGACGGTCAGCCTCCCGTCGAGCGTCGTCGTGCCCTTCCATCCGTACCGCGTGACCGACGTCGCGGAAGCGCTCTGACCGACGTGGGACAGCATCAGCGCGCGCCCCCACGGCTTCGCCGTGGCGGCGTCGACGATGTCCAGCGTCAGGCGCTCCGCGCCGTGATCGAGGTGGACGACCACATACGGCACGTCGTCCGACTGCAGCGTGTAGGCCGCGCCGCGCGGCTGCTGGGTCAGGCGCGTCCCGCTCAGCTTGCCGAGCCACGGAGCCCCGAGACCCGACGGCTTGAGGACGGGCAGGCTCTGATAATCGCCCTTGAAGCCCGCATACGGCACCCGCAGCAGGCCGTCGGCCGCGCCGCCCCGCGGCGTGAACACGAGGTAGCCGCCGAACAGGCCGCCTTCCGCGAGCGCGTCGCTCGCCGTGACCGTGACGGAGACGGTCGCGCTCCCGGCGGCGGGCACCGTGACGCTCGCGGCGCTGAAATCGACGCGCGCGGCGCCGGTCGTGGCGCTCGCCGGCGCCCAGTGGTCGCCCGCGGTCGCGCACGCCGCGGGCACGTGCGCCAGGTCGTAGGTGACGTCGTGCCCGCTCGAGTTCTCGAGCGTCAGCGTGCGCGCGGCGGGGCCGGCCTCGCTCTCTCCCAGCGAGAGCTTTCCAGGGATGATCATGGTGGTCGCGCGGATCGCCCGGTCGACGCGGATCACCCCTGCGCCCTGCCGATGCGCGCTCTCCGGCACGCCGGCGCCCAGATCTCCGCTCCACGGCGCGGGGACCGCGGTGTTCTGCAGGACGTCGCGCACGCGCGCCGCGGACAGCTCCGGGCGCGCGGCGAGCAGGAGCGCGACGGCCCCGGCCACGTGCGGCGCCGCCATCGACGTCCCGCTGAGCGTGTCGTACGAGCCTTGCTCGATCGGCACCGTCGAGTAGATCGTGCCGCCGGGCGCCGCGAGATCGGGCTTGAAGGACAGCGCCGCGCTCAGGCCGTACGAGCTGAAGCGGGAGACGAGGCCCGCGGTGCCGTTCCGCGCGGCCACGGCCCGATGGGTCCAGCTCTGGGTCACGGGCCCGGCGTCGAGGCGCGCGTTGAGGAGCTCGCCGTCCGCCTGCGCGATCCCCACGACAGGGATGGTGATCGGGTCGTCGCCCTCCACGGACGGGCTCATCGCCCCGGCCCGGTCGTTGTAGAGCACGACGCCGACGGCGCCCGCGGCCTGCGCGCGCGCGGCCTTCAGGTGGAACGAGCAGCCGCCGCGCCGGACGAGCGCGATCTGGCCCGCGAGGCTGCCGGCGGGGAGAGCGGCGCACGCGTCGCGCGCGCTGGTGATCGTCCCCGTGCGCGCGAGAGCGGCGCTGCCCGAGAGCGGCGCGGGCGGGCTCCCGGCGGCGCGAGCGTAGCCGATCACGGCGTCGCCCGGCGAGACGGTGAACGACAGGGTGGTGACGCGGGAGCTGTCGACGGACGCGGTGCCGATGACCGCCTCTCCCACGCCGGGCGCGCCGGCGGCCCAGAGCCCCTTCTCGCCGCTGTTGCCGATCGACGCGACGACCACGACGCCGCGCCCGACGAGCGCGCTCGCCGCCGCCGCCGTCGGGTAGTCAGGCCACTGGAACGGCGTTCCGATGCTGATGTTGATGACGTGCATGCCGTCGCTGGCTGCCCGCTCCATCGCCTTGAGGATGATGTCCGCGCGAGAGCCGCCGCGGCAGCCGAACACGCGGTAAGCGCCGAAGGTCACGTCCGGGGCCACGCCCTGCACGACCCCGTTCGCCCCGATGATGCCGGCGACGTGCGTGCCATGGCCCAGGCAATCGTCGGGCTGTCCGTCGGGCACGGGCGGCTTGCTCGGGTCGCCGGCGACGAAATCGTCGCCGACGAAATCGTAGCCAAACGCCACGCGGCAGCCCGGGCCGAAGCAGCCTCCGAGATCGGGGTGATTGTAGTCGATGCCGCTGTCGATCACGCCGACGCGGATTCCCTCGCCGGTCACGCCGAGCTCTCGGCGCACGACGTCCGCGCCCGACATCTCGCCTGCGACGGCGAGGTCCGGGTCGACCGTCGGCGCCGCGCGCGTGGTGTCGAGCTCCACCGGCACCACGGGGTAGACGGCCTTGACCCCGGGCATGTCCGCGAGCGCGGCGGAGCTCTCCTGCGCGACCCGGACGGAGAGGCCGTTCCAGAGCTCCTCGAACGAGAATCGTTGTTTGTACCGGAGCCCGCGGGCCGCGGCGGCTCGCCGGAAGAGCTCCCGCTCCTCCTCGATAAGGCGCTTGACGCGGTCGCCCCCGCTGTCCCTCGCGGCCGGCGCTCGCTCGAACTCCACGAACCAGAGCTCCGTGGCCTCCGCTGGCGCGAACGTCGCTTCGCCTGGCTCCGAGTCGTCTGGAGGGGCAGTGTCGTGGCCCGCCTCCTTGTCTCCAGTCTCTCCGCTGCACCCTGAAATGGCGAACCAGAGAGATGCCAGAACGAGCCGGCAACCACCGCACCTCACAAGCCCCTTTCCGCGCGCTCCGATCATCGATCAGCTATGTTCGATGACGCGAATCGGTCAAGCGTGAGCGGCGCGAGAACGGAGAGAGGCGCGCGCCGCGGACCGTCATTGTCGCAGACCATGGAAGAGTGGTTGTTTCGGAGCAGGCGCCCATTCGGGTGGGGCGTAACGAGGACCGCGCTGTGCGGCCCTGCCACGCGCGGCGGAGCGCGGCGGCGCGGTGTCCACGCAGCCCGGGGCGCCCTGAGAAGCGCCCTCGAGAGATGTCGTTATCTCGCGATGTCGTCGCTGTCCTGCCATGCCGCGGCGTCCTAGCTCATCGCGCTCACGAGGCCGCCTGGGGCTCCGGCGGCGCGTGTCCGGCCCCGGGCGTTGCCGGTCCTCGGGCGCTCGACTAGCGTGGCGCGGCTCTCCGGCGCGGGCGGCGCCGGGGCTCGGATGCACGATGACGGTCCTAGAGCGCGCCTTGTTCTCCTTGCACCATCGCCTGGTCCACGTTCCGCGCGTGGGCCGCGTCGCGCGGGCGCTGGCCGCGCAGGTGGGCCCTGCGGCGTCGCTGCTCGACGTGGGCGCGGGCGACGGCACGGTCGCGCTGGAGGTCGCGCGCCTGGTCGGGGCGCCCCGCGTCGTCGGCGTGGACGTGAAGGCGCGTCCCGGGGCGGCGCTGCCGGTCATCGGCTATGACGGCGAGCGCCTCCCCTTCCCCGACGCGGAGTTCGAGGCGGTGCTCCTCTCCGACGTGCTGCACCACGCCGCGCGCCCCGGCGCGCTGCTCGCCGAGGCGCTGCGGGTCGCGTCCCGCGTCGTCGCGCTCAAGGATCACTTCCGGTTCGGCCCGGTCTCGGAGCGCGTGCTGCTCTGGATGGATCTCGCCGGGAACGCCGCGCCCGGCGTCGAGGTGCGGGGCACCTATTTCACGCCGGGCGGGCTCGTCGATCTCGTGCGCGGCGCGGGCGGTCGCATCACCGGCCTCGAGTGGCCGCTCCGGATCCACGATCTGCCGTTCCGCCTCGTGACCCAGGATCGCCTCCAGTTCGCGGCGCGGATCGAGCGCCTGGCCTCGGGGATCGCGGGAGCCGCGGGAGACGCGCGATGACGGAGCTCAGGTCGTTCGTCGTCGGCGGCGCCGGGTTCATCGGGAGCCACCTTACCGATCGCCTGGTCGAGCGCGGCCCCGTGACGATCTACGACAACCTCTCTGTCGGGCGCCGCGCGTTCGTGGCGCCGCACCTCGCCTCCGGGCGCGCGGCGCTCGTCGAGGCCGACGCCCTCGATCTGGAGCGGCTCACCGAGGCCATGGCGGGCCACGACCTCGTCGTGCACCTCGCGGCGAACCCCGAGGCGCGCTGGGGGCTCGCGCGGACGCGGCTCGACCTCGATCAGGGCACCATCGCGACGTACAACGTGCTCGAGGCGATGCGGCGGACGGCCGTCGGCCGGCTGATCTTCTCGTCCTCCGGGACGGTCTACGGCGACACCGCGCGTCGGTGCGCGGAGGGCGATCTCGGCGCCTTGCCCATCTCGCTCTACGGCGCGAGCAAGCTCGCGGGCGAGGCGCTCATCAGCGCCTATGTCGAGTGCTTCGGCCTCACGGCGTGGATCTACCGCTTCGGCAACGTCGTCGGGCCGCGCGGGACGCACGGCGCGGCGCTCGATTTCCTGAAGAAGCTGCGCGATCGGCGGACGGAGCTCGAGGTGCTCGGCGATGGGCGCCAGTCGAAGCCGTACCTCGATGTCCGGGACTGCGCGGAGGGGATCCTGTTCGGCTTCGATCAGGCCAGGGAGCGGCTCAACATCTACAACCTCGCGCCCGAGGACACGACGAGCGTCTCGCGCATCGCGGAGCTGTGCGTGGCGGCGTCGCCCTATCCGGACGCGGTGATCCGGTATCAGGGAGGCGAGCGCGGGTGGCCTGGGGACGTGCCGCGATCACGGATGGATCCTGGCAAGCTGGCGGCGCTGGGCTTCCGGGTGCGCCACACGAGCGACGAGGCGGTCCGCATGGCGGTGGAGGCGCTGGCGAGCGAGGTGTTCGGGGGCGAGCTGGCGCGACGAGCGCGGTGAGCGCGCCGTCGACGCGGCCGCCGCCGCGCGTGTCGACCGCGGTGGTAGACTCCGCAGATGGCTGAGCTCACCCTCTATATCGGGAACAGGACCTATTCCTCGTGGTCGCTCCGGGCCTGGCTCGCCCTGAAGCAGGCTGGCGCCGATTTCGAAGAGGTGGTGATCCCCCTCCGGGCGCCGGGCACGCGCACGCTCGAGATCCAGCGTTACTCTCCGTCGGGCAAGGTGCCGGCCTTGCAGCACGGGGCGCTCACGATCTGGGAGTCGCTCGCGATCGCCGAGTATGCGGCGGAGATCTTCCCCGCGGCGAAGCTCTGGCCGGAGGCGCGCGACGCGCGCGCCGTCGCGCGATCGGTGAGCGCCGAGATGGCGAGCAGCTTCACCGCGCTCCGCACCGCGCTGCCGATGAACGTGCGGCGGAAGATCCAGGGCGTGGCGATCACCGACGCGGCGTCGGAGGACATCGCGCGCGTCCAGGTGATATGGAACGACTGCCGATCGCGCTTCGGCCAGGGAGGCGAGTTCCTGTTCGGGCGCTTCAGCGTGGCGGACGCCATGTACGCGCCGGTCGCGACGCGGTTCGACACGTACGGCGTCGAGCTCGACGCCGTCTCCCGGCGCTACGTGGCGTCGATCCTCGGGCTGCCCGCGATGCAGGCGTGGGTCGCCAAGGCCAGGGAGGAGCCGCACATCATCGAGGCGTACGAGGCCATCGGCGTCGTGGGCGTGTAATAAGTGAATATGTAAGCAGAAGCGAGCGGTCCAGGCCGCGCTCGCGATCGCCGGCGGCGCCGCACCGCGATGCGGCGGCCGGCGACGGAAAGCGCTAGACCCGGACATGCCGCACGAACTCGACCTCATCCTCACGATCACGGGCGGGCTCACCGCAGCCCTGGCGCTCGGCTTCGTCACCCAGCGCCTGAGGCTCTCTCCCATCGTGGGCTACCTGCTGGCCGGCCTCCTCGTCGGCCCCTTCACCCCGGGGTTCGTGGCGGACAAGCGGCTCGCGGACCAGCTCGCGGAGATCGGGGTCATCCTGCTGATGTTCGGGGTCGGCCTGCAGTTCCACGTCCGCGAGCTCCTCGCCGTGCGCAAGGTGGCCGTGCCCGGCGCCCTCATCCAGATCGCGGTCGCCACGGCGCTCGGCGCCATGGTCGGCCGCGCCGCGGGCTGGACGTGGGGCGCGGCGGTCGTCTTCGGCGTCGCCATCTCGGTGGCGAGCACCGTCGTGCTCACGCGGGTCCTCAGCGACAACGACGTCCTGCACACCCCCGCTGGCCACCTCGCCATCGGCTGGCTCGTGCTCGAGGACGTCTTCACCGTGCTGGTGCTCGTGCTGCTCCCCGCCGTGATGGGCGAAGCCGCGGGCGCGGGCGCGGCGGGCGTCGCCGTGTCCGTGGGGATCGCGGTCCTGAAGCTCGCCGGGCTCGTGGCGTTCATCTTCATCGTCGGACAGCGCGTCATCCCCGCGCTGCTCGGGTACGTGGCGAAGACCGGCTCGCGGGAGCTCTTCACGCTGACGGTGCTCGTCGTCGCGCTCGGCGTCGCCGTGGGCTCGGCCATTCTCTTCGGATCGTCGATGGCGCTCGGCGCCTTCCTCGGCGGCCTGGTCGTCGGCCAGTCCGACTTCAGCTCGCGCGCCGCGTCGGAGGCGCTCCCGATGCGCGACGCGTTCGCCGTGCTGTTCTTCGTCTCGGTGGGGATGCACCTCGACCCGGCGCAGCTCGCCGTGGGCTGGCAGCTGGCCGCGGGGACGCTCGCGGTGGTGCTGATCGGCAAGCCGCTCGCCGCGCTCGCGGTGACGACGCTGCTCCGCCGCCCCCTCCAGACCGGCTTCGCCGTGGCCCTCTCGCTCGCGCAGATCGGGGAGTTCTCGTTCATCCTCGCGGCGCTCGGCAAGAAGCTCGGCGTCCTCCCGGTCGAGGCCGAGCAGGCGCTCGTCGCCGCCGCCATCGTGTCGATCACGCTGAACCCGGTGCTCTTCGGCCTCCGGGATCGCCTCGCGCGATGGACGTCGGCGCTCTTCCTGCGGCGCGAGGCGGCAGCCGAGGTCGCTCCGGTGGACGAGCACGCCCACCGCACGGTCGTGGTGGGCTACGGCCCTGTCGGGAAGACGCTGACGCGGCTGCTCCGTGAGAACGGCATCGCGCCGACCGTCGTCGAGCTGAACCTCGACACGGTGAAGCAGCTGCAGGACCAGGGCATCCGCGCGATCTACGGCGACGCCACGCAGCGGGAGATCCTCGAGCGGGCCGGGGTCGGGACGGCGGACAGCCTGCTGTTCACGGCGGCCGGCGCGCCCGGGGACGGCGTCATCGAGCAGGCGAAGGGCGTGAACCCGCGGCTGTTCGTCCTCGCCCGCGCCTTCTACCTGCGCGAGGTGACCGCGCTGAAGAAGGCGGGAGCGGACGTCGTGGTGACAGGCGAGGCGGAGGTCGCGTTCTCGATGACCGAGCGCCTCCTCGTGCGGCTGGGCGCGACGTCCGAGCAGCTCGAACGCGAGCGCGATCGCGTCCGGAGCGAGCTCTTCGGCGGCGGCTCACCAGGGCCTCGCCCCGCGGTGCACGACGCCTGACCTCGCGGCAGGCATGCGCCGCGCCCCCCGGCCCCGGCGCTCCCGAGCGGGGTGCAGGTTCACTTCGACTTGCCGAGCCAGGTCACGCCGCCCACCACCAGCACGAGCCCGGCGACCTGCTGCCACGTGGCCGGCTCGCCCAGGATGACCCAGGAGAACGCGATCGTGAGCACCGGGCCGAGCGTCGAGAACGTCGCCGCGCGGCCCGCGCCGAGCCGCCGGATGGCGGCGGCGAGCAGCACGATGGGGAGCACCGTGCTGATCGTCGCCATCGCCGCCGCGTACCCCCACACCGACGCCGGGAGCTCGCCCAGCCTGGCCGGGCTCCCCGTCACCGCGTAGTGCGCGAGCACCATCAGGCACGAGGCCGCCCCGCAGTAGGCGGCGAGGCGCGTCGAGCCGACCCTGGAGGCGAGCTTGCCGACGCCGATGTAGTAGAGCGCGTACGTCACCGAGCTCGCGAACACCCACGCTCCGCCGACGGCGACGACCCGCACGTCTCCGGTTTGCTCGAGATCGTGCCAGACCGCCGCCGCGAGCCCGAGATAACACACGGCGAGCGCTCCCCAGGCCTTCCCGCGCACCGGCTGCTTCAGCCACGCCGCGCCGATCAGGAGGACGAGCGTCGGATACACGAACAGGATCAGCCGCTCGAGGCCGGTGCTGATGTACGTGAGCCCGATGAAGTCGAACAGGCTGGAGAGGTAATATCCGACGAACCCGACGATCAGCACACCTCCCCAGAGGCGGGGCGTCAGGGGCCCTTCGGCGGCGCCGCGCTCCCTCCGGGCGAGCCACAGGAAGAACGGCAGCGCGATGCCCATCCGCAGCGCGAGCAGCGTCACCGCGTCGACGGGGTGCGCCGCGTAGGCGAGCTTCACGAAGATCGCCTTCAGCGCGAACGTCGCCGCCGAGAGGACGGCGAACGTCCGGCCGTCGTCGAGGAGGCCAGCCCGGATCTCGCCCGTCGACGCGCCCGCGCCCTCATGAGGGGACATCGCATCTGCTTCTCTGCTCTTCACCAGGCTCGCTCCACCAGGGACCGGACATCGTCGCCGACAGCCCGCCTCCGGGCCGGCGCGCTCCTCCGGCGAGGCGCGCCGGCATTGCGCGCAGGAGCGCGCGTTCGCCATCGCACGGGACGGCCTCGGGGTGAGGCGGGCACATTTCAGGTAGAGGACGATCTCCTGTTTGGGTAGCGGTCTCGACCTCTCGGGCGTCGGCCTCTCGGGGCGCCAGATCGCGCCGCGCTCCCCGGGGGCCTTGGGCTAAGCTCCGGTCTCCCATGACGTCTCCTGCTGGCCCAGGCACCGCCGCGCGCGCTCACGGCGGCGGCGCGCTCGCCTCGTCCGGCGCGCCGCCCGCGCCACCCATGAAGCGGCCGCGCGCGCCGCTCGCGCAGGAGCCCTCCGGCGTCCACCAGCTCGGCGGCTCGTTCCTCCAGATCGCCGCCACCGTGGGCGGCATGGCCGTGCTCGCGGGCAAGATCGCGGCGCGCGTGGCCACGCTCCGCGTCGATGGCGCCGAGTTCATGCGCAACCTCTACAGGATGGGCGTCAAGTCGATGCCCATCGTCATCGTGACCGCCCTCTTCACCGGCGCGATCATGGTCATCCAGGCGGCGCCGCTGGTCGAGCGCTTCGGCGCGCACGGCCTGCTCGGCTGGGGCGCCGGCTTCGGCACGCTCCGCGAGATCGCCCCGCTGCTCACGGCGCTCATGATCAACGGCCGCGTCGGCGCCAACAACACCGCCGAGCTCGGCACCATGGTCGTCACCGAGCAGATCGACGCGCTC
Organism: Sorangium sp. So ce124; assembly: GCF_051525235.1. NCBI lineage: Bacteria > Pseudomonadati > Myxococcota > Polyangiales > Polyangiaceae > Sorangium > Sorangium sp. So ce124. The sequence goes on from NZ_CP150312.1 coordinate 5,700,742, forward strand.
CGCGTCCTCGCCATCGACCCGGTGAGCTTCCTCATCGCCCCGCGCTTCCTCGCGATGGTGCTGACGCTGCTCCTCTCGGTGATCTTCGCCGACGCGCTCGCCCTGCTGGGCGCCGCGCTGACCGGCGATCTCCTCCTCGGCGTCGCGCCGGCCGTCTTCTACAACGGCCTCACGAGCGGGCTGCTCGACATCGGCGACGTCACGAGCGGCCTCGTCAAGAGCGTCGTCTTCGGCGTCGTGCTCGCGCTCTCGAGCTGCCAGTACGGCCTCGGCGTGACCGGCGGCGCGCCCGGCGTCGGCCGCGCGGTCAACGCGACCGTCGTCGCCTCGGCCGCCGGCATCTTCATCCTCGACTACTTCGTCTCGTTCACGCTCGACTGATCGGCGGCGCCGCGCATGCCCTCCCCGGACAAGAGCTCCCCCGATCGCCCGAGCGCCGGCCCGCCCTCGAGCGAGCTCAGGGATCTCGCGCCGGAGGCGTCCGGCGTCGCCGCGCTCGGCGCCGCCGCGCTGTCCCTCTTCCGGTCGGCGCGCGAGCTCTACTCGGTATTCGTGAGCACGCTTTACTACTGCGCGAAGGGGCGCCGCGAGCCGGGCGCGGTGCTCCAACAGATGTACGAGATCGGCAACAAGTCGCTGTTCTTCCTGACGGTCGTGATGGGCTTCATCGGGATGATCATGGTCTTCCAGGCCGGCCAGCAGGCGAAGCGGGTCATCCCGGATCTGACCATGCTCGGCGCGACGTACCTCGAGCTGCTCGTCCGCGATCTCGCCGCCTCGATCGCCGCGCTGATGCTCGCCACGCGGGTCGGCGCGGGCATCGCCGCCGAGATCGGCTCGATGGTGGTGACCGAGCAGGTCGACGCGCTCCGCATGTGCGCGGCCGATCCGATCGACTACCTCATCAAGCCGCGGTTCATCGCGAGCGTCCTCATGACCACGTGCCTCATCGTCTGGAGCGCCGCGGTCTCCTTCGCCACCGGGATGATCACCGCGTACAGCATGTTCGACGTCAGCCCCGAGACGTTCATGAACGTCAGCCTCGTCGACGCGGGTGATCTCGCGACCGGCCTCGCGAAGTGCGTGGCCTACGGCGCCGCGATCCCGGTGGTCTCCGGCCACTCCGGCCTGTCGACCTTCGGCGGCAGCGAGGGCGTGGGCTGGGCGACGACGCGCGCGGTCGTGAACTCCTCGCTCGCGGTCATCGTGCTCAACATGCTGATCTCGGCGGCCGCTTTCCTGATCTTCCGCTAGGCGGGCGGCGCCGCCGCGCCGCGCCGGCGCCTCACTCGATCGGCCCCTCGGCGCTGCCGGTGATGAACTGCTGCACGACCGGGTCCGGCGAGCCCTGGAATGCCGCGCGATCCCCGAGCAGGCGGACGAGGCCCTGATAGAGCATGACGATGCGGTCGGCGATCGTGAAGATGCTGACGAGGTCGTGGCTCACGACGATGCTCGTCACGCCGAGGGTGTCGCTGAGCTCGCGGATCAGCTTGTCGACGCGCCGCGCGCTCACCGGGTCGAGGCTGGTGGTCGGCTCGTCGAAGAGCACGTAGCGCGGGTCGAGCGTGAGCGCGCGGGCGATGGCGACGCGCTTGCGCATCCCGTCGCCGAGCTCCGGCGGGAAGCGGTCCCCGAACTCGCGCATATGCACCTGCTCGAGCCGCCGCCGCGCCTCCGCGAGCGCCTCCTTCGGCCTGAGCCCCTTGTGCTTGCGGAGCGGGAGCGCAACGTTCTCGGCGCACGTCATCGAGTCGAACAGCGTCGAGTGCTGGAACACCATCGCGCACTTCATCCTCACCGGGTACATCCGGGCTTCGTCGAAGCGGCTCACCTCCTCTCCGTCCAGCCAGATCTCCCCGCCGTCCGGATAGAGCAACCCCACGAGGTGCTTGATGAGCACGCTCTTCCCGACCCCCGACTGCCCGATGATGAAGAACACCTCGCCGTCCTCGACGTCGAACGAGACGTCCTTGAGGACATCTTTGGGGCCAAAGGATTTCCTGACATTCCGGAACGAAATCATCGGGGCCTGGCAATCTGAGGAGTAGCTGGAAGGAGCGGAAAGAAGCGAGAGGAAGCGAGAAGCGCAGTTGCGTCAAAGCAATGGCTGCGCGAAGCGTCACGCCGCCCGCTCGAATATCGCGCCGCGGCAGGCGGATCTTGGCCTATTTCCCTCACCCGGCCGCCGCCAGATCGGAGAAGATAACGAACTCATGGCAAGCCCGCGATCGATCGAGGTCAAGGTCGGGATCCTCATCCTGACGGCGCTCGGGCTCCTCGCCACGTTCATCCTCGTGATGGGCGGGGTCAACTTCCAGCCGAAGTACTCGATCTACGTCGAGTTCGACAACCCGGGCGGCCTGCAGACCGGGGCGCCGGTGAAGATCGCCGGCGTGGAGGTCGGCAAGCTGAGCGAGATCCACTTCAGCGGCGGCAAGCTCGGCAAGGACGGCAAGCGCGAGCCGCTCGTGCGGATCCAGCTGCGCCTCGAGGAACGCTACCAGCAGAGCATCCACGACAACGCCACGTTCTACGTCACCACGCAGGGCGTGCTCGGCGAGCAGTTCCTGGCGATCGAGCCCGGCTCGACCGATCGGCCGGTGATCCCGCCGAACGCTGTCGTCCGGGGGCTCGATCCGCCGCGCCTCGACATGCTCCTCGCCGAGGGCTACGAGCTCCTGCACGCGACGGTCTCCGCGATGCGCGAGCACCGCGAAGAGGTCGGGGAGGCGTTCGACGGGCTCCGGAAGACGCTGAAGGGCACCGGCGACTTCATGCACAGAAACCAGGATCGGCTCGATCGCATCGCCGAGAACGTCGAGCAGATGAGCGTCGACGGCACCGATCTCGTGAAGGACGCCCGGCAGCGGTACGTGAACAACCCGCAGATCGACCGCATCCTCGCGAACACCGATCAGCTGACGGGGACGGCCGCGCGCGATCTGCCGCCGCTCATGGCGGACGCGCGCGAGACGCTGGCGAACGCGCGCCGGCTCTCGACCACGGTCGGCGGGGAGACGGAGCAGGTCAAGATCAGGAAGACGCTCGACGACATCGCCGAGATCGCGGGCAGGGCGAGGGCCGCGACCGCCGACGCCCAGGAGGTCCTCGCCCACGTCAAGCGCGGCAAGGGGACGGTCGGCGCGCTCGTGATGGATGAGCAGCTGTTCGACGACCTGCAGGAGCTCGCGCGAGACCTCAAGCACAACCCCTGGAAGTTCTTCTGGCGCGAGTGAGCGGCGCCGCGCGCGTCCTGCGAGTGAGCGGCGCCGCGCGACCGCGCCCCACGCGCCGGGCGGATGACCCGGGCGTGAGCGCGATGTACGTCCGTGGGCGGTCGGGCCCCCGCCGGCCCTGACAGCCGATCAGGCCAGCCTGACCAGCGGGGCACCTTCCGTGACGGCAGCCCCCTCGGTGACGAGGATCTCCTCGACCGTCCCCTCTTCCTCGGCCTCGACGGGCATCTCCATCTTCATGGACTCGAGGATGACGACGACGGTCCCTTCTTCGACCTCGTCGCCCGGCTTGACCTCGATCTTCCAGACCGTACCGGTGATGTGCGCCTTGATGAGCTTCGCCATGGGCGCGCGACGCTACCGGAGAGCCACCGAGAATCCAACGGGGCCGTCGTCAGCGACGGTGCCCTCCGTCGGGCGGCCCCTTCTGCCGTGATGCCCTGGGCGCCCTCCACGACGGACCAGTTCGTCTGGCGGCGCAGGCGCGCGGTGACGACCGGGGGGAACGGAGGTGTGCCAAGGAGGACCAAGGAGAACCGAGGGCGCCCGAGGTGACCGACGTGGCCGACGTGGCCGACGTGGCCGACGTAGCCGACGTGACCGACGTGGAGGTGAGGTGGAAGGGACGGAGCGCAGCGATTTCCGCTGGTACCTGCGGTGCACCACGGCGATACTCTGGCTGGCGGCTCCGCGGCGCCTCGACATCACGAGGGTCGTGGCGTTCGCGAATAATTGCGTCAAAGCCGCTCTGCGGGTCAGAATCGTCCTGCTCGGTGGCCCTCCGAGGGCGACCTGCAGGTCCCCGCACCGCCCCTTGGTAGCCAAACCGCACGCGCTCGATCGAAGGAGCCACGAGGTCATGTCGGAACAGAAGGAAAGCTCGGTCCTGTTCTCGCTCAAGGAGCTGATGAACCTCGAGGAGGATCGCATCAAGAGCGAAGAGGCCCAGAAGGCCGCCGCCGCCGCCGCCGCCGAGAAGGCGCGGGTCGAGGCGGAGCGCGCCGCGCGCGACGCCGAGGAGCAGCGCATCCGCACCGAGGAGGAGCGCCGCCGCAACGAGGAGCGCCGGTCCCGCGAGGAGGCGGCGCGGCTCGAGGCGATCCGGCAGGCCGAGATCGAGAAGGCGCGCGTCGAGGCCGAGCAGAAGGCGCGGCTCGAGGCGATGGCAGCGCAGCAGCACCACGAGCGCTCGCTCGCTGCGCTGCAGCAGGACGAAGGGAAGAAGAAGCTGCGCAAGCTCCTCATCGGCGGCGCCATCGCGAGCGTGCTGGTGATCGGCATCGTCACGGTCGTCGCCGTCGACTCGGCGCAGAAGAACGAGGCGCGCATCCAGGCCGAGGCCGCGAGGGCCCGCGAGCTCGAGGAGGCGAACAAGCGCCTCGAGGCGCAGTTCAAGGAGTCCGAAGGCAAGATGGCCGGGCTGCGCGATCAGCTCGCGACCGCCAAGGACGAGGCGACGCGCCTCGCCCTGCAGAAGCAGCTCGAGGCCGAGCAGCAGAAGCAGGAGCAGCTGCGCCGCGGCGGCGGTGGACGCCCGGCCGCGGGCGGCGCGCCGGCGAGCGGCGGCGGCACCAAGGCGCCCTGCAACTGTGCCCCTGGCGATCCGCTCTGCAGCTGCCTCTGACGCGGAACGGGGTCCCCGCATGGTCAACTTCAGCTCCGTCAGGCAGAGAACGAGCCTCGGCAGCGGTTCGCTCGACGAGGCGCGCCGCAGGCTCGTCTTCCCGCTCGACTACGCGAACCTCGACGACGCCAGGGCGGCGGCGACCCGCATCGCCCCCTCCATCGGCGTGCTCAAGGTCGGTCTGGAGCTGTTCGTCCGCGAGGGGCCGAGGGCGGTCGAGTTCGGCAAGTCGCTCGGGCTCGACGTCTTCCTCGATCTGAAGCTGCACGACATCCCCGAGACGGTGGCGCGGGCGGTGTCGGGCGCCGCCGCGCTCGGGGTCCGGTACCTGACGGTGCATGCGGCCGGCGGCGCCGAGATGCTGAGGCGCGCGGCCCTCGAGGCGGCGCGCTCTCAGGACATGATCCTGCTCGCCGTCACCGTGCTCACGTCGCTCGACGACGGCGATCTCGCCGCGCAGGGCGTGCAGGGCAGCGCGTCCGAGCACGTGGTCCGGCTGGCGCAGCTCGCGCGCGGCGCCGGCATCCACGGGTTCGTCGCCTCGCCGCACGAGGTGCCCGCGCTGCGGGAGGCGCTCGGGCGGGGCGAGCTCATCGTGACGCCGGGCATCCGCCTCGGCCCTGGCGCAGGCGGCGCGCAAGGCGATGATCAGAAGCGCATCGCAACCCCCTCGGCCGCGATCTCGGCCGGCGCAGATCTCCTCGTGGTCGGCCGCCCGATCCGCGACGCGGCCGATCCGCTCGCCACGGCGCGCTCGATCGTCCAGGAGATCGCGCACACGCTCCACCCCCCGCGCTGACGTGAGCCGCCTCGTTTACGGTCTCCAGCCGGTTCGTGAGGCGATCCGCGCGCACGGCGCGCGGGTCGGATGGGTCCTCGTCCAGCGCGACGGCGGCCCGAAGCTCGACGCGCTCGCGCGCCTCGCGGAGGGTCAGGGCATCCCGACCGAGCGCGCACCCCGCAACGAGCTCGATCGCCGCAGCGCCGGCGGCCGCCACCAGGGGGCCGTGGCCTCGGCGCCCGAGCTGCGGATCGTCGGTGTCGACGAGATCCCGGTCGTCGAGGAGGGCCAGCCCGGCGCCGGCACGATCACGGTGGCGCTCGACGGCGTCATGGACCCGCAGAACTTCGGCGCTGTGATCCGCAGCGCCGTCGCCCTAGGCGCCCGGGCCATCCTGTGGCCCGAGCACAGCTCGGCGCCGCTCACCCCGGCGACCTTCCGGGCGTCCGCGGGCGCGATCGAGCACGCGAGGCTGTGCCGCGTCCCCTCCTTGCCCGACGCCCTGGAGGCGCTCGCCGCCCGAGGCGTCGCCGCGATAGCGCTCGACGCCCAGGGTCCGGTGGAGCTCGGCGATCTGCCCCTGACCGGCCCTGTCGCGATCGTCATCGGCGCCGAGGACAAGGGCACGCGCCGCTCGGTCCGCCGCGTCTGCCAGCACGTCGCCCGGCTCCCCATGACCGGCCCCATCGCCTCGCTGAACGCCTCGGTCGCAGGGGCGATCGCGCTCTACGAAGTCGTCCGGCAGCGCCGCGCATCGAGCGCGTAACGCGCAATCGGACAGCAAGCTCGGCCTCTCGCGAGGCGCCTCCAGGTGAAGGTGACCCGGGCGCTCGCGCGCCGTGACGTCGCCTGGCAGCGCCGCACGTCGAGCGCGAGGTCACCCGAGCGCTGACCTGGACGCCCCTCGATCAATGCATCCGGAGCCAGCGTGATCGCGCGCCGCGAGCTCGTCGGGCAGCGCCGCAGGGCGACCCCTTACATAAACAAAATTGACAACAAATTCGAACAGATACAAACGAAACCTGAAGCAGAATCGAGCACCGCGTCGAATGCTGAACAGGCTCGCAGCAAAACGACCGATTCGATCCATTCAATGGATCGACCTAAAGAATCCACAGCCCCCTCAAAAAGCTCAATCGCTACGAAGAGATACCCCTGTGGACTCACCCTTTTCTGCGCGCTAATCCGGAATGGCTCGAGGGATGGTTCAAGAATCGACGGGTTCCCGGTAAGCGACGGGATCGGCTCAGCTTCCGGCTCGAAGCGATCGCAGGCGGGAGAGCACGCGGGCCACGCGGCGCGTGGCTTCGACGAGGTCGGCCTCGGTCGTGTCCTCGCCGATCGAGAAGCGCACGGCGGACGCCGCGCGCTCTGGCCCGAGCATCGCCGTGAGGACCGGGGAGGGCTCGGCGGTCCCGGCGCTGCAGGCCGCGCCGCTGGACACGGCGACGCCCTCGAGGTCGAGCGCGGCGCAGAGCTCGTCGCCGCGCCAGCCGGGCCAGGAGAGGTTCGTGACGTGGGGGGCGCGGTCGCCGTCCCCGTTGCGGATCGGCGCGGCGCCCGCGGCGCGCCCGATCTCGACGAGCTCGGCCTCGAGGCGATCGCGGAGCGGGGCGAGCGCTGCGTAGCGGGCAGGACCGCCGATCGCGCGCCGCGCGGCCACGGCGAAGCCGGCCGCCGCGAGCGGGTCCTGCGTCCCGGGCCGCAGCCCGCGCTCCTGGGCGCCTCCGAGCAGGACGGGGCGGAGCCGGATGCCCGGCCGGACCGCGAGGGCGCCGATGCCCTTCGGCCCGCGGAGCTTGTGGGCCGCGACCGACGCGAGATCCGCCCCGACCCACGCCTCCGACGGGAGGCGTCCCACGGCCTGGACGGCGTCCACGTGAAGGCGCGCCCCGCGGGCGTGGACGATCTCCGCTGCCTCGGCGATCGGCTGGATGACCCCCGTCTCGTGGTTCACCGCCTGGAGGCTCACGAGCCGCACGGGCGCGACGGCCGCCGCTCGATCCACGGCGGCAGCGATCGCCTCCGGCGCGATCCGGCCGGACGGCTCGGGATCGATCCACGCGACGTGCACGCCGCGGCCGGCGAGCGCCTCGGCGGCGCGGGTCACCGACGGGTGCTCGATCCGCGAGACGACGAGCGCGCCGGATCGCTCGTCGAACGCGTGGCAGAGCGCGAGGTTGTTGGCCTCTGTGCCGCCCGAGGTGAGGACCACGTCGCGCGCGTCGAAGCCCGTCAGCCGGGCGACCGCCTCCCGCGCCTGCTCGATGTACGCGCGCGCCCGACGCCCGGGTCCGTGGACGCTCGCGGGGTTGGCCCAGGCCACCTCGGCCGCGGCCTGCATCGCCGCCAGGACCTCGGGGTGCGGCGGCGTCGTGGCGTTCCAGTCGAGGTAGATGGCGCGAGCGGCCGGGTGCATCAGATGGACGACGAGGGATCGGTGGGCGGCGACGAGGGCGGGCCGAGCCGGCCGGGGGAGCTGCCATCGTCCTGGAAGGGCGCTCGCCGGGCGACCGTCAGGTAGAACGCGGCCCCGGTCAGCGTCTCCCCCTCGATGATCTCGTTGCTGGGAGACGCGACGCGCACGTCGCCGCCGAGCCCCCGGGCGGTGCGCCGCGCGATCGCGAGCCCGACGCCGACGCCGCCGTAGGCGCGCGTGGCCGAGCCGTCGACCTGGTAGAACGGCTCGAAGATGCGCGACTGGCGGTCCGCCTTGACCCCGGGCCCGGTGTCGGCGACGCAGAGCTCGTAGTGCCCCGACTGGAGCACGGTGACCCGCACGCCCGCGGTGCCGCCGGCCGGCGTGAACTTCGCCGCGTTCTCGAACAGCTGGATCATCGCCCGCTGCAGGCGGCCCGCGTCGCCCCACGCGGGGAGCGGGCCGCGCGGCAGATCCTCGACCAGCTGGACCTTCCCCTCGGCGAAGCGGTCGGCGACCTGGGCGAGGGCGCGCCGCGTGGTGTCGAGGAAGTCGTACTCGGAGTGCATGAAGCGCATCCGGCCCGTCTCGATGCCGGTGACGTCGAGGAGGTTGTCGATGAGCGAGCGGAGCCTGCGGACGCAGTCCTCCATCGCGAGGAGCGCCTTCTTCTGCGCCTTGTTGAGCGGACCCAGCTCCTCGTCGGCGAGCAGCTTCACGTAGCCGACGATCGGGGTCATCGGGGTCGCGAGCTCGTGGGAGATGTTGCGGTAGAACTCGGTGCGCGCGGCGTCGAGCTCGCGGAGCCGGGCGTTGGCGCGCGAGAGCTCGGCCACCTTCTGCTCCAGGTGGGCGACGATGCGCTGGCTCTGCTCGCGCAGCCGGAGCGGCCCCTGGGACGCGGGGAGCTCCTCGCGCGCGCCGCTGAGGTACCGCGCGATGATCGACGGGAAGGAGCGCGCGTCGATCGGCTTCTGGAGGAAGCCGTCACAGCCGACGGCGAGGCTCGTGTCCCTGTCGCCCTCGGCGGTGATCGCCACGATGGGGACGCCGGCGAGCGACGCCTCGCCGCGCAGGCGCAGGGTGACCTCGAATCCATCGAGGCCCGGGATGTTCAGGTCGACGAGGACGAGGTCGGGGTGCTGCGTACAGGCGAGACGTACCCCTTCGAGCCCGTCGGCGGCCTCTAGGACCTCGTAGCCCGCGTTCTGGAGCAGCTTGCGGACGAGCAGGCGGTTCGCGGGGTCGTCCTCGATGTGAAGGATTTTCGACATGGGCTCTGCGTGCGCATAGTAGTCGCGATCGCGGGGGTTCAGGCACGTTCTGCGCGAACTTCCACCGCCTCGCCAGGCTGCGCGGGCGCGCCCAGCGCCGGGATCGTCCGCTCGGAGCGCTCCTTTGCGGTGCGGGTTGCCAGGCTCGCGCCGAGCGGGTGCCAGGCTCGCGCCGAGCGGGTCGCCAGGCTCGCGCCGAGCGGGTCGCCAGGCTCGCGCCGAGCGGGTCGCCAGGCTCGCGCCGAGCGGGTCGCCAGGCTCGCGCCGAGCGGGTTGACGGAGGGGCAGCGTCCCTTCAATACGGGGGCCGCCATGCTCGGCCCTTCCAGGTTCCACCGCGCCGCCGTCACGACGGCGCGCTGCCTTCCCTTCCTCGGGCGCTCCCGATGACGACCGCGCACCAGCAAGAGAGCGAGGCTGCCGTCGCAGACGCCGGGGGTGGAGAGACCGCCAGCCTCCCGCTGCCGGACGCGCCGCGCAGCGGGGGCGACCCCCCGGCGAGCGCGGGGAGCGCCGCCCGCGCGCTGCCCGCCCGCCTCGCCTATGCGCTCGCGGCGCTCAGCGGGCTCTTCTACTTCCTCGGGTTTCCTGGGGTGGATCTCTGGCCGATCTCGTTCTTCGGCCTCGTCCCGCTGATCGTCGCGCTGCGCGGACAGACGCCCGGGCGCGCGGCGCTGCTCGGCTGGATCGCCGGCTTCGTCATGACGATGACCGGCTTCTACTGGCTGCTCGAGATGCTGCGGGTGTTCAGCGGATTCCCCACGGTCCTCTGCGCGCTCTTCATGGCCATCCTCTGCGGCTACCAGGCCGGGAGGATCGCCCTGTGCGGCTGGCTCTACGGGCGGGCCGAGGCGCGCGGATGGCCTGGCTCGGTGGCCTTCGCGCTCGCGTTCGTGACGAGCGAGCTCGTCTACCCGCTGCTCTTCCCCTGGTACTACGGCGCCTCGGTCCACAACGCGCCGGTGATGGGCCAGGTCGCGGATCTCGGCGGCCCCTACCTCGTCGGCCTGGTGCTGGTCGCCGCGAACCTCGCGATCGCCGAGCTCGTGATGCACCGGCTGGATCGCGCGCCCCCGAGCCCCGCGCCGGGCGACGCCGGTCCGGCGCGACGCGGCCGCCCGCTGAACCGCGCGGTCCTCGCTGTGGGGATCGCCGCACCCGCCCTCGCCGCCGTGTATGGCGTCCTCCGGATCCGCGCCGTGGACGCGGCCGCCGCCGCGGCCGAGCCGATCAAGATCGGGATTGTCCAGCCGAACCTCGCGCTCTTCGACCGTGGGAACGCGCTCAAGATCCACGTGAGCCGGACCCGGGAGCTCGCGCAGCAGGGCGCGGAGCTCGTCGTGTGGAGCGAGGCAGGCGTGCCGCAAGCCTTCCGCGAGTCGGCCTACCAGCGAGAGGTCCAGCGGTCGCTCACGCGCCGCCTCGGCGTCCCGACGGTGGTCGGCACGGTCATCCACCGGCAGGCGGCCGACCGGAACGAGCGCGGCGTGAGCTTCAACACGGCGCTCATGGCCGGCAAGGACGGCGAGATCCTCGGTCGATACGACAAGCAGTACCTGCTCGCGTTCGGCGAGTACCTCCCGTTCGGCGAGATGGTCCCGTACCTCTACAAGCTGTCGCCGAACTCGGGCCGCTTCAGCTCCGGCACGTCGTTCGCTCCGCTCGAGTGGGAAGGCCACAGGCTCGCGACGATGATCTGCTACGAGGACATCCTGCCCCACTTCGTGAACAAGCTGGTCGCCCAGGGCGACCCCGACCTCCTCGTCAACCTCACGAACGACGCCTGGTTCGGCGACTCGACGGAGCCGTGGATCCACCTCGCGCTCGCGAAGATGCGCTCGATCGAGCACCGCCGCTACCTCGTGCGCGCCACGAACAGCGGCGTCTCCGCGATCGTCGACCCGGTCGGGCGGGTCGTCACGCACAGCGACACGTTCAAGGAGCAGTCGCTCCTCGGCGAAGCCCGGTTCATGCACGGGCAGACCGTCTACGGAACCGTGAAGGACATCCCGTGGTACGTCGCCGCGGCCGCGAGCGCCGCGATGGCGCTGTTCACGCGGCCGAAGCGCCGACGGCTCCGGCGGAGCGAGGGCTGATCGGCGCGGCGCCGGGACGTGCTGCGTCGCGGCCCTCGCCCGAGCTCACGCGCCGCGTCCTCGCCAACTCTTCGGGCGGCGACGGAGGTCGCATGACCGCGAGCACGAGGATGCGATCGGGCTCGACGGCGTAAATCAGCCCGTAAGGAAATCGGTGGAGCAACATGCGCCGGATGCCGGGCTCGATCTCGAGACCTTGCTCAGGCGCTTCGGCGATGCGGCTGAAGACTGTGAGCACCTGCGCCTCGAAGCGATCTGCGACCCTCGGGTCGCGCGCCGCGTACCACAGGAACGCCTCATGGGCCTCGCGCTCTGCTTCGCTCGCGAGCACGACCGGATGGCGGGGCACCTCAGCCTCGCGTGAAGATGCGACCGCCGGCCTCTTCCCAGGGCACGGGCTTGGAGCGCCCCGCCCGGATGTCGTCGAGGCGCTCCCGGGCTTCCTCGACCCATGCGCGCTCGACCTCTTCCGCTGACTCGTCGCCCACGCTCTCCAGCAGCCGCAGCGCGAGGACGCGCCGCTCGCTCTCGGGGAGCTTCATCGCCTCGTCGAGGAGCTCTTCGGCCGGCAGACTCATGATCCGCAGCGTAGCAGATCCGCCGGACGCAGATCGGGACAGACACCCGAGCGAGCGGACGCCCCTGAGCAGGATCGTCGGGGAATTTGCCGGCACGGCGACCGGAGGCGAGCGTCCCTTGCTCGTGGACGCGCAACCCTACAGCTTCATCGCCTTCTTGAAGCGCTTCGCGTCGGCGAACATGTCGACGTTCGTGAACACGTACGTCGCGTCGTCGTGCTTCGCGCCGCGCGCGATCTCCGCGAGCCGCTCGATCGCCGGATCCTCGTAGCGCGACTTGTGCCCCGCGGGACCGTGCAGGCGGTAGTAGGCCACCTTCAGCCGCGAGAGGCCCGCGTTCAGCGGATCGCGCGCGGCGAGCGCGCCGACCTCCTGGGTGAGCTCGTCGCACTCGTCCGGATCCCACCCCGGCGGAGGCTCGAAGACGACGCGCTCGAAGCGCTTCTTCACGTTGACGAGGAAGTCGCGCAGGATGGCCTTGTTCGCGCGCGTCGGCGTGAACTCCGGGGGGCCGACGAAAACGGCGAGCTTCGCCTCGAGCTCGTCCGCGACCGCCTCGATGCTCTTGAGCGCCGTCTCGATCACCTTGCCGTCCCGAAACCCCTCCTGCCCGATCTCGCGCGGACCGAGCAGGGCGAAACGAAAGCCGCCCGGAGCTTCGCGCCGCCAGCGCCGGATCGTTCCAGGTCCCGGGAGGGACACATGGGTCTCCTGCACCTCCACGAACATGAACTCGCGGAAATAGCGCGTCGCTGGGACGGGAAAACCGGCGCAGCCGACGGTAATCATCGCCCCCACCCTAGCCCACGCGCGCGCTGGCGAGAAGCCAGACCGATGGATTTCTCGCTCGGCTCGCCTGGGCGCCCGAACGAGACGCGGCGCGCGGCGAGGTTGCGGGCGCGAGGGCGCAGTGGATGCCCGCTCACTCCTCGCCCTCGCGCCGCGGCGCCGCTGGCTCGGAGCCTGGGCGCGCCGCAGCGCCGTCGACCGCGCCCGCGCCTGCGGGTTGCCCGAACGGCAGCGCGAGCACGGCGGCGCTGCGATCGACCTTGCGCTGCAGGCGGGCTCGGCGGCGGGCCTGCGCGGGCTCGGGCTCCGCGGTGCCCTGGTCGGCCAGCTCGAGGGCGCGGGAGAAGGCGCGCACGTGGTGCTCGTAGAGCTTCGCGAGCTCGAGGCGCACCGAGGGGTCGTCGATCTCGGCGGCGAGCGCCTCGTAGTCCGCGAGCGCCCGCGCCTTGTCCCCGCGCGCCTTCGCGATGTCGCCGCGCGCGCGCCGCGCGACCGCGCCGCCGCCGCGCTCGACGGCCGCGTCAGCGAGCTCGGCCGCGCGCTCGAGCGCGCCCGCCCGCCGCAGCGTCGCGGCCGCCCCGGCGAGATCGCCGGCGGCGAGGCTGCCGAGCGGCTCGCCGTAGAGGCCGACCAGCGCGACCATCGCGAGGACGTCGGCGGCGTTGTGCTCGACGACGCCGAGCAGCGCCTCCTCGTCGCCGGTGCGCAGGAAGTGGGCGTAGCACGCGACGATCTCGCCGCCGGGCACGTCCCCGACGCGCACCCGGCCGAGCACGTCGTGCTCGAGGGCGATGAGGGTGCGGCTCTTCAGGCGGGCCTTGTGGATGCGGCGCGCGACGTGGACGAGATCGAGGTGCGGCAGCTCCGGCGGCGGCGGCAGGCGGTTCATCACGTAGCGCGCGCGCAGGAGCGGCATGTCGAACGCCTTGCCGTTGTACGTGACGATCATCGAGGCGCCGGCGAGGCGCTCGGCGAGGCGGCGCAGGATGGGCTCCTCCTCGCCGAGGCGGCGCAGGAGGAGCTGCTCCATGACGAAGCCGTCGGACGAGGGCTCGCCGAGCGGCCCCGCGCTGTCCGCCCCGGGGTCGAACCAGGCGAGGCCGATCAGGAACGGCACGGTGCCCGTGCCGCCTGCGAGGCCCGTGGTCTCCGTGTCGAGGAACAGCGCCCGCCGCACGTCGCAGCCGGCGAGCGCCGGGTCGAGCGACAGGAGCGCGAGCATGGCCGGGTCGGCGTCGCGCGCGGCGACGAGCGGCGCGCGGCCGACGCGGGCCGCCGCGAGCGAGCGGGTGCGGCTCGCATAGAGAGGCCCCCCGGGCGTCTGCTCGACATGGAAGGGGAGCTCGCCGCGCGCGGGATCGGCCCTGGGGGTCGGCGGCGCGCCCCGGGCGACGATGCGGGAGATGCGCTCGCGCAGATCGTCGAGCGACGGTCGAGCGACGCCCGTGGAGGGAGACGCAACCACCGCGGCCGGCGCCGCGTCGCTCGGAGCCGGCGCCGCGGGCGGCGGTGCGGGAGGAGCATCGGAGGGGCCGGCGCCGTCCACGGCGGGCTCGCGGTCGCGCGACGCCGGCGCAGGGGCGAGCGGCGCAGCGCCGCGCCGCTCCGCCGGGAGCGGCCCGAGCCGCGCGAGCTTCGACTTGAACGACGTCATCGGCCGGTCGCGAGGTTTCCACGCCGGGCACTGCGCATCAAGTCAGTGGTCCAGCGGATGCCGATCAGGGATCCTGGCCCGATCCCTGGCGCGCGGCGCTGGGACCGACACCGAGCTTCGCCCGGATCGAGGCGAGCACCTCGTCGGCTTGCCGCTCGGTCGCGGCGCGATCGCCGGAGTTCTCGATGACGTAGTCGGCCACCGCGACCTTGCGGGCGAGCGGGAGCTGCGCGGCGAGCCGGGCCCGTACCTGGTGTTCGGTCGCGCCGTCCCGCGCCATCGCGCGGGCGATCTGGACCGCCTCGGGCACAGCGACCACGACGAGCGGGCGAAACGCGTCGGCGACCCCGTTCTCGACGAGGAGCGCCGCCTCGTAGCAGGCCAGCGGCTCGCCCTGCGCCTGGAGCTCGGCGGCGCGCTCCAGCGTGAGCGCGGTGATGCGCGGGTGCACGATCGCGTTCAGCTGGCGGCGCTTGTCCGGGTCGGCGAACACCACAGCGGCGACGCGCGCGCGATCGAGCGAGCCATCCGGCGAGACCACCTCCGGGCCCAGGGTGCGCACCACCTCGTCGAGCCCCTCGGTTCCCTTCGCCACCACCTCGCGGGCGAGCGCGTCGGCGTCGATGACCGGAAGCCCCCGCGCGCGAAAGTGAGCCGCCACCGTGCTCTTGCCGGAGCCCAGGCCGCCGGTGAGCCCGAACAGGACGATCCCCATGGCCGCCTCACCCCCCTCCATGGAGCGACCGGCACGCCTCGCCGCTGCCTGAGCTCGACCCAGCGTCATAACGCATAGCGTCAAATCTGACCTCATCGTCCGGGAGGTCGAGCGCGGCGGGCGCCGGAGGAACGTGCAACCTGCGTCGGCACCCACGTCTGCCCGGAGCGCCTGCTCGCCTCGTTACCACCACGACCCCAGCCTACCTCGAAGGGGGGTCTGCGACCGTCGAGTTTCCTCGCCGTCGGCGCTTAAGAAGTCCGCTTCTCCGGGAATGCAACTACCATAACTGGGTGGTGGCAAAGATCGATGACCGGCCGGAGTCGAGCCTGCACGCCGCGTTCGATCGCTCGGACGTGCACCGCGGCTCGCCGGACAAGCAGCTCGTGGCGTGGTTGTCCGAGCTCGACGTCGGCGTGATCGAAGTCGACGCCGAGCAGCGCGTGGTGCGCGTCAACGGCGCAGCGGAGCGGCTGACCGGCTGGTCGATCGTCGAGGCGCGCGGCGCGCTGCTCGATCGCGTGCTCCGGCTGATCCCGGCGGCGGGGACGACGAGCGGAGATCCGGACATCGACGTCGGAGAGATGACCGAGCTGTTCGACGAGGGCGCGCCGGCGAAGGCCGCTCCGCCGCCCGCGCTCACGCCGAGGCGCGAGCCGGTGGCGCCGCTCTCGCCGGTGATCATCGACGAGGGCGCGCTGCGCACGCCGGGCGCGCCGCTCGCCGCGCCGGAGGCCGCCGCGGCAGGGAGACCGACGTCCGCGCGGTACACCGCGCTGCTCGAGCGCCGCGACGGCTCCGTCATCCCCGTGCTCCACACGATCGGCGCGCTCGCGGGGCGCCCCACGCGCGAGAGCCAGCGCGACTCGAGGCCGCCGCCGCCCCCGCCCGGACAGATCATCCTCTTCCGCGAGCTCGGCGCGCCGGGGCCGTTGCCGATCCACCCGGCCAAGCCCCGCTACGACGCGCTGACGCGGCTCCTCGATCGGTACGCGATCATCGACCGCATCGAGGAGGCGCTGAACGACTGCAGGGCGAACAACACGCCGTACGCGCTCTGCTACATCGACCTGGATCGCTTCCGACTCGTGAACGCCACCTGCGGGCACGAGGCGGGCGACGATCTGCTCCAGTGGGTCGCGACGCGCGTGCACGAGATCGTCGGCCCGAAGGACGCGGCCGGGCGGATCGGCGGCGACGAGTTCGTCCTCTTGCTCGCGGACAAGAACGAGCGGGAAGCGGAGCGGATCGCGCGCGACCTGCAGATCTGCCTGCTCGAGTTCCGGTTCGGGTGGGCGGAGAAGACGTTCTCGATCGGCGCGAGCATCGGGCTCGTGGTGCTGACCCCGCACTTCGAGCGCGCGGTCGACGTGCTCGGCGCCGCCGATCACGCGTGCCGGATCGCGAAGGAGAACGGGCGCGGGAGGCTGCAGGTCTACCTCGACGACCAGCAGATGACGACGAGCCGGCGCTCGATGCAGTGGGTCGCGAGCCTGCAGCGCCACCTCGCCGAGGGGCGGCTCCGGCTCTACTCGCAGGGCATCCACCCGCTCATCAAGCCGGGCGCGGCGCACACCCCCCGCGGCGCGCACTTCGAGGTGCTCGTGCGGCAGCTCGGCGAGGACGGCCGGTTCTACTCGCCGGTCGGCATCATCCAGGCGGCGGAGCAGAGCGGCCTGATCCACGTGATCGATCGCTACGTCGCGCGCCAGGCGTTCCGGCTCATCGGCGCGCTGCCGCAGCACGCGCTGAGGCGCCTCGACACGTGCTCGATCAACCTGTCGGGCGTGTCGCTGCTGCGCGAGGGCCTGCTCGACTTCCTCGTGGAGCAGCTGCACCGGGCGCAGGTGCCGCCGAGCAAGATCTGCTTCGAGATCACCGAGACGGCGGCGCTCGCCAACCTCGGCGAGGTGCTGTGGTTCATGCAGGAGCTCGGCGCCATGGGGTGCCGGTTCGCGATCGACGACTTCGGCAGCGGGCACGCGTCGTACGGCTACCTGGAGAGCCTGCCTGTCGACTACGTCAAGATCGACGGCATGTTCGTGCGCGATCTGAAGGACAACTCGCTCCACCGCGCGATCGTGGAGTCGGTGCACCGCATCGGCGACACGCTCGGCATCAAGACGGTCGCCGAGCAGGTGGAGAACCAGGAGATCGCCGAGCTGCTCACGTCGATGGGCATCCACTACGCGCAGGGGTGGCACTTCGACAAGCCGCAGCCGCTCGTGGACCTCTGCGGGTCCCTGCGCGCCCAGGGCGAGCCGAGCATCCCGGACACGAGCGGCTCGCCGGAAGGCCGCTGACGCGATCGCGGCGGGCGCCCGGCCGCGCCACGCGCCGGTCTCGCCGCGCGATCCGCTGGGTCCTACCTAAAAGAGAAGCGCCGACGACGTCGTGAGCGTGACGCCTGCGGCCTGCATCTCGGCGAGCGCCGCGGCGACCCCAGCCTCGGTGATGCCGGCGACGGCGTCGGTCAGGAGCGCCGTGCGGTAGCCGCGCTGGGCGAGGCCGAGGGCGGCGGCGCGGACGCAGTAGTCGGTCGCCACGCCGTAGACGACGAGCTCCGGCGCGTCGCCGAGCGCCGCGGCGAGGTCGCGCAGGAACGCCTCGGCGAGCGGGTTCGCGAAGAGGCTGTAGACCTCCTTCTCGAAGTAGACCGCGTGGCTCTTGCCCGCCGCGAGCTCGCGCACCGCCGCGTCGATGGGCGCGCGCTCCACGTTCGGAAGGAAGCGGAAGCGCGGCGGCAGCGTCCCCTCGACCTTCAGCCAGCCCGGCGTCCCCTTCACGCAGTGGTCGGGGAAGCCCGGCTTGCCGCCCTCGGGGGCCGGCGTGTCGTTCGACGCGAACTCCCACGCGTCCCACGCGTGCGAGTCGACCGAGCCGACGATGGGGATCCCGTGCGCGACGGCGTGCTCGGTGAGCCTCCGGAACAGCGCGTTCGGCGAGCCCTTCACGTACAGCGCGCCGGTCTCCTCGCAGAAGTCCCGCTGGACGTCGACGTCCACGAACACCCTCGGGGGCGATGATTGCCGCGTCCATTTACCGCTCGCCATGTGCTCGTCTCCTGTCGTGGGGGGAGCGCGCGGCCTCGCGGCCGCGCACGCCAGGGGTCTCGCTCGCTACGGGTGTCCTGCGCCGGAGACGACGCGGGCGCGCACCGCCTCCACGAGCGCGCCGAGCCGCGGCGACACCTCGGCAGCGAAGGGCGCGCCCGGCTCGGGCTCGTCGTCGATGGAGAGGAGCGCCTCCGGGAGCCCGGCGAGCTGCGCGCGTGCGCGCAGCCGGACGGCGTCGAGCCCCTCGCGCGGCGCGACCCGTGCGCCGCGCGCCATCACGGGCGCGAGCAGCGGCTCTGCGTCGGGGCTCATCGGCTCGCCCTCGAGCGCGATCACGTCGCGAGCCAGCTTCCCCGATCGATCGCGGAAGCGGTGCACCTGGTGCGCGCCGGGCAGCGTCGCCTTCCCTTCCGAGAACTTCGCGATGGGCGTGCGCTCTCCGCCGGCGGCCCGCTCGACGTCGCCGATCTCCACGAGCTTGTAGACGCCGCCCAGCGCCGGAGCGTCGATCGACGTCACGAGATCCGTCCCGACGCCGTAGAGGTCGATGGGCGCCCCGGCGCGACGGAGCTCGGCGATGCGGTGCTCGTTCAGATCACCCGAGGCGACGATCTTCGCCGACGTGCAGCCTGCGTCATCCAGGATCCTGCGCACGGCCACGCTGAGCGTGCCGAGGTCGCCGGAGTCGAGCCGGACGCCTTTCAGCTTGTCGCGCGCGATCGCCGCGGCGCGCGCCGCGCCGACGAGCGTGTCGTAGGTGTCGATGAGCAGGATCGCCGCGCTCGGGAAGACGGCGACGTAGGCCTCGAACGCGGCCTGCTCCGTCGGGTGGGCCATGGTCCACATGTGCGCGGCCGTCCCGAGCACCGGGATGCCGAAGCGCATCCCGGCCTCGACGTTGGAGGTGCCGACGCAGCCGACCGCGTACGCGGCGCGCGCCGCGTCGATCGCCGCCTCCGGGTGTGCCCTCCGGGTGCCGAACTCGATGACCCCCGCGTCGCCGGCGGCCAGGACGATCCGCGCGGCCTTCGACGCGATCGCGGTGGCGTGGTTGATGGCGGACAGGGCGAACGTCTCGATGAGCTGCGCCTCGATGAGCGGCGCCGTGACGCGCAGGACCGGCTCGTTCGCGAAGAACACCGTCCCCTCGGGGATGGCCCAGACGTCGCCGTGGAAGCGGAAGTCCCGCAGGTAGCTGCAGAACGCCGGCGTCATCGCGTCCGCGAGGGCGGGCAGCGCGCTCAGGTAGGCGATCTGCTCTTCGGTGAAGCGGAGCTCCTCGAGGTAGCGCACGACCCGCGCGAGGCCCATCGCGACGAGGAAGCGCCGGTGCGGCGGAAGCCGCCGCACGAAGAGCTCGCACGTCGCGACGCGCGAGGCCATGCCGCGGTGGAAATAGCCCGCCGCCATGGTCAGCTGGTACAGATCGGTGTGCAGCGCGTCCACAGATCATGGCTAGAGACGCTGGAGGTACGGGTCAACCGGAAGATGGCGTGACGTGAGGCGGTGAGCCGGCCATCCGCACGATCGCGCCGCAGGCCGCCGCCGGCAGCGCCCCCGCGACGGCCGCGGGTGGACTAAGCTCCGCGGCGATGGCGGCGAAGATCCTGGACGGCAAGGCGATCGCGCAGAAGGTCCGCGACGAGGTGCGGGAGGGGGTGGCGCGCTTCGCGGCCGCCCACGGTCGGCCCCCCGGCCTCGAGGTGGTGCTCGTCGGTGAGGACCCGGCCAGCGTGACCCACACGCGGAGCAAGGAGAGGATGTCGAACGAGGTCGGCATTCGAGGCCGGCTCCGCACGCTCCCTGCCGCGACGACCGAGGCCGAGCTGCTCGCGTGCGTCGCGGAGCTCGACGCGGACGACACCGTCGACGGGATCCTCGTCCAGCTGCCGCTGCCGGCGCACATCCGCGCGCACGCCGTGCTCGACGCCATCGACCCCGCGAAGGACGTCGACGGCCTCCACCCGATGAACGCAGGGCTGCTCGCGATGGGCCGCCCGGGCGCCATCGCGCCGTGCACGCCGGTCGGCTGCATGCGCCTGCTCGCGGAGGCGGGCGTCGAGCTCGCCGGCGCCCGCGCGGTGGTGGTCGGTCGGAGCAACCTCGTCGGCAGGCCGATGGCGCAGCTGCTGCTCGCGCGACACGCGACGGTCGCGATCGCCCACACGCGCACGCGCGATCTGAAGGCGCTCTGCCGCGAGGCCGACGTCCTCGTGGCCGCGGCGGGCAAGGCGAAGCTCATCGGCGGCGACTGGATCAAGGAAGGGGCCACGGTGATCGACGTCGGCATGAACCGCGACGACGCGGGCAAGCTGGTGGGCGACGTCGATTTCGACGCCGCCAGGGAGCGGGCCGCCTGGATCACGCCGGTGCCCGGCGGCGTCGGCCCCATGACGATCGCCTCGCTGCTCGCGACGACGCTGCGCGCCGCGGAAGCGCGCGTCGCGAAGCGGTAGCGATGACCGTGACGGGGGAGCTCGCGCCCGCGCCGCAGCGCGACGCCGACGCGGAGGCCGCCTCCGCCGCTGAGCGCGCCGCTGCGTTCGTCGCGTGCGAGACGGCCGTCGCCTGTCCGCCGTTCGTCCCCGAGGTCAGGCTCCACCTGGCGACCGAGGTCACGCCGCTCTGGCACGCGACCGAGGCGGCGCTCGCGCGCGCGGGCGTGCCGCCGCCGTACTGGGCGTTCTCGTGGGCAGGCGGGCAGGCGCTCGCGCGGTACCTCCTCGATCATCCCGCCACGGTCGCCGGCAAGCGCGTCCTCGACCTCGCCTCCGGCGGCGGCGTCGTCGCGATCGCCGCGGCGCTCGCCGGTGCGGGGCGCGTGAGCGCCGCCGACATCGATCCGTTCGCCGCGGCGGCGCTCCGGCTGAACGCGGCCCTGAACGGCGTCACCGTCGACGTGATCACCGAGGATCTCACGGCGAGCGCCGCGACGGCCGCATGGGACGTGATCGTGGCGGGCGACGTCTGCTACGAGCGCGCGATGGTCGACCGCGTGCTCCCGTGGCTGCGCCAAAAGGCCGCGGGCGCCACCGCCGTGCTCGTCGGCGATCCCGGCCGCGCCTATTGCCCCTCCGAGGCGATCGAGGAGCTCGCGCGGTACCTCGTCCCCACGCCGCTCGACCTCGAAGGGCGCGAGCAGCGCGAGACGCGGGTGCTGCGGCTGCTGCCGCGCCCTTCGGACCGCGGCGAGGGGCAGCCCAGCCCGTAGGCGGCGTCCGGGGGCGCGTCGCCCCGCGGGCCGAGGCGCCCGCCCCCTACTCCTCGCTGAGCCGCCCTCCGTTCAGCCGGCGCACGTGCCCCCCGATCGCCGCCGCGAAGGCCGCGTCGTTCGTCGTGAGGAGCGTCGCCTTCCCCTCCGCACGGCGCTGCTCGATGAGCTCCAGCACCGTGCGCGCCCCCTCGACGTCCAGCCCGTTGGTCGGCTCGTCGATCACGAGCAGCCAAGGATCGCCCACCAGCGCCGCGAGCAGGAGCGCGCGCTTGCGCTGACCGAACGACAGCCCGGAGAGCCGCTGCCGGTAGAAGGCGGCCGCGCCGAGCCGCTCGATCCACGCGCGCCACACACCGTCGAGCGGCGGCGCCTGCTTGAGCGCGCGCACGAGGGCGCAGAGCTCCGCGACCTGGAGATCGGGCAGCGCCTCGGTCGCGTCGGGCGCGTAGCCGAGCCGGCGCCGCGCCGAGGCCGCGGCGCCGTGGACGGCCTCCCCCGAGAGCGTCACGGCGCCGCGATCGGGCTCCAGCAACCCGACGACGACCCGCAGCAAGGTCGATTTGCCGGCGCCGTTCTCGCCCATCACGACCGCCACCTCCGAAGGTCCGCAGCGGAGGTCGACGCCCGAAAGCACGTCCCTGCCCGAGAGCCGCTTGTGGATCCCCGTCGCCTCCAGCGTCACAGCGCCCTCCCCTCTCCTGCCGCCGCACCGCGCCCGCGGCGCGGCGAGATCCAGCGCGCCCCGACGGGCCCCGCGAGCAGCGCGGCCGCCGGGGCGAAGGCCGCGAGCGCGAGCTCGCCCAGCGTCCACGCGGCCGCGATCGACGCCGCGATCGCGGCGAGCACCGAGAGCAGCACCCGGCTGCTGTCGCGGCCGTCTTGCCGAACGGACCACCGGACGCAGCCGAGCGCGATCGCGGCGAGGAGCAGCCCCGCGAGCCCCGCGCCGCCGACCAGGCGCAGCGCCAGCGACGGCGCCGCGCCGGTGAGCGCGCCGACCACCGCGCCGTGCCCAAGCGCGAGCGCCGCGAGCGGCGCGGCCACCGCCGCGGCGACGGCGCCCGCGCGGAGCCCGGCCGCCGTGCCGCACGCGTCGAGGAGCCACGCGAGCCGCCGCTCCTCGCGCAGGACCGGACCGGAGAGGCCAGCGCCCGCGCAGAGCGCGACCGGCGCGAGCGCGACGAGCGACGCCGCCGCGAGCGGCTCACCCTCGAGCCGCCCGCTGTTCCGGGCCCAGGCCGCCGCGGCGAGCGCGCCGATCGCGGCGAGCGCGAGGCCCCGCACGAGCACCGCGCGGTGGCCGCGGAGGAGCGCCGCCAGGTAGGTGAACGAGAGCGCGACGAGCGCGGGCGCCGCCGATGGGATCATCGAGCGCTCGCGGCCGGCAGCGACCTCCGGCGCGCGGACGACGGCCGCGCGCAGCCCGACGGCGAGCGCCGGCGCGGCGCAGGCAAGCAGGACCGACGCCGGGGCCCCGAGCGCGATGGCGCCCGCGAGCAGCGCGAGAGCCGAGAGCTCGCGCGCCCCGCGCGGCCGGGCCAGGAGCATGCAGCGCGCCGCCAGCGCCGCGGCGCAAGCGGCGCAGCCGGCGAGCGCGCCGGCGCCGACCGCCCAGAGCGCCGCCCACGGGAGCTCCGCGACGGCGAGGAGCAGCGCATGAGCCGAGAGCAGCTCGCGGCGCGGGACCGGCATCGCGCGGAGAAAGAACGTCGCCGGAGCCCGGAGCAGCGCGCGCGCCGCCGGCGTCCCGACGAGCAACCACGCTCCCCACAGCGCGACCCGGAACAGGGGCGACTCGCCCGCGAGGCCCGTGAGCTGCGACGGGTGCATCCCGTTGCCGCCGAACACGACCGCCGCGACGAGGCCCATGCCCATGTACAGCGGCATGGCGCGCGCAAAGGCATCCTTCCCGGCCGTCGAGACCAGGACGCGCAGGACGAGGGCGAAGCGGCGCAGCACGCCACGTCCTTGTACCCCACGGCCGCCCGGATGCTCCCCTCGGAAGCGCATGCGCCACCGGCGCAGGCCGGCGCTGCCGCTCGGCGCCCGGCGCGCCGCCCGTCCCCCTGCCGCGCTGGCCAGCGCAGCGGCCCTCCCCGCCCGCGTGGCCGATGTCGCGGAGCGCGCCGGAAGCAGTAGACTCGACCGGGTGAGCCGCTCCCCTGGGCGCCGCGGCGCCGACCCATCGCAGCTCTCGCTGTTCGGTCCAGCGCCGGAGCCCGCCGCTGTCGAGGCGGCGCGCGAGCGCGACGCGATGGCGGCGGTCTACGACGACGCCGCCCGCCTGGCGGCGCGGCTACCGCCGGGGCTCCACCTCGGCACGAGCTCGTGGAGCTTCCCCGGCTGGCAGGGCCTCGTCTATGCCGCGCGGCACAGCACGGAGGAGCTCGCGCGCGATGGCCTCGCCGAGTACGCCCGGCACCCGCTGCTCACGACGGTCGGAATCGACCGCAGCTTTTACGCCCCCGTCCCCGACAGCGATTTCCGCCGCTACGGAGCGCAGCTGCCGGACGGCTTCCGCTGCGTATCGAAGGCGCTGCACGCGGTCGTGTCCCAGACGCTGGAGCGATCGCAGACCCCGCCGGGCGAGGACGAGGGGCGCAGCGCGGGCCCCGCTCGCCTCGAGCCGAACCCGGATTTCCTCTCGGTGCCGCTCTTCCTCTCGCGCGTCGCCGCGCCGCTGCTCACGGTCTTCCGGGCGCACGCGGGGCCGGTGCTGCTCGAGCTGCCGCCGGTCGGCCCGCCCCACCGGCTCCCGCCTCGCGCGTTCTTCGAGCGGCTCGACGCGTTCCTCGGCGCGCTGCCGCGCGAGCTCTCCTGCGCGGTCGAGCTCAGGGAGCGCGCCTATTTCACCGGCGAGTACCGGGAGATCCTCGGCGCCCGCGGCGTCGCCCACGCCTACAGCTACTGGCGCAACATGCCGTCTCCCGGGGCCCAGGCGGAGGTCGTGCCCGTCTCGAACGCCCCGTTCGCGATCG
This sequence comes from Sorangium sp. So ce124, assembly GCF_051525235.1. NCBI lineage: Bacteria > Pseudomonadati > Myxococcota > Polyangiales > Polyangiaceae > Sorangium > Sorangium sp. So ce124. Next base: position 5,725,159 of record NZ_CP150312.1, read on the forward strand.
TCCGGCTCTCGCTCAAGCCCGGCCGCCGCTACGAGGCGGAGAAGCGCCGGTTCCACCCGTTCAACCGGGTGGTCGAGCCGGATCCCGAGATGCGCGCGGAGGTCGCGCGGATCCTGTGCGAGGCCGCGGCGCTGCGCATCGAGAGCTTCACGCTCGTGAACAACAAGGCCGAGGGCTCGGCGCCCCTGACCGTGCGCGCCATCGCCGAGGAGGTCGCCGCCGCGTGGCGCGCGCCGACGGCGCCCACGACGACCGCCGGCGGGTGAGCCCGACCAGGGCAGGACGGAGCGGGCCGGAGCGACGCGCGCGCCTGCGCCGTGGAGAGGACAGGCTGGAAAGGGTCGCCGTGCGGGCGGCCTCGGGGCCGGCGCTGCGCATCCCCCCCGGCTACCGCGCGCGAAAAGGACTCTCCTCGCCGCACCATCCGTGCAACACCTCGTGCGCCACGGCCCGAGCGCCGGCGCGCCGGCCGCGGCAGAGGACGCGCACAGCGCTTGGAGGTGCCCAGTGAAACGCAGTGAAGCTCCGGCCCGCGCCGATGTGGTCATCGTCGGCGCCGGCCACAACGGTCTCGTCGCCGCGGTCCTCCTCGCCCGCCGCGGGCTCGACGTGGTGGTGCTCGAGGAGAAGGACGCGGTCGGCGGCGCGGTGAAGACCGAGCACCCCTTCCGGAACGCGCCGGGCCTCGGCGTCTCGAGCGGCGCCTACCTGCTCGGGCTCGCCCCCCCCGAGCTGCTCCGCGAGGTCGGCGTCACCCTCCCCCTGCGGCGGCGCGATCCGCACTATTTCCTCCCGACCACGGACCGGCGCTACCTGCTCTTCGGCTCGGATCAGGCCGCGATGAAGCGGCAGTTCCTGGAGTTCTTCTCCCAGGCGGACTGGGACGCGAACAGCGCGCTCCAGGCCGAGCTCGCCGCGCTCCGGGACGACATCGCCCCGACGTGGCTCGAGGAGCCGCTCTCCATCGAGGAGACGGCGGAGCGCTACGTGCGGCCCGCCCTCCGGCAGACGTTCGCGGCGCTCTGCCGGGGCACGATCTCCGACTACCTCGCGCGGTTCGGCTGGAAGAGCGACCTCCTCCAGGCGATGTACGCCGTGACCGACGCCTTCTCGGGGCTCGCGGGCGGCTTCGAGTCGCCCGGCACCGGCATGAACTTCCTCATCCACAACATGTGCCGCCTCCCCGGCGCCGACGGGACCTGGATGATCGTCGAGGGCGGGATGGGCACGATCTCCCGCCTCTTCGCCGAAAAGGCGAGGGCCGAGGGCGCGACGATCGTCACCGGCGCCCGCGTCGCGCGGATCGAGTCGTCCGGGGGCGCCGTCTCCGGCGTGCTCCTCGATGACGGCGCGCGCATCGCCGCGAAGGTGGTCGTCTCGAACGCCGATCCGTACCGCACCCGCGCGCTCGCCGGCGAGGCGGCGATCGGGGCCTCGCTCTCGGCGCGGCTCGACGCGCTCGCGAAGGACGGCTCGACGCTCAAGGTCAACATGGCGCTGACCGGACTGCCCACGTTCACGTGCCTCCCGGAGGACCGCGGGCAGTTCGGGCCGACCATCCACCTCCTGCCGGACGAGGACGTCGTGATGGACACGCTGCGGCAGGCCCACCGCGACGCGATGAGCGGGCGCCTCCCGGAGTTCCCCGCGATCGAGTGGTACTTCCACACGCCGATCGACCCGAGCCTGCGCGACGCGGAGGGCCACCACAACGCGGCGCTCTTCGTGCAGTGGGTGCCCTACGCGCTCGCGGGCGGCGAGACGTGGGACCAGGCCGCGCCGCGCTACGTGAAGCACCTCCTCTCGATCTGCGATCGCTTCGCGCCTGGGATGAGCGACCTCGTGCTGGAGACGTTCACGCTGGCGCCGCCGGACATCGAGCGGCACTTCGGGATCACGAGGGGGCACATCCACCACATCGACAACAGCTTCGGCTTCGCCGATCGCGTGCCCCACCGGTTCGGGCTCGCCGGGCTCTACTCGTGCAGCGCGGGGACGCACCCGGCCGGGTCGGTCATCGGCGCGGCGGGGCACAACGCCGCGAAGGCCGCGCTCGCCGATCTCGGGAGATGAAGCGGCACCTCGCGGCGATGGGCGCGCTCGCCGTGGTGGCCGGGTGCAGCAGAGAGCCGCCGTCTCCAGACGGCCCGCCGGGCGCGCAGGAGATCAGCGAGGCGGAGGAGATCCTGCGCGAGCACCTGGAGCGACATCATCCATCCGACCTGGCACTCCGGAATACGGCGTCTTCCTCAAGGACGTCCTCTGGGGTGTCTACCCCGAGCTGTCCGAGCACCGGAAGGCGGATGAGATCCGCAGATTTGCGACCGAGTACGTGAATCGCCCCGACGCACCAGCGCGGTGAAGCTCGCGCCTCCCTGCTCGCAGGGACTCGTCCACCCACGTGCTCACACGGCCGCGCGCGCGACCGTCCCCTTCGCCGTGACCACCGCGCGCTCGAGCGGGGCGCCGGCGCCGAGGACCACCTGCGCGCCCGGCCAGATCACACACCCGCGCGCCGCGCCGGCCCCCTCGACCCGTGCCCCCGCCCCGACGACGCTGCCCGCCACGTCCACGCCCTCGGCGACGGACGCCCCCGGGCCGACGTAGCTCCGCAGGCCGCGCTGCGAGAGCCAATGCGCGCTCGCCGCCAGGTACGCGGCCAGCGTTCCGATGTCGTGCCACACGGCGGGCGCCGCGAACGTCGCGAGCGAGCGTCCCTCGCGCAGCCACGGCAGGTACACGTCCCCCACCATGCACCCGCGCGGCGGCAGCCTTCGCCGGAGCGCCCCGCCGACCACGTGCACACCCACGAAATCGCCGCCCGCGACCTCGTCGCCGAAGCGCTCGCCGCGGAGCCGCACCACCTCGCCCCGCGCGCCGACGCCCACTGTCCCCTCCCCGGCCGGCCGCGGCGCGACAGCGAGCGTCGCGCCCGCGCCGCGCGCCACGTGCGCCGCCGAGAGCGCCGCCACGTCGAGGTCGATCAGGATGTCGCCGTTCCAGAGGACCACGTCGCCCTCGCCGAGCGCGCCTGCCGCGTTCGCGAGGCCCCCGGCGGTGCCGAGGGGCTCCGGCTCGTGCAGGACCTCGACGGGCACCGGGAACGCCGCGAGCAGATCGCGCGAGAATTGCTCCGCGAGGTGGGACTTGTTCACCGCGACGCGAACGACGCCCCCCGCGGCGAGCCGCTCGGCGATGTGCGCGATGAGCGGCCGATCGCCGAGCCACAGGAGCGGCTTCGGCATCTCGTCCGTGAGCGGGCGGAGCCGGGTCCCGAGCCCCGCCGCGAGGATCATGGCAGAGGCCATGGCCGCGAGGATCACCCCTTCACGGGGAACGTTCAAGAAATCGAGGTCCCGGCGGCGACCACGCAACCGCGCAACGGCGCCAGCGGAGATCGCGGCCGTCGGCCCGCTCCCTCGTTCAGCTCACTCCCCCCGCTCGGGCAGCCCCCGCGCCGCGCGCTCGAGCAGCTCGTGCCCCGTCGCGTCCCCCTCCTCGAGGTGCGCGACGCCGATGCGGAGGGTCATCCGGAAGGGCGTCGTGGCTGCGCGCCGGAAGCGGTGCTGGCGCACCTTCTCGCCGAGCACCTTCGCGAACGCGGACGACCGGGTCCGGCCGATCCCGGGGCAGACGATCGCGAGGGTGTCGCGGCGGTAGCGCCCCAGCAGCCCGCCTTCCGGCACATAGATCCTGACGATGCGCGCGAGGTCGCCGAGGATGCGATCGACCCCCGCGCGGCCCTGCGTCTCCTCGACGCCCTGGAGCCCCTCCACGCTGAGCAGCAGCAGCGAGAGCCTCCTCGTCCGCTGCTCCTTGGCGCGCTGCACCTCTTTCTTCAGGAAGGCCCGGAGCCGCTCCTCGTGGACGACCGCGGCGAGGTCCTCGTCGCGGTGGCGTGACTCGCCGGCCTTGGGCCCAGGCTCCGGAGGCTTGGGCCCCGGGTCCGACGGCGAGCTGGCGCGCCGGTCGTCGCCAGCGCGCCGGTCGTCCGTCTCGCCCCCGCGGCTCTCGACCCCGCGGCGGGACGACGGCGGCGGGTTCGTGGGTCGATCGGGCGCCGGGGGCGGGGTCGACGGGGCGGGCGCGCCGAGCGCCTCCGCCATCAGCGTGACGGCCGCCGTCGCGCGCTCGAAGCGGTCCTTCGGGTCGATCGCGGTCGCCTGCTGGAACCACGCGTCGAAGGCGGGCGGCAGCCGGATGCTGCTGCGGCGCCGCGCGGCGCGGACGCTCGGCGGCTCGGGCAGCCCCGCCACCATCCGCTGGAGGAGCGCGTAGACCGACGGCAGGACGTTGGCCTCGGTCAGCCAGTACGGGCTGCCCACGAGCAGCGCGAAGGCGACGTGCGCGAGCGCATGGATGTCGGTCTTCGGCCCGACGGCGACGTCGCCGCGGATCTGCTCGGGCGCCATGTAGAGGGGCGTCCCGACCATCGCCGTGCGGTCCGCCACGCTGCGGTGCGCCACGACCTTCGCCAGCCCGAAATCGAGGACCTTCACGCAAGGGGAGCCGTCGTCCCGCCTCGTCAGGAAGAGGTTCGCCGGCTTGAGATCCCGGTGGACGATGGCGGCCGCGTGCATCTTGTCGAGCGCGCGCGCGACCTGGCCCAGGTAGAGGACCACCTCGGCCGGCGGCAGCGGGCCGCGGCGCGCGGACAGGCTCGCGAGCTCCTCGCCCTGGAGCAGGTCCATGACGAGGAAGGGCATCCCCGAGTCGGCGTCGATGCCGGCATCGGAGATGTGGACGATGTGATCGCTCTCGATCGCGCCCGTGATCTTGGCTTCCTGGGCGAACCGGGCGCGCTGGGCCGGGTCCTGGATGGAGCCGGGGAGCATCACCTTGAGCGCTCGGCGGCGGTCCGTGACCTCGTCCACGACCTCGTACACCGCCCCCATCCCGCCCGTCTTGATGGGGCGCACGACGCGGTACCGCCCATGGAAAGGCGTGTCGGGTCGGAGCTGCGCGAGGCTCGGCGGATCCATGGGGTGATCGCGGCCCTTGGAGCATAGATCGGACCGGGCCCTGTCCGGTCGCTGTTCGCGCCCCCGAGGTGGGGTGGGCAGCTGGTGTGCCTGAAAACTCGACGCCTCCGGCGGCCGCGTGGTAGCTCCGCCGGGTGGGTTCGTCTGCGCTCGCCGTCCTCTCCGCCGCGAGGCGGAGCTCCGCGCCCTGGGCCGCGGCCGCGTTGCTCGGCCTCGGCGCCGTGACCGTCATCACAGCGCCGAGCTGCGGCAACGACGCTGTGGGCGTCGACGCCTGCCGGCGCATCGAGCGTGCCCGGTGCGAGGCGGCCGCCGTGTGCCCGGAGTGGATCGGCTCTGGGGACGCCGAAGAGCGGGTGAACACCTGCGTCGAGTTCTACTGGGACCAGTGCCTGCACGGCATCGAGGGCGGCGCCGGCGGCGGCCAGGCCGCGGCAGAGCCGACGACCGCCCAGGTCGATGCCTGCGTCGCCGCCGTCGGCGAGGCGCGCGCCTGCGCCAGCGCGAAGGTCGCCTCCATGGCGGAGTGCTCCGCCGCGTCGCTCGCCGGGGGGATCGACCCCGCGATCAGCCCCTGCGTGGTGATCACCGCGCGGGCGGAGGCGCTCGAGGCCTGCGCGTTCGTCGCCCCGAACGGCGGCGGCGCCGGCATCGGCAGCGGCGGCTCTGGCAGTGCGGGCAGCGGCGGCTCTGGCAGTGCGGGCAGCGGCGGCTCTGGCAGTGCGGGCAGCGGCGGCTCTGGCGGTGACAGCGCCGGCAACGATGGCTCTGACGGCGCAGGCAACGGTGGCTCCGGCGGCGGCAGCGCGGGCAGCGGCGGCTTCGGCGGCGGCAGCGCGGGCAACGGCGGCTCCGGCGGCGGCAGCGCGGGCAGCGGCGGCTCCGGCGGGCCCTAATACCGCTGCGGGAAGCTCCCTTGGACCGCTCTCAGGCGGATCGGCAGATCGCCCACCTCGCACCAACCTGCTAGGTTCAGGGAGGAGTTCGACCATGGCTACGCCGGCAACAGTCCACGTTGATGTGGAGCTCCCTTCCGATCTCGCACAGCTCCGCCTCCCGGCGGGGGTCGATCGCAGGCTGCAGGCGCTCCTGGACAAGCAGGACCGCGGGGAGAAGCTGTCGGCGGATGAGGCCATCGAAGCCGAGGGGCTCGTCGATCTCGCCGAGCTGCTCAGCTTGCTGCGCCTCCGCGCATCGCGGAAGGAGCCTGCGCTGACGCGATGAGCCGCGACAGCGTGCCCGCGGCGCTCCAGCGTCGCGTCCGCAAGCGTGCCGCCGATCGATGCGAGTATTGCCGGCTCTCCCAGGTCAGCCAGGAGGCCGCGTTCCATGTCGATCACATCCAGCCGCGGCACGCAGGTGGCCTGACCACCCCGGAGAACCTGGCGCTCGCCTGTGTGTCGTGCTCCCTGCGCAAGGGAGCGCGGACCCATGGAGAGGATCCGAGCACGGGCGACCACGCGAGCCTTTTCCACCCTCGCTGGGGTCGCTGGGAAGACCACTTCGACGTCACGAATGATCTGTTGATCGCCGGAAAAACACCGACAGGCCGCGCCACGGTCGCGCTGCTCCGGATGAATCGGCCTCTCGTCATCGAGATTCGACGTGAAGAGGCGTTGCGGGGTCGATTCCCGTAGAGGGCGCCCGCTGCTTCCGCGAGCTCATTTCAAGCCTTGCAGCGGCCAGGCCCCCGGCATCCAGGCGCAGCCGCGGCGCCGCCTCGCGCGGGCGGCGCATCCGGCAGCTCGCCCGCGAGCGCCATCCTCCCCGGCGCCTCCTCCCGCGGGCCTCGCTCGGCCGCGCGCGGCGCCGGGCGCAGCGCCCGCGCAGCGGGGCCGCATTTCATGTGGCGCCGTTCCCCGGCTTGGACTAGTGCCCCCTGCCGATGGGCCGAGCTCGAGCTGGTTTCGGAACCTTGTTCGCAGCGGATCGCGCGTGCGGGCGCTCCCCGCGACCCCGGGCCGGCCGGTGCGCCCTGGCGCTCGCCGTGCTCGCGCTCACGGCCTGCGCCGACGGGTCCAACAGCGACGACGACCTGCAGCTCGGGACGTCGGTGACCATCGACCCGCTCGCCTTCCTTGGCGACGTCCAGTGCTCGGGCTCGGACGAGCCGGAGGCCATCCGCAGCTACGTCGCCACGCTCACCGACAACAGCGCGGAGGGCGGGCCGTCCCCCCTCGCCTCGTCGCCGCCAATCTCCTGCGCGTGGAGCGTGTCGTTCACCTCCGTCGTCGAGGGGCACAAGTACACGGTCAGGATCGACGGCTACGGGGGGGAGTTCGCCGACGAGCTCACGCCCCAAGGTGGCGAGACCTCCGGGAACCCCGAAATGCTGCTCCCCAACGGCGATAAGGCCGACCCGATCTGGACGTGGGAGTGCCCCGGCCCCGACCCCGACGCCCCGGACAGCGCCGGCTCGATCGTGGCGGAGAAGGACGTAGAAATCGTCGTCCGGACGTGCGCCCCGCCCACCCGCTTCGAGCCCTGACCCTTCCGGCGCCCCCGTTGCGCCGCCTCAGGCTCCCGCCGCGCTGTCCAGCGCCCCCGCCCAGGACGCTCCAGCCGCGCTGTCCGGCATCCCTGATGCGCCCTCGGCGCGCCTCGCGGCGTCCGCAGAGGAGCCGGCGGCAGGCCGCGATCCGCACCCGCCGCGCGCGGGGAGGAACGCCCTCTGAGGCCGGCAAACCCTTTGCGCCAGCCTGCCCCTTGGAGTACCTGAACGCATCCGTCGCATCCCCTGAACAGCGTGGGTCATAGGGCGCGCGGCGAAGGCCGGGCTCCACCTCGTCGCTCGTCGATCGAGGCCAGGGCCGCTTCTGCCGCTCCGCTCGACGCTCGATCCGCGCTGGGATGGGCCTCTACGACGGGGGCCGAGCGCGCGCCGCGCCCGCCCCCCGCGCCTCGGGTGCAGGTCCCCCATGGAAGAGACGTCGAACATCCAGCAGAAGGTTCCGGTCAGCATCCAGGACGAGCTCCGGACGAGCTACCTCGACTACGCGATGAGCGTGATCATCGGCCGCGCGATCCCGGACGTGCGCGACGGCCTGAAGCCGGTGCACCGCCGGATCCTCTACTCGATGAACGAGCAGAAGATCGGCCCCACCGGCGCGCACAAGAAGTGCGCGCGCGTCGTCGGAGACGTGCTCGGCAAGTACCACCCGCACGGCGATCTCGCGGTCTACGACGCGCTCGTCCGGATGGGGCAGACCTTCAGCCTGCGCTACCCGCTCATCGACGGGCAGGGCAACTACGGCTCGGTCGACGGCGACTCGCCCGCGGCCATGCGGTACACGGAGTCGCGCCTGTCGCGGATGGCCGTCGAGCTGCTCGCCGATCTCGACAAGGACACCGTCGACTTCGTCCCGAACTACGACGACTCGGAGCTCGAGCCGAGCGTCCTGCCGGCGAAGTTCCCGCAGCTCCTGGTGAACGGCTCCGGCGGCATCGCCGTCGGCATGGCGACGAACATCCCGCCGCACAACCTCGGCGAGATCATCGACGCGACGATCGCGATCATCCGCAACCCCGACGTCACCCTGGAGGAGCTGCTTCACCTCGTCCCGGGCCCCGATTTTCCGACCGGCGGCCTCATCTACGGCAAGAGCGGCATCGTGCAGGCGTACACGACCGGCCGCGGCTCGATCACGATGCGCGGGCGCAGCCAGGTCGAGAAGACGATGAAGGGCGACCGCGAGCAGCTCGTCTTCACCGAGATCCCCTACCAGGTGAACAAGGCCCGGCTGGTCGCGAAGATCGCCGAGTGCATGAAGGAGAAGCGCATCGAGGGGATCAGCGAGGTGCGCGACGAGAGCGATCGCGAGGGGATGCGGATCGTTGTCGAGCTGAAGAAGGACATCTTCCCGCAGGTGGTCCTGAACCAGCTCTACCGGCTGACGGATCTCCAGGCGACGTTCGGCGTCATCAACCTGTCGATCGCGAACGGCCGCCCCGCGGTGCTGAGCCTGAAGGACACGCTCTCGCACTTCATCGAGCACCGGCGCGAGGTCGTGACGCGGCGCTGTCGGTTCGAGCTCCGGCAGGCCGAGTCGCAGCGCGAGCTCGTCGAGGGGCTCGGGATGGCGACGAGCGACATCGATCGCATCGTCGCGACGATCCGCGCGTCGAGCGATCCGGACGACGCGCGGGAGAACCTGCAGAAGCTGCCCCTCCGGGGGCTCGGCGAGTTCCTCCGGCGCGCCGGGCGGCCGGAGCCCGAGTGCGCCGAGGCCGACACGCGCGGCGACTACTTCCTGTCGGAGCGGCAGGCCAAGGCGATCCTCGAGATGCGGCTGTCGCGCCTGACCGGCCTCGAGCGGGAGAAGCTCGCGAAGGAGTACGGCGAGCTGTCGCAGACCATCGAGCGGCTCCGGGCGATCCTGGCCGACATGGGGCTGCTCATGAACGTGATCGTGATGGAGCTCGAGGAGATCAAGGCGCGCTTCGGCGACAAGCGGCGGACCGAGATCGTGCCGGCCGAGGCCGAGATCCAGATGGAGGACCTGATCCAGGAAGAGGACATGGTCGTGACCATCTCGCACGCCGGCTACCTGAAGCGGACGCCGACCTCGACGTACCGGGCGCAGCGCCGCGGCGGCAAGGGGATGGTGGGCATGGAGGCGCGCGAGGAGGACTGGGTGAGCCAGCTCTTCGTGGCGTCGACGCACTCGTACGTCTTCTTCTTCAGCGACAAGGGCAAGGTCTTCGTCAAGAAGGTCTACGAGATCCCGCAGGCGCCTCGGAACGCGAAGGGCCGGGCGATCGTGAACTTCGTCGGGATGGAGCCGGGGGAGAAGGTCGCGGCGATCACGCCGGTGCCGAGCTTCGACGGCGAGACGTTCGTGGTGACGCTGACCCGCCGCGGGCAGATCAAGAAGACCGCGCTCAACGAGTACGAGAACTACCGGGACAAGGGGATCATCGGCGTGCGGATCGAGGAGGGCGATCAGCTCTTCACGGCGGCGCTCACCGACGGCAAGCGCGAGCTCGTGATCGCGACGCGGAGCGGGATGAGCATCCGCTTCCCCGAGGACCAGGTGCGCCCGACCGGCCGCGCGACGATGGGCGTGAAGGGCATCGAGCTCGACGAGGGCGACGTGGTGGTGGGCCTCGGCGTGAGCGGCGACGGGCGCGACCGGGTGCTCGCGGTCTGCGAGCGCGGGTACGGCAAGCAGACGCCGCTCGAGGAGTTCCGGCTCCAGAGCCGCGGCGGCAAGGGCGTGATCCTGATCGACGCGAGCGAGCGGAACGGGCCGGTCGTGGGCGTCGCCATGGTGAGCCCGAGCGACGAGGTGCTGATCGTGACCGATCGCGGGCAGATGATCCGCACCAAGACGAGCGAGATCCGCGAGACGGGGCGCAACGCGCAGGGGGTGCGGATCATGCACGTCGGCCAGGACGAGCGGGTCGTCGCCGTCGAGGCCTTCGCGGCGGAAGCGGAAGCGGCCGAGGCCGAGGAGGGCGGGTCGACGCCGCCGGCGGCCGGCGCGGACGGGACCAACGGGGTCGCGGATCACGCCGGCGGGAACGGGAGCAGCGAGGTCAACTAGAGGTCGACCGGGCGCCGAGCTCGGTCGGCGGCCCGTCCGCAGCCCCCGTGGCGCGACCGCCACACGAGGGGCCTACGGTGGTCCTCGGGTCGACCGGACGGGGAGCTCGGTGGCCGACGAGGGCCGCTAGCTCGGTCACGTGCTCGTCGTGGGCGCCCATCGCCACGAGCGCGTCGGCGAGCCGCAGGACGTACTCGACGTTCGAGCCGCTCGGGCCGTGCGACGCGAGCACCTGCGCGGCGATCTCGGGGAGCGGCGCAGCGCCCAGGTAATCGGGGTTATCCGGCGTGGCCAGGTACACGATGGCCGACCGGGCCGTGATCTCCGCGCGCACCGCCGCCCCGTCCACGAGGTGGAGCGGCACGTCGTGGCGCGCATATCCGCCCTTCTCGCGGTGGTCCAGCGCGCGGAGCACCTCGTCGAGCTCGGCCTCGGCAACGCGATAGGCCATCCCCCAGCAGAGGGCGCCAGGCGACGGGATGAGCGTGACCACCCGCCCGGGCGCCCCGGGGACGCCCCGATGGTCTGTGGATCCCTGCCAGAAGCGGCGGGCCCACCCCGTGATGTACCCTGGCACCATCCGCTCGAAGCGGAAGGCAGGCCGCCAGATCAACGAGCCGTAACCGAAGATCCACGCCTCGCGGTCCACGGGGCGATTGTACCAAACCGCGCCGGCCGTCGGCCGCTGCAGCTCACCCCTCCAGCAGCTCGAACCGGATCCCGGCCGCCTGAAGCCGCTCGATGAGCCGCTCCCCCATCGCGACGGCCGGCGTGATCACCCCGGCGCGCGCCGGCAGCCGCTCGCGATCGAACGCCATGCAAAGCGCCGACTCCGCCACCATCTTGGCCGTCTCCGAGTACCCCGGATCGCCGCCGCTCACCCGCGTCACCACCTTGCGCGACGCGCTCTTCCCCTGGAAGGTCACCTGGAACCAGCTGCGCGCCCGCTCCTCCGCGCTCGGCCCCTCCCCCGGACTCCGCACCTTGCGGAGCAGCTCCCGCGTCGGTCCCACCTTGGCCAGCGCCGTGACCGCGCCGAAGCCGGCGATCCCCATCACGAGCTGCAGCCCGGACTTGACCTGCACGTTGTGGCTGTACTGGAAGTCGGGGCCGTAGGCGTCGAGCTCCCGCGCGCTCCGGAGCACGACGAGCGGATCGATGCTGGGCATCGGACAGAGCCATGCGCGCAGCCCCTTCTCGTAGCGGATGCGCGCCTTGAGCCCCCGCACCCTGCGCGCCCCGTGCGCGCCCTCGCCGCGCGCGGCGCCCTTCCTGGGGCCGGCGTGCGCCATGATCTCGAGCAGCGACTGCCAGGTGCCGCCGGAGAAGCTGCCGTGCGCGCGCACGATGCCCTCCACCACGATCGGCTCGCCCGCGGGGAGCTTCGTCACCGTGAAGAGCACCCCGAGGTCGTGCGGGATGCTGTCGAAGCCGCAGCAGTTGACGATCCGCACGCCCCGCGCGCGGGCGGCCTCGTGGTGGCGCTCGATGAGGCGGTCGACGAACCCAGGCTCGCCGGTGAGATCCGCGTAGTCGGTGCCCGCGCGGATGCACGCCTCGACGAGCGGCTCGCCGAGCGCCGTGTAAGGACCGACCGTCGTGATGACGACGCGCGCCTGGCGAGCCATGCGCTCGAGCGACGCCGCGTCGTCCGACGCCGCCTCGATGACGCCCAGCGAGGAGCACGCCGGATCGATCGCCTCCATCGCCGCCTTCACCTCGGCGAGGCGCCCCGCGTTCCGGCCAGCGATCGCCCAGCGGATGGGCCGCTCTTCTGCGCCACGGGCGGAGGCGTCCTTGCCCTTGGTGGCGAGATACTCGGCGACGAGGCGACCGGTGAAGCCGGTCGCTCCGAAGACGATCACGTCGTACGCGCGGTCGCTGGTCATGGGGGGCAGCCTTGATACCACGACCGCGGGCGGGAACGGTCAGCGCCGGCACCACGAGAGAGACGGCGGCACCCAGCCGCCGAACGAGCGCTCCAGGTGCTCCGCCACGGCGATCGTCACGTGATCGTTGCCGTGGATCGCCGCCACCTGGACGCCCAGCGGCAGCCCCTCGCCGTTGAGGCCCAGCGGCACCTGCGTCGCCGGCATCTCCATGACGTTGAGCACCGCGGTGTATGTCCACTGAAAGGGCGGCAGCAGCGGCGCGTAGTGCCGCGGCGCGGGGCTCGGATAGGACGGGTAGAGCATCACGCCCTGCTCGCCGATGCGCGACACGAGCTCCGCGCGCAGCGCCTTGCCGAGCTCCAGGGCGCGCTCGACGCGCGCCGGCAGCAGCCCGCCGACGTCCTCCAGCAACGCGAGCCCCAGCGCGGGCAGCGTGTGCGTCGAGCAGCGTACCGACCAGCGGGCGAGCTCACGCGGCAGGCTGACCGGGCGGCCACCGCCGAGCAACGCCCGGAACGTGACGCCCCCGGACGTGCCCACCATCGCCGTCCAGATGTCGAGCGCCCGCGCGAGGAGGTCGATCCTCGCCTCGACCACCGTCGCCCCGCAGGCGGCGAGCGCCTCCGCAGCCTTCCGCTGCGCGGCCACGAGATCGGCGCTCACCCGGCGCACGCCGTCGTGCTCGACGGAGAGCACCGTCAGCGCGCCGAGATCGACCGAGGCCGGATCGCCGAGCGGCAGCGACGCACAGCCCGGATCGCGCGCGTCGGGGCCGGCGAGGATGCGGAGCACCGGCATGAGATCCTCGGCGCGCCGCGCGATCGGGCCCGTCGTCATGAAGCGGAGCCCCCGCTCGCCCGGCAGCGGGAACTGGCCCGTGGTCGGCACGAGCCCGCCGGTCGGCTTGTGGCCGAAGACGCCGTTGAAGAACGCCGGCATGCGGATGGATCCGCCGATGTCCGAGCCGAGGCCGACCGGCGCGCCGCCCGCGCCGATCACCGCGGCCTCGCCGCCCGAGCTGCCGCCCGCGGTGCGCGCCGGGTCGTAGGGGTTGTTCGTCCGGCCGTAGAGCCGGTTGTTCGTCTCCATCCACATGCAGAGCTCCGACACGTTGGTGACGCCGAGCGGGATGAAGCCTGCGGCGCGCAGGCGCGTGACCGTCACGGCGTCCTCCTCCGCGCGCACGTCGGCGCGGGCGACGAGCCCCGCGGAGTTCGGCATGCCGGCGACGGCGAAGCTCTCCTTGATGGAGCACGGGACGCCGAGGAACGGCGGCGCGCCCGCGGCCCCGCCCTGATCGAGGTGCGCGTCGACCGCGCGCGCCTCGGCGCGGGCGGCCTCGAACCGGTCCGCCACCATCGCGTTGAGCGTCGGGTTCACGCGCTCGATGTGCCGGATATGGGCCTCCACGACCTCGGCCGACGTCACGGCTCGTTCGCGGATCAGCGCAGCGAGCCGGGTCGCGGAGAGCAGGAGCAGCGGATCTCGTGACAGCATGCGTGCGGCGAGGATCAGGCTCGGGACGACGACCCAGGTCAAGGGGCCGCCACCCCGGGTCCGTCGATCGCCCCCGCCCCATCCCGGGCGCGAGACGCGCGCGGCCCTCGCCGAGCGTCCTCCTGGGCGCCGGGGGCGCTGGCCGCCTACTCCTCCGCGGCCTGCGCCGCGCCCCCAGCCTGCCCAGCGCCCCCAGCCTGCCCCGCGCCCGCAGCCTGCCCCGCGCCCGCGCGCTGCATCGGCGTGGCGGCGACCGCGCGCTCCCGCGCTCGCTGCGGGAAGGCCCAGCGCACCGCCCCCGTCACCAGCCAGTCGACCGCCCCCCGGTCGTCGACCTGGATGCCGGGATCGAGGTATACCTGCACCCGTTCGCTGAGCTCTGCGCCGACCTCCAGCACGCTCGTCGACACGACGCGGTGCGCGCCGCGGTGGTCGATCGAGAACGCCTGGTCCGGGCTCACCCAGAACCCGCGCGGCAGCTCGATGATCGCGAATTCCCTTATCGTCGACTTCTGGATGGCGTTCCGCCCCGGGTCACCGCCGAACGACACAGAGTGCTGCAGCTGGGCCCCGAGCCGCGCGGGCCGCGCCACGCGGACGTACGCCTGGACGAGGGGCGCCACCTGGTTCTTTCCCGAGCCGAGCGCGCGCTTCGTCGCCGAGTCGAGGACGAGATCCGTGCCGAGGACCAGCGCGAACCGCGGCGTGCCGACCACGCGGACGAGCGGCCGGATCAGGACGTCGCCGAGCCCCACGTCGCGCTGGCCCTCGATGTCGCCCGCATACGCGAGCGGCAGGTCGGCGCGCAGCGAGAACGTCCTGGTGAAGGCGTAGTCCCCCCGGAGCACCGCCGCGTTGAAGAAGCTGGTCTTGCTTTGCGAGTAATCGTTCCGGAGCTCGAGGAACGTGCTGAAGTTGGCGGCCGCCCTCGGTTGCGTCCGGGGCGCCGCTGCGGCGGGCCGCTCCGGCGCAGCAGGTGGCTGCGCAGGCGGCGCGGGTGGCAGCGACGGCCGCGCGGGCTGTGCGCCCGCGAGCGCCATGAGATCCGCTGGATGCGCAGGATCGGCGCGGGCCGCGGTGGCGCCGGTCGAGGCGCCGCTCAACACGAGGAGCCCGACCGTGCCGAGAGAGGCCGCGCGGCGGCGCTGCAGACCACAGGGCGAGACCGGTCGATCGGCAGGGCGCGCCTGCGCGACGCGATGCGCTTGCATGCCAGGTTCATGGGTGTGTCGCGCGATCTGGCGGCAGTCGGTTCAACACAGCAGTCTGCACCTCGGGCGCGCATGATCCGACGTCCGGTGTTTGCGCACCTCTCCCCCGGCGCCCCAGCATCCTGGCCGCGCCCTCGCCTCCGCGCGCTCCACGCGACGCGCTCGGCGCGCCTCGCTCGACTCCCCCGGCGTCGCGATCGAGTCGCGCTCGAGCGATACATCCGTGCACATCGAACGGCGATGCATCGCCGTTCGAGACACCGCTGGCCGAGCTCCCGGACAGCGCCGGTCCGTGCCGAACATCACGCGGTTCACGTGCGTGTGCTCGAACAAAAAACTGCACGAAATGCCGCAGAAACAAGCGTTCTGTAAAGAAACAACTTGACGCGACGCAGCAGCTCTGTAGGGTAGAAGCATCTACGCCATGCAGAAGCCGATGTGCACCACCAGCGCCCACGCCTCCGGCGATGGGACCCCCGCTGAGAAGGTTGTGCACCACGCTTCGTTGGCGTCCTCGACGACGCGTTCGTTCGTCGTCGTCGAAGGCGGCGTGTCCGTCGGGCTCCTAGCGGGCCTAGCCATTCCTGCGCTCTTCAGCCTAGTTGACGTCGTCGGGCTGATTCGCGTCGGGAACGGTTGCGGGCCGCCGCTCTGAGCTGAAACAGCATGGAGATAGGCCCCCGCACCGAGATGGTCCGGGGGCTTTCGTTTTTTCGGCCTGAGGGTTCACGGAGAGCAGCCGTCGTCGAAGGAGGATCAGGTGAGCAAGGAACATTCGAGGAAGAATCGGGAGGACGCCTCGATCGAGGCCGTCGACCAGCGCATCGCGGAGCTCGCAGAGCTCGTCGCCGCGGGATGTGGGGGGCCCGTCGCGTCGAGCGCCGTGCGAGAGGAGTTCGAGGCGCTCGTCGACGAGATCCGCGCCCGAGCCAGCGGGGGCGCCGTCCGCGCGCCCCAGCGCTCCTCGACGCACCTCAAGGGCGCGCGCCCGCACGGCGACGCCGCGGAGGTCTCGTTCGAGTTCCACGCTGACCCGCCCTCCGCTCGCTCCAACGTGGACCAGCGCGCCAAGCCGGCGAGCGCACCGAGCAGCTCGCGCGTCGTGTCGCTCGACGACGCGCGCAGGGTGCTCGACGCGCTCCGCCGCGAGGAGAGCAGCGGCGGCGGCCCTCGGGAGGATCTGCAGCGCGCGATCGCCTAAGTAGCTGAGCCCCTGAGAAACGGCAGAACCCCGCGGCCAAGGCGCCCCCATGGGCCCCACCTTCACCCGCGTGACTCGATGGAGTCGGGAATTATGAAACGAACCGGTGCACAGATTATCTGGGAAGTCCTCGTCCGCGAAGGCGTGGACGTGGTCTTTGGCTATCCGGGCGGCGCGATCATGCCCGCCTATGACACGATCCTCGGCTACCCGATCCGCCATGTGCTCGTCCGGCACGAGCAGGGCGCGTCGCACATGGCAGACGGCTACGCCCGCGCCTCGGGCAAGGTCGGCGTTTGCGTCGCCACCTCGGGGCCGGGCGCGACGAACCTCGTCACCGGGATCGCGACTGCGATGCTCGACTCCTCGCCCATCGTCTGTATCACCGGGCAGGTCTCGTCCAAGCTGCTCGGGACCGACGCCTTCCAGGAGACGGACATCACGGGCGTCACCCTGCCCATCACCAAGCACAACTACCTGGTGACCGACGTCCAGGACATCGCTCCCACCCTCCGCGAGGCGTTCTACATCGCGCGCTCGGGCCGCCCGGGCCCCGTGCTCGTGGACATCACCAAGGACGCCCAGCAGGCGTCGATCGATTTCGAGCCGCCGAAGGGCGAGGTCCGGCTGCCCGGCTACCGCCCCTCGCAGCACGCCGTCCAGACGGACATCGAGAAGGCGATCGACCTCATCGACGAGGCCGAGCGGCCGCTCATCCTGGCTGGTCAGGGCATCGTCAGGGCGGAGGCGACGCGCGAGCTCCTCTCCTTCGTGGAGAAGACGGGGATCCCCGTCGCCTCCACGCTGCTCGGCCTCGGGGGCTTCCCGGCGACGCACCCGCTCAGCCTCGGCATGATGGGCATGCACGGCGAGGCGTGGGTGAACAACGCCATCCAGGAGGCCGACCTCCTCATCGCGCTCGGGATGCGCTTCGACGACCGCGTGACCGGCAACCTCAAGACCTACGCCGTGAAGGCGAAGAAGATCCACGTCGAGATCGACCGGTCCGAGATCAACAAGAATGTCAAGGTCGACGTGGGCCTCATCGGCGACGTCCGGGACACGCTCCTGTCGCTCATCCCCGGGTGCAAGCAGCGCAACCGGGGCCCGTGGGTCGAGCGCATCAACCTGCTGAAGGGCGACTCGGCGGTCCGTGACATTCAACAATTGCCGTACAACGATAAATTGTACGCCGCGCACGTGATGCACGACCTCTGGCGGCTCACCGACGGCAAGGCGCTTGTGGTAACCGACGTCGGCCAGCACCAGATGTGGGAAGCGCAGTACTACAAGCACGATCACCCGCGGAAGCTCGTCACCTCCGGCGGGCTCGGCACGATGGGCTTCGCCCTGCCGGCGGCGATCGGCGCGCGCTTCGCGAAGCCGGAGGACGAGATCTGGGTGGTCGTGGGCGACGGCGGCTTCCAGATGACCGCGTGCGAGCTCTCGACCTGCGCGCAGGAGGGGCTCAAGGTCCACGTGGCCGTCATCAACAACGGCTACCTCGGCATGGTGCGGCAGTGGCAGGAGTTCTTCTACAACCGGCGCTACTCGGCCACCCCGATGCGCAGCCCGGATTTCGTGAAGCTCGCCGAGGCCCACGGGCTGACGGGCATCCGCGTCACGAAGCGTGAGGAGATCGCCGGCGCCGTGGAGCGCGCCCGCGCCACGCCGGGCACCGTGGTGGTCGACTTCCGCGTCGAGCAGGAGGATAGCGTCTATCCGATGGTCCCCGCCGGCGCCGACCTGAACGACATGATCCGGCGCCCGAGCCCCATCGTGGAGACCGGGGAGGATCCGTGAACGCGCCCGTAGACCCACGCGCCCAGGGCGCGCGCTCCAGCGTGAGCGTGCGCCCGTCGGACGGGCGGGGCGCGCCCGAGCGCGCCGCGGCTGGAGCCGCGCGCACCACAGACAAGAGGGACTTTCAAGAGGCATCCATGGATCGACCCATCCTGCGCACGTTCATCGCCTACGTCGAAGACCGCCCCGGCGTGCTCAACCGCGTCGCGTCCCTCTTCCGGCGGCGCGCCTACAACATCGAGTCGCTGAGCGTCGGGCGCACCCACATCGCCGGGATCTCGCGCCTGACCCTGGTCCTCGAGGCGGACGAGGACGGGGCGAGGCGCCTGGAGGCGAACCTCTACAAGCTGGTCAACACCCTCTGGGTCCGGGACGTCACCCACACCGCCTCCGTCGCGCGCGATCTCGCGCTCATCAAGGTGAAGGCGGACGCGACGAGCCGGGCGCAGGTGCTCCAGCTCTGCGAGGTGTTCCGCGCGCGCACCGTCGACGTCGCCCCCGAGGCGCTGACCATCGAGATCACCGGGACCGGCGACAAGATCGAGGGCCTGCTCGAGGTGCTCCGCCCATTCGGGATCATCGAGATGGTGCGGACAGGGATGATCGTGATGACCCGCGGCGCCGAGGAGGCCGAGGCCAGGTTCGACTCCATCCCCGTGCGCCCGGCCGAGAACGGCGCCTCCTGACGGCGCAAGACGGTGTAAATAGCGCGCGCGAGACGCGAATGACGTGAAGGACGGGAGCCGCGAGGTGCGGGTCCCTGTTGTAAGGAGAGAGAGATGGCTAAGATTTTTTACGATAACGACGCGGATCTTTCGCTCATCCAGAGCAAGAAGGTCGCGATCGTGGGCTACGGCTCCCAGGGGCACGCGCACGCGCTGAACCTGCGCGACAGCGGCGTCACGGTGATCGTCGCCCTGCCCGAGGGCAGCAAGAGCCGGCCCAAGGCGCAGGCCGCGGGGCTGCAGGTGGCCACGGTGTCCGAGGCCGCGAAGGCCGCCGACGTCATCATGATCCTCGCCCCCGACACGTCGCAGGCGCGCATCTACAACGAGCAGATCGCGCCGCACCTCGGCCCGGGCAAGACGCTCATGTTCGCGCACGGGTTCAACATCCGCTTCAACACGATCACGCCCCCCCCGTCGGTCGACGTGTCGATGATCGCCCCGAAGGGCCCTGGCCACCGCGTGCGCGAGACGTTCGAGGCCGGCGGCGGCGTCCCGGCCCTCCTCGCCGTCCACCAGGACGCGAGCGGCAAGGCGGAGGCCCAGGCGCTCGCCTACGCGAAGGGCATCGGCGCGTCGCGCGCCGGGGTGCTCCTCACGACGTTCGCGGAGGAGACCGAGACCGACCTCTTCGGCGAGCAGGCGGTGCTCTGCGGCGGCGCGAGCGAGCTCGTGAAGGCAGGGTTCGAGACGCTCGTGAACGCCGGCTACCAGCCGGAGATCGCGTACTTCGAGTGTCTGCACGAGCTCAAGCTCATCGTCGACCTCATGTACCGCGGCGGCCTCAACTACATGCGGTACTCGATCAGCGACACCGCCGAGCACGGCGACTACGTGTCGGGCCCGCGGGTCATCACCGACAAGACGCGCGAGGAGATGAAGCGCATCCTCGGCGAGATCCAGAGCGGCGAGTTCGCGCGCAAGTGGATCGCGGAGAACGAGGCGGGCCGACCGAAGTTCGAGGCGACGCGGGCGAAGGAGCGGGAGCAGCGGCTCGAGATCGTGGGCGCCAACCTGCGCAAGATGATGCCGTTCATCGATCCCGTCACCATCAAGCCCGGCGACTGAGCCTCTCCACTCGTGGGAGGCGGCGGAGAACACCATGCCTGAGATGATTGCCAATCAAGCGATGCCCCCGTCCGATTACGTCCGCATCTTCGACACGACGCTGCGCGACGGCGAGCAGTCGCCGGGCGCGACGATGACGTCGTCGGAGAAGCTCGAGATCGCGCTCGCGCTGGCGAAGCTCGGCGTCGACGTCATCGAGACGGGCTTCCCCGCCGCCTCCCCCGACGATCTGCTCGCCGTCCAGACGATCGCCGAGCGCGTGGGCGCGGCCGCGGTCCCCGGCCGCCCGGCCGCGACCCCGCCGATCATCTGCGCCCTCGCCCGCGCCACCAAGGTCGACATCGACAAGGCGTGGGAGGGCGTCGCTCGGGCCGCGCACCCGCGGATCCACACCTTCCTCGCCACGAGCGACATCCACCTCAAGCACAAGCTCCGGATGACCCGGACCGAGGTGCTCGACCGCGTGCGGGCCATGGTCGCGTACGCGCGCGACCTGTGCGCCGACGTGGAGTTCAGCCCCGAGGACGCCGGCCGGAGCGAGCCGGAGTTCCTCTACCAGGTGCTCGAGGCCGCGATCGCCGCCGGGGCCACCACGCTCAACATCCCGGACACGGTCGGGTACACCATCCCGAGCGAGTTCGGCGCGCTCATCGCCGGGATCCGCAAGAACGTGGCGGGGATCGACCGCGCCATCGTCTCGGTCCACTGCCACAACGACCTCGGGCTCGCGACGGCCAACGCGCTGGAGGGCATCCGCGCGGGCGCGCGCCAGGCCGAGGTGACCATCAACGGCATCGGCGAGCGCGCCGGCAACACCGCGCTCGAGGAGATCGTCATGGCGCTCGCGACGCGCCGGGCCGTCTTCGGGCTGCGCACCGGGATCGACACGACCCAGATCGCCACCGTGAGCCGCCTCGTCAGCGCGGCGACCGGCTTCAACGTCCAGCCGAACAAGGCGATCGTGGGCGCCAACGCCTTCGCGCACGAGTCCGGCATCCACCAGGACGGGATGCTGAAGCACCAGGAGACGTACGAGATCATGCGGCCGGAGATGGTCGGGGTGACGCAGACCCGGCTCGTCCTCGGCAAGCACTCGGGCAGGCACGCGCTCCGCAACCGGCTGGAGGAGCTCGGCTACCACCTCGACGAGGCCCAGCTCGCGGCGGCGTTCGCCAGCTTCAAGGCGCTCGCGGACAAGAAGAAGCACGTCACCGATCCCGACATCGAGGCGATCGTCTCGACCACGCGGGCGCAGGCCGACGATCTCTACACGCTCGACGCGCTCCAGGTCGCCTGCGGGACCACCGGCATGCCCACCGCCACGGTCCGCCTGCGCGGGCCGGACGGGGCGCTGCACGTCCGCGCCGCGATCGGCACCGGGCCGGTGGACGCCGCCTACCGGGCGATCGACGAGATCGTCCGCGTGCCGAGCAGCCTCCTCGAGTTCTCGGTGCACGCGGTGACCGAGGGCATCGACGCGCTCGGCGAGGTGAGCGTCCGCGTCCGGGCGGACGCGACGTCGAACAAGCGGCACCCGCAGCACGACGCCGCGGCGCGGGTCTTCCACGGCCACGGCGCTGACACCGACATCCTGGTGGCCAGCGCGAAGGCATACCTCACCGCCCTGAACCGGCTCCTCGCGACCTACGGCGTCGAGCCCAAGGACGACGCGGGGGCGTCAGAGAGCAACCAGAGCGGCCACGGCGCCGCCGTCGAGACCGCGAGGTAGGGCCGTGCGCCGAGCGCAGGAGGCCCCCCAGGGGGCGACGAGCTCGGCGACCCGATCTCGCTGCACGAAGGAAGTCGAACCTTATGAATCCGCCTCATAACGGCGCGGAGCAGGGCGCCCGCCCCGCGGACCGCGTCGACGTCTACGACACAACGCTACGGGACGGCACCCAGCGCGAGGGGATCTCGCTCGCGTGCGAGGACAAGCTGCATATCGCGCGCCACCTCGACGCGTTCGGCCTGGCCTTCATCGAGGGCGGGTGGCCTGGCTCGAACCCGAAGGACGCGCAGTTCTTCGAGCGGGCGAAGGACATCGAGTGGAAGCACGCGAAGATCGCCGCGTTCGGCTCGACGCGCCGGGCCTCGCTGGCCCCCGAGGACGACCCCGGGCTCCGCGCGCTCCTCGCCGCCGGGACGAGCGTCTGCACGATCTTCGGCAAGAGCTCGGTCCAGCACGTGACGGCGGTGCTGCGCACGACGCTCGACGAGAACCTCCGGATGATCGAGGAGACCATCGCCTTCCTGCGCGCGCACGGCCGCCGCGTGATCTACGACGCCGAGCACTTCTTCGACGGGTTCGCGCTCGACAGGTCGTACGCGACCGAGACGCTCCGCGCCGCTGTGCGCGGCGGGGCGGAGGTGGTCACGCTCTGCGACACGAACGGCGGCTCGATGCCCTGGCAGATCGAGGCGGTGGTGGCCGAGATGAAGGCGGCGCTGGGCCACCCGCTCGGGATCCATGCCCACAACGACGGCGAGTGCGCGGTCGCCAACTCGATCGCCGCCGTGCGCGGGGGCGCCCGCCACGTCCAGGGCACGATCAACGGCTACGGTGAGCGCTGCGGGAACGCGAACCTCTGCGCGATCATCCCGAACCTGGAGCTGAAGCTCGGCCTCCGGGCGCTCCCGGACGGCGCGCTCCGCGGCATCACCGAGCTCTCGCACTACGTCGCCGAGGTGGCGAACCTCTCCCCCGACGATCACATGGCCTACGTCGGGCGGAGCGCCTTCGCGCACAAGGGCGGCGTTCACGTCGCGGCGATGCGGCGCGAGCCTGCGTCTTACCAGCACATCGATCCCGCGCTCGTGGGCAACGCGATGCGGACCGTGGTCAGCGAGCTGTCGGGCCGCGGCAACCTCCTCAGCAAGGCCGAGGAGTTCGGGCTCGATGTGCCGACGGGCGCCGAGGTCGAGGTGCTGGAGCAGATCAAGGAGCGCGAGGCGCGCGGCTCGTCGTTCGAGGCGGCCGAAGCGTCCGTCGCGCTCCTGCTCCGCCGGAGCTCGCCGGGCTACAAGCCGCCGTTCCGGCTGCTCGACTTCAAGGTCATCGCGGGCCAGCGCGAGGGCGTCGGCACCTTCGCCGAGGCGATGATCAAGATCGCGGTCGACGACGAGGTGGTGATCACGGCGGCCGAGGGATCCGGCCCCGTGAACGCGCTCGATGGCGCGCTCCGCAAGGCGCTCGCGCCCGTGTTCCCGGCCGTGCGTGACATCCAGCTCGTCGACTACAAGGTGCGCATCCTCGACGGGCGCGACGGCACCTCGGCGACGACGCGCGTGCTCATCAACAGCCGCGACGCGCACCGCGAGTGGAGCACCGTCGGCGCGTCGACCAACATCATCGATGCGTCCTGGCATGCGCTCGCGGACGGGATCGAGTATGGGCTCACGCTCGCAGCGAGAGAGCCGCAGCAGTTCACATCCACGTTGCCTGCCAGCGAGGTCGCATGAAGGCCAATATCGTTCTTTTGCCCGGCGACGGCATCGGCGTCGAAGTTGTCGCCGAAACCCGCGCCACACTCGACGCTGTCGCCGCCCAGTTCGGCCACAGCTTCAGCTACTCGGAGCACCTCATCGGCGGGTGCGCGATCGACGCGACCGGCACGGCGCTGACGCAGGAGACGCTCGACGCGTGCCGCGCGGCGGATGCCGTCCTGCTCGGCGCCGTCGGCGGCCCCAAGTGGGACAACCCGAGCGCGAGCGTCCGCCCCGAGCAGGGGCTGCTCGCCCTGCGTCAGGGGCTCGGCCTGTACGCCAACCTGCGGCCGATCCGCCTGTTCCCGGAGCTCATCCAGGCCTCTCCCCTCAAGGCAGAGCGGCTCGCGGACGTCGATATCCTGGTCGTCCGTGAGCTGACGGGCGGGCTCTACTTCGGCAAGCCGCGCATCCGCGAGGAGGTGAACGGGCGCCGGCGCGCTGTCGACACGCTCGAGTACACCGACGAGGAGATCCAGCGCGTCGTCGAGCTCGCGTTCCGCCTCGCGTCGTCGCGCAGGCGCCTCGTCACGTCCGTCGACAAGGCGAACGTCCTCGAGTCGTCGCGGCTCTGGCGCACGGTGGCGACCGAGGTCGCCGCCCGCCACCCGGAGATCCGCATCGAGCACCAGCTCGTCGACTCGTGCGCGATGCGGCTCATCACCTCGGCCGCGGCGTTCGACGTCATCGTCACCGAGAACATGTTCGGCGACATCCTGACCGACGAGGCCGCCGTGCTCGCCGGCTCGCTTGGGCTCTGTCCGAGCGCGTCGCTGGGCGATGGGACGCGCGGTGTCTACGAGCCGATCCACGGCTCTGCGCCCGACATCGCCGGCAAGGGGATCGCCAACCCGATCGGGACGATCCTGAGCGCCGCGATGCTGCTCCGGCACTCGCTTCGGCTCGACAAGGAGGCGGCCGTGCTCGAGCGCGCGGTGGCGCAGGCCATCGCCGGCGGCGCACGGACGGCGGACCTCGGCGGCAAGCTGTCGACCCAGGGGATGGGCGACGCGGTCCGCGCGAAGCTCGCGGGCTGAGCGCTCCCTCCAGGCGGCCTCGGGCGAGCCCCTCCCCGGAGCCCGCCGCGCCCATCGACGGCGCGCTCGCGCTCTTCGCGCCCCTTCCCTTCGCAGCCATCGACGCGTGGACACAAGGCCCCTTCGCGGGCCGCTCCTGCGCGTTGCTCCCACGTCGTCCAGTCCACCGCGTTTCTTTCGCTCGAATCCACCGGTCTTCGCGCCCGACTATCGACCAGGACGGGACGTGGCGCGCCGTCGGCTGGTTCGACGATGGGCCTGACGCTCTCCGGTGCGAACCGCGAGCGCATGTGCTCCGAAGGCGCAGTTGCGGAAATCTCCTCATCGCCTTCACGCTGGAGATCCGGGCGGACGACACGATCGCGCGAGCCTCCATGAAGCCTCGTTCGCCGCGCGCTGCGCCTGCCGCGCGGCGATCCCTCGCGGCAAGCGCCTGGGTGCTCCGCGCCATCCGCTCCATCTCCGTTGATCGAGCTGTTCACTTTCCAGGCACCATCACCGCAGCCTCATGAGGACAGGCCCTCCCGGGGCCGGTCCTCGCCAGCATCGCAGTCCGGCGCGCTTGCGCTCCTCCGCGCTGGCCAGCGAGAGCGATGACGCTGCGCCCGGCGCGCGGGATCAGCGCAGAGCGCGCGGCCCCACCGGAGGGCGCGGGGGCCGGTGAACGCCGCGCGGCCGCGCCTCGCGCCCTCGCGGAAGGAGCGCGCGATGCTGCCCTCTCCGCGCGCCGCCGGCCTCGCAGAAAGCGTCCATGGTGTCTCAGGTGTCCTTTATGGGGTAATCGACATCACCTCCCGGACACCACACATGATCGTGCGGCGGGGGATCTCAGGTCCCCGCGTGTCAACGCTCGTCGCCATGACGGGCGATGACTCCATTCGACATGGATTGATGTGCACAGGAGAACGGGAACATGAGCCAATTGACGAAGTTCGCATCGCTCATCGCCCTCTCGACGGCCCTCTCTGCGGCAGGTTGCATGGCCGAGGCGGCGACGTCGGACGCGCCCACCGACGACGTGATGAGCGAGACCGACGAGGCGAAGCAGGCGTTCCAGGCCGAGACGGATTCCGCTGATCAGGAGTCGAGCGCGAATCCGGCGATGGACGAGAGAGCGACGGACCCCAGCGCAGCAAGCGCCAGCGCGCCGGCCCCCGGCGCGCCCGATGTCGGCGCCGCGGACCCCGGCTCGACGAGCGAGAAGCCCGATGCGGCGCGCTGGTGGGGCGGCGGCTGGGGCTTCCGGCCCGGCTGGGGCTGGGGCGGCGGCTGGGGCTTCCGGCCCGGCTGGGGCTGGGGCGGCGGCTGGGGCTTCCGGCCCTGGTGGGGCGGCGGCTGGGGCGGCTGGGGCTTCCGGCCCTGGTGGGGCGGCGGCTGGGGCGGCGGCTGCGGCGGCTGGGGCGGCTGCGGCTGGTAGCGTGCCGCGCTCGCCATCACGGCTACCCGCATGACGGGGAGCCCTGCTGACGCTCGCTCCGCGCCCCCTGCGGCGCCGCCGCGGCTCGGTCCTCGCCATGGCGAGGCGCCGGCAAGGGGTCATGAGCGGACGATGAAGCGACGGGCCCCCTGACGGGTCGAGGCTCCCTCACGCGGCCGCGGAGGGAGCCTCGACCGCCACCACGGTGCCCCCGGATCGCCCGCACGGGTCTGCGAGCGGTCCGGGGTACTCCGGGCTCAGGCGTCGGCCTCGGCGAGGCTCGGGGCGCGGCGTGGGAGGAAGCGGGGCCTCATGCAGCACCACCACATGACCCCCATGCAGGTGAGGTAGTCAAAGTCGACATCGCTCCTCCTCACCGAGATCGGGGCGCTGCCGCCATGAACCATGGCGAATCGGAGCGGCCGAGGCGCGTTCAACCCACGCTCGACATCGGTCCTCATCTCCTACATTGAATGATCCGAAAGCGCAGCTTCTCGTGCGTTTCCGCGCCGCTTCGACGCGCTTCTACCGTGCAGCGTCGATACCGCGCGGTCGCCGGCGCGGCGCGACGGCGCGCTGGCTCTATCGGGCGGAGGCGGTCCGCGTCGAGCCCCCGCGCGCCGTCGTGGGGCGCTCGAGCGGCGCTTCCGGGCGGCCGAGCTTCTCCGCGCGCTCGGTCACCCAGAAGCGCTCCGCGTCGGCCGCCGTCCAGGCAGACTCGTCGAGCAGCGGGAGCAGCGCATCGAACAGCGCGCGCGCGCTCTGGAAACGGTGGCGCGGGTCCTTGGCGAGGCACCGCAGGACGAGGCGATCGACCGCGCGAGGGACGGTCGGGCCGCGCCGCACCGACGGCGCGTGGGGGGCCTTCGTCATGTGCGCGACGAAGAGCTGCCCCGACGACGAGCCCTCGAACGGCAGCTCCCCGGTGAGCAGGAAGTAGAGCGTGCCCCCGAGCGAGTAGATGTCGCTGCGCGCGTCCGCCCGATCACCGCGACACACCTCCGGCGCCATATAGGCCGGCGTCCCGCAGAGCATACCGCTGTTCGTGAGCTCGGCGTCCCGGCCGCCCTCGACCATCCGCGCGACCCCGAAGTCGAGCAGCTTGAGGAAGTCGTGATCGTCGCCCACGCGGGTGACGAAGAGGTTCTGCGGCTTGATGTCCCGGTGGATGATCCCTGCCTCGTGCGCCTCGATGAGCGAGCGGCAGGCCTGCAAGGCGAAGCGCAGGGCGCGCGCCACGGGCATGGGGCCGTAGCTGCGCACGATCGCGGCGAGATCGGCCCCGCGCAGGTGCTCCATGGCGATGTAGTAGATGCCGTCGTCGCTCGCTCCGAAGTCGAAGATCCGGATGGTGTGCGGATCGCTGAGCTTGCTCGCCGCGTGCGCCTCCTGCTCGAAGCGCTTCGGCACCGCGGGGTCCGGCGCGTCTCGCGTCCTCAGGAGCTTGAGGGCGACGTCGCGGTGGAGCGTCTCGTCCCACGCGAGCCAGACCTCGCTCATCCCCCCTTTGCCGATCGGCGCCTCGAGCCGGTACCTCCCCAGCTTGCGCGCCTGATAGACCTGCTGCTGCGCGGCCCACACGACGTGGCTCGACAGCGCCCCGATCACCCCCGAGGCGGGGACGAAGATGTAATGGCTCGCGGCCGTGAGCAGCGTCGTCGGATCGAGCCACGCCGCATGGATCGACGGGGAGAAGATCGCGGCGATGCCCATCGTCGCCGGGAAGGCGAGGAACATCGGCGCGGAGGCGAGGAGCGCCTTGCTGAACGGCGCGGGAACGAGCGCCGTGCGGAGCAGCACGACGATCGAGAGCCCGTGCATGTACGCGCTCGTCAGGCCGCCGAAATCGAGCGCCATCAGCGAGATGAAGATCGCGGCGGTGAGGAACGCGGCCTCGTACCCGAGGAGCACGACGCGCCCCGAGAGCGTCGGGCGCCCCGAGAGCCGGTACACGGCCAGGGAGAGCGCCTGCTCGACGACGCGCAGGACGATGCAGCGCCACACCGGCGCCGCGGGGTACAGCACGGTCGCCATGAACATGTCGACAAGCGTGAACGCGGGCCATATCCAGAGCGCGACCCGGAAAGCGCGGCGGACCGCGCGGCGGACGCTCTCGGTGTCGTGGGCGCCCGTTGCGCTGCGCCGCGTGCCGAGCGGGCGAGTCTCGCGCTCTCTGAGCATGCGCGCCGCGGCCGATCGCTCAGCGCGGAGAGCCTCTCGGAGCAGCGCACGCTTCATGGCAATCTCGAGGGTCGCCAGAGCCACGCCGAACGTCAAGCGAGCGTTGTTGGCTTCTCGCGCGGCAGGTTTCCTCGGCCACGACGCCGGGCTGCGGTGCCCGCCGTCTCCCACCCCGGAGCTCGTACCAACATGACGGTTCGCTGCCCCACATGCCGTGTTCGTCCACCCTGCGCACACAAGCCCGCGAGGTCATGAATCCTGTCAGCGCCTCGGGGGAGCGGCGTGACGGGACGCCGAAGCGCGGAGAGGTGACCGGGACGCCTGGGTCTCGCTCTCGCCTCGGCCGCCGGCCCGCGGCCCTGGGCAGCCGCGGCGCCGTTCGCGCCTCGACGCCGCGGGCTCGAGCTCAGCGGGCCCTTGCGCCTCGTGCCGAGGCGGTCGCCCTGGTCAACCGGCCGGATCCATGCTTGAAAGCTCGCCACCGTGCCGCTCTCGCCCGAAAGCTTTCGCCGGCTGTTCGCAAGCCGCCCCGTCGTCCTCGCGCCCATGGAGGACGTGACGGACGCCGTGTTCCGCCGCATCGGCCGGGAGCTCGGCGCCGAGCTGTGCGTGACGGAGTTCGTCAACGTCGAGGGGCTGCTGCGCGGGTGCAAGACCGCGCGGCGCAAGCTCGCCCTGGCCGACGGCGATCAGCCGACGGCGATCCAGATCTACGGCGCCAACCCGGAGCGCCTCGCCGAGGCCGCGCGCGTCGCCGAGCAGGCCGGGCCGGCGTTCCTCGATATCAACTGCGGCTGCTGGGTGCCGAAGATCGCCGGTCGAGGCGCGGGCGCGGGCTGGCTCCGCGATCCGGAGGCGATGGTGGCGATGGCCCGCCTCGTGACGCGCTCTGTCGCGCTCCCGGTCACCGTGAAGACGCGCATCGGCTGGGGACCGGAGTCCCATATGCCGATCGTCGACCTCGCGCGCCGCCTCGAGGACGCCGGCGTCGCCGCGCTCACGATCCACTGCCGCACGGCCCAGATGGGGCACAGCGGCGCCGCCGACTGGGGCTGGGCCGCCCGGGCGCGCGAGGTCGTGTCCATCCCCGTCGTGGTGAACGGCGACATCAAGACCGCCGACGACGCGGCCCGCGCCCTCCGCGAGACGGGCTGCGCCGGCGTGATGGTCGGCCGCGCCGCCATCGACCACCCCTGGATCTTCCGCGAGGCCCGGGCCCTCCTCGACGATGGCGTGCACCTCCCGCCGCCGACGACCGAGGAGCGGCTCGCCCTGTGCCGCGCGCACCTCATCGCGAACACCGAGGCGCGCGGCGAGCCGCACGGCGTGCGCGTGACGCGACGCCACCTGACCGGCTACCTCCGCGGCCTCCCCGGCGCGTCGGCCCTCCGGCGAGAGCTGCTCTTCTGCGACAGCCTGTCGGGGTGCCTCGACATCCTCGACAGCGCCGCGCAGCGGCTCGCGGCCTGAGGCCGCCGCCGCCCGGCAGGCCGGCGGCGGCGCCGCCTACATGCCCACGGGCGTCGCGTCGTCGACCGGGGCGGGCTCGCCGTTCTGCCGCTCGGCGCCCGGCGGTGCGCCCATGGGATCGTGCGGCAGGCTCCCGCGGTGCGAGCGGAGCAGCACGTGAGGCGTCGCCAGGAGAAAGTTGGAGACGCGGGACGTGTAGATGTCCGCCGAACGCTCGATCTGCCGGGCCAGGTGGCTCTTGTCGTTGCCCGTGCGGAGGAGCAGCCCCCACCTTGGGTTCAACGTCTCGGCCGACGCCTTCGCGAGCGGCGCGATCCGCGCGTCGAGCGCCGCGAGGCTCGCCTTGAGCTCGTTCATCTTCACCTGGATCTCGCCCTCCGTCGCCCCGGAGACCGGCCCGTAGCCGGCGCGCATCCGCTGGAGCTCCAGGCGCAGCCTGGCATAGACGCGCTCGGCGTCCTCCTTCTCCCGCATCCAGAGATCGAGGCGCGCCTCGGCGCCGCGCGCCTCCTCAATCGCGACGATCTCGTCCTCGAGCTCCCGGATGATGAGCGCCGTGCGCCACCGCAAGGCGCTCTTCGACACGTGCACATCTCCATAGATGTGATCGCCGATGTAGAGGATCTCGTCGCCGGACAGCCCCAGGTGGTGCTCGACGAGCCCCGCGTTGCCGCCCAGGTAGTGCCCGCCCACGCGCAGCCGGCCGGCCGGGCGCAGGAGGCCGTCCTCCGTGACCACCTCGAAGAGCGGGCTGCGGCTCGAGAAGAACTCCGGCTTTCGCGCGGAGACGATGACCACGTCGAACAGGTCGCGCCACGTCATGCCGCCCGGCAGGAAGCGGTCGAACGCGTAGCTCATCATCGCGCGCGTGTAGACCCACTCCGAGTTCGTGATCAGGACGAGCTTCTTGCCCGCCTCCCTCTGGTCGAGCAGCGTGAGCGGGATCTCCGGATCGAGCAGCACGAACCGGTCCGGATCGCCGATGATCTCGGCCTTCAGCTGCCCCTCCATGTGCGTCGCGTCGAGGCGATCCTTCACACGGCGATAGAGATCGCTGTAGCCGAGCACCTCGGGCAGCCGGCGCTGATCGAGCAGATCGACCAGCTTCGCGTACATGCACCCCTCCGAGAGCGAGAAGAGCGTGTTCAGGAAGACGTAGCGCCCGTCCGCGAGGTCGACGATCGTCCGCGCGTAGGTCGCGCGCTGTGTCTCGAAGTCGATCGGCTTCGTGCCATGGTAGGCCCGCTTCACGTAGCCGAACCGATTCACCTTGAGCAGATTGCCGAGCTCGGTGTCCAGGATGAGCCCTCGGATCACGAGGTCCGGCTCGAACGTCAGGTCCCCGACCGGCCAGCCCTCGCTCTCCAGAAGGTGCCGGAGGTGCTCATAGGCCCGACGCTCCCACGCCTCCACCCGGTAGTGGATCAGCGTGTAATCCATGTCGTATCCGATCGCCTTGATCGAACGGAGATTCAGCGTCCGGTTGCAGAAGATCCCCCGCTGCTTGGGCGGCGGGGCGGCGAGGCAATCCAGCTTGTCCATGGTGATCGCCCGGAGAGCGGTCGTGAGGCATACCAGGGACCCACGGCGTTGCCCACCCGGACAATCACCGTCACCCTGCCGTCAGGCGGGCGCGTTCGGCGTGTCGATGGCGTCGTAGACGTAGACGCGCACGCTCGGCCTCAGCGGCGCCTGAGCCGGCTCTTCCCGCTCTGCCGCCGATCGAGGCTCGTCGTGGGCCGAGGTGACCGCCCGTTCGTCGGCGATCGGCGGGCGTCGCCGCGGTCGTCCGCCTCCCACCCGTCGTCGTCCTCGTCCTCGTCGTCGAACAGGTCGTCGTCGTCCTCGTCGTCGTCCTCGTCGCGCGCCTCGGCCCTGCGCACCTCGAGCCCGAGCATCGTGAGCGCCTGCTCGAGCGTCAGCGCCGTCTTCACGGCCTCGAGCTCGACCCCCATGGCCTGGAGCGTCATCGCTATCTCGGGGCTCAGCCCGGACAGGATGGTCGGTGTGCCCATGAGCCGCGCGGCGGAGGCAAGGTTCGAGAGCACCGCGCACAGGTGGCTATCCATGATCCAGACGGCCGTGAGATCGATGACCAGCCCCTTCGCGCCGCTCTCGTGGATGGCCCGCAGCACCTCGGTGTTCAGCTGCTCCGCGAGGTCATCGGTCACGTCCCCCTGGATGGGCACCAGGATCCGGTCCCACAGGTTGATGATCGGAAGGCGCTTGAGCTCCATGGTCATCCTAAGGTTCGATGTCGGCGATCAAGACCGTTGAGTCATCGTGCGAGCGCCGGTGTCGGCTCATGAGGGCGCGGCAGGCATCCGCGGCCTTCATTCCACGAAACAGCGATAGATCGAAGCGAGGAGAGACCCCGTCGGTGAACACGACGAGACGGTCGCCCCGCGCGAGCTGCGCATCGAAGATCCGGACCTTGCTGAGCGATGCGCCGAGGATGCCCGGGCTCTGGAGCCACTGGACGCGCGTGCCGTGCGACATCAGCTCGACGTTGCCGATGCCGCAGCCCTGGAGCCGCCCCTCCCGGAAGCGACAGATCATGCCGGCGGCGCCGCGGGTGCCGCGGAGCCGCACGTGGAGGCGATCGATGAGGGCGCGGACGTCCTCGCCGCTCGGCGCGTCGGCGAGCGCCTTGAGCGCGACGTTCGCCGCGGCCGCCGCGTGCTCGCCGTGGCCGAGGGCGTCGATGACCGCGAAGAGGACGCCGTCCTCCCCGGCCCGCACGAACGCGGCGTCGCCGCTCACGAGCTCTCCGTCCTTGGGGAGGATCGCGTACTCCACGGAGAGCTTCACAGGTGGACCTCGATCTCCACCCGCGTGCCCTTCGGCCCCGAGTCGATATGAAAGCGATCGGCCAGCCGCTTGACCCCGATGATGCCGCGCCCCATACCGGTCTTGCTCTTGTAGCGCCCGGCGAGGATCTCCTGCAGGTTCTGGATGCCTGCGCCCTCATCCACGGCGACGATGAGGAAGCGGACCGGGCTGTCGCGCTGCACCGCGAGCTCGATCGTCCCTCCAGGGGTATAGTGGACGATATTTCGCGCGAGCTCGCTGACGATGGTCGCGACCTTGTGCGACGTGAAGCTCTTTGCGCCGGCCGCATCGCAAACGGCCTTCGCGCTCAGGCGCGCCTCGCTGATGTCGGCCTCGACGTTGATGGCCATGACCTTCGAGCGCCGCGAAGGCCTATCGCCGCCAATCGCCGAAATTTCCGACCTGAGCCGACCGAGCCGCGTCGGATCGACATAGAGACGGGCTCGGCGCTCGATGCTCGGAAGGATGTCGGGGAGGTCCTCGAGCGAGAACTCCTCGGGCTGGATCTCCGCCTCCCGCATGGCCCGGAGCAGGACTCCCTCTGCGTTCATCGCCGAGAGATAGCCGAGCAGGACGTTGAGAATCTGTTCGTGCGCGGGAGTCATCCGGAAAGCGCCTGGACCGGCAGGGTACCGGGGCCCTGGGTCCGCGTCGAGTACGCGGCGACGGCATCGCCGGGTTCGCCAGCTGTGACGCGGAAACCGCCGGGCTCCGGCCGGTCAGCGCCAGCAGGGCTCGGTCGGTCCGTCGTCTGCATCGCGCAGGGCGTCGCCTGGCCCGTGCCCGCGCCGACCGGACGATCTACGGTCGGCTCCAACGAATGCGCGGCCGGATCCAGGCAACGTGCGGCCGGATCCAAGCAACGCTCGTGCCTGGCTGGCCGGCCCATCGATGTCCCTCAGGCCGGGTAGTACGACGTCTGGCCTTGACGCAGCTCCTCGGTGATCTTGTTCTCCGCGAGGAGCTTCTTGAGCGGCTCCTGGAGCTCCGCTGCAGGGGTTCCCATCGCCAACGCAAGGTCGTCGATCCCTTGCCCAGGCTCGATCTCCACATGGGCGAGCAGCGCCTCGGCGATCTCGTCCCCGGAGCTCCCGGACGGCAAGCTCACCGGGCTCGCCGGAGCGGTCTGTTCGGCGGCTTTCACGGGGGCCGCGACGGCGGGCGCCGGGGTGCGCGCGGCGCGCGCCTTCGGCGGAGCGGCGGCCGGGCGCGCGCCACCTCCGGTCGTCCGCGGCGCGGCCGCCTTCTTGCGCGGCGCAGCGCGCGTCGGCGTCTTGGGCGACGGGGCGCTGCGCGGAGGTGCGGCCGGGCGGCTCGGCGCCGGAGCGCGCTCGGCCTTGCGGACCGGCTTGGCGGGAGTCGCGGCCGGCCCGGTCGATATCCCTGCGACGCTGATGTCGACTTGCAGGTACTGCGCAGCGGCCCGGAGAACGTCCTTACGGACCAGCGCTCTCATGCCCTCCAGGAACTCGGCCACGGAAGCACGAATCTCATTCTCGATCTCGACATCGGATATCACGCAGCCGCCGTCTCATGAATCCCCCGGAATGTCAACGTCTTCCACGCACAGTGGCCCGCACAGGCCGGAGAAACCAGGCGTTCCTGCGTCGGTCGGCGCTCGCGACCGGGCGCCGGATCCCTCGCTGGGGCCGCGCGCGTCCGCTGTGAATTTGCCGTTTTATCAAATGAATTGCTGGCAAGATCTGAAACGCATCGACAGATCATGTCGGGACCCTCCGTCCGGACGCATGAGCTTCGCGCTCGGGCAGAGGTCGACTCGCCGCTCGCGGCTGCATCAGGGGGGCGGCCCTGCGGGTGTGCTCAAGCAGCCTTGACAGCGCGGAGCGACGCGCGGCGCAACGGGCGGAGCTGCGACGCCGCAAAGGCCGCGCCGAGGGCGAGCCCGCGGAGCGTCAGCCGCATGTGGAGGACGTCGAGATACCCCTCGCGGTGCAGGGCGGTGATCGCCCGGCGGACGTCGGTCCGGCGCACCTGAAGGGCCGTGGTCAATGTGTCGAGGGTCACCGTCTTGCCCTCGCTCTGGAGGGCAACCAGCGTCCGGAGAAGATGCGGAGCGAGGTCCTTGTTGGTCATGGCACGCACCGTAACCGTCGCCTGAACGGCCGTACAGTTTGTGGCGATGTTTTCTCCGAGCCGCCTGCGGGGAGCGCTGGAGACGCCCCGAAGACAGCCGTCGTCTGTGGTAGGTCCTCCCCGTGCGCGCCGACGTCTCACCCCCTCAAGCCGTGATCCTCGCCGGCGGGCTCGGCACCCGGATGCGCCCCCGGACAGAGCGCACCCCGAAATTCCTGCTGCCCGTGGCCGGTCGGCCGTTCGGGGCGTGGCTCCTCGAGCGGCTCGCCGCGGCGGGCTTCGCCGAGGTGGTCCTCTGCGTGGGTCACCTCGGCGACGCCATCCGACAGGCGATGGGCGACCGGTTCGCGGGTCTGCCGCTCCATTATGCCGACGACGGCCCCGATCTCCTGGGCACGGCCGGCGCGCTGCGCCGCGCGCTGCCCCAGCTGGCCCCTGTGTTCCTCATGACCTACGGCGACTCCTACCTCCCTTTCGACTACCTGGCCCCGCTCCGGGACCTCTGCACACACCCCGGCGCGCTCGGCACGATGGCCGTGTACCGGAACGAGGGTCGGCTCGACGCGTCGAACGCCGCGATATCGGGCGATCTGGTGGTGCGTTACGAGAAGCGGCGCGCGGGCGCGCCGCCGGACCCTGCGCTCGACCATATCGATTACGGCGCGACCGCGCTCCGCCGCGAGGTCGTCGAGGCGCTGCCCGCCGACGCGCCGCTCGGCTTCGAGGTGGTGCATCGCGACCTCGCGGCGCGCGGCCGCCTCCGGGCCCTCGCGGTCGCGGCGCGCTTCTACGAGATCGGCTCGGAGCAGGGCCTCCGCGATCTCGAGGCCGCGCTCGCGACCGCGGCCGCGACGGAGGCGCGGGGATGATCGTCTCTCGCGCCCCGGTCCGCTTCTCGCTCGGCGGCGGCGGGACCGATCTGCCCGCGTACTCCGGCCGCTTCGGCGGCTACCTCGTGTCGGCCGCCATCGACAAGTACATCTACGTGACGGCCAACAAGCGCTTCCACCGGGACATCCGCCTCGCGTACTCCAAGACCGAGATCGTCCCCTCGGTCGACGCGATCGAGCACCCGATCTTCCGGGAAGCGCTCCGGATGCTGGGAATCGAGCACTCGATCGAGCTCACGAGCGTCGCGGATCTCCCCGCGAACTCGGGCCTCGGCTCGTCGAGCTCGTTCACGGTCGCCCTCCTCAACGCCCTGCACGCGTACAAGCGCGACTTCGTGTCGTCCGAGCAGCTCGCCCGCGAGGCCTGCTCCATCGAGATCGAACGCCTCGGAGAGCCGATCGGCAAGCAGGACCAGTACATCGCCGCTTACGGCAACGTCACGGCGTTCACGTTCTCTCCGGACGGCTCGGTGCACGTCGAGCCCGTCCCAGTCCGCGACGAGGTGCTGGACGAGCTCGAGAGCAACCTGCTCATCGTGTGGAGCGGCGTCGAAAGGCCGGCCAGGATCGTGCTCTCGGAGCAGGGCCGGCGGCTGCAAGACCTGGAGCCCGAGGTGGTCGAGCGGATGCACCGCATCAAGGAGATCGGCCGCGACGTGCACCGCATCCTCGTCACGGGCAGGCTCGACGACTACGGCGAGCTCCTGCACGCCCACTGGACCCAGAAGCGTAAGCTCGCGTCCAAGATGACCGACGAGGTCCTCGACGAGATTTACGAGATCGCTCGAGGCGCGGGGGCGCTCGGCGGCAAGCTGATGGGCGCCGGCGGCGGCGGCTTCTTCATGTTCTACGTCCGGCCGGCGGAGCGGCGCCGGGTGCTGGAGGCGCTCGCCGCGAAGGGCCTGCGCGTCCTGCGCTTCCGCTTCGATCTCGACGGCGCGCGCATCGTCGCGAACCTGCACCGATCGTGAGCGGGCGCGCCGGCGCGCCCCTCCTGCTGGGCATTTCAACGGGACTCTGGCTATAGATCGGCCATGCCTCAGAGCACGCACGACTTCGTCGAAAAGTACCTCCGCGAGACGTCCGAGATCGCCCTCGCGACGAGCCCCGACGACATGGCTCGCGTCATCGAGATCCTCTTCGATGCGTACAGGAGCGATCGCACCATCTACACGTGCGGCAACGGCGGCTCGGCGGCCAACGCGAGCCACCTCGCCTGCGACATCGCCAAGTTCACGTGGGTCGACGGCAAGCGGCGCTTCAAGTGCACCTCGCTCTGCGACAACGCGGCGCTCCTCAGCGCCCTCACCAACGACGTCGGCTTCAACCGGATCTTCCTCGAGCAGCTCGACGGCCGCGTGGTCGCGGGCGACGTGCTCGTGTGCCTGAGCGTGCACGGCGGCTCGGGCGCCGATCGCGCCGGCCCATGGTCGCAGAACCTCGTCGCCGCCGCGGATTTCGCGAAGAAGGCGGGGGCCAAGGTGGTCGCGCTCGTCGGCTACGACGGCGGCGCCCTGCGCCAGATGGCCGACGCCAGCGTGATCGTGCCGAGGACGCGGGCGGGCTACACGTCGACACCGCACGTGGAGGGCTTCCACGAGGTTTACCACCACCTCATCTGCGAGCGGCTCCTCCAGCTCGTGGCCGAGAGCTGAGCGCCGCGTGGCGAGGCGCGGGATCCTGCTCGACCGCGACGGCACGCTCATCGACGTGGTGCGCGATCCCGAGCTCGGCGTCGTCGTGACGGCGTTTCATCCGGATCAGATCCGCCTCCTCCCAGGCGCGATCGAGGGCCTGCGGCGCCTCGCGGGCGCGGGGTTCCTGCTGGCGATCGCGACCAACCAGCCGGGCGCGGCGAAGGGCCAGGTCCCGTGGGGGGCGATCGAGCGCACGAACCGCGCACTCGTCGATCGGCTCCGCGAGGCCGGCGTCGCGATCGCGGCGCTCGCGGCGTGCCCGCACCACCCCGAGGGCGGGCCGGGCGGCGATCCGGCGCTCATCGGCCCGTGCGATTGCAGGAAGCCGAAGCCGGGCATGCTCACCGCCCTCGCGCGCGATCTCGAGCTCGACGCCGCGGCGAGCTGGATGATCGGCGACGCGCCGAGCGACGTGGCGGCCGCGCGCGCGGCGGGCATGCGGGCGGGCCTCATCATGGATGGACGCCGCTGCGAGCTGTGCCCGCTCCGCGGCGAGGCCGATCTCCCGTGCCCCGATCGCGCGGCGCCGCGCCTCGATCTCCTGGCCGCCGAGATCCTCGCCGAGCCGCGCGGCTAGCGGGCTCTGGCGCGCCACGCCGCGCCGCGCCGCCCGATAGCCCGCGCGCGGCGTGCTACCGTCCCGCCGTGACGCCTCCTCCGGATCACGACGGCGGCGCGCTCGACGATCGGGGCGCCCGCGACGACACCCCAGCCACCGCGGCCGAGCTCGACGCCCGCCTCTCGGCGGCCCGCTACATCTCCGATCCGTCGACCTCGCTCGCGCTCTGGCTCGCCCTCCGGATGGATCGGCCGCTCCTGCTCGAGGGGCCGGCGGGCGTCGGCAAGACCGATCTCGCCCGCGCCGCCGCCGAGGCGCTCGGCCGAGGGCTCATCCGGCTCCAGTGCTACGAGGGCCTCGACGAGGCGAAGGCGCTCTACGAGTGGGACTACGCGAAGCAGATGCTCTACACGCAGCTCCTGCGCGACGCCGTCGCGAAGGAGATCGCCGGCGCAGCGAGCCTCGCCGCGGCCGCGCGCGCGATCGCGGGCAGCGAGGCCTCGTTCTTCAGCGAGCACTTCCTGATCGCGCGCCCGCTCCTCGCGGCGCTCCGGAGCGCCGCGCCGGTCGTCCTGCTCATCGACGAGGTCGATCGTGCGGACCCTGAGTTCGAGGCGTTCCTCCTCGAGGTGCTCTCCGACATGCAGGTCACGATCCCCGAGCTCGGCACGATCCGCGCCGCGCGCCCGCCGCTCGTCCTGCTGACGACGAACGCGACGCGCGAGATGACCGAGGCGCTGCGCCGCCGGTGCCTGCACGCGTTCCTGGACTACCCGCCGCCGTCGCGCGAGGTCGCCATCCTGAAGGTCGCCCTCCCGGGGATCGAGCCCCGCCTCGCGGCGCAGATCGTGGCGTTCGTCGGCGCCCTGCGGGCCATGGATCTGCGGAAGTCTCCCGCGATCAGCGAGACGATCGACTGGGCCCGCGCGCTGCTCCTGCTCGGCAAGCGCGCGGTGACGCCGGAGATCGCGCGCGACACGCTCGGCGTCCTGCTCAAGCACCAGAGCGACCGCGGCGACGCGGAGGCGAAGCTCGGCGCCCTCGTGCGGGCCGCCGAGCACGCGGGCGCGGGCGAGCCGGCTACCTGAGCTCGGCCACCTTCTCGCCGAACAGCTTCTCGAGCCGCCCGAGCATGGCGTCGTTGGGCTCGACGCGGAGATCGCGCCCCAGCGCCAGCACCGCCTCTGCCCCGTCGTCGAGCTGGATCACGAGCTGCACCGGGCACACCCCGGGGCTCGCCCGCAGGACCGCCCCGAGCCGATCGATGTGCTCGCGCCTGGCGCTGCGCGACTTCAGCGTGATCGCCACGCTCCGGGTCTGCGCGAGGATGGCGTCGGCGAGCGGCTGCACCTCGTCGAGCAGCAGGGTCGGCTCGCGCGGCGCGGCCTCGGCCTCCTCGGCCCCTTCCTCCACCATCGGGAAGCTGATCTTCCCCGAGATCAGGACCGGCTCCCCTCGGTTCAAGAGGTCCGCGTAGCTCTCGATCTGCTTCTCGCGCACCTTGACCTCGACCCGGCCGGTCGTGTCCTCGAGCACGAAGAACGCGATCTTGCCGCCGCCTCCCTTGAAGATGCGCTCACGGTAGCCCTCGACCATCCCGCCGACGCGCACCCTCGACCAGGCATCCATGCCGGCCAGCGCGCTCACCGCGGTCACGTCGAAGCGGTTCATGTCGACGCCGTACCGATCGAGCGGGTGCCCCGAGACGTAGAACCCGAGCGACTGCTTCTCCCGCGAGAGCGTCTCGCGCAGATCCCAGTCCTCGGCCATCGGGTAATCGTCCAGCCTCACCTCGCTCTTGGACGCCACCGCCGCGAACAGGCCGATCTGCGCGCTGTTCCGCTCCTTGCTCGCGGAGCGCGAGCGCTCGAGCGCCCTGTCGATGCCGGTGAACGCCCGCGCCCGCGAGATGCCCCGCGCGTGGAGGCTCGCGTCGAACGCGCCGCACTGCACGAGCGCCTCGAACACTCCCTTGTTGACCCGCCGCGGATCGACCCGCTCGGCGAAGTCGAACAGATCCGCGAACGCGCCGCCCGCGTCCCGCGCCTCGAGGATCGCCTCGAGCGCCGACTCGCCGACGCCGCGGATCGCGCCCATTCCGAAGCGGATCTTCGGGTCGTACGGGTCCCTCACCCGCGAGCCTCCGCGGCGGGTGCCGGCCATGCGCTTGCCGTTCGTCGCCGGCTTCGCGCTGTAGACGACGGTGAAGTCCGTCTTGGACTCGTTGATCTCGGGCGGGAGAATCTCGACCCCCCACGCGCGCCCCTCCGCGATGATCCGCACGACCTTCTCGATCTTGTCGCGGTCGGCGGTCATCAGCGCGCAGAGGAACTCGACCGGGTAATGCGCCTTGAGGTACGCCGTCTGGTAGGTGAGCAGCGCGTACGCCGCCGAGTGGCTCTTGTTGAAGCCGTAGCCCGCGAAGTACTCGAGGAGCCCGAAGATGCGCTCGGCGTCCTCGCCCTTCACCCCGTTCTTGAGCGAGCCGTCGACGAACGTCGCCTTCTGCTTCGCCATCTCCTCGGGCTTCTTCTTGCCCATGGCGCGCCGGAGCAGATCGGCGCCGCCGAGCGTATAGCCCGCGAGCTTCTGGGCGATCTGCATGACCTGCTCCTGGTAGACGATGACGCCGTACGTCGGCTGGAGGAGCTCGTCGACGAGCGGGTGCATCTTCTCGATCGGCTTGCGGCCGTGCTTGCAGTCGACGAAGTCCTTCACCATGCCGGTGCCGAGCGGACCGGGCCGGTAGAGCGCCACGGCGGCGACGATGTCCTCGAAGGCGTCCGGCTTGAGGTCCTTGAAGAGCTGCTGCATGCCGCTCGACTCGAGCTGGAACACGCCCGTAGTCTCGCCCGACTGGAGGAGCGCGTAGGTGGCGGTGTCGTCGAGCGGCACCGTGTTCACGTCGAAGCGCTTGCCCTCCTTGTCCGCGAGGTCCGGCCGCGCGTTCACGAGCCGCACCGCGATGTCGATGACGGTGAGCGTCTTCAGCCCGAGGAAGTCGAACTTCACGAGCCCGGCCAGCTCGGCGTCGTCCTTGTAGTACTGCGTGACGAGCTGCTCGCCGTTCTTGAAGCAGGGGACGTGATCCCAGAGCGGCCCCTCGCTGATCACGACGCCGGCGGCGTGCATGCCCGCGTGCCGCGTCAGCCCCTCGAGCTTCTGCGCCTGCTTCAGGAGCTCCGCGACCGTGGGATCGCTCTCCTTGAGGGCCTTGAGCTTCGGCTCGATGTCGAGCGCCTCCGGGATCGTGTACATGATCCCCGGGCTCTTCTGCGGGATGAGGCTCGCGATCTTCTGCGCCTCGTTCGCGGGGAACGCCATCGCCCGCGCGACGTCCTTGATCACGCTCCGCGCCTTGAGCTCGTGGAACGTCGCGATCTGCCCGACGGAGGGTTTGTCGGCCTCCTTGCTGTACTTCTTGGTGACGTAGGAGATGACCTCGTCGCGCCGGTCCATGCAGAAATCGACGTCGAAGTCCGGCATGCTCACGCGCTCCGGGTTCAGGAAGCGCTCGAACAGCAGGTTGTACGGCAGCGGATCGAGATCGGTGATCTCCATGGCATAGGCGACGAGCGAGCCCGCGCCCGAGCCGCGGCCCGGCCCGACCGGGATGCCGTGGTCCTTGGCGTACTTGATGAAGTCCCAGACGATGAGGAAGTAGCCTGGGAAGTCCATCTGAACGATGACGTTGAGCTCGACGTCGAGCCGCGCGCGGTAGGTCGCCTCGTCCACTCTCCTGCCCGTCTGCGCGATCTGGGCGAGCCGCTTCGTGAGGCCGTCGTGCGCCACGTGCCGGAAGTACGACGCCGAGTCCGCGAACCCGCTCGGCAGCGGGAACGTCGGGAGCATCGGCTTGCCGAGCTTGAGCTTGAGCGTCGAGCACCGCTCGGCGATCTCGAGCGTCGAGCGCACCGCCTGCGGGTGGTCGCGGAACAGGTGCATCATCTCGTCGGCGGGCTTGAGGAACATCTCGAAGCTGCCGTGGTGCGCGGCGCTCGCCTCCGCGAACGTGCGGTTGGCCGCGATGCACGACAGGTAGAGCTGCCCCTCGCCGTCCTCGCGCGCGCCGAAGTGCGCGTCGTTGGTCGCGACGAGCGGAAGCCCCAGATCGCCCGCCGCGCGCGCCAGGATGCCGTTGAGCACCGACTGCTCGACCAGCCCGTGGTCCTGCAGCTCGACGTAGAGGCTCCCCGGCTGGAAGCAGTCCCTGAGCCGGCTGAGCGCCTCGCGCCCCTCCCCCTCGCCCTGCTCGAGGATGCGCTGGGCGACCACGCCGCCCATGCAGCCGGTCAAGCCGATGAGCCCCGCGCTGTGCTGCGCCACCGTGTCGAGCCGCACGCTCGGCGCGAGCCCGCTCGCGGGATCGACGTGCCCCTGGGAGACGATGCGGACGAGGTTCTTGTAGCCCTCCTCGGACGCGGCGAGCAGCACGAGGTGATCGACGGGCGTCTCGTCCACGCCCGAGCGTGACACCTGCCCCGCGGACGCGCCCCAGCTGCGGGCCACGTTGACCTCGCAACCGATGATCGCGCCGATGCCCTGGTCCTTGCAGGCCTTGTAGTGCTGAATCGCCCCGAACATGTTCCCGTGGTCGGTCAGGGCGACGGCGCGCATTCCCAGCGATTTGGCGCGCGCGGCGAGGTCCTTGACGCGCAGCGAGCCGTCGAGGAGCGAGTACTGCGAATGCACGTGGAGGTGGATGAACTCAGCGGTCACAGCAGGCTTCCAGGTGGCTTCTCATCGTGGTGGTAGTCGGGAAAGACCGGTAATCGGGGAGAGGGCGCGGCGAGCGAGAGCGGGAGGCATCGGGACAATCCACCAGCGCTCGCCGGCGAGCTCACATATAGCGCATTGCGCAGCGGGGATCGCGCTTGATGAGCCGCGCAGGCCGGCGCTAGCATGTGCGCCCGTCTGAGAGCACTTGCCTGATCTGGGGTGGGGTTTCCAGAAAGTGAGGTCGATGATGCGTCAATCCCGTATCGCCGTCGCGGTGTATTTGGCGACCGCGCTCGTTTCCGTTGCCGGTTGTGGCTCCGAGGCCGCGGCGCCTGTCGTTCAAGACGTCGACCTCGGTCAGCCGCCCGCGCCGGGCCCGGAGCA
Organism: Sorangium sp. So ce124; assembly: GCF_051525235.1. Classification (NCBI taxonomy): domain Bacteria; kingdom Pseudomonadati; phylum Myxococcota; order Polyangiales; family Polyangiaceae; genus Sorangium; species Sorangium sp. So ce124. The sequence goes on from NZ_CP150312.1 coordinate 5,767,847, forward strand.
GGCAGGGGATGGCGAGGGCGTCGCGTTCGCGATCGACCGGCTCTTCCTGGGCGATACGGATCGCGATGGGAGGAAGGTGGCCGGCAGCTGGAAGCAGTACGGATTCAACCTCGACGGCAAGGTGTCCAGCACCGTATCACAGGACCTGTGCAAGCCGGTGGACGACACCGCCCCTTCGGAGGTCTATCCGGACGGCGCCGACGGGATCGACAACTCCTTTGGCAGCAAGCTCGTCGGCCTCATCTCCAACCTCCTGACCGACCCATCGACCCGGGTCAGCGACGCCATTGGTAAGGGCGATTTCACGGTGATCTTCAAGGTCGACGGGCTCGGCGAGCGGCCTTCCTACAACCCCCTCACCGCGAAGCTCTACGGCGGCGCCACGCTGGGCGCGGCGCCCACCTGGGATGGCACCGACCGGTGGCCTGTCGTGCCTGAGCTCCTCGACGACGCTCAGGACGTCGAGAGCTCCAAGGTCGTGTTCCCGGCCAGCTACGTCGTCGACGATACATGGGTGTCGGGCCCGGATTCACAGGTCACGTTCCGGCTGAACCTGACGGTCTCGGACACCATCATCGGTCTCACGATCCGCAATGTGAGGATCGCGATGGATCTCGCGCCCGATCACAAATCGGTGGTCAAAGGGACCATCGCGGGAGTGCTCGAGACGGCTGTCCTCGTCGAGGAGCTCCGCGGCGTCATCGGCGCCGTACAGCCGAATTTCTGCGAAGGCGCGGCGCTGGAGACGATCCTCGACCAGGTCCGCCGCGCGTCGGACATCATGAAGGATGGCGGCCAGGACCCGAGCAAGGAGTGCGACGCCATCTCCATCGGCATCGGGTTCACCGCGAGAGCGGTCCAGCTGGGCGAGATCGCGCCGCCTGCCGTGACGACCGGCGTGCCGTGCCAGCCGGCGCCCGCAGACGGAGGCTGAGCGCCGCGCGACTCCCCTCCACCGACGGCCGCTGCGTCGAGCACGCCTCCTGGGCTTTGCGGGCACCTCCCGGGTGCCCGCGCCCGCCGGAATCCACACAGCCTGCGACGTACAACCTGCTCGGTCGGCTCCGACCGTCCGCGAAGATCGTGCTCGCGCTTGAGCCGTCGCGCCCCCTGCGAGCGTCTCAAGGAGCGCCCCCGCCCGTCCAGGGTACGCGCTCAGGCGAGGGAGGTCTTGCCAGCGCGCTCTCTCGGTCCGCCCGCTGGTGGGCGGGCCGCGAGGCGCCCTCTTCCTGGTTTCGTTCGTCCTGACTTTTCGCTAGAAGGCGGCATCGCTTCGAGCGTCCACCACGCAAGTACCCGATGGCGGTGAAGATTCATGGCGAGCTGCCGTCCAAGGGCGTCAGCCCGGCGGGTCGCCGACGCGAGCTCTGGCTCGTGCCCCTCAGAGGAGAACAAGGTCCATGCGTAGATACGTCGCTTCCGTTCTGTGCGCCGTGATGATGATTGGCGCTGCCGCCGCGACGGCGGGTTGCACGGCCAGCGCCTCGTTCGGCTCCGGCAAGGAGCCGGCGGCCGCACCCCCGCCCCCGCCTCCGCCGGAGCCGAAGCCCGAGCCGAAGGAGGAGAAGAAGCCCCGCCCGCGCTTCAAGCTGACGTTCAAGCTCAAGGGCAACGAGGTCGCTCTCCCCGGCCCGGTGGTCTTCGAGACGAACAGCGACAAGCTCCTGCCCGAGAGCGACGAGGTCCTCAACCTCGTCGACGACTTCCTGAAGCAGCGGGAGGACGTCAGCCTGCTCCGCATCGAGGGCCATACCGACTCGGACGGTGAGGACGCCGCGAACCAGACGCTGTCCGAGAAGCGCGCGATGGCGGTCGCTCGCTGGCTCGTCGCGAAGGGGCACGACTGCAAGCGCTTCATCGCCGTCGGGTTCGGCGAGACCAAGCCGGTCGCCGACAACGGAACGCCCGAGGGCAAGGCCCAGAACCGCCGCACCGGGTTCTTCATCGCGGCGATCAAGGGCAAGGCGGTCGACAAGCAGCCCGTCGACGGCGGCGGCAAGGTCGCCGGCGACGCCTGCAAGTGACGCCGCTGCGCCCGGGCGCGCTTCGGGCCGCGCACCGCGATCACCGCGGGCACGGGCCGTCGGGGCGTTCGCCTTGGGCTGACGGCTGACGGCTGCACCCGGTGGCCGGCGCGCAGCGCCCTTCGGGGCGTGCCGGCCGCCGGCGCCGCTGCGTTCTCCGCGCTCGCCGGCGGCCAGCGCGCCTCGTGATCCTTCTTTTCTTGCCTCCCCCACCAGCTTCACTATCCGTACGTCTCCACGACATGCGGAGACGTCACGACAAGTCCCTGGGTCGCCTCCTTTCCATAGCCATCCTCTGGGTCGGCCTCTTCGGCTGCAACTCCGGGGCGGGCGACGTCCGCCAGTGGACGCGGGACGACCACGATCCGCCGAACCCCGGCGAGGGGCAGGGCGGCAAGGTAGCCGCTCGACCGATCGCGTCGGATGAGACCGATCCGGGGCTGATCGAGCTCGCCTGGCAGCGGAACTGCTCCACCTGCCACGGCAGAGCCGGGCGCGGCGACGGCCCGCAAGGTCCGATGGTCCGCGCCCCGGACCTCACCGATGCGGCGTGGCAGGATCGGGTGACCGACGCCCAGATGGCCGACACGATCAGGAAGGGCAAGAACAAGATGCCCGCGTTCGACCTGCCGCAGCCGGTGATCGAGGGCCTCGTGAAGCGCGTCCGCACCAACCGCGCGCGCTGAAGCCCGATGAGCTCGACCTCGCAGCACGATCTCGATGAGGCGCCGGAGGAGAGGCCGCCGGAGCCGGAGACCCGACCGCCGTGGCTCCGACGTCTCGCGCCAGCGCTCCTCCTCCTGGGTGCGCTTTATGCGGGGAGCATCCTCTTCAAGCGGATGCCCGAGGAGCGGGAGGTCGAGCTGCGGCTCGATGACGCAGCGACGGTCGTACGGCTCGACGTGACGTGGACGGATTCTTCTTCGGGCGACCGCGCGGACGACGCCGCGCCGGTCATCGACAGCTCATGGCGGTTCGCCGAGGGGACGGCCCCACGGGCTGTCTTCACGAAGGTGTCGCTCCCGGACGGCCTCTACCAGGTGGAGATCACGGTCAACAGGAAGGGCGAGCACGACGTGACGAGCCGGGCCGTCACGCTCGCAGACGAGTCCCGGATCACGCTGTTCGTCCACTGAACGGCGCCCCGCGCGCTCCCGCCGGCCTCGCGGAGCGCGCTTCGGCCGGCGCTCCTGGAGCGAGCCCAACAGCATCCAGATGGGCCGGAGACCTGCTGCCGCTCATTGCGGTCGCCCGGCGCACGAGACCGTTGACGCCCGGAAACCGACAAGCAAGGCAGCGCCGTGAGTTGGAGGCGTGTCTCTGAGGTACCACCTCGCGTCCAGCAAGCCGCACGCAGTCCTTGATGAAAAACCTTCGTCTTTAAATACAAGACGTTGTTATTGCTGATGTTTTACTGCTTCCAGTGGCAGCGTTTCGGGTGGGAATGGAATGTGAGAACGAATTCCCTTGATGCGTTCCCCCCGAAACCGCTACTTCTTGGCCCGCGGAAGCAGGGCGTGGCACCTTATCCTACAACCACTTACACGCTCTGACTGGGACGACCGTGGTGCATCGTGGTGCCCCCCCGGAGGGAGCGACCATGCGGCCTGTACAGTGCCGCTGGAGGCGGAGAAGGAGAACCGATGAGGATCACCCCGTGGTATCTGGCTGCGCTCGCCCCGTTCGCCGCCATTGGTTGCAGTGGCGCCTATCTCGGCCACGCCGCCGTTGTCGCATTGACGATCGGCATCTTCCTCGGGACCCTCTCGCTCGGCCGCACCCCGAGCTCGAGCCCCGCCCCGCCGAACGCCCCTGTCTCCTGACTTTCTCGCCCAGCTACCGCCTGCTGCACCTCGACGCGAGGGTTTCCCGAGCGCACGACAGCGCTGGCGCTTACGTTCGGGGAGCGTGAGGTCATGACGCAAGACGCCTCCGTCGGCCGGCTCAAGCGGCTCGAAGAGTTCACGCTCATGGACCTGGAGTCCGTGCACCTCATCCTGCGCGGCGACTCGGTCATCGACTGGAGGCGGCTCAACCTGCAGGGCGAGCAGGCGGCGCGGGATCTCTTGCTGGCGCAGGAGTTCCGCCCGGACGAGCCGGGGGATCGCGCGCACCTCGAGAGCGTCAAGAACGAGGCCATCGCCTACCTTCGCCGCCACTTCGAGTTCCCGATCCCGAGCCCTGTCGCGCGCGCGTCGGTCGAGGAGATCCTGATGCTCGCCTCGGGCAAGGGCCACCGTCAGCTCTGCGCCTGCACGATCCTCAAGGCGATGCACATCATCCATCACCTGGCCGGGCGCGAGCTCCTCTTCTCGATCCCGATGTCGGACCAGGACGTCTTCCACCTCGTCGAGGAGAAGGTGTACCGGGTGATCGGCGGCATGCTCGCGGCGGGCTTCCCGATCACCGAGTTCATCGGCGGGCGGAAGAACAAGGACTCGCTCTACACGAAGCTCCTGTCGAAGACCGACACGACGGCGGCGGCCATCTACGACAAGCTCCGCTTCCGCATCGTCTGCCGCACCGTGGACGACCTGCTGCCGGTGCTCCTGTACCTGTCCGAGCGGCTGTTTCCATTCAATTACGTCGTGCCTGGCGAGAGCACCAACACGATCCTGCGGTTCCGGAGCTACTGCGAGACGCGGCCCTTCCTTCAGCCGATGCTCGACGCGTTGCAGACCGACGTCGACGACGGACTCACGGCTGGCGACAACAGCTTCAGCGATCGGAGCTACCGCGTGATCCACTTCGTCGTCGATCTGCCGGTCCGACTCCCCGCCGAGATCCTCGACATGGCGCCGCCCGCGGCCTGGGCGCTCGGGCCGATCATCTTCGTGCTGTGCGAGTTCCAGCTGATCGACCGAGAGACCGAGGCGGCAAACGAGGTCGGCGAGGCGAGCCACGCCAGGTACAAGGAACGGCAGAAGCAGGCCGTCATGCGCAGGCTCAAGCTCGGGGTCCGCTCCACCCGTGACCCGGCGAGCGGCGGACCCAAGCGAGAGCGCTAGGCGCCGCGGGACACCCTCGAGACGCCGCGGCGACGAGGCCGCCAGCGCGCAGCGCACTGGACCGGGCAGCGAGCCTGGACCGTGCGGCGAACCCAGGCCACACAGTGCACTGAACCGGGCAGCGAGACTGAACCGCGCGGCGAGCCCACGCCGCGCAGCACACCCGACCGCGCAGCGCACGGACACGATGTCCGCGGCGGATGTGTTGGGGCAACACCGCGACGAATCGAGCGGGCAGACCGGAGAGAGCCGCGGGATATCCAGGAGTGGGTGCCTGGAGAGCGGAACGCGTGAGCAGCGCGGCGAACGCCGCTGCGATGCCGGGAGCAGTAGGGCTGTCGGAGCAGAGGCCGCCGAGCGAACAGCCTGGACGGTGCCCGACGGCGCTCGATCGAGGAGGCCTTGGGACCCCTCAACGACACCGACGGACGAGCGGGCTCAGATGCGGCCCTTCAGCGCGTCGCGATCGAGGACGACGATCCGGCGGCGATCGATCTCGATCACCCCCTTGCGACGGAGATCGCCCAGGGTGAGCGTGACGGTCTCGCGCGTGGAGCCGATCATGCTCGCCATCTCCTGATGGGTGAACGGCGCGGAGATGAGCACCCCGCGCGGATCGGGGATGCCCCAGCGCGTCGCGGCCTTGAGCAGGAACTCACAGAGGCGGGCCTCGACGTTGCGGAAGAGCATGGACGCCAGGCGCTCCTCGGTGTCCGTGTGCCGCTCGACCAGCGTGGTCACGATGGCGGCGGCGAAGTTGGCGTCGCTCGCCATCAGGTTGCGCACCGTCGCGAGCGGGACGAGGAGCGCCTCGACGTCCTCCGTGGCGATCGCGCTCTCCCGGTGGGCCGTGACGCCCCCGAGCGCAGCCTCGCCCAGCACGTCGCCGGCTCCTCTGTAGCCGAGCGATAGGCTGCGCCCGTCGCTCATCCCACGCACCAGCCGGACTCGGCCGAGGCTGAGCATGGCGAGCGCGGTCGCGGCGTCGCCCTGCGTCACAAGGTGACGCCCTTTCGCGACGCGTTGAATCGTCCCTCCGTCCGCCAGCGCCGACTGCGTGGCCGGGGAGGCCGCGTTGCCGATCGCGCCGCGCCGGACAACCCGCCGCTTGCGGGAGTCCAGGTCGAGTCCACCGTCGTTCCCGAGCGCGCCAGGCTGGACCCTGACGCTCCGTGCCATCGCATCCTTACCCATCATCATCGCGGCTGCTCCTGCGGTTTGCGGTGTCGCGGTCCTACTGTTCCGGGGGGCCCCCACCGGCCGGGGGGGGCCCGACTTGTGCCGGAACCTCCCACTTGCGTTGACATCCTGGATACGCGGCCCGTACCTTTCGGTTCGAGCCGGGCACGCCCCGTGAATGAACCCCTGCACGGGGGAGCCAGTTCGACCGCTCCTCCAGCTACGGACGTTGGATGCGCCTCTTTAGCGGCAAAATTACTCCCCTCACAGAAGAACTCGTCCGCGCGCTCGTGGACAACCGCGATATCGAGTGCGAATCGAAGAAAGAGGTCGCGCTCGACGTCGAGTCGGTCTTCACGAGCTACCTGCACGCAGAGCGGGAAGCGACCGAGCGGGCGAAAGAGATCCTCCAGGCACGCGGACTGCCTCAGGGCGAGTTCAACCGGGTCAAGCGCCTGGCCGCGGAGCAGAAGGGGATCAAGACCGGCGAGGAAACGATGGATTATCTCCTCGACCAGCTGCTCGAGATGCTGATGCACTCGAACAACGTCGAGGAGGTGTTCGTCGAGGACCACGACCTGCGCCGCCGGATAAGGCCCATCCTCCGGAAGTACCTCGAGATGGACGAGGCGCTCGACACCGAGGTGCGCGGCAAGCTCCGCCACGTGCAGGAAGGGTCCCGCACCTGGGAAGTCGAATACCAGCGGGTCATGGGCGAGATCCAGCGACGCAAGGGCCTGCTGTAAACGCCGCCGCCGCCGCCAGGCAGGCCAGCTCTGCACCGAGCGAGCGAACCGTCTGTGGCGTTCGCTGGTCCAGCAAGACCCCACCCGACCCCGCAGCGCTCACTCCGCGGGACGCCGCTGTGGGGTAGGCACGCACCATCTACGACCGTACCCTCCGCGGAGCGTTCCTTCTGCCAGATCGGGCTTCGTCGTGGTACCGGAGGACATCATGAGCTGGATTCCGAAGGTCGAGGCGAAGCGCCACTTCTGTCATAAATGCAAGAACGAGCTCATCTTCGAGGTGAAGCTCCAGCGTGCGGACACCTGTCCCCACTGCGGTGTCGACCTCCACTGCTGCAGGAACTGCGAGAACTGGGACCCGGCCGCGCACAACCAGTGCAAGGAGCACATCGCCGAGTACATCCCGGATCGGGAGAGAGCGAATTATTGTACTTTCTTCACGTTCAAGAACGGCGTACCGGAAGACAACTCGAAGCGCATCGCGGATTCTCGCTCCAAGCTCGACAACCTTTTCAAGAAGAAGTAGGCGCCCGCTGGGGGAGCACGCACATGTCCACGCCTCGCTACTTGGTCACCGGCGGTGCCGGGTTCATCGGAAGCAACCTCGTCGCGGCGCTGACCGCCGCCGGCGAGCGGGTCCGCGTCCTCGACAACCTCGCGACCAGCCGATGGGAGAACCTCGACGGGCTCCCCCACCAGTCGCTGATCGAGCGCATCACGGGGGACATCCGGGACGCGGCGGCGGTCGCGGCGGCGGCCAAGGGGGTCGAGGTCATTCTCCACCAGGCCGCGCTCGGCTCGGTCCCGCGCAGCGTCGAGTCGCCCATCGAGTCGAACGCCGTGAACGTCGGCGGCACGGTCACGGTGCTCGACGTGGCGCGCCGGCAGGGCGTGCGCCGCGTGCTGTTCGCTGCGTCGTCCAGCGCGTACGGCGAGACGCCCGTCCTCCCGAAGCACGAGGGCATGGAGCCGATGCCGCTGTCGCCGTACGCGGTCACGAAGCTCGCCTGCGAGCACTACATGAAGGTCTTCGCGGGCATCTACGGCATCGAGACCCTGAGCCTGCGTTACTTCAACGTCTTCGGGCCGAACCAGACGCCGGACGGCGCCTACGCCGCGGCGATCCCGCGGTTCGTCGACGCCGCCCTGCAGAACCGGCCGATCCCGATCTTCGGCGACGGCGAGCAGACGCGCGACTTCTGCTTCATCGAGAACACCGTCCTCGCGAACCTCCTCGGCGCGACGTCGTCGAAGAAGTTCAAGGGGGAGGTCATCAACATCGCCGGCGGACGCAGGATCGGGCTGAATGAGCTCTGCAAGGAGATCTCGCGGGCCCTCGGGCGGGACGTCGCGGTCGAGCATCTCCCCGCCCGCGCCGGGGACATCCGCCACTCGCTCGCCGACATCTCGCGCGCGGCCGAGCTCATCGGGTACGAGCCCCGCGTGCGCTGGGAGGACGGGATCGCCCCCACGGTCACGTACCTGCGGACGCTCCGTGAGAAGGGCCCCGCGGCCGCGTCGGCCACGGTCACCTGTGGCAAGGTTCCGCTGCCCAAGGCCCAAGGGGCCTCGGACAGCGGACAGAAGGCGAGCTAGGTAGAGCGGGGCGGCTCGTGCGGAGCATGACCGGCTTCGGGCTCGGTGACGCTTCGCTCACCGATGGGCGTGTCGTCGCCGAGATCCGCTCGGTGAACCAGCGCTTCCTCGACGTGCGCGCGCGGCTCCCGCGCGAGCTCGTCGATCTGACGATGTTCGCCGAGCAGGTGGCGCGCGAGCGACTGCGGCGGGGGCGCATCGAGATCATCGTGCGCACCGAGGGCGCGGTGCTGGCCCCGAGCACGCTCGACAAATCGAAGGCGCGCGCGGCGTTCCACGCCCTGGCGGAGCTCCGCGACGAGCTGGCGCCGGGCGCCGACTTGCCGCTCTCGCTGCTCTGCGCCGTGCCGGACCTCTTCGCCCCCGCCGGCGGCCACGAGATCGCGGCCGTCCGCGCGGCGCTCAAGCTGGCCATCGAGCGCGCGATCGACGCGATGGAGGGCATGTGCCTCCGCGAAGGCGAGGCGCTCGCCGGCGACATGCGCGGGCGGGTGGCCACGCTGCGCGCGCTCGCATCCGAGGTCGTGGCGCGCGCGGACGAGGCGCGCGAGGCGCTCAGGCGCCGCCTGCGCGAGCGGGTCGAGCGCCTGCTCCAGGGGGTCGAGGCGGGCTTCGAGGCGACGCGGATCGAGGCGGAGGTGATGCTGCTCGCCGAGCGCAGCGACATCACCGAGGAGATCACCCGCCTCCGGAGCCACCTCGACCAGTTCGGCGGCGCGCTCGCGGCGCCGAGCGGCGACCCTTGTGGAAGGAGGCTCGACTTCCTGCTTCAGGAGATGGTACGCGAGGCGAACACGCTGGGCTCCAAGGCGCAGGACGCCGCCATCTCCCATCACGTCGTGGCGATGAAGGTGGAGCTCGAACGCCTGCGGGAGCAGGTCCAGAACATCGAGTGACAGGAGAGCATGTCGACCGAAGCACTCAGTGACGACTTCCTCCTCCTCATCGTGTCGTCCCCGTCCGGCGCGGGGAAGACGACGCTCTGCGGGAGGCTGCGCAGCGAGTTCCCCGATCTGCGCTTCTCGGTCTCCCACACGACCCGGCGCCCGCGCCCGAACGAGGTCGACGGCCGGGAGTACCACTTCGTCGACCCGAATACGTTCGAGCAGATGATCCGCATCGGCGCGTTCGCCGAGTGGGCCAGGGTGCACGATCACCTCTACGGCACGAGCCTGAAGGAGATCGAGATCGCCCGCGCCACCGCGCGCGGCGTGCTGTTCGACATCGACCACCAGGGCGCGCGCCAGATCAAGGCGAGCCTGCCCGAGGCGGTCGCCGTGTTCATCCTTCCCCCGTCGCTCGCCGAGCTCGAGCGGCGCCTGCGCGGGCGCGGGACCGAGGACGAGCCCACGACGCTCCGCCGCCTCCGCAACGCGAAGGGCGAGATCGAGCATTACGGCTTCTTCGATTACGTCATCGTGAACGACGAGATCAACCGCGCCTACGAGCAGCTGCGGTCGCTCGTCTTCGCCGAGCGGTGCCGCCGCCAGCGGCGCGCGGCCCTCTGCGAGCGGCTGCTCTCCGAGCGGAGGTTCGAGCGATGAGCGCCACCGGCGCGGGCGACGTGCTCGCCATCATCGGCGGCAGCGGCCTCTACGAGATGGGGTGGCTGGAGGACGTCGAGGAGGTCTCTGTCTCCACGCCCTTCGGGCTGCCGAGCGACGTGGTGCTCCGCGGGCGGGTCAAGGAGGGCGACGCGACCGTGCTCTTCCTGCCGCGCCACGGCCGCGGGCACCGCTTCTCGCCGTCGACGATCAACTACCGAGCGAACATCTGCGCGCTGAAGATGCTCGGCGCCACCCACGTGCTCAGCGTGAGCGCGGTCGGCTCCCTGCGTGAGGACATCGCGCCTGGCGACCTCGTCGTCGTCGACCAGTTCATCGATTTCACGAAGCGCCGGATCTCGACGTTCTTCGACGAAGGCCTCGTCGCCCACGTGCCGTTCGCCGATCCGGTGTGCCCGATCCTGGCGAGCGCGGTCCATGACGCGGCGCTCGTCACCGGCGCGCGCGTCCACCGCGGCGGCACCTATGTCTGCATCGAGGGCCCGCAGTTCTCGACGCGGGCCGAAAGCCGCATGTTCCGGACGTTCGGCGCGCACGTCATCGGGATGACCAACCTGCCCGAGGCGAAGCTCGCCCGCGAGGCGGAGCTCCCCTACGCCACGCTCGCGCTCACCACCGACTTCGATTGCTGGCACGTCGGCGAGGAGGCGGTGAGCGTCGAGGCGGTCATCACCGTGCTCAACCGCAATATCGTGGTTGCGCGGGACGTCGCGAAGTCCCTCGCCCGCAATCTCCCCGACGTGTCGCAGAGCCCGGCCCGCCACGCGCTGGAGAAGTGCATCATGACCTCGGCCGGCGCGTCATCGCCCGACGCAGAGGCGCGGCTCGAGTGGCTCATCGGCCCTCGGCGCAAGGCCGGCTGAGCCGCCCTCGGGCCCACTCGGCGCTGCGCCCGCTCCTGGAGGGGGCGCAGCGGGCGGGAGGGGCGCAGCGGGCTCTGCTGGCGTCGGGTGCGGCCGCGGCGCAGCGGCGCCGTCGCAGAAACGAAACGCGCGGCTAGCGGCTACGAACAAACCTGGCTAAGAGGCGTCCTGTGACGACCTCATCCGCGATCCTCATCATCGGCTCGATGGCCTTCGACGACCTCGAGCTCCCCTCCGGCAACGAGAGAGACGTCGTCGGTGGCTCGGCCACCTACTCGGCGTTCGCTGCCTCGTGCTTCGCTCCGGTGCGCACCGTGGCCGTGGTGGGCGATGATTTCCCCGAAGAGACCCTCGCGGCGATGCGATCCCGAGGGATCTCGATCGAGGGCGTCGAGCGCGCTCCTGGGAAGACGTTCCGCTGGGCCGGGCGCTACGACGTGGATCTCATCCATCGCACGACGCTGGACACGCAGCTCAACGTGTTCGCGTCGTTCGCGCCGAAGCTGCCGGAGACCTACCGCGACACGCCCTTCCTCCTGCTCGGCAACATCCATCCCGCGCTCCAGCTCGACGTCCTCGAGCAGGTCCGCGCGCCGCGCTTCGTCCTCGCGGACACGATGAATTTCTGGATCGAGGGGGAGCCGAAGGCGGTCGCGGCGATGCTGCGCCGCATCGACACGCTCGTGGTCAACGACGAGGAGGCGCGCCAGCTGTCGGGCAAGTACAACATCCGCCGCGCGGCGAAGGAGATCCTGTCCCGTGGTCCGCGCCGGCTGATCATCAAGCGCGGAGAGCACGGCGCGCTGCTCTTCGACGAAGAGGGCGTGTTCGCCGCGCCCGGCTTCCCGCTCGAGGACGTCATCGACCCCACGGGCGCCGGCGACGCCTTCGCCGGCGGGCTCATCGGTTACCTGGCGTGCCAGCCGGAGATCACGCCGCTCGCGCTCCGGCGCGGTATGCTCCATGCGACAGCGACGGCTTCGTTCTGCGTCGAAGCGGTTGGCACGCGGCGGATCGCGACGGTGACGCGAGCCGAGATCGCGGCGCGACTGACCGAGATCCGGGCGCTGTACGAGTTCGGCGCGAGCACGATGTGAAGCAGCCTGCCCTGGAGCGGCGCTGGCGCGAGAGCCCGCCGTGTGCGGTCGCTGTTCACCTTCCGGCGCATAGCCGTGCTAGACGACCGTCAAAGTGAACATGAACCTCACCACCCGTACTTTCGCAGGCATCGCCTTGCTGGCCCCCCTCGTCTTCGGCTGCGCGGCCCGTACTGCGCCGTTCGACGAGATGGACAAGGCGCAGATCACGGTCCTCCGCCTCCAGGGGCAGGAGCTGGCTCCGACGCCCGCGGCGACGACCGGGGCCCCCACCCTCATCCCGGGCATCCCGCCCGAGCTCCAGCAGATGGGGCAGGCAGCCCTGCAGGGGCTGCAGCAGGCGCTGCCCGGGCTGATCCCGCCCAACCTCATCCCGGGGCAGACCGCCAGCACGCCGGTCCTGCCGGCGCAGCCGCGCTTCAAGAACTTCGTCATCCTCCAGCAGCGTCAGCTCACGACCAGCGACGCCGACGAGGAGCTCAAGGACCAGATCCTCGACGTCTTCGGCGACGAGGACAGCTTCACCGCGGACCGCGGCAACTGCTTCTATCCCGGCCTGGGCATCTCGCTGGTGCGGCCGAACAACCCCACGCCTGTCGATCTGCTCATCTCCTTCTCGTGCAATCAGGCCATGGGAGACGGCTTCCGCTGGCCTTACGCGACGAACGGCTTCTCGGCCGAGACCCACCAGAAGCTCAGCGAGATCTACCAGCAGCTCTGGGGACAGGCGGTCCCGCCCGGCGCGTGATCCCCTGCCGCGGCGAGGAGTTCGCCGTCTAATTTGTAATCAGCACCACATATCGTGACCGCAGGGTCCGGATGGCTAGACTTGATCGAGCTTCCGAGGTCCCGCGTATCGGTCAGGAGCGCGCCGCACGACGTCATGATCCCCCAACCCCAGCTGTTGCCGGGAAAGGAGCTCGGGCACTACGAGCTCCTCCTGCCCATCGCGCAGGGGGGGATGGCCACGGTGTGGGCCGCGCGCCACAAGGGTCGTCGTGGCTTCCAGAAGACGGTCGCCATCAAGACGATGCTTCCGTCGCTCTCGGATGATCCCCAGTTCGAGAAGATGTTCCTCGAGGAGGCGAGGCTCGCCTCGGGGATCCATCACCCGAACGTCGCCGAGATCCTCGACCTCGGCGAGCAGGACGACGTCCTCTACATCGTGATGGAATGGGTCGACGGCGAGGCGCTGTCGGTCATCGCGAAGGCGGCGAGCAAGAGCGGCGTGGCCATCCCGCTGCGCATCGCGCTCCGCATCCTCGGCCGCGCTTGCCTCGGTTTGCACGCCGCGCACGAGCTCCGGGACCCGCAGAACGATGATCTGCTGCTCGGGCTCGTGCACCGCGATGTGTCGCCCCAGAACATCCTCGTGACGTACGACGGCCACGTGAAGCTCGTGGACTTCGGGGTCGCCAAGGCGACCAACCGCGGGCACAACGATACGACCGCGGGACAGATCAAGGGCAAGGTGCCGTACATGTCCCCGGAGCAGGCGCGAGGCGATCGGGTCGATCGGCGCACCGACGTCTTCGCGATGGGGATCGTGCTCTACAAGTTGACGACCGGAGAGCACCCCTTCGCCGCAGAGAACGATCTCCTCACGCTGAAGTACATCACCTCGCGACCGGCGCTCTCACCTCGCCTGAAGAACCCGGATTTCCCGCCCGAGCTGGACCAGGTGCTGATGACGTGCCTGCAGAAGGAGCCGGAGCGCCGATACCAGACGATGCTCGAGCTGGAGCGCGCGCTGGAGGCCGTGCTGGCCAAGGAGCCGACGGTGACCGACCACGACGTCGGGGCGTTCGTGCGCGGGCTCCTGGGAGAGCGCAACCAGCGCCGGCGCGCAGCGCTGCGGGACACGGTCCGCGTGCTCGACGAGCGCGCCTCCAGCCCGCCCGAGGTGATGCTCCTTCGCGACAGCATCAGCGAGCTCTTCTTCACGCAGCTCCCTCCTGGTCAACCGAGCGCCCAGCTCCCCGCGCCTCGCCGGAGCACCCCCGCGCCCTCGCGGCCGGCGCTGCCATCCGAGTCGCTGATCCCGAGCTGGCCTGGCCATGAAACGCAGCTGGGCCCGATCGAGGTCCCGGCGGCGCGCCGCCGCTCGGGGACGCGGGTGGCAGCCGCCGCGCTCGCGCTCATCACGCTGCTGGGCGCCGGGGTGATGTGGTTCGGGCGGCCCACGCCGGAGCAGGGCGCGTCCGAGCAGCTCCCGGTGCACGCCCTCGGCGCTGGCTCGACGGCCGCAGCCGCGACGGGCGCACCGCCAGGGCCGGACGGCGCGCCCGCGCTCCTGGCCGACCACGTGGGCGTGGGTGCTCAATCCGCCCCCGAGGCGAGCGACCCGGGGCGCGGAGCGAGCGCTCCGGACCCGACAGCCAAGGGCGCGACGGCCACCGCAACCCCTAGCGCGACGGCTGCTGGATCGAGCACCAGCGCGCGCAGAACAAACCCGGGCAAGCGCCCCTCGACGAAGTGGGTACCGACCGTGACCAATCCCGGGTTCTGAGCGGCCGCAGGGCACGGCAGCTCCGCGACGCGCTCCTCCTGGCAGCAAGCCTGGGCGTCGTCGGCGGCGCGGTGTCGTTGCGGCGGAGCCGAGCGTCCAGCGCCTCGCCGACCCCGGCGCACGCGAGCGCGCCCGCGGAACCGTCGCCCTTGCCCAGGGGCGGTGAGCCCGAGCGCGCAGCGCTCGACGAGCACGAAACGCAAGCGGGGTGCGGCTTTGCCGACCATGGCTTCGGCGTCTACGAGCGATGGCGCCCGCTCCCGCTGGGCAGGCTCCTCGTCCCGCCGGCAAACGCGATTCGCTCGGACGGCGGCTACGATCTTCTGATCCACTTCCACGGCGCCGAGCCTGTCCGGAAGGTGCTTGCTCCGAGGGGCATGGATCTCGTCATCGCCGGGGTCGACCTGGGGACCCGCTCGAGCGACTACGCGCGTGCCCTCGAGGGCGACGGCTGGGACGCGCTGCTCCAGGCGATCGACCGCGAGGTCGAGAGCGCCTCCGGGAGCGCGGGCGCACGCGTCCGCCGCCTGGTGCTGTCCTCCTGGAGCGCTGGATCCGGCGCGATCGGCAGGATCATCGAGCGCGGGAGCAGCCACGTGGATGCGTTGATCCTGCTCGACTCCCTCTATGGCTCCTACATGCCGGGGCAGACGTCGCTCGCGCCGGGGCAGCTCGCCCCCTACGTGGCGCTGGCCAACGCCGCCGCGCGCGGCGCGCCGGTCTTCTACCTGACGCACACCGACATCCCGACCAGCGGTTACGCGTCCACGAAAGAGGCGGCCACGTTCCTACTTCGTGAGCTTGGAGCCACCCCCATCGCGGTGACCTCGAGCGGGGACGACGGGCCCTCCGCTGCGCCGGGCGATCGCGCCGAGGAGGCAGGAGACGCGCTGCGGCTCACCCGGATGTACGACGGCGGCAGCCTCTACGTGCGCGGCTACGCCGGAACGGGTCCCGGGGAGCACTGCGCGCAGCTGCGGCTGCTCCCCGCGATCCTGACGGAGCACGTGCTCCCCGCCCTTCGCCGTTGAGGCGCCGCTGCTGCAAGGAAGCGCGCGGCGCCTTTTCCGCGCCGACGGGTCGGCGCACGCCCGGCGAACCGCGGCGGCTCAGTACGACTTCGCGAACACCACGCGCCGCGGGCTGGGCTTGCCGGTGAAGATGCACTGCCCTTCACCCGTCAGCGCGTCGGCCCACGGCGCCCCTTCGAACCCCCCGGTCGGGATGCAGCGGATGGTCACCTTGTGCGCATCCTTCACCGCCGTCTCGATCTCGGGATCGCCGGACCAGTGCGCCAGCGCGAACCCGCCTTGCGCCTCCTTGCCCCCGGTCGACGCGAAGAACGCGTCGAAATCTGCGCGGCTGTTGATGACGTGCGTGTTGCCGTCGCGCACGGCGAGCGCGCGCGCGTAGAGCGTCGCCTGAATGTCGCCAAGGATCTCCGTGATGCGCCCCACGAGCTCCCCGCGCGCGATGCTCGACTTGTCCTTCGGCGAGCGGTCCCTGCGCATCACCATGGCCACGCCGGCGTCGACGTCGCGCGGCCCGATCTCGATGCGCAGGGGGACGCCCTTCTTCACCCACTCCCACTGCTTCTCGCCGCCGCGGATGTCGCGCCGATCGATCTCGACCTCGACGCGGCGCTCGCCGAAGCGCTGCGCCCGGAGCTCCTTCGCGAGCCCGTCGATGTACTCGTCGATCTTGGCTCGCGTGTCGTCGCCCCGGTAAACGGGGAGGATCACGACGTGCGCGGGCGCGAGGCGCGGCGGGAGCACCAGGCCGTCGTCGTCGCTGTGGGTCATGATCAGCCCGCCGACGAGGCGCGTCGACACGCCCCAGGACGTCGTCCAGGCGTACTCCTCGGTCTCCTCCTTGGTCTGGAACTTGATGCCGCTCGCCTTCGCGAAGTTCTGCCCCAGGAAGTGGCTCGTCCCGGCCTGCAAGGCCTTCCGGTCCTGCATCATCGCCTCGATCGCATAGGTGTCGACCGCCCCGGGGAAGCGCTCGCTCGCCGTCTTCGGCCCCTCGAGGACGGGCATCGCCATGAAGTCGCGCGCAAACGTCGCGTAGACCCCGAGCATGCGCAGCGTCTCCTCGCGCGCCTCGGCCTCGCTCGCGTGCGCCGTGTGCCCCTCCTGCCACAGGAACTCCGCCGTCCGCAGGAACAGGCGCGTCCGGAGCTCCCAGCGCACGACGTTCGCCCACTGGTTGATCAGCAAGGGGAGATCCCGGTAGCTCTGCACCCAGCTCGCGAACGCCGCGCCGATGATCGTCTCGGACGTGGGGCGCACGATGAGCGGCTCCTCCAGCCGGGCCTGAGGGTCGGGAATGAGCCCGCCGCCAGGGCCGGGGACGAGCCGGTGGTGGGTGACCACGGCGCACTCCTTCGCGAACCCCTCGACGTGCTCCGCTTCCTTTTCGAGGAACGACTTCGGGATGAACAGCGGGAAGTAGGCGTTCTTGTGCCCGGTCGCCTTGAACATGCTGTCGAGCTCGCGCTGGATGTTCTCCCAGATCGCGTAGCCCCACGGCTTGATGACCATGCAGCCGCGGACCGGGGAGCTCTCCGCGAGGTCGGCCGCGCGCACGACCTGCTGGTACCACTCCGGGTAGTCCTCGTTGCGGGTGGGCGTAATGGCGGTCTTCGGCGCTTCGTTCTTGGCCACGGTCTCTGCTCTCCTCGATGGGCGGCTCGGCCGGCGGCCTTCGACCGGGCCGCCGCCTTCGTCCCGCTGCGGACGGTCGGCTGGCGCCGGCCCCCGCTCCGGGCTGAGCGCGCGACGTATCAGGAGCGCGGCAGGGTGTCGAGCGCAGCGGTCCCAGCGCCGGAGCCTCGCGGCCCTCCCGCTGGCTGGAGCGATGCCGCTCGCCCCGCCGGCCGCCGCGCGCCAGGCTGCCTTCGCGGCGGCGCGCCGTCGTGGTACGCGCAGGAGAACGACGTGAACTACGTCATCCTCACGCACGGCGGGGTGACCGCGCCGCAGAGCGGCTCGGAGAGCTGCGCCAGGGCCGCCGACGAGGCGCGCCGCGCGCTGGACGCGGGCGGAGAGGCGCTCGCGGCGGCGATCGGGGCGACCGCGTGCCTCGAGGACGACCCACGCTTCAACGCCGGGACGGGCTCGAACCTCCGCCTCGACGGGCGGACGGTCGAGATGGATGCGGCCGTGATGGCCAGCGATGGACGGTTCGGCGCAGTAGCGTGCATCGAGCGCGTGAAGAACCCCGTCCTTGTCGCCGCGAAGGTGGTGGAGACGCCGCACCTGCTCCTCGCCGGCGCCGGGGCGACGGCGTTCGCTCGCCAGCTGGGGTTCCCGGACCATGATCCGGTCACCGAGGAGGCGCGCCGGAAGCACGACCGCGCCCTCGCGGCGCTGCGAGGCGAGGGCGGAGACGACGAAACCACGAACGACGCGGCGCGCTTCCATGCGCTCACGGCGACGCGGTTCTGGAACTTCGACGCCGAGCCGATCGAGTGCGACACCGTCGGGGCCGTCGTTCGCGACACGCACGGCCGGTTCGCCGCCGCGGCGTCGACGGGCGGGTCGACCTACTCGCTCCGCGGCCGCATCGGGGACGTGCCGCTCCTCGGCGCGGGGATCTACGCCGGCCCCCACGGCGCCGTGGCGGCGACGGGCGTCGGCGAGGAGATCGCACGCCGCTTCCTCGCGCGGACCGTCTACGACTGGCTCGCCGACGGCGTCGCGCCCGCGCGCGCCGCGCAGCGCGGCGTCGCGATGTTCCCCGACGTGCTCGCGGTCGGCGTGCTCGTCGTGGGGCGGAGCGGCCAGGCGATCGCCTCGAACCGCACCATGCCGAGCGCGCAGCTCGTGGGCTGAGGAGCCGCAGACGACGATGCAGAGTGGAGACCCTGATGCGATCGTGGTGGGCGCGGGACCGAACGGCCTCACAGCGGCGGCGTACCTCGCCCGCGCGGGCTTCTCGGTGCTCGTCCTCGAAGCCGAGCGAGAGCCGGGCGGCGCGGTCCGCACGCGCGAGGTGACCCTCCCGGGGTTCCGCCACGATCTCGGCGCGGCGTTCTTCCCCTTCGGGCAGACGAGCCCGGCGCTGGTGCCGCTCGATTTGCCGGGGGCCGGCCTCGTGTGGCGGCACGCGCCGATCGACAGCGCTCACCCGGCGCCCGACGGGACGTGCGCTTCGATCGCGCGGGACGTCGAGGCGACGGCGCGGTCGCTCGGCGAAGACGGCCCCGCGTGGCGCCGGATCGCCGGCTGGCACGCGGCCACCCGCGAGCGGATGCTGAACGCGCTCCTGTCCACGCCGCCCGCCCTCGGGCAGCTGCTCCGGCTCGGGCCCCTCAACCTGCTCCGCCTCGCGCAGGTGGCCCTCTCGAGCGGACGTGGCTTCGCGACGCGCACCTTCCGGACCGAGGCGGCCCGACGCGTCGTCCCCGGGCTCGCCCTCCACACCGACGTGGGCCCGGACGATCCCTGCGGAGCGATCGTCGGCTTCATGTTGACCGTGCTCGCCTCGAGCGGCGGCTTCGCGGTGCCCGAGGGCGGCGCCGGCTCGATCACGAGCGCGTTGCTCCGGCGCGTCGAGGAGCGCGGGGGCGCCCTCCGCTGCGGCGCCCGGGTCGACCAGATCATCGCCAGGCAGGGACGGGCGGCAGCGGTCCGGCTCGACGACGGCCAGGAGATCCGCGCCCGCCGCGCGATCGTCGCCGATCTGGCCGCGCCGACGCTCTACCTCCGCCTGCTCGCGTCAGAGCTGGTTCCCGGGCGGGTGCAGCGCGCCATGCGCCGGTTCCGCCAGGGGTTCGGCACCTTCAAGATGGACTGGGCGCTCGACGGCCCGACGCCGTGGTCCCACGAGGACGCCGCGCGCGCGGCGGTCGTGCACGCGGGCGACAGCCTCGACGATCTCTCGGCCTTCACGCGGCAGGTGCGCGCCGGGTCGCTCCCCGAGCACCCCTATCTCGTGATCGGGCAGCAGTCGCTGGTCGATCCGACGCGCGCGCCGGCCGGCCGCCACACCCTGTGGGCCTACTCCCGCGTCCCCTCCTCCATCGAGGGCGGCTGGGCGGGCTCGCGCGAGCGCTTCGCCGATCGCATCGAGGCGCGGATCGAGGAGCTCGCCCCCGGCTTCCGGCAGAGGATCATCGCCCGGACGATCTGGGCGCCGGACGATCTCGAGGCGATGGATGCAAACCTCATCGGCGGCGATCTCGGCGGAGGCTCGGCCGACATCCGGCACCAGCTCATCTTCCGGCCGGTGTTCCCCTATTTCCGCTACCGGACGCCGCTCCGCGGCCTGTACCTAGGCTCGTCCTATGCGCATCCCGGCGCCGGGGTCCACGGCGCGTGCGGGCGCAATGCGGCCCTGGCGGTGCTGGAGGACGAAGGCTAGCGCGGCGTGCTTCGCTACTTCGACCGCGACGACGGGCCGTCCCGGTAGTCGGAGCGCTTCAGTCCGTGGCTCGCGATCTTCTCCTGGAGCGTGCGCAGCGGCATCCTGAGCCGCCGAGCGGCCATCGCCAGGTTGCCGTTGGTGCCGCGGAGGGCATCGAGGATGATCTCCGTCTCCAGACGGTCCATCTGTGCCTTGAGCCCGATCGCCGGCGCAGAGCTGGGCGGCCCTGCGAGCTCGATGGGAGGCCGATCCGGCGGCGGCGTGGTGCGTTTGGGCGCCGAGAGGGAGTGGATGCTCTCCGGCAGGTCGAGCGGGGTGATGACATGCCCCCGCGCGATGACGACGGCTCGCTCGATGGCGCTGCGCAGCTCGCGGACGTTGCCCGGCCAGGGATACTGCTCCAGGAGCGCGAGCGTCTCCGGATCGAGCGAGCGCACGTTCCTGCGGTGCACCTCGCTCGCCTGCCGGAGGAAGCGCTGCGCCAGCGGTCCGATGTCCTCGCGCCGCTCGCAGAGCGGCGGGATGCGCAGCGGCACCGCGTTGAGCCGGTAGAGCAGATCCGAACGGAACGTGCCCGCCTCGCACATCGCCTCGAGATCGCGGTAGGTCGTCGCGACGACCCGCACGTCCACCTCGATCTCCTTGGTCGAGCCGACGCGGACCATGCGACCGGTGTCGAGGACGTGCAGCAGCGCGGCCTGGCAGGACGGAGGGAGGTCGCCGACCTCATCGAGCACCACGGTGCCGCCAGCGCACGCCTCGAAGACGCCCTCTTGCGCGTGGGTCGCGCCGGGGAAGGCGTCGGCCTCGTGGCCGAAGAGCGTGCTCTCGAGGAGCTGGGCAGGCACGCCGCTGCATCCGACGCGGATCATCTGCATCTTGTGGCGGGGGCCAGCCTCGTGGATCAGCCGCGCGAGCACGTCCTTGCCGGTCCCCGTCTCGCCCTGGAGCAGCACAGGCGCGGACGAGCGCGCGAGGCGCATGGCGGTCTCGAGCACCGGGCGCATCGCGGGGCTGCGCATCACGAGCCCCTCGTCGCCGACCGTGCGCAGCGCGCCCACCGGCGTGGGTCCGCCCACCAGGTTCTCGATGCTCGGCATCTTTCGCCGCTCCGGGGCGCCACGACGCCCGTCCAGCGCGTCGAGGTTCAGCACCGGCAGCTCGGCGCTCGCGATCACGCGCAGCGACGCCGTGATCTCCCCGAGCACCACCTCGTCGCCGGGCTTCAAGACGCCGTGCTCGACGCGCTGCCCGCTCAGGAAGGTGCCGTTCGTGGAGCCGAGATCCTGGATGAGCACGTCGCCGCGCTGGAACGTGAAGCGCGCGTGGCGTCGCGACAGGCTGCGCTCGGGGATCGCGACATCGGCGCTCGGATCGCGGCCGATGACGACGCCGACCCCCTCGATCAGCCGCACCGTCTCGGCGCCCTGCCGGTGGTAGATGATGAGCAGCACGTGCGGCTGCGTCCCGCGCTCGCGGCTCAGCTGCGTCAACGCATCACGGACCTGCGACATGGCGATCGGGTCCGTCACGCCCAGCTGCGACTCGTACTGGACGTCCTGTGCTCCGAGATCGTCGTGCGCCATGGATGGCCGTGCGACCTTGGTCTCCACAGGCAAGTCGACGCCAGCGTGGCCTTCCTCGGACGCGCCCGGCTCGCGGACGTCCGGCGAAGATAGACTCGTCGGAGCGGCCGGACGCGGGTGATTCATGCCTTCTCTCTCATGCGTGCCCGAGGAGCCTCCGGCTCGAAATGTTGGCCCGCGAGCCCTGCTCGCGCTCGTCCCGTTATCCTATGACCATAAGCTAAAGGTCGCCCAGCGCGCAAGGCGCGAGCAGCACTTCGTCGGCGCTGCGGCGTAGCCGCACGCAGCACGCGCACGCATCCACGCATCAGGCGCCACGCGGCATGCAGCCAACTGAGCCGCTCTCCGCCCCATCTCTCCCTTTTCCGACTTTACCGCTTTGTTTCCTCCCCTTCCTCCTCTCGCTCACTACCTTGTTTCCTTTGCCTCTACTGCCTCTAGCTCCCAGTTCTTTCTCTTTCGTTTCTGCAGTGTAGCCCTCGGACGCACACTTCAGGCGGCCTCGGCGCTCCGCTCAGATCTCGCGCACAACGCGTTCGCCAGAGCCGGGCGATCGCGCGGGCGGCGCGGACGCCTCCTCGGCGCGGCAGTGCGCGTTGAAGCGAGAGCACGGGACGTCCTCGAGCGATGGGAGCTCCGCATAGCCGCGGGGACCGGCGATCTCGTTGAAGCAGCGCCCGAGCCAGCCCGGAATGACGAGCGCGTAGGTGCGCGCGAGCCGGCGAGGATCGTCGAGCGTGCGCAGCATCGCAAGATAGGTTACTTCTCCATAGGCCGCCTTGAAGGCAGCCGCCTGCTCAGGGCGCGCCAACCAGCTCATGACGCCGGCGCGATCCGCTTCTGGGTGGAACTGGACCGCCTCGACGCCGGGCGCGACCTGCAGACCGAGGATCGCCCGACCCTTGGAGATGCCGTCACGGCTCTCGCGGGCGAGGAGCTGGCCGCCGAGGGAGCTCAGCCGGCGCTCGTCGAGGTTCACCGCCTCCCAGTTGCGGTGCTCGAACGCGAAGAGACGGTCGCCGAACGGCGCCAGGAGCGGGTGTTGCTGGCCGACGGGGGTCGTGTAGATCGGCATGACGCCGAACTTGCGATCGGCGCGCGGCACCACGTCGGCCAGCTTGTAGTGATGGACGACGAGCTCGAACGAGTAGCAGATCGCGAAGAGAGCACGCCGGTGCGCGCCCCCCTGGCTCGCCGACTCGACCACGCCGTCCACGAAGCGCGCAAAATCCTGCGTCCAGGGCTCGCCCTCCCCATCAAAGGGAGAGCCGGGCCCGCCTGACGCGAGGTACAGATCGCAGTCCGTGGGGATGGGTGCGTTGGTGTCTCTGGGAGACACCTCGACGATCTCGCAGGATAGGCCTGGATTGTGCGCCTGGACGCGTTCGAAGAACCCCGCAGCGAGCCCGCGTAGACAGCGCATCGCCTGGTTCACGTGGCCATTGTTCATGTCCACGATGCACAACCGCAGCGGCCGGCCGTTCGCGACGGTAGCTTGCCGGCCGGGAGTAGGTGGAAGTGGATTCGAGCTCATCGGAAGGTGACTGTTTGCAGACGTAGACCCCCGCGTTTTCTACCCATACCACCCCTCCGACCTCGCGAAAAGAATGGTTTTCTCCGTTACGCCGGTTACGCCGGTTACGTCGACTGTTCCCGCTACTTCGACTTCATCGGTCGATCCCTTTACGTCGACCACATCCGTCACATCCGTTCCGCTCGTTATGCCAATCACATCAGTTACGTACCTTACAACGGTTACATCTGCTTCAGTTACGTCCGCTACGTCCGTTTCATCGATTACGCAGCGGACGATTCGTCACCTCTGGAGGAGACCAAAACTCCTTCATCGGCCCCGCGTTCGTGCGAATCCTGTGTGTGATGAACAAACGGAATGGTTCGACGCGTGATCCTCTGACCCGCCGCCATGTGCTGACCGGGCTCGGTGCTGCGCTCGGCGCCTCGGCCTTCGGATGCAGCACCCCAGAGGGCGCGATGGTGCTCGACAACGCCCCGCCGAGCATGGGCGGCGCGGACGAGAGCGACGGAGCGGGCGGCGCGGGTGGCTCAGGAGGAACAGTCAGCTCGGGACAGCCGGAAAATGGCGAGGCCGTCGGCGCTCCGGATCGCTGCGCAGAGACGGGAGGTCTGAGCCCGGCGGAGCTGCTGGCGCCCATCAACACCATCGTCGTTCTCTGTATGGAGAACCGCTCCTTCGACCACTATCTCGGCTCGCTGCTGCTGAAGGAGGGCCGGCAGATCGACGGTCTGACAGGCACAGAATCGAACCGAGCGCTCGATGGGACGCGGATCTCGCCCTTCCAGCTCGACAACTTCACGCCCGCCGACCCGCCGCACAGCTGGGACGCAGCCCACACGCAGTGGAATCAAGGGAGGAACGACGGGTTCGTCATCGCGCACGCAGGGCCCGACCAGCGCGACGTCATGGGCTATCACGTGCGGGAGCAGCTGCCGATCCTCTACGCGCTCGCAGACGCGTCGGCGATCTGCCAGCGCTGGTTCTCCTCGGTGCTCGGCCCGACGTGGCCGAACCGGTTCTTCCTGCACGGCGCCACGTCGAGGGGCGTCTCGAGGAACGTGCCGGTCACCGGCTTCACGAGCGTGTTCGAGCTCCTGAGCGACGCAGGGATCTCGAGCAGGAACTACTTCCACGACGTCCCGTGGTGCTCGGGTGCGTACTTCAGATTCAAGGGCGTGTCCGGGATCGAGCGCTTCTTCGAGGACGCGGCCGCGGGGATCCTCCCCTCGTTCTCCGTCATCGATCCCCAGTTCTTCGGCGCCACCGCGAACGACGACCACCCGGACCACGACGTTCAGCTCGGGCAGGTGCTCATCGCCAGCATCTACAACGCGCTGGCGAAGAGCCCGCAGTGGGGCCAGTGCCTCCTCGTGATCACCTACGACGAGCATGGCGGCTTCTTCGACCACGTCGCGCCGCCGACGACGACGGACGACGACCCCCTGTTCACCCAGCTCGGGTTCCGGGTGCCGTCGATCGTCGCGGGCCCGTTCGTCCGGAGGGGCTGCGCGGTGAGCACCGTGCTCGATCACGCGTCGGTGATCCGCACGCTGGAAGCGCGCTTCAATCTCCCCTCGCTGAACGCGCGCTCCGCCGGCGCGAACGATCTCTCGTGCTGCATCGATCCGGCGCTCCTCCGCGCTCCACAAGCGCCGATCCTGCTACCCGCGATGGACATCTCCCTGTCGCGGCTGCGCTCGCGCACCGAGTCCGGGATCTCTCAGCCGGAGCTGTGGGAGGCCGCGGAGCGCGGGCTCATCCCGCGGCACCTCGACCGCCGGGACGAGGGTCCGGCCATCGCCCGGCGGGTGCTGGCGCACGCGGAGCGGCTCGGCACGGCGAGGCTCAGGGACTGAGGTGCCGGCCAGCCGGCGCCGAGGTCGCCCGGGGGCGGGAGGTCTGATAGAAGCGCCGCCGTGCCGCCCGATCTCGATCCGCCCGCCGCCATTCAGGCAGGGACCACGCCGGCGAGCGCAGCCCCGGGCGCGCCCGCGGCGACCAGCGCAGGCCCGCCGGCGGCCGGGCAGGAGACAGCGACCAGCGCGGCGCGCTCATCGGCGATGGTCACCGCAGGGATCATCCTCTCGCGGCTCGTCGGGCTCCTCCGCCAGCGGGTGACGGCGCACTTCTTCGGTACATCCGAGCTCGCGGACGTGCTCGCGGCGGCGTTCCGCGCGGGGAACATCACCCAGAACCTGCTTGGCGAGGGGACGCTCTCCGCGACCTTCATCCCCGTCTACGCGCGCCTCCGCGCGGCCGGCGACGCGCGACGCGCGGCGCACTTCGCGCTCTCCGCGCTCGGGATCCTGCTCGTCGCCGCCGCGGCCGCGTCGATCGCCGGCGTGCTCGCGGCGCCGTGGCTGTCCTTCGTGGTCGCGGCAGGCTTCGACGCCGAGAAGCTCGCCAGCACGACCCGGATCGTCCGGATCATCTTCCCGATGACCGGCCTGCTCGTGCTGTCCGCGTGGGGGCTCGGCGTGCTGAACGCGCACCGGCGGTTCTTCCTCCCGTACGCCGCGCCCGTCGCATGGAGCGCCGCCCAGATCGCGGGGCTGCTCGCGTGCGGCGCGTGGCTCGGCATGCGCGGGGAGCCGCTCGCCGAGGCGCTCGCGTGGAGCGCGCTCGCGGGCGCGGCGCTGCAGCTCTCGCTGCTGCTCCCGTCGGCGCGCGCGCTGCTCGGCGGGCTCACGCCGCGCCTCGACGCGCGCGACCCGAGCGTCCGCGAGGCCGGCAGCAAGCTGCCCGCCGCGCTGCTCGGCCGCGGGATCATCCAGGTGTCCGGGCTCGTCGACACGCTCCTCGTGAGCTTCCTCGGCGCCGGCGCGAACGCGGCCTTCAACTACGCGCAGACGGTCTACCTCCTGCCGATGAGCGTCCTCGGCGTCGGCGAGGCCGCGGTCGCGTTGCCCGAGATGGCGCGCGACACGGCCGAGGCCGACGTCGCGCGGCGCAACGAGGCGCTGTCGCGCCGGCTCGGGGCGTCGCTCGCGCGGATCACGGTGCTCACCGTGCCGGCCGCGGCCGTGTTCATGGTGCTCGGGCGGGAGCTCATCACGCTGCTGCTGCAGACCGGGACGTTCGACAAGGCGTCGACGGCGCGGGTCGAGCCGCTCGTGTGCGCCTACGGGCTCGCGCTGCTCGGGAACGCCGCCGGGCGCGTGCTGATCACCGCCTCGTTCGCGCTGGGGGACACGAGGACCCCGGCCCGCTACGCGCTCTATCGCGTGGTCGTCAGCACCGCCGTCGCGCTCCTCCTGATGCGGTGGCTCGACGTGCTCGGCGTGGTGCTCGGCGCCGTCATCGCAGGGTGGGTCGAGGCGATCGCCCTCGGGCACCGCGTGCGGCGCGAGATCGGCGGGCTCGGCCTGGATCAGATCCGGATCGGCCGCGTGGCCTTGCTCGCGGCCATATCGGTCGGCTGCGGCGCCGCGTTGAAGGCGGCGCTGCCCGAGGCGGCGGCCGCGGCGCCGTGGGGTGCCGCGCTCATCCTCGCTGCGTGCGGCGGCGCCTTCGCCGTCGCGGCGCCCGCGCTCGGGCTCTTCAGCCTGAAGTCCCTCCTGCGCCGGAGGTGATCCCGGGCGGCGCCGCGCGCGCACCGCCCTCCGCGTGCTCTCGGTGCCACGCGACGTAGCGCTCGACGAACGCGCGCTGCGCAGGGCTCAGCGCGACGCGCGGGCGCCGCCGCTCGATGAGGGCGAGCGCGTCGCCCACCTCGATGCCGCCGCGGGTGGCGAGGTAGCAGAGCGCGAGCGTTACGCTCCTGCCCACGCCGCTCGCGCAGTGGACGTGGACACGGTGGCCAGCGACGATATGCCGCTCGAGGAACGCCACGCCGCGCGCGGCCTCCTCGAGCGTGGGAGCGCACATGTCCCAGCAGGGGATGCGCAGGTACTCGACCCCCGCCGCGCGCAGCGCGAGCACCGGATCGTACAGCTCGCGCGACACGTTGATCACGGCGCGGACGCCGAGGCGACGGAGCTCGGCGACGTCGCCTGGAAGAAGGAACCCCCCGATCAGGAGGTTCGAGCTCACCCACGTGCGCCACGGGTGCCGCGGCCGGAGCGACGCGGAGGCGCGGCGCAACGCCAGGAATGCATAGAAGACGAGGGCGTACGGCGCGAGCAGGAGGAACACCAGCGCAGGGCGAAGGCGCACGCGCACCTCATGGCGTCGACGCTGGCGCTGTGCCAGCGGCCGGGCGGCACGCGCGCTGATGACGCGCGTCCCTGACACGCGCGCCGAGCGCACCGACGATGCGCCGGCGACGCCACGGAACTTGGCCCAGCGCGCGCCAGCCGGGCATGCATCGACGGATGCCGCTCGCTTCCATGCCGACGGATCGCTCCCGCCCGGCCTCGTCTCCGCGCCGCCGGACGCCGCGGCTCTGCGCGCCACGGCGCACCGAGGGCGGCCTCCGCGCGCGACGCGTCGATGGGCGGCTCGCAAGCTTGCTCGTCGCGCTGACCATGTGCGGATGCAAACCGGCAGGCGCGGCGGTGGAGCTGTCGAAGGAGGGGGCGAGCGACGACGGTGCGCTCGAGGTCGCCGCGCTGCCGGCGGACGGCCCCAAGCTGGTCGCGCTTCGCGCAGGGACGCCCGTGCTCGCGCGTCCGCAGGCGGGCGCTCGCAAGCTCGGCGAGCTCTATCCTGGCGCCGCCGTCGTGAGGTCCTCGGAGCCGTACGGACGCGCGGGGTGCAGCGGCGGATGGTATGCGGTCCGCCCCCGCGGGTTCGTCTGCGCAGGCGACGGCGCGACGCTGAACACCGACGTGCTCGCGCTCTTGCCGGCTCCACCCGACACGTCGCGGCCCCTCCCCTACCGCTACGGCCGCGCGCGAACCCAGGGCACCCCGGCGTATTTCGGGGTGCCGAGCCGCGAGGAGGTGCAGCACGCCGAGCCGGATCTCGATCGCCACCTCGAGCGTGTGCAGCGCAGCGACGCGCAGCTCGGCGCGTCAGCCAACGACGTCCCGCTGGACGCGCGCGGCGTCTCCTCGGGGCCCCCGGTGCTGCTGCCGCGCGGCGACGGCATCGGCGAGGACGGGCGCAGGACCGAGGCCGGGTACTTCTTCTTCCCGATCGCCGACGCGGTCGCGCCGCTCCCGCCCGTCGCCGCGCTCGGCATCGACATCGGCGGAAAAGACGGCGCCCACGTCGATCTGCGCGCCGCGCTGAAGACGGTGGCGCTGCGCAAAGGCAGCGGGGTCGCGATCACCCGCGCGTTCACGGCGGGAGCGGCCGACGGGCGCAGGTTCGGCGTGACGCCCGACGGACGGCTCATCCCGGCCGACCGGCTCCAGGCCGCGCTCGGATCACCGTGGCACGGCCTCGATGTCGAGAAGCTCGGCCTGCCTGTGGCCTTCGTCCATCGCCACGACGTTCACACGTGGTCGCTCGGCCGCGGCAAGGCGAGCGAGAACGACGAGGAGCTCGAGCGCCACACGGGCGTGCCGCTCACGGGCAGGTTCAGGACGGTGGACGGCGTCCGTTTCGAGGAGGCGCGCGACGGCTTCTGGCTGCGCGCGCAGGACCTCGTCGTCGTCGTGCGTCGCACCAAGCTCCCCGACTTCGCCAAAGGCTCGCAGCGCTGGCTCGACGTCAGCCTGGTGAACCAGACGCTGACGGCCTACGAGGGGCAGAAGCCCATCTACGCCACGCTGATCTCGTCCGGACGCGACCAGCTGCGCGACCCTGAATCGACCGCGTCCACCGCGCGTGGCACCTTCCGCGTGAGGAGCAAGCACGTCACGCGCAACATCGATCCGCGCGAGGTCGCCGACAGCTTCGACGTCACCGACGCCCCGTGGGTGATGGACCTCGCGCCGGGCCAGGCGATCACCGGCATGTACTTGGGCGCAGGGGTCGGCGAAGCGCAGGGCTTCCACGACATCGCGCTGACGCCCATCGATGCGCGGCGCATCTTCCTGTGGGCCGAGCCGGAGCTCCCCGAAGGCTGGCACGCTGTGTACAGCAACGACGAGGAAGGAACCCTCGTCCACGTGCGGCCTTGATGTTCACTCAGCCACCGCTGGCCCTCCGAGGGAGGCCAGCGGCCGACTGTCACCACTGCTGGTGCCGAAGGAGGGAATCGAACCCCCGACCCGGCGCGTATGAAACGCCTGCTCTAGCCAGCTGAGCTACTTCGGCAAAAGTGAGGGCGGACTAGTACCGCCACGTCTCCACTCTGTCAAGCGAGGTCGTGCGCGTCGCGACACGCGGTCATCGCGGTCATCGCGGTCATCTCCGTCTTCACGGTCATCACGGTCATCACGGTCACCGCAGTCATCCCAGAAGATTGCTCGGGATCACCGTTCGCGCTCTCGGTGCTTCGGCAGGACTGCCGGGTTTTTCGCGTCGAACGGCATCGACCACCGGAAGCTCTCGCCGAGCTCGGGCGGCACCGGAGGATACGGCGAACCGCGCAGCACCGCGCGCCGGCAGTTCTCATCGAACTCGGGGATGCCGCTCGGCCGCGTCACCGACGCGCTTCCCACGGTCCCATCCGCGCGGATCACGAAGGTCACGATCACGGTCCCCTGAAGCCCCTCGCCCGCGGCCCACTTCGGAAACGCGTCGGCCCACAGCGGGTGCAGCTTGGCCATGACCTGCCTCATGTAGTGGCTGCGCCTGCGATCGAGCGGATCGTTGTCGAGCAGCCGGCCGCGCCCCGAACCGAGCGCGCTGGAACGCGCACCGCGGCCCGCCACGCCACCCGCGCCGGTCGCGCCCGGTCCTTCCTGTCCGCCTGGCCCGAACCCACGCGCCCCTCCGGCCGAGCTGGCGTGGACGAGCGACTGGATCGCCGTCGCCACTTCCTGCTCGCTGTCCACCGTGTCGTTCGGATGCCCCACGGCGTCGGCGGGGACGGATGGCGTGCCCACCGCGACCATCGGCCGGGCCAGCGGAACCGCCGCGCTCTCGCGATGATCCTCGCCGGGCCGCGCGTCGCGAACGCCCAGCCCCGCGGACGCGCGCTCGCCTCCCTCGACGGCGCCGCCGGCGGCGCGCGGGCTCGCCCCATGGGGGAGCGTCGCGTCGCGCGCAGCGGGCACGTCGCTCGCGCCGTCGATGCCCGCAGGCTGGGCCGCAGCGCCGAGCACGCCGCCTCGACGCTGGGGCGCGCCGCCATCGCGCGCCCCGAGCGACGGATCGCGCTCGGCCGACGTGCGTCGCTCGGGCCGACGGCCCACCCGCCCTCCCGCGAGGAACGTGAGCTCCATGGGCTCCCGGCTGGCTCGCCAGTCCTCGCGCGACGCGCGCTGGGGCGACGAGCGGATACGCTGGATCTGGCTCCTGTCGAGGCGCGAGCGGATCTCTGGAGACAGGAAGATCGCGTCGTCCCTGTCGGCGAGGTTCAACGCAGGCAGCTCCGCCGCGTCGGTGCCGCCGCGCCCGCTCGTCCCCGTGTCCGGCCGCGGTGCGGCTTCCCCTCCGCCTCGCGAAAGGAGGACGCCCAGTTCGGGCGCGGTCGCCGCCGCGCGGTCGAGCGTGCCGTCCGAGACGACGGGCAGCTCGATCTCGATCGGCGCGCTCACCGCGGCTGGCGACCCGACCGTCCGCGCGCGCGCGACCTCACGTGCCGAGAACGAGCCTGCGACGGCCAGCGCGCCTGCGCCCACCAGCCCTGCGTGGGCTGCGACGGAGAGCGCCCACGCGGAGGCGATCCGGCGGCCGTCGCGAGACCTCTGCGCCATCGTGCTGTCACTATGCCTCGAGGCGTGCCTGGGGCGAGCCCGCAGGCGCAGACCGCGCGCGCTCGTCTCAGCCGGTGAGCGCGCCGTCCAGCGGGAGCCGCAGCCGCCTGCGGGTGTTCTCCGCCGTGCGCGCGGCCAGCGCCTCGAAGGGCTCGCCCCGGAGCTCCGCGACGAAGCGCGCCGTGTGCAGCACGTGCCCTGGCTCGCACCGCTTCCCCCGGAACGGCACCGGCGCGAGGTAAGGGCTGTCCGTCTCGACCAGGATCCGATCCGCCGGAGCCCAGGCGGCGACCTCCTGGATCGCGCGCGCGGTCTTGAAGGTGACGATGCCCGAGAACGAGAGGTCGAAATCGAGGGCGAGCGCCCGCTCGGCGAACGCGCGATCCTCGGAGAAGCAGTGAATGATGCCGCCCACGTCGCTCGCCTGGGCGCGCTCCAGGATCGCGAGCGTGTCTTCCGGCGCCTCGCGCGTGTGGATGACGATGGGCTTCTCCACCCTCCGAGCGAGGGCGACGAGGTCGGCGAAGACGCGCTGCTGCGTGTCCTTCGACGAGTGCATGTAGTGGTAGTCGAGGCCGATCTCGCCGACGGCCACGACCTCGGGCCGGCGCGCGAGGACCTCGAGCTCCGCGAGCATCCGGTCGTCCACGGCGGAGGCGTCGTGCGGATGGACGCCGACCGCGGCGTGCACGTCGGCGCGCCGCGCGGCGAGATCCGCGGCGAAGCGTGCCGCGGAGAGATCCGCGTCGACGCCGACGACCACGAACGCGTCCACGCCGGCGGCCCGCGCGCGGTCCAGGACGGCGTCCGCTCCCTCGCGGAAATGACGCGGATCGACGTGGCAGTGGGAGTCGATGATCATGCTTCGCTTCAGGTGACGAGCTCAGCGAAGCGCGCGCGGAGCAGCGCGCTCGCGGCGTCGAGCGCGCAGCGGTCGCAGTAGCCCATCCCGCGCAGCCGCTCGAGCGCGCGGGTCGCGTTCCTGCGCTCCTCCTCGCGAAGCTCGCCCCAGCCCTTGTCGGACTTGCCGTCGCTTTGCGCGTCGCGGAGGAGCGCGACGAGATCGCGAACCAGGAGCGCCACGCCCTTGCGCCGCTCCGTGAACACCGCCTCCCGCAGCTTGCGGATCTGCTGCGGGAACACGACCGCGTTGACGATCTTCTGGCCAGGGTGGTCGATGGCCCACGCCGCGATGGCCGAGATCAGACCGCGCCGGTGATCGTCGTGCTTCGTGCGGACCCCGAGGAGCGCCTCCACCTCGCGCATCATGCGCTCGTCCGGGTTCTCGAAGTCGCCGGTGTGCGGGTTCCTGATCTTCTCCCCCTTCACCCAGACGCCGACGTGGGAGACGTACCGATCGAACAGCTCGGCGTAGCGCGTCTCGTCGACGAGGCCGCTGGCCGTCCGCATCTCCTCCTCGGTCGTGTCGAGCAGGCGCGTGCGCACGACCTCGCGGAAGAGCCGGTGATCGTGGTAGCCGCCCGCGAGCTGCTTCTCCTTGAGCCAGTCGTACTCCGCCTGGCGCTTGCAGAGCGCGTCGAGCTCCGCGAGCACGGCGAACGGGGAGAGGCACGCGTGGTCCTCGCTCTGCGCCGCGTCGAGCAGGAGCGTCCGAACCTCCCGCGGCGAGACGCCGAGGCGCCCCTCGAAGTCCACGGACGCGTCGCTCTCGTGGTAGATCGCCTCGATGCCCGCGCGCAGGACCTTCTGCGCCTCGGCGTCGAACCGCTCCGGCGCCGTGCCCGTCGCGAACAGCTCCATCTTCTCGACGGCGGTGAGGCTCGAGACGAGCGGCGCGAGCGCGTCGGGGTACCGCTTCGCCTCCGGCTGCCGCATCCGGGTGAGCACGGCGAACTGCGCGGCGACGCGCGTCGCGTGCGGGGCGACGTGGCGGGTCACGAACGGGACGATCTGCGTGTCGTAGATCGCCTGCTCGTCGGGGTAGCTCCGGAGGTACGGCGCGCGCAGGAGCTCGAAGCGCCCGCGGAAGCTCGGGAACTCCGGGTGCTCCCGGAAGGCGTTGAGGTGCACGTCGTTGGCGCTACCGATCATCACGACGTTCGTCTGCACCGTCTGCTGCGGCAGGCTGACCTCCCCCGTCTCCAGCGTGAGCTGGAGGTACCGGAAGGCGTCGAGCGGTCGCTTGAGGAGATCGCTGAACTCGAGCACGCCCCCGGCGGCCTCGATGAGCTCACCGTGCGCCTCGAAGAGCGTCGTCGCCTGGAGCGAGGTCGGGAGCGAGGCGAGCGAGCGATCTGCCGTGATCTGCCGCTCGCCGGCGTCGACCGAGAGCTCCGGGCCGATCGTGACCGCGCCGACGCGGTAACGGCGCGAGATGAAGTACCGCTCGACCTGGACGTGCCGCAACGTCTCGACGAGCGAGCCGCCGCTCGCCACGAGGAGCGCCTCGAAGACCTGCTGGTTCTTGTGGGACAGCTTGCCGCTCATCAGCCACTCGGGCGGCGGCTCCGTCGCGCCGGCGTCCTCGTAGAGCTTCAGGATGAGCGCGCGCCGCTCTCGCACCGGGAGCAGGAACAGCGGGTGATCCCTGAGCTCGATCACGAGCCGGGCGTCGATCTGATCGTCCTCGAGGTGGGCGTAGCTCGTGCCGTCCGCGGCGCTCGCCTTCACGTCGCCGCCGAAGCCGATCGAGCCGCGCATCGTCTTGCGGCTCGGGAACACCCAGTGGAAGCGGTACACGGCCCCCTCATCGAGGGTCGAGTAGTGCTCCAGGGCGCGCAGGATGCAGGCGGCGAGCGTGCTCTTCGCCGAGCCGTTCGGCCCGTGCATCAGGACGAGCCTGTTGGCCCTGCCCTCGCGCACGAAGTTGCAGAGCACCCGGTAGACCTCGGCCTGGAGCTCTTCGTGGCCGATCAGCGCGAAGTCCCGGCCGTGGTAGGAGGCCGCGGCCGGCGCGCCCTGCTGCGCGGGCTCGGTCGCGGGGAGCTCCCACGGCAGATCGAAGAGCTGGAACCGGGTCAGCTCCCCCCAGGGCTTCTTGATCGTCCGCGTGCCGAAATGGTCGAACATGTCGCGGACGTAGCGAGCCGCGTCGCGTCCGAAGCGGACCGGATTGGAAGCGAAGAGCTCCAGGTACTGCTGGAACGAGAGGACCCGCTGCTCTTCGTTGAAGCGCCGCGCCATCGAGGAGGCGATGGCATCGAGCTCGGAGAGGGCCTTTCGAGCCCGCTCAGCCGCACTGCCTTGGACCGTCTGGCTGGGGCCGACCTCGCTGGGCTGGCCCCCCCGGCAACCGGAGGTGTCGTTGTTCACGTGAGGCTGAGTTTACCGTTCTGCCTACTGCACGTCGACGACCGCCTCGAGCTCCTGCTTCTGCATCAAACAATTCGCGGCGCTGCAGATGCTGAAGGAGAGCACGCCCGCCACCTTGGTCTTGCCCTTCTTGGCCGCCACGAACGGGACCTTGAGGAGGCCCTTGCTCTCCTCGAACGTGCCGTCTTCGCGCTTGAGCAAGGGCTTCGGGTACGAAACGCCCTCGGCGGCCGCCTCGGTGACCTTGAACTTGATGGGGTATTTGTCGTTGATGTGGTAGTCGCCCTTCGACAGGAGCGACACCTCCACGAGCCCCTCCTGGCCGGCCTTGTACGTCCCCGTCGGCTTCATTTCGAGGGTGTAGACCGCATCCTCGACCTTCGATTTTCCGCCCTGGGGTGGGGCCGCAGGTGCTGCCTCGGGGGCGCCGCGAGAGGTCGCCGCTTCGCTCTGGCTACAGCCGAGGACGGGGAGCCCGGAGAGCGCGATCAGGCACATCGCGGCGGAGAGGGGCTTGCGGGTCCGAGTTGAAGGATGAGTGCTCATGGTCAACACAAATAACACAGCGGCGGCGCCAGCGCGAACGCGGGGCCTCGGCGCCCAGGACGATGGCGCACTGAACCGGAGCGCGCGCGCTTTACGCCCCAGCCGCCGCCGCGGCGCGTAAGGCGCAACGTCGCTCGAGCGCGCGGCCCGGCGCCGCCGTCAGCGCGAAATCAGCAGCGCGACGAGCGCACAGAGCAGCACCGCCGCGCCAGCCGCTGCGGGGATGACCCAGCGCGGCAAGCGCTGTGGCACGCCCATCACGATGTCCTCGGCAAACGCCTCAGCAGCGTCCGGCGAGGGCGCGATGGCCGCGGCGGCGATCGATCCGCCGCTCGCACCGGCGGGGACCGCGCCGACTCTCGCCGGGGCATGCGCCTGGCGGGCCAGGACCGACGGCAGCGCGGCGCGGATCCGGGCCGCGAGCTCCTTCTGCGGCAGGTACGCCCAGTCGCGGTGCGACCCCGCGAGGCCGTACGCCTGGCCCACGCGATCGGCGAGCAGGCCGACGGAGGGGAGGCGCGCCTCCGGGCTCTTCATGAAGGCCTCCTCCATCACCGGATCGAGCGAGGCCGGCGCCCCGTACGCCTTGCCCGCCACGCTCGGAGGCAGCGGGTTGCTGCCCATGATGGCCACGAGGATCATCGGACCGGTCGGCGCGTGGAACGGGACCTTCCCCGTGACGCACTCGAACACGATCGCCGCGACCGACCAGACGTCGGCGCGATGGTCGAGCGCGAGCAGCCCCTGCGCCTGCTCGGGGGACATGTAGAAGGGCGATCCGATCGTCGTGCCGACGACGGTCAGCTTCTTCGCGCCCTCGCTGTTGTCGCGCACGCTGCCGAAGTCGAGGATCTTCACCATGTCGCCGTCGTGAGTGCCGACCAGGAAGATGTTGTCCGGCTTGAGATCGCGGTGCACGACCTTGCGCTTGTGGGCCTCCTCGAGGCCGAGCGCGATCTGCGACAGCATCCGCACCAGGCGCTCGGGGGGCAGCACCTTGTCGCGCTTGAGGACCGTCCGCAGCTCCTCGCCCTCGAGGTACTCCATGACCAGCGCGAAGCTGTGGTCCTCGGTCTTCTCGAAGGCGAGCACATCGACGATCTGTTCGTGGGGCAGCGACGCGCTGACCTCGAACTCGCGGTGAAAGCGCTCGACGCTTACCTCGTCGAGCGCGACCTCGGGGTGGAGGATCTTCAGGGCGACGCTGCGGCCGGTCCGCAGATCGAGCGCCTGATAGACGCGCCCCATGCCGCCGTCGGCGACGATCCGCCAGACCTGGTAGCGCCCGCCGCAGAGGGTCGCGCCGACGCGCCTGTCCTCCGGGTGGACCGGCGGCGATACCTCAGCGACCGGGATGAGGCGCTGCCCGTCGACCGGACAGAAGCCGCTGTCGTGCGAGAAGAGCCTGAAGCAGGCGGAACACGTCTTCAAGCCGCGCACCCTGGATCAGGCGCGGGAGGGGTCCGCGGCCGGCGTGCTGCCCGTCGCGGGCTCCGGCGGCATGTAGTAGAGGATCCGGTTGCAGTTCGGGCACCGCTCGAACTCCTCCTGGCGGCGCATCTTCTGGAACATCATCGGCGGCACGGACAGGTGGCAGCCGAGGCATGTGCCGTCGTAGGTGCGGGCGATCGCGACGGGCCTGCGCGTCCGGATCGACTCGTAGCGGCGGTACAGGACGACCGGCAGCTTGCCGACCACCTGCTGGCGCGCCTCGGCGCGCTGGCCGCGCTCGGTCTCGAGCGCCGCCAGCGACGCCTGCGTCCCCGGCGCGCTGCCGTCGATCGCCCCCGCCAGCTCGACGCGCTTCGCCTCCGCCACATCGATCGCCGAGCGCGCCCCCTCGGAGGCCGAGTTCAGCCGCTCGATCTCTTCCTCGCGATCGCGGTGCAGCTTGCGCAGCTCCTCGATCTCGCGCTGCGCCGCGTTGGACTCGCGCTCGTTCCGGGAGCGCTGCAGCTTCTCCCGCGAGCGCTCGATCTGGCTCGACATCTGGCGGAGCTCGACGACGAGCTCGGAGCGCGTCTTCTCCATCGCCGCCAGGGTCTCCCGATCGCCCTTCAGCCGCTCCTCTAGCCGCTTCAGATCGGACCGCATCCCTTCCAGGCTGCCGCGCTGCTTGTCGAGCTGCTCATCGATGCGGCGGATCTCGCTGTCGATGGCCGACAGCTCTTCGAGGAATGCGATCTGCTCGCGGATGCTCACGTGCTTCCTTGTCTCCTTCTGTTTCGTGGCTTTCGTGGGCCCACCTGGACTCGAACCAGGAACAGCCCGGTTATGAGCCGGGGGCTCTGACCGATTGAGCTATAGGCCCTGGTACAAGGGCGAACCCCCGATCGGGTCCGCCCACTTTCGCACCGGCGGACAACGTAGTCCAAGCGGCGCGCAGTTGGAAGGGGAGCGGTTCGGCCGGACCGGGTTCCCCGATGGCGCCACGGCGATCAGGGGTGGCTCGGCCGTGAAGGAAGCCCGTCCGCGGACGGGGCGCAGCGCGACGAGGGGCCTCGCCGGACATCGCGCCGGCGTGCGCGGTCAGTCCACGCCCGAGGCCACGCCCGAGGCCACGCCCGAGGCCACGCCCGAGGCCACGCCCGAGGCCACGCCCGAGGCCACGCCCGAGGCCACGCCCGAGGCCACGCCACAGGCCGCGCCCGAGGCCACGCCCGAGGCCACGCCACAGGCCGCGGCCCCTCACGGCCCCTGCCGCCCGCCCGGATCGACCATCGGGCTGCGGCGCGGGATGCGCGCCGTTTTGGCTGCCGGGGTCACGGCCTTGCCGCCGTCGAGCGCGTCGGAGCAGCACCGGAACCCGACCTGATAGAAGCGGAACCACCGGTTGTGCGTCGACGTGACCGGGCGGCACCGCGAGCGGATCGGCCCCCAGTACCCCCCTTTCAGCGTCGATCGAAACGGCTTCTCGTCCAGCGTGCCGAGCTCGTTGTTCACCCACTCGTCCACGTTGCCGGTCATGTCGCGCACGCCGAAGGGGCTGACGCACCGGCTCATCTCCCCGGACGCAACCCGGCGATCGAGCCGCTCGACCTCCGCCGAGATCTTCCAGGGGTCAGCGAACGTCTCGAGCACCGGCATCGAGATCTTCCTGTCGATGTTGCAGGCGTCGGGATCGCGAGCGATCCCGTAGGGATAGGGCCACATCTGCGGCCCCTCGCACGCGAACTCCCACTCCTCGCCGGAGCAGAGCCGCTTGCCCTCGATCTCGCAGGCGCGCTTCGCCTCCAGCCAGTTGACCATCACCACCGGGCGGACGCCCTCGATGTTCGGGTACTCGAAGACGTCGATGCAGAAGCGCCGGTGCTGGAGGCGCCCCTCGCAGAGGACCTCCGGCTCGAACCGCGCGCAGATGTCCTTCTCCTCGTCGATGTACGCGGCGCAGTGGTGCCCGACGTACGGGCAGTAGATGCCGTCGACGAGCACCATCCCGCCGAGGCACGCCGCGCGGCTCTCCGGGTCGACGCGCACGTACGCAGGCAGCGGCGGAGGCGCCTGAGGCGCCAGCGCGGGCGCCGGCGGGGCCGGCTCCGGCGGGGCGACGCTCGCGACCGGGGCCGCGCTCGCCGCGTCGAGCGGCCCAGGCGGCCTCTGGAAGCGGGGGGCAAAGAGGAGCGCGCTCACCAGGGCGGCGACGACGAGGGCGGCGATGAAGGCGATGCGCTCGCGCATGTCAGTCGTACACGCCGTCCTTCTCGCGGTCGCGCTCGATGAAGGGCCGCGGCGGCGGCGTGACGACGCCGTCGACCGTGTCCGCGCAGCAGCGGAAGCCGACCTGGTAGAACTTGAACGTCGGCCCGTGCCCTCCGGTCGTGAGGCGGCAGGTGTTCCGAACAGGACCCCAGTAGCCGCCGTTGAGCGTGGCCGGGCGCGACGTGCCCGGATCGTCGGCGAGGTTGTCGGTCCACTCGTCGACATTGCCGGAAAGGTCGTACGCCCCGTAGGCGCTGATGCAGTTCGGGTGCGATCCGATGGGATCGGCCTGCCACAGCCGGGCGATCTCGCCCTCGCGGGTCGCCTCGTCCACCATGGCGTCGATGTCGAACTCGATCGCGGCGCGGTCGATGTTGCAAGGGCTTGGCGTGCGCACGAAGCCCCAAGGATACGGCAGGCGCTTCGGGCCTTCGCAAGCGAGCATCCACTCGGAGCGCCGGCACAGCCGCCTGCCGATCGAGGCGCAGAGCGACTTCGCCTCGTACCAGTCGACGTAGACGCGCGGGAGCTCGCCCACCCGGTTCGGCCACTCGTGGCGGTCGATGCAGAAGCGCCGGTGATCCACCGGAGCCCTGCACCGGGCGCCGCGCCCGTACTCGGGGCAGCCATGGCCGGCTCCGTCGCCGCTGCGGGTGCAGACATACGGGAGGGATGGACAGAAATCGCCCTCCACGAAGGTCATGTCGGCGGGACACGCAGCGCGCGCTACCGGATCCTCCGCGAAGGGATCCACCAGCGGGGCCGCCGCGGTCGCCCGCGGGCTCGCGCTTCGCGAAACCGCGGCCGCACCGGGAGGCGAGCCCGGCGCGGGCGCTGCTGGCTCCCCCTGACCAGCGGCCGTTGCGGGTGCTGGCGTGAACGACGCGGGCGCCGCGGGCCCGGCAGAGCGCGCCGCAGCGGGACCGGGCTCGAAGCGCCCGGACGGAGAGGGCGGCGCGAGCAGCAGCGCGTCGAGCTCAGGCGCGTACCGCGCAAGGAGCGCGACCACGCCGAGCGCAGCGCCGGCGCCGACCGCCATCAGGACACTCCTTGCACGCGCTTCCACCTGCGCGCCCTCTCATAGTCCAGCTCGCAGCGCAGCGACGTGAGAAGAATTGCAAGACAACCGGAAGACCTCGCCCGCGCCGTGCGCAGCGCGTCGCGGCGCGCGACGACGGGGCGGGGCAACAGAGCCGACCGAGCAGCGAGCGGCGAGCAGGAGCGGCGCCACGCCCGCTTCCGTGTGTGATAGCTCTCCGGTTCCCCCTATGGATCGACTGGTCGTTCGAGGCGCCCGGCAGCACAACCTCAAGAACGTCAGCGTGTCGCTTCCGCGCGACCGCCTGGTGGTGATCACCGGCCCGAGCGGCTCGGGCAAGTCGTCCCTGGCGTTCGACACCATCTACGCGGAAGGGCAGCGCCGCTACGTCGAGTCGCTCTCCGCCTACGCGCGGCAGTTCCTCGAGCAGCTGTCCAAGCCGGACGTCGAGTCGATCGAGGGCCTCTCGCCCGCCATCGCGATCGAGCAGCGCGCGCTGGCGAAGAGCCCGCGATCGACCGTCGGCACGGTGACCGAGATCTCGGACTACCTCCGCCTGCTCTTCGCGCGGGTCGGCACCCCGCACTGCCCCGCGTGCGGCAAGCGCATCGAGGCCCAGACGGTGCAGCAGATCGTCGACCGCATCCTCGATTTCGGCGACAAGACGCGGGTCACGATCATGGCGCCCATCGCGCGAGGCCGCCGCGGAGAGCTGAAGCTCGACATCGAGCGGCTGCGCCGGGAGGGCTTCGTGCGAGCGCGCATCGACGGCGAGATCGTCGATCTCGGCGACGAGATCGTCCTCGATCGGACGCGCGCGCACGACCTCGATGTGGTCGTGGACCGGATCGTGGTCAAGGACGGCATCAAGGGCCGGCTCACCGACTCCGTCGAGCTCGCGCTCAAGCTGGGCGAGGGCAGGCTGCTCGTCGACATCTCCAGCGACGGCATGAAGATCGAGCCGCTCTGGATGAGCGAGCGCTTCGCGTGCATCGACTGCGGCATCTCCCTGCCGCCCATCGAGCCGCGGATGTTCTCCTTCAACGGCCCGCACGGCGCGTGCCCCGCCTGCGACGGCATCGGCGCGAGGACCCGCATCGATCCGGACCGCGTGGTCCCCGATCCTCGGCGCACGCTCCGCGAGGGCGCCGTGGTGGCCTGGGGGCGGCGCGGCTCGCTCTCGCTCGCCACGGAGACGGAGCGGGCCGTCAGCGCCCTCGGCTGCGATCCGGACGTCCCGTGGGCGAAGCTGCCGGCGGCGGTGCGGCAGGCGATCCTCGAGGGGAGCGACGCCCCGGCCGCCGGCGGTCGGGGGAAGAAGAGGGCCGCCTACGAGGGGATCATCCCGCGGCTCGAGCGCCTGCTGAGCAGCGGCGAGCCCGCCCTCGCCGACGAGGAGGAGGCCGATCCCGACGAGGACAGCGCCGCGCTCTCCGACGAGATCGGCCGCTTCGTCATCACGCGCGTGTGCGACGCCTGCGACGGCAGGCGCCTGCGCCCCGAGGCGCTCGCCGTGCGCCTCGGGGATCGCAACATCGCGGACGTCGGCACCCTGCCGCTGCGCACGCTGCGCGTCTTCCTCGAGGGCCTCATGCCCCCGAAGGAAGGGGCGCCGCGGGCCCCCGCCGATGGGCAGGCCGCGGGCGAGGCCCACGTCGACGGGGCGCTCGCGCCGCGCGAGCGCGCGATCGCCGAGCCGCTGCTCCGGGCGGTGATCGCCCGCCTCGGGTTCCTCATCGACGTCGGGCTCGACTACCTCACGCTCGACCGCTCCGCGCAGACCCTCTCCGGCGGCGAGGGCCAGCGCATCCGCCTCGCGACGCAGATCGGGGCCGCGCTCGTCGGCGTGCTCTACGTGCTCGACGAGCCCTCGGTGGGCCTGCACGCGCGCGACAACACGCGCCTGCTCGAGGCGCTCCGGCGGCTCGTCGACCTCGGCAACACCGTGGTCGTCGTCGAGCACGACCGCGACGCCATCCTCGCGGCCGACCACATCGTGGACATGGGGCCGGGCGCGGGCGTGCACGGCGGCAACGTGGTGGCGCAGGGCACGCCGGAGGAGCTGAGCGCCGATCCGGCGTCGATCACGGGCCCCTACCTCAGCGGCAAGAAGCAGCTGGCGATCCCCACGAAGCGCCAGCGCCCCGACGGGCGCTTCATCCGCGTGAGCGGCGCGCGGGCCCACAACCTCCTCAACGTCACGGCCGAGATCCCCGTCGGCCTCTTCTGCACGGTCACCGGCGTCTCCGGCTCGGGCAAGTCGAGCCTCATCGTCGACACGCTGCTGCCGGCCGCGAAGAACGAGCTGTACAGGAGCTCCGCCCCGATCGGCGCGTGCGACGGCATCGAGGGCCTCTCGCACATCGACAAGGTCATCTCGATCGATCAAGCCCCGATCGGCCGCACGCCGCGGTCCAACCCGGCCACGTACACGGGGGTCTTCGGGCTCCTCCGCGAGCTCTACGCGGGCCTCCCGGAGGCGAGGACGCGCGGATACAAGGCGGGCCGCTTCTCGTTCAACGTGAAGGGCGGCCGCTGTGAGGCCTGCCAGGGCGACGGCGTGCTCCGGATCGAGATGCACTTCCTGCCCGACATCTTCGTGACGTGCGAGACGTGCGGCGGCCGCCGGTACAACCGCGAGACGCTCGAGGTGCTCTACCGCGGGATGTCGATCGCCGACGCGCTCGACCTGACGGTCGAGCAGGCGATCGACCAGTTCGAGTCGCTCCCCCGCGTCCGGGAGCGGCTCGCCGCGCTCGCGCGGGTCGGCCTCGGCTACATCACGCTGGGGCAGCCGGCGACGACGCTCTCGGGCGGCGAGGCGCAGCGCGTGAAGCTCGCGCGCGAGCTCGCGCGCAAGGCCACCGGCCGCACGCTCTACGTGCTCGACGAGCCGACGACGGGCCTGCACTTCTCCGACATCGAGGTGCTCACGGCGAGCCTGATGAGCCTGCGCGACGCGGGGAACACGGTCCTCGTGATCGAGCACAACCTCGACGTGATCGCCTGCAGCGACTGGGTGATCGACCTCGGCCCCGAGGGCGGCGAGCGCGGCGGGACGATCGTCGCCGCCGGCACCCCGGAGGACATCGCGCAAGAGGAGGCGTCGTTCACCGGCGCGTACCTGCGCGAAACGCTCACGGCGGCGAAGCGTCGCACCCCGCAGCAGCCGCGCGCCCGCGCGGCCGCCCGCAAATAGCAAAACGGGCGTGGCCCCGTCCCGTCCGCACGACACGGACCAGGAGCGGGAGCGCACGCCCGACGGCGCGGAGGCACCATCGCGCGTGGAGGCCACCGACGGGCGGCCTCCGCGCGCGGCGCAGCGTCAGCCGTAGTCCTTCTCGACCCTCTCCTGATCCTCTTTGCAGCGGATGCACAGGGTCGTCTCGGGGCGCGCCTCGAGGCGCTTCGCCGAGATCTCCTCCTCGCACTCCTCGCACTTGCCGAACGAGCCGTCCTCGATCTTCACGAGGGCCTTCTGGATCTTGTCGAGGAACGACTTCTCGCGGCCGCGGAGCCGGAAGGTGAACGACTGCAGGTACTCGCTCGACGCGAGGTCCATCTCGTCAGGGAGATCGTTCGCGTCGAGCATCATGTCCTCGGTCAGCGTTTGCTTGGCCTTCTTGACGATCTCGTCGCGCTTCGTCTCAAGCAGGGTCTTGAACTTTTTCAGCTGGGCCTTGTTCATAGGTCCTCTCGCGTCGAATGCGCCGTTCGGCGCTGCCGTCCTGAGCTCCCTGGCGCATGCAAGCCGCGGGGCGCTGACCCCGGCTGCCGGGACGGGGCTTACGGCTCCGCGACATGTCCGGAGAGGCCAGACACCCCCCCGAAATTGCGAGGCGCGGGATTCTAGGCGTGGGAGCCGAGCCCGTCAACGACGCCTCCGTCGCAGGCAGAGATCGCCCGTTATCACTGCGGCCGACGCCTCTCGATTCGCCATCGGTCGTCACGCGCGTCGTCATTCGCCATCTCGCCCGCGACCGACCGGACGCCGCGGCATCCGTCGGCATCGGTTGTCGGGACTGCGTGGAAAGCATCTGCGGGAA
This sequence comes from Sorangium sp. So ce124, assembly GCF_051525235.1. Classification (NCBI taxonomy): domain Bacteria; kingdom Pseudomonadati; phylum Myxococcota; order Polyangiales; family Polyangiaceae; genus Sorangium; species Sorangium sp. So ce124. The sequence continues at coordinate 5,811,224 of NZ_CP150312.1, forward strand.
GTCCCCGAGCCACCGGAAAAGGCGGCGGACTTGGCCTCAAATCCGCATGCTCGCCACAGAGCACGCCGGAAGTGAGACGCAGCGGACGGTTTGACGAAAGGCAGCTCACGTGGAACAAATTTATCCCATATTGCTGGATTTCGATCAGAACCGAACCCCTGTCCGTCCCCGCGATGCCTCGACGGTGATCGTCCTCCGTGACGGTCGCGCGGGGATCGAGGTGTTCTGCGTTCGCCGCCACGCGAGCTCGAGCTTCATGGGAGGCGCCGTGGTGTTCCCCGGTGGGAAGGTGGACGCGCAGGACGGCGCGGAAGTCTGGAGGGATCGGGCGACCGAGCCGCCGGCGCGCGCCGCTGCGTTCGCGACGGGCGAGACGCCTGCGCGAGCGCTGTGCGTGGCCGCGTGCCGCGAGACGCTGGAGGAAGGGAGCATCCTGCCGACCGATCCGCCGCTGTCTGGCGACGACGTCGACGAGGTCGGGCGGGAGCTCGCCGCCGGGGCGCCGCTCGATGCGGTCCTCGCGCGGCGTGGCCTGAAGCTCGCCCTCGCGGCGCTCGTCCCGTGGGCGCGGTGGATCACGCCCGTCGCGGAGGCGCGGCGCTTCGACGCGCGCTTCTTCCTGCTGCCGCTACCGCCGGGCCAGATCGGGCGACACGACGGACACGAGACGACGATGAGCTTCTGGGCCGCGCCGTCCGAGGTCCTGGAGCGCGCCGCGCGTGGGGAGATCCTTCTCGCTCCGCCGACTTCACGCACGCTCGATCTCCTCGCCGTGGCCCTGGACGTGCGCAGCGCCGTGGCGCTCGCGGAACGCCAGTCGCTCTTGCCGATCTGTCCGCGCTTCGTCCCGGGCGATGGGGCCGAGCCGCCCTACCTGGCGCTGCCAGGCGACCCTTCGCACGAGGCGCGCGATCGGCGCGCCGAGGGGCCGACCCGTTATGTCCTGCGCAACGGGCGCTTCGTCGCCGAAGAATGCTGCGCACATGGATCCCTGATCCACATCAAACAGGAACGAGAGCCAGATCCACCCGTGCCGACCAGCTTCGACACCCCCCAGACGAATGCCCCCTCCGTGCCGGCGACGCCTGATCTCGAGGAGTGAGCCATGGAAACGAACCCGAAAGAGAACACGACGCAGCCCGAGCTGTTCACCGCGAGCGACGTCGCGCGCTTCTGTCAGGTGGACCTCAAGACCATCCACAATTGGGCGGACAAGGGGGAGATCCGCCACTTCCGCACGCCCGGACGGCACCTCCGCTTCCGGCGGCTGGACGTTCTCGATTTCCTCCGAAAGTACGGCTACCCGATCCCGGAGATCCTCCGGATGGGCAAGCCGAAGGTCGTCGTGGTCGACGACGACCCCTCCGTCCTCGCCGCGCTCCGCAAGACCCTCTCGCGGCGGTTCGACCTGACCACGTTCCAGGATCCGTTCGACGCGCTCGTCGCGGTGGGCAACCTCCAGCCCGACGCGCTCATCCTGGACATCATGATGCCGGGCCTCGACGGCGTGCGCTGTCTGGAGCGGCTCCGCTCCATCGACGCGACCTCGCACATCCGCTGCATCGTGTACTCGAACCACGAGGACATGAAGAAGAACGCGACCGAGGCGGGCGCCTACGACTTCATCAAGAAGGGCGAGGCCGGCGAGCTGCGCGACTCGCTCGAGCGGCTCATGGGCCTCGAGCGAGGGTGACGCGTGCGCGGGCGACGCCAGCGCGGCCCGCGCACGCCGGCGGCGCCCCTCACTTGCCCTCGCGGTAGGCGCGGATCGCGTTCACGATGGCGTCCGCCATCTTCTGCCGGAAGTCGGCGGTCGCGAGGCGAGCCTCGTCCTCGGGGTTCGAGATGAACGACGTCTCGAACAGCGCGGCCGGCATGTCGGCGCCCGCGAGGACGAAGAAGCCCGCGCCCCTGACGCCTTGATCCTTCGTGTCGGGGTAGCGGGGCGAGAGCGAGGCGAGCGACGACCGCTGGAGGAGCTCGGCGAAGTGGCGCGAGCGGGCCGCCATGTCGCCGACGTTGAGGTTCGACAGGATCGCCGCCACCTCGAGGCGGGCGCCGGGATCACCCAGGTCCACGCCCTGCCCTCCCCGCTCGGCGCGGGCGGCGTTCTCGCGCGCCGCGAGCTGCGCCGACGTCGCCTCGCCGTCGTGAGGGGCCGCGAGCGAGAACGTCTGGACCCCACGAGCGCGGCCGTTCTCGCTCGCGTTGCAGTGGATCGAGACGAACAGGTCGGCGTGGAACGCGTTCGCGCGCGCGGTGCGGAGCTCCAGCGGCACGTAGGTGTCGCTGTCCCGCGTGAGGAGCGTCTCGATCTTGAGCTCGCGCGCGAGGAGCGGGGCGACGCGATGGGCGACGTCGAGCGTCACGTCCTTCTCCTTCAACCCCGTGGGGCCGACGGCGCCGGTGTCGTTCCCGCCGTGCCCCGGGTCGATCGCGACGCGCCGGACCTCCCGCGCGCCGCCGGGGTTGTCCTTGTCGTCGCGCAGCGGAGCGCGGGTGCTCACGTCGACGACGATCCGGAACGGATCGGGGAGGTAGAAGATCCGGCGGTGCAGGTTGGCGGCGAGATCGAGGACGACGCGCGTTCCGTTCGGCTGGACGCCGACGCGCACCCGCCGCAGGACGCCGCCGACCTCGATCTCCCGCGCGACGCCGCGCGACGTCGCCCTCGCGATGTCGACGAACACGCGCGCGTCCTTGCCGGCGCTCTCGTCCGCCGCGAGCGTGCCGACGTCGAACGTCGTCGGCGCGGAGAGCTCGACAACGACGCGCGCCCCTTTGTCCGAGCCGTGCCGCTCGATCGAGGTGATCTTCACCGGGCCGGTGGGCGCGGCCGGCGCCCGGGGGGCGACGACGACATCGCCGGTGGCTTCGGCGGTCGTCACCTGCACCGGCGCCGCGGTCGCGGAGCTCGCGGGCGCGGCGGAGGAGCCCGGCGCGGGCCCCGCTGCGAGCGCGAGCGCGACGCCCTCGACGCGGTGCCCCTCCTGCTCCAGCGCGCGCAGCGCGTCCCCGCTCGGCCTGTAGGCGGCGGCTTGCGCGAGCGCGAGCGCGAGCGCGCCCAGGCACTGCGAGCGCGGCGCGCCGCCGGACGGCGCGGGCGGGGCGAGGGCCGCGTAGCGCCGCGAGACCAGGTAGAGCTCGCGGTACGCGACGGCCGCGTCGTGAGCGAGCTCGCCGGCGAGCAGCGCGCGGCGGCGCTCGGCCTGGCACGCGCGCTCGACGTGGGCCGGATCGGCCGAGGCGCGGAAGGCCGTCGCCGCCGCGCCGTAGAGCTCCATCGCCTCGCGCGCGTCGGTGACCGCCTGATCGAGGCGGAAGAGCCGCATGCGAAGATCGCCGGCCAGCTCCGCGAGCGAGGCCGCCTGCGCCGGCGCCCCGGCGCGCGATGACGCGATGGCGACGGCATCGGCGAGGGCGACCGTCTCGGCGCGGGGGGGGAGGAGCGCCGCCGGATCGAGCAGCGCGGCGGCGCGCTCCTCGTCGGAGATGCCGGCGGGCGCGGCCGGCGCGCTGCCCTCCGCGCTGCACCCGAGGGTGGCGTGCGCCACCACTGCAAAAAGCGCGATCGCCGCGAACGCCGGGGCGCTACGATGCAACCACGCCGGGCTGATGAGCTGTCGGCTCGCCAGTTCAGCCCCGCGCGCCGAGCGACTGGCGATGCGTCCAGGAGGTTTCACGTGCCCGACCTCACGCCCACTTCATCCACAGGACCCCTCTACGCGGACCGCGCGTCGGGGGAGAGGTTTGCCGACGCGACGAGCATGGTCAACGCGTATCTCGCCCGGTACAACGCGAGCTCTCAGGGCGGGGCCAGACCTCCGAGCGGCGCTGGCGCCAGCACGCTCGACGAGACGGGATACGCCCAGCTTCAGCACGGGAGCGCGACGATCGGCGTCAACGTGCTGGAGGCTCAGGGCGTCCTGATGGTCTTCTCGCCCATCATGGCCGTCCCCCTGAGCGGGCGCGAGGCCTTCTACAGGCGCCTCCTGGAGCTCAGCTTCGTCATCACCTCCGACGCGGCCTTCGCGATCGACAAGTCGCGCAACGAGGTGGTGGTGCGCTGCCTGCGGCGCCTCAGCGCGCTCGAGTACGAAGAGTTCGAGGATATCGTCACGACGGTGAGCCAGGTCGCCGACACCTGGGATGACGCGTTGCTGCGCGAGGTGCGCGGCGGGTGAGCCGTTCGCGGTGGTTTCCGGGGGCGCCGGGGGGCGCGCGTTCCCGCCGTGCGCGGCAGCCGGTGATGCGCCGATCCGTCGCGAGATTGCGGTGCAGCAGACGCGGGTGGTAAGTTCCTCACCGCGATGACTGCGGGGGAGCAATCGACAACCGCGGAACCTGGTGAGCGCTCCCTCTCTGCGGAGGAGGCGGAGCGGATCGCTTCGTCGATCCGGCCATCCTGGGAGGGGTTCGACGAGCTGTCGGGCGCCCGAGGCGACGCGCGCGGCGGCGCCGTAGCTCAGGAGCCCGGCGCATCCGCTGCGAAATCGTCGGAAGCTCAGACGGCCTCCCCCGCCGAAGCGTCGGCGGCGAAGGCTGGACCCGCGGCGGTGCCTTCTCCTGCTGCACCCGCGGCGCCCACGACGCGCGTGCTCGAAGCTCCCCCAGCCGGCGCGGCCGGCGTGTCCGACACCGTGATCGAGGGGGTCCCGACCATCGCCATCGGCGACGACCCGCCGGGGCCGCCCGCGGCGGGGGCCACGTCCCGCGACGCGGGAGCGGCGCGGGCCGGTGAGCAGGCCGGCCCCGCGCCTCAGGCGCTCATCGACGCCCGGACGGCCGGCGGCGCCGCGGACGCGGGCTCCCCGATCGCCAAGGAGAGCGGCACGGCGACGCGGGACCAGCACCCCGCGCCTGCCGGGAAGACACAGATGGGAGTGGGTGAGCCGGCGTCCGAGGCTGGCGCGCCAGCCGCCGAGCCGGAGGCCGCGGGCGGCGCGCACGCCGCAGGGCCGCAGCCGCGGGTGAAGCAGTCCCCCTCCCCGCCCCCGGAGAATGAACCGCCGTCGGCCCGGCCGGCGCGCAGGGGCTCCCGCGCGGCGCAGCCGGCCAGGGAGAGCGCTGATTCCGTGGCCGCGTCCGGCGTCCGCACGGAAGACCACGATCCGATCGAGATCCCCGTGTCCACGCCGAACAAGACGGCGCTGCGGGTCGTGCTCGCCCTGGCGGGCCTGGCCTTGCTGTTCGTCGTCGTTCGCACCTTGCGTCGAGACGACGCCGGAGAGGATCCCGGGCCCCCGGCGGCATCGTCGGTGGCGGAGACCCCCGCCACAGCGACCACGCCCCCCGCCGCCTCGCAGGCGCCCCACGGTCCATCGACCGCCGCCGCGGCTGCGAACGACGGCGCCTCGCCGGCGCCGAGCGCCTCAGCGCCGTCGCCTCCTCCGGCTCCCGCGGCGACGACATCTGCCGGCGCGACGCCGTCTGCTTCTGTCGCGGCGCCTCCCGCGGCCACGGCGCCTGCTTCTGCCACGGCGCCAGCTTCTGCCACGGCGCCCGCTTCCACCGGGAGCGCAGCGACGCCCGCAGTGCCAGCGACCAGGCCGACGGCGGCCCCCCCTGCACAGAGGCCCGCGCCTCCAGCGCCCGCGCAGCGTGGCACGAGCTCGACCGGAGGCAGCAAGGGCGGCGGCATCATCCGCGATGCGCCGTTCTGAAGCGCACCTCTTTCTCGCCTCGGCAGCGAGGCCTGCTGCAATCGTACCCTTTCGCGGACGCCGACGAGGCGAAGCCCGATCTGAGGAGCCATGAAAACACGCGCCTGCGCCCCAGTCCTCCTGCTCTCGCTGATCGCTCCCGCCGTGCTCACGGAGACCGGGCTCCCCCCTTCTCTCCTCAGCGAGCCGCTGAGCTTCGCGCAACCGTCCGATCCCGTGACCGAGGTCGCGCGCCAGCGCTACGAGGAAGGGGTCAAGGCGTACGACGGCGGTCGCTTCGAGGAGGCGCGCACCGCCTTCCTCCAGGTCTACGCGCTCAAGCGACACCCGGCCGTGCTGCTCAACCTCGGACAGAGCGAGCTTCGCTCCAATCACCTCGAAGACTCCGGCAAGCACCTGCAGCAGTTCCTGCGCGAGCACGCCGCGGCGACCCCGGAGCAGCGCGCCGCAGCGGAGAAGGCGATCGCCGATGTGAAACGGAAGACCGGCTTCCTCATCGTGAGCGCCGACGCGAATGGCGCGGACATCAGCGTGGACGGCGTCCTCATCGGCAAGGCGCCGCTGCTCGATCCGGTGTTCGTGAAGCCCGGCAAGCACACGTTGTTCGCGACCTACCAGGACCGATCAGCGACCACCCAGGTGGACGCGAAGGTCGGCACAGCCACGCCCGCGACGCTCACCCTGGGGACGACCGGCGCGACGCCCGCAACGCCGCCTGTCGGCGCGCCAACCCCGGCGACGCCGACCGGTGCGCCCACCTCAACCACGGCGCCGCCGGCGCCAGCACCGCCTCCAGCGACGAACATCGCGCAGCCGGCGCCGGGCGCGCCCGCTCCCGGCGCGACGCCTCCTGGCGCAGCCGCGCCGAGCCCCTCACCATCACCCGCAGCGCCGACGGGCGCCGGCGGCTTCAGCGTCTCGACGAGCAGCACGATGGGCTCCATGGGCCCGGCGCAGGCCTCCGGCGGACGCGAGCCGTTCTTCCACTGGTACGCGCGCAAACCGCTCGCCTGGGCGGGGACCGGCGTCGCCGGGGTCGGCCTGGTCATGGGGATCGTCGGCTCGGCCATCACGGTCGACGCGCGCAGCAGCGCCGACGACATCGGGGGGCAGATCGAGGCGTACGTCGCGGGTCACCAGAGCGCGATCCCCGCGAACCGCAGGTCTCAGCCGTGTGGCGCGCGCGAAGATCCGTCGGGCGACCTGCCCGACTTCAGGAACGCGTGCGGAAAGCTCCGCGAGAAGCTCGACCGCTTTGACGGCGCGGTCCCTTGGGCGATCACCGGGTGGGTCCTCTTCGGCGTCGGGGTCGTCGGCACCGCGACCTACGCCATGATCGATTGGTACCCGCAGAAGCAGCAGACCGCAGCGGACGGGCCGCGCATCACTGCGATCGCGCCGTTCGTGGCGCCAGGTCAGGCCTCCCTCAGCGTCGCGGGCGCCTTCTGAAGAGATCGAGCGCGCCAAGAGCGACATCGGAGTGGGCGTCCTTGTAAAGCTGGCCGACGTGCTCGGCGTCCGGCCTGGGGCGCTGTTCCGCCAGCGGGAGCTACCGGCGGTGAAGCGTGGCCGGCCACGCAAGGCACGACTCCGCGCGCAGTGATCCCGAGCGTCGGGCAAGCGCTTCGAAGCGGCCGCCCGCGGCGCCGCTAGGTATCCTCGCCGTCATGGAGCTGCGATTCGACCTCTGGCATCTGGCTTTCGTGAGCCTCGTCGCAGACCGGGCTCCGCCGAACTTCGAGGTCCTGTCCGAGGTGCGGCTCACGATCGAGCCTCAGCGCGCGGACCTCTTGCTCCTTCGTCGGGTCGGCGCCGAGCGGAAGGATGACCAGGCGCTCGTGCTGCGCGCGCTCTGGGCGCGGCTCGGGCGTGTGGCGATCGTGGAGTACAAGAGCCCCGTCGAGTCGTCGTTCCGGCCCGGGGATCTGGTGCGGCTCGTGACCTATGGCGGACTGTACGAGACGGCTCACCTCGACGAGCTACCGGCGCCAGCGGACCTGACGCTGGTGCTGGTGGTCGCATCGGTAACGCCGACGCTGCGCGAGGATCTGGCGCGCAAGGGCTGGACTCTGAGCCCGCTCGGCGGAGGGTATGCGCGCATCGACGGGCCGATGTACGATACGTACCTCGCCATCACGGACGAGGTGACCGAGGCGGAACGCGACGACTACCTGCGGCTCTTCAGCCATCGGTCCGCCCTGCCGGGCGAGGCAGCACGGTGGCTGAAGCAGTGGATGAGGGACACGAGGATGAAGCAGCCGGACATCGAGGAGCTCCCGGGGTACGAGGAGATGTTCCAGAAGCTGGTCGAGGCGATGCCTGTGGAAAAGCGGCTCGCCGGGCTCGCCCCCGAGCAGCGGCTCGCCGGGCTCGCCCCCGAGCAGCGGCTCGCCGGGCTCGCCCCCGAGCAGGTGCTCCTCGCGCTCCCGGTGGAGGTGCTGCGCATGCTCTCCGAGGAGCATCTCCATTCGCTCCCCGCCGACGTTCGGGAGACGATCAAGAAGCGCCTCCGGGGCACCGCCCATTGACGCGCGGAGCGCGAGAGCAAGGCCAGCCCTGGCGGAGCGCGACCGGTTGAGGCAGGCGCTCCTGCCAGCGTGACAGCGGGGTTGCGGTGCGTCCGCAGCGCTGACACGCCGCGTTTTCGATCGGGAGTGGCTTCAGACCGGCGAGGGCTCGACGGGCTTGGTCTCGACGGGCTTGGCGTCGGTGGGCTTGGTCTCGACGGGCGCCGGCTCGTCCGGCGCGGCGGCGCTGCCGCGGCGCTTCGGGCGGAGCCTCCGCAGCGCGTCGCGGAACGAGGTGGCGCTGAAGCGGCGCTTCGCCTCGGGGATGTCCCAGCACGCGTTGACGCCGGCGGCGCGCGCCTCGTTCCCGAGCAGCGTGGCATACGTCACGATGGAGTTGCGCAGCACCATCGCCTCTTCCCGGTTCCGCAGGCCGAGGATGCCGAGCAGGTCACGGCCGCTCACCTCGTCGAGCAGGGTGGCGCCTTCGCGCAGGAAGTCTTCGGTGAGGCCGACGGGCGAAAGGCGGGCCTGGTGCTGCTTGGCGAGCCGGAGCAGCATGGCGAGATCGCTGGTCTCCTCGGTGAGCGTGCCGCTCGTGTTGACGTCGGCGAACTGCTCGGCGACGTCCGGCTCGAACGCGAACGCCTGATCGGCGAACGCCTTGAGCCGCGCGCGCCACGGCCGGCTCGCCTTGATCACCTGGTCGACGGGCCGGACCTGGTAGGCGCCGGTGCGCTTGCCCTCGCCGAACCAGAGGTTCGCGGTGTCGAGCAGCTGGATGGAGCTGCGGAGCAGCGCGCGGCGCTCGGGGCCGTAGGCCTTGCTCGTGAGCTGCGCCTCGTACTGGACAACGGCCAGATAGAGGTCCCGGAGCTCCGTAAGGGTGGTCGAGATGGGTTGGCTCGGCTCCATGACCTCGCGGACGATGCGATCCATCTCGGGCCGCGCGGTATCGAGGAGGGCCTGAAACTCCGCGGGGGTCGCGACCGCGCGGGTCTCCTTCAGAACGGCGTGCTGCTCTTGTGAGAGTTCGATTCGCATAACCTACCTCCAGTGGGGTGGCGATCGGGCAGGCGTAGCACGACGGCAGAGCTCGCAGCAGCCCACGCAGGCTCTGGCGATCCGGAGAGCACGGTTGTGTCGCCATGGGCTGCGCCAGCGCGCCCGGAGTGCGCCCCAGCGGGCCGGGGCGCGAACCCAGCAGCCCGGGAACGCGGCCAGCGCCGCCGAGACGGCCGGGAATCGTGTCAGCAGCGCCGGGGAGACGTACCAGCAGGTCCGAGGCGCTGTACCAGCAGCTCCGAGGAGCGGTACCAGCAGGTCCGAGGGCCCGTACAAGCAAGTCCGAGGAGGCGTACCAGCAGCGCCGAGGAGCTGCACCAGCAGGTCCGGGGAGCCGTACCAGCAGGTCCGGGGAGCCGTACCAGCAGCTCCGAGGAGCTGCACCAGCAGGTCCGAGGAGCCGTACCAGCGGGTGCCGGCACGCGTCCCGGGGTTGCCGGGGAGCCGCCGGGAGGCACTGGCACGGCGCCGGGAGGTGCTGGCAGGGCACGGCGGTGCGCCGGGAGGCGCGCTCCGACGGTCGGCTCTGTGCTGATGGCGTCTGGCTGCGTGCGATGGATGGACGCCTCGCTCCGGCACGTCCAGGGGGCGCGCTTCGACCGTGCGCCTCTCTGCGCCGCGACATCTACCCGCTCGAGCGCTGCACGGCCATCGACGCCTCGCTCGCGCGCCGCGCGGCGAGCACCTGCCGGCGCATCGAAGGGGGAGAGCCCGCTCAGGACGGCGAGGAGCGCGGGGACGATGGGCCGTTGCCGGTCCGCCGTCCCTCGTTCCGCGACGTTCATCCATCGCGTATGCTGCGTGGGCTTTGATCGGGGCGATGTTCAACGGAAAGTACCGGGTGCTCCGCTTGCTCGGCCAAGGGGGGATGGGCTCGGTCTATGAGGTCGAGCTGGTCGAGACCGGCGAGCGCCTGGCGCTCAAGTGCGTCGAGAGCGAGCTGCTGAACCGCAGCAAGACCAGCGTCGGGCGCTTCCAGCGCGAGGTGAGGGCGATGGGAGCGCTCGACACCGAGCACATCGTCCGGGTGCGCGACGCAGGGACCGATCCTGCGACCGGGGCGCCCTACATGGTGATGGAGCTCCTGGACGGGGAAGACCTCCAGCGCCTGCTCGACAGGGTCGGCAAGCTCGAGCCCGACACCGCCCTTCGCATCGCGGCGCAGGTCTGCGTGGGTCTTCAGAAGGCCCATGAGGCGCGCATCGTCCACCGGGACATCAAGCCCGCGAACCTCTTCCTCGCGCGCCGCGCGGAGGGTGAGGTCGTGGTCAAGATCCTCGATTTCGGCATCGCCAAGATCAAGCCGGAGCCGCACCAGGGCGGCCCGACGACGGGCCTCACCCGCACCGGAGGGATCCTCGGCTCGCCGCTCTACATGTCGCCCGAGCAAGCGCGTGGCCTCACCGACATCGACTATCACACCGATCTCTGGTCGCTCGGCGTGGTCCTCTACCGCGCGCTCTCGGGGAGGGTTCCGCACGAGCACATCGAGGCGTTTGGCGATTTGATCATGGCGATCTGCTCTGTGCGCCCCGAGCCGATCCAGGATCTCGCGCCCTGGGTCGGCCCGGAGGTGGTGGCCGTGGTCCACGGCACGCTGAAGTTCGATGCCGGCGATCGCTTCCCGAGCGCGGCGGCGATGCTCGACGCGATCCGCCCGCTCCTCCCCCACGGCTCTTCGCTCCGCGAGGAGCACCTGGTCCCGGTCAGCGAGGCGACATGCGCCGTGATCGCGCCGAAGCGTCCGATGTCGCTCCCACTGGACGACGCACACCGGCAGAGGATCACGCGGATCGCGGTACGCGTGGGGCACGCGGCCTCCGAGTCAGCGGCGACCGAGGAGTCGGCGGCGACCGAGGATGCGCCTGGGATCCTGCGAGAAGCCGCCTCCGGCTCCACGACGATCGGGCAGTCGACCGTCACCAGGGGCAGCGGCGACGCGGCGGCGCGGTCGAACGGCCGGAGCGATTCTCGCTCCCGCGCGCGCCGCGTGGCCGCCACGGCGATGGGGCTCACGGCGGCCGCCGGCGTCATCGCCTTCAGCTTCTCGATGGCGGCGAACCAGCAGGACAGCGTCTCGCCCAGCGAGGCCGCGGCGATCTCGGCCCCTGCGACGGAGCCGGCGCCGGCCGCGCTGCCGGAGAGCACGGCGCCCGTCGTCGCCGTGCCTCCCCCTGCCCTCCAGCGTGCGAGGCTCGCCGTGTCGCCGGCCGACGTATCGGTGGAAATCGACGGGGCGCCGGCGAAGGTCGACGGCGGTGAGGTGACGCTCGAGGGCGCGCCCGGGAGCCGGCATCGCGTCCGGCTCTTCAAGGGCAAGGACGAGCTGCGGGGTGAGGTGATCCTGACCGAGGCCGGCGCCGCCCCGTCCAGGATGCGGCTCGACATGGCAAAGCCGAGGCCTGCGACGCTGCCGGTCGGGAGGGCGACGAGAGCACCGAAGGCGACCGCGACGCCCGCGTCCCCGAGTGCGACTTCCACGGCGGGGTCGTTGATCCCCGACACCTTCCGATAAGCTGTATCGTCCCCCACCGTGCTCCGGAGCCGAACCAGAGCGATCGCGGTCGTGCTCGCCGCCTCGCTCGTGTCGCCGGGGGCTGCGCTCGCTCAGCCTGAGCCGCAGGCCGGCGAGAGCGCGCCGCCCGAGGACAAGAAGGGCGAAGCGGCGTCGCGCTTTTACTTTAGTCACACCGCGACGCTGCTGCCGAGCGGGCAGGTGCTCGTCGCGGGCGGCGTTGACTACGCCTCCGGTGATTCTATCGCAAGCGCGGAGCTGTACGACCCGGCGACGAGAACGTGGCAGCCCGCCGGCTCGATGGGCGCCGACCGCCATGATCACACCGCGACGCTGCTGCCGACCGGGCAGGTGCTCGTCGCGGGCGGCGTTGACCACGCCTCTGGTTCTCTCGCGAGCGCGGAGCTGTACGACCCGGCGACGGGAACGTGGCAGCCCGCCGGCTCGATGGGCACCGCCCGCTCTCGTCACACCGCGACGCTGCTGCCCAGCGGGCGGGTGCTCGTCGCGGGCGGCGTTGACTACGCCTCCGGTGATTTTCTCGCGAGCGCGGAGCTGTACGACCCGTCGACGGGAGCGTGGCAGCCCGCCGGCTCGATGGGTACCGCCCGCCGTAGTCACACCGCGACGCTGCTGCCCAGCGGGCAGGTGCTCGTCGCGGGCGGCTATACCTCCGAAGGTGATCTCGCGAGCGCGGAGCTGTACGACCCGGCTGGGCGCTGGGCCACCGCGGGGTCAATGCTCACCGGCCGTGTCCACCCCACCGTGACGCCGCTGCCCGACCGTCGCGTGCTGGTCGTCGGGGGACTCAGCCACGCCGGCTACGAGGCGCGCGTAGAGCAGTACGATCCGGCAAGCCGAACCTGGCTCCCGGCCGCCAGGATGAACAGCGCCCGTCACGCCCACACCGCGACGCTGCTGCCGAACGACCACGTGCTCGTCGCGGGTGGCAACAGCTCCGACGGCCCTCTCGCGAGCGCGGAGCGGTACGACCCGGCGAAGGAAACCTGGCTGCCCGCCGGCGCGATGAACCGCGCCCGCACCTACCACGCTGCGGTTCGGCTCAAGAACGAGCAGGTGCTGGTCGCCGGCGGTTGGGGGAGCGGCGGCGCGCTCAGCGATGTCGAGCGATACGACCCGGGCACCGGTCAATGGACACCCGGCGGCGCCATGCAGGCGGCCCGCTGGCAGTTCACCGTGACGCTGCTGCCGAACGGACAGGTGCTGGCTGTCGGAGGCTGGGGAGATGTTGGCGCTCGCAGCGACGCGGAGCTGTACGACCCGAGCACCGATCGCTGGGAGCTGGTTCCCGCAGCGATGAGCAACGCCCGCACCGGCCATAGCGCCACGCTTCTGCGGACGGGTCACGTCCTGATCGCTGGAGGCGCGGGTAGCGATGGCGTCCTTGTCCGGGCAGAGCTCTTCGATCCGGAGACCATGTCCTTTTCGCTCGCGGCGCCCATGCGCCATGCGCGCACGGGCCATGTGGCCACGGAGCTGCCGGACGGACGGGTGCTGGTCGCGGGTGGCGCCGACACCGGCGGCCCGCTGGCGAGCGCGGAGCTCTACGACCCGACCGCGAATGTCTGGCACGACGCCCGCTTGTTGAGGACGCCCCGGAGCAAGCCCGCGGGGCTGTTGCTCGACGATGGGACGGTGCTCGTGGTCGGTGGCGTCGGTGCGGGCGGGATCCCGCTGGCCACCGCCGAGCTGTTCGAGCTCTTCTCCAATGGCACGCTGTGCCGCCAGACGGCCGACTGCCAGAGCGGCTTCTGCGTCGACGGCGTCTGCTGCAACGCGGCCTGCGACGGCTCCTGCGACGTTTGCGCGGTCACCACGGACATCGCCCTCATCCCCATCGGCGCCCGGATCCCAGGCACCTGCGAGCCGATTGACGATGTCGCCTGCGACGACGGCGACGCGTGCACGCAGAGCGACGTTTGCCAGGGCGGCGTATGCGTGGCCGGCGAGCCGAAGACCTGCGCATCGCATGCGTGCGACAAGGTCACAGGACAGTGCCTGACCCTCTGCAAATCGGTCCGCGATTGCATGGACGGCAAGGTCTGCGACCGGACGCATCAGTGCGTCGATGCGCCGCCGGACGCGTACCACCACGACACCAGCGACTGCGCCCTCGCTGCTCCCGACGCCCCTCCCCCCTCGCCCCGGGCGCTGACGGCGCTCTTCGTGCTCGCCCTCGCCGCCCTGGGTGCCCGGCGCCCGCGCGCTGTGGCGTGAAGGCGCCCGCGATCGATCGCGGCATGCGAGACCCGCCGCCCCCGCATCCACGCCCGTAGCGCCGAGGGGAGGGTCTGCGCGGCGGCCGCGGGTGGGCGCGATCCAGCACCGACCGAGGTGCCATAAGGTCCCTGCAGGCTCCACGTCTCAGGCGCGCCTTGTGTGGCGCGCGACGAAACGTCCCGGGTGGCATGGCCCGAAGGGAGACATGCCGGGCGGTGTTTCATGCGCGAGCTCCACGTCCCCGCCTCGGCGGATGGCGAGCGCCCACCCGCGGCCGCCGCGCAGACCCTCCCCTCGGCGCGTGCTCCCGGGAAAGCGCCCCAGCGCCGAGCGCCGCCCTCACCTCTCCTTCGCGACGCGAAGCAGATCCCGCATCGTCGACCGCGGGATATCCGCAAGCCGCGCCGCGGCGCTGACGTTGCCGCCCACCTCCTCGAAGGCGCGGAGCGCATCGGCGGGCGTGATCTTCCGGCGGACCGGGGGCTCGCGATCGGCGATGACCGCCGTGATGTGCTCGGGCAGCACACGGCCGTGCGCGCGCAGCGCGGCTTGAATCAGCACGTTCCGCAGCTCCCGGACGTTGCCTTGCCAGCGGTGCGCCCTCAGCGCGGCGAGCGCCCCAGGGGACAGCTGGCGCCGGCCGATCTCCGAGCTCGCCAGGAGGTGCTCGGCCAGGAGCGGGATGTCGTCGGCCCGATCGCGCAGCGCGGGGAGCTGGATACGGCACACCGCCAGGCGCTCGTAGAGATCCGCGCGGAAGCAACGCTCGGCGACGAGCGTCTCCAGCGGCTCGCAGGTCGCGACGATGAGCCGCACGTTGATCTGCATCGCCCTCTCTGCCCCCAGCGGGCGGACCATCCCCTCCTCCACGACGCGCAGCAGCTTCGCCTGGACCTCCAGCGAGAGCGCCGCGATCTCGTCGAGGAAGAGCGTCCCGTGGTTGGCCTCGACGAACGCCCCCTGACGCTCCCGAACCGCGCCCGTGAACGCGCCCCGACGATGGCCGAACAGCTCGGACTCCGCGAGCTCGCGCAGGATCGTGGCGGCGTTGAGGACCACGAACGGCCGGTCGGCCCGCGTGCTCTCCGCGTGGATCGCCCGGGCCACGACGTCCTTTCCCGTGCCCGACTCGCCGCGCAGCAGCACGGGCAGCTGGAGCGGCGCGACCCGCCGGACCGCCGCGGCGAGCTGCCGCATGGGCCGCGAGCGGCCGATGAGACCGGGGAGCGGCGGCCCATCCTCCTCGATCACCGGCACTTTTCGAGCCGACTCGACGCACATCGCCGTGCGACCGATCTCGAAGCAGCCGCCAGGGACGAGCATCGCCTGCCGCACGCGGACGCCGCCGACGCGAACGCCGTTGCGAGAGCCGAGGTCCGTCACCTCGATCGAGGCGCCGCGGTGCGCGACGCGGCAGTGCCGGGCGCTCACCGCGGCATCGTCGAGCCTCACGTCCGCAGCCGGAGCGCTGCCCAGGGTGAGCTCGGCCCCCGGCGCGACGGCGATGCGCACCGGAGCGCCTCCGCCGGGGTGCTCGCAGCGGAGCCACACCGTGGCGAGCACGTCGCTGTCGTCCACGAGATCGAGGGTGACGTCCCGGGTCGAGAAGGACTCGCCGCCGCGCACGCCAGGGTCCGCTCGATCGCCGGGCGCTCCGGCGAGCGCTCCCGGCAGCGCCACGAGGGGCGCGGCCGGCGCCGGTGGCGGCGCGGACGCCGCCCTATCGCGGTGAGCAGAAGTGAGGGGTCCGGAAGGGCTGTCGTGGTCGCTGCAGATCGGTGCGTTGTCCATGTCCAGGAGGTCTGTCGTCGGCGCGCGAGGCGCAGTTGCGTCGAGTTGCGTCGAGTCGCGTCGCCCGCGCCGCCCGGGCGACATTCCTGCTCGTCGGCGCGCGCCCCCTTTGCGCTCGGGACCGCGCTGTTCTAGAGGCCGTTCGTGAGATCGCGCTCGACAAGGTGGACCGCGCCGGCCCTCGGCGTGGCGGCAGCGGGCTGGGTGCTCTCGGCCAACCAGGCCCTCGCCCAGCCCGCAGATCAAACGACGGCCGCAGCCGAGGTAGCTGAGGAAGAAGAGGCCGGGCCGGAAGCCGGGGTGAAGCGCCCCGCCGGGCCCGACGAGCGAAGCGGACACGTCCTGCTCCAGGGACGGGCCGGGTACAGCCAGCCGTTCGGCGGCATGGCCGCCGGTCAACCGGTCACCGACACGGTCTCGGGCGGGTTCGCCTTCGGCGCCAACCTCGGCATCGGCTTGAGCCGTGTGACCGTCCTGGAAGCAAGCGGCTCCTACACCCTGCTCCCGGCAGCGGCAGGCTGCAGCGACTGCTCCGGCCGAAGCCTCGACCTGGGTCTGGGGTTCGTCTACCACGTCGCCCAGGGGATCGCGGTCGACCCCTGGATCAGCTACGGCGTGGGGTACCGGCGAGCGGTCTTCACATGGCCGGAGGCCTCGGCGGCCGGTTCAACAGCGACCGATCACGTGTTCCACGGTCTCGATGTCGCCCGCATCGCGCTGGGCGCCGACTTCTACCCGGCGCCGATCCTTGGCGTCGGTGTGTTCGCCGAGCTCGACGCCGGCACCTACCTCTCGCGCCCTGACGAGGGCTCCGACCCCACGGCTTACGGATTCTTCCAGATCGGTGTGCGCCTCGCGCTGGATCCCCTACCCCGGGGCACGCGACCACCGGCGGCCTCGGCCGGTACGTCACCGAGGATCGCCGCTCAGGCGACCGGCTCCCAGGGAGCAGCCCGCCGCTAAAGCAGCCGGAATGTGGGCGGTCGAGAGCGAGGGGCAGGTATAATCTGCCGCGAATGGGCGAGTTCAGGACGAGCAGCCGCACCCGACCCGTCGCGGCTGCCGTGACCGACGTAGGTCGCCAGCGAAAGCACAACGAGGACAACGTCCTCGTGAAGTCCGAGCTCGGCCTCTTCGTCGTGGCGGACGGCATGGGCGGGCACAACGCGGGCAACGTCGCCAGCGCGCTCGCGACCAAATCGCTCGACAACTTCTTCGAGGCGACCCGCGCCGGCAGCCTGCCAGGCCCCGTCCCGGCCGACGAGCAGGAGCTCGATCCGGAAGCGCGGCGCATCGTCGCGGCGATCCGCAAGGCGAACCACGATGTGTTCGTCATCTCGAACACGTACACCCAGCACCAGGGCATGGGCTCGACGGTGGTCGCCGCCTACGTGTCGTGCGAAACCGAGCAGATCCACGTCGGGCACGTCGGCGATAGCCGCTGCTACCGGATCCGACACGGCGAGATCGAGCAGCTCACGAAGGACCACTCGCTCATCAACGACGCCCTCGCGCTCAAGCCCGACCTGAGCCAGGACGAGCTGGCGAGGCTCCCGAAGAACATCATCACGCGCGCGCTCGGCATGAAGGACGCCGTGAAGGTCGACATCCGCTCGGAGCCCACCCAGCCCGGCGACGTCTTCCTGCTCTGCTCGGACGGGTTGAGCGGGATGATCTCGGAGCAGCAGATGCTCGATGTGGTCGACATCACCCAGGATCCGCACGAGGCCTGCGAGCTCCTCATCGAGATGGCCAACGAGGCGGGCGGGACCGACAACATCTCGGCGCTGATCGTCCGCATCCAGCTCGACGCGCAGGACGAGCGGCAACCGAACAGCGCCGAGCTCGACGACACCCGGCCCCTCCACGTCGATGAGTTCGGCGACGCGCTTCCGCCCGCCGTGGTCAACGACGCACAGCTCCCGGGCGAGGAGGTCGATCTCGACGCGGCTGCCTCGTCAGACAGCGAGCGCATCGCGGCGCACCAGATCCACTCCATCGCGGACAACGGCCTGCGGAGCCAGGCCCACGGCGCGCCTGGCGCGGTGTCGCGCATGGCCGCCGCGCCGCTCACGGATCGGCGCTCGCGGGCCGCCGCTGGCTCCGGCCGCTACGCTGCCGTGACGACGGCGGCGAGGCCTCCCGTGAAGGAAGCCCCGTCATCGAAGCCCGCGAAGCGCCAGACCGAGGTGCGGGTCGCGCGGTGCGCGCACTGCAAGCACGAGCTCTTCATCGGCAACCGGTTCTGCGTCGAGTGCGGCGCCCCCATCAAGCCGTGAGCAGCGCCGCGGGCGCGTCGTCCGCGTCGACCTGCGCGCCGCCCCGAGCGCCGGTCGCGCGCAGCGGCCGACGCAGCGGGGCCGACGCAGCGGATCACTTGACCGCGAGCAGCTCGACCTCGAAGACGAGGGTCGAGTTCGGCGGGATCACGGGCGGGAAGCCGCGAGCGCCGTAGCCGAGCTCCGGCGGGATCGTCAGCTTGCGGAGGCCGCCGATCTTCATGCCGGCGACGCCCTGATCCCATCCCTTGATCACCTGCCCGGCCCCCAGCTTGAACGAGAAGCCCTGGCCCGGGCGGTCGCGCGAGCTGTCGAACTTGTTGCCGTTGGTCAGCGTGCCGACGTAGTGCACCGTCACGAGCTGGCCGTGCTTCGCCTCGGCGCCTGTGCCTTCCTTGAGGTCCTCGATCCCGAGCTCTGCTTGCATGGTCGATTCCTTTCGGCGCGATGGGAGGAGCGCTGCGCGGTCGCGTCAAGCCGAAGCAGCAGACGAGCTCTCCGGACGAGCGCCCGCGAGCGCAGAGACGCTCGGGAAATCGTGGCTCAGCCGCCGAAACCGGGGAACGTGAACACGGGCGCGCCTCCGGTCATCCGCCAGGTGTTGGCGGTCTGCTGGACGACGGGCTGCCGCAGCAGCGGGTGCGGGTGCGTCTGCTCGAAGGCAAACAGGATCGAGGCGGGCGTGAGCTGATCGAGCGACGCGAAGAAGCCGAGCGTGAGCATCGCGCCGCCCTCGGTCCAGCGGTATCCCTGCTGCCGCGCGCCAGCGGAGAGCAGGTTGTTCACGCCCGCCACGTCCGCCGCGATCTCGTTCGGCTGGTTGAAGATGGGGAGCGTGCGCGACAGCATCCGCCCGAGATCCGCGGGCGTGACGCCCCGGCTCCCCCCCTGCCCGTTCGCGCAGCCCGTGTGCCCG
This sequence comes from Sorangium sp. So ce124, assembly GCF_051525235.1. Taxonomy (NCBI): domain Bacteria; kingdom Pseudomonadati; phylum Myxococcota; order Polyangiales; family Polyangiaceae; genus Sorangium; species Sorangium sp. So ce124. Next base: position 5,830,201 of record NZ_CP150312.1, read on the forward strand.
AGGTGGTGGTGGCCGAGCTCGTGGCCGAGGACGAACGCGAGCTGCTCGTCGTAGAGCTGGCGCTGCCGCTCGACCTTGCGCGCGTCCGTGTGCTGCACCGGATCGACGAAGCCCGCCGGCGGCCGGATGATCGGCTGCCCAGGCCGCTGTCGCTGCGCGAGCATCCGCAGGAACTCGTCGAGCTTCCTCGTCCCGAAGACCTCGTCGGTCGCCTTGAACTGCGCGATCTGCGCCTCTACCTCGAGGAGCCCGTCGGTGATCGCCATGAACGGCATCCGCTGGTCGTCACAGCCGGCGAACGCGTTCACCTCGCCCACCGTCGGATCGGCGATGAACGGGATGCCCCTCACCTTCTGCTGCGAGGCCGCCGGCAGCGCGCCGATCAACGCGCCCATGACGACGCCGGCCTCGGACTGGAGCCAGCCGATGTTGATGTCGTTGATGGGATCGCCGAGCACCGGCAGCCCCGGCATCGTGGGCACGGTGAAGGTAGGCGCCGGCACAGGCCCGGTCTGCGCCGGCGGATACCCGGGCTGCTGCGGATACCCGGGCTGCTGCGGGTACCCGGGCTGCTGTGGAGGAGCACCCTGCTGGGGCGCGCCGTACGGAGGATAGGCCTGGCCGTACGACGGCTGAGACGCAGGCCGGCGCGAGCTGCCTCGCTGACAGCCTGCGACCAGTCCGAGAGCCAGAACGAAGGCGCCGATCGGTCGAAGCAGATTCATCGCCGCGAGCATAGCGCACGGCGAGGGGGTCATCCTCGCCGCGCCGCACGCAAGATCTCGGCGCGCGGCCGCGGTCCGCGGCGCCGCGATGAGCCGAAAGCCGGGCGCCGCGCGTCAGGCGCAGGAGGACCGATGAACAGACACCGTGCCTGGTCTCCCGCAGCCGCCACCCTGTGGATCAGCGCCGCCGCGCTCTCGGGCTGCGGCGGAGCCTCCGTCGCCCAAGCCCCCGTGGCGCCGGAGGCCGCCGGTGCGACCTCGATGTCGCCGCACAAGGGAGGCTCCATCGAGACGGCCGACCAGGCGCTCGCGGAGCTCGAGCGCGCGGAGGACGAGCTCGATCAGGCGATCGGCGCGCCCGCGCAGCGCGACGAGGGCCGGGCCGTGGCGGAAGCGGCGCAGCCGGGAGCGCCGCCGCCGGCGGCGCCTTCACCGCCGAGTCCGATCGTACCCGACAGCCGCACCGCGCCGTCACCGCGGGCGACGGCTGCCGGCGGCGAGCCCCCGGCCAAGAAGATCGAGGCCGAGCCGACGTCTGCGCCGCCCTGTGAGACCGCGTGCCGCGCGCTCGCGTCCATGAGCCGCGCCGCGCAGCACCTCTGCGGGCTCGCCGGCGATGCGGACCAGCGGTGCGATGCCGCGCGCGCCCGGGTCAAGAGCGCGACGGACCGGGTCGAGGCGCGGTGCCCGCGCTGCGCCGAGCTCTGAGCCTCGACCAGGGCCACACCGCCGGCAGCTCCCGCTCGACATGAGCGGTGGTACCGTCATGCACAGCCGTATCCAGATCGATGCGGGCCGAGCGCACCTCCCGCTCGGACGACGGCGTCAGGGGCTCGGCGCGAGGAGCTGAAGAAGCCGCACATTTTTGTACATATCCCCGAGCGAGCCCGCCGCCGCATAGCCGGCCTTCGCGAGCTGCTCGATCTCCTCGGGGCGCACCTCCGCTTGCACCGTCAGCCGGCCGGCGCCCGGCTCCACGGCGAGCGTCGCGCGCTTCGCGATCTCGGCGAGCGCCGCCCCGGGCTCCGGTCCGACGAGCGCCTTCAGCGCATCGACGTTCGCGCGCTTCTCCTCGAGGAGCTTCCGGAGCTCTTCGGCCGCGTCGGCCGACGCGGCGTCGATCGCGACGGTCACCGAGAGCCCGCCCTTCGTCGAGACGCCGACGGTGACGGCGCGCGGGCCCGTGGAGCCGGTGAGGATCGCGCGGAGGCTCGGCTTGCTCTCGGAAAGGAGAGCGACGCCCAGGAGGGGACGATCCCACCCGATGTGCGCGAGGCGCGACGTCGCCTCGTCCCGGCTCGCCAGCGACGTCCCGGCCTCCTCGGCGTCGATGCTCGCGCGGATCTCCGGCTCGGCGCCGTACAGCAGGATCGACCCGTCGCGCACGGCGATCGCGTCCTCGCCGGCGCGGAGCAGGTACTTCACGCCTTTGTACTCTGCCTGGACGTAGCTGTGCGTCGCCAGGCGCTCCGCGAGCTTCTGCTCGTTGAAACGCCCGCGCGCGACCACGAGCGACGGGGCGACGACCAGCTTGTCGACGTCGAACCCGAGATCGATGCCCGTCGCCTTCTTGATGTCGTCTCGGGTGCGCTCGATGTGCAGCCGCACCGCGCCCCCCTCCGCGCCGAGCGCCTTCAGGTCGATCTGGTGAGGGTCGACGATCACCACGCCGGGGACGCTGCCTTGGACATATTCGAGCAGCGATTCGTCTCTCGGGAATGTTGCAGCGCGGAGGTGCGCCACGCCGAAGCCGAGGAGCCCCGTCTGCTGGGCGAGGACGACGATGAGCACGAGGCCGACGAGCACGATGTACTTGGCCTTGCCCCGCTTCTTCGTAGCTCCGGCGACCTGGACCGGCTTCGACGCGCTCTCGGTGCTCATCTGTGCTCGCTGCGCCCTCTCTGGGATGCCGCACGCCGCCAGGGCCCTGCGGGGACCGCCTCCGCAGGACCGCGAGCGCCGCTCGTGGACCCGGGGCGCGCTGCGGCAGAGCATAACCGGAAGCGAGACGCCGGCCAGGCCTTCCGCCGGGGCCGCTGGCCGGTTAGAACCGACGCGACGTGCCTCGATCCTCGTCCTCCGATGGCGGCGGCGCGCTCGCACAGCCGAGCGATAGCTCCGTGCTGCCCGCCGCCCTCGGCCGCTACCACGTGCAGCGCCTCCTCGGCGAGGGGGCGATGGGGCGCGTGCTGCTGGCGCACGATCCGCTGCTCGATCGCGACGTCGCGCTGAAGCACCTGCGCGACGACCTGCGCATCCCGCGCGACGTCCGCGAGCAGCTGATCGTGAGGATGCGCCACGAAGCGCGCGCCGCCGCCCGGGTGACCCACCCGAACCTCGTCACGCTCCATGACGTCGGCGAGGACCCGGACTTCGGGCTCTACCTCGTCTTCGAGTACGTCGAGGGGCCGACGCTCAAGCAGCACCTCCTCGAGCGGCCGCTCTCGGCGGCGCAGGCGGCGCGCCTCGCGCGCGAGCTCGGCGAGGCGCTCACGATCGCGCACAGGGCAGGCATCGTCCACCGCGACATCAAGCCGGAGAACATCATCCTCTCGATGAACGGCGGCAAGATCGCCGACTTCGGCATCGCGCGGATCCCGGACTCGACGCTGACGCACCAGGGAGGGCTCATGGGGACGCCCGCGTACAGCGCGCCGGAGACGTTCCGCGTCGGGAAGTTCTCGCCCGAGAGCGATCAGTTCTCGCTCGCCGCCGTCATGTACGAGGCGATCTCCGGGAGCCGCGCGTTCCCGGGCGACGACGCGGTCTCGGTCGCGTCGCGGATCGCGACCGACGAGCCGCCGCCGATCGCGAGGGAGCTCGGCCTCCCGCCGTCGCTCGATCAGGTGCTCGCGCGCGGGCTGTCGAAGCGACCCGAGGACAGGTACCCGAGCTGCGACGAGTTCGGCGCCGCGTTCGCGAGCAGCCTCGAGTGGGCCGCCTCCAGCCAGATGCCGAGGCGGATGCTGGACAGCGCCGTCACGGCGACGCCGGCGCTGTCCGCCGAGCCAGCCGCGGTGCGCGCGGATCCGCTCGACATCAACTTCCCTCCCCGCGAACGGAAGGCGGGGCAGATCGCCGTGGGCGCGGCCGTGGTCGTGGCCACGGCCGCGCTGCTCCTCCACACCGCGCTGCGATCTGCAGACGCGCCCGCCGAGGAGCCCGCCGTCGGAGCAGCGCCGAGCGCGTCGTCGGCGACGACGGCGCCGCGACCGCGCCCCGCGCCGTCGACGCGGCCTGCGCGCCCGAAGCACGACCCCGCCGACACCACCGCGCGCGCGACGGTCAGCGCGGAGCCCAGCGCCGCGGAGCCCAGCGCCGCGGAGCCCAGCGCCGCGGAGCCCAGCGCGAGCGCGCCGGGCAGCGCCGCGCCCTCGCCCGTGTCGACCGCGCTCCCCGAGGACGAGCAGGCCGCGGACGCCGGAACACCGGAGACCGACGACCTCGACGTGCCAGAGGCCACAGAGCCCGGCGCGCAAGACGCCGGTGGTGCCGATGCTGCTGCGCGTTGAACGCGTGACATCGCGGATGCGTTGTCACGCGGAAAAAACTCCCGTAAAGGAGCCCGAGTAAGCACCGTCGCTGTCCTGCACGGCCGACGTCAAGCGGCTCGCTGGGTCCATCGCAGGACCCGGAGAGGCGCCCTGGATTCACGCCGACCTCTGCCCTAGCGACTGTCTGAATTGCTGTTCTGCCCCTTGAGATCTCCGCGATGACTACCCTGACAAACGGCGACGATCTCCATCTGTCGCTCTACCGAAAGATGTTTCAGATACGCCGCTTCGAGGAAGAGGCGGCCCGCGCGTACGCGCAGAGCAAGATCGGTGGGTTCCTTCACCTGTACATCGGTCAGGAGCCCATCGCCGTCGGTGCCTCCGCGGCGCTCCGCCCCGACGACTACGTGATGACCACCTACCGCGATCACGGGCTCGCGCTCGCCCGCGGGATGAGCCCGCGCGCCGCGATGGCCGAGCTCTACGGCAAGGTCACCGGGTGCTCGAAGGGGCTCGGCGGCTCGATGCACTTCTTCGACAAAGAGCACAACATGCTCGGCGGCTACGGCATCGTCGGCGGGCACATCCCCATCGCCGTCGGGACCGCGTTCGCGTCGAAGTACCGCGGCGAGGACCGGGTCTCGATGGTGTTCTTCGGCGAGGGCGCGGTGAGCATCGGCGACTTCCACGAAGGGATGTCGCTCGCGGCGCTGTGGAAGCTGCCGATCGTGTTCGTCTGCGAGAACAACGAGTACGCGATGGGGACGCCGCTCTCCCGGACGCTCTCGGTCGAGGACGTCTCGCTGAAGGCGCTCGCCTACGGGATGGAGCGCGATCGCTTCAACTCCGAGCACGTCCTCCAGGTGCGCGATCGCCTCGCCGAGGCCGTCGCGCGGGCGCGCACGAACTCGGAGCCGACGCTGGTCGAGATCAGGACGTACCGCTTCCGGGGCCACTCGATGAGCGATCCCGGCAAGTACCGGACGAAGGAGGAGCTCGAGGAGCGCAAGAAGAAGGACGTGCTCCTCCGCTCTCGCGTCGAGCTCGAGGAGAAGGGCCACAAGGCCGCCCTCGAGGCGATCGAGAAAGAGGTGGAAGACGAGATCACCGACGCGATCCGCTTCGCCGAGGAGAGCCCCGAACCCGGGCCCGAGGTGCTCGAGCCCACAACCTATGCAGGACCTTTTGCGCGATGACCGTCCTAAGATTCCGTGAGGCGGTTCGCGCCGCCATGGTCGAGGAAATGGAGCGCGACGAGCGGGTGTACCTCGTCGGCGAGGAGGTCGGGCACTACCAGGGCGCCTACAAGGTGACCGAGGGGATGCTCGACAAGTTCGGGAGCAGGCGCGTGATCGACGCGCCCATCACCGAGAGCGGGTTCACGGGCATCTCGATCGGCGCCGCGATGGTCGGGCTCCGGCCGATCGTCGAGTACATGACGTGGAACTTCTCCGCCGTGGCGTTCGACCAGATCCTCAACAACGCGGCGAAGCTCCGGCAGATGTCCGGCGGGCAGCTCAGCATCCCGCTCGTGCTGCGGGCGCCGAACGGCTCGGCGAAGCAGGTCGGCTCGCAGCACTCGCACGCGATGGAGCACTTCTACGCGCACGTCCCCGGCCTCAAGGTCCTCGCGCCCGCGATGCCGGCGGACGCGAAGGGTCTCCTGAAGTCGGCGATCCGGGACGACAACCCGGTGCTCTTCATGGAGAGCGAGACGCTCTACGGCGTGAAGGGCGAGGTGCCCGACGATCCCGATTTCATCGTGCCGCTCGGCGTCGCGTCGATCGTGCGCGAGGGGACCGACGTCTCGATCATCGCGTGGAGCCGGATGGTGCACGTCGCGCTCGAGGCGGCCGCGGAGCTGGAGAAGGAGGGCATCAGCGCGGAGATCGTGGACCTGCGATCGCTGCGCCCGCTCGACGAGGAGACGATCGTGAAGAGCGTCACGAAGACGCACCGCGCGGTCGTGGCGCACGAGGGCTGGCCGTACGGCGGCGTCGGCGCGGAGATCGCCGATCGCATCCAGCGGCTCGCGTTCGACGAGCTGGACGCGCCCGTGCTGCGCGCGACGACGCTCGACGTCCCGATGCCCTACAACGCGCGGCTGGAGCAGTACGTGATCCCGCAGGCGTCGCGGATCATCGAAAACGTTCACCGCGTTCTCTACAAAAGCTGACTGAGCGGACCCACATCCCCGATCAAGGTTGATAGACCCATGGCGAAGGTTCTGGAACTTCCGAAGCTGTCCCCGACCATGGAGGAGGGGCAGATCAGCGCCTGGCACAAGAAGGAAGGCGACGCGATCGACATCGACGATCTGCTCGCAGAGGTCGAGACCGACAAGGCGACCATGGAGTACAAGTCCTTCGATCGAGGGACGTTGCTCAAGATCCTCGTGCCTGCGGGCAGCGTGGTTCAGCTCGGCCAGCCTGTCGCGATCATCGGCGCCCCGGGCGAGGACGTAAGCGCCCTCGCCGGCGGGAGCGGCGCCGCCGCCGCGGCGAAGCCGAGCGCGGCGGAGGCTCAGCCCAAGGGAGAGCGCGCCGCGCCGCCGGCCGGCGGCGACGCGCCCGTGACGAGCCCGCCGCCCGCGGCGCGCGGCGAGGCGGTCTCGCCGCCCACGCAGCCGGCCGCGCCGCAGCCGTCGTCGAACGGGCGCGTGAAGGCGTCGCCCTACGTGCGGAAGCTCGGCCGAGAGCGCGGGCTCGACCTCAGCAACGTCGCCGGCAGCGGTCCGCGCGGGCGCATCGTCGCGCGCGACCTCGAGGGGCTGAAGCCGGCGCCGGCCGCCGCGGCGGCCAGGGCGACCGCCCCCGGCGAGCTCGCTGCGCCGGAGGTGCGGCCGCTCAGCATGATGCGCAAGGCGATCGCCCGGCGCCTCACCGAGTCCAAGCAGACGGTCCCGCACTTCTACCTCTCGATCGACGTCGACGCCGATCCGCTGAACGCGCTGCGCGAGCAGATCAACGCGGATCTCGCCGCGACCGCCGCCGAGGGGGAGAAGCCGGCCAAGGTCAGCTTCAACGATCTCCTCGTCAAGGCGTGCGCCATCGCGCTCGTGCGCGTCCCGGAGTGCAACGCGCAGTTCACCCCGGACGCGATCCTCGTCCACCAGCGCGTCGACATCTCGGTCGCGGTCGCCGTCCCCGAAGGCCTTGTCACGCCGGTGGTGCGCGACGTCGATCGCAAGCAGGTGCTCGACATCGCGGCCGAGGTGCGCGAGCTCGCCGGGCGGGCCAAGGCGAAGAAGCTGCGGCCCGAGGAGATGGCGAACGGCACGTTCTCGATCTCGAACCTCGGCATGTACGGGATCGACAACTTCGGCGCCGTCATCAACCCGCCCGAGGGCGCGATCCTCGCCGTGGGCCAGGTCCGCCAGGAGCCCGTCGTGCGCGGCGAGCAGATCGTGCCGGGCCGCCGCCTGAGCATGACGCTCTCCTGCGATCATCGCGTCGTCGACGGCGCGGTCGGCGCGACCTTCCTCAAGGTCCTGCGCCAGCTCCTGGAGCACCCGACGCAGATCCTGCTCGGCTAGCTCCGCACACCTGGCTCAAGGAATCGCCAGGACGCAGCGAACGCCGGGGCACCTCGCCCCGGCGTCCTCCTTGCGCGGCGCTCAGGTGGCCCCGGCGCTGCTCCCGAGGGCGTCGCCGAGGCGCGCAAGGTTCCGCGAGAAGATCTGCACGGACGGGTGCGACGGCCCGAGCGCCTTCGTGGCGATCGCCACGGCGCGCTCGATCTGCTGCCACGCTCCCGACAGATCGCCGAGCGCCTGCAAGACGCGCCCGAGGTTGTTCACGATGCTCGCCACGACCGGATGATCCGGGCCGTACGTGGCTTGCGCGATGCCGAGCGCGCGCTCCAGCTGCTCGCGCGCCCCGGGCAGCTCGCCGAGAGCTTGCAGCACGCTGCCGAGGTTGTTGCAGCCGATCGCCACAGCCGGGTGGTCCGGGCCGTAGGTCGCCTCGGCGATCTTCAGCACGCGCGCGAAGTTCGCGCGCGCGCCCTCGAGATCGCCGAGGTCGCGCAGCACGCTGCCGAGGTTGTTGATGTCCCGCGCCACGTCCGGGTGGTCCGGCCCGTAGGTGTCCTCGACGATCGCGAGCGCGCGCTCGAAGTCGGCGCGCGCGCCGGCCAGGTCGCCGAGATCGCGCAGCACGCGCCCGCGGTTGTTCAGCGCGAGCGCGAAGCGCGGGTGGTAGAGGCCGTAGCTGTGCTCGTCGATCTTGAGGGCCTCCTCGAACTGATCGCGCGCTCCCTTGAGGTCGCCGAGATCGTGGAGCAGCCGACCGAGGTTCGTGCGCCCGATCGCGACCGTCGGGTGATCCGGACCGTAGGCGCGGATGTCGATCGCGAGCGCCCGCTCGAGGTGCACGCGCGCGCCCGCGAAGTCGCCGAGGTCGCGGAAGAGCGCGCCCAGGTTGTTGAGCCGTATCGCGACGCTCGGATCGTCGGGGCCGTACGTCGCCTCGTCGATGGCGAGGGCGCGCTCCAGGTGCTTGCGGGCGCCCGGCAGATCGCCCTGATCCATGAGCACGCTGCCGAGGTCGTTCACGTCGCGCGCGACGTCCGGGTGATCGGGGCCGAAGCTCGCGATGTCGATCGCCAGCGCGCGCTCCAGGTGAGCCCGCGCGCCGCCGAGATCGCCGAGATCGTGGAGGACGCTGCCGAGGCTGCGCAGCACGGCCGCGACCTTCGGATCGTCGTCGCCGAACACCGCCTCGTGGAGCGCGAGCGCCCGCTCCAGGTACCCCTTCGACTCCGCGAACGCGGCGCGCCCCTGCAGGTAGACGGCGAACCGGGCGAGGAGCCGCCCGCGCACCTCCCTCGCGACGTCGTGCGCTTCGGCCTGGCTCGCCGCGGCGAGCGCGTGCGGCAGCCATCGGGCGCAGAAGGGCCACGTCTCCACATCGTCGCTGCTCTCGGGGAACGCGTGGTCGACGAGCCGGATCGCCGCCTCGGCCCACACCTTCCGGTCCTCGGGCGAGAGGCGATCGCGGACCACCGCCTGGACGAGGCGGTGCACGGAGAGCGCGCCTTCGTGCACGTCGATGAACGAGTAGCGGCGGAGCGCGGCGACCGCCTCGTCGAGCATCAGCGGATCGCTCAGCGCCTCCGCGAGCGCCGCCGGCAGGTGCGGCGCGGCGTCGGCGAGGCCCTCGCGCGGGATGTCATCGGGCGCCAGGTACGCGCACAGGCTCAAGAGGTCGACCGCGACGGGCGAGAAGCGCTGCGCCTCCTGGAACGCGAGGCCCCAGGTCGTGGCGATCGGCGTCGGGTAGTCCATCGGCATGCCGCGGAGCAGGAGCCCGCGCTGGTGATCGCCGAAGGCGGCGTGGTAGGTCGCGATCGACGATCCCGTCTCCTTGATGGTCGCCGCCGCCTGCACCAGCGCGAGGGGGAGATCCCCGAGCGTCTCGGCGAGCTTCTCCGCGGCGCGCGCGTCGCTCTGCCCTGTCCGATCGAGCAGGAACTTCACCGAGTCGGCGCGGTCGAGCGCCGGAACGGTGAGCGGGGTGGCGATGCCGCGGAAGCTCGGGTTGCGCGAGGTGATGAGGATGTGCCCGGTGCGCGGGTGCGGCAGGTACGGGGCGACGTCCTGCGGATCGTTCACGTTGTCGAAGATGAGGAGCCACTTGTCGTTGCGCGACAGCCACGACCGGGCCGCCTCGATCGCGATCCGGTGGTCGGCCTCGTTCTGCTCTGGCAGGTCGAGGGCCGCGGCGAGGCGCGCGAAGTCCTCGGCCGCCATGGCCGGCTCCTCGGCGCGGATCCACCAGACGACGTTGTACTGGCTCGCGTACCGGTGCGCGTACTCGGCGACGAGCTGCGTCTTGCCGACGCCGCCGAGGCCGCTGATCGACTGCGTTAGCGCCGCGGGCCCTCCCGTCGTGAGCGTGCTCCGCAGCTCGCTCAGGAGCTGGTCGCGCCCGGTGAAGCCCGGGTTGCGCGGCGGCAGCTTCTTGATGTGCGGCTCCGCGTCGGGCGAGCTCGACGGTCTTCGAGCGGCCGGCCGCTGCGTCGGCGGCTCCGTCTCGCGGACGGCGCTCCGGATCCCCTTCGCGATCTCCGTGAACGCCTCGCTCTGGTTGGGGTAGCTCGTCACGGGCCGCGCGCGGCTCGGCAGCGGCTGCAGCGCACCGAGCAGCGTCTTCTCCCAGGCGCAGGGCCGCAGGATCACGGGGATGACCCGGCACTCGCCGGCCTCGTGGCGAGCGATCGCCTCCCGCATCTCCGCAGAGAGCCACGCGTCGGTGGAGAGGAAATCCGCGCTCACGAGCAGCAGCACGACCCGGGCCTCGCGCAGCCTCGCCGCGGTCGCCTCTCGCCGCTCCCTCCCTCCGCCGAGCGCGAAGCCCTGGTAATTCCGGATGACCCCCTGCCGTTTCAGCGCGTCGAGGTGGGTCTCGATCTTGGGCCGCAGGTCCTCGTCCCTCGGAGAGTAGGAGAAGAACACATCGGCGGGGCTCGTCGCCAAGGCAACCATAGTTCCTCTCGCGGGCCTTAAAGTCTCACGACGGACCTGACGCGCAACGAGAATACGCGGTCGGAAAAGACCCAGGAAGAGACGGTAGTTGACGCTGTCGGCGGATACATGCGGGTCGAACCTCCATCGTCTCGTGAGGGGCTTGCCTTACCCCGACTCCGGCTCCGTCCTACCTTCGCGCTCCTCTTCCGTGCTCGGGGAGATCCGGCCGGAAGCCTGAACGATGCGGCGCGCCGCTTCCATCCATCGCCGCCGATCGTCCCGCCGCAGCTGGTTGCGGACGACGATCTTCACGAGGCGGTGAACGCTGAGGGCGTGCGGCCGCACCTCGATCAGCGAGTGCAGCCGCAGCATCGCGATGGCGTCGTCGAGCGCGAGCGGATCGTACTCGCCGAGCGACCGCCGGGGGATCGCGTCCATCGGCAGGAACGAGCACAAGCTGAGGAGCTCTGCCGCTGCCTGGTGGCTGAACACGGCCGCGAGCGCGCTCTCCCAGGCGGTCGCGACCGTCACCGGGAAGCTGGCGGGGCGCTCCAGGAGCGCGGCCGGCCGCTGGCGGAACAGGGCGAGGTACTCCGCGAGCGGGCGTCCGGTCTCCTCGATGTACGCGCCGGCCTGCGCCAGGGCGAGCGGCAGATCGCCGAGCTCCTCTGCGAGCGCGTCGGCCGACTCCGCGTCGGTCTCGCCCGTGCGCTGGAGCAGGAAGCGCACCGACTCGGCGCGCTCGATACCGCGGACGTTCACCGTCGTGAGACCGCGCCAGATAGGGTTCTGCGAGGTCGTGAGCACGCGACCGCCGTGGGAGACGCTCGGGATATAGGGCTCGACCTCGCTCGGGTCGCGCACGCCATCGAAGAGGAGGAGCCAGCGCCCGCGACGCCCGAGCTTGCTGCGCACCGCGGCGACGGCGCGCGCGGGATCCAGCTGCTCGTGCTCGGGCAGCCTCATCTCCGCGGCGAGCGTGACGAAGGAGGCGTCCATCGTCGCCTGGCTCTGGCCGTCGATCAGGAAGACGGTGTCGTAGGCTCCGGCGTTGCGGTACGCGTACTCGATCGCGAGCTTGGTCTTGCCGGTGCCGCCGAGCCCGCAGAGCGGCGCCACGCCCCGCCTGGCGAGCGCGGCGCCGATCTCGGCGAGCAGATCGTCGCGCGCGGCCAGGTTCCGGCTGGTCGACGCGGGGACGCCCCAGATCCCGGGCGGCGGTGGCACCTCTGAATTGCTCACCGGCTGGGTGCCGGCGCTCGGTGAGCTCAGGAGGGGTTTTGAGTGAGCTGCTCGACCTGCTTTCGGATGCCCTTTGCGATGTCGGTGAACGCCTCGCTCTGGTTGACCCAGCTCGTCACCGGGCGCCCGCCCCGCGGCAAGCTGGCCAGCCTGCCGAAGGGCGCGCCCTCCCAGTCGCAGGCGTCGAGGATGACGGGGATGACGCGCGCCTCACCCCGATCGTGGCGCTCGATCGCCTTCTGCATCTCGACGTCGTAGCAGAAGTCCGACGCGAGGAAGTCCGCGCTGATGAGCAGGAGGATGACCTTCGCGGTCTCGAGGTGCTCGGCGAGCGCCGTGTCGCGCTCCTCGCCAGCGCCGATCTCACCGTCGTGCCAGCCGCGGATGACGCCCTTGCGCTTGAGGATGGCGAGGTGCGTCTCGAGCTTGTCGCGCAGCTCGCGGTTGCTCTCCGAGTACGAGAAGAACACCTCGATCGGGCTCGCAGGGGGCTCGGAGACGCGCTCGCGCCGCGACCCTTCGAGCGCCCCCGTCATCGTGACCGTGTCGTCGTACGCGGCCGAGTCGGGCGGGATGTCGTACGGCGCGCCGAGCGGCGACGAGGAGGGCGGGAGCTCGAGATCGGGGATCGGGGGAGGAAGGATCGAGCGGCCGCGCGACGTGACCGCGCGCGGCCGGGGCGCGCACGTGCGCTCGAGGATCGCGAGCACCCGGTCGTGGCTGCCGTCGGGGGTGTCGTAAGGCAGGAGCAGGAACCCCATGTCCGCGAGCGTCTTGCGGCGGTGCGGCGTCAGGCTCGCGCCCGGGGCGATGACGAAGCGGGGCGGCGGCGAGGCGCCCGAGAGCGCGTGGATGTCCGCCAGCATCTCCTCGAAGTTGCCGTCGGCGCGCCCGAAGCCGATGAAGAGCACGGGGCACCGCGAGAGCACGGTCGTGAGCGACTTGCGCACGTCGGGCGGCGCGATCGACGCAAGGAAGCGCTCGCGCGCGAACACCCAGCTGTGCGGCTCCTTCAGCGTGCCGTGCAGCTTGAGGATGAACCGCCGCCGCCACGCGACCTCGTCGGTGACGCGCCACAGGGTGTCCCACTCGAAGCCGAAGGCGCGCTCGAGCAGGTGGTTCAGGTTCGTGGTGAGCACCGCGCGCAGCTTGTCTCGCAGCGCGGCGATCGCGATCGCGATCCGCGGCGGATCGAGCCCCTCGTCGTCGAGCGCATCCTCGACGAACGCGTTGAACTCCGCTGCGCCGAGCGCTTGCTCCGCCGCGCCCAGCGCCTCGCTGTAGCGCTGCGATCGCGCGAGCGCCGCGACCTCGGCGATCGCGACCTCGTCGCTGGCCTGCTCGCGCACCCTCTCGACGAGCAGATCGACGAGCTGACGCCACGTCGGCAGCCCGGCCGCGGCCGAGATGCCTCCCCCCACGAAGAGCACGAGCTCTCCGCTCTCGAGCGCCTCATGCAGCGCCTCGATCACCGCGGCGTCGACCTCCGCGCTCACCGTGTTCGCGTTGTCCATAAGGGTTGACATCGAGCCCCTCGAGTCTATCGCTCCTCGGCGCCCAGCGCACTTTTGCGGCGCGTCGCGCGGCGAGCGCCACGCGTGACGCGCGGCGAAGGTGCGCCGCAAAAGTGCGTCGCGCGACGCTGGATCGACCGCTCGACCAGCCGGCCCGCCGTGTTCCTGACGTCCCAGACGACCGACCGCCGCCTCGAGCGAAGTCGGAAGAGGGGGAAACAGTCCGCGAGGCTGGAGCATGCTACGTCTCCGACATGCGCCCGGCGGCCCTCTTCACGCTGGCCACGGTGGCCTCGCTCGTCGCCTTCTCCCTGGCCGGCGCGGCCGCTCCACCGCCCCGCGCGCAGCGCGCCCCGCGCCTCCCGGCGCGCCCGGAGGCCGCGCTCTCGGCGGGCGCCGAGGGCCAGCGCGCGCGGTCGCCCGCGAGCGTCGTCGCGCTGCGCGCGCCCGGCCCGCCCGCCGTCCTCGTGCGCGCAGGGAGCTTCACGATGGGATCGAGCGAGGTCGAGATCGCGCACGCGGTGACGCTCTGCAAGCTCGAGCCGGCCGGTGAGCTGTGCGTCGATGAGACCGAGGCGAGCTTCGCGAATGAGCTCGTGCCCCACGAGGTGTACCTGTCGGATTTCTGGATCGATCGAACCGAGGTGACCGTCGCGAGCTACCGCCGGTGCGTCTCGGCCGGCGTCTGCGCCGAACCCCCGTACGCCTCCGGCGGGCAGCGGTTCGATCGGCCCGAGTATCCGGTGGTGCTCGTCTCGTGGAGCGACGCGCAGCGCTACTGCGTCTGGGCCGGCGGTCGCCTGCCGACCGAGGCCGAATGGGAGCGGGCTGCGCGCGGCGTGGCCGGGCGCCGCTACCCCTGGGGCCATGTCTACAACCCTTTCCACGCGAACCACGGGAGGCTGTCGTTCGACGAGCTCGACGACGGCGACGGCTTCCTCGAGCTCGCGCCCGTCGGCTCGCTCGTGGCCGGCCGCACCCCCGACGGCATCGACGACCTCGCCGGCAACGTCGAGGAGTGGGTCGCTGATTACTACCATCCCGAGTATCCAAGCGGCAGCGCGAAGAACCCGCGTGGGCCCGACATGGGGGAGGAGCGCGTGCTGCGGGGCGGCAGCTACATCCTGGGCCGGCCCTGGCTGCGCGGCGCCGCGCGGGGCCACGACTCGCCGACGAGCCGCCGCGCGTGGCGCGGCTTCCGCTGCGCGCGCGACGCCTGAGCCGTTGCGGGCGACGCTCGATCCCAGGAGCGCGGCGGTGGGCCGCCGCGCGGGCCGAGGCGCGCGCGACGCTCGATCCCAGGAGCGCGGCGGTGGGCCGCCGCGCGGGCCGAGGCGCGCGGCGGTTGGCCGCCGCGCCGGAAGAGCCCATACTGCGCCCGTGAGGATCGCGCACCTCTCCGACCTGCACCTCCTCTCCCTCGAGGGGGCCATCCCGTTCCGGCTCCTGAACAAGCGTCTCACGGGCTACCTCAACCTCCGCTTCCGGCGCCACGCCATCCACAAGCCGCACGCGGTGCACGCAGCGGCGCGGGAGATACGGCGGCTCGGCGTGGACCACGTCGTCATCACCGGCGACGTCTCGAACCTCGCGCTCGAGCGAGAGTTCGTCCTGGTCCGCAACTTCTTGCAGAGCGATCTCGGTCTTCCTCCCGAGCGGGTGAGCATCGTCCCGGGGAACCACGACGCGTACACGAAGGGCGCGCACCGCTCGCAGCGCTTCTCTCGGTACTTCGCGCCGTACCTGCGCTCCGACCTCGTCCTCGACGCGCCTGGGAAGAGCGACGACGGCGGGGCCGGCCGCGATGACGCAGGCTCGGCGTTCCCCTTCGTGCACCTGCGCGGGCCGGTCGCGATCATCGGCCTCTCGACCGCCTGGCCGCGTCCCCCGCTGGTGGCATCGGGGCGGCTCGGCCCGGTCCAGCTGCGCGCGCTCGAGCGAGCGCTAGCGCACCCGGAGGTGCGACGGCGAACGCCGGTCGTGCTCCAGCACCACCCCTTCCATAACCCGGCGAGCCGGGCGAAGACCTTGCTGGAAGGCCTGGGTGACGCCGCGGCCGAGGGGCGGTTGCTGCGGCAGGTTCGCCGCGGCTTGCTGCTGCACGGGCACCTGCACCGGCGCATCCACCGCAAGCTGCACACCGAGCGGGGTCACATCGACGCCGTGGGCGCCACCAGCGCTTCGCTCCTTCACGACAGCGATGAACGGATGGCCGGGTTCAATGTCTACGAGATCGACGACGCGGGGACGATCGGGGGCATCACGTCACACCGCTTCGTCCCGGGTCAAGACGCGTTCCGCGAGGTCCCGGTCCCCGAGCGATGAGCCCGCCGCGCGCTCGGCCCTCCGCCGAGCGCTCCCCTTCGAATCGACGCTCCGCCGAGCGCCCCACCGGAGCCGCGCGCAATCCATCCGCCACGCGCAGGACCCTCCAAGCGGGCGTGCGATGTTCGGGGCTCGGCGATGCCGTGACTCGAGCGCAGCGGGGGCGCTGCGCGGGCAATCCGGTGGGGCTCTGGTCAGGAGGAAAGTCAGGCGGTGGCGCGGATCACGTTGACCGCCTGCAGACCTTTGGGACCTTCTTTGATCTCAAATTCAACGGTCTCGTCCTCGAAAAGACGGCGGCGCCCCTCCCCGTTGATCTGCGAATAGTGAACGAAGACGTCGGGGCCAGTCTCTTGCTTGATGAAGCCCCAACCCTTCTCGTCGTTGAACCACTTAACCTTGCCAACTGCCATATTTCCTCCACTTCAGAGCTCGTCGATACCCGAGGCGCGCAGGCTGGCAGTCGGGAGGTGACCACGGGTGCGGTCCCTGATTCCGATGCGGGCTTGGCTGCATGCAGCAAACCCCCCTCGTAGACAGATCCAGCTTGCGCAGGGCGGCTGCCCAGCCGCTGGTTGATGTGCGTGCGCGGCGACTTCGACGATTCTCCCCGGTCCGAGCGGGCGCCAACGTAAACGGCTCGATGCGCCAAGGTCAAGCAGCGATGATGGTTCGGCCGGTGCTTACGCGAGGCAGTACCGCTTCACCGGCAGTCTCCGGTTGCAGCAGCCTCCGACGAGAATTTCGCGCCGTACAGCGGATCCCGACGGCAGTACACGATCACGCGTGGTGACGGCGCGCCGTGGGGTGCGAAGCAGGATTCGCGCAACCGTCAAGATTTGCGCTCTTATCGAAGAGCCTTGTCCTTCGACCCGCGCAGGGCGTCGCTTGATCCGTGAGGGCCTCGCCATGTCACGCAGCGAGCCTCGCACGTCGGGCGGCGATCTCCTGGCCTCCGCCGCGATGGGGCGCGGGGCGCGCTCCTCGTGCAGCGCGCTCGCCGAGCGCGAGCCAGGCGCTTGCCGAACCTTGCAAAGAACATCGATCGAGCGCCTCACCGGAGCAGGCGGCCTGCTCGGAGGGCGCCAGGCGCCGGGCGGCACCGGCTCAGCCTGTTCGACGAGGTGCTCCCGACGCACGGCTGGGCCGGAAGCTCGGCGGATCGATCCCAGGACCGGCGTCGCGCGCTCGATCTGCACCGCGCCGCGTGCGCTCAGGGGCGCAGGCGGCTCAGTCCCGGGCTCGAGCCCGCTCGCCGCCCGGGAGCAGGAATCGAAGGCACCTCGTTGACATGTCTGTTCGAGCTTGCTCGTATGGCGTGGCGAGGGCATCGGGTCTCACCTCCGCCCTGGCCCCGCGAGGCGACGAGATGTTCTCGGTGATCATCAGCGAGAAGGGGGGCGCGGAGCGCCGCGAAACCTTCGACCGGACAGAGATCAACGTCGGCCGCGTGCAGGGCAACGACCTGATGCTGCCGAAGGGCAACGTGTCGAAGCGGCACGCTCGGCTGCTCTTCCGCGACGGGCGCTTCATCGTCACCGATCTCAAGAGCACGAACGGCACGTACGTCAACGGCCGGAAGATCGCTCAGGCGACGATCGTCCGCGAAGGCGACAAGATCTACATCGGCGACTTCGTGCTGCGGATCGAGACGGCGGCGGCCGGGACGGCCCCTCCGGACAGCACGGCGCCCCCGCGCGCGCCGGAAGAGATGTCCGGAGAGCCGGGACCTCTGCCCGATCGCGGGCCGCCGCCGTCCGCCGAGAAGGGGCTGCACCGGTCGGCGCCGCTGCCGCTGATCAACGAGAGGGGCGAGCCGTCGCGCACCAGCCAGGGCGTGATCAGCCACTTCCCCCTCGAGAACGATCCGGACGAGTCGGTCGACGCGGCCGCGGCCATCCCCGTCCCCGGTCCGCCGCGCATCCCCTCGCCTCGCCCGCCCCTCTCGCCGAGCGGCGCGTCCATCCCGTCGCTGCCTGCGCACCCGGCGGCGACCAACGCCCCGCCGGCGCGCGACGGCCGCGCCGTCAACGCCGCCATCCCGCCCCCACAGGCGCCGCGCCCGTACGCGACAGCGACCCCGCTGCCGGCGCAGAGCGCAACGAGCACCGCCGCGGTGTCGCCGCAGGGCGCCTCGAACGTCGCCGTCCACCCCAGCGTGGTCCCCATCCCGAGCCGGCGAGCCATCCCGCCCGTCTCGGATCGGGTCGACCGGGGACAGGGGGACTCGGCGCAAGCCGTGGCGCACCGCCGGGCGCTCGGGCGCCTCATGGAGCGGCTCGCCGACGTGGTCGACCTCGCGGCGCTCGACGGCGGCGCCCCGCCGGACAGCGCGCTCGCCCCGCGCATCACGCAGGCGATCTCCGCGGGCGCGGAGGCGCTGCGCGCGGCGGGCGAGCTCCCCCCCGAGCTCGACGTCGAGGCGCTCCTGGCCGACGCGCAGCGGGAGCTCTTCACGCTCGGTCCGCTCGACCGCTTGCTCGAAGACGCCGAGGTGAGCGAGATCCAGGTGTTCCGCTACGACCACGTGATCGCGATGCACGGGCGCCGGCGCGTCATCGCGGAGGTCGGGTTCAGCAGCGAGCGCGCGGTCGGCCGGGCCATCCGCCGGCTCTGCATGACGGCCGGCCAGCCGATCGAGGCGGGCGCGAGCTTCATCGAGCGGACCCTGCCGAAGGGGCGCCGGCTGTTCGCCGTGCTGCCGCCGGCCGCGAGCTCCACCCTGGTGATCCGGAAGCCGCAGCGCCCCGACGTCACGCTGGACGACCTGGTGCGCAACGGGACGATCTCGCGCGCGATGGCCGGGCTGCTCGCCCAGTGCGTGCTCGGTCGCGGCAACCTCCTCGTCACCGGGACGCGGGACGCCGGGACGGGCTGGCTGCTCGGCGCGCTCGCTGCCGCGGCGCAGCCCGACGACCGGTTCGTGGTGCTCCAGGAGGAGGACGAGCTCGCCCTCGATCAGCCGAACACGCTGTCCATCGCGCTCGGCGCCACGACGGACGAACGCACCCGGGCCGTGCGGGCGGCCGTACGGATCCGGCCGGAGCGGGTCGTCGTGAGCTCGTTCTCGGGCCACGTCGCGGCCGAAATCGTGGACGCCATCGGCGGCGGCATGGACGGCGTGCTCGCGGCCTCGCGGGCGCCGACGCTGCGGCAGGCAGTGACGAGGCTCCCCGCCGACATCGCCGCGACCCGCCCCGGGATCACGCCGGAGACGGCGCGCGAGTGGCTGGCCTCGTCCTTCGACCTCGCGATCGAGATCGCGCTGCTCCGCGACGGTCGCCACCGGGTGCTCCGCATCGCGGAGCTCGCGGTGGAGGGCGGGCAGATCGCCATTCGCGACGTCTTCACGTTCGTGGTCGAGCGGACGGCCGCCGGCGGCGCGCTCGAGGGGACGTTTCACCCCTCCGGGCTGGTGCCGGACATCGTGGAAGATCTTCAGTCCCGCGGGCTCAGCGTCGATACGTCGACCTCGTTCCGACGAAATCGCTAGCGGCTGGCCGTACAAACGGCGGCCGACGCGAAGCACGCAGAGCACGCGGAACCCGCGAGATGAGAGCGTCTTGACGGGCGCCAGCTAGGAACGGAGGTTATGATGCTCAGTAGCCATGGCCATCCGCACCATCCTCCACTATCCCGACCCGCGCCTGCGCCAGAAGGCACAGCCGGTCGGGGACATCACGCCCGAAATCACGAAGCTTATCGACGACATGGCCGAGACCATGTACGCGGCGCCCGGCGTCGGCCTTGCGGCCACGCAGATCGGGGAGCCACACCGCGTCTTCCTCGTTGACATCGCCGCAGACAACGAGCCGAGCAACCTCCTCGTGTTCATCAACCCGGAGATCGTGCGCCAAGAGGGGCAGCTGACCGGCCCCGAAGGGTGCCTCTCGTTCCCTGGCATCAGCGAGGACATCAAGCGAGCCGAGCGCGTCACCGTCCGCGCCCGCGGCCGCGACGGGGCGACGTTCGAGATCGCGGCCGACGGCCTGCTCGCCGTGGCCATCCAGCATGAGCTCGACCACCTCGACGGCGTGCTGATGATCGACCGGATGGGCACGCTCAAGAAGCGCATCGTCCAGCGGAAGATGCAGAAGCGCGGCGCAGAGGCCGCGAGCTGACCGGCCCGGGCGCCCCGCGCTCAGCTGCGCGCTGGGAAGGCGAGCGGGCCGTTGACGTATGCGTCGCGGCCGCAGAGCTCCCAGCGAGGATCGACGATCCGGGGCGCGTCGCCTGGCGTGTCCGGGCCGGCCCAGTCGACGGCGCCCGGTCGGCCGCGGGGGCCGAGCAGGATCGGAGCGACGAAGGCGTGCAGCTCGTCGGGCAGGCGCGACGCGAGCAGGCTGCCGGCGAGCTCGGCGCCTCCCTCGACCAGGATGGAGACGATCCCCTGCGAGGCGCAGAGGCGCATCGCGGCGGTCACGTCGACCCGGCCCTCCGCCGAGGTTGGCGCACGCAGGACGACGCAGCCAGCGTCGACGAGCACCTGCTCCGCCTCCTCGGGCGCGTCGGCGCCCGTGAGCACCCAGGTCGGCACCTCCCGCGCCGTCTGGGCGAGGCGCGTGTGGAGCGGCAGCCTGAGCCGCGTGTCGAAGACGAGCCGGATGGGGCTCCGCCCCCCGGGCGCGAGCGCAGGCTCGCGCAGGGTGAGCCGAGGGTCGTCGGCGAGCGCCGTGCCGATCCCGATCGCGACCGCGTCGTGGCGCGAGCGGAGCTCCTGGACCTTGGCGCGCGCCTCGGGGCCGGTGACCCACTTCGAGGCGCCCGTGCGGGTCGCGATGCGACCGTCCAGCGACAGGGCGAGCTTGAGCGCGATGTGGGGGATGCCCGTCGTGATGAACTTGGTCCAGGGCGCGATCAGCGCGCGAGCCTCGGCGCCGGCCACGCCGATCTCCACGGCGAGGCCGGCGTCGCTGAGCCGCTGCGCCCCGCCGCCGACCACCGCAGGGTTCGGATCGGGCGCGCCGACCACGACGCGCTTGATGCCGGCGCTCAGCACCGCATCCACGCAGGGCGGCGTGCGCCCCTCGTGATTGCAGGGCTCCAGCGTCACGTAGAGCGTCCCGCCGCGCGCCGCGTCGCCGGCGGCCGCGAGCGCCAGCCCCTCCGCGTGGTCCTCGCCCGCGCGCGCGTGGTGCGCGACGGCGACGACCTCCCCCGCGGCGTTCAGCACCACCGCGCCGACCGGGGGGTTCGGCGACGGCATCGCCTTGTGCGCCTCCTCGATGGCGAGGCGCATCATCGCGACGTCGAGCTCGGGATCGGGGCTGGGGGGCTTCGCAGACATCGAAGTGCCGGATCTACTAGGGCGCCTTGGCCTTCACAAGCTTGCCAAGCTCGACCATGAACTGGTCAATGTCCCGAAAGGAACGATAAACACTTGCGAACCGGACATAGGCGACCTCATCGAGGGTACGCAGGTGGTTCATGACCCGTTCGCCCAGCTCGGTCGACAAGATCTCCCGCCGCTCGGACTCCTGCGCCTCGCGCTCGATCGCGTCGGCGATGGCCTCGATCTGGTCGGTGGACACGGGCCGCTTGTTGCACGCGATCCGCAGCCCTCGCACGAGCTTCTGTCGGTCGAACGACTCGCGCCGACCGTCCTTCTTGACGACCGTCGGCAGGATGTCCTCGACGCGCTCGTACGTCGTGAACCGGCGCTCGCACGAGGCGCACTCGCGCCGACGCCGGATCACCTCACCCGCGCCGCCAGCGCGGGAGTCGATGACCCGGTCCTCGAGATGGCCGCAAAATGGGCACTTCATCGAGTCATCCAGCGCGGCGCGCGATCAGCCGTCGAACTGGGAGAACACGAGCGACACGTTGGTGCCACCGAACCCGAACGAATTCGACATCACATGCTTCAGGCGGCGCTCGCGAGAGGTGAACGGCACGTAGTCGAGGGTGCACTCGGGGTCGGGATCGTCCAGGTTGAGCGTCGGCGGCACGGCGCCGTGGCGCAGCGCGAGAGCGCAGACCGCCGCTTCGACCCCACCTGCGCCCCCGAGCAGGTGGCCCATCGCGGATTTCGTCGAGCTCACCCAGAGGCGCTTCGACGCCGCGTGATCGCCGAACGTCTTGAGGATCGCCCGGGTCTCCTCGATGTCCCCCTGCGGGGTCGAGGTGCCGTGAGCGTTGATGTAGTCGATCGCGTCCGGCGCGAGCTTGGCGTCGTCGAGCGCCATCTTCATCGCTCGCTGCGCCCCGGCGCCGTCGGGCGCCGGCTTCGTGATGTGGTACGCGTCGCACGAGGCGCCGTACCCGACGACCTCTGCGTAGATCTTCGCGCCCCGCTTCTTCGCATGGGAGAGCGACTCGAGCAGCAGCGACCCGGCGCCCTCGGAGCAGACGAAACCATCGCGTCCCTTGTCCCAGGGGCGGCTCGCCCGCTGCGGCTCGTCGTTGCGCCTAGAGAGGGCGAACATCGCGCAGAAGCCGCCGATGCCAAGGCCGGTGATCGTCGCCTCCGCGCCGCCCGTGAGCATGATGTGCGAGCGACCTCGGCGGATCCACTCGAACGCCTCTCCGAGCGAGTGCGCGCTCGACGAGCACGCGCTCGTGTTGCAGTAGCTCGCGCCCCGCAGGTCGAGCGACAGCGCCACCTGCCCCGCGGCGAGGTTGGCGATGACCGTCGGGATGAAGTAGGGGCTGACCTTGTGAGGCCCCTTCTCGTGCAGCGTGATCGAGTGCTGGAACAGGTACTCGAGGCCCCCGAGGCCGACACCGATGAACGTGCCGCACTGATCGCGGTCCTCGTCGGTGAGCTCGATCCCCGAGTCCTGCATGCACATCTGCGATGCGGCGACGGAGAGCTGGGCGAAGCGGCCCATCTCCTTCACCTTCTTCTTGGGGATGTACTCCTCGGGCACGAAGCCCTTCACCTCGCCGGCGAAGCGCGTGGGAAACGTGCTCGCGTCGAAGAGGGTGATGGGTGCGATACCCGACTGACCAGCCAGCAAAGATTGCCAGGTGGCCTGCGTCCCGAGGCCGTTGGGCGTAGCGAGCCCGATGCCGGTGATGACAACGCGTTCCATGGCTCTTCTTGCCCTAGCGCCACCACAGAGGCGAGAGCGCGTGCATCGGCGAAGAGCAGACCCTTCGCTGGCTCACGCGCCAACCCACCTCCATGGTGACGCCGCGTCCGGTAGGGCGGTGGGGACGCTACTTCTTGTCCTTGGCATTCCTTTCGATGTAGTCAATCGCGTCCTGGACAGTCCGGATCTTCTCCGTGTCCTCGTCCGGAATGTCGATCTCGAACGCCTCCTCGAACGCGAGGACAAGCTCCACCAGGCCCAGCGAATCGGCGCCCAGATCGTCGATGAAACTCGCCTCAGGCTTGATGTCCTTCTCGTCGACGTCGAGCTGTTCCTTGATGATCCGCTTTACTTCGGCCGTGATGTCGCGACCTTCAGCCATGGTATTCCTCCCGGGAAAACGGAACCCCTAGTAGCCCATCGCCATCAGCGTTGCACCATCGAATTACCTGCGACCGCTTTTTTCGTGTGCGCCTGGTTTGCCGCTGTGCGTGACGCCTGGCAGACGGGGTCCTCAAGCCAGCGCTCTCACACGTACATTCCGCCGTTGACGCGCAGCGTCTCGCCCGTCACGTAGCTCGCCTCGTCGGAGCATAGGAATGCGATCGCCGCGGCGACCTCCTCCGCTCGGCCCGTGCGCCCGAGCGGGACCATCTTCGTCAACCCCTCTTTCATCTCCGCGGTGATCGTCGTCGTCATGTCGGTGTCGATGAACCCGGGCGCCACAGCGTTGACCGTGATGCCGCGCCCCGCGTACTCGCGGGCGAGCGACTTCGTCACGCCGAGGAGGGCCGCCTTCGTCGCGGCATAGGCCGCCTGGCCCACGTTGCCCATCTCCGCCACAACGCTGGAGAGGAACACGATGCGGCCCGTGCGCGCGCGCATCATGACCTTGGTCGCGGCGCGCGCGGACGCGATCGAGCCCTTCACGTTCACGGCGAAGAGGCGATCGAGGTCTTCCTCCTTGATCCGCAAGAGCAGCCCGTCGATCGCAATCCCCGCATTCGCGACGAGGATGTCGAGCCGGCCAAGGCGCTTCGCCGCCTCGGCGATGGCGGCCTCGGTCGCCTGCAGGTTCGCGACGTCGAAGCCGAGCGCCTCGGCCTTGCCGCCGCGCGCGGTGATCGCCTCGACGACCGCGCGCGCCTCGGCTTCTCCGCGCACGTAGTTGACGATGACGTGCGCGCCCTGCGCCGCGAGGGCCTCCGACGCGGCGCGCCCGATTCCTCGCGATCCACCCGTGACGATCGCAACTTTGCCCGTAAGGTCGAACATCGATGCCTATGCCTCCGAAAGGAACGCGTTCACGCGCTCAATCCCCGCCATGTCGCTCACGCTGAGCACCTTGATCTGCTTCGTGATCCGCTTCACCAACCCGGCGAGCACCTTGCCAGGGCCGATCTCGAGGGCGTGCGTCACGCCGTCCTCCGCCATGCGCTCGATCGTCCGCATCCACTGCACGGTTCCATCGATCTGGCGCAGGAGGAGCGACCGTACCCGCTCCGGATCGGCGTTCGGCGTGGCGTCGACGTTCGCGATCACGGGGAAGGCGAGCGGCATCAGCTGGGTGCGCTCGAGCTCGGGACGCAGGCGTTCCGCCGCGGGTCGCATCAGCGCGCAGTGGAAGGGGGCGCTCACCTTGAGCGGGATGGCCTTGCCGCCGCGGGCGACGGCGAGCTCGCCCGCGCGCGCGACCGCGCCGGCGTGCCCGGCGATCACGATCTGCCCCGGCCCGTTGTAGTTCGCCGGGGCGACCACCTCGCCTTGCGCCGCCTCGGCGCAGATCGCGAGCACCACCTCCTGGTCGAGCGCGATGAGCGCCGCCATCGCCCCCTCGCCCGCCGGCACGGCCTCCTGCATGGCGCTGCCCCGGATCCGGCAGAGCCGCACCGCATCCTCGATCTCGAGCGCGCCGGCGGCGACCAGCGCGCTGTACTCGCCGAGCGAGTGGCCGGCCGCGTACAGCGGCGGCTCGAGGTTGGGCAGGTGCTCGATGAGGGCCGCGGCCACGGCGCAGCTCGTCGCGACGATGGCGGGCTGGGTGTTGCTCGTCTGCGTCAGCGCCTCCATCGGCCCCTCGAAGCAGAGCCGCGAGATCGGCTCGCCGAGCGCTGCGTCCGCCCGCGCGAACGCGCCGCGCGCGGCCGCCGAGGCCTCCGCGAGGGCCTTGCCCATCCCCACCTCCTGCGCCCCTTGCCCTGGAAACAGCCAAGCGATTTTCACGTTTGCCCTCAATTCCAAGCCAGGGAGGCGGACGCCGTCCGTCCCCCGAACCACGTCATGCGGCCGGCGCGCGCGAGACTACCTCAGGCTGGATCGCCCGGCGAGCTCGACCGCCACGCGTAGACCCCGACCCCGACGCAGGCACACGCGCATGGGCCCGTTCACATCCGGATGACGGACGCGCCCCAGGAGATGCCAGCGCCGAGCGCGCAGAACAGGACGTTTTGCCCCGGCTTGATGCGTCCATCGCGGACCGCCTCGTCGAGGGCGATGGGGATCGATGCGCTCGACGTGTTGCCGTACTCCTCGATGTTGAGCACGAACCTCTCCAGGGGGAGGTTGAGCCGCGCGGCGACCTGGCTGATGATCCGCAGGTTCGCCTGATGGGCGACGACCCAGTCCAGGTCCGCAGCCGCCATGCCCGCCGTGTCGAGCGCGATCAGCGATGCGCTGGACAGGTTCTTCACGGCGACCTTGAAGATGTCCTGCCCCACCATGTGGACCTTGTTGCGGCTCTGCTCGATGCCCTCGGCCGTCAGCGGCTCGGCCGTGCCGCCGCCCGGGATGACCAGCGAGTTCGCGAGCACGCCGTCGCTGAAGATCCGGGTCGAGATGATGCCCCTGCCGTCGCCCGACGCAGGCCCGAGCACGACCGCGCCCGCGCCGTCGCCGAACAGGACGCACGTCGTGCGATCCTTCCAGTTCAGGATGCGCGAGAGCAGCTCGACGCCGATCACGAGGACGTGCCGGGCCACGCCGTTCGCGATGAACTGATCGGCGATCGTGAGGCCGTAGACGAAGCCGGCGCAGGCCGCCGAGATGTCGAACGCGGGGATCTCCTGAGCGCCGAGCTTCTGCTGCACGTACACGGCGCAGGAGGGCATCGGGGTGTCGCCGCTGATCGTCCCGACGATGATCATGTCGAGATCGGCCGCCGAGAGCCCGGCGGCGTCCAGAGCAGAGCGGCCAGCCGCGGCGGCCATGTCGCTCGTGAGCTCTCCCTCGGCAGCGACATGGCGCCGACGGATCCCCGTTCGCTCGCTGATCCAGCTGTCGGAGGTGTCGACGATCTTCTCGAGATCGGTGTTGTGAAGGACTCGGGCGGGCGCGTAGCTGCCCGTCCCGAGGATGCGGCTCCTCGGCTGCGTGGAGCTCATGCGACGGCCCCTCGCGCATCCGCGCGAGCCGGCGCCGCGCCCAGGTGCGCGGGCGCAGCGTTCGCGCGCGCCGGCGCACCCGCGCCCGTCATGAGGCCGCGGTCGCCTTGGTCGCCTTCGCCTTGCGCCCGTTGTAGTGCCCGCAGGCGCCACAGGCGCGGTGCGGGAGCCGGGCTTCCCCGCAGTTCTCGCAAGAGACGAGCTGGACGGGGGTCACCTTGTCGTGGTTGGCGCGCCGCATGTCGCGCTTGCTGGGGGTGGTTTTCCTCTTGGGGACGGCCACGGAACTACTCCTTCTTGGTCTTCTTCTTCGGTGTCCCGGCCTTGGCCGGGGGGGTCGATGCAGGTTCTGCGCGCCTGTCAGAGCCGCTGGGCTTCTGTCCAAGCTTCTCTCGGAGCGCGCTGAGCGGCGCGAGCCGCGGGTCGAGGCCTGGAGCGGCCTCATCCTCCTCCGCCACCCCGCGGACGAGGGCCGAGGAGCCGCCTTCGCGGTCCTCTCGGGACGCGGCAGGACCGATACCCGGGCAAGCCTCCGAGCACAAGGGGAAGTTCGGCATCTCGAGGAGAATGGCCTCGCGGATGAACGGATCGAGCTCGACCGTCTCGCCGTCGTACGTGTCGACGTCGGCCTCTTCCGAGGTGAACTCGTACTCCGGCTCCTTGACCTTGCTGGCCCCCGCCTTCGCCGCGCCGTTGCGGGCGGCGTCGTCCCGCCGGTGGTGGCCGTGCCCGTGCCCGTGGCCGTCCGCCTTCGGGGCAGGACGCAAGAGGAGCGAGAGCTCGGCGTCGATGTCCAGCGCAGCAGGGGCAAGGCACCGCGCGCAGGGCGTGGCGACGGGCGCCTTGACGCGGCCGCGCACGACGATCTCGTTCCCCGTCCGCGAGAGGCGGGCCGTGATGTGGCCTGGCGCGCGCCCGGTGACGTCGGAGTCAGCGAGCGTCGCGTTCATCCAGTCGAGCGGCAGCGGCAGGTCCAGTGAAATACCGGAGATGTCGATGTCGTTGGCGGAGACGGCAAACTGGGACATGGGTTCCGGTCCAGTGAAAGCGGAGCGTTTAGCGCGGGGTGCGTTGGCTCGCAAGAACGACCCGCAGCCGCCGTCACATCGGGCTGCATGGTAGCGTCGCCCGCGCATGGACCGCAGCGCCACGCCCGAGGCCAGGCCCCCGCCGCCGCCGGGCGCCGCCGATCGGCGGCCGGAACCTTCAGGGGAAGCACGGCGAGCAGGCCGCCGCGCGGCGATTGCGATCGCCCTCTATGCGCTCGTGACGCTCGCGTACGCCGCGAGCTCCTCCCGCGAGATCTTCGGCGCCCACACGCCCTACAACCACTACGCGCTGCTCGCGGAGGCGTGGCTCCACGGCCGCCTCGATCTCGGCGGACCGCCGCCGGCGCACGCGGGCGGCAACGACTTCGCCGTGTTCGGCGACCGCTACTACGTCAGCTTCCCCCCCTTCCCCGCGGTCCTCATCGCGCCGCTCGTCAAGCTCGCCGGCGGCGCCGAGCGCGTGCGCGACGGGCAGTTCTTCCTGGCGTTCGCCGGCATCGGGCCGGCTGTGCTCTTCCTCGCGCTGGAGAAGCTCTCGGCCTCACGCCGCAGCCACCGCGCGCAGGCAGAGAACGTCGCGCTCTCGCTGCTCTTCGCGCTCGGGAGCGTCTACTGGTTCAGCGCGGTGCAAGGGACGGTGTGGTTCGCCGCCCACGTCGTCGGCGTCGCGCTGGCGTGCGTCTACCTCTACTGCGCGCTCGAAGCCGCCCATCCGCTCGCGGCGGGGCTCGCCCTGGGCCTCGGCTTCGCGACCCGTACGCCGCTCGGATTCGCCCTGCCGCTGTTCCTGTTCGAGGCGCTCCGCGTGGACCGCTCGGACCCGCGCGCCCTCTTGCGCCGGCTCGCCCTGTTCGCCGCGCCGGCGGCGCTCGTGCTCTCGGCGCTGCTCTGGCACAACCACGCGCGCTTCGGCGACGCTGTCGAGTTCGGCCACCGGTACCTCCACATCGCGTGGCGCGCGCGGATCGAGAAGTGGGGGCTCTTCTCGTACCACTACCTGCCGCGCAACCTCGCGGTGGTGCTCACCGGCCTGCCGTACACCCACGTGCAGGGCGCCCCCTTCCAGATCAACGCTCACGGGCTCGCGCTCTGGGTGACCACGCCGATCTATGCGTGGGCCCTCTGGCCCCGGCGCACGCCGCCCCCGTTCTGGGCGCTCGCCGCCACGGTATCCGCGGTCGCGCTGCCGAGCCTCCTCTACCAGAACACCGGCTGGCTCCAGTTCGGCTACCGCTTCTCCAACGATTTCGCCCCGTTTCTCTTCGCCATGATCGCCGTCTCCGGCCGCCGCTTCGGCGTGCCGTTCTACGCCCTCGGGGCGGCCGCGATCGCCGTCAACGGGTTCGGCGCGCTCACGTTCCAGCGCGCGGGCTTCGAGCGGTTCTACTTCGTCGAGCGCACCCAGCGGGTGCTGCACCAGCCCGACTGAGTCGGCCCACGCCTCCGCGCCGCTGCCGCGACGCCGCGCCGAGGACGCTCCTCCTCCCTCAGCGCGACCGGAAGGCGCGCGCTCCCTCGGGCGCGCGGGCGATCCAGCGGGCGGCGCACGCGGCCCTTGGGTGCAGGGCGCTCGCCGTGCTAGCCCTCGCCGCGCCATGGAAGCTCTGCTCGACCCGGCCGCCATCGGGCGCGGCCTGCGGCGCGTCGCGCTCCAGATCGCCGAGCGCGGCCGCGGCATAGAAGATCTGGCGCTCATCGGGATCCGACGGGGCGGTGAGCCGCTGGCCAAGCGGCTGGCCGCGCTGCTCCTCGAGATCGAGGGGCACGCGCCGCCGGTCGGCGCCGTCGACATCACGCTCTACCGCGACGACGCCGCGACCGCCCTGCCGAACCCGCGCATCGGCCCAAGCCACATCTCCTTCCCCGTCGACGGCCGGCGCATCGTGCTGATCGACGACGTGGTCTACACCGGTCGCACCATCCGCGCGGCGCTCGACGCCGTGCTCGACTACGGGCGACCGCAGCGGATCGAGCTCGTCGCGCTCGTCGATCGCGGCGGCAGGGAATTGCCGATTCACCCCGACTACGTCGTCCGCGCGGTCGAGCTCGCCCCCGGGCAGCGCGTCGACGTCGTGGAGCGCGCGGGCGAGCTCTGGGCTCTCGTCACCGCCGCCGGCACAAAGCTCTCGGAGCCCCCCCCGCCACCGGAAGGAACGTAAGCCAGCGCATGAGGAGGATCTACCCGCACCGACACCTGCTCGGCATCGAGGGTCTCTCGCGTACCGAGATCGTGGCCCTCCTGGACGCCGCCGAGTCGCTCTTCGACGTCTCCCGGCGGAGCGTGCGCAAGGTGCCCACGCTCCGCGGCAAGACGGTCGTGAACCTCTTCTACGAGCCGTCGACGCGCACGCGGACGTCGTTCGAGCTCGCGGGCAAGCGGCTCAGCGCCGACGTCATCAATATCAGCGTCTCCACGTCGAGCGCGGTCAAGGGGGAATCGCTGCTCGACACGGTGCAGAACCTCCAGGCGATGCAGCCGGACGTGCTGGTCATCCGGCACGCCGCGTCGGGCGCGCCGCACCACGTCGCCGCGCACACCCGCGCCGCGGTCGTCAACGCGGGGGACGGCACGCACGAGCACCCGACGCAGGCGCTGCTCGACGCGTTCACGATCCGGCGCGCGAAGGGCCGACTCGAAGGGCTGGAGGTCGCCATCTGCGGCGACATCGTCCACAGCCGCGTGGCCCGCTCGAACGCGCACCTGCTCACGACGATGGGCGCGCGGGTCCGCTTCGCCGGCCCGCGCACGCTGCTTCCGATCGCGGGGGAGTCGCTCGGCGCGACCGTCTACGACCGGATCGAGCCCGCCCTCGAGGGGGCCGACGTGGTGATGATGCTGCGCGTGCAGCGCGAGCGGCTGAGCGGCAGCTTCCTGCCCAGCACGCGCGAGTACAGCCGCACGTTCGGCCTGAACCCGGCCCGGCTCGCGCTCGCCAAGCCGGACGCGATCGTGATGCACCCGGGGCCGATGAACCGCGGCGTCGAGATCGATCCGCGCGTCGCGGACGGCGCACAGAGCGTGATCCTCGACCAGGTCGAGGCCGGCGTCGCGGTCAGGATGGCCGTGCTCTGGATCCTGGCCGCGGAGGCCAACGAGTTCTCCGCGACCGGCGAGCCACGGCCAGCGCCCTGACGACCGCCCCGGCCGCCCGAGCGGGGCGTGGCGGCGTGGCGGCGCGGCCGGGGCAGACGGACGCCCTGGCCCATGGAACCCACGGAAGCATGATGGAAGGCGCGGCCCCCGCGCGCGGCTCCCCGCGGCATATGCCCGCTTGCAGCGAACAGGGTTCCCTGTTGCGCCCCGTTTTAATAGGCTGGTCCATCTTTTTGAAAGGGTGGAGCCAACCATGTTTTCGCGAGACGTCCTCAGGATCGATGCTCCGGCAGTAGCGCAAGAGATCGAGCAGGCCATCCGGGATCAGGTGTTCGGTACGCTGCGGCGGCGCGGGGCCGTGGTCGGGATCTCGGGCGGGATCGACAGCTCCGTCGTCTCGACGCTGTGCGTCCGCGCGCTCGGCAAGGACAAGGTGCTGGGCATCTTCATGCCCGAGCGCGACACCTCCGATGACGCGCTCCGCCTCGGCAAGCTGCTCGCCGAGGGGCTCGGCATCGAGGCGGTCATCGAGAACATCAAGCCCGCGCTGACCGGCCTCCGCTGCTACGAGCGGCAGGACGAGGCGATCCGGATGGTCTACCCGGACTACAACGAGAGCTGGAAGTTCAAGATCACGCTCCCCTCGATCCTCGAGAGCGACAGGCTGAACGTCTCGCAGCTGACGGCGCAGCCGCCCGGCGAGGAGCCGCGCGTGAAGCGGATCCCCCTGAACGCGTACCTGCAGCTCGTCGCCGCGACGAACTTCAAGCAGCGCATCCGCAAGATGATGGAGTACTACCACGCGGACAGGCTCAATTACGCCGTCGCCGGCACGCCGAACCTGCTCGAGTACGATCAGGGCTTCTTCGTCAAGCAGGGCGACGGCGCCGCGGACTTCAAGCCGATCGCGCACCTGTACAAGAGCCAGGTCTACGCGCTCGCCGAGTACATCGGCGTCCCTGCCGATATCCGCAGGCGCGCGCCGACGACGGACACGTTCTCGATGCCGCAGGGGCAGGACGAGTTCTACTTCGCGCTCCCCTACGACAAGATGGACCTCTGCCTGTACGCCTACAACAACAACGTCCCGGCCGCGGACGCGGCGGCCGCCGTCGGCATCACGCCGCAGCAGGTCGAGCGCGTGTTCAAGGACATCGAAGCGAAGCGCCGGGTAGCGCAGTACCTCCACGCGCAGCCGATGCTCGTCCGCGATCAGGGCCACGCCTGACGAGCCGCGCCGTCGGACCGCGCTCGCCGCTGTCAACGGCATTCTCAACCTGGTACGCCGTTCCCCTGGCGTGAAACCCGCCGGAAACAGCTTGGAGCCGCGCTGACATTCACTCCCGTTGACGACGGTGACGGACGGGCTCGCAGCGAGATCGTCAGTCGCCAATCTCACCTAAGCGGCGTGCCCTGGCGGCGGTCTTCGGACGCGGACGGCACGGGGGACGCCGCACACGAACGAGCGCGGACGCGAGCGTGAGCGATGAACCGCAACCGCAACGGAAGCTGCGTCCTGCCGCGATCCGCGCGTTGGCCGTCGCTCCGCGGAGTGTTCTCGACACGAAAGCCGGGGGGGTGATAGACGTTGAGACTACCTCCATGAGCACTTCCAGCATCGAATCGACGATTCGCAACTTCCTGGTCACCTCGTTCGGATACCGGGGCGCTACCGCCGATCTCGGGTCCGAGGTCGCTTTGCTCGATCAGGGGATCCTGGACTCGACGGCCGTCCTCGAGATCGTTCAGTTCTTCGAGCAGGACCTCGGCATCCAGGTCGCCGACGAGGAGATGGTGCCGGAGAATTTCGGCTCGATCGCCAGGCTCGTCACCTACGTGAACGGGAAGAAGAACAGCAACTAGCCCGAACCCCGGGGGGCGCATGAGCACGCAGCAGACCGCTCGTCGCGATCCGCGCTCGGATCGCTTTCTCATCGACTCCGGGCTGCGATCGTTCGCCGCCTCGCGCCCCGACCACGTCGCGCTGGTCTGCGAGGGACGGCGGATCACGTACCGGGAGCTCGACGCGCTCGCCGATCGCTGCGCCGCCCTGTTCCGCGAGGCGGGCGTGCAGCGCGGCGATCGCGTCATGGTCGCGCTCGACAACGGCGTGGACGCGGTCGTCGCGTACTACGGAGCGCTCCGGGCCGACGGCGTGCCGTCGCTGCTCGGCACCGCGATGCGACCGCGGCGCCTCGGTCAGGTGATGGAGCTCGCCGCCCCCCGCGTGTTTGTGGCGGCGCGCGGCATGCGCGAGGGCCTCGCCGCCGTGGCCGAGCTCCCGCCCGGCGCGAGGCCGGCGGCGACGTTCCTGAGCGGCGCGGCTCCCCCGGCCGCGGCCGGGCCCCCGCCCGACGGGCGCGACTTTCAGGAGGCCCTGGCCGGCGCGCCCGGCGAGCCCCCTGCGCGCCGCGCGATCGAGCTCGATCTCGCGACGCTCTGCTGGACGAGCGGCAGCACGGGCGAGTCGAAGGGGGTCATGCTGACGCACCAGAACCTCCGCAACAGCACCGCGGCCATCGGCGCGTACCTCGAGCAGACGGCGGACGACGTGATCCTCTGCGTGCTGCCCCTGTCGCACACCTACGGGCTCTTCCAGCTGCTCGTGACGCACGCGTTCGGCGGGACCGTCGTGCTCGAGAAGGGCTTCTCCATGCCGTGGCCCATCGTCCAGCGGATGGCCGAGGAGCGGGCGACCGGCTTCGCGGGCGTGCCGACGATCTTCGCGTCGATGCTCTCGCTCAAGAACTTCGCGAAGGCCGATCTCTCGGCGCTCCGGTACATGACGAACGCCGCGTACGGGCTCCCGGCGCCGCAGCTCCTGCGCCTCCGCGAGCTCCTGCCCAACGTCTCGTTCTTCGCGATGTACGGCCAGACCGAGTGCACCCGCGTCTGCTACCTGCCGCCCTCCCTGGCGCTCGAGCGGCCGTCCTCCGTGGGCATCGCGATGCCGAACGAGGAGCTCTGGGTCGAGCGGGAGGACGGCGCGCACGCGGAGCCGGGCGAGGTGGGCGAGCTCGTCGTGCGCGGGCCGAACGTGATGCGCGGCTACTGGAGGAACCCCGAGGCGACCGCCCGCGCGCTCCGGCCGGGGCCCCTCCCGGGGGAGGTCGTGCTCCACACCGGCGACCTCTTCAAGATGGACGAGGACCGGTACCTCTACTTCGTCGCGCGCAAGGACGACATCATCAAGACCCGCGGCGAGAAGGTGAGCCCCCTCGAGGTCGAGTCCGTGATCTGCAAGGTCCCGGGCGTCGTCGAGGCGGCGGTCGTCGGCGTGCCGGATCAGGTGCTCGGGGTCGCGGTGAAGGCCGCCGTCGTGAAGGCCCCTGACGCCGCGGTGACCGCCGACGACGTCCGCAAGAAGGTGCGGTCCGAGCTCGACGAGGTCGCCGTGCCCAAGTTCGTCGAGTTCATGGATTCGCTCCCCAAGACGGCGAGCGGCAAAGTCAAGAAGAGCGAGCTCATCTGATATGTGCGGTATCGCCGGCCTCATCAACCTACGCACCGACGCGCCGAACCCCGACCGCGAGCTGGCCCTCAAGATGGCGCGGGCGCTCCGCCACCGCGGCCCCGACGGCTTCGGCATCTACCGCGATCGCCACGTCGCGCTGGCCCACTCGCGCCTGTCGATCATCGACCTCGACGGCGGCTGGCAGCCGATGGCCAACGCCGACGAGACGCTCTGGGTCTGCTTCAACGGCGAGATCTTCAACTACATCGAGCTCCGCGAGGAGCTCACGGCGAAGGGCCACCACTTCCGGACCAAGAGCGACACCGAGGCGCTGATCCACGCCTACGCCGAGTACGGCGAGGCCATGGTCGATCGGCTGAACGGCCAGTGGGCGTTCGTCATCTGGGACGTCAAGCGGCGGCGCGCGTTCTTCTCGCGCGACCGCGTCGGCATCAACCCGCTCTTCTGGACGGTCCACCGCGGCGTCCTCCGGTTCGCCAGCGAGGTGAAGTCGCTCTTCCAGGACCCCACCATCCCCCGCGCGATCTCGCGCGAGGGCCTCGACGAGGCGCTGACGTTCTGGGCGCCGATCGCCCCGCTCACGCCGTACGAGGGCATCCAGCAGATCCCGCCGGGCGCGGTGGCGACGCTCGATCTCGATCGCGACGTGGCGCCGCGCGTCTCGGTCCGCTTCCGCCCCGAGTTCCCCGTCGGGCGCGCGCCCGGCGGCGACGAGGCCGGGCTCGTGTCCAGCGTGCGCGAGGCGGTCCGCGGCGGCTCGACGATCCGCCTGCGCGCCGACGTCCCCGTCGGCAGCTACCTGAGCGGCGGGCTCGACTCCACGATCGTCGCGGCGCTCATCGCCTCGAACCGGGAGGTGCCGCTGCGCACGTTCTCGGTCGAGTTCGCCGAGCGCGAGTTCGACGAGGCCGAGTACCAGCGCGCCGCCGTCGCGCACCTCGGCACGTCGCACGCGTCGATCCAGTGCGGCGACGCCGACATCGCCGGCGTCTTCCCGGAGGTCGTCTACCACGCCGAGGCCCCGCTGCTGCGCACCGCGCCGGCCCCGCTGTTCATCCTGGCGCGCCTCGTCCGGCAGAGCGGCTACCGCGTGGTGCTGACGGGCGAGGGCGCCGACGAGTTCTTCGCCGGCTACGACATCTTCCGCGAGGACCGGGTACGCCGCTTCTGGGCGCGCCACCCGGACAGCAAGCTCAGGCCGCAGCTCCTCCTCCGGCTCTACCCCTACCTGCAGCGGTCGCCCGTCGCGCAGGTCGAGATGGCCAAGGCCTTCTTCGGGCGGAACCTCGCGCAGACGGACGACCCGTTCTACTCCCACCGCCCGCGGTGGGACGCCACGAGCCGCATCAAGCTGATGCTCGATCCCGCGATGCGCGAGGGCATCGGCGACACCGCCGCGGCCGATCGCCTGAGGGAGCAGCTGCCGCGCGACTTCATGCGATGGACGCCGCTCGCGCGCGCGCAGTACCTGGAGATCACGACGCTGCTCTCCGGCTACCTGCTCTCCTCCCAAGGCGAGCGCATGATGATGGCGAACTCGGTCGAGGGGCGCTTCCCGTTCCTCGATCCCAACGTGATGGACGTGGCGGACGCGCTGCCGGACGCGCTCAAGCTCCGCACCCTCGACGAGAAGCACGTGCTGAAGCGCGCGATGGGCGATCTCCTGCCGCCCGGCGTCCTCGAGCGGAAGAAGCAGCCGTACCGCGCGCCCGTGGTGCAGCCGTTCTTCGGGAGCGGGACGCCGGACTATGTCGAGGCGTGCCTGTCGCCGGACGCCATCAAGGACGCCGGCATCTGGCAGGCGCAGCCCGTCGCGGCGCTCGTCGCGAAGTGCCGCAAGACCGGCGGCAAGTCGATGAGCAACACCGACGACATGGCGTTCTGCGCCATCCTCTCCACGCAGCTCATGGCGCGCGACATCATCCAGGGTGCGCGCGTCGTCTCGGCCGCCGACGACACGTCCGGCCGGCTGGGCGTCGATGTCGACCGGGTGCGCGACGCCGCGGGCTGAGCGGGCGCGCTCGGCGCCGCGCTGAGCCGGTGCGCGGCGCCGCGGGGCGCATGGGAGCCGCCCCTCAGCGGGCCCGCTTGCGTATCGTGCCGCTGTTCTCGTCCGCCCAGAAGACGAACCCGCCGGCGAGCGCGATACCGCGCGGCGTGCCGCCCTCGTACAGCGGCCGCGCCCTGCCGGTGCCGTCCTTGCGCTTCCGCATCACGCGGGGTGACCCCTGGTCGGTCCAGTAGACGAACTCATCGAACCCATCCACGGCGATGCAGTCGGGGGACGCATGCGCCACGTCATCATCCTCGATGGCCGTCCAGACAGCCGCCGCGTCCTCCGAGCCGTCCTTTGGCGCCCTCATCACGGCAGACAGCTCGCCGGCGTGATCCCCGCGCGGGCTGTTGGTCCAGTAGACGTGGTCGTCGTCCACGGCGATCGCGTACGGAAACAGCTGCTCCCTGGCCAGTCGCTGCGTGTCGCCGGTCGCCCGCTGCGTCCGGTTCACCGAGCCGCGCAGGCTCCGATCGACCCAGTACACGTGCTCTCGGTCGATCGCGATGAGGTGCGGCGACACGTTGTTGTCCTCGTGGAACTCGTCGTCCACCTCCGCGTCGGGCATCGTGATCTTGCCGATGAGGCTCCCCTCGCCCGGCGTGCCGATGCCGGCCGCGCGCTGCGCCCAGAACACCGCTTCCTCGTCCGCGGCCACGCCGAGGGTCGCGAAGTCCGAGTCGAAGAGCACCTCTGGCGCGCGTGCTCCGTTGCGGTCCACCGTCAAGACGTCCTTGTCGTTGAGGTTGGACCAGAAGACGCCGTGCTGGTTGACGGCGATCCCGTACGGAGCGTTCTGGCCGACGGCGAGCGTCGTGACGGCTCCGCCGAGGACCGACACTTTTTGCACGCTGCCATCCGTGCCTTCGCCCGCCGTCCAGTAGACCTCGCCCTGGTAGACGGTAAGCAGGTTCGCGTTCGGCGCCTCGATGGTCGGAAACCCGCGCGCGATCTCCGTGACCCCGCTGCAGCCGGTCGCGCTGCACCTCCCGCCGTCCAGGCACACCGCGCCGCAAGCGCCGCAGTTCTGCGGGTCGTCGAGCAGGTTCACCTCGCAGTCGTCGGGGTTGCCGTCGCAGTCCGCCGTGCCGGCCGCGCACCCATCGCCTCCACTGGCCGAGCTCGCGCTGGCTTCGCTCACCGTGAAGTCCCCGAGCACGCTGGTGCATGCCGCGGCGGTCATGATGGCAACGCAGAGCATCGAGCCGATTCCGAACGCCTGGCGCATCAGAAACTCCCCTTCGCCCCCGCGGAGCCGAGCCCGATCACGGGCGTGATCGATATCCCGGCGCGCTGCGGCGATCTCGGCGCTGTGAGCAGCAGGACGGTGCCCGCGCCGACGCCCACCGCGCCGATCGCGAACCCGATCGTCGAGAGGGTGCCCATCGCGTGGTAGCTGTCGAGCTCGCCCTTGAGCGACGGGTCGCACCGGCCGCCGGGGCAGCGCTCCGACAGATCGCCGTGCTTGCTGAGCGCGAGCACGCCGCCGACAGCGCCGGCCGCGAGCCCGGCGCCGCCGAGCCCGAGCGCGGCGACCGCCAGCACCGTGCGGCTGCTGCCGCCGGAACCGGAAGCAGAAGCGCCCTGATCTGGACGCGGCGCCACAGACAGATGCGGCTTGACCGGAGGCGGCGGCGCGGCCGGCTTGAGCTCCAGCGCGACGGTCTCGCTGGCGCCCTCGGCGAGCGTCACCTTCACCTCGATCGGAGCGAACCCCGCGGCCGACGCCCGGACGACGTGGTCGCCTGGATCGACCGGCCGCCGGACCCCGAGCGCGGCGCGCGGCACCGGCGCGTCGTCGATCGTGACCGAGGTGGTGTCCGGCCCGATCACCGAGATGAGCACCTGCGGGATCCGGGGCGCGAGCGCGTCGAGCTCGCGCTGGGCGGCCGCGATCGCCTCGAAGAACTGCTCGGGCGACTTCTCCGGCGCTCCCTCGCGGAGGATGCGGCTGTACGACTCCTGGGCCGCGATCCACTGGCCCGCGCCCACCTGGGCGCGGGCGACGCCGAGCAGCAGCGTCGGCGCGTGGATGATGGCGTCGGCGCGGCTGAACCGATCGAGCGCGGCCGCGAAGTCCTTTCGCTCGAGGGCCTCCTGCCCCTCCACGGCGAGCGAGCGCGCGGTCGCGCGATCGGCGTCCGAGACCTGCGCCAGCGCGGCGGGCGCGCAGGTCAGGGCGAGCAGCAAGGAAGCGATCCCTAGTCGACGAGCCATACGAAGGAGGTCCGTGCGAAGTGCTGCGGGTGAACGTCAGATGCCGAAGTCCGTCGGCTTCGGCTTGCGGCGCGCGCTCCCCGGCGGCGCGGGGGAGCGCGGCTTCGCCTGGGCGGGCTGAGCCGCTGGCGCACGCGGGCCGCTCGCCGGCGTCGCCGAGACCGGGGACGCCGGCGTAGACGCCGCGGGCGCCGTCGCAGAGCCCGCGGCCGCCGGGGCCACAGAGGGGGGCGGCTCCGGCGCCTGCGCGGAGACCGTGGCCGGCGCCACGACGTCGGGCCGCCGCGGCGCATCGGACACCGAGGCCGTGGGAGCCGGCTGCGCGAGCGGCTGCCCCGTCGCGTCAGGGCTCCCGCCGCGCAGGGCGAAGAACGCGACGGCCACGAGAGCGACCGCGCCGGCCGCCGCGGCGGCGAGCGCGCGTCCGACGACAGGCCGCCGGACCGGGGTCGACACCACCGAGACCAGCGCGCTGGCGGTGTGCGACCGCATCTGGCGGCCGGCCATCGCGGACGCGGCCTCCGCGGCTCCTGGCGAGGCCACCGTCGCGCCGGACCCGGCCGGGGTCCGCGCGACCTCGGCGTCCGACGAGGCGATCAGCGTGACCGCGTCCCCGAACGAAGGCGCCGCGCTGTCGGGCCCCGCGTCGGGGAGCGCCGCGCTCTCCCTCGATCGTGGCGCGAACCCGAGCTCCACCGAGATGCGCTCGCCGGACACGCGGAACGGGCCGACGATGCTCGTCCTGGGCTCGAAGCTCTCGCTCGCGAGGTCGAGCGCTATCGCGAGCGCGTCGCAGAACTCCTTCGCGCTCTGGAACCGCGCCTCCGGCTCGCGCGACGCCGCGCGGGCCCACCAGGCGTCGAAGCCGGGCGGCACGGGGGCGAGCTGCGACGGCACGGGCAGCGGCTTGACCATGATCTTGAGGAGCAGATCGCCGAACGCCTCGCTGTTGAACGGGAGCTTGCCGGTGAGGCACTCGAACACGACGACGGCGAGCGACCAGAGGTCCGAGCGGTGATCGATGCTCTTGGTGCCCTGCGCCTGCTCCGGGCTCATGTACGCGGGCGTCCCGAGCAGCGAGCCGGTCTTCGTGGTGGAGGTGACCTGATGCGTGCTGTCCTTCGCGATGCCGAAATCGAGCACCTTGGCGATCTCCCTGTCGTCGTCCCGGACGAGGAAGATGTTGGCCGGCTTGAGATCGCGATGGACAAGGCCGCTCGCGTGAGCCTTCGTGAGCGCGCGCGCCACCTGCGCCGTGATCGCCATCGTGTCGTGCGGGTCGAGCCGCCCCACGCGCTGGATGCGGGTATCGAGGTCTTCCCCCTCGAGGTACTCCATCGCGATGTACGGCGTGCCCTGCCAGACGCCGTGGTCGAGGATCTGCACGACGTGCGGGCTGCGGATCTGCGCGGCGACCTTCGCCTCGCGCTCGAACCGGTGCCGCACCTCCTTCGAGACGCCCTGCGCGTTCATGAACTTGATCGCGCACGGGATGTCGAGGCCGAGGTGCTGGGCGAGCCACACCGAGCCCATCCCACCTTGCCTGAGCGGACGCACCAGGCGAAAGCGATCGGCAACGGTGTTCCCCGCGGCGGGTGTCACGCAGCCTCCCAGACCTTCTGGAATAACACAGGTCGTCGTCCAGGGTCACGTTCGCGCCGTGCAAAAGTGAGCTGGGGCCGACAGCGCGAAATGGCGCAGAAGCGCCGCCATCCCCCGCGCGCGCCCTGCATTTGCGACGCTTGCGACGCTTGCATCAGTTGCATCAGTTGCATCAGTTGCACCGCTTGCGACGTTTACGACGCTTCGCGGCGGAGGCTAGCGAGAACCCGAGCTCGCGGCGGCGGGCTCCTGCAGAGGCCGCCGCGCGCCGGGCCGGCCCGGAAGCGTGGCGCCGTTGGTCGTGTCCGTCTTGTCCGTCTTGTCCGCCTTGTCCGCCTTGCCGAGCGGCGTGCCCGTCGTCTGCGCGAGCTGGCTGCCCCGCGGATCGTCCGGGAACGCGTCGAGGAACTTGCGGACGTGGTGGCGCGACTCCTCGACGATGCCCGCGCGGAACGTCAGGAGCGCGAGGTTGTAGCGCGCATCGGCGCTCCTGGGATCGGCCTTCAGGGCGGCGAGGTAGCCCTGACGTGCGCCGTTGTAGTCGCCGCGCTTGTCGGCGATGAGCGCGAGGTTGTAGAGCGCCTCGGCGTCCGAGGGATCCTGCTCGGCGAGCGGCGTGAGGCGCGCCTTCGCCCCGTCGAGATCCCCGGCCAGGATCGCGAGCGCTCCCGCGAGGAGCTGCGCCTTCCGGCCAGCGCCGGCGTCGATCGCGCGATCCGCCTCGGCCCTGGCCTCGGCCAGGCGACCCGCGCGCTCGAGCGCGAGCGCGAGCGCATAGCGGAGCCGCGACGGGTCGCCGCCCTCCTCGAGCGCGGCCCGCGCCTCGGCCTCGGCGCGCTCGGGGCGGCCGGCGACGGCGAGCGCCTCGGCCAGGACCGCGCGCGTGCTGCGCTGCTCCGGGCACCGCTCGCGCGCGGACTCCGCGTCGCGGAGGGCGGCGCCAGCGTTGCGGGCGTGCAGCCTCGCCTCGGCGCGCAGCGCGAGGCAGGCACACGTGGCGGGCGCGGCGGGCGCGGCGGCGGCGGGGTGCATCCTCAGGCAGCGCGCCGCGACGCCGTCGAGATCGTCGAGCTTGCGCCGCTCGCGGAGCGGCCTCGCGAGCTCGTCGATCGCGCGCAGGTGTGCGCCGTCGCGGCGCAGCGCCGCCCACCACATCCGCTCGCGCGACCCGAGCAGGGGCGCTGCCCCGTTCAGCTGGACGACGCCGAGGCCGATCACGACGATCGCGGCCCCCATGCGCCGGTGCTTGAAGCTCGATCCGAGCCAGCGCTCCGCGGCGGCAGCGGCGAGCGTC
Source organism: Sorangium sp. So ce124 (assembly GCF_051525235.1). NCBI lineage: Bacteria > Pseudomonadati > Myxococcota > Polyangiales > Polyangiaceae > Sorangium > Sorangium sp. So ce124. The sequence continues at coordinate 5,871,168 of NZ_CP150312.1, forward strand.
GCGAGCGCCGCCCACAGGGGCAATGCGACGAACACGACCCCCTGCGCGAGCGGCGCGCGAGGCCCGCGGTAGTAGAGCGTGGCCGCGAGCGACGTGGCGATCGCGATCCACAGCAGCGCCGCGCCGTTCCTGGCGAGCCGCGTATCGAGCCGCGCGGCGAACCACGCCGACAGGCCGAGCGCCGCGGCGAGCGCGGCCGCCGAGAGCGCTCCCGAGAGGGCGAGCGCGCCGGCCGGGAGCGGCTCAGGCGAGAGCCACGTGGGCGCGACCGCCAGGACCAGGAGGTGCAGCGCGCGGCAGAGGTGCAGGGCGAGCTCGGCAAGCCAAGGCACGGCGTGACCTTAGCCCACCGCCCATCGCGGACCAAACGGCGGAGAGGCATCGCTGCAGCGCGTCCGCCGCGGCGAGGGCGCGCTCACGGCCGCGGCGCGCTCATGGCAGGGTCATCTCGACCGCGACGGAGACGCGGTTTCCGGGCGGCGGCACCACGAGCCCGAGCGGCATCATCCGGAGGCATTGCGCCGCATCGGGACGATCCATCCCGCGCACCTCGCTGATGCCGCGGGCGATCTCGTTCCCCGACGCATCGAAGGTCATGTTGAAGATGTACCTGGCGCGGGCTGGAGCCGGGTTCTTCCTGAGCGAAGGCTCCCAGCACTGCTTCACGAAGAGCGACCGGCGCGCTTCGAGCTCCTTGGCGGCGTCCCCCTCGACACTCTTGTAGAGCTCGCTCGTCAGAGGCGAGGCCCCTGCCGACGCGGGGTGAGGCGCAGGCAGCGAAGGAGCGGGCGCGTCTGCGAGCGCAGGCAGCGCGCCCGCACGCGCCGTCGAGGCCTCCACGCTGGCCGACGGAGGCGCAGGTGGCGGCGGCGGACGCTGCAGCCCGAGGTAGAGCCCTGCCGCGATGAAGAGGCTGCCGAGCAGGATCGCCGCGGGGGTCATCAGCTCCTTCTGCATGGTGGCGATCGGAGGGCAGGCGCCGCGCACCTCGCGGCGCGCGAGGTTGGCCGCCCGGCCCGACCTTACTGCATCGAGACGACAGCGGAGGTGTACGAATAGTCGTTGTTGGTCCAGAAGGGGCTATCGGACTTCCCGCAGAGGCCGACGTTGTACTGGCCCGGGGGCGGCGACAGCACGGCGCTCAGCCCCATGGGGATGCGGGTGTGCGCCGGGACCTGGACCGCATAGACGCCCGTCCCTTCCGGGCTGAGCTCCCCGAGAGGCGAGAGCTGCTGAGAGCAGATCCAGAGGTGGAGCTGATCCGCGGGGGTCGACGCCGCTCCGAGCGCCTTGTTCGAGACGACGACGACGCGCTGCCCCGGGGCCGTCACGCTCACGGTCGCGGGCGCAGCCAGGAACTGCAGCGATTTCTGAGGGGCTGCGCCCGCGCCGGAAACGTAGGTGCTCGAGATGACGCCAGGGGGTCCCTGCGGCCCCTCCGCCCCCGGCGCACCCTGCGCACCAGGCGGCCCGGCAGCGCCAGGCGGCCCAGCTGGCCCGCTCGGACCGGCCGGTCCCACCGCGCCGGGCGGGCCCGCTGGCCCCTGCGCGCCCTGCAGGCCGATCGGATCGCCGACCCACACGCCGCTGCTGTCGACGACGAGGCGGCCGCCGATGGAGATCGAGTTCGGCGTGATGTCCCCCGCGACGTTGCTGGCCTGGAGCGCATACGGAACGCTCGCGATCTTGGCGCGCGGCAGCATCTCGGGGTCGTCCCCCACGGTGATCCCCAGAAAGCGCGCCGTGCCTTCGAAGACCGGCTTGTCGACGGGCGCGAGCTCGCCGAGGTCGACCGAGAAATAGCCTTGGTCGAACGTGACGGTGTGGAGCTCGCTCCAGACGGGCACGGACGCGTCGGGCGCGTCGTAGAACGCGAACACCACGTCGAGCGTGTCGTCGATGGGCTGGCCCACCGAATCGAAGAGGCGCCCCTGGTGGGTGATCGTGACGGGGACCGCCGCGGCAGCGGGCCCGGACAGCGCGGTCACCGCCGCAAGGACCGGCGCGTGGATGGTTCGTGCCTTCATCGCGAGCTCCCCTGGTTCGCCCTCGCGAGCCGGCGCAAGGTGCGCCGTGGCAGACATCGCGCGGCGCGCGCTGAGCAATCGCGCCCGGAGGCGTCGATGATCCTGGAGCGGGCCGCGAGCCCTGCCACGATCTCGCGATGGAGCAGCGCCTTGGATGCCAGCGGCCGACGGGCGGTTCCGATCGCGCTCCCGGTCGTCCGACGCCGCTCGGGCAAGCCGCCAGCGTCGCGAGCGCCGAGGCCTCGCCGCCGCGGGGCGAGGCCGCCCGAGACGGCGCGCCCGGGTTTCGCGGCCTGCGCGCCGCGACGTGATCGCCCTCGGCGCGGCGCCGGCTACTCGAGATCGTACGGCTCGACCTTCACCTCGGCCAGCTTCGGGACGGCCGCGGCGATCGCCTCGCCGATCTCCTCGTGCGTGCCGACGACGCCGATCACGAGATCGTCCTCGGAGATCCGGCGCCGCACGGCGGCGTTCGCCTCATCGAGCGTGACGTCCTCGATCCGCTTCAGGTAGGTCTCGTGGTACCCCTCCGGCAGATCGTACAGGAGCTCGTCGAGCTTCTGGTGCACGCGCTTCCTCGCGGTATCGATCTCGAACGCGTGCGAGCGGACGAGGTAGCGCTTCACGAACGTGAGCTCGTCCTCGGTGATCCCGTCGCGCCGCAGCGCCTCGAGCAACCCGAGCTGCAGGGAGAGACAGGCGGGGGCGTCCTGCGCCGCGGGCGCGGTCCACATGGTGAACGCGTCGCGGTGCCGATCGAAGCCCGCGCGCGACGAGGCGCCGTAGGACCAGCCACGCTTCGCGCGCACCTCCTGCATCAGCCGCGACGAGAAGGTGCCTCCGAAGGCGGTGTTCGCGACCAGGAGCGCCATGTGATCGGGGTCGTGGGCGTCGGTGCCGAGCCCGCCGATGACCATCTGCGTCTGTGTCCGCTCGGGTTTGTCGACGAACACGAGGCAACGCCCCGGCCTCGCCCCGGGATCCGTCACCGGATCGGGGATCGCCTCGCCCTCGGGCAGGCCGGACAGGAGGCGCTCGGCGACCACGTGCGCCTCGCCGGGCTCAATGTCGCCCGAGATGGCGACGATCGCGTTGCGCCGGGTGTAGTGCCGCGCGTAGAACGCGGCGACGTCGTCGCGCGTGATCTCCCGCAGCGTCGGGATGGTGCCCGCGGTGCGGCGGCCGTAGGGGTGCCCGGCGAACAGGGTGCGCCGGAAGGCGCGGCTGCAGAGCGAGCGATCGCTGTCGCGCGCCTCGATGAGCTCGGCCTCGGCCTCGCGCAGGAGCCGCGCGAGCTCCGGCGGCGAGAACGTCGGGCGGGCGAGGAGCGTGGCCCCGAGCTCGACGAACCGATCGAGCGAGCGCTTGATCACCTCGAAATGCACCGTCGTCGCGCTCGTCGCCACGTCGGTGCCGAACTCCCCGCCGAGCGCGTCGATTGTCTCCTCGATCTCGTTCGCGCTGTAGCCCTCCGCGCCGCGGCGGAGCATGCGCGCCGTGACGCGCGCGAGCCCCTCGCGCCCGGCCGGATCGTGCGCCGAGCCGGAGGCGAACGCGACCACGATGCTGACGATGGGGAGCGCGTGGCTCGTCTCCACGAGCACCGCGCCCTCGCGGGGCGCCACGCGGCCGCCCGTCGCTCCCCTGCCCTGCCCCTCGGCGCCCCAGGCGAGGCCGCTCTTCACGCTCTGGCTCACGATGCCTCCTCGCTCTCCGCGTCCGTCCCGTCCTCTTCGTCCTCGTCGCTCGTCCCGTCCGGGATCACGTGGATCACCGTCCGCGCCGAGGTCACCAGGTAGCGCCGCGCCACGCGCAGCAGATCCCCGACGGTCGCCCGCCGGTAGGCGGCGAGCCGCTCGAACAGGGCCGCGGGATCGCCGAGCACCGTCTCGTAGAAGCCGATCTGCTCGGCCTTGCCGGCGACGGTCTCGAGCCCTTGCAGGACCGAGAGCTCGATGCGCGCCTTCGCGCGATCGAGCTCCGCCTCGGTGACCGGCGCGCGGCGCACCGCCTCGAGGAGCGGCTCGAGGGCCGCGAGCAGCGCCTCGCCGGTGTGCTCGCCGCGGGCCGAGAGGTAGATGTCATAGAGCGAAGGATCGCGGAACGAGCCGACCCAGCCCCGGATCTCGCTCGCGATCTCCTGCTCCTGGACGAGCGCGCGGTGCACGCGCGACGACCGCCCGGAGAAGAGGATCTCGTTCAGCAGGGCGAGGGGCGCGTGGTCGAAATCCCCGAGCGCCGGCGCGCGATAGCCGATCGCGACCTTGTGCGTGGCGGTCGGCTTCACCACCTCGGCGCGGCGCTCCGCGATCTGCGGCGGCTCGGGGCACACCTCTTCGACCGGGATCTTCGACGGCTCCTGCGCGCCGTAGTGGTCCTGCACCCCGCGCAGCGCCTCGTCGAGCGCGACGTCGCCGACGATGACCAGCGCCGCGTTGTTGGGGGCGTAGTACGTCCGGTAGAACTCGACGCAGTCCTCGGTCGTGAAGCCCTTGATGTCCTCCATCCAGCCGATGGTCGGCCACCCGTAGGCGTGCTTGGTGAACGCCTCCTTGTAGAGCAGCTCGCTCACCGCCCCGTCGACGTCGTCGTCGACCCGCTGCCTCCGCTCGTTGGCGACGACCTCCTTCTCGCTCGACACCTGCGGATCGCGGAGGACGAGCCGCGCCATGCGCTCCGCCTCGAGGCGGAGGGTGAGCTCGAGCGCGTCCTTCGGCAGGTTCGTGTGGTAGTAGGTCCAGTCGAGGAACGTCGCCGCGTTCGTCTCGGCGCCGGCCTCCTCGAGCATCCGGTCGAACGCGCCGTGGGCGACGCTCTCCGTCTCGCCGAACATGAGGTGCTCGAAGAGGTGGGCGATGCCGGTCTTGCCCACGCGCTCATGGCGCGAGCCGACGCCGAACCAGGTCTGCAGACAGACCACGGGCGCCGAGGGGTCGACGAGCACGAGCACCTTGAGCCCGTTCCCGAGGGCGAAGCGCTCGACGCGCATGGTCGGGCCGAACGCGACGGTGGCGTCGTGGCGCAGCCGGGCGAGCGGCGGGCGTTCGCGGTTCAGCTCGACGAGCATCTCGGCGAGCGGACCCATTCGAGGGAGCGCGTTGGCGCCGGGGACCGAGTAGGCAAGCGTCTCCTGCATGGCAGGCGCAGCCCATACCACGCTCAGCGCCGCGGCGCTGCGTGGCACAAGACGTCGCTCGGATCCCGCGTCGACTGGTGGCACTCCCACCGGTCGTCGTGGCAGGAGACGACGAGGATCCCGGCGTCGTACGCCTCCTTCAGAGAGGAGCCTGCCCGCTGCGCGAGCAGGTTGGACGGGGTGCGCTCGGTGCACCCCTTGCCCATGTCGACCTCGATCTTCCTGTTCCCCTTGGTCGCCTTGACGGGGTTCGGCGGCGTCTTGCCCTTGTCGGCGGTGCGCACCGCCACGGCGAGCTTCGGCAGGATGCCCTCGAGGTAGGGCTTGTCGACGAGCGGGTCGGTCGACCGCGGCGACACCATGGCGAGCGTGTACTGGATCGCCATCATCTGCTGCTCCGGCGGCGCGCTCGGCTGGATCGGCCCGCTCGACCCGATCGGGATCGGCCGCGGCGGCATATCGCGCTTCGCGGTCTCCGCGGCCGCGGCGGTCGCCGCGGCGCTCGGGGCCGGCGCCGCGCTGTCCGCGCCCGGCGGCGCGGAGGCCGAGGCGGCCGCTTGAGGCGCCGCGGCGCGCGGATCGTCGCATGCGAGGACGGCGAGGCCGAGGGCGAGGGCGAAGGCAGGGGTCGCCGCGCGGAGCTCGCGCGGCCGGACGGGGGCGGGCTGCATGGGCGGCTTATACGGGCGAGCGCCGCGCGCCGCCACGCTCGCGTGGCCGCGCGGCGCTCGCAGACGGCGCGCCGCGACCAGCGCCCCCGCGCTTCAGTCGATCTTCAGGATGGCGAGGAACGCCTCCTGCGGGATCTCGACGCTCCCGACCATCTTCATCCGCTTCTTGCCCTCCTTCTGCTTCTCGAGGAGCTTCCGCTTGCGGCTGATGTCGCCGCCGTAGCACTTGGCGGTCACGTCCTTGCGCATCGCCTTCACGGTCGTCCGCGCGATGACCTTCGACCCGATCGCCGCCTGGATCGCGACCTCGTACTGCTGGCGCGGCACGATGTCCTTGAGCTTCACCGCGAGGTCCCGGCCCCGGGCGTACGCCTTGTCGCGGTGCACGATGACGCTGAGGGCGTCGAGCGGGTCGCCGTTCACCAGCATGTCCAGCTTGATGAGATCGTCGGCGCGGTACCCGACGAGCTCGTAGTCCATCGACGCGTAGCCGCGCGACACGCTCTTCAGCTTGTCGTGGAAGTCGAAGAGCACCTCGCTGAGGGGCATGTCGTAGGTGATGATCACGCGGTCGGACGAGGCGTACTGGATCGATTTCTGCTCGCCGCGCCGCTCCTGGCACAGGGCGAGGACCGCGCCGACGTACGCCGAGGGCACGTGGACGGTCATCCGGAAGATCGGCTCCTCGATGCGATCGGTGAGGTTCGGCGGCGGGAGCTTCGCGGGGTTCTCGATCGACTTCATCGAGCCGTCGTTCAGGTAGCAGTGGTAGACGACGCTCGGCGCGGTCGTGATGAGGTCGAGGTTGTACTCGCGCTCCAGCCGCTCCTGGATGATCTCCATGTGGAGCAGGCCGAGGAAGCCGCACCGGAAGCCGAAGCCGAGCGCCTCGGAGGTGTCGGGCTCGAAGACGAACGCGGCGTCGTTCATGTGGAGCTTCGACAGGGCGTCGCGGAGGTCCTCGTACTGGGCCGAGTCCGTCGGGAAGATCCCGGCGAAGACCATCGGCTTGACCTCCTTGAAGCCGGGCAGCGGCGTCGTCGCGGGGTGGACGGCGTCGGTCACCGTGTCGCCGATCTTCGTGTCGACGACGCTCTTGATGTTGCCGACGAGGAAGCCGACCTCCCCCGGCCCGAGCTCGGTGATGGCGGTCGCGTGGGGCGTGAACACGCCCATCTCCGTGACCTCGTAGTCGCGGCCGGTCGCCATGAAGCGGACCTTCTGGCCCTTCCGGATGACGCCGTCGACGACGCGCACCATGACGACCGCGCCGCGGTAGCTGTCGTACCAGCTGTCGAAGATGAGGGCGCGGGGCGCCGCGTTCAGGTCGCCCTTCGGCGCCGGGATGCGCGCGACCACCGCCTCGAGGATCTCCGCGATGCCGATCCCCGTCTTGGCGCTGGCGGGGATGGCGCCGGAGCAGTCGAGGCCGATGACGTCCTCGATCTCGCGCGTCGTCCGCTCGACGTCGGCCGACGGGAGGTCGATCTTGTTGAGGACCGGGATGATCGCGAGGTTGTTGTCCAGGGCGAGGAAGACGTTCGCGAGGGTCTGCGCCTCGACGCCCTGGGTGGCGTCGACGACGAGCAGCGCGCCCTCGCACGCCTGGAGGCTGCGCGAGACCTCGTAGTTGAAGTCGACGTGCCCGGGCGTGTCGATGAGGTGCAGCCGGTACGTCTGCCCGTCCTTGGCGGTGTAGTCCAGGCGAACGGTCTGGGCCTTGATCGTGATCCCCCGCTCGCGCTCGATGTCCATCTTGTCGAGGAACTGCTCCTTCTGCTCGCGGGCGGTGAGCGCCCCGGTCGCGTCGAGGATGCGGTCGGCGAGCGTGGACTTGCCGTGGTCGATGTGGGCGATGATCGAGAAGTTGCGGATGAGCTTGGAATCAACGGGCATAGCGAGCTTCAGGGCGCGGCGACCTGACCAGCGTTGGCGGCCGCAGCGCGCGGCCTCGACCGAGATGGGAGGGAGCGGACTGGAACGTCCGTGCCCCTCCGGGGAGCGAGCCGCTGCGCGCGGCTCTACGAGCGCCGAGGGAAATGGTGGACCGCGGCGTGCCTGCTCCTAGTACTACAGTTGCACATGCTCCGGGCCGGACGACTCGTCAATGCGGTTCCAATGCGGTTCCGCGCAAACCTGGTGCGAGCTGCAGAGCCCGGGTGCCCACCGTCCCGCCGAGCCCGACGTCGAGCATCCCGAGGCTTAGATGGTTGCGCCAGTTCGCCAGGCAGCAAACTGCAACTGTAGTACTAGCGCGACCCGCGCCGCGAAGCTATCCACCCCGAGCGACGGGCGCCCAGGCGTCCGGCCTCCCAGGGCCAGAGCCTCGCGGCCCCCGGCGCCGGTCATTTCTTCGGGATCGGCGGCGCGGCGACCGGCGGGCTCTCCAGGGACATCTGCCCTGGCAGCACGTGCTCGTAGTGCTTGAGGACCATATCTATCCCTTCGCGGATGTAGACGGCGATCGGGACCTTGGTGCGTTCGTGCAGGATCTTCAGCCGCTCGGCCTGCTCGGGCGTGATGTAGATGGTCGTCGAGACTTTCTTCCGCGACATGTCACGCCCGGGAGGGTAACCCGCCAGTCTCGAAGGGGACGACTGACAAGACGTTACCCTAGATGCCGGTACGTATGATGTCAATCGGAATGGCGCCACCGAGCTCGCCGAGGTTCGGGGATCGGCTCGGGCTGGGTCGCGTGCGTCGCGTCCGGCGCGTCCGGCGCGTCGCGTCGGGCGGGCTTCTTGATGTGCGCGCGGGCCGCGGTCTAGACTGCGGCCGAAGCTGGTCCGCGTCGGGACGGCTCGCCCGGCGCGTCGAGCTTCTGTCCCGAGGGTTCCGGGCTGGCCGGAGGAATCTCTTGATGACGCGATTCCCGCTCACCTGGCCGTCGCCCAGGTGCTCGCTCGTGGCCCTGATGACCATCTCCGTCGCTTCCTGCGCGTCCTCGACGCCGGAGCCCTCGAGCGCGAAGGGCTCCACCAGCGAACGGGACACGGCGATCGTCCACGAGCCCTGCGACAAGGACTCCGCCTCTGCGGAGAAGGTCGATGTGAACGGCGACCGGATACCCGACATCATCCACGTGAAGAAGGACGGTCGGGAGATCTGTCGGGTCGTCGACCTGAACCTGGACGGCGCGATCGACGCCTTCATCTACTACGACGGCAACGGGGTGGAACGGCGGCGCGAGTCGGACTTCGACCGCGACGGGCGGGCCGACGAGATCGCGCACTACGAGCGCGGCGCCGTCGTGTTGAAGGAGCGCGAGACCAACTTCGACAACAAGCTCGACACCTGGGACTACTACGAGGGTCCGCGCCTCGCGCGCCGTGAGCGCGACTCCGACGGCGATGGGATCATCGACCAGTGGTGGCAGTTCAACAACCCGAACGACGCGAAGTGCGCGGTCGTGGCGAGCGATCAGAACGCCGACGGCAAGGCCGATCCCGGAAGCGTGGTCGATCTCTGCGCCGAGTCGTACGGCGCGCCGAAAGCGCCCATGACCCCGCCGGGCGTCGCCGCGCCCCCTGAGGGAGGGGCGGGAGCAGGGCAGCCCGCGGCCGCCGGGGCGCCGGGCGCCGCGCTTACAGCGACCCCCGCCGCGGGCGCGCCTGCATCGGCGACCCCCGCGCCCACATCGGCCCCGGCTGCGGGCGCGGCCACGGCGGCGACCGCCGCGCCCGCGGGCTCCGCGCCCGGCCAGCCGGCCGCCAAGAAGGGACCGTGACATGAGGACACAAGCGCTCATGGCGCTGGCCACGCTCAGCCTGCTCGGCGCGGCGTGCAGCTCGGATCCAGGGTTCGAAGGCGCGACGGCGCCAAAGGTCGAGACGGCTCGCAACGCCGACGGCAGCATCGACGATCGCTCGATGTGCGACTGGAAGGGCAAAGACGATCGCGAGACGAGCGAGACCGCCGGGCCAGGCGCGATCCAGCCCAACGTGAGGCGCGTCTGGCAGATCGTGGGCACGGGCGAAGACCGTCACAGGGCGCTCGTCTGCCGCGAGATCGACACCAACTTCGACGGGGTGAAGGACGTCGTCCGCAAGTACAACGACAAGGGCGAGAGCCTTCACGAGGAGTCCGACTCGAACTACGACGGCCGGATCGACACATGGCTCACGTTCGCCGGCGGAAGGCTGGCCGAGGTGAGGGTCGACTCCGATCACGACGGCAACCCCGACGAGTGGAAGTACTACAGCGGCGGCAAGCTCGCGCGCATCAAGCGCGACACGAACCGCGACGGCAAGCCGGACGTCTGGGAGATCTACCGCATGGGCCGGCTCGAGCGGATGGGCGTGGACATCGACGCCGACGAGCGGGTCGATCGGTGGGATCACGACAACGAGCTGAAGCGCCGCCTCGAGGACGACGAGCGCAAGAAAGAGGACGAGGCCGCCGCTGCAGCCGCGAAGAAGGCCGCGGAAGATCAGGCGGCCGCGGACAAGGCGAACGAGGCCGTGGACGACAGCGGGAGCGCGGCGCCCTCCAGCGACAAGAAGAAATAGAGCGCGCCTTCTTCGAGCCGCGCGGAGGTCGATTTCGCCCCCTGCCCTGACGGCGCGAGCGCGCCCGGGTGCTCTCTTGCAGCCGGCGCTCGCCGGGGCAGGCGCGCAGGCGCACCGGCGTCGGCCTCGAATCCGGGCAGCGCACCGCCCAGGTCGGTCGACGCGGCGCGAGGGGCGTGCTTATCAGTGCCGTCGGCCGACACCACCGCGTCGGCGTAGGTCCCGAGCACACCATGGAAGAACGTCTGCAGAAGATCATCGCGCGCGCCGGCGTCGCCTCGCGCCGCGCATCCGAGGAGCTCATCCTCGCCGGGCGGGTGCGCGTGAACGGGCGCGTCGTGACCGAGCTCGGCTTGAAGGCCGACCGGCAGAAGGACCGCATCGAGGTGGACGGCAAGCGCCTCGTCTCCGAGGCGCCGGTCTATGTCGCGCTGCACAAGCCACGGAACGTCGTCTCGACATTGCGCGATCCCGAGGGGCGGCCGACGGTCGCCGACCACGTGCGCGGCACGGGGGCGCGGCTCTACCCCGTGGGTCGGCTCGACTTCGCGACGAGCGGCATCCTCCTCATGACGAACGACGGCGACTTCGCCAACGCGCTGCTCCATCCGCGCGGCGGCGTGCCGAAGACCTACGTGCTGAAGGTGCAGGGCGTCATGAGCGACGACGACCTCACGCCGTGGCGCGAGGGGATCCGCCTCGAGGACGGCGTCACGCTGCCGGCCGAGGCGCGGGTGCTGCGCCACGAGGGCGACAAGACGTGGCTCGAGGTGACGCTCCGCGAGGGCCGCAACCAGCAGATCCGGCGCATGGGCGAGGCGACCGGCTGGCCCGTGATGCGCCTGGCCCGCACGACGTTCGCCGGCGTGAGCTCGGAAGGCCTCCGGCCGGGAGAGTGGCGCGCCTTGACGGTGGATGAGCTCCTCCACATCCGCGAGGCGTTCGGCGTGCCCAAGCGGATCCGAGGCGCGATGATGGGCGCGTCGTCAGGTCCGGTCGACTACCGCCGCAAGGCCAGCTCGGCCCGGTCGGACGCGAAGGCGTCACCTCGGCCTGCGCCGGAGGCCGGTGGTGCGGCCGCCCGCAGCCGAGGACCGGCGCAGCCGAGGGTTCGCTCAAGAGCCAACGCCGACGTCCCGAGCGCACCTGGGCAGAGCGCGACCGGGCGGATGGCTCGCTCCAGGACCGACGCCGCCCCGGGCACGCCCGCCCGGAACCCCGCTGGGCGTACGGCTCGCTCCAGGACCGACGCCGCCCCGGGCGCGCCCGCCCGGACCCCGGCTGGGCGTGCGGCCCGCTCCAGGACAGACGTCGCCGCGCCGGCCGCGCCCGGACCGGGCGCCACTAGATCTGCGCGAAGCGCCCGCTCCGAAACGAAGCCTCGAGCAGCTGAGACACGCGCGCCTCGAGCTCGCGGGCGCGAGCGTCGTTGATGCCGGCGAGCGCCTGTTTGATCTCGCCGAGCGCCTTCAGCTGACTGAACAGCTGGACGTCACCCAGCGAGGCGCCGCCCGTGAGGATCTGCCGGATCCGATCGATCTCCGCGGCGAGCGCCTCCACGCCGACGCCGAGCGCGCCGACGCGGCGGCGATCCGGGTGCTCACGAAAGAAGGCCTCGAGCACCGGTTGCACGATGCCCTCGAGGATCGCCGCCTGATCCTGGTTGTTCCAGATGTGCTTGAGCACGAAGAAGTCGCTCGCGTCGGTCGTCTGGCGGCCATCGAGGTAAGCGCTCGCCGCGAAGAGCTTGAGCATCTTCACGACACGGCGATCCGAGAGCGATATCCCTTCGGCGCGGATCTGGAACACCAGCCCCTTGTAGGCCGATAGGAATGCATCTCCGAAGTTCATCCGCGCGCCGAACCCTCGGCCGAGCTCGGCGAGCTCGCGCGCCGCGACGAGCGGGCGGAGCGGCTCGCCGGCCATGTGCCGGATCTCCTGCTGGATGCCGCGCTGGAGCAGCTCGCTGAAGTGGTAGGCGTCGAGGTTGTCGGACTGCACCCGCAGGAGGAAGCGGTCGAAGATCGCGGTCAGCGTCTCGTCGCCGGGCACCTCGTTCGAGGCCGCGAAGACGCTGATGAGCGGGCAGCGGAGCACCTGGCCGCCGCTCGCGAACTTGCGCTCGTTCAGCAGCGTGAGCAGCGCGTTCAGGATGGCGCTGTTCGACTTGAAGACCTCGTCGAGGAACACGATCTCCGCCTCGGGGAGCATCCCCGAGGTGTTCCGGCGGTAGACCCCCTCGCGAAAAGCACCGATATCGACCGGGCCGAAGATCTCGTTCGGCTCGGTGAAACGCGTGAGGAGGTACTCGAAGTACCGGGCCTGCATCAGCTCGGCGAGCGTGCGGATGAGCGCGCTCTTCGCGGTCCCCGGCGGGCCGAGGAGCACGCAGTGCTCGCCCGCGACGACCGCGATCATGAGCAGGCGGATGATCTCGTCCTTGCCTAGGAACTGCCGCTCGAGGCTATGGGCAAGCAGGCGCAGGCGCTCGTGGAGCGGAGCGGACATGAGGCGAATCCTCGTATCACAGGCCCGCCGCCTGGCGTACCGATCGGCGCATCGCCCCGTGCGTTCCCAGGACGCCGCCGCGCCGAGCGGTTGAGCGAAACGTTGAGCGAAATGTTGAACAAAACACAGAGGCCGGTGGGTCACACCGGCCTCGCAGGGTCTGCTCGCTGTCGCAGAGCCTATATCGTGGAGCGGGAGACGGGATTTGAACCCGCGACGTCAACCTTGGCAAGGTTGCACTCTACCACTGAGTTACTCCCGCAGATGTCAATCACTTAATTCAGGAAACCACATCTCAAGGCGTTTGTCAGAAAAATCCTGATTCGCGCCAGGTCATCACCGGAGGTTCGCTCCGTCGATGCGTGGCGGATGAGTACCAATCGGCGTGGTGAGAGTCAAGCTCTCAACAACAAAACCTCAAAACTTCCGTCGCCGGCAGGTTGCACGGCCGCTCTGGTCGAGTATTGTGTGGCCATTGCGAGCGAGGGGGCTCGCCAAGCAGCACCGCGCACGGTGCCGCTCACAAAAGCCTTCGCGTTCGCGACAGCGGCACCGTGTGGGGGGCTCTTACATCATAAGGGTGCCCGCCACTCGGCGCGCTCTTGGTTGGCCTGGGTCGACCAGGCAGGTCCTTTGGACTTGGGGGGAGCATGAACGAACAGACTGCTTTGCGAGTGGACGTTGCGGAGACAACGGCGCCGGTCCTTCAGAAAGAGTACCGGTCCGGAGTCCACGCCAAGCGACAGGATGACGACGGCGGGTGGGGGCTCGTCCTGATCGGGCTCGACGCTCCGCCGCGGATCGTGAGCCTCATGGACGGCGCCGTGATCGGCAGCGCCGCGCGCGACGGCCGCATCGAGGGCCAGGGGATCGCGCCGGAGCACGCGAAGATCAGCGTCCGCTCCGACGGTTGCTACATCGAGGACATGGACACCCACGACGGCACGTGGGTAAACGGCGTCCGCGCCCGGCGCATCGGCGTGATGCACGGCGACGTGGTGCGCCTCGGGCATCAGCTCGCGGTCTTCGTCGAGCGGCACCTCGCGCTGTACGACGGCGCGCCGTCGCGGCTGGGGCCGCTGGTGTTCGGCTCGAAGCAGCGCAAGGACTGGATCGATCCGGTGATGAAGCTCGTTCAGTCGGGCTCCAGCGTCTGCATCGAGGGCGCGCCCGGGGTCGGGAAGCGGACGCTGGCTCGCCTCGCGGCCGCGGTGCGCGAGGGCCTGGGTGAGACGCTGGTCGTCGATGGCAGCGCCGAGACGAAGCCGGCCATCCCGCCGGGCGCGCGACCGATGACATGGCTCGTCCTCGATGCCGATCGCCTGCCGCGCCCGCAGCAGCTGGAGATCGCGCACTCGGTCGGCCGCTCGAACGGCGTCAGCATCATCGCGACGACCGGACAGCCGCTCGACCGGGCCGCCGGCGACGGGCGCGTGGCGCCGTGGTTCGCTTCGCTCTTCTCCGGCAAGCGGATCACGATCCCGACGCTTGAGATGCGGCGCGAGGACGTTCCGCTCATCGTGCGCGACATCGCGGAGCGCAACGCGATCGGACTCGATCGCTTCACCCCGCAGCTCCTGGAGGCGCTCGTCCGCGCCGGCTGGCCGGGCGGCGTGCCGCAGCTCGAGTCCGCCATCGTGACCGCAGCCCAGGCTTCGCCGGACGGTCCGCTCTCCGTCACGCCGATCGCGGGATCGCTCGCGCGCGGCCCGCGCGTCAAGCCGAACCTCCCGCCCGCGACGGATCCGTCGCTCGCGCGCGCCCGCCTCGAGGACGCCCTCGCCCGGGCCAACGGCTCCGTCGCGTCGGCTGCGCGTGCCCTGGGCATGTCGCGGCAGGCGATCTACCGCGAGGCCGACCGGCTCGGCCTCGACATCGCGCGCCGCAGGGTCCCGCGCGGCTGAGCTGACGCCCGTCACACGCCCGGGAGCCTCGCGCCGCGCCAGCGCCGAGGGGGGCTCTCGGCGCGCTTCGTGACGAAACGCCAGCGCGCGCCAGGCGGACGCCCAGGCGCGGATCTTCAACCGTAAAATCCGAGAGACGTATGGCTGACGATCGATCCCTCCTCGGGGTCGACGCATTGCTCGTAGTGCAGCATCTCGCCGCGCGACGACGGCGGGAGCGCCCGGAGCAACGTGTAGATGGGGCCGAGGCCGCAGACGCGGCGGCTGGCGAGATCCCGGGCGACGTCGACGAAGAAGCCCGGCGCATCGATCGACGTCGCGCGCTCGATCGAGGCGAGGTCGCGGTCGCGCAGCGCCGTCCGCTGGCGCTCGTCGAGGGGCGCGGGATCACCGAAGCGCGGGCCGACGTGGGCGAGGTCCGCTCCTGCGATGACGAGGACGCGACCGGGACGCTTCGCCAGGGCGTCACCGAGCGCCCTCAGGAACGACTCGGCCCCATCGTCTTGCGCGGGGTCGCGACGCCGCGCCTGACACTCCGAGAG
The DNA here is from genome assembly GCF_051525235.1 of Sorangium sp. So ce124. Classification (NCBI taxonomy): domain Bacteria; kingdom Pseudomonadati; phylum Myxococcota; order Polyangiales; family Polyangiaceae; genus Sorangium; species Sorangium sp. So ce124. Next base: position 5,886,464 of record NZ_CP150312.1, read on the forward strand.
GCCGCAGAGGATGGGCACGATCGACGCCGCGCGGCCGCCGAGGAGGTGCCGCACGAACACGGCCTGAAACTCGATCGAGTGCTCGTTCTTGTGGAGGTACTGGTCCTCGCGCACGTCGAAGCGGCTCGCCGCCGCGAGCTCCGCGATCATCTCTCGATCTGGCTCGAGAGGACCGAGCGGCGTCGCGAACGTCTTCTCGCAAACGGCGTATGGACGGCGCATCGCGGCGTGCGACGTCCCGAGCAGAACGAACGTATCGACGTTCTCGAGCCCTGGGCCTGCCAGCGCCTGCTCCAGCGCTGCGTAGGCGTGCCCGTAGCCCGTCGCTGCGCGCCAGAGATCCATGTGCGGCGCGCAGAGCCCGACCATGCGCGTCGGCGCGCCTCGCGAGGCGACCGTGCGCGTCGCTCCGCCCTGCGGCCGCGCGACCTGGAGGCACTTTCGCTCGATGAAGTCGGCGAGCTTCCGCCGATCACCGTGGTACGCGCCGCCCGCGTGCGCGGCCATCCTGATCGGCGCCGCGTCGAACGATTGCACGACGCTCCGCCGGCGCGCGTGGAATCGCGGGCTGTCGAGCATCCACGCGCGTTCCAGCTCGTCGGCCAGCTGCGACACATGGGCGGCGTCCACGGGCTGGCCCGTCGACCGGGCGGCGTCACGCGCGATCTCGTCGATCGATCGCCTCCCGTCGAAGCGCGCGAGCACGGCAGCGCTCGCGGCAGGAACGACGACAGGAGCCGGCGCGATGCCCTCGGTGTCGCGCAGCATCAACGCGCGGCCATGGCGCTCATCCTGGATGATGACGATCTCTAGAGCTCGAAGCTTCGGGCGCAGCACCGGCATCCAGCGCGAGAATAGCGCGTGCGCGCTCGCCGCCCAGCGCGCGGCATCGCGGCACGGGGGAAGGGAACAGCGCCGACGCCCCCGCGGTCACAGCGGCGGCTTGCTCCAGAACGGACGGCGCTGGTGCCCCGCGTCAGAGCGCGCGTCACGATCGCGGATTGCCGCTTCGCAGCGGCGCCGCGTGGAACTAGGGTCGCCCCTTGGAGCTCCGCCCTGCTCCGCCCCCCTCCCCTTGCGCCGCAGCCGCTTCGGGCTGGCAGTACGTCCGATCACCACGAGAGCGCCTCCGAACGAATGCGTCGAACCACGCCCCTCGATCCACCCGTCCGTGAAGCCGATCTGCTCACCGAGCTCGCGGCCGTGTACCGCGAGGCGGAAGAGGTCTTCAGTGGCTGGACGTGCGAGGCCTCGACCGAGTGCTGTCGGTTCGGCATCACGGGCCGCGAGCCGTACGTGACGTCCGTCGAGCTCGCTGCCGTCCGGCGCGCGATCGCGGCTCGCGGGGGCCGCCGAGCGCTCGAGGGGATCGTGCGAGCAGACGGGGCGGGACCGCCCGAGCCGGGGGTATCCGCCGGCGGCCCGAGCCGGCGACGCGCGCTGCCGCAGGCATCGGAGCGGCGGTGCCCGATGCTCACCGACGCCGGCCGCTGCGCGATCTACGCGGCGAGGCCCCTCGGGTGCCGCACGTTCTTCTGTGATCGCGCCTCCGCTGGATCCCCGGTCCGCCACCACGACGTGACCCGGCTCGTCCGCAAGGTGCAGGAGATCGCCGCGCGACACGAGCCGAGTGGCGACCTCGGCCGTCCGCTCACCCGCGCCCTGGCGGAGGCTGGACCGAGCGCCGCGGGCGCGCCGCCCAGGACGAGCAGCGCGGCGCGCGCTCGCCGCGGCCGCTGAGGTCCGCCGCTCAGGTCCGCTCGACGGCCATCACGCCGGGGATCCGCTGCAGGCGCCGGATCACGCTCTTCAGCTGCGCGAGGTCGGAGCAGAGGAACGTGAACGTGTTCATCGCCCGGCCGTCGTCGCCCGCCCGACAGGTCGCCTCGCTGATGTTGATGCCCTGCTCGTGGAACGTATGGCCGACCGTCGCGAGGATGCCCGGCCGGTTCGCCGTCATCACCTTGATCTGAACGGGGCGGTTGATCTTCGCGCGCGCGTCCCAGGAGATCTCCACGCGGCGCTCCGGGTCCGTGTCGAACGCCTTGGCGCAGTTGCGGCGGTGGACGGTGATGCCGCGGCCGCGCGTGATGAAGCCGACGATCTCGTCGCCTGGGAGCGGGTTACAGCACTTCGTATAGCGGACGAGGACGTCATCGATGCCGTTCAGCCGGATGCCGTGGCTGTCGCGCCCGGTGACCTTGCGGACGAGCGACTCGATGCGCCCCTCCTTGATCGACTCGGGCGGCGGGGTCGGCGTGCCCTTCTCGTTCTCCTTGGGCGTGGGCGCGAGGAACTCGCACACAGCGCGGACGCTCACCTTGCCGTAGCCGACCGAGATGAAGAGCTCGTCGGCCGAGGTGACCCCGAAGCGCTCCATGACCTTGCGCAGCTCGCCCTCGTTCTTCGTGAGGCGACTCAGGCTCATGCTCCGCTGGTGCATCTCCTTCTCGAGGAGCTCGCGACCGAGCTTGAGCGACTTCTCCCGCTGCTCCGTGCGCAGGAAGTTGCGGATCTTCGAGCGCGCGCGGCTGGTCGAGACGTAATCGAGCCAGTCCTTCGAAGGGTGCTGGCTCGGGTTGGTCATCACCTCGACCACATCGCCGTTCCGGAGCTTCGATCGGAGCGGGACGATGGCGCCGTTGACCCGCGCCCCGGAGCAGTGCTCGCCGACCTGCGTATGGATCGCGTAGGCAAAGTCGATGGGCGTCGATCCGCGGGGGAAGACGCGCACGTCGCCCTTCGGCGTGAAGACGTACACCTCGTCCTGGAACAGGTCGACCTTGACGCTCTCCAGGAACTCGGCCGGATCCTTGAGCTCCTTCTGGAACTCCATCAGCTGGCGGAGCCAGCCGAACCGCGCGGCGTCCTTCGGGTCGATGCCGCCGGAGTTGTTCTCCTTGTACTTCCAGTGCGCCGCGATGCCCTGCTCCGCGACGCGGTGCATCTCGTGGGTGCGGATCTGGATCTCGATCCGCTCGCGCCCGGGTCCGATGACCGTCGTGTGCAGCGACTGGTACATGTTCGGCTTGGGCAGCGCGACGTAGTCCTTGAAGCGGCCGGGGACCGGGGTCCACTGCGAGTGGATCACGCCGAGCGTCGCGTAGCAGTCCGCCACCGACTCGACGAGGACCCGGAACGCGATGACGTCGTAGACCTGATCGAAATCGCACTGCTGCGCCTGCATCTTGCGCCAGATCGAGTAGAGGTGCTTCGCGCGGCCGGTGACGTCGACCGCGAAGCCCTGCTCCGCGAGCTTGCCCGCGAGCACCTTCGAGACCTCGTGGATGTACTTGTCCCGCTCCTTCGCGGTCGTCTTGACCTTCTGCGAGAGGTCCGACCAAGCCTCGGGCTCGATGTACCTGAACGACAGGTCCTCGAGCTCGCTCTTGAAGCGCGCGATGCCGAGGCGGTTCGCGAGCGGCGCGTAGATCTCCATCGTCTCCCGGGCGATCCGGTCCTGCGCCTCGGGCTTCATGAACTCGAGCGTCCGCATGTTGTCGAGGCGGTCGCACAGCTTCACGAGGAGCACGCGGATATCCCGCGCCATCGCCACCAGCATCTTGCGGAAGTTCTCGGCTTGCCGATCTTCCTTGGAAGCGAAGTTGATCTTCGAGAGCTTCGTCACGCCGTCGACGAGGAACGCCACCTCCTGGCCGAAGCTGTTCTCGATGTCGGTGGTCGTCGCGAGCGTGTCCTCCACGACGTCGTGCAAGAGCCCGGCGCAGACGCTCGCCGTGTCCAGCTTGAGCTCGGTGATGATCGCGGCGACGCTCGCCGGGTGGGAAAAGTAAGGGTCACCGCTCTTGCGGGTCTGCCCCTTGTGAGCGTCAGAGCTGTAGGCGTAGGCCCGGGCGATGAGATCGACGTCTGCAGCCGGCTGATAGGTCCGGACGCGATCGACAAGCTCCGTCAACGTCAGCATGAAGAGTTCGGTGGGCGCAATGCGCCCCCTCCCTTTCGCACGCTAACACCGCGATCTAGACCCCGCAATTGTGTCACCATGCGCGGCGCGCGCGCTGCCCGGCGCAGGGCACGCGCGCTCCGCCGCGCGTCCTCGTCGTCCTCGTCGTTCTCGCACGTGTTGCACGCGTCCTCGTCCTCGTCTCCGTTCATCTCGATTCATCTCGGAGTTTCCGCTTCGCCCTCCTGCGTCGGGTCGAAGGTTGTCGCGGATTCATGAAAACCATGGAGCCGATCACCGTCTACGTCCACTTCCCCTGGTGCCTCAAGAAGTGTCCCTACTGCGACTTCGTGTCTTTCGCGAAGGCGCGGGACGCGATCGACCACCGCGGCTATGCCGACGCCGTGCTGGCCGAGCTCCGGAAGCGGGAGGATGTGCTGGGCGAGCGCGAGCTCCGGAGCATCTTCTTCGGCGGCGGGACGCCGTCCCTGTGGGAGCCGGACGAGATGGGCAGGGTGCTGTCGGCCATCACCGCGGCCGCCGGCCGGCTCTCGCCGGACCTGGAGGTGACCGCAGAGTGCAACCCGACCTCGCTCGATGAGCAGCGGGCCCGAGCGTTCCGAGCGATCGGAGTGAACCGGCTCAGCATCGGAGTTCAGGGCCTCGACGTCGAGCGCCTCCGGTTCCTCGGGCGCCTGCACGACCCAGAGGGCGGTCTCGGCGCGCTCTCGGCGGCGCTCCGGTCCGGGATGCCGCGCGTGAGCGGCGATCTCATCTACGGTGTCGCGGTCGGAACGGCGGAAGCGGCGCGGGAGCAACGCCCCGAGCACGCCGCCGCCGAGGCGCGCGCCGTGGCCTCGACGGGGGTGACCCATATCTCGGCATACAGCCTGACGGTCGAGCCCGGCACCTCGTTTGGAGAGCTCGCGCGGCGCGGTCGCCTGCCGCTCGCCGGAGACGATGGAGTGGCGGACACGTTCTTCGCCATCGACGAGGCCCTCGAGGCAGAGGGGCTCGCCCACTACGAGGTGTCGAACTACGCGAGGCCGGGCCACGAGGCGCGCCACAACCTCGGTTACTGGCAAGGCATCGACTACGTCGGGCTCGGGTGCGCCGCCTACGGGACGGTGTCGCGGCCGGATCCGCGCTGGGGCCTGCGCTCTGGCGGCGCGGAGGGCCAGGGAGAAGCGTTCGCGGTCCGCTACCGGAACATCGTGAGTCCGGAACGGTACATGGCTGAGATGGCCGAAGGCGACGAGGCGATCGCCGTGGAGAGCGAGGAGCGGCTCGAGCCGGAGACGCGGCTGTCCGAGCGGATCATGCTCGGGCTGCGGCTGCGCGAGGGGCTCGATCTCGAGGCCGCTGCGGCGGCGCTCGGGGTGCCGGCGTGGCCGCCCTCGCGGCGGAGGGCCGCGGAGCGGCTCGAGCGCGCCGGCCGCCTGGAGGTGGCCGGCGGGCGGGTCCGCGTCCCGCGAGCCGCCTGGGTCTTCGCCGACGGCATCGCGGCCGACCTGTTCTGAAGCAGCGCCGCGAGGGCAGCGCCCGGGCTCGCGGTGGACGCCGGGCCGGGACCGCGCTCCGATGATCGTCCCATGAGCCGTTTGCCTACCGTCGAGGACATCCGCGGCGCCGCCGTGCGCATCGCGCCGCACGCCCACGTGACGCCCGTCATGACCAGCCGCACGCTCGACGGCATCGCGGGGGCGCGCGTCTTCTTCAAGTGCGAGAACCTGCAGCGGGCCGGCGCGTTCAAGTTCCGCGGCGCGTGCAACGCGGTGCTGTCCCTCTCGGACGAGGAGGCGCGGCGCGGCGTCGCGACCCACTCGTCGGGCAACCACGCCGCCGCGCTCGCGCTCGCGGCACGCATCCGCGGCGTCGCCGCGTACATCGTCATGCCCGAGAACGCGCCGGCCGTGAAGCGCGCCGCCGTGGAGGGCTACGGCGCCCGGGTCGTGGGCTGCGCCCCCACGCTTCGGTCGCGCGAGGAGACGATCGCCCGCGTGATGTCCGAGACGGGCGCGGTCCTCGTCCATCCGTACAACGACGCGCGCGTCATCGCCGGCCAGGGTACGGCCGCGCTGGAGCTCGCGGCCCAGGTGGACGATCTCGACGCCGTGGTCGCGCCCGTGAGCGGCGGCGGGCTGCTCTCCGGGACGGCCATCGCCACCAGCTCGCTGTCGCGCGCGCGCACGATCGGCGCCGAGCCCGAGGCCGCGGACGACGCCGCGCGATCGATGCGCGAAGGGAGGATCATCCCCTCGAACGACCCGGTCACGATCGCCGACGGCCTCCGCAGCTCGCTCGGCGAGCTCACCTTCGCGGTCCTGCGCGAGCGCGGGGTCGAGATCGTCACCGTAAGCGAAGAGGACATCGTCAAGGCGATGCGCGTCGTCTGGGAGCGGATGAAGCTCGTCATCGAGCCGAGCGCGGCCGTCGCGGTGGCGGCGGTCCTGCGGCGCTCGGTTCAGGGAGCACGGATCGGCGTCATCCTGAGCGGAGGCAACGTCGATCTGGCCCGGCTCCCCTTCACCTGAGCGCGATCGAGGGAGCCCCGCGGGATCCCCGGCTGCGCCGCGCCCGCGCGGGGCAACGCGCTCCTTTGCCCGAGCGCGATCGACGTTCGATCCTCCCCGCGAGGGCGCGCTGGCGCTCCCCGCTCCCCCTCAGGTACCGCGCCGGTCTCGGGCGAAGCGCAAGGTGGCGCGCACCGCGCTCGGCCCCGGGCCGGGCGGCGCCGCCGCGACCGACCGCCCTTGCGCGTCGAGGATGCGCGAGCCGCCCTGGCCCTCGAGCGCAGGGCGGGACGGCCCCCAGTTGGCGTTCACGATCGCGATGCGATGGCGCCGGGCGAGCGCGGGCAGGAGGTCGGCGCGCATGTCCCCTTCCCCGGGAGAATCGACCCACGCCGTGGGGAAGAGCAGCAGATCGGCCTCATCGAGCGCGTCGCCCGCGTCCTCGGAGAGGAAGTGAACATCGAAGCAGATCGCGACGGTCAGCTTGATGCCGCGCAGCTCGAGGACTGGGGTCCCCAGATCTCCCGGCGCCGCCCAGCGCTCCGGGAACCACGGATGACGCTTGCGGTAATGGCCCACGCGCCGTCCGTCGCCGTCGAAGACGAGCAAGCTGTTGTAGGAGCGGCCCCCGCTCGCCTCGACGAGGGGGCCGGCCAGCGCGATCCCGTGCCTTCGCGCGAGCTCGGCGAGCCGCGCCGCCGACTCGCCGTCGATCGGCTCCGCGAAGCGGCGCAGATCGCTGTCGCCCCGCGGCGAGACGTAGCCCGTGAGGATGAGCTCGGGCAGCAGCGCGAGCTCGGCCCCCGCGAGCGCGGGCGAGGCGAGGAGACGGTCGATCTCGGCGAGCGCGCCCTGCCGGTCGCCGAAGCGCTGCGGCAGCTCGAGCGCGACCACGTCGAGGAGGCGATCGCTCAAGGGCACCACCGGACGCGCCCGCACCGCGAGCAGGCTCCCGCGCCGCCCGGCGGCGATCCGGTCGCGTCGCCCTGGACAGCGCAGCGCAACGCCACGGGGCGCCCCCGGCTCAGCGGTGGTTCCGCGCGACCTGGAGCTGGTGGAGGCTCACCGCCAGGTCGACCTGGCGGCGCAGATCCGAGGCGATCCAGGGCTTCGTGATGATCCGGAAGGCCGCGCTCTCCCGGGAGATCTTCTGGATCTGCTCGACGTCCGTCGGCGCGCAGACCAGCACCGGGACGTAGCTCAGCCCCTGCCGACGCAGCTCGCGCAGCAGCGCGAGCCCGCTGAAATGAGGCATCCGATAGTCGGCGACGACCACGGCGGGCGGCTCCTTCACCGCGGCCGCCAGCGCGCGGCGAGGGTCCCCGAAGGTGCGGACCTGGTAGCCGGAGCGGAGCGCCCGATCCATGAGGTCCAGGTTGAGCTCCTCATCGTCGACGGCGTAGAGGAGGGCTCCTTGGCCCCGACCACTCGAAGGTGGCGGCATGCTGCCGGAGTGCGGGGCATTGCCCATCAAGCGCGAGGGTATCAGACCTCTTCCTCCCGCACCACGCGCTCAAGCCGAGGCGATCTGGTTGCCTGCATCACGCCCAGCGAAGGGCAGCCGAGCTCGCGGCACTGCAGGAAGGCCGGTAGAGGTGGGACTCGCGTCGACCCGACACCCGGCCGGCCCCGCCTGCCTCGCGTCGCTTCAGCCCGCCTCGAGGCGCCGCGAGCGATCAACCTGGTCCGGCAGCGGCGTTCACGATCCACTCCGGCAGCGTTCGGCGGTAAGAGATCAGGAGATGCCCGCTCGCGATGGATTGCTCGAGGTCGGCGCGCTCGTGGACGGCCGGTATCAGGTGCTCGGCCACCTCGGGAGCGGCGGCCATAGCGTCGTCTACGATGCGCGCCAGATCGTGACCACCCAGCGCGTGGCGCTCAAGCTGCTTCGGCCCGAGGTGCTGCGGCGCTCGCGCGAGTCGGGCTCCCAGGAAGCGCGCTTCGAGCGGGAGATGCAGGTCATCGCCCAGCTGAGCCACCCGAACATCGTTCGCCTGCTCGACGCCGGGCGCCTGCCCGAGGGCGAGCTCTACCTTGCGCTCGAGTACGTCGACGGCGAGACGCTGACCGCGCGCTGCCAGCGCACGAGGGGGGTCGAGCCGAGCGAGGCGAAGCGGCTGATGCTGCAGGTGCTCGACGCCATCGGCTTCGCCCACGAGCGCGGCGTCGTGCACCGCGACCTCAAGCCGCACAACATCATGGTCGCCGGGTCGGGCAAGCGGACACACGCCAAGGTGCTGGATTTCGGCATCGCCGCGCTCATCGGCGAGGCCCGGTCCGCCGACTACCGCGCGCTCACCCCCACCGGGGAGTTCAACGGGACCCCGGCCTACATGGCCCCGGAGCAGCTCGTGCAGTCCACCCCGACCACAGCGGCGGACATCTATGCATGGGGGCTCACCTTTCTTGAGTGCCTGATCGGCGCGCCCGTGATGCACGAGGCGACGGTCGCGGAGGTCATCTTCCGCCAGCTGAGCCCCGAGCCGGTGCCGATCCCCCGCGCGCTCCGCGGCCACCCCCTCGGCGCGCTGCTCGAGCAGGCGACCGCCAAGTCGCCGGCGCACCGCTTCCGGTCCGCCCGCGAGGCCTACGAGCTGCTGGACGAGTGCGACGTGTCGGAGATCCCGTGGCCGCTGCCGCCAGATCCCGGCCACGCCGCCTCGCAGAAGGAGCGCGGCGGCGCCCTGGAGCAGCGGGCGATCGTGACGCGACCGGCGCGGCAGGTCGAGGCCGAGCAGGAGACCCAGCTCGTGCCCTCCGAGCAGATCGAGCCGCCGCCGGGCACGGTGCGCAAATCCCCCGAGCAGCAGCGGCAGGACGAGCGGCTCGGCGCCGCGCCGACGCTCGCGATCCCAGGCCGCAACCTCGCGCCCGCCGCGGCGCCGGCGATGCCGATCCGCAACGCGTCGATCCACCTGGGCGCCTCCGGGAGCCCGCAGACGGCGCCGGCGACGAGCTTCACCTCCCGCCCCAGCGTCGCGCCCGGGACGCGGCCGATGTCCACCAGCGGGCGCGGCGAGCGCCGCCAGCTCACCGTGCTGGTCTGCGGGCTCGCCGGCGCCGAGCGCATCGCGGACACGGTCGACAGCGAGGCGTTCCACGAGCTCGTCCAGATGTATCAGGCGGTGTGCGCCCAGGTGATCGGGGCGCACGAGGGGGTCTTCCTCCGCTCTCCAGGCGAGGAGACGATCGCGTATTTCGGCCACCCCGTCGCGAGGGAGGACGACGCCCTTCGCGCCGTGCAGGCGGCGCTCGATCTGGTCGAGCAGATGTCCCGCCTGAACGCGCGCGAGCTCGTGTCCATGCCGCTGTCCGTGCAGGTCGGCGTGCACACAGGGATCGTCGTCGTGGCGGACAGCGACGCCGCGCCCTCGCTCGCAGGCCCGACCTTGAACGCCGCGACGCAGCTGAAGGCCCACGCGGAGCCGGGCACGGTGCTCGTGAGCCGCGCGACGCTGAAGCTCGTCGAGGGCTATTACCACGTGGACGCGCTCGGCGAGATCAGCCCGAAGGAGGCGCGCCAGCCGATCGAGGTCTTCGCGGTGCACGGGCGCACGACCGCGCGGGACCGGCTGGACGCGAGGATGCAGCACGGGCTCACGCCGCTCGTCGGGAGAGACAGCGAGCTCGACGAGATCGCCGCCCGGTGGACGCGGGCCGCGGGGGGCGCGGGGCAGGTCGTGCTGATGACGGGCGAGGCGGGGATCGGCAAGTCGCGGAGCGTGCGCGCGTTCCGCGACCGGCTGGCCGGGACGCCGCACCTGTGGCTCGAGGCGCGCTGCTCGCCCCAGCTCCAGAACAGCGCCTTCTATCCGGTGATCGAGCTGCTCAAGGCGCTGCTCGCGGGCGATCGCGAGCGCGCGAGCACGCTGAGCGGCGCCGCGCCGTCGACGGAGCGCGGCGCAGGGATCGAGCCGCGCGAAGACCGGCTCGCGCGGCTGGAGAAGCTGCTCGCCGAGGCGGAGGCGGGGCCGCTCGCCGTCCCGCTGCTCGCCGCGCTGCTGTCGATCCCGACCGAGGGACGTCACCCCGTGCCGGCGCTCACCCCGCAGCGCCAGCGGCAGGAGACCATCTCCTCGCTCCTGCAGCTCTTCCTCGGGCTCGCCGATCGGCAGCCGCTCGTGCTCACGGCCGAGGACCTGCACTGGGCCGACCCGTCGACCCTGGAGCTGCTCGGCCGGCTCATCGACGAGGGGCGGCCGTCTCCGCTGCTGCTGCTCCTGACCGCGCGCCCGACGTTCGCGCCGCCGTGGCCGGTGCGTTCGCACTTCACCCAGATCTACCTCGCCCCGCTCAACGCCGAGCGAATGCGGGCGCTCGTCCAGCAGCTGGCCGGCGCGTACGCGACGAGCGGCGCGCCGGGCATGAAGGCGTCGCTGCCGGACGAGGTGATCCGGACGCTCGCCGAGCGCAGCGACGGCGTCCCGCTGTTCGCCGAGGAGCTCACGCGCATGGTGGTCGAGTCGGCCGCCGCGCAGGCCGCCGCAGGGGAGTCGACCGGCGCGCCGAGCGCCGCGCGCCAGGGGGTGGGCGCGCTCGAGATCCCGACCACCCTCCAGCACTCGCTGATGTCGCGCCTCGATCGCCTGGGCCCTGCCAAGGAGGTCGCGCAGCTCGGCGCGGTGTTCGGCCGATCGTTCGGCTACGAGGCGCTCGAGCAGTGCGCGGCGGGCAGCGCGGGCGCCGAGCCGCTGCTCATGGCGTCGAGCCCCGAGGCGCTGCGCGAGGCGCTCGCGCAGCTCGTCGACGCCGAGCTGCTCTTCCAGCGGGGGCGCCCCCCGCGCTCGACGTACACGTTCAAGCACGCGCTGGTGCAGGACGCCGCCTACCAGTCGCTGCTCCGCAGCACCCGGCAGGTGTACCACGCGCGCATCGCCGCCGTCCTCGCCGAGCGCTCCACGGATACGCCGCCCGAGCTGCTCGCGCGGCACTACACAGAGGCCGCGCTGATCGGCCCCGCCGTCGCGGCGTGGCAGCGCGCGGGCGAGGCCTCGCTGTTCTCGTCGGCGCACGCCGAGGCGATCAGCCAGCTCAGCCGCGGGCTCGAGCTCCTCAAGCAGCTGCCGGAGACCAACGAGCGGACGCGCCACGAGATCACGCTGCAGACCACGCTCGGCGTCCCGCTGATGATCACGCGCGGCTACGCCGCCCCGGAGGTCGAGGCGACGTACGCGCGCGCGCACGCGCTCTGCCGCGAGGCGGGCTCCTCGCCGCAGCTCTTCCCCGCGCTCTGGGGGCTCTGGATCTTCTTCCACGTCCGCGGCGACTACGCGCTGGCGGAGCAGCACGGCGAGCAGCTGCTCGCGCTCGCCGAGAGCACGGGGGACGCCGGCATCACGCTGGGCGCCCACCAGGCGCTCGGCGCGACGCGCTTCCTCCGCGGGCACCTCCGCGAGGCCCGCGAGCACTTCAACAAGGTGCTCGCGCTCTACGATCCCGCGCGTCACCTCCCGCTCGCCTTCCTCTTCGGCCAGGACGCCGCGGCGTTCTCCCTGTCCCACCTCGCCTGGATCGCGTTCCACCTCGGCGAGCCGGACCGCGCCAGGGCCTCGGTCGACGAGGCGATCGCGCTGTGCGAAGAGCTGAACCAGCCCGTGAGCCGCGGCTTCGTCGAGCACTTCGCGGCCGTGCTGTGCTGCCTGCTCGGCGATCTCGCGGGCGCTGAGGCGCACGCGCACGCGCTCAGCAAGCTCTCCGAGGAGGTGGGCATGCCCCACTGGGCGGCGCTCAGCCAGATCGACCTCGGCTGGGCGACGGCGGCGCGCGCGGCCGAAGGCCCGGCCGGCGAGGCGGCGCGCGCGCGCTACGCGGAGGGCGCCGCGCGCATCCGCGGAGGCCTGGCGATGCTGACGGGCGTCGGCAGCCGCGTGTCGCTCACCTACTGGCGGTCAGCGCTCATCGAGGCGGAGCTCGGCGCGGGCAACGTCGACGAGGCCAGCGCGCTGCTCGCCGACACGCGGGCCTTCGTCGAGAAGAGCGACGAGCGCTACTTCGAGCCAGAGCTCTATCGGCTCGAGGGCGAGATCACCCTCGCGCGCGGCGCGCCGACGGCCGCGGAGGCGCGAGATCGGGCCGAGGCGGCCTTCCGGCGCGGGCGCGAGATCGCGGAGGGTCAGGGCGCGCTCGGCCTTCTGGCGCGCCTCTCCGAGCGCCGCGCGACCCGCCCCTGAGCGGAGAGCGACGCGCTGGAAGCGATGAAGCAGCGCGCCCAGGCGGCGCGTCCCGCTGCGTCTCGCCGCGATGCGACCGCCGGAGACGCCGCAGGAGCTCCGGAGCGCGGCGCTAGAGCGCGCCGTGGCTGGGCATCGGCACCCGCCAGGCGACGATCTCGGCGTGCTGCTCGCGGCTGAAGGGCCGCTCGAGGAGCCGCGAGCAGGACTGCCGTGAGCGGAACAGCTCGAGGATGTAGCCCATGCGCTCGGGCAGCGACGCCCAGTCCTCTGCGCCGCAGCCGTAGGTCGTCTGGTCGTGCGCGTCGTACTCGCTCAGGAGCTCGAGGAGCTCGCGATCCTCGATGGTCGCGAGCTCGGCGCAGTGGAGCGGCAAGCCGGGCGGCGCGGGCAGGTCGTGGCCGAGATCCAGGAGCTCGTCCGGCAGGCGCATGGTCATCATTTCCTTCGTGGCCAGCAGGCGCCAGAGCTCCTGCACCTTCTCGGCCTGCTCCCGGATGACGGACCTCAGCGCCTCGGGCAGGAGCCGTCCGGGGACGCCGACCGAGTCGCGCACGCAGCGGACGGGCGCGTTGAGCGCCCGCGCGATGTACGGCTGGAGCCGCACCTGCTCGTGCAGCCCGACGAGCGCGTTGGCGAGGAGGATCAGCTCCGCTTTCCTGTCCTTGTCCTCCGTGAGCATCGCCTCGTGGTAGCGCGCCACGGCGCTGCGGAGCAGCCCCTGTCCGCCCTCCCGAGACTCCCCTGTCTGCAGCCCGTCGAGCAGGGCGGCGAGCTGCGCGTCGCCGGGCCGCGGGCACTCTCGATAGACCTGGATCATGCGGACGAACAGGGGTCCGAGCTCCTCGAAGACCTTGAGATTGCCGTGGGCGATGTCCGAGCTCAGCTCGCGCAAGATCCGCTCTGGGATCTCCATCAGATCGAGTCCATGACCCCACCAGGGCGTGAGCAGGTTGACGCCGCTGACGAGCGGAGCGCGCTCGGGCTCGCCCCTGCCGCGCCCCGTCGTGATGCCGGCGCGCTGCGAGATCACCTCCCGCTCGTCCTCGTCCGAGAGGATCAGCTCCCGGAGCACCGCCGGCACCTCCTCGTTGCGGATGAAACGCCCGGCCGTCTTCGAGGCCCACGTGGCGAAGGTGCACCAGTGGGCGTTGCGTCCGCCGAGCAGCTTCACGAGCTCCGCGGAGATCTCGTAGTAGCACTGGGTGATGAGCAGGTTGCGCAGCACCGGCTGCCGCTCCAGCGCGATGACCGCAGGCACATGGTCGAGCAGCGAAGGCAGCTCGGACACCTCCGAGAGCCGCACGCCGGAGTGCGTCCTCGCGGTGGTCCGCGCCGGGCGCTCCACGACGCCGCTTCGCGTCACCCGGAGCGCCGGCGCCTCCGCGGGCGACGAGAGGGAAGGCCGATAGACACCATCCTGGAAATGGCCGGAGTGCTCGCTCGCCGGTACCGCAGCCATCAGCGGCTTCACAGGGGTCGTCATTCTCCCGTGCTATCTCCGATCGCTACCAGCTGTCCATACCTGTCCATAAGTTCATGATGAAAAAGGCCGGCTGGCACACGGGGTGCTGAACATGTGACGCCGGTCACACGGCGGCATGTTCAGCGGCGTTCAGCCACGTTTAGCCACGTTCGGGCATGCTCGGCCGCGTTCGGTCGAGTGAACAAGGCCCAGCGGCCTCAGGGCTGCGGAGGAGGAGCGGGCGGGGGCGCTGAAGAGGCCGCCGTCGCCACGGCGCTTCCGCCGCGAGGCCAGGTCGTGACGCTCACCCGACGCTCTCGGCCGAAGGTCCGCGCGACGACGGCGCGGACGTCGGCCGGTTCGACCTCCTCGAGCGCGCGGAGCAGCCTCGGCAGGCTGCCTGGGTCGAGCGCAGCGCGCAGCCGCAGGTCCGTGATCGGCCGAGGGGACGCGGGCGGCGGCGCGACCGTGGCGCGCCGCGTGAGCTCTCTCTCGAGATCCAGCTTGAGCAAGGCCTTCGCGAGGGCCAGCTCCTTCCAGGTGGGCCCGGACGCCGCGAGCGACGCGAGCTCGGCGTCGAGGCGCTGCTCCAGCTCGGCGGCGCTCCGCGACGGCGCAGGGGTGAGCTCGACCGCGGCGACGCTCGCCTGCGCGCCGAGCGACAGGCGCCCCGTCACCTCCGACGCGAGCTGCCCTTCCGTCACGAGGGCCTTCGCGAGCCGCGCGACGCGCGGGCCGACGAGGATCTCCATCGCCACCCTGAGCGGCGCCTCGTCCGTGCCTCCCTCCGGCGGCGCGATCCAGCCATAGAGCAGCCGCGGCGCCGGCACCGCGTCGTCGATGACGATCCGCTCCTCGCGCGGATGCGGCCCGATGGGCCGCTCCGGCTCCTCGACGGCGCGCTGGAGCGAGCGCGCGAGCGCCTGCTCGACCGCCGCGCGAGAGACGTCGCCCGAGAGCGAGATCGTCGCCTGGGCCGCGGCGCGCTCGCGCCGGAGCGACTCGGCGAGCAGGAGCTCGCTCGCCGCGCCTGCGTCGCCGCGCGCCCCGATCAAGGTGCCCTCCAGCGGGTGGCCGGCGGGGAACAGCGCGTCCCCGAGCGCCAGCCACGAGGGGCCGTACGGCGCCCGCTCGAGCGCGCGCCGCGAGGCCGCGCTGGCCTGCCGCCTGAGCTCGGCCACGCGCGCGCCGCTCGCCTCGCCGAGCAGCATCCTGAGCCGCGCGGCGACCAGATCGATGCCGACGTCGAGATCCCGCGGAGGCACGGTGATCGCGACGCGCGCCTCGCTGGCGAGCGCGGGCCCCGCCGCGCCGGCGTCGCTCGCGGACCGCACCGGGACGGCGACCGCCGCGCTGATCGAGACGAGCGGCGCCGCTGGGTCTTCGCGCAGGTCGACCGCGATGCCGTTCGGGAGGCGGAAGCGCTGCACCTGCTCCTGGCCTCGCCCCGCGAGGAGCCCGATCTGCTTCTCGATCGCCGCCTCGCGCCCCTTGAGGGCGCGGCGCGCGCTCGGGCCTCCGACATCGTCGAAGGGCGACGTCGAGGCGAGGCGCCCGCTCCGGACGCCGAGCGGGTCGTCCTCGAAGGCAGGGCGAAAGCCGACGCCGCCGCCGATCATCACGATCGGGAGCCTCGCGTCGAGCGCCTCCGGGTTGCCGAGGAGCGGCATGGGCGCCGGCGCCTGGCCGGGCGGGGTGAAGAGGGGGAGCCGGTTCCGACCGAGCGACACGGGGCGGGGCGGCAGCGACGCGCCGTCCAGCGCGAGCTCGCCCGTCGCGGCGCGCTGCGGCAGCCCGGCGCTCGCCGCGCCGCCGCCCTCGTCCTCGTCGAGCTCCTCGTGGTCGAGGTAGGCGGGAAAGAGGGCCATCGCGCGCGCGACGCGATCGGCGGGCAGCGAGATCAGGTGGTCGACGCGGCCGGGCGGGACACGGTCGCGCAGGAGCTCGGGGTTGTGCTCGCGCAGCACGGCCGTCGAGATGCCCGCGGCGCGCGCGATCGTGCGGAGCCGCGTCCCCGGCGGCACCGCGACCTCGCCGAGGTCGAGCGGCGGGAGAGGCGCGACGTCGGGCAGGTCCAACCCGAAGCGCCCGCGGTTCGCCGCGACGATCGCGAAGGCCATGATCTGCGGCACGTAGTCCGCGGTCTCCTTGGGGATGGCGCCGGCCTGCGAGAGCTCCGCGAGCCCGATGGGCCCGCGGGCCTCGGGATCGCGCGTCGCCGCGACCTTCGACAGCGCGCGGAGGACGCCTTCGTGACCGAGGTTGTACGCCGCCAGCGCGAGGTCCCAGCGGCCGAAGCGCTCGTACAGGTCGCGCAGGTGCGCGGTCGCGGCGTCCGTGGCCCGCGTGATGCCCATGCGGGCGTCGATCCACTCGGACTGCTCGAGCCCGTAGGCCTCGCCCGTCCTCGGCATGAACTGCCAGAGCCCCGCCGCGCCGGCCGGCGAGACCGCCCGCGGGTCGAAGCCGCTCTCGATCGCCGCGACCCAGAGCAGATCCTCCGGGAGGCCCGCCTCGCGGAGCGAGCGCTCGATGATCTCGCGGTACGCGCCGGCGCGCCGGAAGCGGCGCAGGAAGAGGGCGCGTCCCTCCTCGGACTGCGCGAAGAAGCGGACGAACCGCATCGCGCGGCGCGTGAGGGGCACGTCGAGGTCCGGCATCGCCAGCGTGGCCAGCACCGCGCCCTCGGGATCCTCGAGATCCTCGTCCGCCGCGGGCTGGAACTCGTGCACGAGGAGCGCCGTGAGGGCAGGCGGCGCGTCGCCAGCGGGCGGAGGGCAGGCGTCGGCCGTCGCCGCGAGGGCGGGCGCGCGGTCGAGCAGGCTGGGATCGCGGAAGGCGCGGTACGCCGCCGAGAAGGACGCGCGCACCGACGGCGCCTGGCCGACGGCCGCGCCCGAGATGCAGAGCAGCGCGCCGAGCCCGGTCCACAGAGCGGCTCGCCGTGCCCAGCTCATCGACGTGGATCTTGCTCCGAAACCGCCCGCCGGCGCTACGGCAAAGCGCGGAGACAACGACGGCGCTGTGGGTAGCTCGACATCGCCGCCCTTCCCGGTGCGTGCCGGCGCGCCCGCGGCGATCCGCGGCTTCCGGCGATCTTCCCGCTCGATTTCCTCGGCGATCTACCCCGGCGCCGCGCCCAGCGCGCGCCCGGGGCCGACGGCCCTCGCTGCGACCAGCACTAGCCGCCCGCGTCCGGGCGAGCTAGCAAGCGTCAGCGATGCGCTCGTCTCAAGCCGGCCCCCCTTCAGAGAAGAGCTCTCGGCTGGGCGAGGTGCTCGACTTCATGAAGCTCCTGTGGGCCGTCGATCACGGCCTGCAGTCGACGTCGAAGCGCATGGAGGCGAAGATGGGCGTGACGGGCCCGCAGCGGCTCGTCATCCGCATCGTCGGGCGCTACCCCGGGATCTCCGCCGGGCAGCTCGCCGAGATCATGCAGCTGCACCCGAGCACCCTCACGGGCGTGCTCAAGCGGCTGCAAGAGCGCGGCATCATCGAGCGCCGGGTCGACCCGAAGGACGGGCGCCGCGCGCTCCTGGGCCTCACCGCGCGCGGGCGCGAGCTCGACAGCCTCCGCACCGGCACGGTGGAGGCGGCCGTGCGACAGGCGCTGAAGTCGGTGCCGCGGCGCAAGCTCGACGCCGCGCAGGACGTGCTCGCGGCCGTCGCCGAGGCGCTGCAACCGCAGCAGGGCGACGAGTAGCGCCGCTGGTCGGATCGGCGCGCGCGGCGCGCGATCCAGCGAGGGCAGCGCCTATCGGAGAATGCCTGCAGGCGCGCACGGCGCTGGAGCCGCCGCGCGCCGAGCGAACGGCGCTTCGCGCCCCGAAGCTCGGCGCGCAGGTGTGATCCGCGCGAAGCGCAGGGCTGGACCGCGACCCGCAGCCCCTCCGGACATCGAACGGAGAAACGGCGGTCGTCCCGCACGGCGATCCGCTCCTCGCCGTCTCCGTGACAGAGGATGTCGCCGCGCCGGACCCGTGAACCGAGGCATTCGGCGCGATTTCCGCGCGGCGCGCGCCGCGCCGAGCGCCTTCCATCACCACGACGGGGGAACAATGAGGCACTGGGTTCTTGGCTCCATCAGCGCGGCGATCCTCGCCGCGGCGTGGGGCTGCGGCTCCGACGAACGAGTCGGGAAAGCAGAGTCGGGGGGCGGCGAGCACGCAGGGGGAGGCGGCGGGCACGCCGCGGGGGGCGGCGGGACCGGCAGCCAGGCCGCAGCCTGCACGATCACGGCCGCGGGGCTGAAGGTGAGCAGCGGCCGCGGGATCACGCCCTCGATCGCGTGGACCGGGGCGGGCTTCGCCATCGCCTGGCAGGAGCGCGCGGCCGACGAGGGCGACATCCACCTCGCCATGGTCGACGCGGAGGGCAACAAGCTGCGGGAGGAGGTGATCGATGACGGGCCGGGCGTCTCCAGCCACCCGAGCGTTCACCGCGACGGGCAGGGCCTGCTCGTCCTCTGGCAGGATCAGGACGGCGCGGGCAGCGTGGTGCGCGGCCGCCGCGCGACGCTGGAAGGCGTGGCCGAAGGCGCGGCCTTCGATCTGGCCAGGAGCCGAGCGGCCGAGTCCTGGCCCACCGCGGCGGCGAGCCAGGACGGGACGCTCATCGCGTGGATGGACGCGGGCGGGTCGCAGCTCGGCCACCTCGACAGCGGCGCGCTGAGCAGCTCGGTGCCGCTGGATCAGGCGCAATTTCCGGCCGTCGCCTCGGACGGCGAGAAGACCGCGGTGGTCTGGACCCAGGGCGACGCGCTCGACTTCGCCAGGCCGGGCCAGGAGAGCGCTCCGCTCGATCCGATCGCGCACCAGGGCGTCACCGCGAAGCTGCCGCGCGTCGTGCTCGGCGGGGACGACGCCTTCCTCGTCTGGGAGGACACCCGCAGCGGCACGGAGCAGATCCGCGCGCTCCGGATCTCCGCGCAGGACGAGGTATCGCCCGAGGTCATCGTCTCGCGGGGCGAAGGCAGCGCCAACTGGCCGGCGCTCGCGTGGACAGGGCACGGCCTCGCCGTCGCGTACTACCAGTTCCGCGACGGCCCCCCCGGCGTCTTCGTCACGCTGCTGAGCCGGGATCTCGAGCCCATGGGCGGCGAGATCGAGGCGAGCGGCGGCGCGACCGCCCGGTACCCGGCGCTGGCCTGGACAGGCCAGGAGCTCGGAATCGCCTACACGGAGCAAGACCAGGGCATCCGGCTCTCGCGCGCCAGCTGCCCGTAGCTCGTCGCGCCCGCGCGGCGCGGTCCGCCGCGGCGGTTCATCGCATCCCGCGCCGCGCGCACGGCGGCGCGCGGGGACGCGGCCTGGCCGCCCGCGACGGCGCGAGGTCATCGCTCGACGCAGCGCAGCTCGATCGGCCGCGGCGAGGCGCCCGCGTCGCCTGACGCGGCCCGGATCGAACCCTGCAACCGCCCTCGGTGTGGCCGTCCTCCCCTGCGCCGTTGCGATCCTAATCTGCACAGCCGTGCTCGGCGCCTACGCCGTGCGCGTCGCGCGCCACGGCCGACCCGCGATGCCGCGGCTCGGCGCGTCTCCAGGGAGCGCGCTGCTCCCCAGGCCGGTGGTCGAGGCCTTCTACTGGTCCTTCCACGCCCCCGCGCGCGCGCTCGTTCGCCTCGGCGTCTCGCCGGACGCGCTCACCTACCTCTCGCTCGGCCTGTCGCTCGCCTGCGCGCCGCTGCTCGCGGCCGGCCGCTTCCGGTCCGGCGCGGCGCTGCTCATCGCCGGCGCCGTCCTCGACGCGCTCGACGGCATGGTGGCGCGCGAAGGCGGCAGGGCGTCGCGCGCCGGGGCGGTGCTCGACTCGTGCCTCGACCGCCTGTCCGACGCCGCGCCGCTCATCGGCCTCGCCGTCTTCTACAGGGAGCACCCCGCGGCGCTCGCGATCCCGCTCGTCGCGATGGTCGCGTCGTCGCTCGTGAGCTACGCGCGCGCCAAGGCCGACGCCTACCGGATCTCGCTGCCCGACGGGCTGATGCGCCGGCACGAGCGGCTCGCCTACCTCGTCGCGGCGCTCGTCTTCGGCCCGGCCGTGCCGGCCATGCGGCTGACCGGCGCCCTCCCCTTCCCGATCACGCTCGGCTGCCTCGCCCTCGTGGCAGGCGTCGGCCTCGCCGCGGGCCTGCGGCTCGTGCAGCGCACGCGCGCCGCCCTCGCGGCGGCCGACGCGGCGGCGCTGCCTGGGCCGAGGACGACCGCGCGCTCCGGTGGAGAGCACCCGCGCCTGCTCCGCAGCGGAAAGGCCACGAGCGCGCCGCTGTGATGCCGACCAGGGCGGCGCGGCTCAGGCCGGCGGCGCCTTGCCGCTCGCCGAGGCGTCGGGCTCCCAGAGGAGCTCCGGCGTGCCGAGGAGCGCGGCCGCCCAGCGGCTCCAGACGAAGAGCGCGTCGCTCAGGCGGTTCAGGTAGCGGACCGCGTGCGGATCGGCGTGGCCAGCCTGGGCGAGGCGCACGCAGCAGCGCTCCGCCCGGCGGCACACCGTCCGCGCGACGTGGAGGTCGGTGTTGAGCCGCGAGCCGCCGGGGAGGACGAACGAGCGCAGCGGCGGCAGCTCGGCCTGGCAGCGGTCCATCTCGGCCTCGAGGAGATCGATCTCGGCCTGCGTGACGCGCGGCTGCTTCGGGTGGACGTCCTCCGGGAGCGTCGCGAGGATCGACCCGAGGTTGAAGAGCTCGTGCTGGACGCGGAGCAGCGTGTGCCCGAGCTCCACGAGGCGCTGGGCGCCCTCGCCCGGCGCCCCCGGGAGCAGCTCGATCAACGTCTGCCGCGCGGCGCCGACGAGCGCGTTGAGCTCGTCGACGGTGCCGTAGGTCTCGATCCGCGCGTCGTCCTTCGGGACGAGCTGCCCGCCGACGAGCCGGGTCAGCCCGCCGTCCCCCTGCCGCGTGTAGACGCGGTTGATCGTGATCTTCGGCTCCTTGAAGACGCGCGCTCCGCTGCTCTCCCGGGCAGCCGGCTCGTGGTCACCCGTCCTGCGCGTATCGTCGTCGCTCACGGGGAGCTCACGTAAGGCGTCGTCGCACGAGGGTCAAGAAACGCCGCCGGAGGCGATGTTGACGTTCCTCCGGAGGAAGTGGAACAGTCCTGTCCTATGCGCTCAGCAGGGCCGCTGCTCCGTCATCCCCTCTCCCTCGTCCTCGTCCTCGCCGCGATCCCCGTCGCGGCGGGCTGCGCCGCCGAGCCCGCCGCGCGACCGGCGCCGCAGCCTGCCGTCACGGCGGAGATGGCGCGCATCGCGGAGAGCCAGCGCCGCGTCGACGAGGCGAGCCGCGCGCTGTCCGACAAGCGGTACGCCGAGGCGCGCGGGCTGCTCGACAAGGCGAGCGGGCTCGGCGTCGACTCGCACCGGTACCAGATCGGCGAGCTGCGCGAGAAGGTCGACAGGCGCGAGGCGAAGGACTGGGCCAACGACGCCGCCGAGCTGCTCGACCAGAAGGAGTGCGAAGCCGCGTTCGACAAGCTGTCGGCGCGGATCGACGAGCTGAAGAGCGAGGCGTTCACCCACGAGGTCCGGCGGCTCGTGGCGTCGCAGGCCGCGGCGTGCGCGAGCAGGAAGGTCGACGACGCGACCATCGCCGGCAAGCTCGCGGAGGCGCGCGCGTTCCTCGCGGCCCCGCCGACGAGGACGGTCCTCGGCGACGCCGCCACGGACCGGCTCACGGCGGAGCTCGACGCCACCATCGCCGAGGTCGTGTATGGCCAGGTCGAGGCGGACGTCTCGGCCGGACGCTGGGCGAGCGTGGTCGAGAAGCTCGACGCCGCCGTCAAGCGGGGAGACGTCTCCGAGGAGCAAGGGAGCGCGATCCTCGGGCGGGTCCGCGCGGCCGCGGGGCCACGGCTGGCCGAGCTCGCCGGCAGAGCGCTCGGCTCCCAGAACGCAGAGGGGACGCTCGGGCAGCTCGACGCGACCATCGCGCTCCTGCGCTGGGAGGCGCTCGCGCCCGACGGGGCCGAGCTGCCAGGGAGCAGCGCGCTGCCCGAGCCGCTCGCGCGGAAGCGCGCCGCCCTCGCGGCGTGGGTCGAGGCGCGGAAGGTCGGGATGAAGCCCATGAAGAAGCCGGAACAGCGCTGGTCTCACGGCACCGTCGAGGCGTCGCCTGCGTCGGACAGCGACGGCGAGCCGAAGCGCAGCCTCCCGCCCTCGACCCCCGTATGGGTCATCGGCCAGACCAAGGACCTCGCGCTGGTGACCGCGGTCGACCCCGGCACGGCCGTGGTCACGGCGGCGTTCGACGTCGCGATCGGGTGGGTGCCGCTGGCGCGCCTCGCCCGGGAGCCGACCGTCGACTGGCTGCCGCCGAACGACCAGCTGAAGGGCGAGCGCGTGTGGGGCCCGCTCCGGGAGAAGCAGCCGACGCTCGAGCTCGGCGTGGTGAGCGACGTCCAGGGAGCCGACATCATCGTCCGGCGGCTCGCCGACGACGCCGAGATCAAGCTGCCGCGCAAGCAGCTCCGCAGCGGGCGCCTCGCCCCGGGCACCAAGGTGCTCGCGCTCTGCAAGTCGGAGAACGAGCCGGCGACGATCATCGACGTGCCGCCCGCAGGCCGCGTCGCGCTCATCCAGTGCGAGGGAGGCATGCAGAAGGAGGAGCCCCTCGCCTCGCTCCGATCGCGGCCCGAGCTCTTGCCCCACAGTCGCTAGCGCCGCGCTCGCGGAGCCCCGCCGGCCCTCCGGCCGCCGCCGGGCGTCTGGCTGCGCCGCGCCGGCAGACCGGGCCGCCGCGCCTCGCCTCTGCCGACGCGCGCGGCGATCGCTCTGCCCGCGTGGCCACAATTATCGACCGCCGGCCGTCCGTCGTTGACTCGTAGCGCCGGGCACCTAAGTCTCTGCATCCCTGAGGAGCCACGATGCCCACGACCTATAGCGACCTCATCTCCGACGTCCGCAAGTCCATCCGCGAGCTCTCGCTGACTGAGCTCAAGCGCCGCCTCGACGACAAGGTCCCGATGGTGCTCCTGGATGTGCGTGAGAAGGAGGAGTACCGCGCCGGCTTCATCCCGGGCGCGATCTCGATCCCGCGAGGCTTCCTGGAGATACAGGTCGAGCAGAGGCTGCCGGACAAGTCGGCCCACATCGTGGCCTATTGCGCCGGCGGCACGCGCTCGGCGCTCGCCGCGAAGACGCTCCAGGAGCTCGGCTACACCAACGTGGAGAGCGCCAACCCGGGCTTCTCCCGCTGGAAGGACATGGCGTACCCGGTCGAGATGCCGCCCAACCTCACGGACGCGCAGCGGGATCGGTACTCCCGGCACCTGCTCCTGCCCGAGGTCGGCGAGGCGGGGCAGGCCAAGCTGCTCGCCTCCAAGGTGCTCCTGCTGGGCGCCGGCGGCCTCGGCAGCCCGGCGGCCCTGTACCTGGCCGCCGCCGGCGTGGGGACGCTCGGCCTCGTCGACGCCGACGTCGTCGACAACTCGAACCTCCAGCGGCAGATCCTCCACGCGACCTCGCGGGTCGGCATGCCCAAGGTCGACAGCGCCGAGACGGCGATCCGCGACCTCAACCCCGACGTGAAGGTCGTGAAGTTCCAGGAGCGCGTCGACAGCGGCAACGTCGATCGCATCTTCGAGCAGTTCGACATCATCGTCGACGGCTGCGACAACTTCCCGACGCGCTACCTCGTGAACGACGCCTCGGTCTTCAAGAAGAAGCCGGTCGTGCACGGCTCGATCTTCCGCTTCGAGGGCCAGGTGACGACGTTCATGCCGGGCGTCGGCCCCTGCTACCGGTGCCTCTACCCCGAGCCGCCGCCCGCGCACCTCGCGCCGAGCTGCCAGGAAGCGGGCGTGCTCGGGATCCTGCCGGGGATCATCGGCATCATCCAGGCGACCGAGGCGGTGAAGCTGATCCTCGGCAAGGGGACGCCCCTCATCGGCCGGCTCCTCACCTACGACTCGCTGCGGATGAAGTTCGGCGAGCTCAAGCTGCGCCGCGACAAGAGCTGCCCCGTCTGCGGCGAGTCGCCGACCATCACGAGCTACATCGACTACGAAGGCTTCTGCTCGCTCGGCTGAGCGGACACGCCACGCGCGGCGCGCTCGACGACGAGCGCCCGCGCTGCGGGGCGCTCGTCCACGACGACGACCACGTCCACGACCACGAGCGCCCGCGCCGTGCGGCGGGGGCGCTCAGGCGTGTCACGAGGGGTACTGGAGAACCGTGGCCTTCTCGGGCCGCTCGATCGACTCCACGCGGCTCGTCACGATCTGCCGCTCCATTCCGTCCTGATCCATCTGGGTGAAATAGATGGGGGAGCCGATGCGCGCGTTCTGCGGCTCCGGGATCACGACGCCGTTCGCGTTGATCCGAACCGCGCCCTGGAGCTTCAGGTGCAGCGCGAGGTGGGCCGGCCTGAACTTGCGCGCGGCCCGATCGCGGACCGCGACGCAGATGTCGTCGCGGACGTGATACTCCGTGTTGCGGGTGATGAAGACCCGGTGCTTGCGGCGCTCCTTGCCGGTGTAGTCCATGCTCGCTCCTTCGCGCCCTTCGGCGCGGCGCGCATCGTGGCAAGGCGCGCCGCGCGTGGCCAAATTCGTCGCGGCCGCGCGGCCCGCGGCGTCCCGCACGAAACCAGGCGCCGCAGCAACTTTGTGCGAATCTCCGCGCGCTTTTGGGACGCGGCGCGCGGCGGTGCCACGATCGCGATCGCCATGTCGCGCAGCGAGCGTCTACCCGGTCCCGGTCTGGCGAAGGTCCAGCGTCCCCCGCTCCTCCAGCGGAGGCACATCGAGCTCGTGACCTGCTCGACGGGGCGCCTCCACGCGCTGTTCGACAGCGCCGACGTGCTGAGCGAGGGCAGCACCCGCGACGAGGGGGGCGCGCTCGTCTACTATGGGTCGACCAGCCTGCACGTCGCGCTGCCGTCGGACGCGCCGCTGGCGGCGCTGCTCGATCGGGCGCTCGCGCTCGACCCCCACCTCCGGCTGCGCGCGCTCCGCGTGGCGCACCGAGAGGCGGCCGCGCGCGCGGGGGGCCCGCTCGGGCCGATGCAGGCCGAGATCCGCTGCGGCTTCGCGCAACGCGCGGCGGCGGTCTCGTTCGCGCTGACCGTGGACGTCACGGCGCGCGTGCTGATAACGACGGACAGGACGGCGCGCGCGTGATGGCGATGCAAGGACCTTCCCGACGACCGCTCGGCGGCGCGCGCCCCTCGCGAGCGCGCCGCACGACGCCCTCCGCTGCAGGCTCGCGCTACACGGGATCGAGCGTGTCGACCGTGTCACCGGAGACCGTGAGCGCGACCGCGCGCCGTGCCCCCTTGACGCGCGTGTCGACGTGGAGAACGGGAGCAATCCGGCTCGAGGCGGGGTACGCTCCCCACGACGCGCTCTGCCCCCCGCCGATCGTCGACGCGGAGCCGGTGACGCTGCGATGAGCAAGAAGGATCGTTCCGCCTCCGGAAATTCCGACAAGGTGATCCACGTCGTGTTCGGCCCTGGTGGCGGGCGGGTGTCGCAGCCCCCGCCTGCGCCGCGGGCGGGCGCGACGGAGGCGCCGCTCCCTGCGCCGGGCGCCCGCGAGCCGGTCACCGACATGTTCACCGGCACCGAGGTCGCGCGGCTGCTCGGCATCTCGCCCGGGCGGCTGCGCTCGCTCGATCGCGCCGGCATCGCGGCGCCGAGCGGTCGGCGGCGGGGGCGGCGCGCGTACACGTTCTCGGACCTGATCGCGCTGCGCGCCGCGCGCGACCTGATCGCCCGCAAGGTGCGCCTGCGCGACGTCGCGCGGGCGATCGAGAACATCCGGACCGCGCTCCCCAAGGTGACGCGCCCCCTCGCCGAGCTCCGCGTCGCCTTCGACGGCAAGGCGGTCGTGGTCCGGGGCGCGTCGGGCGCGTTCGAGCCGCTCACGGGGCAGATGGTGCTCGACTTCGAGGTGAAGGAGCTGCGCGACGACGTCGTGCGCGTGCTCCGCCCGAAGGTGGGCCGGGAGCGCGCGCGCACGGCCTACGAGCTCTACATGCAGGCCAGCCAGCTCGATGAGGATCCGGCGACGATGGACGAGGCCGAGGCGCTCTACCGTCGCGCGCTCGAGATCGACCCGTGGCTGGCCATCGCCTACACGAACCTCGGGAATATCTGCTTCCGGCGCAACGCCGAGGAGCAGGCCGAGGCGCTCTACATGAAGGCGCTCGATCTCGACGCGGCCCAGCCGGAGGCGCAGTACAACCTCGGCTACGTGATGCTCGAGCGCGGCCAGGCGGCGGAGGCCATCCGCTATTTCCGGGGAGCGATCGAGAGTGATCCGCGCTTCGCGGACGCCTATTACAACCTCGCGATGGCCTACGAGCAGATCGGCGATCCGACGAAGGCGCGCCCGTGCTGGCGCAGGTACCTCGAGATCGAGCCGACCGGCACGTGGGCCGAGATCGCGCGCAGGCACCTCTGAGGCGGGCGGTGAGCTCGGGGCGAGCGGCGCGGGCGTCGCCGACGCGCCCGCGACGTGGCAGGTCTTGGCGGTCGGAACCAGCGAGTGAGCGCGAGAGGTTGCTGCAGCGCGCTCCGATTCAGGAGAGGTGAACGAGATGAGCGACGTGGGATCGGCCCGGCGGGCCAAGGACGAGCTCAAGGCCAAGATCGGCGGCGAGCCGTGGTGTGTCGGCATCGGCGTCGAGCGGGAGGACGGGGTCGGCTTCATCGTCCGCGTCAGCATCCGGTCCGGAGGAGCCGACGCAGCGCGCGCGGTCATCCCGGACCGCATCGGCGGCGTGCTGATCAAGGTGATCGAGAACGACCCCTGAGCACGGCCGATCCGGGGTCTTCAAATATCGCCAGGCCGCGCAAACCGTGTAAGCTGCGCGCCTCGTGAACGAGCGCAATCTCTCCCGCCGACTTTCCACGAGCATCGTTGACGCGTTGAAGGCGCACGGGCACATCCTCGTGGCCAGGGGCGGCGCGACGGCGCTCGCGCGCGAGCTGGAGGACAAGATGGCTGCGGACATCGCGGCCATCACGCCCCGGCTCGAGCCGTGGGCCCTCGTCGACGGAGAGCCCACGACCACGTTCGGCACCGACGAGATCGACGACCAGGTCGAGGAGCTCGTGGCGAGCCTCACGAGCACGTTGATGGAGTCCGAGCACGTCGAGGACATCTTCACCGAGGACAACGTGATCAAGCGGGATGTCTTCCGCGTGATGCGCGACGCGCTGCTCGGGCCGCGGCCAGAGATCGGCCTCGAGGACGACGGCCCAGTGCACGTGCGCCTGGACATGCTCGGCTACGTCGCCTCGACGGTCGGCAAGCGCGCGCCGGCGCAGGTGCTGCGCGAATCGCTGACGCGCGCGGCCCAGAGCGCCGGCGGCAAGCTGACGGGCTACGACGCCGAGCTCCGCGAGGCGACGTTCTCGCTCGAGAGCAGCGATCCCGACGCGCGGCTCGAGATCGAGGAGGCGGTGGCCGATGAGCTCTCCGACCTCGTCGAGGCGAAGGTCGTGACGCTCCCGATGCTGGAGCGCCGCTTCGAGCTGCAGCGCAAGATCGAGGCCGGAGCGCGCGGCGGTCTGCGCCAGCGGATCGACTCCATCGCCTCGAAGATGCTGCGCGAGGGCGGCTGCGCCGCGTCGTGGGAGCTCGCGGGCGACCGCGTCCTCAAGCTCAAGCTCACGCCGCTGTCCGAGCAGGATGCGCTCGAGGTCGACAGCCACATGACCGACTTCAAGCGCGAGATCGCGGTGGTGCTCGGCGACCCGCTCGACGAGCTCGACGTCGCCGGGAAGCCGGCCGCCGCTCCGCCGCGCAACGACGTCCCGCCGTCGCGGCGCCGCGAGCCTGCTCCGGTGGCGGTGGAGGAAGAGGACGAAGACCTCGACGAGGAGGACGAGGACCTCGACGAGGAGGACGAGGACCTCGACGAGGAGGACGAGGACCTCGAGGAAGAGGGCGAAGATCTCGACGAGGACGCGGACGACGAGGACGAAGACCTCGACGAGGAGGAGGACGAGGACCTCGACGAGGAGGAGGCGCCCTCCAGGAAGGCCGCTCCGCGTGAGAAGCCCCGCAAGCCGGCCGAGCCGGTGGTAGAGCAGCCCGCGGCGAGCAAGCCCAGGGCCGTGGCGGTCCGAGGCGCGAAGAAGGAGCCGGCGAAGAAGCCGGCGGCCGCGACCAAGAAGGCGAGCGCGCCGGCAGAGAAGGCGGCGACCGGGAAGACCGCGGCGCCGGCCTCGGTGAAAAAGGCGGCGGCGAAGGCGCCCGCCAAGAAGGCCGCGAAGGCGCCCGCCAAGAAGGCCGCGAAGGCACCCGCCAAGAAGGCCGCGGCGAAGAAGCGCTGATCGCGCTCAGCGGGCGCGGTTGCGGTAGACGAGGATCACCGGCACGCCGTCGGGCCCGGCGATGTGATCCGGGCTCGTGGTCCCGAACGCGACCCACGCCTGGTACGCCTGCCCCAGCATGTGCTTCTCGTGGTGGTAGAGGGCGAAGTCCGCGCCCGCGACCGCCCCCACGCCGCGGATGTCCTTTCGCAGGCGCCCGTCGCGCACCAGCATCTCCCACGCCGGGCCGGCGGTGTCGTGGATGTACACCGTCCCTCGGGGCGGGACGTGCTCGTTGAGGTACGCGACGACCGCGCCCGTTGTGTACCCCCAGAAGGTGCGGTTCAGCCCGAGGTTCGCCGCGCCGGGCGCGCCGCCGACCAGCGGCGTGTAGCTCGAGAGCGCCCACGGGTGCGCGTGCAGCGTCTCGGCGATGGGCGCCGCGACCACCGCCGCCCCGAGCAGCGCCGGGACCAGCGGGCCGCGCGCGAGCGCGGCCGCGCGCGTGGCGACGCCGGCCCGCGCGCCGGAGCCGCGCCGGACGAGCAGCAGCGCGCGTAGACCGACGCGAGCGCGCCGCACGGCCGCGGAGAACGCGGCGCCGGCGAACAGGGCGATGAACGGGTAGGCCGTCATCCAGTGCTTCGTGCCGCCGAAGATCGGCGTGCTCGACGAGAGCCAGGCGCCGTACACAGCGGCGATGGCGAGGAACCAGAGGAGCGCCGTGCCACCGGGGTCGTCCGCGGGCGGACGGAGCCGCGCGGTGAGCGCCCGCTCTGCGGCGCGCGCGAGCCTCCCGCCTTCCGGGGCGAGCCGCGCTGCCGCGCACGCGAGCGGATGGAGGAGGCGCTCGCGCGCTGCCGCGCAGAGCCCCGCCGCGAAGAGGCACAGGGTCACGAGGGGGACCGTCGCCGCCGTCATCACGGGCGCGTAGGCCCTCGGCATCGGGGGCGTCCAGTAGTTCCGGCCGAGGAACTCCATGTTGTAGTACTCGTGGTTCAGGTGGAACGACGCGTACTCGCGGAGGCGCGGGAGCGTGTCGCGCCAGATCCACGGCCAGAGCGCGTAGAAGACGAGGGGGCCGATCGTCGCCATCGCGGCGAGCGCGGCGAGAGATCGCCGGGCGCCTCCGGCCCGCGCAGGCGAGGCCGCGGCGGCCGCGGGCGCCGCCCCCGCCGCGCTCGCGCGCGCGACGATCCGGTCCCTGACCTCCATGCCGACGGCGTGCGAGACGCAGACGATCGGCAAGAACCAGGAGTTGTGCTTCGTGTCGAGCGCGAGGCCGAACGCGACCCCGGTGAGCACGGGCCACAGCGCGCCGCCGTCCCGCAGCGAGCGCCAGTAGGTGTACGCGCACAGGGCCCAGACGGTGACGATCGGCGCGTCGAAGCAGGCGAGGTGCGCCTGGTAGAAGTACCGCGGCAGCATCGCGAAGAGCGCGGCCGCGGACGCGCCGGCGAGCCGATCGCGCGCCTGGGTGCCCCAGAGGTACACGAGCGCCACCCCGACGCCCGACAGGACCATCGCGGGGAACCGGTAGCTCGTGCCCTCCAGGGCGAAGAGCCCGAGCCGCTTCTGCAGGACGAGGTTGGAGAGCGCGAAGAGCGACTTGATGAGGCCGGGGTGCTCGTGGTTCACCGACCACGCGGCGTCGACGCTCTGCGGATCGAGCGCCGCGCGCGGCGCGTCGAGGAGCGCCTGGAACCACGCTCCGTAGCGGTTCGCGGCGAAGAAGTAGAAGCCCTCGTCGCGCGCGTAGCCGAGATCGCCCGCGGTCGCGAGCAGCAGGGCGACGTACGCCGCCGCGAACGCGAGCGCGATCAGGCCGTCGGAGGGCGCGAGGGGCGCCGAGCGCTTCATCGGGTGTCCGCCTCGAAGCAGTAGTGGCGGTGCGTGTAGTCGGCGGATCTCACGGCGAACTCCACCTCGGCCTCGGCCGCGCCCGCGTGGGCGCCGAGCGGGAACTCGAACGCCGCCCACCCGTCGCCGTCGGCGTGCGTCGCCTCGCCCACGGCCTCGCCGTCCACGCGCACGGACAGCGTGACCGGCGCGCCCCGCCGCTCCCGCTCGATCATCCAGTACATGCCCGCGTGCCCTCGGATCACCGAGCCGAGCGGGACGCCGCGGAAGCGCGTGACGATCTCGCCGTCCCTCGGCGGGTGCGACCAGATGCACCGGCGAGGGCGGAACTCCTCGTCCGCGATCACCGTGACGCCCACGTTGAAGAACGGGCCGCCGGGGCACTCGAAGCGCTCGGCAGGGAACGTCGGGTTCCCGCCGAGCCCGCCGGCGGCGATCCGCGCGCGCGCGTTCCAGCGGCACGCGGCCGGAGGGTCCGTGACGCGCACGTCGGCCGACGCCGGCGCGACGTTGTCGACGAAGTCGTAGACGACGCGCGCGGGCGACGGGTTCACCAGGCGCCGGAGCACGAAGGGGCCGCGCTCCTGCCGCGCGTCCTCGCGGAAGCCCGCGAGCTCCTCGGCGCGCTGGCCGAGGACGCTGATCTCGACCGCGGCCGCGTAGCGGCTCTCGTCGGGCCGGGCGGCGTCGCGCAGCGGCATCAGCTCGTCCCCGAGCGCGCGGCGCGCGGCCGGATCGGCCCATCCCGGCGCGACGACCACGAGATCCCCGGGCTGCTTCATCGCCGCGAGGGGCGCCGCGACCTCGCGCCAGGCGTCGAAATCAGGAGCTCTTTCGCTGAAGTAGACGTGCGCCACGAGCTCTCCAAGGCCGAGCGCCGGCAGGCCGAGGAGGGCGAGCAGGCCGAGGGCGCGGCGACGGCCGCGCGCGCTCGTCGCTCCGCCCGCGGCCGAGGCGGTCTCGCGGGGTTGCGCCGGGATCACGGAGAACCCTACAGCTCGATCGCGTAGACGACGCTGCCGAGCGGCATGCGCTGCATGCGCTCCTCGATCACCCCGCGGAGCGCCTTCCAGGCGCCGGGCTTGTCGACGTACGTCTCGCGCAGGCGCAGCGCGCCGGCCTTGTCGCCGCGCGCCTTGATCCCGAGCACCGTCCTCGCGAGCGCCTCGGCCGCGGCGGGCAGCTTGTCCGCCTGGATCGAGAAGCACCCCTTGTCCGCGCCGTTCGCCGCGGTCTCGCCGCGGTAGAAGCCGAGCGCGCCTGCGTCGAGCAGGCTGCCGAGCTGGATCGCGGCGAGCTGGCCGTAAGGACGCGCCTCGCCGCCTGCTGTGTACATCCCCTGCCCCGCCTGCCCGAGCGCCCAGATCACGTCCCTCACCTCGGACATGCGGGCGAGCGACGGGTCGAGGACGCCCTTCTGCGCGAGCCAGCCGGTGAAGAAGAGCGCGCCGGTCTGGGCCTTGAGCTCCTCGAGCATCGAGGCGAGCGGCCCGCCGAAGATCTCGTCGTCGGTCTTGCCGTGCACCTTGTAGCCCTGCGCCGGGCCCAGGTTGTGGGACGCCTCGTGCAGCACCGTCCCGAGCGCTGCCACGGGGCCCTCGAGGGACACGCTCTCCATCGTGGTCTTGCAGAAGAGCGACGCGGCGGCCTCCCGGAGCGCGGCGCGGCTGTCGTCGTCCTGCAGGAGGTTCACCATGGCCACGGTGCGGCCGCGGCCTTCGGTCGCGACCGGCCCCCAGTTCGGCAGGCTCTGCCCCGACGTCCCGCCGGTCGGGGCGCGCGACTCGCCGGCGTTCAAGAGGATGTCGATGAAATCGGGCAGGTGGAAGGCGACCTTGCGCGCCCTGTACGGCGCGCCCGCGAGGCTCGCGAAGGCCGCCTCCATGTCGGACTTCACCGGATCGAGCTTCTTCTGCCAGGTCAGCGACTCCTGGTTGATGCGCGCGAAGCTCACGTGGAAGCCCGCCTTGCGGCTGCATGGCTCCCAGTAGGTCTCGTCCGGCCCCACGCGGAGGTACCACGCGGAGTTCTCGGCGTTCATCTTCGCCCACGGCTCGTCCGCGAGCTCCCAGCGGTTGTCGAGGAACGCCTGCGACGCCGCGAGCAGGTACGCCTTGAAGGCGGCCTCCTTCGGGCTCTGGATCGCCTCGGCCGCCGCCTTGAGCTCCCGGCTCACCGCCTCCATCTCGGGCTTGTAGGCCTCGCTGTAAGGCACGGCCTTGAGGGCGCCGCGCTCCTCGACCACCACGGTGAACGGGGAGAGCAGCGCCTTCTGATCCGGGCGCGCCTCGAGCGCGGCGCAGAACTTCTTGTCCTGCTGGAGGCGCGCCGGATAGACGCCGGTGACGCGGGGCGGCCTGCTCGGCAGCGCGCTGCAGTTCGGATCGTCGCGCGTCCTGGGTTGCTGGCACCAGGGCCCCTGGTTGCGCCAGAACAGCGCCCGGCTGGCGGGGTCGTCGGCCGGGATCTTGTCGGCCATGCCGGCGGAGCCGAGCTGCTTCGCGTGGATCTGCTCGATGAGCTCGGCCACCTTGAGCAGGTGGCCGACGATGGCGCGGTCCTCGGCCGACGCGCCGCGGAAGTCGGCCCGGAGGAGCGAGGGGCGGCCGGCCGCGAGCTCCGCGAGGACGGCATCGCGGCGGCGCACCTCGGCCTCGTCGAGGCCAGCGCGCAGGTGGCCCTCGGCCTTGACCTTGGTCATCGCGGCATAGGCCGACGTGAACGCAGGGGTGAAGGCCCCGGAGGCGACCCAGGCCGGCGCCGGGGAGTGATACCAGAGGGCGGAGACCTCGTCGGGATCGACGGCGCCCGAGCTGTTGCGGTCGGCGATCCAGAACAGCGGGAGATCGAGCTCCACGGCGATGCGGTTGAACTCGAGCCGGGGGATCTGATCGAAGCGCGGGGCCTGGGGCGCGGCCTGGGTGGGTGTGGGCGCAGGAGGAGCGGCCTGGGGCGGCTCGGCTGGCAGAGGGGGGTGCGGAGCAGAACAGGCGGCGCCCGCGGCGAGGGCGGCGAGCGCGGCGAGGGCGGCGAGCGGAGCGCGGCGGAACGGCGGGATCGGGAGGGGGATCTTCATGGCTGGAGCTCCGAGGGGCCCTTGACCTGCGAGGCGCGCGGGACGGCCGGGAGGCCAGCGAGAGCGAGGAGGCGCGCCGCGAGAGCGCCCGGCGCCCTGGTCGCGCCGCGAGAACGCCTCCCCGCGCGATCGGCCGCCGGACTGCCAGGCACGCGGGAGCGTAGATCAAGGACGCCCGGAGAGGGGGTGTTTCTACGCGCGGGTAGGAAGGAGCGTTAATCAACGACGCGGGAGCGGCCTCATGCGGAGGGACGGACGCCTGCCGCCCTGGGCAGCCGCTGCCCGAAGATGCCTGCCAGGAGCTCCCCTGCGCCGTAGTAACAGAGGTAGCCGGCCAGCGCGAACTTGAGCGGCACGGCCGACGCGGGCAAGAGCAGCAGGACGAGGCCGGCGACCGTCGAGCCAGCGCCCACGACGAAGAGCCACCTCGACTCCACCATTCCCTTGAGCACGATCGACGCCGCGACGCGCAGCGCGCCGGAGATGAACGCAAAGAACCCCACGAGGACCACGAACATCTCGACCATGGTACCGCGACGGAGCACGACGAGGCCTAGAAGGAGGCTCGCCACGCCGCGCACGCGGGAGAGGAGACGTCGGATGGGCGGCTCCCGCAACGCACCGACGAGCGACAGGGCGCCATCGACGAGCGCGTAGGCAGCGAAGGCCGAGACGAGCAGGCGCCACCCCGCGGAGGAGCCCTGACCGGCGGAGATCGCCAGGGCGCCGGCGCCCACGGAGAGCGCGAGGGCGCCTTGCGCGATGAGGATCCATCGGGAGCGCTCCGGGCGTGTCGGCTTCGGGAACATCGTCCTCGCGGCGGAGATGGCCGCGGCGACCGGGCTCTTCGTCGCCGAACGTGCGCGATCGGGCTTCGCATCCGGGAGCACGAGGGGCATCGCGCGCTCGACGGCGCGACCGTCTTTCCACTCGAGATAGCGGACATGTCCGTCCGGAGAGATGCGAAGGAACGAGTTGAGAGGCCCGGCCCATGAACCGCTGTTGAAATACCAGTCACCGATAGAGCCTGCCTTGTGGGTGTGCCCGAGGACAGCCACGTCGTATGCGCCCGTGTCGAGCTCCGCGCGGACCCCGATCACGTGCTCGCCGAGCCGGTCCGGGTTCTGCGCCGGCGTCAACGCCCCGCGGGGGGACGGGTCCCGCTCCGTCACGCGCTGGCTCATCGTCGCCAGGGTGCGTTTCCAGATCGTCAGTATCGAGTCGCCGAATTTCTCGAGGACGTCCTCCACGCTCTCGCCGCCCTTGAGGAGAGGAGAGCCGTTCTCGTCCTCGGCGACGCCGGCGAGGATGGAGAACATGCGGCCGAAGCCAGGCTCGTCCCCGGCGTTGAACGGATCGGTCTCGTGCCCGTGGCAGAAGTGGAACCGCTTGCCGTCGAGCTCCCGGGTGAACGGCGCGCGCATGCACGCGAAGAAGGGGTGATTGAGGAGGTCCGTCTCGATGAAGTGCACGAGATCGACGTCATGGTTGCCGGGCACGTAGACGAGCCTCAGCGCAGCGAGCTGGTCGAGGAGCGCCCGCCGCTTCACGAACAGGAGGCTGAGGTTCATCTGCCAGAGCTCGAAGAGGTCCCCGAGGATGAAGAGCTCGCCCCCCTCGCTGCCCACGTGGTCGAGGAATGCACGCAGCTGCGACGTCTTCTTGCCTGCTTCGAAGTTGTCGCGAGCGCCGCCGTCACCGATGTGCAGATCGCTGATGACGAAGATATCCCTGGCTGCGCCATCCATTGCCCTGCTCCAGGGTGGAGCGATCCCGCCATGAGCGGCGGCTGCGTCCCCCACCCGGCGTGCGTCGCAAGCTGCGTGCCGCGACGATCCGCAGGAGGGCGAGCGCCGGTCGAGCGAACGGCTCGGCCGGCAGCGACGCGCCCGTCGGCTCGCCGCTCCTCGGAGCGGGAGAGCGCCCCCGAGCGATCACTCGCACAGGGCATGCGAGCGCCCCCGGGTGGTCACTCGCACAGGGCGGTATCGACGAGGTCGAGGACGTCCATGTACGCCTGCTCGGCGCCCTCTTCGCCGTACAGGAAGTACGGGAGAACCGTGATCGCCACGGTGACGGCGCGGCCGTCGTCGGTGACGCCGCCGCGGGTGTGGTAGCCGGGGATGTCGCCGCCGTGGCCCCAGACGAGGCCGCCGCAGCTGAGCGGGGTGCTGACCACGCCGAGCCCGTACCGGGCGCCGGGCCACATGGCGGGGGCGTCGACCGTTGTGCGGAGCTCCTCCAGCTGCGCCGGCTCGAGGAGATCGCCGCCGAAGAGGGCGGTATAGAAGCGGTTGATGTCGCTCGGGGTCGCGATCACCTGTCCGGCGGCCCATCCCCATCCCGGGTCGAGCTCGGTGATGTCTTGCAGCGGCTCACCGGGCACGTCCGTGTGATAGCCCTTTGGATGGCACCCGCGGATACCCTGCTCGCCGACGCCGGGGAGGTAGGTGTGGCGCAGCCCGATTCGCTCGATGATCCGGCGCGTGATCTCCTCGTTCAGAGGGCGGCCGGTGACCTTCTCGATGATCATGCCCGCGAGAACATAGTTGGTGTTGCTGTACGCCCATTCGGAGCCGGGCGTCTTCCCCGGCTGCGCCAGCGCCATGTCGAGCAGCGCGTGGGGATCGAGGTAGGTGTGCTGGAGCTTGAAGACGCCCTCGGCCAGGAGCACATCGTCGTAGTCGGGCAGCCCGCTCGTGTGCTGCAGCAGCTGCCGCACGGTGATCTCGCGGCCGTCGATGCCGTCGCCGCGCACGAGGTCCGGCAGGTAGGTCTCGATCGGCGCGTCGAGGTCGACCTCGCCCTCGCCGACGAGCTGGAGGACGACCACCGCGGTGAAGCTTTTGCTGCTGCTGCCGATGCGCACTTGCCCGTCGACAGGCACTTTCGCCTCGGTCTCCAGGTCGCCGACGCCTGAGGTGTAGTGACGGGTCTGCCCGTCGCGATCACCGACCGCGACCAGGACGGCGGGGAACTTGAGGTCGCCCACCAGATGATCGGCGCCTTGCTGCACCGGATCGTCGGGATCGGTGTTGGCGCCGTCCGTGGAACCATCGGTGCACTCGCCCGACGGATCGCCTCCGCCGCCGCTGCCGGCGTCCTGGCCGCCGCTGCCGTTGTCCTGGCCGCCGCTGGCGGCGTTCTGACCGCCGCTGCCGGCGTTCTGGCCCCCGCTGCCGGCGTTCTGGCCCCCGCTGCCGGCGTCTCCGCCCACGCCGGCGCCTCCGCCCGTGTTCTCCAGCGTCCCACCGGCGTCGGAGCAGCCCGCGAGCAGGGCCGAGGATCCGAGCAGCGCCGAGACGAGGACCATCGAAAGGACGTTTCGCAAGCTCATCGCTGCTGCGCTGGCAGCCCGGGTTCTCGGAGAAGTGAAATGACGGTGCAGAGATCTCATGATCGGCTCCTGGTCGCGTGCGGGCGCCCTCTGTTCGCCGCCGCGAGCCGGCGACTTGCGCCACCGGGCCTCGCTGCGTTCATCGGAGAGCGCCCCTCGTTTTCGTAACGCTGTTCCCGGACTCGTGAGGTTCGTTCATGCCTCCCACGAGTCTGTCTTAAGAACTCATCCTCTGGATCCCGTCGACGCGGCGGTCGTGACCACCGGCGCGGGGGCGCGCCCGGGGCTCACTCGCACAGCGCGGCGTCGGAGAGCGCGAGGACGTTGGCGTACACGGCGTAGGCCTCCTCGCGGGTGTGGACGCTCGGCACGGCCGAGGGCAACGCCGTGACGGCGACGGTGACGGCGCGGCCGTCCTCGGTGACGCCGCCGCTGGTCTCGTAGCCGAAGATGTCGCCGCCGTGGCCCCAGAGGACGCCGCCGCAGCGCAGCGGGCTGCTGCTCAGACCGAGCCCGTACCGGTAGCCGGGCCACATGCTGGAAGCGTCGACGGTCGCGCGCATCTCCTCGAGCTGCGCCGCATCGAGCAGCTCGCCGCCGAGCAGGGCGGAGAAGAAGCGGTTCACGTCGCTCGGCGTGGAGATGATGTTTCCGGCGGCCCCCGCCTGGGACGGGTCGAGCTCCGTGACGTCGCGCAGCGGCTCACCGAGCGCCGCGTGATAGCCTCTGGGATGGCATCCGCGGATGCCCTGCTCGCCGACGTCGGGGATATAGGTGCTGCGCAGCCCGATGCGCTCGATGATCCGGCGCGTGATCTCCTCGGCCAGAGGGCGTCCGGTGACCTTCTCGACGAGCAAGCCGGCGACGATGTAATTGGTGTTGCTGTACGCCCATTCGGCGCCAGGAGCGAACGTCGCCGGCTGCGTCAGCGCCAGGTCGAGCAGGGCGCGGGGCTGGAAGTAGGTGTGCAGGACCTCGAAGACGTCCTCGCCCAGGGCCAGCCCGACGTAATCGGGCAAGCCGCTCGTGTGCTGCAGCAGCTGACGCACCGTGATCTCGCGGCCGTCGATGCCGTCGCCGCGGACGAGATCCGGCAGGTACGTCTCGATCGGCGCGTCGAGGTCGACCTTGCCCTCGCCGACGAGCTGCAGGACGACCACCGCGGTGAAGGGCTTGCTGTTGCTCCCGATGCGCACCTGTCCATCGACAGGCACGCTCGCCTTGGTCTCCAGGTCGCCGACACCGGCGGTGTAGTGACGGGTCTGCCCGTCGCGATCGCGGACGGCGACCAGGACGGCAGGGAACTTGTCGTCGCGCACCAGGCGGTCCGCGCCTTGCTGCACAACGTCGTCGGGATCGGTATTGGCGTGGAGGGTGGGATCGCCGATGCACTCGCCTGACGGTTTT
Organism: Sorangium sp. So ce124; assembly: GCF_051525235.1. NCBI lineage: Bacteria > Pseudomonadati > Myxococcota > Polyangiales > Polyangiaceae > Sorangium > Sorangium sp. So ce124. The sequence continues at coordinate 5,924,448 of NZ_CP150312.1, forward strand.
CCTCCGCCGCTGCCGCTGCCGGCGTCTTCGCCACCACCACCGCTCTCGTCTCCCCCTGCACCGCTCTCGGCGCCACTGCCGCCCGCGCCGCTCGCGGCGTCCGTCGTCCCCGGCGCGCCGCTGCCGTCGGAGCAGCCCGCGAGCAGGGCTGAAGCGCCGAGCAGCGCCGAGACGAGGGCCGTCGAGAGCGCGCTTCGCAAGCGCATGGCTGCTGCGCAGGCGGCCGGTGTTCTCGGGGAAGCGAAGCGATGGTGCGGAGAGTTCATGATCGGCTCCTGGTCGTGTGCCGGCTCCCTCGAATCACCGTCGCGAACCGGCGGCTCACGCCCCCGGGCATCGCCACGTTGCTCGAAGCGCGCCGCTCGATTTCGGAGCTCTGTTCCCGGACCCGGGAGGATCGTTCACGTCCGGAGACGGCTCGGCCGCGTCTTCGCCGACACCGCCCTCCGCGTTGACCTCCGCGCTCGCGCCGTCGACGGCACTCGTTTCAGGAAGGAGGCCCCGTCGAGGCGCCTTGCTGAAGCAGGCCGAGGCGCGCGTCCTGCTCGCCCAGGCGCTGTGGCCGCGCCGCGGGCGCGAGCGCCCGCGAGGCCACGAACCGCCTGTGCATGGCCCCCGCCCTGCCGCTACCGATTATGCCCACGCTGGCCGAGATCGAGGCCCGGCGGACCGCGCGAGTGAGCCGCTGCAAATTTCAGACATGTTATCGCGGACATGTTCGATTCAGCGCACACGGACGACGTCGCTCCGCCGACTTGAGGTATCCGGTCCCCATATTTTCACACAGCGCGCCGACGCGCCTGCGAGGCGACGATCGCCTTGACAGGACTGAACCCCGTGTTGTCTCATGCCCGAATACGAACGTCGAAGCCGCTTGGCCAGCGATGCATTCGAGTTCGCCACAGGGGGGCAGGCGATCATGTTCGGCAGACTCCGGACATACATTTACAACCGCTTCTACCCGCAGCCGCCGCCGAATCCGCAACTGCCGTCGAATGCGGCGTTCGGGTACCGCTGGCGCGCCCTCCAGGGCGTGCCGAACGAGCTCACGACCTTCGACCTCGACGCCGGCCTTGCGCCCGGTCTGTATGTGGCATTCGCGCCGATCAACCTCGACGACACGATTGAGCCGTTCGGCGGTGGCGGCGGCCCCGGGCCGGTTTATGTCGTCCCGGGCGTCCCATCCGCCGCGGTGACGACGGTGATCAACCAGGGACGCGCGAACCCACCGCCCGGTCAGGCTGAGCTGTTCAACAACGCCACCCCGCAGCGCCTCGCCGAGATCACCGGCTTCCTCGACTACGCGGCGAGCTGTTTGAACAGCATCAATGCTACCGCCACCGGTGCGCAGCTGTTGCAGCGGCTCGACGGCGGGCCCACATCGGTGTTCATCAGCCCGTCGATGTTCAGCAATCAGACGTTCGCTGGCGGGCCCGCCTACGTTAACGGCCTGACTGCGGCGATCCAGGCATACGACGGCGGCCGGCCGTTCAACCGCGCGCAGCTGACCGCGCTCGTCAACCAGCGCTACGCGACGATCGACTCGCTCCTGGCGCGCTTCAACCAGCTCGCGACCGACATGAACAATCTGCCGCTCGCATCGCTGTTCACCCAGTACAATCCCGCCGGGCCAGGCTTCCTGTACAGCTTCTTCCGCTTCCGGGGCGAGCGGATGACCGGCAGGAACTTGATGAACTGGCTCAGCGACGGCGGGTTCTCGGCTTTCGACGCCAACGTCCGCACCTTCGCTCGCGTGTTCGAGGGCATCACGGTCCGCCAGTACTTCCTGCTGGCGCTCAACATCATTCTCTATCCGGTGGCCCCGCCGGGCGCCGGCGCCAGCGCCGGGGTCAAGTTCCACGTGATCAACGAGAACGACAACGTCCTCGGCTCCGCCGGCTTCCGCCCGCCCGCGGTCGGCCTCGCGCACGAGCTCATGCACGCGATGCACTACGGCCGCGGGACCTCGCCCGGCTTCGAGATCAACGACTTCACGACGACCGCCGCCGAGCTGTTGTTCGCCGGCATCGGCCCGTTCGCCACCCAGCCGATCACCGAGAACGCCATCCGCGCGCAGTGGAACACGATCCCTGTCGGCAACCTCCACCCGTCGAACGTGTGGGCCGCGCCGGCGCAGCGACTGATCTACGAGCCCCCGGTCGCGCCGATGACCCGGCAGACGCTGCGCGCCATGATGGGCTGCATCTGACCGCGAGCCTGGAAGGACCGAATGTCGCTCGATACCCTGCAGTCCCAACTCGAGAAGCTCGCGGCGTCCGGGGAGCTCACCGTCTCGTCCGTCGCCGGGCTCCTGCCGGCGATCGCCGAGATGATGGACAGCCTCCCGCCGATATCCTTCGCGCCGCTCACGAACGCGACCTTCGCGCTGTCCCCCGCCGGAGCCAATCAGACCCTCACCCTGCGGGCGACCCTCGACTGGGGCCTGTTCCAGGGCGTCGGCGTCGTGATCACCGCGGCCGTCGACGCGACCAGCAGCAATCGGTTCCTCGCCGCCCTCGACATCACGGCCCCGCCCGCGACGACGCTGAGCATCCCCGGCATCGATTGGTTCGCGCTCACGGCGCTGCACATCCGCGGGGCCAGCCAGAGCTACGCCCTGTGGTCGACCGGCCTGGCCGTGCCCGCGACGGTCAGCGTTGGCGCCACGCTGACGATCAAGAACGTCACGACGACGTTCCCGATCACCATTGGCGAGGAGTCGAGCGGCCTGCTGCAGCTGACGCTCGACTCCTCCGCGATCGAGCTGCCGAGCATCAACGATGTGCTCGCGGCCTTCGGAGGAGGGGCGAAGGCCATCCAGCTCCCCTCCACGATCAACAGCCTGCTTGACTTCTCGGTGCAAGAGCTCTTCGTCCGCTTCGACCCGTCCTCGGGGACCGTGTCGCAGATCGGCGTGCAGATCGGAAAGGACGTCACCGACGGGAAGCCCGGCTGGCCGATCATCCCGGGCTTCTTCACGCTCGACAGCTACACGCTCGGGCTCAACATCGTCGACCCGCTGAAGACCGTGCAGGTGGGCGGGTTGATCCGCGCGACGGGGAAGCTCGGGTCGGTAGACATCGGGGTGTCGGCGATCCACCCGGCCTCGGGAGGGTGGAGCTTCAACGGCTATATCGGGAAGGACGATGGCGTCCCGATCGGCGCGCTGGTCGGCGGTCTCGCGCACCAGTTCGGCGTCACGCTCCCGGACGCGCTCACCTCGTTCACGCTGAACGACTTCGAGTTTGCCTTCGATACCCAGACGTACGACGCGAGCGGGCATTTCACCCTCGAGTTCGACGTCAACGGCACCCCCGTCGACCTCACCGTGTCGGCGGCGCTCACGCACCAGGCAGCGACAAACGCGTACAAGGTGGCGGTCGACGCGAAGCTGATGCTGGGGACCTCGGAGCTCGAGGTGACCTTCGGCGAATCGCCCTCGACCTTCACCGCCTCCTGGACCGACGCGGCGCACCCGCTGGAGTTCACCGACATAGCCGCGCGCTTCGGCTTCACCGGCGTGCCGCCGATCCCCGCGTCGCTCGACCTGCAGCTCGTGGAGGTGTCGCTCACCTACGACTTCGGCCCAAAGACGCTCGCGATCACCGCGAAATCGAAGAGCTACGGGAGCGCCGCCTTCGTTGCGCGCGACGGCAAGTACTTCTTCGGCGTGAGGATTGACGAGAAGATCCATCTCACCGATCTCCCGCTGCTGAAGCGCGTCTTCAGCCCGTACGAGGCGGTGGTGATTGAAGACCTCCAGGCGGTGATCTCCTCCGACCTCGATCCGATCGAGGCGGCCGCGATTAACCAGCTGCTGAAGGGCGAAGGGCTGCCGCAGGTGCCAGGCGCGGGCCTCTCCACGGGCGTGGCGCTCTCGATGACGTTCCAGGCGGGATCGTACAAGCAGTCGCTGAGCATCTCCACCGGTGAAGGCGGCACACGACGAGGGAACGGGGGAACGTCGCCGCCCCCGCGCACGGGGCCCGCGAGCGGCAGCACCGTCGCCTCGAGCAGATCGCCCGACGGAACCGTCTGGTACGATCTACAGAAGAAGTTCGGGCCGGTCTCCTTCCAGAAGGTCGGAATCCGCTACCAAAGCTCGGCGGACAAGAAGGACGGCGCCCTCTTAGTCCTGATGAACGCGGGGCTCGACGCAGGAGGCCTGACCATCTCGGTGCTCGGCCTGGGCGTCAGCTCGCCGCTCACCACTTTCCAGCCGCGGTTCAACATCGACGGGCTCACCGTGTCGCTGGCGGAAGGGCCGGTGGAGGTGAGCGGCGGGCTGATGGGCACGGTCGACCCGCTGAGCTTCTACGGCGAGCTGGTGCTCGGCTTCTCCGCGGTGACCGTCTCCGCGCTGGGCGGGTACGCCGAGTACGAGGGCCATCCGTCGTTCTTCCTCTATGCCGTGGTCGACTACCCGATCGGGGGGCCTCTGTTCTTCTTCGTCACCGGCGTCGCGGCGGGGCTCGGGTTCAACCGCGCCCTCGTGATCCCGGACATCACCGGCGTGACCGCCTTCCCGCTGGTCGCCTGGGCGCGGGGAATCGGCGCGCCCGGCATGGACCCGAGCGGGGACATCGGCGCGCAGGTGACGAAGGTGGTGAGCACCCTGTCCACCTCCGGCGTGGTCGCACCCGCGCTCGGCGCGTACTGGCTCGCGCTCGGGGTGCGGTTCACGTCGTTCGAGATCATCGATGCCTTCGCGCTCCTCACGGTCACCTTCGGCGCGCGCTTCGAGATCGACCTCCTCGGCGTCGCCACCCTGGCGATCCCCCCGAAGGCCGACACGCCGATCGCGCGTGCGGAGCTCGCGCTGGAGGCCTCGTTCGCGCCCGACGAGGGGCTCCTCTCCGTCGAGGGACAGCTCACCAACAACTCGTATGTCCTCGACCCGGCGGCGCACCTCACGGGCGGCTTCGCCTTCTACTCGTGGTTCGCGGGTGAACACGAGGGCGACTTCGTCGTCACCCTCGGCGGCTACAACCCGAATTTCACGGTCCCCGCGCATTATCCGAAGATCCCCCGCCTGGGGCTGAACTGGCGGGTGGTCCCGGACGAGCTGACCATCCAGGGCGACCTGTATTTCGCGCTCACCTCCAACGCCGTGATGGCAGGCGGCGAGCTGAGCGCGGTCTGGTCGAGCGGCCCGATCCGCGCCTGGTTCACGGTGTGGGCCGACTTCTTGATGATCTTCAAGCCGTTCCACTACTTCATCAGCGCCGGGATCGACCTGGGGGCGTCGTTCTCGATCAAGATCCTCTTCGTCCATGTCAGCGTGACGATCCACGTGGGCGTCGGGCTCAACCTCTGGGGCCCGCCGTTCGCGGGTGTGGCGACAGTCCACCTCTACATCATCTCCTTCGATATCCACTTCGGGGACGGCGACCCGCAACAGGACACGACGCTGCCCTGGGACCAGTTCGTCGACGAGCTGCTCCCCTCGGCGCCCCCGGCGAGGCGGCCGACGGCGGCGCCGCGCTTCCAACGCTCGCAGTCGACCGCTGCGCCGCCCGACGACGGCAAGCCGGCGATCGTGCAGGTCTCGGTCACGCAGGGTCTGGTGAAGACCCTCGACACCACGCCGACGCACCCCTGGTACCTCGTGAGCGGCGAGACCTTCCAGTGCCAGGTCAGCACCGCGATCCCGTTCAAGACAGCGACCTGGGCAGGGATCGCCGAGCTCGCGCCCGACGACCAGCAGCCGCACGACGAAGGCGGCCACGTGATCCAGCCGAATACCTCGTTCTCGGCGGGGATCGCGGGTATCTCGGCGGCGGACTTCCACCCCGCGCTGTCGATCGACGTGGAGAGCGAGGAGGACGCGACGTTCTACGGCGTGCGCATGCTCCGCAACGCGCCAAAGGCACTCTGGGAGACGAAGAGCTTCTCCAACGGCGTCCCACAGATCGATCCGAACACGGGGCTCACCAGCACCACCATCCCGAACGCGCTCAGCGGCTTCGTGCTGATCCCCGAGCCGCCCACGCCGGATCACACGCTGCCCATTCCGCTCCCCGCGCTCGAGGTCACCCTCGAAGACGTCGAGCCCTTCACGTGGAGCGATCCGACATACCCCACCACCGACAGCTTCACCGACCAGACGGTGGCCGGCACCATCACCGATGCCAACGTCGCGATGGTGCGCGGGCTGATCCTGGGCGCGATGGCGGGGCAATCGATCACCGTCGACACCGCCGTCGACGTGCAGCGCCTCTCCGACGCGTCGAACGACGACTTGATGGCGGCACCGAAGCTCAGCCTGCTCGGAGAGCAGCGCACCACCCATGCGGCAGCGAGCGAGGCCCCATGAGCACTCCCGCAAGCGACGACCAGAAGCAGATCTCGTTCATCCAATCCGACGTCCCGCCGCTGCGCACGGGGGTCTACACGCTCGCGGCCACGGAGACCGTGCCCGGCCAGACCCCGGGGCGGTTCACGGCGAACGCGAGCTTCGTCGTGCAGGGGGAGCGGTTCAAGATCGCCGAGGGCGAGATCGTCGGCGTCTTTCCGCCGGCGCTCGCCAATGGGGAGTTCGACCGCGTCCTCCCGCACGTGGTCTTCAGCCGCCGCACGCTGCCCTGGGAGCGGTCGCTGAAGAACGCCGACCAGAGCTACGCGAAGCACCCGTGGATGGCGGTCCTCCTCTTCGACGCCGCGACCGCGCCCACGCCGACGAAGGTCAAGGCGAAGGAGCTGGTGCCTCTCGGCACGCGGATCACGGTGACCGCGTCGTCCGACACCGACACCGGCGCCCTGCCGGCGAACATCCTGTCGTACGGAGCCTCGACGCTCGTCCCGATGGGCTACGGCGAGACGCCGGACGACGATTGCCTGGTGATCGACATCCCGCTCGACACGTTCTGTCAAATTGCCCCTTCCGCTCCGGACCTCTTCTATCTGGCGCACATTCGCGAGGTCGACGTCACCGACGGCGTGGACACCGCCGCGCGCCAGACCCAATACGCGGTGGTCGTCGGCAACCGCATTCCAGCCGTGAACGTGCCGAGCCGGGCCTTCCTGGTCTCGCTCGAGAACATGGCCGACTACCTCCCCGCCGAGGACGGCACGCCGAGCGCGCGGATTCCCGCCGGCACCGATCACGTGCGGCTCCTGGTCTACACGTCGTGGACCTTCACCGCGAACGACCTCGAAGAGAACCTCCTCGACCTGCTGAAAGGGCTCAACAAGTTCCCGGCTGGGAGCCCGAGCACGCTGCGGCTGCCGATCGTCGGCGACGCGCCCGACGCTGCCCGCGTGCGGCAGGCCGCGGCGAACCAGGCCGCCGCATCGCGGGGGGCGGGGACGCTCTCGGCAGACGACGCCGCGGTCATCGTCAAGAACGCGCTCGCGATGGGCTATGTCCCGTTCAACCATCACCTCCGGCACGGCGGCAGGACGGTGTCGTGGTACCGCGGGCCGCTCGTCCCATCTCCGGTCGCCACCACGATCGCGGTTCCGATCGGCGGGCCCGACGCCGCCAACCGATACGACCCGCAGGCAGGGCTCTTCGACGTCTCCTACGGCGCGGCGTGGCAGCTCGGTCAGCTGCTCGCCCTGCAGAACACCGCGGTAGCGAGCTCACTTTACACCTGGAAGCAGCGCGTCTTGCAACAGCAGGCCACCGCGGCGGAACAACAGCTCCTCCAGCACCTGCTCGCGAACGAGCCGATCCTCGAGAGCTTCATGGCGACGCGCAGGGCGCGGCTCGCCGACGGGCCGCCGCCGCTCCCCGGCGGGATCCCCGAGTGGTTCGGCGCGCTCGCGGCGCTCCAGGGCATCCCCTTCAATTACCTCGTCCCCGACGAGCGGATGCTTCCCCCGGAGTCACTCCGCTTTTTCTATCTGGATTTCAACTGGATCGACGCGCTCATCGACGGCGCCTTCAGCATCGGCCGGAGCACCGCCGATCAAAAGCTCGAAGCCGCGCAGCTGCACGCATTGCGATCGGCGGCCCGCGCCAGGATGGGGCTTCGCCGTGCGCTCGCGGCGCGCCCGACCGGGGCCCGGGCCGGCCACGTCAATCCCACCGGCCAGGTCACCGGGTTCATCCTCCGATCGCAGGCCGCTTCGGGTTGGCCGAACCTCCGCTTCAAAGGGTACAGCGACGCCGCCGCGACCTCGCCCGTCCCCACGCTGCGCCTCGTCAATCTAACGCGCGACACGCTCCTCTGCCTCTTCGACGGCGTGGTCGAGCTCCTCCAGATCTCGGAGCCTCCCGAGCAGCTCCACATGGGCATCGAAGGGAAGGACGGCACGTATTGGACGACGCTCCGCGAGGTCGACCCGCCCAACCCGGGCAAGCAATACGGGACCGACCCGGGCCAGAAGCCCACCGCCTGCGACCCGACCGCAGCAAACCCCGTGATCTTCGTGAACCCACGCGCCGACGGCCGGACGCTGCGCATCCGTGACGCCGCCACAGAGCTCCTGGGATGCCTGACGAAGACCTTCGGCCAGACCTTCCCGCAGGGCTTCACCTCGGCGGAGCTCGCCCTCGAGCTGAACAAGGGCGTCCTCATGGTCGAGTTCCAGAACACCTCGAGCCGGGGAGCCCGGTCGTGATCTCCAGCAGCAACAGCGGCCTCGTCGTCCCGATCGATCTGGTGGCGTACTGCGTCGGGAGCATCGACGCGCACGAGCGGACCGGCACCTTCGCGGGCGCGACCACCTCCTACGTCGCGCAGGCCAGCCAGGACGCGGCCCAGGCCTTCCTCGGCGCGAACGTGACCCGCGACCCGAACCTTCAGCCGCCGCTCTGGCCGCTGGAGGCGGGGATCCACCTGCACTGGGCCGCCCCCGACGGGCTCACGCACGCGTCGCAGACGCAGAACGGCCTCGAGTTCCCGGCGCTCCCCAACCGCTGGCTCGTCACCCGCGTGGTCGTTCAGGGAAGCAGCGTGACCGGCAAGAGCTGGATCATCGAGAGCGACACGCTATCGACGACGCCGCCGGGCGGGAAACGAGCGCCCACCCTCCCCGTGCAAGACAACGCGCAGAACTATCGGTACCTCGGCGTCTGGAAGGTGTTCGACGGGAGCTGGCAAGAGCCCACCATCCCGCAGGGCCAGACGATCAAGGCGCTCTTCGGCTCGGAGATCCACGCCGTCGCGAGCGGCGACATCGCCTTCGCCGCGTTCTACCCGAACGCGCGAGGGATCTTCGGCTTTTACGATGACACGTCGGATCTGCAGACGAGCGGGAGCGAGCCGCTGAACCTGATGTACCTGGTCACCGGGTGGTTCAGCGACCCCACGAACGATCCGCTCACGACCCACTCCGCCCCGGCCGACCTCCAGCAAAACTACAAGTGGACCTATACCCCCAGCGGCGCGACGCCCCAGTACTCGCTCTACAGCGGCGTGGCGCAGGACATCCGGTGGACCCCGGCGACCCGCTACCTGGGTGACGACCAGCCGGCGGTGCAGGTCGACGTGGCGATCGGGAACAACCCCGCGGAGGCCCTGGCCGCCTACTTCCGGGGGATCGATCACCCGTCGCTGCCGCTGTTCGAGCAGCTCTTCACCGCCCTGGAAATGGGCCTCTTGAGCCGCCTCGGGCAGCCGGCGCCGGGGCAGCTCGCGGAGCTCGCGGAGACGATCCACGAAAAAGGCTTCAACAGCGTCGACGGCGGGACGATCTACACGATCGTGCCGGCAGGTTCGGTCCGCACCGGCGGCAGCGATACCCCCGCGCCCAACCTCCCGCTGCCCTTGGCCGATGCGCTGAACTTGCTGAATGAGCTCCAGCAGGAGCGCGACCTGGCGACCACCGAAGTGCAGCAGTACCGGTGGCAGCTCTTCGCCGACTGGTATCGCCTCGTGCAGGTGAACGCCACCGACACCACCGCGGCGAACGCCACGCTCTCCAGCCGGCTCGCGCTGTGGCCGACGATCCAACGGAACCTCGCGACCGCGCAGGACATGGTCGAGAAGCAGCGCGCGGTGGTGACGTCGATGCTCGGCTCCGCGTGGGCGCTGAAGCCGGTCCCCGCGCCGCGCTTCTGGGTGCCCAACGAGCCGGTGGTCCTGCTGGCAGGCCCGGACGTCGCCGCGGCGCGACGGCACGGCGGCGATGGACGCTACGAGGCGAATGGGAACCTGGTCTGTCGGCTCACGACCGACCTCGTCTCCGCCGCGACGGTCTCGGTGACCTCGCCCGTGACGATCAGCGGGTCCCGCTTCTCGGCCGCGCTCCCTCCGTCGCCGAACCACCTCCCCCATGCAGCCGACGTGGCCGCGCTCGTCACGGAGGCCTGCGTCCTCGACACGGCGATCGCCGCCGCCCTCACCGGCGGGAGCGACGCCGCCCTCATGACGGCGCTCACCGAATGCCTCACCGCCGGCTCTGCGCCGAGCGGGAACGCGTACCAGAGCTTCGCCGGCGCCTTGCCCTCCCCGGTCGAAATCAGCTGGTGGGGGCCCACGAACCCGTGGCTCCCGCTGATGATGCTCTGGGAGCTCGATTTCGCGCCCCTCTTTCCCACCGCCTCCAGAGGCGCCGCGCAGAGCTACGCCCCCGGCTTCTTCACCGCCAACTTCACCGTCGACCCCGACGATGTGGGGACCATCGCCTACACGCCGAGCGGTGGAGCCGGGAGCATCGACGTCGATCCGCAGACCCTCGCTTTCGACCCGAGAGCCGGGCGCGCAGCCAGGTACACCGGCTCGGCGGTGCTCTCCGCGGCCGCCGCGGACAACCTGGAGGCGCTCCTCGATCAGTACCTCCAGACGACCTCCGACGCGACGCTGCAAACCATCCTCGGGCAGCTCCAGCAGACGAACATCCTGATGCAGGCGATGTCGGGCTTCAACGCCGCGCTCCTCACGCGGGAGCAGAGCCTTCAGCTCCACATCGGCGTCGGCAGCGGCGCGCCCTTCTCGCTCCGGAACGTGACCAAAGAGGTACAGGCCGTCCTTCCGGATCTGTCGCTCATCCCGCCGCTCTCGCCGCTCGGCAACGGGAGCTTCAACCCGGTGCGGGCCGGCTTTGCCAAGATCCGGCTCCAGATCCTCGACACGTTCGGCGAGAAGCGGCCGGTGCAGATCGGCAACCTCTACCTCGCGAAGGATCTCGCCACTTCCTACCGCGGGAACGTCGAACCAGGGATCGTCTATCTGCAGCCGCGGCTCGCGCAGGGCGCGCGCGTCCTCTTCCGGTGGCTCTCGGCCGACACGCTCGAATACGACGAGATGAACGCCCATCCAGCCACGTCGCCGGTCTGCGGCTGGCTCCTCCCCAGCCACCTGCAGCGCGGGCTCTTCTTCTACGACCAGCTCGGGCGCCCGGTCGGGTCCCTCACGGTCATGGAAGACGCGACCGGGATCGCATGGCAATCCGCGCCGGGGAACGACGCCACGATCGACAAAGGAGTCGAGGCGGCGATGCAGGACCAGAACCCCCACCTGCGCGACCTCGCCGTGATGCTCGCCCACGCGAGCGTCGGCTTCTTCCGAGCCTTCTACGACGCGGTCGACGCCGCGGCCTCGTCGGTGTCTCCGCCAAACGCCGACAGCAGCGCGGGGATGGCGGTCCTGGTGGGCCGCCCCGTCGCGCTGGTCCAGGCCTCGCTGCTCCTCGAACTCCAGGGGATCACTGCCTATGACCAGACCTGGAACACGCTCGTTCCGGGAGAGAAGTACCAGGACACCGACGACGGGCTCTCGGCGGTGCAGTTCCCCGCGGTGGTGGGCGACATCGACCAGCTCGACGACGGTCTCGTCGGGTACTTCAAGCAGGGCCCCGGCGGCAACTACGACCTCGGCACGTTCTACACCGAGGCCGCCGACGCGGGCGCCACCTCTGGCGTTGTGCGCCCCGCCGCCAACAACCTCCTGCTCACGCCGACCTCCACGCCGGAAGGCCAGCTCCCGTCCATCAGGACGGGGGAGCAGAAGCTCTTGATGCTGATGGATCCGCGAGCGGGCATCCACCTCACCACCGGGATCCTCCCAACGCAGTACGTCGAGATCCCGCCTGCCCAGTACGCCGACACGCTCGGCGCGCTGGACATGACCTTTCTCACGGCGCCCGTCCTCCGCCCACTCGCGGGCCTCACGCTCCCCCTCCCGCGTGAGAGCGGCTACACGTGGTCGTGGGTCGAGGAGAAGCCGAGCGGGAACGGTGGTTCGGAGTGGGTCGTCACTCCGAACGTCGTCCCCCCGACCGCGAACGCGGTCTGGCAGTACTCGCCACAGCAGCTCACCGAGGGATGGCTCCGACTGAACCCGGAGGTCCTCGCCTTCACGCTGCAGAACGCGTCCGGCCGAGCGAGCGTGAAGGGCGGCGCGGCGAACACGCTCACGCTGACCATCACCAACCGGCGGCAGGCGGACGTCACCTTCAACCCGGGAGAGCTCGCCAACGAGGGCACGCCGCCGGTCGGTTCGGTGTTCTACATCCACTTCGGCGCCCTGATCGATCCCTCGCAGGTTGCGTCGGTCCAGCCCAGCGCCGCCGGGTGGACCTTCCAGGCGCTCCACGACGCTCAGTACGGCGACTACTGGGCCGCGACGCCTGCCGCGGGCTCACCGGTCACGCTGGGGCCCGGACAGGCCCTCACCATCACGCTCGCCGACGTGATCGCGGTGAACACCGCGTCTCAGGCGCAGATCTACTTCGATTACTACGGCGTCCAGGGGGTGAACGACGGGGTCGATATCGCGATCGTCGCCATCCAGACGGGCACGCCGCCGACGGCATCACCAGACGATTAACCCGACCAGGAGCAGGCGATGCACAGCCAATCCACACCCCCGGAGCCGCGCTCGAACGAAAGCCCTGGCGAGGGCTCGACGAAGGATGAAGCGGCCGCCTTCGCGTCGCAATTCCCGCAGCTCAGCTTCCAGTTCGTGAACTACGGGTCGATCAGGACGGGCGTGGACAACGTTGTGTACATCGCCGCGAACACCACCGCGAACCGGATCGATCTCCAAATCATGCTCAACACCGGGAGCTCGATCCTCGTCGCCGGCGACGTGCTCCCGCCGGCGCAGCTCCCGCCGTCGGGGCAGCAGACGCTCCTCTACCTCGACCTGAGCCCGCTCCAGCTCACGAGCGACGCCTGGAAGCTCCTGAAACCGGCGGCCGACGGCTGGAGCTGCGTTGTCTACGCGGACGACCAGGTGATCGGCATGGCCCCGTCCAGGGGCGGGACGACCCTCGTCGCCGGCACGCCGATCGCGGTCCACATCGAGGGGCTGGAGCTCGACCGCGCCCCGCCCTCGCAGACGCCCCAGCTCGCCGTGACCTATTTCAACGTCCCCGGGGTGACGAGCGGGAACACGAGCTGGACCTCGAACTTCTCGGTCGCGGTCCAGAACCCACCGAGCGGGAAGGCCGATCTGACGCGGGTGCTCGCGGTGAGCCTCGTCTCGAACCTGGTGGTCAACAGCAGCGGCGCCGCGCGCGAGGTGAAGAACAAGCTCACCCTGCAGTTCAGCCAGACGCCGGAGAACATCGGTGTCCTGGCGGGCCCCGACACGCTCTTCACGGTGAGCTTCGTCTACGGCAAGGCGGACGACACGCTCGGCTACGGCGCGCTCACCGATGTGTTGAGCGCGCAGAACATCGTCGTCGTCCACGGCGACAACACCGGGCAGTGGGTCCCCACCGCCGACACCGGCGCCGAGAGCCCGTACTGGACGCTCAAGCCGCCGGAGGGCAAGCCTATCGCGGGGAGCGGGGCGGCGGCGGTGGTGAGCTGGGACTTCACCTCGATCGTCACCTCGTATCAGCCCGGGCCGACCGTGATGCTCGTGCAGTACCAGAACATCCCCGGCTACAAAGACGGGGTCTACACGCTGGTCATCGACAAGATCCCGCACGTGGTGATCCGGAGTCTCTCCGTGAGCCCGTCACCCACGTACCTCCAGAACCATCAGGCGAAGGTGACCGTGACGTGGGAGGTCGACTACGCCACCAGCCTGGAGCTGATCCAGAACTACGCGCACTGTGACGTCACCGGCGAGACCAGCTATCACGCCACGCTCACCGCGCAGACCACCGCGTTCAGCTTGAGGGCCACCGGCCCCGGCGCCGACGTGGACAACGTCGCCTTGGCGAACGTGCAGGCGATCGCGCTCCCCGTGATCAACTCCTTCGTCGGGGCGCCGACCGAGATCTACGCCGGCTCCAGGGCGCACGACATCCAGCTGAGCTGGGCCGTCGACACAACGGGGAACGTGAAGCTCGGCAGCACCTCGGGTGAGGTCTCCGGCGGAGGGTGCGCCGTCGACCACAGCTCGGCGACCGTCGACAAACCTCAGATGATCACCCTCACTCCGGTCACCGACCCCGGCGTCACCGCGCCGGCGCGCAACCTGGTGATCAGCGCCTTCGAACCCGCGGTGAAGTGCTATGCCGCGGAGGCGGCCACGAGCAGCGCCGCGGCGTCGCCGTCCGCGCCCTTCCTGGCCCTCGTGGACTCGGAGGGCAATCGGGTGATCGCCGTCGACACGGTGCAGTTCTCCGCCATCACCACGATCCCGGTCGGAACGTCGCCGAGCGCCGTGATCTTCTCGCAGGACGGCTCGCTGATGGTGACGCTCAACGGCGACGCGACCGTCTCGCTCCACCGGATCGAGATCTCCGGCGGCGTGCCGTCGTTCACCGCGCTCGGCTCCGTCCCGCTCCACGGCAAGCCGCAGGCAGCGGTGATCACTCCCGACGCGGACCGCATCTACCTGACGTTGGACGGCAAACCCGGCCGGCTCGCGGAGCTGACGAAGGGGCCGAAGGGGTACGCCCTGGGCCAGCAGGTCGTCGTCGGGAATGCTCCGCGCGGGCTCGCCGCCGACCCGTCCGGCGCGCGGCTCTACGTCGCCGACTCGGCGGACGACTCCATTTCGATCGTCGGCATCGGAATCGACGGTTCGCTGAAGGTCACCGAGCTCGCGCGGGACGTGAGCGGCCAGCCCACGGGGCTAGCGGTCACCCCCGATGGCTCGACGCTCCTGGCCGCCTGCCCGCAGGGCGGAGTCGTCTGGGCGATCGACGCGCAGTACCCGAGCACGGGGCAGCGCCGGCAGCTCACCGTCGGGTCGAGCCCTGTCGCGATCGCGGTCACGCCGAGCGGCGCCTATGCTTTCGTGGCCAACGCCGGTGATGGGACCGTCTCGCTCCTCGACGTGTGGAACGGCCCGCTCTCCTGCGCGGTGTTGCAGAAGTCGATCCTGGTCGGCACGACGCCGAGCGGCGTCGCCGTCTCCCCCGATGGCCTGGTCGTGCTCGTCTCCGACGCGGGCTCGCAGAAATTCGGCGTGATCTCGCTCCAGACCTACGAGCTCGCGACCGTGTCCACCCAGGTCGGACGCCAGCCGACCGACGTCGTGGTCTCCCCCGACGGGAAGGCGGCCCTCATCTGGAACAACGCGCTTCTCGGCGCGCCGCAGCCGGTGCCCGGCGCGCGGTACTACCCGGTCGCGTCGGGCGTGGCCACGCAGATCCTCTCGAGCGTGCCGATGGTGGAGTGTGTCTTCGCGCCGCCGCCTACCGACGGGAGCACCTCGGTCACCGCGTACGCGATCGGCAGCATGGAGCCGACCCTCTACGTCCTCGACCTGAGCGATCCGATGAACGCGCAACAGACCGAGGTTCCGCTCCCGATCCTGGGACGGACGCTCGGGCTCGCGCTCTCCAGGGACGGCCAGACCCTCTTCGTCGTGCTGGTGGACCGGTCGCATCAGTACACGCTCTTGATCGGCTCCACCGCGGGCGGGAACTGGAACGCGGCTCAATCGCTCCCCCTCTACACCGGCGGGCAATTTCCCGGCGCGGTCCGCATGGCGGTCACCCCCGACGGCGCGAAGCTGTTCATCGCGGACCTCAGGAGCCACGCCTTCAACGTCGCGGTGCGCGGCGCGGGCGGGCAGTACGCGCTCAACGCCCCGGCGATCGCGATCCCCGGCGCGGTGAACGTCGCCGTCCTCCCCGACGGGTCGAAGGCGTACGTGCTCGGCGCGACCTCGCCGAACACGATCACCGTGATCGACGTCGCCACCCTGCAGACCGAGTCGGTGTCGGTGATGCAGAGCTACGTCAACCTGCAGGAGCTCGTCCCGTCGCCGGATGGACGCCGCCTCTACGCCCCCGACGAGAGCGCGGGCGCGCTCCGCATCCTCGATCCGAGCTCGCTGCGGATCCTCCAGACGCTCCCCCTCGCCGAGGACATCAGCCAGGCCAGGGGCGCGTCGGGCGCGGCGATCTCACCCGATGCGTCGCGGATCTTCGTCGCCAACAGCGGCAGCGAGACGATGAGCGTCCTGCGCCAGATCTTGATGGCAGGCAACGTCGCCGCCGCTCCGACGCGCGCCGAGCTCATGAGCGCCGCGACGTACACGGGCACCTTCATCCGTCAGGCCCTGGGGCAGGAGCCGAACACGCTGAGCAACGGAAGCTGCAGCTGCCCCGATATCATCCTCCACGGGCAGACGGATGCGGGCGATCCGAGGCAGTTCGCGACGCCGGACTCGTATGCGCAGATGTCGCCGGCCGACGTGAACTTCAACCAGCCGAATTTCGTCTACCTGCGCGGATTCCTGGCGAACACCGGCAACGGCTCGAACCTGTTCTTCTACCACGTCACGAGCGACCTCATGCTCTGGCCGCAGAACTGGTCGGGAGACGACGTGCAGGTCGGGAGTTCGGCGCAACCGCAGAACTGGGCCTGGGCGCCGCCGTTCGACGGCAGCAGCGTGGTCGTCACCTCCGAGGCGCTCGTCTGGACACCCCAGAACATCGACATCAACGTCGCGCACTACTGCACCATCGTCTGGGCGGACAACAGCACGCAGGACAAGCCGATCCCGCCCGATTTCTCCGTCATCGGGCATTTCCAGAGCTGCGACGAGCTCATGTACTTCCTCGCCACCCACCCGAACATGGGGTGGCGCAACACGACCGATCACACCACGCCTCCGCCCGACTCCCAATACACCACCTACCTCTCCACGCAGGACAACCCGGAGACGTTCAACGTCACCATCTTCTTCAGCAACATTACCGACGGCACCTTCATGGTGAACGTCACCGGTGACGTCACCTTCAGCAGCGGCCCCACGCCGCTCGCCGTGTCGAACTACCTCGGCGGGTACCCGGTCAACGGCTGGGACGGGCTTCAGTTCGACTCGAACCAGAGGGCGCTCCTCATCGTCACGTACCAGACCGGGCCGACACCGCTCTGCAAGTTCTCCTCGATCCACGCGCGGGTCCAACACCCCATCACCTCGACGATGCTCGACAAGCTGGCCGCCATAGCCGCGCGGCCGGGCGTCGTTCTCCCGATCTCGTACATGATCGTACGAAGGGGCGGGAAGCTGGCCACCTCGCCGGTGTTCCTCCTCGGCCAGCAGATATGGAACCTCAAGTTCGGCACGGCGGACACCATCGAGCCCGATGTCGGCTCCACGCGCCTCGGAGAGAAGGCGAGCGGCAACGGGATCGTCGTGCGGCAGGCGCTCGGCACGCCGCCGGCGACGTCCCCCGCCGCCTGGATGTACTCGCCGGATCTGCTCCCGTTCACAAGCGCGCTCCGCGACACTGCGCTCCTGACCGCGCGCTACGACACCGGGTTCGTCCAGGCGCCCATCCCCCAGCAGGGGAACACCCTGTACGTGCGCGGGAAGAACACGGGCGCAACCGCCCAGACCGCTACGGTCTACCTCTACTCGGTGCAGCACAACCCGCTCGCGGGGAAGTTCAGCGACCTGCTGTACCCGCAGCGCTGGGACAGCAGCGTCTTCACGGTGGACGGGACGGCGGGGAATGCGGTCACCCTGACGGCCGCGAACGCGGGCGACGTCGTGCTCGGCGCTTACCCGCTGGTCTGGACACCTGACGCGCAGGCGTCGGAGACGAGTGAGCACGTGCTCCTTGCCTGGATCGACCCGGGCGGGCAGCCGCCGCCGGACTTCACGAAGATGAAGCCCTTCCCCACACTCGACTCGCTCCGCCAGTACGTCGAGGCGCACGGCAATCTGGTCGTGCTCGACACCGCCTATAGCGGGATGTTCGCACGCCAGAACGGGAGTCAGGGTCCCCGCATCTCCGGCGCCGACACGAGCTGGTCCAGCTCGCCGGACCTGATCCTCTACAGCGGAAAGGAGGCCTACGACACAGCGCTCCTCGAGGACGCGCTCACCTGGAGCGTCCACCAGCCGCCCGCTGCCGGAGGACTGAACTACCTGTACATCCGCGGCTTCAACGCCTCCGCCGGATCGCTGAACGCGCGCGTCGCGTTCTTCTACGCGGTCAACGACCCGACGGCGGCCAAGAACCCGCTCCTCGACCCGTCCACGTGGAAGTCGGACGCGATGACGTACAGCGGGACGGCGCAGAACTACGTCACCATCGCGTCGAACGCGACGGGCGACTTCATGCTCAACGACACGCCGCTCGTCTGGCAGCCAGCGGCGCCCCCGTCCGGGACCACGTACGCCGTGATCGCGTGGATCGACGACACGAACGGGTCGAATCCTCCCCCGTTCGCTTCGCTCCCCGCGTTCGGAAGCCTCGACGAGCTCGCCGACTACGTGAGAGGCGTGCGCAACGTCGTCCTCTGGGACGGGAGCTATGACGGGCTCTTCGTCCGCCAGTTCCCGGGCCAGACCGCGGCGCAGGCGGGGACGGGCGCGCTGATGTCGCCCGACATCATCCTCGCCGGCACCGCGGCGGCGCAGGACGCGAGCGCGTTCACCGCTGCGAGCTCGTACACCCCGGGTACCGTCAGCAACGCGGCCACGACCGGGGTGCCGAATTTCGTCTACATCCGGGCCATCAACCCCAACAACCGCGCCCAGCGAGCGCGCGTCTACCTCTACCTCGGCGACGAGGCCACGCCCTCCTTCGGCGCGCTGAGCAACTCGGGCTTCACCGTCGGAGGCAAGACGCAGAACTGGGTCGACCTCGAGGCCGACACGCAGAACGAGGTGCTGATCTCCACCGTGCCGATCGTCTGGATCCCGCCGCCTCCGGCCACGCCGCAGAGCCAGCAGTTTCTCCTGACGTATGTGGACGGGAGCGCGACCCCGCAGCCGCCTGATTTCTCTGCCGTCGGTTACACGCAGTTCGACGCCATCGAGACGTTCGTCGCCACGCAGCCGCAGCTGAGCTGGGTCAGGGTCATCAACACGCTGCCGGACCCGAAGCCGACCTTCACCGCTCAGTATCCCCAGCCCCCGACGGCGGTGACGACCGCGGGGAGGTACCTCGTCGGTCTCCAGTTCGTGAACATCCCGATCGACGGAAGCGTCACGTTGTCGATTCCGGGGCCCGACGCCGCGAACACCATCGTGGTGCCGAGCTTCCATCCCTCGACGCCGAACGCGGCCGTGGTCTGGACGGCGACCTACCCCGCGGGCTTTCCGCTCAGCGCCGTCGTGAGCTACTGGCAAGGCAGCACCGCTGCGCCCACAGGAGCGACGGTGCAGTTCCTCATGGTCCCCTACCCCACCTGAAAACGCGACACGCCGCGATCGACCGATCGCGGTGCGTGCTCGTCCTCACCTCGACACCACCCGCGACCTCGATGCCGCCGCTCAAGGGCCCTCAGAGCGCGCCCCCCATCCTGCCGATACTCAGGAGCTCCTCACGAGCCGCGGAGTCGCTCCTCCGCCTTGGAGGGGACTTGCGCGAACGGGTCTCGGTAAACCTCGTCGACCGACAGCGCGCACCCGATCGCCTCCAGGTGCACGCCCTCCCCAGCGCGCGCCTCCCGGAGCGTCCAGGAGTCGTCGTCATTGCGGTGAAACACCTCGATGCGCTGCTCGTGCTGCGAGACGAGCACGTACTCCCGGAGCGAGGGGATCCGCCGGTAGTGCGCGAACTTCTGCCCACGGTCGTAGGCCTCCGAGCTCTCGGAGAGGACCTCGACCAAGACGATCGGGTTGAGCGCTGCGTCGTTGTCCGCGAGATCGCGCTCGAGCCTCCCGCAGACGACGCTGACGTCAGGGTACGTGGCGAGCCCAGTCGCCTGCACCCGGACGCGCAGATCGGCGGAGTAGACCGCGCAGGGCCGCTCGCGGAGCTGCACCCGGAGCTCCACGATCACGTTCGCGCACAGGCGCGCGTGCTCCGGCGTTCCGCCGGCCATCGCGAAGATCTCGCCGTTCAGGAACTCGTGCTTCGTCGGGCTCGCCCGCTCCTGCTCGAGATACTCGGCGTATGTCCAGACGATCCTGCGCGCCGGCTCGTTCATGGTCCGGCAGTATGCCACGCCAGCGCGTCGCGCTCCTATGCTCGGCACCATGCCCACGATCCAGAGCACCGCCGAGATCGACGCCGCCTGCGACGCGCTCTTCGCGCTGTCCCAGGACTACGCTCTCCGGCTCGAGTGGGACCCGTTCCTGCGCGAGATGCGCTACCGCGACGGCGCGACCGAGCCCGCCGTCGGCGTGCGGGTGTGGGTACGGGCGAAGAACGGGCTGTCCATGGAGGCCCGTTACATCACCCTGAACCCGCCGGAGCAGGTGGCCATCACCATGGTCGAGGGGCCGCGGATCTTCCGCCAGTTCTCGGGCGCGTGGCTCTTCAAGGCGCTGTCGCCGCGACGGACCCGCGTCACCTTCCGCTACAACTTCACCGCGCGCCCGCAGGTCCTCGCCCCGGTGCTGGAGCCGGTGATGGCGGCCGTGCTGAAGCGCGACATCGAGCAGCGCCTCGCCGGGCTCAAGCAGAGCGCCGAGACGACGGACATCCTGCAGCGGCTGCCGAGGCGCGCCCGGCCATCATCCGCCTAGCCGCTCGAGCGCCTCCCGCGACGCTCCGGCCCCGGGGTGGCGCAGGCGCGCCCGCAGCGCCGCCGCCTCGGCGAGCAGCTCCCGCCCTCGCGCGCGCTCCTCGCCGCGCGCCGCCGCCGCGCGCGCCACGCCGGCCCAGTGCAGCGCGTCCGCCCTCGCCCACGCGTCCTCGCCCGCCCACGCAACAGCCGAGTCGGCGAGCGCCGTCGCAGACGCCGCCGCCCCCGCGCCGCGGGCCAGCGCGCACCGCGCGGCGACGACCGCGAGCCGCGCGCGGAACGGGCCGAACCCGCATGCCTCGGCGACATGCAGCCCCTCCAGCGCCTGCCGCGCGCCGTCGTCGAGCCGGCCAGCGACGAGCGCGATCCGCGCCGCGAGCTCGTGGCACCGCAGCACGACCTCCACCTCGCCCGTCGCGGAAGCCCAGCGGCGCGCCTCGACGAGGTGCGCCTCCGCCGACGCGACGTCGCCGCCGCCGCCGTCGCCTCCGTCCAGCAGCGCGAGGCCGAGCAGCGTGTGACCGTGCGCGACGTGCCCCTCCCAGCCCCTCCGCCTGCACTCGGCGATGTTCCGCTCCGTGGCCTCGCGCGCCTCGTCGCGGCGCCCGAGCGCGAGCGCGTGCTCCGCCTCCCAGAGCGCGCGGCGCCCCACCGGCGCGTCGCCCAGCTCCCGCAGGCGCGCGAAGCGCTCGCCCGCCGCGTCGACCTCGCCGAGGTCGTGCAGCACCGCGGCGAGCAGCGCCAGCGCGCGCACGGCGTGGACCTTGTCCGCGGCGCGACCGGCGCTCCCCGCGGCGCCTCCGGCGATCTCCGCCGATCGCTCGAGCAGGCCGCGCGCCCCGGTCAGGTTGCCCCGCAGCCGCTCGGTGTACGCCAGCGTGCGCAGACCCATCGCGAGCAGCGCCGGGTCGCCCAGCGCGCCGGCGAGCTCGTTGTGCGCCTCGTAGCAGGCGCAGGCAAACGCGAGATCCCCGAGCGCACCGGCGTAGAGCCCCGCGTCTCGTACACGAGCGACGCGCGCACCCGCGAGGGCAGCGAGGCCGGCATGCCGCGGGGATCGTCGCCGCCGGCGAACGCGCGCAGGATGCGGGCGCCCCGGGCCATGTCGCCGAGCTTGAGCCCGAGGTGCGCGAAGCCGCCGAGGGCGAGCGCGTAGATCTCGTACGCCTCGCCCGCCCGCCCGGCGCCGAGCAGCTCGGTGAGGATGGCCTCGTACGCGTCGACCGCCTCGCGTTCCCGCGGCGCCCGGCGCGGCGCCTCGTCGAGGCGCGGCGGCGGCGCGGCGCTCCCCGCGGCGTGGACGCGCTCCGGCGGCACGCCGAGCAGCGACTTGAAGTGCTGCCGCACGAAGGGGTGCGTCGAGTAGCAGCGCTCGCCCGGGCGCGCCGCGAACACGAGCCCCAGCCGCTCCAGCCGGGCGAGCCCGCGCGCGAGCTCCGCGGCGCCCCACCCCGCCATGGCGCCCGCGATCTCGCCGCCGGCCCGCACCAGCTGAAGCAGCGCCTCTTCGCCGGCGCCGCCGGGGAACACCGAGAGGCGCGCGAGGAGGTCCCGCTCGCCCGGCGGCAGCGCGCGCGCGTAGGCCGACAGCACCGAGCTCAGGCGGCGGGCGAGGACGTCGTCGTGCTCGGCCTCGGCGAGGTGCGCCGCTTGCGCCGCGGAGAGCCGCCCCGCGTCGCCGCCGAGGAACGCGCCCACGTAGGAGCCGAGGACGGCGACCGAGAGCGCGTGGCCGCCCGTCCTCTCGAACAGCGCGCCGAGGGCGCCGTCATCGCCGTGGATGCCCCAGCGGCGCAGGAGCGACGCAGCGTCGCCCTCGCAGAGCGGCTCCGGCCGGATCGTCGCGAGCCCGCCCTCGGCCCAGGCGGACAGATCCGCGAGCTCGAAGCGCGACGTGACGAGCGCCCGCGCGCCGCCGAGCCCGGACGCGACAGCGCAGAGCAGCCGCCGGAGGAGCGCGTCGTGGAGCTCGCCGTGCGCGCGCCCGGCGCCCCCTTCGGCCTGCACGGTCTCGAGCCCGTCGAGCACGAGCAGGTGCGGCGGCCCCTGCCCCAGCGCCTCTTTCAGCTGCGCGAGCTGCTCTCCGGGCGCCACCGGTGGCCGCGGCGCCCCCGGACCCGAGCCGCCTGCGCCCGGCGCGAAGTAGGCCGCCGCCTGGTCGAGGAACGCCTCGCTCCTGGGGTCGTCGTAGAAGCTCCAGACGAGCACCCCGCCGGGCCGTGGGGCATCGCCGAGCCCCTGGAGGAAGCGCTCGGCGATCGCGGTCTTGCCCGCCCCGCCCACGCCGAGGAGCGCGATCACCCGGGGGCACGGCGGTGACGCGTCGGCCCACGCGGAGAGCCGGTCGAGGATCTCCCCGCGCCCGACGAAGTGCCGCGCTCGCTGGAGCGTGTGCGCGTGCAGCGGGCGCCACGCCGGGGCGAGCGCCTCCGCGGCCTGGCTCGCTGCCCCCGCTTCCTCTGCGGCGGGCTCCGCCCCCGGCGCCGCCTCGGCCCCGACGACGAGCAGCTCCGCCTCCGCGAGGCCGAGCTCGGCGCCGAGGCGCTCGATGATGCGCCGCCGGGACGGGCTCCGGACCGAGAAGCCGAGCCGCGGATCGTTGACGGCGCCCGACTCGTAGCGGCGGTAGGTCCGCACGTCGACGCCGATCGACGCGGCGACCTGCTCCTGCGTCAGGTCGAGATCGAGCCGCGCCCGCTGGAGGAGCGTGTGGTTGAAGCTGACCGCGGGCTCCGCGCTGCGGCCCACCCTGGAGACCCGTGCCATCGGTGCGAGCGCTCGATCATCGGCGATGCGGCGCTCTCCTGTCCACCGCGCTGCCCGGTCCTGCCCGGTCCTGCCCGGGTCCCGCCCTTCCGGATCCGGTCCGCCCGGGCCCACGCTCCACGCATGAGCACCCTGCACGCCGAACGAACCGCCCAGTGCACCGACTACACCGACAATCTCCGCATCTTCACGGTGACGAACGTCCTGTCGCCCGACGAGTGCGAGGGCTTCATCGCGCTCGCCGAGGCGCGAGGCTTCGAGCAGGCGCCGATCGGAGGGACCGAGATCATCCACCTCGAGGTGCGCAAGAACGGCCGCGTCATCGTCGACGATCCGGACCTCGCCACGAGCCTCTGGGAGAGGCTCGCGCGGTGGATGCCACCGAGCTTCGGCCTCCACCGCGCCGTCGGGCTGAACGAGCGCTTCCGCTACTATCGGTACACCGAGGGCGAGTATTTCAACTGGCACGGCGACGGGTCGTTCGTGCGATCCGACGGCGAGCGGAGCCTGTTCACCGCGATGATCTACCTGAACGACGACTTCGAGGGCGGCACGACCGATTTCTGGGGCGGTCGGAGCATCGCCCCGCGGCGCGGGATGGCGCTCCTGTTCGAGCACCGCCGGCTCCACCGCGGCGCCCCCGTGACGCGCGGGAGCAAGTACGTCCTCCGCAGCGATGTGATGTACCGGCGCGGATGATGCCGGCGCCTCGCCGAGGCGCTCGGCGCCTCACCAGGGCGCCGCGGTCGCGCGGACGCCGAGCGCCTCGGCGAGGCGCGGCAGCACCTCGCCGGCCCGGGCCTCGATCTTGAGCGCGCCGAGCTCCTCGCCGCGCGCGGAGCCGAGGTTGATCATGGCGATCGGCATGCCTCGCTGCGCGGCGCGCAGCACGAAGCGGTAGCCCGAGAAGACCGCCAGCGACGAGCCGACGACGAGGAGCGCGTCCGCCGCGTCCACGAGCGCGAAGGCCGCGTCGACGATCGGCCGGGCCACGTTCTCGCCGAAGAAGACGACGCGCGGCTTGAGCGGCCCCTCGCAGCGGAGGCACGGCGGCGCCCGGAAGCCCGCCACGTGCTCGGCGGGCAGGTCGGCGTCGCCGTCGGGGGCGAGGTCGGCCGCGAGGCGCAGCCAGCCGGGGTTCTGCGCGAGGAGCCGCTCCTGGAGGGCGGCGCGCCGCTCCATCGCGCCGCACGCGAGGCAAGCGACCTCGGAGAGCGTCCCGTGCAGCTCGATGACGCGGCGGCTGCCCGCGGCCTGGTGGAGGCCGTCGACGTTCTGCGTGATGAGGCCGTCGAGATGCCCGCCGTGCTCGAGCTGCGCGAGGGCGCGGTGGGCGGGGTTCGGCTCGGCCCTGGAGAACCGCTCCCAGCCGATCACGGCGCGCGCCCAGTACCGCTGCCGGATCTCGGCCGAGCGGGAGAACTCCCGCCCCTGGATCGGGTTCCGCGCGCGGCGCCGCGTCTCGGGACCTCGATAATCCGGGATGCCGGACTCGGTGCTGCACCCCGCGCCCGTCAGCGCCACGATCCGCTTGCCGCGCAGGAGCGCGACGAGGTCGTCGAGCGGATCGGCCGGACGCGCTTCGCTGAGCGGCATACGCCCGGGTTGTGGCCCGTCGCTGCGCGCACCGCCAGCGTCGACCGTGCAATCATGCAACCGAGCAAAGGAGCTCCCCCACAACATCTCGCTTGACCGGCTCACTACACCACCATATGTAGTGCCCATGTTGGTGCCTCGGGCTTCGGCCCGGGGCTCAAAAGGGAACCCGGTGCGAATCCGGGGCTGCCCCGCAGCGGTAAGCGAGAACGACCTCCACGACGCGCACTGGCCCTCGGGCTGGGAAGCGGTGGACCGTAGGAACCCGGCGACAGCCGGAGCGCTCGTGAGCCCGAAGACCTGCCAACATCCTGCGCTGGGGAGACATCCCGCGCCGGTTTGACCTGGAAGCCTCGTGGGAGGCGGGTAGGTCCGAGCTGGCGCAGACTCTCGCGCTTGTCCCGGTTCCGACCCCCTCCCGCGTTGTCTTCCTTTCGCCCGCGGGGGCGAGCGGTCGGTCCGAGGGCTCCTCCAAAGAGCCTGGCGCACCCGTGCGCATCGGCTGGCCTTCTCGTTCTCGCGGCATCGACGCGAGCGGTCCGTGACCGCTCGGGACGAGCACGACGAGGAGGATGCCATGCTGAACGAACCGTTGGTGAAGAGCAACGGCGCGGCGCCGTTGCGCGCGCCCCACGCACTCCACGCGCCCCATGCGCCCGCCATGACGAGCGCCGGCGCGGAGGAGACGCACCCGCACACGACGATGCGCGTGAAGAAGCGCAACGGCTCGAGCGAGCCAGTCGACGTCAACAAGATCGTCCGGGCGGTGAGCCGCTCCTGCGCGGCCCTGTCCGACGTCGACGCGCTCCGCGTCGCGACAAAGACCATCAGCGGCCTCTACAACGGCGCGACGACGCGCGAGCTCGATCAGCTCTCCATCCAGACGGCGGCGTCGCTCATCGCCGATGAGCCCCAGTACGCGAAGCTCGCGGCGCGCCTGCTCGCGACCTACATCGACAAGGAGGTCCGCAATCAGGAGATCCACGCCTTCTCGCAGTCGATCGCCGTGGGGCGGCGGCTGGGCCTCATCAACGATCGGCTCCACGGCTTCGTCGCGCAGACCGCCCGCAAGCTGAACGACGCCATCGAGCCGGGGCGCGACCACGAGCTCGAGTACTTCGGCCTGCGGACGCTCTACGACCGCTACCTGCTCAAGCACCCCGAGACGCGCCTCGTCATCGAGACGCCGCAGCAGTTCTTCCTGCGCATCGCGTGCGCGCTCTCCGAGACGGCGGCGCAGGCCGTCGAGCTCTACCGGCTCTTCTCGTCGCTCGATTACCTCCCGAGCTCACCGACGATGTTCAACGCCGGGACGAGCCACGAGCAGCTCTCGAGCTGCTTTCTGCTCGACTCGCCGGACGATCACCTCGAGACCATCTACCAGCGCTACACCGACGTCGCGATGCTCTCGAAGTTCTCGGGCGGCATCGGGCTCGCCTACCACCGGGTGCGCTCGCGCGGCTCGCTCATCGAGAGCACCAACGGGCACTCCAGCGGGATCGTGCCTTGGCTCAAGACGCTCGACGCGTCCGTCGCGGCCGTTAACCAGGGCGGCAAGCGCAAGGGCGCGTGCTGCGTCTACCTCGAGCCGTGGCACGCCGACGTCGAGGAGTTCCTCTCGCTGCGCGACAACACGGGCGATGAGGCCGCGCGCACGCACAACCTGAACCTCGCGAGCTGGGTCCCGGACCTCTTCATGAAGCGGGTCGAGGCCGACGGCGACTGGAGCCTGTTCGACCCGAAGGACGTGCGCGATCTCCCCGATCTCTACGGGGAGGAGTTCGATCGTCGCTACGTCGAGGCCGAGCGGGCGGGCCTCGCCAAGAAGACGATGAAGGCCCGCGAGCTCTACGCGCGGATGATGCGCACGCTCGCGCAGACCGGCAACGGCTGGATGACGTTCAAGGACAAGTCGAACCGCGCCTGCAACCAGACGGCGCTGCCGGGCCGGATTGTGCACCTCTCGAACCTCTGCACCGAGATCCTGGAGGTGACCTCGAACGAGGAGTCGGCCGTCTGCAACCTGGGCTCGATCAACCTCGCTCGCCACACGACCACGCTGGCGGACGGCGCGGTCGCGTTCGACTTCGAGAAGCTCGCGCGCACGGTGCGGACCGCGGTCCGCCAGCTCGACCGCGTCATCGACCTCAACTACTACCCCATCCCCTCGACGAGGCGATCGAACCTCCGCTGGCGGCCTGTCGGGCTCGGGCTCATGGGCCTGCAGGACGTGTTCTTCCAGATGCGCCTGCCCTTCGACGCCCCGGCCGCGCGGGAGCTCTCCAGGCGGATCTCGGAGGAGGTGTATTACCACGCGCTCTCGACGTCCGCGGACCTCGCGGCGGAGAAGGGGCGACACCCGGCGTTCGACGAGACGCGCGCCGCGCGCGGAGAGCTCCAGTTCGACGCGTGGAACGTCGTCCCGGAGGACACGGCCCGCTGGGAGGCGCTCCGCGCGCGCGTCCAGGCCGAGGGGCTCAGGAACTCGCTGCTCGTCGCCATCGCGCCGACGGCCACCATCGCGTCGATCGCGGGCTGCTACGAGTGCATCGAGCCGCAGGTGTCCAACCTCTTCAAGCGCGAGACGCTCTCTGGGGACTTCCTGCAGATGAACCGCTACCTGGTCGCGGAGCTCAAGCGGCTCGGCGCGTGGAACGACGCTGCGCGCACCCGGCTCAAGCTCGCGGAGGGCTCGGTCCAGGGCATGGACGAGCTGCCCGAGCAGCTGCGCGCCGTGTACCGGACCGCGTGGGAGATCCCGATGCGCTCGCTCATCGACATGGCCGCGGATCGCGGCGCCTTCATCGATCAGAGCCAGTCGCTGAACCTCTTCGTCGAGAACCCCACCATCGGTCAGCTCTCGAGCATGTACTTCCACGCATGGAAGAAGGGGCTCAAGACGACCTACTACCTGCGATCGCGCCCCGCGACGCGCATCGCCAAGGCGACCGTGGAGGCGGCGCCCGACCGCACGCCCGAGGGCGGCGCCGCGCCGCGCCGCGAGGGCGGCTGGGGACAGGCGCCGCCGGCGAAGGCGGCCGCGGACGTGGCGTGCGCGCTCGAGAACCCCGAAGCCTGCGAGGCCTGCCAGTGAGCCGCGTCAGCCGCCCCGCGCGCCTCCTGGATCCGGGCCAGTGCCTCACGCTGCGCCCGATGGCCTATCCGACCTTCTTCGAGATGTACCGCTCCTCCATCAAGAACACGTGGACCGTGGAGGAGGTCGACTTCTCCACGGACGTGGGCGACCTGCGGAAGATGACCGACGCGGAGCGGCACCTCGTGCAGCGCCTCGTCGCGTTCTTCGCCACGGGAGACTCCATCGTGGCGAACAACCTCGTCCTCAACCTGTACAGGCACATCAACGCCCCGGAGGCGCGGATGTACCTGTCGCGGCAGCTCTACGAAGAGGCGCTTCACGTCCAGTTCTATCTGACGCTCCTCGACACGTACATCCCCGATCCCGAGGACCGTCACCGCGCCTTCGCGGCCGTCGAGAACATCCCCTCGATCCGCCAGAAGGCCGATTTCTGCATGCGGTGGATCGATTCCATCGAGTCGCTGGGCCGGCTGGACTCGCGCGCCGATCGGCGGCGGTTCCTGCTGAACCTCATCTGCTTCGCCGCGTGCGTCGAGGGGCTCTTCTTCTTCGGCGCGTTCGCGTACGTGTACTTCCTGCGCTCGCGCGGCCTGCTCCACGGGCTGGCCGCGGGGACGAGCTGGGTCTTCCGCGACGAGAGCGCGCACATGCGCTTCGCCTTCGAGGTCGTGAGCACGGTGCGGCGCGAGGAGCCCGAGCTCTTCGACGCCGGGCTCTCTCAGTCGATCCTCGACATGATGGATGAGGCGATCGCCTGCGAGGCCCGGTTCGCCGAGGATCTCCTCGGCGCCGGCGTGGCGGGCATGTCGGCGCGCGACGTGCGCCGCTACCTCGAGTTCTGCGCCGACCAGCGGCTCGCCACGCTCGGCATGCCGAAGCGCTACGGGGCGAAGAACCCGTTCTCGTTCATGGATCTCCAAGACGTCCAGGAGGTCACGAACTTCTTCGAGCGCCGCGTCTCCGCGTACCAGGTCGGCGTCTCCGGCGAGGTCGTCCTCGACGCCTCGTTCTGACGTCGATCAACCTACCGCCCGCGGGGCCGATCAGAGCCCGCCGATCCCTCGCGGCGGGAGCCCGATCTCCGTGTCGACGGTCGCGTCCTCCAGCGGCTCGAGCGCGCCGTTCGCCGTCACCTGCCAGCGCCGGAGCTTGTTCCTCTCCGCGTCGCTCAGCAGGCAGACGTCGCCGCAGCCGGGCGAGCAGTGGACGCCGCCGAAGGCGTAGGCCTGGGTTGCCAGGGCGAGCGTCGTGACCTCACCCGTGGCGATGCTCACGGAGAAGGCGCGATCCCCGGCGGACGCGCTGCCCGCGTAGGCCGTCCCGAGGAGGACGTCCTCGGAGGCGAAGGCGAGCGTGGGCTGGACCGCGGCGCCGAGCGCCCGGGCCACGCCGAGCCGCTTGATCTCCTCCGGGGGCGAGGTGCGAGCGTCGTAGATCACGATGTCGCTCGTCGCCGGGTCGTACTCCATCGTTTCGGCGTTGAAGCGGCTCGAGCAGGCCACCGCCAGCCGCTCTCCCGAGGGCGACACGGCGAGGCGCCCGCAGCCGTAGAGCCCCTGCACGTCGACAGTCCATGTGACGGCGCCCTGCTCCGGCGAGACGCCCACGAAGCGCCCTTCACCCGCGGTCGAGAGGTCCGCGGCGAGCCGGCCGAGGGCCACGACCACGTCGTCACCGACGCGCGCCATCCCCGACGGGCGCGGCAGGAGCCCCTCTTCCTCCTCCGGCAGGGCGATGCGCCCTGCGATGGAGTACTTCTTCGTGTCGACGATCAGGAGATCGCCGCCCTCGTCGAACGGCTCCACGCCCGGGCTCGGGTTGCTCCCGTAGCGCGACACGAGCGCGCGGTCCGCGTCCACCTCGATGTAGTCCTGCGGGTTCGACTCGAACCCCTGCCCGACCGGGAGCTGCGCGAGGACCTCGGCGGTCTCGAGATCCATCCAGGTGATCACGTTCGTGCCGAACCGATCGAGCAGGACCACGCGGCCGGACGGCGGCGCCGCCCGCGGGACGTCGACGTCGCCGGACAGCGCGAGGCTGAGCCCCGGCTTCGCCGCGCCGCTCGACACGAAGGAGGGCGACAGGGTGGTCCCGTCGAGCTCCGACACAACGATGTTCGTCGACTGGTAGTCGCTCGTCACGATGACGACGCCGCTCTCGCACGCGTCGCCGTCGCCGCCGCCGTGGACGCCGCCCGTCGACGGCGGCGGTGAACCCACGTTGCAGCCGAGGAGCGGAATCGAGATCGCGATCGCAGATAGACTGATCTTCACCATGTTGACTCCAGTGTGAAAAACACGCTCCGTCCCGGGAGCGGATACCCGACGACATCCGTGCGCCGCGCGTCCAGGAGGTCCGCGACGCGACCCCTCACCGCGAGGTGCCCGCCGAGCCACCTCGCCTCCGCGTCGAGGTCGACGGTCGCTTGCTCCGCGATCACGCCGAGGCCTGCGGGATCGGCGTACCGGCTCGACTGGTACACGGCCCGGAGCTCGCCCGACGCGCCCGAGAACACGGCGCCGCCCGGGCGCTTCCACTCGGCGTGCAGGCGCGGCGCGACGACGAGGCGCGAGCGGAACGGGAGGATGTCGTTCCTCGTCGTCCGCGCCGGCGTCGTGTCCCGCGGGTCGAGCAGCGTCGCCGCGATCTCGGCGCGGAGGAACGGGGTCACCTCGACCCCGGCCAGGAGCTCTGCGCCCATGACGCGGGCGCGGCCGACGTTGTACGGGCTCACGTAGCCCTGGCCGGATTTCTCGTATGCGACGAGCCCGGAGACCGCGCTCCCGAACGCGAACGCGTCGATGAAGGCGCCGCGCACGACGGCGCCGCGCCCCGTCTGCGCCCGGATCCCGGCCTCGATCGTGGCGCCGGACTCCGGCTCGAGCTCCACGTTGCCGTGGACGACGCCGGAGACGCCGTACACCTCGCCGAGCGTCGGGACGCGGACGTAGCGGCCCACGGTCGCGAGGAGCCGGATCCGGTCGCTCCCCGCCTCCACGCCGACCCGCCCGGTCGGGACGAGCACGTCGCAAGGGCGCTCCCGGTCCGCGCCGGTGGCGTGGCACTCCCCGCTCGCGAGGGCGTGCAGCGCGAGCCCCTCGCCGAGGCGCACCTCCGCGCTGACAGCGCCGCGCGCGAACGAGCGCCGCGCCCGCGCGAGCGGGACGTCGTCCGGCGCGCGCGAGATGCCCTCGCGCGCGACCGAGAGCACGGGCCGCACCCGGAGCCGGTCGACGAAGGAGAGCGTCGCCCCGAGCGTCTGCTCCAGGCGGCGGCCGGCGAGGCGGAGCTCCGGCGTGAGCAGCGCGAGCTCGAAGAGGGGGTCGTGGACCTCCGAGCGCGCCTCGATGAACGAGGTGCGCGCCTCGATCGCGTGCTGCGCCTCGCCGCCGAACGGCACCCGCGCCACGACGGACGTCAGCGCGCGCCGCGACTCCCCCCGCGCTCTCCGGGACGGCAGGAGCGCGAGCCTCGGCATCCCCTGCTCGCGATCGGTGCCGTTCGCGATCACGTCGACGATCGCGCCGCCCCCGAGCTCGACGCGCGCGAGCGCCCACGCGTCGATCGTGCGCACGTCGGCGTTCTGCCGGCGCTCCAGGGTGTCGTCGCTCTCGTCGAAGAGCGTCCCGCGATCGTCCACGAACGTGTAGCGGTTCTCCGCGGCCTCGGCGCTCACCCCGACGATCGAGCTCACCGGCCCCGCGCTGGCGCCGGCGAACGCCCACCCGCGCCGCGCGCCGAGCGAGCCCGCCGTCGCCCCCACGCCGGCCGTCGTCCGGGAAGGCCGCCGCGGCTCG
Organism: Sorangium sp. So ce124; assembly: GCF_051525235.1. Lineage (NCBI taxonomy): Bacteria > Pseudomonadati > Myxococcota > Polyangiales > Polyangiaceae > Sorangium > Sorangium sp. So ce124. Next base: position 5,956,441 of record NZ_CP150312.1, read on the forward strand.
AAGAAGATCGCGCCGCCGGGGCCGAGGCGGTCGGCCTCGATGGGGGCGTTGCCGCGGTAGATCTCGACGCGCTCGATGAGCCAGAGGGGCACGAGCGAGAGATCCGCCGTCCCCACGACGTCGTCGTTCAGGCGGACGCCGGCGAGGTACACAGGCGTCTGCGTGGCGGTCGCTCCCCGGAGGGCCGCGGTCGCCGGCCCGCCGAAGCCGCCCGACTCCTCCACGCGGACGCCCGGCTGCGTGCGGAGCACGTCCGCCGCCCCGAGCCCCGCGCCGGTGAGGCGATCGCGGCTCAGCACCGACCCCGCGACGGACCTGTCCTTGGGCGGCGCGGGCGCGCGCAGGCGATCCCCCTCGACGCGCACCTCCAGCGGGGCTGTCTCCGGCGGAGCGACGGCGCGATCGCCCCCCTGCTCGCCCGCCGGCCTGCGCCGATCGTCGGCCCGGGCGGCATGCGAGGCTGCCACGGCGCTGCCGACCGCGAGCGCGAGCCAGCACGCCGCGCCGGCGCTCCGGCGCCGACGCGACCGACGATCAGAGGAATCAACCATTCACGCGCCGCCTGCCCGCGTCGACCCCGCGCTGCTCCGGGTGAGCCGAGAGCCGAAGCGAGGGGGCTGCGTGACGGGCCACGGCACCGCGCGCGAGCGAGGTGGTCGAGGGCCTGCGCGCCTTCCCCTCGAAGGCTCAGGTCAGCGCGCGCCAGCGCACCGGCGCGCGCACCTTCGGCAGGTCTTCGGACTCACGGGCGCTGCGGCCGTCGCCGGCCGCTCTCCTACGGATCACCGCTTCCCAGGCTGCTCTGGTGCATGCCCAGTGCTTCTTGGTGATCGTCGTTCCCGTTCACCGCTGCGGGGGCAGTCCCGGATTCTCACCGGGTTCCCTTTTCAGCTCGCCCGGCGATGGCCGGACGAGCACCGATGGCGGGGCGACTCGTCGCACCCGTCACGCAGGATGTCAACGCAGAAGCGAAGCCCCGGAACGCCCCGTCCACGGGCCCCACCGGCGGCACACACCCGAGACAGAATCGGGAGTCCCTTGACAGTCCTGCTCGGCCGTGCCATGAGTTACTTGAAACTGATTTTCTTTATCAGAATCAAGCGGCCCGAGACCTGACGTCCAGCGCCCGATGACCCGAGCCCACGTGGCTCTCGACGCCCATCGGAGCTGAATGTGACGAGTTCCATCTCGATGCCGGCCTCTGCCGCGCTGCCCGCGGTGAACGCAGGGCAGCTGTTGAAGCAATACACCCCCGAGTCGGCGTTCTTCTTCGCGTCGCCGACACGCACCCTCCTCGCGCAGGGCGTACACGACATGATCCTCGAGCCGAACGGCGCGGATCAGGGCGATCGCCTCGCGGACCGCGTGACAAGGGTGCTCGCGGCGGCCTCGAGGGCCGGCGCCGGCCAGGGCCTCCCCATGGTGGTCGGCGCGGTGCCGTTCAACAGCACGTCGCCCGCTCACCTCATCGTGCCGCGGACGATCCAGAGCGCAGGCCCGCTCAACCACACGTCGGAGTCGCCGAGAGCGCACCTGCCGATTGCCATCCAGGAGCTGCGCCAGGTCCCGGAGCCCCGCGACTACGTGCGCGGCGTCGAGACGGCGGTGGGCCTGATGCGGTCCGAGGTGCTGAGCAAGGTGGTCCTCTCCAGGATGCTGGAGATGGTCGTGCGAGAGCCTGTCGATCTCCGCCTCGTCCTCCAGCGCCTCTCGCAGCAGAACCGGAACGGCTACACCTTCGCCGCCAACCTCTCGGATCCGACCGCGGGGCTCTCCGGCGCGGAGCGCGGCGTCGCGATGTCGCGCGCGCGGACGCTCCTCGGCGCGAGCCCGGAGCTGCTCCTGTCGCGCTCCGGGCTCCGGGTGATCGCCAATCCGCTCGCCGGCTCCGCGGTCCGCAGCCCGGACCCCGACGAGGACCGCCGGCGGGCGATCGCCCTGCTCGCGTCCGAGAAAGACCGGCACGAGCACGCCATCGTCGTCGACGCCGTGGCCGCCGCGCTCCGGCCGTTCTGCCGGCGCCTCAGCGTCCCCGACGAGCCTTCGCTCACGCAGACCCCGACGCTGTGGCACCTGTCGAGCCGGCTCACCGGGGAGCTGCGCGATCTCTCGATCTCCTCGATGAAGCTGGCCACAGCGCTGCACCCGACCCCCGCGGTGTGCGGATACCCCACGGACCGCGCCCGCGACGCCATCGAGGCGATCGAGCGGTTCGATCGCGGGTTCTTCACGGGGCTCGTGGGCTGGTCCGACGCCAGCGGCGACGGCGAGTGGGCGGTCGTCATCCGCTGCGCCGACGTCGCCGGCCGGGCGCTCCGCCTCTATGCCGGGGCCGGGATCGTCATCGGCTCGAACGGCGAGCACGAGCTCGCCGAGACCACCGCCAAGCTCGGGACGATGCTGAACGCGCTCGGCCTCGACAAGGCGCCGGAGAGGGCATGAGCTCTCCGGAGGAAAGCCGGCAGGCGCCCGCGCAGGCGCGAACGCAGGCGCTCGACGGCTGGACTCCGTGGCCGGCCGAGATGGCCGATCTCTACCGGCGCGCCGGCTACTGGCGCGGCGAGACCTTCGGGCGCCTGCTCCGCGAGCGGGCCGCGCGGCACCCGGATCGGGTCGCGCTCGTCGGCGGCGATCGCCGGGTGAGCTACGGTGAGCTCGATCGGCGCGCCGATCGCCTCGCCGCGGGCCTCCTGCACCTCGGGCTCCGGCCGGGGGATCGCGTCGTCGTCCAGCTCCCGAACATCGCGGAGTTCTTCGAGGTGTGCTTCGCGCTCTTCCGGCTCGGGGCGCTCCCCGTGCTGGCCCTGCCCGCGCACCGGCGCGCCGAGATCGCGTACTTCTGCGAGCACACAGGGGCGGTCGCGTACGTCATCGCCGACCGGGACGGCGGGTTCGATTACCGGGAGCTGGCGAGCCAGATCCGGCGCGACGTCGGGACCTTGCGGCACGTGCTCGTGGCCGGCGAGCCGGGCGAGCACACGGCGCTCTCGAGCCTGGACCGGGAGCCCGTCGAGCTCCCGGAGCCCGCCGCGGGGGACGTCGCCTTCTTCCAGCTGTCCGGCGGGAGCACCGGCGTACCGAAGCTCATCCCGCGGACGCACGACGACTACCTCTACAGCGTGCGGGCCAGCGCCGAGATCTGCGGGCTCGACGAGGGCAGCGTCTACCTCGCGGTCCTCCCCGTCGCGCACAACTTCACGCTCAGCTCGCCCGGGAGCCTCGGCGCGCTCCACGCCGGCGGCCGCGTTGTGCTCTGCCGCCGCCCCAGCCCGGACGAGGCGTTCCCGTGGATCGAACGGGAGCGGGTCACGCTGACCGCGCTCGTGCCGCCGCTGGTCTCGGTCTGGCTGGAGTCGGCCCGGACGGCGCGGCACGACCTGTCGAGCTTGAAGGTGCTCCAGGTGGGCGGCGCCAGGCTCCCCGCGGAGGTCGCGCGCCGCGTGGGGCCGACCCTGGGCTGCAAGGTGCAGCAGGTGTTCGGGATGGCGGAGGGGCTCGTCAACTACACCCGCCTCGACGACCCCGACGCCATCGCGCTCGAGACGCAGGGCAGGCCCATCTCGCCCCACGACGAGGTCCGCGTCGTGGACGACGACGACCGCGACGTCGAGCCCGGGCAGGTCGGCCACCTGCTCACGCGAGGGCCCTACACGATCCGCGGCTATTACAGGGCCGACGCGCACAACGAGAAGGCGTTCACGCGCGACGGCTTCTACCGCACGGGCGATCTCGTGCGGCGGACCGCCGCCGGCTACCTCGTCGTGGAGGGCCGCGCCAAGGATCAGATCAACCGCGGCGGCGAGAAGATCGCGGCCGAGGAGGTCGAGAACCACGTCCTCGCCCACCCGGCGGTGCGCGACGCGGCGCTCGTCGCCATGCCGGACGCCCACCTCGGCGAGCGATCGTGCGCGTTCCTCGTGGCGCGCGGGCAGCCGCCGCCGGCGAGGGAGATCAACGCCTTCCTGCGCGAGCGCGGCGTCGCCCAGTACAAGGTGCCCGATCGCATCGAGTGGCTCGACGCCCTCCCGACGACGAGCGTCGGCAAGGTGGACAAGAAGGCGCTCCGCCGGTGGATCGCCGACAGGCTCGCGCAGGGAGCGCGCGCCTGAGAGGACAGCGCGGGCCGAGGCGGCGCAGCGACGCCCGCGGCCCGTTCCATCGACAGGAGCGCTGCGACCAGAAGAGACGAGGAGAGAGAGGAACGACCATGGCCATCCCCCGCATCCAGACCTATCGCATGCCACGAGCCGACGAGCTCCCGGAGAGCCGGGCGTCATGGCGGCCGGATCCGGGGCGCTCCGTCCTCTTGATCCACGATATGCAGGAGTATTTCCTCGGCTTCTACGACGCGAGCGCGTCCCCGATGGTCGAGCTGATCGCCAATGCTCGCCTGCTTCGGGAGCGGTGCGCGGCGAGCGGGATCCCGGTCGTCTACACGAAGCAGCCCGCCGAGCAGACGAGGGCCCAGCGCGGTCTGCTGACGGATCTCTGGGGGCCCGGGCTGACGCAGCAGCCCGACAAACACGAGATCGTGCGCGAGCTCGCGCCTGGAAGCGCCGACACCGTGCTCACCAAGTGGCGTTACAGCGCCTTCCAGCGGACGGAGCTCCTGGATCTCATGCGCCGGTGGGGCCGCGATCAGCTGATCGTGTGCGGCGTGTACGCGCACATCGGGTGCCTGCTGACCGCGTGCGAGGCGTTCATGAACGACGTCCAGCCGTTCCTCGTGACCGACGGGACCGCCGATTTCTCCCGGCAGCAGCACGACATGGCCATCACCTACGTCGCGCAGCGGTGCGGCGTCGCGCTGCCGACGAGCGACGTCCTCGCCGCGCTCGCGCCCCGCGAGCGGGCGAGCACCCTGCGGCGCGAGGCGCCGGCGCCGCTCGGGGGGACGCAGGACCGGACGCCGTGGGTCGAGCGCCTGCGCGGCGAGGTGGCCGAGGTCCTCGACCAGCTCCCCTCGGCGATCTCCGATCGCGACAACGTCCTCGATCTGGGGCTCGACTCGATACGGCTCATGACGCTCGTCGAGCAGTGGCGCGCCGCGGGGATCGACGTCGCGTTCGTCGACCTCGCCGAGCTGCCGACGCTCGGGCACTGGTGGGAGCTCCTGTCGACCCGGCTGCCGCGCGAGGCGAGGCCGGCGCCCCGGCACCGCGCGGAGGCGCCCATCCAGGAAGCTACAGGCTGACCGGCCGAGCTTGCCCCACGACGGCTTCCCCATGGCACAGGTCACCATGAATCGCGTCGCGACATCCCCGCCCGGGCCGGTGGCGCGCACCCCGCCGCGCCTGCTCGAGGTGCTGTGCACGACCGCGATCTCCCCCCGCATGCGGCGGATCACGCTGGGCGGCGAGGCGATCGCGGGGTTCCCCGCGCGCTGCGGCGGCGCGCACATCAAGGTCTTCTTCCCGCGCGGCGACCAGGCGGCGCCGGAGCTGCCCACGCTGGGCCCGGACGGCCCCGTCTGGCCTCCGATGCCGCGGCGGCCGATCACGCGCACGTACTCGGTGCGCAGGTACGACGCGCAGGCCGGCGAGCTGGGCGTGGACTTCGTCCTGCACGGGGACGACGGCCCCGCGTCGCGGTGGGCCCACCACGCCAGGCCGGGCGACCGCATCGGCATCGCCGGACCGGGCGGCCCCGATCCGATGCTCGGTCCCGCGGACTGGTACCTCCTGGCCGGCGATCTCTCCGCGCTGCCGGCCATCGGCGCGCTGCTCGAGGCCCTGCCGAAGACGGCGCGCGGCCACGCCGTCGTCGCGGTCCCCGACGCGGCGGACGTGCAGGAGATCGATCACCCGCCGCACGTCGCGCTGACCTGGCTCTACCTGCAGGGCGAGCACGCCCCGGGCCCCCGGCTCGAGGCGGCCGTCCGCGCCCTGGGGTGGCCAGACGGCCGCGTCTTCGCCTGGGTCGCTGGCGAGTCGTCGTCCGTCGTCGCGATCCGCGATCACCTGCTCGACGAGCGCGGGCTCGGGCGCGGGGCGCTGTACGCGATCCCCTACTGGAAGGCCAGCCAGTCCGAGGAGGCGTACCACGCGGAGCGGCACCGGATCATGGACGGGCTCGACAGGGCCTGACGGGAGCGAGCGATGGAGTTCAAACACAAGGCAGCGCTCGTCACGGGCGCGGCCCAGGGGATCGGCGAGGCCGTCGCCCGGAGGCTCGCCGCGCGGGGCGCCGCGGTGACGGCCATGGACGCGAACCGGGAGCGCCTGGGCGCCGTAGTCGCCGATCTCCAGGCGAGCGGCCATCGCGCCGCGGCGTTCGTAGTGGACGTGGCCGACGGCGAGGCGGTCGAGGGCGCGGTGGAGCGGATCGAGCGCGAGCTCGGCCCGCTCGAGATCCTTGTCAACGTGGCCGGCGTGCTGCGCGTGGGCGGCGCCCTCTCGCTGAGCGACGACGACTGGGAGCGCACCTTCGCGGTCAACACCAGGGGGGTGTTCAACGTGAGCCGGGCCGTGGCGCGCCGCATGGTGCCGCGCCGATCGGGGTCGATCGTGACGGTCGGGTCCAACGCCGCGCGCACGCCGCGGATGAACATGGGCGCTTACGCCGCCTCGAAGGCCGCCGCGGCCCAGTGGACGAAGTGCCTCGGCCTGGAGCTCGCGCAGCACAACATCCGGTGCAACGTGGTGTCCCCTGGCTCGACGGACACGCCGATGCAGCGCGCGCTCTGGGCGGACGATCGCGGCGCTCAGGCGGTCATCGCCGGCGCCCCCGAGGCGTTCCGGCTGGGTATCCCGCTGCGCCGGATCGCCACGACGGATGACGTCGCCAGCGCGGTGCTGTTCCTGCTCTCGGACGAGGCCCGGCACATCACGATGCACGACCTCTGCGTCGACGGCGGCGCCACGCTGGGCGCGTGATCGTGGTCTGGCTTCGTTCGAGCGAGGAATGAGCCGCCAAGGACGCCAAGAAGATAATGAATTTATAATCTTGGCGTCCTTGGCGTCCTTGGCGTCCTTGGCGTCCTTGGCGGTTCATTTCTCTGGTTCCGCGCTGTTCGGTGTTCTAGGGGCCTTCCTTCGCGACGTTCCCGAACAGCGCGTCCGACGCCGTGCCGACCATCACCACCGCGGCGAGCGCAACGGCGGCGGCGATCGCGAGGGCGCCGAGGACCCGCGATGGCTTCATCTGCCACCACATGGCGAGGCCGCTGAGCGCCCACACGACCAGCGTGATCCCGGTGATGTCCGCGAAGAGCGCCCAGAGCCAGGCCACGCCGCCGTGCACGGGGAAATGATGCGTCTTGTGAAGCGTCTCGAGCACCTCGACGAAGCGAGGCCACCCCCGCGCGCCGGCGGGCCGCCCGTCGAGCCGCCCCGTGCCCAGGTTGTATGTGACGTTCCAGGCGCGGCCGTCCGCGTCCCGCATACCGAAGCGCAGCTCGGGGTTGATCTTCGGGTGCGCGCGCAGCGGCCCCGCGGCGTCGACGCCGATCCTGGGCAGGAGATCCTTTATCTGCTCCTGCACCGCCGCCATCCTGTATCCAGGCAGGTCGATCGCGACGCCGGCGAACGGGGGCGCGGGGGCCTCGGGCTCGGGGGGATGGCTGGAGACCGTCGCGCTGCCGTCGTCGAGGCGCAGGATCACCACCTGGCGTCCCCCGCCCGCGCTCGGCGCCGCGAGCAGCGGCCACCCGGAGAACGCCCCTGGGGTCCCCGGATCGAGCGTGTAGCGCGAGGGCGAGCCGGCGTTGAGCTGCTCGACGACCTGGCGCGCGAGCTCGCCGGGATCCCAGGGCTGGAACCCGGTGAGCGCCGACAGCTGCTCTCCCGAGAGCGACCGGCTGTCGATGTCTCGCCCGATCTGCGGGTGATTGAAGAGCGTGCCGCTGATCCCGAACAGCAGTATCCAGGGGAACAGCAGCAAGCCCAGGTACATGTGCACGCGGCGCACGACCTTCATGATCGCGCCGTAACGCGGCCGCCCGCGAGGGCCCCGTGGCGAACGGGGCCCTCGCGCGGCGTCGTCCCTCATCGCTTCTTCGTGATCGGGCGCGAGCGTCATCGGATCTTCGCGACGGAGAACGTGAGCCCAGGCGCGCTCACGCCCGCCTCACCGGGCCCGTCCTCGCCGATCTCGCGGAGCGTCGTCGACTCCTGGCCCTCGAACTCCAGCAGGTAGGTGCGGTCGCCGAGCGCGACGGACAGGACGCTGCCGCCGCCGGGCGCGGCGTCGAGCACCGTGGCGGTCGGCGTATCGCCGAGCGTCACGCTGGCCCACCGCCACGCCGCGGCGCTCGCCAGCACGCGCGGGTGGGTGTCGTCGGCGATCGCGAAGAGGCTCTCGTCGAGCACGCGCAGGAACGCCTTGCCGTCCGGGCCACCGAGGAGCGAGCCGGCGGTGTCGCCGTCGAACAGCGCGCTCAGCTCGACGTGGAACTCGGGATCGAACTGCCTCGTCTCGGGGTTGAAGCGCAGCATGCACGGGGCAGCAGCGTTGTCGGGGTTGAGCCGGTGCACCGCCGCGCCGTACGCCTCGGTGGCCACGTAGATCATGCCGTCGGGCCCCTCGATCCCATCGCGCACGTAACCGCAGCGTTCGTCGGTGACGACGGTCGCCTCGTCCGTCGTGCTGTCCACGACAATGACAGCGGCCACGCTCGGGACCTCCGGGCCGACGCGCCACCCGCCGAAGGTGATCACGTCGTCGCCCTGGCGAAGCGGCGGCGAGGAAGAATAGGTGAGCGTGGCGTCCGGGATCACCAGATCCTCGAGCGGAATGTCTCCGGTCACCGTCATCTCCGCGGGATTCCAGACGACCACCTGGGCGGTGGGACCATCGAAGAAGTACGCCTTGGTCTCCGAGACGAAGTGGAACTGCGTGCCGTACTCGCCGATCTTCGCGAGGCCCTTGCCCTGGAAGCTGATGGTGTCCCCTTCCTCGAGGCTGCCGTCCTCCTGGAGGTCGTAGCGGGTCACGGTCGCCGCGGCGTCGCTCGCCACGAACACCGCGCCTCCGCCGTCCAGCCCGACGCCGAGGGCGCGCCCCTGCACCTCGATCGCGTTCTCCAGCGACAGCGCCTCGGCGGAGTCGATGTCATCCGTCACGGCGATGTAGCTCTGGGTGTCGCCGCCGTCCGGCCCGAACACCTGGATCGTGAGGGCGTACGCCGGCCGCGCGCTGGGTGTCCCCCCCGTGCCGCTGGTGGCTCCGCCGGCGCCGGTGCCTCCACCGCCGCCGCCCCCCGCGCCGCTGCTCGTGGCATCGCTCGTGTCGTCGCCGCAGGCGACGAAGCACGGGAGGAGCAGGGTCAAGAGGAGGGCATTCGCGTAGCGCGCACGAAATAACATGAAGGATCTCCTTGTGTCGGGTTTCAACTGCCGTCGCACGAACATCGGCTCACAGGCTCAAGGCGAGCTTGGCGTACGCCGCTCGCCCGGGGCGCTGGATGCCGTGGAAGCTGAAGGCCTTCTCGTCGGTGAGGTTCTGCACCTCGACGGTCGAGCTCACCGTCCATCCACCGCGCTCGACCAGGTACGTGAGCGCGAGCGTGTGCAGGAGCTGCGACGGGATCTCCGCCTTGGAGCGGGCCGCGCCGCGGCCCTCCGGGCCGACGAAGAACGCGTGCACGTAATCCGTGATCCAGATCAGCGACAGGACATCGCGCCGCGCCGCGATCTCGGGCCACTGCGCGCGCGCGGCGACGCCGCCGAACAGGTACGGGAGGTTCTGGATGCGAACGTCGGTCGAGCCGTCCCGGAAGTCCTGCCATGTGACGTGACCGTCCACCGACAGCCAGTCACCCGGAGAGGTCCACCCGGCTGTCGACTCGAAGCCGACCGATCGCGCCGACAGCGTGTTGCCGTACGCCGAGTAGCCGAGGAACCTTTGCAGCGTGATCAGATCCTCGGTGAAGCGACCGAAGCCGTTGACGTTGAACCGGAGCTGTCCCACGGGGGTCTCCGCGCGCTCCAGGGTCACGCCGAGGTTGACGTTGTGGCTCGCCTCCGGCTCCAGGTGGACGTTCGAGACGACGAGCCCTCCGTCGCCGAACAGCTCCTCCGGCGTCGGCAGGCGGGTGGCGACCTCGTACGAGGCCTTGGCGTAGAGCGCGTCGGTGAAGCGGAAGCGCAGGCTGTCCCCTGCCCCCACGCGGTGGGTCGCCCGATCGACGTCGCCGAGCCGGCCGCTCGGCAGGTGTTCCCGGGTGCGGACCGACTGCAGGTAGAGCTTGGCGAAGGCGATGTTCGCGAGCCGGCCGTCGAGCGGCCTCGCCTCGTACTCGACGCCTGCCACCCCGCTCCACAGGTCCCGCTCCGCGGTCAGCGGGTCCTTCTCGCGCTCGGCCACGACAAGGTTCCTCCCGGTGCGCGTCACGTGGGTCGGAGAGAGCCCGAAGCGCAGGAGGTGATCTGTCGCGGGGTGCCACGCCGCGTTGACGCGGGCGAAGGCGGTGTGCTGACGGACTTGCTGGTCGTTCGCGTCGTCCCCGACCTCCCCCCGATACGGGCGCTCCTTGCAGCGGTCGGACCAGTCGTAGGTGCACGTGGCCGTGTCGAGGAAGGTCGTGCGCGCGTACGAGTACCCCGCGAGGGCGTCGAGCCGCGCCCTCCCGAAGAACGGCTGCGCATACCGCAGCAGCGCGCCGCCGGTCTGCCTGCCGAAGGTCGCCTCTCCGAAGGGCGGCGACGTGACCCTTCCGTCGAGCATGGTGACGAGCGGGCCGTGCTGCAGCTCCTTGTCGTGCGAGGTGAAGAAGGCGCGAACGAGCAGGCGGTCGGCCCACGGCCGCCGGATGACCCCCACCTCGGCCGCGCCGCCGGCCGCGACGTAGCCATCGTGGAACCGCCGGGCGCGTGCGGGCGACGGGCGCCCGCTCTCGTCGAACGCCATGACGTCGATCGGGGTGTCGTTCCGCGCGCGATCGACGAACCCGCTCGCGCGGGCGAAGAGGCCGCTCGGCGCGTGCGCGTGGCGCGCGCCGAGGGTCAGCCGGTACGTTCCGAAGGAGCCGACCTGGTAGGACGCCGCAGCGCCCGTGCCGCGCGTGTCCTGATCGGTCACCAGGTTCACCGCGCCGCCGAGCGCGTCCGAGCCGAAGCGCAGCGGGACGACGCCGCGGTAGATCTCGGCGCGCTCGACGAGGTTGACAGGCACGTTGGCGACCCCGAAGGAGTGCCCGGCGAGGTCGAGCGGCACGCCGTCGAGGAAGAAGCGGATCCGGTCGTCGGTGAGGCCGTTCAGCGAGAAGCGCGCGTCGGAGCCGAGCCCGCCGAGGCGGCGCACGCTCACGCCCTCGGCGCGCGACAGCACCTCGCCGAGATCCGCGGCCTGCCGCCTGGCCTCGACGGTCTCGATCACCTGGACCGCCTGCGCTGAGGTCCGGAGCCGCTCGGCCTCGGAGGCCCCCCGCACGCTCACCTCGATCGCGGGCAGCGCTGGTCCTGCTGCGCCCGTGGCGGGCGCCGCCCCGGCGGCGCTTGCGACCGGCGCGGCCCCGGCGGCGCCTGCGACCGGCGTGGCACCGGCGGCGCCTGTGACGGGCGCGGCCACGGGGACTGCCCGCCCGGCCGGCATCCCCGCACCGGGGACCGCCGCGGGGGGCGGCGCAGGCAGCCGGAAGTCGTGGCGGTAGAGGATGCGCGACGCGACGCTCCGGTCGCCTCGCCGGGCCGGCGTGAAGCGTAAGCGCAGCGCGGCTTCCCGCGCGGCCTCGTCGAACCCGTGGCCCGCAGGCTCGGCGACCTCTGCGCGGGTGACACGCCCTTCCGCGTCGATCGTCAGCCGCAGCACGACGCTCCCCTCCAACCCCGCCTCGCGCGCCGCCTGCGGATACGCCGCCTCGACGGCGCCCGTGAGCTCGGGCGGGCGCACCGCGGGCGCGGCGCCATCGCCCGGAGCGCGCGCCGACGGCGCTGTCTCGGCCTGGGGAGCCGCTCCATCGCCGCCCTCGTCGGCAGGGGCCTCGTCGCTCGCCCGCGCGTCCGCTGCGAAGGCCAACAGGGCACCGCAGGGGACGAGGACCAGAGTCCCGGCCAGCGCGGCGCAACGCAAGGGGCGTAATCGAATCATGAGATCACCGGGCATGCTCACCGGAGCGTGACGATGCGGCGCTCTGGCCGGCTCTGCGCAAGCTGGTTGTCGTGGCGTCTCGCTCGCCGGCTCCTCAGGCCTCATCGGACGGCGCAAACCGCGCTGGCCAGGGGTCGCCGCCGCGAGCAGTCATGTCAGGGCTCTCGGGGATTCAACCGCTCACGTCCTCCGCCGCCGGGACCGGGACGACGACGACGCGCTTGCACCGCCGGCACTTCAGCTCGACGCCGCCGGGCACATACCGGGCGAGCAGGCTGCCGCAGCCGCAGCGCACGGCGTTGGGCTCGCCATGTCCAGCAACGCCGCAGTGATCACACCGGCTGTCGAGCGGAGCCGTCGCCTTCGACATCAGGTTGTCCATCGTGGAACCCCACTTTCAATATTGAAAGTCACTTTCAATTTCAATCCGGAACCTGCCATGCTACCAACGACGTTGTCAAGCGAAAGCGGTCGGGCAGCGTCCGCGACGTCCGCGGAGGGCCGCGATGGTCCGCAGGTCCGAGCAGCGCGAGATCGCGGCCAAAACGGAGGCGATGTGCGCGATCGGCGCGCTCGCTCGGGTCGCCGGCGCGGTGCCTCGATGGCGCGGGCGGCCCCGCACGGGACGGTGGCCCGCGGCTGGGGTCTCAGCGAATTCACTTGACAATGCCTACCCTACCTCACCATAAACGAACTTGAAAGTAGTTTTCATTTTCACTCAATCGTCGATGCCGAGGTGGCTGCGCCCATCGCGGGGTCGTCGAGCTGTGTCCGCCGTCGGGACGATGTCCGGCGCCCCTGCCCTGCGTGCTCTCGGGGCTCGGGCCCTGCTGCGCCGGCGGGCGCCGCTTTCGCTCCAACGGCGCTGGCTCGGGCGTCACGGCCGCCGTTGCGCCGCCATCGCGGGGCGCGGATCGCCTGCCGCGAGCGTGCCTGTGGCGGCTGTCCCGTCGAGCGCCGGTTGAACCAGGAGGGTTGTCGTCATGGTCGCTCCTCAGGACGCGCGCTGGCCGCTGTCGGCCGCGCAACACGGTATCTGGCTAGGCCAGCAGCTCGACCCGGCGAGCCCTGTGTACAACGCGGGCGAGTGCGTCGAGATCTGCGGGCCCATCGATCTCGCCACCCTCGAGGCCGCGATACGCCAGGCCGCCTCCGAGGCAGAGACGCTGCACGTGCGCTTCACGGGCGAGGCGGATGGACCGCGCCAGCGACTCGACCTGTCCCCTGACTTCCCTGTCCACCGCGTCGACGTCAGCGCGGCGCCGGACGCGTTCGCCGCGGCCGAGGCGTGGATGCGCGAGGATCTCGCGAGGCCGGTGGATCTCGCGCGCGGGCCCCTCTTCACGGAGGCGCTGTTCACGGCGGGGCCCGACAGGCTCTTCTGGTACCAGCGCGCGCACCACGTCGCGCTGGACGGCTACGGCTTCTCGCTGATCGCGCGGCGGGTGGCCGAGATCTACACCGCGCGCGCCGAGGGCCGATCGAGCGAGAGCGGCGCCTTCGGCTCGCTGCGCCGGGTCGTCGACGAGGATCTGGCCTACCGCGCCTCCCCCGATCTGGAGCGCGATCGCGCCTTCTGGACGCGGCGCTTCGCCGACCGGCCCGAGCCCGTGAGCCTCGGCGACGAGCCGGCGCCCGCGTCGCGCGCCTGCCTGCGCCGGACGGCCTCGCTCGCGCCGTCCACCGTCGACCGGCTGAAGGAGGTAGCGCGCCAGGCCAAGGCGACGTGGCCGGACGTCGTGGTCGCCGCGACCGCGGCGTACGTGCACCGGCTCACCGGCGCGCCCGAGATCGTCCTGGGGCTGCCCGTGATGGGGCGCCTCGGCTCGGTGTCGCTCCGCATCCCGAGCATGGTCATGAACATCGTCCCGCTCCGGGTGCGAGTTCCGGAGGGCGCGAGCTTGTCCGCGGTCACCCGGCAGGTCGCGGCCGAGCTCGCGGCCATCCGGCCCCACCTGCGTTATCGGTACGAGCAGCTCCGCCGGGATCTCAAGCTGATCGGCGGCAGCCGCCGGCTGTTCGGCCCGGTGATCAACATCATGCCGTTCGATTACGACCTGCGCTTCGCGGGGCATCGCGGCGTCGCGCACAACATCGCCGCAGGCCCGGTCGAGGATCTGTCGTTCGGCATCTACGCGAGGTCGGACGGGCGCGGGCCGCGGCTCGACCTCGACGCCAACCCGGCCTGCTACGGCGACGAGGACCTCTCGGCGCACCAGCGCCGGTTCCTCGCGTTCCTGGAGGCGGTCGCCGCCGCACCCGAGCAGGCCCTCGATCGCGCCGAGATCGACCTCCCCCGGGCCGCGGCGCGCGCGCCGGGCGCGCACGTGGCCGCGGCCGGGCGGCCCGGCGCGCTGCTCGACGGAGGCCCGCTGCCCGCGCCGGCGCGCCCCGTCGTCGAGCAGATCGCCCTGCGCGCGCGCGAGCATCCGGACGCGACCGCCCTCCACCACGACCTCGAGCGCGTGACCTACGGAGAGCTCGACATGGCCGCCCGGCAGCTCGCCGCCCGCCTCGCCGCGCTCGGCGCCCGGCCCGACACGCTGGTCGCGGTGCTCCTGCCGCGCAGCGTCGGCGCCATCACCGCGATCCTCGGCGCGCTCTACGCCGGCGCAGGCTACCTCCCCCTCGATCCGGACGGGCCGCAGCCGAGGACCACCGCGATCCTCGACGACGCCAGGCCGGCGATCGTCGTCACGACGTCGCAGCACGCCGCGAAGGTGGGGAGCGATCGCGCGGTGCACCTCGTGCTCCTGGACGAGGCGATCCACGGCGCGCGGGCGCCGGCGCGGGCGCCGGTCCAGGGCGCGGAGGAGCACCTGGCGTACGTGATCTACACGTCCGGCTCCACCGGCCGCCCGAACGGCGTCATGATCGAGCGCGGCGCGCTGGCCCACTTCGTGGCGGCCGCGACCCACCGCTACGATCTGCGCCGCGACGACCGGGTGCTGCAGTTCGCGCCGCTGCACTTCGACGCCAGCGTCGAGGAGATCTTCCTGACCCTGTGCGCGGGCGCCGCGCTGGTGCTGCGCACGGACGAGATGCTGCAGTCCGTGCCGCGGCTGCTCGACGCCTGCGAAAGGCACCGGATCACCGTCCTGGATCTGCCGACCGCGTTCTGGCACGAGCTCGCCTACGGACTCTCCACCGGCGCGGCGTCGCTCCCCGCGAGCGTCCGCACCGTCATCATCGGCGGCGAGGCGGCGCTGCCCGAGCGCGTCGAGCGCTTCCGCAGCGCCGTCGGTCGGCGCGCGCGGCTGCTCAACACCTACGGCCCCACCGAGGCGACGGTCGTCGCCTCGGCCGCCACGCTGAGCGGCGGCGACGCGCCGGACGAGGAACACGAGGCGCCGATCGGCACGCCGCTGCCCGGCGTCCGCGCGGCCATCGTCGACACACACGCGCACGGCCGGCTGGTCGCGCAGGGCGCCGTGGGCGAGCTCCACCTCATCGGGCCCGGCCTGGCGAGGGGGTACCTCGGGCGGCCGGACCTCGACGCCGCGCGCTTCGTCGTGCTCGACCAGCTGGAGGGCCGCCCGCGCGCGTACCGCACCGGCGACCAGGTCCTCCAGCGGGCCGACGGGCAGATGGTCTTCGTCGGGCGCGTCGACGACGAGCTCAAGATCAGCGGCCATCGCGTCGATCCGCTCGAGATCGAGGCGGCGCTCCTGCGCCATCCTTCCGTGCGGGAGGCGGCCGTCATCGGGCACGCCTCGGCCGGCGGCGGCAAGCGCCTGTCCGCGTTCCTCGTCGCCGGGGACCCAGCCCCTTCGCCGGCCGAGCTCCGCAGGCACGCGCGCTCGCTGCTCCCCGCGGCCGCCATCCCCTCGGCCTTCGTGCTCACCGATCGGCTGCCGAGGACGAGCTCCGGCAAGATCGATCGCAAGGCGCTGCGGGAGGCGCCGATCGCCGCGCCGGCGGAGCCGCCTGCCGCCGCGACGGCGCTCGAGCGGCAGGTGCTGCAGGTCTGGGAGCATGTGCTCGGCGTGAGCGGCCTGTCGGCGCACGACGATTTCTTCGAGCGCGGCGGCCAGTCGCTGCAGACGATCCAGGTCGCCAACCGGCTCAGCGTCGATCTCGGGCGGGAGATCCCCGTCGCGATGGTCTTCCGCCACCCGACCGTCGCGGCGCTCGCGCGCGCCCTCGACGAGGCGCAGGGCGCGGCGGCGGCGCAGACGAGCGGCGGGCCCCCCGGCGCCATGCTGGCCGACGCCGAGCTCCCCGAGGACGTCGTCCCCCGATCGCTCGCGTGGTCCGGCGGCCGCGGTCGCCCGCGGCAGGTCGTGCTCACGGGCGCGAGCGGCTTCGTCGGCGCGCACCTGCTCCACGAGCTCCTGACGCAGACCGACGCGACAGTGGTCTGCCTGGTGCGCGCCGAGAGCGAGGCGCGCGCCGCGGAGCGGATCCGGCAGGCGCTCTCGAAGCAGCGCCTGCCTGTCGACGGCATCGACGCGCGGGTGCTGGCCGTGCCCGCCGACCTGACGCAGCCCCGGCTCGGCCTGAGCGCAGCGCGGTTCGGCCAGCTCGCCGCGGAGTGCGACGCCATCTACCACAACGCCGCGGTGGTCAGCCTCGTGCGCGACTACCGCAGCCTGCGCGCCGCCAACGTGATCGGCACGCGCGAGGCGCTCCGCCTGGCCGCGGCGGCGCGCCCCAAGCCGCTGCACCACGTGTCGACGCTCGCCGTTGCCCCGGGCATCGCGGCGAGCGCCGAGGTCGCGGAGGCGTTCGTGCCGCCGCACCCCGGCCTGCGCGACGGCTACCAGCAGAGCAAGTGGGCGGCCGAGCGCCTCGTGCAGCAGGCCGGAGAGCGCGGGCTGCCGGTCGCCGTGTACCGCCTGGGCCGCGTCGTCGGCGCGCCCGGCACGGGCGTCGTCAACGAGCAGGACCTGGTCTTCCGGCTGCTGCGGGCCGGCATCCCGGCCGGCGTCCTGCCCGATCTCGACGTGCGGGAGGTGTGGACGCCCGTCGACTACGTGGCGCGCGCGATCGTGCGGCTCTCGCTCACCACGCTCACCGCGCAGGCCACGGGCGCCGTGGTCAACGTCGCCCCCGCGCCCGAGGTCCGGCTGACGGAGCTCTTCGACTGGGCGCGCGACTACGGCTATCCGGTCGAGCGGCGCCCGGTCGCGGCGTGGCGCGCGCGGCTGAAGGACGGCGCCGACGCCGCGGACAGCGCGACGCTCGCGTTCTTCGATCTGCAGTCGGCCCCGGCCGACGGAGAGGCGACCTTCGGCATCGGGCGCGTGCGCTGCGACACCCTGGAGCGCGGCCTCGCCGGCACCGGCATCGCGTGCCCGCCGATCGATCGCGCGCTCTTCTACCGCTACCTCGATCGCTGCGTCGAGGAAGGCCTCCTGCCGCCCCCTTCCAGCGCGGCGCAGCGGGCGCCGCGCCCCTCATGACACCGGCTCACGGACGACAATCTCCAGCCTGAGAGAACGACCACGATGACCACACAGACGATCGACACACGGGACAGGAAGCAGGGAGGCGGCGCGCCGCAAGGCGCCGCGGAGGGGCTTCGCCTCGACCGCTCGAACGCGCTGCTCGCCGAGGCGCGAAGGCTCATCCCCGGCGTCACGCAGTCGCTCATGAAGCGGCCGGAGATGTTCGCGCTCGGCTCGTTCCCCGTGTACCTCGAGGGCGGCGAGGGCGCACTTGTGCGCGACGTCGATGGCAACCAGTACATCGACTACATCTGCGGCCTCGGGGCGAACACGCTTGGGCACAACCACCCTGCGGTCGTCGACGCCATCCGGCGGCGGCTCGACAGGGGCATCCTTCACTCGCTGCCGACGGAGGTCGAGGTCACCGCCACGCAGGACCTCGTCGCGCTGACCCCGGGCGCCGAGATGGCCCGCTTCTTCAAGACCGGCGCGGACGCGACGTCCGCGGCCGTCCGGCTCGCACGCCACGTGACCGGCAAGGAGAAGGTCGTCATCGTCGGCTACAACGGCTGGCACGATCACTTCATGTTCGACACCCCCGGCGTCCCGGCGGTGCTGCGCGAGTACACACACCGCATGCCGCTCATGGCCGAGGCCGACGAGCAGCCGCTGCTCGATCTCATCGCGAGCAAGGGCCCGGAGCTCGCGCTCGTGCTGCTCTCGCTGCCCTACAAGCGGTGCGTCTCGGCGGAGTACCTGCGCAAGGTGCGCGAGGCGTGCCGCGCCCACGGCGTGCTGTTCGTCCTCGACGAGGTGGTCACCGGCTTCCGGCTCGCGCTCGGCGGCGCGCAGGAGTTCTACCAGATCGAGGCTGATTTCGTGTGCCTCTCGAAGGGCATCGCCGCCGGCATGCCGCTGTCGGCGATCGCGGGGCCGCGCCACGTGATGAGCCGGCTCTCGGAGCTGCAGGTGTCGACGACGTTCGGCGGCGAGATGCTCTCGCTGGAGGTCTGCAGGGCGGCGCTGCGCGAGTACCGCGAGACCGACTACATCGCGAAGGTCGCCGCGCTCGGGAAGCGGCTGCGCGAGGGCATCAACCGGCGCGCAGAGCAGGGCGGCTTCCCGCTGCGCGTCGTGGGGTACGACGCGATCCCCTTCTTCCTCATGGCCGAGGATCTGGCGGTCCACACGAAGCGCATGGAGCCGTTCGTCGGCGCGATGGCGAGGCGCGGCGTCCTGCTGCGGCGCGACGTCAACTTCCTCTGCGGCGCGCACACCGAGGCGCAGATCGATCACACGATCGACGCGGCGCACGACGCGCTGCTCGAGCTGGCGAGCCGCGGCGTCATCGAGCGCGGCGCGGGCGCGAAGGCCCAGAGCTGAGCCCACGGTCGTGCAGAACGCTCGCTCCGAACGGACCCTCCTGTTCCTCATCGCCGCGGTCCAGTTCGTCAACCTGCTCGACTTCATGGTCGTCATGCCGCTCGGGCCGGACTTCGCTGTCGCGCTCGGCATCCCGATGTCCGACATCGGCCTGATCGGCGGCAGCTACACCGCGGCGGCGGCGGTCTCGGGGGTCGCCGGCGCGTTCTTCCTGGACCGCTTCGACCGGCGCAGCGCGCTCGCCGTCGCGATGCTCGGCCTCGTCCTCGGCACGGCCGCGGGCGGCCTCGCCACCGGCCTGCCGAGCCTCCTCGCGGCGCGTGTGCTCGCCGGCGCGTTCGGGGGGCCCGCGACCTCGATCGCCTTCTCCATCGTCGCGGACGCGATCCCGCCGGAGCGGCGCGGCAAGGCGATGGGCGTCGTGATGGGCGCCTACGCCCTGGCCGCGGTGCTCGGTGTGCCGGCCGGCCTCGAGCTCGCGCGGCGCGGCGGCTTCCAGGCGCCGTTCTTCGCCGTCGCGGCGCTCGGGCTCACCGTCGCGGGGCTCGCCCTGCTGCTCCTCCCCTCGATGCGCGGCCACCTCGCCGGGGCGCGGGCGCGCGCCGAGGAGGACGCCCTGCGCGAGCTCCGCGCGCTCGTCGGCCGCCCGCTCGTCCTGCTCTCGTACGCGACGACGGCGGCCATGACGATGGCGTCGTTCCTCGTCATCCCGAACATCTCGGCCTACGTGCAGCACAACCTCGGCTATCCGCGCGAGCGGCTCGGCCTGCTCTACCTCGTGGGCGGCGCGCTCACCTTCGTCGTGATGCGCACGGCGGGCGCGCTGATCGATCGCATCGGCGCGTTCCGCACGAGCCTGGTCGGGGCAGCGACGCTCGTGGCCGTCCTCTATGCCGGGTTCCACTCGTACGTGCCGGGGCTGCCCGTGCTCGTCGTCTTCGTCGCCTTCATGACGGGAACGGCGATCCGCAACATCTCCCACAGCACGCTCGCCTCGAAGGTGCCGCTCCCCTCCGAACGGGCGCGCTTCGGATCCATCCAGTCGGCCGTGGATCACCTCTCGTCGGCGCTCGCCGCGTTCCTCGCGGCCCGGATGCTGCACGAGCTCCCCGATCAGCGCCTCGACGGCATGGGCGCCGTGGCCGCGCTGGCGATCGCGTTCACGCTCGCGTCGTCGTGCCTGATCTTCCTGATCGAGCGACACCTCGCCCTCGGCGCGTCGAGCAGCGCCGGCGCCGCGCGCGCTGGAGGGACGGGGCTAGTCGACGAGCGCGAGAGTCCAGAGAGCGCGACTCCAGCCGGGCGCCCCTCACCTGGCTGACCTGCTTTCCATCTCCGATTCCCCTCGGTAGAAACACCAACCACTCGGAGGCACCTCCGCTTCTGATGCTGGAGAAAAGGTCCAGGGGTCGGCTTGCACGGCCGCTCCTCACATGCTCTTTGTCGATGACCTCATCAATGGCGTCCCCGTCTCTCGTCCCGCGCCTCGCGGGATGCCTTGGCTGCCTTGTCGCGGCCCTCGTCCCCCGCATCGTCGTCGCCGTCATCCCGGCCGGAGCCTCGCCTCCTCCGGTGGCGGCGGTCGCGCCAATCACGGAGGCTCCGCCGCTCGCAGAAGGCGCGCCTGGGTCCCTCATCGACGGCGCCGCGCGCGGCGTCGTCGCCGTGGCCGTGTCCCATCCGGGTCCTCTGGGCGGCGAGCGACGCGTGAGCCTGTGCAGCGGCGCGCTCGTCGAGCCGAACCTCGTCTTGACGGCGCGTCACTGCATCTCGCGCAACCTGACAGCGGCCCCTCGCTGCGATCGCTCGGGCAAGTCGCACAATGGCGATCACGTCGGCGCAGACATCGATCCTTCCGAGATCGCCATTTACACAGGGGACCATATCGATGTCTCCCGCGACGCCGCGCGGGCGCGCGCCGTGGCCACGCTGCACGGGAAAGAACGCGTCCTCTGCGACGCGGACATCGCCTATCTCGTGCTCGATCGGCCCCTCACCGACGTGGCGCCTCTGCGGATGCGCGAGGTCGGGGCGATCGATCCAGGCGACAGCGTGATCGCCGTCGGGTACGGCGGCGGAGCGTCCAACCGGCTCGGCGTCCGCGCCGCGCGCGGTCCGCGCCTCGTCGCCGCCGTCGGGCCCCGCGCCGATCCGGCGACCGGCAAGGTCCTCGGTCCGCGCGAGTTCGAGATCGAGGGGGCGACATGCGCCGGCGACTCGGGAGGTCCGGTGATCGACGCCGACCGCGGCGACGTGGTGGGCGTCACCTCGCGAGGCGCGGGGTGCACCGCGGCTGGCAACCACGTTTATACGCGCACGGACGCCTTCGCCGCGCTGACGGCCGAGGCCCGCACAGCCGCGCTCGCACAGCGCTGAGCTCCGCGCGCCATCGCCGCCGGCTCGCCTCGGCGAGCACGAGCGTGGGGACGCGCGCGGCAGGAGCAGACCGTGTGCAGCCGCGGCACAGCCCGCAATGCGCGGTCGTGCCGGCACGTCGCTCGCATCGCGCAGACTCGCCGGAAGACAGACGAAGACCGACGAAGACAGACGAAGACAGACGAAGACAGACGAAGACAGACACGGGATCGACGCTCATGCGGTCAGGATCGCGTCCGCGATGACGCTGCCTCGCCCGCGCCGATGACCACTTTCCCGGAGGGATCGGAACCATGTCGTTGCTGGACACCACCAGGGGCTTCTTGACGCCCGAGCTCATCTCGGCCGCAACGAAGGGGCTGGGCCTGAGCGATGAATCGCCGACGAGCGTGCGCGCCGCCGCGGAGAGCTCGGTGCCGACGCTGCTCGCCGGAATGGCTCAGGTCGCCTCTTCGGAGGGCGGCGCAGCGCAGCTGTTCAGGATGATCACGGAGCGGGACTACGAAGGCCTCCTCGGGAGAGCAGGGCCCCTCCGCGCCGAGCAGGCCGAGGAGCTCTCGCATCATGGGCAGTCGATGATCGCCCGCCTGTTCGGAGAGCGCGCGGGCGGGATGATCGAGCTCATCTCCCGCTCCTCCGGCGCGGAGCAGCGGTGCTCGACGGCGATGCTGGGCCTGGTCGCTCCCATCGTCGCGTGCGTGCTCGGCCGCGAGGTGAGGTCGAGAGGGCTGACCGCGCGGGGGCTGTCCGATCTGCTCTCCCATCAGAAGCAAGCCTTCAAGGACGATCCACGCGCCCCGGCGGGCCTCCCTGGCTTCCTCGCTCCCTCGATCGCGGCGAGCGCTCCTTTCGTCGCGGCGGCGCGCGAACGGCCGCGCGATGCGGTGTCGTCAGTCCCGTCCCGAATGGCGGCCTCTTCGACCCCGCTTTCCTCACGTGAAGGGCTCCTCCGCAACACGCAGACGCGAGAATGGCTGCTCCCGACCTTGCTGGCAGCGGCGGTGCTCGGAGGCCTCTGGGCGTTCGTCCGCGAACGAAGGCTGGACCGCGCCGCCGCCGAGCCCACGCACGAAGCCCCGATCGCGGCGGCTCCGAGGGAGGACCTCGCTCGGCCCGTCGCGCCGCCGCCGCAGGCCGAGCCGCCGCGCGCCGAAGCGCCCACGGCCGCCGCGCCCAGCGAGGCGCCGCCCAGCGCGCCGGAGATCGTCGAGCAGCTCAAGATCACGGCCGGAGAGATGACGCTCCCGGGCGGCAAGGTCCTCTCCGTCGACGAGCACGGCTCCGAGGCGGAGATCGCGCGGTACCTCGACGCCGGAGCCGCGGATGGCCCCAAGCGCTTCTCGATGGAAGGCATCAACTTCCAGTTCGGGACCACGGAGCTGACCGAAGCGTCGCGACCGAAGCTCGACGCGCTGGCCACCATCCTCGACGCCTATCCCTCCGCGCGGGTGCGCATCGAAGGGCACACCGACTCCGTGGGCGGCGCCGAGGGGAACCAATCGCTCTCTCTGGCGCGAGCCCAGACGGTGCGCGACGAGCTCGCCGCGCGTCGGATCGCTCCCGATCGCATCGAGGTGGCCGGGATGGGCGCCGATCAACCGGTGGCGCCGAACGACACCGCCGGCGGACGCGCGCAGAACCGCCGGATCGACGTCACGGTCCTGAGCCGCTGAAGCCGCGGCTCACCCCCTCCACGCCAGGAGCAAGGTACCGGCGCCGGCCTGCGGAAGCGGGGTACCGGCGCCGATCTTCAGATCTCCCCGTAGGCCCTTGCGATCACCCGGCGGGCAACCGACTGGACGCCGGTGTGCTCGAAGTAGTTGGTGGCGAGATCGATCGCGGCCGCGAGGCCATCGAGCTTGCCGCCCGCCGCGCCGAGGTGCCCGCTGATCCGCTCGAGCACGCCCTGCCGCTCGATGCCCTTCTTCGCGATGAAGCCGGCGATCGCCGTTTGCGACGCGCCGAGGCTCTCTTTCATGATCTCGCGCTTGGCATCCACGCTCCCGCCTGGCAGGTATCCCAGCAGGCGCGCAAAGCGGCTTTGCTGGCCGAGCTGCTCGTTCGTCGCGCTCGAAACGGTGTCCACGACCCGAGCGAGGAAGTCGGGGCCGAGCGGGATCATGCCGTCGCACACGATCCAGGCGGCGAGGCGCATCGCGTCGTCCTTCTCGTAGCTGGCGAGCGAGGCGGCGAAGTCGCCGATGCTGTCGCCCGGCAGCCCGTTGATCGAGCAGAACGCCGCGAGCTCGGCGACGAGCTTCACGCCCGCATCGATGGCCTGGGTGGTGTCGGCCTTGGGCGTGATCTTCGACAGGAAGGAGAGAAAATCGGACGCATCGCCGATCTTGCGCGCGATCGTCGCCACGCCGGCGAGGCCGCTCGTGTCGTCGACCAGCCGGAAGATCCGGACCGCGCGCTGGTAGCCCTGCTCCGACTCCGCATAGAGGGCGATCGCACGCTCGCCGACCTGCTGGATGAGGCCCTGATCCTCCTCGCCGGTGACGAGCTTGATCATCTCCTCGAAGCTCGTGACGTTCTTCCACTCGCCCGGCACGATGTAGTCGAGCGCCCCCAGCAGCCGAGTGGTCATGTTCGACTTCGGGAGGTCTTCGAGGATGGAGTGAATCGATTCGCGCGTCATGGGGGCCCCTTCAGAGGTTCGCTAGACCGCTCAGGTCAAATCGCTTCAGCCATTCTTTTCGCGCCTCGGGGTCCAGGGTCTGGGATGACACCTTCACCTGGAAACGATTCTTGACGAGGAGCGCGGACTGGTTCTTCCCGACGGTCACGACCGGCATGCCGGCGAGGTGATCCGTCGCGCTCGCGAACTTGGCGACGACCTGGGGATCGCCCGCCGTGTCGGAGATGGCCAGGGAGGCCACGTCTCCGCCGTCCTTTCGCAGCTTGGCCTCCGCGTAGCCAGGCTTCTCCGCGGTGAAGACGCGGCTCGTCCCCTCGGCTCCCTCCGGGGGGAAGAACGCATTGAACGCGGATCCTGGCTTGATGTCAGGGGCGGCGCTCGCGGCAGGCGCGGGCGCCTTGGCCGCCGCCTCGTCCCAGCGCGAGGGAGGTTCCTTCTGGCAGGCGACCAGCAAGAGCGCGACGGAGAAGAGCAGGGACGGCGTTCTCGTGTTCATCGTGTCTCCGGTCCGGTGCTGGCGCTGCGTGCACCCCCGCGACGATCGCCAACGGCCAACGTCCAACGGTCAACGTCTGAGCATCGGCCGTGCCATGTCGCGGCGACTGCCGTGGCGAGGAGAGACACCGTCTCGGAGCAGGATGGTGACGAGCGGCCGCTCGTTGGATAGGCGTGCAGGACGTGCTCACGCCCCTCCGCCGTGACGGCGCGTGACCGCGGTCCCGCCGGCGACGCCCGCTCGTCTCGCCCCCACGGGGCGTTCTCCGCTATGCGAAGGGCCAGCTCATGGCTTATCGCTGCTTACGTGTGCACTCTCGGGAGCACTTGCTCGAGGACGCCGACGGTGCCGTTGTCCTTCTCCACGTGAAAGCGGACCGACAGGTTGTTGTTCTTGTCCCAGTCATCTCCGCCGTCGCTCGGATCGAGGATCGCAAAGTTGCGGTGCGTGACGCAGTACTTGTGGTCCGATCCCGCGATCTCCCGGAGGGATCCCTTGATGTCTCCGTTGAACAGGTTCTGACTACCGCCGTTGGTCAGCACCGAGAGGATCATGCCGAGCATCCCCTTGGGAGGTGGGCGCGCGATGCCGGATGCGGTCACCTGGTACAGGCGAGGCCGCGAGCGCGGCTTCCCGAACCCGAGGCCCGTGTCGATGTGCGCCATGGTGCCCACGTGGATATCGCCGCCCAGGAGCGTCACCTGGGTGCCAGGGCTGAAGCCGGCGAAATTCATGAGAGACATCAGGAAGCGCCTGCATTCGTTCTGGTTGTTGGAGGCCGCCCAGCCGTCCCGGATATCGTCGAGTGTTGCCTTGCTGAACACGCTCGAGAGCGCCTCGGCGGCCGCGAGCGGCAGGTAGACGACCGGCGTGCCGACCACGACAAGGAGGTGCCTGAGATCGAGCGCCGCGAGCTCGTTGAGCCTCAGCTCGAGGTCGTCGAGCTGCTGCTTGCCCAGGATCGTACCGTTCTTCCACGAGCGCTGCGACCGCCCATCGACAGCGAGGATGGCGACGTCGCCATACTTCGCGATCCAGCCGAACCCCGAGCTGCTCAGGCGGTCCCTTGGGCTCAGCGCCATCTGAAACTCCTTGAACGCCTGCTCCGCGGCCCTGTAGCGCTCAACGGCCTGCGCGGTGCCGTCGTTGTTGTTCGACCCCCAGCCATCGTAGATCTCGTGGTCGTCCCACATCATGATGTTCGGGCAGCTCCCGAGGACCGCCGCCACGTCAGGGTGCGACCACGTCTGCGCGTAGTGCCTGCGGTACGCGGCCGTGCGCCCCTCCGAGGGCGACCACCCCGTGGGATCGCCGTCGCCGTAGATCTGGTCTCCGGCGTGGACAAGGAGGTTCACCTTGCCTTCGTCCACGAGCGCCTTGAGCGCCCGCCACATCGCCCCGCGCCGCTCCTTGGGGAACTCGTGATTGTCGATGTCGTTGCAGCTCACGAGGCCGATACGGATCGGCCCGTTCGCGACGGTGCGGAAGGCGGAGCCGTTGATGCTCAGGTTGTCCGCGGGTGTAGGGAGCGGATCTCCTGCGTCGTGCTCCACGACGCCGTAGCGAACCCTCTCGCCGCTCAGCCCGCTCAGCTCGAACGTGGCGAGCCCGAAGGGCGGCGCGCTGTTGATCGGCACGTCGAGCGTGCGAACGCCGTTGTCGTCCGCGAACGCCAGCCTCGCCCTCGCCTTGGGCCTCTCGAAGACGGCCAAGATCCTGCTGGTTGTCTGCGTCGTGTGTCCGATGACTGCGCTTTTGAACGCCATGGTCCGCCTCCCTGGCGAGAGCTCGTCAGCCTCGTTGTCTACCTGCGGTTCCGGGCAACCCGCGCGATCGGGCCCGGGGCCCCGCCTCCCATCGACCTGGCGGGCATGATCCCCTATGTTTCGTCGCGGGCGGCCGAACGCAAGTTTTTCGGCTCGCGCCGAGGCACTCTCACGTCTCGCGCTCACCGCGTAGGGGGCGGGAGCGCGGCGTCGGCGGGCGCGACGCCGGCGGCGACCACGGGGTAGCCCTGGCCGTCGCGCGTCCCGGCCGCCTGCGTGACGAAGAGCAGCGAGAACCCGGGGTAGACAGCCACCGCGGGCGCGCGCGGCGAGAGCGCGGACGACGCGCCGAACACCGGCGCGACGGCGCGCTCCAGCGGGCCGTCGTGGCCCAGGCGGGCGGCCAGGCCGATGGCCGAGCGCCCGGCGCTGTCCCTCCCGGCGTAGTAGACGCGAAGGAGCGGGCGGCCCGTGGCGGAGACGGCGAGCGCCGGGGCGGGATCGGAGACGGCCGCGCTGTCGAAGGGCTCGCCCTCCGCCGCCGGCGCGCCGGCGCCCTCCGGGGCACCGGCGCCGACGATGGACGCCGGCTCGAGCGCGGGACCGCCGCCGACGCGCTCCCAGGCGAGGCCGTCGTCGCTGCGCGCCTCGCCAAGGAACGAGGCGCCCGCCTCGCCGGCGACCTCGTAGAACATGCGCAGCGAGCCGTCGGGCAGGCGGACCACGCCGGGGCTCCTCGGGATCGCGCCGCGCTCCCAGCCGTCGCCGTCTGCGGCCGGCGCGAGCACGGGCGCCGGCTCGCGCGTGAAGGCGAGCCCATCGGCGCTGCGCGCCAATCCGATGCCGCCCGCCGCCGCGTAGTAGAGCCAGATCTCGCCGCGCACGAGCACCGCCGAGGGGGCCGCCACCGTGCCGCCTTCCCAGGGCAGCTCCGGCGCGAGGACCGTCACCGACGATCGCTCGAACGAGCGGCCGTCCGCGGCATCGTAGCGGACGACGGCGTTCGGCGGAGCGAGGGGGTCAGGCGGGGCGTCCTCGGGGTGGAGGGTGGCCGCGAAGAAGCCGGCGGCGGCGAGCGTCGAGGGATCGCCGTCGAGATCGACGACGGACGCGTCGCGCGCGAAGCGCTCGTCGTCCTCCATGACGTGCGGGGCCGTCCGCGCGTTGCCGAGCTCCTCCCCCGCGATCTCCCGGAACGGGCCGGCGTGGGCGTTCGGCAGGCTGCCCTCGCCGCCCTCCGACGGGAGCGTCGCGCAGGCGGCGAACAACCCTGCTGCGACGAGCGCGAGTGCCCGCAGAGACGATGGCTGCAACGCCAGACGTGGCCCAGTCCCTGGCGAACAGGCGGTGACACGACATGTGTGCCGACGTTCATCGATCTGCATGTGAAATGTCACGATGTGTGCGCCGCCTCAGAACACCGCCGTCACCGTCGCCCCCAGGTTCAGCATCGTCCCGTCGGCCCGGTAATCCCCCACGAAATCCGCCGGATTGTCCTTCTCGACCACCACCTCGGGCAGCACCGACAGCTGCCCGTGAAGGTCGATCCGGAGCGACCCTGGCAGCTCCTCCAGCGGCCGGTTCAGGACGACGCCTGCCCCCAGCGACATCGTGTGCCGGTCCGCGTCGATATAATTCGTCACGCCCTTCTGCGGCGGCACCGGGGACCTCTCGTAGACGTAGCCCGCGCGGAGCGGGATCTCGATCGCGCGGCGCTCGCCCTGCCCGGCCACCTTGCGCAGGCCCCCCGCCGCCGGGATGACGTACTCGACGCCCAGCCTCGGCACGAACCGATCCCCGAACCGGAGCGGCGCGACGGCCGTGGGCCTCGGATCGTCGGGCAGGTCGATCGGCACCTCCGGCGGAGGCGCCGCCTCGAGGTGCGCCCGCGTCCTCGCCACCGGGCTCTCGTAGGCCGACCAGTTCACCCACGTCACGTCCAGGTTCACGCGGAGGCCGCGGATCCGCTGGAAGCTCGCCCCCACGACGACCTGCCGCGGCAGGAACGCGTCGACGGTGCGCGACTCGAGCTCGTACAGGAGCGGCACCTCGATGCCCGCGAAGTCCACGACCCCCTGCAAGCGCGCGTCGATCGCGAGGGGGAGCTTCGCCTCCCCGCGGTAGGCGATGCCCACGAAGCCGAGCTCTCCGGCGCGCACCCGGGCGCCGAGGTGCGGATAGCGGATCGACGTGAGATCCGCGTCCACCTCGTGCCGGAGCGCCGAGTCGTAGGGAGACAGCGCGTCCGCGCGGCCCGTCACCGCGAAGCGGCCCCGCGTCGAGGCGAGGAACGCGACGCCGCCGCCGAGCTCGAGGAACGGGAGCGGGCGGACCGCAACGCTCGCGGTGAGGAAGAGGATCGACAGCCGGTCGTCGTAGAGCTCCCAGCGCGGCGTCTCCTGGCGGATCGCCTTGATCCGCGACAGCCCGTCGTCCGGGAGGAACGTCGCCAGGCCCAGCGCGAACGGCACCCCGAGCACCTCGCCGGGCACGACAAGGCCGCCCGCGAGCCCGTGGACGTCGCGCACGCCGCTGTCGCGGCCGTTCGTGCGCAGGCGGTTCGACGCGTAGCCGTAGCCGATCGAGAGGCCGAGGCCCGTCGCGCCGCAGAGGCCCGCCGGGTTGTAATAGCTCGCCGAGAAATCGGTCGCGTCCGCCACGAGCGCGCCGCCCATCGAGGCGCCGCGCGAGCCGAGGCCATACGCGTCGGGCGCATGCGCGCGCGCTCGCCCCGCCGCGGCGAGCGAGAGCAGCGCGGCAGCGGCGCAGGGGAGCCGGCGCATCAGAACGCCACCCCGAGCGTCGTCCCGCCCGCGACGAGCACGCCCCGCGTGCGCACGGCGCCGGCGCCTCCCTCCCCCGCGCCCGCCGCTCCCTCCTCCCGCTTCCGGTGCGCCCGCGGCAGGAGCAGCTGGACCTGGCCGAACAGGTCCAGCGTCAGCCGCGGCAGCGGCGCCGAGAGCGCGAGCCCGTAGCCGAGCGAGAGCGCGACGCGCGCGTTGTCGTAGACGTTGGACGCGCCCGTCTGCTCGGGCGCGGGCGACGGCTCGAAGAACGCGCCGGCGCGCGCGTGCGCCGTGGCCCCGCGCCCCAGCGCGAGGCTGCGCTCCACGCCGGCGCGCGGCACGACCGTGTCCGAGTACCCAGGGTCCGCGGGCGCCGGCGCCGCGCACGAGCCGGCGAACGGCTCGCCCGTCTCGGGGTCGACCTCCGGGCAGCGCACCGTCGCCTCGAGCGCTCCGGGGTAGTCCGACCAGCGCTTGTACGTCGCGCCGATCGCCACCTTCCACGGCCCCTTCACGCGCGCCACCTCGAGCGCGATCTGCGCGGGATCGTACTGCGCGATCCCCGCGATGTGAAGCGGCGGCACGGCGATCCCCCCGAGATCCTCGGCGTGGATGACGACGTTGAACCGCCCGACGAGCGCGCCGCGGAACGTGGCCCCGACGCGGTAGGCGCCGACGTCGTAGCTCGCGCCGAGGATCGGCCCGTAGCTCGCGACGAGCGTGTCCTCGACGAGGGTGCCCACGCGGCCGGAGGCGTCGGTCGCCACCGTCACCGCGCCGGACAGCGCCGCCAGCGCGGCGAAGCCGGCGCCCACCCGGACGCCGCGGCCCAGCCGCGCGCCGAGCGCCGCCTGCACCGCGACCGACTGGGTGCGATCCGCCAGCGGGAACTGCGGCGTCTCCGGGTAGAGGATCCGCCCGCGGACCACCACGTCGAGCGGCGCGAAGAAGCCGAGGCCGATCGTCACGCGATCCGCGAGCGCGCCGCCGAACGGGATCGGCACCGTCGCGCCGATCACGCTGCCGCGCAGCGGCGCGTAGGACAGCCGCAGGTCCCCGGCGCGGAGGTCGAAGATCGCGCCCGCGAGCCCCAGCGTGAGCCGGCGCTCGCGCGACAGCGACAGGAGCGCCGGGTTCGCGTGGACGGCCTCGTAGCCCTCCGCGGCCGCGGCGCCCGTCGCGCCCATGGCGCTCGATCGCGCGCCGAAGCCGAGCACGTCCTCCGGCGACGCCTGCGCCGCGCCGCCCTGCGCGAGGGCGAGCCCCGCCGCCAGGAGCGGCGCGAACCCGCGCCCCCTCCGGCGGATCCGGCGAAACATGAGCGCGCGACCGTAGACTGGGCCGCCCTGGCGCGCTAGTCGGTATCCGCCGTGGATCTCAGCCCTCGAAGCAGCCCGGACGAACGCCGCCCCCGCCTCGCGCTCCAGGCCGTGCTGCCGGAGGAGCTCGCCGGAGCGTGCGGCATCGACATCGCCGACGCGCGCCGCATCGTCTCCCTGGCGCACCGCCTCGGCGAGCTCCCCTCGCGCGCGCCCGCGACCGTCCGGCGCGCCGCGCTCGACGCGGCGCGGTCGGCGGGCGAGATCAGGACGCTCGCGCTCGTCGAGCGGCGCGCGAGCGCCGAGGATCCGTTCGTGAAGTACGCCTTCCGCCTCGAGGACGGGGCGACGGTCGAGTCGGTGCGCATCCCGCTCGAGCGGCCGGGCCGGTACTCGGCGTGCGTGAGCTCGCAGGTCGGCTGCGCGCTCGCGTGCGCCTTCTGCGCCACCGGGCGCATGGGCCTCACGCGCAACCTGGAGGCCTGGGAGATCGTCGAGCAGGTGCGGCTCATCCGCCGCGATCTCGACGCCACGATCGGAGGCGGCGCGCGCGTCCATGGAGTGCTGTTCCAGGGCATGGGCGAGCCGCTCGCCAACGCCGACCGGGTCATCCAGGCGATCCGGGTGCTCTCCGAGCCGAGCGCGCAGGCCATCGACATGCGCAACATCACCGTCTGTACGGCGGGGCTCCCGTCCGGCATCCGGCGGCTCGCGGCCGAGGTCCCCGCGGTCCGGCTCGGCCTGTCGCTCGGCTCGGTGCGCCCCGGCAGGCGGCGCCTGCTCATGCCGATCGACGGCGCGCACCCGCTCGACGAGGTCCTCGCGGCCGTGGGCGAGCACGCGCGCGCGAGCGGGCACGCGCCGATGTGGGCGTACACGCTCCTCGCGGACCAGAACGACACGGACGAGGACGCCGCGTGCCTGGCCGCGCTCGCCCGCGGCTTCGCGGCGCAGCACGGCATCTCTCCCCGGCTCAGCCTCATCCCCTACAACGCGATAGGCGCGCCCGGCGATCCCCTGCCCTCGCCGGGCGGCGGCGATGAATGCGGCGCGTCGGCCGATCCGTTCGTGCGCTCGGCGCGGCTCGACGCGTTCCGCGCGGTCCTCTCCGCCGCTGGCGTCGGCTCGATCGTGCGCTACTCGGGCGGGGGCGACGTCGGCGCGGCGTGCGGGCAGCTCGCGCGGCCTTTGGCGGAGGCGCAGCGGCCGGGCGGCCGCCGGGCGCCGCCCCGCGCCGGGGCGGCCGCGGGCGCAGCCGACGCCGGGCCAGGCGCGCGGCCCAGGCCAGTGTGAGCGTCGCTATGGATCCCCGCTCCCGCGCGCGCTAGCTTGCGCGCGTGTTCGGCTTCAGCTTCGGCGAAATCATGGTGCTCGCCATCGTGGGCATCATCGTGGTCGGTCCCCGGCGGTTGCCTGCGATGATGCGAACGGCGGGGAGCTGGGTCGCCAAGCTCCGCCGCTTGAGCACCGATCTCCGGACGCAGAGCGGCATCGACGATCTGATCCGCCAGGAGGGGCTGGAGCGTGAGCTCCGCGAGCTCCGCGCCCTGTCGCGGGTCAACGTGATCGAGACGCTGGTGAACCCCGTCGTCGGCGCCGTGACCGCCGGTACGGTCGCCTCGTCCACGCCGCGCGTGAGGCCGCCGGATCCCGAGCCGCCGCCGCCCGACGTGAAGCCGCTCCGGGAGCGCGAGTACCCCGTCCTCGGCTGCGACGCCTACGGCGTGACGCTGGACGGGGCGCCGGACGGCGCGACCAGCCTGCCGGCCGCGGCAGAGAGCGCGACCCCCACGGAGACAGCGAACGCGGCGGACGCCACGGCCGGCGTGGCCGGCGCAGACACCACGGCTGGCGCGGCAGACGCCACGGCCGACGCGGGGTCAGCCGCGGTGACAGCGACAGCGACAGCGACAGCGACAGCGACAGCGGCCCCAGACACCGCCGCGGTCACAGCGACCGCGGCCCCAGACACCGCCGCGGTCACAGCGACCGCGGCCCCAGACACCGCCGCGGTCACAGCGACCGCGGCCGCAGATACCGCCGCGGCGACGCAGGGCCTGGCGACCGGAAACGGAGCGACGTCATGAGCCAGGAGCAGGCGGCGGCGGTCAAGAGCGGCTCCCCGGAGGCGACGGGCGCGTCGAGCGACGCCGCGGCGGAGCCCGACGAAGACAAGCCGATGTCGTTCTGGGAGCACCTCGACGAGCTGCGCAAGCGGCTCGTCCGGAGCATCCTTGTCTTCTTCGCGGCCTGCATCGTGGGGTGGGAGGTGCGCGAGGAGCTCTTGCACTTCCTGACCGTCCCGTTCGTGCAGGCGTGGCGGGAGCAGAACCTGCCAGGCAACCCCTCGCTCCACTTCGGCGCGCCCGCGGCCGCGTTCGTCGCTTACTTCAAGCTGTCGATGATCGGCGGCGCGGCGATGGCCTCGCCGTTCATCTTCTACCAGCTGTGGGCGTTCGTCGCGCCCGGCCTCTACGCCAAAGAGAAGCGCTACGTCATCCCGTTCGTCCTGTTCTCGACGATCCTGTTCGTCGGCGGCGGCTGGTTCGGCTGGCGAGCGGCCTTCCCGATCTCGTTCGGTTACTTCCTCAGCATGGCCGGCACGGTCGGCGGCGACGGGGTGACGATCACGCCGACCGTGATGATGGGCGACTACCTCGACTTCGTCGCCCAGCTCCTGCTCGGCTTCGGGATCATCTTCGAGATCCCGCTCATCGTGCTCTTCCTCTCCATCGCCGGCCTCGTCAACTACATCCAGCTCATCATGTTCGGCCGCTGGTTCGTGTTCGGCGCCTTCGTCGTGGCCGCCGTCCTGACGCCGCCGGACATCACGAGCCAGCTCGTCATGGCCGTGCCGATGTGCCTGCTCTACGTGCTCTCGATCGGCCTCGCGTACGTCTTCGGCAAGCCGCCGACCGACGCCCAGCGCGCGGCGTACAAGTCGCGCAAGGAGAAGGAAGTCACCAAGGGCTGACGGGCGGCGCGGCTCGGGCCGCATGCGCCGCATCCTCCGCGCGCCGCCCTCCGCGGCGCCGTGGCGTGGCAGCCTGCTGCGCTTCTCTTCCTCGCGCCGTCCTCCGCGCCGCGTGGCACATGGCAGACGGCTGCGCTTCTCCTCCGCGCACCTTGCTCCGCGGCGGCGCAGGTCAGGCGGCGGGCGCGGCCGCCACGGGCGCTGCCTTCCGGGTCCGCGCCACGTGGATCGCGACCGCGACGCCGGCCATCGCGAGCCCGATGAGCTGCGACGTGGACAGGCCGAGGAGGCCTCCGCGGTCGTCGGCGCGCACGAACTCGAGCACGAAGCGCCCGAACGCGTAGAGGCCGAGGAACGTCGCGAAGACCTGCCCGTCGTACCGCTTCCGCCCGTGCACGTAGAGCAGGCAGATCGCCGCGATGGCGAACGACATCGCGGACTCGTAGATCTGCGTCGGGTGCACCGGGTGCGACGGCAGGCGCGGGCTCGTGAGCTCGAGCAGCTTGAACTGCGCCTCGCTCGCGGGGCTGTTCGGCGGGAACGAGAGCCCGAACGCCCCTTCGGTGCGCAGGCCGAAGCAGCAGCCGGCGAGCAGGCAGCCCATCCGCCCGAACCCGAGGCCCAGCGGGACGGCGAAGCCCGCCATGTCCGCCGCCTTCCAGAACGGGAACCGATCGCGCTTGAGCAGCCAGTACGCCATCCCCGACGCGCCAAGGAAGCCGCCGTAGTACGTCAGGCCGCCGGCCCAGAACTTCGCCCACGCCAGGCAATCGCGCTCGATCGGGTGGCAGACCCCCTTCGCCGCGTCCCAGACGCCGTGGTACCGCGACGCGCAGAGCGCCTGCTCGACCTTCCAGTCGACGAGCGACGGGTCGGTGCACAGGTGCACGTAATCCCAGAAGTAGCCGTCGGCGACGACGTGGAGGAGCCTGCTGCCGACGACGCCCGCGAGCAGGCAGGCGAGCCCCAGGTCGACGATCACGTCCGGATTCTGGCCAATCCGCCTCGCCCACAGCGCGCCGATGGCCGTCGCGAAGAGGAAGCCGGTCAGCAGCAGCAGGAAGTAGGCGGGGAACGCGACGTCGAGCAGGCGGAACAGCTCGGGCCGCATGGTCAGCCCGCGGACGCCTTCGCGCCGGACGCCTTGCGGGCGAGCTCGGGGCGGTGGGGGGAGAACATGTCGATCGCCATCAGCCCGACGCCCACGACGATCGCGATGTCGGCCACGTTGAACGTCGGCCACACGAACGTCGAGGTGAGCCGGACCTGGATGAAGTCGATGACGTACCCGTAACGGATGCGGTCGACGAGGTTCCCGAGCGCGCCGCCGAGCACGAGCGGCAGCCCCCACCTGAGCGCGATCTGGGAGGGGTGGAGCTTGCGGTACAGCGAGACGATGAAGACGATCGCCGCGAGCGAGACCAGCAGGAAGAACGGGCGGCGGATCGCCTCGCTCTCGTCGCCCAGGATGCCCCACGCCCCGCCGTGGTTCTTCGCGAAGATCAGGTTCAGGTGATCCTTGATCACCTCGATCTTCCGGAACGAGAGCGGCCGCGGCGCGGCGGTGAGGTCCGTGAGCGCCTGCGGATCCAGCCGGTCCTTGGCCCACCACTTCGAGCCGAGATCGGCGGCCAGGGTGATGGCCGAGACGGCGATCAGGAACACGTACGACGGCCGGTAGGTGGGCTTCGTCGGCGCGACAACGTCGTCGGCGTCCCCCTCCTGCGAGGAGCCGCGCCCGTCGTGGTCGCGTTCGCCGGCGGAGGCCAGCGGCTCGCCGGCCGGCGCGTTGTTCACGGGGGCGGAGCGATGCGACTCCGCATGGGCACCTTCGTTCTCGGCGGGAGCGTCTCGCGGCGTCGCTTCTTCAGTCATGCGGAGCGCGTTCCTCTACGACAAACCGAGCGCTCCGGCAAAGGCTTCCCTCCGCGGGCGCCGCCGCGCGCGTCTTTCACGTCTTGCGCGTCGCAGGTGCCTTGCGTGACTTGCGCGACTTGCGTGACTTGCGCGCCGCGTGCCATCCGCTCCGGCCGAGCCGCCCGCTCGCGTCCTTCAGCTGGCCGGCGGCACGGGCGGAGGCGCTTCCGTCGATAGCGGAGGGGTGGGGTCGCCGCCTGCCAGGCCCTCCGAGGCGCCGCGAGCGTCTGGCGACGGCGCGTTCGCCCTGCGGGTCGCGACGATCATGTCCTTGGACATCAGGAGGACCCCCGCGACGATCGCGATGTCCGCCACGTTGAACGTCGGCCAGTGAAACTCGCGACCACCGCGGATCACGTACACGTCGATGAAGTCGATGACCCAGCCGTAGCGGATCCGGTCGACCAGGTTGCCCATCGCGCCGCCGAGCGCCAGCGCGAGCCCCCACTTCATCCCGGTCTGGTCCCTGTGGACGCGCCGGTAGATCGAGAAGATGAAGACCATCGCCGCGGCGGAGACGAACAGGAAGAACGGCCGCCGCAGGCCGTCCGGAAGGCCGCGCAGGAAGCTCCAGGCGCCGCCGGGGTTCTGCGCGAAGATGAAATCGAGGTGGTCCGGGATGATCGTGAGGACCTTCGCGCCCGACCGCTTCGGGTCGAACCCTGTGAGGCGCGCGTGCGCCCACCCCTTCGTCACCAGGTCGGCGGCGCACGAGACGAGCGCCACGACGGCCAAGAAGCGGAGCGAGGCGCGCTCCTCGCTGGGGAGGTCGTCGGGAAGGTGCGCGGCGGGCGACGCGTGCGGTGCGTCCGAGGACATCGTCCTCGCTTCTACGCGATGGCGTGGCACGGAGCAAACAGCCTCGAGCAGAGCGATGCCCGGCGGCGGTTGCCTCCGTGCTTCCATGGTTCCGCGCTTCCACGCTTCCGCGCTTCCACGCTTCCGTTCGTCCGTCTCGCGCCTTCCGGTTCCATCTTCCGTTCTCGCCCGCGCCTCCTCGGCCGATCGCCGCGCCGGTTCACCTCCGGTTCAGGATCACCAGCGGACGCTCCGGGGCGCGCGATCGCGCCGGCGCCTTTTCCCGTGCGGGAGGATCGGCCGGAGCGGCCGGGTCGACCGCCGGCGCCCCCCTCCTTCGCAACGCGAGGTGCACCTCGCCGTACGCCTGGAGGGCCGCGCCGCGCTGCCGCTCCGTGGCCGCCGTGCGCCCCAGCGACTCGGCCAGCTGCGCCCGGCGCCCCGCGAGGTACGCGAGATCCCTCGCCTCGGCGAGCTCGCTCCCCCCGGCGAACGCGCGCTCCGCGCGCTCCATCGCCTCGGTGGCGCCGCGCAGGTCCGCGGGCGCGAGCTCTGCCGCCGCGCTCGTCCGGGCGCGCTCGTAGCTCTTCCTCGCGTCGATGAGCTCCTTCGGCGGGAGCGGGGCGCTCGCGCACCCCAGGAGACCGCCGACGAGCAGAATGGCCACCGTCCCGTGATTGGTTCGCATGATTCCGCGCCTCCTCTCCGTGTCCGTGAGCCCTAGGGGAGCTGCCGCTGGATGGATCCGACCGCCTCGAGCGCCTCGTGCGTGCGGGCCTGAGCCTGCGCCTCGCGCAGGAGGGCGAGCGCGAGCTCCGCGTCCGCCTGCGCGCGCAGGAGCATGCGTTGCGCCCGCTCGGGCACGCCGTCGGCCGACAGCGTCGTCGCCCGCTGCACCTGCTCCCGGGCGAGGCGGAGGTGGGCTTCCGCCCGCGGGTCCTCGTCGGCTCCGACCTCTTCGGCGGCTCGAATCATCGCCTCCGACGCGCCGAGCCGCTCGCCGAAGCTCGGAGCGTACGCGGCGCACCCCGCCGCCGACGCGCCGAAGAGCGTCAAGAACACTGCGTTTTTCATGTGCGACACCTCGTTGCCAGCCCCGGACGAGAGGTCGCCCGGAGAAGGCGGGTGAAAGAGCGGATGGGATCATCGACTCCGGATCTCCGTCGTCGATCGGCTCTTCCTCAGGCAACCAGCACACCAGGGCCGACGCCCTCCGGGCGTCGCCTGACCCCGCCCGCGAGAGGCGCCGCCCTGCGTCCGTCGGTGCGGGAGGAATCACGACGGCACTGAGACATCGCCTCACGCGCCGTATCCGGGCTTCCCATCCGTTGCGCGCAAACGAGCCATTCGCCGGAGCGCCCGCGTATGTCGCGCGCCGCGGCTGCACCACGGGAGAGCCCCAGACACCGGATCTCGTTCGAGGACGGGAGAGGCCCTCTCTCCGCTGTACGCCCGCCTGCCGCGGCGGCCCGCCGCGACCGCGTTCCGCGCCGGTCTGCTACGCCTGCCTGCCGCGCCGATCCGCCGCGTCAGCGCTTCGCCCGCGCGCCGCCGTCCCCTCGCCCGCGCCGCCCTCCCCTCGCCAGGGCGCCGCCTGCCAGGATCCCGGCCGCGCAGGCCAGCGCAGCACCACGCCGGCCGACGTGTGCGTCGCGCCCGATCCGGTTGAGTGACACGGCGCATCTGTTTAGTATACCTGCGTCATGCCGTCGCCCCCCTGGAAGATCGAGACCGGCGTCGAGACCGTCATCTCGTCGTGGCTTGCCTCCGGCTACGTCCGCCCTTGTTTCACCGCGGATCGCGAGCTTCCGCCGGCCGACGCGCGCACCTCACCGATGCCCGACGCGCTCTCGCCGGCGCTCCGCGGCGCCCTGGAGCGGCGCGGCATCTCCCGGCTCTACGACCACCAGGCGCGGGCCTTCGCGGCGGCCCGCGCGAAGCCCGCAGGCCCGCGCGCCGCGGCGGAGCCGGCGCAGGCGGGGCGGCACGTGGTCGTCGCGACGCCCACCGCCAGCGGCAAGAGCCTCTGCTTCCATCTCCCGGTGCTCGACGCGCTCGCCGAGGGCGCCGCGTCGGGCCAGGGCGGCAGCGCGATCTACCTGTACCCCACCAAGGCGCTCGCCCGGGACCAGGAGGCCGGCCTGCACGCGCTCATCCGCGAGGCGGGGCTCACGATCCCGGCGATCGTGTACGACGGGGACACGCCGGGCGACGCCCGGCGGGCGGCGCGCGAGCGCAGCCCGATCGTCATGACCAACCCCGACATGCTCCACGCGGGGATCCTGCCGCACCACGCGCACTGGGCGCGGACGTTCCAGCGCCTGCGCTACGTCGTGCTGGACGAGCTCCACACCTACCGCGGCGTGTTCGGGTCGCACGTCGCCCACGTCCTCGCCCGGCTGCGCCGGGTCGCCGCGTTCCACGGATCGAGCCCGACCTTCCTCTGCGCCACGGCGACGATCGGCAACCCGCGGGCGCACGCCGCGCGCCTGCTGGGCATCGCCGAGGACGAGCTCGAGCTCATCGACGAGTCCGGCGCCCCGCGGGGGCCGCGGCGCTTCTTCCTGTACAACCCGCCGGTGGTGAACGCGGAGCTCGGGGTGCGCGCCAGCACCCTGAAGAGCGCGGTGCGCCTCGCCGGGGATCTCGCCCGCGCCCGCGTGCCCACGCTGGTGTTCGGCCAGTCGCGCAACTCGGTCGAGATCATGCTGAAGTACCTGCGCGAGGGCGTCGGCAAGGAGATCGGGGCGGAGGACGCGATCATGGCGTACCGCGGCGGCTACCTCCCGGAGACGCGCCGGCGGGTCGAGCGGGGGCTGCGCGAGGGCGAGATCCTGTGCGTCGTGGCCACGAACGCCCTCGAGCTCGGCATCGACATCGGCGAGCTCGACGCGGTGATCTGCGCCGGCTACCCCGGATCGGTCGCCGAGACGTGGCAGCGCTTCGGCCGGGCGGGCCGGCGCGGCAAGACGAGCATCGCGGTCCTGTGCGCCACCAGCGCGGCGCTCGACCAGTACCTCGCAAGGAACCCGGCTTACCTGCTGGAGCGCGGGGCCGAGTCGGCCCGGATCGATCCGCAGAACACCGAGATCCTCGTGCAGCACCTCAAGTGCGCGGCGTTCGAGCTGCCGTTCCTCAAGGGGGAGCCGTACGCGGCGATGCAGCCCGACGACACCGTGGCGGCGCTCCGCTTCCTGCAGGACAACGGGGTCGTGCACGAGTCGAACGATCGCTTCCACTGGGCGACCGACGCTTATCCGGCGAACCACGTGAGCCTGCGCTCGGTGGGCTGGGACAACTTCGTCATCATCGACAAGGCCCTCGGCAAGACGCTCGCGGAGCTCGACTGGCGCGCGGCGCCGACGATGCTCCACGAACAGGCCATCTACCAGCACGACGGCGAGCAGTACCAGGTCGAGCGGCTCGATTACGAGAACCACAAGGCCTTCGTGACGAAGGTCGTCCCCGACTATTTCACGACCGCGCTCACCCACCGGAAGGTGAGCATCCTCGACGAGAGCGCGGCCGCCCCGCTCGGCCGGGCGACCGCCGCCTTCGGCGAGGTGAGCATCGTGGAGAAGGTGGTCGGGTACAAGAAGATCAAGTTCTACACGCACGAGAACACGGGATATGGCGACGTGCGGTTGCCCGACATCCAGATGCACACGACCTCGTTCTGGCTCACCGTGCCCGAGCCGCTCTGCGAGGAGCTCGGCCTCGGCCGCGCGACCGCCATCGACGGCCTGCGCGGGATCGCGCGGGCGCTGGAGACGGTCGCGACGCTCTCGCTCATGTGCGATCCGCGCGACATCGGCCAGACCCTCGAGGACGGGAGCGAGGCGCGGGAGGCCCCGGCCGGCGGAGAGGGGGCCGGGGTCTTCGATCCGACGCTGTTCCTGTTCGACAACGTGCCAGGCGGCGTCGGGCTCTCCGAGCGCATCTACGAGCAGCGCGACGAGCTCCTCGCGCGCACGCGGCAGCTCATCGCCGGGTGCGGCTGCGACGAGGCGGGCTGCCCGCTCTGCGTCGGCGCCACGGAGACCATCGACGCGAAGCGCAAGCGCGCGGCGCTCGGGCTCCTCGCGATCTTGCTCCACCAGGCGTGAGCCCGGCGGCGGTCGCCCCGGCGCGCGCGTTAACTCCGTTTCACGGCGAAGCCGGCGTACGCCTGCATGACGGGCATCAGCTCCAGCCGGTTCACGTTGACGTGCTCCGGGAGCGTCGCGCACCAGACGACGGCCTCGGCCACGTCCTCGGCCGAGAGCGGCTTCACTCCCTGGTACACGGCGGCGGCCTTGTCCCGATCGCCCTTGAAGCGCACCACCGAGAACTCCGTCTCGGCGAGCCCGGGCTCGATGTCGGTGACGCGAACCCGGCTGCCGAGGAGATCCGCGCGCAGGTTCAGCGAGAACTGCGCCACGAACGCCTTGCACGCGCCATAGACGTTGCTCCCGGGATACGGCGTCTCGGCCGCCACCGAGCCGATGTTGATGACGTGCCCCCGGTCGCGCGCCACCATGCCGGGCAGGAGCGCCCGCGTGCAGTGGAGCAGCCCCTTGATGTTGGTGTCGACCATCTGCTCCCAGTCGTCGGGATCCGCCGTGTGCGCCGGCGAGAGGCCGATGGCGCCGCCCGCGTTGTTGACGAGCACCGACACCTCCGACAGCTCCGCCGGAAGCTCCGCGATCGCCCGGTCCACCGCCGCCCGATCGCGCACATCCAGCCGGACGAGGTGGACCGCCGCGGCCCGCGGCCGCGCGCCGTCGCTGGATTCGCGTGACGCGCCCGCCCCACCCATGAGCTCGGCGGCGAGCGCCTCCAGGCGCTCGTAGCGGCGCGCCGCGAGGACGAGGCGGGCGCCCAGGCCGGCGAAGCGGCGGGCGATCGCGGCGCCAAATCCAGCAGAAGCGCCTGTGATGAAGACAACCGGCGCGGGATCGTTCGTGGCAGCGTGCATCATGTCCGGAGCGGACTTGTACCAGACCCACGCAGATCCAGCGACATCCACCTGGCTCCGCGCCCCCGAGCCCCTGCCGCGCTCGCGATGGGCGCTCGTCGTGGACGTGTCGCCGCCGCCCGCGCTGGCGATCGTGACAGCCATGTTTCGGCACAAAGGGGAACACCGCGAGTCGATTTGTGCAATCGACCGCAGCATCTCTGGAGATCGAGCGCTGTCGCCCCTTTACCCCGCCCCTCGGTGCAATCTAGAGTCGGGGCACCGTGGAGAGCGCGCCATCGAGGGGGGTTGTTCTGGGGCGTTACGCCATTGGACCGCGGATGGCGCGCGGCGGGATGGGCGAGGTGTTTCGCGCGGTCGCGCTCGGGCCGGACGGCGAGGAGGTCCCGGTCGCCATCAAGCGAATCGTCCCGATGCACGCCGGCAGCGACGATCTCAGGCAGCTCTTCATCGCCGAGGCGAGCATGATGACCCGCCTCAAGCACCCCAACATCGATGAGGTGCTCGACTTCGGCGTCGACGAAGCGGGCGACTTCTACCTGGTGCTCGAGCTCGTGTCCGGAACGGATCTCGGGCGACTCTGCAAGGGGCTCTGGGCGCGCGGGGAGTCCGTGCCGGTGCCGATCGCGCTCTTCGTCGCCGCCCAGGTGCTCGAGGGGCTGGGCTACGCGCACGAGCGCTCGGCCGCCGAGGGGCGGCTGATGGTGCACCGCGACGTGAGCCCTGGAAACGTGCTCATCTCGCTGAGCGGCGTCGTGAAGATCGCGGACTTCGGCGTGGCGATCGCCATGCGGGGCGAGGTGGGGGACGCCGCCAGGCGCGACCTGGTCGGGAAGCCGAGCTACATGCCGCCCGAGCAGTTCGATGGCGAGCGCGTCGACGCGCGCGCCGACGTGTTCGCCCTCGGGGTGGTCCTCTTCCAGATGCTCACCGGGACGCGGCCCTTCCCCGGGAGCAGCGCCGCCTCGCGGATGGCGGCGGCGCGCGAGGGGCAGATGCTGCGGGCGAGCGAGCTGCGCCCCGAGGTGAGCCCCGCGCTGGAGGCGAT
The DNA here is from genome assembly GCF_051525235.1 of Sorangium sp. So ce124. Taxonomy (NCBI): domain Bacteria; kingdom Pseudomonadati; phylum Myxococcota; order Polyangiales; family Polyangiaceae; genus Sorangium; species Sorangium sp. So ce124. Next base: position 5,998,319 of record NZ_CP150312.1, read on the forward strand.
CCTCGCGCGCGCGCTCGCGCCGCGCCGGGACGACCGCTTCCCCGACGCGCGCGCGATGCTGGAGGCGATCGAGGCGCTGCGCGAGGCAGGCCACGAGATCGGCACGCCGGAGGACCTCGGGGCGCTCGTGAGCGCGGCGCTGAAGGAGTCGCCGGAGTCGCGTCCGCCGGGCCCCCACACGCCCGAGCTCCCCGAGGACGAGGACGACCTGGAGGGGGGCGAGCTGACGCGCGCCGACGCGGACAGCCCCTTCACCCTGCGCGCGACGCGGCGCCCCGGCGCATCGTCGCAGGTGCTCGGCGGCGAGGCCGAGGCGCTCGATGCGCTCGATGGCATCGACGCGGCGCTCCCGGCGCCGTCGAGCGCCCCGGTGAGCGGCGGGTTCCACGCCGTGGCGCCGGCGTCCGGCGACGACGGCTCGCTCGATCCGCTCCTGGCCTCGAGCCTGAAGGGGGCGGTCTCCTTGGCGCCGAGGCCGCGCGACGAGGCGCGGCCTCCATCCTCGGCGCCGGGCGCGGTCCTCCCGCCGGCAGGGGCGACGCGGCAGCGCCTGCTCGCGGGGGCGATCGCCTGCGCCGCGCTGGCGGGGATCGCGATCGCCAGCGTGCGCGTCGGCGGCGGCGGACCGAGCGCAGCCTCCCCCGCGGCCGTGCACCGCGTCGTTCGGGCAGTGCAGCCGCAGATCGCCGCCGCCGTGCAGGCCGCGCTGTTGCCCTTGCGAAGAGCTCCTTCCCCTGCGAGCCGCGCCGAGGGCGCTGCGCCGGCCACGGGCTCCACCGCGGGCGCTGCGCCGGCCACGGGCTCCACCGCGGGCGCTGCGCCGGCCACGGGCTCCCCCGCGGGCGCTGCGCCGGCCACGGACACCCCGTGAGCCGCCTCGCTTGCGGCGCTCGGTCCGCTCGGTTAGCAGCGCGGCATGCGACGCCCTCACGTCCTCCTCGCCCTCGCCCTGACCGCGCTCGCCGGCTGTAGCGCCTCGCCGCCCGCAGCGCCGCCTCCGACGGCTGCGCCTCCGGCTCAGCCCGACGCGCCGCCCGCTGCGGCGGCCCCCGCCTCAGGCGGCGCGGCCGCCTCGACGCCGCCGCCGGCCACCTCGGTCGACGTGCCCGCTGCCCTGCGCGCCGTCGTCGACGCCGCCGATCGCGCGGACGCCGACCGGGCGCTCGATGCCGGCCGTAAGCCTGCGGAGATGCTCGCATTCTTCGGCATCCAGCCGGGGATGAAGGTCGCGGAGCTCGCGGCGGGGGGCGGCTACTCGGCCGAGCTGCTGGCTCGGGCGGTCGGGCCGGGAGGGGTCGTCTATGCGCAGAACAACCGCTTCGTCCTCGAGCGCTTCGCCGAGAAGCCGTGGAGCGAGCGGCTCAAGAAGCCCGTGATGAAGCCGGTGGTCCGGGTCGATCGCGAGCTCGACGACCCGTTGCCGCCCGAGGCGCGCGATCTCGACGCCGTGTTCCTCGTGCTCTTCTACCACGACACGGTGTGGATGGAGGCGGACCGGGCCGCGATGAACCGCGCGGTCTTCCGCGCGCTCAAGCCCGGCGGCGTGTTCGCGATCGTCGATCATGCGGGGCGCGCCGGGACGGGCGTCACCGAGGTGAAGACGCTCCACCGCATCGAGGAGAAGATCGTGCGCGAGGAGATCGAGCGGGCCGGCTTCCGTCTCGCGGCCGAGGCGACCTTCCTCCGGAGCGCCGCGGACACGCGCGACTGGAACGCCTCGCCCATGGTGGCGGGCGAAAAGCGGGGCACGAGCGATCGCTTCGTCCTGAAGTTCGTCAAGCCCGGAGGCTGATCCGCCGCGGCGGCCTGGGCTCATCGCTGGCAGCGGGTGGGCGGCGGCGGCGCGCGCCATCCGCCGCCTCCGCCGCCCCTCGGGGCGAGGGCGGCGCTCACCCGTCGGAGCGAACGCAGCGCGCGAGCCGCCGATCGCGGACCGTGTGGTCCTGCGATGCGCCGTTCGTGAAGTTGACGAGGACGGCCTTCTCCGCGCTGCCGATGGCGGGCGTCGACGACCAGAAGACGTCGGACGGCGTCCCCGGGAAGGCCTCCAGGTCGATCGCCGGCCCGGACAGCCGATCATCGACGATCGAGAGCAGCTCCTTCGCGCTCGGCAGCCGCCAGTCGCTCTTCGCGGCGAGGTCGAGCCCTTCGCAGTGCGCGAGCGCGTCGCTCCAGATGAACCGGGTCTGGGAGGCGTGGCGCTGCCAGACGAGCCCCGTCGAGCGATCGAGCACCCAGTCCTCGCCGGGCGAGAGATCGGCCGGCGCGATCCCCTTCACGCCTCCGACGCACAGCGCCCGCGCGCCGGCCGTGTCGTCCTTCGGGAAGAAGCCGAGGGACGCATCGCTGGCCAGCACGCCCCAGGCGAACGAGGTGTCTGCGGCGACGTCGGTCGCGGACCAGTAGAAGCTGTCCTGGCTGGACGTGAAGAAGATGTCGGGAAACGCCGTGGGATGGCCGAAATCAAGGATGGAGACGAGCTCGATCCGCGTCGGCAGGCGCCAGTCCGAGAGGCCGCCGATCCCCTGGGCGCTGAGCGCCGCGCAGTGCTCCTGCGCGCCGACCAGCGTGAACATCGCGTTCTCCGCCACCTTTTCCCAGGTGAGCCCGGTCACCGAGTCTTTCACCGCGCCGTTCGCTTCTGTGTAGGAGGGAACGGCGATCTCGTAGTTCCCGTCCTGTCCGAAGAAGGGCGCCGAGGGTCCTGGGCACTCCTCCAGCACGGTCGTCCCGTTCGAGCACCGCGTCGTCGGCGAGTCTGGCCATGTCACCGGCACGGGCGGCGGCCCTCCGCCGGTCCCTCCCCCGGCTCCCCCGCCGCCGATCGGCTCGCTGCCGCCGCCGCCGATCGGCTCGCTGCCGCCACCGCCGGTCGAGCCCACGGTGCCGGTGCCGGTGCCGCTCTGAAAGGGCTCTCCGATGCATCCGGCCAGCGTGACGGACTCCACGAGCAACGCGGCCAACAGCCAGGTGAAGCGAAGGGCGTGAGGGGTCTCGTTGGGCATGGGCAAGCGGCGGCGCCTCTAAAGGATCCGGGCCAGCAGCCTATCATTCACCGGGGCACGGGGGTCGACTTCCTCGCAGGCTCCTCGCGCGGCAGGCTCGCGTCGTTGCCGCCCGCCGGCCGCCCGCCGCTTCTTTCCCCCCGCGCGCGGCTGCCCGCGCCCGCGTCGACCGCGTTCGCGCCGCCCGCGCGGGTCGGTCGGCCCGTGAGAAGCGAAGCGAGCATGATGGAAGAACGACGCGCAGCGGAGAGTGGGGTTGAGCCCCTGCACCTCGGTGCCTCTCCGCCGCGTCGATTTCTTCTACGCAGGTCGCGTCTGGCGCCCTCTCCGCCTTTGCGGACCGGGGGGCCGTCGCGTCACGGCGTCGTGTAATCGACCTTCACCGTGTACGTGCTCTCCGCGTATCCCTGCACGAGGAGGAAGGCCTCCGACTGCCCTTCCGGGACCGTCAGCTCGCACGTCTCGTCCGCCCCGTCGAGGTAAGGCCGGCAGTCGAAGGCGCTCAGCGTGGGCTGCTCGCCGAACCGCACGTAGAGATCGGGATCTCCGGTGCCGCTCATCACGGCCCGGAAGGTCGTGCCAGGGACCACCGAGATCGGCCCATGGGACGCCGTCTCGCGCCGCGAGACGCTGCCCTCGAAGCTCTTCGAGGTCTCGGTGCCACCGCCTGCGGGCTCGCCACCGGGCGCCTTCGGCGCGGAGTAGCGCACCTCGATGTCGTAGGTCGAGGCCGTGAAGCCGTTCACCTTGACGAAGGCCCTCGTCTTGCCCGCGGGCACATCGAGCGTGCATGTCTCGTTGGCGTCGCTGAGGTAAGGCCGGCAATCGAACGATCTCGCCGTCGGCGCGTCGCCGAACTTCACGAAGAGATCGGGGTCTCCGGTCCCGGTCATGACGACGGTGAGGGTCGTCCCGGGCACGACCTCGAACCCCTCGGCGGGCCCGACCGCCTCGAAGGCTCCCCGGGCGAGGCGCCCGCTGAAGTGCTCGGTGGTCGGCTCCCCGGTCGGCTCCCCGGTCGGCTCCCCGCCGCCTCCGCCGCCTCCGCCGCCTCCACCACCTCCGCCGCCTCCGTTCGGCGTGCCGTAGAGCGATTGGACGCCCGCGATGTCCTTCTGCGTGAGGACGAGCGTGCTGTCGCCGGTGCCGTTGCACTGGGGATAGTGCATGACGGACGCGCCATCGTACTCGGTGAGGGCACGCCAGTTGTCGTCCTCGAAGCAGGTGCCCGACTCAGGACGGGTGTGCTCGTGGCGGAAGCCAAGGGTGTGCCCTAGCTCGTGGCGGAGAATGCCCGTGAGCGTGGGCCGCGTGCTGTCGAAAGCGTTCCCGTCGATCAGCACGTTCCGCGAGTACCTCGACTGGCCGGGGAAGAAGGCGCGCGCCAGGTACTGACCGCCGGTGTTGACGGGGTTCACGTCGAACAGGACCTGGCTGGTGCTCGATGTGCAGTTCGCGTCGGCCGACTCGACATGGATGAAGTCGACGTCCGTGACGTCCTCCCAGGCCTTGACGGCATCCGCCATCGCCGTCACCACCGCCTCGTACTTGGCCCCGAATCTCTTGCTCACGCAGTAGGAGAGGTTGTGCCGCTGCTCCGCCGTCCAGATGACGTCTTCCCCCCCTTCCTGGTTGACGATCAGCGCACCATCGCGCACATGCGCCTCCCAGAACTCGCGCAGATGCTTGATATCTACGACCGGCGTGTCCCCGTTAACAATGTAGATGCCAGTGTCAGGCTCGCGGAACACCGTCCGCTCGAACCGCTCAAATCCCAGCTGATTCGTGCCGACTTCCTCGGTGTCGGCGCCACCGACGTCTGCCGAGCAACCGGCCGCGGCGGCGGTCAAACCAGCGATCACCAAAACGAGCTTACGGGCGATCACATTGCTCTCGTGCGGCTTTGCAGGATGCATTTGGAGCTCCTTTCGGGGGAGGCGAATCACGCTGTCCACGCGAACTCGATGAGACCCAAATGCCTTAACCCGATTTGACCCTCAGTCGGATAGCCAAATCTGACCACCGTTCATAAAAAGGGTTCGGGATTGTAAAAAATTTCGAAGAGAGTGGACGCAATTCCCTTGTCACGAGAAAATTCCTGTAACACGCAAAGTGAAGAGATCGTGTCGGACAGATACACTGGAAAACAACACATCTTGAGCTCGGGCAATGCGTACTTGCATCGCAGCGGCATCAGGATCCTCCTGCCTTCGTTGCGCCGATGAAAGGCGCGGAACGCACGCATGCAACGCGACGGCTGCGGCGCGGCGCGTGCGGGCGCAGCTGCGAGCGCCGTGGCAGCCGACGACGCGCGGACGCCTCCGCGGACGCCGAGCGCGGCGCGATCGTTCAGGGTGGCGTCGGAACAGTCGGAGCAGCGCGCAGCGCTCGTCGCGCGGGACGACGGCGGGCGTTCACCCGCGCGCTGACAGGATCCGGCTGAACGCCTCGCCGACGGCGCGCGCGAGCTCGACCATCCGGCGCGAGCCGCTCGAGGTGTCGAGGATCCGATCGGCGACCAGGATCATCGCGGGCCGGCCGACGACCTGCACGGCGACGGCGGCGACGTCGAGGCTCGGGTTGACCATGACGTCGAGCAGCGGCGCGTGGGTAGGGGTGCCGGGGATCGGGCCGACGTAGAGGTGGGTCGCCACGGCCGTGGCGAGCACGCTCGGCTGATCCATCGGGAGGGAGAGCTTGCGCAGCGCCTCCTGGTCGCCGAACTCCGCGTTGCACGCGAACCCGCGAAAGACCCCGCGGTGCGCGGCGAAGATGGCGACACGCCCGGCGAACAGCCGCAGCCCCCGGAGCGCGAGCCGGACGACGTCGTCGCGCGTGCGCGCGAGGTACAGCGCGTCGATGACGTCGCTCAGATCGACGAAGGGCTGCGGCGGCGGATCGTCGTCGAGGGGATCGGCGAGCTCCGGCTCGGGCGCCGGAGGCAGCGCCGGGAGCCGCCCGGAGCGCCGGCTCGACGGCGGCGCGGCGCTCTCCGGGCGAGCCCTGCCGCTGCCCGGCGCCGGGGCCTCTGCAGTCGCGGAGCGGCGGCGCGAGAGCGGCGGGAGGCCGGAGGGCGCGTCGAGCGGCAGCCGGCCGAGGCGCCGCGTCGAGGGGGCCGGCTCCCGCCCGGCGCTGTCCGGCGCGCGGTCGGGGCCAGGCGAGGCCTGGGGCATGATCGAGGCGAGCAGCTTGAAGGGCGGCGAGATCTCCACGGGCGGAGGCGGCGGAAAGGAGACGGCGGGCGGCTCCACCGCCGGCGCGCGCAGGGCCGCCTGAAGCCCGGTCGCCCTCCCGCCCGCGCCGCGTTCGGCGTCCGCTGGGCGGCGAGCGCTCGAGGGAGAGCCGCGCGCGCCGGGGGCCGCCTTCGAGTGGCGGAGCGGCAGGATCGTGTCCTCGTGCGCCGCCGGCGTGTCCGCGCGCTGAGCGTGACCGTTGTGCGCCGCTCCGCGGTGGCCGTGCTTGCCGCTCGGCGCCTCGACGAGGCCCGCCTCGTCGAACGAGGGCACCGAGGCGCGACGGATCAGCGGGATGGGCACCTCGGACGACGGCGGCGGCGGGATGGTCGACTGGGGCGCGCCGTGCGGAAACGCCGGGGTCGCGCGCCGCGCGCGGGAGGGGACCTGCTCCCGCTCGTCGAGATCCAGGGCGCGGATGGCCTCCTCGACCGCCGTGATCGGCGCGCGGACGATGCGCACCGGCGCGCCGAGGTGGAAGCTGAACTCGTCGGCGATGTGGCGATCGAGCGGATCGGCCGCCGCGACGTCGATGGTGCCGACGCCGGGATCGATGCGGATCGGGACGGCGCCGAGGCGGCGGCACATGGCGCGCGGCAAGCGCGCGACGAGATCGCGTGCGCCGACGACCTGCCGGAGCGCGAGGCCGCCGTGGCGATCGAGCTCCTCCTCGAGGGCGCGCTCGCTGATGGCGGCGCGGTCGATGAGGGCGCGAGGGAACGGGATGCCCCGCAGGACCGCCACGAAGAGGGCGGCTTCGACCTCAGCCTTGGAGACGGCGCCGGCGGCGATGAGGAGGCGGCCCAGGTCTAGCGACACTCGCTGCACAATACCAGAAAGGACGCTGCCAGCGTGCAGCGCCCCGCATCCGGTCACGACGGACGCTGCGCCTTCTGGACGGGCGGCTGGGGGGCAGCGGGCGCGTTCCCTCGCCAGCGCAGGCGGCGGGGTGGCGCGCGGTGGCGCGCGCTGGGCGAGCGAGCGGGCCAGGCGAGCTCATGCGCTCACGCCGAGCGCCGGCTCACGTCCTGGCGTCGAGCGCTGGCTCACGCCCTCACGTCGAGCGCTTCCGCGGCGGAGCCCTGTGGCCGATACAACAACAGGCCTGGGAAGGGCCGAGAGACCTCGAATCCTCAGCGGGAGAACTGAAAGACCACCTCGCTCTGCCGCACGAGACCCAGGTTGTCGCGCGCGATCCTCTCCACGGCGGTCGGGTCGTCGCGCAGGCGCGCCACCTTGCCGCGGAGGGCCTCGATTTGCCGCCCGAGGTCGGCATTCTCCTCCTCGACGTCGGCGAGCTCTCTCTCGAGCTCTCGCAGGCGGGGCAGCCCCTGCGGCGAGAAGATCATGATCGGTGCGCCCACGACGGCGACGATGAGCACCGCGATGGGGAGGGTCCGCTCCAGGAACTGCGCTATTCGACGCACAGACATCCGCTCGCACGTCGTCCGCGCTCCTGTCAACTTTCCTCCAGGGTTCCTGCAACTCCGCGTTACCTTTTACCCGGGCTCTCGGCGGGCAGGCGCGGTGAGCACGACCCCGCGCGCCACGTCGATCCACGTCGATTGCGCCCACGTCGAGCGCCGCCGTCGCGCCGCGCGCCGCGGAAGCGCCCTGCAAAACAGGCGATCGTCGGATGTCGCATGGAGCCCCAAGCTTCGCTAGCATGCCCCACGTCCCCCGCCGTCCGGTAGGTCCGCTGCGCGCGCAACGCCGGCACGATGGCTCGGCCCGAGGAGTCCCATGTCCATTGATATCGTTCGAGGCGAGCTCGAGCGCCTCTTTTCGCTCGATGAAATGATGGCCCTGTCGTCCGACCTCCTCGGCTTCAACCCGGCCGAGATCGGGGGCAGCGCCTCCAAGGCCTCCTTCGCGCGCGCCCTCACGGATCATTGCGTGGAGCTCGACGCCATCGATGCGTTGATCGATGCCGTCATCGCCTCACGCGCAGAGGTCGACGCGCGCGTCCGCGCCCTCGGCGCGCATGGGCTCGGCCTGCCGGAAGAGATCGGGCCAGGCGAGGCGTTCGGCGACTACATCGTCACGAGAAAAATCGGCGAGGGCCCGCGGGGCCTCGTCTACGCGGCGACCCGGGGGACCGAGCCGCGGACGCTCAAGGTGCTCCGGCGCGAGGCGACCCGGGACAGCCGGGCGGTGCGCAGGTACCTCACCCACGTCCGCCTGGCCGCGCAGGTGCACCACGAGAACCTGGCGAGCGGCGTCGACGCGGGGATCGTGGGCGGCCGGGCGTTCGTGGCGTACGCGCACGTCGACGGGCTGCCGCTCTCGGCGCGCCTCGCGCGCTCGGGGCCGCTCCACATCAACGAGGCGAAGCCGCTGCTCCGAGGGATCCTCGGCGGCCTCGCCGCGCTCCACGAGCAGCGCCTCGTCCACGGCGCGCTCAAGCTCGAGAACGTCGTCGTGGCCCGCGGCGAGGACGGGGAGCCGCTCCCGGTCCTCGTCGACGTCGGCGGCGACCGGCTCGGCGCCGGGTGGTCCAGCCCGGAGCTCGTCGAGGCGGCCAGCCCCGAGCAGCTGCGCGGCGAGAGCGTCGGCCCCGCGAGCGATCTCTACGCCTTCGGCGCGCTGCTCTTCGAGCTCCTCACGGGCAAGCCCGTGTTCTCGGGCGCCGCCGCTGTCGACATCGCCGTCGCGCACCTCATCGAGCCGCCGCCGCCGCCGAGCGCTGTCGCGCCGCGCGGCTGGGTGGGCAAGGACGTCGACGAGCTCTCGGGCCGCCTGCTCGCGAAGGCGCAGGACGCCCGGCCGAGGGGGACGCGCGCGGTGCTCGACGCGATCGAGCCGCTCGGCAAGCCGCAGCAGAAGGAGGCGGCGATCGAGGGCGCGCAGCTGAACGACCTCATCGATCGGCTCGTCGCGAGCCCGATGGACACGGAGCTCGCGCTCGCCGTCGAGGCGGCCGTCGATCGGGGAGCGGACCCGGGGCGCGTGGCCGAGGCGCTCGTGATGGCCTCGGAGCAGATCGACGCGGGCTCGGCGCCCGGCCAGGGCGATGACCAGGGCGTCGCCGCGAAGAAGCTCCTGCACTTCCGGGCGGCCAGGATCTACGAGAAGGGGCGGCTGCACGACAAGGCGGAGGCGGTCTACCTGCGCCTGCTCGAGCTCGCGCCGGGCGACGACATCGCCTTCAGCGCGCTCGAGGAGCTCCGCAAGGCGCTGGGTAAGCACGAGGAGCTCGTGGAGATGCTCCTCCAGCGGAGCGAGCGCGCCGAGACCGCCGGCGAGCGCGCCCGGGCGCTCAACGAGATCGGGCACCTCTACGTGCGGGAGCTCGACGACAAGGACCAGGGGGTGTTCGCCTTCGCCCAGGCGCTCGCGCAGGATCCGGAGCAGGACGCCTACGCCGTCGACCTGGAGCGCGCGGCCGGCAGCGACATGAAGATCTGGTCCGAGGCGCTCCAGATCCTGAGCCAGGCGAGCACCGACGAGGCGATGCCGGCCGAGGCGAAGCTCGCGCTCTTCAACCGGCTCGGGCCCTGGTATGCGGAGAAGATCGCGCGGGCGGACCTCGGGATCCCGTGCTTCCAGTTCGTGCTCGGGCTCGACCCCGCGAACGAGGAGGCGCTGGAGGGGCTCTCGCAGGTCTACCGCCGCGCCCAGCAGTGGCAGGAGCTCGTCCAGGTGCTGCTGTCGCGGGCCGACCGCGCCGCGACCCCGGGGGAGGCGCGCGACCTCCGCGCCGCGGCGGCCGATCTCCTAGAGACGAAGCTGAGCGACGCAGGCCGCGCGCGCGACCTGTACGAGCAGATCTTCGCCGAGGATCCGGGGCACACGAGGACGTGCGAGGCGCTGCTCAGGATCTACCGGCGCGCCGAGGATCACGCGGGCTACGCCAAGATCCTCGAGCGGCGCGCGGAGGCGCAGCGGGGCGAGGAGCGCGTCGACACGATCTGCAAGCTCGCCGAGCTCTACGAGGACCGGCTCGGGGACCTGGGCGAGGCGACGCGCCGCTACGAGGCGGCGCTCGAGCTCGATCCGGCCAGCCTGACGGCCCTGCGCGGGCTCGATCGCATCCACAGCCGCGCCGGCAGCTACGCGGCGCTCCTCCAGAACCTGGCGCGCCAGATCGACGTCAGCGCGACGCCGCGCCAGAAGATCAACCTCTACGAGCGGATCGCCGGCATCCACGACGAGGAGTTCCTCGACCACGCGAAGGCGGCCGAGGCCCTCGAGGCGATCCTCGGGATCGACAGCGCGCACGAGGGCTCGCTCGCCGCGCTTGGGCGGCACTACCGCGCCCTCGAGCGCTGGGAGGACGTGGTGTCGCTCTACGAGCGGCAGCTCGTCATCGTGTCCGACGACAGGCGCCGGGAGGAGCTGCTGCTCGCGATGGGGCGCGTGCTCCTCGAGCAGGTCGGCTCGCCCGAGCGCGCCCGCAAGGCCTACGAGCGGGTGCTCGCGATCGATCCCCACCACGCCGGGGCCCTGGAGTCGCTCGCGCACGTGCGGGCCGCGACGGGCGACGCCGCGGCGGCGCTGAGCGCGATCGAGTCGCTCGCGGCGACGGCGAAGACCGCGGAGAGCCGGGCCGATCTCTGGATCCGCGCGGCGAAGATGCTCGAGGAGAAGGGCGATCGGGACGGGGCGATCGAGCGCTACAAGATGGCCCTCGACGCGCAGCCGCAGAACGCGGGCGCGTCCTCGGCGCTGCGCGCGGCCTACCTCGCCCGGGGCGACGCGACGAGCGCCGTCGAGCTCATCGCGCGCGAGGCCGAGGCCGCGGAGGGCAACCTCGCCAAGGGCCGCCTGTACGGCGAGATGGCGCTGCTGCTCCGGGAGCGCCTCAAGGACGACGGGCGCGCGGCGGAGGCCGCGACGAGGGCGGTCGACCTCGATCCTACGGGCGTGCCCGGGCTCATGATCTCGGGCGATCTCGCGTTCGAGGCGGGCCGCTTCCTCGAGGCGGCGCGGCACTACGAGCTCCTGGCGAGCCGGGTCGACGTCCTGCCGAAGGAGCAGGGGCTCAAGCTGCTCCTCCGCTACGTCGACGCGCTCGGCAAGAGCGGCTCGAGCGGCAAGGCGATCGGCACGGTGAAGGCGCTGCTCGCGCTCGCGCCGGACGACCCGGCCGCGCTCTCGCGGGCCGCCAGGGTCAACCTCGACGCGGGCAGGGCCAGGGAGGCCGCGGAGCTCTACGGCCGCCTCGTGGACCGCTTCGGCGCCGGCCTGCCGGAGCGCGACCGGGCGGAGGCGCTCCTCGGGCTCGGCGAGGCGCGGCTTGCGGCCGGCGATCCGGACGGCGCGGTCGCCGCGCTGAACGGCGCCGCCGATCTCCTCCCGGAGTCCCCTGCCCCGCTCGCCCTGCTCTCCAGGGTGTTCGAGGCCAAGGGGGACTGGGAGGAGGTCGTGCGCCTCAAGCACCGGCGGCTCGACGTGGTGACCGGCGAGGAGCGGAGCGCGCTCCTGCTCGAGATCGGCGACCTGCTCGCCGCGCACCTCCACGACCGGGCGCGCGCCGCGAAGAGCTACGTGGCCGCGCTGGACGAGCGCCCGGACGACCGGAGGATCCTCACCAAGCTGATGCAGCTCTACAGCGAGGAGAAGGACTGGTCGAAGCTCGTCGACATCGTCCTCAAGCTCGCCGCCAAGATCGACGACAGCCGGCAGAAGGCGAAGTACCTGCACACGGCGGCGATCGTGAGCGCGCGGCAGCTCGGCGATCTCGACCGGGCCGCCACGTTCTACGACGAGGTGCTGGCGCTCGACCCGTCGCTCACCCGGGCGCTCGCGGAGGCGATCGAGCTCCGCGGCGAGAAGGGCGACCACGAGGAGGTGGAGCGCCTGCTCAAGGTCGAGCTCGACAGGGCGACCGAGGAGAACGACACGGCGAAGATGCTCGAGACGTTCGACCGGCTGGGCGCCCTCTACAAGGACAAGCTCGGCTGGACGAGCGAGGCGATCGACGCCTACGAGGCAGCGCAGACGCTCGATCCCGACAGCGAGGCGCGGAACGAGCTCCTTGTGAACCTCTACGCCAGCAACCCGGCGGAGTACCTGGACAAGGCGGTGGTCGCGCAGGCCCCGATCCTGCGGCGCAACCCGTACAAGCCGGACGCGTACCGGCTGCTCCGGAAGATGTACACAGAGGCGAAGCGCGCCGACGCGGCCTTCTGTCTGTGCCAGGTGCTCTGCTGCCTGAGCGCCGCCGAGCCGGACGAGGAGCGCTTCTTCCGGCGCCTGCGCCCCGACACGGCCGCGGCGGCGCAGCAGCCGCTCGACGACGACGCGTGGGCGACCGCGCTCGTCCACCCCGACGCGGATCCGCTCCTGACCGCGGTCTTCGGCGTCATCGAGCCGGCCGTGCTCAGGAAGAACGGGCAGCCGCTGGAGGAGCTCGGTTACCAGCTCGCCTACCAGCTCGATCTCTCGCGCCACCCCTACCCGATGTCGCAGACGCTCTACTACGCGGCGGGCGTCCTGGGGCTCTCGCCGCCGCTCACGTTCCAGGATCCGAACGACGGCGGCGGCGTCTCGTTCCTACACGCGCACGTCCCGGCGATCGTGCTCGGCGCCGCGGCGCTCCAGATGGACCTGCCCACGCAGGCCGCCGCGTTCATCGCCGCCCGCCACCTCACCTACTACCGGCCGGGCATGTACCTCCGGCACCTGGTGCCGACGGGCACCGGCCTGCGCGCCTGGCTGTTCGCGGCGATCAAGCTGATCTCGCCCACGTTCCCGATCACGAAGGAGCTGGAGGGGCCGGTGATGGACGACCTGGCCGTCCTGGAGCCCATCCTCGTCGGGCCGGCGCGCGATCAGCTCGCGAGCGCCGTGACGAAGCTGCTCCAGGCCGGCGCCATCGACCTGAAGCGCTGGGTGTCCGGCGTCGACCTGACGGCCGACCGCGCGGGGTTCCTCCTCGCCAACGACCTCGAGCTGGCGCAGGAGATGATCAAGGCGACCGACGAGGCGAGCGCCGCCCTGCCCCACAAGGAGAGGCTCAAGGAGCTCACGCTCTACGCGGCCAGCGAGGAGTACTTCGCCATCCGGCAGCGGCTCGGCATCAACATCGACAGCTGAGGGCCGTCCCTCGGCCGCGGAGCGCTGGCGCCCGGCCTCGAGCTACGCCGGCCGGGACCGCCGCCGGCGGAATCTGGCAGGCCGGGTCAACTGGATCATCGGCGATCCAGCTGCGGGATGTCGCTTCCTGCCCACTTCCGCACCGGACTGGTTGACGGATAAATCCTCAAATTGCTAGGCTGCTGGCCGGCATTAGGCCCTTTTCGATCGTATGTTAGCTCGCCGCAGCGTGGCAGCGGGCAGCCTGAGCGATTGTGTGAAAGCACGCCCATGGCGGCAAAGAAGACCCGAAAAACTTCGAAAAAAGACCGGAAGAGAGCGACCAAGGCCAGCGCGGCAAGCTCGAGGCGAGCAACCTCGACAGCGCGGACGCGGAAGGCGAAGCCTGCCGCCCGCTCGGCCGCGCGCAAGCCGAAGCGGAAGGCCGCATCCTCTCGTCCTGCTGCGCGACGCACCGCTGCCGTGAAGGCCGCAAAGCGGCGGAAAACCACGACAAAACGGGCGACCACCCGCAAGTCGGCGGCCCCGGCGCGGCGCAAGGCGGCGCGCACACCGGCGCGGGCAACCCGTACGGGCGCGAGGAAGAAAGCGGCGGTCGGGAGGGCGAAGAAGGCCACCCGCGCGGCCGCGAAGCGAGCGAGCGCGTCGAAGGCGAAGAAGGCCGCGGCCAGGACGAAGGCCAGGTCGACGCGCACCGCCGCCAAGCTCAGGACGACCAAGGCCAGGGCGAAGGCCAGGGCGACGAAGGTCAAGGCGAGGGCGGCGAAGGCCAGGGCGACGCGGGCGAAGACGGCGAGGGCCAAGGCCACGAAGGCCAGGGTGACCCGCGCCAGGGTCGCAAAGCCGAGGGCCGCGAAGGTCAGGGCCGCGAAGACCAGGGCGGTCGCCGGGCGGGCGCGGAAAGCGAAGGCCGCGAAGACGAAGGCCGCGCGGGTCAAGGCCACGAAGCCGAGGCTCGTGCGGGTCAAGGTCACGAAGCCGAGGCTCGTGCGGGTCAAGGTCACGAAGCCGAGGCTCGTCAGGAGAAAGGTCGCGGCGCGCTCCGAGCGGGCGCTCGCGGCGCCGGCGGCAGAGCCGACGAAGCTCCGCAAGAAGCTGAAGCTGAGGCTCGACGATCAGCCGAAGCTCAAGGAGAAGCCGAAGCTCAAGGACGTCTCGGAGCAGGCCGCGCCGAGCGAGGTCGAGCGACCGCGCCGGGCGAGCGACAGGCCGTCACGCACGAGCGACAAGCCGGTCGCCGACAAGAAGAGCGCGCGGCCGGGCGGGGCGAAGGGGAAGAGCGCGGGGGCGTCGATCGAGCGCCGTCCGGGTCGCGTCCCGCTCCGGGAGGCGCCGCGGGTGGTCACCCTGCCGCTGCCGATGCTGCCGCCGCCTCGGCGAGCCACCATCGAGGAGCGCAGCGCGATCATCGAGCAGCGGTTGAACGCGCAGTCGGAGGACTTCCGGCGGCGCTACATCGACAGCCTCGATATGTCGTGGATTTACCACGACAGCGCGCTCGAAGGGGTTGTCTACACGTTCGACGAGCTGCGCGCGGCCCTCGCCGGCCCGGCGCCGCTCGTCACGGACTCGAGCCTTCAGCCGACGTACGATGACATCCGGCGGCACAAGGAGGCCATCGCGTACGTGCGCGAGCAGGGCGAGAACAAGCGGGCCCCGCTCACGCTCGACTGCATGAAGAAGCTGTACCTGATCCTCCATCCGGAGGAGGGGGATCTCAAGACGGTCAAATACCGCAAGGACATCCCCCAGCATCGGCTCTACTTCCACGAGTACGCTCCGCCGGACAAGATCGCCTACAAGGTGCGTCAGATCATCGACTGGCTGAACGACCCCGAGACGCGGAAGACGCGGAACGGCATCCGGATCGCCGCGCGCGCGCACTACGATCTGCTGCGGGTCTATCCGTTCCCGAACGACAGCGGCAAGGTCGCGAGGCTGTTCATGAACATGCTGCTGCTCCGCACGGGCCTGCCTCCGTCGATCATCCACTCGACCGAGCGGCAGCGCTACTACGAGGCGCTGAAGGGCTCGGCGACGACGGTGCTGCAGATGGTGCAAGAGTCGGTGGAAAACGCGCTCGCGAGCGTCGAGAAGCTCCTCGATGAGCATGAGACGCGGAAGCGCGCCTTCGTCAGCTGAGACGGCAGAGGGCGGTCGCGCGCGAGACCTCGCCCTGACTGGGCGGGGCGCGCGCCGACCGCCCGCGTCGGTCGCTGTCCATCCCGCAGGTCCACATCGAGACGAGGGCGTCGCCGCACCGGTGAAGCGGCCGAGCAAGGCGGCTCCCGGGGGTGCCCTCAGGGCGGCGAAGACGCGCGCGCCGAGGCCCGAGAAGGCAGCGGTCGCCGACGCGGCTCGGCCGACGCCGGCGCGCGCAGCGCCGAGCGCGCCGCAGGCCACCTTCGCGCGGCTGCGCGCGCTGCACCCGGACGCCCACTGCGAGCTGGATCATCGCTCCTCGTTCGAGCTCCTCGTCGCGACGGTGCTCAGCGCCCAGACGACGGACGTGCTGGTCAACAAGGTGACACCCCACCTGTTCGGCGCGTATCCCGACGCCCGCGCGCTCGCCAGCGCCGACACCGCCGAGGTGGGCGCGCTCCTCCGGCGGCTCGGGATGGGCATGTTCAACCAGAAGGCGACGAACATCGTGGGGCTCGCGCGAGGCCTCATCGAGCGGCACGGCGGCGAGGTGCCGAGGACGCTCGCCGAGCTCGTGAAGCTGCCCGGCGTCGGGCGCAAGACGGCGAACGTGGTGCTCGGCGTCGCCTTCGGAGCGCCGGAGGGCGTCGTGGTCGACACACACGTGCAGCGCCTGTCGCAGCGGCTCGGGTGGACGACCAGCGACAAGCCAGAGCAGATCGAGCGCGACCTCGTGGCGCTCTTCCCGCGGCGCGACTGGGACATGCTGTCCCACACGCTGATCTTTCACGGCCGCCGGATCTGCTTCGCGAAGAAGCCAGCGTGCGGAGGCTGCGGGATCAGCGACGCGTGCCCGAGCGCATTCCACGCAGAGAACGTGGGGCGCAAGCCGCCGCGGCGCCGCGGCGCCGCGCCGTGAACGTCAGCCGCGCTCGGCGCCTCGGCGCACAAGCTGGGTGTCGAGCGCACCGATGGAAGGTGAAAGCAGGCGAACGCGGCGCATCGTCGCCCGGCGCCCAGCGAGCTGTTTATCGCGCTGGAGCCGAGGGCGCGGGATAAACTTGGGCCAATGAAGGCTCCGCACCTGATCCTCGCCCTCGCTTGCCTCGTCACCGCCGCGTGCAGCCCTCTGGAGGACGATCTCTGCGACTACAAGTGCGACTGCGAGGGGTGCAGCGACCGCGAGTACGGCGACTGCCTCGATCGCTATGATCACAGGTACGTAGACGCCGACCGCCGCGACTGTGTCGACGAGTACGACGCTCTCCTGGAGTGCGAGGACGACACCGGGGTCTGCAACCGCGACGATAAATGGAGTACGTCCTGTAAGTACGAGAACGACGCTCTGAATCGCTGCATCGACTAGTAGCACCGGGCGCCCTACCTGAGCCGGCCGCCCGGCCTCGTGGCAGCCGGCTCAGGTCCCGCCGCCGGGCGCGACGGCGGCGCCGGGCACGACGGCGCCAGCGCTGCGGAAGGCCGCGACGAGCTGCTCCGACGCCGTGTAGGGGTCGACCTTGCGCCGCGCGACGGCGTGCACCGCGGC
Source organism: Sorangium sp. So ce124 (assembly GCF_051525235.1). Taxonomy (NCBI): domain Bacteria; kingdom Pseudomonadati; phylum Myxococcota; order Polyangiales; family Polyangiaceae; genus Sorangium; species Sorangium sp. So ce124. Next base: position 6,015,286 of record NZ_CP150312.1, read on the forward strand.
CTCGAGCGCAGGGCCGAGCGCGGCGACGGCGGCGTCGGTGAGCGCGTCGCGGAGCTGCACGTGCATCGCTTCGCGCAGGCGCTCCTCACGGCGCGCAGCGCCGGCCTCGGTCCCGAACAGCCACGCTCGGTGCCCCTCCAGCTTGTCCACGAGCGCCGCCACGCCCTCGTTACGTGTGGCCACGGTCCGCGCGATCACGGGCTCCCACGGCCCTTCGACTGGCTCTCCTCCGGGAGGTGGCGCCCCCTGCGCGCGGGCGTGGAGCGCCGCGGCGCTGTGCCCGCGCGCCCGCCCGGAGGCCGCCGCCACCTCTCCGCCGAGCGCGATCATGAGCTCCAGATCGCGCACCGCCGCGTCGGCCCCGTCCCGGTCGGCCTTGTTCACGGCGAAGACGTCGGCGCACTCCAGGATGCCCGCCTTGATCGCCTGCACCTCGTCGCCCATCCCCGGCGCGGCGACGACCAGGGTGGTGTGCGCCATCCGGGTGATCTCGAGCTCGTCCTGCCCGACGCCGACGGTCTCGACCAGCACGACGTCCGCGCCCCAGGCGTCGAGCACCCGCACGACGTCCACCACCGAGCGCGACAGCCCGCCGAGCGCGCCCCGGGTCGCCAGCGACCGGATGAACACGTCGGGATCGCTGAAGTGGGCCTGCATGCGGATGCGATCACCGAGGATCGCGCCGCCGGTGAACGGGCTCGTGGGATCGACCGCCACCACGGCGACGCGGCGGCCCTGCCCCCGGAACACGCCGATCAGCCGATCCGTGAGCGTGCTCTTGCCTGCCCCCGGGTTCCCCGTCACGCCGAGGATCCAGGCGCGGCCGGTATGGGGGAAGAGATCCTTCAGGATCGCGGCATAGTCGCCGACGCGGTCGTCGACGAGCCGGCAGGCCCGCGCCGTCGCGCGCGTCTCGCGGGCGAGGACCTTGTCTGCGAGCGGATGCACGCGAGCGGCTTAGGCCCGGCGATGCCGGAACACAACCGGCCCGCGGCCGACGCGGCGTCGCCCTACCTACCCTGCCCCGCCGCCGGCCGTGCCGCCGCCGCCGCCCGCCGTGCCATCACCGCCGCCGCCCGCCGTGCCATCACCGCCGGCCGTGCCGCCGCCGGCCGTGCCGCCGCCGGCCGTGCCATCACCGCCGGCCGTGCCGCCGCCGGACGATCCGGCGCCTGCTCCGCCCTCCCCGCCCGCCGACGAGCCGGCGCCCCCGGCGCCCCCGACGGCGTCGAAGATCGGCCGCGTGTCGCCGCACGCGACGACGAGCAGAGCCCAGAGCACAGCGCACGAGGTGAAAGCGAGAGCGCGATTCCACATGGGTACGTCCTTGCCACGGGACGCCGGGCGGCGCGCTCGCAAAATTCAGCGACGTGCTTCTGTCATGGCGCCGCGCGCGGCTGCCGCTCGAAGCGCCGCCAGCGGCCATCGATGAGCCGCTCGTGCGGCAGGTACTGCGCCTTGTAGACAAGCCGCGAGCAGCGCTCGACGTACAGGCCGAGGTACAGGTACCGGAGGCCCCAGGAGCGGCACAGCTCGAGCTGCTTCAGGATCGAGAAGACACCGGGGCTCAGCGGCTCCAGCTCGGGCTCATAGAACGAGTAGACCGCGGACAGGGAATCCTGCCCCCGATCCACGACGGCGACCCCGACGAGACGGCCGCCGACGCGATAGCGCATCTCGAACGTCTCGCAGCAGCTGTCCACGAGGAACGCCTCGTACCCCGCGGCGCCGAGCGGGCCATCGTCGCGCATCAACCCCCGGCCGTGCTTGTGCCGGTTGTACAGGATGATCTTCTCTCGCGTGGTCACGGGCGGGCCGATCTCCACGTCCACCACGCGCTCTCCACGGCGGAGCACCCGGCGCTGCGTGCGGCCGGGGACGAAGTCACGAACGACGATCCGGATCGGCTCGCACGCGCGGCACGAGGGGCACTGGGTGCGGTAGAGCAGCTTGCCATGGCGACGGTTGCCCGCGACGAGCCTCTGGTCGAACTCCGCACGGGTGAGCGGGCGGATGGGCACGCGCAGCGGCATCCGCGCTTCGGCTTCGGGCAGGTACGGACAGGGGCTCACCTCGTCATGGACCGTGAGCTCGATAGGGTTCGCTCCCTCGTCCAGCCGAGGGAGCTCGGCGTCCTGCCCCGCTACCGAATCTCGCTCGCTCGATGAGCCCATGTCGGTGTCGATCCGAGCGCTCGATCCCCCATCGAGCTCCCGGCCGCTAGATCAAGGGGATGCCTGTTGCACTGCCACGTCAAGCAAAACCCAGAGCGGCCCGGGCCCGCTGAGAGCTCCGCCCGCTTGCGCCCCGCTGGCCCGTGTCGCACATCTACCCATGCAAACCCACGTGCTACCCACGTACGCTGCATCCTCCGGTTTTCCGGCTCCGGGCCTGGGCGATCCGGGCGTTGCGCGAAGAGCCCGAGCCCGCGCGGCGCGCCCTTTTCGCTCGGCCCGGAGGCCAGTATGACCGCGCGCGCGACCGCGACAGGGACGTCCCATCCACCATCGAGCGCCCGAGTCGCGCGAGCGCCTCAAGAAAGGCCGAACGCTTTGGATCTGACAGGAAAGCAGCGCCGCCACCTCCGCGCGCTGGGGCATCACCTCGACCCGGTCGTGCAGCTCGGCAAGGCCGGCTTGACCGACGGCGTCGTCACGGCCGTCGACGCCGCCCTGGAGCGGCACGAGCTCGTGAAGATACGCCTGGGCACCGAGTGCCCGGACGAGCTGGACGACGTCGCGGACTCCCTCTCCCAGAAGCTCCGCGCCGCCGTCGCGCAGACGCTGGGACGGACGATCCTGCTGTACAGGCGCCACCCCAAGGAGCCGAAGATCAAGCTGCCCGCGGGCAGCTGAGCGCAAGCGCCCGCAGCGCGCGCCCACCCCATGGGCGGCCTCGGGCGCATCGACTCGACGAGACGTCGACGAGACGCCGCCGAGGCCGCCTTCCCACGTGCCGCGGCGGCGAGGCCTCGGATCGCCGAGGCCCCGGAGCCGACGTCACACGTGCCGGAGCGTGGGGCGCTCGGCCAGCAGGTGATCGAGCCAGGCGTTCGACAGCTTCTCCTGCACCGTGTTGGCCCGGAGCCTCGCGGCGAGGTTCTTGAAGTCGACGTGGTCGATGAGCTGGTCCTGGTTGAAGCACGAGAAGACCAGCGTCTCCTTGCCCGTCTCCGGGTCCACGTGCCGCTGGAGGCACTGCGCGCAGACCTCCTTCATCATGCACTGCATCGGCGAGTTGATGCTCGCGATGCCCACGTGCTTCGGATCCAGGTGCGGCGCCAGCACGCCGTGCCGCGCCTCGCGCACGGCGTTCATCATCTTGTCCGAGCCGATCGCGATGATGCGCCGGACCTCCGAGAGGGCCGCCAGCTCGCCGCCGAACTGGCGCTCGGCGTAGGCCCGCATCGCCTGGACGATGTTGCCGCGGAAGTGGCGGTCGGTCGCGCGCCGCGGGGTGACCTCGGCGCCGCCGTCCGTGCACCAGATGACCTGGTCGGTCGCCACCTCGATCTCGTCCTGCTTGAAGAGATCCTCGCCCCGCCTGTAGCCGGCGAAGTAGATCACGCGGGCGCCGCGCGCCTTGAGCGCCTTCGCGATCGAGAACAGGACGGCGTTGCCGAGCCCGCCGCCGGCGAGCAGCACCGTCTCTCCTTCGGGGATGTCCGTGGGCGTGCCGGTCGGCCCCATCACGACGACCTCCTCGCCCGGGCGCAGCGCGGCGAGCAGGCGCGAGGACGCGCCCATCTCGAGCGCGATGAGCGACAGCAGCCCCTTCTCCTTGTCGACCCACGCGCCCGTGAGCGCGAGGCCCTCCATCGCGAGCCGCGTGCCGCGGATCACGGGCGAGCGCACCTCGTAGTTCTGCAGCCGGTAGAACTGCCCGGGCTCGAACTTCCGCGCCGCCGCGGGCGCGCGCACGACCACCTCGACGATCGTCGGCGTGAGCCGCTGGACCCGCTCGACCACCGCGCCGAGGTCGTGATCGATGCGGGCGAAGAGGTCGCGCCTCCGCGCGTCGCGCGCGGCCTGCGGCTCCTCGCCGAGCCGGGCGATGTCGTGGCGGAACAGCGCGACGACGGACGGGTACGCGTCCTTGGCGCTCGCCATCGCCTTCACGACGCTCCCCGCGTAGTGGGGGTGGTTGTCGCCGTAGAAGCTCACCGCGTGCTCGCCGTCGTTGTAGCTCGTGAAGAAGCCCTCCCGCGGCTTGGCCGGCTCCACCTTGAGCGCGCCGCCCTCGTCGACGTAGGCGCGGTGCGGCTGGAAGAACTGCCGCCACTTGTCGAACACGAACGAGCCCGGGCGCTCCTTCTCGTACGTGACGTTGGGGCTCGTCCCGGCCGCGACGCACACGGTGCGGGCGGGGATCGAGACCGCCTGCCCCGCGCTCCGCCACTTGCCGTCCACGATCTCCTGCCGATCGAAGACGAGCGAGGAGACGCACCCGCGCTCGTCGAGCACCGCCTCGACCGGGGCGAGGTTCTCGACGTAGCGGATCCCCTCCTCGAGCGACTTGGCGACCTCCTCGTGGTTCAGCCGGTACGCCGGCGAATCGATGAGCCGCTTCCGGTAGACGAGCGAGACGCCTCCCCACGCGTCGATCAGGCCCTGGAACCGCGGCGGGCGCCCCTCGCGCGCGGCGCGCGCGCGCTCGTCGCGGATCTCCTCCGCGTGGCGCCGCTGCTCGGCCAGGAACTCCCGCTCCTCCTCGTCGAACATCGCGAGGACGGCCACCTCTCCGCGCTCCGCGACCAGCGCGTCGAGCCGATCGGCCGTCTTCTCGGCCTGCACGACGTAGTACGCGGCGAGCTCCGTCGCGGTGTCGATCGCCGTGAGGCCGCCGCCGATCACCACCGCCGGCAGGCGCACCTGGAGGTTCGCGAGCGCCGAGCGCTTGTAGGCCCCGGCCAGCTGGAGCGCCATCAGGAAGTCCGACGCCTTGCGGATGCCGCGCGCGAGGTTGTTCTTGAGCGGGATGATCGTCGGACGCCCCGCGCCCGCCGCGATCGCGACGTGGTGGAACCCGAGCCGGAAGGCGTCGTCGAGATCGATCGTCCCGCCGAACCGCACGCCGCCGTGGATCCGCAGCAGCCGCTGTCGGGCGAGCGTGACGTATAGGACGGTGAGGAAGTTCTTGTCCCATCGCACCGTGATCCCGTACTCGCTCACCCCGCCGAAGCCGAGGAGGACGCGCTCGTCGAGCTCCGTGTAGAGCCGCTTGAAATCCTTGACCGGGCGCGGCGGGCGCGACTCGTCGCCCGTGAGCTCGACGGGCAGCGGCTCGATCTTCAGCCCGTCGATCGCCACGCACGCGAAGCCCTGCCGCGTGAGGTGGTGCGACAGCGTGTAGCCGGCCGGGCCGAGGCCGACGACGAGCACGTTCTTCCCGTTATACGGCAGCGCGTGCGGCCGCAGCGCGTCGAGCGGGTTCCAGCGCGTGAGGAGCCCGTAGATCTCGAGGCCCCACGGGAGCGACAGCACGTCCGTGAGCACCGCGGTCTCGATCTGCGGGATGTCCACCGGCTCCTGCTTCTGGAAGACGCACGCCTTCATGCAGTCGTTGCAGATGCGGTGACCGGTGCCGGGGCACATCGGGTTGTCGACGCAGACGAGCGCGAGCCCGGCGATCGACTCGCCCCGCCCCCGCATGGTGTGCATCTCGCTGATCTTCTCGTCGAGCGGGCAGCCGTTCAGCTCGACGCCGAGCGGGTTCGCCTTGATCGCCCCGGTCTTGTTGTCGCGCAGGCCCTTCGAGCACGAGTCCTTGTCGCGATCGTGGCAGAAGAGGCAGTAGTCGACCTGGCTCTCGACCTCGCGCGGCGGCGCGCGGCGGTCGGTCAGCGCGAAGCCGTCGCGATCCCTCCGCTCGTGCTCGGGGCCGACGAGGAGCTCGGCCGAGCCCGGGCTGCCGTTCGCGCCCTTCCTCTGAAGCTGGACGAGCTCCTGGTAGTCCAGCGTGCGCGGCGCCTTCAGCGTCGGCCACCGCCGCGCCGGATCGTGCTCGTCCGCGCGGCGCGCCGCGAGCCACGCCTCGACGGCGTCGAGCGCGAGCGCCACGACCGCCCCGTCCTCGGCCTCCGTCGGCTCCGCGCCGGCGACCGCCGCCGCCGGCGCCACGCTCTCGGCGAGCGCCTGGTCCTCCCGTAGCGCCGCGCGCACCTTCGCCGCCCGCTCGCGGAGCTCGTCCGTCCATTTCGCGCCGCCGGCCTTGGCGGCCTTGCGGGCGATCTCGTCGACCTCGATCAGGGCGAGCGTCGCGCGCGCGATCGCGAGCTCCTCCGCGGCGGAGCCGCCGTCGAGCGCGCTCGCAGGCGCGCCCACGGCCGCGAGCGACCGCCGCGCCGCGTGCGCCGCCTCGACGTGCGTGCCCCGCCACGCCTTCCCCGGGTTCGGCTTGAACAGGCGCTTCTTCGAGAACTCGCGCTTGAAGTCCCAGAGCGCGCTCCGCTCGAGGGTCGCGTCGATCTGCGCCTGCGTCTCCCGCTCGACCCGGAAGAGCATCGCCACGAAGCGGCCGACGTGGGGCGCCGCCGCGAGGAGCGCCTCCGAGACCTGCTCCGGCGTGAGCGCGGGCCGACTCGCGCCGCCCTCGGCGCCGGAGGCCTCCGCCTGCGCCGCGCGCAGCGAGGCCCTGTACGCGTCGAAGCGCGCGTAGGCGCCCTCGTCCGCCGCGTGGAAATACTCCTCGAAGCGCTCCGTCAGCTCGGCGAGCTTCGCGGGGTCGAAGAGGTCGGCGTAGCCGAAACCAGGGAGCCCGAGCTCGAGCTCGGAGGCATCCGAGGTCGCCTGCACCCACGAAGAGAAGTCAGCCTGCACTCCAGCGTTCGCTTCCATACCCGCGACAAATGCTTTCTATTTCAAGGAGGGTTCGCTCACCCGACGATGGCCTGCCCACGCGGCCTCGAGAGCGACGTAAGGTAGCACCTGGCGCACCTTCGACCTGTCGCTCGGGCAACAATCATCGCAATCGGATTGCGTCTGTCAGCTCGACGAACGCGCAACGGCTGCGCGCTCAGCGACGTGGCGACCGGCAGCGCGGAGCGTCAGAACCCCTGCGAGACGACGCGCTCGATCGTGTGCGTCGAGATGTTGCCCGCGACGACCTCTGGATCGCGCAGCAGCGCCTGGTGCAGCGGGATGTTTGTGCGGATGCCGCCGATGATGAACTCGTCGAGCGCGCACCGGAGCCTGGCGATCGCCTCGGCCCGGTTCGCGCCGTGCGCGATCACCTTGGCCACCAGCGAATCGTAGGAGCTCGGCACGCGGAAACCGCCGTACACGCCGGAGTCGACGCGGATCCCGACGCCGCCGGGCGAGTGGTACTCGGTGATGAGGCCCGGCCACGGCACGAACGAGCGCGCGTCCTCGGCGTTGATCCGGCACTCGATGGCGTGGCCGCGGAAGCTCCAGGGCCGCGTGTCGGGCAGCGAGAGGCGCTCGCCGGCAGCGGCGAGGATCTGCTGCGCGACCAGATCGACGCCGGTCACCATCTCGGTGACCGGGTGCTCGACCTGGACGCGGGTGTTCATCTCCATGAAGAAGAGCTCGCCCCGCTCATCCATCAGGAACTCGAGCGTGCCCAGGCCGGTGTAGCCGGTCTCGAGGATCGCGCCCCTGATGATGTCGCCCATCCGGGAGCGCTTCTCGTTGTCCATCGCCGGGCTGGGCGACTCCTCCATCACCTTCTGGTGCCGGCGCTGGAGCGAGCACTCGCGCTCGCCGAGCGTCCACACGCCCCCGTGCTGATCCGCGAGCACCTGGAACTCGATGTGGCGCGGCGCCTCGACGTAGCGCTCGAGGTAGACGTCCGGGTTCTTGAAGCCGCTCAGGGCCTCCTGCGTCGCGATCTCGAACGAGCGCTGCACCTCGCCGGCCTCGCGGACGATGCGCATGCCCCTGCCGCCGCCGCCGCCGGAGGCCTTCAGGATCACCGGATAGCCGACGCGCTCGGCCTGCTCGGCCGCGTCCGCCGCGCTCTTGAGCACGCCCGTGCCGCTGAGCATGGGGATGCCGAAGCGCTTGGCGACCTCGCGCGCGGACACCTTGTCGCCCCAGGTCCGCATCGCCTCCGCGGTCGGCCCGATGAAGGTGAGGCGGCACTTCTTGCAAAGCTCGGCGAACTTCGCGTTCTCCGAGAGGAACCCGTAGCCCGGATGGATCGCGTCGGCGCCCGTGACCTCCGCGGCCGCGATGATCTGGGGGATGTTGAGGTAGCTCTTCGACGCCTCGGCCGGGCCGACGCACACGGCCTCGTCCGCGAACCGGACGTGCAGCGCCGCGGCGTCCGCCTCGGAGTGGATGGCCACCGTGCGGATGCCGAGCAGGCGGCAGGCGCGGATGACACGCATCGCGATCTCGCCGCGATTGGCGATCAGGATCTTCTGGAACACGGCACCCTCGCCCGGGCAGCGCTAGCTGCTCCGCACCTTGAAGAGACGCTGCCCGAACTCGACCGGCTTGCCGTTGTCGACGAGGATCTCGACGATCGTGCCCGGAGAGTCCGCCTCGATCTCGTTCATCAGCTTCATCGCCTCGATGATGCAGAGCGCCTGACCCACGCGGATCGCGCTGCCCACATCGACGAACGGGGGCGCGTCGGGCGACGGCGATCGGTAGAACGTGCCGACGAACGGCGACGTCACATAGGAGATCCCCTCGTCGCTCGCCGCCGCGGGCGCGGCAGGGGCCGCCGGCGCGGGCGCTGCAGCCGGCGCAGGTGCCGCCGCGGGCGGCGACGCCGGCGCGACGACCGGCGCGCTGTGGATCTGGAAGGCGGCGGGCGCGAGGTGCGGCGCCGCGCCCTGCGGGATGACGCCTCCGCGCGTGAGGCGAATGCGAACGTGTTCGTCCTCGAACTCGAAGTCGCTCACGTTGCGCTTCTCTAAGATGCGTACCAGCGCCCGCAACTGCTTGAGGTTGATGTTCATGGAAGGACGTTCGGCCATCGATGTTTGCCGCCTTTCAACCAGAGTGACGGCGCATGTTCAACCTCTTTCGTCGGATCGCAGCTTCTCCAGATGCCCGAGCAGGCCGATCAGCCCAAGGACGTACGAGCTCGCACCGAAGCCCGCGACGCGCGCCATGCACGCAGGCGCGATGCGGGAGCGACGGCGGAACGGCTCTCGGCCGTCCGGGTTGGAGATGTGCACTTCGACGGTAGGAAGGGCGCTCGCGCGGATCGCGTCATAGAGCGCGATGGAGGTGTGCGTGTAGGCACCGGCGTTGAGGAGGATGCCGTGGAAGCCGCGATCGCCAGCGTGGCTGATCGCGGTCACGAGCTCCCCCTCGCAGTTCGATTGCATGCACGACACCGTGGCGCCGTGGCCCTTCGCGGCCTCCTCGACGGCGCGGTGGATGTCATCCAGCGTGGCCTTGCCGTAGATCGCTGGCTCGCGCTTGCCCAGTCGATCGAGGTTCGGCCCGGAGATGACCGAGATGCTGAAGCCGCTCAGGCGAGCTCCTTCAGCAGCACCGGCACCTTGGTGCGCAGGAGGTACCGGGCCTTGCCGATGTTCGCGTCGGGCGTCATCGAGAAGGCCACGAAGTACGAGTTGTTCACGACGCGGATCAGGGTCGTGACCTTCTCCGCCTGGATCGCGATCTCGGCGGCATTGCCCGCGTCGAGCATCTCGGCGGCGCGCTGGATCGACTTCAACACGACGCTGAACTCCGCGCCGATGGTGGTGATGTCGAACGCGGCCCCCGGCTTGGAATAGCTGTCGACCGGGATCCCCTCGAAATCCATGAGAAGGGTCGCGATGCCGCCCTCGGTGTTCTCTACGACTTCCTTCAGCACGGCCTGGAACATGCGCCGAGATTACCCAAGCGCGGCACGATCGGGAAAACAAACGAACCTGGGCCGGCATCTCGCGCCGCAGCCCGGGAGAGCCGGCGCTCATCATCGTCGCCCGACCCGCTCGGCCGCGCGCGAGCGGAGCCGATGGCGACCGGCCGCGCGCGGCGGTGGCGGATGGCGCTGCGCGGCAGCGGCGCGAAGGAGCGCGGGCGCAGCGCCACGAAAGCTCGATCCGGCCGCCTGCCACCGGACCAGCGGGACGAGCGCAACCGACGCAACCACGCAACCGACGCGACAAGACGCCACGAGACGCCACGAGACGCGACAGACGAAGCGCTGCGAAACGTTGGACCGGGCGGGCGCTTTGCCTCTTGCATCCTGGTCCCAGCCGGGCGATTCCCGCCCCTGGGGGCCCGCTCCAAAGCACGCCTTGACCCTCGTCCAGGCGAGCGGCTAACGTGCGGCCGTTCTTTCGCCTCGCGGCAAGGCCCGGAGGCGGATCCCACCGGCGCGTCTCGCCGGGGGGCCGACGTCAAACGTGGTCGGGAGCGGCGTGCGCCGTACCCGCCATCTCATCAAGAAAAACAAGGACGGCCCAACATCTATGCGTGCTCGAGCCGGGGATCCCCCCCGCACGATGCCCCAGAAGATCCTCGCCGGGCGGGCGGCGGATCCTCAGCTGCGCGGTGATCTCGTCCAGGTCAAGGTCGACCAGGTGATCCTCTCCAGGGCGCCGTCGCGCGCGCTGGCCGAGGCCATCGCCACGGGCATGAAGAAGACGCCGGTCGAAGTCGCCGTCGCCTACGACGGCACCTGCGTGGCCGACGCGAGCTCGCTCGCGGATATCGACGAGGGCAGCCCGCACTCGGTGTCGCCCGAGTTCCCGACCTACAACATCCCGATCGCGCGGCCCGGCATCGGCTTCCCTGCGCCCGTTCACCTGGAGCGCTTCGCGGCGCCGGCGCGGCTCGCCCTCACGGACGACCCGCGCCTCACGACCGTCGGCGGCATCGGCATGCTGTCGCTCGTCGTCTCGCCGAGCCAGCTCGGGCAGGCGCTCGCCACGGGCTCGATCTGGCTCCGGCCGCCCCGCAGCGTGCAGATCCACCTCTCGGGCAGGGTGCGGCCCTTCGTCTGCGCCAGGGACGTCGCCCTCGAGCTGCTCCGCAGGAACCTCGACGAGGTGGTGCGCCGCATCGAAGGCGAGCACCACGCGCCGGTGATCCTCGAGTTCGCCGGGCCGAGCGCGCGGCTCCTCTCCGTGGGCGACCGCGCGGTGCTCTGCGGCATCGCGCCGCAGGTCGGCGCGGCGGCGGCGCTGTTCGTGAGCGACGAGAAGACGGAGGTCTTCCTCCGCGATCAGCGCAGGTCGAAGGCCCACCGCGCGCTCGTGCCTGACCCGGGCGCGCCGTGCGAGGAGGTCGTCTCGATCGATCTCGGCACGGTCGATCCGCTGCTCATGGACGAGGAGGGCGTGGTCAGGCCCGTCCGCGATCTCGCCGGCAAGCCCGTGGCGCAGGTCGTCCTCGGCGGCGACTCCGGCGTGACGTTGCGCGACATGCTCGCGGCCGCGCTGCTGCTCAAGTCGAAGCGTGTGCCGTCGCGGCTCGACCTGCTCGTCGCGCCGCCGTCGCGGCAGGTGCTCGAGGTGCTCGCGCAGTCGGGCGCGCTCGTCGATCTCGTCGCGACCGGCGCGCGCATCGTCGAGCCGGACAGGCGCGTCGTCACGTCGGAGATCTACCCGCCGCCGCCCGGCAGCCTGTCGCTGCGCACGGCGGATCCGGAGCCGCGCATCGCCGGGGCGCCGTCGTTCGTCGTGGCCTCGGCGGAGACCCTCGCCTACGCGGTCGCCACCGGCGCCGTCGGCGATCCGCGGTCGTTCAAGCGGCCGGTGCGGGTGACCGTGCCGCGGGCGCTGCCGACCGACGACGTGCTGATCCTCCGCGACAAGAAGGGGGAGCAGGTGAGCACGAAGAAGCCGCCGCCGGCGCCCGCGGCGGTGCCGTGGAAGGGGCCGCTGACGCTCGACGTGCTCGCCGGCGTGCCGAAGGTGAACGGACACGCGGCGGTCGGGGCACCCGGGCGCGCCGCCCCTGCCCCGGTCGAGGCGCCCGCGGCGGCCGCCGCGGATCAGCAGGGGCAGGCCGCGCCGGCGGAGGGCAAGGCGGCCGGCGGCGTGGCGCTCGTCCTGTCGACGCTCGACGAGGTGCGGGCGGTCGCGGAGCGCGCGACCGATCTCTCGACGGTGCGCGCGGTGGTCGCGCCCTTCGTCCCGAGCACCGCGGTGTCGGCGTTCGCGAGCGAGGGGATCGCCACGTTCCTCGTCGGCACGGAGGCGCTCGGCAGCATCAAGGAGCAGAAGAGCGTGGAGCTCCCCGCCCCCGCGCAGTGGGGCGATCGCGTCGCGGCGATCTTCGGGAGCGAGCGCGTCGAGGTGGCCTGGCTCGCGACCGGCATGGAGCGGAGCTGGACCCACGCGGGCACCGTGCGGCAGCCGGCCAGCTCGAGCAAACCAGCGAGGTAGCCGGGCCGAGATCCCGGTGGCGAGGCCGCCCCCACAGAGCGGGAGCCGCCTTCCACCGGGGACCGGGGAGCGGGAGAGCAGCGCTCAGGGAGCCGCGCGCACGGGGGCCAGCGGGGCGAGGAGCTTGATCTCGTTCGTGAGATCGCGGAAGCGGATCTGCTGCTCGTTGATCTGCATCTCGAGGACGATGACGCGCTTCGTGATCTCGTCGAGGCGCGCCGACGCCTTCGCGAGCCGATCCGTGAGGTCGCGGCGGAGCTCGTCGGCGGTCTTGTTCTTCTCGATGGCCCTGAGGTTCTGGCGGAGCTCGTGGCTCTGCTGCTCGAGGCGCTGCTGCTCGGCGAGGATCCTGTCACGCTCGTCGATCGCCGGGCGGAGCTTGCCCCGGATGTCCCAGGCCTGACCGAGCTGCTTGGCCACGGCCGCGTCGGCGCGCGGGTCCTTCAGGTAGCCTTGCACCGCGTCGTCGGCGAGCTGGTCGAGCCAGTCGATCTGCTGCCGGAAGAGCCGCCGCTCGTCCACGTCGAGCACGGCCGTCCCCCGGCGCGGCACGTCGACCGGCACGAGGGCGCTGCCCGTTCCGACGTTGTCCTCCGTGCCCTTCGGGGGCGCGTGCAGGCGCGTCCCGTGCAAGCGGGGGTGCTTCACGAGCGTCCTCGCGGCGAGGTCGCCGCCGTTGCGGACGGCGTACTTCGTGTGCGTGACCCAGTCGCGCTCGATCTCGAGCGCGCCGGCCTCGATCTTCGCGATGCGCGCGCCCTCCGCGCTCTCCTCGCGCGTCGTGTCGACGGCGAGGCCCCGCTCCAGCGCGAACGGCACCGTCGTCGTGGCCCCCGGCGGCAGCGGCTCGACCATGCCCTGGCCGAGGAACGCGCCGTTCTCGAAGACGGCGATGGGGCCGCGCTCGAGGAGCCCCTTCGTGTCGTTCGTGAAGCGCGCCACCCGGAACGGGTGTGAGCTCGACGCGGGCACGCCGCCGTCGGGCGCGAACAGGAAGATCGACTCGCCCGGGACCTGCCTGGCCAGCAGCAGGACCATCGTCGCGCTCTTGTCGGGGATGTCGACAGGGAACGGGATGTCGTAGCGGGTCGTGCCCGCCTCCATCGCGACCGCGGCGAGGGCGCTCATGTTGCGCGGCGGAGAGGGGTTCATCGCCATGGGCGGCGGCGCCTGCGCCGCCGCCGGCGCTGACCGCTTCAACTGCGGCCCCGCGTGTTGCCCGCCGGCGCGCGCCTCTTCGCGGTCGGCTAGCCTCGGCATCGGCTTCGCGGCGGGTACCGTGGCAACCGCGCTCCGCCTCGCGGACCGCAGCTTGCCGCCGCCCTTCTCCATTTCGAGCTCGGCCTCATCGGCGAACGCGTACCCCTCCCCGTCGTCGCCCGGCGCCGCGGGCGCAGGCGCGACGGGCGGCGGTGGCGGCGGCGCGGCCTCGGTGGCCAGCGTCGTCTCGCTCGTCGGCACGGACGCGATCACCTCGCCCTGGTCGCTGACGACGGGGCGCGGCGGGATCGCCGCCTGATCGAGCGTCGCCTGGAACGCGAGCGGCGCGCCCGCCACGAGCGACAGCTTCACCCCCTTCCAGTCCTCGCCCGAGAGGTTCTGCACGATGCCCCACGCCTGGAGGTGCGCCTGCTTCGCGTCCGCGCGCGGCGCTGCGCCCTGCGCCCCGCCCGCGCCCATCACGAGCCGGTACGACGGCCTCCACACGGGCGTCTCCGCCACGTAGCCGACAACGAGATCGTGCTCCCGCCCGTCGAGGGTGAGCTTCACCTTCTCGTGCTCGTCGTCGCGCTTCTTCTCCCCCGCCGCCGCGCCCTTGGCCTTCGGCGGCGGCGTCGGCGTCACATCGGGCCCGAGCTCATCCGGCGCCTCGTCTTCGCCGGATCCGTCGTCGACCTCGACCGGGAACGACGCGCTCCGGACGCTGCTGCCGCCGGCCTCGATGACCGCGAGCGTCGCGAGGAAATCGCCGACCTTCTCCTTGCGGACCCGGAAGGTCACCTGATCGGCGTCGATGAGCCCCCGGCGCTCGAAATAAGCGACGCCGTTCCTGTAGATGACCACGCGCCGCAGCGCGAGCCCCGAGGCGTCCACATCGGGGCCGCGCGCGCAGCCGGCGAGCAGCGTGAGAGCGAGGAGCAGGCCGGAGCCCGCGCTCGCGACGTCGTACCGTCTCATGAATGTCCCTGGGTTTTCGCTTGAGTCAGCTGTCGGAGGGCGCCGTCGAGGCGCGGCGCCAGTCGGGCGGCAGGTCGAGAAAGCCCTCGTTGCAGAGGAACTCGTAGAGCCCCTCGCAGACCTCGCCGCAGATCATGCTGAAGAGGTGGGGATCGGTGATGAAGAGGATCGTCTCGTCGCGCTCGGCGCCCGCCGTGTCCGCGAGCTGGGCGACCAGCTCGTCCTCGGCGAAACCGACGAGCATCACCATGAGGTGGCGCTCGAACGCGCTGCGGAAGCGGGGGAACGCCTCGCTCGTCAGCTTGTACGCGTACGCCCTGCCCTCGAACGTCCGCGCGTCCTGCACGACCCGCGCGGAGATCTCGCCGAGGCTCTGGGCGAGCTGCACGCTGAAGAAGTCGACGAGCACGGCGTGCACCACCGAGACGATGCGCCTGAGCTCGCTGGATCGGCGCGAGAGGAAGGCGTCCTGCATGTCCTTCGTGAGCTTCGCGAGCAGCTCGAACGACTGCTCCCGCGCGTCCTCGGACGCGAACTCGAAGCCGTCGAGCTCGGCCTCGATCCGGTTCTTGTAGCGGGTCAGCACGTAGAAGAGCGCCTGCTCGCCGTGGTGGATCACCTTCGGCGCGCCGTCGCGGCCGCGCGTCTTCTCGTGGAGCTCGGACTGGAAGAACAGGCGGGCGAGGTTCCTGTGGATCTTCTTGAGCCGCCGCTCGACGAGCAGCGAGATGCCGTCCTCGCGGATGACCCGCTCGAGCAGGGCGCAGAGCGTCTTCTCGTGCGCGTCGCGGATCGCGTCGCGGTTCTTCGCCCCGCGATCCGCGGCGCCCGCCGACGCCTGGATCACCTTCAGCTGGGCGACGACCTGCGCGGTGACGGCGTCGAGCTCGGGGTTGGTCTCGAGATCGGCGCGGTAGTGGACGATGCGGGCCTGCATCTGCTCCTCGAGCAGGCCGAGCGCCATCTCGGTGATGTGGTCCTTCAGCGCCTGGCTGACGTGCTCGCCGACCCGCCGCGGCGCGTCGGGCGGCAGCGGCCTCGGCGGCTCGGGCGCCGGCCTCCCCCCCGGTTGCGATCGGCCCGAGGGCGGCAGCGGCGGAGGGTTCCGAGGGACCGGGGCCATGACCCGACAGCATAGCGGAACTGGTCCGTGGTGTGCGGTTTTGGCGGAGCGGCGCGAGTCGGAGTAAGACGGCGGCCATGCACACGCTCGCTTCATTGATGTGCGCCGGGGGACCGGAAGGCCCTCGGGCGCCCTCCTCGCCGGCCCCCTCGCCCATGGCGCCCCCGCGCCTGGTTCGCCGGCGCGTCGCGGCGGCGCTCGCGCTCGCGCTCGCCAGCGCTGGAGCGGGCTGCTCTCGCGACGGCGACGGCCAGCCGCCGCCCGCGCGCACGCCGGAGCCCGCGGCGCGGCAGGAGCCCTCCGCGGCGGCGCCGGCCGCCACGGCAGAGGGCGCCGGGGCGGCCGCCGCGACGGACAGGAAGGACGGCGCGGCGGCGCCGCCGGCAGGTCAGCGCGAGAGGTTGAACGTCCTCGTGGTCTCGATCGACAGCCTGCGCGCGGACATGCCGTGGAACGGCTACGAGCGCGACATCGCGCCCGCGCTCACCGCGTTCGAGAAGAAGGCGGTCAGCTACACGCGCCACTACGCGATCTCGTCGTACACCTCGATGAGCGTCGGCGGATTCCTCGCCGGCCGGTACCCGAGCGAGGTCGATCGCAGCGGCTACTTCTTCGGCAACTACCCCGACAGCGTCCTCATGTTCCCGGAGCTCCTGCAGAAGGCCGGGGTGCGGACGATGAGCGCGCACGCGCACTTCTACTTCGACCAGAAGGCGGGCTTCCGTCAGGGCTTCGACGTGTACGAGATCGTGCCGGGGCTCTCGGCCGACAACACCACCGACCGGAACGTCACGAGCCCGGGGCACCTCGAGCTCGCGATGAAGATGCTCTCCGACAAGGCGAACACGTCGGGCACCTTCTTCGCGTACTTCCACTTCCTCGATCCGCACGACGTGTACATGACGCACGAGGGGATCCCGCAGTTCGGCAAGCGGGCCCGCGACAAGTACGACGGGGAGGTCAGGTTCACCGACATGCACGTCGGCAAGCTGCTGGACTTCGTCGCGCAGCAGCCGTGGGCCAAGGACACGGCGATCATCGTGACCGCGGACCACGGCGAGGCGTTCGGCGAGCACAAGATGTTCCGCCACGGCTTCGAGGTATGGGACGTGCTCGCCCACGTGCCGCTGATGATCCAGGCGCCCGGGATCACCCCGCGCCGGATCGACGTGCCTCGCAGCTCGATCGACCTGGCGCCGACGATCCTGGAGCTGACCGGCGCCCCGGCAGAGCCGTCCTTCCCGGGCAAGAGCCTGGTGCCCGAGCTCCACGGCGCGACGCCGGAGCCGCGCGACGTCATCGTCGATCTTCCGCGCACGAGCGACAACGACCGGCGCAGGGCGCTCATCCACGGGCAGTACAAGCTCATCGCGTACGGCGACGACGACGCGTTCGACCTCTTCGACGTCGTCGCGGATCCGGGGGAGACCAAGGATCTCAAGCGAGCGCAGGCGCCTGTCTTCGAGGAGATGAAGGCGCTCTACAAGGAGCGCTCCGCGGCCATCAAGGACGTGTGCCCGAAGAACACGGCGAAGCTCAAGGGGAAGAAGAGCAACAAGCGGTGCTAGCGCGCGGAGCGGAGCGCCGCGCCGCAGAGCAGCAGCGCTAGCGCGCCGGCGGGGCGACGGTGAGCGTCACGACGTCGTCCTCGCCCGCCTCGATCCCGGCGCGCGCCACGAGGCGGGCGCCTTCGCACTCGAGGTGGAGCACGACGGGCGCCACCGCCTGGCGGCCGCACGACGGATCGCTCGAGACGCGCGCCGCGAAGGCGCTGCGCGCGAGCTCGACCGCCAGGGCGATGCCTCCGATGCGGCCCATCGCGTCGTCCGGGGCGACCTCGCGCGCCGAGCGCGCCTCCTCGAGGCGCGTGAAGAGGGCGGGCCCGCGGATCGCGACCTCGATCGGGCGGCCCGCCGCGTCCTCGAGGACGGCGACCTCGATCTCCGCCTGCCGCGGCGCGCTCTCCCCCTCGGCCGTCACCACGAACCAGAGCGGGATCCGCTTCGCGCAGACCGCCGCGCCCGGGCCCGCGCGCTCGTCGGCGGGCGCGCAGCGGGGAGGCGGGAGCGCCAGGCTGAACGGGACGATCACCTCCGCCGGCGCCTCTGCGAGGGGCCGCCCCCAGGTTCGCCTGTCCAGGAACCGGCGCAGCCACGCGGTGACCTCCTCGCCGATCCGCGCGCGCTCCGCCCGCTGCGTCGCGAGCTGCGCCTCCGTCTGCTGAGCGGCGCGCGAGAGGACGTCGCCTGTGTTGCGCTCGCGGACGAGCTCGCGCAGCCGGTGGGCCGCCTCATCGCGGAACGCGCCCCTGGGCAGCGTCGCGAGGTACGCGGTGAGGCCCGCGGCCGTCCTGCGCTTCGCTGCGTAATAGATCGGCTCGGCGCGCGTGAGGTAGGCGCGCACCTCGTCGGCGAAGGCCCCGCGCGGATGGCGCTCCAGGTAGGCCGACGCCGCCGCGAGCCGCCCCTCGAGGGTCCTCGACACGCGCGTCGCCCGGTACGCCGCGTAGTCGTCGTAGCCCGCCAGGAGCGCCGGCGTCGAGGCGCACCCGGACAGGACGGCGACGAGCGCCGCGCACGAGAACATCCGAGCGGAAGTCGCAAGGCGTCGGCGGGAGGCGACTGCGCCACGCCCGCTCATGGCGCCTCTTCCAATGGGCAAAAATTGCACTCCGTCGGGGTCGACGCGCCTTCGTCGGCCATGTGGCCGCGGTACTCGTCGCAGCTCGCGAACTTGAGCTTGTGCAGGCACACCTCGCCGTCGTGGACCAGCGGATAGCAGCCGGTCGGGAGCTCCGGCGCGACCTCGAAGCCGCAGGCGGCGTCGCAGGCGCGCGTGCGCAGGCCGCACTCGTCGCACCGGGCGCAGTCGATCTGCGCCTTCAGGGCGAAGAACTTGTAGGGGTCGAGCTCCTCCGGCGCCTGGCCGCAGCTGCCGATGTCCCCGACCACCGGCGCGATGCCCACGAAGAGCAGCAGCGCCGCCGCGCCGGCGATCTCCTTCGCCCGTGGGCGCCCGCCTCGACGCTCGCGCTCCGGCAAGCTCATGGAAGGAGCTCGTGATCGATCATGAGCCCGAGCTGCGCCGAGACGACGGGGTAGACGGTGTACGCCGCGTCGTACGTCGCGGCGCCATAGAAGAGATCCCCGACGATCTCGCCCGAGAGCGCGACGCCCGCGAGCAGGGAGTACCCGAGCCCCAGGGCGAGCTCGCCTCCGACGTTCACGTCGGGCTCGATCAGGATCGCCGCGCCGAGCCGCCCGTACCCGAGCACGCGCGTGAGGCCGCGGTAAGCGACGAAGTAGCTCGGCGTGAGCGACTCCTGCGGGACGCCGCCGACGGCGACCGAGAAGCGCAGCGCCCCGCCGTGCTGGACGCCGTCGGCCGGCCCCAGCGCGAGCGCGACCCCGAGATCGAGGTACCCCGCGGTGAGCGAGAGCGACTCCGCCGAATCGCCGAGCTGCGTCTGCAGCCGGTAGGGGTTGTTGAAGCGGATCCCCTTCCCCATCGCGACGGTCGACACGACCCGCCCCGCCGTCCCCGGTGGCCGCGCGAGCGCGCGGTACGCATCGAGCTCGGCGCCGCCGCGATCCTCGCCGGACAGCGACGCCGCGGCCCCCTCGGCGCCGCGGTCTGCGGCAGGCTGGGCCGTGGCGGCGCGCCCCCAGGATGCCCCGAGCAGAACCGCCACCAGCGCAAGCCCGGTCCGGAGTTCCAGCATTGCCACGAGCCTTCTACCCCGAGGCAGCGCCCGCTGGCACGCTCAATTGCGTCCCGCCCGCACGCCGCGCGAGCCTCGCGGCGGCATCGCCGCCCGGCGACGGCGCGCCGCGTGCCCCCGGCACGGTGCTCGCCACCGCTGCGTATCCGCCCGCTTCACCTGCGGACCGGACCCTGCATGGTGAGACCACCGTGAGCAATTCAAGCACCCGAGGCAGGCAAGGCACCGCCGCACAGCCGTCGCCGCTGCGCGCGCCGCGCGCCAGCGCGACGCGGCGTCGAGAACGAGAAGATCGCAGCGAACCGGGAAGGCCGCGCGACCCGGCCCAGGAAGCCGCGTGGACCGGCGCGGGCGAGCTGGACGAGCCGTTCGTCGACATGCTCGACGCCGCGGCGGCGCCCCCGCTGCGGGGCAAGGTGAACCCGCGCAGCGAGATCAGCGACGTGATCCCGACGCTCGACGACGAGGTCCGCGGCTACCACCACCACCCGAACGACGCCGGCTGCACCGAGTTCGAGGTGAACCCCGACGCCGCCGACGCCGCCGCCGATCTCGCGAGCGACCTCGGGGCGGAGTTCCTGGAAGGCGCGACGAGGGGCCAGGACGTCAGCGACGTCGTGATGTCGCACGACGAGGACGACGGCGACCTGCCCTATCTCCTGGAAGACGAGGACGTCGAGTCCGTCGAGCCAGACGCCGAAGGAGAGGACGAGCAACCGGTGACCCAGCGGATGCGGCGGCACGCGGGCTGACGGGCAGCGCGCGACGGCGCGAGGTCGCGGCGCGCCGCCACGCGCGGCGCGCGACGAGGTCTGGCCCGGTCACGCCTGACCGAGCACGGGCAGCTCCGCCACCACCTCTCCGTCGATGCGGATGAAGGCCAGCAGGCCTTCGTCCTCGTAGGCCAGCACATCGAGCACGATCCGCTCGCACAGCGGCAGCACGTACAGCGCTCCGTCGTCCGCCATCACCGTCATGGATCGCACAGGTGCGCTCGCCGTGGGCAGCGTCTCTGTGGTCCGTCGTCGCGCATCCATGTCGCTTGAGCTCCCAGGCTTGAGTCGAGCTCCGGCCACCGCCGGCGCCGCGAGGCTAGAGGGCCTGCCCGTCATCTCACCAAGCGCCTTCCATGCCACAACGCTGGCGCAGCAGCGCCGGAGCCCGCGGCGTTCCACGGCGACATATGGCTTTCGCCCTGGCCCGCGCCGCTGCGTCGCTGCGGCTCAGCCGCGAGCGGCGCCGCTCCCCGCCCGCAGCGGAGCGCGGCGCGCCCGGAGCGCCGCAAGACCGCGATTTCGAGCCGTCTCCGGCCTCGCCGACGGCCGATGCGCGCAGGCGTTCAGCCCGCCTGCGCGCGGTCATCGCGGTCTTCGCGCCGTTCCGACGTCCGGCGCCGATGCCGCGGACAGGACCTTTCGCGCGAGCTTGGAAACGCCGATATCCAGCGCGCCCGGATCGAGCCACGCCGCCTTCTCGTAGGGGGAGGCAAGCTTTGCCCGGAAGCGCCAGGGGGCCGCCACCTCGGCGCGCGCCACCGTCACGTCGAGGCGCCGGTGCGTGAGGATGTGGCGCACGCGGCCGATCTCGCGGAGCGGCGCGTCACGCGCGACGCCCACCAGCTCCAGGAGCGCGCGGGCGTCCGCGAGGGCGCGCGCCTCGACCATGGGCGGCTCCCAGAGTCCGCCGAAGAGACCTCCCTCGGCGCGCCGGACGAAGAGCACGCGATCGCCCGACCGCACAACGGCGGCGACCATCGCGACCGCCGGGACGTCGCGTTTCGGGGCGATCACCGGCAGATCCGTCTGCCGCCCCGTGGCGCGCGCGACGCACGCGCCGTCGACGGGGCAGGCATCGCAGCGGGGGTTCCGGGGCGTGCATACGGTGGCGCCGAGCTCCATCAAGGCCTGGTTGAAGCGTCCGGGATGGACGCTGCTCGGCGCGCCCCGCACGAGGCGTTCGGCTGTCGACCAGAGCTTACGCGTGCCCGAGGCGCTGCGGATGTCGTCGTCGATGCCCTCGATGCGGGAGAGCACCCGGGCGACGTTGCCGTCGACGAGCGGCACCGGCTGATCGTACGCGATGCTCGCGATCGCGCCCGCGGTGTACGCGCCGACGCCGGGCAGGGCGAGCAGCGCGGAGACGTCGCGAGGGAGCGCCCCGTCGTGGCGCGCGGTGACCTCGCGCGCGGCGAGGTGGAGCACGCGGGCGCGGCGGTAGTAACCGAGGCCGCTCCAGAGCGAGAGCACGTCGTCGATCTCGGCGGAAGCCAGGGCGAAGACCGTCGGGTAGCGGGCGAGGAAGCGCTCGTAGTACGGGATCACCGTCTCGACCCGGGTCTGCTGGAGCATCACCTCGCTCAGCCAGATCGCGTAGGGGTCGCGCGTCCTCCGCCACGGCAGATCGCGCGCGACGCGGCCGAACCAGGCCTCGAGGGCGGCAGCGATCTCCCGGTCGCGCTCGCCCGGGTCCGGCGCTGCCGGCGGAGGGGCGCCCGCGCCCTGCTCGCGGGACGAGGCACGGCGACGCAGAGAGCGCTGCCGCTCCTGATCATCCTCGCGTGCGCTCGCACGGCTGCGCGCGGGTTGTTGCTGGTCTGCGCTCGCACGGCTGCGCGCGGGTTGTTGCTGGTCTGCGCCCACGCGCTTGCGCGCGGGCGGCCGCGACGTCGTGCTCACGCGCGAAAGACCCCGCCTCTGCGCTCTCGACGCGGATCGCCGAGGTCGCACGGATCGCTGAGGTTGCGCGGCTGCCGCTCGCGGTGCTCAGAAAACGCTTCCATCGCGCGGGACTCTAGCGCAAGAGCCGACCGCGGTGTCGTCCCGGCGCCCCTGCCCACCCCAGCTGCTCCCTCGGGCAGCGCGCCTCTGCGCCGCGCTGTTCCTCGGGCTCGTCGCGCCCGGGTGCCGCGACGAGCCGCGCCCCTGGGAGGGCAAGCCAGGCCCCGCGGTCGTGCTCTCGGCAGCGCCGCCTCAACCTGCCGCCACGATCGGGACCGGCGAGCTCGCGGACGCCGACGCGGGACAGGGCGACGGCGACGCCGGAACGCGCGCGGATCTCGATCTGCCGGTCCCCCCGGTGCGCGTCGGCGGTCCCTGGGTACGCTGCTATGGGAACTTCAGGATCAGCGGCGATCCGCTGAAGGACGTGACGCGCCTGTCGCTGCTCTGCGGCCCGGAGAACGGCATGCGCCGGATCTCGCCGAAGCCGATCGAAGGTCAGGTGGCCGAAGGCGGCGCGATCGTCACGGAGAAGCTGCAGGCGGTCCGGGGCGCCTGTTACCGGGTATTCGCCGTCGGCGGACCGGGGGTCCTCAACCTGGACGTCGCCGTGCGGAGCAGCCGCGGGGCGATGATCGCGAGCGACGGCACCGAGGACGCATGGCCGATCGTCCAGCCGGATCGGCCCTTCTGCCCGCTCGAGGACGACGACGCCACCGTGGAGATCAGCGCCCGCCGCGGCAGTGGCCGGTTCGCAGCGGAGGTCTGGATGCTGAAATCCTACAAACGAGCGCGCCAAGGCGACGCCGGCACCGAAGCGGGAGAGGACGAGACGTACGAAATGAACAACGAGACGGACACCTACGAGGAGCTCTGAGCTGGTGTCCTCTCGACCATCGCCCGAGCCACAGACATCGCGGCGTCACGATTTCCGTCCGGGTCACTGCAGTGTCCGCTGCCGACAGCTGCAAGGAAGAGCTCTGCTGGCTGCCGGACGCGCGCGAAAGGCTCCCCATCGTCATCAAAATCCGGCAGATCCATGGACCATGGCGCGACGCCGGCACCCTGCACGCACCCCTGCATTGACGTGGCCGCCCCGTCCCGCTAGGGGAGCCCGAGCCATGGCCGACGACACCGAGCCGCTCCGCGAGGACGAAGGGGACAAGGTGGAAGGCGAAGGCGAGAAGAAACGCCTCTTCGAGCGCGCTATCCCCGAGATCTTCAAGCGCGTGGTCGAGCGCGCCGTCGAGAGCGGCATCGACAAGCTCAGCGAGGGGCCCGAGAACCTCCGGCACTTCGTGGGCGACCTCAAGCTGCCCAAAGAGGTCCTCCACTACCTCTATACCCAGATCGACGAGACCAAGAACGGTCTCTACCGGGTCGTCGCGAAGGAGATCCGGGACGTGCTCGAGCACACCCAGTTTGCGGACGAGATCACGAAGGTGCTGACGAAGCTCTCCTTCGAGATCAAGACCGAGATCCGCTTCATCCCCAACGAAGCGGCGAAGCGAGACGACAGCCAGGACGAGCCGAGGACCGGGTTGCCGAAGCCGGAGGTCACCGCTCAGGTGAACGTCAAAGACCGAAGCAAAGAGACCGGGCGAGACCGGCGCCGTGAGGAGAAGTGACGACGAAAAAGCTTAGGACAGGCGGCGAAGTCGACGCCTGGTGCACCAAGTGCCGCCTCGATCTTACCCATCGGATCATCGCGATGGTCGGCGACGTGGTGAAGAAGGTCGAGTGCAAGACCTGCATGTCGCACCACCTCTACCGCCAGCCGAAGAGCGAACGGGAGAGCCGCGCGGCGGCCCGCGCCTCCGCTCGGAGCAGCAGCGAGCCGCGGGCGGCGTCGAGCTCGCCGCGCGGCGGCGTGGAGCGCCTCACGGCCGCTCAGCGCGCCGAGCGCGATCAGACGCTCGCGTGGGAGCGCGCCATCGCGGGGCAGCCGTCCGGCGCGTTCAAGCCGTACCGCGTCACGCTGACCTTCGGCGAGGGCGAGCTGATCCACCACAGCAAGTTCGGCGACGGCGTGGTCGCGAAGGTCATCGATCGGGGCAAGATCGAGATCCTGTTCAAGGACGGCCCTCGCACGATGGCGCACGGGCAGCCGTAACGAGCGCCGCGGCGCTCGCTCGAAGCCCGAAACTTGGGGCTGCCCGCGCGATCGGGTAGCCTCGGTATCGCCTTGGACAACCCTTCGCCCCCTCCTGCGAGCGGGTCCCTGCGCAGGCGGCGATCCCGCGCTGGCTTGCCCGAGCGCGCGCTACGCTGCGCGGCGATCTGCGCGATCGCCGTCGAGGCGCTCTGGTACGGCATCCACGAGGTCCGCGGCTTCGGCCCGGCCCTCGCCGACGGCGTGCGCGCCGTGGTCGGTCCTGCGCCTGTCGCGTGGGCCGAGGACGTGGCCTACGGCGTCGCCGATCGGCTGAACCGAGCCATCTACCGCCACGCGGCGCCGAAGACCTTCTGGGAGCCCCCGCCCGCCGCCGTCGCCGCGGAGGCCGTGAAGAGCGCCGAGGGCCCGGAGGCGGAGCCGGTCACGTCGCCCGCCTCGTTCCAGCCGCCCTTCCCCGAGGTCGCGGCCACCGGTGATGGCGTCTGGACGCCGATCGCCGACAGCGCCGCCCGGCCCGGCGAAGCTCAGGTGCTCTGGAAGAGCGTCGTGCACCCCGACCCGAAGCGCGTGTTCGCGGCCATCGCGGTGGTGGCGATCGATCTCGGGCGCGTCGACCTCCGGCTCGTCGCGGGCACCAAGGAGCCGTTCTCGCCGGACATCCCGGCAGAGCGGCGCCCTGGGCTCGTGCCAGGAGGCCACGCCGCGGAGCTCGTCGCCGCCTTCAACGGGGGCTTCAAGGCGATGCACGGCCACTACGGGATGATGCTCGACGGCGACACGTTCCTGCCGCCGCGCGACAGGGCGTGCACGATCGCGCTCTACCGCAGCGGCGCGGTGCGGATCCGGACCTGGCCCGAGCTGCGCGACGGCGAGGCCCGCATGGCCGCGTACCGGCAGACGCCGCCTTGCCTGGTCGAGCAGGGCGAGCTCCACCACGCGCTGTACGATTCGAACCGGGACTGGGGTGCGACGGTGAGCGGCGAGACGGTGATCCGGCGCTCGGCGCTCGGCGTCGACGCGACGGGCAAGCTGCTCTTCTACGGGCTCGGCGAGGCCGTCACGGCCCGCAGCCTCGCCCGCGGGATGAAGGCCGCGGGCGCGCACGACGTGGCGGAGCTCGACGTCAACCACGCCTACCCGCGCTTCCTCCTGTACGCCCGCGGCGCGGACGGCGCGGGGCCGCGCGCCAGCTCGGCGCTGATCCCGGACGTGCAGTTCAAGCCCGAGGAGTACGTCGCGGAGCCGGCGCAGCGCGACTTCTTCTACCTGCGACGCCGTCGGCCGCCGGCGCCGCTCGGGATCGCCGATCCGGCGCCCGAGAGCGACGTCCTCGATCGCGGCGGGCGGTGACCACCGGCCCTCGCCGCGACTAGCGGCGATCGAGCAGGTCGCGCAGGCGCTGCGCGAGCGTCTCGGGGGTGAACGGCTTCTGCAGCAGCGCGAGCTCGCGATCGGGCTCGGCGCCCGCGAGGACGTCCTCGGCGTAGCCGGAGATGTACAGCACGCGGGCGCGCGGGTGGATCGCGACGGCGCGCTCGGCGAGCTCGCGGCCGTTCATGCCCGGCATCACGAGATCGGTGAGCAGGAGGTCCACGGCGTCTTCTCCCTCCCGCGCGAGCACCGCCAGCGCTTCCTCACCGCTCGCGGCCGAGAGCACGCCGTAGCCGCGCCGCTCGAGCACATCGACGATGAGCTTGCGGACGGCGTCGTCGTCCTCGACGACGAGCACCGTCTCGTCGCCGCCCGCCGGCGACGGCCGCGCGCGGGCGGGCGCCACCTCGGCGCGCTCCTCGACGCGCGGGAAGTAGACGCGGAACGTCGTGCCGCGCCCGGGCTCGCTCTCGACCTCGATGAGCCCGCCGCTCTGGCTCACGATCCCGTACACCGTGGCGAGGCCCAGCCCCGTGCCCTTGCCTCGCGCCTTCGTCGTGAAGAACGGCTCGAACAGGTGCGAGAGCGTGTCGTGATCCATCCCGTTGCCGCTGTCGGTCACCGAGAGCACCACGTAGGGAGGGCCCCCCGCGGCGGGCGCGTCGTCGTCGTCCCGCTCCGCCGGCGCGAAGGACCTCGCCGCCGGGCTCTCGCCTGGCTCGCCCAGGGAGGTCTCGACGACGAGCTTGCCGCCCCTCGGCATCGCGTCGCGCGCGTTCACGACGAGGTTCAGGATGACCTGCTCCAGCTGGCTCTTGTCGACCTTGATCGAGCCGAGATCCCGGTCGACGTTCGTCTGCAGATCGATGTCCTCGCCGATGAGGCGCTGCAGCATCGTCTGCATGTCGAGCACCACCGCGTTGATGTCGAGCGCCTCGCGCTGCAGCGCCTTGCGGCGGCTCATCGCGAGGAGCTGCCGCGTGAGCGCCGCGGCGCGCTCCCCGGCCTTCGTGACCTGGAGGGCGTCGCGCCGCAGCGCGCTGTCGGGCCCGAGGCGGCGGATGAGGAGCTCGCCGTAGCCGAGCATCACCATGAGCATGTTGTTGAAGTCGTGCGCGATGCCGCCGGCGAGCCGCCCGAGCGCCTCCATCTTCTGCGACTCGCGCGAGCGCTCCTCGCGCTGCCGGAGCGCCTCCTCGGTGCGGCGCCGCTCGGTGATGTCGCGGACGAGGACGAGGACGTGCCCCTCGAGGAACGGCATCACCCGCGCCTCGACGTGCCGCTCTCCGCCGGCGCTCGCGACGGCGTGCTCGAGCGCGACGACGGCGCCCGCCTCGTGGGCCTCCTGGCTCGCCCGCTCGAGCCGCTCCCCGAGATCCAGCGGGAGCACCTCGGCCATGCGCTTGCCCGACAGCGCCTCCGCCGCGACGTGGAGCTCGGAGAGCCGCGGCTGGTTGAAGTCGACGATCTGCAGCTCGGCGTCGAGGCGGAAGCAGAGATCGGGGATCGCGTGGAATAGCGCGCGGAGCTCGCCCGCGGCGCGCGCGCCCTCCCGCTCGGCGCGCCACCGCTCGATGCTCTGCCCGATCTGGCTGCCCACGGACGCGAGGACGCGGAGCAGCTGCTCGTCGCCGCGGTGCGGGGTGCGGCTCCTCAGCTCGATCACCCCGGCGACGCGGGGGCCGCACGGGATCGGGACGGCGCACGCCGCGCGCTCCCAGTCCGGCGCGCGCGCGGCATGCTCGCCGACGTCGACGACGCCCGCGCTGGCGCGGAACACCGGCGAGCCGCGCCGGAAGGCCTCGCCGACGAGATCCGACTCGGCGGCGAGGGTCGGCCCGAGGCGGAGCACCTCCGCGAGCGCCTCGCGATCGACGTGCGCCGCCGACCGGGCCTCGACGCAGCGGAGCGCGCCCGCCCTCGCCGCGGATCGCGGCGCGTCGCCCGCGGCGCTCGGCTCCGGCTCCGCGAGCCAGAGCGCGGCGACGTCCCAGCCGAGGTGGTCGATCAGCGCGGCGAGCACGCGCGGAGCAGCCTCCGCGAGCGAGGCCGCCCCGCACAGCGCGCTCGTCGTCGCGAGGTGCGCGGCCAGCCGGGCCTCGGCCTGCCGGCCCTCGGCCGGATGGACCTCGGCGAGGCCGCCCGGCGCTGCGCCGGCGTAGGCCCGTCCCTCGGGATCGAGATCGTCGTGTGGCACGTGAAGCCGCGGAGCCCCCATGCGCTCAGCCGCCGGTCTTCTCTGCGGCGCCGCTCTCGAGGTGCACCGTCCAGCATACGGCGCCGGAGGCCGGCTCACCGCCGGGCGGCCCCACGCTGACCTCCGCGCGGGCCGGCCCGACGGCACGGACATAGAGCCGCTGTCCGACGGCGCCGCGCCCGAGCGCGCAGACCGCGCGGCGCACGCGCGGATCGTCCGCCGCGACCTCTCCCTCGTCGTCGGCGGCCATGAACAGGAGCTCGACCTCGGGCTTCAAGCAAGCGCCGACCTCCCGCCAGACGTCGTAGTCGACGGACGGATCCAGGACGTCGGCGAGCTGCCCGTGGCGGGCGCGCCCGACGCGGTAGCGGAACGCGTCGCGCTTCTCCGCGCGGAGCGTGGCCCCGATCCGATCGAACCGGAGCGACAGCGCGCCGAGCGCGGCGGCCATCTTCACGGTGGGCGCGCCCAGGTTGGCCTTGTCCGGCTCCTTGAAGCGGTGCACCTGCACGCCTGCCGGCAGCACGCCGGCGAGCAGCTCCGCGAAGCGCTGGTTCATCCCGAGGCGCCCGCCGAGCAGGATCCGGAGCCCCTGGTAAGGATCCGGCTCCCTCCCGATCTTGGCCACCGCGCCCTCGAGGTGCCGGCGGACCACCTCGACCCCGTCCCGGAACCACGCGTCGATCGCGCCGCTCAGCGCTCCGCGATCGATCGAGAGCGGCACGACGGCCGGCACCCCGTCGAGCCCGACCAGCGAGAGCCGCTCCGCGACCGCCGCGCTCGGCCCCCCCTCGAGGAGAGGCCGCAGCAGCTCCTTGAGGGCCCACGCGTTGGCGCGCCCATCGGGGGACGAAACGAGCAGATCTTCCGCGCCGTCGATCGGGTCCTCCTCGGGCGGTCGCTCGAAGGGGATCCGGTGATCGAGCATCGCGGCCTGGCTGGACGAGTACACCCTGTAGGCGATCCGGTGGAGGAGCCGCTCGCCCCCGAGCCAGGGGATCGCCGTGGGCTCGAGGTACTCGACCATCCGCTCCAGCCCCTGCGCGGCCTCGTGCGCCTTCGCGCTCCGCAGGATGCCGAAGGCGAGCCCCGCCTCGCTGGCCCCTGCGTCGACGACGCAGAACGGGACGCCGCCGTCCCGCGGCTGGATCCCGAACATCCGGAACGCCTGGACCGCATAGGCGATCGCGGACGGCCCCCCGTCGACGACCTGCAGGCCGTCGAGGTCGTGGTACTCGCAGAGGCCCGCGGGCAGGCTCCTGAACAGGCCGCGGCGGAAGGCGATGAGCACGCTCTCGCGGCGCTCGGGCGACCAGCCCGTCGGCATCGTGATCGCGTAGCGCGTGGAGAGCCCCCGCGAGCGCTGGTTCAGGTGCAGGCCGACGTAGTACGCGTAGAGCTCGAGCGGATCGAACGGGTCGTGCGCGCCGATCCCTTCCTCGTCGATGGTGGGCAGCGCCGGCTTCTTCAGCGCCTCCGCTGTGTCGGGGTCGCTCCTGCCCCGGAGGCGGAACGGCTCGCCGCGCTCGGTCCGCTCGCGCAGGAGCGGGAGGGCCGGCAGGGAGGCAGCGGCGCGCTCATGGACGTCGGCGCCCGGCCGGAGGCGCATGTCGCGCGCTGCATGCCCGACGAGCACGTCGCCCCAGCGCGTCATGGGCAGGATCACCCGATCGCGCCAGGCCTTCGTCGTCCGGGCCAGCGCCTCGAACGCGACCTCGCTCGGGTTCTCGTTGTCGGCAGACACCCGGACCGGCGCGTCGGCGCCGATCCGGACGAACTCGGCGCCGCCGCGCTCGCCCCGGACGGCGACGGCCGTCGACGCCGCGCCGACGTCCACGGCGACCCAGTCGGCCCGCACGTCGAGCCGGGGATCGCGCCGCTTCACCTCGGGCGGGATCGGGTCCTTGTCGGTCTTGCCGGTGCGGCGGTGCAGCCCGACCACGCGGCCCTGTCGGACGATGGCGATGGACGTCGCGCCGAGGAAGCGCGCGCCGGTCCAGAAGCCCTGCGCGGGATCGACCAGCGTCGTCCCCTTCACCGGATCGAGGTTCGCGACGACCTTGGGGAAGAAGTCCGCGATGTGCTCCGGCGACGCCACCCCGTCGTAGCGCTCGACCTTGATCGGCGGCGAGTAGTAGTTCTGGAGCCCTTCACCGTAGATGCGCGGACTGACCTGGATCAGCTTCAGGTAGGGGATCGGGCAAGTCTGCTCGTCCAGGCGGAACTCCTGGTAGAGCGCGGTCGGGGCGATCGTGTTCTCCATCTCGGGCGCGATGCGAGGCACGCTCGCGCTCATCTCGGTGCCGAAGTACATGAACTTCGTGCCGGCGCCCCCGGTGAACGCGGCAATCCTGACCTCGTTGAACGTCGCCTGCCCGACGATGAGCGGCGGTAACGCGATCACGTAATCGAGCACCAGCGTCGTGAGCCAAGGTTGGTCGAAGAGGCGCGATTCCCAGCGCATGACGAGCGTCGGGAACGCGCGGCCCTCGAGGGAGACGATCTTCTCCGCCTCGCGAACCAGCGCACCATCGACGGACAGCTCGTAAACCGGCATACGTGGGCGACGTTATCACGAAGATCCCCTGCGCCGGCCCGGGGATCGCGGGGGCAGGGCGTTGGTTATCGGGCGCTCCGGCGGCCGCGCGCTCGCGCCATCGCTGTTCCTGTGGGGTGTCCACGCCGCACGGCGGCGGGTGAAGGCGACGCCCGTCGTCGCCCTGCGAGGGCGTAGGCCGGGCTCAGGCGACCGTGCTAGCCTGGCGGCGTGATTTGCTTCTCCGGACCGGGAACGCTGTCATGAATCCGTTGGTCGGCGAGATCATCGACGGCAAGTACCGGATCGTCCGGCTGCTCGGCCAGGGGGGCATGGGCGCGGTCTTCGAAGGCGAGAACCTGCGCATCCGGCGCCGCGTCGCCATCAAGCTGCTGCACGCGAACATCTCCAGCCAGGCCGAGTCCGTCGCGCGCTTCGAGCGCGAGGCCCAGGCCGCCGCCCGCATCGGCTCCGATCACATCTGCGAGGTGCTCGACCTCGGCGTGCTGCCGGACGGCACGCGGTACATGGTCATGGAGTACCTCGAGGGAGAGACCCTCGGGGCCAAGATCGAGCGGATGGGGCGGCTCGGGCCCGAGATCACCGTGCCGATCATGGTGCAGGTGCTCGAGGCGCTCGGCGCCGCGCACGCCGCGGGGATCATCCACCGCGATCTCAAGCCCGACAACATCTTCGTCATCCCGTCGAAGGCCGGCCTCAGCAACTTCGTGAAAGTGCTCGATTTCGGCGTCTCGAAGTTCTCGCAGCTCGCCGGCTCGGAGATGAGCATGACGCGCACGGGCGCGGTGGTCGGGACGCCGTACTACATGTCGCCCGAGCAGGCCCGCGGCTCCAGCCCCGTGGATCAGCGGACCGACATCTACGCCATGGGCGTTCTGCTCTTTCAGGCGACGACCGGTCAGGTGCCGTTCGATGCGGCGACGTTCAACGAGCTGCTCTTCAAGATCGTGCTCGAGCCGGCCCCCTTGCCCCAGCAGCTCGTGCCCGACCTCGACGCCGAGTTCTCCGGGATCATCCAGAAGGCGATGGCGCGCGAGCCGGGGGGCCGCTTCCAGAGCTGCGCGGAGTTCAAGAACACGCTCCTCGCCTGGGCCGCAGCGCGGCCCAGCCTGGCCTTGCTGACCACGGGACGGACGTCCTTCCCCCGGCTGTCGCTGCCGTCCCAGCCCGATACGACCACACCTCCGCCGACCCGCACCGAGCCGCCATGGGGTGGCCAGCATGGGACGGCGGTGCCCGGCATGGGCCAAACGCCGCAGCTGACCGCGAACTCGTGGGGCGCCTCGTCAGGGGTCACGGGCCGCTCGACGCGCCCGGCTTCCAGGATGCCGCTCCTCGCCGCGATCGCCGGGGCGGCCAGCTTGTTCGGCGCGGGCGTCGCCGTCTGGCTCGCCTTCGGACACAGCGGGACGACGGGCGCGGCCAGCGCGGATCCGAGCGCTGTCGGCGCGACCGCCATCCCGGCGCCCTCGCCCCCTCCTCCCGCACCGCCGACCGCCCCGCCGACCGAGCCGATCGTCACCGCGAGCGCCACGGTCGCCGAGCCTGCTCCGTCCGTCACCGCCGAGCACGTCGCGGCGCCGACGGCCTCCTCGGCCCAGGTGAAGCCGCTCCCGCCGCGCCCACAGCCTCCCCAGACGAAGCCGTTGCCAGTCACGAGGCCGCCGCAGACGGCCCCGTCGACGAAGCCGAGCACGTCACCCCAGAAGCCGCAAAAGCCGGGGGTACCGGGCGACTTCGGCTACTGACGCCCGCGCCGCGCAGAGCGCTCGGATCAGAACGCGCCGCGCAGCCCGAGCCCGGTCGGCGTCACGTAGGGGGCGATCCAGGCGGAGCTCGTGGGCTCCGGCTTGGACGTCAGCTCCAGCACGAGCAGCGTCACGCCGCCGGCGAGCAGCACGCCACCCCCGATGAGGCCGGCCGCGCCGATCGTCTGCTGTGACGCAGCATCGGAGTCGAGCGACTTGATCTTGGCCTGGATCAACGGGCCGCACTCCGCGCCGACGCCGCTCTGCGATTCGCACCCGCGCGAGGCGCTGAGATCGTTCGCTTCCTTCTGCGTACCGCTGCTCTTGGCCAGGAACACCGAGCCCATCACGACACCGCCGAGCCCGAGCGCCGTGGCCGCGATGCCCCCGCCCAGCATCGCCGCGTTCGTCTTTCGCTCCTGGGTGCCGTGCGGGGCGACAGGGGGCACCTCGGTCTGCCCACCGCCCCAGGTGCCCTGCCCCTCGACCGAGCCTCCCGGCGGGGGGACCACGGCGGGGCCTTCCGGGACCGGGATCTTCAGCTCCTTCCGCTCGCCGTCGCCGATGGTGACCCCCTGCTCGATCGGCGCGAGGCCCGGCGGAGCCACGGTGACCACGTGATTCCCCGGATCGATCGGGCGATGCACGCCGAGCAGCGCGTCCGCGACCGGCTGGCCGTCCAGCTTCACGCCGATCTTCCGGCCGGCGGCGCCCTCCAGCGCGATGCGCAGCGACGCGATCTTGGGCTCGATCGCGGCGAGCTCCTCCCTCGCGTCCTGCTGTGCCCTCTTGAACGGAGACGGCGCGGTGGGCGGGAGCTCCTCGCGGACGATCCTCAAGTAGGTCTCCTTCGCAGCGACGAGCCGGCCGAGGCGCACCTGTGCGCGCGCGATCAGCAGGAGGTGCGTCGGAGCGTGCACGAGCGCCTCGGCGCGACCCAACAGATCGATCGCCTCCTCGAAGCGGCCGGACGTGAACGCCTCGGCGCCCTGCGTGGCCAGCGACCGCGCCGCTGCTCTGTCCTGGTCCGACTGCGCAAGTGCCTCGCCCGTCGGGAGCAGCAGGAACAGCGCCGCAGCGAACGGAACGCATCGTCTCAAGAGCACTCAGGCCTCCTCGCGCGCCACGCTATCACACGCCGTCGACAACGGAACAAATCAGCCCTCGCGGCGCCCTTGCACGGGCGCAGGCGGCGCTTTCGCTCGCGAAACGCGCGCGGCGTGCTGGCCGCTCGGCCCAGCGCCGCGAGCGCCGGCGCAGGGCGCCCGCGGCGCGGCCGCGCCCGACGCTCCGCCTCGCGGCCCCTGTGAACCGTCCGCACAGCGCGATGGCACCCATTCTGCTGCGTGGAACGCGCCATGGATTGCCTCCGCTCCTCCGCGCCCCTCGACGCGGGACTCCCGTCCTCGGAGCGATTCCTCAGGGGACGCCTTCTCGGGGGGCGGTACCTCGTCGAGCACATGATCGGCGCCGGCGCGATGGGGCGCGTCTACCGGGCGCGGCACCTCGGGCTCGGGCGCGCGTGCGCGGTGAAGGTCATCCACGAGCGCGTCGCCGCGCCGCGCGTGAGCGGCAGAGCGAGCCACCGCGTCTGCACGACGCGCGTCGCCGCGTCGCCGCGCGGCGAGGGCGCCGGCCACCGAGGATCGAGCGGCGTGAGCGAGAGGTCGCGCTCCGAAGAGAGGTCGCGCTCCGGCGGCGTCCGCGCCGGAGACGCCGTGCTGAGGTTCCATGTCGAAGCGCTCGCGGCGAGCCGGCTCGATCACCCGAACATCGTGCGCGTCCTCGACTTCGGCTGCGAGCCGGTGAGCCTACACGGCGCGCTCGGCGCGAGCGCCGGCGGACACGAGGCGGAGCCGCCCAGCCTCTGGTACCTGGTCACCGAGCACCTCGACGGCGAGGACCTCATCGACCTCCTGAACGCCGCCCCGATCCTGCCCCCGGAGCGCATCGTCTCGATCATGCGCCAGCTGTGCTCCGCGCTGCAGCACGCGCACGACGCGGGCGTCATCCACCGCGACGTCAAGCCCGAGAACATCCGCCTGGTGCCCCGCGTCGACGACGACGGGGCGCCGTTCGAGCAGGTGAAGCTCCTCGACTTCGGGACGGCGAAGCTGCTCCACGACGACCGATCCGGCGCGTTCGGCGGCTCGCCCCTGCTCCCCGTGCCCGACGAGGACAACGGCAGGCTCGTCATCGGAACCCCGGCCTACATGAGCCCGGAGCAGGCCGCAGGGCAGCCTGTCGATGCGCGGAGCGACGTCTACGCGTGCGGCGTGCTGCTCTTCGAGATGGCCACGGGGCGGCTCCCCTTCGAGCGCCCGACGCCCGTCGCGCTCGCCGCCGCGCACGTCGAGTCCCCGCCGCCCCGACCGAGCGCGCTTCATCCGGCGTTCGATCCCGATCTGGAGGCGCTTATCCTCCAGTGCCTGCGCAAAAATCCAGAGGACCGCCCGCAGAGCGCGCGCGCGCTGCGCGAGGCGCTCGGGCACATCGCGCTTCGCCGGGCGCGCTCCGCCGCCGACGAGCACGCCGCGGTCAGCCGCTCTCCGCGCCCCTCGGAGAGCGCGCGCCCAGCGACGCCGTCCTCGTCGCGCCGGAGGTCCTCCGCGGACGACGCCGCCACGGCGCGCTCGGCGGGAGCCTCGACGTGGGTGGGCCATCGCTCGCCGTCTCTGCCGGAGAGCGCGCACCTCGAGCGCCCCGGCTCTCCGCCGACCGCGCAGCGAGACGAGTCGTCCGCTTTAACGTGGGTCGGCCACCGCTCCACGCCTTGTCCCCCGGCTGCGCTCGTCGAGACGGCCTCGCCCCCCGCGCCGGCTGGCGCGCCGCCGGTGGACGCGGCACCCCCGCCCGCCGAGCCGTCACCTCCCGCGCACGCTCCGGCCAGCGCCCAGCGCGCACCGGCGCTCGACGCGGCGATCGAGCCGCTCTCCTTGCTTCGAGCGCACCGCCCCTG
The DNA here is from genome assembly GCF_051525235.1 of Sorangium sp. So ce124. Taxonomy (NCBI): domain Bacteria; kingdom Pseudomonadati; phylum Myxococcota; order Polyangiales; family Polyangiaceae; genus Sorangium; species Sorangium sp. So ce124. The sequence goes on from NZ_CP150312.1 coordinate 6,050,295, forward strand.
CGGATCGCGGAGCCTGGTCGCGCTCCGCCGGCGCCGGCGCGGGCGCCTCGCGCCGGTCGTGATCGGCACCGTCGCTGCCACTGTGCTCGGCGGATCGCTGTGCCTGCTCTTCAACGCTGCAGGCGCGGCGCTCGCCACGCTCACCTCGCCATCGCCGGAGCGCGAGGGCGAGGCGCCCCCGACCGCCGAGGGACGCGCATGGCCGGCGCGCGCGCCAGAGCCGGACCCCACCTGCCCTGCGGGACCGCCGCGGTGAACGCCCCAGCCGGGCCGCACGCCGGGTACGCCCCGGGGCACGGCGGGCCGACGGGCGCGGGCGACGCGCCCGCGCCCGCTCACGCGACGCCCGGATCGGGCTCGGAGCGCTCGAGGAACGACGCGAAGCAGACCGACGGCGAGGGCCGAGGCGCGCGGTGCGAACGAAGCGCTCACCCCACGCCGGGAGCGCGCCGAGCGCGCCGCGATCCTCGATCCAGCCAGCGCCGCCGCGCGCCGATGTACAGCCGATGCCCAGCGCAGCGCGCTCGATGGCGACGCAGTTCACGCTGGCCACCGGGTCTCCGCTTCATGGCGGTGCGAACGTAGCTCACCGCGCGCGGCACGTCGTCTGCAGACGCTGGCGCAGACGCTGGCGCAGACGCTGGCGCCGGGCGAAACGCTGGACGCTGGCCTCCGCGTCGACGCGGGAGGACGGCCCTCGGCGTCACGCGGTGTCGAGAGGAGCGAACCATGTCCGTGCTGTTGTGGATCCTGTTTGGCCTCATCGTCGGCGTCATCGCCAAGCTGCTGACCCCTGGCCGCGACCCGGGTGGCTTCGTGGTCACAGCGCTGCTGGGCGTGGCCGGCTCCTTGCTCGGCGGCTTCATCGGCCGGGCGATAGGGCTCTATCCGTCGTATCAGTCGAGCGGCGGCTTCTTCACGTCGATCCTGGGCGCCATCGTCATCCTCGCCATCTACAACGCGACGATCGGCCGGCGAACGATGAGGCCCTGATCGCTCCCGCCATCGACGGGCTCGCCCCGCCGCGAGGCAGAGAGCTGCCCGAGCAGCGCGGCGGCGGGCACCACGCGGGCCGGCGCGGCGCGCCGATCCAGGCGGAAATCGAGCGCGACGTCCGGCGGCAGCGGCCGGATGGCGCCCGCGCCGTAGCAGCGGTGATAGACGAGATCGCCCGGCCCCGCGCCCCGCCCGCCGAGCTGGTGGCTCCACCACCGCGAGTAGACGGTAGGGCGTTCGGGATCGACCGAGAGCAGATCCGCGCGCTCGAGCCGCACATCGCCGTGATCGCCGCCGTCCGCTGCGCCGCGCTCTGCGGTGAGCCGCCCCCCGTCGCCAACGCTGTAGACGATCCTGAACCCCTCGACATCGCCCTTGCCGTAGACGGCGCGCTGGACTCCCGGAGCGAAGAGCAGAGCGTGCGTGTAGACGAGGTCCACGGCGAGCGCGGGCAGCACGGTCCAGGTCAGCCAGTTGTTGCCCCACGGCCGCTCCTCCGAGAAGAACGCGTAATAGCCGACGGAGACCTCACCGCGCTCTCCGACCGAGCTGCGGTAGTACAGGACGTCGCCGAGCTCGCCTGCGCTCGCGACCGTCGAGCCGACACAGACGGGCTGCCGCTCGATGGCCGCGCCGAGCTCCGTCGGCTCCGCCGGATCACCGGCGACCGTGCACGGCAGCGCGCTCCCGCTCGTGGAGTTGGCAAGGAGGGAGACGGCCAGCGCAGCGATCGGGAGGGAACGGCTCAGGAGATTCCGGACGGGCATCAGGGCGGACAAGGCTAGCGAGCCCGTCGCTACCCGCGCCAACGCCAACGGCCGTTCTCGTTCGACGACTCACAACAGCGGCGCCGAATGGAGATCTCCGGGGGCTCACGGCTCTCCGCGCTGCGGCGCCGGCCTTGGAGCGCTCGTCACTCGCGGGGCGCGCCGCCGCTCGCCGGCGCAACGCCGCCGTCGAACGCGCCGATCGCCCTGCCCGCGAGCGCCCCGGCGGCGAAGGTCACCGCCGCGATCACGAGCCAGGGAAGGAGTCGAACGCGCCGCAGCGGGCGCGCGTCCCTCCAGTGCGGCGTGACGGCGCTCCTGGCCTCGCTGCGCTCGCTCCCTTCTTCCGGCGCGCATGGGCGCGCGTCCGTCCCGCGCAGCGTTGGCGTCACCTCGCCGCGATCGTCCCCTGAGCGGCCCGCGGCGGTCCGCCGCGCGCCCGTGCGCCCGCGAGACCCGGCGGATCGCCTGCAGCCCCGCACGAGCAGCGACCGGTGCCGATCGCGCCCGCTCGCGACCTCGCGCACGAGCGCGGCGATCTCCTGGCCCGCGAGCAGCCCGCGCTCGCTCGAGCTCGGCTCGTCGCCGCCGCTCGGCGCTCGGCGCAGCGAGGCGAGCACCTCGGCGAGCGCCTCTTCCATCTGCGCCGCGGTCTCGAAGCGGCCCTCCGGATCGCGCGCGAGCGCGCGCCGGATCGCCTCCTCGAGCAGCGCCGGGCACGCGGGGCGGAGCGGCGCGATCGCCGGCACCTCGCCGGAGAGCACCGCGCCCATCGTCGCGCCGTCGTCCTTGCGGTGGAACAGGCGACGCGCCGTCAGCAGCTCGAAGAGGATCACGCCGACCGCGAAGAGATCGGCCCGCGCGTCGACCCTCTGCCCGCGCAGCTGCTCGGGCGCCACATAGCCGAGCTTGCCCTTCACCGTGCCGCCGCCGCTCGACGGGGCCGCGTCGTCGGACGAGCACGGGGAGCCGAAGGGGCCGGCGTCCTCCGCGCTGCTCATCGCCGTCATCTGCGCGACGCCGAAGTCGATGAGCTTGATCTCCCCCTCGAGCGAGAGGAGCACGTTCTGCGGGCTCACGTCGCGGTGCACGAGACCGACGAGCTTCCCGCCGTCGTCGCGGAGCCCGTGCGCGTGCCCGAGCGCCCGCAGCACGCCCAGGCCGATCTCGATGGCCGCCTCGAGCGGGAACGGCCGCCCCTCCGCGAAGAGAGAGCGCGCCGCAGCGGCCAGATCGCAGCCCGGGACGTACTCGATCACGAGGTGATGGCGTCCTTCGTGAACGACGAAGTCGTGGAACCGGATCACGTTGGGGTGCTGAAGCCGGGCGCTGATCCAGGCCTCCCAGAGGAACATCCGCACGATCGACGGATCGCGCCTCGCCTCGGGCCGAAGGCGCTTCACGACGACGGGGTGGGCGATACCTGCCGGCCCGCGCCGGCACGCGAGGAACAGCTCCGCCATGCCGCCTGCAGACAGGCGCGCGAGCAACGCATAGCCGCCGTCGCCCATGGGCAGGTCCATCTCTCGACCCCTCCACGGCAGCTCTGCCGCGCCCCCCTCGCTCCGCGCCGGCATCCCGAACGCGCGAAGCGAGGACGGCCGCCGCGCCATCCACTGCCGGAGTCGCCCCACCCCGGCCAGCCCCCGGACTTGCCCGCGCCGCCACATCGCGCCTTCGCTATTCACGCTGCATGCCACGGAAAGTGCCGCGGCACCGTCACCTCCGAGCCATGGGCGTCGCGCGGTCCTGCGTGGATCCCGCCGGATGAGAGCGCATGTCGGCAGCCGCAGAGAGCCGCGGCGAGCGCTGCTCCCCGCGGAAAATGCGGAAAACTCGATGGCCCCGTGTTCCACACAGCGGCGCAGAGGAGCGCGCGCAGCGCCGGGCCCGCCCGCGATGGAACGCAGGTCAGGCCACGGTGGCCGGTGAGGCGCGGACGCGGCGTGCGAGCAGCGCGCGCAGCTCACGGAAGGAGACGACGCGCAACGCGAGGAGGAGGACGGCGTAGACAGCGACGCCCACCGCGATCGACGCCCACATGCCCGCGAGGACGCGCGCGACGTAGGCCGCGGTGACCATGGCCGCGGTCGCGGCGAGGACCGCGAGGATGCGGCCGAGCTGCACGACGTGGGCCCAGCGCGCGGAGATGCCCCACGACGCGACCAGCGCGCCGGCGCTCACGGCCAGGGTCGCGCACGCGGCGCCCATGGCGCGGTAGCGAGGCAGCAGGAGCAGGTTCAGCGCGACGTCGACGACGAGCGCCGCCGCGAGCAGCTTCACCATCGCGACCTCGCGCTTCGCCGCGAGCAGCGGCAGCGTCACGACCTGGAACGCGAACGTCACGGGGACGCCGCACGCGAGGATCCGGAGGACGTCGGCCGCCGGGGCGTAGTCGCCCGCCCCTCCATAGACGAGCTGGATGACGTCTGGCGCGAGCAGGAAGATGCCGGCGGCGACGGGCAGCCCGAAGAGCGCGGCGACGAGCATGCAACCGCCGTAGAGGCGCCCGAACGCGTCGCGATCCTGGACGTAGAGGCGCATGCCCGCCGCGAAGGCGGCGCCGAGCAGGACGTCGGGGAGCATCCTGAAGTTCTCGCTCAGCACCCAGGCGGCGCTGAAGACCCCGACGGCCTTCTCGTCGCAGAGGGCGCGGAGCATGACGCGGTCGATCTGGAGCAGCGCGCTCGAGAGCGCCCCGAGCGCGCCGATCGGCAGGCTGCGCTTCGCGATTTGCCAGAGCTCGGCGGGGGGCGTCGTGAGCTCGGGCCGGTAGAGGCGGGAGCGGAGATAGTGCGAGGTGATGGCGAGCTCCAGCACGTTGCCGAGCAGGAACGCCGCGGCCGCAGCGACGACGCCGAAGCCGAGCGCGAGCAAGGCGGCCGAGAGCGCGATGACGAACAGCCGCGCGCCGAGCTCCGCGTACAGGATGTACTGGAACCGCTCGTGGGCCTCGAACGAGAGCCACATGGTCGAGTAGAGCAGCGTCGCGAGCTGGGAAGCCGCGGCGAGCACGATGAGCTGCGCGCCGAGCCCCGAGCGCGTCGCCAGCACGACGGCCACGGTCGCGCCGAGCACCACCGTCCCGGTCACGCCCCTGATGGCGAGCGCTGCGCCGAGGTGACGCGGCCCGAGCTCGGGCTTCACGGCGACCTCTCGGGCCAGATATCCCCTCACCCCGACGCCGGCGGCGATCGTGACGATCCCCGCGATCGCGAGCGACGCCTGGAACTCCCCCCAGGCGGCGACCCCCACCTTCCGCGCGAGATAGCCGACGAACACGACGCCAAGGACGGCCATGATCGCCTGCTTCAGGAGCATCAGCGCCGCGTTCAGCGCGATGCGCCGGCCATCCTTCATGAACACCTCCTGGTGTTCCCCATGCTGTCGGGCACCGCTGTCCGCGCAGCGGGATCGGCCCCCATTCGAGCGTCGTGCGCCCCCAGAGAGCGTCCGTCTCGCGCAGCGAGCGCTGCCCAGCCGCGCGCGCGGCCTCCGCTCAGCGAGCGCCGTCGCTGGAGCTCGGCACGAAGCGCCGTCCGAGACGCCACTCGATCACGAAGCGCCGTTTGCAACGGCGCTCCAACGCGAGCCGCCCATCAACCTCGAAGCACCCGAAGTGCAGGAGGATCGCCAGCGCAAAAGGGGGTCGGCGATCCTCGGAGCGGGACACGGGATTCGAACCCGCGACCCTCAGCTTGGGAAGCTGATGCTCTACCAACTGAGCTAGTCCCGCGCGAGGTGGAGGAAGCTTCTACCGAATCCGAGGCCGCTTAGCAACCCCTTCATTTCGTTTTCGATCCCGACGTCTTCACGCCTTCACGCCTTCACGTTTTCGCCTGGTTCGACGGCCGCCGGGGCTCGGCGCGCGCTCCACGTTCGTTCCAAGCCGCGCCGCCAGCGGCCCAGCCGCGCCGTTGGCGGCCCAGCCGCGCCGCTACCGGCGCGCGCGCGCGCCGAGCGCAGGCGCGTCGAGCGCCTCACCCGGCAGCGGCGAGCGCGCGCGGATGGCGCTGTCGCAGTCGCTGGTCGCCGCCGCGATCGCGCTGGAGATCTCGATCGTACCCGCGTCCGGCGGGATCCAGGGGAGCTCGTGCAGGATGGGCCTGTCCGACGGCAGCCAGCGCAGGCTCCGCGTGACGAGCACGACCGGGTGGTTGCTGTCCACGAGCTCGCTCGCGAGGCGCGCGCCGCCGAGCGGGGCCGGCGGAAGATCGAGGCAGACGAGGCACGCGTCGAACCGTTCGGTCGCCGACGCGAGCAGGGCGTCGGCGATCGACGAGGCGTCCACGATCTCGACGTTCGTCAGCGCACCCTCGATCGCACGGGCGAGCGCGTCGCAGGTCGCGGCGCGGGCGTCGTGCGCGAGCAGGATCCTGAAGCCGCGCACCGAGCGCGGCCCAGGCCGGCGGGCCTCGACGACCTGCAACCTGCCCGAGGGCGGCGTCTCGCGCTCACGAGGTGCACGTCGAACGGTCATGGACTCCCCTTCCTCAGCTACACCAGGGCAACCGTGCCCCAGGCTAACACCCCTTGAGCTCAAACTGACCAACCTTTATATGAGGGCGCGCTTCTTTCCTCGTCGCCGGTTCTTGGTTCTCGTTCGTCTCGGTTCTCGTTCGTCTCGGTTCTCGTTCGTCTCGGTTCTCGTTCGTCTCGGTTCTCGTTCGTCTCGTCTCGGTCGTCTCGGTTCACAGCCACGCCGCGACGCGGCATGCCAGCAAGGTCTACGGAAACATCTACGAAGGACGGTCACGCATGAGTCGGTTTCTCATCTCCACTCCTTGCGAGTGCCAGGCAAGCCTGTCAGCCACCCTGGACGAGCACCGGCACGTCACCGCCGGGTGGGCCACCCGGAGTCCCCGCGGCCGGTCGGCCGCCGGTGAAGCCGACAAGGAGCTCGCGCCGGCGCACAGCATCAACGCTCACCTCGACCGGTTCGACGTGGCGTGGTTGTGCCCCTACTGCGGGCGCAACACGCTCCGCACCTTCGATGCGGGCGCCATGAGGCGACTGCCTGCGGCGAGCGCATCGCCCGCGGCAGGGCTCGTTCCTCCCGGCACGACCTCGTCGCCGTGAAGCCCCCGATGCGCCGCGACCTCCTCGGTCCGCGCGTCGCGCCGATCCATCCGCCGCGCGTCTGAGCCTGGGCGTGCGCCACGCTGTCGCGGCCGCGCGGCCCCGCGCGGCGCCGCTGCGCAGCATCTCCCGCGCAGGCGCGAGCATCCGGGCGCGACCGATTCATGGCCCCTCAACCTGCCGCGCTCGGGGCGCATTCCCACCCTGTCGATGATCGGCACCGGCGCGCTCCGGAGCGCGCCGCTCTCCGGCTCAGCTGCCTTTTCCCGCCTGCGACGTGCCCATCGTGCCGAAGATCCAGTCCCAGAGCGGCGACGACACGCCCCACCGGGCATTTTCTCCCGTGTGGTGATGGACCATGTGATGGCGCTTGATCCACTTCCCCCAGCGCGAGCTCATCCGGAAGTGATGAATGGCATAGTGCGTCCCGTCGTACGCCAGGTATCCGAGGCCGAAGCCGACGAACAGCGGATCCGCCGGAACAGGCCCAAAGACGACGCGGAACAGCGTGTAGAACGCGATGCCGAGGGGGATGCTCGCGCCGAGCGGCATCACCAGCCGGTCGGCATCCTGCGGAAAATCATGGTGCACCCCGTGGAGAACGAAGTGCATCCGGCGCTGCCACAGGCGCGGCCCGACGTAGTGAAACACGTATCGGTGCAGGACGTACTCGGCCAACGTCCATAGAAACAGGCCGACCAGCACGAGCCCGAGCCCGGTCAGGAGGCCGACACCATGCCGGGCGGCGCGGACGCCCAGATAGCTGTAGACCGGCAGCCAGAAGACGAACGGCGTGATCGGATGGATCCGCGAAAACCGCTCGATGAGCGGCGTCTCGAACATTTGGCATGTCGCTGGACGCGCGGTGCGCTCGGTGGAGGTGACGGTCATCGTGCACCCCTGGTACCGCATTTATCCATTGTCGGCCAGCGGTAGCCCGACGCCCAACGGCCCGCTGGACGCCGGGAAATGACCATGATCCCGTCACGGTGAGCGCTCGCCGGCGCGATCCTTCCGCGGCGACGCGCTCGGGTCGAGCCTGCGTCCGCCCCGAGCCGCGCGGCGCGCCCGGGGCATGCGCGCGCGATCAGCTCGCGAAGGAGGCCTCGTAAAGATGGCGGAGATCGTCGCGCGAGCACGGGCGCGGGTTGCTCGTGTGGCACGCGTCCTGAGCGGCGAGATCGGCCAGCGCGTCGAGCTTGTCGCGGGGGACGCCCGCCTTCTCGAGGCCGGCCGCGAGCCCGATCCGGGCGCGCAGGGCGCGGATGGCGTCGGCGCACGCGGCGGCGTCCTCGGGAGCGCCGAGCAGGGCCGCGACGCGCGCGAGGCGCGGCGCGGCCGCGGCGACGTTGAACTCGACGACCGGCGGGAGGCAGAGGGCGTTGGCGAGGCCGTGGTGCAGGCCGCACTCGCTCGAGAGCGGGTGCGCGAGCGAGTGGCACGCGCCGAGCCCCTTTTGGAACGCGACGGCGCCCATCATCGCCGCCTTCATCATGCCGCCGCGCGCCTCGAGGTCGTCGCCGTGCGTGACCGCCCGCGCGAGGTGCGCGGCGGCGAGGCGGATCCCCTCGAGCGCGATCCCGTCGGCCATCGGGTGATCGCCCTTCGCGACGTACGCCTCGATGCAGTGGGTGAGCGCGTCGAAGCCCGTCGCCGCCGTGAGGAAGGCCGGCATCGACCGCGTCATCACCGGATCGAGCAGCGCGGCGTTCGCGAGCAGGTGCGGCGAGAAGATCACCGTCTTCCGGTGGTTCACGTCGAGCGTCACGACGCCCGAGCGGCCGACCTCGCTGCCGGTCCCGGCCGTCGTGGGGATCGCGAGCATCGGCGGCACGTTGGGCGTGATGAAGCGATCGCCGCCCGTGGCGTCGTCGTAGTCGACGAGCGGCCGATCGTGGTTCACGCCGAGGCGCACGAGCTTGCCGACGTCGAGCGGCGAGCCCCCTCCGAGGGCGACGACGAGATCGGCGCGGGCCGCGCGGAACGCGGCGACGCCGTCGTGCACGTTCTTCTCGATGGGGTTGCCGAGGACGTCGTCGAAGACGGCGACCTCGAGGCCCTCCTTCCGCAGCGACGCGGCGACGGGCTCCAGCAGCCCCGAGCGGACGACGCCCTTGTCCGTGACGACGAGCGCCCGCGCAGCGCCGAGCCGGCGCGCCTCGGCGCCTGTCTGCTCGACGACGCCGGCGCCGAAGAGGATGCGAGTGGGAAAGCTCCAAACCGTGAACTGGCTCATGATCACACCGCCTCGAAGTAACGCTTCAGCTCCCAATCCGTGACCGCGCGCTCGTACTGCCGCACCTCCCAGTCGCGCGTCAGGACATAGTGCTCGACGAATTTCTCGCCGAGGATCTCGCGGGCCATCTTGCTGCCCGCGAGCATCCGGGTCGCGTCGGCGAGCGTACGGGGCAGCGACAAGCGCGAGGACTCGGCGGACGACGCGTCTCCGGAGGCCTGCGCCGGCGGCTCGACGCCGTGCTCGATGCCGTAGAGCCCCGCGCCGAGGCACGCGGCCATCGCGGTGTACGGGTTGATGTCCGCGGCCGTCTGCCGGTACTCGACGCGCGCGCCGGGCGTGCCGAGGCCGATGAGGCGGATCGCGGCCGTGCGGTTCTCGACGCCCCAGCTCGCGGTGAGCGGGGCCCAGACGCCGGGCACGTACCGCTTGTAGGCGTTGATCGTCGGCGAGTAGATCGCCGTGAGCTCGGGCATCAGGGCGATCTGGCCGCCGACGTAGTGGCGCAGCGCCGCCGGGATCCGATCGGGCGACGACGCGTCCTCGAAGACGTTGCGGCCGTCCTTCCAGAGGCTCTGGTGCAGGTGCCCGCTCGAGCCGGGGAGCTCGGCGTTCCACTTCGCCATGAACGTGACCGCGAGGCCGTGCTCGTGGGCGATCTGCTTCATGGCGACCTTGAAGAGCGCGGCCTTGTCCGCGGCGCGGAGCACGTCGTCGTAGCGGATCGCCGCCTCGTACACGCCCGGGCCGGTCTCGGTGTGCAGGCCCTCGATCTCGACGTCGAAGGCCTGCATCTGATCGAGGATGGCGGCCATGAGCTTCTTGTTCTGCCCCTCGCGGACCCACGAGTAGCCGAACATGCCGGGGCTGAGCGGCGTCAGGCCGGCGAACCGCTTCTCGTGCAGCGAGCGCGGCGTCTCCTCGAAGAGGAAGAACTCGAACTCGCACGAGAACTTCGCCGAGAACCCCATCCGCTCGCCCTTCGCGATGACGCTCCGGAGGAGCGAGCGCGGGCACGCGGGGTGCGGGCCGCCGCGCTCGTCGCGGAAGTCGGCGAGCATCGCGACGGTCCCCGGCTCCCACGGGATGTCGCGCAGCGTGCTGGGATCGAGGACGGCGTGCGCGTCCGGGTAGCCGGTGTGCCAGCCGGTGACCTTGGCGTTGTCGTAGAGGACGTCGGCGATGTCCCAGCCGAAGATGACGTCGCAGAAGCCGAAGCCGCCCTTGAGCGCGCTCTTCAGCTTCTCGAGCGAGACGTACTTCCCGCGGAGGATGCCGTCGATGTCAAACCCGCCGATCTTCGCGCGGGTGATGCCCCGCGCTTCCAGATCGGAGAGGAGCTTCTCGGAGGTCGAGGCGGTCATGAGCCGCGACGATAGCAGGGGAACGGGGCGGCATGGCAAGCGCCCGCGCGAGCCCTCGGGCGGCGCCCCGCCGTCTGGAAGCGCGCGTCCGGCGCGCGCTCACTTCACCCGGACGACCTGGATCGGGTAGCGCTCCGCGAGCGGCACGAGCACGCGCTCGACGAGCTCGCGGACGCGCGCGTAGCGCTGGTGGTTCGTCGCGGCCGGATTGCGCTTCGAGTCGACGACGCCGATGCGGATGTCCAGCGTGCGCGCGTCCTCGACCCCCCCCGTCACGAACGCGTCCGGGTGCACCTTGTCGAGCTCGACGTTGAGCTCCGCCGCCTCCGGCGCCGCGCCGACGAAGGTGACCTCCAGCGCCTCGCCCAGGCCGTTCAGCACGGCGTTCAGGTTCTCCACCGGGAACGGCTGGCGCGCGAGCCACGCGACGACCGCGCGACGCGCGCCGCGCAGCGCCACGCTGACGACGAGCGCGACCGAGATCGGCGCGAACACGAGGACGCCGAGCGCGCGCGCGACCTCGGGGCCCGCGTCGCGGCCGAGCGCCCCGAGGAAGACGAGCAGGAAGACGCCGGAGGCGAGCGCCACGAGCGGGGGATCGGTGAGCACGCCCCACCGCGAGGTCGACGCGTTCATCAGCCGCGTGAAGCGGGCCGACACGCTCTGATCGGCGCGCTCGCCCGCGGCGGCGCTCCCGTGCGTCAGCTCAGGCATCTCCAGCATCTCCGAGCATGCGCCAGAAGAACAGCCCGACGCCGAAGAGGAGCAGCACGCCGGCCACCCAGAACGAGCGCACCGGGCCGAAGCTCAGCGCCTCGCCCGATTGCTTCATGATGAGGTCGGCCACCGTGACCACGCACGCGAACACGATGCAGACCACGGGCAGCGCGAGTTGCTGGAGGAGCGTCGGCCCGGTGAGCGGCTTCGGATCCGGCGGGCGCGGCCGCGCGTCCGCCGGCGGACGCGCCGTCGGCCGGTACCTGCTCGACGGCATGTCCGACAGCGAGCGCACCGCGGCCGGCGCTACCGACGTCGTCGTGCGCGGCGCGACGCTGAGCGCCATCTCCAGCGGCGGCGTGCTCTCGATCATCCCGCCCATCCCGCCCATCCCGCCCCCGCGCGCGAGCATGCTCGGCGCGGCGCTCTCCATCCCGCCGCCGCGCGGGAGCGCGCCCACGGGCGTCGCCTCCGCGAAGCCGGCGCGACCTCGCGCGCTCGTCGGCACGTTCTCCGGGACGAGCGCGCCCACGCCTCTGCTGTGCGGGCTCTGCGGCGCCTCGGGGAGGTCCATCTCGAGCCCGGCCGAATCCGAGGGCGGCGGCGGGCGCACGCTGCTCGCAGGACCTTCGCGGCGCCCTCCCCTCGGCGCGCGCATCGAGGCCGGGGCCACGTCGAGATCGAGCTCGAGCGACCCGGCGTCGCTGGGCGTGTCGAGCCACACGTGCGCGGCGCGCTTGACCTGCGGGGCCGCGCGCATCGACGACGGCGGCGGCGGCGGGACGGAGTACGCGTCGTCCTGCGCGGAGGTCCGCCCGAACGTCGACGGGAGCCCCATCGCCGCCTCCAGCTCCGTCCAGAAGGCCTCGATGTCGCGCGTGCGGTCGCGCGGGCTCACCGCGAGCGCGCGCTCGAACACCGCGTCGACCTCCGGCGGGACGTTGGCGCCCTCGGCCCGGGGCGTGGGCCGGCGCTTCACGTCCAGCGCCGTCCCCATCATCGCCTGCGCCTCGCCGTCGATCACTTGCCGCCCTACGAGCGCCTCGACCATGGTGAGCGCGAGACCCCAGACGTCGGTCCAAGTTCCCGCCTGCCCGAACCGCTTCGGCGCCCACTGCTCCGGGGCGCCGTACGCCGGGGAGAACGCGTTCAGCGGGTCGCCGTTCGTCACCCGTCCGACCGCCTGCTCGGCGAGCGTCTTCGCCTGCGCGATGCCGTAGTCGAGGATCTTGAGGCGCTCCGTCCCCTCCTGCGTCGTGATGAAGATGTTCTCGGGCTTGAGGTCGCGGTGGATGATCGACACCGTGCCGTTCGGGCTCGGGAAGCGGTGCGCGCGCGCGATCGCCTGCGCGATGGGGCGCATCATCTTCATCAGCCTGTGGAGCGGGATCGGCGGCTCTCCCTTGAGCCTCCGTCGATCGATGACCTTGTCGAGCGACTCGCCCTCCAGCCACTCGAGGGCCAGGAAGGGGACGAACTCCCCTCGCTTCAGGTGCAGCACGTCGACGTGGAGCGGGCGGACGACCTCCGGGATCGAGGCCGAGAGCCGGAAGAGCAGCTGGGCCTCCTCGCGGAACTTCTCGAGGAAGAGCTGCCGCTCGCGCGGGGTCTTCGCCTCGGACACCTTCAGGCATTTCAAGGCGACAGGCGCGCGGAAGCCGGCGTGGAGCGCGCGGTACACCACGCCGAACCCTCCCTCCGCGACCACCTGCTCGACGTGGAAATTACCCGCCTGCGTGGTCCCGACGATGCCGAAGACGTCGTCCGCCATGCTCCCTGAGCCATAGCGCACGGGGCCGCTGGACCGAAGGGTGAAACCTAATTTTCCTGTTCGATCGTCCCAGGTCCACCGGTCCCCCCGCGTTGGGGAGGGGCCGGGGTGACCAGATGGGCGTAGAGGACGGAGAAGGGAGCGAGGCCGGCCGTTCAACGCGACCGCACGTGGCCCGAGGCAGCCGCGCGGCCGGGAGGCGCCGGCTCAGCTCCGGAGATGGGAGGAGGCGTCGCGGTGGGCCCGGTCCTCCTCCTGGAGGATCGTGAACACCAGGCCGGCGCCGATGATCGGCAGGAGCCAGACGAGCTGCGCTTGCCAGACCTTCTGCTTGGGCTCGTAGACGCGGCTCCGGAAGACGCGCACGGTGACGTAGACCTGGAAAGCAAGGACCGCCGCGATCGCGGCACCGACGAGGATATCGAAGAGCGTCATGGGTGGGCCGCGGACAGCCTAGCCATGAAGGGCCTCCCTGCAAGGCAGCGGGGCCTGCCGTCGCGATTTCGTCCCCGGCGGGCACGGAGCCGACGCACCGGCGGGCGGGCAACGCGATCGAGACCGTCCGCGGCTGCGTCACGTCGGGCACGGCCTGATGTTTCATGAGCGGTCCATGAGCCGGTCGGGATCGACGCTCGCCGCGCGCTCAGCCGACTCAAGGCGCCGCCTGGGAGCGCCTCGCCGCATTCCAGCTCGCTCCGATCGCCTCCCGACGGCGCTTCGGAGTAAGGCCTCTTACTTCGATCGCCTCCCGGGAGCGCCTCGCCTCATTCCAACTCGCGCCGATCGCCTCCTGGCGGCGTTTCGGAGTAAGGCCTCTTACCTCGATCGCCTCCCGGGAGCGCCTCGCCTCATTCCAACTCGCGCCGATCACCTCCGGTGACACTTCCTGCCTCCCCTGCGACCCGCCGCCTGCCCTTTCTGACCGTATCCAGACAAGGGGCCAATCTGCCGGACCTGCGACCCTCGTCGGAGCGAGCATGGCCCATGAGCACGAGCACAGGTTGCGGGTCCTGCACATCTCAGATCTCCACGTGCGCGGACCGTGCGAAACGCAGGGCCAGCGCCGGCGGCGCGTGCTCGGTGAGGCGTGGGAGATGAACCTCGATGCTCTCGTGAAGGATGGGATCCCGATCGCTCTCGTCCGCTTCACGGGTGATGTCGCCGACAACGGGACCTCTGAGGAGTACGGACCAGCGACAGAGTTCGTGGGAGCGACGCTCGCGCGGCTCCACGTGCCGAAAGAGCGGTTCTTCGTGGTGCCAGGTTGCCTGGACTCAATGAGTTGCGAGGCCCTGCCGAGCTGCCAGAAAGCAAGCTCCAAGGGCAAGGAATGCGGGAAAGAGAGAAACCGCAAGGGGCGCAAGGGGCGCAAGGGACCAGAGACGAGATATTATCTTTCCTTCCCCTTGCGCCCCTTGCGGTTTCTCTTCCCTTCTGTTGATTCCTCGGGACTCCAACGTGATCGATGCGCGAGGACACCGATCACGTTGTTCAGGCGAGAAATGAGCCACCAAGAGGCCACAAGACGCCATGAATAACACAATATATTGGCGTCTTGTGGCGTTCTTGGCTGTTCGAAACTCTGCGCTTTTCAGGCGGTTTCAACCCGTTGGTCGCTCTAGCCGTTCGGGGCTGCCGAGGGACGCCACTGCCGCGCGCGCGATCGGCTCGCTGCCAGCAGTACAGCCGAGCCCGTCGCCGGCAGCGCCGCGGCGCATCGCGCAAGCGCGATCCCGGAGCTCACCGGCGGTATCCGAGGAGAAATCCCGGGCGGAGCTCCACCGACGTCGTACTAGAGTGCGCGCGTGCCTCGACCTCGACCCGGCACCCGCCCGCGACGCACCTCGACGCTCGACCTCCCCGTCCCCCTGCGCGGCCGGATCCTCCTCGCCGCCGCGCTCGCTGGCGCCGCGGCGTGGCTCGCGGCCGCGTGCTCCACGCCGTCGTCGGGGGTCGACGGCGGCGACCTTCTCGGCGTCTTCGAGCAGGACGCCGGCGCAGCCGCGGCCGACGGCGGGCAGCCGCGGCCTTCGGCGGCCCGGCAGGACGCCGGCGCCCGCGCGGCCGGTCCGGCCAGCGCGGCCGCGCCGCCGACGAAGCCGCCCGCGGCGAGGCCGCCCAGCGAAGGGAGCTGCGTCGCCGAGCAGGGGCGCCCCGGACGAGAGCTCCGCAAGACGCTCGGCAGGCCGCCGTGCCGCGGCGCCCAGGTGCTGGAGACGCGCGACGCCGAGGGATCGCCCCGCTACGCCTGCGTGATCGCGCCGAGCGGCGTGGAGACGCGCGCGCCGCTGCCGCTCATCGTCTTCTTCCACGCCGACGGCGACAACCCGACGAGCGTCGACAAGGAGACGGGCCTGCGCAAGCTCGGCGCCACGTGGAACCTGACCGGCGACCCCGCCCACGCGGGCTTCATCGTGCTCGCGCCCCAGGGCCGCGCGTTCAAGGCGCCGAGCCAGGCCGAGCGCGAGCGCGGCACGAAGATGTACACGGCGACCGCGCCGTTCGACGTCGAGTTCACCGGCGAGGGCAACGTCGACGTCGTGACCGTCGACGCCTTCGTCGACCAGCTGATCGAGAAGAAGCTCGTCGACAGGCGGCGCATCTACGCGCTCGGCGGCTCCTACGGCGGCCACATGGCGGCGACGTACGCCATGATGCGCGCGGACCGCGTCGCGGCGTTCGCCACCTTCGGCAGCGACGCGCCGCCCGCCGAGTGGGCGTGCCCCGGCCCTCCCCCGCCCGCGATGGCGGTCTACCGCGCGTGCGACGACATGTTCCCGTGTGAGTCGGTCGAGCGATGGCTGCGCGCGCGCGACGCGCTCTCCGCGAACACCTCGTTCCTGCGCCTCGACGAGGCCAGCAGGGACGAGCCCCACTGCGCGCTCCGGAACCGCTGCTCCGCGAAGAAGGGCGCCATCAACCACGCGCGCTGGCCGAAGTCGCGCGAGACCGACCTGCTCCGCTTCTTCGCAGGGCACGTCCTGGCGCTCGGCGCGGACTCCGTCGCCCGAGACCGCTGAGCGCCCCCGGGCGCAGATCGACACCAGCGCGCGCTGACGGACGCCGGCCGCCGCACCCGGACGCAGACGCACGCAAACGTACGCAAACGCGCGCCGACGGACGCGCACAGACGCTGACCGACACCAGCGGGCGCAGACCAGCGCAAACGCGCGCTGAACGCGCGCTGACGGACGCTGACGCCGCAAGCGCACGCCGTCACTGCTCGTCCCACGTGCGCGCCAGGCTTCGCTGCACGTCGACACTGCAACGTTGCGGTGCGGCGTTGAGCGGACCCGGCGTGTTGTCGTAGTGTTCGTCCCCGATGTCTTCTCAGGTTCAGCCCCTGCTCACACCCTTGCCGGCCGGAATGTCCATCCCCGCCGGCACGCTCCGCGCCGAGATGGAGTCGCGCCGCGCGACCGGTCGCCGCTTCGACATCCGCGAGGCCATCGGCCTCGCCGTGCCGCTCTGCACCCAGCTGCACGAGCTGCACGCGCAGGGGCGGACCATGTTCGTGCACCCCTCGTGCCTCGGTCACGGCGCGAACGGCACGATCCAGCTGATCGAGGAGCTCGCCCACACCCCTCCGCTCCTGCCGCGCGACCGCGCCTGCCTGGCGCCCGAGGAGCGCAAGGGCAACGAGGGCGACGCGCGCGCGAGCGTCTTCGCGATCGGGGCCATCCTCTACGAGATGCTCACGAACAGCAGCGTCGGCCCCGGGATGCGGCGTCCGGCGGACGTGATCCCGGACCTGCCGCCCGCGCTGGAAACGGTGCTCGGCAAGTCGCTCGTGGCCGATCCGAAGCACCGCCCGGCGGATCTCGCCGCCCTCGCGCAGGCGCTCTATCAGATCGTCCCGACCGCGTCGGAGCAGCCCCCGAGCGCCGACACGTCGCACCTCGATGCCGACGGCGAGTTCGAGGTCGACGTCAACCTCTCGATGATGCCCCCGACCGGGCACCAGGAGGAAGCGCGCGTCCCGTCGGCGCCGTCCGTGCCGAGGATCCAGGCGGTCTCCGGGGATGGACCGTTCGCGGTCGCCATCCCGGTCAACCAGCCGCAGCGCCTGCACGGCAACGATCCGACCCGCAAGCTCGCGGATCTCAAGGCCGCCCTCGAGTCGGATCCGCGGCCGCGGTACGTCGTCATCAAGGACGGCATGGACCATGGGCCGTTCTCGTCCGTGGAGCTGCTCCAGCAGATCGCGTCCGGCTCCTTCACGGGGGATCAGGTGCTGCGCGACACGTTCTCCGCGGAGGAGCGCGCTATCCAGGACTGGGAGGAGTTCGCCCCGTTCGCCGAGCAGGCGAAGCTGAACCGGGACATCGTGCAGGAGAAGCGCGCGCTCGACGCCGTCGTGTCGGCCGAGAAGCAGGGCACGCAGTACAAGGCGCTGCTCGGCCTGGCCCTGATGGGCGTCATCCTCGCCGCGGGCGCGGGCTGGTGGTACCGCGAGCGCAGCCACAAGGAGCAGGAGCTCGCGGTGCAGGGCGCCACCGACCGCGTCGCGATCGAGGTCGACGCCGGCCTCGGCAGCGGCAAGACGGGGCGCGCCGGGGGCGGGGCGCGGCCGGCCGGCGGCGGCAGCTACCCGACGCTCGGCGGCGGCCTGAGCTGTGAGGCGGCGCAGGCGCGCTACGTCGAGGAGTACAAGATCGGCAACAACGGCGCGCCCGATCTCACGGCGGGCGCCTACGGCAACGTCCTGAATCGCGGCACGTACCTGAATGCGTGCAACGTGCCGTCGAGCATGGAGGTGAACGTCTGCGCCGCGGTGCAGAACGGCCGCGCCGTGGGGGTCACCGTCACGACGAGCCCGTCGAACCCGAGCATCGCATCGTGCATCTCCGGGCAAATCCGCGGGATGTCGTTCCCGTCGCACCCGCGGCTCGACGTCGCCCGGACGACGTTCAAGTAAAGGAGACCGGCGCGCCCCTCCCCCTCCGAACGACGAGGCCGGCGCGCCCCTCCCCGGCGACCGTGTCCACGCGACCGATGATCCAGATCGAGCAGCTGACGAAGAGCTTCGGGGGCATGCCGGTCCTCCGTGGCGTCGACCTCGACGTGCCGGCCGGCTGCCTCTACGGGCTCATCGGGCCGGGCGCCTCGGGCAAGAGCGTGCTGCTCAAGATGATCACCGGGCTCCTGCGGCCGGATCACGGGCGCGTGCTCGTCGATGGAAAGGACGTCCACGCGCTCAGCGAGCTCGAGCTCCAGACGTTCCGCCTCAAGTTCGGGATGCTGTTCCAGAACAACGCGCTGTTCGACTACATGACGGTCGGAGAGAACATCGCGTTCCCTCTGCGCCGCCTCTACGATCTCAGCGAGGACGAGATCGAGGAGCGGGTCGCGGAGCGGCTCCGCGCGGTGTCTCTCGCGGGCTTCGAGGCGCGGACGCCGGCGGGGCTGTCCGGCGGCCAGAAGAAGCGCGTGGGCGTCGCCCGCGCCACGATCGCGCGCGGCGAGATCGTCCTTTACGACGAGCCCGCGGCCGGCCTCGACCCGGTCACGTCGCAGCGCATCTTCGACCTGCTCCGCGCCGAGCAGAGGGCGATGAACGCGACCGTGGTGATGGTCTCGAGCGATCTCGACCGGCTGCTCACGGTCACCGACCGGGTGGGGATGCTCTACCGCGGACGGCTCATCTTCGACGGCACCACCGCAGAAGCGAAGGCGAGCGACGACCCGCGCGTGAGGCAATTCGTCCACGGGCTGACCGAAGGGCCGCTGTAGAGCAGCGCCCGCGCCGCGCAAGGCGCCCCCGGAACAAGAGAGAAAGGCGTCAAGAGGAGACGGAGAGGGATCTCTGCTCTCGATGTCTCCGGCGTTCTTTCGGTTCGTATCCTCCTCTCCTCCTTTGCGTGCTTTGCGCTCATCGGTCCACTTGCGCTCTTCTCCGCTGTTCAGCTCAACCCGCCCCGCCCTCCGCCGGCGCGACCGGGCCGTCGCCGGAGAAGTGGAACCACTGCGTCGGGTGAGCCCGGACGAAGCGCTCCAGGGCGCCCATCATCTCGGCCGCCGCCGCGTCCCGTTCCTCCTCGGTCGCCCGGCGGGCGAGCCGGATCGGCGGCGCCACGACCGCCTCGTAATCGAGGAAGCCGAGGCGGTGCGTGAACACGGGCAAGATCGGCGCGCCGCTCATCGCGGCGAGCGCGATCGGCCCCTCGGGCGCTCGCCAGCGGCCGCCGAGGAAGGTGACCTCCCGGCTGCGCATCCCGGGCGGCACGCGATCGATCTGCATCGCGACGGCGCCTCCTCGCTGCAGGTGCTTGAGGAGCGGCAGGGCGTCCAGCGGCCCTTCGCCGATGTGGACCACCTGGACACCAGCGCGCTGCCGCGCCGCATCCTGGATCGCGCGCGCCTCGGCGTCCCGTTCCCGCTGCATCGCCAGCATGACGCCCGCCGGATGCACAACGCCGAGGATCTGGCCGGCGATGTCCCAGCCCCCGGTGTGCGCGGTGACGATGATGACCCCCCGGCCTGCCGCGGCGCACGCGTGGTAGTGCTCGACGCCCCGGGAGCGCCGCACCACCGTGTACCCGCGATCGCTCGCGAGCAGCAGCGCCTCGGTGATGCAGCTTCCGTAGGCGGCGAACACCGCGCTGCTGTCGAGCAGGTCGACGAGGCGCGACCGCGGCCCGCGAACGCGGCGGAGGTTCTCCTCGACGCGCCGGCGCAACTCGGGGAGCGCGGCCGCGAAGATCACGCCGAAGAGCGGAGGGCTATGGCGCACCAAGGGGTCCGGCCCGCGCGTGACACCCGCGGTGAGGGCGCGGCGCCAGAAGGCCGAATCATGTCGTAGACCGGAGAAGAGCGCTCCGCGCGGGCGAGGCATGAGGCAGCCTATTTACCGCAAACATAACGGCCAAGGGAGAGGCATCGAGCGCGGGCCCCGCGCCGCCGCGGCGAAGCCTGCCGAGGGCTCGTCACGAGACGCGCGGGCTGCAGGCTCCCAGAGCGCGTGCGTCCCCACCGAGGCATAACGCCCCGCTCGGATGAAACGACGTTCCAAGGCCATCGTCCCAACGTCGATTTCTCTCCTGCGCTCGTCCAAGGCGATTCTGCGAGCAGCCCAGTCCAGCACCACAGGAATCGAATCAGCGTCTCCAGGCGGATCCTTACCGAGAAAACAGGTTCATGGAGCTCAAAGTAGTCTGTTACAAGGCCCTTTGGTAAGGGGGGCCTTCGACATGAATATCCTGCTCGTCGATGACCAGAACGTCGTCCGGGAAGCGCTGGCGTACGCGCTGACGTCGCAGCCGGGGGTGAGCGAGGTCGTTCAGGCTGCAAGCGGGCAGGAGGCGCTCCGAGCGCAGGAGATCCACCGCTGTCAGGTGGCGGTGATCGAGCTCGGCCTCGCCGACCGCAGCGGCGTCGACCTCATCCGGGAGCTCAAGGGCATCGCGGAGCTCCGCGTCATCGTGCTCTCGATGCACCGCGATGAGTTCCGGGTCGCCGAGGCGATGCGGGCTGGAGCCGATGGATATCTGTCGAAGCAGAGCCGGCTCGCCGATCTCGTGGAGGCGCTGCGCACCGTCGTCCGGGGGCGCACGGCCGTATCGCCGGACGTGAGCGCCGCGATGGTGCGCGCGCTCCAGCGGCGCGACGGCGCCGCCCGCGGCGACATGGTGGCCGCGCTGAGCGACCGGGAGCGGCAGGTGCTCCGGCTGCTCGCGATGGGTCTCTCGGCGAAGGAGGTCGCCGTCCAGCTCTCGATCAGCGTGAAGACGGTCGAGACGCACCGGGCGCGGCTCTGCGCGAAGGTGGCGACGCACAGCGTGGCCGACCTGACCCGCCTCGCGGTGCGAGCGGGCCTCGTCGAGGCCTAGGATGCGGCGTCGCGCGGGGGCGCGTGGCGAGCTCTGGAAGCTCGCGCGCCGCCCTCACCGCGCGCGGCGTGCAGCGCGGCGCTGGCTCACGCCGCCGCGGTGGAAGCCCGCGGGGCGGCCCGGAGCGCCGGCAGCGTCTTTCCGATGAGCGCCGAGCCGATGGCGAACCCGGAGAGCGTGAGTCGCATGTGGAGCACGTCCAGCATGCCCTGGCGGTGGAGCAGGGTCAGCGTGCCGCGGACATCCCGGCGGCGAACGCGCAGCTTCTCGACCAGCGAATCGAGCGTCTCGGAGCGTCCTTCGCGTTGAGCCATGGCGAGCGCCTGCAGGAGAGTTGCGGCTAAAATTTTCTTGTCCATGAGAGCACCCTAGGAAGGGTTCACTTGAGGTGCCCAATTTTCGGTGACGATTTTTGTGCAGAATGTCGCTCGCAGCTTGGACGATGGACTCTCCGTACTCTGCTCATCCTGCGCCTGATACCCACCTCCCCGTATCGAGGGTTCGTCAGCGGTGGTGTCCAGGCCGCCGCTAGCAGAGGCGCGTCGCGTCACGTCGAAAAGATGCCGTCATTGGGTGCGAGCGCACCCGGTTGGGCGACCATTCGGCCAATCCATTGCCTCGGATGGCCCGGTGCGTCAGCGGGGCCCCGCGGAGCGCATGAAGATGCGCCCCGCTTTTTCAAGGAGCCGTGTAGGTCGCGCTGAGCTGATATGTGCTGGCCGCGAAGCCGTTCACCGAGAGGAAGGCCTGCGTCTGCCCCGCCGGGACCGTCAGATTGCAGGTCTCCGCGGCGCCGTCCAGATACGGACGGCAGTCGTACGAGGTCAGGGTCGGCGCGGCGCCGAACCTCACGTAGAGATCAGGGTCGCCGGTGCCCGTCATCACGAGCCGGAAGCTCGTGCCAGGAACCACCGAGAGGGGCCCGTGCGACGCCGATGCGCCCGCCGCGAGGCGACCGCTGAAGGTGGCCGACGTGGCCGTGCCGCCGCCGCCGCCGCTCGGTCGGGTATAGGTCACCGCCACGTTGCAGCTGGCCGCCGTGTACCCTCTTACCTTGACGTACGCCTTGGTTTGCCCTGTCGGCACGGTCAACGTGCAAGTCTCGGACGCCCCGGAGAGGTACGGGCGGCAGCTGTACGAGGCGGTCGTGGGCGCCGATCCGAACTTCACATAGAGGTCGGGATCGCCGGTGCCCGTCATCACCACGGTGAGGCCCGTCCCCGGAGTGACAGCGAAACCGGCGCTCGATCCGATGTCCACGAACGCACCAGCGTTGACGCTGCTGCTGAAGTTCTCGGTCACCGTCGCGCTGCCGCCGCCGCCTCCCCCGGCTCCGCCGCCGCCACCGCCGCCGCCGCCACCAGCGCCGCCGTTGCCGCCGGCTCCACCAGCGCCGCCGCTACCGCCGGCTCCACCAGCGCCGCCGCTACCGCCGGCTCCACCAGCGCCGCCGCTACCGCCGGCTCCACCAGCGCCGCCGCCTCCACCAGGCGGGCCGTAGAGCGCCTGGGCGCCCTGGATGTCTCTTGCCGTCAGCGCGAAGCCCCAGTCGCCGGTGCCGTTGCACTGGGGATAGTGCATGACGGAATCCGAGTCATACGTGGTCAACGCGCGCCACGCGTTGTCCTCGAAGCAGACGCCCGCCTCGGGGCGCGTGTGCTCGTGCCGGAAGCCGAGCGTGTGGCCAAGCTCGTGCCGCAGGGCTGCCTCGAGCGCGACGCCGGATCCGTCGAGCTCGTTGAAGTCGATGAGCACGTTCCGCACCGATCGCACATCGTTGGGGAAGAACGCCCGCGCGATGTACTCGCCGCCGGAGTTCGTCGGCCTCACGTCGAAGACGACGTTGCTGTTGCCAGCAGTGCAGCTCGCGTCCTGAGCGCTCTGGTAGACGTAATCGACGTCCGCGGCGCTCTCCCAGGAAGCCGTGGCGGAAGCCATGGCCGCCACGACGGCGGAATAGCGCGCGCCGAAGGTCGTGCTCACGCAGTAGGTGATGCTCTTCTTCTGGGCCGCCGACCAGACCACATCGCTGCCGCCGCTGCGTTGCACGATGAGGGCGCCATCGCGTACGTACGTCTCCCAGAACTCCCGGAGATGCTTGATGTCGGCGACGGGCGTGTCCCCATTGACAATGTAGACACCAGAGTCGGGCTCGCGGAACGCTGCCCTCTCGAACGCTTCGAAGCTTTCCTGGCTGCTGCCGACGTCCTCGACCGGCTCGTCCTCGAGCTCCGATACGCAGGCCGTAAGGGCGAATACACCCACGGTCATTATGCCAAGCTTGAAGCTGGCCGAGCCGCAGACACGCGATCTACGCGATCTCACAGAGCGCATTGAGAGCTCCTTCCGCTCGAAGAAATGATTCTTTGTTCCAGCGAAGAGTCGTTCGGCCGACCGGGAGGTTATATAACCTGATCTGAGCGGGGCAGGATCACCAAATCGTCATGAATCGATAAAAATGACGACGATACTCAAGCGTTGAAGCCAGCCAGCGCACCCGATGCGCATTTCACCTGGGTAAAATTTTTCATTTTCGCAGGAACCGGCTCCCTCGACGGCGCCGGCTGGCGATTGCGCTCGATTGTGTCCGGCCAGCGAGGCCCACCGCGCATGGCCGTCGGCGAGCGCCTTGGCGCTCCCGGACAGGCCCGGAAGCGCAGCCGCGGGTGGTTTTACAGCTTGCCCCTGACGTAGGCTCGCTGGATGGTCAGCTTGGGCGGACCGGCGGAGATCTCGAACGCTTCCGGACGGCCGTCCGGAGCGAGGCTGCCCACGAGGCGCATGGTCTTCAGAGAGACCGTGACGGCGCCCGATGCGTCGCGGAGGTACTGGACGTCGACAGGCTTCGTCGGATCGACGCTGGGCATGTATTCCTGCTGCTTCAGGTCGAAGGAACCTTTCTTCTTGAGGAGCCGGGCGAGCGCCGAGGCGGTGGCGACGGGCGACGCGAGCCACGCCTTGGCCGCCGGCGTGAACGTCCCTTGGACCTTCTTGCCCTCGACCTCTCCCGAGTACTCGTACTCGAAGTTCTTCCTCTGGGACAGCTCGATACGGTGGTTCGCCTTGCCTCCCGACGTCTCTATCCAGACGCCTTCCTTGATCTGCCCCTGAGGATCGATGAGCACGTTCGACGCCTCGTCCTCGATGTGCAGAGATTTGGGGTCACGCGGAAGGAAGGAGGCCGAGCGGGAGAGCCATCGCCGCTGGCCGGCGTCGTCCTTGAGCAGATCGCTCGTCTCGAAGCCGACAGGCACCTTGTCGAGGCGCAGGATCACGGTGTCCGTGTACTCGGGCTTCGGGGCGGCGCTCTTCGACTCGAACGAGTCGAAGAGCCCCTTGGCGAGCCGCTCGAACGTGCGGACATACCCGACCTCGTCATGCAGGCAGGCGATGGGGCGCGCCCTGTCCGCGTGCAGCGCGATCTTGAGCAGGCCGGCGGCCTTCCCGCCGGCGGTCGGGACGAGGTAGAGGGCCTGCACGAACACCGCGGGGCTCTCCCGGTGCACGCTCACCTCCCAGGGAACGACGCGAGCGACCTCCACCTTCGCAGGATCGAGCAGCTCGATGAAGTTCCTTATCACCTCGCCCGAGTCGAGCATCGTATTGTAGACGAAGCACTCGACATGGGTGTCCGTGCCGAGCGGGATGGAGATCGCGACGAGCTTCTCCTTCGGCTCGATCTTCGCCTCCCCTGCCCCGAACACGCGCGCCGACCAGTCCGCGGCGCGGAGCTCCCTGGCGGGCAGCTCGCCGGCCTCGCGGGCGAGCGCCTCCTCGATGTCGAAAGGCTCCTTCGCCGCGGGCGCGGTCGCGGGGCCCGGCGCAGGGGTCTCCGCGGGCGCCGCGCCGCTGGCACCGCCGCAGCCGGCGAGGAGCGCCATGGATAGCGCGACCAGGCCCGCGCCGCGCGCGCAGCCCGGAGAGCGGCCGCACGCGCGGCGAGGCCATGATGTCATGTTCGTTGAGCAGAGCCGGCCCCCATCGAGATGGGCCCCCTGGATCGCAAGCGCCATGTGAATCTCCTGCAATGCCGTCACCCCGGCCGCCCGGAAGCCTCGTCGTCGAGCCGGGCGCTGAAGGTGATGATGCAGTGCAACGAGAGCGGCAGCGGCATCGTGTTGTCAAGGCGCGACGCGCCAGCGCCGCAGCCCTTCGACGCCCCGCCTGAACGCCGCCGTCACAAGACCGTCAAGGTGGCCCCTCGGCCATCAAGGCGCAACCATGTCACCGCAAAATAACAACCCCACGAGAATCAACGGGTTCGTCGGAGCGGACAGAACGCAAGGGAGCCATCCGAGATGCCAGACGCTCGATCCTCAGCAGCGGCGGCCCCGCAGGTGAATCCTGACCTCAGCAGCGGCGGCCCCGCAGGTGAATCCTGAAAGGGCCACGGTGAGCTCTTGTGTTGCGCAATGATGACAGTCATCTCGCCGGCTCGTTCGATCAGCGAGAGAGAGAGATAGAAGACGATCCGAACGACCGGCCGCGTCCAATGAGCCTGTCACGGCGGAGCTCGCAGAGTGGGGCGACCAGACACGGCGGCGCGCACAGTGAGGCAATTTGCCACAGCGAGCCCTCGAGAGGACACGCTCGGCGACGCGACGGTCATCAATTGTCCGGCCTCGACGCATCGGCGGATTCGTCCGAGCTCCCCGCCTGGCACCCGCGTTGCAGCATGGCCCCCTGCGTCGCCGGCACCGCCGGCCTGATGTGGCCAAGCGGCAGGTAGCCACGGTCGTGGCGTGGCGTTCACGAGGCAATCCATCCGAGGAGTGATTCATGGGACAAACCAGCGAGAGCAAGCGAGGCTTCGCAGCGATGAACGCGGAGCAGCAGCGCCAGATCGCGAGTCAGGGCGGAAAGGCAGCTCATGAGAAGGGCACGGCGCATGAGTTCACGTCCGAGGAGGCGCGCGCAGCGGGCCGCAAGGGCGGCGAGGCTGTCAGTCAGAACCGCGAGCACATGGCCGAGATCGGGCGCAAGGGCGCCGAGGCGCGAAGTCAGGCGACGAACGGCGAGGGCAGGAGCCGGAAGGGCCGCGGCGGAGGCCATGAGCAACATGTGAAGGCGGACGAGCACCCCCAGCAGAACTGAGCCGTCCTGGCGCGCCGCTCGGGATCCCCCGAGGGCGCGAGGACCATGAAGAGCCGCCGAGGAACCACGAAAGGGATCTTCCTTTCACGGTTGCTCGGCGGTCCTTCTTGGCGCTGTCGACACGCGCGGCGCCGAAGCGCGCCCGCCGCGCCGTCAGCCGCCGCGCCCGCCGCGCCCTCGACGGTGGGTGATCGCCGGAACGCAGACGCCAGTAACCGGAATCGCTGGTTCACAGAGGGCCATTCCAGCCCCTGACCGATGGCTACTCCGGGCCGTCGTCGATCCCCGCTCCGTCCTCGAACATCGCCGGATCGTTGTCGTCGAGGTCGCTCTCGTCCGGCGCGCCGCCCTCCGCGGCGTGTGCGCCGCCCTCGGGTGCGCCGGGGGGCGACATCCGCCATCCGCCGGTCGGAGGCCCGGAGGGCCACGAGCGGAGCCCGGGCGGCGGCCTGAAGCCGTCGACCTCGTCCTCGGGTGCATCGAGGCCCGCCGCCGCCGCGCGGCGAGCCCAGTCGGGCGCGTTGGCAGGCGGAACGTGCCGCGGTCGCCAGCCGCCCCCCTCGGGCGTAATGGCCCGCTTGAGGTAGCCGTGCGCTCCGGAGGTGAAGCCCACGTCCGAAAGCGCGCGCGCGAGGGGGGAGCTGTGCGCAGGCTCGCCGTCGATCGTGGCCACGAGCACGGCGCGCCGCCGCCCCTCGTCGACGAGCGCCCCGAGCGCCGACGCGATGGCCCGGATCGCGTCGCCGCGCTCCGGCTCGGCCTCCGGCAGGAACGTGGTGAGGCTCCGCTCGGTGCGGCCCATCCAGGCGAGCAGCCGGCCGTCGTGCAGGATTACCAGGGCGCCCGCGGCCCGCTGCGGCCGGACCGGGCCACGGACGGCGCCCTCGGAGCCGCCGTCGACGGGCGCGGGGAGCTCGGGCCAGCGGACGGCGGCGCCCCAGGGGCTCGCCGGATCCGTGGCAGCGAGGACGAGCGTCCGCGGATCGTCGGACGGCTCGCGGCAGGCCCGGAGGCGATCGTCGGCGCCGGGCACCGCGAACTGCGCGGCGCCCAGCCCGGCGACGAAATAGCCGCGCCGCGCCTGACCGGCCTCCTCCATGGCGCGAAGCACGTCGTAGACGGCGGAGAAGCCGCCAGCGAGCCCCTCGACCGCCGCCGCCTCACGCGTGAGCACACCGTGGCGCTCGAGCAGCGCGCGGGCGAGCGCCGCGCGTCGCTCGGTCTCGCCGGGCGACGCGCCGCCGGCAGCGCCGGACGCGCCGGGGAACGACAGCAGCGACCAGCGCCCTTCGCTCCCCGGCGGGCCGATCCGGCGCGCCCGCAGCGCCGAGAGGCCGCGGCCGGCCGCAGCGCGGTCGCGGTCGCGCCGGCGGCCGCTCGATCCGGACGCGCGGCCGAGGGCGCGCAGCGGGGCGAGCGTGTCGTTCGTGACCTCGCCGGTCCACACGAGATCCCAGAGCGCGGCGAGCAGGTCCGCGCCGAAGGCGCCCGTCTCGCGCGACAGGTCGGAGAAGAAGAGCGCGCCGCGGCGGGCGAGCGCGGCGCGGATGCCCTCGGCGAGCGCCCCCTCGGCGCGGCCAGGCGGCGGGGCGAGGTACGGAAAGGCCTCGGCGAGGTAGAGCGCGACGCGGCCGTCGCCGTCGCCGACCGGCTCGACGCCGCGCCAGAGCACCTCGCCGGCCGCGCAGAGCGCGTCGAGATCGCCGGGCCGGTAGCCCTCGACGCGGGCGGGCAGGATCTCGGCCTCCAGGGCGGAGGCCGAGAGGGGCGCGCCCTGGAGCTGCTCGAGCGCCGCGAGCAGGCCGTCGAGGCCGCGCCGGCGGCGGTGCAGGCCGTGCCAGTCGGCGAGGAAGCGGGCATAGGCCTCCGGCGGGACCGGCTCGACCTCGGCGCGCAGCCGGGCCAGCGAGCGGCGCTTCAGCGAGCGCAGCACCTCGGCGTCGCAGAACTCCTGGCCGCGGCCGCCGGGGAGGAACTCGCCCTCGACCACGCGGCCTCGCTCGGCGAGGCGCGCGAGCGCGGCCAGCACCGGCGCAGGGCCGAGGCCGAAGCGCCGGGCCACGTCGTCGGCGCGGAAGGGCCCGTGCGTGCGCGCGTAGCGGGCGACGAGCTCGCCGAGCGGGTCGGCGACGGGCTCGAGGAACGCGATCGGGAGGCCGAGGGGCGGCACCACGCCGAGGGCGTCGCGCAGCCGGCCCGCGTCCTCGGCGGCGGCGACGCGGCGCTCGCCGCCGATCTGGACCTCGATGGCGCGTCGATCCCTGACGAGCTCGTCGATCCATGCGTCGGCGCGCTCGCGGGCCGCGTCGGGCGGGGCGTCCTGACCGACCGCGCGCCGGGCGATCTCGTCGCGCGTGAGGTCGCCGAGCGAGAGCAGGAGATCGTGCGCCTGGTCCTCGTGCTTGAGCGGCGCTCGGCCGTCGAGGCGCTGGAGCGCCGCCTCGAGGGCCAGCACGGCGTCCGCGTCGAACAGCTCGCGCAGCTCGGCCTCGCCGAGCAGCTCGCGCAGGCGGCTGTGATCGATGGTGAGCACCTGCGCCCTTCGCTCGGCGAGCGGCAGATCGCCCTCGTAGATGAAGTTGCCGGCGTAGGTGAAGAGCAGCGTGGCCGCGAACGGCGAGGGCGCGCGGACGTCGACCGTGACGACGCGGACCTTGCGGGCGGCGATCTGCCGGAGGAGATCCTCGAGCGCCGTGAGGTCGAAGACGTCGCGCAGGCACTCGCGGTAGGTCTCGAGCAGGATGGGGAACGAGCCGTAGCGCGACGCGACGGCGAGCAGGTCGGCGGCGCGCTTGCGCTGGGCCCAGAGCGGCGAGCGCTTGCCGGGGAACTTGCGCGGCAGGAGCAGCGCCCGGCCCGCGCACTCGCGGAAGCGCGAGGCGAAGAGGGCGGTGTCGCCGAGGGCGCGGACGAGCAGATCCTCCACCTGGTCGGCCTGCGGCAGGAGCAGCTTCGCGTCGGGGGGCGACTCCGACTCGGGCAGCCGCAGGACGATGCCGTCGTCGGTCCACACGGTGTCGACGGCGAGGCCGAGCTCGAGGCGGCACCGCTCGGCGATGCAGGTCGCGAGCGGCGCGTGGACGCGGCCGCCGAACGGCGAGAGGAGGCAGATGCGGTGGTCGCCGACCTCGTCGACGAACCGCTCGATCACGAGGGTGCGGTCGCTCGGGACGTCGCCCGTGGCCGCGGCCTGGTCGCGCACGTACCGGACGAGGTTCGAGGCCGCGCGCTCGTCGAGGCCGAGCTCGTCCGCGAGCGCGCGCTCGGCCTCGCCGTCGGGCAGCGCGGCGAGGCGCCGCGCGAGGGCGCCGATGGAGGCGCCCAGCTCGGCGTTGCGCCCGGCCTGGTCGCCGCGCCAGAACGGCATCTTGCCCGGCTCGCCCGGGGCGGGGACGACGAGGACGCGGTCGTGGGTGATGTCGGTGATGCGCCACGAGGAGGCGCCGAGGAGGAAGACCTCGCCCTCGCGGGCCTCGAAGACCATCTCCTCGTCGAGCTCCCCGACGCGCCGGCCGGGGCGCGCGGCGTCGCCGCCGGTGTCCAGGAAGACGCCGTAGAGGCCGCGGTCGGGGATGGTGCCGGCGTTGACGACGGCGAGGCGCTTCGCGCCCTTCCTGGCGCGCACGGCGCCGCCCACCCGGTCCCAGACGATGCGGGGCCGGAGCTCGGCGAACTCGTCGGAGGGGTAGCGGCCGGAGAGCATGTCGAGCACGCCCTCGAAGCTCGCGCGGGGCAGCTCGGCGAAGGGCGCCGCCCGGCGCACGAGCGAGAAGAGCGCGTCGACGTGGAGCGTGTCCATCGAGGCGATGGCGACGATCTGCTGGGCGAGGACGTCGAGCGGGTTCCTCGGGTACAGGGTCGCCTCGACCTTGCCTTCGCGCATGCGGGACGCGGCCGCGGCGCACGCGAGCAGGTCGCCGCGGTGCTTCGGGAAGACGACGCCGCGCGACGTGCCGGAGACCTCGTGCCCTGCGCGCCCGACGCGCTGGAGCCCGGCGGCGACCGAGGGCGGCGCCTCGAGCTGGATCACGAGGTCGACGGAGCCGAGGTCGAGGCCGAGCTCCAGCGACGAGGTCGCGACGATGCACGGTAGGAGGCCCGCCTTGAGCCGCTCCTCGATCTGCTGCCGCTGCTCGCGGGCGATCGATCCGTGGTGCGCGAGCGCGATCTCGGCGCCGGCGGTGTCGTTGAGCGCCGCGGCGAGGCGCTCGGCGAGGCGCCGGCTGTTCACGAAGATCATCGTGGTGCGGTGGGCGCGGACGAGCTCGACGAGGCGCGGGTGGATGCTCGGCCAGATCGAGCGCTGCGCCGGCTCGGCGGGCGCCCCCTTCGGGCCCTCGCCCGCGCGGGCGGCCTCGCCGAGCTTGGTCATGTCCTCGACGGGCACCTCGATGCGGAGCTCCAGGGCCTTGGGCGCGCTGGCGTCGACGAGGGTCACCGGCCGCGGCGCGAAGCGCCCGCCGGCGCCGTCGGTCTCGCCGCCGCCGAGCAGCCGCGCGACCTCGTCGAGCGGCCGCTGCGTGGCGGACAGGCCGATGCGCTGCATGGGCCGCGGCGCGGAGCGGAGCGCCTCGAGCCGCTCGAGGGAGAGGGCCAGGTGCGCCCCGCGCTTCGTCGCGACGAGCGCGTGGATCTCGTCGATGATGACGGTCTCGACGGCGCGCAGCCGGTCGCGCGCGGCGGCGGTGAGCAGGAGGTAGAGCGACTCCGGGGTGGTGATGAGGATGTCCGGCGGCTTCTTGGCGAGCCGCGCGCGGTCCTCGGGCTTTGTATCGCCGGAGCGCACGCCGACCTGGGGGACGCGGTAGGGCAGGCCGAGGCGCTCGGCCGCGGCGGCGATGCCGGCGAGCGGCGCGCGCAGGTTGCGTTCGACGTCGATCGCGAGGGCCTTGAGGGGCGATACGTAGACGACGCGGCAGCGCTCGGCGGCCTCGGGCTCGGGCGATGCCATGAGCCGGTCGATGGCCGCAAGGAACGCGGCGAGCGTCTTGCCCGAGCCGGTCGGCGCGAGCAGCAGGGTGGAGGCGCCGTCGAGGATGGGGGGGAAGCCATGCACCTGGGCGGGCGTGGGCGCGTCGAAAGCCGCGCGGAACCACGCCTGGGTGGCGGGGTGGAAGCGGTCGAGCGGATCGGGTGCGGGGGGGCGTCTCTTGGCCATCGGCGGCGCTTGCGCGGTCCCTGCCTGAGCGGGGATCGCTGGTATGCAAGAGCCATCCCTCGCGGAGGAAGGCGGCGCAACAGATCGTTCCAGCCGCGCCGGCGGGTGGGTCCACGCGGCGGGGGCGAGCGGGCGCTGGCCATCCGCCAAGGCGGGGACCTGGAGCTTACGCATGGAACACCGCCCGGCATGTCTCCCTTCGGGCCATGCCACCTGGGACGTCACGTTGCGCGCCACATAAGGCGCGCCTGAGACCTCTAGCCCCCTGGGGGCCTCATGGCACCTCGGTCGGTGCTCCAGCGCGCCCGCCCGCCCCCGCCGCGTGGACCCACCCGCCGGCGCTCACCCAAGGTTGAAGGGGACCCAGACGGCCACGACCGATCCGATGGACGCCCCCGGAGGGGTGCTTTTAAGGGGACCCAGACGGCCACGGCCGATCCCGATGGACGCCCCCGGAGGGGTGCTTTTAAGGGGATCCAGACGGCCACGGCCGATTCCGGCGGACGCCCCCGGAGGGGTGCTTCTCGGCGGCCCGCCGATCCGACCCTCGAACGCTCCGGCAGGCCGGACCAAATGCCAGATGGAAGGCAAAAAAAAACCTGCGCACAGAAATTCTCTGTGCGCAGGTTCGAAGAAACCCCGGCGGCGTCCTACTCTCCCACCAGGTTGCCCTGGCAGTACCATCGGCTCCAAGAAGCTTAACTTCCGAGTTCGGTATGGGATCGGGTGTGACCTTCTCGATATCACCACCGGAAACTTGCGGGCGCGTCCATTCCGGTCGGACGCTCGGCGGAGCCCGCTTCTCGCGGCGCCCAACGCCTTGCCAGCCGTGCTGGCGTGCTCGTCGCCCTGTCTTCAGGGACGACGGGATCGCTGCTTGCCCTGGGAGCAGCGACCAGCCGCAGTCTTGCGGCCAAAGAGCCTGCACGCCGATGTCAGCGCGCAGGCTCAGAAAAAAAATCCCGGCGGCGTCCTACTCTCCCACCAGGTTGCCCTGGCAGTACCATCGGCTCCAAGAAGCTTAACTTCCGAGTTCGGTATGGGATCGGGTGTGACCTTCTCGATATCACCACCGGAAACTTGTGGGTGCGTCCAATCGGAACCCGGCGGAGCCCGCTTCTCGCGGTGCTCTGTTCCATGTTTACGCCAGGCCAGCTGTGTCACGCTGCTCGTCACCCGAACTCCGGGCGCGACG
>NZ_CP150312.1:6087500-10197500 GCF_051525235.1 Sorangium sp. So ce124
ACCGAGGAGGAGAGACCAGCTCACCTCGACCATCCGCAATCCGCGCCTGCCTCCGGCCGAGCCGGCTCGACTGTGGCTCCCCTTTTGGGTCGCCTCGTCGCGCCGCTCGCCTCTCGCTGAGGCTGGCATCGATCGGCCCAGAGAGACACAAGCCTTTGCTTGCCGACTCTCCAGCTCCGTCGTTTCGGGGCCGGCTTTCTAACCGCCTGCCTCGAAGCTGTCAACCTTTTCTTTCGAGCAGGTCGACTTGTTACAACCACCAACAACCGAGCGGCCCAGGCCGGCAGCGCTTCCGCTGTTCGGCTCCTGCTCCGCCAGTTCGAGGGCGGGCTTTCTAACGACCCGCTTCGAACCTGTCAACCCTTTCTTTCGCGCCCTCTTTCGAGGAGTTTGAACGAGGAAGGCTGACTCGCTGATCGGGTTGCTCGCTCGTCGGATGCCGGACTCATCGTCAGCATCGTCAGGCAAGCGGCCCAGAGCCGCAGCGCTTCCGCTGCTCAGCTGCTGGTCCGTCAGCTCGGGGCGGGCCTTTTAACGGCCCACCTCGAACCTGTCAACCCTTTCTTTCCACTGGATCGATCCGGTTCGCTTGCCGACCTGCCGTGGCCGGCCGGGCAAGCGATCCGAAGGCGCAGCGGTTTCGCTGCTCAGGATCTCGGCTTCCGCCTGCGTTTCCGCCGACGTGCGACGGTGAACTTATCTATGTTTCAGGAAGGTGTCAACGGGCCCGCGGCGCGGCCGGGCGGTCTCGTGCGCGCGGTATCGCCCGCGCCTCATGAGCCGGCCTCATCACCTGGTGCGGCGCCGAAACGGCGGCGCCGAAACGTCCGAGGTACCGGCCGCCCGCCACGTCACGACAGACCGCCCGGGGCGCGAGCACGTCGTGCCTGCTGTCGTGCCTGCTGGCGCGGCGCGCGGCGCGCCAGCCGCCGGACCCGGCGTGCGGGCCGAGCTGGCGCGCCACGACCTCGGCTCGCACGAGGACGTGACGCCGCAGGAGACCATCCCGGGCGAAAGCCCGCCGTGGGCGCTCACCGTGCGCGGGCCAGAGGCGCGTGAGCGCACCGTCGGCCGTCTGGAGCGCATACACCCGAGCGCAAAGGAGTACGCAAAGGACTAACGAGACCTTCAATGCAGCACGGCTGCGCGCACGTACCGCGCGCGTGCATCGTTTGCGCGACGCATCCTCCTCTCCGCTGGCCTGACCTCTGCAGACACCGGCGACCCAGGTGGCACGGGGTAGGCGTCTGGGGGGAGCGGCCATGACAATGCGCATCGGTGCAATCGCGGTGGGCTCAGCGGTTCTCGCGCTGGGCTGTATGGACCTGGATCAACAAGAGCCGCCACGCGAAGGCGTGGCCGCTCTCCAGAGCGGCGCGCAGCCGGAGACGGCGCGCTTCATCGAGGGTGGAACGATACCGTACGTGCTCGGGTTCTCGCCGGAGACCGGGCAGATCCTCGGCGGCTCGCACGAGCTCCTCATCCCGCTGACCGGGACGCGAGAGCCCATCGACGGCGCGAACCTGCCCACGAGCCTGCATCCGGAGCTCAGGGGGTCGTACGTGGCGCTGAACTCGAGCCTGCTGCAAGGCCAGTCCGGGGGCCCCTTCGCCTCGCAGTGGTGGCCGCAGAACAAGAACGGAATCGCCGACCGGTGGAACTCCGCGGTCAAGGACTACGGCGATCTGACGTCCGATCCAGACAACCTCTCGCCGGCCGAGAAGTACGATCTCCTGTTCTACGCGGGACAGGGCCGGTCCCTCGCTCCGCCCGCGGGCGCAATCGCGCTGGAGGGGGGCCGGGCCGAGGGGCTGCGCGCTCCCAGGGCGACGCAGGTGGCGGGGCCGACGACCTACTGGGAGCTCAAGAACCACGGCCTGTATCAAGGGGTGACCCCGGAGTACTGGTGGGGACACTGCAACGGCTGGGCGGCCTACGTCGTCGCCGAGGACGGCGGGCCGCCGCAGCACGACATCCGCGTGAAGCTCTCGGGCGGCAAGGTGACGACGTGCGCTTCGGTCGAGACGGGGTGCATCCTGTTCCGCACCGCCGACATCGAGGCGCTCATGACCGAGCTGTACCACAGCGACTCGGCCACGGTGTCCGGGCGGCGCTGCGAGACGCGGGAGGACCTCGTCCAGCGCGATCAGTACGGCAGGCCCGTCGACCCGGCGTGCCGCGACCTGAACCCCGGGACGATGCACATCGCCATGACCGGCCTCCTCGGGCTGGGCGCGAGCTCCATCAGCTCGCCGTCGAGCGCGCGGGCGCGGCGCGCTTTCGTCGTCGATTACACCTGGCACCGCGAGGTGTGGAGCTACCCGGTCACCTCGTTCGCCATCGACACGATGACGGAGGTGAGCGCGCAGGAGGCAGCGCGGCTCGTGTGTAACGGCGGGTTCCAGGGGGCGGATTGCTACAATTACCGGTTCAACCCGTACGCGAGGCGCTTCGTCCGCGTCAGCGGGCGCTACGGGATGGTCTCGGACGAGGTGAGCCCCGAGCAGCTCCTCCTGCCCCCCGCGCAGCGCAACATCCCGGTCCTGAACGTGGAGCTCCACTACGTGCTCGAGCTCGACGATCGGCTGGCGGTGCTCGGCGGCGAGTGGATCAAGAACCCCTCCCTGGTCAACGGCATCAACGGCAAGCAGCTGCACCCCGACTACCTCTGGCTCCCGGTGAGGGCGCAGGGCCCAGGGGAAGACGCCGACGATCTGGGCGGCTCCACGGACAACCCGTACATCGCGTACTCGCGCGCGAAGGCGCTGCTGAACCTGTCGCGCGCTGCCGTGACGGGGAGCAGGCCGTCGGAGTGACCCGGAGCGACCGCGCGCCGACGGCCTCGGTGACGAGGCGCTGGCCGTCGCGGTGACCGCGCGCCGACGGCCTCGGTGACGAGGCGCCGGCCGTCGCTTTGCCGGCGCCGCGCCGCCGCGCGCCGGTCTACGATGGCGCCGCCATGGTGCACCTGGACGAGACGTTCGCCGCGGCGCTCCGCCGCGCGGACGTGCGGTGGCTCGCCGAGCACGTCGAGCGCGTCGATGAAGCGCGCTGCAGCAAGGAGATGCTCCCCCGGCTCGTGAAGCACGACGACGAGCGCGTGCGGTACCTCGGGCTCACGCGGATGGCCCAGGCCGCAGGGCGCGAGGGCAGCGCAGGGCGGCGAGAGCTCGCGGCGCTGCTCCCGCGCACGCTGGACAGGACGCCGGAGGTCGCGCTGCTCCTCGCCGGGCTTTACCGCGAGCTCTGGCCCTCCCTCCCGGATCAGCGCCTCCCGGCGTGGCGCGAGGCCTCGCTCCCCGCCGCCGTTCGCGTCGCGTGGCTCCGGACCGAGATCCTCACGCGGCCGGAGGCCGTCCGCGGCGAGCCCGCCGGCGAGCTCCTCTACCAGGCGCTCCACGCGCTCGATCCGGCCGAGATCCCCGCCCCCGAGGCGCTCCTCCCCGAGCTCGCGGCGCGCCGCGAGCCGGTCCTCGCGGCCGCGGCGCTCGACCTCACGCGGCGCTGCCTGCATGCGGCGCTGCTCGCGCCGGAGCAGGCGCGCGCGGTGCTCGCCGCGCTGCTCGACGCGCCGGCGCCCGCGATCGTCGCCGCCGCCCTGCGCGAGCTCGCCGAGCCCTGGGCCGTCCTCGCCGGCGGGCCGCTCCAGGGCGCGCGCCTGGGGCAACTCCTCGGCGGCGCCCCCGAGGTGGCCGCCGCCGCGCTGGAGACGGCGGCGCGCCACGGCGAGGGCGCCGCGCTCCGCGCGTTCGTCTCGCGCGAGGACGCGCCGCCGCGGCTCCGGCAGCGGGCGCTCACGCTCCTCGGCGAGCACGCGACCCGCGAGGACGTCGGCGCCATCCTGAACGTCGCGGCGGGCGATCCGCTGCTGCTCGGCCCGAGCGCGATCGCCTGCCTGCGCGCGCTGCACCGGCGCGGGCACTTCCCCGCCCCGGAGCACGCGGCGGCCCTGCTCGACCTCGCCCTCGCCGATCCCGCGATCGCCGCGGAGGACGTCGCGGCGATCGCCTTCACCTGCCGGCGTGCGCTCCTGTCGGCGCTCGCCGCGGCGCCGGGCAGCGACGCGAGCTGGCCGCGCCGCGCCGAGATCATCGTCGCCATGGCGCGGCAGGGCGCGGCGGATCTCCCGCTCGGCGACGCGCTCGCCGAGAAGCTCCGCGACGCGCCCTCGCCCGCGCCCCTCCTGCGCGCGCTGGGCGCCCTGCGCCACGCGGCCGCGGAGGACGACGTGCTCGCCGCCCTGCCGCGCGCGCCCGCCGCGGCGCTGGAGGCGCTCGCCGCGATCGGCGGCCCGCGCACGGCGGACGCGCTCCGGGCCGCGCTCGGCCAGGGCGACGCGGCGATCGTCCCGCACCTCCGCGGCGAGCGCCATCGCGCCGTGGCGCTGCTCTGGCACCTGACGGAGGATCCGGCGGAGCGGCGCGCGCTCGTCGCCCGCCTGAACCCACGGGACCTGCCGGCAGAGATCGCCGCCGACCTCGGCGCGCCCGAGGCGGCGGAGCTCGCCGTCCTCCAGCGCGCGGTGAAGCGGTGCACGCCCGCGGACGCGCTCAGGGCGCTCGCGCGCGCTGGCGACGCGAGCGCCCTCCCGGCGATCGCCGATCTGCTGCTCCGGATCGCGGCGGACCTCGCCGCGGCGTGGATCCCCGGCGGGCCAGCCGAGCCGCCCGATCGCGACCTCGACACGGGCCCCGCGCGACCCGCGGAGCCGGCGATCCCGGACGATGTCGCGGAGGCGATCCGCGGCCTCGGGCGGCGGCTCCACCAGCGCCGGAAGATCCGGCCTGCCTGCCTCCTCGACGCCGCGAGCGAGCGCGCTGCCGGCGACGCGCTGCTCGCGAGCCTCGCCCTCGAGCTCCTCGACCGACCCGGCGTGTCCGCGGGCGAGCGCGCGCTCCTCGTCGACCTGCTGCGGTCGGCGCGCGGTCAGGCCGCGCGCTCGCGCGTCCCGCGCTTGCTCCGCCACCGCGATCCCCGCGTGCGCAAGCGCGTGATCGCGCTGCTCGCCGAGGACGGCGTCGAGGCGCTCTCGGCCAGCCTGACGCTCCTCACGGGCGCGGGCGACGTGCAGACGGCGCGGCAGGCGCTGCGCGCGCTCGGGGGCATGGGGGCGCGCTGGGCGTGCCCCGCCATCGCCGCGTGCCTGGATCACCCGAACATGGGCATCAAGAAGACGGCGGCCGAGGCGCTGGCGCGGGCGGGCGGGCCCGAGGCCGTTCCGAAGCTCGTCTTCTGGCTCGGCCGTCACGACAACCCGGGGCTGCGCGCGGCGCTCGAGGCCGCGCTGCGGTCGATCGTCGGGCCGGCCTGCGAGGCGACGATCCTCGCCGCCGCAGGGGCCGTGGAGGACGAGCGCGCCCGCGACCGGCTGCTCGACGCCCTGAGCGGCAAGCTGTCGGCGCAGGCGATCCGGGGCGGGCTCCGCCAGGGCTCGGCCGCGGCGGCGCGGCTGCTCGAGCGGGTGCTCGACGGCGAGATCGCCCTCGTCTCCGGGACCGCCGGCGAGCTCGCCGTGGAGCTCGAGGCGCACGGCCTCCCCGCCCGCGAGCGAGGGCGCCCGGGCGCGGCGCCTCCCCCGGACGACGCGGACACGCTCGCTGCCGCGCTCGCCCGCGATGGCTGGGACGACGCGACGGCGCGGCGCCTGCTCGAGCGGCAGGCGGCGCTGACGCAGCGGTGGCTCGCCGCCCTGCGGACGCTCACGCCGGAGTGGCTCCGCCTGGCAGCGGGCGAGCCGGCGCTGCGCGACGCGGCGCTCCGGCTGATCGCCCGCGTGTCCACCGCCCCGTGGTCGCCCGCGGAGGCGCGCCTGTACGCCCGGCACGCCGCGGCGCTGCTCGACGGGCTCGCGGCGGCGGCGGCCGATCTGCGCGACGGGCTGCTCCCGCTGCTCGAGGAGGCGGCGCCCGAGCTCGCGCGCGCCGAGGCGCTCGGCGTCGCGGCGCGCGTGCGCGGGCTCGCGCCGGCGCCGGGGGCGCGCCGTTCGCCGCTCGCGCTGCTGCGGCGGTGCGGGGCGATCCTCGGGCGCGCCGACGTCGATCAGGCGCTCGCGATGGCGCGCGCCGCCGCCGATCCGTGGACGGCCGAGCCGGCGATCCTGCGCGAGGCGTTCGGGGCGGCGGCCGAGGCGGGCGACGGCGAGGATCCCGAGGGCGCGGCCGCGTGGCGGGCTGCGCTCCGGGCCGCGGCGCTCGATCCGGCGGCGCTCGCGGCGCTCCGGGCGGCGCCGCGCGGCGGCCTCGGCTCGCGCGCGCAGCTCGCCGCGCTCATCGAGGTGTTCCCGGCCGCGGCCGAGGCGGCGCGGCCGGCGCTGCTCGACTGGATGGAGGCGCTCCAGCCGATCGGCGCGCCGCCCTGGACCCTCGCCGAGCAGGCGGCCGCGCCGCGCGGCGACGCGCGGGTGCCCCGGCCGTCCGATCTCGACCAGCCGCGCTCGGCCGCGCTCCGCGAGCGCCTCCTGTCGATGCTGGCCGCGCCCGCGCCCGAGCTCCGGAGCAAGGCCGCCGTCGCGCTCCTCTCGTGGCCGGAGCCCGACGCCCGCGCCGCCGCGCTGCAGGCCTACCTGCGCGGCGACATGGATGGCGTGGACCCCCCGGGGCTGCCCTCCCTGGCGTCCTCGCTGCTCGATCTCTCCGAGGGAGAGCTCCGGGGCGACCCGGCCGACGAGGCGCGCCGGGAGCGCGCGGCGCGCCTCGCGGACCTGCTGATGCCGCCGGAAGCGGAGCGCCTGTTCCCGCAGCTGCTCTCGTGGTGGGAGTCGGGCGCGCCGGGGACGCGCGCGGCGGCGGCCCAGGCGATCCGCCGCGTCGCGCCCGACGCGCGGGCGGCTCGCCTGCTCGATCGTCTCCGGCAGGGCGGGTGGGGCTACCTCGATCTGATCGCGGGCGAGCGGCTGCTCCGGACG
This sequence comes from Sorangium sp. So ce124, assembly GCF_051525235.1. Lineage (NCBI taxonomy): Bacteria > Pseudomonadati > Myxococcota > Polyangiales > Polyangiaceae > Sorangium > Sorangium sp. So ce124. The sequence continues at coordinate 6,094,405 of NZ_CP150312.1, forward strand.
CCGGAGCTCGAGGCCGTGGCGGAGCGCCTCCGCGCCGAGGGGCGCGCCGATCTGGCCGGGCGGCTCTCCCTCGACGACGGCCCGCTCCGGCCGCCCGGAGGGGGACGCGCGGCCGAGGACGCGCGGGCGCTGGAGGCGCTGCGCGCGCGCCCCGAGCCGCGCGCGCCCGAGGCGAGCGACCGGGGTCCGCCGCGGCACGAGCTCGTGCGGCTCGCGCGCGCAGGGGACGCGGAGCAGGCACGCCGGGCGCTCTCGGCGCTGGCCGGGGCGCCCGACGGGGAGCTCGCGGCGCTGCTCGTGGAGCTGCTCGGCGATCGACGTCCGCGGGTGCGGCTCCACGCGCACCGGCTGCTCCGCGACGCGGTGGATCGCGCCGCCTACCTGCGCGCGACGTGCGCGCTCCTCTCGGATCCGCTGCCGGACGTGGTCCGCTCGGCGATCCGGATCCTCTGTTTTGCGCCGTGGCCGCCCGCGCTCCCCGCGATCGTGGGCCTGCTCCTGCACCCGCACGCGGTCGTCCGCCGCGCGGCCGCGGAGGGGCTCGGGCACGTGGGCGCCCCGGCGATCCCCGCGCTCAAGGACGCGCTGGGCCGCGCGCGGCCGGACCGGCGCGACGTCTATGCAGAGGTGATGAGGCGGATCGAGGGGCGGTGATCGAGCCGGCCGCCGCTCCTCAGTTCACGCGCGGCCCCGGCGCATCCCCGGGCGCCCCTCCCGGCCCGAGCTCCCCTGCCCCGGGCGCGGCCGGCGGCGACACCACGCCGCGGTCGGGCTCACCGAGGACACACGCCTCCTTCCCCTCGACGACCCTGCACCGGTAGTCGGCCGGACACTTCCCTCCGCACGGCTGCCGCACACACATCCCCGTGGCTGCGTCGCACGCCGTCCCGGTCGGACACGCCGCGTAACACGTGTCGTACACCGCGCGGTTTGCGACGGTCGACCCGGCCGCACCGGCGAGGGCGATCGCGGCGTCCGCGTACCCGGTGCCGGTGACCCCGGCGCCGGAGGTCTCGTTTCGATGACCATCGCGACCGGGCGACGTCTGAACCGCCGTCGCACCGAGCAGGAACTCGGGCGGTCCGTGCCTCGGTTTCAAACATCCCGTCAGGATTCCAACCAAGCAGCAGGAGACCAGAAAGACGGTAATTCGCATGGAACCGAGATCCTCCATACACACCGAAACGATTCCACGACAATACAGGAGCACACTCCGGTACCATCGACGCGATGCAGGGGAGGGATACGAGGTGAGCGAACCTGTGCACCTAACGCCGTGGCCCACACCACTCCGCTGGGAGGTACCGCCCAGGAGCTGGAGCGCCGGGAAAACGTCGAGCCTGACCGTCACAGCAGGCGGCAAGACGGACCTGTTCCTCGATCCGGAGCGCACCCGGGGCGCCCTGAACGCGCCGCGCCTGCTCGGGACGCCGCACGGGGATTTCCTTGCCAGCGCGCGGGTGACCGTGGGCTTCTCGGCGGTGCGCGACGCCGGCGTGCTGCTCCTCTGGGCGCACGAGCGCTCGTGGGCGAAGCTCTGCTTCGAGCTCTCGCCGGAGGGCGCCCCGACGGTCGTCTCCGTGGTGACCCGCGGCCTGTCGGACGACCGCCGATCCTTCGAGGTCGACGCGGATCACGTCTGGCTGCGCGTCTCGCGGCTCGGGCGGGTGTGCGCGTTCCACGCCTCCACCGACGGGACGACATGGCACCTCGTCCGCAGCTTCTCGCTGGGCAGCACGGCGGAGCTCGCCGTCGGCTTCTCGGCCCAGTCGCCGGCAGGCGACGGCTGCACCGCGGCCTTCGACGACATCCGCTTCGCGCCGCGCCGGCTCGGCGACCTCCGCAGCGGAGACGCCGCGTACGGCGATGCGCTGGCGCGCGCGGGCCAGATGCCGCCGCTCAGCGGGCTCGCCTTGCCGCTCCCGCACGTGCTGTGAAGCGCGGGTCGCGCGATGGCGCGCGGCCTCTTCCGGCGCGCTCCCCCGCGGCGCCCGTGCTCGCGCACGATCCGGCGTGACGGCCGGCGTCAGGGACAGGCGAAGGCGCTCCCGGGTGTCCCTGGCACGTCGCGTCTTGTCCCCGGCACGCCGGACCTCGTCCCTGGCCCGCCATACCTCGGCCCCCGGCCCGCCATGCCTCGGCCCTGACGGCGGTCTCCGTGTCCCTGGCGCCGACGCCGCAGGTCGCCAGGGCTCCGGTCGTTGTCCCTGGCCAAGATCTCCCTCTCCATATCGCTCGACTCCGTGTCCCTGGCGGCGTTCTCCATGTCCTGTCGCCAGGCTCCGTGTCCCTGGCGACCTTATCCTTCGTCGATGTCGCTCGTTTCCCTGTCTCTCGGGATGTTCTCCGTGCCCCTGTCGCACGATTTTGCCCCGAGAGCGGAGATGTCTCGATATCTGAAGCGAGGCCAGTGACGCTGTAGCGTCGGGTGACAGACGCCCCGAGCATAGCTCTTGCTCGTGAATCCGACGAGGCTCGCGAACGGTGACCACCGGGGCGCCACCGCGACGAGCCTCCGTCGTAGAAAGAGGGGGAGTATGAGCAATCGTCGCAATCTCCAGAGCTGGCTCGGCATGGCGCTGGTGACAGGGCTCGTCTGCGTCACCGGCTCTGCGTGCATGGGTTCCATGGATCCGCCGGGCGACAGCGAAGAAGCCGGCGAGACCGAGCAAGCGATCGTGAACGGCTTCATGGCAGGGACCAGGCTCGATTGCACGATGTCGGGCCCCACCCCGACGGGGAGGCGGTGGGCATATCTGATCGTCGGCAATGACCAGTCCACTTGTTACCGGACTCCGAACATCCATCGCTTCGACCTGGCGCCGGAGACCGCCATCCACTGTCACAACCTCGGCAGAAGCATCGGATGTGATTACATCCAGGACCTCTAGATCCCATCCCATCAGGCGGTCGCGCGCGGCGGGAGAGCCCGGCCGAGCGTGACCGCCGGGTCGAGATCGAGGCGGCGCCGTGCTCGCGGGCTGTTTCCCTCGCTCGCCGGACCCGGTACGCTCGGGATCGATGCCTGACGAGAACACCCCTCACGGGACGCCGGTCAGCGAGAGCGCGCGCCGGGTCGGCGCGCTGTTCCAGCCCTTCTCGCCGGGCTATGCAGACGACCCCGCGCGCGCGTTCTATCAGGCGGCCCTCCGGGAGGCGCCGGTCGCTTACAGCGAGGCGTTCTCCGCCTACCTCGTCACGGGCCACGCCGAGCTCACGCAGGTGCTCCGCGAGCCGGTCCTGTTCTCTTCTGCGCACATCCTCGACCTGCCGCCGGATCTGCCGCCGGAGGTGGTCGCCGAGCTCAAGCAGGGCGTCTACGAGATGCCGCCGGCGCTCTTCAACAACGACCCTCCCGGGCACACGCGCGCGCGGGCCCTCTTCTCCAAGGGGTTCACGCCGGCGAGGGTCGCCTCCCTCGAGCCGTCGATCGCTCAGGCCGCAAACGAGCTGGTGCGCGCCATGGACCTCGGCGGCGGGCCGGTGGATCTGATGCAGGCGCTCGCCTTCCCGCTCCCCTTGCAGATGAGCGCCGCCCTCGTCGGGATACCGCTCGAGGACGCGCCCCTGCTCAGGGCCTGCCAGGACGAGCGGTTCACGCTCTACGATCCGGCGGCCGACACGGCGCGAAAGGTGGAGGCGGCGCGGCGGTTCGTCTCCTACGAGCGCTACCTGGCCGCTCTCATCGAGCGGCGCCGCGCCGAGCCCGCCGACGACCTCATCACGGCCCTGATCGGCGCCCACGTCGACGGCGAGGCGCCGCTGTCGGTCGACGAGATGATCTCCCATCTCATCGTCCTGTTCTTCGCCGGCTACGAGACCGTCGCGAGCCTGATCGGCTCGCTCGTGCTCCGCCTGCTCGAGGCGCCCGCGCTCTGGGACGCCATCGGCGGCGACGCGGCGCTGCTCCAGGCGGCGATCGAGGAGACGCTCCGGATCGACGCGCCCGTGCAGATGGAGCCGCGGCGCGCGACGGCACCCGCTGTCGTCGGCGGCGTCGAGATCCCCGCGGGCGCCACGGCGTTCGCCTTCTTCGGGGCCGCCAACCACGACCCCGCGGTCTTCCCGAGCCCGGAGCGGTTCGACGTGACCCGTCCCGTCGCCACCCCGCGCGGGCGGCACCTCGGCTTCGGCTGGGGGGTCCACACGTGCATCGGCGCTCCCCTCGCGCGCATCGAGGTGAGGTGCGCCGTGCAGGCGCTGCGCGCGGCGTTCCCCGGCCTGCGCCTCGCCGCCGCGGCGCGGCCGAGCTACGCGCCCAGCCTGTTCTTCCGCAAGCCCACGGCCGTGCCGGTGACGCTCGGCGCGGCGTGACCGCGTCCCGGGGATCAGGAGAGCATCCCTGCCCCTGCCCCGGTCCGCGTCGGTCGAGATCAGTCGATATCAGCCGGCGCCAGTGGACGTCAGCCGACGTCGGTCGACGTGGAGGCTCGCCGCCATGGCGCGCTCATGACCCAGCAGTTTCAAGCAGTTGACGACAGATCGCGGCAGCAAAAAAACATCGCTGAGCGTGTCGATCTCGGGTCCGCCCGTTCGTCGTGACGGTAGAACCAGGGCGCATCCGGTCAGTGCCGTCCGGACCACCCGCTTCGAACCAGCTCGACCCAGGAGGAGACACGACATGCGATCCATGATCACCGCGGAACCGGCCACCAACGACGCGAGGACGACGCAGGGGCAGCCGGATCACGCGCCGCCTTCCGATCACCGGACGAGGACACGCAGCGCGGTCGTGAGGCGCGTCTCGATGGCAGCGTGCCTGTTCGTCGCCGCGTGCGGTGGCGCGGAGGACTCCGGCGATCCGGAGCCGACCGCGTGGAAGGACATGAGCTTCGAGCAGCGCGTCGCGTACATGAACAGCGACGTCCTGCCGCGGATGAAGGAGGTGTTCGTGGCGTACGACCCGGCGTTCGAGACCATGGACTGCACGACGTGCCATGGCGCCGACGGGGCCACGCGCGCCTACGCCATGCCGAGCCCGGAGATCGCCGTGCTACCCGACACCGAGGAGGGGTTCCTCGAGTACGTGCAAGACCCGGAGCACCCCGAGCGCGCGGAGTGGAGCACCTTCATGTTCGAGAAGGTCGTGCCCGAGATGGCCAGCCTGCTCCAGCGCGTCCAGTACGACCCCACGACCGGCAATGGCGACTTCTCGTGCAACAACTGCCACACGCTGGGGTCGGTCAAGCCGTGAGGCCGTCCGAGGCAGGGACGAGCGGCGCGGACCTCGGCCCCCTCGCGCCCGTCGGCGCGACCCCGCTCTCCGGTCCGCGTCCTCTGGGATTGGCGCCTTCGCGCTGATTTCGTCGCATCCAGCGCCCTGATCCGTCAATCCAATCTCGATCGGGTCATCCCGCCCGGCCAGAGCGCTCTGCCGCTGCCGGGCCGAAAACCACAGCAGCGCCGCGGGCCCGCATGCCCGACGGCGAAAGCTCGATCGCCGGGGCGCCCGGCCCTGTATATCTCCGTCCAGAGGAGGTCTCCCATGTCCGACCCGAACGAGATCGCAGAGTGCAACGCGCAGTTCCTGGCCGCCTGGATCCACTTCAGCCGCTGCCTCCCCGGCCACCGGATCGAGCAGACGGACGGCGTCTCCGCCATCCTCTCGGGCACGGGCATGGCCCTGCTCAACATCGCCACGCTCTCCTCGCCGGCCGGCAACCTCACGGATCTGGAACGCCGCGTGCGCATCGGCGCCGAGCTCGCCCGGGCCGGCGGCGTTCCCTGGTTCTTCGCGCTGTCCGACAGCTGGGCGCCCGGCGGTGACGCGGACGCGAGCGCCGAGCTCCTGGCCGGGCTCGGCTTCCAGCCTGCGGTGTCGATCATGGGCATGGTGGCCGAGGCGCTCCCCACCCCGCGGCGGGAGATCGCCGGCCTGGAGCTCAGGCGCGTGGACGACGCCGAGACGCGCGCCGCGGTCGCCGATCTCAACTCCACCGCGTACAGCCTCCCGCTCCCCATCGGGCGCGCCGCCCTGGCCCACGAGGCGCTGTGGGACGACCGGGCGTTCGGGCGGGTCGGCTACGTCGGCGACCAGCCGGTCTGCTGCGCGGCGACGTTCATGGTGGAGGGGATCCGGTACGTGGGCTTCGTCGCCACCGCAGCCGAGCACCGGCGCAAAGGCTACGCCGAGGCGGTGATGCGCTGCTGTCTCGACGACGCGCTGAGCGCCACCGGCGCCCAGCGGACCGTCCTCCACGCGACGGACCTGGGGCGGCCCGTGTACGAAGCGATGGGCTACCACGCGGTCACGCGCTTCGCCTTCTACACGCCGCCGCCGGACTACCTGCCGCCGCCGCAGGCCTGATCCCGCGCGCCCCGCCTACCACCCGCACGTCTTGCCGCGGTTCTGCTGGTCGAGCCAGTCCTTGAGCGGCCCGAAGTAGTCGAGCATCGCCCCCGCATCCATCCGCCGCGATCCCGTCACCACCTCGAGCGCATCCGGCCAAGGGCGGCTCCGCCCCATCTCCAGCATCCGCCGGAGGCGCTCGCCGGCCTTCTCGCTGCCGTAGATCGTGCAGCGGTGGAGCGGCCCCTTGTACCCCGCTGCCTCGCAGAGCGCGCGGTGGAACTGGAACTGGAGGATATGGGCGAAGAAGTACCGGATGTACGGGACGCTCGCCGCCACATGGTACTTCGCGCCAGGATCGAAGTCCGACTCGGAGCGGGGCACCGGCGGCGCGACCCCCTGGTACCTCTTCCGGAGCTCCCAATAGGCCTCGTTGTATCCCGCCGGCTGGATGTCCCCCGCGAACACCCCCCACCGCCACCGGTCGACCGCGACGGCGAACGGCAGGAAGGCGATCTTGCCGAGGGCCTCGCGGAGGAGGAGCGAGAGGTCGCTGGAGGCGGGGGGCAGCTGGTCCACGAGCCCGATCCGCTGGAGGTACTCCGGGCTGACCGAGAGCCCGATCGTGTCGCCGATGGCCTCGTGAAACGCGGGGTTGGGGCTGTCCCGGTACAGGAGCGGCAGGTGATTGTACGCCCGCTGGTAGAAGTTGTGGCCGAGCTCGTGGTGGATCGTCTGGAAGTCGCCGGCCGTGATCTCGATGCACATCTTGATGCGCAGATCCTCCTCGTCGTCGATGTTCCACGCGCTCGCGTGGCAGACGACGTCGCGATCCGCCGGCTTGACGAAGAGCGACCGCTCCCAGAAGGTGGCCGGGAGCGGCTCGAAGCCGAGCGAGACGAAGAAGCGCTCGCCCGTCTTCACCATCTCGATCGGCGTGTACCCCTTCGCCTGCAGCGCCGCGTCGAGATCGTAGATCGGCGCGGCGCCCTCGGGCTCCATGAGATCGTAGACGTTGCTCCAGTCCTGCGCCCACATGTTGCCGAGCAGATCCGCTCGTATCGGGCCCGCGCCGGGCACGACGTCCTCGCCGTACTTCGCGGCGAGCCGGCCCCGCGCGTAGCAGTGGAGCGCGTCGTAGAGCGGCTTGACCTGCCCCCAGAGGCGATCGACCTCCCGCGACAGCACGCCGGGCCGCATCTCGAATTTCGAGCGCCACGCGTCGCCAGTGTCCTTGAACCCGAGCTCGCGGGCGCCCTCGTTCGCCAGCTGGACGAGCCGCGTGAAATCGCCGCGCATGGGGACAGAGACCGTGTGCCAGCCGACCCACGCCCGCTTCAGCTCCTCGGGGTCGCGGCTCGTCGCGAGGATCCTGCTCAGCTGCTCGAGATCGAGGCACTGGCCGCTCGCCGGGCAGTACTTGCCCGCTCCGTACATCGCCTCCAGCCTCGACGCGATGGTCGCGACCTCCTTCGTCTTCGCGGGATCGGCGGGTGCGTAGAGCGTGAGGGACGTTCGCAGGAGCTCGAGCCGGCGGCGGACGTCATAGGGCAGATCGAGGGCGAGGTAGCGAGCGGCCCGCTTCGCGTAATCGGCCTGCACCCCGAGCAGCTTCGCGCTCGCCGCGGCCGAGAGGATCTCGGTGTCGACGGTGATGTACGTCGCGGCCACCCACGCCGCGCGGTTGTTGTAGGTGCTGAGCTCGTGCAGCTCCGCCTCGGCCGCATCGATGAACCGGGCGGCCTCCTCCACCGCCGGGTCGGTGGGCTTCGGCGCCACGGGCGACGTGGGCGGGGCGGGATCGGAGCAGGCCGCCGTGAGCGCGAGCATGCTGCAGGGCAAGGCGACGACGAACATCGGAATGCGCACCATTTCTCGCCGCTCCTCGATCGCGGTCAGCTCCGGCGTAAAACCGTCCCTCCACCCCGGACGCGCAGAGGGCGCGGGGTGCGCTTCGGCGCCGCGATCCTGGTGGGGCTCCTAAGGCCGCTCGCCGGCTCCAGCAATCCTCTCGGGCGCGCCGCGGCGAGGGCCGAGAGTCGGCAAAGTCCGCTCGATCCGGCTCATCGCGCCAGGCCTGGAGGTGGCTCCTCGCCGCGAGATCGCTCAAGATCTGCCGGAGATGGGCAACCGCCCACGGAAGGGAGGAAGCGAGCATGGCCGTCCAGCTCAATCACACCATCGTCCCGGCGCGGGACAAGACGACATCCGCCACCTTTTTGACCGAGATCCTGGGCCTCTCGGCGCCGGTGCCGTTCGGGCACTTCTTGACGGTGCGCCTCGACAACGACGTCACGCTCGACTTCATGGACACCCCTGGCGAGATCCGCTCCCAGCACTTTGCCTTCCTGGTCAGCGAGGCCGAGTTCGACGAGATCTTCGGTCGAATCCGCGAACGCCAGATCCCCTACTGGGCAGATCCCAGAGCGCAGCACCCCGGGGAGATCAACCACCATGACGGCGGGCGCGGGGTCTACTTCCCCGATCCAGCCGGGCACTTCCTCGAGATCCTCACCCGCCCTTACGGCAGCGGCGGCGGGTGACCGAGCGATCGCTCGGTCGGGGGAAAGAGCCCCTCCTCGATGAGAGAAGCTCGCAAGGTGATCGCATCAGGGTGGTTGATGACGAGCACGGCGAGGGTGGCGCGCCCGACGGGAGAGAGGCCCACGAGGAGCGGCCCATCCCAGCGGAAGTGCTTGTTCCACCTGTCCTTGCGCGGGTGATAAAGCCTGACGATCCGGCCCGACGCCGGATCGATCCCGGCGATGTTGGGGCCCTTGTGGCTGTTGCAGTAGAAGCACGCCAGCCCGAGGTTCTCCAGAACTGTCGGGCCGCCGTGCTTCTGCGCCACGATATGATCGATCTCGAACGGGATCGACGAGACCGCTTGCGGGAGCTGGCAATATTCGCAGACGGCGTGTGCGCGTCGGGTGACGGACGCGACGAGCGCGGCGTCCATCCCGGGTCTACGCGGCGAGCCCGGCCCGCTTCAGCGATCGCCGCGCCTTCGAGTGCATGAGGTCGACGAGCCGCCCGATGCGGCAGTATCCATCGAGCTCGGCCTGCTCTTCCGCGGTGAGGTCGCCGAGCTGCGCCTTCTGGGCGAGCTCGTGCATCCGCGCGCGATCCTGCTCGTCGAAGGCGAGCTGCAGGATCGATCGGGCAGCTTCCGGAGAGAGATCATCCCGCTCGGGGCGGATGATGCGGCTGAGGATGGCGGTCTCCTTCCCGGCGCCGGCTCGCGGTGGCTCCATGGAGGGACGGTAGCACACCGCCGTCTCCGGGGGATCCCCCGGGTTGCGCGGCGCCTGGCCGCGGGCTGCCGCCGCGCGAGCTCGCGCGAGGCGTCGCCCTCACCATTTCCTCCCGCGCGTTTCCTGTCTAGCTTCGCGTCCATGCTTCGCACCTCCACCTTCCTCGTCACGCTCGCCATCGCCGGCTGCGGCGGCGCCCCGAAGCCGCCACCGGAGCCCCCGCAACCCGCGCCGATCGCGGCCGAGCCCGAGCCGGAGCCCGAGCCGCCGCTCGACGACGCGCCGATGCTCGACGTGATCGCCGCGCAGCCGACCGAGATCCTGCTGGACGGCAAGCCCATCGGGACGACGCCGATCTCGGGGCGCAAGGTCGCGCCCGGGTCGCACGAGGTGACGTTCGTGGACCCGGAGCGCGGCAACCGGACCATGATGGTGACGCTCGAGCCCGGCGACGCGAAGACGGTCCAGTCGGACCCGCCACCTTCCCTCGTGGAGGCGAGCGGCGGCGCGACGGGCGACAAGCAGGGCGAGAAAAAGTAGCGTCATGCATCCCGCGGGGAGCGGAGGCGTGCAAAGCTGCGCCGGCTTGACAAGGAGGTCTCCGTGACGAGGTTATTTGAGCCCTTTCGCCTGAAGGACGTGACGCTGCGCAACCGCGTGGTCGTCTCTCCCATGTGCCAGTACTCCTCCAGGAACGGGTACGCGACCGACTGGCACCTCGTTCATCTGGGTTCGATGGCGAGGGGCGGAGTCGGCCTGGCGATCGCCGAGGCGACGGCGGTATCCCCGGAAGGCCGCATCAGCCCCGGAGACGCCGGTCTGTGGGAGGACGGGCAGATCGAGCCTCTCCAGCGGATCGTCGCGTTCGTCAAGGAGCAGGGCGCGGTCGCCGGGATCCAGCTCGCGCACGCGGGGAGGAAGGCGAGCGCCAACCGGCCCTGGGAGGGCGACGATCACCTCACGCAGGACGAGGGCGCATGGGAGACGCTGGCGCCCTCGGCGAAGGCGTTCGGAGCGAACCTCCCCAAGGTGCCGAGGGAGATGTCGAAGGCCGACATCGAGCGCGTGAAGGGCGATTTCGTCGCCGCCGCGCGGCGGGCACGCGAGGCGGGCTATCAGTGGCTCGAGCTGCACTTCGCGCACGGCTATCTGGCGCACAGCTTCTACTCGCCGCTCGCCAATGCGCGCACCGACGAGTACGGGGGTCGTTCGACAACCGGATCCGCTTCCTGGTCGAGACGTTCGAGGCGGTGCGAAACGTCTGGCCGGAGCGCTTGCCGCTGACGATCCGCCTCTCGATCACGGACTGGGTGGACGGCGGCGTCACGGTCGAGGAGTCGATCGAGCTGACGAGGCGGCTCAAGGCCTCCGGCCTCGATCTTCTCGACGCGAGCCACGGGTTCGCCGTGCCCGATCTCTCGAAGATCCCCTGGGGCCCTGGCTTCTTGCTCCCGCACGCCGGGCGCATCCGGAAGGAAGCGGGGCTGCCGGTCGCCGCGGGGTGGTTCATCAACGAGCCCGAGCAGGCCGAAGCAGCCTTGAAGGAGGGCCAGGCGGACCTCATCGTGCTGGCGCACGCCCTCCTGGACGACCCGCACTGGGCCTATCACGCGGCCAAGAAGCTCGGAGTGGAGCAGCCGTTCCGCGTCCTCCCGCCGCCCTACGGGCACTGGCTCAAGCGCTGAACAGGGGAAGCTGGCCGTCCCCTCGTCCGCAGCTATCTTCGACCGATGGGGGATCGATGGAGCGTCCGTCGATGGTTGTGGGAAGCGCTGCGCGGGCGCGCGGTCGAGCCATCGAGACCTGCACCCTCGCGGGTCAGCCATACTTGCTACAGGACGCCGGCCCCTCACGGGGAGCCCCGCCGTGAGGGCTCGCACCGCCGCGCTGCCGACGATGTCACCACCTCCGACACGCCGCTGACCGCGTTGATGCTCGGGTCCCAGGAGCGTCACTGGACGACGGGCGATCTCGATACGGTGCGCATCGACCCTCCAGGGCTCTTCGATTCGTGGTCTGTCCTCGGGGTGAGCCAGTGGTTCTGGCAGTACCAGCGCCGCAACCTGATCCTCTTCGAGCGAGGAGAGCGCCGATACGTCTACGTTCCCGCGCGGCGGGCCCTCGCGTGGGCCGCGTCCGAAGGCGTCATGCCCCCGGACGCCCTCGAGGAGCGGGCGCGCGAGGGGGCCGAGCACACGGGGCCAGTGGGGCGGATGCGCCTCGATCACCTGCGCGGCTGCGCGCTCGACAGCGCCCCATTCGGGGCCGGATGGGCGGCGCTCGTCCAGCGCGTGCGCGGAGAGGCGCCGCCGCAGCCAGGCGACATCGATCTCGCGACGCTCGTACACCGGGATCTGTGGAGGGCCGCCGACGCCGCGCGCCTCGAGCCCCTGGCAGGCGCGTTCGGCGTGCTGGACATCCTCGCCGTGTTCCAGGGGCTCGGCAGCCACGAATTCACGGTCCCACGGGTGCTCTTCGGCGGAGAAGCCGAGCAGCTCGTCGAGGAGCGCCTCGGCGGCCGCACACCGGGGCACGTCCGAGACGAGCTGCAGCGCGGAGCACCTGCTGCACGGCGGGGCGACGGCCCGCGGCGACTGGCAGCTGTCGTGGATCGGCATCACGCGCTCGATGGTTGCGTCGGCGGCCATGAAGCGGAGCTCGCGCTGGTCTTCCTGGAGCTGTCCGCGAGCGGGTGGGTGTACGAGCGCGAGGTGCTCTGGGCCGACGCGGAGGAAGGCGAGCCGATGAGCTGAGCTTCACGGCCGAGCCAGGCACCGGCGACGTCCTCTCGAACCCGACTGCCATCGTGGAGGTGCTCTCGCGCAGCACCGAGGCCTTCGATCGGGGCGAGAAGTGGGAGGGGTACCAGCGCCTCCCCTGCCTGACGGACTACCTTCTCGTCTCACCGTGGCACGTGCGTATCGAGCACTATCGACGCGAGGGGGAGGGCTCCTGGCGGTATCGCGTGCTCGAGCGTGGCGACACGATCTCCCTGGCGAACGGCGCGCAGGTCTCGGTCGATGCCATCTACGACGGAGCCTTCGCGCTGGAAGCCGACTGACCTCGCAGAGTTTCACCGCGGGCGGCCGGATGTGGCAGCATGGGGCCGGAGGAGACCCCACCTTGCGCCTCGGGATCGATTTCGGAACCACACGGACCGTGGTCGCGTGCTGCGATCGCGGGAACTACCCTGTCGTCAGCTTCCAGGACGCGGCGGGGGACACCGTGGATTTCTACCCCTCCGTGGCCGCCGAGCGGCGGGGGGAGCTCCGGTTCGGCTTCGACGCCCTCGCGGTCGCCTCGGACCCCGAGTGGACGGTGCTCCGGTCGTTCAAGCGCGTGCTCTCCGGCCCGCGCGCGTCGCCCGACGTCGAGGTCGAGATCGGCGGGACGAAGCTCCGGGTGCTCGATCTCTTGACCCTGTTCCTGCGGTCGCTCCGCGACGCCGTGCTGAACCGGTCGAACCGGCCCAAGAAAGACGACGACGGGCGCCTCATCTCGGTCGTGGCGACCCCGGCCAACGCGCACGGGTCGCAGCGGTTCGTGACGCTCGACGCGTTCCGCCGCGCCGGCTTCGAGGTCATCGCGCTCCTGAACGAGCCGTCGGCCGCCGGCTTCGAGTACACGCACCGCCACCGCAGCACCATCACGTCGAAGCGCGAGCACATCGTCGTCTACGACCTCGGCGGCGGGACGTTCGACGCGTCGCTCGTCCACATGACCGGGCGCAGCCACGACGCCGTGACGACCGCGGGCCTGAACCACCTCGGCGGCGACGACTTCGACGCCGCGCTGGCCTCGATGGCGCTCGACGCCGGCAAGATCGAGCACGAGGACCTGCCGGCGCGCGCGCTCGCGGCGCTCGCGGACCAGTGCCGCGAGGCGAAGGAGCGGCTCAACCCGAACTCCCGGCGCATCGTGATCGACCTGGAGGCCTGCCTGGGCGACCTCTCGCCCGCCCGCGAGGTGACGATCGCGACCTCCGACTACTACGACCGGTGCGTGCCCCTCGTGGAGTCGACCATCGCGGCGATGCAGCCGGTGATCGCGCGCCTCGACGCCGGCGCAGGCGAGGCGCTCGCCGACATCGCGGGGATCTACGTGGTCGGCGGCGCGAGCTCGCTGCCCGTCGTCGCGCGGACGCTGCGCGAGCGCTTCGGGCGCCGCGTCCATCGCTCCCCCTACCCCTCGGCGGCGATCGCGATCGGCCTGGCCATCGCCGTCGACGAGGACGCGGGCTTCGAGCTCTCCGACCGGCTCTCGCGCCATTTCGGGGTGTTCCGGGAGGGCAGCGGCGGGGACGAGGTGGTCTTCGACCCGATCTTCGACCGGGAGGCGCGCATCCCGTCGAGCCACGAGGCGCCGGTGGTCTCGCGGCGCGTGTACCGGGCGGCGCACAACGTCGGCCGCTACCGGTTCGTCGAGTGCGCGGCGCTCGACCGGCTCGGCGTGCCCCACGGCGACATCACGGCGTTCAACGAGGTCGTGTTCCCCTTCGACAGGCGGCTCCGCGATCGCGCGGCCGAGCTCGGCGGGGTGACCGTCGAGCGCATGGGCAGCGAGGGGCCGCTGATCGAGGAGCAGTACGCGATCACCTCGCACGGGATCGTCGAGGTGACGATCACCGACGTGGAGGCAGGGTACCGGCGCGTCTACCAGGTCGGGGCGTGAGGGCGCGCTGGTACCGGGTTGCTCGCGATCGCCCATGGGGCGCTGGCAACGGGCACTCCTGATCGCACATCGAAGGGATCGCCTCCGCTCGACGACACGCGGGCCTGCCCGCTCACGCGCCCGGGGCGGCTTGCCCGCTCGCGCGACCGGGGCGAGGCGAGAGGGCATACGCGATGCCCGAATCGAGCGTGGACCGCACCAGGAGCCCGCCCAGATCCGCCCCGAGCTCGACGAGCGTCCGCGCGATGGCGGGCTGGATCCCGGTCAGGAGCACCTGCGCGCCCAGCAGGTTCACCGCGCGCGCCGTCCGCACAAGCGCGCTCGCGACCTGAGCGTCGATGGTCGGCACGCCCGTAACGTCGAGGATCACCATCGAGGCCTGGTGGGCGACGATGCCCGCCAGCAGGATCTCGAGCACCTGCTGAGCCCGCGGCGCATCGATGTTGCCGATGAGCGGCATCACCACCACGCCGCGCGCGATCGGCAGCAGCGGCGTGGAGAGGGCGCGCAGCCTGGCCTCCTGCAGGTGGATGATCTCGTCCTGAAGCCGCTGAGCCTCGGCCTCGGCCGCACGGCTTTCGGTGACCTCCACGGAGATGCCGCACACCGCATGCAGCCTGCCTCGTGAATCCAGCAGCGGGAACCTGTTCGTCACGAAGGAATGGACGCGGCCCTCGAGCAGGAGCTGCTCCTCCTTGACGAGCGGCGCCTCCGTCGCGATGACCTGCCGCTCCGACTGCGCAAAAGCCTCGGCGAGCTCCGAGGGCATGACGTCGCGATCGGCGCGCCCGAGCACCGCGTCGCGGGAGAGGCCCATGAGCCGCTCGAAGTGCCTGTTGACGAGCGCATAGCGGCCGTTCAGATCCTTGACGTACACGGCGCTGGGCGCGTGCTCCACGATTGCGGTGACGAATGCCGTGCTGTCCTGGTACGCCTGTTGGGCGCGCATCCTGTCGGTCACGTCGAGGTTGATCCCGATCACGTAGCGCGCGTCGCCCACGTCGGCCGCCGACATCCTGGTCTCGGTCCAGACGGTGCGGTCCTCGGTGCGCTCGAGGCCGGCGTCGGCCGTGTTGTACGCGGTCGGCGCCATGATCACGCCTCCGCCGCTCCGGATCACCTGATCGAAGTGGGCAGTGTATCCGCCCGCCATGGCGACAGGGTCCTCGTACATATTATGCTTGCCGACCATGGCCTCCTTCGACGGCACGGCCAGTATCTCGCGGTTCCGCCGGTTGATGTCCACAAGTACGCCGTCGGCGCCGTAGAGGGCCGACGGGACCGGCAGGTGCTCGAAGACGCCCTGATACAGCGCCGCCTGCGCCTCCGCGGCCTGGGCGCGCTGCTCCAGCGCCTTGACCTCGCAGCGGAGCCGCTCCAGCTCCGCCTGCAGTCCCTCCATGTCCATGCCCCCGGGGATCATCGGATCTACCCTTTCAGCTCGCGAGTGGCCATCTCGCTCAGGTCGTGTACATTCACTATTACACGCCGGACACTTACATGTTCCGTCCGGCATTGCCAAGCCGATTTGCTGAGCTCGACTTTCAGCGATTGGGCGCGTGGTGGCGCTCACACCTGCGCGGGACCTGCGCTCTGCGTCGAATTGGGTCGCGTCAGGTAGCTCGCTCGCGCCTGATGTAGGCACAGCGGAAACTCGCCTGCACCTGGCGGGGCCCCTCCCCCAGGAGGCCGGGCATCCTGGTCAAGCGGTTGCGCGCCTCACCGATGGCTGCGGGTGAGACACCTGGGGAAATGCTCGAGTCGGGGAGATCCCACGGGCATTTCCACGGTTCGGGATCGCGTGGCCAAGGCCGCCGTCCGGATGATCATCGAGCCGATCTTCAAAGCGGATGGACGCGCGGTGGCGGTATGAAATTCCGTCTCATTTGCGACAGGCATGCTCCAGAGATTGGCGCCTGATGAGCGGGGAAGCGGAGGGCGCGCTACGGGACGATCCGGCGCAGCACCTCGATCACGATCGGCAGGCTCGCCAGCGCCCCGAGCGTGGTCACGACCGCCGTGGCCGCGGCGAACTGGCCGTCGCAGCCGTACCGCGCGGCGACGATCACGGACACCATGGACGTCGGCATGGCGGACTGAAGCACCGCCACCTCGGAGGTGGGCCGCTTCAGGCCGAGCGCGACCGCGGCGCCGAGCGCGACCGCGGGCGACAGGAGCAGCTTCACGGCGGCGATCGCCGCGAGCGGCCGCACGCGGCCGCGGAGCGAGGCAAGGTCGAGGCTGAGGCCCAGCGCGAGGAACACGAGCGTCGGGGTCGCGCTCCCGAGCGCGCCGAGCGCGTGCTCCAACCACACCGGCAGCGGGATCGGCGCCGCGTGGAGCGTGAGCCCGACGGCGATCGACAGCACGTTGGGGTGCAGGAGCACCGCGAGCAGGCCTCGCCCGCCCCCGCCCCCGCCCCCGCCCCCGCCCATGCGCGCGGCGAGCGCTACGCCGAAGGTCCACAGGAGGAACGCCGTGACGATGCTGTCGACGAGGATCGCCGTCCCCGCCGCGCCGCCCGCGTCGCCGTAGAGGGCCAGCACGACGGGGACGCCGAGGAAGCCGGTGTTGGAGAAGCTGCCGACGAGGCCGGCGGCGCCCTGCGCGGCGCGCGGGAGCCCGAGCGCCCGCGCCACCGCGACCCCGGCGAGGGCGCACGCGAAGAGCGCGACCGTCGACGCGGCGACCGCGCCCCACGCGCCGTGACCGATGCCCGAGCGGCGGAGCACGGTGACGATCAGCGCGGGCGTGGTGACGTCGATGACCAGCCGGTGCAGCACGGCGGCGTCCGCCTGACCGGCCCGGCCCAGCGCCCGCAGCAGCACGCCGACCCCGAGCACCGCGAAGAGGGCCAGCAGCTGCGAGATCAGGTCGCCCGACGGCACGGCCGGCTTTTAGCTCGGCGGGGGGCGGCGTCCAGCGCTCTCGTCCCTCACCCGGCCTTCGTGAACGACCAGCGCCCGCGTCATCGCGCGCGTCGCCCCGGTGTCCCGTAGGATGGCCGCGGCGCCGCGCCGCCGTCGGCCGCGGCAGGGCAGCTCTCCGCGGTCTCACCGGTGCAGCACTCGGCCTGGTTGGCGCCGAACATGGGGCAACGGCTGTTCACGCAGGCGGCGTGGCCATGGATGTAGGCGAGCGGCGAAGTGCAGAGCGGGCAGCGCACCGCGGCAGACTATAACGCCGGCCGGCCGGCAGCGGAACGGGAGATGGAAACCGCGCCGGGAACGCCGAGGAATATTGCTTCCCGGCGTTCCCTCGCTCCTTCAGGTGGTCAGGGCACGAGGTCCTGCACCGCCTGCACCACCGCCTGGGCGTTCATGCCCAGCCGATCCATCACGATGTCGCCGGGGGCGCTCGTACCGAAGCGGTCGATCCCGAGGGCGATCCCCTTGAAGCCGACCCACCGGTGCCAGCCGAAGGTGACGCCCGCCTCGATGGACACGCGCCGCGTGCACGCGGCGGGCAGCACGGCCTCGCGGTAGGCGTGATCCTGGCGCGCGAACCGCTCCACGCAGGGCATCGAGACGACGCGGACGCCGGGCCCGATCCGCTTCGCGGCCTCGACCGCGTGCTGCACCTCGCTGCCCGTCGCGATCAGGATGGTCTCGAGCGCCGCCGTCTCCTTGACAAGGACATAGGCGCCGCGCCGGACGCCCTCGCGCTTCGCGGCGGCGTCGCCCGGGAGCAGCGGGACGGCCTGGCGCGTGAGCGCGAGGACCGTCGGGCCGTCGTTGCGCTCCAGCGCGGAGATCCAGGCGCCGGCCGTCTCCTCGGCGTCCGCCGGCCGGATGACGTCCAGATCGACGATGGCGCGCAGCCCGGCGACGGTCTCCACGGGCTGGTGCGTCGGCCCGTCCTCGCCCACGCCCACCGAGTCGTGCGTGAAGATGTAGATGACCGGCAGGTGCGACAGCGCTGCGAGGCGGACGCTCGGCCGCAGGTAGTCCGCGAACACGAGGAACGTCGCGCCGCTCGGCCGCAGGCCGCCGTGGTACGCGATGCCGTTCACGATCGCCCCCATGCCGTGCTCGCGGATGCCGGCGCGGATGTTCCGACCGCCGGGGTGCTCCGGATCGAAGTCGGTGCTCGAGGCGATGTAGTTGAACGTCGAGCCGTAGAGGTCGGCGCTCGACCCGATGAGCGCGGGCACCGCCTCGGCGACCGCCTGCAGCACGGTCTCGCCGGCCTTGCGCGTGGCGACCTTGGTGCCGGCGGCGAAGGCGGGGACGCGCGCGTCGAGGTCCGCCGGGAGCTTCTTCGCGAGGCCGTCGTCGAGCTGGCGGGCGAGCTCCGGGTTCTTCGCGCGCCAGGCCTGGAAGGTCGCCTCCCACGCCCCGCGCACCTTGGCGAGCTCTTCCTTGCGCGTCGCGAAGAACTGCTTCACTTCCTCGCTGACGTAGAAGTGCTCCGCGGGCAGCCCCAGGTTCTTGCGGGCCTGATCCACGAACTTGGCGCCGCCCTCGCCGTGCGCCTTCTGCGTGCCGGCGACCTCCGGGATCCCCTTGCCGATGAGGGTGTGGGCGACGACGAACTTCGGCTTTCCGCTCTTCGACGCCCGCGCCTGGCCGAGCACCCGGTGGACGGCCTCCAGATCGTTGCCCTGCTCGATGTGGAGCACCTCGAAGCCGTAGGCCTCGAAGCGCTTGGCCGTGTCCTCGCTCTGGGTCTTGATGGCCATCGCGTCGAGGGTGACGTCGTTGGCGTCGTAGATGAGGATCAGGTTGTCGAGCTTGAAATGCCCCGCGAAGGAGGCCGCCTCGGCGGCCACGCCCTCCTGGAGGCAGCCGTCGCCGGCGAGGCAGTAGACCTGGAGATCGAAGATCGTGTGCTCCGGCGTGTTGTAACGCGCGGCGAGCATCTTGGCGGCCACCGCGTGCCCGACGGCGTTGCCCACGCCCTGGCCGAGCGGGCCCGTCGTCGCCTCGACACCCTCGGTGTAATGGTACTCCGGGTGGCCGGGCGTCTTCGACTCCCACTGCCGGAAGCGCCGGACGTCGTCGAGCGACACCGGATAGCCGGAGAGGTGCAGCCAGGCGTAGAGGAACATGCTGCCGTGGCCTGCGGACAGGACGAAACGATCGCGGTTCAACCAGTGCGGTTCGCTCGGATCGTGGCGGAGGATGTCGCCGTAGAGCGCGGCCCCGATCTCGGCGGCCCCTAGCGGTAGGCCGAGGTGACCGGATGAGCAGGCGTGGACGGCGTCCATGGCGAGGCCGCGGGCGATCGAGGCCGCGGCGGCGAGCTTGGCGAAATCAGGCATGGCGCGCACTCTAACCTACTTCGTCGCGAAGCGCGCCCCTTCGCGAGGCCCCTCACCCCGCCGCCCGGCGCCTGGAGCGGTCCGAGCGCGCCTCGGCGCTCGCGTGACTGTCCAGGCTTTCGTGGGATGCGCGGGAGCCGCGGGGCGGAGGGCGGAGATCTGGCCGGTCCGGTCATCGGCCGCCATGCGCAGACGCCCGCCGCGCGGCCCGCTGGGGCTCGCGGGCCCCGGCGGGTGCTCGCGTGGCGCCGCGCGGGGACGGACCCCGGGCGGTGTCACGCGAACAGCCGCCGCCCCGCGGCGCGGGACGCAATGGCGCCGGTGCGGTCGTCACCCCGTGGCGCAGGCGCGCTCGCGTGCGTCAGGGGGCCACGACCCCGGCAAAGCCGTCCTTGCCCGCCGCGGTGAGCGACCGGTGCCGAAATCGGCTGTGCCCATGAAGTCGCCGACAAGCGCGATACGGCCGTCGCGATACGTCGTCATGCCTCGTACCGTGGCGCGCGTGTTCGTTGACTTGCGGCGCCAGAGCTCCGCGCCGGAAGCATCGAGTTTGACTTGGTTCCGGCTTCGCCGTACGCGTTGCCCCTGCCACAGCCGAGCACCTCCGTGTCTCACGTGCTCCACCTTTCCCTTCCGGGCACTGACGACGGGTTCCCCGAGCGCTTCCCTCCTGGTTCTGGACGCGGGAGGAGCGCAGGCCACGATGCGCTAGGTGCGCCGACTCGCGCGCACATTCATCTCGCGAGAAGCCCCCAGGCGGGCAGGAGCACAGGCCAGCGGCCGGCAGCGCTCAGGATGCCAGCGGCCGGCAGCGCTCAGGACGCCCGAGCGTGAGGAGCTCCAGCGGCTGGAGATCGGGATGGAGCGTGAGCGCCGAAAAAAGCGGAGGACTCCCCGCGAACGAAAGCAAGTGAGGCGAGCCGACACGGGACCTCGGAACGAGGCGGAAAGCGCCCATCCCATGCGTCCTCATGTGTACGTAGATGAAAGGGAGGACCTGTGTGGCTCAGCCCACCCTCTCCGCCCACCCTACGACCCTCTCCGCTTCCGCCTACAAAAGGTATGTTAAGGCTGAACAGCCCGTGGTACGAACCGAAGAAGAGAAGGTGGAATGTTTCTTGTGACGGGGCCGCCAGCTCACCGTGTACGCATTTGCTCGCTCGCTATCCGCCGGGGCACGCCGACCGGGCGCACGAGGCTCGCTCGATCGTGCTGAGCCGGCAGAATCCCATGCAAGAGCAAGAAACTCCGCTCTCTGGGCTCGTCCTCATCGTGGACGATAGCGCCGACAACCTGGCCGTGCTGTCGAGCGCGCTCATTTCCGATGGCCTGGAGGTCGCCGTCGCGCGCGACGGTGAGGAGGCGATCGAGCTGGCCTGCCGGGCCCAGCCGGACCTCGTCTTGCTCGACGCTCTGATGCCCGGCCTCAGCGGGTTCGAGACGTGCCGGCGGATCAAGGCCGATCCGGCGACGCAGAGCATCCCCGTCATCTTCATGACGGCGCTCGCCGAAGCGAGGTTCAGGATCCAGGGCTTCCGCGTCGGCGCCGTCGACTATGTGACAAAGCCGTTCGAGAAGACCGAGCTCCTGGCGCGGGTGCACACCCAGATCTCGCTCCGGCGCGCAACGCGGGCTCTCGAGGAGCGGAATACGAGGCTCACGGAGGAGATCCGGGAGCGCGCCAAGGCGGAGGAGGCGCTGGCGCAGGCCGTGCAGATGCTGCGCGACACGAACGAGCGGCTCTCGCAGCAGCTGGCGCAGAGCGAGAGCGCCGAGGCGGCCAGGGCGGCGCTGCAAGAGCAGATCATCGCGGCCCAGCGAGAGCGGCTCCTCGAGCTCTCCGCTCCGCTCATTCCGATGATCGATGGCGTCCTCGTGATGCCCCTCATCGGCACGGTGGACGTCGAGCGTGCCGGACAAGCGATCGAGACAGCGCTGCGCGGAGCGAGCGAGCGCACGGCGGACACTCTCATCATTGACATCACCGGCATAAAAGCAGTAGATGAGACGGTTGCGCGCATGCTCGTGCAAGCGGCGATGGGGCTCTCGCTCCTCGGCACGCGGACGATCGTCACGGGCATCCGCGCAGAGGTGGCGCAAACGCTCGTGGCGCTCGACCTGCACCTCGATCAGCTCGTGACGAAGGCCACCCTGCAGTCGGGCGTGGAGCACGCGCTGCGGACACGCGGCCGCCGCCGGCACAAGCCCGAGCTCTGAAGTACCGGAGAATTCCGTCGTTCGCCGGGCGTCTCCGCCGGACCCGAAGAGGAGCTGAACCGGGATGGATCTGAGAGACTACGTTGTGGGGGACGTGATGCACGAAGGGGCCGAGACCCGCGTGTGCCGCGCGGTCCATCGCCCCTCCGGCGACAGGGTGGTGCTCAAGCTCCCCGCGGCGGCCGCGCCGAGCTCGCGCGTGATGGGGCGCATCCTGCATGAGCATCACATCCTGACACAGCTCGGAGAGGTGTCGGGGGTAGCGCGGGCGCGGGAGCTCCTGCAGCGGGGCGGCACGGCCGCGCTGGTGATCGAGGACGCCGGCCTCCGGTCGCTGGATCTAGAGCTCGCCGAGCGCGGGCGCCTGCCGGTGGAAGCGGTGCTGAGGCTGGGAGCGCTCCTCGCTCGATCCCTCGAGGCCGTGCACGCGGCCGGCATAACGCACAAGGATATCAAACCACAGAACGTGCTTGTCGACGCGGCGTACGGGCAGGTCAAGCTGCTCGACTTCGGCATCGCCTCGTCGCTGCCGCTGGAGGCGACGGCGGCGAGCATCCCCGAAGGGCTCGAGGGGACACTGGCGTACATGTCGCCCGAGCAGACGGGCCGCACAGCGCGAGCGCTCGATCCCCGCACCGATCTGTACTCGCTCGGAGTGACGCTCTTCGAGGCGCTCTCAGGGCGGCTACCGTTCACCGAGCGCGACCCGCTCTCGCTGGTGCACGCGCACCTGGCCAAGGAGCCGCCGTCCCTCGACGAGGTCGTCCCCGATGCGCCTCCGGGCCTCGCGGCGATCGTGTCCAGGCTCCTCGCGAAGAACCCTGACCGGCGGTACCAGACGGCCAAAGGCGCAGCGGAAGACCTGGAGCGAGCGCTGCGCATGTGGCGCGAGCGCGGCGCGGTGGAGCGCTTCCCGCTCGGGGACAAGGATTTCTCGCAGAAGCTGCGGCTGCCGGACGTCCTCGTCGGGCGAGAGCATGAGCGCGATCTGCTGGGCGCGGCCTTCGCCCGCGCCGCCGAGGGCGCGGCGGAGCTCGTGCTCATCGGCGGCCCGTCCGGCATCGGCAAGACGGCGCTCGTGCGCACCGTCTACCGGGACATCGCGCGCGCGGGGCGCGGGCTCCTGATCTCGGGCAAGCACGACCAGCTCGCGCGGTCGACGCCCTACGCGGCCATGGCGCAAGCGTTCGGGGCGCTGATGCAGCAGTGGCTGGCGAGCCCGAAGCCGACGCTGACGGCGTGGCAGGAGCGGATCAGGGCCGACGTGGGGGACAACGCCCGGCTCATCGCCGACGTGGTGCCGGAGCTCGACCTGATCATGGGCAAGCTCGCGCCGGTGCCGCCGGTGCACGGCGAGCAGGTGCTCGCCCGCCAGCGGCTGACCTGGCTGAACTTCGTGCGGGCGGTCACGACGCCGAACGCGCCGCTCGTGATGTTCCTCGACGACATGCAGTGGGCCGACAGCGCCACGCTGGAGATCCTGAGGACGCTGCTGACCGACGCGGAGCGAAGAGAGCTCCTCTTGATCGCGGCGTACCGCGACAACGAGGCGCCCCCCGAGCACCCGCTGTGGAGGCTCGTGGCGTCGGTCGAGGAGAGCGGGGCGAGGGTGTCGAGGATGTCGGTGCACCCCCTTTCGGCGGAGCACGTGCAGGCATGGACAGCGCGGGCGCTGAACAGCGAGGCGGCGCGGGTGGAGCCGCTCTCGCGTATCCTGTGGCAAAAAACGCGAGGAAACCCGTTCTTCATGGAGCAGCTGCTGCTGTCCCTGCACCGGCAGAGCAAGGTGGCGCGGGACCCGGAGAGCGGCGCGTGGCGCTGGGGCCAGAAGGAGATCGAGCAGGCGCAGGTGACCGACAACGTCGTCGCCCTCCTGACGGACAAGCTGCTCGAGATGCCTGAAGCGACACAGCAGCTCCTGGGGCTCGCGGCGTGCGCGGGGCACGCTTTCCACCTCCACGACCTGGAGCGGCTCAGCGGATGGGAGCGCGCCCGGGTGACCGGCGCGCTGTGGCCCGCCCTGCGGGAGGAGCTGGTGGTGCCCGCCGATGGAGCCTACCGGACCGCGCAGGCGCTGGGAGAGGCCGGAGCCGGAACCGGAGCCGGAACCGGAACCGGAGAAGGAGCGCTCGACGCTGAATACCGCTTCTTGCACGACCGCGTGCAGCAGGCGAGCTACGAGCGGGCCCCGCCGGCGCAGCGCGTCCTGGCGCACCTGGAGATCGGCCGGCGGCTGTGGGCGCGGCATCGGGCGCAGGGGGGCACACCGCAAGAGCTCCTGGAGCTGGTGCGGCACCTCAACCTCGGCTCAGCGCGGATGGACTCCGCAGGCGAGCGCGAGGCGCTGGCGCGGCTGAACCTCGAGGCCGCGCGCGCCGCGAAGGCGGCGAGCTCGTACCGGCTTCTCCTGAGCCTCGCCGAGGCCGCGCGGGGCTTGCTGGGCGATGACGCCTGGCGCAAGGACGCGGCGCTGTGCGCGGAGCTCGCGCTCGAGCAGATCGAGGCGGCCTTTCTGCTGCGGGAGTTCGACGACGTCGAGGCGCGGTGCGCGCGGCTGCTCGCCATGCCGCTGCCGGCGCTCACGAGGCTCTCGGCGCAGGAGCTCCGCGTCCGCAGCGCCCAGGCGGCGGGCCAGTTCGCGCGAGGGGTCGAGCTCGGGCTCGCCGCGCTCGCGGAGCAGGACATCACATTTCCGGGCGCGGACGAGGAGCGCGGCGCCGCGCTCCTCGAGGAGTCCGCCGAGCTGGATCGATGGTTCGAGCGCGACCCGGACGCGTTCGAAGGGATGCCCCTCGATCCCTCCCCGGAGCAGGTGCTCATCGATGCGCTGACGATGCACCTCATGGTGTGTGCGGCGATCGGCGGTGCGCCGATACTATCGGGGCTCGTGATCGCCCGCGCCGTGCTGAGGGTGCGAGAGCGGCGCGCGCTCACGCCGGTCTCTCCCTTCATCATCGTTTGCTTCGCGAACGTCTGGTCGCTCACCACAGGCATGTATCGTCGCGCTGCGTGCTGGGTCGGCCCTGGAGTGCGCGCGGCCGAGCGTGTCGCGTCGCCCTTTCTGGCAGAGTGTCTGTCCTTCCACGGGCAGTACACGGCCTACTCCCGCCCCGCGGATGAAATGGCGCCCATCTTCGAGCGGACCTGCGCGACCGGCCTGAAGGTCGGCTCGTTCCAGGGGGCGAGCTGGGGGCTGGAAGGCGACCTGTTCTATTACCGAGTGTGGCGTGGCCAGCCGCTCCGGCAGCTCGAGGCGCACCGGGCGGCGCGCTGGGGGTTGATGCAGCGCGCGGGGACCGCGCTCGGGACGCACTATTTCGAGGCGATCGCGTCGTGGTGCGACCTCTTGACGAACGCCGACGGCGCGGGGAGGCTCCTGTCGGGCGAGCCGCTCTCACGAGGATCGCGCTCCCTCCTGGCGGACGGAGACGGGATGGCGGCCGAGCTGGCTCGCATCCTCGAGGCGCACCTGTTCCTCGTCGCCGGCGCGTACCCGAAGGCGCTCGCGCGGGCACGGGAGGCCGAGCAGTTCCGCGTGTCCATCTTCGGCTTTCCCCCGGTCACGGACATACCGCTCTGGCTCGCGCTCGCGGCCGCGAGGTGCTGGCCGGCGGCCGCGGACGCGGCGGAGCGGGACGGGCTCCGCGAGGACATCGAGCGAGGCCTCGCGCGGCTGAGGTACTTCGCCGAGGGGAGCGCGGACAATTTCCTCCACAAGCTGCGCCTCCTCGAGGCCGAGCACGCCCGCGTGCAGGGCAAGACCGACGAAGCCATGGCCAGGTACGACGAGGCCATCAAGCTCTCGCGCGAGCAGCGATTCTTTCCTATCGAAGCCCTGGCCGCTCAGCTCTGCGCCGAGTTTCACCTCGAGGCGGGCAGGAGCCGTATCGCCGCGCTGTACCTGCGCGAGGCCAGGGACGCCTATGCTCGCTGGGAAGCGCACGCCGTGGTGGCCCACCTGGAGGCGAGGTGGCCCGCCCTGCTCCGTGCGCCTGTCCAGCCCGCGACGGCGGAGCGCCGCCGCACGACGGGCGTCGCCACGCTGACCACCACGGGAGTCACGGGCGGCGCGCAGCTCGACGTGAACACCGCGGTACGCGCGGCGCGGGCGCTGTCGAGCGAGCTCGACCCGGAGCGGGTCGTCGGGCGTCTGATGGAGCTCGTGCTGGAGAGCGCCGGGGCGCAGCGCGGCGTCCTGCTGCTCGGCGAAGGCGAAGAGCTCTCGGTCGTGGCGCGGCTCTCGGTGGAGGGAGGCCGCATCGAGACGGGCCTGTCCGAGCCGCTCTCGCAGAGCAGCGAGGTGGCGAGGACGGTGGTGCACTACGTGGCGCGCACGAACGAGCCGGTCGTGGTGGACGACGCCAGGTCGGACGCGCGCTTCGCGGCCGATCCGCACCTGGCCTCGCGCCCCGTGCTCTCGCTCCTCTCGCTTCCTTTGTCGCATCGAGGGCGCCTCCTCGGCGTGCTCTACCTCGAGCATCGCGAGGTGCCTGCGGCGTTCCCCGAACGGCGGGTGGAGCTCCTGTCGGTGCTCGCCGCGCAGGCCGCCATCGCCGTCGAGAACGCCCTCCTGTACCGGGACCTGGAGGCCAAGATCAAGGAGCGCACCGTCGAGCTCCGCATCGCCAAGGAGGCCGCGGAGCGCGCCAGCCAGGCGAAGAGCGACTTTCTCTCCAGCATGAGCCACGAGCTGCGAACGCCGCTCAACGGGATCATGGGTTATGCCCAGATCCTGGAGCGAACCCCGGACGTCCCGCCGGCGTGGCGTGAGGGCCTGCGGGTCATCCATAAGTCGAGCGAGCACCTGCTCTCGCTCATCAATGACCTGCTGCACCTGGCCAAGATCGAGGCGGGGAAGATGGACTCCGTCCTGACGGAGTTCCGGTTGCCTGCGCTCGTGCGGACCGTGGTCGACCTGTGCCGGGTGCGCGCCGAAGCGAAGGCGATCACATTCTCCCACGATCTTCGCGGCCCTGCGCTTCAGGCCGTCCGCGCCGACGAGAAGCGGCTGATGCAGGTGCTCTTGAACCTCCTCGGCAATGCCATCAAGTTCACCGAGCGGGGAGGCGTGGCCCTCCATGTCGAGGTGCTGGAGGAGAGCGTCCCGGCAGGGCGGATGGTGCGGTTCCGGGTCGAGGATACGGGTCCTGGGATCGCCCCGGAGCACCTGTCGCGCATCTTCGAGCCCTTCGAGCAGGTGGGGGAGCAGAGCGCGAAGAGCGAGGGCACAGGGCTTGGCCTCGCCATCACGAAGAAGCTCGTGCAACAGATGGGTGGTGCGATCGAGGTGCAAAGCGAGGTCGGCGCGGGCAGTGTCTTTGCCGTGACGCTTCCGCTCGCCGAGGTGCAGCTCGCGACGAGCCCAGGCGAAGCCAGGGGGTGGGACACGATCGTCGGCTATCAGGGGGAGCGCCGCGCGGTGCTCATCGTGGACGACAATCCCGACAATCGCGCGGTGGTACGCGAGCTCCTCGGCCCGCTCGGCTTCGAGCTGCGCGAGGCGGACGGCGGTGAGGCGGCGCTGCGCATGGCGGCGCTGCGCGCGCCGGCGCTCATCCTGCTGGACGTGTACATGAAGGGCATGGACGGCTACGAGACCGCGCGTCGCCTCAGGCGCATGCCCGAGCTCCGGCAGGTCGTCATCCTGGCCTCGTCGGCGAGCGTATCCGAGGCCGAGCGGCAGCAGTGCGCCAGCGCCGGCTGCGATGACTTCTTGCCCAAACCGATCGTGGCGAGCGCGCTCCTCGACAAGATATCGCGGTTGCTTGGCATCGAGTGGCTTCGCCGCGATGAAGCCCCCGCTCGGGACGCGCCGACGGAGGAGCCCGAAGGCGGCGGACACCTCGCGCCGCCTCCGGCCGAAGAGCTGGCGATGCTGTCGGCGCTCGCGAAGAAGGGGCTCGTCCACAAGATCCTGGAGGAGGCGGAGCGGATAGCGCAGCACGATCCGCGGCTCAGACCTTGGATCGAGCAGCTCACGACGCTGGCACGCAGCTACCAGACCCGGAAGCTGCGGGACTTTGTCGGCGCGTACGGCCCAAACGGCGCGGGCGGCGCCGACGGCCGCGCAGATCCGCAAGAATCGACGTAGCGAGCGGCCCAGGTCCGGGGATGGTGCCAAGGATGGCGGGCGAGAGCCGCCGGGTCGCCGTCGTTACCCCGACCTGGGGCGGGTCGCCCGTTCGAGCAGCCGCTGCACCGTCGCTGTCTGCAAGTCGCGCGTCTGGGCCGTGAGCGAATAGAGCATCGCCTCGCGGAAGAGGCGCTGCGCGGCGTGGTCGAGGAGGTTGGCGCTGCCTCCGGTCGCAGCGACCGCGGCGTGCGCGGCCCTGACGCCCAGATCGATGCACCAGGCGCGAACGCGGACCGCGTGCTCTGCCTGGCCCTCCGCCTCCGGCCGGTCCGCCCATGCATCGACCTCGGCGCGGGCGGACTCCCTCTCTTCCTCGAACGCCCGCGCGGCGTCCGCCAGGCGCGCGCTGCCGCGGCGCTCCGCCAGGTCCGCGAGCAGGGCCGCGGCGGCGCCGGCGGCGCCCAGGGAGAGCGCCGACGGCGTGAGCAGGCCCGCAGCGTCGCGGGCGGCCTGCTGCTCGCGCGTCAGGGTCGTGATCACCTGCTCGGGGCCGACGCGCAGATCGCGCAGCGTCAGCGACACCGTGGCCGAGGCGTTCATCGCGCTCAGGCGGAGCGGCGGCGATGCCTCGATGGAGTTCCCCGCCTCCAGCGGCGTCAGGACGTACATCAGGCGACCATCGGGGAGCGCGCCGGCGATGACCGCATCGTCGGCGATCCCATGGCCGGTCAACCAGGGCACGGTGCCGTCGAAGCGGAACCGGTCGCCGTCGGGCTCGACATTGACCATCGGCGGGCCCGGGCGGCGGACGTGCGAGAAGCCGACGGTGCAAAACCGCTCGCCGGCGGCGAAACGAGGCAGGACGCGCGCCTTGAGCGCCTCGTTGTCGCCGCGCGCAATGAGCGGGCACGCGGCGGCGTGCTGCATGTGGACGAACGCCGTCACACCGCAGGCACCGGCGAGGATCTCCAGGACCTCGCGCGCGACCTGCGGCGGGGCGCCGTGGCCGCCGTAGCATGCGGGCGTCGCGGTCCCGAGGAGACCTGCGTCCGCGAGCGCGCGGATGTGCTCTCGGGGAACCGCCGCGGCCTGATCCGTGGCGTTCGCCGAAGGGGCGAGCACGAGCGTCGCGAGCCGGCGGGCGCGCTCGATCAGCGCGGCGGAGCCGGCCGTGGCAGGCGGCGTGGGCGATCCGGGGGACATGCGAAGGGAGTGTAGGCCGCGGCAGCGAGGCGACCCAGGAGATCGGCGCATCGCGGCCGAGGCACGTGCCCCCACCTGCTTGGAGGCTGCAGCCTCCTCGCAGCGGCGCCGAGGCGGCGCGCCAGGGTCGAGGCGGAGCGCGCGTCCCCGAGGTGTTCATCAGGCGATTCGGGCGAATCAGGCGATTCGGGCGAAGAGGAGCGCGAGCGCGCACAGCATGATGCAGATGCCGAAGATCTTCCCGACGTGCCGCCCGTTCCCGAGGATCTCCACCATCACGCGGCCCGCCACGACATAGATCATGAAGCAGGCGAAGCCGATGGTGACGATCGGGACGCCCATCGCGATCACGCCGCCCGCCGCGCTCCGCCTCACGAACTGGGGAAAGAGGGCGGCGAAGAACACGATCGCCTTGGGGTTGACGACGGCGAACATGAAGCCGTCGCGGACGTGCTGCCACGACGACCCGGACCGCGCCGCGACCTCACGGTCGCTCCCGGAATTGGCGATGCCCATCAGCGTCCAGCCGATATAGAAGATGTACAGCGCCCCCACGAGCTTCATGCCGAGCAAGAGCGAGCTCGACAGGCCGCCGACCTCGAGGATCATGAGGTAGGAGGCGACCGCCTGCACGATCATCGCCGCGATGTTTCCGGCCCCGGAGAGCGCCCCTGCCCCCCAGCCGTGGTTGGCGCCCTTGGCGAGCGCGAGCAGCATCGATGGGCTCGGTATGATGGACGCGACGAAGACGGCCATGCAGCAGGCCAGCAGCAACTCAGCGCTCACCCGCCGACAGGTGGATGCTATCGGGCTTCATCCAGTGGTCGATGGTGTTCCTGGCGACGTGGTCGAACCTGCTATGCAGCAGCATCGAGGCTCCTTCTGTGCTGGTGGGCGACGACTCCGCGGTTCCGGCGCCCGGCCGTCCGGGGCCGCAGCGACGCGACGCGCGCTGTTCCGGGGCTGTTGAGCAAGCGTCGGACCAGCGGTGATCGTCGTCCGGTTTCGACGAGAAGGCCCGTCCCGGCGGCCAGAAACACACATCGCCCAACCAGGGGTTCAGGGCGCGCCGATAGGAGATAGGCAACACATTGCCCGATCGAGCAACAGCCTGTCATGCGGCAGGAGCGAGCCGCCGCTCGGCCGTTGAGTTTCAGCTCTCCTGGGCAGCTCGCTCGCCCGACGGCCGAGGCTTGCGAGCGTCCTCCCTACCGGACGCGACGCAACCCCTCCCGCGCCCGCAAACCTCACCGGCGCCGCCTCTGAGGGCGGCCCCCTCGCGCGACCGGACGCGAGCGAGCTGAGCGTGAGCGCGCGGCGCGCGGTGCCACCACGCGCCGGCGTGCCGCAGCGACGGACGCTGCGCTGGCCGGACAGGACGAACGCAGGCACGCTGGCGGGGACTCCGCCGAATGGTGGATTTCGAAATGAGCGCCCCCGGGATCCGCAAGCTATCGAGCGGCTACGCGGACACGTCGAGGTACGCCGCGGACCTTGCTGCGGGGGGGATCCTCCGGCAGGCTTCCGGGATGACGTCCCTCGCCTTCGCGATGCCGGCGGAGATCGTCGACCCGAGCGTCGTCGCCCCGCCGGGCGATCTGTACAGCAACGAGCCGCCGATGGAGAGCTACCAGCACCTCGTCCAGATGATCCTGCTGCTCGAGAGCCTGGAGCTCTTCTGGAAGGACCGGGCCGACTTCTTCGCCGCGGGGAACCTGACCATCTACTTCAGCCCCAAACAGCTCAAGACCGAGCACTTCCGGGGCCCTGATTTCTTCGTCGTGCTCGGCACCGAGCGGAGGCCGCGCAAGAGCTGGGTCGTCTGGGAAGAAGACGGCCGGTATCCGAACGTGATCGTGGAGGTGCTCTCGGAGAGCACAGAGAGCACCGATCGCGGCCTCAAGAAGCAGATTTACCAGGACGTCTTCCGGACGCCGGACTACTTCTGGTTCCATCCGGAGACGCTCGAGCTCTCGGGCTTCCACCTCCTCGACGGTCAGTACGAGCCGCTCTCCCCCGATGCTTCCGGACGGCTCTGGAGCACTCAGCTGGAGCTCTTCCTTGGCGTCGAGGAGGGGCAGGTTCGCTTCTTCACCCCCGAGGGAGAGCTCGTGCCCGCAGGCAAGGAGCTCGCGAAACGGGCCGAGTCCGCCGAGCAGCGCGCCGAGTCCGCCGAGCAACGCGCCGAGTCCGCCGAACAGCGGGCCGAATCCGCCGAGCAGCAGGCAATGCGGCTGGCGGCGAGGCTCCGGGAGCTCGGCGTCGATCCCGACACGCTGAAGTAACGTTCGGATCCCGCGCTCCTCTCGCTCCTCTGTGAAGAACGCGATGAAGCTCTATTTCAGCCCTGGCGCCTGCTCGCTCTCTCCGCACATCGCGCTGCGCGAGGCCGGCCTCCCGTTCGAGCTCGAGCAGGTCCACCTCGGCACGAAGAAGACAAGGTCGGGCGCCGACTTCACCTCGATCAACCCCAAGGGATACGTGCCCGCGCTCGAGATCGAGGGCGGCGCGGTGCTCACCGAGGGGCCGGTGATCGTCCAGTACATCGCCGATCGGAGGCCCGAGTCCGGGCTCGCCCCCCCGGCCGGCACCCTGGACCGCTACCGGCTGCAGGAGTGGCTGAGCTTCATCAGCACCGAGCTGCACAAGCAGTTCTCGCCGCTCTTCAAGCCGAGGGCGCCGGACGAGCAGAAGAACGCGGCGAGGGCGCTCCTCGGCCGGCGCTTCGCCTTCGCGGCGCGCCGCCTCGAGGACACGACGTACCTCCTCGGCGAGCGGTTCACGGTGGCGGACGCGTACCTCTATACCGTGATGACGTGGACGAGGTTCGCGGGCGTCGATCTCGGCGGATGGCCCGTCCTCGGCCGCTACAGGGAGCGCGTCGGCGCCCGCCCTGCAGTGCAGGCCGCCATCGAGGCCGAGCGGAGGCGGTAGGCATCCTTCGGTCCCTGGGGATACGCGCCTTGACGCAACGATCACGCGCGACTTTGCATGACGGCATGCTGCAGGCGATCGCCGAGGACGTGTGGGTGTACGAGAGGGACTTCCGGCTGCCGTTCGGCGATCTGCCAGCGCGCACGACGGTCGTGAGGCGCGCCGACGGCGGGCTCGTCATCCACTCGCCGCTGGCGTTCGATGACGACACCGCCCGGGAGATCGATGCGCTCGGCGAGGTGCGCGCCCTCGTCGCCCCGAGCTGCCTCCACCACGTCTTCTTGAGGGCCGCGACCGAGCGCTGGCCGCGCGCCGGCGTGCTCGGGGCGCCCGGGCTCGAGAAGAAGCTCTCCGGCCTTCGCTTCACCCCGCTGCCCCGATCCGGCGTCGCGCCGGAGATCGGCGACGATCTCGACGTCCGCCTGATCGAGGGCGTGCCGTACATCGCGGAGCACGTGTTCCTGCACGCGCGGTCGCGGACGCTCATCGTGACGGATCTCCTCTTCAACGTGCATGAAGCCCGCAGCTTCGCCATGAAGGTCTTCCTCTGGGTCGGCGGCGTGTGGAGGAAGGCCGCCCAGGACCACGTGTGGCGCGTGCTCATGAGGGACCGCGCCGCGGCGGCGCGCAGCGTCGCCGACGTCCTCGCGTGGGACTTCGAGCGCGTCGTCGTCGCCCACGGCGACGTCATCCGAGGCGAGGCGAAGGACCGGACGCGCAGCGCGCTCGCGTGGATCGGCGCCGGTGCTGGCCGGCTCCTGCCTGGGAGATGAGCGCTCTCAGGCGGCCGCCTGCGCGCGGCGCAGCCCGATGACCTGCGCCTCCGCGAAGAGCGCGACGGCGAGCGCCTGCGCCGCGACGAACGCATAGCCGATCGCCGTCGGCTCGAACCAGCCGAGCGCGAGGAGGAGCACGCTGTCGACGACCCAGAGCGCGTTCGCGACGACGACGGCGACGACGGCCCCCCGGGCCGGACGCTCGCGCGTGCCGAGCCACGCGACGAGCGCCGCGAACGGGAGCAGGCTCGCTCCAGCCCAGCGGAACAGCGGCTCGGGGAGGCCAGTCAGGCCGGCGAGGGGCGCCGCGGCCGCGAGCATGAGGAGGCCTGTAGCGCCGCTGACGGCCGCGTCGGCGAGGAGGGCGCGGCGCAGGAAGCGAGGAGAGATCACGAACGACATGGTGGGCTCCTTTCGTTGCGGTCGGGGGCTCATCGCCCCTCGGTGGGCGGGACCTGCGGGGCAGCGGACGCGCGTGGCGCGCCGGGACTCCGCAGCGCCCCTGACACCGCTCACCTTGGGGCGCCCTCGGCATGGGATCGATTACCTCCCAGGTAATGGGCGTCATTTCCCGGCGTGCTAGGGTCGACTCGCGATGACGAGCTCACACCCGCCGATCGGGGGTCTCCTGCGCGCGTGGCGCCAGCGCCGCCGAATGAGCCAGCTCGACCTCGCCTGCGAGGCCGACATCTCGACACGCCACCTGAGCTTCCTCGAGACCGGCCGCGCGCAGCCGAGCCGCGAGATGGTGATCCACCTGGCGGAGCGCCTCGATGTGCCCTTGCGCGACCGCAACCAGCTCCTCGTGGCGGCGGGGTACGCGCCGCTCTATCCGGAGCGCAGCCTCGGCGATCCCGCGCTCGCGGCGGCGCGCAGGGCGGTCGATCTGGTGCTCGCCGGCCACGAGCCCTATCCGGCGGTCGCCATCGATCGGCACTGGACCCTCGTCGCCGCGAACGGCGCGATCGGCCCATTCCTGGCCGGCGCCGACGACGCCCTCCTCCGGCCCCCGATCAACGTGCTGCGCCTGAGCCTGCACCCAGGGGGCCTCGCGCCGCGCATCGAGAACTCGGCCGAGTGGCGCGCGCACCTCCTCTCGCGCCTGCGCCGTCAGATCGACGTGAGCTCCGATCCCGCCCTCGTGACGCTCTTCGAAGAGCTCATCCGCTATCCATCGCCGGAAGGATCGAGGCGCCCTGAGCCCGCCCGCGAGCCCGACCCGGTCGCCATCGCGGTGCCGCTCCGGCTCAGGACGGAGGACGGTATCCTGAGCTTCCTCAGCGCGACCATGGTCTTCGGCACGCCGATCGACGTCACCCTGTCCGAGCTCGCGGTCGAGTCGTTCTTCCCCGCGGACCAGGCGACCGCGGAGGCGCTGCGCGCGACGGCGCGACGCCGAGGACAACGGCCCTCTGCAGAGGAATCGCATCGAGCCCCGCTCTGAAGGCGCGCGCCGCGCGCGCATCGACCGGCCGCGCACTGCCCGCGCTCCCCTGGGCAGCGCTGAGAGCGCTCCCGGTGCGTCGCGATGCGCAACGCCGAGAGCGCTACCGGTGCATCGCGATGTCGTTGCGGGGAAAGGGCTTGATGCGTCGGGTGTGCCGCCCGGTGGACGGGGCGGTCTTGATCCGCCCGGGGGATCGCGCGGGCCGCGCGGTGGGCTGCTTCTTCGTCGTCGACCGCGAGGCCTCGCTGGTGGGCGCGCGCTCGGGCTGCGCCGCCGCGGCCTGGACCGGCTCCTGGAGCTCCGGCGCGAGCAGCGGTCGGGGTGCCTCCACGACGCTGGCGAGGAGCGTCGCCTCGGTCGAGCTCGACAGCCCGGCGCCGCGGGGGGCGACGGCGGCGAGCGCGGCGTTGTCGGCTGCGGGCGCGGCGAACCGGACGCCGAAGAACAGGCTGGCGCCGGCCAGCACGGCGCCTAGCGCGGCTGCCGCTGCTATCCGCGCGGATGGCTTCTTGCGCTTCTTGCGGCTCGACGCCGTGCCCAGGACCGCCGTCGTGCCATCGCCGCCGTCGTCCTCGCAGAGATCCGCCTCGACCACCGGTATCGACGGGGACGTCATGACAGGGTTGCGCCGGGTGACCACGCCGTCCTGCGAGCTCACGGGCGGCGCCTCGATCACGCTCTCCGCGCCCGCCGGAGCCGGCGTCTCGGTGCCCCACTTGCGCGACGACAGCGCCCGCTCCAGCGCGTCGGCCATCTCCTTCGCCGACCCGAAGCGCGCGCTCGGATCCTGCTGAAGGGCCCTCGCCATCCATTCGTCGACGGCGGCCGGCACGTCGATCCGGTGCGCGCTGGGCGGCGTGAACCGCCCCCTGTGCACGGCGAGCGTGAGCGCCGCGAGCGTCTCTCCGGAGAACGGGGTCCGCCCCGTCATCGCATGATAGGCAACGACGCCGAGCGACCAGAGATCCGCGCGGAAATCGAGATCCCGCGGGGTGACGAGCTGCTCCGGGCTCATGTAGAGCGGCGTCCCGACCACGTTCCCCGTCGAGGTGACCCGCAGGTCCCGGACCCGCTTGGCGATACCGAAGTCGAGCACCTTGACGAAGATCTCCCCGTCCACCTGGGTCAGGAACAGGTTGTCCGGCTTGATGTCGCGGTGGACGATGCCGAGCCGGTGCGCCTGCCCCAGCGCCTTGGCCGCTTGCGCCACGATACGCGCCACCTCGCCGAGCGGCAGCCGGCCCTGGCGGCTGATACGGACCCTCAGGTCCTCGCCGCGGAGGAGCTCCATCGCGATGTACGGCATGCCCTCCGCCGTCAAGCCGTGATCGAGGACCTGCGCGACGTGCGGGCTCGTGATCTGCGCCGCAGCGACCGCCTCTCGCCGGAACCGCTCGACGTAGCCCGGGTCGTCCGCGTACTCGGGCGACATGAACTTCACGGCTACCTGAGCCTTCAGCGGAAGCCGATCGGCAACCCAGATGCTCCCCATCCCGCCGCGCCGGAGGATGCGCACGAGCCTCAGCGAAGGCGTCACCATCTGTCCGGTGTGCAGGGGCATACCTCTGCTACTCCTTCTCGCACTCGCACAGGCTCGAGCCGGTGGTTCCGTCAGCTCCAGCCGAAAATCGCCCGAATGGCGTAAATAGATCACTACGACGCCTTCATTGCCTCTGCAAGAGAAACAAAGTGCTCTCCGCCACGTCCGCCACGTGTGTCAGCTCTAGCCAGCTCTAGTCAGTTCTAGGCGCGTGTCGCGCACCCGCGCACATTGAAGCCACCCCGTCTCTTGCATCCCCCAGGAGCCCAGGGGCCGCGGAGAACTCCTATGCGAGACGGCCACGGGGACGGACATCCCCCGTGCGCTGATGTCGGCGGATGAGCGCATGTCGAGCGCCAGCTTCGTCCAGCCGGTCGAGGGCGCCCGTCGCCGCGAGCGGCGGCGCCGAACAACGGAGTTGAAGGTAGGCCACCCGATCATCAGGTGGGGAGCGCGGGAACAAGCGTGCCTGTCGTGCGGCCATGGCCCGCGATCCGCTGCGGCTTCATCCATGGGCTCACCTCGCGGCGTCGGGTGAGCCCGCCGGGGGGGGCGCGAGGGCTCATCGCCTCTTGACTTCGAAAAAAGTCTTTCATTTTGCCTCCACAACCACCGTCCGGGCAGCATGGAGGGTGGCGCTCGTGTCTTCGATCCAGCGCGGGAGTCACGTGGACGGGGCGAGACCCATTGGGGGTCGACATCGTCCGACATCGGAGGGCGGGCCTGTCCAGCTCCACGCGGGGCGCGCTCGCGCCTCCCTGGATCACGCGCCGCGACAGGCGGGTTGTCCCCTGGAGGAGGATTGAAGCCTCTCGACTTCTGGGTGCCGGCTCACTGAAAGAGTTCACCCAGCCGAGGACGGCCTGGACGCCCGCGGAGCTCGCGCGTACGCCGGCGGAGGAAATCCACCCGCGCCGAGACTGAAGCTGATGCGTAGGGGTGCGATAAAAAATGAAGCGCTGGTGTCATCCATGGTTGCGTCTACGCGCGCAGGCGTAGAATCGCCGGAACCATGAGCCGATCCCCCTCCGACAAGGACGCGCCCAAAAAGGCAACGGTCAGCCCCGTGCCGTCGCGAGGGACCCCGCCGGAGACGATCCCGTCGCGCGCCAGCGCCAGCAGCAGCAGCGCCCTGCCGTCGGCGCCGCCCCTGACACGGAACAGCGCCGGCAGCGGCAGCGCCCTGCCGCCGGCGCCCGCATCGAACCGCGGGGGCAGCACCCTCCCGCCTCCTCAGCAGCACGCGCCGCCCCCGGCGCGCGGCAGCCATTTCCCGGCCGACGCGCGCGTTCGGCGGGATCGACCGAGCGTCCCGCTCTCTCCGCACGGCGCGTATGCGTCGCAGGAGGCGCGCGGCTGGCGAGAGCGGCCGACCGCCGCGGCCGCCGCCGCGGCGCGCGCCGGCTATACCTTGCAGGATCCGTTCGATCGGTGGGACCCGTCCGAGGGCTCCCCCGCCGCGCCCGCCACCCAGCCGCCCGAACCGCCGAGCTCGCGGATCCCGGAGGCGTCCCGCCACGAAGACGCCGGCCGCGGCCACGCGCCGGCCTCGTCGCCGGGCAAGCGCACGGCGACCGGCGCGCTGCCCGCCGCGCACCAGCCGGCGGCGTCGGCCAGGCCGTCCGCGGGCCGCGAGCCGCAGCGGCTCCACGAGCCGCACGGCGGAGGCCACGATCCGTACACGCCCATCAACCAGATCCTCGGCTACACGCGCCTGCTCGTGGCGTCGCTGCAGGGCAAGGTCGCGCCGCAGCACATCGAGGACATCCGCAATATCGAGCTCGCGTCGCGCAAGCTGCTCACCATCGTGCAGGCGATGGAGAACGGCGACGAGGACGCGCCCTCGAGCGTGAAGGTCAGCATCCCCTCCCCGCACGAGGAGCCCGCTGTCCACGCCGAGATCGAGGGCAGCGGGCGCGGCACCATCCTCGTTGTCGACGACAGCCGAGGCAACCGCGACGTCCTCTGTCGGGTGCTGCAGAACAACGGCTACCGCACCGCGTCCGCCGAGGACGGACCCCGCGCGCTGGGGCTCGCCGCGCGCGAGCGCTTCGACGCCGTGCTGCTCGACGTGAACATGCCCGGCATCAGCGGCCTCGGCGTGCTCTCGGCCCTGCGCCAGAGCCGGTCGCAGGCCGAGCTCCCGGTGATCATGGTGACCACGCGCGGCGCGAGCGAGGACGTCGTCGAGTCGCTCAAGCTCGGCGCCAACGACCACGTGACGAAGCCGATCGACTTCGACATCCTGCTCGGGCGGCTCGACACGCAGCTCACGCTGAAGCGCTCGCGCGAGCAGCTCTCGCAGCTCGCGGCGGAGCTGTCGGTCAAGAGCGAGTTCATCCGCAAGACGTTCGGCCGCTACCTGAGCGACGACGTGGTGAACCGCCTGCTCTCCTCGCCCGAGGCCCAGCTCCTCGGCGGCGAGGAGCGCGAGGTGACCATCATGATGACGGACCTCCGCAGCTTCACGACGATGACCGAGAACATGCCGCCCGACGTCGTCATGCGGCTCCTGAACGGCTACCTCGGCGAGATGGCGCGCATCATCGTCGCGCGCGGCGGCACGATCATCGAGTTTATCGGCGACGCGATCCTCGCGCTCTTCGGCGCGCCGTTCCCGGCGGGCGACGACACCCGCCGCGCGGTCGCCTGCGCGCTGGAGATGCAGATGGCGATGGACGCGGTGAACGAGAAGAACAGCGCCGAGGGCCTGCCGACGCTGCAGATGGGCATCGCGCTCAACACAGGCCCGGTCGTCGTCGGCAACATCGGCTCCGAGGCGCGCACGAAATACGGCGTGGTCGGCGCCCAGGTGAACCTGACGTCCCGCATCGAGTCGTGCACGGTGGGCCGCCAGATCCTGATCGCGGACACCACGCGCCGCGCCGCCGGCGCGGGCCTCCTGCTCGGCCAGAGCCACGCGCTGGCCGTGAAGGGGTTCTCGAACCGTGTGCTGGTCCACGAGGTCCTGGGCCTCGACAACCCCGAGCGGCTCTACCTGCCCGAGCGGCGGGTCGAGATCCTCTCGCTCTCGTCGCCGCTGCCGGTCGTGTGCGCGCGCCTCGCGGGCAAGCGGGTGGAGGGCGAGCCGCAGTCCGCCTTCATCCTCGGGCTCTCCCCCTTCGGCGCCGTGCTCCGGCTGCATCCCCGGCCCGCGCCCTTCACGAACCTCCAGATCCACCCGTCCGGCCCGCTCGCCGAGCAGCTCGGCGGCGAGCTGCACGCGAAGGTGATCGAGCTCGACGCGCGCGCCGAGGACGTCGTGCGCATCCACTTCACGTCGTCGCCGCCGGGACTCGCGGCGTTCGTTCAGAAGCTGCACCGCGCCGAGGCGTAGCGGCTCTCCCTGCAGGCAGGCTCGTTCACATCGAACCCGTGCTCCTGAAGGGGTCGTATCGGCTCGGCGACCGGCTCTCCCCGGCTCCGAGGACATCGCCCTGCGCGTGACCCAAGGCGAAGCGCCCCTGGGAGAGCACCTTTGCTTCGAACGAGCGCCTCGCCTACGCTCCGCCCTCGCAGCGCAACACGGCCCCTTCACGCGGACCCATACACCGAGGTAGCAGACGCCCATGCCTTCTCTGACCGTCGCGGGCCCTGCGGGCGCGCTCCACATCGTCGATCATCCGGCCGCCGTCCCCCGCCCCGACGCAGGCGCCGGTTCCTCGCGTGAGGCGCTGCCGGTCGTGCTCGTGCACGGGATGGTCGGCCACGCCGGCTTCTGGGAGGCGCCGCTGGCGCACACCTCCGGCCGGCGGCGCGCAGTGGCCATCGACCTCCGGGGGCACGGCGCGTCGGAGCCCCCGCCCGACGCGGACTACACGCCCTCCGCCTGCGCGGCCGACGTGCTCGCGGTCCTCGACGCCCTGGATCTCCCGCGCGTGGCGCTCGTCGGCCACAGCTATGGCACGCTCGTGGCGCTCGCCACCGCGGCCGCCCGCCCGGAGCGGGTCGCGCGCCTCGTGCTCGCGGACCCGCCCCGCGATTTCACGCAGCTGCCAGCGGAGGTCCAGGCGCAGCAGTTCCCGCCCTACCTCGCCGCGCTCGCGGCGGAC
This sequence comes from Sorangium sp. So ce124, assembly GCF_051525235.1. Taxonomy (NCBI): domain Bacteria; kingdom Pseudomonadati; phylum Myxococcota; order Polyangiales; family Polyangiaceae; genus Sorangium; species Sorangium sp. So ce124. The sequence continues at coordinate 6,134,124 of NZ_CP150312.1, forward strand.
GGCTGGCGCGATATCGCCGTCGCGATGTTCAGCGAGGCGCTCGCGGGCAGCACGCCCGCGACGCGGGAGGTGGTGCTGGCGCGCCTCGCCGCCACGCCGCACGACCGGCTGCTCGGCATGACTCAGAGTTTGCTGCAGTTCGAGTCCGTGAGCGCGCTCGACCGCTACCTCGCCGCACCGGGCGCCCGCGCCCACGCCATCCTCGCCCCTTCGAACGCATGGCCGCAAAGCCTCCACGCGCTGAGGCCCGCGCTCACGGCGGTCGTGCTGCCGGAGACCAGCCACTGGCTGATGCTCGACGCGCCGGCAGCGTTCGCCGCCGAGCTCGAGGCCTGGCTCGATGCTGCCTGAGCCCCGATTGCGGCGCTCCCGCTCTCCGGCTCAGCTCCGCCGCCCTCGCTTCCCCGCGGCGAGCTCGCCGAACCGCTCCAGGTAGCCGCCGAACCGGTCCAGCACCTCCCGCTCGGTGAGCCCGAACTCGTCGAGAGCGTAGCGATGGACCCCGCAGCGGTGCTGCGGGTGCTCGCGCATCCACCCCTCGATCCGCGCGGCGACAGCGCCGTCGAACCCGAGGCCGAAGCGCTCGTGGATGCGCCGCACCAGCCCGGCGGGATCCGCGGTCAGCTCCTCGTAGCTCGCGTCGAAGAAGCGCGCCGGATCGAGCCGCGCGCGGGCCTCGAGGAAGCGGTCCATCATGGCGCCGAGCAGATCGAGGGCCCTCGGGCCGACCGCGCGTGGCTCGACCCGCCGCTGGTGGATCGCGCGCGCGGCCGCGACGAGGCTGCAGAACGACGGGACGACCCGGAGCGGATCGCGGTGTGTCATCACGATGCACGCGTCCGGATACACCTGCAGGAGCGCGGCGATCGCCGGCAGGTGGAAGGGAGACTTGAGCACCCAGCGCCCCTCGGGGCGCCCCCATTGCAACACCTGCAGCTGGCGGCGGTGATGCTGGTAGTCCGGGACGAGGTCCTGCGCGAGCGCCCACCTCTTGTACGACGGCGTCTCGGCGCGGACATAGGGGAGAAGGGTGTTCTGCATCAGGAACACGCACTCTTCCGGGCTGTCCGCAGAAAGCTCGTGGATGGTAGCAAAGATCGGACACATGGCGTGCGCGAGGCGGACGCGGCGCTTCGCCGCCGCGCGCCGGGGGTCGCGGGCCTCGTCCTCGGGACGGACCGGCGGCGACGGCGCGTGGAGCCGCCAGAAGCGCGGCGCGTGCGCGTCGGGGTGCAGCGTCATCAGGTTGTGCAGCAGCGTCGTGCCGGTGCGCGGATAGCCGACGATGAAGACCGGGCGCGGCGTGCGCTGCTCGGCGATCCGCGGCTCGCGCCGCGCGTCCTCCCGCAGCAGCAGGCGATTCGCGATCTGCCGCTCGATCTCCTCGCCGAAGCCGAGCCTCCCGAGCAGGGCCAGCTCTGCCTCGTCCTCGAGCGAGGCGGAGAGGACCCGCAGCCCCTCCCAGAACCAGCCCTCGCCGGGATCGGTCAGGCCCGTGCGCCGCCGGGCGCGCACGGACAGGACGTCGACGTCCAGGGGGGCGATCGCACGGAGCGCCGAGCGCCCCATCCGCGCCCCTACCGCGTTGACCGCGCGGAACGGCATCGACACGCGGTACGGATGACGGGTCGATCTCGTGGGTCCGCGCATGCGCCAGCCTCAGGGTAGGCGCGCGCCGCACGGAGGGATAGCGCCGACCGGGCGCACGCGGGCCGGTCGGCGGCCGCGCCGCGAGCGCCTCGCGGTCCTTTTCGGCGGGGCGCTCCCGGCCCACACTGCCGCCATGCACGACGACAGCGCCCCCCGGCTCTCCGCGCTCACCGAGAGGACCCTGGCTCACTACGACGATCACGCCCTGTCGTTCTGGGAGGGCACGCGCGATCACGACGTCTCGCAAAACCGCGCCGCGCTGCTCGCGGCCCTGGAGGGGGCAGGTCCGTTCACGATCCTCGATCTCGGCTGCGGCCCCGGGCGCGATCTCGCGGCGTTCCGCGCGGACGGGCACAATCCGGTCGGGCTCGACGGGTCCGCGCGGTTCGTCGAGATGGCGCGGCGACACGCGGGCTGCGAGGTGCTCCACCAGGACTTCCTGCACCTCGACCTCGAAGCCGGGCGCTTCGACGGGATATTCGCCAACGCGTCGCTGTTCCACGTGCCGAGCAAGGAGCTGCCGCGCGTGCTCCGCGAGCTCCACGCCGCGCTCCGCCCGCGCGGCGTCCTCTTCAGCTCGAACCCGCGCGGCGACGATCGGGAGGGGTGGTCGGGCGACCGGTACGGCTGTTATTGGTCGCTCGAGCGGTGGCGGGAGCACGTGACCGCCGCCGGGTTCGAGGAGATCGAGCACTACTATCGACCGGCGGGCCGGCCGCGCGAGCAGCAGCCGTGGCTGGCGACGGTGTGGCGCAAGCGCTGATCCCTCGGCGCGAGCAGCTCGCGATCAATCGCCCCGGATCGGGAGGAGACACGCCGGTGCCCGCGGTCAGTGCGCCCTGATCACCTGCGGGCGCGCGGGCGTGCGGGCGGCGGGGGCGCGGGACGCGGGCCCGCGGATGACCGCCGGACCCAGCGCGACGATCACGAGGGCCAGCGCCACGACGAGGGCGAGGCCGCCGCGCAAGGTGAGGCGATCGGAGACCAGGCCGATGGCCGGAGGGCCGACGAGAAAGCCGCCGTACGACAGGGTGGCGAGCGTCGCCAGCGCCTTGCCGGGCGCGACGCCGGGGGCGCTCGCCCCGGCCCGGAAGACCAGCGGCACCACAACCGACAGGCCGGCGCCCACGCACCCGAACCCGAGCAGCATGGCGATGGGGGCGTTGGCGAGCAGCGCCGCGCCGAGCCCGCCTGCGACCACGGCCCCGGCCGCGCGCACGACCCGATCGGCGCCGAACCGCTGCGTCAGCCCGTCCCCGGAGAACCGCCCGAGGAGCATCGCCAGCGAGAACGCGGCGTAGCCGGTCGCCGCGAAGGCCGCGGTGGTGTGGAGCTCGTCGCGGAGGTAGACGGCCGACCAGTTGGCCATCGCGCCCTCACCCACGGACGAGCAGAAGGCGACGAGGCCGAGCAGGAGGAGCCCTGTCGAGCGTGCGGCCCCGGGGGCGGCCGCGGTCGATGGCTCGGGGCGCGCGTCGGCCGAGAGCGCCCTGCCCTCGCGCGCGACGGCCGCGGCGAGGACGGCGGCGACGGCGAGGAGGTGCGCCGCGGGCGACAGCGCCCGGTCGGCCGCGAGCGCGCCAAGCGCCGCCCCGATCAGCCCGCCGAGGCTGAACATGCCGTGGACCGAGGCGAGGATGGGCCGATCGGAGCGCCGCTCGACCTCGACGGCCTGCGCGTTCATCGCGACGTCCATGAGGCCGTTGCACACGCCGAGCAGCAGGAGGGCCGCGACGAGCGCGGCGAAGGACGGCGCGAGCGCTGGCAGGGGCAACGCCGCGCACAGGAGCAGGGCCGAGATCCGGGTGATGCGCCGGCTCCCGAAGCGGGCGACGAGCGGCCCGGCGGCGCGGAAGGCGAGCATCGCGCCGCAGGCGAGGCCGAGGAGGGCGAGGCCGAGCAGGCCGTCGCGCAGCCCGAGCCGCTCGCGGACCGCAGGGACACGCGCGGCCCAGGACGCGAAGGCGATGCCGTTCGCCACGAACATGACCGAGACGGCGCGCCGGGCGCGCGCGACGTCGTCGACGAGCGAGAGGGAGGCGCCGCCCATCACGGCACCCCCCGCGCAGGACCAGGCGAGCCGCTGGCGCACAGCCGCGGCCCGGGGAAGGCCGTCCGGAGGACGGCGTTGAAAGTTGGAGGCTCCCCGGAAGGTTCGTGCATTTTCGTGAACATCAGGGAAAGATCATGGGGCCGGATCGGACCGTATCAAGCAACTTCGTGCACAAACAGGAACAATCGTGCAAAACAACGCAGACACCTCCGGCCTGATGGTGGCCGAGCGGCGCCAACATATTCTCGCGGTACTGGAACGTGACGGGAAGGTGGTGGCCGCCGAGCTGAGCCGTGCTTTCGGGGTCTCGGAGGACACGATCCGGCGCGATCTGCGCGAGATGGCGAACGAGGGGCTCCTGCAGCGGGTTCACGGCGGCGGCCTGCCGGTCTCGCGGGTGAACCCGAGCTTCCCTGCGCGCGAGCGGCAGCGGCCGAAGGCCAAGGAAGAGCTCGCGCGGGCCGCGGCGACGTTGATCAAGCGGGGTCAGGTCGTGTTCATCGACAGCGGGACGACCAACGTGGCTGTGGCGCGCCACCTCCCGCGCGATCTCGAGGCGACGGTCGTGACCAACAGCCCTCCTGTCGCCATCGCGCTCTCGGAGCACCCGCGGGTGGAGGTGGTCCTGCTGGGCGGGCGCATGCGCAAGGATCCGCTGGCCGCCGCCGACGGGGTGACCATCGCGGGGGTGCGCCAGATCCGGGCGGACCTCTGCTATCTGGGGGTGTGCACGCTCGATCCCACGTTCGGCGTCACCACGCTGGATCTGGACGAGTCGTACGTGAAGCGGGCGATGGTGGAGGCCTCGGCCGAGGTCGTCGCGCTGGTGACCGCGGACAAGCTAGGCACCGTGTCGCCGTACGTGGTCGCGCCGCTGAGCGAGCTCACATGGCTCTTCACCGAGCGCGGCGTGTCGAAGGAGGCGCTCGCCCCCTACCGGGCCGCGGGCGTCACCATCACCCAGGACCTCGAGGCGGAGCCGGCCTAGTCCAGCGGGTCAGAGATCCTGCCACGATCTCTGGGAGGCGCAGGCTCGCCCTGGCCATGCCGAGCTCGAGGTCCCTGGACGCCTCTGCTCATTTTTTCACGACGAACTTCGCCGTCGTGAACTTGACTGTCCCGCTGTTGTTCTGGGCCTCGACCAGCAGCTTGATCTCGTGCAGATTCCCCAGGGAAAGGCCGAGCGCTTCCCACTTGGTGAAGTGTTCGGAGACGGAGATGGTGCCGCACGTGCGAGCCGTCCGCCGGATGCTGAAATATTGATCGAACGTCGCGCTCGCGCCCGTGATGGCCGGCTTGTTCACGCGGGTCTTCTTCCACACGTCGTAGGTCTCACCATCGGCAGTGAGCGTTCCTACCTCGTCCCGCGGCGTCCCGTCGGAAGAGAAACCTGCCGGCTTTTCGCTGCCCCAGTCGTCGAGGATGTAGAACTCGCGCAGCGGGTTGACGGTCCAGCCGTAGATGCCGATGTACGTCAAGCCGCCGTCCTCCTCCGTCTTGGTATGCGCGAACTCCGCCGATACAGTGCCGATCTGGGTGTGCTTCTGGGTCTGGTTGAAGTCGAGCCCGACGCGCGCCAGGAAATCCTCGACATTGTTCCATTCCGCGCTGAACGCGGCGTCGACGCCGTGCACGGTCATGCAGCCCTTCCCGCCTCCCTCCGCCCAGAGCTCATAACCGTAACCATTGCCCGCATTGCCTCGGCTGTTCGAGCAATACTCCCTGCCTCCGGTCAGGGGTGTCGCCGGCGGGCAGGTGTTCGCGCCGCTGCCCGTGGACCCGCCGCCTTCACCGGTGGACCCGCCGTCGCCGGTGGAGCCACCTCCACCCGTCGCTCCGCCCGCACCAGGGAGCCCGCCGCCGCTGCTGCTCGCGCCGCCGCTCCCCGTGACGCCTCCGGTAGCGGAGGCAGCGCCCGTGCCCCCGGCGCCCGGTTGACCACCGCCTCCGCTCGCGCCGGTGGATCCTGCGATCGATCCGCCGCTCCCGTTGTCGTCCTTCACCTCCCCGGAGCCGGAACAGCCGGTGAAAGCCGCGGCAGCGAGGCAAGCGGCGAGGGTACCCAGCGACCAACGCGACGGAACGAGAACCTTCATGGTTGGAGCATGCCAGGGTATGCACATGGTGATCAAGGGAGGCGAACCGCTGGAAGGAGAGCTCGTCGTCGGCTCGCCGCATCGGGCAGAAGTTTCCAGACCCGCGCAAACATCCCGTTCCATGGGCAGCTCGACAAGTTCACCGGCGCGGTGACGAGCGCCAGTTCGACAGGCCCTCCCGCGATCTGCAGAACCCGTTCGGCCATCCAAGTGAGACATATAGGGTCCTGAGACTCCTGTACGCCGAGCACCGAAAACGCCGAGGTGAGCCCGTATCCGAAGCGGGTGACCGTCGCTCTAAAGCACCGTGTCCCGACGGGGAATCGACGAAGAGCGGAAGCCAGCTATCTTCGCGTCGACCTCGGCGGACGACAGGATCGTGTCCTCGGCGAAGTAGACCCAGTCGACGTCCTCGTGGTATGTCCGCGAGCTGCCCTTCGCGGCGTCGAGCTCATCGTACCAGAGGTTGAAGAAGATGAATTGATCCACTTCTGGAGCGTACATGGAACCGTGCGTCGCGCGATGCACTCCATCGATGTAATAGCTGATGGACGTGCTGGTGACCTGGACGACGAGCGTGTGAAATCCGTTGAAGTTCGCGGAGACCGAGTTCGAGACGTTCACGTCCGACGTCTCCCACGAGGTCAGCCACATCGTGCTCGTGTTGCCCTGGCCCCAACCGCCGTTGGGCATGTACTCGAAATCCTGCTCCGAGTAGTCCGGGTCGCCGGCGGCCCACTCGGTCAAGGTGAAGAAGGTCTCGACGGGCTTGTCGGCGTAAAGGCGCGTGCCGGACAGCGGGGTGTCGTTGAACTTGACCCTCGCAGCGTAGGTGCCGAAGCGGAACTTCTGGGCATTGGTGATCACCTCGGCCTGCGACGTGGTCGCTCCGGTGCCGCTCGTGCTCGCCTTGAGACGCATCAGCTTGTTCGTGGAGCTCTGCGGGTCAGCGACCATCGAAACGTTGGATTCCAGCCACGCCGCGCCGCTCACGCCCGGCGCCCCCGACCAGCTCCGCACCGACCACCAGCTCGTGAAGTTGGCGTCGCTGGTCCCGTTGTAGCTGAAATCGTCGAAGAACTCGGCCGTGGCCGCGCTGCCGGCCCGGGTCGTCGCGCTCGCCTGATTGGAGGCGGCAGACGCGCCGCCCGCGTTCAGGGCCGTGACCTTGTAATAGTAGGTGGTCGACGCCGCCAGGCCGGTGCTGTTGTAGCTGGTAGAGGTCACGCCGCTGGCGATGCGGTTCCCCGCGCCAGGCGTGAAACCCGACGTGGTCGATCGGTAGACGTCATAGCTCGTCGCACCGCTGCTCGCCGCCCAGCTCAGGGCGATCGCGCCTGCGCTCGACGCCGTGGCCGTCAGGGAGATCGGCGCCGGAGGCGGCGACACGCTGCCGCTGGGCGGCGTACCGCTGCGCAGGCCGCCCGTGGGAGCCGAGCCGGCGTCGTGCACGGTGATACGGCCAAAGTTAGAGAAGGTTGTCTGGCTTCCATACGAGTAATCGTCGGTCTCGACGACGTTCGCGTTGAACTCGATCCCGAGGTCGATCGGCTGGGTCGTCGCCCCCGCAGCCAGGCTTCCGGCGGCGCTGGTGAAGCCGATCTGCACGTAGCGATCAGCGCCAGTGTAGGACACTGTCCCGGTCGTCAGCGTAACTCGACTGCAGCCAGGGCTCCACCACCAGCACGCCGGGGTCACGGTCGTCGCGCTGTCTTTCGTCAACCAGTAGCGTATGACGATGCTGCTCAGCGGTATCGAGGCAGCGGTGTTGTTGCGGATTTTTATCCCGGCCTCGATGATGGAGTCGTTCGGCACGGCGGCGTCATAGTTGCTGTATTGAACGGTAAAGTCGGCCGCTCCGGCGAGGCTATCGCTCGAGTGACCGCAAGTCGAGAGCGCGATGAAGATGCTCAAGCACGCAAGGCGGAGGGCGCGAGCCCGCAAGAAATGGGCGATCCCTTCGAGGGACGTGGCACGTGTGCGTCGACCAGCCCGTCTCGTCTGCTCGACAGCATGTAGATATCTCGAGTTCATGATTGTCAATCGTGCTCCTTTCACGCCCGCATGGTCGAAAGATTGCGATGCGCTCGATCGCAACGATTCCTAACGATCGGACGATGTGCGTGGGACCGCCCCGAGCCTCGGTGCTTACGGGCCGATCCGCCGTCGCCTGGTCTGGGCGCGACGGCCGACTTCACCTTCAAGCACAGCGTGTTCAAGCACAGCGTGTGCCAGCGCTGAGCAGCGCCGGATCGGGCTTTGAAGCGACAGGCTCGAGGGAGGATTGCCGGGAGTGTGTGCGAGGGCGATCCCGGCGATCCTTCGGGTGCGATCTCTGGGGGAAAGGGGCGATCGGCGGGATCGCACCCGGCGTCATGGCGATCGCGGAGCGGCTCGGGGGGTTCAAACGCTGGATAACTTCACTATAGCTGCCCTCTGGATCTTCTTTGATCCATCGAGGCACGAACGTCACGCGGCCGTGACGTCGGCGCGGAGGCCTGCTGAGATGGAAGCATGCCTCCGTTGAGCGACGACGATGCCGCCTCCACCGAACTCCTGCCCGGGCCGGTGCGCCCCGCTGCGGCCGCGGCCGAGAGCTTCGCCCTCTCCGTCATGGCGGGCCCGGACGAGGGCCGACGGTTCACGGTAGCGCCGGGGCTGCCCTCGCGCGTTCTCGCCGGCACGAGCCCCGCCTGCGACATCGCCCTCACCGACCGGCTCGTGTCGCGCCGCCACGCCGCCTTCGAGCTCGCCGGCGCCCGGCTCCGCGTCACCGACCTCGGATCGACGAACGGCACCTTCGTCCAGGGGATCCGCGTGGGCGACGCGTACCTCCAGGGCAGCGAGCTCGTCCGGATCGGCGAGACGGTGCTCCGCGTCGAGGCGCTCGGCGTCACGCAGGCGGCCGACCTCTCGTCCGCCGTGCAGTTCGGCAGGCTCGTCGGCGCCAGCGAGGCGATGCGGCTGCTCTACCCGCTGTGCGAGCGCCTCGCGGCCTCGAGCGTCCCCGTGGTGATCGAGGGCGAGACCGGGACCGGCAAGGAGGTGCTCGCCGAGGCGATCCACGAGCAGGGGCCGCGCGCCGCCGGGCCGTTTGTGGTCTTCGACTGCACGGCGGTGCCGCCGACGCTCGTCGAGTCGGCGCTCTTCGGGCACGAGCGCGGCGCCTTCACCGGCGCGAACGAGGCCCGCCGCGGCGTCTTCGAGGAGGCGCACGGCGGCACGCTGCTGCTCGACGAGATCGGCGATCTCGATCTCGGGCTGCAGGCGAAGCTGCTCCGCGCGATCCAGCGCTCGGAGGTGCAGCGCGTCGGCTCGAACAGGTGGATCCGCGTCGACATCCGGGTGCTCGCGGCGACGCGGCGCGATCTGGAGCGCGAGATCCAGGCAGGGCGGTTCCGGGACGATCTGTTCTTCCGGCTCGCGGTGGCGCGGATCGAGCTGCCGCCGCTGCGCGAGCGGCGGGGGGACGTCACGGTGCTCGCGCACCACTTCTGGCGGCAGCTCGCGGGCCGCGGCGCGCCCTTCCCCCCGGGGTTCGGCGAGCGGCTCGAGGACTACGCCTGGCCGGGCAACGTGCGCGAGCTCTACAACGCCGTGGCGCGCCGGGTGGCGCTCGGCGAGGCCGCGCCGATCGAGACAACCCGGGCCGGGCTGGCCTCCCCGGGCGCGCCGGCTCCGCCCTCCACGCGCGGCGGCGCGGAGCCCGGGACATCCGGCGACATCGTCGAGGAGATCCTCGCGCTGAACCTGCCCCTGCCGCGCGCGCGGGAGCGGATCGTCGATCACTTCGAGCGGCGCTACGTGCAGCGCGTCCTCGCGCAGCACGGGGGCAACGTCAGCAACGCGGCGGCCGCGTCGGGCATCGCGCGGCGGTACTTCCAGATCCTGCGCGCACGGCGCTCCACCTGACGCCCGCGGCGCCGGCGCGCGGGACGACAGGCGCGCGACAGGCGCGCGACAGGCCGCGGATGAGCTCCAGGCGGCCCGAGAGCGCCGGATCGCCGGGGGCGATCCAGGAGTTCCCACGCTCGCGATCGAGGCGATCGCGGTGCGATCTCCCCGATCGCCCACGCGCGCCCCCGGCTCGCCGAGCGCGATCGCCGCGCGTCGGCGCCAGGAAGAGCTCAGCGACGGGCTGCCGCGACGCCGTGCGCCCATCGTCGGGGCCATCATCACGACTGGTACATCGCTTGCTCTTCCGGGAAACAGAAGCAGCGCAGCAGTAGCAGCAGCGCAGTTGCATCGGGCCACGACGACCCGGCCGCGCTCGGTACCACGATGTCCCCATCAACGGGTGGTGATCGAGGCGAGCCCAGCGGCGAGTCACGGCCCAGCGGCGCCGGATCGCAGCAGGGCAATGCTGCGTCCGGCGAGACCACCGTCGGCGAGCGTTCGTCTCTCGTCGAAGAAAGGCTACCATGTCTCTCCATCTTTCCAAGATTGCTCCCAAGCTTTCGCTTCTCCTCGTCGCCTTCACCGCGAGCGGGCTCGGATGCCTTGCTTCCAGTCCGCCGGAGGAGCTCGAGGTGGATCAGAACGAATCCGCCGCGTGCGCAGACTTTCCGGAGTGGCAGGACGGTCAGCCGTATGTCGCGGGGGACATCGTGAATTACGAGGGGTCGGCCTACATCGCCAAGTACGACAATCCCGGCTTCATCCCGACCGTCAGCACGTACTTCTGGGAGCCGTACTCCGGCTGCAGCGACAGCCCCGAGCCCACCGAGGGCTCCAGCTCCGAGCCCACCGAGGGCTCCAGCCCCGAGCCCACCGAGGGCTCCAGCCCCGAGCCCACCGAGGGCTCCAGCCCCGAGCCCACCGAGGGCTCGTGCAGCTATCCGCAATGGCAACAGGGTCAGCCGTATGCCGCGGGGGACATCGTGATTTACGAGGGGTCGGCCTACATCGCCAGGTACGACAATCCCGGCTTCATCCCGACCGTCAGCACCTACTTCTGGCAGCCGTACTCCGGCTGCAGCGACAGCCCCGACGACAGACCCCGCGCGGGCTTTGGGCTCCCCGAAAAGGTCGTCGCTGGCTACTACCCCAACTGGACGGAAGCGCCCGTCCGCATCCGGGACATCAACAGCAATTACAACGTGATCTATCTCTTTGCCGCGAAGCCCTTCGGAGGATCGCCCGGCACCACGGGCGCCGTCTACTGGGAGCCGCCGGGTGATGGCAAGGGAGCAGCGACGAACCTGAACGCCGACATCGAGTACGCACGGACGACCCAGGATCGCAGGATCATCCTCTCCGTCGGCGGAGAAAACAATGGAATGAGCTTCCCGACGCGCGCGAAGTCGGAGACGTTCGTCAATAGCGTGATCGGGATCTACGACCGCCTGGGTGGGTTCGACGGCCTCGACTGGAACACCTTCGAGGCCAATCAGGCCCCCGACACCTCCGAGATGATCTGGATCAGCCAGGAGCTGAAGCGGCGCATCCCCGGCTTCATCATCACCGCGCCTCCGGCCCCCTGGAACAGCCGCGACAAGACGTTTTGCCAGCAGATGGTGGACGCCGGCGCCTTGGACTACGCGGCCCCGCAGTACTACGATGGCCCCGATCTCGCCGAGCAGTCTTACATCGTGAACAGCGTGAACGAGTGGGTCTCGCTGCTCGGTCCGACGCACGTCGTCGTGGGGTTCGGGCTCTCGGACCGGCAATACTACATGTCGATCGACGAGGCGATCCCCACGTGGAATCAAGTCGAGAGCAACCACCCGGCGCTCCGCGGCGTGTTCGACTGGGAGATCCACATGGACGAGAGCAAGGGGTGGCAGTTCGCCAACGGCGTGGGACCTCTCGTCACGGACTGAAGCGGGATCGCGTGGAGCGCGCGGCGATTCCGCCCGCCGATCGCGGACAGCGCGCGCTCCCCTTGATTGAAGGAGATCTGCGCCTATCGGTAGAAGGCGACGTCGTCGATCCAGAGTTCGAACGACAGCTCCTTGTCGAAGAAGAACTCGATGGCCCAGAGCCGCTCCAGGGCGGGCGCGAGCAACTGCTTACCGTAGGGCTCCTGCTTGAGGCACTCCACCGGAATCTTGAAGTGCTTCCAGTCGCTCTCCAGCATGACCGGCTTGTGGAAGTGATTGTTGCATTCCCCCTCTGCGTCGTTGCAGATGCCCCCCATGTGATAGGTCTGCTGATCGATGAAAAGCACCTTCATTTTCCTGGTGGAGCCCTCCTCGGCGCGGGCCCAGAACGTGAGGCCACGGTACTCGGATGCGTCGTAGTAGGCCTCGTCGTCCAGATGGAAGCCGACGCCGGCTCCCCAGAGGAGGAAGCCATCATCGGCGCTCGTGTGCACGGCCTTGGTGCTGGCGCCGCGCGGAGAGTCAAGGGTGCTCACGAGGTCCGCCGGGTCCGCAGGCTCCTGCGTTCCTTCCGGTGACTCGTCGTTGTCCTCGAACCAGAACCCTGCCCAAGGGTTCGCCCCGTTCCCTTCGGAGATCCGGGTATCCCCGTCTTCCATGTCGTCGATCATCGACAGGTCGAGGGTCTCCCCGGGCAGCACCGCGAGGATCTCGCATGGATTCCCCGCGCCGCCGCCGCTCCCGGCCGCTGAGCCCGCTGCGCCACCGCCTCCGGAGCTCTGGTCCTCGGGCTCGTAGATCTTGTCGAAGCCGAAGATCTGCGCACATCCGAGCCCGAGCAGCGCCATGGCACATCCGCCGGCGCACCGAACGAAAGCCAGCATCGTCTTCATTTTCATGGGAAATTTCGCGAGGTTTCGGTCGCGGAGGATAGGAGGTTGGCCGCCGAAATGGAATGATGCCCCCATCAAGTTACACGGTTGTCACCGATCAGTCAGCGAGCGACCACCGGCCATTCCGCCGCGCGATGGCGCAGACCGACGGGGCGCACCCTAGATTTTTACTGAAACACTGTAAAAGGCGCTTCGATCCGTCAGTTCCCGAGTGCAGGCGTCGCGTACGCTGGTGTATAAGTTCGCCTGCTGGTGGAACCCATGTCGCTGAGTCTGGACGACGGGATGCTGTTTGCTGGCAGGTACCGCGTGGTGCGCGGAATCGCCAGCGGCGCGATGGGCGCGGTCTACGAGGTTCTGCACATCGAGACGGAGCGCCGGCGGGCGCTCAAAGTGATGCACTCGCACCTCGCCGACAACCCCGATTTCCAGGCCCGGTTCAAGCTGGAGGCGCGCGTCGCCGCGCGCATCCAGAGCGACCACATCGTGGAGGTGTTTGACGCCGGGATCGATGCTGAGACCGGCAAGCCGTTCCTCGTGATGGAGCTGCTCCGCGGCACGCTGCTCGACGCGCGCCTCCGCCACGCCGGGCGTCTGCCGCCGGAAGAGGCCGTCGCCTTCCTTCGCCAGACCGCCGTCGCCCTCGACAAGACACACGCCGCCGGGGTCGTCCACCGCGACCTCAAGCCTGCCAACCTCTTCCTGGCCGAGACCGACGACGGGGCGCCCCGGATCAAGGTGCTCGACTTCGGCATTGCCAAGCTCGTCGTCGAAACGGCGACGGACTCGGCGGCGACCGCGGTCCTCGGCACGCCGCTCTACATGGCGCCCGAGCAATTCAGCGGCGAGTCGGTCTCGCGGGCTGCGGACATCTTCGCCCTCGGCATGATCGCGTACACGCTCCTCGTCGGCAAGGCGTACTGGCTGAACGACAGGCGGAAGTACGACAATGCGCTCGCTTTCGCGGCGCTCGCCGTGCACGGCCCGCAGGAGTCCGCGTCCGCGCGCGCGGACGCCGAGGGGGTGAAGCTGCCTCCGGCCTTCGACGCGTGGTTCACCAAGGTGACGGCCCGCGCCCCCGAGGCGCGCTTCGCCACCGCTTCGGCCGCAGTCGAGGCGCTCGCCGAGGTCTTCGACCTGCCCGCCGCGCCGGTGCGATCATCGCGCCTGCTCTCCGCGGAGACGCCGAGCGGACATGGCCCCCTGAGCTCCCGCTCATTGTCGCCGCCGAGCGACGTCCAGTTCCCGACCGAGGCCGTGATGACCGCGCTGCCCCCCACGAGGCAACGGAGCCGAGCCGCGATCACCGTCGCGGTGCTCGTCCTCCTCGGCGGCGGCGTTGGCGCCTTCGCCTCGCTGAGCCGCGGCGCGCGCCCTGCCGGCCGGAGCGCGGAGCCCGCGCAGACCGCGGGGGACGCGCGCTCGCCCGCCTCCGCGCCCCCTGAAGTCCATCCGACGCCGCCTCTCCCCGAGGCCTCGGCGACAGCCACGGCGCCGGACGTCGCGACGCCCGCTCCCGCGGCCTCCGTGCCGCTGGGCAAGGGCAGCCGCGCGCTCGCCCCCGCGACGGGGGCGGCGAGCGCGTCGCCGCCGCCGGCGCTCGGCGGCTCACGGCGCAGGCTCGCGCCAGCCCCGTCGGCCGCAGAGCCGAGCCCTGAGGTGCTGTACAAGCCGGACTGAGCACGATGGCAGGGCGGACACTTCTTTGCCAGGAGCGAGCGGGAACGATGGTATTTGGCGGCTCACTCATGCGCTTCTCCTGGTTCCGGTCCATCTGCCTTGGCGTGCTGGGCGTCGCCGTCGCGGCGCCGGCCAGCGCGCAGGCGCTCGCCGTCGCGGAGTCGCATTTCGACCGCGGGCGCGCCGACATGCTGGCAGGCCGGTACGAGACCGGCTGCCCTGCCCTCGCCGAAAGCCAGCGTCTCGATCCTCGCCCAGGGCGGCTATTCACGCTCGCCGAGTGCGAGGCCAAATGGGGGCGTATCGCGACAGCGGTCGCGCGCTACAACGACTATCTCGCGATGGTCGATCGCATGAGTGAGGCCGAGCGGGTCAAGCAATCGGCGCGACAGAAGATCGCGCTCGGGCAGCGCAGCGCGCTCGCGCCGCTCGTGCCGCAGCTCACGCTGTCGCTGCGGCCGGGCGCGCCGGCGGGGACGCGCGTGCAGTGCGACGGCATGACGCTGGAGCAACCCTCGCTCGGCGTCGCGCTCCCCGTCGATCCCGGCGAGCACGTCGTGACGACGCAGGCGCCGGGGTGGCCCGCGACCGAGACGCGATTCACGATCGACCGGTCGGAGTCGAAGGCGATCGTGCTCGAGGTGAAGCCCCCGGCGGCCGCCAAGCCGCCGCCCACCAAGCCGCCGCCGGCCAAACCGCCGGCGCCAGCGCCGGCACCGGATCAGGGGCCCAGCGGCCTGCGGGTGGTCACCTATGTGGCGGGCGGGCTCGGTGTGGCCGGGCTGTTCGTCGGATCGGTGACCGGGTGGATGGCGCTCGACGCGAGCCGCGTCGCGGCCGACAACTGCAGGGACGTGAGCCCCGACCGGGCGCGATGCCAACCCGACGGGCTCGAGGCGGGCAACCGCGCGAAGCAGCTTGGGTTGGTGAGCACGGTCGGCTTCGGCGCCGGTGTGGCGCTCGCCGGCGCGTCGGCGCTGGTCTTCCTGCTGGAGCCATCCCCGCGCCGCCAGCCGACGCCCGAGGTGAGCTGGGAGCTGACGGCGGGCCAGGCCGGCGGCGGCGTCGTGGTGCGTGGCCGCTGGTGACGCGGCTCGCGCGCGCCGCCGCGGGCCCATGAGCCGGCCAGCACGCGACGCCCGAGATAGGTGATCGCTGCGTGGAGCTGTGTGCAAGGCTCGTTTGCGATTGTCATCATCGTCCCGACGAATCGCAACGGTTCAACCCCGCGGAGCAGTCCTCCCAGGGATCTGTCTCGCGAGCGAAGAGAGATTTCAACTCAAAGACGCCAAGAGCGCAAAGGCGCAAACCTGCACAAAGTTTGTTCTTTTTGCGTCTTTGCGTCTTTGCGTCTTTGCGTTGAAATCTCTCTCCGGATCCCTGGCCAGACTCCTCGCGGGTGGAACTGGCGCGACGCTCTCACCAAGGTGAGCTCACGGCGCCCCCGGGCGCTACCCCGCACGGACAAGCACGAGGGCGTCGGACAGTATCCAGAGCCCGAGGCCGATCAAGACGAACGGCAGCGCCGCACGGCCGGAACGCCGGATGCGCGTGCCCAGGATCGGGTGGTTGACAAGGCGGTGTCCGAGCGCGCACCAGGCGCCGGTCATGACCGCGAACACGGCAGCATGAAGCGGGATGTGCGCAGGGGAGCTGGAGAACAGCGGGATGTAAACGCCGAGGTTGTCCCCGCCGTTCGCGAGGGTCACGCTCGCGACGGCGATCACCTTGAAGCGCGACGCGCTGCCATGGGGCTCGCGCGCGCTGTCTGCTGCGTCTGCTTCGTCCGCTCCGTCCGCCACGCCTGCATCCCTGGCCCTGGAGCCTCGCCACAGAGCCCAGAGGCCTCGCAGGCCGAGCGCGAGGGGAGCCAGGCCGAGCAGGCCAATCCATCCGTCCGGCACGCGGACCGCGAGCAGCGCACACGCGACGCTCGCGATCACGAGCGCCGCGATGCCGACGAACTGGCCGGCCACCACCTGAGCGGGGGTAAAGCCTGGATCCGCGAAGAAGGCCGAGAGAAGAAGCATGTCATCGATGTTCGTGGACACGAACACGACCACGCTCACCCCGAGGATCGGAAGGATCTGCTCCATGGCGCGCCCGCGGTCGTACCACCTACCGCGGCGCGCGTCCGCTCGGCGGGGCGCCGGCGCCGCTCCGAACCGCCCGGCGCTGGAGCCACCCGGGCCTGCGGAGGTAGACCGTAATCACCGGAGCGACGGCGCGTCTGCGCAGGCGACAGGAGACGAGCCACGAGCTCGTGTAAGGAGAAGCCATGGCGACGATTCCCCAGCCCGTGCAGCCGACCAGCGCGAAGGCCGCGCCCGCCGCGCAGGGCGCCCGGACGGAGCTTCCGGTGCAGGGCATGACCTGCGCGGCGTGCGTGCGCCGCGTCGAGAAGGCGCTGCGCGCCGCGCCCGGCGTCCAGGATGCGGCCGTCAACCTCGTGACCCGGCGCGCGACGATCACCTACGACGCGCAGGCGACCACGCCGGCCGCGCTCGCCAGCGCCATCGTGGAGGCGGGATACGAGGTGCCCGAGGTCCCCCCGGCGGCCAGCGTCGCTGAAGCCGCGCCGATCACCGGCCTTGCCGCAGACCCGCAGACCAACGGCGCCCCCGCAACCCCGCCGATCGCCGGCGTCCGCGCGGCCTCCACGGCGCCCGAGCGCCTGGCAGCGACGGCGGACGCCCCACCGCCGCGCCAGCAATCGAGCGCGGCCGAGCGCGCCGCCGCCATGGACGCGGCCGAGGAGAAGGAGCAGCGGACGCTCCGGCGCGACGTCGCGATCGCCGCGCTGCTCACCGCGCCGCTGCTCGCCGTGGCCATGTCCCACGGCGCGATCCCGGCGCTCGAAGGCGCCCCCGCGCGCTGGCTCTCGCTCGCGCTCGCGACGATCGTGGTCTTCGGGCCGGGGCGCCGGTTCTTTCGCCTGGCCTGGAGCGCGCTCCGGCACCGCGCCGCGGACATGAACACGCTCGTGAGCCTCGGGACCGGCGCCGCCTGGCTCTACTCGACCGCCGCGGTCGCGGCCCCCGGCCTCTTCCCGCACGCCGAGCACGGCCACGCGCCGCCCGTCTACTTCGAGGCCGCGGCCGCGATCGTCGCCTTCGTGCTGCTCGGCAAGCTCCTCGAGACGCGCGCGCGGAAGCGGCTCGCCGACGCGGTGCGCGGGCTCGTGGCGCTCCAGCCGAAGACCGCCCGGCGCGTCCGCGGCGACGCCGAGGACGAGGTGCCCGCCGCCTCGCTCGAGCCGGGCGACCTCGTGCGGGTGCGGCCCGGCGAGCGCATCGCGACCGACGGCGAGGTGGTCGACGGCGCGTCCGCGGTCGACGAGGCGCTGCTCACCGGCGAG
This sequence comes from Sorangium sp. So ce124, assembly GCF_051525235.1. Lineage (NCBI taxonomy): Bacteria > Pseudomonadati > Myxococcota > Polyangiales > Polyangiaceae > Sorangium > Sorangium sp. So ce124. The sequence goes on from NZ_CP150312.1 coordinate 6,151,676, forward strand.
AGCATGCCCGTCGACAAGACGGCAGGCTCAGCCGTGCTCGGCGGGACGCTCAACCAGAGCGGCGCCCTCACCTTCCGCGTCACGAAGACCGGCGCGGACACCGCGCTCGCGCGCATCGTCGAGGCCGTCGAGCAGGCGCAGGGGTCGCGCGCGCCGATCGCGCGCCTCGCCGACGTGGTGAGCGGCGTCTTCGTGCCCGTCGTGCTCGGCGTCGCGTCGCTCGCCTTCGCCGCGTGGCTCGCGATCGACCCCACCGCTGCGGGGCTCGCCACGGCGGTCGAGCGGTTCGTCGCCGTGCTCGTGATCGCCTGCCCGTGCGCGCTCGGGTTGGCCACGCCGGCCGCCGTGGCCGTCGGGACAGGGCGCGGCGCGGAGCTCGGCGTCCTCGTCAAGGGCGGCGCGGCGCTCGAGGCGGCGAGCCGCGTCGACACGGTGCTGCTCGACAAGACCGGGACCCTGACCTCGGGCCGGCCCGAGCTCACGGACGTCGTGGACCTCGCGGGCCACGGCGAGGCGGCGCTCCTCGGCCTCGTGGCGGGCGCCGAGCGCGAGAGCGAGCACCCGGTGGCGCGGGCGATCGTCGAGGGCGCCCGCGGCCGCGGGGTCGGCGCGGCGCCGGCCTCGGCGTTCCGCGCGGAGATCGGCCACGGCATCGAGGCGCGCGTCTCGGGGCGCCCCGTGCGCGTCGGGACCGCGGCGTGGCTGCAGCGGGCGGGCATCGACACGGCCGCGCTGGAGGCCGAGGCAGATCGCCTGGCCGGGCTGGGCCGCACGCCGTCGTTCGTGGCCGTCGACGGGCGGCTCGCGGGGCTCGTCGCGGTCGCCGACCGGCCCACGGAGGAGGCGCGCCGCGCCATCGCAGCCATGGCTGAGTTCGGCATCGAGGTGGCGATGGTGACCGGCGATCGGGCGGGCGCCGCCCGCGCCGTCGCCGATGAGCTCGGCATCCGCGCCGTGTTCGCCGAGGTGAGGCCCGAGGACAAGGCGAGGATCGTCCGCGAGCAGCGGGCCGCCGGCCGCAGGGTGGCCATGGTCGGCGACGGAATCAACGACGCGCCCGCGCTCGCCGGCGCGGACGTCGGGATCGCGCTGGGCAGCGGCACCGACATCGCGGTGGCGTCAGCGGACGTGGCCTTGATCCGCGGCGGGATCGCGAGCCTGCCGGTGGCGCTCGGGCTCGCCCGCGCCACCCTGAGGACGATCCGGCAGAACCTGTTCTGGGCGTTCATCTACAACGTGATCGGCATCCCGATCGCGGCGGGGCTGCTGTACCCGCTGACCGGATGGCTCCTCTCGCCGATCCTCGCCAGCGCGGCGATGTCGCTGTCGAGCGTGTCGGTGCTCGGCAACTCCCTCCGGCTCCGCGCGTTCGGTCGGCCGTAGACCGGCACGCGCGGGCTCGCGCTGGCGGACACAGCAGGAGCGGCGCGTTCCTGACACCTTTCAGTCCAACGCGGTAAAGCAAGAAGCCGACGAGCAGCGCGCTCATCGCGCTGGTATCCCGAGCAGCCAGCGCGTCGCTCCGCTTCACGCCCGCTCGCAGGGCGACTACCCGGTGAGTGAATGTTCGGTGCCGCGGATGCACCGAAGCGTTCAAAATACGGAGGATCCATGAGAGCTTATCGCCAGCACATTGGCATAACCGTTGCTTTTGCCCTATCCCTCTCGGCCCAGGCCGCAGATGCCGCCGTCACCGTCGGGCTCATCGAGCCGACCAACGCGATCATCGAGGGCAGCACGATCCCGGTGCACGCAACGGCGTCGTCCCCCGAGGACATCTACTATGTCGAGGCGGAGCTCGAAGGACTCACCATCGAGCTCACGCCGACGGAAGGGGGGCATTTCCAGGGAGCGTTCGACCTCGGCGAGCTCGCGGGCGAGCTCGCCTACGGGCCTCACGTCGTGACGGTCCACGCGTACAACACGTTTGGCGAGGTGGCGAGCACGCAGGGCACCGTGCACCGGTATGCGCCGCCGACGGTCGGATGGAACGCGCTCGCGCACGACACCCTCACAGAGGGCTGGCGCTTCGCCGCGAAGTGCGTCCCGACGCCGCCGTACACGTGCCAGAGCCTCCGGGCGACGTTCCACAGCGCCGAAGGACAGGTCACCCTTTCGGCGCACAACCCGCAGCCCGTGCCGGGGCACCTCTACCTCAAGGAAGAGCAGGCCTGGTATGGCTACCAGATCCCGTCGGGCAGAGCGTACACGCTCACGCTCGAGGCCAGCGACGGCGTGGGCCCCACCATCACGAAGACCATCGGCCCTATCTACGTCGAGCGGAACCCGAGGCTCACCGCCGTCCAGCGCGCACCCGGCACCATCCTCGATTTCGACGCCGCGCGGATCCTCTTCCGCGATCAGTACCAGCGCCTCGGGATCTTCGAGCGCGCCACGCAGCAGGTGACGTGGGTCGCGACCATCCCGCAAGGAGAACTGCCGATCAGCGAGGTCTACGGGGCGCTCACGCCGTCCGGGTCCGTGCACCAGTCGACGACGGGCCACATCCTCGCCTGGGTCAACGGCGCCCGGCGCACCATCACGAGCGCGGCGCGCCTCGACGCGGTGAACGGCGACACCATCGTGTGGACGACGAACAGCGACGACTGGGCCGTCGCTACCTCGCTGTCGGCGGGGACGAACAGGACCCTCTGGCACATCGACGGGAGCAGGTCGCCGTTCCAGGCCGACATCACGCCTTCCGGCGGCATCTATTTCGGCACCTACGAGGATGCCTCCATCGTCGGGCCGAGCAGGCTGCGCCTCGGCGATCATGAGGGCAACCTGCAGCGGCCGATCACCGACGGAACGAACGTCGCCGGCCGGTGGTGGGACGGCATGACGAGCTCGAGCTACCTGTACACGGCGGATGGAGAGGAGGTGTTCCTTGGCGACTCGATCACCGGCACCTCGGCCGGGCTGCTGGTTCACGCAGGCCACGCCGCCTTCCTGAAGAGCGACGGCGCCGTCAACCAGGTCTGGCTGCGGACCCCAGACGGCGAGCAGCATCAGATCAGCGATTTCACGGCGTCGAGCCAGTTCGATCAGGTGAAGCTCCGGGTCGGCCACGACGGCATCAGCGACACCGGCGAGGTCCTCTTCCTGAACGGCGGCAAGCGCTACCTCGGCCGGGCTTGGGGTGCGCCCGAGAGCATCGGCACGGCGCTCGGACACGGCCGCTGGCTCGACGGGAGCTGGTATGTCACCATCGGCAACACGATCTTCCAGATCTCGAGCGCGCAGGGCGCCGTCGCGCAGCTCGCCGCGCCGCGGAGCGCGGCGTTCGCGCCGGAAGAGGGCCTGGGCGGCGAGCGCGAGGTGCTGTCCACCTCGTTCGCCGTGGACGAGGTGCTCGATGAGCCGATGTGGGCTCGGGATCTGCACGAGCCGGACGCGCTGCCGGCGTCGGCCGACGCGGACACGGACGGCGGCTTCGCACCGGTCGCGGCCGGGTGCAGCGCCTCTGGATCGGCGGGCTCTGCGGGCAGCGCCGCCGCGCTCGCGGCGGCGGCCGCGGGCCTCGTGATCGCCCGGCGTCGGCGCCTGCGGTCGTAGCGGCGCCGCGAGCCTCCCCCCGGCCCGATCGACCTCGATCGGGCCGCCGCGCTCGTCGGCGCCGGCCTCGTCGCGGCCCCGGCAGGAAGCCGCGCCGCCGTTCATCCACCCATCACTCGGCAACCACAATCTGCCATCGCTGCTCCTCGCCGCTGCCGCCCGCCCGCTGCTCGATCGCGGCGGCGTCGGCGGTGGAGCCCTGGTAGACCCCGATCAGCTTGCCGCTCTTCTTGTTCCTGATCTGGAAATCACCGCCGCCCAGATCGATGAACAGCCATGCCTGGTTGTCGCCGTCATGGTTCTCCCACTGCACCAGCGCGACCCCGTCGCTCGTCGACTCGTCAGGCACATCCAGCACCTTGCCGCTCTTGACGTTGGTCAGCCGGAAGTAGCCCGATCCATTGTAGTTGAAGCTCCACTTCTGGCTGTCTCCTCCCCTGTCCGCGCTCTGGACGATGTCCGCCCCGTCCTCGCCGGACGCGCCGACGACATCCATCACCTTGCCGCTCTTCCTGTTGACGAGCTTGAAATTGTTCGTCGCCCCGGCGACGGTGCCGGCCGACGCATCGATGGCCAGCGTGTTGTTCCAGCGCATGCTCATGGTGGTGTCCGACGGGAAGGAGATCGGCTGCCAGACATACGTCGAGTTGTTGACCGGTCCGCTCCAGGCCCCTGCCCACCGGTCTCCCATGTACAGGTAGGCCGTCCCGGAGCTGCCCTGGACCGGGAGCACGTAGGTCGACTGGGAGTTGTACGTCGTGCCGTCGCCGACGTTGGTCATCGCCGACCAGCCCCTGTCGATGGAGCGGGAGGTCGCGTATTTCGCCTGGTTGGGCGACCAGCCCGTGGCGCCGGAGGTCAGCAGGAAATAGGTGCCGTTCCGCTTGAACAGCGCCGGCGCCTCCCGGTGCCCGCCGGGGAAGAGCGTGGCGGAGAGGCGGGCGACGGACAGGTAGTCGGGGGTCAGCTCGTAGAGGTTGAGATCGTAGTTCTCGTTCGTGGCGGAGATGAAATACGCCTTGCTGTCGTCATCGACGAAGAGCCCGCAGTCGCGGGACATGTACCCTGGCTTGCCGTGATCGGTCACCCCGCTGCCGGTGAGCGGCCGGAAGCTGCCGTGATACGTATAGTCGCCGTCCACGGTGCTCGAGCTCGCGACCGCGGCGCGGGCCTCGCCGTAGTTCACCCCGTTCTCCCAGTGCATCCACATCACGAATTTGTCCGTGGACGCGTTGTAAACGACCTTCGGGCGCTCGATGTTGGCCGGATCGAGGTCCTTGTCCGAGTCCATCGCCAAGACATGGTTCCTGAACTCCCAGCGCCGCAGATCGGTCGAGCGATAGCACGAGACGGCATAGAACGTCCCGTCCGGGTTCCGGTTCTCCCCGAACCAGTAGTAATAGTCGCCCACCCGGATCACCCCTCCCCCGTGCGCCTGGATGGGTTTGCCCGAGGTGTCGGCCCACTGGATGCCGTTCACCAGGGGGCCGACCGCCGGCGGGAGCTCCGGTCCCCCTCCCTCGCCAGGCGCCCCGCCGCCGCCGGACGACGAGCCGACGGCCGCGCCCGAGGTGCCGGGCGCCCCGCCACCCGAAGCGCTGGAGGTGCCGGGCGCCCCGCCGCCGGCAGACGACGAGCCGACAGATGCGCCGGGCGCCCCGCCGCCGCCGGACGCCGAGCCGACAGAAACGCCGACCCCCAGAGCCCCGCCGCCGCCCTCCGATGAGCCCCCAGGGAGCTCTTCCGAGCCGGAAGCGCAAGACGCGGCGCCGAGCCCCACGACCAGCAGGCCCATCACCGGAGACAAGGAACCGAGACGCATGACGCCCTCCAGAAAGAGCGAGATCTCCGGGCCATCAACCGGACGAGTCAAGTCCTTCTCGCGCGCAGCGGCCTGGGTGATTTGATCCGCTCCCGTGCGATCTGTCAGTCTGCGCCCCGGCGAGATCTCGGCCGCGCGCTCGTGGCCCGATCAGGCCCGCGCGGCGGGGATCGCCGCCGCTCCGCGCGGGGCGGCGATCTTGTACCTGCCGCGGGCCCAGGCGGCGATGTCGGCGACCTGCCGCCCGACGGGGGTCGCCGACCAGCCGAAGGTCTCGCGAAAGCGCGCGTCGTCGATGACATAGGGCACGTCCCACTGGTACGCCATCTCGGCCACCTCCCGCATGAAGAGCGAGAACAGGCCCACCGCGCGCAGCAGGATGCGCGGGAGTCGGGCCACCTCGACCTCGACGCCGAGAGCGCGCCCGAGGCGCTGCGCGAGCGCCCGCGTGCTCTCGGCCGGCGCCGTCGGCAGGTGCCAGACATGGCCCATGGCCTCTTCCCGCTCACCCAGCGTCACGAGGCCCCGCGCCACGTCCTCCACGTAGGTATACGAGTGAGGCATCTCGGGATCACCCATGCACTCCACGGCTTTTCCGGCGAGCGCGCGCGCGTAGAAGCGATCGCCCCAGGCCGACAGCGGCACGTTGGCGCCGAAGAAGTCGCTGGCGCGCCCGATGGCCACGCGCACGTCGCCGCGGCGCTGAGCCGCGAGGCGCGTCTCCTCGAGCTCGACGCGCAGCGCGCCTTTCCTGCTGCAAGGGCGGCGCGGCGAGTCCTCTCGCATGGCCCCGTCGGGCACGCCGTACATGTACAGGCAGTCGAGGGCCACGAGCTTCGCGCCCGCCCTTGTCGCGCCATGCACCGCGCCGCGCGCGATGGGCAGGAGCTGCGTGGCCCAGAGATGGTAGGGCGGGTTCATGCAATCGTAGACCACGCTCGCGCCGCGCGTGGCCTCCTCGGCGAAGGCGAGGTCGGTGATGTCGCCGCACACCGACGTGAGCCCCGGCCGCTCCGGAGCGCGGCGGGTGCGCTGCACCAGGCGCACACGATGGCCCTGCGCCAGCAAGAGATCCGCGACCCGCGGGCCGATCTGGCCGGCGCCGAGCACGACGTGGAGGCGAGACGACGGGCTGGAGACGAGCGATGCGTTGTTCATGGGCGCCAGGATGAGTCTTGCAATCACGCAAGACAACGCCCAAGAACGCAACCCATCGCAGCAAAAATGCAAGACCTACGCGGGGCGCGGGCCTCGAGTTCTGCGCGACCTAGGGCTCCCTGGGGCACAGGCTTTAACCAACTTTCGCGCCGCGTTCTCCTACATCCGAACGTTTACGTTGGTGACCGGTGGTGGGGCGGAAGGCGGCGGGCTTCGTGCCCTGAGCGTGACCGAACGAGCCTCGTTAACGCCTGTGGGCTCCCAGGGCCTTGAAGGAGCCCGAGTGTGCCTCGGCGAGCTGGCTACGTCAGGCTGGGAAGCGCGCCGGTGCTGTAATTCGGGTCGCCGAAGGTCTTGTCGTCGGTCCCCATCGCGTTCGCTATCGTGAGGAGCAGATCGTTGTGCTGGCGGGCCGAGCCGCCGTTCGCCAGATAGTCAACGAAGCGGCCCGTGCGGAAGACCCCGCCCCCGCTGCCGGCGAGCAAGAACGGGATGTTCGTGAGCGCGTGCTGCATCGACTCGCCGATCTCGGTGACCCACAGGACGACGGTATTGTCGAGGAGCGTGCGATCCCCTTCCGCGTACGAGTCGAGCTTCCCGAGCAGGTAGGCAAGCTGCTCCGCGAACCACGTGTGGATCTTCTCGTACTTCGCGTTCGTCGGCCACTGGTGGGAGATGGCGTGGTGATTCTCGGTGAGACCGAGGAACGGGTAGAGGTGCTCGCTCTCGGCGTACGACCACTGGATCGTGGCGATCCGGGTGAGGTCGCACGCGAGCGCCGCGGCCATCATATCCATCTGGAGCTTGCCGATGACGGGCATGTTGTCGTCCTTCGAGAGGTCGATGCGGTCGCCCAGCGCCGGGGCCTGGCAGCTGCCCGTGGTCGGGGTGCCACCGCCGTTCGAAGAGCCGCCACCGGCCAGGCGCGCCTCGATGTCCTGGATCGACTGCATGTGCGCGTCGAGCTTGAGGCGATCTTCCTTGCCGATGCGAGGCCGCACGTCCGCGATGTCCTCGCGGAGGATATCGAACACGGTCCGCCGCTGCGCGCGGAGCCGATCCAGCGCGGTGGAGCCGCCCGGGTCCTGGCCCTGGCCAGGCACCGAGGCCCCGAAGAGCTGCTGGAACGTGTCGTAGGGGTCCTCGCGGGGGGGAACGGGCTGGTCCGGCCCGGCGTAGGAGAGCCGACCGCGCACCTCCGCGTCACGGACCTGGACGCCGAGCTCCAGGGACTTGAACAGCGTCGGGGGATTCAGCTTCTTCGCCAGGTGCTGATCGAGCGAGATCCCCGACGACCAGCCGGCGTTGGTGGACATGAAGCTCTTGAAGTTGCCCTTGAGCAGCGCCCGCCCCGTCAGCAGGCCCCCGATGCCCCGAGCGTGCTCGGAGCCGATGTTGGAGTTCACCACGACGTTCATGTTGATCCCGCGCAGCGGCATGATCTTCGCCTTGAACGGCGAGAGCGGCTGGAGCAGCGGGCTCAGCGTGTAGTTGGTCTCGGTGCCCGTGGGCATCCATTTCGACTCGCTGGTGCCGTTCGGCGTATAGAACACCACGAAGCGCTTGGGCGCGGTGGTCTCTTGCCCGCGGGCCAGCTCGGAGTTCAGCAGCGGGATCGTCGCGGTCGCCGCCAGCGCGCCCTGGAGCATCCGCCGTCGAGAGATCATTCGCTGTCTCATGTCACTCCTCCTCTGCGATCGCGCTGCGGTACATGAACGCGTCGGTCTGCGTCGTCGCCACGATGAGCTCCACGAGATCGCCCTCCGAGCCGTGGAACCCTGCGCGCAGCCCGTCGAGCGAGCACTCGTCGTCGATGTTCTCGAAGCGCCCGGCCGTGTAGCGGAACCATTGCGTCGCGAGGCACTCGCGGACCTGCGCGCTGCCGGCGAGCTTCTCCGCCAGCTGGCGGACGCCGACGAACGGGCCGTCCATGTCGTCGGAAAGGACCATCTGCCCGGAGACGTCGATGACCTGCCCGCCCTCCTCGGTGCGGTACGCGCCCACGGCGTCGAAGTTCTCGAACGCGAAGCCGATCGGATCCATCAGCTGATGGCAGCCGGCGCACCTGTCATTGGAGGCGTGCTGGTTGAACCGTTCACGCGCGGTGACGCCCTCCTCGCCCGTGGGCGGCGTGAGGTCGACATCGTCAGGAGGAGGCGGCGGGTCCTGGCACATGAACTTCGCGCGGATGGCCTTGCCGCGCAGCACCGGAGACGTCTGATCGGGGTGCGCGTGGACGGCCAAGAACGCGGGCTGCGTGAGCACCCCTGCGCGCTGGTCCGGCGGGAGATCCACGAGCTGGGGTGTGGTCGAGCCGGGCGGGACCGTCACGCCGTACAGCTCGGCGACGGGCTCGGTGGCAAAGCCGACGGGCAGCGTGAGCAGGCTCGACAGCTTGTGGTCGCCGGACCACAGCACGTGCTCGACGAACGCGGGAGTCTCCGCGCTCATCCCCGCGACGAGCTCGTCGTTGTACCCGGGGAACTTGCTCTCCTCCTTGACGATGGTCCCGAGCTTCCCGAGGTTGAGCCATTGCTTGTAGAACTCCGTGATGGCCCGGCGCGCCCGCGGGTGCTCCAGCATCTGGCGGGTTCGCTCGGCGAGCTGCTCGCGGGTATCGAGCAGGCCCGCCTCGGCGGCGTCGAGCAGCTCGTCGTCGGGGCCCGACGCCCAGATGAGGTACGAAAGGCGCGACGCCATCTCGTACGGGTCGAGGCGCACCCGCGCCGAGGAGGCATCCGAATCGTGACGCAGCTCCAGGCGGAACAGGAATTTCGGCGATTGCAGCGCGGCCCGGATGACGACCTCGATGCCCTCACGGAACGACCCGTCCGTGCGTCCCGCGGCGTAGGCGCGCATCAGCCGATCGACTTCCGACGTCTCGAGCGGTCGACGGTACGCGCGACGGCCGAAGTCCTGGACGAATTGCCGCGCGCACGCCTCCTCCTGGGCGACCTGCCCCTCGACCGCGGCCGGATCACACGGCACCAGCTTCGACAGATCGCCCGCGACGGCCTCGGCAGCGAGCGCCTCGGCAGCCAGAAGGTACTTCTCCGCGTGCAGCGCGGACACGGTCAGCACCGTCGCGTTGTTGTTGAAGCCTCCGGCGATCTCATCCGGAGGGAATTGATCGGCAGGGGTGAGGGACGTTCCGAGGAGATCTCGGACCGTGTTGTTGTATTCGAATCGCGTCAAACGCCGCTGGGGTGCGAGGATCCGCTCGGCGCCGCACACCGGGGGATCTCCTCCTTGTCCGGACGTCGAACCGTCCCCCCCGGGGCCGGACCCGGAGCTGGAGCTGGAGTCCGCCGCTCCGATCTGCCCGATACCGCACCCGGCCGCGGCCGTCAGCGCGAGCGTCGCTATGAGCGCATGACCGGCTCGCCTGCGACGATATCCTAAGTCAGCCATACCGTGACCTCCTACCGTCGGTCACAACCTACGGTGAAGCCTCGCCAGACGTCAAGCGTTGCTCCCACCAATCCACAGCGCGAGACGCCGGCGTTCAGCCGGCGTTCAATCGCCGGACAGCGGTCAACAACGGACCATCCGCCGGCGAAGTCTGATACTGCCCGAAGACTCCACTCCCGCCATATTATCGATGTCGATTGACAGCCACTTGACGCGGCACGCGCCGCGTCAGACCAGCAGGACCGGGCGCACTCCGGCCTTAAAAGCGAGGCGAGAGCGCGAATCCGTCGCGTCTCTCCACGCCACCCACGCCGCGCGCACGAACAGTTATTGGAAGAATTCCCGCTCCGACGCGGATTGATCACGAGCTGCCGAAAACCCTCCAATTGACCAGCGACTTCACGCCCGCCGCGGGCGTCGTCGCGTCACGGGGTGGTGGAGATCTCGCAGATCACCTGGGGCGCTTCGTGCCCGTAGACGACACGCAGGCTCGGGTGGGCGCGGACGAGCTCGCGCAGGCGATCCAGGCTCTGCTGTCCCGCGGCTTCGTCGCTCGCCGAGGGCCCGCGCGGGCCGATGCCGCGCTCGAATGCCCAGGCGTAATGCGACGCATCGCCGACGAGCAGCACCGGGCCGGACTCGGCGTTGACCACGAACGAGAGGTGACCGCGCGAGTGGCCGGGCGTCGGGAGCGCCCAGAGCGCGCCGTCGCCCCACACGTCGATGGCCATGTCGAACGGCGGCATGGGGGCGCCGCGCGCGAACGAGAGCTCCGAGAGCGTCGCTCCTTCGGCGAAGTGCCCGTAGCCCAGGTGCCCCGCGAGATCGTCGGCCTCGCCCTCGCCGGTCACGATCTCCACGTCGCGCGGGAGCTCGCCGAGGCCGGCCGTGTGATCGCCGTGAACGTGCGTCAGGTAGACCTGACGCGGGCGCGAGCCGAGGCGCGCGAGCTGAGCGCCGAGCGAGCGCCCCGCAGGCAGCGTGAACCGCGTGCCCATCGCCCGGTGCAGCCAGCTCACCGGCGCGCGGACGTCGCCGAACGGATCCCGCTCGAACGGGGCGGAGAGGCCGGCGTCTATCAGCACGTCGCCGCGCGTGGGATGGCGGACGAGGTGCGCGTAGATCGGCAGCGGTTCGTGCTCTCGGGCGCGATCGAACTCGACGTGGTCGCTGCGGAGCAACATCGAACGCGCTCCGCTGACCTCGCCCGTCTCGAGGGTACACAGGCGCACCCGCTGGCCGCGCGCGAACACGTCCTCCCACGCGGAGGCGCGCTGCGGGGGCACGGCGAGCTCCACGCGTGGGAGCTTCGACGGGCTGCCAAGGCCGGCCCAGATCACGAGCGCCGCCCCGATCGCGACGACGGCGCCGAGCCCGGCGCCGATCCGGCGAAGCCACGGGCGGAGGGACGTGGAGGGCCGGCGAGGCACGGTCGGCGGCTCGGGCGGCGTCATCGAAGGAGCTTTATCGAGCGGAACATCACGCATGCCTCGGTTGTACGGCGCGCGGCCGCACGCGGGTCATGCTCCGGCGTGATGCCTGATATGTCGTGCAGGATATGATCCCGCGATGCGGATCGAGGACGTCGATTTCAACGGGCTGCGCGCGCTCCACCACCTGCTCGAGACGCGGAGCGTGACCCAGGCGGCGCGGCGCCTCGGCACGACGCAGCCGAACATGAGCCGCTCGCTCGCGCGGCTCCGAGAGGTCTTCAACGATCCCTTGTTCGTGTCCACCGGCCGCGCCCTCGAGCCGACGCCCATGGCGCTCGCGCTCCAGCCCGACGTGGAGCGCGCCCTGTCGGCGCTGCGCGCGGTCTTCGATCCCATGGTCCGCCAGAAGCGCGAGGACGAGCCGTTTCCGCTGCGCGTGGCGACGTCCGATTACGGCACCCTGGTCGTGCTGAGGCCGTGGCTCGCGCAGCAGGCCAAGGCGCCGCCGATGACGACGCTGCGCATCGTCCAGCCCTCGCTGGAGACGATCGGCGCTCTCGAGCGCGGGGAGGTCGATCTGGCGCTCGTCCCGAGGGTGGACATCGACGGGCTGGAGCAGTTCGTGTTCCGCCCCATCGTCGACGACGAGCACGTGATCGTGACGCGGCGCGGGCACCCGCTCGCGCGGGGGCGCGCGACGTTCGAGCGATACCTCGCGTGCGGGCACGTCGTCGTCGGCAACTCGCTGCCGGGGCTCTCGCCGGTGCAGCGGGCGATCGCGCGGCTCGAACGATCGCGGGACGTGCGGGCGCGCGTGCCGTCGCTGCTGCTCGCGCTCTCGCTGGCAGCCGAGACCGATCTCGTCGCTACCCTGCCCGCGCGCATCGTCCGCGCCTCGGGGCTCCCGCTCACGACCCGACAGCTCCCTTTCGAGGTCGAGCCGTTCACACTTCACGTTGTGTTCCACCCGCGCTGGACGACTGACCCGCGCCATCGCACCATCCGGGAGAGCCTGATCTCCACCTCCGCCGCGAGGGGCCGCTCCAGGGCGTCCGCATGAGCCCGCAACGTTCGTGCGGCTCGCTCCGCTGGCACGATTCGACCGGAGCAGGCGATAGCGCCACTCACGCGCTCCCCGGCCGCCGTGCAGGTCCGACTCCGATGCTGCTATGCTGGTGCATGGGTCAGCGTGTGGTCGCGGTGTTCGGCTGGCTTCTCGCGCTCCTGGTCGTTCCGTCCGGTTGCAATCTTTCGTCGGCACAGGCTCCTGCCGCGCTGCCCGCGCGCGCGACTCCGATCCATCGTGCGGCGCCGGCCCCTCGCGATCCGTCGGCCGTGATTGACCCGGACGATGATGCCGGTATCGCCGCGGCGCTCGCGGGCGGCGGGCTCGACGGATGGATGCACGGCGCGGCGCCCGAGGCCGGACTCTTCGTATTCACCTACCGGCTCCCGAACGACTTCTTTCGTTACGCTGACTTTCCGATGATCCCGGGGTCGGCCGAGGTCGCGCGGGAGCTCGCCGGGCTCCAGCGGCACGACCGGCTGCGCGTCTTCGGCAGCCTCGAGAAAAAGGGCGCTCAGCGCCATGTCCGCGCGCGCCGCATCGAGGTGATCACGCGGTTTTCCTCCGGCGTGGACGCCCCGTCCTATGCGCACGACACGACCATCGACGCCGCGCTCCTCGGGGCGCGCGAGCTCGTGGGCCGTGTGCACGGCGTCGACGCCGACGGCCAGGTACTCGTGGTCGAGCTCGCGGACAAGGTGGTGCCGGTCTTCGTGACCCGCCCGGAGCACGTCCGAGACCTGTGGCGCAATGACAAGATCCGGCTGCATTACGTGATCGCCGGGCGCCCCGATCGCCCGATCCACCTGCGGCTCGATCCGAACGTCGACAAGCCCATCGAGGTGCTGGAGCGCATGCAAGCGGTCCATGGCCAGCCGATCGAGCTGGAGGGCGATCTCGTGCTTTTCCCGAGGAGCCCACAGATCAAATTCGATATCTGGGCGCTGCGCGTCGTCGACAGGGATCGGGTGGAGCGCGAGTATACGCTGGTCAATTTCGGCGATCCCGAGCTCTTCAAGGCGATCCGGGACAAGCTCGCGCGGGGCTGGGCGGCGCACCCCGGCGCGCCGGTGGACGCGCGCAACAAGTTCATCAAACCAGGCCTGCGCGTGCGCGCGAGGGGCGTGCTCAACGTGATCTCGCCGGCGCAGGCCAACCCGCAGATCTTGCTGTCGGCGGAAGGCGCGGTCGAGGTGCTCGGAGCTCCAGGAGGCGGCTCGCCCCCTCCTGTCAATCGATGATCGCTCGCGGGGCGAGCTGCCGAGGCGCTCCCCGGTCTCGCCAGTCCGTCCTGTGCGTCAGCTAGACCCGAGCACGGGACGCGATCGAGCGCGGTGGATGGAAGAAGGCAATCCCGCCTTCATTTTCCGCTTGCCCCCCGTTTCTCCAGACCACACTCTCTTCCGTGAAGGGGCGCCCGCGTGCGCCTCTTTCGGAGTGTGATCCTTCCCCCTTTCGAGCGAGCGCTCCCTCCAGCTCGGGCCGCTCGCGACGTTCGTCCGTCGCGCTCCGAGCGCGCGCGTCAATGCCTCGTGTCCCGCCGGCCATGCTCTCGATCGGAGGTGTGCCCGTGAAGTCAGCGTTCGTCCTGCCGCTCGTCGTCGTATCGTCGTGCCTCGCCTCCGCCGCTGCCGCCGCCGAGCAGGCGTGCGGGTACTCCAGCGCCGGCTGGAACGCGCCGAACGGCGCGGCCGTGTTCAGCGCAGGCTCGGGGCCGATCGGAGACGTCCTTAACGCCGTCGGCGAGTTCCGTACGCACTCCATGCTGTCGCATGGTCCCGGCCGGTGGGTGACGCATGCCACCATGAAGCAGCCGCGTGAAAACTCCTGGCCCGAGGTGTGCAGCACGCCCATCGTGACGAACGATCTGCTCGATGGGTATCCCGGGCTCGCGCAGGTCAACCAGGGCGGGATCTACCGCTTCCTCTACGGGAGCGGCGGGAGCGGCCCGGTCGCGCTGACCTATCAGGTCGGCGATCCCAAGCGGGCCGCGTCGATCGGCGAAACCATCTGGTGGGAGGTGCCCTACTACGCCGAGCGCTCGATCATCGACGAAGGGGTCGAGATCCCTCGGCTGAGCGTTCGCGGCGACCGGGTGCACTACTCGTTCTTCCAGTACCGCAGCACCGAGGGCACGCCCACCGGCGGGCCGGCGTGGAACAACGGTATGGTTTGCTCTTCATTTTTGGCCTACGCGCACTACCTCGACGGCCAGGGCGCCATCCCGCCGTACACGTACAGCCACGCCAAGCTCGCCAGCGCGGCCAACGCCCTTCACGACGGGGTGATGGACAGCTGCGAGAACAGCCTGGGGTTCTGGGGTTCGCTCGGCACCTCGCTCGCCTGCTTCACGGACGTCTGCGACAAGGCCGCCAATCAGGTCGCGAACTGCATGGCCTCGCACGCGTGCGACACCGGCAGCAGCAGCGTGTGGAGAGGGGTCCGAGACGATCCGAAGACCGTCGCCGTGTCCATCAGCCCCGACCGCATCGGCGGCTGGAGCGGGCACCCCTGGGGGACGCAGGCCGGCGCGACCGTCTGGTCCGCCGATACGAACCACAACGTCCAGTGGAACTCCGGAGGCAACGTCTACGGGTGCTGGTACTGACGGACGTTCGAGCACAATGACGTGAGGAGCTCCGGCCATGACGACCAGGATCGGCGAGCATCGGTCAAAGGCGCAATGGGCCGGTGGGGTGGTGCTCGCCGCCGCGCTCTGCTGGGTCCTGGTCTGGTCGGTCCACCCTTCCAGGGCGCCCGAGCCCGCGCCGGCAGCGCCGAAGGCGAGCGCGCAGGAGGCCCCGCCGAGCGCCAGACGCGCCGCGAGCGCCGCCGCGGCGAGCACGAGGGCGCCCGCGGAGGACCCGGCGCCCATCATCGACGAGATCGAGGTCGAGAAGCCGGAAGTGTGCGCCGGCGAGGAGAACCTCATCACCGTGCGATCCCATACCACGAACGGGACAGATGAATACCTCCACAGCGTCATTGGCACGCACACCGGATCGCGGGTGCCGCTGCGCGTCTGGCCCGAGATGGACGGATCGTACGAGATGCCCACCATCTCCGTGTTCGGGCGGAACAACGTTGTGACTCGGATCGAGGTCCCGAGATACAAGGTCAACGCCTGCAAGCCGGAGCGGATCGTCGTCATCACCCACAGGCTCCTGCCGAGCACCCCCGGTGAATTCGAGCTCACGGCGCAGATCGTCGGCGTCGGGCTCAAGGACAAGCCCGACGCGAGGCCGTTCAAGCCCGCGAGTTATGCCTGGGTGTTCGACGACGGCGGCTCGGAGAAGACGAAGGCGCCGTTCGTGACCCACAGCTACGAGCGCCGTCCGCAAACCGCGCTCGTCTCTGAGTTTCTCATCCGGGTGGAGGTCCAGAGCGAAGCGGGCGAGAAGCTCACCGGCCGTGCCCTGCTCCAGATCCCGAACACGATGTTTCAGGACCTCGCCGAGCGGGGGATCGTGACCATCGCGGCGACCCCGACGCCCCGCTTTCCCCGGCAGGACGGAGACGGCGTGGTCCGGCAGACCTTCCGCCTCTGGCATCACCGCGACGCGCCGGTCCGGATCGATACGGTCACGGCGGTGCGGCACTACGCGGGGGCGTCGAGCGCCTCACCGCTCGAGAAGGCCTCGCTCGGCCTGGTCGAGATCCCCCCCGGGCAAGGGGTCGATGTGGAGGTGAGGCTCGACACGGTGCGTGAACCGGATGTCTTCACCATCACGTACATCCTCGATGGGGAGACGGCGGAGGGGCACGCGGCGCGCGGGACGTTCTCGCTGATGAAGCCGCCGCCCGCGCCGACCAAGGAGTCGAGCACACCGGTCACGGAGCCCGTCCTCCTCGCCAAGATCAAGCGGGCGCGAGAGCTCCTGGCGCAGGAGTTCGTCACGGACGAGGACATATGGCGGCTGGAGCGAGAGGGGAAGATGGCAGATCTCGACGGCTCGCCGCCGCCGGCGCCATAGTCCGCTCCGAGCGCGCCGACATGGCCGCGCCGACTCCTCTGCTTCAGGGCTCGTGACCCGTCCGGCGCCGAGCGCGATCGTGAGCCCGAAGCCTCCGATCAGCGTGCCTCGGCCCGCCTCGATCCGTTGGCCGCGGCGGCGTCGGCGCCGTTCATCCGCTGGATGCAGAGCTTGAGGCCGGCGCGGAGGTTGCCCATCGTGATGATCCCCGAGAGATCGAGCCCCAGCGCGATCATCGTCTGCGCCACGTTCGAGCGGATACCCGTGATCACGCCCTCGGCGCCGAGGAGCCGTATCGCGCGGACCATCTCGATGAGGTAGCTCGCCGTCTTCGTGTCGACGGCGTCGACCCCGGTCAGATCGAGTATCGCGAAGCGCGCCCCCTTGCTCGAGATCGCGTCGAGGAGGCTATCCATCACCTCGGAGGTCCTCAAGCTGTCGACGACACCGACCATCGGGAGCGTCAGCACGCGATCCCAGACCTCGATGATGGGCGTCGACAGCGCGCGAATCACCTGCTGCTGGGCCTGGATCATGTCGAGCCTCGCCTGGAGCTCGACCTCCTTGCGCTTCATTTCCGTGATGTCGAACGTCACGGAGACCGCGCCGTCCGGCGCTCCGCGCTCGTCGAAGACGGGGAGCAGCCAGGACCGCCAGGCGACGCCGTGGGTCTCGACCTGATTCTCCACGATCTCTCCCGCCAGCACGCGCCGCATCCCGTCCGCGGCCTCGGGGCTGGACCCGTAGAGGTCGAACACGTTCTTGCCGATGAGCGCCCCAGGCTTCACGCCCGAGTTCTCGAGCCCCTTGCCGTCATGATGGGTGAAGACCCCGTCGCGATCATACTTGCACGCGGCGATCGGGACGTGATCGAGGATGGAGCGCAGGATGATGGAGTCGTCCCGCGACGCTTCCGCCAGACGGCCGCGGTCGGTCACGTCCTGCCCGATGAAGAGCCTGCGCATCACCTGGCCGTCGGCGCCGCGCATCGGCTCGTGCACCCACGCGCACGCGACGACGCGCCCGTCCTTCCGCCGGTGCTCGGCGGAGAGCGGCGCGCCGCCCCGCCCGTCGCAGACGCGTCGCCAGAGGTCGACGTCGGCGCCGCCCAGCGCGGTGTCCGCGAGGCGGCGGCCAATCACCTCTTCGGCGGTATAACCCAGCAGCCGCTCCGCCCCGGCGCTCCACGCGGCGATCTCGAGGTCATCGGCGTCGCCCGTGCACTCGACGGCGATGAACGGCCCGTTGAGGACCGCGTTCATGTAGCTCGTCGCGACCTCAAGCTCGTCCGGGCCCGCCACCTGGTCCATGCGCCGCACTGTACCGGGCACGTCATCGGCATGTCGAGAAAAACGGCCACGCCCGACGGTCAGGTCCCTCGCTTCATCGTGGCCTCGATGAGCCCGTGCGGCTCGTCGACCGGGACGAATATCTCGTTGTCGTTGGCGAGCCCGAAGGGCGTGAGATCGACGAGCAGGCAGTGCTTGTTGGGGAGCGAGAGGCTCACCTCGTCGATGGCAGGACAGGCGGCGAGCACCGCCTCCCCCAGGTCGTGAATGGTGTGCTGCACCGAGAGGCTATGTCGCTCCGCGAAGGTCTCGATCAGGGCGCGGCGGGCGCGCTCCCACGTCGCCGTGGGCGCCGGGTCGCGGCCGGCCGTGCGCCAGCGGGCCACCATGAGCGTCGAGAGGATGCGGTCCCCGGTCTCCTTGAGCGTCGTGTACTCGTCGCGCGGGAAGCCCGAGAACGCCGAGCCGGAGGTCTTGAGGACGAGGAGATCCGCGATGCCGGACGTGATCTCGACCCCGCCAGGAGCCGCGGAGATCTCCGCGGTCCGCCGCTCCCCTGCCGCGCGGAGGAACGCGTGAGGGTGCGGCGCGCCGCCCGCCTCGACGCGAGACCAGACGTTCTCTGCGATGACGACCGTAGCGCGCCGGGTGTGCGGCTTACCGAGGAAGTGCTCGGCGAGCAGGGCGCCAAAGTCCTCGATCGGCTCGACCGGGTGGCCCTTGGCGAGCGCGTACACGGTGTTCTTCATCGTGTCCGTGGGCAGCACCTTGCTGTTGTCACCCTTCGTGTAAGCGTCGTCGAACTCGCCCTCCAGCTGTATATCGACCTGGGCGTCGGTGAGCTCGTGCCGCGCGCCCGCGCGGCGGACCTTCACGAGCCGCACCCTCGATTTGCCGTAAGCGTTCCGCACCAACGAGATTGACATCGTTCTTCAGCTCCCGCGCCGGGCGACGACGCTCCCCTGCGACGCGGGAGAGACGGTAGCTTGAAGCACGACGCCGGCTCAAGCCTGGCGGGCCCTTCGGCCCGCGGCGCGCGACGAGGCACCGGCGGCGGCCGCCCGCCGGTGCCTCGTCGGGCGAGCCCGTGCGATATCGCGCGTGCGGCGACGACGGCGCGTCACCACATACGCCGGCATGGTGACCACAGAGCGTGACAGGGCGGCCGATGAGCTCGTGGCTCGGCGTGAATCGTTGAGGGACGCCGCGCTCGCCCGCCTCGAGGCCGCGTCCGTCGCGCCGCGCGCCTTCGGAGCGCGCGGCGAGCGCGAGGCGCTCTCGCGCTGCCACGTGGACCTCGCGGCGCACATCGACGCCCTCGCGGCGGCGCTCCGCGCGGCGGGCGCCCAGCAGCTCTGCGAGTACTGCGCGTTCACCGCGGTGTTCCTCGAGGCGATCGGGGTGCCCCGGCGCGCGCTCGGCGCC
The DNA here is from genome assembly GCF_051525235.1 of Sorangium sp. So ce124. Lineage (NCBI taxonomy): Bacteria > Pseudomonadati > Myxococcota > Polyangiales > Polyangiaceae > Sorangium > Sorangium sp. So ce124. The sequence continues at coordinate 6,170,809 of NZ_CP150312.1, forward strand.
GCGCTCGACGCCCTGAGCGAGAGCATCGGCGAGCAGCTCGATCCGGCGCTCGCTTCGGTGGCGCAGGACGCGCTGGCCGCGGGCCGGGAGCGCCTCTGCGCCTCGCCCCTCGTGACGCCGGCCGCGCTGGCAGCCATCCCCGAACCCCCGTGCGCCGCCGGCGAGGCCGGCTCGGCGGCGGAGGCCATCGAGCGCTCGGCGGCGCGCATCGCGCCGATGAGCGTCGCGCTCAGCTTCGTGCGGCGCCCGGCGGACGCGCTCGCCGCCGGCGCGAAGCGCGCCCTCTGCCTCGACGACGCCAGGCGCCACGTCGCGCAGCTCGCCGCGGCGGTCGACCAGGAGTCGCCGGAGCTCTTCAGCGCCTATGCGGAGTGGGCGCAAACGCTGCTGGTGCAGCACGGCCTCGACCCCGCCAAGCTCGTGGGCTACCTCCGCGCGCTCGACGACGTCCTGGCGCTCACCCTGCCGGAGCGCCTCGCCGAGGCGCCGCGGCGGTACCTGGCGGCCGCGCTCGAGCGGCTCACCTCGATGCACGCCGAGAATCCAAGCTTCGTCCGCCCGGAGGCGCCGCTCGGGGCCGTCGCGTGCAGCTACCTCGATGCGCTGCTCGAGCGGGACCGGAGGCGAGCGGTGCGGGCCATCCGGGAGGCGCTCGACGCGGGCGCGCCGATCAAGGACATCTATGCTCACGTGCTGCAGCCGTGCCAGTACGAGCTGGGCCGGCGCTGGCAGCTCGGCCAGATCAGCATCGCCGGGGAGCACTACTGCACGGCGGTCACGCAGATGATCCTGGGCCAGCTCTATCCGCTCGTCGTCAGCGGCGATCGCGCCGGCCGTCGCCTCGTGGCCACCGCCGTGGACGGGAACCTCCACGAGATCGGCGCGCGCTTCGTCGCCGATTTCTTCGAAATGGCGGGGTGGGACACGTTCTATCTCGGGGCCAGCACGCCGGCCGAGCACGTGATCCAGGAGGTCGTGCAGCGGAAGGCCGACGTCCTCGCGGTCTCGGCCGCGCTCAGCGATCAGCTCTCGAGCGTCCGCCAGGTGATCACCGCGGCGCGCGGCGACGACCGGTGCAGGGGCGTCGTCGTCCTGGTCGGCGGCCACCCGTTCCGCGTCGTCGACGACCTCTGGAGGCAGCTCGGGGCCGACGGCTCGGCGCCGAACGCGGAGCGGGCCGTCCGCACGGCGGAGCAGCTCCTCGCGGCGCGGAGCGCATGACCCCGCTCCGCGCCTCACGCGCCGGCCCAGCGGGGGTGCGTTTCGCATAGCGAGCTCCGCGCCGGCCTGCCAAAGACAGATCGCCTCCGCCCCGAGCGAGGGAGAGGCTCGGATTCCGATGATTCCGATGGAACCGCGCAGGGCGCAAAGCGCAGGAGAAAACGAGGGAGCGCCGCTCGTGGCCCCGCCGTCAGGACACGAGCTCAGCGGTCCGGTCGGAGAGCTCGCCGCCGCTTTCCTCATGGCCTCAACCGCGCTCGCGGTCGGCGTGTTCACGCCGGACGGCGCGCCGAGGCTCGCCAACCACGGCATGCGCCGGCTGCTCGGGGGGGCGGGCGAGCCGGGTCGCGCCGAGGCTCGCCTCGTCAGCCCGAGCTTCGCGCAGCTCGCCGCGGCCGAACGCGGCGCCGACGAGCCGATCTACAGCGGCATGCTGCACTTCGGGGACCTCCGGTCGATCGCGCACAGCCTCCGGGGAGAGGTCTGGCGGCTCGGCCACGACCTGCTGCTCCTCGCCGAGTTCGACGTCATCGAGCTCGAGCGCGTCGTCGCCGACGTGTCCGCGCTCAACTCGCGGATCACGAGCCTCCAGCGGCGGCTCGTCGCCGAGCAGAAGGAGCTCGAGCGGTCGCTCGAGCAGCTGCGCGCCACGCAGTCGATGCTCGTCCACTCGGAGAAGATGAACGCGCTCGGCAAGCTCGCCGCCGGCGTGGCCCACGAGATCAACAACCCGCTCGCCTTCGTCCGGAGCAACGTGCACACCCTGGGAGAGTCGCTCGATCGGCTGTTCGCCGCGTACGAGGCGCTCGAGCGGGCCGCCGTGGGCGCGGGCTCGGACGACGTGAAGGGCCTCGCCCAGGCGCTCCGCGCAGAGCTCGATCCCGATTTTCTGCGCGAGGATACGGGGGATCTCGTGAAAGGCACGCTGGGCGGCCTCGCGCGCGTGCAGAAGATCGTCGAGGACCTCAGGATCTTCACGCGGATCGACCGGGCAGAGGAGGAGCGCTGCGATCTGAAGGAGTGCCTGGAGAGCACCCTCGCGATCGCGGGCCCAGCGCTGAAGGACGGCGGCGTCCAGGTGACGGTCGAGTGGGCCGAGCTGCCTAAGCTGCTTTGCAAGCCGGCGGAGCTCAGCCAGGTGTTCCTGAACCTCCTCATCAACGCGGCCCAGGCGGTCGAGTGCCGAGGCCGGGGGAACGGTCGCATCGTGATCCGCGAGCGCGACGAAGAGCGCGGGATCGTCCTGGAGTTCGAGGACAACGGCGCCGGGATGACCCCTGACGTCCTCGGCCGGATCTTCGATCCGTTCTTCACGACCAAGCCTGTCGGCCAGGGCACGGGGCTGGGCCTCACCATCTCGCACAAGATCATCGTCGATCAGCACGGCGGCACGATCGCCGTCCGATCGACCCCCGGGGCGGGCAGCACCTTCACGATCACGCTGCCGAAGGAGCTCGACCGATGACGCGCGCCTCCGGCGAGCGGCGCGCGCTGCTCATCGTCGACGACGAGCGCGAGACCTTGAAGGCGCTCCGCCGCGAGCTCCGGCGCGACTACGATGTCCTCATCGCGGAGAGCGCCGAGCAGGGTCACGCGATCTTGCGCGAGCGGACCATCCCTGTCGTCCTCAGCGACCAGCGGATGCCGGGCACGACGGGCACGGAGTTCTACGCGAGGGTCAAGGCCGAATACCCGGAGACCGTCCGACTCCTCATGACCGCCTATGCGGACACGAGCGCCGCCATCCAGGCCATCAACGAGGGCGGCGTGTACAGGTTCATCTCCAAGCCATGGGATCCGCCGGCGCTCGCCGACGTCGTGAGCGACGCGTTCGCCCAGCACGAGCGCATCAGCAGCTTCCAGCGGCTCCTCTCGAGCCTCAAGACGAGCGCCGACGCGCTCCAGCTCGAGAACCAGCAGCTCGCCGAGGCGACCCAGAAGACCCATGAGCTCATGGGCATCGCCGCGCACGATCTGCGCAATCCGCTCGCGGCGATCCAGTGGTTCACGAAGATGCAGCTGGCCGGCGTCGGCGCGGAGCCCGAGGACACGCGGCGCTACGCCCTGAAGATCCAGGACAACGCCGAGTTCGCGCTGCAGCTGATCGAGAACCTGCTCGACATCACGACGCTGGAGCACGGGCACGGCGCGCTGCGCCTGCAGGAGGCCGACCTGAGAAGCATCGTCCTGGCGGCGGTCTCCCTGAACGAGCACGGCGCCGGCCGGAAGGGGATCGCGGTGGACGTCGACGTGCCCGCGGAGCTCCCGCTCGTCTGCTGCGACGTCGCACGGATCGAGCAGGTCCTGAGCAACCTGCTCAGCAACGCGTTCAAGTTCTCTCATCCGGGCACGACGGTTACGGTGCGCGCGTGGAGGATCGGCCAGGCGGTCGAGGTGATGATCGAGGATCAGGGCCTGGGCATCCGCCCGGACGAGATCAGCGGCCTGTTCGACAAGTTCCGGAGGACGAGCACCCGATCGACAGGCGGCGAGAAGAGCACGGGGCTCGGCCTGTCGATCTGCAAGAACCTCGTCGAGCGCCACGGCGGCACGATCCGCGTGGAAAGCGAGCTCGGCCGGGGAACGCGGGTGTTCTTCACGCTGCCGATGAAGGCTGGGTGCTCCTGCGAGCCGGAGCGCTCCGCGGCGTAGGCTCGCCGCGCGCGCCGTGCCCGAGTTACCAGCTCACGGTGTCGTTGAGCGTGAGCGTGCCGCCGGACGCGGGCGTGCTCATCGTGCGATTGCCGCCGCCCGGGAGGTTCTCCCAGGTCACGCTGCCGTCGGCGTTCTTGCGATAGTACTTGTACTGGAGCGCGCTGCTGGCCGGCACGTTGACGCGGTTCGTCCACACGGGGTAACTGCGCGGATCGACCGGGATGCCGAGATCGGTGTTCCAGTTGCCGAGCGCCGCGGTGTTGCCAGTGACGTACATCTGCTGGCCGACCACCGTGGTCGCGGTGACGTTGACCGCGACGCCGGCCTCGCCGGACGCGGGCGGCACCACACACGCGTTGTAGCGGCCGCAGACCACCGAGGGGATATCGACGATCCTGCCCGCCCGGATCGACGCCACCAGGCTGATGTACTCGCCCATGGCCCAGTTCAGGGGGCTCATGGACCGCGTCGCGGTGCCCGCCGAGACGTTGCCCGGCTTCTGGACGGACCAGCCGGTGACGTCCGTCGTCTCGCTCCACACCTGCTCGGGGATGAAGCCCTGAGGCGTCGAGAACGCCTTCACCGCGGTCAGGAAGGGGCTGCCGTCGGCGCCGACACCCGTGCTGGCGATCTTGAACATGCCGCGCTCGGCCGTGAAGATGGGCCACAGCCGGCCCCGGCCGCCGTTGCCGTCGAAGTTGCCGCCTTCGTTCTTCTCGCCATATCCATCGTAGTTGTAGCGGAACCAGGCGTCGCCCTTGCCGGCGATGGTCCGCTTCAGGATGGCGTCGTACTCGGGCAGCGTCGCGACGATCGAGGGATCGTCGGGCCGCTTCACCCCCATCCGCACGAGCTCGAGGAAGCCGCCGTCGACGATGTAACGCTGGTCGTGCGTGCCGCCGCCATTGCCGATCGTGAAGGTGGCCGCCGCGTCCGGCCCGGACACCGGGTTGTACACCTGCGGTCCGCTGCCGGTGTTGCCCCGCGCGGAGGGGTTGATGCGGATGTAATACCGGCCGTCACCATGGTACCCCGTGGTCGTGAACGTCCAGCGGTCGACGCTCTGCTGCCAGGTGTCGGCGGCGGCCATGTAGCGCGCCGCGCTGGTGGTGTCGCCGTTCGCGCGGGCGATCGTGGCGGCGCAGACGAGGCCCGCGATCTCCGCCGCGATGGTCGACGGCGAGTACCCGGCGTTCTCCTCCCAGCGCTCCTGCTGCGTCCATGGGCCCGTGTTGACGATGTAGTCGGCGGTCCTCTTGATCTTCTTCCACAGCGGGTTGTAGACGGAAGGTCCGAGCCGCCAGGCGAGGATGATCGGCATCGCCTGCTCATCCATCTGCGTGCCTTGCCAGTACTGCCAGCCGCTGACCCAGGCGTTCTGCGGGAAGCGGCCGACGCGGCTGTAGCCCTGCGGGCAGCTCGGCGCGTCGTACTCGGCGACGCCGCAGTCGCTCGACTGCTGCAGGGTGTTGAACAGGTAGTTGACCACCGAGGCCCCGGTCGCGGTGTCGCCGGCCGTCACCAGCGCGCTGGCGAACTTGAACAGATCGCGCGCCCAGACCAGGTGGTAGCCGCCGTTGTTCCCATCGCCGTTGGTCTCGCCCCAGGGCGTTCCCATGCCCGCGATCATGGCGCCGTTCGACTTGTCCTGGATCGCCTTGAGCGACATCGCCGCGAGGTAATACTGGTCGTCGGCGGTGGCGCTCTGGCTGCTGAGCCCGGCGGCGTAGGTCTTCCACCCGTTGTCGTAGGTGGTTTGCAGGGTGCTCAGGCTGCTGCCGAGCGTCGCGTTCGCGGTGGAGGCCGCCTCGGTCTCGGTCGCGCCGAAGCCGAGCACGACGTCGAACGACACGCTGGTGACGGCGCTCGCGCCGAGGTCGATCCAGCCCATCTGCGCCACGTTGCCGCCGCTCGCCAGGTCGTTTCGCCAGGTCATGGTCCTGTCGACGTTCCCGCCGAGGATGTCTGTCCAGCCGTCCGACTCGCCGACGAAGCCGCTCGACACCATCGGCGCGCCGCTCACCACCTTCCACGGGCGCGACGCGGCGAGCGCCGAGGCGCGGCTGTTCTCCGAGGCGACGAGCAGCGTGCGCCCCCCTGCCGCCACGGTCCTCGACGTGTCGCCGGCCCCGGAGTTGTCCATCGCCGGGTTGTGGAGCAGGTAGAGGTCGAACTGGGTGACGTTCCTGCCGCCCAGGGCGTCGAACTGGACGCGCTGGATCAGCGCGTTGCGCCCCGGATCGGAGAAGATCGTCTTGGTGATCCGCCAGTTGTGGGCGCTGTTCGTGGTCGTCGCCTGCCAGCGCATGGACCGCTTGTCCGGCTGGGTCACGGAGAAGCTCTGCTGCTTCTCCTCGTCGACGAACGTCTTTGCCGTGTCCCCCACCAGGAACTGCAGATCGACGGTGTTCACGGTGTCGAGCACCGGATAGAACACCTCGGACACGATGCCACGATGACCGGTGAAGTAGACCCTCGAGGCCGCGGTCGTCGAGGTGCCGAGGAACGACTTCTCAGCAGGTCCCCACACAGAGGGTACCCCGCCTCCCTTGGCGGCAATGCCAGCGCCGATGGCCTTCAGGGCCTCCCCCTTTGGCGGGGCCCTGCCGGCAGTGCCGAACGGGACAGCGGACTCCCCGGCCGTCGCCTCCTCTGCATCTGGTTCGAGCGCGCAGCCCGCGAGCCCGAGCGTCAGGCAAAGAATTGTAGTGCCACAAGAAATGCGCTCCAGCATCACGCCACTCCCTTTCCATCGGGTGGCCGTCGCGTGAAGACCGCTCCACGGCTACCGTAAGTCAGCGACTTGGTTGATGTTTTTACGTGGTGCTAGCGGATCGCGGCCCGGGCCCCCTGCGCTCACTTCGCTCCGGCTCCGCGTGGGACGCCAGCAATGCTGTAGCGTAGCACGCGATCTTCGCGCGCTTGCGCGCGCCGCTATGCCGAGCTCCTGGCGAGGACAGCGACGCTGCGCTTCACGCGCCGTGTCGGCGCGGATCCACGAGCACCGAGGCCATCATCCGCGGGTCGGCGATCGACGCAAACGACGCCGCGCCCATCGCGGGCTCGACGGAGCGCGGCGTCGACCTCGCCGCCGCGAGCTCACGACCTCACGAGCCAACCACCTTGCGCCGCGCCGCCGCGTAGCGCCTGACCAGCTCGTCCGCGATGACGCCGGTCAGGATGACGGCGCCGATGACAGCGAACTCGATCTGGGTCGGGACGCCCAGCATGTTGATGGCGTTGCGCAGCACCTGCATGAGCGCGGTGCCCAGGATGACGCCCAGCACCGCGCCCTCGCCGCCGCGCAGGCTGAAGCCGCCCAGCACGGCCGCGGCGATCGCGTAGAGCTCGTAGAAATTGCCGAAATCGACCGGCTGCGCCGAGTTGACCTCGAGAGCGAACAGCATGCCCCCGAAGCAGGCGAGCACCGAGCAGAGGACATACGCGAGGATCGTCATCCTGTCGGTATCGACCCCGCTGTAGCGGGCCGCCTGCTCGTTGCGGCCCAGCGCCATCAGATAGCGGCCATAGACGGTGCGGTTCAGGAAGATCGACGCCGCCACCGCGATCGCGAGGAACAAGAGGAACGGCATCGGGATGTCGAGCCACGTGATCAGATCGAGCCGCGTCTTCACGCCGGTGAACGGGTGCACCGCGTAGGGGCTGAAGCGCCCCTCGGAAATCCACGACAGGAACGGCACGGGGATCGAGAGCGGGCTGCCGACCGACAGGTAGCGCAGCGACTCGAACCCGACGCCGAACCCCTGCGTCTGATCGCCGGAGATCCCGCGCGCGGTGCCCCGGTAGAGCAAGAGTCCGCAGAGCGTCACGACGAACGGCTGGAGCCGGAGCTTCGTGATGAGCAGCCCGTGCGCGAGCCCGATGCAGAGGGAGATGCCGAGCAGCACGGGCACCGCCAGCGAGGGCGGCCAGTGGTGCACCGAGAGGAGCCACGGCAGCATGCACCCGGCGAGCGCCACGACCGAGCCGATCGACAGGTCGATGCCGCCCGTGATGATCACGAAGCCCGCCCCGATGCTGAGGATGCCGAACAGCGCCGTCCTCCGGATCAGGTTCTCGAGGTTCTCCGCGAGGAGGAACCTCCCGTTCAGGAGCGCGGTGCCGAGCGACACCGCGAGGAGAAGCCAGAAGACGCCGAGCACCTTCCGCCGCGTGCCGTGCGCGAGCGGCGCGGCCGGCGCGGCGCCGCGCGCCCGGAGATCCTGTGTCGTCGTCACAGACATGCTCTCTGGCCTCGATGGCTAGTGGTCACACCGCGTCACGCCGCGTCACGCCGCGTCACGCCGCGGCGTCGCTGCCGGTCGCGAGCTGCATGATCGCCTCCTCGCTCAGCTCGGCGCGGCCGAGCTCGCCGGCGATGCGCCCCTCGTGCATCACCAGCGCACGATCGGACATGCCCATCACCTCTTCCATGTCGCTGGAGACGAACAGGGTGGCCATGCCGCTCGCTGCCAATCGCTCCATCAGCTGGTATATCTCGTGCTTGGCGCCGACGTCAATGCCGCGGGTCGGCTCGTCCAGGAGGAGCACGCGCGGCGACATCGACAGCCACTTTGCGATGACGACCTTCTGCTGATTGCCGCCCGACAGGTGCTGCACCGGCTGCACGTCGCTCGGCGTCCGCACGCCGAGCTCCCGGATCATCTGCGCCGACATCCGGCGCTCGCCCGCGCGGTCGAGGACGCCGTAGCGTTGCGCCCTGCCGAGGCTCGGCAGGCTCACGTTCGCCCGGATCGCCATCTCCAGGATGATGCCCTGTTGCTGGCGGTCCTCCGGGACCAGGCCCATCCCGGCGGCGATGGCGTCTCGCGGGGCGCGCGGCGTGATCGCCCGCCCGGCCACGCGGACGGCGCCCCCGGCCGCCGGCGTGACGCCGAACAGCGTCCGGAGCAGCGACGTGCGCCCCGCGCCGAGGAGCCCCGCCACGCCGACGATCTCCCCGGCGCGCACCGTGAAGGAGACCGCGCGCTCGGGGTGCCTCGGCGTCCGGAGGCCGGAGACCTCGAGCACCGGCTCGCCGGGCGGGTTCGGGACGTGCGGATAGAACTGCGAGAGATCGCGGCCCACCATCAATCTCACGATGCGATCGTGGCTCATCTCCTCGCCGCGCGAGAGCTCGCCCGCGTTCTCGCCGTCGCGCAGCACGAGCACGCGATCGCAGAGCGCCCTCACCTCGCCGAGGCGGTGAGAGATGTACACGACGCTGATCCCGCCCGCGCGGAGCTCCCTCACCACCTGGAAGAGCGCCTCGGCCTCGTGCGGGCACAGGCACGACGTGGGCTCATCCATGATGAGCACCCGCGCGTTCGCGGAGAGCGCCTTCGCGATCTCGACGAGGTGCCGCTGCCCGAGCGACAGGCCGCCGACGACCGCGCGCGGCGAGCACGCGAGGCCGACCCGCGCCATGATCGCCCACGCCTCCCGCTCCATCCTGCCCTCGTCGATGAAGCCGCCCCGCCGCGGCTCCCGGCCGAGATAGATGTTGGCCGCGACATCGAGGTTGTCCGCCAGGTTGAGCTCCTGGTGGATGAGCGCGATCCCGCGGGAGAGCGCCTCCCTGACGGAGCCGAGCGCGACGGGCCGCCCGTCGAAGACCATCTCGCCGGCGTCGGGCGCCTCGACGCCGGCGAGGATCTTCATGAGGGTGCTCTTGCCGGCGCCGTTCTCGCCGACGATGCCGAGCACCTCGCCGCGGCCGAGCGCGAGGTGCACGCCGCTGAGCGCGAGCACGCCGGGGAAGCGCTTGGTCAGGCCGCGCGCCTCGAGCAGCGGCGTCGCGTCCAGTTCGGGCGAGGAGGCTGTCATTCGCGTCGGCGCGTCGAGCGTCGCCGGCCCGGGGCGCGCGCCGCGCGGCGCCGCGCTGCCCGACGCCGGGTTCACTGTTGCTTGGCGGCCTTCTGCTTCAGATCAGCCCAGAACTCGTCCAGGTTGCTCTTGCGGATCTGACGGGCCGGCAGGGAGATGAACTTGTCCTGAGGCACGACGGAGTTATCCCCTCGCACGAGCGCCGCGAGCACGCGCACCGACTCCTTGCCATACATGTACGGATTCTGCACCACGGTGCCGACCACCTCGCCGTCCTGGATCGCGCGCAGCGTCGCGTCCTGCTCGTCGAAGCCGACGACCTTGATCGAGCTCATCTTCCCCGCCTGCTTGACCGCCTCGAGCAGGGCCGGCGTGTGGTACGCGTTCAGGCCGATCAGGCCCACGAGGTCCGGGTGCGCCGACATCATGTCTTCGGCGTTGCTCTTCGCCTTGGCGGCGTCGATCTGGTCGGTCAGGGTCGCGACGATGGTGTATTTCGCCCCCTTGATCTCCTGGTTGAGCGGGTCGCTCCCGGCGCTGCTGTCCGGGCGATCGAGCAGCTCGTCGAGCACGCCCTGGCGGCGCTTGCGGGCGTTGTCCCCCTCGAGCCGCCCGACCAGGATGGCCACCTTGCCGCCGCCGGGGATCGCCTCCTTCACGAGCTGCCCCGCCATCCGGCCAGCGACGTAGTTGTCGATGCCGATGTACACGATGCGCTCGCTCTTCGGAGCGTCCGAGTCCTGCGTGATGAGCTTTGTCTTCGCGGCCGCCTTGTTGAGCAGCGGGACCTGGTTCTCCGCGTCGATCGGGCTGATCGCGATGCCGTCGACGCCGCGGATCAGGAGATCCTCGACCCGATGCATCTGGTCGTTCACGTCGCTCGGCATCACGACGCTCACCTCGGCGTCGTACTCCTTCGCGCCGTCGATGACGCCCTTCTCGGCGATGGTCCAGAAGGGGGCGACGCCGTTCGTGATGTAGGCGAGCTTGGGTTTGCCCCCCGCTGCCGGCGCGCCCGCCGCCGGCGCGCCGCCGTTGTCGCAGCCCAGGGCGGTGAGCCCCGCCGCCACGCAGACCCCGACGATGAACCGACCGATGCTGTTCAACATGCGCTCTCCCCTCCACCCGACAAGAGCCGCCTCGCGCGGCGGATCTGGGCGCCTCGTGCCGACGCACGGCGCACGACGGAGCAGGCACCCCCAGCCAACTGGCCAGCTCATGATGCGCGATCCGCTCCAGACGTGTCTACACGATTCGACGCGGACATCCCTACCGCGCCTCCCGCGCCCCTAGCGCCGTGTGCTCGGCGCGCTCATGCCGCCCGATCGGCCGACGGCGTAGGCGATCCCGCTCTGCAGCGTCCCGCGGATCACGATGCGCGACATGTCGATGTCGAGCCGGAGGAGCGCCTGAGCGACCTCGCCGCGGATGCCCGTCAGCACCGCCTGGACCCCGAGCAGCCGGAGGGCGTTCGCGGCGTTGAGCAAGGCGTTCGCGACGCGTTGATCGACCCCCTTGATCCCCGTGACGTCGATGATGACGGTGCGGGTGCCGCTCCTCGTCGCGCCGTCGAGCAAGGTCGTGAGCACGTCGTGCGCGCGCTCCTCGTCCAGCGTGCCGATGAGCGGCATGACCATGACGTCGCTCGTGATCGGTACGAGCGGGGTCGACAGCTCGGAGATCTTCGCCCGCTGGAATCGGATCACCTCCTCTTGGAGCTCGGCCCGGGCCGCCTCGGCGCGCTCGCGCTCGCCGAGCTCGTGCAACAGGCGCAGGTTGGCGTCCCGGAGCTCGGCGCTCTGCGCGGAGAGGCGCACGTTGGCCAGAGAGAGCTCCTCCGTCCGCTCCTTCACCTCCTGCTCCAGCCGCTCGTTGGCCTCCCGGAGCTCCGCGCTCACGGCCGTGAGGTCCGCGTAGAGCAGCGCGTTCTCGACCGCCACGGCCGCCTGCGAGGACAGGAGCCGCAAGAGCTCGATGCGATCGGCGGTGAACGCGTGCTCCGCGAGGTGGTTCTCCAGGTACAGCACCCCGCTCAGCCGGCCCTGGTGCAGGAGCGGCAAGCCCAGGATCGATTTCGGCCGGCGCGCGCTCACGTGCGGATCGCCGGCGAGGCGCGGGTCGTCCTCCGCGCGGCCGATCACGAGCGCCTCGCGCGAGCGCGTCACGTAATGCACGACCGAGCGGGCCAGATCGAGGCGCGCCTCCAGGGGCATCGAGAGGCCCAGGCTCACCGTATCGGGGCCGACCGCGATCATCGCCTCGACCGTCAGCACCTCGCCGCGCGCGAGGATGAGGAACCCCCGGCTCGCCCCGGCGCTCTTGATCACGCTGCGCAGGACCTGCTCGATCACCTTGTCGAGCACGATCGCGCTCGAGATGGCCTGCGCGGTGCTGAGGACCGTGGCGAGATCGAAGCTCTCCCCCGCGACGAGGCCCTGGAGCGCGGTGCCTGTCGGCGAGAGCGGCAGAGGCTGGCCCAGGGCCGAGGGGTCGGACGGCGCGAGCTCCTCGCGCAGCGCCTTGGCCTTCTCGGTCGCCCCCCAGCGCTCGTACAGGTAAACCGCCCTTCGCAGGAAGATGTGCGCGAACTCGACCCTGCCCTGGGCGAGCCAGAACCTGCCATAAAGCTCGTTGCCGAGCGCCTGGTTGTTGATGTAGTCGGCCTGCCGCGCGGCCTCGATGCCCCGCTCGTAGAGGTCCATCGCCTCGGCCCTCCGCCCCTCGACGCGGGCCTGCTCGGCGAGCAGCAGCAGGTGCTTGTGGAGCACGTTGTCCGGCCCGGCGTCGGCCCAGCGCTTCATCCGCCCGAGGAGCCGCAGCAGGTGCTCCTCGTGCTCTCGCCGCTCCGCGCCCTCGGCGCTCTCCCACGCGGCGATCCGCATGAGGCCCGCGTAGAACGTCGCCTCGGGCACCTTGGCGTGCGTCGGCAAGGCGCCCTCGATCACGGCGAGCTTCGGCATCAGATCGGCAAAGCTCGCCCTGTCGCCGAACAGGTAGGCATTCCGGATCTTGGCGTAGTACAGCCACCCCATGTGGTAGGGCGAGCCGCCGTGCTTCGCCGCGTAGGCCGCCTCGTCGAACCCGTCGTCGTCGAAGCTGAGCCGGCCCCTCGTCAGCCCTTGCAGGCACCGGAGGGGCTGGATCACGCCCGCGAGGAGGATATCGATGATGTCATGGCTGCGGGCGCGCCGCAGGAACGCGAGGTGCGTCTCGGTGAGCTGCGAGAGCTCCGCGAGGTTCATCCCGTAGGTGAGCCGGTCCGAGCCGCTCTGGCTGATCATGTACCCCATGGCCGTCCAGTCGCCGGCCTGGAGCCCGAGGTCGTAGACCCGGTCGTAATAGGGATCTGCCCTCCGCAGCGGCTGCGTCCAGCTGTGCACGTCCGCGGAGAAGATGTGGTAGGTCTTCGCCCGGAGCACGAGGTTGTCGAGCTGGTCTGCGAGCTCGACGGCCATCTTGCCGAACCGATAGGCCGTCTCGTACTCGCCGAGCAGCGGGCCGACCACCATGCCGTACGCGACGTATCCGAACGCGGACATATCGCTGTTTCCGTGTTGCAGCGAGAGCGTCACCATCTTCACGATGGCGAGGTTCGCGAGCGTCTGGTCGCTCGAGTTGTAGGCCCCGAAGAACAGGTTCACGAGCAGCTCCAGCGTCACGGGGTGCTCGGGGTTCGTCGTCCTCGGGGCGTGGGCGAGCTCCTCGATGCTGCGCGCGCCGAGGAGGACGGGCACCGCCTCGAGCTCCCGCTCGAGGAGCGCGGCGACCTCCTCCCGGGCCTCGGGGATCGGACAGCCGAGGAGCCGGAGGCCGGCCTTCTGGGCGAGGGTCGCCTCGTGATTGCGCCACTGGAGCAGGTACTGGTTCGCCTGGACGAGGAGGACGGAGACCTTGTCCATGGCCGTCCGGGCGCGCGCGAGCGCCGCGGCGCAGAGCCGCTCGGCCTCCTCGAAGGCGCCGCACAGCGACTCGACCTCGGCGCGCTCCCTGTGGAGCGCGAGGGCGAGCTCATGATGGTCGTCGAAGCCGCCGTGGGGCAGAAACCCCATGCCCGCGCGGAGATAGCCGGCCGCCGCCTCGTAGGCGGTGGCGGCCTTGGCCCTCCTGCCGGCGGCGAGGTTGAGCTCGGCGGCCGTGGCCTGCTCCGCGGGCGAGGTCACGATGGGCGCCGCGATGTTGAAGTGGTTGACGATGTCGAAGAGCGCCTCGTCCCGAGCCGCGCCCTCGCAGCTGGCGAGCATGAGCCGCCCGATGCGGAGGTGGACCTCCCGCTTGTGATCCTCGCTGATGAGCGAGTACGCCGCCTGCTGGACGCGATCGTGCAGGAAGCGGTAGTTGACGCGCCAGTCGACGCCGGTCTGCGCCTCGTCGTCGGTCGCGTGCGCGAGGCGGTAGTCGGTGTCCACGGGCGCGATCAGGCCCTCTTGCAGGATCTTCCACAGCGCGGCCACGGTCTCGTGCGCGGGCCGCTCGCTGATGACCGCGAGCGTGCGCAGGTCGAACTCGTGCCCGATGCAGGCCGCGAGGCGGAGGACGCGCACGAGCTCGGGCTCGAGCTCCCCGATCTTGCGCGCCATGAAGTCGACGACGTTGTCGGTGACCGTGCGCCGCCGGATGCCGTCGAGATCCCATGTCCAGGCGCCCTTCTCGAAGCGGAGCAGGCCCTCCGTGTGGAGCGAGCCCAGGAACTGCCGCACGAAGAACGGGTTGCTCTGGGTCCGATCGAACACGACGCGGGCGAGCGGCTCGACGTCGGCGCGGGCCGCGGAGAGCGCGTCCGAGAGCAGCGCGATCACGTCGGCGAGGGCGAGCGGGCTCAGCTTGAGCTCGCGGAGCGGCGCGCCTGCCTTCTCGATCTCGCCGAGCGCGACGCGGAGCGGGTGAGCCGCGTAGACCTCGTTGTCGCGGAAGGCGCCGAGGAGGAGCAGGTGGCCGCGCTCCGGATCGGCGGCCAGGACCTGGAGCAGCTTGAGCGAGGCCGGATCGGCCCATTGCAGATCGTCCAGGAAGAGGACGAGGGGGTGCTCGGCGGTCGCGAAGACGCGGACGAACGCCTTGAAGATCGCGTGAAAGCGGCCCTGCGCCTCCGCCGGCGGGAGCTGCTGGACCGGGGGCTGCTGGCCGACGATCCACTCGAGCTCCGGGATGAGGTCGACGAGGAGCTGGCCGCTGCTCCCGAGCGCGCGGGCGAGCGCCGCGCTCCAGCGCGCGAGCTGCTCCGGTCGCTCGGTGAGGATGTGCCGGAGGAGCTCCCGGAAGGCGCGCGCGAGCGAGGCGTACGGCGCCCCGCGGTTCAGCTGCTCGAACTTGCCCGCGGTGAAGTAGCCGCCTCGCTGGGCGATGGCCCTGTGCATCTCGTTCACCAGGGCCGACTTGCCCATGCCCGCGTACCCCGACACGAGCAGGAGCTCGCCCTCCCCCCCGGCGGCGCGCTCGAAGGCGGCGAGCAGCGCGCGCTCCTCCTCGGCGCGGCCGTAGAGCTTCTGCGGGATGCGCAGCGTATCCGGGATGTCGCGCAGGCCGAGCGCGAAGGGCGCCACGGCGCCGGACGTCGAGAGCTGGCGGAGGCACGCGTCGAGGTCGGCGAAGAGCCCGAAGGCGCTCTGGTACCGGTCCTCCGCGTTCTTCTCGAGGAGCTTCATCACGATCCGGGACACCGCGTCGGGCACGCCCGGGACCTGCTCGGGCGGCGGCACCGGCGTCCGCGCGATGTGGCCATGGATGAGATCCAGCGGGTCGCTGCCGGTGAACGGCAGGACGCCGGTGAGCATCTGATAGAGGGTCACGCCGAACGAGTAGAGGTCGGTGCGGCGGTCGATCACGCGGTTCATCCGGCCGGTCTGCTCCGGCGACATGTACGCGAGCGTCCCCTCGAGCGCCTCGGGGCTTATCGCCTGCTGCGTCTCGTGCGGGAGGAGCGTCGCGATGCCGAAGCCGACGAAGTGGACCTCGAGCGTGTCCGGGTCGACGAGGAGGTTGTGCGGCTTGATGTCCTTGTGAATCACCTTGCGGCGGTGGAACTCGTCGAGGACCCGGGCCGCCGAGCGGGCGATCGTCAACGCCGCCTTGAGCTCCAGCCGGCCGGCGCGCAGGAGGTCGTGGAGCGTCGTCCTGCTCGGCCTCTCGAGCACGAGCGCGAGGCCGTTCCTGTGCTTCTCGAGCCCGTAGGCCTTGACGACGCCCTCGACGTCGAGCGCGCAGAGCACGTTGTACTCGTGCCGGAGCGCCGCGAGCTCACGCGCGCTCGGGAACTCGCTCTTCAGGACCTTGAAGACAGCAGGCTTGCGCTCGTCACCCCAGGTTCCTTCGAACACCTCGATGCTCGAGTCGACATAGATCGGCTGGCTCACGGAACACGTCGCGGAGAGCATCTCACCTCGCCGGGGCGCTGGGCGGGCCCGCCGGCGCTGCTGCTCGCATCGAGCAGGCAGGACGGACGGTGTTCTCGCACAAGCGCACCATGGGCGGATTATGTCTAGATCGCTGCCCCCGAGTCACCACCGAAATCGGAACAGTGATTCGTCCACGGTAATATTTTTCAGCATTTGTGCGCTAGATATCCAACTTGGACGGAGTCTGGCGTTCGCGCCCCGTCGCCGAGCGCGGCAGTGCGGCGCTGGCGCGGCGCTCCATGCGATGTGGGCTGGCTCTCGGAGGGCTGGAGGGGGTCGATCACGCGGCGCGCCGGGAGGGCGCGTCACGGGCGCAGGTCACTGCGGCACCTCGACGGTGGGACAGCCGAACTCGACACGGACGCTCTCCGCTCCCATGGACTTCACGTGCTCGCACGTGGCCCCCTTGATCACGATGGTGGGCGGGGTGGTTGAATCGTCGTAATCCCAGCCGTCATCGCCCGGCCTCGGCAGCACCTCGTCGTCGATGAAGACGTTCACCTTCGCGCGGTCCGGCGGCTCGGTCTCCAGCGAGAGCTCGCAGGTCCTCACGAGATCCCTCGTGATGCTGGTCAGCGTATCGCCGAGGCTCGCCGCGTCGACCACCTCGAAATAACGGGGCGAGGTCTCCGACGTGGCCGTGTCGCCCTCGACGGCGAGCTGGTCCAGCACGGCAGCATAGGCCGTCGCGCCGGGGATGCCGACGACGAAGGTCTTGATACCGGCCGCGCGCAGGTCCTTCACCCGCTGCACCGTGCGCGCGTCGTCCAGGCACACGTCCGTCAAGCCCGCGACGCAGCAGTTTGGCACGCCCGAAGGGCAGTCCCCATCCATGTTCGTTGTGCAGGTCGCGGCCTCGCAGGTCATGGCCGGATCCTGGTTGCAGTTGGGGCCGCCGTCGGTCGCCAGGAGGACGTACTTGTCGCCTTCGAGGGCGCCGCCGGCTCCCACGGTGAGGTACCGGAGGGCGCGCGCGAGGGCGTCCGCCGTCGGCGTCGCGCCGCCGGGGTCGGTGCCATCCAGGAGGGTCTTGATGGCGGGGACCGATGTCTCGCCAGGGGCCACTGCCACGCTCAGGTCCTCCCCCGCCTCCATGCCGCAGTGGTCGTCGGAGGGAAAGAGCTGAAGCCCGACGGACATCCTGTCCTGGATCACGTCGAGCGCGGTGCCGAGGGCGCCCTTCATCATCGTCCAGCGGTCGCTCGCTTCCCACGCTTTGGTCATGCTGTCGGAGCGATCGAGCACGATCACGAGGTGAGCCTGCCGCGGCTGAGCTTCGACCTGCTGGCCGCCGCAGTCGCCGCCGCCCTCCCCCCCGCCCGAGCTGGCGCCCGGCCCGGACGCGATGAAGCCGCCTCCGAGGGAGGGCTCCCCGCCCGTTCCACCGGAGTCCGTTCCACCGGCGCCGCCGTTTCCGGAGCTGCCGCTGCCGGAGCCATCGCCGCCCGCGCCCTTTCCGCCATCCGGTTCCGAACATCCCGACGCGAGCGCCCAGCCCAGGCACCAGAGCGATGTCAGAAACAAGGAGCGGGCGTAGATCCCGCGGTTCTTGCCGGTCATATCCATTCTCCTCGACACGAGTGAATCGACACGAGTCAACGCGCCCGCACGCGGCGTCAGCCCGGAGGAATGCGGCAGATGCCGTTGTAACACTGCACGGTTCCGGCGTTGCAGCAGTCGGACGTCGCGCCGCAGAGCTGCCCGTACTCGGCGCATCGCGGCGGGGTGCCGCCCGCCCCGTCCGAGCCACCGCCGCCGCCAGCGCCGCCCGCTCCGCCGGTCGCGCCCGAGCTCCCGGTCGCGCCCGAGCTCCCGGTCGCGCCTGACGGGGAGTCCGTCGTGCACGTGCCGGAAACGGAGCCCGGCTCGTACTCGCACGTCGTTCCGACGCAGCAGTCGCCGTTGTTCGTGCAGGGTCCGCCCGCCGTGACACAGCGGGGCGTCGTCCCTCCGGGCGTGTCGTAACACTGGAGCTTGCCAGTTTCGCTATTCCGCACGCAGGGAGCGCCGTCGCAGCAGTCGTCGGCGGAGGCGCAGTCCTCGCCTGCCTGGCGGCAGGCCGTGAGCGCGTTGCACCGAGGCACGCCGAGGGCGTCGAGGCGGCAGTTGCTGGCGTGGCCCAGGTAGCTGCAGCAGTTGTTGGGAGCGCTGGTGGACGTATCCGCGCAATAGCTGTCCTTGAAGTGACAGACGCCGCCCTGGGGCGTGCAGCCGTTCGGGTTGCGGCAGCGGCCGATCTCCCCGTCCGGATCCCCCGACTTGTCGCAGACGACGTTGCCCGCGCCCGGCAGATCGGCCGTGGGATCGCCGCCGCAGCAGTCCTCGTTGCGCCGGCACAGGGCGCCGTTCACGCGGCAGCCGCTCGGCGGCTGGCAGACGGCGATCCCGGTGGGGCCGTACGGCGCACAGACGCGGCTGCAGCAGAAGCCGCAGCTGTCGCAGACCGCGCCGTCGATGCCGCCGCTGCTGCAGCGGCTCGCCGTCGACGGCTCGGCGCCGCAGTAGCCCGCGGGGTCGGATGCGTTCCGCTTCACGCACACGCCGGTACAGCAGTCGCTGTCGCCCTTGCAGACGTCATTGCGCTGCACACAGAACGAGGAGTAGAGGACGCAGCGGTTGTCTCGCCCGCAGAGCTTGGAGCAACATTGGCTGTCCTCGGTGCACGGGTTGCCGCCCGTCTGGCATGCGGTGGCGCCGTTGACGTCGCTGCACGTCCCGCCGACGCACATGCCGCTGCAGCACGCAGCGCCGCCTGCCGTGCAGTCGGATCCATCGGGGAGGCAGGCGGTCGCGCTGCACCTGCCCGAAGCGCAGTTGAGGGTACAGCACTCCGAGGACTCCTCGCAAGCGGCGCCGGTCCCGAGGCAGACGCTGAGCGGCGAGGCGCAGGTGCTCGTCGCGCTGTCGCAGATGCCGGAACAGCAATCTCCGGAGCGCGCGCACGTGGACCCGTAAGGCTCGCAGGTCGGCACCTCGACCCCCGTGTCAGAGCCGCCCGCGCCGCCGACGCCGTCCGTGCCGCCGACGCCCGTACCGCCAGCGCCCGCACCGCTGGCGAGCGCACCACCCGCGCCGCCCGCACCGCCGGCGCCCGCACCGCCGGCGCCCGCACCGCCGGCGCCCGCACCGCCAACGCCTGTGCCCGCGCCGCCTTCTCCAGAGCCGCCCGTCGCGCCGGCGCCGCCCGTTCCGGTCATCCCGCCGCCGCCAGCGTTGGCCCCTCCGGAGCCACTGGCGGAGGAGCTGCCCCCGGCCGCGCCGCTGGAGGGCCCTGACGATGTGGCGATGCCACCTTCGCCTCCCGAGCCGGTGCCATCGGACGAGCCGCAGGCGCTGGAGAGCCATACCATGCCGACAGCCGCGAAGATTCGAGATACGCGCATAGACTTTCCTCGCTTGATCGCTTGCCGCAACCGACGCAGTCGGAGAAAGGATACATTGGCGCAACTCCAGCTTGTCCGTATGGCTTTTGTTCTAGGGCGTGACCGTCTCCCTCCATTTTTGTCGGAGGTGGTGAGCCTCGTGAGCACTGCGCGCACAGGTGCGCGCAGCGGAGAGCTCGCGCTCGCCTGGCCGTGATGAGCTCTGCCCCGAACGGTCAGCGCGACCGCAATCCACGCTTTGGTGAGGTTAGTCGCCGAGAGCCCTCGTACGAGGGAGCGACCTGTACAGGCCTCGAGAGGAGAGGATATGCAGGCTGATTGGGAGAGGCTCGTTCGTGGGAGCAGCCCGGCGACGGCTGCCCGCTCTACGCCGATGTTCTCGTCCCCTTCCAGAGCGCGTTCCAGAACCGCCCCGTCTTCACGGCGCCTTCCGGGGCGGACTCTCGGGCGCCCTCTGCGGCGGGCTTCTCCTTGTAGGCCTGGCCCTCGAGGAAGGTGATCAGCCGCTCTCGGAGGGGATAGTACATCGGGTCCTCCAGCACCTCCTGACGGTCCCGCGGGTGCGGGAACGGGACCTCCAGGATCTCGCCGACCCGCGCCCCCGGTCCGTTCGTCATCATTGCGATGCGGTCCGACAGGAACAGGGCCTCGTCGACGTCGTGCGTGACCATCAGCGCGGTCTTGTGGTCCTCCGCCCACAGGTTCATGAGCACCTCCTGGAGCTCGAACCGGGTGAGCGAGTCGAGCATGCCGAAGGGCTCGTCGAGGAGGAGCATCTTGGGCGACAGGGCGAAGGCGCGCGCCAGCCCGACCCGCTGCTGCATCCCCGACGACAGCTCGCGCGGCTTCTTGTGCATGGACTCCTCGAGCCCCACGAGCTCGAGGTAGTGGGTCGCGATCTCGATGCAGTCCTTCTTGCTCTTCTGCCGGTGGACCTGCTCGACCCCGAGCAGGACGTTCTCGAGCGCCGTCATCCAGTGCAGGAGGCAGGGCGACTGGAACACGACCCCGCGGTCCGGGCCAGGACCCTGGATCTGCCTGCCCGCGAGGACGATACCGCCGCTCGTGATCTCGGAGAGGCCCGCGACCATCGACAGCACGGTGGACTTCCCGCACCCGGAGTGGCCGATGAGGGACAGGAACTCTCCCTTCCTCAGGTTCAGGTCGAAGTTCCGGAGGACGACCGAGGGGCCCTTCGGCGTGGGAAAGGTCTTCGTGATATTCCAGATCTCGAGGTACTTCTTCATGCGACCGCCTCCACGCTCTGCGCTTCACCGGGCGCGCTCTCGCCCGCCCTGGGCCCGGCGCCCGGGCCGAGCAGGTAGCCGATCACCGCGCCGCGGATCTCCTTGAAGCGCGGGTCGTGGTTGAGGGCCTTGCGATCCCGAGGGCGCTCGAGATCGACGGTGATCCCGGGCCCCAGCGTGGCGCGAGGGCCCTTGCTGAGCGGCAGGATCCGGTCGGCGAGGAGGATGCCCTCGTCGACGTCATTGGTGATGAGGAGCACGGTCTTCCGGGTGGCGCGCCAGATCCGCGCGAGCTCGTCCTGGAGCGTCGCGCGCGTGAGCGCGTCCAGCGCGCCGAACGGCTCGTCCATCAGGAGGACCTCCGGATCCATGGCGAGCGCCCGCGCCACCGAGACCCGCTGGCGCATGCCGCCGGAGAGCTGCGCCGGCTTCTTCTCGCGGGCCTCGGTGAGCTTCACCATGGCGATGTAGCGCTCGGTATGTTCCCGCTTCTTCTCTGTGGACCACGCGCCGAAGATCTGGTCGACGGCCAGGTAGACGTTCTCGTAGACGGTGAGCCAGGGCAGGAGTGAATAGTTCTGGAAGATGACGCCGCGGTCGGGGCCCGGCCCCTCGATCGCCTTCCCGTTCAGCTTGACCTCCCCGGTGTCCGGCCTGAGGAGCCCGGCGATGAGGGACATGAGCGTCGTCTTGCCAGCGCCCGAATAGCCGACCACGGCGACGAACTCGCCCTTCTCGATCTCCAGGTGGATGTCCCTGAGCACCTCGGTGCGGGTGTCCCCGCCGCCATAGCTCTTCCCGACGTTGCAGAGCTCGACCAGCGGCATGGACGTCACGCTCCCGCCAGCTTGAGCCGGCGCTCGACGAGGCTCATCAGGGCGTCCAGGAGGAAGCCGACGACCCCGATGGTGATGATGCACAGGATGATGTGCTCGTAGATGAGGCTGTTGTACTCCTGCCAGAGGAAGCCGCCGACCCCGGGCGAGCCGGTCAGCATCTCCACGGCGACGATGACCAGCCAGGCGATTCCGAGGCTGAGCCGGAAGCCCGTGAACATGTAGGGCAGCGCCGCGGGGAGCTGCACCTTGAACAGCGTCTTCATGCGCGACAGCCGGAGCACCCGGGCGACGTTCATGTAGTCCTGCGGGATCGATCGCACCCCGAGCGCGGTGTTCAGGACCGTCGGCCACATCGAGCACATCGCGATGGTGAAGACGCCGGCGGGGTCGGGCTTCTGGAAGAGCACGAGGCCGAGCGGGAGCCACGCGAGCGGCGAGACCGGGCGGAGGATCTGGATGATGGGATCGAAGCTCGACCTGAACAGCCTCGACGCGCCCAGGAAGAACCCGATCGGCGTCCCGAGGAGGATCGCCAGCGTGTAGCCCTTGGCGACCCGCTGGAGCGAGTACCAGGTGAAGCGGAGGATGCCCTGATCGAGCTCTCCCCGCTTCTCGAACGGCTCGAAGATATAAGGCCTGCTCACCTCCCATGTCTTGAGCGGAGAGGGCAGCGCCTGGGTCCACAGGCTGCTCGCGGCGGCCCATAGCCCGATCACGCAGGCCACCCCGAAGAGGGGCAGGATCATGTGGTCGACTCGAATCCTCGGAGAGATCGCCTTCGCCTCGCTCATGCAACACTCCTCTGCCGCTTCCGCTTCCGCCGCCGCGCCTCCCGCCGGCGCGGCGATGGCGATGCGGGTTCATCCCTTCAGGGCATGGACCGGGAACGACCTCGCGTACTTCTCCGGGTCCTTCGGATCGAACGTCACGCCGTCGAACAGCGTCTCCGGCGCGTCGCTCCGGCCGCCGTGGGCGACCCCGAGCTCCTTCATCGCCTCCTCGTAGAGATCGGGGCGCATGACCTGCTTGACGACGCCCTCGTAGTCCGGCTTCCCCTCGACCATGCCCCACCGGCGGAACTGGCTGAGCCACCAGAGAGCGTACTTGGGCTGCGGGTAGTTGCAGCCCCGCTCGCTGAAGATCATGTAGTCCTTGTCCTCTTTCTTGCGCCCGTCGCCGTAGTCGTAGTGCCCCTGCAGCCGGCCGAGGATGAGCTCCGGCGGGCAGTTGATGTACGTGGGCCTCGACACGATGTCCGCCTGCTCGGGGCGGTTGTCGAGCTTGTCCAGCCAGACGCTCGCCTCGTGGAGCGCCTTGATCACCGCCTTCACCGTCTTCGGGTTCTTGTCGGCGAACTCCGCGGTGAACGCGCACACCTTCTCGGGGTGGTCCCTCCAGAGCTCCTGCGTGGTGACGGCCGTGTAGCCGATCTGGTCGGAGATCGCCCTGGCGCCCCACGGCTCGCCGACGCAGAAGCCGTCCATCTTGCCCACCTTCATGTTGGCGACCATCTGGGCGGGCGGGATGGTCACGAGCGCGACGTCCTTGTCCGGGTGGACGCCGCCCGCGCCCAGGTAATAGCGGGTCCACATGGCGTGCGTTCCAGGCGGGAACGTCATCGCGAAGGTCATGGGCGCCCCCTTCTCCTTCGCCTCCTCGATGAACGGCTTGAGCGCCTTGGGATCCCCGGCCACCTTTCCCCGGAGGTCGCTCTTCATCGTGATCGCCTGGCCGTTGCGGTTGAGCAGCCACGGGATGACCATGGGCTTCTTCGGCGATCCGAGGAGCCCCATCGTCGAGGCGAGCGGCATCCCGAAGAGCATGTGCGTCGCCTGGAGATCCCCGTTCGTGAGCGAGTCGCGGATCGCCGCCCAGCTCGCGCCCTTCACGATGGTCGCGTTGATGCCGTACTTCTTGAAGAACCCCTTCTCGTGGGCGATCACGAGAGGAGAGCAATCGGTCAGCGCGATGATGCCGAAGCGCAGGTCGGACACCTCCGGCCTGGCGGCGTCCGGTACGAGAGGCGCGGCGTTCGCCTCGGGCTTCGCCGACGCTTCGGACCGCGATTCGCAAGCAGGGAGGAGGGCGGCTCCCCCGAGCGCGAGCGCTCCGCCGAGGAAACGCCGGCGGCCCGGGGGCGCGGCGCTCGGGGCCTCACGCGAAGATTCTCGTCTCTTCATTCCAAAGATCCTTTGCCTGGATGGCCTCAGCCAACCACGGGCCCATGATTTGCCAACGACGATGCATGGGCGCGTGTTTCTATGAAGTTTCTGTAGGATATTTTCTTCATTCACTTCGCGTTGTTGCGTTCGTCACGCTCGTCACGTTCTTCACGTTCTTCACGTTGGTTGCGTTCGTCACGTCGCCTTCGTCTTCCATTTCAATGCCTGCGGGACAGCGGCGCGCTCGTGCGCGCGGTCGGAGGGCGTCGCGAACGGACCGGTTGCTTGCCAGGCCCGGGGTGAGGCTGTAGCGTCCGCGCGGCGCAGGAGGAGCGCCACGCCGCTCCGGCGGGTGCGACGCGGCAGGCATCAGGTCATGAGAGCGAGGATGACGAGCGGGTCCGCGACGTGGGCGGGAGCGGCGGCATGCCTTCTGGCGTGCGGGTGTACGGCCCTCGCCGGGCTCGATAGGCCCTATCACCTGGAGGCGGGCGGGGGCGCCGGTGGTGGGGGTGGCGGGGGCGCCGGCGGGCAAGACTGCGCCGAGGAGGCGAGCGCAGGGTGCGTCTACGACCGGTGCGGCGCCGTCCCCGAGAGCGCCCCGAGCGGCGTCTACGCGCTCGATCCCGACGGGCCCGGCCCACAGGAGCAGATCGAGGTCTACTGCGGTGAGCCGGTGGACGGCGATCGCTGGGCGCTCGTCTACAACAGCGTCGGATCAAAGGACGGCGCGACGCTCCCGTTCTGGAAGATCCTGTACGCCGATCGGCTCGCCGCCAAGGGGACGCCGTCGCTCGACGACAACCATTACCAGCCGTCGCTGTACATCGCCGGCCGGGAATACCGCGACGAGATCGAGGACATCGCAGGGACCGTCGCCGAGGTGATGCGCGCGACCGCCGAGGGCATCGATACCGGGGATATGCACCTCCTCACGCCGATACGCGTCGGCGGCGATGATCACCTCTTCTCGTGGCAATTCGCCACCGGATGGTCGTCACCGGATTTCGACGCGGACACCAAGGACGACGGCAATTGCGCGGGCGCCTATGCGGGCGTCACGCAGCACTACGGGCACTGCTTCGTCTACAACCTCGGCGCGGACGACGATGATCCGATCGAGGACGAGGGCTGGGGCCCGCACGTCAGCACGCCGGACGCGACGTCGTACGGGCTCTCCGACGACGGGAGCGGTTATACGCGCGTGCAGCGGATCTCCCGCTGGACGCGCTGGTGATCGCGGCCCGCCGGTTCAGCGCGCCGACGGCGCTCGCGAGCGACATCCGCGTTGAGCACGATTCATGACGCGGCTTCGCCCTTGACGTTCAATCATGGATTCGGCGACCTTTGCGTGACCTACGCCACAGGAGCCTTCATGCGCCATCGCTTTCCCATCCTCGCGACGTTGACCGCTGTTTCCCTCCTGCTCGGCGGGAGCGCCCGCGCCGACGACGGGGAGGACGAGGTCACGCTCAAGAACGGCGGCACGATCCGGGGCACCGTCGTCTCCTCCGAGCCCGGGGAGAGCGTGAAGATCATCGAGCTGGGCGCGAAGGAGGTGCGCGTCGTCCCGTGGGCCCAGGTGTCGGACGTGGAGCGCGGGAAGTTCGCGCCGAAGAGCGCCCCGCAGCCCGGGCCTGCGGGGCCGGGCTATGGCGCCGCACCACCTCCGAAGGCGATCCCGGCCCCCGAGCCCGCACTCGGCGCGCCCGGCGTGGTGAGGCTGCATGTCGAGAGCCCGCAGCCCGTGCGGGTGGTCACGGAAGGCGCCACGACCTACGGCGCTGTTCGAGGCTACGGCTTCGCCATCCAGGAGATCCGGCACGTCTGCGCCTCGCCGTGCGACAAGGTGATCGACGGCAGCGACGGGCGCCGGTTCTCGCTCTCGCCGGAGGATGTGCCGCCGCCGGATCCGTTCACGTTCGCGCAGATGACGGGCGACGTCACCCTTCGCGTGGAGCCCGGCAGCTACGGGCGCCGCACCGCCGGGGCCTGGCTGAACGTGCTGGGCGCCACCGCCGTGGTCACGGGCGGCACCCTGATGCTCTTGAGCGGCCTGAGCTCGGGGGCCGACGACTCCTCGAGCGACGTGGGCGGGAGTTTCATGACCGCGGGCCTCGTCTCGCTCATCGGCGGCGGCGCGGCGCTCGTCGGCGGCATCGTGCTGGTCGCGACGTCGGGCACGTCGGTCACGGTCGAGCAGCGCGGTGAGAAGCCGGCTGGCAAGACCGCGCAGGTCAAGCCGCGCTACTGGCTGGGCGAGTTCTGATGCGCCGGCGCGGACGCTACGGGCTGCTCGCGCTCTGGCTCGCCGCGGGCTGCAGCCACGGCGCGGCGCCCGCCGGCCCGCCGCGCAGCCCCGGAGAGCCCGCGGCGTCGGCGCCACGGAGGGCGTTCACGCTCGGCGATCGCGCCATCGAGGAGGTCGTGCGCGCCGTGAGCGCCGCGCGGCAGCTGTCGCCGCAGAGGCCGGTCGCCGTCGAGCGGCTCGACCATGCGCGGTTCGTGGAGCGCCTGCTGGACAGCCGAGACGAGGAGCCTTCATCGGAGGGGTCGCTCAGCTCGGAGGCCGCGTTCCTGCTCGGCTTCAACTTCCTGCCGCAGCCCGGGCAGCGCGGCGGGCTCTCCACCGTCGACGAGGTGCTGAAGGAGCAGGTCGTCGGTTTCTACAGCCGCGCGGCCGACAAGGTCTTCATCCCCGACGTGGCGCTCGCGTCCGAAGACGACCTGCTCGAGCAGCGCGCCGTGCTCGCGCACGAGGTGCAGCACGCGCTCCAGGCGCAGCATTTCCCCGACATGCCCGAGCCGAAGAGCTCGGACGAGGCCATCGCGCAGCTCGCGCTCATCGAGGGCGACGCCATGGTCGCGATGGGGGCATGGCTCGGCGCCGAGGCCGGTGCGCCGGTGGGGCGCACGCTGCGGCGGATCGTCGAGGTGACGAGGCGCATCCCGCTCGCGAGCGTCACGCGCGGCGAGGCGAGCACCAAGCTTGACAAGGCGCTCGATCTGACGAAGAAGCGCCTCGAGTTCCCGTACCGCGACGGGATGCTGCTGGTCACCGACGTGTACCGCGCCGGCGGCTTCCCGCTCGTCGACAGGATGTACACGCGCCTCCCGCGCAGCACCGAGCAGGTGCTGCACCCCGAGAAGTACCTGGCAGGCGAGCCCCCGCGGCCGTTCGCCGATCCCCGGCCGCCGCCGGGCTACGCGCTGTCTGCCGCCGACACGCTCGGCGAGCTCGACACGCGCATCCTCCTCGAGCGCTGCGTCGCCGCGGAGGTCGCCGAGCGCGCGGCCGCCGGCTGGGCGGGCGATCGCTTCGGCGTGTTCGCCGGGCCGGATCGGCGCCTCGCGACGGCGTGGATCAGCGCGTGGGACACCGAGAAGGACGCGGAGGAGCTCGAGGCGGCGCTCGGCCAGAGCGCGGCCTGCTGGCACGAGAACGCGCTCGGGGTCGAGCGAGGCGACTACACGATCGGCGCCAACATCGCCGTCCGCCGTCAGGGCAAGCTCGTCGCGTTCGTGCGCGGCCTCCCCGAGGGCGTCGGAGCTGCGCTCGCGTCGCACCTCTTCACGCTCGCCGGGCCGGAGCCGAAGCCGACGCCGCTCACCGATCGACCGATCCCGCCGCGCGTCCGCCTCCCCGAGCCGACGCCGGGCCGACTCGAAGGCGACGTGTACCGCAACGGCTGGCTCGACGTCGTCGGCCGCGTGCCGCAGGGCATGCTCGGCCACGTGGGCGGCGACGTCGAGTTCGTGGTCGAGCGGCCCGACGCGCTCGTGCGCGGCGGCATGTCGGTGTCCACGCGCATCACCAGCGACGCCGAGAACGAGAAGACCTTCGGCGAAGTGCAGGCGTCGTTCGTCCGCGATGTCGCCGAGCTCTCGATGCGGGTCGAGGCGCTCGGCGGCGGCCCGGTGGCGACGGCGCTCGGCGCCGGCGTCGAGCGGGCGTGGCGGGTCGCCGGCACATCGATGGAGCTCCGGCTCGTGCTCGTCCCGATCTGCGCCGGTACGGGGTCGATCGTGTTCGTTCAGGCGTACGGCGATCCCTATGCGCGCAGCGTGCTCGACGGATGGATGGACAGCTTCCGCTGGACCAACGGGCGCAACCTCACCGCGTGCGATTTTCTCGATCCGAAGTAGCCGCCGGGTGACTGGAGCCGAAAAGAGACGGCGGCGGGCTCGACGACCTCACGCTGCCCGACGCCCGCCTGCCGCTCAGCCCCCTGCCCTCTCCGATCCGGGTGATGTTCGAGCCCCGCGGTGGCAGACTCCGGCGACGCATGAGCGACCGTTCGACCATCATCGAAGTGCCGCCTCGCTTTCGCGTGATCACCGATCCGCGGGACGCGGAGGTCGACGAGCGCACCATCGTCCTCGGCCCGAGCCACGCGTTCGGCGACGGCCGGCACGAGAGCACGCGGATGTGCCTCCAGGCGCTCGCGTCGTTCGCGCCGCGCAGCGGCTTCCGCCTCTTCGACGTGGGGAGCGGGACCGGGATCCTCTCGATCGGCGCCGCGAAGCTCGGCGGCGAGGCGATCGGGGTCGACATCGACGTCGCCGCGAACGCGATCGCGGCGGACAACGCACGGCGGAGCGCGGTGGAAGCGCGCGTGAGCTTCTCGGCGACGTGGCCGGACGGGACGTTCGACATCGTCGTGGCCAACATCCTCCGCGACGTCCTCACGGCGCTCGCCCCTCGGATCGTGGCTCGCCTGGCTCCCCGCGGGACGTTGATCCTCTCGGGGCTCGTGTCCACCGATGTTCCGGAGATCGTGGCGCGTTATGCGCCGCTCCTCGCCGGGCGTCGACCGGAGATCTTCGAGCGGGGCGCGTGGCGCGCGCTCGTGTGGCGCGACGCCGAGCCGCGCGCCGATGCCGGAGCCACGGCATGATCTCGGCGCGGCGAGCGTCACCCGGATGTCCGCGAACGACGCCATGACCGGAACCGGAACCGGAACTGGAACCGGAGGTGGAGAGGGATGAGGAAGCAGCGCCGTCGCGCCCTCCCGCAGCGCGGCCGTTGACCCGGGGCGCGAGGGCGCGCGAACATCCGGCGATCCCTTGCCGACCCTCCCTGCGACACGCCACCTCGCCGCGCTCCTCGCGCTTGCCGCGAGCGCCTGCTCCCGCGGGTCCACCCCCGGCACGGACGCCGGGCCTGGCCCGGCCGGCAGCGCGAGCGCCTCGGCCAGCGGCGCGGGCGCTCCGGCCGCTCCCCAGCCTCCGTCCACTGCCGCGCCGCTGCGCGCGCCGGTCCGCGAGGGCGGCGCCCTGTCCCGCGCCGCGCGCGAGGACGCGCTCTATGTGGCCGACGAGGACCACGGCGTGGTCCGCGTCGTGCCGCTGCCGCTCGACCCCGCCCGGCCCGGCGCAGGCGTCCCCACACCAGGCAGGCCCGCGCAGGTGCTCGCGCTCGGCGGGCGCGGCGAGCACGAAGCGCGCGTCCTCGCCACCGTCCGCGATCCGGGGCTGCTGCTGATCTTCCAGGCGGATCCCGCAGCCGGCCTCGTGGAGGTGGGCCGCGTGCCGCTGCCCGCCGACGCGTGGGGCATCGCGGTCACGCCCGACGAGAAGACAGCGATCGTGACCTCGGCGTGGACCCACAAGGTCTCGGCCGTCGACCTCGAGACCAGGCAGACGCGGTGGACCGTCGACGTGGCGCGCGAGCCGCGGGGCGTGGCGGTGCTGCCAGACGGCAGCGCCGCGTACGTGAGCCACCTCGTCGGCGCCGATCTCACGAGGATCGACGATCTCGGCGGGGCGCCGAAGGTCCGGCGCGTCGCCCTGCCCGCTTCGCCGCTGCGCGCCCCGTCGGGCGAGCGCCTCGCCGCGTCGCTGGGGTATGCGCTCTCGCTCTCCGAGGACGGGCGGCGCCTGTTCGCGGCGCGGCACGCGCTCGGCGCCATGGGCCACGCCGCGTGGTTCGGCGCCGCGACGGTGGACGTGCTGATCACCGGCCGGGACGAGCCGCTCGCCCCGCCGCACCACGGCAACCTGCCGGTGCTCCGGTCGGCGTTCGCGGAGCAGGTGATCACCCCGGAGAGCGTGATCACCCTGCCGGGCGCGGGCGTCACGCCCGTCACCCAGCCGCGCGCCATGGCGTACCGCAAGCGCGCGCGCACGCTGCTCGTCGCGGGCGAGGGCGACGACCTCGTGCTCGAGGTGGACGCGACCGCTGTGGATCCGACGCTCGCGATCGTGAAGAGCTACCCGGTCGGCGGCCGCTACGATCCGCACCTCCGCGTGGCCGGC
The DNA here is from genome assembly GCF_051525235.1 of Sorangium sp. So ce124. Classification (NCBI taxonomy): domain Bacteria; kingdom Pseudomonadati; phylum Myxococcota; order Polyangiales; family Polyangiaceae; genus Sorangium; species Sorangium sp. So ce124. Next base: position 6,200,792 of record NZ_CP150312.1, read on the forward strand.
ACGTGCGGCGCGCCGACCGGCCTCGCGCTCTCCGCGGACGAGGCGACGGCGTGGGTCTTCTGCCGCTCGACCGGCGACATGGCGGCGCTCCGGCTGCACGACGCGGCAGCGGGCCCGGACGTGGCGCCCGTTGGAGCGGCGGGCCCGACGGGCGCGGCCGGCCCCGCGCCGGCGTCCGCCGCGGCGGGCGTGGCGGAAGGGCCGTCGGCGCTCGTGCACCTCGCCGAGGATCCGCTCGGCCCGGAGGTCGCGAAGGGCCGCCGGCTCTTCTACGACGCGCTCGACGCCACGGTGAGCGGCAACCTCGGCTGCGCGGGATGCCACCCCGACGGGCGCGACGACGGGTACGTCTGGCGCGAGGCCACCTTCAGCACGGCCGACGGCGAGCACGCGAACTTCGTCGGGCGGCCGGAGAACATCCCCGAGGTCGCCAAGAAGCGAGGGTTTCCGCGGCGCACCCCGATGCTCGCCGGCAACGTGGGCGCGGCCGGGCCGTACGGCTGGCACGGCGAGAGCGAGGACCTCGTCAGCAGGCTCCAGACGGGCATGGGGCTGCACCGCTGGGGCGGGCTGCCGATCGACCACACGCCGGCCGGGCTCGCGGCGCGGGCGACCTATCTCGCGATGTTCCTCCGCCGGGGCCTCGTGGCGCCGCCGCGCGCCGAGGGGGCGCCGGACGAGCGCGTGAAGCGCGGCCGGGAGATCTTCCACAGCGACGAGGCGAAGTGCTCCCGCTGCCACGTGCCCATGAGCGATTACACCGATCGCACGGCGTACCCGATGCCGAAGCGACCGCCGCCGCCGGGCTACGACGAGGATCCGCGCCCCGAGTACAAGACGCCGTCGCTGCGCTTCGTGGGAGGCCGGCCGCCCTACCTTCACGACGGGCGCGCCGGCACGCTGGCGGAGCTCATCGAGCAGAACGCCGACTGGATGGGCAAGACCAGCCACCTGTCGCCCGAGGACAGGGCGTCGCTCGTGGCGTTCCTGGAGACGTTATGAGGCCGCGCTCCGTGCTGCTCGCCCTGATGGGCGCTGGCGTGGCCTCAGTCCTGGCGGCCGCGTCCGGGGCGCCCGGCGCGCAGCCCGGCGGCGCGGCAAAGGCCGCGGCAGGCGCCGCGACCGACGCCGGCGCGCCCACGGCCGCGGAAGGCGCCGCGAAGGCCGCGGCGAGCGCCACGACCGACGCCGGCGCGAAGAACGCCACCGCGACCGATGCCGGTGCGACCGATGCCGGCGACGAGCTGCCCCTCGACGCCGCGCCCTTCCCGCCCGAGCCGTCCAAGCAGCCCACGGCCGCCGAGTGGAAGGCGGCGCCTCGCGTCCGCCTCTCCCACGCCGGCCCCGCGGCCGCGGGCTGCCGCGCGTACAGGGCCAGGGAGTGGCTGCGCATCCGCTGCCCGGAGCTCACCGTCTCGGCCATCTCGCTGCTCGGCGGGAAGTCCGATGGCGTGGCCTTCTGGATCGATCCGCCCCGCGCCGGCAGCGAGCTCCCGCGCGGGGGCGAGGTGATGTTCCCGATCCGCCGCGGCGATCGGCGGGTGATCCAGATCCTGACCTTCGGCCCGGGCTACGACGGGCCGTTCACCTTGTTGCCGGCGATCGTCATCCAGGAGCAATGGCTGGAAGACGAGCCGGCGCCGACCGTGACCGCCTCCTGAGAGACCATGCGATCCCACCCCACGCTCCGCGCCATCCCCTCGCTGTTCCTCCTTGCCGCTGCGAGCGGCGTCCTCGTCGCCGCGTGCGGCGCCGCCCCCGCGGCTCCCGGCGGCCTGCCCGCACGTCAGGCGCCCGCTGCGCAGCCCACGGCCGCGAGCCCCGCCTCGACAGGGGCGGCGCTCGCCCCGGCGACCCCGCCCCCGTCCGAGCCGGCGGTGGCTTCGGCGCCGGCGAGCGCCGGGCAGCCCGGCGCCGAGCCGACCGCCGCACCGGCCGAGGCGGCGAAGCCATCGGAGGGCTGCCCCGACGGCATGGCCCGGGTCCCGGGCGGCAGCTTCGTGATGGGCCCGCTCAAGGTGAAGGCCACCGTGGGCGACCTCTGCGTCGACAGGACCGAGGTCACCGCCGAGGCCTTCGCGGCGTGCGTCAAGGATGGCAAGTGCACGGATACATTGGCCAATTGCGCCAAGGAGGCGTCGACCTACGGCGTGGCCGGCAAGGAGAAGCAGCCGATGGTCTGCGTCGACTTCTCGCAGGCCCAGGCCTACTGCGCGGCGCGGGGCAAGCGGCTACCGCGCGACGACGAGTGGGAGTGGGCGGCCCGCGGCGGCGAGGAGGCTCGGCCGTATCCGTGGGGCGAGGAGGCCCCGAAGGATCAGCTCTGCTGGTCCGGCGGCGGCGCCGTGCGCAAGACCGCGTGCGACGTGGGGAGCTTCCCCGCTGGCGCCAGCCCGCAGGGCATCCAGGACCTGGCGGGCAACGTCTTCGAGTGGACCACCAGCGCCAACGACGGCAACGGCAAGATGCGCATCGCCCGCGGCGGCAGCTGGCGCGACGGCATCGCGCCGCTCGTCAGGACCGCGCGGCCGGGAGGCTTCGAGGCGACGTACCGCTGCGGGTTCCTCGGCATCCGCTGCGTCGTCGAGCCGGCGGCCCCGTCGACCAAGTAGGTCGCACCGCATCGTACGGCGCCCGGCTGGCTCGGAGGAGCAGCGGTCCGGCGCCGTCGCGCTACGTCGCGTTCGGCTCGGAGAGCCAGGCCGCCAGCGCTTCCGCCGAGAACGAGAGCACCACCTCCCCTACCCGGGTCTCTCGCAGCCGATCCAGCCGCTCGGCGAGCGCTGCAGTCTCCGCCTCACTGAGCGGCCTGCCGAGCCGGAGCTCGCACATCCGGGCCGTCATCTGGAGCTGCCCGCGCTGCTCGCCATGCAGCAGTGCGCGTTTTTCCGCCTCTTTCGCCTCTTCCGCCTGCCTCTGCGCCTCTTTGAGCGCCGCCTCGCTCTCTTTGAGCGCCGCCTCGCTCTCTTTGAGCGCCGCCTCGCTCTCTTTGGACACCGCCTCCCTCAGCGCCGCTTCCCTCCGCGCGGTGAACTGCTCATACCATTCGCGGGTTTCCATGATGAAATCCCTCTCCTCGGAAGGCAACCCCAGCAGGAGCTGCCCTGGCACCTCGAAGCTTAGCCGAACGAGCCACGGCAGCGCCACCCGGCGCTCCCACGCGTCATCGGGGAGCGCCGCGAGGTCGCGCAGCGCCGCTCGCCGTACGCGGGGCGAGCCGAGCAAGCGCAATAGCACCGTGCTCCTCACGCGCGGCAGCTCCGCGATCACCACCGCATGAATCCGCCACCCTGGCGCCGGGCCGACGTAGAGGCCCTCCGGACCAGCAGCGTCCCGCACGAACCCGAAGTCGCGCAACACCCCATCCGGACGCCCAGCGCACACGAGCCACGCCGATGGCAGCTCCAGCTCGCGCTCCGTTCGCAGCTCGAGCGTATGATGCCACTGATAACGCTTGCGCATGCAGCCGTGGAGCTCGGCCGCGCCCGGCGCGCCGCTGAACACCTCCACCATCCCCGCCTCCGCCGCCATCGAGCGGAGCAGCCCGGGCTCGATCTCGGGGTGCGCTCGCAGCAGGTCCGGATCGGGCACGTGCCAGACGTCGATCCGCTGGGCATCCCCGGCCGGCACTTCCACCTCGGTCTCAGCGGCCCCCACGAGCACGAAGACGTCCCGAAGGATGTTCTTGCCGAGCTGATCGAGGCGGAAATGCATGACGGCCGCCGATACCACACCAGAGCGCGAAAGGACATCTGTTGACACCCCATGCCTCTCGTCGTTCCCCCGGAGTCCGGTGGTATCGAATCCGCACGCAGAGAGCGGTGCTGTCGGTAATTACCAAGACCGGGTCAAGCCCATTTATCTATCGATCATGCCATCGAATTACCCATCGACAGATCAACCATTACCTGGCCGCCCCAGAGCCCGTTCCGCTCTCTTGATCCATCGCGCGAGCCCAGCGGACCGCCGGGCTCGCGGGCGGCCGCTGCCCTGTCCGGCGCTCGCGCCTTGCCTTCCGGCCCGGCGCAGCGCACCTTCGCGCCCAGCGACCATGCCCAGCGACGATCCCTACGTGATGCCCTCCTACGTCAAGCTCCTCGTCGCCGACGCGGAGCGCTCCGCCTCGTTCTACGAGCTCCTCGGCTTCACCCGCGTCCACCAGGATCTGGTGTTCGTCCACCTGCGCTGGGCGCGCCACGCCGATCTCTTCCTCGTCGCGACGCCGCCGGGGGTCTCGCTCGCCGGGCAGCGCGGCCTCGGCGTCATCGTCTGCTTCAGCGCCGCCGGCGATCGCGGCATCGAGACCATCGCCGCGCGCGCCGCGGCGGCCGGCGCCGCCGTCGATGGGCCACGCGACCAGCCGTGGCACACGCGGGAGGTCGTCGTCACCGACCCCGACGGCTACCGCCTCTGCTTCGTCGAGCCGAGCACGCCCCTGCAGGGCTGACGGCCCGCGCCCAGAGACGAAGACGAAGACGAAGACGAACGACGTCAATCGACACGCGCCCGTCGCTCCATCTCCTTCACAGGGGTGGGCCCGGCGCCGGCGCCTCCCAGGGGCGGCGCCGGGCGTGCTCGTGTATCATCCCATCGGCATGTCGCCGGAGCCGTCGCAGCCCAGGCCCATTGGGCGATATCTGCTGTACAGCCCGATCGCGTCCGGCGGGATGGCGTCCGTGCACCTCGGCCGGCTCGTCGGCGACGCGGGCTTCTCTCGCACCGTGGCCATCAAGCGGCTGCACCCCGCGCTCGCCGAGGCGCCCGAGATCGCCGAGAGCCTGCGCGACGAGGCCCGCATCGTCGCGCGCATCCAGCACCCCAACGTCGTCGCCATGGTCGACCTCCTCCTCGCCGAGGACGAGGCGTTCCTGGTCATGGAGTACGTGCGGGGCGAGTCGCTCGCGCGGCTGCTCCGGGCGGCGCGCGCGCGCGGCGCGCCGGCGCCGGTCCCCATCGTCGCGAGCATCGCGTGCGGCGCGCTCCACGGCCTGCACGCGGCCCACGAGGCGTGCAGCGAGTGGGGCGATCCGCTGGGCATCGTGCACCGGGACGTCTCGCCCGAGAACGTGCTCGTCGGCGTCGACGGAACGGCGCGGCTGCTCGACTTCGGCATCGCCAAGGCGCGCGGGCGGCTCAGCACCACCCGCGGCGGGCAGATCAAGGGCAAGCTCGCGTACATGGCGCCCGAGCAGCTCCTCTGCGGCGACGTGACCCGGCGGACCGACGTGTTCGCGGCGGGCGCGGTCCTCTGGGAGGCGCTCGCGGGCTGCCGGCTCTTCGACGGCGGCGACGAGGGCGCCCTCATCCGGGCCGTGCTCGAGAAGCCGATCCTGCCCCCGAGCTCGCTCGCGGCGCACGTGCCGCCTGCGCTCGACGCCATCGTCCTCCGTGCGCTCGAGCGGAACCCGGAGGGCCGCTACCCGACCGCCCGCGAGCTCGCGGTCGCCATCGAGGACGCCGTGCCGCTCGCGTCGCCGCGCGCCGTGGGCGAGTGGGTGGAGGAGCTCGCCGGCGACGCGCTCGCGCGGCGGGCGGCCCGCGTCGCCGCGATCGAGAGCGCGTCGGCGGCGATCCCGAGCGCCCCCGCGACGCCGAGCGCGGGCGCGGGCGCGGGCGCGGCCGCGCTGGGCGGGCCGAGCGAGCCCAGCGGCGGGAGCGGACGTGAGTCCATCTCGCAGAGCCATCCGGGGCGCGGACTGGTAGAGACCGCGCCCGCGATCCCGTCGAGGGCCCTCGATCAGGGAATGCTCGCAGCCGAGCACCCGCCCGGATCGGTGACGTCCAGCGTGGTCTCGCTGGGACTCCCCGCGACGGACGGCACGCGGCGCGACGGTCCGCCCCCCATGGCGAGGAAGCGCGCGCGTCCGCGGCTCGCGCTGCTCGGCGCGCTGGTCCTCGGCGGCGCGGCCGTGCTCGCGGCGCAGTCGTGGCGCCGCGCCCCTCCCGGCCCGGAGGACGCCGCGCGCGCGGTCCACGCGCCCGCGGCGCAGCCGGCCAGCGCCTCGGCGGCGAGCGCGGCGAGCACCATCGCGGCAAGCCCGACGAGCACCGTCGCTACAAGCCCGGCGAGCGCCGCCGCGGCTGACCCGGCGAGCGCCGCCGCGGTTGACCCGACGAGCGCCGCCGCGGCTGACCCGGCGAGCGCCGCCGCGGCTGACCCGGCGAGCGCCGCCGCGGCTGACTCGGCGAACGCGGTCACGCCGGCGCCCGCACAGCGCTCGGCGCGCCCTGCCGCCGCCACGCGCGCGCCTGCACCCGCGGCGCGCGCGACCCGCGCCGACACCCAGCGCTGCTCCCCGCCCTATACCGTGGACAAGGCCGGCATACGCCGGCTCAAGCCTGAGTGCCTGTGAACCGATGATCCCTCCGTGTCCCAACCGCGCCCGGCTCGCGCTCTCCCTCGCCGCCGCGGCGGCGCTCTCGCTCGCCGGCGCCCGCACCGACGCCGCGCCGGACAAGCAGGCGTGCGCCGCCGCTTACGAGCGCGCGCAGGGCCTCCGCCGCGACGGCCGGCTGATCGAGGCGCGCGACGCGCTCGTCGCCTGCTCGCAGCCGACGTGCCCGGCGGCCGCCGTGGCCGACTGCGGGCCGTGGCTCGCCGAGGTCGAGCAGAGCCTGCCCTCCGTGGTGGTCGCCGCGAGGGACGCGCACGGACGAGAGCGCCTCGACGTGCGCGTGCTCGTGGACGGGCGCCCCCTCGCCGCGGCGCTCGACGGCAAGGCGCTGCCGGTGGACCCGGGCCCGCACACCTTCCGCTTCGAGCCCGCGACCGGCCCCGCCGTCGAGGAGCGCGTGCTGATCCGCGAGGGCGAGAAGAACCGCCCGCTCACCGTGATCCTGGGCGCGGCTTCGACCGGCGCGCCCCCCTCGCCTCGCCCGCTCGCCCCGGGCGCCGCGCCGCCCGCGGAGCCCTCGGTCCCGGGGCTCGTGTGGGCCTCCGGCGCCGTCGGCGTCGCGGGGCTCGCCGTGTTCGCCGTCGCCGGCGCCCTCTCGCTGAGCGCCGAGGCCGACCTGCGCGCCACGTGCGCCCCGCGCTGCACGGAGGCTGAGGTGCGCGCCATCCGGGTCCAGCACGCGGTCGCCGACATCGGCCTCGGCGTGGGCGTCGTCGCGCTGGGCGCCGCGGCGTGGCTCTACATGACCCGGCCGGCCGCGGCGCAGCCCTCGAAGGCCGGCGCGGCGGCGCTCTGGCCGTTCGTCGCCGGCAACGCCGCGGGCGTCGCGGGGTCCTTCTGATGCGCGCGTCGGCCCGCGCCCGCGGCGGCGCCGCCGCCCTGGCGGCAGCCTTCCTCTCGGCGTGCTCGCTCGTGCGCCCGCTGCACGGCCTCACCTGCGAGCCCGGGGCCGGCAACGCCTCGTGCCTGTACGGCCAGCCCTGCGACGCCAGCGCCGACTGCACGACGGCCGCCTGCACCGAGGGCGTCTGCCAGTGCCCCGCCGGCATGGTGACGATCGAGAGCTCGTTCTGCATCGACCAGACCGAGGTGTCGAACGCCGCCTACCGCACCTTCCTGGCCACGCAGCCGGACCTCGCGGCGCAGGAGCCGTTCTGCTCGTTCAACAGCACCTTCGATTTCGACGACACCGGGCCCGAGGCGCCCCTCGTGTGCACGACGCGCCGCAAGGAGGACGAGCACCCCGCCACCTGCATCGACTGGTGCGACGCGCGCGCCTTCTGCAGGAGCCAGGGCAAGCGCCTCTGCGGCGAGCGCCACGGCGGCCCGCTGCCGTTCCGCGGCGACATGGCGCAGGGCGAGTGGTTCGACGCATGCAGCAAGCACGGCGCGCTCGCTCACTCCACCGGCGAGTTCGACGCTCTCCAGTGCAACGGCGACAGCACCGAGACGGTGCCTGTCGGCGACGACGCCAGCCTGGCGTGCGAGGGCGGCTATCTCGGCCTGCAGCACATGAGCGGAAACGTCCGCGAGTGGGAAGACGCGTGCTCCGACGACGTCGGCCCAGGCGACCTCTGCAGGACCCGGGGCGGGGCGTTCGACAGCGGGGGAGCGCTCGAAGAGCTCCGGTGCGACGCGCGCGACGAGCGCGAGCGCGCCGACACCGATCATACGATCGGGTTCCGCTGCTGCAGCGGGTAACGCCGCGACGGCGCCGGCGGCCGCTCGCCCTCTCCCTTCGACGCCGAGAGGAGCGCGCGAGCTCGTCGAAGGGCACCCCCGGACGCGGCCGGCCGGCGGCGGTCCAGGACGACGCTGCGCTCTTCGTCGCTCGACTTCGGGCCGCTCAAGGACCACAGGAGCCCCCGGCTCCCGGCAGTTTCGTCCAGGAACGTCCGATCCCGACCGGGTAGGGTCACGACCGCACCGGCCCGAGGGGGGCGCGGACGCCGCTCGTGATCGGCAAGGTCGTCCATTCGACCGTCAATGGCAGGAGCGATGAGGGATATGAACCAGTATCAAAAGCTGTATACACCCCAGGACACCGCCGTTGTCTTCATCGATCATCAGCCGCAGATGATGTTCGGCGTCGCCAACATCGACCGCGCGACGCTGATCAACAACGTGACGCTCCTCGCGAAGGTGGCGAAGGAGTACGCCTACACGATGGTCCACCGCGCGCCCCAGTCCGCGGCGAAGCCGCAGATCGTGCCGAAGAAATCCGGCCACTGAATCCGGCCATCAGGCGGCCCGCACGTGCGATCCCCGAGGCTCATCGCCTGATGTCGTACTTGTCCAGCTTGTAGAGCAGCGCGCGCCGCGAGATGCCGAGCCGCTTCGCCGCGCGCGTCTGGTTGTTCCCCTCGGCGGCGAGGGCGTCCTCGATGCTCCTCTTCTCCAGCTCGGCGAGGCGCGCGGGCATCGTCCCGCCGTCGGCGGACGGCGGCGGCGCCCCCGTGCTCGCCGGGGGCGCGCCCGCGCTCGCGTGGGGCGCGGCGCCCTCGGCGCCCTCCACCACGGAGGCCGGCAGGTGCTCGACGTCGATGACGCCGCCCTCGGCCAGCACGACGGCGTGCTCCACCGCGTTGCGCAGCTCGCGCAGGTTGCCGGGCCACACGTGCGCCTCGAGCGCCTGCATCGCCGCGGGCGCGAAGCGCGGCGCCCGCTCCCCGATGCGCCCGGCGACCTGCTGCGCGAAGCGGTGTACGAGCAGCGCGATCTCGGCGCGCCGCTCGCGCAGCGGCGGGACGCGGAGGACGAACGTGCTGATGCGGTAGTAGAGATCCTGCCGGAACCTCCCGGCCGCCACCTCGGCCTGGAGGTCCCGGTGCGTGGCGCACACGACGCGCACGTCGAGCTCGATCTCCTGCGTGCCGCCGATCCGGGCCACGCGCCGGCTCTCGAGCACGCGCAGCAGCTTGGCCTGCATGGCGAGGGGCATCTCGCCGATCTCGTCGAGCAGCAGCGTGCCGCCCTGCGCCGCCTCGAAGTAGCCGATCTTGCGGCGATCCGCCCCGGTGAAGGCGGCCTTCTCGTGCCCGAAGAGCTCGCTCTCGAGCAGCGCCTCGGGCAGCGCCGCGCAGCTCAGCCGCACGAACGGGCCGCCTGCGCGCGGGCTGGCGCGGTGGAGCTGCTCGGAGACGACCTCTTTCCCCGCGCCCGTCTCGCCGAGCACGAGCACCGTCGTCTGCGCGCGCGCGAGGCGCTGCACCACCTGGAAGACCTTCACCATCGCCTCGTCCGCGACGACGAAGCCGGCGCCGGGGCCGGAGGGCGGGCCCTCCAGCGCCTCCGGCGCGGCCCCCGGCGGCGCCGCCTCGACGGGCGCCGGCGCCGCGATCGCGACGACGATCTCGGCCGGGCCGATGCGGATCACGTCGCCGCCGGCGAGGGGCCGCACGGCGTCGCGCAAGACGGCGCCGTTCACCGAGGTGCCGTTGCGGCTCCCGCAGTCGATGACCTCGAGGGCGTCGCCGTGCCGCGCGACGATCGCGTGGTTGCGCGACACGCGGGGATCGTCGACGTGGACCGCGGACTCCGGCGCGCGGCCGATCGCGACCACGTCGCCTTCGGTCAGGTCAATCACCCGCGCCGCGCCATCACCGGCGCGGATGATCAGGGAGGCCTGACCCTGCGGCGTCCGCTCGTCGGGCGCGCTCTCCGCGGCGTCGAGCTCTGTCGCGACCTCGGCCGCGGCGCGCGGCGGCTCCGCGCTCGGCGGAGAAGCTGCCTGTCGACGAGGGTCTCGCTCCGCCATGCCGTTCGAAGGTTGCGCAAGTGTACGACGCTTGCGCAGCCCGCGGCAACGGCAGCGCGCACCGCCGCGCGGAAGACGCGGAGCGCGCGCTGGTCCCCGCCTTGCAATGCGTCTGCGGCGCGCACGGACCAGCGCCGCTGCGGCGCGCGGAGATGCTGCGGGAGCCGCCATCGCCCGGGCCATCGCGGGGACCGGAGCGTCTGGAGACGCGTCGCGCCGACGACGCGTCTCCAGACGTGCGCCTGGCTTCACCTACGACCAACACGACAGGAGACGAGCATGACTTATCCCATCCGACCGGCGTCCTCTCTCGCGATCTGCGGCGCCCTGCGCCATGCCCTCGTGAGCCTGGTCGCGACGCTCGCCGCCGCAGGGTGCGGCGCGGATTCGGGCTCCGACGCGGAGATCGCCTCGGCGGCGAGCGGCGACGCGGTCACCGGCGCCCTCACGATGACCTGCTCCAAGCTGACGGTGAGCCGGGGCAGCATCGGCGCCGGGCAGACGGCCGCCGCGCTCGCGACGGCGGATCTCACGGGCCAGCAGGACGTGTGGAGCAAGTACGTCGAGTTCGCGCCCGGCACGAGCGCGACGTGCGAGTACGCGCTCCCGTCGGGCACCTCGGCGGCGCAGCTCGCGTCCCTCGCGCTGGGCGTGAATTATCGCGGCCCCGCGAGGACGGACATGCGCTGGACCTTCGAGGCGTGGGACGCGGCCGCCCGCGCCTGGGTCCCGGTCGGCGACAACGCGTTCGCGCGCGACTGGTCCTGGACGAGCGCGAGCCTGACCCTGCCGGGGCCGCTCGGGCGGTTCGTGGCGGGCGGTACCCTCAAGATCCGGTACGCGACGAGCAGCTCCGCCGACAGCTCGATGCTCGACAAGCTCGTCCTGACGGGCACGACCAGCGGCGGCTCCACCGGCACCGGTGGCTCCGGCGCCGGCGGCTCCACCGGCACCGGCGGCTCCGGCGCCGGCGGCTCCACCGGCACCGGCGGCTCCGGCGCCGGCGGCTCCACCGGCACCGGCGGCTCTGGCGCTGGCGGCTCCGGTGCTGGCGGCTCAGGCGGCTCTACCGGCACCGGTGGCTCCGGCGCCGGCGGCTCCACCGGCACCGGCGGCTCCGGCACCGGCGGCTCCGGCGCCGGCGGCTCCACCGGCACCGGTGGCTCCACCGGCGGCATCTGGGTCCCCGCGCCGGGGACGACGTGGCAATGGCAGCTCACGGGCACCATCGACACCAGCCTCGATGTCGCCATGTACGATATCGACCTCTTCGACGCCCCGCAGGCGAAGATCGACACGCTGCGCGCGGCCGGAAAGAAGGTGATCTGCTACTTCAGCGCGGGGAGCAGCGAGGACTGGCGCGACGACGCGTCGAGCTTCCCCGCCGCAGGGCTCGGCAATCCGCTCGACGGCTGGCCGGGCGAGCGGTGGCTCGACACCCGCAACGCCGGCGTGCGCAACGTCATGAAGGCTCGGCTGGATCTGGCGGTGCAGAAGCGCTGCGACGGCGTGGAGCCCGACAACGTCGACGGCTACACCAACAGCCCCGGCTTCCCGCTGACGGCGGCGACGCAGCTCGATTACAACCGCTTCCTGGCCGCCGAGGCGCACGCGCGGGGGCTGTCCATCGGGCTGAAGAACGATCTCGATCAGGTGAAAGATCTGGTGGGGAGCTTCGACTGGGCCCTGAACGAGGAGTGCCACGAATACGGCGAGTGCGAGATGCTCACCCCGTTCATCCGCGCCGGCAAGGCGGTGTTCCACGCCGAGTACGTCGACGCCTCGAAGGCAAACGCCGTCTGCTCCGCCACGAAGCCGCTCGGGCTCTCGACCTTGATCAAGAAGCTCGACCTCGACGCCTGGCGCGTCGCCTGCCCCTGATCCACGCGCCGGCGCAGGGGCGCTGCCGCGCACCCGCGGTCAGCGCCCTCGCCCGGTCAGCCCTTCATTCCCCCGCCACCTCGAGGAGCTGCGCTCCGGAGTAGCTCTGCTGTTCCGGCTGGTAGTACGGGTGCACCTCGGCGCCGCCGTCCTCCGCCCTAACAGGCATGGTCGCCTGCAACCGGTAAGCGAAGGCGACCGCGCGGCCCGCAGGGATCTCCTTCACATAGAGGATCAGCTGCTTGCCCGTGATCTCGAACTTCGAGAGCTGGCCCGCGGCGATGTACTCCTGGAGATCCGCGGTCAGGAGCTGGAAGCCGGGCGGCAGCCCGACGGTCACGAGGACCATGCTCTGCACCGAGTCCGTCTTGTTCTGGACGCTTAGCGACGCCGTCACGATGTCGTCCACGTACAGCTGGGTCTTGTCGTACGCCACGCTGACAGCGAGCGGGCCTCCCGCGTCGTTCGGGACCGCGGCCCACGGCAGGTTGTGGCGGCTCACCAGGTTGTAGCTGAGCTTCCCCTCCCCCGAGAACGAGAGCGCGACGTCGTGCGCGCCCGCGGTCGCGAGGTGCGTGAGGTCGACCGTCGTCATGACGTCGGCCTGGTCCTCGCGCAGGGAGACCGTGCCCGCCGCCGCGCCGTCGACCGCGACGGTCACCGTCCCCGTGGCGCCCTCCGTCCCCTTGCTCGCGGCGAGGAGCAGGGTGCGCAGGCTCCAGATCGTCGCCTGGGTGGAGCCGAAGTTGCCGTTCGGGTCCTTCGACTGGGTCAGGAACTTCACGCCGCCGTCGGCGCTCGGCCGGTGGGCGCCCGCGGAGAGCAGCGCGTGGGTCGCGAGCGCGGTGGTCGTGACCTTGGCGTCGTTCCCGGACTCGTAGAAGGAGGTCTGCGTGCCGCCGTCATCCCAGTAAAATGCGTCTCCTTCCGCGGTCTTGCGCGCATCCAGGGCGTCGAGCACCTGGTCCGTCAGCGCCGCGGAGGGGTCGGCCACGGCGAGCGCGTTGGCCGCGATCGCCAGCGTGTACAGGTCGTCGGTCGCCGGCTTCAGCGAGCGGCCCAGGTAGGCGAGCCCCTTCCCGATCTCGGGCCCCGTGTACCCCGCGCTCGCGAGCGCCCAGAGCACGAAGGCGCTGTTGCGGAGCGTGCCGGTGTGGAAGCTGAAGAACTCGGTCTGGTCGCCTTCCCACGTGCCGTCCGCCTTCTGCTGCCCGGCGAGCCAGTTGACGGTCCGGGCGAGCATCGCCTCGTCCACGGTGTGGACCTTGATCATGTCGGCGAACTCCATGACGCCGAACGCGGTGACCGACAGGTACGGATGCCCGTCCTGCTCGCCGAACCACGAGAAGCCGCCGCCGGAGTGCTCGAACGTGAGCAATCGCTGGTACCCGGCCGAGATCAGCGACTCGGCCTTCATCTGGATCTCCGGGGTGATCTGGCCTGTCTGCTTCATGTACTGCGTGACGAGCACGTTGGGCCAGGTCGTCGAGGTGGTCTGCTCGAAGCAGCCATTCGGGACCTGGAGCATGCTGTCCATGCCGCTCACGACCTGCGACAGGAACGCGGGGTAGATCTCGAGATAGAGCTGGTTCGAGCCGGGGACCGCGTCCGCAGGGAACGACAGCGCGTGTTCGGCGCTGCCCGGCGCGAGCGTGCCAGACTGGCTCTCTGCGAACGGCTTCCCGTCCGGGACCACGCGCACGGTGCGGGCCACGGCGTCGGCGCCCGCGCTGCCCCGCGCGGTGACCGTGAGCGAGTTGACGCCCACCGTGTTCACCTTCACCGGGAACCGGACGCCGCGCACCTCGCCCGCCGCGAGGGACACCGTCGTCGACGTCGCGCCGAGCGGCGTGTACCAGCTCCCCGGCTCGAGGCTGAGATCGACCGTCTGCGGCGTCTCCAGGTAGTTGTAGACCGCGATCGGGAACTCGACCTCATCGCCGCGCGTGAGCGTCGCCGGGAAGCTCACGTCGACGAAGAAGTCCTGGAACACCTTGAAGCCGCTCTGGATGCCGCCGAGCTTGCCGTCCGTGGAGTTCGCCAGCGCCGAGAGCCGCCACTCGGTGATGCTGTCCGCGAGCGGGATGCTCAGGGTGGCCGTGCCGTCGGGGCTCGTGATCACGCTCGGGTTGACGTAGAGGGTCTCCGGGAACTCGCGCCGGACGCGCGGCCCGCCAGCGTTGCCGTTGCCACCGGGATCCGGGGTGGGATTCCCGGCCGAGCCGCCGCCCGCTCCGGTTCCTCCGGTCGCGGCGCCATTCGCCCAGCCGCCGTCCGCGCCGCCGGGGATGCCCCCTTCTGCCCAGTCCTGCGTGGGCACCTGGACCCCGAGATCGCTGAACGCGAACGCGAACGTCGCGTCGTCCTGGCTCTGCTCCACCTCGTCGGGCCCCGACGATTGCAGCGTGAACCCGCTCCAGCTGGAGGCCACCCGGTACGCGTTGCCCCACACGTCGAAGGCGCGCAGGCGCTCGGCGACCCGGCTCCCCAGCAGCTCGACGTACGCGCCCCCGCTGCACTGGAACTGGGCGCCGTCGCAGCCGAGCGCCTTCAGCTCCTGCGCGGCGGCCGCGGTGGCCTCCGCGAGCCAGGGCTTCATCACGCCCTTCTGGCGCTCGTAGAACGGCGCGAGCTCCTCCGGCACCTTCGCCAGCACGGCGGGCCACGTGCGCGCCTGGAGGCCAGTGAGCGACGTGCCGGCGAGCGCGGCGAGCGAGGCCTGGGTCTTCACCTGCGCGGCCTCGGCCTTCTCGGGGTCCTCGCTCGCGGTCGCGTTGAACAGGAGGTCCTGGAGGTTCGCGGCCGGGCCGTGGATCTCGTAGCTCGGCTTCGCGAACTCGTCCTCCAGCTCGAAGTAGGTGCGGAGCAGCCCGGGCTGGGCGTCGACGAGCGCGAAGACCGCCTGATCGACCACCTGGACGCCGAGCGCGGCGACCTTCGGGTTCCCCGCGTCGTCCTTGACCGACAGCCGCAGCGTCGCCGTCTCCCCCGGCGCGTACAGGGGCTTGTCGGCCTCGACCTCGACGCTCAGCGCGGAGTCGCCGCGCGCAAACACGGTGCGGCCGGAGCGGACCAGATTGCCATCGTCGTCGACCAGGTACGCCTCGACCCGGTTGCTGCCGAGCAGGCCGGCGTCGACAGGCATGCTGAAATGGGCGCGCCCGCCCTCGAGCTCGAGAGAGCGCATATCGACGGCCTGGCCGTCGTTCAGCCAGTCGACGTAGACGCTGCCGGCCTCCTCGCTGGACTCGATGGTGACCTCGACCGTCTCGCCGGTCTCGTAGACGGCCCGGTCGGTGCGCACGAGGAGGTGCTCGCCGCCCGTCTGTGTGACGAACGAGAACTTCCGCGTGACCGCCCGCTCGCCCACCGTCGCCCGCACCTCGAACGCGCCGTCCGCCGTGGCGACCGGCGGGGTGAAGCTCACCACGGCCTGGCCGAAGGCGTCGGTGCGCGCGGTGAGCTGCGTGCCGTCGGGCGCCGTGATGACCGCCTCCGTGTCGGGGAGCGGCGCCCCGAGCGGGTCGGTGACGAAGAGAAGAAGGGTGTTGGGGATCCCCGGGACGAGCTCGCGCGCCTCGGGCACGAGCACGATCGAGGCCGCGTCGGCGGCGACCTTGACCGGGATCGCCTTCGTGACCTCCTGCCCTGCCGTGTCCGCGACGGTGACGGTGAGCGTCACGGCCGCGTCGCCCTGCTCCAGCGGCAGGCCCGCGAGGCTCCGCGGAAGCGTCAAGCTGAAGCCGTAATGGCCCTCGGCGTCGAGCTCGCCCACGATGCGCTGGAACGTCGTCTGACCGACGTCCAGCGACGCCGCCTCGATGGTCACGCCGCCGCCGGCGACGTTCTTGCCGAAGAAATAGCGCGCGTCGATCGTGCCTGTCAGCGTGTCGCCCGCCGTGTACCACGGCCTGTCGGTCCTCACGGCGACCTCGAACTTGGGCAGCGCGTACTGCCCCACGGTCACGACCTTCTCCGTCGTGGTCTCCCCGCTCACGAGGCGCACCTTGAACTCGCCGGTGTTCACGATGGAGCCGATCCGGAACGTCGTCGCGGCGACGCCATAAGCGTCGGTCACGATGGGCTTCTTGAAGATCTTGTTGCCCTTGCCGTCCTCCACCTCGAACGTGATCGGCTCGCGGACGAGCGGCGCGTTGTTCCCCCGCTCGAGCGCGAGCGCGCGCAGGTGGATCGTCTGGCCGGGCTTGTAGAGCGGCTTGTCGGTGGTGAGGAGCAGCTTCGGGCCGGGGCCCTCGACGGTGACGCTCGCGGTGAGGGCCGCGTTGACGCCGAAGCCGAGCGCCTGCGCGGAGACGGGGTGCGCCCCGAGCGCGCCGGGCTCCACCTCGAACACCGCGGCGCCGAGCGCGTCCGTCGTCCCGCGGAGCGGCCGCGCCCCCTCGCCCACCGCGAGCTCGACATCCACCTTGGGCACCGGCTGGTGGGTGAAGGCGTCGGTCGCGCGCACGCGGTAGCTCGCGGTGCGGCCGCGAACCACGCGCGCCGGCCCCTCGAGCTGCACGTCGTAGGGCGGGATGACGCGGAGGAGGCTGCGCGTGACGAGCAGCCCCTCCTCCGACCCGTCGTCGACGCGGACGAGGTACCGCGCGAGGCCCGGCTGCGCGCTCACGGCCGGCGCCGGAAGGCGCGCCTCCGCGGTCGTCGCCGTCCCGCCCGCGATCTCCAGGTCGACGTCGGTCGTGCCTTGTTCCTTGTCCGCGCCGAGATCGACGAGCGTGACGCGCAGGTGGCCGCTCGTCGCGCCGGCGGTCAGGTTGCGCACCGGGATCTGGAGGCGCAGATCGCTCCCGTCGATCACGCCCAGCAGCCTCGCTTCGTCGATCTCGAGCGTGCCGTTCCGGGGTTGATCGGGGCGACCGAGCGTCGTTGGCGGGGCCTCATCGGAGGAGCACCCCGCCGCGAACGCGCTCGCCAGCGCCAGCGCGGCGAGCAGGTGGGGAGAGCTCCAGCGTCGGCGGAGAGCATCGAAGCGTACGCGCATAAGTCCAAATCCTCCCGAGCGGCGCTGGCACATCCCCAGCGGCCGGCGCGTTGATTGCATACGACGTACCAAGATGTTTTACGGCCCACGAGCAGCAAATCCGCGGGAATAGACGCAGACCGCGCGCGGGAGATGCGCCACGTTGTGCCAAGGTTCTGGCTCACCGGCGCCTCCCGGCGCGCCGGTGTCCGTTCACATGGGGAACTCGGGGAGATAGCCGAGGTTCTTGTCGGGGTGCGCCGCGCGTGCGGCGTCGATGCTCTCGGCGCAGCAGGTCCCCTCGCCGGTGAGGGCGCCGTCGATGGCGAACTCGACCCGGAGCGGCCCCGCGTCTCCGGGGCGGGAAGGGACGATGTACCCGTCGACGCGCCGGAGGGCGGGCACCTCTCCGGCGGTCACCCGGGACTGACCCGGCAGCACGATCATGTTCTTGCCCGGGTACGCGCTCCGCGCCTCCGCGATGGTATCGGCGCAGCAAAAGCCGCCGGCGGTGGCCACGCCATCGTTGGCGAAGTTGACGTGGAATCGCCCTCCGAGCGAGCCCTCCTGCAGGATGTAGCCGTCGATGCCGATCAGCGACGGGTGCGCCGCGCAGCGGTTCACCTCGCCGCCGCCCCCGCAGCGCGCCGGGAGCGCGCACCCGCTGCAGACGACCTGCCTGGCCTTGCCGCACCGATCGACGGCCTCGAAGCCGCCGCACTCCTGGCCGCGCGCGGTGCAGAGCTCGCCGTCGGTCTCCGGCGTACACACCGGCCCACCCCCGCCTTCGCCGCCGCCGCCGCCGCCGCTGCCGCTGCCGCTGCCGCCTTCGCCGCTGCCGCCGCCCTGGCCGACGCTACTGCCTTCGCCGCTGCTGCCGCCTTCGCCGCTGCTGCCGCCTTCGCCGCTGCTGCCGCCTTCGCCGACGCTACCGCTTTCGCCGTTGCTCCCGCCTTCACCGCCGCTCGCCCCGGCGCCATGACCGCTGCCGCTGCCGTCGCCGCCGCTGCCGCCGTCGCCGCTGCCACCTCCGAAGTCTCGTACTGTCGTCGAACAGCCCTGCGCCGCAGCCAACCACAGAACGGCTGGCCCCATCAGCATTGCGTATCGAGCTCGCATCATCCCCATGATCTCGAGCGATAACACCACTTCAGTCACGGCTCAACGCAAAGCCTATGGCGCCTCGCCGGCGCGCGAGATCGCAAACGACCGCGCCCCGGCGATACATCCGCGCAGGATCGCGGCAACACGGTTTCTCACAGCGTCACGGCATTTCGAGGTCATGGTATCGCGCTGTCACGGCATCACGAGGTCACGGCAATACGGCGTCGCGCGGCCGTCAGCGCTCTCGTGCGCGTCGACGACGCCGCTGCGACTCGACGACTCGATGAGCCGAGGGTCGGCGACCACCTGCGTGCGATGGCGAGGCCGCGCGGCGCGCCCGGCCCATGGGATGGGGTCGACCGGTCACGAGGGTCCGCGCCGTGCTCCCCTGGACATCGGGATCCGACCGTCTCAGGTTCTCGCCCGAGCGCGAGGCGCTTCGCCGCCGAGGAGGGACCATGCAGTTCGACTTCGAGATGCCCGTGTTGGCCGACGGAGGCCTCGATGCGGGCGTGCTCGACCGCGTCCTGGTCGACCGGGAGCGGGGCGTGCTGACCCACGTGGTGCTCCGTTCTCCGCTGGCGAGCGAGGAGCTGCTGATCTCGATGGATCTCGTGCAGGGCACGGCGGACGGGCACCTCCGCTTGCGGTCCGGCCGTGACGATCTGCTGGCGCTGCCTCGGTACTACGAAGGGCGGACGACCGCGCAGCCGCCGGGGCGCGTCGATACCTCGCTCGTGCCGCAGCCGCCCGAGCGGAGGCAGGAGCTGGAGGAGGCGCTCGGGGTCACGGACGATACGGTCGAGCTCGGCCCCGACACGCGGGTGATGACCGCCGACGAGGCCGAGGCGCAGCTCGTGGGCATCGGCGCGAACGATCCTGGCAACGACATCTCGCGGATCCGCGTGCGCGGCCCCGCGGGCGCCGAGGCCGACTTCCCCGCCTCCTGGATCGACGTGATGCGCGAGGACGTGGTGGCGCTGAAGGTGACCCGGGACGATGTCTTGCGCTCTCGTCCGGCGCCCAGACGCCGGGACGGAAACGTCGCGAGCCTCGAGGGGCTCTCGGGCATGGGCGGACGCGACGGCGACACGCCCGAGGAGGTGTTCGGAGCGAATTTCGTCGATGAGCTGCGCGGCAAGAGCGGTATGGTCCTCCGCGTGCCCGGCGCCGGCAGCCCCACCGAGGCGGAGGGCAACCGCGTGGCGGCGCCCGCGGTGGACACGGGCCCGGAGCAGCGGTCCTCCTCGCGATGAGCTCGTGAGCCGGGCGCGGCGGCGCTCCGGAGGGCTGGAGTCTCCGCCCCCGGCGCGCTCCCCTCCTCCGCCCCTGCAGGAGCCATGGCTGGGCTGGGGCACGTCGCGCGTCCAGCGCGGCGCGATACCGCCCTGCGGGCAACTCCATCCCACGAAGCGCCCGAGTCAACGACCGCGCATCGCGCTGGCGGGAACCGATGGGAATCGATGGGAATCGATGGGAATCGATGGGAATCGATGGGAATCGACGGGAATCGATGGGAATCGACGGAACCAGCGAGAAGGAACGTAAGAGTCGGCAGAGCTGGCAGCGCAGGCAGAGTCGAGAGTGTCGCCCCGCCGGAAACTTGACACCGATGCTCGCGCGTGCTCGTCTCCGCCCCAGGATGGACCCTCACCACATTCCGCCGAGCCCGGGCGCTCGCACGGCCAGCGTCCTCGATCCGACCGCGGTGGCGGAGACGTTCCGCAGCGGGATCCGGGCGGAGCTCGCGGCGCTGCCCGAGCCGCTGGTCCTGGTCGGTGTGCTCGCGGCGGATCACGGGCCGTCGTACACGTACGCGGAGTACACGCGCAAGGCGTGCGAGGACGTGGGGGTCCGCTTCGAGATCCGCCACGCGACGCGGCTCGACGCCGAGGAGGCCATCCGCGCGGCGAACGAGGACGCGCGCGTGCACGGGATGATGGTGTATTACCCGATCTTCGGCACGGAGCAGGACGTGTACTTGCGGGACAGCGTCGATCCCGCGAAGGACATCGAGGGGCTCCACACGTTCTGGGCGCGCTGCCTGTACCAGAACCAGCGCTTCCTGGACGAGGCGAAGACCAGGAAGGCGATCCTGCCGTGCACGCCGCTGGCGATCCTCAAGCTGGTCGAGGCGGCCGGCTTCTTCGGCGAGGGGGAGCGGCCGCTCGAGGGCCGGCGCGTGTGCATCTTCAACCGGAGCGAGGTCGTCGGGAGGCCGCTCGCGAGCATGATGGCGCACGACGGAGCCCACGTGACGTCGTTCGACATCGACGGTCCGTTGCTCTTCGTGCCCAGCGCCTCGGGCGACTCGCACGAGGTGCGCGAGACGACGGTGGACCGGGCGACCGCGCTGCGGCAGGCGGACATCGTGGTGACCGGCGTGCCCTCGCGGAGCTTCCCGGTCGTGCAAGGCGCCGAGATCCGCGAGGGCGCCCTCTGCATCAACTTCTCCACCTTCAAGAACTTCAGCGACGATATCCAGAGCAAGGCGAGCGTGTTCGTGCCCCGCGTCGGCCCCATGACGGTGACGATGGCGATCCGAAACAGCCTGCGGCTCTACAAGAACACCCACCCGGGCGGGTGAGCTCGCTCGCGGCGCCGGGCGCGAGCGCACGGGCTCCTCGCTGCGCGGCGGCCGGTCACATGTGGTCGGTGGGATCGTCCCGAGGGATCCGGGGCCTCGGGGGCAACGGCGCCCGTTTCCTGGCGGACGATGACGGCGCCGGCGGCGCGGGCGCGCTGGTCGGCGCCTCGGAGGCCGAAGGCGCGCCCGGCGCGGCCGTCGCGCTGTGGGAGGGCGGCGGCGCAGGCTCCGGTGTTGCGGTTGACGGCGCGGCGGCGGGCAGCGCGGACGCGGAGGCAGGCGAGGCGGCCGGGTCGGGCGGCGACGTCGGTTCGCCGCCCGGCGCGGGAGCGCGAAGGACCGCATAGGTGACGAGCCCCAGGGCGAGCGCGCTCGCGCCCAGGGCCAGCGAGATCCAGGCGCGGCGGCTGTCGGCTTTACTCGGGGCGAGCGTATTTCCAGCCGACGTCAACGTGCTGACGGCCCCCTGGAACGCCGGCGCAGCCCCCTCCGACGCGCCACCGCGTGGAGAGCCGTGGAAGGGGGGCACTGCTTCGTTCGGCAGCGTGGGCACGGACGCGCTGGAGGCGGCGCCCATCGTGCCGGGGCTCGGTCCCATCATTCCAGGGCTCGCCGCATCGGGACGCGGCCCTGTCGCATCTGGACGCGGCCCTATCGCATCTGGACGCGACCCTATCGCATCTGGACGCGACCCTATCGCATCTGGACGCGACCCTATCGCATCTGGACGCGACCCTGTCGCATCTGGACGCGCCCCTGTCGCATCTGGACGCGACCCTATCGCATCTGGGCTCGCGGCCATCGTGCCGCCACGGACGGCGAGCAGCGGAGACGGGCCCTCCGCAGGAACCGACGGCTGGAGACGTCGGGTCTCCGACCGCGCCGCGCCGACCGCCGCGCCGAACGCCTCGGCGAGCTCGCTCGCGCCCTGAAACCGATGCGCCGGGTCGCGCGCGAGCGCCCGCGAAAAGAACCCATCCACATCGGGCCCGAGCTCCGGCACGACGCTGGATGCGAGGGGGGCGTCCTCCGTGCAGATCGCCACGAACACCTCGCCGATCTCCTCGCCCGGGAACGGAAGACCGCCGGTGAGGCAGCGATAGGCGATCACGCCGACGGACCAGAGATCGCTGCGCCAGTCGAGGGTCTTGCTGCGGCGCACCTGCTCGGGGCTCATGTAGTAGGGCGAGCCGACGAGCGTGCCTGTCTTCGTCTCGTTGCCAGCCAGCAGCGTGCTCTGGGCCTTGGCGATCCCGAAGTCGAGGACCTTCACGAGCTCGTCCTCGTCCTGCCGCGAGAGAAAGAGGTTCGCCGGCTTGAGGTCGCGGTGGACGATCCCCATCTCGTGCGCGCGACGCAGGGCCTTGCACACCTGCGTGACGATGCCGAGCGTGGCCGCCATGGAGATTCGCCCCTCCCGCGAGAGCCGCGTCTCGAGATCCTCGCCGTCGAGGAGCTCCATCACGAGGAAAGGCGTGTCGCCCTCGACCCCATAATCGTGCACGTGGACGACGTTCGGTATCTTGAGCTGCGCCGCGGCCCTCGCCTCGCGCTCGAAGCGCGCCCGCGCGGTGGACGAGGCAGCGTACTCGGGCGCCATGAGCTTGACCGCGACCGTGGCGTCGAGCTGGAGGTGCCGGGCCACCCAGATCGACCCCATCCCGCCCCGCGCGAGCGTGCGCTCGAGGCGGTATCTACCGGCGACGACGCTGCCTTCTGCGAGCGAATTCATGAGCCTCGGCCTCTCGCTGGGAACGCGCGCCCGGGGCTCAGGAATCGAGCAGCCGGGGCGCCTCGCGCCCAACGAAGCAAACGAACGGGCCCACCGCAACAGGATCCGACCCGGACCGCGCGCCGCGTCCTTGCGCCTCGACCGGATCGCCGAGCTCGCGGCCTATTTGCGCCTCGGCCGTGTCGCCGAGCGCGCGGCGTCGCGCGCGGCCTATTTGCGCCTCGGCCGTGTCGCCGAGCTCGCGGCGTCGCGCGGCGCCGTCGCGAGGGCGCCTCGCCCGGCGCCCTGCGGCGCGCGGAGATCGCTCGCGCGCGCCCGCCGCGCGGGAGGGCTGCCGTGCGACGTCAGCGCCTCCAGGGCGGCGCGCAGCTCGGCGCGCACGTGCGGGCCGAGGAGCTTCTCCGCCATGGCGCTCAGGCGTCCTGCGAACGCGGCCATGATGCAGCCCGCGCGCTGGTCGTCGCGCTCCGGCGCGCCCGAGCGCCGGTAGTGCCGCGCGTAGTCGCCCGTGATCGCCCCGAGATCGCCGCCGACGTGGACCGCCTGCCTCATGAAGAGCCGCGCGGCGCGTTCGTTGGTGATCGACGGCATCTGCGCCAGGGTCATGGCCACCTCGGTCCTGCCCACGGCGAGCAGCATGGAGACCACCCGCTGGCGTGCGAGCTCGACGAGCCTCGGCGCGAGGGCGTGCTCGTCGAAGACGTGGACGTTCACCGGCACGAGCGCTCCGCCTTCCGTGCCGAGCTCGCTCAGGAACGCGTTCAGCACCGGCGAGCGCGTCGGCGCGGCGCGCACGTACTCCCGGGCACCGCCCGCGTTCGACGGGCCGCCCGGCGGGCGCGGGCCGGCGGCGGCCTTCGCGCGCGGCCCGGGCTGCGCCGACCGCCCGCCCCGTGCCCGCTCGAAGTGCCGCTCCGCCCTCCCCGCGCGCTCGTTCTCCGCGGCAGCGCCCGTCGCGCCGAGCAGCGCGGCCAGCCCCGCCGCGTGGGTGGCGGTGACGTGCGGAGGTGGTTGCTTGCTGGACATTCGAGCAGATCCTCTCGTTCGAGGGCTGCTGGAGCGCTTATCACGCCGCACGAACGGTTGTACAGCGCTGAACGTCGGTTCCCGGGCGGGCGTACGCGGCCATGGGGTCGTGGCAAGGCGGCACGCCGCGCGAGGTCACGGGGTCATGGCGCGGCGCCCCCCTTGCGCGCGGCGGGACGCTGCGAGCGTCCAGCGGCGTGGGCAGGCGCCCTCTCTCGACGGTCCTCGACGGTTGAAGATTGTTCAATGAAAACTTAGTCTTGCCGTCCTTCGGCTGGCAGAACAGCGCGGGAGCGCGGCGGAGGAGGCGTCCGGCAACGCGTGGGTTCCATGACCTCGACCTCGCACAAGTGGCAGTTCTGGATCGATCGCGGAGGCACGTTCACGGACGTCGTGGCCCGGCGGCCGGACGGCTCGCTCACCACGGCCAAGCTCCTGTCGGAGAACCCCGAGCAGTACGCCGACGCGGCGGTCGAGGGGATCCGCCGCCTGCTCGGCCTCGCGCCCGGTCAGGTCATCTCTCCCGCCGACGTCGAGTGCGTGAAGATGGGCACCACGGTCGCCACGAACGCGCTGCTCGAGCGCAAAGGGGACCGCACCGTGCTGGTCACGACGCGCGGCTTCCGCGACGCGCTGCGCATCGGGTACCAGAACCGCCCTCGCCTGTTCGATCGCCACATCGCGCTGCACGACCTGCTCTATGAGCGCGTGATCGAGGCCCGCGAGCGCGTCGGCGCGCGCGGCGAGGTGATCGAGCCGCTCGACGGCGAGGCGCTGCGCGGCCCGCTCTCGGAGGCGTTCGAGGCCGGCATCCGCGCCTGCGCGATCGTCTTCCTGCACGGCTACAGGTTCGCCGCGCACGAGCGGCGGGCGGCCGAGATCGCGCGCGAGGTCGGCTTCACCCAGGTCTCCGCGTCGCACGAGGTGAGCCCGCTGATGAAGCTCGTCTCGCGCGGCGACACAACGGTGGTCGACGCGTACCTGTCGCCCATCCTGCGGCGCTACGTCGAGCAGGTGGCCAGCCAGATGCCCGGCGTGCCGCTCTACTTCATGCAGTCGAGCGGCGGTCTGACGCTGGCCGGCCGCTTCCAGGGCAAGGACGCGATCCTGAGCGGCCCGGCGGGCGGCATCGTGGGCATGGTGCGCACCGCGCTCTCGGGCGGGCACGAGAAGGTGATCGGCTTCGACATGGGCGGCACCTCGACCGACGTGTCGCACTACGCCGGCGAGCTCGAGCGCGCCTTCGAGACGCAGGTGGCCGGCGTCCGGATGCGCGCGCCGATGATGAGCATCCACACCGTGGCCGCGGGGGGCGGCTCGCTGCTCGGCTTCGACGGCGCGCGGCTGCGCGTGGGGCCGGAGTCGGCCGGCGCGAACCCGGGGCCGGCGTGCTACCGCCGCGGCGGGCGGCTGGCCGTCACCGACGCGAACGTGATGCTCGGCAAGATCCAGCCGGAGTTCTTCCCGCACGTGTTCGGCCCAGGCGCCGACGCGCCGCTCGACCGCGAGGTGGTCGAGCAGCGCTTCCGGGCCATGGCGGCCGACGTGCAGCGCGACACGTCGCGCCCGATCACGCCCGAGCAGCTGGCCGAGGGCTTCCTGCAGATCGCGGTCGCGAACATGGCCAACGCGGTGAAGAAGATCTCGGTGGCGCGCGGGCACGACGTCACCCAGTACACCCTGCAGTGCTTCGGCGGCGCAGGCGGCCAGCACGCGTGCGCGGTGGCCGACGCGCTCGGCATGCGCCGCGTCTTCGTCCACCCGCTCGCGGGGGTCCTGTCCGCCTACGGCATGGGCCTCTCGGACCAGAGCGCGATCCGCGAGGCGGCCGTGGAGCGGCGCCTCGACGAGGCGGGGCTCTCCGCGGCGCGCGAGGCGCTCGCGCGCATCGGCCGCGACGCAGAGGCCGAGCTCGTGGGGCAAGGGTTCTCGCCGGAGCGGGTGCGGCTCGTCCGGCGCGTCCACGTGCGCTACGAGGGCACCGACACCGCGCTCGTCGTGCCCGACGGCGGCGCG
This sequence comes from Sorangium sp. So ce124, assembly GCF_051525235.1. NCBI lineage: Bacteria > Pseudomonadati > Myxococcota > Polyangiales > Polyangiaceae > Sorangium > Sorangium sp. So ce124. The sequence goes on from NZ_CP150312.1 coordinate 6,226,271, forward strand.
GAGGCGATCCGCGCCGCCTTCGACGCGGCCTACCGCAGGCGGTTCGCGTTCCTGATGCCGGACAAGGCGCTCGTCCTGGAGAGCGTCTCCGTCGAGGCGATCGGGCCGGGCGAGGCCGCCGAGGAGCGGCCCGCGGAGGCGCGCCCGCACCGCCCCGAGGCCGACGCCCGGGCGCGGATGTACGCCGAGGGGGCGTTCCACGACGCGGCGCTGTACCGGCGCGAGCGGCTCGGGCGCGGCGCGGTGATCGACGGGCCGGCCATCGTCGCCGAGGCCAACGCGACGACCGTCGTCGAGCCGGGCTGGCGGGCGGAGATCACCGCGCTCGGCCACATGGTGCTCACCCGGGTGGCGCCGCGTCCCGAGCGACGCGCGGTGGGCACCGAGGTCGACCCGGTGATGCTGGAGGTGTTCAACAACCTGTTCATGAACATCGCCGAGCAGATGGGCCTGCGCCTACAGAACACCGCCCACTCGGTCAACATCAAGGAGCGGCTCGACTTCTCGTGCGCGCTGTTCGACGCGGAGGGCAGCCTGATCGCGAACGCGCCGCACATGCCGGTGCACCTCGGCTCGATGGGCGAGTCGATCAAGACCGTGATCGCGCGGAACCCAGGGATGAAGCCGGGGGACGTGTTCGCGCTCAACGATCCGTACCGCGGCGGCACGCACCTGCCGGACGTGACGGTGGTCACGCCGGTGTGGGACGACGCGGGCGAGCGCGTGCTGTTCTACGTGGCGTCGCGCGGCCATCACGCGGACATCGGGGGCGTCACGCCGGGCTCGATGCCGCCGTTCTCCAGGACGATCGAGGAGGAGGGCGTGCTCCTCGACAACGTGAAGCTGGTCGAGGCCGGGCGGCTCCGCGAGGCGGAGATCCTGGCGCTGCTCGGCGGAGGGCCGTACCCGGCGCGTAACCCGCAGCAGAACCTGGCCGATCTGCGCGCGCAGATCGCGGCGAACGAGAAGGGCGCGCAGGAGCTCGCCGCGATGGTGGCGCAGTTCGGCCTCCCGACGGTGCAGGCGTACATGAAGCACGTGCAGGACAACGCCGAGGAGAGCGTGCGCCTCGCGATCGCGCGGCTCGACCCGGCGCTCCTCCACGACGGGCGCTTCTCGCTGCCGCTCGACAACGGCGCGACGATCGAGGTGGCCATCCGGATCGACCGGGAGCGCCGCGCGGCGGTCGTGGACTTCACCGGCACGTCCGGGCAGATGGAGAACAACTTCAACGCGCCCCGCGCTGTGACGATGGCCGCGGTGCTCTACGTCTTCCGCACGCTCGTCGACGACGACATCCCGCTCAACGCGGGCTGCCTGAAGCCGATCGAGGTCGTCATCCCCGAGGGCTCGATGCTGAGCCCGCGCCCGCCGGCCGCGGTGGTGGCCGGCAACGTCGAGGTGTCGACCTGCGTCACGAACGCGCTGTACGGGGCGCTCGGCGTGCTCGCGAGCAGCCAGCCGACGATGAACAACTTCACGTTCGGCAACGAGCGGCTCCAGTACTACGAGACGATCTCGGGCGGCTCGGGGGCGGGCATCGAGATGGGCGGGAGCGGCGGCGGTGGCACGCGCGCCGAGCGCGGCTTCGCGGGGACGAGCGTCGTGCAGACGCACATGACGAACTCGCGGCTGACGGATCCGGAGGTGCTGGAGCACCGCTTCCCGGTGCGGCTGGATCGCTACGAGATCCGCGAGGGCTCCGGCGGGGCCGGGCGCTTTCCTGGCGGGAACGGCGGCACGCGCGCCGTGCGCTTCCTGGAGCCGATGACGGCGTCGATCCTGTCGAACGGGCGCTCGACGGCCGCGTTCGGCCTGGCCGGCGGGCGCGCGGGCGCGCCCGGGCGCAACCTGGTGGTGCGCGCGGACGGCTCGGTCGAGGTGCTGGGGCACATCGGATCGGTCGAGATGGGGAGCGGCGATGTGTTCGTGATCGAGACGCCGGGGGGCGGCGGGTACGGGGCGCCGGAGGCCGGGTGAGCAGGCGCATTCCCCCTGATGTCGCGGCGCCCTGCTCCCCTGCCCGCTCACCCGCTCACCCGCTCATCCGCTCATCCAGCGGTGGGCGCCTTGGCGGCGGGTCCGGGCGATAGCTTGCACGTGGCCTCCCACAGCCCATTGAGGTACACGAGGCCCAGCGCGCGGTCGTACAGCCCATACCCCGGCTTGCCGGTCTCGCCCCAGATCATGCGGCCGTGGTCCGGGCGCACATAGCCGTCGAAGCCGACGTCATGGTACGCCTTCACGATGGCGGCCATGTCGAGCGAGCCCTCGCAGGACAGGTGGGCAGATTCGAAGAAGGTGCCGTCCTCCTGGACCGCCACGTTGCGCAGGTGCCCGAAGGGAATGCGGCCCATGCCGCCGAACTCGCGCACCAGCGATACGATGTTGTTGCACAGGTCGGCCCCGAGCGAGCCTGAGCACAGCGTGATGCCGTTGGCCGGAGAGTCGACGGTCTTCACGAGGCGCATCAGGTCGTCCCGGTTCTTGACGATGCGCGGCAGGCCGAAGATCGGCCGGGGCGGGTCGTCCGGGTGCATGGCCATGCGGACGCCGACCTCCTCGGCGACAGGGATGATGCGCCGGAGGAAGTGTTCGAGGTGCGCCCACAGGGCCTCTTCGCCGACGTTCTTGTACTCGTCGAGGACGGCGCGGAGCTGCGCCGGCTTGTAGCTCGAGTCCCAGCCGGGCAGCGAGATGCCTTGTTCCGGGTCGATCTCGGCCACCGCCGCGGCGTCGAAGGCCAGGGTCAGCGAGCCGTCGGGCAGCTCTCTGGCCATCTCGGTGCGGGTCCAGTCGAAGACCGGCATGAAGTTGTAGCAGATCACCTTCACACCGGCGGCCGCGCAGTTGCGGATGTTCTGGCAGAAATTGTCGATCAGCCGCTCGCGGGTCGGCTTGCCGAGCTTGATGTCCTCGTGCACCGGCACGCTCTCCACGACCTCGAACCGGAGGCCGGCGCCCTCGATGCGCGCCCTGAGCGCCTGCAGCCGCTCGACCGGCCACACCTCGCCCACCGGCACATCGTAAATAGCCGAGACGATGCCGTAGATGCCCGGGATCTGACGGATGTACTCGAGCTTCACGGGGTCATTCTCGCCGTACCAGCGAAAGGTCATCTTCATCGTTTCGGTCCTTCCAGCGTCACGGGTCGTCCCGTGCAGATCTCGGGGTTCGAGGGGCCGCGCGGCCGGCTCAGCGCGGCGGGGCCCATCCGCCGAGCACGATCGCCGGATCGCGCATCATCGCCGCTTGCGCCGCGGAGATCTGCGTCGATCCGGCGATACGCCCGCTGGTGTCGATGAGGCGCCCTTCGGTGTCCCGGCTCTGGTACTCCCAGAAGCGGAGGGAGCGCGGCGCGGCCCCGCCCGTGATCGTCCACCCCGCCCGCGAGATGTGGCTGCCGAGCGTGCAGTTGATGTACGCGACGTGGCTCGCCGGATACTGGCTCACGTCGATCCTCGCCAGCGTGCTCCCCGTGATGCCCGCGTCGCTGGTGATGCGCGAGTCGACGAAGACATAGCCGTAGCCAGCGTCGCCGTTGCGCGCCTGCACGACGTAGCCGGATCGACCGACGGTCTTGATCTCGCACCGGTTGAAATACGCCGCGCCCGTGCCCCACACGAAGTCGACGTTGCCGGCGATCGTGCAACTGTCCGCGTAGATGCGCCCGGACCAGAGAAGCGTGTCCTGGAGGCTCAGGATATCGGCGTCGCGTACGACGCACTTGTCGCAGTCCTGGATGCGCAGCGCCTCCGCCTGGGAGCCGCCCTGCGGCGTGAGGTTGTGGATGGTGAGGTTCTCGATGACGAGGCCGCTCACCTTGTCGGCGCCGACGAGCGCGCGCCCCCTGGTGCTCGGGTTCAGGTTGTTGTTGTTCGTGCCCGACAGGACCGTGCCTTTGCGGTCGGCCCCGCGCAGCGTGATGTTCTGTTTGTTCTCGAAGTAGACGACCCCGTGGTGGACGCCGCGCTGAACGGTGATGACCACGCTGTCCCGGTTGTTCGCCGGGATAGCGTCGAGCGCGCCTTGCACGGAGCAGAAGTCGCCGGAGCCGTCGAGCGCCACCTCGAGCGACGAGACGTTCGATGGGCCTGCGTCCGCCGTATCGAAGCGCCACGCCGTCGCGTCCGCGATCGCGAAGGAGCCGCCCCCCGGAGGGACGATGGCGCCGGGGTCGACCGTGACGTAATAGGACTCGCCGTAGTCGAGCGCGCGCGCCGGCAAGGACACGACGGCATCGTTGCCGTCCACGTACACCGGGCGAGGTACGTTGAACGTCCGGCCGCCGATCGTGGCGCTCACGGTCATCGAGGACATGTCGACCGTCGCGACCGCCGCGCCTGGCCGGGCGGCGTTGAACACGCGAACGGCGCCCGCGCTGCCCAGCTTCGGAGCGCCGGGGAACGTGATGCGGAGCGGCGGATCCGGGCACAGCCCCCGGGCGCCTGGCGAGGGAAACAGCGCGCTCACGCCGGCCGGGAGGTCGACCGGGCCCGCGCCGCCGTCGCCTTGGCTCGCGCCGGTGCCCTCGCCGCCGCCGGCCGCGCCGGCACCGCCTGCTCCCGCGCCGGCGCCGCCCGCTCCCGCGCCACCCGATGCCGCGCTGCTGGTCGACCCGCCGCCGCCCGATGCCGCGCTGCTGGTCGAGCTGCCTCCGGTCGATCCGCCGCTCGTCGAAGCGCCGGCGGTCGAGGCGCCGCTGGACGCCGCGGTGCTCGCGTCGTCCGCTGTCCCAGCGTCCTCGCAGGCGATGGCACACAGACCGAGGAGCCCGAAGAGAAAAAGTCGAGAGCGGATCATGGCGCCGGCGCAGGGTATCAAGGCGCCGCGCAGCCTGGCAATCTTCGCACAGGGCACGGAACGTGCTCCTGCTCTGTTCGCAGAGACTCCCCATGCACCCACCCCGACCGCGTGGCACGACGGCCATCGTCGTTCCGCGCAATGGTCCCCGTGGCGTTCGCCCCATCACCCCTCGAGGAGCTTCATGGCTGACTCCGTACCCATGACCGACCGTGCCCACGATGTCCTCCGTCAGGAGCCTCAGAGCCTCGACCCCATCTTCAGGCCGCGGAACGTCGCGGTCATCGGCGCGACCGAGAACAGCGGCGCCGTCGGCCGCACGCTCCTCTGGAACCTGATCAGCAACCCGTTCGGCGGCACCGTCTTTCCGGTGAACCCGAAGCGGCAGAGCGTCCTCGGCATCAAGGCCTATCCGAGCATCGCCGCCGTGCCGGCGAAGGTGGATCTCGCCGTCCTCGTCACGCCCGCCGCGAGCGTGCCGGGCCTCATCGGCGAGTGCGTGGACGCCGGCGTCCCCGGCGCGATCATCATCTCGGCCGGATTCAAGGAGATGGGCCCCCCGGGCATCCAGCTCGAGCAGCAGATCATGGAGCGCGCCCGCGGGAAGATGCGCATCATCGGCCCGAACTGCCTTGGCGTCATGAACCCGATCGGCGGGCTCAACGCGACGTTCGCGAAGGGGCAGGCGCGGCCGGGCAAGGTCGCGTTCGTCAGCCAGTCCGGCGCGCTCTGCACGGCGGTGCTCGACTGGAGCCTCAAGGAACAGGTCGGCTTCAGCGCGTTCGTCAGCGTCGGCTCGATGCTCGACGTCGGCTGGGGCGACCTGATCGACCACCTCGGCAACGACCCCAAGACGAGCAGCATCCTCATCTACATGGAGTCGATCGGCGACCCGCGCGACGCGCGAGCGTTCCTGTCGGCCGCCCGCGAGGTGGCGCTCACCAAGCCGATCATCGTGATCAAGCCAGGCCGCAGCGAGGCGGCGGCGAAGGCGGCCGCCTCGCACACCGGCTCGCTCACCGGCTCGGACGAGGTGCTCGACGCGGCGTTCCGGCGCGTGGGCGTGCTGCGCGTGAACGACATCGCGGACCTGTTCTCCATGGCCGAGACGCTGGCCAAGCAGCCCCGGCCGCGCGGCAACCGGCTGTGCATCGTCACCAACGCCGGCGGCCCGGGCGTGCTGGCGACGGACGCGCTCGTCGCGAACGGCGGCGAGCTGGCGCCGCTCTCGCCGGAGATCCTGGGCGAGCTGAGCAGCTTCCTCCCCGCCGCGTGGAGCCGCAACAACCCGGTCGACGTGCTCGGCGACGCCGGCGCCGACCGCTACGCGAAGGCCCTGGAGATCTGCGCCAAGGGCCCGAACAACGACGGCGTGCTCGTCATCCTCACGCCGCAGGACATGACCGAGCCGACCCAGACCGCCGAGGCGCTGCGCAAGCACGCGCACGTCGAGGGCAAGCCGGTCCTCGCCAGCTGGATGGGCGGCGTGGAGGTGGAGGCGGGCAAAGCGATCTTGAACCGCGCCGGGGTCCCGACGTTCGAGTACCCCGACACCGCCGCTCGCGCGTTCTGCTCCATGTTCCGCTACGCGTACGCCCTCCGGGCGCTGTACGAGACCCCGAGCACGGACGAGCGGGCGCTGAACGTCGATCGCGAGGCGGCCAGGGAGCTCATCGCCGGCGTCCGCGCGTCGGGCCGGACGCTCCTGGATGAGGTGGAGTCGAAGCAGCTCATGGCGGCGTACGGCCTCCCGACGGTGCCGACGGCCGTCGCGAGGAGCGCGGACGAGGCCGTGGCCACGGCCAGGGAGATCGGGTATCCGGCCGTCCTCAAGCTGTACAGCGCGACGATCACCCATAAGACCGACGTGGGCGGCGTGAAGCTCGATCTGCGCGACGACGACGCCGTGCGCAGGGCGTTCGAGGAGATCCACGAGAGCGTCTCGCGGCGGGCCGGCGCGCAGCACTTCCAGGGCGTGACGGTCCAGCCGATGATCTCGCTGAAGGACGCCTACGAGATCATCCTCGGCAGCTCGATCGATCCGCAGTTCGGCCCGGTGCTCCTGTTCGGGGCCGGCGGGCAGCTCGTCGAGATCTTCAAGGACCGCTCGCTGGGCCTGCCGCCGCTCAACGCGACGCTGGCCCGGCGCATGATGGAGCAGACGAGGATCTACCGCGCGCTCAAGGGCGTGCGCGGCCGCAAGCCGGTGGATCTCACGGCGCTCGAGCACCTGCTCGTGAGGTTCTCGCAGCTCGTGATCGAGCAGCGATGGATAAGCGAGATCGACATCAACCCGCTCTCCGTGAGCGCGGAGGGGGCCATCGCCCTCGACGCCCGCGTCGTCCTGCACCCGCCGGACACGCCGGAGTCCGCGCTCCCCAGGTCGGCGATCCGCGAGTATCCCACGCAGTATGTGACGGAGCTCAGGAGCAAGGACGGGCAGGCGTTCACGATCCGGCCCATCCGCCCCGAGGACGAGCCGCTGATGGTCGGGTTCCACCAGAAGCTGTCCGAGCGGACCGTGCGGCTCCGGTATTTCTATCCGATGCAGCTCGACCTGCGCACCGCGCACGAGCGGCTGACGCGCGTCTGCTTCGCGGACTACGACCGCGAGATGGCGCTCGTCGTCGAGAAGCCGCCCGCGGGCGGCGCGCAGCGGCAGATCATCGGCGTCGGCCGGCTGAGCAAGCTGCCAGGCACGCGCGACGCGGAGTTCGCCCTGCTGATCAGCGATGAGCACCAGCGGCAGGGGCTCGGTTCCCGGCTGCTCGGCCTCCTCGTCCAGATCGGCCGCGACGAGGGGCTCTCCCGCATCAGCGCCGACATCCTGACCGAGAACGTGGAGATGCAGCGCGTGGCGCAGAAGCTCGGCTTCCAGGTGACGCGCGAGATCGGGGACTCGACCGCGAGGGCGGAGCTGACGCTGTAGGCGCGTCCACCAGGTCTCGTGCCCGCCCAATGACCTGTCGGCACGGGATCGCCGTCGCGGCGGTCCCGTCTGGCCCACGTCCAGGCATCCTGTCCGCCGCCAACGTCGTTGAAACCGATACGCCTCGCACTCGTGCCTTTCGTGTCTTCCTGGTGACCTGTTGGTTACGATTATGGCAGCAAGGCAAATGGCAGCGATCCGCGCGTCGGATCAGCGCGCCGTCCCGCGCGATTTCCTCTGGCGCGGCGGGGCGGCTTCCTGAATCATGTTTGCATGGCTACCTTCTCTCCGTCCGACGTGCTCCGCTATATCGACGTCACCGTCGCTTCCGGGGATCGGCTGGATGTGCGGCACTTCCACGTCACGGAGCGAATGAGCGCGCTGTTCGAGATCTCGCTGGTCGTCGTGTCGGACAACGCAGACATCGACTTCGAGGCCATCGCTGGCCAGCCGATGAGATTCACGCTGCGCCAGAACGCCGTCGGGCGGGGCGCGCGCACGTGGACGGGCATCTGCAGCCACATCGAACAGTCGGCGGCCGAGGACATCGGCGTCTCCACGTACAAGCTCCTCCTCGTACCAGCGCTGTGGCTGCTGGCGCAGCGCCGGAATCACCGCATGTTCCAGCTCCAATCGGAGCTCGACATCGTACGGACGCTCCTCGCGGAGTGGAACATCCCGACGTCGGAGCGCATCTCCGCCACATACGGGAAACGCAAATATCGCGTCCAGTACGGTGAGACGGACTTCGCGTTCATCTGCCGGATGCTCGAAGACGCCGGGATCAGCTTCTACTTCCAGACGACAGAGGACGGCGAGACGAAGCTGGTCCTTGACGAGGCCCCGCACCGGAACGCCCCGAGAGAGCCGTCGATCGCATTCCGCGACAACCCGACGGACGCCGACCTCGAGCACGTCACCAAGGTGCGCGTCGGCCGCCAGATCCGGCCTGGCAAATATTCGGTGCGCGATCACGACCACCGCCGGCCGCCGGGCTACGCTCTCCTCAGCACGGCGAAGGCCACGGAGCCGCTGGAAGAGCCGCTCGAGCGGTTCCATTACGTGCCCGGCGCCTTCCTGTACGAGAGCGACAAGGGACAGCCCACGCCCGTCGCCGACGACAGGGGGCGTTACCGGACCGACGAGAAAGAGGCCGGCGCTCTGGCGCAGCGCAGGCTCGACGCGCAGCGCGTGGGGGCGCGGACCGTCGCCTTCGACACGAACACGCTCGATCTCGCGCCAGGCGCCGTCGTCTCCTTCCTCGATCATCCGAAGAGCGAGCTGTCCCCGAGCAGCGCCTTCCTCGTGACGCACGCCACGCTCAGCGGCGAGCGTCACGGCGAATGGACCTGCACCTGCGAGGCCGTGAGCGCCAGCCTGACCTACCGGCCGCCGCTCGTCACCCCGAAGCCGAAGACGGCCGGCGTGGAGAGCGCGACGGTGGTCGGCCCTCCCGGCGAGGAGATCCACACCGACGAGTTCGGCCGCGTGCGCGTCCACTTCCACTGGGACCGCGAGTCGAGGATGGACGAGACCTCCTCCTGCTGGATCCACGTGAGCCAGCCGTGGTCCGGCGCGGGCTTCGGCGGCACGAACCTCCCGCGCATCGGCCAGGAGGTGATCGTCGACTTCCTCGGAGGTGATCCCGATCGGCCCATCATCGTCGGCCGCGTGTACACCGGACTCCAGACGACGCCGTACAAGCTCCCCGACAACAAGACCCAGAGCGGGTGGCAGAGCCGATCGTCCCCGGGCGGCGGCGGCGACAATTACAACGAGATCATGTTCGAGGACAAGAAGGGCCAGGAGCTCCTGCGCATGCAGGCGGAGAAGGACCTCGACAAGCTCGTGAAGCACGACGAGGCCGTGCGCATCGGCCACGACCGCACGAAGCAGGTGGGGCACGACGACATGCTCGTCGTGGGTCACGATCGCGCGCGGACGGTCGCGCACGACGAATCGGTGAGCATCGGAAACGACCGAACCCGGTTGGTCGGGAACAACGAGAGCGTCACGATCGGCAACAGCCGCACGAAATCGGTGGGCGTCAACGAGTCGCTGTTCGTCGGCGTCAACCAGAGCGAGCAGATCGGCGCGAACCGCACAGTGGCCGTCGGGGCGAACCACCGCGAGACGATCGGCGCGAACATGAGCGTGAGCGTCGGCATGGCGAAGGCGGAGACCGTGGCGCTCGCCTCGGCCGAGACCGTGGGCGCAGCGAAGGCGCTGACCGTGGGCGCTGCCTACGCGATCACGGTCGGCGGGGCGATGGCGACGAACGTGGCGCTCGTCCAGAGCGAGAGCGTCGGGCTGAGCAAGACGGTGACGGTGGGCGACAAGATCACGATCACCTGCGGCGCCAGCGTCATCACGATGGACAAGGAAGGGATGATCAATATCTCCGGCAAAGACATCACGGTCAGCGCGACGGGCGTCGTGAACGTGAACGCCAGGGGCGACGTGAACGTCGAGAGCGCCGCGAACGTGAACGTCAAGGGATCGAAGATCCACATGAACTGACCCGCCCGGGTGCTTGACCGATGGAAGTCATCAACGCCACCAACCTCGACATGAACGCCACGGAGTCGCTCGACAAGAGCGGGCGGCCGTGGCTCGTGGTCGTCGCGAAGGCCACCTACCGCATCCCCACCCACCCCGCAGCGACGCCCGAGCTCTCCGACAGCCCTCGTGGCCTCCTGTACAAGGACGTGTTCGAGGGAGAAGAGGGCCTGTCCACACCCCTGCTCGAGAACGACCTGGTCCCGTTCAAGCCCGCGTGCGACGTCATCGTCAAGGGCTCCGCGCACGCGCCGCAAGGCAGACCGGTCACCGAGACGACCGTTGGCGTCAAGGTCGGCCCCATCCAGAAGGCCATCCGCGTGCTCGGGAACAGGACCTGGGTCAAGCGCTTGAGCGGGTACGAGCCGAGCAACCCAGCGCCCTTCACCTCGATGCCGATCACCTACGGCCGCGCCTTCGGCGGCGCGTTCGACAACCGGGCGATCGGCTCCGACGACCCCGCCGATTTCCTCGCACATCCAGCGAACCTGATCGGGTGCGGCTACGCGCGCGGCAAGTTCCTGAAGCTGCTCGAGGGTCGGCCCGCCCCCAACCTCGAGGCCCCCGGCATCCCCATCTCGGATCCCGAGAAGCTCTACGCGCCCATGTCGCTCGGTCCGATCGCGCGCAACTGGGCGCCCAGGCTGACGCTGGCCGGCACGTACGATCAGGCGTGGCGCGACGAGATCTTCCCCCTGCTCCCGCCTGATTTCGACGAGCGTTATTACCAGAGCGCGCCCGCCGATCAGCAGATGCCTTATCCGAAGGGCGGTGAGGAGGTCACCCTGCTGAACCTGCTCTCCACCAGCGGTATCGCGAGCTTCCGGCTCCCGGATCTCGATCTGCCCATGGTCGCGCTGTCGAGGCGCCGTGGCCACGCCGTGCTCGCGCCGGTCGTCGACACGCTCGCCATCGACGCGGACACCGCCACGTTCGACCTCGTCTGGCGCGCCCGCCTGCCCCTCGCTCGGAGCATCGACGAGATCCACACGGTCGCGGCCGGCAGCGTCTGCAAGCGCTGGTGGAAGAGCCGGGTCTACGGCACGGAGGATTGCGGCTGCGGCGGGGTCGAGACCAGCGACGAAGACCTGGCCCCGGTCACGAAGGCGCTGGACTGACATGACCGCAAAGCCGCCCATCTCCGTCGTCTCCTCGGGCGTCGTATGCAGCGTCGGCCTCTCGACGGCCGCGGCCTGCGCCGCGATCCGCGCCTCGATCGACAGCTTCGCGGAGACGCAGTTCATCGACCGCCTCGGCGAGCCGGTCCTCGGCGCGGCCATACCCGCCGGAGCGCTGGAGCTGTCCGACGAGGCCGACGGCGCCACGCTGGGCGGGGACCGGAGGCTCGCGCACATGTTCGCGCTGGCCGCCACCGAGTGTCTCCAGCAGATCGACGGCCTCGACGTCGCGCGGACGTGCCTCGTGATGCTGGGCCCCGAGGAAGGCCGTCCCGCCCTTCCGGAGGAGGCGCTGCGACGTCGCCTCGCCGCCTTCGAGAGCGTCTGCGGCAGGAAGCTCCACGGCGACGCTCGCGCGATCCAGGGCGGCAGCCCCGGCCTGATCGAGGCGCTCACCCACGCTCGAGAGCTGCTGGCCTCGCCGTCGATCCACGGCGTCCTCGTCGCAGGCGCGGACAGCTTGCTCGACCCCGAGGAGATCAGCGAGGCGCTGAGCGACGAACGGCTGCTCACCGGCGGGAGCGCCGGGGGCTTCATTCCCGGGGAAGCCGCGGCCTGCGTGCTCGTCACGCGCCGCGCCGAGCGGGACGCGCGGGACGTCCAACGCGCGCCGGCGCTCTCGATCGCAGGCCTCGGCATGGCGCACGAGCCGCAGACGCTGCAAGCCAGGCAGCGCAGCCGCGGCGTCGGCCTGTCCAGGGCGATCCGGCAGGCCCTGGAGGAAGCCGGCATCCCCGCGGACGCGGTTCACGCCCGCTACGCCGACATCTCCGGGGAACCCTATTTCTTCGAGGAGGCCAGCCACGCGTGGACGCGCGTGCTGCGCGGCCCATCGCCGCCTGGCCACAGGCTCTTCACGCCCGTCACGCGGGTCGGGCACGTCGGCGCGGCCATGGCGCCGCTCCTCCTCGCGATCGCGCTCGATGACGCTCGCAAGGGCCGGGCGGCCGGCCCGAACACGCTCGTGCACCTCTCCAGCAGCGCCGCGCCGCGCGGAGCGCTGCTGGTCGTCGCTTCATGAGAACGGGTGAATCCGATGGCCCACCACGTCTACGCGAACGGCAACGAGATCTGCTCCAGGAGCGCCGACGGCACGTCGGTGATGGCCACCGACGTCTGCTTCTCGCCCGGCGCGCCTTTCCCCGGCGTGCCGGTGCCTTACATGAACATGTGCAAGGCGCCGGATATCACCAACGGCTCGAAGACGGTGTTCATCAAGGGGGAAGAGATCTGCCTCGAGGACAAGAGCTACTTCGCGACGAGCTACGGCGATGAGCCGGCCACGCAGGCCATGAAGAGAGGCACGGTCTCCGGCGCCGTGCAGGGCAAGTGCTACTTCGTCTCCTGGTCCCCCAACGTGTTCGTCGAGGGGCTCGCCGTGACCCGACACATGGACATGGTGACGCACAACCATTCCAACCCCGCCAACACGCCGCCGGTCTATTATATCTCCCGCGCTGCGCCGCCCGGCGCCTGCAAGAAGGACGTCGAGCGCATGGAGAAGCGCTGCAAGCCCGACGAGGACAAGCGGAAGAAGCGCAAGGGCATCCCGGCGGACAAACAAGGCGGCAACCACGGCTCGTGGGTGCTCGACCACTGTGGGCCGCTCTTCGTCAAGCCCGGCGTCGACCTCGACAGCTGGCTGAAGGACTTCGGCGACATCAACTCGGTCATCAGCCAGGCGACCGCCACCCTGCAGAGCGAGGTCATCGCCAAGCTGGAGAAAGAGATCGCCGAGTTCGCCGTGAAGAAGGCGGTCGCGTTCGCCGCGCGCCGCGGCCTCACCGGCTGGATCCCCGTCGTCGGGTGGGTCATCACCGCGGTGGACGTGGTCAGCACGGGCATCGAGCTGGCGGAGAAGATCCCTCAGATGAGGGAAGAGCTCGACGAGCTGAAGAAGATGGCATCGTCGCTGGACGAGGGTGCCCGGAAGATCACCAGCACCTTCGACAGGTTCAAGGACAAGATAAAGAACTTCGACAAGCTGTCACCGGAGGAGCAGAAGAAGGTCGCCAGCGAGGTCATGGCCGACGTGCAGAGCGCCTACGCGGCGGCGAGCCCGTGCCTCCGGGCGCGCAAGTGTCTCCTGGTCCCCTACAAGGAGACCGACAGCCAGGCGGACACCTGGGCCGGAAAGGGATGTTGCCCCGGTCAGACAGGGCACCACCTGCTGCCGGACGCGATGTTCCGCAACCCCGAGAAGACGGCGGCGTACCGCGACGCCTGGAACAAGGACCCCGCGACGAAGGGGAAGACCATCCAGCGCGACAACCTGCCGAAGGAAGAGTGCTGGCAGGGCTACACGGAGAAGGGCGCCCCGACGATCTGCATGGAGGGCACCAACAACACGCAGGGGAGCCACGGGCTGTTCCACAAATATACAGAATTGAAAATGAAGCCGCACCTGAACAGCCGCACGATGAGCTACAAGGAAGCGCGCGATCTGATGGTGAACGAGGTCGCCCGCCTCTATGGGTGCGACGCCGACTGCCTCAAGGCGCAGCTTGACGCCTATTACCAGGGCGCCCATAACTGCGGCCCGCTGGCGGGCGCGAAGGTCGTGCCTCACTCCGGGATGGCCGGCGGCGGGCCCAGCGTCGAGCACGACGGAATGTAGTGGAGAGGCGGATGATCCTGGACCGAGAGCACTGGGAGAGGCACTGCGCAGGTTATACCGTGTATGACTGCGCGATCATGGACGCTGCGCGCACCTTCTACGTGATGGTCGAGAGCACGGACAGCCCCCACAGGGATCCTCTGCCGCGGACGCGCTTCCTGTTCGCGCGCGCCGACAGACCCCTGGATCAGAAACGGTTCGTCCGCAGCGAGCTAGGCGACTTCGGCTTCACCGAGATCGCGTATGGCCCGTCGGCGATCGAGTTCGTGGCCGTCGACACGGGCAGGCAGGTCTTTTCCTACGATCGATCCCGCGCAGGTCAGGAGGCCGACATCCCGGGCGAGCTTCCTTCCACGACGCTCCTGGCCGCCACGAGCAAGATCGCGCGTGTCGGGCAATCCATGTACGCGGTGGGCTGGCCGCGCCGCGTGTACCTTCGCGCGGGCCTCTCGTCCTGGGCGCCGCTGGACAGCGGGATGCCTCTGCCGAAGAAGCTGAGCAGCAGCCACGAGGACGATCGGATCGAGGCGCAGACCAACTACACGTTCAACGATCTGGCCGGCTTCTCGGAGACGGACATGTACGTGGTGGGCGACGCCGGTGAGGTGTGGCGCTTCGACGGCGCGCGGTGGGGCCGGTGCGCGTTCCCCACGAACCAGCGGCTGTGCACCGTCGCCTGCGGCGCCGATGGCAAGGTCTATGTGACCACCCAGACGGGCAGCATCTGGGTCGGCCGCGGCGACGCCTGGAAGCTCCTGGTCGACGTCGAGCGGAGCGTGCCGTTCCGGGACAGCGCCTGGTTCGGAGGCAAGCTGTGGTGCGGCTCGGATTACGGTCTGTGGACGGTCGAGGGCGACGAGCTCACGACGGCGGAACTCCCCGCGGAGGTCTTCCTGGCGTCGGGCCGTATCGACGTCTCCCCTGACGGCGGCCATCTGCTCACTGCCGGCGCGCACGGCGCCGCGCTGTTCGATGGAGCCCGCTGGGAGCTCCTCTTCAGCTCCCACGAGTTTGCCTGAGGCGCGGAGCCGGCCCCCCTATCGATCACAGCGAGCGGTGTGGCGCGCTTCGGCATCCACGCCAGGGCCGCTGTCTCATTTCAGCAGGGCGGCCTGCGCGTATCCGGGCGCGTGCACCGGGAACAGCCCGCCTGTCCTCGACGCCCGCAGGAGCTCCACCGCGGCGGAGGCCCGCCACGGCTGAGCGCCTGTGCGGAGACACGCCTCGACCCACGCGGCGGTGAGCGCGCGCCCGCCGAGGCGCCGCTCTCCCGGCGCATGTCCGGGCCGCGTCTGCTCCCAGTGCGCGCGGATCGCGGCGCCATCGGGCTCGGGCAGGTCCTCCCAGGGGCTCGCGACGGCTCGGGCCACCACGTCATCGGCAGGCTCGATGTCGGGCGCACGCACCACGAGCGGCGGCTCCAGCCTGGCGCCGGTGATGGTCGCGTACACCCAGGAGGCGCGGCGCGACAGCGCAGGCTCGCGCTCGATCACCTCGAGTATCCAGGGAACGCACGCCGCATCGCCCCGAGCGGCCGCCCCCGCGAGCGCCGTGGACAGGCTCTCCGGGGCCGCGGCGAGCTCGGCGAGGCGGGCGGCCGCTTCCGCCGCGCCGACACAACGCACGGCGAGCTCACACGCGGCCGAGGCCGCGGGCTCGCGCCGGGCAGCAGCGGCTTCCCACAGCGAAGGCAAAGCGCCGGTATCGCCGAGGAGCACCGCGGCCCACGCGGCCCACGGCCACGCCTCGTCCTCGCCGGGCTGCGCCGCCGCGCACAGCTCCGCGAGCAGGTCGCGCCGCCCGAGCCGACCGGCAGCGCGAAAGGCTCGCGCGCGGAGCCCGGCATCCGGAGCGCCCATGCTCCTGCGAAGCGCCGCGCCGGGATCCTGTCGGCGGGCAGCGTGCGCCGCGATGGCGAAGCCCTGGAACGCCGGCGGACACTCGTTGGCGAGCAGCTCGTCAAGGACGTTGCTCGCGCGCAGGTCCGACAGCCACGCGAGCGCCGACACCAAGGCGCGCTCAGCTCCCGATCGCCTCTCTGCGCCGACGAGGAGCCGGGCCAGCGCCATCGCGTTGCCCCGCTCTGCGGCGACGTGCACGGCGACGAAGAGCTCGGGGACGCCGCCGCGCGACGCTGCATCCAGGCTCTTCTCGAGGCCGACATCGCCGGCGATGACGAGGCCCTCCAGGTTCGCCTGGAGCCTCCGGTCGATCTCCGCGAGCGCGTCCAGATCGAACAGCGGCGAGCGGCACGCCTGCTCCCGTCGCTCCCACAGGAAGGAGGCCTCATCGGCGTGCCTCTCGACGATCGGAACCAGGACCCTGTTCATCGCCCGCGCGCTCGGCTGCCGGTCGCGCCCATCGCGCGACGCGCGCGGCATTGTTGGCGCGGCGCGGGTCGCTGTCGAGCGGCGTCACGCACTTGGCACGAGCTCTCGACGCTCCGTGCCCGGTTCCATGCACGATCAAACACGACGACGATTGTGGTTCGGTGCGCACCGGATCCAGGGCGGCCCGGTCGAGATCACGAGAGGCGGGGCTCAGCTCGCCTCGCGCAGCGCATCGATGACCCTCCGCACCTGCTTTCCAAGCCGCACGTCCTTCACCAGGCGCTGGATCCATACGCGGTGAATATGCGGCCACGCCTCGGCCGGGAGGCCACGTTCGGCGAGCGCTCCCGCGATCTCGCTGCGCTCGGCGGCCTCGGCGAGGCGCGCGTAGTCGTCCGGCGCAATGGGGCCGCGCTCCGCTTCGAGCGCGCTCACGTAGGCGTTGTCATAGATCGAGAGCAGCGCCTTCCTGCTGCGCGCGGCCTCACCGCGGATCCGGTCGAGCCAGTGCGCGTGGACGCGCTGCCATCGCGCCTCGTCGAGCTCCTCGGCGTGGAGCACGTCGCCGGTCGAGCCCGTGTCGCACGCGAGGCGCGCCGCGATCGCACCGCATCGCTCCGGCGGATACGATTCGAAGGCGACCTCCAACGCGGGCTCGACGATCGGCGCCGGCGCGTCCGTCGCGTCGGTTTCCACGGCCGGAGGCCGCTCGGTGACGGGCGCGGGCGCCTCGGAGGGTCCTGCGGAGAGCGCCGCGATCGCGCCGGGCAGCGGCGGCGGCGCGGAGGGGCGAGGCGGCTCCGACGCCGGCACAAACAGCGGCGGCGGCGCGGAGGGGCGAGGCGGCTCCGACGCCGGCACAAACGGGAGCCCCGACGTGCTCGCTCGGGGCGGGGCGTCGCTCCGAGGCGCGCTGTGCCCTTGCGCAGCGACGAAGGGCAGCGCCGCCGACGACGCGACGAGCCCCGGCGTCTCGGTCCTCGTAAGCGGGTGCTCGGCGAGCCCCGGCGTCTCGGTCCTCGTGAGCGGGTGCTCGATGAGCGACGGCGTGGTTGAGCCCGAGCTCGGCTGGGTCGTGTGCTCTCTGGTGGGCGTCAGAGACGCCGATACGGCGCGGACCGACGACAGCGGCGGCACGGAGCTCGGGGCCCGCGCCGCGACGCCTGAGAACGGCGGCGCGGTCGACGAGGGCAGCGCGGCGCCCACCGCGAGCGTGCCATCCACGCGGAGCGCGTCGCGGGCCAGCCTCGAGGGCACCGCCTCCGGCGCGCCGGGTCCTGTCACGACCACGCGGCCAGGGCAGTCTGCGCGCTCGAGCAGCACATGCGCTCGCCACACGAGCATCGCGAGCCCGCGATCCGTGTCGAGTTGCAGCGTGTCGCAGCGCAGCTGAAGACGTTGCCGCCCGGATCCATGATCGACGATCGCGGCCGGCGTGACAGGCGCGAGCCGCGTCGACAGGTGCGCGAAGCGCGGGTGCAGGTTCTCGAGGTAGATCACCTCCGCGCCGAACGGCTCGGTGCATTGCTGATCGGGCGGTGCAGCGTTGAAGTACCCGCCGTCGATGTCCTCAGGAAGCGGCCATTCATGCCACCGCCTCGGGTGCCAGAAGGCGGCATGCCGGTGCAGGCAGGCCGCGCGCGATGGCCACGCCGGCGCGATCGGGCCGAAGCCCACCGGCGGGACGATGTCGCCCTGCGACGCGAGCCGGCGCCCGACAGGCCACAGGTTGGGCGCCGGCTCGCGGCCCGAGCGGTCAGCTCCCGCCGCAGCGCCGAATGGCCTGCCGGCTGGATTGCTCGTGTCCGGGCCGCCGACCGCGCGCTCCCATGCGAGCGGCATGCGGATGAAATGCGCCGGCTCGCCGAGCCGCCCATCGGGGCCGCAGCGCCGATCGCCGACCACCTGGATCGCCTTGTCGATACCACCGACCGCGAGGCGCGCGACGAGCGACGGTACGGGCCGCCCCTCGGGCGCATACGCATGCCCGGAGACGAGCACCTCGGGCCGCTGCTTGAATGGCACGAGCTCCGACGCGAGCGCGAGGGCGCCGCCCTCGCCGGTGTACACGTCGGCCTCGACCACGGGCTCCTGCGTGGCGGCGAGCGGCGACAGCTCGGGCCGCAGCTCGAACGTCGCCTTGCACACCACGGTGAGCGCAAAGCTGCCATGCCGCGGCTGCCATCCGATCTTCGACACAAGGAGGGCACAATCCGAGATCACATCCATGCCCGCACCTCACGTCCTGGCTGCACCTGGATGAGCGTCGGCGTCAAGCTCGTACGCGTGCCCGTCTCGGATTGGACAACTGATCTTGCCGCTCCCCCTCCTCGACTCGACCGCGGATCCGAGCCGAAGGCGCGCAGGCGCTGGCGAGCGCGGAACAACCGGCGGCGGAGCTCGACTGGATCGCCGTCGAGCTGGTGGGCGAGGACGATCGGCCTATCCCCGGTGAGCGCTGCCGGATCCGGCTGCCGGACGGGTCGGCGCGCGACGAAGCGCTCACCCCGCCGATGTCCTGCGTGTGCCTCCGGAGGGAGCAGAGGTCCCGAGGCGCGGAGGCACGCCCTGTGTCGCGCGCCGCAAGAACGCTCGTCGAACAGGTGACCTGCACAGGACCCCTCGCGACCCGCGCTTGCGCTGGTGTAGCGTCCGGCCGCCGCAATAGCGCGGTTGAGCTCGGGAGGAACCATGTCTTCTTGCATCCACCGGTATCTTGGTTTCGCTGCGATCACGGCTGGTCTGTTCGCGTCCTGGGGTCTCGGCTGCGTCGCAGCCGCCGAGCCCGATGAGGAGACGGCAGCGCGGAACGGCGAGCTGGAGACCGTTCCGGAGGAGGAGGTCGGCGAGGCGGAAGGGGCGGCGTCGGATTGCTCGGTGTGCCAGTATCGCTACTGCGAGGTGACCGGCCCGGGCCGCTGCGCGAAGTACTCTTACTGGTACCACACCTGTCCCGGCCTCCCGAGTGGATGGGGTGGCCCGTGCAGCACCACATTCTACTCGTGTAACAATTCCTGTCCCTGAGAGCGCCCGGGCGCGGCGACTCGGTAGCTCGCCCGCCTGTCCCTCGAGCGATGAGCGACGCGCGGCCAGACAGCGGGTGACGTCGCGAGGACTGGGGGACGAGAGAGGATATCCCGCTGGGTCCGGTGGTAAGAGCGCGGCGCTGGTGGCGTGACAGGAGCGCGCCTCGCGCTGCGCTTGCTCCCGCGCAGTGGCGCCGCTCCCATCACTGGAGAGGAGTGATGCGGAAGATCACATCACACAGGTGCAAGCAGGGCTGGTACCCCCCCTGGCAGTCGTTGAGACACTGGCCGCGGTCGGGCTGCGGAATACCGGCGCAGGATGACTGGCAGTAGTAACGGTCTTCGGTGCAGGTGTCCAGGCAGCAGGAGTGGGTGTACTGGGTGTCGCAGTTCGGCGCCAGCTGAGGCGAGAGCGTCGGTTCGCTGATCGACGGAGCGCTCTCCTCGTCGGGCTCGGTGCCAGCGTCGACCATGCAGGCCGCGACCAAGAGGGAAAGCGCGCACGCGCTGGCCGCGGAGACGACGAAGCGCAGGAACGAGGCAGGATGAATTCCCATGGCAGCTCTCCAAAGGTGGTTGACCCTCGGGCGCGGGCAGCACACGGTTTTGCTGCGAGCCGATGCACCGCTCCAAGCAGGGTGCGTGCCACGCCTCATGACCTGTTTTCTATGCCATCGCGGATGCGCCGCCCACCCAGCTGGGGCCGAGTCTGCCCGATTTGCGCAAGGATGGCGCAAGCTGCTGCGCTGCCGACCGTCTATGCGCGGCTCTCGGGCGACCCAGCCCGGCCCGCTACCGCGTCCGATCGTCGGCGGCCGCTCTGCCGCCTCGCGCAGCGGGTACGCTGCTTCCCCGACGAGCTCGATGTGCCGCAGCACAGCGGCTCGCGGCGATCGGGCGACGCGGCCGGGCACGCACGCGACACTTCCCGCCGCCTGCGAGACATGCGCATGCTGGGGGAGCAGCCATGGACACCCACCGTCTGAAGAGCCTGTTCGAGCGGCTCAGGCAGCAGCACCCCGTGAACGCAGGCGAGATCGATGCGGTCGAGCGATGGCTCCACGACGCGCCGCTCGTCCGTCGCTACCGTATCAACCCCCACGTGGTCGCGGCGGACACCGCGCTCGACGCGCACGCGGTCATCCGCGTCCTGCTGCACGGCACCCAGACTGGCCTCTTCGACATGCACTGGGACGTCCACTGCAGCCATTGCAACATGCTGGCCCAGGCGATCGACGACCTCGCCACGGCCGCCGCCGTCTCGTTCTGCCCGATGTGCGAGTACTCCTTCGACGTCGACATGTCGGCGCGCGTCGAGGTGACGTTCTCGCTCGGCCGGTCCATCGAGGACCTCGGCTTCCCCCCCGTTTGCCCGCCGCCGTCGGCGCTCGATCCCCGCTATGGCATGACCGCCGCGCTCGGCGAGACCGCGGCGGCGACCGAGGTGCTCACCCCGGGCCGCTACCGCTACTTCTGCCCCTTGACCCGCGCCAAGGGCATCCTCCGCGTCGAGGGTGAGCCCACGGACGAGGTGCAGGCCGTCGCGATCTCGCAGCTCGCGGGGCCCCACTATGACGTGACGGAGCTCGCGGTGCGGCCCGGCCCGCTCACGATCGCGCTCACCAACGTGGGTTGGCCGCAGTGCGGCTTCGTCGTTCATCACGATGTCCTGAAGGACGAGCTCGATCCGGCCAGCCTGCCGCGGCGGCTCAGCGGGCTCGAGCTGCTCCACGTGCCGGAGTACCGGCGCTACTTCGGCGGCATGGTGCTGTCGGCGCGGGAGCGGCTGACGGTCCGATCGGTCCTCGTCGTCTTCACCGATCTGTGCGGCTCCACGCGGCTGTACGAGCGGATCGGCGACGCCCCCGCGTACAACCTTGTGCGCGATCACTTCGACATCGTGATTGGCGCGGTCGAAGCTCAGGGCGGCGCGGTGGTCAAGACCATCGGCGACGCGGTCATGGCCACTTTCCTGGACGAGCGGTCCGCGGTGACGGCGCTGAGCGCAGCCATGCGCGGCATGCTCGGCCACAACGTCGGCCGGCCCGAGGGCGAGCGCCTCGTGCTCCGGGCGGGCATGCACCGCGGCCCGGCGCTGCTCGTCAACCTGAACCAGCGCCTCGACTACTTCGGCCGCACCGTGAACACGGCGGCGCGCCTGCTCGGCGTCTCAACAGGCGGCGAGCTCACCGTCTCTGCGCCGCTCGCCGCCGACGCCGGGCTCGTCGGCCTGCTCACCGCCGAGGGCTGGACGCCGCCGCGCGCCTCGCACGTCGACCTGAAGGGGATCGAAGGGACCCGGACCGTGCACTCGGCGGGTTTTCCCGGCATGGCTGCGCGCTGACCCGCGCGCGTCTCCGACGCACCGGACCCGCTGACTGTGCATGGCCAGCGGCGTGCTCCGCGCCATCCCGCCGATCGCCTCCGGGCCTCATCGCAAGCTCCTCTGCCCACGTCACAACGCAAGCGGGTACCCCTCCACCGAGTACCCGCGAGCGCGCGGGACGGCATGAGCGTGCGTCGCAAATTTCAGCATTCCGGGGCACGACGGATGCTGCATGGCTTGATTCTCACTCCCAATCCTCCATGGGAGATAATCAACATGATGCGATGTACACGTGAGGCAGCGCGGCGGCGACTGACGGAGCGCTCGCCATTTCAACGTCGACTGCAGACCTGCGATGTGGTGTTCCAGCAGCATCATGGGATGACGGAAGCCGGCGGCATCGTTGAGAAACGCGTGCATGGCGGGACCTTGGCGTTCAAATTCAGCCAGCTCGCGCCTGGCATCGTCGAGCGACGGCAAAACCTCCGCGTCCACGACCGTGGCGCATTCCGTGCACCACGCGGGCGCGGTCTTCGCGACGGCGCTGTCGCCATCAGGAAGCTGGTAGTAGGCTCCAGAAGGGCCCTCGCGCAGCATTCCCTCGAACGCGCAAGCTGTGCAGGTTACGCGGAACAGGTAGATGCCCATGAGTCTGCTCGAGTCTGCCCATCGCTCCGATGAGCCCCGGCCCGATGCGCCGGCGGTTCCACCCGGGAGTTAGCGCTCGTGTCGGCTACATTCCAATCGCACATGCCCTCGTTCAGCGATCCTCTCGAAGCAAGAGTCGAAGGGGATGAACAGGCCCCAGCGATCACGGCCGCCGCGCGCCGTGGCCTCCAGAAGCGCTCGTTCCTCCAGGTCCGGCGCGCGCACTCCCTTCCAGAGCTTGTCGGCCAGGGCGATGATGAGCTCCTCCAGTGTAGATGCCATCTGCTGCCAGCGTGCGTGCGACAAGCACACTCTCGCGAGCGCCGGCGTGACCGAGGCTGCGAGGAGCATCCGCTCGCCTGCGGGTTCGTGCTCGCTGCCCGGCCCCGTGAGCTCTCGAGGGTGCTCGATCTTGCCGGCGTCATGGAGCACCACGCCAACCCGAACAAAGTCCTCGTCGATCGGAATGCCCTGCTCGCGGAAGAGGATGATAAGCAGATCGGCCGCTTCCCCGACGAGCTCGACGTGCCGCAACAAGTGAGGCGGAGCGCCCAGGGTCGCGAGCAGCGACCTGGCGTCATCGCGGGAGGCGGGAAACATGAAACGCCCTGCCCTTCGCACGTCTGGATGACGTCCCGTGATGGCCATTCATCCGATGGTTCACTTCCAGAATTGCCACCACTTTTTGCCCGGAAGCTGCTGTTCCGCTTGCTCGTCCGGCCCCTCGCCGTCGTCCTCTCTGAAGTCCTTGTGCTGGACCATCTGGACACCGCCACATGCACCGCAGAAGGCGCTGAACGCGTCCATCGTTGCGCCAGCAGGAATATTCGGGAAGACTCTCGCGATCAGCTCGGAAGGCGCGTCGAACAGCTCGTCCAGGCCGCACTTGCTGCACGGGCCGATGGTCCAGTCTGCGCGCTCTCGCAGGTACTGCTCGCGGACCTGCAGCAGGTTCTCGCCGCCTGTCGGCGCAATGAACCGAACCTCTGCGCCTTCGTTGACGGTCTTCAACTGGTGCGGTTGGTTCAGGACCCGGGCGGTAAAGACATCGCCGTGGCATGCGGTAACGCGCACCCAGACAAGCTCCGGACGGCGATCGGTGAGCCGCGGCCCACCATCGTGAACCAGGACTTGCACGTCGTCCGGGTGGTCGACGTGGAAGCGGCCCTCAAGCCTCGGGTGCTGTCGCCAAGCTGCCGTCATGTCCCATAACCTCTCAACAGCTGCGCTCCTGCCAGGCGCGCCCTCCGTGCCCCTCACTCCG
This sequence comes from Sorangium sp. So ce124, assembly GCF_051525235.1. Taxonomy (NCBI): domain Bacteria; kingdom Pseudomonadati; phylum Myxococcota; order Polyangiales; family Polyangiaceae; genus Sorangium; species Sorangium sp. So ce124. Next base: position 6,249,951 of record NZ_CP150312.1, read on the forward strand.
CGAACACGCTCACCTCGACACCAGCCGCCTTCGCCAGCTCGGCGAGGTGTCCCGACCCGCGGCTCTTTTCGATCGCGGGATGAAACACAAGCACCTGCACTACCCCGCTCGCCAGCATCCGCTTGTTGAGCCCCTTCCAGGCACCACGCTTGTACTTCGCATAGTCCGCCTTGTTCTTCGCCATGGGCTCCACGGCGAGCCCTAGCTCGGCTGCGACGCGCCCGGCGAGGGCGTCCGCGCCCGGCGAGTCGCCGTGGATCACGGTCGCCCCCGCCGGAAGCTTCGCCAGCTCGCGCCGGATCGCGCCCACGTCGGTCCACGCCACGGCGCCGGCGACGATCACACGCGTCATTCCGCCATCCTACCTTCGAAGCGCGTGGGGCGGGAACATCAGGATGAACACACCCCCGCCTGGCCCTCCCGGCGCAGCGCCTGCCCACCGAAGCATCCCGCGCTGGGACGCGACCGCCTGGCCGAGCGTCCTCGCGGCGAATTTCGCCCTATCCTCTCGACGAGCATGGGATCGAGGAGTGCAACCCGCCGTGCCCAGGGGCGGCCCGCGCGCGGGGTGAGCGCGACGCCCCCTCCGCCCGGGAGCGTCTCGAAGGCATCCACCCCGCTCCTCGCCGGCTCGCCCGCGCCGGGGGCATCGCGCTCCGCGCCGCGCGCGCCGGTCGACGTCGATGCGGTCGACCTGCCCGCGTTCGGCCTCGCCGACGATGTGCTGCCGTTCAGCGGCGACGTGCACGCGCACCGCAAGCACCAGCTGCTCTACGCTAGCGCGGGCGTCCTGCACCTCGAGGTCGGCAGCGCCCACTGGATCCTGCCGCCGCAGCGCGCGGCGTTCATCGCGGCCCACGTCATGCACCGCGCGCACGCCGCGGGGCCCGTCGCGCTGCGGACGGTGTACCTGTCGCCGCGGCTCACCCAGGTGCCGCTGCCTTCCGGCGACCCGCAAGGCGAGGAGCGCGTCGACTGCCGTGTCTTCGCGGTGACGCCGCTCGCGCGAGAGATGGTCCTCCACGCGATGCGCTGGGGGCCAGACCACGGCGGGCGCGACGCGACCGCGTCGCTCTTCTTCAAGACGCTCGGGGCGCTGTGCCGGGAGTGGGTCGCCGAGCCGCTCCCCTTCAAGCTGCCTGTCGCGCGCTCGCCCGAGCTCGCTCGCGCGATGTGGTTCGCGCGCGAGCACCTCGGCGAGCACCCGACCCTCGACGACGCCGCTCGCGCGGCGCGCACCTCGACGCGCACGCTGTCGCGGCGCTTCGTCGAGGAGGCGCGGACGACGTGGACCGAGTACCTGAGCACCGCCCGGATGCTGCGCGCGATGGAGCTGCTGGCCGGAGGCGGCGCCCGCGTCACCGACGCCGCGGTCGCTGTCGGGTTCGACAGCCTGGGGGCGTTCACCCGCGCGTTCGCCGCCTTCACGGGCGAGCGGCCGAAGGACTACCGGGCCCGCGCGCAGGCGAACGAGGCGAGCACGGGGTGAACCGGCGCGGCGCGCCCGGGCGAACAGCGCGCTCAGGCGGCCGCGCCGAGGCCTTCACTTGCTCGCGATCGCGTTCGCGAGCCCGTAGACGCCGTACTCGATCATGTAGGCGAGATCGTAGTCAGGGAACTCGGCGCTCGCGAGAGCCGCAATCTTCTTGTGGTGGCTCGAAGCCTCGGCCCCCGAGAGCTCGCTCTTCTTCTCGCCGAGCGAGGCGACGTAGCGCTCGACGAGGGACTCCATCGCGGTGAGGTACGCCTTCTGCTCGTCCACCGCGGCGCGCACCGGGGCGGTCTGCCCCCGACCGCCGTAGACGGTGAGCCCGTCGAACTCCAGCAGCTCGTCGAGCGCCGCGCGCCACGAGGCGAGGTCCGGCGACGGCTTGCCGTTGCGGATGCCGCCCTCGAGCCACGCGTGCGCCTTGTGGTGCACGAGATCGCCGACGACGAGCGCCCTCGCCGAGGGGACGATCGCGACGGTCTGCGTCGTCGAGACGCCGGCGTGCTCGAGCTCGCGCAGCTCGACCGCGCCGGCCTGCAGCGGGAGCGAGTACGCCCCCTCGAACGTCACGTCGACGACGGCCTTCGGTGGGTACGTCTCCTCGGTGAACATGCCCGCGCCGACCATGTACGCCTTCTTGTAGGCGTGGACCTCGTCGATCGCGCCCGCGGTGGCGCGGCTCGCGACGACCTTCGCGCCGATCTTCTGGAACTCGGACGCGCCGTTGAACTTGTCCGGATTCGGGTGCGTCACCACGACGTACGTGATCGGGCTCTGCGTCTCGCTGCGGATCTGCGCGATGGCGCTTCTGGCGTACGCTCCCGTGAACTGGGCATCGAACACGACGACCTCGCGCCCGGTGTCGTAGTAATACGAGCGCGTATCAAAGCCGGCGGCGTCCGACGTGAACGCGGCGAGCTTCGCGGCCGGCGCGCCGGCGGGGCCCTCTGCGGGCACGCTCGGGCCCGCGGCCTCCGAGGCGCAGGCGGCGAGGGCGGTGAACGAGGCGACGGCGGCGGCGCGGATGAGCTTCGACATGGGGGATTCCTCTCTCGATGGCATCGCGGGGCGTCCTGCCCCGGAGATGGGAAGAAGATGCGGAGATCCGCGCTGGCGCGCTTCCTCCCGCAAGCCAATGTTTTGCTCGTGCACGCCAGCGTCGATCGGGCCGTCATCGTCACCCGGACACCTGATCTGGGACGGGAACGACGCAGGGCACCGCGCTGCGACGCCGGTGTCACCGCTTCATGCCACGAACTCGCCTGTCTTCAGCGGTCGTGGTAGCGCTGCTCCTCATGGCGAAGGCCGCACGCACGACGACGAAGCGCGGGACGCGCTCCCCGCAGGGGCGCCGTCGCGTTCGCGTCTACACGGCATGGCACCCGGTGCTCGTCGCGCTCCTCGAGCACGTGCTGCCCGCGGGCTGGTATCAGTGCATCTCGGAGTTTCAGCTCGCGCGCGAGCCGCTCCGCGTCGACCTCGTCATCCTTCGGCGCCGGCGGCGCGGCGCCCCGCCCAGGCCGAGCCTGCTCACCAGCGTCGTGGGCGAGCTGGCAGAGCACACCCTCGTGCACTTCAAGGGGCCGACCGACGAGCTCGAACGCGACGACGCCCGCATGCTCCTCGCTTACGCGCTGCAGTACCTCGTCGTTGCAGAGATTGAGGACCCCGCCGCCATCGCCCTCCGCGTGCTCGCGCCCCGGCTGACCCCCCGCTTCGTCGAGGCGCTGAGATCGCTCGACTGTGCGCTCACGCCGACGGGACCGGGCACACACGAGGGTCGGCTCTGCATCTTCCCCCTGCGGGTGGTGGAGACGGTGCCGGCGAACGCTCGCGAGGGCGACCATCTGCTGTACACTGTGACGCCTGGGATGGTCGCCGACCCCGGCGGGATCCCGGCGCTCTCCCCGGCGGAGATCGCGGTGTTCTGGGCGCTCCTGGAGCATGTCGAGCAGCTTCGACGTCCACTCCCGGGGCAGAGGAAGCGGCACATGAAGGACGAAAAGCGGGTGGTCGAGAGCTTCGAGAAGGTGCTCGCGCGCCTCGTCGCGCGGGTGCCGCCCAAGCAGCGGCTCGCCGGGCTCGCCCCCGAGCAGCGGCTCGCGGGTCTCGCCCCCGAGCAGCGGCTCGCCGGGCTCGCCCCCGAGCAGCGGCTCGCGGGTCTCGCCCCCGAGCAGCGGCTCGCCGGGCTCACCGAGGCGCAGGCGGTTCTCGCCCTGCCGGACGCGATGCTCCGCGCGTTGTCCGTGGAGTACATCGCGACGCTGCCTCGCGAGACCCAGGCGGCGATTCAAAAGCGCCTCGGGGGGGCCTCGCAGAGACGGCCGGCGCGCCGGCGAAAGCCGCGCAGCCCTTCGAGATGACGCCTCGAAGCCGAAATCGGCGACGGCCGAGACGAGATTCGTTCTTCCCGACCAGGCTCCAAACGAGCCAATCCTGCTGACGGTTCGTGCAGCCGCGCTTCGCGCGGTCGCCACCCGCCACCAGAGATGCCACACCCGCCAGGAACTACGAGGTGGCGCCTCGACCCTCACTGCTCGAGGTAGAGGGCCACCTCCGCTGTCCGTCCCTTGGCGTGGGCGATCAGCGTGGCGAGTCCGTTGTCGAAATCCTCGGGCGTCATGAGGTGCGTGTGCCCCTCGATCTCGCCCTCCGGCCCGACGACGTACGGCGCGATCAGGTCGTGCGCCGCCTTGAACCACGCCTCTGAAGCGGCCGCCTCGTACTCCTCGGTGGCGGCCTGCGCCACGTAGCCGCGGTAGACCTCCAGATAGACCGGATCGTCGAGCAGGTAGCGGACGAGCGGCCATTGCTCGGTCACGTCGGCCATCGAGAGGGGCAGCGCCGTCAGTCCGATGTTCACGCCCGCATCGGCGTCCGAGAACGCGAAGGTGTGATCCCAGGGGATCCACGTGAACTGCCCGCCCTTGTTCGGGTCCGCGTAGAGATAGTAGTTGTGCGGCAGGCGGCCGTACACGTCCCAGTCCTCGACCACCGCGTTCAGCGCGAACCAGTGCAGAAAACCGTCGACGTCGAGGCGCGCCTCGAGCCCCGCGCGCCAGGCGGCGGCGTCGGTCCGGTCGGCGTGCAGCGCGTCGAACAGCGCCCGCGCGTCCGAGAGGTCGGTGTCGCCCTCGTTGTTCTCCTTGACGATGGTGTCGGGGTCCCACGTCTCCCACCGCGCGCCGGTGCCGTCGGGCTTGTAGAGGTTGCCCTTGTGGCCGCCGAAATGGGTGTCGAGGAACGACTCGTCCGACGGGAGCTCGATGCCGGTGTACAGCCCGAAATAGACGGGCCCTTCCCCGTGATCGATGAAGACCCGGTAGAACGCGGTCGCGGGCGCGGGGATCCCCGCCTTGGCGAAGATGTCGGTGCCGATCTTCTCGCGCAGGAGCGAGGGATCCAGGTACCCGCTCGCGAACGACATCGAGTCGAACCCGTAAAAGCGCTGATTCTTGGTCTCGGGATACGCATCCTCGAATCGGTCGAAGTTGAGACGCAGCGGCAGCTTCCAGTTGCCCGCGTTCCAGGGCAGGAGCAGGCTCGAGTTGCCCTTGAAGCGAATGCCGACGTGCTTCCACTGCCGATCCTCGGTGGCGACGTCGCACTCGACGTAGACAGGCGTGCGCGGGAGCAGCTCGACGCTGCTGATGAGCCCCGGATCGCCGCCCCCAGGGCCGGGCGGCATGCAGGCCAGCTCGCCCTTGACGTCGGTGCACGTCCCCTCGGTCTCGGTCCCGAAGATGTCGATCGTGCAGCCGGCGTCCGCCGCGAGCCCCTCGCAGGCGTCGATCCAGTCCTGCGGCGGCGTGAATTCGTCGGGGTCCTGCGGGTTCGGCTGGCAGGTCAGGCCGCCGGGGAGCTCCGTGCACGTCCCCGCGGTGTCGGATCCGAAGAGCGAGATCGTGCAGGCGTCGCCGGCCACGAGACCATCGCAGGCCGTGACCCACTCCGGAGGCGGCACGAATGGACCGCCCTGCGAGCCGAACTCGCCGGCCATGTCCGTCATGTCGTCGACCATCTGCTGCCACTGCTCGGGCGTGATGGTGATGTCGATGCGGGGAACCCGGTCCTGCGGGAACGCGGCGGCGTAATCCGGCGGCTCCGCGGAGACGCCGCCCGCCTCGCCGCCTGCGCCGTCGCCGCCCGCGCCGTCGCCGCCCGCGCCCTGCCCTCCGGTGCTGCTGCTCGCGCCGGCGCCCGCCCCGGTCGCGCCGGGGTCGTCGGACGAGCCACAGCCCACGAGAGGCGCGGCCGCCAGCGCAGCGAAAGGCAACAGACAACGAAGAATTTTTAAGGTCATCGATCGCTCCTCAGTTCGCGTTTCGGGGCAATCTTATGTCAATTATGCATCGATTGCGTGACGAAACCTCACGCCAGAAGCGTGCGGCATGCCGTGATCAGCCAGATCGGCCCGAAGTGCAGGGCCGGGGTGCGGTGCAATTTTCCATATCAATAGAAACAAAGTTTTCCATTGATGATGCAGTGAAGATTTCCACATGAAAGGAGGGCGGCGCAGGCGCGCCGCGCGCCCTCCCGCGGCGATCGTGCGGGCCCCTCCGCTCCCCGAGGAGAGCCAGGTAGGTCGACATCGACGCGGGAGGACAGCGAGCTATCGAGTCGACACCGCGGGGGGACGAGGCACATCAGGCCCCCCGCGGCGCGCGCTCACGGGAGCGCGCCGCACTTGCCGGGCGACGCGACCGAGACGCCTGCCGCGTTCGCGAAGCATGCATTGCTGTAGGTCTTGCCGTCGCAGCCGCAAACGGGATTGTACTGCTGGGTGCACGCCTTCGGGATGGGCGCGCAGACGCCGGTCTGATCGCCCGCGCCGCACTGCGCCTTGATGTCGTAGTCACAGAAGAAGCCGCGCTCGCACGCGATCCCGGCGAGGCCGCCGCAGACGCCGCCCTGTTCCCCGCCGCCTCCCCTCACCTCACTGGACTCGGAGACGATCGATTCGGGCGCATCGTCGGCCACCTCCACCTGACAGCCCGCGGCGAGCGGGGCCACGGCGAGCGCGAGCCAGACGACGGATGCAATACGACTGCCCTTGAACCAAGCCTGAACGTTCATGATGTTTCCTCCAATGTCGCCTCGCCGCTCCCGGCAAAGCGATGTTCGTGCGCGAGCCCCTCCCCTGGAGAGAAAGGGCGCCTTGCGCCGGGCGCGAGCGCGGCGCGTGATCCCTGTCATCCCCCTGCCGATCGGTCGGCGAGCATGAGAGGCAACTCGACGCGACCTACGTGCGATGAGACCTCGATCCGACGGTCGCAGCGCTGCGGGGGCACAGCCTCCTTGGACAGTCTCCTTGGCAGGAGTCAGGCCACACGTCGGGCGGCGCGGTCTCCACCGCGTGCACGTCCGGCTGCGGCGTCAGGGGCCGCCCGGATCGGGCGAAAGCTGCGCAACGTGAGCGAGGGCTTGCGCAACCTGCCCCCGCAGCGTGGCCTGCGCGGCCCTCTCACGATCACCGACGGCGAGGTGAGCCACGAGCCAATCCAGTGCTGACGGAGAGCGCGTCCATCGCCGATGGGACCGTCGCGCCGCCGTATGCCAGGCGACCGTGAGGCTCGCGGTCTCCCGGCGAGCGCTCGTCGCTCTGCGGGCCGGCCAGCGGCGCGCGCTCGCGTCGCCCCTCAGCCCAGGAGCCCCCGCTCGCCCAGCCACAGCGTCGCGCCGGCGCGGCTGTAGATGCCGAGCTTGTCGTAGGCGTGGGCGATGTGATGCTGCACGGTCTTCTGGGAGATGTGAAGGACGACGGCGATCTCGCGGTTGGTCTTGCCGACCCCGACGAGCCGCAGCACCTCCAGCTCGCGCTCCGTGAGCGCCCTTCGTGACCGGACGGGCCGAGCGCACTCGCCGCTCGGAGGAGCGCTCGGAACGGGATCGGTGGCGAGCAGATAGTTGTACGTCGTCCCGCGTCCCCCGGCGAGGCGATGGGTCCAGATCGGGTTGGCGCAATAGAGCTCCAGCATCTCCTTCGTGTACCCGATCACGAAATGCTCGAAATACGGGTGCCAGGCCGGGAGGTCGCGAACTCGAAATTCGACGCCGGCGTCCCGCAGCGCCGCTTCGGAGCGGCTGTCGGTCTCGGAAAAATAACGATGCCAGAGGGTCGGAATGGCCGTGACCAGCGAGGACATCTCCGGATCTCGGACGAAGCGCTTCAGCGGGCCATCGACGAGCGCCCAGCGCGCCGACTCGGCGCCGAGCTCGAAGAGGGCGTCCTTGCGGTCCGGATAGAATCTCCGAACGAGCTCGTCGTGGAACGTGAGGAACTCGGGCAGCGGAACCAGGCTGCTCGCCGTGATCGGCTGCCTGAACCACGGATGGCTCAGCGCCATGTCACGAAAGAGGCCGCGCCACGCTTCCGAGCCGAATCTCCGGCTCACCAAGGTTTTCCGCGTCAGGATTGTGGTTCCGCTGACCTTCATGGGAAGCTCGTTGGCGCCTCCCGCTGGACGACGAAGCCGCTCGGGAGGCAGGCTCCCAAAGTATCACTCGTCACGTCGAACGATCAAGGCGTCGGCCGCCAACGCGCGAGTTCGCGTGTCACGCCGCAGCTACGATCAAGCGGTATTTGCACACCAGCAGCAGATTCTTCTGATGGCGCTGCAGGCCGACAGACCGCGCTGTGGATGCGCAGCGTCATTGCATCCCACAGCGGGGCGTATCTCGATGTCAGCGGAGTCGCTCGAACGTGGAGGCGGGTGTGAGCGGGACGGCGATGATCGGGGGACGCCGTGCAGCGGAATGGAGGGGACGCGCCGCGTCGAGCACGCAGAGCGCGCGCCAGGAGGCGGTTACGGCAGGGTGTGCCGCTTCAGGACGGGCCAGCCGACCGAGGCGTTGCCGTAGTCGTGACCCCCTCCCTGCTTCGTGCAGAGGGCCACTTCGACGCCGCCCTCGCAGTTCGAGAAGGTCGAGCAGCCCTTGCTGTCTTCGGCCGATGGCGAGCCCGTGCACTTGTTGATCTGGCCCCACTTCTCGAGGGTCGATTTCGCCCCGAGGAACGTGATGGGCATGCCGCTCACCACCGCGGAGTATCCACCGGCGTAAGGCACGATCGGATCCCCGGTGCTGCGGAACGAGATCACGGTGATGGGGCGCGACGGCTTGCAGTCGCCGACGTTCTCCTGCAGGAGATCGAAGGCGGCGGGCGCCACGGCGGCGAACGTGTCGGCCGCGTGGCAAGCGAGGTAGTGGGACATCCCGCCTCCCATCGAGAAGCCGACCGCGTAGATGCGCTTGGGGTCGATGCAGGCGGTCTCCTGGATCTCGGCCACCATCGCCTTGACGAAGGCCACGTCGTCGGTGTTCTTCACGCAGCAGGGCCCCACGTTCCAGGCGCCGCCCGACGGGCCGGACAGCCCTGACGGGAAGGCCATGATCACCCCCTCCGGGTCGGTCTGCGCCGGATACGGCGAGCCCGATCGCTCCGACGGGCCAGAGCCGCCGAGGGGGTGGAGGTCCACCACGAGAGGCACCGGCTTGCTGCCGTCGTACGCGGCAGGGACATGCAAGACATAGCTGCGGTTCGAGGAGCCGATCGTGATCGTCTTGTTCGTGTCGCCGGCCCTCAGCGCGGGCGACGGGCAGGTGATGGCCTCGCCGCCACCCGCGCCGCTCGTGCTCGCGCCGCCACCCGCGCCGCTCGTGCTCGCGCCCTCACCTGCGCCGCTCGTGCTGGCGCCCCCACCAGCGCTGCTCGTGCTGGCGTCGCCGCCGGCGCCGCTCCCACCGGCGCCATCGCTGCCGGTGCTGGTGCTGCCGCTGGCCGGGCCCGTCGTGCTTCCCGACACGCTCCCGCTGCCCGAGGTGCTGCTCGTGCTGGCGCCCGCGGTGGGGCCGCCGCCGTCGCCGCCGGCGCTGGTGGTCCCGTCGACATCGCCGCCGCAGCCCCAGAGGGAGATGCCGAGCGCTCCCAGTACCAGAATCAGCTTCGGTAAACTCGTTCGTCCGTAAGTCATTTGTCAGCACCTCTGTCCGGTGGGTTCAAGACCGCCATCCGGTGCTCGGGTCACGTCCTCGGAAGCGCGGGACAGCGCCGCCCTCGTCGTCCCGGCTCGCCGTCCGTCGTCACATGACCCGATGCACGTGGCAGTCATATCCGAGGCCGTTGGCTTGCGGCATGGGCATACCGGCCTATGCCCCGACGCCGTCGCAGCCGCTCGCCGTCCCGGGAGCATCTCCAGGCGTTCCTGGAAGGCGCAGAGCGCGCTGGTCTTCCCGGAAGGGCGCCGGAGGCCCGGGCACGGTCGATGATACGGCGACGTGTTCCGTGGAGATCATGCCCACGGACAGGGGCTGTGCGCGGCGCCCCGCGACGCGCCGACAGCAGGCGGTGCTGGCGTTCATCGTGGCGTGCCTCGCCGCCGTGCTCCTCTCCCCGGTCCACCTGACGCGGCGTCACCCGGGCGCCCTTGTCGTGTCCATCGAGTTCGACGACACGCTGGCGGATCAGCTCTCCGCGCGCTCCATCCTCGCCGAGCACAGGATGCATGCCACGTTCTTCGTGAACAGCGGTGCGCTCGACCGCCCCGGCTACCTGACCGTCGCGCAGCTCCGCGAGCTCGCGTCCGACGGCCATGAGATCGGCGGCCACACCATCAATCACGTGCGGCTGCCCGGGCTCAAGGTCAGCGAGCAGCGCCGGCAGATCTGCGATGATCGCCGCGCCCTCCTCGCGCTGGGCTTCGCCGTGAGCGACTTCGCCTACCCCTGGGGCGCTCACGACGGCGTCAGCGTCGAGCTGGTGCGCTCCTGCGGTTACGACAGCGGAAGGCGCGCGGGCGGGCTCGCGTTCCCCTCGTGCATCGTGTGTCCACGGGCGGAGTCCATCCCTCCGCGCGACCCCACCGCCACCCGCGCGCCCGGCTCCCTCAGCCGCAGCCAGGGCGTCCCCACGATCCAGGCTATCATCCGCAGCGCGCAGCAGGACGGCGGATGGATACAGCTCATCTTCCACCATGTCTGTGACGCCTGCGGCAAGTACAGCATCTCCAGACAGGACTTCTCCACACTCCTGGACTGGCTCGCGGAGGAGCGCGACGCGGGCCGCCTCGTCGTCCTGACGGTGCGGCAGGTGATCCACGGCGAGGTGCCTCGCTAGGCTGCCTGTGGCGTGGACGAGGCGCCCCCGATGCGGATCAGTCGCGGAGCGGAGGAGCCGCGCCCGTCCCGCGAGGGGTCGCGTCCCCTCGGGCGGCGCCTCCGGCGCTGCTCATCGGCCGGCGGAAGAGCGCCGCGTCGTCGTGCGCGCGCAGGGCCAGGACGAGCTCGGCGTGCGCCCACCCGAGGGGCGCCGCCGAGCCGGTCGGCTGGCCGGCGCGGGGCCCGCGATCGAAGACCTGCTCCGGCAGCATCTGGGACGCGGTCGCGAAGCGCCCCATCGCGTCGAGGTAGGGGCGCATCCCCTTGCGCGCCGCCGCCGGCGAGCTGGGCTTCTCGAGCGCCTTCGCGAGCTCGTACTCGGCCCTCTCGCCCGAGAGAATCGGCCATAACATGCCTCCTGTCCGCTCGCCGGAGAGCGGGTCGAAGCCATACCCGTCGCCGACATAACGAAAGAATCCGGGGCCGACCCCGGGGACCTCGACGCGCAGCGCGGCGTCGCAGGCCGCGCGCGAATCGGCGATGTTCGCGGCGAGCGCCGGGCGCACCCCGAGGACGACGAGCCTGAGGAAGCCGCAATCGACGATGTCGCGCTCCAGCCAGGAGCGCCCACGCAACACGTAGCGTCGCTCGTCGTTCGGGTCCCTCGGGGCGTCCGGGCTGCCGGTCCCGTCGACGCGCACGAAATACCGCCCGTTGGCGGTGCCCCCCTGGGTAGTGAACGTCCAGCCGTCGATCTGCCGGGCCCAGCGCTCGGCCGTCTCTCTGTACCGGGCCTCGCGCTCGGGGTCACCCATCGCTCCCGCGAGCTCCGCGGCATGGACGAGCGCTGTGCAGACGAAGGCCAGGGTCGACGGCGAGACGCCCGAGACCTCCTCCCATCGATCGAGCGGAGTCCAGGGGCCGAAGGCGACAAGGAAATCGGCGGCGCGGCGCGCGAGATCCCAGCACGCACCGGCCGCGACGAGCCGCGCCTCGACCACGTGATAACAGACGTCGATCGGCTGCGCGACCTGATCGAGCTCCAGGCCTCGCCAGTACGGCTCTCCGTCGGACCAGGTGTTCTGGTAGAATGAACCCTCCTTCGAGACATGGAGAGAGCCGAAATCCCAGGTGCCGTCCGACGCGGAGAGCTGGATACCTTTCATGAACCGCATCGCGGCCACGGGCGAGCGCGTGTCGCCTGCGGCGAGCAGCGCGAGCGCGATCTGGCTGAGATCACGCGGCCACACGAGGTGGTAACCGCCCGTGATCGTGCTCGAGGTCCTCGGCGAGATCGCGCTCGCCCGGTCGAGCCTGACGTCGCCCCAGGGCACGGACGGCGACGCGATGAAGGCCCCTGGGTGCGCCCTGTCCTCGAGGGACTTCATCACCGCCACGGAGCTCCGGTAGAGGCGCGCGAGGTCGGGCGAAGCGCTCCCGAGCGGGCGGAGGGACGCCTGATAGGCGCGCCACTGGGCCCGGTACCTGTCGAGGAGCGCGTCGGGGTCCTCGCCGAGCGACGCCTGGGCGGCGCGGTGGGCCTCGTCGATGTCGCGTCCGAAGCCGAGCGCCAGCGTGAGCTCGCAGACCCCGGGCGAGAGCGGCAGATCCAGCTCCCCGGTCAGCACGACGTCCCCGTCCCTCGCGTCGCGGTAGTGCGTGGTCAACGTGCGGTGGTTCTGCAGGTCCCGATAGCCGTCGCTCTCGGTCCCCGAGAAGCCGGCTGTGGCGTCGCGCCAGCGGATGGAGGTCACGAGGGCCTGGGCGAAGGGGCCTTGCCAGGCGAACAGCCCCGCTCCCGGCGCGCCTCCGGTGCTCGCCATCGCGCTGTCACCGAGCGGCGTGTTCCCCGCGCTGGGGTTGTGAAGGACGAAGAACCTGAGCCCTCGGACTTTCCTGGTGATCCTCAGGCGCTGCAGGACCACGTCCCTGTCGGGATCGGCGAAGATGATCTTCTCGATCCTGAACCTGCCGCCCGGATCTTCGGTGATCACCCGGAAAGCTGGCACGCCGCGCTCGATCCAGCGGACGCTCCGCCGTGCGTCTCGCCGCTCCTCGAAGAGGCCTCTGTCGGCCGCCGTGACGAGCAGCTGGCTGTCCCGCGTCTGCGGGGTATCGTTCGTCGGCCAGAACACCTCGGTCAGGATGCCGCTCGCTCCGGTGAACCATACATTGCTGATCGGGGCCGTGTCGGAGCGCGCCGAGTACTTGAGGTCCTCGTCGTAGCTCTCGTACGCGGCGCCGAAGAGATCCTTGGAGCCGTGAGACCAGCTTCCCGCGGACGAGGACCCAGGCGCCACGCCCGAGGGCGTTGCGGCGCGCGCCACGCCAGCGAGCGGGAGCGAGGCGCCAAGGGCTGCGAACAGCAACGTTCTCCCGAGATTTCGCATGGACCGGCTCCGACCTGCGATGAACGCGCCGCGCGTCGGTCTCGAAGCGTGCAACGCCCGGTCCATTGACGCCCAGCCCACCGCCCTCAACGCATGGCCGACGCTCCTCCGCTGGGGTCATCGGCCTAGCGCGGCGCTGTGTGCGTCTCCTGCGCGCGCCGGCGTGAGCACCGAGGTTCCCCTGGGGCAGCGCGCGTTCCGCCATCCCGCCCGCGCGCCGCCGCGAGGCAGGCCGGTCGCCGCTGTCGCGCGCGGTGAAGCAGGAAGAGCGCCATGAAGCGGACAGCGGCGCGTCGGGCTCGACCTGGAGCGGCGTACCTGACGTGCTCGCGCGGCAAAGAGGGAGGTTGTGGCGGTAACTCCTGGATCAACAGGAGGCGGCTTGTCCAGGCATGGCAGTAATAGCGATTCAGGTGCCGCGACGCGGAGCGCCCGTCTCCCGCCGTGGAGGGCGGTTCTGGGGCCGCAGAAGCGGCCTTCTGCTGTTGCGCCGCTGTCGCGCCGCTGCACGGATTCGAGCAGCCCCTCGCCGCCACTGTTGCTCCAGCAGCAGCTCCTCAGCAGCTTGAGCGGCAAGCTCCTCGCCTCCGACCATCGCTCTCCCCAGAGAAGAGCGTCACCGCGCGATGCCCACTTTCGCTCACCCAGTTCATCCGTTATAGTGGACGAATCGTCCGTTCGATAGTTCGCGACGGACGCCCAACGGAAGGGAGCTTTGCATGAAACAGCTGTTCAAGCTGCTCGCCCTGGTGCTCGCGCCGCTCGCCATCGCGCTGAGCGCCCAGGCTGCAGAAAAACCGAGCGAGATCCGCGTCGCCAACCCCGGCGTGGGCGTCGGCAATCGCCCGGTGGTGGGGGGCTCGGCCTGGTCGCTGCTCAACCTGAACAGCGCGCTCGAGAGTGAATTCAAGAGCGATGGGGTGCCGGTGCGCTGGAATTTCCTGCGCGGCGCCGGACCGGCGGTGAACGAGACGTACGCCAACGGGTTGACGGATTTCTCGCTGCTCGGCGATCTGCCGTCGATCATCGGCCGCGCCGGCGGCCTGAAGACGCGCATCCTCGCGAGCGGGCCGAAGAGCAACCTGTACATCGCCGTGCCCGCGGACTCGCCGATCCAGAGCGTCAAGGATCTCAAGGGCAAGCGCTTTGCGGTGTTCAAGGGCACCTGCCTGCAGCTCTCGGCGGCGCGCATCCTGGAGGCCAACGGGCTCAGCGAGCGCGACACCCGCGCCATCAACATGGACAACGCGACCACCAAGGCGGCCCTGGCCACCAAGGACGTCGATGCCGCCATCGGCGGCCCCGACCTGCTCGCGCAGCGCGATCAAGGCATCGTGCGCATCATCTATTCGACCAAGGGCGACCCCCGCTACACCTGCAACAGCACCATCATCGGCTCGGACGACTTCATCCGAAAGTACCCCGAGATCACCAAGCGCGTGGTGCGGCAGTACGTCCTGGCAGCGAAGTGGCTGGCAGATCAGGAGAAGGACCTGAGCGCGGCATACCGCGTCTGGTCGCGCTCCGGCGTCCCGTTCGCCGCCTTCAAGGAGGACTGGGCCGGCGAGTCGGTGCGCGACAGGGACAGCCCGCTCGTGGACGCGTACGTGGTCGCTCGCTACAAGACGAGCATCGCCGACGCCAAGCGCCTGGGCCTGATCCGCGCGACGTTCGACTTCGAGCCCTGGGTCGACCGCAGCTTCCTCGATCAAGTCCTGAGAGAGGAGAAGCTCGAAGGTTTCTGGAAGCCCCGCACGCTGCCCTGACGCAGCCAGGAGCCCGAAGCGGAGCTGCCGGGTGAGGCGACCCGAGCTTCTGTCGTGCGCGGCGCTGGCGGCGCTCGGCGAGCCTGGTACCCTGGCCCCGCGATGAGGGTCGACGAAGATGTCGTGGTGATCGTGCGCGGGCTGGAGGTGGTCGTGGAGCGCGCCGGCGGGCTGTTCCTCGGCCGGCGCGACACCATCGAGGCGTTCGCCGATCCACCCGTGTTCCTCGGCAGGTTCGAGGGTCGCGGCTGGTACGCGGCGCGAGCTCGGCCCAGCGTCGAGCTTCCGGCCGAGCTCGCGTTCGCCTCGGTCCGCTCCCTCTTCTCCGAGCTGCCCGAGCCCACGTTGCACATCCTGGGGCGCGCGCTCGCTGGGGTCGAGTTCGACGAGACGCACCGCTACTGCGGGCGCTGCGGAACGGCCACCCAACAGGACGCCGCGGCCTCGGACGGGCGCGAACTCAGCGTCGGTGAGCAGACGCGGCGCTGCCCGAGCTGTGGGTTGAGCGTGCACCCGCGGATCGCGCCCGCCGTGATCGTGCTGGTGGAGCGCGACGATCGCGTGCTCTTGGCGCGCAGCGCGCGCTTTCCGCCCGGGCGCTTCAGCGCGGTGGCGGGCTTCGTGGAGATCGGCGAGTCGCTCGAGCAAGCGGCTGCGCGCGAAGTCGGCGAGGAGGTCGGCGTTCAGATCCGAGATCTGAAGTACTTCGACAGCCAGCCGTGGCCGTTCGGCCGCTCGCTGATGATCGGCTTCTCGGCCACGTATGCCGGCGGCGCGCTCACGCCGGACGGCCACGAGATCGTCGAAGCCGACTGGTTCTCGCGCGAGCAACTGCCCGACCTCCCACCCAAGGTCAGCATCGCGCGCCGTTTGATCGACGCCTTCGTCCAGCGCTCCGCGCCGCTGTCTTGAGCAACGGCGCACGCCAGGCCATCCCCTCGGCGACCGACGTCGCCTATTTCGCGGCCTGGTCGTTCGCGTAGGGGTTGAGCTCGTTCGTGTAGACGCGACTCAGGGCGATCTCCCCCGGCTTGAGCTCGCCGCTCTTGACCATCCAGTCGATCCATACTTGAAAATCGCGCTCCGTGATCAGGCCGCCCTTGCCGGCGACGCCGTAGCTGCGCCAGAACTTGATGGCCGAGTCCTCCTCGTTCCGGCCGCGCTTTTTCATCAGCGCGATGCAGCGCGCCACCACCGTCTCGCGCGGGGTGTCCCGGGCCCACTCGATGGCCTTGGCCGTCGCCTCGACGAAGCGCCGCGCGGTCTTGGGGTTTTCCTTGATGAAGCTCGTCTTCATCACGTAGCTGCCCGCGGTGAACTTGCCGTAGAGCTCATAGTCCGAGAACAGCGAACGGATGCCGCCGCGCTCGAGCGCGCGATCACGGTAGATGTCGCCGAGCGTCGCCACGTCGACCTGCTTCTCGCGGAGCAGCTGCTCGCCGTTCACCGGGGGAATGACGAGCAGCGTGACGCGCCGGGCTTCCTCCGGCGTGAGCTGGCCTCGCGACAGAAACTCCTTGACCATGAACTCGCTGTGGGCACCGAGCGTGTTCATCGAGATCGTCTTGTCCAGCAGATCGCGCGCGGTGCGCAGCGGGCTGTCGTTCAGCACGTAGAAGCCGCTCTGGCGTTGCTCGTCGACACCGTAGTAGCCCGCCACGGCGATGATGGGCGCCTTGGCCGCGATCAGCTTGATGATGGCGCCGTTGAAGGCGCCGCCGAAGTCGGTGTCGCCGGTGACCACGGCCTGCACGCTCTGGGGGCCGCTCACCGTGCTGCCGACGAACTGCAGGCGGATCGGCGCGAGGTAACCGAGATCTTCCGCGAGCTCGATCGGCGACACCGTGCCGTTGTTGCCCTGATAGCGGAGCTCGAGCGTCTCGAACTCGCTCTCCGATCCGGCGGCGGAGGCACGCGAAGCGTCGTCGCGCGAGCAGCCCGCCGCGCCGCACGACACCAGCAGGGCGAAGAGGAGGACCGCACGCAACGCGGCGCGGAGCAGGCCAGCAGGGATGGGGCGCAGAGGAGCCATATCCGTTATATTAGACGATCATCCGCTACAGTACAAGCCCCTACTCTTGCCGACGAACTCGCGCGTGCGTCGGAACGCGTGGCGCTCGACGCACCTGGCACAGGTTTTCCTTGAACGCTGTCTTGCATCAAACCGCGCGGTTTTGTCGGGATCCTCCCGCGCGCGGCCCTGGCACTCTTTGGCACAGGAGCGAATCCAATGACAGACCTACGACCAACCTGGTTTCGATTGGGCCCCGTGTTCTCGCTCGCGATCGCCCTTTCTGGCGCGCTCGCGGGCTGCGGGCCGATCGGCTGGACGACCTGTGAGTACGACGGCGTCGAGTACAGCCCCGGCGACGAATTTCGTGACAAGGACGGGTGCAACAGCTGCTCCTGCACAGAGGACGGGAACGTCGCCTGCACCGATATGGCGTGCACCTCCGATTGCACGTGGGGAGGCGTCACGCACGCGCCGGGCGAGTCGTTCCCTGCCGGGGACGGGTGCAACAGCTGCTTCTGCATGGAGGACGGGAACGTCGCCTGCACCCTGGTTGACTGCAGCGGCCGCTGCACCTACGACGGGCTCGCCTACATGCCCGGTGACTCGTTCCCGGCGTCCGACGGGTGCAACACCTGCACCTGCGATCCCTCGGGCTCCGGGAACGTCGGCTGCACCAAGATCGCGTGTCACGGCTGTGAACGAGACGGCATCGGTTACGCGGCGGGGGCGCCGGTCCCACCGGACGACGGCTGCAACAGCTGCACGTGCAACGCGGACGGCGAAATCGTGTGCACCGACGTGGCTTGCCCGGAGGGCTGCGCGTATGGAGGCGTGGAGTACATGCCAGGCGACAGCTTCCCTGCCCTCGACGGCTGCAACACCTGCACGTGCGGCCGAGATGGCAGCGTCGCATGCACGGAGAAAGGCTGTCCGGAGGCCTGCACCTACGGAGGTGCGGGGTACAAGCAGGGCGACAGCTTCCCCTCCCTCGACGGCTGCAACACCTGCACCTGCACCGCCGGCGGGGGCGTGGCGTGCACCGAGCGTTATTGCGGGTGCGACCCGTCGAGCGAGTGGTGGCGCCAGTACGTGAGCACCAGCCCGGAGGAGTGCGCGGTCATCGACTTCGCCTGCACCGGAGGCCTGACCTACGTCTCCAACGAGTGCGGGTGCGGCTGCGAGCAGGACCCGAGCTGCCCGCCCTCGTTCAACTGCATGCCACCTCAGGCGTGCGATGTGGACGAGATCAAGAAGCGCTGCCCGTACTCCACGATCGCCTTCTGAGCGGAAACATCGCGCTCGGCCCACGAGGACCCGTTTGCGCGGCGCGGCGACCGAGCTGGTGGGAGCCGCCGTGAACGAGCCGCGGCGCAGATCACGGCGCCAGGCCGAGCGCGCGGCGGCCGAGATCGTGAGCGCCCTGCGTCGCCGCCAGCGCCTCCGCGCCCGCGAGCTCCGCGAAGGCGCGCGCGTGGAAGCGCTCCTCTGGCAGGATGCGCTCGAACACCGCGCGCACGTCGGGGGGCGCCTCCGGGTCGGCCGCGATGACCTCGATGCGCTCGAGGCGCATGCGCTCGGAGTGCGCGCCCACCGCGCACCCGGTCTCGAGATCGCGGACGATATCGAGGGTCTCCTTCCAGTAACGCTCGCGCTTCGCGCCGATCTTCGGCTCGATGCCGCGGGCGGTGAGCAGGTCCCCCACCCAGACGGCGTGGCGGCGCTCCTGCCCGGCGATGACGCCGAGGATCCGGTGCGCGCGCGTTCCGGGCTCGGCGAACGCGTCGCGCAGCATCTCGATGCGGCCGGCCGCGGTGGCCTCGCCGCGGTATTGATCCAGCAGCCAGGCGACGAGCGCCTCCGGATCCTTCTTCACGGCCTCCCACCAGGCGTGGCTGTCTCGGAGAACGACGGGATTCGAAGCGTTCATGGCGGCCTCCTTCGACGTTCGATCTGGGGGACCGGACCATCGGCGTCGACTAGAATGATCGGATATGCCATCGGCTGGACCGATACTCGACGGCGACCTCCTCCGCGCGTTCGTGGCCTTCGCCGACACCCTCAATTTCACGCACGCCGCGCGGCGCGTGGGGCTCTCGCAGCCGGCGCTCTTCGAGCGGGTGCGCCGGCTCGGCGACGAGCTCGGGGCGCCGCTCTACGAGCGCACCGGCAAGCAGATCCGCCTCACCGATCGCGGCCTGCGCGTGGCCGCGCACGCCCGCGACGCGGTCGCGCGGGCCGAGGCGTTCGCGCGGGATCTCCGCGGCGAGCCGCAGCGCGAGTCGGTCACGCTCGCCGCCGGCGAGGGCGCCTTCCTCTACCTGCTCGGCCCGGCCCTGGCGCGCTTCGCCGCCGAGGGGGCGAGCCTCCGCCTGCTCACGCTGGGCGCGCCGTCGGCCTGCGCGGCCGTGCGCGCGGGCGACGCGCACCTCGCGGTCGGCGTGCTCGATCTCGTGCCGCCCGAGCTCGTTGCGCGCGATGTGCTGCGCACGCCGCTCTGCGTGGCCATGCCGCGCCGCCATCGCCTCGCGCGCCGCCGCTCGCTGCGCCTCATGGATCTCGCGGGCGAGCGCCTCGTGCTGCCCCCCGCGGGCCGATCGCACCGCGATTTGATCGGCCGCGCCATCGCGCGCCTCGGCCACGAGGTCGATCCGCCCATCGAGGCCGACGGCTGGCCGCTCATGCTCCAGTTCGCGGCGCTCGGCCTCGGCGTCGCCGTCGTGAACGGCATCTGCGCGCCGCCGCGCGGGGTGATCCTGCGGCCCGTGCCCGAGCTGGGCACCGTGTGTTACCGGCTCGTCACCCGCCGCGGCGCCGAGCTGCCTCCGGCGGCCGAACGGCTGGCGGCGCGGATCGTGGAGATCGGCAAGGGCGCCGCGCGGGCAGGGTGATGGCCCGTCGGGGCGCGGAGCGGGCTACGACCGCTCCACGGCGCTTCGCAGGAGCGCCACGGCGGCCTCTCGCAAGACCGGCCCATCGACGCGCACGGCGGGTGAGGCGTTCGCCAGCACCTCGTGGCAGCGCACCGGCAGCGCCCGCCCGCCGAGCGCCGCGATGATGTCCTGCGTGCTGGCTGCGTAGACGATGCGGCTCACCCCCGCCCAGAACAACGCCCCCGAGCACATGGCGCAAGGTTCCCCGCTCGCGTACACGGTGCCGCCCTCGAGCGCTTCCGGGCCGTGCGCCGCCGTCGCTTCGCGGATCAACACCACCTCGGCGTGTGCGGTGCAGTCTCCCTGCCCTGCGTTGGCCGTGCGCCGCTGGTTGCTGCTCACCTGGAGCACCCGACCGCCTTGCACGAGCACCGCGCCGAACGGCATGTTGCCGGCGCGCAGGGTGTCGCTCGCGGCGTCCACGGCGAGCTGCATGAAGCCAACGTCCAGGGGGTCGTCCACTTGATGGGTCATGGTAAACCGACCTCACCGTTCACTGCACTCGAGCGCTGGATCACGCCTGCGGGCGCGCGGCGCGCAGGCGTCACGCGGAGACGGAGCTGACCGACCGGGCGTGCCATGCCGCCCATCATGAGGTCGAGCCATGCGCGCGGCCGGCGAAGCACCTCGATCCGAAAGTCGCGCAGGAGCACGGTGAGCGCGATCCCCAGCATCGTATAGGCGAGCGTCCGGCCAGGACAGAGGTGATGGCCGAGCCCGAACGCGCCAAACCGCCGATCCTTGACTGCCGGGCTCTGGAAAGCGTCCGTCTTCATGTCGCAATACCGCTCGGGCTCGTAGCGAGCCGGATCGTGGTAGAAGGACGAGTCGCCGTTGACAAGCCCCATCGACATTCCGATGAGGCTGCCGGCCGGGATCACGTGGCCGCCCAGCTCCACCGGCCTCCGCGAGAGCCGCCAGAGGCCGCCGTTGCCATGGAGACGCAGCGACTCGTTGATCGAGCGGAGCAACACCGGCATGCGGCAGAGCGCGCCGAGATCGAGGGCTTGCCCATCCTGGAGGACGGGAGATTGCTCCTCGAGCACCGCCGCGAGCGCCCGCGGGTGCCGCAGCAGCTCCGACAGGCTCGCGGCGAGGCTCATGGCCGTGTTCGTGTGCGCGCCGAGCACCGCGCCCATCACGGCGAGCGCGGCATTGCGGAGCTGCTCGGGCGTCGCGGCCGTGGGCTCGTCCCCGACGGAGCTCGTGATGACCGCGTGGAGGTAACCTTCCGGATCGGCGCTGCCCTCGGCCGCCACGCGCCGCACCTCGCTCGTGAAGATCGAGAGGATGCGCTCGCGCGCCTGCTTGCGGCGCCTCGCCGAGGGCGTCTCGATCGGCAGAAAGAAGCCCGTGAGGTTCAGCTCGCGCTCGAGGATGTGGAACTGGCGCGCGAGCTCGTCGCACAGCGCCTCGGAGATGGCGTCGCCGCACACGAACCGGCAAGCCATGTGCAGCACGAGGTCGTTGGCGAGCGCGAGCGCGTCGATCTCACCGACGCCGGCGAGCCGCGCGCGCAGGAACCGCGCCGTGAAATCCGCGAGAGGGCCGCTCTGGCGACGCACGGACGCGCCGGAGAGCGCGCGGAGCACGTGGGGCTGGACCTCGACGAAGAGGTCTTCGCCGAGGATCCTGCCGGCGAGCCGCCGGTACGCGTCCACGAGGTTCAGCTCTTCGCCCGCGTCGATGAAGCGCTCTGCGGCGTCCTTGCCACCGACGAACGTGAGAGGCAGCCCGAACAGCGATAGGGTAAATACATCACCAAGCGCCTCGTGGCCTGCGCGCTGGAGCTCGGTCGGGTCGGCCAGCAGCGCGATCGCCGTTCCGATGCCCGGCACGATCACCCCCAGCCGCGGCGGCCCCGCCCCGTTGGACCGGGGTTCTGCGCGGATGAGCGCACGCACGATCTTCCGCCGGGCGCGGCCGGTGAGAGGCTGGGGAGCGCTGCTATCCACCTGCGGTCGAGATGTATTTTGCATGCAATGGTGACTCCAACGCTCGCATAGGAGCGAGAGTTACGACCGCTGTTAAGGGAAGAGCCGAATGCCACGCTCGCCCATGGGCGTCATCCGTCTGCTGCCCCTTGGTGGTCCTCCCCCCACCCCCATCGTGCCGCGCGCCCCCTCACGGCACCGCGTCTGCCTTCGTCCGATTTATCCGCCGTCAACGATTGAACAGGGCGAGACGACGAGGCAGCGACTGGGCTTGTGTGATGCCTTCACGGTCGCTGCGTCAGCTCATCCTCCCGCACCGCCCATGCGGTGTCAACGGCAGAGGCCGATCGCCCGCGGCGTCCTGCGGGGTAGCTCCCCGACCGGGCCCGACGCCGGTGTCGATCCGCGAACTCCCACGGCAAGGCTCAGGGCGCTGCCATTGCCCAGGCGGCCCGCGATCGGCGCCCGCGAGCCAGCCCCGGGTGAACGTCGCCGGCGAGAGATCCGGGGGCAAGCACCTCTACGTTCAACACCGCATTGCCGGACACGCGCTGCGCGGGCCCTGGGCTCGTGATCTTCGGAATGCCCGGAAGGCCCTCCCCGCTCCCTTCGCCCCCATGGCGTGAGCGGGTGCCGGGAGGCGCGCGGCAGCGGCATTCGACCGGACGCTCGTTCCCGCACGCCTGGCGAGTCCGCTCGGCGGGGCTGACCCGAGAGCGCGCTGGACGTTGCCGAAGACATGCCGGCGCGGAGCGCGCGGATGGCCTTCGGGATCCGGGTCCTCGCTCACGTGGTCGACGCCACCGGTTGCCCAGACCGGCCCAGCCTGCTTGCAAGCTCTCGACTGTCGGAGCGTTCGTGCTACTACGGCGCCCCCGATGAACGCCTCGGACGCGATCAAGGAGCGGGTGGACCGCTTCGTAAAGGACATCCTGAGCCTGGTCGAACGGGTTCAGGACGAGCACCGCGCCGCAGCGCACCGGACGGTGACGACGATGCTGGCCGATCTGGAACGGCCAGCGACGAACGCCTCCTCGGAGCGCCGTCCGAAGCCTCGGAAGGTGCCCGCGCAGGCCAAAAGGAGCGTGGCGAGGCCTACGAGGAGCGGGAAGCAGGGCGCGCTCTCGGGAGCGTCAAGCTCCTCGACGACGGCACCATCCGCGGGGAGGACCTCGGCACCGGCCGCGAGGAGGACCTCGGCACCGGCATCCGGCGCGGACCGAGCCACGGCTGGCACGATGACCGCGACGGGAGCCTCGACGAGCGATCGGGAGGCCGTGGTGCTCGAAACTGTGCGGTCCCTCGTGCGAGGGACGGCGACGGAGATCGCCACGCGCAGCGGGCTACCGAACGGGAGCGTGTACGTCGCGCTTCGCGCGCTCGTGGCTCGCGGCCGCGTGGCGAGAGCCGGGACAGCGAGGGGCGCCGAGTACAGCCTCGTCTCGTCGGGCGGGATCCGGCCCTTCAAGCGCGTGAAAGCTGCGGGGCCCACCAGCCCTGCGGAGATGGAACGGCCCCCCGACGCCGAACTCGCGGAGTAGAAGATTCCACTCAGGCACGAGATCGTCGCGGCGCGTTGAAATCAGGTTGAGAGCCAGAGAGAATCAATAGGAAGGCGGGAAGGCAGGAAGAGAAACCCACGAATTCTTCCTGACGTCGTCGTGCCCTTTGGTTCGGAGGCACACCGCGTTTCCGCTCGGCGCCCGTCGCCCACGCGGTTGACCGGGGCAGCGCGGCCGAGCCACGAATACGCGTCATTCGGGACGCGCTGGGCGCCGCGCTGCACAGCAACGGGCTCGGCGACGCCGCAGCGCACACTCAGCGCGGAGGGCGCTGAGGTCGGAGGAGTCGCGCCCGGTGGACGGAACAGAAGGTCTCCCAGTTGCTTCGCAGGGCGGCATCGATCGCGATCCGCGCGCCCCAGAAGGCGTCGAGCTGCCTTTGCTGCTGCTCGTCAAGGCCGTAGCGACGGAGGATGTCGAGGCTCGCCGCCGGATTCAAGGCCAGTTCCACGCACAGGCAGGCATAGGCATCGAGCGGAAGAGGTGGCCCTGCGAACTCGGGCACCGAAGGCGGTCCCCTCGATGCGCGGGTATGCTGCCGCCCGGCGATCCCG
This sequence comes from Sorangium sp. So ce124, assembly GCF_051525235.1. Lineage (NCBI taxonomy): Bacteria > Pseudomonadati > Myxococcota > Polyangiales > Polyangiaceae > Sorangium > Sorangium sp. So ce124. The sequence goes on from NZ_CP150312.1 coordinate 6,273,686, forward strand.
GCGCTGCTCCAACACTCGGCGGTGATCCGCTTCTTGTCGTGCGAGCCCCTCCTCGGTCCGATCGACCTGAGCCCGTGGATGGGCGAGATTGACTGGGTGATCGTCGGCGGCGAGAGCGGGCACGGCGCGCGACCGATGCCGCCTGTGTGGGCGCGGGCGCCTTGCATCAGGGACTTGTACTTGCTGTTGTCGTCGGCGCCTCCAGGAAGCCTCGCGCCCGCCCGCGCGCCGGCCTCGCTCACGCGTACCCCGCCGCCCCGGCACGCTGGAACCCTTCCTCGAGCTGCTCCTCCATGCGCCGGTAGAGCGCCAGCATCGCCGGCCGCCACGTCCACGTCACCGACTCGGGCCGCACCGCCGTCCGGTACGGCGTCTGCCGCGTGAACCCCGAGGGCAGCACCTCGCACGTGTGCCCGAGCTCCTGATAGGCCATAACGAAATCGTGCCCCCAGCAGCCGTTGTGGCACGCCGAGTACCCGGTCCAGGACGGCGTGTTCTCGAGGTGCAGCACGTGCCCCCGGCAGACGCGGAGCAGCTCGGCGAGGCGGCCTTTCAGGTCCTCGGGGCGGGTGTGGAGCAGCGCCTCCGAGGTGAAGACGATATCGAAATGGCCATCCGGGTACGGCAGCGCCCCCGTTGGCGATCCGACCGTGACGTGCGCGGCCCGCCACTCGGGTGAGGCCCAGCCGAAGCCGGCCTCCACCATCGTCGGGCTCTGATCGAAGCCATGCACGTCGACCCCCTCGATCTGGCTCAGGTTGAGCAGGTGCCGCCCCGGCCCGCAACCGAACTCGAGCACGCGACAGGGCGCGTGGTGCGCGACGTGGTCGGCGATCATCATCTCGGCGATGTGATAGAACGAGTGCCTCGTCTTGCGCCGGTCGTATTCCGACGCCCACTCGCCGCCGCTCTGATGCCAGTACGCGTAATTGGAAGGATGGCTCGACATGGCAGGGTCTCCTGAAAGGCTGGTGCGGAGCAGATGGCCAAGAAACATGGGTGAACACAGGACCTCGGACCGGCTGCTCCCCTTGAGCCACGCAGGCATCGAGTGGTTCGAGAGCATGTAGCAGTAGGCGTCCGGCTCGAAACGCGCGTGGAAGTCGACGAGGCCGTCCCGGGGCTCCGGCGCCACCTCGTCGAGGAAGCGGGCGGCCTGGCTCCAGCAGACCGGCATGATCCACGCGGTGGGCAGCATGTGCGTCGATCCCGGGTGCGCCTCGATGGCCGCCATCAGCGGCACGCTGCCGATCTCCAGCCAGTCGATCGGCCGGCGCGCGCGCAGGTGCGCGGCGACGCGCGCGTAAAAGTCCGCGACGACGGGCGCGCCAGGCCGCGCCAGCAGGAAGTTGTTGGCGATGGTCCCGGCCGGCTCGCGGTACGTCACGAGATCATGCTGGTCGAGCAGCGCGGCGAGCGGCGTGACGGGCCGCAGGAGCACGCAGTCGGCGTCGATCCAGAAGCCGCCGTAGTGGCGGAGGAGATACGCGCGGATGTAATCGGCGCGGTGCGCGACATACAGCGCGTCGATGGGCAGATCGCGATCGCTCGTCCAGAGCCTGTCGAACGAGGCGCGATCGAGCACCCGCGCGCCCGCGTGGCGGCGGAGGCTGTCGAGGCAGAGCTCCACGTAGGGCGGACAGGGACCCTCCCAGTACGTCCAAACGGGAGGCGCGTCGCGCCTCGACATCACCTCGTTCATCGCGGTGTCTCCTGGCTCGCGGACGCATCTCCGCCGCGGGGCTCTGGGCGGTGCACGGCACAATCTTGCTCGAGGAAGCGGCCGATCGCGTGCGCTACGAGCCGGCGGCGGTTCGCGGTCGGCATGATGCATGACACTAGCGGCGCACGCGCGTCGATGGCAAGGCTCGCCGGGCCCGCGGGCGAAGGATCGGAGCTCGCGCGGCCCCATGAGACTGAAGATTGTTCGTCCGGCGTGTCTAGGATCGGGTCTTGAATTATGTCGAAGGCATGTTATGGCAGTTTCCGTCAATCTGCCTGACGAGCAGATTCTCGCCGCGCCCCATAGTTCGTGTCTCGTTTCGAGTGAGCACATGCCCTTCCGGAACGTTTATGCCTGCCTCGTGCACGAGGACCGTGAGAGCGTCATCGACCTGATACGAAATCTCCACTACCTCGATCCTGCATCGGCAATCCTCCTCTACAACGGCGGCACGAACCGCAAGCTCCTCGGCGACGATTTCCCCTTCGAGCAGTACGGCGCCATGGTCCACCCGGCGCCGCGGCCGATGAAGTGGGGCTACCTGCACGGATTCGCCGTCGATTGCATGCGTTTTGCGCTGGAGTCGCTTCCGTTCGACGCGATGACGATCGTCGACTCGGACCAGCTCGCGACCAGGCCCGGCTACTCGGGCCACCTCGAGGCGTTCCTCGCTTCGCGACCGCGTGTGGGCCTGCTCGGCAACTCCCCCGCTCCTCAGGGTCCCGTCCCGACGACGCCGCCGGCGATCGCCGCCCGCCGCGAGATTGACCTCTGGCGGCGCTTTCTCCGGCGCTTCCCTGACGGGGAGGCGAAGTTCGTTCACTGGACGTTCTGGCCCTCGACGGTGATCACCGCCGCGGCCGCGCGCGAGATCGTCTCGCTCTTCCATGACGTGGAGCTCCAGGCCATCTTGCAGCGCTCGCGCATGTGGGCCACGGAGGAGGTGCTCTTCCCGACGCTCACCGCGCTCCTCGGCTATGAGGTCGCCGAGAACCCGTGCAGCTACGAGTATGTCAAGTTTCGCGTCCAGTATTCGGTCGCGCAGCTCAACACGGCCTTTGCCGATCCGCGCGTCTACTGGGTCCACCCCATCCCGAGGCGCTCGCAGGACCCGCTCCGGCGCCATATCCAGGCTCGCTTCGGCAACTACGGCGAGCCCGCAGCGGCGTTGCCTCCCGCGAACGCCGCGGCAGAGCGCGCTGGCAAGAACGGCCCCGTTCCACCCCCCGGGCCCGAAGCTCTCTCGTGGGCGCAGAGCGCCCCCCGAGACAGACGCGATGTCCTCCTCGCCACGCGCGTCCTCGCCGAGATGCGGCCGATCGAAGGCTGGCTCTCGGACGACGAGGCGGATCTGCTCATCGCTGCCGCCGGCCGCGCTCTGTGCGAATTCTCAGCCACCCACGCGATGGTGGAGATCGGCAGCTATTGCGGCAAGGCCACGCTCGTGCTTGGCCGCACCGCACAGGCGATCCAGCCGGAGGCGCGGCTCTTCGCGATCGATCCGCACGACGGCAGAGTCGGCGCCCGCGACACCGGCCTGTCGGTCACGTCCCCGACGCGCGCGCGGTTCGATTTCACCGTCGCGGCCGCGGGCCTGGGCGAGCAGGTCGTGACGATCGAGAAGCGCGCACCCGAGGTGGCATGGCAGGGGCCGGTGAGTCTGCTCCTCGTCGATGGCCTGCACGACTACGAGAGCGTACGCGAGGATTTCGAGCACTTCGAGCGATGGATCGCGCCGTTCGGGTACGTGGCCTTCCACGATCATGCCGGTTACTTTCCTGGCGTCATCCAGGTCGTCGACGAGCTCTGCGCATCCGGCTCCTATCGCCGGATCGGGGCCGTGGGGACCCTGGTCGTGCTCCAGAAGGCGCAGCCCGCGGGCGAGGCGCCGCGCCTGCTCCTACGCTGCCCGATCCTCGCCGAGATGAAGGCCATCGAGGGCTGGCTCTCGGAAGAGGAGGCCGATCTGGTCATCACCGCGGCCGCTCGCGCGCTCGAGGAGCTGCCAGCGTCGCACGCGATGGTGGAAATCGGCAGCTATTGCGGCAAGGCTACCGTCGTCCTCGGCCGCGTGGTCCAGGCCCTGCGGCCGGAGGCCCGCATCTATGCCATCGATCCGCATGACGGCCGCGTGGGCGCCCGCGACTGGCGGATCGTGAGCACACCGCCGACGCGGCTCAAATTCGACCGCACGATCGCCCACGCGGAGCTCGGCGCGTACATCGTGCCCCTCCAGAGGCGCGCGCCCGAGGTGGCGTGGGCAGGCCCGGTAAGCTTGCTCCTTGTCGACGGGCTGCACGATGAGGCGAGCGTGCGCAGTGACTTCGCGCACTTCGATCCGTGGGTTGTCGAGGGCGGGTATGTCCTCTTTCACGATTACGGCGGTGGATATCCCGGGGTGACGCGGGTGGTGGACGCGATCCTCTGCGCAGGCGCGTACGTCCAGGTGCACGCCGAAGGCAGCATGATCCTGCTCAAGAAACGGGCTGCGCCGCTTGAAGCCGGGCCTCTGGCTGCGCGAGGTGTGGGATCGGAGGCACCCGCCCCAGCGCTGGATGCCCCGCCGCCCGCTCCACCGCTGCGAATCGAGCTCTCGGAGCAGCCGCTCGTCACCGCGATCATGCCCACGGCCGACCGCCGCCGCTTCATTCCTCACGCGATCCGCCACTTCCAGAAGCAGGATTACCCGAACCGCGAGCTCGTCATCGTCGATGACGGCGCGGATCCCGTGAGCGACATCGTCCCCGACGATCCGTGCATTCGCTACCTGCGCTTGCCTTCCAGGCGGACGGTGGGGTGGAAGCGCAACTATGCCTGCCGCGAGGCGCGAGGCGAGGTGATCATCCACTGGGACGATGACGACTGGATGGCCGATAACCGGATCCGCTACCAGGTCGAGCGCCTGCTCGCCGAGCGCGCGGCGCTCTCGGGCCTCTCGCGTATTCTCTATTACCAGCCCGCCTCCGGGAAAACGTGGCAATTCGTCTACGGCGGCGGGCCGTCACGGTGGTTCGGAGGCAATACGCTCTGCTACCGCAAGGCGCTCTGGGCGAAGAACCCGTTTCCGGACATCAACGTCGGCGAGGACGCGCGCTTCGTATGGAGCGATCGGGCCAGTCCGATGACGGCGCTCGAGGACGACTCCTTCATCGTGGGCATCATCCACAGCGCCAATGTGAGCCGGAAGCGGGTGGGCAACAACGCCTTCCGGCCCCTCGCCCCCGAGCGAATCCGCGCGGTGATGGGCGACGATTTCGAGGCGTACCGGGCGCTGCTCGCGAGCGAGCGCAGGCAATGAGGGTCCGGTGGACGTCGGGGTAGTCGCCGCACGGGCCTGCATTCAGGCAGCGAGCGCCCTTTGCCTGAAGCCTCCCTGAGCTCGTCGCGCTGATGCCGTCCGAGACGGACAGCGCTGACCCGTGTCCGGTGTGCACCTCGCCCGACCAGCGCTCGGCATGACGCCGCCAGGTCCACACATAGACGCGCTCGCAGGCTCGCTCTCGTCGATCCGGTAGTGTGCCACGTATGAGGCCGGGCGCCAGCGGGTGAGAGCCAGGCGCACCCAGGCGCGCTGCGGAGATCTGAACGGTGGTCCGGCACATCGCGGTCTCAGGTCCCGACGCCTCGAGGGCGGGGGCTACCGCCGGGAGAGGCGGCTCGGGCCTTCCGCGTCGGCACCACGCGACCGCCCACGTTGAACCCCAATGTCATGACGACACAGGGTACGGAAGCAGCGCCACGTCGTCCGGACCTGTTACCTCGATTGCATTTGTAATTGACATGAGAAACCTGCCTGGAGTCTCATGGCCCAGGTCAACGGAGCCAGGAAGGCTCCCAGGCGGCAATAGCCTCGCCTCATGGGAAGACGCAGGGGAGTCTACCCGGCCGGCGATGCGGCTGGACCCTCTTGCGAAAACGCTAGTACAACATTTGTACACAGGGCGAACACGCCATGACACACTACAAGATAACGACCGTAACCGGGACTATGCAGTATGCTCAGACATACTCGCATATCTTCGTTACCATCCACGGCAGGCAGGCGTCCTCCAAAGAGTACCCGCTCAAAGACCGCGAGGGGGGCGGCCCGCCCTTTCAGCTCGGCCAGACCGACGTTTTCGACATTGACATCGACGAGGAGATCGGCGAGCCCATCTCCGTCACCGTCCGCACCGACAACGAAAATTCGAACGCAGGCTGGTGGCTGGTCAAGCTCACCGTTCAAGACAACATCCCGCGGACGCCATGCGAGTTCCCGTGCAACGCCTGGATTGGGTCGGACGGCTCCCAACCCAATGATCCCAACACTCCATGGCAGAGGACGCTCGAGCGGAGCTACCCCATCCTCCTCGACTACTGTGAGCTCGGGGAGAGGCTCCCGAACGGCTGGAACGACGAGGGCGGCGCCTCCGCCACGTTCACGATCTATTCCAGGGACTACCGCCTGCGGCTACCGGTGTGCACGTGGCAGCTTGACGGCCACAACCAAGTCACCAGTATGACAGTCGCTGCGACAGCGCAGCATGTCGATCGCAACGGCGTCGTCGATGAATGCACCTTGAACCTGGTGTTCACCGCGAACGGAGCCCTGCAGAGCGCTCAGGGCACCTTGACCGTCCGCGGCACCCCGCAATCGCTGAATCTCGACTGGAGCGCGCCGAAACCATCGCCCGCGATCCCTCTGGTCGTGCAGCTATCCGGCAAGCTCTTCAACGACGCCGGCGGCTTCCTCGTCCAGCTCGGGCCCAAGCCGGGTCAACTCAACTTCCCCGCCATCATCAACCACGTGATCAACAAAATCGACGCGTGCATCTTCGTCCGAGAGCGAGACCATGTGAATGGAGAATCGAAGCCATGATCCACTTGAACATGGAGCAACTGGGAGCCCGGCTCAATGCTGGTTACGGGTGGGATCAACAGGATGGGGATGCCGCGAGTTATAGTAACAACCGCTTCTACTACGAGGTGTGGAAGCCGGACACCTCGGTCTCCTATGGAGAAAAGGGTCTGTTCGTTTCGACCAGGATCGATCGGCCGGACACGCCGCCGACAGCGGACTGTTGCGTGCTGATGCTTTGGTTCGACGACCAGGGTACCCTTATCCAGGCGGGCGCTCACATCAACCTGGACACCGGCGATCCAAAGGATAGCGTGAGCTGCTCGACGGTCACCGGTGCCAGCGCCGAGGATATCGCCGAAGACCTTCGCGAGACCATAGCTGCTCAGATCCAGCAATACTCGGGGGACCGGCCTGGCCGCGCAAACTATTCGAACGTCGTGAAAAGCAACATTCTCGACGTCAGTGCCTGCATATCGCTTGACAGCTCTCGGTTGTGATATATACAGTCCGAGACGCACTCAGACCGAGGCAAGACACACTCTAGCCGAGATAGCTGAAGGAGATAAACATGTTGGATCTGCGACCGATTGGCGACAAATCAGTTCCTGGTGCTAAATGGCTGGTGGCAGCGGCTCAGGGCAAACGCAGCATTTCCGTTCAGATCGTAAACAACCTCCGCGAAGCACTCCAGGTGGTGAGTTTTAGCCTGGCCAATGACGAGGCGGACTGGTGTGACGGTCAGCAGCCCTACGACGGCCAGGTCATCCCACCTGATGGCAACAACTCTATTTGGGTCGGAAGCTACATAGACACTATCAACTTCAATCAATTCGGCTTCACCGTTAAGCTTTTCTGCGCTGGCCAGGAGATCACGATCACGGCGAACAAGCCGAAGAGTGGCGCGGCAACGGTAGTGATTACGCCGCAATCGCATCCGGGGCTTAATATTCCTAACCCCGTGATCCCAAACCCGACTGGCAACTACAACACCACTGCCGTATCGATAAACTACGGCACCTAGAGCTCTGGGACGTAACACGAAGGAGCCATCCGGAAGCGGCGCTCCCTCCCACTGAGCGCATACACTCCTTCGTCCGGAGGCTGCCGCCGCATCGGGCAGACCAATGCGCCCAGCAGCCCACCTCCGTGATCTGCTCGATCCGGAACAGCTCCTCGTAAACGCTCGATGCGTCCGCGTGGACGTCGCCCTCGTACCGCGGACAGGGCTGTCGGCCACGTCCGCGATTGACGACGCCGTCTTCGGGCTCGCCCTCTTTGGCAGATCTGGGTCGCCCGATCCACAGCAGCACGAAGCTCGCGGGCCTCCACTCCAGCGTCTCGGACACCTCTTCGCCGATGCGGACCACCTCCGTGGCGCGCTCGTCGCGCACCTCGGGCGAAAGCAGCCCGAGGCGCTCGACGAGCAGGTGCCCCGGCAGCTTCTGCCGCCCGTACGGGGTGATCCTTCGCCCGTCGGTGCCGCCTCCGGAGGAGCCGGGCAGCGCCGCCGCCTTCAGGCGAGCTCGCCGTGCAGCGCCGGCCGGCTCCGCTGAGCCCGCGGGCAGCTGCACGGCGAGAGCGCCGGCCGGCAGAGCGCGAGCAGCTCAGGTGAGCTCAGGGAGCCGGAGGCGGTGCAGCCTCGGCGAGGCGGACCTCTCCACCGAGCGCGTCCCCTTGGCCTCTCATCCCGCTGGCGGCGATTCGGGCCGCGGCACCTCCTCCAGCGTTACCGAGACGACAACGGCGTCGGGCCGCCTGTCATCGACCTCGTAGGGGAGCACCCGGAGGACGTCCTTCAGGGTCTCCTCGGGTTGAGCGCTGAAATCGAACGCGCCGACCCACGGGAGGGACCACGACACCTTGACATACCCGTGCACCGACCCGACCCGCACGAAAGCGCTCGTGCCGGCCACGATCTCCTGGGATTCGCTGCCCCAGACCGCAACCGACTGCTTCTGGATGTCAGCGCCCTGCTTCGCCTCCACGTCTTTCGTCCAGATCCCCCGGAGGACGGCGCAGCCGTGCACCGTCAGGGTCTGATTCGTGTTGTTCTGAAAGATCACCTTCACGCTGCGATACGTGGTCGCCATTGCACCCTCCGGCGCGCTCGAGGCACGCACTCCTTGTGTTCCACTCCTGCGAGCGGCGCGGGGCGCCGCTCGCCTCACCGAACCCTTGCTCCCCCGGGCCCCCCGTCGTCCCTCCGTCGCTCATTCGCCCCTGTCTGGCGGAGACCCCACCAGGCTCGGGACGAGCGTCACCAGGACAACAGGATAATCGGCCAGCTCCGTGTTGTAGCACGGAGCGAGGGACGCGAGCCTGTCCGGAACGGTGACATCGACCGCGAGGTTCTGCATGCCAGACAGCGGGACATGCCAGGTGATCTTGATGTACCCCTTCGTCGACCCGAGGTGCAGGTAGCCGTCCACGCCGGTGAACGCCTTCGACAGGCTCATCCACCTCTTCGAGCCCTGCTTCGGGATGACGTCCCCGCGGACAGGCGGCCCTGCCGGGCCCCACTCGCCGCGAATCAAGTTGTAAGATTCGATCGTCAAAAGCTCGTTGGTGCTGTTCTGCAGGATGAGATCGATGCTCTTCCGAATGGCAACCATACTTACCTCCTCTGGAAGGTCCCCAGCCCGCGCGCCTCACCGCAGAGGGTCTCGGTGAGGAGGCAGCGTGATGAGCACGGCGACATCGGCCGGATCGTCGTCGTTCGTGTAAACGGTGATGCGTCGCGCCACGTCGTCGTGCACGGGCTCGCAGCGAAGCTCGCCCACCCACGGCAGATGCCAATGAAGTTGAAAATATCCGGTCGTCGAGGCGAACCGAACGAATGCCTCGGTGCCGCGCCCTAGCGTGCTCGACTCGGTCCCAAAGGTGCGCGCGCTCTGCCGCGCGACGGTCTCACCATGGCTGATGACCCGCCCGGCCGACCACGCCCCGACGAGCACCTCGGCCCCCTCGACGGTGAGCGCCTCGTTGGTCGCGTTGAGCAGGATGACGCGAACACGGCGATAGATGAGCTGCACGTCGTTCCCCTGGAGCGGTTGAAGAGCGTTGTGGGTTCCTATCGAGATCGGCCAGCCGGCGCTGCCACGCCCATCGCAGAGGCGAGGTGCGCGCCCTTGAAATCGGCGCCGTCGACCAGCGCGCCCGAGAGGTTCGCCCGGGTCAGGTTCGCGCGCGAGAGGCGCGCGCCCGAGAGGCGCGCGCCCCTCAGGTCCGCGTCGCTGAGGAGAATGCCTTCGAGGAAACAGCCCTCGATGTTCGCTCCCTGAGCGACGATCTGGGCCAGGCACGCGCCCTTCAGCGAGGCGCCGCGGAGGTCGGCGTCCGAGAGATCGGCGCCCGAGAGATCGGCGAGGGAGAGGTCGGCGCGCTGCAGATCGGCGCGAGAGAAGCGCGCCCGCACGAGCTCCGCCCTGTGGAAGACCGCGGAGCGAAGGTTGGCCTCGCGGAAATCGGCGCCGCGGAGGTGAGCCCGAGAGAGCTTTGCGCCCACGAGGCTCGCGCCGCGGAAGCTCGCCTCGCGGAGATCGCCCTCGCTGAGGTCGACCCCGTCGAGGCGGGCGCCGGCGAAGCTGAGCTCTCGAAAGTCCGCGCGCCGGAGGTCCGCCCCGCAAAGATCGACGCCGTCCATCGGCCATAGCGGGAAATAGCCCGCGCGGTGTGCGCTCACGAGGAAGCGGGCCCCGCCGCTCGCGAGCGCGCGCACCTGCTCCTCGACCGTCCAGTCGCTCTCCGAGAGCCCCTCGGGGTAAAGACGGCGAAGCCAGCTCGGGGTGTCGATGTCGCCGGAGGAGCCAGCCTGCTCTCGGGACAGGGGCATCGGCTCGAGCGCGCGGACGCTCGTCACGGCGGCGTCGATGCTCGGAGCGTGCACCGCGCCCGGGACCGCAGCGAGCTCCGGCCCGGCGTCGAGCAGCACGAGCCTCTTGCCGAGGCCGAAGGCGGTGCCGACAGCGACGATCTCCGCGCCGCTCCGAGGGCGCACGACGACCACGGCGTCAGCCCCGGCGAACGCCGCGGCTAGCTCGCCCAGCGACGCGCGGCCGGCGTCGATGCGCTCGACGTCGTGAGCGAAGGCCGAGAGCCCCGCTTCGATCTCCGTCGCAAGAATCTCCGTCGCGCTCGCCACAAGGATCACGTTCGGCACGGCTTTCCCCTGTCACCAGATGCGTATGATCTTGAGGAGACGCATGCATCTGGGCAGCGAGCTTGCGCCCTCCGTCTCCTGCGTGGACTGGCCGTTGAAGGTGCTTGACTGGAGGGGGTAATACTCTGACGTGCTCGCCGTGATCTGATGCTCGTGGTCCGCTCCGGCGAGCTCCTCCGTTCCGTAGTAGGAGCTCTCGTTCGCTGTCCCCTCCGGCCCCGTGCGCTCGAGCTCGATGCTCACCGGATGCGTGTGCTGGATGCCATGGCTGTGCGTGGTCTGCCACTTGAATTGGTGCGTGTGCGCCGCTCCGCCGCCCACCTCCCCGGGCGCCTGATCGCCGGCGATCGGCAACACGAGCCTCTCGTTCAGATCGGGGACACGCAGGCCTGCGAGCTCGCTTCTCGCATCGACGACCTCCGAGCCATCGCAGAGCTGGAACCCCGCGGGGAGCCTGGGGCTGTTGCGCTCCTCCGGCCACAGGTACCAGTCGAGGATCGCGCCGATCGGGAGTTCGCGCTCGCCCTCTGTTTGCCTCTCTCCGTTCTGAAAGACGAGCCCGTCCTTCGCATAGATGATACCGTTGACGGTCAGCTCGCTCTCGGCGTCAGACGTGCCGATCCCGACGTGGCCGCGCTTTGCGGACACCACGAGCGTGGCGTCGGTCGTCTGAGCGTTCGCGCCCGAGGTGAGCCGGATATCCCCCTTGGAGATCACCGCGAGCGAGCTCGCCTTGAAGGCGATCCCGTCGGAGAGGTGATGGCTCTGCCCCGAACCGCCTTTTAAGATCCCAAGCTGCCCATTTTCCGGGAGCACCAGCGCGCAGCCGGCGCCGAGCGCGAGGGAGCCTTTGACGTGGAGCCTGGACTGTGGGTTCTCCGTGCCGATACCGACACACCCGTTGCTCGCCGCGGCGAGCAACGGCCGCCCGTCGCCGAACCTCACCACGGCGAGCAGCTTGTTACAAGGTTTGGCGACGACCTCCAGGCCCACGTTCGAAGGAGCCACGCCGCTGCCGACGCTCATCGACCCGTGGACGACCACGGAGCCGAAGACGTCCATCTCGCTCGCCTGGAACTGGAGCTCACCGGGCTCTATCGCGGAGATATTCGTTCCGTCGTCCCCCGTGCCAGTGGGGTTGAAGGCCACATGGTGGAGCCTCACGCCGCTGTATCGCCGGCCGTCTACGTCGATGGAGGCAACGTAACGTTCCTTCGATAAACCGATCGTCGCCAGCAGGATCTCGATCGATGGCTCCTCATCGCGATCGCGGCGGGTCGAGCGGGCGGAGACGCATCGGGAGGAGACGCGCGGCGCGACGGCACACGCTCTGAACTCGAGCCCGCGCGCGTCGCGCGCCGGCGACGCGGCGTCCTCGTGGTAGCAGATCGTGATGCGAAAATTCCACGGCGCTACAAAGGACTCCGGCTGTCGGACCACACCAAAGTCGATCTTCTCGGGCGCGGCGAGGGCGATCTCGCGGCCGAGCGAGTCCAGCGCGAAGCCTGGCTGCACCACGACGCCTTTCGGGTCCTCCGGGTCGAGGACGACGTCGAGCCCGCTCGCGATGCCCCATGTGTGGAGCGCCCGATTGGCCGCTCGGTAGCTGTCGATCTGATAGCGCTGCTCCTGCGAGAGATCGATCGCCCGGAGGAGCTTGTCCGCGGTGAAGCTAGGCCTCTCCATTCCCGACCCCCTCGTTCCTACTGGATCCGCATGAGCTTGAGCAGCTTGACATACGGCGGCGTGATGGCCGCCGGCCCGGTTCGATAGGGGCTCGTCGACCCGGGGGCGCGCGATCCGCCCTCGCTGCTGACGCCGGTCATCACGGTATCCGCTGGATCCACGAGAACGACCGGTGTGTGCTCATGCGCGAGGATGCAGCTCGCCCCGGGCCCTGACCCCTGGCCCGCGCCGTCGGCGCCGCTATCGACCGTGGCCGAGCTGGTGTGCGAATGCCGAAAGAGGTGCTGATGCGTGAGCTCGCCGAACGTGTGAACGTGCTGTGTACCGTCGTTGCCCTGGGTGCTGATCTGGCTCCCGTCCCACGCGCCGCGGACGAAGTAGCCCGTCAGGTCGGGGAGGGTCTTTCCGTCGAGGGAGCTACCCGGTGCGCTCACCTTGGACCCGTCGCAGACCGCAAATCCCTCCGGGATCTGGCGCTTCGCATCCGGACGCCACCAGTCGATGATCCCTCCGATCGGCACCGCGATCACCGCCTCCTTCTGCTCCGTGCCATCGGGGAAGATGAACCCCTTCGACGCGCGGATGGCGCCCTCCACGACGAGCTTCGGCTTCGAGCTCAGCTGGCTGTGCCCTCCGTTCACCTCGCTGAGCCTCACCGTGCCTTCGTCGGAGAGGTGAAGCGCCACCTGTCGCGCACCGGGCGGGCTCGGCGGTGGCCGCGCCGTCAGATCCATCGTCTTTTCGGTGCGCAGCTCGACACCGCCGCGCTCCTCGAAGCGGATCTCTGGCGCGATGGACGCTCTTGATTGGATTCCACCGCCGCCGGCAAAGACGACGTTGCCTCCTCCCGATTCACTGTCATCATACCGGTTCTGGTGCGTTTGCCCTGCCCTGGCTTCGGTGCGTGTCAGCCGAACGTCGCCGCCGGACACCGTGAAGCACTCGTCGGGGCTCTCCGTCCCGAGCCCGACGCGTGGCTCCCCATCACCCACATTGCACACGAGCAGGGCAGCCTCGCCGCCGCACGCGAATCGCGCGACGCGCGCCCGCTGGAACGTCCACGTCGCATCCTCGGCATTCAGCTCTTCGCTCGTGGACACCGTCTCGCCCGGTCCGACGGCCTTGACGTCGGCCTGGACCGGATTTCCGGCGAGGTTCTGGGTGAAGATCCGGTCTCCGGGCGCGACGATCCGATCGATGGGGATGCGGATGGGAGCGCCGTTACCGGGGACGGTGGCCGAGACGGCCTTGCCGCTGCTCCGTATCGTCCCAGGGCCGGCGAGCGGCGCGTTGGGGGCTCTCACCTCGAACACGGCCCTGTGGACCGTGGTGCCGATCGTGACCGGCCCTTTCACCGAGAGCTTGACGGCTGGGGCGCCTCCGCTCCGCGTCCGGAAGCGCACCTCGTCGGCGCTCGCGCGCAGCCCCGTCGTCGCGCTCTCCTGGTCGCCCGCCGACCAGCCGACGATCCTCGGCTCCCTGTCGCTGGGGAGCAGCGCGTGCGCGAAGCGCAGCGCCCCGGCGCTCATGCTGACATAGCGGCGGCAGCGCGTCGTGAGGACCGGCGACGAGGACGGATGGCTGAGCTCGGCGAGGACGATCTCTCTCTCTACGTTGATTTCGGCCTTTTTGTACCAGGAGAATTTCACTTGTTCGCGCGTCCACGGAACCCTGGTCTTGTTCGTGGCATAGACCGACGTCCTTGTGCTCCTGGCGACCAGGCAGGCGTCGTCCGGCGGAGTCGGGCCTGACCACGGATCGTCGACGACCAGGATGTGCTCGCTCCTATCGAACGCGATCCCCGGAGAAACGGTCACCATGCCGCTCTCGAGCGTCACGTCGAGCCCGACCGCGATGCCCCACGTGTGCAGCCCGAAGTCGTGCGCACAGCGGAGGGCGTCCACGTAGCCTTGCTCGGCGGTGTAATCGCCCACGGTGAGGAACTCTCCGGGGAAATAGTTGGGTCGGCGCAGCGACGTCTCATTCGCCATCAGGAGCACCTCGGTCACTTGATCCGTATGATCTTCAACAGGTCAAAGTGAGGCGGCAGAACCTCGTCGGAGCCACTACCCACCGGTGGAGAGCCTTCACCCTCTGCAGAGCCCTCTGCCACTGGAGGGCCCGTCTGCAGTTCGCCGGAGGGTATAGCGGACTCGTCACACTCTAGCCCGCTCGTGGGATCGACGGTGACGTCGATCATATGCGTATGCTTTTTTCCGCTTAGCCCGTTGGAGCCGCCGCCTTTGGATGGAGATGTGGTGCTCGCCTCGCCCGAGGCGAAGGGGAGCGGGCCGCCATGACCATGGTCAACCGAGTGCTTGTGCGGCGGGACGACCAGCTTGTGCCGGTGAGCACCGTCTTCTGTCTTTCCGACCTTTCGGGAGTCCGTGGTGCCCAGGACGAAATAGCGCCGGAGGTCGGGGACCGCTCTCCCGTGGAGCGGGCTATCCTTATCGTAGACGGTCTCACCGTCGCAGAGCTGGAAGTTCTCGGGACATTGGGGCGTGGGGGAGCTCGGATCCGACCACCAATCGATCACGGCGCCGATGGGGAGCGTGGGGTGCGCGGTCGTTTGCGGGGTCTGCTGGGCTCCGATGAGGAAGCCGCCGCGCAGCGACTGCACGGCTCCCTCGACGTTGAGCATCGCGTCGAGAGACGCGCCAGCGTCGGGAGACACGAGCTGATCGCTCGGGTCGATATTCACCCTGTCAGGGAAGATCTCCAGAGCCGAGCATCCGCTCCTCGAGTCGCCTCCGGCCTGGAGCGTGATCGTCAGAGGCCAAGGGACGGCCACCTTCAGGCCGCGCTTGCGGAAGGTGACGGTCTCCCCCTTCGGGCCACGAAGCGAACCCTCTTTTCCAAAGAATATCGTCTTGTCGCCGTCGAGGAGGAGGTCCCCGTCAACCTCGAGCTTGGCCGTCGGCGCTTCGACGCCCACGCCGAGATTGCCCTCGCAGGTAAGAGCGAGCACCGGCTCGATCATCCCCGGCGAGGTGTTCGTTTCGGTCCCCACGAACAGGACCTTGTCCAGCGGACCGCCCGTGCCGGTGACGTCGAGCTGCGCCTTCGGCCAGTCGCGCGGCGCCGGACCGAGCAGGTTCTCCTCACCGGGCGGGCCGCCCAGAAGGGTGGGGCTGTCCAGGCCGAGCGCGTTCGACACGGTGAGCGTCCCCGTGATCTTCAGCGCGCCCGTGAACGAGGCCTGGTCCGCGCTGACCTCCAGCGCCGAGGCGCGAGGCTCTTCCTTGTCGACGCTCGCGCAGAGGCTCGGGGGCTCGGGGTCCGTGCCGTCGAGCACGAAGGCCGCCTGGCCGACGCGCACGCCGCTCCACGCGCGCGTGTTGGGATCAATCGCCACCTTGCCGTCGTCGTCGATCGTCAACTTTCCGAGCACGATGCTCGCCTCGCGTTGAGCCTCGCCCTTCTCCACGAGCTTGATGCGCGGCTCGAGCAAGAACCGCTTGAATCCCTGCGCCTCGTACTGGGAGGAAGCTGAAGCAGGGTCCGGTCGCTCCGCCATGGCGAGGAGCACGTAGAGCTCCGTCCCCCGTCGATGCCCGAGGTCGAGGCTCTTCGGCTTGTCGAGGAAGAGCGGACGCCCCTGGTCGTCGATCGCCATCCCGGGGTTCACGTTCACGGCATTCTTCGGGCCCACCGTCAGCGAGAGCGTGAGCCCTTGAACGATGCCCGCGGAGTGAAGCGCAGCGTGGCGCTCCGCGATCAGCTGCTCGAAGTAGCGCTGGTCCGCGCGGAAGACCGAGGCGGTGAGCAGCTGGCCGTCGAAGAAGGCGATACGCTCGCACTCCGGCGATTTCACCCTCGCCCTCCGCCTCGCTGAGCGCCCTCGGCTTCGAGCTCCGCGACACGGGCGCTGAGCTCCTGGATCGACCGGATCAGCAGGGGCACAAGCTCCTGGTATGCGACCGTCTTCAAGCCCGCGGCGTTCTCCCCCACGATCTCGGGCACGACGCCCGCGACCTCCTGCGCGATGAGCCCCAGCCGGCGCCGGCGTGCGGGATCGGAGCGCCAGGCGAAGGACACGGGATTCAGCTTGGCGACGCGAGCGAGGGCGCCATCGATAGGAGATACCTCGACCTTCAGCGCGGCGTCACTGGGTGAAGATGTGGCCGATTCCGGGCCCCACGCGACCGATTCCCGTCCAGAACTATCCGCACCATTGGGCTGTGAATTTTCGTCGGTCGTGAAGGTGCCAAGAGCAATCCCTATCGGCATCTGTATCCCGTTCTCATCCTCACGGTCAGGATCCGTAGGTACCGAATCGCCTTTGACATACGCCAGCTGGACACTCTCGGCAACCAAATGACCAGCTTGCTTACTCTGGTCGTCGTCGGGATCTTCGCCATATGCCATGTAGACCGTGTAACTTGCACCAGGATCAAGCTCACCTACGTTTAAAGGGTAACTCATACTTTCCTCGGTAGCATAGTCGAGGATCAGCGGTCTCCCTTGGTAATCGAAAGCCATGCCGAGAGTCACAGTAACGCCATTATCTTCATCCCAGTTCAACTCAAGACCAGAGACAACACCGGGACCAAACAGGAACAAGTTCTGTTGACGAATCAGATCACGCAAATACTTTTGCTCCCGATTAAAATCATCCTCAATGAGCAGCTCTCCATCATAATAATATGTGCGAATTAACTGGTTTGTTGTTGCGAGCCAATCGAACTTTTCCGTCATGCTTCCTCTGACAGCTGCCTAATTGTACTGGCGCCGAAGACCTGGGCGCTTCATCTCGCGTACACACACGGAGCGTATCAGCCGAGATAGTCCGGCTTGCTCACGTAAATGAAAGTACAGTGCGCGTGAATGGGCTTCTCCTCGTCCACAAACGAAACCATCGCACTTTTGAGCCGCCCCAGCTGCGCCTGAATATTATATTTGGATGTATTCAAATAGATCCCCACAACAAAATAATGTGGGCGCATGCCATCGAGCACTGGCAGGCACATGGGCAGCGTTTCAATATTTTTGAGAGCTTCTTTTTCTTGTTTGGGCGAGGCCGTCTCTGAGAGCGTCGTGTTCGTGCCGAGCTTGACGGGCTGCGCCGGAGTCATATCGACCACATTGGTCTTGATCCATACTGTCTGCCTGCCAGATTCATCAACAACGACGTTGTCAAAAAATGCTTCCATGAGCCCCTTCAGCCCTTCCAGCGTCCCGCGCTTCCGGTAAAGAGGCATGATCCTTGAGAGCACATCTCGCCGCTTATCAACGCTCCAGTCGCGAATAGGCACGAGGGCGATCCACCCCGAGAGCCATTCCAGGAGTTGTGCCAGAGGTTCCAGGATGAGGCTCATCCGCTGCCGGCGCTTCGAGACGGCGAGGGTCTCCAGGGACTCCGGGGGAACGAAGGGGACGATGCCCAGGAAATGGTTCAGCACCTCCAGGACGTCCTCCGTCGGGGCCAGGGGGAACTGGGCTGCCGTGTCCGCGACTTCGATCAGAGGTAGAAGCTCCGTCGAATCAGGGAACAGGAACGACAGGCGCGGAGAGAGGAGCGAGGGTAGCGCATCCAGGAGCGCCGCTATCCCTTTTTGCACGCCGGCCTCGCCCCCGTCCCTCCGCCCGAGCAGGCTCTCCGCGATCATCAGGTAGCGCTCGACGAACGACGGTGTGCCATCCTCGCCGCGGCTCGCGTGAGCCGCGGGGAGCAAGCGCAGGTACTCGGATTCCTCATCGCTCACGTTCCACCTACCTTCGCAACCATCGTGTCTTTGCCGATCTGACTAGCACCTACCAGCATGCCATACGTGGAAGTCACGGCCTGGAGCGATAGCGACACGAGCCATGGAAAGCCCAGATCGCGAGCCGAGCGCAGCACGACCGTCGTCTTACCCACGCTCGCTTTCCCTACGCGCAGCCCGGTCATCCGCTCGATATATACACGGACCGGCTGGCTGGCATCGAGCCCGTCGACGCCCTGCAGGGCGGACGCGATGTCCTCGCTCGTGAGGGGGCGGCGGTACGGGTAGCCCTGCCCTGAAAGGCCTCCGATCAAGGGATCGAGCAGCGCCGTGATGCGCTCCCACGCTCTGCGCAGCACGGTGGTCGGGTTCGCGTCGATGATGCTCGGGTCACGGTTGGTGGGCGTCTTCGTGACCAGGGCAGCGACCGTGGCGACCACCCGGGTCGGATCGAACTGCGGCCTCACGACGGACACACTCGTGCCGATGAGACAGCGTGGCGCAAGGTACCGGCCGATGACATCCGTCAAAGCGCCGTACTTGTCATAATAGTTAGAGTCAGTTATGGGGTCGTAAAAGTCATAGATCGAAGCCAAACAATTGGACGAATCAGACACGCTTGGTCCGCCCATGACGTAGGACAAATTGGCTCCGGAGACGATGGTCACCTCGACGCTCTCCCCGCGCTTTCTGACGATGGCGCGCTCCGCTCTGGACGCGGCCTCGGAGACGCTCGCGCTGCACTCCAGGGCAATCTCCGCGAAGTCCTGCTCCGTGATCGCCCGGTACGGGGAGCGCCAAACCCTTGACAATGCCGTATACAGATCGGCCGGATCGGGGTTCTTTCGGCCAGAGCTCGAGCGGAGGGCCCGCAAGAGCTCGACGTACGAGGGATCGCGCAGCACCACGTTGCCCGCGAACTCTAGCGGATCGTCGTCCGCATCCCTCAGCACGTCCTGCTCCGCCTCTTGAAGCGTCTCTTCGAGGCCCGGCTCCGGCGTGCCGGCGGCAAGCAGGGCGAAATTGCGATATGCCCCCGCCGGGACCCGATCGACACGGTAGGATGTCCCCTCCGCGATGAAGGCGAAGAGCTGAAGCAGCGTGATGCCTGGATCGGACGCGTTGTAGTCGGTCCAGTTCGAACTCAGCGCGGGGAGCGTCTCTCGAAGCCACCGGAAGATCTCCGCGTAGCGTTCGGGCGCGAGGTTCGGGAGCTTCCGCTCAACCGCCACGGCGCACCTCGAGTCGGAGAGCGCCCGCCGCCGGTAGCTGGCGGTCCACCATCGTGACGACGGCCCGCTGGATCGGGTCGCGCCTGGAGATCGCGACGTCGTGGATCCGGGCGACCCTGGGGATGCCCTGCAAGCCCCGAGCGACCATGTCGCAGGTCACCGTCGCGCGGAAATCCCAGCCCGCTGGTTGCTTCTCGCCGCCGAGCGGCTTGAAGAAGTCGCTGAGGCGGCCGATCATCCTCGCGCGGACATCGGTCTCGTTCGCGCCCGGATCGAGCGACGCGCCGACCTCGACGTCGATGGCCACGTACTCGGGCTCCACGACCGTGATCGCGTCGGCGACGGCGAAGAAGGCCCTCGCGCGCAGGTACGCCTCGACCTCCTCGATCAGAAACGACGTCGGCATGGGCTCTTCCGTGTCCTCGCGCGGCACGATCGCGACGATGAGCCGCTCGCCCGTTGCGTACGCCGTGGCCCGCCCGACGCTCGGCGACGACGCGAGCGCCAGGGTCGCGAAGTCCTCGGCGCTCATGGCCCTGTCCATCGCCTTGAGACGCTTCGGCCCGAGCCTCCGCAGGGTGTCGAGGTCGTCTGCGTCCATTCCGCCCTTGGCCGCGAGGACGTTGGTGACCGATTCGACGCCGGTGATCGCCTGCTCGAGCACGGCCAACTGTCCGGCGGGCAGGTTCCCGCGCGCGCCGCCGCCGCTCGAATAGCTCGCCGCGCGGATGTCGTTTTCGCCGAGCGGCGGGGCCATGCCGCGAATCCCATCCCCGAAAGAGAGCTCTCCGGTCGTGGAATCGAGCATGTAATGCCGGTCGTCCGCCTTCGAGAACGCGAAGGTGGTGACCTTCTCCCAGCGCCGCCAGGCGTAGAGCTCCGCTGGCGCCGCGCCTGCCTGCCCTGTCACCTGCTCGCGTACCTCCACGACCTCGCCGTCGAGGATCGGCTTGCGCGGGAACTCGAGCACGAGCCCCGGCGCGGCCGTGCCCGAGCCGATGACGTCGTTCTTCCACAAGAGGGCATTTTCGGCCAGGACTGCGTTCGGCACGACGCGCTGTATCCGCGGCAGCCACCTGGGCTCTCTCTGCGGCGCCGACAGCCGCAGCCATACAAGGGTCTTGTCGAACCGGGTGCTCTCGGTGATCCAGGTCGGGATCTGGATCTCGACCAACCCGCTGGTCGTGAAACCGTCCGTGCGGTCCGTGACCGTGAGCGGGCGGAAGGCGGTGCCGTCCCAGCCCTCCCAGACAAGCTCGTCCTCGATCTGCTGCTCGACGCCGCGGCTTGGCGCGTCTTCTTCGAGCACGATGAAGAGCGACAGCGTGCGGCCCAGCACATGACGGAGGAAGCTCGCCGGCGAAAACCCGAACGAGTAGGACGACGCCGGCTCGAGCTCGGGCCGATAAGGAGCGACGATCCCCAGCGGCATCTCCACGACGTCGAACGCGTTGTGAGCGATGGTCGTGTCCGGCCGGCCGATCAGCTCGTAGGAGAGCCATAGCGACGACATGTACGGCGGCGTGTAGGCCGGAGGGACGTAGACGCCGAAGTTGATGTTCTTCGTGCGGAGATCGGTGAGCGCCGCGCTCTTGTCGGCGACGTACTTGTCGAGCCACTCGTTGAGGGCATCCGCCTGCGGCGGGATCACCGAAACCTGCCCGGGCGATCCATAGCCGCCCGCCGCGATGCGCGCGCGCACCCAGCGGCTCTCGAGGCCGTGGATCGATACGGGATCCATGGCCGGGCAGGTGAAGGTCACCGTGCCGCCCTGGATGAGCGCGTTCGTCCCGTCCTGCACCGTGAGGAGCGGTTGCCAACCGGCATCGGTCCAGTACTCCCAGGCGAGCTGGACCGACGGGCTCGGGGTGATGGTCTCCGCCTGGACCTCCAGGGTCACCGTGGCCCCGGCGCGCGAGAACACCTCCTCGGACGCGAGATAGAATGCGTCCTCGACCGCGGGGGTCTCGCCGAACGGGCGGCCACCCATCATCAGGTCGACCGGTGTGTTGTTGGCGTACGCCGCCTCAGCCTTCTGCCGCTGCGAGCTCGCTGTCACCGAGATGCTGAAGATCTGCGGCAGGATCTCCGCATCGGCGGCGCGAACGCCGACGGTCTCGGCGGGCCTCACCGCGATCCAGAACGAGGAGATGCCCTTGACCTCCGCCGGAGACGCCTGGAAAAAGTCGACGAAGCTTGCCTCGAGCACGGCATAACGCTCGGCATCCCCCTCGGTGTCGGAGCAATCCGGAGGCGAGTACGGTGAATCCGCCTGACTTGGTTCATCGACCGCCACATCGGGCTCGACACCAAACCTCGGCCTGAGCTCGCGGCCCGCGCCGTCCGACCATCGGGCAAAGAAATACTGGAACAGATTGATGCCCTCGAGCCGGACACGCAGCTCCTTGAGGGCGATCCGATGCTTGAAGAGCGCCTCGCTGCCCAGGTGAAGGGCGTGCTCGAACGGCTGGAGCTGGGGCTCCACGCGGTCCGCTTCCGAGAGGACGTCCTCGCGGAGGACGTCGCCGCGGTCGATCCATGCGTCTGCTGCCGGCAGGAGGGTGCACGCCGCCTCGAGCTCGGCCGGGAGCGCCAGGAGCTCGCCGGTCGTCTCGAACAAGAGCTCGGGGTCAGCGGCGGCGCCGACCTGCGTCCTCTCGGCGATGAAGACTGGCGCGTTCCCCTCGGCCAGCGTGAACGTCAAGACGACCTTGGCCGGGCGCGGCGCGCGCAGGTCCATGCCGAAGAAGCTCAGGAACGCGAGGAAGTGCTTGTCAGGGGCCCGGTTGAGCTGCGTGGCGAGCGAGGCGTGCAGCCGCGAGAGGAGCTTGAGGAGGACGAGCCCAGGATCGGTCGGGTCAAAGTAGCTCTGGCCTTCCGCCGTAGCTGGGTCCGGCCAGAGGAGGGACCACTCGGGAAGGTAGTAACGCGCGAGCCTGATGGCGTCGCGGTAGACGTCATCCCCGGAGCGGGCATCCAGCGTATAGGGCTCACGGCGCATGGGCTGCGACTCAACTCTCCGGCAGGGCGGAGCGGAGCTGCGTGCCGTTGCTCTTCTCCGCGGCAGCGCCCGGGGCGCGCGGCGGCTGCGACAGGACCTCCTCGAGCACCTGGATGGCGCCGCTGATGCGGAAGAGCGTGCTCTTGAGGTCATTCGTACGGACCTCCATGGCCGCGAGCTGCTTTTGCCCAGTCTCGAATTCTTCGCGAAGATCCCTGAGCCTCTGCTCCACATAGTCTCTCATGCCATCTCTCCGATTCTGGCTTGCGCCTGTCGTCACATCCGATCTGCCCGTCGCGCTCACTTCTGGTTGAGGTAAAACGGGTAAACGAGATTTCCGCGCTGGTTCTTCGAACGCACGAGATAATCGATGGCGATGAGCATCACCCCCGGCCGCTTCGGGTCCATCGAGGCGCGGACGTCCTCGACCTCCACGCGCGGCTCCCACCGCTCCAGCGCCTGCTTCACGTGGAACGAGGCGAGGGAGAACGTCGCCGGGCTCTGCGGAGCAAAGACGAGCTCCCAGATCCTGCTGCCGAACTCCGGCTCCATCACCCGCTCGCCGGGCGAGGTGCCGAGGATCAGCTGGATCGATTGACGCACCTTGAGCTCGTCGGACGCGAGCTCCACCTTCCCGCCCGAGAGCGTCACGGGGAACGACCACCCTGCGCCGAGGAAGCTCTTCGACCCTTTCACGCTACCCTCCGACGAGGACGCTGCTCTGCGCAAGGACGGTCCCGGAAGGCAGCGGCGCAGGATCGTTGCAGGTCAGGGCGCGGTCGGCCGCTCGCGCGGCCGGGCGCTCTCCGAACATCACCGTCGCGCTGCCCTTGACGATCTGCGCCTGGTTCGTTGGCGGCACCGCGAACGTACCGCCGACCGGGATGTGAGGGGGGATGTTGGTCGCGGTCGATCCGAGGACGGCGGCCATCCGCCCCTCGATGAGCACGCTCGGGCAGAGGTCGCCGGTGATGATCCCGTTGAACGGGAACGGCTGCGAGACAGGCACCGGGCCCGTAGGCGAAGGCACGAGGACGATATGCGTGTCGATCGCCTGCACGCGATCTCCTTGCTTGGCTGCCGGTAGTCCCATAGATTTCCTCAGTTGAGCCGGATGAGCGCGCCCTTCACGGCGACATCGCCCGTCGACGAGACTTCCACCTGAGCCTGCGCCGAGATCTTCACCGCCGCCGTCGCTGATAGCTCGATCTGCGTGGCCTTCAGCGTGATCTTCCCCGGTCCAGCGGACACGTCGATGTCCCCGCCCGCGGCGATGGTGACGCTCCTCTTCACGGCGTCGAGAACCACCTTGTCGCCGCTCTTGTCGGTCACCTCGATCTTCTCGGCGCCAGGCTTGGAATCGAGGACGATCTTGCCACCGCTCTTGTCGGTCACCTCGATCCTCTCGGCGCCGGGCGTGTCGTCGATGCATATATGGCTGCCGCTCCGCGTCTTGATCATGCGCACGTCCTGCTGCTTCTGCTCGCCGGCGACGGGAGGGCGATCCTGCCCGTTCCACAGCGAGCCGATCACGTAAGGCACGTTCAAGTTGCCCGCCTCGAAGATGACCAGCACCTCGTCGCCCTTCGCGGGGAGAAAATACGCACCGACGTCCTTGCCGGCGAAGAAGGATGCGACGCGACACCAGTTCGACATGATCGTGGCGCCAAACAGCGGGTATTGCACCTTGATGCGCCCGAGCCTCTCCGGGTCGCCCGTCGTCTCCTCGACGATCCCGACGATCACGCCGGTCATGGATCGCTCATGGTGCGCATTGCTCCCCTGCCACGCGCTCATACGCCGGTCCTCCGCAGCGAGATGTTGGTCGTATAGCCATCCTGTTGCGTATAGATGTGCTTTGCCGCGGTCACGTAATAGAGGCCGCTGAAGCGGTCGCCGATGCCCTCGATCTCGACGTTGACCCCGGGCCGGAGCGCTGGGTTTCCGGTCGCGGACGCCTCGACCTCGATGAACCCCTCGATGTCGGCCTCGTACGTCGCCTCGGCGATGGCGCGCGCGCTCTTCTGATCGAGGATCTCCGGATCCATCGCCGACACGGGTGAGGCCGCGTAGGCGGCGGACTGCTCGTAGCCCGTCTTCTGGCCGCCCATGCGGAGCGACGCGGGGCCGGAGCTCACGGTCGCGACGATGGACTGCTTCTTCTTCGGATCCCAGCCCACGCGCGTCACGCGCGACCCTTGCTTGAGCGCCCGAGCTCGCACGGTCAACGTCGTGAGATCCAGGCCGAGGCGCAGCTTCGTCGTCGGCGACTGGCCCGCGATGCTTCGGCGAAAGTAGAGCGTGCGCCCTGTCACAAAGAGCTCGAAATGGATCCGGGCCGCGCGCGCGGAGAGGAACGCGAAATCACTCTGATCGGCCTGGATCACGTACGGGTAGGTGACGCCGCTGTCGTCGGCGCGAATGTCGAGCCCGTTGTCGCGGGCGATGCGGGTCGCGATCTGGGTGTCGCTCGATCTCTCGAACGTGCGCGTCGTGGTCCCGAACTGGAGGCGGTAGAGCGCGTCATAGCCCTGGAGCTCGACGGCGCTCTCGTCGCCGAAGACCATCTCCAGCGCGCCGAGGCGGCCTTCGAAAATGGGCTTCGTGCTCTCCATGCCGAAGCCCACCACGACAGGGTCGCCGATGCGGGCGGAGTTCAGATCGATCCCCTGAAAAACAGAGCGCTCGAAGTCGACGCTGCCGACCTCGACGGCGCACGTCGAGGGGAGGTTCAACTCCTGTTCGACCTCGGCGCGGACGAGCGCGGCGCTCATGCTGTCCGGAAGCGGCTTGCCCGCAACGGTGACCGAGACGACGCCCATTACCGATCCGCTCCGGCAGCGTTGCCGCCCTGAGAGAGTGCGTCGCTCTTCGGTAGATCGGCCGCGTCAGGGATCGCGAGGAGCGTCCCGATCTGCTCCGGCCTCGGGAAGCGCAGCGGATCATCGATGTTGTTGGCCCTGGCGATCCAGATCCATGCGCTGGCGTCCCCGAGCTCCCGGGCCGCGATGGCGTCGAGCCGCTCTCCCACCTTGACCAGGTGGAGCTTTGGGCAGTTATCGAGGCCGGCGTCCTTCTCCACCTCGCTCGGCAGGAGCTGCTCCTGAAATGTGACCGTGAGATCGGCGCGGACCGGGGTGCCGGTCGAGAGGAACATGGTGAAGTGCTGGTCGAGCTGGCTGACGATCCCCTGGTAAGAAAAACCTCCCCAGCTAAAGAGGCAGACGGGCGGCCGGCGCTTTTCCCCCTCACCGACCGTCGGCCTCTGGAGCGCGGCGATGGGTTTGATCAACGCGCGCACGTCGGTGCCCTTTTCGTACGTATCAAAAAAGAGCTTCACGGTGAACGGCAGCCGCTCCAGGCGGTCGAACTGCAACGTTCCGGCCCTCCCCGAGTACAGGACCTGGGACGAGCTCGTATATTGATCCGGGTTGTACATCACCTCGATCTGCTCGCCCGTATCGATATTCTTGATGATCGCTTTGCTCAGGGTCATCGCAGCCCCGTCCGCTCCTCGCGGTGACGAATCCGCTTGTCCATCTCCGCCATCAGACGATCGACGAGCCTTCGCAGCTCGGCCTGCGAGGGCTGGTCGGCGAGCCGTGGCGCTCTCGAGGCAGCCGGTCGAGGCGCCCGCGCGCCTTCGAGCTCGGCCTGCATGTGCGGAAGAGAGAGCGGTGAGCGGGCGAGCGCAGCGGCGGGCGCGCTCTCGGTCGGGCGGGCAGCCGCGGGAGCCCCCCGGTGCTCGAGCGAGGGCAAAGGACCAACCTGTAGGAGCTGCGAAGGATGGGTGAGTACGCGATCGGCATGCGCGCGGAACGCTGCCGTCGGTCGGTGCGACGCGTGGGCGTCGGCTGCCGGCGCGGCTACATGGGTGGTCGTCAAGGACAAAGGCCGGAAGGGAGCAGCCGACGTTTGCAGTGTTTGCCCCTTGCCGCCGAGACTGCCGTTCGAAGGGCCCGGGAGCGAGAGTGGGGTCGTGGAGGCAACGTGCACCGCCGCCGGCCGATGCCGAGAGACATGCTGGCTGAGGCGCCCGAGCGCCGCTCCAGCGCCGGCCGCGCTGTGCCCGAGCGCCGGTCCAGCGCCGGCCGCGCTGCGCCCGGGCGCCGCTCCAGCGCCGGCCGCGCTGCGCCCGAGCGCCGCTCCAGCGCCGGCCGCGCTGCGCCCGGGTGCCGCTCGAGCGGCCGCGCTGCGCCCGGGCGCCGCTCGAGCGGCCGCGCTGCGCCCGGGCGCCGCTCGAGCGGCCGCGAAGCGGATGCTGGGGTTCCCAGCGTCGCGCCAGGGAAACAAGGCTCGGCCCGCGCGCAATGCCGCCGCGAAGCCGCCGCCCGTCGTGCGCCCGAAGGCTTGATGGGCGGCGCTCGTCCGGTATCCCCGACGCGCCTCTCCGGCTCGAGATAGCCGGGAACCCCGCGCCCCTCGCTCCCCCTCCCTCGCGCGCCGGCGCACGGCAACAGCGCGAGGAGCTACGCTCTTCGGCGCCCAGCGGACGGGGGCTGCGTCTGGGGCTCCAGGGAAGAGCATGAGAGACGCGGTGCGCTCGCGCCTGCTGACGCCCTGTCTCGGGTAGGTCGCGGGCACGCTTCGAGCTCGGGGGAGCATCAGGGAGGGAGGGCGAACGACGAGCTGAAGCGGCAAGGCGAACAGCGCCGTCGCCAAGCGGCGTGGCGTGTCAGAAGGCGCCGTCGGCGTGGCTTGCTCCGTGACGATCGAGAGCAACAGCCGGAGAGGCGCTGCCAACGTTCGCCACGCCTGGCCGGTGCCATACCGGCGCGGCGCCTGCGGGGAGGCAGCGGGTACATGCCACGAACGCGCGCCGCGCATCTCCGGTCGCGCGTGCTCTGAAACCCGCCCCTCGTCGAGGGGCTCTCGCACGAGCAGCACGCCTGGGGGCGACGAGCCGAGGAGTGGCAAGCGCGTGAGCAGCAGGCGTGCGATGGTCCGGCGCAGAAGGGCCGCAGCGGCTCGCACGCGCCGAGGCTCCGGGAAGCGCCACGTTCCCGCCGCGAGGGTGGAGCGCAGCACGGTCGCCACGGCGCGCGGTAGGCTCACCGCGAGCGCAGCGCCCACGCTGCGGGCACCGTCGCCCACGCTGCGGGCACCGTCGCCCACGCTGCGGGCATCGTGGTCGGTCACACCCGCTCGGCCGCCCGTGGCGGCGACCCGAAGGCGCGCGTGCGAGGCACCGATCGCTGGCCGCAATTGCCGCCCGAGCCGCCCCACCTCCGGGCCGACCTCGTCCATCGTCCGCCGCCGCAGCGCGGCTCGCTCGTATCGCTCGGCCCGCGCTCCGGGCGAGCGCCGGTCGGCGCTCGCCCGGAGCGCGGCGCCGAGCGCCTGAAACACCGCAAGCTTGAGCGTGAGCCACACCGGCCGGATGACCGTGGATGCCCCGACGGCAACGTGGGTCAGGCCGAGCGGACGAGGTCCGAGCGGCTCGCCTCGCCCGTACCGCTCGCGGATCTCGCGCGATGAGCGCATGGCGGCCCGAGCCGCGCTCGGCCACGCTGGACGATTGACCTGCTCGCGCTGAACACGATCCAGCATCGCTCAGGCCCCTATGCCTCGAAGATCCCGTCGTGCGCCAGCGTCAGCGACTGGAACAGCACCTGGTTCGAGGCTGTGTCGAACTCGGGACCTTCCCAAGCGATCGGGTAGGCGCTACGGAAGTGCCATTGCTTGAGGAATGCACCGGTCCGGTCCATGAGATGGACGGTCCCGTCGTGGCGGCTGAACTTCCCGGCGATGACCTGCTGGTACCAGCTCCATAGATTGTCCATATCGGACATCCCACGCCGAAGGACGAGATCCGTGTACGACGTGGGGCCGGGCAGCCGGTGCTCATGCGTGTTGACGCCGCCCTCGCGGCGCGACTCGACCGCCGTTTGGATCCGCAAGCCACTGATGCTGCTGAACCCGCCAACGATCAGCGACCCGATCTCGACCTGAAAGTTGAAGCCCAGGTACGGATCCTTCCGAGCCGCGCGTCCGCCCGACGACGAGCCCCTGCTGCCGTTCGCCATACCGCCTCCCTCACGCCACGGTTAAACCCAGGACCGAAGGCCGTCCGCTCGCCTCGCGATCAGAAGTCGAGCAGCGACCGCTCCTTCTTTTCGGAACCCATGATCTCCCGGTTGATCTTGCTCGCCTCTTCGCACCACCGCCTGCGCTCGCGGTGCTCGAGCCTGAGCAGCGAGTCATACTCCCAGTGAAAATAGTACGCGAGAAAGGCTATCTCCTCGTGCATCGCATCGAGGGGATAGCCCTTCATTGGTCCCGGGACGTGTCCACCTCGAACTCGAACGCATGGTTGCATTTCGGACAGAGCACCTCGACTGTGTTTCGCCCCCGCTCGTTGATGCGGTTGTACATCTCCTGGAGAGCGGCGAAGTCCGCCGCGAACAGGCCCTCGACGACCTTGGGCGTGACGGTGGGCAGCGAGCCGAGCCGCGTCACGACGCGCGAGAGGAGGATGATGGAGAGGTAGCTCTGATTCTGCTGAACGCGGCTGTCGCGCAGCGGCAGGATCTCATCGGCCGCGGTCGCGAGGCGCATGGTGCCTTCCTTGTGAAGATCGCCATTTTCGTCAGCGTAGCCGAGCTTCAAGACAAATGGGAATTCGGTGATTAGCGCGGTCATTTCAGCCTCCTCTCTCCGGCGCTGTCATTGCGTGCGCTTGATGGTCTCCACCGCCACCTCGAACGTCTCGATGAGGACGTCGTTCCCCTTGCCGTCGAGATCGCCCGCCTGGTACTTCGACGGCCAGGCCCCGACCAGGTCCCAGCGCGCGGCGTCGTTACCGGCGTCATCGACGAGGATGATCGATATATTCCTTCGAGCGTTCGGCACGCCGGTGCCGGTCTGGCGGATGATCTGCCACCACTCGTAAAGCTCCATTGACGTCGTGATGCCGCGCTTGAGAGTGAGCGACCCCACCTTGGGATACCCGGAGAGCTTGCGCGTGAAGGGATCGGTGCCCTCGCGGTACTCGATCTGGTCCGACGACTCGTCCGGGATCGTCGCGCTTGCGAAGGCGGCGACCTGAATGCTCGCGATCTCGACGCGGAACCGATAATTCCTGTAAGGGTCCGTTCTCTCCGCCATGATAACTATAGCCTCTCTTGATGCCCGGCCCCGGAGGGCTCCACATCAGGCTCGATCAAGCCGATGGTAGCGTCTGCTGTTGAATGCGGAGCACGACAAACTCCGCAGGCCGTACGGGGGCCACCTTGATGTCGATGTAGAGGAGCCCCTGGTTCCTCGTCGCCGGAGGGTTGTTCGACGCGTCCACCTTCACCTCGAACGCGTCCGAGTCCTTGGCGCCGAAGAGGCCTCCTGCCGTCCACACCTGGGTCAGAAACACGGTCACGTCGCGACGGACCGTGCCCCAGAGCTTCTGATCGTTCGGCTCGAACACGACCCATTGCAGGCCCCGGTAGAGCGACATTTCGATGTACGTCAGCAGCCTGCGTACGCTGATGTAGATGAGGCTCGGGTCCGTCGACAAGGTGCGCGCGCCGTACGTCACGATGCCGTAGGTCGGCAGGCTCCGTATGGCGTTGATGCCATCCGGGTTGAGGATACCTTGAGCCTTCTCCGTGACGAGCGCCGTGAGACTCACCGCCGACGACAGCTTGCCGTCGCGGATACCCGCCGGAGCCTTGAACACGCCGACGCGACTATCGGTCTCGGCATAGGTCCCTGCGATGGCCCCGGCGGGAGGGATCGTGATGCTGCGCGCCGTCGACGTATTGAAGAAATCGATCCATGGATAGTAGATCGCGCCGCGGTCCGAGTTGAGCGCGTTCTCCAGGTCAATCGCTGCGGTTGCTCCCGGGGGAGTTATCGGTTCGCCTCTCTTGAACGACCTGAGCGTCGGCGGGTCCAGCCAGAAAGGGGCGTCTGCGATCATGAACATGTCGCAGGGAGTCCGACCTTCGCAGTAATTTATACCCTGCTGAATCGTCGCTTGCTGCGTCTTGAGATCGTCCAACATGCCCGTGTCGGGCATCACGAGGAGGCTTGCGTCGGTGATCGGATCGAGCCTGGCGAGCGCGTCTTGGTAGTCGACCGGAGTGCCCGACGTGGAGTCAGCGCCGGTCACGAGCAACGCCGGGGCGAGGGCGGTCGGCGCCGGTGGCGTCTCGGCGTTGACCGTGACACGGAGGAAGAGCGATTGGCCGTTGATCTTGGCCTCCAGCGAGCTAGGCCCGTTCGCTCCCTTCTTGAGATCCTTGATGGTCAGCCCAGGGAACTCTTCAATGACGTAATAGTCGACAGTGCGGGTGATCTTGGCAGAATCGAGACTGTTGTTCTTGATGTAGCGGGTGATGAGACGCTCGAGGACCGTCTTCTTGCTGTCGTCTTGGTCCACCTTTGCGGCGGAGTAGAGGACGCGGACGCCGAAGGTGGGCGTGAGGGTCGTGCTGGGCGTGTCCTCCCAAGGGTAGTTTTCGATCGCGATGGCGAGATCGTTGCCCCACAGGCCCGGTGACGACGCCGTGAACTTGAGAGGCGCATGCACGACCGTCGCCGCGGCGAGGCCATCGCTCGCCTTCGCGCGCACGACGTACGCGTACGCGCCGCCCTCGGCGAAGAAATTGTATACCGCAAACGGGACGTTATAGCCCCACGTGAAGTTCCCGAATTTCGCCAGGAAAGCGTTCCAGCTATCGATCAGCGTGGGCTCGTCCGGCCCTATTTCTGTCCATCCCACGAAGGCGGTTGTGCTGGTGCCGACGCCAGAGATCTGCTGCGGTCCCCGGATTTCTTCGATGTAGACGCCCGGATACAAGTAGTTGGACACGGGTTCAACCTTTCCAGAGACGATTCGGACGAAGGAGGTTGCCAGATCCTCTTCGACACACACCGCATCGCGACAGACCTCGGCCTCTTCCCTATGGCCTCTTCCCCACGGCCTCTCCCCCATGGAGGGAACGGTGGAGGCCGCCTTCGAGGGCATCTCCCTCCACCTCTCTTTGAGGAGAGGGAGATGCTTGGAAGACAAGATCGCGAGGGCGGAGTCCGCCAGCTGATCTCGGCTACCCCCCCGAAGAGAGCCTGGACATTAGGTTTCCTTTGCCAGAGTTGTCAACGCGGTCTGAGGATGCCCGATCCGATCTTTCGTCACAATCATGGGGCCGGGTCTATCCCTCAGGCGATCGTTTTGTCACCCTCATGGGACCAGCAGTGCCTTGTGGAACGGTGATCTCGTCAACCTCATGGGGTCACCCCGGCGATCGGGGGTCTGTGTCGATCACCCACTCTTCCGGGGAGGGCGGGCTCCCCTCGGTGGGCGAGTTCACGTGGAAGGTGGACCGGACCTTGCGGACGAGGGCTCCCTCCTCCGTGACGGCTCGCGGGATGCGCACGGGCGTCACCGTATAGAAGAGCGAAAGTCGGTAGGGTTTGTTCGGAAAACCCGCCCAGATTTGATGGATCTGCTCCATGCTCGGCGCGTCCGACAGGACGGGCAACCGTTCGTTGCCTGTAACGAACAGCACGCCGTTCGGGCTCTTGTCCTCGAGCACGGGGCAGTCGGAGAACAGCCGCTTGAGCTTGCTCACGAGCAGGAGCTCGTTCTCCGCGTTCTGGGCGTACGGGACCATCATGTAGGAGAGATCGACGGCGAGCGGCGCCGCTCGACGCACGAAGCCGGTCCCCGTTCTCACGATCGACGGGGGCTCGTTGATCAGGTAGGGATTGTCGGCTACCCGATACATATAGACCAGGATAAGCGGAGAACGCCCCTGCCCTGAATCAGGCTCGTCCGAGGGAGAGTGATACTTGACCTCCACCCTGTCCACGTCCTCCAGGTCTCCAGGTCGGCGGCCGTGGTAGAGCGAATCATGATCGTCATCAACCGGAGACGCCGGGCCCGGAGGATCGTTGAGAAATACGTTCTCGCGGATCAGCGTGCCCAGGCTCTCGCTCACCTGGCGGAGGACCCATCCTGCGGGATCTCTCATGGTAAACCGCTCCCTCGTGCGCGCTCGACCGCGCTTCATGGCCGGCCGATCGATCTTCACCGGCTGTGGGCTGTGACCTAACCGAAGGTCTCGTCCTTCACCACCTTGCCCATCTTCTGGAATTCGAGCCGCGCCGCCCGGAAGAGGTGCCACATCCCCACCGCCGCTGCTTGCTCCGCCGCGAGCATCGCCGCGGCGAGCGCCACGTTCCGGATCGAGCCCCCGGCGAGCTCCAGCCGGACGCCGAGGCGCTCGAAATCGACGTCGGGATCGAGCGGCGTCTCGGCAGGAAAAGCCCTCTTCCAGATGGCCGCGCGTTCTTTGGGGCTCGGGAACGGGAAGTCGACGATGAAGGACAGCCGCCGCATGAAGGCCTCATCCATGTTCTTCAAGAGGTTGGTCGCCAGGATCACCACCCCCTCGTGCGCGTCGATGCGCTGGAGCAGATAGCTCGTCTCGACGTTCGCATAGCGGTCGTGCGCGTCCCGCACCTCCGTCCGCTTGCCGAAGAGCGCGTCGGCTTCGTCGAAGAACAGGATCGCGCTCGTGGCCTCGGCCTCGTCGAACAGCTCGCCGAGATGCTTCTCCGTCTCGCCGATGTATTTGCTCACCACCTGCGACAGATCGATCTGGTAGAGGTCGAGCTCAAGCTCGCTCGCGATCACCGCCGCGGCCATGGTCTTGCCCGTCCCCGGCGGGCCCGAGAAGAGGGCCGAGAGCCCCTTGCCCAGCGAGAGCTTGTCATCGAAGCCCCACGCGACAAAAACCTGGTTTCTCTGCTGCATGAACCGGCAGATGGCACGGAGGAGCTCCCGCCGATCCTCGCGGAGGACAACGTCGTCCCACCGATGCACGAGCGGCACCTTGCGCGCGAGGAAGCTCTGCTTGCCGCCGTACCGGAGCCGGCACGCCTGGAGCACATCGGCCGTGCTCATGACCGCGCCCTGTCCGCGCGTGAGACAGAGGGCGCGCGCCGCGGCGACAGCGCCGTGGATCTGCCCGCCGGTCAAGCGGAAGCGGCTCGTCAGCGCTGCGACGTCGATGGCCATCGCCGGCGCGTCGCCGGCGCGGAGCGCGGCGTTCCACAGCGCTGCCTGCTCGGCCATGCGAGGCCGGGGGATCTCCAGGCGAAGGAGCGGACGCCCGCCCAGCGCGCCCGCAGGCGCCCACGGCCCACGCTCCAGAAGGAACACGGGCCCATCGTGCTCGGCGATCGCCGCCGCCACGGCGAGCTCGAGCGCCTTCCGGTCCGCGGCGCCGAGCGCGCCGGATCCATCCCAGCAAAGCGCCGCGCTCCACAGCTTCGCCTCGCGCGCGACGAGCGGCAGCGCCGCGCGAAAGGGCGCGTCTCCCTCGGCGAGGAGCGCCTCGAGATCCACAACGAGCACGGGGACGCCGATCTCCCCGCAAAGGGCCTCGACGAGCGACGTCTTCCCCACGCTCTCCGGCCCCTTCAGCGTCACCACGGGCCACGTTTGCCCCCGATGCGACGCGGCGAGCCGGAGCAGGCTCTCTTTGGTCTCCTCGGGCAGGAGCAGCTCCTCGAGCCGCGCTCGAGGATGCACGAGCCGCACAGCGCGGCCGAGGCGCGGGTCGAGTTCCTCGCTGCCGAGCAGATACCAGATGATGCGCTCCTCCACCTCGAGCGGGGCGGCCAGGAGCGAGCCTTGCCGGGCGGCGGCATCGAGGCCGCGGAGCAGGCCATGGCGCACGAGCGGGGCGCGCGGCGTGAAATGGCGTCGCGCGGCGATGCGCTCCTCGAACGAAGCAGCGAGCAGGAAGAGCCCGATGTTCACCGTCGGGCGCTTGCGCGTGATATCGTCGTTGAGATACGCAAAGAGGCGCTCGTAGCGAAGGTCTATCTCGGGCGCGAGCGCGAGCAGGAGCACATCCAGGTCGAAGCGCGTCAGCCCGAACCGCTCGGCGAGCGCCACGAGGCGAAGATGGACGCCGCGCCTCCCGCTCTCCGCCGCGCGGCGCGAAAGCACGGCGGCCTGCCTCTCGATCGCCTCTTTGACCGCGATCACCTCCGGCCCCTCGGGCCCGGTCGTCCAGTGGGGCTCGCCCGGCGCCCGCTCGAGCAGCGCGTCGATCTCGGCCTCGGAGATGGTAAGACCGGGGAGCGAATCCTCCTCTGCCACGAGACGTGCCTGAGCGACGCCGATGCGCACCATCCGATCGACGCGGTCGAGCTCGGCCATGAGGTGATCGAGCGACCGCGCGAAGGGCGCATCGCCCGCTGGGTCCGCGGCGCCTTCCGGCTCTTCTGCGATGTTGTGATGCGGCTCCAGCATAGAAGAGGCGGTCGTCGTGGGACGCGGGGCGGCTCGCTCCAAGCTGTTGGGCTCGCTCCGTGGCTCTCATATTCACCCGGGTAGGGGGCGAGGCGCAATAGAGGGATCGGCAGAAGCGGCGCTGCCATGTCACTTTTCGGCTGGCCCATGATCCTGACGACCGACTGGCCCCATGAGGCTGCATAAAATGGGGCTCAAGTGGCCCCATGAGGCTCATGATAGACAGAGTCCACGCTTGAGCGTCGAAAGCCCCTGCGTTATCATGGATCTTCGCCTGCGATTGCGGTCGAGGAGTACGGCTGTAGTGCTAGTACCTCTCCCGCCGGACGAGCTCTATCGCTTTCTTCTTCGCTTCCTTGGGGGGGAGGACGAGGATCTCCTTGAAGAAACTCTCCTGCTGCTCACGCGGGAGCGAATCGAGGAGCCTCTCAAGCATCTTGAGGCTGGTCAGCAGCTCCTCGTCGACGACGGTCCGCTTCCCGCCATACTCTGCGGGCGCCTTCGCGCCGAACAGCTTCGACGCTTTCTGCCCGCCCGTGGCCGAGAGCTTCGTGGTTTGATCCTCGGCGCCGCTCGAGGCCGTGTGCGCCGTGCCGTACATGTTCGCGGTCAGGGGGGCCGACCCTTCCAGACCGACCATCAGGGCCATCGTGTCGCCCCTCACGTGCTTGTTCATGTAGATGTGGCCGTGCTGATTCTTCCTGGGGATGGCCACGAGCTGGCGCTTCCGGAGGTACTCTCCGGTCGCGGGGTCGATCGGGTGGCCGCCGGGGCCGATGATGTCCCCCTTCACGTTGCGGTTCCCGATGCCCCCCAACGGGACGTTCACGCCCCTGTGCCGGCGCAGACCCATCTGCGCGTGAAATGGGAGCTTCAGCTCCTCGACGCGCCTCGTCCCGTCCTCGCGCCTCTCGCCGACCTTCGTCGCGTGGGAGGCGAACCCGCGCCAGGCGCTCTTGTCCAGCACGTTGCGGCCATCCTGCGAAGGTCCGCGCCCCAGGTAGTCATAGAAGGCCTCGCCCAGGCCTCTCTTCTCCTGGATCTCGAAGAGTTGCCGCTGCCCGTGACCGAGGACGCTCGCCAGCGGCCACGGATATTCGGTCACCAGGTCCTCGGACTTCGACAGATCGGGGTTGTTCCGCGTCGACATATCCACGCCGCCGAGCGCCATGGTCAGGTGGAGCCGTCGCATGAACTTCTGCTTCGCGAGCGTCATCTCCGCGGACGCCTCCAGCTTCTGCCTCGCGCTGGCGCTCATGCTCTTGTCCGACCCCTTGGGATCGGCGAACATCGTCTGGAACATGACCGCCGGGTCAATCTCGTTGAGCTGGCGCACCATGAAGTCCTCTTCGGACTCGGTGTGCTCGCCGTCCGGCCCTTTTCTGCGCCCCTTCCAGGTCTCTTCATCCACCGCCCATGGGTCCTTGGCGGCCGCCGCTTGTCCGTCGGGCAGCCGCTGGATCAGGTGCCGCGTCGCGCGGTTGCCGATCTTCGCCTGGAGCTGCAAGACCGGGTGAACCGGGGGCGGGGCCGCCGGGGCGGCCGCTACCGCCGCCTTTCGAACGGTGGCTGCTCGGGCTGATGCCGTCTGTCTCTGTGCCATCTAACGCACCTCGTCTCCAGTATCGACGCTATTGAAGTGGTTCACGTTGATGCAGGAATCCTCCACGGTCCATCGAATTTGCCCCTGGTTGCATGCTGTCACACCGCGAGCTTGAAGCCGCCTCGGCTGCGAGTGATACGCCGGTTCTTTATGGCCCGTTTCAACGCAACCTTGAGCGCTCCGGGCTTGAGCTGAGGAGTGCTGGCGCCTCGATTTGCGTTGATGTGGTTCAGGATGTCCTTGAAAGGGTGCGTCGGCCCGAGGGCCTTGATCGCGTCGATCACCTCTTTCTCCAGAGGGCTCACCTTCGTCACATTTGGCACGCTCGGATAGGGCGGCACATTGTCTACGCGGTGCTTCGTCAGCTCGTTGGGGCCACCCTGCTGCTCCGGCCAGGGGTGGTTCTTGCCAGTGATGTCCTTGCGGATGGGCTTGAGGGTGATCTCCAGCCCGGAAGCCAGCTTCTTCTCGCTCGGGTCGTACGGAACGCTCCCGCTCGGGCTGGGAGGCAGGACCGTGACCGTGTACTCTGCCCCGTGCTGGTAGCGGGAGTCGCCCAGCCGGCTTCCTGGCCTGATCTGATCCGCAATTTGCGCGAGGGCCTTGACTTTCCCTTCCACGCCACGGTGCCTCTTGTTGGCGTCCGAGCTCAGCACGGTCAGGTTCTGGTTCTCGCCCCGCCCGCCCATGTTGTCGTTGAGCAGATGCCCCGCGATGTACCGAGGCTTCCCGCCCACGATCTTACCGACCTTCTTGATGATGGTCGGGGTGTTCGCGTCGGGCTTGGACCCATATTTCCATTCGCTTTCCGCGCCGACCTCGGCTTCCATCCTGGTGCCCCCGTAGTAGGGGCTTGGCTTTCCCCAGGTGGCTTTGACCGGGAACCGCTGGACGGCCACGTCGGCTGGGGGGGTAGCTCCCGGGGGCTGGTTGGGCTGCGCAGAGCGATCCCAAGAGTGTCCCCCTGTCCTCCCCACCCCCGCAGACACCCACGGCCCGCCGGCCTCCCCCCGCGCCGCCCTGGCCCCCAGCGCGTCGGCCTCGGCCTCCAGTGCCGGGTCATCATTGAGCGCCACCCCCTTCATCTGTGCCGTCGCCCGCACGCGCCCCGCCCGCTGCTGCACCACGTGCGCGAGCTCGTGCCCGAGCAGTTCCTGTCCCCGCGTCGTCTCCGGCGCCCAGTGCCCCGGCGCCACGTGGATGTCGCTCCCCTGGGTGTATGCCGCCGCCCCCAGCGCCGTCGCGCGCGGCGAGCCCGGGTGTACGCGCACGTCCGAGAAGCCGGCGCCGAAAGCACCCTCCATCTTCTGCTGCACCGCCTCCGGCAGCGGCCGGCCCGACGTCGACGCGGGCACGTCGCGCTCGGCCTCCGCAGGCGCTCGCCCGGCGGACAGCCGCTGGATCACGTGCCGCGTCGCGCGGTTGCCGATCCTCGCCTGGAGCTGCAGCACAGGGTAAGCCGCGAACCGGGCCGCCGGCGCCGCTTCTGGGATCGGCCTCGCGGTCGTCGGTGCGCGGTTCACGGCAGAAGCGCCTTCGCGGCGGATGGCTTGCTTGCTCATGGGGTATCGGGAGCCTATCGGGGATAGGAAGGCAAACGGCTTGTCGAGTCAAGCGGCCTCGCCCGGAGCTACGATAGCGCTCGAGCCACGAGGTATCCAGCTCGCCCGTGCGCATGTCCGCCGTGTCAACACAAATCCGTGCGCGCTCAGCACACCAATATTCAGAGTGATGGGGCCGCCCCTCTCTCAGCGTCATGGGGCCAGCGAGACAGGCCAGGAAAGAAGAAGCGCATGTCGATTGGTTCTTCGCTCTCCTGGAGCTCGGAGGATTGCCCACCACCACGCGCATCATCCAGCCTGCGCCACCGTCTGAGAATCGACGGAGAGGTGCCCCGGGGGGCGGCTCCCCCGGGCCCCTCGCCGGAGGCGGACAGCGCGAGTTCCTCCTCCGGCTCTTCCGCGGATCCCCGGTCAGAGCTCGTCAGGATGTTCCTGTTCGTCACGGCCGCTGACCGCGCTCTGGGCGAGCGCCTCGCTGGCCGGGGGCGCCTCCCTCGCGGACACCCCTGAAGGCCGCTCGCGCCAGCCGAGCTCCCTGTGCGCGAACCGCCGCAGCGTGCTGTATGTCACCTGCACGCCCTCGAGCGCCAATCGCTTCTGCACGCGGACCAGCTGTAACGGCTTTGGGCCCATGAGCCACCCTTCGATTTGAGCGCGGCGGGATTCGAGCGTCTGCCACGCCGATGACGGCGGGGGGTGCGGGCGCGCCTGCACCTTCCGCGCGACCTCGGCGACGAGCTCGTCGCTTATATCGCTCCGCGGTTCGATCCCGCATCGGCGCGCTGTCTCGATGTACCGGAGCGCCGTTTTTCGATCGACCACGCCGGCGCGTGCGATCTGCCGGGCGCTCTGCCCTTCCTGCCAGCGATGGATTACACCTCGTACATCCGTCATGCTCAGCTGTCTAAAGCTCATTTGTATCTCCCAAGAGCGGCGTGAGCGGACGGAGTCCCGTCTCCGGACCTCGACCGCCAGCGGTGCGCGTCAGTCCGCGTCAGCGCTGAATCACTTCTTGTGTCGCCCAGTTAGCAACGCGTTGAAGATCGCGCTTGCCGGGGTGAGATCAGCGATCGGCGTGGAGATTGCAAGCCGTCTAGAGTGTTGATCGCCACGCACATGGGACCAGCCTGCGGCCTTTTTTCCACCCTTATGGGGCCAGTCGCGAGGTGGCCTGACATAAGTTCGCCAGGGTCATGGGGCCGGCCGCTCGCCAGGATCATGGGGCCACCCTGGCGCGGATGACCCAGGGCTTGACGACCGAGAGCAAGGACATGGATCCGACCGGCGGCGCGGGTCGCCCTGTATGTCAGAGAGGATGCCGTCTCCTCGGTCCGGCAGTCCGGCCTGTGGAGTTCAGGAGATCGCGATCAGGGCGAGCCCGGAGAGCTCGCTTGAGGCCGCCGTACGAGGAGGCGTTTCGAGAAAGATGGTCCAGCGGATGGCCGCGCTGGGCGCCCTCGCCGCGACGCCAAGCAAGTCGGTGTCCCGCAGCCCGCCGTGTCGAGGTGGCTGCGCGAGGCCCATCGTCTGAGGTATCAGTTATCTCAAGACCACCGTTCGCGGTCGTTTCCACTTTCTGTAGGTGATCGTCGAGCGCGGCGGTGGCCGACTCTACCGCGACATACTTGATCGACACGCTCGGCTAGCAGACATGGGACTGGACGCGACGGCCGCTGACCGAAGGCCAGGTCGCCTATGCCGCGCTGGACGCGGAGGTGCTGGTGCAGCTGTACGACGACTTCGAGGGGGCGAGGCTACAGGGAGAGACGCGCGCTTGGCACAACCGCCGGGCTGCGGATCCGATGCCCAGTCCTGAGGACATCGAGCTCACGATGGCGATAAAGAGGGCTGCTGATCTAGTAAGCCGTGTCTTCGCGGTTCAGCTGCCCTGCAAGAACGGACATGGATCAGGCTACGGCGGTGATGGCGTGTCGTTCACCATCCCCGTGGTCAACGACTGAGAAGCGGAGCTCGAACGCGTGAAGATCTCCGAGCGCACGCACGAGCACCTGCTCACCAAAGCCCTGTCGGAAGAGTTGATCCTGGCGGTGCTCAAACAGCCACGCCATCGGCTCGCGGAGCGAGCCAAGCTGACGACGTCCGACGTCCCTCAGCTCGAAAAGGAAGCGGTGCGGCTCCGGACGGAGAGGAACCGCCTGGTGCAAGCCCTCGCCAGCACCGACCAGAAGCACCGCAACCCCGAGGATGCCCGGCAGGTCCTCGCCCCCCTCTTCGAGACTCCCTTGAACGTCACGCCCGTCGAGACCGCCGAGGGGAGGTGCTTCTGGATCGAGGGCGCCGCGGTGGTCGGGCGGATGCTCGCGACCGATGCGGGATGTCTTAACTCTGCGTCCCCAGCGGGATTCGAACCCGCGTAGCAGCCTTGAAAGGGCTGAGTCCTGGGCCGGGCTAGACGATGGGGACCGGCGATTCGGCGCGGGACCCTACCGTCCGTCGTCGAGCAATGCAAGCCCAACTCGCGTCGCCCGTTGGGGTTTCCGTCGTCGGGCCCGCTCCCGCCCCGCGACTCCCGCAGCCGCGGCGCGCGCCAACCGCGCGGCCTCTCGTGGCGCACCGCAGGCCACCCGCCGAGGCGTCGGTCGCTCGGCATCGCCGCTCGTCGGTCGCCCGGCATCGCCGCTCGCCGCTCGCCCGCCACGAGCCTCCGTCCCGACGCGAGCTCCTCCCTTGCTCCCGCTTCGCAGCACGCCGTCCACCCCCGCCCACGGCGCCCGCACGCCCCCGAACCGCTGGACGACCGCTCTGAATCGGGCGACCATCCCCCACCCCACCTCACCCCATCGACCGAACGCCGCACAGGCCGAGCTCTCCCCATGCTGCCGTCCCCGCGCCTCGAGCCTGCCGTTCCGATGTCCCAGGGAGGACCGTGCCCCGGCGTCGGCGCCTGACGCGCGCCGCGCTGCTCGCCTTCTGCCCGCTCCCGGCGCTCGTCCCAGCCGCGTCCTCGCGCCCTGCGCTCGCGCAGCTCCCTTCCGAGCAGCCCTCGGCCACGCCCCCTTCCTCTTCGCCTCTTCCCGCTCCTCCGCCTCCCTCTCCCGCTGCTCCTCCTTCCTCTCCACCGCTTCCCCCCTCGCCCGCCGCGCCGCCCCCCCTCGAGGTCGTCGTCACCGGCACCCGCACCCCCGAGAGCAGCCAGCGCGCCACGGTGCGCACGCGCGTCGTCACCCGCGACGAGGCCGAGCGCCGCGGCGCCACCAACGTCGGTGAGGCGCTCGACGGCGAGCTCGGCGTCCAGGTCAACCCGAGCGCGTACGGCGCGCTCGGCAACCCGAGCGCCATCCAGATCCAGGGCTTCGACCTCGACCGCGTCCTCGTCCTCGAGGACGGCGAGCGCGTCATCGGCGACGCCGGCGGCGCCATCGACCTCTCGTCCCTCCCGCTCGGCGACGTCTCGCGCATCGAGCTCGTCACCGGGCCGACAAGCTCGCTCTACGGCACGAGCGCCATCGGCGGCGTCGTCAACGTGCTCTCCGCGCCCCCCGAGCACCCGGGCTTCAGCGGCCGCGCCCGCCTCGAAGGCCGGAGCCGCGCCGGGCTCGTCCTCCATGGCTCGGGCGCCTACCGCGGCGAGCGCGCCTGGGTCAGCGCCGACGCCTCGTTCCAGCGGGAGGACAGCCTCTCCCTCGTCGAGCCCAGCGACAACCTCGCCGATCCCGGCGCGGGCGCCGACGCCCCCACCGTCCTGCCCGAGCGCTCGCAGCGCCTCCTCGGCCTGCGCGCCGGCGCCACGCTCGGCAAGGGCATCGACGTGCGGCTCCGCGCGCGATGGATCCACGACGAGCAGAACGGCGTCGAGCAGAAGGTGTGGCCCGTCCTGGGGGCCTACCTCTACGACCTCCCCGAGGTGACCGACCGCGTCACCCTGCACCTCGCCGAGACGATCGACCTCGGCGGCGGCTCGAACCTGCGCTTCGCCGCGGGCCGGCAATGGGCCCTCCGGACGAGCGGCCGCGACCTGCGCGGCTCGCCCGACGAGGAGCTGCGCGAGCGCTCGGGCGCCCTCCACAGCTACGAGGCGATCGCCACCATCGCCGACGGGCCGCGCACCTGGGTCGCCGGGGCGCGCGCCGAGGTGGAGACGCTCGACCAGGTGCTCAAGATCACCAAGGTAACCCCCTCGGGCACCGAGGAGACCCCGCCGATCGAGGAGGTGCCCGACACCCGGCTCGGCAGCGCCGCGCTCTACGGCCAGCTCGCGTGGAAGCTCACCGACGAGCTCACCCTCATGCCCGGCGTCCGCGGCGAGCTCCGCCTCCGCTACGGCGGCGTCATCGCCCCACGCCTCGCCCTCGCCTACCGGCCCGCCCCGCCCCTCACCCTGCGCGTCTCCGGCGGGCGGGGATTCCGCGCCCCCAGCGCGAAGGAGCTCGGCTTCTCATTCGACCACTCGAGCCTCGGCTACATCCTCGAGGGCAACCCGGCGCTCGCCCCCGAGACGTCCTGGGGCGTGAACGGCGATGTCACGTGGATCCCCCGAGAGGGCCTCACGGCGCGCGCCGGCGCCTTCGCGAACTGGGTCGACAACCTGATCGACGTCAACCCGAAGCCCCTCAGCTCCTCCGCCGGCGTCGACACGTACACCTACATGAACATCGCCGAGGCGCGCACCGCGGGCCTCGATCTCTCGGCCACGCTCCAGGCCACACCGTGGCTCCGCATCGAGGCCGGCTACGCCTACCTCTGGACGCGCGACGACACGGCCGATCCCAGACAGCCGCTCTCCGGCAAACCGCCGCACACGGCGCAGGCGGCGCTCCGCGCCGATCTGCCGTTCCAGTTCGAGCTCGTCGCCCGCCTGCGGACCATCAGCAGCGCGTTCGTCGAGAGAGACCCGAGCGAGGCGAGAGACGTGCGCGCCCCCGGGTTCACCACGCTCGACGCGCGGCTCGCGCGGCCGCTCTGGCCCTCGTCGCAGGCATATATCGGCGTCAGGAACCTGCTCGGCGCGCAAAAGGACCCTGATCGCCGCGGCGACCACCGGCCCCTCGAGGGGCGCACCTTTTACGTCGGCGTCCGCGCCGAGCTACCGTGGGAGGACTCATGACGAGAGCATCGATGACGGCGGCGCTTCTCCTGCTCACCCCGGCGTGCAGCGACGGCACGGCGGACGGAACCCCCGGGACCACGAGCAGCGGCACGGGAGCCGGAAGCTCGACCGGAGACCCCGAGCCCCCGAACGACGGTGCGCTCCTCGAGGTCGACGTGCCGGCCGCCGGCCGCGTCTTCCTCCACCTCGCCACCCCGGAGATCGTGGTCCCGGAAGGCGACGGCGCGGCGTCCACCGACTGGGATCTCGCGCTCTCGGGCTACGACGTCTTCACCAACAGCGGCCTCAGCGGCCCCGGCGACGGCGGGGCCCTGCCCATCGGCCTCGACGACTACAGAGCGGGCGACCTGCCGAGCACCCCCTTCCTGCTCACGGACGACTCCGGCGGCGCCTTCTCGCGCTGGTACGCCTACGACGGCGAGGAGCACGTCGCCTTCAGCCGCTACCACGTCCACGCGATCGAGCACGAGGGCCGGTACTGGAAGCTCCAGATCTCCTCCTTTTACGGGGAGGTGAACGGGACGCCGGTCACGGCGCTCTATCAGCTCCGCTACGCCGAGGTGCTCCCCGACGGCTCCGGCCCGACCGTCGAGGTTCAGGATCTCGACGCGACAGCGGGCGGCATCGACGCGGTCGAGACCGAGCCGAGCGCTTGCCTCGACCTCGCGGGCAACCGGCAGCTGATGCTCACGCCGGAAGAGGCGCGCGCGTCGACCGATTGGAACGTCTGCTTCCGAAGATCGCTCGTCAGCGTCAACGGCGAGCTCGGCGGCCCCGGGACCACGCGCGCCGCCGACCTCCAGGCAGAGGCGTCGGCCTCCGAGGAGCTCGCCGACGTCCAGGCGCGCACCGCCGCGTCGGAGCAGGCGCGGTTCGACGCGGCCGACCACGCGGCCCTCACCGATCCCGCCGTCCCGTACCGCGGCGACCACATCGCGACCGCCTTCACGGGGCGGTGGCTCGAGCCCGGCGCGACGCCCCCCGCGCCGGCCAGGGACGCCGCGTGGCTCGTCCAGAGCGCGGACGGCGTATCGCGCTTCGTGATCGTCATCGAGCGCTTCGAGGGCGCAACGGAAGCATCGCCAGGTCGCGTGAGAATGCGCGTCAAGCAAGTGGAATGAGCGCGGCATGCGCCATCGCGCACCCCGCCGAGGTCACGAGCGTGCGCAGCGCGTGACACCGCGCGAGGGCCCGCGCATACTGCGCGCGCGGTGAGGGAGGGCCCTTACCGACGCAGGAGCATGCTTATGTCAACGTCTCTTGCACCGGCATCGAGCGCCATCGATCCGTCTCGCGTGGACGGGAAGCCGGGCGGCGAGCGCCGGGCAACGCCGATGCGCGGTGGCGGTCTCCTCGCCGCGGGCGCGCTCGCTGCCCTCGTCGCGGGCGCCTGCGGCGGCAGGGTGGTGGTCGACGGGTTCGAGCCGCCGCCCGACGGCTCCGATGGCACCGGCGGCTCCTGGAGCTCGGGAGACACCACGAGCGCCGCGCCGCAAGGCTCCTCCGGGGCCGGTCAAGGCGGGAGCATCGGCGAGGGGGGGGCGCCACCGATTCCGCCCCTCGTCAAGGAAGAGCACAACAACGTCGGCGTCGACGGGTCCATCCCGGTCTTCGTCCAGCCGGGCACCCTGGGCTTCACGGCCGTCGCCGAGATCATGGCGTCATCGCCGAGCTTCGATCCGATCGGGATCGAGAGCATCCGCGGCCCCGACGGCAGGCTGCTGGCGGCCGACTACACAATCCCAGGCACGATGGCCGCGTTCTTCAATCATGGCATCGGCACGGCGGCCGTCCCCCAGACTGGCGCGGACGCATCCTCGCCGCTCGCGCCGGGCGTCTACTGGGTCAAGCTCGGCAACGGCGGAGCCGGCCCCCTGGCAGAGCCGGCGCGCCT
The DNA here is from genome assembly GCF_051525235.1 of Sorangium sp. So ce124. Taxonomy (NCBI): domain Bacteria; kingdom Pseudomonadati; phylum Myxococcota; order Polyangiales; family Polyangiaceae; genus Sorangium; species Sorangium sp. So ce124. The sequence continues at coordinate 6,318,427 of NZ_CP150312.1, forward strand.
CACGGTGTGGCACCGCCAGACGCTCGACGGGCGCTTTCACGGCGGGAAGATCGACATCAACGCCTTCATCGCCGGCGACGCGGTCTCCGAGCAGTACATGCGGCGCGTGCTGGCCTCTGCATACGAGGGGTACGTGGGCCTCGGCGTGGGCAGCATCAACGTCCACCACATCGGCTCGGAGTGGGAGTTCGTCGACGAAGAGGTCCTCCCCGGCGTGCTCGAGCAGACGGCCGGCGCCCCCGGCAGGCCGGCCCTCAACGTGATCGCGGTGACGGCGTTCGGGGGGAGGCTTGCGCAGGCGTCCGGCGTGACGCCCGCCGTGCCCGCGGTCGCGGTCGAGCACGGCACCCACCTGAGCGGCATCGTGGTCACGCTCTACGAGGAGCCATCTGTTGACACCGTGATCCTGCGCCATGAGCTCGGCCACCTCGCCGGGCTGTTCCACACCACCGAGTTCGACGCCGACTTCGGCGACCCGCTGGACGACACCTCGCGGTGCAGCGACGTGAATGCGCTGATGGAGCGCTGCCCGGATTTCGGGAATCTCATGTTCCCGACAGGGGGCGACTTCTCGGGTGCGTTGACGCCGCAACAGACGACGATCGTGCGGGCGAGCGCGCTCTACCGCGGGATCGTCGAGCAGGGCGGCGGGGCGGCCGTCCCGCTCCCGGCCGACGCGGACACGCCGGCGAGCGGAGCGCCCATCGCGCCGCCGGCTCCGGGCGAGCGTGCTCGCTCGTTTGCGCCTGACCGCCTCGCCTCCACCGCCGCGCTCCCGCCGCACGCCGCGGCGCTGCTCGCGGGGCACTTCTGCGGCCAGAGCGCGGCCAGAGGCGCGGATTTCGACGAGCTGCTCCGCGCGGCCGGCGGCGCCGACCCCGATCGGCTGCTCGCTGTCGGCCGCGATCCCGGCGCGCCGGCGTACATGAGGGCGCGCGCCCTCACCGCGGCGGGCCGCGCCGCCGCGCGCTCCTCCGCCTCGGCGCGCGTGATCGCCGAGCTCCAGGCCCTCGCCGCGGATCCGCGCCTCCCGCGCCGCGCGCGGCTCGGCGCTGTCCAGGGGGTCGCGTCCGCCTCGCCCGCCGCCGCCCGCGCGCTCGCCGCGCGCCTGACCGGCGACGCCGACAGGGTCGTCGAGCGCACGGCGACCCGCGCCGCACGGTGACGCCGCGCTCCCGCGGCGGGCGTCATCCCGCCCTGGATCTCGCGGCCACGGAGATCAAGCCCGTCCCTGCGACGGCGCGCGCGAAGTCCAGCCCCGTCAGCACGCCGCGGAGCCGCCGCCCCTGCACCACGAGCACGCGCCGCGCCTGCGCCGCGTGCGCGGCGGCCGCGGCGCGGTGGAGCGGCGTCCGGACGTCGAGGCAGACCATGGCCGGGCTCATCACGTCCTCGACCGGCGAATCGGAGAGCACGCCGTGCGCGAGCAGCGCCTCGGTCTGGGTGAACATCCCCACCGGCCACCCGCCGGGATCCACGACAACGAGCCCGCTCACCTGCGCCGTCGTCAGCCGGTCTGCGGCGAGCGCGAGCGGCGCGTCGAGCGGGATCGTGTACGCGGGCGCCGACATGAGCCCGGCGATCGGCGTCGGGTCCCGCGCCTCGACCAGGGAGAGCAGGAGATCCTTGGTGCTGAACACGCCGGTCAAGGCTTCGTCCTCGCGCACGAACACGCGATGGATACGGTGCTTCAGCAGCACGCTCGCCGCCTGGACGACCAGCGTCGCGCGCCCGACGGTGATGATGCCCGGGCGCAGCACCGCCCGCGCCGGGACGTCGGGCAAGGTGAGCAGCATTCCTCGGCTGTTCGTCTTCGTCTCGAACCTGCCGAGCCGGAGCAGGTCGGTGCGGGACAGCACGCCGATCGCGCGCGACGCCGCGTCCAGGATCGGAACGCAGGAAATCGCGCGCTCGCCCAGCGTGCGGTGCACCTCGGGCAGCGGCGTCGTGTCGGACGCCGCGATGACTTCGCAGGTCATGTAACGCGAGACAGGTGTCGCAAAAGACATCATGGCGAACATTCCTCGAGGACGCCGGCGAACCGGCGCGCTCCGAGGGAGCAAGAAGCGATCCGCCATGCGACGAGGGCTGCCGGGCCTGGCACACGCGCAGGCACCGCGCGTTGGCGCGCGATCTGCGCCGAGGTGTGCAACGGACTGGGCAGCGGCCGGGCCGCCAGACCCAGGTGGGCGTGCCAGGCGGCGATGTCCTAAAACGCGACAGGTGGGGGCCCCGGAACGTGGCCGTCAGCCGCATGGCTCCCCGGGGCGCCTGGCCTCCAGGAGCTGCGCGTTTGCCGCGAGCTCCCGGAGGCCAGGGTCCCGGTGACTTCCCCCGGGCGACCCGTCAGACGACCCGCTGCTCAGGCATCGGGCGCGCAGGGGCTTCCTCGCCTTCCGAGGGCCCGTCACGCGCCGAGCCGGGGCCCGCGCTCGCCTTCGTCGCCGCGGATGGACTCCGGGCCCGTGGGCTAGAACCTGTTGCAGCCGCCGCCCCAGCCGGGGGCGAAGCCGCCGATGCCGGAGCCGCACCCCGGCCTCCAGCTGTTGCCCCAGGGGCTCCAGCCGCAAGGCTTGAAGTTCCCGAAGTTGCCCCAGTTGTTCCAGCCCGGGTTGCCCCAGTTGTTCCAGCCCGGGTTGCCCCAGTTGTTGCCGCAGCCCGGGACGCCGCCCCAGGTCCCGTTGGCCCAGCCCGGGTTGTTCCAGCCCCAGTTCGGGTCGGTGAAGCCGCCGGGGGCCCCGCAGCTCCGCGAGCCGCCGCACAGCGCCTGGGAGGTCTCCTCCACCGTCACGGCCTCGTCCGCGCCACTCTCGTCGACGCCCTCGTCGCCCACGCCCACCGCGCACCCGGTGGTCAGCGCCGCCATCGCCATCGCGACGCACATCAACCTGGTATTCAACAGCTCGATCATTTCTCCTCCTTGCCCTGCCCGCGACGTCTGCAAGACCGTCGCGCCAGTCGGGTTGCGGAGAGAGCAGCGCTCATGCCCGAGAGCTGGTGTGCAGAGCCTGCCGCCCAAGGGCGCGCGCGGCGGGCGCGAGGCAACGACAAACCGACATTCCTAAACAGCGCACGACCCCGCGGTGATCCAGCGCGTCCCCCCGCGCCGGATCACTGCGCAGAGAAGGCGCTTCCAGGCGCGCTCGGCGCCCGCCGGGAGCGCCGCGCGCGACGCGGCGGCTCCGGCAATAACACGCCTTTCGCGCGCTGCGGATTATTCGGCGCGGCGCGCCTCGACGAGGCGTCTCCGACGATGTCGAACCTCCGCGCCGACAACATGAGACAAGGAGCGATAGCGCCGCAGATCCATTGGCCGTCCTCAGGCGATCAGCGCCGCGCCGCTCGGCGCGCTCAGCCCATCTCCTCTGCGCTCGTGTACGCGAGAGTGCTCAAAAAAGACGCTCCGGGCATCCCGCGTTGCGAGCGTCAGGGGTGCTATCGAATCGGCCCATCCTCCGCCGGCGCCGGGCGAGCGCGGCGGCGGCGCGGGGCCGCTCAGGGCGCGGCGAGCCAGGTCTCCCAGGCTCGAGAGAAGTCGTCGGCGTGGATCTCGTGGCCGCGCTCCGGGTGCACCACGAGCTCGTGCTCCCAGCCGTGCTGGGTCAGCACGTCGGCGAGGTTCTCGGCGCTCGCGATGGTGGAGGCGAGCTCGAGCTCGCCGACGGCGATGAAGATCGGCGGCCTCTCCTCGGAGAACAGGTCCTCCTCGATGACCATGCGCCCCGCGCCGACGAGCGCCGCGCCGTCGACGGCGACGAGGCCTTCGAGCGCCACGTAGCTCGCGAAATAGCCGCCGTTGGAGAAGCCCATGACATAACGCCCGCCGAACGTCTGGCCGAGGATCCGCTCCATCAGCGCCTCTGCGCGCATCCACTCTTCGAGCAGGGCGGGCGCCGCGGCGTCGACGGTCTCGCGGCGCGTTGGCCAGCAGGAGTAGGTCTCCACGGACGGATCCCAGGTGCAGAGTCCTTGTCTCCCGCGCGGGAACACGGCGACGGCGCCGAGCGCCTCGGCGGCCTCCGCGGCGGTCGCCTGGAGGTCCACGGGCAGCGAGTCGGGCGCCATGGCCCCGTGCAGCACATAAAGGATCGGCGCGCCGCGGAGCGCGGTCTCCGGCACATGGAAGCAGGTGTGGTCGTCCAGGCCGATCCACCCTGCCGAGCACCAGTCCGTCTCGACCGGCTCCCAGCTCAGTGCCCCGCCCGCGCCGCCCCCACCGCTCCCGCCACCCTGGCCGCCCGCGTTCCCTTGCTCGCTCGCGCCCGACCCGCCGCTGCTCGCCTCGATCGGGTCCGCGGCGGCGCCGCCCCCGCCGCCCTCGGCGGCGCCCGCGGTGCTGGATCCACGCGGCGCCTCGCTGGCAGCGCGCTCGCACGCGGCCAGCGCGAGCACCGCCATGCTCGCCACGATTGCCGCGCGGTCCGCCCTGTCCATGCGCGCGTCCAAGATGCCCTGTCGGTCGTGGCGCCGCAACGCTCGCACGGCGCTGCGCCGCGAGGACTCCCGCCGGCGAAGCGGCCCGCTCGGCGCGCCGGCGCCGGGGTGAGGGCGAAGACCGCCTGCCCTTGCCCTCCCGGCGATGCCGCACTACCGACCCAGCCATGACCCCGCTTCCCGGCCTCCCCGGCCCCTTCCTCGCGGCCCTCCAGCGCGAGTTCCCCGCGGATTTCCTCTCGACGGACGCCGCCGATCTCGCGACGTTCGGCCGCGACTGGACCAAGGTCCACGAGCCCAGGCCCTCGGCCCTCGCGCTCCCGCGCTCCACCGACGAGGTCTCGAGGCTGCTCCGCCTCTGCTCCGAGCACCGCGTCCCGGTCGTGCCCTCCGGCGGCCGCACCGGGCTCGCCGCCGGCGCCGTGGCGGCCAGGGGCGAGCTCGTCGTGTCGCTCGAGCGGATGCGCAAGATGGGCCCGGTCGACGTCCTCGGCGCGACCGTGCGCGTCGAGGCCGGCGCGGTCACCGAGGCGGTGCACCAGCACGTCGCGCCGCACGGCCTCACCTGGCCTGTCGACTTCGCCTCGAAGGGGTCGAGCCAGGTCGGCGGCAACATCGCCACGAACGCCGGCGGCGTGAAGGTCATCCGCTATGGCCTCACGCGCCAGTGGGTCCTCGGCCTCACCGTCGTCACCGCGAGCGGCGCCGTGCTCGAGCTGAACGGCGCGCTCGAGAAGAACAACACGGGGATCGACCTGCGCCAGCTGTTCATCGGCAGCGAGGGCACGCTCGGCATCATCACCGAGGCGACGCTCAAGCTCACGCGGGTGCCCGAGGCGCTCAACGTGTTCCTGTTCGCGGTGCCCGACCTCGCCGGCGTGCTCGCGCTGTTCCGCGAGGCCCGGACGGGGCCGTTCGTGGTGATGGCCTACGAGTTCTTCACCGAGAAGTGCCAGGCGCGCCTGCGCCGCCACCGGAACGTGCGCGTGCCGCTCTCCGCGCCGTCGGACTACTACGTGCTCATCGAGGTCGAGCGCGGCGAGCCCGAGGCGCTCGAGGCGTGGATCACCTCGCTGTTCGAGCGCGGGCTGGTCACCGACGGCACGCTCGCGCAGCACGGCGCGCAGGCCGCAGAGCTCTGGGCGCTCCGCGAGGGGATCAGCGAGAGCCTGTCGGCGACCGGGCTGCCGCACAAGAACGACGTGTCCCTCCCGATCCAGGAGCTCGAGGGCTTCTGCTCCGAGCTCGAGAGCCTCTTCGAGGCCCGCTATCCAGGGTGGGAGATCGCGCTCTTCGGCCACATCGGCGACGGCAACCTCCACATCAACGTGATGAAGCCCGACGACCTCACGCGCGAGGAGTTCCTGAAGCGCACCCACGAGGCGGATCACGCCATCTTCTCGCTCGTGAAGAAGTACCACGGCAGCATCTCCGCCGAGCACGGCATCGGCCTGCTCAAGAAGGATTACCTGCCCTACTCTCGCTCGGCCGAGGAGCTGGCGATCATGAGGTCGATCAAGCGGGCGCTCGATCCGCTGAACCTTATGAACCCGGGCAAGATCATCGACGTCTGAGCGCCCTCCGGCTCGAAACGCCCGCGGCCCCCCATGGTGCAACAGCGATTCAACCCGTGGCCGCACGGCAGAGCGCCGGCGGCCGTTCGATGGAATCAGCGCAAGGAGAGACGATGACCCTCGACGAATCCAAGCTCTCGCACCGGTTCACTGAGCACGGCGGCGTGCGCCTCCACTACGTCGAGGCGGGCGACGGGCCGCTCGTGGTGCTCCTCCATGGCTTTCCCGAGATCTGGTACTCGTGGCGCCATCAGATACCCGCGCTGGTGGAGGCGGGTTACCGCGTGATCGCGCCCGACATGCGCGGCTACAACCTCTCGGACAAGCCCGAGGGCGCCTCGGCCTACGGGGTTGGCGAGCTCACCGCGGACGTGGCCGCGCTCGTCCAGGCTTCGGGCGCGGAGCGCGCCGCCGCGGTGGTCGGCCACGACTGGGGCGGCGGCGTCGCCTGGGAGTTCGCGGCGCGGTATCCGGCGCTCCTCGATCGGCTGGTGGTCCTCAACTGCCCTCACCCCGCGCGGCTGCTCGCCGGGTTCCGCACGGCGCAGCAGCTCCGCAAGAGCTGGTACATGTTCTTCTTCCAGCTCCCGAAGCTCCCGGAGCTCGCGGCGCGGAGGGACGGCTTCGCGTGGCTACGCGCGGCGGTGAAGGACGACCCGCGGCGTCCGGGCGCGGTGAGCGACGAGGATCTCGCCCATTACGTCGAGGCGTGGTCGCAGCCCGGCGCGCTCACGGCGATGATCAACTACTACCGCGCCCTCTTCCGTCCGGCCAGCCTCCGCGGGCTTGGCAGGCCGCCCCGTATCGACGCCCCGACGCTGGTGATCTGGGGCGAGCACGATCGCTACCTCGGCTCCGAGCTCGCCGAGCCGGATCCGGCGCTGGTCCCGAACGCCCGAGTCGCGCGCGTCCCCGACGCGAGCCACTTCGTGCACTACGACAGGCCCGAGAAGGTCAATCAGCTCCTCCTCGAGTTCCTGCGCTGACGCGCTCGCTGCAGCGCGGTCGCGCCGCGCTGTCCCGCGAGCGGCGCGACCGCCGGCGAGGCGCGTTTTCTGCCGCACGTACCCGTTTGACACGGCGGAGCGACCGATCGAACCTGGCGGGCGCTCATGCTCCGCCGCATCCCCGATCGCAACATCTGGCTCGTCTTCGGCGCGATTTTCCTCCTCGGTCTCGCGTACGGCATCGCCATCTCGCTCACGGCGGTCTTCCTCGATGCGCGCGGGTTCACCAAGACCGACATCGGCCTGCTCGCGTCGTGCTTCGCGCTCGGCATCGTCCTGCTCTCGCTGCCGATGGACACGCTCATCCGCCGGTTCTCGGCGAAGACCACGCTGATGCTCGCGCTGGCCGGGTACGCGGCCGCGGTCGGCGCCTTCCCCTTCCTGCCGAGCTTCGCCGCCATCGCCGCGGTGCGTTTCCTCGACGGGGCCTGCTCGGTCGGCATCTGGGTGAGCTGCGAGACGATCCTGCTCGCCCGGTCGGACAAGGACAACAAGGCGTTCGTCACGAGCCTCTACGCCGTCTCGATGGCGCTGGGCTACGTCCTCGGCCCGCTCTGCGCGCCGCACATCGTCGCGCTCTCCTCGATGCCCGCGGCGTTCCTCCTCTCGTGCGTGATCTCGCTGATCTCGGCCGTCCTCGTGCTCGCGCGCCTCGACCGCGACCTGCCGGGCATGTCCGAGGCCCACGGGAAGGCCGGCGCGGCGAGCGCGGAGGATCCCTCGTCGTCCTCCGCCTCGATCCTCTGGCGCATCAAGACCGCGTGCTTCGCGACCTTCGCCTACGGCTATTTCCAGGCGTCGGTCGTGCTGTTCCTCCCGCTCTACCTGATGGCGTCCAAGGGGGTCACGCGCGATCAGACGATCCAGATCCCCGCCTACTTCGCGGTGGGCATGCTCCTCTTCACCAACGTCTTTGGCCGGATCGGCGACCGCCGCGGCCACCTCCTGCTCATGCGCGTGCTCGGCACGATCGGCACGCTGATGATCCTCGGCTTCGTGTACCTCGATCGTTACGACGCGATGTGCGTGGCCGTGTTCGTCGCGGGGGCGACGCTCGCGTCGATATCGCCGCTCAGCCTGGCGCTCCAGGGCGTCGTCACCGCGCCGCGCGACTACAGCCGCGCGAACTCGATCTACAACGTCTTCTACGCCGCCGGGATGCTCCTCGGCCCTCCGGCGTCGAGCGCTATTTACCAGGCCGCAGGCGGCATCGCGATGATCTACCACCTCGCGGTGCTGTGGGCCGCGTTCGTCGTGTTCACCGTCGTCTTCGCGGGCGACGACCCGGCCTCGCGGCGCAGCGCCGGAGAGCGCGTCAGCGTCCCGGTCTGGAATGAATAGCGCCGGGGCGCGGCGGCGCCCCGGCTCGACGCGGCTTCAGTAGAGCACGCGGGTGCGGATGCTGGTCTCCAGCGCCCCGATGCGCCGGCTCACCTCGGCGGACACGTCCTGCGACAGGTCCATGATCAGGTAACCGATGTTGGCGTCGGTCGACAGGACCTGGCTGTCGATGTTGGCGTTCACGTCCGACACGATGCGGTTCACGTCGCGGAGCACGCCAGGCACGTTGCGGTGGACGTTGAGGATGCGGTGCGTGCCCTTGAGCGGCGGGAGCTCGACGTTCGGGAAGTTCACAGCGCCCGTCGTCGCCCCGGTGATCCCGAGCTGCGTCAGCGCGCGCGACACCTCGCGCCCGATGGCCTCCTGCGCCTCCTCGGTCGAGCCGCCGATGTGCGGCGTCAGGATCACGTTCGGGAGCTTCTGCAGCTCGGTCAGGAAGCCGTCGGAGTTCGACTCCGGCTCCTCCGGGTAGACGTCGATCGCCGCGCCCGCGAGGTGGCCGCTCTTCAGCGCCTCGGCCAGCGCCGGGATCACCACGACCGAGCCGCGGCTCGCGTTGAGCAGGTACGCGCCCTTGCGCATGTGCGCGAGCTCGGCGGCGCCGATCATGTCCCGCGTCTCCGGCGTGGCCGGCACGTGGAGCGAGACGAAGTCCGACTCCGCGAGCAGCGCCTGCAGCGTCGGCAGCGCGCGGTTGTTGCCCATCGGGAGCTTCTGGGCGATGTCGTAGTAGACGACGCGCATGCCCATCGCCTCGGCGAGCACGCCGAGCTGCTGGCCGATGTGGCCGTAGCCGATGAGGCCGATGGTCTTGCCGCGGATCTCGTAGCAGGCCTTCGAGACCTTCTTCCAGGTGCCCGCGTGCACCTCGCGCGACCTGTCCCCGAGCTGCCGGGCCAGCATGATGGACTCGCCGATGATCATCTCGGCGACGCTGCGCGTGTTGCTGAACGGCGCGTTGAACACAGGCACTCCGCGCCGGTTCGCCGCGTCGAGGTCGACCTGGTTCGTGCCGATGCAGAAGCACCCGATGGCGGTCAGTTTGTCCGCCTTCTCCAGCACGCGCGCGGTGACGTGCGTCTTGCTCCGGATGCCGAGCATGTCCACGCCCGCGAGCGCGGCGATGAGCTCGTCTTCCTTCAGCGCGGAGCTCCGCGTCTCGATCTCGAACGATCGCGACCGGAACAGCTCGTGCGCGCTCTGGTGGATGTTCTCGAGCAGGAGCACCTTGACGGGCTCCTTCGCGACAGGGGGGGTCGTCTGGAATTTCGTTGCTGAGGGCGTCATGGGCTTCATCCGTCAAGGCCACCTCTACCGCAACTTCGCCCTTTTGCATCCCAGGATCCGACCCGACGCCGACGCGCGCCGATGCCAGGGCGCGACCGTTCCGCGCATCCGTTGCGCGCGGCAGACTGCCGCGCCGTCCCGCCGCGCGCCGCAGGGGAGACGCCTCGCCGTTAGCAAGCTAGATTGCGCCGCATGCGCCACCGCAGACACGCTCGACTCCCTGCCGTCCTCGTCGTCGCCGCGCTCGCCGCCTCCCCTGGATGCAAGGGCAAGCCCGGCCCCAGCGGACCGTCGCCCAACGCGACGAAGGTCCCCGACGCGCCGACGGCGTCCGCGACGATCGACACGACGCCGCCGCCCGTCCCGCCGTCGAAGGGCGCGCTCATCGAGGACGAGCGCAACTCGATCGCCGTGTTCCGCGACGTCGCGCCCTCGACGGTCTTCGTGACCCAGCAGCGGCTCGTGGTGGACCGCTTCTGGGGTACCGCCGTCGAGGTGCCCGCGGGTTCTGGCTCGGGCTTCGTCTGGGACGCCGACGGGCACATCGTCACGAACTACCACGTCGTGGCCGGCGCGCAGTCGCTCGTCGTCCGGCTCCAGGGGGAGAAGACGTTCCCGGCGAAGCTCGTCGGCGTCGAGCCGCGCAAGGACATCGCGGTCATCAAGATCGACGCCCCGAAGGACATGCTGAAGCCGATCCAGGTCGCGCCCCTGCGCGAGCCGCTGGAGGTCGGGCAGAAGGCGATCGCGATCGGCAACCCGTTCGGCCTCGATCACACGCTGACGACCGGCATCATCAGCGCGCTCGGGCGCCAGGTCCAGGGCGTCGGCGAGGTGACCATCCGCGACATGATCCAGACGGACGCCGCCATCAACCCCGGCAACTCCGGCGGCCCGCTGCTCGACTCGAACGGGCACCTCATCGGGATGAACACGATGATCTTCTCGAAGAGCGGCAGCTCCGCCGGCATCGGCTTCGCCGTGCCGTCGACGACGATCGCGCGGATCGTCCCGCAGATCATCAAGACCGGGAAGGCCGAGCAGGTCGGCCTCGGCATCCAGCTCGATCAGTCCCGCCGCCTCGAGCGGCGCAACGGCATCCGCGGCCTCATCATCATGAGCGTCGTCCCGGGCGGCCCCGCCGACAAGGCGGGCCTGCACGGCCTCTCCGAGGGCGACCGCGGGCTCGTCCTTGGCGACGTGATCGTCGGGATCGACGGCACGCCCGTCGCGGACTACGACGGGCTGTACCAGGTGCTCGACGGCAAGAAGCCGGGCGACAAGGTGAAGGTCGACGTGCTCCGCGGCCCCAACGGCGAGAAGGCCACCGTCGAGGTCGCGGTAGAGCTCCTCGGCTGAGCCGCCCCTCTCCCCCTCCTCCCGAGTTACCCGAGCGCCGGCGGAGCTCGCCCGCACAGGAGACGGGCCCAGATCGGCGTTTTCGGCGCGGAGGCGTACTCAGGTACGCCGAGCACCGAAAACGCCGAGGTGGGCCCGTATCCGAAGCGGGCGAGCTCCTCACCTCAGGCAATGATCGTATCGACTAGCCCGCCTTCTAGGCTCTCGTCGCCGAAGTCGTCGAGCGGGCCGCCCTGGCCGTTCGTGCAGCCGACGGCTGCGCCGATCGTGTTGAGCAGCTTATTGACGGTGATCCGCTCGTCGATGAACTGGCCGGTCTTCAGGTAGCCCGCGGCGCCGCCGGCGAGGATGTACGGGACCCTGGAGTAGGCGTGGTACTTGTCCGCGAGGTCGTTGAGCCACACGGCCACGCCGCGGTCGAGGAGCGTCCCCGAGCCGAGATCGTACGACGAGAGCCTGTCGAGCAGGTGCTTGAACATCCGCGCGTGGATCCGGTCGATCTGGTGGTGCAGCTCCTGCGCGCCCTCGATCGGCGGGCCGACCTCGCCGTCGCCGTCGATGCGGTGCGAGATCTTGTGGAAGCTCTTCTGCCGCACGCCGTGGATCGTGTACTCGGTCGAGTCGTTGCCGTCGCCGACCTGCAGGGTCGCCGCGCGCGTCGCGCCGCACGCCATCGCCAGCGCGATGATGTCCATCTGCATGCGGGTGACGGTCTCCACGTTGTCGTAGCTGCCGACGTTCGGGGAGATCGCCTCCATCTCCGCGACCCGCTCCGGCGGGAGCGCGCAGGCGAGCCCGACCTCGAGGTCGCGGATGCTGTCGAAGTGGAGCTGTAGCCGCTCGCGGTCGCTCTTGCTGAGGTCCTTCCGGCCCATGAGCGCCTGCATCTGCTCCCGGACCAGGTCGTTCACGCTGGCGCGGCGCGCGGCCAGCGCCTTCGCGGCCTCGGCGTCCACCTCGGCGAGCCCGAAGAGCTTCTGGTACGCCTTGTACGGGTCGCGCTCGGCGGCGCGCAGCTGCTTCGGCCCGCGGTACGAGAGCACCTCGTTGATGTAGCCGGCCATCCTGCCCGCGTAGAGCGTCAGCGGCTCGACGCCAGCCGGGTTGAGCTCGGTCGCGATGCGGTTGTCGATCGACTCGCCCATCGCCAGCGACTCGTTGCCCGCCGGATCCTCCGACACCTGCGCGGCCGTCAGGCACTGGTTGCCGCCGCCGGAGTGGCCGCACCCGTTGCCCTGGAACGCGAAGCGGACGCCGCGCACCATGATCAGCCGGCTCGCGTAGTCCTTGAGCTCGCTCACCGCCCGATCGGCGTCCGCGGCCATCGACTCGGCGGTCAGCGGGCCTGTCGCGCTGGGCCAGAACATCTCCGGCTCGTCGCCGACCTGCTGCGCCACGCCGTTCGCCTGGCGCATGAAGATGGCGAAGGGCGGCACGTCGCCCGTGCCGGCCGCCGCGCGGCGCGGCGCGAAGGTCTCCAGGAACGGGAGCGCCACCGTGACGCCGAACAGGCCTCGAAGCACACGTCGTCGGGTGATCATGGCGCCTCCGCGGGAACGCGAGCGAGGAAAGGGGTGGAGGAGACGATCCGGACGATGAGCTCCTTGGTCGAGGCGCCGCCGCGCGACGCCTCGCCGAGCTCCTCGACGAGCGCCCGGTCCTCCGCGCGCACGCCGCGGCCGTGGGAGAACTCGATCCAGCGCTGCGCGTAGCACGCGTGCGCCTCGCTGCTCTCGGCGAGGAGCTGGCTGAACTCGACCGCATCCGCGTAGCTCCTCGGCTGGCCGCCGAGCGTGTAGACGTCCGCGGAGTCGACGGGCGCGCCATTGTCGGTCGTGCGGTACTTGCCGATCGCGTCGTAATGCTCGAAGGCGAACCCGGCGGGGTTGATGAGCACCCCGTGGCACGACGCGCCGCACGTCCCCTTGCCCGTGTGCGCCTCGACGCGCTCGCGGTTGGTCGCGAGCTCGCCCGGCGGCAGCGAGGTCGCGTTGTCGGGCGGCGGCGGCAGCGCCGCGCAGAGGATCCTGAGGTTCACGAACACGCCGCGGTGGATCGAGTCCGGCTGCCGCGCCGTCGCCTTGGCCGCCAGGAAGCCGAGGCGCGTGAGCAGCCCCGAGCGCTCCGCCTCGTCGAGCTCCACCCGCTTGAACTCGTCCGAGAAGTCGCCCTCGACGCCGTAGACCGCGGCGAGGTGATCGTTCACGAACGCCGTGCGCTCGGTGAGCAGGTCGGTGAGCCCGCCCTCCTCGTCGAAGACGACGTGATCCACGAAGAGCTCCGCCTCGCGCTGCATGTCGTCGCCCATCTCGGGGACGAACTCGGGGTAGAGCGCCTGGTCCTTGTTGAGGTCGTGGTACTGCTCGTAGTCGTAGAGCTGCCGGTGGAACGCGCCGACGACCTCGCGGGCGCGCTGGTCCTCGAGCATCCCCCCGGCGTAGGCGCGGACGGCCTCGCGGGTCGAGAGCTCGCCCGCCTTCGCCGCCTCGAGGAGCTCGTCGGACGGCATCGTGTTCCACAGGGTGTAGGCGAGCTTGGTCGCGATCTCGTATCCGCCGAGCGGGATGAGCCCGCCCTCCGCCGGCCCGGCGCCGATCTCGACGCGGTAGACGAAATAGGGGGACTGCAGAAACGCCTCGATCGCCGCGCGGACGCCCGCGGCGAACGGCTCCTCGCCCTCGAAGAGCTCCTCGCCGCGCTGGAACAGCGCGACGTACGCATCCCGCTCCTCGGCCGTGAGCGGGCGCCGAAACGCCCGCTCGCCGAACCGCTCGACGAACGCCAGCGCCCGCGCCTCCGGCGCGTCCGGCAGGTCCGCGGGCGCGATCCGATCGAGCTTGCCCTGGTCGGCGGTCACCATCGCCGCGAGCTCCTCGGCGGCGCGCTGGTAATCGCCCCAGAGGCCCGGCGCCACCAGCAGCGCAGCCTCGTTGTTGTCGAACACGCCGCCGAGCGGGTCGCTCGTGAACGACGCCGAGAGCCCGGGCCTGTCGTCGAGGCGCAGGAGGTCGCGCACCGTGTTCTCCCACTGCGCGTGGCTCAGCCGCGGGAACATGCTCCGCTCGGCGACCTCGGGCCCTGTCGGCCCGCCCGGAATGACGCCATCCGCTTCGCCTTCCCGCGGATCACCCACGGCGCCGGTACACCCCGAGATCAGGAGCGCAGCGACGCTCAGCTGCGCGCCGAGCAGCCGCCGCCACCGCGGGAAGGCGGTCAATCGACAAGCCAGTGAGATCATCGAGCTCTCCTGATGAGCAGATCGATTGTGTACGCAGGAGACACACCTTGGCCGCCACCGCGACGAGATGGTCAATCGATAAGCCGGTGAGGTCGCCGACCTCTCCTGAAGAAAGGCTCCGAACAAATCCGGACTGCACCAGGCAGCCGACGGTAGGCGCAGCGCCGGGTGCAACGAGGCGCCCTGCTGAAGCAGGGCGTCGCGGAGCAACGACGCGACGCGCCGACCATCGGCTGCCTGGCGACAAGAGGTTTCGTTCGCTCTAAGCCAAGCAGCTAGATCCAGTTATGTAGGAAATACACTTTACTAACAACCCCAAAAAATCTTGGTCGATGGCAGATGCGCGGCGATCGCCCTGGAGCAGACAAATTCAACGGCACCAGAAGCTCTCGTTCTCGTGTGTGTGATCTCCCATGCATGCCGGCCATGGCAGGAGATCTCGATGGCTGGCCAATCCTGCCGAGGCGGGTGCGGTGTTGCCGCCGGGAAGTTCGCTGTTGCTGCCGAGCAGCGGGTTCAGCAAGCATCTCCGCGATGCGCCCCACCCGCCTCCGCCGCTGCTACGCCCTGTCTGCGCTGGCGCTCGCGTCGCTCGTCTTGCTCGCCGCGTGCGAGCGACGGGCAGCCCCGCCCGGGGGCGCCGCCGCGGGCACCGAGCAGCAGGCGCCTCCCGCCGCGCCAGCCGCGAGCGCGACGGTCCCCGCCGCCGCGGTCGAGTACCTCGAAGAGATCACGGGCGGCGCGGACCGGAACGAGGCGCTCCCCCTCGTCATCGCGATTCACGGGCTCGGCGACCGGCCCGAGTCGTTCGCGGGTGTGCTGTCGGGCGCCGACTTCAAGGTGCGCCTCGTCGTGCCGCGCGGGCTCGCGCCGTACGGCGGCGGCTACTCGTGGTTTCCGCTCCAGCAGGCGCTCGCGAGCGATGACGTGGGACAGGGCATCTTGCGCGCGGCTGCCGCGCTCGCGGCGACGATCGAGCGGGTCGCCGCCGAGCGGCCGACGCGGGGAAAGGCCATCGTGACCGGCTTCTCCCAGGGCGGCGCGCTCACGTTCGCGCTCGCCCTGCACCACCCGCGCGTCGTCGGCGCCGCCTTCCCCATGGGCGGCTGGGTCCCCCCCGCGGTGCTCCCCGGCGCAGGCGCGGCGCCTCCGGCGCTCGTCGCGCTCCACGGCGAGGACGATCGGCGCGTCCCGATCGGCCCGACCCGCGACGCGATCGCGGCGCTCGACGCGCGCGGCGTCAAGGCGAGGCTGGCGAGCTACCCTGGCGTCGGCCACACGGTGAGCGGCGAGATGCGGCGCGACCTCCTGCAGCTCATCCGCGACGCCGCCGCCGAGATGCGCTGACGGCCGCCCGGGCACAGCCACGACCCTCGCCTTCGCCCGTCCCGATGCGCTGTTTTCCAGGGGCGAGTGTGCTACCCGCACCGGCAGGAGCGCGGCCGCGCCGACGGCCGCGAGGAGTGGGGCTCATGCGTTCGAACTCGCCTCTCGTCTCGTTCTCTCCGGCAGCTCTGCTGCTCGCGCTCTCGGGCTGCGGCGCCGAGGACGGCATCGCTCCCCTCGGCCCGGCGGTCGGCGAGCCGATCCAGGTCGTGCCGTTCACCGCGACGACGGAGGGCGTCGAGACGCAGCAGGCCAACAACAACCTCGATGTCGTCGCCCACGAGGGCCGGTACTTCCTCGCGTTCCGCACGGCCCCGAACCACTTCGCCAGCGACAGGGCCGAGCTCTACGTGGTCAGCTCGACCGACCAGGCGCGCTGGACGGTGGAGACGCGCGTCGCCCTCGGGACCGACGTGCGCGAGCCGCGGCTGCTCTCCTACGGCGGCGCGCTCTACCTCTACTTCGCCGTGCTCGGCAAGGATCCGACGAAGTTCGAGCCGCAGGGGACGATGTTCGCCGTGTACGAGGGGCCCGGCCGGTTCAGCGAGCCTTCCTGGTGGGAGGATCAGCCGGGGTTCATCCCCTGGAGGCTCAAGGTGATCGACGGCGTCGCCACTATGATCGGCTACGAGGGCGGCGAGAACATCTATCAGCCCGACGGCGAGCCGATCCGGGTCAAGTGGCTGAAGAGCCGCGACGGGCTCGCCTGGGAGCCGGTCGTCCCCGGCCAGCCGACCGTGCAGGTCGGCGGCGGCTCCGAGACCGATTTCGTGTTCCAGGACGACGGCTCGGTCATCGCGGTGACGCGCAACGAGGCGGGCGACGAGCTCGGGTGGGGCTCCAAGATATGCCGCGCCGAGCCGGAGCGGCTCGGCGACTGGGAGTGCAAGAGCGACAAGAGGAAATACGACTCTCCCCTCGTCTTCCGCCGCGGCGACGAGATCTACCTCATCGGCCGCCGCAACCTGAACGAGACGGGCAATTACGATCTCGACATGGATGAGCTGCCGCCCGCGCAGCAGGCGCAGAAATACCTCGTCGAGTACTCGTTCGAGCCCAAGCGGTGCTCGCTCTGGAAGGTCGACCCGGACGCGCTGTCGGTCTCCTTCGTCCTCGACCTGCCGTCGCGCGGGGACACGTGCTTCGCCTCGGCGCTCGATGCCGGCGAGCACGAGATGACGGTGTACAACTATACCTCTCCGCTGGACGGCGAGGATCTCGACTGGTTCCGGGCGCAGGGCGGGCCGACGATCATCTACCGGACGACGTTGACCCTGCCCTGACGCCGCGGTCGCCTCCTCGACACCGGGAGCGCGGGCGAGCATCGGACGTTGCAGGCTGGCTACGGACGGCCCTTTCCGAAGGCAGCCGGCCACACCCCGCTTGGCTCGCTCGCATCCGGCTCAGGGCCGGCTACCAATCACAGCTGCTCTCGTCGTCCTTGCAGAACATCTTCACACACTGCTTGAGATCCTCCTTGGCGTCATCCAGGACATCCTCGGGATGCTTGATCTTGCCGGCTCCATTCTTCTCAGCGTGCTTGATGTCCTTCAGGACCATCTTCACGCATTCACAGAGGCCGCTGAGCTTGTCCTTGCACTCATCGCCCTCGGACGGCCCGGGCTCGGTCCAGTGAGAGTCGCCGGCTTGCGCCGGCGACGCGCCGAAGAAGACGCCGCCGGCAGCGGCAAGCACGAGAAGCGAAGCACCATAACCGATGATCTTGTTCATGACTCAACCCCCTTGTCAAGACGCCGCACGCGTCGCCGCGGCGCACCATCAACCACCACGGTCATGAAACGTAGTCGCGAGACTCTGAGGATCAACAAATTTCATGGTGTTGACTTTCTCCTCTCCGACGCTGCCATCTCCTCTCCGACGCCGTCAAACGATGATGCGCGCAGAGCAGACTGGAGGGCTCCGGAGCGTCGCGGGACACCGCGGCGTCGAGCGTCTTGGTCGCCGCTCGACGCGCGCCGACAGCGCCGTGGGCGCTCGTCGTGTGAATTCTCAAACAGAGGAGGCAGGCAGGAGCCGAGACTGGCTCAGGAGTAATGACGAGCCTCATTCGCGCTGTCCGAGTCCAGCCGGAACATGGGCAACGGTGCGTGCTGTCGCGCTCGCCGCGAACGCAGCGTGCATGTCACGGAGCTGCGCGTTCTGACCGCCTTGTGCGCCGAACGGATGGAGCACGTGTCCGGGTCACGCTGCACTCCTCCGCGACAGGGCTCGCTCAGCGCAACTCCCCAGGAGACCTCGCCATCGCACAAAGTAACGTATCTCACATTCCCCTGCGGCTCATGCCCCATGGCGGAGTGAACCGCAGAAACTGCGGCGCCGCGCGCAGCGCTCCAGTCCATCTACACGGCGCGCGCGACCTACCCTACGTTGTGGGCCCGAATGAAACCGGACCCTCCCGATCGCTTCGCGCGGTGGCTCAGCCACCCTCGCTTCTTCACGGCTGTCTTGCTCGCCGCGCTCGCCCTGGCGCTGCCCACGGTGGCGATCGCCTTCTATGCCGATGACTACATCCTGTTCTGCTACCTCGCGAAGCTGATCCCTGCCTCGCCTCCCTGGTACGATCTCTACAACTTCTTCCCCGGCGCCCCGGAGGAGACACGGGCTGCCGTCTCCATCTCCGGACTGCCGTGGTGGACCGATCCGGAGCTCAGGATCCACCTTGTCCGCCCCCTGGCGAGCGCGCTGTTCACGCTGGAGCGCGCGGTCTTCGGCGATACCCCGCTCGGGTACCACCTCGTCTCGATCGCGCTCTACGTCGCCCTGGTCGCTGCGGTCGGCAGGCTGTATCTGCGGGTGCTCCCGAGCACGACCGCGGCGCTCGCCATGTTGATCTTCGCGATCAGCGGGAACCACGTTCACCCGGTCGGCTGGATCGCGTGCCAGCACCTGCTGCTCGCGGCGCTCCCGGTGGTGCTCGGGCTCCTTGCGTATCTTCGCTACCGCGAAGAGGGGTGGCGGCCCGGGCGGTACCTGGGCCCGATCGGGCTCGGGATCGGGCTCCTCGGCGGCGAGGCGGCGCTCGGCGGGGCGGCGTACTGGATCGCCTACAAGATCGCCGGTCCCGTGCCGCCGGGCCGCGCGGCCGGGTGGCGCGCCCGGGCGTCCAGCGTGCTCCCGGTGCTCGGCCTCCTCGGGTACTTCGCCGCGTACAAGGCGTTCGGCGGCGGCGCCGCGCACACCGGCGGGTATATCGACCCGCTCACAAGCCCCCTCGCCTTCGTGGCCGCCGCGGCGGAGCGGCTGCCCATCCTGATCGGCGGCGCCCTCGTGGCCGTGCCCGCGGATCTCTCCGTCCCGCTCCCCAAGCTCCCCTTCATCGCCGTCGGGCTCGCGGCGGCCGCCGGCGTGGCCCTCCTCTACCGCGCTTGCCTCCCCGCGGTCCCCGAGCGCGAGCGCGCCGCCTTGCGCTGGCTCGTCCCCGGGGCGCTCCTCGCGTTCTTCACGAGCCTCGGGGGCTTCCCTGGGTCGCGCCTGCTCCTGATGCCGGGCCTCGGGATCGCGCCGCTCCTCGCCGTCGTCGTCCTGCGCGGGCTGGGCCACACCCCCTCGCCCGGCGTCGCGTCATGGCCCCGCCGCGCCGGCGCCTGGTTCCTCGCCGCCGTGCACCTCGGGCTCGCGCCGCTCCTGTTCCTCGCCGCCACCTCATCGAGCATCGATATCGCGCGCAAGGTCGAGGACATCGCCCGCAGCGCGGAGATCGACGCGCCGCCACGCAAGCGGGTCTTCATCGCGGCCGCCTCGGATCCCATGGCAGCCATGTACCCTCAGGCGATCCGCGCCCTGGAGTCGCCCGAGTCGTTCTCCTGCTGGTCGATCCTCTCCATGAACAAGGGCACGCACCGCCTCACGCGCACGGGCCCGTCCTCGTTCTCCCTCGGGCCCATCGGCGGGACGATGCTGACCGGGGCGTTCGAGACCCTCTACCGCGCGCCGTCCTCGCCGATCGCCGCGGGCTACGAGGTCGGCCAGTGCGGCGCCACGATCCGGGTCGCCGAGGTCGCGGACGGGAGGCCCACGCGGCTCGAGGTCGACCTGGGCGCGCCGCTCGAGGATCCGGGGCTCGTCATCCTGGCGTGGCGCGACGGGAGGCTCCGCCGCGTCGCGCCGCCCGCTGTCGGCGAGGCGGTGGAGTTCCCGTGGTCGCCGGGGCCGATCGGGTTCTTCTGAGCGCGGCGCTGGCCCCACGGACGCCAGGCGCGCGCTCGAGCCGCCCGGCGCGCGTTCGAGCCGCCCGGCGTGCGCTCGAGCCGCCCGGCGCGCGTTCGAGCCGCCCGAGCGCGGCGCGATGGCCCCCGCGCCCGCTGTGATACCTTGGCCGCGTGCCCAGCAGACCTCCGAGCAAGGCGGCCGAAGGCGGCCCCGAGACGCTGACGCACACCGGCTCGCCCGCAGATGACGGCGCGAGCGCGGTGCGCCGCTTTCGTCTGGAGCTCGTCGAGGGGCCGGCCCGGGGCGTCGTGTGGGATTCCTCCGCCGATCGGTGCTCGCTCGGATCGGACGAAGGCAACGACCTCGTCGTCGCGGACCCCACCGTCTCGCGCTTCCACTGCGAGATCCGCATCGACGAGGCCGGCGCGCGCGTCCGCGACCTGAAGAGCCGCAACGGCACGGCCGTCGACGGCGTCTCCGTCGTCGAGGCGTTCCTGCGCACCGGCAGCCTCATCCGCGTCGGCAAGACCGTGGCGCGCTTCGAGTTCGGCACGGAGCACAACCGCCTCCCGCTGTGGGACGAGGCGCGGTTCGGCGCGCTCTCGGGCGCGTCGGCCGCCATGCGCGGGGTGTTCGCGCTCCTGGCCCGGGCGGCGGAGCGCGACGTCACCGTGCTGCTCGAGGGCGAGACCGGCACAGGCAAGAGCCAGGCGGCCCGCTCGATCCACGAGCGGGGCGCGCGGCGGGAGAAGCCGTTCGTCGTCGTCGACTGCGGGGCCATCCACGGCAACCTGATCGAGAGCGAGCTCTTCGGGCACGCGAAGGGCGCGTTCACGGGCGCGGCGGAGCAGCGCGTCGGCGCCTTCGAGGAGGCGTCGGGCGGGACCATCTTCCTCGACGAGATCGGCGAGCTGCCGCTCGACCTGCAGCCGAAGCTCCTGCGGGCGCTCGAGGCGCGCGAGATCCGCCGCGTCGGGACGAACACGGCGCGGACGGTCGACGTGCGCGTCATCGCGGCCACGCACCGGGACCTGCGCTCCGAGGTGAACGCGGGCCGCTTCCGGGCCGATCTCTACTTCCGGATCGCGGTCGTGCGGATCCCGATGCCGCCCCTCCGGCAGCGGCCGGAGGACATCCCGGCGCTGCTCGACGATCTCCTCGCCGCGCTCCACGCGACGCCGGAGGAGGCCGCGGCGCTGCGGGAGCCGAAGGTCATCGCCCGCCTGAAGCGCGCGGCGTGGCCGGGCAACGTGCGCGAGCTCAGGAACTACGTGGAGCAGTACCTCGTGTTCCGCGCGCCGCCGCCCGTGAGCGAGCTCGCGCCGGTGAACGCCCCGCCGCCGGTCGACGCGAGCGTGCCGTACGCCGAGGCGCGCGACCGGGTCCTCTCGGACTTCGAGCGCCGCTACTTCGAGGCGCTGCTCCGCGCCCACGACGGCAAGGTCTCGCGGGCCGCGGCCGCCGCGGGGCTCGATCGGCGGTACCTGTACCGCCTGCTCCACCGGCACGGGCTGGGGCCGGAGCGCGATCCCGAGGGGTAGCGCCGCGGCGTCGGAAACTTGGACAGGGTTGGCGGGGGCCGGCTAGGAGGGAACCATGCTCGATCCCGCGCCGTGGTCGAATCGCTGCTACCGAGGGCGGGTATGCCTCTGAAGACTCCGCCCCTCGCCGTCCGCTCCCCCGCTCCGGTCGCCGACGCGGCGGCGGTGATCGAGATCGCGGCGCGCACCTTTGGCAATTACGCGAGCTTCCGCGCCGATTGCGCCGCCTGGTACGTGAACCACAGCCACTACGACTGGGAGGCCTCGGCCGTCGGATTCCTCGGTGATGCGCTGGTCACCCACTGGGGCGTGTGGGGTTACCGGATGCGGATCGGTCGGGCGGAGGTGCGCTGCGGCGGCATCGGCGCGGTGGCCACGGAGGCGGCCCACCGCGGCAAAGGGCTCATGGCCCGCACGGCTCCGCACAGCCTCGACCGCATGCGCGCCCGCGGCTATCACCTCTCGATCCTGTTCGGGATCGACGACTTCTACCACCGGTTCGGCTACGTGCCGGCCTGGCCCGAGTCGCGGTGGCGCGTGAAGCTCGCCGATCTCCCGGCCACGCTGCCTCCGCCGCGGGGGCTCCGCCGGATCCCCGCGGCGCCCACGCAGGCGCTGGTGCGGCTGCACAACCGGTGGAACGCCGGCCTCACAGGCACGGCGGTGCGGCCGACCTTTCTGCGCTCGTGGAGCGGCATGCGCAAGGACGTCGAGGCCTGGCGCTGGGGCGCTGATCGAGAGCGCCCCGAAGGGCATGTCGTCGTCCAGGCGGGCAGGAACCGGCTCGTCTGCGCCGAGGCGACCGGCGCACCGGACGCGGTGCTCTCGGCGCTCGGGGCCCTCTGCCGGCGGAAGGCGCTCCCCGAGCTGCGCTTCGACACGCTCCCCTACCGCTCGGCGCTCGCCGCGCGGCTCCGGACCCTGAACAGCCGCTACGAGCAGCGGTACGCCGAAAGCGGCGCCGCGATGGTCCGGGTCGTCGACCTCCCGGGATGCCTCGCGGCGATGGCGCCGGAGCTCGCGGCCCGGCTCGCCGCGTCCGAGCTCGCGGGCTACCGCGGCGCGCTCACCCTCGCCGGCACGGAAGAGACGGCGACGCTCCGCCTCGACCGCGGCCGCGTCGAGGTCGTCCACGGGCGGAGCGCCGCGGGGGCGCGCAGCGCGGTCCGCGGCGGCTGGGCGGTGGCGCGGCTCCTCCTCGGGTCGGACGCGCCGCTGGAGGTGTGCGACGCGGGGAAGCTCCGGCTCACCGGAGACGCCGCCCGGCTCGTCCCGGTGCTCTTCCCGGCGCAGCACCCGCAGCTCACGCTGGCAGACAGGTTTTGAAGGGCGCCGGCTCGTTCCCCCTCACCCCACCTGATAAAAAGCCGGTGTAACCACATCGCATGTCGCAGCAGAGGGGGGTTAC
The DNA here is from genome assembly GCF_051525235.1 of Sorangium sp. So ce124. NCBI lineage: Bacteria > Pseudomonadati > Myxococcota > Polyangiales > Polyangiaceae > Sorangium > Sorangium sp. So ce124. Next base: position 6,341,172 of record NZ_CP150312.1, read on the forward strand.
ACCCGCGCCCGGGCAGGGTCACGGCGGCGCGGCGTCGGCCTCGATGGGCCGGCTGGCCAGGAGGTCGTCCAGCAAGGCGCGCAGCGCCACCGACTGGCTGGCGGCCCGCGTATACAGGGCGGTCGCCTGGATCATCGGCAGATCGAGGTCGGGGAGCAGGCGTACCAGCGACCCGCGTTCCAGGTCAGGCAACGCGAGGAACTCGGGTACGAAAGCGATGCCCAGCCCCGCCCTCGCGGCATCCCGCGTGACGATCATGTTGCCAGTGCTCATGCGCCAGGGGACACGCACGGTCTCCCCGCCGACTTTCCAGTGAACGAGCTCGGGCCGCGTGACGATGGCCGCATGCCGGGCGAGGTCGGCGGGCCTCTGGGGCACGTCGTGCTGCTCCAGCCAGGTCGGCGAGGCGACGATGACCATGGTGATATCGGCCAGCTTGTGGCTGATCAGCTCGCTGTCCTCGATCGCCCCCATGCGGACGGCCATGTCGTAGCCGCCATTGACCAGGTTGACGCGCCCGTCATGGAGATGCAGGTCGATGCGGACCGCCGGATAACGCCTCATGAACGAGAGCAGGCGGGGCGCGATCGCCGCCTGACCGTAGGCGACGGGCGCGGTGATGCGCAGCAGCCCCGAGGGAGCCGCGTGGAGGATCTTGACCTCGGCGGTCGCCTGCTGCGCCTCTCGAACGATGGGCTGGACCTTGTCGAAGAAGCGCCTGCCCGTATCCGTCAGGCTGAGCGCGCGCGTGGAGCGGATCAGCAGCGGAGCGCCGAGCCGCTTCTCCAGGAGCGCGAGGTTGCGGCTGAGGGTCGCCTTGGGCAGGCCGAGCGCCCGGCCGGCCGCGCTGAGCGAGCCTTCCTCGACGATGCGCACGAACATCGACAGACCGGTCAGATCATCGGGCTCCCTCAACGTTCCACTCCTCGAACGCGGCCGTTCCAGAGCGCCCTCTGGCGCCGTCCGGGGCATCTTCGCATACTTCCGGACGTGATCCCTAAGCGTGGCGGCGCCGGCGCGGCGTCCCGCCTCGCGGCGATCCGCGCGGATGCACGGGCCGCGATCGGCGTGCCGGTCTCCCCGAGGCCCCTGAAGATGCAGCGCGCACCTCGACGCGTTCAGAGAGGTCGCCGTGAACCGGGATCTCTCCGCGACCCCTCCGGCGGTGGATGCCATCCGGAAGATGGTGTCCAGCGAGCAGCAGCGCGCGGTAGGGAGATGCATGCAGCCGATGGACAGCTTATGAATCTCGAACAGTCCTCGATCAGGGTTGCGGTCATGAAGGCCCCCGGCCGGATCAGCCCCGCCGCCAACGCGCCATCCCTCGAGGCTCTGGTCTCCACTGCGCGCGAGCTCGTCCCGTGTCTCCGCGAGCAAGCCCAGCAAACGGAGATCGAGCGCCGCGTCTCGGAAGAGACGAACCAGCTCTTCCATCGCGCCGGCTTCTATCGGTTGATGCAGCCGGCTCGCTACGGCGGCTACGAGTACGGCTTCACCGCGCTCCTCGACGTGATCAGCGAAATCGGGCGAGGCTGCACCTCGTCCGCCTGGGCATGCTCGCTGGGGGCGATCCACCAGTGGCTGCTTGGGTTGTTCCCGGGGCAGGCGCAGGACGACGTCTGGAGAGAAAGTCCCCGGGCCATCATGTGCGGCTCCTACTCGCCCGTCGCCGCGGCGCACGCGGTGGATGGCGGATACCTGATCCAGGGCAAGTGGCGCTTCGCGTCCAACGTCGACAACTCACAGTGGGCCGTGCTGGGCGTCCAGTTTCCGAGGGAGGACGACGCCACCCCCAACGCTGGCTTCTTGCTCGTGCCCCGCTCCGACTGGTCGATCGAGGACGACTGGCACGTCGCGGGTCAAGCGGGCACCGGGTCCAAGACCGTGGTGCTCGACAAGCCGACCTTCGTCCCGGGTCATCGGAAGCTCACCTTTGCCGAGGCCGCGTCCGGCGCGCCGCCAGGGGCCGCTGTGAACCCCAACCGTATCTACAGCATCTCGTTCCTCTCGGCGATCCCCGTCTGCCTCGTGGCCCCGCTCCTGGGAACCGCCCAGGGCGCCATCGACGCCTTCATCGATCTCTGTGAGGACCGCGTCACGCGCGGCGGCATCGGCGGCGCGGGAGCGCGCCTGAGCCAGTTCGCCCACGTCCAGTCGCGCCTGGCCGACGCGGCGGCCGCCGTGGACGCGGCGAGGCTCGTCCTCGACCGCGACATCACCGAGGTGGAGCTGACAGCAGCCCAGGGGAGGTCCGTGAGCGTCGAGAAGCGCATCCGCAATCGGCGGGGCCACGCCTACGCGGCGAAGCTGTCGCACTCCGCCATCGATGCGTTGTTCTCGTGCGTCGGCGGCAGCAGCTTGGCGCTCGCTCAACCCATCCAGCGCATGTGGCGAGACGGCAACGCGATCGCCCAGCACATCACCCTCAACTGGGACGCCGTGTCCACGATGGTAGGCCAGCACATGATGGGCCTCGAGCCGAAGGGGGCCTACTGAGAGCGACGTCGCCCGCGCCCTCGAGCTCGGGTCGCTCGCGCCGGCGCTCTCGGAGGCGCGCCACGGCGAAGGCGCGGCGCCGCTCGTTCGCGCCGGAGGAGCCCGCCTCTGCCATGCGGCTGCCAGCGTCATCGAGGTCGAGCAAGCGTTCTCAGCAATCGGATTGACGGCCCCTGTGATCGCGCTATGCCTGACCCGGCGACGGCAACTCCGAGCAGGCCCATCGGGCACACCGGGTCGACCACGGTGGGGGGACCACCGGTGCGGGAGGGCCGGAGGCGGGCATACGAGACCCGCCCGCGACCGCTCAAGGATCACGTCCAGAGTATGCGGCGTTACCCGGAGCGACGCCAGACGGCGATCTGGAACGGCCGCGTTCGAGGCATGGAACAGGGCGCCATCTGTCGGGTCTGGCAGGCGAGCGGAACCGCGGGCCGGGAGGCCACCTCTCCAAATGGATGGAAAACTGCCAACTCATTGGCAAGGCGCCACGCGCATCCACCGGGGCTGCTACGTTGCCGCCGGTTCGGCGACGTGGAGCGGCTGTCTGGCCGCGATGCGCGGACGTTCGATCCGTGGCCGGAGCGCCACCCGAAGGTCTTCGCCGAGCTACTCACAACAGGCTGCGACGAGCGCGCAGCCGTCGACAAGCAACACGAGGAACAGAGACCATGGCCTTCACTCTTCCCGAGCTCCCCTACTCCAGAGACGCGCTGGTTCCCCACATTTCGGCGGAGACGCTCGACTTCCACCACGGCAAGCACCACAACGCCTATGTCACGAAGCTAAACGAGCTCGTGGCAGCGGACCCGGCGCTCGCGGGCAAGAGCCTCGAGGATCTCGTCCGCACGACGTCCGGCGGGGTCTTCAACCAGGCAGCTCAGGTGTGGAATCACACGTTCTACTGGCACAGCATGAAGCCGCAGGGCGGCGGTGAGCCTTCCGCCGCGCTCCGTGCGGCGATCGAGGAGGCGTTCGGAAGCGTGTCGTCGTTCAAGGAGAAGTTCAGCGCCGCGGCCGTCGGTCAGTTCGGCTCAGGCTGGGCCTGGCTGGTGAAGAACAGCTCCGGCAAGCTGGAGATCGTGCAGACGGGCAACGCCGGGACCCCGCTCACGGAGGGCAAGACGCCGTTGCTCACGTGCGACGTGTGGGAGCACGCGTATTACATCGATTACCGCAATGCCCGGGCGAAGTACGTCGAGGCATGGTGGAACCTGGTGAACTGGGACCACGCCGCCTCGAAGCTGTGATCCACGCGCTCCCGCGAAGGCGGCGTCAGGGCCGCATGTCTCTAGGCATCAGAGCGACCAGCCTGAGCTGACGAAGAGCGGGGCCGCGCGGACGTCGGCCTCGTGAGGCTGAGATCGTTTGCCCGTCCCGCGTGCGTGGGCCGGGTGCCTCGAGCGCCGCATTCTCCTCCCAAGACGATGATTCCGGCAAAGGTGGGTTGGGGATGAACCGGCCGTGAGCGGGCGCTGGGCTTGACGATTCCGCTCGAGCCATTCCAAGCTTGGCGCGATCCATGAGCCACGCCCGCCACACAAGCGCCGAGATGGATGAGCTCGCCCACGCAGCGCAACGCGATGGGTTCTGCCTCATCAAGAACCTCATTCCGAAGCGCCTGCTGCTCTCGTGGCGTGAGGCCTTCGCGCCGCTCCTCGACGCGCACATCGCGCGTGAGGGACACCTCAAGAACCGGGGGCCGGGTCGCTATTACGTGACGCTCCCGTTCAGAGCCCCCTTCGCGGAGCCGCGCATCTACGAAGACGAGACGATCCTGGGCGTGGTGGAGCGCCTCGTCGGCGCCGACATGACCATGGTCCAGCTCGCGACCGACACCCCGCTCCTCGGGTCCGACTACCAGGACGTCCACCGCGACGCGCCGCCGCTCTTCCCCGAGACGGGGAAAGAGACGCCCGCGTTCCAGATCGCCGTCAACTTCCCCCTGGTCGACGTCACCGCCGAGAACGGCCCGATCGAGATCGCCCGCGGCACGCACATGCTCTCCAAGGCCGAGGGGATGCGGCGCCTCGAGCAGGGCGAGATCGCGCTCGATCCGATCCCCATGGAGCTCGGTGACGTCATGGTCCGCGACGTTCGCGGCCTCCACCGCGGAACCCCGAACCGCTCGCGCGAGCCGCGGCCCATGGTCGTCATCGGCTACAGCCGCCGCTGGCTCTTCCGCCCGGAGGTCTCGATCCGGGTGCCCCGCGAGAGCCTTTCCCACCTGTCGGAGCGGGCGAAGCGCATGCTCCGCTTCAATCCCATCGTCGAGTCGCTCGACGTGCCCGAGGAGACCGAGGTCTACCAGGCCTTCGCCTACTGACGCGCGACGCCGCTCGCCCAGGCGCGGCAGTTCCTCGGCCTCGAAGGAGACGCTGGCGTGGGCGCCAGCGTCGTGGGGGTGACGCTCACGCCGCCCCGAACTTCTCGTCCAGCTTGCTGAGCTGGCTCGTGAAGCCTTCCTTCTGCATCTCGGTGAACTCGGCGCTATGCATGGTGTCGAGCAGCACCACCATCTTCACGCGGTCGCCGAGCTCCGTGAGCTCGACCTCGATGTCGGCCTCGTAGGGCGGCACGCCGGGCAAGAAGTCGATCACGTTGCGGAGCACGAGCCGTGTCATGGGCCGGAGCTCGGCGAAGGTGGAGGTGACGCCGTGCGAGGGTGGCCGGCCGATCTCCGCCATGGCGCGGACCATCTCGGGCGTGGCGGCGATCATCTCGTAGCGCAGGGTGCCGCCCGGCCTCGCGTCGAGCTCCGCCACGGCGGCCCGAAAATTTCGCGGCCCCCACCAGGACTCGAAGCCCTCGCGCGTGGTCCAGAGGTCCCAGACCTCCTGCAACGTAGCGCGGTAGGTGCGCTCGACTCTGACTTTGGATCGGGCCTGGGCTTTGACTGCGCTGTTCATGGTCGCTTCCTCGTGGTTGGGCCGTCTTGAATGGCCGGGTTCTTCTGAGCTGACGCGCGCTTCTTCTCGAGCGCGGCACCGAAACGATCGAGGCGCTCCTCCCAGAGCTGCCGGTAGCGGCCGAGCCAGTCCTCGAGCTCGCGGAAAGGCTCGGGACGAAGGGAGTAGAGGCGCCGCTGCCCGTCGGGTCGCATCGAGACGAAACCTGAGTCCGAGAGGATGCGCAGGTGCCGCGACACGCCCGACTGGTGGATGCCGGCCTTCTCCACGACCTCGGCCACCTGCTGCTCGCCAGAAAGGAGAGCCTCGACGATGCGGCGGCGCGTGGGGTCGGCCAGGGCCTGGAAGACGTCCAGTTGCATGACGGTACATATACACCACGGTGCATACGTCGGTCAAGCGCAACCGTGCGAGGGGTTGCGCGCGCGGCCGGACCTTGCCGCCTCGCGTGGAGCGCGCGTCGCGCGCGGCCAGCGCGCAGCGAGGGGATCGGACGGCGCGTCAGGGGACGAGGTCTCCCTCGACCCGCGCTTCGCCCGGCGCCCGCAGCATGCCCTTCAGGCGCGCCCGCGCGGTCCGCTCGGCGCGGCGCCGCAGCGGCTTCTGCTCCTCGATGGGCACCGCGCCGTGGCGAGCCGCCGGCGCGACCGGCGCAGCGGCGAAGGATTCGCCCGACGTCGCCGGCGCTGCCAGCAATAACCGGCAGCAACAAAAACGTTCAAAACGTACGAATCCTTGATCCGCCGACAAGACCCCACAGCTCCAACGGATTCACTCGTTTGAGCAATGTTATCCACTCCACGCCGACAGGTATCCACGAGTCGTTCAAGACGTCGTGCGAGGGATTTTCGACCCAACCCCGCCCGCGTATACTGCGCGTTTCGGAGGTTTCGTTCCCATGTCCAACCCTTCTCGATCCCAGATGAACGGCACCTTCACACTGCACAGCGCCGTTCTCCTTTCCCTCGCTCTGACCGATTACTCATGCAACTCGACAACCCCGGGCTCCGGCTCGTCCGGCGCCGGCGCCTCCACGAGCTCGAGCTCCGCCGCCTCCGGCGCCGGCGGCTCCACAACTTCGGGCTCCAGCGCGTCCGGCACCGGCGGCTCCACAACTTCGGGCTCCAGCGCGTCCGGCACCGGCGGCTCCACGAGCTCGATCTCCGCTGGCTCCGGCGCCGGCGGCTCCACGAGCTCGATCTCCGCTGGCTCCGGCGCCGGCGGCTCCACGAGCTCGATCTCCGTTGGCTCCGGCACCGGCGCCGGGGGCGCACCGGGCGACGTCCCGATACACATCGCCGCCGGTGGGCAACACACCTGCGCCGTGCTCTCCGACACCACGGTGCGGTGCTGGGGCGCAGGCAACGCGAGCCAGCTCGGCCAGGGACGCTCCGGAGACTCGAGCGTTGCGCTCGCCGTTCCGGGCGTCACTGGCGCCGTTCAGGTCGCGCTCGGGTACGAGTTCACGTGCGTACGCACGAACGCGGCCGCCGCGAGCTGCTGGGGGGCGAATCCGAGCGGCGCGCTCGGCAACGGCGGGACGGCCATCGAGCCGTCGCCGGCGCCGGTCGCTCTCGCCGGCGTCGAGCGCCTCGCCGACTTCGCGCTCGGCCACTGGCACAACTGCGTGATCCATGGCGGCGGCACGCTCTCCTGCTCGGGCGACAACTCCCGCGGGCAGCTCGGGCTCGGCGACGTCGACACCAATGAGCACCCGACGCCGACCGCGCTCTCGGTCAACGGTGTCGAGCGGATCGCGCTCGGCTATTTTCACACCTGCGCGGCGAGCGACGACGGTTCGGTCCATTGCTGGGGCTCCAACGGCTGGGGCGAGGTCGGGAACGGCACGTTCAGCAGCGAGCCGGTGCCGACACCAACGCTCGTCAGCGGGATCGATCATCCGCTGCAGCTCGCGGCCGGCCAGCAGTTCTCGTGTGCCCTGCTCCAGAGCCGTCGTGTCGCGTGCTGGGGCGACAATCGGAACGGTCAGCTCGGCGACGGCGGCACCACGTTCCACACGACGGCCACGACGATCGAGGGCCTCACCGACGTCGTGCAGATCGCGGCGGGACGCAAGCACACGTGCGCGGTGAAGTCCGACGGAACCCTCTGGTGCTGGGGTCGCAACGATGTTGGGCAGCTCGGCGACGGCACGCAAACGGAGCGGCACGTGCCGACCCAGATTACGGGCCTCGAGGGCGTCGTCGAGGTCGCGCTCGGCGATCTGCACACGTGCGCGCTCGTCGACGCCGGGGCGATCCGCTGCTTCGGCTCGAACTCGAACGGGCAGCTCGGCGACGGGACGACGACGGATCGAAGTAGCCCGACCGACGTGGTGTGGCCGTAGGCTGCGGGAGCGCGTCCGTCCGTCCGCCCGCCAGGGACCTCCCAAACCATTGAATATACAGCATTTTCATGCAACAGTCGGCCAGCGAGAAAAAAATCGCCGGCGTGTCGATCCGGCCCCGGCTCGTTCGTCGCCACTTCAGAAGAACGGTCGTCAGGAGGGTCGCAGGCGATGCCTGTGCCGGAAGGAGTTGCGTTCATGTCGAGGCTTCGGGTAAACGCGTTTTCGATCTCGATCGACGGTCATGGTGCCGGTCCCGGCCAGGATCTGGCCAATCCGATGGGCGTCGGGGGGATGGCGCTGCACCAGTGGGTCCTAGGCACGAAGACGTTCCAGAAGATGCACGCCGACTTCGCCGGCTCGCTGATCGGCGACACGGTCGGCCGAGCGGGCGTCGACGACGACTTCGCCGCGCGCGGCTTCGAGAACCTCGGCGCCTGGATCATGGGCCGCAACATGTTCGGGCCGCAGCGGGGCCCGTGGCCCGACGACGGTTGGCAGGGATGGTGGGGCAAGAACCCGCCCTACCACGTGCCCGTCTTCGTGCTCACCCACCATGCTCGTGAGTCCTTCACCATGGAGGGCGGAACGACCTTCCACTTCGTGACCGAAGGCATCCACGCCGCGCTGAAGCGCGCGAAGGAGGCGGCCCAGGGCGAGGAGATCCGGCTCGGCGGTGGTGTCGCCACCGTTCGCCAATACCTCACCGCGGGGCTGATCGACGAGCTCCACCTCGTGATCTCCCCCGTGCTCCTCGGCCGGGGCGAGCACCTCCTCGCCGGCATCGATACGGTGAGCCTCGGCTACCGATGCACGGAGCACGCCTCCACGGACCACGCCACCCATGTCGTCCTGACGAAGTAGCTTGATATCAGGGAGAAGAGCTCCTTCGTGAATCCACCCGGCGCAGGTGGGCGGAGATGCGGCGCCGCCGCACAGGAGGGCGGCGCGCGACCTGCGGAGGCGCGCGCCGGCTCGCGGTGCGGCGCGCATTCGCGTTGACGCCATATCCGCACAACGCTATCGCACCGCCCCATGAATGGATACAGGTCAAAGGCATTGACGGCGATTCTGCTCCTCTCGTGCGCGGCGCCGCTCGGCTGCGGCGCGTTCATCGCGTCGCTCGGCCCCGAGGAGAAGGCTCAGCTCGACGAGTTCGCGAGGAGGTACAACGAGACGTCCGCCGCGTCGAAGAAGAGCCTCGACACGAACGAGGCGTATTTCAACGCGATCATCGTGGCCGCGAGCTGTGCGGACAAGACCAAGCTGGCGGTGGGCAACGAGTGGATGACCGAGACCGTGGATGGGAAGATGTACGTGGAGCAGGCGCGCGACAAATGCGCCGAGATGCTGACGGCGCTCCGCAAGAAGGACTCGGGAGAGCAGGGCTGCGGCTATGCCTCGCTCCGCGTGGAAGGCGGACAGCAGCGCCCCGGCATGGACTGGACAACCACCGTGAGCGGCGCCCTGAACTTCGGTACGAACGAGCGGACGAACCTCCGCGCCCAGGACGACGGCTCGCGCGAGCTCACGGCGTGCGACAAGGTGCCGGAGAAGGGCACGGCGCCCGCTCCCATCTGGAGGCCGGACCTCGTCAAGGAGGCCGAAAGGATGTGCGGGGAAGGCGCGATCATCCTCTACACGGGCACGGATTGGAAGACGAACGAGGCGTCGTCGACCGACGGGGACCACTACCTGACACGCTATCTCGACGCGGAGTGCTGGTACCCGAAGGGGACGGTCGGCAAGGACTACAAGGTGCCGGTGGACTGCGAATCTGGCGACACGCCGCCCGAGCCCAACAAGTCGTGCGTCACGTCGGCTGGGAAGCTCGTGGTGAGGTGAGATCGCCCTCGGCCGCCGCCGGCCTGAATTGAGATCTCAAACAGGCGCCCTCACGCAGCCGGCTAGCCCTCGTCGACCCCCGCGCGCACGGCTCTCGTGATGACGAGGCCGCGTCGGGGATGCCCTGCCGTCCATTCATTGAGGCGCAAGAGCTCTCCCCCCGCGACCCGCTCCCGCCCGTCCGGGCCCGTGACCGTCGCCGGCGCGGCGTGCAGCACCAGCGCGACCTGGACCGCAGGGCTCGGCCGCGGCCGCGACGCGAGGGTCGCATCGAGCGCGCGCACCGCCCCGACCAGCCGGGCCCGGGCGGCGCGGCTGCCCTCCGGATCGCCGGGGAGCGTCGTCGCGCCGACCAGCACCCCGCCGCCGTCGACCAGCGTGACCAGGCCCGCCCCGGCCACGGCGCGCCGCGCCGCCGCGAGCACCGCCTCGGCGTCGTCGAAGGCCGCCTCGTCGAGCTCTTCCTCTCCCTCGATCTGCACCGCGACGTGCAGCGCCGCCGCCGGGCAGACGCGGGCCTCGTCCCTCGCGGCGAGCAGCGCCGCGCGGAGATCCGCGAGGAGCTCGGCGACGCCCGGGTAGCGCGCGTCCGGCGACTTCTCGAGGCAGCGCGCGATCGCAGCGTCGAAGGCCCGCGGCACGGTCACGAGATCGCCCGCCCGGGGCGGCGGCGCGAAGAGCTGGAGCTCCTCGAGCTCGACGATGTTGTCGGCGTGGAACGCGGGCTGCCCGGTGAGCAGCTCGTAGAGCAAGAGGCCGAGCGCGTAGACGTCTGTCCGCGCGTCGACGGGGCGGCCGGCGATCTGCTCGGGGGCCATGCTGCCTGGCGTCCCGAGCACGCTGCTCTGCGTGAAGATCGGTTCACGGCCGAGCCGCTCGGGCTCCAGCAGCTTGGCGATCCCGAAGTCGACGAGCCGCGTCGTGAACCACCCGTCCCTCGGGATCGCCATGACGTTCTGCGCCTTGACGTCGCGGTGGACGATGCCCAGCGCGTGCGCGGCGGAGAGCGCGCCGCCGACCTCCTCGAGCACGGCGAGCGCCTCCGCGGCCGAGAACGCGCCGCGCGCGCGGAGCTCCTGCTTCAGCGTGCGGCCCTCGATCCATTCCATCGCGATGTAGGGCCTGCCGTCCGGCAGGTCGCCCACGCCGACGCTCGCCACGATGTGCGGGTGCGCGAGGCCCCGGAGGGCCGCGGCCTCTTGCTGAAATCGCTCAAGGATACGCGTACTTGCGGCGAGCCGGCGCCGCAGGACCTTGAGCGCGACGGGCCGGCCCGTCCCGATCTGCGTGGCCAGGTAGACCACGGCGAAGCCCCCGTGGCTCCGCGCCGCCTCCACAAGGAATTCCCCGGCGAGGGTGCCGGGAGCGAGGTCGTCGGGCGCGCCCGGCTCCTCGTCGAGGAGGGTGGAGGCGGGGTCGAGGGATCGGGTCGGTGCGGTCACTGCATCGCCGAGATCGCAGCAGCTGGCCCGAGAGCGCAAGCCCCACGGTGGCGCATCCGAGCGCGGCTCCGGCCGGGCGACCGCCGGACGGCAATCTCACGGCTTCGTCGGCCCGCTGAGCTGCGTCGGAACGGCCTTGCGCTGGGCGGGAAGACCATCCGTGGGAGGAGGGTCCCCCTTGGGGACGCGAATGATGGGATCCGGCGGCTGCCTGGCGATGACGGGCGGCCAGCGAACGGCGACCGGGCCCGAGCCGCTCTCGTTGAGCTCCTGGCATCCCTTGGGGCCGAAGACATCACACGGCTGGCGCAGGTACACGGTCACGGGGTTCATCCACCGCCTGGCGTCGCCGGCTTCGCCGGTGCAGGGGCCCGTGTACGTCCCGTCGACCGGCGCTCCCTCGCAGACGTTTGCGCGCCCCATCTCTGCAGCCCCGGGCACGCTAGCCGCGTAGCTCTGGCACGCGCCGACATGCTTCGCGAGGCACCCCGGCTGACCTCCCCCCGTGGATCTGGCACACACGCGCCGCTGCATGTAAATGGTGTCGTCGTATTGCGGGCCCGCGGCGTGCTCTTGCGGATGACAGACGAACGCCTCCTTGTAGATCATATCGTCGAGGTGCGCTGTGGTCAGGCTCGGTCGGACGATCTTGCCCGCGACCAGCGTGACCTCGAAATCGGTGTTGAGCGCGCTCGCATTGAAGAGGTTGCCGAAGAAAGCGCCCTCCCGCCAGGGATAATTCGTCTTCTCCGCCGCATCCACCTGGAGCATCCTGGTCGTCCCTGGCTTGTCCGAGGGCACACGTCCGCGAGCCGAGATATTGACCCGCACGCCGAAGGCGTTGTTCTTGGCGAGCAGGCAGGCCGAGACCAGCTCCTGGCAGCTCGCCCTCATGGCGTTATGCGCCTTGTCCCGCTCGGGCCACAGCGGATCAGCCCACGCAGGGCAGAGCCCCATGGATCCGGAATAAGAGAGAGGGCTGTCGGGCTGCGCGCGCGCAGCGCGCTCCTCCGCCGTCGGGGCCCATGCTCCCTCGTACGCCGGCGGGGTCCACTCGACGCGCTGTTTCGTGGTGAGGGCACACTCGACGAGATCCTTCATCACATCGCGCGCCCAGGGGTCGAGCAGGGCGTCATGGAGGGGGCCGGCGGCGAACGACGCGGTCGTCAGCGGATTGCGGTCGAGCGCCAGGAGGCTCTGCCGGTTGGTCGTCAGCAGGTTGTGGCCCAGGTGGTCGAGCGTCAGGTGGTTGGCGATCACCATGAGCGGCACGGGGACCGCGCTGTTCGCGCTCGTGGCGCCGGCCGCGAGCACGATGCCCGCGGTCAGCGACAGGGTGGCCACTCCGAGACAAGCCGTTCGTCGATTCATCGTTGCCCCTTTCCGGTCATCGAGTCGGAAGCACGTCTAACGCAGGTCTTGGACACGTCAGCTGCACGTCCACGTCAAAGCACGCCTCGCGCCACGCCGTTCGGCCCCGGAAACGCGCGCTTTCCTCTCCGTGGGCCGGGCGCGATGTGGCGCGCGCCGCGACAGCCGGCGGGGGCCTGTCGCCTGGGCGGCGACAGAGGGTGTCGGGAGGCCGCTCACGGGAGCTCGTGCCCGTCGAGCTGCGCCGAGAGGCGCGAGAGCCGCCCCTTCCAGAACCGTGTTCCCCAGGTCTTCTGCGTCGCCTCTCCGAGGAAGCCGCGGGCGTCCTCGCGCCTGCCGCTCTCCAGCGCGGCGGCCGCGGCGAAGCAGAGGACCTCGATGTGCTCGCTGAGGAGCGCGGCCTCCCGCACCTCGGCGACGAGCGCCGCCCACGCCTCCGCCGGCGCGCCCGCGCCCTCCACGACCTGCGCGCACAGGCGGACCAGGACCCGCGTGACCGGCGGGGCGGCGCCGAGATCGCAGCGGGTCCGCACCCAGTCGAGGTGGCGCCTCGCGTCGGCGAGCTCGCCGCGCGCGCACTGGATCCGCGCGACGAGCAGCGCGTAGTCCGGCATGGCGCTCGCCTCGAAGAACCGCTGCTGGAGCTCGAGGGCGCGGAGCGCGAGGGGCAGCGCCTCGGCGAGCTCGCCGCCCCAGTAGAGCAGCTCGGCGAGGTTATGGGCCGGGCCGCGCTCGAGGTACGCGTTGCCGAGCTCGCGCGCCAGCGCGACCGCGGTCCTGAGGTCGTTCACGGCGCCCTCCGGGTCCTCGCGCATCAACCGGATCGTCAGCCGGTTCTGGTAGGCGCCGCCGAGGTGCAGGCGGTCGCCCACGCGCTCGCAGCGCGCGATGATCTCGTCGAACCGAGCCTCGGCCTCCTCGAACCGGCCGGCGTAGACCAGCGCGGGCGCGAGCAGCAGCAGGGCGATCACCTGGCTCTCGTGGTCGCCGAGCGCCTCGGCGCGCCTCGCCGCGGGCGCGAGGCGCGCGATGGCGTCCTCGAGCTCTTGCCGGCGGAAGTGCCCGCGCCCGAGGGCCACGTCGCAGCGCACGTCGAGGCCGGGATCCGCGCGCCGCTCCAGGAGGCGCACCGCGCGGTCCACGAGGGCCTGCGAGCCGGCGAAGTCGTCGCACCAGTCCAGGATGGTCGCCTCTTCGAGGAGCAGATCGGCGACCGTGGCGTCGTCCCCGGAAGCCTCGGCGATGGCCCGCGCGCCGCGGAGGTCGTCCGCGGCGTCGTCGAAGCGCTGGATGCGGTAACGAACCTTGCCCCGGCCCGCGAGGGCCGCGCCCCGGCTCACGCGGCCTCGGAGCGCCGCCGCAGCCTCCGCAGGCGCCGCGCCCGCGCGCTCGGTCTCCTCGAGCGCCGCGAGCGCCGCTGTGTAGTGCCGCTCGGCGTCGACGTAGAGGTGCCGCCGCCGCGCCTCCTCGGCGAGCTCGAAGCAAGCCGCCGCCGCCTCGGTGTGCGCGCCCGCCGCCGCCGCGTGGCGCGCGATCCTGGCGAGCGCCGCGCCGCCCTCCCTGGGCGCCGCGAGCAGCCCCCGGAGCGCGATCCCGTGCAGCCGCCGCCGCTTCGCGGCGGGCACCTCCGCCTCGATCGCCCGGCGGAGCAGCGGGTGCGCGAACGCGAGCCGCCCCCCGTCCGCGGCGCGCAGCAATCCGCGGCGCAGGAGCCGCGACAGGCCGACGCCGGGGTCGAGCTCCGCGCACGCGTCGACCGCGCGCTCGCGCGCCGCCTCGTCGAGGAGCCTCCCGATCTCGTCGATCGCGAGCTCGTCACCCGCGAGGGCGCACACCTCCGCGAGCTCGGCGAGCGGCGGCGGCAAGCCGGCGAGCGCGCGCCGCGCGAGGCCGCTCATGACCGGCGCGGCCTCGCCCCGCGCGATCTCGTCGCCGGCGAGGTACCACCCCGGGCCGCCGCGCGCCTTCCTGATGGCGCCCGCCTGCCGGAGCGCGGCGGCCAGGTCGACGACGAAGAGCGGGACCCCCTGCGCGGCGCCGAGCAGGCTCGCGACGACCGGCTCCGGCGCGAACTCGACCGGGTGCAGCCGGTCGAGGAGCAGCGCGCGCGCGGCGTCGGCGTCCAGCGGAGGGAGCGTCCGTTGCCGGGCCCGCGCCGCCCGCTCGCCGAGGAGCGGGCGCGCGGCGGCCAGCGCGGGGTGCGCCGCCACGATGACGGCGAGCGGCGCGCGCGCGCCCGCGAGGGTCGCGATCTCGATCGCGTCGAGGCCGCCCTGGTCGCTCCACTGCGCGTCGTCGACGACCAGCGCGAGCGGGCGCTCCCGCGCGAGCCGCTGGAGCGCCTCGCCGGCGGCCCGGGCGAGCGTCTGGCGGAGCGCGCCGGGCGCGGCGAGCACGGCCGCGACGGCGGGATCGGTCTCGGGCAGGGCGTCGAGCGCGAACGCGACGGCGGACCACGAGGCGAGGCCGAGCTCGGGGCCGAGCCGCGCGACGCAGGCGTCGCGGAGGGAGTCCGCCGCCGCGCCGGTGTCGACGCCGAGGCAGGCGCGGAGCAGCGCGCGGGCGAGCCCGGCCGGCTCGGCGAGGTCGGGCGGCCTCGCCGCGACCGCGATCGCGCGCGCGCCCGGCTCGGCGGAGAGCGCCGCTGTCACCGCCTCGCAGAGGCGCGTCTTGCCGTGGCCGACCTCGCCGAGCAGCGTGAAGAGGAGCGGCACGCCGTCGCGAAACGCCCCGCGCGCGTGCGCGACGACCTCGGCGACGAGATCGTCCCGCCCGCGGAGCGGCAGCGCGAGCGCCGGGGTGTCCAGCGCGGCGGAGCTCGCGCTCGGGGCGGCCTCGGCGCCCTCCTTGGCGGCCTCGGCGCCCTCGTCGAGGAGGGCGGCGGCCTCGGGGGTAACCACCACCGGATCCGGCGCGCCGGGAGGCCAGAAGTCGGCGGGCCGCCCGAGCGCGGCCCCGGCGAACACCATCCCGCCCGCGCCCTCGCGCGCGTGGAGCTCGGCGACGTGCACCGCCGCCGAGGTCACGTCGTCCAGCGACGCGACGAGCCGCTGGGCCGCCCGGAAAGCGGCGCGCGCGCGCAGGCGGGCCGGCCCGGGAAAGGCGATGACGTAGAGGCCGTCCTGCACCCTGGCGAGCCGCCCGCCGAAGGGGGCTGCGACGCCGACGACGCGGTCCATCGGCGCGTTGCCGCGCACCGCGACGAGCGCGACGGGGCTCCGTCGCGGCGGGGCGCGTCCGCTCGCCGCGGCGCCCTGGAGGGGCGAGGCGGCTCCCTCGAGCGCCGGATCGACCGCATGGCGCGGCGACGGGGCCGTGGCGGCCGCGAGCGCCGCCCGCAGCGCCTCGCAGAAGGCGCGCGCCGACCCGAAGCGCTCCTCGCGCGCCTTGGCCAGCGCGCGCAGCAGCACCTCGTCGGCGCCCCGGGGCACGGGCGCGATCTCCGACGGCCGGGGCGGGCGCTGGGAGACGTGCGCGTGCACGACAGCGGACGCGTCCCCGGCGAAGGGCGGCCGCCCTGTGAGCAGCTCGAAGGCGACGATCCCGAGCGCGTACAGGTCCGCGCGGCCGTCGACGTCGCGCGCGTCGAGGCACTGCTCCGGGGCCATGTACAGCACGCTGCCGAGCCGGAGCCCCGTGTGCGTGACCTCGCTCCCCTCCTCCACCGCGCCGTTCGCCCCCGGCCGCGCGAGCCCGAGATCGAGGAGAGCGACGTCCGGCCCCCCCATCCGCCGCAGCATCACGTTCTCCGGCTTCAGATCCCGGTGGACGACGCCGGCCGCGTGCACCGTGTCGACCGCGGCGCCGATCGCGTCGACGAGCCGCATGGCCTCCGCCGGCGCGACGGCGCCCGCCCCGGGGAGCGCCTCCATCCATCGCGCCAGCGTCTCGCCGTCGAGGAGCTCGAGGACGAGATAAGGAAAACCTCCTTCCATCTCGCCCTCCCCGAGCAGCCGCGGCACCGCGGGCGGACCGACCCGGCGGAGCGCCGCCGCCTCGCGCGAGAACCGCGGATCGCCTCGATGGCGCGCGATCTTGAGCGCCACCGCGAGGCCGTCCTCGCGCCGCGAGGCCGCGAACACGCGGGCGAAGCCGCCCTCGTCGAGGAGGCGGAGCCCATCGAACCCCGGGACCCGGGGCACGACCTCCCCCGCCCCGGGCTCTTCCTTCGCGGCGCTCGCGGCCGTGCCGCCGTGCAGGGGGCACCCCGCGACGACACCGATCCTGCGGTGACAGAGGGTGCAGCGCATCCGAGGGGTTTCCTCCGGGGCGATGCTACTGCGCGCGTCGAGCCGCCGGAAGCATGGATGCCTCCCCCCGACCCGAAGAGGTCGCCATCCAGGGGTTTCGTCCGGTAGAGCCCATCCTGGTTCGCGTTATAGTGGCGCGCTTCGGCGGAGGGGGCGTGACGATCCGTCGAGGCGAACGAGCTGCTGACGCTCGGATGGAGGTGAACGGATGCGGACCTTTGTGCTTGGTCTCCAGGAGGTCGATCGAACGAAGGCCAGGTTGGTCGGGGGCAAGGGCGCGAACCTGGGGGAGCTCACCAGGATCGAGGGGATCCGCGTGCCCCCTGGCTTTTGCGTCACGACCGAGGCCTTCCAGCGGATCATGGGAGGAGCGCCGTCGATCGACGGGTTGCTCGATCGTTTGTCGTTGCTCGCGGCGGAGGACCGGGACGGGATCCGGGAGCTCAGCGGCGAGCTGCGCCGGATCATCGAAGGGACGGCCATCCCCGAGGACCTGCAAGAGGCGCTCACCCAGGTTCTTTCGAGGCTTGGCGCGGGCGACGCCTACGCCGTACGGTCCAGCGCGACGGCGGAGGATCTGCCGGGGGCTTCCTTCGCGGGCCAGCAGGATACGTACCTGAACGTCATCGGGACGCAGGCGATCCTGCAGCACGTCCGCCGGTGCTGGGCATCGCTCTTCACCGAGCGGGCGGTGATTTACCGGATCCAGCACGGCTTCGATCACCGCAAGGTCCACATGGCGGTGGTGGTGCAGAAGATGGTCTTCCCGCAGGCGGCCGGGATCGTCTTCACGGCCGATCCCGTCACCTCGAACCGGAAGGTGTCGTCGATCGAGGCTGGCTTCGGCCTGGGGGAGGCCCTCGTCGCCGGCCTGGCGAGCGCCGATCGCTACAAGGTGCGGAACGGCCAGATCATCGAGAAGGCGATCGCCAGAAAGACGCTGGCCACGCGCGCCCTGGAGGAGGGCGGCACCGAAGAGCGGGCGATCGAGCCCGAGCGGCAGGACGGGCAGGTGCTGACGGACGCGCAGATCCTGCGGCTCGAGCGCCTGGGCCGGCAGATCGAAGGGCATTTCGGCCACCCCCAGGACATCGAGTGGTGCCTGGTCGACGAGGAGCTCCACATCGTCCAGAGCCGGCCGATCACGACCCTTTACCCCATCCCCGAAGCCGGTGATCGAGGCAACCACGTCTACATCTCCGTCGGCCATCAACAGATGATGACCGACGCGATGAAGCCCCTGGGGCTGTCCTTGTTCCAGCTGACCTCGGGTGGCCGCATGCTCGCGGCGGGCGGCAGGTTGTTCGTCGATCCCACGAAGCAGCTGGCCTCACCGGCCAGCCGGGACGCCCTCCTGGATCTCCTGGGGCGCTCCCATCCGCCCCTCAGGGACGCCCTCTCGACGCTCATCGAGCGGGGAGACTTCATCGAGCCCTTGCCCGACGAGCCGACGGGCTCGCGCCCCGGCCAGGGCAAGCAGGCGCCGGGGCGCTTCGACGCGCAGGTCGATGACGACCCGGCGATCGTCGCGGAGCTGATCGAGCGCACCCAGGCAGCGCTGGCGGAGCTGAAGCGCGACATCCGGACCAAGACCGGAACGGCGTTGTTCGACTTCATCCAGGAGGACATCCAGCGACGGAGCGTGGCCATGTTCGGTCCGCAGAGCATGGGCGTGATCATGGCGGGCATGAACGCTTCATCGTGGATCAACGAGAAGATGATGGCGTGGCTCGGCGAGAAGAGCGTCGCCGATACGCTCTCCCAGTCCGTGTCGAACAACATCACGTCGGAGATGGGCCTGGCGTTGCTGGATGTCGCCGACGTGATCCGTCCTTATCCGGACGTTGTCGCTCATCTGCAGAACGTGAAGCACGACGGCTTCCTGGATGAGCTGGTCGAGCTCGACGGCGGCAAGGAAGCCCGGGAAGCCATCCAGGCTTACCTCGACAAATACGGTATGCGATGTGCGGGGGAAATCGACATCACGAGGGCCCGCTGGAGCGAGAAGCCAGCGACCCTGGTCCCCTTGATCCTGAGCAATATCAAGAACTTCGAGCCTCGCGCCGGCGCGCGGAGGTTCGAGCGGGGGCGGCAGGAGGCCTCGCAGCGAGCGCGAGCGCTGCTCGACCGGCTGAGGCAGCTGCCGGACGGGGAGCAGAAGGCCAGCGAGGCCCAGCGGATGATCGACCGGCTCCGGAGCTTCATTGGCTATCGCGAGTATCCGAAGTACGGCCTCGTCAATCGCTACTTCGTTTACAAGCAGGCCTTGCTGCAAGAAGCCGAGCGGCTCGTGCAGGCCGGCGTGATCCACGACGCCGAAGACATCTACTACCTCACGTTCGACGAGCTCCGCGAGGTCGTGCGCACCCATCGGCTGGACGACCAGCTCGTCGGCAAACGGAGAGCGGAACACGAGCTCCACAAGAAGCTGTCGCCGCCGCTCGTCATCACGTCCGACGGGGAAGTCGTGGCAGCTGCGCACAGACGAGCCGATCTCCCCGCCGGAGCCATCGTCGGCCTCGCGGTCTCCTCCGGCGTCGTCGAGGGACGAGCCCGCGTCCTCCTGGACATGGCCGACGCGGAGCTGGATCCGGGGGACATCCTGGTCACCCCCTTCACCGACCCCAGCTGGACGCCCTTGTTCGTGTCCATCAAGGGCCTCGTGACCGAGGTGGGGGGCCTGATGACCCATGGCGCGGTGATCGCCCGGGAATACGGCTTGCCGGCCGTCGTCGGCGTGGAGAATGCGACCAAGTTGATCCGGGATGGACAACGCATCCGCGTGCATGGAACGGACGGGTATGTCGAGATCCTGACATGAGATCCGCGGCGCTCGCGCTCCTCGTCGGGGCCGCGCTGGGCACCTTCGATCGTCCTGCCGACGCGGGACCGCGCACCTCATCGCTCGGGTACGTCCACCTCGAGGGACAGACGCTGTGACGAGCATCTCGAAGCTTTTGGCGTAGATTTGAATCGGCGCTGAAAACGTGCACGACTCCGTCCGTCGGGCCTTACCCACCTGGGCGTGGTGGGTCCGCCGCTCCAGCGCGACATCGAGCGGGCGCTCTGATAAATTCGAGGAATGAAGCTGCGTCGCGCGATCCCATGCCTCTGTCCGTTGGCCCTGCTCGCCGCGTGCACGGATGCACAGCCCTCTGACGTGGGCGCTGGCGGAGTCACCGGGACCTCCGAGAGCACTGGGAGCACGAGCGGAGCGACCGGGACCAGCGCAGGCGCTGGCGGCAGCGATGGCAGCGGCGGCAGTGGAGGCAGCGGCGGCGTGCCGCCACGGGACCCCGAGGAGGTCCCGGTGCTTGAGAACGTCGTGTTCTACGACGGCTACGCCGAGACGGTCGACGAACCGATCCCGGACGGCGTGATCCGCCACAACAACTCGCTGGTCGCGACCAGGTTGACCGACGAGCTGCTCGCCAAGGTCCAAACCACCCTGAAGATCCGCGTGGTCGTGGGAGCGCTGTGCGACAACTACGACCGACTCGGCTCGGTCAACCTGGCGCTGGTCCACAAGGGTGCCCAGACCTACGTTCCAGGCGACGTCGACCGGATCGAGGTCGCGCGGTTCGTCACGCCGTTCATGGACATGAACAAGCAGCCGGCGACGGTCCCCTACGAATGGGAGGCCAGCAACCTCGTACCGATCTTGAAGGACGCCGACCTCCTGGCCGATCATGATTTTTGGTTCGAGCTGGGCATCTTCGGCGTGCCTTACGCCGCGAACGACGAGGTCCCCGGCTGCGCCGGTCGCAATGACACGCAGCTCGGATCGCTGCTGTTGTACACCGACAGCACGAAGGAGGCCCAGGACTTCGGCGTCCTGTTGCCGCTGGCGATCAGCGAAGATTTCAACAACTACGCCACGGGCGCCAGCGACAAGGTCGGCACGACCCGCAAGACCGTCGGCTTCGAGCTACCGGCAGACACACAGAATGCACAGCTCGTGCTGATCACGTCGAATCACGGCGCCAACGAGGGCGGCGAGGAGTACATTCGCCGCGAGCACTACGTGTACGTCGACGGCGAACTGGCCTTGCAGTACACGCCCGGGCGCACGTCGTGCGAGCCGTTTCGCAAGTACAACACCCAGGCCAACGGCATCTACGGGCGGTCCCCGCGGTCGGACGCAGCGTGGCAGTCGTTCAGCAACTGGTGCCCCGGCGACGCGATCGACACCCGGATCGTCCCGTGGGGGGCCGCGAGCGCCGGCATGCACGAATTCGTGATCGACGTCCCCGACGCGACCTTCGTCGGCGGGGAGGGCAATTTCCCGTTCTCGCTCTACGTGCAGGCTCAGTGAATTCGTCTCTTTGACGCTCTCGACGGCCCGCGTCGCGGCGCCGTCGTCGTGCTCGATGCCTCGGGCTGGGGCTGCAGATCGAGCTGTGGCCGCGCAGGCCACACCCGCGCGGCGCGGTGCGACGGCCGCGCGACAAGCTCGCCAAAGGCAGCGCGAATTCCGCGGTTCGCGGGCGGTACGTCGATTGCTTGGCCGGGCCTCGAACGCACAGCGACCCAGGCGCGTCGCTGCGTGTCAGCCCACCAGCGCCGCGGCGCCGCGCGAGAGCGCAGGAGCCATGGAGACGATCATGTCGAAGCACCTCTTCCGCACCGCACCGTTCCTCGGAATCCTGATCACCACCGGCTGCGCCGCGACAGCCGGCGTCGATGAGCTCGACGATGAGCCGGTCGGAGAGGCCGAGAGCGCGCTCGCCGCCGAGATGACGCTCAGCCCGAACCAGCGGATCGTCAACGCCGCAAGCCTCTACACCGTGAACCCGGACATCGCGGTGAGCCAGTTCGCCGAGGCGTCGCTGGGCGGCTACTGCAACGGCGTGATGATCGGCCCGAACGTCTTCTTCAGCGCGGCCCACTGCGGGGGCGGGCCGACGACCATCACCTTCCGGACGTACCGAAACGGCAGCACGGCCACGTCGGACACGGAGGCCTTCACGTGCGACGCGATGGAGCAGACGTTCAACGACACGGACGGCGTGCTCTTCTTCTGCTGGCCGAACGCCGCCGGCGAGAACCCGGGCGACAAGTATGGCTACGTCGATTTCGACGTGTCGCCGCCCGTCGTCGGACAGCAGATCTACAGCATCTCGGCGAACAACCAGCAGAACGGCAGCCTCCCCTTCGATACGCGGATGTTCGCGAACGGCCAGGTCACGAGCGTCACCGGCGCGGGGCACTGGTTCACCCCGTCCTCGGCGCCGAACACCGGCGTCGAGATGAACGTCTGGGGAGAAGGGGGCATGAGCGGCTCGCCCCATTTCAACGCGGCGAACGGCAAGATGATCATCGCCCCGCTCTCCACGGCGTGCTCCGCCGGGTGCTGGGGCCGCAACGCGCTCTCGATGCGCGATCTGCTCTACTGGGGGTACATCAACCCGAGCTTCGACCCCGCGGCCCAGGGCCCCACGGTCAACGTCTCGCTCGTCACGAGCCTCGGCCTCACCCCGGCCAACTACTACGGCTGGGCGGACAAGGAGCTCGACTGGGAGTTCGACATCCAGCGCGATCTCGAGCGGCTGCGCGGCGAGGCCCGGCGCGACTGGTACAACCTCGGCTTCGACAGCCAGCGCCGCAACGCGCTCTGGGACCTCACCGCGCTCGCGACCTTCGACCTGGCGAACCGGTGGGCGCGCATCAACCGCACGGCCGGCGCGGGCTACGTCGACGCGCTGTCGCACGGCAAGCTGAACCTGGCCGCGGGCAGCTACCGGATCACGCTCATGACCTACACGCAGGCGAGCCAGTACTCGAGCTCGCTGTGGGTCGGGCTGAAGAGCGGCGCGACGTGGGTCGGGGGCGAGTACGTGGCGAACACCGTGGGTTCGGGCTGGCAGATGCACACGTTCGAGGTGAACGCCCCTTCCGACGGGCTCACGCTCGGGCTCGGCGTGTACGGGACCGCGGACATCCTCGTGTCCGCGCCGAGCGTGGTGAAGAGCACCGCCGTCATGAACTTCGACACCTTCGACAAGCGCACGAACTGGCGCAACGACATCGACGGGAGCCGGGCGCAGGTTGTCCCTGACGGACGGGTGACGGGCGCGCCCAACTGGGCGGTCCGCGTGACGCAGAGCGCGACGGGCTACCCGGTGCGCAACCGCCAGCTCGCGCTGGCCGCGGGGCGGCCGTACCAGATCTGCTTCGACGCGCGCAGGACCACCGCGAGCGGGTCTTCCCAGGCCGAGCTCCGCGTCGTGAGCGGCGGCGCCCAGGTGATGTGGACGAGCTTCTCGCCCTCGAGCGCCTGGAGCACCACCTGCTCGACGTCGTTCACCCCGCCGTCGGACGACAACAACCTGCAGATCCGCGTCACGACCGGAGATCCGGTCCTCGTCGACAACATCGCGATCACCGCGATGTGACGCGACGCCGGCACGACCACGACGGTGAGGGATGGTGGGGGGCGGGCTTCATGCCCTGAGCCCTCGACCGCCTGGCGACGGGAGGCTTTGTCAGGCGCGATAACCTACCTGGGAACGGCCGAGTCGGATCACCGTCACGGGACGAACGCGATGTCGTCCACGAGCATGTCGAACACGGTCGACTTCGCCGTGTGGAACTCGATCGAGTAAGCGTGCGCAGCGTCGAACGCCGGGGGCGCAGGCACACCCCAGCCGTCCGTGCTGAGGATATCGAACATGACCGTGTACTGCGCCCACTCGGTCGTGATGTCGATCCCTTCACCGAAGTGGTCGCCGCAGCCCGTGCCTTCACACACGCCGCCCTCGCGATCGGTGTTGCGGTCGGGGAAGTTCACGTAGATGTGCGTCGGCGCTGCCGCCTTGGCCCAGAAGGTCAGGCCCGAGTAGGCAGAAGCGTCGTAGGTGAGCTTCGCCCCCCCTGGGGCGAGGTTCAGATCGAACCCCATGCCGGCCCCCCTCGAGACGAAGCCGCTCCCCGCGACGTGAGCGGCGTACTCGCTCGGGCCGTGACCGGGCGAGACCGGTACGAATGGGCGGCCGGGCAGAGGGGTCTGCGTGCCGCCCCGGGTACCGTCGTTGTACGTGTACCAGCTGCCGACGCGGTCCGCGCACCGGAGGATCGCGCCGTCGCCGTCCTCCAGGTCGTCGAGGAGCGCGGTGCAGGCAGGGAGCTCGGGCTCCGCGTCCGAGCCGCCCGAGCCGCCCGAGCCGCCCGAGCCGCCCGAGCCGCCCGAGCCGCCCGAGCCGCCGGCGGCGCCCACCCCCTCGCCCGAGCCGCCAGCTCCCCCGGCCCCTCCAGCGAGGCCAAACGGATCGGGGTCGTACTCGCCGGGCGAGATGCCAAGGACGAGGCCGCACCCGTTCAGCACCACCGACGCGCAGAGGGCGACCGTGAGCACCTGGAAGCGCATCAGAAGCTGCCTTGTACGAGCGCTCCGCCCACCGCGGGCGAAAGCCCGAGCGACACGCCCTGGGTCGAGCTCTTCGCCGTGAGCCACAG
The DNA here is from genome assembly GCF_051525235.1 of Sorangium sp. So ce124. Lineage (NCBI taxonomy): Bacteria > Pseudomonadati > Myxococcota > Polyangiales > Polyangiaceae > Sorangium > Sorangium sp. So ce124. The sequence continues at coordinate 6,365,287 of NZ_CP150312.1, forward strand.
CACGCCGCCGCCGGCGATGGCCGCGAGGCCGACGCCGAAGACCACGGTCGCGACGTTCGCGCGCGCCACGGCGCTGCCGCGGATGTCCATGCCGCGCCGATCGCAGCGGTCGCCGTTGCAGAACGGGCGCGACTCGTCGAACCTCGACTTTGCCGCGAAGCCGAGCGCCGCCCCGACGCCAACACCCACGACCCCTGCGCCTGCCGTGACGAGCGCGATCGTGCGGCGCCCATCCCCCGCGCCGCCCGCGTCCCTCGATGCAGGGTCGTCCTCCAGAGGGCGCACGACGAGGGTCGAGGTCACGCCGCCCGGCTTCACCTCGACCTGCGCCGTCCAGGCCCGCTTGCCGGGCGCGCTCGCCTGGATGACGTGGGTCCCTGCGTCGACCGGCATGGGCACGCCCCACTGGCCGGGGCCGACCGGCGTGCCGTCGCGCTTCACCTCGAGGCCCGGCGTGCTCGCGGCCTCGACGACCACCGAGAGGCGGGAGACCTTCGGCTGGACGGCCGCCGCGCGCTCGCGCGCCTTCGCCTCCTTCACGCGGTCGCCGCTCGCGTGCACCCGCGCGGCGACCTCGAGGAACTGCGCCCACGCGGAGGCCATCTTGCCGATGCGCTCGTAGCAATCGGCGAGGAAATAGCGGGTGTTGACGCTGTCGTAGAGGCGCAGGCTCTCCTCGTACTTCGGGCAGGCGCGCGACGCCTGGCCAGCGTCGACGAGCGCGCCCGCCTCTCGGAACAGCGCCACGGCGCCCGCCTTGTCCTCGGCCCTCGCCGCGCGCCCCCCCGCGATCGCCGCCGCCAGGCCGATGCCGATCGCGCAGAGGCGCGCGGCGCGCCCGCGCTTCGGTCGGCTCTTCGTCTGCGGCGGCGTCATCGTGTCGGCGAAGGTATCAGAAGACATCGCGCGAGAACGGGTCGGCGCTGGAGGGCCGCTTCACCTGCGGCGCGCCGCGCTTCGCCGGCTGCGCCGAGCCGCCCGGCCTCGCGGGCTTCTGCGTGGCGGGGGCGGTGGCGCGCCCCTCGGGCGGCGGCCCCTCGGCCGACGCGCGGGGAGCGGCGCTGGACGGCGCGGCGCCGGCGACCGCGGCGACGGCAGCGTCCGGCGCGGCGCTGGCGGCAGGCTCGACGGCAGCCTCCGGCGCGGCGCTCGACTGCGCGGGGCGCGGCTCCGGCGCGGCGCTCGGCTGCGCGGCGCGCGGCTCCGGGGCCGCGCCCTGCGGGCCGGCCGCCGACGCGGCCTCGCGCTCGATGTCGCGCGGGGCCCGGTCCGGCAGGCGCCAGAGGAGCAAGCCGCCGCTCACGACCGCAAGCCCGATCCCGATCGCGATCGAAGCGGCGCGCCTGTCGCGCGACGCTGGCTTGCGGTTCGTCGTACCGAGCGGCGCGATCGTGAGCGCTCCCGCGTCGAGGGGCACGGTCGCCGCGGGCAGGGTCGCCCCGGCCGCCGTGACCGCCGGCGCCACGCGAGGAGCGCCGGGCGTCAGGGTCCCGGCCGGGAGCGCGCCGCGCAGCGCGCCGAAGAGGCGCTCGGCCGCCGCGCGCGCGTGCGGCGGGGCGAACGGCACGAGCGCGAGCGCGAGATCCGCGACGGTCGGGAACCGGCGATCGCGATCGCGCGCGATCGCCGCGAGGATCACCTGCTCCAGCGGCTCCGGGAGGTCCGGGCGGAGGGCGCGCGGCCGCTGCGGCTCCCCCTGCGTGACCAGGTAGACAAGCTGCGCGAGCTCCTGCGCGAAGAACGGCGTCCGCCCCGTGAGCAGCTCGAAGAGGACGACGCCCAGCGAATAGATGTCCGCGCGGCCGTCGACGTCGCTCGAGGAGCGGAGCTGCTCGGGGGACATGTAGAGGGGCGAGCCGAGCACTCCCCCCACCCGCGTCAACGCGTGGTCCTCCGCGTGCGTCATCTTGGAGATCCCGAAGTCGAGCACCTTGACGCACGGCGAACCGTCCGCGTTCCGCGTGACGAACAGGTTGCTCGGCTTCACGTCCCGGTGGACGATTCCTTGCGCGTGCGCCTCCGCGAGCGCCTCGCAGACCTGGAGCACGAGCTCGACGGCAACGGGCACCGCGAGGCGCCCGCTCTCCGCGAGCACGGCGGCGAGGTCCCTCCCCTCGAGGTGATCCATCACCATGTACGGCGCGCCGCTCTCGAGCGTGCCGACGTCGGCGACGCGCACGACGTGCTGGCTGCGAACGCGCACCGCGGCGCGCCCCTCCCTCAGAAAGCGCTGGAGGATCTCCGGATCCCGCACGTACTTCGGCAACAGCACCTTGATCGCGACGCGCTCGTCGAGGGCGAGGTGGCGCGCGGCGACGACGAGCCCCATGGCGCCCCGTCCGAGGACGCTCTCCACGCGATACTTGCCGAGGAGGACATCCCCGGGGGCAATCGTGGTCTCGTCGGGGCTCGACATGGCAGGCCAGGGCAGCAGAAGGGCATCCACTATGCCACGCCATGGTCAGAGGCCCATGCAATTTTCCACTGCACCGGCCTCGGCCGGGCAGCGCTGCCATGGATGGGCCCATGCTGTCCTGTCGCGATCGCTCAACCCTGACTCGTTGCGACCCGCCGGGAGTAGAGCGACGACGACCTGATCTTCAGCGATGGCCGCGGCGCTGACAGGCCCTTCCATATCCTTCCACCGATTGTTACGAAACGACACACCCCGACCGATTGTTACGAAACGACACACCTCCTCGCCCAGCGATCGTGGCTTGCCTCGACTACGCACCTCGGCTTGCCTGAAATATGATACAAATGCTCTCACACATCGAAGCCGCACCGCGGCAATTCACATCAGGATCGGAAGCGACAGTTCGGAGCTCGGTCCGTCGCGATCTCTGTTCTACTCGTCGACTGTTATTAATATATCGATAGCGAGGTAGCCAATGATCACCACTCTTCGATTCGTCGCGCCCGCCGCCGCTTCCCTCGCAGCTGTATTGCTCGCGATCTCGCCGTCACTGGCGGCTTCGTGGCAGACCCGGGTCGACTACGGCGGGAACACGCCCATGGACCTCTACGTCCCGGACAAGGTCGACGCTTCGCCGGGGATCGTGGTCTCGCTGCACTACTGCAGCGGGAACGCAGGAAACGCTCATGGCTGGTTCCAGGGTCTGGCGGATCAGCACGGCTTCCTCATCATCACGCCGCAAGCAGGCGGCAACTGCTTTGATGCAACGCCCGCGCGCAGCGGTGAGCGAGAGGCCATCACCAAGATGGTCCAGTACGCCATCACACAGCACCACGCCGATCCGACCCGGGTCTTCGCTGCGGGGGCGTCCTCCGGCGCTTGCATGACGAACGCGCTCCTCGCTGCCTACCCCGACGTGTTCGCCGGGGGTTCGGTGCTGGCTGGTGTTCCCGCCGGCGCCTGGACGGGAGGCAACGCCTATGGCTGGACGACCCCTGCCAACAGGACCGCTGCCCAGTGGGGTGACATCGTGCGCAAGGCGAGCCCGAACTTCACGGGCGCACGGCCTCGGATTCAGCTCTGGCACGGAACGGCTGACACCACCCTCAACTACGATCCGAATTTTCCTGCCGAGACCGCGCAGTGGACGAACGTCCTGGGTCTGAGTCAGTCCGACAGCAAGACGAGCAGCTTCAAGGGTTCCTCGGACACCTGGAGTCGGACCTCTTACACGAATGCTGCCGGGACGCTCGTCCTGGAGACGAACTCCGCGCAAGGCGCCCCGCACGATCTCTCGGGGCGAGGCCTGTGGGCCGACGCCGTGCGCTTCTTCGGGCTGGATATGGACCCTCCGTCCACCGGAGAAGGCGCGGGCGGCGGTGATGGCACCGGAGGCAGCGACGCGTCGGGCGGAGGCAGCAGCGCCTCCGGCGCAGGTGGCGAAGGTGGCAGCGCAAACGGCGCCACTTCAGGCGCAGGTGGCAACGCGAGCGGCAGCACTGCTAGCAGCGGAGCGACCACCGGAGGCGCGGCGCAAGGCACCAGCGGAGCCACCACGGGCGGCTCGACGAGCAACGCGGGTGGAAGCACCTCTTCCGGAGACAGCGATCCGACCACGACAGGCGGCGACAGCGCGTCGGACGACGGTGGGTGCAGCTTCAACGTGGCCTCCAGTGGTCAGCTGCCCGGCGGCGCGCTCGTCGGATTGCTCGTGGCAGGGCTTGGCGCGCTGGCCCGCCGCCGTCGCCGATCGGCTGCGTGAGCGTGCAGCGCCGGCGTACGGCCCGGGTGGCCTCGCACCCGGCGCGCCGGCGCTCCTCCTCGGCCTCCCAGGCTCCTGAGCCCCTCCATTCGAGCTTCGCTCAGCAATCTACCGCGCCATCCGTGGTTCGTCCGCAGGTGTGATCCGCGCCTGCGCTGATCTGGAGGAACGTGCCCTTGGGGCTTGACGTTTCCGGAATGTTTAGATTTCCTTCCATCATGAAAACGGCTTTCATTCGCTTTCGACTCGTCGCATCGACGGCGCTCCTCGTCGCGGCCGCCGCGTCCTGCGGCAGCGAAGATACCGATCCTGACACGGCAGGTTCATCGGGCGGCTCACCGCCAGCCGGCGGTTCGGGCGGGACGGGTGGAGCGGCCGCGAGCAGCGGCAGCGTGGGTTCAGGCTCGGGCGCCTCGAGCGCCCAAGGAACTGGCGGCAGCTCTACGGGAGGTTCGTCAGCGGTCAGCACAGGCGCAGGGGAAGGCGGCTCGGCAGGCACGGCATCGGGGGGTTCGGGAGGGTCGACGCCCGAGACGGGCGATCGCTCGCCGGAGGGCACCTGCGCGCGCTTCAACGCCGACACGGCCGACATGAGCGAAGGCACGTGGAGCGGCTCGCTCGATCCCGAGTGCGACCCGGGAGACATCTCTGCCGAGGGTCGAGCGAACGCGCTCCGGCTCTTCAACCTGTACCGCTGGCTGGCAGACTTGCCCCCGGTCGTGACCGAGCCCACCCGCGACGCCCAGGCCCAGGCCTGCGCGCTCATGATGGACGCGAACAACTCGCTCTCGCACGAGCCGCCGGAGAGCTGGAAGTGCTACTCGAAGACAGGCGCGGACGGCGCGAGGACGAGCAACATCTCGAGCGGCCCAGGCGTTGCGAGCGTTCAGGGCTATCTGATCGACCCCGGGAACGAGACGACCTTCGGCCACCGGCGCATCATCCTTGCGAACGATCTCGGTCCGATCGGCCTCGGCTCCACCGGTAAGAACGGCGCCTCCTGCATGCAGAACATCGGAGGGACGGGGCGCGCAGGCAAGGAGTGGACGGCATGGCCTCCGCCCGGGGTGTTCCCGATTCAGGCGTACGGCGACCGCTGGAGCACGCTCAGCGACACCGGCTGGTCGATCCAGAGCGAGGACATCGAGCTCGAGAACGCCGAGGTGACGATCACGAGCGCCGGAGCCCCTCTGGCCGTCGATGTCGAGCCGCTCCAGGGGCGCTACGGCTCCACGAACGCCATCCGCATCGTGCCGAACGGCTGGGACCCTGAAGCCGGCAACACCTACTCCGTGAGCGTCTCCGGAATCTCGGCGACCATCGCCTACGACGTCGTGTTCGTCGACTGCGAGTAGAGGATCCTCGTCAACGCAGGGCAGTGGACCAGCGCCCGAACCCTGGTCGATTCCCTGGTCGCCCCCCATCCCGCCACGGCATCGCTGCTCGATGCGATCGAGGCCCAGGGGTTTTCACGGGGTGTATCCGACGGCAACTGACGGCGCAGCCGGTCAGCGCGCGGCGGAGAGGTCGAGAAGCAAGAGCGTCATTTCGGGACCTTGACGTCGAGCTTGCCGAGGCGCGCGAGCAGCGGGCCCCGATCCTCCATGGCCACGCCGACGAGCCTCCGCGCAGACGCATCGTCGAGCTTCGGGACGGATCGCGCTGCGAATCCTGCCTCGTCCGCGGAGGAGACCTGAAAGATCAGGTGGTAGACGCCGCTGTTCGAGACCGCGAGCACGCGCTGCATCTCCCCCAGGCCGAGCAATCGGCAGAGCGCCGCGGCAAGGAACCCCGCGGCAGCACGAGCGAGAGCGCCGCCGCGAAACGAGAGCGAGACGTGGTGCTCGCGTCCGTCCTTGCCGGCCTCGGCGACTGTATACACAACGGCGATGTCGGCAGACGTGATGAACGCATTGCCCTCGGCGAACGGGTCCGCGGGCGGGCCCTCCCCGACGCGCCTGAGCGCTGTCTCCTTCGCGCGGCCGACCCCGCGCGAGAGCTCGATCAGGTGGTCCGGCGAGAACAGTCGATCGTAACGCGGCCGCTTCATCGCGAACCGGTAGATCAGGAACACAACGAGCCCGACGAGCAGCCATTTCAGCATCGGACCTTGCACCTCCGCGCCCAACCACCGAGACAGACCATCACGCCCGCGGCGAGCGGCAGGGCGGGCGCCTCGCTGGCCTGCGTCGAGCCCGGGGCGCACCCCTTGTCCTGAACCGCCGCGGTGTGCGCGTTCCTTCGTCCCATGGCGAGGCATCGTGCCGGTCCTCGCGCGACTCGTCCACGGGGAATCACCTCTGCCGTCGCCTCTCGCCTACCCGCGCCTCACGCCCTTGCGGCTCGTCGGGCTGGCGGATCCTGGCCTCCCCCGGCTCGGGGCCGGGCGCCTGGCTCAGCGGGTGGGTTGCTCTGGCGCGCGTGCTGCTGGCGACGGTAGGCCCCTGGGGCCATGCCCGACCACTGTCGGAACGCGTGGCTGAACGAGGCCTCCGACGCGTAGCCGGTGAGCTGAGACGTCAACGCGAGCGTCGCGCCTTCGCGCAGCAACATCGTCGCCCTCTGCATGCGCATCCGCGTGAGGAAGCCGAGCGGCGGCTCGCCGACGAGGCTCGTGAAGCGCGCAGCGAAGGCGGACCGCGACAGCCCGACCTGCTCGGCGAGCGAGGCGACCGTCCACGGATGCTCCGGTCGGCCGCTCATCAGGCCCAGGGCCATGGCCACGCCCGGATCGCGCAGCGCGCTCACCAGCTCGAGCGATCGACACGAGTGCGAAGGCTCGTTGCCCAGCGTCTCGACGTATGCCCGCATCACGTGGATGAACAGCACGTCTGCCATGCGGGCGAGCGCGAGATCGGAGCCGAACGGCCTCGACTCGATCTCGCGCGCGAGGAGACGGAGGTGCTCCACGAGCGCCGTCTGACCCGCGCCCGCACCCGCGAGCCGGAACACGGGCGGCAACGACGACACGATCGGGACGGAGAACGGATCCTCGAGCTCGACGAGCGCCGACGTGACCCTCGCCTCGGTCCCCACGCCGCCCAGGGCCAGGCGCCACACGCGCTCGTCGCCGCCCGCGCGGACCCCGGGCAGCGCTTCGAGAGCGACCACCGGCGTATCGGCACGATCACGGAGCGAATGCGCCCTGCCGTGCGGCACCACGGCGACATCACCGGTCGCCAGGGCGAGCGCGTGGCCGTCGTTGTCGGCCGAGACCCAGGCCGTGCCGCTCACCACGTGGTGGACGCAGAAGGTCGAAGGCCTACCTCGAAGCGCGACGCCCCATGGCGCCTTCGCGTCGAGGCAGGCCCACGACGCCGTTCTGGCTCGAACCGAGGACAGGAGTTCGCTCAACGCGTCCATGAGCGGCCCCGGCTGGACGATTTCGCAAACAACGTGGACGCGCTCGGCTGGTCGCAGCCGCTCGAGCGCCGCATGGTTGGGGGGTAATTCGAGGCCTTCATTCGCCTCAGAAAGGGTAACTCATGTCCATCGAAGCGACCACCGGGCCCGTGCTGGTCACCGGCGCCACGGGCAGGCAAGGCGGGGCCGTCGCCGCTGCGCTGCTCGAGCGAGGCGTCCCCGTGCGTGCGCTCGTTCGTGACCCTGGCGCGGCCCCTGCAATCGCGTTGCGCGCTCGAGGCGCGGCCCTCGTGCGGGGCGACTTCGACGAGCCCCGCTCGCTGCGCATCGCCTGCGAGGGAGCGCGGGCGGTGTTCTCCGTGCAGCACCCGAACATGGCCGATCTCGAGTCGGACTCCGAGCGAGTACAGGGGAAGAACCTCGTCGAGGCAGCCCGGGCCGTCGGCGTGCCGCAGTTCATCCACACCTCGGTGTCCGGAGCCGGCGCGCACCACCGGCGAGCGCCGGGTTGGGAGCTCGAGCGCGGTCATATCCGCAACTACTGGGAGAGCAAGGCGTACACCGAAGAGCTGGTGAAGAACGCCGGATTCCGCTTCTGGACCCTCATCAAGCCGTCCTTCTTCATGGAGAACTTCGTCCGCCCTTCCATCATGTTCGAGGGGGGCACGGGGGACCGCCTGCTCACCACGATCGCGCCTGACACGGAGCTGGCCCTGGTCGCCGTGCAGGACATCGGGGCAGCGGCCGCAGCCGCTGTCCAGGAGCCGTCACGGTTCCACGGCGTGGAGCTCGAGCTCGCGAGCGAACGGTTGACGATGCGCGAGATCGCCCGGGCCCTGGCCCGTGCGCTCGACCTTCCCATCGAAGCTCCGTCGCTCACGGCCGACGAGGCCATCGCCCGGGGTCTGATGCCCACGATCGCGCGCCCGCACGAGCGGCTGAACCACCACGGCAGCCCGGCCACGCCCGAGGCGGCACGGGCGCTTGGCATTCCACTCACCAGCTTCGAGACCTGGCTTCGACACCACCCCCTGTGAGGTCGGGGGCTGGCCCGATCACGCGCGTTGCTGCGACGCCGGGAGCCGCCCTGATCTGAACGCCGCGTGCGATAGCCCCGAGCTGGCGGAACTGGCGGCGCGCGTGGCGGCCGCCAGGTCCCGGAGCGCGGAGGGGGCCAGAAGATCCGGCAAAAAGGCCGCGGCACACCGCTCGCACTACGTGCCCACCAGAACGCCGCGAAGGTCCGACCTCGCGCTGGTCCCGCCGTTGCGGGGCAGCGCGAGGCCCGGAAGCGGCGTGTTAGCCCGAGCCGGCGCCACGCGCCGCGCTCGGATGGAGGCACTCATGTCGGTTCATCATGCCATGTCCATGCTTCTCCCTGTCCTCGCGCTCGCCTGCTCCGCAGCGCAAGGCGGCGCCCCGGAGCCGCCGGAGAGCGCCACACCGCAGCACGACGACGCAGCGGCGCCGGCCAGCTCGACAGGCGCGAAGAGCTTCGTCGACGCCGAGTCGTACTTCACGAGCTCGGCCGAGATCGACGCCTGGTACGGGCTGCTTCGCGAGCTGAACGACGACTTCGATGTCGTGTGCGGCGACACGTTCTGCGAAGGCGATTTCACGAACTACATGCCGCTTCGACTCCGTTGCTCCGTCGAGGAGCACGCCGGGACGATAGGGAGCTGCGTGTGGGTCCTCGCCGCGAGCAACGAGGAGATCGTGCCTTCCACGGGCGAGGTGGAGGTGGACGCGAGGATCTTCCTCTGCGAGATGCCCGTCGCCCCGGACACCGCCGTGACCGACCTCGTCGAGGCGCTCTCGGCGCCGTCAGGTCGGGCGATCAACGCGGCGCTCCCTGGAACGGACAGATCGCTCTACGACGGCCTCGTCGAGTGCCTCTGACCCGTCGTGCGCTTCGTATGAGCTCCACGCTCACGCGAGGGCTCATGTCGCCTCGCCGACGGCGCGCCCGCGCCGCGGCGCGACCGACGCCGGTGTCACGAAAACGACACGGATGAGCGCTATGACATGAAGGACGGATGAGCCGGGTGCATTCATGAGCCGGAGGCGCGCATCCACCGCTGCGCCTCTGCCGGCCGCCCGTCGATCGCCGGACGTCCGGGGCCATCGCGGCCCGCCCCGTCCGGCGCGTTTCGGTCCGATTTCATCGAAAGGCTCGTCATGGCAAGCTCGCTCTCCACAGGCCGGCGCATGGGCGCCCCGCGCCGGCATCTCACGTCCATCACCGCGCTCGGGCTCTCTCTGGCGCTCGGCGCCGCGGCCGCGTCGTGCGTCGCTCCAGAGGTCGTGTCGCCGGCCCAGGCCCCGGGCGCGGGCGGCGCCGGAGGCCGCGACGGCGACGGCGACGGCAGCGCCGGAGGCCGTGACGGCGGCGGCGGCGCCGGAGGCCGTGACGGCGGCGACGGCGGCTCCGCCGGAGCGGTAGAGCAGGGCGGCGGAGGCGGCGGCACCGCGCCGGGCAGCACGCGCGTCCTCACGTTCCACAACGACAACGAGCGCACCGGCGCGAACCTCGCCGAGACCACGCTCACCACCGAGAACGTGAACGCGAGCCAGTTCGGGCTCCTGTTCCGGCGCGCCGTCGACGACCAGATCTACGCGCAGCCGCTCTACGTGCCCGGCGTGGCCATCCCCGGCCAGGGCACGCGCGACGTCGTCTACGTCGCCACGATGAACAACTCGGTCTACGCGTTCGACGCCCGCGATCCGCAGGCCGGCGAGCCGCTCTGGCACGTCAACTTCAACGATCCGGCGAACGGCGTGACGCCGGTCGACCACCTCGACGTCGGCCAGGCGTGCGGGGTTTACCGGGACATCAGCGGCAACATCGGCATCCTGAGCACGCCCGTGATCGACGACGCGACGGGCACGATCTACGCGGTCGCCAAGACCAAGGAGAACGGCGGCGAGCAGGTCTATCGGCTCCGCGCGCTCGACCTCGCCACCGGCGCGGAACGGCCGAACAGCCCGGTCGTCCTCGAGGCCAGCGCGCCGGGCACCGGTGACGGCAGCGTGGACGGCACCCTCGTGTTCGACCCGGCGATCGAGAACCAGAGGCCGGCGCTCACGCTCGCGAACGGCATGATATACATCGCCTTCGCCGGCTACTGCGACACCGGGCCTTACCACGGCTGGGTCCTCGCCCACGACGCGGCGACGCTGAAGCAGCGCGCTGTCTGGAACGACACGCCCGGCGGCTGGGCGGGCGGCATCTGGATGGCTGGACAGGGGGTGAGCGTCGACGCCGACGGCAGCGTTTACCTCCTGACCGGCAATGGCACCTTCGACGGCGCCGAGAACTTCGGCAGCAGCGTCGTCCGGCTGTCTCCCGAGCTCGAGGTGCTCGATCACTTCACGCCGTACAACGTCGAGCACCTCAACGAGCTCGACCTCGATCTCGGCTCGTCCGGCGCGCTCCTCCTGCCCCGCTCGAACCTGCTCGTCGGCGCGGGCAAGGGCGGTTACGTGTACGTGCTCGATCGCCACGACCTGGGCGGGTTCAACCCGGAGGGCGACACGCAGATAGTGCAGACGTTCCCGGTGACGCAGGACCACGTCCACGGCTCCCCCATCGTCTGGGATCTGCCGGGCGGCTCGATGATCTACGTGTGGGGCGAGAACAACTACCTCCGCGGCTTCCGCTGGGACGGCGCGCAGTTCCAGCCGGCCGGCCAGAGCCAGCGGCCGGCGCCGCCGGGCATGCCCGGCGGGATCCTCTCGCTCTCGGCGAGCGGCGGCGCCCCCGGCACCGGAATCCTGTGGGCGACGCACCCGCTCCGCGGCGACGCGAACCAGGCCGTGCGCCCGGGGATCCTGGAGGCGTTCGACGCCTCGGATCTCTCGCGCGTCCTCTGGACCTCGCAGCAGATCGCCGCGCGCGACGACTGCGGCGATTTCGCCAAGTTCTCGCCGCCCACCATCGCCGACGGCAGGGTCTTCCTCCCGTCGTTCTCCAACCAGCTCTGCGTCTACGGGCTCGGCGACTTCGGCGACGACCCCTGCTTCAACGGCGTGGAGGACGAGGGCGAGGGCGGCGTCGATTGCGGCGGCGCCTGCGCCCCGTGCGGACCTCGCGAGGTGCTCTGCCCCGGCGCGGGCGCCATCCTTGTGGGCGACGAGTATCCCTGTGATCTCGGCGGTGAGCACGCGATCGCGAGCGTGGGTATCTCGGTCGGCTGCAACGACGGCGAGACCGCCGACTTCGTCGTGACCTTCGACGGGCCGACTCCCCTCGAGGTCACCGCCGCTTGCGATACGAGCTTCGCGGTGAGCGGCGTCGTGTCCAGCCAGGCCACGCTCCGCATGGTCGGCGGCGGCGGTGACGACGGGCAGATCTCCTTCGAGTGCTGCGGCTCGAACGGCTGGTCGATCGCCTTCGAATGACCGTCTCCAGGGCGGCGCCCGGCCCTACCCCGCGGCGCAGCCCGGGCGCCGCGACATGGGCCCGGGTCGAGCGCTTCAGGCGCCGCTCTCGCCCGTCACCGGCTCGCCTTCGGCGAGCAGCCGCTTGAGCGTGCCGAGATCGACGGGCTTCACGATGTGCTCGTCAAACCCGGCTCCACGCGCCCTCTCGCGGTCGCCCTGCTGCCCGTAGCCGGTGAGCGCGATCAGATAGACGTTCTTGTGCTGGGGCTTCTCTCGAACGCGGCGCGCGAACTCGAGGCCGTCGATCCCCGGCAGCCCGATGTCCACGATGGCGACGTGCGGGAGCACCTCGTCCATGAGCTCGATCCCCGAGATCCCGTGATTCGCCGAATGGCACTCGAACCCGGCGCGCGTCAGGAGCGCGCAGAGCGCCTCGCGACCGTCGTCGTTGTCCTCCACGACGACGACCCGCGATCTCCTGGGGAGCTTCCCGAGGAGCGAGCCGCGCGCCGCCTCCTGCTCGGATGGCGGCTCGGAGATCGGCAGCCGCACCTCGAACTCGCACCCTTTGCCCTCTCCCTCGCTCCGCGCGCTCACGGTGCCGCCGTGCTTTTCGACGAGGCCTCGGACGAGGGTGAGCCCCACGCCGAGCCCCCCCGCCGAGCGGTCCAGGGTGCGGCTCGATTGCACGAAGAGCTCGAACACCGTGTCGAGCATCTCCTTCGGGATCCCGACGCCGTCGTCCTTCACGCGGACCACCGCGTGTCCGTCCACGCGCTTGGCCTCCAGCGTGACATGACCCCCCCGCGAGGTGTACTTCGCAGCGTTGTTGAGCAGGTTCACGTGAACCTGCTGGAGCCGCGCAGGGTCGCCCTCGACCCAGATCGGCTCGGGATCGACGATGACCGCGAAATCGACGCCGCGCGTGTCCATGAGGTTCTTGACCGCGTCGGCGGCGTCCTTCACCACCGAGCCGAGGTCGAGCACGCGCTTTCGAAGCTCGATCTTGTTCTGCGTGACGCGGCTCGCCTCCAGCAGATCGTCGAGCAGGCGCGCCATCTGCGCGGACTGACGCTCGAGGATCTGGACGACCTTCTCGTCGATCCCGGACGCGCCGGAAGGCGCGGAGCAGTCTTCCTTGAGCAGCGCCGTGGCGTGGACGATCGCGCCAAGAGGGTTGCGGAGCTCGTGCGACAGCATGGCGAGGAACTCGTCGCGCCTGCGCACGGCGTCCTTGATCTGCTCCTCCGATCGCTTTTGCGCGGTGACGCTCCTGAAGATCCCGATGATACCCACGATGTGGCGCGCCGCGTCGATGAGCGGGAGCCGCGTGACGAGGTCCCACTCCACGACGCCATCCTGCCGCACGCGCTTCTCCAGCTTGTAATGCTGCGCCTCGCCGGTCCGCAGCACCACCTCGTCCTGCTTGTGAACGGCGAGCGCCGCCTCGTACCCGGGCAGCTCGAAGCCGGTCTTGCCCGCCGCTTCGCCTGGATCGGAGAGGCCGAGGCGCTCCGCCATGGCGTTGTTCGTGCGAATGAACCGGCCGCGCGCGTCCTTGAAGTAGATCGCGTCGGGCACGCTGCGGAGCAGGCTGTTCAGGAGATAGCGCTCGTGGAAGAGCGCGTCCTCCGCCGCCTTCAGGCCGCTCACGTCGATGAGCGTGAGCACGACCCCCGCGATGGTGCCCTTGGCACGGTAGGGGAGGATGCGAAGAAAGAACGAGCGACCATGCCGGTCGCGCAGCTCGCGCTCCACGCGCTCCCCCGTCGCGAGCACGCGCTTGAGATCCGCGGTGAGCTCCGGGTGGTCGACCGCATACGTGAACGTCTCGATCGGTCTGCCGACGTCCTGCAAGAGCAGGTTGAAGCTCTCCGCGATCTGCGGCGTGAATTTCCTGATCTTGAGCTCCCTGTCGAGGAAGATGGTGCCGATGTCCGTGCTCGACAGGAGGTTCTCCATGTCGTTTCCGAGCTCGGTGAGATCGGCGATCTTCCGCTGGTACTCCGCGTTCACCGAATAGAGCTCCTCGTTGACGCTCTGGAGCTCCTCGTTCGTGCTCTGCAGCTCCTCGTTGGAAGCGAGGAGCTCTTCGTTCGCCGCCTGCAGCTCCTCGTTGCTCGCCTCGAGCTGCTCGGTCGTCGCCTGCAAGGTCTGCTTCGTGTAACCGAGCTCCGCCTCGAGCGCGCCGAGCTGCTCGCGCGATACGTCGTCCAGGTCGATCTCCTTCACCGGCATCGCCGCCCGGCGCGGCGCCCCGTCGTTCGCGTCGATCGCGTCGATCGCGTCGAACGTGATGAGGACGTGGGGCAAGGAGCCTCGTCGGCTCTCGACCCGGCGCATCGTGATCTTGTAGACGCCGCCCTCCGCCTGCACCCCCTTGAACACGATCGCCGTGCGCTCGTTGATGACGCGCCGGAGGCCCCCGTCAGCACCAGCTTGAGGTCGCCGTCCAGCATCTCGAAGGCGTCGAGCCCCTGTCTGCCATCCTTGACCTTCAGGAACCGGCTCGCGCCGCCGAACGCGTGGACGAGCTCCCCTGTGTCATTGACGAGGAGGCTCGGAGGCATGAACTCGTCGAGCAGCGCGTCGTAGGTCCCGAGCAGGTACGACGCCGGGTTGCGCGCGACGGGCGCGGTGATCCCCGAGCGCGGGGCGCTCCGGGCCTTCGTCGATGCCGGCTGAAAGCGGGGCTCGACCTGCATCCGCCGGTCGCTGTACTTCCGGTAGATCCGCCATTGCTTGTCGACGATCTCGAAGTCGTGCGCGAGGTGCCCCGGCGTCTCGCTGGGCCCGAGGAAGACCACGCCCCCGCGGTTGAGCGCGAAGTGAAAGAGGCTCAGGACCTTCTGCTGCACCGCCGGCTGAAGGTAGATGAGCACGTTGCGGCAGCTGATGAAGTCGACGCGCGTGAACGGCGCGTCCTTGATCACGTTGTGGTGCGCGAAGACCACCGCCTGGCGGAGATCCGGGACAACCTGGTAGCTGCGTCCGCGCCGGATGAAATGCCGCTCGAGGCGCTCGGGGGAGACGTTCACCACCGCCTCTTCCTCGTAGAGCCCGCGCGTCGCGATCTCGAGCGATCCATGGTGCACGTCGGTCGCGAAGACCTTGAACGGGCGGTGGCCGGTCCGGGAGGTGAGCTCGTGGAGGAGGATGGCGAGCGAATAGACCTCTTCGCCCGTCGCGCAGCCGGCGACCCAGACGCGGAATGGGGCGTCGCGCGGCCCCGCGCGCAGGAGCTCGGGGAGCACCGAGCGCTCGAGGATGCCGAACGCTTCCTCGTTCCGGAAGAAGCGCGTCACGCCGATGAGGAGATCACGGTAGAGCACGTCGAGCTCGCTCGACTTGCTCTTCAAGCGCTTGACGTACTGTTCAATGTCGTCCGTATGCGCGAGCTGGATCCGCCGCTCGATGCGCCGGGTGACCGTGCTCGGTTTGTAGTGCGTGAAGTCGATGCCGAACTGCTCCTCGAGCATCCTGTAAACCGCGCTCATCCCCTGATCGACCCTGACCGCGTCTCGCTCCGGGCTACGCCCCTTGGACCTCACGTGATCGAGGAGCACGCGCGGCATGTCCTGGGGAGGCAGGACGCAGTCGGCCACACCGGCGTCTCGCGCGGTCTTCGGCATCCCGTCGAACTGCGCGCTGTCGACGTCCTGCACGACGACCAGCCCGCCCGCCTCGTGGACCGCGCGGATCCCCCGTGAGCCGTCGCTGCCACCCCCGGAGAGGACCACGGCGATCGCCCGCGGGCCGCAGTCCTGCGCGAGGGATCGAAAGAACACGTCGATGGGCAGCGCGAGCTCCTGGTCGCGATCCCTCTCGCTCAGGAGGAGGCGGTCGCCGGAGATGATCATCTCCTTCTTCGGCGGGATCAGATAGACGTGGTCGGGCTCGACCAGCATGCCGTTCTCGACGAGGTGAATGGGCAGCTCGGTGCGGCGCCCGAGGATCTCGTCCATCAGGCTCTTGAAGTCCGGCGACAGGTGCTGGACCACGACGAAGGCCATCCCGCTCTCCTTCGGGATGTTCTCGAAGAAGTGCTCGAGCGCCTCGAGCCCCCCCGCCGAAGCGCCGATTCCTACTACGTAAGGCGCCACTTCTGGCCGGACTGTGCGGGTTCTTGTCTTTGTGGCATCGCGCACCTCGCCCTCGGTCGACATGACCGACCTCGACGGCAGCAAGCGTGCCCAGGCTGGGGCCGCTGGCGAGCGCCTTCACCTGGGCCAAAATCCCCGGAATTCAGCCGGCGGGCGGGCGTTAGATGTGTGGCAAATTGCCTCGCTGCGCGCCACATGTGGTGGTCTTGCGGCGTCGCAACGGCTCATGGACGGTGGTCATCATGTGCAGGGAGCGAGGCTCCCTCTCGGGCGTGGTTCGTCACACGGCGGCAGGCGAGCCCTTCGTCGACGTCTCCGGAGCCCCCTCGCCCGACGTCGAGCACGCCTCGGGAGCGTCGTCCGTGCCGTCGCGGGCCGCGCCCCCCGGCCGCCGGAACGCTGCCACGATCTGCCGAAGGTACCCCTCCGGAAAGTCGACGCCCACGAGCCCGTAGCAGGGCGGCTTCTCGCCCGCCGGCCGGTACGCCGTGCCGAAGAGCCAGTCCCACACCGCAAGCTTCGTCCCGAAGTTGAAGCCGTACCCGGTGAAGACGCCCGAGTGGTGCCACCGGTGCATCTCCGGCCCGTTGATCACGTACTGGAGCGGGCCTGTCCGGACATCGATGTTCGCGTGGATGTACATCCCCCACACCGCGTCGAGCGTCGCCTTCATCAGCGCGACCTCGGGCGCGGCGCCGAGCAGCACGATCGGCGCGAACTCGACCGTCTGGTTGATCAGGATCTCGATCGGGTGCGACCGCGACCCCGCGAGCCAGTCGACGTCCTCCACCGAGTGGTGCGCCTCGTGCGTCCGCCAGAGGACCGGCGACCAGTGCTGCAGCCGGTGGAACCAGTAGATGTAGAAGTCGTGGACGAAGAAGAAGAACAGGAGCTGGGCCCACACCGGCCAGCCCGAGACGAGCCGCAGGCGCCCGGACCCGACGGCCCCGTCGATCGCGCGGATGATCGCGTCGATGACGAGGCCGAGGGCGTAGCTCTGCGCCAGCGTGTAAAGGAAGAAGTCGTCGAAGAAGCCCTTGCGGAAGAGGCGCTGTCCCGGAGTGTGCGGGAACAGCCGCTCCAGGCCGATGAGCGCCCCCGCCGCGCCCGCGATGAGCAGCGGCGAGAGGACCCTCCAGTCACCAAGCACGTCGAGCAACATCGCCCCTCGGCCCGCTTCACTCCGCCTCAGTCGGCGCGTGCCCCGCTCGCCGCGGCGCCGTCGGACGGGCGCACCCGGGCGAGCTTCTTCCGCTGCGCGAGCTCGTTCTCGTAGACCCGCTTGATCCCGTCGCCGAGCGAGCGCTCGATGTCGCGGAGGTTCGCGACCAGCTTGATCAGCCCGACGATCTCGACCGACGCCGCCTGGTCGGTGCCCCACATCGCCCGATCGAGCGTGATGTGCCGCTCGACGAACGTGGCGCCGAGCGCCACCGCCGCGCCCGACGGCGCGAGCCCCGTCTCGTGGCCGGAATAGCCGATCGGGCAGCGCGGGTACCTCGCCTTGAGCGTCGCGATCATCCTCAGGTTGAGCTGCTCCGGCGCGCAGGGGTACGCCGACGTGGCGTGCGCGATGAGCAGCTTGCCCTGCCCGACCGTCGAGACCCCGGCCTCGATCTCCTCCATCGTCGACATGCCGGTCGACACGATGAGCGGGCGCCCCGTCGCCTTCATCGCGCGCAAGAGGGCGTGATCCGTCAGCGCCGCGGAGGCCGCCTTGTAACAGGGCGGGTCGAACCGCTCCATCACCTCGACCGACTCCTCGTCCCAGCACGAGGCGAACCAGAGGATGCCCCGCTCCTTGCAGTAACGATCGATCTCGGCGTACTCGCGCTCGCCGAACTCGACCCGGTGCCGGTAATCGATGTACGTCATCCGGCCCCAGGGCGTGTCACGCTCGATGTGCCACTGGTCCCGCGGCACGCACTTCTCCGGCGTGCGCTTCTGGAACTTCACGGCGTCGCACCCCGCGAGGCACGCGCCGTCGATGAGCTTCTTCGCGATCTCGAGAGAGCCGTTGTGGTTGATGCCGATCTCCGCGATGACGAACACGGGCTCGCCGTCGCCCACGAGCCGATTGCCGATCTTGACGACAGCAGGTGATGACCACATGAGCAAACCTCCATCTCCGTTGCCCGCGCGGGGCGCGCGCCGCTCCCGGCCGCCCCGGAGGGCGGCGAGGCGCGGCTCACGACGCGAGCTCGAGTATCCAGTCGGCGAAATCGCGGAACGCCCCGTGGCCCCCGCGGGCCTCGCACCGGCGGTGTACCGCGCAGAAGACAGCGGCCACGGCGTCGGCGGGCGCGGCGGTGAGGCCCTCCTCGGCAACCGCCCGCATGATCCCGAGGTCGTTCACGTCGTCGCCGATGTACGCGACCTCGCCGCGCGCGACGCCGGCCTCCCGCAGCACCGCCGGGAGGTGAGCCTCCTTGTCGCGGACGCCGAGGAACACCCGCATCCCCAGCTTGTCCGCCCGCCGCCGCACGCTCGGCGACGTCTCGCCCGTCACGATCGCCGACGCGACGCCGGCGCGCGTGAGGCGCTCCACGCCCATCCCGTCGCGCAGGGAGAAGCGCTTCAGCTCCTCGCCGCGCTCCGAGTAATACACGCCGGTGTCCGTCAGGACTCCATCGCAGTCCGTCAGGACGAGCCGGATCCGGCGCGCCCGCAGGCGCAGCTCGGCCTCGGGGAGCTCGATCATCGGAGCGCCCGCCTCACCACGCCGTGAAGCCGCCGTCGACGAGCAGGTTCGCGCCCGTCACGTAGCTCGAGGCGTCGCTCGCGAGGTACACGAGCGCCCCCGTGATCTCCTCCGGCTTCGCCATCCGGCCGAGCGGCGTCTTGCGCGCGTAGCTCTCGATGAAATACCCCTCTTGCCCGGCCTCCACGCCGCCGGGCGAGATCGCGTTGACCCGCACCCCGTCAGCGCCCCAGTACGCCGCCGCGAAGCGCGTGAGCGAGAGCACGGCCCCCTTGGTCGCAGGGTAAGCGGGCGATTTGTGGAACGCCTGCGTCCCGTCGGGGCGCCGGTAGATCGACTGGTCCGGCGCCACGACGCCATAGGTGGAAGCGATGTTGATGATGCTCCCCCGCCGCCGCCGGGCCATGTGCGCGCCGATCACCTGGCAGCACAGGAACGTGCCCGTCACGTTGACGTCGAGCGCGCGCTGCCAGAGCTCGAGCGGGTAGTTCTCGAACCGGGACAGCTCGGCCGAGGCCGCGGGGCTCTCGAACTTGTCGTTCACCGCGGCGTTGTTCACGAGCACGTCGATGCGATCGAACCGCGCGAGCGCCGCGTCGGCGAGGCGCTCGACCGCGGCCCGGCGCGTGATGTCGACGCCCTGCCCCGCCGCGAGCCCCTCCTCCGCGGCGAAGCGCTCGCAGGCCGCGTGGTCGAGATCCGCGGCGATCACCCGGGCGCCCGCGTCCCGGAGCGCGCGGCAATGGTGCCTCCCGAGCAGCCCGAGGGCGCCGGTGACGACGGCCACGCGGCCGTCGAGGGAGAAAGCAACGGTGGTGCTCATCGGATCTCCTCAGCCCGCGGGCCTCGGCTTGACGTGGAAGTTGTGGGTCTTCCTGAAGACCGGCTCGACCGGCTCGCCCCTGAGGCGCGCAGCGACGTCGCCGCGGCGGACGGCGTCCCTGAGGATGGGAAGGACCTCTCCATAAGCCCCGAGCACGCGCGCCACGTCCTCGTCGGTGTGCGAGAAGGACATCGTGTGGAAGCCGCCCCAGAGCACACCCCGCGCGAGCATCTCCTGCTGCACGAGCGACTTCATCAGGAGCGGCTCGGGGCCCGAGAACGTCACGATCGAGCGGCATTCGGGCCCGGAGCACGCGGTGTACGGCATGTCGAGCGCGCGGGCGAAGCCGTTGTAACCGTCCTTCAGCTTCCTGCCCTGCTCGGCCAACCGCGCGGGGACGGCCCTGTCGCGGATCTCCTCGATGGTCGCCTTCGCGGCGGCGAGCGACAGGGCCTCTCCGCCGAACGTGGTGAAGAAGAAGACGTCCTTCTCGCAGAGGCGCATGACGTCGCGCCGCCCCGTCAGGATCGACAGCGGCATGCCGTTCGCGACCGCCTTGGAGAAGCAGGCGAGATCGGCCGTCACCCCGAAGCGCTCCTGCGCGCCGCCGAGCGCGAGCCGGAAGCCCGTCCACATCTCGTCGAAGACGAGCAGCGCGCCGCGCTCCCGGCAGAGCGCGGCGAGGCCCTCGAGGAACCCGGGCGCCGGCGCCTCGAACACGGTCGGCTCGAGGATCACACACGCGGTGTCGCCGTCGAGCGCCGCCTCGACGCTCGAGAGGTCGTTGTACTGGAACGTGAAGGTGAGATCCCTCGCCTCGCTCGGGATACCCGCGCTCCGGTCCGTGACAGCGATGTACCAGTCGTGCCAGCCGTGGTACCCGCAGCACAGCACCTTGCGGCGGCCGGTGAAGGCGCGGGCGAGCCGCACGGCGGCGCTCGTGACGTCGGCGCCGGTCTTGCTGAACCGGACCATCTCGGCGCCTGGGACGACCTCCCGCACGAGCTCCGCCACCTCGACCTCGAGCGGGTGCATGAGCGAGAAGGTGATCCCCTCGGCGAGCTGCTCCGCGATCGCGCGATCCACCGCGGGGTACGCGTACCCGAGCGAGATCGGGCCGACGCCCATCACGAGATCGATGAACTCGTTGCCGTCCGCGTCCCAGACGCGCGCGCCCCGGCCGCGCACGAGGTACTTCGGCGCGACGCCGCGCACCCACTGCCCAGGGCCCTTCGCGAGCGTCTGCGTCCCCGCCGGGATGAGCCCGCGGGCGCGCTCGAACAGCGCGTTCGACCGGGTGATGTCGGGGTACGAGGCGTCCCGCGGGGCGGCCCGCGGACAAGGCGCGTCCGCCGGGCTCGGACCGCTCGAATCGGATCGGCTCTGCGTGGGAGGGCTCATGAGATCTCTCTCTCCGGCTCAGCGGGTGGGAGGCGCGGAGCGCGACGATCGCCGGTCGAGCTCGGCCAGCACGCGGGCGGCGATCTGCCGGCCGGTGAAGCCCTCCTCCTCGAGGACGTCGGCGAGCAGCGCGGGCGTGAACCAGCGATCCCCGAGCGAGATCGGCAGGACGGGCGCGGCGACGCCGCGCGCGAGGCAGAGCTCCGCGACGATCGAGGCGAGCCCGCCGGTCGTGAAGTGGTCCTCCAGGATGATGGTGAGGCGCGCCGCGGCGAGCGCGTCGAGCACGGCGTCCTCGTCGATCGGCTTGAGCCAGCGGAGGTTCACGACGCGCGCCGAGAGCCCCCGCGCGGCGAGCGACTCGGCTGCAGAGAGCGCCTCGCCGACCAGCAAGCCATACGTGAGGATCGCGACGTCGCGCCCCTGCGAGAGGACCTCCGCCCTGCCGATCGCGGGCGGCTCGGGGTGCGGAGACCGCGGCGGGAGCGCGGTGTAGCGCACGTAGCAGGGCGCGGGGCTCGCGATGACCTGGGGGAGACAGGCGACGAGCTCCGCCTCGTCGGCGGGGCAGAACACCTGCATCCCCGGCACGCCGCGCATCAGCGCGACGTCCTCGAGCGCCTGGTGCGTCGGCCCGTTCGCCTCCGAGAGGAAGCCCGGCACCGCGCCGATGAGCTTCACCGGCAGGCCCGGGATGCCGACGTCGGTGCGGATGAACTCGAAGGCGCGCATCACGAGGAACGTGGCGAGCGCGTGGACGATCGGGACGCGCCCGCGGAGGGCGAGGCCCGCGGCGGCGCCGATCATCGTCTGCTCGCAGATGCCGACGTCGATGAACCGGCCGCCGAGGCGGGCGGGCAGGCCGCGGATCGCCGCGCGGTTCTCGGCGGTCATCACCACGAGCCGGGGGTCGCCCTGACAGAGCGCGAGGAGCGCCTCTTCGTAACGCACCTTCATCACCTCACGATCCGCGCTTCGGACGTCACAGCGGCCGGGCCGCCCCCGTGGAGCTCCTCGAGCAGCGCCTCGACCTCGGCGCGCGTGAAGCTGACGAACCAGCGATCCGCGCGCGCCTCGATGCTGGGGAGCCCCTTGCCGCGGACGGTCCGCGCGATGATCGCCGTCGGCCGCTCGGGCTCGCGCGGGAGCCCGCGGAGCGCCGCCGCGAGCGAGGAGAAGTCGTGTCCATCGCAGGTCGACGCCGACCAGCCGAACGCCCTGAATTTCTCGTCGAGGGGCTCGAGCGGCAGGAGATCTTCCGTGGCCATGTTGGCCTGGAACCCGTTCCTGTCGACGATCGCCACGAGGTTGTCGAGCCCCTGGGCGTGCGCCACGAGGCACGCCTCCCAGATCGAGCCCTCGTCGAGCTCCCCGTCGCCGAGCAGCACGTAGACGCGGCCGCTCTCGGCGCGGAGCTTGATGTCGAGCGCGACCCCGATCGCCACCGAGAGCAGGTGTCCGAGCGAGCCGGAGTGGAACTCGACCCCCGGGACGGCGCGGTTCGGGTGCCAGTAGATGCAATCCGAGGGTTTGAGGTGGTTCTCGAGGCGCGCCCTGGGGATGAAGCCGAGCTCCGCGAGCGTGCCGTAGAGCGCGGGGACGTCGTGCCCCTTCGAGAGGAAGAAGTAGTCGCGCCCCGGATCCGCGGCTGTCGCCGGCGCTATCCTGAGCACGCGCGCGTAGAGGTAGACGAGGATGTCGGCGCACGACAGCGAGGCGCCGATGAAGCACCCGCCGTCCGCCGACATCCGGACGATGTGCTCCCGGACGCGGAGCGCGAGCGCGGCGAGCTCCGCGCGGCAGGACGGGCCGAGTTCGTTCATGCGGTGTCTCCAGGCACCCTCGTCTCCCTGGCGGACACGGTCCTGAGCTCGCCCAGGTGGTGCCTGTACCAGTTGACGCCCGCGTACCTCGCGTTGATGGCCATGATGTCCGGGCGCGCGGCGAGCAGCTCGAGGATGGGGCCGAGCCTCACGACGGGACTCTGAGGGGTGGAGAGCGCTTCGTAAACGGCCTTCACGAAATCGTAATCTTCTCGATAGTCGACCGTGAACCGGTGAGACATGGAGGCGTCGCGCCTGGTCTCCCAGGTGACGTTGCCGAGCCGGAAGCGGCCCGGGTTGTCCCAGAGGAACGGCGTCGTGTGCTCGCGCTCGAGGGGGCGCCGCGCCTCGCGGAACGCCTGCTCGAGCGCCGCGATGGTCATGACCTCGACGTCGTTCCCGTCGGGGTACGTCGCGGGGTGGAGGTTGCTCACGTAATCGTAGCGGCCCTCTGTGCTGCGGAAGAACGCGAGGACACGATCGATGACGTCCGGATCGATGAGCGGGCAGTCCGACGGGATCTTCACGACGATATCGGCGCCGGCGAGCACGGCAGCGTGGTAATGGCGGTCGAGCAGATCGGTCGGGTGGCCGCGGAAGCACCGCACGCCGATCCCGGCGCAGAGCGCGGCGATCGGGTCGTCGGCCGGGTCGACCGTGGTCGCCACGGTGAGCTTGAAGGGCGACCGCGCGGCGGCGACCTGAGCGACCATGCGCTGGAGGAGCGGCCGGCCCGCGAGCGGCAGCATCACCTTGCCGGGCAGGCGGCTCGATCCCATGCGGGCCTGGATCACGACGAGCGTCGTCACGCCCTCACCTCCTCCGGCTCGGCGGCGGCCGCGCGCGCCGGGAGGCCGCGCCGGCGGCCCCGCGCGGCGGCCGGCGCGTCGGCCGCGGGCCCCCGCGCGGCGCGCCCCTCGCCCGCGAGCAGGGCGCGGCACACGTCGGCGATGTTGCTGGCGGCGCGCCCGTGCTGGAGGGGCAAGAGCCGGCGGAGCTCGTCGATGTCGAAGAACGAGTGGACCTCCTTGCCGAGCGCGAGGCCGACGTGGGCCAGCGAGGAATACTGGCAGATGAGCACATCGCAGTTGGCGACCATGTGCTCGGCGCACCCGCCCGTGAAGACGCTCGCCTCGGGCGCGAACCGCGAGATCTCCGCCACCGCGCGGGACACCTTCTCGTTCGGGTGGAGCTTGAACAGGAGCGGGCGCCCGGCGGCGATCGAGCGGGCCTTCCGGATGAACTTCTCGCGGTTCTCGTACCAGAACACCTCGCGGATGTCCGATGTGCAGACGAGCACGTAGTGCCGAAAGGGAAAGTTGTTGTCTCGGTAACGCGCGCAGTCGTCGAAGTTCGGTATCCCGGTGACGACGATCTTCTCGGGCCGGACGCCGCGGCGGACGAAGAGGTCGCGGTATCCCGGGCTCGCCACGCAGAAGCGCGTGTACCGGTCGCTGAGGCCGGTGGCCGAGGTGCCCGCGAGCCACCGCGGCAGGAGCGGCACCCGCTTGACGAGCGGGAAGAGGAGGCTCTCCGGATCGGTCATCCCCTCCTGGACGAGCACCACGTTCTTCCCGGTGATGTTGCTCGGCCACACGAGATCGGAGCAGTGGAGTACGAGGTCGTAATCGCCCCGCCGGCCCCCGTCGTCGACCGGGAGGCCGTGCTCACCGAGGTAGTCGAGGCAGCGGCCGCGCAGCTTGTTGCCGCCGATCGTGCCCTCGAGTGCGCCGAGCCTCCGCAGGAGCTCGGCGTCGCGATCGCCGTAATACGGGGTGAAGTACGCGTCGACCTCGGGGAGCTCCCGGGCGATCTGGTGCATCTGCGTCGTCTGGTTGATGGATCCACAGATGAACAGCGCCTTGCTTTTCGACATCATCTCACCTCGTCATTTCAAGATCTCGTCATCCCATCACCACGCCGTCTCATCCTCTCGTCGCCTCGCTCCCCGCCACGGGGGCGGGCGCGGGGCGGAACGCCGCCCGGCCGCCGAAGAACACGAGCAGGCCGAGCGCTATCCACACGAGCTCCTTGGCGCGCTTGATGAGGACGAAGGCGGCGCCCACCGTGGCGGCGGCGGGTACGCCGAGCGCGGTCAGGAAGGCGACATAGCCGGCGTCCTGCACGCCGAGCCCGGCAGGCACCATGAAGGCGGCGGCGCGGAGGAGCGCGAGGACGACCTCGAACGAGAGGACCTCGGGGAGCGAGACGTCGACCCCGAGGAGCCGGAGGAAGAAGTACGTCTCGGCGCCCTCGGCGAGCCACATCCCGAGCAGCAGCAGCGCCGCCGCCGCGAGCGCGGGGCGGCGCTCCCCGAGCGCGGCCGCGTGCCGGTCGGCCGCGGAGAAGGCCGCGGCCCTCGCGTCGATATAGGCCTTCACGCGCTGGCCGGGCAGGCGCTTGAGCCACGCGAAGACCCGAGACGCGACCGTGCCCGAGAGGAGCGCGCCCGCGAGCGCGAGCGCCACGGCGAGCAGGCCGAGCCCCGAGAGGACCACGAGCCACGGGAGCCCCGGCCCGCCGATCAGGGGGCGCGAGGCGCGCTCCAGGTGGCCGAAGCCGAGCGCGAGGGCGATCGCCACGTAGGCGGCGTTCGCGAGGACGATCAGCGCCCTGCGCGCCGCGATGCCGGCGACGGCCTGCGGCCCCGGGATCCCGCACCACCGGTGCAGCAGATAGAACGTGACCGACTCGGAGAGGGCAGCGCCGGCGGGGACGCTCATGTTGAGCGCCTCGGTCGACAGCGTGAGCGCGAGGTACCGGGAGAACGGCGCCGGCCGCCCGGACGCGGGGTTGGACGTGTCGAAGACGCGCCGGCTCGCCTCGGCCTGGAAGAGCCGCGCGACGAGGTTGGGGACCAGGGCGAGCGCCATCATCGGCGCCCCCACCGAGGCGATGAGCGCCGCGACGCTCGGGAGATCCGCGCCGCGCAGCGTGCTCCAGAGCGCCGCCGCCGCGATGGCGACCCCGAGCCACCTCAGCGCGACGGCGCCCGCGCCCGGGCGGGCTCGCGCCCCGGGGACAGGCTCATCGTGGGCGTCACGGGCAGCGTCAGGGGCAAAGAGAGTCATCGCACGTTCGCGCTCCGGCGCCGGCCGAGGGGCCTGAGGCCGAGGGCGCATGCTCGTATCGCGCAGGCGCGTCGCGCGCTGATGTCGTGGGCGCAACGCCGCGGCGACACGTCGCGGCACGCCGCGACACGCGCGGCCGTGCGTCGAGCTCGCCCGCTCCGGTCGAGCGCGTCCGACGCGCTCGAGCAGCCGACGAACGCGCGGCGTGACGCGGGGATCGGCTATCTTCCTGGTTCGCTGGAGACGCGCGGGAGCGGAGAGCGGCTCCTCGGCGGGGTGGGAGGGGGGCGGCCGGAAGGATGGAAGGAAGAGCGAACGTGGCGACGGATCAGGACAGCATCGAGCGGCTCCGGGTGGAGAACGCCGGATTGCGAAAGGAGATCGACAGGCTCCATGAGCAGCTGGGGCGCCGGGAGGAACGGACGCGGCTCATCCTGCAAGCGGCCGTCGAGGGGTTCCACGTCGTCGGGTTGAACGGCGAGATCCTCGACTGCAATCCATCCTTCGCCGGCATCGTGGGTTACGACCGGAGCGAGCTCCTGACGATGAACATCGGCGAGATCGACCCGCGGCCGCCGCACGAGGTCACCATGGTCATCGAGGAGATCAAGGCCAAGGGGTCGCTCCGCTTCCTCGCGAGGCACCGCCACAAGGACGGCCACATGATCGACGTCGAGGTCAGCTCTCACCTCGTCCAGAGCGGTGATGAGCAGTTCTTCTCTGCCTTCTCGCGGCCCCTCACGGAGCAGCTGAGGCGCGAGCAGGCGCTGCGCGAGAGCGAGCAGAAGTTCCGGGCGATCTTCGACGAGACCTCGATGTTCATCGGCCTGCTCACGCCGCACGGGGACCTGATCGAGTGCAACCGGACGATGGCCGATTTCACCGGGGCGCGGCCGGGCGAAGCGCGCGGCGGGCCGCTCTGGCAGGCGCCGTTCTGGGTCGGCGGAGCGAGCGCAGGGGAGCGGATCAAGGAGTGCGTCCGCCGGGCAGCGGCGGGCGCGCCGTCGTCGTGCGAGGTCCAGATCCACGGGCCCGGCGGGCGCGTGGCGACGCTCGACCTCAAGATGAAGCCGATCCTCGACACGCTGGGCCAGAGCGTCCTGCTGATCGCCGAGGGGTACGACGTGACCGAGCTCCGGCGGGCCGAGGCGGAGCGCGCGGCGCTTCAAGCGCAGATGATCGACGCGCAGGAGGCGACCATCCGGGAGCTCTCGACGCCGCTCATCCCGCTCGATGCGGGGATCCTGGTGATGCCCCTCGTCGGGCGGCTCGACCGGGTGCGCATCGAGCAGCTGCTGGAGCGCTTGCTCCAGGGGGTGGTGGCGCAACGCGCGGTCACGGTCATCCTCGACGTCACCGGCGTGCCGGTGGTGGACGCCGAGATCGCGGACTCGCTGATCAGGGCGGCCCAGGCGGTGAAGCTGCTCGGCGCGGAGGTCATCCTCACCGGCGTCGGCCCCGAGGTGGCGCAGACGATGGTGAGCATCGGCATCGACCTCCGGGAGATCGTCACGCTGAGCTCGCTCCAGAGCGGGCTCCACCACGCGCTGGGGCGCTCTCGCCGTGGCGTCGGGAGGAGGTCGGGCGGCCCACGGCGCCGCGACGGGTGACGAGCTGCAGAGCGCCTCCCCGGCGAGGTGTCGCCGTCAGGATCGCGCTCGGGTCAGCGGCGGATCGGCTCGGCGAGCCAGCGCACCAGCGCATCGCCGTCGAGATCGAGCAGGGCATCGTCGAAATCGCCCAGCCCGATGGCCTGTGCGCGCTCGACGATCGAGCGCTCCTCCTCGGCTGTGGGCCGGCGCCCGACCCGCCGCGCGAAGAGGCGGCCGAGCAGCTGGGCGATGGCCTGCTGCTCGGCCTCCCGCACGCGCTCGTCGAGCGCCTCTCTCATCCACGGTACGCTCCAGAGCAGGTCCTTCTCCGTTTCCCTGTCGTCCATCAGCATGACGATCTCCTTCCGCAGATTGTGCCCCCAAGGGTCGATGGCCGCCATGACGAGGAGCGCTGTATATAACTCGACCCGCTCCTCGCCGGTCGCCACCTGCGCGTGGATCTCCGCGACGACCTCCCGCATCGCGGCGGCGGTGGCGTCCCGGGCAAGCGGGGCGAACACGAGCCAGAACACGCTGCCGCGCGCCCTGAGCTCGGCGACCGTGCGCTGGTAGACCGCGTCGATGCGGAAGCGCGCGCCGCTGAACTGCCGCTCGCGCCAGGCGGTGCGGCGCGTCCCTGTCGCGGGCAGGCGCTGCCTGCGGCCCGAGAGGACCACGGCGACGCTCTCGATTACGGGCGATGTGGCGCAACGTGATGTCGGCATCTCCCATGGAGCGCGACCTCGGCAGGTCGCGTACCAGGGAGCGAGTCGCCGAAATCAGCCGGGTGCCGCGGGGCGTGGCGCGCTTCGGGGCTGGCGCCGCCATGGCGGACGGCGGCCTCCCCCGCGCTGGCCGCGACAGGGCGCGCCCGCGCGGCGCGCCGCTAGGCGGTGCGGCCGCGCGCCTCGCGCACCAGCGACACCATCGCCTTCCGCACCTCGTCCGTCGCCGAGACCGGCGCGCCGAACGGGAGGCGCGTCGCCTTCGGCCCCGCTGGCGTGATGACATCCAGCTCGAAGCCGTAACGATCCACCGAGGTCATCGTCGCGCCGGTGGCGTCCTTGATCCCGGCGAGGACCTTCGCATACGCGAGGACCGCGTCGGCGTGATCGGTGTTCATGTGCTCGAGGATGCCCGCGGCGTCGGCGGCGAGTGGATCCGGCTCGGCGGCCGCGTATGCGTCGGCCTCGACCCAGGACATGCGGCCGAAGCCGCCGACGTAGCGAATCGACACCGGGTCGAGCCGGTAGAAAGAAAAGTCAGTAAAATCGACGTAGTACGACGCGCGCGGGTGCGCCGCGAGGAAGCTCGTCCGGGCGGCGGCCGCCTCCGCGCCTTCGAGCGGGCGGCACGGGCCCATCAGGGTCACGCGGCCGAGCGCCAGCGGGTCGGCCAGGCCCTCGGCGGGCTCGGCGAGGAGCAGCGACGCCTCGGCGCGGACCTTCAGGTTGCCTGTGTGCTCCGCGAGCGCCGAGAGCAGCAGCAGGGGGCGCCCATGCGCGTCCACGGTGACGGCGACCAGCGAGCCGTACGGATAGCCGGCGGGATCCCGCGCGAGCGTGCACAGCGTGGCGGCGCGGGCCCGCTGCGCCAGCGTGCGGCAGCGCTCGGCGTGGCTCGGCGCCTTCGCGCCCTGGAGCGGTGGATCCGCCGCCGGCTCCGGGCCGGCGCCGGGGCGGCCGTGGTCTGTGCTCGTCGACATGGAAGGGCGGGTAGCACGCCGGGAGGGCCGGAGGAACCGGGGCGCCGCGCCGCCCGGCGCTACGACGGCAGCACCCGGAGCCGCCCTCGCTGCGCCGCTGCGTCGCGTCCGCCCGCCTCGGCCGGACGCGCAGGCGCGGGCCGCGCCACGGCCTGCGGCCACGCCGCGAAGTCCTCCGGGAGCGGCCCCGGGAGCGCCGGCTGCGCGGTCCGCTCCAGGAGCTGGAAGTCGCAGCGCGCGACGAGATCGAGCGGGAGCCCCTTGCCGGGCCCGCCCTTCGCGAACCACGCGCGCGCCGCCTGCACGTTGCGGATGAGCACGGCGTGCTGCGGGTCGCGCTTCGCCGCCGCCGTGAAGTGGTCCTGCATCGCCTGCCAGTCGCGCCGGCCCGCCGCGACGCACGCGAGCGCGTTGAGCGCGAGCCCGGGCAGCGGATGGCCGAGCTCCAGCGCGCGCGCGGCGTGCCGCTCCGCGAGGTCGAGCCGCCCCGCGTCGAGGTAGGCGACGCCGAGCTCCAGGTGCGCCGCGTGGTGGTCGCCGAGCCGCTCGAGGATCGCCAGGCGCTCCTCCACCCCCTCGCGGTAGAGCTCGCGCAGCCCCTTGTTCTGCTCGAACCAGGCGCTCATCAGCGCCGTGTCCTCCTCCGAGGCGTCGAACGGCGTCTTGAGCTCCTGGAAGTCACCGCGGAAATAGACGTCGCGCTCCAGCCAGCCGGCCGCCTCGGCGTCGTCGAAGTCACGCGTGCCGGGGTAGATGGACAGGCACGAGAAGATGTACTGGTGCGGCCTCGCCGCCTCCAGGAACGCGAGCGTCTCGCGGAACGTCTCCGCCGTCTCGCCGCGGTTGCCCAGCATCATGTAGTAGCGGACCTGGATCCCGTACTTCTTCGCGAGCTCTGTCGACTCGATGATCTTCTTGACCGTGATCTTCTTGTCGATGTTCTTCAGGATGGACGGCGAGCCCGACTCGACGCCGAGGCTCAGGCGCTGGCAGCCGGCGAGGCGCATCTCGCGGAGCAGCTCCTCGCCGAGCACGTCGACGCGCGTGTCGCAGCTCCACAGGAAAGAGATCTTCCGATCGCGGATGCCGCGGCAGATCTCGATAACGCGCTTGCGGTTCGTCGTGAAGGTGTCGTCCTTGATCTGGACCATCTTCACCGGCAGCTTCGCCACGGCGGCCTCGATGGAGTCGAGCACGTAGGGCACCGACTGGCCCCGGAAGCCGCGGCCCCAGGTCGCCTCGGCCCCGCAGAACGTGCACGCCCAGGCGCAGCCGCGCGAGGTCATCACGATGTGCGTGGCGAAGTGGTCGTGCGGCGACGCGAGCGCGTCGAGCTCCTCGATCGCGGGCCGGGGCGGGCCGAGCTCGACCCGGCCGTCGACGCGGTAAGCCGTGCCGGCGACGCCGAGCGCGGGCCGGCCGGCCTCGAGGCGCTCGAGGAGCTCGAGGAACGAGTGCTCGCTCTCGCCGAGCGTCACCGTGTCGATCTCGGGGTGGTGCCGCAGCATCTCGGCCGCGAGCGGGGTCGCGTGCGGCCCGCCGACGACGATGTGCGCCCCGGGGTGGAGCCGCCGGATGCACCGGGCGGTGAGCGCCACGCCGCGCCGGTTGGCGGTCCAGCACGACAGGCCGAACACGTCCGCGCCGAGCTCGCGCACGACCCGCTCGACCTGCGAGAACGGGTACGACGAGAGGTTCAGCACCTTCACCTGGTGGCCCGCGCGGATGGCCTGCGCGCCCAGCGAGAAGAGCCCGTACGGGGTCTGGTGGAAGTCCGGGTCGAGATCGCCCTCGCGGTACTCGGCCGGCGGGCCGTCGCCGCTCGCGTCGAGCGCCTCCCCGGGCGCGGGGATCTTCCAGGGCGGTGGGTAGAGCAGCGCGATGCGCATCGTTCCTGCCTTTCCGGTGCCGTCGATCACGCGGGCGCGGCGCCGCGCTCGCTCCGCGCGCCGCCGGGGCCGTCGGCGTCGATGCGGCGCGCGCGCGCGATCCGGGCGTAGAGCTCGGCGCTCGGCCGCGGGCTGCGCTCCTGGGTCACGCGGTCGACCTCGACGAGCCCGAAGCGCGGGGCGTACCCCTCGGCCCACTCGAAGCCGTCGAGCAGCGACCAGTGCATGTACCCGCGCACGTCGACGCCGCGCTCGATGGCCCGCGCGACCTCCGCGAGGTGCCGCACGAGGAACCGCGGGCGCTGGTCGTCGTCGGCGTCGGCGATGCCGTTCTCCGTGATGTAGATCGGGACCCGGGCGCGGGGCCACCAGGCGTCGAGCACGTGGCCGAGCCCCTCGGGGTAGATCTCCCAGCCGAGATCGCTGACCTCCGCCCCCTCGGGGACGAGCCGCCGGAGGAACCCCGCGCGCGCGTGCGCCGGCGAGAAGCGGACGAGGTCGCGGCTGTAGTAGTTCACCCCGAAGAAGTCGTGCAGGCCGCTGTCGCAGACGGCGCGCGCGAAGGCGTCGTTGAACAGCCGCTCGAAGAGGGCCGCCCACATGCGGTCGGCGAGCCGCCCGAACCGCTCGGGCTCGATGACGCGCAGGTGGTGCGCCACGCCGACCGAGATGGAATGCCCGCGCCGGCCCGCGGCCTCGTGCATGGCGCGGTACATGGCGGCGTGGGCGCGGAAGAGGTTCTGGTGGGCGCGCACCGCCTCGACGGGCGAGCTCCGCGCAGGCGGCCAGACGCCGAGCAGGTGGGCCTGCAGGGCGAGCATGTTGGGCTCGTTGATGGTGATCCAGAGCTGGCACAGGTCGCCGAGCGCCTCGACGGCGCGCTCGGCGAAGCGCGAGAGGAGCGCCGGCAGATCCTGCGAGAGCAGGCCGCCCCGCTGCGCGACCCAGCGCGGCAGGGTGACGTGGTGGACGGTGACCATCGGGGTGATCCCGGCCTCCCGGTGCGCGCCGAGCACGTCCCGGTAGTGGTCCCACGTGGCGGGATCGAACTCGCCCGGCTCCCGCTCGACGCGGGCCCACTCGATGGAGAGCCGGTGCGCCCCCATACAGAGCCGCGCCTGGAGCGCGACGTCCTCGCGGAAGCGGTGCAGCTGGTCGCACGCGTCGTCCGGCGTATCGCCGCCGCGGACGCGCCCCGGCTCGCGCGCGAACGCGGCCCAGTCGCTCTGCGCGCAGTGCCCCTCGACCTGTGTGGCGGAGGCGGCAGTGCCGAACAGGAACCCGTCCGGGAAGCGCAGATCCTCACCCATGAGCGCGCATCCTACGCGAACTCGCGCCGGGCGGCTGCCTTCCGGAGCAGCCGTCCGTTTGCTCGAAGGGACGGGCGCCGGTACGCTCGGCCCGGTGTGCGCGGCGCGGTGCGTAGATGCGGGGGGCGCGCGCCGCCGAGCGCGCGCCCTCGCCGCCGCCTCGCTGGCCGCGGCGCTGCTCCACGGGGCCGCGCCGGCCCGGGCGGACGGGGTCGGCTGGGCGACGGCCCAGGCCGCCGAGCTGACGCGCCAGGCCGAGGCCCGCGCCGCGGCCGGCGACGCCGACGTGGCGCTGCAGCGGTACCTGGAGGCGGTCCGCTTCGACGCGACCTACGGCCCGGCGTACCTCGGGCTGGGCGCGCTGTACGAGCGGGCGGGCGATCCGCGCGAGGCGGAGCGCGCGTATACCGTGGGGCTGGACCACGTGAGCGGCTTCGTCGAGGGCCACCGCGCCAGGGCGGCGCTGCGGTCGCGCGAGGGGCGGCGCGAGGAGGCGATCGCCGACCTGGAAGCGGCGGCGGCGCTCCGCGGCGACGACGGCGAGCTGCTCCAGGAGCTCGCGGCCGCGTACGTGGCGGCGGGCGCGCTGCCGGCGGCGCTCGGCATCGCGCGGCGGCTCTCGGCGCTCGCCGCGCGGAACGGCGATCGCGCCCTCGCGGCCGCGGCGGCGACGCAGGCGCGCGCGCTGTCGGTGCTTGTCGGCGAGGCCGATCCGGTGCGCGCCGGCGGCGCCGAGCGCGGCCCGGTCCGGCGCGCGCTCGCGCGGTACGCCGCGGGGCCTGCGCGGGGGAACGCCGCGGATCGGCGGCGCGAAGGGCGGTGATGCCACGGCGTCGGCCCGGCGGCCGTATCGGGCGCGGGGAGCGGCCAGCGGCGCGGCTCGCTTGACCTCCTGTCGGACGGGCCGCCTACGGCTGAGCCCCTCTAACCAGGCCGGGGAGCCCGGACAACCGGGCTCGCCGCGGCGAGCGGCCCCGGACGGGGCAGATTGTCACGTTCGCCCCGCCGCTCGAGGAGCAGCGCGCCGCGGATGCGAGCAGCGCGCCGGAGCCGGATCTCCCGGCAATGTCCCGCTGGCACCTCGGTTGCTGCAGCTCCTGTTGGAGCTCCGCGCCGCGGTTGCACGCGCAGGCTGGCACGGGATCGGCACGGATACTCCTCGTCCAGAACCTCGGCGCATCTCTGCAGAGCGCGGCGGCCTGCGCCTCTCGGCCGGCCGGCGCGCCGCCCCCCTGAAGGGAGAAAGCGAGAACCCATGAAGGCGGTAGTGTTTCACGGCATCGGCGACATCCGGATGGACGACGTCAAGGAGCCGAAGATCAAGGAGCCGACCGACGCGATCGTCCGCATCACGGCGAGCGCCATCTGCGGGACCGATCTCCACTTCGTCCGCGGCACGATGCCAGGGATGGTGCCGGGCACGGTCCTCGGCCACGAGGCGGTCGGCGTCGTCGAGGAGCTCGGCGCCGACGTGCGGAACCTGAAGAAGGGCGATCGCGTCGTCGTGCCCTCGACGATCGCGTGCGGCTATTGCTCGTACTGTCGCGCCGCATACTACGCGCAGTGCGACAACGCGAACCCGAACGGCAAGCACGCGGGCACGGCGTTCTTCGGCGGCCCCGCCACGTCGGGCCCGTTCGACGGGCTGCAGGCCGAGCTCGCGCGCATCCCGTTCGCCGGCGTCGGCCTCGTCAAGCTGCCGAACGGGGTCAGCGACGACCAGGCCATCCTGCTCTCCGACATCTTCCCGACGGCGTACTTCGGCGCCGAGCTCGCCGAGATCAAGCCCGGCGACACGGTCGCGATCTTCGGCTGCGGCCCTGTTGGCCTGTTCACGATCGCGAGCGCCAAGCTCATGGGCGCGGGGCGCATCATCGCGGTCGATCGCGTCCCCGACCGCCTCGAGATGGCGCGCGAGCAGGGCGCCGAGACCGTCGACTTCTCCGCCGAGGACCCGATCGAGGCCATCCTGCGCCTCACCGGCGGCATCGGCGTGGACCGGGCGATCGACGCCGTGGGCGTCGACGCCGAGCGCCCCCACGAAGGCCCCGCCCACAAGGAGGCGAAGCAGCAGGCCAAGGCGTTCGACCTCGAGGTCAAGCAGATCGCCCCCAACGCGCGGACCACGGGCGACGCCTTCCGCGCCGGCGACGGGCCGTCGCAGGTGCTGCAGTGGGCCGTCCGGTGCGTGGCCAAGGCGGGGACCATCGCCGTCATCGGCGTCTATCCGCAGACGTCGCGCACCTTCCCCATCGGAGAGGCCATGAACAAGAACCTCACCCTCCAGATGGGCAACTGCAATCACAGGAAGTACATCCCGAAGCTCGTGGACCTCGTGCAGACGGGGCAGGTGGAGCCCACCGCGATCCTCACCAAGAAAGCGCCCCTGGAATCGGCGATCGACGCCTACAAGGCCTTCGATCGGCGAGACGCCGGGTGGGTGAAGGTCGAGCTCCGCCCGTCGCGGGCGGGGGCGCCCGCCCACCTGGACCGCGCCGTCGCGTAGCCCGGCGCCGCTGGCTCGAGGCGGCGCGCGGCGCCCACCTGCCACCTGCCCACGGCGCTCAGCTCGGCAGGGCGCTCGGATCGACCGCGCGCGGCGGCCCGGCGCGCGGCAGCTCGACGATGAACGTGGCGCCGGCGCCGGGCGCGCTCTGGACGCGGATCGAGCCGCCGTGCGCCTCTGCGATCCTGCGGCTGATGTACAGGCCGAGCCCCAGCCCGCCGTAGTGCCGGTTGGACACGGCGCGCTCGAAGCGCTCGAAGATCCACTCCTGGCGCGCCGGATCGATGCCGATCCCGTGATCCCTGACCGAGAGCCAAGCCTTCCCGGCCTCCTCGCCGAGGACGACCTCGATGGGCTTGCCCGCGCCGAACTTGATCGCATTGGCGAGCAGGTTCGTCACGATCTGATCGACGCGAGAGCGATCCCAGCGGCCCACGATCCGGCCGCCGTCCCGGAGCGAGGCCGAGCACCCGGCGCGCTCCAGATCCAGCCTGAACCGCGCGAGCACGTCGCGGGCGACCTCCCTGAGGTCGACCTCGGCGACGCTGAGCCTCAGCCGAGCCGCGTCGATCTGCGAGACATCGAGGAGCTCGCTGTTCAGGCGGGTCAGGCGCGCTCCCTGCCGCAGCGCGCGGTCGACCTGCCTGCCCATGGCCTGCGGATCCCAGATCCGACCCGACCGGATGGCCCTATCCATCGCCTCGAGCGTGAGGGTGAGCGACGTCATCGGCGTGTTGAGCTCGTGCGTCGCCACCGTCAGGAACTCGTCCCGCATCCGGACGGCCTCCTGGGCGGCACGGTAGAGCCGCGAATTGTCGATCGCCATCGCCGCCCGGCGCGCAACTTCCTGCACGAGCTCGAGATCTGCCTCCCCGTAGCGGCGCCCCGGCACGGACGAGACGACGTTCAGCACCCCGAGCGGCTGTCCCCGCGTCACGAGCGGCACGGTGATGGAGCTATGCGTCCCGAGCTCGCGGAGGAGCCTTTCGTGCCCCTCGTCCTCGGCGTATCTCCGGAGGACTTCGTCGGAGATCTCGGGGAGCAGGAGCGACTCGAAGTCCCCGAGGACGCGGGCCGCCGGGTGGGGCGAATCCCGGCCAGGAGGGTATCGCCGTCGTAGCTCCGCGAGCAAAAGCTGCTTCGCAGGATCGCTGTGAGCCGAGGCCGCGGGCCGGGCCTCTCCACCGTCGACGACATCGATGATGCACCAGTCGCAGAGCGATCGCACCGACAGCCGCGCGAGCCGCGACAGCGTCTCCCCGTAATCGAGCGACCCGGAGAGGATCTCCCCGGCCTCGGCCAGGAACGCCGCGCGCCGCACGGCCGTCTCCGCCGCCGTCCGGGCGGACTGCTCCTTCGAGAGGAGCCGCGCGTTCTCCAGGGAGATCGCCGCCTGCGAGGCGAGGAGCGAGAGGGCGGTGAGCCTCTCCTGCGTGAACGCGCCGGCGAGGAGGTTGTTCTCGAGGAAGAGCAGGCCCACCACCTCGGCTCGCCTCAGGATGGGCATGCAGAGGAGCGATCTGGGCCGATTCCGCGCGAAGTAGACGTCGCCGGAGAACCTGCCCGCATCGGCGGTCGCGTCGTGCAGGATGACGCGCTCCTCCGTCCGCCACACGTAGTCGACCACCGACGAGGGGAGGCGCCGTGAAGAATCCACCGGCCCCGGCTCGAGGGTGCTCATCACCGCCCCTCCCTCCTCGAGCGCGGCCTCCGCTTCGATCGAGGGCCTTCCGTCCTGACTCAGGACGATGCAGGCCCTCTGCGCGCCGCCCTGCTCGAGCACGACCTCGAGCAGCGTGCGAAGGAGCCTGTCGAGGAAGATCTCGCCCGAGATGGCTTGCGAGGCCTTGGTCACCGAGAGCAGGTCGAGCTGCTCGGGCCGAGCCGCGAAGGTGGCGGTGAACGGGGTGGGCCTCGGCTCTCGGAGGCGCGGGTTCTCCCTGTCGAGCTGCGCCACCTTGCCGTCGGCGCCCCAGCGGGCGTAGCAGGTGCGCGCGTCGCCAAGGTAGGTGTCGGCGAACCTGTCGAGCCCCCGTGCTCGGTAGAACCGAGACGCGACCTCGCAAGCGACCGCCTCGTTGTGGACGAAGCCGCTGGCGCGCGCCAGGTGGATGGCCTCTTCGTAGAGGCGCTCGGCGTCGAGGTGCCGGTCCTCGATTCGCGCGATCTCGGCGGCGACCAGCGCCGCGCGGTTCCCGAAGTTCTCGGGGCAGCTCGTCGCCCAGCGCTGGAGCTGCTGGTGGTGGGCGATGATGGCATCCCAGTGCCGGCAGCGCTCGTCGGCGGTCGCCGCGTCGTGGTGGGCTGCCCGCGCGAGCGCTCCGTAGAAATGGTACTCCGCCGCCTCGAAGAACGACGCCGACGACCCGAGGAGCCGCTCTGCTTGCGAGGCTGCCTCGACGGCGGAGGCGTGGTCCTCCGCGTAGAAGCGCCCTTGCAGCTTGCGGATCCAGTACCAGCAGGCGGCGAGCGTCAGCGCGGGATCGCTCATGAGGTGCCGCTCGAACCGGCCCTCGTCGAACTCCGCGTCGTTGAAGGTGGAGAAGTCGGGCGAGAGGCCCCGGAGCGCCCTGATGAGCCGGCGGTTTCCCGTATAGATGTCGACGATGAGATGGAACCTCGCCCTCCGCGCGAACTCGAGCTCTCTCTCTGCTTCGCGCTGCGCTTCGTCGAGCAGATCGCCGCCCGAGAGCAGGAGCGAGACCAGGGAGCTTCCGGTATAGGCCACATACGCGAGGTCGCCTGTCTCCTGCGCCACGTCGCGGGCGCGCCGCATGAGCTCGATGCTGGCGCGCAGGTGCCTCGTCCAGGGCAGGACCATGAACGCGAAGGTCGCGTAGACGCGGGCCTTGAAGCGGAGCAATCCGTGCTTCTCCACCAGATCGAAGCCCAGCTTGCCGAAGCGGTACGCCGCCTGGTAGTCGCCGAAGCGCGGGCCGAGGCACGTGCTGAGGTAGACGTAGGCGAAGGACGAGGCGTCGCTGTTTCCGTGCTCGATGCTGAGGTTCACGGCGCGACCCAGGATGAGGGCGAGCAGATTGGCGTCGGTGAAGAGCGCCGGCGGGATGGTCGACGTGAGGACGTCCACGGTCGCCCGCGAGACCGCATCGGTCATCGGGGGCAGATCGATGAGCTCCTCGATCGAGCGGCTCCCGAGCCGCTCCCCTAGCCGCTCGAACTCCCGATGGACCTCCTCGTCCGTCGGGTGCGGCGACCACGCGACGCCGACGCGCCGGAGGTATTCGAGGCACGCGCCGACGGCGCGGTCGCTCCAGGTGAGGGTCGTGAAGAGCTCGACGCGAGCGCGCGCGACGGCGGCCGCGTCGACGAGGTCCCGCGCGCGGCGCCAGAGCGCGGAGAGCCGCTCCTCCGCCGCCGGGGCGCCGGTGACGGTCTCGCACTCGGCCAGGTGGAGCTCGATCGCGAAGGCGAGCTCGTACCGCGTGTCCCAGCCCTCACCCCTGAGGAGCTCGGCGGCGACCGCGAGATAGCTCAGCGCCGAGGCGTAGGCCGTGGCTCTCCTGGCGCGCTCGCCCGCGACGAGGTTGAGCTCGGCCACGCGCTCGCGCTCTTCCCGCGCCGTGATCAGCGCTGCGCCGCGGTTGAGCTGATTCACGATCTCGAAGATCTTTTCCTCGATCTCCTCGGGCGGCGTCCGCGATGAGAGCAGACGGCCGATCCCGAGGTGCATCGCCGCCCGCTCGTCCTCGGGGAGGAGCGAATAGGCCGCCTCCTGGACGCGGTCGTGGAGAAAGCTGTACGCGCCGTCCGTGCGGACGACGAGCCCTGCGCGGACGGCCTCCCAGAGGACCGCGTGCAACACCCCCTCCGAGCGGCCATGGACCATCGCCAGGAGCGAGATCTCCGCGGCGTGTCCCAGACAGGCGAGCTGCTTCACTCCTTCCTGGGTGCTGGCCGGGAGCCGCATGAGCTTCCCGACCATCAGGGCCACCACGTTGTCGGTGAAGCCCTTGGCGCGTATCTTCGTGACGTCCCACCGCCAGGCCTCTGCGTAGACGTCGAACTCGATCAGGCGCTCCTCGTGGAGCGCCATGAGAAACTGGATTGCGAAGAAGGGGTTGCCGCCCGTCCTCTCGTGGACGAGGTCCGAGAGCGGCGCGGCGTCCTCGCGGCGGCAGTGCAGCGTGTCGCTGACGAGCGCGGCGAGGTGCTCGCGCGAGAGCGGGCCAAGCACGATCTCCCGGACGCTCGCGCCCCCCTTCCGCATCTGATCGAGCGCCAGCATCAGCGGGTGGGAGCGGGTCACCTCGTTGTCGCGGTAGGCACCGATGACGAGCAGACACCGCGTCTCGGTGTGCGTCATCAGATCCTCGAGGAGCCCGAGGCTCGCGGGATCGGCCCACTGGAGATCGTCGAGAAAGAGCGCGAGGGGGTGCTCCTTCCGGGTGAATACCCCGATGAAGCGCCGGAACACGACGCGGAACCGGCTCTGCGCCTCGGTCGGCGGCAGCGCGGCGACCGGCGGCTGCCGCCCGATGACGAGCTCGACCTGCGGGATCACGTCCACGATCAGCTGTCCGTTGACCCCGAGGGCGGCGAGCAGCCGCTCCCGGACGACCGCGAGCCGCTCCTCGCTCTCGGCGAGGAGCTCGAGCACCAGCTCCCGGAAGGCCTGGACGAGCGTCGCGTACGGGATATCGCGCTTGTGCTGGTCGAACTTCCCCGAGATGAAGAATCCCCGCTCACGGACGATCGGCTTGTGAAGCTCGCTCACCAGCGCGCTCTTGCCGATCCCGGAATAACCAGACACGAGGACGATCTCCGGGGCTCCCGTGCCGACCACGCGCTCGAACGCGGACAGCAGCGCGGCGACCTCGTCCTCGCGGCCATAGAGCTTCTGAGGGATCTGGAAGCAGCCGGAAACGTCGCGCTCGGCCAGGGGGAACGGATCGAGCCTGCCGGTGGCCCGGAGCTCCGCCTGGCACCGCTCGAGGTCATGCAGCAGGCTGCTCGCGGTCTGGTAGCGGTCCTCCGCCATCTTGGCGAGGAGCTTCA
Organism: Sorangium sp. So ce124; assembly: GCF_051525235.1. NCBI lineage: Bacteria > Pseudomonadati > Myxococcota > Polyangiales > Polyangiaceae > Sorangium > Sorangium sp. So ce124. Next base: position 6,405,151 of record NZ_CP150312.1, read on the forward strand.
GGACGATCGCGGAGAGGATCTCGGGCAACTCCGGGACGAACGCGGAGGGCGGCTTCGGCTCGCGGGCGACATGGCAGTGCACCCACTCGGGTGGGTCGCGCGCCTCGAAGGGCAGGCGACCGGTGAGCATCTCGTAGAAGGTCACGCCGAGCGCATAGAGGTCGGCGCGGCTGTCGATCGCGCGGTTCATGCGCCCTGTCTGCTCCGGAGACAGGTACGGCAACGAGCCCTCGATGAGCCGCGGAGGCCCCGCCGGCGGCTGCTCGCGGGAGAGGCGGGACGCGAGCCCGAAGTCGGTGAGCTTGACCTGGCCGGTGGCCGCGTTCACGAGGATGTTCTGGGGCTTGAGATCCTTGTGAAGGATGCCCCGCGCGTGGAGCTCCGCGACGCCGGCCACGATACGGACCGCCAGGTCGAGGAACCGCTCGGTCTGCATCGGCGCGCCGATGAAGTGATCGAGCGACTCGCCGCCGAAATCCTCCAGGACGAGCGCTGGCAGCCCCTCATACGTCTCGAGGGCGAGCGGCGTCACGATGGCCTCGTGATTCAGCATCTTCCCGATCGCGTACTCGTTCTTCAGGCGCTCGACGTCCTGCGGGCGGCTGCGCCTCGCGTCGATGACCTTCAAGATCACCGAGCGGCCATCGGAGCTCCGGACCGCGCGGAGCAGGCTGGTCCTCAGGCCCTCATGGAGGGTCTCGATGATCGTGTATGGCGAGGCGGCGCTCATCCCCATGCGGGAGGCGCTCCGTGGAGCGGCGCCGGCGCCCGGCGGCCTGGCGGCCCCTGGGGGCTGCCGCCGACGCCCGAGCGCTCGAGTCCGCGCGCCTTGCCGAGACGACGCAGCCACACGACCGGCGTGAGCGCGCGGCGCTCACCGGGGACCGCATTCTCTGTCACGGCCTCCCACGATCGTGTCACCCCAGCACCCCCTTTATCGATAGGTACCACGGGTCAGGCCCGGCAGTTCCGCGGTGCACGTCGCGGGCCCCGACGAGCGGGGGCCTCCATGCTCTCGTGACGCGGCGATCAGGCGGGCTTCGCTGCGGCCGGGGCACGCTGCCGGACGGCGATCGCGGCCTTCAGGCCCGCCCGCAGGTCCCGGAAGGTCTCCACGCCCGACCAGTCGAGCCCGAGCCGCGTGAGCGCCTGCGCCATGGCCGGCGAGATGCCCACGAACGAGCACGCCGCGCCGAGCAGCCGCGCCGCCCGGACGGCCTTGAGCAGGTAGCCCGAGACGACCTCGTCCGTGACCGACACGCCCGTCACGTCGATGATCACGCGGTCCGACGAGGTCTCCACGACGCTGTCGAGCAGGCTCTCCAGGATGAGCGACGATCGCCGGCGGTCGATGGTGCCGACGAGCGGCAGGACGAGGACGCCTTCCCAGACCTGGATCACCGGCGTGGAGAGCTCGAGCAGCGCCCGCTCCTGCTCCTCGACGAGGCGCAGCTTCCTCTGCAGCTCCTCGGTGCGCATGAGGGCCGCGCTCTCCGCCTGCCGCTTGCTCTCGAGGAGCGCCCGCTCGGCCTGCTTCTCTCGCGTCACGTCGCGCAGCTCGACGAGGATCAGCTCCTCGCCCGCGGCTCTCACCTTGCGCGCGAGCACCTCGATGTCGACCGCGCGGCCGTCCTCGCGCGCGGCGCGGCAGGTGAACCGCTTGCGCGCGCCGCCGAGCACGTCGGGCCACGCCCGCCCGAGCGGCTCGAGCGGATGCCCGCTCGCCAGCGCCCCCCCGCGAATCGCCAGCGCCTCCGGCCCGGCGAGGCCGTCTCCGAGCAGCTCTCGGATCCGCGCGTTCGCGAACGCGACATCGCCCGTTCCGCTGTAGACGAGGACGCCGTCGCGGATCGCGTCGAGCACGCCCCGCAACGCCTCGAGCGCCGCGCCCTCCCCCGGCGTGTCGCGCTCGGTCATGCCGGTGCCTCGCTCGCGGGCTGCGCGCTCACGCCGCCCCCGGCGGGTGGGCCCTGCGCAGCCAGGCCAGCGCCTCTTCCTCGGAGAAGAACGCGGCGATGTGCGCATCGTCCTCTGCGAACCGGCTGGCGGCGAACTCGTGGTTCTCGACGACCTGCTCCGCGCCCGGCGCGGCCTCCCTGGGCAGGAGCGTCGCGACCCGCTTCAGCCCGGCCGCGTAGGCCTTCGGCATGATCTCGTCTCGCTGCCAGTCGTTGATGCCGTCCCAGCTCGACTTGCAGTCGCGTATGTCGATGAGGCACAGGGGGCCCCCGCACTCCAGGAAGACATCGTAGAAATGACCGCCGATGATCTCCTTCATCTCCTCGTCGAGCGGCGTGCCATACCAGCGCGCCACGAAGACCCCGGGGATGCGGCCAGGCTTCTCGATGCGGTGGATGCGCTCGCCAACAACGTTGAAGGCCTCCACGACGTCGCCGTCGTGCACGACGCGGATGCCGGTCCGGGTCTCGATGGGTCTCTTGAGTGTCTTCGTCATCGGAGCTCCCCCGCCCCCCTGCCATCCAGGTCCCCTGGAGCGCCGCAGGGAGCGTCTGGATATACCTATCGAGCGCGACCTCTCCGTCGCAAGCGTCTTCGGGTCCCGGGCGCGCGAGCCGCCGGTGCCCTTGTGAGACAGCCCATGAGCGAGGCAGCCGAAGAGCTCGTTCAGCAGCTTGTGCTCCGCCATCTCGGCCAGGGCCGTCCCGTCGTCGATCGGAGACCTGCGGTTCAAGGCATCAGGCCTCCGCGTTGGCGAACTAGAGCCCGAGGTCGAGACCGACAGGAGGTTGAGCAGGACCTGCTCCAGGCGGCATGACGGGCAAGGGCGTCGCGAGGTAGCCTCCCGGCCATGAGCGGACCACGTCCTGCCCGCGCCGCCCGCCCCGACCCCGCCGCCCGCCCCGACCCCGCCGCCCGCCCCGACCCCGGCGTTGCGCCCGCCGGCCGCGCCGTCGTCGACCCCGGCGCCCCTGTCTCCGCCGACCGCCCCCTCGACCCTGCCGACCGCGCCCGCGCCGCGCTGCGGGCCGGGCGCATCGCGGCGCTGACCGCCGGCGGCCTCGCCCTCGGCAAGCTCATCGCCGGCCAGCTCGGACAGTCGATGGCCGTGACCGCGAGCGCCGTCGACTCGCTCACGGATCTCTTCGCCTCCTCGGCGAACGCCCTCGCCATCCAGCTGGCGCACGCCGCGCCCGACCGCTCGCACCCGTTCGGCCACGCGAAGATCGAGACGCTCGCGACCGCCGGCCAGGGCCTGCTCATCGGCGGCTCGGGGGTCTACCTGCTCATCGAGGGCATCCGGCGGCTGCTGTCGCCCGAGCCGCTCCGCCTCGCCGGCGTCACGCTCGGCGCGATGGCCGCCGCCGCGCTCGTCACCGCGGCGCTCGTGGCCTACCTCGGCCGCGTCGCCGCGCGCACCGGCTCGAGCGCCATCCAGGCCGACGCCGTCCACTACCGCACCGACATCGCCGCGAACCTCGCGGTCCTCGCCGGCGTCGCCGTCACGTACGCGACGGGCTTCTCCCGCATCGACGGCGTCCTCTCGGTCGCGGTCGCCGTCTACATCCTCATGTCCGCGGGGACCCTCCTCCGGCTCGGCGTGCGCGACCTCATCGACACGAGCGCCCCGGAGGAGCGCGTCGGCGCCATCGCGGCCGCGCTCGACGCCATGCGCGATCGCGGCGAGCTCCTCGGCCACCACGCGCTCCGCACGCGGATCGCCGGGCGCACGCTGTTCGTCGAGGTGCACATCGAGCTCTCGGGCGACCTCCCCCTCGCGCGCGCGCACGCGACCGGCGACCGCGCGCGCGACGCCATCCTCGCCATCGAGCCCGACGCGCAGGTGCTCGTGCACATCGACCCCGAGCGCGACGAGCCGGCGTGAGCGCGCCTGGCAGCGTCGCTCAGCCCGCCAGGGCCCGCGGCGCTGCCCCGCGCGGCGGTCCGGTCCGCGGCAGCTCGACGATGAACGTCGCCCCGGCGCCGAGCGCGCTCTCGACTCGGATCGAGCCGCCGTGCGCCTCCGCGATCCGGCGGCTGATGTACAGGCCGAGCCCCAGCCCGCCGTAGTGCCTGTCGGACACCGCGCGCTCGAACCGCTCGAAAATCTGCGCCTGTCGCGCGGGGTCGATCCCGATCCCGTGATCCCTGACCGAGAGCCGTGCCGTCCCCGCCTCCTCGCCGACGGAGATCTCCACGGGTTTGCCCGCGCCGAACTTGATCGCGTTGGCGAGCAGGTTCGAGACGATCTGGTCCACGCGGGAACCATCCCAGAGGCCCACGACCCGGCCGCCCTCCCGCAGCGAGACCGCACACCCGGCGCGCGCCAGATCCAGCTTGAACCGCGCGAGCACGTCGCGGGCGACCTCCCCGAGATCGACCTCCGCCACATCGAGCCTCAGCCGAGCCGCGTCGATCCGCGACACATCGAGGAGCTCGCTGTTCAGGCGGGTCAGGCGCGCCGCCTGCCGCAGAGCGCGGTCGATCTGCCTGCCCATGGCCCGCGGATCCGAGGTTCGACCCGATCGGATGGTCCGATCCATGGCCTCGAGCGAGAGCGTGAGCGACGTCATCGGCGTGTTGAGTTCGTGCGTCGCCACGGTGAGGAACTCGTCCCGCGCGCGGATGGCCTCCTGGGCGGCGCGGTAGAGCCGCGCGTTGTCGATCGCGATCGCCGCCCGGCGCGCCACTTCTTGCACGAGCTCGAGATCGGCATCCCCGTAGCGGCGCTCCCGCGCGGACGAGACGATGCTCAGCGTCCCGATCGGCTGTCCACGCGCCACGAGCGGCACCGTGATGGCACTCGCGGTCCCGAGCTCTCGGAGGAGCCTCGCGTGCCCGCCGTCCTCGCAATGCTCCCGGAGGGTGGCCTCGGAGAGATCGGCGAGCAGGAGCGGCTCACCGCTGCGCAGGACGGTGGCCGCGGGATGGGGCGAGTCCCGGCCAGGAGGATACCGCCGCTCCAGCTCCTGGATCAACGACGCCCGCGTGGGATCTCGGTGCGCCCAGGAGATTCGGCGGATCTTTCCACCTTCCACGACATCGATGACGCACCAGTCGCAAAGCGATCGTACCGAGAGCTGCGCGATACGCGACAACGTCTCGCCATAATCGAGCGACGCGGAGAGGATGTCCCCGGCCTCGGCCAGAAAGGCCGCGCGGCGCTCGGCCGCCTCGGCCGCGGTCCGCGCGGCCTGCTCGTTCGCGAGCAGCCGCGCGTTCTCCAGGGAGATCGCTGCTTGTGTGGCGAGCAGCGAGAGGGCGGTCAGCCGCTCCGGCGTGAACGCGCCCTCGACGAGGTTGTTCTCGAGGTAGAGCAGGCCCACCACCTCGCCTTGCCTCAGGATGGGCGCGCAGAGCAGCGACTTGGGCCTGTATCGAGCGAAGTAGCCATCGCCGGAGAACTTGCCCGCGTCCGCGGCGGCGTCGCTCAGGATGACACGCTCCTTCGTCCGCTGAACGTAGCGGACGAGCGACATGGGGACGCGCCGCGAGCAATCCTCCGCCTTCGGCGGGAGGAGGGTCGTCGCCGCCCCTCTCTCTTCGAGGGCGGCCTCCGCCTCGATGGAGAGGCGCCCGTCCTTGTACAGGAGGAGGCAAACCCTCTGCGCGCCGCCCTGCTCGAGGACGACCGCGAGCAGCGTGCGGAGCAGCTTGTCGAGGACGAGCTCGCTCGACAGGGTCTGCGAGGCCTTGGTCACCGAGAGCAGGTCGAGCTGCTCGGGCCGCACCGCGAAGGAAGCGGTCGGGGCGAGCGGCGTCTTGTCCCAGAGGTGCGGATGCTGCTGGTCGATCTGCTTGACCTTGCCGTCCGCCCCCCAGCGGTCGTAACAGGCGCGGGCCTCGCGGAGGTACGTGTCGGCGATCAGGTCGAACCCTCGCGTCCGGTAGAACCTCGACGCGATCTCGTGGGCGAGCGCCTCGTCGTGGGCAAAACCGCTTTCGCGCGCGGCGCGGATGGCCTGCTCGTACAGATGCTCCGCTTTGTCCCATTCGCCGCCGATGCGCGCGATCTCGGCGCCGACCAGCGCCGCGCGATCGCGGAAGTTCTCCGGGCAGCTCGAGGCCCAGACCTCAAGCTGATGGTGGTGGGCGACGAGCGCCGTGAGGTGCTGCGACCGCTCATCGGCGGATGGAGATGCCGCGTCGTGGCGCGCCGCCCGCGCGAGCGCACCATAGAAATGGTATTCGGTGAGCGCGAGGAACACCGGCGATGTCCGGAGGAGCTGCTGCGCCTTCGCCCCGGCCTCGAGGGCAGAGACGTAATCACCCGCGTAGCAACGCGCTTGCAGCTTGTGGAGCCAGTACCACCCCGCGGCGATCGAGAGGCGCGGATCGCGCTCGAGGCGCCGCTCGAACCGGCCCTCGTCGAAGTCGTCATCGTTGAAGGAGCCAAGGACCGGCGAGAGCCCCCGAAGCGTCCGGATGAGCCTGAGCTGTCCGGTGATGAGGTCGACGACGAGGCCGAACTTCGCCTTCCGCGTGAACGCGAGCGCTGCCTCGGCCTCTCGCTGCGCCTCGCCGAGCGGATCTCCCTCCGTGAGGAGGAGCGTCACCAGTACGGCGGACAGATACGACGAATACGTGAGATCGCCGGTCTCCTGCGCCGCGCGAAAGCCGCGTCGTAATGGATCGAGGCTGGTGCGCACGTGCCTCGTCCAGGGGTTGATGGTGTACCAGAAGACAAAATAGACGCGGGCCTTGAAGCGGAGTATCGCGCGCTTCTCCATCAGATCGAGGCCGAGCTTGCCGAAGCGAAACCCCGCCTGATAATCGCCGAAGTGCGATCCGAGGAGCGAGCCGAGCCGGACGTAGGCGAGGCATGATGCGTCGCAGTTGCCATGCTCGAGGCTGAGGTTCACCATGCGAGCGACCAGGAGGCTCAGCAGGTTCTTGTCGGAGAACAAGGCCGGCACATCGCACGACGAGAGGACGTCCATGGTCGCGCGGCAGTCCGGGTCGGTCATCGTGGGCAAATCGAGGAGATCCTCGAGCGGGCGGCTCCCGACCTTTCGCCACATCCGCTCGTATTCCTTCTGGATATCCGCGTCCGACGGGTGCGGCGGCCACGCGACGCCGACGCGCCGGAGGTACTCGAGGCACGCCTCCACGCTGCGGTCGCTCTGATCCAGGGTCGTGTAAAGGGCCATGCGCACGCACGTGACGGCGGCGAAGTCGACGACGTTCCGGGCACGGCGCGAGAGCATGGCCAGCCGCTCCTCCGCTGTCGACAGCTCGCCGGTCAGGTACTCGCACTCGGCCCGATAGAGCTCGAGCGCGAAGGCGAGCTCGTACCGAAGCGACCAGCTGTCCTCGGCGAGGAGCGCCGCGCCGGCGGCGACGTACGCCAGCGCCGAGGCGTAGGCGGTCGACCCCTTGGCGCGCTTGCCCGCCACGAGGTTGAGCTCGGCGACCCGCTCTCGCTCGCCCCGCGACGTGATGAGCCCGGCGCCGCGGTTGAGCTGGTTCACGATTTCGAAGATCTTCTCCTCGAGCTTTTCGGGCGGCGTATGCGACGCGAGCGCCCGGCCGATCCCGAGATGCACCGCCGCCCGCTCGCCTTCGGGGATGAGCGAATAGGCCGCCTCCTGGACGCGGTCGTGGAGGAACTTGTACGCGCCGTTCAAGCGAAAGACGAGCCCCTCATGAACTGCATCCCAGAGATCCGTGTGCACGTCCTCCTCCGAGCCGCCCTGAACGATCGTCAGGAGAGTGACCTCCACGACGCCTCCCAGACAGGCGAGCTGCGTCAGCGCTCCCTGGGTGCGCCGAAGGAGCCGCGCGAGCTTGCCGACCATCAGGTCGACCACGTTGTCGGTGAACCCCTTCTCGCGGATCTTCGCCACGTCCCACCGGAAGGCCTCGGCGCGCTCGTCGAACTCGATCAGCCGCTCTTCGTGCAGCGCGGAGAGGAACTGGATCGCGAAGAACGGGTTGCCAGCCGTCTTCTCGTAAACGAGGTTCGAGAGCGGCGCGGCGTCCTCGCGGCGGCAGCGGAGCGCGTCGCTGACGAGCGCGGCGAGGTGGTCCCGGGAGAGCGAGCCGAGCACGATGTCCGTGATGCGCGCCCCCTCCTTCCGCGCCTGGTCGAGCGCCCGCACCAGCGGATGCGAGGGGGTCACCTCGTTGTCGCGGTATGCGCCGATGACGAGGAGATATCGCGTTTCGGGGTGCGTCACCAGATCATGAAGGAGCCCGAGGCTCGCAGCGTCGGTCCACTGGAGATCGTCGAGGAAGAGCGCGAGGGGGTGCCCGGTCCGGGCGAACACCCCGATGAAGTGCAGGAATACGATGCGGAACCGGTTCTGCGCCTCCGCCGGCGGGAGCTCAGGAACCGGCGGTTGCCGGCCGATGACGAGCTCGAGCTGAGGGATGACCTCCACGATGAGCTGTCCGTTGATGCCGAGGGCGCCGAGCAGCCGCTGCCGGATGGCCGCGATCCGGTCCTCGTCCTCGGCGAGGATCTCCAGCACGAGCTCCCTGAAGGCCTGGACGAGCGTGAAGTACGGGATGTCGCCCTTGTATTGCTCGAACTTCCCCGAAAGAAAGGACGCTCGCTCCCGGACAATCGGCTTGTACAGCTCGTGAACCAGCGCCGACTTGCCGATGCCCGGATAGCCTGAGACCAGGACGAGCTCGGGGGCGCCCGTGCCCATCACACGCTCGAACGCGCCCAGCAGCGCGGCCACGTCCTCCTCGCGGCCATAGAGCTTCTGCGGGATCTCGAAGCGATCGGAGACGTCGTGCTCGACCAGGGGGAACGGCTCGATCCGGCCGGTGGCTCGCCACGCCGAAAGGCACCGATCGAGGTCATGCTTGAGGCCGCGCGCGGTCTGATAGCGATCCTCCGCCATCTTCGCCAGGAGCTTCAGGACGAGCGCCGAGACGACCTCGGGCAGCTCCGGGACGAGCGCGGAGGGCGGCGGCGGGACGCGGGCGACGTGACAGTGCACCCACTCGAGCGGGTCCCGCGCCTCGAACGGCAGGCGCCCGGTGAGCATCTCGTAGAACGTCACGCCGAGCGCATAGAGATCGGTGCGGCTGTCGATCGCCCGGTTCATCCGCCCCGTCTGCTCCGGAGCCAGGTACGGCAAGGAGCCCTCGATGAGCCGGGGAGGCCCTGCCGGCGACTGCTCGCGGGAGAGGCGGGACGCGAGGCCGAAGTCGGTGAGCTTGACCTGCCCGGTAGCCGCGTTGACGAGGATGTTCTGGGGCTTGAGATCCTTGTGGATGACGTCCCGCTGGTGGAGCTCCGCCACGGCGCCTGCGATACGAACCGCGAGCTCGAGGAACCGCTCGACCTTCATGGGGGCGCCGAGCAAGCGGTCGAGCGACTCACCGCCGAAATCCTCGACGACGAGCGCCGGCAGCCCCTCGTACGTCTCGAGGGCGAGCGGCGCCACGAGGGCCTCGTGGCTCAGCGCCTTGCCGATCGCATACTCGTGCTTCAGGCGCTCGACGTCCTGCGGGCGGCTGCGCCTCGGGTCGAGGACCTTCAGGATAACGGGGCGGCCATCGGCGCTCCGAACCGCGCGAAGCAGGCGGGACCTTTGGCCCTCGTGGAGGATCTCGGTGATCGCGTAGGGGGAGGCCGGGCTCACCGCCATGGGGAAGAAACGCCATGGATCCCTGGCGCCCGGCGGCTACGTGGGACAGGAGCGCTGTCGGCGCCGGAACGGTCAAGTCCGCGCGCCTCGCCGAGGCGGCGCGGCCGCACGGCCGGCGCGAGCCGACGGCGCAGGCCGGGCACCGCATTCGCTGCCACAGTCTCCCGTCGTCGTGCCACCCGAGGCCCCCCTATCGATAGATACCACGGCTGAGGCCCGGCAGTTCCGCGGCGCACCTCGCAGGCGCCGGCGAGCAGGGATCCCCGGGCTCACGTGCATGCCCGCACCGCTCAGCCTGGCGGGCCGCTCGGCTCGGCCCCGCGCGGCGGTCCGGCCCGCGGCAGCTCGACGAGGAACGTCGCCCCGGCGCCGAGCGCGCTCTCGACGCGGATCGAGCCGCCGTGCGCCTCCGCGATCCTGCGGCTGATGTACAGCCCGAGCCCCAGCCCGCCGTAGTGCCTGTCGGACACCGCGCGCTCGAACCGCTCGAATATCTGCTGCTGGCGCGCCGGGTCGATCCCGATCCCATGATCCCTGATCGCGAGCCGCGCCGTCTCGGCCTCCTCCCCGACGGAGATCTCGACGGGATTTCCCGCGCCGAACTTGATCGCATTGGCGAGGAGGTTCGAGACGATCTGGTCGACCCGCGAGCGATCCCAGAGCCCCACGATGCGCCGGCCGCCGCCCAGCAGCGAGACCGAGCACCCTGCGCGCGCCAGATCCAGCTTGAACCGCGCGATCACCTCGCGCACGACCGCCACCAGGTCGACCTCCGCGACCTCGAGCGACAGCCGAGCCGCGTTGATCCGCGAGACGTCGAGGAGCTCGCTGTTCAGGCGGGTCAGGCGCGCCACCTGCCGCAGCGCGCGGTCGACCTGCCTGCGCATGGCCTGCGGATCCCAGGAGCGACCCGGCTGGAGCGCCCGATCCACGGCCTCGAGCGTGAGCGTGAGCGACGTCATCGGCGTGTTGAGCTCGTGCGTCGCCACCGTCAGGAACTCGTCCCGCACGCAGATGGCGTCCTGGGCAGCGCGGTAGAGCCGCGCATTGTCGATCGCGATCGCCGCCCGGCGCGCCACCTCCTGCACGAGCGCGAGATCGGCGTCCCCGTAGCGATGCTCCGGCACGCACGAGACGATGTTCAGCACGCCGATCCTCTGTCCCCGCGCCACCAGCGGCACGATGATCGAGCTCACCGCCCCGAGCTCGCGGATGAGCCTCGCGTGCCCGTCGTCCTCGGCGTATTCCCGGAGGACTTCGTCGGAGAGCTCGGCGAACAGGAGCGGCTCACCGCCCCGCAGGGCCTTGAGCGCCGGGTGAGGCGAATCCCAGCCAGGCGGATACCGCCGCTGTAGCTCCGCGAGCAACGACTCCTTGGCAGGATCTCGGTGCGCCCAGGAGAGCCGGCGGATCACCCCGCCTTCCACGAGGTCGATGATGCACCAGTCGCAGAACGTCCGGACCGACAGCCGCGCGATGCACGACAGCGTATCTCTGTCATCGAGCGACCCGGAGAGGATGTCCCCGGCCTCCGCCAGGAAGGCGGCGCGCCGCTCCGCCGCCTCGGCCGCGTTCCGCGCGGACTGCTCCCTGGAGAGCAGCCGCGCGTTCTCCAGCGAGATCGCCGCCTGTGTGGCGAGCAGCGAGAGGGCGGTGAGCCTGTCCTGCGTGAACGCGCCGGCGAGGAGATCGTTCTCGAGGTAGAGTATGCCCGCCACCTCGGCCCGCCTCAGGATAGGCACGCAGAGGAGCGATCGGGTCCTGCGCCGCGCGAAGTACTCGTCTCCGGAGAACTTGCCCGCATCGGCCGCCGCGTCGTGCAGGATGACGCGCTCCTTCGTGCGGTGTACGTAGCGGACGAGCGACGCGGGGACGCGCCGCGACACCTCCTCCGTCGAACGCGGGAGGACGGTCGTCGCCGCCGCGCGCTCTTCGAGGGCAGCCTCGGCCTCTATCGAGAGGCGCTCGCCCTGAACCAGGACGAGGCAAGCTCTCTGCGCGCCGCCCTGCTCGAGGACGACCGCGAGCAGCGTGCACAGCAGCTTGTCGAGGACGATGTCGCTCGAGATGGCCTGAGACGCCTTGATCACCGAGAGCAGGTCGATCTCCTCGGAGCGCGCCGCGAAGGTGGCGGCCTGGGCGAGCGTCCTCGCCTCCCAGAGGCGAGGATTCCGCTGCTCGATCCGCTGGACCTTGCCGTCCGCCCCCCAGCGCGCGTAGCAGGCGTGGGCCTCGCGGAGGTACGTCGCGGCGAATGCGTCGAGCCCCCGCGCCCGGTAGAACCTCGACGCGACCTCGTACGCGAGCGCCTCGCCGTGGACGAAGCCGCTCTCGCGCGCAGCGCGGATCGCCGCTTCGTAGAGGAGCTCGGCGTCGAGAGCCCGGCCCTCGAGGCGCGCGATCTCGGCGCCGACGAGCGCGGCGCGGCTGCCGAAGTTCTCTGGGCAGCTCGCAGCCCAGACCTCGATTTGCTCGCGGTGGGCCGCGAGCGCCGCGAGGTGCTGGCGCCGCTCGTCGTTCGACGCGGGCGACGCGGGCGCCACCTCGCAGCACGCCGCCCGCGCGAGCGCGCCATAGAAATGGTAGTCGCTCACGTAGAAGAACGACTGCACCGCCCAGCGGAGCCGCTCCACCTTCGTCGCCACGGCGAGGGCAGAAGCGTAATCGCCGGCGTGGAAGTGCGCCTGGAGCTTGCAGATCCAGTACCAGCAGGCGGCGACCGAGAGGCGCGGATCGCTCTCCAGGTGCTGCTCGAACCTGGCCTCGTCGAAGGTCGCGTCGTTGAAGGAGGAGAAGCTGGGCGTCAAACCGCGGAGGCACCGGATGAGCTGCAGCTGCGCGATGACGCAATCGATGATGAGACCGAACCTCGCCTTCCGTACGAAAGCGAGCGCGCTCTCGGCTTCGTGCTGCACGTCCCCGAGCGGCTCCGCCTTGGCGAGCAGCATCACGATGGAGGCGTTGCGGGCAAAGGCTGCGAAGGTGAGGTCACCGGTCTCGCTCGCCATGTCGAAGACGCGCCGCAGGAGCTCGATGCAGGTGCGCACGTGCCTCGTCCAGGGATTGACCAGGACTCCGAAGTCCAGGTAGACGCGGGCCTTGAAGCGGTCGAGCCCGTGCTTGTCCACCAGATCGAGGCCGAGCTTGCCGAAGCGGTACCCCGCGCGGTAGTCGCCGAAGCGCGAGCCGAGGACCGCGCCGACTTGCACATAGCCGAAGCACGATCCGTCGCTGTTCCCATGCTCGAGGCTCAGGTTCACCATGCGACCGACGAGGAGGCTGTGCAGCCTCTGGTCGGTGAACAAGGCCGGCGCCTGGCCCCAGTTGAGGATGTCCATGATCGCGCGAATCGCCGGATCGGTCATCGGGGGCAAGTCCACGAGCGCCTCGATCGGCCTGCTCCCGAGCTGACCCCACATCCGCTCATACTCCTTGCGGACTTCCTCCTCTGTCGGGTGCGGCGACCAGTCGACGCCGACGCGCCGCAGGACCTCGAGGCAGATCTCGACGGCGAGCTCGCTCCGATCCAGCGTCGTGTAGAGGTCCGCGCGCACACAGGCGACCGCCGCCGCGTCGGCGAGGCTCCCTGCGCGGCGCGAGAGCATCGAGAGCCGCTCCTCCGCCGCCCCGAGCTCCCCGGTCAGGTACTCGCACTCTGCCCGGCGCAGCTCGAGCGCGAAGGCGAGCTCGTACTGCCGCTCCCAGGGGTCTTTCTCCAGGAACGCGGCGCCGGCGACGAGGTAGGTGAGCGCCGAGGCGAAGGCCGCCGACGCCATGGCGCGCTTGCCGGCAACGAGGTTGAGCCTGGCGCATCGCTCTCGCTCCTCCCGTGACGTGATCAGCGGGGCGCCGCGGTCGAGCTGATTGACGATCTCGAAGATTTTCTCCTCGAGCTCCTCCGGCGCCGTGCGCGCGGCGAGCAGCCTGCCGATCCCGAGGTGCGCCTCCGCCCGCTCGCCGTCGGGGATGAGCGAATAGGCCGCCTCCTGCACCCGATCATGGATGAATTTGTAAGAGCTGGGGAGGCGCTGGACGAGCCCCGCGGAGACGGCCTCCCAGAGGTCCGCGTGCGCGTCCTGCTCCGCGCGGCCGCGGACCATCGCGAGGAGGGCGACCTCCGCGGTGTTCCCCAGACAGGCGAGCAGCTGCAGCGCCCTCTGGGTGCTCGGAGAGAGCCGCACGAGCTTGCCGACCATCAGGTCGACCACGTTGTCGGTGAGGCCCTTTCCGCGGATCCTCGCCACGTCCCACCGAAACCTCTCGGCGCCCTCGTCGAACGCGATCAGCCGCTCTTCGTGCAGCGCGGTGAGGAACTGGATCGCGAAGAAGGGGTTGCCGCCCGTCTTCTCGTGGACGAGATCCGAGAGCGGCGCGGCGTCCTCGCGACTGCAGCGGAGCGCGTCGCTGACGAGCGCGGCGAGGTGCTCGCGGGAGAGCGGGCCGAGCGCGATGTCCGAGATGCGCGCGCCCTCCTTCCGCACCTGGTCGAGCGCCAGCACGAGCGGGTGCGAGGGGCTCACCTCGTTGTCGCGGTACGCGCCGATGACGAGGAGATGATGCGTCTCGGGGTGCGTCAACAGATCATGGAGGAGCCCGAGGCTCGCCAGATCGGCCCACTGGAGATCGTCGAGGAAGAGCGCGAGGGGGTGCTCCTGCCGGGCGAACACCCCGATGAAGCTCCGGAACACGACCCGGAACCGGCTCTGCGCCTCGGCCGGCGGGAGCTCGGCGACCGGAGGCTGCCGGCCGATGACGAGCTCGATCTGGGGGATCACCTCCACGATGAGCTGTGCGTTGCTCCCGAGCGCGCCGAGCAGGCGCTGCCGGAAGGCCGCGATACGGTCCTCGCTCTCGGCGAGGATCTCGAGCACGAGCTCCCGGAACGCCTGGACGAGCGTGGAATAGGGGATGTCGCGCTTGTACTGGTCGAACTTCCCCGAGAGAAACAGGGCTCGTTCACGGACGATCGGCCTGTAGAGCTCGTGGACCATCGTCGACTTGCCGATGCCCGAATAGCCGACGACCACGACGAGCTCCGGGGAGCCCGTGGCCACCACCCGCTCGAACGCGCAGAGCAGCGCGGCCACATCGTCCTCGCGGCCGTAGAGCTTCTGAGGGATCTGGAACCGGCGGGAGGCATCGCGCTCGGCCAGGGGAAACCGCTCGATCCTGCCGGTCGCTCGGCGCTGCGTCGCGCACCGATCGAGGTCGTGCTTGAGGCCGCGGGCGGTCTGGTAGCGATCCTCGGGCGTCTTGGCCAGGAGCTTCAGGACGAGCGCCGAGAGCACCTCGGGCAGCTCCGGCACCAGCGCCGAGGGCGCCGGCGGGGCGCGGGCGACGTGGCAGTGCACCCACTCGAGCGGGTCCCGCGCCTCGAACGGCAGGCGCCCGGTGAGCATTTCATAGAACGTCACGCCGATCGCGTAGAGATCGGCGCGGCTGTCGATCGCCCGGTTCATTCGCCCTGTCTGCTCGGGAGACAGGTACGGCAACGACCCCTCGATGAGCCGTGGAGGCCCCGCCGGCGCCTGCTCGCGCGAAAAGCGGGACGCGAGGCCGAAGTCGGCGAGCTTGACCTGGCCGGTGGCCGGGTTGACGAGGATGTTCTGCGGCTTGAGATCCTTGTGGAGGACGTCCCGCTCGTGGATCGCCGCCACGCAGGCCGCGATGCGGACCGCGACGTCGAGGAACCGCTCGGCGTTCATGGGCGCGCCGATGAGGTGATCGAGCGGCTCGCCGCCGAAGTCCTCCAGGACGAGCGCCGGCAGCCCCTCGTGCGTCTCGAGGGCGAGCGGCGCCACGACCGCCTCGTGGTCGAGCAGCTTGCCGATCGCGTATTCCTGCTTCATCCGCTCGATGTCCTGCGGGCGGCTGCGCCTCGGGTCGAGGACCTTCAAGACCACCGGCAGGCCATCCGCGCTCCGGACCGCGCGCAGCAGGCTGACCCGCCGGCCCTCGTGAAGCGTCTCGGTGACCAGGTAAGAGGGAGCGCTCACGTCCATGGCGAGCCCCCTGCGGAAGATGCGCCACGAAGCGCTGGAGCCTGGCGGTCTAGCAGGACATGGCGGCAGCCGTCGACCCGGGCGCGGTCGAGCCCGCGCGCCTCGCCGAGACGACCCGACCCCGCCGGCGGCGTGAGCGCGTGGCGCCCGCCGGGCGCCGCGTTCCGGGTCACCGCCTCCGACGGTCGTGCCACCCAACGCCCCCTCTTATCGATAGACTACCACGGGGGGAGGCACGTTCATTCCGAGGCGCGCCTCTCGGTGGGTGCTTGCCGCGCGGGCGCGCTCACCCGAGGAGGCCTCTACGCGCCGGGCTCGTCGATGTCGTCGTGGTCTTCGTGCTCCTCGAGGTAGCGCTCGGGCGCGAGCTCCCACCGCTCGGGCGAGCGCCAGAGCTGCGACAGGAGCAGCTCGCGCATCAGCAGGATCTCCTTGGGCAGCCGGTCGTAGAGCCGCTCGAAGAGCTCCCCGTGCGAGCCGAACTCGACCTTCCACGCCTCGCGGTCGACCGCCATCAGCTGGTAGAACTGCTCCTTCGAGAAGCGGTCCATGCCCCGCCACTCGATGTCTTCGTAGCGCGGCATCCAGCCGAGCGGGCTCTCCTCCGCGAAGCCGCGGCCGTGCACGCGGTCGACGATCCACTTGAGGACGCGCATGTTCTCCCCGAAGCCCGGCCAGAGGAAGTTGCCCTGGTCGTCCTTGCGGAACCAGTTCACCGCGAAGATGCGGGGCGGATTGACGATCTGGCGCCCCATCTGCAGCCAGTGGTTGAAGTAATCGCCCATGTGGTAGCCGCAGAAGGGCAGCATCGCCATCGGGTCGCGGCGCACCTGGCCGATGGTGCCGGCGGCCGCGGCCGTCATCTCCGAGCCGATCGTCGCGGCCGTGTAGACGCCGAAGCTCCAGTTGAACGACTGGACGACGAGCGGCACCGTCGTCGCCCGCCGCCCGCCGAAGACGATCGCGCTGATGGGCACCCCGTTCGGATCGTCCCAGCGCGCATCGATCGACGGACACTGCGACGCAGGCGTCGTGAAGCGCGCGTTCGGGTGCGCCGCCTTGCGGCCGCAGTCCGGGGTCCAGTGCTTCCCCTGCCAGTCGATGAGCTCCGGCGGCGGCTCGTCGGTCATCCCTTCCCACCAGACGTCGCCGTCGGGCGTGAGCCCCACGTTGGTGAAGATCGTCCCCTTCCGGATGGTCGCCATCGCGTTCGCGTTCGACTTCTCCGACGTCCCGGGGGCCACGCCGAAATAGCCCGCCTCGGGGTTGATCGCATAAAGCTGCCCGTCCCTCCCCGGCTTCATCCAGGCGATGTCGTCGCCCACCGTCGTGACCTTCCAGCCCGCGAACGCCTTCGGCGGGATGAGCATGGCGAAGTTCGTCTTGCCGCACGCGCTCGGGAAGGCCGCGGCCACATACGTCTTCTCGCCCTTCGGCGACTCGACCCCCAGGATCAGCATGTGCTCCGCGAGCCACCCCTGCTCCCGGCCGAGGACCGAGGCGATGCGCAGCGCGAAGCACTTCTTGCCGAGCAGCGCATTGCCGCCATAGCCGCTCCCGTAGGACCAGATCAGCCGCTCTCCCGGGAAGTGGACGATGTACTTGTGCTCCGCGTTGCACGGCCACGGCACGTCGGCCTGCCCCGGGGCGAGGGGCATGCCGACCGAGTGCAGACAGGGGACGAAATCGCCGTCGCCGAGCGCCTCGAGCACCTTGCGCCCCATGCGCGTCATGATCCGCATGCTCGCGGCGACGTACGGCGAGTCGCTGAGCTCCACGCCGATGTGCGAGTAGGGCGAGCCGATCGGGCCCATGCTGAAGGGGATGACGTAGAGCGTGCGCCCCCGCATCGACCCGGCGAAGAGCCGGCGCAGCGTGGCCTTCATCTCCTGCGGCTCGGCCCAGTTGTTCGTGGGGCCGGCGTCCTGCTTTCGCCGGCTACAGATGAACGTGCGGTCTTCGACCCGCGCGACGTCGCTCGGGTCCGAGCGCGCGAGGTAGCTGTCCGGGCGCTTCTCCGGGTTCAAACGGATGAGCGTACCCGCCTTGACCATCTGGTCGCACAGCGCGTCGTACTCCTCCTTCGAGCCGTCGCACACGTGCACGTTGTCCGGCTGGCACAGCGCGACGACCTCGGCGATCCATTGCCTGAGCTTCTCGTTCGCGATCTTCGCCCGCAGGCCGGGGATCGACACCGGCGGCGGCGGCTCCGAGTGGAACGAGCTCTGGCTGTTTTGGCTGGCTGCTACGGACACTTGCGTACCCTCCTGGCTCTCTGGGTCGAACGCGCTCTGCAAAGCGCAGGCCCTGCCCGCCCTCGACGTCAATTCTGGCCGAAATGCGGCCGCAATGCTGCACTGATTCTTCCTGAGCACGGCCGCCCCAGCGCGGCCGCGCGCAGCCGGCGCGCCCCGGTGCATAGGGTGCGCCGGCCGCCCCGGTGATGCGCCTGCGTGACGCCGATCGCCGTCGCGGCTGTACCGCATGGACGATGCTGATCGCGGAGCGGGCAAGCTCGGCGCGAGCGCGCCCGAGGCCAGCGCCGCGCGCAGGGCCGGGCCGCGCGCGCCCGCGCACGTTCGATTGATCCCGGCTCGACGTCACGTTAAGGAACGAAACAAGCCATCGGGTCCGGGGGAAACGACGATGGATCGCCCCTGCGGCCGACGCGTGGACGCCGGCACAGGGCAGAGCGCATGTCAACCAATGGATCTCTCGTCGTCGTCGGAATCGGCATCCAGTGGGGCGGCCAGACGACCCTCGCAGCCCAGCGCGCCATCCAGCGCGCGGATCGGGTGCTCTTCGCGGTGGCCGACGCGTGGGCCGCGCGCTGGGTGCGCAGCCTGAACCCGGCGGCCGAGTCGCTGCCCTACGGGCAGGGCAAGACGCCGCGGCGGTCGATCTACGCGGAGATGGTCAAGCGCATCCTGGGAGAGCTGCGCCAAGGGCTCAAGGTGTGCGCGGTGTTCTACGGGCACCCGGGCGTGCTCGCGAGCGCGGCGCACGAGGCGGTCCGGCAGGCACGCGACGAGGGGTTCCCGGCCCGGATGCTGCCCGGCATCTCATCCATCGACTGTCTCTTCGCCGATCTCGGGCTGGATCCTGGCCGGGACGGGCTCCAGCTCTTCGAGGCGACCGATTTCCTCATCCGGGGGCGGGAGATCGACGCCCGGACGCCGCTCGTGCTGTGCCAGATCGGCGGGGTCGGCTGCGCGGGCGTCTTCGACCCGTCGGACGCCGCGCGCATCCGCCGCGGGCTCGAGAGCCTGGGCGAGCGCCTGTGCCAGACCTATCCGGCCGCCCATGAGGCGGTGATCTACGAGGCGGCCGCGCACCCGCTGGCCTCGCCTCGCCTCGACCGGGTGGCGCTCTCGGCGCTCTCGGCGGCGGCCGTGGACGACATCTCGACGCTGTACGTGCCGCCGGTCGCGCGGGCGCCCGTCGACCCGGAGGCGCTGGAGCGCATCGGCTGGGACGGCGACGCCGGAGCCGGGGTGGATCCACCACTTGTGCACTGACGAGGTGACCTCATGACAGCGAATGAACGCACGAAGATCAAGAGCCTCGCCCAGAAGGCCGAGGGGCGGCGCAAGGAGGGCCAGTACACCGAGGCGATCCAGCTCTTCACCGAGGCGCTCGAGCTCGACAGCGGGTACGCGTGGGCCTACGCTCACCGGGGCGCCGCCCACGCTGCGCTCGACAACTGGAAGGCCTGCTGCGACGATTTCGAGACGGCGTTGAAGCTGAAGCCCGATTACGGATGGGCGTACGCGCGCTGGGGGGAAGCTCATCGGATGCATGCGAGCTACAGGCTGGGCAGGGCCGACACGCCCCCGGACTGGCGCGAGCAGCACGCGGCCATCGACCGCGGGATCGAGCTCCTCGAACGAGCTGCCGAGCTGTCGCCGGGGAGCGCCTGGACCTTCGCCCACCGGGGCGCGGCGTACACGTACAAGTACTGGCTCGAGGTGATGCCCAGGCTGGTGCCGGCCCTGGAGCTGGACAACCGCCCCACGCCGGCGCCGGAGGCGCAGCGCTCCAGGGGCAGCGACGCCGCGTCGCGAGCGCTGCAGGACCTCGACAAAGCGTGCGAGCTCGATCCGCGGTACGCGTGGGTCTTCGCGTTCAAGGCATGCGTTCTGGCCCTCCTCGCGCGGGAGCAGCTCGAGATGAAGCCCGGGCTTCTCGAGGCGCGCGACTGCCTGCTCAACTCGCTCGCGCTCGACGTCGACAAGCGGCTGCCAGTCGACCGCGCCGCCGCAAAGCTCCTGAGCTGCGCGGGGACTTTCCGTGAGTCCGTCGCCGCAGGGCTCAACGGCGTGGCGAAGGATCCGTCGGATGTCTTCTCGCGCTACTTCGTCGCCGTCGGGCTAAAACACCTCAATGACCCCCTGGCGCCGGTGGTCATCGAGCACACCCGGAAGGTGCTCGAGTCGACCAAGAGCGAAATCGACACGATGCTCCACGGCCTGGACGTGCTCGAAGGCCGGGTAGACGGCAGGTCCATCGTGAGCAAGCGAAACAACCTGTCCGTCGAGGCAATCGCGCTCGTGGCCTTCGATCCCACGTGGAGCGAACTCCACATGAAGCCGCTCTCGCCGCTCGAAATTCGAGAGCTCCAAGCCAAGGACGACTGAACCATAGGAGAATTCATGGATCATCTCTTCGACCTGCTCACGGAGCTGAGCATCGACCCCTTCAAGCAGAATGAGCTGCTCACCGACGAGGAGCGGGCCGCGCTGGAGCAGCGGGGTTCGCCCGAGGTGCAGGCCGCGATCGCGGACGGCGCGTGGACCCGATGCGCCGGTCTCTTCGATCCCGGCCCCGACCCGAACGAGGACGAGGATCCCGACCCCGCCGACCTCCGGGACCGGAGCCCCCACGCCTTCCAGAACGACCGGCACCACGCGGCGCGGTGATCCGGCCGAGCGCGAGCTCGGCCCACGCGCGCGGAGGTGAGCCAGGCGAGATGGGCTGCTCCGCGTGCCCATGCCGCGCGCTGGGTGCGCAGCCTGAACCCGGCGGCCGAGTCGCTGCCTTACGGGCGGAGCAGGGCCGCGGCGGCAGATCTATGAAGAGGGAGCTCATGACCAACAAGAAACGCACGAAGCTCATTAGCCTGGCCCAGCAAGGCGAGGTTCACCGCACGAACGGCAACTCCACCGCGGCGGTCCAGTGCTTCACCGACGCGCTCGCGATCGACGGCAAGTACGCGTGGGCCTACGCTCACCGGGGCGCCGCCTACGCAGCCATCGACGACTGGAAGCGCTGCTGCGAGGATTTCGAGACCGCGATGAAGCTGCAACCAGAATACGGTTGGGCCGTCGCGCACTGGGCGGAGGCGTTCAGGGCCCACGCCATCTACAACATGTCCGGGCAGAGCTGGGAAGAGCTGCACAACCTCGTGGACAGGTCGATCGAGCTCTTCGATACGGCGATCACGCTCTCGCCGGGGAGCGCCTGGACCTTCGCCCACCGCGGCGCAGCGTACACGTTCAAATACTGGCTCGACATGATGCCGAAGCTCGCGCCGAAGCTCGGCCTGGACGCCACGCACGCGGCGCGGCGCACGGCGAGCCCCGGCGAGAGCGCCGCGGAGCGGGCGAGGGAGAGCTTTGATAAGGCGTGCCAGCTCAACCGGCGTTACGCCTGGGCGCACGCCTTTAAGGCGATCCTCCTCGGCCTCGTCGCCGGCGAGAAGCAGGGGACGGCGGAGGATCTCGACGAGGCGCGCCAAACCTTGCTCGAGGCGCTCCTGTTCGACGTCAACCAGCGGCTCGTGCTCGATCGCCCGCTCGCGACGCTCCTGCATCGCGCAGGAGATTTCGCGGGGTCGGTCGCTGTCGGGACGTCCGGTCTTCAGAAGGATCCGGAGGATATCGTTTCACGCTACCTCGTCACCGTCGGACTCAAGCGGCTGGGCGACCCGCTCGCGCCGGCGGTCATCCAGCAGACTCGAAGGCTGCTCGAGTTTGCCAGGTCCGAGATCCAGGTGATGCTCCTCGGGCTGGATCTGCTCGACCAGCCCGCCAGCGAAGTCAGGGCGGTCGAGACGCTATCGCACGAGCGCCTGTCCGTCGAGGCCATCGGGCTCGTCGCCTTCGACCCCACGTGGAGCGCTGTCCGCGCGCTGTCCGCGCAGGCCAACGGCAGCACGACAGACCCCGTCAAGCCCACCAAAGAGTGAGAGAGAGAGAGGAAGACTCATGGATCGTCTTTTCAAGCTGCTCACCGAGCTGAGCGTCGACCCCTTCGAGCACGCCGCGTTCACGACCGGCGGGCAGGACGCTGCGCTCACGGACGAGGAGCGCACCGCGCTCGTGCGATCGCGCTCGCCCGAAGCGCAGGCCGAGATCGCGGGCGGTGCGTGGAGCCGATGCGCCTGGATCGCCGACCCGGGCCCCGACCCCGATGAGGATCCCGACCCGCCGGGCCGAGAGGCGCAGGAGCCGCGGGCCGGATCTCGCCTCCCCGGCGGCGCTCGCGCGTGGATCTGAGCAGGACGAGCGTCACCTAACCTGTCGTGGCGGAGAAGGACGATGGACATCTGCGGCTGTGAGATCATCGAGCGGCTCCGGGAGGGTGCCCGCTCCACCGCCTACCGTGCGAGGCGGCGTTCGGACGGTCTCCCTCTGGTGCTCAAGGCCCTGAAGGAGCAGCATCCGTCGCAGGCGCAGATCGCGTCGCTCCGCCACGAGCACGCGATCCTGAGCGAGCTCAAGGACGTGGACGGCGTCGTGCGCAGCCACGGCGTCGAGGAGGACGGCGGGCGATATGCTCTCTTGATCGAGGACTTCGGCGGCACCTCGCTCAAGGCCATGAACGCCGCCGGGACGCTCTCGCTCGAGCGGACCCTCGCGCTGGCCATCGACGTGGTGAGTGTCCTCGAGGCGATCCACCAGCGCCGCGTCGTCCACCGCGATCTCAACCTCTCCAACATCGTGATGAACCCGGCCGACGGGCGGGTGAAGGTGATCGATTTCGGCCTCGCCTCGGTGCTCCCGCAGGAGTCGACCTCGTTCACGAGCCCCGGCGGCCTCAAAGGCACGCTGGCGTACATGTCCCCGGAGCAGACCGGCCGGATGAACCGGTCGGTCGACTACCGGACAGACTACTACTCGCTCGGGGTGAGCCTTTACGAGCTGCTCACCGGGCGTCTCCCCTTCACGGCGGACGACGTGCTCGAGCTGGTGCACGCGCACATCGCGCGGCAGCCGCCCTCGCCGCGGGCGTCGAACCCGACGATCCCCGAGGTCCTCGCGCAGATCGTGCTCAAGCTGATGGCGAAGAGCGCCGACGATCGCTACCAGTCCGCGCGCGGCATCCGCGCCGACCTCGCGGGCTGCCTCGAGAAGCTCCGCCAGCACGGCGCCGTCGATCCGTTCCCGCTGGGGCGACACGACCGCTCCGAGCGGTTCCACCTGCCGCGGAAGCTGTACGGCCGTGACGCCGAGGTCCAGGCTCTCATGGCGGCGTTCGAGCGGGTCGATCAGGGCGCGGTGCTCATGCTCGTGTCCGGGTACTCCGGCGTCGGAAAATCAGCGCTCATCCACGAGGTGTATCGCCCGCTCACCGCGCGGCGCGGCATCTTCATCGCGGGCAAGTTCGACCAGTATCGCGACGACGCCCCGCACGCCGCGCTGGCGCAGGCCCTCCACGCGCTGGTCGAGCAGCTCCTCACCGAGAGCGAGGAGCGCCTCGCGGCGTTCCGCGCGCGGGTGCGCGAGGCGCTGGGAGCAAGAGCGCGTGTCCTCATCGACGCGTGCCCGAGCCTCGAGCTCGTGCTCGGGCCGCAGCCCGACGTGCCGGTGCTGCCGCCCACCGAGGCGCGCCAGCGCTTCAACCAGACCGTGCGCGACCTGGTCGCGGCCATCGCCACGCCGGAGCACCCGCTCTGCATCTTCTTCGACGACCTCCAGTGGGCCAACCTCGATGCCTTGAAGCTGCTGGGGGAGCTGTTCAACGCCGCGCAGGATCTGCCGCTCTTTTTGATCGGCTCCTACAGGGACAACGAGGTCACCGACGTCCATCCCCTGTCGCTGACGGTCCGGGAGATCGCGGCGCGCGGCGCGCGCGTCGAGCGGCTCTCGCTCGCACCGCTCGGGCTCGAGCACATGAAAGAGATGGCCGGCGACGCGCTCGGCACCTCGCCCGAGGAAGCCGCTCCGCTCGCCGATCTCTTGCTCTCGCGCACCGCGGGCAATCCGTTCTTCGTATGCGCATTCCTGACCTCGCTGTATGCCGACGGGCTGATCGAGCGCAGCGCCGACGGCTTCCGGTGGGACCTGGACCGCATCCGGCAGCGCGGGATCACCGACAACGTCGTCGAGCTGATGGTGGCCCGGGTGCGGAAGCTCTCGCCGGCTGCGCAGGACCTGCTCAAGGTGGCGGGCTGCCTCGGCGGCATGTTCGACCTCGGCACGCTCGCGATCGCGGCGGATCGGCCGGTGGAGGAGGTCGGAGGCGACCTGTGGAGCGCGGCCACAGAGGGGCTCTTGATCCCGATGGATCGGGTCAGCTCCGCCGTGCAGATGGCGGCGGCGGGGCCCGGCCTCCGCTGTAGATTCGCGCACGATCGCATCCAGCAGGCCGTCGTCTCGATGCTGGACGAGAAGGAGGAGCCGCGCCTTCGCCGGGATGTCGGCAGGAGGCTCCTCGGGCGCTCGAGCGCGGAGGAGTCGGCCGGCCGGCTGTTCGACATCGTGGGGCTGCTCAACCAGGGGCGGGCGGCGATCGAGCAGCGCGAGGAGATCATCGATCTCGCCCGTCTCAATCTACAGGCGGCGCGGAGGGCGCTCCAAGCCGGCGCGGGGCAGCAGGCGCAGGTCTACGGTCAGGCGGGCATCGCGCTCCTCGGCGCCGAGGACTGGAGCGCGCACTACGAGCTCGCCCGCGACATCCACCTCGCCGCGGCCGAGGCCGCGTTCTCCCAGGGCGACTTCGAGGCGACGCAGACCCTGTGCGAGGTCGTCCGGCCGAGGGCCACCAGCGCGCTCGATGAGGTGAAGCTGCTCGACTTGGAGGGGCACGCCCTCTATTCGCAGCAGCGGCTCGCCGATGCGATGCGGGTATACCTTGAGGCGCTCCGGCGGCTCGGCGTCGAGATGCCGGAGAGCGCGGCTGCCGAGGACGTCGAGCGGGAGCTCGCGCTCACGGCGGAGGCGCTCGGCGACCGGCCGGTCGAGGAGCTCGCCGACCTGCCGGAGTGCGGCGATCCGGCGGACCGGGCGAGGATGGCCCTCCTGAGCCACGTGATCAACATCGCCGTGATCACAGGGGCGAGGCTGTTCTCGATCGCGGTCTGCCGGCTCGTCCAGATGTCGCTGCGCTGCGGGGGCGCGCCGCAATCCCCCTTCGGGTATGCCTACTACGGCTTCCTCCTCCTCTCCCGGGACGAGCTCGATCGGGCCTACCGCTTCGGCCGGCTGGCGCTGCGCCTCGCAGATCGGTTGAGCGACAAGGGGTCGCGCGCGCACACCTATCTCTACAGCGGCTTCATGGTCATTCACGTGAAGACGCCGCTCCACGAGCTCTCGCCGCTGTTCTCGGACGCCTATCGCTTCGCGCTGGAGGCCGGCACGCCATTCCAGGCCGCCAACGCGGGGGTGACGGTCTGCATGACCCGGCTGCTCGCCGGCGTCGACCTCGGGACGCTCGCCGCCGACATGGAGCAGTACGCGCACGGGATCGCGAAGCTCCACCAAACCATGGTCCTCGGCTGGATGCAGATCTACCAGCAGACCGTGCACAACCTGCGCGGCAAGACCTCCGATCAGGTCGTGCTCGCCGGCCCCGCGTACGTCGAGGCCGAGCGGGTCCCGCAGCAGCGCGCGGCCGGCGACATGGGGGCGATGTTCAACTACCATTTCTGCAAGACGCTCCTCTGCTACGTGTTCGGCGAGCACGAGCAGGCCGCGGCGATCGCGGAGGCCGCCGCGCCCTACGCCGCCATCGTCGAGCGGTCGACGTCGGCCTCGCCGTGGATGCTGGTCGAGTCGCTCGCGCACCTCGCGGTGTACGACCACGCGGACGCGGCCGCGCGCGAGCGGATCGGCGCGCTCGTGGAGCGCAACATCGCCAAGCTCGAGAAGTGGCGCGAGCACTGCCCGGCCACCTACGAGCACAAGCTGCTCCTCATCCGCGCCGAGCGCGCGCGCGTGCTCGACCAGGACGACGTGGCCCGCGACGCCTTCGAGCGCGGCGTGGAGCTCGCGGGGAAGAGCGGCTACCAGCACGAGGCCGCCATCGCCCACGAGCTCGCCGGGCGCTTCTACCTCGCGCGGGGCGACCAGAAGCTCGCGCGGCAGCACCTGCGCGACGCGCACGAGGGCTACCTGCGGTGGGGCGCGGTCGCCAAGGCCAAGGCGCTGGAGAAGCAGCACCCGGGGCTCGTGCCGCACGTCGCCTCCGGCATCCTCGCGACGTCGAAGTTCTCGGAGACGGCCGGCCGCGAGCTCGACTTCAGCATCCTCGACCTGATCAGCGTCCTCAACGCGTCGCAGGACCTCTCGCGCGAGATCGAGCTCGACCGCCTCCTCTCCCGGCTGATGCAGATCCTGCTGGAGACGAGCGGCGCCGAGGTCGGGTACCTCCTCCTCGAGCAAGGCGGCCAGTGGGTGATCGAGGGCGAGAAGTCCGTCGATGAGGACGCCAAGGTCCTCCAGTCGATCCCGATAGCCGATCTCGCGCCCCGGGGGCGCCGGGGGCTGCCCACCTCGATCGTCTATTACGTCGCGCGCACGCAGGAGAGCGTCGTGCTCGACGACGCCGCCGCGAACCCTCGCTTCGGGCGCGACCCCCACATCACCGGGAACGCGGTCGGCTCGGTGCTCTGCTTCCCGCTCGGCCGCCCGGGAGGCCGGCGCGGCATCGTCTACCTCGAGAACAGCCTGGTCAAAGGCGCCTTCACGCCGGCTCGCATGCGCATCCTGCAGATGCTCTCGACGCAGGCGGTCATCTCGCTCGAGAACGCCGCGCTCTACAACACCCTGGAGCAGCGGGTCCAGGCGCGCACCCGGGAACTGCAGGCAAAGAACGAGGAGCTCGCGGCCACCTTGAAGCGCCTGCGCGAGGCCCAGGACCGCATGATCGTGCAAGACCGGCTCGCCTCGCTCGGCTCGCTCACGGCCGGCATCGCCCACGAGCTCCGGAACCCGCTCAACTTCGTCAACAACTTCGCCGAGCTCTCGGTCCGCCTCATCGACGACATCGGCGGTGACATCTCGACCCTCGCCCGGGGGCTCGACGACGGCCGCGAAGAGTACCTCATCGAGGCGCTCGGCGACCTGACGACCAACGTCAAGAAGATCGGCGAGCACGGCCGGCGCATGGAAGGCATCATCCGCTCGATGCTCGACCACTCGCGGGGCGAGCGCGGAGAGCGCCAGGCGGTCGACTTCAACACGCTCGTGACGACCTACGTCAACATCGGTTATCACGGCGCCCGCGCGCGCGCCTCATCGGCCGAGATCGCGATCGAGCTCGACCTCTCCCCTTCCATCGGCCAGATGAGCCTCGTCCCGCAGGAGATCAGCCGCGTCGTGATCAACCTCGTCGACAACGCCTGCTACGCCGTGCGGCGGAGAGACCCGGCGCGCGGACAGGGGCCCTCCCCTCGACTCCGGGTCACGACACGCGATCTCGGCGATCGTGTCGAGCTCCGTGTCCATGACAACGGCCCTGGCATCCCGGCGGGGATCCGGGACAAGATCATGAACCCCTTCTTCACGACCAAGCCGCCTGGCGAGGGCACGGGGCTCGGGCTCTCGATCTGTCATAACATCGTCGTCGAGGGCAACGGGGGCTCCCTGACCTTCGAGACGGAAGAAGGGGAGTTTACCGAGTTCATCGTGACGCTCCCGAAGCACGTGCCCGGCCAGGAGCTCGGCGCCGCGTAGGCGCCCTGGTCAGGCCGCCGCGAGGCCCCTACATCCATCCTGCAGCGCGCGGACGACAGATGTAACGGATGTAGACGGAGCGCGCGGAGCAGCGCACGCTGTCATTGACTCCCCTACTCCACCGCTGTAACATGCGGCTCGCTATGGCAGAACCCATCATCGCCGAGAAGTACATGCTGATACGGCATATCGGCGGTGGCGGCATGGGGCAGATCTGGGAGTCGGAGGATTTGCGCCTTCAACGCCGTGTCGCGCTCAAGCTGATGAGCGCCGAACACGTGGAGTCACCGGAGTCGTGCGCCCGTTTCGATCGCGAGGCCAAGTCGATAGCGCAGCTCCGCAATCCGCACGTCGTGCACATCTACGATTACGGGGTCGACCACGGGGTCGACGAGGAGCGGCCCTACATCGCGATGGAGCTGCTCGAGGGCGAGGATCTCCAGCGCCACCTCGATCGCGTGAGGCGGCTCCCGCTCCCGGCGGTCGCGTCGATCGTGACGCAGGCGGCGCGGGGCCTCGCGGCCGCGCACGCCGCGGGCATCGTGCACCGCGATCTGAAGCCCGGGAACGTCTTCCTCGCCCGGACCGAGGCCGCCGAGGTCGTGAAGCTCCTCGACTTCGGCGTGGTCACCATGCGGTCGAAGAGCGACGATCTGCGCCTCACCGGCGGCGGCGGCCTCATCGGCACGCCGACGTACATGAGCCCGGAGCAGATGCGCGGCGCCGTCGTGGACCACCGGAGCGACCTCTGGTCGCTGGGCGTCCTCGCCTACTGCGCGCTCACCGGCGAGCTGCCGTTCACCGCGCAGACGCTCGGCGGGCTGGTCGTGGGCATCTGCACGGAGCCCTTCCGTCCGGCGTCGAGCCTCGTCCCGGGGCTGTCGGCCGAGCTGGATCGGTTCTTCGAGCGCGCGCTGGCCAAGGATCCGACCCAGCGCTTCCGGTCGGCGCGCGAGATGGCCGCTGCGTTCGCCGCGCTGGCCGCCGGCAACGAGCGGCGCCCGGCCAAGATCCTGATCGCCGACGACGAGCCTGACGTCTCCGCCCTCATCAAGCAGTGCTTTCGTCGCCAGATCCGCGAGGGCATCTACAACTTCGTCTTCGCCGAGGACGGCGAGAGCGCGCTCGCCGAGCTCCGCAACCACCCCGACACGGATGTCGTCCTCACCGACATCAACATGCCCCGCATGGATGGCCTCACGCTGCTCCCCCACATCGGCGATGTGACCCCGCACGCGCGAGCGGTGGTCATGTCCGCCTATGGCGACATGCAGAACATCCGCGCCGCGATGAACCGGGGCGCGTTCGATTTCCTGGTGAAGCCGATCGATTTCAAGGACCTCGAGCTCACGATCGAGAAGACGCTGAAGCAGGTGTGCGAGCTGCGCGACAACAGCCGATCGAGCCGGGAGAACGACCTCCTGCGCACGTTCGCGAGCCCGCTCGCCGTCGAGCGGCTCCGCTGCCCCGACGGATTCGGGGCGTGCGAAGTCGCGGAGGGCACCGTCGCCTTCCTCGATCTGGCCGGCTTCCACGACGCGGCCCGGGGCAAGCGCGCGGAGGAGACGGTGCGAATGCTGAACGCGAACCTCGACGTCATCGCGCTCGAGCTCTCGATGCGGGGTGGGACGATCGACAGGTTCCTGGGCGACTGCGTCATGGCCCTCTTCCGCGGCCCCAATCACGTCGCGCGCGCGCTCGATGCGTGCTTGGTCGTGCGCGCGCAGCTCGAGACGCTCGCGCGCCGCGCCGGGGAGGCATCAGCCTTCGTCCCCGGCATCTCCATCGGTGTGGCGACAGGCGAGCTCATCATCGCCGAGATCGGCTCGCGGGCCTGCCGCCGGCTCGACTGCACGGCGCTCGGCGAGGTCGTGAGCGTCGCCGCCCAGCTGGAGACCGCGGCCGAGCGGAATCAGATCCTCGTGAGCGGAGAGGTCCACGCGAAGGCCGCCGGCTTTCAGTGCGCGCCGCGCGGGCAGCGCGCCTTCGTGGGCGCCAAGGGGCCCGTGCAGATCTTCGAGATCGTCGGCCGCGCGACCGTTGCGCAGGGGACCGTCGCGGGAGCTCAGAGCGACGTCCCCACGCTCGAGATTCGCTCCAGCCGAGCGACGTCGCCCTCCTGAGCGCTGGGTCCAAGGACCCGCTGCACGACCGGCTCGTGCAGCGCGACGAGGAAATGGAGGTGGAGACGAGGACGACGCCGACGCCCTGCCGTGGTCCAGCCCACGGAGGCGTTGACAAGGATAACCGGCTTTGCTCACATACCCAGTCCGCTCGGAGCATCGCGCGTCCCTGGGGACGGCCGGTAACATGGTGGGCACGGGTCAAGACACCTCGGACGCGGAGCCGACCCAGGCGGCGATCCTGGGCAAGTACCGGCTGATCGCGAAGCTCGGCCGGGGCGGGATGGGGGACGTGTTCCTGGCGATCGCGCGGGGGCCGGGGTCTTTCAACAAGCTCGTCGTTGTCAAGCGCCATCGCGGCGTGGGCGGAGACGGCGAGAAGGTCGTCGCCATGTTCCTGGACGAGGCGAAGCTGTCCGCCCGCCTCAACCATCCCAACATCGTCCAGACCTACGAGGTCGATCACGACGACGACGGCTACTTCACCGTGATGGAGTACCTGGAGGGCCAGCCGCTCAGCGCGCTCATGAGGGCGGTGGCCGAGGGGGAGCCGGGCGCCGCGGGCTTCACGCGCGGCGTCTGGGTCAGGATCGTGGCCGACCTCTTGAGCGGCCTCCACTACGCGCACGAGCTCCGCGATTACGACGGCGCGCCGCTCGGCATCGTCCACCGCGACGTCTCCCCGCACAACATCTTCGTCACGTACGACGGCGCGGTGAAGCTGCTCGATTTCGGCATCGCGAAGGCGTCGATCAACGCCGACCTCACCGAGACCGGGAAGCTGAAGGGCAAGACCTCGTACATGGCGCCGGAGCAGGCCGTCGGCAGCGGTTCGACCGATCGGCGGGCCGACATCTTCGTCGCGGGGATCGTGCTCTGGGAGCTCCTCACGCGGGAGCGGCTCTTCGGGGGCGACGCCGTGAGCGCGCTCTGGAAGCTGGCGGCCGTGGACGAGATCCCGCGGCCCTCGCTCCTCCGGCCGGACATCCCGCCGGCCCTCGACGCCATCGTGGCGCGGGCGCTCGACCGCGATCCGGCGAAGCGGTTCGCGACCGCGCAGGAGATGCGCGCGACGCTCGAGGACTACCTGCGCGCGGCGGGCGAGGACGTCGGGTCCGACGAGATCGGCGCGAGCATGCTGGCGGCGTTCGCGGAGCGCCGGGCGAGCATGCAGCGGCAGGTCAAGGCGTACCTCGATCAGAGCGCGCAGGGCGTGGACCGCCCGAGCACGCCCGCCGAGCCCCGCCCCTCTCGCGTGAGCCACTTCGAGGGCGCAGAAGGAAGGCGCATTCAGCCCGTGATCGCCCTCGACGAGGACGTCGGCCAGCGGACCTCGGGGACGCCGGGCCCCGGGCGCCCCGCCTCGGACTCGACGAGCCTCAGGTCGAACCCCCGCACGGCCGCCGGGCCGCAGCAGCGCAGCTACTGGATCGGGGCGCTCGGCGCGGCCGCGCTCGTCGCGGCGGCGGCGTTCTCGACGCGCCGCCCTGGTGGGCAGGCGCCAGCCGCCGGCTCCGCCGCGGCCGTGCTCGTCGAGCCGGACGCCGGCGCTCGCTGCACCGGGGTGCTCCGCGTCCGGATCACGACGGGCGACACAGGGACGGCCACCGACATCTCGCCGCCGTACAACTACGGGGTCTACGACTACCTGCGTCACCTCAACGACAGTCAGGGAGGGCTCCGGGGCTGTCCCATCGACGTCGACATGAAGGACGCGCAGTACGACCCCGCCAAGACGGAGGAGGTCATCGAGGCGTGGCGGCAGCAGCCCGGGTGGAGCGAGGTCTCCACGCTGTTCGTGTTCGGCACCGGGCCGACCACCCGTGTCGCCCCGAGGCTCACGGAGGAGAAGAAGCTCATCATTCCCGGTTCGTACGCCGGCTCGCTCGCCACGCCGGTGCCGATCTCGGCGGACGTGTCCCATGCCGAGTTCAACGCGCTAGGCCAGAGCGCCGCCGCGACGGAGCACAAGACGAGCCCTGGATACCCCTACATCTTCTTCCCGGCGACGGACTACTCGACCGCGATCCGCATCGGCATCAAGGCCGCCTGGAAGATCGCGCCCGGGCGCATCGCGATGGTGCACGACACGATAGACAAGTGTCTTTACTGCGTCGATCCGCTCGCCGCGGGCAAAGCCTACGTGGAGGAGCTGCCCGGGATGCTGCTCGGCGAGGATCTGATCGTCCCGCAGACGTCGTCCCTCGAGGATGAGGGGCGAATCGTCGACGCGGTGATCGGCTACGTGAAGCGCGAGATCGAGAAGAAGCGGGCGGACCCGTCGTATGTGCCGACGAGCTGGTTCTGGGCCGGTAACAGCGTCCTCCCCTCGTCCTTCGTCGGGAAGGGCGCGGCCGCGGCGCAGAAGCTCATCCAGCAGGCGTTCCCGGGGCCGGAGAAGCACCGCTGGCAGCTGCGCGTGATGGCGAACAACTGGGGTATCGGCGAGAGGACCCTGGCGGTCTGCGGGGCCGACTGCGCGGGGATCT
The DNA here is from genome assembly GCF_051525235.1 of Sorangium sp. So ce124. Lineage (NCBI taxonomy): Bacteria > Pseudomonadati > Myxococcota > Polyangiales > Polyangiaceae > Sorangium > Sorangium sp. So ce124. The sequence continues at coordinate 6,437,228 of NZ_CP150312.1, forward strand.
TTTATGGGCTGTTCCCGGTGCCCGTCTACGGCGACACCCAGCACTCGAGCGGGATGGCGGAGATGCTGCGCATCCACAGGGCCTACCGGGAGAAGGACGGCCACCCGCTGGAGCTGTACCAGGACCAGCCCTACGTCCAGGGCCACGCCGCGGCGCTCATGTGGCGGGAGGCCGTCGAGCGGGCCATCGACGCCGGCCGCACGCACCCGACCGGAGAGGACCTGAAGGCCGCGCTCGAGGGCTTCCAGAACGTTGTGCTCGACGGGATGACGGCGGGGCCCATCTCGTTCAGCGCGAAAGACCATCGGCCGCAGGCGAACGAGTCGGTGTACACGATCGGCGGGGGCGCGGACGGGGGTGGGGTCGGGTTTCGGTTCGTCGATCACTGCTCGATCGAGCTCGACGCGAAGTGGCTCGGGTACTGAGCTGAGCCCGCGCCGCGCTGCCGGGAGTGGCAGAGAGGCCCGAGAGAATGGAACCGCCAAGACCCCACGAGACGCCAAGATTTTTCTGTGTTTCTTGGCGTCTTATGGCGTCTTGGCGGTTCCTCTCTTTCCGCGACGAACCTCCCGCAACAGGGCTATGTCGGCCCAGAGATCCGCCAGAACCCGATCCTCGCTGCCCCCGTCAGATCCGGCCCAACCGGCCCCTTGCCCCAGAAATGGTCATCGTAGTTGGGCACCGTCCACCCCTGCCCGTACGCCCCCATCACCGCGTAGATCACCTCGTCGTCCGGCTGGACCTCGATCGCCGTCGTCACCCACGCCTGCCGCACCGGCGCCGGGCTCTCGTCGTCGAGCAGGTAGCGCGCGAACTTCGATCCTTCGGTCGTGTCGTCGAACGACTCCGTCGCATAGCCGAGCAGGAGGTGCAGCCCGTCGAACGCGCCCGCCCACCGGTAGCGCCACGCGCCGCCGTCGTCCTGGAGCGGGCCGCAGGCGGCCACCACCATCCACTCCAGGTTGGCGTTGCCCCAGCGGGCGTCGCTGAAATGGAGGACCCGGTCGTTCATCGCGCTGCAGAACATGAACCCGACGCCGTTCGCGTGCCCCGTGTAGAACGTGAGATCCACCGAATCCGCGAACGACGCGTCCTGGCCGCCCAGCGCCGGATCCTTGAAATCGACCTCCCACGCGCGCTGATCGCCCCAGTTGAAGCGGGACTCGATTCCTCCCTCCCGGAAGCCCTTCAACAGCCCATCGACGTTCGCCGCCGAGTGATCGAGGCCGCCGCAGAGCCCGACCCACTCGGCGCCCACCACCGCGCGGCCGTCGTCGACCGGCGGCGGGAGCGGCGGGCGCGCCGCGTCGAGCCCCGCCGCCGCGCGGCCGAACGAGAGCCCCCGCGATGCTGTCGCGACAAGACCGTCGGCGTCCGTGACATAGAGCGAGAGCGTGTCCGTCTCCCCGCGAAGGCCAGAGACGCCAGACACCTTCACCTGCGAGACGCCTTCTCCCCCTTCACCGACCGAGTCGAGCCCGTCGAGCGAGCGCGCCGACGATACCCACCTGTACGTGTACGGAGCAGTACCTCCGGTGACGCTCGCCTCCGCGAGCGCTGTCGCGCCGTCCACACGCACCGAGATCTCGGCCCTCGGAGCGTCTATGACGGCCGGCACGATCCGCTTGCGGACGTCCACCACCTCCCCGCCGACCGTCCGCCGTGCGCTGCACACATAATGGGGCAGGATCCGCCGTACCTCGCGGGACAGCGGCGGCGCGTAATAGACGAGCTCCGGCTCGGCCGCGATCACCGCGCCGCTGCCCAGCGCGCCGGCGCACAGCGCGGGGGCCTCGGAGGCCGGGACGATCGCGACGTCCTCGCCTCGCTCGAGCTCGCGCCGCGCGTAGATCAGGTGGGTCACGGCGCCCTCGCCGTCGAACGTCACGCGGACCTTGGCCCCGGGGCCGATCAGCCGGATCCCCTCGAGCTCGTCGCGAAAGCTCACCTGCGTGTCGAGCTCGGCCCGCGCCACATACCGCCCCTCCGCGTCAACCGCCTCGAGCAGCGAGTGGCCGACGGCGAGATCGCTCCCGACCGGCAGGCCCGCGGCGTCCAGCGCGGCCCACGCCCGCGCCGCCGCGTCCGGCTCCGGCAGGACCTGCAGCGCCGCGAGCGCCTCGAAATCCAGGGCGTCATCGCCCGCCGACGTGGCGAAGCCGCGCTCGTCGCGGAACCCAGGCGCGGGCGGCGCGTCGGCCTTCCTCGTGGGCAAGCGCTGGAATCGCGCGCCGTCGAGGTAGCGAATCGCGCCGTCGGCCACGAGCGCGGCGGCGCCTCCCCGCGCGGGATCCTCCGCGAGCCCGAGCGCGCCGGCGAGCGCCGACGCCCGCGCGACGTCGGCGCCGCCGCCGATCACGCGGTATGCGGGCAGGGATCGCGCCTCCCTGCCAGGCGACCCCGCAGCGGGCGACGCCGCGCGGAACACGCCGCGATCGGCGCTCTCCGGGAGATCCTCGCGGGCGTCGCGGCCGCTGCACCCGGCGACGCCGAGGGTCACGAGGAGAAAGACGCCCAACACCCCATCCGGTGATCTCTTCATCAAAGTCTCCCTTTCCCTGCGGCGACGGCGAGGCTCGGCGCGCAACTCCGCACGAGCGATCTCGCAGGGAGCCTCCGCGCGGCGCTCGCGGCCCGCGACGCGAGCACCACGCATTGCACGACCCAAGCCACCTCGGCCGCGCCGCTCCGCGGCGCGACTCTCCGCGCTCCGCGCGCTCTCGGCCGAGATTGACCGCCTCGCGTCCGCCTCCTAGGCTGCCGCGCATTCCATGACAGCGCACACGAAGGACGGAGAGAGCGCGCCCGGCGCCGGCGATCGGACGCTCGAAGGGACGGAGGATCCCGGCGCGCGCCTGTTCCTCGACTTTCTCTCCTCCATCCGCCCCCGCGTCGAGGCCGCGCTCGATCAGCGCTGGCGCGACAAGGCTGCCTCCGTGCAGCGCTACGGCCGCGAGGTCGCGGCCATGGTCTCCGAGGCGCGGAGCCTCACGCTGCGCGGCGGCAAGCGGTTCCGCGCGGGGCTGCTCATCGCCGCGTACCAGGGCGTCGCGCCGGACGCGCCGCTCGGCCCCGCGATCGACGCCGGCGTCGCGCTCGAGCTGCTCCAGACGTACCTGCTCATCCAGGACGACTGGATCGACTGCGACACCGTCCGGCGCGGAGATCGCACCGTCCACGTCGCGCTGACCGAGACGCTCGGCGATCCGCACCTCGGGGCCTCGTCCGCGATCCTCGCGGGCGACCTCACCTGGAGCTTCGCGCTGAGCACGCTCGCGGGCGCGGACGCGCCGCCGGAGACGACGCTCGCGGCCGTCCGGCTCTTCTGCAAGATGCACGAGGACGTCGTGATCGGGCAGCACCTCGACGTGGTCGGCCGGGCCGAGGACGTCGAGCAGATGCACGCGCTCAAGACCGGCAGCTACACGGTGCGGGGCCCGCTCGCGCTCGGCGCCACGCTGGCCGGCGCGCCGGCCGAGACCGTGGCGGCGCTCGAGCGGTTCGCGGCGCCCGTGGGCATCGCCTTCCAGCTGCGCGACGACCTCCTCGGCACCTTCGGGAGCGCCGCCGCGACCGGCAAGCCGGTCGGCAACGACCTGCGCGCCGGCAAGCGCACCGCCGTGCTCGCCTCGGCCGAGGGGCGCCTCGACGCCGCGGGCCGGAGCGCCGTCGAGCGCGCGCTCGGCCGCAAGGACGCGAGCGACGACGCCGTGGCGGCCGCGACGCTCGCGCTCGAGGCGTGCGGCGCGCGGCGCGCCGTCGAGGAGCGGCTCTCCGCCCTGTGCGGCGAGGCCGAGGTCCTCGCGCGCTCGCTGCCGGTGAGCGCGTCGGCCCGGCTGATCCTGTGCGGAGCCGCGAGCGCGCTCCGGTGGACCGGCGCATGACCGAGGCGCTCGGCGAGGCGTCCGGCAAGGTCATCCTGCTCGGCGAGCACGCCGTCGTGTACGGCGCGCCCGCGCTCGCCGCCGGCATCGAGCGCGGCGCCCGCGCGCGGGCGACCCGCTGCTCGGGCGCGAGCGCGCTCCGGCTGGGCGGGCGCGAGCTCCGCGCGGCGCCGGCCGAGGAGGACGTGGCGCGGGCGTTCGCGGCGCTCCTCGGGGCGCTGCCCGACGTCGGCCCGGTGCGCGTCGAGGCGGAGAGCGATCTGCCGCCCGGCGGCGGCCTGGGCAGCTCGGCGGCGCTCGGGGTCGCGATCGCCCGGTCGGTTGCCGGGCTAGCGCGCGCGCCCGCGGCCGCGTCCAAAACAGCGGCCGCCGTCACCGACGCCGCGGCCGCCTGGGAGCGCGTGTTCCACGGCAACCCGTCGGGCATCGACACGACGGCCGCGGCCCGCGGCGGCTGCTTCCGCTTCACCCGGGCGCACGGCGCGACCTCCATCGCCCCGCGCGACGACCTGTGGCTCTGCGTGGGCTCGACCGGCGTGTCGTCGTCCACGCGCAGCATGGTCGAGCTTGTGGCGAGGCTCTTCGAGCGCAAGCCCACGCTGGCCACGACGTCCATCGCCGGCATCACCGCGCTCGTCGAGAACGCGGCCCTCGCGATCGAGGCGGGCGACGCGGTCGGCCTCGGCCGCCTCATGGACCTGAACCAGATGCTCCTCGCCGGCATGTTCGTCTCGACCGAGGCGATCGAGGCCCTGTGCAAGCTCGCGCGCGAGGCCGGCGCGCTCGGCGCCAAGATCACCGGCGCCGGCGGCGGCGGCTCGGTCATCGCGCTGCTCCCGCCGCCAGGCGAAGGCGCGACGTCGAACGTCGCCGCGGACCGCGTGCTCGCCGCCTGGCGCGACGCGGGGTACAGCGGCTTCGTCACCCGGGTGAAGGCGGGCGTGACGAGGACGGAGCCACAGGAGCAAGCATGACCGTCGTGAGCCGGGCGACCGCGATCGCCCATCCGAACATCGCCCTCGCGAAGTACTGGGGCAAGCGGGCCGATGGCCACAACCTGCCCGCCGTGCCGAGCCTCTCGGTGACGCTCGCCGGGATGGCGACGACGACCGAGGTCGCCTTCGACGCGTCGCTCGATCGCGACGAGCTCCACCTCGGCGGCGCGGCCTTGCCGGCGGACGCGGAGGCGACGCGCCGGGTCGCAGGGCTGCTCGACCGGGTCCGCGCGGCCTCGGGGCGGCGCGAGCGCGCCCGCGTGGTCAGCCGGAACGACTTCCCCACCGCGGCGGGCCTCGCCTCGAGCGCGTCGGCTTTCGCCGCGCTCGCGCTCGCCGCGAGCGCCGCCGCCGGCCTGCCCACCGCGCCTGCGCTGGTGAGCGATCTCGCCAGGAAGACCTCGGTATCGGCCGCGCGCTCCGCGTTCGGCGGCTTCGTCGAGCTCCGCGCCGGCCGCCCCGGGGACGAGGCGCTCGCCGCGACGCCGCTCGCGCCCGAGGACCACTGGCCGCTCGCGGTCGTGATCGCGGTGACGCGCGAGGGCCCGAAGGACGTGGGCTCCAGCGACGGCATGCGGCACACCGCGATGACGAGCCCGTACTTCCCCGCGTGGGTGGACGCCGCGCCGCCGCTCTTCGACGCGGTCCGCGCCGCGGTCCTCGACCGCGACCTCGCCGCGCTCGGCGTCGCGGCCGAGGCGAGCGCCCTGTGCATGCACGCCTCGAGCATCGCCGCCTCGCCGGGCCTGCTCTACTGGACCGGCGCCACCGTCGAGGTGATCGCGGCGGTGCGGAGGCTCCGCGCCCAGGGGACGCCGGCGTTCTTCACCATCGACGCCGGCCCGCACGTGAAGGTCTTCACGACGCCCGAGGCGCAGGCCGCCGTGGGCGCGGCGCTGCTCGCCGTCCCCGGCGTCCTCCGCACCATCACGGCCGTCCCCGGCGGCGGCGCCCGCCTCGCGCCCTCGTCCGGGGGCGCGTGATCGTCCGCGCGCCTGGCAAGCTGGTCCTCTCGGGCGCGTACGCCGTGCTCGAGGGCGCGCCCGCGCTGGTGGCCGCCGTCGATCGGTATGTCCTCGCCGACCCGGCGCGGCCCGCCGCGCTCGTCACCGAGGAGGTCCAGGCAGCGATCGACGCCGGCGCGCTCGACGCGGCGGCGTGGTTCGATGCGTCCGCGCTCCGCTCGGCGGAGCCTGAGCCGCCTCCGGCCTTCCCGGGCGCGCCGCCCCGCGAGGCGAGCCGCAAGCTGGGCCTCGGCTCGAGCGCCGCCATCCTCGTCGCGACGCTCGCCGCGCGCGCCGCGGCGGCCTCGGAAGCGCGGGCGGCGCGCGCGTTCAGCGAGGACCAGCGCGCGCCCGCGTGGGACCCCCGCGCGCTCTTCCTCGACGCGCTCGCCGCGCACCGGCGCGCGCAGGGCGGAGGCAGCGGCGTCGACGTCGCGGCGAGCGTCTACGGCGGCGTGCTCTGCTGCCGGCTCGGGCCGGGCGGCGAGCTCGACGTGGCGCCGCACGCCCTGCCGGGCGGGCTCGTGATCGAGGTCTTCGCCAGCGACGCGTCGGCGCGCACGAGCGCCATGCTCGAGCGCGTGCGCGCGCTCGCCGCCCGCGAGCCGGAGGCGCACCGCGCGCTGCTCGGCGCGGCCGCCGAGGGGGCGCGCGCCGCGGCCCTTGCCGCGGACGCCCGCGCGCTTGTGGCCGCGCTGGATCGCCAGGTCGACGCGCTCGGCGAGCTCGGCGACCGCGCGGGCGCGCCGATCGTCACCCCCGCGCTCAGGCGCCTCCGCCCTGCCGCGGCCGCCGAAGGGGCAGCGCTCGCGCCGAGCGGCGCGGGCGGAGGCGACGTCTCCCTCTTCGTCGGCGGCGCGCCGCCCTCGACGGCATGGCTCGCCGCGGCGCGCGAAGCGGGCCTCGAGCGCGTGCCGATGTCGCTCGGCGCCCCCGGCGTCCACGTGCTGGACGCAGCCCGCCCGCTCCGCGCCTGAGCGCGCCCCCTCGCCGATCGTGCGCCGCGCGGTGCCGGAGCGCTTGGCACGGAGCCCGCTCTGCTCGCTCCCGGATCGACCGCGGCGCTGCGCTCGGGCGACGCACCGCGGTCCCCCATGAGGCCTTCGGGACGCGAACAGCAGGGAAAGCATGGACTTCGTGGAGCTGGCGATGCTGCAGCGCCGCCGTGAAAGCTTGAGTTTTCATGGTGATACCGCCTGGACGGCCGATGAGCGCGGTGAGCGCCGGGTCCTCCGAGGCGGGCTCCGCGGGCAGGTGGCTGCCAGCGCGGGCTCGGCGGGCGTGACCTGCGTTCACAGCGCGCTGAGACGCATCGGCGCGGGGCGCGCGCAGGCGCGCCGGACCGCCGACCGTCGGTCGCGGTTCGGCCGCGGGGGGTGGTGAACGGGGTGAGGTGGCACGAGGACCACAGGACCAGGTGAGGAGGGGGGCTCCATGACGACGTGCGATCGAGAGCTTTGCCGATTGGAGGATGTGCTTGGCGCCAGCATGGCCGAGTCGAGGGCGATGCTGGCCGCGTTCGGCGTCCAGGTCGCACCGCTGCGGAGGCGCACCGCGAGCACGTACCTGGGGCGGGTGCTGGTCCACCCGTACAACCTGCTCGTCGTGGGGAGCGCGCTCCTCCTGAGCTTCATCGGCTGGAGCCCGCTGCTCCTGCTGCTCGGGCTCGGGGCGGAGCTCGTGATCCTGTGCGTCGTCCCCTGGCGCGGGTTCTTCCGGCGCAGCATCGACGCGCAGCTCGACGAGGTGGATCGGGCGGCCTGGTCGAGGGCGCGCGAGTCGCTCATCCGGCAGATGGACATCCGGCACCAGCAGGAGCTCGCGCGGCTCGATCGGCTGATCGATCGCACCCGCGAGAACATCCGGCGCCGCGGCGGCGCGATCCCGCCCCTGCTCGACGAGGGCTTCGGCCTGAGCCGCCTCATCATGAGCTACATCCGCCTCGCGATCGCGCACAAGGCCGGCCAGGAGTCGCTCGCGATGACCAACCACGGCGAGCTCATGGACACGATCCGCTCGCTCGAGGCGGTCCGGAGCACGTCCGCGGGGCGGACCCGCGGGCTGTCCGAGCGGCGCCTCTCGATCGCCTACCGCCGCGCCGAGTGCTGGAGCCAGACCCGCGACGGGCTGGAGGTCGTCTCGCAGAAGCTCGCCACCATCCTCGAGCTCATCCAGCTCATGCACGAGCAGTCGATGACGCCCGTGGATTCGCCGGCGACGTGCGTGGAGATCGACCGGTTCATGCGCGATCTCGACGATCTCGACAACGGCGAGAGCACGCAGCGCGAGCTCGCTGAGCTCGACATGGACATGGACAGGGCGTTCGAGCTCGAGGAGCTCGAGGCCGAGCACATCCAGCACAGCCGCCCCCCGATGCGCCTCGTGGTGCGTTGACCGACGCGGATCGGCGGCGCAGGCGGGCGCGATCGCTCGGCGACTCGGGGGAGCGCGCCGCGCTGCGCTGGGGCCGCTGCGGTTGACGGCGCAGCGCGGCAGGCTAACGTCGGCGCGCGATGCTGAAGCTCAGGCGACTGCGGATCGAGAAGTTCCGGGGCGTGGCGCCGGGTACGGAGCTCCGGTTCTCGGACGGGCTCAACGTGCTGCTCGGCCAGAACGGGACCGGAAAGACGACGCTGCTCGAGCTGATCTCGATGGTGGTGAGGTCGGATTTCAGCAGCTTGGCCAGAGAAGAGTTCGCCGTCGAGTACGAGCTCACGATCCCAGGAGAGGCGACAGCGATCGTCGCTATCAGCAACAAAGATCAGACGAGCCTTCTACAAGTAGAAGCGAAGCCCCGCGCCATAATCGACTTGTCGGAGTATTGGCGATCTGCTGCAGACGTCACGCTCGACGACTCGCCATCTGGACCTCGCCGCCACATTCGGTACGACAGCGAGCGTGGACTTACGATCGGAGACGACCAGCCGATCGGAGGGGGTCGGGAGCTTTCATGCCTCAACCCAGGATTTCTTTGGATCTACATGATGCAGGATCCTGACTTCATCCCAACCCCCATTTACAACACGGTTCTTGGTGCAAGCTCGGCGAGACGCTTCGACGAGTCGCTGGAGCTATTCACGTGGCTCACCGGATCGAGCGATACTTACCGCGTGGTCGTCGTTCGTCAAGAGAGGGTGCTGGTCTCCAGAATCAAGTCCCCTCTCCTACCGAATGCCCTCCGCCGACAACTGGAGCCGTTGTATGAACGGTCAAGGTCTGACTACACCTTCAAGCACCCTGAGCTGGAGTTCCTTGCCACCATCAAGGGGATTATGGGGTTCGACGCCGCCGAGCTGAAGGTGGACGTGACCGAACGGCACCCGTGGGGTGAAGCTTACGAGGACGTGAAGCTCGGGAACTTCGTGTTCCGGTTCTGGTGGGAGGGCGGCGAGTTCATCACCCACACGCGCCTGAGCTACGGGCAGAAGCGCCTGCTCACCTTCTTCTATTACCTCGCCTGCAACGACGACATCGTCATCGCCGACGAGCTGGTGAACGGCCTGCATCACCACTGGATCACGGCGTGCGTCGAAGCCATCGGAGAGCGTCAGGCGTTCTTGACGAGCCAGAACCCGCTCCTGCTCGACTACATCCCCATCACCTCGCCCGAGCAGGTCCACCGCAGCTTCGTCCTCTGTCGCGACGAGCGGCGCGGCGGCAGACCGGCCTGGGCGTGGGCGAACATGCGCGACGAGGACGCCGCGGAGTTCTTCGTCGCCTACGAGGTCGGCGTCGAGCACGTGAGCGAGATCCTGCAGTCGCGGGGGCTGTGGTGAGCCCGGAGGCGGCCCGCCTCTCGATCGTGATCCTCACGGAGGACAGCGGCAAGGACGGTCGCGCGACCGTCGAGGCGCTCGTCGGCCGGATGCTCGAGCTCGTCGTTCCCGGTTACGGGCGCCATCGGGTCGACTTCCTTCCGAGGGAGCCGAGCGAGGAGGAGGCGATGCGCGGCAACGTCTGGAAGACCGACGGGAAGAACCCGCGCGAGCACGAGCGACGCGTCCGGCTGCTCAAGTACATCGCACGCATGCTGCTAATGCCCAACACCTTCGTGGTCTTCCATGTCGACGGGGATCGGCCGTGGGCCGAGCGGAATACCAGCGAGAACCTCGACAAGTTCGATAAACTGGTCCGCACGCTGCTGCCGCAGGTCGCCGAGCAGGGTCGCGCGAACGCTCCTCGGACCAGGCTGCGAGCCAAGGGCGACGCCGAGCCGCCTGCGCCCGTGCCGCAGATCGAGCGTCTCCTTCTCGTCTGCCCGTTCCGGAGCATCGAGGCCTGGCTCTACCAGAACGTTCGACGCGCGAGCGAGATCTGCCGCCGTGAGCACGGGAGCCGTCACGTCGAGGATATCGAGGCATGGGAGGGAAAGCGTGCGGAGCTCGATGACCTGCCCGCGCCCGACCAAGCGCTGTGCCTGAAGAAGGCATACAACAGGGAGCTCGCATCCAACGGATTTCCCACCCAGCTCGCCTACGACGTGAGGAAATCGTTCGCCGAAAGCGTGGATCGCATGGGCCGGTGCGGCGCGTTGCGTGCTGCGCTCGAGCGCACACGCGGCTGGGAATGATGCGGCCGCTGCACCAGCGGCGCTGATGAGGGCGAGGAGGACCTCGGGCGCACCGCGTCGACGGCGCCACGGCCGCAAAGCTGCCACGCGCTTCCGCGAGCGCACGGCCGTAATACCCAGCCATCATGGGACAAGCCACGTTTCTCGCCCGGCGGCTCACGCCAAGCGGGTGCATCGTCGGAAGAAGGGCGAGCCCGACGTTCCCGTCTGATCCACCTCCTCCCCCACGTCAGCCGCCCCCGGAGAAGCCGTCCGAGCCATGCGGTCGCAAACGCCGTTGCCCTTTCGCGTCGCGCCGTCGAGCATGGCCGCATGCGAACAGCGCCTGTGCCGAACATCCCCGCGATCCCCGGCATGAATCCGGGAGTCTTCGTGATGGGCGGAGGAGGAGGCGGCGACGGGTCCGGGGGGAAAGGCGGCGGCGGTTCGACAGGCGCGCGGGGAGCCGACGGGAAGGGCGGCGGCAGTGACGCGAACGGCGGCGGGAAGAGCGCGGGGTCGTGCGGCACCGGCTCGACCGACGGCGGCGGCTGCCCCAACCACCACGGGCCCGGTACGAGCGGCACCATGTCGCGTGGCGATCCGGTCGACGTCGTGACCGGCCGCGTGTTCACGCTGCCCGCCGTCGACCTCTTTCTTCCGAGCCCGCTGCCGCTCCGGATCGAGCGCACGTATTCCAGCACGTCGCGCGACCGCGACGTCGGCCTCGGACCGGGGTGGACCTTCTCGCTCGCGTGGCAGGTGATCGAGCGCCGGAGGTCGGTCCGCGTCATCACGTCCGACGGCGTGGAGCACGATTTCGGCAAGCTCGAACCGGGCGCCGGCGTGCTCGGCCCCCATGGCTGGCTCCTGCACCGCGAGGGCCTCGGGTTCCGGCTCGATCTACCGGACGGTCCGCGCCTCATTTTCGAGGTTCAGGTGCCGTCGGACGACGGCATGACCTACCGCCTCTCGGCGATCGCCGATCGCTGGGGCAACCGCATCGTCCTGACCCACGAGCGAGGCCATCTCGTTCAGGTGACCGACGCCGTCGGACGGGTCGTCCGCGTCGTCCGCGGGCGCGATGGCCACATTGCCGCCCTGGAGGCGAAGAACGCGCTCGAACAGGCGAGGTGGGTCCCGCTCGTCCGGTACTCGTACGACGCGCACGGGCGGCTGACCGGCGCGGAGGACGCCGATGGCGAGCTCACGACGTACGCGTACGACGAGCGAAACCTGCTGACGTCCACCACGGCCCCGACCGGCCTCACCTTCTTCTTCCGCTACGACGCGGCGAGCCGATGCGTGAAGACCTGGGGAGAGGTTCCGGGCGCCACGGACATCAGCCTCGCGGAGGATGTCCCCGCGGTCCTTGCGGATCATGAGACGAAAGCGCGAGGGGTCCTCCACACGAAGTTCGAGTACGGGGATGACGGTTACTCCGAGGCCGTGGATTCGGTCGGATTGCACCGCTATTTCGGCAACGCGCACGGCCTCGTCGCCAAGGCGGTGACGCCGCTCGGCGTCTTCCTGCGCAGCTACGACGACCGCGGCTTCCTCACCTCGTTCACGGACGCGCTCGGGGCGACCACCACCTGGGAGCGCGACCTGTTCGGGCGTGAGACGAGGGTGGTCGATCCGCTCGGGCGGGTGACCATGATCCGCCGCGATCCGGCGGGCGAGATCCTCGAGGTGATCGGGCCTGACGGCGCCTCGACGCGCGTGCACCGCGCGGGCGACGAGCTGAGCTGGACCGACCCGCTCGGCGCCACCTGCACCGTGCGCTTCGACGCGCGAGGGCAGCCTGTCCGGGCGGAGTGGCCCGACGGCAGGACGATCGTCTTCGCGCGGGACGCGCACGGCAACGTGGTCGAGCGCGTCGACGAGCTCGGGGCACGCACGCAGGCCAGGTACGACGCGTGGGGCCGGTGCGTCGAGATCCTCGACGCGCGCGGGGGGAGGACGGCGTTCACGTACTCGAACGCCGGCCGCCTGCTCTCCGTGCGCTCGCCTGACGGGGCCATCGAGCGGTACGCCCACGACGGCGCCGGTAACATCGTTGCAATCACCGACGCCGAGGGTCGCACCACGCGCCTGTCCTATGGCGGCTTCCACAAGCTCTCGCGCATCGAGAAGCCGAACGGCGAGGTCGTGGAGCTCCGCTACAACCGCGAAGGGTGGCTCTCCTACGTCAAGAACGCCCGCGGCGAGATCTACCGCTTCACGCGGAATCCGGCGGGGCTCATCGTGGAGGAGCACGCGTTCGACGGGCGCGTCACGCGCTACGGTCACGACGCGATGGGCCGCGTCGTGTGGTCGAGGAACGGCCTGGGCGAGCGCACGGAGTACGAGCGCGACGCCGCCGGGCGGCTCGTGCGGCGGGTGTTCGCCGACGGGACGGAGGAGTCGTTCGAGCACGACGAGAACGGAGACATCGTGGCCGCGGCGTGCCCTGCCGGGCTGTTCGTGTTCCAGCGCAACGCGAACGGCTGGATCGTGTGTGAAGAGCAGCACGTCGCGGGCGAGCGCGCCGACGTGCGGATCGACTACCGCCTCACGGGCGAGGTCGCCGGGCGCCGCACGTCGCTCGGGCACGCGGCGCACTGGACCCACAATTTCGCGCGCGGGCAGGTCCAGCTCGCGCTCGACGGCGAGGTCGCCTCGGTGTCCCAGAACGACGTCCTCGGCCGCGAGGTCGCGCGCGTGCTCCCGGGCGGGGCGAGGATCGAGGCCGCGTACGACGCGCTGGGGCGGTTGTCGGAGCGCAGGGTGATCGCGCGCGCGGCGGCGCCCGCGGTCGGACCAGGACAGCCCGAATGGGTCGGCCCGGTGCCACCGGCCACCGTCCGCGCCGAGGCGTTCCGTTACACGAGCGACGGGCTCCTCGCGATGCGCTGGGACCAGCGGCGGGGCACCACGCAGTGCTCTTACGATCCGATCGGCCAGCTCGCGCGTGTCTTGCGGGAGGGCCGAGAGGAGGCCTCGTTCAGGTACGACGAGACAGGCAACGTGCACGACGTCACGCCTGGCGCGCCGGGGCGCCTGTACGGGCCGGGAGACCGGATCGAGCGCTGCGGCGCCGAGCGCTACGTCTGGGACGCCGAAGGGCGCCTCGTCGCGCGACGCGAGCGCCGCTCCTCGGGGGAAGAGGCGGTGACGCGCTACCGCTGGTCCGCCGCCGGCCGGCTCGACGCCGTGGAGCGGCCGGACGGCACGGTGGTCTCGTTCGAGTACGACCCCTTCGCTCGCCGGGTGGCGAAGCGGCTGTGGCGGCGCGAGGCGGACGGCAGGCGCACGCTCCTCGAGGCGACGCGCTTCGTGTGGGACGGCGGCGCGCTGGTCCACGAGATCAAGCGCAGCGCAGGGGGCGGCGGCGCGCCCGTCGTCGAGGAGCGCACCTACGTCTTCGAGCAAGGCTCGACCATCCCGTTCGCGCACCGCGACGCGCGCACGGAGGGCGGCGTGCGCACGGTGTCGCCGTGGTGGCACTACGTGAACGACGACTCCGGCGCCCCGGAGGCGCTCGTGGGCCCCGACGGCCGGCTCGGCTGCGAGCTCCTGCGCTCCCCGTGGGGCGCGGCCGCCGTGGCCGACGGCGCCTCGACGAGCACGCCCATCCGCTTCCGCGGCCAGTATGCCGACGAGGAGACCGGGCTGTTCTACAACCGCCATCGCTCCTACGACCCGAAGCTGGGCCGGTACATCAGCCCCGACCCCATCGGCATCGAGGGCGGGCTCAACCCGTTCGCCTACGCCGCCAACTGCCCCACGTCCGCCGTCGACCCCGACGGGCTGATGTACTCCGTCATCAAGGACGCGCGGGGCAATGTGGTCGCTGAAGGACACAACCTCAAAAAAGGCGGAGGTGTCGGTGAACAGCATCCGGCGGTGCCGCTGCCCGATCGGACCTCCTGCGCAGAGATGACGGCGCTCACGAGCCTCGCCCGCAAGATGGGACCGAACACGAAGAAAGAGGACATCGCGAAGCTGTTCAATGAGGAGGGCTACACCATCGAGACCTACGAAGGCACCAAGAACCACTACGACAAGGGCGTTCGGTTCGCCGCCAACCCGTGCGCTGCATGCAAGCAGATGTTCAACGACATGGGGATCGAGAAGGGCATCATCGGACATGCACCGCTGAAGCCGGACAAGATCAAGCCGTGGGACGGGGAAACGACGTACAAACCGTTCCCCGAGGGGGCCCTGGCACAGGCGATGAGGAGGAAACGATGAGGGATTCAGCGGTCGGCAAACAGGGACCTTCCTTGCGCGCGCTCGATCGCCTGCGTGGCCCGGAGGGCGGCTACGCGCGGTCGCACGCGGGCCTGGCCGCGTTCTGGCGAACCCACCAGGATGAGGCCCTGGCGCCGCCCGCCTCCGAACAAGACGCCGAGCGGCTGGCCGCACTCGACCGATGGTTCCAGGAAGGCCCCCGATGTGCGCTTGTGATCGGTGCGGAGCCGTCGCGATGCACGACGCTGCTCGCGCGTTGGGCATCTACCGTCGCGGAGCGCAAGGCCGCGGAGGTGATTTTTCTCCCGGTGAGCGCATGCTCCAGCACCGCGGTGGAGCGCGATGCGCTCAAGGTATTGTTCGCCCTCTTCAAGACTTCATGGTCGGCGGCGTTCTCTCGCCCGCGAAGTCCCAACGAGCTGCGATGGTCGACTTGGATGGCGCTGCGTTCAGCCGGCGCATTATCGTCGGATCCCGATCCCGATGAGCCGGTGCTGCTCGTGATCATCGACGGGATGGATCGCGCTGCCGATTGGGGCCCCAATAAAGGGATCCTGTTTCTACATGAACCGGACGAGGGCGCGCGGATTATCGTATCTGTGGGCATGGGAGGGCTCCCCGAGGAGAGCGCGGCCTGGCGCGAGCGTCTCCTGTGGACCGAGGAGAGCTCCGCGGTGCTGCACGTGCCAGGGGACGCCGCCGCCGCAGAAGCGGCGGTGCAGCAGGCGCGAGACACCCTGGCCGGGAGCGGAGATGACGGGCGCGCGGCGGAGCGGTGCCTCGACGCCCTGGCGGCGGCGCTCGCGCCGGTATCGAAGGACGACCTGATCGCGGCGTTCGGGCTATCCAGCGCGTCGATCGAGGCGCTCCACCGCGCGCCGCGCCCGGCGCGTGACCTCGTGGTCCACGCGGACGACGGGACCTACCGCTTCCGCGACGACGCGACGCGCGCGCGCTGGGCTGCATCGGCAGACATCGCGTCGCTCGAAGACGGCATCGTCGCCCGAGGCCTGGCCAGCCTGCGCGCCGCCAGGCCCCCCGAGGGCGGTGCGCTCACCTGGCCAGCTTACCTCGTCGAGTATCTGGGAGCGCACATGACGCGGCGAGCGCCTGCGCTGTCTGCCTTCGTGGAGCTGGTCTCGCCAGCGTGGCTCGCCACCTGGATGGAAAGACCTGGAGGGCTCGTGGGGTTCGTCACGGACGCGCGCCGCGCGCGCACGGCTGCGGAAGACGCGCTGTTCGCTGCATCCACCGAACCGGAGCGCGCAGCTGCGTTGAACCACATCACGCGGTGCGCCGTCGTCGAGGGTGCGCTGTTCGCCAAGGAGGGAAGCCAGCACGGGCCGCGTGACGATCGCGCCCACCCCTACAAGGAGCCGAGCGTGGATCTCGCGAAGCCGACCGGTGCGGCGCGCGCGCGGGCGGTGGCGCTCGTCACGCTGGCGGGCACCTTGACCGGGGCCCAACGGGAGACGGTGCAGGCGTGGGCGGACGAGGCGCGGGCCGCGCTCGGTGAGGCCGGCGAGCTCGTGCCATGTCCGATCCCCTCGTTCTCCGATATCCCGACAGAGGCCGACCCGGAGCTCACGCGCCGGCTGCGCGACGCCGCGCCCAACAAGTTCGGGTCTCTTCTCTCCGGTCGTTATGACCAGGCTGCCGCCGCGTGTGCGGGGCTTGAGCCGGAAGAAGCCTTGCGCCTGGCGGACAGGACGGAGGGCGTCCTCCGCGTGACTGCCTTCGCGGCGATCGTGCCGCACCTGCCCGAAGCGCTCCGCGAACGAGCCGTGGCCGAGGTCATGGACGCCTACTGGCAGCATGGCGACAGCGACACGCTGCGGTCGGTGCTCGCATGTGCGCCGTGGATGGCGCTGCACGACGCTGCGTGCGTGCTCTGCGGTGTGCTGGGGAACTGCTGGGAAGACGACTTCGAGAACCTCTTGATCGGCTGGGGCGGGCTCACCGATTTCGCGCCGCTGCTGCGCAGGCTGGGCGGCTCGGCGGCGATCGTCGGCGCTGCCTCTGCGATCGCGGAGGTGGGCCGCTGGTTGCCGTAGCGGCGCCTCGGGCCCAGGCCGTGTGGAGGCCGGCGCCTCGTCGCCGACGCCCGCCGGGAGACCCGCGCCGCGTCGCCGACGCCCGCCGGGAGACCCGCGCCGCGTCGCCGACGCCCGCCGGGTCACCGCCGCCGCGTCGCCGACGCGCTCCGGATCGCCACCGCCGCCCACGTCGCAAAGCTGCCTCCCATGGCCGGAATCCTGCCCGCCTCTTTCGCGGCCGCGCGACCGTGATACCCCCTCCAGCATGGGAAAAGCCGCGTTTCTCGCCCGCCGGCTCACACCGAGCGGGTGCATCGTCGCAGGTACAAGGCTCGCGTCTCACCGAGAGGCGCTGAAATCGAAGAAGATCAAGCTCGCCCCCAAGGTCGACGCAGCGGTCCAGTCCGTCATCGCGCGCACGGAGGCCGTCGAGGCGCTCGGGAGCACCGACGCCACCATGACGGAGATCGATCGCGGCGCCGACCGGTGCATCTCCGCCTTCGGCGCCCAGCTCGACGGCATCGAGCGCTCGTTCGACCACGACGACATCCTGCCGCTGAGCGATGACGAGGCCGCGCGCCGGGCCGACGCCGCGCTGGTGCGGTCGGAGGTGCTGTCGTCGGGTACGGGCTTCGTCAAGCTCGTGTACTCCCAGCAGTGGGTGCGCATGAGCGCGATGATCAAGGCGCTCGACGGCAAGGAAGTGAAGGCGGCGGTGGAGCGCCTCGGGCTCGCGGCCGAGGTCGATCGCCTCCGGCGCTGGACGGCGCTCTACGGCCAGAAGCTCGGCGTCACCGAGGCGAAGAGCGCGGACCCGGCGATCAAGGCGGTGGAGGCGTGGCACGAGGCCTACGGCACGCTCCTGGTCCAGGTCCACGCCGAGTACGACGACGACAAGGACGAGACGCACGCGCTCCTCCGCGACCGCCTCCTGTCGCCTTACGAGGACGCGGCGGAAGAGGAGCGGCGCGCCGAGCGGGCCCGCGCCGCCAGCGCCAGGAAGAAGCACGAGCCCGACGTTCCCGCCTGATCATCCCCTCTCCCGCACGTCAGCCGCGCTCCCGGCGAGGCCGTCCGAGCCATGTAGCTTTCCCGGGCTACCGGACGGTGGGCTCGCGATTGCCGCGATTGCACACGCTCGCGGGACCATGGGACCATCCTGTCACCATGGGAAAGGTCACCGCCCTCCACATGGACACCATCACCGAGAAGTCCGGTCACCAGATGACCGGTATGGCGGTGAGCGTGTGTCTGACCCCGGCCGCACCCAGCCCCTTGCCCATCCCCTACCCCACCATGGGCACGGTCTCCGAGGGGATCATCGACCCGTGCATGCGCACGAAGATCGAGGGCGCGAAGGTCCTCACCGTCGGCGGCTGCATGAAGGCGTGCCACGGCAACGAGCCCGGCACGCTCAAGGAGGTGGTCAGCCTCAACACCGGCGGGCCTTGCTTCCCGTGGCTCGGCGCGCCGAACGTCATCATCGAGCTCGGCATGGCCGGCATCACCGGCAGCATGGGCCAGATGAACAAGAGCATCACCGTCGGCGCCGGCGCCAGCGCGAGCGGCGCAGGCGGGGGCGGCGGCGGTGGCGGGGGCGGCGGCGGCGGCGCCGGGGGCCCGGGCGGCGGCAGCCCGCAAGGCGGCGGCAACGGCGGCGGGGGCGGCGGCGGGGGCAACGGCGGCGCCGGGCCGCCGAGCCCGCCTGCGCCGCCGGGCGCGGAGGGCCAGGCAGCCGCGGGCCACCCCATCGATGTCGTGACCGGGACGCTGTTCACGATCCCGTCAGCCGACTTCACGCTCACCGGGTTCCTCTGGGTCCAGTGGATCCGCACCTACAGCACGTCGGCCGTGCGCCACCGCTGCGGCCTCGGGTGGGGCTGGTCGCACGGCCTCGCCTGGCGCGCCGAGCGCAACGGCGATCGCCTCGTCCTCGTCGACGACCAGCAGCGCCGCACCGAGATGCAGCTGCCCGGGGCCGGTGAAACGCTGCTCCTCCCCCACGGCCGGAAGGTGCACCTCGACGGGGACGCGATCGTCGTCGACCTGGACGACGACCTCGCGCGGGTCCTCCGGCCCACCGCCGATCCGCGGGCGTACGCGCTCACCGAGCTGCGCGACGCCTTCGGCAACAGGGCCACGATCGACTGGGATCAGGACGAGATCGTGGCCATCACGGACTCGGTCGGCCGCCGCGCGGAGGTCTCCCGCGACGGGGACCTGCGCATCTGGTCCGTCGCGGTCGCCGACGAAGGCGGCAATGAGCACCGCCGGCGCCTCGTGACCTACGAGCTCGACGGGCGGGGCGACCTCGTCCGGGTCATCGACGTGGGCGGCGCGGAGACCCGGTTCAGCTACGACGACGAGCACTACCTGCGCTCGGAGACGCGCCCCGACGGGGTCGTCTTCCATTTCGTGTACCAGGACGTGGGCGGCGAGCGGCGCTGCGTCGAGACGTGGGGCGAGCTGCCCGGCGGCGACCTCCTCGCCGCGCTCGGCGCCCCCGAGGCGCACGTGGCCGGCGGCCCCCGCGGCATCTTCCACACGCGCGTCGCGTACGGGCCCGAGCCTCACCAGACGACGGTGACGGACGCGCTCGGCCACGTCCATCGCTACCAGGGCAACGCGCTGGGCCTCGTCGAGCGCTACGTCGACCCGCGCGGCTACGCCATGCTGTTCACGTACGACGGGGTCGGGCGCCTCATCGCCGTCACCGACGGCGCCGGGACCACGCAGCGGCGCCGCCACGATCTCGCCGGGCAGCTGATCTCCATCAGCGACGGCGGCGGCACGGTCCGGTACCAGGCGGACGAAGAGCAACAGGGCGTCACCACCATCGCCCCGAACGGCCACCGCTCCACCGTGCGGCGCAGCCGGGGGCGCGTCGTCGAGATCGAGGACGCGCGCGGCAAGACGACGGCCGAGTACGACGCGCGCGGCAAGAACACGAAGATCACGTACCCGAGCGGCCTCGTCGACACGCTCGAGTACGACGCGCACGGCAACCTCGTCCGCTACGCGCAGGGGGAGCGCGTGTGGACCTACGTCTACGATCTCCTCGGCATGCCCGTGCGCATCGAGTCGCCCGGCGGCGCGGCGACGTCGCTCGAGTACGACTCCTCCGGCAACATCGTCAGCGCCGTGGGGCCGAGCGGACAGCGCACCGAGCGCGCCTTCGACGGGCTCGGGCTGTGCACGGCGACCTCGTACCCCGGCGGCGGCCGCGCGCAGTACCGCTACGTGGCCAGCGCGCTCGTCGAGCAGGTGCTGCCGGACGGCTCGCGCTGGACCATGGGCTACGACGCGCTCCTCCGGCTGAGCTGGATGCAGAACGCCGCGGGCGAGCGGCGCTCGTTCGAGTACGACGCCGCCGGCAACCTCGTCCGCGAGACGACGTTCACGGGGCTCCAGTACCGCTACGAGTACGACGGCGCGGACCGGCTCGTGTCGATCCTCCGGCCCGACGAGTCGATCGTGCGGCTCTCGCGCGACGGCGCGGGCAACGTCGTCGCGCGGGAGTACTCGTCGGGCCTCGTCGAGCGCTTCGAGTACGACGCCCTGGGGCGCGTCGCGCGCGCGACGAACGGCGCCTGCACGACGGAGCTCGCGTACGACGAGCGCGGCGCGATCCTGCGGGACACGCAGACGTGCGGCGGCTTCAAGTTCGTCACGAGCTACGACTACGACGAGGGCGGCCAGCTCGTGGGGCGCCGGTACTCGTCCGGCTGGCGCGTGACGCTGGAGCACGACACGTACGGGCGGGTCGCCGCGATGGGCGTCGGCCATCCGGACGCCGCCGAGCGCTTCGTCTTCGAGCGCGACGAGCAGGACGGCGAGCGCGCCCGCCGGCGTGATGGCGGCGCCGGCGCCATCCTGACCCGGCGCAACGCCGAGGGCTTCCCCCTGGAGATCCAGGTGGAGGGCGCGCCGGGCGAGGTCGTCCGGTCCCGCGCCTACCGCTGGCACCCGACCGGGGCGCTGGCATCCGTGATCGACAGCGAGCGCGGCGAGCGCCGCTACGAGCTCGACGCGCACGGGCGGCCCGTGGAGGTGCGCGGGCTCGGCGCGACCGAGGCGTTCTCCTACTCGCCGCACGGCACGGCGATCGCGCGCGGCGAGGGATCGGTCGGCGCCGGCGGACGGCCGCGCGCGGCGGGCGATCAGGTCCTGACCTGGGATCGCCTTGGCCGGCTCTCGGGCCGGGACGCGCCCGATCCACAGCGCACGTGGCGGTACGCCTTCGACGAGAACGATCGCCTGACCGAGGCCGTGCGCGGCGACGGGCTGAAGGTCCAGTACATCTACGACGCGCTCGGCCGCCGCGTGGCCGAGATCGTCGGCCAGGGGAGCACGTGGTTCGGCTGGGACGGCGACAGCATCGTCGAGGAGCGCGCCTCGGGCGGGCAGGTCACGCGCCGTGTCTTCGACGCGTCAGGTCACACGCCGCTGCTCGAGTCGCAGGGCGGCGCGGGCTTCCGCCTCGTGGCGACCGACGCCGCGGGGACGCCGTGGCTCACCCTCGACGCGGCCGGCGAGATCACCGAGATCGACCTGACCACCTGGGGCGAGGTCGCCCACGAGCGCGGCGAGCCGGGCGCGCTCCGCTTCGCCGGGCAGCGCGCCGATGAGCTCACCGGCCTGCACTACAACCGGTACCGCTACTACGCGCCCGACCTGCGCGTGTTCATCTCGCCGGATCCCATCGGCGTCTCGGGCTCGCTGCAGGAGATCGGCTTCGTCCCGAACCCGACGCTCTTCATCGACCCGCTCGGGCTGCTCACGATCATCACGGCCTCGAACGATCCCAAGCTCCACAACGCCTACTACTCGCAGTACGCGGCGAAGTACCCGGGCGCGACGATCCTCAAGCCGAACCAGGTCGTGCCTGGCAGCCTCAAGGGGGAGACCGATGTCGTCGTCGACACCCACGGCTGGCCGGGCAGCGTCGAGTGGGCGGGGAAGAAGATCTCGGGGGCGCAGCTCGCGGACAAGCTGAACGCCGCCGGGTTCAACGGGAAGATGCCCGGAGCGCGCGTCGAGGTCGTCACGTGCAACGGCGGGACGAAGCCGAACTTCATGGGCCGCAGCGTCGCCCAGGCGGTCGCGGACCGGACCGGCGCGACCACGTCCGGCGCGACAGCGAAGGGCGTCCCCGGCGTGGCCTCCGCCGGGGCGATGGGCAACGCGGGCGCCTCCGGCCTGGTCAGCGGGATGCCGACGGGACTCGGGTCCGGCAACGCCCCGGGTGGCCTGCACGTCAGCGGCGGCGGGCACCTGATCAAGGACATCAAGCCGCGCTGGTACACGTTCGGGCAGTGACGGGCGCCCCGCCGCTCAGGGCGCGCCGGCGGTCGGGTCCTGCAACGGCTCCGGCGACCCGATCCAGGCTGCGAGCCGCACCTCGTCCTGCGGCGGCGCGCCCAGGACGACGACGAGGAACGGGCCGTCGCACACGAAGTAGCGCTCGTACATGTCGCCGCGCCCGAGGGTGAGCGGCCCGGGCTCGGTCGGCGGGAGCGCGTCCCCGCCGAGGCGGAAGCAGACGGTATGGCGGGCGTCTCCGATCCGGCGCCCCTCCCCGCCCGCGAGCGGCTTGCCGACGAGCTCTTCGTGCACACGGGCCGCGCACAGGTCGAGCAGGGGGATCTTCAGCGCACAGCGCCTGTCGAAGGGCTTCACGCCGAACCATCTCCCGAGCCAGCCCCTCGGCCTCCGCGCCGTCGCGACGACCTCCGCGACGGCGGCCCCGAGCGTCTCGGGGTGCGGGCACCGCGCGACAACCACGCGCTCATCCCCCCTGGCCTCCACCTCGATCACGAAGTCGTCAGGGCCGCTGTGGCGATGCACCGTCAGCTGCGCCGCGGCCCGCGCCCACGTCGCGTCGTCGACGTCGTTCCAGAGCCCGAACGCAGGCAGGACGCGCTCGCCGAAGAGGACGCCCTCACGCCGGCTGGCGAAGGGCGCCGCGAACGACGGGCGCACGAACGAGAACGCGTACGCCCCGAGGGCGTCTCCGGGCGCGCTCTCCGGCAGCGCGCCCTCAGGGAGCGGCTCGAATCTCCGCGCGCTCTCCTGCGCCACCTCCCGGAGCGCCTCTGCGGCGGCGCCGACGCGCGCGACCGACCAGGGCGAGCCCGCGGCGTGCGGCACGGCGGACGCCTCTCCCGCTCGCTCCTCCAGCGGGAAATCCGGCGAGAAGATCAGAGTCTGGTCTCGGGCGATGGGGGACGACAGCGACGGCACGAGCACGGTCGCGCGGCTCATCGTGGGCATGAGGTCCTCTGGTCCTGGAAGGAGGCGGGTAGTATACCGCTCTCCTCCTCTCTCATCGCCGCGCCCGCGACGATCGTGGACCAAGCCATGCCGCTGCCCGACTTCCTCCCTGCGCTGCTTCGTCCGGAGCTCGCCGAGCTCCACGCCTACACCCCGGTCGCGGGGCACTTCCCCGTGCGCCTCGACGCGAACGAGAGCCCGCCGCTGCTCTCGGCCGAGGCGCGGGCGGCCCTCGCGCGGGCCGCGGCGCCCGAGGACTGGGGCCGCTACCCCGACGCGCGCGCCCTCGATCTCCGCGAGGCCATCGCTGCCCACTGCGGCGCCGATCCCGACGAGATCGTGGCCGGCGTCGGCTCCGACGAGGTGATCTCGATCGTGCTCACCGCGCTCAGCCGCCCGCGGCAGGGCGCGGACGCGCCGAGCGTCGTCACGGTCAGCCCCACCTTCGTCATGTACAAGCTGAGCGCGCGCGCGCGCGGGATGCGCGTCGTCGAGGTCCCGCTCGACGCCGGCTGGGATCTCGACGTGGCGGGCCTCGCGCGCGCCGTCGATTTCGCGCGCCCCAACATCGTCTTCATCGCCTCGCCGAACAACCCTACGGGCGCGCTCATGTCGGAGGACCGGCTCGAGGCGGTCGTCGCCGCGGCGAGGGACGCCCTCGTGATCGTCGACGAGGCGTACATCGACTTCGCCCCGCGCGACCAGCTCGCCCTCCTGCGCAAGCACCCGAACGTCGCCGTGCTGCGGACGCTCTCGAAGATCGGCCTCGCGTCGCTGCGGATCGGCTGGCTCATCGGCGCCCGGGAGCTCGTGGCCGAGCTCGACAAGGTCCGCCAGCCCTACAACCTGCCCACCCCGTCGCAGCGCGCGGCCGCCTTCGCCCTGCGGGAGCTCGGCGGCGAGCTCCGCCGCGCCGCCGCCGCCGTGACGGCCGAGCGCGAGCGCCTCGCGGCCGGGCTCGCCGAGCTCGGCCTCACGGTCGCGCCGAGCCACGCCAACTTCCTCTGGATCGGCACGCGCCGCCCTGCCGGCGAGGTCTTCGACGCGCTCGCCGCGCGCGGCGTCCTCGTGCGCAGCTTCCACGCGGCGGGCGGACGCCTCGCGCACCGGCTCCGCATCACCGTCGGCCTCCCGGAGGAGAACGATCGCCTCCTCGCCGAGATCGCCGCGTGCGCGTAGCCGTGCCGCCCTCCGCCGCGCGGCGCGCGCCGCGTGTGTTCCTCGCAGCGATCGCGTCGCTCGCGGCGCTCACGTCCATGGCCGGCTGCGCCGCGCCCCGGGTCGCGCGCTCGATCGACGGCCAGATCATCGAGGGTCGCTTCATCGCGGCGCAAGCCTATGCGCTGTATGCGATCGGCGCCGAGGCCGAGGCGCGCGGCGATCTCGCGACGGCGCTGGAGGCGTACGAGCTGGCGGAGGATGGAGACCCCGACAGCGCGGACATCTGGACCCGTATCGGGTCCGTGCGCTGCCGGCTCGGGCGCGGGGAGGCGGCGGGCGCCGCCTTCGAGCGCGCCCGCGCGATCGAGCCCGACTACGAGCCGGCCTACCGCGAGCAGGCGCGCTGCGATCTCTCCGCGGGGCGCCTCGATGCGGCGCTCGGGCGGATCGATCGGGCGATCTCGCTCGATCCGGAGCGTGACGACGGCGCCCTGCTCCGGGCCGAGATCCTGCGGCGCCTGGGCCGAACGGGCGACGCGCGCCTCGCCTTGCGGGCGCTCGTGGTGCGGCGCCCGTGGTCGACGGAGGCGTGGCGCGCGCTGCACGCGGCGGCCGTCGAGGCGGGCGATCGCGCGGTGGCCGAGCAGGCTGCGCGTCGCCTGAGGGAGCTGGCTGCGCCGGGGGCAGGCGTCCCGGGGCGGCGGGTGTCGTCGGGCGGGCACCTGGCCGAGGTCGACGAGGCGCTCGTCCTGGGCCAGCTGCGCCGCGCCCGCCGCCTGGCGCGCGACGCGGATCTGACGCCCGCCGAGGTCGCGGTGCGCGCGGCCGCGCTGGGCCGCCTCGGCGAGGCCCGCGAGCAGGCCGAGCTCGTCTCGGCGGCCGATCCGGCGAGCGCCTCGGCGCTCGTGGCGCTCGCTGTGGCGGCCGATCTGAGCGGCGATCTCGACGCGCTGACCCGGGCCTGCGACGCCCTCGACCTGTCCACGGCGGCGGGCGGCCCCACGGCGGCCCCCTCGCGGCTCGCCCGTCTCCTCTTCGCCGAGCTGCTCTTCCGTCGCGTAGGCCGCGACGCCGCGCTCACCTGGCTCGGCCCGCCGCCTCCCGCGCTCGGCGCCCCGGACACGCTGTCCCAGGAGGTCGAGCGGCGCGTCCGCCGAGAGCTCGTGGGCGCGCCCTGATCGTGGCGGCGGGGGCGCGTGCCCCGGCCGTGTACCTCAAGGCGAAGGCTTGGTGTGCGGCTTCTCGTTGTACTTCTTGAGGTCGAAGTTGAGCTCGAAATCGAGCGTGTTATCGCCCTCCTTGATCTCGATCTCCCTCTTCACGTCCTGATCGATGGCCGGCAGCAGGGCGGCGGTGAGCACCTTGCCCACGGGGATGTTCTTGATCTCGAACTTGCCGTCGAGCCCGGTCACGTCGTGTGTCGCGAACTTGAGCACGAAGACCTCGGCCTTGAGGAACGGCTTCGGCAGCTTGTCCACGAGGTGGTAGTAGCCTGGCTGCGGCGGGTAGAACTTCACCGGGTCGCCCTGGGGCACGGCGACGAGGACCGCCATGAAGGGGGCTCCCTCGAGGTTCGGCATGTACGGCTCCAGGGGATCGAGGTTCGCGACCTCGAGCCGCTGTCCATAGGACATGACCACGGTCCGCTTCGAGAACGCGCACCCGTGGATGGTCACCTTCTCCGCCTCTTCGCGCTCCGGCACGTAGCCGCTGTAGTTGACGACGGTGACGAGCGCGTCGGCGACCCCGTTCTGCTGTCCCACGCGGAACAGCCGCCCGTAGGTCGCGGCGGCCTCGCCGCACTTGCCGATCGGAAAGCTGAGCCCTGTATCGGGCGGCGGGTCGCCCTTGATGGTGACGCGTCCTTTCAGCGTCCCCGTGGGCCCGCTGTACGGCGCCAGTCGCTTCGGGTTCATCACCTTCGCGACGTCCTCGGAGGTCAGCGAGATCTCGTGCGCCGCGCCCGCCCCGGCCTGCGCGCTCCCCGCAGCGCCGGCGCTCGCGCTCCCCGCCGCCGCCGCGGCCCCTGCGGCCACCGGCGCCGCGCTCCCCGTCGCCGCACTTCCCGCGGCCACCGGCGCCGCGCTTCCCGCCGGTGCAGCGCTCCCCGCGGTCGCGCCGCCGCTCGCGTTCCCTCCCTGACACCCGAGCGCCCCGAGCAGCGCGACGCACGCCGCTCGCATCCTTCCATCTCCCGCTCTTCTCTGCAGCTTCTCGCCGGTTCGCATCGGCGCCGACTTTAGCAACTCGCGCGCCCCGCGCAGCACCGCGGTTTCATCGCCCAGAACGCGCCCCCACGGCGAGCGCCGCCCCCCACTGCCAGATCAGTTGGCGGCGCAGTGCCCCCCAGATGACAGCGGTAGGCCCTCGGAGCCCCTGCTCGTCGCGCGGCGCACGGTGGACCGTTGTCTGAGCGGACTTGCCCAGGTTCCTCCGGCTTTGCCGGAGGAACCTGGGCTCACGCGAGTTCGGTCCACCGCGCGCCGCGCGACGAGCAGGGGCTCCGAGGGCCGGGCAGCTCGCCAAGGAGCCCCCCCACGGAACCACCGCCAGACGTGATCGAGGAGGAGGTCTAACGAGAAGCGAGGACCGCGCGTACTGCGATCCCGAGCGAGGTCGTCGGCCAGATGCCGAGGACCATCACGAGCACCGCGGACACCACCAGGGCCGCGTTGACGTAGCCCGAGCGCATCGGCCGCGCGATCGGAGCGCCCGGCGCCGGCTCGCGCATGTACATGTAAACGAGCACCCGCAGGTAGTAGTACGCCGACAGAACGCTGTTGAGCAGCAGCGCCACGGACAGCGTGTACAGCTCCGCGCCCATCGCCGCCTTGACGATGTAGAGCTTGCCGAAGAAGCCCGCCGTCGGCGGCACCCCGGCCAGCGACAGCAGGAAGAGCGAGAACGCGAGCGCCGCCACCGGGTGCCGCTTGCCGATCCCGGAGAGGTCCTCGTAGCTCACCGCCTCGGCCCCGCGGCTGCCGCAGAGGATGAGCGTCCCGAAGGCGCCGACCGTCGAGACCGTGTAGGCGAGCAGGTAGAACATCACGCTCGCCTGCGCGTCCTCGCTCGCCCGCACCGTCGCCGCCACGCCCACGAGCAGGTACCCGGCGTGCGCGATGCTCGAGTACGCGAGCATCCGCTTCACCGACTCCTGCCGGCCCGCGATGAGGTTCGCGACCGTCATCGTGAGCAGCGCCATCACCGCCACGGCCGGCGGCCAGCCCGCGGCCCACGACGAGAGCGCCGGGCTGCCGAACGCCCCGAGCAGCACCCGCAGGAGCGTCGCGAACGCCGCGCCCTTCACGGCGACCGCCATGAACGTCGTGGCCGGCGTCGGGGCGCCCTCGTACGCGTCCGGCGTCCACATGTGGAACGGCACCGCGCTCACCTTGAACGCGAGCCCGACGAGCATCAGCGCCGCCCCGATGAGCAGCAGCGCCGGGTTCGGCGCCGCGGCCCCCTTCGCGCCCGCGATGGCCTCGCCGATCCCCGCGAGGTCGGTGTGCCCCGTCGCCCCGTAGATCAGCGCGCCGCCGTACAGCAGCAGCGCGGCCGCGAACGAGCCGAGCAGGAAGTACTTGATCGCCGCCTCGGTGCTCCGCGGCGACGTCCTGCGGAACCCGGTCAGCGCGTACGCCCCGAGCGACATCGTCTCCAGGCCGAGGAAGAGCGTCAGCAGATCCCCCGCGCCGGCGAGGATGATCGCCCCGATCGTCGAGAAGGTCAGCAGCGGGTAGAACTCCCCGCGATCGAGCCGGTGCTCCGGGAGGTACCCCCCGGCGAGCAGCGCCGCGAGCGCGCCGCCCAGGCAGAGCACGAAGGAGAAGAACAGCGTGAACCGGTCCATGACCAGGTACGGGGCGAGCGAGTCGAACCCCTCCAGCGTCTCGGGGCCGACGAACCCGACAGCGCCCGAGAAGATCGCCCCGGCGAGGAGCGTGATCGCGGTCCCGAGCGCCATGTCGGACGACGGGCCGGAGCGGCGATCGTGCGACTCCTCGCGGCGGTGCGAGAACGCCTCCGCGAGCATCAGCAACGCGCCGCCGAGCGAGACGACGATGAGCGGCGATACCGCGATGTACGGTCCGAGGATCATCGCGCCGCCTCCTCCGCGCGCGCCGCGAGCGCGCCGCCCGCCGCCCGATCGCGCCGAGCCTGCTCGTCTTCACCCGCCCCCGCAGCGCCCTGACCGGATCCCACCGAGGGCGCCCCCTTCAGGAAGGCGGGGGAGAACGTGTCCTCGGGCAGGAGCTTCGCGTTCCGTTCGTCCGCGAAGAGGATCGCCTGCCCGGAGACGACCTTGAACTGGTTGTAAGTAGACAGGACCGACTCCTTCATCCGATCGAGGAAGATCGCAGGGAACAGGCCGATCACGAAGATCATGAGGATCAGGGGCGCGAGCGCGAGACCCTCGCGGGGCGTCACGTCGGGCAGGTGCTTGTTCTTCGGGTTCGTGAGCGGCCCGAAGAACATCTTCTGCACGACGCTCAGCATGTAGACGGCGGCGAGGATGACGCCCGCCGCGGCGCCGATCGTGTGGATCCCGCTGAACGTCCCGAGGCGCTCGGACGCGTAGGTCCCCATGATGATCATGAACTCGCCGATGAACCCGTTCGTGCCGGGCACGCCCACGGAGGCGAACGTCACGATCAGGAAGAGCGTCGCGTAGGCGGGCATCACCTTGGCGAGGCCGCCGAACTCCGCGACCTCCCGGGTGTGGCGGCGGTCGTAGATCACGCCGACGAGGAGGAAGAGCGCGCCGGTGGAGACGCCGTGGTTCACCATCTGGAGCACCGCGCCCTGGATCCCGCTCGGCGTGACGCCGAAGAGCCCGAGCATCACGTAACCCAGGTGGGCGACCGACGAGTACGCCACGAGGCGCTTCACGTCGGACTGCTTCCAGGCGACGAGCGCGCCGTAGATCACCCCGCCGAGGATCGCGATGCCGGCCAGGTTGGCCGCGAGGCTCGAGGCCGGGCCCGGGAAGAGGCCCATCGAGAAGCGCAGGTACGCGTACGTCCCGATCTTCAGCATCACCGCGGCCAGGATCACCGAGCCGCCGGTCGGCGCCTGCACGTGGGCGTCCGGCAGCCACGTGTGCACCGGCCACATCGGCACCTTGATGAAGAACGCGATCGAGAACGCCCAGAAGCAGAGCATCTGCGCGCCCCGGGGCAGCACGACGCGCGACAGCGCGAGGTAGTCGAACGTGTAGGCGCCCGTGAGCTTCTGGTTCGCCCACACGAGGTACACGATGCCCGCGAGCATCAGCATCGAGCCCGCCATCGTGTAGACGAAGAGCTTGATCGCCGCCTTGATCTTCTCGACGCCGCCCCAGATGCCGATCATCACGAACATCGGCACCAGCATCAGCTCCCAGAAGAGGAAGAACAGGAACAGGTCGAGCGCGACGAACGCGCCGAGCATCGCCCCCTGCAGGAACAGGAGGCAGAAGCAGAGCTCCTTGATCCGGTTCTTGATCGAGCCGAACGACGCGTACGCCGCGATGGGCGCGATGAACGTCGTCAGCAGGACGAGCCAGAGGCTGATGCCGTCGATGGCGACGTGCCACCGGATGCCCAGCGCCGGGATCCACTCCTTGATCGACTGGAAGTGCCAGCCCACGGTCATCGGCACGGTGAGCAGCCACAGCGACGCGAGGAAGCCCGCGCCGAGCACGGCCAGCGTGAAGCCCCGGAGCAGCGAGAGCAGCTGCCGCGGCACGAACAGCACCGCGGCGGCGCCAACGAAGGGCAGCCCGATGAGCACGTTGAGCAGCGACGGCCACTCGTCGGTCGTACCCGTCGCTTCCGCCGCGGCGCCTGACGGCCAGAGCCACTGCACGAAGAGCACCGTGAGCGCCGCGATGAGCCCGAGGCCGACCCGCTGCCACGGGGTGTACCCCGCGGCGGCGTGGGCCTCGCCGTGCTCGTCGCCGTGGTGGTCGTCGCCATGGTGGTCGTCACCGTGGCCGTCGTGGTGATCGTCGCCGGCGTGGGCGTCTTCGGCGCCCTGCCCGCCGCCCGGCGGGAGGATCGCCCCCACGACGCCGGCAGCGAGCGCCGGCCAGTACTGCGTTACGAGGTCGAGCGCGCTCATTGCAGGCCTCTCGGCTTGATCAGGTCATGGATCTGCTCCGCCGGGGTCGCCCCCGGGGGCAGCGCGGGCACGTCCGGGCCCAGCAGGGTGGTCGGACCCGCGGGGGTCTTGCGGCTCGCCGGCCTGGAGAACGAGAAGGTCTCGGTCGCCTCGCGGTCGAAGGCGTTCCGCACGCGGAGGACGACGTCCTTCGTCTCGCCGGGCTCGAGCTTCACCGTGACGTCGGTCGCCTCGGAGAACTCGCGCGCCGGCAGGCCGGGCGCCTCCCAGCGGTACCGGTAGCCGAGCCCCGGCGCCGCCGAGAGCCTCACCTCGCCGGACCGGCGCAGCTCCGCGTCGTCGACGTTCGCGTCCGCGTGCGGCTTGACGAGGAACCAGCCGACGCCGGCGAGGCCGACGACCATCGACGCGGCGTAGACCTGCACGCGGCCCGTCTGGAGCGCGCGCAGCACCGTGCCGAAGAACCCGACCAGCGCGGCCGAGAGCTTCGCGATGATGCCGTCGATGATCCACTTGTCGGCCATCGTGAAGATGTCGGCGATCGCGTCGACCATGCCCACCACCGTGGCGTTGTAGAGCTCGTCGATCCGCCACTTGTCGTAGATGAGCCGGTAGAGCCCAGGGAAGCCCTCGGCGAAGCGCCGCTCGGGCTCGCCGCGCTTGTTCCAGTACACGAGCATCGCCAGGCCGATGCCGGTGAAGCACGCCGCGACGCCGGGCAGCATCATCGGGAAGAGCAGCCCCTCCACCCCCTCGCGCACCGTCACCGCCCGCTCCGTCAGCGAGAAGACCGGCTCGAGCAGGTGCGCGAGCGGCGCGAACGCGTGGTTGTGGGTGAGGTGCACGAGCGGCTCCGCCATGAGGAAGCCGGCGAAGACCGACAGCGCCCCGAGCACGATCAGCGGGATCGTCATCGGCAGCGGCGACTCGTGCGGCTCCGGGCCCTCGAGCTTCTCGCCGTGCGCGTGCCCGTGGTGATCGTCGTGGTGGCCGTGCGGGTGCGGGTCCTTCCACCCGCGCACGATCGTCCAGCCGCGGAACTCGCCGTGGAACGTCTGGAAGTACGCGCGGAACATGTAGAAGGCGGTCATCGTCGCGGCCAGGATGCCGACCCAGTAGATCGCCGGGCCGAGCCACTCGGGCCACTGCCACACGGGCTGCCCGCGCGTCGAGACCGACTCGATCCGGCCGGAGAAGGCGCGCCACAGGATCTCGTCCTTCGACCAGAACCCGGCGAACCCGGGGAAGCCCGCGATCGAGAGGCACGCGAGGAGGAAGGTCCAGCGCGTCAGCGGCATGTGGTTCTTCAGGCCGCCCATGTTGCGCATGTCCTGGGACTGGTCGGTGTCGTGGATGCGGGCGTGCATCGCGTGGATCACCGAGCCGGCGCCGAGGAAGAGGCAGGCCTTGAAGAAGGCGTGCGTGAGCACGTGGAAGAAGCCGGCCGCGAACGCGCCGACGCCCACGCCGATGAACATGAACCCGAGCTGGCTCACCGTGGAGTAGGCGAGCACCTTCTTCAGGTCGTTCTGGAAGAGCCCGATCGAGGCCGCGAACAGCGCCGTGGCCACGCCGGTCACCGCGACGACCGCCATCGCGAACGGCGACAGCACGAACACCGCCGAGAGCCGCGCCACGAGGTAGACGCCCGCGGTCACCATCGTCGCGGCGTGGATCAGGGCGGAGACCGGCGTCGGGCCGGCCATCGCGTCGGGCAGCCAGACGTAGAGCGGGATCTGCGCGCTCTTGCCGGCGCAGCCGAGGAACAGCGCGAGCGCGGCCAGCGTCCCCGCGTAGACGAGCACCGGCTGCGACGGGATGAGGAAGCTCAGGAAGCCCGGCACGGTGTCGACCGACATGTTGCCGATCGGCCAGATCTTCACCGCGGAGAGCAGGTTGCCCGCGTTCGCCGCGATGCCGTCGAAGTTCAGCGTGCCCGTGTAGTAGGCGAGCATCGCCATCGCCACGAGGAGGCCGAAGTCGCCGATGCGGTTCACGACGAACGCCTTCTTGCCCGCGCTCGCGTTCTTGTCGTCCTTGAACCAGAACCCGATGAGCAGGTAGCTGCACATGCCGACGCCCTCCCATCCCACGAAGAGGACGGCGAGGTTGTCGCCCATGATCAGGACGAGCATCGAGAAGATGAACAGGTTCAGGTACGCGAAGAACCGGTAGTACCCCGGGTCCTCGCGCATGTACGCGGACGAGTAGAGGTGGATGAGGAAGCCGACGCCGGTGACGACGAGGATCATCGTCCCGCTCAGCCCGTCGACGCTGAAGGCGGCGTCGATCGCGATCGACTGGCCCATCCGGCCGGTGATCGAGAACCAGCGCCAGGCCGTCCAGGTGAGCTTGCCGCCCTCGTGCGGCAGCATCAGGAACGTCGTGACGGCCGCCAGGAAGGCGCCGCCGAGCGCGGCGAGCGCCATCAGCCGGACCGCGTCCTTGCCGAGCCGCTTGCCGAAGAGGCCGTTCACGAACGCGCCGAGCGCCGGCAGGCCGAGAATGACCGCGAGCAGCGCGAACTCGGACGCGGGGAATAAGACTCTCAGGGCTTCCACGCTAACTCCTCAGGAGATCGGCGTCGTCCGAGCGCATCGTCTTCCGGATGCGGTAGAACGAGAGCACGATCGCGAGACCGACTGCGGCTTCCGCCGCCGCGATGGCGATGACGAAGAAGGTGAAGATCTGCCCGGCGTGATCGTGCGGGTGCACCCGGTTGTACGCGACGAGCGTGAGGTTCACGGCGTTGAGCATCAGCTCGATGCTCATCAGGAGGACCAGGAGGTTCCTGCGCAGCAGGAAGCCGATCGACCCGATCACGAACAGCACCGCCGCGACGACGAGGTAGTACTCGATGGGGACGGACATCATGAGTGCGGCTCCTTCGCCGACAGGGTGGCGTGCCCCGCGAGGGCGCCCGGCTGCGCGGCCCCCTCCGGCTCCGGCGACGCGGTGTCCGAGCCTTCGCCGGCGGGCAGCAGCGTCGGGTCGACCTGCTTGCCGCGGGCGACGGCGACGGCGCCGATCACGGCGACGAGGAGCAGCGCGCCCGAGAGCTCGAACGGCACGATCCCCTTCGTGAAGAGCTCGTGCCCGAGCGCCTCGATGGTCCCGAGCGACTCGGGGGCGGCCGGGATGGCCGCGACCCCGGGCTTCGACGCGCTCGCGACCAGGGCGAGCGCGCCGATGCTGCTCGCCCCGAGGACGCCGGCGCCCACGTAGCGCGGCACCGCGGTGCGGGCGTCGCGCGGCGACGTCGCCGACGGGCCGAGGAGCATGATCACGAAGAGGAAGAGGATGACGATCGCGCCCGCGTACACGAGGATCTGGATCGCGGCGAGGAACTCCGCCGAGAGCATCAGGTAGAGCCCCGCGATGCCGACGATCGACGTGAGCAGGCCCATCGCGCCGCGGATCGGGTTCCTGGCCGCGACCGTGGCCAGGCCGCCGAGCAGGACGAGCAGCGACGCCAGCCCGAAGAAGGCGAACTCGAAGATTTTCACGGCGTGAGCACCCCTGTCGACGAGCGGCCCTTGGTCTGGATGTACGCCTCGAACTCCTTGCGGAACTTCCGGAGGAAGCCGAGCGCGGGCATCGCCGTGCCCTCGCCGAAGGCGCAGATGGTGTTGCCCATGATGTTGTCGGCGATCTCGTGCAGCCGATCGAGCTCCTCGATCGTCCCCTCGCCGTGCACGATGCGGTCGAGGATCCGGTGGATCCACGCGCTGCCCTCGCGGCACGGCGTGCACTGGCCGCACGACTCGTGGCGGTAGAAGCGCATCAGGTTGTGCATCGCGAGGACGGGGCACGCCTTGTCGCTGAGCACGATGGCGCAGCAGGTCCCGAGCATCGTCCCGAGCGCGCGGAACGTGTCCACGCCGAGCGGCACGTCGAGCACGCTCTGGCCGTGCCACGGGTGGAGCGGCGACTTGTCGCTCGGCGCGTTGACGACCTCGTCGGCGCGCAGGATCGGGCACGACGAGCCGCCCGGGATGACCGCGAGGAGCTTCCCGTGCTTCACGCCGCCGCCGTACTCGTAGATGAGGTCGCGGAGCGTGACGCCGACGGCCGCCTCGAAGATCCCGGGGTTGTTCACGTGGCCGCTCACGCCGAAGAGCCGGCAGCCGCCGTCCTTCAGGTGGTGCAGCGAGGAGAGCTTCGAGAAGTTCTCCCCCCCGAGCTCGAGCGCCGTGGGCACGGCCGCGATCGTCTCCAGGTTGTTCACGGTCGTCGGCATCCCGAACGCGCCGAACTGGGCGGGGAACGGCGGCTTGAGCCGCGGCTCGCCGCGCTTGCCCTCGAGCGAGTTGAGCAGCGACGTCTCCTCGCCGCAGATGTAGGCGCCGGCGCCGGTGTGGACGTAGACCTCGACGGGGTAGTCGATCCCGAACGGGCGCTTGCCGAGGTAGCCCTTCGCGCGCGCCTCCTCGATGGCGCCCCAGAGCCGCGCCTTCGAGAGGTGCAGCTCGTCGCGCACGTAGATGTACGCGGCGTGGGCGCCGATCCCGAAGCACCCGATGATGCACCCCTCGACGACGGCGTGAGGGTTCTTCTCCATCAGGGTGCGGTCCTTGAAGGTCCCGGGCTCGCCCTCGTCCGCGTTGATGACGAGGTAGTGCGGCCGCTCGGGCTTCGGGGGCCACGGCATGAAGCTCCACTTCACGCCCATCGCGAAGCCCGCGCCGCCGCGGCCCCGGATGTTCGCCGCCTTCATCTCCTCGACGAGCGCCTCGCGCGTCATCCCGAGGGCGCGCTTCGCCTGCTGGTAGCCGCCGCCCTTCTCGTAGACGGCGAGCTTGTGGCCGTCGGGCGTGTCGTAGTTCTTGGTCAGATAGCGCGTCAGCCGGAGCATCTCGTCACCTCGTCAACCGATCGAGGATCGCGTCCACCTTCTCGAGCGTGAGGCCCTCGTGGTAGTCGCGATCGACCTGCATCATCGGGGCGGTGCCGCACGAGGCGAGGCACTCTGCGGTGCGCAGCGTGATCCTCCCGTCCTTCGTGGTCTCGCCGGCGTGGATCCCGAGCCGCTTCTCGCAGTGGTGGAGCACCTGGTCCGCGCCGTTCAGCGCGCAGCTCAGCGTCCGGCACACCCAGACCTG
The DNA here is from genome assembly GCF_051525235.1 of Sorangium sp. So ce124. NCBI lineage: Bacteria > Pseudomonadati > Myxococcota > Polyangiales > Polyangiaceae > Sorangium > Sorangium sp. So ce124. Next base: position 6,472,570 of record NZ_CP150312.1, read on the forward strand.
GTGCTTGCCGACGGGCTCCTTGTTGAAGAGCGTGTAGAAGGTCGCGACCCCCTGGACGTGCGCCGCCGAGAGGCCGAGCTGCTCGGCGACCCAGCGGAGCACCCGCTCGGAGACCCACCCCTCCTGTTCCTGGCAGAGGTGGAGCACGGGGATGCACGCGGCCTGGCGGTTCGGGTAGCGCGCGAGGATCTTCTCGAACTCGGTTCGCCGCTCGGCGGTCAGAGCAAATTGTTCGGTCATGTCGGCTGTTGGCACGGTCCGCTGGCTCCCTGGGCGCGCCGCGCTCGCGGCGTGCCCGCTTCCACATGCAGTCGGGACCCCGCAACGCGGGTCCCTTTCAGCGAGGGTCCGCCCGGCAGACCGGGCGCTACCTCGTGCGCCTCCGATCTGGAGGCGCCTGCCGGAGGCGGACAGCCCCGCGCACCGGCGGCCGGGCATTCGGTTGTCCGTCGTACGGAGCCGTCCCGAGGCGCGGGCACGCTAGTGAGCGACGGTGGTCACTGTCAAGGCGCGCCGGGGGGAAACATAAAGCGGACCACACAAAGCCTACCGCTGCCCAGAAACCGGACGGCTCCCCCCCGAGGTGCTCGTGCCCTCAGTCGTGGCCGTGCCCGCAGCCGTGGCCGTGCCCGCGGCCGTGGCCGTGGCCGTGCCCGCGGCCGTGGTCGTGCCCGCGGCCGTGGCCGTGCCCGCGGCCGTGGCCGTGCCCGCGGCCGTGGTCGTGGCCGTGGTCGTGGTCGTAGACGCGGCCACCCGCCCCGCCCCGCCAGCCCCCGTCCCGCGCCCCCCGCCCCGCCCCCTCCTGGAGCACGTGGCCACGCGGTACTCCCTGGGTTTTCTGACGAAGACCGCGTAGCCTGCCGAGAAGTCCGCAGCGTTCTTCGTCTTTCACTTGAGAACCGGAACGCGCTTCAACTACCCTCGGCGCCCATTACGACGCGCAGGGGCGCGGATATCCGTAGCAGCGAACCCCCCGCCGGAGGTGGTGCGTGTTCTGTCCGAATTGTGGGACGCAAAACTCGGAAACGGCGTCCACGTGCACGAAGTGCGGCTACAACCTGAAGAGCGCGGCCGCGCCGAAGTTCAAGGGCACCATGCTGATGAGTCAGCCGTCCTCCGGGGCGGGCGCGGCGGGTCCGCGCGGGCCGGGGGCGCCTCCGCCTCCGGCGCCTCCGGCCGGAGCGCCGCCGGGCATGGCCGCGATCCCGAGCCCGCCGCAGGGCCTCGCGGGCACGGTGGTCGGTGTCCCGCCGGCGGGGCTCGGCGCTTCGGCGGGGCCTCCCCCTGCCCCGCCGCCTCCCGGGATGGGCTACGGCTCTCCGCCCCCCGGCGGGCAGCAGCCGTCTGGCCCGGCCTTCGGCGGCGCGGCCGCGAGCCCGTCCGGCGGTTATGCGCCGTTCGGCCAGCAGCCCCAGGGCGTCAACCCGCTCGGGGGCACCATGGCGATCGACCAGCTGCCCGGATACGGCGCCCCGGGCCAGCCGCCCGGGGGCGCAGGCGCGCCGGCCGGCGCGTTTCCTCCGCCCGGCGGCTACGGGCAGCCCCCGCAGGGCGGCCCGGCCGGGAATCCTTTCGGACCGCCCCCGGGCCAGGACCCGATGGGCGGCCTCGGCGGCGCGCCTCCCGGCTACGGGCAGCCGCCCGGCTACGGGCAGCCGCCCGGTTACGGGCAGCCTCCCGGCTACGGGCAACCGCCCGGCGGCGCGCCTCCCGGCTACGGGCAGCCGCCTGGCGGCGCGCCTCCCGGGTACGGGCAGCCTCCGCAGCACGGCGCCAGCGGGTACGGTCCGCCTCCGGGCCAGGACCCGATGGGCGGCGGCTACGGCAGCCCTCCGGGCGGCAGCTACGGCGGCCCTCCGGGCGGCGGCTACGGCGGCCCGCCGGCTGGCGGCTACGGCAGCCCTCCGGGCGGCGGCTACGGCGGCTCGCCCGGCGGCAGCTACGGCAGCCCTCCGGGCGTGAGCGATCCCGGCTACGGCGGGTCGCCCGGCGGCGCTCAGATGTCGGCGCCCGGCCAGTTCGGCCAGGCGGCCAGCAACCTGGGCGTGTACGGCGGCGGCGGCTCGATGGCCCCGGGCGCGAAGGGTGAGACCCGCAACCCGGTCACCGTGTGCGTGATCGGGATGGTCTGCTTCCTCTACGCCATCTGGCAGATGTGGGCGATGCTCAACGAGCTCCAGCAGGCGACGAAGGACCCCGAGTTCAAGCCCTGGTACCTCTTCATCCCGTTCCTCAACTACTACTTCCTCTGGGTGAAGGTGCCGGAGCAGGTGACCCGGGCCAAGCAGATGGCCGGCTCGCGCAACCAGCAGGCCGAGGGCATCGTGCTCTACGTCTTCCTCCCGCTCTACGCGCTCGCGAAGGACCTCAACGAGGTCTGGGACCCGAACGCCGCCTGACCCGCGCCGCGGTCCTCCGCCGTGTCGCCGTCCAGCTCGACCGAAGCCCGTCCGCCCGCTCCGTCGGCCCTGTCCCGATGGAGCGCGGCGCACGCGCGCGGCCGCGCCGCACGACTGGGCACGGTGGCGGCGGTGCTCGGGCTCCTCGTCGCCTGCGGCGCCCCGCTCTGCCCGTTCGCGATCGTCACCCGCCACCCCTGCCCCGGCTGCGGGCTCACGCGCGCGACGCTCGCCCTCGCGCAGGGCCACCTCGCGGACGCGCTGCGGCTCCACCCCCTCTCCCCGGTCATGGCGCCGCTCGTGATCGCCGCGCTCGCGTACAACGCGGCGATCTACGTGAAGGACGGCCGCATCGCGGCCGCCGAGGGGATGCAGGGCGCGTGGGTCACGCGGCTCGGCATCGCGCTCGCGATCCTGATGCTCACCGTCTGGATCGCGCGCTTCTTCGGCGCGTTCGGCGGCCCCGTCCCTGTCTAGAGCAAAACGCGACCGCGTCGCCCCATGCCGCGCAGCGCGGCGGTCACCCGCTCTCTAACAACCGCGGACGCGGAGCGCTTCGCCCCTCCGCCGCGAGACCGGGCGCAGGGCGCGCACGGCGTGGGCGCCGCGCCGGGGCCAGCCGCGCTGCGAGCGCGCGAGCGGGGTGCCCGCGGGCACGCCGACGCGCAGCAGCACCTCGTAAGCGCGCTCCAGATCGCTGCCGATCACGTCGAGCTGCTCGTCCGTCAGGCCCCGCTTCGCCTTGGGGAACAGGACGTCCTCCTCCTCGTCGGCGTGGTGGGCGAAAATGTCCCGCAGGAGCCGGAGCCGCGCCTCGAAGCGCACATCGGTCACGCGCGTGCGCAGCAGGTTGTCCGCCGCGAAGCGCGCGAGGCCGTGCTTCTCGTACGCGTCGTGGAGCGGCTTCCTGTCGCCGGCCATCCGCTCGGCACACACCGGGTAGAGGTACGTCTCCTCGATGCGTACGTGCGCATCGATCATCCGGGAGAGCTGCGCGACCATCGATGTCCGGAGGCCCGGGCTGGGCTCGGCGGCGATGCGCGCCATCAGGGCGCTGACTTCGAGATGCTGCTGCTCCAAGAGATCGAGTGCGTCCATGGGGTTCCCCTCGCGTGAAGCTCACCGCCTCGCGCCGCCGCGCTTGAGCAGCGCGTGCACAGCCCCGGATCGCGGTGCCGGGCGGCGCGGTGCAGGCGGCACCGTCGTGGCAAGGAGCGGGCCGGCGCCGGGGCGCGCGGAGCGCGGGCGCTGCCTTGGCTACACCGGCACGCCGGCGAGGGCGTCGCGCATCGCCGAGGCGCTGGGGAAGCGGTGGTCGGGGTGCTTGGACAGGGCCCGCGCGAGCACCTCGTCGAGCACGCGCGGGACATCACGGCGCTCCCGCCGGAGGGGCACGGGCGCGGACCGCACGATCGCGACGAGCACGTCGAGATCGCCCCGGCCCCGGAAGGGGAGCTTGCCCGAGAGCGCGTAGTAGATGAGCAGCGCGGCCGCGAACAGGTCGCTCCGCTCGGTGATCGCGCGGCTCCGCATCGCCTGCTCCGGCGACATGAAGAGCAGCGTGCCGACGAGCGACCCGGGGCTGTCCGGCGTCACGCCGTCGCCCGTGTCGACGCCGGGCTCGTGCGCGAAGCCGAGATCGATGAGCTTGACCGTCGTCGCGCCCTCCCCTGCCCCGGCGCCCCGCGCCCCGGGCACGAGCAGGACGTTGCCGGGCTGGAGGTCGCGGTGGACGACCTTCGCCGCGTGCATCGCCGCGAGGCCGGCGAGGATCTGATCCGCGAGGGCGAGCGCGCGGCCGATCGGCAAGGGCCCGCGCTGCCGGACCTCCTCGCTCAGCGTGACGCCGTCGAAGAGCGGCATCACGAAGAACGGCCGCCCGTCCTCGAGGCGCCCCTCGCCGAGCACGGGGCAGACGTTCGGGTGGTCGATGCGGCGGGCGAGCCGCACCTCGCGGGCGAACCGGCCCTCGATCCCGGAGTCCCCCGCGTGCACGCGCCGGAGCGCCTTGAGGGCGACCGGCTCCCCCGTCGCGGCGCGGCGGGCCGCGTACACAGCGCCCATCCCCCCCTCGGCGATGAGCCGCTCGATGTGCAGTCCGTGCTCTGTACGACCGACGAGCGGGTCGACGGCCAGCCGCCCACACGCCGGGGCCCCCGTGGTGATCCCGCCTACCGCCCCGGCGCCACGCCCCGCCGGGAGCCCCTTCGACGCCCCCCGCTCGCGGCCGGCGTGGCGGACGATCCCGGAACGAGGCAGCTGTCGCTCCTCGGTGGGATCGCGGCCCGCGTCGGCAGGGTCAGGCAGCGCCTCAGCGATCATGGACCTCTCCCTGGCCGAACCGGAGGAGCAACGCAGTTGGGAGCCAGGATCCACGCAGAGAACCTCGTCAGAAATTACCTGACGAGTGTCCATGGACCAGGCCCGCCAAGCAAGCGGATTGGGTGCCTAAACGACCAACGACGTGTGGGTGCACCTCCGGCTTATGTCCCGTTTCTACTCAGTTTTTGCCCGGACGAAGCGAACCGCCCAAGGCGTTTCCGGACGGTCGGGAAAATCCTGAAGGAAATTGCGTCCCGATCCCCGTTACCTTCGCAGCGCACTCATCACTACATGCCGAGGACGACGACGTGGCGAAGCGTCTTGATCTCATTCTCGTGATCGACGTGGAATCGACCTGCTGGGACGGCGACCCGCCGCCGGGCGAGGAGAACGAGATCATCGAGATCGGCGTGTGCCCGCTGGAGGTCGCCTCGTGCCGGCGCCGGGAGCGGCGCTCGATCCTTGTGCGCCCGGAGCGCTCGCGCGTGAGCCCGTTCTGTACGGCGCTCACGACGCTGACGCAGGCGGATGTCGACGCGGGCGTGTCGTTCAGGGACGCGTGCGCGACGCTCCGGAGCGAGCTCAAGGCGCAGGATCGCCTCTGGGCGAGCTACGGCGACTACGACCGGCGCATGTTCGAGCGGCAGTGCCAGTCGCGCGGCGTGCCGCTCCCGTTCGGCCCGAGCCACCTCAACGTGAAGAGCCTGTTCGCGGTGACGCACGCGCTGTCGCGCGAGGTGGGGATGGCCGAGGCCCTGGAGCGCGCCGGCCTGCCGCTCGCGGGCACGCACCACCGGGGCGTCGACGACGCTCACAACATCGCGGGCCTGCTCGCGCACCTCCTGCTGGCCGCGCGGCGGTGACGCCGGCGGCGCCGGCGACGCCGGGCGCTCAGGCGATCGGCGCCGCCTCGAGGGCCTCGGGCTGCGCCCCAGGGACATCCCGGGGCGGCGGATCGCTCGCGGCGGCGCCTCCGGAGGATGCCGCTCGCTCGTCGTCGCCCGCGGCGGTCGCCCCGGCCGCGGGCGGCACGGTCGCCGCGGCGAGGAGGTAAGCGAGGCCCGCGCCGAGCAGCAGGGCGCTGTAGCCGAGGTTCAGCGCGCACAGCGCCCCGAGGGCCATCCCGGTCGCGCCCGCGAGGGCGCAGAGCGCCCAGCACCACGGCAGCAGCGCCGGCGAGACCGAGTCCACGATCTTGACCCCGAGCGGCGCGAGCGAGCCCGCGAGCACGCCGAACGGGACGAGGATCGCGACGGCGAGGATCGCGCGCGGGAAGGCCCCGAGCCCGAGGCCCCACCGCGCGAGCGGCACGAGCCCCACCGCCGAGAGCGCCGCGGCCACGGCGAGCGCCTCCGCCACCCTCCCGGAGACCGCCGTCGCGGCGCCCGGGGGCACCCGGGCGGTGAGGAAGCCGCCCACGCCGGCCGAGACAAGGAGGATCACGAGGACGGCGGGGAGCTCGTGCGCGGGCAGGTCGAGGAGGAGGAGACCATGCCGGAGCACGGCGAGCTCGACGAGCGCAAACCCCGCGCCGATCGCGGCGAAGAACGCGAGCGCTCTGGCGGGCGACGCCGACGACGACGCGAGCGCCGCGGCGTCGTGCGGCGCGAGGCGCGCGCGCAGACGGCGCGCGGCGAGCGCCGGGAGCAGCACGCCGAGCGCGAAGAGCGCCGCGCCGACGGCGAGCAGCAGCGCGAGCGCGAAGAGCGCCGTTTGCCCGGCGCGGAGGGCCCCGACGTCGCCGAGCACCGCGGGCAGGCGGCGCGCCGGGACGGTGTACGCGAAGAACGGCCTGTCGTCGGTGGGCGGCGTCAGATCGGCCTCCGCGGCCGCGCCCTCGGCGGCCGCGCCCTCGGCGCCGCGCGCGGCCACCGCGGAGGCCGAGGGCGCGGCCGCCGCGACGAGCAGGCTGCGGACAGGGGTCGCCGGGCGGTCGGGGGCGAGGACCTCCGAGAACCTGTGCTTGCGGCAGTGGCGGCGGAGGGCGTCGACGTCCTCGCGCGCGAGCGGCGTGCGCCGGGCGAGGAGCGCGGTCTTCTGCGCGGCGCTGCACGCGAAGAGGTGGTCCTTCGGCGCGGCGACGCCCGCGCGGCGCAGCGCCGCGGCCGCGAGGGAGAGCAGCCGATCGAAGTCCGCGTCCGCGCGGACCAGGACGAGCGTGCCCTCGGGCAGCAGGCGCGAGAAGAGGTCCCCGACGCCCTCGAGCGTGAGGAGCCGGCTCTCCGAGAGCGCGAGCGCGCCGGTCGTCGACGCCTCGACCGTGTCGGTCGACGGGATCACGATGTTCCTGAAGAGCAGCGGCGTGCGCCTGGCGAAGCTCCGCCCGTCGCTCACCACGAGGTGGACCTCGGGCTTGTCGAACAGGTTGCCGCTGAACGCGGCGTACTTCCCGCGCATCACCTCGAGGACGCCGCGGTCGCCCTCGACGGCGACCACGTCCTTCTGCCCGGCCTTGAGCGCGACGCGCACGTCGCGCCCGCCCCCGGCGCCGACGACGAGCGCGGGGCCCTGGTCCTTGTGCAGCGCGTACGCCATGTCCTCGGGCTGCGGCGGGGGCGTCGTCTTCGCGTCGAGGATCGGGCTCGCCGCGGCGCCGCCGAGCCGCATCAGCGCCGCGCCGGCCTTCGGTCGATCGACGGTGATCAGCGAGCGCTCGGTCCAGGCCTCGAGCTCGGTCCGGTCGGGCGACGCCCGGCGGATGCCTGCGAGCCGGAGCCACGGGGCGCCGACGTCGCCCGCGAGCAGCACGAAGGAGCCGAGCACGAACGTGGCGACGAGGCCGCCGGGCGCCCGCTCCTCGCCATCGCAGCAGCGCGACCCCAGGTAGAAGAAGATGCCCGCCACGGCGAAGAAGATCGCCGCCGCGAGCGCGGCGCGGGGCGCGCCTGCGCGGAGCGCGCCGGCCGCGGCCAGCCCGCCGAGCGCGCCGCCGGCGAGATCGAGCAGGTAGAGCCGGGGCATCTCGCGCGCCGCGTGCCGGATCGCGGCCGCGAGCGCGAGGCCCGCGAGCGCGAACGGGACCGTGGAGACCGCATAGCACAGCGCGAGCCACGGGAGCGACCCCGGCGCGGGGACGGACAGGGGCTCGCGGTGCGCGAGCAGGATGACCGCGGCGAGGGTCGCGCCCGACGCGAGCGAGGCGAGGATCGCCATGCGGGCGAAGAGCGCCGGCGGGCGGGCGAGCGACGGGACGACGTAGAGCAGCGCGCCGCCCACGCCCGCGCCGACGAGCGACAGCGAGAGCGCGAGGAACGCGTGGGCCTCGCCGAACAGCGCCGCGTAGATCCGCGCGAGCGAGATCTCGAGCAGGACCGAGGCGCACGCGAGGGCTGCGACGCCGCTGAAGAGGCCGCTCCGCTGGGGGACCCGCATGGGCCCGCTCCTACCACAGCGCGAAGCGGCCTTTCACCTCTCTCGACCGAGCGGGGCGAGCGGCCACGGCGCGAGCAGCGGCACAGGGCCGCTCTGGCGGCCCAAACGCGGCTCCGCGGCGCCGCTTTGTCGGATCGCGCGCGCGCACTCGTCGACGGTGAGGCGGCGCGGCCCGTACGCCGAGGCGTTGGCCGCGTCGGCGTCCATCAGCCGGGTCGGCGTGTCGATCCCGAAATCGTCCGGGTGCCCCGGCTCGTCGAGCAGCACGTGGCCGAGCTCGTGCGCCAGCGCGAACGACGCGCGATCCGCGCGCAGGCCGGCGCGATCCTCGATGATCGTGTTCCGGATCGCCCCGCCGTCGGCGAAGATGAACGACTCGCCGATCCGCCCGCCGCCCGCGAAGCTCGGGACCATCACGACGTCCACGGTCGCGGGGTCGCCGTCGTCGAACGCCTTGAGCAGCGCCCGCTCCTCGACCGTGCCCGCGATGGCGTCCGTGTCGCTGAAGTGCTGGAGGCCGTCGTCGAGGTCCACGGCGCCGATGCACGCCGTGAGCGTCGCGTCGGTGCTCAGCGCGCCCGCCGCCGGCGCCTCGATGGTCGCGAGCGCGCCGCCCGGCCGACGCACGAGCACGTCGGTCGTCCCGTAGGCGCCCGCGCCGATGGCCGGGTTGTCGGAGAGGCGGACCGAGAACCCCGCCGCGCCGATCGCCGCGGCGACGGCCCGGGCCGCCGCGTCGGGGCGCGCGCGGGGCGCGATCGCCGCGGTCACCTCGTGGCCGTCGACGCGCACCCGGATCGCGCCGCCGCTGGCCGGCAGGCCGTGGTCGCAGCCGATCGCGAGCAGGTGCGGGCGCGGCGGATCGACGAAGGTGACGTCGAGCGCCTCGGGCGGGCCGAAGCTCACGCCGCACGCGCCCCACAGGGCGTTCGCCCGCTCGACCTCCGCGCGCGCGATGGCGAGCGCGCCCGCGTCGTCCCCGCCCATCGGCGGCGGGCCGCCGGCGCGGGGGCGCACCATGACGATCCGGAGGCGCGCGCGCGTGCGCCCGAGCGGCCCGAGCGGCGAGGAGCGCGGGCCGGCGATGCGGATCATCTGGACCTTCGGCCCGCCGGGCAGGGCGACGACGAGCGCCCCGCCGACCTCGCCCTTCACGGAGCGATCGACGATCATCGGGTGGTTGCGATCGATGTCGTCCGCGACCGCCCGCAGGGGGCGCGTCGATCCGCACACGAGGCCCGGCGGCACGTCGTCCGGGCACCGCACGTGGCCGAGCGGCACGTCGGGCAGGCGATCGATCACCCCGCCGGACGGCGCGGCGGAGTGGACGTCGAGGGTGAGCGGCAGATCCTCGGGCGCGCCGATGACGAGCAGCCGGATCGCGTCGGGATCGTCGAGGTTCGCGAACGGATCGTCGCCGAGCCGGTCCGGGGGCGTCCGCTGCAGCGAGGCGTGGGAGCGCGCCATGTCGATGCGCCGCCCGGCGCCGTCGATCGCGCGCACCTCGAACGCGCTGATCGTCCGCGCCTCGCCGAAGAGCGCGATCTCGCTGCGCCCGGCGCGGACCGCCTGGATCTCGACCCGACGGGCGCCCGCGGGGATCGCCGCGCCGGGCTTGACCGGGCTGCCGTCGACGAGCAGCCGCAGGCCCGCCGGGATCGCCGCGGGCGCCTGGCTCGCCCCGCGCGGCGCGCGCAGCGCGAGGAGCTCCGGGGCGGGCGGCACTCGATGCTGCTCGCCGTCCGGCACGCCGTCGGCGTCGTCGTCGTCCAGATCGACGGCGACCAGCGCGGGCTCGGCCGCTCGGGCGCTGGCCGGGCCGAGGAGCCCGCCGAGGAGGATCGCGAGTGCAGACAGCCGCCCATTCATGTCGTCATCGCCCTGCCCGCTCGCCCTCCCCGGCCAGTCTATCGCGACTCCGGCCGAGCGCAGCCGGCGCGGCGCGATGGGGCCGTCGGGAGCCCTCCGATGGCGGTGCGTCCCGCCCTGCGCCACGTGTCGCGCCATGGTCAGCGTCAGCGCCGTCATTTTCGGTGTCGACGGCACGATCCTCGACACCGTCGATCTGCACGCGGCCGCCTGGCAGCAGGCCTTCCGGCGGTTCGGCCGCGAGGTCCCGCGGGAGAAGCTGCGCAGCCAGGTCGGCAAGGGCGCGGACCAGCTGCTGCAGACGTTCCTCTCGCCCGAGGAGCTCGGCTGGATCGGCGCCGGCATCTCGTCGCTGCGCGACCAGATCTACGGGCGCGAGCTCCTCCCGGGCGCCCGGGCGTTCCCGTGTGTGCGCGAGCTGCTCCAGCGCGTCGCGCGCGACGGGCGCCGGATCGTGCTCGCCTCGCCGACGCCGCGCGGCGAGCTCGACGCGAGCGTCGAGCTCGCCCGGGTGGGCGATCTGGTCTCGTGGACGGTATCGGCCGACGACGCGGACCGATCGAAGCCGCGCCCCGACGTCCTCGAGGCCGCGCTCGATCGGCTCGGCAGCGTCGATCCTCGCGAGGTCGTGCTCGTCGGCGACGCGCCGTCGGACGCCGAGGCCGCGGCGAAGCTCGGCCTCCTCTCGGTGGGGCTCCTCTGCGGAGGCTTCCCCGAGATGGAGCTCCTCGAGGCCGGGTGCGCGGCGATCTACCTCGATCCGGAGGATCTCCTCGCGCGCTACGACGCGTCGCCGCTCGCGCCGCCGGGGGAGCGGCTCGCGTCGTGACGGCGGGAGGCGGCGCGTTCGCGGCGTCTCAGGCTGCAATGTCCTTCAGCGCGAGCAGGCGATGCTTCACATCCGGATGACGGAGGAAGCCGATGATCTCCGTCTCGATCGCGTCCAGGCTCGTACATCGGCGCTGCTCGCCATCGAACAGGTCGAGGCTGACGGGGAACCCGTCGACCGGAACGTAAACCCGGAGCAACACGTCACGGAGGCCGGCTTTCGGAACACGGACGACGAACGTATATTGCTGTCCGGCGTTCACCCGGTAGCCAGGCTCTATGCGCACCTCGATGATCTCCGGCACCAAGGAAGCTTCGATCGCCGCCGCGAGGGCCCGGAGCTTGTGCAACACGTCGGTGTATGCCTTCGAAGGCGCCGCGCGTTCGTCGCTGAGCACGCTCGCGACCTTCGTCTTCAACTCCTCGTCAGTCATCGCCTGTTCCTCCATTCATTCGAAATATCGCGACGAGAGGGAAGTGATCCGACGCGCCCGAGCCGCTTCCCGCAGTGTATGTCCACGGTAACGGTCTCCTGTAGCCGCTCGGCGTCAAGCTCGTGGTCTCGTCATCGGCGGCGTACGCGACGCTGCGCTCTCGGAGCGTAATCGGGCCGCCGCGAAGGGCTCGTCCGGAGACGAGGAGCTGATCGAAGAGGACGGGAGGCCATACGTTGAACGTCGTCCTCGGTCGCGGTGCCTCGTACGCTTCGCCGCATGCCTCGACGGTCTCCCACCAGTCAGGCTCGGCGAGGAAGCGCCACGCCGTATTGTAGAGACAAGCAGGGGCTTCTGCTTTCCACAGACGCGGGTGGAAATACCGTACGCTGCGGAGGCCACCTTCGCCGAACGGCTCCTCGAACGGCTCGGCGTTGAAGTCGCCAAGGACGATCGCGCACGTGTTGCTGGCTCGGGCGAGCCAGTCTCCGAGCGCTCGAGCCGTCTCGCGGCGCTCCTCTGCGGCAACATTCCCCTCCGCGTCGGTGACGCGACTCCGCCAGTGATTCACCGCAAACAGGATGGGCTCGCCACCGTACTTTTCTCGAAGCGTGCATTGCGCGATCAGCCAGCGCGGCATCGCGTTGACCCATGGGCGGTAGGCTTCGGTAGGGACGAGCCTGGCGAAGCGATCGGCTCGCGCCAGCACCGAGAGGCCTGTCCAGCGGCGATCCGCACACGGCTCGAAGAGCCTGATGTATCGGTCACGCAGCCGTTGCTCCAGGAGCTCGAGGATCCGCTCGGTGTGAACCTCGGCCAGCCCGACGAGGTCCGGCCCAGCGCCCGCGAAGAGACCGTCGAGGATCCGCGCGATGGCATCGAGCTTGGCGACCAGCTCTGGCTCGTCCGTGGGGCCATTCTTCCGGGTGCCCGGCTCGTAGAGGTTCTGGACGTTCCAGAAGGCAACGCGCAGGTCGGCCATGACGGGCCGATCCTGAACGCCCGCAACGAGCGGCGCACCCACAATCGCGACGACGACCGCCTGCGGCGCAAGGGTGGCGGCTACCGGGAGTACTCCGACATCAGCACGCTAGCGCCGGCGCGGGAGCCACCCGGCGTCCGGCTCGACGTCGCCCGCCGCACGGCGGAGCGCGCTCACCCTTGGGCGGCGCCGAGGCGCTCCCAGAGCGCCCTCCGCCGCGGCTCGTCGATGGACGACGCGGCGGTCGAGCCGTCGCGGCGCTCCACCGAGTAGACGGCGTCGGGCGGCAGGAGGTCGAGGAGCGCGGGGCTCTCGGTCGTGAGCAGGAGCTGGCGCTGGGCGGACGCGCCGCGCAGGTACTCGAGGAGCGCGGGGAGCGCGGCGCGATCGACGCCCGCGTCCGGGTGCTCGAAGCCCGCGAACACGAGCGGGGGTTCCTGCGAGAGCGCCGTGACCATGGCGGCGAGCCGCAGCGTGGCGTCCGGCTCGTCCGCGGCGGCCCGCCAGCGCTCGCGCCCGTCGCCGTCGACGCCGTGGCGCAGCTCCGGGACCAGGTACCCGCCGGACGAGGACGCGCGGGCGCCGTCGACGTCGCCGATCACCTGGGACAGCCCCGCGAGGAACTGCTCCTGCCATCGCTCCTTCGCGAGCGCGCGGAGGACCGAGCCCCAGTTGTCGCCGCTCGCCTTGAGGCGCCGGGAAGCGCTGAGCTTCTGGGGCGAGCGCAGCGTGCGCGGCGCGAGGGAGTAGAGGACCGCCCGGCGCAGCTCGTCGAGCATCGGGGTGAGCGGTCCATCGGAGAGCAGCGGCAGGACGAGCTTCGTGCCGCTCACGGCGATGGGGGCGACGCCGCGGTACGCGAGCGTGCCGCTGCGCCCCTTGTCCTTGCGCGAGAACCCCTTCGGGCTGCCCTTCAGCCGATCGAAGGAGACCTCGGGCGCGTCGCTGCCGGCGTCGAAGACCTCGCGCAGCCCCGGCTTGACGAGCCGCGTGAGCGCGCTGCGCTGCCACCACGCGGCGGTCTCGCTCTTGACGCGCGCCTCGCCGTCCCGCTCGCCCGGCGCGAGCTGCACGAGCCAGAACCCGTGGCCCTCGGTCCTGGAGACCGCGACCCCGAGCGTGGTGAGCGCGCCGTCGCCGCGAGCGCTCGCCAGCGCGCCGCCGCCGCGCCGGTTCGCCGCCGCCAGATCGAACGCCCCGTTGGCGCACTCGGCGAGGAACCGCACAGCGTCGAGCAGGCAGCCCTTCCCCGAGCCGGGCGGACCGACGAGCGCGGTCAGCGACCCGAGCGTGAGCTCGAGCCCGGGCCCGACGCTGCCGTAGTTGCTGACGTAGACGTGGGTGATCATCGCGGCGCGGAGCCTCGGTTCGAGGACGTCCACCCCCCTGCCGGCGCTGGGAGACCGCTGGCCAGGCGCGCCGGGGAGACCTTCCGGGACGCGGGAGAGACCTTCCGAAACGATGGAGAGACCTTCCGGAACGATGGAGAGACATTCCGGGGCGTTAGAGAGACCCTCCGGGACGCGAGAGAAACGTTCTGGGTGGCTAGAGAGACCCTCCGGGACGCTCGAACGACCTCCGGGGACCCCAGAACGACCTCCAGGGACACGCCGCCGCGCTCCCGGGGTGCGTCGCAGCGCGCTTCCGGGACATGGCGCCCCGCTTTCGGGACATGGCGCCGAGCTCCAGGGACATCACGTCGAGCTCCAGGGACGTCACGTCGGGCTCCCGGGACACCCGGACGGCGTGGGAGAGGTCCCTGGAACGCTACGTCCTTCGCGCCACGGAGAGAGCCTCCCGTCCGGGCAGGCCATCGCCCGTCAAGGGCCGGCGATACGCGGCCGTCGGTCTCGGTACCGTCCTGAAATTCTCCGATGCGCCCCACCCGACGAGGATCATCGAACGCCTCGCCAGCGATGTCCGCAACAAGATCCTTGCGGAAGGAGCGCCGGCCCGCGATGCGAGGCGGTCGCCCCCGCAGGATCGTAAGGCCCGGCACGTAATCGCGCCGGCGCCCCGCGATCCGCGCGCTCTCACCGAGCGCCCTGGAGCCCTTGGAGCGTTCACCCGCGGCTTCCGCCTGAGCCGCTGATCTCGCCGGTCGAGCGTCGCTTCATGAACGCCACCGGCGAGAGCCCCGCGAGCTCACGGAACTCCCTGACCAGGTGCGGCTGATCGCAGTACCCGCTCGCAAGGGCGATCTCCGACCACGACCCGCGGGCGACCTGCGCGTTCGAGACGACGCGCTGGAAGCGGGCGATGCGCGCGTACTGCTTCGGCGAGACGCCGACGGTCGCAACGAAGGCGCGCCGCAGGTTCCGCGGGCTGACGTGGAGCGCGCTCGCCGTCTCTTCCACGGTGACCCCTCCGAGCGAGAGCTTCCGGAGCGCAGCGCGCGCGACGGCCGCCGACGCGGGCTCGAACACGTCGGGACCGAGCATGCGGCCTTCGAGGGCGCGCTCGATCGCCGCCAGGCGAGCTCGCGCGGGGTCCAGCGTGACGCCGGTCCCGACCGCCACCAGCTGCTCGAGCAGGGCGTCGGCGCCTCGGCCCCAGAGATCGCGCGCAGGGACGATGCGATCGACGAGCTCGTCCATCGGCACACCGAAGAAGGGGTACGCGCCGCCGGGTCGAAAGATCACCTGCACCGCGAGCAGGAAGCGCGGCACGCGCTTGTACACGGCGCGCGTCTTGGGCCCGAGGACGACGAGGTCGGCGCGGTCCGCGTCGAGCAGGCGAAAGACCAGCGACGTCGTGCCATCGGGCAGCAGGTCGAGGTGCGTGATCGGCGGCGCGCTGGCGCGGACGGCGACGACGAAATTGCGGAGCACGCGCGACGCCGGCGCGCCGACCTCCGGGCGCGGGGCGCGCCGCGCGATGCTCTGTTCGATCGATCCCAGCACGACGCGATCGTGCGCTCGCTCCGGGCCGCCATCAACCCACCCGGCCCCGTCCCGGCCGTTTCCTCCAAGATTGCACGCCGGCACGGGCGCACGGTGCGGTCCAGCGAGGGCTCTTCAGACGGGGCCCCAGGAGGACCACGATGAACCTCGATCACTACGTCACCCTCGGCCGCTCCGGCCTGCGCGTCAGCCCCCTGTGCCTCGGCGCCATGACCTTCGGCGAAGACCACGGCTTCGGATCCAGCGTGAAGGAGTCCGAGGCGATCCTCGATCGCTTCCTCTCGCGCGGCGGCAACTTCATCGACACCGCCAACGCCTACACCAGGGGCCACTCCGAGAAGATCATCGGCGATCACCTCGGCCGCCACCCGAGCAAGCGCGACCGGGCGGTGGTCGCCACCAAGTTCACAGCCAACCTCTACCTCGGCGACCCCAACGGCGGCGGCGCCGGGAGGAAGGCCATCTTCGCGCAGTGCGAGCAGTCGCTGCGCCGCCTGCAGACCGACTACATCGATCTCTACTGGATGCACGTCTGGGACAAGCACACGCCCATCGAGGAGACGCTGCGAGCCCTCGACGATCTGGTGGCGGCCGGCAAGGTCCGCTACGTCGGCGTCTCCGACACGCCGGCGTGGAAGGTGGCGCAGGCGCACGTCCTGGCGGGCTCCCGCGGGTGGGCGCAGTTCATCGCGCTGCAGATCGAGCACTCGCTCCTCGAGCGCACGGTGGAGGGCGAGCTCATCCCCATGGCGCGCG
This sequence comes from Sorangium sp. So ce124, assembly GCF_051525235.1. NCBI lineage: Bacteria > Pseudomonadati > Myxococcota > Polyangiales > Polyangiaceae > Sorangium > Sorangium sp. So ce124. Next base: position 6,488,435 of record NZ_CP150312.1, read on the forward strand.
AGCTGGGCCTCGGCGTCACGCCCTGGTCGCCCCTCAAGAGCGGCGTGCTCACCGGGAAGTACACGCGGGAAAACGCCGGCAAGCACAAGACCGATCGCGGCCCGTTCGTGCTCTCCGCGCTCAGCGACAAGGCGTACGCGATCGTCGACAAGCTCGTCGAGATCGCCGGGGATCTCGACACCACGCCGGCGCGCGTGGCGCTCGCCTGGGTGGTGGCCCGGCCGGGCGTCACGTCCACCATCATCGGCGCGCGCACGCTGGCGCAGCTCGACGACAACCTCGCCTCCCTGGAGGTCAAGCTCGCGCCCGATCAGGTGGCCGCGCTCGACGCGCTCTCGGCGCCGGCGCTCGACTTCCCCGCCGGCTTCCTGCGCATGGCCGGCGCGTTCATGAACGGCGGCACGACGATCAACGGCGAGAGCGCGCCGGCGTGGCCGATGGCGCCGAAGAACGACGGCGAGCGGTACTGACCACGCGCCGAGCGCCCGGGTCGGGGCGCTCGTACGGCGCGTTGGGTGCTAGGGCCGCGGAGGCGGGTAGACCTTGAGAGCGGCGGGCGCGGCGAGGAACCGCAGCGCGTTCTCGAGCGTGCGGAACGACCGCGCCCCGGAGGTGCGGAGCACGCCGAAATCGATCCACTGGGTGAGCTTGAGCTGGTCGAGCGTTGGTTTGTACGCCTTGCCTCTCGGGAAATGCTTCGAGAGCCACCCCTTCACGTCGCGGATGCCCTCGGGATCTTCCGGGCACGTCGTGCCCTCGGCGATGCGCACGCCAGGCCGGATCTCCCGTCCCGCCATGAGGTGGATGCACGGCAGGAACCACGCCTCGAACTCCCGGTGCGCCAGCACCACGGCGACCGGGAACGGAAGGCTCGCGGCCGCCATCCATGCCGCGGTCTCGGGGCCGGCCGATGCTGGGCATCCGTCGTCCTCGTCACGGAGCAGCAGCGCGAACGCGCAGTCGCGCTCGCTGCGCAGGAGCTCGCAGGCCTGCAGCACGCCGGCGCGGGTGTTGAGCGCCTTGCCGCGCTTGGGAGCTCCCCAGATGGCGTGCGGCAGCCCGAGATCCGCCCACAGCCGGATGACCAGGTTCCTCGCCGCCTCGACCTCGCCGTGGCCCTCTACGACCAAGTAGGCCTTAGCCATCGCTCGTAGAACCTTCGGGGCGGAGGCCTTCGGCGTGGAGGAGGTCGCTGGTGGACATCAGGCGCTTGCGCACGAGGTCGCGCTGCCGCTCGTCCACGCGCGAAACGGTGGTCGCACCGCCTCGCCGCTCCACGACGCGAAGACTATCGACAGGCAGCAGATCGAGGAGATCAGGGCTGTGCGTCGTGAGGAGGATCTGGCTGCGGCGTGAGGCCTCGCTCAGAAAATCGAAGAGCACCGGAAGGGCGCCAGGGTGGACGGCTAGCTCCGGCTCCTCGACGCCGACGAGCGACAACGGCGGCTCCTGGAAGAGAGCCGTGAGGATCGCCGCTACGCGCAGCGTCCCGTCCGACTCCTGCGCGGCGCCGCGCCAGCGCCCATCGCCCGACGCGTCGACGCCGTGGCGGAACTCTGGGATCAAGAACCCCCCGGCACGAATGACACGGTAGTCGTCGACATCCCCGGCGATGCGGCTCAAGGAACAAAGAAGCTCGTCACCCCAGCGTTCCTTGTCCAGAGACGAGAGCGTCCAGGCCCAGTTCTCGCCGTTCGCCATCATCGGCCTCTCGGGATTCGGCGCACGCGGCGGGCGCAGCTCGTTAGGAAACAGCGAGTACATCGCCACCCGACTGAGCTCGTCTGCGAGCGGCCTCAAAGCCTCGTGCGAGACTTGAGGCAGCGCCAGCGCCGTCTGGGTGGGCGGGGAGAGCAGCCCGACGATGTCGCCGACCTTGCTGACATGAAGTCCTCCGAACCGAACAAAACCGGAGCCGTGCTGGCTCCTCAAGGCCTCCTGTAGATCGGGCACGTCCTCCAAGCGCAGCAGTCTCTCCAGCTCCTGACCTGCCCACGTGCCAGGTGCTCCTCCTTGCACCCACGCGGCTCGCTCGCTCTTCACTTCGAAACCGCCGTCGCCGCCTGCCGGCTGGAGCGTGAAGGCCCAGACGCCCAAGCCGCCGTCAGTGCATACCTCCGCACCGACGGTCAGCCCCAACGACGCCGTGTCGCCCTGATGCAGGAGCGATCCGAACCCCTGCCGCTGATGCATGGTCATCGCGAAGCCGAGCGGCGCCCGTAGACAATCGGCGAGGAACCGCACCGCGTCCACGATGTTGCTCTTCCCCGAGGCGTTCGGCCCGACGAGCGTCGTGAGCTCCGCGAGCGGCAGCTCCACCTCGCCGATGCTGCGGTAGTTTCTGGCGAAGACCTTGGTGATCATGGCTGGCTCATGGCGAGAGCTCGTCCACGTACCCTCACGCCGTCCGCGCGAGCGCTATCGCGAGCGCCTCGCCGTCGACGTTGACCTCGCGCCGCTCGGCCTGCCCCCACGCCGCGGGCGCCGCGCCCAGGACGAGCTCGGCGGCGAGCGCCTCCTGCATGAGCATCTCGCGCGCCGCCTCGGCGACCTTGCGGGCCCGCTCGCCGCCGTCGAGCGCGAGCCGGATCCGCTCGGTGAAGCCGAGGTCGAGCTCCTTCCGCATCCCCTGCACCCGCGAGAGGATCTCCCGGCCGAGCCCCTCGTCGCGGAGCGCGTCCGTGAGCGCCGTGTGCAGCACGACGACCCCCGCGCGGCCGCCGGCCGCCGCGAACCCCTCGCCCGCCTCGACCGCGACGTCGATCTCCTCGGGGCCGAGCTCGACCTGCTCGCCGTCGAGCGCGATCGCGATCTTGCCCTCGGTCGCGAGCGCCGCGCGGAGCGCCGCCGCGTCGGCCTTCGCCAGGACCTGCTTCGCGAGCTGCACCTTCTTGCCGAGCTTCGGCCCGAGCGCGCGGAAGTTCGGCTTGAGCACGTAGCGGACCGCGCTCCCCTCCTCGCCGGGCTTCAGGAAGCGCACCTCGTGGACGTTGAGCTCCTCGGCGATGAGCGGCACGTGCTCGGCGAGCGCCGCCGCGAGCCCCTGCTGCGACAGCACGACGTCGGCCCGCGAGAGCGGCTGCCGCACCTTGAGCTTGTTCGCCGTGCGCACCTGCAGGCCGAGCGAGACGAGCTCGCGCACGGCGCGCATCTCGATCGCGAGCGGCTCGTCCACCGCGGCGGCGTCCGCCTCGGGGAACGCCACGAGGTGCACGCTCTCCGGCTGCGACGCGGGCCACGGCCGCCGCACCAGGTTCTGGTACATCGCCTCGGCGAGGAACGGCGTGAACGGCGCGCTCAGCTTGGCGATCGCGACGAGCACCTCGTACAGCGTGAAGTACGCGTCGCGCTTGTCCTGGGCCGCCCGCACGGTCCCCGGCGCGACCTCCAAAGTATCGACGATCGAAGGGGCCCAGAAGCGCGCGCGGCTCCGGCGGACGTACCAGTTCGAGAGCGCGTCCACGAGATCGACCAGGCGCTGCGCCGCCTCGTACAGCCGGTACTCGTCGAGGTGCGCCGTCACCTCCCGCGTCGAGAGCGCGAGCTCCGACAGGATCCACCGGTCGAGGAGCGACCGCTCCCGCGCCGGCCGGTAGCCGGCGCTCGCCGCGAGCGCCGCGGGCGACGTGTCCGCCGCGCCCGGGTTCCCCTCCGCGGGCGAGAAGCCGTCGATGTTCGCGTAGATGGTGAAGAACGAGTAGACGTTCCGGAGCTTGACCGCGAACTCCTTCTGGTACGCGCGCACGTTCGTGAGCGAGTGGCGCGTGTTCGTCCACGGCGGGGAGGACGCGTAGAAGAACCAGCGGAACGCGTCGGCCCCGGGCGCGGGCGTCGCCGGGTCCTCGATGAAGACGCGCTGGTCCTGCGGCAGCCTGGGCACGTCGTTGGGCATCACCGAGAGCGCCTTGTCGGCCGGCGAGAGGCCCAGGCGGTCGAGGTCCCCGCGGGAGAGCGCGACGATGCGGCGCGGGAGGCGCTTGTTGCCCGTCGCCGGCCTGAGCTCCAGCGTCAGCGCCGCGCCCTCGCGGTCGGCGCGGTAGACCCGCACCTTCGCCGAGTCGCCCGTGAGATCGAGCCCCTCGTAGTCCTCGCGCGCGATGACGGCGACGCCGTCCTTGGCCGCGCCGAGCCCGGCGCCTCCGCCGTCGGCCGCCGCGAACTCCATCCGGACGCGCTCGAGGATGACCTCGGGCGGCGTGTAGTTGCCCTTCGACTTGCTCTCCTTCTTGCCCTCGCGGTCGCAGACGTGCCCGAGCACGACGCACGTCTGGTACGGGTGCGGGTAGCTCCGGATCCGCGACAGCCCGAGCTTCTCCTGCGTGGCCTCGTCGAAGACCAGCGTCGAGACCATCAGCAGCGAGTAGAACCAGCCCCGCGTCTGATCGATCGCCTCGCTGATGAAGTCCGCCGGGAACGCGCGATCGAACAGCTCCTTCGAGCCCTCCGCGTGCGGGTAGCCCCACTGCGCGAACGGCATGCTCCCGCTGTCGAACCAGGCGTCGATCACCTCGGTCACGCGGCGCATCTCGCCGCTGCATGGGGGCCTGGGGGCGGAGCCCGGCTCGCCGGGCGGGCCCCCAGCCGCAAACGGACAGGGGAACGTCACCTTGTCGATCCACGGCTTGTGGACGATGAGGTGATCGTTCAGGCCGGGGTCGGCCTTCTTGGCCTCGCGGAAGTGGTCGAAGGCGCGCGGGTTCAGCGCCTCGATCTCGGCGACCGAGGCCGGGGCGAGCTGGTGCTCCTCGTCGTTCGCGCAGACCCAGACGTTGAGCGGCGTCCCCCAGTACCGCTCGCGCGAGAGCGCCCAGTCCACGTTGTTGGCGAGGAAGTCGCCGAAGCGGCCCTCCTGGATGTGGGACGGGTGCCAGTGGACCGCGCGGTTGTTGGCGATCGCCTTGTCGATGTTGTCCCGGGTCCGGATGTACCAGGCCGGCCGAGCGAGCTGGATCAGCGGGTCGTCGTCCGCGCGCCAGCAGAACGGGTAGTCGTGGCGGTACTTCTCCTCGTGGACGAGCAGCCCGCGGGCCGCGAGATCCTTGATGATCAGCGGATCGGCGTCCTTCACCCAGAGGCCCGAGAACGGCGTGAGCCCCGGCTCGAACGTGCCGTCCGGCCGCACCGCGCAGAGCATCGGGACGTCGGCGCCCGGCTCGGCGAGCTCCGCGATCCGCCGCCTGTGCGCGTTGAAGTCGTCCTCGCCGAACGCGGGCGCGACGTGGACGATGCCGGTGCCTGAGTCGAGCGTGACGAAATCCGCGCCGAGGACGACCCAGTAGAGCGGCTCTGCCTTGCCGTCCTTCCTGCGCAGGGGGGCGTCGAACAGCGACCTCGCGAAGGCGTCGAACGGCGGGCGGTAGCGCTTGCCGACGAGCTCGCTCCCCTTGAGCTCGCGGAGGACGGGCAGGTCCCGCTTGAACTTCTTGGCGAGCTCCTCGCGCAGCGCCGCCGCCACGATGAGCTTGCCGGCCACGGGCGCCGCGCCGCCCGCGGGCGCGCCCGCGTCCACGACGACGTAGTCGAACTCGGGCCGGACCGCGGCGTAGCCGTTCGAGGGCAAGGTCCACGGGGTCGTCGTCCAGGCGCAGAGCGCTGTGTCCGGCTCGTCGACCAGCGGGAACGCGACGAACACGCTGGGGTCGTCGACCGTCTTGTAGTTCGAGCCGACCTCGGCCGCGCTGAGCGCCGTCCCGCCCTGGGGCCACCACCAGCAGACGCGGTGGCCGCGGTAGAGGAGCCCCTTCCGGTGCAGCTGGGAGAGCGCCCACCAGACGCTCTCGACGTAGCTCCGGTGGTACGTGACGTAGGCGCTGTCGAGATCGACCCAGAAGCCGATCTTGTCGGTCAGGTTCTCCCACGCCTCGGTGTACCGGAAGACGGAGTCGACGCAGCGCGAGATGAACGGCTCGACGCCGTACCGCTCGATGTCGGCCTTGCCGTGGATGCGCAGCTCCTTCTCGACCTCGACCTCGACCGGCAGCCCGTGCGTGTCCCAGCCGGCCTTCCGCGGCACGTCGTAGCCGCGCATGGTCTTGTACCGGGGAAAGACGTCCTTCACGGCGCGCGTGAGCACGTGGCCGTTGTGCGGCATGCCGTTGGCGGTCGGCGGGCCCTCGTAGAAGACGAACGTGCCCCGCGAGGGGCCGGTGGCGCGGGTCTCGGCGCGGAGCGTCTTCTCGAAGATGCGGCGCTGCTTCCAGAAGGCGAGGATCTTCGCCTCGTCGGCGGGGAAGTTCAGCTCGGTCGCCACCCTGTCGAACAGGGGCTCGTGCGGGCCGTCGGTCGGTTTCTTCGAGGACGCTTCGGACATGGCCCGGCCTAGTAGCAAGGCCCATTGCCAGCGTCGAGGGAAGCGCTGGGCCGGCGCGGAGCGCGCGCGACGAACGGCGGGGGTGCTAAGATCTGACGATGAGCGCGCAGCACCCGCTATTTCCAGGCAATGCGCCCGAGGTCGAGGCCGCGTTCCAGGCCGTGCCTGACGAGATGGTCGCCGAGATCCTCGACGGGGAGCTGCACACGTTCCCGCGGCCGGCACGGCCGCATACGCGCGCGGCGTCGCGGCTGGGCCGTCGCCTCGGGCCGTTCGATGACGATCCGGGCGAGCCTGGCGGATGGGTGATCCTCGACGAACCCGAGCTCCACCTGGGACCACGGCCCGACAAGGTCGTGCCCGATCTCGCCGGCTGGCGCCGCGAGCGCATGCCCGACGCCCTCGGGCCCGAGGACGCGCCCGCGCATTACAACGTCGCGCCCGACTGGGTCTGCGAGGTGATCTCCCCGCGCACCGAGCGCGTAGACCGGGGCAAGAAGATGCGGATCTACCGGCGCGAAGGGGTCCGCCACGCCTGGCTGATCAACCCGGTCGCGCAGACGCTCGAGGTCTACCGGCTCGACGACGGCCGGTGGTCCTTGCTCGACACGTACGAAGGCGACGAGATCGTACGTCCCGAGCCGTTCGAGGCGGTCGAGCTGCCGCTCGCCTCGCTCTGGGCGCGGTAGCGCGCCGCGCGGCACCCGCAGCGCGGCCGCGCGCGCCTCACCCCGTGAGCGGCGCCGGCACCGCGCCGCCGAAGTCGGCGCGGATGGCGGCCACCCCGTCCGCGCCCGCCGCGAGGCAGGCCGGCGCCGAGGCCGCGTCGATGCCGCCCAGGGCGAGGAGCGCGACGCCGCGCGAGGCCGCGGCCAGGCGGGTCCGCGCCTCGCGCAGCGCCGCGAGGCCAAGCGGCGGGCCCTTGCCTGGCGTCGCGAAGATCGGCGAGAGCACCGCGGCGTCCGCGCCGGCCTCGGCCGCCCGGAGCACCTCGTCGACGCTGTGGCACGCGACGGAGACGAACGCGCCGGCCCCGAGCAGGGCGCGCGCGTCGGCCACCGCGACCGAGCGGCGGCCCAGGTGAACGCCGTCCGCGCCGAGGAGGAGCGCCAGATCCACGCGATCGTTGACGAGGAACGAGGCGCCGAGCGCGGCGGTGGCGTCGCGCAGCCGCCTGCCGAGCGCGTGGAGCGCCGCGCCGGAGAGCTCGGGATCGCGGAGCTGCACCGCCACGCGGGCGCGGGCCTCGGGGGGCAGGGCGCCGAAGGCCGAGAGCCGCGCGAGCAGGACCGGCTCCGGGACGTCCGCCGCCTGGGTGATCAGGGTCAACCTCGGGGTGAGCATGGCCGTCCTCCAGCGCGCCGGCGGCGGCGCCTCATCGCGCTCCGCCGCCCGGAGGGCGCTCTGCCGGGGCGACCGCCTCGCCGAGCGCCTCGAGATCCTGCCGGGCCATCCGGGCGAACCGGCTCGCAGGATACCGATCGACGAGGAAACGCAGCGTGTCGACCCGGGCACGGCGATCACCGCTCGCCTCGAAGCGCTCGGCCAGCGCGTACAGGGCCTCGCTCGGGTCCTCGTACACGCGGCGATCCGGGTCGACCTCGCTCGCGCACTGGTAAGGAGCCTGCGCGACGGCGGCGAAGATCGCGATGGAGCCGAAGGCCGCGCGGAAGCCGGTGAACACGAGCGGCATTCGCCGATGAACGAGCGCGAGCGTCAAGAGGACGCCGCGGTCGCGGCGACGCCGCTCCTCCGGCCGAGCCGCGCGGGCCCGCTCGTCCCGGCGGCCGGAAAGGAGGCTAGTTCAGGGAGACGCCCGTCCGGGCGGCGCCGTTCCCGAACCCGCCCTTCGAGGCCGGGGCGCCGAAGGACGCGTCGCCCGCTTCCTGACCGCCGGTGCTCGACAGGGGCTCGCCGCGGGCGCGCAGGAGCGACTCGTGGAGGGCGCGCGCGCTTTCATCCCAGTCGCGCCTGCCGGCGAGCTCCGCGATCCGCGCCGGGTCGTAGTCGGCCCGGGCGGCGCGGAGCAGCGCATCCATCAGCACGCCCCGGTTCCCCGGCGGGATGAGCTCGCCGAGCTCGGGGCTGCACAGGACGTCGGGGATGCCTCCCACGCTCGTCGCGACCACGCGGCGCCCCGAGGCGAGCGCCTCGAGCAGGACGTTGGGCGTCCCCTCGTGCTTGCTCGGGAGCGCCAGAGCGTCGCACGCGCCGAGCCACAGCGACACCTGGTCGTGCGGCAAGTAGCCGGTCACCGTCAGCCGCCCGCCCAGCCGGGCGGCGGCGGCCCTGCACGCCTGCTCCTCGGCGCCGCTGCCGACGAGCGCCAGCTCGATGTCCGGGTGGACAGGCGCGAGCCGCTCGAACGCCTCGATCAGATCGAGCACGCCCTTGTCGCGGCTCAGGTGGCCGACGAAGACGATCAGCCGCGAGCTCGGCGACTTGCCGAGCGCGGCGCGCGCCTCGGCGCGGTTGCGAGGCTGGAACGTCTTCACATCGACGCCGTTCATGACGATGTCGATGCGATCGCGCGGCACGCCGAGCGCCGCGACCCCGTCCGCGAGCTTGCGGCTGACCGTGACCACCCGGGCGGCGCGCGTGAGCCCCCAGCCGAGCGGCCGTCGCATCCGCGGGTCGCGCGGGATCACGTCGATGTCCGAGCCGTGCGTCTTGATCACGGCCGGCACCCCGAGCAATCGCCCCAGACAGACCGCGGCAAAGCCGTCCGGATAGGCGAAAGCCCCGACGATGACGTCGGGCAACGGACCGCGCCCGATGAGCTCCGGGAGCATCGACGCCGCATACAGCGGGCCGTTCAGGGCGGGCGCGACCCTCGGCACATAGAGGTACCGCGGATGCCGGACCGGCAGCCCCTCGATCACCTCTTCGCGCGGCGCGCTGGCGCCGATAGGCCACTTCGAGAGGCGCTCGATGCCGGGGAACCACGGGATCGTCGCGAGCACCCGGACGTCGCAGTAGCGCGACAGCGCGGCGAACTGCCGCCGATTGTACGGCGCCTCGTCCGGGTGAACCGCGTTCGGGAAGATCTTCGTGATCAGCAAAACGCGCATCCGCCGCAAGAGCACCTCCTCTCCGAGCGAGCCGAGTCGGCGGGCACCTCTAAAAAGTACGTCGTTCGCGCTCGGTCTCGCATTCGGTCTAACCAGTCTCGCTCAGTCTCGCTCAGTCTCGTCAATCCCGCCAGTCACACTCAGTCTCGCCCATCTCGCTCAGCCACGTTCAGCGTCCCATTTTGCCTCGCTCAGCATCGCCAGGTGTCCCATTTTGCCTCGCTCACCATCGTATTCGGCCTGGTCACCACCGATTCGGTCTCACCTGGTACCGTATGTCGTTACACGTCCAGACCGGCTCGATGACCGACCCGCTGGTTGCCGTCGTCCCGTCCAGCGGCCGGCCCGGAGGCCCCCGCGGGCGTCGACCACGCGCGCGCCCGGGACGGGGCGTCGCCCCCGCGCCGCCTGGCGATGAGCTCGTCGAACAGGCGGACGTGCGCGTCGACCATCGCTTCCAGGCTGAACTGCTCGGTGAACTTCGCGGGGCCGCGCGAGCGCGCGCGCTCGCGGAGCTCTCCGTCGCGGGCGACGCGCGAGAGGTGCTCGGCCAGCGCGCCAGGGTCCTTCGACGGGACGAGGAACCCGTCGACGCCGTGCTCGACGATCTCGGGGACGCCGCCGACGCGGCTCGCCACGATCGGCTTGCCGAGCGCGAGCGCCTCGAGCAGCGCGAGCGGCAGCCCCTCCCAGAGCGACGGGAGCACGTAGGCGTCGAACGCGGAGACCAGCTCCGGCACGTCCGAGCGATATCCGGGGAAGATCACCCGGTCGCCGAGCCCCGCGTCCCTGGCGCGCTGCTCCAGCTCCGCCCGGAGCGGGCCGTCGCCGGCGATGACGAAGCGCGCCTCCGGCGCGCGCCGCAGCACCTCGGGCGCCGCCTCAAGGAGGTAGCGGAGCCCCTTCTGCTCGATGTGCACGACGGCGCACCCGAACACGAACTCCCGCTCGCCGATGCCGAGCTCCGCGCGGATGCGCGCGCCCGCGCCGCTCTCGCGGGCGCGGGCGAAGCGCGCCCCGTCAATGCCGTTGTGGATGACCCGGACGGGCGCGCGGACCTTCACGTCGTCGACAAGGATGCGCCTGAGGTCGTGCGACACAGCGACCATCTCGTCGGCGAGGTAGGCGTAGTAGCCGAACTTGCGCCGATCGAAGCCCTTCGCCCGGTTGATCTGGTTGTGCTCCGAGTAAAGGACCGCCGGCCGATTCCGGAGCAGGCGCGCGGCGAAGCCAGCGAAGATGAGCGGAGCACGGTTGTGGACGTGGACGATATCGACCGAGCGCTGGTGAAAGAAGCGCCGGATCCAGAGCAGCGCCTCCGGATCGCTCTTGAGGCCCGGCAGCACCGGCCGGAGATCCTTCGTGATCACGAGGCACTTCGAGCGGGGGAGCTTGACCTCCGAGAAGAGCCGCCCCTCGCCGTCGAGGCAGATCAGCGAGAGGTCGAAGCCGTGATCGCCGAGGCGATCGAGGAGGCTCAGCACCACCTTCTCGAGCCCGCCGACCTCGAGGTTGTTCACGACCATGCAGACGTTGGGCTTGCTCATAGTCTCCTGAGCGGACCGTCAGGTCGCCGCGGTCGTCGTCGGAGCGCCGTGACGCGCCACGACAGCGTGTCGACCGTGCGATGAGCGTTCCGTGTCAATTTGGCTCAGGTAGGTGAGCGTATCATGACATGCGGATGCTGTTCGCTTGACTTGGCGTCGCAGCAGCGCCGTGCTGGACGTCGGAGTTGCTCGTTCATCATCCCTCATCGCGCCCGCGAGGGCTCCCGCATCTTGTGGGAATACGCCGGGAATGCGAGCGCGCGGGGCTCGAGGTGCGGGGCCACACCCGCAGCGCCCCGCTACAGCGCGGCGATCTTGCCCTGCTCCGGCGACGAGGCCGTCGCATAGAGCTTCTTCGGCATCCGCCCCGCGAGATACGCCATCCGACCGGCCCTCACCGCGTCCTTCATCGCGTGCGCCATCAGGATCGGGTCCCGCGCGCCCGCGATGGCCGTGTTCATCAATACCCCATCACACCCGAGCTCCATCGCCACCGCGGCGTCGCTCGCTGTCCCGACTCCCGCGTCCACGATCACCGGCACCTTCGCTGTCTCTCGGATGATCATCAGGTTGTACGGGTTGCGGATGCCGAGCCCGCTGCCGATCGGCGCCGCCAGGGGCATCACGGCCGCGCACCCGATGTCTTCCAGCTTACGACAGACAATCGGGTCATCCATGCAGTAGGGCAGCACGGTGAACCCCTCCTTCACCAGGATCCGCGCCGCCTCGAGCGTCGCCTCGTTGTCGGGGAACAGCGTCCGTTCGTCGCCGATGACTTCGAGCTTCACGAGATCGGACAGACCGAGCTCGCGCGCGAGCCGGCAGGTGCGGACCGCGTCCTCGACGGTATAGCAACCGGCCGTGTTCGGCAGGATCGTGACGCGCCCCTGCTGGAGCAGCGACATCATCGACCCCTCGCCCCGCTCCTTCAGATTGACGCGGCGGAGGGCCACCGTGACCACCTCCGCGCCGGACGCTTCGAGCGCGCGACGGGTCTCATCCAGGTCCTTGTACTTGCCCGTCCCCACGAAGAGGCGGGAAGTGAACGTGTATCTGCCGATCGTCAACGCGTCGCTCGTCATCGCAGGCTCCTCGGGTCTCGACCCAGACGATCTGCTAGTCGGACCGGGACACAGGGTCCAGCGCGTCGACGAAAACCGGCGCTTCCGGCGCGCCTCGCTCGCCAGCATGGTATCTTTGCGCCCATGTCTCCCAGAGCTTTTGGCATAGCCCTCCTCGTCGCGTTGCCTCCAGCGCTCACGCTCACGCCCCTCCCGACAGCGGACAGCCGCGGGCAGGCCGACCAGGGAGGCGCCGGGGTGAGCCGCGGCGCGCTGCTGTCCGGTCCGCGCGCGGCGCAGGCGGCCGTGGCCGTTCAGCTCTCGCTGGACGAGCTCGTCGCCGCGGCCTCGTACGTCGTGGTCGCGACCGCGATCGAGCAGCGCAGCCAGTGGGAAGAGCTCGGCGGGGCCAGGAGGATCGTCACCTATACCCGCCTGTCGATCGACCGGACCGTGGCCGGACAGCCCGACGGCGAGGTCTGGGTCAGGACGCTCGGGGGCGTGGTCGGGGACGTCGGACAGCACGTGTCGGGCGACGCGCAGATCGCGATCGGCGCGCAGGCGATGGTCTTCGTCTCCAGGGTGGGATCTGCCCTGGTCGTCTCCGGGATGGCCCAGGGCCACTACCCCGTCGTCGACGGCGAGGAGAAGCCGAGCGTCGCCGGCGGCACCGGCGCGCGGCGCGTCGCCGTGCGGCGGCTCGCCGCGAGCCCCGACAGCGGGACCGTCCTGCCCCGGCCGGGCCCCGCGATCTCGGCCAGCGAGCGGCTCGTCGGCGCGACGCTCGACACGGCGATCGACGCGGTGAACCAGGCATGGAAGGCGAAGCATGCGCAGAAGTGACCTCGCGCCCCGCCCCGCGGGCGCGCGCCACCCCGCGCGGACCAACGCCATCGCCGCAGCCTGCAGCGCGCTCGTCGCCGCGGCGCTCGCCTATCCCGGGGACGCCCTGGCCTACTGCCGCACGAGCGTCTGTCCGCCGGAGAAGACGGCGTCGGGCAAGGCGGAGACCGCGGCGGTCTGCACGCCGCCGCAGGGCTCCGACTGCGGCACCCCGCTCGCCTGGCCTGCGCCGTGCGTGAGCTACTCCCTCCAGGAGGACGCCTCCGCCCAGGTGTCGCTCCAGGAGGCGGAGGCGATCTTCGAGCAGGCGTTCGCGGCGTGGACGGAGGCCGACTGCGGCGACGGGGAGACCCCGCGCATGGAGGTCACCTACCTGGGCCCTGTCGCGTGCGCCGCGCACGAGTACAACAAGGCCAAGGCGAACGCGAACATCATCATGTTCCGGGACGACGGGTGGCCGTACGCCGACAGCGGGAACACCCTCGCGCTCACGACCGTCACCTACCACCTCAAGACCGGCGAGATCTACGACGCGGACATGGAGATCAACTCGTTGGCGCTCTCCCAGGGAGCCGACGGCCTCGCGTTCGACCTCCTGAGCATCGCCACCCACGAGGCCGGCCATTTCCTCGGGCTCTCGCACTCGATCGAGCACGACGCGACCATGTTCGCCAACTACCGCTCTTCGCTCCGCGACCTCTCCCAGGACGACCGCGACGGGATCTGCGCTGTGTACCCGCCCGGGGAGCCGATCGAGGGCTGCGACCCCACGCCGCGCCACGGCTTCTCTTCGCTGTGCGCCGCGGATCAGCCCGCGGTGAAGGAGCCGGGCGGCTGCGCCGCGGCCCCGCTCGGCAACGGTGGCGAGGGCGGGCGCGGTGGAGGGCTCGTCCTCGCCGCGCTCGCGCTGGTCGGCGTGGCCGTACGGGCGCGGCGCGGCGCGGCCCCGCGGGCGGGCCGCGAGGAGGCCTGCTGAGCCAGAGCCCTCCCGTTCTGGTCGAGCGCGAAGGCGAGCTCGCCCGGCTGGTCGAGCGCGCCGCCCGCGCCGACGCGCTCGCGGTCGACGTGGAGGCCAACGGGCTGTTCGCGTACCGGGCGCGGCTCTGCACGGTCCAGCTCGCCTTTCGCGAGGGGGACGAGATCGCGATCGGGGTGGTCGACGCGCTCCGGGTGCCTGTCGCGCCGCTCGCGCCGCTCCTCGGGGCCGCTGGTCCGCCCAAGGTGCTGCACGACCTCACCTTCGACGCGCGCTTGCTCGCCGAGGCGGGCGCGCCGCTCGCGGGCGCGCACGACACCTCGGTCGCCGCGCGCATGCTGGGGTGCGCGGCGACGGGGCTCGCCGCGCTGCTCCTGTCGGAGCTCGACGTGAAGGTCGACAAGCAGCTCCAGCAGCACGACTGGGGGCGCAGGCCGATCGAGGACGCCGAGCTGCGCTACCTGGCCGACGACGTGCGCCACCTGCTCTCGCTCCGCGCGCGGCTCGCGGAGCGCAGCCGCGCCCTCGGGATCGACGAGGAGATCGAGGAGGAGTGCGCCTACAAGCTCGCGAGCGCCCTCGGGCCGCCGCGCGATCCGCGGCCCGCTCACGCGCGCATCAAGGGGGCCCAGGCGCTCGATCCGCAGGGCCGGGCGATCCTGCGGCGGCTCGTGGCGGCGCGCGAGGCGGCCGCCGAGGGGGCCGACGTGCCCTCCTTCAAGATCGTCGCCAGCGAGGTGCTGCTCGAGCTCGCGCAGCGGAGGCCCGCCAGCGCAGACGACGTGCGCGCGATCCGCGGGGCCGCGGCGGGCCGCGCGGCCGCGTGCGTCGCGGCGTGGCTCCGCGCGATCGAGCAAGGGTGCAGCGACGGCGACGTGCCCGAGGACGAGCGCGCCCTCTTCCAGCAAACCCGCCCGCCCCGGAAGGAGCTCGCCGCGCGGCGCGCGGTGGAGACCCGGATCGCGGCGTGGCGCAGGGCGGAGGCGAGGGCGCGGAAGGTGGACGAGCAGGTCGTGCTGCCCGGTCACTGCGCGCAGGATCTCGCGGAGATCGCGCTGGCGACGGCCCACGCCGGGGACGAGGCGATCGCCGCCGCGATCGCGCGCATCCCGGGGCTCGGCGCGGGACGGCTCGCGCGCTACGGCCGCGCGCTCGCGGCGCTCGTGGCCGCGGCGCAGCCGGGCGAGCCGCCTGCAGCCGCGATGTAGCTCCGCGCGTCGGTTCCGCCTGTCGGTTCCGCATGTCGGTCCGCATGTCGGTTCCGCATGTCGGTTCCGCGCATCCGCGATCCTCGGCGGGATCTCAGACACGTGGAGCCCGCTGCGAGCGAGCGCACGTGGCGCGCGCCGCCCGGTCGACAGAGCCGCCGGGCGATGGAATAGCAGGGCCCATGCCGTCGACCGATCATCCCGAGGGGCCGAGGCGGCTCCGCCTCTGGCCGCCGGCGAGGTGGCTCCGCGCTGCGTTCGCCTTCGCGCTCGTGTTCGGGTGCGCCCTTCTGGGAGCGAGCGCCGGAGAGCTGTCCCCTCCGCCGCCCCCGCCGTCGCCGCCGCCGCCCGCGGCGGGCGCCGAGGCCGGCCCTGAGCCGGAGGCGACCCCCGTCGCGCCCGACTCGCCTCGGGCCTCCATGCGCAGCTTCGTCGAGCTGTGCCGCGCGGGCGATTACGCCGAGGCCGCGCGCTACCTGGACGTGCCGCCGAGGGCGAACGGCGCGGAGCTCGCGCAGAAGCTCAAGGCGGTGCTCGATCGGCACCTCTGGCTGGAGGTGGAGACGCTCTCGCCGAACCCGCAGGGGGACACGCAGGACAACCTCGGGGCCGGCGTGGAGCAGCTCGGCAAGATCCCGACGCGGACGGGGTCCCAGCCGGTGCGCCTCGTGCGGCGCACGACGCCCGACGGCGTGCGCTGGATCTTCTCGCGCGCCACGGTGGAGCGCGTCGACGAGTGGTACGCGCGGCTCGAAGATCGCTGGCTCCGCGATCACCTGCCGCCGGCGCTCCTGCGCCCCGGCCCGCGCGAGCTGCTCTGGTGGCAGTGGCTCGCGCTGCCGGTCCTCGCGCTGGCCGGCTGGCTCGTCGGCGCGGTGGTGAGCTACCTCGTCCGCGCCGCGCTCCGCCGCGTCATCGCCCGGACGGAGTCCACGCTCGACGACGTGCTCCTCGGGGGGGCGCGCGGTCCGTTCACGTTCGCGGCGGCGCTCCTTGTGATCACGGCCGCGCTCCCGTGGCTCGGGCTGTACCTGCCGGCCGAGGAGTTCCTCGGCCAGGTGCTGCGCGCCGGCGTCTTCGTCGCGGTCTTCTGGTTCGCCCTGCGCGCGATCGACGCCTTCGGCGGCCGCCTGCTCGCCGCCCCGGCGACGCGCGACAACCCGGCGGCGCGCTCGCTCGTGCCGCTCATGGGGCGGATCGCGAAGGTCTCGATCGTGATCATCGGCGTGATCGCCGTGCTCTCGGAGCTCGGCTACCCCGTGGCGAGCCTCATCGCCGGCCTCGGCATCGGCGGCGTCGCGCTGGCCCTCGCCGCGCAGAAGACGGTGGAGAACCTCTTCGGCTCGGTCGCGATCGGCATCGACCGGCCGTTCCAGGTCGGCGACTTCGTGAAGGTCGACGCGCTCCTCGGCACGGTCGAGAGCATCGGGCTCCGGTCGACCCGGATCCGCACGCTCGACCGGACCATCGTCACGATCCCGAACGGCAAGCTGGCCGATCTCCAGATCGAGTCGTACACGGCCCGCGACCGGATACGCCTCGCCTGCGTGCTGGGGATCGAGCGCGACACGTCGCCCGAGCAGCTCCGCGCCATCGTGGAAGAGTGCGAGCGGGCGCTGCGGGAGCACCCGAAGATCTGGCCCGATGACGTCGTTGTGCGCTTCATCGGCGTCGGCCCGTCCTCGCTCGACGTCGAGGTGGTGGCCTGGTTCCATACGACCGACTTCGCGGAGTTCCGGGACATCCGGCAGGCGATGCTGATCACCTTCCTGCAGATCATCGACATGGCCGGATCGAAGCTCGCCTACCCGACGCAGACGCTGCACGTCGCGCCGCGCGGAGGGGAGCGCCCGCAGCCGGAGGCGGCCGCGGCGGGGGGCTCGGCTAACGGGCGGCGCGCGCCGCGGCGGGCGCCATCGGCTGAAGCCCCGCCTTCTCGATGAGCGCGCGGTCCTCGTCCTCGCCGGGGTTCGGCGTGGTGAGCAGCCTGTCTCCGTAGAAGATCGAGTTCGCCCCCGCGTACATGCAGAGCAGCTGCGTCTCGCGCGAGAGCTCCGTCCGCCCGGCGGACAGGCGCACCATCGCGCGCGGCATCATGACCCGCGCGACCGCGATCATCCGGACGAACTCGATCGGATCGACAGGGGGGAGGCTCTCGAGGGGCGTCCCCGGCGAGCGCACGAGGGCGTTGATCGGCACGCTCTCCGGGTGGGGATCGAGGCGCGCGAGCTCGACGAGCATCTCGCAGCGGTCGGCGATCGACTCGCCCATGCCGATGATGCCGCCCGAGCAGACGGTGATGCCCGCCCGCCGGACGTTGCGCAGGGTGACGAGCCGCTCGTCGTACGTGCGCGTCGAGATGATCGATTTGTAGGCCTTCCGCGAGGTGTCGAGGTTGTGGTTGTAGGCGTCGAGGCCGGCCTCCTTGAGGCGGCGCGCCTGGTCGTCGGTGAGCATGCCGAGCGTGCAGCACGCCTCGAGGCCGAGCGCTTTCACGCCGCGCACCATGTCGAGGACGCGCTCGAAGGCGGGGCCGTCCTTCACCTCGCGCCACGCGGCGCCCATGCAGAACCGCGTCGAGCCGCCGTCGCGGGCGCGCCCCGCGGCGGCGAGGACCGCGCCGACGTCGAGCATGCGCTCCGGCCCGACCTCGGTCTCGTAGTGGCTCGACTGCGGGCAGTAGGCGCAGTCCTCGGGGCAGCCGCCCGTCTTCACGCTGAGCAGGGTGCAGAGCTGGACCTCGTGCTCGCCGTGGAACGCGCGGTGGACCGCGCGGGCGCGGTCGATCAGCTCGAAGAGCGGGAGGTCGTGCAGGGCGACCGCCTGCTCGACGGTCCAGTCGTGGCGGGGCGCGCCCGCCGACGGGGCGTGCCCAGCCGGGCCGCCGCATCCATTCCTGTGCTCCGCCCCTTCTCGTTCGATCCCTTCGAGCATGGGCTCGCTCATAGCCGGGCTTGAGGCGCCGCCGCAAGCGAGGCGCGAAAGGGAGGGATTTCCTGGCGTCCTCGGCGGCTCGGCGGCCCGAAATTCTGCTCTTTCGTGGCGGCTTGGCCCGCTCGTCGCTCTAGAGCGCGGTCACCGCCTTCGCCGTCTCCTTGGCGATCGTCCCCTGGGCGACGAGCTGCCTGAGGTGCGCGTCGAAGGTCTGCATGCCGTACGGCGTGACCCCCTTCTCCATCAGCTCGCGCAGCGAGGGGCTCCCCTCCGGCCGGCGGATCGCCTCGCGCACAGCGGCCGTGCCGACGAGCACCTCGGCGGCGAGGACCTCCCCCGCGCCGTCGCGGCGAGGGAGCAGGCGCTGCGCGACGACGCCGTGGAGACAGTCGGCCAGCCGCTCGCGCGCCTCGCTCGGGCTCTTGCCGAGCGCGATCAGCCGCCCGAGCGCGCGCGTGACGTCCGCCGCGCTGACCGCCGCGAGCACGAGGTGCCCGGTCTCCGCGGCGTGGAGCGCGAGATCGAGCGACTCGCCGTCGCGGAGCGCGCTGATCAGCACGACGTCCGGGTCCTGCCGCAGCGCGGAGCGCAGCGCGGTCGGGAAATCCGCGGTGTCGACGCCGATCTCGCGCTGGCTCACGCTGGAGCGGTTGTCCTCGTGCACGTGCTCGACGGGATCCTCCAGGGTGATGATGTGGCGCGGCACGGTCGCGTTGATGTGCCCGACGAACGCGGCGAGGGTCGTGCTCTTGCCGCTGCCGGCCGTGCCCGCGACGAGGACGAGGCCGTGATCGTGCTCCACCATCGCCCGGACCGCCGAGGGCACGCCCAGCTCCTCGAACGTCGGGATCTTGAGCGGGATGCTCCGCAGGATGATCGCGAGCGAGCCGCGCTGGCGATAGATGTTCACCCGGAACCGGCCGAGGCCCGGGACGACGTACGAGGTGTCGAGCTCCTGGAGCGTGGCGAGCAGCTCGCGCGACGGGCGCCCTGCGAGCAGCACCCGCGCGGCGGCCTCGCTGTCCTCGGGCCGGATCCTGTCGACGCGGAAGTAGACCATGTCGCCGCGCACCCGCGCGCCCGGCGGCTGACCGACCTTGAGGTGGATGTCGCTGGCGTGGGCGGCAAGCGCCTTGCCGAGGAGCTGATGGAGGAAGGCCTCGGAGGTGTACGGCGTCGTCACGGGGGGCAAGGTACCAAATTGGAACCCGACCGGCCCAAAGGGCGGCTGCACGAAACGAAAGCGCAGAGGGCGCCGCGCCGCCGCGCGGGACGGCCGCGCGCGCCGGGACCGCCGCGCTGGACGTCAGGGCCGCGGCGCCGCAGGGCCTCCCGCGGCGCCCGCGACGGAGCCCTCGGGATCCAGATCTGCCGGAATACGGAGAGGATCGACGAGCCCCCGCTCGGCGAGCGCGCGCGCCGCCGAGATGGCGAGCGCGCGCTGGTCCGAAGGGAGGTCGCGCCGGCCCGACAGCTCGACAAGGGCCGCGGCCGCGGCGCGCGCCCCGTCCGGGTCGAGCGGCTCGCGCGGGCGCGCCGGCCGCCCGGCGATCCCGAGGAGCGATTCGAGCAGGGGCGGGAGCGTCGGCCCGGACGCCGCGCGGGCGCGCTCGACGAGCGGCCCGAGCGCCAGATCGGCGTCATCGGCGTACGGCAGCGCGCGCAGGGCCGTGAGCACGATGTCGCCGCCGTCGTCGAGCGCGGCGAGGAGGCCGGCGGCGCCCTCGGCCTCGGCCAGCCGGGCGCACTCCAGCGGGTCGTCGCCCGCGGCGAGGCGCCAGCGCGGATCGGTGAGGCGAGGGCTCGGCGGGCGCGGCGCCAGGGAGGGCGACGCGGCGGCCGAGGCGGGCGCCTCGGCGGCGCGAGGGGCGCTCCCCTGCTCGCGGCGACAGCCGAGGGGCGCGAGCAGGAAGAGCGCGAAGGGTACGACGAAGGCGAGGCGCGCCGCGACAGGCGCCCTCCGCCGCGCGCGGCGGATGCCGTCGCGGCCCCTCCCCTGCCTCACGGCTGATCGAGGATCGAGAGCGACCGCTTCGTGGGCGCGTTCTCGGGCTCCTGCCGCGCGTTGTACTCGTCGACCACCCGGTTGATGTGCATCGAGCAGAACTTCGGCCCGCACATCGAGCAGAACTCCGAGGTCTTGAAGTACTCCTGAGGGAGCGTCTCGTCGTGCATCGCCTGGGCCGTCTCCGGGTCGAGCGAGAGCGCGAACTGCTGCTTCCAGTCGAAGGCGTAGCGGGCGCGGCTCAGCGCGTCGTCGCGATCCCGCGCGCCCGGGCGCTTCCGCGCCACGTCCGCGGCGTGGGCCGCGATCTTGTAGGCGATGAGGCCCTGCTTGACGTCCTCGGGGTCCGGGAGGCCGAGGTGCTCCTTCGGGGTCACGTAGCAGAGCATCGCGGCGCCCGCGAAGCCGGCCATCGTGGCGCCGATGCAGCTCGTGATGTGGTCATAGCCAGGCGCGAAGTCGGTGACGAGCGGGCCGAGCACGTAGAACGGCGCCTCGTGGCAGAGCTCCATCTCCTTCTGCACGTTCATCGCGATCTGATCGAACGGCACGTGCCCGGGGCCCTCGATCATCACCTGCACGTCCTTCTCCCAGGCGCGCTTCGTGAGCTCGCCGAGCGTCTTCAGCTCGGCGAACTGGGCCGCGTCGCTGGCGTCGTGGAGGCAGCCGGGGCGGAGGCCGTCGCCCGCCGAGATCGTGACGTCGTACTTGGCGCAGACCTCGAGCACCTTGTCCCAGTGGGTGTAGAACGGGTTCTGCTGGTGGTGCTCGATCATCCACTGCGCCATGATCGAGCCGCCGCGCGAGACGATGCCGGTGAGCCGGCCCTTCACGAGCGGCAGGTGCTCGAGCAGCACGCCCGCGTGGATGGTGAAGTAATCGACCCCCTGCTTCGCCTGGTGCTCGAGCATGTCGATGAGGTCCGCGGCCGTCATCTTGGCCGTCCCCTTGCACGCCTCGAGCGCCTGATAGATCGGCACCGTCCCGATCGGCACCGGGGAGTCGGCGATGATCGCGCGGCGGATGCCGTCGATGTCGCCCCCGGTCGACAGGTCCATCACGGTGTCCGCGCCGTACTTGATGGCGTAGCGCAGCTTCTCGAGCTCGCCGCTCACGTCGCTCGTCGTCTGGCTGTTGCCGATGTTCGCGTTCACCTTGCAGAGCGACGCGATGCCGATGCACATCGGCTCGAGGTTCAGGTGGTTCTTGTTCGCGGGGATGATCATCCGGCCGCGCGCGACCTCGCTGCGGATGAGCTCGGGCGCGAGCTTCTCACGGCGGGCGACGTACTCCATCTCCTCCGTGATGATGCCCTTCCTCGCGAAGTGCATCTGGCTCTGGTTCGGGCTCCCGGCGCGCTTGCTCACCCATTCGGACCGCAACATCGACGACCTCGCTTTCGAGGTGGCCGGTTTAGGTCGCGGCGGCGCGCGACGCAAGCGCCGCGTCGCGCCTGGCCGCCCGGCCACGAGCCCGCGAGAATGCGCGCCTCTGCCGGCGCTCGCCCAGCGCTCGCCGCGGGCGCGCGGCGGTCAGGGAGGCGGCGCTTCCGGGAGCTCGGTCATCATGCCGAGCGTCTGGGCGCCGGCGGCCTTCGCGCCGTCGAGCACCTCCACGACGGTGCCATAGACGGCGCCGTCGTCGGCGACGACGAAGACGATCCTGTCCTGCGGCCTGCTGTAGCGCTCGAGCAGCGGCCTGAGCTTGCCCACGAGCTCGGCGCGCTCGACCGGCTCGTCGTTCACCCGCAGCTCGCCTTGCGCGCTCACCCGGACGACGAGCTGGTCGGGCGGCGGCGGGGTGTCCTGCTTGACCTGCTCGGTGTCCGGCACGCGCACGCCGATGTCCTTCTCGAGGAGCGGCGTCACGACCATGAAGATGATGAGCAGCACCAGCACGACGTCGACGAGCGGCGTCACGTTGATGTCGGAGTTCAGGGGCACCACCGGCTTGATGACGAACTTCCTCTTCGCGCGCATCGCCGCTATCTCCCCTTCAGCTCCTCGACCGCCAGCGAGACGCTCTTCGCGCCCGACTTGCGCGCCGTCTCCATCACCCTGCGGACGTCGCCGAACGAGAGGCGCTGGTCCCCCTTGACCAGCACCTTGCGCCCCGGCTGCGCCGCGAACTCGCGCGCGAGCCGCTCGGCGAGCCCGGCGTCATCGTACCTGTCGTTCTCGACCCACACCGTCTTCTCCAGCGTCACGGAGAGGATCAGCGGGTCCACCTCCTTCTTCTCCTCGTCCACCTTCGCGGCCTGCGGCAGCTTCACGTCCTTGCCGCGCTGGAGCATCGGCGTGACGACCATGAAGATGATGAGCAGGACGAGGACGACGTCGACGAGCGGCGTGACGTTGATCTCGCTCTTGGGGCCCCTCTGCGGGCCGACACCCATCCCCATTGGAACGCTCGCTTCCCTTCTGGGCGCGTCACCGCGCGCCGCGCCGCGGGCGCGAGGCGCCGGGCGCCGCGCTCCGCGGAGAGGCGCGCGGGGTGTCGCGCGGGTCCCCTGTCAAGCAGCCTCTTCGGCGGCCGGCGCGAGGCGCCCGTCGAGCCGCTTCGCCACGACGTCGAGGAGCTCGTTCGACGACTCCGAGATGTCGATCGACCGGGCTTCGACCCAGCCCTGGAGATAGTTGTACCCCATGACGGCCGGGATCGCGACGATCAGCCCGAAGGCGGTCGTGATGAGCGCCTCCGCGATACCCGCCGAGACGGTGCCGAGGCCGCCGGAGCCGGAGGCCGCCATCTGCTGGAACGCCGTCACGATGCCCATGACCGTCCCGAGGAGGCCGACGAACGGCGCCGTGGATCCGACCGTGGCGAGCAGTCCATAACCTCGCTTCAGGCTGAGCACCTCGCGCTGCGCCTGCCGCTCGAGCGCCCGCGAGACCGACTCGAACACTCCCTCGCGCTCGTGCCCCTGCGCCGGCAGCCGCGAGGGCGCGTTCGAGGCATAAGCGGCGAGCCCGGCGCCGATGACGCGCCCGAGATAGCCGAGCTCGCCGCCCGGCCTGGCGGCGGTCCAGGCCCCCTCGAGCTCGCCCCGGGCGAGCATCGGCCCGACCCGCGCCGCGAACGCGCGGGAGGCCGCGCGCGACAGGAACGACACGACGAGGCGCTCGCCCAAGACGATCAGCGACGCAACGGACATGATGGCCAGCGCGAAGACAATCAGCTTCGCGAAGACCCCCATGTGGCCCCACAGCTCGATCAACGTGAATTGCATCGTCTCGCGCCTCCTGGCGCCCCATGTCGCGTGATGGTTCTGGTGATGCTGGAGCAGCAACTCTGGTGGTGCTGGAGCAGCAGCTCCGGTGATGCTGGAGCAGCAACTCCCGTGATGCTGGAGCAGCAGCTCTGGTGATGCTGGAGCAGCAGCTCTGTGGATGCGGAGCGGACTCGGCAGCACCGCAGCGCGGACCCACCCGTACCCTTACATGCTCCAGCGGTTCAATAACACTCCTGCGCGTCCGGACGTCAAGGGAGCTTGAGCCGGATGGGGAACACGTAGTCCACCGAGACCGGGCGCCCCTGGTACATGACGGGGGTGTAGCGATGCGTCGCGAGCGCATCGAGGATCGCCCGGTCCATGTGAGGAAGCGACTTGGCCATCCGGCAGCCGGTCAGCGAGCCGTCCAGCTTGATAATGCACTTGACAATCGCGAGCCCCTCGACGCGCGCGGCGAGCGCCTCGCGCGTGTACTGCGGGTCGCGCCCCGCGATCTTCGAAGGGCGGGTCATTCCGGCGCCGAACGCCAGCACCACGTTCTGCGGAGGCGCCGTGCTGCCCAGCTGGCCGCCGACCTTGCCGCCCAGCTGACCGCCTATCTGCCCGCCGACCTCGCCGCCGACGGTGCCCCCCTGAACGCCGCCCTGCACTCCCCCCTCGACGCCGCCCGGCTGCTCCGGCGCGTCCTCCTTGACCGGCTCCGGCTTCGGCTCTGGCTCAGGCGCCTTGGCCTTGGGCTTCTCCGGCATGTCGTAGATGGTGTCAGGCGTCTTGACGGGCTTCGGCTGCTCGATGCGCTCCACCTTCGGCGGGCGCTTCGCGCCGCCGCCCGGAGGTGGCGGCGGTGGCGGCGGAGGTGGCGGCGGCGCCGGGGCGAAAAATGTGACCTCGACGTCCTTCGGCTTCTCGGTTCGAGGGCGTGTGGCCTGCCAGAGGATCGCTCCCGCGATCGCCACGTGGGCGACGATGGAGAGCGCTGTCCCCGTCCCTAGCCGCCCCTGGGTGGCGGTAGCGCGACCTAGTACCGAGTCGAACATGAGGGGTCGTAACTCCTAGGACTCGAGCCGATCGAGGTAGAGAAGCCGCGACGTATGGAAGCGTGCGGCGCCTACCCGGAGTGTACAAGCGAGCGAGTCCTACAAAAAAGTCTATTGTCTGGCGCGATTCCTGTCTAGGGTAAGGAAGGACTCGAGGGGCATACACTTCTGGAGGGAATTCCGTGAAGTTTCTCGAAAAGAGGCTGGAACACGGAGGGCGCTCACGTGCGCCGTTGGGGCCGTGGGCGGCGTTGCTGCTGCTCGCGATGACTTTGTTGACCGCGTACCCTGCGTTCGCGCAGACGGGCAGCGGCGTGCTCCTCGGGCGGGTCGTCGACGCGTCGAACAGGGCGCCGGCCGCCGATGTGGTCGTGACGGCGACATCGCCGGCGCTGCAAGGGGAGCAGCTGGTCGTCACGGACGGCACTGGCCAGTACCGTATCCCGAACCTGCCGCCGGGCGACTACACACTGCGCTTCGAAAAGGACGCGTTCAAGCCGTACGCGCGCGGCGGGATCGCGGTCCGCGCCGCGACGACCATCCGCGTCAACGTCGAGCTGCTCCCGGAGGCGCTGAAGGCGGACGAGATCGTCGTTGTCGGCCGCGCGCCGACGGTCGACGTCGGCTCGAGCAGCGTGAGCCAGAGCATCACCCAGGACTTCACCCGGCGCATCGCCATCTCGCCCCCCACGGGGAAGGGCGCCACGACGCGCTCCTTCGAGTCGGTCGCCGCGACCACGCCCGGAGCGCAGGCCGACGAGTTCGGCACGTCCATCGCCGGCACCTCCTCCCCCGAGAACCAGTACGTGATCGACGGCCTGTCGGTGAACGACCCGGCCTACGGGATCGTCGGCACGCCGCTCACGATGGAGTTCATCAAGGAGGTCAACGTGGTGGCCGGCGGGTACATGCCCGAGTACGGCCGCGCGACCGGGGGTGTCCTCGATGTCGTCACGAAGAGCGGCGGCAACGCCTTCCAGGGCTCGGTCTTCTTCAACATCACGCCAGGCGTCCTCGAGGGCGCGCCCAAGGCGGTCCGTCGCCAGGGCGAGACCATCCAGACGGACGAGACCCTGTCGTCCATCCGCGACTACGGGTTCGAGGTCGGCGGCCCCATCCTGAAGGACAAGCTCTGGTTCTACGCGGGCGCCGATCTCGCGTTCAAGAGCAACTCGATGGAGCGCAACCTGTTCGCCACGCGCTACGACCCCACCACGTTCGAGCCGGTGACGGACCCCAGGACCGGGCTCAACGTCGTCGACCGGCTGCCGGGAACGCAGCGCTTCTACCGCGCCGAGGAGCAGACGCTGCAGTACCTCGGGAAGCTGACCTACCAGATCGATCCGGACCACAGCGTCGCGCTCTCCGTCTACGGCTCGCCCTCCACGTCGGGCGGCAACGGCACGTTCGGGTTCGACCCGCAGCAGGGCCTGACCGAGCTCTCGAACATCATCGGCGAGTACGGCGCGATGGCGCACGAGTACGTGGCGTCGTCCACGGACGTCGCGCTGAAGTGGTCGTCTGCGTTCAAGAACAAGACCCTGCTCCTCGACGCGACGCTCGGCTGGCACGGCCAGCGGAGCGCGCGGCTGCCCCCGGACGGCTCGGAGCTCGGGACGCGCAATGGCCTGGCGGGCGTGCCCCTCATGGTCTGGCAGCGGTACTCCCCGAACCGGTACTCGATCGACGATTTCGAGGAGCTCTCGCCCGAGGCCCGGGCCATGTGCAAGCCGCTGCGCGCGGAGAACGGCGAGATCGCCGCGCTGCCCTGCGCGGTGCGCCAGTACTGGCAAGGCGGCCCCGACTACATCGACGACGCCTCGCTCAACCGCTTCCAGCTGAACGCGAAGGTGACGAGCATCTTCCAGGGGCTCGGGCACCACGTGGTCAAGGCCGGCATCGACGGCGAGATCACGACGTACAAGCACATCAAGGCGTACGCGGGCGGCACCACCTACGTGGAGGAGGGAGACTGGAATGCCTCCCATGACGAGCGACAGCTCGGCTTCCTGACCGGCCCGGACGGCCTGGCAACCGGCCCCGGCGCCAGGGACTACGTGATTCAGGACAAGATCACGGTGGAGTCGCTCGGCGCGACGATCGGCGCGTTCGCGCAGGACAGCTGGAGCATCCTCGACCGGGTGACGTTGAACATCGGCGTTCGCTACGACGCGCAGTACCTGTATGCCAACGACGGCAAGCTCGGGCTGGCGCTCGCGAACCAGTGGTCTCCGCGCGTGGGCGTCGTCTACGACATCACGCAGGAGGGCCGGTCGAAGGTGTTCGCGAACTACGCGCGGTATTACGAGAGCGTCCCCCTCGACATGCTGGATCGCGCGTTCGGCGACGAGCGGAACATCCGCTCCTACCACATGGGGGGCGCCAGCGGCTGCAACCCTGGGGATCCCGTGGACGCGACGGGTTATGGCGAAGGGCAGTGCCGGAACGACGACAGCCGGGTCCCGGTCACCGGGCCGTACGATCCGAACAAGAACTGGTTCACGCTCGGCGGCGGCAAGTCCCCGGTGGATCCAGATCTCGCGCCGCAATCGTCGGACGAGATCGTGATCGGCGGCGAGTACGAGGTCCTCCCGAACGGGCGGGTCGGCGCGACGTACACGAAGCGCTGGATGAACAACGTCATCGAGGACATGAGCCGGGACGAGGCGAACACCTACTTCATCGGCAACCCCGGGAAGGGGATCGCCAAGGACTTCCCCGAGGCGACGCGCGATTACGACGCGCTGACCCTCTATTTTCAGAAGGCCTTCTCCGACCTGTGGCTCGCCCAGGTGAGCTATACGCTGTCGTACCTGCGAGGCAACTATCCGGGCCTCTTCAAGCCCGAGACCGACCAGCTCGATCCGAACATCAACACGGAGTTCGATCTGGCGTCGCTCCTCGTCAACCGCGACGGGGCGCTGCCCGGCGACAACACGCACGAGATCAAGGTCTACGGCGCGAAGGCGATCGAGCTCCCGAAGGGCATGGTCCTCGACCTCGGCCTCACGTACAGGTCCCGCTCCGGCGCCCCCATCGACTACTGGGGAGCGCACTACCTGTACGGATCCGACGAGACGTTCATCCTGCCTCGAGGCGAGGGCGGCCGCCTCCCCTGGATCCACAACGTCGACGGTCACATCGGCTATTCGGTCAAGCTCGCGAAGGACAGCGAGCTCACCGTCACCATGGATGTCTTCAACATCTTCAACTTCCAGGAGACCGTCCAGGTGGACCAGCGCTACACGACCGCGTACGTCGACCCCTGCGTCGGTGGAACGAAGGAAGATCTGAATCCGAGCAGCGGCCCGACGTGCGTGAAGGACCACAACACGGGCGAGCCGCTCGATCCCAAGGCGGTGAACCCGAACTACGGCGAGCCGACGCAGTTCCAGACGCCGCGGCAGTTCCGGTTCGGCGCGCGGGTGACGTTCTAGGCGCGGCGCGCGCGGGAAAGGATGCAAGCGATGAAGAGGCGATGGCTTGTTTGGATGGCAGGGCTCGCGGCGGTCTCACCGCTCGCGGCGATGTCTCCGGGCTGCTCGCAGCCCAAGCCCGAGTGCACGGTCGGCACCGCAATCGTATCCCCGTACGCGGCGAAGTTCACCCGGGTCAGCGGGGATGCCGAGGGCCCCTGTGCTCGGAAGGATGGGGCTGTCGAGGCGGTCGGGATGCAGATGTACAATCCGGACGAGAACGGCGACCAGCTCCCCGACGTGGAGACGAAGCTCGTCGCGATCCAGACGGCGGAGTTCGGCGACTGGTATCGCGACGGCGCAACGATCGACCCGAACCCTGACCTGAACGCGTTCGCGATCGGTGCCTTCGCGTCGATCGGACCGGATGCCAACGATATCTGCACGGTTCCAACGCTCGATCCGGCCGAGGTGGTGTTGCTGCCTGGCGAGGGCGGCGCCGGTGGCGCTGGCGAGGGCGGCGCCGGTGGCGCTGGCGAGGGCGGCGCCGGTGGCGCTGGCGAGGGTGGCGCCGGTGGTGCTGGCGACGGCGGCGCTGGTGGTGCTGGCGACGGCGGCGCTGGTGGTGCTGGCGACGGCGGCGCTGGTGGTGCTGGC
Source organism: Sorangium sp. So ce124 (assembly GCF_051525235.1). Taxonomy (NCBI): domain Bacteria; kingdom Pseudomonadati; phylum Myxococcota; order Polyangiales; family Polyangiaceae; genus Sorangium; species Sorangium sp. So ce124. The sequence goes on from NZ_CP150312.1 coordinate 6,516,732, forward strand.
GACGGCGGAGCAGGCGAAGGCGAGGCACCGCCGCCGGCGCTGGGATCGCACAAGCTCGAGTGGCGCAACCTCCGCGTGTACGTGACGCCCGCCAACCTCGCGAATCAATTCGAGGCTGAAGTCACGTACTCCGAAGAGAGCTGCTCGACGACGTACAAGGTCGTCGGGCTCTGGCCGATGAGAGACTGCCAGATCTACACCCCGAACCCCGACCCCGAGGGCGATCCGATCCCCTCAGGCAAGTTCGATAATGACAAGTGCACGAATCCTAACTCTGGCATCTCCCCGGATCTCAAGGTGAAGTGCGACACCACCGTGGGCCTGTGCGTGCTCGACGCGGACAGCATTCCCGCCTTTAGATAGGCAGCCCGGCGGGCGGGGCGCCATCGTCCCGCCTGCGCTCCTCCGGCCCCTCTCCCCTCACCTCCCCGGAACCTCATCGCCCAGGCGCATCCCTGGTCGTGCGAGGACCGACGGCCCCGACGTCAGCGCAGCTCCCGTCGCGATCCCTCGGATCGCCGGCTCACGGCGCGGGTTTGACGGCCAGCCTCGCCAGCGCCGCGCAGCCGGCCCCGCTCGCGATCTCGAGCTTCGCCGTGAGCGCGCACAGGCGCGATGCCCGCCCGAGCGCCGCCGGATCGCCCGATACGATGGCCCGCTTGGACTCGTATCCGGTCCGGACCGCGAGCATCGTCTGCGCGCGCGGGGGCAGCTCCGCGCGCCGCGCCGCGATCAAATCGCCGAGCTTCGGGCCAGGATCGGCGGCCGGCGCCCACGTCCAGACCGATGCGATCAGCGCGTCCGCGAAGGCCGCGCGCAGCTCGTCGCCGCCGCGCGCGCCGTCGCACGGCAGCGCGGGACCGGTCGGCCCGACATCGGTGGCGAGGAGCCTCCGCCCCGCGATGCGCCGGAGCAGATCGTTCTCCACGCCGGCGATCTTGCCGTCGTCGTCCGAGAACGCCCCCGCCTTGAACCGCACGGCGAGCGCGGCGCACTTCTCGTCGCGCTCCGCGCGCAGCCGCTGCTCCTCGCGGGCCCTCTCCTCGGCGCGCAGCCGCTCTTCGCGCTCGCGCGCCTCGCGGGCCTCCACCGCGGCGCACTGCTCGAGCCGCGCGGCGACGCGCCGCTGCTGCTCGCTCGCCGCGCGGCCGAGATCGTCCTCCGCGATGTCGCGGACCGCGCACACCTCCGGGCGCTCCAGGACCGCATCGACGCGCGCGCGGGCGGCGCGGAGCCGCAGGATCACCGACAGCGCCGCGACGATCACGAGGGCCGACACGACGATCGACGCGATCCTCCGGTTCCGCCGCCGGCGATACGCCTTGGCGAGCGCGCCGCCGCCGCTCTCGTCGAGCAGCTTGCGGCAGCGGCCGATCATCGCCTGCCATTGCGCGATGTCCTCGGCGAGCACCTGGAGCGGCTCCGCGAACGGGCGATCGCGCCGGACCTTGTTCGCCAGCCGCTCGAGCCACATGCCGGCGTCGGGGGCCCGACCGTGGTCGGTCACCTCGGCGACGCCCTCGAGCAGCCCGCCGATGCGCCCGGCGTAGACGTCCCACGCGACGATGGCCTCGGACTGGCTGTCGCCGAGCCGCTCGATGGCCTCGCGCACGTCGGCCATCGGGAGGAGGCGCTCGACGTCCTCCCGGCGCACGCCCGCGAGCTTCGCGGCCTGATCGACGCCGCGCTGAAAGCCGCCGAGGAGCCCCTCCGGCGCCAGCTCGCGGAGCCCCTCCGGCACCCGGCTCGCCTGCATGCACGCGCCGGCGTGGTGCAGCGGCCCCATGGCGCAGGTCAGGAAGGTGCCGCCGAGCTTCACTTCCATCGAACCGTGGCTCTCCTCTCCACGAGATACCCTGGACAGCGCGGCGCGGAAAGGCTCGCCGCGCTGTCGAGCGTGCATCACCGGCCGCTGCGTGAGACCTCGAGGTCCCAGAGCGCGTAGAGCACGTCGACGTCGTACTCGGTGTGTCGCCAGCCCGGGTGGAGCCGGTAGCTGCGCGGGAGCAGGCCAGAGCCCAGGATGGCGTCCGTCTGCTCGGCGAAGGTGTAAAGATACATCTTCACGCCGGTCAGCTCGGCGTCGGAGAGCGGGCGCGCGTGGCGCTCGTGGAGCCGGACGTTCGGCCTCCGCTCGACGATGCTCACCAGCAGGCGGCCGCCGGGGCGCATCGCGCCGGCGAGGTTCTTGAGCACGAGCGAGAGATCGTCGCAGAACTCGAGGGTGCCGAGCGCGAGGGCGACGTCGAACCGCCCCCAGGAGCGGGGGATCGGGAGGTGGTAGTCGTGCCGGTGATAGGCGCCGTGGGGCCGCTTCTTGCGCGCGATCTCGAGCATCCCCTCGGCGATGTCGAAGCCCACGACCTCGACGGATTGCGGGAGATCGCGCGTGAGGTGGCCCGGACCGCAGCCCGCGTCGAGCACGCGGGCGCCGTCTGTGACCACCTCGCGCAGGAACGCGCGCACGGGCTTCTCGTAGTGCTGGATGTCTTTCCAGGTGGAGACGTAGTCGGGCGCGAAGTCCTCGTAGTAGTCGACGAGCCGCTCGATCCGGGTCGCTCGCTTCATGACGCCTTTCAGGTGATGTCGTCGACCGCCTGGACGGTCTCCTGGATGTCGTGCTCGTGCGTGTAGCCGAGGATGTCGCGCGCCCGCCGGTCGTCGACCATGCACACGTAGCGGATGTGATCGAGCTCGGGGGCCGGGAACGAGGTCGCCCTGAACCGCCAGAGCCGCGGGATGATCGTCTGCATGACGAAGTGGGGAATCGCCGCGCGGGCCCGGCCGGTCATCTCGATGACGCGCGAGAGCGGCAGCGGCGCGGGCCCCGCGAGGTTGAAGATCCCGCGCACGCCGGGGCGCAGCGCCGCGAGGATCGCGGAGACCACGTCGTCCTGGTGAATGACCTGCACCATCGGGTCGAAGCCGAGGAGGGTCGGAATCACGTTGAGCCGGAGGTAGTTCGACGGCGCGTTCCGCACGGAGCCGAGGATGTGGACCGGCCTGAGGATGACCGTCTCGGTCTGGGGGTGCTTCCAGAAGAACGACTGCGCCAGCATGTCGACCTCGATGAGGTCGCGGATCTCGCTGAACGAGGCGCCGCCGAGCAGCGGGGCGTCCTCGGTGATGAACTGCGGGTTGTCGGGGCGCGGCCCGTAGGCGTTCGCGCTCGACAGCACGATGAGCTTGGGCACGTCGTACTGCGCGACGAACTCGAGCAGCCGCTGGAACCCAGCGAGGTTCCAGCTGTGGTGCTCCATCTGGCTCACCCGCGGATCGTGCATGACCCCGAGGTGGACCACCGCGGCGAGCTGCTCCTGGCGGAAGATGTCCTGCGTCTTCTTGCGGCGGATGTCGATCTGGTGATGCTCGATGTCCTTGGGGCGCCCCTCGAAGCTGCGCCGGTCGACGCCGATCACGTGCCGCTCGCGGTGGAGGCGCCGCGCCAGGCGCCGCCCGAGGCGACCACAGATGCCGGTGATGAGGATGGACCGGAGGGACGGATCGGTGTCCGCGGCGGGACGGCGACCTCGACCGAGCATTCGTTCGCTCATCGGAGCGACGGTCGCTTCGAGGAGGCCGATGGTCAAGCCCTTCGTGCCGGTGCAGGGCCACGCGAGTTTTGCTATCGTCCGCCGCCCATGGCCAGCACAACGACGCTCGCCAGGCTGAGCCACTTCGTCACCCACAGCGCGCTGCCGCTCGCGCGCGTCGGGGTCGACAGCCTGCGCGGCACGATCGACGACGCGACCATCCGGCTGCTCGGCCAGGACTTCGAGGACCGGCTCCGCCGGGTCACGCTGCCGCACGCGGCGGACGGGGTCGACCCGTTCGGGCTCGACCGGGAGTGGGCGAAGTACGCGGTCGGGGTCGCCGCGTTCTTTCATCGCTTCTACTTCCGGACCGAGGTGTTCGGCATCGAGCGCGTCCCGGCCGGCCGTGTGCTCCTCATCGCGAACCACTCGGGCCAGCTCCCGTTCGACGGCATGCTCATCGCGGCCTCGATGTTCCTGGACGCGGAGCCGCCGCGCGTGATGCGGAGCATGGTCGAGAAGTGGACGCAGACGCTGCCGTTCGTCGCGACCTTCTTCTCGCGCGTGGGCCAGGTGGTCGGCGTCCCCGAGAACGCGCGCCGGCTGCTCGACATGGGCGCGGCGATCCTGGTGTTCCCGGAGGGGACGAAGGGGATCTCGAAGGGGTTCTCCAGCCGCTATCAGCTGCTCGATTTCGGGCTCGGCTTCATGCGGCTCGCGCTCGAGACCGACACGCCGATCGTGCCCATCGCGGTCATCGGGGGCGAGGAACAGTACATCTCGCTCGGCAACCTCGAGTCGGTCTCGAAGGCGCTCGGCATGCCGACGTTCCCGATCATCCCACAGCTCCTGCTCCCCGGCGGCCAGCTGCCGCTGCCGACCCGATACCGGATCCACTTCGGCGAGCCGATGACGTTCCACGGCGACCCCGACGACGACGACGCGGTGATCCAGGAGAAGGTGGCGCTCGTGAAGGGTCGGATCCAGTCGATGCTGAACCGCGGCCTGAAGGAGCGGAAGAGCATTTTCTGGTGACGTCGCGATCGCGTGACGTCGCGATCGCGTGACGTCGCGATCGCGTGACGTCGCGATCGCGTGCGCGCGCGGGCGTTCAGGCGCCCGCCAGCGTGACCGCGGCGTCGGGGCCGTGAGCGAGGACGCGCGCGTGGCCGCCGAGGATGGCGGGCTCGTTGCGATGGCCGTGGCCGATCGGCAGCCCGGCGACGACGGGGATGCCCAGCGGGAGCAGCCTGTCGCGGAGGACCTCGTCCACCGTGATGCCGTCGGTGCCTGGCGCGCATTGCTCGAAGTCGCCGAGGACCACCGCCGCGGCGGGGGCGAGGTGGCCGCCGACATCCAGCGTCGCCAGCATGCGATCGATGCGGTAGGGCCGCTCGGTGACGTCCTCGAGCAGGAGGATGCACCCCTCCGGGACCCGGAGCCGTCCCGCGGCGGCGCAGGCGTGGAGCAGGGCCAGGTTGCCGCCGAAGAGCGGCCCCTCGGCCACGCCGGCGCGCAGCGTGGTGAGGCCGTCGAAGCGGCGCTCCCCCAGCGGATCTTCGAGGGCGCGGATCAGCGCGGCGCGGGCGCGGGCGTCGCCGCGCCCGAGCGCGGTGACGTGGACGCCGTGGAGCGACGCCACGCCCGCGCGCGCAGCCTCGACGTGGAGGGCCGTGACGTCGGAGAAGCCGACGATCCAGCGGGGGTGCGCTGCGAGGACGCTCCAGTCGAGCCGGTGGACGAACCGGTTCGCGCCGTAGCCGCCGCGGGCCGCGAAGATGGCCCTGACGTCGGGGTGAGAGAGCGCGCGGGCGAGCTCGTCGCTGCGTCGGGCGTCGCTGCCGGCCAGGTAACCGGCCCGCGCGAACAGCCCGTGATGGGAGGGCGCCGACAGCGACGGCGGCCCGCCCCGCCGGCCGTCGTCGTCGAACGGAGGCCCCTCGCCCGCGTCGAAGAGGACGCGGTAGCGCTGGGCGAGCCAGCCGATGCCGACCCGCGCGAGGACGTGCTCGAACGGGCTGGAAGGGGCGATCACCGCGACGGTATCGCCCGGCCGGAGCGCCGGCGGCAGGATCGGCGGGGGCGAGCTAGCGAGCACCAGGATCGTCGTCGAGCAACTCCACGTCTTCCGCATCCGTGTCGACGTCGATCGCGTCGGAGCCAGGCAGGGGCGGCAGGGCGGGCGCCACGGGAGCAGCGGGCACCACGGGGAGCGCGGGGGCCGAGAGGGATGCCTCCTCGTGCGCTCGATGGACCTCGCCGTTGTCGATGTCGCCGAGCGCCGGCGGCGCTGCATGAGCGTCGAACTCCGACCATTGCGCGGGAGCGGCCGGCGCATCGGCATACGCAGCCGGAGCAACGTGGATGACCTGGGTGGCGCTATCCAGAGGGAGCCTCTGCCCCTCGCGCAGGGCCACATCGACATGGGCAGCGCCGCCGCTCGCGTCGGCCGCGTCGGCGTGCGAAGCGACGCCGTGGGTCCAGACCTGCTGCTCCGGCTCGACAGGCAGCGCTTGCGAGGCGGCGGCATCCGCCGGGTACGCCTCCGCAGCCGGGTACGCCTCCGCAGCCGGGTACGCTTCCGCAGCCGGGTACGCCTCCGCAGCCGGGTACGCCTCCGCAACCGGGTACGCCTCCGCAACCGGGTACGCTTCCGCAGCCGGCTGTGCCTCGGGAGCCGACAGCGCCTCCGCGGCCGGCTGCGCCTCGGCGCCCTCGTGCGCCTCGGAGCCCGCGTAGCCGTTGCTCACCGCCGCCACCGCGCCGGCCTCGAGGCCGAGCGTCTCGAGCGCCGGCGCCCGGGGCGCGAGCGGCGGCTCGGTCAGCGGCGGGCCCGGCGCCCGGGTCGGGAGCGAAGGAGGCGGCGGGGTGCGCTTGAGCTTGCCGGTCTTGGCCCGCTCGAGGCCCGCGGTCGCGTCCGGATCGCCCGCCTTCATGCGGAGGACGCGGCGCCAGGCGTCCGCCGCCTCGCGCGCCTCGCCGAGCTCCTCCTCCCAGAGGCGCGCCACCTTGCGCGCGAGCTCCGCTCGCTGCGCCGGATCGCGGCCGCGGAGGATCTGGTCCTCGTACAGCTGGATCATGCCGCGGTGATCGCCGAGCTCCAGCAGGAGACCCGACAGGTCGTTCATCACGTCCTGATCCGAGGGCGACAGGTCATGAAGCTTCTTCAGGTCCGCCGCGGCGCCCTGCCTGTCGCCGAGCACGTCGCGCCGCAGCCTGGCGCGACGCTGCAGGAGCTTGCGCACGAGCGGGCCGTCGAACACCTCGTCGAGCGCGCGGTCCAGCGTCGCGCTGACGCGGGGCAGATCGCCCACCTCGCGCCCGAGGGCCTCGAGCGCGTCGAGCGAAGCGTCGTCGACCTGCGCGAGCACGGCGTCGCGCAGCCAGCCGAAGGCGCGGTCGACGTCGCGGAGGTCCTGGTGCGCGATCGTGGCCGCGCGCCGCAGGAGCGCCGCCCGGGTGCGGCCGCCGTCGCGCGAGCCCTGGCCGCCTGCCGCGAGCGCCTCGACGAGGATCGTGCGCAGCGCCGTCGACCCCGACCGCTCGTCGTCGTCCCGCGCCACCTGCTCGAGCATGGCGATCGTCTCCTCCTGGACGCCGCCGCCGAGGGCCAGCTCGAAGAAGCTCCTCGCCCGGTCGATGGCGCCGCGCTCGCAGGCGATCTGGGCGGCGCGGACGAGCGCCGCGAGGCGATCGGCCGGCGTGCGGCACCGGCTCACCTGGCGCTCGAAGAGGTCGATGATGAGGCCGGGGGCCTCGGCCAGCGCCGCGAGCCGCTGGAGCAGCGGCTCGACCTCGGCGGTCGGCACGCTCGCGAGCGCGCCCTCGCCGTGGTGGATCGACTCCAGCGGATCGGCGCCCACGGAGACCCGGACCTCGGCCTGCCGCACGAGCTCCACCGCCCGGGCCGTGCCCGAGAGATCCCTGGCGAGGAGCTCGTGCGCGACGGTGAGGGCCTCGCGATCCTGGAGCTCCACCGCGATCGCCTCGAGCTTCTCCGCGAGGCCGGCGTCGGCGGTGCGCGAGCGCGCGAGCTCCATCGCCACGCGCGCGGCGTCCTTCTGGCGACCGACCTCCACGAAGCGCTCGAAGGCCCCGCGCAGGGCGAGCTCGCGCCCCGCGCGCGCGATCGACTCGTTCCAGGCGACCAGCTTGGTCGCGACGATCCCCTTCCACCCGACCCGATCGCCGAGCGCGACGTACGCCTCTCGGCACGGCTCGTCGCCCTGATCCGCGAGCCGCTCCAGGAGCGCCAGCGCCTCGTCGCTCTTGCCCAGCTGCTGGTCCAGGATGTCGGCGAGGCGCCGGGTCATCTGCGACGCCTCGTCGTCGTCGCCCTCCACCTCGATCAGGATCGCCATCAGGCGCGCGACCTTCGGCCAATCGTTCAGGCGCTCGGCGAGCCGCAGGAGCCGGGCGACCGCGTCGAGGTCGTCCGGCTCGACGGCGTGGACGATCTCGAGCGCCCGGACGGCGCCGCGCGGATCGTCGAGCGGGCCCTCGTAAAGCGCCGCGAGCCGCTGCGCGATGTCGACCTGGTCGTGGCCGTACACGAGCGCGAGCTCACGCTCGAGCGCGCCCGCGACCCCCCTCGGGTTGCCGCGCTGCTCCTCCAGATCGGCGATCCCCCGCAGCGCGATCCGGTTCTGCGGATCCAGCGTCGCCACGACCGCCTCGTAGCGCGCGATCGCGGCCTCGAGGTCGCCGGGGCCCTCCGCGAGCATGCGCGCCTCGCGCAGGGCGAGCGAGATCTTGCCGGGCTCGCTGTCCGTCAGATCGCCGAGCTTGCGGAGGAGCTCCGCGCCCTGCTGGTGATCGCCGCGCTCGCCGGCGTCCTGGGCCAGCCGCTCGATGGCCTCGGCGTCGTCGCCGTCGGCGAGCAGGAGCGTGAGCGTCGCGCGCTCCCCGTCGCGGTCACCGAGCTCGCGCTGCAGGGCCGCCGCGGCCCGTCGCGCCGCGACGCGCTCCGCCCTGTCGCCGAGCACCTCGGCCCGGCTCAGGAGGAACCGCACGAGCTCGGGCCGCCGGTGGGCGCGCCGGTAGAGGTCCTCGATCGCGGGGCCGGCGTCCGTCGCCGGATCGATCTCGATGGCGCGCTCGACGCGGTCGAGCGCGCCGTCGACGTCTCCGGCGCTGAGGAGCAGCTCGGCGGCCTCGACGAGGAGCGCCGGACGCGCCTTGCGGTCCGCGAGCAGCGCGCGCTCGCAGAGCGCCCTCGCCGCCTCGGCGAGCCGCCCCGCCGCGACGTAGGCCTTCTGCGCGAGCTCCCACAGCCTCGGTTGGCGCAGGAGCTCGGCGGCCTGGCCGTAGGCGTCGCCCGCGGCGCCCGGCTCGTCGAGCCGCATCCGGAGCTCGCCGAGCTTCTGAAGGAGCGGCCCGTGGGTCAGCTTCCCCTGGAACCAGGTCGTCGCGTCGGCGAGGACCCGCGCCGCGAGATCGAAGCGCTCGCCGCGCTCGAAGAGCTTGACGGCGGACAGGAGCGCCGCGCCGTCGTCAGGCATGAGGCCCGCGATCCGCACCCACGCCTCCGCGGCCGCGATGGGGTCGCGGCGCTTCTGCTCGTGGAGCGCGACGAGCGCCCTCTCGAGCTCGACCCGCTGCGCGACGTCGGGCGTCGCGGCGGCGTCGTGCTCGAGCAGCGCGGCGAGGTCGTCCCACCGCGAGCTCCGCTCGAGCAGCCGCCTCAGCTCGGCCTGCGCCTGCGCGTCGCCGGGATCGAGCTCGGAGAGCAGCTTCCAGGCCTGGACCGCCGTGTCGACGTCGCGCAGCTGCGCCTCGCACAGCCCGGCGACGTCGCGCAGCTGCGCCTTCCTGCGCTCGATGGGCGCCTCGGGGACGCGCGCCGCCGCGAGCAGGACGTCCCGCAGCTCGACGAACATCCGCTTCTGGCGCAGCTGCTCCTCGACCTGCGCGAGCACGTCCGGGTTGGCCGGCTCGCCCTTGAGCACCTCGCGGAGCCTGGCGAGCGTCATCGGCTTGCGAACCTCGGCCGGCTCCTCTCTCGGAGGCTGCAGCGCATCCGAGGGAGCCGAGCCGCCGAAGGCGCCGGGCGCCGGCGCGGCGCCGGCCAGGCCGTACGCCCCCGCGGGGTCCGGCGCCGCGGCGTCCGCAGGCGAAGCCAGCGTGTCCGGCGCCGTCGACCCCGGCGCGGGAGCGAACGAAGACGCCGGCGCGAACGCGGCCACCGCCGGATCGACCAGCCCAGCGACGGCCGGCGACGAGAGGAGGCCCGACGGGGGCACGGGCGCGTGCGCATGGGCGGCTCCCGCGCTGGGCGGCACCGACGACCGGTGCGCAGGCGCGGCAGCCACGCCCATGGGCGGCGGGGGCGCCGACGGCAGCCGCGGGGGGGGCGCCACGGACGCCCGCTTGCGCGCCTCGGGGGCCATGAACCCGTTCGGGTTGACCTGGAGGTAGGCGAGGTAGCGCGGGCGGAGCTCCGCGATGCGGCCCAGCTGCTTCCCGTAATGGTCGGCGAGCTGCATGGCGCGATCGTGCCCCGGCGCCGCGCGGAGGGCGTAGACCGAGTACGAGTAGCCGTACTCCCCGTCGTACGTCTCCGCGAGCGCCACGAAGAGCTCCGCGGCCTCGTCGCGCTCTGGCTGCGGCACCGGCTCGCCCGCCTCGATGCGGTCGACGATGGCGACGCCGAGCGCCTGGATGAGCCCCACGTCGTGCGGCACGAACGCGCGCGCGTTCCGCAGCGCCACCGTGGAGCCCGCGAGGTCGCCGGCGCGGCGCCGGATGTCGGCCTCGTCGCGCAGCAGGGCGAGCCGCCGCTCCGGGTCGTCGACGAGCGCCTGCTCCATCGCGAAGTACGGGATCGCCTCGGCGTACTGCTGCTGGGCCTTCAGCATCTCGCGGGCGGCGTAGATGGCGTAGACGTTGTGCGGATCGAGCTCCGCCAGGCGGCGCCAGTTCTCGAGGGCGCGCTCCGGCCGCGAGAGCGGCGGCTCGCTCCACAGCCGGCCGAGCTCCTCGTGCAGGGTCGAGACCTGCGCGCGCACCTCGGGTCGCTCGAAGAGCAGCGGCGTGAGCGCCTTGACGAGCCGCTCCAGGAGCGCGACGAGCGCCTTCTGATCGCCCTTGTCGCGGTAGAGCTGCGCCAGCCGCTCCGCCGCGGTCCGCTGCGTCGGATCCTTGTCGATGGCGATCATGAGCGTCCGCGCGGCGTGGTGCGCGTCGCCGATGGTGGTCGACCACACGTTCGCGGCCTCGCTCAGCCAGTGCGCCGCGTACGATGGATCTGCGGTGGAGCTGCCGACGCGCTCGAGCAGCATGGCGTACGAGCGTGGGTCCTGCTCCCCGGCTCGGTGAGCATACGCCAGGGCTTCCCCGTCATGCGGATTCGTGACGAGCCGCTGGACGAGCGTTTCCATCTCCCGGGGATCCATCGGTGCGCGGCGAAGTTACACGTTAGCCTCCGGCTCGTACAGCGACTCTCGGCGTCCTTCGCGATCGGACGCCGCTGTCTCTCGCGCGACGGGACTCCATGGAAGAGCGGGCCTTCGGGGGCCGACGTCGGCCTCGCGCAGCGGTGCCGCGCGCGTGCCGTCATCAGTCGAATTTCACATACGGCTTGCGCGGCTGCGCTGTCTTTCGCTTCGGTATCGAAGCCGATGGGACGCCCGTCGGCGCGGGCGCCGCGCTGGCGACACCCGCGGGCGACGGAGGCGGCGCCGGCGCGGTCGTCGTGGCGGCGGGCGGCGGCGCCAGAGCGGTCGTCGAGGCGACGGGTGACGGCGCCGGCGCGGTCATCGCGGCGGGCGGCGGCGGCGACAGCGCGGTCGTCGCGGCGGGCGGCGACGGCGCCGCCGGCGGGGTCGTCGTGGCGGCGGGCGGCGGGTTGGCGCGCGCTATCGCGCCCGCGAGTACCCTCGCCTCCAGCGCTACCCCTTTCTGAAGACTGCGCGCGCCGCCGTCCGCGGGCCGGCGGAGCTCGCGCACGGCGAGCGCCATCACGATCAGGGACAGCGCGCCGGCGCCGACGGCCACGCGCGAGGTGCGCCTCCGTGGCGCGGAACGCAGCGTGCTCGGCGCCTGCGCGGCGTCATCGCCCACGACCGCGAGCAGCTCGCTCGTGGCGCCGACCTCGGCGGGCTGAGCCGGGCCGAGGCGCTCGCGGTCGAGGCTCGGCCTGGCCTCGTCCATCGCGCGATCGAGCTCGGCGATGAACTCCTGGGCGCTCCGCGGCCGATCCTCGGGCCGCTTGGCCAGGGCGCGCTGCAGGAGCTGCGAGAGCGACGGCGGTATCCTGGCGTCCGGCGCGGCCTCGCTCGCCGGCACGGGCGACGACTTGATGTGCCTCGCCATCACGACGACCGCATCGTCGTCGATGAACGGCGGCCTCCCGACCAGCATCTGATAGAGCAGGACGCCGAGCGAATACAGGTCGCTCCGCGCATCGAGCGGCCTGCCCTGCGCCTGCTCCGGCGACATGTACCGCGGCGTCCCGAAGACGGTGCCTGCCTGGGTCTCGAGGGCGTCGACCGGCCGCTCTGTCCCGGTCATCACCTTCGCGATGCCGAAGTCGAGCACCTTGCAGATCTCCTCGTGCTCGCCCGCGGGGGGCCTCGCCAGGAACAGGTTGTCCGGCTTGAGGTCCCTGTGGATGATCCCCTTGTCATGCGCCTCGGCCAGCGACAGGAGCGCGTGCCGCGCGAAGCGGGCGGCGTCGCCCATTCGCAGCCGCCGCAGGCGCTTGAGCCGCTGACCGAGCGACTCGCCCTCGAGCAGCTCCATCGCGAGGTAGAGCGAGCCGCTGCTCGACGCCGTCCCCTCCATGGGCGAGCTCTGCTCCGCGGAGCGACCGCGGCCGAAGGCCGCGTCCGTCGCGTCGTCCACGACCTCGCCGAAATCGAACACGGTGACCGTGTGCGGCGACCGGAGGAGGCTCATCGCGCGCGCCTCGCGGGTGAAGCGCGCCTTCGCCTGCGCGTCGAAGGCCCTGTCCGACCGCAGGATCTTGATGGCCACGTCGCGGCCCATCGCCTCCTGGCGCGCGCGGTACACCGTGCCCATCGAGCCGGCGCCGAGCTTGCCCACGATCACGAACCGATCCGCGATCGTGATCCCCAGGAGCGGATCTCCGTCGGTCTCGGCGAGCACCTCGCGGCTCACGAGGGCCAGCCCGTCGTGGGGGCAACGAGGTAGCCTCGCGCTCTGGCCGCCCTGGGAACCGCGCTCGCCGGCGGGGGACGGGAGCTGGCTGGACGAGGTCCTCCCAGCGACGGCCGCGAGGTGGTGACAGCGCGGGCAAATCAGCGCCATGGCCCTGCTGGGCTCGTCGGGCGACCCGGGGGCGCTGGCTGGGAACTGGCCGTCAGCTGCACGAACTACCACCGCGATGGGGGGATCGTCCGTTACTTGGGCTCGCATCGCAAGGCCCACGACTCGCCTGTCGCTCGCGGGCGACAGCCGAAGAACGCGGCGTCGCCGCAGGACGCATCGCTGCAGCAGACGTCGCTACAGAATCGCTGCGTTTGTTCAGGATCCTTGATGCACATACCACTCCGACAGTCCTCGGGCGTGGAGCACGGAGCGCCGATGGCCGCAAGGCTGTCCCCGGACAGCAGCCTGATGCACGCGCGGACGGTCGAGCGTCCGTCGATCGCGAGCTCGGCGCAGCCGACGCGCTGCCTCACCTCGCCGGGCGTGTCCGGGCACATCTCCGAGCCGCAGCACGGGATGGTGCAGCGGCCGCTCCCTTCGACCTCGGCGCAGAGCCCGGACGCGCAGTCATCGTCCCGAGCGCACGGCTCGAAGTAGCCTCCGTCGCCCAGGGCGGCGGCCCGGCACGCCAGGGCCGGGCCGGCCGAGACGAGATCCGTCGTGAGCCGGCACGCCGCCCCGTTCGCGGCGCAGCTGGTGTCGGAGCAGCAGGCGTCGACGCAGGCGCCGCCGCTGCAGATGCCAGATCGGCAGTCGCCGGGCGCGGCGCAGGGCGCGCCGGAGAGCTGCGTGCCCACGTCGGGCCGGCCGACTTCCCGGCCGATGCGACAGAGGCCGCTCCCTCCGCCGTCGGGGATCCAGCAGACCGCATCCCGGACAGGATCGCAGTCGCTCGAGCTGCAGCAGGCGCGCGAGCATACGCGCGGCCCTTCGCCGTCGAACAGCGCTGGATCCAGGCAGAAATCGAGCGCGCCGCAGTCCTCGTGCCGCGCGCAGCGCGCGCCCAGCGCGCGCTCCAGCTGCTGCTCGACGCAGGCGCCGTCCCTGCAGACGGCGCCCTCGGGGCACGCCGGCGGCCCGATCGCGCCCTCGTCCGCGCAGCGCACCTGGCCCAGCGTCCCGTCGACGAGGACCTCGCACCCGGCGCCGAGCGACACGAGCGCGGCGAGCCCGCGGAGCAGACTCCGCAGCGCGGCGCCGTGGCGCATCAGAACTGCACCCGGAGCCGGGCTCCATCGGCGCCCAGCGACAGGCGGATCGCCTGCGCCCCTGCGCCGGCGCCGCGCGGGAAAGGCCGGTGGTCCTGACCCGAGAGCAGCGCGCGCGAGCCGACGGCCGAGGCCGCGCGAGAGGCTGGGCTCGCCGCGGGCGCCCCCGGAGACAGGTATAGGTAGAGCGCCGCTGCCCCGGAGAGGCCGGCGACCAGCAAGGCGACGTCCGCGGCGACGGCGCACCTGTGAGCGGCGCTCGCGTCGGCCTGCAGGTCCGCGATGGAGACGCCGGCCCCGGTGCGCTCGTCGGCGCCGGGATCCCGCGCCACGGCGAGCGCGGCGAAGACGCCGCCGACCACGAGCGAGCCCGCGGCGATGCCCCCGCTGACGGCGAGCCAGGTCGCGCGCGGCCTCGCGCCGCCGACCGCCGCGGGATGGCGCGGCAGGCGCGGCAAATACGGCAGCGCCGTGGAGACCGAGGCGGCTTTCGCGGGCGCGGGCGGCGGCTTCGCGCCGGCGAGCTCCCGCTTCGCGCCCTTGAGCCGCTTGAGGACCGCGTGGACCTCCTCACGCGCCTTCGGGAGCGCCTCCATTCCGAGGTAGCGGCGGTAGTAGCGCTCGGCCTCGTCGATCTCGCCCAGCCGCTCGTGGATCATCGCCAGGTTGTAGATGAGCTCTTTGCCCTCGGGATCGAGCGCCACCGCGGCCTCCAGCTTCGCGATGGCCGCGCGGTACTCGCCGTGCTGGTAGCGCCGCTGCGCCTCGTCGTGCAGCGCGGTCGCTCGCTCGATGCGGAGCCGCTTCTCCTCCTCGTCGCGCGAGAGCGGCGGCGGGGCGGGAGGGCTCGGCCCGCCGCCCTGCGGCGGCTGTACGGGCGGGGCGGCGGGCGCGACCACAGGCGCGCCGAGCGGCGCCGGCGAAGGCACCTGCGCGGCCAGCGCCGACGGCGCGCCGTGGGCGACCGCCGCGGCCGCTGCGAGCGCGGAGGCGAAGCACACGACGATGCGCGCGGCCTCGGAGCCGATCGAGCGAGGAAGGCGCGCTGTGTGGCTCGTCACGGCCGCCCACCATAGCGTAACTTCCGCGCGGATAACGGCCTCTTGCGGTGGGCGGGGTGAAGGCCGCCGCCTCGGCGATCACCTGAGCTTGCAGCTGTACTCGCCGGCGAACACGAGCGCCCGCTCGCACCTGACGTCCACGGTGCGCTTCGCCGTGGTGAACTCGAAGGTCTGGCCGAACGGCGTCCGTTCCAGCCGCGTCATCTGCGCTCTGCAGCCCGCGCTGGGGCGGCGCGGCTCCGGCGCGCTCGCGGCGCCGTCCTCGCCGCACGCGACGAGCGCCGCCCTCCGCTCGACGTCGGCGTTGTCGGAGACGACGTTGTAGACCGCCGAGACGCTGAACGCGACGCAGAGAGCGAAGAGGGCGAGCTGGCCGAAGCGCTTCACAGCCCGAGCTTACCCTGTCCGGCGCGCGAGGGGCTCGTCGCCGCGCGCGACCCAGCTCAGAGCCGCATGCCCGAGCCGGGCAGCGGGTTCCACGGCTGCCGGCGGGTCGTGTACTGGCCCCGCACGAACGCCCCCAGCACGGGCGCGATGTTGCGCGCGATGTCGTCGTCCCACTCGCCGCCGTTGATCCCGTCCTGCGGGGAGAGATCCGGCGAGAGCAGGAAGAAGCCCGGGTAGAGCCGCCGCGGCATCTTGATCTGGTCGAGGTCCTCCTTGAAGAGATCGATGTCCACGCGCACGAGCCGCACGCTCCGGAGGGCCGTCTGCATCAGCGGATCGGCGAGCGCGCGGTCGACCCCGCGGCACGGCTCGCAGGGATCGCTCGTCGTCATCACGAGGACCTTCTCGCCCTGGGCGTATGCCTCCGCGCGCTGCTTGGCGAGCTCCTCGCTGAGCACGGAGACGTCGACGCCGATATCGACGATGGAGACCCCCCCGACGCGCCGGTGGGTCGTGTGCTGAGGGACGCTGCCGCTCGGCTGCGCCGCCGGAGGAGGCGCCTCCGGCAGCGGCATCGACGGCGACGCGGTGCTCGCCGGCTCCGGCGAGGCCTCCCTCTCCGGGACGGCGGAGGCCGTCTCTCCGGTGCGATGGGTGCTCCACATCCACACGCCGAAGCCGATCGCCGAGCTCCAGCAGAGGGCGAGCAGGACGCCGAGCGCGAGCCCAACGCTGGCGAGCGCGTACCCCCTGCGCACGGTCGGGGCCTGCTCGATCTCGCGGCGCGCCGCCCAGCCGAAGGCGATCGCCGCGATCGCCCCGAGCGGCCCGAACAGCGCCGCGACGAGCGAGCTCACGGCCAGCGTGGAGAGCTGCCGTCGCTCCGGCGGGGGCGGCGGCGTGAGGTAGGGATCCTGGATGATCAGCCGCGCCGCCTGCGCGCGGCTCAGCTGGGCTGCAGCCGGCACGAGCGCGACGCGCGCCGCGACTGGGTCGCTGGGCGGCGCGCCGGCAGGCGGCTCGTTTTCGAAGGGCAGGGCGGCCGTCTGCACGTCCCTGAGCGCTGCAGGCGGCTCGTTCGCATCGCGGTTCGGCGGTGGCTGAGTCGGGCCGAATGCGTGGCTCACGCTCTTCATCCTAGCGCCGGAGGCCGCGCTACGCCCGCCGCACGGGGCCTCTCATCGCGTGAGCGCTCAGGGGATGCAGGTGCGCTCGATGACCCGCAAGACTGCGCGCTTCGTGCTCACACCGGTGCTCATGGGCTCCGTCCATGCGACGCCCACCCGCTCACCGGCGAGCGCGACGCTCGGAGAATCCTTTACGGGAAACACCCCATCCGACACCCGGATCCCTCGAGCAGAGGGCGCACCGTCGGCGGCCAGCTTCACGAGCAGGGTTTGCCCCTCCACCTTGCCATCGTGGCCGACCCACGCCACGAGGGCCCCGTCGCCGCTCGGCGCGAGCGCGCGCCACTTGCCCTTACCGACGACCCAGGGCGCCCCGCGCGGCTGCGCCTCGGCGTCCAGAGCGCGGGCGATCAAGGTGGCTCCCTCGCTCCAGAGCAGCAGCGCGCCGGCGCTGCCTGTAGCCACGAGCCCGAGCCGCTGATCCCTGTCCGGGGTCTCCTGAGCCGCGCCAGCCGGTCGGTCGCCGCCCTGTCGCTTCGCGACGAGGTGGGCATTCCCTTCCCTGCCCGCGGCGTCGAACCGCGAGGCCCGGATGCTCCCGTCCTCCTCGTCCTGCCAGGCGACGAGGTAGCCGCCGGACGCGTCGGCAGCGACCGCAGGCCAGCGCGGCATCTTGGCGCTTCGCGTGACCCCGACCGCCTTGAGCTGCGGCTGCGCAGGATCCACCGGCGCGAACTGGAACACCCCCAGGCGATGGCGGTCCGGCCCGAAGGGCGCCGCTGCGACAAGGGCGCCACCAGGAGCGGGCGCGAGGGCGACATGGTCGCTGACCTCCCTCCCGATCGCGCCGACGCGCTGGATCCCCACCGGCGGGTTCGTCTCCCAGCGGGGCCTCGCGTACGCGAGCCCCTCCGCGTCGAACCACGTGACCGCCCACTCGTCGCCCGAGGAGAAGATCCGGAGCCCTGCGTCTCGCGTGCTCGAGATCGCCCTCGCACGAGCGACCTGCCGGGCATCGCTATCGAAGCCGGCGAACGCGATCTGCGCGTCCCCTCCCTTCAGGTCCACGAGCCACACGGCCCCGAACGAACCGTCGGCGCGCCCGGCGATCCCCATCCCCTCGCGCAGGATGTAGGTCGCGATATCACCCGACTTCGTCTTGCACCCCTCGAGGGAGCCGATGGGCACGAACTCCTGCACGCCGGTCCCGCGCGGCACCTCGGGCTCGGCCGGCGCAGTGGCCACCGCGGGCTCGGTCGGGGCGCTCGACGCAGCGGCGGCTGCGAGGACCGCCCCCGAGGCGCTCGGACCAGGGGCTGCACTCGCGGCTCCTCCCGCCGAGGGGGAGGAGCGGCGATCACAGGAACTGCCGAAGACGGCAAGCAGGGACAGAGCCACGACCTTGGCAAGAGTCATGGCTAAAGAAGCAGGACAAGAAGAGCGCTTGGTGCGAAGCAGAGGACTTGAACCTCCACGGGAGTTACCCCACTGGAACCTGAATCCAGCGCGTCTGCCAATTCCGCCAGCTTCGCGAGCGGGGACGGCATCACTACCTCACCCCCTCGCGATTCGTCAAGCGCTGTATCACGCCCCGAGCGTTTTTCTTCGCCGACCGTTCCGTCCGTTGTGCCTGTTGCGTTCGCCCCGTCCGTTGCGTCGGTTGCGTCCGCCACGTTCGCCAGGTCCGTTACGTCCATCACGTTCGTCGCATCCGTCGCGTTCCCGTCCTTCGCCTTGCTCAGGCCTCCCTGGCTTCCTCCGGCTGCCAGCTGACCCCGGCGCGCGGTCTCCTTGCCGGATTGATTCCCCCGCTGACGCCGCACCGGTGCACGACGAGGAGCGCCTGTGCTACGGGAGCGCGCTCCCATGGCGGCCATCGGCTCACCTCCTCCCCTCCTTCTCTTCGTCGGCGTGCGCGCCGTCGACCCGGCCCAACAGCTCGACGACGTGATCGACGTCGTCGTGGAAGACGGCGTCATCACCCGGGCGGGACGCGGCGCAGCGACCGACGAGCTGCGCCGCGCCGACCGGGCCGAGATCATCCAGGGCGATGGGCTCCTGCTCCTCCCCGCGTTCGTCGATCTCCACGCCCACCTCCGCGAGCCCGGGCAGGAGTACAAGGAAGACATCGCCTCCGGGCTGGCCGCCGCGGCGGCCGGCGGCTTCGCCCACGTGTGCGCGATGCCGAACACGCGGCCCGTCAACGACACCCGCTCCATCACCGAGGCCATGATCGCGCGAGCCCGCGCGATCGGGGGGCCCGCGCTCCACCCCATCGGCGCGATCACGATGGGCCAGAAGGGCGCCGAGCTCACCGAGATGGCCGATCTCAAGGACGCCGGCGCCGTGGCGGTCTCCGACGACGGCCGCTGCGTGACGTCGAGCTCCGTCATGCGGCGCGCGCTCGAGTACGCGAAGACCTTCGATCTCCCGATCATCCAGCACGCAGAGGACCACGCGCTCACCGACGGGGCGCAGATGCACGAGGGGGCGATCTCGACGCGGCTCGGCCTCCGGGGCTGGCCGCGCGTGGCGGAGGACATCATCGTCGCGCGCGACGTGCTGCTCGCCGAGGCCACCGGTGCGCGCTACCACGTCGCGCACATCTCGTCGCTCGGGGCGGTCCGCATCCTCCGCGAGGCGAAGGCCCGCGGCATCGCCGTGACCGCCGAGGTGACGCCGCACCACCTGACGCTCACCGACGCCGCCGTGCTCGGCTACGACACGGCGTGCAAGGTCAACCCGCCCCTGCGTGAGCAGGCGGACGTCGACGCGCTCCGCGAGGCGCTCGCGGACGGCACGATCGACGCGGTCGCCACCGACCACGCGCCCCACTCCACGCTCGAGAAGGACTGCGAGTTCGCCGAGGCGTCGCCCGGCCTCATCGGCCTCGAGCTCGTCGTCCCGGTCCTGCTCGACCTCGTCCGGCAGGGCGCCCTCCCCCTCGGCCGGCTCGTCGACGCCCTCACCCGCGCCCCCGCCCGCATCGCGCGGCTCGAGGCGCCCACGATCAAGGCCGGCGCCCGCGCCGAGCTCTGCCTCGTGGATCCGAACCTGAGCTTCGTGCTCGACCCGGCGCGCCTGCGCTCGAAGAGCAAGAACACGCCGTTCCTGGGCCGGCAGCTCACGGGCCGCGTCAAGATGACGCTCGCCTCGGGGCGGGTCGTCTTCGTCGACGGCGAAGGAGCGGCGACATGAGCTCGCGCAAGGTCCATTTCGTCAGCCTCGGCTGCCCCAAGAACCGCGTCGACTCCGAGGTGATGCTCGGCGTCGCCCGCGCGGCCGGCTACGCGCACGTCGACGACGCCGCCGAGGCCGAGGTGATCGTCGTCAACACCTGCGGCTTCATCGGCGACGCGAAGAAGGAGTCGATCGACGCCATCTTCGAGATGGCGCAGCACAAGGAGCACGGCAGCTGCAAGCGCCTGGTCGTGGCCGGCTGCCTGTCGCAGCGCCACCCCGAGGAGCTCGCCCGTGAGATGCCCGAGGTCGATCACTTCCTCGGGTCGAGCGACATGCTCAAGCTCGGCCGGGTGCTCGCGGGCGACGCCGAGCGGATGCTCGTCGGCAACCCCGCCGAGTGGCTGATCCACGCCGGCGATCCGCGCACCCTCTCGACCCCCGGCGGCAGCGCTTACGTCAAGATCGCCGAGGGCTGCAACCGCACCTGCTCGTTCTGCGTGATCCCGGACCTGCGCGGCGCGCAGCGCTCCCGGCCCATCCCGGACGTGGTGCGCGAGGTGGAGCAGCTCGCGGCGGCGGGCGTCCGCGAGATCAACCTCATCTCGCAGGACACGATCGCCTACGGCCGCGACGCGGCCGGCCGCGCCGAGGACGGCGCGCGCGCGACGCTCGCGCAGCTCGTCGAGCGGGTCGCCGACGTGCCCGGCGTGCGCTGGGTGCGGCTCTTCTACCTGTACCCCGAGAAGATGACCGACGACCTCGTCGAGCTGCTCGCCGGCCACCCGCGGGTCGTGCCCTACGTCGACATGCCGCTCCAGCACGCCGCCGACGCGATGCTGAAGCGGATGCGGCGCGGCCACGGCGGCGATCGCCTCCGCCGGGTCGTCTCCACGCTGCGCGAGCGCGTCCCCGACCTCACGTTCCGCACCGCGTTCATCGTCGGCCACCCCGGCGAGACGGACGCCGAGTTCGAGGAGCTCTGCGACTTCGTGCGCTGGGCCGAGTTCGAGCGCGTCGGCGTGTTCCGCTACTCCGACGAGGAGGCGAGCCGCAGCCACGAGCTCGAGGGCAAGGTCCCCGCGCGCACGGCCGCGAGCCGCTACCGCCGCCTCATGACGCTGCAGCGCCGCATCTCGCACAAGAAGAGCGCCGCCATGATCGGCCGCGAGCTCGAGGTGCTCGTCGAGGGGACGAGCGACGAGCACGAGTACGTGCTCATGGGCCGCCACGCCGGTCAGGCGCCCGAGATCGACGGACAGGTCTACCTCTCCGGCGGCGAGGTCCGCCCCGGCCAGATGTGCCGGGTCCGGATCACGCAGGCGAGCGACTACGATCTCGTCGGCGAGCTGCTCGACGACGAGGAGAGCGGGCGCGGCGCCGGGCTCCCCCCGGCCGCGGATCTCGGCGCGGCCACGGCGAAGCGGCGCGTCGCCCTGCGCGTGCTGCAAACCGATGGACGCGAGCGCCAACAGAATTGACGGTCCGGCGATCGGGTCGCGGCGCGATCGCTGAAAATCCGGCTGAATCAGGGCGCTCCGCGGCGGAGGGGGCGCGGCACATGGTGTGCTATGACGCCGTGCCGTGCCGATGCTCCGCCGCGCTGCGCTTCACCTCGCCGTTGCCCTCGCGATCTCGCTGCTCGCCGGTGCGGCGTGCCTGAGCCCGACGCTGCCGCTCCCCCCGCCCGAGCCGGCCGACACGATGCGGCCCGTCGCAGACCGAGATGGGGTGTGGCAGATCTCGGGCAACTGCAGCCCTGGCGCGCGCGTCAGCCTCTTCAACGAGCGGACGCAGCGGGGCGTGATCGAGGACGACACCGACAGGAACGGCCGTTACCTCCTCGAGATCGAGGCCGAGCTCTGCGACACCCTGCTCGTATGGCAGGAGCTGGAGGGCAACGGAGGCGACGAGAGCGAGGCGCAATCGTTTGTCGTCGAGGAGCGCACACCGCTCGGCGTCGTGAGCGACGCCTGCCCCTGAGGGCGCGACGAAGCTCCATGCACCGACGTGGGATAGTGACGACGCGGCGACGTGACGACACGGTGACGTGACGACGCGGCGCGCCGCGCCCGATGGCCGCCATCGACGCGTGAGCGGAGCATCGTGATACGGTGTTGGCGTGATGGCGTCGATCCCGCCGAGCATCCCGCAGAACGCCACCCGGGTGCTGGTCGTCGATGACGAGCCGGGCCTCCGCCAGGTGCTCCACATCGCCTTCCACCGTCAGGGCTACGAGGTCGTCGTCGCGCCCGGAGCGCGCGCCGCCATCGAGGCCATCCGCCAGAACCCGCAGCCGTTCCCGCTCGTCCTCACCGACCTCGTGATGCCCGACGGCTCGGGGATCGAGGTGCTCACGGCCGCGAAGGCGCGGAGCCGCGCGACCGAGGTGATCGTGATGACCGCGCACTCCACGGTGGAGAGCGCGCTCGACGCGATGCGCCACGGCGCGTACGACTTCGTGACCAAGCCGTTCTCGCCGGCGGAGCTCACAGCGCTCGCCGCGAAGGCGCTCGAGAAGAGCTCGATCGTCGCGGAGAACCAGCGGCTGCGCGCCCAGCTCGAGCGGCTCGATCTCCCGTCGCGCGAGCCGCTCGGCACGAGCGCCGCGATGCAGCGGATCGCCGAGCTGATCGCGAAGATCGCGCCGACGCGCACCACCGTGCTGCTCACGGGCGAGAGCGGGACCGGCAAGGAGCGGGTCGCCCGCGCGATCCACGACCAGAGCGATCGCGCGGCCAAGCCGTTCCTGGTGGTCAACTGCGGGGCGCTCCCGGAGGCGCTCATGGAGAGCGAGCTGTTCGGCCACGAGAAGGGCTCGTTCACGGGCGCCGGCGCGCGCTCGATGGGGCTGTTCCGAGAGGCGGACGGCGGGACGCTGCTCCTCGACGAGATCGGGGAGCTGCCGGCCGCGCTCCAGGTGAAGCTCCTCCGCGTGCTCCAGGAGCGGAAGGTCCGCCCTGTCGGCGCCGCCGCGGAGATCTCGGTGGACGTCCGGGTCCTGGCCGCGACCAACAGGGACGTGGAGGCCGAGGTCCGCCAGAGCCGGTTCCGGCAGGATCTCTACTATCGGCTGAACGTCATCCGCATCGAGCTGCCGCCGCTGCGCGAGCGCCCCGGGGACATCTCGCGGCTGGCCGAGCGCTTCCTCCGCCGCTTCGCCGCCGAGCTCGGCAAGGACGTCCGCGGCCTCACGACGGACGCGGTGCGCGCGCTCGACGCCTACAGCTTCCCGGGCAACGTGCGCGAGCTCGAGAACATGATGGAGCGCGCGGTGGCGCTCGCCGGAGGGCCCACGATCGGCCTCGGCGACCTCCCGGGCGCCGTCGCCGGCCTCAGCGCGAGCCCGGCGCCGCTGCTCGCGCAGCTCCCGCCCGACGGGTGCGCGCTCGACGAGGTGATCGGCGAGGTCGAGCGCCGGCTCATCCTCCAGGCGCTCGAGCGCACCGGCGGCGTCCGCAAGGCGGCCGCGAAGCTGCTCGGCGTCTCGTTCCGGTCGCTGCGCTACCGCCTCGCCAAGCACGCCCTTGCCGCCGATGGGGAGGGAGACGACGACCCGGAGGGAGGATCCCGACGAGAATCGTCACCGCCGGGCGCCCTGCAGTGACGGTTTTCGTCACCGCCGCCAAAGAACACAACCCCACACCTCCGGCACCCTGCCCTCCTCACCTCAAGGAAAACCGAGGCAACTCATGAGCTTCTCGCGCAACTCGAAGACGGCGCCGCGCCGCGCTCTCCTTGGCACGTCACCTGCTGAAGCATCAGGGCGCATGCGGAGCACGCGGCGACAGCGAAGCGCAGCGAGGCGAGCGTTCACGCTCGTCGAGCTCCTCGTCGTCGTCGCGATGGTGGGTGTCCTCGCGGCGATCGCCATGGTCGGATACCGCAGGTACATGGACGCGGCGGGCATCGCCGAGCCGAAGGCGGTCATGCAGGGCATCCGCGGTGCACAGGAGGCCTACAAGGCCGAGATGCTCGTGTACTTGAATGTGTCTCAGGGATCGCTCGATGCCTGGTACCCTGCGGGGACGCTCAGCGATCGCAAGCGCGCGTGGGGCGGCGCTCACCCACACGCGACGAACTGGCAGCTGCTCAACGTGACGACGGACGGCGCTGTCCGCTTCGGATACGCGAGCGTGGCCGGCGACGCCCCCCCCTTCAGCGTGACGCCACACTCAGGCTTCACATGGTCGGGGCTGCCCGCTGGCAACCCGCTGTTCGATCCGCAGTTCGCGCCGAACGGTCCGTGGTACGTCGTCCAGGCGGCCGGTGATCGGGACTCGGATGGGACGTTGGCCTTGCTCCTGACGACATCCACGATGTCAGGGATCTACTGGGAGAACGAGACGGAGTGACGGAGTAGAGGAGTTTTGCTCCGGTGAGGCGCAGAGAGCGCCTGTCCGTGGGAGAGGTTTTCGCGCTGCGGGCCGGCCGAGCCCGCACCAGGCGACATCATGGTCAGTCTCGGCAAAGCATCCAATTAAAGAAAGCATCACGGAGGATCGACACTCATGCGTGCAATCAAGCGATATGACAGGAGAGGCTTCACGCTCGTCGAGCTCATGATCGTCGTCGCCATCATCGGCGTCCTCGCCGCGCTGGCGATCTACGGCGTGCGCCGGTACCTCGCGACCGCGAAGACCTCGGAGGCCAAGAACACGATCGGCGCGATCGCCCGCGGTGCCGCCGCCGCCTACGAGCGGGAGACCGCCGCCTCGCAGATCCTGGGCGGCGGTGACACCTCGGCGGCCGCGAGCCACGAGCTCTGCGACTCCGCCGCCGCGGTTCCGGGGTTCATCCCACAGGGCCTGAAGTACCAGCCGAACTCGGCCGCGTTGCAAGACTTCAACGCGGGCACCGCGACCCAGGGCTGGACGTGCCTCAAGTTCACGATATCGCAGCCGATCTACTATCAGTACCACTATCTCCGGGGTGCGAACAACCCCCACGCCGCCCTCGCGGGCGCGCCCACGGTCGGCACCGGGCTGAACGGCTTCGAGGCGAGCGCCATCGGCGACATCGACGGCGACGCCAGTGCGTTCAGCGGCTTCGCCCGCGGCGGCACCATCACCAACGGCGAGCTGGCGCTGGCCACGCAGGTCTTCGTCAACAACGAGTTCGAATGAGACCTCCCGGCAGCCCGGCTCACATGAGCCGGGCTGCCCCGGTCCATCGGCGTCGTCTGCGAGCGGAGAGGGCGTGTTATGTCGAGCACGACATCGGTCCGTGGACGAGCCTTCACCCTCATCGAGGTCATGATCGTCGTCGCGATCGCCGGCGTGCTCGCCGCGCTGGCGATCTTCGGCGTGCGCAGCTACCTCGTCACGGCGAAGACGGCTGAAGCGAAGCAGACCGTCGGCGCCATCACCCGCACCGCGATCGCCCAGTACGAGCGCGAGCGCGACGTCTCGCAGATCTTGGCGGCCACGGGCGTCGCCTCGGCGAACACTCACCTCCTCTGCACCTCGGCGACGCCGGTCCCGCTCCTCTTCGCGTCCGTCGAGGGGAAGAAGTACCAGCCGGACGACGCGCCGGGCGCCGACTTCAACTCGGGCTCGACCCTCTCGGGCTGGCAGTGCCTCGGCTTCTCGATCAGCCAGCCCATCTACTTCCAGTACTCGTACCAGGTCGGCGGAAGCTACGTCAGCCAGGGCCTGCTTGGCGCTCCCATCCCCGGACCGGACGGCTTCGAGGTGGGCGCGGTCGGCGACCTGAAGGGCGACGGGCAGAGGTACACGATCGCCCGCACCGGGGAGGTGCGCGACGGCGAGATCGTGACCAGCACCATGATCTTCGACTCCGAGTGATGTGAACCGTGCCTCCCGCGCGCTTGTTCGATCGTGGAGGGGTGAGGTAGAGAGGAGCCCATGACCTGGCGCTCCTGGAGCGCGCTGGAGCTCAGCGCGGCCTTCGCGGTCGGCGGCAGCGTCCTCGCCGTCGCCGTCCCCGCGTTCTTCCGAAACCTCAGCGCGTCCAAGCTGAGCGAGCCCATCGAGGGGCTCGACCGGCTGGTGACGAGCGCGGTCGCCTACGCCGAGTCGCGGCCGCAGGAGATCAGCTTCCCCCCGTCCGCCCCGCTGACCCCGGCCCAGGTGCCGCGCGGCGTGCGCGCGATCGATCCGCCGGAGTCGTGGGAGCACCTCACGTGGCGCTCGCTCGACTTCCGCTTCGAGGGGCCCCACGCGTTCTCCTTCCAGTTCACGAGCGAGCTCGACGCGTCGAAGGCCATGCGCTTCACAGCGACAGCGCACGGCGACCTCGACGGCGACGGCGTGCTGTCCACGTTCGAGGTGCGCGGCGAGCGGATCCCCGGGGAGCCGGCCCGCGTGCTGCCGGGCATGTTCGTGGACCGCGAGGTGGAATGATGGGGGACCTTCCCGCGCCCGGGGCGGGGCCTCCTCCGGCAGCCCGCTCGCTCCTCGCCCGCCTCGCAGGCGCGCGCGAGGCGCTCGTCGCTGTCGCGCTCTCCGCCGCCGCCGCCGTCGCCATCGGGAGCGTGCGCGCGCCGGCCGCGGACCTGGCGCAGCGGGTCGCCGAGACCTCCGATGTGTACGTCCTGCCGCCGACGGACGAAGTGGTCGGTCTGTCGCTCGGCTACCGCTCCGCGCTGGCCGATCTGCTCTGGTCGCACGTGCTCGTCTCGCAGGGCATGCACACCATGGAGCGGCGCCGGTTCGAGAACCTCACCCTGCTGCTCGACGCCATCAACGCGCTCGACCCGACCTTCCGCGACCCCTACCTGTTCGCGGACGCGCTCATCACGTTCCAGACGAGCGAGACGCCGCACCGCGAGGTCGTCAAGGCGCGTGAGATCATGGAGCGCGGGGTCCAGAACCGCCCCCTCGACGGCGAGATCTGGCTCGCGCTCGGCCAGTTCGTCGGCTTCATCGCGCCGGCCGCGTACCTGACCGATCCGGAGGAGAAGGCGCAGTGGCGCCTCGATGGAGCCCGGATGCTCGCGCGCGCCGCGGAGCTCGGCGGCGGCGACGCGAACATCAGCTGGCAGGCGCTCGGCGGCGCGGGCATCCTGGGGCGCGCCGGCGAGCGAGAGGCGCAGATCCGGTTCCTCCAGCGCACGCTCGCCGTCACCGACGACGAGGAGCTCAAGCAGAAGATCCGCGCGCAGCTCGACAAGCTCCTCGACGCGCGCGACGCAGAGAAGTACCGCCGGCGCCTCGACGGGTTCCGCGATGTCTGGCGGCGCGACCTGCCGTTCGTCAGCAACACCGCGATCCTCGTGCTGGGCCCCCAGCGCGACCCGGCGTACTGCGCCGGCGGCGCGCACGCGGACGAGCCGCGCTGCGCGACCACCTGGCGCGCCTGGGCGGAGCGGGTCGAGGGCGAGCGGTGAGCTGCCTCGGGCGCTGAAGCGGCGCGCCGGACGCCGGCGCGGCGCCCGGGCGTCCGTGGAACAGGCCGAATGAAGCGCTGGAGGCAGCGACGGCCAGCGCCCTGCAGCGCCTGGACTCGCTGACAGCTCGTCCGGGTGTCCCTGGCGGCTCTCCTGACGTCCCTGGCGGCTCTCCCGGCGCCCCTGGCAGCTGGCCTTGGCGTTCCAGACGGCTTTCCTGGTGTCCCTGGCGGCTTGTCTTGACGCCCCCTGTGGCCTTCCTGGGTGTCCCTGGCCGCCTTCCTGGGCGCTCCTGGCGGTCTTCCGGAGCGTCCCGCCAGCTCTCCCGGCGTCCTTGGCGACCCTCCAGCGGTACTTGGCGGCTCTCCAGGCGTCCCTGGCGACCCTCCAGCGGTACTTGGCGGCTCTCCAGGCGTCCCTGGTGGCTCTCCAGGCGTCCCTGGTGGCTGGATGTTCATTCGAACTTGACGGCCGCGGTCTTCGTCTCCCCTGCCTTCAGCGTGACGGTGACCGACTTCTTCCCGAGATCCGGATGGATGAACATCACCGTGTGCGACCCCGCAGGGACGCTGACGCCCACCTTGGGCGTGCTCCCCAGCGGCCGCCCGTCGAGGACCACCTTCGAGACCGGGATGGAGTTGATGTTCAGCGTCGCACCGCCGGCAGCAGCCGCGGGCTCCGGCGCTTCCGCCGGCGCTTCCGCCTTCGGCGCGGCCACGGCCTCCGACTTCGGCGCGGCCGGCTCCGGTGCAGGCGCGGGCGCAGGCGAGGCGGCGGCCGGCTCGGACTTGCGCGCCTCGTCGAGCGCGATCCGGATCGTCTTCTCGGCCTGCCCGTCCTCGAACGAGATCGGCTGAGAGAAGTCGTTGTATCCCTTCTTCGTCGCCACGATCTTCCAGCGCTCGGACGCGGCGACATCCACCTTGACCGGCGGCTTCTTCCAGGCCGAATCGGGCAGCTTCTTCTCCGTGCCCTTGGCGCTCACCAGCTTGACCGAGGCGCCCGACGTGGCGAGCTCCAGCGTCACCTGCCCCTTCAGCACCTTGAGCGCGACCGCGCCGAGGTCCTTCATCTGACCCTGGCCGACGTCCACCGTCTGCTCCAGGGGCTCGAAGCGCTCGCCGCCGTCGAAGCGGATCTTGTGCTCTCCCGGCGGGACGCTGACCTCGACGGGCAGCGCGCCCTTCTCCTCGCCGTCGATGGAGACCTTCACGCCGGGCGCGCCCGACGCCTTCACGCCGGTCGTTGTCGACGCGCTGGTGGACGACCGCTCCGCGCTGGCCGCGTCGAGCGTGATCACGACGACCTTCTCCTTGCCGCCCTCGACGATCTCGACGGCGTCGCGCGGCGGGAAGTCGGGGGCGAGGATCTTGACCACCTTCGAGCCGGGCTCGAGATCGCGCACGACGCACGGCACGGTGTCGCAGCGCTTCTGGCCGTCGAGGAAGATCTCGGCCCGGTCGACGGAGCTGCCGCCCGGGGTCTTCAGGTCGATCGTGAGCGCGCCCTTCTTCGGCACCAGCAGGACCACCGCCAGGATGAGCACGGCGACAAGCGCGAGCCCGCCGAGGAGCACGCCCGCCTTGCCGGCGCCCTGCTGCACCACGTGGCGCGGGCGGATCTCCGTCGGCTCGTCCTTGCGCGACAGCGCGCGGAGCCCGAGGTCCGGCGGCATCGCCGGCGCGGGCGGGGCGCTCGGGATCGGCGGCGGCGCCGGGACGGGGGTGCGCACCCGCGAGGCCGACGCCGCGCCGCCGGAGCTCGCGACCAGCGCCGCGGCCGCCTTCGGGATCGACGGTGAGCCCGCCGCGGGCAGCGCGCTCGAGCGCCCATGATTGTAGTCGTTCCCCTGCTTGTCGTAGACGTGGGTCGACTCCTCGTCGTCGTCCCAGTTCATGTCGACCGCGGTGCCCTTGGCCGAGCGAGGCTTCGCGTCGTCACCCGCCTTCTGCGGCGGCTTCACCGACGGAAGGCGCACGGGCGGAGGGACCACCGGAGGCAGCGAGCTCGGAGCCCCGCTGACGGGCGCCGGCGGCAGCGGGCTCTTCGACGGCAGGGCCGGGGCGCTGATCGCGGGCAGGGACGGCTGGCGCGACCGAGGCGCCACCACGGGCGGCAGGGAGCCCGTCTTGACCGACGGAGGCATCGGCGGCGGAAGCGACCCCGGGCTCGTCCCCTTCGTCGTCACGGGCGGCGGAAGCGACGCCGGACCGGCCCCCTTCTGCGTCACGGCCGGCGGCGGGAGCGACGGCGGCGGGAGCGACGCCGGCGGGAGCGACGCCGGACCGGCCCCCTTCGCCGACAGGGGCGGAGGGAGCGACGCCGGACCGGTCCCCTTCGGCGGCACGGGCGGCGGGAGCGACCCCTTCGACGGCACGGGCGGCGGGAGCGACGACGGGCCGGCCCCCTTCTGCGTCACGGGCGGAGGAAGCGGAGACGGCACGCCGCTCGGGAGCGTGGCCGCATGGTTCGGAGGCGGCGGCACCGCCGCGCCGACGAGGGTGCGCGACCGCGCAGGCGGCGAGGGAGGCACGAGGGCGGGGCTCGTGGCGGGCGACTTCTTCTTCGCGAGCCCCTCGAATACGTCCAGATCGCTGCCGCCCTTGTTGTCCGCCATGTTCGAGAACTCCTCAGGATATGCGGCGCCGTTCGCCACGGCGTCCCGGAAACGATCGCGCCTGCTCCGCGCGACGAGCGTGAACCCGATGTACAAGCGCTCGTCGCGGGCGAGCTCGGAGCGCGCTGCAATCGCCTGATCCGCTGCAGCGTACCGCCGGTCCGGTGACTTCGCGAGCGCCATCGGGAGGAGCTCGGCGGCTGCGAGGCGCCGCGCGCGCCGCGATCTCGCGCGGATCCAGCGCTCCACCGCCGGCGATGCGGCGCGCGACGTCCGCTGCGCGCCGCAATGCGACGCTGCGCGCGATCCACCACCCGCGAATCGCGCGCGCGCCCCCGCCCGGCGAGCCCACGCAGATCCGCGCCGAGATGTCGCAAGCTCCGAAGGATCGCAATCGATGCACCGACCGCCGTGTATTAGTCCGTCGGGCCGTCAGCGCACAAGCGCCTACTGCACGTCAGGGAAGGGCCGGGGCGCCGCCACGCTCAGTGATCGCCGTCTGGCGTTTCCTCTTTCTTCGGCTTTTTGAAGTACCGCACGCGCTTCTGCTGCAGCGGGTACCAGACGCTGTGCGGAACGATCGGTGTGGATTCGAACATCCGGCCAGCGCCAGGCGCCTCGGCGCGCGTGAGCCGGACGGCGCGCGGGCCTGACGGCGGGTGGACGGCGGCGCCGGAGAGATCGGTATCGCCGCCGAGGGCCACCGAGAGCGGCCGGGGAAGGTAGATGCGCGAGGAGCAGCCGAGCCCCGCCAGGAAATCCTGGAGCAGCTTGGCGTCGCGTGGGTCGACGAGCGCCGGGGGCGGCGCCGATGCGTCCGGCGCCAACGCGGCGTCCGGCGCGCTGGACGGCCCGGCCGCGGCCCGCTCGACGTAGATCAGCATCCCGTCCTCGTCGTTGACGCCCAGCGCGGCCACGGCCCTCGCGCTGCCGAGCGCCCCCGTCGCGACCCGGACCGCGCCGCGCACCGGGGCTGTCGGCGAGGCGGAGAAGGACCCGGCCGAGTGCCAGATGCTCGATCCCTCGCCCTGCCCCGCGCCGTGCGTCGCGGCGCCGTCGCTGAAGACCGCCACGGTCGCGCCCGCCCCGGCCGGCGCGGGCGCCCCGGGCTCGCCCACCGGCGCGGCCGTGACGGTCCGCGGATCCACCTTGAGCACCCGCAACCGGACGTCGGGCCGCGCGGGATCGGGGCGGATCTCGGTGAGCGCGAGCGCGTAGGGGAAGCCGTGCTGCGGGAGCCCCTGGGTGCGCCAGGCGCCCTCCCCCGCCACGGCCGGTGTCGCGCGGGGTGCCAAGGGCGGCCCCGGCAACAGGTGGCGCAGGGTCATGTAGAAGAAGTCGCGCGCCTCCCGCCGGATATAGCGGGGAAAGTTCATCAGGCCCATGCCGCGGATGAGCCGGCGGCCGCGGAACCGGTAACCCGAGAGCCCCGAGACGTCGCCCTCGGTCTCCCATTCCCCCTGGAGAGGGCGCCCGAGCGGCGGCAGCTCGCCGTTCGGCGCCACACGATAGAACTCGAGCCCGCTGTGGCCAGCGTTCATGTCGAGCGCGATCCCGTAGGAGCAACGGGCCTGGATCATCGCCTGGGCCAGGGCCTCGGGGCTGACGTCGGCGCCGTAGAAATAGGCGACGAAGCGCTCGCGGGTCAGGCAGATGCCGGTCCTGACCGTGTGCGTCTTGTCGGCCCACCCGGGCGGCGTGCCGCCCCACCACGTCCGGCCGAAGGGATTGAATTTCTCGTCCTCGACCATGACCGTCATGTTCTGGCGGAACGACAGCATCCATTCGGGGACGGTCTCGTCCTCCGACCAGCTCCCGAAGACGGTGCTGCCGTCGCGCCGGACGGCCACCGTCGCGGCGTAGGGCTTCGGCGGCAGGTACATCACCCCGTCGGCCATCATGCCGAACTCGCCGTGCATCGCCTGGAAGCCGGCGTTCGACGCGGCGACCACGCGCTTCATGACCTCGGGCGTGCGCGGGATGAGCCCCGGCCCGGCCTCGCCCGTCGCGCCCTTGGGCTCCACCGTGCCCGCCATCATGTGGAGCTCCACCTGGCGCGGGTCCCAGAGCGCGATGTAGACGCGCGTCGCCTTGCGCGAGCGATCCGTCCGGAGGAACGTGGTCATGAACGCCGGCGGGAGCCCGTCGAGCTGGCGCACGAAGGCGTCGCCGCCCTGCGGGTTCCACTGCCCCTCGCCCGGCAGCGGCGGCGTCACCCAGGGCTCGAGCGGCGCCGGCGGCCAGCCGATCTCGGGATCGATCGGGATCTGGCGGACAGGCGGATCCAGCTCGCTCTGGCCGAGGTCCGAGGCGATGTCCTCCGCGCCGGTGTCGCCCGTCACCGCCTCCTTGTTGCGGAGGACGAAATCGAGCGCCGTGAACGCCACGGCCTTGACCGTCTGCATCGCGGCGTCGCCGATCACGAGGCGCACCCGGTCGACCGCCCAGGTGACGAGGTTCCCCGGCCGCGCGACCTCGGACGCCTCGGCGCGGATCCAGGCGGGCAGCGCCGCGTCGTCCGCGCCGCGCACCGGCAGGCGCGCCTCGCGGCCGCCCGCGCGGACGACGACCGCGCTGTCGTCCTCCAGGGCGACGGCGACGTCCCCCGCGTCCGGGCCGCGGCGGCTCCGCGGCTCCTCCGCGCGCGGCTCCTCGGCGCGCGGCTCTTCGGCGCCCGGCTCCTCGGGGCGCGGCTCCTCGGCGACGTCGATCACGAAGGTCCGCCGGCCGATCCCGCGCAGCCGGCCTGTCGCCTGCCAGCTCGTGACAGCCTGCTGGAGCCGCTCGACGAGGGACCAGTCCGCGCCGCCCGAGAGCTCTTGCCCGTCCAGATCGAGCACGTGCACCGTGGGCGACGCGGCCTCGATCAGCGGGCGCGAGACGTAGGCGAGGGCCTCGCCGCGGAGCACGGGCTTCGACTCGTCCGCGCCGCTCGTCTCGGTGAGGTTGTGGATCGCCGAGACGTCGAGCAGGACACCCTCCGGCGAGAGCCTCGCGTCGACGAGGTACAGGTCGGTGGGCTCCCCGCGCTCGCCGCCGGCGCGCACGCCGCGCGCGACCGCGCGCGCGTCGACGCCGAACGGGTGGAGGCCGCCGCGCGGCGGATCCACCCACACCACGTCGCCCGCCGCCGCGGCGACGCCCCGCTCCGCGAGCTCCGCGGCGAGCGCGGTCGAGCGGTCGCGGGCGCCTCGGCCGACGGCGGACGACATCGCCACGGCCGCGGACGCGCACAGGACGAGGATGCCGATGCGCTCGCGGCTCAGGAAGGGCGTTTTCGGGGACTGCATTCGCGAACAACGCGCGGAGGGGCGGGGCTCTTGCCCGGGCGGCCGAGAACGACCGGACGCGCGCGCGGCAGCCGTTATCACCGTTTTTGTACCGCGGCCAGGTTCGGGGGCGCGCGGCGCTAGCGTCCGCCGAACCGGCGGTGCTACATCGGGCGCGCCCATGTCGAACGCTGACTCGCCCCCTCTCCACCGCGACGAGGCGCTGACGATAGCGCGCCTCGCCCACCTCGACCTCTCCGCCGAGGAGATCGAGCGCCTCACAGGTGATCTCGGCAACATCCTCAGCTATGTCCGGCAGCTCGAGGAGCTCGACGTCTCGGCGGTGCCGCCGACGGCGCACGTGCAGATCGAGCGGCTGCCGCTCCGCGCCGACGAGGAGGCGCCGAGCCTGCCGCGCGAGGTGGCCCTGCGGGAGGCGCCGCGGGTCGAGGACGACGGGTTCGCCGTTCCGGCGTTCGTGGACGAGGGGTGACGCCGATGGACACAGCGATCCTCGATCGATCCATCCCGGAGCTCGCGGCGCTCGTGCAGCGCGGCGAGGTGAGCGCCGAGGAGGTGGCCAGGGCCGCGCTCTCGCGCATCGAGCAGCGCGACGGCGCGCTGGGCGCCTTCCTCACCGTGCAGGGGGAGCAGGCCGTCGCGGCGGCGCGCGCGCTCGACGCGCGGCGCGCGCGCGGAGAGGCGCTCGGCCCGCTCGCCGGCGTGCCGATCGGGCTCAAGGACGCGCTCTGCACCGAGGGCACGCCGACGACCGCCGGCTCGAAGATCCTCACGCGGGCAGCGGGCGGGGACGGCGCGTCCAAGGCGCCCGACCCGGCGCGCGGGTTCCGCCCGCAGTTCGACGCGACGGTCGTCGCCCGCCTGCGCGAGGCCGGCGCGATCCTGCCGGGCAAGTGCAACATGGACGAGTTCGCGATGGGCTCGTCGAACGAGAACAGCGCCTTCGGGCCGGTGAAGAACCCGTGGGACCCGTCGCGCATCCCCGGCGGCTCGTCCGGCGGCAGCGCGGTCGCGGTGGCGGCGGGGATGACGCCCGGCTCGCTCGGGTCCGACACAGGGGGATCCATCCGCCAGCCGGCGAGCCTCACCGGCGTCGTCGGCATCAAGCCGACGTACGGCCGCGTCTCCCGTTACGGCCTCATCGCGTTCGCCTCGAGCCTCGACCAGATCGGGCCGTTCGCGCAGGACGTGAAGGGCGCGGCGCGCCTGCTCGAGGTGATCTCGGGCCGCGATCCGCGCGACGCGACGAGCCTCGACGCCCCGGTGGGGGCGTACGAGGCCGCGTGCGGCCGCGACGTCGCGGGGCTGCGCATCGGGGTGCCCGAGGAGTACTTCGCGAAGGGCATCGACGCGCGGGTCGAGGCGAAGGTGCGGGAGGCCATCGAGGGCCTGCGCGGGCTCGGCTGCGAGATCAAGCCCGTGCACCTGCCGCACACGCGGTACGCCGTGGCGGCCTACTACATCGTCGCGACGGCCGAGGCGTCGTCCAACCTGGCGCGCTTCGACGGCGTGCGCTTCGGGCTGCGCGTGGAGGGCGACCGCGGGGGGAAGGCGGACCTCCAGGGCCTCTACGGCCGGACGCGCGGCGAGGGGTTCGGCCGGGAGGTGAAGCGCCGGATCCTGCTCGGCACGTACGTGCTGTCCGCGGGCTACTACGACGCGTATTACCTGCGCGCGCAGAAGGTCAGGACGCTGATCCGGCGCGATTTCGACGAGGCCTTCCGCGAGGTCGATCTCATCGCGGCGCCGGTCTCGCCCACGGTCGCGTTCCGGCTGGGGGAGCGGGTGGACGATCCGCTGTCGATGTACCTGGCCGACATCTACACGCTGCCCGCCAGCATGGCGGGGCTGCCCGCGATCAGCGTCCCGTGCGCGACCGCGCAGGCGCCGGACGGCGGGCCTCCGCTGCCCGTCGGCCTGCAGCTCATCGGCCCCGCGCTGGAGGAGGCGCGGCTCTGCCAGGCGGCCTACGCGTGGGAGCAGATCTCCCCGGTGCGCGGGCTGCGCGCGTGCGTGTCGAACGCGTGACGAGCGGGGCGCGCCGATGAGCTCCGCGATCACCGTGGCGGCGGCCGGCCCCGAGCACCTCCCGGGGCTCGAGGCGCTCTTCGAGGCCGCCGGCACGCCCTGCTACTGCCGGTACTACCACTTCGGCGGCACCAACAACGAGTGGCTCGCGCGGTGCTCGGACGGCCAGGGCGAGAACCGCCGGGAGTTCGCCGAGGCGCTCGCCTCGGGCAGCGACGAGGCGCGCGGCGTCGTGGCGCTCGCGCCGGAGGCGCCGCACGTCGTCGGGTGGCTCAAGGTCGCGCCCGCGGCGGCCGTGGCGAAGGCGTACGAGCGCCGCCTGTACCGCGGGCTCCCGTGCTTCGCGGGCGATCGCGCCGGCGTCTTCCTGATCGGCTGCGCCGTCGTGCACCCGGACCACCGGCGGCGAGGCGTCGCGACCGCGCTCGTCGCGGGCGCGGTGGAGCTCGCGCCCGCCTGGGGCGCGCGCGCCCTCGAGGCCCTGCCCCGCCGCCCGAAGGAGCCGGTGAGCGACGAGGAGCTGTGGACCGGCCCTGTCTCCGCGTTCACGCGGAACGGATTCGCCGAGGTGCACACGTTCGAGCCGTATCCGGTCCTGCGCCGGGTGTTGTGACAGCGCCGCGGCGGGCCCCGGCCAGGGTCGCGCTTCGCTTGCGCGCGCCGGCCGACCAGGTAGTGTCGCGCCCCGCGCATGGCTCCCACGTCCGAGCACCCTGAAGCCGCGGCCCACGACGCCGCCGAGCGGAGCTCCGCCGCCGGCGCAGATCACGCGGAGCCTGCCTCCTCCGCAGGCGCGGCCACGACCGGCGGGAGCGAGCCCCCGGCGTCCGCAGCGGCTGAGTCCTCGCCGACCAGCCGGCGCGCGCCGTCCAGCCCGAGGGGCCGGGTCATCGCGCTCACCGGCGCCGCCTCCTTCCTCGGGCGCAACCTGATCGGGATCCTCGAGGAGGACCCGCGCATCGCGCGCGTGGTGGCCATCGACATCAAGCGGCCGGACACGGGCGGCTCCAAGCTGCGCATGCACACGGTCGACCTGACGGAGCCCGCGTCGGAGGAGCGCGTCGCCGAGGTGCTCGCGGCCGAGCAGGTGGACACGCTCGTCCACCTCTGCTTCCTGTCGTCGCCCACGCCGGCGACGGCCTGGGCCCACGAGCTCGAGTCGGTCGGCACGATGCACCTGCTCCACGGGGCGCGCCAGGCGAGCCTGCGCAAGCTGATCCTCTGGAGCCAGACGATCCTCTACGGCGCGCACCCGACCAACCCCAATTTCCTCACGGAGAAGCACCCGCTCCGGGCGGACCCGGACGAGCGCTTCTTCGCGGACAAGATGGCCGCCGAGCGGGAGCTCAACGCCTTCGGCGCGAAGGCCAAGGGCACGACGGTCACCATCCTGCGGACCGCGCCGATCCTCGGCCCGACGGTCCAGAACTACGTCACCCGGTTCCTGGCGCGGCGCCTGGTCATGACGATGCTCGGCTTCGATCCGCTGTGGCAGTTCGTCCACGAGGTCGACGCCATCGCCGCCTTCAAGCTGGCCATCGACAGCGATTTTCCCGGGACCTTCAACATCGTGGGCGACGGCGTGCTGCCGCTGTCCACGATCGTGCGCCTCGCGGGCCGGACGGCGGTCCCCGTGCTGCACAGCGCCGCCGGGCCGCTCGTCTCCGCGCTCTGGGCGGCGCACGCGGCGATCGCCCCGCCCGGCTTCCTGCGGTACCTGCGCTATCTCTGCGTGGCGGACGGCGAGAAGGCGGCGCAGGTCATGGGGTTCCGGCCGGTCTACACGACGCGCGAGGCGTTGCTCGATTACACAAGCGCGCAGCGGCTGCGGGACGTGCGCCTCCTGCAAGAGACGCCTGCGTGATGCGGTTCGGGGGGTGAGCGATGGGCACGGAGCACGATCGAGAGCTCGAGGAAGCAGGGAACGGATCGCCGTCGACGCGCGGGCGCCCCGACAGGACGGGGCCCAGGCAGGTCGTGCCGAGCGCCGACATCGAGGACGACGAGGCCCGGTACCTGGCGCCGATCGGCCCGACGGAGCCCTCGGACGGGCGGAAGACGCAGTCGTCCGAGGGGCACGCCCCGGTCGTGCCGGTGACGACCGAGGAGCTCCAGCGCCAGATCAGGGAGCTCGAGGCGCGGCTCAAGCGGATGCTCGCCGGGGGCCCGTCGCCCGACGCGAGCTGCGCGGCGGGAGGTGAGCCCGAGACCGAGCGGAGCCCGCGCCAGGGCGGAGCGCCCGCGGCGTCGGCCGGCTTCGCCAGCGAGCCGCCGCTCTCCGAGCCCGGGACGGCGCGCGACGTCCTGTCGACCGATTTCTACCTGCGGCAGTGGGGCCGCGCCGGCCTGCGCCGCCGCTCGGAGGAGGTCGACGAGTTCGGCTTCGATCCCAAGTACGAGGCCCGGTACAGGTCGCTCTTCGACTTCCTGCACAGGTACTACTTCAGGATCGAGCTCGAGGGCATCGAGCGCATCCCCGCCGAGGGGCGGTGCCTCGTCGTGTCCAACCACTCGGGCGGGCCCATCCCCTATGACGGGCTCATGCTGCGGGCCGCGGTGCGGCGGGAGCACCCGGCGCGGCGGGAGCTCCGCTGGCTGGCCGACGATTTCGTGTACTACCTGCCGTTCGCCGGCACGATCATGAACCGGCTCGGGGCCGTGCGGGCCTGCCAGGAGAACGCCGAGCGGCTGCTCGCGGGCGAGCGGCTCATCGCTGTCTTCCCGGAGGGCGTCAAGGGCAGCGGGAAGCTCTACAAGGAGCGGTACCAGCTCCAGCGGTTCGGTCGCGGCGGCTTCATCCGGCTCTGCCTGCGCACGCGCACCCCGCTCATCCCGTGCGCCATCGTGGGGGCCGAGGAGACGAACCCGCTGTTCTATCGGGTCGAGCACCTCACGCGCGCGCTCGGCATCCCGTACCTGCCCATCACCCCGACGTTCCCTGCGCTCGGGCCGCTGGGCCTCGTGCCGGCGCCCACCAAGTGGAAGATCCGCCTGGCCGATCCCGTGCGGTTCGACGCGTACGGCCCGGAGGCGGCGGACGATCAGATCCTTGTGCGGCGCCTCGCGGAGCGCGTGCGCGCCACGATCCAGGGGCTCATCGACGAGACCCTGGCCACCCGGAAGTCGATCTGGTTCGGATGAAGCGATCTGCCGAGGCGAATCCTCCCCCCATGCCCGAGAACACGACCGAAGGGGATCCGCCCGCCGAGCCCGAGCGAGCGATGAGCAGGGGCGCGCGGCCGGAGGGGGTGCTGGTGATCGACAAGCCGCGCGGGCCGACGAGCCACGACGTCGTGGCCCGCCTGCGCCGCGCCTTCGGCGTGAAGCGCATCGGGCACGCGGGGACGCTCGATCCGATGGCGTCCGGCGTCCTCGTGGTGCTCGTCGGCGAGGCCACCAAGCTCGCCCCGTACCTGACCGCGCAGGACAAGCGCTACAGGGCGCGCGTCGTCCTCGGCGTGGGGACGGACACCCTCGACGCGGAGGGGGAGATCACCGCGGCGCAGCCCCTGCCGCCGTGGCTCGACGCGGAGCTCGGCGCCCTTGCGGGGGCCGGCGGGCCTCCCGGCGGTGAGGCGCTCGCGCGCGCGGCGCCGCGCATCGCCGCCGCGGTCGACGCGGAGCGGGCGCGGCGGGAGCAGGCGCCGCCGGCCTACTCGGCCATCAAGGTCGCCGGGCAGCGCAGCTACGCCCTGGCGCGCGCCGGACAGGCGGTGGACCTGGCGGAGCGGGCCGTCGAGGTCCGGTCGCTCGAGGTGACCGGCGCCTCGCGCGGCGGGCCCGGCGCGCCGGCCGCGGGCGCCGCGCCGGCCGCGGATGCTGCGCCGGCCGCGGGCGCTGCGTCCGCCACCCTCGATCTCGAGCTCGGGGTGAGCAAGGGCTATTACGTGCGCTCGCTGGCGCGCGATCTGGGCGCACACCTCGACGTCCCCGCGCACCTGTCCGCGCTCCGCCGCACGGCGAGCGGCAGCTTCACCGTGGAGCAGGCCGTGTCCCTCGATGCCGGCGCCGAGGCGCTGCGCGCGTCGCTGCGCCCGCTCGCCGACGCAGCCGCCACGAGCCTCCCGGTCGCCCGCCTGACCGAGAACGGCGCCCGGCGCGCGCGCATGGGACAAGCGCTCACGGAATCCGACTTCTCGCTAGCTCCTGCGCACTCTGGCGCCGCCGTATGGCTCGATCCGGACGGAGTTGTCGTGGCGCTCGGCGCTGCCGAGGTCGCCGATGAGAACGCCGCTGATGGCCTTCCAGCGCCATCACCGACTCGATTTTCCGTCCTGCGCGGCTTTTCTGGAGCGCCAGACATGCGTGGGAATGCTGCTAGATAAGAGAAACCCACAGGACACGGCAATTCCCTGGACTTCGGCAGATCTACGGCGCATGTCACTGGAAGCGCTCGGCAGGATCGGTCGAGCTGGGGAGTCCGCCTTCGGGCGAGAGCGGCAAGAACGCGTGGTTCCGTCATCTCCTGAGATTTCGCGTCCCGGTCCGGTTGCGCTCCCCTCGCCTGTTCCGTTACGATTCGTCCGTTAGGAGCCTCTGTTTGAGTCCCGATTTCGTTCCATTGCCAGCGCTCGGCGCTGCAGTTCTCTCCGCTGTACTTGGCTCGCTGTTCGTCGGTGCCGACACCGCACTGACGACGTTGAGCGCGACGAGGCTCGGCGCCCTGATTGAGCAGGCGACGGGCCCCACGAAGTCCGCCTACGAGCGGATTCGTCGAGAAGACGCCAAGCTCCGTTCCCGCTACCTGCTCGGCTGGGTCGTATCGACCAGCCTGACGGCCGCCTGCTTCGACCTCTTCTTCCGGCGGGTTGTCCCTGGCGCGGCGCTCTATCTCGGGC
This sequence comes from Sorangium sp. So ce124, assembly GCF_051525235.1. Taxonomy (NCBI): domain Bacteria; kingdom Pseudomonadati; phylum Myxococcota; order Polyangiales; family Polyangiaceae; genus Sorangium; species Sorangium sp. So ce124. The sequence goes on from NZ_CP150312.1 coordinate 6,556,523, forward strand.
TGGCGACCACCATCGTCGTCAGCGGAGCCCTTTACGAGGTCAGCTCCACGCTGGGCCGCAAGCACGCCGATCGGGCCGCATCGATGGCGGTCCGCTTCTTGCGCCCTCTCGAAATCGCCATGCTGCCGCTCGCCATACCGCTCGGCTGGATCGGCTCCAGGCTGGGGCCGCGGGATGGTGAGCAGCCGTCGGACCCGAGGGTTGCCGAGGCGGAGGTCGAGATCCTCGTCGATGAGGTCGAGCGCTCTGGTCTCTTCGGGCGGGAGCCGGCGGAGATGATCCGGAATGTGCTCGAGTTCGCCGATCTCACGGCGCGGGACGTGATGGTGCCGCGATCCAAGGTCGAGGCCATCGAGATCTCCACTCCGCTGGAGAAGGTGCTGGAGATCGTCACCGAGAGCGGGCACTCGCGGTATCCGGTCTACAAGGATCAGACCGACAACATCGCTGGTCTCCTCTACGCGAAGGACCTGTTCAAGGTCCTCGAGGAGCGCCGGCTCAAGAACACGACGCTCCGGGAGATCACGCGGAGCCCTGCGAATTTCGTCGCCGAGTCGCAGCCTCTCTCCTCTCTGCTCCGGGAGATGAAGAGCCGGAGACAGCACCTCGCGATCGTGGTCGACGAGTTTGGCGGGATGTCGGGGATTGTCACCCTGGAGGACGTGCTCGAGGAGATCGTCGGAGACATCCGGGACGAGCACGACGAGACGGACGACGGTGCCGCCATCCAGGATCTGGGCGACGGCCGCCTGGTCGCCGACGCGGCCGTGTCGATGAGCGATCTCTCGGCCTACCTGGGCGCCGAGCTCGACCGGGAGGGAAAGTACGATTCCCTCGGCGGGATGATCACGCAGCACGTCGGCAAGGTGCCCGAGGTGGGCACGGCCGTGAGCAAGTTCGGCCTGCGCTTCATCGTGCGAGACAGCGACGAGCGCCACATCGGCAAGGTCGAGATCGTCCGCCCCCGCGCCATGGGCGCCGGCGGCGCCGCCTGAAGCGGCGGGCCGCGCGGGAGGTATTGCCGAGCTGCCCGGCCCGGAGCGAGGGGGGGCGTCGCGCGGGACGGCGCGGGGCCCCGCCGAACTCGCCCAAATGACCAAGCTCCTCCGGCTTCGCCGGAGGAGCTTGGTCATTTGGGCTCAGACATCGGCCCATCCCCGCGCCGTCCCGCGCGACGCCCCCCCTCGCTCCGGGCCTACCGTCATCCGCACGGCCACCTCCCGCGCCGCGCGCTGCTTCAGATCTGCCGCGGCCGAGCAGCGCGCGCCCGCACAGGAGACGGGCCCAGATCGGCGTTTTCGGCGCGCAAGCGCACTCCGGTGCGCTGAGCACCGAAAACGCCGAGATGGGCCCGTATCCGCAGCGGGCGCGTGCCGCTCAGCGGGCGAGGGAGATTTTGTGGAGCTCGTTCGCGAGATCGTCGCCCTCTTTGATGAGGCCGGGCGTCTCTTCGACGGGGTTGTCCTTGTTGCCGTCGAGCGTCTTGCGGATGTCCGCCATCGCGCTGGCGAGCCTGAAGACCATCTGCTCGCTCGTGAGGCCTGCAACGGACTGAGGATCGACCGGGAGGGCCTGCAGATCGCCGCCGGCGATGTCGCCCTTCGTCCAGCGGGTGGCCTCCTTCTCGGCGGGCTTCAAGCCCTGCTGCGTGCGCTCGAGGCGGCTCACCGTGTACTTCGCCGGCCAGTCCTTGCCGAACGGGAACGGCGCCTTGTTGGGAACGAGCTCGGCCACCGTCTTGTCGCCGTCCCGGCGGAAGACCACCGAGAAGTTCACGACCGGCTCCTCCTGCTCCTTCCACGATTTCTCGACGGGAGCCTGCGCGGCGGAGAGGACGTTCTTGAGGCTGTCCTTGGTCTTGTTCAGATCCTGGACCGCCGTGGTGTAGGTGAGGAGCTGGCGCATCACCCGCCCCGGGAGGCTGCCGATCTGCTTGCCCTCCAGGTTGGTGGCATCGAACGGGACGTTGATGCCGCCCAGCTCGTTCACGAGCTCCGCGGGGAACTTCTTCCCCTCGAGCGCCGTCCGGCCCGCCTCGAGCTTCTCCTTCAGCGCCGCCATCTTCTCGTTCGCGGCCTTCACGTCCTTCTCGAGCGCCGCGGCGCCCTCGACCGCGAGCTTGCCGCGATCGCCGCGCTCCTTCGCGCCGCCGATGGCGAAGCCCACGGCGATGCCGACGACCGCCGCGAGGCCGGCGTAGAGCGCCGTCTTCTTCGAGGCCTTCCGGCGCTCCTGCTCGACCTCCTCGCCGACCTCGACCTTGATGGTCTGCGCGGCCGCCGTCGGCTTGGGGGGGGGCGTCTGGATCACAGGACGCGGCGCCGGCGCGAACGGAGGCAACGGGATGCCTGGCGAGATCCCGGGCGGAGGCGCGATGCCCCCCACGGAGGGCATCGGCGGCCGCGCGCTCGGATGCGGCGAGGGCACGCCGATCGGGCCCGCGTTCATGTCGGGAGGCGGCCCCGATCCGGGCTGCGAGCCAGGCACGGGAAGGGGGACGGCCGCTCCCGGCGCCCCGCCTATCGCCGTTTTGCCAAGCCGAGCCTTCAGATCGATTTTGCTCTTCTTCTTTTCTTCAGCCATCGGCTCCTCGAGGACGGGATCGCTGCACCACTTCGCGCTGAAAACTCCAGCCCGCCCGAGGGAATCGACCCACCACGGCCCGAACCGGAGCTGCCGCTGTGCGAGCGGCAGCAGAAGACGACACGGGCCGGCCTCCAGCAGACCGACATGGGAGCGGGGAGGGAAAGATCAGCAACACGACGGGAGCGCCGGGCGAGCGGACAACCCGCCGGGCACGTTAGCGGCGCGCTGCCTGGAATGTCAACGCGATGGCGATCGCAGCGCAGGATGTGTTTCGACAGGCGATCGCCAGGCCACACGGGCCACCCGGCCCCACGGCAGCCCCCGCCGGCCCGCAGCTGCGCCCTCGCCGGGTCTGTACCGTCGCTCCCGGTCCCCATCCTGCCCCATCACGCAGGCGACCGCCGGCAACCTGGCCCTCCGCGAAGGGACCGGGTAGGAAGCAGGGGGCTCATGGTCTCGTTCAAGTTCGGCGGGGGTCGGCCGCCGCGGCTCCGCTCTCCTTCCGGCAGCGGACCGCAGGCGCCGCCAGCTTCATCCACCGGCAACAGACCGCAGGCGCCGCCCGCGGCATCCTTTGGCGACGGGCGGCAGGCGGCACCCCCGCCTTCCAGCGGCGGGTGGCAGGCGCCGCCCCCTCCTGCCTCCAGCGGGGGCCGGCGGGGACCGCCCTCGCGCCGGCCGTCGCTCCGGATGGAGACCCGGCGGGTCACGAGCTTCGATGGAACCGACATCACCTACCGCGTGACGCCGCCGCCGTTCGAGGGGGCGAAGACGGTGGTCCTGGTCAACGGGCTGGGCGGGCCGTACCTCGCCTGGCGGGCGCAGGTCGAGTACCTCTCCGACCAGTACCGGTTCATCACGTGGGACTACCGCGGGATGTACGCGTCGAAGCGCCCTTCGCCGGACGTTCCGGAGGCCTATGCGGTCGCGAACCACGTCCGCGACCTGGAGGCGATCCTCGCCGTCGAAGGGATCCGGCACGGCTCGCTGATGGGGTGGAGCGTGGGCGTCCAGGTGGCGCTGGAGGCGTTCCACAGGCTCCCGGGGTTCGCAGCGAACCTGGTCCTGCTGAACGGCACCTACCGCCGGCCGCTGGGGACGATGGGGCCGCTGCCTGGGCTCGGACGGCTGTTCCCACCGTTCGTGGCGCTCGCGGCGCGCGCTCACACGCTGGCGGCCCGGGTGACGGGCAGCGCCATGGCCCCGCCGGACGCGGTGCACTGGCTGAAGCGAATGGGGCTGCTCGGCAAGACGCTCGACAGCGAGGCGTTCACCGAGCTCGTGCAGCCGTTCGGCCGGCTCGATACGGACGCGCTCTTCAGCAACCTGCGCGCGCTCGACGCCCACGACGCCGAGCACGTGCTCGAGCAGATCGACGTCCCGACGCTGCTCATCACCGGCGACCGCGACGCGTTCACCCCGCGGGCGCTGGCGCAGTCGATGGCACGCCGCATCCCGATGGCGGAGATCCTCGTGGTCCGCGGCGGGACCCACACCACCGCGGTCGAGTTCCCCGAGCTCGTCTCGCTCCGGATCGAGCGCTTCTTCGCCGATCACGGGTTCTAGCGCCGCCCGCCCGAAGTCCGGTCAGTGATGACCGGACTTCGGCGCCGCTTCGCGGCGGCTTCGCGCCGGCGGCTCTAGTTTTGTTTCCTCGGGGCTCCGCCCCGAACCCCAGCGTCCGCTTCGCGGCCGCGCCGCCCGCCTGGCCCGGGGCCAGGCAGGCGCGCGCCGCCTACTTCCTCAAGAGGTCCGCGAACGGGTTGTTGCGGAAACCGCCCGACGAGCTCCCCTGCCCCTTCCCTTGCTGCCCCTGCCCCTGGGCCGGCCTGCGGCCGTCGCCGCGATCGTTGCGGCCGCGCGCGTCGCCGCCGGCGGACGGGCCGCCCGCCTGGGGACGCGCGCCGGCGGGAGCGCCGCCCTTCTTCGCGGTGAGCGAGATGCGCTTGCGCACGAGGTCGACCTCGAGCACGCGCACCTTGATCTTGTCGCCCACCTTCGCGACCTCGTTCGGGTCCTTCACGAACCTGTCCGCCAGCTGCGAGACGTGCACGAGGCCGTCCTGGTGGACGCCGATGTCGACGAAGGCGCCGAACGCCGTGACGTTGGTCACCACGCCCTCGAGCTCCATGCCCGGCTTGAGATCCTCCATGGTCCGCACGTCGTCGCGGAACTTCGGCGGCTCGAAGGTCGCGCGCGGGTCGCGGCCCGGCTTCTTCAGCTCGCTCAGGATGTCGTTCAGCGTGAACGAGCCGACGTCGCCGGCCTCGTACTTCTTCGGATCGATCCGCGCGATCGCCGCCGTGTCGCCGATGAGCGACCCGACCGGCACGCCGAGGTCCGCCGCGATGCGCTCGACGAGGCCGTAGCGCTCCGGGTGCACGGCGCTCGCGTCGAGCGGGTGCTCCCCGCCCCGGACCCGCACGAAGCCCGCCGCCTGCTCGAACGTCCGCGGGCCGACGCCGGGCACGTCGAGCAGCGCCTTGCGGCTCTTGAACGCGCCGTTCAGGTCGCGGTGCGCGACGATCTTCTTCGCGAGGCTCGGGCCGATGCCGGCGACGCGGGCGAGCAGCGGGGCGCTCGCGGTGTTGAGCTCGACGCCGACCCGGTTCACGCAGCTCTCGACCACCTCGTCGAGCTTCCGCGCGAGCAGCCCCTGGTAGACGTCGTGCTGGTACTGGCCGACGCCGATGCTCTTCGGGTCGACCTTCACGAGCTCCGCGAGCGGGTCCTGCAGCCTGCGGGCGATGCTGATCGCGCCGCGCACCGTGAGATCGAGCTCGGGGAACTCCTCGCGCGCGACGTCGCTCGCCGAGTAGACGCTCGCGCCAGCCTCGCTCACCGGGACGCAGAACAGCTCCGTCAGCGCCTCCGACGCGAGCACGTCCTTCACGAACGCCTCGGTCTCGCGGCCGTGCGTGCCGTTGCCCACGGCGACTGCGCGGAGAGGGTACTTGCGGCAGATGCGGCGCAGGTCCTGGCGCGCGCGCTCGAGCGAGTCGCCGCTCCCGACCAGGTAGATCGTCGTGTGCTCGAGGAGCTTGCCCGTCTCGTCGACGACGGCGCACTTGCAGCCGGTGCGCTGGCCGGGGTCGATGCCGAGCACCGCCTTCGTGCCGAAGGGCGCGGCGAGGAGGAGCTCGCGGAGGTTCTGGGCGAAGACCTCGACCGCGGCGCGATCGGCCTGCATCTTGAGGTCGACGCGCACGTCGCTCTGGACCGCCGGGAGCAGGAGCCGCTTCACGGCGTCGTCCGCGGCCTTCGTGAGCTCGCCGGCCCACGGCGATTTCGGCTTCAGCCCCACCGCGGCGTGGATCGGCGGGACGAGCGGCTCGGGCGCGAGCTCGATCGAGGCGCGGAGCACGCCCTCGGCCTCGCCGCGGCGGATCGCGAGGTAGCGGTGCGACGGGATGTTCGCGACGGGCTCCTCGAAGCTCCCGTACATGTCGAACTTCGTCTGCTTGGCCGCGTGCTCCTCGTTCTTCTGGACCTTGATGACGCCTTCCTTCGCGTAGGCCTCGCGGACGAGCTTGCGCACGTCGGCGTGCTCGGCGATGCGCTCGGCGCAGATGTCGCGCGCGCCGGCGAGGGCGGCCGCCGCGTCGGGGACCTCCTTCTCGGCGCTGACGAACGCGCGGGCCTCCTCCTCGGGGCTGCCGTCCCCCGGCTGCGACCACATGCGATCCGCGAGCGGCTCGAGGCCCCGCTCCTTCGCGATGATGGCCCGCGTGCGGCGCTTCGGCTTGAAGGGGAGGTAGAGGTCCTCGAGCTCTGCCTTCGTGTGGCAGGCGCGGATCTTCGAGGCGAGCGCGTCGGTGAGCTTGCCCTGCTTCTGGATCTCCGTGAGCACCGTGGCGCGGCGCTCCTCGAGCTCGATGAGGTAGGCGCGGCGCTCCTCGATGGCGCGGATCTGCACCTCGTCGAGCCCGCCGGTCGCTTCCTTGCGGTAGCGGGCGATGAACGGGACCGTCGCCCCCTCGGCGAGCAGCTTGGCCACCGCCGAGACCCCCTGGCGCGGGAGGCTCAGCTCCTCGGCCAGGAGCGGGACCGGATCGAACGAGCTGTCCGCGCGGCTCGGGACAGCGACAGGGCTCTGCGTCTCAGTCATGGGCGCGGCATACGCGCAGGGTGCACGCGCGTCCAGGCTTGACTTGCTGTCTGCCTCAGCGCCCCGCCGCGATGATGTCGCCGTCGCGCAGCACGGCCCGCGCGCGCGGCGCGCCCCAGGGCTGCACGATCGCGTTCTCGTGGGGCAGGTCCCACACGGCGAGATCCGCGCGCAGCCCCGGACGGACGGCGCCGCACACGCCGCCGAGGCCGAGCGCGACCGCCGCCTCGCGCGTCGCGCCCAGGATCGCCTCGGCGACCGTGAGCCCGTAGAGCCGCACCGCGAGCGCGAGCGCGAGCGGCAGGCTCTCGGTCGGCGCCGTGCCGGGGTTCGCGTCGCTGCCCACGATCAGCGGGACGCCGGCGGCCCGGAGCGCGGCGACGGGCGGCGGCTCCTGCCGCAGCGTGAAGCTCGCGACGGGCAGCAGCGCGGCGGCGACGCCCGCCTGGGCGAGCGCCGCGATGCCGGCCGGCGCGACGTGCTCGAGGTGGTCGGCCGACGCGGCGCCGAGCGCGGCGGCGAGCTCGGCGCCGCCCACGTCCGCGAACTGCCCGACGTGCACGCGCACGCCGAGCCCCAGCGCGCGCGCCCGCTCGAGGACCGGCCGCGCCTCGTCCACCGAGAACGCGCCCCGGTCGATGTAGGCGTCGACGTAGCGCGCGAGGCCGGCCGCGGCGATCGCAGGGAGCCAGGAGCGCGCGACGGTCGCCGCGTAGGCCGCGCGGTCGCCGCCGGCCTCCGGGGGCAACGCGTGCAGCGCGAGGTACGTCGGAACGACGCGGGGCAGCCGCGCGTCCCTCCCCGCCTCGGCGATCGCCTCGAGCTGCTTGCGCTCCGTCGCCTCGTCGAGGCCGTAGCCGCTCTTGGCCTCGACGGCGGTCACGCCGAGCGCGGCCATCCGGCGGAGGCGGGCCCGGAGCGTGTCCGCGAGCTCGCCGGCGGCCGCGGCGCGCGCCGCGCGCATGCTGGCGACGATGCCGCCGCCGGCCGCGGCGATCGCCTCGTAGTCGCCGCCGGCCATGCGGATCGCGTACTCGGCGTCCCGCGAGCCGATCCAGGGCGCGTGCGTGTGGCAGTCGACGAGCCCGGGCGTGACGACCCCCGCGGCCTCGATCGCGATCGGCACGCCGGCCTCGGGCCGCAGGATCTCCTGCCGCGGTCCGACGGCGTCGATGGCGCCGCCTCGCACCACGATCGCGGCGTCCTCGATCACGCCGAGGGGATCGCCGGCCGAGGCGCGGGACGGGTCGCAGGTGACCAGCCGGCGCGCCGTGATGGCGAACGGGCGCTCGGGGTGCTGCGCGGCCTCCGCTCGCGCGCCACCCGGCGGCGCCGTCACGTCGCCGCCTCAGTGACGCGCGCGCGGCGCGCCCGCTCGACGTCCTCGAGCACCGCCCGGGACGCGGGCCCGCCGACGAGCTCGGCGAACGCCGCGGGCGAGGAGGCCGGCCGCGGCGGGCACCGCCGGCGCAGGCCCAGGCAGCGCGCGGCCGCCTCGGCGCAGCGCTCGCGGAAGCGCGGCTCGCGCTCGGCCTTGCGCACGAGCGCCTCGTGCACGCGATCCTGCAGGTCCTCGCTGTGGCAGACGAGCAGCGCGTCGCAGCCCGCCCAGACGGCCGCGGCGGCGGCCTCCTCGACGGCGTGGTGCGCAGCGATCGCGGCCATCTCGAGATCGTCCGAGAAGAGCACCCCCTCGAAGCCGATCTCGCCGCGCAGGAGGTCGGTGCAGATGGCGCGCGACAGCGTCGCCGGGACGCCGGGATCGAGCGCCTCGACGACGATGTGCGCCGTCATGAGCGACGCGACCCCGGCGCCGCAGGCGGCGCGGAACGGCGGCAGCTCGATCTCGTCGAGGCGGCCGCGCCCGTGGGCGATGGTCGGGAGCGCGAGGTGGCTGTCGAGCGCGGTATCGCCGTGCCCGGGGAAGTGCTTGCCGCAGGCGAGCACGCCCTCCTCCTGGAGCCCCTCCAGGAACGCGACGGCGCTCCGCGCGACCGCGCCGGGATCGCGGCCGAACGCGCGATCGCCGATGATCGGGTTCGCCGGGTTCGAGTCGACGTCGAGCACCGGGGCGAAGTTCAGGTTGATGCCGACCGCCCGGAGCTCGGACGCGACGGCGCGCGCCGCGCGGCGCAGCAGCGGGAGGTCCGCGAGCTCGCCGAGGGAGCGCATCGACGGCAGCGTCAGGAACGGCGCGGGCAAGCGGGTGACGCGGCCCCCCTCCTGGTCGATGCCAATGAAGGGAGGCCGATCAGGGCCGCCCGCCGCGGCGAGCGCCTGGCAGAGCCGCGCCGTGGCGGCCGCGTCAGGGACGTTGCGCCGGAACAGGATCGCGCCGCCCCGCCGCCCCTCGGCGAGGGCCTTCAGGTACCGGGCCGGCGGCTCCACGCCGTCGAAGCCGCCCACGATGAGCTGACCACACAGGACCTCGAGCTCCAGATCGAGCCGCATCGTCCACCACCTCTCGCGCGGCGCAGGCGAGTGGCCGGCCGCGGAATCCGTTCGTAGACGACTCGTAAACGACTTGGGCCGACGAGGCCACTTCCGGGGGATGCCGGCGCGCCGGAGGGGAGGCCGCGGCGCCGGAGGGATCGCCGCGGCGCCGGAGGGGCGCAGCCCGTCGCGGTCGGCTCCCTCAGAACCGGATCGCGATCTTCCCGAAGTGTGAGCCGCTCGCCATGGACTCGATCGCCTGGCGCACCTCGGCGAAGGGGACCACGCGGTCGACGACAGGCCGGAGCCCGCTCGCCGCGATCGCGCGGTTCATGTCCTCGAACATCGCCCGCGACCCGACGAAGATGCCCTGCGCGGTGATCTGCTTCATCAGGATGGGGAACAGCCCGACATCCCCCAGAGCGCCGCCCGTGAGCACGCCGATGAGGCTCACGCGGCCGCCGAACCGGACCGCGCGGAGCGAGCGGGCGAGCGTGCCCGCGCCGCCCACCTCGATCACATGATCCACGCCGGCGCCGCCGGTGAACGAGCGCGCGGGCGCGTCCCAGTCGGGGTTCGTGCGGTAGTTGATGGTCTCCGACGCCCCGAGCGACCTGGCGCGCTCGAGCTTCTCGTCGCTGCTCGAGGTGACGATGACGCGGGCGCCCGCGAGCCGGGCGAACTGCAGCGCGAAGATCGAGACGCCGCCCGTGCCCTGGACGAGGACCGTGTCGCCCGCCTTGAGGTGGCTCGCCGCGAAGAGCGCGTTCCATGCGGTCACCGCGGCGCACGGCAGCGACGCGGCCTCCTCGTCCGTGAGGTGCTGCGGGACCTTGACGACCCCCTCCGCATCGAGCAGCACCCGCTCCGCGGCCACGCCCGGCAGCTCGCCGCCGAGCGCCGCCCGCGCCTTGTCCGCGGAGAGCTCCCCGTCGATCCAGCGCTGGTGGAAGGTCGGGCTCACGCGATCGCCGACCTTCACCCGCGTCACCCCGTCCCCCACTGCGACGACCTCGCCGACCCCATCGGAGAGCGGGATCAGCGGCAGCGAGAACTTCGGGTTGTAGAGCCCCTTCGCCACGAGCAGGTCGCGGAAGTTGAGCGACGCCGCCCTCATCTGCAGGACGACCTGCCCAGGCCCCGGCTCAGGATCCGGAAGATCGATCGGGCGGAGCGCGTCGAGACCGAACGAACCCTGGAGAGCGAACGCTTTCATGCAGATCCTCCTTGAGCGGAGCTCCGCTATCCCACGCGGCGTGGAGGCCGGTCAACGCGCCGGCCGCCGCGCGTCGCGCAGCGCCTGGGAAGCGAGCCACAGGCCGGCCGCCATCACGAGCGCCGTCCCGAGCAGCTGGTCCGCCGACGGGCTCTCGCCGAGCCAGGCGGCGGCGAGCACGTGCGACAGGACGACCCCGAGGTAACCGATCGCGCCGATGCGCGCCGCGCTGTCGAGCGCGTAGGCGCGCGTCATCGCGAGCTGCGCGAGGCCGCCGGCGAGCCCCGTCCCGATCAGCAGGAGGGCGCCGAGCGCGTCGGGCGTCCGCCAGACCGGGATCGACAGCGCGATCATCGCGGCGCTCGCCACGAGCGAGAAGTGCAGCGCGATCGCCTCGGGGCTCGCGCGCTCCCCGCCGGCGCCGATCCTGCGCAGCCAGATCATCGCGAACGCGGAGAAGACGGCGCCGAGCGTGGCGATGAGCGCGATCTGGCCCGCGATCGCGAGCCTCGGCGCGGCGACCAGCCCGACGCCCGCGAAGGCGAGCAGGGTCGCGAGCCAGAGGCGCGGGCTCGTCCGCTCGCCGAGCAGCCGCGGCGCGAGGATCGCGACGAAGATCGGGCTCGTCGCGCCGAGCGTGACCGCGTCGCCGAGCGCGATCTGCGGCGTGCCGAGCGTGTAGAAGCCGCAGAGCATCGCCCCGGTGCCGCAGAGCGAGCGCGCCCACGCGAGCCGCCGGTCGCCCCGACCCATGGTGAGCGGCGCCCGGCGGACGAGCGCGACGCCGAGCGCGGTGGCCGCGCCCACCATCGTGCGCGACGCCGCCACCTCGGGCCACGGCGCGTGCTCCGAAGAGAGCCGCGCGAGGACGTTCATCGCGGCGAAGAGCGACTGGGCCAGGAGCATCCACAGGACGCCCGCGGTCGGGTGCGCCGCGCGCCCCTCGCGCTCCGCGGCGAGGACGATCGCGGAGGCCCCGGGCGGGTGCGCGGCGACGGCGCCCTGCGACGATGACGACGTGCTCACGTAGCGCATCGCTTACCACCTCGACCTCGCCGCCGTACACGCCGCCGTGCGCCCGGAGGCGTCGGCGCTCCCGGGTGCGTGCGCGGCATCGAGGCGCTACGGTCGCAACGATGCGCGCGATCATCGGAGTGACAGGGAGAAGCAGGACAGGAGCGATGGATGGTCAGCGAAGACGCCGGTCCGGAGCGCTCTGGCTCGGGCTCGTCGCCGCGAGCGCCCACGCGCTCGGGTGCGGCGCGAGCGCCGCGAAGGAGCCGGCGGAGGGGCCCTCCGGGGGCAATGCCAGAGGAGGCGCGACGGAGGAGAGCGCGCGACCCTCGGAGGGCAAGGCCGCCGGCGTGGAGGCCAGCGGCGAGGCCCAGGGCGCCCAGGCCCCGCCCGCGCCGGGCCAGCAGATGACCCGCGCGGAGGCAGGGCGGTACGTGCTCGGCCTCGTGAACCGCGATCGCGCGGCGCACAAGCTGCCGCCCGTCCGGTGGGACGAGACAGCGGCGCGCGCGGGGCGGCGGCACGCCGAGGACATGGTCCGGATCGGCTTCACCGGCCACTGGGGCAGCGACGGCTCGGTCCCGGAGGAGCGCTACACGGCCGCGGGCGGCGACGGGTTCCCGATGGAGAACGCCGGCTGCTTCGCCGACGCGATCCCCCGCGAGCTCGATCCGGATCCGCGCTTCTCCGCGGAGAGCCTCGAGCGCGTGCACCAGGCCTTCATGAACGAGAGGCCCCCGGCCGACGGGCACAGGCGCAACGTGCTCACAGCGTCGCACACGTCGCTCGGGGTCGGGCTGGCCAAGGCGAAGGGGTTCGACATCGCCTGCGTGGCGCAGGAGTTCGTCGACGACTACGGGACGTACCAGCCGCTGCCCAGGCGGGCGAAGATCGGCGAGCGGATCCGGGTGGGCGGCGAGCTCGCCGCGCCGGCGAAGATCGCGGGCGTCGGGATCTCGCGGGTCGAGGCGGGGAAGCCGATCAAGCCGGAGAAGCTGCTCAAGATGGGCGGGTACCCGATCCCGCCGCCCTACGCGACGTTCTTCCCGAAGGGCTTCAAGACGCCTATTCCTCTCCAGGTGACCGGCAATCGATTCGACATCCAGGTCCCGCTGGACGACCGCGGGCGGCCCGGGCTCTACGGCGTCAGCGTCTGGGCGACGTTCCCCCCCTCGGATGAGCTCAAGATGGTCTCGCTCCGCACGATCGACGTCGTCGGCAAGGGGGGCGCGCGATGAGCCAGAGCCGCCCCCCCACGGCGTCCGAGGAGCTCGACGCGGTCAAGGTGCTCGATCACCTGGTCCGCCGCGCGGTCTCGATGGGCGCGAGCGACATCCACGTCGAGCCGAAGCGCGACGGCATCCGCGTGCGTTACCGCGTCGACGGCGTGATGGTGGCGCAGGGGCAGATCCCGATCGAGATCGCGCCGTCGCTCACCTCGCGCGTGAAGGTGCTCGCGCGGATGGACATGACCGAGCGGCGCCTGCCGCAGGACGGCCAGTTCAGCCTGGAGCTCCACGGCCACCCGCTCATCCACCTGCGCGCCTCGACGTTCCCCGCGATCCACGGCGAGACGCTCGTGCTGCGCGTGCTGCTGAGCCACCAGCTCATCGCGCTCGACAAGCTCGGGCTCTCCGAGGGGGACCTGCCGCGGCTCGAGCGCCTCGCCGACCGGCCCTCGGGGCTGATCGTCGTGTGCGGGCCGACCGGATCCGGCAAGACCTCGACGCTCTACTCGCTGATCAAGGTCATGAAGACGAGCGAGCTGAGCATCGTCACGCTGGAAGATCCGATCGAGGTCGAGTTCGCCGACATCACGCAGGGGCAGACCAACCCGAGGCAGGGCTTCACGTTCGCGACGGGCCTGCGCGCGATCCTGCGGCAGGACCCGGACGTGATCATGGTGGGCGAGATGCGCGATCCCGAGACGGCGCAGATCGCGCTGCAGGCGAGCCTCACCGGGCACCTCGTGCTGTCGACGCTGCACACCTCCGACGCTGTCGACACGGTCGCGCGCCTCGTGGACCTCGGCGCGGAGTCGTGGATCGTGGCGAACGCCCTGCTCGCCGTGATCGCGCAGCGGCTCGTGCGCCGGCTCTGCGAGGAGTGCGCGGAGACATACGAGCTCGAGACCGCCGTGACGGGCGAGGAGGACAAGGTCCTCATCGAGGAGGGCGCCGAGCTGAAGCGCGCCGTCGGGTGCCAGACGTGCCACATGACGGGCTACCGAGGGCGCATGGGGCTCTTCGAGATGCTGGAGCTCGACGACGACCTGCGGGATCTCGTGAAGGCGCGGGCGGGAAAGCGCGCGTACCGGGACGCCGCGCGCAAGGTAGGGCTCGTGCCGCTCCGCGAGGCCGGGCTCGCCAAGGTGAAGGAGGGGAGCACCTCCCTGGACGAGGTGCTCCGCGTGACGTGAGATGGCTGGAGCGGGGCGCATCTTCGTGCGCTACGGGCTCATCCGCGTCGTTCGGCTCGCTGCGGCGTACGCCTGCCTAGCGGCTGAGCCCGTATCACACGAACCTGCTCCCCGCTTCAGGGGCCGCGGTGCGCCGCGTGAGCCGCGGCGCGCCGCCGGTCAGGTCGCCTGCGAGGAGCCGTCGTCGACCGCGTTGGCGGCGATGACGCCCTTGTACCAGAGCGCGCTGTCCTTCGGGATGCGCCGCTGCGTCTCGTAGTCCACCCAGACGATGCCGAACCGCTGCGAATAGCCGCGATCCCACTCGTAGTTGTCCATCAGCGACCACACGAAGTACCCCGCGAGCGGCGCCCCCGCGTCCATCGCGCGCCGCGCGGCGACGAAGTGATCGCGCAGGAACTCCAGCCGCCGCGTGTCCGGGATGCGGCCGTCCTTGTCGGGCTCGGTCGAGTAGGCCGCGCCGTTCTCGGTCACGTAGAGCTTCGGCACGCCGTACTCCACGTGCAGCCGGAGGAGCAGCCGCCGCAGCCCTTCCGGGTAGACCTCCCAGTGCATCTCCGTCTGCTCGGAGAGGGGCGCGACGTGCACCGTCCTCGGCAGGTTCTGCTCCTCGGGCACCTTGCTGCTCCGCAGGACCGCCCGCGAGTAGTAGTTGAGGCCGAGGAAGTCGCACTGCGTGGCGATGATGTCGAGATCGCCCGGCTTGCACACGGTCAGCCCCTCCGGCGGGAGGTAGCCCAGCGCGATGTAGTCCTCGATCATGTCCGCCGGGTAACGCCGGCCGTACAGCGGATCGAGGAACCAGCGGTTGAAATACCCGTCGTAGTGGCGGCACGCGTCGTAGTCGGCGGCGCTCGGCGACGCGGGCATCGCGTAGTTCATGTTCAGCGTGATGCCCACCTCGGCGCCGGGGCAGTTCTGGCGCAGCACGGGCACAGCGAGGCCGTGGGAGAGCAAGAGGTGATGGCTCACCGTCAGGGCCTTCTTGAAATCGCGCCCGCCCGGCGCGTGGATCCCCTTCTCGTAGCTGAGGAACGCCGTGCACCACGGCTCGTTGTGCGTGATCCACTTCTTCACGCGATCGCCGAGCTTCCGCGAGATGACGTCGGTGAACTCCACGAACGCCTCCGCCGTCGAGCGGTGCTGCCAGCCGCCGACCTGGTCCTGGAGCACCTGCGGCAGGTCCCAGTGGAAGAGCGTCGCGTACGGCTCGATCCCAGCCGCGAGGAGGCCGTCCACGAGCCGGCTGTAGAAGTCGAGCCCCTTCTGGTTCACCGCGCCCCGGCCGTTCGGGAGGATGCGCGGCCACGCGATCGAGAACCTGTAGGCCATCATGCCCAGGCTCTTCATCAGCGCGATGTCCTCAGGCCACCGGTGGTAGTGGTCGCACGCGATGTCGCCGTTGGTCCCGTCGACGATCTGACCGGGCGTCTTCGCGAAGCGATCCCAGATGGACTCGCTGCGGCCGTCCTCGTTCGTAGCCCCCTCGATCTGATAGGAGGACGTCGCGGTCCCCCAGACGAAATTGTCGGGAAATCTCAGAGACGGCATGTCGGTTCGTGGTTCTCCTTAGAGAGAGCCGGCCTCGACGGAGGCGGGCACCTTGCGATCGTAGAGCGCGGAGGGCGCGATGACGGAGCCGGGCGCGTAGAGGTGGCAGCGGACCCAGTGCCCCGACCCGACGTCGACGGCCCCCGGCGTCTGCTCCCGGCACGTGTTCATCACGCTCGGGCAGCGGTCTGCGAAGGGGCAGCCCGGCGGCGGGTTGATGAGCTTCGGCGCCCCGGAGCGGGCCGGGAGCTCGCCGCGGATCGAGCCGTTCGGATCCGGAACCGCCGAGAGCAGGAGCTTCGTGTACGGGTGCGCCGGCTGCTGCATCAGCTCCTCGCTCGGCGCGCCCTCCACGATGTGGCCCGCGTACATCACCATCGTGCGATCCGCGACGTAGCGCGCGCTCGCGATGTCGTGCGTGATGTAGAGGTACGAGATGCCGCGCTCCTCCTTGAGCTTCTCCATCAAGTTCAGGACGCCCATGCGGATCGAGACGTCGAGCATCGAGATCGGCTCGTCCGCGAGGATCACGCTGGGATCCACCGCGAGGGCACGGGCGATCGCCACGCGCTGCCGCTGACCGCCCGACAGCTGGTACGGGTACTTGAGCGCGACCTCCGCGGGGGGGTTCAGATCGACCGTCTTGAGGAGCGCGTGCACCTTCTCCCGGAGGATCGCCGGGGTGGGCGCCTTGTTGTGGAGCAGGAGCGGCCGCTCGAGGTGGTAGCCGATGGTGTGCACCGGGTTGAGCGAGCCGAACGGGTCCTGGAAGATCATCTGCACCTGCCCGCGGTAGGCGAGCGAGGCGCGTGTCGGCTCCTCCTTCAACACGTCGCGACCCTTGAACATGATCTGCCCGCTGCTCGGGGGCATCAGCCGCGCGAGGAGCCGTGCGATCGTGCTCTTGCCGCTGCCCGACTCGCCGACCAGCGCGATGACCTCACGCTCTGCCAGCGAGAACGATGCGTCGTGCAGCGCCCGGAGCTGCTGCGCTCGCAGCCCGCCGCCGACAGGGAAGTACTTCCCCAGGCGCACCACGTCGAGGACAGGCGAGACAGAAGGTTGCGTCATCGTCATCGTCAGTAGAGGTGGCAGGCGCCGCGGTGCTCGGGCGCGATTTCACGAAGGACGGGCAGCTCGTTCTGGCAGGTCGCGAAGGCCTGCGGACACCGGGGGTGGAAGCGGCAGCCGGGCGGCGGGTTGCGCATGTCGGGCGGCGACCCCGGGATGCCCTGCAGCTTGCGGCGCGGCCCCCGGACCGAGGGGAACGACCCGAGCAGCCCCTGCGTGTACGGGTGCTTCGGATCGCTGAAGAGGTCCTTGGCGCGGGCGGTCTCCGCGAGCTTGCCCGCGTAGAGGATGGCGATGCGCGTCGAGAACTCGGCGATGAGGGAGAGGTCGTGGGTGATGAAGAGGATCGAGAAGCCGAGGCGCTCCTTGAGCTCGGCGATCTGCTGCAGGATCTCCTTCTGCACGACCACGTCGAGCGCCGTCGTGGGCTCATCCATGATGAGGAACGGCGGCTTGAGCGCCATCGCGATCGCGATCACCACGCGCTGGCGCATGCCGCCCGACAGCTGGTGCGGGTAGCTGTTCAGGCGCGACGAGTCGATGTTCACGAGCTTGAGCAGCGCGGCCGCGCGCTCCATCGCCTGAGCGGGCGTCACGCCGTCGTGCGCGATGATCGGATCCGCGATCTGCTCGCCGATCGTCAGCACCGGGTTGAGCGCGGTCATCGCGCTCTGGAACACCAGCGCCATCTTCCGCCAGCGGAAGGCGCGGAGCTGCTCCTCGTTCATCGCCAGGACGTCCTGCCCGGCGAAGTACACGTGCCCGCCCGTGATGACCGCCGGCGGACGGAGCAGCCGCATGATGGCCATCGCCACCGTCGACTTGCCGCTCCCCGACTCGCCCGCGAGGCCGAGCACCTCGCCGGGGGCAATGTCGAAGGAGACGTTGTCGACCGCGCACACCGGACCCGTCGGGGTGATGAACTCGACCCGGAGATCCTGAACCGAGAGAAGCGGACTAGGCGCCATGAGTCCTCACCACCGGCGTAGACGGACCCGCCGTGACCTTGCGGCTCCTGAGGAGACGCGACCAGGCTCCCTCCGCGCGGAGCCGCGGATTCGAGATCTCGTCGATCGCGTAATTGATGAGCGTGAGCGCGAACCCGACGAGCGCGACGCACACGCCGGTGGGCACGATGGTCCACCAGGCGCCCGTGAGGAGCGCGGCGTTGTTGCTCGCCCAGTAGAGGTTCGTCCCCCAGGTGACGGCGCTCAGGTCGCCGAGACCGAGGAACTCGAGGCCGACCTGGGCGCCGATGGCGTAAACCGTCGCGCCGATGAAGCCGGACATGAGGAGCGACGTCATGTTCGGCAGGATCTCCACGAAGATGATGCGCGCGCTGCTCTCGCCGCTCACGAGGGCCGCGGACACGAAGTCCTTGTCGCGCAGCGCGAGCACCTGCGAGCGGAGCACACGCGCGTTCCACGCCCAGCCCGTGAGGACGAGGACGAACAGGATCGTCAGCGGCCCGGCCGGCAGGTAGGCCGCGATGACCACGGCCATCGGCAGGCCAGGGATGATCAGGAACACGTTCGTGAGCAGCGAGAGCACGCTGTCGATCCAGCCGCCGAAGTAGCCCCCGGCCATGCCGATCGCCGCGCCGATCGCGATCACGGCGAAGCCCGTGGCGAAGCCGACGGCCAGCGAGGTCCGCGCGCCGACGATCGTCTGCGCGAGCACGTCCTGCCCCTGACCGTTCGTGCCGAACAGGTGCTCGGCGGAGGGAGCCTCGTGCGGCATGCCCACGAACGCGTGCGGATCTTGGCCCACGATCGAGGGACCGAGCAGCGAGAGGAGCAGGAAGAAGAGCACAATGAGCGTGCCCGCCATCGCCTTGCGATTCGAGAGGAGCAGGCGGAGCCATCCCGCCGCACGGGAGCCGCCGCCCCCGCTGTTGCCTTGTTGCGCAGCCATCGCTTCTCCTGGACCCAGCCGTCAGCGCCCGCGGGCGCGGGGATCAAGAAACACGTAGATCACGTCGACCAGGAAGTTCGCCCCCAGCACGGCGAACGTGATGGTGAGGAATATCCCCTGCATGAGCGGATAGTCCTGGTTTCGAACCGCCTGGATGAGCAGATAACCTTGCCCCGGATACGAGAAGACGATCTCGGTGAGCAGCGAGCCGGCGAGGACGAAGCCGAGCGCCATGCCGAAGCCGGTGACGTTGGGCAGGAGCGCGTTCCTCGCGGCGTAGGTGAACATGACCCGCCACTGCGAGAGCCCCTTGGCCTGCGCCATCGTGATGTACTCCTCGGACAGCACGGTGACCATCGCGCTGCGCATACCGAGCATCCAGCCGCCGATGGTGGCGATGACGATCGACAGGGCGGGCAGGATCATGTGCGAGATCACGCTCCCGATGAACTCCAGGCTCCAGTCGGGCGAGAGCGTGTCGCTGTAGGCGTGGCGCAGCGGGAAGGCCCCGAGCACGAACCCGAGGATGTAGAGCGACACCATCGCGAGCCAGAAGTAGGGGAACGCGCCGAGGAACATCAGGACCGGCGGCATGACCGAGTCGAGCCAGCCGCCCCGCTTCCACGTCGCGATGATCCCGAGCAGCGTCCCCAGGCCGAAGCTGACGATCACGGCGGCGCCCGACAGGAGCAGCGTCCAGCCGAGGCCCGTCGCGATCACCTCCGTCACCTTCGCGGGGAAGTGCGCGACCGACGTGCCGAAATCGCCGACCAGGATGTGGCTCAGGTAGGTGAAGTACTGCTTGTAGAGCGGCTCACCCGTGAACCCGAACGCCTTCCGCAGCGCATCGATCGCCTCCGGCTGCAGCTGCCCCCGGAAGCGCACGAACATGGCCGAGGCTGGATCGCCCGGCATGGCGCGCGGAATAAGGAAGTTCAGGGTGAGCGAGGCCCACGCCGCGATGAAGTACAAGCCCAGCTGTCGCAGAAGGTAACGCACAGAAGCTCTCTCTTTTAACCTGCGCTCCGGATCAGGTCACGCCCAACTTCACTTCGGCTTGAGCTCGGTGAGGACCAGCAGGTACTCGGGCGGGTTGTTGGGCGACAGCTTCGCGTACGGGTTCTCCTTGCTGGGGAACCCCGTGAAGCGGCGTGTGTTGTACTCGCCCCAGGACGGCCCGGGGAACAGCGGGATCGAGGGCGCCGTATCGGAGAAGATCTCCTGGAGCTGCTCGATGATCTTCTTCTGCTCCGCCGGATCGGTCGCGGCCTCGAACGCCTCGAAGAGGCTGTCGGCCTGCTTGGCGCCGAAGCGGTGCCAGTTGCGCGCCGACGTCTCGCCGACCGGCTTCGCGGTCGCGGTGCCGAGGAGGTCTCGGTAGAAATTGTAGGGGGTCGGCTCCTCGTTCGACCAGCCCATCGACAGGTCGAACGTGCCCTTCTGGAGCGCCTCGAAGAACGCGCTGAAGTCGTACGTCTTCAGCGTGGCCTCGACGCCGATCTGCTTC
The DNA here is from genome assembly GCF_051525235.1 of Sorangium sp. So ce124. Taxonomy (NCBI): domain Bacteria; kingdom Pseudomonadati; phylum Myxococcota; order Polyangiales; family Polyangiaceae; genus Sorangium; species Sorangium sp. So ce124. Next base: position 6,576,342 of record NZ_CP150312.1, read on the forward strand.
ACCTGCTGCGTGACGATCTGCGCCGCGCGCACCCAGTCGGACCAGCCCGTGACGACGTTGAGATCGAAGCGCAGCGGCTTCCCGTCCTTCACGCGGATGCCGTCCGCTCCCTTGGCATAACCCGCCTCGTCGAGGATCTGGTTCGCCTTGGCCACGTTGAACTTGACCCAGTCGCCCGCCTCGACCGTCTTCTGGCTGCGCCAGCGCTCGTGCGCGTCGCTCAGCGCCGTCGCGTCCGCCGGCCGCGTGTAGTTGTTCATCGCGACCTTGACGATCTGCTCGCGGTCGAGCGACATGCTGATCGCCTTGCGCACCCGCGCGTCGTCGAGGGGCTTCTTCGTCGTGTTCGTGTAGACGAACACGGTGCTGCCGACGAGCGGGAACCAGTAGTGGTGATTCGTCGGGTCCTTGCCGACGTAGACCTTCTCGATCTCCGGGACGAAGTTGCCGGCCCAGTCGACCTCGCCGTTCAAGAGCGCCAGGTTCGCCTGGTCGTTGCCCGGGTACGCCGGGAAGCGGAGCCCCTTGATCGCCGGCTTGCCCTGCTGCCAGTAGTTCGGGTTCCGGCCCAGCTCGTAGATCTGGTTCTGGAAGGTCTTCACCTCGGTGAAGGGCCCCGTCGCGACCGGGTTCTCGTTCGTGTACGTGACCGGATCCGCCACGTCCTTCCACTTGTGCTCCGGCACGATCGGCTGGTGGCCGAGGAAGACGAGCCCGGGGACGTACGGCCGCGTGAGCGTGAACTCGACCGTGGAGTCGCTCTTGGCCTCAACCGAGGTCAGCCACTTCCAGACGCCTTGCAGGTCGAGGGCGACGTGCTTCTTCAGGAGCCCGAAGGTGAAGGCCACGTCCTTCGCGGTGAACGGCTGGCCATCGGACCACTTGACGCCGGGCCGCGTCGTGACGGTGAGCGTCTTGTTCCCGTTGCCCCACTCGTACTTCGATGCGAGCCAGGGGGTGAACTCGCCCTTCATCGTGTTGTAAACGAGGAGCGGCTCGTAGATGCCAGCGACGGTTGGCCAGCGAACGTTGCCCGGTGCGAGCAGGGGATTGAAGTTCCGCACCCATGACGCTTGCTGCTCGATCGAGACGGTCAGGAAGGTGTCGGCGGCCGGCGAGGGCTTGCCCGGCGCCGTGCTGGCGCCGCCCGTGGACTCCTTGGTCGGTTCGGTCTTCCCGCACCCCGCTGTGACACCGACCGAAAGCAGCAACGTCGACAACACGAAGGTCCGACGCGGCAACAACCAGTTCCTCATGAGAATGCTCCTCGCGGGGCCCTCGTGGTTACGCCCGAGCGCCCACCGTCCCTCTCCCACTCCTCGATCTCCCTGGAAGCCACCACGCGGCAGAGCGGCTCGCCGGAATTCGACACCGCGACGCAGTGCGCCATACCAGCATCCAGACGTCGGCACTGTAGCCGTTTTCGCACAGCAGTGTCAACGGGGATTCGAGGTCGCTGTCAAGTTCTCGCGCCGCTTACTCAGGCGCGTTTTCAAGGGAGATATCGTGGCGCGTCATGTCTCGCAGCAGCAACTCCGTCTCATGCTCATGCTCGTGGTGTCATCACGCTTCATGAGGAATGATGGCCTAAGCACTGACACTGTTATTTTCTTTGGACGCAGCAAGAAAGTAAGCAGTCACGGACTGCGTCGGTTCAGGCACATCAGGTGCGCCGCGGTCCACGCGCGTCCGGGGCAGGTCTATACAGACGTCCGCGGGCGATTACAAGACCAGAAATTTCCAACTTCGCGCCGGTGACGGGTGAGCACGCTTCCAGGGCGAGCGCGGACACCCCCTGGGCGAACGGAGCGGGAAGGCCGCCTCGGGGAGGCGGGCGCGGGCGGAGCGTCGGGTGCGCTCAGCGCCGTAGTGCGGGCCGCGATTCGACGCCTGATGGGCTGGTCCTCTCCGCCGTGGGCCGCGAGCAGCACGTATCAGGAAAGGCTCCCTTCGATGTCATCCATGTTTCGCGCGCAGGCGCGGGGGGGCAGGCGGGCGGCCGCGAGCGCGCCTCAAGGGAGCGGGGGAGCGGACGCTGGCACGCGGAGCTCCCTGCCGAAGAGCTCTTCTGCGGTGCAGTCGTCGAGGAACGCGCTCTCCTTATCATTATCATCATCCCGCTTCAGCTCAGGTTCGGGCGAGCCTTGCACGACCAGCCCGAAGCGGTTGTCCAGGGCGCGAACCCGGGAGAGGCGACCCGAGCTCCGGTCGTACAGGATGCCGGCGCGCGCACAGCCTTCCACCCGCACGTCATCGAGCGCGACGGTGGAGCCGGCGAGCGCGAGGACGCCATCGGCGACGAGCTCGTCGCGCCGCCTGCCCCGGGCGGCGCGGGGATCACCGGTCACCCCGTCGACGACGGTCTGCGAGATCTCCGCCCCGGAGGCGAACAGCACGACGCCGGCCGTGCGGCTCCCGCGGACGATGGACGAGGCGAGGCGGATCTCGTAGCCCGCGGCGGCGACGCCGATGCCCGTGCTGTCGTTGTGTGCTTCGTCGTCGTCCTCGCCGGATTCGCCGCCCGCGGTGCCGTCGATCAGGTTCCCGATGATCTCGACCCTGCTGCCGAGGACCTCCGTGCCGGCGAAGACGCCGACGGAGCGGTTGCCGCTCACGACATTCCCCTCGAGCACGGCGGTGGCGCCCCGGTGGATGACGATCCCCTGCCCCACCGGCGCGCGGCGGTCCGGCGCGACATGCCCCTCGACGAGGTTGCCAGTCACGGTCGCCTCGGACCCGTCGTATCCCACGAGCAGACCGGTGCCCTCGTTGCTGCGAATGGCATTCGACGCGAGCGTCACTCGGCCCTCCGCCACGGTCAGCCCGGCGCCGTCCCCCCAGCCGCCGTCGGCGACGGTGCCTTCGATGAGGTTGCCGCCGGCGATCAGCTCGGCGGACGAGTCGCCGACGTGGACCCCGGTGCCGCGGTTCCGGACGACCGCGCTGTCGTGGAGGCGCATCGCCGCGCCGCGGGCGACGGCGACGCCGAATCCGCCGAGCAGCGACCCGGTCGGGGCCGCCACCGTGCCCTGCACCAGGCTGCGCGTCATCGTCGCCGCGGTGCCCTCGCCGATGACGGCGACGCCGATCTCCGTGTTGCCGAGGACCACGCTCGAGTCGATCGCGACGCGCGCTCGCCTCGCCGCATACACGCCGACGCCGTAAGGCGGGTCGGAGCTCCCGGGGCTGGTCCCCTCGACGAGGACGCCGGAGAGGGCCGCGGACGCGCTGGCCGCCACGAGGATCCCGGACACCTGGTTACCGACGACAGCCGTGCTCTCGATCGACGCCTCGGCGCCGTCCTGCACGACGATCCCCTGGCCGTCCGCCGGGTAGCGCCCCGTCGACACGGTCCCCTCGACGAGGCTGCCCACCACGGACGCCGTGGCGCCCGCCTGGAGCGCCGCCACGCCGGCCGCGCGGTTGCCCGTCAAGGCGCTCTCCTTCACGAGGAGCGCGCCGCCGGCGTCCGCAAAGGCGCCGATGCCGGCCCCCGCGCCGCCGTCGCGCGTCCCCTCGATCCAGCTCTGCGCCACCGAGACGCGGGCGCCATCGCCCGACAGGACGCCGGCGTGCATGGCGTCCTTGATGTGAACGCGCTCGAGCGTCACGGCGCTCGCGCCGGTCGCCACGACGCCGGCGCCGTCTCCGCCGATCTCGATCCCCCGGAGCGTCACCTCCCCTGCGTCGAGCACGGCCACGATCGCGGGAGGACGCGTGGTCGAGCTCACCCCGCGGATCCGCACGCGCGAGGCGCACCGGCCGGCGATCGCGACCGGCTTCGTGACGACGACCGGCTCGTCGTAGGTCCCCTCCGCGAGCGCGATCGTCCCGCCGTCGGCGACGAGCCCGAGCGCCGCCTCGATCGTCGTGACCGGCCTCGCCTCGGATCCGTCGCCGTCCGCGCCGGAGTAGCTCGGATCCACATAGACGTTCCCGGACACGCGCGCGACGTTCCCCCACGGCCCGCGCCCGCAGCCGGCGGGGCCGTCGACCGGCACACACCCCGCTTCCGGCGTCGCGAACGTGCCTGTCGGGCACCTCGCCATGGCCGGCCTGCAGAGCCCGTCGTCGCCCGCGAGCTCCGGAGCGCAGCGCGGGATGCCTGCAGGAATACAGCCCTCATCGAACTTCGGGATCGTCCCCGCAGGGCATTTCGCCATCGATGGATGGCAGAGCCCGTCGTCCTCCACGAACAGCTCGGCGCACCCCTGGATGCCCACCGGCATGCACGCGTCCGCGGGGCCGAGGACGTGCCCGGGCGCGCAGCTCGGCGCCCGCGGCGCGACGCCCTCGCAACCGAGCGGGGCGACGGAGCTCTGCGAAGGGTCGCTGCACGCCGAGACGACCGATAGAAGGGCCGCGATGCTGGCGGCCAGGCAAGATGAACCCGCGCGCGTCGCGCAGAAGCGCATGCAATCCCCTCCTTGGAAAGCGCTGCCTCGCGGGCCCCGCTCCTCGGGCGAACAGCTCTCCAGAGCTCCCGCAGCAGCGCGGATACCGCGCGTAGCCTCCATGAACAGGCGCTCCGAGCGCCCGAGATCGTCGGTGAGCCAGCGCCAGGATGACGAGGACGCCGCCTGTGCGCCTGTGCGCCCGAGCGGCGCCGCGCGAGCTCCTTTAGCGTAATGAATCCTACAACGGGAGATGCGCCCCTGCCAGGCAAAGGGGTCGTGATCGCGCCGACTTTCCCTTCCCTGCAGCGCCGCGGACGGCTACGCCGCGCCGGGTCTCCCGGCGTGGGCGCGCGAGCCTCGCTGACACCGAGGCTCGCGCGCGCGGCCGAGCGTGTGGGTCAGACGTCTTCTGTCAACCACGTCGAGCCGGCCGAGCGCGGCGCAGGGATGCCTCGCCACGGCGGCCGCTCCCGCTGCACCGCACGCTCGCCGTCCGCGGCTGAAGGCGGCGGCCGCGCCGTCGTTCCGGACGACGTGGCGACGCGCGGCGCAGCGCAGAGCGCGGCACAGGCGCGCGACGACGACGACGTTGCCGCAGGAGGAGCGCCGCACAGGGCCCTTGTCGGCCCAAGTGGGCTGAGCAGGGCGTGACCAGATGACCGCAAGCGATGAGAACATCGCCGCCGACGAGCGCAGATGTCGAGTCTCCGCAGCCCTTGATTGCAGGGATCGACCAGGTCTTCGGAAATGCGGCTTGCCGAGCGCGATAAAGCCGCAAGTCGGGTCGTCCTCCCCCCGTCTCATGCCGTCCCGCCGCGCGCGAAGCGCGGGGGGCGCCCCGCGATGGGCGTCGACATTTGCCTTTCTCCAGCGCTCGAAAGGCTCCCACATCGGCGCTGCGAGGCGGCGTCGGCGCGCGCGGGGCGCGGCGGCTCCCCGGCGCGACGAAACGGGGCAGAACGCTCACCGGGCGCGGATTCAGACAATGCCCTTTCGCCGTCGCCGACGCGGCAGGCTCTGCACACGCGCGGTCAGGCACGCAGCCTGCTCTCCACGCCGTTCAACATGCCGGCGCGGGCCCGAGGGCCGTAGCAGGGCATGGAAGGAGGACGGATGGTTCGCTCAATCGATATGAAGATGGCGCACGCGGCGATGCTCTTTTCTGTGTTGATGACCGGGTGCGCAGTCGACGCGGTGGCTCCGCAAGAGGCGGACTCGGACCAGGCTGACGTCGACGTGGCGTCGAGTGAGCAGGCGTTGGAGGCAGACGAAGCGACGGACGAGGAGACGCGGGGCGGCGGCCTGATCGGCGCGCCCGGGGTGCCGGGCAAGACCGATATCGGCCAGGGCCCCATCAAGGGCGGCCCGCTCCAGGGCCCCGGCGGCGTCGGACAGGGCCCCATCAAGGGTGGCCTCGGCGGCCCGCTCCAGGGCCCCGGCGACATCGGCCAGGGCCCCATCAAGGGCGGCCTCGGCGGCCCGCTCCAGGGCCCCGGCGACATCGGCCAGGGCCCCATCAAGGGTGGCCTCGGCGGCCCGCTCCAGGGCCCCGGTGACATCGGCCAGGGCCCCATCAAGGGCGGCCCGCTCCAGGGCCCCGGCGGCGTCGGACAGGGCCCCATCAAGGGCGGCCTCGGCGGCCCGCTCCAGGGCCCCGGCGGCCCGCTCCAGGGCCCCGGCGACATCAGCAAGGGCGGCCTCGGCGGCCCGCTCCAGGGCCCCGGCGGCCCGCTCCAGGGCCCCGGCGGCCCCGTTGGTCAGGTCGGGCAGATGCCCGGCGGCCCGGTCGGGCAGATGGGCGGGATCCCCGGCCTCGGCGGCTACCCGGGAGGCCTGGGCGGCTACCCGGGGGGCATGGGCGGATTCGGGTGGCCGCTCGGCATGGGCGGCTATCCGTACGGCGGCTTCGGCTTCCCCGGCGGCTTCGGCGCGCCGCTCGGTGGCTTCGGCGGCGGTGGGTGCTGCGGCGGAGGTGGTCTCCCTGGCTTTCCCTGACGTCGTTCCCTGGGCGCGACGGCCACGCTGCCGCCGCGAGCCGTGGTGAATCGATACGAGGATCCGCCCGAACCTGCGGGGAGAGTCACATCAGCTCCCCGCGAGGCGGGCGGCCCGTCCGTCGACCCCGCGAAACGTTGGACCCCCGCCGCGCGGTCGAGGCAGCATACGGGGATGGAAGACGTCCCCCTCCTAGAGCGCGAACCGGAGACCAACATCTTCGGCGAATCCATGGCGGTGTTTCACACCGCCGCGGACCTCATCGGCCTGGCTCCCCGCATCCGGCTGGAGCTCGAGCAGCCCGACTACGAGCACATCTTCTACATCACCACGCAGCTCCAGGACCGCCTCGTCCCCTTCCGCGGAGAGGCGGCCACGGCCTACGAGCGGCTCCCTGCGTCGGTGATCCCGAACCGGGCCGCGATCACCCCGCTCTTCAACGGCAAGCTCATCCTCCGCCCCGAGGCGCTCCGGAGCGGCTCGATCCACGTGCAGGACGGAGCGATCCGCCTCGGCGACCAGGGACTTTACCGCATCCAGCCCGGCGCGTTCGTGCGCTTCAAGGCCTATCGCGTCCAGCACAACCAGGCGCGAGGGCCTTACAAGGGCGGGCTGCGCTTCCACAAGGCCGTGTCGCTCGACCTGTTCAACGCGCTCGCCGCCGAGATGACGTGGAAGACGGCCATCGCCGATGTCCCGTTCGGCGGCGCCAAGGGGGGTATTCGCATGGATCCGCGCGAGCACAGCAAGGAGGAGCTCGAGGCGATCTCGCTCCGGTACATGTACCGGCTGAAGCAGCTCGTCGGGCCCAACGTGGACATCCCCGCGCCGGACGTGGGCACGAACGCCGAGGTGATGGCGTGGCTCCTGCGCCAGTACAGCGACGGCGAGCGCGAGCGGGTCAATCACCGCGGCGTCGTCACGGGCAAGGACGTGCGCATCGGCGGCTCCGAGGGGCGCGTCAAGGCGACCGGGCAGGGGCTCGCGTACTGCATCGAGGAGTGGTACGCGCAGCGCGGCGCCTCCCTCGCGGGGGCGCGCTTCATCGTGCAGGGCTTCGGCAACGTCGGCTCCGCCGCCGCCGAGATCCTGTGCCGGATGGGCGCGCGGTGCGTGGCGGTGCAGGACGCCGACGGCGCGATCTACGACCCGAACGGCATCGACGTTGGCGCGCTGATGACCCACGTCAACGAGAACCCGCAGAACCTCCGGCGGTCGGTCGCCGGCTACAGCGGCGCCCAGGCGATCGCGCGGGACGATTTCTGGAGCGTGGACGCGGACATCTGCATCCCGGCCGCGCTCGGCGACGCCATCACCGGCGAGGTGGCCGAGCGGCTCAAGGCGAAGCTCGTGGCCGAGGGCGCCAACCGGCCGACAACGACCGAGGGCGACAAGGTGCTCGCGGAGCGCGGCATCAGCGTCATCCCCGACATCATCGGCAACGCGGGGGGCGTGACCGTCTCCTACTACGAGTGGGTCCAGAACAAGCGCATGGAGCACTGGACCGAGGGCGAGGTGAACGCGCGGCTGGAGCGCGCCATCAAGAGCAACTACCGCCTGATCTGCGACATCGCCGAGGACCGGCCGCGCCGCTCGGAAGATCACGACTCGACCAGGCTCGTCCTGGGCAAGCGCCTGCCGATGCGGCTCGCCGCGATGGTGCTCGCGCTCAAGCGGATCGAGGCGCACTACATGCTGGAAGGGTTCTCCCAATGAGCTCGGCGAAATGACGAGAGCGGCGCGCGTCCGGCGCTCGATCGGTCGGTTGGGCGGCCGGACGCCCGCCCGGCGAGGGCTAACGAGCGACGCCGTACCCGAGCTTCTTGATGCCGTAGACCTTGATCTTGTGCTGGAGCGTCCGCAGCGGCAGCTCGAGGCGACGCGCCGCCTCCGTCTGGTTCCAGTCCGACGCGCGCAGCGCCTCGAGCAGGAGCTCGGCCTCGATCTGCTCCAGGCGCGTCTTGAGGCCGACCGTGGGCGCCGACGCCTGCCCCGGATCGGACGCGCGCGAGGGCAGCGGCTCGGACGGGCGCGAGGGCAGCGGCTCGGACGCGCGCTGGGAGAGGGCCGGCGCGACGCCGGGCTCGGACGAGCGCGAGACGTCGACGGCGCGGGAGGGCGTGGGCGGCGAGCTGGGAGAGGTCACCGCCAGGCGGATGCGCTCGGGGAGATCGCGCGCCATGATCGCCTCGCCCTCCGCGATCACCACCGCCCGCTCGATCGCGTTCCGGAGCTCACGCACGTTGCCGGGCCACGAGTAGCACTTCAGGAGGGCCAGCGCCTCGGGCGCGAGCGACTGGACCCTGCTGATGTTCGCCGAGTTCGCCTGCGCCAGGAAGCCCGCCGCGAGCGTCGCGATGTCGTCGCGGCGCGCGCGGAGCGGCGGGATGCTCAGCGTCATCGCGTTCAGCCGGTAGAGCAGATCGAGCCGGAACGTGCCCGCGTCGCACATCGCGTCGAGATCGCGGTGCGTCGCCGCGATCACGCGGACATCGACCTCCAGCTCCTTGGTCGCGCCGACGCGCGTCACCCGCTTGGTCTCGAGCACGCGCAGGAGCGCGGCCTGCGCGGCCGCGGGCAGCTCGCCGATCTCGTCGAGCAGGACCGTGCCGCCGGTGGCCGCCTCGAAGACGCCCTTGTGCTGCTGGCTCGCCCCGGTGAAGGCGCCGCGCTCGTGGCCGAAGAGGGTGCTCTCGACGAGCAGCGCCGGGATCGCCCCGCAATTCACGCAGATGAGCGGCTCGCCGCGGCGCGGGCTGCGGTCGTGGATGAACCTCGCGAGCACCTCCTTGCCCGTCCCGGTCTCGCCGCGAAGGAGCACCGGGATCGAGGAGCGCGCGGCCCGCAGCGCCACCTCGACGAGCGATCGCATGAGCGGGCTCTTGGTCGCGAGGAGGTGGCCGTCGGCCTCCCACTGGCTCTCCGGCGGCGCGCCCGGCGGGCCCGCCTCGTCGGGCGGCCGGGTGCTGTCGACCTTCGGCGCGACGTAGAACAGCGCGCCCTCCGGGGGCGCGAGGCGCACGGGCTCGGCGGGCGTGGCGCTCCGCGACGCCTCGTGGCTGACCTCGATGAGCTTGTCGATGGACGTCGCGGCGTCGGGGGACACGGCGACCCCCGAGACCAGCACGGGCTCGCCCTCGCGGCGCGCGACGATCGCCTTCGCGAGCTCCTCGGCGAGCTCGGGCGTGACCTCGGGGAGCAGGATCTCGAGGGTGTCGGCGCTGTAGAACGCGACGCGATCGACGGGCCTCAGCGCCTCGCGCACGCGGAGCCCCCAGTGGCGGAGGTGGCTCGCCTGCGCGCCGAGCGAGCGGACCACGACGAGCGCGAACTTGCGGCCGAAGAACCTGGACCGCACGATCTCGGCCTGGAGCGCGAAGCGGAGCGCGTCGGAGCCCTCCAGGCCGAACGGGGGCATCTCGCCCCCGGAGAGCACGTGGACCGACGCGACGATGCCGCCGAGCAGCACCTCGTCCCCGGCCTTGACCACGCCGCTCTCGACCCGCTGCCCTGAAATGCGCGTCCCGTTGCGCGAGCCGAGGTCCTCGACCACGACCTCGCCGCCCACGAGCGTGAAGCGCGCGTGCCGCCGCGAGATGCTCCTGTCCCGGATCACAACGTCGGCCGGGGGCTCCCTGCCGACGACGACGCCGACGCCGGGGTTCATCGGAGCCATCTCGACGCCGTCATGATGATAGATGAGCAGGAGCACCCGCCGCTTCTCCGAGCGCGCGCCCTGGAGGAGCTCACCTGTCTTGATGGACAGCGGCGCGGTCGTCGCCATGGGGCCGGTCCTGTAACCGCTCACACTGCCCAACTACGCCTCATTCCTTCCAACGGCAACCGGGAAGCGGCGGCGCCCCCGGCCTTCGACGAAGGCGCGCGGGAGCGAGCAGTCCTCCTCGCGCTCGCGGCGCTCGCGGCGCTCGCGGCGCTCGCGGCGCTCGCGGCGCTCGCCTCGCCGCGTGTCCGCGCCGCCGACGGGCGTTTTCGGCGTTTTCGCTGCCCGCGCGCGCTTTCGTCGAAGGCCGGGGGCGCCGCGCGGGGCGTCCGCATGGTAAGGAGGTCGTATGCTCCACCTCAACGCCGAATGGACACAGGTGCTCCGCCGGTACAAGGAAGACCACCAGGATCCACGCAACCAGGCGTGTCACCAGGTCGGCATACCGCTGATCGTCGCGAGCTTCCCGGTGGGCGCGACGCTCATCGGCCTCCCGCTCGCGGCCGCGATGTTCACGGCGGGCTGGGGCTTCCAGCTCGTGGGCCACTACTTCGAGGGAAAGAAGCCGTCGTTCGTGGACGACAAGCGGAGCTTGGTCATCGGCGTGCTCTGGTGTCTCGAGAAGTACGGCCTGCACGTCTTCGAGGAGACGCCAGCCCCCTGACGCTCCTCGCCAGGCGCTTCCCAAGCGCGGTCCACGTGCACGGCTGTGACGTGGACAGATCGGCCTCCTGCCTCGGAAAACCATGGAACATGGTTTTCTCTGCCACTGTGCTGCATCGCGCAAAGCTTTCTTGACGTGATGAACGCACGGTCGTACCTGTGTCGCGGGCGGGCGACGACTCTTCCTCTCTCGGGTTCTCGGCAGGCACCGCGCCCGCCGGCGCATCGACGTCCGTCCAGCGCGTGCGCCTGTCCAGGCGAGCTCCCGGAGCGTCGTGAGCGGCCCACCGCAGGCGATGAGATGGACGAGGACGAGGAGACGGGGGATGGGGGCTGCGGGGAGCATGAGGGGGAAAGTCGCCGTGATCACGGGGGGCACCTCGGGGATCGGGCTCGCGACGGCATGCGCGCTGGCGCGGCAGGGGGCCCGGGTGACCGTGCTCTGCCGCCGGACTGGCTCCGACGGCGCGAGGAAGCTCGCCGCGCTGAAGGCGCTGGGCGAGGTCAGCCTCGTCGAGTGTGACCTCGGCCGGCTCGCCTCCGTACGCGCGGCGGCCCGCCAGGTGGCCGACCGGTGCCGGGTCGTTCACCTGCTCGTGAACAACGCGGGCGTGTTCCTGCGTGAACGAGCGGAGTCGGCCGACGGCCTCGAGATGACGTTCCAGGTGAACTACCTGTCGCATTTCCTGCTGTCGAACCTGCTGCTCGACCGGCTCAAGGCCGCGCGCGGCGCGCGCGTCGTCAACATGGTCGCGCCGGTGGACAGCATCCGGCTCGACTTCGACGATCTCATGTCGAAGCGCTCCTATTCGTTCCTCTCCGCCTCGGCGCGGTCGAAGCTCGCGCTCGTGCTCGCGGCGCGCCGCCTCTCGGAGAGGCTCTCGAGCACCGGAGCCCAGGTGCTCTGCTACTACCCTGGCCTCGTGCGCTCAGGGCTGTTCGAGGGGACATCGCGCGTCCTCAAGGCGCTGATCGACGTCGTGGGCGCGACCCCGGCGCAGGCCGCCGCGAACCTCCTCGCGATCCTGGCCGACACGGCGCCTACCGGGAGCCCCACCTTCTTCGAGCGGACCAGGGCGAGGCCGCTCAAGGGAATGGCGACCGACGCCGAGGCGGCCTCGCGGCTCTGGGAGATGAGCTCGAGGCTCGTCGGCTTCACCTGAACGGACGCCCCACCCGGCTCATCGAGGTCCCCGCTTCTTGAGCTCCGCAGCGAGCGACGACTGCACGCGCTCGACCTCCCGGCCGATGGCCCGCACCGCCTCCGTCGCGCTCTCGAGCGTCCCCGCGCGCGCCTCCCGATCGAGCCGCGCGCAGAGCTCCTTCAGGCTGAAGGCCGCGAGCGCGTCGGCGCTCTCGTAGAGCGCCCAGGCGAGCCGCTCGAGCTCGCCGAGCGCGCCCTGCGCCGCGGCCTCGCGCATCGAGGCCACCCGGGTCGGGGCCTCCGTGAGGAAGAGCTCGATCACCTCGGTGACGACGTCGGGCTCGACGGCGCGGAGCCCGCCCCGCGTCCGTGAGGAGGCGGGCTGGCCGCGCTTCGACGTCGACGGGGGCGAGGGCGTGACCAGGGTCGGCGGAGCGAGCTCCACGCTCGGCGGCGCGCCGTCGAGGTGGGCGGCCTCGTAGGCGCCGGACCGCGACGCCGCGCCGGGAGGCCGCCGCGCGCGGTCGCCCTCGTCCTGCCTCGGCGGCTTCGATGAGGCCGCCGCTCGCGGCGACCTCGGCGGGTGCGCGCGCGCCCCGGCGGACATGTGCTCCGGCGGCAGCCCTGCGAGCAGCCGCAGGCTCGAGTGCAGCTGCGCGCGCCGGATCGGCTTGATGAGCACGGCGTCGACCTCGGCGCGGCTGGGCGCCTCCCTGCCGGCGTAGGTCATGAGGCCGACGCGAACGGGCGCGATCGCGGGGTCCGCCTTGATGTGCTGGAGCAGCCTCAGCCCGTCGAGATCGGCCAGCTCGAGGTCGATCAGCACCATGTCGTAGTCGGCGCCGGCGTCCGCCGCCTCGCGCAGCGCGGCCAGCGCGGCGGCGCCGCTGCCCGAGGTGCGGCAAGCGAGCCCGAGCTCCTCGATCAGCTTTCGCACCACCTGGCGCACCGAGCCGCTGTCGTCGACCACGAGCACCCGCTTCCCGGGCAGGTCGATGCGCGGGATGAGCGCGCGCTCCGCGCCGCGCGCGCGCCGCTCGAACGGCAGCGCGAACGAGATCCCATGCCGGCGCGCATCGATGTCCGCGGGCTCGCAGAGCTCGCCGCCCATCGCGACGACCAGGCGCTTCGCGATGGCCAACCCGGACGCGATGCCGAGATCCCGCCCGGGCGCAGGCCGCGCTCCCCCGGCCGGCACGCCCGACGCGCCCGGCGCCGCCGCGCCGTCCGCGCGCCCTGCTCCGCCCGTGAGGCGCACATCGAAGCGCACCCGCGCGCGCGATCGCTCGGGCGCGGCGTCGAGCCTGCCCTTCGCCTCGTCGTTGCGGGCCGCGTCCAGCGCGGCGCGCACCAGCACCTCGCCTCGGGGCGCCGCGCCGATCGCGGTCGCCACGACGTTCTGCAGGATCTGCCGCAGCCGCGCGGCGTCTCCGCGCACCGCCGCCGGCACGTCCGGGTCGACGTCGAGCACGAGCTCGGTCCCGCCGTCATGCGCGCGATCGCCGAGCAGCTCCGCCGCGTCCTCGATCGCCCGGCGCAGATCGAAGTCGGCGTGATCGACGAGCGGCCCGCGGCCGTCCGGCTGGCCGAGCGAGATGAGATCGTCGACCATCGAGAGCACCGCGTCGCCGCTGCTCCGGATGCGCCGCGCCCAGGAGCGCTGCTCCGGGTCGAGCTCGCTGTCGAGCAAGAGGCTGCTGAACCCGACGATCCCGCTGAGCAGCGTCCGGATCTCGTGCCGCATCTGCGCGACCGCGCTCGCCTCCCCCTCTTCATGGGCGAGCGCCCTCGGCCGCGCGGCCGGCTCCTGCGGCGCGAGCGCGCGCTCCGCGGACTCGCTGCTCCTCGTGCCGGGGCTGCTCTCTGGACCGCTCCGGCGCTGCTCTTTGCCTGCCATCGACGCCCCGCCACGCCTCAGCCGCCCGCCCCACGCGGACCCCACGGCGCCGGAGCTTCAAGTGTACTGCTTACAATGCCCCGGAGAGAAGCTCGCCGTGCGCGCCGCGATGAGCGCTCCGCGCCATCTCCACGTCATCCACGCCATTTGCGCAATGTCAGCGCGCGATGTCAGCGTCCGTCAGCTCCGGCGCCCCGCGTCCCGCGCCACGGCGGGGGCGCTCGGCGGCGTCTCCCGCGGCTCGCGACGCGCGTGGGGGCGGCGCGCGTCCCCGAGCGCCGTCACGACGACGCGCTCGCGATCGACCGCCGCTTCCGCCGAGAGCACGCTGACGGCCGACGGGTCCTCGGACGACGCGAGCGCGCGCCGGCTGTGCCCGAACAGGCGCAGGAGCAGCTCCGGCGGGGCGAAGTCGAGGTCGCTCTCGTGGACGAAGAGCCGCCCGAGGTGCTCGGCGTAGGCGCTGGCGAGCACTTGGAAAGGGATCCTGTCGAAGGCGAGCGCGCGCCGGCGGCTCGCGGCCGCCGACCCGAGCAGCGCCGCGAAGAGGGTCGTGTAGATGGCGCGCAGCCTGATCCGCATCGAGGGCGGGCTGCGCTTCAGGGCCTCGCGCAGGAAGTGGACGTTGAGCGGGACGTGGAACGACTCGTCGCGCGTCAGGATCGTCAGCATCTGGCGCACCGCCGGGTACCGGGCTTCCCGCAGCGCGAGGCGGTAGGTCGTCGAGCCGATGGTCTCGAACATGAGGTTCGTGAGCACGATCGTCTCCACCCGCCTCGCGCGGCCGTACAGGCGATAAAAGGTGCCGGTGACGCGGCCCATCGGCCGGACCTCGCCGCCGATGTGCGCGAGGAACTTCGTGAGCAGCTCGCGATGCCACCCCTCCTCGTCGCCGTAGAGCCGCAGGCACTCGCCGAGCTCGGGGTCCCAGCCGCTCACCTCGTCGGCCAGGGCATGCGCCTGCATGAGGCCGGACTCCTCGGCGCGGAACGCGGCGTTGAAGAAGGCGATCGCGGCCTGGCGCTCTCCCTCGCTCTCCCACGGGATCGGCCGGGAGAGGTCGAGCTCTTCCTCGTACATCCGCTCCGCGCGGCGGCGCAGCATGGTGAGCCACCACGAGGTGGGACGCTGGACGGGAGGCTTGCGGGAGATCGTCTGGGGCGCTGCAAAAAGCATCGGGCAAGGAGCCCGTCGGTGGCGGATGAGGAGCCGTCTCCTCGATCGCACAGGACGGGACGGGGCGGGCGGCACCATAGCGCAGTTGTTCGGCGCGGCGCACCCGGGTGCGCGGCGCGCGCGTCGCGAAGACGCGCGCCGAGGGCGGAAGGCAGCTCGGGGTCGACGGCTCCCTGCGCGCTCGCGCGATCGCCCCGACGGGCGGCGCCGGGCGGACGACCGGGGGGCATGTCGCTCGGGGGCACACGCCGTGCAACCGCCGTGCGTGGCCCGACTCGACGCCGCGCGGCGCCGCGCCAGACCACGCGACGCCCCCCGCGCAGAGCGAGACGCGCGTTCGTCGCCGTGGCGCCCTTTGTACGCCCCCCCGGGTGGGATACCATAGTCGACCCACTGTGTTCTTCGAGCAGCTCGAGCTCCCCCTCGGAGGGCTCTATCCCCAGACCGAACCCACGCGCATCCCACGGACCCGGCGCGTCTTCGTCAACCGCAACCTCAAGCTGGCGGGGATCGACTGGGTCGGCTTCGACATGGACTACACCCTGGCGATCTACAACCAGACCGAGATGGACAACCTCTCGATCCAGGGGACCGTCACGAAGCTCGCCGCGCGAGGCTACCCCGAGGAGCTCCTGCGGCGCCTCCGCTATCCGATCCACTTCCCGATCCGCGGCCTGCTGATCGACAAGCGCTTCGGCCACGTGCTCAAGATGGACCGGTTCAAGGTGGTCCAGCGCGGGTACCACGGCCTCCGTGAGCTCACGAAGGACGAGCTCCGGTCGCTCTACCAGCACCGCAAGATCCGGCCGAACACCGCCCGCTACCACTGGATCGACACGCTCTACGCGCTGAGCGAGGCCACGCTCTACGCCGGCATCGTCGACGCCCTCGAGGAGCGCGGCGTCGCGCTCGACTACGCGCGGCTGTTCACCGACATCCGCGAGTGCATCGACGAGGCGCACCGGGACGGCACCATCCTCGACGTCGTCCTGTCCGACCTGCCGCGCTTCGTCGAGCGGGACCCGAACCTGGCGCAGACGCTCCACAAGTTCCGCTCGGCGGGCAAGAAGCTCTTCTTGCTCACGAACTCGCGCTGGCCGTTCACCGAGAAGATGATGACGTACCTGCTCGGGGACGCGATGCCCGAGTACCCGAGCTTCCGGCACTACTTCGACGTCATCGTCGTCGCCGCGCAGAAGCCGGCGTTCTTCCAGGAGCGCCGCCCGCTGCTCATCCGCGACGGCGCCGAGCCCCGCCCCGCCACGGCGCCGCTCGAGCGCGGCGCCATCTACGAGGGCGGCAACCTCAACGACTTCGAGAAGTTCCTGAACATCTCCGGCGATCGGGTCCTCTACGTCGGCGATCACATCTACGGCGACATCCTCCGCTCCAAGAAGGAGAGCGCGTGGCGCACGGCGATGATCATCCAGGAGATGGAAGCGGAGGTCGCCGCCCACGAGTCCTGCCGCCGCGAGCACATGGAGAGCGCCCTGCTCGAGGGGCGCCGCGAGGAGCTCGAGGACCAGCTGCGCTTCTACCAGCAGCGCTACAAGGACCTCACCCGCAAGATTGAAGAGGAGCAGCAGAAGAGGAACGGCGCGACCAACGGGGGCGGAGCGCCGCTGCTCGCGGAGGCGAACGGCGAGCACGTCCAGATCGACTACGCGACGTCGTTCTACGAGGCCGAGCGGGGCCGCACCAAGCGCGCGGTCGAGCGCATCCGCGGCCAGCTCCGGGCCGTCGACGCGGAGGTCGGCAAGCTGGAGCGCGAGATCGCCCGCCGCTTCCACCCCTACTGGGGCTCGCTGCTCAAGGAGGCGAACGAGACGTCCAGCTTCGGCGATCAGGTCGAGGAGTACGCCTGCATCTACACGTCCCGCGTCTCGAACCTGCTCGCCTACTCGCCGCTGCAGTACTTCAGGAGCCCGCGCGACCTGATGCCGCACGAGCTCTGATCGCCGAGGCCTCCGCGCCGGTGCGCGGGCGCCGCATGAGGAGATCGCCATGAGCATCGCCCGCCCCCGCCCGCTGTTCGTCGCGCTCGTCGCCCCCGCCCTCCTCGTCGCCGGCTCCGCCGGCTGCGGCAAGCGGGCCTGCTTTCACTGGACGGAGCTCGAAGGGGCGTGCCCGTCGAGCGACGAGGCGCGCGTGTTCTTCGAGAACCCAGGCTGCGTGAGCTCCATCGAGTCCATCGACAGCGAGGCGGATTTCGACGGCGAGCTCTGCTGCTACGACGTCACCACGGTCGACACCGGCGACGAGCGGTGCACGACGGTGCAGGGGCCGATGTCCGGCGGCGCCGGCGGCGGACGCCCCCCCATACCCAAGTAGCCCGGGGCGCAGCGCGCGGCCTGCGGGCGCGCCTGCGCCGCGTCACTTGCAGCAGCGGAAGCCGGTCGAGTAGTCGTGGTACCCGGGCGAGTGCGCGGTGGTCTTGTACTCGCAGCCGTCGCCGTGCTTGGCGCTGTCGAGGTAGTAGCCGCCGCGGAAGGTCCCGCGCGGCGCGCTCGTCCACTCGTGCAGGTTGCCCACCATGTCGTTGACGCCGAAGCTGCTCCTGCAGCGGCGGAACGCGCCCGCGGGCGCCAGCGTGCCCGGGAGCTGGTTCAGGCGGTCGTCGTTCATGTTGGCCCACGTGAACGCCGACTGCGGGGCCTCGCCCCCCTGGCCGAAGTAGCGGTTGAACGACGAGACGCCGCTGTCGTTGCAGGCGCCGCGCTCCCGCTCGCGTCCGTAAGGGAACACCGTCGCGCGCTTGCCCTTGCACGCGGTGACCCACTCGTCGTCCGTGCAGAGCCGCTTGCCGGCGTTCTGGCAGGCGGCCTCGGCCTGATCCCGGCTGATGTACGCCTGCGGCTTCACGCCGCGCCGGCTCACCGCCTTCACCTTCAGCTTGCCGACCGGCTCGAACGGCGAGTGCCGGCGCTTTCCGCCGCCGGAGAGCAGCTCGACGGTGCTCGCCTCGAAGCGATCGATGCAAAACGTCCCGCGCACCGAGGCCATTCCCGCGGGGCACGCGGCGCGCGCGGCGGCGGCCGGCCGGGGGCTCGGCAGCCCGAGGACCGCGAGGCCGAGCGCCGCGACGCCCGCGGCGAAGAGCGGCGAGCGCGCGAGCGACAGGACGGGCCGGCGCGCGAGGGGGTGAGGCGGGAGAGGCGGTCGCATCGCGGAGAGGCCCAGACCCGGGGCGAGCTTCCGGCCATAGCCGATCCCCGGCGCGGCGGGCAAATTGCCGCAGCTCGCGGAGGCGGGCCCGAAGGCGCGCGTGTGCGCGCTGCTGCGTGTGCGCGCTGCTGGCGCTGGACGAGCGGGCGATTTCGGTCACGCTGCCGCTCCCATGACAGCCACCGCCCCGCCCGACGCGGGCGCCACGGCCGCGGGCTCGCGCGGCGACCTCCCCGCGCCCGCGGGCTCGCCCGGCGATCTTCCCGCGGCCCTGCTCCGGAGCTCCCCCGCCGACTTCGTCGTCGAGGAGCTCCCCGCCTACGCGCCGAGCGGCCGCGGCGAGCACGTGTTCGTGACCTTCCGCAAGACGGGGCGCACCACGCCCGACGCGGTCCGGGCCATCGCGCTCGCGCTCGGGGCCGACCCGGGCAGCGCCGGCTTCGCCGGCATGAAGGACCGGCACGCGATCACCACGCAGACCGCATCGTTCCAGCTCCCCCTCGCGCAGGATCCGGCGCCCCTGCTCGAGAAGGCCGAGCTGCCCGGGATCGAGGTCCTCGCGGTCGCCCGCCACGACAACAAGCTCAAGCCGGGGCACCTCCTCGGCAACCGGTTCCGGATCGCGCTCCGGGGCATCGCCCCCGCGGCGCTCCCGCTCGCCGAGCGCCGCCTCGCCGAGATCGGCCGCGCCGGCGTGCCGAACGCGTTCGGGCCCCAGCGGTTCGGAAGGAACGGCGACAACCCCGAGCGCGCGCTCGCGTGGATCTCGGGCCGGGAGCGCGGGCCCCGCGACAAACGCGAGCAGCGGCTGCTCTTCTCGGCGCTCCAGTCGCTCTGGTTCAACGAGGTGCTCGCGCGCCGCGAGGCGGACGGCACCTGGAGCGCCGTGCTCCCCGGCGATCTCGCCAAGAAGCGCGACAGCGGCGGGCTGTTCCTCGTGCCGCTCGAGGGCCCGGAGCTCGCGGACGCCGAGGCGCGCGCCGCGGCGCTCGCGATCTCGGCGACGGGCCCGATGTTCGGCCGGAAGATGCGCTGGCCCGAGGGCGCCCCGGGCGCGCTGGAGCGCGAGGTGCTCACGGCGGCGATCGGCGACCCTCACAAGCTCGACGCGTTCGCCCACGCCGGAGAAGGCACGCGGCGCCCGCTGCGCCTGGAGGTGGACGGCCTCGAGGTGTCCGCCATGGAGGCGACCGCCGGGGGCGCGGCGGAGAGAGCCACCACGCCAGAAGCCGCGGACGATCCCGATGTACGGCACGGAATCGTCGTCTCGTTTGTGCTACCGAAGGGCGGCTACGCGACGACCGTCCTTGGGCGAGTCTTCCGGCTCGTCGACGCCTCCGCCCCCCGGCCCTCCATCGGCAGGCCGGGGGCGGCGAGCGCCCCTCCTCCGGAGGAGGACGAAGTCGAGGAAGGGCAGCCCGCCGTCGATCCGTAACTGGTCTTCGAAGCGCGGCTCCCACCCACCCCCATCGGAAAGGCACCAAGGAACAAGATGAACCTCGTCGAGTGGCTGCAGCGCATCATGGTCGGATTCGGGGCCGCCTGGGTCATGTGGTTGATGATCGCCCTCAGCGTCGTCTCGGTCGCCATCATCCTGGAGCGCGCCTGGTTCTTCTGGTCGCTCCGCGACGACCTCACCGTCCTCGCGCGGGATCTCAAGACGTCCCTCGACGATTCCATCGAGGCGGCGCGGCGGCGGATGGACGCCTCGCCCTCGGCCGAGGCGGCGGTCGTCGCGGCCGGCCTCGCGGTGGCGCACCAGGGGCCCGAGGCGGCTGAGGAGGCCATGGCAGGCGCCGCGGCGCTCCAGCGCATGAAGCTGGAGCGGCGCCTCGCCTACCTGGGCACGCTCGGCAACAACGCGCCGTTCATCGGGCTGTTCGGCACCGTCATCGGCGTCGTCGGCGCCTTCGACGCGCTCGGCCAGGCGGCGAAGACGCCCGTGGCGCAGGCGACGTCGCAGGCCATGGCGCCGCAGGCGGTCATGTCGAGCATCGCCGAGGCGCTCGTCGCGACCGCGGTCGGCCTCGCGGTCGCCATCCCGGCGGTCGCCGCGAACAACTTCTTCCAGCGCATGATCAAGTCGACGCTCGCCAACACCGAGGCGCTGACGCGCGTCCTGCTCGCGCACCTCAAGATCGATCCGGCGTTCGCCGGGGCCGCGCCCGCCGCCGCCGTCGAGCAGCCGCGGGGCAAGGCCGCGAGGGCGTCGCGGCAGGAAGAGCACAAGAAGGGCGGCGCGGGCGAGGAGGAGCGCTGATGGCCGGCATGAGCCGCAACGACGATGACGAGATGATCAGCGGCATCAACGTCACGCCGCTCGTCGACATCACCCTCGTCCTCCTCATCATCTTCATGGTGACGGCCAAGATCATCGTCTCGCAGTCGCTCCCCCTCGATCTGCCGAAGGCGGCGCAGGGGCAGGAGGTGCAGCTCATCTTCGGTCTCGAGCTGCACGCGAACGGCGACACGCTCGCCGACGGCAAGAAGCTCGCGAGCGAGGACGCCATCCTGCCGATCGCGCGCGAGGCCCAGGCGAAGAACCCGGAGCTCCGCGCCGTGATCCGCGCCGACACGACGGTCCCGCACGGCCGGGTGATCCGCGCGCTCGATCTGCTGAAGCAGGCCGGCGTCTCCAAGATCGCGTTCGGCGTGACGCCGATCGCGCCCGAGCCCGGCGCGGCCCCGGGTACGGCGCCAGGGGCCCCTGCCGCGCCTGCCCCGGCGGCCCCCGCGCCCGCAACCCCGAGCCCCGCGCCGTGAGCGCGCCGAGCGAGACCTTATGAGCCAGGTCACGAGCGATCGCGCCGCGGGGGCGGTCCACGACGGCCGCCGCCGAGACGAGCGCGGCGGCGCCGAGCCCGGGGGAGCCAAAGATCCCTCGCCCGCCCTCGCCTCGCGGGCGCCGGGCCGCGCCGGCGATCGGCGGCGCGGCGCGGATCCGCTCGCCGCGGTGCTCGCCCTCGGCGACCGCGCGTCGCGCGTGGGCGCCTTTCTCGGGGTCACGCTGGCGGTCACGAGCCACGGCGCGGCCTCGGCTCGGGCCATCGTCTCGGGGTCGCTGCGCGACATGCGGCACGTGGTCGGGGAGATGCGCGCCGGCATCCACGACTACCTCTGGGCGATCTACGAGGTCGACGTCCCGCCGCCGAAGGTCGAGCAGCCCAAGCCGCCGGAGCCCGAGCCGCCGCCGCCGGCGCCCGAGCCCGAGCCCGTCCCCAAGGTCGCGCCGCCTCCCCAGGCGAACACCCCGCCGCCCAAGGACGACCCGTACGATCCGCCCCCCGCCGCCGCCGCGGCCGCGAAGGTCCTGACGAAAGAGCCGGATCCGGACGAGGTCCTCGACATGACCGATCGCGGGATCGCGAGCGGCGACGGGCAGGGCGTCGGCTACGGCCAGGTGGCCGGCGCAGGTACGGCGAAGACCCCCACGTTCAACCCGAACGCGAAGGTCGGGGGCGTCGTGGGCGGCAAGGGCACGGGCGACCCCGTCCCGCCCCCGCCCCCCGCAGGGCCGGACCGCTCCGCCCCGCCAGGACTGCTCGGCAGCACCTCCTGGAGCAACTGTGCGTTCCCGCCGGAGGCCGACGTCGACCAGATCGATCAGGCGAAGGTCACCCTCATGATCACCGTGCGGCCCGATGGCAGCCCGCTGTCGGTCAAGATCGTCAGTGATCCTGGACACGGTTTCGGTCGCGCCGCGCGCATCTGCGCGCTCAGCCGGCGGTACGCCCCCGGCAAAGATCGCGCGGGCTCCCCGATCACCGCCACGACGCCGCCCTTCACGGTGAACTTCACGCGCTAGGTTCTCGCCGCGCGGGCTCCATTAAACTCGCTCCGCGCCCTTCGCCTCGGTTATCCTCGTCGGCGGCTTGTGATCGTCCCCGAACGGATCGAGCAGCTCTCGAAGGTCCCTCTCTTCAAGGGCCTCACCCCGGCCGCGCTGGAGCTCATCTCGCGCGTCGCGAGCGAAGAGACGCACGCCCTCGGCACCAAGATCTTTCAGCACGGGGATCCGGGCGACAAGCTCTACATCCTGCTCGAAGGCAAGGTCCGGATCAGCCGCGAGATCGCCGGGATCGGCGAGGAGGCGCTCGCGGTGCTCGGCCCGGGCGCCGTGTTCGGCGAGATGGCGCTGCTCGACGAGGCCCCCCGCTCCGCCGACGCGCGCGTCCACGAGCGCTGCCGGTTGCTCACCGTGTCGAAGGACGCGTTCGAGGACCTGCTCTTCCTGCACAAGGAGCTCGCGTACGAGGTCCTCTGGAACGTCGTCCGGATGCTCGTCCAGCGGCTCCGCGAGACGAACAACAAGCTCACGTTCCTCTCCGTCTCAGGCAAATTCGAGTAGAGTGCCGGCCAGATCGCCCGGCGACCGTGGGCGCGCGCGCCAGCGCGGCGCGGCCTGCCGCACGGGGGGCGGCGTTCGGCTCGAACTCAACGTTCCTTGGAGGACCATGGCAGCCAGAATGAAGCACGCAGCGCTCGCCCTCGCGCTCTGGATGGGCGCCTTCGCAGGAGCCTGTGGCTCCAGCACGCCGCCGCCCGAGACGGCGGCCGACAAGAACGACTTCGACGGCGAGTCGAGCCCGGACGAGGGCAAGGCGACCGCCGACGCCGAGGGGGCGAAGCCCGCGAAGCCGGAGAAGGACGCGGAGGCGCAAGAGCACCAGGAGGAGCACGCGGCTCCCGCCAAGTCGACGCCGCTCCAGGCGACCAAGTTCGAGGCGGATCTGAAGAAGATCGGGATCAACCTCAAGAAGATCCCCGCGCTCGAGAAGCTCCCGGCGGGGCAGAAGAAGAAGGTGATGCCGCTGCTCCAGAAGGCGCTCGGCTACGACACCTGCGAGGGCTGCCACGTCGAGGGTGACTTCAAGAAAGAGACGCGGAACATGAAGGTCGCCCGCGAGATGTGGCGCAACTTCGTGGCGCCGCTCCGCAGCGAGAGCGGCGGGACCCTCTTCTGCGACAGCTGCCACGCCGGGAACGAGCACGTCCTGAACCGCAAGGACAAGAAGGCCCTCCAGGCGTTCATGGAGGAGGAGTACCAAAACAAGGTTTCCCGGGCGAACAAGGAGGACATGGAGTGCGGCACGTGTCACGGCGACGCCATGGAGACCAAGATCATCGAGAAACTCTGGAACATCCCGAAATGACGGGAGCCGCCTGGACGCCGCGCGAGGCGCTTGTCCAGCAGCGGGGCACGGCGGGATCCGGCGAAGCACCATCGCCGTGCCCGCCGGATGTTCGTTAGCCGTCTTACCTTTCAACCGGAGCGGCCTCGAGCCCTGCCTGCGCTCCGATCTCGCACCAGCGTCCACCCCCCGCCTGCGCCGGCGCTCGGCCGCCTCATCATTGACGAGAGATCGCCATGACGGTGGGTCATGCACCGTTTTCGTACTAGATAGGCGGCATGTGCGGTGTGTTCGGAATCTTTGGCCACCCCGAGGCGGCCAACATGACCTACCTCGGGTTGCACGCGCTCCAGCATCGAGGGCAGGAGTCAGCGGGGATCGTCAGCAGCGACGGGGAGCGCCTCTTCGGTCACCGCGCCATGGGGCGGGTGCAGTCCGGCTTCGCTCCGTCCGATCTCGCGACGCTGCCCGGCGAGCGCGCCATCGGCCACGTCCGCTACTCCACCGCGGGCGGCTCGCACCTGAAGAACGCGCAGCCGCTGGGCGTCGACTACGCGCGCGGCTCGCTGGCGGTCGCGCACAACGGCAACCTCACGAACCATGAGGCCCTGCGCGATCGGCTCGAGGCGCGCGGCTCGATCTACCAGACCGCGAGCGACACCGAGTCGATCGTCCACCTCATCGCGATGAGCAAGAAGGAAGCGCTGCGCGACCGCATCGCGGAGGCGCTCATGGAGGTGGAGGGCGCCTACTCGCTGCTCTTCTTGACCGAGCGCGAGCTCATCGCCGTGCGCGATCCGCGCGCGATCCGGCCGCTCTGCCTGGGCGAGATGGCGAGCGCGAGCGGCGTCGCCCACGTGGTCGCGAGCGAGTCGACGGCGTTCGACCTCATCGGCGCGCGCAAGGTGCGCGACGTCGCGCCGGGCGAGATGCTGATCATCAGCGCCGACGGCGTGCGCTCCGAGTTCCCCTTCGCGCAGGAGCAGCGCAAGCTCTGCATCTTCGAGCACGTCTACTTCGCCCGGCCCGACTCGACCCTCCAGGGCGTCAGCGTCTACGAGGTCCGCAAGGCGTTCGGCCGGCGCCTCGCCGCCGAGCAGCCGGTCGAGCCCGGCGACGATCTCGTCGTGATCCCCGTGCCCGACTCGGGCGTGCCGGCGGCGATCGGCTTCGCCGACCGCGCGCGCGCCCCCTTCGAGATGGGGCTCATCCGCAGCCACTACGTCGGCCGCACGTTCATCGAGCCGCAGCAGTCGATCCGGCACTTCGGCGTCCGGCTCAAGCTCAACCCGAACCGGGCGGTGATCGAGGGCAAGCGGGTCGTCGTCATCGACGACTCGATCGTCCGCGGGACGACGAGCCGGAAGATCGTCAAGATGATCCGCGACGCCGGCGCGCGCGAGGTGCACGTCCGCATCTCGAGCCCGCCCACGCGCTGGCCCTGCTACTACGGGATCGACACGCCGACGCGGTCGGAGCTCATCGCGTCGAGCCACTCGGTGGACGAGATCTCCAGCTACCTGACGGCCGACAGCGTCGGGTACCTGTCGCTGGAGGGCCTCGTCGAGAGCGTGCGGTCCCTCGAGGCGCGGGCCGGGGAATCCGCGGGCGCGCGGCCGTCGGCGGACAGCTACTGCCACGCGTGCTTCTCCGGGAGCTACCCGATCTCCTTCACGCCGGCCGCGCCGAACCGGCAGCTACGGATGGTGAGCGGTTGACGCTGCCCCGCTCCGGCGCCGAGGGTCCTCCGATGGCCGAGGGCACCGCCGCTCACGAGAGCGCGGATCGCGCCGCCGCCTCGGCGCCGCTCTTCGCCCGCGTCGCGGACGAGGTCTCGATCTTCGAGGTGAGCCCGCGGGACGGGCTCCAGAACGAGGCGGCGATGATCCCGATCGACGGCAAGCGGCGGCTCATCGCGGCGCTCGTCGCCGCCGGTCTCCGCAAGATCGAGATCACGAGCTTCGTCTCGCCGAAGTGGGTCCCGCAGCTCGCCGACGCCGAGGAGCTCGCGCGGACGCTCCCGGCCGAGCGGGGCGTGACCTTCAGCGCCCTGTGCCCGAACGCGCGCGGCCTCGAGCGCGCGCTCGCTGTGGGCCTGCGCGAGATCGCCGTCTTCCTGAGCTCGAGCGAGGCGCACAACCGCGCCAACATCAACAAGTCGATCGACGACACGCTCTCGGTGTTCTCGGAGATCGTCCCTCCGGCGCGCGAGGCGGGCCTCGCCGTGCGCGCCTACGTCTCGACCGTGTGGGGCTGCCCGTACGAGGGCGACGTCGACCCTGCCCGGGTCGTTCGCATCGCGGAGCGGCTCATCGACCTCGGCTGCTACCAGGTCTCCCTCGGCGACACGATCGGCGTCGGCACCCCGCGGCAGACGCACGACATCGTCCGCCGCTTCCTCGACGCGATGCCGCCCGAGCGGTTCGCGCTGCACCTGCACGACACGCGCGGCACGGCGCTCGCGAACATCCTGGTCGGCCTGGAGCTCGGGGTGCGCGACTTCGACGCGTCGGTGGCGGGGGTCGGCGGCTGCCCCTACGCGCCGGGCGCGGCGGGCAACATGGCGACGGAGGACCTCGTGTTCATGCTGCACGGGATGGGCGTCCGGACCGGCGTCGATCTCGACAAGCTGATCGAGGCGGGGAACGTCGCCGAGCAGGTCATCGGCCGCCCGCTCCCGGGCAAGGTCCACCGCGCCGGCCCGTTCCGGCTGCGCCGCCAGCCGACCCGGGACTGAGCGCGGCCCAGCGGGGCGCCGGGCCGGCGCGCCGCGCTCGGCCGCGAGGCCGCCGTCAGTCGCCCGCGATGCAGCCGAGGCGCGTGAAGAAGACGTGGTGCTCGCCGCCCTCGCGATCGTCGCGGAAGAGGATGCCCACGTCGCCCTCCGGCCCGAACGTCGCGACCGGGCCGATGCTGTCGCGGGGCGCGAAGGTGAGCCGCTGCTCCGCGCTGATCGGCACGAGATCCGCGTTGACCGTGACCGCGTAGAGCTCGTAGCCGTCGTTCTGGTCGCGGTCGTCCGAGTAGATCGCGAGCAGCCGATCGCCGAGCGGGCGCAGGAAGGGGTACCTGGAGCGGAAGGGCCCAGGGTCGGAGATGGGCGTGGGCGGCGTGAGGATCTGGCCGTCCTCCGAGACCGCCGCCGCATAGATGGCCTTGAGGCTCGCCGATTTGTCGTACCACGCGATGACGTAGCGATCGCGGTTCCAGACCACCGTCGGATAGACCGCGTCGGTCTCGCCGGTCGTCAGCGTGACGACCTCCGAGCGCGGATCGAGCTCGGCGGTGAACGTCCGGAACTGGATGAAGTGCGTGGCCGCGTCGCCCGTGGACCACGCGACCCCGATGCCGCCCTGGCCGGCCGCCGCGGAGGGCGCCTCGTTGCCGAGGCCGTTCGACGCCTCCGTGAGCTGGACGTTGTCGCCGATCAGGTTGCCGTCGATGTCGATGCGCTGCGCGAACAGATCGAAGAGGCCGTTGCGCTCGTCCTGCCAGACGGGGATGAACTCCGCGTCGTTCCAGGTGAGCGTCACGTTGACGGAGAAGCCGGGCGCCTTCGAGAGCCGCCGATCGCCGCCCTCCACCTTCTGGCCGTCCTCGTCGAGCAGGGAGAAGTACACCTCGTAGTCGCCGTCGCGCCGGTCCTGCCACGCGGCGCCGTACCGATCGCCGACCCACACGATCGGCCCGCCGGAGGCGTCGCCGTTCTTCGGCGTGATGACCTCCTCGCCCGGCGCGAGCGGCTGCCCGTCGACGCTGATCATCGAGCGGTACACGTTGAAGCCCTGCGTGGTCCCGGTGTAGAGCGACGCGTACGACGTCCCGCTCCAGGCGAGCCCGCCGGCGCCGGCCGGCGCGATTTCGCCCGAGATGCGGGTCGCGTCGGTGTCGAGCGGCACGAAGCGGGCCCCGTTGTCGACCGTGCCGTCGCAGTCGTTGTCGACGCCGTCGCAGATCTCGATCCCCCCAGGGAAGGCCGCGGCGCTCGCGTCGTCGCAGTCGTCGCCGCACGAGAGCGGCTCGCCGGGGATCGTGCCGGGCAGCGCCGCGCGGAAGCCGTCGCCGTCGATGTCGAGCGTCGACGGCCCGTAGACGCACGCCCCGCTCGCGCTCTCGCACGTGTCCTTGGTGCAGGGGTCGCCGTCGTCGCAATCCACCGGCACCAGCGCGACGCACTCCCCGCCGCGCCGCGGGGCCGCGCCCTCGGGCGAGGGCGCCGCGCCGCCGTCGGGCTGCCCCGCCTCGAAGAGCTGGCAGAACACGGGCTTGCAGAGATCCTCGATGCCGGGGCAGTCGGCGTCCACCTCGCACTCCGGCGCGGGCGGCGGGATGTTCAGCCCGGTCCGCGCCCCGCACCCCCCCGAGAGCGAGCCGCCGGCAAGGGCCGTCCCGAGCAGGGCCGTCGCCAGCGCCGCCTTCCGGCGCGCGCGCCGACCCATGGCGTACCTCGTCACAGACATCCGCCCATCCCCGCGACGTCGATCGGCTCGCACACGAACCCGGGATCGCAGTTGACGTCGCCGCTGAGCGCGCAGAGCTCGACGCACTGGGTGCCCGAGCCGGTCACCACGCAGGCGAACCCGGCGCCGCACTGGCTGCCGCCGCTGCACGGATCGCCCTGCCGGCCCGGACCGGCCGGCGCGCAGTACGCGCCGTAGATCTCCTGCCCGCACGGCTCGTCCGGATACTGCACGTAGATGAAGCACCCCTCTCCCGGGGCGCAAAAGCCGCTCGACTGGTCGTACGGATCGCACGCGAAATCGGTGACCGGCGGCTCGGTGTCAGGACAGCCGGGGTCTTCGTACTCTTCGAGCGGATCCCTCCCCGCGTCGGAGCCGCCCCCGCCGCCGGTCGAGACCGGCGGAGCGCCGGCCTCGCCGCCGCCCCCGCCGTCTGCGGACGGATCGTCCACGATGACTGTCTGGCCGCAACCGACAGCGAGAGCGAGCCCAGGGAGCGGTACGCAGAGGAGTGTCAGGAGGAGCGAGGAGCGCCGTCGCATGTCGCCATGCTATCGATTCCTCGCGCGCCCGCCATGCATTTGACAGCGATGGCAGTGTCCTGACGCCACGACGAGCGGTGGATCGTTTCCCCCAGGCTGCAATCCCACTTGCCTGTTGGCCGGCACTCTGATGTATCTCTCAACAATGCACACGCGCAACCTGCTCACCATCGCACTCCTCGCAGCCCCCCCTCTGGCGCTCGCCCCCCTCATGGCGTGCGGCGGTGACGACGAGACGGGAGGAGGTGGAGCGAGCTCCTCCAGCACCACCGCGAGCAGCTCCGGCGAAGGCGGCGGCGGCGGTGAGGCCGGCGCCGGTGGGGAAGGCGGCGCGGGCGGCGCCGGCGGCGCTGGCGGAGGAGACGGCGGCGGCGGCGCGGTCCCCGGTGAGCCGGCCGGCCACGTGCTGATCTCGGAGATCGTCGTCAGACCCGGAGCGGCCGAGTTCATCGAGATCTGGAACCCGACCGAGACCGAGATCGACCTCACCAACTACTACCTTTCGGACAACAGCGTTTATTATGCCATCACCACGGGTACCGCCTGGGCGCCGACCGGCAGCGCAGGGACGGACTTCCTCGTCCAGTTCCCCCCCGGGACCATGATTCCTGCGGGCGGACGCCTCGTGCTGGCGAGCGATGACGGCTTCGAGCTCGAGTACCAGCGGTGCGCCGACTTCGCCCTGGACGAGACGCCCATCCCCTGCGGGGGGGACGACGTGCCGCCCATGATCGCGCCGACGAACGGCGCCCTCGGGGCGCAATCGGGCGCGCTGCTCACCGACGGCGGAGAGATGGTGATCCTCTTCGAGTGGGACGGCACGGAGCGCAGCCCGCTCAAGGACATCGATTACGTCATCTGGGGCGAGGAGCTGGGGAACTCGGCGATGGCGTACAAGACCGGCAAGGCCGGCTATGCCGATGACACCGCGCGCGGCAGCCAGCGGCCGGCCGCTGCCGCCGGCAGCGGAGCGAGCCTGGTCCGCTGTAGCGATATCGAGTTCGGCGAGCTCTTGACCGAGGGCAACGGCATCAGCGGGCACGACGAGACGAGCGAGTGGCTCGACATCAGCTTCACCGTGGCGTCCACGCCGACGCCCGGCGAAGAGAACGACTGCCCGTGAGCGCGCCCCCTTCGAGCTCGGCTCCTCGCCGCGCGGCGGCGGGAGCCCGGCTCGGCGCGGGGCGCCTCGACGCGATCACTGCCGGGTGATCGTCACCTTCTTGATGACCGGCGGGGTGACCGGGCGTTCGCCCTTGACCTCGACGCCGGCCAGCTTGTGGACGAGCTCCTCGGGCCCGCACTCACCGAAGATGGTGTAGCCGTTGTCGAGGTGGAACGCCGCCGCGTCGGTGATGAAGAACTGCGCGGAGTTCGTGTTCTTGCCGCGGTTCGCCATGCACAGGAGCCCCGCGCGATCGTGGCTGCCGTCCTCCCAGACCTCGTCGGGGATGACGTAACCGGCCTCGCCGGTGCCGTTCTTCTTCGCGTCACCGCCCTGGATCATGAATCCCTTGATGATGCGGTGGAAGATCGTCCCGTCGTAAGCGGGCTTCTTCTCCCATGTCCCCTCCGGCGTCTTCCAGGGCCTGATCCCTCGCGCCAGGCCGACGAAATTGGCGACGGTGATCGGCGCCTTGTCGTCCAGCAGCTTGCAGGACAGCGTGCCGAGGTCGGTCTCGATCGACGCGGTCAACGTCTTGCCCGGCGGGAGCCCCTTGGTGGCGTCGTCGAGCGTCCACTTGCCCTTGACCGGGTCGTCCTCGCTGGGCTTGACCTCGGCGACCGGCTTCGCGGTGACCTTGCGCTTCTGCGGCTGAGGGCGCTCCTTCTCCGCCTTGCCTCCGGCCAGCCCCGTCGACGCAGGCGTGGTCTTCGGCTTCGGCGCTTCTTCGGCCGTGGGCTCCGGGGTCTTCGAACATCCCGCGAGGGCCGAGAGCGTGGCGAGGGCGGCGATGGACTGAATGGCGAGGGTTCGAGCGTTCATCGTGCGACGATTTCCCGCGTCGCGGTCCAGCGGTCAAGGACGAGCGTCGCCGTGGTAGGAAGCGGCATGAGCTCGCGCTGCGCCCTCGCGACCCGTCCGTTCACCTCCGCGACGTCCGCCACGTCCGCCTCGCTCGCCATTCCCGCCGTGCTCGCCTCGCTCGTTCCCGCCCTGGGCACGCTGCTGCTCGGGCTCGCCCTTGGCGCATGCGAGCGCCGCGTCGACGAGCCGCTCCCGCTCACGCCCAGCAGCAACGTGGGCGACGTCGCGCCTCCCGCATCGACCGGGACGCCTCCGGCCTCGACGGGGACGCCGGCCGCCTCGACCGGGGGGCGGGAAGCCGCCCGCTGCATCCAGCCGACGCCGTCGACGCCGGAGCGACCGTCCCCGAGGCTCACGGGCCCGGATCCGGCGTGCCCCGACGACCCGACCGGCCCGTTCCAGCTCGCGACCGGCAAGGTGACCTTCCTCGAGGCCAAGGCCCCCGACGTCACCGTCGAGATCGCCAGGAGAGAGCAAGAGCGCATGCGCGGCCTCATGTACAGGACGAGCATGGGGGAGAACCGCGGGATGATCTTCGTCTTCCAGCAGCGGACCAATCACTCGTTCTGGATGCACAACACATGCATCCCGCTCGACATGCTGTTCATCGACAGCGACGGTACGATCGTGGGTATTGAGGAGAACACCCCGACGCTCAACGACTCGACCTTCGACGTCGGCTGTCCGTCGACGTATGTCCTCGAGCTGAACGCCGGCTGGGCGCGGCGCCACGGCGTCGTCGCAGGCCAGAAGGTGCGGCTCGACGGGATCTGACGCTCGCCAGGGCGGCGGCTCCTCGGCCGGCGCGTCGAGCTACATCCCCGTGAACAGACCGAGCTGGCGCGGGGGAGCCGGCGGCCCGAGCGACGAGCGCGCCGCGCCGGGCGGAGGGGCCGGCGGCGCCGCCGCGTCGAGGACGAGCGGCCCCCGAGGCGGCGCGGCGAAGAGGCGCGCGCGCCGGCCGGCGAGCGCGTCACGGGCGGCGTCGAGCGCGAGGTCCGGGCGGTTGTTGACCTCCGAAAGGTGCATCAGCGCGACCGTGTGGGTGCCGCCGGGCAGCGTCGCGAGCAGCTCGCACGCCTGCGCGTTCGACAGGTGGCCCCGCGCCGAGCGGATCCTGCGCTTGAGGTGCTGCGGGTACGGGCCGGCCTCGAGCAACCCGGGGTCGTAGTTCGACTCGAGCATCACCACATCGCAGCCGGCGACGTGCTCCAGGAGCCCCGGAGGGACCTCGCCGAGATCCGTCACGAGCGCGGCCCGCCGCGCGCCGTCGTCGACGACGAGCGCGACCTGCGCGGCGTCGTGCGGCAGCGGCTTCGGCGAGAAGGTGAGCGCGCCAACCGCGAACGGCTCGCGCGGCGAGAAGGCCCGGACGCGCTCTGGATCGCCGAGCTCCGCCGCGCGCGCGGTCGCCTCCGAGGCGTAGATCGGGATCTTGTGCTTCTTGTTGTACCTGGCGGCCACGCCCACATGGTCGGCGTGCGCGTGTGTGATGACGATCGCGTCGGGCAGCAGTCTGCCGTCCGCGCCGTCCGCGCCGTCCGCGGCCGCCGCCGAGAGGCACTGCTCGAGCACCCGCGGCCCGACGCCGGCGTCCACGAGGACCCGCGTGCCACGGGAAGCGAACAGCGTGGCGTTGCCTCCACTCCCGCTCGCGATGATGGTGATCTTCATACCGGGCTCCGGGGACCGGACTACAGGCGGCTCTGTGACCCGTAGCGCAGGCGAGGGCTCGGCTGCAAGCGCGCCGAGCGGCGCGAAGCGCTCGCGACGGCGCTCGAACGACGCTACAGGGATCCCACTTCGTGGCGCCCTCCCCCCGCCCCTCCTCTGCCTCTTCCCCCGACACCGACGCGGAGGTGCCGCTCGCCGCGCCGCGCGCCCTTGGCGAGAGCGGCGGCGCGCCGCGCGTCGCTGACGAGAACGCTGCGCCGCGCGCCCCTGGCGAGAGCGGCGGCGCGCCACACGGCGCGCGCGGCAAGCGGCGCCGCCGCGCCCTGATCGCGGCGCTCGTGGTCGTCGCCCTCATCGGGGCCGCCGTCGCCGCGCTCCTCGTGCTCGGTCCGCCCGCGCTCCGCCGGCGCATCATCGCCGAGGCCCGCGCGCGCGGCGTCGCGCTCGATCCTGGCGTGATCGACGTCGATCTCCGCTCGATCCGCCTGCGCGACGGCCGCTTCTCGCTCCTCGGGGTGCGCGGGGTCTCGGGCACGATCGCGCGCGCCACCATCGAGCTGCGCGGGCTCTCGCCCGCGCGGATCGCGACGGAAGGCGTCGAGCTCACCCTCGTGGGGACCGACGCCCTGGAGGATCTGCCGGCGTGGGTCGCGCAGTACGGCCCGCGCGCGGCGGCGCTGCCGCTCACCACGGGCCGCCTCCGCCTCGGTCTCCGGGATCGCGACGGCGGACCGGAGGTGCTCGTGCTGGCCGACGGCGCCCTCGAGCGGCGCGCGGCCGCCCCGGTCGAGGGCGCCGCCGCGCCGCCCGGCGCGCCGCGGCCGGAGATCGGCGTCCTGAAGCAGGCCCGCGTGCTCGTCGCCGGCAAGGAGATCGCGCGCACCGACATCGCCTGGTCCCTCGGCGCAGCCTCGATCTCCCTCGGCTTCGGCGGCGAGGACCTCGTCTCCGCGCCGCTCAGGGCCGAGCTCCGCCCACGCCCCTCGCCGAGCGCCTCGATCGAGCTCGCGCCGACGCCGCTCTCCGCCGTGGGCGCGCTCCTCGGCGTCGACGTCGGCGCCTCGACGATGGTCGTCGCCGGAACGCTCGAGCTGCGGCTCGCGGATGGGGCGGACCGGACCGCCCTGTCCGAGGGGCCGCTCGAAGGGCCGATCGCGCTCACGGTGAAGGGCTTCACCCTGCCCCACCCCAGGGAGCTCGACGGGCTCCTCTTCGGCAACACCACGACCGTCAAGGCGGACGCGAGCATCTCGGCGGACCGCCGGCGCGTCGCGCTGAGCGGCGTGGAGGTCGCCGCCGGCGCGCTGAAGCTCAAAGGAACGGGCACCGTCGAGCGCAGCGGCGCGGACGCCGCGATCGCGATGGATCTATCTGGATCCATCCCATGCTCGCTCCTGGCCGGCTCGGCTGCGATGTCGCACCTGACCGGCGCCGTGGGGCTGCTCGCGCGCGACCTGGTGAGCCGCGCGCTCGCAGGCTCGGTGGCGGTCCAGGTCCACGTCGACGCGCGCGCGAGCCGGCTGACCGCCGCGCGTGTCACGCCGAGCGCGATCCTCCGTTGTAAGCTCCGCTTCTAGCGGGTCGCTCCGCCGCGCCGGGTCCCGCGACCCGGAACCCAGAACCCGAATCCCGGGAGGAAAGGACGGTAGGGCGCCAACGAAGCGGATAGCCCTGGAATTTTCTCTTCCTGGCATTCAAGGTACCCCCGTCGCGGCTCGACGGTCGAACTGCTTTATGCTTTTCCCGGCGCTTTCGCTTCCGAGCACCGCTGTCGCGCCTTGCCGTCCCCTGCGGGAGCACTCCGTCCGAGAGCCGCGAGGATCGATGAGGGAGGAAGGCGGAGGGCGAATGTCTGTGTCGAGGACGATCCGACGCGATGAGCCACGGCGCGGAGCACGGGAGGCGCGGCGCGCGCTCGACGCGCGACCGCCGCTCTGACACGTTGTTCGATGAGGAGCCCGCAATGCGCTCTGGAGCTCTCCCCCTCGCCGCTCGGCTCACCTCGCTGATAGGGCTCGTGGCGCTCTTCAGCGCTGCCTGCAACGGCGGTCTCGGCGCCGGCATGGACGACGCCCCGGGCGGCGGGGGCGCGGCGGCGGCGTCGTCCTCGTCGGCCTCCGTGGCATCCTCGTCACCCTCCGTGACATCGGGCGGAGGCAGCGGCGCAGGCGACGGCGGGGGCCCCGGAGAAGGCGGCGGCGGGGGAGGCAGCGGCGGAACCGACGAGCAGGACTTCCCCCTCGACACGGCGCCGCCGGCGCCCTGCCCGCCCGACATGGCGGAGGTCGAGGGATACTGCATCGATCGCTTCGAGGCGCCGAACGTGGAAGGCGCCCTGCCGCTCGTCATGGAGAGCGCCGTCTCGGCGCACGCCTGGTGCGAGGAACGCGGAAAGCGCCTCTGCACCGAGGACGAGTGGGACACGGCGTGCCAGGGCCCCGAGGCGTTCGTCTATCCGTACGGGAACACCCACGAAGCGGAGCGCTGCAACGACAACAAGACGTGGAGAGCGCCCGACGAGGGCGCGCTCAGCTCCTGGCCTTCCGATGGAGCGCTGGCCGAGGTCCAGGCGCTGTACCAGGCCGAGCCGAGCGGCTCGCGACCTGGGTGCGCGAGCGCGTTCGGCGTCCACGACATGACGGGGAGCGTCGAGGAGTGGGTGGTGCGCACCCAATATCACGTCAACGAGTATCCTCACGTCCTCAAGGGCTGTTACTGGTCCGGCTGCTTCGGCGGCGCGAAGCCGCGGTGCGGCTCCACGAACCCGGCGCACGGGGACGGGTTTCGCTTCTACGAGACCGGCTTCCGGTGCTGCCGCGACGTCGAGTGAGCGACCCGGCGGCGACGCTCCGGCCCGCACAGGAGCGGCCCGACGGCGCGGCGCGCAGCGGACGTTCGGCGCGAGCGCAGGCGGCGCGCAGCGGACGTTCGGCGCGAGCGCAGGCGCAGCGCCGCCGGTGACCGACGCGATCCCGCGCCGTGGCCTCGCGACAGGCAACCTGAACGAACCGCTTCCCCTCGGTCCGGCCGCACGCTAGGGCACCCTGAACGGTGCTGACCTTACCGAGAGAGCCTCGCCCCAGCCTTGACCTCGTGAAGGACGCGATCGCGGCGTTCGCGCTCAAAGGCCGCGGGCGCGCCCGCCCGGACGATCTCGACGCGCGCGATCCGGCGTTCATCGCCCGGGTGCTCCCGCTGCTCGGCTTCCTCTACGACGACTACTTCCGCTGCGAGACCGAGCTCGAAGAGCAGCTGCCCGACGGCCCCTTCCTCGCCGTGAGCAACCACAACGCGATGACGGGAATGCCCGATATGTACTGCCATATGACGGCGTTCTGGCGCCTTTATGGGCCATCGCGGCCGTCCTACGGGCTGATGCACGATCTTCCGTTCAACGTCCCGAAGGCCGGCGCCTGGCTCAACGCCTGCGGCGCCATCGCGGCAAGCCCGGAGAACGGGCGGCGAGCGCTCGCCCGGGGCGCGGCGGTGCTGGTCTTCCCCGGCGGCGATCTCGACGCGTGCAAGCCGAGCTCGGCGCAGTACACGATCCGCTTCGGCCGGCGCCGCGGCTTCGTCCGGCTCGCCATCCGCGAGGGCGTGCCGATCGTGCCGATCGTGAGCGTGGGCGCGCACCAATCCCTCTACATCGCCACGGATGGGAGCAGACTGGCCAGGTGGCTCCGCCTCCCCGAGCTCGCGCGCTCGAACGTCGCGCCGCTCGGCCTCGCCCTGCCGTGGGGGCTCATCGTCGGCATCCCGATCCCCCATGTGCCCCTGCCGGTGAAGATCCACACGCGGGTGCTCCGCCCGCTGCACCTCGGGCTCCCGAGAGAGGCCGCGAGCGACCCGGACGAGGTCGAGCGCGCATTCGCGCGGATCGTCGCGCGCATGGAGGCCGGGCTGGACGAGCTCCGGACGGCGGGCAGGCACGGTCTATTCCCGCGTGGTTGATGGGCCGTGCGGTTGATGGGCTGCGTGGTTGATGGGCCGCGCGGTTGACGGGCGAACCGCAGGAGAGTGGCGGCGCGGTGGCGTGCGTGGCGTCCGGAGCGCGCCCGGGGCCCGAGCGGGCAGCGCGCGGCGCTCCAAAACCAGCGGGCGCGCGACAAAGGGCGCTGGGCCTCGCGCAGCGCTCGGAAAACCGAGTCCGTTCATGTAGGCTTGAGCGCCAGCCGTGACCCCCGACCGCACCGCGCAGCTCCTCGCACCGCTGGCCCAGCCGGGAGAGCTCATCGCAGCCAAGTACCGCGTCGAGCGGGTCGTGGCCATCGGCGGTATGGGCGTCGTACTGGCGGCGCGCAACGAGGATCTCGACCAGAAGGTCGCCATCAAGATCCTGCGCCAGGACGCCCTCGCGAACCAGGAGGCCGTCACGCGCTTCCTGCGGGAGGCGAGGACGGCGGCGCGCCTGTCGGGCGAGCACGTCGCGCGCGTGTTCGACGTCGGCACCACCGAGACCGGCGTGCCCTTCATGGTGATGGAGTTCCTGACCGGGCTCGATCTCCAGCAGGTCATCGATACCCACGGTCCGCTGCCCATCCAGGACGCTGTCGACTACGTACTGCAGGCCCTCGAGGCCGTGGCCGAGGCGCACGCGGCCGGCGTCGTCCACCGGGACATCAAGCCTTCGAATCTGTTCCTCGCCGAGCACACGGACGGCACACGGCACATCAAGGTCCTCGATTTCGGCATCTCGAAGGGGCAAGGCCTCGACTCGCCGGCGGAGCCGGGGCTCACGTCGACGAAGCAGGTGATGGGCTCGCCCGGGTACATGTCGCCCGAGCAGATGATGGCGCCGAGGACCGTCGACGGGCGCGCCGACGTCTGGTCGTTCGGTGTGCTGCTCTACACGCTGGTGACGGGCGAGCCGCCATTCCAGGGCGAGACCGTCGCCGCGGTGATGGCGAACATCCTGCACCAGCCGGTGCCGCGGCTGCGCGACAAGCGCAGCGACGCGCCCGCCACGCTGGAGCGCATCGTCTCGCGCTGCCTGGAGCGCGACGTGAGCGAGCGGTACGCCAACGTCGGCAAGCTCGCGCAGGCCCTCGAGCCGCTCGGGTCGAGCTTCGCGAAGCTCTCGACCTCGCGCATCCAGAGCGCGATCGGCGCGGCGTCGCCGGCCGGACAGACGTTGCTCAACTCGCGGGCGGCCGAGGACAGCGACAGGCTGTCCGGCGCGTCATGGTCGCACACGAGCAACCGGCGCCGCTCGCGGCGCAGGCTGCTCGTCGCCGCCGGCGTGGCCGCGCTGGTGGCCAGCGCGGCCGGGGCGGGCATGTGGCTCGTCGCGAGCGTGCAGGTGGTGGCGTCGCAGGCGCCGAGCGCCGCCGTGTCACGCCAGCCCGAGCGCGCCGCGGCCGACGCGCTCGGGCCCGAGTCGCCCGCCGCAGCGCCGAGCGCTCCAGCGGCGACCGCCAGCGCCGCGACCGAGGCGTCGAGCCCGGCGGCGCCGCCGGCGTCTGCGCCGAGCGCGGCTCCCACGGGCAGCGCTGCGGCCGACGCGCGCCCGAAGGCGACCGCCTCCGGAGCGCCGCTCAAGCCGGGCCACCCGCCGAGACAGCCGAGGTCGATCAGCGAGGACGAGATGCTGAGGAGCCGCCATTGAGATCGTTACGAGCGCGACACGCGGGCGCATGGCTCGCGCTGCTCTGTGGGACCAGCCTGACCTCACCGCTCCTGGCGCAGCCGACCGCGGCGGACAAGGCGCTCGCCGAGGGGCTGTTCCAGGACGGCAAGAGGCTCATGGACGAGGGCAAGCTCCAGGAGGCCTGTCCGAAGCTCGCGGAGAGCCAGCGCGTGGATCCAACGGTCGGGACGCTGCTCAACCTGGCGGTCTGCCACGAGAAAGAGGGCAAGACGGCCAGCGCGTGGGCCGAGTTCACGGAGGCGTCCTCGCTCGCGGCGAGCGCCGGGCAGCAGGATCGCGCCCAGTTCGCGGCCAAGCGCGCGTCCGAGCTGGAGGCCAGGCTGACGCGCCTCGTCCTCGACGCGGCGCAGGCGACGCAGACGGCTCCTGCGATGACGATCACGCTGAACGGCAAGGAGCTGAGCGCCGCCGCGGCCGCGGGCTCCGGCATCCCCGTGGATCCGGGCACGGCGACGATCGAGGCCAAGGCGCCGGGCAAGCAGCCCTGGTCGCAGCGGGTGACGCTCGACCCCGGGCCCAGCACGACGCGGGTGACCATCCCGCCGCTCGCGGACGTCGCCGTTCAGGCGGCGAAGGCGGCTCCCCCTGCCCCGCCGCGCCCGCCGCCTGCCCGTCCGGAGGCCGCGAGGCCCGCGGCGACAGGCAACCCGATGCGCGCGCTCGGCTTCGTCGCTGGCGGCGTCGGCATCGCCGGGCTCGGCGTGGGGGCGGTGTTCGGGGTGCTGACGATACAGAAAGCGGGGGATGTCGAGGAGGGGTGCAGCGGTAGCTTCCGCTGCAGCCGCGCGGACGTCGAGGCGAACGAGAGCGCCCGGACGAAGGCGATGGTCTCGAACATCGCGATCGGCGCGGGGCTTGTGTGCCTCGGGGCCGGCGTCGCGATGGTGCTGATGTCCCCTCGTTCGCCGGAGCAGGCTGCCGCGGTAGAGCGCGTGTGGGTCGCGCCCAGCGTCGCTTCGGACGGGGGGCGCGTGGTGCTCGGAGGCCATTGGTGATGCGAAGCTCGACGTGCTCTGCCGTGACGCTGGCGCTCGCCGCGCTCGCGCCGGGCCTCAACGGCTGCGCGGAGATCGCGGGGCTCGAGGATCGCCGGGTGATCCCGCTGCTCGTGATCGCCCAGAACCAGGCAGAACCTCGCGCCATCGCGCTCGACGAGGAGGCGATCTACTGGACCAACGGGCGGAGCGACGGGACGCAGGAGAGCTCCACGGGCGGCGCGCTCCGGAGGCAGATCAAGGATGACTGGGAGGTCGTCGATCTGCTCGAGCCTTCCAGCGAGGCGCCCGAGGCCATCGCGGTGGACGCGACGCACATCTACTGGTCGAGCACCGACACCCGATATGCCAACGAGAACTGCATGGGTACGGGGAGCACACGTGACAAGCTGCTGAGGCTGCCGAAGGACGCCAGGTTCCCCGCGGCTCCCGTGACCGCCGAGACGACCCTCTGGCAAGGTTGCGGCAAGATAAGCACCCTCGTGCTCGGCAGCTCCCGGGTCTACGGAGCGCGGACCTCGGGCCACCGCGTCACGTGGACCGAGAAGGACGAGAGCGACGAGGGCAGTTACCCCACCGGGGTCTCCGAGCCGAACGGGGCCCCCGTCGGCGTCGCGACGGACAGGAACATCGTCTATTTCACGGACAAGGCATCAGGGACGATCTTCGTCGACGACGTGGGCAACGACGAAAAGGAGAAGGCCGTCCTCGAAGGTCTCGTGGATCTGGGTCAGATCGTCATCGACGACGCCAACCTCTACTGGGTCGCCGGGAACAGCGTATGGCGGTACCCGCGGAGCCAGCCGCCGGGAGAGGACCCGGTGCCCCTCCTCGAGGGGCTGTCGAGCCCGCCCACGGGGCTCGCCGCGTACGAGGACTACCTCTATGCCACCGTCGAGGCGGCGGGGACCGTCTACCGGTTCCGCAAGGACACGGCCGGCGCTCAGGAGGAGATCGCAACGGGTCAGGAGGGGCCGAAGGGCATCGCCGCGGACGGGACGGGCGTCTACTGGACGAACTCCGTTTCGGGACAGATCGTCCGCTTCAACGACGAGTGACCCGCAGCCGCCGGCCAGGCGGCCTCCTCGCTCGGGCCGCTGGGCCCTCGTCGTCTCAATCGATCTGCAGGTGGTAGTGCGGCGGCCGCGACTCCTCGAGCGCGAACACGCCCCCGACCTCGTCGACCCCCTCGAGGAAGGCGCGCTTCTCCGCGGGCGTCATGTCCCGGTTCCGGATGTCTACGGCGCCCTCCCGGAGGTGCGCCGAGATGAACACGCCGCGATCGATCTGGGCGCGGATCACCCGCTCGAGGGCGGCGATCATGGCCTCCGGCGGGTGCTCGGCCGAGCGCTCCTCGTCGTAGGCGCTCTTGATCTCGCGCACCGCCGTCTTGTCCTTGTAGAGGCCGAGGACGTCGGCGCCGTGCCGGAAGAGCTCGTGCATCGCCTCGGCCTGTCGCGCGGGATCCCGCGTGCCGCTCGTGACCACGAGCTCCTTTCCGGTTCGCCGGAAGTAGGCGGACGCGATCTTCTCGACCTTCTGCTCCACGGCGGGCGCGAGCTCGACGCCAGGCAGGAGCACGTAGCGGCGCTCCTCGTCGGCCTCCGCCGGCGCCGCGCCGGGCGCCGGAGCCTGCGCGGGCGGCTCGGCGTCGGAGGGCTCGGCGTCGGGGGGCTCGACCTCGTCGTTCTCCTGGACGTGCAGCGAGAGCACCCTGGCGGCGGGGCCGTCGGGCACCCAGAAGGCGAACCCCACCTGCGCACCGAGGGCGGGGACGGTCGCAGGCGGGCGTGGCGTCCCGACAAGCTCGGGCGCAGGCGCGGCCCGGGAGACGCAGCCGCCCGCAGCGAGCGCGAGCGCGATGACGACGGCGCGGCGAGCGCCCTGGAGAGCAGAAGAGCGCGAGCACAACATGCGAGCCACGGGCGCCTCCTACTTCGTGATCGTGAACGAGGCGCGCGCGAGCTCCTTGCCCGCCGCGTCGCTGACCGTCACCGCCCAGAGCCCCGCCGAGCGCGCCTTCCGCGTGGCAGCCCACGTACGGAAGCGCCGTTGCGCGCCGACCGCGAGGGGGATGCGCAGGGGCGCGCTGCCATCGGGCGGCGTGAAGGTGACGCTGATCTCCGAGGTGGCCTGGTCCTTGTTCGAGAGCTCGACGAAGGCGTAGAGGCGGTCGATCTCCGCGCTCGCGAACGAGGTCGCCGGCTCGATCGGCTCGCGGCCGGCGATGCCCTTCGAGACGACGAGCCGCATCACCTGGAGCTCGGGCGCCCGAGCGGCGCCCTCTCCCACGCCGCCCTGCGCCGCGCCCGCGGCGGTGCGCCCCTCCTGAGCCGACCCCGACCTGCGGCGACGCTCCCGTGCCGGGCCGCGGGCGGGCGACGCGTTCGCCGCGTCGCTGCGGCCCTCCTCCGCGGCAGCGCCGCTCGCGGCGGCCCGGGCCGCGTCCGGTCGCGCCTCGCCCGCCGCGGCTGCGCTCGCCTGCCCTTCGGCCCCGCCGCCCGGCCTTCCCTCTGCCAGGCGGTTCAGCGCGGGAAGCTCTTCCCGGGAGATCCGCGCGATCGCCTCGCTCGGATCGCTGCAACCGAGCCCCGCCCCGCCGAGAGCGGCGGCGGCGAGCGCCAGGACCATGGTTTTCCGTGTCGTTCCCCGGGTGTCCACACCGACGAGGTGCCACGATTCAGCGGAGGGGGCGAAAAAACGACAACCCGACGGCCAGCGGCCCCGCGGCTCGCGCCGGACTCACGAGGGATCGTCGCCGCACGCTGGACGCGGGGTCCGGGGCGCAGCCACCTCGAGGTTCCGAGATCTCATCAGGGAATTCCTGATGTGTGGCAGCACCGCGCCGCGGCGTGCCGGCGCTCCGGTGGGAGCCCACGTCCGCGAGGCGCCTCGCGGCGCGAGGGGTCAGTGCTTCGGACGGGACCGACGCGGACCGTTGGTCGACTCGCCTTCTGGCGTCGTACCGAAGCTGGTGATCGCGCTGTCTTCGATCATCAGGATGAGCAGGCCCCCGCTCGCGCCTCGTGCCGTCTTCGCCCGGGATCCCTGGCTTGTCTCCCGCGACGAGGGGTCCGAGCTCTCCGCTGCGATCCGCTTCATCTCCAACTCCTTCAAGACTTCAGTCCTGCTGTTCACGCCCCGGCCGGCTGACGTGCGTGGACTTCCGTGCACCGCGTCTGGGGCGAAAACCGAACCGGGCGCGAGAACGCCAATATTCGCAGAATAGTCACGGATTCGACTGAAAATCACCTGGAAAGCGCCACGCCCGGGAATTCGTTCCGGCAGAGGCTCGAGCGTTGGTTTCCACTTCTACTTCTACTTCCACCGGGATCTATCGAGATTTCATCGAGATTTCAGCGGAGGTCGCGAGGCGGCGCGACAGGGATTCAGCGGCGGCCGAAGCCCGGCAGCTGGCGGGTCGCGGCCACCACCTCGTCGCAATCGATACAGCGCATGAGCCCGTCGACCAGCTCCATGCTACCGAGGCTGCCGCACTCCGGGCAGCGGTTGGCGAGCTGGTGCTTGCTCTCCTCGCAGAGCCGGCTCTGCTCCGCCTCGGCCTCCGCCTCGACACGGAAGATCTCGGCCGGCGTGCGCGCCTCTCGCTTTCGGTCGTCCATGGCGCGCAACGTATCATGTGCTCGGCGCGCGCTGCGAGCGCAGCGCGCCGCCCTCGCAGCGCGCACGGCCGCGCGGGCTCTCGGCCCCTCGATCGCTCACCGTGCGGACTCGATCATGCCCCGGAACGCCGACCGCGCCGACTGCACGGTCTCGTCGGGGCCGACGATCCTGAAGAACCAGTTTCCGCGATCCGGCGCCCTCACCGCCGCGCCGATGAGCCGGTAGTGGTCCTTCACCATCTCCACGGGCGATCGCTTGCGGGCGCCGGACTGCGGCCCGAGCGCGATCTTGTAGGTGCCGGCCACCTCGACCAGCTCGACAGGCATGCCGCGCACCTCGAACGACGCGCGTCCGGCCTTCGCCCCGACGTCGCCATCGAACTGCGCGAACCACTCGTCGAAGCGCGCGTCGACGTCTCCTTTGCTCCCCAGACCGAACGAGAGGACCTGCACCTCGGCGTCCTCCTTGTCGTTCGCCGCCCTCGGCACCTTGTAGAGGGCCTTGCGCGAGCCGTCGCGCGGCACGTCGAGCGCGGCCCAGCTCCCCGGAACGTCCCACGCGAGCCGCGCGGCGGCGGGCGCGCTGGAGACGGCCGGCGGCGGCTCCGGCTCCGCCGGGGTCCTCGAGCAGGCCGAGACCGCGAGCGCCATCATCGCCGCTCGAGCGAACGACACCCGGCGTGGGAGCATGGGGGCGGTTCTACCACCGCGCCCTCCATCGCAGCGCAGGATTTCGATATCCCGCGCAGCGGGGAACCGCGATCCTCTCCTCGGGCGACGAGCCGCCCGAACGGGGGACGTTGCGCTCGCTGGAGGGACCCGGCGCGATCCGAGCCCAGGCTCAGGTGTAAGCCCTCGGCCTTGCTCGCACGTAGAAGAGAC
Organism: Sorangium sp. So ce124; assembly: GCF_051525235.1. Lineage (NCBI taxonomy): Bacteria > Pseudomonadati > Myxococcota > Polyangiales > Polyangiaceae > Sorangium > Sorangium sp. So ce124. The sequence continues at coordinate 6,619,484 of NZ_CP150312.1, forward strand.
GCCCGGCCAGGGAGAGGGAGAGGAGACGGCGCGCATGGATCAGATCGGCGAGTACCTCGTTCGACGCCTCGTCGGCGAGGGCGGGATGGGCAAGGTCTACGAGGGCGAGGAGCGCCTGTCGCGCCGGCGCGTCGCGCTGAAGGTGCTCCGCCCCGAGCTCGCCCGGAGCGAGCAGGGGCGCCGGCTCTTCCTGAACGAGATGCAGATCCTCGCCCACCTCGAGCACCCGAACATCGTCCGGAGCCTCGCCAGCATCGAGGCCTCCGGCGAGCTCGTGATGGTGCTCGAGTACCTGGACGGCCAGACGCTGCGGTCCGTCCTTGGCGCCGCCGGCCGCCTCCCCTGGCCGGAAGCGGTGCGGATCACGGTCAGCGTGGCGAGCGCCCTCGCGGCGGCCCACGGGCAGCAGCCGCCCGTGATCCACCGCGATCTCAAGCCCGAGAACATCATGGTGCAGCGGGACGGCGGCGTGAAGGTGATGGACTTCGGCATCGCCAAGGTCGTGGAGGCGATGAACCAGACCAACACGCAGAGCGTCGGCACCCTCCAGTACATGAGCCCGGAGCAGATCGACGCGCGATCCATCGATCACCGCTCGGATCTCTACTGCCTCGGGCTCATCCTGTACGAGGCGCTCTCCGGCAGCCCGCCGTTCCAGTCGGCCTCGCCGCGGGAGCTGCTCAACCTGCAGTGCACGGCAGAGCCGCCGCCGCTCAGCGACGAGGTGCGGAGCGGGCTGCCCCGCGGCGTCGAGCAGCTGCTCTTCCAGCTGCTCGAGAAGGCGCCCGAGGATCGGCCGTACCTCGCTCAGGACATCGTGGATCGGCTGGAGCCGTTCCAGACCGCGGTGAGCGCGCCGCTCCGCGCCGGAGATCGCGTCCGCACGAGCGCGCCGCACCACGCCGGCGACCATGACCGCGAGATCGCCCCGCACCGCACTGGCGACCGCGACCGCGCGAGCTCGCCGCACCGCACCGGAGATCGCGACCGCGCGAGCTCGACGCATCGCGCTGGCGACCGCGACCGCGCGAGCTCGCCGCACCGCGCCGAGGACCACGACCGCGCGAGCTCGCCGATCGCCGCGCGCGTCACCGGCGGAGCGGACGCGCCTCGCGCCGATACGATCGCGCTGGTCGAGCAGATCGACAGGCCGCGCGACGTCCCGATCAGGCTCGCGATCGCGATCATCGTGACGCTGTCGGCGCTAGCGGGCCTCGGGACCTGCGCGCTGCGCTCGACGAACGGCGCGCCGGAGACGCCCGCCAGCACCGCGACGCCGACCTCCCCGGAGCGGGCGCGGTGAGGCGGGCGTCGCCAGAGCAAGCGGGCTACACGGAAGGCGCGCCCCTCCCGGCCGTGGGCTGCGCCGCGCGATGGCGCTGCGGCGCAGGCGCAGTCGAAGAGCTGTGGCGGCTCGGCGGGGCGGACCAGGACGCTCCCGCTCCGGCAGGGCCCGAGCCCCAGGCCGTCGCGGCGCGCCTCCTGTCGCTCGGGAGCGCCGGCGTCGGGGGCTTCATCGACGGCGGCGTCGCCTCGCCGGCCGAGGGCGAGCGCGCCGCCGCGGCGAGCCCGGGCGGCGCGCGCGTCTGGCTCGTGCGGCGGCTCGCGGGCGCGCCCCTCTCGGATTGGATGCGCGCGCGGCGCGGGCCCGTTCCCTTCCAGGAGGTGCTCGGGCTCGCCATCCAGGTCGCCCGCGCGCTCGCCGCGTGCGAGCGGGCCAGCCTGTTCCCCGGTCCGCTCTCGCCCGACGCGGTCCTCGTGGACGACGGGGGCCGCGTCACGCTGCCCGCGAGCGCGCTCGTCGCCGCCCTCGTCGGGGCGCCGCCGAGCCGCGGCGCCGCCACGGCGCCCCGCGCCGAGGGCGCGCGGGTGTCCTCGGAGATCCCGCCGCTCTGGACGCCGCCCGCGCAGGCCGACGGCGCGATCTGGGACAGCGCCGCGAACCGGTACGCGCTCGGGCTCGTGCTCTACCGCCTGCTCGCGGGAGAGCACCCGTTCGCCGGCGCTGGCCTGCGGCACGCGCTCGGCGAGGCCGCTCGCGCGGAGCCGCCGCCGTTCATCGAGGGCGTCGCGACCTCGCTCCCCGCGGGCCTGCAGGGCTACGTGCTGCGGCTGCTCCATCCGGACCCGTCGGAGCGGCCGCCGCGCGCCGAGGAGATCGCCGATGCGCTGAGCGGGTTCCTCGACGAGCGCCCGCCGGCGCTTCCCGTGCACGCCGGCCGGACCTCCCGCCGCGCTGGCGCGGCCACCTCGGCGAGGACCGGCCCCGCGCCGCGCGAGCGCGCGCGCCCGGGCGACGCGGGCGACGCGGGCGACCACCACCCGCCGCGCGGCTCAGCCGGCGCAGCGGCTCGGCTGTGGCGGATCGCGCCCCTCGGCGCCGGCGCGCTGATCGCGTCGGCCGCGCTCGCGCTCTCGCAGGGCGAGCCCGGTCCAGCGGCGCAGCGCGCGGTCGCCGTCGCGCCGGTCGTGCCGCTCGCGCAGGCGCGGACGGCGGCGGAGGACTGCGCGGCGTGCCACGGCCGCCAGGCCGCGGAGTGGCGCCGCTCGGTGATGGCGCACTCGGTGAAGAGCCCGCTCTTCAACGCCCTGGAGAGCCTCATCGAGGAGCAGGTCGGCCGCACCGTCGACTGCCCGAACGGCGCGGGCATCCTGCGCAAGGCCGATCCCGCGCGCGCCTGCCGCGACGGGCGGAGCGGCGTCGCGGTGACCGGCTCGGGCGGCGAGCACTGGTGCGTGAACTGCCACAGCCCGGCGGAGAACCTCGACGCCGCGATGCCCGCGTGGGACGGCCGCGCCGGCGGCGATCCCCGCGCGCGCCTCCCGGTGCGTGACCTGCTCACCCGGCGTGGCCTGGAGGGGATCTCCTGCAGCTTCTGCCATCAGGTGCACGGCCCGGTCGGCCCGCGCGGGCGCGCCGGGTACCAGGGCAACCCGACGTGGACGTCCTTCGTGACGGGCGCCGTCTTCGCTGCGCGCCCCGAGGACGGCCGCGGCCTGTTCGGGATCGCCAACAGCGGCTACGACCTCCGCCCCGAGGAGCTGCTGCTCCCCTCGGGTCAGGGCGCAGCCCCGCGCGCCGGGCTCCAGCCGACGGGATCGGCGGGCGCCATCGAGCCCGTGGTGCACGGTCGACCGTCGGCGAGCGCGAGGGCGTACCTGCGCTCCAGCGAGTTCTGCGGGGCGTGCCACGACGTGCGCCTCTTCGGCAGCGACAGCCTCGCCGCCGCGCGGGGCGAGCACTTCAAGCGGCTGCGCAACGCCTACACCGAGTGGTCGGACTGGGCGAGGTCCGAGGAGCGCGCGGGCCGCCCGGCAGCGACCTGCCAGGACTGCCACATGAGCACTTACCCGGGCGTCTGCGAGGCGACCCCGGCGGCGGGCGCCGCGCAGGCGTCGCCGGCAGATCCCGAGTGCCCGCCCGGCACGCGCTTCTCCCCGCGAACGCCTGGCGCGCGCCCTCGGGGCCGGATCGCGGATCACTCGACCGCTCCGGCGGACGTCGCGACCCATTACTTCTCCGGCGTGGATGTACCGCTGTCGGACGAGTTCCCCGACGCGCTGATCGATGAGCCGTCGCTCGACGTGCACGGCATTCCGGCGGGCGCGCGCCGCCGCCGCGATCTCTTGCTCCGCCACACGTTCCGCTTCGAGCTCGGCGCCGCGCGCCGCGCCGGCGCGGCCGGGGATCGCGTCGAGATCCCGGTCGAGATCGAGAACACCGGCGCCGGGCACAAGGTGCCGGCCGGCTTCAGCCAGGAGCGCGAGTTCTGGGTTCACCTCGTGGTGAAGGATCGAGAGGGGCGCGTGGTCTACGAGGTCGGCCGGATCGACCGCGCCGACGAGGATCTGAGAGACAAGGTGTTCGCCCGGGTGACCACCGATCCAGACGCGAACAGCCCCTTCGCGCCGGCGGGCGCTCCAGGCGGGTTGTTCGGCGCGGACGTGCGCGACGGGCCTGATGTCCCCCTCTGGGCCCCACCCCCACGGCTCGGCGGCACCTCGTTCCGGGGGCGGGGGCTCATCAACTTTCAGAACGGCTTTCTACGTTGTGTCCGATGCATCGGCGTCGTGGCCGCGGACGGCGCCTGCCAGGCCGGGCCCGGCCAGGGGCTGCACCACGCCGATCGGTTCGCGGACGGCGATTACGACCTGGACACGGGCGCTTGCGGCTCGAACCTGTCGGGGCAGAACGCCTTTCTCGAGACGTATTTTCCGGTCGGCGCGCTGGACGCGAGCCGAGGCGTCGTGAAAGGGCCGGACGCGATCATCGATACGCGCTCCGTGCCGCCCGGCGTGCCGATCCGGTACACCTACGATCTCCGCACCGGCCAGCGGCGCGGCCCGCTCCGGGCCGAGGCGAGGCTGCTCTTCCGGGCGTTTCCCCCGTTCCTGATCCGCGCCTTCGCCGCGTACGAGCGGGAGCAGGCGCGGCGCGGCCTGCGGCCGAGCGGCCCGCTGGTCACCGACGCGATGCTCGAACGCCTCGAGATCGTCGAGCTCGCGCGGGCCGAGGTCGAGATCCCCTGAGCCGAGGTCGCCGCGATGGATCAACGGACGCAACAGACGCAAACGATGCGACGGACGAGGCCGGCACCTCGACGCGCCGGCCGACAAAAAGGGGCAAGCCCCTACCCCGGCCTGCGGGGTAAGGGCTTCGCTGGTCAGGCGCTGACGAGCTCAGCGCGCCGTGGTCATGAAAAGCGTCGCCGTCGATCAGGGAGGGGGCGGGGGCGGATCGGTCGGGATCGGAGCCGGCAGCTTGAACAGCCTGCCGATGCGGTAGGGGCGCGTGGAGGGCGAGTAGTAGCTCGTCGTCGACGACGTGACGCTCCACGTGAAGCCGAGCAGGACGTCCGTGAGCGAGTCGGTGTACACACGCACATAGCCCGTCCCGGCGCCCGGCGTCATGTAGCCGCCGGTGCACTGCCCGCTCCACCGGCTGTCCTTGTACTTGCCCTCGGCGCACCCGTGCGACGCGCTGGTCGAGTCCGCGATCGGCACGGCGTACTGCCTCGTCTTCGAGTAGCGGGGGTTGATCTGCGGGAGGATCTCCTCCGGCGCGCCGGTGATGATCATCGTGTGACCGGCGAGGGTGGAGGTGGTGCCATCGGGGTTGACCACGATCGCGGTGTCGATGGTGAAGACATCACCCTTCTGGATGTCGACCGCCCGTTCGACACGGCGGAAGTACGTCTCGAACCCGGGAGGGGTCGCTCCGACCTTCGGGCTCGCGTTGACGAGATCGAAATAGTAATCGGACGTCGGGCTGTTCTTGCCCCACATCGAATAGATGTCCAGGCTGGAGTACCCCATCGCCTTCTGCAGCGACAACGTGAAGAAGCACGCGGCCTTGGTCATGCCCGTCCACGCCTTCGACTGGTCAGGGTCGTCCCAGTTCATGAAGCACTCGGGCTGAGTGCCCCACTCGTTGCTGACGGCGTTGTCGATGAACTCGACCGCCCAGTCCTCGGGACCCTTCGCGCTCGCGGAAGCCGAAGCGAGCGTGATGAAAGACGCGGCAGCCAGGGAAGCAACAGCCAAACTCGTCGTGCGCCTACTCATACTTCTACCTCGTTGATTTTGAATGACATTGCATGTGCACTCAAGAACAGATGCTAGTCATTTCATGCCGAACCCTCAAACGAACCCTGGCGCCGAAGATGCCGAGTCTAGCAGGATGGATATTCACTGTAATCGGCTTGGGTGTCAAGGCATTTTCGGGACGCTCGTCCTTTTTCTGCACCTTCTCGAACGTGAAGTAATACCATGTCGTCCCTTAAGACAGCGGATGCGCGACGGTGTGGAGCGACGGTATCCGACGCCATGACACGCCGGCCTCGTCTGCTCCTCCGCGTCGGCACCCGCGCCCGCGCCCACGTTCTTCGCGCGGGTTGTGTTCCTTGCGCGCCTTGCGCGCCTTGCGCCGCTTGCACGCCTTGCGCCGCTTGCTGGGTTCCCGTCGACCTCGCTCCGCGGGGCGGCTCAGGCCGTGATCGCGCGACGAAGGCGGGTCGGGAGGAGCGGCGGCCTGCGTGCTTCGACCAGGAGACCTGCTGATGCCCTCATCAGACCACACCCACGGCGGCGCGCGCGACGCCGGGTCTGACCGCCCCCAGCCGTGGCCGCCGGCGGTGTTCGACGCCCCCTTGCTGCGAGGGCTCGACGAGCGCGCCCGGCGCGAGATCTCCGGGGCGGGGCGGCTCCGCTCCCTGTCGCCGGACGAGGTCGCCTATCGCGCGGGCGACGCCGGCGACGCCTTCTTCGTGGTCGCGTCCGGGCGCGTCGCCCTGCGCGCGACACGCCGCGGAGACGATCGCGATACCGAGGTGCGCACCGCCGCCGCGGGCGACGTCCTCGGCGAGGAGGCGGTCGTGGGGATGTCGCGCAGGACCACCGCAGTCGCGCTCGCCACCAGCGTGCTCGCCGAGATCCCGGTCCACCTGTTCCGCCGCGCCGCCGGCCGCTCCGGCAAGGCCGAGATCGCCGAGAGGCTCGAGCGCGCGCTGCGGAGGAGCGCGACACGCGACCTCCTCAGCACCCTCGCCTTCACGCGTGACCTGGACTCGGAGGACGTCGAAATTCTGCTTGACGCAGTGAGTCATCGGCGCTTCGAGCGGGGTCAGGCCATCTATCGCACAGGCGATCCGGCCGCCGAGCTGTGGCTCATCGCCGAGGGGATGGTGCAAATTCAGACCGAGGACGGAGATCGGATTCATGTGCGCGCGTACCTCACCCGAGGTGACTTCTTTGGAGACGTCGAGCTCGACGAGGGCCGCTGCCGGGCGGCGAGCGCCGTGGCCAGCGGCGCCGCGGCGCTCCTGTCCGTACCGTCGAAGACGTTCGCCGCGCTCGCGCGGAAGCACCCTGATCTGATCCCCCGACTCCGGCGCATCACCGGCGAGCACCACGAAAGGCAGGAGGCGGTCATCGCCGGCCACGCGCGCAATCACACGGCGCACATCTTCCGGGACCTCTATCGCCTTCAGGTCGCGCGGTCGCTCCTGGTCATCGATCTCGAGACGTGCGCCCGCTGCGGACACTGCGCGTGGTCGTGCGCCGACGTGCACGGGGTCTCTCGGCTCGTGCGCCGCGGAGACAAGGTGCGCGCGCGGGTGGACGACGCGGAGCCGGCCGCGCGGAAGGAGGCGCCGCGCAGCCTCCTCCTGCCGAACTCCTGCCAGCACTGCGAGAGCCCCGCGTGCATGATCGAGTGCCCCACCGGCGCGATCGGCAAGGACACCGGAGGAGAGGTGTTCATCCGGGACGCGCTCTGCACCGGCTGCGGCGCCTGCGCAAAGGCGTGCCCGTGGGAGAACATCGCGATGGCGCCGCGCCCCGCGGCCGCGCCGCGCCCGGGAGGCGCAGACTTCGCGGACATCGCCGTGAAGTGCGATCTCTGCCGCGACTACGACGGCCCCGCGTGCGTGAAGGCCTGTCCCACGGGCTCGATCTTCCGCGTCAACCCGGCGGAGGAGATCGCCGACGTGCGCGATCTGCTCGGCGGGGCGCGGCGCGAGCAGGAGCGCTCCGCCGCGCCACGGAGCGGCGCGGCGGTCGTCGCAGGCAGCGCGCTCGCGGCGGCCGGGCTCGGCGCGGCGGGGCTGTCGGCGCACGCGCGCGGCGGCGCGCGCCCGGGCGAGGGCGCCGCCTTCTCGGCGGGCGTCGCCGCCGCGGTGGGCATGGCGCTGCTCCTGCTCTACGCGGTCCCCAAGCGCGCCGGGCGATGGGCGTGGATGCGGCCCAGGCGGCGCGGCGGCGCGGCCGAGGAGGGCGGCGATGCCGCGCCGGTGAAGAGCCGCCTCCGCCCGCAGCTGACCGGGCACCTCGCGATCGGCCTCGTCACGGCCGGCCTCGCGCTCGCGCACGCGCCGTGGCCCCGGTCCGGCCGCCCGACGCTGGGTGCGGCGCTGCACCTCGTGTTCTGGGCCACCGCCGCGGCCGGCGCCTTCACGGCGATCGCGTACCGGCTCGCGCCGCGGCGCCTCGCCCGGATCGAGCGCACCGCCGCGCTCCCCGAGGATTTCAGCGCCGCCCGGCGCGAGCTGCTCGACCGCTTCTACCGCGAGGTGAGCGGGCGCAGCGACCTGGTCAAGAAGATCGTCGAGAAGATCCTCGTGCCCTACCTGCAGAGCCCCCTCGGCCCGCTCGCGCTGCTCGCCTCGGGGCGCGGCCTGCGCGAGGAGGAGCGCGCGCTGCGCGCCCGCGTCGACGCGGTCCTCGAAGGACGCGGCGCGGAGCGGCTCGCCGGCCTGGCGGAGCTCATCCGCCTCGCCGTGGAGCTGCGCGCGCTCCCGGCCCAGCGCGCGCTCCTCGCCGCGCTCCGCGGAGGGCTCCCGGCGCACATCATCACCTTCGGCGTCGCCGCGGCGCTGCTCGTGCTCCACGCGATGACGGCGGCGAGCGTGCCTCGATGAGCGCGCTCCGGACCGGGAGCGCGCGCACGCCGCCCCACACCGCCGCCGCGACGCGCGACGGAGCACCGAGATATCCCGGACTCGCTATGAAATCGTTGCGAGGCATGGCATTTCTTTGTGCGCCGCGCGCGTCTCCGCCGGCGCGGGGATGCCGGCGGCGACGCGCGTGCGTGTGCGCCGCGACCTCTTTTCGCGCATCACGCAACGCACAGGCGAGAGGCCTGGACTTTGCCTTCTGCGCCCAGGTACAATTTTCCCGACAGCACCCTAGTGGAAGGTAGAGAAGCCGATGGCTGGTCCTTCGACCAAGTGGATGGGAGCGCTCTCCCGATCAGGCTCCGCCAGCGCGTGGGCGCCGAGAGCGCTGCTGCTCGTGACGTTGCTTACCGCGTCGGCCCTCATCGCCGGTTCGTGCCATGGAGGCAACAACGGCGGTGAGCCGCCGCAAGGGGGGACGGACTGGCCCGACGGTGGGCCAGGAACGGGCGACCCGTGCGTCGATGGCGAAGAGGTGGAGTGTCACGTCACCGTCGGCGAGCACGAAGGCGTGCTGACGTGCCTCGACGGGATCCGGCGCTGCGAGAACGGGCGTTACGGCAGCTGCGACGGGACGATGACGATGCGGAGATCGCCGTCCGGCTCGGCGCCGCAAGGGGGCGGTGAGAGCGGGTATCCCCACCCGCTCGCCAACTCCGACGCCTCCGACGGCGGCCTGTGCGCGACCAACCCGTGCGATCCGACGTGCCAGTCGTTCGAGGAGACGCCGGACGGGGGGCCCATCAGCCTCGGGGGGACCGGCCCGACGTACACGTGGTCGGTCGGCGACATCAACGAGCTGCCCGAGAACATCGCGCGGCAGGGCACGCACCAGCCGTGCACGACCAGCGAGGACTGCCAGTTCGACCAGTACTGCGACAATCCCGCGCGGGGCGCGTGCGTTCACGATCCGTGCGGGACCGGCGTGTCATTGCTGGAGAATTGCAGCGGGTGCGCCAAGAAGGTCTGCGCCGCGAACCCGAACTGCTGCACCTATACGACCATACCGGCCGACTGCGGACACGACGCCTGCGTGGCGGCTCCCGGCGCCGCGACCAACATGACCACGACCTGCGGCGACGCGTGCATCGCGACCATCTGCGCGAACCATCCGCGATGCTGCGATATCACGTGCGGCTCGTCGACGGACTGCACTGCCGTCATCGGCATGTACAGCGCATGCGTCTACCCAGGCCGCTGCAACCCGCCCAGCATGGGGCCCAGCGCCAACATGTGTCCTCCGGGAACCGTGCTGACGGGTGGCCGCTGCACCGGGGTCTGGAGCGCGACCTGCGCGGGCTATGTCGCCACGGAGTGCGGTGGTAAGACGTGCAGCGCGACCGTTCCGAAATGGGACGCGAGCTGCGTCGCCCTGGCCGGGTCGCTGTGCGGCTCCACCTGTGACACCGATCCCGGCTGCGCGCACGACAAGTGTTACACCGGCGAACGGCTCGTTCCGTCGTGCAACCCGTGCGTGCAGAGCATCTGCGCGACGTCGCAGGGCGCGAGCTGCTGCTCGCCGACGGGCGAGTGGACACAGAGCTGCGTTGACCTTGTGGAGAGCGTCTGCGGCGAGACCTGCCCGCAAAAAGGCCTCTGCAAGTCGTACATGCCGAACGAGACGGACCCTACGTGCGCCCTCCCGGACCTCACGATCGGCGTGCCCTGCGGCGGGACGGTCCCGGTCTGTAACCGCGGCACCACGCAGGCGCCGGCCGGCATCGCCATCCACCGTTATCCTGCCGGCGCAAACCAGCTTCCGTCCTCCGCCCCGAACCGGGTCCTGAACGCGTGCAGCCCGAGCGGCGGCACCCTCGCCTGCACGACGACGCAGCCGATCGCCCCGGGCGAGTGCATCAGCGTGGCCGGCTGCACCGGCCTCGCCGCGGGGATGGAGCTCATCGTCAATCCCCCTGGCGCTGGGCAGATCGCCGAGTGCCGGTGCGGCAACAACGGGAGCATCTATCAATCGGCCATGTGCGAGTCGCCCGCCTGCATCGCCACGGCCAGCGTGTCGCTTGTCAGGCCGGTCACCCTGTTCGTGGCGGTCGATCGGTCCACCTCGATGCGGCGGTCAACCATCGCGACGTACGACGACACCATCAACGATCGATGGTATCCGGCGACGGACGCGCTCAAGGCCTTCTTCAAGGATCCGGCGTCGGCCGGGCTAGGCGTCGCGTTCCGGTTCTGGCCGCACAACAACCCGGGCACCTGCGATGGCTCCTCCTGCCCCGCCGGCGGAGGCGGCTGCGCGAACCCGCTCGTCCCGTTCGATGGCACGGCGGCCCGGCGGCTGACCGAGGACCCCGCGCCGTGGGATCAGCAAGAGAACGCGCTCGTCAACGCGATCAACAGCGTCGGTCTGCCCAGCGGCGAGACGCCGATGTCCGTGGCGCTCGACGGCGCCACATCCTGGGCGATCACCTACAAGAACGCCCATCCCGAGGAGGAGGTCGCGGTCGTGCTCGTGACCGACGGCATCCCGTCGGACTGCGACACCGTCCCCAACCACATCGGGACCCTGGCGCGAAACGCGTTCGCAAACCACGGCGTCCGCGTGCACGCGGTGGGCTTCGGCAACTCGAACGCGGAGATCATCAACTCCATCGCGAATCAAGGCGGTGGACAGGCGTTCAACCTCAACGCCGGAACGACCTTGCAGACCAACCTCCTCAATGCGCTCGTCTCGATCCGCGGAGAGGCGCTGCCCTGCGACGTCACCGTCCCGACCGCGGGCGTCTCGGATCCCGCGTCGGTGTCCGTCGTCTACGAGACCGCCGCCGGCGTGGAGACGACGCTCACGCCCCGGGCCGGGATCGGCAGCTGCGGTACGGGCTGGTACTTCGAGTCCGGGAACACGAACGTGAAGCTCTGCCCGCAGACCTGCGCCAACATCCGCGGGAACCCGGGCGGGAAGGTCCGGGCCATCGTGCCGTGCACGACGACGAGCGTCACGGCCATCACCACGAACTGGGAGCAGTACCACGGCGTCTGTCCGCCGGGGACCAAGACCCAGTGGGGATACCTCAGGTACAGGACGACGACCCCGGGCGACTCGAGCGTCGAGTTCTTCGTGAGAGCGGCGGATGACCCCGCCGACCTCGCCTCGGCGACCGTCAGGCTCGCCGCGACCGCCCACGCTGCGCCGACCGACACCCGGATCTGCGATGAGACCTCGGCGCCGCCGTGCGCGGTCGATCTCTTCGACGTGCTGCAAGAGTTGCCGGACGCTCGAACGGAGTACCTCGATGTCCGGATGAGGCTCAATCCGACGAGCAGCGGAGGGGGCGGCGTTCAGGTGCAGGACTGGGAGATCACCTATTCATGTCCGGATACAGAATGAGCCGAAGCACCATGGCAGCCGCGCTGGTGTGCGCGGCAGGGGTGATCGCGGCGTGCGGCGGCGATGACGAGGCCGGGCGGCCGAGGCCCCCGGGGCTCTCGAGCGGGGCTGGCACGGCTGGAGGCGGCGACGGCGGCGGGGGCAGCGGGGGCGCCCCGCCGGGCGACTGCGGGAACGGCGTCGCCGAGCAAGGCGAGGCGTGCGACGGACCCGACCTCGGGGGCACGACCTGCCAGAGCCTCGGCTTCGATGCCGGCGAGGTCCGGTGCAGCCCAGAGTGCATCCCCGACGCCTCGGGCTGCACGGGCGTCGAGGTGTGCCAGGACGGGCGGGATAACGACGGCGACGGCGCCGTCGACTGCGACGATCCGGAGTGCGACGAGGCCTGCGCGGACATGTGCGCCGCGCCCGTGGCGCTCGCGGATCCCGGGGCCACGACCGGCGACACCAGCGGCCACGCGGCCGTCCAGAGCAGCTGCTCGCTGGAGAGCCCGGGCGTCGCCTACACGTTCACCGCGACGACAACCGGGTTCCTCGACGTGGTGCTGACCCCGCACACGGACGCGCCGCTCGTCGCCGAGCTGCGCAGCGCCTGCGACGATCCCACGACCCGGGTCGAATGCGGCATGCCCAGCATAGGCGCCGAGATCGACAACCGGCTGACCGTGCCGGTTCGCGAGGGCGATGCGTTCTATGTGATCGTCACGGGAGCCGACGCGGACCAGGCAGGGGCGTTCGAGCTCGGCGTGCGGAGCCGACAGACCGCCTGCGGGGACGGCATCCAGGATCCGACGGAGCAGTGCGACAACGCCCTCGGTCAACCGGACGACGGCTGCAGCGATAGCTGCCAGCTCGAGGCGACCGAGGTGGAGCCCAACGACACCATCGCCACCGCCAACACCTACACCGTTCCGTTCTTCGCCGCGATTCATCCACCGACCGATGACGACGTGGACGTCGATGTCGTGCGCGTCACCGTGCCGAGCGGACCGACGGACCTGATCGCGGAGACCGCGGCCGTCACGAGCTCCGACTGCCTGACCGGCCGGCTCGACAGCGTCATCGAGATCCTCGATGAGAACGGCGGGCTGATCGTGCGGCGCGACCGCGGGGACAACGGCCTTTGCGCCCGCGCCGTCGCGCCGTCGCTCGCCGCGGGCGATTACTATGTTCGCGTCTCCTCCGTGCTCGGCTCCGGAGCGGCGACGTTCCCGTACCGCCTCGACGTGACGCTCGTCCACGAGGTGTGCGGGGACGGCACGATCAGCGCGGGGGAGCAGTGCGACGACGGCAACACGGACGCTCTCGACGGGTGCAGCGCCCGCTGCCGTTTCGAGCTCGACGAGACGGAGCCCAACGGCACCCCCGCGCAGGCCAACGCGTACGCCGCCTCGTGGCTCGCGGAGATCTCGCCCGCAGGCGACGTCGACGTGATCGCCGTGAGCGTTCCGGGGCCTCGCTCGACGCTGTACGTGAACGTCGGCGATAACAATACCGAGGCTTGCCTGAGGGGGCAGATCGACAGCTACATCGAGATTCTCGGCAATGACAGGACCACCGTGCTCGCGTCCGACGACGATTCGGGGGTCGGCTATTGCTCCTACGCCTCGCTCACCGACCTCGCCGCGGGCACTTACTATGTGAGGCTCCGCGCCGCGCCGCTCGTCCCCGATGCGACCTTCTTTTATCGATTGAATGTCACGCTCCTCTAGCCCGACCGGCGGAGGCCGCCGGACGGCGGCGCCGCCATCCGGCGACGCGGACGACGCGGCGCGCCCTCCCGATCCCACGAGGACGCTCTACCGCGCCGATCTCTCCGATCCGCGCCAGCGCGCCGCCCAGCCACGGGAGGTCGTGCGGGGGCGCGCCGCGCGCCGCGCCGAGGCGACCTCCGACGTCACCCGCTTCCGGGGCGTGCTGCCGGCCACGCTCGCGGGCGCCGTCGCGACCGGCGCGGCGGCGCTGCTCTTCCCGCCGCCGGGGGGGCACGCGGCGCCGGGGCCGCTCTCGCTGCCCCATGCGCGCGCGCAGCTCGCGTGCGCGTCCTGCCACGCCGAGCAGGCGCCCCCCGCGCCGCAGGAGGCCGCCGCGGCGCGGGAAGCCGCGGCCTCGCGCGGAGCGGCTGCAGGCGCCCGCGTCGATCAGGCCTGCGTGGGGTGCCACGGCGTCCACGGTTCCACCCGCAGGAGCCACGGGCAGCTGCTCGCGAGCGGCGCGCTGGGCTGCGCCACCTGCCACCCCATCCACCGCGGCGATCAGGGCGTCGTGTTCGATCCAGCGAAGCCGCCGGTGCGCTTCGCGCCGGGCGCCGAGGTCGAGCTCCCGAGGTCAGCCTTCCGCCCGGGCCAGCCGGCCACCGTTGCGATCGTCACGGCCGGGAGCTGCGCGCCGTGCCACGACCTCGCCGCGCCGCGAGATCCCATCGCGCGCTGCCTCGTCGCGGCGCAGGCGCCGCTCGGCGACGCGCGTCCGATCACCTGCTTCGACGAGCACCGCCCTGCCCTCCCCGAGGACGCCGCGACTGGCCGCGCAGGTGGCGACACACGCCCCGCCGGCCGCAACGCCGGTCGCGCAGGCGGCGACACCAGCCCCGCCGGCGTCTGCGGCGGCCAGCACACCGAGGACCGCGCCCTCGCCTGGGATGCGGCGCGCGACGCCGCCACGGCCTTGCCCCTCGTGAAGGCGGGCGCCACGCCCGGCGCGCCCGCCCTGCTCTGGATGGGCGCAGGCCTCGCCGCCGCCGCCCTCGCGTTCGCGGGCGCCCGCGGCGGCCACGCGCTGCGCGCTCGCCGCGCGCGGCGAGCGGCGCGCGACGCCGGCGGCGAGGACGCGATGCTCCGCCCCGCGGCGCGCGTGCGCCTGCCCCGGATCGACACGACCACCTGCCTCGGCTGCTACGCGTGCGTCGACGCGTGCCCGTACGACGTGCTCGCCGTCGAGAAGTACGTCGCGGTCGTGGCCCGCCCCGAGGCGTGCTGCGGCCTCACCCTGTGCGAGCAGCGCTGCCCCAACGGGTCGCTCACCATCGAGGGCGGCGCGCCGATCGCCGATCGCCCGCGCCTCGGCGACGACCTCGGCAGCCTCGATGTGCCAGGACTGCACCTCGCCGGCGACGTCACCGGGCTCCCGCTCATCAAGAACGCCATCCACCAGGGCGCGCACGCCGCGACGCGCATCGCGGAGGACCTGCGGCAGGCCGGCCCGCGCGGCGCGAGCGGTCAGGAGCTCGATCTGATCATCGTGGGCGCAGGGCCCGCCGGGATCAGCGCCGCGCTCCGCGCCAAGGAGCTCGGCCTCTCGTTCGAGGTGATCGAGCAGGGCAGCGTGGCGCAGAGCATCCAGAGCTTCCCGCGCGGCAAGCTGGTCTTCGATCAGCCGCTCGACCTGCCGATGACCGGGAAGCTGTGGCTGAAGGAGTCGACCAAGGAAGAGCTGCTCTCCCACTGGCTCCGCATCGTGCGCAAGGAGCGGCTCCCGATCCTGCAGGACACCCGCATGGTGTCGGTCGCCCGCGCGGCCGGCGCCGGCGCGCCCGCCGTCGACGCGACGGCCGGCAGAGGCGCGCCCGCCGAGGCGAAGGCCACGGCCGGCTTCGTCGTCGTCACCGAGCCGCGCGAGGGCGGACCGCGCACCGAGCGCCACGCGCGGCGCGTGCTGCTCGCCATCGGCCAGCGCGGCTCGCCACGCCGGCTTCCGTTCGAGCTCTCCGCCGAGGTGGAAGGTCGGGTGTACTACCACCTCGCCGACGCCCGGAGCCTCGCCGGCAGCCGCGTGCTGATCGTCGGTCTCGGCGATGTCGCCATGGAAGCCGCGATCGCGCTGTCGCGCCAGCCGGCCACCGACGTCACCGTCGTCTACCGCGGCGCCGGGTTCCGCCGCGGGAAGACGCGAAACATCGAGGAGTTGCGACGGCTTGCAGCGGCGTCCCGCCTCTCGCTCCTGTTCGAGACCGACGTCTCCGCCCTCGCCGCAGATCCGGGCGGCGCGCTCGTGGCGACCCTCGCGTCGCCCTCGGGGGTCCGGGCGCACCCCTGCGACGCCGTGCTCGTCCTGATCGGGAGCATCCCGCCATGGAGCGCCCTCCGCGCCGCCGGTATCCGGCCGACCGCGGAGCCGTCAGATCGTTCCGCGCTCGGCGACGTACAAGGGACCACGCCCGCGGTCCCCGCGCCGTGAGTCCGTCGTAAGCTCGAGGGGCCCAGGCCGTTCTCTGGAGGAGCCATGAAGCCGATCCACGTCGCCCTGTTCTC
This sequence comes from Sorangium sp. So ce124, assembly GCF_051525235.1. Taxonomy (NCBI): domain Bacteria; kingdom Pseudomonadati; phylum Myxococcota; order Polyangiales; family Polyangiaceae; genus Sorangium; species Sorangium sp. So ce124. Next base: position 6,635,533 of record NZ_CP150312.1, read on the forward strand.
CGCCCTCGGCATGATGTTCACGAGCCTCTCCGTCTACTCCCTGGCTCCGTCCGGGGGCGGGAGCTCCGTCACGGCGGTCCCGGAGGTGATCACCGAGCCGCCCCGCCAGATCCCCGAGGTGACGGGCGGCGCCGTGGCGGCGATCGATCCGAGCCGCTTCACCACAGGATCGAGGCTGATGCTGGAGGGGCGCGTCGGTCACGCCCGCCTGCCTCGCTCGGCGCACGAGACGTTCCTGATGTTCGAGGTCCGCGGCGATGGGGCGCCCGCGAGGTCGCAGGCGCAGGCGAACCTCTCGCTGGTCATCGATCGATCCGGATCGATGAAGGGCACCCGCCTCATGAACGCCGTGCAGGCGGCGACGACGGCCGTGAGCCGCCTGAACGACGGCGACGTCGTGTCGGTGGTCACCTTCGACACGAGGACCAGCGTGGTCGTGCCGCCCACCACCGTCGGGCCCGACACGCGCGGCCGCATCCTCGCGAGCGTGCGCGGCATCTCGCTCGGCGGCGACACGTGCATCTCGTGCGGCATCGAGGAGGGCCTCTCGCTGCTCGGTCAGACGAGCGGCGGCGTGAGCCGGATGCTCGTCCTCAGCGACGGCGACGCCAACCACGGGGTCCGCGACGTCCCCGGCTTCCGCGCGATGGCGCAGCGGGCGCGCGATCGCGGCGTCGCCATCACGACCATCGGGGTCGACGTCGATTACAACGAGAAGATCCTGTCGGCGATCGCGCTCGACTCGAACGGCCGGCACTACTTCGTCGAGAACGACGCCGCGCTCGCGCGCATCTTCGAGGCGGAGGCCGAGCAGCTCACGGCGTCCGTCGCGAGCGGCGCGGAGCTCGCGATCGACCTCGCGCCCGGCGTGGAGCTCGACCGGGTCTTCGATCGCTCGTTCCGGCGGGCCGGCGGTCAGATCATCGTGCCGCTCGGCGCGTTCGCGGCGGGGGAGGTGAAGACGGTCCTGCTCAAGGTGCGCCTCGGCGGCCTCGCTGGCGACGCGCGCGGCGACTCCCCCGTCGCCGACGTGGGCCTCACCTACCGGGACCTCGTCGCCAGGACCGACGCCCGGTGCGTGGGCAGGCTCGGCGTCGCGATCGCGGACCGCGACGCCGACGCGAGCGAGCTCGACGCGCTCGTCGCGGGGCGCGTGCAGCGCAGCGAGACGGCGGCGGCGCTGAAGCAGGCCAACTTCCTGTTCGAGCAGGGCCGGCTCGACGAGGCGCGCAGCAAGCTCGGCGCGCAGCAGGAGTCGCTCAAGAAGGCGGCCGACAAGGCGAAGGCCAGCGCCCCGGCGAACCGCGCGAAGGACGTGGCGTCCGATTTCGAGGGCCAGCTCGCCGCGCTGGAGCGGGCGGGCACGGACTTCGCCACGCCGCCGACGTTCGCCACGCCGCCGCCCGCCGCCGCCGCGGAGCCGGGCGGCTTCGCGCAGGCCCCGGCGGCAGCGGCGCCGCGGCCCGCCCCGGCGCAGTCCCGCCAGGGCAAGAGCGCCGTCCGCCGCAACGAGGCGGAGGCCTTCGATCTCGCGCGCTGACGCGCCGCTCGGGACGAACGGCGCATGCCGCGCACGCCCTCAGGGAGTGAGCTGGGCGAGGAAGACGTCTCCGCTCCCCGCATCGATCAGTGTCGTGCCACCGAAGTTCACTGACCCGAAGAACAACCCCGCAACGACAGCGTTCCCGTTGCTGTCGATCTTGAGGGACGAGACGCCCTGCACGTCCGTATCGCCGTACCTTTCACTCCAGATGTGGGTGCCGCTGTCATCGAACTGGGCCACGAACGCGTCGTTGTTGCCTGCGCTGGTCAGCGTACCGCCGCCGAAGTCCACCGCGCCCACGATGTCGCCGGCGACGAAGACGTCCCCCGAGCCGTTGATCGACACCGAGCTGGCCGCGTCCGAGTTCGTGTCGCCGAACGTGTGGTTCCAGAGATGCGTGCCGCTGTCGTCGAACTGCGCCACGAAGATGTCGTTGTTGCCCGCGCTGGTCAGCGTGCTGCCGCCGATATCGATGTCGCCGTCGAAAGAACCGACGACGACCACGTTCCCGAGGCTGTCGGTCGCCACGTCGGTGGCTAGTACAGTTCCGGAATTGCCGAACTCGCTTTCCCACAGGTAAGTCCCGGAGCTGTCGAAACTGGCCACGTAGCCATTGTAAAGAGCCGGGAAGGTGGTAGCGGCGGTCGGCCCGCCGCCGAAGTCCATCTTGCCGGCATACCACCCCGAGATGATGATGTTGTCGTTGCCGTCAACCGCGAGAGCGTAAGCCCCCCCGTCGTGAACGGCCGAGGGGGTGCCGAAGAACCGCCCGAAGATGGGACTCCCGGAGCTGTCGAGCTTCGCCAGGAAGACTTCATTGGAGGAGCTAGTCCCGGTGTCGCTGCCGAACGTGAGGGTACCCCAATAGTTCCCCGCGATGATCACGTTGTCCGAGGAGTCCACCGCAATCGCCGTTCCCTCGGCGTATTGGTTGGAGGTGAAGCCAGTACTCCACACCAGGTTGCCCGAGGCGTCGAATTGCTTGATGAAGATGTCGGCCAAGGTGAAGGTCGGGTCGTAGGCGGAGCCGATGACGTTGACGTTGCCCGCGCTGTCCGTAGCGACGTCCCTCACGACCATAGCCGGCATTATATGGCTCCAGAGATAGCCGCCGCTGTCATCGAGCTTCGCAATCATGCACTCGGATCCTGTCGGGACGAGCGGCCCACCGCCGAAGTCCATGGCCCCATCCGAGCACGCGGTGATGATGATGTTATCGGACCCGTCCACAGCGATCTTGCTGGCGTACTGAAAGGAGGTGTCGCCGTAGCGCTTGCTCCATCCGTGAACCAGCGGCTGCCGGGAGGTGGTGACAGGCTCCGAGGTGCGAGGCTCATCGCCATCGGGTAGCGTGCCGCAACCGGCATTCAAACAAACCACGGACGCCACACTGACCAGCTCAGCAAACCACGATTTTCGCATGATAATACGCTGCTCCTTCTCGGGTGAACCCGGGACATCACCGCCACACCGGCGACACGATCGACGCAACACCCCTGCACCGCAGATAGACCGCTAGGCACACGACGGGACGTCAACGGTTTGTACCCTTGATCACACACATACAACTTGTCAAGCAATTTTGATTCTTGCGCATCCGGCAGATCCGGCGGTGATCTCCGCAGACTGAGACCAGGCATCAGCCTGCGGGGCGCTGGCCCCACATTTCATCGCAAGGCCATATGACCGGCACTGCCATGCGGACATGACGATCGTGCGCCAGCGCCGGCGGAGAAGTCGCGTGCTTCGTAACCTGTGGGAGCTCACGGTGGTGTTCCGCAGATGCAGCCGTGATATGTCACGCAGGCGGCGTGACACGTCACGCAGGCGGCGTGACATGTCACGGTGGAGCGTGTTCATCACGGGAGCTTCGCGGGCACCTTGAGCTTCGGTGGCACGTCGCTGATCAGCCTGAGGACGAGCGACGGCTTCGTGATCCGGTACGGCAACGCAGGCCAGGCCCCAGCGGCAGCGGCGCCGCGGCCTGCCCCTGCGCAGTCCCGCCAGGGCAAGAGCGCCGTCCGCCGCAACGAGGCGGGGGCCTTCGATCTCGCGCGCCGACGCGGGTCGAGGCAGACGGCGTGCTCCAGCCCCAACCCTGAGCGCGCGCTCCAGCCTCTGCCCCGCAGCGACGCGGGGCGTTGACGGCGTTGACACGCGTCGGGCTTTCGGGTTTTGACTGCCGGCGGTGGGCGTTCGACCTAGGGCGAGTCGGCCGGGAAACCGCCGGACGGGTGGCGACGGCGCGCAAGGCTCGCCGCCGCGCGACCCGTCGTCCACGCGGAAGACGACCCCCGCGCGGCGCGCGCGGGGCGCGGGGCAGCGCTCGCCGGCGTCGCGGCGCCCTGCCCAGCCCCGGGCCGGGCGCGGGCGCGCGCTGCTCCTCGGGCTCGCGGGCGTGGTCGCGGCGGCGTGCGCGGCGCTCCTCGCGCTGGTGTTCGGCTTCGGGCGCGCGAGGGCGCCGGACCGGGGGCGCGTCGTGGAGATCAACTGGCCGGACGGGCTCGACGCGGGCGATGCGGCCGCGCTCCTCGCGGCCGAGGGGCTCGTCGAGAGCGAGCGCGCCATGGCGCTCTACCTCGGCGCGACGGGCGGCACCGAGGCGTTCGTGCCGGGCCCTCACCTGCTCTTCGAGGGCGCGACGCCGCGGGAGCTCCGGCAGCTGCTCACGCGCGCGGAGGGGCGCCCCACGGCGAAGCTCACGATCCCCGAGGGCTTCAGCCGCTTCGACATCGCCGCCCGGCTGGAGAAGCTGCGCATCGCCGGCAGGAAGACGTTCCTCGCGGCCACCGCCGACGCCGCGCTCCTCGACGCGCTCGGCATCGAGCGCGGCGGCGCCGTGGGCGCGGAGAGCGCGGAGGGGTACCTCTTCCCGGCGACGTACGAGCTCGCGCTGGACTCCGACGCGCGCGACGTGGCGCGGCGCCTCGTCGCCGAGTCCGACCGGCGGTGGAGCGCGCTCGCGGCGCAGGGGAAGGACGGGCTGGCGGCGCTCCAGGCGACGCTCGGCTGGGGTCGCCGCGAGGTGCTCACGCTGGCCTCCATCATCGAGAAGGAGGCGGTCGTCGAGGAGGAGCGGCCGCTCATCGCGAGCGTGTTCCTGAACCGGCTCCTCGATCCGAGCTTCCGCTCGCGCAAGCTGCAGTCCGACGCGACCGCGCTCTACGGCTGCGTCGCCTGGCCCGAGGAGGCGCCGTCGTGCGCAGAGTGGAGCGGCAAGCCCACGCCGGCCGTGGTGCGGGATCCGAAGAACCGCTACAGCACCTATGCGCACCCGGGGCTGCCGCCCGGGCCGATCGCCAACCCTGGGGCGCCGTCGATCGCGGCCGTGCTGGCGCCCGCGGCGACGAAGTACCTCTATTTCGTGGCCGCGGGCGGCGGCCGCCATCGGTTCAGCGAGAGCCTGGACGACCACAACGACGCCGTGCAGAAGCGCAGGGACGCGACGGCGCCGTAGGCGCGGCACACGGACGCAATCCAGCACACAAACTACGGCTTCCGGCGCGCGTCGGAGACCTTCCGACGCGCTCTGGAACCTTCCGTCGCGGTAACGAAGCCTTCCCGCGCGTTCCGGAGCACGAGATTTCGCGGACTTAGCGGCGCCCGCCGCACCGTCGGCGCCATCCGGCGCCCGCCGGGGGACGAATTTCCCGGCAAATTCCGCATCCCACCCCGCGTCGGAAGCTTTCGGAGCGCGTCGGAAGCTTTCGGAGCGCGCCGGAAGCCTTCGGGCCGGCGCCGGACCCCTTCCCTCAAGCAACGGAGTCCCTCGCGCGCATCACGGCGGCTCTCCGCGCGCAGCGATCGGATCGTCGTTCCTCGCGTTGCCTCGGCCGCGCTCGCGCCGCGCCCCGCTTCCTGGATCTGCGCGCGCCGCCGTGTAGATTCGCGCGCCATCATGCGCCGTCCCGCTCCGCTCCTCCTCGCGCTCTCCGCTCCCCTCGCCTTCGCTGCCGCCGTCGCCAGCTGCTCGCCCCGCACCGCGCCCGCGGCCGAAGTGACGCAGGCCGCCTCCGCGACCGCCGCGCCGTCAGCTCCCCCTGACCCCGCCGCTTCGGGCCCGAGCGCCGCTCCCGCCGCCAGCGCTGCCCCCGCCGCCAGCGCAGCACCGGCCGATGCCAGCGCAGCACCGGCCGATACCAGCGCCGCGCCTGCCGCCGGCGCCGCGCCCGATCCGGCGGCGCCGGCCGACGCCGGGCCGCTCCCGAAGGTCAAGGTCGCCAACATCGGCATGCACATCGGCGGCGGCCCGCACGACGACTTCACCAAGGAGCCGATCAAGCGCTCGGTCGCGCCCCACTTCGACGAGTTCCGCCGCTGCTTCGCGCTCGCCGAGGACCCGACCAAGGGCGGCGACTTCGGCATTGATCTCCGGATCGAGCGGGACGGCGGCAAGGCCGAGGTGCGCAAGCCCCGGACGGCGCTCAAGGGCAAGGCGTTCACGCAATGCGTGGTCGGCGTCTTCGAGCGGATCGACTTCCTCAAGCCGAGGAAAGGCCCCACCGTGGTGAGCTACTCGCTCCGGTTCACCCCGTGACAGGGCCGCGGCTCACCCGTGGCGCCCGAGGTTCGGCAGCGACCCGCGCGAGGCCTCGACCGCCGTCTCGCCGGCGCGGTCGAGCGCGTACTTGAAGAGGATCGGGCCGAACACCTCGTTCAGCGCCACGCACCCGACGACGAGCGCGCGGAAGCCGGCGCCGAGGCTCGGGAACGCGCGCTCGATGGTCAGGCTGATCCCGAGCGTCAGCCCGGCCTGCGAGACCAGCCCGCACCACGACCACTTCCTCAAGAGCGGCGGATCGTCCGCCAGCCGGTTGCCGATGCGGTTCGCGACCCACGTCACCAGGGCGCGCGACGCGCCGAAGAGCAGCGCGACGGGCCACATCTGCCGCAGGAGCGGCAGGTCGAGGTGCGCGCCGGCCGTCGCGAAGAACAGCACGAACACCACGCTCGCCGCGTCCTCGACCGCGTGCACCAGCTTCTCGCCCTGCTTCGACAGGTTCGCCACGACGAAGCCGGCCACCACGAAGACGAGCAGCGCGTCGAAGCGGAGGTACCGAAGCACCTCCGTCGCGCCGAAGCCGAGCGCCACGAACACCAGGATGAGCTGGCGGCCGAGCAGCCGCATGTAGGCCGCGAGCGCGAGGCCGAGCGTCGTGCCGATCGAGATGCTCCCCAGGATCTCGCGGCCGAGCAGCTCCATCTCGTGCATCGACATCGTCGTGCCCGGCTCGAGGAGCGGCCGCACCGTGGAGAGCGCGACCGCCGTCACGACGATGACGATGATGTCCGACGTCATCACGAACGCGAGCGTGTGCATCGCGACGGGGCCGGTCGCGCGCGTCTGGGAGAGGATCCCGAGCACGGCCGAGGGGCTGCGGGTCACCGCGATGACGCCCCACAGGACGGCCACGCCGAACGCCGCCGTGGTCGAGAGCTCGGCCGCGAACGGCACCAGCGAGCGCGCCGCGTAGAAGACGCCCGTCATCGCCACGAAGACGAGCGCCGTCTGGACGACGTTGTGCAAGAGGATGCTCTTCAGGCTCTTCTTGACGACGTCGATCCGCAGCTCGGCGCCGCCCGCGAGCGCGATGAGCGCCAGCGCCAGCGCGTTGACCCGCGAGATCTCCTCCACCGCGTGGTGGTCGACGAGCCCCAGGACGTGCGGGCCGGCGACGATGCCCGCGAGGATGTAGCCGGAGATGTGCGGCAGGCGGAGCGGCTCGACGAGCTCGCTCGCGAGCGTGCCCGCGAGCAGGAGGAAGCCGATCGAAGCGACGGCCCCTGCAGGCCCGTGTTCGTGAGGGACCGCGCGCGTCGTGGCGTAGAGCAGCCCGAACAGGATCACGAGCGCGACCGCGTGCGTGAGGTGGTTCAGCGGCCCCTTGGGGGCCGACCCGTGGTGGCGCGCGGAGGACGCGCCGTGCTGCTCGGCGGGCGCGGCCGGATCGGCCGGCGCGGCCGGGTCGGCGGGCGTGACCGGGCCGGCCGGCGTGACCGGGCCGGCGGGCGCGGCCGGCTCGACCTCAGGGAGTGCTGCGGCGCTCACGGTGACACCTCTTCATTCCTCATCCCTCCCCCACGCTGCGCCGCGGGCGACGGCGGGGCGCCCCTCTCGCCTCCCTCGCCCGGCGCGGCGTCGCGCCCGGCGCGGCCCAGGCCGCGGCCGAAGAAGAGCGACTCCCGCTCCGGCGCGGCGAGCTCGCCGGCCTTGCGGAGCGTGGCGCGCAGCGCCTGCGGCCCGACGAGCTCGCCGAACACGGCCGCGGCCGCCGCGGCGAAGAGGACGGTGTGCCCGACCGGGCCCGGGAAGCGCAGCGCGAAGGCGAGCCCGACGCTCATCGCCACCGCGCCGGACGAGAGCAGCCCGAGGCCGAGCCACGGCGACGTCTCGCGCGCGTCGGGCGACACGACGCGGAAGACGAGCCCGGTCGCGAGCTTGCCCACGAGCCTCGCCCCGAGCGCGATCGCCACGATCCAGGGCAGGAACGGCGCCGCCTTCGGGTTCACGTGCGCGCCCGCGAGCAGGAGCGCCGGCAGGATGACCGGCCGCTCGGTCGGCGCGACCATGGCGACGATCTCGTCGCGGTGCCGCGAGATGGCGGCGATCGTCACGCCCATCGCGAACGCCGCGAAGAGCGGCGACAGGCCGACCCGGGCGCTCGTGCCCATCGTCAACAGCGAGGTGCCGAGCAGCACGCCCCAGCTCTGGATCAGGCGGAAATCGCTCCCGAGGAGCACCACCGCGATGAGCCCGAGCACCACGCCGATGAGCGCCGTCACGACCGTCCACCCCCAGAACGGGATCGGCCACTGGGCCGTCGCCTGCGGGACGAGCGCGAACGCGCCGCCCATCATGAGCAGCGGGCCGAGATCGTCGCAGTCGGCGATGTCAGCGATGAGATCCGAGAGCTTGCCGCTCGCGCTGTAGCGCTGCGCGACCCACAGCACCGCGTGCCGCGTCGTCTCGGCGGAGACGGCGCCCACGCCCGCCGCGAGCAGCGCGCGGTCGCCGCGCTCGAGCGAGGGAGCGCCGTACGCCGCCGCGAACCAGACCGCGGCGGCCACCGCGCCGCCGGTCAGGAGGCTCATGAGCACGCAGAGCGCCATGCGGGACGGCCGCACGCGGCGGCTGCCGACGAAGCCGAAGTCGAGGCCGACGACCAGCGCGAGCCAGCCGAGCGCGACGCCCGCCACGGGCTCGAACGCGGCGAGCGACGAGGGCTCGAGCAGCCCGAGCGCCGAGGGTCCCAGCACGAAGCCGAGCACGACGTACTCGGCGCCGGAAGGGAGGCCGATGCCCCGGAGCACGCGGCCGCTGACGAGCGAGCTGCCGAGGTACGACAGCACGAGGAGCCCCATCAGGAGCCAGACGGCGTTCACGAGGCAGCGCCCCGGTCGACCGGCGCGGGCGCGGCGCGCCGCGCGCCCCCGGAGGACGCCGGCGCGCGCCCGAGCTGGATCTCCGCGGCGACGAGGGCCTGCGCCACCGCGATGAGCCACCGGCTGCGCACGTCGTCGCCGTCGCAGGCCATCGTGGCCCGGAAATGAGCGCCCCCCTCGTCGATCGCGACGAGCGCGGCGCGGGCCCGGCTGCCGAGGCCCGAGCCCGTCTTCAGGAGCAGCTCGCGCACCCGCTCGAGATCGGCGGCGGGGTCGACGCTGATCTCGACGGCCACGACCGGAGGGCGGCCGCGGATGCGCGTCGGGTGGAACAGGCTGAGCAGGTGCGGCACGCGAACGACGCAGCCGTCCTCGTCCTCGAGGCGCGCCTCGATCAGCGTCAGCTCGCGGACCCGCCCGGCGCGGCCGCCCACGTCGGCGATGTCGCCGACGCGCAGGCGCCGCCCGTAGATGACCGAGAGGCCCACGGCCGCCGACGCGATGAGCGGGGCGCTGGCGAGCCCGGCCGCCGCGAGCACGACGAAGCCGATCCGCGTGAGCGCCCCCTCGTCGGTGCCGGTGATGAGCGGGGCCGCGAGGAGCAGCGCGGCCACGAGGATGCCGAAGCGGACAAGGACGCCGGTGGCGACCGCGAGATCGGACGGGAGCCACCCGAGCGACGTCTCGCCCCGGCTCACGCTCCCGAAGAACAGCCCCACGAAGCGGATGAGGACGACGACCGCGAGCGTCGCGAGGATCGCGAGCACGAGCACCGGGACGCTCCGCGCGATGCGCCCCATGAGCTCCGACATGGGCGCGAGCACGAGGCCTGTCAGCTTCTCGCTGGTGCCGCGCGTGGAGGCGAACAGGGAGAGGGCGAAGAGGATCCAGATGTAGGCGATGCCCAGCCGGACGAGCACGCCGGCGGCGCCGAGCGCGACCGAGAGCGCGCCCTGCGACGCGGCGGGCCGGAGCATCTCGATGCCGCGGACGTGGAGCGCCGGGAGCCGCTCCGGGTGCTCGGCGACCCAGGCGTGCCCTCGCTCGACGAGCTCGCCGACCTTGCGGAGCAGGAGCAGCGCGATCAGCCCGGAGAAGACGAGCAGCGAGAACGAGAAGACGCTCGTCGCGAGGCGGCTCCGGCTCTGCTCCTTGGCGAGGACGTCGCGCACCGTGCCGGCGACCGCGGCGGCGTGGGCCGCGACCGTGGTGTGGCCCGCCGCCGCCGCGTCCTCGGGGCCGAGGTGGACGAGCGGGCGGTCGCCGACGTAGACGACCGCCACGCCGTCCTGCTCGTCGACGCGGACCTCGGGGACCGCCTTCTCCTGGGCGGCGCGCTCCAGCACGCGCGCCGCCTCGCGGGCGCGCTCCGGGGGAGAGAGGCTGCCCCGGTGCACGCGGAGGGCGAAGACCGTCCTGCCGAGCAGCTCGACGCGCGCCTCGGGCTGCTCGACCACGGGAGGCGAAGGCTGGGGCTCGGGAGCCACCGGCTCGCCCTGGTCAGCGGCCGGGGCCGGCGGCCCGACCGACGCGGACGCCGGCGCGACCGGCGCAGGCGGCGGCGCGGGAGGCCGCGCGACCGGGGCGGGCGCCAGCACGACCTCCGCGGACGCGGGCGTGGCCGGCTCGGGCGATGGCACGACCTGGACGAGCGGCGGCTGCACGGAAGCCGGCGCAGGCGCGAGCTGCGTGGGCTCGAACGCGGCCTGCGGGGGCGCGTGCTGCGAGGGCGCGGGGGCCACCTGCGACGGCGCGAGCCAAGCCTGCGAGGGCGCGGGGGCCACCTGCGACGGCGCGGGCCAAGCCTGCGAGGGCGCGGGGGCCACCTGCGACGGCGCGGGCCAAGCCTGCGAGGGCGCGGGCCTGGCCTGCGAGGGCGCGGGGGCCACCTGCGACGGCGCGGACGCGGCCTGCGACGGCGCGGGCGCGGCCTGCGACGCCGCGGGCGCGGCTTGCGACGCTGCGGGCGCGACCCGCGAGGGCGCGGACGCGGCCTGCGCCGGCCCGGCGAACGCAGCGCCGGCGGGAGCGATGAGGCCGGCAAGCGCGACCAGGAGCGCGGGGAACAACCGCTGCACGCTGGCACTCTCGGCCGGAGACAGGCCGCCGGTCAAGCGGCGCAGGACGCGAGGCGGCCTCGGCCGCCAGCCCGCGACAGGCGACGCGCGATCGCCTCGCGGTGGTCACGCGCGCTCGAGCCCGCCCGGAAACCTCGATCCCTCCGCGCTGGCTCAATGATGGATCGCCTTGCCGCCGAGGCAGGGCGCTGGCAGGGCGCCGGCGTGGCAACGACCAAGAGATCGGTGGCCCCGTCGCTGCTCGTCGGCGACATCGGAGGCACCAACACCCGGCTCGCGCTCTACAGCGCCTCCGGCGGCCGGCCCCTCTCCGAGGCCGTCTTCCGCAGCCGCGAGCACGCGAGCTTCGAGGAGATCGCCCTCCCGTTCCTCGTGCGCAGCGACGCTCCCCACCCCGCCGTCGCCGTGCTCGGCGTCGCGGGCCCCATCAAGGACCAGGTCGCCACCGTCACGAACCTGCCCTGGCGCCTCGCGGAGCGCGAGCTGTCGCGCCGGCTCAAGATCGCGCGCGTGCTCCTGGCGAACGACCTCGTCGTCGGCGCCACGGGCTGCCTGCACGTCGCCCGCGCGTCCATCGAGCCGCTCACGGAGCGCAGGCCGCGGCCGAAGGGGAACAACGTGGCCGTCATCGCCGCCGGCACGGGGCTCGGCGAGGCCCGGCTCATCTGGGACGGCGCCCGCCACGTCACGCTCCCGACCGAGGGAGGTCACGCCGACTTTGCCCCGCGCTCCGCGGTCGAGGCCGAGCTGTGGCGCTTCCTCGCCGAGCGCCACCCGGACCACGTGAGCTACGAGCGGGTCCTCTCCGGCGACGGGCTCGGCGCCCTCTTCGACTTCTTCGCCCGCGCCGCCCGCGTGCCGCGCGCGATCGAGCGCCGCCTCGCCGAGGGCGACCGCAACGCGGCGATCGCCGAGCTCGGTCTCGCCCGCGCGTTCCGGCCCGCCGCGCGCGCGGTCGACCTGTTCGTCGAGATCTACGGCGCCGAGGCCGGCAACCTCGCCCTGCGCGAGCTCGCGCTCGGCGGGGTCTTCGTCCTCGGGAACATCGCGAGGAGCCTCGTCACCCAGAGGCGCGAGCTCTTCATGAAGTCCTTCCTGAAGAAGGGGCGCCTCACGCCGCTCCTCGAGGGGGTGCCCGTCGCGGTGGTCACCGATCCCCTTGTCGGCGTGCGGGGCGCGCTCGCCTTCGCCAGAGGGCTCTCCGCCGCGGAGCGGCCACGGGCCCGCGCGGCGTCCCGGCGGTCCTGACGCCCCGTGTCCTCGCGCCCATGACGGAGGCATGGAGTCGCGCGCGCGACTCCATGCCTCCTGTCGAATCGGCGCCGTCGGTCCAAGGCGGATGAGCGCGAGTTCGCCCCGAGGCACCGAGAGGCCATATCGCCCGGCGCCGCCTCGAGCCGGGCGCGCTCCGAACAGGAGCGGCCGAGCTCCTCGCGCTCGGCCTCACGCGTAGCCTCACGCGTAACCTCACGCGTAAGCTCACGCGTAGATCGAGCGGCCGCGCGCGGCCTCGCGGCGTTGACACGTTGGAGCCACGGTGCTTTAAGACCGCCCCACCTGACGCTCGTACAGTCGGGTAAAAGGAAAGAAAGGTCACGTCATGGCAACTTCGGTCATTCTACCTGATGGGAAGGCCCTCGCGCTCCAGGATGGCAACACGGCGTTCGACGCCGCCCGGGCCATCTCGCCGAGGCTCGCCGAGGCCGTCGTCGTCGCGCGCGTCGACGGGGTGATCCAGGACCTCCGCGTGCCCCTCCGGGACGGCGCGAAGCTGGAGTTGCTGAAGGCCGATACGCCCGAGGGCAGGGACACGATCAACCACTCGGCCGAGCACCTCCTGGCGACGGCCGTGCTGCGGCTGTTCCCGGGCGCCAAGGTCACGATGGGTCCGAAGAACCATGGTGACGAGTTCTATTACGACTTCGATGTTGCCGGTCGGACCTTCACTCCTTCCGACCTCGAGCAGATCGAGGCCGAGGTGAAGAAGCTCATCGAGCAGAAGATCAAGTTCGAGTGGCAAGTCGTCCCCAAGAAGGACGCGCTGGGCGTCTTCGAGGGGCTCGGGCAGAAGAACGAATACAAGACGGAGATCCTGTCCTGGATCCCCGAGGACAGCGTGTCGATCTACCGCTGCGGCGAGTTCGTGGATTTCTGCCGCGGCCCGCACCTGCCCCACGCGGGGTTCATCAAGGGGCTCAAGATCACGTCGTCCTCGGCGGCCTACTGGCGCGCCGACGCCACGAAGCAGTCGCTCCAGCGCGTGCGCGGCGTGGCCTTCCCCAACAAGGACGACCTCGACAAGTACGTGCGCCGCCTGGAGGAGGCGAAGAAGCGCGACCACAGGACGCTCGGGCGGGATCTCGAGCTCTACCTCGTCTCCGAGCGCTACGACACCCACGCGTACTCCGAGAAGGACGAGATCGACCTCTACGTCGGCGTCGACGCGGAGGCGCCCCTCGACCGCGCGCTCGTGGAGCACGCCCTCGGCGCCGCGGCCTCGGCGTTCCCCGGGCGGACCATCCGGCGAACGGTGAAGTTCGGCGAGGCGCCGAAGGCGTCGGCGGACGGCGCGGGCGGCAGCAACGAAGAGGCGCGCCCGCGCCTGCACGTCCGGCTCCGCGGCGCGGCGGCGCAGGAGTCGAAGAGCGCCTTCAGGGCCGCGGTGAGCGCCCGGAAAGACGCCGACGTCGAGGTGCACTTCGAGCCGCACTTCGTCGAGGAGATCGGGGCCGGCCTCGTCATGTGGCTCCCGAAGGGCGGGCTCCTGCGCACCATCATCGAGGACCAGTGGCGCAAGATGCACCTCGAGGAGGGCTACGACATCGTCTACTCGCCGCACATCGCCAAGGCGGACCTGTGGAAGACGTCGGGCCACTGGGACTTCTACCGAGAGGGGATGTTCTCCCCCATGTCGGTCGACGGGCACGACTACTGCTGCAAGCCGATGAATTGCCCGTTTCACATCCTCATGGTCAAGAGCCGGACGCGGAGCTACCGCGAGTTCCCGATGCGCCTCGCGGAGCTCGGGACCGTGTACCGGTACGAGGCCGCGGGCGTCATGCACGGCCTGATGCGCGTGCGGGGGTTCACCCAGGACGACGCGCACCTGTTCTGCCGCGCGGACCAGGTCGAGCAGGAGATCCACCGCGTGCTCCGCTTCATCCTGAAGATGCTCCGCACGTTCGGGTTCGAGCAGTTCGACATCAACCTCTCGACACGGCCGGAGAAGTACGTGGGCGGCCTGGAGGACTGGGCCAAGGCCGAGAGCACCCTCGCGGGGGCCCTAAAGGCCCTCGGCCTCGAGTACACGGTGGACCCGGGCGGCGGCGCGTTCTACGGGCCGAAGATCGACATCAAGCTGGTCGATGCGCTCGACCGCAGGTGGCAGTGCTCCACGCTCCAGTACGACTTCAACAACCCCGAGCGCTTCACGCTCGGGTTCGTGAACGCCAAGGGAGAGCTCGAGCAGCCGATCATGCTCCACCGGGCGCTCCTCGGCTCGATCGAGCGGTTCATCGGCGTGCTCCTGGAGCACCACGCGGGCGCCCTGCCGGCGTGGCTCTCACCGGAGCAGGCGCGCGTCGTCACGGTGTCGGACAAGCACAACGACCACGCCGAGCAGGTCACCCAGGCGCTGCGCGCTCACGGCATCCGGGCGAGCTTCGTCCGGAGCTCGGAGAAGCTCGGCGCGAAGATCCGCGAAGCGCAGGTCGAGAAGATCCCGCATATGCTGGTCATCGGCGACAAGGAGGTGGAGGCGAAGGGCGCCACCGTCCGGCTCCGTGACGGGAGCGACCGCGGCTTCATGAAGACCGAGGCGCTCGCCGAGTTCTTGCGCGAGCAGTGCGCGATCCCCGTCGTGACGTGACGTTCACCCGCGGCGCCGTGGGGCCCTTCTCCAGGGCCCCCGGCGGCGGCAGCCTCGGCTGCCCGCTCGAACCGGCGGCGCGGCGCGCTGGACGTGCCGCGCCGCGCCGCGCCAGCTCGGTCGCCCGCTGCTCGCTACCCGGCTTGCGCCGCCGCGGCGTCGAGCAGCCAGACGAGCCGCCCGGGCCCGCCGCGCACGACCCGCGCCGGCACCTCGTCGGCCGGGCCGGGCCGCTTCGCCTGCGCCACGACCCCGCGCTTTCCCGCCCCGCGGGCCAGGAGCAGCTTCAGCCGCGCCTCCTGGATCACCGGCGCCGTCAGCGTGAGCCGCGGCTCCAGCCCCTTGTCCGGCTGCGCCGGGATCGCGGCGACCAGGCGGTCCTCGATGCCCGCCGCCCCCGTCCCGGGGAACAGCGAGGCCGTGTGCGCGTCGTCGCCTATCCCGAGCGTCATCACGTCGAACGAGACAGCCGACGCGACCCCGAACCGCGCCCGCAGGAGCCGCTCGTACCCAGCTGCTGCCCCGGCGAGGTCCGGCGACTCGCCCTCCATGCGGAAGAAGCGCTCCTCCGGGATGGGGGCCGCCGCCAGATCCCGGCGCGCGGCGCCGTAGTTCGAGCGGGGGTGATCGGGCGCGACCGCGCGCTCGTCCACCCAGAACCACTCGGTCTGGGCCCACGGGAGCGAGAGCGCCGCGAGCCGCTGGTACGCCTCCGACGGCGTGCTCCCGCCCGACAGCGCGACGCGCGCGACGCCGCGCGCATCGACCGCCGCCGCGATGGCGCGCGCGATGAGCTCCGCCCCGAGCCGCGCCAGCTCCGCAGCGTCCGCCGTGACGAGGGTCTCCTCACCACCGTTCATCTCGGTCCTCCTGTCGGCCCTCGTCAAAGGGCGCTCCACTTCGCCGCGGCGAGCACCGCCTCGCGCAGCAGCCGATCGCCCTCCAGCGAGTCGATCGTCTTCGCCAGCACCCACGTCTCGTCCCGGTAGCCGAGCGGGTGCAGGTGCTCCGCCGACCGCGCCCCCTCCATCGTCCACCGCACCGTGCCGGGCGCCTTGTCGAGCCGCACGCAGCCGAGCGTCAGCGGCTCGCCGCGCAGCGACGTCCACAGGCGCACGCCGTCGAGCCGCCGCCACGCCTGCGCGTCCGCCGGCGGCCCGTCGACGAGCGCGATCTCGATCGGCGCCCCGTCCGCGCCGCGGGCGCGGCCGACCACGCCGCCGCCGGACTGCGCGGGCCCCCGCGACTCGAACGTCCAGCCGAGCCGCGAGCCCATCCAGCCGAGGAACAGCGCCGCCGGATCCGGCTTCGCCCCCGCGCTGCGCGCGATCTCCACCCGCCGGATCGCCCGGCACGCCTCCGGCATGTCGTCGAAGAACCGGGCCACGAGCTCGCGGAACGAGAACGTCCGCACGAACGCCCGGTCCGCGAGCGGCGCCCTCGTCCCGCGCGCGACCTCCGCGATGCGCTCGATGCACGTCTCGGCCGAGTCGAACACCAGCCGATTGCAGATCGGCGCGAGCGCGTCGCCGAGCACGTTCGGCGCGCCGGGCGCGAGCTCGACGATCACCGCCACGTCGGAGATCGTGAGCGCGCTCACGACCGAAGCGACGCGCTCGGCCGCGGCCACCCCGAACGTGATCTCCACGCGGTCGTAGCAGATCGGCACCTCGCCCGCGCGGCGGCACGTGGCCGACCAGTCGGCCTGGACGCTCGCCGGGTCGAGCCGGTCGTCGAGCGTGATGAGCAGGGTGCGGCCCGCGTGCGTCTCCGCGAGGTCCTCGGCCTGCTCCTTCAGCCGCTCGACCTCGGCGCGGCTCCCCACCGCCACGAAATTGAGGGTCGACGCGCGCGTCTTCGGGGCCGGCTCCGCCCGCGACTCGTCGGGCGCCGACCAGAACTCGGCGAGCTCCGACTCGACCCGCTTGATGACCTCGGCGACCGCGCTCACGGCCGCCTCCACGCCCGCTCCGGGGCCTTCCCCCCGTCGCCCGCCCCGCACACCGCGCGTACGTCGTCCGACGACGGCTCGACGAGGGCGTCGGCCTCCGGCGGGCCCCAGCTGCCGGCGGCGTAGCGCGCGATCGGCGCGCTCTGGGTCCGCCACCCCTCGAAGATCGGATCGACGAAGCCCCACTGCGCCTCGACCTCGTCGGCGCGCGTGAACAGCGTGGCGTCGCCGCGCAGCGCGTCGAGCAGGAGCCGCTCGTACGCCTCGGGCGTGCTGGAGCCGAACGCGGCGCCGTACCGGAAATCCATCGTGACGCCGCGGATCGCGATGCCGCCGCCCGGGATCTTCGCCGCGAACCGGAGCGAGATGCCCTCGTCGGGCTGGAGGCGCATCACGAGCGAGTTCGGCTCCTCGGTCGCGCCGGGGGCGCCCTTGAACAGGCCGTGCGGGAGCGGCTTGAAGTGCAGCACCACCTCGGCCACCCGCTTCGCCAGCCGCTTGCCGGCGCGCAGGTAGAACGGCACCCCGCCCCAGCGCCAGCTGTCCAGGTGGAGCTTCATCGCGACGTAGGTCTCCGTCGTCGAGTCCTTCGCGACGTCGGGCTCCTCCGTGTAGCCGGGCACCTTCTCGCCGCGCACCATGCCGGGCCCGTACTGCCCGCGCACCGTCGACGACAGCGCGTCCGGGCCCGCGATCGGCCGGAGCGTGCGGAGCACCTTCACCTTCTCGTCGCGCACCGCGTCCGCGTCCCAGGACGACGGCGGCTCCATCGCGACCAGCGTGAGCAGCTGGAGCGCGTGGTTCTGCACGATGTCCCGCGTGATGCCGACCTTCTCGTAGAACTTGCCGCGGCCCTCGACGCCGATCTCCTCGGCCACGGTGATCTGCACGTGATCGACGTGCTGGCGCGACCAGAGCGGCTCGAAGATCGTGTTGCCGAACCGCAGGACGAGGAGGTTCTGGACGGTCTCCTTCCCGAGGTAGTGGTCGATCCGGTAGATCTGCGACTCCGCGAGGTGGGCGAGCAGGTCGCGGTTGAGGGCGCGGGCGCTCTCCAGGTCCTCACCGAACGGCTTCTCGACGACGACGTGCTGGAACGGCGCGTCCTTCTCGTGCGACGGCGGCGCGACGAGGTTCGCCGCGCGCAGGCCGCGCACGATGGGCGCGAACTGGTCGGGCGCGACGGCCAGGTAGAAGACCCGGTTCTTGCGGGTGCCGCGCTCGGCGTCGAGCCGCTCGAGCTCCGCGGCGAGCCGGGTGTACGTCTCGGCCTCGTCGAACGACCCCTGGACGTAGCTGATGCCCTTCTCGAGCTCGCTCCAGGTGGCCTCCTCGAGCGGGCGCCGCGAGTGCTTCCCGACGGCCTCGCGCATCTCCTTCGCGAAATCCGGCTTCGGGCGCCGCGCCACGCCGACGACGGCGAAGCCGCCCGTGAGGAGCCGGCTGAGCGTCAGGTTGTAGACCGCGGGCAGCAGCTTGCGCCGGGTCAGGTCGCCCGAGGCGCCAAAGATCACGAGCGCGGCCGGCGAGGCGGTGCGCTCCTCGGGCATCCCTTCGCGAAGCGGGTTCTTCTCGGCTTGGGTCATGGTGGGTGAGCTCCGGTCGGTGACGGCGACGGGCACGATGCTCGCGCGCCTCCGCGGCGTAGGGTAGTCCGGATCGCGCGCGCGGGCGCGGAACGATGCGATGACGATGCCGGAGGTCGTGCGACGCGGGGACGACCGCGCGCGGGCGTGCGGGCGGAGCGCCGCGCCCGCGCGCCCACGCAGCCCGGCACCCGCGCGGCCCGGCGCCGCGCCGAGCGTGCCCGCCGGCTCGCGGCGCCCTTCCATCCGATCGCGACCGGTACTAGGCTCCTCCGCGCGATGGCCGCGCCGGTGCTCCCGCGAATCCGCGTCCCCCACCCTCACGTGCGATGCGATAGCCAGGTGCTCGCCGGGAGCCCTCACGTCCTCGGGTCGCGCGTCCCGGTCCGGCGGCTCTGGGCGTGGCACCGCGGCGGCGCGTCGGTGGAGACGCTGCTCAAGCGCTACCCGAACCTCGGGCCCGCGCGCGTGCTCGACGCGCTCGCGTTCGCGTACGACAACCAGGACCTCATCGAGGCCGACATCGCGCGCGAGCAGCTGCTCTTCAAGAAGCAGGGCGGGCCCACGGTCGGCGCACGCCCCCTCGCCCAGCTGAACCTCCCCTTCGACGAGGACGAGGAGTAAGCGACGCCCGAGAGGGCGCGGCGGGCGAGGGACGGCGCGGCGGGCGAGGGACGGCGCGCGCGCCGC
Source organism: Sorangium sp. So ce124 (assembly GCF_051525235.1). NCBI lineage: Bacteria > Pseudomonadati > Myxococcota > Polyangiales > Polyangiaceae > Sorangium > Sorangium sp. So ce124. The sequence continues at coordinate 6,654,632 of NZ_CP150312.1, forward strand.
GCGTGAGGCGTCACGGGCGAAATGCCGTGCGCTCCATGTGAAACGCCTCGCGATATATATATGTGGAACGCCTCGCGCCACCTGCGGTGTAGACCGCCATCCCCGCGCGATGAGCTCCGCTTGATTCTTTACAGCCATCCTGACTTGGGGCAATGAGGGCCGTCAGTTGCTGGAGCCCGCGGTGCGGGGCTGCTCTGCATTGCGAGTGACCGTCGCGCAGGATCGCGGCTGTCCCAGCTTTCAAGGTCGCGGCTGCTGGTGTAGGGTCCGCGCTCCATGGGGTACCGATCGAGGTGCCGGAGGGTTTCTGAGATGAGCGTCAATCGATGGAAGTTGTTCGCGATGCCCGTGGCCCTTCTCGGCCTGGCCTCGCCTCTCCTCGTGAACTGCGGCGGCAAGGGATTCCCCGGCGCGGACAGCCTGCCCGGCCCGGCCGGTGACCTGGCGTCGGCCGCGAGCGGCTGCGACGAGCTGAAGAACGGCGGCATCGCGAACCTGAAGTTCGACGGCGGCGCCGAGGTCGAGGGCAAGATCAAGGGCTTCCTCGACGCGGCTGCGTCGCTCGACAAGCTCACCGCCAGCATGGAGGCGGATCTCATCGCCTCCTGCGGCAAGCTCGGCAAGGACCTCGGCATGAGCGACGCGGAGCTCAAGGCCGACCCGAGCGGCGGCAAGGGCGCCGAGAAGGTCTGCGGCGCGGTCTCCGCGAAGGTCAGCGCCGCCGTGAAGGCGAACGCCGACGCGAAGATCACCGTCCAGATCGACCCCCCGAAGTGCTACGCCGACATCACCGCCATGCAGAAGTGCCTCGGCGAGTGCGGCTCGCCGGTGCAGCCCGGCAAGCTCGAGGCGAGCTGTGAGGGCGGCGAGATCAGCGGCAAGTGCGACGCCGAGTGCAAGGGCAAGTGCAGCGTCGAGGCCGGCGCGGCGTGCACCGGCACCTGCAGCGCGAGCTGCTCGGGCAAGTGCGAGGTCGGCTTCAAGGGCACCTGCGGCGGCAAGTGCGACGGCAAGTGCGACGGCAAGGACTCGAAGGGCGCGGCGTGCGCCGGCACCTGCGAGGGCAAGTGCGACGCCAAGGCCGAGGGGTCTTGCTCGGGCACCTGCGAGGGCACCTGCTCCGGCTCCTGCGAGGTCAAGGCCGCGGCGAAGTGCTCCGGCTCGTGCTCCGGCGGCTGCAGCGCCGAGATCAAGGAGCCGAAGTGCTCGGGCGAGTTCAAGCCCCCGAGCGTCGACCCGAGCTGCCAGATGCAGTGCACGGCGAAGACCGCCGGCGAGGCGAAGTGCGATGCGCCGAACGTCCGCATCGTGGCGAACGGCAAGGTGAACGCCGACGCGCAGAAGCTCGTCGCCGCGCTCCGGACGTCGCTCCCGGCGATCGCCAAGGTGCAGCTCGGCTCCGGCAAGAAGCTGGCGGCGGCGGTGTCCGGCGTCGGCAAGGCCGGCGTCGAGGTGAAGGACGTGGCGCTCAAGGCCGGCGGCAAGGCGGTCGCCTGCGTCGCGGCCGCGGTCGACGCGTCGGCCAGCGCGTCGGCCTCGATCGACATCAACATCAAGGCGAGCGCGAGCGTCAGCGGCTCCGCGAGCGGTTCGGCCAGCGGCGGGACCTGATCCCCGGCGCGGCCTGAGCGCGGACGCGGCGGCGGTCCCCTCCTGGGGGTCGCCGCCGTCGTCATTTCAGGCGCCGAATCCAGGCCCGCGGCGCAGGTTTGGGTGCGGGCTCACTTTTTCGGGCGCGGCGCGCGATGGTCGAGCTCAGCGCCAGGTTCGCCCCCCAACGTTGCAGGCAGGTTTCTTGGCCAGACAGCCGCGATGCGGCAGGCCGTCGAGGCGGCGTGCCTCCGGCAGGCGGCCGGGCCATTGCGCGCTGTCGCGGCGCTCGTCCGGAGTATCATGGTGCGTCGGCGAACGATGACGGGGTACTCGGAAGGGCAGGAGCGATGGTCGGCGATCCCTTGATCGAGCGCGGCGCCAGGATCGGCGAGTACACGATCGCCGATCGCCTCGGCGAGGGCGGCTTCGGCGCCGTGTTCCGCGGCCGTGACGGGGCCGGCAACGACGCCGCCATCAAGATCTTCAAGGATGTGAGCGCCCAGAACGCCGGGCAGCTCTTCGCCCAGCAGAACGAGATCGAGGCGCTGCTCCGCCTGCGCCACCCCTCGCTCGTCAAGCTCTCCTCGTACGGCGTCCTGGACGGCGTGGGCCTCTACCTCGCGATGGAGCTCGTGCAGGGCGAGACGCTCGACAGGTACCTCGCACGGATGGGCTCGCTCGACACGATCGAGGCCCTGCGCATCGCGCGCCGCGTGGCCGAGGCGCTCGCGCACTGCCACGCGCTCAACGTGCTCCACCTCGACCTCAAGCCGAGCAACATCGTCCTCACCGATCCGTACGAGCCCCGGCTCAAGATCCTCGATTTCGGCCTGGCGACGCTCACCGTGAGCTTCCAGCCCGAGCACGCCCGCGTCAACGCGGGCACCATCGCTTACCTGGCGCCCGAGTGCCTGAAGCGCGGCGCGCTCGGGCGCCCGAGCCCCCGGATGGACCTCTACGCGGTCGGCGTCATGCTCTACGAGCTGCTCGCCGGCCGGCTCCCGTTCTCGGACGGCACCGTCAACAGCGTCATCAACCAGAAGGTCTACGGCACGCTCGTGCCGCTCGCCCACGCGGCGCCCGAGACGCCGGCGCCCGTCGTCGCGCTGGTCGAGGAGCTCCTGGAGCGCGACCCGGCGCGGCGCTTCTCCAGCGCGGCCCGGCTCTGCGCGCGGCTCAAGGAGCTCTATTACGTCACGCTCCACGGCACCTCGCCGCCCCCGGCCGGGGCGGAGGCGGGAGCGCCCGAGCGCGACGCCGCCGCGCCGGAGACCTTCGACGACGCGCACGACGCGCCGTTCGTCGGCCGCGAGCAGGAGCTCGGGCGGCTCATCGAGCTCCTCCAGGGCGCGGTGCGCGGCGAGCCGCGGCCGGCCGTGGTGGTCGGCGACACCGGCGTCGGCAAGAGCCGCCTCGTCGCCGAGCTGCTCCGGAGCGCCGAGCAGGCGGGCACGGCGATCGTCGCATACGGCCGGTGCAGGGAGCTCTCCGGGCTCGTGCCCTACTCCGCGATCCGCGAGGCGCTGACGCAGATCGCGCTCTGGCTCGAGCGGCACGGCGACAGCCGGGCGGCGCGCATCCGCCGGCTGGTGAGCCTCGTGATCGCCGACGACGCCGCCCTCCTCCAGGGGCTCGTGCCGGAGCTGACGCGCGCGGTCGGGCTCGCGGAGGAGGGCGGCGCCATCGGCCCGGGCGGCACGCGCTGGATCGCCGATCTGATCCTGCGGCTGCTCGGCGCGATCTCCGAGGAGATCCCGATCGTCCTCGCGATCGAGGACGTGCACTGGGCCGACGAGGCGACGCAGGAGGTGCTGCTGCGCCTCTCGGATCAGCTCGGCGAGATGCCGGTGCTGCTGCTCGGCACGGCGCGGCCGCCCTTCGCTCGTGGCTCATCGATGCCTCCGCCCGGCTCGTCGCTGCCTCCGCCGGGCTCGTCCGCGCTGCGCGGCCCGCCGGGCTCGTCGCCGATGACGCCGCGCTCGGCGGGCTGGCTCGCGTGGAAGGACGTCGAGCGCCTCGACCTCGGCCCGCTCCGGCCCGACGCGAACCGGGCGCTCCTCTCCGCGCTCGGCCGCGGCGCGGGGGACGACCTCGTGCAGGAGCTCGTGCGCCGCGTCCCGCTGCTCGCCGCGGGCAACCCGCTCTTCAACATCCAGGTCGTCCGCAACATGGAGACCGAGGGCTTCCTGCAGCGCAGCCGGAGCGGCGCGCTCGAGATCTCCCGCGCCGACGCGAGCTACCTCGCGCCCGCGTCGGTCTCGGACGTCCTCTCGCGCAGCATCGACGCGCTCGATCCCACGGCGGTCCAGGTCCTCGGCGTCGCCGCGCTCATCGGCCGCCAGTTCCTGCGCGACGATCTGGTCGAGCTCGGGCTCTTCGACCCGGCGGAGGTCGACAGCGCCCTGCGCGACGCCGCGGCGCACTACGTCTGCCTCAGCGAGGACGGGGGCCTCACGTCGTTCTCGCACGACGCGGCGCGCGAGCAGCTCGCCGCCCGCGTGCCCGCCGAGGAGCGCCCCGACTACCACGGGCGCATCGCGCGGCGCATCGAGCTGCGCGGCGGCGATCCGGGGACGCTCGCGCACCACGTCGAGCGCGCCGGCGAGCTCGACCGCGCCGCCTCGACGTACCTGCTCGCGGCGGGCGAGGCCGATCGGCTCCAGGATCCGCACGGCGCCAGCCGGCGGCTGAAGCAGGCGCTCGCGCTGCTCGAGCGGCTGCCGCTCGACCCGGCGCGGATCGAGCTCAGGGCCCGCTGCGCGCACGAGCTCGCGCGCGTGGCGTGCCTGCTCGGCAGCACGGCGGAGCCCCTCGATCTGCTGCGCCGCACGCAGGGGGCGCTGCCGGGGACGCCGCTCGTCACGGCGGCCCTCTCCAGCGCGCTGTCGCGCGTCCACTACGTGCGGGGCGAGTTCGCCGACGCGGTGGCGCACAGCCGCAAGGCGCTCGAGGCGATCGGCGCGAGCCCGGAGCTGCGCCCGTACCAGTGCCTGCCGGCGAACATCCTCGGGCGCGCGCTGTGCGCGGCCGGCAAGGTGGGCCCGGCGACCGAGCCGCTCCGCCGCGGCTGCGAGCTCGCGGAAGCGGCGGGCGAGTACGTCGAGCTCTGCCACTCGCGCGGCATCCTCTGCGTCGCGCTGAGCCAGTCCGGCCTCTACGCCGAGGCCGAGCAGAGCGCCGCGGACGCCGCGCGCCTCGCCGAGCGCCTGCGCGATCCGGTGCGGCTGCTCGGCACATGGTTCTACCACGCGGTGCTCGCGGAGGGCCGGTTCGACTGGGATCTCGGGGTCCGGTCGACCGCGCAGCTGCTCTCGTACGCCGAGGAGCACGGCCTGAGCGGGCTCTACCTGTACATGGGGACGATGTACGCGGGCCGGCACCAGTTCCACATGGGCCAGCTCACGCGGGCCCGCGTGCTGATCGCGAACGCGGTCAACCTGAGCGGCGTGCTGGGCATCGGCATGGGGCGCGGCTGGGCGGAGGGGTACCTGGGCGACGTGTACTTCGTGCAGGGCCTGCTGCGGGACGCGCTCGCCGCCTACGACCGGGCGATCGAGATCGGCTCGGCGGGGACGGGCGACGCGTACGCCGTGAGCCTCGGCCGGGTCGGCCGGATGCACGCGCGGGCGCTGCTCGCCGACGACGCCGGCGACGCCGGCCAGGCCGGCGAGCTCGCCGCATACGGCCGGGAGACGCTCGATCTCATCCGCGTGTCGGGCAACCGGACGCTGCTTGTGACGGCGCTCGAGCGGTACGCCGAGGCGCTCGACGCGCTGGGCGACGGGGGGGCTGCGCGCGGCGTCCGCGCCGAGCGCGCGGCGCTCGTCGAGGAGCTCGGCGTGACGGATCCGACGTTCTGGCCGCGCGTCCCGGCCGAGGCGGCGTTCCAGGGCCCCCCGCGGGCGTACTGGGCCGATCTGCCGCGCGAGGTCCGGAGCACGAACCCGAGCAGCGTCGGCACGACGCAGGTCGTGGGCGCGACGGTGGCGGAGCTCGCGGCGGCGGCGACGATCGCGGTCCCGGAGGAGGACCTCGGCGGGCCGACGATCGTGGCGATCCCGCGCCTCCGCCACGTCACGCTGCTGGAGACGCTGGCCTCGGTGGAGGGCTTCGTCCCGCGCTTCGACGGGCCGGAGGCCCCGCCGGTCGCCAAGTGACGGCCGAGGCTGCGCGGCCGGCGCCGGCCGGCCCTGTCGAGGTCGTCCGCACGGCGCTCGCCCACGCCTGGGCGATGCTGTTCCTTGTCGTGCTGCTCCCTGTCGGGCTGCTCTGCTTCCCCTTCGATCCCCGGCAGCGGATGCACGATCGGCTCTCGGTCGTGTGGGCGCGCGGGGCGCTCTGGCTGGTCGGCGTGCGCGTCGAGGCCGAGGGCGTCGAGCACGCCCGGCCGGGCGAGCGGTACGTGATCGCGGCGAACCACCAGAGCACGCTCGACATCCTCGCGCTGCTCGTGGTGCTCCAGGGGCGCACGCCGCTCCGGTTCCTTGCGAAGCGCGCGCTGTTCCGCGTGCCGGTGCTGGGCTGGGGCATGCGCCTGTACGGCCACACCCCCGTCGACCGGCGGCGCGCCCGCGGCGCGCTCGCGGATCTCGGCGAGGCGCGGCGCAACGTGATGCAGCGGTGGTCGACGGTGTTCTTCCCCGAGGGCACGCGGAGCGCGACGGGCCGGCTCCTGCCCTTCCGGCTGGGCGCGTTCCGGACCGCCTCGGCCGCGGGCGCGCGCGTCCTGCCGGTGACCATCGACGGCACGGGTGCGCTGCAGCCGAAGGGGCGTTATGCCGCCGCGCCCGGCGTCGTGCGGGTCGTTGTGCACCCGCCGCTCGACCCGCCGGGGGCATCGGCCGAGGCGCTGCACGCCTCGATGGAGGCGTGCAGGTCCGCCGTGGCGTCGGCGCTGCCGGAGGCGCTCCGGGAGGGGGCCGAGGCGGCCGCTCTCCCGGAACAGCAGCGCCGCTGAGGCGGGCATCACGGCAGTCCAGAGCCTCCGGGTCGAGCTTCAGCGCTCCCGGGAGGCTCCCGGCAGCCTCCGACAAGAGCTAGCCGCCGCCGGGCAGCTTGCCGAACCGCTGCTCGTACTCGGCCAGCCGCGCTGCGAGGAGCGTCGCCTCGTGCTGCGCCGCGCGTGCCCGCTCGTCGGCGGCCCGCGCCTGCTCCTCGGCGGCCCGCGCCTGCTCCTCGGCGGCCCGCGCCTGCTCCTCGGCGGCCCGCGCCTGCTCCTCGGCGGCCCGCGCCTGCTCCTCGCCCGTGGGCACCACGCGCCCTTCTGGGTCGAGCCAGCGCAGCCAGTCGGCCTCGAGGCCGTGGTAGGTGCCGCGGCGGACGCCGAGCCCGAGGTGCAGCCGCGGGCTCGCCACGTCGCCGCCCGCTCCGGGCGCGACGGGCGCGTACGCCATCGTGGCGAGATCGAGCGCGTAGGCCTCGAGGACACCCGTGAACGGATCGAACAGGTAGTACTCGGGCACGCGCAGGAGCTTCGCGTAGATCCGCATCTTGTCGGTGCGATCGACCGCCTCGGTGCTCTCGGAGAGCAGCTCGATCACCACGTCGGGCGTCCTTCCGTCCTCCTGCCAGACGACCCAGGATTTGCGCTCGCGCCTCACCGTGTCGAGCACCACGAAGACGTCCGGCCCGCGAAAGTCGTTCTTCTTCGCCTGGAGCTCGCTGAAGTAGACGGCCATGTTGCCGCCGACGTACACGTCGTCGCGCTCCTTCCACAGCAGATCCAGCGCCTCGATGAGGAGGTCCATCTGCTTGCGATGCCGCTCGGACTCCATCGGCTCCCCGTCGTCGTACGGCAGCTCGTCCTCGCCGGGCGGCGGGATCGGGACGAACGAGGTGTCGCTCTGAAAGGCCATGCGTCGCTCCTCCTGGAGAGAGTACCGCTCGTCGCCCTCGCGGTCGAACGCATCGCGGAGCGCCCCCGTAGCACGGCTCCCCACCGGTCGCGACGGCGCTCCGCGACGATGCCAGGGCCGCCGACGGCCCGCCGCCCCCGGCGCGGTCTGCGCCTTTCGCCCCCGCGCCGCGCCGACAGGCGCCCCCCGGAAGAACTCTGCATGACAAAATTCTGGACGAGCGCGCAATAGCCCACGAGGGCGAGTCGTGAGCTCTTGGAGCGAATCGCGAGCTCTTCTATCGAATCACGAGTTCTTCTAGCGAATCGCGAGCTCTTCACTCCATCTTCTTGCGGCTGTCAGTGAATTTTTGTCCTTCTTCGAATCCCCTCCGGAAGCACGACACCGCCGCGCCCATTGGATACGCGCCTGACCAAGCGCCGCACCAGGCTCAGGAGTACCGGTGGTTTTTGACCATAACCTCCCTGTTGCGACGCATCCGTCCTGAGGTTCTCGTATATAAGAGCTCATTACAGGCGCATGGCAGACCCCCGCATCAAACCTCAGCTCGTGGTGATCGGCTGCTCGGCGGGCGGGATCCAGGCCCTCAGCACGCTCGTCTCCACGTTCAGGACGCCGTTCCCGGCGCCGATCGTGATCGCTCAGCACCTCGACCCCCGACGGCCCAGCCACCTCGTCGACGTGCTGGCCCGCCGCAGCGCGCTGCCCGTCCGCAGCGTCGCCACGGCCTCCCCGCTCGAGGACGGCGTCGTTTATGTCGTGCCGTCGGGGCGCGACGTGGAGATCACCGACCACGAGCTCCGGCTCAGGCCCGACAACAGCGATCGACCCAAGCCGTCCGTCGACATGCTCTTCCGCACCGCGGCGGAGGTCTTCGGCGAGGGCCTCGTCGCCGTCATCCTGACGGGCAACGGCTCCGACGGCAGCGCGGGCGCACTCCACGTCAAGAAGCGCGGCGGCACCGTCATCATCGAGAACCCCCAGACGGCGAGCTTCCCGGGCATGCCCGAGTCACTGGCCCCGAGCACCGTCGACATCGTGGCCGATCTCGATCGGATCGGGCCCATCCTCAACGATCTGCTCGCTGGCTCGTACGTCGAGCCCCCCGCGGACGACGAGAAGCGGCTCCAGGAGCTCCTCGATCTCGTGCGCGAGCGGAGCGGGATCGATTTCAGGAAGTACAAGCAGGCGACCATCCTGCGCCGGCTCCGGCGCAGGATGGCGGCCACGAACACGGAGTCCATCGAGGCCTACCGGCAGCACCTCGCCGGGCAACCCGACGAGCTCCAGCGGCTCATCAACAGCTTCCTGATCAAGGTCACCGAGTTCATGCGCGACCCCGATCTCTTCGCGCAGCTCCGGGACGTGATCCTGCCCGGGCTCATCGCGCACGCCCGCAGCGACAACAAGGCGCTCCGGATCTGGTCGGCCGGGTGCGCCACCGGCGAGGAGGCGTACTCGCTCGCCATCCTGATCAGCGAGCTGCTCGGGGACGAGCTCGACGCCTTCAACGTCCGCATCTTCTCGACCGACATCGACAGCGAGGCGATCGCGTTCGCCCGCCGCGGGATCTACGCGGCGAGCGCCGTCGAGGACCTGCCCCATGGCCTGCTCGAACGCTACTTCGTCGCGGTCGACGGCCAGTACCAGGTCAAGAAGCGCATCCGCAGCCTCACCGTCTTCGGCGAGCACGACCTCGGCCAGCGCGCGCCCTTCCCGCACCTCGACCTGGTGGTGTGCCGCAACGTGCTCATCTACTTCACGAGCGACCTCCAGCGCCGCACGCTGCACCTCTTCGCCTTCTCCCTGCGAGAAGGCGGCTACCTCGTGCTCGGCAAGGCCGAGACGACGAGCCCGCTCAGCGAGTACTTCGTCCCCAACGACATCCACTACAAGATCTACGTGCGCCGCGGCGAGCGCATCCTCATCCCCCCCGGGCCCTCCCTCCCCCCCGTGCTGCCCAGGCGCGCTCCCCGCGGCAAGAGCCCCCTCATGAACATGCGGCCCCTCAGGGAGCAGCCGCGCGCCCGCCTGTCCATCGACCTGCTGCTCTCGGGCATCCGCCATGGCATCGTGGTCATCGACAGCCGCTACGACATCCTGGAGATCAACTTCGCGGCGCGGCGCCTGCTCGGCATCCACGGCACGGCGCTCGGGCAGGACTTCGTGCACCTGGCGCAGGTCATCCCCCACCGGCCGCTGCTCGACGCCATCGACGCCGCCTTCCGGGGCGAGGCGCGGGACCCGATCGAGATCGCCCTCGACCCGACGCCGCAAGGCGAGCGGACCAACATCCAGCTCTCGTGCCTCGCGCCCCACATCGAGATCGACCCGAACAAGCTCGGCGTTGCGCTGCTGGTGATCGAGGACATCACCGCGGCCGTGCGGCGCCGGGAGGCCAGCGACGACGCGATCGCCCAGGCGGCGCAGCTCCGGGCGGAGCTCGATCGGACGGTGTCCGAGCTCGAACGCCTGCGCTCCGAGGCCGACGCGCACGCCGCCGCGCGCTCGCAGGCGGAGCGCGCCGGCGAGGCGGACAGGCTGATGATCCGGCGGCTATCGGAGCAGAACCGGCAGCTGCTCCGGGCCAACGAGGAGCTCACGTCGGCGCACGAGCAGCTCCGAGCCCTCAACGAGGAGCTGATGGTCTCCACCGAGGAGGCGCAGGCCGCCATGGAGGAGGTCGAGACGCTGAACGAGGAGTTCCAGGCGACCAACGAGGAGCTCGAGACCGTCAACGAGGAGCTCCAGGCGACGATCGAGGAGCTGAACACGACGAACGCCGATCTCGAGGCGAGGAGCCGCGAGATCCAGGAGCTCTCCGCGCCGATCGAGAACGAGCGGGCGCGGCTCTCCGCGATCCTGCACAGCATGGGCGACGCGCTCCTCGTGGTCGACGGCGCCGGGCGTCCGGTGCTCACGAACGACGCGTATCTCACGATGTTCGGTGAAGGTCGGCCCGTCGCGATGGACGACAAGGGCCGGCTGCTGCCCGCCCACGACGCGCCGGAGCAGCGGGCCGCGCGAGGCGAGAAGTTCCAGATCGAGTTCTCCATCCCCGGCACGGGCGGCGCGAGCCGGCACTTCGAGGCCACCGGCCAGCCCATCGCCACCGCCAGCCCGCGCCCCGCAGAGACGGCCGAGCGCGGCGTGATCGTCATCCGCGACATCACGGACCGGAGCCTCCGCAAGCTGCAAGATCGCTTCATCGCGATGGCGAGCCACGAGCTCCGCACGCCGCTCGTGCCCATCCACGGCTACCTCGACATGCTGATCAGCCTGCTCCCCATGGACGGCGACCCACGCCTCCATCGCTTCGCCTCGCTCGCCCGCACCCAGAGCGATCGCCTCGCGCGGCTGGTCGACGATCTCGTGAGCGCGAGCCGCATCCAGAGCGGGAAGTTCGAGCTCCGGCTCGAGGACGTGGACCTCGTCCCTCTGGTCGCGAGCGCCGCCGAGAGCGCCCAGTCGCTCGCGGCGACGCCGAAGATCCACGTCGTGCTGCCCCCCGGCACCGCGGAGCCGCTCGTGGTGAAGGGCGACGCCGCGCGCCTGGAGCAGGTCCTCATGAACCTGATCGTCAACGCCTTCAAGCACGCGAGCGCCACCCCCCAGATCGAGGTGCGATTGCGGCGCGCCGGCGGGGGCGCCGAGCTCGACGTGGAGGACTACGGCCCGGGGATCCCTGCGGCCAGCCTGCCGCACCTGTTCTCGAGCTTTTACCAGGTGGAGAGAGCCGGCCCCCCTTCCGGCGGAGGCATGGGCCTCGGGCTCTTCATTTGCAGGGAGATCGTCAGGGCCCACGGCGGCCAGATCTTTGTGCGCAGCACGGAAGGCAAGGGGGCGACCTTCACGGTCAGGCTGCCCCTGATCGAGGACGGACAAGCACACGATTGATGCGCTGAATCGACCCCGCTCTCCTGCGCTCGCGCGCGGCCGTGCGCTCGCGCGTGGCCGGTAGAGCGGCGCTGCGGGGAGGAACCAGGCCCATGAAGGGGACGATCTTGGTGGTGGAAGACGACCTGGATTCGAGCAACATGCTCCGGGAGCTGCTGGGGATGGCCGACTATGCCGTCGAGTCGGCCGAGACCGCCGACGAGGCGATCGCCGCGATGACGGAGCGGCGCTATGACGCCGCGCTGGTCGATCTGACCGTGTCCGGCGCGACGACGGAGGAGCTGATCGAGCGGCTGCGGGGCGTGTCGGACCGGCCGCCCATCGTGCTCTTCTCGGCGCGGACGCCCGATGATCTCCGGGCAGCGGCCGAGCAGCTCTCGGCGGCGGCGGTGATCCAGAAGCCGGCGAGCATGGGCGTGCTCCTCTCCACCATGGCGCGGGTGGTGCGCCCGCCTTCGTAGGCGGCGCCTGCGAGCGGGTCGCGCCTCTCCTCTTCTTCTCGTCTTCTTCGCTTCTCCCCCTCTCCTCAGCGAGGCGCACTGTGCCGGAACCGGACATCATCACGATCGGGGCGTCGGCTGGAGGCGTGGAGGCGCTGATCGTTCTCCTCGGGGGGCTGCCTGCCGATCTGCCGGCGTCTCTGTTCGTGGTCCTCCACCTCCCGCCGACGGCGCGGAGCATGCTCCCGGAGATCCTCGGGCGGTCGACCCGGCTGCAGGTGGGGGCGGCGGTCGACGGCGAGCCGATCGAGCGAGGGCGGGTCTACGTCGCGCCGGTGGACAACCACCTCCTGATCGAGGAAGGCGTGGTGCGCGTGGTGCACGGCGCGCGCGAGAACGGGCACAGGCCGGCCGTGGACCCTCTGTTCAGGACCGCGGCGGCGGCGTACGGCGACCGCGTGATCGGCGTGGTCCTCTCGGGCATGCGCGACTGCGGCACGGCCGGGCTCTTGGACGTGAAGCGCAGCGGCGGCATCGCCGTGGTCCAGGATCCGGAGGACGCCCTGTTCTCGGAGATGCCGCAGAGCGCGCTCGACAACGTCCCGGTGGACCACTGTGTCCCCCTGGCGCAGCTGGCGCCGCTCCTCATGGATCTGGTGCAGCAGGAGGCCGGTGATGCCCCGGCAGAGGGGCGAGCGGCGCTGGGGGGAGCGACTGTGGATGCGGTCGAGAGCGATTTCACCTGTCCGGGGTGCGGCGGGAACCTGATCCGGAGCGACGACGGCACGATGCTCCATTTCAGGTGCAAGGTCGGCCATCGGTACTCTCCGGAGGGCCTGGAGGACGAGCAGGCTTCGGCGCTCGACGCGGCGCTGTGGATCGCGCTCCGCACGATCGAGGACAGCCTGGCGCTGGCGCGCAAGATGGCGGCGCGCGCGGCGGAGCGGAACCAGCCGCTGTTGCTGGCCCTTTACGAGGAGCGAGTCCGGGTGGCCGAGGAGCGGGGCACCCTGGTGCGCCGGGCGCTGCTGGGCACCGGTGGGGGCAACGGATCGACGAGGAGCGCCCACCCGCCGCGCCCCGGGGGGCGGCTGCCGCCGACGGGGTGAGCGGCCGCTCGCGGAGCGGACCGAGACCGCGGCGCCATGGAGGGCGCGGCCGGGCGAGCGCGCAATGGCGCACGATGGACAGAAGGGCTAGGTGTGGCCCATGGATGTCACCGAGGTGATGGGCGAGCTGGAGCGGCTCGGCACCGAGCAGAACCGCAAGGTGTACCGGCGCCACGGGATGACCGATCCGCTCTTCGGCGTGAGCTTCGCCCACATGAACGCGCTGGAGAAGCGGATCAAGCGCGACCACGAGCTCGCCGAGGCGCTCTGGGCGACGGGCAACGCCGACGCGAGGACGCTGGCGGTGACGATCGCCGATCCGGAGCGCTTCACCTGGGACAAGCTCGAGGCGTGGCTCGATGGCCTGCGCTCTCCGGTGCTCATCGACCTGCTCATGAAGCGGGTCGCGCTGAAGACTCCGTTCGCCCGGGACGCGATGGCGCGCTGGACCGCGTCGAACGACGAGTGGATCGGCCGCGCGGGCTGGACGCTCCTCGGCCTGCTCGCGACCGAGGACCCGTCGCTGCCCGACAGCGTGTTCGAGGAGCGGCTCTCGGTGATCGAGGCGTCGATCCACCGGGCCAGGAACCGCGCCCGCGAGGGGATGAACAGCGCGCTCATCAGCATCGGCGCGCGGAACGAGCCGCTGCGCGGCAAGGCGCTCACGGCCGCGCGGCGCATCGGCAAGGTCGAGATCGACCACGGCGAGACGAACTGCAAGACGCCCGACGCGACAGCCTACATCGAGAAGATCTGGGCCAGGAAGCCGGCCGCCGCGCCTGCCGCGAAGCCGGCCAGGGGCGCCGCTGCGAAGCCCGCCAAGGCCGCCGCGAAGCCCGCCAAGGCCGCCGCGAAGCCCGCCAAGGCCGCCGCGAAGCCCGCCAAGGCCGCCGCCGCGAAGCGGGCCTAGCCCGCCGGTTCCGCCATACGCGCCGTCCGGCGCCGGATCACGCCGGGTGCGCCGTCGTGAACAGCTCGCCTGGCGACCCGAGCAGCTCCTTGCGGGTGAGCCGCTCGACGACCTTGCGCGTGAAGATCAGGTGATCTTCCTCCTCGTGCAGGCGGCGCCGGAACGCCTGCCTCGCCTCGCTGTCGTCCGCCTCGTCGGCGAGCTCGAGCAGCAGCTGCCAGCCGGAGTTGTCGACGAGCTCCGCGGTCAGCAGCGCGTGGAAGAGGTGGGTCGGGTTCATGTCCCCATCGAGCACGATCTGCTCGATGCCCCGCGACTCGACCGTGATGAGCCGCGACATGTCCGTCTCGGCGTGCGCGTCCCCGCCCAGCGCGCGGATCTGCGCCTCGAGCCACTCCTCGTGCTCCTTCTCCTGGTCCCGGTGCTCCTTGAGCTCGCCGAGCCGGGCCATCAGGAAGGGATCGGCCGCGCGGCCGATCTTCTCCACGATGGAATCGTACAGCTTGACGCCTGCGCGCTCGAAGGTCAGCCGCTCGCTGAGCAGGTCGATGGCCTTGTCTCTGTTCGTCTGTGCAAGCTTCTTCATGCATCCCTCCGACCGGGGCGCATGCGATTCGCAGGCCGCCGCGCGCCGCGCCCGCGAGGCGGGCAGCGCGCCGGCCGGGCGCGGCGCGCGGCGATCAGAGGTGCTCTGTCAGGTACTCGACGATGGCGCGGTTCGCATAGTGGCTCGCGGCCGGCGACCGGTAACCGTGCCGCTCGCCCGGGAACACCAGGGTGTCGAACCGCTTGTCCGCGGCCATCAGCGCCTCGATCATCTTCGCCGTGTGCGCAAAGTGCACGTTCTCATCCATGAGCCCGTGCATGAGGAGCAGCTTGCCGCGCAGGTTGCCCGCGCGCTTCGTGAGATCGGTCGCCTCGTACCGCGCGGCCTGCTTGTCGAGGAGGCCCATGTACCGCTCCGTGTAGCCCGTGTCGTACAGCCGATCGTCGGTCACCGGTGATCCCGCGACGCCCACGTGGAAGCGGTCCGGCGCCGTGAGGAGCGCGTCCAGCGCCATCCTGCCGCCGTAGCTGTGGCCGTAGATCCCGACGCGGCCCGCGTCGACGTAAGGCAGCGTCTTCAGGAAATCGAGGCCCGCGATCTGATCGGCGAGCTCGACCTCGCCGAGGCGCCCGTAGATGGCCGACTCGAACGCGCGCCCGCGGTTCGCCGAGCCGCGGTTGTCGAGCTGAAAGACCACCACCCCGCGATCCGCGAGGTGATTCCACAGGAGCCACGGAGACCACGAGTTGAAGACCGTCTGGACGCCGGGCCCCCCGTACACGCTCACGACGACCGGATAGCGGCGGCCGGGCTCGATCCTCCGCGGCGCGAGCAGCGCGCCGTAGAGCGTGTCGCCGCTCGCGGCGCGCACCTCGACGATCTCGGGGGCGCGCAGCTCGAGCTCCGCGAGCTCGCGGTCCACGGGCGCCGGCAGCGCGCCGACCTCGGCGTTGTCCGCGCCCCTCACCGCCCCTTTCCACGGGCGATCCAGGGCCGCGTGGAGCTCGACGTACCCCGGCCCCCTCGGATCCACGGTGATCTGGTGCATCCCCGGGTCGGACGTGAGCCGCTTCACCTCGCCGCCCGCGAGCGGCACGGTGTAGAGATGGCGCTCCGTCGGGCGCTCCTTGGTCGCCACGAAGCGCGCCAGGCCGCGCTCCTCGTCCGGCGGGAGGAGCGAGGTGACGTCCCAGTCGCCCTGGGTGAGCCTGGCGATCTCGGCGCCCGAGTCGGCGTCCCGCAGCGCGAGGTGGCGATGGCCGCTCTCTGCGGTCGACCAGACGAACCTCGGCGAGCGCTCGAGGAGCCGCATGTCGGCGAAGTCCACCCAGGTAGGCGAGGTCTCGACGACGACCTCGGCGGCCTCGCCCGAGCGCGGCCTCGCGCGGAGGAGCGAGAGGCGCTTCTGGTCCCGCGAGAGCGTCTGGAACCAGAGCGCCTTGCCGTCTCCCGCCCAGGCGAACCGGCCGAGGTAGCGCTCGTCTTCGCCGTCGCCGCCCTTCCACGTGAGCCATGTCGTCTTTTTGGTGGCGAGATCGAGGATGCCCGCCCTGACGCGGGGGTTCTTGCCGCCGACGCGCGGGTAACGCGCCATCATGAGATCTTCCTTGCCGCCGCGGAAGCCGAGGACTGGCACCTTCTCGACCTGTCGCTCGTCGACCTCCAGGTACGCCACGCGGTCGCAGCCGGGGGAGATCCAGAAGCCGCTCGGCTCATCGAACTCCTCCTGACCGTTGAAATCGCTCAGGCCGCGCGAGACCCCCTCGGGCGCCCCCCGGGTCAGCGCCGTCTCGCGGCGCGAGGCGACGTCGATCATGAAGAGCTCGCGCCCGCGGACGAACACGACGCGCTCGCCGCCGTCGCACACCTTCGGATCGATCTCCGGCTCGGGCGTGTCGGTGAGCCGCGCGATCGCGCCTTTCGGGTCGCGCGAGTCGCGCAAGAAGACGTCCCCTCCGAACGGGATGAGGGCGACCTCCGCCCGCTTCGCCCACGAATAGGCCGTGATCCCCTTGGAGAACATGCGCTGTCGCTCGCGGCGGAGCTCCTCCTCGCGGGACAGCGGCTTCGCGTCCTTCAGCAGATCGCCGGAGGCGACGAGCTGCCGAATCTCGCGCGATGTTGTGTCGAAGGCGAAGAGCGCCTGCTCCGGCCCGTCCGTCTGCCGCTGGAGGTAGGTGATCAGCTTGCCGCCGGGCGCGTACTGGATCGCCCTGGGCAGCCGCGCTCCGAGCGGCGGCTGCCGGCCGAGGTGGGCATACGTGATCCGGCTCGCCTCCGGGCCGGCGATGCGCGTCTTCTCCGGCAGGGCGGCCTGCTTCGCCGCCGCGGCGGCCCCGGCCGGGGCGGCCTTGGCGGGCGGGGCGGCCCTCGGCGGGGACGAGCCGGTGGGCGGGGCGCACGCGGCGACCGAGAGGACGGAGAGCAACCCAAAGCGCGCGGGGAGCAGCGGACGTCGCATGGCCGCTATCTCTCCCGTCGCCATGGAGATGTCAAACAGCGCTGCGCGCCGCGGGCGAGGCCGGGGCGCGCGGGCTCACCTTCGTCTTGATACTTTCTTGATGGCGCCCCTCCCCCATCTTGACGGCCCTTTGACCCGCGGAGCACTACGTTCAGTCCCGCTCGGCCGGCGCGGACGAAAGCACGCCCGACGCGGCCGATGAGGTCGCCATGGATATGGTTTACATGGGGCTGACGCTCCTCCTGTTTTCGCTGTTCGCAGGGCTCATCAAGCTCTGTGAGAGGGTTTGAGCGCCATGATCGCGTTCACCTGGATCTCGGGCCTCCTCGCCCTGGGCCTGCTTTTCTATCTGCTCTTCGCCCTCCTCAAGCCGGAGAGCCTGTCATGACCGCCAGCGCGGCGCTGCAAGCCGCGATCTACCTGGCCGTCCTCATTGCCCTCTCCGTCCCGCTCGGCCTCTACATGGCGCGGGTCTACCAGGGAAAACGCGGCCTCATGGTCCGCGTGCTCGGGCCGGTCGAGCGGCTCATCTACCGCGCGGCGGGCGTGCGCGCGGATCAGGAGATGCGCTGGCAGGACTACGCCTTTGCCGTGCTCGCGTTCAACCTGGCCGGGCTCGTCGCCGTCTATGCCCTCCTGCGGCTCCAGGGCGCCTTGCCCCTGAACCCGGAGGGGATGGCCGCCGTCCCGCCCGATCTCGCGTTCAACACCGCATCGAGCTTCGCCTCCAACACGAACTGGCAGGCGTACGGCGGCGAGTCGACGCTCAGCTACCTGACGCAGATGGCCGGGCTCGGCGTGCAGAACTTCGTCTCGGCCGCGACCGGGATGGCCGTGCTCGTCGCGCTGATCCGCGGGATCACGCGGAAGACGGCGGACACCGTCGGGAGCTTCTGGGTCGATCTCGTCCGGAGCACCCTTTACATCCTCCTGCCGCTCTCGCTCCTGCTCACCGTCCTCCTCGTGTCCGAGGGGGTCGTTCAGGGCTTCGGGGGCTACCAGAGCGCGTCGCTGCTCCAGGCCGTCAAGGACCAGGGCGGCAGCGCGGTCGTTCATCAGGTGATCCCGATGGGGCCCGCGGCGTCGCAGATCGCGATCAAGCAGCTCGGGACGAACGGCGGCGGCTTCTTCAACGTGAACTCGGCCCATCCGTTCGAGAACCCCACGGCCCTCTCGAACTTCCTCGAGATGCTCGCGCTGCTCCTCATCCCCGCCGCGCTCTGCCACACGTTCGGCCGGATGGTGGGCGACAGGCGCCAGGGCTGGATGGTGCTCGCCGCGATGACGGCCATCTTCGCGGTCCTCCTCGTCGCCTGCATCGCCTCGGAGCAGGCGGGCAACCCCGCCCTCTCCGGCCTGGGCGTCGATCAGGCGGCGAGCGCGCTCCAGGCCGGCGGCAACATGGAGGGGAAGGAGGCGCGCTTCGGCGTCGCGAGCTCCGCCATCTGGGCGACCGCCACCACGGCGGCCTCGAACGGCTCGGTCAACGCGATGCACGACTCCTTCACGCCCCTCGGCGGGCTCGTGCCCCTCTGGCTCATGCAGCTCGGCGAGGTGGTCTTCGGCGGGGTCGGCTCCGGCCTCTACGGCATGCTCATGTTCGTCGTCATCGCCGTCTTCGTGGCCGGCCTGATGGTCGGCCGCACGCCGGAATACCTCGGCAAGAAGATCGAGGCGTTCGAGATGAAGATGGCGTCCCTCGTCGTGCTCTTCCCCGCGATCACGGTCCTCCTCGGCACCGCCATCGCGGTGATGACCGAGGAGGGGCGGAAGGGCGTCTTCAACCCCGGGCCGCACGGGTTCAGCGAGGTGCTCTATGCGTTCTCGTCCGGCGCGAACAACAACGGCAGCGCCTTCGGCGGCCTCGGCGCGAACAGCCCGTTCTACAACACCGCCCTCGGCGTCGCGATGCTCGTCGGCCGCTATGCGCTGATCGTCCCCGTGCTCGCGCTCGCGGGCTCGCTCGCGCGGAAGAAGCTCGTCCCGGCCGGACCGGGCACGCTGCCCACGCACACACCGCTCTTCGTCGCGCTCCTGACAGGCACCGTCGTGCTCGTCGGGGCGCTCACGTACGTCCCCGCGCTCGCGCTCGGGCCGATCGTCGAGCACCTGGAGATGACCCGATGACCATGGACCTTCATCGCACCGGCGAAGCGAGCCCCCGGCGCGGCGCGCCTGCTCCCGTGCTCCCCGAGCTGTCGCCGCCGCCGAGGTCGCGCCACCCGTCCCGCGACGTGGAGGGGAAGAAGACCGCGGCGAGGCCGCTCCTCGACCCCGCGATCCTGAGGCCGGCGATCGTCGCGGCGTTCCGCAAGCTCGACCCGCGCCACCAGGTCCGCAACCCGGTGATGTTCGTGGTCCTGGCCGGGAGCGCGCTCACCACGGCCCTGTTCGTGCACGCGCTCTTTCAGCGCGAGCGCGAGGGCGATGCGCCGGCCGGGTTCGTCCTCGCCATCTCCCTGTGGCTCTGGTTCACCGTGCTCTTCGCGAACTTCGCGGAGGCCATGGCCGAGGGGCGCGGAAAGGCTCAGGCGGACACGCTCCGCAAGGCGCGGCGCGACGTAGAGGCCGTGAAGCTCTCCGCCCCGGAGCGCGACGCGGCGCAGACCACCGTGCGGGCGTCGAGCCTCCGGCGAGGAGACCTCGTGCTCGTGGAGGCAGGCGCGATCATCCCCGGCGACGGCGACATCGTGGTCGGCGTCGCGTCCGTCGACGAGAGCGCCGTCACGGGCGAGAGCGCCCCCGTGGTGCGGGAGAGCGGCGGCGACAGGAGCGCGGTCACCGGCGGGACGCGCGTCCTGTCCGACTGGCTCATCCTCCGCATCTCCGCCAACCCCGGCGAGGCGTTCCTCGACCGCATGATCTCGATGGTCGAAGGGGCGAAGCGGAAGAAGACGCCGAACGAGATCGCGCTCGACATCCTGCTCGCCGCGCTCACGATCGTCTTCCTCCTCGCGACCGTGACGCTGCTGCCGTTCTCGATCTACGGCGTCCGGGCGGCAGGACAGGGAGCGCCGATCAGCATCACCGTGCTCGTGGCGCTGCTCGTCTGCCTGATCCCCACCACCATCGGCGGGCTGCTCTCGGCCATCGGCATCGCCGGGATGGACCGCATGATCCAGGCGAACGTCATCGCCATGTCGGGCCGCGCCGTCGAGGCCGCGGGCGACGTGGACGTGCTGCTGCTCGACAAGACCGGCACGATCACGCTCGGTAACCGGCAGGCCACGGAGCTCATCCCGGCGGACGGGATCGGGGCGCAGGCGCTCGCCGACGCCGCGCAGCTCGCGTCGCTCGCCGACGAGACCCCCGAGGGGCGCAGCGTCGTCGTGCTCGCCAAGGAGAAGTATGGCCTGCGCGAGCGCGATCTCTCGACCCTCGGCGCCCGCTTCGTCCCCTTCACCGCGCAGACCCGGATGAGCGGCGTCGACAGCGGCGCGCGCGAGATCCGGAAGGGCGCCGTCGACGCGATCGAGGCCTACGTCAAGGAGAAGGGCGGCGCGGTCCCGCCCGCGGTGCGGGCTGCGACGGAGGGCATCGCCCGGAAGGGCGGCACGCCGCTCGTCGTCGCCGAGGGCAGCGCCGTGCTCGGCGTCATCCACCTCAAGGACATCGTGAAGGGCGGCATCAAGGAGCGCTTCGGCGATCTCCGGCGCATGGGCATCAAGACGGTGATGATCACGGGCGACAACCCGCTCACCGCCGCCGCCATCGCCGCCGAGGCCGGCGTCGACGACTTCCTGGCGCACGCCACGCCCGAGGCCAAGCTCTCGCTGATCCGCGATTACCAGACGGGCGGAAGGCTCGTCGCCATGACCGGCGACGGGACGAACGACGCCCCCGCGCTGGCGCAGGCGGACGTCGCGGTCGCCATGAACACGGGCACCCAGGCCGCGAAGGAGGCCGGGAACATGGTCGACCTCGACTCGAACCCGACCAAGCTCATCGAGATCGTCGAGATCGGCAAGCAGCTCCTGATGACGCGGGGCGCGCTCACGACCTTCAGCCTGGCGAACGACGTCGCGAAGTACTTCGCCATCATCCCGGCGGCCTTCGTCTCGACGTATCCTGCGCTCGGGCGGCTCGACGTGATGGGGCTCGCCACGCCGCGGAGCGCCGTGCTCTCCGCTGTGATCTTCAACGCGCTCGTCATCGTCGCGCTCATCCCGCTCGCGCTCCGGGGCATCCGCTACCGGTCCGTCGGCGCGGAGCGGATGCTCCGCAGGAACCTGCTCGTCTACGGCCTCGGCGGGCTCATCGCGCCGTTCGTGGGCATCAAAGGGATCGATCTCCTCCTCTCCGCCCTCGGCCTCGCCTGAGGTCTCAAGGAAAGAACGCCATGCTCGCGCACCTGCGACCCGCCCTCGTCCTCCTCCTCGTCCTCACCGGCCTCACGGGGTTCGCCTACCCGCTGCTCTCGACCGCCGTCGCGCAGGCCGCGTTCCCGCACCAGGCGAACGGCAGCCTCGTGCTCCAGGGCGGCCGCGTTGTCGGATCGAGCCTGCTCGGCCAGGCATTCCACGACTCGCACGACCCGCGCTACTTCTGGGGCCGCCCCTCGGCGACGAGCCCCGTCCCCTACGCCGGGCAGGCCTCTGCCGGGAGCAACCTCGGGCCCACGAACCCTGCCCTGGTCGAGGCGGTCAAGGCCAGGATCGAGGCGCTCCGCGCCGCGGATCCGGAGGCCGCCGCGCCGGTGCCCGTCGACCTGGTGACCGCCTCCGGCAGCGGCCTCGATCCGCACATCAGCCCCGCGGCGGCGGAGTACCAGGTGCGGCGCGTGGCGCGCGCGCGGAGCCTGGGAGACGACGAGGTTCGCCGGCTCGTCGCGCGGCACACGGAGGGGCGCTGGCTCGGGCTCCTCGGCGAGCCCCACGTGAACGTGCTCCTCCTGAACCTCGCCCTCGACGGCGCCCGCTGAGGAGAGCGCGAGCGGTGGCGGACGCACGCGACGACCGGCCGGATCCCGAGGCGCTGCTCGCCGCGGCCCGCGAGGAGGAGGAGCGCGAGGGGAAGGGCAAGCTCAAGATCTTCTTCGGCGCCGCGCCCGGCGTCGGCAAGACGTACGCGATGCTGGCGGCGGCGCGGTCGCTCCACGCGGAAGCGGTCGACGTCGTCGTCGGGTGGGTCGAGACGCACGGGCGCGCCGAGACGGAGGCGCTCCTCGGCGGGCCTCCGCCGCTGCCGCGCCTGCCGGCGATCGAGGTCGAGCACCGCGGCAGGACGCTGCGCGACTTCGACCTCGAGGCCGCGCTGGAGCGCCGCCCGAAGCTCCTCCTCGTCGACGAGCTCGCGCACACGAACGCGCCGGGGCTCAGGCACCCGAAGCGCTGGCAGGACGTCATCGACCTCCTCGACGCGGGGATCGACGTCTACACAACCGTCAACGTCCAGCACATCGAGAGCCTGAACGACGTGGTGGCCCAGGTGACGGGCGTCGTGGTCCGGGAGACGGTGCCCGACTCGATGATCGAGCGCGCCGACGAGATCGAGCTCATCGACCTCCCGCCGGACGACCTCCTCGAGCGGCTGCGCGAGGGCAAGGTCTACCTCTCGGAGCAGATCGAGCGCGCGGCGAGCAACTTCTTCCGCAAGGGCAACCTGATCGCCCTGCGCGAGCTCGCCCTGCGGCGCACCGCCGAGCGCGTCGACGATCAGATGCGCGGCTACATGCGCGCCCACGGCATCCAGAAGACGTGGGCCGTCGCCGAGCGGATCGTCGTCTGCGTGGGGCCGAGCCCCATGTCGGCGCGCCTCATCCGGGCGACGCGGCGGATGGCCGGCAGCCTGAAGGCGGATTGGCACGCGGTCACCGTGCAGACGCCTGCGCAGGCGCGGCTCTCCCAGGCCGACCGCGGGCGGGTCGACCGGAACCTCGCGCTCGCCGAGCGCCTCGGCGCCACAACGGTCCAGCTCCACGGCGCTCAGGTCGCCGGCGAGGTCCTGCGGTACGCCAGGCAGCACAACGTCAGCAAGATCGTCGTCGGCAAGCCGACCCACCCTCGCTGGAAGGACTTCGTCTACGGCTCGCTGCTCGACGATCTCGTGCGCCAGAGCGGCGACATCGACGTCTACGTCATCCAGGGGACGGCGGAGGCGCAGCGGCCCGAGGTCGGGTCGCCGGAGCGGCGCCGCGTCGCGCCGCTGGCCTACGCCCTCAGCGCGGGCGTCGTGGCGCTCTGCACGCTGGTCTCGTGGGTCATGCACCCGCTCTCCGACCTGGCGAACCTCATCATGGTGTACCTGCTCGGGGTGGTCTTCGTCGCGAGCCGCTTCGGGCGAGGCCCCTCGGTGCTCGCGTCGGTGCTCGGCGTCGCGGCCTTCGATTTCTTCTTCGTCAAGCCGTACCTGACCTTCGTCGTCAGCGATCTCCGGTACCTCGTCACGTTCGCGATCATGCTGCTCGTGGCGCTGATCATCGCCGGCCTCACCGTGCGCATCCGCCGCGACGCCGAGAGCGCCGGCCAGCGCGAGCAGCGCACCGCGGCGCTCTACGCGATGAGCAGGGAGCTGACCGCCCTGCGCGAGACCGACAAGCTCAGCCTCGCGGCGGCGCGCCACGTGCGCGACGTCTTCGAGGCCGATGCGGCCGTCCTCCTGCCCGGCCCCGACGGCCGCCTCGCCGTCTGCGCCGGGACGGCGGAGGGCGTCGTCGCCGGCGAGCAGGAGCGGGCGGTCGCGGAGTGGGCGTATGCGCGCGGCAAGGTCGCGGGGGCCGGGACCGACACGCTCCCGAGCGCGGGCGCGATGCACCTGCCGCTCCAGGGGTCCTCCGGGCCGATCGGCGTCCTCAGCGTCCGGCCGCGCGGGTCGTGGCAGTCCCTCGACCTGGGCCGGCGCGAGCTGCTCGGCGCCTTCGCCACGCAGACGTCGCTCGCGCTGGAGCGCGCCCTGCTCGCGCGGCAGGCCCAGCGCGCGCAGCTCCACGCCCAGGCGGAGGAGCTCCGCAACGCCCTCCTGAGCTCGGTCTCGCACGATCTGCGCACGCCGCTCGCCACGATCACCGGCGTCGCGGGCGCGCTGCTCGACGAGGGGGCCGCGCTCGACCCGGCGGCCCGGCGCGACCTGACGCAGACCGTGCTGGAGGAGGCGCAGCGGCTCGAGCGCCTCGTGCGCAACCTGCTCGACATGACGCGCCTGGAGTCCGGCGCGCTCGCGGTGAAGAAGGAGTGGCTGCCGCTCGAGGAGATCGTGGGGGCAGCGCTGAACCGGGTCGAGGAGCGCCTGGAAGGCCGGGAGGTCTCGATCGAGCTCGACCGGGCCACGGAGCTCGTCCCGATGGATGGCGTGCTGATGGAGCAGGTGCTCATCAACCTGCTCGAGAACGCGCTCAAGTACTCGCCGGCCGGCAGCCCGATCGGGATCCGGGGGTTCACCGAGCGGAGCACGGCGATGCTCGAGATCATGGATCGCGGTCCAGGCCTGCCGCCCGGCGAGGAGGAGACCATCTTCGAGAAATTCCACCGAGGCCGCGGCCAGACGCAGCGCGGCCTCGGCCTCGGCCTCACCATCTGCCGCGGCATCGTGGCCGCGCACGGCGGACAGATCACGGCCGAGGATCGGCCTCATGGGGGCGCGGTCTTCCGCGTGACGTTGCCCATCGAGGGCCGCCCGCCGAACCTCGCCGCCCCGGAGCTGCCGGCGGCCGCCGGCGCTTGATATCGTGGGTGGGCGATGGCGGAAGCGTCTCCTCTCGTGCTGCTGATCGAGGACGAGCCGCAGATGCGCCGGTTCTTGCGCGCGATGCTGGCGGCCCGCGGCTACCGGCTCGTGGAGACGGAGACGGGCGCCGAGGGCATCGCCCAGGCGACGACGCGCAATCCGGATCTCGTGCTCCTCGATCTCGGGCTCCCTGACATGGATGGCCTGGAGGTGACCCGGCGGCTCCGGGAGTGGAGCGCTGTCCCGATCATCGTGCTATCGGCCCGCGGCCAGGAGCAGGACAAGATCGACGCGCTGGACGGCGGCGCCGACGATTACCTGACCAAGCCGTTCAGCGCGGGCGAGCTCCTGGCGCGGCTGCGCGTGGCCCTGCGCCACGCCGCCCACGCGGCGCACGGGGCGAAGGCGGAGAGCTCGACCTTCAAGGTGCAGGACGTCGACGTCGATCTCGCGCGCCGGGTCGTGCTGCGGGGCGGCGAGGAGATCCACCTGACGCCCATCGAGTACAAGCTGCTCACGACGCTGATCCGACACGCCGGGAAGGTGCTGACTCATCGCCAGCTCCTCGGTGAGGTGTGGGGCCCTGCCTACGCGGGGCAGACACACTATCTGCGCGTCTACATGGCGCAGCTCCGGCACAAGCTGGAGCGCGACCCGGCGCGACCGCAGATCCTGATCACCGAGCCCGGCGTGGGCTACCGGCTCAAGGGCACTCGAGTCGAGCCGTAGAGCGACAAACGGGTTGAAACCACGAGAAAAAGCAGGAGTTCACAGGGAGACGGGGAGGCGGGGAGCGAGAGACGGCAAGAGGAAGAAATTCATTTTTTCTTCCTCCCCGCCTCCCCGCCTCCCTGTGAAAATTCTCCGGGTTTCAACGCGATCGGTGCTCTGGCGAGGGAGCGCGCCCTCAGCTCGCGATGCGCCGGAGCACGATGACCGGCCGCCCCGCGTCGCGCGAGCGATCGATATCCACCTTGCAGTCGAGCATCCAGTCGTTGTGGTCCTCGGGATCGGCGATGATCTGCTGGACCACCCAGGAGCCGCCGTCCTCGGCGGGGTGGATGATCGTGTTGCTCGGGCTCCGGGCCGCCGGATCGGTGCGAATCGCGGCGTGCTCCGCGTAATAACCCCGGAGCGCCTCGTCCAGCCGCTCCGCCGTCCAGGGCGCCTCCTCCCCCTCCACCATCTCGGAGGCGACCTCGTAGTCGCGGCGGGCCAGCGCGCGCAGGAAGAAGAAGAGCTCGTTCCTCACGAGCACCGTGAAGTCCTTGACGTTCCGCGTGACGTCGAACGCGGCCGGCTCCCCGGCGCCGCCCGGGGCCGCCGAGCGCGGCTGGAACGACGGGTCGCGCAGCCGCTCCCACTCGTCGAGCAGGCTCGAGTCCACGCCCCGGATGAGCGCCCGGAAATAGGCGATCATGTCGATGGTGTCGCTGTCCTTCGCGTACTCGGGCACCGTCTGGACGAGCGCCTTGTACACCTCGGAGACGTACCTGAGGAGCAGCCCCTCCGCCCGCTCCAGGTTGTACTCCCGGATATACTCGCTGAACGACAGGTATTGCTCGTACATCTCGCGCGCCACGCCCTTCGGACGGATGTTCTCCTGCCCTACCCAGGGGTGCCGCCGCGCGAAGTCGTTGAAGGTCCCGTAGATGAACTCGCGGTTCGGCCTCGGATAATCGAGCTTCTCGAGCTCCTCCATCCGCTGCTCGTACTCCACGCCCGCCGCCTTCAGCTCCGCGAGCTTCTCTGTCTTCAGCCGATCGAGCTGCTTTTGCAGGATGAGATCGGGGTTCTCGAGGATGGACTCCACGAGCGTCAAGAGATCGAGCGGATACGTGCCGCTGTCGGGATCCAGCTTGCCCACCGTCTCGAGGACGTAGAGCGAGAGCGCGTGGTTCAGGGAGAAGTCTTCCTGGAGATCCGCGTTGATGCGGATGCGCTTGCCCGGCCCGTCTTCCCTGGGGACGAACTCGATGATGCGCGCCTCCACGAGCGAGCGGAAGAGGAGCATCGCCGTCCTCCCGTGCTGGCGCCGGACCGCCGGCCGATCATGGGTGCTGCGGATGAGCCGCTTCAGCGCCTGACAGCCGCCCTCCTCGCGCCCGAGCACGTTGACGAGCATGCCGTGCGTGACCTGGAACCGGGACACGAGCGGCTCGGGCGGCGACTGGATCAGCTTCTCGAACGTCTGCCGGTCCCAGTGCACATAGCCCTTCTCCGGCGGCTTCTTCCTGACGATCTTCCGCCGCTTGGCCGGGTCGTTCCCCGCCTTCGCCTCGAGCCTCATGTTCTCGATGACGTGCTCCGGCGCCTGGGCGACGACGCTCCCCTGCGTGTCGAACCCTTTCCGGCCGGCCCGGCCGCTGATCTGCTGGAAGTCACGCACGCTCAGGATGGCCGTCTTCTCGCCGTCGAACTTGCAGAGCTTCGTGAACAGCACCGTTCGGATCGGGATGTTGACGCCGACGCCGAGCGTGTCCGTGCCGCAGATGATCTTGAGGTGCCCCTGCTGAGCCAGCTTCTCGACGAGCAGCCTGTATTTCGGCAAGAGCCCCGCGTGGTGGAGCCCGATCCCGTGCCTGACGAAGCGCTGCACCTCGCGGCCGTAGGGGCTCGAGAACTTGAAGGGGCCCCCGAACGCGGACCCCGGCCCTGCGCCCGCGAGGGCGGCGGTGATCGCCCGCTTCTCCTCCTTGGTGCAGTAGTCCTGGCTCATCAGGTTCTGCGCCTCCTCGGCGCAGCCCCGCTGCGTGAAGCTCACGATGTAGATCGGCGCCTTGCCGCTCTTCACGAGGGTCGCGACGGTCTCGTGGAGCGGCGTCTCGCGGTACTCGAAGTCGAGCGGCACCGGGCGCACGGTCGACTTGACCACGGCCGTCTGCTCGCCCGTCAGGCGCGTGATCTCCTCCTGGAAGAACTCGGTGCCTCCGAGCGTGGCGCTCATGAGCAGGAACCTCGCCTGCGGCAGCGTGAGCAGCGGGATCTGCCAGGCCGCGCCGCGATCGCGATCCGAGTAGTAGTGGAACTCGTCCATGATCACGTAGTCGCAGAGCGCCTTCTCGCCCTCGCGGAGCGCGATGTTCGCGAGGATCTCCGCCGTGCAGCAGATGATGGGCGCGTCGCGGTTCACGGCCGCGTCGCCCGTCAACATGCCCACGTTCTCGGGGCCGAAGTCGTTGCAGAGCGAGAAGAACTTCTCGCTGACGAGCGCCTTGATCGGGCACGTGTAGTACGACTTCATCCCCTCCGCGATCGCCTTGAAGTGCATGGCGGCCGCGACGAGCGACTTGCCCGAGCCGGTCGGCGTATTGAGGATCACGTTCTTGCCGCCGAAGATCTCGAGGATGGCCTCCTCCTGCGCCGGGTAGAGCTCGAGCCCCCGCTCGGCGACGTAGTCGAGGAAGCCGTTCAGCAGGTCGTCGGCCGTGAAGTCGTGAGGTGACGGCGGGAGGCGAGCGAGGAGCGGAGCGGTGGCTTGATCCATGGCGGCTGTCGGGCGCGCGCCCGCGGGCGCGGGCGCATCCATGCAGAAGCCTGGTTTCAGCGCGAATGCAAGCAAACTCCTCCATGTCCAGGTCGGATCGCCGACGACGCGCCGTCGGAACGGGAGCGACGCAGCGGGCGGAACCGACACCGCTGACGCGCCGGCGCGACAGACACGGCAGACGGAAGAGACGGAGCAGGCGCAGCAGGCTCCGTCCAGGCGATCCGGACGAGCAGAGGACGGAGGCGATCGCGTCGCCATGCCGCCCGCAGCGTCACGCGATCGTGATAGCGTGGCCGGACGAAACAGCAGGAGGGAACACCATGCACACACGGCCGATCGGGCCGGTGCATGGAGGATCGGGACGGGCGGGGATGGGGGAGAGGGCCGGACAGCCAGTCTGGGCGACGCGATCGCCCAGCAGGGGGACCGCGCAGATCGACGCGTCGAGCGGGCGGATCCTGCGCGTCAGCAGATCGCTTTGCCTGCTGCTGGGGTACTCGGAGGACGAGCTTCGCCAGAAGAAGCTGTCGGATCTCGCCCTGCCGGAAGACCGCACGGGCTCGCTCGCGGCGTGGCGCTCGCTCCTCGAAGCGGACGAGGAGGACCTCACGTTCGAGATGCGCTGCCGCTGCAAGGACGGCGGCGTCCGCTGGCTCCACGTGACCGGCGTCTTCGTCCGTGACGTCCGGCAGAGGCCGTATCGCGCGGTGGTGCTCGTCGAGGACATCACCGAGCCAAGGAACGCGGAGGAGCGGGCGCTCGCCGCGGAGCAGGCGCTGGCGGAGAGCGAGGCCAGGCTGCGGAACATCTTCTACAGCGACATGGCCCCGATGGCCTTCTGGACGCATGACGGACGCATCGTCGAGGCGAACGACGCCTATCTGAAGCTCGTGGGCCACACGCGGGAAGAGGTCACGGCCGGCCTGGTCCGCTGGGATGCCGACATGTCGCCGGAGGATCGCGCCGCCGGCGACCGCGCCCTGGCGGAGCTGCGGTCGAGCAGGTGGGCGTTCACGCCCTTCGAGAGGACCTATGTGCTGCGCGACGGCACGCGCCTCAAGATGCTGGTGAGCGGCTGTCTGCTGCCCGGGGAGCGGTACGAGGAGGCCGGCTTCGCGATCGTGCTCGACATGACGGAGCTCCGGCAATCGGAGGCGGCGGTCCGGAGGTGCGAACAGATCTTCCGCGCCATCGGCGAATCCATCGATTATGGCGTCTGGGTCAGCGACGCCGAGGGGCGAAACGTCTACGCCAGCAACGCATTCCTCAGGATGGCCGGGATGATGCAAGAGCAGTGCTCGAAGCACGGGTGGATCGAGACGCTCCACCCCGAGGATCGGCACAAGGTGGCGATCTTCGAGCGGTGCGTGCAGACGGGTGAGCCGTTCGAGGAGGAGCTCCGGTACCTCGGCCCTGACGGCGCCGTCCACCCCATCCTCAATCGAGGCGTCCCGGTCCGCGACGAGCAAGGCAAGATCACCGCCTGGATCGGCCTCTGTCTGGACGTCAGCCGGCTCAAGCGCACGGAGGAGGCGCTGCGCGAGAGCGAGGGCCGCCTCCTCGCGGCGCTCGACGAGGCGCAGCGGGTCCTCGCCGAGCGCGAGCGCCTGGAGGACGAGCTCCGCGCTCGCGAGCGGGAGCTCGCGTCGCTGATGGCGAACTCGCCCGACGTGATCTACCGCCTGGATCGCGGCCTGCGCTGCACCTTCATGTCGCCCACCTCGGTGACGGTGATGGGGTTCCCGCCGGAGCACTACCTCGGCAAGACGCCCCGCGAGAACGGGCTCCCGCCCGACGTTGTCGAGATGAGCGAGGCCGCGTGCCGCGAGGTGCTCGCGACGATCAGACCGCAGCGGATGGAGTTCAGCATCGGCGAGCGGAGATTCCGCGCCCGGGTCATCCCCGAGCTCGGGCCGAGCGGCGCCGTGGACTCGTTCATGGGGATCACCGAGGACGTCACCGCGGAGTGGCTGGCCGAGGAAGAGCGCCAGAAGCTCCTCGACAGCGAGCGCGCCGCGCGCGACGAGGCGGAGCGCGTCAGCCGGGTCAAGGACGACTTCGTCGCGACGCTCTCGCACGAGCTGCGCTCGCCCATCAACGCCATCCTGGGCTGGGCGCGCATCCTGCGGGGCCGGGTGCCCGAGCCGCCGACGCTCGCGCGGGGGCTCGAGGTCATCGAGCGCAACGCGCGGCTCCAGGCCGACATGGTGTCCGAGCTGCTCGACATGAGCCGGATCGTCTCGGGGAAGCTGCGGCTCGACGTGCAGCCGGTCGACCTGCCGTCGGTCATCCGGAGCGCGCTCGAGGCGATCCAGCTCGCGGCCGAGACGAAGGAGATCGCTGTCGCCTCGAGCATCGACCCCGAGGCGAGCTCGCTGAGGGGGGACCCCGCGCGGATCCACCAGGTCGTCTGGAACCTCCTGTCGAACGCCGTGAAGTTCACGCCCCCCGGCGGGCGGATCGACGTCGCGCTGCGGCGCGCGGGCGCGCACGCCGCGCTGTCGGTGACCGACACCGGGATGGGCATCGCCCCGCAGTTCCTCCCCCACCTGTTCGAGCGCTTCCGGCAGGCGGACGCGTCCTCGACGAGGAAGCACGGCGGGCTCGGCATCGGGCTCTCGATCGTCAAGCACCTGGTCGAGCTGCACGGCGGCACCGTGGAGGTCGCGAGCCGCGGCGAGCATCTGGGCGCGACCTTCACCGTGAGGCTGCCGCTCGCCGGCGTCTCGCAGGAGGCGCCGGACGCGGCGGCGCGCCCCAGCGAGGCGTGCGTCGAGGCGCTGGCCGACTACCCGGGCGCGTCGCTCGCCGGCCTGCGGGTGCTGGTGGTCGACGACCAGCCCGACGCGCGCGAGGTCGCCCAGCGCGTGCTGGAGGAGTGCGAGGCGACGGTCACGACCGCGGGATCGGCCGCCGAGGCGCTGGTCATCCTCTCGCAGGAGCGGCCCGACGTCCTCGTCAGTGACCTCGGGATGCCGGGCGAGGACGGCTTCCAGCTCATCCGCAGGGTGCGGGGCCTCGGCGAGGCGCGCGGCGGGGCGACGCCGGCCGTCGCGCTCAGCGCGCTGGCGCGGGCCGAGGACAAGGCGCGGGCGCTCGGCGTCGGGTACCAGGCGCACGTCGCCAAGCCCCTGGATCCGGCGGAGCTCGTCGGGGTGATCGCGGCGCTCACCAAGGATCGAACGAATCGGACGAATCCGACGGAACCGACGGAACCGACGGAACCGACGGATTCGACGAATCCGATGCAGCCGACGAACCCGACGGATCGGACGAGCCGATGAGCGGCGGTTGCTCCGGGGGCGCTCCTTCGATTAGGTAGAAGCCTTTACGGCGCCGCCCCTGGCGGGATGGCGAGCAGGGCCATGGTCCAACAGATTTCCGTGAAAGAGCTCTTTCTGAAGCTGAAGGCGGGCGAGCCCGTGTACCTCCTCGACGTGCGCACGCCCGGCGAGCACGACATCGCCGCGCTGCCGGGCAGCACGCTGATCCCGCTGAACGAGCTCGTCGAGCGGGCCGACGAGGTGGCGCCCGGCGAGGGCGCGCTGGTCGTCGCCTACTGCCACCATGGCGTCCGGAGCCTCTCGGCCGCCGCCCTCCTCGAGAAGCTCGGACACGAGCGCGTCGCCTCGCTCCAGGGCGGCATCGATGCGTGGTCGATCCACATCGACGAGAGCGTCCCGCGGTACTGATCCCCCATCGACGAGCTCAGTTGAGCGAGGCGGCGCCGAGGCGGAAGTAGAGCGATCGGCGTGCGCCGCACGCGCTGCAGGCGACCTTCGCGACGCGGAGGCGGACGCCGTCGAGCGTCTCGGCCGTGTGGTCTTCCACGCGGAAGGCGCCGCGGCAGCGCGGGCACGGGATCGACCGGGCGGCCACCTCGACCTGCGAGGCCGCGTCGAGGGCGATGGCGCGGCCGGGGGTGTGGCCCGGCTCGAGCAGCGCGAGCCGCTCGACATCGCGGGTGAGCTTCGCCGACGTGCGATCGCTTTCGCGCCGGGCGGCGCGGGCCGAGAGCTTCTTCTTCGCCATGATGCCTGTCCCTGCGGTCCGCCCGGTCCGGCGAGGCCGACCCGCGCGGGGAGCGCGGGGCCGGTCTACCGCTTGTCGCGGATCGGCTCCAGGCCCTCGTACACGTCCTCGGCCCCGCCGCCGTACGCGCCGCGCTCTGGCGATACGGGCCCCGGGCGCGGGGGCGCGAGGGTGCCGGGCCGCCGCACCTTGGGAGGCCGGACCCCCTGCGAGCGGTGCTCGGGGACCGCTGCGGGATCGGGCGTCGTGGCGGCGGTGTCGCCGGCCCACGTGGAGGGCGCGTCGGCCCCGGCCGGATCCGCAGGTTGCGAGGGCGCTTCCGGGGCCGGCGCGCGCGCGACGCCGGAGGGCGCTGGCAGGGGCGCGCTGAACGGAGCGGGGCCGGCCGTGCTCGCGGGGGCCATCGGCGCGTCCTGGCCCGCCGGCGAGCTGCCGGCCACCGGCGCGTTCGAGCTCGCTGTCCACCGCGCCGCGCCGAGCGCCACGGCGCCGAGGAGAGCTGCGGCGGCCGCGATCCACGCGCCCGCGTTGCGGCGCCAGCGGAACGCGCGGGAGCTCCACCTATCGCGGCGGCGTTCGGTCCCTTCGCGCGGGCTCCCGGCGATCTCCTTCCCGTCCGGCTGGGTCAGCGGCACCGCCCGCTTGCCCGCACCGAGCTGCCGCGGCGTCGCCCCGGGCTTGCGCGCCATCGTCAGCGTGGGGGAGTCGTCGCGCGCCATGGTCAGCGTGGGGCCTTCCTCACGCGCCAACTTCAGCGTGGGACCTTCCTCGCGCGCCATCGTCAGCGTGGGGCCTTCCTCGCGCGCCATCGTCAGCGTGGGACCTTCTTCGGGAGCCGACTTCAGCGCGATGCCGCTGTCCTGCGCCGTCTTCAGCGTGGCACCGCTGTCCTGCGCCGTCGCCGGCGCGGGGCCGATGTCCTGCGCCATCTTCAGCGCGGCACCGCTG
Source organism: Sorangium sp. So ce124 (assembly GCF_051525235.1). Lineage (NCBI taxonomy): Bacteria > Pseudomonadati > Myxococcota > Polyangiales > Polyangiaceae > Sorangium > Sorangium sp. So ce124. Next base: position 6,687,576 of record NZ_CP150312.1, read on the forward strand.
CCCTGCGGCGTCGCCAGCACGGAACCGCTGCCTTGCGCCATCGTCAGCGCGAGGATGTCGCTTCGGGGCATCGTCAGCGTGGGGCCGTCCTCGGAGCTTCCCCCGGGAGAGGACCGGTCGTTCCGCGCCATCCTCAGCGTGGGCCTGCTGTCCTGCGCCGGGGTCGTGGGGCCGGTGCTCCGCGCCAGCGCGAGCGTGGGTCGCTCGCCGGCGGCCACGAGGGGGAGCGTGCGACGCTCGCCGCTGGACGAGGCGTCGGCGCTGGACGAGGTCGCCGCCGCGGCGCCCTGGCTGGGCAGGGTGGTCACGTGGTCGCCGCCGGGCGCGAGCGCCGTCGAGCAGGGACCTGCCCCGGCTCCCGCCCCCTTGTCGGCGTCCGGCAGGGTCGACGACGCGCCCGGGCCGTCGTTGGCCGCGGCGGGGAGCGTGCTCGCGACGCCGTCGCCCGAGGGCCCGAGGGGCCGGGACGACGGAAAGGCCTTACCCCGGGCGATCGCCTCGATCTGCGCCAGGGCGCGGGCGGAGTGCTCCGTGCCGAACGGCGCGAGCTCTCGCGCCAGATCCGCCACGGTCTGGACGCGCACCTCCGGCTCTTTCTCGAGGCAGCGCAGGATGAGGTCCTCGAGCCGGGCCGGCAGCTCCATCCGGTGCACCCGCGGCGGCGTGGGCGCCTGCATCGCGATGGCGACGAAGAGCGCCGAGATCCTGGACACCTCGAAGGGAAACCGCGCCGTCAGGAGCTGGTAGAGGATGACGCCGAGCGACCAGATGTCGGTGCGCTCGTCGACGTCCTTCGAGCACCGCACCTGCTCGGGCGACATGTAGCAGGGGGAGCCGAGCATCATCTCCGACGCCGTGAGCTTGCCGTCGTCCTCGGCGCCGGCCGACTTGGAGAGGCCGAAATCGAGCACCTTGACGATGGGCGCGCCGGTCGCGCCGGTCGTGAGGAAGAGGTTCCCCGGCTTGAGGTCCCGGTGGACGATGCCGCGCGCGTGCGCCTCCGCGATGGCCTCGCAGCCCTGGATCACGTAATCGACCGCCTCGGACACGGGCAATGGGCCGCGGGCCTCGATCTCCCGCTGGAGATCGCGGCCGCGCAGGTACTCCATGACGAGGTAGGGGACGCCGCGGTCGGCCGTGCCGACGTCGATGACGCGGGCGACGTGCTCGCTGCGGATCGCCGCCGCGGCGCGCGCCTCGCGCAGGAAGCGGGCGCTCGCGCCGGGCAGCGTCATCGCGCGGGGGAGGAGGAATTTGACGGCCACGCGCTGGCGCAGCGAGACGTGCTCGGCGGCGAAGATGACGCCCATGGCGCCCCGGCCGAGGCTGCGCTCCAGGCGGTATTTCTGCGCGAAGACCTCGCCTATCGCTGGGATGCCCGCCGTCGACGCGGGGGCATCCGGTTCCGATGGCCCGACCTCCATGGGCACACTATAGCCGCGCTCCCACCTTTTTTGACGCGAAGATGCGGGGCGTCGGGGGTGGGGGCGACAGAATGCGGGGGCAGCGGAACGAGGTCGCCGCGGTCGCGGGCGTCGCGGGAGCGAGCGGCGCACCTTCTACTCCAGACGATCACCGTCTTTCCGGGAGAGAGCCGAGCTCGCGCCGCCGGGGTCGCCGCCCTGCTCGCTGATGCGAATGAGCTCCTTGTGTGCGGCGTCCCGCTCGTCGTCGCCGCACGGGATCGCCGCATACGCCGCCAGCGCCTCCTGTGCGACGCTGGCAGCAGCGGGATCATGCCGGCGCGCCTTGATTCGTGCGAGCTCCCGCAAGGTGCGCGCAACATCGATGTGCCGTTCGCCGACGGCCGCCCGCACGAGGTGCGCCGCCTGCTCGATCGCCTGCTCCGCGTCGTCGTCTCTGCGCTGGAGCGAAAGGACCTGTCCGAGGGCGACGAGCGCGCGCCATCGCTCCGGGTTCTGCGTGGGAAGGCCGTGCGACGCGCGCTCCAGCGCGATCTCCGCGGCGTGTTCGGCCTCCTCGTATCGCCCCTGCGCCGACAGCGCCTCGGCGAGGTGGCGCAACGCGCGGCTCTTGACCTCCGGCGCGAGCTCGCGGCGAGAGTCCGGTCGGGCCAGGAAGATCTCCACGAGCTCGCGCGACTTGCGATCGGAAAGGCCCGCGAGCATGGCCTGCGGCAGCGCGGTCACGCGCTCTTCCATTGGACTTGCCCCCTCGGGACCAAGCAGCTTGTGCAAGAGCACCTCGGATTCCACGGGGCTCCCCTGATGGGTGAGCACGTCAGCGAGCACCGCGATGAGCTCCGCGAACCACGGATCGTCGAACCCGATGGTCCGATCCTGGAGGCTGAGGGCCTCTTCCAGGAAATAGAGCGCCTCTCCCTTCGCGCCAGCGGCAGCGGCGTTCATGGCGAGATACGCCAGCAACCTCCGGTAGAGAGGATGTCTCTCGCCGAGCTTGCCTCGAACCGCATCGCGCGCCTCCTTCAGCGCGGGCACAGCGAGCGCGGGCTGGCCTTGCGCACCGAGCTCGATCGCAGCCTCGACGCTTCGGGTCATCGCGGTCAGCGCGTCCATCGACCGCTCCGCGAGCGCGCGCGCGAGGAGGCGGCGTCTGACGAGGTGATAGAGCGACATGCTCAAGCCGCCTGCGCCCACGGCGAAGGCCTTGAGCCTGTCCCAGGGCTCCAGCCCGGTTGAAAGCGCCATGTAGATCGGGAAGATGGACAAGAGCCCACAGAGCGCCGCGGGAGCAGTTAGCTGGGGCCTGGAGGCGCTGGCGAGCCTCCCGTTGATGTAAATGCCGCGCCAGTCGTTCATCGCAGCGAGCCGGGCTCCGACGTCGACGAGCGCGCCATCCGGAAACACGGCTCTATCGATGGAGCGCTGGGCCCAGAGGCCCGCCGCCCCCGTCTCACCCAGATCGAGCGCGGGGCCGGCGAGCTCCGCCCACCCCGCCGCGCTCAGGCGTCGACGCAGCTGGGACTCCATCACGTAACCTAACGTGGCCGCGTCGAGCCGACCTGGCCCGATCTTGACCCGCGGAGGCGCGATGACCGTCGCGGCCCACAGGCCGACCGCCTCGTCGGATACGTCCTCTCGTTTCGCGAGCGCCTCGCGGACCGACGCGATCTGGTCGGAGCGACGCTTTCGCACGTCCGGAGCCTGCGAGAGCGCCCGGAGGGCCGGCGCGGGCGCGTCGCCTTGGGCTACGCGGTCGCGATCGATCAGGCCGGCCTGGAGCGCTCGTGCCGCGAGCGCAGCGCCCGGATCAGGAGCCTCCTTGAGGAGCGCAACGAAGTCGGGGTGAGTCAGCCCGTGCGCCGACAGCGCCCGCGCGAGCTCCACGGCTTCGGGCTCCAGGTTCGACAGCGCGGCGACGCAGCCGGGGCGCGTGGCCTGCGCGCCCTCCAGCGACCGGCGCGCATCCGCGAGCGGCGTGAGCCGATCGTGGATGGCCCACCAGCCAGGACAGGCGAGCGGCGGAGCGAGCGCGATCACCGGTGATCGCCTGCCCGCCTCCGCCAGGGCCCAGCGGAGGCGACGGAGCTCGGTGCTCCCGTCGACATGGCAGGCGATCCAGGCCGAGCCTGCAGCCCGGATGTCGTCAATGAGCTTCTCATAGCGTTGCGGATGCTCCGCCGACACCCAGCGCAGCGTGTCTCCCGGAAACGCCGCCGAGAACGCGGCCCACATGCGCCCGGTATCGGCCAGGTCGCCCGCGCGCATCCATAGGACTCCCGGCGCCTTGGCCTCCGCTGCGCCACGGAGCCCCGAGACCGCATGCGGCACGGGAGCAGACGGACACTCGTGGTGCTGCGAGACCCAGTCGAAGAAGTCAACGGCCCGCTGCGCGAGCGCGATGGTGGTCTCCCGATCACAGAAGAGGACCACCTTCAGCGCGCGCCGGGCGAACAGGGGGCGCCTCAGGTTGAGCCACTCCGCGTCCTCCGGCTTCGGCACGACCACCATGACGCTCCCCTCCGGGACCGTCTCCGCGTCGCGGACGTCCGTGTGGACATCCATCTCCGGGTGATCCGAGACGAGGGCGCGCACGAGCTCTCCGAGCCGCTCCATCCGGGCGTCATCCACATGAAGGAGGATCCCTGCCCGGCTAAGCCGCAGCCCGCGCTTTATCTGCTCGATCCAGTCGGCTTGACGTGGACGAGGTTGATCGTCAGGAGCGGGTGCGGGTAGTACCATTCGGACCCATCCGGGTAGGGGAGAAGCGCCCCGTAGGTCAGGAGCTTGTAGGCGAGCTCGTCCTCTGGCAGCCGGTGATCCGGGTCGGCTGCAACCGCCTCGAGGAGGCGGATGTGGCCGCGGTGCAGCCCTGTCTCGCGCCGGCGACGCCGTTCGTCGAGCACCCGGTCGACCAGGGCGGCGGCGGCGACGTCGGCGCCTTCATCCCAGGCGAACTCCGATAGTCGGCGTACGAAGACGACGAACTCCCTGGCGCGACCCCCCGAGTAGTAGGCCATCCGTTCGAGGAGGGGCTGCGGGACGAGCCCTTCAACGCCGAGATCCGCGACGCGGCGGGCGTACAGGTCGCATAGGAAGGACACGCCCACCCCCGGCTTCGACGGGTCGACCTGCGAGAGCACAGGGACGTTCACGAGCGGCGGGACGTCGGAGAAGCCGCGCACGTTGACGATGGCGCCGTCGCGGCGGAGCGCGAAGGGCCCGCACACCACCGTGCGACAGGAGAGCTGCCCGATGAGCTGCGAGTCGAGGAACAGCGCTTTGGCGCGGTCGAACGCCTCGATCCTGTCGAGGCCATCGATGATGAGCAGCACCTTGGTGGCGCGTTGCTGCACGAGGCCGATGAGCACGTTGACGCATCGGAGCAGGGTCTGAACCTGGCTGTCCTGGTCCGGCAAGGCGCGCTTGTCGAGGCCGAACGGGAGTGACCACTTGCCCGCGTCGGCGACCGACGCGAGGGCGCTCAGGCCCGTTCCGACCGCCGCGCCCACCGGCCCGGCCGCGGCTGACGCGGCGTTCGACGCGAGGAGCACCATGGATTTGGCGAGCTTCGCCACGTCGAGTTCGGGCTCCTTGTCGACCTCACCTGACGCCTTGGCGAGCGCGGCCCACGCTTTCCCGAGATCGCGCACGTGGCTCTCTGGAAACGCGAAGGCCAGCCGCTCCTCGGCGCTGCGGAGGAGCGCGAGGCCGGCGAGGAAGCAGACCTCCCAGGGGCTGACCTGCTGGAGGGCGGCGAGATCCCCGACGACGTCGTCGAAGTGCCGCGCCAGGTCCAGGAAGACGACGAACTCCTTGTGCGCACGGGCCTGCGCGATCCGGAGGAGCTCCGTGGTCTTTCCTGTACCGACCGTGCCCGTCAGGAGGACGCGCGGGACGCCGAACGGGCGATCGAGCGCCTTGCCGATGGCGTCTGCCGGGCTGAGCGGCCGGTGGGCCCGCCACGCGGGCTGCTCCGCGGGCTGCTCCGGGTCGAAGCGCTGGAAGAGCGTTTCCCACAGCGGGCGGCGCGACATGCAGCGACGATAGCACGAGGGGCGACCGCGACTCCTCGAATGGCGGGGCTTCCATCGAGAGGAGGTCGATGGGAACACCGGATCGATCGTGTCGAAACAGAAAGACGCGGGAGTCGAGGGCGAGCCCCAGCGCGTCTGGGATGCGGAGAACGATCCCATGCAGCCTGTGCCTCATGGATCCGGAGACTCCCCGCCCTGCACGCTCGCCAAGCGTCGCCGCGCGTCCCCCTCCAGCATTGCGACAGCCCGCTCGCCATGGCACGAGCCCGCCCTCATGCCGACCCGCCCCTTCACCCTGGGCCGCTCCCGCCCGCTCTCGGGCGATCCCGGCGCCGCCGGCGCGCGCCCGTTCGAGCTCCCGGCGCACCACCTCGTGACCCACGGCGTGGTCGTCGGCATGACCGGCAGCGGCAAGACGGGGCTCGTCATGGTCCTCGTCGAGGAGGCGCTGCGCTCGGGCGTCCCGGTGCTCATGGTCGACGTGAAGGGCGACCTGCCCAACCTGCTCTTCACGTTCCCGGAGCTCTCCGCGGCCGAGTTCGAGCCGTGGATCGACCCGTCCGCCGCCGCGCGCGACGGCCGCTCGACCGCCGACGTCGCCGAGGGGCTCGCGGCGCGGTGGCGCGACGGGCTCGCCTCCTCGGGGCTCGGGGCGGCCGACGTCGCCGCGCTCCGCGCCCGCATGGCCCCGCGCCTGCTGACGCCGGGCACCACGGCCGGCGAGCCGGTCCACGTGCTGTCGGCGCTCGAGACCCCCTCGCCGCTCTGGGACGAGGACGAGGAGGCCGCCCGCGAGGCGCTCTCGGCCTCGCTGTCGCTCCTGCTCCGGCTCGTCGGCCGCGACCCGGATCCGGCGCGGAGCCGCGAGCACGTGCTGCTCGCGCACCTCGCCGAGCGGCGGCTGCGCGCGCGGCGGGCCGCGGGGCTCGAGGAGCTGCTCGCGGACCTGGCCGATCCGCCGATCGCCGCCGTGGGCGCCCTCGGCGTCGACGAGTTCTTCGCCCCCAAGGAGCGCCAGGCGCTCGCCCGCGAGCTCAACACCCTGCTCGCCTCGCCCACGTTCGCCACCTGGCGCAAGGGCGCGCCGCTCGACGTCGCGGGGTGGCTCGCGCCGCAGGTCGGCAGCGGCAGCGGCGGCGGCAAGACCCCGGCGGTGATCGTCAGCGTCGCGCACCTCGACGACGACGAGCGGCTCCTCGTCCTCGGGCTGCTGTTCGATCAGCTGCTCTCGTGGGTGCGCGGCCTCTCCGGCACGAGCGACCTGCGCGCCCTCGTCGTCTTCGACGAGGTCTTCGGCTTTCTGCCCCCGCACCCGGCGAACCCGCCCACGAAGCGGCCGCTGCTCGCGCTCCTGAAGCAGGCGCGCGCCTTCGGGGTCGGCGTCGTCCTCGCCACGCAGAACCCGATGGACCTCGACTACAAGGCCCTCTCGAACGCCGGCGCGTGGTTCGTCGGCCGGCTCCAGACGGACGCCGACCGCGAGCGCGTGGTCGAGGGGCTCTCGGGGGCCGACGGCGGCGCCGGCGGCGTCGGGGCCGCGGCCCTCTCGGCCACGCTGAAGGCGCTCCCCCCGCGCACGTTCTTCGTGCGCGACGTCCACATGCAGCCGCCGTCGTTCCTCGCCGAGACGCGCTTCAGCCTGTCGTGGCTGCGCGGCCCGGTCACCCGGCGCGAGGTGAGCCGCCTCGTCCGGAGCATCTCCCCTCCCCCGCCTGCTCCTGTACCCGCAGCGCCCAAGCCGGCGCCCGCCGCGCCCAAGCCCACACGCGATTCTCTCGATCCGAGGTCCGCACATCCAGATTCCAGAGTCGATTCTCTGGATTCGAGGTCCACACATCCAGATCCCAGAGTCGATTCTCTGGATTCGAGGTCCGCACATCCAGATCCCAGAGTCGATTCTCTGGATTCTAGGTCCATACATCCAGATTCCAGAGTCGATTCTCTCGATCCAAGGCTCGCACATCCAGATCCGAGACGCGCGTCGCCCGGCCCGTCGAGCCCAGCCCATCGCGCGCCGGTGGGCCCGGGCGGGACGGTCCTCCTCGACCCGCGCCACACGCCCTCCGCACCGCAGCCCGCGCTGCGCAGAGGTGCCGCTCGTGCGGACGCCGCTCCGCCCGCGCCGGCACCGCCGCGCCCGGCAGCGACGGCACCCCCGCCGCCGCCCGATGGCTGGCGGAGCCTCTACGCGCACGCCCCTGCCGCCGCGCCGGAGGGCTTCCGTTACATCCCCTGGGTGGCTGCCTCGGTGATCGCCCACCTGCGCGACACGAAGCTCGGCGTCGCCCTCAACCGGAGCCAGCTCCTCGCCGCCCCGCTCCTGCCCGATGGCAAGCCGGATCTCTCGCGCGTCACCCGGCTCGACGCGTCGCTGCTCGCCACGGCGCCCGCCGCTGGCGCCCGCTTCGCCGAGCTGCCCGCCCCGCTCGCGAAGCGCGCCGCCGCGCAGGCCGCCGCGCGCGCGCTCCGCGAGCACGCCTACCGCACGACCGAGGCCGCCGTGGCCGTCCACAAGGAGCTCGGGCTCGCGCAGGACGACGGCGAGCCCCTCGAGGCGTTCGCCGCCCGTTGCCGCGCCGCCGCGGCCCGGCTCGCCGCCGCCGAGCAGCAGCAGGTCGTCGGCCGGTTCGCGCCCAGGATCGCGCGCCTCGGCGAGCGCATCGCCGCCGCAAAGGCGCGGTACGACCAGGCCGAGGCCGAGATGGCCGCGCTCCCCGGCGCGGTCGGCGCCGCGCTCCTCGGGCTCGTCGCCGGCCGGGACACCGCCCGGCGCGCCGGGACCCAGCGCGACAAGGCCGCCGCGAAGCTCGAGCGCGCGCGGCAGGAATGGACCGAGGCGGACGCCGCGCTCCGGGATCTCCACGCCGCGCAGGCCGCCGAGCTCGCGGCGCTGGAGCAGCTCCCCCTCCGCGCGAGCGAGGGCATCGAGACGAAGCGCCTCGTCCCCAAGAAGAACGACGTCGAGGTCGCGTTCGTCGCGCTCGCCTGGGCCGCGACGCTCGCCGGCCCCGCGTGAGCCCGCGGCGCGACGCCCGCGCCTCCCCCCACCGCGACGTCGCGGTATCGCTCCCTCCATCGAGGCGCTAGGCTCCCGCGCATGCAGCCGATCGGCTCACCCGAGCGACGCCTCGACGGGGAGCCCGCGCGGCTCTGCCCCAGGTAACGCCATGCCGTCCTCCCGCTTCCGCGCCGGGCTCGGCCGTCCGAGCTCGGCGCCCGCCGAGATCGCGTGGTTCGCGTTCCACGGCGACGACCTCCTCGTCCGCGCGCCGGGCGACGGCGGCGATCGCTTCGACATCCCGATCGCGGCCGATCTCGCCGACCTCGGCGTCGTCGTCACGCGCGCGCAGACGCTCGGCGAGCTCGACGGGCGCGCCTGCCGGTCCGCGGAGCTCGCGCAGGGCGCGCCGGCGCCGGCGGGATACGCCTACGTCTCGCTGCGGCGCCTCCACGGGCGCATCGATCCGGAGCTGTTCGAGATCGCGGGCACGGCGTACCAGGTGCAGCACTGGGACAAGGCGCACCAGTACTGCGCGGCGTGCGGCGCCGCGCTCGAGACCGGGCAAGACGAGCGCGTGAAGCGCTGCGTCCGCTGCGCGAGCAACTACTTCCCCAGGATCACGCCGGCGACGATCGTGCTCGTCGAGGACGGCCCGCGCGTCCTGATGACGCGCCAGGCGCGGTTCCCTGCGGGCATGTACGGCCTCGTCGCCGGGTTCGTCGAGCCGGGCGAGACGCTGGAGGCGTGCGTCGCGCGCGAGGTCCACGAGGAGACGGGCGTCGACGCCGCCGATATCGTCTATTTCGGCAGCCAGCCCTGGCCCTTCCCGCACCAGATCATGGTCGGCTTCACCGCGCGTTACGCCGGCGGCGATCTCCGCGTCGACACGCGCGAGCTGGAGGACGCGCGCTGGTTCCACCGCGACGCGCTGCCGCTCCTGCCGCCGCCGCTCAGCATCGCCAGGAAGCTCATCGAGGCCTGGCTCGCGCGGCCGGCGCGGTAGGCGGCGCCGCGGATCGGCGCTCCCGTGCGACCGTGCTAGCGTCCATACATGCAGGCTCACCGAGCGCTGCTCGAGACCGACGAGCAAGGCAAGCTGAAGGAAATGCCGGTCCTCCCTCCTCGCGCACGGGTCGAGGCGATCTTTCTGGTGCTCGAAGAACCGCCCCCGCTGTCGACTCCGGTGCGTCGACCCCCTCCGGAGCTGTCTGGGCTCCAGATCCTGGGCGACGTGGTCACCCCGGCCATCGATGAGCCTGACTGGGGCGTGAGCGACGCGTGATCGTCCTCGACACGCATACCTGGCTCTGGTGGATCCAAGGCACCACAGCGGATCTTCCTTCGAAGACGAAGGCGCTCATCGAGCATGAGCCTGGACCCGTCGGCATCGCGTCGGTCTCCTGCCTGGAGGTCGCCTGGCTTGCAAAGAAGGGGCGCGTGATGCTCCCGGTCTCTGTTGAGGACTTCTTCACGAAGGCGATCGACCAAGCAGGCCTTGTCCTGCTTCCCCTGACTCCGCAGATTGCGGCCAAATCGGCAGCTTTGCCCGATCTGCACCGTGATCCGATTGACCGGGTGATCATCGCCACGGCCATGGAGCACAACGCCGAGCTGGTGAGCAAGGATGAGCTCGTCTCCCGCTACCCCGGCGTCCGGGTTCGCTGGGATTCGTGATCCAGGCCGTCCGGACGGCTCGCATGCGTCACCGCGACGTCTTCGAGGAGGGCAGCATCGGCACGGCGTAGCGCCGCCCCGCTTGGCGCGGCATCCGCGCGCCTCAGACGCGGCGAAGCTTCCACGCGCCGCGGCGGAACACGAGCCCGCCCGCGACGGCAAACGTCGAGAACGCCACCGCGATCGCGACGAACACGCCCGCCGGGCCGAGCCCCGCGGCCTCCGAGAGGCCCCAGGCGAGCGGGATCTCCCAGAGCCAGAAGCAGGCGAAGTTCAGCAGCGTGGGCGTCCAGGTGTCGCCGGCGCCGTTGAACGCCTGCGTGAACACCATGCCGAAGCCGTAGAACAGGAACCCGCACGAGACGATCCGCAGCGCCTGCGCGCCGAACCGGAGCACCTCGGCCTCGTCCGTGAACGCGCCGACGATGGCGCGCGCGCCCACGGCGAAGACGACGCCCACCGCGCCGAGCATGACGGTGGTCCAGATGCCCGCGCGGTACACGGCGGCCTCGGCCCGGTCGGGGCGCCCCGCGCCAAGGTTCTGCCCGACCATGGTCGCGGCGGCGTTCGAGAGCCCGAACGCCGGCAGGATCGCGAACACGATGACGCGCATCCCGATCGTGTAGCCGGCGAGCGCCGCGCTCCCGAAGGGCGCGAGGATGCGCGCCATGCCGATCCAGCTCGCCGTGCCGATGACGTTCTGCAACGCGCCGTTCGCGAAGAGCCGGAGCAGCGCCGCGAGCGCCCCCGGGTCGGGGACGAGGTGCCGCGCTCGCACCCTCACCCGGCCGCTGCCGCGCGTGAGGAAGAAGACCTGCAGCACGACGCCGGCCCCGCGGCCAAGGGTCGTCCCGACCGCCGCGCCGGCCACGCCGAGCTCCGGGAACGGACCGAGGCCGAAGATGAAGCACGGGCCGAGCGCCATGTTCAGCGCGTTCGAGAACCAGAGCACCCGCATCGACAGCGCCGCGTCGCCCGCCCCGCGGAAGATCGCGTTGATGACGAACAGCATCAGGATCGACGCGTTGCCGAGCAGCATGATCGAGGCGAACGGCGCGCCGGTCGCGATCACCCCGGGCGTCGCCCCCATCACCGCGAGCAGCCGCGACGCGAGCAGCGCGCCGACCGCCGAGATCGGCAGCGAGATGAGCAGGCCGAGCGCGATCGCCTGCCCCGCCATCGCGGCGGCCTCCTCGGGGCGCCCCTCGCCGACCCGCCGCGCGACCGTGGCGGACGCGGCGACCGCGAGGCCCATCGCCATGGCGTAGACGATCGCGAGGAGCGACTCCGTGAGCCCGACCGCGGCGACGGCATCGGCCCCGAGCCGCGAGACCCAGAAGACGTCGACCACGACGAAGAGCGACTCCATGAGCATCTCCATGACCATCGGGATCGCGAGCAGGGCGATCGCGCGGTCGATGGAGCCGGTGGTGAAGTCGTGCTCGCCGCCGCGGACCGCGTCGCGGAGCGTGGACCAGACGCCCGCGCCGCGGGCCGAGGGGGACGAGGGTGCAACAGCGTCCGCGCGCAGATCGGGGGCGGGTGGCGTGCCGTGGTCGCGCATGAGGGCCGGCAAGCTGATCGCGGCGGGCCGTTTCGTCCAGCGGCTTTGCACACCTTTGCCAACACTGCCGCATCGGTGGGTCCCGTCCGAGCCAGGGGCCTCGGTGCGCCGGGCGCGCCGCCGCGCCCTGACGCGCGCCCGCGCCCCGCCCCCCTCCCGGCGCAGCGCCGCTCCGTCAGCGGATCGAGAACGGATCCCGGTCGCGCGCGCTGAGCTCGACGCGCAGCGACGGCACCGCGGCGCGCAGGCGCTCGGCGAGGCGCGTCAGCGCGGCGCGCTCGCTGTTCGAGTGCAGCGCGCACACCACGGTGACGCCCGCGCTCGCCGCGCGGAGGGCGTCGTGGTGGCGCAGCTCGCCGGTCAGGTAGAGCTCCGCGCCCTGCGCGATGGCGTCGTCGAGGAGCGCGCCGCCCGCGCCGGCACACGTGGCCGCGCGGGAGACGGCGCGCTGCTCGGGGCCGGCCACGAGCAAGGCGTCGACCCCCAGGCCCTCCTTGACGCGGCCGAGCAGCTCGGAGACCGGCGCTGCGCCGGTGAGCGGCCCGATCCGGCCGATGCCGGCCCGGAGCGGCTCCGCGGCGAGCTCGACGAGGTCGAACGCGACCTCCTCGTACGGGTGCGCGGCGCGCATCGCCTGCACGACCGCGGCGGTCCGGTCGCGGGGGAAGACCATCTCCAGCCGCACCTCGGCGACGCGCTCGAGGCGGCCCTTCTCGCCGACCGTGGGGCTCGCGCCCTCCTCCCCGAAGAAGGTGCCCGTCCCCAGCGTGCGGAAGCTGCAGCGCGAATACCGGCCGATCCGACCCGCGCCCGCCTCGGCGAGGGCGTCGGCCACCGCGTCGGCGCGATCCTCCGGGACGAAGACGACCAGCTTGTGCTGCCACGCCTTGGAGGGCGCCCTCCTGAGCGGCGCTCGGTCCGCCGAGATCCCGAGCGCGTCGGCGAGGACGTCGTTGGTGCCCCCCTCGGCGACGTCGAGCGCCGTGTGGGGCGAGTACAGCGCGATGCCGTCGCGGATGGCCGCGAAGACGGGGCTCGGCGCGACCACGCGCTTCACGGCCTCGAAGAGGGGCGGATGGTAGGCGACGACGAGATCGCAGCCGAGATGGCGCGCCTCCAGGGCGACCTCGGGCGTGTAATCGATGGCGAGGAGCGCCGCCGACGAGGGCCGCGCCGGGTCGCCCGCGAGCAGGCCGACGTTGTCCCAGGACTCCGCGAACCGGAGCGGCGCGATCGACTCGAGCGCTGAAAGGACGTCTCGGAGGAGGGTCATGAGCGCCTCTATACCAGCGGCGAGCGCGGTTCGGTGCGCAGCGGCGTCCGCAGAGCCGAGCGCAGCCGCGACCGCGGAGCCGAGCGCAGCGGCGTCCGCGGAGCCGAGCGCAGCCGCGACCGCGGAGCCGAGCGCAGCGGCGTCCGCTGAGCCGAGCGCAGCGGCGACCGCAGAGCCGAGCGCAGCCGGAGGCGCTGCGTCGCGCCGCGATCTGGACGGCCGGCTCGATGCCAGGCGGGCGCGGCGCAGCGCAGCGCGACGTCGACGCGCGCGCGGGCCACGCCGCCCGCGGGCCGCGAGGGCTCGCCGCGGCAGCGGCGCAATCGGTGCAGACCAGGCCTGTGCCATGCTGTGCCGGCCATTCCCGCGCTGAAAGGCTGCGCCCGCGAATCCTGCGCTGGTATGGATGCTGCTGTTCTCTGGCACCATGGCCAGTACTCCCTTTTCTCCGGCTCAATTCCGGATCGCGCTCGCTCACCAGCTGACACGCGCGATTCTCGCCACGGCGACGCTCAACGTGGCTGTTGGAGGCGTCGCCTGCGGCGGCGACGTCACCCTGGAGCGCGCGCCAGGCGGAGGCGGTGGCCCCGCATCCGACGACGAGAGCTCGGGGACGCGTGGAGGGATGGGTGGGAATGGCGGGCCAAGCAGCGATGCCGCCACGTCAATCCAGGCAGGCGGCGTCGAATGGACCGAGGAAGGAACGGTCTGTGTCGCCCTGGGGCCCTCGGGCCAGGGAGGACAGGGCGGTGTCGGAGGCGCTGCCGGCGAAGGGGGGACTGCCGGCGAGGGGGGCATCGGCGGCTCACCCGCGGGCACGTGCCCGACCTTGGACCCCTACAGCTCCTCCGCGCCGCAACCGCTGCCCGGCGCGCCCGCGGGGTGCTGGTACACCACCCTCGGTGAAGGCGTCCTAAGGGGCGGCGAGTGCTGCTACGAGTTCACCGCGACCTGCGGCGGCTCAGGCCGTCCGTTCCTCGTGGGCGAGCGCGCGCGCACGGCGCGGGCAGAGCGGCGCGCGGCGAGCGCGTGGGGCGCCGCGGCGCGCCCGGACGTGGCGGCGTTGACGCAGGCGACCCGCGCCGCGCTGGCCGAGGCATGGCTCCGCGACGCCTTGCTCGAGCACGCATCGGTCGCCTCCTTCGCGCGGTTCTCGCTGGAGCTGATGGCGGTCGGGGCCCCCCCGGACATGCTCGCGGCCGCGCACGAGGCCGCGGGCGACGAGGTGCGCCACGCGGCGCTCTGCTTCGGCCTGGCGAGCGCGTACGCCGGCGCGGCGCTCGCGCCGGCGCCGTTCGCGTTCGGCGGGCGGGTCGAGGTCGCCTCGGACCTGCCCGAGCTCGCGGCGCGCGCCGTCCGCGAGGGCTGCGTCGGCGAGACGCTCGCCGCCCTGCAAGCCAGCGAGCAGCTCTCGCGAGCCACCGACGCCGCGGTCCGGAGGGCCCTTGCCACGATCGCCGAGGACGAGGCGCGGCACGCCGAGCTCGCATGGCGCTTCGTGGCCTGGGCGCTCCAGACGGGCGGAGAGCCGGTGCGCCGGGCGGTCTCCGAGGCCTTCGAGGCGGCCCTCGCCTCGCCTCCTCCGGCCGCCACGGCGCCGGACGCCGAGGCCGACGCCCTCGCCGCGCACGGGCGCCCTGACGGCGCGGCGCTTGCCGCCTCCCACCGCCGCGCGGTCGCCGAGGTCATCGCGCCTGCGATGGCCGCGCTGCTGGGCGCGTAGTACGTCGTCGGGCACGACGATGCGCCGATCGATCACGGGCTATCATCAGGACGATGCGAACGACTGGGTGGCCGAGCTGAGCTGTGGACATGGCCAGCACGTCCGGCACAAGCCACCGTTCCTCTCGCGCCCCTGGGTCGTCACGCCCGAAGGCCGCGCCTCGATGCTCGGCACCGAGCTCGACTGCGTGCGCTGCGATCGGCTCGAGATGCCCGACGGGCTGGTCGCGTACAAGCGGACGGCCGATTTCGACGAGGCCACGATCCCTGCCGGCCTGCGAAAGAACCATTCCACGAAGCCCGGCGTATGGGGGGTGATCCACGTGATCTCGGGGCGGCTCCGCTACCGGATCGATGGGCTCGGCGGTCGAGAGCTCTCTCTCGATCCAGAGACCCCGGGCGTCGTCGCGCCCGAGGTGCTGCACCACGTCGACCCCGACGGCCCGGTGCGGTTCTTCGTGGAGTTTCGACGCAAGGGCGGGTGACCCGACCCGCCGAATGTGACGGTTGCACCAAGCGTTCTGGGTCCTCATGAACCGATCCTCCATCGCCCTGCTGGTCGCCGTCGGCATCGGGTGTAGCTCGCCGTCTTCCACCTCGCCGGCGAGCGTCTCCGAGGCCCCCGCAGGTACGGGGCGAGCTCCGGCGCCCGGCGCGACCACGCCCCCGGCCGGCACCTCCGCGGTGGAAAGCCCGACGACCGCGGCAGCACCCCAGGCAGCAGCGGACAGCGCCGAGGGCCCCGTTGTGAGCCTCGACGATCCGCGGATCCAGAAGATCAGGGCCCGGTATCAGGACATCCAGGCCCGCAACGACCTGAAGCGAAGCGAGCTCCGCTTCGAGTGCGCCGGCGGCGAGGGGCGCGGCGAGCTCCGGTTGTACCAGGCGGACGGCGCGGTCCAGAAAGCGGAGATCGCGGCCGCCGACGCGGGGCACGGCGAGTCGACGTACCAGTTCTACTACGACCAGGGCCAGCTGGTCTTCGCGCTGCACGACGATGGATCCTGGGCCTTTGACGGGACGAGGGGTACGCCGGACAAGCCGGCGACGACGAGCAGCGTCACGCAGCGCCGGTACTATCTTCAGGAGGGCGAGCCCGTGCTCTGCATCAAGAAGCAGGCGAAAGGTCCCACGGAGGAGCTCGGCCCCTTGCTGGAGCAGGCGCCCAACCGGCCAGACGATTGCTCCAGGGCGAAGCAGATACAGCAGCTCGCCGTCACCGCCCTGGCCGGCGCGAAGGCCAAGACCAAGGAGGAGCTGAAGAAGCTGCTCTGTACCTGATCCCAGCGGCGCTGCCGCACGGCCAGTCCTCTTGGGCTGAATCAGGGATCGGACCGGAAGAGGTGCGGCGCGACCGCCCTGTCGTCCGGGTATGAGAAACCCTGATCGACGGCGGCGTGCTCGGGCGAGACGATCTCACGAGGCGATGCTCAGGACACCTCGCGCGGCTCCCGGCGCGCACGCCGGAACATCACGATCGCGAGCAAGATCCCGCCCGCCACGATGGCCATGTCAGCGACGTTGAACACCGGCCAGCTGTGAAGGTGGATGAAGTCGACGACATAGCCGCGGAAGGCGCGATCGATCGCGTTCCCGATCGCGCCGGCGACGATGAGCGCGTACCCGGCCTGCTCGGTGGCCGAAGCGCGGCGGCTGCTCCACCAGCCCGCGATGATCACGCCCAGGACGAGGATCGAGCACACGAAGAGGATCGCCACCTTCGCCGGCGACTCGATGCCGCGGAGCAGGCTGAAGGCCATGTCGCGGTTCTCGGCGTAGCGCAGATCGAGCACGCCCGGCACGATCGACAGGGGACCTCGCCGCTCCAGCGCGGCCTGCGCAGCCGCCTTGGTCGCATGATCGCACCCCACCAGGGCCAGCGTGAACAGAATCAGGACCCAGCCCATCACACGTCGCGCCATGGCCGATGGAACACGGGGTCGAGGCGGTTTGTTCCCGGCTCCTCGCTCAAGAGAGGACGGTTGGGAGCCTGCGCTGCCCTGCCACGAGCACGCGTCAGGCGAGGAAGCCCGGCAGCGGTCCGCAGCTCGGCTCGATGCCGATGCCGGTCGCGGCGTAGCCGAGCGCATTCATCACCGACGTGAGCAGCTTGTTCGAGCTCTGCGCGGTGGTGTTGTTGATGTACTGGCCCACGTTCACGCCCAGGTTCTTCCCGCCGGTCTCGCCGCCAGCCGGACCCGAGGACGGATCGCCGAGCTGCCCGGTGCAGGCGGGCGCCAAGGAACCCAGAACGAAGATCCAGCCAGACGATCGAAGATGCATATCGGATCTCCACATGGGTACGCGGCGCCGATCGACACCGCTCCCGTCGAGGAGGCTGGAAGTCCAACGCTGTCCGCGAGTCACGCATTCGCGCCTTCGCATTCCCGAAGGTTTCGATTCTGATCATCGCCGCGCGCAGCGACCCAGACGTTTCCCGCCGGCGCGGTGTCACTCACGCTGTGAGTTTGTCTCCACACGCTGGCCCGCTGCACCCGGCAGGTCGAACCCAGGGTGAATCAGACCGCCTTTCGCGGCCTCTTCACCGCGCGGAGCTTGCCTGTCGCCGGGTCGCCGCACCACATGCGGCCGCTCGCGTCCGCCTCGACGCCGGAGAGGCGCACGCTCTCCGGCAGCGCGAGCCGGTCCAGGACCTCGCCGCTCCGGGGATCGACGCGGCGGAGCTCCGACGGCGCGCCCTCCTCCTCGCACATCACGCCGTGCCAGAGATCGCCGTCGGTCCACGTGACGCCGGTGACGAGCCGATCGGAGACGAGCGTGCGGAGGACGGCGCCGCGCTCGGGATCGATCTTGAGGATCTTCCGCTCGCGGTAGATGCCCGCATAGAGCGCGCCGTCGGCCCACGCGAGCCCGCTCACGGGCGTCGCGTCGAAGCCCGGCACCTCGCCGACCGCGGCCCCGCTCGCGGGATCGATCTTCCGGATCCTGCCGCCGCCGACGACCCACAGGTGGCGCCCGTCGAACGCCACCCCGGCGCTCGCGGGCGCCTTCAGGCGACGCAGCACGCGGCCGCTCTCGGGCTCGGCGGACACGAGGTCTCCGCGATCGCCGTGCGCGAACCACACGGCGTGTCCGTCGAACGCGACCCCGTGAATCGACTCCACCCCCTCGAACGTGCGCTCCGCGATGATCTCGGCCTGCCGGGCTTTCATGGTCAACTCCTCCCTCGCCCCGCGCACCCGACGCGCACTCAACCAGGAAGCGCGAGCCCGAGGAGCAACATCTGTGACGCGATCGACAGCGCCGCTCTTGGCCTCGCGTAGCGCCGCGAGGGGCCGCTGCCGGTGACCTCGACCGCGCGCGCGAGCGAGAGCTCCGCCAGCGCGCGCTGCACCGTGCGCGCGCTCTTGCCGAGCGCGGCGCCGATGGCCGCGGCGCTCCACGCGGCGCCGTCCGAGAGGAGCGCGCGGATGGCGGCCGCGTCGCCCGGCTCGAGCGGCGCGAGGACGACCACCTCCACGCCCGCGCCGAGCTCCCAGCGGTACGCGTTCCCGAGCGCCCGCACGACCCCGACGCCGTGGATCGCGGCGCGCAGGCGCCCCACCTCGACGCGCAGCCGCCGCCCGTGGGACTCGTTGACCGCGCGAACGCCGAACGCGGCGCGCGCGAGGTCGTCGCTCGCGAGCGCCGCCGGGTGGGCGCGCGCGAGCGCCTCGATCAGGGCGAACAGGACCGGTCGGCGCGCGAGGTCGGCCCGCACCTCGCCGCCGTCGAGGACGCGGCGGCGGAGCGCGTCCACGACGACCCGCCCCGCAGGCGCGGCGACCAGGGCCTCGACATCGGCGAGGCGCACGGGCTCGTCGCGGCCACCCTGGACGCGGCGCGCCACGGGCTCGTCGTGCGCGCGGAGGAAGCGCTCGGCCTCGGTGATGAGCAGCGGGTGTCCGCTCGCCCGCGCCCACGCCGCGGCCTGCTCGGCGGCGCGCCGCGCCGAGGACGCGCGCACGAGCCGCGCATGCGCCTCGGCGCGCACGAGCGCCAGCGCGGCCCTGGTGAACACCGGCGCGTCGCTCGTGACCGTGGCCTCGGCGGCCGCGAGCGCGCGCTCCGCCTCGGCGACGCGGCCTTCGAGGAGCGCGGCCCGCGCCGCGCCCAGGCGAGCCCACGCCGCGTTCGTGAGATCGCCGGCGCGCTCGAGGGCGTCACCCGCCTCGACGAGCCCCTGGCGCGCCTCGCCGAGCTCCCGCTGCGCGAGCGCGATCTCCGCGAGGGCGGCGCTCGCGCGCGCCCGGGCGCGCTCGGCGCCCGCCGCCGCGAACGCCCGCGCGGCGCGGCCGAGCGCTGCCTTCGCCTCCGGATAGGCGCCCATCTGCGCGAGCGCGATCCCGCGGAGCGCGAGCGCGTGTGGCCCTCCGAAGGGGCCGACCACATTGAGCGCGTCGAGCGCGTCGCCCGCCGCGAGCGAGCGGGCCGCCAGCGCGCCGAGCTCGGCGGGGACCTCGGCCGTCGCATCCATCGCGGCAGCGTCGCACGCCCGGCGGCGCGCGCCAACGGATCGCGACATCGATGTTGCTGTCGCGGCCGCAGGCGCCGTGGTCATTTCGGCGGGTCAGCGGCTGGCGCGGCGAGACGCCGCGCGCGCCGCCCACAGGAGGAGATCCCCATGTGCCCAGCGTGCCTAGCGTCCATCGGATGGGTCCTCGCCCAGGCGGCCTCCGCCGGCGCCGTGACCGCGATCGCCGTCAAGAAGCTCCGCAACCGGAACCAGAGCAGGAGCGCCGCCGGCGCCCCCGCGTCGAAGGGAGAGCGCCGATGAGCCGCGCCAAGGTCGTTTCGAGGGAAGAGTGGCTGGCGGCGCGCCTCGCGCTGCTGGAGAGAGAGAAGGAGCACGACCGGCGGCGCGACGCGCTGAGCGCCGCGCGCCGCGAGCTGCCGTGGGTGAGGGTCGAGAAGGCGTATGTGTTCGACGCGCCTTCAGGCAAGCTGACGCTGCGCGAGCTCTTCGGCGAGCGCCGGCAGCTCCTCGTCTACCATTTCATGTTCGCGCCGAGCTGGGACGAGGGCTGCAAGAGCTGCTCGTACGTGGCCGACAACATCCAGGGTGGCCACGTCCACCTCGCCGCCCGCGACACGGCGTACTGCGCCGTCTCCCGCGCGCCGCTCGCCAAGATCGAGCCGTTCAAGGCGCGGATGGGCTGGACGTTCCCGTGGGTCTCCTCGGGAGAGACGGACTTCAACTATGACTATCACGTCTCGTTCCGTGAGGAGGAGCGCGCTCGAGGCGATATGGAGTACAACTTCAAGAAGGCGAGCTCCCCCTTCCCGGAGGCTCCTGGGCTGAGCGTGTTCGCCCGCGAAGGCGATGAGGTCTTCCACACCTACTCGACCTACGCGCGCGGGCTCGATGTCCTGATCGGCACCTACAACTACCTGGATCTCACGCCCCTGGGCCGCGACGAGGCCGCGCTGCCTCACACGATGTCTTGGGTCCGCCATCACGATAGGTATCCCACGACGTGAGGCACCTCGCGGTGCGGAGCGGCGCGGAGGGAGCCCTGCGAGGGCGCGTCGCTCCGGAGCGCGGGCGCTGGTGACGCGCGGGTCACGCGGGTTACGCACGGGTTCCGCGCAGCTCGCGCGCAGCTCGCGCGCGCACGGGGCCATGGGCCCGGGAGGGCCCGACCCCCGGTTTGTTGGCCGATCCGACCGCCTCGACGGACACTGGCGAGACGGTCGCGATGAAGAAGTGGAGCTTCCTGGCCCTGGGGCGCAGCTACGAGATCACGGATTATGGCCCCAGCTTCGGGATCGAGGTCACACGGGACGGCTACACGGTGTGGACCGGCTACCGTGACGGAGCGCGGCTCGTGACGGACACGAGCACGCTGCCGACGCGTGAGCTCGTGGCGCTCCGCGAGGAGCTCGTGCAGCGGGCGAGCTCCCGGAGCGCCACGGGCGCGCGCGCGCGCCGGGCGCAGCGCGCGGTCGAGCAGCTCGATCTGCTCGGGGCGCCGCTGCTCGGCGGCTGCCCGCGCTGAGGCGACGCGAGCGCGTCCGCCTCCCTGTCGGAGCGCTCTACCAGCTCGCGACCGGCGCTCTACCAGCTCGCGCAGCTCGCGACACGGGAAGCGCCGGTAATCGTTCATGTGATCGGGCTGGCCGTAGTTCATCTGCTCGCCGTCCCAGACCGCGTTCCGCCATTCCCGAGTCTGCATCCCTTCCGGCCCGTACAGGCACTGGACGCTCGAGGTGAACCTGTGGCCGCGGTTGTCGACGCCGTTCCGCTTGAGCACGTCTCGATAGAAGGCGGCGACGATGCAGGCGTTCGCATGCGCGCTGACGGCGCACTTCAACCACGGATCCGGAGGCGACGTGACATACGCTCCCGGCAGGCGCCCGCTCTCGGTTTCCGCGTCGTGACGCAGGGTGCAAATACCGCGGAGATCGACGACAATGAAGGGATCGCAAGGAGGGTCCCTTGACCTCTCCGGCTCGCTGTTCGATGTGTTGGGTCGAAGGTCCCTTCGCGGCGATACTCCTCTGAAATTTCCCGGCCTACCCCCGGGCAGGTGCCGAGGCTGTTTCTGATCCCGGTCGCCGGGAATCGGGTCTCTGTCGGGCTTTTCGCCGCGTTCCTCCGCTCCGTGAGCCAGGCGCATCCCCGTCTCACGGGCGCAGGCCGCGAGCGGAGGCGAACGTGAAGATCCATGACGGGCCGAAGACGCCTCTGCCAAGGGGCGCCATGGGACAGCATCGAAGCAGGGGGGAGCCATGGGACAGCATCGAGCGATCGTGATCGGGACGGGTTTTGGTGGAGCGGTCTCCGCCTGTCGCCTCGCGCAGGCCGGATTTGCGGTGACCGTGTTCGAGCGCGGCCGCCGGTACGACCAGAAGGTCCCCGAGTTTCCGAGAGGTCGACTCGATCAGTGGCTCTGGGAAAAGACGAGAGGGCTGTATGACGTCCGGCCTATCGATCAGATGCGCGTCGTGCAGTCGGCGGGCTACGGCGGCGGCTCCCTGATCTACGCCAACGTGCACCTGCGCGCGCCGTCGGAGGTCTTCGAGCGCGGGTGGCCCGAGGGCTACAGCCGCGCGGCGCTCGATGCTTATTACGACCTGGTCGCCTACATGCTGGACATCCAGCCGATCACCCGCTCGCCGGGCGGACTGCCGCCGAAGACGCGGCAGATGTCCGAGGCGCTCACCAAGCTGCGCCGCAAGGAGCAGCTCTTCTATCCGCCGCTGGCGATCAATTTCTCCAATAAGCCGGGGCTCCACCCGAACAAGTTCGGGGTGTTGCAGGGCGGGTGCGTCGAGTGCGGCGACTGCACCATCGGCTGCGTCCATCGGTCGAAGAACACCCTGGACATGAACTATCTCCCGCTTGCGGAGCGCGCTGGCGCGACGATGCGCACGGAGTGCGAGGTCACGCTGATAGAGCCGCTCTCCGGCGCGGAGGGACCACGGTACCGCGTCGCGTACCGCGATCACGGGCGCGGCGGACAGGAGCTGTTCGAGGAGGCCGAGCACGTCTTCGTCTGCGCGGGCTCGCTCGGCTCGACCGAGCTGCTCCTGCGTTGCAAGGAGGCGGGCGCGCTGCCTCGGCTCAGCGCGCAGCTCGGCGCGGGGTACTCGGGCAACGGGGATCTGCTCGCCCTCGGCTTCGATGTCGCCGCTCCGTTCGAGCCGGCGAGCGGGCCGCCCATCACCGCCGGCGTCGTCTACGCGGGCGGCCCCGGGCGCGACCAGGCGTGGTTCTTGATCGAAGACGGCGGCTTCCCGAGGCAGCTCTGGCCGATCATCAAGCTCTCGAGGCCGCACATCGACTGGCGCTCTTGGCCGGCGGCGGCGTTGGACAGGCCCTGGGCGACCCCGGCAGAGCCGCCGACCGGCGCCGCGCTCGACGAGATCATGCGGGCGGCGTCGGAGCGGGAGCCGCCCCCGGTCACGCCGGAGGAGATGCGGAACACCGCGATGTTCCTGGGCATGGGGAGGGACCTGGCCAACGGGCGGCTGGAGCTCGTGCGGGGCGGAAAGCTGTCGGTCCGGTGGGACGTCCCGTCGAACCTCCTGCTCTACAGCGTGGAAGAGCGGCTCGCCCAGGACATCGTGGCGCAGCTCGGCGGCGCTTACGCGGTCTCGCCTTTCTGGCGGTTCGCGCACCTGCCCATCACCGTCCACAGCCTCGGCGGCTGCCGGATGAGCGACAGCGAGGAGCACGGCGTCACGAGCGGCCTCGGCGAGGTGTTCAACTATCCAAACCTCTTCGTCCTCGACGGCGCGATCCTGCCAGCGGCGACCGGCGTGAACCCGTCGCACACCATCGCCGCGGTGACCGAGCGGAACATCGAGCGGATCATCCGCCGGATCACGGGCGAGCCGGGCTGGACACCGCCGGAGCGGGCGCACGCCGCGCCCTATGCGGATCCGCTGACGGCCATCGCGATACCGGCCGCAGGGACGGCGCCGCCGCGGCATCCGGGGCTTGGTCTGACGTTCCGGGAGCGCCTCTCCGGCTCCTGGGAGAGCACCCCAGGAGCGGCCGCCGACCGGCGAGCGGCGCCCCGCCAGGTGCGCCTTCACCTGCGCATCACGATCTCCTATCTGGCGAGGTTCATCTCCGATTCGGCGCACCCAGGGCTCGTGACGGGGACGCTGTCGGCGGGAGGGCTGACCGCGGGAGAGACTCCGATCAGGGAGGGCGTCTGGAATCTTTTCGTCGCCACAGGGACCGGCCCGGAGCGAGAGATACGCTACGTGCTTCCCTTCGACGGCGCCGACGGCCGGCGGTTCACGCTGCGCGGCGCGCGGGTGTTCCGGCCGCGCAGCGCCTTCGCCTTATGGCGGCTGTGGAGGGAGAGCGTCGTGCTCCCCTTCCGGATCCAGGAGGGGGATGACGAGCACGGGAGCGCGGTTGGCGAGGGGGTGGCGCGGCTCCGGCCGATTGACGGGGTGCTTCTCCTTCTGTCGTTCCGCGTCTCGGGGGCCGCGGCCCTGAGCGACAAGGCGCGTGCGCTTTTCGGCTTCGTCGCGTTTTTCTTCCTCTATCTCCTCCGGATCGCGCGGGGGCGATCCTCAGGGGCCATCGAGCAGTAAAATCGGGGGGATCGCCGCGGTCGCTTCCGTCAGGAAAGAGCGTCTCGAAATGCAGGGCTATGCGGTTGGAGCGCCGCCTGGACTGCTCCGGGTTTTCCGCGTGCTCAGCCTGATCACGGCGATCGCCAACGCTGGAGGAAACGTGCTCCTCCTGCTGTTCCACCGGCCGATCTTCGCCTTGCTGGGCGTCCCGCCGCCGATCGACGTCCCGAGCTTCGCGTTTGTCTCGGGGTTCTCGTTCACCATCGGCGTGCTGGCCTTCCTCATCTTCCGTGCCGCCCAGGTGAGCACCGATCTGCTCGTCACGGGGATCGTGGCGAAAAGCATCTATTCTCTCTTCACCTTCTACTTCTATACCATCGGAGAGCTCCACTGGCTCTATCGGTTCTTCGGGATCTGGGACGGCGTCTTCGCGTTGATCTTCTTCTTCTTTCTCATCTATCTCGTCTCCCCCGACCTGAACGTGCTGAACGCGGGCGCGATCCTGCCCGGCGCGGAGCGCGCGCGAGGGCGCAGCGCGCTGCTGCTCTACTACTCGCTCACCGGCCTCGGCGCGTCGGCCTGTCGGGCCTTGCGTTCTCGTGCAGGACGACGGAGCGCTCATGGAGCGACCAGGAGCGGGAGTTCGTGTGCCTCCAGGAGGACGGGCGGAGGATCCTCGTCGACCTGGAGCTCAACATTCCCACGTTCGACTTCCGTTTTCATGACGCGTGGGCCGAGAGCGGGCGCTTGCCGGGCGCGTACGTCGTGTTGCCTCCGGAGCCGTGGTTGGCGGGCGAGCTCCCGGAGCGCCGCCCCGGGTGTGGGCGCGGGCGGGCGCGCGCGCCGGCCGCAGCGCGCGGTCGAGCAGCTCGATCTGCTCGGGGCGCCGCTGCTCGGCGGTTGCCAGCGCTGAGGCGACGCGAGCGCGCCCGGCGTCACCGTCGGAGCGGGTCGAAGCACTTCTCCGCACGCGTCGGCGCGCCGTCCCGCGCCGCCTGCTCGTGCGCGAGGAAGCAGCGGAGACGCGCCTCGATGACCGGACTTTCACTCCCTTCCGGCACGAGATCGAGCGCGTGCCCCGCCGCGCTGATGGCCTCCGTGACTCGACCCTGCATGAGGAGCAGCATGCCGTAGGTGTCGTAGCAGGACGCGCAGCCTGGGTCGGTTTTCAGGGCGCGCCTTATGAACGTCTGTGCCTCGTCGAGCTCGCGGTGCTCGATGCGGTATCGGGCCACGAAATCGAGCTGCGCCGCGGTGGATGCGGCCCGGCTCAGACGGTCGACGAGCGGGGCGGCGCGTCCCATGGCGTCGAGGGTCGTGATGACGCGATGGCTCGCCAGCGTGTAGAGCAACCTCCCCATCGCCAGGAGATACCGAGGATCCATCGGCCTCGCCGCGAGCGCCACCGTGAGCTCCTGCTCCGCTTCCCTGAGGCGGCCCTCGGCGGTCCAGAGGCGCCCGCGCCAGAGGCGGGCCTCCGCGTTGTTCGGTTCATGAGCGAGCGCCTCCTCGAGGTGCGCCGCCGCCCAGGCCCTCTCGTCACCATCCCACGACTTGAGACGCGCCCAGAGCACGTGGACCTCGGCGTCGTTCATCGCGCGCTCGGTCTGCGGCGGCGGAGGCGGCGGGGGCGCATAGGGGCCCACCTTCTTGATCAGCCGCGGGCCCACGAGGTAGCTCCGGAAATGCTCATCGAGCTGCTCGGACGGGATGTCGGCGATGGCTTGCTGGAAGGCCTGCCGCACGGGCACGCCTCGCGAGGCTGCCTCGAGAAATCCGGCGAAGCGCCGCACGTAGGGCTCGGGACCGTTGCTCAGCATGTGAACGAGCGCCCACGAGCTCAGGTAGTTGATCGCCACTTGGCGGCGCTCGGCCTCCGATGGCTCGCCGGAGCGGCCGTAGAAATCGTCTCGGCCAAGGTCGATGAGCTCCGTGGCGGACCGCGCCCGGCTGACGGGGATCAGCAAGCGAGTGAACGGGCCATTGCTTGCGGCGCGCCAGGACGCCCCCTTCAGGAAGCTTCGATCGGGCAGCGGTGAGCCGATCATCGCATAACCGTCCTGCAAGCGGAGCGTCGAGTAGAACTGGGCGAGCCCTTCGCTGAGCCACGCTGGCGTGGGTCCGATGCTCTGCGCGATGAAGTGGTGCGCGAGCTCGTGCTGGAACGTGAGGCGCGTCTGTTCCCCGAGCGAACCGTACATGACCATGGTCGGAGCTGGCTCGAGGTCGTTCGGCAGCGCGTGCATGAAATAGCCGCCGAAGGGCCGCCGAACGAACTGACTGAAATCCCGCTCGCGCGCGAACAGGACGATCTGCATCCGAAACGGGTCGGGCGTGTCGCTCGGGAAGCAAACGTCTTCGAGCGCGTTGTACGAGGTCTCGAACTCGGCGAGCGCGTCGCGCGCTTCGGAGCGGTCGAGATCAGTCCACATCACGAAGTGCTCCGAGGAGAGCTCCACCCACGGGGCACCGCCCTGGGACGCGCAGGTGAGCGGCGGCTTGGGCGGAGCACACCCGAGCCCGCTGGCGGCCCAGGTCACGAGCGCGGCGGCGCGGAGGGAGCGCGTGAGAAACGAAGTCGACATGAGCTGTCCTGGATGCCCGTCGCCATGGGTGCGCGAGCGGTGGCGGGAGATACACCGTCGCTCCGCTCGCGTAAAGGCGTCATGGGCCGGTGAAGTAAGCGCCGGCGGCGCTCACCGGAGCGTAGGCACGCATTCCCGTGAGCGCCGGCCGATTCTCACGAAATGCGACGTGGAGCGTCGCGCCCCAGGGGGCATCATCGACACTGATCGCAGATTTTGCGCCGATTCGCAGCGCGGTGCGTTCCACGAGGGGGGTACGACGATCGAACCCGAGCGTCCTCAGCCTGTCGAGGGAGACGCCGGCCCCGAGGAGCGATTTCGCTCCTGCTCGATCATCCTCATCGTCGGCGAACAGGTCGCCGAGGCAGTGGATCAATTGGCAGCCGGCTCGACGAGAACTCCCTGTGCCGCCGGATCGAAGCCATCAGGCCAACGTGTGAGTGTGTCCGCCCGCGCTCCCGCGAGCTCGGCTCGCTCAAGCCCCTCGCAACGGAGGTCAGCGCCATGGAGCGTCGCTCTGGCAAAGGTCGCCCCGCCGACCTTTGCACCGCGAAGGTCGGCGCCGGTGAAATCGGCTTCTTGGAAGCCTCCACTCCGCATCATTGCGTCCCTCAGGTCCGCCTTCGCAAAGCTCGCACGCGAAGCATTGCACGCAGCGAGACTCGATCGCATGAGCTTCGCCTGCTCGAGACATGCGCCTTCCATCCATGCCGATCGCAGCTCGGAATCCGACAGATCGGCGCCTCGAAGAAGCTGCCCGTCGAGAAGCGCTCGATGGAGATTCTGTCGGGACAGATTCGCGCCGACGAGGCTTTCGGCGTCCACATACACGTCATCGCCAGTCTCACAACGTATCACGATCATCACCATGTCTCCGGGTTGATTGGAATACTCTCCCAGGAAATAATGCGCTCCGGACGACCTCCCGCCCATACCTGTATCGTCGGCTCTTGCCCGAGCACCCTACCGGCGATGTACCGGTGGTTGCCGTCCACAATCATCCGGCCATCAACTTTGATGGCAGGCGCGACCTCACCAGCAATCAGTTTATCCACGTATTGCTGAACCAGCGGCAGGGATACACCGCGCGCTTGCTGCGATGCGAGCGGAGCGTCCTTCATAGCCTCTCGGATCACCTGCTCGGTGACCTGAGATCCGCTCGTGATGCTGGCCCTTGCTTCGGCGGCCGCCCCTGATACGGCCACTCCCCCTTGCCCCCCGGGCAGCACGGCGCCGAGGACCATCGCCACCCCGATGCCGCTCTCGACGGCAACCGTCGCGCACAGCGCCACGACATCCATCGCCGCCCGGAGGTCCAGCATCAATGCCTCGCCGTCATTGCCCGCGTGCCATGCCAGCCCCCCGAGCTCGAGGGAGTTGTGGAAGTCCCGCGCGACGGCCGCCGACCGGGTGAACCTCGGCACGATGTCCGGATCCCCGATCACCGACCCGCTCACCAGGCCCGGCATCGGCTTCTCTCCGGTCAGATCCGACAGCCTGACCCCGCGCTCCAGCGTCGCGGCGAGCGTATCCCCGGCGCCCGAGTAGTCGTCGCCGACCGAAGAGCCACCGCCCTGCTCGAAATACTCGTCTCCAGCCTCGAAGAACTGCGCCAGATCTCTCCTGATCTCCGCCCCCCCTCGCTCACGCGCCCCACCGGGACGCGGAGGCTGCCCATCCCCAGACGGCGCAACGACCTCGATGGTCTCCGCCTCTATCCCGATCAGCGCTCCGGTGGTGTCGTCGAACTCCGCCCACCCCGTACTGCCGTCGGTATACGTGACCCGCTTCCAGTACAACCCCGTCGGATCCACGAGGTTCACCGGATCGTTCATCACATAACTGTACCGGTTGTAGCTCTGCCCCCACAGCGGGTCGGTCACGAGCGGGTCCGGCGTCAAGAAGCGGCGCTGGTTCGGATCATACAGCCTCCCGCGCATGTCGATGAGCCCGAGCTCGTCGTCGTGCCGGTGCCCTGTAAACCCGTGCTTCACCTCGCCCTTCGCCACGCCCGGCGCCCTGCCGTCGGCCTCGATCCGCCGCCCGAACGGCTCGTAGTGCAGCCGCTCCACCTCCTTGCCCGCCGCGTCCGTCACGACCCCCACGCTCCCCAGCGGGTCACTGTGCACATACAGCGTCCGCTCGTCCTTGGGGCCCGCGAAGACCACCTGCGCCACCTCGCCCTCGGGCGACGCCACGCGGAACACGTGCCGCGTCCCGCCCGCGTCCGTGCGCCGCTCGTACACGCCGCCGATGTAGATCGTCTCCTCCTCGCCGTGCGTCTTCTTCACCCGCGCCCCGAACGCGTCGTACAGGAACTCCCAGCTCTCGCCCTTCTTCTGTACCCACCTCGGCAGATCGAACGTGGTGTACCCGATCTTCAGCCCCTCGCTCGACCACTCCAGCCGCCCGGCCGCGTCGTGTTTGAACGCCACCCCGTCTTGCGCCACGGCCACGTGCGGCCTTCCCGCCGGATCGTGGCGGCTCTCCTCCGCCAGCACCCCGTCGACCGCGACCGTGCGCAGGTTGCCAAGCTCATCGTAATTGTACTCCGTTCCCTGCGCACCATCCGGCGCGGCGAGGTCCCACCTCTCCAGCCGGCCCGCGTCGTCGTACTGGAACGTCTCGATCCGCAACGCGACGCCGTCGCGCCGCTCGCGCACCCGGCCGTCTTCGTAGTACCCGTACGTCAGCGCCTGCAGCGGCTCGCGCTTGGTCGCCTGCGCCGTCTCCAGCCGTCCCGTCACCGGGTCGTACGTCCGCTGCACGAACACCTCGTTGCCGAAGGTCGCCGCCAGCAGCGCCCCGTCCGCGTTCCTCTTGTGCACCTTCCACAGGAGCCGAGTCGTCCCGTCATCCTGGCTCGCGCGCAGCTCCGACAGCGACCCGTCCTCGTACACGTGCTTCACGCGGAAGCGATCCCGCCCCGGCACCTTCGGGTACAGGAGCTCATCGCGCAGCCCGTCAGGCGTGTACGTGATCCCCACCGCGAACTCCTCGCCCTCGACGCTCGTCCGCACCTCCGAGAGCCGCCCCATCGCGCCGTATGTATAGGAGACCGCGGTCCCATCCGGGCTCACCACGCCGGCGAGCTGACCCACCCCGTGCGGCGCCGTGTCCCACGTGAACGTCGTCACCTCGTCGACCCTCTTCACCTGGCGCCGCCGCCCCATCGCGTCCCGCACCACCACCGTCCACTCTCCGAGCGCGTTCACCTCCTCCCGGATCTCCCCATGACCGTTGTACCGCGTCCGCCGCGTCCCGGCGTCGGGGTCACGCACGGTCGTGCGCCGCCCGCGGATGTCGTGCTGCATCTCCGTCACGTTCCCCTTCGGGTCGGTCACTTTCCACAGCTTGCTGTTCAGCCCGTAGGCGAACATCGTCGACTGCCACGCGCCGTCCACCTCCACCGCCGTCTCGCGCGGCCGCCCCTCGGGATCCACGACCCTCCGGCTGCGCCGGCCTTCCGGGTCGATCTTGATCGTCTGCAGCAGCTCGTGCTCGTACCGCTGGCGCGCGCCGTCCGGCCCGGTCTCCGAGAGCACACGGCCCAGGCTGTCGTACGTCCGCTCGGCCTTCTCCTCGGCGGCCGCGTCGAACCCGGGCCGACTCACCGACAGCAGCCGCCCGAACACGTCGTACGATCGCGCGCGCACCTTCATCCGCCCGTCGAACGACCGCTCCGCCTCTTCCACCACAAGGCCCCGCTCGTCCACCGTCGCCACCGCGCGGCCTCCGCGCGACAGCGTCGTCTCCACGGTCAGCCCCGCCGTCTTGCCGGCGTCCACCCACGCGGCCATCGCCGTCTCGCTCACCGCGCCGGTGCCGGAGATCGTCCTCCTCAGCCGCCCGAGATCGTCATGCACCCGCGTCGACCACGCGCCGTTCACGTCGATCTCCCCGATCAGCACCCCGTACGCCGGGTGCGTGTACGTCCAGTGCGACACACCAAGCCCGTTCCACGTCTGGCTGACGAAGATCCCTTCGCCCGACATATCGTCGTGCTCATAGTTCCAGATCCGCGGCGCTTCCCCGGGCGCCTCCCGCCTCTCCTGCGTCAGCCGCCCAGCCTCGTCGTAGACGAGCGAGGTCGTCTCCCGGACATCGGCGTCCGTGCTGTCCGGCTCGATCTTCACCTCGTCGAGCAGCCCGCGCTCGTCATGGTGGTAGTCGATGTGCAGCTTCCCCGGCAGGGTCGAGCCGACCTCGTACGCGCGCTCCGCCTGCGTGTCGATCAGCCCGACGAGCCACACACCAGGCCGCACGTCGAACGTCCTCGTCACCTCGCGGCGCACGCCTCCCTCGGTCTGAACGATCTCCTTCCGCAGGTTGCCATAGTCGTCGACCTCGTACGTCGCGCTCTGCCGGATCGGCGCCGCGCCGCCGGGGTCGTCCACGTCCACGCAGTGCGTGCGCGCCTCCTCGTTCCAGTCGATGCTCACCTCCGGGTCCTCGTACTCGCGTCGCGCCATCCCCTGCGTGGCAACGAAATAGCTGCGACCCCCGTTGAGCTGCACCACCTGGTAATCGAGCTCCTGGTGGACCACCCGCGCACGCGCGCGCGCGGGGCCCTCCTCGAGCGTGCATGATCCGTCGGTCAGCGGCTCGCAGTCGCGCGCGCCCAGCGGGCCGTGGGGCAGGATCGGCGTGACCTCCTGGATCGACCGCGGGCGCCCGGCGAAGGGATAGGTCATGCCCACCCGCGTCGCATGGTCGAAGGTGGTGACCCGCTCCACGGGCCACGCGCTGCTCCACTCCATCATCCGCCCGAACCCGAGCGCTCCGCGCCCGAGCAGGTCCGTCCGCAGGTCCTCGAAGCGGTAGCGCGTCCCGCCGGGCCTCTCGAGCCCGCCCAGCCACGCCACCACCGGCACCCCACGGCGTACACACAGTTGCGGATACGTGCACGTAGCCCGAGGCGCCGACGCCGGATCCGTCCGGCCGTACCGGACCTGCACGCGGCGGGATCTCGGCTGATCGCCGTCCGAGACGCCGCTGAGGAGCTCCACGTCCGGCCCGGCCGCGAGCGTGACCTCGAGCGAAGACCCGTCCCGTGTGAGCACGTCGGCGCGGCCGTCACCGTCGAAGTCGCCGCTCCACATCGCGTCTCCGGCGGGGATGGGCGAGTAGTGCGTCCCCATCTCCGGCTCCTCCCATCCGATCTCCTCGCGCAGGAACGTGCCATCGCCGCGCGAGAGGAGCGCGATGATGCGATCGATGTAGCGAGGCTCGGACGGCCAGGGGTTGAACGCGCCGGAGATCGACACGAGGAGATCGTCGCGCCCGTCGCGGTTCAGGTCGAACGGCTCGACCACCTTCCCTCCCGACTCGTTCGTCTCCAGGCCCAGCACCTCCACCATCCCGGGATCCGAGAGCGGCACCGCGGGCCCGAGCCCGTTGCCCGTGTTCAAGCTGAGCTCCACCGAGCCCGCGTGGACCCACAGCGCGTCGCTCAGCCCGTCGCCGTTGATGTCGGCGAGCGCCACCGGCGCCCCCTCTCGCTCGAGCGGGAACGCTGGCGTGGTCGTCACCTCCCCGGCGTCATCGAGCCCGATCGCCACCCCTCCCTGGCACGTGATCTCCTCGCCGACGACCACCTCGCCGACGACCAGCTCGCCGCGGCCATCGCCGTCGAGGTCGCCGCCGACCGCCCCCGGACACCTGCCGCGCGCGGCGCGCACGCCCGTCTCGATGCGCTCGCCGAACAAGCCGCCCTCGTTCAGCTGGATGCTCCAGAACGACTCGAGCAGGGACGGCGCGAACGCGATCACGACATCGAGCAACGCATCACCGTCCAGATCGACCAGCTCGAGCGCGGGCGGGGGCGACGAGAACTTGCCCGTACAGTAGAACCCCGTACCCGCCGACACCGTCGTGCGCGTGGCGAAGAACGCTCCCTTCGTATCGCTCCATTGGACGAGCTGGTAGCGACACGTCTTGGTGTCATAGGCGAGCAGCTCCACCTTGCCGTCCCCGTTGGCGTCGATCGGGCGGCTGTGCTTGAGGTTGGTGTTCTCCAGCGCGGACCCCGCCGGATTGACGCGCACGGTCCGGAACGAAATGTCGCTGCCCGGCTGGGAGAGGCTCAGGTACAGCTCGTCCGGCGGCTCCGGCGGGTCGTAGGGATGGGGCAGCCCGATCACAGGGCGCGGGAGCCCCGGGGGCGTCGGAACGTCGATGGCGCGGAGGATGTCGTCCTTGCCGTCCCCGTTGGCGTCGAAGACGCGCAGCGAGGTGACGACCCCGGAGACGGGGAGCACCGGACCGCCGGCGAACTGCAATGGGTCCTCGTGCACCCAGTGCAGCCGCTTCGGCCAGAGGCACGTCCCCTCCCGTCCGCACTTCTGCACGGAGGAGAGCAGGCTCCGGCCGAGCTGCCCCACCTCGTAATCGAGCGTGTACTCCCAGACCTTCCGCGTCGTCCCCGGATTCGGAGCCCACATCGAGATCGTCTTGAGCCGCCTCGTCGACCGCCAGCGGACCCCGCTCTTGTACGAGATGCTCGGGTCAGGGCGGTCCTCGTACTCGAACACGATCTTCCGGCGAGGCGATGAGCCCGGCCCATAGGCGATCGTCTCGATCAGGAACTCGTGCGAGTAAGGCGGTTCGGAGGCGATGTGCTTCTCGTACAGGTACCGGATCTCGTTCCCCGAGCGGTCCAGCTCGCGCGAGAGCAGCCAAAGCGGCGTCACGACGCGGGCCGACCGCTCGGCCACGCTGCGAGCCACGATCTGCGTGGCGTACGTCTCCTCGTAAATGCGGATCCGGCCGTCCTTGGTGCGCACCTCGAAGGCCCCCGGCCCGCCCGCGCTCGCCCCGCCGAGCCCGAAGATCCTCGACATCTCGTCGTCCTCGGTGCGGTATTCGCCTCGCTGATCGGACCACTTCACCGGGACGAGCTTCTTGCCGTCGAGGCAATAGCTATCGGACGCGTCGTAGTCCACGCCGTCGGCCCGCCCCTCCGTGGCGATCGTCGCATCGCAGCGCGCGATCACCGACGAGCTGCCGGCGACGCTCCACCCGCGCCCCACAGGGCCGTTGCCTCCGCGGCTCGAGTAGCGGAGCGCGAGGCCTGGCGTTACCCCGAGCCCCTGCGGAACGTCGAGAGGAATGGTGTAGGAGAAGGCGCCGTCCGCGGTGACCTGCCCCTCGCCAGGGAGGTAGCCGACATCGTCGCCGCGGACGATCGATGCCTGCGGCATCTCCAGCGGATCGCGCAGGACAGGCGGCACGGTGACCGTCGCCGCGGAGACGGCCGTGCCGAGCCCGTCGACAGCCTGCCGCTCGTGCGTGCCGCACGCGACGAGGACCAGCACGAGAATGGCCAAAGACCAGCGTAGAGACGACGCCCTCGAGGACGCCAGCGTCATTGCACGCATCGAGAACCGCCGAGGACGCTGCGAGGCCGTCCGGACGGCCTCGCGCCGAGGTTCAGTCTTCATATCGTCCACCCATGGGGCGGGGCTTCCACCGACGCAGACCCGCCGAATCCGTTGCGCTCCGCTGCCATTGAAGAGCAGCTCGCCGGGGAGCTGGCAAACACCATGGTCATGGTGGCGAGTCAATCCACTTCCAGCAATCGACTCTCCGCCGAGATCGATCCCCGTCTCCCGGCGAGACCCAACCCTTCCTCCGAGACCACCTCCGGTCGAAAGGTGGAGGGGCCCTTCTCCCTCCGGGACGATCTCCCGTCTCCCGGCGAGACCCAACCCTTCCCTCGAGACCACCTCCGGTCTCGACGCGAAGGGTCCCCCCTTCGTCCGCGACAATCTCACGTCTCCCCGCGAGACCTCACCCTCGCTTCGAGACGAGCCGCTGGCCTCCTGCTGGCCTCCCACTGGCCTCCTGCTGGCCTCCTGCTGGCCTCCCACTGGCCTCCCACTGGCCTCCTGCTGGCCTCCCACTGGCCTCCTGCCGACCTTCGACAGCGTGCTCCCCTCGCCCCCGTCGAAAACCTGCCTTCTCCCCCTGGGCACGAGATTCGAGATGACATGTGCTCGCGCGGCGCCTAGGTTGCGAGAATGGCCATGACCAAGACCCGATCCAAATCGAAGAACACCAATCCGTCTGTGTCAGCAAGCCAGACCTTCACCACGTCGGACGCGAACGAGGCCTACCGCCACTTCCTGCCTCTGGTGCAGGCGGAGGTCCCGGCCGATCGCGCCGAGATATGCCGGCTCTCGGTCGATCTCGTCCGCGCCAACGTCGACCGCGGCGTCGGCGCGATACGCCCCCACCTCGGCCGCGTCGTGGAGAAGCTGCCGCTGTGCCCGATCGACGGCATGCTCGAGCTCCCGAGCCTCGCGCTCGGGCTCGTCGCCGCCGCAGGGCGCGTCGTGGCCGCCGCAAGCGAGCGCGAGATCGAGTCCCGCCTCGAGAAGTTCCGCCCCATGCGCGATCTCACGCTGCGACAACTCGAGATCTTCGCGGAGCTCAAGCTCGTGCCCAAGCAGCGTGTCGCCGCGATCCGCCGCGGCTCGGGCCCGGTCGACAGCGCGCGTGACGGCGTCGATATTGCCGGGGTGTTCCACGAGCTCGCGGAGACCCTGGACGGCAAACACCCGTTCTCGCCAGACTACCTCGCCGCGATGGCCGAGCACGCGAGCTGGCTCCTCGTCCAGCTCAAGCCCCGGGGCGCCCAGCAGAAGCCCTCCGAGCGCTCCCCAGAAGCCGTCGTCCGCGACCAGTTCTGGACCGTCGTGAACCGGCGTTACGACCACCTGCGAGAAGCCGGCGTCGCCGTGTTCGGGTTGCGCCAGCTCGACGCCCACGTGCCGCCGATCGGCGCCCGCACCCCGTCGCCCTCGACCGCGCAGCCGACCGTGAAGACGAAACCGGCCAGCGCCGCGCCTGCCCCGGCCGCGCCGCCCGGGATCACCGCCGATCCATGACCCGCACGGCGCCGTGCGCCCCCACCCCGGGCCCACGCAGCGCCCTGCCCCGCGCCAGCCGTCCCCTAGAGGACCCCTTCTAGAGGACCCCTTCTAGAGGACCCCTTCGGGACGCCTTCCCGCCCGCAGCTCCCGGCCGCCGGCCTGTATTCCGCTCCTACCACACCGGCAGCCATGAACGATCGGCAACCCCCGCCCACACGGAACCTCATCCGAGCACGTCGCGCAGCCAACCAGGGCGGGCCGGATCCGTCTAAAGTGCGCCGCCATGGCCAACCCGATCGACGCCGACCCCAACCGTCAGAGAGAAACCCCCGCCCAGCGAGACAACGTCACCCAGCAGCGCGACACCCCCGCCGCATTTTTCCGCGGCAACTCGGCGCCGGACGCCCGTACCGGCATGCACCCCGTCGCGCTGCGCCGCGCCTTCGCCGATCACCTGCACTACTCGCGCGCCCGGGAGTCCATGACCGCCACGCCGTTCGACCGGTACGTGGCCCTCGCCCTGTCGGCGCGCGATCGACTCGTCGACCGGTGGACGAAGACGCAGCACACTTACTACGAGCAGGACGTCAAGCGCGGCTACTATCTCTCCGCAGAGTTCCTCCTCGGCCGGGCGCTCGTCGCCAACCTGCAGGCGCTCGACATCTACGACAGCTACAAGACCGTGCTCGGCGAGCTCGGCCTCGACCTCGATGAGCTCGTCGAGCAAGAGCCCGACGCCGGGCTCGGCAATGGCGGCCTCGGCCGGCTCGCGGCGTGCTTCCTCGATTCCATGGCCACGATCGGCCTGCCCACCTACGGGTACGGCATTCGGTACGAGTTCGGCATCTTCGAGCAGGTCATCCGCGACGGCTACCAGGTCGAGCGCGCCGACGAGTGGCTCCGCTTCGGCAACCCCTGGGAGATCGAGCGCCCCGAGCACGCCGTCCCGGTCTCGTTCGGCGGCTACACCGAGCGCGTCCCCGACAAGCGCGGCGGCTTCCGCGTGGTCTGGCGCCACTCCGAGCAGGTCATCGGCGTCCCGTTCGACACGCCCATCGCGGGCTACCAGTCGAACACCGTCAACACGCTCCGCCTCTGGTCGGCCCGCGCGGGCGAGGAGTTCGACTTCGAGCTCTTCAACGCGGGCGACTACGTGCACGCCGTCCACGAGAAGAACCAGTCGGAGGTCATCTCCAAGGTCCTCTACCCGAACGACAACTTCGACAAGGGCAAGGAGCTGCGCCTCCGGCAGGAGTACTTCTTCGTCGCCTGCTCGATCGCCGACATCGTGAACCGCTACAACCGCGTCCACCCGGACTTCTCGCGCTTCGCCGAGAAGAACGCGATCCAGCTGAACGACACCCACCCCGCCATCGCGATCGCCGAGCTGATGCGCGTCCTCATCGACGACCACCTGCTCCCCTGGGAGGACGCGTGGAAGCAGACGGTCGGGGCCTTCGGGTACACGAACCACACCCTGCTGCCCGAGGCGCTCGAGCGCTGGCCCGTCGCGCTCTTCGAGCGGCTCCTGCCGCGGCACCTCGAGATCATCTACGAGATCAACCGGCGGTTTTTGCGCGAGGTGATGGACGCCCACCCGCAGGACCAGGACCGCGTCGCGAGGATGTCCCTCATCGAGGAAGGCCACGAGCGGCACGTGCGCATGGCCCACCTCGCGGTCGTCGGCTCGCACTCGGTGAACGGCGTGGCCAAGCTCCACTCCGAGCTCGTCAAGCGCGACCTGCTCCGCGACTTCTACGACCTCTGGCCCGAGCGGTTCAACAACAAGACGAACGGCGTCACGTTCAGGCGGTGGCTGCTCGCCTGTAACCCCGCGCTCGCCGCGCTCGTCACCGAGAAGGTCGGCCCGAAGTGGGTGACGGAGTTCGAGCGGCTGCGCGAGCTCGAGCGCCACCTCGAGGACCCGGAGTTCATCGAGCGGATCGCCGCGGTGAAGCGCGCGAACAAGACGGCGCTCGCGAAGGTCATCGCGCAGGAGCTCGACATCCACGTCGACCCCTCCTCGATCTTCGACGTCCAGATCAAGCGCCTCCACGAGTACAAGCGCCAGCTGCTCAACGCGCTCCACATCGTCGCGCTCTACCTGCGCCAGAAGCGCGGCGAGCAGATCACGCCGCGGACCTTCATCTTCGGCGCCAAGGCGGCGCCCGGCTACCGGCAGGCGAAGCTCATCATCAAGTTCATCCACGCCGTCGCCTACGTCGTGAACGGCGACCGGCGCCACACCGGGCTCCGGGTCGCGTTCATGCCGAACTACCGCGTCTCGCTGGCCGAGCGCATCATCCCCGCCGCCGACGTCTCCGAGCAGATCTCGACCGCGGGCATGGAGGCGTCGGGCACCGGCAACATGAAGCTCGCGCTGAACGGCGCGCTCACCGTCGGCACGCTCGACGGCGCGAACATCGAGATCCGCGACGCCGTGGGCCCGGAGAACTTCTTCCTGTTCGGCCTGACCGCCGACGAGGTCATCGCCCGCCGCAACGAGCACTTCGAGGGGCGCTCCGCGGTCGCGGCCGACCCGGAGCTGCGCGAGGTGATCGAGCTCATCTCGTCGGGCTTCTTCTCCCCGGAGTACCGCGAGCTCTTCCAGCCCCTGCTCGACCGGCTCCTCGGCCGGGACGAGTACATGATGCTGGCCGACTTCAAGGCCTACTCCGCCTGTCAGCGCGAGGTGGAGGCGGCCTACGCCGACCGGCAGAGCTGGCTGCGCAAGTCCGCGCTCAACATCGCGCGCGTGGGCGAGTTCTCCTCGGACCGCACGGTGCGCGAGTACGCGCGCGACATCTGGGGCCTCACGCCCGTCGAGATCGACCTCGGCGCGGCCATGTCGCTCGTGTGACGACGCCGGCGCGCCCCCCGCCGCAGGCCGCTCGCGCGCCCGCGGCGGGGCGGCGGCGCCCCGCCGGCCGGAGCCAGCCAGGCCAGGCCGGCGCCCGCGAACGAACCCAGCAGCACCTCGGCCCGGTTCCATGAGCCGGGCGCCACAGCGGACGGAAAATCCAGGCCCACGCGTGGCGAACGGCGCCGCGGCGGAGCATGCTTCCGGGGCATGAGCCAGCTTCGTCGGCCGCTCGCCGGGGCGGGGCTCTTGCTATCCTTCCCGACGGATTTATGCCGAACGATCCTGAGGAAAGAGAAGACAAGCAGGGCGACCTCGCGACCGAGCGGGAACGGAAGGTCGAGAAGGCCCGCCGCTACAAGGTCGTGTTTCACAACGACGACTACACGACGATGGAGTTCGTCGTGCTCGTCCTCATGAAGTTCTTCCACCGCACCGAGACGGAGGCCACGCACATCATGCTGAGCGTGCACCACCGCGGCCACGGGGTCGCCGGCGTGTACACGAAGGATGTCGCCGAGACCAAGGTCGCCCAAGTACAGGACTTCGCCAAGGAGCACGCGATGCCCCTTCGGTTGACCGCCGAGCCGGAATGACCATGCGCATCAGCCCCGAAGTTGAGATCGCCTTTTCGCTCGCCACCCGGGAGGCCTCGCGCCGCCGGCACGAGTTCGTGACCATCGAGCACCTGCTCTACGCGCTGCTCTTCGACGAGGAGACGGCCGAGGTCCTCCGGCACGCGGGGGGCGACACCCCGCTGCTCAAGAAGAAGCTCGAGCGCTTCCTCGACGAGGAGATCGAGGTGCTGCCGGAGGACACGGACACGAGCCCGACGCTCTCGCTCGGGTTCCAGCGCGTGGTCGGCCGCGCCGCGATGCACGTGCAGTCCTCGGGCAAGAAGGAGCTCAAGGGGGCGAACGTGCTGGTGGCGATGTTCGCCGAGCGCGACTGCCCGGCGGTGACGCTCCTCGGCGAGCAGGGCATCAGCCGCTTCGACGTCGTGAACTACATCTCGCACGGCATCTCGAAGACGGGCCAGGACGACGGCCTCCGCGAGGAGCCGCCGGAGGAGGGCGGCGAGCCCGGCGCCGCGCAGCCGATCAAGGATCCGCTCGCGGCGTTCACGATGAACCTCAACAAGGAGGCGGCCGAGGGCCGCATCGACCCGCTGGTCGGCCGAGAGAACGAGGTCGCCCGCACGATCCAGGTGCTCGCGCGGCGGCGCAAGAACAACCCCCTGCTCATCGGCGACGCCGGGGTCGGCAAGACGGCGATCGTGGAGGGGCTCGCGCAGCGGATCGAGAAGAAGGACGTGCCCGCGCCGCTCAAGGACGCGACCGTCTACGCGCTCGACATGGGCGCGCTGCTCGCAGGCACGAAGTACCGCGGCGACTTCGAGAACCGCCTCAAGGCGGTGCTGCGCGCGCTCGAGAAGCAGCCGGGCTCGGTCCTCTTCATCGACGAGATCCACACGATCATCGGCGCCGGCGCCGCGAGCGGCGGGACGATGGACGCGTCGAACCTGCTCAAGCCCGCGCTGGCCTCGGGCCGCCTGCGCTGCATCGGGGCGACGACGTTCCAGGAATACCGCGGCCACCTCGAGCGCGACAGCGCGCTCGCGCGGCGCTTCCAGCGCATCGAGGTGTCGGAGCCCTCGGTCGACGACACGGCGCAGATCCTGAAGGGCCTGCAGAAGCGCTACGAGGAGTTCCACAAGATCACGTACACGGCCGAGGCGATCGAGGCCGCGGCCAAGCTGTCGGCGCGGTACCTGCAAGATCGCCGGCTGCCCGACAAGGCGATCGATCTGCTCGACGAGGCGGGCGCGGCGGCGCGCCTCCGCCACGGCGACGGGTACACGGTCGAGGCGTCGGACATCGAGCTCGTCATCGCGAAGATGGCGCAGATCCCGCCGCGCCAGGTGTCGACGTCGGACAAGGCGCAGCTCAAGGATCTCGAGGGATCGCTGCGCTCGGTGATCTTCGGGCAGGACGAGGCGGTGAAGCAGCTCGCGTCGGCGATCAAGCTGTCGCGCGCGGGGCTGCGCGCGCCGGAGAAGCCGATCGGCTCGTTCCTCTTCTCGGGGCCGACCGGCGTCGGCAAGACGGAGCTCGCGAAGCAGCTCGCCAAGGCGCTCGGCATCGGGTTCCTGCGGTTCGACATGAGCGAGTACCAGGAGCGCCACACCGTCTCCCGGCTCATCGGCGCGCCGCCCGGCTACGTCGGCTTCGACCGCGGCGGCCTGCTCACGGAGGCGGCGGCGAAGACGCCGCACGCGGTGCTCTTGCTCGACGAGATCGAGAAGGCGCACCCGGACGTGTTCCAGGTCCTGCTCCAGGTGATGGACCACGGCACGCTGACCGACAACAACGGCAAGAAGAGCGACTTCCGCCACATGGTGCTGATCATGACGAGCAACGTGGGCGCGCGGGAGCTCGCGCAGACGCGCGTCGGCTTCGGCGAGCGAGGGACGGCGGGCGACGACGACAAGGCCTACAAGAACACGTTCAGCCCGGAGTTCAGGAACCGGCTGGACGCGCGCATCATGTTCCGGCCCCTGGATCCGTCGGTGATGGGCAGCATCGTGGACAAGTTCGTCGGCGAGCTCGCGGCAATGCTGGCGGATCGGTCGGTGACGGTCGAGGTGACGGACCGGGCGCGGGCGGAGCTCGCGACGCGAGGGTACGATCCGGCGAACGGGGCGCGGCCGCTCGGGCGCGTCATCGAGAACGACATCAAGCGGCGGCTCGGGGACGAGCTGCTCTTCGGGGCCCTCGAGAACGGGGGGAACGTCGCCGTCGACTTCGAAGACGGGGAGTTCACGTTCAAGTTCTCGGCGGCGAACGGGGGGGG
The DNA here is from genome assembly GCF_051525235.1 of Sorangium sp. So ce124. NCBI lineage: Bacteria > Pseudomonadati > Myxococcota > Polyangiales > Polyangiaceae > Sorangium > Sorangium sp. So ce124. The sequence continues at coordinate 6,728,481 of NZ_CP150312.1, forward strand.
CACGGAGAAGGCGAAGGCGAACGGGGCGGCGGTCGAGCCGGAGACGGTCGGATAGGACGGCAGCGACGGAGCCGGCGGGGAGGGGGTGCCCGTGCGCGCGGGCGGCGGGGGCCCCTCCCACGAACTCGCGCCTTGTAGAAGGCTATTGCCGTGGGTACCGGAGAGGTGGGCCGGGAGCGATAGGCTGCGATGCGGGCCGGCGCTCGGGTTCGTGGGGCCCTACCCCGCCGCCCGCGCGCACGGGCACCCCCTCCCCGCCGACTCTTTCCGGATCGAGGGCGAAGGGGCGGGGTCAGTTCAGGGAGTGCGGCATCGCCAGGGTGAACGACGCGATTTCGGCGTCGAAGACGCGGCCGTCGGGGCGGTGCATCTGGTAGGTGCCGCGCATCGTGCCGCGCGGGGTCTCGAGCACACAGCCGCTCGTGTACTCGAAGTGCTCGCCAGGCTTGAGCGAGGGCTGCTGGCCGACGACACCAGGGCCGCGCACCTCCTCCACCTTTCCGCTGCCGTGCGTGATGATCCAGTGCCGCGTCCTCAGCTGGGCGGGCTCGGTGCCTTCGTTGGCGATCCGCACCGTGTAAGCAAAGACGTAGCGGTGCTCCGTCGGGGATGACTGCGTGGGGACGTAGACCGTCGAGACGGTGACCCGGATGCCCTGCGTGATGGCCGTCGACACAACCACGCACTGCCACCGCTGCGGCGCGCGCACAAGGGCTCGGCCGCGCAGCGCGCGCACAGAGCCGGCAACCGGCAAGGGCAAGGAGAGCCGCGCTGGGCGTGACGACGAGACGGTCAGGCTCCCGGAGGCCCGGCGTTGACAGCTTCCGGGCTCATCCGCACGTTTCGATGAACCTGGGGTCGACGAACCGTGGAGGACCCGCCGTGGGCGAACAGAACCGTGTCTGTGTTCGAGATGCAGTTGGCGAACCGTTCGTCCCGATCGCGATCCTGCCGCCGGCGCGCTGGGAGAGGACGGCGATGATCCAGAACGGCGATGCCTCCTCCGGAGAGGCGGAAAATCACGGCCTCGGGCTCACGGCCATCGGGCCCGTCATGCCGGAGCGCAAGGTCCGCGAATGGGCCCTCGTCCTCCAGTCGAGCGAGCTTTGGCACGCCGTGCGGTACACGCCGGCGGGCTGGGTGATCCTCGTGCGCGACGAGGACTACGCCCTCGCCGCAGGCTCGATCGATCGGTACGAAGCGGAGAACCGCGACTGGCCCCCACGCCGCCCGCGCGAGCGCCTGCGCCACCCTCCGTCCATGGTCGCGGGCGTCGCGTTCGCCGCGCTCGCCCTCTTCTTCTTCCTCGTCACCGGGCCCGCGAGCGGCGGCGGACGCTGGTTCCAGCGCGGCACCTCCGTCGCCGACCTCGTCGTGGGACCGGAGCCGTGGCGCGCCATCACCGCGCTCACGCTGCACGCCGACTCGGCCCACGTGCTCGGCAACGTCATCTCCGGGACGGTCTTCGCGTCCGCGGTGCAGCGCCGCCTCGGGCCGGGCGGCGCCGCGCTCGCCGTGGTCGCCTCGGGCGCGATCGGGAACTTCGCGAACGCGCTCTGGCACCAGAGCATGGGACAGCACCACGCCTCGATCGGCGCCTCCACCGCGGTGTTCGGCGCGATCGGGCTGCTCGCCGCGACGCAGCTCATGCTCGACCGCGCGCACGACAGGGAGAGCGGCGAGAAGCGCCACCTCCTCCACCTCGTCGCGCCGCTCGTGGGAGGCCTCGCCCTCCTCGGCGCCCTCGGCGCGAGCCCACGCTCCGACCTCGGCGCGCACGCCTTCGGGTTGCTCAGCGGCGCCGCGATCGGGGTCGTCGCCGGCCTCTCGCTGCGCAACCGGCCCGCGCCGCGGCGCCCCGTCGTCCAGGTGGCGCTGGGCGCGACCGCGGCGGCGCTCGTCCTCGGCGCGTGGCAGATCGCGCTCATCGCCTGAGCGCGCGCCGGCGCTCGCCCTCGGCGCGCGGCGCGCGTGAGGCGCCCTCGCGCGCGACCTCAGTCGACAGGCCAGATCCCCACGGTGCCGCCGACCCAGGTCAGGTCGCGGTTCTGATCGACGCCGAGCATCTTCCCGCGCGAGAGCCGCACCAGGTTGAGCACGAGCGAGAGATCGGGCTCGTCCGGCGCGCGCAGGAACATCATCCGGACCTCGGCCTTCACCCCGTTCCCATCAGGCATCGCGAGCGCCGGCTCGTACGCGACCTTCTCCTGCAGCAGCCAGCGCGATCGCTCCCCCTCCGGGATCGCGGCGATGTCCCCGGGCGTGACGTCGACCTTCACCCCGGAGCCCGCGAAGGAGAACAGCGGCTTGAGCACGTAGCGCTCGAGATCCAGAGGCGCGCCGTCCTGCGCGCTCAGCGTCCGCGACCGCGGGAGCGCGGGGTGATCGATGTAGGGCAGCGTGTACTTCGACCAGGTCCAGTACCAGTTCGGGTGCGAGCACCACGTGACGTCGAGCGGCTCGCCGTACCGGAACGGGAGCTCGACCCGCTTCGACTCGAGCTCGTCGAACACGACGCGGTTGTACAGGCGGCGGACCTGGACGAGCCGCCCGCCCACCCGGCGGAATAGCCGGTTGCCCTCCCGGACGAGCGCCGTCGGGCAGACGGCGTCGACGCCGAGGAGGAGCTTCGTCGCCACGAAATCGGGGTACGTCTTCTGCTTCTCCGGCGCGAGGTCGAGCAGGATCACCGACTCTTCGGGCTCTCCCGCGAGGATCGCGCGGCGCAGATGCGCGAGGACGTCCGCGGTGCTCCGGCCCCCGAAGCAGCACGACCAGCGCCGGTCGAGCCCCGGCATCCCCGCGAGCACCTCGGCCATGATCTCGACCTGGACGAGCATGAGCGCGTAGAGCGACGGGAACGCCTGCAGCTCGACCACCTTGCCCGTGAGCTCGCCGTCCGGGCCGCGCACGATCGCGAAGTCCACCTGCGCGCAGTTGGGGAGCGGATCCATGCCCGGGACGTCGAGGTGCGCAGGGATGGCGCGCTTCATCTGCTCGATGAGCTCAGGGCTCGATATCTGCCGAACGATCTCCGTCGCGGAGCGCTCGAGGTCCTCGCGCAGCCTGTCGGGCAGGAACAGCGGCGTCTCGGCGACACGGAACGGGATCGCGCACCCGAGCCGCCGCTCGAGCCGGCCGAGGTAGTCCGCGTAGGTCGACGGCCCGAAGGCAGCGTTGAACGCGCGCCGTAAGGTGGGGTCCATGAATTTGTATTTTGGTGGTATCACGGCAACGCGCGCGGCTGAACGACCCGCCGGGCGCCTCTGGCAAGAGCGCGCCGGGACTTCCCCGCGGTCCGATCCGGCTTGAGGCCGCGGGCACGGCGACTACAGTCGCCGCGAACCCCGCCGAGGCCTCCCACGATGATCAAGCTCCGCTCCGCCATGGTTTTGCCGCTCGTCGCCGCGCTCGCCGCGGCGTGCTCGAAGACCCCCGAGCCGACAGCCACATCAGCGCCCGAGCCGCCGGCGACCAGCACGCCCGCCGCGCCTGCCGAGGCGAAGCCCGCTCCGAAGCCGGCGCCGGCCAGCGGCCAGCAGGCTGGCGGCGGCGAGCTCGCGTGGGACGCCCCCGCGAGCTTCGAGAGCGCGCCGAACCCCAACGCGATGCGCAAGGCCACGTACAAGATCAAGCGCGCCGCCGGGGACACCGAGGACGCCGAGCTCAGCGTGAGCCAGGCGGGCGGCAGCGTGGACGCGAACATCACGCGCTGGGCTGGCCAGTTCTCCCAGAAGAGCGACGACTCCCCCAAGCGCACCGACCTCAAGGCCGGCGACCTCAAGGTCACGGTCGTCGAGGTGAAGGGGACGTTCGCCGGCTCCGGGATGCCCGGCATGCCCGCCTCGGATCCGAAGCCGAACTATGCCCTCCTGGGCGCGATCGCCGAGACGCCGTCCGGCGGGCTCTGGTTCTTCAAGATGACCGGCCCCGAGAAGACGGTCACCGGGGCGCGCGCCGACTTCGACAAGCTCGTGAACAGCCTGCGCCTGAAGTGACGCCGCGGCGCGGCGCGTCGACCACGCCGCGCCGTCAGTACGCGATCTCCCCCTCGAAGAACCGCGCGAACGCCGGCGGGAGCGCCGCCGCGCCGCCCTCCGCGAGCGGCGGTCGCGCGCTCGAGAGCGTCTGCCAGAGGAGGATGGTCTCCCGCGGGCGCTCCTGCGCGATCCCGCGCAGCGCGGCGAGCGCCTTGGCGCTGTACGTGACCTCCCCCGGCACGCCGATCAGCCGCTCCACCTCGGGGATCGCGGCGATGGCCGCGGGGGTCGGCATGCCGTACCCGGGGCCGATCGCGCGGTGATCGATCTCGAAGCGGACCGGCGGGAGCCGACGCCGCGTGAAGCGCGGCGCGCGCCGGGCGAGCAGGCGCTTCATGCTGCCGATCTCGTACCGGACGACGGCGCGGTTCGACGCGATGCGCTCGGTGATGCGAACGCCGACGATCGTGGTCGGCCAGCCGAGCACCGCGGCGCCCAGCGCGAGCCCAGCCAGCGTGCCGCCCGTCCCCGAGGGGACGACGATGCGATCGGGCCGGGGGGCGTCGCCGCGCTGGACCTGCTCCGCGAGCTCGAGCATCGCGTCGACGTAGCCGAGGCACGGGAGGGCGGACGAGGCGCCTGGCAGGATGAAATATGGCCGCTCGGCCCGTCGCAGCGCCCGGATCGCCCGGACCGCGGTGGTCGCGTAGCCGCCGCCATGGACGAGCTCGGCGCCGCTGGCCGCGTCGGCGAGGAGCGCGCCGCGGCCGAACCGGGTGATCGGCTGATCGAACAGGACCGCGGTGACGGCGAAGCCGAGCGCGCGGCCGAAGAGGGCCGTGGCGGTGACCTGCGTCGACGCCAGCCCGCCGACGGTGACGAGCGTCCTCGCCCCGCGCCGCTCCGCGTCCGCGAGCAGGAACTCGAAGCGACGCACCTTGTTGCCGCCGTAGAGCGGCGAGATCAGATCGTCGCGCTTCACCCAGACGCCGCCGCGCCCGAGGTACCCCTCGATCGCGGCGCACGGGACGACCGGCGTCGGCGCGTGCGCGAGCGGGCGCCACGGGACCTGCCCCGAGAGCTCGGGCAGCTCGGCGAAGAGCGGCAGCTCCCGCGACGCGGGCAAGACGGCGGGGCACGCTCCGGGAGGCCCCGCCGCGAAGGCCGCCCCGGCGGAGGTGGCTCGCTCCTCGTCCTCGCCGTCACGCACGCTCCACCTCGCGTTCAGGCGCGCGCCGCCGCGCCGTGCCCCGCCTGCGTGCCGCCCGGGCCCGCCTGCTCACCGGCGTCGCCGGGGTCGTCGTCCGTGCCAGCGTCCGCGCCAGCGCCGAGGCGACCGCCGCGCGCGACCAGGGGATCGCTCAGGTAGGTGTCCGTCAGCCGCTTCGGCCCCGCGAGGCCGAGCAGCCGGAGCGGGAAGAGCAGCACCGAGAGCACCCACGACGCGAGGCCGAGCGCGAGCTTGCCGGCGTACGCCTCCGCCACCAGCGCGAGCTTGCGGCCGGCCGACATCGACGAGATCGGCGCCTCGGTCAGGCCGATCCGCATGAGCCGGAGCTCCGCGATCCGCACCGTATGGCGCACCAGATCGGGCAGGCGCTTGAGCGCCGGGTGGTCCATCGGCAGGCGCTTCTTCATGAACGCCTCGAGCCGCGACACGCCCCAGAGCGACACCAGCGCGAGGCCGAGCAGCCGCCTCCGGAGCGCCGGCCTGCCCGCGATGGCCTTCCTCGTCTGCTGCTCGCCGAAGTCGACGTGCCGCTCTTCCTGCCGCACGCCGCGCTTCAGGATGGCGACGATCTCCGGCTCATCCACGGTCTCGATCATCGCGTAGAAGGCCTGGAGGACGAGCCCCTCGCCGAGGGCCATCTCTAGGGCGACATGCTCGGCCCAGTCCCCGCCCATCAGCCCGGTCGCGAGGAAGCGCACGCTCCAGGCGGCCTTGTCCGGCGGCGCGCCCAGGATCTCGAGGATGCGGAGGAAGTTGCCGACGTGCTGGAACTCCTCGACGGCCTGGCGCGCGAGGAAGCGCGCGGACTCCAGGTCGGGGGCGTTGTAGAGCCAGTGCCCTATCTGGACGCCCGTGATCTCCCCGTAGAGGAACTGCTGCACGGCCCAGACGATCACGTCCTTGTCCTTGACGGGATCGAGCCTGGCGCCCTGGAAATCGAACGCCATCTCTTCGCGGGTCACCAGCATCACTCGCCCTCCGGAGCGGTGAATTTAGCCCAGATCGCGGCCGCGGGCAGGTCCGAGGCGCCGGACCCGGCGCGGCTCCATCCGCCGCGGCTGCGCTCCTGCTCGGCCCGTCCGGCGGAGGCGGTGCCCCCCGTGGTATACGGCCGATACGGCGGCATCAGGAATCGCCGACTTGAACCTCAGGAGAAGCACCATGGCGCGTGTCCACAACTTCAACGCCGGCCCTGCCGGGCTCCCCCTCCCCGCCCTCGAGCGCGCGCAGCGCGAGCTCCTCGATTTCGAGGGGACGGGCATGTCGATCATGGAGCACAGCCACCGCGGCAAAGCGTTCGAGGCGGTGCACAACGAGGCGATCTCGCTGCTCCGACAGCTGCTCGGCCTGACCGACGACTACCACGTGCTGTTCATGCAGGGCGGCGCGGCCATGCAGTTCGCGGTCGTGCCGATGAACCTCCTGCCGCCCGGCAGGAGCGCCGATTACATCCTGACCGGCGGCTGGTCGGAGAAGGCGCTGGAGGAGGCGAAGCGCGTCGGGACGGTGCGCGTGGCCGGGAGCACAGCCGTCGACAAGCGGTACACCCGCATCCCCCACCAGGGAGAGCTCTCGCTCGATCCGAACGCCGCCTACGTCCACATGACGACGAACAACACGCTGTTCGGCACCCAGTGGCACTGGCTGCCCGATACGGGCGACGTGCCGCTCGTCGCGGATATGTCGTCCGACATCCTGTGGCGCAAGATGGATATCTCCAGGTTTGCCCTGGTTTACGCCGGTGCCCAGAAGAACATCGGGCCGAGCGGGATCACGGTCGTGATCGCCCGCAAGGATCTCGTTGACAGCGCGCGAAAAGACATTCCCGTCATTTTCCGTTATGCCACTTACGCTGCCAACAACTCGCTCTACAACACACCTCCGACATTCGCAATCTACCTCATGCGCAACGTGCTCGCGTATACGCTTGAGATCGGTGGGCTCGAGGAGGTCGAGCGACGGAATCGCAAGAAGGGTGAGCTGCTGTACGAAACCATCGACGCGCATCCGGACGTCTTCCGGGCGCCGGTCGAGAAGGAGAGCCGCTCGTTCATGAACGTGGTGTTCCGGCTGGCCAGCGAGGAGATGGAAAAACGCTTCGTCGCCGAGGCCGCAAAGGAGGGTATGGTGGGGCTCGCCGGACACAGGTCGACCGGGGGTATCCGGGTTTCGATCTACAACGCAGTACCCGTTGCATCGGTGGAGCGCCTCACGGCGTTCATGCGGGATTTCGCCAAGAGGGCTTGACTCGCTGCGGGAGCACGACGTTCTCGGTATTTCCAGGTTCGCCGCTGTTTCCAAAACACGCTCGGTGAACCTCCCCCTAATTCGTCGCGTCCCAACCTTCAGCCCGCTTGACGTTGTTCCGCCCGGCACAACAGGCCTTCGCGGAAAGGGTCTGTCGGCCTTTCCGCAGCTGGGAGGGAGGCGGTGAACGCCGCTCCCCGACCAGCACCGGGAGGGGACGGCGAACGCCGCTCCCCGACCAGCGCCGGAAGGGGACGGCGAACGCCGCTCCCCGACCAGCACCGGAAGAGAGCGGCCATCGCCGGTCTCGACCGGCCCGGGAGGGGACGGGGGGAACGCCGTCTTTTACCGGCTCGCAGGCCCCGTTCGGAGACCTGAATCGAGCGAGCCAACCGTAAGGAGAGGATGATGGCGAGCATGGATGATCGTATGATTTCCAGGAGTGAGGAGGGGCAGGAGGAGAGAGGGGCCTCGCCGAGCGAACCCCCGCCTTCGTCAGCGTCGCAGCGAGCTGCCAACGAGCGGCAGCAGCGCGGCTTCGCTGCCATGGACGAGGAGCGTCAGCGCAAGATCGCCAGCAAGGGCGGGAAGGCAGCCCACGAGAAGGGCACGGCGCACGAGTTCACGCGCGACGAGGCCCGCGCCGCCGGCAAGAAGGGCGGCGAGGTCGTCAGCCAGAACCGCAAGCACATGGCCGAGATCGGTCGCCGGGGCGGCGAGCGCGTGAGCCAGGACCGGGCCCACATGGCCGAGATCGGCCGCAAAGGCGGCGAGGCCGTGAGCGGCGATCGCCAGCACATGGCCGAGATCGGCCGCCGGGGCGGCGAGTCGCGGGGAGACCAGCCGCGGGAGAATCAGCCGCGCTGACCGGGGGACGCGAAGGGCCCGGCGCCCCCGGCGCCGGGCCAGCCCCCTGCCCCCTCGCGACGGCCACGACCCTGGCCTCCCGATCGTCGCCGCGAGGTGCCTCTCGGGAGGCGTCCAGGCGCCGCAGGACCGCGCGCGCCACGCCGGCGTGGCCCCACCCCCCGCAGAACTCGGTCAAGCGCCCGGCGCGCCGCCCCAGGAGGGCGGCGCCGAGCCTCCAGCGCGGGGCAGGTGCCGGCGGTTCAGCCGGGCGCGATCGCGCCCAGCGAGACGTCGCTGGGCGTCTCCTTCGGGCCAGGGATCCATTCCTCGTCGGGCTCCTCCGGCGGGAGCACGACCGGGGCGCCGTCGTAGCGCAGGCGCTTGCCAGGCCAGACGAAGCTGCGGAAGAGGTAGGCGAGGAGCGACGGCTGGTCGAGGCCCGGGTGGATGAAGGGCGCCACGCGCCTCGCGTGCTCGGCGGGAAGAAGGCTCCAGTGGAGGCCCGGCTCCATGTGATGGATGGAGTGGAAGCCGTTGTTGTACGTCCACCAGTTGACCACGCGGCCGACGAAGTTGCGCGAGTGGTTGTACTCGCTGCTCTCGTCGCAGCCGTCGTGCTGGAGGTAGTTCATGGTCACGATCCCCCACGCGGCATACTGGTGCGGGATCAGGACGTAGAGGAGGAACTTCTGCCAGTCGAGCGCGAGCAGGGCCCCCATCGCGCCGAGGAAGACCGCCGACTCGATCAGCATCTGACGGAACCACGGCGGGTTCCGTCGGTACATCGCCTTGAAGTAGCGCATGTCGGCGGGCAGGATGTCCCGGACCACGCGGCTCATGAAAAAGAGGCCGTTCAGCAGGTTCCACCGATAGCGCACCTTCGTCGTCCGCATCACGTCGCGCGAGGACTGCGTGTACTTGTGGTGGCTGAGGTTGTGGCCCGGGACGTAGGCGCTGACGGGGTGCCCGTAGGTGAGCGTGAGCGCGAGCTGGAACGCGCGGTTCATCCATCGCCGCCGGAACACCGGGCAATGGACCGCGTTGTGGGTCGCGACCGCTCCGAGGAACGAGAGCACGCACGTCGCGGCGAGGAGCGGAATCGCGAGCCATAGCGCGCGCGGCGCGTAGACCCATTGCAGCGTCACGAGCACGAAATACGTCGCGACGAAGAGGAGCGTCTTGATATCGGCGCGGTACCGGAGCATGGCTGTTCTTCGCGGCTACTACCAGGACCGCGCGCCGGACCGACCGGCAGCGCCGAGCAGCGCTGGCCGGCCCGGACGGGCGCAGCGGCCCATCTTCTCGGCGCTCTTCCTAGCGCATTTCGTCGCAGCTGGAAGCCAGAAGTTGCATTTCCGACGCGCGCGTCGCGCCATCCTCACCCGACATCCGTGTTTCACGCCGATGTCTCGCGCTCGGTGCGATCGTCTCTACGCACCTCGCATCGGTGTGCAGGCGTGGGAGCCGCTCCGCCGGTGTGCCGGTGAGGAAGCCGCTCCGCCGGTGCTCGGCGGCGCGTGCGGTGGAGCGCTCCGGCGCGCTCCGGCGCGCTCCGGCGTGCGCTGGGCCGGAGGCGGCTCGCGCTTGACGACCTGGTCGCGAACCGCCAACGTGGCCGCGTGAGCTCATCCCCTCTCGGTTTCGATCCCAACGGTCCCGCCATCGGAAACGGGATTTACGGGCTGCCACACACTGCCGAGGACGCCCGGGTGGTCCTCGTCCCGGTGCCGTGGGAGCCGACGGTGTCCTACCGCCGCGGCGCCGCCAAAGGCCCGGGGGCGATCCTGCGGGCCAGCCGGCAGGTCGACCTCTTCGACCTGCACACGGGCAGACCGTACGAGCAGGGCATCGCGATGCTCGACGTCGATCCGGACATCGTGCGCTGGAACGCGGAGGCGTCCGCGGCGGCCGAACCGGTGATCGCGGCGCACGGCGAGGTCGCCGGCGACCGGGACCTGGAGGCGCGCCTCGCGGCGGTCAACGCGCTGTCTCGCCGGCTGAACGAGCGCGTCACGGAGATCGCCATGAGATGGATGGAGCGGGGCAAGCTCGTCGGTGTCATCGGCGGCGACCACTCCTCCCCCTACGGCGCGATCGCGGCGCACGCCGCGCGTTACCCGGGAATGGGGATCCTGCACATCGACGCGCACGCCGATCTCCGCAACGCGTACGAGGGATTCACCGACTCCCACGCTTCGATCATGCACAACGTCGCGACGAACCACCCGAAGATCCCGCGGATCGTCCAGGTCGGGCTGCGCGACATGAGCGAAGACGAGCTCCGGTTCATCCGCGAGTCGAACGGGCGCATCGTGGCCCACATCGACGCATCGATCGCCGATCGGCTCTTCGAGGGGGAGCCGTTCCACCTGATCGCCGACTCGATCGTGGAGGATCTCCCCGACGACGTCTATGTGACCTTCGATATCGACGGCCTCGATCCGACGCTGTGCCCGAGCACCGGCACGCCCGTCCCCGGCGGCCTGACGTTCCAGCAAGCCGTCGCCCTGATCGGCCGCATCCAGAAGAGCGGCCGGCGCATCGTGGGCTTCGACCTGAACGAGGTCGCGCCGAAGGACGACAACGACGACTGGGACGGCAACGTCGGCGCCCGCCTCCTCTACAAGCTCATCGGCTTCACGCTCCTCTCCCACGACACCCGCGGCCGCTAGGCGCAGCGGTCACCCGCTGCGGATACGGGCCCATCTCGACGTTTTCGGTGCTCGGCGTGCTGGAGCACGCCTGCGCGCCGAAAACGCCGATCTGGACCCGTCTCCTGTGCGGGTGACCGCCGCGCCGCGTTGTGCTGGAGTTTCAGCGAAGCGCGGATCTGGAAGACGCTCATGAAAGCGCGCGGCGGTAGGTCTCTATAGAGAGGTGGACGTCGAGCGTGCCGGCCATCTCGCGGCAGGAGTGCATGCTGAGCATCGGCGCGCCGACGTCGACCGTGGCGATGCCGAGCGAGGCCGCGGTGATCGGGCCGATCGTGCTGCCGCAGGGGAGATCGCTGCGAACGACGAAGCGCTGGGGGGCGTAGCCCACGTCGTGACAGAGCGCCTCGAGCGCGGCGGCCGTCGCGCCGTCGGTCGCATAGGACTGGTTCACGTTCGACTTGATCACGAGCCCGCGGTTGATCTGCGGGGCGTGGCGCGGCTCGTGCTGATCGGCGTAGTTCGGGTGCACCGCGTGCGCCATGTCCGCCGAGACGAGCAGCGACCCGGCCATCGCGCGGGCGAACGCCTGCGGCTCGCGCGCCGGGTAGACGTCGACGATCCGCGCGAGCACGTCGCGGAGGACGCTCCCCGCCGCCCCCACGGCGCTCCGGCTGCCGCACTCCTCGTGGTCGTAGAGCGCGATGACGCGCGTCGCGGCGGAAGGAGCGGCGCCGATCAGCGCGGCCGTCGCGGCGTGGCAGCTCGCGAGGTTGTCCAGGCGGGACGCGAAGATGAACTCGTCGGAGAGGCCGCCGAGCGACGCCTTGAGCGTGTCGTACAGGCAGAGATCGAAGCCGAGGATAGCGTCGCGCGGCGCGTCGACCGCGCGCGCGAGCAGGGCGTTGAGATCGGCCTCCCTGCCGAGGCCGATCACGGGCACGAGGTGCTTCTGCGCGTTCAGCACGAGCCCCTCGGAGTTGACCCCGCGGTTCAGGTGGATCGCGAGGTTCGGGACGCGGGCGACCGGCCGGCCCAGGTCGACGAGGAGGCGCTCGATCCGCCCGTCCCTGCGCACGTGGACGCGGCCGGCCACGCTGAGATCGCGGTCGAGCCAGGTCGAGTACAGGACGCCGCCGTAGACCTCGACCCCGAGCTGCTGGTAGCCGCTCCGCGACAGCTCGGCGCTCGGCTTCACCCGGAGGTTCGGCGAGTCGGTGTGCGCGCCGATCACGCGAAAGCCGCCGAGCGCCGGGTGCTCGGCCCCGACCACGAACGCGACGATCGTCGACCCGCCCCGGATGACGAAGCGGCGATCGCCCGGAGCGACCGCCCACGCGTCGCGCTCCCCGAGCTCCGAGAAGCCGGCCGCCACGAGCCGCGAGGCGACCTCGCGCACGGCGTGGTACGGCGTCGGCGAGCGATCGATGAACACGCCGAGGTCGCGGGCGGCCGCGACGCCGCGCTCGCGCAGCGCCGCCATCTCGTCCGCGCTCCTCGCGAAGCGCTCGCCAAGGTCGGTCAGTGGCCTGGGATCGCCTGGGCGATCGAGGATCTCGGGGGACGTCATGGAAGGCGCGGAGTCTAGCAGAGCAGCCGGGCCCCGCCCGGCGCGCCGGCGAGCGCCTCCGTGCGCGGACGCGCTCGCTCACGCCGCACGCCGAGATGGCGGCCCACGCGGCCGGTGCGCCATGGTATCCGCCACCACCGCGCCGCTCGCAGGACCTCCCTCCGACGCCGCGCGCCGCACGCCGCAACCCGCAACGGAGACGCGCCCCGATGTACCGCCTCGTCCGACCGCTCCTCTTCGCGCTGCCGACCAGCCTTGCGCACGAGCTCGGCATGCTCGCGCTCGCCCCGCTCGAGCACGCAGCGCCGCTCCGCGCCCTCGTGCACGCCCGCCTCGCGCCCCGGGACGGGCGCATCGCGGTGCGCGCCATGGGGCTCGACTTCCCGTCCCCGCTCGGCGTGGCGGGCGGCTTCGACAAGGATGCGCGCCGGGCCCGCGCGCTCGCCGCCCTCGGGTTCGGCTTCGTCGAGCTCGGCACCGTCACGGCGCAGCCGCAGGCCGCGAACCCGCCGCCGAACCTCTTCCGGCTGCCGGCCGACCGGGCGCTCATCAACCGGCTCGGCTTCCCGAACCAGGGCGCGGCCCGCGTCACGGAGCGGCTCCTCGGCCGCGGCGGCGCGGCGGCCGTGGGCGTGCCGGTGGGCATCTCGATCGGCAAGTCCAGGGTCGCGCCGCTCGATCCCATCGAGCCCGCGATCGACGACTACCTCGCGAGCTTCCGGGAGGCGCGGCGCGCGGCCGACTTCGTCGTGATCAACGTGTCGTCGCCGAACACGAAGGACCTCCGCGTGATGCAGGGGCCGGCGATCGCGCGGGCGCTGCTCTCCGCGATCGCGCGGGAGAACCGCGCGGCCGGGGCGCCGCTGCCGCTGCTCATCAAGGTCGCCCCGGACCTCGGCGACGAGGAGCTCGAGGCGCTGCTCGCCGTGGTCGAGGAGGTCGGCCTCGCCGGCGTCATCGCGACCAACACGACCGTGCGGCGCGACGGGCTCGCGACGAGCCCGGAGGCCGTCGAGGCGATGGGCGCCGGCGGGCTGAGCGGCCCGCCCCTCCGGCAGCGCTCGCTCGCGATGGTGCGGCGCATCCGCGCGCGCCTCGGGAGCAACGTCACGGTGATCGGCGCCGGGGGCATCGAGTCGGCGGAGCACGCGATGGACCAGCTCCAGGCCGGGGCCGACCTCGTGCAGATCTACACGGGCTTCATCTACGGCGGCCCCCTCCTCCCCGCCGCGATCGCGCGCGGGCTGTCGGACCTCGTGGCCCGCTCCGGCGCGCGGTCGATCCAGGATCTCGTGAGCCGACCAGGCGGCGCGACGCGCGCTGCTATGATCGGCCATGGAGCTTGAAGCGCACGTCCACGACACCATCCGCGACATCCCGGAGAGCGAGTGGAACGCGCTCCACGGGGTGAGCGAGGCGCCGTTCCTGACCTGGGCGTGGTTCGACGCGCTCGAGCGGACGGGGTGCGTGGGCGAGGAGGCGGGCTGGCTGCCCCACCACATCACGCTCCGGGCCGAGGGGGCGCTGCTCGCCGCGGCGCCCGCCTACCTCAAGGACAACAGCGAGGGAGAGTTCGTCTTCGACCACGGCTGGGCCTCTGCGTCCCACCAGATCGGCGCGCCGTACTACCCGAAGCTCGTCGTCGCGGTGCCGTTCACGCCCGCGACGACGCCGCGGCTGCTCGTGCGGCGGCCGGAGGACCGCCCGGCGCTCCTCCCCGTCCTCGCGGAGACGCTCCGCAAGCTGGTCGCGCGGAGCCGCATCTCGAGCGCCCATGTCCTGTTCCCGACCGAGGACGAGGCCGCCGCCCTCTCCGACGCCGCCATGGCGCACCGCTGCGGCGTCCAGTTCCAGTTCGAGAACGAGGGGTATCAGACGCTCGACGACTTCCTCGCGCGCTTCAACGCGAAGCGGCGGCACCAGATCCGGCGCGAAATGCGCGAGTCCACGAGGCAGGGGCTGTCGATCGATACGCTGCGCGGCGCGGAGATCACGCCGGAGATCGTCGATGCCATGTTCGGCTTCTACGTCTCCACCGTGGAGAAGTTCGCCTGGGGCCGGCAGTACCTGAACCGCGCCTTCTTCGAGGAGATCACGGCCCGGCTGCGCGGCGGCGGGGCCCAGGGAGGCGTCGAGATCGTCCTCGCGCGGGAAGGCAAACGCCCCATCGCGGGCGCGCTCAACCTCGCCGGGCCCACGACGCTCTATGGCCGTTACTGGGGCGCATCGGAGGAGCGCCCGTTCCTGCATTTCAACGTCTGCTATTATCACCCGGTCGAGGACTGCATCGCCCGGGGACTGCGCCGCTTCGAGCCGGGCGCAGGGGGGTCGCACAAGCTCGTTCGCGGCTTCGCGCCGAGCGTCACCCACAGCGCGCACCACATCGCGCATCCGCGCCTGGACGCCGCGGTGCGCGAGTTCCTCGTGCGCGAGCGCGCGGCCGTCCGCGCGAAGACGGCGGACAGGAGCGTGGCATTCCGCTGAGCGCCTTCCTGGCGCAGCGCGACGTGCGGTGTTGACGTGACGCGCGCTGGAGAGGGATGCTGCCGGACATGCGCGCCTTTCTTGCACTCCTCGCCTCCTCCATCGTCTTCGGGCTCGCCGCGAGCGGCGGCTGCTCGAGCAATGAAGCGACCGACACGACCTCGACGACGGTGGCGGCCACGGTCGCCGGCGCCGGCGGCTCGCTCGGCTTCGGCTGCTTCGGCGGCAGCCCGGATGGGCGGTGTACGATCCTCGCCCAGGTCCCCGAGAGCTGCAGCTGCCCCGACTGCTCCGACACGGCGAGCTGCCTCGGCCGCTGCAACGACGACGGCGCCTGCGACATGCGGCCGGACGCCACCGACGGCGAGGATTGCACCTGCCAGGACTGCGCGGGCACCGTCGCGGCCTGCAGCCCGAGGCGCGGGTGCAACGACGCCGAGGGGTGCAACGTCAACGAGGATTGCACCTGCCCGGACTGCACGGGCACCCCGCGGTGCACGGATCACTGCACGGACAACGGCTCGTGCGCGGAGTACTTCGAGGGTTGCTCCTGCGCGGATTGCCGCGGCGTGGAGCGCTGCGGCGGGGGCCCGGCCACGACCACGGCCGCGGCCACGACGGGCAGCGGCGCGGGCGGCGACCCGGCCGGCAGCGGCGGCGCGGGCGGCGACCCGGCCGGCAGCGGCGGCGCGGGCGGCGGACCGACCGGGAGCGGCGGCGCGGGCGGCGCCTAGGGCACGCTCGGCGCCCTCGCTGCTCCGCGCCCTCGCCGCGCCGAGCCCTCACTGCTTCGCGGTGAGCCCGTGCTTCCTCAAGAACATCCGCACGTGGTGGCGCTCCATGCCCGCGCGGCGCGCCATCTCGCTGACATTGCCGCCCGTCGCGCGGATCAGCTCGCTGAAGTAACGCTGCTCGAACGCCGCGACGGCGCTCCGCTTCGCCTCGCCGAACGCCGACGTCGGCACGACCACGTCGCCGCCGCCCTCGAGCGGCAGGATCGAGGCGATCGCCTCGGCCCCGGGCGGCAGGCTCGCGGCCACGCTGGTGACGTTCATGAGCTCGCGGACGTTGCCGGGGAAATCGTGCTGGCCGAGCGTCGTGGTGATGAGATTGACCATCTCCACGGCGCGCTCGGGGCACCCCAGGCGCTCGCAGACGCGCTCGACGAGCAGCGGGATGTCCTCCCGCCGCTCGCGGAGCGGCGGCAGCTCGATGCGCATCTGGGCGATCCGGAAGAAGAGATCGCTCCGGAAGCGCCCGGTGTTCATGCTGCGGCCGAGGTCGCGGCGCGTCGCCCCGATGATCCGCACGTCGACGGGCTCGTAGATCCGCGACCCGACGCGCTTCACCTTCTGCTCGGTGAGCGCGCGCAGCAGCTTCGGCTGGAGATCGGGCGGCAGCTCGCCCAGCTCGTCGAGGAAGATCGTCCCGCCGTTCGCCTCGTGGAAGGCGCCGCTCCTCCGATCGTTCGCCCCGGGGAAGGCGCCGCGCTCGTGCCCGAAGAGGAAGCTCTCGGCGAGCGCGCCCGGCAGCGAGGCGCAGTCGACGACGACGAACGGGCCGCCGCGCCGGCTCGAGACGTCATGGATCGCCTGCGCCGCGAGCTCCTTGCCCGTGCCCGTCTCCCCGGTGATGAGCAGCGAGAGCTCCGTCGAGGCCACCTCGCGCAGCAGGCGGAACAGGTGGCGCATCCGCGGCGAGGCGCCGATCAGCGGGCCGAAGCTCTCGTCGAAGCCGACGTCGACGCGCTCCTTGTCGAGCGGCTCGAAGCTCAGCACCGAGCCGCCGATCTGGATGGCGCACGCGGCCGTCAAGATCGCCTCGCGGATGCGGACCGTCGACACGAACGTCCCATTCTTGCTGCCGAGATCGCGGACGAGCACGCCCGGCCCCTCCGCGCGAAGATCGCAATGCGTCGAGCTGACCTCCGGATCGTCGACGACCACACCGCAGCTCAGATCGCGCCCCACCACGATCGGCGCGATGCCGATCTTGACGGGATCCCGGCCCGTCGACCGCAGCGTGCCGCCGCGAACAAACCACTGAACCGCGCGAGCGCGGGTCGCATCCCTCGTCGAGCTCATATCCAACGGTTATTCGATTTCCCTGGTCTTGACCACATCCACGCACGCTCCGCCCGCCCACGGCAGCGAGCGCCCACCTGGGCGCACCGGGTACGTGCCTTCCGGAGGAGCCGCAGCCTCTCGTCGCAAAACTTCACAATTGCTAGAGGAATTGACATGAGCGACGAGAAATTCTGATCAAGCGATGTGCTGAGCGCATAGCGGGAGAGGCCCTCGAGAGGTTAGAGTACGTGGTCTACGCAAGCGATGAAGCGGGCGTTCGTCCAGCTCGCCTCATCGGGTGTCGATGGTCGATGAACGAGGACCCGACCATCGCGGGGCGGAGGCGCCCTGCGATAGGGCTGTCGGTGTGTGGTTCTTTCAACGCGGTTCGGGGCTCCGCTCTCCCGGTCCCCTCAACGTGGGAGTCGCGCGAGCGCTCCCGGCGAGGATGCTTATGCCGAGAATAGGATGGTCACTCCGGAAGCGCGCCGCGACGGCCCTGGGGCTCCTGGGGCTCTCCGCGGGCGCGAGCGCGCTCGCGTCCGTGTCCACCGGTTGCAGCAGCGAGGCCGAAGGCCCGTGCATCTCCGACGAGCAATTCTTCGCCGAGAAGGTGTGGGTCCCCATCCTCTCGACGAAATGCATCGGCTGCCATAACCCGCAGGGGCAGGCGGCGGAATCCAAGCTGATCCTCGCCGGGAGCAGCGAGGCGGGGTTCCTCGACAAGAACCTCGCGACGTTCAAGTCGCTCGCCGGGCTCGAGCTCGGCGGCGAGTCGTACGTCCTCCTCAAGCCCACGAAGGCCATCGAGCACGGCGGCGGCCAGGTCCTCGCCTCGGACAGCCCCGAGGTCGAGGCGCTCCGGGCGATGGTGGAGCGCACGAAGGAGCCGTCGTCCTGCGAGACGGACGTCAACGCGTCCTTCGCCGGCGTGGTGATGAGCGGGCCCGTGGAGACGCTCCGCACGGCGAGCCTCGAGCTCGCCGGGCGCCTGCCGACCGAGGCCGAGGAGGAGGCCGTCGCGCAGAGCGGCATGGCCGCGCTGGATCCGATCCTGGACCAGATGCTCACCGAGGAGACGTTCTATGTGCGGCTGAAGGAGATCTACAACGATCTCTTCCTCACCGATCGTTATCTGAACGGCGAGGAGGCCGTCGATCTGCTGCGGAGCGACGCGTACGATCCGAAGTGGTACAACAGCCTCCCTCAGGATCCGGCGCTGGTCGCGAGGTACGGCGCGCGGGACCTGGAGGACGTCGCCAACAAGCTGAAGAGCTGGACGAACCGGGCCGTCGGGAGGGAGCCGCTCGAGCTCATCGCCTACATCGTGCGGAACGACAGGTCCTTCAAGGAGGTCCTCACCGCGGACTACACGGTCGTGAGCCCCTTCTCCGCCAGGGCGTACGGCGTGACGGCCGAGTTCAAGAACGACGCGGATCCGGACGAGTTCGTCCCAGCGAAGCGCGATCCGATCCCGCTCGCCGGCGTGCTCACCTCCCCCGTCTTCCTGTCCAGGCACCCGACGACGAACACCAACAGGAACCGCCACCGCGCGAGGATGGTCTATCAGTTCTTCCTCGGCACCGACATCCTGAAGACGGCCGAGCAGCCGCTCGATCAGACGAAGATCACCGACTTCAACCCGACGATGAACAACGCGGCGTGCACCGTCTGCCACGCCGCCCTGGACCCGCTGTCAGGCGGGTTCCACAGCTTCGACTCCGCGGGCCGGTACAAGGAGGACGACACCTGGTACGAGGACATGCGTCCGCCGGGCTTCGGCGCCGAATCGGTGCCGTTCAGCGAGTTCCCGAGCGCGCTCTCGTGGGTGGCGAAGCGGGTCGCCGACGACCCCCGCTTCGCGCTCTCGGCGGTCTACACGATGTACAGCGGCCTCACCGGGCAACAGCCGCTCGTCGCGCCGACCAACGAAGATCCGGAGTTCAACGCCAAGTTCCGGGCGTACCTCGCCCAGTACCATGCGTTCAACACGATGGCGCACGACTTCGCCGACAGCGGCTACAACCTGAAGACGGTCGTCAAGGCCATCGTCAAGAGCCCCTATTTCCGGGCGCGCAACGTGGCGCAGGCGTCCCGGGGCGAGGCGCTCACGCAGCTCGGCGGCACGCGGTTCCTCGGGCCCGAGCAGCTGCACCGGAAGATCTGGGCGGTGACGGGGTATCCGTGGCGCCCGCGGGCGTTCGAGGACGACGGCGTCCGTTACGACTTCCTGCTCCGGCGCGACGCCTACCGCATGCTGTACGGCGGCATCGACTCGCAGGACGTGATCCAGCGGATCACGGAGCCGAACGGGATCATGGCCAACATCGCCGACCGGATGGCGAACGAGATGGCGTGCGTCGCGGTGCCGCGCGATCTCTACCTGCCGCAGGAGGAGCGGCTCCTCTTCCCGTACGTCGAGACGACGTTCGAGCCGCGGGACACGAACGACTTCGACGTGCTGCCGGCCGTCGAGGGGATCAAGCAGAACATCCAGTACCTGCACAAGCGGGTGCTGGGCGAGTCGCTGGAGCTCGGTGATCCCGAGATCGAGCGGACGTACAAGGTCTTCCTCGAGACGTGGGAGGAGGGCAAGGCGGGCATGGCGAAGCCGGAGGGCGAGGAGGGCCGGCTCTCGAAATCGCTGCCCGGCCCCTGCCAGGTGCACAACGACTACTGGACTCGAGAGGGGCTCCCCGACGATCAGAAGCTCACGCGCGACGAGAACTACACGATCCGCGCGTGGATGAGCGTCATGACCTATCTCCTTTCGGACTTCAGGTTTCTTTACCAGTAGGAGCAGCCATGGAACGTCGAGATTTCCTCAAACTGGCATCTATGGCGGGCCTCGGCGTCGTCGCAGGGGGCGTCCTGTCGAGGGACGCCGCCGCGGCCGGCCCCTACGAGGGCCCCCTCTGGGTCCACATCCACGCGAGCGGCGGCTGGGACCCGACGAGCCTCTGCGATCCCAAGGGCGCGACGGACGAAGAGGAGCAGAAGACGCGGCAAGCGATGAACCGCAGCTACCTGCGCGAGGCGATCGGGACCGCCGGCAATCTCAAGTACGCGCCGGTCGGCGGCAATGACGCGTTCTTCGAGAAGCATTACAGCAAGCTGCTCGTCATCAACGGCATCGACACCGGGACGAACAGCCACGACGCCGGCGTGCGCAACACGTGGTGCGGCACGCTCCGCGAGGGCAAACCGGGCTTCGCGGCGCTCGTGGCCGGCGTCCACGGCGGCGCGCTGCCGATGGGGTTCATCAGCAACGGCGGCTACGACGCGACGGCGAACGTCGTGGCCGTCACCCGCATACCCGACACCGGCCTGCTGCAGCGGCTCGCCTATCCGAACAGGATCGATCCGGGGAACGAAGAGAACCGCGAGCAGTACCACACCGACGCCACGATGACGCGGATCCTGGAGGCGCGGCAGGCGCGGCACGCGGCGAAGCTCGAGCAGCAGCGGCTGCCCCACGTCAAGGAGGCGATGAGCACGCTCTTCACCTCGCGCGTCGGGCAGAACGAGCTCAAGCAGCTCATCCAGTACCTGCCCGCGGAGTTCGAGAGGGCGTCGCTGCGGCGGCAAGCGCAGGTCGCGCTCGCGGCCTACCGCGCCGGCATCTGCGTGAGCGCCAACCTGTCGGTGGGCGGGTTCGACACCCACGGGAACCACGACGACAACCACATCCCGCGGCTCACCGAGATCTGCGACGGGATCGACTTCATCCTGACCGCCGCGGAGGAGCAGGGCATCGCGGACCGGATCGTCCTCGTCGTGGGCTCGGACTTCGGGCGGACTCCGGGCTACAACGAGGGCAACGGCAAGGACCACTGGAACATCACCAGCATGATCCTGGCCGGCGCAGGCATCGCGGGGAACCGGGTGATCGGCGCGACGGACGACCGGCACAACCCGCTCGATGTCGATCCGGTCACGCTCGCGCCCAAGGAGGGGGGCGTCCGGCTCAAGCCGGGGCACATCCACAAGGCGCTGCGCAAGCTGGCGGGGATCGCGGACGATCCGCTCGTCGAGCGATTCCCGCTCTCCGAGGAAGAAGACCTGCCCATCTTCGGGTGACGTGGCCCGCGGGCGGCGCGCCGCGCCGCGGTCGACGCCATCGTCTGAAGCGCGGGTGACTTCATCGGAGCCGGCGGGTGAGGAGACGGGATGTCGCTTCGCCCGCCGCTCACTCCACCGAGAACGCGATCTCCTCGCTGGCTGCGGCTCCGTCCGCGTCGATGCGGAGCCGGTGCGCGCCGGCGACGAGCGGCCAGTCGAGCGCGAACGGCGAGCCGACCTCGATGGGGCGCCCGTCGAGCACGAAGCGCACGCGGGGCACGCCCGGAGGAACGTCGGCGCGCAGCCGGATCGCCTGCAGCGAGTTGATCGAGGGGTCGAGGACGAACCGGGCGCCGTCGGGCGGGTACGCGACGCGGACGCGCGCGCCGGCGCCGGTCGGAGGAGCGCCGGGCGCGCCGTCGAGCCCGGCGAGCGCGCCGCAGAGGGGCGACGCCGCCTCGGGCGCGAGGGGGCGGCCGGCGGCGCGCGCCCAGGCGGTGAGCTCCGCGTCGTAGCGCTCGAAGACGCGCTCCTCGACCGCCGCGTCGAGGCAGGCCCCGGCGCGCAGACCGTTGCGGCGATCGATGCGCACGGCCTCGTGCATGTCGCACGGCGAGAGCGCCGCGGCGTCGCCGCGCGGGAGGAGCTCGTGGCGGCGGTGCGGGCACGCGGCGGTCGGCCTCATGCCGGACAGCGCGCAGACCTCGACCTCGGCGAGCTGCTCGGGATCGGGCGGATCGAACGGGCGCGGCGGCCGGACGCGCGCGGCGGCGAGCATGGCGTCGCGGAACAGCGGGCCCGCGCCGGTGATGCCGCTGACGCCGCCCATGGGCGAGCCGTCGAAGTTGCCGACCCAGACGGCGACGGTGACGTCGGGCGTGAAGCCGACCGCGACGTTGTCGCGGAAGCCCTTCGACGTGCCCGTCTTCGCGGCCACGGGGAACGGGAGATCGAGCGCGTTGCCCTCGCCGAACGACGCGAGCCGCGCCCTGTCGTCGGCGAGGATGTCGACGATCACCCGGGCGCGCGCGGCGTCGAGGACGCGCGCGCCGCGCTCGGGCGGCTCGGCGGGCGCGTCGCTCCCGCTGCGCGCGGGCGACACGGGAGAGGCCGCTTGCGAGGAGGGCGAGGGAGGCGACGAGGGGGCGAACGAGCGCACCGCGCGCACCGGCAGGTAAAGGCCTCCCCGCGCGAGCGTGGCGTAGGCGTTCGCGAGGTCGACCAGGCGGACCTCGCCGTCGCCGAGCGCGACGGCGACGCCGTAGCGCGACGGCTCGCGATCGAGCGAGCGGAGGCCGAGCTCACGGAGCCGCGCGATGACGCGCTCGGGGCCGAGCGCGGCCGCCGCCCAGACCGCAGGGACGTTGTAGGAATTGGCAAGCGCATCCCGCAGGCGGACGGGGCCGTGGAAGCGGCCGTCGTAGTTCCGCGGCGCGTAGTTTCCGTCCGCCGTCGGGAACGAGAGCTCGACGTCGGGCAGGACGGTCGCGGCGGTGAACCCGAGCTGCTCCATCGCGAGCTCGTAGACGAACGGCTTCAGCGCGGAGCCGGGCTGGCGCAGCGCGAGGACGCCGTCGTTGTGGCCGAGCCCGGCGGCGTCGTCGATGTCGTGCGAGCCGACGTACGCGAGGATCTCGCCGGTCGCGTTCTCGATCACCACAACCGCCGCCGCGCCGACGTCGCGTTCCGAGAGGCCGCGGACTGTCTGCTGCGCGAGGACCTCGATCTCGCGCTGGAGGCCGCGGTCGATCGTCAGGGTGATCGAGGTCGCCCGGACGAGGGGTGACGCGGCGCCGGGGCCCTCGGCGTGAAGGCCCGCGCCCGGGCCCAGGGTGCCGCCGAGCACGGCGCGGACGAGGTGCGGCGCTCCGAGGCCGCCCCCCTTCGGGGCGAGCGCGATGGGCTCCGCGCGGGCGCGGGCCACCTCGGCCTCGCCGGCGAGGCCGGCCGCGAGCATGCGATCGAGGACGCGGTTCCTGCGGCGCTCGAGCGGCCCGGTGCCGCGTCGCGGATCGTACAGCGCCGGGCCGCGCGGCATGCTGGCGAGCGCGGCGGCCTCGGCGAGCGACAGGTCGCGCGTGGGCTTGTCGAAGTAGAAGCGGCTCGCCGCCTCGACCCCGCGCAGGCCCGGGCCGAACGCGACGCGGTTCAGGTACTGCTCGAGGATCTCGCGCTTCGAGAGCGACGCCTCGATGCGCAGCGCGAGCGCGGCCTCGCCGAGCTTGCCGCGCGCTGTGCGGGGGCGCGGCACGAGCGTGCGCGCGAGCTGCTGCGTGATCGTGGACCCGCCCGAGACGACGCGCCGCTCGGCTGCGAGCTGGCCGATGGCGCGCGCGATCGCGATCGGATCGACGCCGGGGTGGCGCGCGAACCGCTTGTCCTCCGCGGCCAGGAGCGCGCGCTGGATGCGATCGCCGGCCTCGGAGAGCGGAAGCCAGCGCGCCCGCGCGCCGTCTCCAGCGCGGAGCTCGCGGAGCACCGTGCCGTGGCGGTCGAGGAGGACCGTGGACACGGCGTGGTCCTCGGTCGCCCCGAGCTCCGGGGGCAGCGGCGTGAGCGCCGCGAGGGCGGCGAGCAGGAGCCACGGCGCGACGGCGAGGGCGAGCGCGATCTGCGCCGCGCGGCGCAGGATCCGCCGCGCGCGCGGGCCGAGGCGCGCGAGCCACCGCGCCGCGCGGCCGGGCCCGGGCGGGGAGTGCGCGTTCACGGCTCAGCGCGGACGCGGCGCCGCGTCCGGCCCTCGGCTGGAGACCTGGACCGTGACGGCGCCTGTCCGGCCGAAGACCTCGGGGCTGTACATCTCCTCCGCGCGCGCGGGCGGGACCACGAACGAGCCGAGCGTGGTGGCGCGCGCGAGGTACCGGTACCGGTACATCCCGGCGGCCATGTGCTCGACGAAGAACAGGACGCGATCGTCGCGGATCTCGCGGACGAAGCGGCTCGGGTCGTAGACGCGGCCTGTCGCGCGCTCGTCGTCCTGATCGACGTCGGCGTCATCCGCCTCGGCCTGAGCCTCGGCCGCGTCGACGTCGAGCGAGCGCGCGGACGTCGCGAGCCGCGCGTCGACCGCCTCGAGGCCGGCCGGCAGCGGATCGTCGATGACCACGAAGTCGCGCGGAGAGGGCGTCACCACGACGATCTCGCCGAGCACGAGGTCGCCGCCGGCGAACGCGACGGACGCGGGGGCCGCGCGCTCGCTCGACGTCGTCGCGCCGCCGACGACGGCGGCGAGGTCCTCGGGAGCGAGCGCGCGGAGCGACTTCTCGACGAAGAAGCCGCGGTCGAGCGCCGCCGTCGGGAGCTGCTTGCGCGCGTAGCGGAGCCGCGCCTCGTAGAACAGGCGGCCGCGCCCGTCGACCGCGAACGCGAGCGGCGCGCCCGCGGCGCTCGCGAGCCGCGCCGCGGGGATCGACGTCTTGACCTGCTCCGTCGTGGGGCCGTGGAACGGCGCGGAGAACAGCTCCGCCTGCCCCAGGAACACCCGCGCGTCGAAGTCCGGGGCCGTCTTCTCCTGCGCCTTGCGGTACTGATCGAGCGCGAGCAGCGCCCAGGCCGTCTCCTGCGTGCTGCGCCACGTGCCGCCGCGGCGATCCGCGAGCAACCCCGCCGCGAGCCGCGGCGCGAGCGGGTGCGCCGGCCGCGCCGCCAGCAGCGCGCGCAGCACGAGCGCCGAGGTGCGAGCCTCGGAGTCCATGAGGACCGCGTACGCGTCGCCGTGGTTGTCGACGGCCCGCGCGACCGGACCGTCGAGGCGCAGCGCGCCCTCGAGCTCGCGGACGAGCTGATCCACGGACCCCCTGTCACTCTTGCCGATCACCATCGCGTGCGCGAGGAGCGCCTTCGAGAAGAGCGGCAGCTTGTCGCGCTCGTCGAACAGCTGGCTCACGCGCCCGGGGTCGGGGGCGCCGCTCGACGCGAGGACGTCGACGAGGAACGGCGCCGTCGCCCGGAGGAGCGGGTCGGCGCCGATCCGGTTGAGCTCCTGGCGCAGGTACGACGTCGCGCGCTCCACCGCGTCGGGCGGGACCGCGACCCCGTAGCGCCTGGCCTCGGTGAGGCCCCACAGCGCGTACGCCGTGGTCCACAGGTCCGCGCCGTCCGACTCGGCGAAGAAGCCGAAGCCCCCGTCCCCGCGCTGGTGCGAGACGATCTCCCGGACCGTCTTGCCGATGACGGCCGTGAGATCCTTCGGCAGCGCGATCCCGTAGGCCTTCGCGAGATCGCGCAGCGACAGGAGCGGCACCATCCGGCTCGTCAGCTGCTCGGTGCAGCCGTACGGGTACTCGAGGAGCTGCTCCACGCCGCCGCCGAGGCCCACGAGCGCGGTCGGCGCGAGGCTCACGGTGAGCCCGCCCGTGTCGTCGCGGATCGCCGACAGGTCCCCGAGCCGCTCCGCGCTCGCGGTCGTCGTGTCGCCGTAGAGCGCCACGGCCTCCGGCGCCATGGGCGCCTTGATCTCGCGGTTCACCTCGACAACGTCCGACGCGCCGCCGCCGGTCGCGCGGAAGCGCAGCGTCGCGGGACCTGCCCGCGGCGCCGAGAGCGCGAAGCGGACCTCGGCCGACCCGCCCGGGGCAAGCTCGACCGTACGCTTGGCGCTGCCCGCGAGCGTCAGCCCCGACGCGGTGACCTCCACCTCGACCGTCGCCGGCTTCCCGAGCCCCTTCGAGGTCACGACCACCCCCGCGTCGATCGCGTCGCCCGCGCGGAGGAAGCGGGGCAGCGCGGGCCGGGCCATGAGCGGGCGGCTCGCGGTCACCCTGGACTCGCCGTAGCCGAAGCGATCGTCCTCGGCGGCCACGACCGCCATGACCCGGTACGTCGTGAGCGAGTCCGGCAGCTTGAAGCTCGCGTGCACCTGCCCGGAGGCGTCGGTGACGAGCGCGGGGTTGTAGTAGGCGCTCTGGCGAAAATCGCGGCGCACACCGGTGCCGCCCTCGGCGCCGCCGCCGCCCGCGCGCCCCTTGTCGGCGCCGAGGTCCGCGAACGGGTTGCGCACGCGGGCGAGCGCCTCACGCGTCTCGATCGTCGCCACCTTCAAGGGGCGCGGCGCGCCGAACACGGGGATCGGATCCGGCGTCGTGTACCCCGTCAGCGACAGCACGCCCTCGTCCACGGCGTAGAGGGTGACCTCCGCGCGGGCCGGCTGGCCGGCGCGATCGCGGACGTCGACGTCCACGCGGATCGGATCGCCGGGGCGCGCGTCCGCCTTGTCGGCGCGGACGCGCACCGCGAGCCGCTGCGCCTCCGGGTTCACGCGGAGCGGCGCGTAGCCGAGGCGGAACGCCGGCGCGCCGACGTCGGGCCCAGGCACCCCGCCCTTCCCCGGCGCGGGCTGCGGCTTCGTCCGCCCGCGCAGGAGCAGCACCGAGACGAAGGCGTTCGGCCGGAGGTCCTCCGTGATCGGGACGTCGATCACGGGCATGGCGCCCGACAGCGTCACCTTCCGGTGCGTGGAGATGCCGGCGCGCTCGACCGTGACCAGCGCGTCGGCGGACGCGAACGGCGACTTCACGATGAGGCGCGCCGTTTGCCCGATCTCGTAGCTGTCGCGGTCGGGCACGAGGTCGACCTTGAGCTCGTCGCTGTCGCCGAAGCCCCCGCCGCCCTCGCCGAGCGCGTAGACCCCGGCGGCGGCGCCGACGGGGTTGCCGCGGCGGTCCCTGGCCGTCGCGTGCAGGAGGTAATAGCCCCCCGACGGGACCGTGAGCTCGCAGCTCCGCGGCGCCGCCGCCGTCGTGACGCCGCACCGCGCGACGACCTTGTCGACAGGCGCGCTCACGCTGCGGTACGCGCTGCCGCTCTCCTCTCGCGCGAGCGTCCACGTGCGGTGCACGAGCTCGACCCGGACCGCGACCTGCGCCACGCGCGCCCCCTTCGGATCGACCGCGAGGATCTCCGGCCGCAGCACGTCGCCCGCCTTCGCGAAGCGCTCGGGCTCCTTGAGGGCGACGTAGAACTCGGCCGGGTGCACGAGCGCCGTCGAGCTCCCGGCGATCGCCTGCCGCGACACGTCGGTCACCGACGCCTCGCACGTGACGAGCTCGGTGCCGCGCTGCCCCGGCATGGAGAGCGCCGCGCCGATCGCCGCCTGCCCGGCCGCGTCGAGCTTCTCGCGCGCGCTCTGCACCTCGAACTCGCGCGGCGCCTGGTCCCGCAGCGCGCCGGTGAGCTCGTCCTCGCGGACCGTGAACCCCTCGATCCCCGGCGGCGAGAACGACGCCGGCGCGCGCGTCACGGAGAGCGATGCCTCCGCGTTCGTCATCGGCGCCCCGAACAGGTAATCGCCGCGCGCGGTCCAGCGCGCCTTGTCGCCGCGGACATAGCTGGGCCTGTCGCTCTCGACGCCGACCTTGAACTCGGCGGGGCGGTACTCGGCGACCTCGACGCTGCCCCACACGTCCGGCCACCCCGCCTCGCCGCCCTGGACCGTGGCGGCGAGGCTGTACGTGCCGAGCCGCGCGCTCTCGGGGATCTTCACGTCGGCCGAGAACGTGCCGAAGGCGCCGAGCGTCGGGGAGAGCGAGACCAGCGCCTCGCCGTCGGGCCCCTCCACCTTGAACGCGACGCTCTTGCCGGCCGGCGTCCTCGCCCCGCGCGCGCCCTCCTCGCGGAAGATCCCCTTCACACGCACCGTGTCGCCTGGCCGGTAGATGCCGCGATCGGAGAACATCATCCCGAACGGGCGCGGCTCGCTGAAGTCGGACGGCGCGCCGAAGCGCCACCCGTTGAGCGAGTCGGCGACGCTCCGGTACGTCCAGTCGTCGCCCGCGCGCGCGAAGACCACGCTGCGCCCGAGCGTCGTCGTCGCCTCCGGACCGTGCGCCGTCGCGGGGACCATCGCGAACCCCTCTGCGTCGGTCGCCACCGCCGCGGGCGCGGGCGCGCCCGGTGCCCGGATCCACACGCGCGCCCCGGGCACCGGCGCGCCCGTCGACAGGCGCGTCACCCACACGAGCGAGCCGCTCGGCGAGACCTTCGCGCTGATCCCGAGGTCGGTCACCTGCGCGATGACCGCCTCGGAGGTGGCGCGCGCGTGCCGCGTCCCGGGCCGGCTGGTGTAGCTGATCCCGATCGCGAGCGGCCCGCGCTTGCCCTCGCCGCCCAGCACCTCGGCGGCGCGCACGAGGTGCGTCGCCGGCGTGTTGGTCGCGGCGGCCGGGCGCAGGACCGTCTGCTTGCCGGAGGGCAGCGCCGCGATCTCGCTCATCTTCGGGCTGCGCCCCGGGCTGTGCGGATCGCCCTGGAGCGCGAGGATCATCTCCTCGGTCATCGCGCCGACGGCGAGCGAGAGCTCGCGCACGTTCACGGACACGACCGGGATCTCGCGCCGCTGGGCCGGCTCGAACACGCTCCCGACGAGGCCGATCTGCGCCTCGGGCCAGCGATCGTCGAAGGCGATCTCCTCGGTGACGACGCCGGCGAGCGCCTGCCCGTGCACGTCGCGCAGCCCGGCGGCCACGCGCACCCGGTAGCTGCGACCCGGGGCGAAGGCGCCGCCGAGGGGGATGTGGCTCGTGGGCTCGTCGTCCTCGATCCACGACGGCCACAGCAGCTTGACGGCGGGCTCCACCGAGATCGCCCGCTTCGCGTCCGCGAACTTGATGGGGTTCGAGAACGCGAGCGTGAACCCGCCGTCGGCCGCGCAGCGCCCCTGCGGCGTGTCGCGATCGCACTGGGGGCGCAGCGCTCGGAGCGGCCCGTAGGTGCGGTACGTGAACCGCTGCTCCTCGCCCGCCGGCAGCGGCCCCTCACGGCCGCGGAGGCCCTCCGCCACGGCGATCTCGATCTCGCTGTCGCGCGGCAGCGGCGCGCGGGGGACGAGTTCGGCGAGCATCTCGTTCTTCGCGTCGGGGCGCCGCACATCGAACGCCACCTTGTCTTTTCTATCGCCCACCGTGAGGGACGCGCGCCGCGCGATCTCGGCGGTGTCGACCGGCTGGTTGAACCGCAGCTCGAACCGCGCGTCCGGCTTGAGGTCGTCCTTGCCCGACCACGGTTCGACGCGCGCGACCGCTGGCAACTCGGTGCGGAAGGTGAACGAGTACGGCTCGGCGAGCGCGCTGCCGTCGAGCGCGCGGGTGCCCGCAGGTACCTCGACGGTGAACTCGGTGCCGCGCGGCAGGCGCCCTTCGGGGACGAACGTGAGGCCGCTCGTGCCGACCCAGCGCCAGCTTCCAGGCGCGGACGGCTTCAGGACCGCGGGCGCCGCGGCCTCGCTGCCCGCGAGATCGAGCGACCGCATCGGCCGGTTGAAGACCAGGCTGATCTCGGCGGGGCTCGTGGTCTGCCCGCGGGGCGCGCCGAACACCACCGCGAACGGCCCTGCCGCGGCCTTTCCGCCCACATCGAGCGCTCCGGGAGCGAGCGTCCCTCGGGGCGGGACGTTGGGGGCGCGCGCGCCCTGAACGCACGCGAGGCTGAGGGCGATGGCCGCGAGAACGGCGGGCGCAGGTCGGAGGCGCGGAGCGACGGACATGGCCGCGACTCAGCAATGGGGATGCCGCGGGCGCAAGAGGCGAGTCCGCGGCGGGATCCGGGCGCGCGATGTGGCAGGCAAGACACACCCGACGAGCGCCGGTGACGCGCGGCCCCCGCCCCGGCGTGCTCGACCGTGCCCTTCATCCGGGCTGCGCGGCCAGGGGGCGGTGGACGTCGAGGCGCGCGTTGGTCACCTCGGCGCATGTCGTCTGCGCGCCTCGGTGACCCCTTTGGACATGATGAGAACGCCGATCATTCACACTGTCGCGTCGTCGTCCAAGTCGCTCGTTGAGCGCACAGCCAGGCCGTTGACGCTCACCGCCGTCCCATGGGCCGGGGGAGACCTCCCCTGCCCTCGGTGTTTGACGACGTCACGCAGCGAAGCGATGTGAACAGCCGTGATAAGCTCATCTCTCTTGTTGCCGATACCAGCGCGACGAAGGGATCGGGAGCGTTCTGCAGCTCCGTCAAGGCATCACCGGAATTCTTGTTCGGCGCTCATGCTCCTGTTCGCGACCTTCGCGATCGCCTTCTGCGCGCCCGCGCCGGCGCTGGCCGACAAAGCGCCGGCGCAGGTCCTGGTGTTTCAGTCGGATGACCCGACCGCGCCGGCCATGGCCTCGATCACCGGCGAGCTCCGGGAATCGGTGCGGGTCGGGTGGGACGGGCCGGTCACCTTCAAGCTCGAGTTCCTCGATCTGTCGTGGTTCGACACCCCCGATTACGCGCGCGAGCTCCGCCGCTTCTATCGGACCAAATACAGCAGCTATCACCCCGGCGTGATCGTCGCGCTCCGGCTCGACGTGCTCCGGGTCGTGCTCGATCTACGGCGCGAGCTGTGGTCCGGCGTGCCCGTGCTCTTCCTGAGCGAGGACCGGAGCGCCGCCCTCGCGGTGCCCGCCGCGCCGGACGTCACCGGGATCTGGCTCGATTTCGCGTGGCTCCGGACGGCGGAGAGCGCGCTGCGCCTCCTCCCCGACACGCGAGAGGTCGCGCTCGTCATGGGCGCGAGCCCCTGGGAACGCGCGCGCCACGACGGGATCGCCCGCGAACTCAGCCCCCTCGCCGACCGCGTCGCGCTCCTGGACCTCGCGAGCCTGCCGCTCGCCGAGCTCGATCGGCGCCTCGCCACGCTCCCGGAGAACGCCATCGTCCTGTTCGACACGTTCTACATGGATGGCGCCGGCAACCGCTTCGTCGGGCTACAGGCCTTCGAGCGGGTCCGAGCGCAGTCCCAGCGCCCGTTCTTCTCCGTCCACGGCGTCGGGCTCGGCAAAGGGATAGTCGGCGGGGAGATCGTCGACTACGGGCGGGTCGGGCGCGACCTGGGCGGGATCACGCTGCGACTCCTCGGCGGCGAGCCCGCGGCGTCGATCCCGATCCGCGCCGCGGACGCGAACGAGCTCGCCTTCGACGCCCGCGAGCTCGCCGTCTTCCGGATCCCCGAGGACCGCCTGCCGCCCGGCGCCGAGGTCCACTTCCGGGTGCCGTCCTTCTGGGATCTCTACCGCCGGTGGGCGGCGGGCGCCGCGGGCGCGGTCACGCTCCAGACCACCCTGATCGCCGGGCTCGTCATCGAGCGGCGGCGGCGCGGGCGCGCTCAGGCGATGAGCGACGCCGTGCTCGCCTCGATGGTCGGCTTCGTGGCCGTCGTGGACAGGACCGGGGTGATGCACCGCACGAACTGGACGTGGGCGCGCGCGTCGCGCGAGGGCGCGCCGGGCCCGCTCGAGCTTGTCGCAGAGGGAGAGAGCTACCTCGGCGCGTTCCGGCGGGCCGCGGCGGCGGGCGACGCTGGCGCCGGGCAGGTCGTGGAGCTCGTGGAGGGGGTGCTCGCTGGGCGCGACGTCGAGGGCACGGTCGAGTACCGTCACGATGGCGCCGAGCGCTGGACCGAGGTGCGGGCGCGGCGGCTCTCGTGGAAGGACGGAGGGGCGGTCGTCTCCCACTTCGACGTGACGGGCCGGAAGCGCGCCGAGAGCCAGGCGCGCGAGTCGCTCAGCGCGCTCTCGCACCTCAACCGCGTGGCGGCGATGGGCGAGCTCGCGTCCTCGATCGCGCACGAGATCAACCAGCCGCTCTCCGCGGTGCTCACGAGCGCGCAGACCGCGGAGATCCTGCTGGGCCGCGCGGCGCCGGACGTCGCGGAGGTGAGCGCTGCCCTCGAGGAGATCGTCGCCGGCGCCCGGCGGGCCGGCCAGGTGATACGGCGGATGCGCGTGCTGCTGAAGAAGGGCGAGGCGCAGAGGGAACGGTGCGACCTCAACGAGGCGGCGCGCGAGGTGGCGCGGCTCGTGGGCAACGACGCGCTCCTGCGCGGAGCGACGATCGCGCTGGAGCTCGCGCCCGACCTGCCCGCCGTGCGCGGCGACGCGGTCCAGCTCCAGCAGGTGGCGCTGAACCTGATCTCGAACGCGCTCGACGCCGTCTCCGGGCGGCCGTACGGCGACCGCCGGGTGATCGTGAGGACGGCGCGCGCCGGCGGGCGCGTGGCGCTCGTGGTGGAGGACTCGGGCGAGGGGGGCGCGATGGACGATCTCGAGCGGTTCTTCGAGCCGTTCTTCACGACGAAGTCGGAGGGCCTGGGTCTCGGGCTCTGCATCAGCCGGTCGATCGCGGCCGCGCACGGCGGTCGGCTGTGGGCCGAGCGCGCGCCTGCGGGCGGCGTGGCTGCGCGCCTCGATCTGCCGGGCGAGGCGGCGCAGGAGGAACGATGACGGGCGTGACGGCGAAGGTCGTGGTGATCGACGACGACGGCGCGGTGCTGCGGAGCGTGGGCCGGCTGCTCGGCGCCTCGGGCTACGAGGTGGAGCTGTTCGAGGGAGCGCGCGCGTTCCTGGCGTCCGCGGCGGCGGCGCCGGACGCGCGGGCCGGCTGCGTGATCGTGGATCTGGCGATGCCGGAGCTCGGCGGGCTCGACCTTCAGGCGGCGCTCAGGGCGTCCGGGTGCCGGCTGCCGCTCATCTTCATCACCGGGCACGGTGACGTGCGCGCGTCGGTGCAGGCGATGAAGGAGGGCGCTGTCGACTTCCTGCTGAAGCCGCTCGAGGCAGACGAGGTCCTCGCGGCGGTGAGGCGCGCGATGGACCTCGACGCGCGGGCGCGGGCGGCGCGGGTGGAGCGGGAGGCGCTCGCGGCGCGGCTCGACGCGCTCACGCCGCGCGAGCGGCAGGTGTGCGACCGGATCGCGCGCGGGGAGCTGAACAAGCAGATCGCGGCGGAGCTGGGGCTCGCCGAGTCGACCGTGAAGCAGCACCGGGCGAGCGCGACGGCGAAGCTCGGGGTGACGTCGGCGGCGGAGCTCGCGGCGCTGCTGGAGCGGAGCCGCAGGCGCGACGGGTAAACGCCGCGCCGGGGTCTCTCGACCTGCGAGGTCTGTCCGATGACCGAACGCCTGGAGAGCCGATACGGCCTCACGATCGACGATGTCGGCGGGCGCCGGATCCGGGCGTGACGAACAGCCCGCTTTCCTGAGCCCAAACGCCGCACGAAGTCATGGGTCCCGTCGCGCGTCAAGCTGTCCGAAGGGACGATGGCGCGCACGCCTGCGCCGGCGTTAAGTACGTGGCCGCACGCTCCTGAGCGGGTGATGGACCGCATCGGCAAGCGCGGCGCCCGAGCAGAGAGCGCGGCCGCGGCAACCTCGATCATGAAGCACACGTGATGTGCAGATGCCGGCAAACACTGCCTGGTCGATGATGTGGGTTGCACGACCCCGCGGAGCTCCCTCATCGCCCGAGTCGCTCGCGGCCGCCTGCGCGATAGGCGTCGACCCAGCTCCACAACGTCTCCAGCGACACCCTCGCGCGCGCCGCGATCGCGCGCGGCGCCTCGTCTCCGCGGATCATCGCCAGCACGGCCGCCTCCCGCGCCGGCGCCGCGGGCGCAGCGTCGGCGCCCGGCGCCTCCGGCTGGGTACACGCCACCTCGGCAGGCGCGCGCGCCTCGGCGCGCAGCGCGAGCTGCTGGAGCGGCAGCCGCGCCGCCGGATCGCCGAGCAGCACGTAGCCGCGGAGATCGTTGCGCAGCATCCACAGGTGAGCGCGATCGGGGCGATCGGTGGGATCTGCGCGGCCCGCCGCGCGCGCGTCGGCCTCGAGCTGGTAGCTCTGCGCGAGATCGTCGTTCGCGCCGCGGTAGAACTCCATCAGCGCCTCCAGCGCGATCCCCGCGCGACTGCCGCGGACCAGCACCTCGAGCGGGCGATAGATGCGGGACTTCTTGCTCTCCGACAGGCTCTTCGTGCCCGAGAAGCTGTACGTCCACGCGAGGTCGACGTGGCCGATGACGGCGAGCGGCCCCGCCGGGTTGGCCAGCGCGGCCTGCGGCAAGGCCGCGACGAAGGGGCGCTGGCCAGACGCGGGGAGGCTGTGCAGCACGGCCTTCAGGCTGCCACCATAACGGTCCTCCTGCGCGAGCTGCGACAGCCACGCGTGATAGACGCTCTCCGCCGGCGTACCCGCGCCGAGGCAGGCCAGATAGAACCACATGCCTCCCGGCAAGAACGCCTGGCCCCGCAGCCGCTCGGCGTCGAGGATCTCGTCGTGGGCGATCACGAGCGCCCCCTGGCGCCGCCACGCGTCCTCCTCCCTGCGCCAGCCACGCCGGGGCGCGCCCAGGCCGTGGCTCACCGAGAGCAGCACCGAGGGACGCGCGCCGCCGCCCCCGGCGACCAGATCGTCCACGCTGGCGGCGGAGATCTCGCGCACCGAGGCCACGGGGAGCTTGCCCCTGGCGTGCGCTTCCATCGACGTGGCCAGGCTCGGGCCGACGAGCCTGAGCTTGCCCGTGACCGTGGCCGCCGAGCCGTCGGGCGCGGCATAGAAGAGCAGCTCCGGCGAGGTCTCGGGCGTGCCACGCTGCGCGTAGCGAACGACCTTCTCCGCGTAGGCGGCATAGCCGGCGAGATCCGTCTCTCCCGCGCCGTCCGCGAAGTGGACGCGCCCCGCGAGCGCGTCATTGGCGAGCGCGTGCTGGAGCTCCACCGAGGTGTGATGGAGATCGCCGAGCATCATCAGGTAAAGGGGCCTGTCCTCCTCCGCCACCTCCTCGGACCAGTAGATATCTCTCCGGAAGTCCGCGGATCGCTTGGCGTCCATCCCGTGCGGCACGCGGTACACGCGCGCGGGCGAGCCCTGCTCGGCCTCGCGCAGCGCGACGAGCGGCTGGATGGCCTCGAGCATCCGGTCGCCCTCCCGGCCCTCGGGCGCGATCACCGCCCATCGCTGGAGGGTGAGGTCGTTGCGATCGGCGTCGGTGCGGCGCCAGTGGTTGGCATCGCGGGCCTTCCTGGGCTTCGGCGCGCGCTGGGCGGCGTCGTCAGGCAGCCCCTCGTCGAGCACGGGGCGGCGCTCGTCGGCGTCGGCGAGCAAGAGGTCCAGCCGGTCCTCGCGGGGGTTCATGGTCATTGGCTCCTCGATGGGCCGGAGCCCGGGTGGAGAGGATCCATGTCCGCCGCGGCGCGCGCCCTGCCCCGACGCAGGCCGGCGCGAGCGGCGGAGTGGTCCCCGGCGGGGCGGCGCGGCGCCCGCTCCCGTTGCAGGAGGACCGAACGCCGCACGCTCTGCCGCGCGATCTGCACGCGCTTGCGCAGGTTCTCCTCCGATTCGACCAGGAGCGCGGCCATCTCCGCGTACGACAGCTCTTCTTCAACCCGCAGCAAGAGAGGAGCGCGCAGCGCCGGACACAAGGCGCGAAGGGCACTCTCCAGCCGGGCGAGCATCTCCCGCTCGAGGAGGGTCCGCTCGGGATCGCGCGCAGCGGCCTGGGAGGTCGCCGCGAGCTCGCCCAGATCCTCGTCCACGATCAACAGGAGCCTTCCGCGCCGCGTCCGCTCGCGGTGGAGGTCCACGCAGGCATGGCGCACGACCTCCTGAAGCCACGCCGCTGGGCGGCGGATACCGCCTGTGGAGGCGTTGGCCTGGAGCATCGACAACGTCGCTCGGCTGAACGCTTCCTCACCGTCCGCTCGGCCGAGCGAGCGCCGGCAGGAGCGGAGGAGCTCCGCCCGCTGCTCGACCCAGCAGCGCAGGAGCGCGTCGACGACGGGATCGCGGAGGGGCGTCGCCTGGAAGGGAGGGTGTGTCACGAGGCGTCCTCCAGCGCGAAGGCGTCTAGTTGCTCCGCGAGCTCCACCAGATCTCCGGTGGTGGCCGCGATGTGGCCCGTGCCGGGCAGGCCGCCGCCGTTGCCCCAGATCTCGATCTCGCTCCCTTCGACCCCAGGCGCGAGGACGGCCAGGCTGTCCGGGGGCGCCGGGCGTTGATCGTAGAGCCAGCGCAGCAGCATGCGGTGGCGGAAGTCGAGGCTCGAGAGCGCGACGAAGAGGCCGGGCTGGACGCGCGGCCGCGCCAGGAGCTCCTCCATCCATAGCGGCGGCCGGGCGCCATCGGCGCCGAGGGGGCCGTGGATGTGATCGTCCTCGGTGAGCAGCGGCGGCGAGAAGATGGGGCGCGGCTCGGCCGAGTAGCCGCCGTACAGGCGGAGCACGACGATCTCGCTGTCGAGATCGAAGCGCTTGGGCATGACGGGATCCATCTTCCACGTCGCCGCCCCCGCGGCGCGCTTGACGACGCGCGGCTTGCCGCCGGCGCCCAGGAGCGACGGCTGGATGGCGTACACGGTCCGCTGCGGCAGCTTCTGCGCGATCGCGTGCTCGAGGCAGGGCCGCCAGAGCAGCGTGACGTGGACCCCCGGCCGGACGAAGCGCGCGAGCGCCTCGACGAGCGGCGGGGCCGTCGCGGCGGGCGAAGTGGTCAACGCCTGCTGGAAGAGCGAGTGCAGCACCTCCTGCCCGAACCGGAGCACGCAGCGCTGGGTGAGCGCGCTCAGCGACATCCCCTGCGCCGCCGGGTCGCCGCTCTCCTGCATGAACTGCTCGAGCTCCCTCAGGAGCGCGGCGCGATCGTCCTCGAGATCGCCGAGCACCATCGTGAACGGCCGCTCGAGCAGGCTCTGGAGCGCGGGCGCGAGCGCCCTCGATCGGCCCTTCTTCCCCGGCCTCGCCACGCGGCGGCCCTGGAAGTTGAAGACCACCGAGTCCGAGCCGCGGAGGTACAGGATCGGCGAGAACGCCTCGGCGCTCTGGGAGAGCAGCGTCCGCCGCGCCGCCGCCACGCTCGCGCCGATGTCGCCCTGGCTCAGCGAGGCGCCCGTGAGCGCCCGGTAGAGCTCGGTCGAGCACGCGCGCGCCACGTCGGCCTTCACCGGCCAGAGGTGCGCCACCACGGCGTCCGCGCCCGCCCTGGCCAGGATCTCCGCCGCGCTGCCGAGCGCGCCGGCCCTGGCGCCCTCGCAGGCCTCGAGGATCACGAGGCGCAGCTCCTCGCAGAAGGCGGCGGAGAGCTCGCGCCCCAGCGCCTCGGCGGTGATCCAGGCCTCCTCGCCGTCCTCGTCGTCCGCCACGCGCAGGACGGGCTTGCCCGAGAGATCCACGCCGCCGTGGCCGAGCCAGTGCACGACGTGCGGGCTCTTGCCGCGACGGAGCCGATCGAAGAGGGCCCGCGCGCCGATCTCCGGCCCGGCGATCGGATCGAGCCACTCGACCTCGCCGGCGTCGATCGACGGGGCGAGCGCCTCGCGCAGCACGTCGAGGGCCCGCTCGCCGGTGCCCGGCGCGATGCCGAGCACCCGGACGGCGCCCTTGACCTCGCGCGGCTCCCACGGCTCCGACGAGGTGACGCCGCGCGCGAAGAGCACCCTGGGGTCGGTCCCCAGGAACCCTTCGGACGTCCCCGGCCTGCAGAGGGCCTCCCAGGGGATGGCCTGGAGCGCGTGTTCGCGGGCGAAGAGCCGCACCAGGAGCGGACCGCCCTTCGACACCTCGCCGAGCCGCACGAGGACGTCGCGCAGCTCCCCTTTGAAGACCCCCTCATGAAGCGCCTGCGAGTCGCTCACCGCCGCTGGATCGAGCGATTTACCGCCGCGGACCGCCCTCCCGACCTTGTTGGCGAAGGCCTGCAGGGCATCGAGGCCCCGCTCGGAGGATATCGCGTGTCCCGCGGGGCGCTCTCCCCGGCTGCCACGCGCGCTGACGCGCACCTCATCACCGCTGATGTCGAGCTCGATCTCCAACCACATCGAAAGACAAGCCTCGCTACGTTGTGCGCCCTGCCGTGTCTGACTCCGTGGCTTTGTAGACTGCAGCAGGAGGAATTCTCACCTTAAAAACTATTAAGAACGCATCGGCGGGCTCGTCCCTGGGACGTGATTAATGATGTGTGCCGGCAGGCGTGCGCGACTGAGGAACGGACACGATCATGGGACTCACGGACGATTCTCGTTCACGATGGCTCGGCAG
The DNA here is from genome assembly GCF_051525235.1 of Sorangium sp. So ce124. Lineage (NCBI taxonomy): Bacteria > Pseudomonadati > Myxococcota > Polyangiales > Polyangiaceae > Sorangium > Sorangium sp. So ce124. The sequence goes on from NZ_CP150312.1 coordinate 6,766,401, forward strand.
ATATGAAACCCCGCGCTCCATCCGCCGTCGCGACGGCCTCCACGTCGTCGCGGCGGCGCGCGCCGGAGACGCGGCGCCCTGCGTGGTCATCGTGCCCGGCCCGGCCGCCAGCGCGGCGCGGGCGAACACCGTATTTGCCGAGATCGAGCGCGTCCACGCGCTCCTCGATCACCCGCTCATCCCGAAGGTCGCGGCGCGCGGGGTCGCCGACGGCATGCCGTACATCGAGCTCGCCTGTGACGCCGTGATCGACGGCGTCGACCTCATGAGCCTCCTGAACGACGCCGGCTGGAAGGTGCCGCCCGGGAGCGCGGCCGGCCTCGTCGCGAGCCTCCGCAAGGCGATGCGGGCGGCCCACGCGGTGGTCGATCCGAAGCACGGGCGGCCCGTCTGCATCGGCCGCGTCTCGTGCGCTGATATCCTCTTCTCACGCGAAGGGCGCTTTTATCTCGTCGGCTACGGCAGGAGTGCCCCGCTCGAGAGAGCGGGAGAACAGCAGATCGACAGGGTCCTGGAGTTCCAGGCGCCCGAGGTGGCGGCGGGCGGCGAGCCGACTCCGGCGGGCGACGAGCTCGCGCTGTCGCTCCTCGTGCGGTCGCTCCGCCATGCGATCCAGGGCAGCGGGGCGAGCGCGCGCGGCGCCGACCGGAACATCCGTTCGATGGACCTCGATTCACCCGAGCCGCTGGAGCGGCGCGTCCCTGGCGCGCCGGCGCGCGCGCGGATGTGCGCTGACGAGGCGTACCTCCTCCACCACCTCGCGCCCTGCAGCGAGGCGCCTGATCCCGAGGGGTTCGCGTCGCTCGTGGCCAGCGTGCTCGCCGGGCGGCCGCTGCCGCTCGCCGCGGAGGCGGCGCCGGCCTGCCCGCCCACGCTGGTCCTCGGCTGCGAGGTGCGCTGGATCGCGGCGAAGGACGGCGTGAAGCACACGCTCGGGCACGCGCTCAGCCGCATCGTGACGGCCCTCGTCGACAGGCACGACGAGGCGCCGGACGCCTCGCTCTCGCTCCAGGACCTGCTCGAGGCCGGCTGGCCCGGCGAGCGGCCGGTGGCGGAAGCGGGGGCCAACCGCGTCTACGTGGCCCTGACCCAGCTCCGCCGCATGGGGCTCAGGGACGTCATCGAGCGCAATGAGCACGGTTATCGCCTCGCGCCGCGCGCCGTCGTCCGGTTCGTCTCGCCCCGGACCGAGCACGCCCGACCTCAGGACACGCGCTCTGCCCCGTGACGGGCGCGGCGCGCCCCCCGGCGTCGCTACCTCGCCTTCTGCTCCCCGGCGAACGTCTCTGCCACCTTGAGCACGAGCCGCTCGCTGAAGCCAGCGATGAACGCGATCGCGAAGGCCTTGCTGTTGTCGGCGTCCCCGAGGTTCAGCACCCTCGACTCGAGGAACGCGTAGGCGGCGAGCCCCGGCAGCGCCCCGAGGACGGCGCGCGAGAGGGTGACCCGCGCGTCCGACACCTGCGCGTGAGCCCTGGCCCGGAGGGAAGACCCCTTGAGCGATCGAGCAGCGCTGAAGATGGCTCCCAAGGCGCCAAAGGAGAAGACGCCGAGGAGGGTCCGACATCCCCAGGCAGGCCATTGCTGGACGGGAGCGCGCGCCGTGGCCGTGAGCGCCACGAGGAGCAGGAGGACGAAAAGGGCGAGCAGCGCGAGTGCCCAGAGCTGCTCCCTGAGGAGCCGGCTGCTGGCGTCGACGCGGTCGACGCGAGCGCGGCGGCGTGACCGCAGGACGAGGCGCCGCCGGGCCCTGCGTGGCGGCGCCTCGCCCACGGGCGCGGCGGCAGGGCGGGCCGGCGGGGCGCCGGGCTCCTCTTCGCGCGTGCGCACCGCTACGGCAGCTCGCCCAGCGCCGCGAGCCCGGCCTCGCAATAGGCATCGTACCAGCGCTGGAGCTCTTCGCGCGTGATACCGTATCTCTCGGCGATCTTCCTGTCGCCCTCCTCGCCGAGGATCTTCTCGTGAACGGCGCGCTGCATGCGCGCCGCGTCCCGCGCGCGCCGCGCCGCCGGGGCCGGCGGCGCGGCGGGCGTCGGAGGGACGGGCGAGCGCACCTCCGCCAGCGCGGGCGGAGCGGCGGGCGGCGGCGGGACGGCCGAGCGCACCTCCGCCGGCGCGGGCGTGGCCTTGACGGCTGCCCTGTCGCGGTCGATCGCGAGCCGCGCCGCCGGATCGCCCAGGAGGACGTACCCCGCGAGATCCTCGCGCAACATCCACAGGTTCGCCCGCCGCTTCGCGCGACCCTGGTCGACGGCGAGGGGCTTGCCCGCCGTCTCGGCCCTCGCCTCCTGGTTGTACATCGCGGCGAGCTCGTGGTTGGCGTTCCCCAGGTAACGGAGGAGCTCGTTGTACGAGTTGCCCACGCGGGCGCCCTTGACCAGCGAGCTGAAGACGCCCTCGAACCGCGACGCCCTGTCCTTGCCGTCGGGCCCCATGTCCTGGAAGCTGTAGGTCCAGGCCAGATCGATGTGGGCCATGACCGCGAGCGGGCCGCGCGGGCTCGCCAGCGCGGCCTGCGGCAGCGCGGCGATGAAGGGCCGATCGCCCGGCCTGGGGAGGCCGGCGAGCACGCCGTCGACCCGCCCGCCGAAGCCGCCCGCGTCGCGCAGGCGGGCGAGCCAGTGGTGATAGGCGCTCTCCGCCGGCGTCCCGCCGCCATAACACGCGAGGAAGAACCAGATCCCGCCGGGCAGAAAGGGCCTGTCGCCGAGGTCCTCGGCCGCGATGCGCACGCCGGAGCCCAGGCTCATCGCTCCTTGCACGGCGCGCTGCTCGTCCGCCGATGTCCATCCCCTGCGGGGCGCGCCCAGGCCGTGGCTCATGGTGAACAGCATCGACGGCTCCGGCCGCGCGAGCTGCTCGAGGAGCGCGCTCCTCGCCGCCTCGGCGCCGTCATACCCCATCTCCTCGATGTCCCTCGCCTTGAAGCCGCCCCGCTGCCGGGTGTCGCGGCACCGCGCCACGCTGGGCGCGACGAGCGCCCTGTGGCCGATGGTGGTCGCCGCGGTGCCGTCCTGCGCCGTGAAGAAGAGCGCCCGCGCCTGCGCCTCCCTCGAAGGGGCGCGCTCCAAGGAGAGGAGTTTGTCCACGTACGCCGCGTAGCCCGCGGCGGACCGGGACACCAGGCGACCGACCAGCGCCTCGCTCGCCATGGCCTGCTGGAGCTCGAGCGAGACCTCGTCGAGGTCGCCGAGCACGAGCAGATACCGCGGCAGATCCTCGAGCGCGATCGACTCGTCATGATAGACGCTCTTGCTCCACCGGATCGCCGCGTCCGCGTCCATGCCGGCGGGGACGCGGTAAGGCACGACGGGCGCGCCCTGGTCCTGCTCGCGCTTGCGGATCAGGGGCTCGACGAGCGCGAGGAGGGCGTCGCCCGCGGGCCCCTCGGGCGCGATGACGGACCAGCGCTGGAGCGAGAGATCGTTCGGATCGTCGGAGAAGTCGGCGAAATCGTGGACCAGGTCCTCTCCGCCGGGCTGCGGCTCGTCCGCGGCGGACTCGAGCGGCAACCCCTCTTCGAGGACGGGTCGTTGATCGTCGGCGTGGCAGAGGAGCAACTCGATGTCGGACATGACTCCTCCCCTCAGCGCGCCACGCCGCCCGGAGGCACGCGCGCGGCCCCCAGGGAGTGGAGCTCTCCCTCGTCCCATTGCACGAGCCGCATCGTCGCGCCGCCGTCCGGGTGCGCGTCGAGGAGCACCGCGGTGAGGCGCTGGACGGTCTTCGCCGCCCTCTGCCTCTCGGGCAGGAGCCTCGGGTTGTCGCGCAGCTCTTCGAGGAACTCGGCCCACGCCTCGTCGCCGGCGTCCGAGCGCGGGAGCTGCATCAGCCAGATCCACGTGCCCGTGTTGGCGAAGGCGACGCCGTCGGCCACCTTCCAGCGGGCCGCGTGGGTGTGGCCGAGCACCACCGCGCCGGCGTCGAACTTCTTCGCCAGGCGCCGGGCGTCGGCCCACTCGGCCTCATCGGGCTCGAGGCGGAAGTACTCGTCACCGAGGGTGCCGGCGAGCCTCTTCTGCATGCCCGCGTAGAGCTTCAGGCCGGCGCGCGCGAGCTTGAGGCTCGCGGTCGACATCGTCTCTTCATCGGCGAACGCCGCGGGCCCGTCGCCGAGCGTGGCCTCGATCGCGGCCGCCTCGTCGGCGTCGAGGCCGGCGTCGGCGAGCCTCTCGGCGAGCCCGAGCTCCTCCTCCTCCTCGGCGAAGGAGGCCGCCGACCCCGCCTTCTTGAAGAGCTGCCAGGCGATGTCGAGCGACGCCGCGCTGAAGAGCTGCTTCACGATCCCGGGCGCGACCGCGAGCGCCGCGAGCGCCGCGCCCTGGAAATCGGGCTTGAGCAGGCTCACGAAGCGCAGTCCGTGCCGGCGCGCGATCGGGTTCATGAGCTGCTTCACGAGGACCGAGCCGGCCGCGTACCTGAACCGGTCGAGCCGGGCCAGGCGCCCATAGTCGACCTTGTTCCAGTTGTCGCTGTGCTCGCCGTGGGTGACGAGGATCCGGGCGCCGCCGACGCCGAGGATCGCGGGGGTGTCGCCGAGCTGGAAGGTCAGTCGCGCCGCGACCTCGGGCGGCTGAGCCATCGCCGCGCGCAGGATCTCCTGCACCTCCGGGACGGCGAGCTCCACGTCGTGGTTGCCGAGGCGGACGATGACCTCACCGCCGCGCGCGAGGACGCGCCCGAACGCCTCCAGCACGGCGGCGCTCGCGGGCGCGGCGGCGATCGCGCGGGCCTGCGCGGCGGCGCGCGCCGGGTCGAGCTCCAGCGGGTCTTCGTTCATGAGGAAGTCGACGCCATCGCCGTTGACCACGACGCGCGCGGGCTCGACCGCGATCCGGTCGAGGAGCGCGGGCAGCGCCTCCCCCCCGGCGAAGACGTCGTAGTCACCCCCGTTGCCGAGGTGCAGATCACTGATGATGAGGGTACGCATGAAGGTTGTCTCCCGGGTTGCCGTGGCGCCCACGCCGCGGCTCAGCGGAGCGCCGCGGGCGGCGCCCAGATCGCCTGGTGAGGGCGGTTGTGCAGGCCCTGGGCCGGGCTCCACGACATCTTCGCGTTGCCCCTGGCATCGCAGAAGACGTCGAGCAGCGGCCGGTTGTCCGGGGCGAGCTTGGTCGGCGCGTCGGACTTCGAGTTGACGCACCAGGTGGGCTCGATGCGATCGTGGAAGGGCGCGCCGCGCAGCGAGCGGAGCAGCCAGGAGATGGGGAGGCCCTCGTCCTCCATCGACATCCACTCCGAGCGATAGAGCAGCTCGCCGTCGCCGCGGCGCCGGAGGAGCAGGCGGGCGCGCCCGCGCGGCTTCAGGTCGCTCTTGATCTCGCCGAGGCCGTCGATCCGGGCGATGCCGCGGAACAACCATTGACCGCCGGAGAGCGCCGGCGGGATGAACGGCCACCAGTGCGACTCCCAGAGCATGCGCGCGCCCCTGGCGGCGGCGGCGTGCGTCGCGGGGTCGTTGAACGAGGTGGTGGTGTCCCAGAGCTGCCATTTGCGCTCGACCGGGTGCTTGCGGATCACCATCGCCACGTGCCCGCTCCCGGCGCCCGCGGCTCCCGACGCCGACCAGAAGAGGCACGAGCCAACCGTGACCTTCTCCCAGAGATCGTCGGGCCAGTCGGCGAGCACCTTCGGGACGGAGGTCCAGCCGTCGCCCAGCCTGGCTGCAGCCGGCAGCGCGTCGGTCCCGCAGCCGATGTCGCCGTACGGGCCGCCGTCCCAGCCGCCGATGCAGAGCGCGGTGGTCACCGACTGCTGGCACTGCCCCACGATCGGGTACCGCCCGCCGCCCGTGATCGCCTTCGCGACCCCCCTTTGCGCGCCGTAGAAGAAGGCTGGCATCGTGTACGGAATGCCGGTCTGGTGCTCGGCGACCGCCCGCGCCCAGTCCTCGCGGTCGCCGGAGGCGGTGTCGTAATCGGGGTGCGAGAAGACGTCGCCGATCCCCTCCCTGGCGCGGGACAGGATGAACTCGGCGAGGCCCTCGGCGTCCTCGGGCCCGCGCAGGCCGTGCTCGGGCGGGTCCAGCAGGTTCACGGTGCGGACGAGCTGCGGTGGCGGCTCGTCGTCGGCGAACGCGACCGGGCGAGCCAGCCACTCCTTGGGCGGCTCGGCGGGCGTTGGGGCCATGTCCACCCACGCGGGGACGCCCGCCCGCGGCGGGGCGCCTTCATCGCTCTTCTCTGCGGTCATCGGTGCTCCTCCTCTCCTCTCCGATTCGATGTCTCTCGCTCTTCTCTGCGGTCATCGGCGCTCCTCCTCTTCTCTTCGATTCGATGCCTCCGCGCCTGTCCCCCGGGCCGCCGCGCTCGCGACGACGGCCTCGTCGAGCGCCGCGATCGTCGCCGCGCCCACCACGCCGTCGGCGGCGAGGCCGCGCTCGGCCTGGAACCGCTTGACGGCCGCCTCGAGGCCCGGACCGAACGCGCCGTCGGCGCCGCCGGGCGCGCTCTCGCCCAGCGCCATCAACGCCTCTTGCAGCGCCTTCACCCCGGGTCCCCTCGCCCCTCTCCGGAGCGCGCTCCGACCCGAGACGATGCCTTCCAGATCGGGTCGCCCGGCGAGGGGGGCGCGCGTGAGGCGCGGAGCCTTCGCCGCGCTCGGCGCCTCCGGCGGGGGCGCCGCCGCGGGCGCTCCCGTCGCGGCGACGAACGGGTCGTCCGCCGGAGGCCCCGCGGCCTGGAGGAAGGGCTCATGCAGGCAATCGAGCCCGTCATCCTTCATGTGCTGGAAGTAGAGCCGGAACTGCCTGAAGTCCGGGATCCACCTGTACTTGCGCGCCTTGCCGTAGAAGTAGCGGCCCACGAGCGCGGCGAGGCGCCGGTCGCGCTCCTCCGACGGCGACCCGGGGCCGAGCTGCGGGACGGCCCACTCGAGACACCCGATCACGTACCCGGGCGCCCAGTGCTTGAGGTGCGCGATCAGGTTGAACAGCGCCTGCGTCGCGATCGCGTCGGCGCCGCGGATGTTGCCCGAGCCATCCATGAACGTGCGGAGCTGGGCCTCGGTCACCGCATCGCGCGTGGCCGGGTTCCTGGCCAGATCGATCAGCAGGTGGAGGAGCGGGACGGAGCGGCGCAGGATCTCGAGCGCTTCCTTGCCCCCGGTGACGACCATGCCGGAGTCGAGATCGACGACGTCGTACACGTTGCCGCCGCGGTAGCGGACGCCGGCGGCGCCCAGCGCCTCGCGCACGGCGTCGTTCGCGGTCGCCCGCTCCATCACCTTGCCCAGCCAGCCGAGGCCGCCCCAGCCCGTCCCCCACGTGACGATCTGGTTATCGTAGGTGTTGATTGCGGCCGTGCTGCCCTCGCGCGCCTGGAACGCGCGAAAGGCCATGATCTTCCGCCGATCGGCGGGGCTCGCCTTCGCCGCCCGGGCGTCGAAATACCCGTGCAGGTAGGCGAGATGAGCCTTGTCCGCGCTGCCTGTGTAGATGTGCCCTGCGCCCCAGGGCTTGAGCCCCGGCTCGACCGGCACGGCGGCGCGGAACTGCGCGATCTCGGCGGTGAGATCCTCGGGCAGCGCGCTCCCTGCCTCCGCCGCGCCCGAGCCGCGCGCGTGATCCTCCCAGACCGGGAGTTCGCCGTCCGCGAACGAGAGGGCCCCGCCCGGGCCCCCCCTGGCCCGGGCGGGATCGGGGCCGGGCGCGGGGAGCGACAGGTCGGCGTACGCGGCGGAGGATCGGAGCTCGGCCACGCCCGCGAGCGAGGTCTGGATCTGCTCCAGCAGCGCGGCGTGGAGCTCCGCGCGCCGGGCCTCCTCGATCTCGTCGAGCCCGATCTCCCAGGTGTACGACGCGCCCTTCCCGCGCAGGATCCGGTGCGCGAAGAGCGCCGGATCGAGCGTGGGAAAGGCTCCGAGCGCGAAGGCCGAGGTGCGTGAGAGCAGGGCTCGCTCGACCTCGTCCGCGTCCGCGTCGCCCCGCGTGGCGGCGATCTCGAACAGGAAGACGTTCCGTGACATGGCAGGTCCCTTTCGGCGGTGACGTCTCCGTATGAAACCGACGAGACCTGGTGTCGTCATCTTAAGAGAAATTAAACTGGGTGTTCCTTCAAGCCCCGTCAGCGCGGCGCGCGTCGAGGAGCGCGGCGCGGTGCTTCACCGAGCCGGCGACAGCGAATGTCGGCTCCCAGGCAAGCGCCTTGTCCCACGCGTTCGCCCGCGCCCGTTCGAGCTGGTAGGAGGTGGTCACGCGGTCCTCCCGCTGCTTCACGAGCTCCTCCTTCATCTTGCCGCTCTCGTCCTTCGGGACCGCCAGCTGCCCCGTCTCCGGGTCGATCTCGCCCTTGCGGAAGTAGATCACCATCCGGATCTCGTCGACCACGGGGCCGTCCTGCTTCTTGCCCGCCTTCTCGCGCGCCTCCTGGGCCTTGAGCACCAGGAGCAGCGCCAGGCTCTCCACCGAGTAAAAGATGCTCGGGCTCCGGACGCCGTACAACGTGTGGACGCGGACCGTCCCCCGCGCGTTTCCCGCGAAGGCGCGGGATAGCTCGTTCCACAGCTTGTCCGCCTCGGGCGCGTAGTCGATCCCGTTCCCCGAGAAATTGATGCTGTCGAGGAGCTCCCCGGCGATGGTCATCTCCACCGACGCCGCGTCCAGATTGCCAGCCTGGCTCTCGGCCTCGGCGGCCCGCCGGGCGGCGGCCTGAGCGGACTTGTAGTCGACCCCGCCCGTCCACAGGTGGGTGCCCGCGCCGCCCGAGATCCCCTTCTGCGGGGCCTCACCCCCGGCCCGCAGCTGCGGGTTCGTGGCGTCGATCCTCGCCGCGAGCTCCTTGGCCATCTGCTCCAGGCGATCGTCGAAGACGCCCTTGTCCGCCGGCGTGGCGTCCGCCTTGGCGACCACCTGCTCGATGAACCGGCGCGCCCAGTCGATGACCCAGCGGAGCTCCAGGCCCGGATAGCGCTCCTCCAGGACGGCGACCCGCTCCGAGAGGCGAAGGTGGGCCGGGTGGGTCTCCCAGTCGAGCTTCGGCGGCGCAGCCTTCCCGGCGGAGCCCGGCAGCGCGGCCGCGAGGGCGGAGGCCGCATCGAGCAGCCGCTCGGCCCCCTCGGCCGGCTTCTGGGCCAGCGCCTCGGACGCGGCCGTGTCGACCCTCGGCGCTCCGGCCGGCGGCGCGCTCGAGCGCGGCGCCCGATCCGCGAACACATCAACCCCGAACGCCCGCTCCAGACATGCGCGCAACGGCTCGGCCAGCGGTCGAGTCGGCGGCGGCGCCCTCCGCGGCAGTTGCATCGGCGCCGGAGGACGCGCGCGCGACGTGCGGGCGGCGTTCCCCGAGGTCTTCGGAGCGGACCGGTCAACAGCGAATTGCATGAGACTCTCCTCGGCGCGGGCGGAGAGATGGGGCGGCCCCGCGCGTCACCGCCAGTCCTGCGATCCACGAAGCCGCGGTCACCACTCCACGCAGAGCGGCGCCGCCATCCAGGGAAGGAGCACCCAGCTCACCCCCCAGGGAAACCGATCCAGCACCACGTCGTGAGAGGCCCGCTCCACGCGCAGGAGCCACGCGTCATCGCGGGCAGAGAGCGCGCCCTTGCGCATCAAGAACGAGCCACGGAATCCGGCGATCGACATCTCCCCCAGGATCGGGGCGCTCGCGATCGCCGCCGTGAGCAGGTGGACGCACTCCTCGGCCTCTGCCTCGGCGACCAGAGGACCGAAGTCGAAGACCTCGGTCATCGGCATGCCAGAGAGCACGCGGGCCAGGGGAAGCTGGTACTCGGCCGGCTCGAGATCCCCCGTGCAGAGGTGCTGGAGCAGGCCGGCCGCGCGGTGGAGGGCGCGCCGATCCTTGAGCTGCTTGTCGGCCAGGAGGCCCAGGCGCTCGAACAGGTGCCCGAGGAAGGGCCAGAGTACCACCAGCCCGGCGTTGTCCACGTAGACGGCGTCGGCGTCGGCGTCGCCGTGCGCCGGATCGACGGACAGCGCCTCGTCCGCGGCCGCGGCCCTCGGATCGCTCGACGGGTCCCCTCCCCGCGCCCCCCGGACCGGCCTCTCCTCGACCGCGCCGGGACGCTGCCCGACCGCGCTCGAGACGGCTGCACCAGGGCTCTGCCCGACCTCCGCGAGCGCGCCCGGCCAGGCCGATGGACTCGGCCCGAGAGACGCGTGGAGCCCCGAGAGGAGAGCCCCGAGGGGCACGCCGGCCTCCAGCGCGATCCGGGCCAGCGCGCCACGCCAGAAGCCCACCCGCCCGTCGCTCGGGCCCTCGTCGATGCACGCGGCCCGCAGGGCGCCCGTCCAGACGCACGCCCGGAAGCCGTCCGGCGTCGCCCCAGCGACCGGCGCCGACGATGGGCCGTGCGCGCGCAGCAGCGCCCCGAGCTCCACCGGCATCGACGGGAGGTCGGCCTGCGAGGACGCCGCGAGCGCGTCGAACAGCGCCCAGAGCTGCGCGTCGCGGCTGTGGCGGACGATCCTCATCAGCGCGCCGCGCTGGGGCTCGAGCGCCCTGATCAGCGCCGCGAGCGGGCGGGCCGCGCGCTGGAGGAGCAGCGCCAAGGTCTCATCCACGAGCCGCGGCCGCGCGCTGTCCGCCCACCAGGGCACGGCGCCGGTGCGGGCGAAGGACGCCACGAGCTCCAGCCGGGAGATCACCTCGGGATCGCCGCCCCGGAGCGCCGGCTCCTCGTCCGCCTCGCGGAGCCGCGCGGCCAGCGCCTCGCGCAGCAGCGGGCCGAGCTTGTCCACCAGATCGCGCTCCAGGTGGTCGGGGTCGATCCGCCCGAGATCCACCTCGAGCCGCGCGACCCGCTGGAGGCGGCCTGGGGCGTCGAGCTCGGTGCAACACCGATCGATGACCGCCTCGAGGCGCCGGGCCTGGACGCGGCCCAGCTCGGCTTGCAGCCGCCACGCCGCGTCGCGATCGTGGACGGTCACCTCCAGGACCTGCCTGCGGATCCGGTGGCGCGGCGCGGTCACGGCTCCGTCGCCGCAGGCTCGGGGGCGGCGCCGAGCTCACCGGGCGAGCTCTCCTCGGCAACAGGGGTAATCGCGACCGATCGCCTGGCGACCCACCCGATCCCGGTGCGCGCCTTGACGGCCATCACGTCCACCGCGCCGCCGAGGGGCAGCGGCGCGATGTCGACCGCGGGATCGAGCGGGCGCGCGTACGCCGGCTCCAGGGCCGCAGGCGCCGATGGATCGCGCGTGATCACGAGATCCATCTCGACCCGGAGCCCCCGGCGAGGAGCCTTGTCCGACCCTTCCGGCTCGGTGGCCGCAATGCCCTTGTTCCTCGACGGGTCCCGCTCGTCGCGCCGGTGAAAATACGCCGGCAGGCCGAGCTCACCGGCCTCGTCGCTCGGGTAGAAGTGGTAGAAGACCCCGGGCTGGCCGCCCGAGACGAGCAGCGTGCCGCTCGCGCCGTCGGCGTTCGCCGCGATCTGCAGCACGAGCGGGGGCGCCGGCTCCGGCCTCACCAGGACGACGGCCGCCTGCTCGAGCTGCACCGCGGACTCGAGCGGCGCGCCGGCCGCCGCGTGGATCTTGCGCGCCTGCACCACGACGAGGCTGTCGTCCGGGAGCGGCCCCACGCCGAGCTCGAGGATACCGCCGTTGCCCGGCGCCGCGTCCCCGTGCTGCACGAAGCCGGCCGGCGCCTCCCAGAGCGCGGGAGGCCGCGGGGTGTACACCTCGACGCCGGGCGCGCCGGGGACGGCGATCGCCCTCTCGGTGGGCCCCGCGCCGGGCACGAAGTCCACGGTGGAGAGCGCGCGGACGTGGGCGCTGTAAAGCACGCTCGGCTGGCTCGCGGCGACGGTGATGGTGGCGCTGCCCTGCGGCAGGACCGGCGATCCCACGGCCGACACCGCGAGATCCCGATCGGCGCGGACCGCGATCGGCAGCTCCGTGGCGAGCACCGCGCGGAGCGGGGCGCGCCCTTCGCTCTCGTCGAACGTCCTCTGGACGTCGACCCGGATCACCGTGTCTTCGGTCACCCGGCTGGCCGTCAGCGTGATGGCGCCGTCCTTGTTCCCGCTCACGCGCTCGGGGGGCGTCATGGGAATGGGGAGCCCCGCACCGTCGATCAGCGCGTACGTCGCGCCCGCCTGGCTGCCCGAGATGCTCACCACCACGCGGCTCCCGTGGTCGACGAGGCGGGGCACCTGGGCGATCTCGGGCGTCGAGACAGGGAGATCCGTGGCCAGCCCGACCTTCACCGTCGCGGTCTGGAGCAGGAAGGTCTCGCGCGTCAGGGGATCGAGCTTCCTCGCGTGGATCCGGAAGGTCTTGTCCACCCTGTCGATGATCGGCCCCTGGAGGATCGCCTTCTCCCCGGTGCCGTCCACGGAGCAGGCGGGCGCCACCGCCGCGTCTCCGTCGAACAGCTCGTACCTGACGCCCGCCTGGGCGGGATCGAGGGTGATCTCGCAGGGGGCGCCGACGTTCACGGTGAGCTGCGCTTCCTGGACGTTCACGTCCCGGATCGGGGTGGTCTCCCCGAGCCCGAGGAGATCGATGAGCCGGTCCCGGGCGCAGCGCACGTCGATAGGTCTCGCGGTGGACATGGTTTTACGAGCTCCGCTCTTCCAGGTGTACGCCCAGCGTCGCGGCGAGGACCTCCCGCCGCTTCTGCAACCACTGCCCGTGAGCCGTCCGGAATGCCGCCCAGGCGTCGGCCGCCATCCAGAGCACATACGGTGTCAGGTGCGCCGGCGTCTCCGCGCGGAGGGTGTTCTCGACGAGCTGCTTGAACGCCAAATCTCTGAATCGCCCCACCCCGTCGGGGAGGACGAACGTCAATCGCAGCGAGTAGGGGTCCTTCTCCCGCGCGGCCGAGAGCACCGCGGGCGGCCTGTCCGTGGGCGCGTCCGTCGGCCCGGGGCGCTCCTGCTTCTCGTCGCCCGGCATGGGGCGGAGCAGGATGTGCTCGACGACGGCGATCTCCTCGCCTCCGGCGAGCCCGAGCGTGATGCGGAGTCGCTCCTCCAGCCCCGACATGTTGGCGGGGCCGGCGGGCGCGAGGCCATCGAACCCCGTCCCCCGCGCGCTGCTGATCCGGGGGTATCGCTGCAAGAGGCGCTGCTTGCGCCGCACGCGCTCCGCCGCAGGGATCGGCGCGGAGGCCGCGTCGTGACCGGCGATCGGCTCGGCGAAGCGGGCGAGGAGGTGATTCAAGAAGCGGTTCTTCCGCTCCAGGGACGCGGCCTCGTCCGGAGTCTCCACGAGGTCGCCGAGCCGGGCGAGGTGCGCGTCGTCGAGCGCGCGGATCTCCTCGAGCCGGAGGCCGGGCTGGTCGAGCGCCTGCGTGAAGTACGTCCGCGTGCCGCCGCCGTGGGAGAACAGATCCTTGGCGTGGGCGAGCTGCGCGAAGGCGTTGGCGAGGAGCTGATCGAAGAACATCAGGTACGCCGCGAGCTGCCGCGCCTGCGCCTTGCGCGCGGGCGTCGCCGAGTCCGGCAGCCCCGCCTCGCCGACCCCGTAGAGCATGGGGAGGTGATGCCGTACCGAGGTGTACGTGCCGACGTTCCGGTTGCGCCCCACGGGCACCGCGAGCGCGCTGTCGCCCGCGCGCCAGGGCGCGTCCGGCGCCCGCTCCGGCTTCGCCTGGGCGATCACCCGCCCGGCGCTCATCAGGGTGATGACCGAGGCATCGAAGTTCATCCTCGGGACCCGATTCGGGTCGACCGGCAGGGACCACTCCTCCTTGGCGCCGCCCGTGGAGACGCGGATCCGGCTCACCGCCCGCACCGACGCGATGTCCGTGATCGCGCGCATCAGATCGGAGGTGTGGATCACGGTCCGCCGCGTCGCGCTCGCGAGCGCCTCGTCGGAGAGGAACCCGCGCTCGAGCCGGGGCCCCTCGAAGATCGCCTCGACGCTGGCGCCGGCGCCGAGCCGCTGCGAGAGCGTCGCGAAGCGGACGGGCGGCGCGATCTCGTCGGCAAGCGCGCCGCCGATCTCGTTCAGCAGCGCCGCGGGGTTGTCCACCGGCGTGATCTCCACGGTCACCTCGACCTGGATGAGCTGCGGCTCCAGCACCGTGATCTCGGCGAAGTCCTCGCACAGAGGGCGGTTCTGGTGGAGCCTCCGAGCGACCTTGGCCCTGACCTGGGTGCCCTGGGTGTGATCCGACGCCTCGATGAGGACGCGGTGGAGGCCGCGCAGGCGGACCGGCTCGGAGGCGACGTCCCTGGGCGCGAGGCGGAGCTCCCGCTCCACGGGGAGATAGTAGAGCTGGAGCGCGTCCGCCGCGGCCGGCTCGACCCAGGCGTTCCTGACGCCTTCCACGTCGAGGACGAGCCGGCGCAGGTCGGCCGGCGTCACCGGGTGCGAGGTGAGGATCTCCGCCGGCAGGTGGAGGCTCTGGTACGGATCGTCCCCGCCGTCGGCGAGCAGATCGGGGATCTCGTACCCGGTGCGGTAGCCGAGATCCGAGAGCGCATAACAGAGCTGCTCCAGGATGGTGATCCCCGGATCGTGGGTGTTGAAGTCCGTCCATTGCCCGCCTGTCATTCGCTCGAGCTGGCGGATGCCTTCCTGGCGCAGAAATTCGTAGTCCATTGTCCGGCTCCAGTCCTCTCCCCCGTTCACCCGTTGTCGGCTCGCGAGCGCCTCCTCGCCCGGTCAGAACGGGAGCTCCAGCACCGTCACGGAAAAGAAGTCATTCACGTCCGTGAGAGCGTTCGACCCTGTGAGGGTCAGCTGGATCGTGTGGTCGCCCGACGCGATGTTCGAGAGTACCAGCCAGTCGGGGGCGAACGTCCGGTGTTTATACCCATCGTTCACCCACATGGTGGTGGAGCCGACCTGATTGCCGTCCAGTCTGATGTTCATCGTTATTAGCCCAGTCCCCGACGTCAAAAACGCGGATCCGGACGTCAACAGGATCAGCGTGCCGCCGCCCGACGTGAACGTGCCGGAGACGGGCAGCGCTCCAGTCCGCTGTCTGAGGACCTGCGTGACCTTCCACTTCGAGCTTCGGAGGGTCCCCGTCACGTTCACGTCGCCGGCGACGTTGAGCTTGTAGCTGCCCGGATCGGCCGTGCCGATGCCCACGTTGCCGTCCTTGATCACGAGCATCGCGGCGCCACTTGCACCTGGATCGAGCGCACCGTCGCTGTGCACGCCGCCCTTGTAGAAGGCGAAATTCGAGCTGCTGCGGAAGTACGTGGTGCTGGCCTGGACGCCGATCCCCTGAGCTGCGGTCGAGAGGTTGAGCATCTGGCGGGAGATCGAGCCGAAGCTCAAGCTGGCCCTGCCGTCGGCGCCGTCGACGAGGACGCTCCCCGCCACCCGGAGCTTGTTGCCGGCCGGATCGGCCGTGCCGATACCCACGTTGCCGGTCGTGGCGTCGATGAAGAGGCGGTTCTGGCCGTCGCCGTCGCCGATGCCAAGGCCCTTCTTGCCGCTGGCTTGCAGGCTCAGCACCCAGGCGGGTTTGGTGTCCGTCGCGAAGCTCTCGTAGAGGTGGATCGCCGGCTTGTCGCCGGCCGTCGACGCCGCGATCTGCACCGGCTGATCGGCCGACTTGACCAGGCCGTCGTCCTTCTGGTTCAGCCCTGCGTCGATGAGGTCCTTGAAATTGCCCTCCGTCGGCAGGGCGTTCTTGACGAAGTACGCCTTCAGCTCAGTACGGCTCTTCTTGTTGATTTCCATGGTGTGCGATTGCCTTTCTCACCGAGCGGCCGACACGTCGCCTCGGGCGCCTGGGCGTGAGCCCAGGCTTTCAGTGGATGAAGAAATCGAGCTCGAGCTTCATGAAGTTGATGCCCGTCATGAGCGCCTCCTCGTACAGACCGTCCCGGAGGATGTCGATCTGGTGCTCCCGAGCCGCGGTGAGGACCGCGTCGGGCCTCGTCGTCCCGACGAAGGCGCCGCTCCCGTCGGCCGGGGGCGGCACGAGCTGGAAACGCTCTCCGTCGTCGCTGCGGAAGAGCTTGATGCCCGCGACGAAGTCCACATAAGGGCGGCGCTCGACGAAATCGACGATGCTGTTGGCGTAGATCCTCCCGCCGATGGCGAGGTCGGCGCCCTCGGCGTAGGCCCACGGGGCGAGGAACCGGTTGAGGTCGTCGTTGAGCCGCCGGGTGTAGTAAGCGTCATCGCCGCCTCCCCGGAAGCGCACGCCGAGGCGGACACGGACGTCCACGTAGTGGGCGTTCACGACCGCGATCGAGGCGGCGGCGGGGGCCCGCGCCGCGAGGTGCTCCCGGATGTCCGCGAGCAGGTTCGTCGGCGCCTTGGGCTTGTAGGGATCGGCCGGCAGCTTGTTCCGGACATCGGGGATGACGACGACCTTCACCGCCCCGGGCTCGCCGAGCGTCGCCGGGACGCACTTGACCCGGTAAATCGCCGGAAACCGATCGAGGACCAGCCGCTCGTAGTCCCACACCGTGAGCGCGCGCTGCTTGTGGCGGAGGCGCTCGCTGACGCGCGTGGCCCAGGTGTCCGCGCCCTCGGCCACCCGGCCCCCGTAGGACGCGTAGGGCTGGCGCACGCCCGCGATCTCCGCGACCGCCGAGCTGAGCTTGGTGATGGTCCCGGCGGGGAGCGGCTCGGCGAAGTGATCCGGCGCGTTGTCGTTGTCGACGAAGGTGGCCGTCACCGCCTGGGTGTGGACCGCGATGGTGTCGCAGAGGCTCCGGGTGTCACGCTCCACGGCGGCGCGGATCCAGTAGAGATCGCCGCGCAGACGGGTGCTGGGCTCCACCGGGTCGAGGGCGAGCTCGACGATCCCGGAGTTGATCAGGCCGCGCGTCGTGTCCGAGATCCGATGTTGCTCCAGCGGGATCCAGCGATCGCCGCTCAGGCAGCTCCAGCGGACGGGCGGCGGCGGCACATCCGGGTTGGCGCTGCCCTCCGCCATCTGGAAGAGGATGGAGACGGTCTGGGGCGGGGCGAGGTCGCGCAGGCCGAGGTAGAGCTCGCCGTCGTTCTCGTACCTGGGCAGGAACGGAAGGCCGGCGCTCGACCGCGCGCTCTCCCCGTCGCAGGCGCCGAAGGGATGGACGTGGAACACCCGATCCGCGCCCGCCGCGCGCGGCGCGCCGTCGAAGCGGAGCTCCAGCGAAGACGCGTAGTCGAGCGTCAGGCTCTTCAGCTTCGGCGTGTAAGGCGGGTTCACCTGGTATTGCGCGGCGTCGACCGCCGCGGGGTTACTGGCGACGGCGACCGACAGGGCGAGCGCCTTGCTCGAGGCCACCACGGGGTAGCTCCCGTGCTGGAAATCCGGGGCGTTCAGCTCCCATTGCAGGTAGCGCCCCGAGGCCGGCAGATCCTCGTCGCTGGAGCCCTCGACGAGCGCCAGGGGGTCGACCGCCGCGGCCGCGGTGAGGGCGGTGGTGACGGCGATCGACGTAGGATCGGAGCTCTTCGCGCCGAAGAGCGGCGCCGCCTTGGCGAGCTCCGTCTCCCCGCGCGGATCGATCAAGCTGACCCTGGCGGTGAACGCGAAGGGGGCAGACGGATAGTTGGCGTAATGGGCCGCGAGGTCCGCCGGCGCCCCCATCCACTGGAAGCTCATGGCCAGGCTGTCGAGCTTCTTGCCGGCGACCTCGCGATGGCCGATGAGGAGGCGCGATCCGACCGCCGGCGCGCTGCCGAACGGCTCGAACGGCTTCGTGGCGTCCAGCGCCGTCTCGTCGCTCTGGAGCTTGATCGCCCTGAGCCCTCGGGCCTCCACCTTGAGGTGCGCGGACACCATCAGGAGCGCGCCGAGCTCCCGGTAGCGGACCACGTACTTCTGGTCTGCCTCGCTCCAGATCGGCCGGAGCATCAACCGCAGGACGGGCCACGGGCCGTCCATCGCGGCGAGCCCCGCAGGCGGCGCCGCGATCGGGTCGGCGCCGGGCGGCAGGGTCAATGTGAATCGAGCGCCGAGGGGGTCGTCCTCGGGCATCGTGCCGGTCAGATCCTTGTACGAGCCGATCTGCACCGCGACGGAAGAGCACTCGATCCAGCCCTTGGCGGTGCTGAGCTGGAAGAGCAGCGGGAGCTCTCCGCCCTTGAGGAAGAGGTCCTCGAGCGGGGCGCGCGCGGACCTGAACCCCAGGGTGAGGGTGATGACGCGCTCGCCTTCGCCGAGCACCAGCAGCGGAGAGCAAAGGGCCCAGCCGAGGACGGGCTGCGGAGCGGGGCCCGCGCTCGAGGAGGGCCGCGCCGCCCCGAAGGTGGCCCACGCGGGCGCTCCCCCCGCGGTGACCGGCGGGCGGATGGACACCGCGGTGGCGTCCTCCGCCGGGAACAGGTTGAACCACTCTTCCCTCTCCGCCGGCGGCTCGCCGAGCCGATTGCGCTCGGCGATCTCCAGGAGGACATAGACCTCCTCCCAGTCGCTCGCCGCCTCGGACGCCTGGAGCTTGGCGAGATCCGGCTTGCCGAGGTACGGCTCGAGGCGGTCCATCGCGGCGGGGTCCTCGTCCGGGCTCGGGGCCTCGCCCAGCACGTACCGGATCAGGTCCACGAGCCGCGCCGGCGGCGTGGCCTCGTGGAGCCGCCGGAGCTCGTCTCTGCGGTCCTGGCGGAGCTTCTCCCGGTGGGCCTCCTCGAGGATCGAAAAGACCTGGTTCCAGTCGTCCTGCGGCGTGTCGAGGACCTCGTCCATGGCGATGCCGAAGCGCTCCGCCGGCACGTAGAAGTACCCCTCGAGCGCGAGGACCTGTCCCCAGTACGCCTCGATGCCGTCCGTGCCGACAGCCGCCTTCGCGTTGTCGGCGAAGGCCGTGACGTCGTCCGGCGACAGCCGGTAGTCGGGGTCGTTCCGCCTCTTTTGCCCGGCGCTCTCGAGGATGCGGTTGATCTCGCCCCACGCGGCGTCGAACCGCCTCTTCAGCTGCATCATCCGCTCGAAGTCGGCGAGCGCGAAGTACAGCGTCCCCTCGATGAACGCCTGGACGTCGCCGCGCGCCCGGTACTCGTAGAGGTCGTCCACGGTGCTCACCTGGGCGAGCGTGCCGTAGGTGAAAGGCCCCACGGCCTCCTGGAGGTTCGCCTCCAGGTCCCGCGAGCTCCGGGCGAGCGTGAACGGCGCGCCCCTCTTCTTCGCGCCGGCGAGCTCCAGCGCGGCGTAGATATCGTCCCACTCGGAGGGCGTCTCCGCGCGCAGCTTCCGCCGGTTCATCAGGTCGCGCAGCGTGGGGGGCGACATGAAGAAGTCGCTGTCCGAGCGCCTCACGAGGTCGCGGAGGCTCGTCAGCTCGGCGAAGTCGACCGGTCGGGACAAGCCGGGATAGGGCGGGAGCGGGTCTCCGACCGCGAGGGCGAACATCGCCTCGCATGCCCGCTGCTTGTCGTTCGCGTGGCGGCTCGAGATCTCGCGGAGCCCCACGCGCCGTCGATCGATGAAGAGGGAGCTGAGCGCTCCGACCTGCGTCCGGTTGACGATGAGATCCCGATCGGTCGCATAGACCCGGGCTCGTCCCAGGCTGTCCGGGCCGGCGTCGAGGCGCGTCCCGGCGGGCAGCAGGACGTCCCGGGCGCGGGAGGCGAGATCGACGATCAGGCTCACCCGATCCGGGGCGGGCGGCCGCCGGGCCATCCGCAGGACCTCGCGATAGTAGAAGTCGAGGTGCCGTCCTGTCAGCGTGTTGAGCTCGGCCCGCGACTTCTCGAGGAGCTGCAGGAACGCGAGGAAGAGGACGAAATGCGGCCGGTAGAGCTCGGGCGCGGCCTCGGGGGTGAACTTCCCGGGATCCCGGAGGAACGCCGCCACGTCCTCGGGCCGGAGCGTCGAGCCGACGAAGTCGCTCCAGTCGCCCTCCGGCGCGCCGCCGGCGCCGTAGTACGTGAGCTCCTTGCCGTAGGCGCGCGCGAACGATAGGAGCTCCGCGGACGTCCGCTCGTCCACCGAGACGTGCCCGGGATCGAGCGCGGCGAGCGCGCGCCCCGCCTGGCTCGTACCGTCGCGCTCCGCGCCCGCAGGCTCTCTCGACGTGCTCGACATGGATGGCTCTGCCTTTCAGGTTCCCTTGAAGATCTTGTTGGTCGTCGTGAACATGCCCTTGCCCTGGTACTTCAGGGTAGCGTCCGGGATCGGCGGCCCCGGCCCCTTCGGCGGCTGCTTCGCCGGGTTCTGGACCTCGAACGTCGCGGTGAACGTGGTCCCTTTCAGGAGGACCGCCTTGTCGCCGGTCTTCGTCTTCTTCGCCTTCTGATCGCTCCCGAGGGCGGTGATCTTCAGCGTCCCCGTGCCCGGGATGGAGTACCCAGGAATCACGTAAGAGCAGTTGGCGACCGAGACCTTGCCCTCGTCGCCTTCGACGCAGAGCTTCTTCCCGTTCAGCGTCGCCGGGCCGCTCCCCTTCAGCTCCCCAGGCCTGGGCGCGACGAGCGCGGGCGTGAAGCTGGGCAGGAAGATCGCCTTGTCGCCCTCGATGAGGATGAATCTACTCATGGCGCGCTCACCACCCGGGGAGGGTCGCCTCCGTGAGGTAGAACGGGAAGACCATGTTGAAGCGCGAGTTCGTACCCCTGATGGTGTAGTTGACCCCGACGAGCACGCAGCCCGGTTGGGTGTCGCTCGCCGCGACGTCGATCCGATCGACCTGGATCCGGGGCTCGTGCTCGAGGATCGCGTCCGTCAGGAGCCGCTCGATCGTGTTGATCAGGCCCTGATCCAGCTCCTCGAACACCAGGCTCGCGAGGTCGCAGCCGAACGTCTCCGCAAGGACCCGCTCGCCCGGCGAGGTCCCCACCAGGATCTGCAGGCTCTGCTGGATGTCGACGGGGCCGGAGACCATCTCCGCGTCAGCGCCGCCGCGGCTGAACGAGGGCGGGAAGGCCCAGCCTCGACCGAGGAAAGAGCTCTCAGGTCGCATCCGGCTCCTCCTGGGCGGGCTTGCCGCCGAGCTGCTGGCTCGCCTGCTGCTGCACCTTGGCGACCAGCGCGTAGACCCTGGCGAACGGGAGCAGCCCCACCCCCTCCAGGATCAGATTCACCTCGTCCACCGTCACCGAGAGGTGGAGCGCCCTCATCTCTTGTTCCGATCGGCTCATTGGATGTCGACCTTCTTGCCGCTGATCGTGACGTTGCCCTTCTCGCTCTTGATCTGGATCCCGTTCTTGCCCATGGTGATCGAGTTCTCGTGCTGGTCGGAGAGGACGATCGATTCGGCGCCGTCGTCGATGAGCAGCTTGTTCTTCTTGGCCGTCTCGATGGACACCGACGCCTTGTTCTTCTCGGGATCGAGGAGCTGTATCGTCGTCCCGAACTTGGTGACGATCCCGCTCGTGTCGTTCTTCTTGCTGGGCTTTCCCATCGTGTCCGGGGGCGCGTTCTTCGACCCGAAGAGGGCCCCCAGGATCACGGGGCGGCGCGGATCGTCGTTGAAGAAGCCCACCACCACCTCGTCCTTGGGCTCCGGCCGGAAGAAGTACCCGCGCTCCTTGCCGGCGTCGGGCGCGGCGAGCCGGGCCCAGACGGCCTTGTCCTGCTTCGCGTCGACCCCGGGGAGGATGACCTTGACCCGGAGCTCCTCGTCGGGATCGTCCTCGAAATCTGCGACGACGCCGATCTGCAGCCCGCTCACCGCGGGCAGGAGCCCGGCCGCCGGCGCCTCGCGGATGTCCTCCTTGCGGGAGAGCTCCTCGGGCGAGAGCCCGAACTGCACGTCGGTCCGCCAGCCCGACGCGTCGACCCGGTGGCGGAGCCCCGTCACCAGCGTCGTGCCGTTGAATCGCTTGCCGACCCCCGCGACCTCCATGACGTCGAGCGGCCTGATGCCGGCGAAGCCCGGCACCGCGATGCGCCCGCGGAGCAGCGCCATCCGGCTCCTCGCCATGCGGGCGTCGGCCCAGGCCTGGAGCTCCTCCGCGGCGACCGGGACCGGGTGGGAGAGCGTGCAGGTGCCGTTGCCGACCGCGTCGCCGAGCTTGCCCCCGTCGAGGTCCCCCTGGGTGGCGCGGACGCTCTTCGCCTTGCTCGCCGGGGTGGGCTTCTGCTCCTTCACGTCCCAGGCGACGCTCTCCACGGCGCGGTACTGGTGCTCGGCGTCGGCCTCGATCTCGACGTCGAAGATCTCGGTGATGCCATAGGCGAAGCGGTGCCTGGGCGCGCCTTCGATCGCCATCTTCCGGAGCGAGACCTTGCCGTCCTCGACGACCACGAGGAGGCCGAGCGCGCCAGCCCGCGCGAGGATGAAGTCCCACGGCGTGGCGTGGTATTGCACCATCTCCGCGTGCTCCGGCCTCGTCTCGGCGATGGTGCCGACCTCGAGCCCCGCCGCCTCGATCAGCTGCTTCGCGATCGCGCCGTCGGTCATCTTCCGGAACACGGCGCTCCGCCGCGCTCCGGTCAGCCTGACCGCGGCGTCCTTGAGCCCGATCACCAGGACGGAGCCGTCGCCGCTCGCCTCCACCCCGTGCCGCACCACCATCCCCTTGAAGACGCGCTGGTCCTCTTCCCCCTCGTACCGGAGCTTGATCTCGATCTTCGCCCCCGGCGCGAAGAAGCCCGTATCGCTGACGGCGAACGCCTGCTGCGCGGCGTCGCCGTCGAGCACGCGCAGCTCCGCTCGGGGGATCCGGTCGACCTCTCGCCGGATGTCGATGGAGAGGAGCTGGTAGGCCGGGTCCATCGGCTTGCCGTCGCTGAGGATGGTGGGAGTCACCGCGGGCATGGCGTCGACTACCCTTCCCCGGCGGTGCCGGCGCCCAGGTCGGCGAGCGGCGGAAAGAAGATCTCCTGGCCGGGGATCAGGCGCCTGAAGTCGTCCAGGCGGTTCCACCGCGCCACGTCCAGGTAGCGGGCGGAAGAGCCGTAGATGTCCTTCGTCAGCAGCGGCAGCGTGTCCCCGCTGCGCACGATCCGGCTGTGGGTCAGATCCGGCGACGTCTTGCCCTCCTCCCTGGCGCGCGCCTTGGCGGCCTTGTCGGAGATCAGCGTCACCTCGATCTCTGCCCGGAGCGGGGTGCCGTCGCGCTCGAACGCGGTGTACTTGATGTCGACCGCGGAGAGGCGACAGGAGAAGATCAGCGATCCCCACTCCACGAGGAGATAATTGGGCTCGTGGATGACCCCGTTGTAACGGAAGGTGACGTCGAGGAACGTCTTCACGCGATCCTTCACGCTCTTCCGCACCGGCGCGGCGATCCCCATCGACTCCACGCCGGTGCCGTCGACCACCAGGGTGAGCGTGAGCTCGCTCGGCTTGCTCCGGCTGTACGAGAGCTGCGGCCCGCTCGAGCCCACCCCCTGCTTGGCCCCCCAGGCGATCGCGTAGCGCTGCGAGAACGACGCCGGGTTGAACATCGCCTCGAACGGCGCCCCGATCGGCTGCCGGCGCCCGACGTCCTTGAACGCCTTGATCTTGAGCTTCTCGAGCTTGAAGAGGTTCAGTCCCACGATCATCTCTCCTTCGACGCCCTGAGGACCCGGAGGACCTCCTTGACAGCCGCCTCCACCACCGCCTCCAGCCCGGCGGCGTCGGGCGCGGCGGCGCGCGCGCCCGGCGCCCCCTCCGGGGGCGCGACGACGGCGCGGATCACCAGCTCCTTGATCTCCACAGCCATGGTCACACCCTCAGGATCTGCATCCGGGCGTAGGCGAGCTCGAGCGTGTCGACGAGCACGCCCTTCGATGCGGCGTCGAGGTCGGAGATCGCCCACCGGACCGGATAGGCCTTGAAGAAGAACCACGCCGACACGGGGACGTACGCGTCGTTGAAGAGGGTGACGACGACGTTCGACGGGGCGAACTTGAAGAGCGACAGGGCGGCCTCGACCTCGAGGTGCAGCGGCGAGCCCACGATCAAGCCGCGCTCGAGGACGAGGTTGCCATACTCGACCCCATCGGGCAGCCGCTGGGTGTAGAGGTTCTGGCCGCCCTCCGCGAGCGGCGTCGTCTTCACCGTCGCCGAGAGCCCGTTCACCCGCTTGAACCGGATGTCGAGCGGGTTCGGCGCCACGCCGCCGACGAGGAAGAAGACGCCGAAGCGGAAGTCGGCGACCAGCTCGCGCTGCGGGAGGAGATCCGGGATGGACGTGATCATGCGCTTTACCTCCAGCCCCGGAGCCCGGGGCGTAGACCGAGGCGGCTGCCGCTCTCGCGAACGTCAGAGCCTGACAACGGAGACCTCCCTGACCTGCAGATCGAGCGCGTCCACGACGACCTCGTTCGTGGCGGCGCTGAAGGTGGGCGCCTTGAGGCTGACGGGGATGGCGACGGCGACCCTCCAGGCGAGCACCGCCGCGCCCGTCGCGTCGCAGAGGCTGACCTCCATGCGCCGGCCGTCCCCCGCCTCCAACCAGTCGAACAGGAACAGCGGATCTGCCCCGAGGACGGCGCCGCGCTTGCAGGTGACAGGCGTGAAACGCCTGGAGTTGAACCTCACCATCACGGGGCTCTCCCGGAAGCTCAGTCCGTGCTCGTACGTCACGTGCTCGCGCTCCACCGCGAGCCCCGAGACCTCGGTGAAGCTCATCGAGGCCTCCCCCACCTTCACGCGGAAGTTGTACGCGGCGAGCGGGTAGCTCGTCCGCTGCATGTCCGTCGACTGGGCCATCGCGCCGCTCTACGCCTCTTCGATCAGGATCGCGTCCGCCATCAGCTCCATGCTCTCGATCGCGGCCTCGTTGGAGGTGGCCGTGAACGTCGGCGCGTCGAGCTTCGTGGGGAAGGCGTTCTGCACCTTCCAGCTGATCACCGCGTCTCCCTTCTCGTCGCAGAGGCGGACGTAGATGTCCTTCTTCTCGACCTGGTTCACCTGGATCGCGCTGATCCAGGCGTAGAGCGTGGCGACGCTGGTCTTCTTGACGACGCCCTTCTTCAGCGTGATCGTCGGCGCGGTGCGCTGCGCCGGCATGTTCATCACCACCGGACCGGGCGACGCCCCGCCGACGGGGCTCTCCTTGTAGGTCGTCGTCTCGCGCTTGATGGTGAGCCCGGAGATCTCCGAGAAGCCGACCGCGGCGCCCGCGATCTCGACTCGGTAGTTGTACGACGGGAGAGGATACGCGGTCATGATATCGCTCTTGGTCAGTGCCATGGCCTATGCCTCCTGCATCTTGTGAGAGAAGCGAAGGACGACGAACTCGGCCGGTCGCACCGCCGCGATCCCGATCTCGACGATCATCCGCCCCTCGAGGATGTCCTGGTTGGTCATCGTCTTGCCCAGGCCCACGTTGACGAAGTAGGCCGCCGCCGGGGAGGCCCCGGCCAGGGCGCCGCGCTCCCAGAGGCCGTAGAGGAAGCTCTCGATCATGCCCTTGACCTTGAGCCAGGTCGTCATGTCGTTGGGCTCGAAGACCGCGAAGGAGGTCGCCTTTCGGGCCGACTCCTCGATCATGATGAAGAGCCGCCGGACCGAGATGTACCGCCACTCGTTGTCGTTGCCGGCCAGGGTCCTCGCCCCCCACACGATCGTCCCCTTGCCGGTGAACGCGCGCACCGCGTTGATCGATTTACCCGCCGTCGGGTCGACGTTGAGGGCGTCCTGGGCGTCGTTGGTGATCTTCAGCACTGGCCCGATGACGGCCGCGACGCTGACGTTGGCGGGCGCCTTCCACACGCCGCGATCCCGGTCGACGCTGGCGTAGATTCCCGCGACCGCCGCGCTCGGCGGGAGGACGACCCGCTCGGCCGCGAGCCTCGCCTTGACCTGCTGGTAGGTCGCCGTCTGGCTCGCCTTGATGGTGTCGAGGGCGATCCCGGACGCCGCGCCCTCGTGGATGGTGACGTCCGCGTCCGCGTACGCGTAGCTCAGGGAGGTCTGGAGGTACGGGTAGTAGGCGGCGCCATAGGCCAGATCGCTCGTCCCGATCCCGTCCCGGAACACGTCGATGTCCTTCTTGCCCGGCTCCGCGTCCTTCTTGACGTCGAAGATCGCGAATCGATCACCCAGCTTTCCGCACTGGGCGAGGGCCGCCTGGCACAGCTCGTGGTAGTCCGCGGGGGCGAGGCTCACGGCGTCGGTCAGGACGATCAGCGTCGGCTCGTCCTCCTTCTCGAGCAGCGAGAGGCCGTCGGCGAGGCTGTCCTTGGCGGGCGGCGACGAGTAGTCTCCGGCGGACACGATATAGCACCTCCCGCCGCCGTTCTTGAAGTAGTGGCTCACGGCGTAGTACAGCAGGAACCCGGGATCGGGGCTCCGCGTCACGCCGGTCACCTGGGACGAGGCGTCCACCGTGACCGTGAAGCTCGCGCGCTTCGGTCCGCCGAAGAGCTGCTCGTACTCGAGCATCGTGCTCACCTGGGCTATCGGCGGGCCCTTCTCGGTATATCCTATGAAGGCGGGGACCGCGGTGGAGACCTCCGCCACAGAGGGCGGCAGGGTCGACACCTCTTCCACGTAGACACCGGGCGTCATATAAGCAGGCATTGTTCCTCGATCTCAGGGGGTTTGAAACGACTGCGCTCGATACTTGATGATCTGAAACAGCAGGTCCTCCTCTGCAGCGCTCTGCATCGACGGATTGGGCAGCGGCCCCGCCACGCGGTCGGGGCCGAGCCGGAGCTCGAGGCTCCTCCTCGGCTCTGCGCGAGCGGCGACGGGCTGGTCGGAGACGAAGCACGCGCAGCGCATCCCGGGATACCGGCGCTCGATCTGCGCCGCGACCGGGTCCGTCGGCTCGAGCGTCACCGCGCTGAAGCGCAGCGCGCCGGCGGCGTCGGGCGAGGCGTCCACCACCGCGAGCTCGCCCGCGGCAGGCGCCAGGTCGGTGACGCAGTAATAGGCCCATCGCGCCTGCCTGGCCGGGAAGCTGACCTGGAAGCGGGCGGGCCGCGGCGCGCTCCCGGGGCGGATCTCGACGACGGCGAGGACGCCCGGCGGGAGCCGCGGCCGCGCCGGGTCGTCGGGGGCGAGCCGCAGCTCGCCGTCGGTCCCCGCGCCGGCGTCCGTGAAGACCGGCGCCGGTCGCCCGCGGAGGCTGGCGAGATCGGTGACGACGTCGAAGTCGCCGCCCCGGACCGCCAGGTAGAAGAGCAGCGCCGCGTCCCCCGGCAGCGGGAGGAACGGCTGTCCCGCGGGGTCGAGCGGAGAGAGGACCCGGACGCCCTGGGGGCTCGATCGCCAATCACAGCGATGATCGCGGAGCAGGCGCGCCGTGGCGTCGCTCGGCTCGATCGACAGGTCCGGACACCGGAGATCGGCGTAGTACGCGTGCCGCAAGAGCACCTCGATGATCGCGGCGTGCTTCACTGGTGGATCCTCAGCACCGGCTCGGTGATCTGCGGCGCCCCGAGGCCGTCCTCGTCCTGGAAGACGACCATCCGGACCTTGTAGAGGAGCGAGGGTTGATACGCGCTCCGGAGCACGCCCCAGAGCTGGTTCAGCTCGGAGAGGGGGAGCGTCAGGAGCTCCATGGTGAGCCGCTCGATCCTGCCGCTCAGCGCCGGCGTGTTCTCGTGGTCGAGGACCCGGCGGCCCTGGAAGAACTGCAGGATCAGCGAGAGGCACCGCAGGCCCTGCTCGTACTCTTTGAAGCGGGCGGCGAAGAGGACATAAGCGTTCATCTGGATCGCCGGCTGGACGCGCTGCGTGGTGCCGTCCGGCAGCGTCACCCGGAATGGGTCGGCCGGTCGGAGCGTGTGATCCTCCTCGAGGTTGACGAGGAGGAGCGTGACGGCTCCGAGCTTGAGCTCGAGGCTGTCCGCCGCCTCGCTGTCGAGGAAGGCGACTGGCCCCTGGTCGGGCACCGGGCCGCGCCAGCCCGCGCTCGCGGTCAGGTGCTCGTTCACCGTGTTCCTGAGCAAGACGAGGAGTTCGCTGATCACGGCTGACGGCTCCTGGAGCCCTGAGCTTGTCCCGCTCCCATGGGCTCTCATCCTCGAAGACTTGGGGTCAGGGCGTCCCCGGCGCGACGCCTGAGCGTCAGGCGGCGTCGAGCGGATCGCCACGATAGAACGGCGCCTCGACCTGCGCGGGCGACGTCATGGGTCCCCCGCCGGCGCCGAGCTCGACACCGGTAGTACCCGCGGCCGGCCGCATTGACAACTTAAGCTATCTTAAGAAACCTCGTATTTGCGGCGTGGCCTGTGCGTCTCGTGCCACCCTTCGCGCAGCGGTTCTGGAGCGAGGAGGAGCGCCGCGGCTCGATCGGTATGGCAAGGATGACCAAGATCGTGGAGAACGCCGCCGACCTCGAGCGGGAGCTATTCTGGTTTCGCAGCGTCCTGGAGGCGCGGGTCAAGATCCATCTCGGCGAGGATGCGACCGAGCGGAGCGTGCTCGACATCGCGCCGCCCGACCTCGGCGGGTCGAGCTCCGAGTACGCCGGCTTCGTGCGGCGCCATCAGCTCTCCTTCGTCGAGCGCCTCGCCCTGGTGCTCGCCCTGGTCCCGCACCTGCGGCCGCAGCTCCTCGACGTCTGCTTCGGCCGCGACGCGGCCGTGGACCGGAGGCTCACCGAGTTCGGCGGCGCCCGGCTCAGCTCCGACGGCGAGCTCCTGCCCACGGCCGAGACGCTGGCGTTCCTCCTCGGCGGTGACGACCTCGCGGTCCGGTTCTCGGTGCAGCTCCTCCTGGATCCAGAGCACCTCTTCGCCAGGCACGATGTCCTCAGGCCCGGGGGCGGCGACGAGGTGACGCCGATGAAGGCTCCCCTCCGGATCTCGGAGGAGCTGCTCTGTCGCTTCACCACCGGCGAGCCGCGGCGGCTCGGCTGCGGGCCCGGCTTCCCCGCCCAGCGGATCGAGACGCGCCTCGGCTGGGAGGACGTGGTGCTGCAGCCCAGCACCCGCAAGCACCTCGAGGAGATCGAGACATGGATCGAGCACGGAGAGACGTTGATGGCGGACTGGGGCATGGCCGGGAAGCTGCGCCCCGGCTACCGCAGCCTCTTCTATGGCCCGCCGGGCACGGGCAAGACGATGACCGCCTGCCTGCTCGGCAAGTCCACCGGCCGTGAGGTCTACAAGGTGGATATCTCCCTGGTGGTGTCGAAGTACCTCGGCGAGACGGAGAAGAACCTCGGCCGGGTCTTCGACCTGGCCGAGCGCAGGGGCTGGATCCTGTTCTTCGACGAGGCCGACGCGCTCTTCGGCAAGCGCAGCGAGACGCGGGACGCGCACGACCGTTACGCCAACCAGCAGGTCTCGTTCCTCCTCCAGCGCATCGAGACCTTCGACGGGCTCGCGGTCCTGGCGTCCAACCTGCGCGACAACCTCGACGACGCCTTTGCGCGGCGGTTCGAGTCGATCATCTACTTTCCGATGCCGCGCGCCGAGGAGCGCGCGCGGCTGTGGCGGCAGGGGCTCTCGCCCAGGGCGAGGCTCGACGGCGCCGTGGACCTGGAGAAGATCGCGCGCGAGCACGCGCTCGCGGGGGGCGCGATCATGAACGTGATCCGCTACGCCTCGCTCCAGGCCTTGAGGGAGGGCGGCCGCCCCCTCACGGTGGAAGACCTCCTGCAGGGCATCCGGAAGGAGTATGCCAAGCAGGGGAAGGCGGGTTGAGCGAACGCCCGCGCGACACGCCCGGCCACGCCGCCGGATCCGAGGCGCATTAAAATAGCTTAAGTTGTCAGCGCGACCGACGGCGGGTACGACCGATATCGAGATGGCACCGACGGAAGGACGATGGCGTCGTCCGCGCGGCCTCGAAGCACCGTCCCATCGGGGCGATCCGCTCGACGGGCCTGGCGCAGAATGGACAAAGGAGACAGAAATCATGCCCCTCACGCTCAGCACGACCATGACTCAGATTTCCGCCGTCTCTTACCCTGTTGGAGGCCGCCCCACTATCTGGGGGGTTGATGGCGCCCAGAACATCTTCCGTTACACCGGAAGCAGCTGGACGCAGATCCCTGGCTCGCTCGTCCAGGTGAGCGCCTCCTCTGATGGGACGGTGTGGGGAGTCAATGCGGCGGGCAACGTGTACAAGTACAACGGAACAAACCCCTGGGTCCAGATGCCCGGCTCGCTGGTTCAGGTGGCCGTTGGGGTCAACAACGGGTCTGGGGTCTGGGGGGTCAATGCTGCAGGCAACGTCTTGCAGTACAATGCGAGCACGAATTCCTGGAGCACGCTCAACGGTGGCGGGATGAAGCAGGTGAGTGCCTTCTGGAACTCACCGGGGCGGAATTGGTATCTGATGGGACTCACTACTTCTGGAAACATGTGCCAGTACAGCTTCGGAACCAACAGCTGGACCTCCCCCATCCCCAACGACCATACCAGTGGAACCCTGGTCCAGGTGGCGTCTGTAGGTTCCATGACGTTCTATAGCCTCGATTCAGCCGGCAATACGTGGATGTATCAGGGCGCACCCACCTGGTGGACCCAACTGGACTTGCTTCCGAAGGCAAAGTCTATCAGTTGCCCTTCCGATTACTCCTTTGCGCTCATCGACACCACCGGAAAAACTATCGTGTATGATTCGCATGGTGGCTGATACCGCAGCCGTCCTTACGACCCGCGCCCTTTCGGGCGAGCACGCGCTCTGACGCCTCTTGAGCTGACAAACCGCGGCGTCGTCCGTTTCATGGCAGGTATGCCCGTGCCAGCGAAAGAACACATGAATCGGGATGAGCCCATCGCGTTCGGCGGCTCGTCGTCGGTGACGGTGGGCGTCTCTTTTTGTATACGGCTCGGCCCCGGCGAACCACCGAGGCGCGCGATACAGGCCTTGCTGCGGTCGGTGGGCAAGGCCCTGTCCGTCCATTTCGAGGGCCGCGCGGCCGCGCGCCTCGACGCCGAGCGCGCCACGGCCTCGGTGACCCTGCGGATCCCCGAACCGGAGGGCAGCATCAAGGTGTGCGAGCTCTCCGTCACCCTGCTCGCCGACGAGCTCACCCAGGACGAAGAGCTCGTGGTCGTCCCACGGATCCGCGCCGAGGTTTACCGTCGGAAGGACGATGTCGACTGGCTCGCCAACGACGCGTCGGCCGACGTCGACCAGCTCGCCGGCGAGATAGAGGACGTCCTCTCGGCCGTCTCGCCCTGACCGCGGCCACGGCGCGCTCGAAGGAGATCCACCGTGAAGATTGACGATGACAGAAACCGCTCACCGTTCCGCCTCGCGATCGCGGCGCTGACCGCGCTCCCGGTCGCGGCCTGCGCGAGCACCGCGACGGTCACGCTCGACAAGGCGATCAAGGACCTCGCGCCGGACTACCGCGCGCGGACGCCGGCGAGCGGCTCCGCGAGCCTCGGACGCCGGCTGCTCGGGGACCAGCCCGAGACCAACGCCTGCTTCGACGGCGACCAGGGCGCCGCGGCGCCGAGCTGGTCGAAGGTGACGCTCCACTACGGGGACGTGCTCGACGGGAAGCTGTCCGGCGACTTCGGCGCTGCCGTCAAGGTCGCCTCCTCGGCCGGCGTGTCGTCGAAGCGGAGCGCGAGCGTCACGCTGACGGACCTCGTGGAGAGCAGGCTCTCGGCGGTGTACCTCGACGCGAGCGGCGCGTGCACCAGCCTGTTCGCCGACACCGGGACCAGCTACGTCAGGGTGCTGACGCGCGCGATCAAGGCGGGGACGCTCGAGGTGGCGGCCGAGGAGGCGGTCGCGGCGACCCTGGCGATCGACGCCTCCTCGCTCGGGGGGACCGCCGTGAGCGCGTCGAGCACGTCGGGCCGGAGGCTCCAGGGGACCTCTCTCTTCTTCGCGGACTACCCCGAGTGCTTCAGCGTGGTTTACCAGAAGAAGGACTGCGCCCGCGCGGCCGTGGGTCCCGGCAACGTCTGCGATCTCGATGCGTGCTCGTTCAACGTCGCGGCGCTCGACACCGGCGGCGCGGCCTGGAAGGGGAAGCTCTCGTGCGAGGGCGGCGCGTCGGTCGATCTCGGCGGCACCCTCGGCGCGTGGGGAAAGGCGCAGAAGACGGCGCCCGGCGTCACCTACAACGTCCGCGTGCTCAAGGGAGCCTTCCTGGGGACGGTGAACATCGACCTCCGCCGCTGGGTGACCCGCTCGGAGTCGCCCGACAAATGCGCGCCCCCCGGGAGCGCGCCACACCCGGGTCGATCGCGAGCCCCGGAGCAACCTTTGGATCCTTAAGAACCAATAAGGTGTTCGCGCCGAATTCATCTGTTACTCGCTCTCGCTGCCCCGCAATGCAGAACCCCTTTCCAGGTCCGCAACCTTACCGCGCTTCCGACCGTGATCGCTTTTACGGGCGAGGCGACTTGGCCTACAGGCTCGAGGGATCCATCCTCGCCAACCGCTGCGTCACCGTCTTCGGGCCGTCCGGCGCGGGCAAGTCGTCCCTGGTGCAGGCGGCGGTCCTCCCCTCGCTCATCGAGAGGCAGGCGATCCGCGTGGCATGGGTCGATGGCTGGCCCGAGGCTCAAGACCCGACGCGCTGGCTCGCGGACGCCGTGTACAGCGCCCTCGGCCTCGGCGAGCGACCGGCCGACACCTCGCCCGCGGAGGCGCTGGTCACGGCAGCGCAGCGCGCCGCGCGGGGGTCGCCGCGGCTCGTGGTCGTGTATCTGGATCAGATCGAGCAGCTGCTCTATGCAGCGCGCCCCGCGGCCGAGGCCGAGGTGTTCTTCGACGCGGTGAGCCGCCTCGCCGAGCTCCCCATCCGCACCCTGCGCCTCGTGCTGTCGCTCCGCGAGGACTACCTCGGCCGCTTCCGCGATCGACTGCGCGAGCACCACCGGATCTTGGATCACGGCTTTCGCGTCGGTCCGCTCACGGTCGCCGAGCTCTGCGAGGCCGTCTGCCAGGCGGCCGCCGCGGGCGAGCCGCCGCAGACGTGGACGCCGGCGGAGATGCGCCCGCTCATGCTCCAGGTGCGCGTGCCCGGCCAGGCCGAGGGCGACGAGGCCGAGGGGCAGGCGGCGTACGCGCAGATCGTGTGCCGCGCGCTCTTCCAGCAGCGCGACCAGGGCGAGGCGGCCGACGCAGCCGAAGCCGAGCCCATCCTGCGCCGGTACCTCGAGGCGACGCTCGCCGACCTCCGCGCGCTGCGCGACGGGGCGCAGCGGCTGCTCGAGGACCACCTGGTGACGGCGGACGGCAGCCGCACGCTGCGCACCGAGAAGGAGCTGCTCCGGGTCCTCCCCGCGGACGAGCTCGGGCCGACGCTGAAGGCGCTCGAAGGCGCGGCCATCCTTCACGCCGCGGAGCACCAGGGGAGCCGGTACTTCGAGATCGGCCACGACTGGCTGGCGCGCAAGGTCTTCGAAGAGCGGCAGCGGCGCCAGCAGGAAGAGGCGCACCGGCGCGAGCGCGCCCTGGCGCAGGCGAGGCTCGCCGAGGAGCGCGCACGGCGGCGCCGCCTCGCCGCCGTCGCCGTGGCGTCGCTCCTGATCGCGGCCTTCGCGGTGTCGCTCGGCTCGGTGGCGTATTCCCAGAAGCTCCGCGCGGACCGCCTGCGCGCCGCGGAGGTCCGGGCCAGGCGCGAGGCCGACCGGCTGCGAGACCTCGCCGAGCGCAAGCGCTCCGAGGCGCACGACGCCAGCATCCTCGCCGGCTTCCGCGAGCTCGCGGTGCGCGCCCGGCTCCCGGTGGCGATGAAGCTCCTGCCCGAGGTGGAGCTGCCCGCGATGCGGCGCGGCTGGATCGAGCTGGCGAGCGACGCCCTCGCCGCGAACGCGCTCCGCACGACCCTTCGCGGGCACGTGGGCGCCCTCTCCGCCGCCGCGTGGAGCCCCGACGGCAAGCGCGTGCTCACGGCCTCGGCCGACGGCACGGCGCGCGTGTGGAGCGCCGACGGCACCGGCCAGGCGGTGGTGCTGAAGGGCCACGGCGGCGCCATCCTCGCGGCCGCCTGGAGCGCCGGAGGCGCGCACGTGCTGACGGGCTCGGAGGACGGGACGGCGCGCGTGTGGAGCCCCGACGGCGCGGGCACGCCGGTGGTGCTCGAGGGGCACGACGGCGGCGTCACGGCGGTGGCCGCGAGCCCCGACGGCGCGCGCGTGCTCACGGCCTCCAGCGACGGCACGGCGCGTGTGTGGAGCGCTGCCGGCACGGGCAAGCCGATCGTGCTCGCCGGCCATGTCGGCCCGATCAACGCGGCCGTGTGGAGCCCCGACGGCGAGCGCGTCATCACCGCCGGGAGCGACCGGACGGCGCGCGTCTGGGAGCTGGGTGGGAAGCGCAGGAGCTTCGTCCTGCGCGGGCACACCGGCGAGGTGGTCTCCGTGGCCGTGAGCCCCGGCGGCACGCGCGTCGTCACCGGCTCACGCGACCGGACGGCGCGCGTCTTCAGGCTCACCGGCGAGAGCGCGCCGGTGGTGCTCGCCGGGCACGAGGACAGCATAAGCCACGTGGCCGTGAGCCCCGACGGGCTGCGCGTGGCCACCGCCTCGGCCGATCGGACCGTGCGCGTGTGGAGCGCCGACGGCGAGGCCGAGCCGGTCGTCCTGACCGGCCACACGCTCGCGGTGAGCTCCGTGTCATGGAGCCCCGACGGCAAGTACATCGCCAGCGCCTCCGCGGACAGGACGGCGCGCCTCTGGCCGGCGGACGGGAGCGGCCCGCCGCTCGTCCTGGTCGGGCACGGCGCGCCGCTCGGCGCCGCGGCGTGGAGCCCCGACGGCACGCGCGTCGTCACCGCCGCGTCCGATCCGCGGGGTCGCTCGCTCGACCGCACGGCGAGGGTGTGGAGCACCGAGCCGCTTCGATCGATGCCGCACCGGCGTCGCAACCTCGGCTTTTTTCATGCGGCGTCCGTCGCCGAAGGCGGCGCGCGCGTCGTCGCGGCCTTCGAGGACCGCACGGTGCGCGTCTTCAGGGTCGACGGCGAGGGCGAGCCCGTGGTGCTCAGGGGCCATGAGGGCTGGATCGCGAGCGCGTCGCTGAGCGGCGACGGCACGCGCGTCGTCACCGCCTCGTTCGACCGGACGGCGCGCGTGTGGAGCGCCGACGGCAAGGGCGATCCCGTCGTGCTCAGGGGCCATGAGGCCGAGCTGCGCGCCGCCGTCCTGAGCCCCGACGGCACGCGCGTCGTCACCGCCTCGGACGACGGGACGGCGCGCGTGTGGAGCGCTGACGGCAAGGGCGATCCCGTCGTGCTGCGCGGACACGAGGACTGGCTCACCTCCGCGGCCTGGAGCCCCGACGGCACGCGCGTCCTGACCACGTCGCTCGACCGGACGGCGCGCGTGTGGAGCGCCGACGGCAAGGGCGATCCCATCGTGCTCGAGGGCCACGACGGCGAAGTCTACGCCGGCGCGTGGAGCTTCGACGGCAAGCGCGTCGTCACCGCCTCGGAGGACGGGACGGCGCGCGTGTGGAGCGCTGACGGCGAGGGCGATCCCGTCGTGCTGCGCGGGCACGAGGGCGCGGTCACGGGCGCGCTCTTCAGCCCCGACGGCAGGCGCGTGGCCACCTCGTCGGCCGACGGCACCGTCCGCCTCTGGAGCGCGGACCGCTCGAGCGCGCCCATCGTGCTCGGGGCGCGGACGCCGATCATCGCCATGACCTTCCTCGACGGAGGGCAACGGCTCATGGCCGTGGCCATGGACAACGGCATCCACACCTGGATGACCGACGTGGACACGCTGAGGCAGCGGCTGCTCGCCGCGCACACCGATTGCCTGACGCCGGACGTGCGCGTCACCTACCTTGGCGAGCCCGCGTCCGTCGCCCGCAATCAGTACACGGCGTGCGAGCGCTCCTACCAGCGCTCGCCGCGCCCCGTGGAGGTACCGAGGCAATGAGAGCTCGCGACATGGCCGCGACCGCGGCGCTGTTATTCCTGTCGACCCTGGGCGCGTGCGGGCAGCCCGGCGTCGACGAGGGCGGAGCCGAGCCGGCGACGTCCGCCGGCGAGGTCGCCGTCGAGACCGGCGCCCCCGCGACGCCGCGATCGGCGGTGCACAGGCTCGGCGGCGGCGAACGCCGGGTGAAGCTGCTCGTCCTGCCCGCCGACGCCGTGGTCGAGGTCGACGGCGTCCCGGTGCGGCGGCGGGACGGCGTCATCGAGCTCTCGGGCAAGGTCGGGCAGACGCACCGGGTGCGCGTCTCCAGGGGAGCACAGCACGGCGAGACGACCGTGACCCTCACGGACGCCGGCGCCTCGCCGCCTTCGCTCGATCTCGCCGCGCTGGCGCGGGCGGCGCGCCGCTCCGGGCGCGGCCTCTTCCCGGCCGCTCCCGCCGAGCCGCCGGCCGCCGAAGCCGTCGACCCCGCCGCGCCGGAGCTCGCCGAGACGCCGGAGCTCGCGCTCGACTCCATGTTGCCCGGTGTCGCCGCCGAGCACGACGTGCTGGCGGGTCCCGTGGCGATGGAGTCGCCGCCCGAATCCGCGCTGGGCGCTGCGCTCGGCGCCGCGCGGCCGAGCGAGGGTCCGGCCTGCGGTTGTCCCCCGGCGGCGCAGGTCATCCCCAGGTGCCCGACCGGCGCGGCGGCGGAGGCGCACGGGAAGCCGCGCAGCGGCGTGCTGGCCGGAGACTCCTTCGAATGAGGGCGCGCGCAATGCCGGGCACGACGCGCCCACGCGCCGCGCGTGGCGGCCTCCTCCTTCTCGCCGCGGTGCTCCTGGCGCCGCCGCCCTTCGGCTCGCTCGCGGCCGCGCAGCCTCGCGCGCCCGGCGAGGCCCGGCGTCGCGAGGACGCGCGCACGCACTTCCAGCGCGGGATCGCGCTGCGCGATCAGGAGCGCTGGGCCGAGGCGCTCGCCGAGTTCCAGACATCGCGCTCGCTGTTGATGACGCTGAACGGGACGACCAACGCCGCCGCGTGTCTCATCCAGCTCGAGCGCTACCTGGAGGCCATCGAGCTGTACGAGAGCGCGCTGCACGAGTTCTCCGAGAGGCTCAAGGGCGAGGACAAGCGCGATATCCTGCTGGTGGTAAAGCTCCTTTACAATGCCGTCGGGGCCATCGGGATCGCGGGCGCCGAGCCGGGCGCGACGGTCCTGCTCGACGGCGTACCGCGCGGCGAGCTCCCGCTCGGCGCGCCCCTGCGCGTACCTCGCGGCCCCCACACCGTCCGCGTGGTCAAGGCGGGGTACCAGCCGTTCGAGCATCGCCTCGACGTGGACGGCGGGGAGACGGTCCAGGTGACGGCACGGCTGATCCGGCTCCAGGAGACGGGCACGCTCCAAATCGCCGAGCCGACGAGGGAGGGGCCGGACGCACGCCGGGTCCGGCCGGCGCGAGGCGCCGGGTCCATCGACGACCGCGAGGAGCGCGGCCCGCGCAGTACGCCCCGCTTGCTCGCCGAGGTGAGCGCCGCGGCGCCGCTCGTGGTGTCGTTCGGCGGAGATACGCCGACGGGGTGCGTGGAGCCCTGCAGCAACCCCCTCGGGTCTGGCGTCAGCTTGATCGCCCACGCAGGGTACGGCATCGACCACCTCTCGTTCGGCGCCTCGGCGGGCTATCTGAGCGTGCAGCAAGCTGTCCGCGGGCGCATCGCGGAGATCGAGGCCGTCAACGGGGCGTCGTACTCGGTGCGCGTCGACGACACGACAGCGATCCGCGGCGCGCTCTTCGGCGCCTGGATCGGGTACTCGTCGGGCGAGCGCCTCCTGCTCCACGCGCGGCTGGGCGCCGGCGGGCTGTTCGGCGCGGTCGCGGGGTCGCGCGCGAGCGCGCGGGCGTCGACGAGCGGCGCGCTGTCGTTCGGCCCGCTCGAGCAGAGCGCGGCGGCGCGCTTCGTGTACGTCGCGCCCGAGGTGCGCGCCGGCGTACGGCTGGCCAGGCGGGTCGAGCTCGCCCTGGGGCTCGAGGTGCCCCTGCTCATCGCCGTGCCGAGGCCGCCGTCGAGCCAGCGGGTGCTCGTCGACACCGCGGCTGGGGTCGATCACGCCGCCTCGGCCTGGTTTCCGGGCGGGCCCCTCACGGCCCCGCTCTTCCCGCTCTTCATGCCTGCCCTGAGCGCCAGATACGATTTCTACTGAGGCCGAGGTGCCTCCGGCGCGCTGCCGCGAGCGGGCGTTTCGGTTGAGCAAGCATGGTCATGGTTCCTTTCGTCGATCGAGTGATGGGAGTCAGGATCCCCCCGGAG
The DNA here is from genome assembly GCF_051525235.1 of Sorangium sp. So ce124. Classification (NCBI taxonomy): domain Bacteria; kingdom Pseudomonadati; phylum Myxococcota; order Polyangiales; family Polyangiaceae; genus Sorangium; species Sorangium sp. So ce124. The sequence goes on from NZ_CP150312.1 coordinate 6,804,188, forward strand.
CCCGCGCCGCCCTCGAGGAAGACGGTAGGCGGACGCCGCATGCGCGTTACACCGCCTTGCATCGTCCCCTGACCGTGTGAAGACGCTTGCAGAGTAGCCAGTCAGCCAGCTAGCTGATCGACGGTGCGCCGTTGGGCGCTGCGCTGGGCGCCGCCGGTGCCGTCGTGCCCGCCGGCGCAGCGCCGGGCGCCGCCGGCGCCGCCGTGCCACGCGGTGCCACAGCAGGCCCAGTGCCAAGCGGTGCCGGCGCCGCGGCGCCGGACGGCGCGGCGTCCTCCGGCGCAGCGGCGGTGTCGCTGGACGACGCCGCGCGGCCACGGCCCTTGTAGAGCGACGGCGCGATCGTGTCAGCGTCTCCCTCGTCCCACCGCAGGTAGGCGACGGCGCGCCGAGTCTGGTCGTAGGCGTGCACGAGCAGCGCGAACGCGCGCGCCCTCCTGTCCGCGGCCTCGGTCGGCCCGGGCCCTGCGCCGTGCTCTCTCACGCCGAGGGTGGCGAGCAGCTGCGGCCCGATCTCCCCGGCTCGCTTCACCTCCTCCTCGGTCGCCGCCGTCCTGGTCGCGATCTCGGACCAGCTTTCGCTGAACAGCGCGGAGAGCGCGACGAGGTCGTTGGCTGTATCGATGTGCCCTTGTCCCGCGCGGATCTCCGCCACGGTCTCCGCGTCGAGCAGGCCGCGACGGGCGAGCGCCTCGGCGTCGCTCAGCAGGTTCTCGCGGAGGGGGACCGCCTCTGCGAGGAGCGGCTTCAGCGCGCTCTCGGGGTCTCTGCTGGACAGGTACACGAGGTGCGCGTGCCACGCGGCGAGCGCATAGGTCTCGAGCCGGTCGAGCCGCGCGATGTCGTGCTTCTGGAGCTGCTCGGCGATGGCGGGGCGCAACGCGAGGAGGCCAGGCAGCACGCCCAGCACCTGGGAGACCGCGCGGGGGATATCGAGGTTGATGGTGATGAGCCGATCCGGGCTCAGCCCCTCGATCTCGGGGAGAGCCCTGTCGAACGCCGCCGCCGCCTGGGGCGGGGCTGCGGGCTTCTTGGGAGCCGGCATTTTCTTGATGGGAGTCGAAGGCTTGGCCATGAGGGAGCACCTCTCGTTGTGGTCCTTCGCCGGGCGCCGAATGAACATGACGGCCATGCTCCTCGCCCCCCGCGCTGGACCTGATGCGAGCGCCCGGCGTATGCCGGACGTTCCGGCCAGGGATAACTATGCCTCGCAGGCCGTCAACTCTGCCGGCTGAATTCATGAGCGAGGTACCGCCAGATTCGTAATCTTGCGCCATGGCGTTCGCGCCTGCGTCTACCTGGAGCGAAGGCTGTGCCATCTGCGACGAAGGGCATCGACGGCGACCGTGCCCGGTGCGCCGAAGGCAGCGGAGCTAGCCTGGGACGACCGTGCCCGGTGCGCCGAAGGCAGCGGAGCTAGCCTGGGACGACCGTGCCCGGTGCGCCGAAGGCAGCGGAGCTAGCCTGGGACGACCGTGCCCGGTGCGCCGAAGGCAGCGGAGCTAGCCTGGGACGACCGCGGCCGGTCCGCCGAGGGCAGCGGGGCTAGCCTGGGACGACCGTGCCCGGTGCGCCGAAGGCAGCGGAGCTAGCCTGGGACGACCGCGGCCGGTCCGCCGAGGGCAGCGGGGCTAGCCTGGGACGACCGTGTCCGGTGCGCCGAAGGCAGCGGAGCTAGCCTGGGACGACCGCGGCCGGTCCGCCGAGGGCGGCAGAGCGGGTCGCCTGCCACCGCGGGCGGTGTGCAGGGCAGGCGTGCCTCCAACCCCGCGCACCGGGAGGCGCATTTTTACAAACAGCGCCGGAAAGCCCCGCGCAATTTGAGAATATGAGCGCACATCTTTCCCCTGCTGAAGGCACCTCCCGCGACCGCACATGGAATTCCGTTCACGCTGCCGCGATGGGAATTCTCCCCCGCGCGCTTCGGCTCCTGGGGGTCGCCGAGCCCGACATCGACGACGTCTTGCAAGAGATCCTGCTCGCGGCGTACCAGAGCCTGGATCGGTTCGACCCCGCCTGGTCCCCGCCGGAGCGCGAGGCCGGTGCCGCCGGCGAGCCGCCGCGCCTAGACGGCCGGCGCCAGCACAGCAGCCCCCAGGCCCGCTGGGTGCGCGGGATCGCGTGGCGGAAGGTCAGCCACCACCTGGACCGCGCCTACCGCCGCCGCGAGGTGCCGGACGGCTTGCACCCCGTGCCGCGTGGCCAGGCCGTCGATCCCGCGCCGAGCAGCGACCAGCGCGTCGCGGAGCGAGAGCGGCTGGAGCTCGCGATCGGCGTGCTGAGCACGGCGTCGCCCTCGGCAGCAAGTCGGCGGAGGTCGTGACCGCGGACCCAGGCGGCTGCGCTCCGAGCGGCGGCGAGCCCACCGGCGAGTTGCTGCCGGCCGAACCGTCAACGTTCTGCTGCCAGGCATAGGCCCGCGAGAAAACCAGGTGATCATCGCCTCGCGCTCGGCAACAGTTCCACCCGATCCGCGAGCTCTCCGCGCTCCTCGTTGCGGAGGGCCGCGACCAGGGCGCCTGCGAGCGGCGCCGAGCCGACCATCGGCCCGACCGGCTCACGCACCCAGAACGCCATGTCGACCCCGCGAGCGTGCCGCGTCCCTCGGCTCGAAGCCGCTTCATGGCCCGTAGGCCCTGACGTCCGAGGGGCGGCTGCGCCCCAGGGAATGGGTGCGCTGTCAACGAGCATTTGCGACGTGGACCGGACGCATCGATCGGCCCCCCCGTCGATCTCTGGAAGCAAAGCGGGATCGGCCGCGTGACTGTTCGTTCGTCCGCGACGTCCCGGACGCCGTGCGGGTGGTGCCTTGGCGAGCTCGACGCCCTCGCTCACGCCGTCCGGGCGTGACCACGTGAGCGGAATCATCGAAGAGTCCCCATCCGATACGCGGATGACTTCATCATCCTCGTTGCCGCCCCGCCCGGACCGCAGCAGCCTGCGGAGGCCGAGCGAGTCGCGAACGAGGAAAAGGCTGCACTGACCAGCTTCCTGAAAGCCGAGCTTGCAGAGGCAAAGACGCTCGTGACCCCCGTCACGGAGCCGATGAGCTTCCTCGGGCACCACGTCCTCGTCCGACGCCGCCCCGGACATGGCCGGCAGGTGAGCGCGAGCCTCGTCCCAAAGGAGCGCAGCCAGCGCCTCCGGGAGAAGATCAAGCAACTCTTCAAGAAGAGATCTGCTGGCTCTTCGCTGCGGGATCTGCTCCAGAGGCTCAACCCCATCCTGCGGGGTTGGGCGAACTTCTACCGACACGCTGACCATCGACCCGCTCACGCCGGACGATACGGCCGACTATCTGCGTGTACGTCTCGGCCGAGTCGGCTGCACAAAAGAGCTCTTCACCTCGGATGCGATCGCGATGTTGCACGAGGCGGCCGCCGGCAGCCTGCGCGACACCGACCGACTCGCCACGACCGCGCTCCGCGCCTCTGCGCGCAAGAAGCGCAAGCTCGTCGAACGCGACGTCCTGAGCCGCATCCTGCAGCTGGAGCGAGTAGCAGCTTTGCATAGAGCCAGGACGGTCGAGCCGTCGACCGTCACGACCTCGGCTCGGCGCTGCCGGCCGTATCGGTTGATGCCACGTCCGCCTCCCATCCCGCGGCATCAGGCTCCGGCGCGGAAACCCATTACGATACCACAACCTGCTTCTCCCTGACAACCCCCACAAAGATGGGGGTGCCGGCCGGCCTCCTCCGTGATCCATGCTGTGCCGTCAGTCACTTCCCGATGCGGCCCGGCCCTCCGGCTGGTGCCCTGCCCGGGAACCGGAGAGCACCCGTGACCCACAAAGGTACGCTTCTGCAGATCGCCTTCCTCCTCCCCGCTCTCGCCATGAGCAGCCTCGCGCTCGTCGCGGGCGGCTGCTTGCAGCCGGTGGGGACGGACGAGCACCTCGGCGCGGACGAGGCCGCGCTGACCGCCGAGCAGTGCAGCTACTTCGACGTCGACGGCAAAGACACCATCTGCCACTACACCGGCTCGGACAAGCACCCCTACACCATCCTCAAGACCAGCGAGGAGGGCTGCATCAACGCGCACGCCGACCACGCGCACGACTACGTCGCCGTCGGCGACCCGACTTGCCAGGGCGGCGGCTGCCTCCCCATGAACGCGCCGTGCGACGCCACCCTCCCGTGCTGCGACGGCCTGCTGTGCCAGAACGGCACCTGCACGGACCCCTGCGCCTCGGCCCCGTGCCAGAACGGCGGCGCCTGCGCGGCGAGCGAGAGCGGGTACACCTGCACGTGCGCGCCCGGCTTCTCGGGGACGAACTGCGAGACCAACAGCGACGAATGCGCGTCCGCCCCCTGCGTCCATGGCACGTGCAACGATCAGGTCAACGGGTACACCTGCGACTGCGAGCCCGGCTGGACGGCGCCCGACTGCAACACCGAAATCGACGAATGCGCGTCCGACCCCTGCGTCCATGGCACGTGCAACGATCAGGTCAACGGGTACACCTGCGACTGCGAGCCCGGCTGGGTGGGCAGACTCTGCGACACCGACATCGACGAATGCGAGTCTTCCCCCTGCATCAATGGCGACTGCATCAATCACGTCAACGGGTACTACACCTGCGACTGCCTTCCCGGCTGGGCGGGCACCGACTGCGACATCGAGATCGACGAATGCGCGTCCGCCCCCTGCGTCCATGGCACATGCAACGATCAGGTCAACGGGTACACCTGCGACTGCGAAACCGGCTGGACGGGGGCGAACTGCGACGTCCCCGCGTGCACGCCGAAGACTGTCTGCGATCCGGCGACGGACGCTTACCGGGTGTCGGACGGCTGCGGCGGCACGCTGCTCTGCCCCTACACGCAAATTGAGTGCGGCGCCCCCTATCCCTACGGATGGATCATCCTGACGCTGCCTCCGGCGGTCGGCTGCCAAGACCCCCAGGCGACCTGCGACGAACTGGCCCCCGTCCCGCCCGGCGTCTGGACCTACGCAGCTTCGTGCAGGCTCTACTGATTCCCGCCGGCCGCGCCGCAGGCGCCCGCCTCCACCCGCCCGAGAACCGGAGCAGGCCTAGCAGCTCCGCGACCGACCCGGCCTCGAGCTTCCGCATCCCGCTGGGTGGATGATGCGTCTCGCGGCGCGGGACCGCCGGGCGTGCGCGCGGCGCATCCCGATCCGCGCCCGGCAACGCCGCCGTATCCACCCTCGGCGGCCGGGCGGATGCGATGAGCCATCCGCCCGCTCGAGCTGCCGCGCCGTCCTCACCCGCCGCGCAGCCGTCCCACGAGCCTCCCCAGCTCCGCGGCGGAGCCCACCCCGAGCTTCCTGAATGCCCGCCCCCGGTGCTCGATCACCGTCCACTCGCTGATGCGCAGATCCGCGGCGATCTGCTTGTTGAGCATGCCCCGCGCGACACGATCGCAGACCTCGCGCTCGCGCGGCGTCAGCGTGGCGAGCCGGGCGGCCTCTTCGTACTCCGTGGGGAGCGGCGCGGAGGGCGCGACGAAGCCGCGCGCGGGGCCCCCGAGCCCGTCCGCGAGCGCTTGATGCGGGCTCTCGCCGAAGCGCTTCCGATACGCGGCGTCGAACCGGCGGGCGTCGCCGAGGCCGAGCGCGGCGGCCACCCCCGCGACCGTCGTCCCCGGCGCGCCCTCGACGAGGCGTCGCCGCGCCAGCGCGAGCCGGCGCTCCCGCAGGAACGCGAGCGGCGTCATGCCGTGGCGCGCGGCGAACAGGGCGCGGAGGGAGCGCGCGGGCGCGCCCGACGCGGCGACGATGTCGGCGAGCCCGATGGGCTCGTGCGCGTGGGCAGCGATGTATTCCTCGGCCCGGCGCACGCACGCGGGCGCGGCGCGCGCCGGCGGGGGCTCGAGGAGGCTCGAGGCGCTGTGCGGCACGCCCGTCAGGAGGGCGGTGAAGAGCGCGTCCCGCAGCGACGCGACCAGGAGGGGCGAGGCGTCCGGGCGCGCCGCTTCGCGCCGGAACGCCTGGGCTATCGCGAGCAGCGTGGGGCCCGCCCCGCGCTCGAAGTCCACGGGCGCGTCGAACTGGACAGGGGGCTTCACCGCGCTGCCCAGGAGCGCCGCGAGGTGCGCCTCGAGCGCGCTGCGCTCGATCGTGATGATCCGGCCCTCGTGCCCCGCGCGCGCCATGAACACGAAGGGGCGTCCCGGCGAGATCAGCGCCCCGCACCTGCCGGGCTCCACGGCCAAGCTCGCGCCCCGGTGCTCGCCGCTGCCCACTCCCCGCGCGACGCTCCACAGGCCGTAACGGTCGCCGAACGTCGGCCCGGCCGCGCGCCCGCCACCGCTCCAGGAGCTCGCCACGACGTTGACCGCGCCGCACGGGACGACGTCGAGCGCGCAGCCGAACGCGTGGTGACGCGGAGGGTCGATGGTCGCGTCGCCGTAGAGCCGGCCGAAGGCCAGCCGGGCCTCGTCGACGTCGCTCGTGCGGATCAGGGATCTGACCCGCGGGGCGGGCGGATCGTGCGGGCACGGCGGCGAGGGCTGGAAGGTGCGTGTCATGGAACCCCGAGCATACGAACAATGGCGGCCCATACGCCACGGCCGCGCACGGAGCGCTCCATGCGCGGGGGCTACCGCCGACTGTCGATCGAGGCTTGCTCCCCCGGCATGCTTGGCGGTTGCTGCGCGTCCGCATCAGGGGGAACTCAGCCGCCAGCCACAGAACGAACTGCGGATTGCAGCCAGTGCGGTCGTCGTACCAACGGCTTCCCCCGGCGGCGGGCATTCAGGAAGCTCGGGGTGGGTGGCTCTCGGCTCACCGTCGTGTGCAAGGCGACCTTCCCGCTCATCCCAGGCGTCGCTAGTACTACAGCCGCGCTTGCGGCCCATCTGCGGCTGTAGACGGGCGGACGGGCACGGATTTCTCGACGATTTTGATGTCTACATCCACACCTCGGACCAAGTACGGCTGTAGTACTAGACAGTAGGTTGATGCCATGGCCGATGGAAAGTTCGCAGCCGAGGTGGCGTGCATGCAGTGCCTGCTCGACGATCGCACCGTCGTCCGCGCGCACCGGATCTACGAGGGCGACGAGACCGATCGCTACCGGTGCGAGAAGGGCTACGTGTTCGGCCTCGACTGGCGCTCGCCGGCGACCGAGCCGCAATGGCCACCGCCGGCCGATCTGCTCGACGGGCTGAAGGCCTGAGCCTGCGAGAATCCCTCATTTTCGTGGGATTTTCTGGCGGTGCGTGCCGTTGAGGGAGGCATACCCTCTCATCGGTGTTAACCAAGCTCGTTCGGTCGCGCTTAGGGCACCAAACCCGACCCCCTCCACCCATGGGCGTTAACCGGTCGCTGGCTGAGCCGAACCAGAGAAAGTTGCGGTCGACCACCCAGAGCTGGTTCGGCTGGAGGTCGAACATCCTGATGGTCTCGCCGACGTGAGCATCGGTCACGTGCAGCTGCACAATGGTCAAGTCGACGAGCCGCAGGGCGTAGTGCACGCGAGCCGTGGTCCCCGTCGCCCCTGGACGCGTGATCGTCGTCCCATCGGCGATGACGACTTCGTAGCCGGCCCAGCGCCAGAACTCGAATTCCGCCTGCTCCTTGGCAAGCTCGGCGAGCAGGGTCGCCAAGTAGGGGCCGAGCTTGTGCTCCCACTTCTGCAGCGCCACCGACGACAGATCCGCCACACCAGCGCTGCCGGCCTCGGCCGTCGTGCTGCTCAGCGATTTGTTCAGGCCGACCCGATGCATCAGCGGCCGCAGGACCTGTTCGATCTCGGTGACTTTGGCGTTGAGCTGCGGCGGTTGAGATCGGATGAGCCCCATCGTTTCCGCCCGCTGCTTCCAGTCGGACGGCAGCTGCGCCTTGAAAAATTCCCAGTCGAGCTCGGCTCCCCTACTTCCCCCACAGGTAAACCTGGGGTCGGACAGCGCCGATCGGGAGCCGGTGTCGGCGTCGGAGAGCCCGCTGAGCGCCTGCTGGTGGTATTGGTCGCGCTGCTCTTTGGCCACCGCTATTCCCCAGCGCCGGCCGTTCCACTGGGTAATCTTGATTCGGTCCGAGCCCCGTGGCAGCGTGGGATCGCCGGTGCTCGAGCTCTTCTTCGGCACCAGCAGGTGGATGGCCGTCCTCTCGCTGCCGGGCGCCTTCGCCTTGCTGGAGTCGATGTACATCTCTTGGACCAGATCCGAAAACGAGCTCTTGCCGTCGAGGTTCGTGCCGTACTGCGGCATGGTCCCGTCGGGGGCGGTGCCGAAGAAGACGACTTTGCCGTCGTGGGTGACTGGCTGAGATACTGGATTTTCTGGTCGCTGAGAGTGATGCGCGCCTCGCCGAAACGTTTTTTTGGGGAAGACCTCCGCCCTCCCGCCGCCGGAGGGTGGAGGTCGCGACAGATGCAGGCTGGGAGCGGCGAATCCACCCCGGGTGGGGAGAGCGCCGTCCGCACATCACGTCGGGAGTCGCGGCCGTGGAGGGGTGTGAGGGCGTGGCGTGGTCTTCAACGGAGGGAGGAGGATCGTCGCCATCGGCGACCCGAGGAGAGCCGCCGGGCAGGATGCGCCCTACGACTGAACGACGTAGGCGACGAACGAGAAGTTCGCGTCTTCCAGCGCACCGCTAGCCTTGTCGACCGAGCAGACATACACCGCTGGTGGGCTGTGCTCGTGGTTGTACGTCGAGAACTGGTTGTCGGCGGACTGTCTGCCGGCATCGTCGACCGGCGTGACGACGACGATCGGAGCCTGCGACGACGTGGCATTGAAGGTGATCTTGTACCTCCCCGTCGAAACCCTCGTGGAAGACCAGCCCCCGGAGCCGGGGTTCAGCATCCCGCCGTCAGACTGCCTCACCGAACCAAACACTACGGACGTTGCCATTTCTCTTCTCCTATCTTGCTGTCAGCGACACGCGCGCCCGTGGAGGCCAGGACCAGCAAGGCCCTGTGACCTCCTACGCGCTTCGAGGATGTCGCTGCTCCACGACTGGTAACGCCGAACTCGTCCGATGTCGCCTTAATCATTCCTAAGAACATCGTGCGGGTGGGCATCGCGCCGCAGCCCCTCGGGATGCTCGAGACGAGCTATCGAGAGGACGACGAGGCCCTGGACGGCCTCGTCGTCCTCGCAGCAACCGGGCTGGAGCAAGAGGTGCTGGTCATGAGGTGTCCGGAAGAGACACGTGAACGACCGCGCTTCACGCCGTTCATGGAACGGTGGCTCGAGGAGCTCTTCGAGGCTCCTCCTGGCCGTGGCCGACCTCCTGTTCGTTCAGTCGTCGCCGGCGATGGGGATCGTCAATCGCCACATGTCGTTGAGCAGCACCGGCGCGAACTCCGCGGTCGCTCCCCCGAAGATGTAGAGCTCGTAGGCTGTGGCGGTCCTGCGAGAGAAGGAGAACTGGCCGAACCTCGGCGCCGGCGCCGGCCCCGCCATCGCGGTGTCCACGCGCGTCCAGCCCCGGGTGTCGAGATCGAAGTACCAGACATCGGACAGGGTGGTACCGTCGAACTGGCTGCCCCCGAAGAGCCAGATTCGATTGCCGCGCTCGTCGGCGAGCAGCTTCGCGTTGTCGCGGTGGCCCGGCCCGCTGTCCTCGTCGAAGGCGATCTGCTCCCAGGTCTCCGTGTCGACGTCGAGCCTCCAGAGATCGCCGAGGTAGTTCTCCGGCGTGAACAGGCCGGTCCCGTTCACAGCGTCGTTCGTGTATCCGCCGTAGACCAAGAGGGCGTTCCAGCCCTCGGAGTACACGAGCGGATGATGGGCTCGAGCGCGCGGGACAGGCGAGCCGGTCGCGACCTGCTTCCAGCCGTTCTTGTAGCGAACCAGGTCGTGCTGGAGGCCGTCCGGGCGGTTGATGAAGGCCGACAACGTCGACGACGAGCCCGAGAAGGCGTACGCGACGGTCTTGTGTTTCCCCTTCCCTCGCACGGCGACCGCCTCCGCGGAGCGATTCGCGAGCCCGACTTCGGCCGGTTTCTGCGCGATCTGCGTCCACCCGTGCCCCCGATCGAACCGGAACGTGTCCTGGTGCGTGAGATCGAGCCCGCGCCGGAAAGGACCTCTCCCGCCGGAGACGATCAGGGCATCGTCCTCGGCGACGCTCCACATCATCGCCTCGGCCCGGGCGGAGGGCCCGCCCGCGTACTGGCCGAGATCGTGCCAGGTCCGGGTGTCGACGTCGAAGACGCTGAAATCGGCCACGGGCTCGTCGTTCGGGTAGGTCCCGTTCAACCCGCCGAAGATGTAGAAGCGGCCGTCCTGATACACGCTCGAGCCGTCCCAGAGGGCGTCGGGTATGGCTCCGTTCTGCGCGATCGCGGTCCAGTAGGGTAAGCTCGGCTGGGCGGCGCTCGGGCGGTCCCCGCAGGTCGCGGAGTGAACTCGGCCCCCCTCTCGATGTCTGGGTAGGCGCTGCGCGTCGGTCAGCGCGGCCTCGTCCTCGCCGAAGGGCTCTTGGATCTCCGCCGGCGCTTGCGAGCAGCCGCCCGCGAGGAGCGCGAAGCTGATCGGGACGACGATGCGGAGGAGGGAGGCGATCGGGACGAGCGAACCTTTACGGGTCATGGGTGTTCTCCGGCTCCAGTTCGGGCGCCCTCAGCAGGGTCGGGCCGCGCCTGGATGTGCGTGTGGATGTGCGTGATATGGCTGCGACGGGTACGCTACGACGGGGCCCACGCCGGCGACAGGTGCCCGTTCGTCGTATTGCGGAGCGAGAGCGAGGTACGGTAAAGTGCGCCGTTTTGCGCGCGTGCCGTCAGGCCCCCTCGAGGAGGGCCGGCCCCGTTCACGGCGTCGTTCGTGGTTCCGGCCCCATGAGGAAGAGGGCGCTCCAGCCCTCGGAGCGTCGGCAGCGGGAACTGGCCTACGGCGCGATATCGTACGCGTGCTTCGCCGCCCACAGCGTGGTGGCGCGCATGTAGTAGGGCGCGCGGATGCTGCCGTTGCCCTCCCATGCCTCCGGCGTGCGGAACCACAGGCCGTCGGTCTTCCAGATCGTGTCGACCAGGCTCGCGCCGATCTCGCCGGCCTGCGCGGCGAGCCCCTCCTGGATCATGCCGGACACAACGCCCCAGGACGTGCCCACCCAGCACTCCCGCGTCTGGTTGCTCGTCCCGTCGACCGAGCCATTGGCGGTCATGACATTGACGACGCCGCGGGTCCCGCCGTCGAACCGCTTGAAGTTGTTCTCGTAGATCTTCGTGAACGCCGACACCGCGTGGCTCGGGTCGACGATCGGCGGCAGCCCGAGGGCGCGCGCGTACCACTGGCCTGCGAGCTGGTCCGACATGATCCGGCTCGTGTCCCGGCTCCCCGTGTCGATCTTGTAATACGCCCCCGTCCAGAGCTTCGACTCGAAGCCGCCCTTGGCCTGATCGAACCACGTCTGGTAGGTGCCCGCGAGCGAGGTGTCACCGACCGCGGTCGCCAGCTCCTTCGCGGCCTCGCTGGCGGCGAGGAAGAGGCCCCCGCAGTAGGCGGTGTTGCCGTGCAGATCCATGTCGTCGTACGTCTGATCGATGCCGTTGCTCTCCGGCAGCCCGTCCCCGTCGCCGTCCTGGCCCTTCACCTTCTGCATCGCCATCTTCACGGCGGGCCAGCAGTAATCGAGGAACTCCTTGTCGGTCTTCCCGGTGAGCGCCCAGTCGCGATAGACCATCAGGACCAGCTTGGAGTTGAGATCCTTCCAGTTGGTCGAGTCGCGGTACGTGTACGCGTTCCACTTGCGGAAGACGGTGTCGGTGTCTCCGAAGTCGTGCGCGGTCGTCCCGATCGCGCGCGGCCTGTCGGAGCGCGTGGTCGTCACGCTGTCGCAGAACTGCCGCACCTCCTGCTTGTCGATGTCAGGCCAGAGCGAGAACAGGGCCCATGAGCCGTAAAAGCGCACGTCCGACGTCCCGTAGAACGGATAGATGTACGACTCGAGGCTGGTGAACATGTCCTCGTCCGGGTCGTCCGGCTGGCCGGACGCAGCGCCGGCCTCCCAGTACGTGCCCGCGACGGCATAGTAATAGAGCTCGTTGAACAGAGCGCCCTTGAGCCACTCTGGGTACTTCGGGTCGTCGAGCACGCTCGCCTGCCAGTCCTGGATCGCCCAGAGCCACGGCTCGTGCTCGGCGAGCGCCTCGGCCGCGATCGTCCACGAGGCGTTCCCCGTCCTCCCGAAGTGGCGCGTGTACGCGCGGTACCACCTGTCCCCCGAGCCCGCCTGCGTGACCGGGATATCCCACGCGAGCACGATCGGCACAATGACGCTCTTCCCCGGCTCCACGGTGGCCTTGAACGCGATCGCCCCGAGCGAGTGCCCTCCCGTCGTGTTGGCGAGCGCGCCGTCGTTGGCGAGCTCGCTCTGCAGGGCGGCGACGCTGTCGGCGGACTGGTACGAGACGACAACGCCCGGCGCGTTCCGGCTGGCGAGCGTGAACTCCCCCTGCCCCTCGGCGTTCGGCGCCCCGCCGCCGCGCGTGAGGACAAGGCCGACGTCATCGCCGGAGGTCTGCACCATGGCGCCGTTGCCGCCGTGATCGTTCTTCCAGGTCAGCATCACGGCGACGTCGCAAGGCGCTCCGGTCGGATTCGTGATCTCCCACCGATAGACGCCGACCGGATAGCTGGTCTTCTTGTAGTCGCCCGGGATGATGGGGCTGTATTGTTCGACCTTCGCTTTGCAGGGGAATGCCGCGCCGTGGTAATCGACCCACGAGCGCGGAAAGAGCGAGGAGTACGTCGCCTGCCCCTGGCCCAGGCCGTCCTTGTCGAGGCGCTTCGTCTGCGCGTTTCCCCCTTCGGCCTTCTGGTACATGAAGAAGCCCGCGTTGTTGTCGACGCTCTGGTCGCTGCTCCCGATGTCGAGGCGACCCTTGTAGAACCTGCCGTCGAACCGCCACGTGATCGTGCCGGCACCGAAGCCGCCGATGGGCGCGCCGTCCTCGTAGACGCCGTCCGTGATACCCCTGCTCCACGCCTGAGCCGGGATGGAGATCGGCTCGCCTGGCACGTGCGCCGGCGGGCCGCCGCCTTCGCTGCCGCCGGAGCCGACGGCGGGGGGAGCGCCGCCGGTGCCCGCCGCTGACGACGAGCTGCTCGCAGGGCCCTGGCTTGTTCCAGCTCCGGCTCCTGTTCCTGTTCCGGCTCCGGCGCCGCCAGGCCCCGAGCCGCCATCCGACGAGGACGAGCTCGAGCTACCTCCACCGCACGACGCGGCTGTCGCGGCGACGAGGACGACACCGGCAGCGACGACACCCAGAGAGCGTAGTGGGATAAGGGGCAATGTCATGACGGCGAGCATATGCGGTTCTCGACCACACGTCACCGTACCAATGGCAATGCATTCACTTCGTTGCCGCTGGAAGATTCCGTCGTTTCCGGGGAAACCCCTCTTCGCGCGTCACCGCTCATCCAGGCAATGTTAACGCGACGCGAAATGTCCCAGGCATCGTCCACGATGCGCACGACTCGAGCGCGCGAGCGAGGCCAATGCGTTCCTCATGTTCATCACCAGGCTTGCTCCGCAGCTCACGGCCGAGGAGCGGCGCTCAGGGCCAGGTGGCTTTGACCGCATTGATCCAGTAGTCAGCGAGGCGGAAGGCCGGATCTTGCTCGATGTGCACGAAGCGTCCGCTATAGCTCGCGGCGGAGCGACCACAGACCTGGCTCGACGAGACGAGGTTGAGGAGCCTGCCTTGAACGTTGGTCGTCGCGTTCAGAGAACAATCGCTGCTGCCGGGAACACCGACCCGCCAGGTGGGCTTGTCGGCCAGCAAGTTGCGCCTGAGCTCCAGTATCTTGTCCCCCGAGACGGGGGCGACATCCATGCCGTGCGAGGCGAACACGTCCTCCGCGCAGGTGTCTCTCGCCATGCCATGCCACTGAATCGCCCACCAGGGCTTGGATCCGTAAAAGGCCGCGAGCTCCAGATAGGTCGCGTGAAACGCGTTCGTCACGTTGTGGGCCACGTCCGAGATCATGGTCGAGCTCTGGCAAACGCTCTCGGTGAAGCTCGCATCGCGGTGAGCGCCGGCCATCAGGAAACTGCGGGATCTCGTCGCCTTGAAGATGCTGACGGCCTGGATCTCCGTCTCCAGGTCCGCTGTCGCGTGCGGCGCCGAATGAGCGAGCTCTCGCTCCGCAGCCGAGTCCACGATGAACGTGCCCAGCCCGAGATCGACGACTCCGTCGCTGTCCCGATCGCCGACCTCCATGAGCACACAGTATCTTCGTCCATTGTCGACGTCGCGGAGGAGCCGGATCCGCGCTGACGACGATAGGCTGGACGGAAGCACGAACTTGCAGCTGCCGCCCATCATGGTGCGAACGACGCTCCGCCACGCGCTCAGCTGCGTCGAGCTCGGGGTGACGAAGATACCTGAGTCCCTGCCGGGCATCTGATCGCGAATGCACATCACGAGCGCCTCCAGGGTCGCGCTCGACGAGCAGGTCAGGTCCGCCGACACCGCCGGGCGAGACGCCATGAGGACGCCAGCGCCGAGCAGGAACAAAATCGATCGTTCGAACCGCATGACAGCATTACCTCCAAATCAGGGGTTTGCGGGTGGGATCGATCGGCGGTCCTCTGCGCGGCGCGCTGTGCACGTGGGCACACGAACGAGGCTCGCCGGGACCGCACGACGCGGACCTCGGCGTTCCCGGATCTTTCAGGCCCGCGAGCGCTCGCCGCTTTCTTCGCCGTCTACGCGATGATCGCCGAGCAAACTCACCGGCAGGCGACGGCGAGTGCAAGGCGGAGACCGCCGCGCTGTGCGAACCGTTCGCGGTCGCCGCGGCCACCACATCGCAGCGCGGCCACCACGTCGCAGCCACCCCATCGCAGCGCGACCGCCACATTGCAGCGCGGTCACCACATCACAGCATCACTCGACCAGGTGAGCCACCGGGGTGTCGCACGTCATGACAAGGGCGCGCCGCTCGCCGGCCAGGCGGGTTGTCCGGGCGCGAGGCGCCCCTCCTGTCCGTCCTGTCACGACCAGCAAGCTCCCCGAAAACGTGTGGAAATAATGGAGGCCTTATCCTCGGCAGCGTGAAAGTCATCTCGCACGGGCCGCTCGGGCGTGAGACGACCGAAGCGATCGCCATCCCCCTCGGGGCCCTCGCGGCCTCGCTCCTCGCGTTCGGCGCGTTCGTGGCCGCCCAGGGGGCCAATCCCTTGAGCGTCTATCACGACATGTACCGCGGCGCCTTCGGCACGTGGTTCTCGTTCCAGAACACCCTCCTTCGGGCCGCGCCGCTCATGCTGACCGCGCTCTGCACGGCGCTGCCGGCGCGCCTCGGCCTGATCGTCATCGGCGGCGAGGGCGCGCTCGTCATGGGCGGGCTCTCGGCCGCGTCGGCGGCGCTGGCCTCCCGGGCGTGGGGCGCGCCGCCCGCCGCCGTGCTCGCCGCGATGCTCGTGTCCGGGCTCGCCGCCGGGGCGCTCTGGATCGGCCTCGCCGGCGCGCTGCGCGTCTACCGCGGCGTGAGCGAGACGATCAGCAGCCTGCTCCTCAACTACATCGGGATCGCGATCCTGAACCACCTCGTCGAGGGCGCGCTGCGTGACCCGGCAAGCCTCAACAAGCCCTCGACCGCCTCCATCGGCGCCGAGAACGCGCTGGGGAGCCTGCCCGGCCTCGAGGTCCACTGGGGCCTCGCCTACGGGGTGCTCGCCTGCGCGCTCTGTTATGTGCTGATGCACCGGACGACGTTCGGCTTCGGCGCGGCGATGAGCGGCGGCAACGTCCGCGCGGCGCTCCTCGCCGGACTGCCGGTCAAGCGCCTCGTCGTGCTCACCTGCACGCTCGCCGGAGCGTGCGCTGGGCTCGCCGGCATGGTGGAGGTCGCGGCGGTCCACGGCCGGGCCAACGCGTCGCTGATCAGCGGTTATGGCTACACCGGCATCCTCGTCGCGTTCATCGCGCGCCACAACCCGCTCGCGATCATGCCGGTATCCCTCCTGCTCGGCGGCATCGGCGCGAGCGGCGGCCTGCTGCAGCGGACGGCGCGGCTCCCCGACGCGACGGTGAGCGTGCTCCAGGGGATCCTGTTCATCGCGATCCTCGCGAGCGAGACGCTTTACGGCCGTTCCCTCGCTGTCCGCGAGCCCAAGGTCCCTCAGGCGGCTCCGGCGCCTTCGGTGGCATGATGAGCGACGCAGCTGCGCTCGGTCTCTGGGGCATCCCCCTCGCGGTCGCCGCCGGGGCCATCCGCATCAGCACGCCATTCCTCTTCGTGAGCCTCGGCGAGTGCCTCACCGAGAAGAGCGGCCGCGTGAACCTCGGCCTGGAGGGCACGCTCGTCATGGGCGCGATGGGAGGTTATGGCGTCTCTTACCTCACGGGCTCTGCCTGGCTCGGCGTGCTCGCCGCCGGCGCCATCGGCGCCGCGCTCGGCGCGCTGCACGCGTGGCTTTGCTCGAAGCCGCGCGTCAACGACATCGCCGTCGGCATCGCGCTCATGCTCTTCGGCGTCGGCCTCGCCTTCTTCGTCGGCAAACCGCTCATCCAGCCGACGGCGCCCCGCCTGCCCGCGATATCGCTCGGCTTCTTCAGCGATCTCCCTCAGGTCCGCTCCGCGCTCCAGGTGAACGCGCTCTTCCTCATCGGGGCCGCGCTCGCCCCGCTCCTGCTCTGGGCGCTGAACCGCACCCGCTTCGGGCTCGTGCTCCGCACCGTGGGCGAGAGCGCCGACAGCGCCCGCGCGATGGGGGTCGACGTGAACCTGGTCCGGCGGCGCGCGACCATGGCGGGCGGCTTCCTCGCCGGCGTCGGCGGCTCGTTCCTCTCGCTCTTCTACCCCGGCAGCTGGAACGAGGGACTCTCGAGCGGACAGGGGCTCATGGCCGTCGCCCTCGTCATCTTCGCGCGCTGGAACCCGGTGCGCTGCCTCTTCGCTTCGCTGCTCTTCGGCGGCGCGAGCGCCCTCGGGCCGGCGCTTCAGTCCGTGGGGATCACCTGGGGATACCACCTCTTCAACGCCGCGCCGTACATCGTGACGCTGGCCATCATGGTCGCCGCGAGCTCCGCGACCCAGACCCTGCGCGATCAGCCCGCCGAGCTCACGCTCGCGCGTTGATCGCGCGAGGCTGCGCGCGCTGAACGAACCGTGTGAACCGGACGAACCGTACGAGACGAACGAAAGGAGCGAGCCCCGCGAGACGAGCGAAACGCACGAGACGAGCGAAACGCTGAATGACAGGAGGACTCGACCGATGCCCTACGTGGCCGCTGATCCCTATGCCTGGCCTTACAACGGCGCGCTCCGCCCCGAGACGACGGCCCTGATCGTCATCGACATGCAGACCGACTTCTGCGGGAAGGGCGGGTACATCGACCTGCTCGGCTACGACATCTCCCTGACGCGGGCGTGCATCGCGCCGATCCAGCGCACGCTCGCGGAGCTGCGCCGCCGCGGCTATCACGTCCTGCACACGCGCGAAGGGCACCGGCCGGACCTCTCCGATCTGCCGGCGAACAAGCGGTGGCGCTCCCGCCGGACCGACAGCGGTCGCGGAACGGGCGTGGGCATCGGCGATCCCGGGCCGTGCGGGCGGGTGCTCGTCCGCGGAGAGCCCGGGTGGGAGATCATCCCGGAGCTCGCGCCCCTGCCCGGCGAGCCGATCATCGACAAACCGGGCAAGGGCTCGTTCTGCGCGACGGATCTCGATCTCATCCTCCGCCAGCGCCGCATCGAGAACCTGATCCTCACGGGGATCACGACGGACGTCTGCGTGCACACCACCATGCGCGAGGCGAACGACCGCGGGTACGAGTGCCTGCTGCTCTCCGACTGCTGCGCGGCCACGGATCCCGGCAACCACGCCGCCGCGCTGAAGATGATCAAGATGCAGAACGGCGTGTTCGGCGCGGTCTCGACCTCCGCCGCGCTGCTGGAGGCGCTCTCGTGACCATGGACCCACGCGTCTTCTCGAGCTCCGCGGCGAGGCCGCCCCGCGCCCCCGCCCGGGAATCCAGCCCCGCCACGCCGCCGCCGGCGCTCTCCGCCGCGGGGATCACGAAGCGGTTCGGGCCGCTGCTCGCGCTCGACGACGTCTCGCTGCGCCTGGCGCCCGGCAGCTTCCACGCGCTCCTCGGCGAGAACGGGGCCGGCAAGAGCACGCTGGTCAAGTGCATCATGGGCTATCACCAGGCCGACGCCGGCGAGGTGAGGGTCGGCGACGCGGCCCTGTCCATCAGGAGCCCGCGCGACGCGCAGGCGCTGGGGATCGGCATGGTCTACCAGCACTTCACCCTCGTCATGAACATGACGGTCGCCGAGAACCTCGTGCTCGCGCGGGCCTCGCTCCCCCTCGTGATCGACTGGCGCAAGGAGCGCGAGGCGATCCGCGCGTTCATGGCGCGCATGCCCTTCCGGCTCGATCCGGAGCGGACCGTCCGCGCGCTCGCCGCGGGCGAGAAGCAGAAGCTCGAGATCCTGAAGCAGCTCTACCTCGGCAGCAGGATCGTCATCCTCGACGAGCCCACCTCGGTGCTCACGCCCGGGGAGGCCGACGAGGTGCTCGGGATGCTCCGGTGCATGGCCGACGAGCAGCGGATCAGCGTGCTCATGATCTCGCACAAGTTCCGCGAGGTGACGGCGTTCGCCGACGAGGTCACGGTGCTGCGGCGCGGCCGGATGGCCGGCCGAGGGAAGGTCAAGGACCTCACGCCGGCGGCCATGGCCGAGATGATGGTCGGCGCGCAGCCGGCGCAGATCTCCGCGGCGCGCGGCGACGCGCCGGCCGGGGAGCCGATCCTGCGCGTCGAGGGGCTCGCCGCGAGCGACGATCGCGGGCGGCCGGCGCTCGACGGCGTGACGCTCACGGTCCACCGCGGCGAGATCGTCGGGATCGCCGGCGTCTCCGGCAACGGGCAGGAGGAGCTCGTCGAGGTCCTCGCCGGGCAGCGGCCCGCGCGGGCAGGCAAAGTGCTTGTCCATGGCGAGCCGTACGGCGCCGGGCGCGCGCAGATCCGGGAGCACCGGGTGCGGTGCCTGCCCGAGGAGCCGCTGCGCAACGCCTGCGTCCCCGCGATGTCCGTCGCGGAGAACATCGGGTTCCGCGTCTTCGACAGGCCGCCCTTCACGCGGCTCCGCTGGGGCGTGAGCCGCGCGGCGCTGAGGCGCTCGGCCGAGCGCCTCGCCGCGGAGTATTCGATCAAGGCCCCCTCGGTCGACGCCCCGATAGGCAAGCTCTCCGGCGGCAACGTGCAGCGCGCGGTCCTGGCGCGCGAGCTCGGCATGGACGAGGACATCGAGCTCCTCGTCGCCGCAAACCCCTGCTTCGGGCTCGATTTCGCGGCCGTGGCCGAGATCCGCTCCCGCATCCTGAAGGCGCGCAACCGCGGGACCGCCGTCCTCCTCGTGAGCGCGGATCTCGACGAGATCTTCGCCATGGCCGACCGTGTCCTCGTGATGAGCGAAGGCCGCATCGTCCACGAGTCGCCGATCGCTTCGGCCGACGTCGCGGAGATCGGCCGCGCGATGGCGGGGCACCCATGACGGCGCGGCCCCTCGAGATCGCGGCGAAGCCGTACCCCTTCCGCGTCGCCGATCGGGACGCGGTGGCGCTGCTCGTCATCGACATGCAGCGCGACTTCCTCGAGCCCGGCGGCTTCGGCGCGGCGCTCGGCAACGACGTCAAGCGGCTCCAGCGCATCGTGCCGACGGTCCGGCGCGTCCTCGACGCGTTCCGCGACCACGGCCTACCCATCATCCACACGAAGGAGGGTCACAGGCTGGATCTCTCGGATTGCCCGCCAGCGAAGCGGAGCCGGGGTGCTCCTGGCATGCGGATCGGCGATGTCGGGCCGATGGGGCGCATCCTGGTCCTGGGCGAGCCGGGCAACGACTTCGTGCCCGAGCTCGCGCCGGCGCCCGGGGAGCTCGTCGTACCGAAGCCCGGGAAGGGCGCGTTCTACCGGACGGGGCTCGACGCCAGGCTGGCGGCGCTCGGCGTCTCCCACCTGATCATCGCGGGCGTGACGACCGAGGTCTGCGTCCAGACCACGATGCGCGAGGCGAACGATCGCGGCTACGAGTGCCTGTTGATCGAGGACGCCACCGAGAGCTATTTCCCCGAGTTCAAGGCGGCGACCCTGGAGATGGTCCGCGCCCAGGGCGCGATCATCGGCTGGACCGCCCCCGCCGCCGCCGTCCTCGAAGCGCTCTGATCGCGGCCCGTTCCAGAGCGGTGGTCACCCGAACAGGAGACGGCTGTTCGATGCCCGTTCCAGAGCGGTGGTCACCCGCACAGGAGACGGCTGTTCGATGCCCGTTCCAGAGCGGTGGTCACCCGCACAGGAGACGGGCCCATCTCGGCGTTTTCGGCGCGGAAGCGCACTCCAGTGCGCTGAGCACCGAAAACGTCGAGATGGGCCCGTATCCGAAGCGGGTGACCACCACTCTAGTGGGTGGAGCCTAGGGCGCCTGCGACGAGGTAGTCCATGCTCTCCAGCGCGATGTCGGTCTGCTGCTGCGCGACCGAATCGGCGATCACCACCTTGCCTTCGTTGTTCATGATGGGTCCCTTGAAGATGGTGAGCGTGCCGTCTGTGAGCTTCGCCTTCGCCTCCTCGGCCTTCTTCTTCGCCTCGTCGGAGACGGCGGGGCCGTAGGGTGAGATCTTGATGTACCCCTCCTTGAAACCGCCGCGCAGGAGGTGCGGATACGGCTTCCCCTCACGGATGAACGTCAGGTAGTCGGTGTAGACCTTGGACCAGTTCCACTCGGCGCCGGTCAGGTACCCCCTTGGGGCGAGCGTCGCCTGGTTGGTGTGGTAGCCGGTGCTGAACGCGCCGCGCCGCTCCGCGAGCTCAATGATCACCTTGGGTGAGTCGACGTGCGCGGTCAGGACGTCGACGCCCTGATCGATGAGGCTGTTGGCGGCCTCCGCCTCCTTGACGGGCATCGACCAGTCACCGGTGAAGATCACGGCCGTCGTCGCGCTCGGGTTCACGCTCCGAGCGCCCAGCGTGAAGGCGTTGATGTTGCGGAGCACCTGCGGGATCGGCTTCGCCGCGATGAACCCGAGCTTGCCGCTCTTCGTGGTCATCCCCGCGACGACGCCGGACACGTACTCGGCTTCGTCGATGTAACCGAAATAACTGCCGACATTGCTCGGGTGCTTCGACGCGTCGTAGAGGCCGCCGCAATGGAGGAAGATCTTGTCCGGAAACCTCTCCGCCACCTTGAGGATGTGGGGATCGAAGTAGCCAAACGATGTCGGGAAGATCACCGTCGCGCCATCGAGGTTGATCATGCTCTCGAGCGTCTTCTGCACGGCGACCGTCTCGGGGACGTTTTCCTCCTCACGGGTCTTCACGCCGGCCAGCTTGGCGAGCGCGGCGGCCCCCTCGGCGTGCGCCTGGTTGTAGCCGTAGTCGTCCCTGGGGCCGACGTAGATGAAGCCCACCGTGAGCGGCTGATCGCTCGACCCCTCCTTGCTGCAGCCGGCCGCCGGCAGTAGCGAGAGCGAGAGGAGCAGTGGACGGAGGATGGCGAGGAAGCGCTGCCCCCGTGCCACGACGGCCGCGGGCAACAGAGGAGTTCTCGGTGTGCTCTTCACTCCATGGATGTGTACGCGACTCCTCATTTCTGGAACTTTTCCCACGCGTGAATTTTGCGCGCTTCGCGTGATTACCGTTGAGTGGGCGCCGCGCGCTGTGGCATGGTTGCATCAACACGGGAGATTCGCGATGACAGCTACATTTTCAGCAGCGACGCGGGATTTTGTGCCTGTGCAGTTGCCATTCATCATTGCGAATGTCGCAACGATGGCCGCTCATCCGGAGTCAGTCCCCTGGCGGCGCTTCCGGGAGGGCGTCGATATTCATCGCCTTTATGGTAGCAGCGACGCCGGCGCCTCGGCCGCGCTCCTGCGCTATGCGCCGGGCGCGTCCGTGCCGCAGCACGTCCATCGCGGCCACGAGCACATCCTCGTGCTCGCGGGCTCGCAGTCGGACGAGCGCGGACACCACCGCGCCGGCACGCTCGTGATGAACGCCCCGGGCAGCCGGCATAGCGTCTCGAGCGCGGAGGGCTGCATCGTCCTCGCGATCTGGGAGCAGCCCGTCGTCTTCATCTGATTCATCTGATTCATCTGATTCATCTGATGTAAGCGCACCGCCCGCGTCTGGACATCTCCTCTCCACCCCCCTCGCGCCCTGCGGGGCTTCGGCGCTTCCAGACACGAAGGCCAGCGAGGCCACGCCGGCGCGACCTGGGTGCGGGGTACGACATCTCCGCAGGCACGTCCTCACCGGACCGCGGGCGCGCCCCCCGGCGCTCGCTTTCTCGGGGCACAGAGGTTCAGGACCGCTCCGCTTTGCCGTAGGCTGGAGGCGCATGGATTCACGCGGGAAATCGCTCCCTCCGGGGCCGCTCGTCACGGACGAGGACATCCGGGAAGAGCTCCGGCGGCTGTTCGACGCCGGCCCCGACTCGGGGCTCGTCATCCGAGTCTACGGCGAGCCGGGCGAGGGGGCGGCCGCGGCGGACGCGTTTCGCGAGATGTTCGCGTCGCTGCGCATGTACGAGGGGAAGCCGCTGGACCAGCCGCTGGAGATCCTCGTCGACGCGCCGAGCAAGGCGCACATCACACGCGCGCTGTCCGTGCTCGGCCACAAGCAGCACCAGAAGCGGATCCTCGATCACATCCTCACCACCTTCGGGCGCCGGCTGATCGACCCGCTCGCCGAGATCCTCGACACGACCCCGACCGGCTCGGTGACGGCGCGGCTGACCATGCTGCGGGACATCTTCCTCGCGCACGTCGCGGATCTGCGGATGACGCCGGAGTCGCAGCAGATCCTCTCGAGCGACCTGCGCAAGCTCCTGAGCGACGAGTACCTGGCGATGGTGGCGGAGAACGAGGAGCGCGTGCAGCGCCCGCGCGTGGCGATGCTCGCCCAGCAGATCCTGCGGCTCGTCGGCTCCACGTTCCATGACGCGCTCAAGCGCTGGCCGGCGCACGCCGAGCAGATCGCCTCGTCGATCGCGCGGCGGAGCCCGAAGAAGGTCCGGCTGAGCGAGGTGCCGAAGCTCATCCGCGGCCAGATCACCGACGGCATCGAAGAGTTCCTGTGGATCGAGACGAGCGCGGACATCGAGGGCGCGCTGCGCCCGATGCTCGCGGAGCACCAGGACGTGATGCCGGTGACGCAGGCGACGCTCGACCGATCGACGTACCGCGAGTTCGCGGACGCCTGCTGGGCGATCATCGCCGAGCACTGCTGACGGCAGGGCGAGCGCTGCCGGATCGCCGACCTCGCCGCGCAGCAGGCTGACATCCATCACGTCCTGGTCGCTACGCTCACCGCTTCACCGAGTGTCCCGTTCGACGCGTCAGAGGGGAAGACCGCCCTCCGGAGCGCGCCCCCGCGCTCCGCGTCGGGAATGATTTCCGCCACCCGCTGTTGTAAGGGGCCGCTGGCGCCTGGACCGCCGCGCTCTGCGGCATCCGAATCGCCGGCGCGGAGAGTCTTCCCTTCGCGGAGGGGTGCACGGCCGTGATCGAAATCAGCGACCTATACAAGTACTACGGCGACCGGAAGGCCATCGGGCCCCTGTCGTTCTCGATCGAGGCGGGAGAGATCGTCGGTCTGCTCGGCCTGAACGGCGCGGGCAAGACGACGACGCTCAGGATCCTCGCCTGCGATCTGCTCCCGTCCGCGGGCCGTGTGCTCGTGGACGGACTGGATGTCGTCGACCACCCCCACGAGGTGCGGTCCCGCATCGGATACCTCCCCGACAGGCCGCCGCTCTACGACGAGATGAGCGTGCGCGCCTTCCTCCACTTCGCGGCGCGCCTGCGGGGCGTCGACGCCGGCGCGGCCGACGCGCGGGTGGCCGAGGCGCTCGCGGTGACGCAGCTCGACGACGTGGCCGCGGATCCCATCAGCTCGCTGTCCCACGGCTTCAAGCAGCGCGTCGGCATCGCGCAGGCGATCGTGCACAAGCCGCGGCTGCTCGTCCTCGACGAGCCGATCAGCGGCCTGGATCCCGTGCAGATCGTCGAGATGCGCTCGCTGCTCCGGAGCCTGCGCGGCAAGCACACCATCCTGCTCTCCAGCCACATCCTCTCCGAGATCAGCGAGACGTGCGATCGCATCCTCGTGATCCGGGACGGCGAGATCGGCGCGCAGGGGACCGAGCAGGAGCTCTCGGCCAAGCTGCTCCACGGCGTCCGGGTCGAGCTCACGGTGCGCGGCCCCGCGGCCGAGGGCGCGGGCTACCGCGTGGCGCGCGGCGAGGCGGCGAAGGCGCTCGACATCACGCGCGCGGTCGAGGGCGTCACGTCCGTCGAGCAGCTCACCACGACCGAGCCGGGGAGCGACGTCGTGAGCTTCGCGGTCGAGGCCGACCGCGACGTGCGCGCGGCGCTGTGCGCCGAGCTCGTGAAGGCGGGGATCGGCATCCTCGAGGTGAAGCGGAGCGAGCGCGAGCTCGAGTCGGTGTTCCTGCGGCTCGCCTCGCGTGGGGCGCCCGGGGCGAAGGACAGGTCCGCCGCGGCCGACAGGGCGAGGGCCGGCGGCGACGCAACGAAGGCCCCTGCAGAGGAGCAGGCGGAGGAAGGCGAGGGCGAGACATGAGAGGGACATTGCTCGTCGCGCGGCGGGAGCTGTCCGCGTACCTGAGATCACCGCTCGGGTACGTCGTCGCCGCCGCTGCGCTGCTCATCGACGGCATCTACTTCCAGGTCGCGGCGCTCGGGTCGGGCGCGCGGCTGTCGGCGGAGGTGCTGCTCAAGTTCTTCGACGGCACGGCGTTCATCACGATGGTCGCGGCGCTCATCCTCTCGATGCGGCTCATCGCCGGCGAGCGCGAGAGCGGGACGCTCATCCTGCTCAAGACCGCGCCCGTGCGCGACGGCGAGATCATCGCCGGCAAGTTCCTCGCCGCGCTCGCGCTGGTGTCGCTGATGACGGCGATCACCATCTACATGCCGCTGCTCATCTTCGTGAACGGCAAGGTGTCCGTCGGGCACATCCTGGTCGGCTACTCCGGGGTGCTGCTGCTCGGCGCCGCGTCGCTCGCGATCGGGCTCTTCGCCTCGACGCTCGCGGCGAGCCAGGTCATCGCGGTCATCCTCGGGGCGGCGATCATCGGGACGCTCGGCTTCCTGTTCCTCGTCGCCCGCGTGACGGAGCCGCCGCTCAACGACTTCGTGAGCGCGCTGAACCTCTACCCGCTCAACCAGAAGCCGTTCCTGAACGGCGTGCTCCGGCTGGAGAACGTCCTGTACTACGTCGCGGTCGCGTACTTCTTCCTGCTCGCGGCGACCCACACCCTGAAGGCGCGGAGGTGGCGGTGAAGGACAAGCAAGCTCAGGCCGACGAGGCCGAGATCCGCGGCGAGGGAGCGGGCTCCGCGCCCCCGCCGGACGCCGGGCGAGAGGCCCCGCCGGCCGGCGAGCCGGCGCCTGCCGCGCCGCGCACAGCGCCAGCGATCCGCGCGGGGGGCTGGATGGTCCCGGCGTACGCGGGCGCGCTCCTCGCCGTCTTCCTCGGCGAGCGCGTGGTGCCCACGATCGAGTGGCTCCGCTACGCCCTGTCGGGGCTCGGGTTCCTGACCCTGGTCCTCGTCACCGCGCTGCGCTTCGCGACGGCGGTGCGCGAGGCGGGCGAGCGCCGCGCGGTCGAGCGCGCGCTCGCGATCCTGTCGGCGCTCGGCGTCGTCGCGGTGGCGGCCTACTTCACGACGACCGACGCGGGGCAGGCCGTGCTCGGCGCCTCGCGCGCCGCGCCCGAGATGCGCGCGCGCATCCACGCGGCCACGACGGTCGCCTGGATCGCGCTCCTCGTCATGGCGACGGTGCCGCTGTTCTTCGGCGAGGCGGCGCTCGCGCCGATGCGGCGCGCCGAGCGCATCGAGGGCCGGCGGGTGCGCGCCGCGACGCTCTCGGGCGTGACGCTCGGGTTTGCCGCGGTCTACTCGGCGCTCTTCGTGTTCGCCGCGAGCCAGCTCGATCTCAAGGCGGACTTCTCGTACTACCGCACGGCCCGCCCGGGCGAGTCCACGAAGCGCGTCGCCGAGAGCCTGACCGCGCCGCTCAAGATCACGGCCTTCTTCCCGCAGCAGAACGAGGTCGGCGCCGAGGTGGAGGGCTACCTGCGCGAGGTGAAGTCCGCGTCGCCGCAGATCACCGTGGAGATGCAGGATCGCCTGCTCGTCCCCGCGCTCGCCAAGGAGGCGAAGGTCACGCAAGACGGCGTCATCGTGCTCTCGCGCGACAGCTCGCGCGAGACGCTCAACGTCGGCTCCGACATCAAGAGCGCGGGCGCCAAGCTGAAGAGCCTCGACGCCGACTTCCAGAAGGTGCTGCTCAAGGTGATCCGGCCGCAGCGCACCGCCTACCTGACGGTCGGCCACGGCGAGCTGAACGAGTCGGCCAGCTCCCCCGAGGGGCGGACGACCAAGAACCTCCGCAAGCTGCTGGAGTCCCAGAACTACGTCGTCAAGGACCTCGGGCTCGCCCAGGGGCTCGGCAGCGAGATCCCGAAGGACGCGAGCGTCGTCATCGTGCTCGGCCCGCAGAAGGCGTTCCTCCCGGAGGAGGTCGCGGCGCTCAAGCGGCACGCCGACGAGGGCGGGCACCTCTTGCTCGCGCTCGATCCGGACGCCAAGGTCGATCTGGATCCGCTCGCCGGCGCCGTGGGGCTCACGTGGAAGCCCGAGGTCCTGGCGAACGATCGGGTCTACGTGCGACGGCGCTACAACGACTCGGACCAGGCGATGCTGGTCACGACGCGGTACTCCTCGCACGCCTCGGTGTCGACGCTGAGCCGCCACGCGCAGCAGGCGCCGACGATCTTCCCGGGCGCGTCGTCGCTCGACAAGCGCGACGGCGGCGACCTGAAGATCGACTTCGTCGTCCGCTCGCTGGGCGAGACGTTCGCCGACGCGAACGGCAACTTCAAATTCGACGCCGACAGCGAGAAGCGCAGCGCCTACAACCTCGCCGCGGCGGTCTCGAAGGAGCTCGCGCCCGGCGGGGACGACAAGGAGAAGAAGGAGCTGCGCGCGTTCGTGGTCGCCGACGCCGACGTGTTCAGCGACGCGGCGTTCAGGAACGAACCCAACATCGTGCTCGCGCTCGACGCGCTCCGGTGGCTCGGCGGCGAGGAGAGCTACGCCGGGGAGATCACGACGAGCGAGGACGTCCGGATCGAGCACACGAAGGAGAAGGACCAGGTCTGGTTCTGGGCCACGATCCTCGTGGCTCCGGCCATGGTGCTGGGTCTCGGGCTCTTCATCACGCGCCGCGGGCGGCGCGCGAGCGGGAGGCGCGCATGAGGTTGGAACGCAGCTTTTTCGTGCACCTCGGCCTTGTTGTGGTCGCGGCCTTGTTCGCGGTCCTCGCCTGGACGCGCGACGAGAAGGCGGCCGCCCTCTCGGTCGCGGACGTGACCGTCTGGGCCGGCCGCGCCGACGACGTCGAGCGCGTCGCCTTCGAGGGGAAATCGAAGACGGTCGTCCTCGAGGCGAAGAAGGACAAGGAGGGCCGCTACTTCGTCGGCACGACGGAGCGCAAGACGACGCCCCCGGCCGAGAAGCCGAAGGACCCGCACCAGAACCCCGACGACGCGGAGCAGGACGACGAGCCGCCCGCGCAGGCTGAGCCGACGGTCAAGACGACGACGTTCGTCTCGGTGGCCGCCGGCAACAAGCTCGCCGAGGCGATCGCGCCGCTGAAGGCGCTGCGCTCGATCGGCCGCATCGGCGACGACCGCGCGGCCGAGTTCGGCCTGGCCGAGCCCGAGGGCACGCTCACCGTCAAGCTGCGCGGCGCCGAGCGAAAGCTGGTCCTCGGCGGCGCGACGCCCGGCGGCGCGGACCGGTACGCGCGCGACGAGGCCACGGGCGAGGTGTACGCCATCAAGGGCGACATCTACCGCGATCTCGACACCGCGGAGTCACGGCTCCTGGAGCGGGATCTGCACGAGTGGAAGGACGTCGATCTCGCCAGGGCGCGCGTCATCGCCGGGGACAGGCGCCGCGAGGTCGTGCGCAGCGGCGACGAGGGCAAGAAGTTCTGGGCCGATCCGGCGAGCCCCGAGCAGAACGACGAGACGGTCGGCAACTGGATGACCAAGCTCGACCGCCTCCGTCCCACCGAGTACGTGGCCGCTGCCCCGGAGCAGAAGGAGGTCGTGGTGCGGATCGAGTACACAGGCCGCTCTGGCGACATCGGCTTCGCCGAGCTCGTGAAGGGGCCCCCCGGCGCGAGCGGCAAGCCCGACTATTTCCTGGTCACGGAGCGCACCCGCCTCTACGGCAAGGTGCCGGTCGGCGTCGCCGAGCAGGTCGAACAGGACGTCGGCGCCGTCGTCAAGTAGCCCTTGCGCCTCGCGACCGCGCCGGGCGGCTGCTCCGGCGCGGTCGGCCTTCCGTGCGGCGCCGGCCGCACCCTGCGGCGCAAGCTGTCTCCCCCCAGTCGCTCTTTACTTGCCGTACCGGGTCCGGTCCTGCAACGCTCGGGCGCAATGTTCTTCCGACGATTGCCTACCCTAGCGCTGGGCGCTGCGGCGGCGCTCGCCGCGGCGTGCAGCTCGCCGCCTCCACCGCAACCCGTGGCGCCGCCGCCGACCGTGACAGCGGCGCCTCCGCCTCCGCCTCCCCCTGCTCCGAAGCCCTGCAAGGCGCTCGATGAGCAGTGCCAGGCAGAGGCGTCGACCCGGGCGAAGATCGCCCAGAGCTCGCTCGTGTTCACGCCCGCGAAGGGCTGGACCTACGCCCAGGCCGAGAGCGCCACGATCGCGCAGGCCGCGGACGAGGGCCCGGCCTTCGCGACGGCGCAGATCGACGCGGGCGAGGGCAAGCAGGCGATCGAGAAGCGCGACGCCGCGCTCGAGGCGCTGGCGCATGAGATCAACGTGACCTTGCCGAAGAAGAAGGTGAACTGGAAGAAGCCCGACGACATCAAGGACGTCGCCGGGCGGAAGATCGGCCTTTGGCAGAAGGAAGGCGCGACCCGCGGGGCCAGGAAGGGCCCGCTGCTGATCTTCGGCGACACCGGGAAGGACGGGGAGATCGTGCTGGGGCTCGGCTTCGTCCCCGAGGACGACAACTCCGGCGCCGACGAGACCATCCTGCAATCGATCGAGTCGATCTCGGTCGCGGCGGAGTGATCGCGTGACGGCACCGAACGTCGCGCCGGGCAGCGTCATCGCGGGGAGGTTCTCGGTCCGCTCGCTCCTCGGCTACGGGGGCGCGACGGCCACCTTCCGCGCGGTGACGGCGCAAGCGCGCGACGTCGCCCTCAAGCTGTACTCGCCGGTCGTCGGCCAGCGCGCGGACGCGATGCAGCACCTCCAGCGGTACGTGGCCGAGACGAACAGGCTGCCGCCGGAGCTCGCCGCGCACATCCTCGAGGCCGGCTACGACCCGGCGACGGCCGCGCCCTTCACGGTGACGGACATGATCCCGTTCCCGTCGCTCGGCGAGCTCGTGCGACGCCGGCCGATGGGCTTCGAGGAGGTCGGCTCGATGCTCCGCTCTCTCGCGGCGGTGCTCGACGCGGCCCACGCCCGCGAGGTCCCCCACCACGGCCTCAAGCCGACGAACCTGTTCATCGACCCGAGCGCTCCGGGCAGCGTGAAGCTCACCGACTTCGGGCCGCCCCTCGCGCGGAGCATGCTGCCGACGCAGGAGGGGTACGTCCTCTCGGCCCCGTGGCTGGCGCCCGAGCAGCTTCAGCCGGGCGGCCAGGCGGGACCGGCCGCCGACATCTTCTCCGCGGCGCTGGTCTCTTTCTTCGCGCTCACGGGTCGCTCGTACTGGCGTTCCTGCCAGGGTCAGGTGGACGTCCAGGCCTGGCAGCGCGAGCTCATGGCGCCGCGCCTCGCCGCGTCCGTGCGGGCCGCGGAGCTCGGCATCCCGCTGAGCCCCGTGCTCGACGGCGCCTTCGCGCGCGCGCTGGCGCACGATCCACGCGAGCGTTTCCGCTCGGCGAGCGAGCTCGCGGCCATGCTCAGCGGCTTCTCGGCGGCCGCGATCGAGGTCGGCTCGACGCTCGCCCTGTCCCCTTCGGTGAACGAGGCGGTCGCGCCCGCGCCGCCGCCCGTTGCCGTCACCGCGGCGAGCGCGCCCGCGCCCTTGCCGCCCGGCGACGCCACGCAGCTGGTGCCCTCGTCGTTTTCACCCTCACCGCAGCCGTCGCCATCGCCGTTTTCTCCCTCGCCGCAGCCGTCGCCCTCGCCGTTTTCTCCCTCGCCGCCGCTCGCGCCCTCGCCGCATCCTTCTGCCGACGCGCCCGCCGGACAGGCGCCGTCGCCTTCGGCCCAGGGCCCGACCCCGTCCCGTGGAAGCGGCGTCCCCGCGCTGACGGCGGTCAGCACCGCGCCGCGGTCGCCGTGGGGCAAGGCGGCCTCCCTGATGGTGGGCATCGTTGGGGTGCTGCTCGTCGGGGGCACGGCCGCCGCATGGTACGTCCTGGACCGCAAGGACAAGGCGCAGCCGAGCCCCAGCGCCTCGACCAGCGCTTCCGCGGCGGCTCCCCCTGCGCTGTCGGCCGAGCCCGCTCCGCCTGAGCCAGCCCCCAGCGCGCCGGCCGCCGACGCCGGCACCCCGAGCGCCGAGCTTCCGATCGATGCCGGCGCCTCGACCGACGCCGGCGTGGCGACCGACGCGACGGTGAAGATCTCCTGCAAGCCCGTCGCCTGCGAGGAGATCACCATCGACGGCAAGGTGACTCAGGCCCCGGAGGTCGAGCTCGGGCTCACCCCTGGGGTGCACAAGGTGAGCGTCAAGCGAACCGGCTACTTCCCGCGGAGCATGAGCGTGGTCGTCAAGGCCGGAACGCCGCTCGTGCAAGAGTTCCAGCTCACCGAGATCCCCCCGGCTCAGCCGGCGGGGCAGGCGGCGAGCAAGCCTTGCGGCAAATTCCTCAAACGCTGCAAATAGCCGTGTTGCGCGCTCACGCGCGAGGGTGCGCCCGCCGGTACGCGGCGCGCACGTGGTCGTCGGCGAGGTGCGTGTAGATCTCGGTCGTCACGACGTTCGCGTGACCGAGGAGCGCCTGGACGCTCCGGAGATCCGCGCCCCCCTCGAGCAGGTGGGTCGCGAAGGAGTGGCGGAGCTTGTGCGGCGAGCTCGGCTTGGCGATGCCCACGGCGCGCGCATATCCGCCGAGCAGCTTCCACACCGCCTGCCTGGTGAGCGACCCGCCGCGCGGCGAGAGGAACAGCACCTGGGTCGCCGCGCTGCGCGGGTGCGTGGCGCGCAGCTCCAGGTAGGCGTCGATGGCGGCGAGCGCCGGCTCGCCGAGCGGCACGAGCCGCCGCTTGCTCCCCTTGCCGAGCGCCATCACGATCCCTTTGCGCCGGTCGATGTCCGCGAGCTTGAGGCGCACCACCTCGCTGACGCGCAGGCCGGCCGCGTACATCACATGGAGCATCGCGCGGTCGCGCAGCCCCTTGAACGTCCCTTGCTCGGGCGCCTCGATGAGGAGCGCGATCTCGTCGAACGAGAGCACCTTGGGCAGCCGCCGTCCGACCTTGGGTCGCTCGACCAGCGCGCACGGATCCCGCTCGATGCGGCGCTCGCGGAGCAGGAAGCGGATGAACCCGCGGACCGCGGAGAGGTGGCGCGCCGCCGAGCTGGCGCTGATCCCGGCCTGGCCGAGCGCGACCAGGTAGGTGCCGATCAGCGCCTGGTCGAGCCCGTCGACGGTCGTGATCCCGCTCGCCTCTGCGTGAGCGACGAGCTTGGCGAGATCATGGCCGTACGCCTCGAGCGTCAGGGGCGCCAGAGCCCGCTCGACGCGAAGGTGATCCAGGTAGGCGTCCACCCAGGTCGCGAGGTCCACGGCCAACGGTACTTCGAAAGCGGCGAAGCGCGCCAGAAAGCCGGGCCGGAGCGGAGCGGCCCAGAACGCCCCGAACGGCAGTACGTCTTTCTCTCTTCCGGCGTTTCACCTCCCCGTCCTGGTTCCAGCCGGACGCGGAATGCGTCACAGTGGGCCTCGTGGTGTCAGCCTTCGAGGTCATCGAGCCCCGCGGAGCGGAAAGCCCGGTCCTCGTCGAGGTACCGCACGCGGGCGTCCACGTGGATCCCGAGTCGCTGTCCTGGACCATCGCGCCGGCGCGCAGCATCGGGCGCGACGCGGACCTGTACGTCGACGCGCTCTTCCAGGACGCTCCGGCCGAGGGGGCGACGCTCCTGTTCTCCCGGATGAGCCGGCTGGTCGTCGATCTCAACCGGAGCGAGGCCGACTGCGACGGCGACGCGGTCGAGGGCGGCGGCCGGGTGCCCTTCCCGCGGGGGCTCATCTGGCGCATGACCACGGACGGCGAGCCCATCCTCGCCGCCCGGCTGCCGCGGCAAGAGGTGGAGCGCCGGCTCGACCGCTTCTATCGCCCCTATCACGGGGCCCTCAGCGCGCTCCTCGCCCGCAAGCGCGAGCGCTTCGGCTTCGCGATCCTCCTCTGCGCGCACTCGATGCCGAGCCAGAGCCGCCGCGGCCACGCGGAGGGGGCGATCGGTCGGGCCGACATCGTCCCCGGCACGCGCGGGCGGACGACCGCCGCGAGCGCGGTGATCGACGCGGTCGATCAGCACG
The DNA here is from genome assembly GCF_051525235.1 of Sorangium sp. So ce124. NCBI lineage: Bacteria > Pseudomonadati > Myxococcota > Polyangiales > Polyangiaceae > Sorangium > Sorangium sp. So ce124. Next base: position 6,836,678 of record NZ_CP150312.1, read on the forward strand.
CGCGCGCCTGCGGCTTCTCCGTGCGCCATGATGACCCCTATAAAGGGGGCTTCAGCACCGCGCACTACGGCCAACCGCACCGTGCCGTCCACGCCGTGCAAATCGAGATTGCACGCCGGCTGTACATGGACGAGCAATCCCTTGCCATGGATGGGCAAGGATTCCCTGCCGTGCGAGACTTCGGGCGCACCCTGGTCGCGCGGCTCACCTCAGCCGAGCTGCTCGGTCAGCTCCGCAGCACTCCCTTCGACGCCCGTGAGATCTGATCCAGCTCCATCAATGGAAAAGCCTTTCGGAGAGGCGAGCCGCGACCGCCCGCCAGCGAGCCGTCGCGCGATCGCCGAACGGGAAAAGGCAGCACCAGCCCAGCCGGAGGGCGCCACAGCCGGCGACAGCCCGGCCGACCGCGCCCAGGAAGAACCCGCTGCGGCGTCGATCAGCGTCGCTCCGGTCGATCGGCGCCTCGAGTCGAACCCGGCCATCCAGGTCGAGGCGGCGCCCCCGAGCACGCGTGAGCACGTCACCAAGCCGCTGCTCGCGTCCGAAGCGCTCATGGAGGACCTGGCGCCGATGCGTCCAGCGCAGGACGCGGCGCGGATCTGGTGTGCCGCGGTGGGCGCCGGCTTCCTTCTGCTCGGCGGCCTGTCGATCGCTGGGCTCCGCCCGGACGGCGTTGTCGCGGGGCCGCCTGCGTTCGTCCTGGGCATCGTCGCGCTGTTCACCGCGCTCACGTCGGTGAGCTACCGGCAGCGCGCCGTCGCCATGGTGGTGCTCGGGGCGATCGCGACCGTCATCGGCCTCCAGAGCTCGGGGACCGCGGTGGGCTGGGGGACCGCCCGGGCCGTCGCGGCGATAGCGCTCCCGGCGGCGCTCGTCTTCCGGTCTCGCTACAGGGCCTACAGCGGCGCGCGGTGGCTGCTCGTCGCCGCCTTCCTCGTCACGCTCCCATCGTTCGGGCATGCGGTCGTACAGCTCGCTCTGCACGATCCACACCTGGGCCATCTCGGCTCCCTGCTGGTAATCCTGGCGGTCCTGTCCAGTCTTACCGGGTTCATGGGTGCGGAGACGACGGGCGCCGGGTCGTTCCTTGCGGTCGCTGTGGTGCTCGCCTTCACGGCCGACCTCGTCGTTGGTCGGCTCGCGCATGTCGACGCGTTCTCGCCCCGGGACATCGTCATTGTGCTCTCCGCGGGCCTTGCGTTCGCGGCGACGTCCGCGATCACGAGCCTCGGCCTGTTCCAGATCCTGGCCTGGCGCCTGGCAGCCGACGCCCGGCGTATCGATCTGCACTCACGCCGTCCCGAGAACGAGAAGGACGGGCGCGATCGGCGTCCGCCGTCGGGCGGCGAGTGGCTGACCTAGGCCGCGCGTCGGGAGACGCGTAAGGCGTCGGGGACACCGAGGGGAGAGGCTCGTCCGGGCCGGGTTGCGACCCGAGCCCTCCCCCATCCCCTCCTGCGTCCGGCCGGCAACAGCGCGCGCTCGACCTCACCGATGGAGATTTCCACTCCGCTGCGGCAATGCCCCCCGGAGGACGCTTGACATGTCCCCCGGCTTCCTTCACTTTCCCGCGCTCCCGAGCCCCCCTGCTCCCCCGCGCAGGGCGTGCGCCCGGCCGGCTAGTTCGATTTACGGTCGGGGCACCGAGGCAGGGCCCCTTCCAACCGAGGACGTCATGGCGAAGAGCGACATCACTGGGAAGCGGAAGCTTCTGGCGCAGAATGTCTCCCACTCCAACATCAAGACCAAGCGCTGGCAGCTCGTGAACATCCAGACCCGGCGCGTCTGGGTCCCCGAGCTCAACCGCTTCGTGAAGCTCAACCTCACGACGCGCGACATCCGCACGATCGACAAGATCGGCGTTGTCGCCTACGCAAAGCGCTACGGCGTCGCGCTCTAGGCCCAGCGTCGGCGCGCCGGCCGACCTGAATGTCGGCCGCCGCTTCGCGGCTGGATGCGCGCCGCGCTCTGTTCTCCCCCTCTCGGGGTTCGCCTCCATCCATCTCCAGCCCTAGAAGCGCCTCGTGCATGACGGCACGCGGCGTCTGCAGCCGGCGCGAGCTGGCAGGCGTCGGGCGCAGCGCACGTTGCGCAGCGGCTCGATGCGCCTCGCTGCAGCCTCAGCGCTCCTCCACGGCGCCCTCGATGGCCCGCGCCGCGTCGGCTTACGGCAGCCACGTGGCCGGCCGATCTCCGCTTCGGCCGACCGACGCCCGCTGCGTCTCACCCCTCTGCCGGCTGCGTCCCTGTCCCCGCCATGAAGCCGGCTGCGAGGTTGGCCGAGCGCGCGTCGCGCTCGTCGCGCAGGACGGCGATGGCGGCGCTGGCTCCCTGCCGCGTGCGGACGTCATGAAGGGCAGCCTCGAGCGCGGTGCCGCCGAGGAGCGCGGTGAGGACGTTCACCTCGATCGTGGGCTTGCCTGCGAGCGCGATCGCAGCCGCGAAGGCGCCGCGCTGCAGGATCCCGATCGGCGCGGCCGCGGGCAGGGGCGTACCGGGAGCGAGGCGCGTGATCCCGCGGCGCACCGGGACGGCGTCGCGGCCGAGCACGATCTCGAGCTCGGGGACGGTGATGCCATCGTCGGTGCGCGTGTAGGCGAGCGCTGCGACCGTGCCCCAGCCGTCGCAGGCGACGATGGCGTCCGTGGGTCGCGCCACGTCCCCGACCGGCCAGGGCGCCTGGAGCGCGGTCGCGCCCTCCGCGATCGTGGTCGACACGGCCTCCACCTCGGCGGGTATCGCTTCAGCGATGTCTTCGGCGGTCAGCGTTCCCCCTGCGACCGACCCTCCGACGGCCAGCAGCGCCCGCTCCACATCGCGCGCCCGGAGCGCCACCGCGCCCAGCGAGCCGACCTCGCGGAGCAGCGCAGCGCGCCCGCTCGCGCCCGCGCGCTCGGCCGCGGCCACACCGGAGCGAACCAGCTCACGGAGCCGCGCGCGTCCGAGGTAGCCGTGCAGCAGGACCAGCATGCCGAGCGAGCGCGGAACGGCGACGTGCGCGGCCTCCGGGACGCTCTGCCCGTCGACGAACCCGCGCGGCCGCGGCGCGCCGCGCCCAGGCTGGATCGCCCGTCCATCGAACGCCCTCGCGCCCACGCCGACACCGGCCGCCAGCGCGACGGCGGGCGCCAGCAGCACGTCGGGCTGCGCTCCAGCCGCTGCGAAGAAGCCGGCGACGATCGCGTCGATCGCGCTGCCGGAGGACTCGAGCGCGGCCCGAGCGGCCGAAGCCGCAAAGGCGTCGCTCGCGGTGGCTGCCGCGCCGCGGATCACTGCTCCTCGTCCTCGGCGACGAGGGTGCTGGGCATGGGCATGGTCGGCCTTACCACAGCCGAAGCCGTGGAGCGATCGGGCGTGCGCGCGAGCGCCGCCGCGAGCAGCGACTTGATCTGCGGCGCGCGGTCGCCCTCGACGACCAGGAACACCTCACGCCGTCCTCGTAGACGCTCGGCGACCCGCTCGAGCGCGGCCGCTCCCATCGACGAGGACCGCCCGAGCGCGCGCAGCCGCGTATAGACGATCGGCCCGGGCGGCGGCGCGTCGCGGGCGACGTCGAGCACAGGGATGACCTTCGCGGCGCGCGCGGTCGCGACGATGTCGTCGCGCTCCCAGATCCCGGAGGGCTCCCAACAGCGCACGACCCCTTCGGCGGGCAGGCGCTCGAAGAGCGCCGCGAGCTTCTTGCGGTTGCTCGCCGTCGGCCGGAGCGACGCCGGCGTCTGGAGCAGGACGCACCGCGCCTCGAGCACGGCCGCCACCTCGAGCGAGGCCGAGAGCGCCTCGTCGAGTTCGCGCCCGCCGGCGAGCTCGCCGACCACGCGCGGCAGCACCACGCTGAAGACGAAGCCCGGCGGCACCGCCTTGCGCCATTTGCGCAGGGTCGTCGCGCGAGGCAGCGACGTATCGAGCGGGCGGAGCTCGACCAGATCGAAGCGATCTTTGTACTTCTGGATATCGCCCTTGAGCGAGGGCAGTCCGACGAGGAGGCGGGCCATCAGCGCGGACTCTTAACCCAGCTTGCGCGCCGATGCAGCGCGTGCCCGACGGCGGCGCGATTTCTCATTTGAGGAGCAAAATCCTTGATTTATTCGAAGTGGAACCACTGCGTCGGGTTGTCCCGGAGGAAACGCTCCATCTCCGCCGTGATCTGCCGCGCTGCCACGTCGAGCTCGGACGATCCTGGCTTGCGGGGGAGCGAGATGGGCGGCGCGATGCAGATCTCGTACTCCATGAAGCCGGTCCGCCGCGTGAACACGGGGACGATCGGCGCGCCGCTGGCCGCCGCGAGCTGAAGCGGGCCCTCCGGGACGCGCCAGGGCCGCCCGAAGAGCTCGACGTCGCGCCCGCGCATCCCGGACGGAAGCCGATCGATCTGGATGGCCACGACGCCCTGCCGCCTGAGGTGCGCGAGCAGCGGGAGCACCGCGAGCGGATCGTCGGCGACGTGCTGCATCCGTACGCCGACCCGATCTCGCGTGCCGTCCTGGATGGCCTGCGCTCGCTGGTCGCGCTCGCGCTGCATCACGATGAGCACGTCGGCGGCGTGCACCGATCGCAGCAGCGGCGCGGCGGCCTGCCAGCCGCCGGTGTGCGCCGTGACGACGATCACGCCGAGGCCCCGCCGGAACGCGTTCGTGAAGTGCTCGTCGTTCACGCACAGACCGGTGAGCCGATCGGGCCGGCTGCTGCCCGCGATGAACGCGTCCGTCAGACAGCTGGCGAAGTTGATGAACACCCGGGCGACGTCGCGGTACTCGTCGAGCGTCCCCCGCTCGCCCAGCGCCAGCCGCAGGTTCCTGCGGACGGCCCGCCGCTGCTCGGGCAACACCGCCCCGACGACGAGCCCGAACAACGCAGGGCTGTGCCGGACGAGGAGGTCCGGGCCGTAGGTCACCCCAGCGTCGACTGCCCGCCGCCAGAGGACGGAATCGTGCCGGCGTAGATCGTCGAGGAGCGCTCGGAGCCTGGAGGGGAGATCCACGTTGGTGCTCGTGCGCGCGGCGCCTTGCCGGCGGACACCGTAGCGGATCATCGCGCGCCCGCGAAGAGCGCCCGAGCAGCGCCGCGCTTCAGCGCCGCGCTCGATCGCGGCGGGCGGCGCGCCTCAACCTGCACCGGGATCCTCGATCGGCCCATCAGGCCTCGGCATGCCCGGGCTCGCCGGCTCGCCGCCCCCTGCGTGGCTCATCCCCCACGCGGCGACGGCGCGCACCGAGGCGTCGTCATGGGCGAGCGCCGCGACGAGCGCGCGCTTCGCGCTCGCTGCGGCCGCGCCCTCCGCGCCGCTCGCCAGCCGGTTCGCAGCGACGATCGTCGCGTTTCGGGCGAGCCCGCCGCGTCGCGCGCGCCGGACCGGCGTCCCGACGGTCAGCGCGTCGAACGCTTGCTCGTCGAGCGACACGAGGTCGTCGACGTCCCGCGCTTCCCATCGGGCCAGAGGATGGAACGGCGCGGTGCGCTCGAGCGGCGGAGGCGCGGTCCTGTTGAAGGGGCAGACCTCCTGGCAGACGTCGCAGCCGAAGAGGTGCTCACCCATGCCGGACCGCAGCGCCTCGGCCGGCGCGCTCCTCTGTTCGATCGTCAGGTACGCGACGCAGCGCCGCGGATCGAGGACAAAGGGCGCGTCGAACGCCTGTGTCGGGCACGCGTCGAGGCAGCGCGTGCACGAGCCGCAGCGCTCCGCGATGGGCACGTCGGGGACGAGCGCCAGCGTTGTGACCACCTCGCCGAGCAGCTGGTAACTCCCCTGCCCCGGCGTGATGATCAGCCCGTTCTTGCCGACGAAGCCGATGCCGGAGCGCGCCGCCCAGACGCGCTCCATCACCGGCTCGACGTCGCAGAGCGGCCGCGCGAACACGGATGGCGCGAGCGATCGGATGAACGCTGCGAGCCGCCGGAGCCGCCGCTTCAGGTGGTTGTGGTAGTCCTGCCCGCGCGCGTACCGCGCGACGCTCTGCGCGAGCGACGGGTCGCGCCGCTCGCTCTCCTTGGGCCGGGCATACCTGCGGCCGACGCACACGACCGAGCGCGCTCCTTCGAGGATCGCGCCGGTGTCCAGGCGGCGCCGCTGCTCCGCGTAGTCCGCGAGGTAACCCATCTCCCCGTGCATGCCGCGCGCGACGAACTCCAGGTACCGCGCGTGCTCGATCCCGAGCGGCTCGTCGGCGCGCGCGACGCCCACGACATCGAAGCCGAGCGCGAACGCCTGCTCGCGCACCAGCCGGTCGGGCGTCGTTCGCGCCGCGCTCGCCTCCCCGGCGGCACGATGGGCATCGCGCTCGCTCATCGCAGGAGGATGGACCGGAAGGGCGCGCGGCGGTGCTGGATCCACGCTCGACGACCGCGCGCCACGCGGGATCACCCGGCGTTCCGGTCGCCGAGGAGCCGATCGAGCGTGATCGCGCACGCGGCGCGCACGCTCAGGTGGTTGTAGCCGGTGCTCGCCTCCGCCCTGATCGGCTCGATGCGGACGTCGGCATCGGCGATGACCTCGGGCGCGAGGCCCCAGCCTGTGCCGAACAGGATCACCACCGGATCGCTCGCCTGCGCGAGGCGCGCGCGGGTCGCTGCGTAGCTCGTCACCGGAAGCCCTCGCGAGGCCGCCGCGGTCGTCCAGACCTCGACGCCGCCCCGACCCGAGCTGCTCAGCGCGGAGTACACGTCGTCCAGGCTGGAGACCACGCTCAGCACATCGAGCGCGACAGCGCGATCCGGGATCCGGCGCTTGCCGGAGCCGATCACCCAGTGTTCCTTGATGCGCTCTGCCAGCGCGCGCTGAGCGGCGACCGGATGAACGACGAAGAGCCGCTCGGCCCCGTACGTGCGCGCGCTCCGCGCCATGTCGTGCAGGTCGAGGTTCGTGATCGCCGTGGTCACCGTCTCCCCGGACCGGTCGAGCACGGGGTAGTGAACGAGCGCCAGCGCGAGCCTCATCGCCGGACCTCGCCGCTCTCATCCGGGGGCGGCTCTCCCCCCCGCGCCTTGCGCCAGAGGTCGGGCCTGCGCTGGGCGGTGCGCAGCTCGGCCTCCGCTCGTCGCCAGCGCGCGATGGCCGCGTGGTTTCCTTGCTGCAGCACGTCGGGCACCTTGTGCCCACGGAACTCCACGGGACGGGTGTACTGCGGGTACTCTAGGAGCCCTGAAAGCGCCGGGCTGTGCGACTCGTGCTCCGCCGACACAGCGTTTCCGAGCACCCCTGGGAGCAAGCGCACGCACGCATCGATCACCGCCATCGCCGCAACCTCGCCGCCGGTCATCACGAAGTCGCCGAGCGAGATCTCCTCGTCGACGAACGCGCGGACCCGCTCGTCGAACCCCTCGTAGCGACCGCAAACGAGCGCGACGGCAGGGCGCGCCGCGAGCTCGATGGCCTTCTCCTGACGGAAAGGCTGCCCCTGCGGCGTGAGCAGCACCCGGTGCGCGCGCGGCAGAGGCACCGAGGCCCCTCCCGCCTCGGCCTCGGGAGGCGGGTTCGTCGCGTCGCCTTCGGCGGCGGCCTCGTCGAGCGCCTCCATGCAGCGGACGATGCAGTCGACGCGCATCACCATGCCTGAGCCGCCGCCGTAAGGCGTGTCATCCACGCTCCGGTGCCGGCCGATGCCAAACTCACGCGGGCTGCGCGTCCGCACGGCAAGCGCGCCCGACGCGAGCGCGCGCCCGACCATGCCGATCGCCAGGAACCCCTCGAAGAGCTCCGGAAACAGGGTGACTACGTCGATGCGCATCAAACTTGCCGAGGCGGGCTCCCTTGCGTGGAGCGGCGGCTCAGACGAGGCCTTCCAGCGTCGCCAGTTGGACGACCTGCCGCTCCGCGTCCACGCTGCTGACGAAGCTCTCGGTCAGCGGGATCTCGATGGAATCTGCGCCCTGCCTCTCCACGACGAGCACGTCGCAGGTCGGGTACGACTGGAGCGACTTCACGTGCCCGAGCAAGCCGCCATCGGGCGTCATCACGCGCGCCCCCTCGACGTCGCAGGCGTAGAACTCGCCCTCGGAGAGCGGCGCGAACGCATCCCGCGGCACGCACACCGTCGCTCCGCGCAGGGCCTCGGCCGCGTCCCGATCGTCGATCCCGGCGATCCGCACGAGCAGCGCCTTATCGACGGGCCGCGTCGCGACGATCTTCGCGTCCCGCGCAGAGCCGTCGGGAAGGCGCAGCCTGATCGGAGGGCGTGTGAGGAGCAGGTCGGACGCCTCGTTGTAGAGGCGCAGCCGCAGCTCCCCCTGGACGCCATGCGGACGGGCGACATCCGCGACGGGAACGTAGCGTCGCTCCACGTCGGGCTCGCCTCAGTCGAGGATGTCGAGGTGCGCGCGGCGCCCCGACTTGCTCGCGGCGGCGCTCAGCAACGTCCTGATCGACTGCGCAGTGCGCCCGTCCTTGCCGATCACCTTGCCGATATCCTCGCGCGCGACCGTCAGCTCGATGCGGGGGAAGCGATCTCCCGCGACCTCGCGCACGACGACCCGGTCCGGCTGATCGACGAGCGCGCGGGCAACGAGCGCGACGAGATCGACCAGCGGAGACGTCGACGAGGCCATGCTACTTCGCGGCGTCCGCGGGGGCGGCCGCCTGGGCCAGCCCAGGGTGCTTCAGGAGCAGCGCCACCGTGTGCGTCGGCTGGGCGCCGTTCGAGATCCAGTGCCTCACGCGGGGAACATCGAGGCGGATCTCGGTCCTGCGCGGGTCGTACGTGCCCAGCCGCTCGATGAACCTGCCGCCGCGCGGGCTGCGCTGGTCGGCGACGACGATGCGGTAGAAGGGCGTCTTCTTGGTGCCCGCGCGGGCGAGGCGAATATGAACGGCCATCTGTAGAACCTCGATCGATATGGAAGAGCCCGTGCGCACGTTGTGCACGGCCTGCTCTGGAGGCGCCCGAGCGTAGCTCGTTCAGTGCTAGGCGCCAGAAGTGGGGGCGCAACCTAGGCGAAGATCCTGGTGGGGGTCAACCCCGCACGCGCAGGGCACGTCCGCGGAGGACAACTTTGGGGCCACCGCAGCCAGCGCAAGGCCGCTCTTGCCCGTCGCCGACCGTCCTCGCCGGACGAGCCCGGTGCGAGCGCGGAGCCGAGATCCGCGTGCATGCACGGTCATCAACTTCGTGGAATTCGCGAAAAACGATGAGTGTCGGGGAAGTACGTCGTCCAGGACGCGTTTGCTGGAGCAGCGTCTCCGGGAGGTTCACGCGGGAGCGCGTGCTACCCGTGGCGTCAGCCCAGATCGAGGATGATGACGCCCCGGTTGGGATCGTCCTCTTCCGAGTCCGGAAGACGACGAGGTGCAGGGTAGCGTTCGATCGGCAGCTCGAGGCGCGGTCGAATTTCTTCTCTTCTGGACCGATCCTTCTCTTCTTCGCGCTGCCGTATTTGCTCGATGATGAACGGAGGAAGCATCGACTAACCCCTCCACCTCGTAGAGTGCTCGGCTGAGTTGGTGGAACGAGGTCTGCGAGAAAGCACCCCGCTCTTAGAAGCGAATCTAGCAATGTGGGATGGCGGGTCAAGGTTATCGGTCGAGCCGACAGTGGTATGTTCGCGGCGCTCATGACGCGGCACGGCGCGTGGTTTGCGCACGCATGCTCCTCAGGCTCAGGGTCGGGTTCTGCTTCTGGTCCTGGAGCCAGTTCCAGTTCCAGTTCCAGTTCCAGTTCCAGTTCCGGTTCCGGCTCCGTTCCCGAACTTGTTCGGGAAGATCGGCGTCGCCCGGTGCGCTCGCAGGTCACATCCTGCTCCTTCCTGGCGGCGCTCGTCGCACTGATGGCGCTGCTCGCGCCCGCCCGAGCAGCAGGCGCCGCCTTCGACGTGAACGACCCGAGCTGGGAGGGTTGTTCGGAGCTTCTCGAGATCGCGCGCGCGGAGCTGGGGGCCGCGAGGGTCCACCCCGTCGCTGTGCTCGACTGGAGCCAGGTCGGCCCCGAGGACGGCATCCTGGTCCTCCACCCGCTGCAAACGCTCGACGCTGACGAGACGACCGCCTTCATGAAGGCCGGGGGGCGGCTCGCCATCATCGACGATTTCGGCCGCGGCGACGACACGCTCAGGCGGTTCCAGATCGAGCGCATCCCCACGCCGGCCCGGCCGCTCGCCGCGCTCCGGAACCGACCCTCCCTCGCGATCGCGGAGCCGGTCGCCGACACCGTCGGGGGCCACTCTGTCGGCAGGCACCCCGTCGTCAGCCACGTGGAGCGGCTCGTCACGAACCACGCGACCGGCCTCCGGCATCCGAACCTCTCGCCCGTGCTGCGGATCCGCGCCGTCAGCGAGCCGGACGTGATCCTCGCCGTCGCCGGGCAGGTCGGCAAGGGACGGCTCTTCGCGATGGGCGACCCGTCCGCGCTGATGAACATGATGCTCAGGTACCCGGGCAACCGCGCCTTCGCCTCGGGCCTGACCCGCTACCTGGTCGACGAGGATGGGGCGGAGCCGCGCCGAGGGCGGCTCCACATCGTCGCGAACCGGTTCGATGAAGAGAGCTCGTTCGGCGGCGAGACGTCGCTCCGCAAGGACTTCGACGCGCAGGTCAAGGCGCTCGCGAGCGCCGTCGAGGACGCCCGCCGCGACGGGCTTCCAGGCGGCGCCCTCCTCGCGCTCTCGGCGCTCGCCGGCCTCGGCCTCGCGATCTGGACCGCGCGCGCCTCCGCGCGGCCCTACCGGAGCCCGCTCCCCCGGTACGCCCGCCCGACGCCGCTCGTCGCGCAGGGAGGCGCAGCCGGGCGCGTCGCCGTCCTCGCCGCCCCCTCTTCCCCGCGAGGGCTCGCGTTCCTCGAGCTGAAGAGCGCCCTGTTCGAGGCGCTGTCCTTGCGGTTCGGCCTGGATGCGAATCCGGCGCAGGAGACGGTCGCGCGGCTGGTCGCGCGAGAGGGATCTCTTGACGAGCGAGCCCTCTCGGCCTTCAAGGATGTTCTGGGCACCATGTACCGAGTCGAAGCGTCCGTCGTCGCCGGCAAACCGGCGAACGTGTCCAGGCCCACGCTCATGCACGCCGCCGACGTCGTGCGGAACGTCCTCGCCGCTTGCGGCGCCGACGGCCGGAAACCGTCGCGCGGACGTCACGCCGGCGCGCCCCCTGATCCTGCGACGGCGCCCCCGTCGCCGACAGACGCGAAGCTCGCCACCCCCCACTCAGACAAAGGCGCTCGATGAACCAGGTGCAGGCCGTCGCCGTCGACGAAATCTCCGCGGCCAAGGAGCGGATCGAGGCGGTCCGGCGAGAGATCACGCGCGTTTACATCGGATCGTCGCGCGCGATCGATCTGATGCTCACCGCCCTGCTCGCGCAGGGGCACGTGCTGCTGGAGGGCGTCCCCGGCGTCGCGAAGACCACGCTGGTCAAGGCGTTCGCGGCCGCGCTGGGCGCGTCGGTCCGGCGGATCCAGTTCACGCCCGACCTCCTGCCCGCCGACATCACGGGAACCTATGTCCTGTCGCCCAAGGAAGGGACCTTCACGCTGCGCCCCGGTCCGATCTTCGCGAACCTCGTCCTCGCCGACGAGATCAACCGCGCCCCGGCGAAGACCCAGTCGGCCCTCCTCGAGGCGATGCAGGAGCGACAGGTGACGATCGAAGGCGATCGCTTCGAGTTGCCGTCGCCCTTCATGGTGCTCGCGACACAGAACCCGATCGATCTGGAGGGTACCTACCCGTTGCCCGAGGCGCAGATCGACAGGTTCCTCATCCGCGTGAGCCTCGGCTACCCGCAGCACAAGGACGAGGTGGCGATGCTCCGCGCGCACAACGTCGAGGCGCCGCGGGCGCGGGCGACGCTCTCCGTCCAGGACCTCCTCATGCTGCAGGGTGTCGCGCGAAGGATCCACGTCGAGGAGGATCTGTACGAGTACGCGGTGAACCTCACCGCGTTCACGCGCACGCACCCTCGCGTGCTGCTCGGCGCATCGCCGCGGGCCACGCTCGCGCTGGTCCAGGCCGCCAAGGCGGCGGCGGTGATCGGCGGGCGCCCGTTCGTCACGCCGGACGACGTGCGCGGCATGGCACAAGCGACGCTGGCCCATCGCCTCGTGCTGGTACCCGAGGCCGACGTGGACCCCAAGGCGCGCGACACGGTCATCGACGAGGCGGTTCAGCGCGTGGGGTACAGGCGCGCGGCGCGGCCGGCGTAGATCCGCATGCAGCTCTACCCCACGCGCACCGCCGCCCACCTGGCCATCGCCGGCGTCGCGGTCATGGGCGCCGGGCTCATCGCGCGCGAGCCAGCGATCGTCGGCTGGGGCGGGGCGATCCTTGTCGCGATCGCGCTCGCCCGCGGCGTGACGCTGGTGTCGGTGGCGCGCATCCGCGCGGCCGGGTTCGAGATGCTCTGGGGCGGCTCGCGGCGAATCCTCCGCTCCGCGCGGGGAGGCACCGTGGAGATCGAGGCCGAGGTTAGGAACCGCGACACCCTCGCGGCGCGCTACGTCAAGCTGCGCACCATCGCGTCGTCGCAGCTCGACGTGCGCATCGAGCCGAACCGCGGCGAAGTCTCCGCCTCGGGTCGGCTCAAGGTGAAGGTCATCGTGCGAACGCCGCGCGTCGGGCAGCACGGGCTCCACGGGCTCGCGCTCGAGGTGCACGGCGCCCCGGGCCTCTTCGAGGTACCCCTGACCTTCGCGAACCCGTACGGCATCGAGGTGCTCCCGCGGCCCTTCATGCCCTACCTGACGCAGCCGCGCGGAGGACGCAGTCACCTCCTCGCTGCCTCAGGCAAGCCCGGGCGCGTACGCGGCGAAGGAGACGACCTGCGCGAGCTGCGAGAGCACCAGCCGGGGGACCCGTTCCGGAAGATCGCGTGGAAGGCGAGCGCGCGCCGGGGCACACTGCTCGTGCGGGAGTTCGAGCGCGAGGAGCGGGATGTGGTCTGGATCCTCGTCGACGCGGCCGTGGAGCTCTGGGCGGGCCCGCTCGGCCGAGCTCCGCTCGATCTCATGATCGACGAGGCCGCGGCCATCGCGACGAGGCACCTCGGGCGCGGCGACCGCGTCGGGCTCATCATCCTGGCGCCAGGCCCGCGCGTGACGATCGCGCCCGATCACGGCCCTGGGCATGGCCAGAAGATCGCGCAAGCGCTCACCGTCGGGTGCGGCACGTACGACGCGGAGCGGAGCGAGCTCGACGAGCCGGACGTCGCGGCGCGCGTCATCGAGCACCTCAGGCCGCTCGACGCGCGCGGCCTCGACGATCTGCGCCGCGGCGACATCGATCGGCTGGCGGCCCGCGCGGAGTCGATGCGCGCGCGTGCGCCTTTCTCGGCTCCGGCGCCGCTCGGGCGCTCGCAGCGCGAACGGACCCTGCGCCGCTACCTCGCGAGCTACGGCATCGAGTCGCCCGCGCGCGCCGAGCCGGATCGGCGCGATCCCGCCGTGGCGGTCGCCGAGTCGCTCACGCACATCGCGCGCGTCAAGCCGCGCGCGAGCATGGTCTACGTCCTCGCGTCGCCTCCCGCCGACGCACAGCTGAGCCAGCTCTCGGAGGCCGTGCGTCGGCTCTCGCGGAAGGCTGTGCACGTGGTGTGGACGCTCCCGGATCTCGAGCCAGGGCTCGGCCCTCCCTGGGAGGCGCCGCGACCGCAGGAGAGCGACGGCGACGAGGGGCAGAGCGGCCCCACGCCCGCCAACAAGGCCTTCCAGGAGCTCGCGCCGATCGCGGCCGAGGCGGTGCTCATCCGCGCGCGGGTAGCTCAGACGCGCCGCGAAGCCGTTCTCCGCAGGGTCGGCGTGCGCGTGGTGCGGCTGCGCGCGGCGGCCGCGCCCAGCAGAGCCGCAGAAGCAGCCCACGACGGGGCGCACCCGCCGCAGATCTGAGGACGAGAGATGGCCATCGCAGAGCTCTTGCGCACACGCGGTCTCTCCCCGAAGAAGGGGTTCGGGCAGAACTTCCTCGTCGACGTCGATGCGGCGCGCCGGATCGCCGAGGCGGCCACGACGACGGAGGGCGGCGCGGTGATCGAGATCGGAGCAGGGCTCGGCGCGCTCACGCGGCCGCTCCTCGATCGCGCCACGCACGTCGTCGCCATCGAGCGCGATCGCGACCTCGTCCCGATCTTGCGCGAGCAGCTCGCTGGGCCGATCGAGGAAGGCCGCTTGACGCTGCTCGAGGCCGACGCAGCGCAGGTCGACTGGGTGGGCGCGCTCTCCGGCCACGCGCGGCCGCACGCGGTGGCGGGCAACCTCCCGTACCACATCACGGGCCGGCTCCTCGAGCAGGCGACCACCGTCGCGCATCAGATCGATCGCGCGGTGTTCATGGTGCAGCTCGAGGTCGCGGAGCGCCTCGTCGCCGCCCCGGGCAGCGCCGACTACGGCGCGCTCTCGGTCTTCGTGCAGGCCGCGTTCGACGTGCGCCGCCTCCTGATCGCGCGCGCCGGCGCGTTCTACCCGAGGCCCGAGGTCGACTCGGCGGTCGTCGTGCTGACGCCGTGGCGCCCGCGGCGCGCCGAGGAGACGGACACCTTCCGCGCGGCCGTGCGCGCCGCGTTCTCGGCGCGCCGCAAGACGCTCCGGAACGCCTGGAAGAACCTCTACGGCTGGTCCGCCCAGGAGCTCGAGCGGCACGCGAAGGACGCCGGCATCTCGCTCGACGCGCGCGGCGAGACGCTCAGCGTGGAGGCGTTTGCGCGGATCGCCGCTTCCACAGGACGCTGAGCGCCCACCGCGCGCCGGCTCCCTCTCGCTGGAGCCGGAGAACGACCGCGAATGGACGTCGCCCCCGGACGTCCCGTGTGAAGCCAAGCCTCCGGAAAACACGCCCGATGCCGCGCGTCCGCAGCGAAGCGCTGTCAAAAATCCCGCAGAATTTCTGGCAGACGGCACTAGTCGGACGCGCAGGTCCGTGCTAGTGGGCCCCGCGACTCGTCAAAGCACGTACGAGGAGGACTCCCGCTCCATGGTTGTTGGAAAGATCACCCAGGTCATCGGACCGGTCGTCGATGTCGATTTCCCGGCTGGCCAGCTGCCCAAGATTCTGAACGCGCTCAAGCTGAGCAACCCGAGCATCTCGGCTGAGCCGGACAACCTCGTGCTCGAGGTCGCCCAGCACCTCGGCGAGTCGTCGGTGCGCACGATCGCGATGGACTCCACCGACGGCCTCGTGCGCGGAATGGAAGTCCGCGACACGGGCAAGCCCATCATGGTGCCGGTCGGCAACGAGTGCCTCGGCCGGATCCTGAACGTCGTCGGTGTGCCGATCGACGAAGCCGGCCCCGTTCATGCGAAGAAGCTGGCGCCGATCCACCGGGAGCCGCCCCCGTTCATCGAGCAGTCGACCAAGGTCGAGGTCTTCGAGACGGGCATCAAGGTCATCGACCTGATCGCCCCCTACCGCAAGGGCGGCAAGATCGGCCTCTTCGGCGGCGCTGGCGTCGGCAAGACGGTGCTCATCCTGGAGCTCATCAACAACGTCGCGAAGGCGCACGGCGGCGTGTCCGTCTTCGCCGGCGTCGGCGAGCGGACGCGCGAGGGCAACGACCTCTTCCTCGAGATGAGCGAGTCGAAGCTCGCGGACGGGAGCCCCGTCATCTCGAAGGCCGCGCTGATCTACGGCCAGATGAACGAGCCCCCGGGCGCTCGCGCTCGCGTCGCGCTCTCGGCGCTCGCCGTGGCCGAGCACTTCCGCGACGAGGAGGGGCAGGACGTCCTCCTGTTCGTGGACAACATCTTCCGGTTCACCCAGGCGGGCTCCGAGGTCAGCGCGCTCCTCGGGCGCATCCCGAGCGCCGTCGGTTACCAGCCGACCCTCTCGACGGAGATGGGCGCCTTCCAGGAGCGCATCACCTCGACGACCAAGGGCTCCGTCACCAGCGTCCAGGCGATCTACGTCCCTGCCGACGACCTGACCGACCCCGCGCCGGCCACGGCCTTCGCCCACCTCGACGCCACCACCGTCCTCTCGCGCGCGATCTCGGAGCTCGGCATCTACCCGGCCGTCGATCCGCTCGACTCGAACTCGACGATGCTCGATCCCCAGATCGTCGGCGAGAAGCACTACTCCGTCGCGCGGCGCGTCCAGCAGACGCTGCAGCGCTACAAGGACCTCCAGGACATCATCGCCATCCTCGGCATGGACGAGCTCAGCGAGGACGACAAGCTCGTCGTGGCGCGCGCCCGCAAGATCCAGAAGTTCCTGTCGCAGCCGTTCTTCGTCGCCGCCCAGTTCACCGGCCTCGAGGGCAAGCTCGTGCCGCTGAAGGACACGATCGCGGGCTTCGAGGAGATCCTCGACGGCAAGCTCGACCATGTCGCGGAGCAGGACTTCTACCTGGTGGGCGGCATCGAGGACGTGAAGGCTCGCGCTTCGCAGAGGGCGTCCTGACGCAGCCATGGCCGACACAATCCTCCTCGAGATCGTGACGCCGACCGGCGTCGCTCTGCGCGAGCAGGTCACGGACGTGACCGCGCCGAGCGTCGCCGGCGAGTTCGGTGTGCTCCCGGGTCACCTCCCGCTGCTCGCCGCCCTCCGGACCGGCCTCGTGACCTACCACCAGAACGGCCAGGAGCACCGCCTGGCCGTCCATCACGGCTTCGTCGAGGTCGCCAACGACACCGCGCTGCTCCTCACCGAGCGCTTCGCGGTGAAGGATGACGTCGACGTCGTGAGGGTACGCCTCCGGCTCAAGGAGGTCGACACCGAGCTCGACCACTGGCAAGGCGACCTGACTGATCCGCGCCGCCGGGCGCTCATCGAAGAGGAGCAGTGGCTCGCCACCGAGCTCGAGCTC
Organism: Sorangium sp. So ce124; assembly: GCF_051525235.1. Lineage (NCBI taxonomy): Bacteria > Pseudomonadati > Myxococcota > Polyangiales > Polyangiaceae > Sorangium > Sorangium sp. So ce124. The sequence goes on from NZ_CP150312.1 coordinate 6,853,383, forward strand.
ATCGGCGATCCGCCCCCTCCGATGGTACGCGAAGACACGCGCTTCTTGGCCGAGCACGCCGAGGCGCCGCCTGTTGACGAGATGGTCGAGGCTTCCCAGCCCGACGAGAGCCTCACGGACCACAAGAAGCCCGGCTCTCCGTTCCCCGATCCGAAGTGACGTCTCTGGCGGCTACCGCCTTGCACGTGCGGCCGCCGCACAGGACACTTGTCTCCACACAGGCCGCGAGGGACTGGGGGGTCTCCCGCTTCGCGAGCTGCCCGTACCGCCGAGGCGCTGGCGCGGACGCCGCCACGCCGTCTGAGTCCACCCGTGATGATCTGCGGGCCCCGCACGCACGGAGCCCCCAAGGCAGCCCATGATCTCTCCGGAGACGATCGCGCTCGTGAAAGAGCGCACGGATCTCGTAGCGCTCATCGGCGAAAGCGTGCGCCTCGCCCGCCGAGGGCACTCCTTCACCGGGCTCTGCCCCTTTCACAAGGAGAAGACGCCCAGCTTCCACGTGAGCCCGAACCGCGGGTTCTATCACTGCTTCGGCTGCAAGGAGACCGGCAGCGCCATCGACTTCGTGATGAAGCTCGAAGGCCGGACGTTCGGCGAGGCGGTCCGCGCGCTCGCCGAGCGCGCCGGCATCGAGGTGGCGGAGTCGCTGACCGAGGCCGAGCGGCGCGAGGCGCAGGCGGCGCGCAGGTCGAAGGACGACCTCTACGCCGTCAACCACCTCGCCGCGACGTTCTTCGAGCACAGCCTCCGCGGGGGGCCGGGCAGCGCTCCTCACCCGCTCGCGCGCTACGCTCACGAGGAGCTCCAGCGGCGCGGCCTGCCCCTCCGCGACGGCGATGGAGCCGTTGATCCGATCGCCGACGCCCTCCAGGCGTTCCGGATCGGCTACGCCCCGTTCGGCTGGGACGGGCTCTCCACGTACCTGCGACAGCAAGGCGTCTCCCCGGTCCTCGCGGAGCGCGTCGGGCTCCTCGTGCCGCGCTCATCGGGGAGCGGACACTACGACCGCTTCCGCCACCGGCTCATGTTCGCCGTCACCGACGTGATGGGCCGGGTGATCGCGTTCAGCGGACGCGCGCTGCCCGATCCCAGCCCTTCCGAGCTCTCGTCGCTCGGCCTCACCGGCCCTGCACCGCAGGCCGACGGCGCGCCGGCGAAGTACATCAACAGCCCCGAGTCGCCCATCTACACGAAGGGCGAGCACCTCTTCGGGCTGCACCAGGCGCGCCAGTCGATCCGCCAGCGCGGCGAGGCGATCCTCGTGGAGGGCAACTTCGACGTCGTCGCGCTCCACGCGCGCGGCATCGGCCAGGCGATCGCTCCGCTCGGGACCGCCTTCACGCCCGGACAGGCGAAGCTCATCAAGCGCTTCGCGCCCGCGGTCATCCTGCTGTTCGACGGCGACGCGGCCGGCAAGAAGGCCACGCGCGCGGCGCGCGCCCCGTGCCGCGAGGCGGGGCTGAGCGCGCGCGTCGCCGTGCTGCCTTCCGGCGTCGATCCGGACGACCTCGCGCGCAAGCACGGCCCGGAGGCGATCGCGCGCATCGTCAAAGCGGCGCGCGGCCTGCTCGAGCACCTCATCGACGAGGCGCTCGACGGCGACACCTTCGGAGGCTCGTCGCTGCCCGAGCAGCTCGCCCGCGTGCGCGCCGTGACCGCGCTGCTCGCCGACGAAGACGACCCGAACCTCAGGATGATGGCGAAGCTCTACGCCGATCGCCTCTCCTCGAAGCTCGTGATCGGCGGCCGCTCACCGGACGACCTCCGGCAGCTGGAGCGCGTCGTCGAGGAATCCCTATCCCGCCCGCGGAACCAGCCAACCCGCGAGGTGATCCCGTCCGGACAGACAACCGAGACGTGGGAGCGCGCGCGATCACGCGCTCAAATCCAGGAGGTAAGCCTGGAGATCCTGGGCGCGATCCTCGATTTCCCTGAGCTTCTGGCCGACGACGATCTCCAGACAGCGCTGGAGTGCCTCGAAGGCGACGTCGCCCTAGCGATTGTTGCGGCGCGTCAAAATTTCACTTTTGAAATGGGTCTTGCCGCCAGCGAATTTCTTGCGCAAGTCCCGGCTCCGATCCATTCATTCGCGGCTGGACGGCTGGTCTCGCCTGTCTTCGAAGCGGCCTCAACGGCCAAGGCGACGCTCTTGGAGAATTCACAAAAGTTGAGCAGACAAGCCCTGGCGCGCCAAAAAGCAGCCGTCGTGAGCCAGCTCCAGAAGAGCGCGGTCGACGCTGATGCTGAAAACGCTTTGCTGCGTGAGCTATTCCAGCGAAGAGCGGGGGGTCTCGGTCTTCCTTGATGCGTTCCGGGTCGCCTCGCCGTGGCGGCCCGACGTGCGTGATCCCTAGAGTTTATCGGAGTCATTGGGTGTCTTGTCGGTCGCGGCGAGCTGGTCGCCGTAAGTGGAGCATGAGGTAATGGCGAGCAAGGCCAAGCAATCTTCCGGTCGGGCAGGCGGGGTCGCGAGGGCGGCGGGGGGCGGCGCGCTGAACGGCGCGCGGCACGCATCGACACGCGGGCACGCCGAGGGGGGGGCGCGCCCTAGCAACAAAGGAGACGCGGGCATCCGGGCCGAGCGGTCGGAGAAGGACCGGAAGACGCTCGAAAAGCTCGTAGAAACCGGCAAGAGCAAAGGCTTTCTCACCTATGACGAGGTGAACGACGCGCTCCCCGCGGACGTCGCGCCCGATCAGCTCGACGACGTGGTGGGCGCCCTCGGCGACGAGGACATCGAGATCGTCGACGGCGCGACCCAGGTGAAGATCGCGCCGAAGCGCATCGCGGACGAGGAGGCGGGCGAGAAGAAGCTCGTCGTCACGCCCGACCGCGAGGAAGAGGACGTCGACTACTACTCGAAGTCGAACGACCCCGTCCGGATGTATCTCCGGAAGATGGGCAGCGTCTCGCTGCTCACCCGCGAGGGCGAGGTCGAGATCGCGAAGCGGATCGAGATCGGCGAGCAGAAGGTCAACGCCGCCATCCTCGACTCCCCCATCGCCGTCCGCGAGATCATCGATCTCGGAGAGAAGCTCCGGAAGCACAAGATCCGGGTGAAGGAGCTCATCAAGGACGCCGAGAACGACGACCAGGAGTTCGATGAGGAGGAGGCCGACCGGCGCATCATCCGCCTCATCGACAAGGTGAAGCGCGTCGACAAGAAGAAGGCGGAGCTCCTGGAGGAGCGCAAAGAGGTGAAGACGGAGGTCCGCCGCAAGCAGATCGACGTCGAGGTGACGCAGTCGACAGCCGAGCTCGTGACGACGCTCGAGGAGATGCGCCTCAACAAGCGGACGATCGACAAGATCGTCCAGAAGCTGAAGAGCCTCATCTCGAAGGTCGAGAAGGCGGAGGCGGGGGCGACGGAGCTGGAGCGGCGCACCGGGCTCTCGAAGGGCGAGCTCAAGCGCGAGCTCATCAAGGTGAAGGGCAACCGCGCCCTCGAGGGGCGGCTCGCCAAGAAGCTCAACGTCAACCGCGAGGAGCTCAACGACTTCGAATCGACCATCAAGAACGCCCAGAAGGGCCTGAAGAAGGTCGAGGAAGAGCTCAACATCGACGTCGCGGCGATCCGCGATACCTACGAGAACATCCGCGAGGGGGAGCGGATGGCGGAGCGCGCCAAGGCGGAGCTGGTCGAGGCCAACCTCCGCCTCGTGGTCTCCATCGCGAAGAAGTACACGAACCGCGGCCTCCAGTTCCTGGACCTCATCCAGGAAGGGAACATCGGCCTCATGAAGGCCGTCGACAAGTTCGAGTACAAGCGCGGCTACAAGTTCTCGACGTACGCGACGTGGTGGATCCGGCAGGCGATCACCCGCGCGATCGCGGACCAGGCGCGGACGATCCGCATCCCGGTCCACATGATCGAGACGATCAACAAGCTGATCCGCACCTCGCGCTACCTCGTGCAGGAGTACGGCCGCGAGCCGACCCCCGAGGAGATCGCCGAGAAGATGGAGCTCCCGCTCGACAAGGTGCGCAAGGTCCTGAAGATCGCGAAGGAGCCGATCTCGCTCGAGACCCCCATCGGCGAGGAAGAGGACTCGCACCTTGGCGACTTCATCGAGGACAAGAGCGTGATCTCGCCCGCGGAGGCCGTGATCAACATGAACCTCGCGGAGCAGACCCGTAAGGTCCTGAAGACGCTGACGCCGCGCGAGGAGAAGGTGCTCCGGATGCGCTTCGGCATCGGCGAGAAGAGCGATCATACGCTCGAAGAGGTGGGTCAGGACTTCGAGGTCACCCGCGAGCGCATCCGGCAGATCGAGGCGAAGGCGCTCCGCAAGCTCCGGCACCCCAGCCGCTCGAAGCAGCTCAAGAGCTTCATCGACAGCTAGTCCGTGGGCTGTCCTGCTCGCCAACCGAAGACAGCTCTCCCGCGCAGGCCGCGCTGCTGGCCTCGCGCTCGCCAGTCACTCGCTCGCGTGGGTAGGCGTTCGCCTGGCGAGCAGCGCGCCGCCGTGGCCCTCCTCGTGCTCGCGAGCGCGGTCCTCGGCGGCTGCAGCAAGACGATGTCCGAAGAAGACTGCCGCACGATCGGCGAGGGCATGCGCACCGCATGGGCAGCGGAGGCAAAGCGGGTGGGGTCCACCGCTCCAGGGGGCCCGGGGAAAGCCTCCGTGGTGATCGACAGCGAGGGCGAGAGGCTCTCGTCGGAGTGGACATTCGACTGCAAGCGGGAGCTTGCCGGGGGCAAGGTCGACCCCGGCGAGCTCGGCTGCCTTACCCGCGCGAAGACGCTCGAAGAGCTCCGCCGGTGCGCCACGCCCTGAACACCCGGGAGCGTGGCCGGGGCGGGGCGCCCCGTGGCCCGTTCAGTTGAGATAGCGCTTGTCCTTCGGGGGGTCCTTCTGGCCGCCGGGGATGACCCGCAGAGGGACGCCCCCGGAGCGGCCGCGCGCCGCGGGGACACGGCGGAGCGCGGCGGACTGCGCCTGCAGCTGACGGAAGCGCATCCGTAGATAGAAGCGGCGCAGCGGGGAGAAGTCGCCGAAGAGATAACCCGCGAGCATGCCGCCGAACGGCGTGATCAGCCCCTCGGGCAGCGCGCGCATGGCGATGACGTTGAGCACCGAGATCCCGAAGATGAAGACGAGCAGCATGGTGCCCGTCACGGGGAGGACGAAGAAGAGGCGGACAGTGGCATGTCGGTGCGCGAGCGCCCACGCGACGGCGACCGCCTCGATCATCCCGAGCCCGCCGTAGAACACGGGCCGCGCCATCTTCGGGAGGAGCGCGCCCACCGCCACCTGGAGCGCGAACGCGAAGGCGGCGGAGCCGAACAGGAACGCCAGCGTGCGCCTGGCTCCCCAGCGCTCTTCGAGCGAGGGACCCAGGAAATACAGGCCGAGCAGCGTCGTGACGAAGTGCCAGGGATCGCTCGGGTTGTGGACGAGCGGCGCGGTGAGCAGCCGCCACACCTGACCGTGGAGCACCTTCTCGCTGATGCCGAGGAACGGCTCGAGCACGCCTTCGCCGGCGCCCCCCCAGTTCAGGCCCAGGGTGAACATCACCCAGATACAGCCGATCGCGATCATCATCCCCAGCAGGGCCTTGCCTGGCTTGGGGAACCCCATCGAGCTGTGCTCCGGGCGCATGGATCTCCACCTAACAGCGGCGCCCCCGACGAGCAACCGCTGCCCCCCGGACTCCACGGCGATCCGCCCCGCGCCGACCGCCCTCCAGCGGCCACGACGCCGCTGCGCGCCATCCAGGACGCTCTGGGGTAGGGTCCGCCCGACCGCACGCCAGCCCCCCGGGGAGCGGGCACGTCCCTGCTGTGCCCGCTGGCCAGTCGCTCAGAAGAAGTTGCCGATGTTGAACTCGAACTTGTACGTCTCTTCGTAGGGCAGCCGCTTGAACGGGAAGCCCCACTCGAAGCGCAGCGGTCCGAGCGGGGAGAACCACCGGAGCCCGAATCCCCACGAGGTGCGGACGTCGAGGAGGCGCTCGGCCGAGAAGCACGGATTCGTGACGTCGTGCGGCGATGCGGGGGCGGCGTTGCAGTAGAGCTTCTCGAGATTCCAGGCGTTGCCCAGATCCGTGAAGACGACGCCCTTGATCTGCACAGCCTCGAGGATCGGGAACTCCAGCTCGAGGTTCTGGTAGTACATCAGGTTGCCGCCGATGTTCGCGCCGTTCGCGATAGGCAGCGAGTTCGGATCGAGCGACTCGCGGAGCGGAAGGCGCGGGCCGATGTCCCGGATCTCGAAGCCGCGCACATCGAGGATGCCGCCCAGGAAGAAGCGGGCGAAGATCGGCACGCCCTGCGGGTTGGGGCTCGTCACCATGCCGGCCTCGGTGTTCAGCTTGAGGACCAGGCTGTCCGTGATCGGGTAGTAGAACCGCCCCGTGGCGCGGTACCGCAGGAACTCGTTCTCGCTGCCGAACGCGCTGTGGGCGAGCTCCACCGAGCCCTGCAGGTAAATGCCCGAGGTCGGGAAGAGCTGGTTGTTGCGCGTGTCGAAGGTGAGCGCAGGGCGGATGCTCGACGTGAGCCCGGCGTTGAAGAGGTTGTAGAGCGGGAGCCGCTGGAATGAGGCTCGCTCCTCTGCCGTGCCGAGGCCGGTATTCGTGGCCGACGAGATCACGTCGTTCTCCAGCGTGTAGGTCAGCTGCGCGCGCAGCTCCGGCTCGATGAGCGGGTAGCCGAGCGTGAGCGAGCCGCCGGTGGAGGTCTGCGAGAACTCCGTGTAGGTCCGCAGCTGGTTGTAGACGCTCACCGCCGCGGAGAACGGGCTGTCGAACAGGTACGGCTCGAAGAAGCGGACGTCGATGAGGCGCCGCGATCCGGAGATCTGCGCCTGGAGCGACAGCGACTGGCCGCTCCCGAGCAGGTTCGCCTGCTGGACCTGCGCCGTCGCGATGAAGTTCTCGACGCTCGAGAAGCCCGCGCCGATCTGGAAGGTGCCCGTCGGCTTCTCGCCGATGTCGACGTTGACGTTGATGTGCTGGGGGTCGTCGCCCTGCTCGGTGGAGATGTCGACCCGCTCGAAGTAGCCGAGCGCCGTGATGCGCTGCTTCGAGCGCTCCAGCTTCGTCTCGCTGAACAGCTGCTGCTCCTCCACCTCCATCTCGCGGCGGATCACCTTGTCCCGCGTCTTCGTGTTGCCGCGGATCTCGATGCGCCCGAAGTGGACGAGCTGATTTCTGCGGATGCCGACGGTGATGTCGACCTCGCGCCTGTCCGGGTCGAGCTGGGTGTCGGGCGCCGCCTCGACGTTGGCGTAGCCGGCGTCCCGGTAGAGCGTCTGGATCGCGCCGATATCCTTCGCCAGCTCGGCGCGGTTGAACCAGTCGCCCGGCTTGGCCCGCACCATCTCGCGCAGCGCGCGGCGCCCGCCGAGCGGCTCGATCTCGCGGCCGTCGGCGTCGCGCTCGTAGACGCGGAGCGAGCGGATGCGGAAGCGCGGCCCCTCGTTGATCGTGATCGTGACCTCGATGCCCGTGCGGTCGGGCGTGAGCATCACCCTGGGCGTCGCGACCTGCACCGCGAGGAAGCCACGATCGTAGTAGAGCGCGTTGATCACGAGGACGTCGCGCTCGAACGCGTCCTGGCGGAACGGACCGCCGGTGCCGAAGGCGAAGAAGCCCCCCTGCCCCGTGATCATGACCTCCCGGAGCTCCTCGTCCGAGATGTTGTGGTTGCCGATGAACGTGATGCGCCGGACGGTGACCGGCGAGTGCTCCTTGATCGTGAACTTGAGGGTGACCTGGTTCTCTCGCTCCGGTTTGACCTCGTAGCTGACCTCGGCGAGGAAGAAGCCCTCCTCGGCGTACTTGTCGCGGAGCTTCTGCACGCCGCGCCGGATCGCCGCGTAGCTCAGGATCGTGCCGGTCTTGATCTCGACCGAGAGCGCCTCGGTGAGATCCTCGCTGTCGATCTCCTTGTTGCCGGAGAACTCGATCGCCTTGATGCTCGGGCGCTCGCGGACCAGCACCCTCAGGCTCACGCCGTCGTCGCGGCGGGTGAGGTCGACCTCGACGTCGTCGAACAGGCCGGAGTCCCAGAGCTCGCGCACGTCGCGCGCCAGCCCCTCGGGGGTGAACGGCCTGCCGACCCGCGTCTGCCCCAGGTAGACGAGCACGTCCTCGGTCGAGACACGCCGGTTGCCAGCGATGGCGACCTGGACGACCGGCTGCCCCCGAGCGAGCTCGGCCTCCGTGGGCGCCAGGTGGATCGTCGGCTCGACGGCGTCGGCGGCGACCTGCGCAGGTGTACCGGCGCCAGGCTGGGCTCCCGCGGCCGCGTCGGTCGGCGCGGACGGCTGCGCAGCGCCGGCCGGGGCGGGGGGCGGCGCGGCGCCGCCCCGAGGCGGCTGCGCGCCAGGAGCACCTCCTGGCACCTGGGCTGCCGCGAGCCGGGGCCGTATCGCCGCCACTGCAACGAACACCAGGAAGAGGCCGAGCCAGACGAGCCGCAGCCTGCGGCCGAGAAGGCGAAGCATGGGACGGGTGCCTGTCGCGTACAAGGCGCCACCCCGTAGCCCAGCGCGCCGTGAGTCTCAAGGGCGGACGCCGAAATCAAGGCGCCGCCGTCAGGTCGCGCTCCGCTGCTCTGTGTTCGGGTCGATCTCGCGGCCGTCTGACGCTATGCCAGGGTCCGCACGAGCGCAGGCGAGCACTCGCCGCCAGAAATTCCCGCGAGGCAGCCTTGACCGAGCGCGAGCCCCTGGGTAATTGCCGAGGCTCGCTAGCGTTCACCTGAACATCGGAGCACCTGTTCGTCGGTGCCCGCGCACTCCCTGGAGCATCGCGTGTCTCGAACCCCCTCCCTTCCGTCCGACGGTGACGCGTCCCGCAAGGGCCGCCGTGGCGGCCGGCCCGGTGACAGCGAGCCGCCGCCGCCCCCGGCGCCCGACACCTCGCTCGCCGAAGAGGCGCAGCGCCGGTACCTGAACTATGCGCTCAGCGTCATCACGTCGCGCGCGCTGCCCGATGTCCGCGACGGGTTGAAGCCGGTGCAGCGCCGCATCCTCTACGCGATGCTGCACGACCTGCACCTCGGTCCGGACGCGAAGTACCGGAAGAGCGCCGCGGTCGTCGGTGACGTGATGGGCAAGTACCACCCGCACGGCGACGTCGCGATCTACGACGCGATGGTCCGGCTCGCGCAGGACTTCGTGATGCGGGCGCCGCTCATCGCCGGCCACGGGAACTTCGGCTCCGTGGACGGCGATGCGCCCGCCGCGATGCGTTACACCGAGGCGAAGCTCCGGCCCCTCGCGCTGGAGCTTCTCAGCGAGCTCGGCCAGCGCACCGTGGACTTTCGTCCCAACTACGACGGGACCCGCTTCGAGCCGATCGTCCTCCCGTCGCGCTTCCCCAACCTCCTCGTGAACGGCTCGCAGGGGATCGCGGTCGGGATGGCGACGAGCATCCCGCCGCACAACCTGGGCGAGGTGATCGACGCGTGCGTCGCGCTGATCGAGAACCGCGAGCTCACCACGCACCGGCTGCTGTCGTACGTGAAGGGGCCGGATTTCCCGACCGGAGGTCAGCTGCACGCGACCAAGAAGGAGCTCGAGGCCGTCTACACGGCTGGCCAGGGCTCGCTGAAGCTCCGCGGCGAGTGGCAGCTGGAAGAGGGCGACGGCAAGCGCGGCGCCGCTCCGCAGATCGTGATCACCTCCATCCCGTACGGCGTCGAGCGGAAGGCCATCGTCGAGAAGATCGCCGAGGTGATCCTCTCCAAGAAGCTGCCGACGCTCGTGGACGTGCGCGACGAGTCGACCGGCGAGGTGCGCATCGTGATGGAGCTCAAGCGCGGCGCCGACGCGCAGCTCGTGATGGCGTACCTCTACAAACAGACGCCGCTCGCGATCAACGTGCAGGTGAACCTCACCTGCCTCGTGCCCACCGACAACGCGGAGATCGCCGCGCCGCGGCGGCTCGGCCTGCACGAGATCCTGACGAAGTTCCTCGACTTCCGCTACGCGACGGTGACGCGGCGGCTCGAGTTCGAGCTCGGCGAGCTGAGGCGGCGGATCACGATCCTCGAGGGGTTCGAGAAGATCTTCGACGCGCTCGACGAGGTGATCCGGATCATCCGCAAGAGCGAGGGCAAGGCCGACGCGGCCGAGAAGCTGATGAAGCGCTTCACCCTCAACGAGGAGCAGACGGACGCGATCCTCGAGCTCAAGCTCTACAGGCTGGCGCGGCTCGAGATCCTGCTCGTGCAGAAGGATCTCGGCGAGAAGCGCGCCGAGGCCAAGCGGATCGAAGGGCTGCTCCGGAGCGACGCGAAGCGCTGGGGGATCGTCCGCGACGAGCTCGTCGAGATCAAGGGATCCTACGGCGAGAAGCGCCGCACGAAGGTGGTCGGCTCGATCGACGAGCCCGAGTACCAGGCCGAGGACTTCATCGTGGCCGAGGACGCGAACGTGATCCTCTCGGCGCAGGGCTGGGTGAAGCGGGTCCGCGAGGTGAAGGATCTCGCCTCGACGCGCATCCGCGAGGGAGACAGCGTCCTCGCGGTCGTCGCCGGCTCGACGCGGTCGACGGTCGCGTTCTTCTCGAACCTCGGCGCGTGCTACGTGTGCCGCATCCACGACGTGCCGCAGTCGACCGGCTACGGCGATCCCGTGCAGAAGCTGTTCAAGCTGGCCGACGGCGAGCGGCTGATCGCGCTGATGTCCTTTGATCCGAGGGCGCTCGACGTCCCGGCGCAGACCCCGGACTCCGCCGAGCCAGAGCCGCCCTTCGCGCTGGCGATCACCCGAGGAGGCCTCGGCTTCAGGTTCTCGCTGCGGCCGCACCGCGATCCGTCGACGCGCTCCGGGCGCCGCTTCGCCAAGCTGAACGAGGGCGACGAGGTGCTCTTCGTCCATGCGGTGGACGGCGCCGATCGGGTGCTCTGCGCGTCGAGCGACGCCTGGGCGCTCAGCGTGGCCGTGGAGGAGCTCGCGCTGCTCTCGGGCCCGGGCAAGGGCTCGGTCGTGATGCGGGTCGCCGAGGGGGAGCGCCTGGTCGGCGCCGCGCTCGCCCTCGGGCCGAACGACGCGATCACGGTCGAGACGGAGAAGGGCAAGACGCTCGAGATCGCCGCGAGCAAAATCGCCGGCCAGCGCGGCACGCAGGGCGAGCCGGTCGCACGACGCGACCGCTTCGTCCGCGTGGTGCCGCCGGCCGTCGTCGTACCGACGCTGGAGGTGAGCTGAACATGGCCGCCACGAATCCCCCGGTCCGCGCCGCTTCGGGCGCACGTTACACGGCCGCTGATATCGAGGTGCTCGAGGGGCTGGAGCCCGTCCGCAAGCGCCCCGCCATGTACATCGGCGGCACGGACGTCAGGGGCTACCACCACCTGCTCTGGGAGATCGTCGACAACGCCGTCGACGAGGCCATCAACGGGCACGCGAAGCGGATCGAGGTGACGCTCGACGCCGACCTCCAGGGCGCCACCGTGACCGACGACGGGCGCGGCTTCCCCGTGGACATCCATCCCAGGTACAAGCGCCCCGCGCTCGAGCTCATCCTCTGCACGCTGCACGCGGGCGGGAAGTTCGGGAGCGACAACTACAAGGTCTCAGGCGGGCTCCACGGCGTCGGCTCGAGCGTCGTCAACGCGCTCTCCGAGCTCGTCGAGGTCCGGGTGCTGCGCGACGGCTTCGAGCACCAGCAGACGTTCTCGCGCGGCGCGCCGACCAGCAAGCTCAAGAAGGGCGCGCCCACCCGCAAGCACGGCACGAGCGTCCATTTCCGGCCCGATCCGGAGATCTTCGGGCAGGGCCGGCGCTTCGATCCCGAGACCATCCGCGAGCGCCTGGAGGCCAAGGCGTACCTTCATGGAGGGCTCGAGATCGCGTTCCGCGATCTCTCGTCCGGAGAGTCGATCGAGCTCCTCCACCCGAACGGCATCGCGGACTTCTTGCCGAAGCTGATCGCCCAGCGCGGCAAGGCGGTGACGCACCCGACCATCTTCTACGTCGCGCGCGAGGGCGAGATCCGCCTGGAGGCCGCGCTCCAGTGGACCGAGTCGACCGACGAGTACGTGAAGTCGTACGTCAACGGCATCCCCACGCACGCGGGCGGGGCGCACGAGTCCGGCTTCGGCGCCGCGATCGTGAAGGCGGTCCGCGCGTTCATGGACGCGAAGAAGGTCCAGCCGAAGGGGGTGACGCTGACGGCCGACGACATCCGCGAGGGGATCGTGGGTGTCCTGTCCATCTACATCCAGGACCCGCAGTTCCAGGGACAGACGAAGGATCGACTCAACAACGCGGAGGCTGGACCGGCGGTCGAGGGCATGGTCCGGCCGGCGCTCGAGCAGTGGATGCTCCACAACGGCACGGCCGGTGAGTCGATCGTGGCCCGCGCGATCCTGGCGGCGCGCGCCAGGGAGGCGCGACGCGAGGCGACCCAGCAGGTCCTGCGCAAGACGCCGGTGTCGCACCGGCTCAACCTGCCGGGGAAGCTCGCCGATTGCGCCTCGACCGATCCGAGCGAGAGCGAGCTCTTCATCGTCGAGGGCGACAGCGCCGGTGGCTCGGCCAAGCAGGGCCGCGATCGCCGGACCCAGGCGATCCTCCCGCTCCGCGGCAAGGTGCTCAACGCGGAGCAGGCCTCGACATCGAAGGTGCTCGGCAACAAGGAGCTCCAGGACATCGTGAGCGCGCTGGGCTGCGGCTTTGGAAAGGACTTTGATGCCTCCAAGTTGCGCTACGGAAGGATTTTTCTACTCATGGACGCCGACAGCGACGGCCAGCACATCGCGACGCTGCTGCTGACGTTCTTCTACCGGCACCTGCCCGGCCTGCTCCGCGGCGGGCACGTGTTCCTCGCGCAGCCGCCGCTCTACAGGATCGATGTCGCCAAGGAGACGCACTGGGCGCTCGACGATGCGGAGCGCGACCGGGTCCTCGCGAAGCTCCCCAAGACGGCCAAGGCGGATATCTCGCGGTTCAAGGGGCTCGGCGAGATGCCCGCGGAGGACCTCAAGGCGACCACGCTCGACATCCGGCGCCGGCGCGCGCTGCGCGTCGTGATCGAGGGAGAGATCGAGACCGATCGCATCCTGAACGAGCTGATGGGCAAGGACGCCCAGGCGCGCTTCCGCTTCATCATGGAGCGCGCGCCGAACGCCGAGATCGACGTCTGACATCGATCCTTCGTTCGAGATGTCGCGGAGACTCCGCGCCTCGCGCGGACGTCGTTGGATGCGGGAGCGCGCTCCCGCATTCATTTCCAATGACCGTCATGAGCTCGCCGCGAGGATGTCGCGCTGCAGGCGACCGCCACGGCGCGCACGTCGTGAAGACACAATGTGCCAACCGCGGGTGATCTCTGGCGCCTGTGCCACGTGAACGGCAGGCCACACCCCGTCGGACGTCGCGAGCAGGTTGCCGGGCAATCGCGGCATTTTGTGCTGCTGAATGCCGAACCGCGTGAGCCGAGAGCGCTGCGTCAGCTTGCGGCCTGCTGGTTGCAATACGTCGCGCCGGTGGCCGCGATGACCGCGAGACACCGTCCTTACACCGCTGGAGAGGTACTCGTGACGACTGCGCTTCCCATCTCGACTCCGATCGCACCCTCCTCGTCCCACAGCATGCCGGCCGCATGTTCCCTGTCGGTTCCGAGCGGCGCGCCTGCCGTCCGGCCGGCGTCGCTCCCCACGCCTGGCGTCGCTGCGCCGAGCCTCAGCGCGCAGCCGCCGCGCGAGCGCGCTGCAGCGACCGGCGCCTCGCGATCCTCGCCACCACTGCGCTCCGCAGCCCCGCTCCCGCGGAGTACCTCGGAGCGGATCCTGCTCGGCCGCGACCGCATCCGCAGCGCCGCGGAAGCAGGCCAGAGGATCCGTTCCTACGAGGTCGCGCTGGACCTCGATCTGTCCGAGTTTCACTTCGCACGGCTCTTCCGCGCCGCCTTCGGGTCATCGCCCCACGTCTATTACGATGAGGTGCGTGCGGAGCGCGCGCGAGCGCTCCTGCATGAGGGGCTAACCGAGGGAGAGGTCGCCCGCCGCATCGGCTTCCGCAGGCCTGCAGAGCTCCGCGCCCTCCTGTCCAAGCGCGGCAGCACGCCGCCCTCGGCCGGAGAGACGGAGCCGAGCGACGCCTCTGCCGAGTGAGCAGACGGCAGAGATCGGCCATGGGAAGCGCCGGCACCGCGACCTCCTGTGCGAGGACAAAGTGCTTACCCCCATGACATGACGATCAGAGCCTCCGGTGCGTGAGCGAAGGTAGGTTCGCCCTGACGCGATCGAGGTAGGAGGGGTCGAGCATCGCCATCGCGATCCCCTCCCCTTCCGAGGCCTGCGCGATCACCTCACCCCACGGATCGATGACGCACGATTTCCCGAACGTCGCCCGCCCGCCTGGATGCTTGCCCCACTGCGCCGCAGCCACCACGTACGCCTGAGCCTCGATGGCCCGGGCGCGGAGCAAGACCAGCCAGTGGTCCTTGCCGGTGAGCAGGGTGAACGCCGCAGGGACGGCGATCGCCTCTGCGCCCGCGGACGAGAGCGCGCGGTAGAGCTCCGGAAACCGGACGTCGTAGCAGATCGACAGCCCGAGCTTCACGCCGTCGATCTCGGTGACGACGGGGCGCTCCCCGGCGGTCGTCGACGCCGACTCGCGGTACTTCGTTCCGTCGGCGATCTCGACGTCGAAGAGGTGAATCTTCCGGTAGCGCGCGGTGAGCCGGCCGTCGGGCCCGAAGACCGCGCAGGTGTTGTATGGCCGCGCCGGATCGTGCGCGCGCTCAGGGAAGCCGCCGGCCACGATGGTCACCCGGGCGGAGCGCGCCGCGTCGGCGAGACGACGCGCGATCGGACCGCCACCGGCGTCGAGGTCCTCCGCGATGTTACGCTTCCCCTCCTCGTTGCCCATGTACGCGAAGTTCTCGGGCAGCACGACCGTCGTCGCCCCACGGCGCGCCGCCTCCACGACGAGCACCTCGACCCGCGCCAGGTTCTCGCTCACGTTCTCCTGGCTGGAGAGCTGAAGGGCCGCCCAGATCACCGGTTTCTCCATGCGGCAAGCCTACCGCACGGGGAACCGGAGCGGACCACGCGCCGGAGGGGAGCGGAGGGCTCATCAGATTCCTGGATCTCCGGACGCTCCCGCAGCCCCGCCGGTGCCAGCGCCATCTGCCCCGCCGGCATCAGCGCCACCTACCCCGCCGACACCAGCGCCACCTACCCCGCCGACACCCGCGGCCCCGCCGGCGCCAGCGCTACCTGCGCCGCCGGCGCCCGCGGCTCCACCGCTGCCGTCCACCTCGTCGGGCGCCGCGCACTCGAGCGGCGCGCCGGAGTAGGCGCACCTGGCGCCGCACGCAGCGCACACACAGGCGAGCACCCGCTGGAACATCCGGTGAGCGGCGCCCGCATCGTCCGGGAACACGCACGCCGTCTGGCAGGCTTTGTTGTGGCCGCACCCCTTGAGGCACAGGCTGATCGGCCTGCACTCGGGCTCCCCGTCGCACGCCGCGAGCTCCGCCTCGCAGCGCCCACCGGGGGACGCATGCTCGTTGAAGCAATCGCCGCAGCGCCCGGCCTCGCCGCCATAGGCCGCGAGGCACTCGCAGACATTCGCGGGCCCCTCGTCGGCGCCCACATCGGGCGGCGCTCCCCCCGAGGCGCCTGCGCTGGTGGAGCTGCCCGCCTGGGGGCGCGGCGGCGGGGGCCGCTCGTCGGAGCAGCTCGGGAGCGACGCGAGCGCAAGCGCCGCCCCGAAGGCCACCACGCCGTAGCGGACAGCGCAGCCGTACAACCCGACAGGAGCACGCATCGCCCTCCGCACGATCGCCATGATGGGGACGAGCGTAGCCTGCCTCTCTCCCGCGACCGAGCCTGAGCCGCACGGCTCATGGACGTCCGCAGGATCCGCCGAGGCCGCACGGAACCCTCTCCCGGCGGCGCCCGATCGCTCCTATGCTTTGCCCGCACGTCACAAAAATTCTCATGGAAATCGCTCCCCTGTCGCTGTTGCCGCGCTCCGTGCTCGCCCTCGCCAAGGAGGTCGCCCGCGCGCTGCTCCGGCGGCCTGTCGTCGGGATCGCCGCCGCCGCTCAGACCGCCGACGGCCGGTGGCTGCTCGTTCGCCGCAGCGACACCGGAACCTGGGCGCTCCCGGGAGGCACCCTGGAATGGGGAGAGACGCTCCGCGACAGCATCGTGCGGGAGCTCGCCGAGGAGGCCGGCGTCACCGAGGTCGAGCTCGGGCGGGTCGTGGGCGTGTACTCGCGGCCTGATCGCGACATCCGCTTCCACGCCGTGACGGTCGTCGTCACCGCCCGGATCGCCGCGCCGACGCGCCCCCCGCAAAACCCGCTCGAGATCCGCGAGGCAAGGCTGTTCCGGGAAGACGAGCTCCCGTCCGAGCTCGCGATGGACATGGGGGATCTCTTCGCCGCCGCCCGGCGCGCCGGCGACACGGAGCTCGAGTGAGCCGAGGCAAGCGATGACGCAGGCACACCACGACGACGCCGGAGCGCGCGATGCGCTGCAGGGCGGGCTCGCGACGGATCCGAAGCACAAGGCGAGGATCGAGGAGCTCGCCGAGCGCATCGAGAAATACAGGGCGAGCTACTACGCGGGGCGCCCCGAGATCTCGGACGCGGCGTTCGACGCCCTCGAGGACGAGCTCCGCGCCCTCGATCCGGCGCACCCGGTGCTCGCCCGGGTCGGCTCGGCCTCGCTGATCACCGAGTGGGAGAAGGCGCGGCACGAGATCCCGATGGGCTCGCTCAACAAGGTCGTCTCCGAGGACGAACTTCTGGGCTGGGTCGCCCGGTGCGACGAGATCCTCGTGAAGGACGGGCATGGCGACGGCGGCACGGGCGCCGCGCCGCCGGCGCCGGGATCCACCTCGAGCGTCGCGGGTGACCTCTTCGTGGCGGAGAAGCTCGACGGCATCTCCATCGAGGTCATCTACAAGGGCGGCAAGCTCGTCGACGCCATCACCCGCGGCGACGGCGAGTGGGGCGAGCGGATCACCGCGAACGTCGCGCGGATGAAGGGGATCCCCTCGCGGATCCGGGAGAAGGGCCGGCTGTCCGTGCGCGGAGAGATCATCCTTCGCCTCTCGGACATGAAGCGCCACTTCCCCGGCGTCACCAGCCCGCGCAACATGGCCGCGGGCGCGGCCAAGCGGTTCGACGGCCAGGGGGCGGAGCACTGCACCGTGCTCTTCTACGATGTCGCCGATCACCTCGAGATCCCGACGTGCCGGGCGCGCTTCGCCTGGCTGCGCGAGCTCGGCTTCGCGACGCCGCAGACCGCGTACGGCAGCGTCGATGACGTCGTGAAGCTCTACCGGCGCTACTCGAGCGAGCTCCGCGCGGGCCTCGACTACGAGATCGACGGGCTCGTCGTCTACGTGGACTCGCTCCACGTCCAGGGCCTGCTCGGCGACGTCAACCGCCGGCCGCGCGGCGCGGTCGCCTTCAAATTCGCGTCGCCCGCCAAGGTGACGACGGTCGTGGCGATCCAGTGGGACACCGGGCCGAGCGGCCGCGTCACCCCGGTGGCGATCGTCGAGCCGGTGGAGCTCGCCGGCGCGAACGTCCGGCGCGCTTCCCTGCACAACTCGGCCAACGTGCGGAGCCTCGGCATCGGCGTGGGCGACGAGGTGCTTGTCTCGCGCCGCAACGACGTGATCCCGTACGTCGAGGAGGTCGTCGAGAAGCGCGGCCCCGTCGCCGTCCCTCCATCGGTCTGCCCTGTCTGCAGCGCGCCGCTCGTCGTCGAGGGAGAGTACCTCCTCTGCCGGAACACCTCGTGCCGCGCCCTCATCGAGGGGCGCATCCACAACTGGATCGACGCCATCGGCGCGCTGGAGTGGGGCGACAAGCTGATCGAGCAGGTGGTGGCCGCGGGCCTCGTGCGAGAGCCGCTCGACCTCTACAAGCTCACGGTCAAGAGCATCGCCGACCTCGATCGGCGCGGCGAGAAGAGCGCAACGAAGTGCCTGGAGCAGCTGAAGAGCCGCCTCCCGCTCGCGCTGCCGGTGTTCCTCGCGGCGCTCGGCATCGAGGGGTTCGCGATCCAGACCGCGCGGCTGCTCGTGTCGGCGGGGTACACGACGATCGAGAAGCTGCTCGCCGCCGGCGAGGACGAGCTCGCCAGCATCCCGGGCCTCGGCGCGATCAAGGCCGCGAGCATCATTCGAGGGCTGCGCGCGCGCAGCGACGAGATCGCGCGGCTGCTCGCCGCCGGCATCGTGCCGGTCGCGCCCGAGGCCGAAGGCCCGCTCGCCGGACTGACGTTCTGCTTCACCGGCGCGGGCGCGCGTCCCCGCGGCGAGCTCACCCACCTCGTCGAGTCGAACGGCGGCCGGGTGCTGAACAGCGTCACGAAGGAGCTCCACTACCTCGTCATCGCCGACGTGGCGTCCACGTCGAGCAAGGCGGTGAAGGCGCGCAAGTACGGCACGAAGCTCATCACCGAGGACGATCTGGACAGGCTCATCGCCGAGCGCCGCGGCGGCTGACCGAGGTGAACGCCCGGCTCGATCCGTCGGCCCCTACCAGGTGATGTCCTGGTCCTCCGTGACGCCAAGGACGTCCCGGAGCTCGAGGCGCCGCCCGTCCGGGAGGCGGATCGTGCCCGAATAGAGGCCGATCGGCTGCATGAACTCCGACGCGAGCAAGCCGAGGTTCGTGTGGTTCGAGTGCGCCGCGCCGGGGGCGAAGCGTAGATCCACGGCGCCGTCCGCGGTCCGGACGCGCCACGGGTCGAGCGGCCGCGCCGCATCGAAGGTGAACCGGCCTTCGGCGAGCGGGATGAGCTCGCCGTCGATCCAGATCGCGCACTCGGCGTCGCCGACGAAGCCTTCGCCCAGGTTCAGGCCGACGCGCTCGCCGCTCTCCGCGCGGCCCAGCGCGAGGGCCCAGCGCCAGGTCGTGCGGCGCCGCAGGAGGCCGCCCGTGTAGTCGTAGCTGGCGATCGCTCCGTCGAGAGAGATGCGGCGACCGAGCACCGACGCCTCGCCTTCGACGCCGAGGAGCAGGCGCTTCTCGCTGGTGATCAGGACGCCATCCGAGGGCTGCGCGATCGCCGAGAGCGCCGGCGGGGCCCCGCGACCGTCGAGCCGCGCCTCGAGCTCGATGCCGCGCAGCGCGGCGGTCACCGCGGTCGTCGCGTCCCTGCGCGGCCGCTCGATCCGCACGCGCGCGCGGGGGAGCCACACGCGCGCGGAGCAGCCTTCGCCGCTCGCCTCGCCCACGCTCGCCGCGAAGGGCGGCCCGAACGCCGCGCGATCCACGAGCAGCCGCCGGCCTGCCTTGTCGAAGACGACGCTGAACGCGATCGACAGGTAGCCGAGGTGCACGACCGCGACGGCGACGAAGACCTCGTCGGACGCGATCGCCACGTAGACCCATCGCTTGTGCTTGAGCAGCCGATCGAGCCTGCGCGGCGCGAGGAGCACCGGGTCGACGCGGGGGAGATCGCCCCGGTACGATCCGACGCGCGC
The DNA here is from genome assembly GCF_051525235.1 of Sorangium sp. So ce124. Classification (NCBI taxonomy): domain Bacteria; kingdom Pseudomonadati; phylum Myxococcota; order Polyangiales; family Polyangiaceae; genus Sorangium; species Sorangium sp. So ce124. The sequence continues at coordinate 6,872,810 of NZ_CP150312.1, forward strand.
AGCTCCCGTGATCGGGTCGAGGATCGCATCGGGCGGCGTGATGAGCTCGCGCATCGGACGAGAGTAGCGGCGACGTCGTCGTTGCCCAAGGCGAGGGACGCCGGAAACCTGACATCGTTAGAATCGCGTGAATCGCGTGAATCGCGTGATTGCGCCGAGCGCTCTCCACCGCGGCCATCTGGCTCACGCCGCGGCGGAGAGCAGCGGCGCCGGAGCCTGCGCGCCCTCGGCTCCCCCGCTAGACTCGCGTCATGATCGACGCCATCGCCACGCCCCCGAGCCCTCTGAACGAGCCCGTCCTCACGTACGCGCCTGGCAGCCCGGAGCGCGCGGCCCTCAAGGCGGAGCTCGACCGCCGGGCGCGGGAGACGATCGAGATCCCGATGGTGATCGACGGCGAGGCGATCCGGACCGGAGCGCTCGACGAGGTCCGCGCGCCGCACCGGCGCGACCTCCTCCTCGCCCGGGCTCACCAAGGTGGCGCCGAGCACGTCGCGCGCGCGATCGAGGCCGCCCGGCGGGCGCACCCGGCCTGGTCGAGGACGCCGTGGACCGAGCGCGCCGCCGTGTTCCTCAAGGCGGCCGAGCTGCTCGCGACCCGGTACCGCCCCACGCTCAACGCGGCGACGATGCTCGGGCAGAGCAAGACGGCGTACCAGGCCGAGATCGACTCGGCCTGCGAGCTCATCGACTTCTTCCGCTACAACGTCCACTTCGCCCACCGGATCGCGGCGGAGCAGCCGGCGAGCGCGCCCGGCGTCTGGAACCTCGCGGAGCCTCGCCCGCTGGAGGGCTTCGTCTTCGCGGCGACGCCGTTCAACTTCACCGCGATCGCGGGCAACCTGTGCGCGGCCCCGGCGCTGATGGGCAACACCGTGGTCTGGAAGCCGTCCGCGAACGCGCTGTACTCCGCGCACTTCGTGATGGAGCTGATGATCGAGGCGGGCCTCCCGCGCGGCGTCATCAACCTCGTCATGGGCCCGCCCGAGCTGGTCTCGAACGCGTGCCTCGATCATCCGGACTTCGCCGGCATCCACTTCACCGGCTCGACCGCGGTCTTCCAGTCGATCTGGCGCCGCATCGGGGAGAACATCGGGCGCTACCGCAGCTACCCGCGGATCGTGGGCGAGACCGGCGGGAAGGACTTCGTCTTCGCGCACGCGAGCGCCGACGTCGACGCGCTCGCCGTGGCGCTCGTCCGGGGCGCCTACGAATTCCAGGGGCAGAAGTGCTCGGCCGCGTCGCGCGCGTACATCCCCCGCTCGCTCTGGCCGGCCCTCAAGGACCGGCTCGTGGGCCACATCCGGGCGATCCGCGTGGGGGACGTCGCCGACTTCCGCAACTTCATGGGCGCGGTGATCGACGAGCGAGCGCACGCGCGGCTCACGGGGCGGATCGCCGCGGCGAAGGCGGACGCGGCGTGCTCGATCGTGTGCGGCGGCGGCGCGCGCGCGCACGACGGGAGCGACGGCTGGTTCGTCGAGCCGACGCTGATCGAGACCACGGATCCGCGCCACCCGCTGATGGCGGAGGAGCTGTTCGGGCCGGTGCTCACGGTCTGGGTCTACCCCGACGGCGAGGAGCACAAGGCGCTCGCGCTCTGCGACGAGACGTCGCCGTATGGCCTGACCGGCGCCGTGTTCGCGCGCGATCGGGCGTTCATCGAGGCGGCGAGCGACGCGCTCCGCTTCGCCGCGGGCAATTTCTACATCAACGACAAGCCGACCGGCGCCGTCGTCGGGCAGCAGCCGTTCGGCGGCGCGCGCGCCTCCGGCACGAACGACAAGGCGGGCAGCCTGTTCAACCTGCTCCGCTGGGTCTCCCCCCGGGTCGTGAAGGAGACGTTCTCCCCGCCGCGCGCGGTCGCCTATCCGTTCATGGCGGCCGAGTAGGAAGCGCGCCGCGCGCCGACGAGGCGGCGGGCCTCGTCGATCAATCCTCCGGCGAGTAGTCGCAGACGCCGCCCGCGAGGTCGGCGCAGGGCCGGTCCTCCTCCTCGTAACACTCGGCCGTGCGCTCGATGGCCGTGGCATAGGACGCGCGGTCGGACAGCTCGAGGCACAGCGCGACGCACGTGTCCTTTCCAGGGCTGTCGGTCTGGCACTCGGCGTTCTTGGTGCAGACGACGTCGCACGCGTCGATGTCCGGCGAGCAGCCAGGGATGGGAGCGAAGAGCAGCAGGGCCAAGACGAGCGCGGGACGGGGCATAACGAAAGCTCCGACGGCCATCGGAGCACGCGGCCGAGCCGGCGGCGAGAGGCGAGCAGAGGGCGGCCGCGGGGCGCCGGCTCGCCCCTGCCCTGGATCCCTCCTGGAAGCGCGCGCCGCCGGAGGCGAATCGAGCCGGTGAGCCCACCCGCGAACTTCGTGTTCCGCCCGAGTCGTTAAACGCACCAGCGAAGATGGGGGTCTCTTCTCAGGGAGTCATGCCCGGAGTCATTGCCATCCGACTCGCCAGCCACCGAGCTCTACAGGCCGATCCGACCTCGACCATTCGGTTGTGGAGCAGCACCCGACCATTACGTATGCTCCAGATCTCCGCCCGTCAAAAGCGTGCGCTCCCATGGCGCGCAGGACGAGCAGAAGCGTAGGTGTATATTTCCCACGCCGCTACACCAGGGGTCGCTGTGGGATAGAAAACGTTGGAGGTGCCATGAAGTCGATGCATTTTCTGGGTTTCTTCGTGCTCGGCACGATCGCGGCGACCGCCGCAGGCTGCGGCGGAGACAACGAGGGCGACGGCGGCGGCGGCGAGGGAGGAGCCGGGAGCACCACAACGTCCTCCGCGACCACCGGCCCCGTCGCCGGCAGCACCTCCACGGGCTCAGGCGAAGTGGACGACGGGAACGACAGCCTCGAAGAAGCAGAGCCGATCCGACCCGAGGACAATTGGCTTTCGGGGACGCTCGAGCCGCTGGACACGGACGCTGACTACTACAGCTTCACTGGAGCCAAGGGTCAGCCCGTGTATATCCTGAGCGACGCGAGGCCTAAGGATGATGAGCGGGATCCGACATACCCCGATACAGTCATCACGTTGCTTGACGCCGACGGGAACCAGCTCGCGCAAAACGACGACCCGGCCCGGGGCTTCACCAACGACAGCGAGCTCCTCACCGTCCTGCCAGCGGACGGCGAGTACTTCATCGTCGTCCAGGATTGCAACGCGGCCTTCCCGCAGTTCGCCTTCCCGGACGGTTGCTTCAACCCGGCGGACGTCCTGAGCTTCGACTATGGGCTGCGGCTCATCCCGCTCGATGTGGCGGAGAGCGACACCGATAGCCTCATCGGCGACACCGAGCCCAACAATGACGCCGAGCAGGCCGTGCAGCTGCACTATGAGCTGAACGACGACGAGTCGGGCCACTTCACCACTTTCGCGTTCGGCAATTTCGAGAGCGCGACCGACGTCGATGTGTATTCGTTCACCCCGCCGGAGACCCCGGCGGTCGACAACGCCATCCTCGCCCAGCTGATCGCCGACCAGCCGACAGGGATCGAGGGCAACGGCGCGACGGTGGACGTCAGCGAGATCGCCGTGTTCGCTTCGACCGATCTGACCAACGCCTACGCGAAGGTGGATCCGTCGACGGGCGGCGATATCGCCCTCCCGGTGGAAGCCGGGCAAGAGTACTTCGTCTTCGTCAAGCGCCCTGCGGGCGAGGTAGGAAAGAACGACTTCTACATCCTGCTGCACAACCGCACGAACTCCGATCCCCTCGAGGCCGAGGACGAGACCAACGGCGTCATCGAGACGCCGGAAGCCGGCTTGGTCTCCTTCCCCAACGGGGGAGGCGGCGTCAGCTACGCGATCGAGGGGAAGATCGCCGATGGAGAGACCGCAGACGTCGACATCTATGCGGTCCCCCTCGACGACGTGGAGGCGGACTGGACGTTCTCGGTCATCTGCGAAGCGCAGCGCAACGGGTCCGGGGTCCGCGAGCTCAGCGCCGAGGTGCTGAACGGAGACGGCACACCGATCGACACCGCCACCTACTCGGCCACGGAGACCGAAGACGAAAACCTGTACGTCGAGCGGGTCGCGATCCCGGAGGGCGCAGCGAACGACCGGTTGCTCGTCAAGGTATCGGCCGGAACGCCCGCCGCCGACGTGACGAGCCGAGGGTACAACTGCCTCTTCGCTTACCTGCCGCCGGAGACCAACTGAGGGTCTGAAGCACCTCGCGGCGTGAGCGCCCGTCCACCGGGCGCTCACACCGGGTGCTCTGCAGCTCGCGGCGCAAGACCACGCTCGAAGGCCGGCACCGCGCGCTCCGTCGTCGGCACACCCGCGGGAGCAGATCGCCGGCGGCTCCCCCCGGGCCTCCGCGCTCCCCGTGGTATAGCCCGACCGACATGAAGGTCGGCACCACACCCGCGCGCTCAGGGCTCCTCTCCCTTCTCCTGCTCGTCGCCTGCAACGCTGGCACCCAGACCGGTGAGGTCTCCTCGCCGGCCAGGACCGGCGGCGCCGCGCCGCAGGGGGCGACGTCGACGCCGGCGACGACCGCGCCGCCCGAGCCGACGCCGCGCGCCGAGTTCGATCCCGTGGCGCAGGGGCTCACCGTGGAGGGAGTGAAGCAGCTCTGCGACGAGCACCTGCGCGCAGCAGAGGGGCACCTCGCCGCGATCCGGGCGCTCCGAGGCGCGCCGCCGGAGAAGCTCACCTACGCCGCGACGCTCGGGCGGTTCGACGACGCCGCGCTCGAGGTGAACAGCGCGGGCGAGTTCCCATACTTGATGGGGGTCGCGCACCCGGACGCGGCGGTGCGAGAGGCCGCGAGGCTCTGCGAGCCGAAGGTCGACAGGTTCACGACCGCGATGTGGCTGGACGCCGATCTCGCCGCCGTCATCGAGGCGTACGCCGAGAGAGGCGACGCGCGCGAGGCGTTGAACGGTGAGCGCGCCCGGCTGCTCGCCGACGTCCTCCGCGACTTCCGCCGCAACGGGCTGTCGCTGCCGGTCGACCGACAGCAGCGCCTCCGCGACGTGAACGAGCAGATCACCCGCATCGGACAGGAGTTCATGTCGAACCTGTCCGCGTCGACCGCATCGATCGAGATCGCGCCCGCGTCCCTCCAGGGGCTGCCCAAGGAGTACGTGGCGAAGCACGCGCCGAAGGCGAACGGCAAGGTCGAGATCACCACCGACTACCCCGACTTCTTCCCGTTCGTCACCTACGCCAAGGACCGCAAGTCCGCGCTCGATCTCTACGTCCTGTTCACCAACCGCGGCGGCGAGAAGAACGTGAAGCTGATCGATCGCCTCCTCGCGCTCCGCTCCGAGAAGGCGAAGATGCTCGGCTACAAGAGCTGGGCCGACTACGCCATCGAGCCGCGAATGGCCAAGACGAGCGGCGCCGTGCGCGGCTTCCTCGACCAGGTCAGGGCCGCGCTGAAAGAGCCCGCCAAGGCCGAGTTCGCCGCGCTGATGAAGGAGCACGCGCGGCTCGGGGGAAAGCCGACCGACAAGCTCCCCCCCTCGGATCGCTACTTCCTCGAGGACCGTGTCCGCGCGTCCACGTACCAGTTCGACTCGCAGGCGCTCTCGGACTACCTCGAGCTCGGCGCGGTGAAGCAGGGGCTCATGGACATCACCGCGAGGATGTACGCCCTCGAGTACAAGGAGGTCCCCGCGAAGGCGTGGCACCCCGACGTGACGGCGTACGAGGTGCGCTCCGAGGGCAAGCTGATCGGCAAGTTCTACCTCGACCTCTACAGCAGGCCCGACAAGTACAAACATGCGGCGATGTTCGCCGTGCGGACGGCGAAGCTGCTCGACGACGGGTCGTGGCAGACCCCCGTCGCGGCGCTCGAGTGCAACTTCCCGAAGCCGGGGGCGCAGCCTGCGCTGATGTCCCACGAGGACGTGGTGACGTTCTTCCACGAGTTCGGGCACGTGCTGCACCACCTCCTGACGCGCTCGGAGCTGGCCTCCTATTCAGGGACGGCGACGGTGCGCGACTTCGTCGAGGCGCCGAGCCAGATGTTCGAGGAGTGGGCTTGGTCGCGCGAGGTGCTCGATCTGTTCGCGAAGCACCACGCGACCGGCGAGAAGATCCCGGACGCCCTCTTCCAGGCGATGACCCGCGCGCGAGGCTTCGGTCGAGCGCTCGCGACGCAGCGGCAGCTCACGCTCGCGTCGATCGATCTGGAGCTCCACACCCGCGATCCTGGCTTCGACGCGACCCTGGTCGTGGAGCAGGCGCAGCGCGCGAACGAGTCCTTCGCCTTCGTGAAGGGGACGCACCTCCAGTCGAGCTTCGGACACCTCATCACCTACGACGCGGGCTACTACGGCTACCAGTGGGCGCTGTCGCTCTCGCGCGACGTGCTCACCCGCTTCAAGAAGGAAGGCCTGCTGAACCCCGCCGTCGCGCGCGCCTTCCGCGACGAGGTGCTCGCGAAGGGCGGCGGCGTCGAGGCGGGAGCGCTCGTCGCCCGCTTCCTCGGTCGACCGCCGAGCCACGACGCGTACCTCGCTTACCTCCAGGGCAAGGAGTAAACGGGCCAGCCGCGGGGCGGACGCAGGGCTCGGCGACGCCAAGGCCTGCGCTGAGCGCTCGGCCACGGAGCGGCGGCTCGGCCGCGGAGCGGCGCAGGGGTCCGGCCATCCGTGACCGGAGGCCTGACGGGAAAGCTCAGGGCTCGATCGCGACGCCGAGCTCCTCGCGCAAGGCGTGGTAGGCGTCCGAGACCGTGAACGAGAGGAGATCGCCGATCTTCTCCTCGGCCGTCAGCACGCCCGGCGCGTCTCCCCGCGAAAGCGACGACGCCGCCACCGAGAGATCGCCGGTCAGCAGATAGCCGACCCGGGCCGCGCACCGCTCGACCGATCCCACCCAGTGCGCGAGATCAAGCGGCGCGCGGATCTCGTAGAGCTCGAACACAGCGGCCTCCAGGGCGTCGCGCTCGCTCTCCGTCAGGCGCTCGTCGAGGAGGGGCACCAGCGCGAGCACCGCGCCCTCGAGATCGGCGGGGACGAGCTCCGACGGCCTCGCCACCTTGACGGCCGCCGCCAGGCAGACGCCGAGCTCCTCTAGCGACGGGAAATGGAGCAGCAGCCGGTGCGGGCCGACGTGGTACGCGACGTGGCTGCCCACCAGGAACGCGAGCTCGGCCGCCGTCCTCCCGCGGAGCGCCTCGCCGCCGACGAGGACGCTCGGCTCTTCGACCGCCACCGCGGCGACCGCGATCGGCGCGTCCTTGCGGAGGTAGACCGCCGGCGAGGCGATCCCGAGACACCGGCTCGCCCACGAGAACAGGCGAACCACGCCCGCCGCGTTCCGCTCCGCGTCGGCGCGCGCGGCCGGATCGAGCTGGGGGACCCGCTTCTCCCGCACGCGCTGGGCGAACCGCGCGCGGATCGCCGCGCCGGCGACCGACGCGAGGACCTCCTCAAGGGCGCGATCGCGATCGTCCGCTCGCAGGAGGTCCCACGTCCCGACGCTCAGCCCGCGCGCAGGCTGGACGAGGCCCGCCGGGCGGTGCTCCTCGAAGATGAAGCGCTCCCGCGCCTCGGCCGCGCCGAGGTAAACAGCCACGCTCGCCGCGGACCAGGCCTGGTCGACCCGCCTCAGCTTCTGGAACGTGTCGAACAGGTCGTGAAACACCTGGACGTTGCCGGGATCGAGCACCGCAGCGGCCTGGAGGTGCGCGGCGGCGCGCTCGAGCCGGCCGGCGGTCCGCGCGAGCGACGCCGCGCTGAGCCGCCCCGGGACATCGTCCGGTCGCTCGTCCACCGCGCCCTCGAACGCCTCCAGCGCGGAGGTGGGATCCTCGAGGTGATCGCGGAAGAGCATGCCGAGGCGGCGGCAGAGCTCCCAGGTGACGTCGCTCCGGACGCGCAGGTCGGGGATGCGCTGCGCCCGATCGAGCATGCGCCGGTACGCGAGCTCAAGCTCGCCCCACTCCTGCCGCGCCGAGAGGAGGATCGCGATGAGCGAGAGCGGATCGAGGAACGTGGGATCTGCGTCCAGCGCGCGCTCGAGCAGCTCGATCCCGTCCCGCTCCCGCGTGACCTCGGTCAAGGTCGCGCGGGCCTCGCCTTGCATCGCGGCGCGCGCGAGCTCCAGGAGCGCGACCGCCCGCTGCCTCGGCTCCTCTATCCTCTCGATGAGGCAGCGGCGCGCCTCGATCGACGCATCGACGTCGCCCGCGCCCTGGTAGAGCCGGCCCAGGCTGCGCAAGACAGCGGCGTCGTCGGGGCGGAGCTCCCGCGCCCGCTCGAGGAGCTCCAGCGCGCGCGCCGGCTCTCCGGCGATGCTCTCCCAGCGCTCTGCGAACTGGACGAGGAACCCGAAGCGATCGCCGTCCCCCTCGACGCGCGTGAGCAGCCGCTCCTCCGCGATGCGCAGCCGGACGAAGTCGCGCCCGGTGAGGTGGAGCTCGACCAGGGCCTCGAGCGCGGGCCGGTGCTCCGGCGCGAGCGCGAGCGCCTTGTCGAAGCTCTCGATCGCCTCGCGGTGCCGCTCCTGGCGCCACCTGGTCTGGGCGATGCGCAGATGCACCTCCGCGCGCGCGTCCCGGTGCGCTACGCCGACGAGCGCGAGCGCCTTCCTGTACGCCGTGAGCGCGCCCTCCAGGTCCCCGGCGGCCGCGAGCATGTCGCCGGCCGCGAGGTACTGCGCGACCGGATCGTCCGGCGCCGGCGCCGGCGTGGTGGCGGCGTCCCGCTCGTCCGCGATGTCCAGCGGCGCGGCCTCGGTCCCCTCCGCCGGGGGCGCGCCCGGGGCGCCGCCGCGAGGGACGAGCACCGAGAAGGAGCCCTGCCCGCCCGTCCGCGCGAAGCACGGGATGGCGCCGGCGAGCTCGGTGTTCCCCTCCACGCGGCGGAAGATCGCCTCCGCGGTGAGGCCGCGCTCCGGCTCGGCCTCGTCGAGGTGCTCGACGAAGGCGCGGGTGAGCACCGACGGCAGATCCGCGTCGAGCGAGCCGATCGGGTGCGCCGCCACGAGGAGCTCGACCCCCGTCACGGAAGACGCCACCGCCTGCTCCGCGGCGGCGACGACGGCGCGCGAGGTCGCCCCGGGGCCGTGGTGGCACTCGAGGACGAACAGCACCTCGCCGCGCGCGCGATCGCGGAACACCGCGGCGATGTCGCCCAGCGCGTCGCCCAGGCCGGGGTTCTCGGGATCGAGGCAGAGGAAGAGCTCCCCGTCCGGCGACAGCGCGACCGCGCTGGAGGCGTAGAAGAGGAACAGGGTGGATGCATCGTCGCGCGCGGCGTCCTCCGCGTCGACCAGGGTCCTCCGCGTCGCGACCACCTCGTCGAACAGCGCGTCGAGCTGCTCCGCGAGATCCCGGGCGGGATCGACGTCGATCACCCGGAAGCCCGCGTCGTCCAGCGAGAGGCGGGCCCGGATGAGATCTCCGTCCAGCGAGCCGGGCGCCGGCCGCTGATCGCGGTGCAGGCTGGGCGTGGCGACGATGGCCAAGCGCATCAGGGCGCCCTCTTCCCGTTGCGTACGCGCATGCAGGCGAGCAATCTACCCAGGGCCGCGCCCGAAGCGAAGCGGGTTGCCATCCTGCGCCGCACCACGCCGCGGCGTGAGGTCCCCCGAACGAGAGATCGGCCCGGCAGAGAGCAGGCATGAGCGAAGGCAGGCGTCGTTGGTGGACGGAAGCACCCGGCAGCGCACGAGCAGCTCGCGCCGCGTCAGCCGCGTCAATTGCGCTCGCGGTCGCCCTCGCGACCGGCTGCGGGAGCGTGTGCGACGAGGCGACGGAGCACACCGAGGAGTGCGGCTTCCACGGCAGCGGCATCTCCGCCGAGGCGTCGTGCGACGGCCGCGTCCGGTGCGCGTCGGCGTGCGCGGCGGAGGCTCCCTGCGGCGCGTTCGATGGAACCGACGCGACCGCGTTCGATCGGTACCAGCGCTGCCTCGAAGATTGCTGAGCCCGCCGCTGCGCTCAGCGGGCGGCCCGGACGAGCGCGGCGCCGTCCGGCGGCCGGTCGTCGTCCGGGCCGAGGCACCGCAGCGACAGCTCCTTCCACGGGGCGAGCCCCTCGCCGCCGAGGGGCTCGAGGTGGAGGAGGACGTCCTCGAGCACGCGGCCGAAGCCGTAGACGTCATCGCGCGGATCGCTCGCCCGCCCGGCGAGCCGCTCGGGCGAGACGTACCCTGGGCTGCCGCCGGCCGACGGCGCGCCACGGGGCCTGGCCAGCCCGAAATCGGTGAGCACCGGCTCGCCGAGGTTGCGCAGGAGCACGTTGGCCGGCTTCACGTCCGCGTGGACGTAGCCGCGCTCATGGATGCGGGCGAGCGCGCGCGCGAGCGGACGCGCCCACCGCGCGATCGGCGCGAGCGCCGCCGCGTCGCCCGCGCGGAGCACGTCTTTCACCGACCCCCGCGCGATCCACTCGAGCGCGATCCAGCCCTCCTCGGGGTCCGCGTCGAACACCCGCACGACGCCGGGGCCCGCGAGCGCCGCGGCGAGCCGCACCTCGCGGGTGAGGTGCGCCCGGTCCCCGCCCCGCCCGTGGTAGACCTTGAACCCGATGCGCCGGCCGAGCGCCTCGTCCTCGGCCTCGTACACCGCGCCAGCGCCGCCGCGCGCCACCTCGCGGAGCAGGCGGAACGGGCTCTTGCCCGCCGAGGGCGCGACCACGGTCGCGTCGTCCACGCGGGCGACCGCGGCGGGCCGATCCGCGCCGAGCGCCGCCCGCCAGCGCTGGTGGCGCTCGCGCGCGCCCGGCGCGCCGATCTCCCGGACGAGCACCCGCTCGATCGCGCCGACCGCGCGCGGGAGCTGCCCCAGCGAGGCGTAGAGATCGGCCGCGAGGACGAGGCCTTCGGTCGAGGACACCGGCTGCGCGCGCGACGCGCCCCCGCGCTCGCGCGACGCGGCGCCCTCCAGCACGGCGAGCGCGCCCTGCTCGTCGCCCCGGGCCGCCAGCAGATCCGCGCAGGCCACGCGGATCGGATCGGGCAGCACCCGCTCCTCCATCGCCGCGACGAGGTGCGCCACGGCCTCGGCCTCCCGGAGCGTCCCGCGCGCCCGCCGGAGCACCGCGATCACCTCGTCCGTCGAGGGCCCTTCGCGCGTGCCGGAGCTCCGCAGGCGCGCGATGTCGTCGCCTTCGCGCGACGCGCGCGCCTGCGGCCGCTCCGCTCGCGCCGGATGCGCGCCGCCCCCGACGTCCGCCCCGCCCGGCGCGGCGCCGCCGCTCGCGTCCGCCGGCGCACCGCCGTCCGCCGCGGCGCCGCCGAGGCGCTCCTTGAGCCGGCGCCACAGGCTCACGCCGGGCCGCCCTCGGCGCCGCCGCGCCGGATCGACGTCGCCTCGCCGGCGGGGGGCAGCCGGAAGACCGCCGTCCCCCCGCGCGCCGAGGCGATCGCGTCGCCCGCGCAGAGCTCGACCGACGGCGCGAGCTGGTAGTCGCCGAGGAACGGCGGCGGCGCCCCCGGCGGCGTCTTCAGCGCGACGAAGGACGATGCCCCCGCCCGATCGAGGCGGATCCGCCAGGGGCCGACCGGCAGATCTCCGAGCGGCGCCGTGAAGCGATCGCCCGCGATCTCCACCACGCACCCCTCCCCGGTCCCCTGCGCGATCGCGCACGGCACCTCCCCGCCGAGCAGGAGCTGCACGCCGCGGCCGACGGGCAGCGGCCCCGTGAGCCGCGCGCCCGCCAGCGTCGTGCCGTTGCGCGTCCCGAGATCCTCGACCTCGACGCCGGACGGGCCGCGCCGGATCCGCACGTGCGTCCTGCTGACGGCGCGGGACGCGATGACGATGGTCGCCTCGCCGCGGCCGATCGTGACCTCGTCGCCGAGCGCGCACCGCAGGAGGGCGCCGCCGAGCTCGAGCGAGAGGATCGGCCCCGAGAGGAGCCGCGCGCGGATCGCGCGCAGGGCGTCGGCCACCTGCTCGCCGCCGCGGTTCCCCGCGATCCAGGCCTCGGCCACCCCGATCGCCTCGCGGCGCTCCGCCATCCGGTCGAGATCCGCGATCGACCGCAGGACCGCGGCGAGCTCTCGCTGGTCCCTCTCGACGGTCATCGCGGAGCGGAGCCGCTCCTCGAGCCGCTCGATCGCGCCCGCCGCGGCCAGCACCCGCGTCTCGGACTCGGTGTCGCCCACCAGGGCGTACGCGTCGGCCGCGCGCTCGAGCTCGCCCGCCTCCTCGAGCTCGCGCGCGACGGCCAGCGCCTCGCTCCGCATCACGCTCGCGCCCCGCGCGCGCACCAGGTCGAACGCGAGCAGCGCCTTGCGCCCGAGCGCCGCGCGCTTGAGCTCCGGGCTCTCCGCCATGCGGGACGCCGACGCGCAGAAGGCGATCCGCTTCTCGACGCTCCGCTCGGCGTCCGCCCGGAGGAGGAGGACCCGGGCCGCGTCGTCCGGCATCCCGGCGTCGAGGTACAGCTCGACCGCCCCCGCGAGATCGCCGGCGAGTTCCTTGGCCTCGGCCGCCCTGCGTCGGCTGTCCCCCCGCCTGAGCCCGAACCACTCAAAGAGACTCACGCAGCGCCATCCTCGCCACCATCCGACATCCTACCCTTGATGCGCGCCGGCCCCAACCGCCAGCGTTGACTCCCTTCCTCGTCACCCGCAGGATTTGCCGCCTCGATGTCGACAACGAACCGCCTCGGCGAACTGCTCGTCCGCGAAAAGCTCATCAGCCTCCAGCAGCTCAGGCAAGCCCAAGAGGAGCAGCGCAAGACAGGTCAGAACCTCGGGTACGCGCTCGCCAAGCTCGGGTACATCTCCGACGGAGAGATCACGAGCTTCCTCTCGACGCAGTACCGCGTCCCGGCCGTCGCCCTCGACGAGTACGAGATCGACGCGGAGGTCTCGCGCCTCGTCTCGCGGGACGTCTGCGAGAAGCACAAGATCATCCCCATCTCCAGGTCGGGGACGGCGCTCGTCGTGGCGATGGCCGATCCGACGAACCTCCACGCGATCGACGACATCAAGTTCCTCACGGGCTTCAACGTCGAGCCCGTCGTCGCGTCCGAGACCGGCATCACGGAGGCGATCGAGCGCGCCTACAACGTCGGGCCCTCCTACGACGAGGTGCTGAGCGAGTTCGGGGAGGAGGAGGTCGGCTTCCAGGTCGAGGCCGACGACGTGAACGTCCTCGAGCTGGAGAAGGCCGCCGAGGGCGCGCCCGTGGTCCGGCTCGTCAACGCGATCCTCCTGAACGCCATCAAGAAGGGCGCGAGCGACATCCACGTCGAGCCGTACGAGAAGAAGCTCCGCGTGCGCTACCGCATCGACGGCGTGCTGATGGAGGAGATGCAGCCGCCGATCAAGCTGAAGAACGCGATCTCGAGCCGCCTCAAGATCATGAGCTCGCTCGACATCGCCGAGCGGCGGCTCCCGCAGGACGGCCGCATCAAGCTGAAGATGGGCAGGGGCCGGGAGATGGACTTCCGCGTCTCGGTGCTCCCGACGCTCTGGGGCGAGAAGATCGTCCTCCGCCTCCTCGACAAGTCGAACCTGCAGCTCGACATGGCGAAGCTCGGCTTCGATGCGAAGCCGCTCGCGGACTTCAAGTGGGCGATCGGCCAGCCGTGGGGCATGGTCCTCGTCACCGGCCCGACCGGCTCCGGCAAGACGACGACCCTCTACTCGGCGCTCTCGGAGCTCAACCAGATCGGCTCGAACATCAGCACCGCCGAGGACCCTGTCGAGTACAACCTGCACGGCATCAACCAGGTGCAGATGCACGACGACATCGGGCTGAACTTCGCGATGTCGCTGCGGTCGTTCCTCCGGCAGGACCCGGACATCATCATGGTCGGCGAGATCCGCGACTTCGAGACGGCCGAGATCGCGGTCAAGGCCGCGCTCACCGGCCACCTCGTGCTCTCGACGCTGCACACGAACGACGCGCCGTCGACGATCTCGCGCCTCCTCAACATGGGCGTGGAGCCGTTCCTCATCACCGCCAGCGTGAACCTCGTGCTGGCCCAGCGCCTCGCGCGCAAGATCTGCCCCGACTGCCGCGTCCCGCTGAAGGTCGACGCGAGGGTGCTCCTCGACTTCGGCTTCACCGAGCAGCAGGTGGCGCGCGCGGAGCTCGTCCGCGGCGCGGGCTGCAAGACGTGCAACGGCTCGGGCTACAAGGGCCGCGTCGCGCTCTACGAGGTCATGCGCTTCACCGACGCGCTGAAGGAGATGGTCCTCCAGGGCGCGTCCACGGCCGAGCTCAAGGCCGCCGCGATCAAGGGCGGGATGCTGACCCTCCGGATGAGCGGGATCGAGAAGGTGCTCGCGGGCGTCACCACGACCGAGGAGGTCGGCCGCGTGACGATGGGGGACTGAGCGCATGACCACCGAGCTCGTCGGACAGCAGGAAGGCCTCCGGTACACGCTCCAGCAGCTCCTCCGCGCGATGGTGGAGAAGGGCGCGAGCGACATGCACATCACGAGCGGCACGCCGCCGCTCCTGCGCATCGACGGCACGGTGGTGCCGCTGAAGCTCCCGCCGCTCATGCCGAGCGACACGAAGCAGCTCTGCTACTCGGTGCTGAGCGAGGAGCAGGTGGCGGCGTTCGAGCAGCGCAACGAGCTCGATCTCTCGTTCGGCATGAAGGGGCTCGCCCGCTTCCGCGCCAACATCTACATGCAGCGCGGCGCCGTCGCGGCCGCCTTCCGGCAGATCCCCTTCCGGATCATGAACTTCGACGAGCTGGGCCTGCCGCCGGTCGTGCTCGACATCACGGCCAAGCCGCGCGGCCTCGTGCTCGTGACGGGCCCGACGGGCTCGGGCAAGACGACCACGCTCGCGAGCATCATCGACAAGATCAACGCGGAGCAGCGGCTGCACATCCTCACGATCGAGGATCCGATCGAGTACCTGCACCCGCACAAGCTGTCGCTCGTGAACCAGCGCGAGATCGGCTCCGACACCGCGTCGTTCAAGGACGCCCTGCGGTACGCCCTGCGCCAGGATCCGGACGTCGTGCTCGTCGGTGAGATGCGCGACCTGGAGACCGTCGAGTCGGCGCTGACGATCGCCGAGACCGGCCACCTCGTCTTCGCGACGCTCCACACGAACTCGGCGATCTCGACGATCAACCGCATCATCGACGTCTTCCCGCCGCACCAGCAGTCGCAGGTGCGCCAGCAGCTCTCGTTCACGCTCGTCGCCGTGATGACGCAGCTCCTCCTGCCGCGCGCGAACGGCCCGGGGCGCGTCATGGCGATGGAGGTGATGATCCCGAACGCGGCGATCCGGAACCTCATCCGCGAGGACAAGCTCCACCAGATCTACTCGCAGATGCAGGTGGGGCAGGCCGGCAGCGGCATGCAGACGATGGCCCAGTCGCTCGTGTCCCTCTACCAGCGCCGGATGATCACGATGGAGGAGGCGTTCGCCGCGGCCGCCGACGCCGACGAGATCCGGGCGATGCTGGAGCCCCGTCAGGCGATGAGCTCACGGAACAACGCCCCGAAGCAGCCTTGACCACAGCGGGCCCCTGCCCTTCGGTTCACCCTGCACGCTCGACGCGCCTCGGGGCTCACGGCGCGGCGCGGCGGGAGGCGGACGGACGGACGGACGAGCGCCGCTGGCATCCAGAAATTCGCAGCAAAATCGAGCCCCTGGCGAGAGGGCTCCACACTTTTTTGACATCTACCCAACCGTTCAGTAGGTTCCGCCCGATGCAGGGGCTCACCGAGCGACAACAGCAGGTGCTTCACTATATCCGGCAGTCGATCAGCGAGCGCGGGTACCCGCCGACGCTGCGCGAGATCGGCGCGCATATGGGGATTCGCTCGACGAACGGGGTGAACGATCACCTCCGAGCGCTCGAACGCAAGGGCTACCTCACGCGCGAGGACATGAAGTCGCGCGCGCTCCGCCCGCGGGATCTCGACGGCGCGGGCCCCGGCGGCGGCGCCGATCTCCGCGGCGCGCTCGTGAACGGTGGGAACGACGCCCCTGCGAACGACCAGGAGGACGACCTCGTCGAGATCGCGGTCGTCGGCCGGATCGCCGCGGGCCTGCCCGTCCTGGCCGAGGAGCACGTCCTCGATACGGTCCGGATCGAGCGCACGCTCGTGCGCGGCGGGCGCGAGGTGTTCGGCCTGCGCGTCACCGGCGACTCGATGATCGAGGCGGGCATCTTCAGCGGCGACTACATCTTCGTGCGCCGGCAGCTCACCGCGCAGCGCGGCGACATCGTGGTGGCGCTGATCGGCGACGAGGCGACCGTGAAGTACTTCTTCCCCGAGAAGGACTACGTGCGCTTCCAGCCGGCGAACGCGGCGATGGCCCCGATCCTGGTCCGGGCGAGCGACTTCAAGCCCGCGATGCTCCTGGGCGTGGTCGTCGGCGTCTACCGGAAGCTCTGACCTCACACTTCCCTTCCCCGAGCCGGTTGACGTGCGCCGAGCGGCCTTGATAGCGTCGCGACGGCCGGGCAGACGGTCTTAGGTGCCCGCTCCAGAAAGAACGCGATCGTGACGACGCACGGGCGGCGATTCGGGACTTGGATTTCAGGCGCGGGCATGGTGCTCGCGGCGGCCCTCACGGGCGGCTGCGGCGGTACCCTCTACGCGTTCACCGCGAACTCGGCCTCGAGCAAGCTCGAGACGGCCGAGGCGCTCGGCGCAGAGAAGTATGCGCCGTACGAGTACTACACCGCGCGCGAGCACCTCTGGAAGGCTCGGGAAGAGGCCGCGGCCGCCGACTACGGCGACGCGATCGACTTCGCCGACGTCGCAGAGGAGTACGCGGACAAGGCGATCACCCTAGCGAAACAGGCGCACGAGGGCGCGGGTCGATGAGCATTGGAATGACGCGCCGCAGTTCCCGCCGCGCCCGTCGCGCAGGCGCCGTCGCTCTCGTGGCGATCGCCGGGGCCGCCTTCTCGTGCACGCAGGTGCCGGTCATGCGCGGCGACATCGAGGCGCTGACCACCATCGCGAAGCAGGCGGAGCGCAACGGCGCGCTCCGCTGCGCGCCGCGCGAGCTGGCGATGGCGAAGTCGCACCTGTCGTTCGCCTCGGTCGAGCTCGATCAGGGCTTCTTCGTCCGGGCCAAGGAGCACCTCGACATCGCGAAGGCGAACACGCACGCCGCGTACGACCTCTCGCCGCCGCAGAAGTGCGCCGAGCGCGGGTTCGTCGAGGAGGCGCCGCCGCCCAAGCCCGGAGACTGCGACGGCGACGGGCTGCTCGATCCGGACGACAAGAAGTGTCCGTGCGACGCCGAGACCTGGAACGGCTTCCAGGACGATGACGGCTGCCCGGACGATCCGGACACGGACGGCGACGGCCTGACGGACAGCAAGGACAGCTGCGTGCTCCTGCCCGAGGACAAGGACGGCTACCTCGACGAGGACGGCTGCCCCGAGGTCGACAACGACCTCGACACGATCCTCGACGCGAACGACAAGGACAGCACGGGCAAGAACTGCGCGAACGATCCGGAGGATCCGGACGGCTACGAGGACGCCGACGGCTGCCCCGAGCCGGACAACGACCAGGACACCGTGGTCGATCTCGAGGACCAGTGCCCGAACGAGCCGGGCGTGGTCGGCGGCGACAAGCCGGGCTGCCCGAAGAAGCCGAGCCTTGTCATCGTCACCGAGAAGGAGATCAAGATCACGCAGCAGATCCACTTCGAGTTCGACAAGGACAAGATCCGGCCCGAGAGCTTCCCGATCCTCGACGCCGTGGTGGAGGTCCTCCAGCAGAACCCGAAGATCAAGATCGAGATCCAGGGGCACACCGACAACAAGGGCGCCGCGGCCTACAACAAGAAGCTGTCGGATCGGCGTGCGGCCTCGGTGAAGAAGTACCTGGTGGCCAAGGGCATCGACGAGGCCCGGCTGACATCGAAGGGGTACGGCATGGAGCAGCCGATCGTGCCGAACACGTCCGACCAGAACCGCGCCCTGAACCGGCGCGTGCAGTTCGTCCGCACGGAGGGCGCGCAGTAGTCCAGCCGTCACGGGGGCACCGCCTGGCGTGTCGGGGTACGGTCGCTCTCGACCGCGCAGTCCAGGGGGCCGGACCCGGCCCCCTCATCCTGAAAGCAAGAGCCCCTCCCCAGCACACCCTGGAGGTCAGAACCCGTGTTTTTCCGTCGTTCACGCCGCGCTCGCCTCGCGTCTGCACTGACTTCGCTGTGGATCCTCGGCGCGCCGGCGGTCGCCGGCGCCGCCGGCGAAAAGGACGCGGAGGCGATGAAGCTGCACAACCAGGCGATGGACGATGACTACCTCTCTGTCGAGTTCGACAAGGCGGAGAAGAAGCTCAAAGACGCGCTAAAGAAGTGCGACAAGAACGCCTGCTCGAAGTCGGTGGTCGGCAAGCTGCACATCGCGCTCGGCACGGTGTACGGCGGCGGCAACAAGCTCGATCAGGCCAAGGCCGAGTTCGTGCTTGCGCTCCAGGCCGATCCGAAGGCGGCGCTCATCGACGCGCTGACGACGACCGAGCTGGCCCAGGCGTTCAAGGAGGCGCAGGCCGCCGGGAAGGCCGGGAAGGCTTCGGGCGACGGCGGCGGCAAGGCCACGAAGGCTGCGGCGGGCGACGTTCCCCACACGCCGGTGGCGGAGCAGGCGGTGAACACGCCGGTGCCCGTGTATGTCGAGATCCCGGACGAGATCGACGCGTCCAAGGCGACGGTCCGCTACAAGCCGTTCGGCTCGCCCAAGTGGAAGTCGCTCGAAATGAGGCGCCTCGAGAGCGGCTTCGGCGTGGAGATCCCCTGCGAGGATGTCACGACGACCGGCGATATCCGGTATTTCGTCATCCTGAGGGACGAGGCGGGCGATCCGGTGGGCACCGCCGGCTCGATGCAGGCCCCTCACCGGGTGCCGATCAAGAACGAGATCGAGCACGAGCCGTCGCTGCCTGGCCAGGAGCCGCCGAAGCGGTGCGCCGCGAAGGAGGATTGCCCGCCAGGCCTGCCTGGCTGCCCCGAGGCCGGCGGCAAGCGCGGGGACAAGACCTGGGGCGCGGCCTGCGAGGCGACCGAGGAGTGCCAGTCGGGGCTCGCCTGCGTGAACGGGACCTGCGAGCAGGGGAGCGACGAGGGAGGCGGGGCGTCGAAGGGCAAGAGCAAGGGCAACCGCAACGTGGTCGGCGTCTCCGGCCAGCTCGACCTGCTCCTGGTGCGCGGCACGGATTACGTCTGCTCGGGCAGCGACGCCGCCTACGCCTGCTTCTATCCGGGCGGCGACGGCCGGCAGTTCTACGGCGAGCCCGCGGATCTCGAAGGAACGAACGGGGTCAAGGGCGGCCTGAGCCTCGCTGGATGGCGGGTGATGCTGTCGTACGATCGGCAGCTGTTCTCGGATCTGTCGCTGCTCCTCGGCGTACGGGTCGGATTCGCGTTCGGCGGCTCGCCGTCTTCCAAGAACGGTCCGAACCCGTGGTCGGACGGGGCGGGCAATGAGCTGCAGAACCCGCATCTCCAGGCGCTCAGCTTCCTGCCGCTCCATGCGGAGCTCCGCGCCACGTATTTCCTCCTGGGGGATCGGATTGTCGAGAAGGGCGGGTTCCGCCCCTACGCCTTCGTCTCGCCCATCGGGCTGGCCCAGGTGAACGCCTCGGTGCCTGTGGATGTGTGCGATCGCCGCACCGAGGAAGGGGATCCTCTGAGCACCAGCAGCAGCAACAGGTGTCCGGCGAACACCCGCTACGTCGAGAATCTCGATGCCTACCAGATCACCGGGCGGAACTTCTCGGCGCTAGGCGCCGGTGTGGTCTATGGCATCACCCAGAACTTCGGCGTGTCCGCCGAGATGAAGGTGATGCTGATGTGGCCAACGCTCGGCCTCGTCCTGGCCCCCACCGTCAGCCCCGTGTTCGCCTTCTAGCACCGTCTCCCGCACACCCGAGCCCCTCCCCCTCCCGGCCGCCGCAGCGCGGGGGCCACCCGCACAGGAGACGGGCCCATCTCGGCATTTCGGCGCGCAGACGCATTCACGCAGGCCGAGCCCCTGCGCCCCCGTTCCCCCGTTCCAGCCGCTGCGCGGGGGGTCGCCCGCACAGGAGACGGGCCCAGATCGGCGTTTTCGGCGCGCAGGCGTACTCACGTACGCCGAGCACCGAAAGCGCCGAGATGGGCCCGTATCCGAAGCGGGCGCCCCCCCGCGCTAGAGGTCGAAGTGTTCGGTGCCGAGCAACTGGTAGAGGCCGTAGAGCGACCCGGCGTCGTGGTGCTCGAAGCGAACGCCCGCGCGCGCCGGCCGGCCCGCCGCGCCGCGGCGGATCCAGGCGATACGACCGCGGAGGCTCAGCGGATCCCACAGGTTCGGGGCGGTGACCTCGAGCGTCACCGACGCCTCGGGATCCAGGAGCTCCGACGCGAGCTGGGCCTCGGACAGCTCGATGCCGGCGCCGCCCAGCCCCAGATCGCGGATGCGAACGCCGTGCTCCTCGACCGACTGCCGATCGCGCAGCGTCGCCCCAAGATCGACGCGTCGCCTCGCGTGAACGCGAAAGTGGTCCCGGACAGCCATCCTGGCGCATTCTCCAGTCGACGCGAACATATCACGAGAGACGCGCGCACACGCTCGGTTCGCCATGCCCTGCGGCGCAGGGGCGCGGGCTCGGGCGCGGTGACGCTCGCCGCGCGCCGCGCGAACAGCATGCTCGCCCGGTGGCCCATGGCTGCGTTCGGTAAAGCGACCGTCACGTGTTAGCCTTTGGGCTTCGCGGCGAACCTTGGGTAACATGCGGACCACATCCGCTGGAGCGAGTCGCGAAGTAGACGGGAGTTCTACCCTGATGGCCCAGGACACACGCAAAGATCCGCGAGCGAGAGTGCTGCAGATGACCGTCCGCTACAAGAGCGCCACGGTCGACGAGTTCATCGAGCACCACTCGCATGACGTGAGCCGTGGCGGCATCTTCATCAAGACGCCGTCGCCCTTCCCCGCTGGCACGCTGCTCAAGTTCGAGATCCGTCTGCAGGACGAGCAAGCCGTGATCGCCGGCGTCGGCCGCGTCGTGTGGAAGCGCGAGCCCGCGCAGGCGAGCGACGCGCACCCGGCGGGCATGGGCGTGAAGTTCATCAAGATCGACGAGAAATCCAAGGCTGTGATCACCCGGCTCGTCGACGCGCAGGCAGGCGCCGGGTCGGCGTTCGAGGCCGGCATCACCGACCGTGCGGATCTGGGCGACGACGTGCAGGAGATCACGGCCCCGTCGGCGACCGCGAGCGCACCGCAGGCCGAGCCCGCGCCCGCCAAGACAGCGCAGGCGCAGGTGAAGCGGGCGTCGACGATGCTGGGGCTCGGCTCGATCGGGGCGAAGGGCGACGCGGGCAAGGGCGAGGCGAAGAAGGCCGACGCCGCGGAGGGCGGCAGCTTCTTCCCGCAGACGAACCCCGAGAAGGAGATGCCGCCGCCCGACGAGCGGACGATGATGAAGCAGGCGGCCGAGCTGCTGAAGCAAGCGCTCGCCGACGCCGGCGGCTCGCTGGACGAGATCGGCCCGTCCAAGGAGCCGCTCATGGCCGCCCCGCCGAAGAAGGCCGAGCCCGCTCCGGCGCCGAAAGAGGAGCATGTCAGGCCGCTGGCCGAGCCGGCGGCCATACCGGTCCCTGCTGTCGCTCAGCTGGTGAACGAGCGAGAAGCACGGGAGGACGCGCCCGCGGCCGAGGTGAGACCAGCGAAGGCGGCAGCGGCCAGGAGGCCGGCCGAGGTCGCGGACAGGGCGCCGGCAGACGATCTGCCCGGCAAGGCTGCGCGCCAGGAAGCAAAGGAGCCGGACGATCAGGCAAAGGTGAAGCCGGCGTCCGCCAGGCCGAAGGAAGACAAGGCGGCCACGGTCAAGCCCGCGCCCGCGGCCCAGGCTCCGCTCGCACAGGAAGAGGAGAGCAGCGGCACCGGGCGGCTGCTCACGATCCTGCTGGTCGCGGCGGCGCTCTGCGGCGCGCTCTGGCTCGTCTTCGGGCAGAGCGACAAGCCCCCTGCGACCCCGCCGGCCGCGCCGGAGCAGCCCGCGGCGAAGCCTGCCGCTCCGGCGGAGAAGCCTGCCGCTCCGGCGGAGAAGCCTCAGCCGACGGAGGCCGTGCCCGCAGCGACGGACAAGGCTCCGCCCACCGGGACGGCGGCGCCCACGACGACCGCCGAACCGCCGGCGGCGCCGGCGGCGAACGCCACCGCGCCCGTCGGGGCGACCGCGGAGCCTGCGGCGCCCAAGGCGACGGCGGAGCCTGCGGCCCCGGCGACGGCGGAGCCCGCGGCGCCCAAGGCGACGGCGGAGCCTGCGGCGCCCGCCCCGACGCCAGAGCCCGCGGCCCCCACGGCGACGGCGGCGCCCGCGGCGCCCAAGCCGGCGGCCCCCAGGCCCAGGCCGGCCGCGCCGAAGCCGCCGAAGAACGACGATCCCTACGGTTGATGACCAGGCCGCGGGTCCTCCGCGGGAGAGGCAGCTGCGATGAGCGGCTCGGTGAGTCACGTCGGTGAATCAGGGCTGGGCCGCCCGAAGACGGCTGCCACGCTGGCCGCGCTGGGCCTGCTGGCCGCGACCGGGCTCGTCTGCGGCGCGGTAGCGCTGCGCGATCCGACGGTCGTGACGGCGCTCGAGCGGGACGCCGGTGCCTCGCCGGCCCCTTCGCCGGCCGCTGCACCCAGCAGCAGCGTCCGCGAGAGCAGCAGCGCGCCGGCCCCCGAGCCGGCGCCGGCGCTCGCGCCCGCGGAGCCCGAGGCCCCGGCGAAGGCGCCGCCTGCCCGCGCTCAGGCCGCGGAGCTCGAGAGCGCCCAGGCCGCGGGGAGCGCGGCGCTCGGCTCGCTCGCGCAGCGGTATCCGGAAGATCCCGCGGTCCTCCGGGCGCTCGCGGTCGCGCAGGCGCGGGAGAAGGCGATGGCGGCCGCGCTGCTCACGGCGCAGCGGCTGTTCGAGTTCGCTCCCGAGGAGGCCGGGAACGACGAGCTCAAGCAGATCATCCTGAGGGCAGCGAACGGCACCCCGGACCTCGCCCTCACGGCGTTCGATCTGATGGCCAAGCACATGGGAAGCCGCGGTCCCGACCTGCTCTATGAGGTGGTGACCGCGCCGAAATTCGGCGATTGGCCCAGGGACCACGCGAGCACACGGCTGATCGAGAGCAGCGTGCGGCAGCTCGCGTCGCCGGCGCTGCTCGTGGCCGACGATCTGCGCCGCCTCACGGACTGCCCCACCAAGGCGATGCTCGCCAGGGTGCGCGAGGAGGGCGATATCCGCGCGCTCCATTACATCAAGGCGCTGGGCACCCCCCAGCCATGCCGGGGCCATCGGACGCGCAAGTGCCTCAGGTGCGGCCCCCTCCAGAAGGAGCTTCGAGCGACGGCCAGCGCCATCGAGAAGCGCAGGAACGACAAAGCGGCCGCTGCGCCGCCCGCAGCGAGCGCCGCTCGCTGACGCCTTCACCTCGCCAACCCCGGAGCGGCCTGCGCTCCTTGCGCCCCTCGCTTCGCCGGCTTCACGCGTCAACGTGACGGCGCCGAGCGGCCTCTCGCCCGCCATCCCCACAAAGCTGCCGGCACGAAGGGAATGCCTCGCCACGGCCGCGTGGGCGGCTCGATGCTCCGAAGCAGCCGCTCAATACCTGATGGGAGCGGCACAGCCACGCAGACAGCTCGACGCGTGGAACCAGCTCACCAGGGGAGCGAATCGGGGTGGGCGCAGCAGGACTTGAACCTGCGACTTCGTCCGTGTGAAGGACGCACTCTACCGCTGAGTTATGCGCCCGATGCCAGCCGGTTGTCACCCGGCCGTTTCGGAAAGACGTGGCGCTTTTAACCCAACCATCGGCGTTCGACAAGAAGAACTCGCTGGCGATGTCGAAGTTCTTCGCGGCGCTCGGGCAGCCCCGGAGCCGGCGGCCCGTGGGGTAGGCCCGGAACTGGCGGGTCGCCGCTGAAGGCGCGTTGGCGACCGCGGCCAGCGAGCCGGCCGCGGAGCCCGCGCGCGCCGGTTGCGCGCCAGCCATCAGCGACCGGGGCGCGGAGCCAGGCGGGCTGCCGCGTCCGCGCGGCGTCGCGGTCGAGCGAGCGGGGACGGGCGCCGCTGCCCTTCGAGCGCGCGTGGGCACCGGCGCAGACCGGCGCAGCGCGACTCGCGCATCGGACGCGCGCGGTCAGTCGAGCGTCGCGACGGCGCGCCGGAGCGCGGCGAGGCCTGCTTCGATGTGATCCTCGTCGCAGGCGTACGAAAATCGAAGGTACCCAGGCGCGCCGAAGGGGGTGCCGGCGACCGCGGCCACGTGCGCCTGCTCGAGCATCCACGTCGCCACGTCCTCGTCGCTCGCGAGCGTCGTCCCCTGGAAAGCGCGCCCGCAGAGCCCGCGCACGTCGGCGAAGGCGTAGAACGCGCCCTCCGGCATCCTGCAGCGCACCCCGGGTACGGCGTTGAGCCCCTCGACCATCAGCGCGCGCCGCCGGGCGAACGCCGCACGCATCGCGAACACCGCGTCGCGGGGCCCGTTCAGGGCGGCGACAGCGGCCGCCTGGGAGACGGCCGCCGCGTTCGTGGTGCTCTGACCCTGGACCACGTCGAGCGCCCTCGCGACCTCGGTCGGCGCGATGCTCCAGCCGATCCGCCAGCCCGTCATGGCGAAGGTCTTGCTGACCCCGTCGACGACGATCACCCGCGGCGCGAGGTCCTCCGCGAGGGCGGGGAGCGACGCGTGCCGGAACCCGTCGTAGGTGAGATCGGCATAGATCTCGTCGACGATGATCCAGCAGTCGTGGCGCCGCAGCACGCCCAGCAGCGGGAGCAGGTGCTCCTCCGCATACGCCGAGCCGGTCGGGTTGGAGGGCGTGCACAGGATGATCGCCTTCACCCGCGGAGAGAGCGCGGCCTGGAGCGCGTCCGCCGTGAGGCGGAAGCCCATCTCCTCGGTCGTGCTGGCGATGACCGGCGTGGCGCCGACGAGGCGCACCTGCTCCGGGTAGCTCACCCAGTAAGGCGCCGGGATGACGACCTCGTCTCCCGGCTCGAAGAGCGCGGTCGCGAGGTTGAACAGCGCGTGCTTCGCGCCGCAGCTCACGGTGACCTGGCTCGGCAGCGGCCGCCAGCCGCGGTGCTGCTCGGTCGCGGCGCAGATCGCCGACTTCAGCTCGGAGGTGCCGGACACGGCCGTGTAGTGGGTGGCGCCGGCGTCCAGCGCCGCCTTCGCCGCGATGCGAATGTGCTCGGGCGTGTCGAAGTCAGGCTCGCCCACGCCGAAGGAGTAGACCCTGTGCCCGTCGGCGCGGAGGCGCGCCGCCCTCGCCGCCATGGCGAGCGTTGCACTGGGCGCGACGGCCGACAGACGGTCAGCGAGCTTCGTGGGCATCGAGACACTGAGAAATAAAGGGCGGACCGAGATAACGCAAGGCGCTGCCGCTCCGACGCTTGCGCGGGCGGCTCGGATGTGCCGCTAGGGCGACGGCGTGGCGCCGCCGACCTGGACCGCGGGCTTCTGCTCGTCCTGCTTGATCGAGTAGCGCACGAGCGCGCGGAGCACGTCGTTGCGCTGCACGTTGCCGAGGAGGCTCTTCATGTCCTCGTAGATCGAGGGATCGACCAGCAGGGCGCCGAGGGTCCCCTTGCCCGCCCTCATGTCGTGCACGATCGCCCGCAGATCGCCGGTCATCGCCGTCACGTTGGCGAGCGCCTCGGCGCCGTCGCCCTTGCCGCCGTAGAGCGCGTCGTGCGCGAGGCTGTCGCTCTCGCGGATGCCCCGCAGCGTCATGGCGACCTCGTCCGCCGCGTTCCCGAACTGCTGAACCTGCTTCTGCGGGCCGTCGCCATAGATGACGTCGTGCGCGAACCCCGGCCCCTCTTTGACCCGGGACACGACCCCCCGCACCTCGCGCACCGCGCCCGCGAGCTCCGTGCTGAGGCGGTCCAGGCTCTGCACGGTGCGCGAGATGCGCTCGGCCTCCTCGGGATCGGTCAGGAAGCGGTGCGGGTAGCCTTCCCCCTCGGTCACCTGCTTCATCAGCGTGTTCGCCGAGGCGACCGTCTCGCGGAGATCCCTGTGCAGCTTCTCGTCGGCGATGCTCTCCGAGACCTTCTGGATGTTGTCGAGCGTCGCCTCGGCCTTCTCGGCCATGCCGGTGACCTTGCCCATCACGTCGGTCGGCACCTCGCCGGGGATTTGCCCGCCAGGCGGCACCGAATCCGGGCTCTGCCCCTTCGTGAGCTCCAGCATCTTGTCGCCGAGCAGGCCCTTGTTCGCGATCTGGGCGACGCTGTCCGTCTTGATCCGGCTCGCCTCGCTCTCGACGATCTCGAGCTTCACATAGATCTTGGTGTCCTTCGGATCAGGGCCGTAACCGACCTCGGCGACGTGACCGATGTCGATGCCTCCCATGCGGATGGGCGCGCCCGGCTTCAGCCCCTGCACATCGGCGAAGTTCGTCGTGAAGCTGACGGAGGAGTCGAAGAGCCGCCGCTCGTCACCTATCAGGAAAATGACTACGGCGGAGAGTACGAGGCCCGCCAGCACAAAGAGTCCGACCTTCAGATCGCGCGCTCTGCCCATGCAGAAGGGCATCTTGCGCGATCTCGAGGGGATCGTCACGCGCCGAGAAGCGTCTGGACGTCCTCGTTCACCGGAGCGGTCCCGGTGATGAAATCGGCGACATGCGGATCGGTGGACGCCCGGAACTCGTCCGGGGTGCCGCTAGCGATGACCTCGCCGCGGAAGATCATCGCCATCCGATCCGAGATCGAGAAGGCGCTCTTCATGTCGTGTGTCACCACGATGCTCGTCACGTTGAGCGCCTGCTTCAGCCCCTTGATGAGGTGGTTGATGCGCTCGGTGTTGATCGGATCGAGGCCGGTCGTCGGCTCGTCGTAGAGCAGCACCTCGGGCTGCACCGCGATGGCGCGCGCGAGGCCGACGCGCTTCTTCATGCCGCCGGACAGGTCCCCCGGGCGCATCTGCTCGATGCCCGGCAGGCCGACGAGCGACAGCGCCCAGTTGACCCGATCCGCGATCTGCGCCTCGGTCATCTCCTTGCGGTAGTGCTCGTGCAGGCCGTAAGCGACGTTCTCACCGACCGATACCGAGTCGAACAGGGCGCCGCCCTGGAAGAGCATCGCGATGCGCTGGCGCACCCCGGCGATGCGCGACTCGCTCAGGCGCGTGATCTCTTCACCGTGAAATTGGATAGATCCATCGTCAGCGTCGAGCAGACGGATGAGCAGCTTGAGCATGACGCTCTTGCCGACGCCGGAGCCGCCCATGATGGTGATCGTCTCGCCCGGGTACACGTCGAGGTTCAGGTCGCGGTAGATGACCTTCGGACCGAAGGCCTTGCGCACACGCGAGAACCGGATCAGCGGCTCAGCCACGCGCTCACGCTAGCACGCCGCGGACGCCCGCCGCGCTCAGTCGGACGCGGCGACGTGCTCGATCCTGATCTCGACGGCGTCCCCGCCGCGCCAGGCGTCGCGCCGGAGGCGGCCCACCACGTCGACGCGCTTGCCGGTGAACCGCGGCGCGAGCTCGCCCAGCTCGAACCCGAAGCACGAGATCTCGCGGCGGGCGAACGTGAGCTCCAGCTTGAGGTGGCCCTTCAGGTTCCTCGCAGAGCGCACGGCCGCGCCCGGCACGAGGACGTACGACGGGCGGTTGCCCTCGCCGCACGGCTCGAGCCGCTCGAGATCGCGCGCCACGGCCGCCGGATCGTCGCGATCGTCGAGCCGGACGTGGGCGGCCGCGGACGCCGCGGCGGCCGGGAGGTCCTGCTCGCGGAAGGCGTCGCACCACGCCGCCCGGAGCGCCTCGACGCGATCGGCGCGCACCTCGACGCCGGCCGCGGCCTGGTGGCCACCGAAGCCGACGAGCTCGGCGCGGCATCGGGTGAGCGCGTCGTGGAGCCGCGCGCCCGCCGGACCGCGCACCGAGCCGCGCCCCTTCACGCCCTCGAGCGCGATCACGATCGTCGGCTTGCCGTAGCGCCCCGTGATCCTGCCAGCGACGATGCCGACCACGCCGGGGTGAAACCCCTGCCGCGCGATGACGATCGCAGGATCCCGATCGAACCCGGCGCGCTCGATCTCGGCGAGCGCGGAGGTCAGCATCTCGTCCTGGATCGCGCGCCGCTTCATCTGCGCCTGCTCCACCGTGGCGGCGAGCGCGGAGGCGGTGACGCCGTCGTGCGCGAGCAGGAGCTCCAGGGAGATGTCGGGATCGCCGAGCCGACCGGGCGCGTTGAGGCGAGGCGCGATCCGGAAGGCGACGTCCTCGGCGGACGCGCCGCGCCCGAGATCGAGGTTGGCGAGCGCCGCGAGCGCGCGGAGCCCTGGACGGGGCCCGGTCTGGAGCACGCCAAGGCCGGCCCGCACGAGCGCGCGGTTGTCGCCGGTCAGCGGAGCGACGTCGGCGACCGTGCCGATCGCCACGAGGTCGAGGTAGGGGCGGAGATCGAGCGACGAGCCGAGCTTCTTGCGCACGGCGGCCAGGAGCGAGAGCGCGAGCCCGCACGAGGCGAGCCCCTTGTACGGGAATCCGCAATCGGCGCGGTGCGGGTTCAGGAACGCGATCGCGGGGAGCGGCTCGGCCGGCACGAGGTGGTGATCGATGACGACGCAGTCGATGCCGGCCGCGCGGGCCGCGGCCAGCCGCTCGTGATCGCTGGAGCCGCAGTCGCACGTGATGAGCAGCGTGGGACCGGCGCGCATCACGCGCTCGAGCGCGGGCGCCGAGAGCCCGTAGCTGCCTTCGGCCCGCGTCGCGAGGAGCGGCACCACCTGGCCCGAGAGGGCGCGCAGCCCGCCGGTCATGATGGCGGTCGCGGTGATCCCGTCGCAGTCGTAGTCGCCGAAGACGGCGATCCGCTCGCCGGCGCGCACGGCGCGCGCGATCCGCTCCGCGCTCGCCTCGCGATCGGCCATCGCGTCCGGCGACGTGAGGTGCGAGAGCCGCGGGTCGAGGAAGCGCCGGGTCGCCTCGTCAGGCGCCCAGCCGGCCCGGTGCAGGATGTCCGCTACCGTGATCGACAGCCCGAGCTGGCGCGCCATCACGAGCGCCTCGGCCGACGCCTCGCCCGGATCCACGACGGGCGCGGCGCCCGGCGCGCCGGACAAAGCCGAGGCCGGCGCCTCGCGCTCGGGGAGCTCCCTCCACGCCTCGGTGGCCGTGCTCATCACAGAAGCGGGTACACCGGCGGGATGGATGCGTCCATGGCCTGGGGCGGCTCAGGCCGCGCGTCCACGCGCGGCCACGGCGAGGCGCTCAGACGACCGCGTCGGCGCGCTTCTGCGTGCGGACGCGGCTGACCTTCTTGCTGCGCTTGCCCGCGTTCGAGCCGAAGAACCGGCGGTCGATCCACTCGGTGAGCGGCGCCGCGACGTAGATGGACGAGTAGGTCCCGACGGCGATCCCGACCACGAGCGTGAACGCGAAGTCCTTGATGACGCCCGTGCCGTAGAAGAGGAACATGACGAGCGACAGCAGCGTCGTCATCGACACGAGGATCGTTCGCCCGAGCATCTCGGAGAGCGAGAAGTTGATGACGGCCGCGAAGCTCATGTCGCGGTGCTTCCCCAGGTTCTCGCGTATCCGGTCGTAGACGACGACCGTGTCCGTGATCGAGTAGCCGACGATCGTGAGCAGCGCGGCGACCGTGGAGAGGGTGATCTCCCGCTGCGTGATCACCATCGCGCCGAGCGCGATGCCCACGTCGTGCACGAGCGCGACGATGCCGCCGGGCGCGAACCGGATGTCGAACCGGAACGCGATGTACGCCATGATGAAGAAGATCGTGATGGCGACGCTCTTGATGGCCGCGTCGCGCAGCTGCGCGCCGGCCTTCGGGCCGATCCACTCGACCCGGAGCGCCTGCTCGGGCACCTTGTCCGCGCCGAGGTGCTCCCGGAGGCCATCCATCAGCTGGTCGCCCTTCGACTTCAGGTGGAGCTCGACCTTGTGGTCGCGCTCGCTCACGACGAGCGGGTTGTTCGCGCCGGCCCTGAGCTCGACCCCCTCGATGCCCTCGAGCTGCTTCCTGATCCCCTCCAGGTCGGGCGCGACGTCGTAGCGCGTGGAGATCTTGTCGCCGCCGGGGCTGAACTTGACCTCGGTGGCGCGCACGGCGGGCGGGCAGCGGTCCTCGGGGACGGAGCCGTTCTCCGGCGGCAGGCACATCCGGTCGCGCACCGCTGTCTTCTGCTGCTCCGACAGGGTCGAGACCTCGTGGACCCGGATGAGGTAGCGGTTCGGGTTGGCCTGATCCGCGACGGACACGATGTCCGGGGAGTCGAAGCCCGACTTGGTGACGGCCTCGCGGACCTCGGCGCTCGAGACCGGAGCCCGGAAGGCGACCTCGATCTCGGTGCCTCCCTTGAAATCGGTCCCGAGCTTAGGCCCCGGCACGAAGAACGAGATGATCGACAGGATGAGCAGCACCGCGCTGAGCCCGATGAAGAGCCAGCGCTTGCTCATGAAGTCGAACTGACGGCCAGGTTTGATGAGTTCCATCGTCGTGTCTCAATCGGAGAGCCGCTCGCGCGTTCTCCCTCAAAGGTCGGAGATCGGCTCGCGCGCCCTCGTTCTCAGCCGAGCGAGAGCGTCTTGATCTTTCGGCCGCGGACCGCCCAGTCGAACATCAGGCGGGTGCAGACGACCCCGGTGAACAGGCTGATCGCGATGCCGACGATCAGCGTGATCGCGAAGCCCTTGATGGGCCCGGTGCCGTACTGCGCGAGGATGAGCCCCGAGAGCAGCGTGGTCACGTGGCCGTCGAGGATGGCGCTGAACGCCTTGTCGTAGCCGACGTCGACCGCGGCGCGCGGGCTCTTGCCGGCCCTGAGCTCCTCCCGGATGCGCTCGTTGATCAGCACGTTGGCGTCGACCGCGATGCCCATCGTGAGCACCAGGCCGGCGATGCCGGGCAGCGTCATCGACGCCCCGAACATCGCGAGGACGGCGATCTGCAGGATGAGGTTGAAGATGACGGCGATGTCCGCGATGAGCCCCGCGCGGCTGTAGATCACCACCATGAACACGACGACGAGCACGCCGCTCGCGATGGCCCCCTTCATGCTCTGCTGGATCGCGTCCTTGCCCAGCGACGGGCCGATGCGCTGCTCGTTCGAGGGCGAGATCGGGGCCGGCAGCGCGCCCGACCGGAGCACCAGCTCGAGCTTGCGCGCGTCCTGGAGCTGCTGATCCGGGTTCTGCGAGCCCATCGTGATCTGCGCGCGGCCGCCGCCGATCTTCGTCTGGATGACCGGCGCGCTCTCGACCTTCTCGTCGAGGATGATGGCGAAGCGCCGCTTGACGTTCCTGCCGGTGATGTCCTCGAACCGGTCGGCGCCGGTCGGGGTGAAATCCATCGACACGTACCAGCCGCCGAGGCCGCCGTCGCGCTGATCCGGGAGCGCCTGCGCGTCGCGCACCATGTCGCCCGTGATCTCGGCCTTGCTGAAGAGGAAGTACGTCCGCCAGCCGATCTCCTCGATGGCGTCCTTCTCCTCGTTGAACTCGTACAGCTTGCCGTAGCCGACCTCGTTGTCCGCCGGGACCTGGAGCGTCCCGACCCACTCGCGCAGCCGCTTCAGCGTGTCGCGCATCTCCTCGTGCTCCGCGCGCACCATCCGCGCGAAGTGGACCGGCTTCGTCTTCCCGGGGCCGACCGGCGCGTTCTCGATCGAGAACGTCAGCCCCTTCGGGAGGTCCTCTTCCTTGGCGCTCCTCGCGATCGGCTCGAAGAAGTCGTGGTCGTCGTCGACCATCTTGAACTCGAGCCGCGCGGTCTGGCTGATGATCTCCCGGATCGTGGCGAACGCGCTCTCGTCGTCGCCGGGGACCTCGATGATGACGTCCTCGTCGCGCGTGGAGACGCTCGCCTCCTTGAGGCCGAGCCCGTCGACGCGGCGGAGCACCGTCTCCTTGGCCTGCGACACCGCCCGGTCGCGGATGGTGCTCGAGACCTCGTCGCGGATCCGGAACTTCGCCACGCGGCGATCCGCCGAGCGCACGAGCTGCAGCTCGTGCAGGAACTTCGCCAGGAACTCGTCGTTGATTTTCTCGGAGTCCGCCGGGTCGTTGAACGTGATCACGATCGTGTCCGCCTGCTCGCGCGACTTCTCGATGCGGAGCTTCGTCTGGAGCTTCTGCATCTCCTCGATCGTCGGCGGCTTGTCGCCCTCGTGGAACCCGAACGACCTCGCGAGCGCCGCGCGCAGGTCGTCGTAGTACCGATCCCGCTTGTCGCTGATCGCCTCGTCGACGTCGACCGTGTAGACGAGGCGGAGGCCGCCCTTCAGATCGAGCCCGCGCACCAGGCGGAACGGGATGTTCGAGGTCAGGAAGCGGCTGAACCCGAGCTCGCCCGCCCTCGCCTGGGTCTCCTGCTCCGCCACCTCCTCCGACGAGAGGCCTGTGTGGACAGGACGGCCGTACCGCTCGTCGTGGTAGGTCGGGTAGATGGCGAGCGCCGAGCCGAGCGCCAGGAACAGCACGAAGCCCGTCTTTGCCCGCCACGCGAAATCGATCCACGGCCCGGTGCAGAGCAGCGCCCACGGCACCATCAGGCCGAAGGTCGCGAGGGCCCAGAACACGTGGTAGTGGGCCGCGATCGCGGCGGCGCCTGCGGAGAGCGCCGCCCAGGCGAAGACGCTGCGCTTCGATCGGCTGAGCCACGCGCCGAGGACGCACAGGCCGGCGACGCCGGCGAACCCGTACTGAAAGATGTTTAGGAGCATGGAGTGGGGCGCCGCGGGGGCGGTAAAAAAGCTTCCTGTTGGGCCGAGCGCCGGCCTACGACTTCTTTTCCTTCGCCGCGTCGGCGACCTTGGCGTCCGCCGCCGCGACCTCGCCCGGGTCGGGGCCCTGGATCGCGCTCTTCAGGATCTGCACGTTCACGCCAGGGGCGATCTCCAGCTTCACCCTGGGCGAGTTCGGGCTGATGTCGACGATCCTGCCGAGGAGCCCGGACTGCGTGGCGACCCGGTCGCCCGCCTTGAGGTTCGACTCGAGCTGCTTCTGCTTCTTGTTCTGGCTCCGCGTCATCACGAAGATGAGCAGCAGCGGCAGCGCCAGGATGAGGAACTGGAAGGCCCCTCCGCCGAACGGCGAAGAAGGCGGCGCCTCCTGCCCTCCGGACGGCGGCGATTGACCTTCGACCGGCGTCGCGGGCGCGTTGCCCGCTCGCCCGGGGGCGGCGTTCGGCTGGAACCAGTTTGAGCTTGCCAAGGTGACGCGTGTCTCCGGGCCCCGACGGGCTCGCCCGCAAATTGCGGGCCTCTCCCAACCCCCCGGGGCCCGCCTCCATACCCAGGATCCAAGGGTCGCGCAAGGAGCTAGGCGGGCAGGCTCACCCGGGCGTCCGGGGAATGCAGCCTGGCGGCGTTTTCCGTACCCATTCCGCGGCTGTGTTCCCTTCCGCTGCCGCGCGGCGTCAGCCGTCGCTGCCGAACACGATGTGCCGGCGAGCGCGCTCCCCGCTCGCGATCTCCGCGAGCGAGAGGCGCACGTCGCGCTCGGTGATGGTGCCGTCGATCGTCGCGAACGTCGCGGAGAGGATCGGCGGGATGCGCCCGACGCCGGGGAAGCCCGGGGCCCAGGTGATCGCGTCCGCGAACGCCGCCTTCACCCCGGCGGCGACCGGCCCGTACGGCGCGAGCGGCACGTCGAGCGGCTCCAGGACCACGACGGCCTTGGCCCGCCCGAGCGTCTTCACCACGTCGGCGCCGAAGAACGGGCGGAGCGCGCGCACGCCCACGAGGCCGACGCGGCGGCCCTGCGCGCGCAGGCTGCGCACGACCTCGCGGGCCGCCGGGAACGCGCAGCCGACGACGACCAGGATCTCCTCCGCGTCCGCGGTCTCGACGCGCTCGATCGCGCCGAGCGGCCTGCCGGTCAGCTCGCAGAGCTCCCGCATCGCGCTGGCGAGCGCGAACGGGACGCGCGCGCAGAAGCCCCGCTCGGCCCGCTTCCGGACGACGCCGCGGCCCTGCGGCCGAGGCCCGCCGTCGCCGTCGCTCTCGCCCGGCGCCGCGTCGGTGAAGGTCGGCGCGCTCCGCTCGGAGCCGAGGAAGCGCGCAGCGAGCTCGCGCGCCCCGCCGAGGGCCGAGACGTCCGACGGCAGCGCGTCGACGAGGTGCAGGAACGGCGTCTCGCTGTCCTCCGCGGCGCGCCGCGCCACGAGCGTCATGTCGGCCGCCTCCTGGCTGCTCCAGGTCACGAGCACCCCCGCGCCGACGTCGAGCGCAGGCGCGAGCTCGTCGCGCCCGACCGCGAGCCCGCCGCGCCGCTCGATGACGTGAACGGTGACCGGCGTCCGCACCGCCGCCGCCTCGCCGAGCGCGGCGAGCGCCCCGACGAGCTCGTGGGCGCCCAGCACGACGCTCGCGCGCTGCCCGGCGCGCGTGCGCGCGGCGGCGCCGCGGATCGCCTCGCTGGCGCACGCGGCGCGCTCGATCGGCAGATTGCCGGGCACCGCCGCGTGCGCGGCGAACAGCGCGCTCCCCGCGGCCACCTCGACATGTGCGATCACCGCCGCCGGATCCGGCGGCGAGCCTAGACCGTCAGGCCCTGCCATCCAATCGTTCGTCGCCCGAGCCGCACGCGAGGTCAAGCGCGAGCGCGATCGGCCTCCGCGCAGCGGCCGGCCTGAAGTAGCGCGGCGATCGCGATCTTCGGTGTCCGGACGTAACTCCGGGAATTCATGCTCCCACCGCGCAATGCGCTTCCGCCGCGCGCGGCTGCCGAGGGGTCGCTCGCGCGGCACGTCGAGCGCGAGCGCGCCCTGGAGCCCGCCGCGATCGGCCTGAGGCTGCCCGCCGGCTCGTCGACCCATCGACGGGACGGTTCGACGTCGGCTGCTCGACCAGGCGGCGGGGGCGGGGCGAGTACGGCCGCCGCCCGAGCCCTTGCACTACGAATCCGTCACCAGGCCGCCACGACAAAAGCGACCCCACGAAACATATCGCTTGACGGACTTCACCCCCCTTGATAGGAGGCGCTCTCCGTTTCGTCGGCACCGGGCCGAGCGGGCGGGACATAGGCGCGTAGCTCAGTGGTAGAGCACTACCTTGACACGGTAGGGGTCGCCGGTTCGAAACCGGCCGCGCCTACAAATCAGCAGGTGACCTAGCCTGCGAGGTTTCATGGCCCTCGATCAGACAGCCCTGGCCGCCTCGGCGGCCCGCACCACGGTGCGCAAGGCTCTCGTGGACGACATCGCCAGGAACCGCCCCATCCCCGGCGCCCACGTCAACGGGCGCCTCATCGATCTTCACACACACTTCCTCTGCGACGACGTGGCCCGGATCGGGCTGGGCCGGACGAGCGATCCGGATGGCCCTTGCGTCGTGCGGCGCTCGACGGAGCACGTCGTGACCGCCCCCGGGTCGCGCGACCTCGAGAAGGACCTCGCGGCGATGCCGTTCGAGGAGCTCGCCGACCGGCGAGCCGCAGCGTGGAAGCTCCCCCGGCGCGCCGTGAGCGCATCGGGTTCGTGACCTCCCGCTCCGGCCGGCCCCTCTCGCCCGGCAGGCCCTTCCCCACCCCCGTCGAGCCGGGCACGCCACGGCCCGGAGCGCCCATGCGCCGCGGCGCTCGTCCTGCTTGCCGCCGTTGCCTGCGGCGCAGAGTCGGGCGACATTGTCGTGGTGATGGACGCCACGACCGGGCTCGGTCGCGGAGCGGCGGCCCGTCGCTTTCAAGAGCACAGAACACAAGGAGGCAGCGAAATATCACATGGCGATGAGACGCTTCGACCCTCGGCAGGCCCAGCGGGGGCCGCAGATCCGCATCAACCAGCGCATCCGCGTCCCGGAGATCCGCGTCATCGGCGATGATGGCGAGATGCTCGGCATCATGCAGACCCACGAGGCGCTGCGCCGAGCACAGGAGAAGGGGCTCGACCTCGTCGAGGTCAACCCGAAGGCGGATCCCCCGGTCTGCAAGATCCTCGACTTCGGCAAGTACAAGTACGACGAGAAGAAGAAGGCCCGCGAGGCGAAGCGCAAGCAGAGTGTGGTGGAGATCAAGGAGATCAAGCTCCGTCCCAAGACGGACGACCACGATCTCGAGTTCAAGACCCGGGCTGCGCATCGATTCCTCGGCGCAGGCCACAAGGTGAAGTTCACGGTGCGCTTCCGCGGCCGCGAGATCACCCACCCGGAGAAGGCGCAGGAGCAGCTCGACTGGATCGTCCAGCACTGCGAGGAGATCGCGAACGTCGAGGTGCGCCCCATGATGGAGCAGCGCACGATGACGCTGATGATGGCGCCCAAGCCGGCGATCCTGCAGAAGGTGGCCCAGGCCCGCGCCGCCGCGGAGAAGGCTCGCCAGAAGGCGATCCAGGAAGGGCGCGCCGCTCCTTCCCAGGACGACACGGAGGACGAGGAGATCGAGAAGCTCGAGAGGGAGCTCGAGGAGCAGGACGACGACGACGACGACGAGGCGGAGGGGACCGAGTAACGCATCCGGCGAGAGAGCGCGCCACGACGCCGATCACGGTGCGGCGCGCCTCGCAGGGGCGGCGTGTAATCGTGTGTTGAGGCGTGTTGACGCGTCTTGACGCGTGTTGAGATGCGCCAGGCACGTCGCCGCCGCGCGGCACGCAGCGCGCCCATGGCTCGGCCGTGGGCGCCGCAGGAGCACGCTCCCTTCGCCGGGTCAGTGCGGGATCAGGCCGCCGAACCACGCGCCTGCGGCGAGGGCGGCGAGCGTGGCGACGAGCAGCACGGCCTTCACCGCGCCGCCCCCGGTCCTGGCTGGAGGGGCCGGATCCGGCTCCAGGTCGCGCGGCGTGGCCGGTACGAGCGGCGCGAGCGGCGGCGGCAAGGGCGGCGCAGGGCGCTGCACCTCGGGTACGGGCTGCGGGGAGGCCAGGGTCGGCACGGCTCGCCTCTCGAGCGGCGGATGCGCCAGCGCAGGCGGCGCGAGCAGCGGCCCCGCGGGCCTGGACGAGGGACCTCCGGATGGAGGGGCAAGCGGAAGGCCGAACCCCGTCTCCTCGAGCGCGGCGAGGTTGCCCTCCTCGACCGACACGGTGGCGAGGGACCGCCGCATGACGTCCTCCCCCGGCGCCGAGAGCTTGTCCCCCGGCGCCGAGAGCTTGATCTCGTCGGCCCACTTGCCGATGTCCTCGAAGGCCGAGATCTTGAGCGGCTCGTTCAGGCGCGTGGTGCTCGGCGCCGCCTTGTCGTCCGGGAGCGACGTGAACTCGAGCAGCGTCTCCTCGATGAGCCTGTCGATGAACGACGCCTTGTCCGACGTGGGGGCCCGCTTCCGGAGCGCCATGGCGCTGCGGACGTGCTCGGCGATGTCGTAGGCGCTGACGGGCCTGCCGAACCTGTACAGGAAGGTCGTGAGATCCCGTCCGAGCTCGCGCGCCGAGGCGTAACGTTCCCCGGGATCGCGGGCCAGCGCGCGGGCGATGATGCGATCGAGCTCGGGGGGAACCGCCCTGTTGCTCTCGGAGAGCGGCGGGATCTGGGCCTGCTGCACGAGCTTGACCGTCTGGTAGTCGGTGTCGCCGAGGAAGAGCCGCTTCCCGGAGAGCATCTCCCAGAGGATCGCGCCGAGCGCGAAGATGTCGGTGCGGTGATCGACCTCCTGGCCCTGCGCGGCCTCGGGCGAGAGGTAGCTGAACTTGCCCTTGATGATCCCGGCCTCGCTCTTCTCGAGCTGGCTCGTCGCCTTCGCGAGGCCGAAGTCGACGATCTTCACCTCGCCGTACTTCGTGATGAGCACGTTCGGAGGCGACATGTCCCGGTGGACGATCTGGAGCGGATGCCCGTCGGCCCCCTTGAGCTCGTGGGCGTACGTGAGCCCCTCGCAGAGCTTCGCCGTGATGAACACGGCGGACTCGACCGGGAGGGTGCGGCCGGCCTTGCGCATCGACTCGAGGACCGCCTTGAGGTCGGCGCCGTCGACGTACTCCATCACGATGAAGTACGCGTTGTCGCCGACGCCGATGTCGAACACCTGCGCGACGTTGGAGTGAGAGAGGTGCGCAGACAGCCGCGCTTCGTCGAGGAACATCGCGATGAAGCGCTTCTTCTCGCTGAGGTGCGGGAGCACGCGCTTGATCGCGACCTGCTTCTTGAACCCCTCGATCCCGGCGCTCTCCGCCAGGAAGACCTCGGCCATGCCGCCCGAAGCTAGCCGCTCGATGACCCGGTAGCGCTGCTGCTGGTGGGCATCCGTCATGGTCCACCTAGTACACCACGTCCCACGCTTCGCGCGGAAACAACCGGCTCGTCTTCATCGGAGCCCGCGGTCGAAGCGCGCAAAGAGTGCGGTCTGCGACGGTCGCGCACGAGCGCGCCGTGTACGCGGGACGCAGCCTTGCGCGGGCGTCGCAGCGGCCGGGCTCGGGGGGCGAGGCTCGCTCAGCCGGTGAGCGCGCTCCGCAGGAGCGGGCGAGGTGCAGGTGTGAGCGGCACCGCCACCGCGCGCACGCGGCTCCGCGACGCGACCGCGCCGCGCGCGAGCGCCGCGGGCTCGATCTGCGCGACGGCGCGCCTGCGGCGATCGTCCAGCTCCGCGGCGAGCATGTCCTTCACCATGTCGAGGAGCTCCGGGAAGCCCGACAGGCGCAGCCCGACGTCGTTCGTCCAGAGGATGATCTCGAGCTCTCCGTCAGGCGCCCTCGCCTCGGGATCCCACGCGAAGACCGTCTCGGCCGCCGCGTCGATGCCGAACGGGACGAGCGCGCTCCGCGCACCATAGCGGCCGCGCACGGTCGCCGATGCGCCGTCGCGCTCGCCCGCGCCGCGCACCTCTTCGCCCTCGCAGTGCTCGAGCACCATCCGCCCGACGTCCATGTACGAGCCGCGCGCGAGCGCGCGCACCCCGAGCAGGCTGGCGCCGGCGAACAGCTGCGGCCAGCCGTCGTGCCGCGAGAGCAGCTCCCGATAGCTCGGCGGCAGCGCCATCCCGAGGCGCCGCTCGACGCCGGCGATCGCCTCCTCGGAGGCCCCGGCCGGCGGCGCGATCGGCATTCCCCGCCGTGGATCCATCCGCGCGAGCTCCAGCTTGAGCGCGCGGATGCGGTGCATCGACTCGAGCCACTCCATGCGCGCGACCCTACGCGCGCGGCGCCGGAAGGAGCAAAAAACGAGCGACGCTCCGCCCCGCCGTGCAGGCGCAACCCGAGGGACACACGCGCTTGACAGTCGTTGGGGTCAGCGGCACGGTGCTTGCGTGGCTGGCTTGGGCTCCTGGGCATCGCTTCGCACCGCGTTCGTCGTGGCGGGCGCCACGTTCGTCGTCGCGTCGCTCGCGACCGCGTGCCTCGACTACGCGGGCGAGGAGCTGTTCGATCAGTGCGACACGCCGGCGGCGCCGCTCCCCGGCTCGGGGTCCGGCTCGGGCGCCACCACGAGCGCCGGGGCGGCCACCGTGGATCAGCCGGACTGCGGCGCGCCGACGCACGCGCCCGGCTCGGGATCCGGCTCGGGCTCGTGAGGGACGAGCGGCGCGAGCTGCTCGAGCTCGCCGCGCTCACCGCCGCCGCGCTCGCCTCGCGCCTGCTCTTCCGCATCGATCACGACGAGGACATCGACGCGCTCCGGTTCGCGCTCGGCGTGGAGCGGTTCGACGTGGTCGAGCTCCGCCCGCACGCGCCGTATTACCCCGTGTTCGTCGCGGCGGCGAAGGGGCTGGCGCTGCTCGGCGCGACGCCGCGCGCGGCGCTCGCCCTCGTCAGCGCCGCGTCGGGCGCGGCCGCCGTCGCCTTCACCGCCCTGCTCGCGCGCGACGTCGCCGGGCCGCGCGCCGCGGTGTTCGCCGGGGTCCTCGCGCTCGCGTCGCCGTTCCTCTGGCTGTCGTCCGAGAAGCTCCTCAGCGACATGGCCGGCACCGCGACGGTGACCGCGGCGCTCTGGCTGTGCGCCCGCGCGAGGCGCCTCCGCGGCGCGCAGATCGCCGCTCCGGCCGCGCCGCTGGACACCGCCGCGGAGGCGCGCGCGGCGCGCACGCGCACCTGGGCGCTCGTGCTGCTCGGCGTCGGGCTCGGCGTGCGGCTCTCGTACTTCCCGTTCGCGCTGGCTTGCCTCGCCGTCATCGCCCGCGGCGAGGGCGGCCGCCTCGCGTGGCTCGCGCGCGGCCGCGACCTCGCGGCCGGCGCGCTCGCGTGGCTCGTGCCGCTCGTGCTGATCGCGACGCCGCGCGACCTCGTCGCGACGACGTGGGTCCAGGGGCTCGGGCACTTCACCCGCTGGGGAGGGACGGCGATCACCGTCTCGTCGCCGCTCGATCGCCTCCGCGGCGTGATCTGGGGGATCTGGGCCAACGGGCTCGGCGGAGCGTGGCCTGACGCGCCGGCGGCGCGCTGGCTCGGCGCGCCCCTCCTGATCGCGCTCCTCGCCGCCGGCGCGCTCCGCGTCGCTTCGCTCCGGCGGGCCGCGCGCGCGCTGCGCGAGCAGCCCGAGCTCTGGGCCTCGGCGTTCGCTTATTTCCTCTGGGCGCTCCTCGGGCAAAACATCGCCTA
The DNA here is from genome assembly GCF_051525235.1 of Sorangium sp. So ce124. Lineage (NCBI taxonomy): Bacteria > Pseudomonadati > Myxococcota > Polyangiales > Polyangiaceae > Sorangium > Sorangium sp. So ce124. The sequence goes on from NZ_CP150312.1 coordinate 6,913,154, forward strand.
CAAGCCGCGGCACTGGCTCCCGCTCGTCCCGCTCCTCCTCGTCGCCATGGCCGCCGGCGCAGCGGCCCTCTCGGCGGCGCGCCCCGCGGCGGAGGGCGCTCCGGGCCGGCGCGCGCTCCGCGGCGCCGCGCCCTTCGCCGTCGTCGCCGCCCTCGCGGCGCAATGGCTCGCCGACGCGATCTCGCTCGCTCGCCAGCACCAGGCGCCCTCGCCGGCGGCCGCGATCGTGCGCTTCCTCCGCGACGCCGGCGCGCCGCCGCGCCCGGTGCTCACGCGCGACCTGGACCGGATGATCCAGGAGGGCGCGCCGGGCCGGCTGCCGGTGCGCGTCCGCGACGACGCCGCGCTCGTCCGCGGCGTCGAGCAGGCCGGGCCGGGCGGCGCGCTCATCACCAGCGAGGCGCTTTCGCAGGAGGCGCGCGACGCGCTCGCAGGCCGCGGCTACACGATCGCGATCCGCTTCGAGCTCCCGCGCTCGCGCTACGTCGACGCGCTCTGGAGCGACCTCGCCCTGCTCGAAGCGCTGCCCGCCGGACCTCCGGCAGGCGGCGCGCTCTCACGCGCGCCGCGCGGCGCGCCCCCTCGCTGAAAACGAGGTTGACCTCCGTTTTCAAGGGCGCGAAGACTCCCGCCCCTCCGGGCTCCCGGTCCTCGTCATGAAAGCGATCTCGTCCTTGTGGCCTCGCTCCGCGGGCGTCGTCCTCGGCGCGCTGCTGCCCTTCGCCGCCGCGGCGCAGCCCGCGCCTGCCACGCAGCCCGCGCTTGCCGCGCAGCCGGCGCTTGCGCCGCAGCCGGCGCCCGCCACGCCGCCCGCGCTTAGCGCGCAGCCGGCGCCCACCGCCCAACCCGCGCCCACCGCCCAACCCGCGCCCACCGCCCAGCCCGCGCCGGACGGCCCGGTCCTCGACCTGCCGCCCGAGCACGCCGCGCTGCCGCCGGAGCCCCGGAAGCCCGCGGTCGGTCTCGGCGCCGGAGAGGCGCCCGAGCACGAGCTCGTCCGCGGCCTGACCGAACAGCGGTTCCGAAGCGCCGGAGCGAGCGCCAGCAGCACCTCCGTCGGCGGCTACGGCGAGGTGCATGTCCGCGGCACGACGACCGGCCGCGAGGGCGAGCGCGCGTGGGTCGCCGATATCCCTCGCCTCGTGCTCTTCGTGGCGCACGAGTTCACCGCCGACATCCGGTCCTATGTCGAGCTCGAGGTCGAGCACTCGATCTCCTGCGCGAGCTGCCCGGGCGCCGCGGAGCTGGAGCAGGCCTACATCGAGTGGAACGCTGTAGGCCGCGCCCTCGGGCTGCGCGCGGGCCTCGTGCTCGTCCCGATGGGGATCATCAACCAGTGGCACGAGCCGCCGGTGTTCCACGGCGTGGTCAGGCCCAAGGTCGATACCCTCGTCATCCCCTCGACGTGGCGCGAGATCGGGATCGGCGCGTTCGGGCAGCCGCTCGACTGGCTGCGCTTCGAGGCCTACGCCATGACCGGCCTCGATCCGCTCGGCTTCCGCGCGGGCGGCCTCGCCGGCGGGCGGCAGAACGGCGGGCTCGCCCGCGCCAACGCGTGGGCGGCCGTCGCGCGCGTCGAGGCCGAGCCGCTGCTCGGGGTCGTCGCAGGCGCGTCGGTGTACGCGAGCGACGCTGGCCCGAACGGCGAGGGCAAGTTCTTCCTTCGCGATGGCACCCCGGTGGATCTCTCGGTCCCGGTCCTCGGCTGGTCGCTCGACGCGCGCTGGCGCAGGAGCGGCCTGGAGACGCGGATCCTGTTCGCCGAGTGGCACCTCCCCGAGGCGCGCGCCCTGATGGTCTCGTTCAACGGGAGCGGCGCGCCGAACTTCATCGATCCCACGAGCCCCGTGGCCACCCGGATCCGCGGCGGCTATGTCGAGGCCGCATACGACGTGCTCCGCCCGCTCGGCGTGAGCCACGAGCTCCTGCCGTTCGCGCGCGTCGAGGCGTACGACACGCAGTCCGCGGTCCCCGAGGGCTACAAGGCCAACGCCTCGTACGGCGTCCGCGAGCTCACGCTCGGCGCGTCGTACCGGCCCACCCAGGGGGTCGTCGTGAAGGCCGACTACCAGCTGCGCGACCGCACGCTCGGGTTCGATCAGACGCAGCTCAACCTCGGCCTCGGGTTCATGTACTGAGCGCGCCGGATACGGACACGGGCACGCCATGTCACTCCGCCCAGACGACGCCGGGCCCGAGCGCCTCGTGGTCGGCGCCGGCATCTCCGGCCTCTACGCCGCGCTGCTGCTCGCGCGGGCCGGCCGGCGCGTGCGCCTCCTCGAGCGCGCGGCGCGGGCCGGCGGGCTCGCCGGCGCCGAGACGTTCCGCGGCCTGCCGTGCGATCTCGGCTCGCACCGGCTCCACCCGGCAGCCCTCGATCAGCCGCTCTTCCGCGAGGTGCACGCGCGCTCCCCGTTCCTCTCGCGCCCGCGCCGCGGGGTGCTCGTGCTCGGCGAGCGCCACGTCCCCTACCCGCCGAGCGCGCCCTCGATGCTCCGCGCGCTCGGCCTCCGCGCCGGCGCCGCCATGGGCCTCGGGTTCGTGGCGCAGCGCGGTCGCCGCGCGGCCTTCGCCCGCTGGGAGCACGACCGCGCCCGCGCCGGCGACGACGTCGGCTTCGAGCGGTTCGTGCGCGACCGCGTCGGAGCGGCGGCCTACGCGTCGTTCTACCGGCCGTACGCCGAGAAGGTCTGGGGCATCCCGCCGTCGGAGCTCTCCCAGACCGTCGCGAAGAAGCGGATCAGCACGACGAGCCCGCTCGCGCTGTTCAAGGGGCTCGCCCGCGGTCGCGGCGGCGCCGCGGCGGATCTCGCGCGGTTCATCTACCCGCCGGCGGGCATCTCGTCCCTCGTCACGTACCTCGAGGCGCGCCTCGCCGAGGCCGGCGTCCGGGCCGAGTGCGGGACCGCCCTCGGCCTGGCCGGGGCGGGCGCGCGCGCCGGCGCGGCGCCGATCCTGTTCGCCGGTGATCTCGCGGATCTCGTGCCCGACGCGCCCCTCGAGCACCGCGGGCTCTACCTGGTCTACCTGGCGTACCCGCGCGCGCGGCTCGGCGCCCCGGAGACGTACTACTGCCCCGACCCGCGCTTCTGGTTCGGCCGCGTCTCCGAGCTGCAGAACTACGCGCCCGATCTCCGCCGCCCGGGAGAGACGGTGCTGTGCGTCGAGATCCCCGAGGGGGCCTGGGGCAGCGGGCGCGACTTCGCCTCGGGCCCGCCGCTCGAGGCGCTGCTCGACCAGCTCGTGCGCGCCGGCATCGCCCCGCGCGGGGTGGCGCCGCTCGAGGCCCGGCAGCGCTTCGTGCCCCGCGTATACCCGCTCTACCGGCGCGGCTGGCTGCGGGACTGGCGAGCCGCGATGCGCCGCGCCGCCGCGCTCGGCGTGGTCCCCTTCGGACGGCAGGCGCTCTTCCTGCACTGCAACCTCGATCACTGCGCCGCGATCGCGGCCGACGCGGTGGCGCACGTCGAGGCCGGCCGCAGCCCGGAAGCGTGGGCGCTGAACGCCGAGCGCTACCTGGATGTGCAGGTGCGCGACTGACGCCCGCGCCGCCGGATCCGCGGCCCAAACGCCGTTGACTTTGACTTTCACGAATGACAGCTTCGTCGGAGCCTTGATGCGTCCTTCTCGTGACCTTCGCACCGCCCACTTCGCCGCAGCGGCGGCGCTCACGTTCATCCTGGCGGCGCTGCCCGCCCACGGCGCGACGTACTGGACGGTCCCCGCTGTCCTGAAGAGCTTCTTCGCGAGCTCGAAGAAGGTCGGTTATCGCAAGGTCGTGCTCGGCGACGCGGAGGCGCAGGAGCTCGGCAAGAAGCTGGGTGCGCCGGTCAAGCGCGAGTGGGTGGTGTACGTCGCGGAGTCCGACGGCAAGATCGACGGCTACGCGATCAAGGACGAAGAGAAGGGGATGCACGAGCCGATCGACTTCGCCGTGCAGTTCTCGACGGCCGGCGCGGTGGAGCGCATCGAGATCCTCGAGTACCGCGAGGCGTACGGCGACGAGGTCCGCGGCGATCGCTTCCGCGCCCAGTTCCGCGGCAAGACGGCGGGCGACCCGATCACCGCGGGCAAGGACATCGACATCGTGTCGGGCGCATCCATCTCGTCCCGCTCCGTGGCGCTCGGCGTCAAGCGCGACGCGCTCGTCCTCCAGCTCGCGCTGAAGCGCGGCGGTCTGTGAGGGATTTCACAGCTTCAGCCGGTCGGCTGAGGTCGCTCTCGCTCGGCGCGAAGCTCCTCTACTCGGCCTTCGCGCTCGCGTCGGTCATCGGGCTGCTCGTGTCGTGGCGCCTCTACGGGGCGATGGTGCAGGACGCGGGGGCGGCCGCCTACTACGCGGGCGCGGCGGTCGCCGTGCCGCCGCCTGCCCCGACCGAGGCGCCCGCCGCGGCCGGGGGGCCCGCGCTCGATCTGGGCCCGGAGCTCGAGCTCCCCGGAACGCCGGAGGCGCCGCGCGTCCTGGTCGAGCAGATCTCCGAGCGGAAGCTGCTCGAGGTGACCCATTTTCACCTCTTCTCCGTGCCGGTCTACGTGCTGATCCTCGCGCACCTCTGGCTGCTCGCGCGCCTGCCGTCGTGGCTCCACACCGCGGGCGTCGCGGCGGCCGTCGTCGCGAGCGGGCTGCACATCGCGGCGCCCTGGCTCATCCGGAGCGCGCCCGGCGCCGCGGCGCTGATGCCCATCTCCGGCGTGGCGATGCTGGTGTCGCTCGGCGCCATGGCGGTCGTCTCGACCGTGGACATGTGGCTGCCAAGGCGCTCGCGGCGAGGCGAGGCAGCGCCGGCCGACGAGGCCCAGTAAACAGGCGCGCCCCGCGCGGAGCGCGCTCGCTCCGACGAGCGAAGGCGCCCTGGGTGCCAGGGCGCCGGATGAGGCCTCAGCCCGGCGCGTCCCGCTCGGGGACGAGCCAGAGCACCCCGAGCGGCGGGAGCGACAGCACGATGGATTGCGGGAACCCGTGGCTGGGGACGTCCTCGACCTGGACGCGACCCAGGTTGCCCACGCCGCTGCCGCCGTACTGGACCGCATCGGTGTTGAGCACCTCCAGGTAGGCGCCGCGCCGCGGGACGCCGATCCGGTACGAATGGCGCGGGACCGGCGTGAAATTGCCGATGAACACGACGTGCGTGCCCGAGGGCGACATCTGATCTCCCGCGCCGTCGCCGTAGCGGATGAACGAGATCACGGTCTGCATGTGGTCAGTGCAGTCGATCCACCGGAAGCCGTGGTGCTCGTCGTCGAGCTCGTACATCGCCGGATACTTCTTGTAGAGCGCGTTGATCTCCGTCACGAGCCGCTTGAGCCCCGCGTGCTCGGGCACCGAGAGCAGGCCCCAGTCGAGCTCCGTCTTCTCGCTCCACTCGGCGAACTGACCGATCTCGCCGCCCATGAAGAGCAGCTTCTTGCCCGGGTGCGCCCACATGTAGCCGTAGAGCGCGCGCAGGTTCGCCAGCATCTGCCAGTAGTCGCCGGGCATCTTCGAGAGCAGCGCCCGCTTGAGGTGCACGACCTCGTCGTGGCTCAGCGGCAGGAGGAACTTCTCGGAGAAGGCATAGATGAGCCCGAACGTGAGCTGGTGGTAGTGGAAGGCGCGGTGGATGGGCTCGTGCTTGAAGAAGTCGAGCGTGTCGTGCATCCACCCCATGTTCCACTTGAAGTCGAAGCCGAGCCCGCCGACGTACGTCGCGTGGGTCACCGACGGCCAGGCGGTGGACTCCTCCGCGCAGAGGATCGCGCCCGGACAGCGCTCGTGCACCCGGTTCGACAGCTCCCGGATGAAGTCGATGGCCTCGATGTTCTCGCGGCCGCCATACCGGTTCGGCACCCAGTCGCCGCCCTGCGCGGCGTAGTCGAGGTAGAGCATCGAGGCGACCGCGTCGACCCGCAGGCCGTCGATGTGGAACTCGTCGAGCCAGTAAAGCGCGTTGGCCACAAGGAAGTTCCGCACCTCGTGGCGGCCGTAGTTGAAGATGTACGTGTTCCACTCGCGGTGCTCGCCGAGGCGCGGATCGAGGTGCTCGTAGAGGGCCGTGCCGTCGAACCGCCCGAGCGCCCACGCGTCCTTCGGGAAGTGCGCGGGGGTCCAGTCGAGGATCACGCCGATCCCCCGCTGATGGCAGCGGTCGATGAAGTAGCGGAGGTCGTCCGGATCGCCGTAGCGGCTGGTCGGGGCGAAGTAGCCCGCCACCTGGTAACCCCACGATCCGTCGAAGGGGTGCTCCATGACCGGCATGAGCTCGATGTGCGTGAAGCCGAGCTCGGCCACGTACTCGACGAGGTGATCGGCGAGCTCGCGGTATGTCATCCAGCGCATCCCGCCCTCGTACGGCGGGCCGTCGCCCGGAACGCGCCGCCAGGAGCCGGCGTGGACCTCGTAGATCGTGATCGGCTTCTTGCGGGAGTCGAGCTTGCCGCGCTCCTGCATCCAGTCGCCGTCCTGGAACGAGTAGCGGCTCGTGTAGACCCGCGAGGCGGTGGCCGGCCGGAGCTCCATCGCCTGGGCGACGGGATCGGTCTTCACCGTGATGTGCCCCTCCGGCGTCTTGATCTCGTACTTGTAGAGCGCGCCCTCGCCGAGGCCCGGGATGAAGATCTCCCAGAAGCCCTCGCCCATCCGGCGCATCGCGTGGCGGCGGCCGTCCCAGTGGTTGAAGTCGCCGATGACGCTCACCCGCCGCGCGTTCGGGGCCCAGACGGCGAACGACGTCCCGGAGACCTCGTCCACCTCGCGCACGTGCGCGCCCAGGACGCGGTAGAGCTCCCAGTGCCGCCCCTCGGCCAGGAGGTGGCGATCGATGTCCCCGAGCGTCGGCGGCATGGCGTACGGGTCGAGCTCCACCGAGGAGTTGCCGTCCGCGAAGCGGAGCTCGAGCTGGTACCGGAAGCGTCCGTCCGCGGGGTAGGACACGCCGGGGAAGCGCGCCTCGAAGAGGCCCGCAGGGTGGACGCGCTCCATCGGCTGCTTCCGGAGCCTGGGGTCGCCCGGGACCACCGCGATCTCGGTGGCGTCCGGTCGAAAGACGCGGACCACCAGGTCGTCCTCGTCTTCGTGCGCGCCGAGCACGTGGTGCGGATCCGGATGCTCGACTGCCGCGATGAGATCGAGTTCTCGTTGTTCCAACATGTCGGGGTCCGGCTATAGCGGCTCCTCTCGCCGACGTCATGCCGAGAGTCCGCCCGAGACGCCGACCCGGCTCACCCGGGCACACCGGCGCGGCCCGCGGCGCCGGTCCCCCCTGGCGCAACCACGGTGTGCTCACCATTTGTCCGCAACGCAACAGCGGACGTCGCGGGGCTGGATCGACGGTGCGCATGCCGGAGAATCGCCGGGATTCATCGGGAAACAGCGCAAATGCTCATTTGCTGTACCTTCTCGGGAAGGGTAGGGTCCCGGCGTCGAGCAGCGAGCCACGGAGGCCATCTGGCAAGCGACGCGGGCTCGACAGGCGGAGGGATCGAACATGGGTCAGGTGGTGAGCGAACGCCCGATCGGGGGCAACGGCAGCGGTCCTGGCATGAACGGGCACGGGGGCGGGGCGATCCGCAGCTACGCGCCCGCGACCGGGGAGCTCCTTGGAGAGGCCCCGAACACGAGCGCCGAGGAGGTGCGGGCCGCGGTCGCCCGGGCGCGGCGCGCGCAGGAGGCGTGGGGCGCGCTGCCCGTGGAGGAGCGCTGCCAGCGCGTCCTGCGCTTCCGCGACGCCATCGTCGATCGGACGGACGAGATCGTCGATCTGCTCTCGCGCGAGTGCGGCAAGCCGCGCCACGAGGCGCTCTTGCACGAGGTCCTCGTCGCGGCCGACATGGCGACGTACTTCGCGCAGGTCGCCCCGAAGGCGCTCGAGCCGCACGAGATCAAGCTCCACCTCTTCAAGCACCGGCGCAGCTGGGTCCACTACGTCCCCCGCGGCGTGGTCGGCGTGATCTCGCCGTGGAACTTCCCGTTCCAGCTCGCGCTGCGCGACGTGCTCGCGGCGATCGTCGCCGGCAACGCCGCCGTGCTCAAGCCGAGCGAGGTGACGCCGCTCATCGCGCTCAAGCAGAAGGAGATCTGGGACGGCGCGGGCATGCCCGAGGATCTCTTCCAGGTCGTCGCCGGCTACGGGCCGACCGGCGCGGCGCTCATCGACAGCGGCATCCAGATGCTCCTGTTCACCGGCAGCGTCGGCACCGGCAGGAAGGTCGCCGCCGCCTGCGGCGAGCGCCTGATCCCGTGCGTGATGGAGCTCGGCGGCAAGGCGCCGCTCATCGCCTGCGCGGACGCGGACATCGAGCGCACGGCGCAGGCGATCGTCTTCGGCGGCTTCGCGAACGCGGGGCAGGTGTGCGTCGCGGTGGAGCGGGTCTACGCGCACCGCGAGATCCACGACCGGCTGCTCGAGCGGACCGTCGAGATCACGAAGGGGCTGAACCAGGGCGATCCGGGCAAGGAGTTCGTCGACGTGGGGGCGATCATCTTCCCGCCGCAGATCGACGTCGCCGAGCGGCACATCAAGGACGCTGTCGACAAGGGGGCGACCTTGAAGGCCGGCGGCAAGCGCGCGCCGGGGCAGGGCCAGTTCTTCGAGCCGACGATCCTCGCCGGCTGCGATCACGCGATGACGGTGATGACCGAGGAGATCTTCGGGCCGGTCGTACCGTTCATGCAGGTCGCGACCGAGGAGGAGGCGATCCGCCTCGCGAACGAGTCGCACCTCGGCCTCAACGCCTATGTCTTCTCGGAGGACACCGATCACGCCCGCCGGCTCGCCGAGCGCCTGCAGGCCGGCAGCGTGCTGGTGAACGACGTGCTCATGAACGGCGCCCTCCCCGACGCGCCGTTCGGCGGCGTCAAGCAGAGCGGCTTTGGCCGGGTGATGGGCGAGGACGGGCTCCGGCAGATGTGCGACGTCAAGCACATCAACGCGGACCGCATCGCGCTGGGGTCGAAGGACCCGACCTGGTTCCCCTACACCGCGTCGTCGTACAGCTGGTTCAAGCGAGGCATGCGCGCGCTGTTCTCGAGCGGCAGCTTCCTCCGGCGCATCGGGGAGCTCTTCTAGAGCGACGGTCACCCGCTTCGGATACGGGCCCACCTCGGCGTTTTCGGTGCTCAGCGCACCGGAGTGCGCTTGCGCGCCGAAAACGCCGAGGTGGGCCCGTCTCCTGTGCGGGAGACCGCCGCTCTGCTCGGCATGGGGCAGAGGGGGGCGGAAACCGCGGTAGAGCAGCGCGCTGTCGGCGGCGTGGCGGGGGAGTCTACGGCGTCACAGCAGGCTCCCCTGGAGGATGACCTGCGCGACGTTGAAGTAGATGACGAGCCCGGAGACGTCGACGAGGGTCGCGACGAACGGCGCTGACGCGCTGGCCGGGTCGAATCCCAGCCGGCGGATCACGAAGGGCAGCATCGCGCCGGCGAGCGTCCCCCAGGCGACGATGCCGACCAGGCTCGCGGCGACGGTGGCGGCCACCTGCAGGTAGTGCTCGCCGTACGTGTGGAAGATCGCCTGCCACACGAGGATGCGGACCAGGCCGATCGTGGCGAGGATGAGGCCGAGCGAGAGGCCGGCGGTGAGCTCCCGGCGGACGATGCTCCACCAGTCCTTGATGGTGACCTCGCCGAGCGCCATCGCGCGGATGATCAGCGTCGTCGCCTGGGAACCGGAGTTGCCGCCGCTCGAGATGATGAGCGGAACGAAGAGCGCGAGCACGACCGCCCTCGCGATCTCGTCCTCGTAATGCCCCATCGCGCTCGCGGTGAGCATCTCGCCGAGGAAGAGCGCCGAGAGCCAGCCGGCGCGCTTCTTCACCAGGGCGACCATGCCGGTCTGCATGTAGGGCGTGTCGAGCGCCTCCATGCCGCCGAGCTTCTGGATGTCCTCCGTCGCCGCGCTCTGGACGACGTCGACGATGTCGTCGACGGTGACGATGCCTTTGATCCGGCCCTCGGCGTCGACGACCGGGATCGCGTTGAGGTCATGCTGCGCGATGACGCGCGCGACCGCCTCCTGGTCCAGCGTATCGGGCACCGAGATGACGTCCCGCCGCATGACCTCGGACAGGGCCTTGTCGCTGCGCGCGGTGATGAGGTCCCGGAAGGACACCACGCCGAGGAGCCGCTGCTCCTGGTCGAGCACGTACGCGTAGTAGATGGTCTCGAGCTTCGCCTGGGCCTGCCGCTGGAGGTACCGGATCGCCTCTCCGACCCTCATGTCGGGCCGCAGCCGCGCGAACCGTGGGCTCATGAGCCCGCCGGCCTCATCCTCGGCGTACGCCATGAGCGCCGCGACCTCGCGCCGCGTCGGCTCGTCCAGCATCTCCAGGAGCGAGGCGCGGAGCTCCTGAGGAACGAGCTGGATCACGTCCGCGGCGTCGTCGGGCGCGAGGAGCCGCATCCAGAGCCTGCGCTCGCCGGCCTTCATCGCGAGGAGGACGGCGGCCTGCTCCTGCTCGGCGAGGCCGAGGAAGAAGCTGTGCGCCTCGCCCCGCTCGAGGTGCTCGACGCCGTCGGCGCGCTCTTCGGGGGACAGCACCGCCCAGATCTCGCCGAGCTCTGCGGCGGTAAGACGGTCGTCGGACATGGGTCACCTCCACGACGAGGTAGCGGGCGAGGACTGCTGGATCGAGGATGTCGAGGCGCGCGACCTGAGGTCCCGCGGCAACGAAAGGTCCCGGCGCGCCGAGCATCTATCGCCGAGCCCGGCACGTGCAACGGGGATTTTTCGGCTCGGATCAAACCGACGCGGGCTCGGTGGGCTTGACCTGGACGGGCGCGGGCGCGGGCGCAGGCGGCGCCGGCTCGCCCGGTGTGGCGGCGCTCCCCACAACCTCTCAACATGCTCACCGTCCTAGCGACCGGATCCCCGGCGCGCGCTGTCGCGCGGGGCCGCGGCCGGCTCCACCATGCGCCGCCCTTCCATCGTCATCTTCCAGCCGATCCCTCGCTGCCGGAGCTCCGCAGTGTAGATGGAATCGCGGCGGAGCCGCCGGGACACGAGCGTCGCGATCGCGGTGGCGAGCACGAGCGGCAGGACGATGGCGTAGTCGCCGGACAGCTCGAAGACCATCACCGCGGCCATGAGCGGGGCGTGCGTTGTCGCGGCCGTCGCGGCCGCCATCCCGACCAGCGCGTAGCCCCCGGCCTCGCCGAGGGGCACGCCGGCGTGGGAGAGCGCCCAGGCGTAGAGGACGCCGGCTCCTCCGCCGAGCAGGAGGGTCGGCGTGAAGACGCCGCCCGGGCTCCCGGACGACACAGACGCTGTCGTGGCGAAGCACTTGCCGAGCAGCAGCAGCGCCAGGAAGCCGACCGGGAACCTCCCGTCGAGCACCGCGTTGAGCGGCTCGTAGCCGTTGCCGGCGACCTCCGGGAGGAACGCGACGACCGCGCCTGCCAGCGCGCCCCCGGCGGCCGGGCGCCAGGGCAGCCCGAGCCAGGGCCGCCGGAACTGGCGCTCGCCGAACGACAGCAGCCGCATGAACCCCTGGGCGCCCAGCGCCGCGGAGATCCCGAGCCCGGCGAAGGCGAGTAGCTCGGCCGGCGACCGGAGGTGGAACGTGCGCTGGCCATAGATGGGGGCCTCGCCGAGGACCGCGCGCGTGATCGCTGCAGCAATCACCGTCGAGATGAGCGCGGGCACGATCGCGTCGAGCACGACGATGCCCGTGACGACCTCCAGCACGAACAGCACCGCGGCGAACGGGGTGTTGTAGGCCGCCGCGAACCCGGCGGCGGTCCCGGCGGCAATGAGCAGCCGCGCCCGGTCGATCGGCAGGCCCAGGCGGTCGCTGACGAGCTTGCCGGCCGCTCCTCCGAACTGGATGAGCGGCCCCTCGCGGCCGATGGATCCGCCGGTCGCGATCGCCAGCCACGATGCGGCGGACTTGAGCAGGGTGACGCGCATGGACAGGCGGACGCGCCCGAGGACCACGGCCTCCATGACGTCGCCGACGCCGTGCCCCGCGGGCGCCCGCGCCACGAGCATCCCCAGGAGGCCGGCGAGGAGGCCGCCCGTGGCCGGCAAGGCGAGCCGCGCCCAGCGCGGCGCCGCGAGCATCGCCGCCACGACGTCAGACGTGCCCGCGGCGCGGTGGAGCGCGAGCGCCAGCGCCGAGCGGAACGCGATCGCGAAGGCCGCCGCGGCCATGGCGACGAGCAGGACGCCGAGCCCGAAGCGAACGCTCGCCGCCCACGGCGCGGGCGCTGCAGGCGGGGCGGCGGCCTCGCCGTGGGCCGCGGACTCCGGGGCGTCGCGCGATGCTGGAGGTACCACCCGGGGACTCTATCACCCGGCGCGTCTGCTCTCCTTGCCGCGCGGGCGGCGTCCCGCAGGCGGTCCGCGGAATGCATCCGGGGTTGGTCCGGTTCTTGAAAAGAAACTTGAAAAGAAAAGCGATTCCAGCCGTGAAATCGAAGCGGAGCGCCTGGCTGACGGCCACTCGGCGGGGGCGGGCCCGTCGTCCGGACATCCTGCTCGCAACAGCGACAAAGCTCGCAACAGCGACAAAGGAGGGTGAGCAATGGTCACGAACGACAGATTGATCAATCCGACGCGAGTCGTCAGGGACTACCTTAACAGCTCCCTTGTCTGGAACGACTTCCTGGCGCAGGGCGGCTTCACCTCCGGCGACATCGTCGTGGCAGACCCGTTCAAGGCAGGGACCACGTGGACCCAGCGCATTATCCAGCAGATCCTCGACAACGGAGAGGAGCGGAAAGACGCTCTCTCGGACACGTCCCCCTGGCTGGACTCCAGCTTCGGCGACCACGCCGCGATGCTGGCGATGCTGAAGGCGCAGCGGGAGGCCGGCGAGCGTCGTGTGCTGAAGTCGCATCTGCCCGCGGACGCCGTGCCCATCGCCGCGCAGGCCCGCTACATCTTCGTCGGCAGAAACGGCAAGGATCTCGGGATCAGCTTCCACAACTACTTGAGTCAGTTCTCCGCCAAGACCATGGACGAGATCAACCGCATCCACGCGGAGTGGTCGAGCGATCCAACGCGGCTCGTTATTCCGGAGAGCGCGCAGGAGTTCTTCGATAAGTGGTTGGACACCGACGGGTACGGCTGCTGTGACCTGTTCGACGTCGTGCGATCGTGGTGGAAGCTCCGGGACGAGCCGAACGTGCTCCTTGTGCATTACCGGCGGCTCAAGGAGGATCTGCGCGGTCAGATCGTGCGCATCGCCGAGTTCATCGATGTCGATCCGACGAGGCTGCGGTTGGATGTGATCCTGGAGCACTGCTCCTTCGGCTACATGCGCGAGCGGGCCGAGCAGATGGCCCCGTTCGCCGGTACACACATGCGGGACCCCAAGGCGTTCTTCCACAAGGGGCCGGCCCGCGACTACCGCGCCGAGATCACCCCCGAGCAGGGCGCGCGCTTCGATCGGCTGGCGCTCGAGAAGCTGGGAACCGACTGCGCCCACTGGCTGGAGACCGGCGAGGAGCGCCCCGGAGCGTCGGCCGGCGGGCGCCGTCAGGCGGCCTGATCGTGCCCTCGCCCCTGCATCGCTGAAAGAAGGATCTGCGCGACCTCCGGGCGGCTGAACTCGGGAGGAGGCAGCTTCCCGGCGCGCAGGAGCTCGCGCACCTGGGTCCCCGAGAGCGTGATGCGCGTCTCCGGCCCTCCAGGCGCGGTCTTGTCGGTCGCCATCCCGCCGACGACGGTGGACCAGAAGGCCTCCTCGAATTTGAGCGGCTCGATGCCGAGCTCGCTCGGGAGGAAGTCGTCGAACGCACGCTGCGCGTCGTACGTCCCATAGAAGCGCCCGACGCCAGCGTGGTCGCGCCCGACGATGAAGTGCGAGCAGCCGTAATTCTTGCGCACGAGCGCGTGGAAGATGGCCTCGCGCGGCCCGGCGTAGCGCATGGCGGCCGGATACAGCCCGAGGACGACCCGGTCTGCGGGGTAATACTTCTCCAGCAAGAGCTCGTAGCAACGCATCCGCACGTCCGCCGGGATGTCGCCGGCCTTGGTCGCGCCCACGAGCGGGTGGAGCAGGAGCCCGTCCGTGATCTCGAGCGCACACTTGGTGATGTGCTCGTGCGCGCGATGGATCGGATTGCGCGTCTGGAACCCCACGACGCGCCGCCAGCCGCGCGCCTCGAAGGCCGCCCGCGTCGCCGCCGGATCCCGGGGATACTCCGGGAACTGCGGTGAGAGCGGCCGCTCGATCAACCAGACCTCGCCGCCGAGGTACACGTCGCCCGACGACCGCAGGTAGGCGACGCCCGGGTGGCTTCCGTCCGTTGCGCCATACACGTTGCGCGCCTCGACCTCCTTGTCCGGTGTCCAGCGGTCGACGAGCTCGAGCACGCCGACGACGCGCCCGTCCGGCGACTCCAGCGCCACCTCGCTGCCGAGGGAGAGACGACCGGCGTCCTCGTCGGGGACAGCGAGCGTGATCGGGATCGACCAGACGAGGCCGCTCTCCAGGCGCCGCTCGCGGACCACGCGGAGGTAATCCCGCGACGTCATGAACCCCTTGAGCGGGGAATAGGCGCCATTGCCGATGAGCTCCAGATCGCTCGCCCCGCGCTCATCGAGCCTCACCCTGGGTAAGCGAGCCGCGCGCTCGAGCAGCCGCTGTCCGGCGTCGCCGCGGACGAACCTATCGACGAGCTCCCCGCCGTGCGGGGGCACGAGGCCCGCCCTCGCCGGCTCGGCCGGCTGCGCCATGGGACGGATATACCCGAGCTCCTCGAGCTTGGCGATGATCCTGGCGAGGCTCTCGTGGGGCGACTCGCGATCGGTGTGAACGACCACCTCGGGCGAGCGCGGCGGCTCATACGGATCATCGACGCCGGTGAAGCCCTTGATTTCGCCCGCGCGGGCGCGCGCGTAGAGCCCCTTGATATCCCGGCGTTCGAGCACATCGAGCGGGCACTCGCAATAGACCTCGCAGAAACGCCCGATCGCGCGCCGCTGCTCGTCGCGGATCTCCCGGTAGGGGCTGATCGCCGCGGTGATCGCGCACGCGCCGGAGCGCGCCACGAGCCTGGCGACGAAGCCGATCCGGCGGATGTTGGTGTCGCGATCCTCTCGCGAGAACCCGAGCCCCTTCGATAGGTGCGTGCGGACGACGTCTCCATCGAGCGACTCGACGTGCACGCCCCGCCTCGGCAGCTCGGCGGCCAGCATGGCGGCCAGGGTTGATTTGCCGGACCCCGACAGCCCGGTGAACCACACGACGAAGCCCTCGATCGAAGCCATTGTGCGCCTCCTTTCGACGTATCCGTACGCCACCGCTTTGGGCACGCAGTATGCCACTCCGCATGGGCGCGCTGGCGCCCCCACACACGACCGTCGTCTGCGGTACGCGGGTGCGGGCGACCTCCGCGGCGCGAGCGGGCACCGCTCGCCCCCTTGGAGCGCGGCGATACGGCGCGACGCAGCGGGGTATGGGGTATGACGATGTACCTGATAGCCGCGCTCGGTCTGCTCATCGGGATCGTATCGGCCATCCTCGGGGCTGGCCCGTCGATCCTCACCGTCCTGCTCTTGACCACCGTCGCCGGGCTCGAGCTCCACCACGCGGTCGCCACCTCGCTCGTGGCCGTCATGCTGATGAGCCTCGTCGCCGTCGTCCCGTATGCCATGGAGAACGCCGTCGTCTGGCGGTACGCTTTCGCCTTCGGCCTCGCCTCGATGACGGGAGCGTACCTCTCCGGACACATCGCGGGTGTGATCCCGGACCACGTCCTCCGGGTGATCTTCTTCATGGCCACCGTGGTCGCGTCCGGCGCGATGCTCTGGGATCGCGGCCAGCTTCCGCAGGACCAAGGCAGAACACGATCGAGCTGGCGGCCTATAGCCGTGCTCGCGGTAGGGGGGATCCTGGTCGGTTGCTTGACCGGCCTGGTCGGTCTCGGCGGCGGGTTTGCTATCGTCCCCCTGCTCGTCGTGTTCACGGGGACCCCGGTGCACTCCGCGATCGGCACCTCCATCCTCGTCATCGCGATGAACACGATGGCTGGTCTCGCCGGCCATCTCCCCCACCCTCCGATCGATTGGCAGCTCGCCGTCTCCCTGAGCGTCGCCGAGTGCGCAGGCAGCCTGGCCGGCGCCAGGCTCTCCAGGCACATCAGCGTGACCGTGCGGCGTCGGGCGTTCGCCGGCCTCATGCTCGCGGCGTCGGTCTTGACGCTCGGACAGGCTATGCATGGATACCATGCCTTCGCCCGTGATGAACGGGCGCGGCCGTGCCTGTGCAAACCCCTGCCATTATACCAATCCCACGGCGGCCGACTGTGCGCCATTGTGACACGCGGGTGCCCCCCCTGGCGGTGGGCCGCGCCCGGTATTAATCGTCGGCACGATGAATACTGATCCAGAGATCGAGGAGGTGATCCGCATCGCGCGCGCGGCCGAGCGTCGCGTGCGCGCCATTTACGCCACGGCCTTCACGGTCGAGCTCAAGGGACCGGGTGATCCAGTGACGCGCGCCGACCGAGAGGCGAGCGACATCATCTGCGAATCCCTGGCCGCATCCTTCCCAGGCGACGCCATCCTCTCCGAGGAAGGTGTGCCCGAGGATCCCGCGGAGGTGGCCCGCCTCGTCGGCTCGCGCCGGGTGTGGTTCGTCGATCCTCTCGACGGCACGCGCGAGTTCACCGAGCACATCGGCGAGTTCGCGGTGATGATCGGCCTCGCCGTCGCCGGCCGCGCCGTGCTCGGCGTGGTGGTGATGCCGGCCGACGGCGAGGGTATCGCCGGCCGAGTCGGCGGCGCAGCGTTTGCCGAGGACGCGCAGGGCGCGCGGCGCCCTCTCTCGGTGAGCGCGGTGAGCGATCCGCGCGAGGCCACGATCGTGATCTCCCGCTCCCACCGCCCTCCGCTGCTCGACCCGTTGCTCGATCGCCTCGGCACCGGACGCATCGTCCCCTGCGGCTCCGTCGGCGTGAAGGTGGCGCGCATCGTGCTGGGGCAGGCCGATCTCTACGTGCACGACGGCGGAGGCGCCAAGCGCTGGGATACCTGCGCCCCCGAGGCTGTGCTGACCGCCGCAGGCGGGCGCATGTCTGATCTCGACGGCGCGCCCATCGACTATCGAAGTGACGACCTCGTCCTCCGGCGCGGCATCGTGGCTACCAACGGCGCGCTGCACGAGGCGGTGCTCTCCGCGGTGGTGGCGAGCAAGGTGCGCCCGGCCGCGGGTCGAAGCGACGACAGGGACGTGACCAAGGGTCCCTGAGGCACAGGGGCTGGCGGAGCCGACGAGAGGTGCACATTCCGGGGGGGGGTATGGCGCGTGACATCCTGATCGCCGTCGTGATCACCGCAGCCATCCAGTCCGTCTTCGGGGTCGGGGTGCTGCTGTTCGGCACGCCCATCCTCCTCCTGCTGGGGTATTCCTTCACCACGACGCTGACGGTGCTCTTGCCGATATCCATCTCCATCAACCTGCTTCAGATCGTCCAGCACTGGCCCCAGATCGACTGGCCCCTCTTCCGAAGGATTCTTTTGTACACGATCCCCTTCATCGTGGCTTGCCTGGCGCTCGTCACCAGCGTCGAGATCAACGTCGGCTTCATCATCGGTCCGTTCCTGGTGCTCGTCGCCCTCAAGGACTTCTCCCGGCGGATCGGCGCGGCGATCGAGTCCCTGATACGCTACGAGCGCACCTACCTCGTCACGATGGGAGTCGTGCACGGCCTTACGAACCTGGGCGGCTCGCTCCTCACCGCCCTGGTGCACGCCAAGAAGTACGACAAGGACGCGACTCGAGTCACGACCGCCATCGGCTATTGTGCGTTCGCGGTATTCCAGATTGCCACGCTGGTGGCCACCGCGACCCACGCCCGCATCGATTACGGCGCGCACGCCATCTACGTGGCGACGGGCATCGCCGTCTTCTTGCTGGTCGATCGGCTCGTCTACGTCCGGATCGACAACGCCAGGTACAGGCGCCTCTTCGCGGCGTTCCTCTTCGCCTCGGGGGTGCTGCTGACCTACAGGGCATTCGCCCGCTCGTCTCGACCTGGGCACAGCGGCCTGACATCGGGCAGCGGTGCCCAGGTCGAGACGAGAGCCCCCGCAAGCGCGTTGGACGCGGTCGCAAGCCAGTAGGCATCACGCAGCGGGCGAGCGCCGGCGTCCGCCCCCGCGCTGGCGTCCGCCGGAGCCACGGCTCCGGACGGCCGAGCGACCGGCCCCGACGTCCTCGTCAGCGGCGCGGCCGCGTCTCGGCGCCGTACCGGCCGCCGAGCCCGTCAATCTCTCGGATGTACTGGACGCCGGCGGGGACGCGCGCCTTCTGGGCGCGGACAGGACGATGTGACGCGTCCGTCAGGACGGTGTGCTCGGCGTGCACCGGACTGTCTCAGCCTCGTTGCGCCCGCGCCCGGGCGCGACCATGACCATCGCCATGCCGGAACCAGTCCCAGCAAATCGCACCGGCGTGAGGCGACGGTTGCGCCCGTTCTCCGCGCTCATCTCAGAAATCGCGCCGCTCGATCTCCGGCTCGTCGGGCGCACGATCCTGCATGCCGTGCTCGTCGGGGCCATCGCGGGCCTGGTCGCGGTGCTCTTCTTCGGCGCCCTCGAGCTCGTCGAGGAGCTGCTCCTCGGCCATCTCGCCGGCTACGCGCGGCTTCGAGCCCACGGCGAGGCGATCTTCAGCGGCGGCGGCTCCGAGCACCGGAACGTCCGGCTCTGGTTGCTGCTGGTGATCCCGGCGCTCGGAGCGTTGGCCGGGGGCATCCTCACCTGGCGCCTCGCCCCCGAGGCCGCGGGCGGCGGCGGAGACGCGATGATCCAGGCCTTCCACCACCACGGCGGCCGGATGCGCAAGCGGGTCGCGTGGGTCAAGGCGATCGCGTCGATCCTCACCCTCGGCTCCGGCGGCTCCGGCGGTCGCGAGGGGCCGACGATGCAGATCGGAGGAGCGCTCGGCTCGCTCGTGGGGCGTGGGCTCGCGGTCGGCCGGCGCGAGCATCGCATCCTGATGCTCGCAGGGGTCGCGGCCGGGATGTCCGCCATCTTCCGCACGCCGCTCGGCGCCGCCCTGCTCGCCGTCGAGGTGCTCTACCGCGACGATTTCGAGGCGGAGGCGCTGATCCCGGCGCTGCTGGCCAGCGTCGTCTCCTACTCGGTCTTCATCTCGTTCTTCGGCGAATCGACGCTCTTCGCGCACGCGCCCAAGTATGCGTTCATCCCGTCGCACCTCCCTCTCTATGCGCTGCTCGCGCTGGTCTTGGCCTTCGTCGCGATCGGCTTCTTGAAGTGCCTCGGCGGCGTGAAGGCGCTCGCGGCGCGCTTGCCGATCCCGCCCTGGGCACGTCCAGGGCTCGGCGGGCTCGCGCTGGGCCTCTTCTGCGTGCCCGTCCTCTGGTTCGTCGGCCGCAGGATCGACAGCCCCGGGCAAGGGCTCGGGCTGCTCGGCGGCGGCTACGGCGCCGTCCAGGTCGCGATCACCGGCGCGCCGTGGCTCCACCCGGGCTGGCGCGGCGTGGAGCTCCTGCTCCTGCTCTGCGCCGCCAAGATCGTCGCCTCGTCGCTCACGCTCGGCAGCGGCGGGTGCGCCGGCGACTTCGCTCCGTCGCTCGTCATCGGCGGCCTCTTCGGCGGCGCGTTCGGGCGCGCGGCGGCGCTCCTCCTCAACGACCCGCGCATCGATCCGGGCGCCTTCGCGCTCGTGGGCATGGGCACCTTCTACGGCGGCGTCGCGCACGTGCCGGTGAGCTCCCTCGTGATGGTGTGCGAGCTCGCCGGCAGCTACGACCTCCTGGTCCCGCTGATGCTCGCCGAAGGTGTCGCCTTCGTCGCGCTGCGGAAGCACTCGCTCTACCACGCGCAGCTCCCGACCCAGCGCGAGTCTCCCGCGCACCCGGTGCCGACGCTCGACGTGCTCAAGACCATCCGCGTGCGGCAGATCATGATCGAGGAGCGCACGCTGGTGACGTTCGCGCCGGGAACGCCTGCCCGCGAGATGCTCCTGCGAGCCGCGGACGCGAGCTGGCAGGAGGTCTTCCCGGTGCTCGATACGTCGCGCCAGATGGTCGGCATCATCACCGGCGAATCGCTCCGGATCGTCGCGGTGGAGCACGACCTCGAGCGGATGACCGTGGCCGCCGACGCCATGCAACCGCCGGTGGCCGTGTCGGTCGCCGACGATCTGCGGACGGCGACCGAGGCGATGGTGGCGCACGGCGTCCGCGAGCTCCCGGTCGTCGACGGCGAGGGCGCGATCGTCGGGTTCGTGGACGAGGCCGACATTGGAAAGGCCTATCTGGAGGCGACCACGAGGCCCGCGCGCGCAGACGAAACACCGGTCCTGCTCGGCTGAGCTTCGCGCGCTCCGGGGTCAGCGCCCCGCGGCTGCGTTCACGGTGAAGCCGGGCGGGCGGTGCCGCTCGCTCCTGCGCGCCGCGCGCGGCGGCGCGTCAACCTGCCGAGCAGCTGGAGGGCGCTCACGCAGCTGTCGGTCGAGTTCTGGCCCGACCGGAAGGAGTCCGGGAGGCCGAAATTGAACCCGATGTAGAGCGCGATGAAGGAGGGGCGCAGGTGCGCGGGGATGTGCAGCGCCTGGCCGAGCGGGGCCGCGAACAGGGCGAGCTCGCCCGGCACGCCGGGCACGACATACCCGAGCAGGAACACGATCGGCACCACGAGCGTGAGCTCGAGCAGCGAGATCTGATGACCGACCACGCGGGCGGCGGCGCCCGCCATGACGAACGCGCAGATCAACGTGCCATTGACGTTGAGCCAGCCGCCGAGGCCCACCACGAAGAGCCTGAGCTCCTGCGGCACCGCCGGGTAACATTTGCGGACGAGGTGCAGGTTGAGCGGCGTCGCCAGCGCCTCGCTGCACGATGCCCACAGCAGCGGATAGACCTTGAGCCAGTAGTTGACGAAATAGTCGCGCAGCGAGAACTCCGGGAGCGCGGCCTTCATCCTCAGCAGGCTCGCCGCATGGAAGCCGAGGCAGGCGGCGCCGACGATCCCGGACACGAGCAGGTAGGAGACCATGAGGCCACCGGCGCTGCCGGCGCCGAGCGAGAGCGACCCCATCGAGGCGCGCGCGAGGGGGCCTCCGTGCGTCTGCGTGGCGAGCTGCGCAGGCAGACTCCGGAGGTAGGCGCCGAGCCCGAACATGAAGAGCGGGACCAGGCACTGCACGGCGCCTCCCGCGCGCTCCAGGGCATCCGCGG
This sequence comes from Sorangium sp. So ce124, assembly GCF_051525235.1. Lineage (NCBI taxonomy): Bacteria > Pseudomonadati > Myxococcota > Polyangiales > Polyangiaceae > Sorangium > Sorangium sp. So ce124. The sequence continues at coordinate 6,934,284 of NZ_CP150312.1, forward strand.
CGCGCTCCAGCGAGCGGGCGACCCGCGGCGCACGTAATGCCGCGAACGACGTCACGATGCCGGCGTAGAGGGCGACGAAGCACGGACTCGAGAGGACCAGGCCCGAGGAGCTGTAGAGGGTGCGCGCGGCCTCGAACGGCGCGCCCGTGCTGTGGCTGGGGAGCAGCGGGAGCCCGAACGCGAGCCAGGTGACGACGACCCCGAACAGGCACGCGGCCAGACGCTTGAGGGCGAGCCAACCCATGACGTACGCGAGCAGCCGCCCCGGGCGCCCTTGCCGGTGCAGGCTCACGAACGTCGGCACGAGGACGACGAAGATCACAGCCGGCGCCAGGGTTGTGTACCAGCGCATGAGGCCGTCCATGGCGCGGGTCGACCACCGCGCGACGCCGGTGTCTCGGCCGGACACGAGCAGGCCGAGCGCGAGAGCGAGGAGCGTCGCGACGGGCAGCAAGCTCCTGAGTCGCTCCCGCAATCGACCTGAGCGGGCCGGGTCAGCCATCGGAGCGAGGAGCGCCATGTCTCCCCCCCAGGGAATGCCGCGCGCGCGCCGCTGTTCGTGACGGAGCCCCGGAGATCCATGGACACCCGGACAACGCTGCAGACGAACACGCCGATCGATCGGTTGTCACGTACTGGGACATGCGCCTCGTGTAGACGCCTCGTTGCACATCCGGCGCCAGCAGCCGAGCGCAACGGAGCGCCAGCGCCCCCGAGCGCTCCGCGGCGCGCGTCGTGCCAGCGCGTCGCCATCGCGGCGGCCGCCGTGATCGTCGTGGGGTCCGTGGCGGCGGTGGCGATACGCTCCCGTCGCAACCACCGGCGAATCTGGCGGTGACGCCGCGCCGCTCCCGAGGAGCTCGTCCTTCGGCTCCAAGAGCCGCAGGGTGAGCTCGACCCAGGGACCGCTTGCCTACCGCGCTCGCGTGGTGAAGAGGGACGTGATGAAGTCCAGGATATCCTGGATCGACAGGGCAGGAGGCGGCTTGTCCGGGTTGTCGAGGGCCCTATCCACGTAGTGCCCGAGGTACTCGGTCGTGACGAACGCCGTGAACGCGTTCGTCACCGCGCCGGCCAGCGGGATCAGCCCCAGCGTCATGGTGAGCACGAGCCGAAGGGCGCCGCCGCCCCAGATGATCTGGTGGACCTGGGACCACGCCGCCTTCGAGAGGGGCGCGCCGCGCTCCTTCGCGAGCGACGCCGTGAGCAGGTACTGGATGGGAATGACGAACAGCTGGTCCGAACCCGGGATCGGCTGGACGATGAAGCTGATGCCGGCAGCGCCAGCCGAGAATGCGTGCGTGGCGAGCCGTGCCCCTAGATCCATGGAGGAAGCTTAATGCCCGCTCGGCCGTCGAGAAGTGGCTCGCGCCGCTCGTCCGGGCGCGGGTCGAGGGAGCGATGTCCCGCGCCTCCCGCTTTCCATGGAACGCCGCGCGATCCATCCTCACATCTTCTCGTTGATGCCTTTCCGGAGGAGCACCAGTTCACCGGGTAGCTGGTCGCGAAGCCGAGGAGAAGACGTCAGCGGTAGCTGCTCGGCTTCCGTAGCGCCGGTATGCCCGCCAGCGGGCGCCTGATGGCGTGTCGCTGCGAGGCAGCGCGCGTACTCCTCGAGCGCGATCGAGTCGTGCAGCCGGACCCCATGGCTGCTCAGCTTGGCCAGCGCGCGCGACACCCCGCGCGGAGCCACGCTGACAAGGCGGCCGATCTGCGCCAGCGCCCACAGCTCGAGCCGGCTGCCCGGGACCAGGCGCCTGGCGGCGTTCAGCGCGAACACCCGGCTGCGGCGCACGTAGTCGGCCAGCTTGCGCTCGCAGGCCTGGAACGCGCGCGCGTGGTCGCCGCCGGCCGCGGCCAGCTCGCCGGCGAGGATATAGGCGCCCACCACCGCGAGGCTGGTGCTGCCGCCGACCGCCGGCCCCGGCGAATAGCCGGCGTCGCCGGTCAGGGTGACGCGCCCGCGTGACCACGAGTCCATGCGCAGCTGCGTGATCGAGTCGAAGTAGAACGCCGGGGTCCGATCGAGCTCGGCCATCAGCCGCGGCACCTCCCACCCGGCCCCGGCGAACGCCTCGCGCAGCAATTGCTTCTGCCGCGCGATGTCCCGGTGGTGGACATCGAGCTCGCGCGGGCTGCGGAACAGGAACACCGCGCGCGCGTCGTCGATCGTGTGCGAGCCGTAGATCGCCGCCATCCGCCCGACCCCGCCGAGCACGACCGCGTGGTCGTGCAGCTGCAAGTAGTTGGGGATCGAGATCACCGCGAGGTAGGCGCCGATGAAACGCGCGAACTGCCGCTCCTCGCCGAACACCAGCCGCCGCACGTTCGAGTGCAGCCCGTCGGCGCCGATCACCAGATCGAAGCGCCGCGGCGCGCCGCGCTCGAACGTCACGTCGACACCGGCCTCGTCCTCGGCGAGCGAGGCGATCGAGTCGCCGAACACGTACTCGACGTCGTCCCGGGTCGCGTCGTGGAAGATCTCGCTGAGATCATCGCGCATGATCTCGACGTGGCGGTCGGACACCGCGTGCATCAGCCGGCCGACGTCGACGTCGACCTGCCCTTGCACCCCCTCGCGCAGCAGCGTCATGCGCTCGGTGCCCGTCTTCTTGGCCTCGACCCGCGCCAGCACGCCCATCCGCTCGACGATGTCCATCGCCGGCCGAAACAGGTCGACCGCGTGGCCGCCCGTCTTGCGCAGCGTCGGCGCCCGCTCCACCACCGTCGGCCGAAACCCGTGCCGCTCGAGCCAGTAGGCCAGCACCGGACCGGCGATGCTGGCCCCCGAAATGAGGATCTCCATGGGCCTCTCCTTACTTACCGATAGGTAAGCATTCGGCCCCGCCTTGCACAAGGCTTACCGATCGGTAAGTAACCGCTACACTGCGCGGGTGACCCGAGCCCGGCCCTCCGACACCAAGGCGCGAATCCAGGCGGTGGCGCGCGAGCTGTTCGCGCGTCAGGGAGTCCAGCGGACCAGCCTGCGCGAGATCGCCGATCACCTCGGCATCACCAAGCCCGCGCTCTACTACCACTTCGACTCGCGCGAATCGCTCGTCGCCAGCATCGTCGAGCCGCTGCTCGCGGACGTGGACGCGTTCATCGCCGAGCGCGAGGGCGGCCCGCAGCCTGACCCCCGAGCCCTTCTCGCCGACTACTTCGATCTCCTGCACCGCCACCGCGACACCCTCACGATGGTGGTCCGCGACCTCGCCACGCTCGCCTACCTCGACCTCGGCATGCGCATGATCGAGTGGCGCCGCCGCCTGATGCGCCTTCTCATCGGCCCTCGCCCCTCGCTCGCCGCCCGCGCCCGCGCCGTGGTCGCCATCGGCGGCCTCTCCGACTGCGTCATCGAGTTCACCGACGTACCGATGGAGAAGGTCAAGTCGCTCGCCGTCGAGGCCGCCCTAGCCGCGCTCGCGCCCACGTCATGAATCGGCGCCCCCCGCCCGGTCCCCACAAGACAACGTGAGCGCCGGCGGGGGGCTGTGCGCGGCGGCGCGCGGGTGGGCGCGGCCAGCACCGAACGAGGTGCCATAATCTCTCAGGGGGCTCCACGTCCCAGGCGCGCCTTATGTGGCGCGCAACGAAACGTTTCAGAAGGCATGGCCCGAAGTGAGACATGCCGGGCGGTGTTCTCAGCGCAAGCGCTCCCGTCCCAGTCTTGGCGGATGGCCGAGCGCCCACCCGCGCGCCGCCGCGCACAGCCCCCCGCTGGCGCGGCGGCTCGGCTCAGCCCCTCTCCTCTCCGCTACGCAGCCGCCGCCGGCTCTCCCGCCGCCGCCCCTGCCGCGCCGCCCGGAGCCGCAGCCTCGATCGGCGCCTCCTCCAGCGCCGCCGCGATCACCTGGCTCATGTCCTCGACGAAGATGAGCTCCAGCTCGGCCCGCACCTCCTTCGGGATCTCCTCTGCGTCGCGCGCGTTCTTCTGCGGCAGGATGACCCGCGTGATCCCCGCGCGGTGGGCCGCCAGCACCTTGGACTTGATCCCGCCGACCGGCAGCACCCGCCCGCGCAGCGTGCACTCGCCCGTCATCGCCGTGTCCGAGCGCACGCGCCGCCCGGAGAGGAGCGACGTCAGCGCCGTGAACATCGTCACGCCCGCTGACGGCCCGTCCTTGGGCACGCCGCCCGCAGGGACGTGGATGTGCAGGTCCTCCGCCTCGAGCTTCGCCGTGTCGACGCCGAGCTCGACCGCGTGGCTGCGCACGTAGGTGAGCGCCGCCTTCGCCGACTCTTTCATCACGTCGCCGAGCTGGCCCGTGATCTCGACCCTCCCCTTCCCCGGCATCCGCGACGTCTCGATGAACAGGATGTCCCCGCCCACCGGCGTCCAGGCGAGCCCTGTCGCAACACCAGCGACGCTCGTCCGCTCCGCCACGTCGCTGAAGAACCGGATCTTGCCGAGGTACGTCCCGAGATTGCTCGCCTCGACCACCACGCGCGGCGCCTTGCCGTCCGCCGCGCGCGCGATCTCCAGCGCGACCGCCCGGCAGAGCTTCTTGATCTCCCGGCCGAGCTGCCGCACCCCGGCCTCGCGCGTGTAGTCACGCACGATCGCCGCGAGCGCCTCGTCCGTGATCGACAGCGACGCCGGGTCGATCGCGTGCTCCTTGAGCTGCTTCGGGACGAGGTGCGACCGCGCGATCGCGATCTTCTCGTCCGGCGTGTAGCCGGACAGCTCGATGACCTCGAGCCGGTCCCGGAGCGGCGCCGAGAGCGCCCCGAGATCGTTCACCGTGCAGAGGAAGACGACCTCCGACAGATCGAACGGGAGCTCCAGGTAGTGATCGACGAACGTCCGGTTCTGCTCCGGATCGAGCACCTCCAGGAGCGCCGCCTCGGGCGAGCCCCGCCACCCGGCGCCCAGCTTGTCGACCTCGTCGAGGAGCACGATCGGGTTCCTCACCTTGGCCTTCTTCAGCGCGTGCACGATCCGGCCGGGCAGCGCGCCGACGTACGTCCGCCGGTGGCCGCGCAGCTCCGCCTCGTCGTGCACCCCGCCGAGCGAGATGCGCACGAACGGGCGGCCCGTGGCGTCGGCGATCGACTGGCCGAGCGAGGTCTTGCCTACGCCGGGCGGACCCGCGAAGCACAGGATCGTCGCGCGCGCCTTCCCGGTCAGCTTGAGCACCGCCATGTGCTCCAGGATGCGGCGCTTCACGTCGTCGAGGCCGCGGTGATCCTCGTCGAGCTTCGCCTTCACCGCGTCGAGGTCGTCCTTCACCTCCGCCCTCGCGCTCCACGGCAGGTCCGCGATCCACTCGAGGTACGTGCGGATCACGTTGTGCTCCGCGCTCTGCGGGCCGACCGAGTCGAGCCGGCGGAGCTCCCGATCGGCGACCGCGCGCGCCTCCTCGGGGAGCCCGGCCTCGTCGAGGCGCCGCCGGAGAGCCGACAGCTCGTCCTCGCCCTCCTCGCCGCCCGCGAGCTCCTTCTGGATGGCCCGGAGCTGCTCGCGGAGGATCGCCTCGCGCTGGCCCTTGCCGAGCTCGCGCCGCACGTCGCCGTCGATCTTCTTCTTCAGGTCCGCCAGCGCGGACGCCTCGGCGAGCAGGCCGGCGACCCGCTGGAGCCGCGGCACCACCCGGAGCTCGGAGAGCACTTCCATCTCCTTCTCGGTGGGCAGGCCGAGCGCGCCGGCGACCTGATCCGCGAAGACGCCCGGCTCCGCCCGGCTCGTCGCGGCGATCTCGGCGAGGTTGGTCCCCGTCTTCGGGCCGACCTCCCGGGCGCGCTCGCGCAGCGACGCCGCGAGCAGGCGCGCCTCCTCGGCGTCGCCGAGGAACTCGGGCGCGAGCGTGCCCTCGGCCCGCCACGTCGGCTCGGTCTCGACCAGGGCCGAGAGCGCGAAGCGATCGAGCCCCTCGATCACCAGCCGGTAGCCGTTCGAGACGCGCGAGATGTCGACGACCCGGGCGAACGTGCCGATGTCGTGGAGGTCCTCGCGCCGCGGATCCTCGCGCTTCGGATCGCGCTGCGCGATGACGCCGATCACGTCGCCGGCGTGGACGGCGTTGAGCAGCGCCACCGAGCGGGGGCGACCCACCGGGAGCGTGAGCACGGTGCCGGGAAAGAGGACGCCGGTGCGGAGCGGGAGCAGGGGAAAAGGGGAACGAGGCGCGCTGGCGCCGCTGCGAAGCTGGCTCATGCGAACTCCTGTGGCAGCGGTCGGCTCGCGCCATCCGTGCCGGATCGGTGGAAGGTTCGGTTGACTGCGTGGACAGCGCGCCGCACCTCCGCCCGTGAGGGCGGCGCAGCGCGCGGATGGGCTCACGTAGACCGCCGCGAGCAACCGCTCGGGCGAGCTCCATGAATCGATGAACGAAAAGTAAATTCGTTCACGCGCCCGTCAACCCGCCCCCGCCAGCGAGCGCGACGGCAGGATCAGAACGCCTGTACGCCGAGCACGACGCCGGGCCAGGCGCGCTCGGTGCTGCTGGCGTCGGAGCCGAGGGGGGCGCTGCCGTAGGGGCTGAGCTGGGCGTCCTTCGGGGTGCCGCTGAACGCGACGTTGAAGCTGGGGCCTCCGAAGATCGCGAGCTCCGGGAAGAGGCGGAAGCCGAGGAGCGCGCGCGCCTGCGCGATCGTGGCCGCGGGCTCGAGCGTCGAGGGCTCGTGGAGCGTGTACCCGAGCACGTCGAGGTCGATATAGGCGCGCTGGTGGATGGAGATGCGGCCGCCCAGGCCGAGCGCGGAGACCAGGAGAGGGCGGTTGCCGATCGTGCGAAGGCCGATCCCGTAGATGTTGTGGATGTGGTCGCTCCCGTTCTTGACGCCGGCCACCACGATGCCGGACTCGAGCCCCCAGACGTCCACGTGCAGGCGGCCCTTGCGGATGAAGTTGAGCAGCCCGAGCGAGAACGGCGACTCGTCGGCGTAGTTGACGAGGCCGATCTGCGCGCCCCCCACCTTGCCGGTGGCGACGTTCAGGAGCCCGATCTGCAGGCCTGTCGACTCGCCCGCTGCCACGTTGGCCACGCTGATCTGCGTGCCTGTCGACTTGCCCGCGGCCACGTTGACGACGCCGGCCTGCACGTCGGTCGCTGCGCCCGCGGCGACGTTGGCCACGCCGACCTGCACGTCGGTCGCGTCGCTCACGGCGACGTTGGCCACGCCGACCTGCAGGTCGATCGAGGCGCCCGCCGCGACGTTGGCCACGCCGAGCTGCGCCCCGTCCACGGCGCCGATGGCGGCGTTGATCACGCCGCCCTGCGCGCCCGTGACCGGGCCGGCGGCGACGTTGAGCGAGCCGACCTGCGCGCCCTGGAGCGAGCCGGCGACGTTGAGCCCCGTCGTGATCTGCGCGCCGCGCGCCGGACCGAGCACGAGGTTGGCGACGGACGAGAGCTGCGCGCCGCACAGGAACGACGAAGCGATGTTGACCCCGACGCCGAGCTCGAGGCCCGCGACGCCCGCCGTGTACCCGGCGATGAGGTTCAGCGAGTAGCGGCGGACGACGTTCGTGCCGTCGAAGGTCGAGGTGCCGACGAACGGGAGGACGTCGGCGCCGAGGAGGACGGCCTTCGCGCCGGGGAGCGCGCACCGAAGAGGCTCCGAGGACGCGGCGCGCGCGGCCTGCGCGCCGCGTCCGGCCTGCGCGGGGCGCGCGCCGCGGGGAGGCGCGGACTTCCCGCCTGCGGCGGGCGGCGCCGGGCGCGCTGCGGTCTCCGGCTGCGCGGCGGGCGGCGCCTCGGGCGGGCGCTTGCCGAACGCCGCCGCGAGCTCCGCCGCCTCGTCCCGGACGAGGTTGCCCGCGAGCAGGGCGATCGCCTCGGCGGCGCGATCGGGCTCCGCGGGGACGTCGATGGTGCGCTCGATGCGGCGGCCGTCCGCGGCGCTGTAGCTCAGCGTGACGCGGCCGTCGGGCTCGCCGCGAAGGACGAGCGTGGGGCGCCCGGCGGTCGCCGCGGGGGCCAGCGTCACGCCGGCGCCGAGCTCGCTCCCGATGGCGGCGCGCACCGCGTCTGGATCGAGCGTCCACGGCACGCCGTCGACGACGAGATCGACGCCCGAGGCGCTCGGCTCCTCGGCGAGCGCAGGCGCGGGAGGCGCGGTGACCGCGGCGAGCGCGCCCGCCGCCGCGAGCGCATGCAGAAGGAGGACGCCCGCGCGGAGGCCTGCGCCGCGCGCGGACGTCTTCCGGTCACCGCGCGGCGAGCCCCGCGGCGGCGCGGGGAGAGGTGCGAGGGCGGGTGTGTTCATCGACCGTGCTGTGCCCGCTCGCGTCGCGTTCGTTCACGCGCCGCGACGTTCACTCGTCCGCGCCGCGCATCGCCTCGAGCAGCGAGCGCGACTCGGTCTGGCGGTAGCCGCCGAAGGCGCCCTGCGCGAACGGCTCGAGCGCCCGCCGCGCCTCGTCCGCGCGGCCGAGGCGCACCAGGCAGAGGGCGCGGTTGTACTGGGCCTCCACCGCGAAGCGGCCGCGCGGGGCGGCGGCCAGGTACGCGTTCCACGCATCGAGCGCGGCCGCCGGGCTGCGCTCGACGAAGTGCGCGCGGTGCGCCGCCTGATAGAGCGCGTCCGCGTCGGGGCCGGCCGGCGGGCGCTCGATGGCCTGCGGATCGCCCGCGGCCGGCCGCGGCGCGGCTGGCAGGCGCGCGGCGCTCGGCGCGACGGCCGCGACCGGGCGCGAGGCGGACCGGACCGGCGCGACCGCCAGCACCTGCGCGCGCGGCGGCGCGGGGGTGATCGGGGGCTCCGCGATCGGCGCAGGCAGCGGCGGCTGCTCCGGCGCGACCGCCTCCGCGCTCGCCTCGGCCGCGGGCGGCGCGGGCGCCTCGGCCTCCGGCGGCGCGGGCGCCTCGGCCTCCGGCGGCGCGGGCGCCTCGGCCGCGCGCCGCTGTCCGGACAGCACGCGCTGCGGCGGCGGCGCGGGCGGCATGCTGGGCGCCTCGGAGACGCGCAGCCCGAGCCGCGACGCGACGTCGTCCCAGCCGCCTGGAAACCAGCGCGCGGCCGAGGCCCACGCGACCGATCCGACGAGCACGGCGGCCAGCGGGACCACCACGCGGACCATCGCGAGGCGACGGGCGCGCTGGGCCTTCAGGCTCCTCATCACGCGGGCGCGCGTCTCGTCGCGGCGGCCGCGCGACGCGTCTGCCTCCGCGCGCAGCGCGCGCGCGGCCTCGCGGAGCACGTCGTCCTTCTCCTTCACGGCGCCCTCTCTTCCAGCAGCGTCCGGAGCTTCTGCTTGGCGTGGAACAGCCGCGTGCGCACGGTGGCCTCGGGCACGCCCATGATCTCGGATGCCTCTCGCGCGCTGCGCTCCTCGACCTCGCAGAGCACGAACGCCACGCGCTGCGCCGTCGGCAGCGCGTCGAGGGCGCGGTTCAGGGCCTGGGCGAGCGCGGCGCGGCCGGCCTCCCGCTCGGGGCTCGACGCCTGCTCCTCGTCCGGCTCCAGGGCGAGCCGCTCCATGGCCGCGCGGCGCCGCGCCGCCGAGCGGAGGTGGTGGCGGGCGTGGTTGACCGCGATCGCGATGAGGAACGTCTTGAGCGACGAGCCGCCGCGGAACCGCTGCGCGGCCTGCGGCAGGCTGAGGAAGACGTCGTGGGCCAGGTCCTCGGCGGACGCGTCGTCGCCGGTGAGGCGGCGGGCGAACCCGCGCACCGCGCCGTAGTGCTTGTCGTACGCCTCGCCGACCGCCGCGGCGTCCCCGCGCCGCAGCCGCTCGACGAGGTCCTCCTCCGCGTCCTGCGCGCGCTCGGCGCCGCGGGCGAAGAAGAACGGCATGAGGAGCGCCATGGTCTTCATCGGTCGCCACCTCTCCCCGGCGCGCGGGGGCTCGACGTCGCCGGACGGCTCTGCCCCCGGAAAACCCGCTGCTCGCTCCGTCCCATCTCGGTCCATCCCTGCGCCATCATCGTTACACCCGAACGCGCCCGGCGGCGTTGCCCGTTTGCCATCAACAAGCGTCGGAGAGCCCGGGTCGACATGAGGCACACCCCGTCGTGCCCGGCGTGGAGGAGAGCGTTCATGGTCGGCGCGTCGGTTTCGTGCCCGGAGGGGTCCGGAACGTTCAACGCCGGTCGGCAAAATCGACAGCCGGGGGTCCGGACGGCTGAAATCGACGGCCAGGGGGCGCGATCGACCGCCGGGGGCCATCCCGCCGCCCGGGAGCTCCGGACCGGCGGCCGTCGAGATCGTGCGCAGGGGCGCGATCCGTTGAACGGAGCGCGTAGCAGCGGGCACGCAGCTCCGAGTGGGCAGAGGGCGCCGCGCCGACGAGCCGCGCCGCTGCCCTGGATCCATCGCTGATCAGGAGTGATGACACATGAACATGCGCACGGCCTTCGAGTGGGGTCTCGGTCTCTCTTTGTCCTTTATCTCGATGACGACGGTCGGTTGCTACATCGAGACTGGCGACGACTGCGACTGGAGCGATGACTGTATCGACGCTCCCGACGCTCCCGACTTCGGGCGCCCGGATCGGGACGAGGAACCCGACGGCGAGGACGGCGCGAGCAGCAGCGGCGGCGAGAGCAGCGCGAGCGGCGGCGAGAGCAGCGCGAGCGGCGGCGAGAGCAGCGCGAGCGGCGGCGGCGAAAGCTCACCAGGAACCCCGGGCGCCTGCCAGGCGTCGTGCGACTGCCCGAGCGGCGACGTGTGCGTCGAAGGGACCTGCAAGACGCCGTGCGCGGCCTCGTGCGAGTGCCCCGAGGGCGACTCGTGCGAGGGTGGCTATTGCGCGCCCCCGCCGGAGCCGGCCATCTCCTGCGAGGCGAACTGCGATTGCCCGAGCGGCAGCGAGTGCGTCGAGGGCATCTGCAGCTGAGCCGAACTGGTGAATCCTGCGAAGCGGGGCGATGAGCGCGGCGGGGGAGCCCAGGCTCACCGCGACGGGATGAGCCGCTCGAGCCGGGATATGTACCCCGGCAGCTCCGCCGCCAGCGCTCCGGGCAGCGCCCGGTCCGCCTCGAACAACATCGCCAGGTTGCCGTAAAGCGCCGCGTCCGCGAGGCTCGGGGCCTCGCCGAACAGGAACGGCGCTCGCTTCAGCGTCCTGACGGTCGGCGCGAGCAGGGTCCGCGCGCGATCGAGCAGCGCCGGCGTGTCGCGCTCCCACTGCTCGATACAGCCGGCGCCGAACTTGCGCTCCTTGATCAGCGTGTACAGGGCGCGCTGACCCGGCCGCTCCCAGGCGTCGCGGATGCGCGGCGACGCGACCCGAAACAGCACGTCCTCGAGCGGTCCGTCGCAGAAGTCCGCGTACGCCCAGACCGGCCCCTCGAGGGCGTCCAGCGTCAAGCGCCTGGCGGCAGGGTCCTCGAGCAGGAGCTCGCAGATCCGCCGCGACTCGACCGTCACCTGGCCGTCGTCGCCGACCAGCACGGGCACGTAGATATAGCCGCCGGTCACGCGGGCCAGCTCGTCGCGATCGTCGTACGGCACCTCGACCAGCTCGTACGGGCGAGCCAGGAGGTCGAGAAGCATCTGAACTTTGCGGGCGAAGGGGCTATATCGGAGTCGGTAGAGCTTCATGGCTCCCGGGATACCCCGGCGCATCAGGACGAGCGAACGAATGTTTTCCATGAACCATGAGAAATTCTCATGACCGGCCCCGCCCCGGGGGATCGCCCTCCGCCGCTGCCGTCGCTCACCGCCCTGCAGGCGTTCGAGGCCGCGGCGCGCCATTCGAGCGTCACCCACGCGGCGCGCGAGCTGGGCGTGACCCAGACAGCCGTCAGCCACCAGATCCGCGCCCTCGAGGACACGCTGGAGACGGCGCTGTTCCGGCGCTCGCCGCACGGCATCAGCCTGACGGAGGACGGCGAGCGCTGGGCTGCGGAGCTGGGCGTCGTGTTCGCCCGGCTGCGCGAGGCGAACGCCCGCTTGCGGCGGCCCGCCGCGGACGCGCGGCCCGCCGTATCGGTCAGCGTCACGCCGTCGTTCGGGGCGCGCTGGCTCGTGCCGCGGCTCGGGCAGTTCCTTGTGAGCCACCCGGAGGTGGACGTGCGCATCTCCGCCACCGAACGCCTCATCGATCTCGCGAGAGAGCCTGTGGACATCGGCATCCGTTATGGCCTCGGCAGCTACCCGGGCCTGGTCACCGTCAAGCTGGCGGACGACGCCCTCATCGTGGCCGCCGCGCCGAGCGTCGCGAGCAAGCGCGCGCGCTGGCGCGTCGAGGACCTGAGCCACGAGGTGTTGCTCGGCGACGACCACCCCGACGCCTGGGGCCGCTGGTTTCGCGAGCGCTCGCGCCGCCTCCCGGCCCGGGTGCGCCAGAGCCAGCTCACCGACTCGTCGATGCTCGTGGATGCGGCGGTGCGCGGTCAGGGGGTGGCGCTCGCGCGCTGGTCGCTCGCGGCCGCGGAGCTCGATCTCGGCCGCCTGGTACTGCTCTTTCCCAGGCTCCCGGCGCTTCCGACGGGCCTCGCTTACTACCTCGTGAGCACGCGCGCGAGCCTGCGGCGAAAGCCGGTGGCCGCCTTCAGGGACTGGGTCGTATCCGAGGCCGCGAGCCTGCGCAGGCCCTGAGGCTGACGGCGCGGACTCAGCGCTCGGGCTTGCGGGCGGCGCGGGCAGGCTCGCGGCCGACGAGGCCGTAAAGGACGATCCGGTGGACCGCGGACAGCATCGCCTCCACCTCTTCACGGGAGCTCTGGAACAGCCACGGAGGCGCGAAGCTCGCATAGGCGCGCAGGAGGGCGCGCGCGGTGAGCTCGGGGTCGGCGGCGTCGAGCTCGCCGGCGCCGGCGCCGCGCGCGACGAGATCGCGGAGGAGCGCGCGCTCCTCGTCGAGGAAGCGGGCGTGGGCTGCCTTCACGGCGCGGCTCTGGCAATGCACGAGATCGCACGCGTGCGCGCCCGAGCCGGCGAGCTCGAGGAAAGCGCGCGCGCGGGCGTCGAACACCGCCCGCAGCCGGTCGCAGAAGGGCACGCCGTCCCCGGCCGCGGCGGCGCGCATCGCGGCCATGACGGCGCGGTGCTCGCCCTGGGAGAGCTCCTCGACGATCGCGTCCTTCGAGGCGAACTCCAGGTACACGGCGCCGACCGCGATCTCGGCCTCGCGCGCGATATCGGCGACGGTGGTCTTGGCAGGCCCGTACCGGCGGAGGAGCCGCTCTGTCGCCTCGAGGATCCGCTGGCGCCGCTCACTGGCGCCGCCGGGGTAACCGTGCTCCATGAGGTGAGCGATGTTCTCCCGGATTCACGGCCGGGGGAAGCGTCCTGGCGGGAGGACGGGAGGGACCCTGGGGACGCCACGGCGCGCGGGCACGGGGACGCGGCGCGCCGGCAGGGGCGGCGGCGCGCCGGCGCGGGCGGCGGCGCGCCGGCACGCGCTGGTGATGGCACGAACCCGACGGCGCGCAGGCCACGCCAGCGCGGCGGAGCCAAGCCCCGAGATTGATTGCCGTCCGTCCGGCGGCTATCGTTGGCTGGCTTTGCACCGGATTTTTCGCAAAGATCGCGCTGTTCACGGGGTCCGCGGTCCGGCGCGCGAAGGGACCGAGCCATGACGACCACCGCGCCGACACACGACGAAGCCGAGGGGCTGGTGCGACCGGGGCAGGTCATCGCCGAGAAGTACCGCGTCGAGCGGGTGATCGGCGCCGGCGGGATGGGCGTCGTCGTCGCCGCGACCCACCTCCAGCTGGAGGAGCGGGTCGCGATCAAGCTGCTCCTGCCGGAGGCGGCGAAGTCGCGCACGCTCGCCGAGCGCTTCGTGCGCGAGGCGCGCGCCGCGGTGAAGGTCAAGAGCGAGCACGTGGCGCGCGTGACGGACGTCGGGACGCTCGAGTCCGGCACGCCGTACATGGTGATGGAGTACCTGTCGGGCAGCGACCTCGCCGACGCGCTCCGCGCGGGCGGGCCGATGACCCCGCAGGCGGCCGTCGAGTACGTCCTCCAGGCCTGCGAGGCGCTCGCCGAGGCGCACGCCGCGGGCATCATCCACCGCGACCTCAAGCCCGCGAACCTGTTCCTCACGCGGCGCGCGGACAGCTCGCCGTGCGTGAAGGTGCTCGACTTCGGCATCTCGAAGGTGGCGACCGGCGGCTCCGACCCGCGGATCACCGACACGAAGGCCATCATGGGGTCGCCGCTCTACATGTCGCCCGAGCAGCTCAAGTCCTCGCGCGACGTCGACGCGCGCACCGACATCTGGTCGCTCGGCGTCATCCTGTTCGAGCTGCTCACCGGCGCGCCGCCGTTCGACGGCGCGACGATGCCGCAGCTCTGCGTGGCGATCATGCAGGGGATCCCGAGCCCCCTCGCCGCGTTCCGCTCCGACGTGCCCCGGGCGCTCGAGGCGGTGATCCGCAAGTGCCTGGAGAAGCTGCCGGAGCAGCGGTTCCGCCACGTCGGGGAGCTGGCCGAGGCGCTCGCGCCGTTCGCGACCGGGCGGGCCCGGCTCTCCGTCGACCGGATCAGCGGGATCTCGCGGAGCTCGGGGCCCCCGCGGCCGGAGCTCCCTTCGGCGAGCGGGGTGACCTCACCGACCGTTGTGAACACGTCGCTGAACACCTCGCCGACGTGGAGCGGGACGGTCGTGACGCGAAAGCGGCCGGTGGGGCTCGCCGTCGCGGCCGGCGCCTTCGTGTCGCTGATCGCCGCAATCGCGGTCTTCGCGTTCCTGACGTCCCGCGCGCGCGGCGACGGCGCAGCGACCGAGCCGACCGCCAGCGCCTCAGCCGCGCCGTCGCCGGCGGACGCCGCGGCACAGCCGCCGACCGCGCCCGCGTCGCTCTCGCCGACCGTCACGCCCGGCGGCGCCGAGGCCCCGGCGCCGACGGACGACCGCACCGCGGCGCCGGCCCCGGCCGAGATCCCCCCCGCGGCGACGGCCAGCGGCAAGCTCGCCGCGCCGCGGCGGCCGAGCGCCGCGCCGCGACCCCCGGCCGCCGCGAGCGCCACGCAGCAGGCTCCGGCCACCCGGCCGCCCGCCGCCCCGGCCGCTGCGCCGCCCGGCGGCAACCTGTTCGACGATCGCAAGTGAGGACACCACGATGACGAGCCTGCCCGTGCAGCACCTCGGGCGCCTGCTGGCGCTCGCGATGTTCCTTGCCGCCCTGCTGGGCGGCCGCGACGCGAGGGCCGACACGGCGGCCGCGCAGGCGCTGTTCGACGCGGCCAAGCAGCTGATGGCCCAGGGCAAATACGCCGACGCGTGCCCCAAGCTCGAGGAGAGCCAGCGGCTCGACCCGGGGATCGGCACGCAGTTCAACCTCGCGGCCTGCTACGAGCAGCTCGGCCGGACGGCGAGCGCCTGGTCGATGTTCCTCGAGGTGGCCGGCGCGTCGAAGGCCGCCGGCCAGCTGGAGCGCGAGAAGGTCGCCCGGCAGCGCGCCGCCGCGCTCGAGCCGCGGCTCATCCGGCTGACGATCACGGCGCCGGCCGACTCCCCGGCCGACCTCCAGGTGAAGCGCGACGGCGCCCTCGTGGGGCGCGCGCAGTGGGGCACGCCGGTGCCCGTGGATCCCGGGAAGCACACGGTCGAGGCCTCCGCCGCCGGCCGAGCGCCGTTCGCGAGGTCCGTGGAGCTCAGCCGGGCGGGCGCCTCGGAGACGCTGGCCATCCCGCCGCTGCCCCCGGGCGCGCCGGCGCGCGACGCCGCGCTCCCGCCGAGCGGCCCCCCCGCGCCCGCCGGCGCCGCAGCGCCCCCGCCGAGCGGCGCCACGGCACCCGCGGGCGCCGCCGCGCTGCGAGCGAGCGGCGCTCCATTCGCGCCGGTCGCCGCGCATGCGCCGGCGCCTCCGGCTGCGCCGCTGACCAAGCGCCGCAGCAAGGGGATGATGGTCACGGGCATCGTCCTGACGAGCCTCGGCACCGTCGCCCTCCTGGGCGGGGGCCTGGTGCTCGCCTCCTCCTCCTCGTGCTCCGGCGACAGCTGCGGATACGACTCCAGCGACCCGTTCGCCGACGACGAGGTCTACGAGGAAGACGACACGGAAGGCGCCGGGGTCGGGCTCGTCGTCGGCGGGCTCGTCCTCGCCGGCGTCGGCATCCCGCTGGCCATCATCGGCGGCCGCAAGGTGCCGGTGCAGCCCGAGAAGCAGGCCGCCTCCGCGCCGGCGCCGCCGCCCGAGCTCGTCATCGGCCCGCGCTACGCCGGACTCCGCTGGTCCATGTGAAGGCCGGCGCCGGCGCCGGCGCGGCGCTGCGCCAGCGTGGCGCGCACGGCCGTGCGCCGGCGCGGCGAAGGGGGCCTGAGCGCTCACTCCGGACCGTGTGCGCTCATTCCGGATCGATGCGGTACACGGTGCCGCCGAGATCGACCACGTAGACCTCGCCGGCCCCGTCCTGCCCGAAGCTGGCGATGCGGAAGCCGAACGACCCGAGATCGTCCGTCCGGTCGACGGGCGCCGTGGCCACCCCGCCCTCATACGTGAGCGTCCAGACCCTGCCGCTGCAGTAATCGCCGTAGAAGTAGCTCCCCCGGAGCCACGGGATCCGGCTGCCCCGGTAGACGTAGCCGCCGGTGACCGAGCAATCCTCGATGACCTGCCCGGCATGGCCGTACTCGGCGGCGGGGAGCGTGATGGTCCCGTCGAGATCGCAGCTCTCCGCGGGAATGAAGCAGTGCGCGCCCTCCATCCGGCGCCAGCCGTAGTTCTTCCGTCCCTGCCCGGCCGGCTCGATGTCGATCTCTTCCCAGAGGCGCTGACCGACGTCCGCGATGTAGAGATCGCCCGTGCACGCGTCGAAGCTGAAGCGGTACGGGTTCCGCAAGCCATAGTCCCAGATCTCGGGCAGGACGCCTTCGCCCGTCATGTTCCCTTCCGGGATGCCGTACGGGTGTGTCGAGACGTCGAGGCGAAGGATCTTCCCGAGCAGCGTCGTGAGCGCCTGACCATTGCCGATGTCCGCATGGTTGGGTCCCGCGTCGTTGTTGTCCCCGCCGTCGCCGAGCCCGAGATAGAGAAAGCCGTCGATCGGGCTGAACTCGAGCGAACCGCCGTTGTGGTTCCGGTGCAGATCCACGACCTCGAGGTACGTGGCCACCGGATCTGGACTGGCCACGTCCGGTCGCTCTCCCCGCGCGAACTCCACCACGCGCGCGTTGCCGCCCGTCGCCTTGTCCGTGTAGTGGACGAAGAAGCGACCGCCAGCCTCGTAATCCGGGTGGAAGGCGAGCCCGAGGAGACCGCGCTCGCCGTTGTCATTGAACAGGACGCGGTCCCGAATATCGAGGAACACCTTGGGTTCCGCCGCTCCGTCGTCGAGGACGAGGATCTGGCCAGGCTGCGTCAGGATGAAGAGGCGCGTGGGGTCGCCCGGCGCGGATTTCACGAGGAGCGGGTGATCGAGGCCGGAGACGACCGTCGCGAGCTTCAGCACGCCCTCGTCCTCGCTCGGCGGCGCACAGCTGAATCCCTCCGCGGGCTCACCGCCGCCGCTGCCGCCAGCGGCGCTGCCGCCGCCAACGCCGCTGCCGCCAACGCCGCTGCCGCCAACGCCGCTGCCGCCAACGCCGCTGCCGCCAACGCCGCTGCCGCCAGCCTCGCTGCCGCCAGTCCCGCTCGCGCCAGCCCCGCTGCTGCCACCCCCACTCGCGTCCGCTCCGCCGGCTGCGGCCGATGAGGCCCCGCCGGTCGTGCCGGTCGGCAGCGGAGAGATCGACTCCTCGCGCGAGCAGGCGATGAACGCGAGCTCGGCGGCCAGAATGAGCGCGAGGCTCGGAAGGGACGACAGGGCTGAGCTCGACGGCCTCATGGCCGGACGATATCGTAGATCGAAGCCCAGGGCGGCGAAGATCCGGTGTTGGAGGCGCCCTCACGCCCAGCGCGCGTTCGAGGACGCCCGCCGCGCGCGCACGCCGGACGGCGCCGCTGCGGCCTCCCCCTGACGCGCCTGCGCCGGCGTTCGGGGCGCGGCGAGATCGCGAAACGAGCCGTGCGATCCACGCATCGATATCGATGGAGCTGGCCCCATCGCCGCACTTCGAGCGAGGCCAACCACACGAGAGCATGGCATCCGTTTTTCCGCGCTGGAGCAACACCGCTTTCCGACTCGCCATCGCCGCCGTCCTCCTCGGCGGCGCGGCGGCCGTGGCAGCGCCGATGATCTACGTGCGCACGGACTGGAACACCGGGCGGCACCTGCCCGTGCAGCAGCCCGTGCAGTTCGACCACAGGCACCACGTGCAGGACGACGCCATCGAGTGCCGGTTCTGCCATTACACGGTCGGGCGGACGGCCACGGCGGGCATGCCATCGACAGCGGTCTGCATGGGCTGTCACAGCCAGATCTGGAATCAGAGCCCCAAGCTCGAGCTCGTCCGGAACAGCTATTTCTCGGACACGCCGGTCGTCTGGAACCGCGTCAACGACGTGCCCGACTTCGTCTATTTCAACCACGCGATCCACGTGAACAAGGGCGTCGGCTGCGTGACGTGCCACGGCCGCGTGGATCAGATGCCCGAGGTCCGGCAGGCGACGCCGATGACGATGGGCTGGTGCCTCGAGTGCCACAGGGCGCCGGAGCGCCACCTCCGCCCGCTCTCGGCGATCACGGACATGGACTGGGACCCGGGCCCCGACGCGGAGCGGATCGGCCGGCAGATCGCGCAGCAGCTCGGCGTGCGGCACCTCGTCCACTGCTCGGCCTGCCACAGGTGAGCGCGCGCGGGCGCGAACGGAGCGACACACAGGGGATCATCGAGGAGCGACCAGGACACCTACGAGAGCGCGAGAGGACGAGGGGCCATGGGCGGCCAGCAGCGGAGCGCCGTCAGGGCGGCGGCGCGGATCCAACGATGACCTGAAGAGGGACGATGGCTGATCAGAAACAGATCCCGTGGAGCGCCGCGCTCGACGGCAAGACGGGTAAAGCGTACTGGCGCAGCCTCGCGGAGCTCCTCGAGTCACCAGAGCTCCTCGAGGCCGCGGCGCGGGAGCTCCCGGCGAGCGCGGGCAATCCGGCCGCGATGAGCCGGCGGCGCTGGCTCGAGCTCCTCGGCGCTGGCATGGCGCTCGCCGGCGTGTCCGGGTGCAGATCGAGGGCCGGGGACAACATCGTCCCTTACGTGACGACGCCGCCCGAGGTGACGCCGGGCATGCTCCGGTATTACGCCACCAGCCTGGATCTCGACGGGTTCGCGACGGGCGTCCTCGTCGAGAGCCACGAGGGGCGGCCGACGAAGGTCGAGGGCAATCCGCAGCACCCGGCGAGCCTCGGCTCGACCGGCGTCTACGAGCAGGCGTCGGTGCTCGGCCTCTACGATCAGCACCGCGCGCGCGCGGCGCGCCGCGGCGCGGCCCCGGCGACGTGGCGCGCGTTCGTCCAGCAATTCGAGGGCGCCCGGAGCGATCGCGGCGCCGGGCTCCGGTTCGTCCTTCGGCCCACCGGCTCTCCGCTCCTCCTCGACCTCATCGGCCGCGTCCAGGCGCGCTATCCGGCGGCCCGGTTCACGTTCTACGCGCCCGCTCGGTCGGCGCACCCGGCGCGAGGGGCCGAGCTCGCCTTCGGCGCTCCGCTCCAGGCGCAGTACGACTTCCGGACAGCCGACGTCATCCTCGCGCTCGACGCCGACTTCCTCGCGTCGATGCCGTTCAGCGTGCGGTATTCGCGCCAGTTCGCGGAGCGCAGGCGCATCGGCTCGCCGACAGGCACCATGAACCGGCTCTATGTGATCGAGCCCGGGCTGACCCCGACGGGGAGCATGGCCGATCACCGCCTGCGCAAGCGGCCGAGCGACGTGCCCGCGATCGCCGCGGCGATCGCGGCCGAGCTGCTCCTGACCGAGGGCGCTCGCCCGGGGCTCATCCCTCCCCAGGCGCTCGGCGCGCTCGATCCGCTCCGGGCGCGGGTCAGCGAGGCGGAGAGGCGCTTCGCCCGGGCCGTGGCGCGCGATCTCGCGCGCGGGGGCGCGGCGAGCATCGTCGTCGCGGGGGAGCGGCAGCCTCCCGCGGTGCACGCGCTCGCGCACCTCATGAACGCAGCGCTCCGCAACGACCGCGCGGCGTGGACCACCGCGGGGACCTTGATCACGGCAGGCGCAGCCGAGCAGGACCTCACGGCGCTCGCCGAGGAGCTCCGCCGCGGCGCCGTCGATACCCTCGTGCTCCTCGAGAACAACGTTGTTTACACGGCGCCCGCGGATCTCGAGCTCCCGGCGCTGCTCCGCTCCGTCCCGAGCCGCGCCTACCTCGGGCTCTACGAGGACGAGACCGCCGCGGGCTGCGACTGGTTCGTGCCCGCCGCGCACGATCTCGAGGCCTGGGGAGACGCGCGCGCGTACGACGGCACGAGCTCGCTGATCCAGCCGCTCATCGAGCCGCTCTTCCAGGGCAGGACCGCCGCCGAGGTGCTCGCGGTGTTCGCGGGCGAGACGCAGAAGAGCGCGCGCGACCTCCTGCGCGACACCTGGGCCGCGCGCCGGGGCGGCGCGGACTTCGATGCGTTCTGGGAGGACGCGCTCCGGCGGGGGCTCGTCGAGGGCACCGCAGCCCCGCGCGAGGACGCCAAGCTGCGGCTCGACGGGGTGACCGCGGCGCTCGCGCAGCTCGCGGCGGCGGCCCCGCCGAAGGCGGACGCCATCGAGGTCGCCTTCTCGACCGACGCGAGCGTCTATGACGGCCGGTTCGCCAACAACCCGTGGCTCCTCGAGCTGCCCGATCCCATGACCAAGCTCACCTGGGACAACGCCGCGCTGCTCAGCCCGGCGACGGCGAAGGCGCTCGGCGTCGAGAGCGAGGATGTGGTCGATCTCGAGCTCGGGGGGCGAACGATCTCGATACCGGTCCTCGTCGCGCCGGGGCACGCCGACGGCACGGTGTCGCTCGCGCTCGGTTACGGGCGCAGCGGCGCCGAGTCGATCGCCGCGGGGGTGGGGTCCGACGCGTACCGGCTCCGCACCGCGGCCGCGCCCTTCTTCGCGGCAGGCGCCTCGGTGACGAAGCGGCCGGACCAGAAGCACAAGCTCGCCCTGACGCAGAGGCACTGGGGCCTGGAGGGGCGCCCCATAGCGCTCTCGATCCCCCTCGCCGTCTACCGCGAGCGCCCCGAGTTCACGGAGGCGCTCAAGGGGCCATTGCCGTCCCTCATGCCCCCGACGCCTCCCCCCGGGGCGCCGAAGGACCAATGGGCCATGACGATCGATCTCTCGATCTGCACCGGCTGCAGCGCGTGCGTCACGGCGTGCCAGGCCGAGAACAACGTCGTCGTGGTGGGCAAGGAGGAGGTCCTGAACAGCCGCGAGATGCACTGGCTCCGCATCGACACGTACGTGTCCGACGACCCGCGAGACCCGAGCAACCCGGCCGTCGTCCACCAGCCCATGCTGTGCCAGCACTGCGAGAAGGCGCCGTGCGAGTACGTGTGTCCCGTGAACGCGACGACGCACAGCCCCGACGGGCTGAACGAGATGACCTACAACCGCTGCGTCGGGACGCGGTTCTGCTCGAACAACTGCCCGTACAAGGTCCGCCGCTTCAACTGGTTCGATTACGGCGAGCTCCGCGCGTACAACACGGGGCTCACGAAGCTCCAGCGCAACCCCGACGTGACGGTGCGGGAGCGCGGCGTGATGGAGAAGTGCACGTATTGCGTCCAGCGGATCCGCCGGGCGGAGATCGCCGCGCGGGTGGAAGACCGCGCGATCCGCCCCGGAGAGGTCGTCACCGCGTGCCAGCAGGCCTGTCCGACGCAGGCGATCCAGTTCGGCTCTCTCGCGCACGAGGGGACGGAGGTGGTGGCGTGGCGGGGCGAGCCGCGGAGCTACGCGGTGCTCCACGACCAGGGCACCCGGCCGAGGACGATGTACCTCGCGCGCGTCGACAACAAGAACCCGGAGCTCGACGAGCCGTGACGGAGCCCCTCATCCTCGGCCGGCCAACCGACGAGGAGCTCTCCGAAGAGCTCCTGTCGGTCGTCTGGAAGCCGCGATCCAGGCTCTGGTGGGCGGCGTTCGCCATCACCGGCGCCGGGACGGCCGTGCTCCTGCTCGCCATCACCTACACGATCACCACGGGCATCGGGGTCTGGGGAAACAACATCCCGGTGGGCTGGGCGTTCGGGATCATCAACTTCGTGTGGTGGATCGGAATCGGCCACGCGGGGACGTTCATCTCCGCGATCCTGCTCCTCCTGGAGCAGCGCTGGCGCACGAGCATCAACCGCTTCTCCGAGGCGATGACCCTCTTCGCCGTCATCCAGGCAGGCATCTATCCGCTCATGCACCTCGGCCGGCCATGGTTCGCCTACTGGCTCGTCCCCTACCCCGCGACGCTGAGGCTATGGCCGCAGTTCAAGAGCGCGCTGCCGTGGGACGCCGCGGCCGTGTTCACGTACTTCACGGTCTCCCTCGTCTTCTGGTACGTCGGGCTCATCCCCGACTTCGCGGCCCTCCGCGACCGGGCGCCCAACCGCCTCCGCCGGATCGTCTACGGCGTCCTGTCGCTCGGCTGGCGCGGCTCCGCGGTCACCTACCGACACTACCGCCTCCTCTACGGGTTGCTCGCAGGGCTCGCGACGCCGCTCGTGCTCTCGGTGCACTCGATCGTGAGCACCGATTTCGCGATGGCGCTCGTCCCGGGCTGGCACTCGACCATCTTCCCCCCGTTCTTCGTCGCCGGAGCCATCTTCTCCGGCTTCGCGATGGTGCTGACGCTGCTCATCCCGGCGCGCCGGATCTTCCACCTCGAGAACGTCGTCACCCAGCGCCACATCGACAACCTGAGCAAGATGGCGCTCGTCACCGGCTGGATCGTCATCTACTCGTACGTCATCGAGCTCTTCGTCGCCTGGTACAGCGGAGAGGCGACCGAGATCTACCAGTTCTTCGTCGCGCGCCCCGCCGGGCCGAACGCAGCGGTCTTCTGGGTGCAGATGATCTGCAACGTGCTCGTCACCCAGCTGCTCTGGTTCCCGCGGGTCCGGAAGAACATGATCCTGCTCTGGATCATCTCGATCCTCCTGAACGTCGGGATGTGGTCCGAGCGGTTCGTGATCATCGTCATGGGGCTGCAGCGCGATTTCATCCCGTCGGCGTGGCACGCCTACCACCCGACGTATGTCGATATCTCGATGTTCATCGGGACGATCTGCTTCTTCCTGCTGCTCATCCTGATTTTCCTCCGCCTCTTCCCGTTCATTCCCGTGACCGAGGTCAAGGAGCTGAACCACGAGCTCGGCAAGGAGGAGCACTGAGATGAGGAGAGGACTGCTCGCCGAGTTCGAGACGCCCGAGGCGATGCTCCGGGCGATCGCGGAGCTCAGGAGCCGGGGATACCGGCGGCTCGACGCGTTCACGCCGTACCCCATCCGCGGCGTCGATGAGGCGCTCGGACTCCGCCGCTCGCCGCTCAACTGGATCATCCTGCCCTTCGCGATCGTGGGAACCGCGGCAGGCTACATCATCCAGTGGTTTTGCAA
This sequence comes from Sorangium sp. So ce124, assembly GCF_051525235.1. Lineage (NCBI taxonomy): Bacteria > Pseudomonadati > Myxococcota > Polyangiales > Polyangiaceae > Sorangium > Sorangium sp. So ce124. The sequence continues at coordinate 6,957,612 of NZ_CP150312.1, forward strand.
CGCGTACGACTACCCGCTCATCGTGGGCGGGCGGCCGCCGCACGCCGCCCCGGCCTTCATACCGATCACCTTCGAGACGATGGTGCTCACGTCCTCCCTCACCGGCTTCGTCGTGCTGCTCGTCCTCGCCCGGCTGCCCGAGCTCTGGCACCCGGTGTTCGACGTCCCCGGGTTCGAGCGCGCCTCCATCGATCGGTTCTGGGTCGGCATCGACGCCCGCGATCCAGCGCTCATCAGCCCCATCGCCGAGCGCGATCTCACCGATCTCGGCGCCATCACCGTGGCCTGGGCCGGAAAGGAGCGCTCATGACGCGCGGACGGCTCCTCTCGCTCTCCTGCCTGGCCGCGGCGCTCTGCCTCTCGTGCACGCCGGTGACCACGGCCGACGCCGAGCCCGGCGACGTTGACCTGCTGGATCTCGAGCGCATGCTCAGGCAGCGGCGCTTCGCGCCCTACCAGCCGACAGACCTCTTCGACGACGGCTCGGTCATGCGCCACCCGCCGGCGGGCGCCGTGCCGAACGACCGCGTGACCGGCGATCCCGGGCTCACCCAGGGGTTCACGGGCGAAACGTACGTGGCGCGCATCCCGGTCCCGGTGACCCTCGAGCTGCTCCAGTACGGGAAGGAGCGCTTCGAGATCCACTGCGCCGCCTGCCACGGGATCGCCGGAGATGGAGAGTCGGAGGTCGCGCGCAACATGACGCTGCGGCGCCCGCCGTCCCTCGTCGACCCGCGCGTGCAGGCGTTCCCGCCCGGCCGCATCTACCGGGTCATCGTCGAGGGCTACGGCCTCATGCGCTCGTACGAGACCCAGGTCCAGCTGATGGAGCGCTGGGCGATCGTGGCCTATGTGAAGGCACTCGGGAAGAGCCGCGCCACCGCGCTCGACGCGCTCCCCCCACCCCTCCGCGAGCGCGCCCGGAAGGAGCTCCAGTGAACCGGCGATTCCCCATCTTCCGGGGCGGCCGCGCGATCGTGTCGAGGTCCCTCGGCCTCGCGCTCCTCGGCGCCCTGCTGCTCGTCATCGGCGCGTTCGTGGACCGGGAGCGGCTCTTCTACGCGTACCTTGCGGCCTACGCCTTCGCCGTGACCACGGCGGTCGGGGCGCTCCTCTTTCTCATGACCTGCCACGCCATGAACGCGACATGGCCGGTGGCGGTCCGCCGCCTCACGGAGGCGATCGTCGGGGCGCTGCCGCTCCTCTGCGCGCTGTTCGTCCCGCTCCTGTTCGGCCTCGGCGCGCTCTACGGGGAGTGGCTCCACCCCGAGTCGATCGGCGACGAGCACGTCCGATCCATCGTGCTCCACAAGGCGCCCTACCTGAACCTCCCGTTCTTCCTCGTGAGGACGGGGTTCTACTTCGCTGTCTGGCTCGTCTTCGGCGTCCTGCTCCGGCGCGGATCGATGACGGGCGACGCGAACCCGGCGCTCGCGGACAGCCGGCGCCTCCGCGTGATCAGCGTCGCCGGCCTCCCGCCCGTCGCGCTCACGCTCTCGTTCGCGGCCTTCGACTGGCTCATGTCCCTCGCGCCGACGTGGGTGTCCACGATGTTCCCCGTCTACGTGTTCGCCGGCGGCTTCGTCGCGGCGATCGCGCTGCTCACGGTGCTCGCGTTCGCCGCCGAGCGCGCCGGGCTCCTGCCCGGGCTGAACGAGTCGCACTACTACGCGCTCGGCCGGCTCCTCCTCGCGTTCACCATCTTCTGGGCCTACGCCGCGTTCTTCCAGCTCCTGCTGATATGGATCGGGAACAAGCCAGCAGAGGTGGAGTTCTACGTCCTCCGCTCCCACGGCCCGTGGGCGGTCATGTCCGTCGTCCTCGTGCTCACGCGGTTCGTGATCCCCTTCGTGATCCTGCTCAACTACAGGATCAAGCGGCGCCCGGCCTGGCTGTCGGCCGTCGCCGCCTGGATCTTCGTCGCGCACTACCTCGACATGCACTGGCTCGTCGCGCCCGAGGCCCCCGGCGCTCGCGCGCCGTTCCACTGGCTCGACGCGGCGGCGCTCCTCGCCGTGGTCGGCTCGTGCGTCGCGTTCACCGTGCTGCGGGCGCGCGGCAAGCCGCTCGTCCCCGTCAACGACCCGGCGCTGCCGGCCGCCTTCCGCTACGAGAGCGTATGACGTCCAACTATCGCCGACCCGACGTTCACCAGGAAGAGGATGTCGTCCAGTGGAAGATGATCCTCGCCGTCGCGTTCGCCGTCGTCGTGATCTTCATCGTCCTGGGCCTCTGGGCCTGGATGCTCATGCGCGGGCGCGAGGCGGAGCTCCGCCCCGCGGGGAAGGGCGCCGAGCGCGCCAGTGAGATCTCCCTGCCGCGCGACGAGGTGGCCGGGGTGGATCAGCGCATCTTCCGGCGCGAGGAGATGGGCGAAGAGGGCATCGGCACGGCGCTGAACCGCCGGAAGCGCGAGGAGCTCGGCCGCTTCGGCTGGGTCGACCGCAGCCGCGGGCTCGCGCAGATCCCGATCGAGGACGCGATGAATCTCGTCGTGGAGGAGAGCCGCTGATGAGGATGCAACACCCGTCCACCACGGCGTTTCTCGCGCTCGTGCTCGCGCGCGCGCCGGTCGCGGCCGCCGCCGATCCGCCGGCGCTCCCGCCCGCCGCGCGCGAGGCCGACATCGAGGAGCGCCTCGGGAGCGCCATCGACACGGCGCTCCCCTTCACCGACATGGACGGGCGGCGCGCCCCGCTCGCCGAGCACTTCGACGGGCGGCGGCCGGTCCTCCTGGTCCTCGCCTATTACCGCTGCCCGACGCTCTGCGGCCTCGTGCTGCGCGGCCTGGTCGCCGGCATGGCGAAGCTCGATTACCGGCTGGGCGAGGACTACCGCGCGCTCACGGTGAGCTTCGATCCGCGGGACACCCCGGCCACGGCGGCGCGGAAGAGGACAGCCGCGCTGTCGGCCCTCGGCCTGGCCGGCGCGCCGACGCCGGAGACCTGGCCCTTTCTGACCGGCGCGCTGCCCGAGATCCGCGCGCTCGCCGGCGATCTCGGCTTCCGGTTCGCTTATGACCCCCAGACGGAGCAGTACGCGCACCCCGCCGCCGTCTTCGTCCTCACGCCGCAGGGCCGCATCTCACGGATCCTCTATGGCATCGAGTTCTCCCCCCTCGATCTCCGCCTCTCGCTCCTCGAGGCGAGCCGGGGGCAGATAGGCACCCCGCTCGAGCGCGTGCTCATGACGTGTTATCGCTACGACCCCGCGAGCCGCCGGTACGGCCCTTATGTGGCCGGCTTCCTGAGGCTCGGCGGGGCCGCCATCCTGGCCTGGGTCGCCGCGGTGGTCGCCTTCTTCGGCTGGCAAGGGCGGCGGCGCAGGAGACTGGAGCGCGCGCGATGAACGAGCTGCTGCGCCAGCTGCTCTTCTTGCCCGAGCAGCGCTCCTCGCTGGCCCGCGAGATCGACGGGCTGCACTACTTCGTCATCCTGGTGACGATGGGCGGCGCCGCCCTCATCACGCTCATCGGCGGGTATTTCCTGATCCGCTATCGCCGGCGGCCCCAGGACACGCCGCGGCCGCACCCCGGGGCGTTCGCCCGCCCGGCGCTCTTCCTCGAGACGGTGTCGCTCTTCGCGCTGGGCTTCCTCTTCCTCACGTTCTGGACCATCGGCACGCGCCAGTTCGCCGACCTGCGCACGGCGCCGGACGACGCGCTCGACGTCTATGTCACGGGCAAGCAGTGGATGTGGAAGTTCGGTTATCCGGGGGGAGACAGCGAGATCTCGGTGCTCTACGTCCCCGCGCACAGGCCGGTCCGGCTCATCATGACGTCGCGCGACGTCATCCACAGCTTCTACGTGCCCGCGTTCCGCATCAAGCAGGACGTCATCCCTGGCCGGTACACAACGGCCTGGTTCGAGGCGAACGAGCCCGGCGCTTACCCCATCCTGTGCGCGGAGTTCTGCGGCACGAGCCACTCCGAGATGCGCGGCCAGGTGATCGCGCTCGCCCCGGTCGACTACGAGCGCTGGCTCGCGGGCGGCCTGGCGAGCGCCCCGGCGTTCGCGCAGAAGGCCGCCGCCGAGGCGGAGAACGAGCTCGCCGAGGCGGAGCCGACGATGCCGAGCCGCGGCGAGCTCGCCGCCGCGAAGCACGGCTGCCTCCGCTGCCACACCCTCGACGGAACACCGCACGTCGGCCCGAGCTGGGCCGGGCTTTACCGCGCCGTCGTACCGCTCGAGTCCGGCGGCGAGCGCGTCGCCGACGAGGCCTACATCACGGAGTCGATCATGGATCCGCTCGCCGCGGTGCACCGCGGGTTCCCGCCGGTCATGCCGTCCTATCTCGGACAGATCGCGCCGCCCGACGTCGCCGCGATCATCGAGCTCATGAAATCGCTTCGCGACGTCCCTCACGGCCCCGACGTGCCGTGGGACGGCGGGGTCCCCGGGAGCAGCGTCACGCCGGAGGGGGTAACGCCATGATGGCCCACGAGGTCGAGGGGACAGCGCCCGTCCACGGCGCGCACGAGGTCGATTATCTCCGCGCCGGCGCGGGCGTGCGATCGTGGCTGCTCACGACCGATCACAAGCGCATCGGGCTCATGTTTTACGTGCTCGTTGTGCTGATGCTCCTGCTCGGCGGCGCCTTCGCGCTGGTCCTCCGGACCGAGCTCCTGACCCCCGGGCCCACCGTGATCAGCGCGGCGATCTACAACCGCATGTTCACGCTCCACGGCGTGGTCATGGTCTGGCTCTTCATGATCCCGTCGATCCCGAACATCTTCGGGAACTTCGTCCTCCCGATCATGATCGGCGCCAAGGATCTCGCCTTCCCGCGCCTCAACCTGGCGAGCCTCTACGTCTACGCGATCGGCGCCGTCGTCACGCTGGCGGCGACGATCGCCGGGGGCGCCGACACCGGCTGGACGTTCTACCCGCCGTACAGCACGACCACGCCCGCGGGCGTCCTTCCGGTCGTGATCGGCATCTTCATCCTCGGCGTCTCGTCGATCATGACGGCGGTGAACTTCATCGCCACGACCCACACGATGCGGGCCCGCGGGATCAGCTGGGGACGCGTGCCGCTCTTCGTGTGGGCCATCTACAGCACGAGCATCATCATGCTGCTCGCGACGCCCGTCCTCGGCCTGACGATCCTGCTCGTCGGGCTGGACCACGTCTACCATTTCGGCGTCTTCGATCCGACGCTCGGCGGCGATCCCGTGCTGTTCCAGCACCTGTTCTGGTTCTACTCCCACCCTGCCGTCTACATCATGGTGCTCCCGGCGCTCGGGGTCATCAGCGAGGTGGTCTGCACCTTCGCGCAGCGGCAGCCGGCGTCCTACTGGGCGATCGCCCTCTCGTCGTTCGGCATCGCGCTGATCGGGTTCGCGGGGTGGGGGCACCACATGTTCGTGGCCGGGATGAGCGAGCTCGACGCCGGGATCTTCGGCGCGTTCTCGATGTTCATCGCCATCTTCTCCGCCATCAAGGTCTTCACCTGGGTGGCGACGCTGCACAGGGGGGCCATCCAGTTCAACACCCCGATGCTCTATTTCTTCTGGTTCCTGTTCCTCTTCGTCTTCGGCGGCATGACGGGCGTCGCCGTGGCCACGCAGTCGCTCGACGTCCACTGGCACGACACCTATTTCGTCGTCGCCCACTTCCATTTCATCATGGTGGGCGGCACGCTCACAGCGTTCCTCGCGGCGGCGCACTACTGGTTCCCCAAGATGTTCGGCCGCGCCTACTCGGAGCCGATGGGGCTGCTCACCTCGTTCGGGGTGTTCCTTGGGTTCATCCTGACGTTTCTCCCCCAGTTCCTGGCGGGCAACGCCGGGATGCCGCGCCGCTATTACAGCTATCCGGCGCAGTACCAGTGGCTGAACGTCCTCTCGACGGGCGGGGCCTACCTGCTCGCGGGCGCGCTCGTGCTCGCGCTGCTCAACCTCCTCATCGCCCTGCGCTGGGGGCCGCGCGCCAGCGCCAATCCATGGAGGTCCCGGAGCTACGAGTGGATGACGCCGCGCATCCCGCCGGAGCACAACTTCCCCGTGACGCCGGTCATCGATCGCGGCCCGTACGATTACCACCTGACCGAAGAGGAAGCCCATGCCCGAGTCTCAACCGCCCGCTGAGCAGCTCGCGCCGGCGCGGCTGGCCATGCAGTTCGAGGATCTCGAGAAGCAGACCCACGCCGCGCATTTCGGCATGTGGATCTTCCTCGCCAGCGAGATCCTGCTCTTCGCCGGGCTCTTCGCCCTCTACGCCTCCTACCGCGCGGTCTTCGGCCACGAGTTCAGCGCCGGCGTCGCGCACAACAACGCCGTCATCGGGACCTCGAACACCGCGATCCTCCTGACGAGCAGCCTGCTCGTCGCGCTGAGCGTCTACGCCGTGCGCCTCGACCGGCCCACGATGGCCGGCCGCCTCCTGCTCGGCGCCATCGCGCTCGGCCTCGCCTTCCTCGTGCTGAAGGGCGTCGAGTACACCCAGCACTTCCACGAGGGGATCTTCCCCGGCTCGGCCTACCGCTTCGAGGAGCTCCCGCAGGCCGGCGCGAAGATGTTCTTCACCCTCTACTTCCTGACGACCGGGCTCCACGCGATCCACGTCACGGCGGGGCTCGTGGTCCTCGGCTGGCTCACGTGGGGGTGCTTCCGGCGCCGGTACGGCGCGGGCAACGACACCCACATCGAGCTCGGCGGCCTCTACTGGCACCTGGTCGACGTGATCTGGATATTCCTCTGGCCGATGCTCTACCTGATGCACTGATGCACCGCTAACGGCACGTTGCGCCCATGACCGTCAAGCACCTCTCCTCGCGGACCTACGTGATCGTCTGGCTCCTCCTCATGGGGCTGACGCTGGCGTCGTACCTCCTCTCGCTGGCCCACCTCGGCGAGGCCGACGTCGTCGCGGCGCTGCTCATCGCCACGGCGAAGACGCTGCTCGTGCTGCTCTTCTTCATGCACCTCATCGAGCAGCGCTTCACGAACGCCCTCCCCATGATCGTGGCGGCGCTCCTCGTCGGCCTGATGCTCACGCTGATGCTCAGCGACGTGACGAGCCGCCAGGCGATCTTGCAGCGGCCGATCCCGCTGCCCCGGCCGCCCGCGGCCACGCCCCGATGACGGCCGCGCCCCGGTGATCCGTCCGTCGCGCGAGCGCGCCCGCCGGCCCGGGGCGTAGCGCGCCGTCGTCGCGCGGCGACGGGCGCTCGCCCGCGTCGCGATGGCCGCGCGGCGCCGTCGCGCGTCGCGAAGGACGCGCGGTCGAGCTCGTCCGGGCGACGCAGGAGCTCGGCTGTCGTCGGAGGGCGCGCGACGCCGATCTCACCGCATCGGGCGCCGCTCACATGGCCTATCCGCCGCGCTGTTTCAGGCCTACAAACACGTGCTCTCGGTGCCGCGCGACGGCCCTGCGGAAGGGTGTCTGCGCCTCCGGCATTGAACGTTCGTAGGAGCGATCATGAAGAGGTGGATTGGGCGGGCCGCGGTCCTGAGCGGCCTCGCCGCGGCCGCGTGCACCGCCGGCCCGGCGGACTCGCCGTGGCTCGCGGACGGGGACGGGTCTCTTTCGCTGGACTGGGCGGCGGCCTCTCCGACGGCGTTCCGCGGCGCCCCCGGGAACGTCGACCCGAGCGCGCCGTGCTCCGCGCGGGTCCTCTTCACGGAGGCCTTCGCGGACAACGCGACCCGGTGGAGCCTCGCGGCGGGGTGGGAGATCGGGCCGGCGAGGGCGTCGAGCGACCAGCGCGCTGGGTTCCCCGATCCGGCGAGCGATCACACCGAGGCCGGCGACAACGGCGTGGCGGGCGTGGTGCTCGGCGGCAGCCCGAGCGTCACCGCGCCGCACCCGCAGCGCTACCTGACGAGCCCCGCCGTCGACGCGCTCGTGAGCGGGCGAGTCACGCTGTCGTTCTGGCGATGGCTGAACACGACCTACCGCAACAAGGCCCGCGTCGAGGTCTTCGACGGATCGCGCTGGCGGATCGTCTACGAGTCTCCGCACGACGATGTCACCGAGTCCGGATGGAAGCGCGTCACCTACGACCTCACGCCCTACAAGAGCTCGACCTTGAGGGTGCGGTTCGGCTACAGCGCCGTCATCGCCTTCGGCGGCGCGCCCATGTCGGGCTGGAACATCGACGACGTGCAGATCGGCGCGTGCCGCTGAGTCGGCTCATGACCCGAGCGGGAGGGCGCCCGCGCGCTCCCCTGTGCACCGCGACGAGACACACCACGACTGCCATTTTCCTTTCCTGCTGGCATCCATCACGACCCCGAGCTCGGCCATCGATGGCCCTGGCACCTTGCTTGCTCGACCCGGCCTCGGAGCGCGCGAGGACGCAACCTTGCGCCAACCTGTGCCAGAGAAAGGACGGATCGAACCATGGCCATGCAGAAGAAGCGAAAGGTGCTGAAGGCGCCGTTCATCGTGACCGTCGCCGCGGCGGCCTCGCTCACGGGCGCGATGGCCTTACCGGGGTGCACTCCCACGGTGAGCGACGGCAGCTGTCCGGAGTCGGCGCCCGCGGTCGGATCGAGCTGCGAGGTGGACGATCTCTCGTGCGGCTATGGCGACGACGGGTGCGGCCGCCCCATCGACTACACGTGTTCGGACGGTGTGTGGGAGCAGGCGCCCACGGCGACGTGCAACCCGCCTCCGCCGCCGGAGTGCCCGCCGGCGCTGCCGGCGGCCGGCAGCGCGTGTGCGCAGCCCGGGATGAACTGCAACTATGACGAGCCGCTGCCCACCGGTTGCCCCTCGACGGTGACGTGCGGTGACGACGCCACGTGGTCCGAGCCGTACGCGCCGGCTTGCAACCCGCCGCCCGTGGAGTGCCCCCTGGAGAAGCCGGCGGCCGGCAGCGCCTGCGTGCAGCCCGGGATGAGGTGCCCCTACGAGGACGCCGCGCCCGCCTTGAGCTGCCCCACGATGCTGACGTGCGGTGACGACGGGACGTGGGCCGAGACGGTCGTGCCGACGTGCAACCCGCCGGCGCCTGTGTGCCCCGAGAAGATGCCGTCCGACGGGGACCTCTGCGAGGGAGGGACCGGGCCTTGCCCCTACGAGATGATGACCGGCTGCGGCCCGATGCCGACCCAGGCCGAGTGCGTTCAGCAAAAGGACACCTGGAGCTGGCAGGTAGCCGAGATCTTCTGCAACCCGCCGCCCCCTGAGGTCTGCCTCACGGCAGCCACCGAGGATGCGTGCGCCAACCTCGGGCCGGCGTGTCGCTGGCTCACGCCAGGCTGCGGCGACGCCTCGGAGACACCCGTGCTGGCCCAGGCGGGCTGCTTCCCGAGCCAGGGTTGCGAGGTCGACGAGGCGTGTCCGGGGGGGACGCGCTGCCAGGAACTCGTCATCAACCCCTGTTACAAGCAGGCCTGTGACGCTTGCGGCTCGACGGTGAAGGTGTGCGCGCCGCCGGGCGGGCGCCCGAGCGCGTCGCCGTGAGCTCCTCCAGGGGCGGCGAGCGCCCGTCTCCCGCCTTGCCGCCCCCGGACTCCCCGCCTAGCGTGATCCCATGAAGGACGCCCCCGACGCAGAGCAGGACAGCGCCGCTGACGCAGAGGCGCCGCGCGGGCAGCGCGCCCCCCTCCCGCCCGCGAGCGACGCGGTGCGCGCCGAGTGGGGGCGGCGCGTCGAGGCCGAGTACCGCTCGGCGGCGATCACACAGCACCTCACGCTCTGGCTGATCCAGATGGGCGCATCGCCGGATCTCATCGACGACGGCCTCCGCATCGTCAAGGACGAGCTCGCGCACGCGCGCCTCAGCCATCGCGTCCACGCCCGCGCGGGCGGCGGCGCCTTGCCGGCGCTCCGCCGCGAGACGCTCGGGCTCAGGAGCAACGGAGACGAGGCGCTCGAGGTGGCCGTCGCCCGGGCGGGCGTGGAGGTGTTCTGCCTGGGAGAGACGGTCGCGGTCCCGCTCTTCAAGGTGCTCCGCGAGGGGTGCACCGTGCCGGTCGCGCGCCGGGCGCTCGACCGCATCCTGCGCGACGAGGTGCGGCACCGCGACTTCGGCTGGACGCTGCTCCGTTACCTGCTCGAGCAGCCGTGCGCGCCGGCCGTGAGGCAGCTGGTGGAGCGCGAGCTCCACGCCATGTTCACGCGGCTGCGCAGGAGCTACATGCCCCCTGGCGGCGCGAGGCGCGCGGCGATCTCCGACGACGACCGCGCCTGGGGCCTGATGGCGCCCGCTCGATACGGCGAGATCCTCGAGCGCGCCGTGGAGCGGGACTACGTCCCTCGCTTCGGCGAGCACGGTCTGGATGCGACCGCCGCGTGGCGCGCGGCCACAGCGCCCGACCGGTCCGCCGCGTCCCCCTGAGCCGGACGCCTCCCGTCCGCCGCGCGGCGCCGCAAGACTGCCGCGCCTCGTGCGCCGGACCCCGCCCGCCCTCCCCCACAGCGCCGCTGGAGCTCGGTCTTCCAGGCCTGGAGCCTGCGCGGACGGGCCGTCACGCCATCACGCGGATCACCCGCCGCTCCGGCAGGCTCGCTCGCCTCTGCTCCCATTCGCCGCGCGCCGCCGACTCGAGGATGCGGCGCAGGAGCAGCGCTGGCGCGTCCGCCTCGACGTGGTGCTCGCGGAGGGCCCCCGGTTCCGCGCAGGCGAGCTCCGCGCTCTCCAGGAGGATCCGGTCCTGCCGGAGGATCGCCGGCTCTTCCTGGCGAAAACGCACGCGCGCCCCGAAGGGCAACGCCCTCGCGATCATCCACTCCAGGCGGCACCGATCGGGCGCGGTCGGGACGAAGTGCAGGACGATCCGGCGCGAGGGGCCTCCCAGCGAGCGCACCTCGACGCGGTCGGGGAGCTTGAACGAGAGCAGCGTCTGCAGCGACCGCTGCCCGGGCGCGCCGCCGTCCTCGCGGACCGGCCCGCGCAGCGTCATCCCGTCGGGCGCCGGCCGCAGCTCGAGGAGCTCCTCGCGCAGGCCGCGGAACAGCGCGGTGTAGAACTGCCAGTGAGTCCACGGGTGCGCAAACGCTGGATGACACCAGTCGAGGTTGTTCTCCAGGCCTTTGATGGAGGCGCACCCGAGCTCCACCGAGCCCTGATCCCAGCGGTGCGCCGCAAAGCCGTCGATGCTCGGCGCTGGCGGCGGCGCTCCGCCGTGGCTCTCGCCGAGCCAGACCCACACATACCCGTCCTGCTCCGCGCACGGGAACGCGGGGACACCGCACCTCTCGGGGATGCGCCTGCCCCCCGCGAGCGACGGGATGTGCACGCACTCGCCGCCGCCGCTGTATCTCCAGCCGTGGTATCCGCACGCCAGCGCTCCCTGGGTCACGCGCCCGAGAGACAGCTTGACGCCGCGGTGGCAGCAGCGATCCGCGAGCGCGCGGGGACGGCGGCCGCCTCCGCGAAATACGACGATGTCCCGATCGAGGACCCGGACCGCACGAGGGGCATCCCCGAGCTGCGAGGACGCACAGGCAACATACCAGTACTCCCTGAGGAACATGACCTCACCTCCAGAAAACATTCACGGATGTATGTAAATCGACACAAAAAAACCGCCCTCAGCGCCGGAGCCCGCGCAGGAACGTCGCGACCATGCGGCGCACGACGGCCCTCGACTCCAGCACCTTCGGGTCCATGAGGTGCAGCGCGGTCGCTCCGTGCACGAGGCTGACGGCCGCGAGGGCGGCAGCCCTCGGGTCGGTGGCGCGGTCGATCTGGCCGGCCGCGATGCCCTTGCGCACAAGGTCGGCGACCATGTCGACCAGGCGGCGCGCGCTCGCGATCTTCTGCTGGAATCCTGGCTCGAGCTCGGGCGTGAGCTCGGTCTTGAACAGCGTGATCGAGAGGACCGCGCGGTACTCCGGATCTTCCTCGAGGTACTCGAGCGATCGCGTGAGCAGGCGCTCGATCGATTCGAGCGGCGAGTACCGGGGCGACAGCGCCTCGGCGAAGACCTCGTTCGCCTTGGCGCAGCGCTCGCCGATCAGCGCCGAGTAGAGCTCCACCTTGCCCTTGAAGTGCCAGTAGACCGCGCCCCGCGTCAGCCCGGCTTCCGCCGCGACGTCCTGCAGCGTCGCCGCCGAGTATCCCCTGCGGCTGAAGACGCGCAGCGCCGCGTCGAGGATCTGCTCGCGGGTCGCCGCTGCTTCCTCCTTCGTCCGTCGCACCCACTTCATATACATTCACAAATGTATGTCAGCAAGCCCGATCGTCACGTGGTCGGCGGCGGAGCGCGGAGCGCGCGGGTGGGGCCGCCGTCGGGACGGGCAAGGCGATCTGGCGGAGAGGACGCGAGATCAGTCGTGAAGACGCCGGACCCGGGCTCAGGTCGCGAAGACGGCGAACTCGGGGCTATAGACGACCACGCCTCGGGCGCGCTCCAGCGCTCCGTGCGCGAGCTCGATCGCCATGAACGCCTCATCCGCCGCGTACTCGTTGCCGAGGCCGTACAGGCTTGCCTTCTTGAACCCGAACCGCGCGTAGTACTCGGGCGATCCGAGGACGACGGCGAACGCGAAGCCGGCGTCCCTGCACGCCGCGATCCCCCGTCGCGCCAGCGAAGAGCCGATGCCGCGGCGCTCCAGCCCAGGTGAGACCGCGAGCGGCGCGAGGCCGACGCCTTTGCCGGGGACGCCGTCGCCGGCGATCGTCACGGGGCTGAACAGGACATGTCCGACGATGCCCGCGTCCGTCTCCGCGACGAGCGACACGGCCGCGCGCCCCGCGTCCCGCAGCCTGTCCACGAGATCCGCCTCGAGCGCCGAGGGAAATGCCGCGAGGTGAACGGCGCGTATCCCCGCTTCATCCCCCGCGCGCTCGGGCCTGACGTCGATCATCGATGCCCCCCTCCAGATCGAGGCCCCTCGGCCGATCCGCCTGCGCGAGGGGGAGCGTCCGGCGCCGTCCCCCGCCCGCGAGCGGCGTCAAGCGCCGAAGCGGGCGTGGTTATGACAGACCATGTCCGACCGGGTCGACACCTCGATAACGCCCCCGCCTCTCCAGTTTTCCACAGGAGTTCTCCACAGGACATCCCCTGGACAACAGCTGGATTCTGTCGATTACCATCGCCGCGCAAGCCTCTTCTCGTCATGGCCATTCGGGCAGCCTAGCGGAACCCCGCGCCGCGGGGTGAACCGGCGCCTACCAGACAATGCAACTAACCGTAATTACTATATTTTTTCCGGCCACAGCCCCCGCCGTCCGCCCCTGACAGGTTGGGACAATGTCCGTCCGATCGATCCCTTTCCCGACGGGTCGAAGATGACTATCCATGGTAGACATCAAGGACGCGGCGCGACGGCGTGTCTCTCGCATGAGCGTGTAAATGGCGCGCCGGAATGCTTCGTTTTGGAGGAGACTTCATGGAAAAGATCTCGCTCACGTACTTTGTCGACTTCGTTCTCAAGGCCGGGACGCCCAAGCTGACGGGCGTCAGGGAGTTCAAGGAGCGGAAGGACGAGCTCCACACGGACTTTTACAGGCAGGTGCGAGAGGCGATCGTCGACATGCACAGGAGCGGAAAGCCCACCAGCGTGCTCGACGGCTTCCTCGCCGCGCAGCACGACGAGCGGCGCCGCCGCATCTACCCGTCGGTGGTGAACGGATATCGCAAGTTCCTCGCCTCGACGAAGATGACGTGGTTCGAGCCGCCGGCGTCGACGTATCGCCTCGGCGATCTCGAGATCAACGTCAACCCGGAGCTCGGGCTCGTCATCGATGGGACGCCGCATGTCATCAAGATGTATTTCCGCGGGGAGCCCCTGTCGTCCAAGCGCGTCTCGGTCGTGCTGAACCTGCTCATGAACGGGCTCGCAGAGAGCACGCCGGGCGGCGCCTTCGCGGTGCTCGACGTGCGGAACGCCAAGATTCACACCTTCAAGGTGCCGAACCCGCGGCTCAGCCTGCTCCTCCGCGGCGAGGCGGCGTCCTTCGCCACCATCTACACCGGGCTGTGATCGCGGCGCCGCGGAGCGAGGCGGCGCCGCGCAGGCATCGCACCACATCATCTCCCGGCGTCCACCGAGCCCACGGCGCCCACCGCGACGCCCACTGCGACACCGGCGTTGCCGCGCCGCGCGCCCTCCGCCGCTCATCCCGGCGGGGGGCGCGCGGCGCTCGCGCCCGCCCGGTGCAGGACGCGCACCGGGTGGACGCGGGAGCCGAAAGGTCGATGTCACGACGACGACGCCGTGACGCCATGACGCGACGACGCGACGACGCGACGACGCGACGACGCGACGACGTGATGACGCGACGCCGCAACGAATGGCGCACACGCAACAGAGCTGTAGGAGATCGACGCCTCTGGCCTCATCGCAGAACGTACAAGCAGAGTAAAAATGACCGATTCAGAGAAAGAGAACTACGATCGCTCCGGCAGTTTCGTTTATCCTCGGGCTGCCATGGACCGTCGCGCGCAGATCACCGCAACCCCGCTTCATGTGCCCAGCATTCTTGTGGTCCTTGATCCCGCGTGGCCGGCGCTTTTCAGCCTGTGCCTCGCGGTGGCGCCGGGCTGCGGGGTGCTCCTGCACCGTTGCGATGCGGCCACCGCCGCGACGATCGCCGCCGAGCGGCGGCCGCTCGCGATCCTCCTGTCCAACAGCGTCTACGCAAGGGATCCGGCCGATTTCGAGGCGCTCGCCCGGGACGTCCACTCGACGTTGCTCCGGCTCGACGAGGAGGTCAGCGAGCGAGAGCTCGAAGCGATGCTGAACGGCGCGCTGCGCGAGACGCGCGAGATGAACGCGCAGCGCGACACGGGGCGGCGCGACGAGGGCGGCGGGCGCTACACGATGATCGGGGCGCAGCGCAGCGAGACCTTCGGCTCCAAGGGGTCCTCGGGCGGGGACTCGCGCGCACAGCAGAGGGCAGGCGCGAGCGCCGATCCCCGCCTCGCGCCGCGGGTCCGCGAGACGTCAACGAGCCACAGCACGCTGCCGCCGCCCTCGGCGCGCTCCGCCGCCCCGCCGTCGGCCCGGGCGCCCCTCGCGAGCCACGCGCTCACCCCGGTGCCCCCGTCGAGCGCGCCGCCGTCGTTCCGCTCCCCGCCGCCGGTGCCCTCGGCGCCGCCGCTGGCGCGCACGCAGCCGAGCGCTTACGCGCCGGGCGGGTCGCAATCGACACCGCCGCCCTCCGCCCGCCCGTTCTCGAGCCCCGCGGTTGCGCACGCGGAGACCGCCGCGAGCGGCCGCCTGTCGAGCCTGCCCCCGTCGTCGCGCCCCGAGCCCTTGTCGAGCCCGCCCCCGTCGATGCGCTCACAGCTCCTGTCGGGTCCACCTCCGTCGACGCGCGCGCAGCCGAGCGCGCCGCCGGTCCCCTCGTCGCGCCCTCTGCCGGGGGGCCCTGCGGCGCGCCGGCCCACGCCGATGCCGTCGAGCGGGCAAGCTGGGCCGCCCTCCTCCAGGCGCAGCCTGCCGAGCCCGCCGTCCCTGCGCACGATGGCGAATTCGCCTCCCTCCGTCCGCTCCGTCCCGCCCGGCATGCTCCCGGGCGCCGAGCCCCCGCCGTCGATCAAGACGATGGCCCCCCTGTCGGCGCGGATGGCCCCAGCGTCCTCGGTGCGCCCCGAGCTGTCGCCGCGCTCAGGCGTGCGAGAGCGGGGCAGCGAGGAGCTCGACGCCGTGTTCGAGGATCAGAAGCTGCCGCTCGACGCGCTCGCGCGGGGCAACCGCGGCAGCACGACCACGCGCTGAAGCGCGGGGCCAGAGCGTTTTCCGCCCACCTCTGCCCCCTACAGCTCAGACCTCTGCCCCCTACAGCTCAGAGCGACGCTCTCCCCCGCACAGGAAACAGCAGAGCGACGGTCACCCCCGCACAGGAAACAGCAGAGCGACGGTCACCCGCACAGGAGACGGGCCCAGATCGGCGTTTTCGGCGCGCAAGCGCACTCCAGTGCGCTGAGCACCGAAAACGTCGAGATGGGCCCGTATCCGAAGCGGGTGACCGTCGCTCTAGCGGGGGCGGGTGAGCCACGATACGGAGGAGCCCGCGGCGCGCCCGAGCAGATCGCCGGCGATGTCGATCAGCGCGGGCGGCGCGGGCGCGCCGGGATCGCGGCCGAGATCGACGAGGATGCGGTCGACGCACTCCATCGCGCTCGAGGCGGCGAGATCCATCCCCGCGCCGCGCCCTCCGGCGGCGCGCCCTGCGAGGTACAGCCCCCGCACGGGCGTGTACACCGCCGGCCGCGCGCGGCCGACCTGGCCCGGCGTCTGCGCTGTCCCCGCCGCGATCTCGCCGCCAGGAGCGCACGCCTCTCGACCTCCGTCCGCTGGGGATCCGTCGATGAAGATCGCCTGGGAGAGCAGGCCGGGGACCGCCGCCGACAGCGCGCGCAGGAGCTCGTCGACCGTCGCGCCGGGTCCACCGCGCGAGGCGCCGCCGCTCCCACCAGGTACGGCGCACGCGCAGAGGAGCTCATGCCCGGGCGGCGCGAGCGACGGGTCGAAGCGCGTCGGCGCGAGGCAGTAGAACGGGAGCGCCGGCGCGCCCACGCCGCCGGCGAGACCGGCGAGCGCGCCCGCCCCGACGAGCCGCCTGCGCAGCCCCATCTTGACCTCGATCAGCCTCGGCCGCGGCGTGATCGCACGGACGCGCGCCACGTAGGCGTCGGGGAAGTGCGGCTCGCCGACGAGGCCCGAGACCGTGCGCTGGAGCCCGGCCGCGCTCACCACGATCCGCGCGGGGAGCACCGTTCCATCCTCGAGCTCGACGCCGCGCACGCGACGATCGCGCACCAGCACGCGGCGCACGATCGTGCCCGTCCACACGGCAGCGCCGAGCTCCCGGGCCAAGCGGCAGAAGACCTCGGGGATCCGCGACGCGCCGCCCTCGGGATAACGCTGCCGGCCGGCGCGGGCGAGCCGGCGCAAGGAGAACAGCGCCTCGCCCGCCGATGCCTCGGTCCCTGGCAGCAGCAGCGGCAGGCCAAGCAGCCCGCCGAGCCGAGCGGCGGCCGCGGCGCGCGGAATGAAGCGGGCCACGTACGCCTCGGCCGTCACGTCGTCGCACGCCGCAAGATCGACGTCGCGCATCGCCGCCGCGTGCGCGAAGAGACGCGCGGCGCCCGCGGCCTCCAGCGGCGTGAGGTCGAGGCCGCGCGCGAGATCCAGGGCGGCCCCGGGGAGCCGGAGGAGCTCGGCTTGCAGGACGACGCGGCGAGCGCGCGCTGCCCCGGCGCGGGCGCCCGCGAAACAGAGCACCGCCGGCTCGTCGTCCTGCCGGAAGGTGATCGCGTCGCCCTGGCCCACGCGGCGGAGCACATCGCCGAGCGGGCCCTGCTCGCCACAGCCGAGCATGTGCGTGGCTGTGTCGACACGGAACCCGTCCCTCTCGTAAGCGGCAGAGGAGCCGCCCAGGCGGCGCTCCCTCTCGACGAGCAGGGTCGGGATGCCGGCGTGCGCAAGGAGGAGCGCCGCGGCAGCACCGCCGACGCCAGAGCCGATCACCACTGCGCGCAAGGGAGCCTCGTCCATGACGTCACGAGAACATACCGCGGAGCGCCCCCGCGCGGCGCGCGCCGCACCGCCGGCAATCACGCGGAAACCGCGCTGGAATCACGCGAGGAGACGCGAGGAGACGCAAGGAGACGCAAGGAGACGCGAGGGGAGGCCGCAGGATGCGAGGAGACGCGTGAGCCACGTGAGAGGACACTGGGCCACGCGAGGAGACACCGGGCTACGCGGAATCACGCAGGGCAAGGCAGCGCAGCACACCGCGACTCGACAAAGCGCCTAGGCGCGCGCCGAGCGTTGACCCTCGAGAGCGGCCCCCCGTAGAGTGTAGCCTTGCAGCCGACGTGCCCGCTATGAAGACCTGCCCGCAGTGCCATCAGCGTTACCCGGCCGACAGCGCCTTCTGCTTCATCGACGGCTCGTCGCTCGTCTCCGAGAAGGATCCCCGCATCGGGACGTCGATCGCGGGCCGCTACGTCATCGAGCAGGGCCTCGGGATCGGTGGGATGGCCACGGTCTACAGGGCGTACAACAAGCTGATCGGCACCCCGTGCGCCATCAAGATCCTGAACCGCGAGTTCGCGCAGGACACGACGACGCGGGAGCGCTTCCGGCGCGAGGCACGGCACGCCCAGCGGCTCGCGCACCCGAACATCATCGAGATCTTCGATCAGGGCGACACCGACGACGGGCTGCCCTTCCTCGTGATGGAGCTGCTCCAGGGGACGAGCCTCGCCGACGTGGTGGAGCGCAGCCGGGTGCCGCTCGCGCGGGCGCTGCCCATCTGGGTGCAGATGGCGCGCGCCCTCGGCCGAGCGCACGACTTCGACGTCGTTCACCGCGATCTCAAGCCGGAGAACGTGTTCCTGCTGAAGGGCGACTGGGTGAAGCTCCTCGACTTCGGCATCGCCCGCTGCGCGCAGGACGCGCGGCTCACCAACCTCGGCGAGATCTTCGGCACACCTCAGTACATGGCGCCCGAGCGCAGCACGACGATCGACGCGGGCCCCCCGGCGGACCTCTACTCGCTCGGGGTCATCATGTTCGAGATGATCACGCAGCGGCTGCCGTTCGACGCGCCGGATCCGGCGAGCTGGATCCTGAAGCACATGAACGAGCAGCCGCCGCACCTCAAGGAACTGGCTCCGGAGATGCCGGACGCGCTCGACCGCCTCGTCAGCGCCCTGCTGGCGAAGGATCCCTCCGAGCGCCCCGTCGACGCGTACCGCGTGCTCGCGGAGCTCGAGGAGATCGCGGCCGCGAGCCGGATCGCGCTCCCCCCGCCGCCGGAGGCGATGCCGCGCGACTCGGCCGTGCGCTCGAGGGGCGCCGGGCGCGATCCCTGGGTCAGCCGGCTCGAGCTGTTCGAGCGGATGACGGCCCGCGCGTTCGGCGCGTCGGCGCCGG
Source organism: Sorangium sp. So ce124 (assembly GCF_051525235.1). Classification (NCBI taxonomy): domain Bacteria; kingdom Pseudomonadati; phylum Myxococcota; order Polyangiales; family Polyangiaceae; genus Sorangium; species Sorangium sp. So ce124. The sequence goes on from NZ_CP150312.1 coordinate 6,976,403, forward strand.
CGGACATCCAGCGGCAGCTCGACGCGCTGCGCGGCGTCGTGCGGGAGCACGCCGACCTCCGCTCGAGGGCCCTCGACGAGCAGCGGCGCCTCGAGGGCGTCGCCGAGGAGTGGCGGGACGGCCGGATGCAGATCGGACGGGCGATGGATGCGCTCACGGTCGACGCCTCGCTCACGCGCGACGAGGCCCGATCCTTCCGCGCCAGGGTGGCGCCGCTCAACGCGGCGACGCAGGCGTTCGTCCCCGAGGTGCTGATCGCGCACAAGGAGGCCGTGCGCTGGGAGGGCCGGTGCGGGTTCGCCGAGCCCTACCTCGAGCTCGCCGCCAGCTACCGCAGGCTGGCCGAGCTCGTCGAGGGCTGGTACGCGTCGCGCAAGGCGGACTACGAGGCGGAGAGCGAGGCGATCGCCCGCGAGCACGAGGTGGCCGAGGTGGACGCGCAGATCAAGAAGCTGCGCGAGCGCCTCGAAGAGCTCGACAGGCAGCTCGAGGCGCGGCGCCGGGAGTCCCAGGAGCGCATCGCCGAGATCGGGCGGAGGGTCGATCAGCTCGACGCCGAGCTGCTCCACCTGGCCAGCCGCTTCTGCGCGCCGCTCCGATCGAAGCCGGAGCTCGGCTCGCTCTTCGTGGAGCTCGAGCGGCTCGCCGGCTGACCGCTCCGCTCCGGCGCGCCTCGGGCGCACACCGTGGCGGCGTGTCGCAGGTCGCGGCGCTCCGGCGAGGGCTTCCCTGCGGCGCGCGTGGATCCGGCTCGGACGCGCCCCCGCGGGGCTCGACCCGGCGGCGCGGTATTCCTCCGCCGCCCGCCGTCGCGCCGCGCGTCAGCACGGTCGCCACGCCCCGTGCGTACTAAGCTACCCGCCGTGACGCCCGACCCCGCACCCGAGGCGCGGCGCTCCTCGCCGCCGCGCGCGCCGGGACGCGTGCGCCGCGCTGCCTCCGCCGTCGCGGCGGCGCTCGGGCTCACGCTGACGTTCGCGGGCGCCGCGGCCGTCGGCGTCGCGCTCCACCTCGACACGCCCGCCGCGCGCCGCGTGGCCCGCGACGCCACGAACCGGCTCCTCGGCTCGCTGTTCCAGGGGCGGATCGTCGCCGACGAGATCGACGCGCTCAGCCTGAGCGGCGTGCGCATCCGATCCGCGGTCGCGCTCGATCCACGGGGGAACAAGGTGATCCGCGCGAGCGGCCTCGAGGCGCGCGCGGACGTGCTCCCGATGCTCCGCGGCGCGCTCTTCGGCGCGGGCCCGCTCCGCATCGAGATCCCGTACATCCGGGTCGAGCAGGCCGACGTGCTGGTCCAGGACAACGGCGCGGGGGGCGTCACCCTCGGCGACACGTTCACGCCGCTGCCGCCGCGAAGCCCGCCCTCGTCCGCGCCCGGCGGGCCTCCGCGCGACGTCGTCGTCGCCCTCTCGCACGTCGAGATCGGGCGCGGGTGGGTCCACGGGCAGGCCGCTCCGCCGCGCGCGCTGGACGCCGACGTCAGCCGGCTCTTCGGGTCGGTGCACGTCGGCCCGGAGGGCGTCGCGGTCGACGTCGATCAGACGGGCCTCGTGGATCGCGCGTTCCTGCCGGCCAGGACCGCGGGCACGGCGAACTACCACCTCCGCGCCGGGGACAAGGTCCGGATGTGGAGCAGCTTCGCCGGTCGGCTCGCCGACGTCGAGGTCACCGCGCGGGCCGTGCTCGACGAGGAGCACCTCGAGGCGCAGGCGAGCGTCCCGCGCGCCACGCCGGAGCAGCTGCGGAGCCTCCTCCCGGATCACCCCCTCACCGAGCCGATCTCCGCGCGCGTGGCCGTGAACGGCCATCTCCCTCAGCTCGACGTGGTGGCGTCGGCCTCGGCAGACGCTGCCGGCCCGGCGGGCGGTGGCCTCGCCCTCACAGGGCGGCTCGACGTGGCGGGGCCCGTGCGGCTCGACGCGGAGGTGCAGGCGCGCGACGTGGATCTGCGGCTCTTCGGCGTGCGCCTCTCGCCCGATGCGGCGAGCGGCGCGGCGCCGACGCAGACGGGCGCGGCGCCCGTCCCGGCCGGCGCGGCGCAGACGCAGAAGGGCACGGCGCCTGTCCCGGCCGCGCCCACCCTGCCCCGCGGCGTACGCGCCCTGCCCCGCTTGGCGCCCGCCCTGCCCCGCGTTGCGCCCGCCCGCGCTGCCGCGGCGAAGCCCGCGCCGGAGCGCGGCTCCGGGCCGGCGGACGCGGCGCCCTTGCTCACCGCGGACGGCCGGGTGCGCGTCGAGCTCGGGGACCTGCTCCGGCTCTCCGTCGAGGCGCGGACCGAGCCCACCACGCTGCTCGGGCAGCGCGTGCCGGCGGCGGACGTCCACCTCGTCCTCGACCGCGGCGAGCTCGACGCGCGCGTGCACCTCCACGAGCCGGGCGCTCCGATCGACGCCGCCGTCTCGCTCCTGCCAGGCGGCCAGGGCCTCCGCTTCGCGGCGACGGCCGACATCCCGGCGATCGCCGCGGCGCCACGCCTCGCCGGGTCGGTCGACGGCGCCGGCCGCGTGCGCGTCGAGGGGAGCCTCCGCGCGGGAGCGCTCGACGCGCGCGTCGAGGGCGCGTTCGCCGGGCTCCGGGCCGGCCCGGACGTCGCGCTCGCCAGCGCGCGCGTCGCGGGGCGGGTCTCCGGGCCGATCGACGCGCTCTCGATCGACGCCTCGCTCTCCGGGAAGGAGGCGCTCGCCGGCGGCCACACGCTCGACGAGGTCACCGCGCAGATCTCCGGCCCGCTCGCCTCGCCGAAGCTCCGCGCGACGATCACCGACGGCGACGACTCCCTGAGCGCCTCCGCTCGGCTGAGCTCCACTCCCCTCGCCCTCCGCGACGTCGAGCTCCAGCTGAAGCGCGACGGCGCCGCGGTCGCGGGGAAGATCAAGGCGATCAGCCCCTCGGCCGGCGGGCTCGCCGTCGAGGGGCTCGATCTCTCCTCGGCCGAGCTCGGCTCGCTGAAGGGCCGGCTCGCGGTGCGGGGCGATGACGTGACCGGGCGCCTCCGGGGCGACGGCATCGACGTCGGCCGCGTGGCCCGGATGCTCGGGATCCCGCTCCGCGTGCGCGGGCGCGCGGAGGTCGACGTCGCGCTCGATCGGGACCGCGAGCGCGGGCGCTCGGGCCACGTGCGGCTCGGCCTCACGGGGGGCGAGATCGCGTTCCTGTCCGGCATCTCGGCGGAGCTCACGGCGACCTTCGAGCGCGACCAGGTCAAGGCCGACGGGTCCGTGCGCATCGACGCGAAATCGCCGCAACCGAACGGGAACGGCGGGCAGCCGCCGAACGGCGCGTGGAACGGCGCCCTGCCGCGGTGCGCAGGCACCCTCGCGAGCGTGCGCGTGTCCGGCGCCGAGGGCACGCTGGACGGGCCCCTCCTGCGCGCGGAGACCTGGACCACCCTGGTCGGGAAGGCCGAGGTCGCCGCGGACGACTGGGACCTCGGGTGCCTCGCGCAGCTCATGCCGATCGGCCACATCGTGAGCGAGGTGCGCGGCAAGCTCACGACCCGCTTCCGGGTGTCGCGCGCGGCCGGCGAGCCGTTGCCTTCGCTGAACGACGTGCTCGTGCGGACGCACGGCCTCGCGCTCGCGGGGCCGCATCGGCTGGATGCCGAGCGCCCGGCCTGGGAGTCGCGCTTCGTCGACGCGCAGCTCAAGGGCTCGTTCAGCGGCGCAACAGGCAGGGCAGACGCCGCCCTGACCCTGTACGACGGCGGGCTGCTCGCCGACGTCTCCGGCACCATCGACCTCGATCTCGAGGCGCTCACGGGGCCACTCGCTGACCGGTGGTCGTCGCTCCTGCGCTCGCCCATCGCCGCGCACGCCTCCATCCCGCGGCGCGCGATGGACCAGCTCGCCACGCTGCCCTCGTTCGTGCGCGAGGCGCTCCCGCCGCTCGCCGGCGAGGTGCGGATCGACGCGTACGCCAGCGGCACGATCGAGCGTCCGTTCCTGACGGCGCGCACCCTCTGGTGGGGCTTCACCTATGCGCCGCCGGGCGCCTCGGACGCGACGGATCTCCTGTTCCCCACCGACCTCGACGCGTGGCTCACCTACGACAGCGAGAGGGCCACGCTGGACGCGCACGTCACGCGCGGCGCGGCCGAGATCGCGACCGTGAGCGCCGAGGTGCTCGCGCCGCTCGAACGCCTGCTCGGGGGCGTCCCGGCGCGCGCGCGCAAAGGCGCGCCTCCGCCCCCCGCGTGGACCGGCTCCTTCCGCGCGACGCTGCGCGAGGTCCCGCTCGGCGAGATCCCCCTGCTCGCCGACAGCGGCATCGCCGGGCGCGTGAGCGGCGAGATCGAGATGCGCGGCCTCAACATCGCGCCGTCGCTCAAGGCGCGCCTCACGGTGCCGGGCGTCACGCTCGGGAACGACCTCGCCTTCGAGCGCGGCGTGCTCGCGCTGCGGATCGACCCGATGCGGGAGGCCGGGCGCGGGAACCTCCGCGTCACCGAGCTCGCCCTCGAGGGCCGGCGCGGCGGCAAGATCCGCGCGAACGCCTTCGCCAGCGTGCGCTTCCGCGACGGGTTCATCCCGGTCCTCGACGGCGAGCGCACGGACCTCGCCCTCTCCGCGGAGCGCTTCCGGCTCGCGGCGCTCCAGCCGCTGGTCGGCGGCCTGCTGAGCAAGGTCGATGGGATGCTGGACGGCAACCTCCGCATCGAGCTCGGCGGCCCGTCCGACGCCGACGGGAACCTCCGCGCCCAGCTGCAGGTCACGGACGGCGTCGTGCACATCCCGGAGCTCGGGCAGGAGCTGCGCGACGTGGCCGCCCGCATCACGGCCGAGGGCGGCGTCCTCCGGATCGAGGGCTTCCGCGCGGCGGGCACGACCGGGATGGCGCAGGGCTGGGCCCTGTTCCGGCTCGCCGGGCTCGCGCTGCGCGACGGCGCCGGGGCGCTGACCATCGCCGAGGACCAGGCCCTCCCGCTCACGCTCGAGGGGGTGCCGCTCGGGACCGCCTCCGGGGCGCTGTCGTTCATCGCGGAGAAGAAGCCGGGCGAGCTCGCGCTGTACGTGACGGTTCCGGAGGTCCCCACGCTCCGCGTCTCGCTGCCGGCCACGAGCAGCCGCGACGTCCAGCCGCTCGACGACAACCCCGACATCTCCGTCTCGCACCCGCTCGGGCCGGAGAAGCAGCGGCGCGCGGCGGACGCGCTCCGCTACACCGTGACGTTCGACGTGCGCGACGCCTTCGTCAGCGGCGCGGGGCTACGGCTGCGCCTGAGGGGCGCCGAGGACGCGCCGCCGCGCGTCGTGATCGGCGAGGACACGCGGGTGTCGGGCGGCATCGAGGTCACGCGGGGCGAGCTCGAGATCTACGGCAAGGCGTTCGAGATCGAGGGCGGGCGCGTGCGCCTGCGCGAGGAGGAGGCGTCGAACCCGCACCTGAACGTCACCGCGCACTGGGACGCCCCCGACGGCACGCGCATCCACGTCGACTTCAACGGCAACCTCCGGCCCATCACCGACAGGTCGCTGCGCTTCACCTCGAGCCCGCCGAGCTCGCAGCAGGACATCCTCGCGCGGCTCTTGTTCGGCGCCGATTTCTCGGAGGGCGCGCAGGCCGCGGGCGCCGAGACCCCCGCGGGCCTCGCGGCCGGCGGCGTCGCGGCGTCGGTCGGCAGCGAGATCGCGGCGGCGCAGTTCAACGCGCTGCTGAGCGGCATCGCGCCGCTGCGCGGGCTGACGACGCGGTTCGGGACGACGTCGGAGGGCACGCTGCGGACGAGCGTGGTCTACCGGCTGAGCGACAACCTGACGGCGCAGGCGACCTTCCAGGAAGGCGCGCAGCAGAGCGCCTCGGCGGCATCGAGCGGGCCGACCCCCGGCGGGACGGCGAGCGAGCGCGGAACGCGGACCGAGGTCACCATCGACTGGCGCTTCAACGAGCACTGGACGCTCCGCGGCACGGTGGGCGTCGACGAGCGCCAGACGACCTCGGGCATGCTCGACCTGCTCTGGCAGTACCGATACTGAGCCGAGCGCGGCCGCCTCGGCCCCGCGGGACAGCGATCCCTCTCTGGATCTCCGGCGCGCGGGGCTAGCGCGCGGCCCGCGGGGGCAGCGTGACCTCGCGACCGCCGACGCGCAGCGTGGGCGGCTCGGCCTCGACGAGCAGCGGGGCGAGCTGCGTCTGCGCATGGCGTGAGAAGCGCGCCTCGAGCGCGCCGCCCCGGGCGCGCGCGTACACGACGCCGTCCTCGCCGAGGGAGAGCGTCGCCGGATCGAGCGGCTCCTCCGTGCCGTCGAACAGGAGCAGCGAGACCGCGCCGCCCTCGCCGATCCGGAGCGCGTCGACGAAGAGCGGCGCGTCGTCGGCCTGGAAGTAACACCAGTCGTAGCCGTTCGTGAGGATCGGCCGGCCGTCGTCCGGGTGCCGCCCGATCCAGGACCGGAGCCCGCGCTCGATCGCCGGATGGTCGACCCGGGCGCCGTCGTGCCAGAAACGGCCCTCGCGATCGAGCCGGATCGAGCTCTCGCGGGAGGTCCCTGGGGGCGGCGCGAAGCGGAAGAAATCGGGATGGTCGCCGGGTTTCATGGGTCACCTCGCAGGAGAGATGCGGCCCGGCGCGGTGAATCGCAAGGAGCGCACGGAGCGCAAGGAGCGCAAGGAACACGGGCAGCCCGCGGCGCGGAGTACTATAGCGGGCCCATGGGAGCCCAGACGGCAGAGGTCGGCACGGACGAGCGCCTGCGCGCGACGCGGGCGTACTACGACGAGTTCTCGGCGCGCTACGAAGCCCGGCGCGGAGGGCGCGATCCCGGGGGCTACCACGACCTCGTCGACGCGCTCGAGGTCGACTTCGTGCGCCGCTTCGGCGAGGGCCGCGACGTGCTCGAGGTGGGGTGTGGGACCGGGCTCCTGCTCGCGCGGATCCGCGCGTTCGCGCGCGCCGCGCGCGGGGTCGATCTCTCGCCCGGCATGCTCGAGCGCGCCCGAGAGCGCGGTCTCGACGTCGTGGAGGGGAGCGCGACCGACCTGCCGTTCGCCGACGAGAGCTTCGACGTCGCGTGCTCGTTCAAGGTGCTCGCCCACGTGGAGGACGTCCGCCGCGCGCTGTCGGAGATGGCGCGGGTGGTGCGGCCCGGCGGGCACGTGATCGCCGAGTTCTACAACCCTTACAGCCTGCGCGGGCTCGTGAAGCGGCTCGGCCCGGCGGGCGCCATCAGCGACGCGACCCGGGAGAGCGCCGTGTTCACGCGCTTCGACGCGCCCAGCGCCGCCGCCGCCCTGATGCCGGACGGCGTGCGCGTCGTCGCCTCGCGCGGGGTGCGCATCGTGACGCCGTTCGCGGCCGCGATGCGCGTGCCCGGCCTCGGGCGCCTCCTGCGCGGGGCGGAGTGGGCGCTGTGCGACACGCCGCTCGCGCAGCTCGGCGGGTTCTGGATCGCCGCCGCGCGGAAGGCGTGAGCCGCGCGGCTCCTCCGGTCAGAACCGGCCGGTGAGCCCCGCGAACATGCCGCCGGGGAGCACGGAGATCGTCGGCGCGGCGGTGAAGCTCGGCGGCGGCGGCGGCACGGGGCGCGTCCGGAAGGAGATCCGCTCGGGGACGAACGTGATCTGCGCGTGGGCGATCCCGGCCGCGGCGAGCGTCGCGAACGCCCCGAAGGCCACGCGGTTGACGGCGGCCGCGGTCCCGATACGGCTGTTCAGCGCGTCGATGTCGACGCTCTGCACCGGGCCGCCGCCCTGCCCCGAGGACCTCGGCGAGACGTCGACGTTCTCGTAGCTGGCCAGCGCTATCGCCGAGACGATCGAGGTCCCGCCGGCGACGGCCTGGCTCACCAGGAAGAACCAGCCGAGCCCATCGTCGCCGTTCTGAAACTGCCCCACGCCGAAGGGCAGCATCGCTGTCCAGCGGGAGTTCTGCGCCACGACCCGCTCGCGCCCCGCGAGGCGATGGAGCTCGGCGACCCAGCGGCGCTCGTCCTCGCGGCTCCGCTCGATCCGCAGCCGCGCAGCGCGCTGGGCCTCGGCCCTCTGCCGCGTCACCTCCTCGATGCGCGCCCGGATGCGCGCCCGGACCGCGGTGAACCGATCGATGACCTCGGGCTGGAACACCGCAGGGTTCGGCGAGTACACCGGGTTGTCGAGGAGGATCTGCTCGATGTACGCGTCGGCCTCGCCCGTGCGCCGAAGCGCCACGAGCGCCGCGGCGGCGAGGCCGCGCGCCCGCTCGATCAGGCCGGGCTCGGAGATCCTGCACGGCTTGCCCTCCGCCTCGATCGGCCCGCGCTCGCAGGGCGCGTTCGCGGGATCGAGCATCGCCGCGAAGCGGCTCACGGCCTCCTCGTAGTGCCCGGCGTCGAAGCGCGTCTTGGCGAGCTCGAACTGCTGCACGTCGTCGGCGCGCGCCGGCGCCGCGAAGCAGAGCGCGAGGGCGGCGGCGAGCGCCGCCGCGAGGCGCCGCGGCGCGCGCAGGGCGCGGCGGCCCCCGACCGATGGGGAGCGAGCGCCGGGAGATCTCCTGCCTGGAGTTCGCGCAGCCATGCGGAAGGGGTGCGCCGTGATGTAGCGGAGTTTGGGCGGGGATGCTGAGAATTCCGGAGCGGACGCCCCAATGACGGCGATGCCGTCAGCCGGACGGCCAGGAAACGGTGTTCGGCTCGCCGGCCACCAGCGTCACGTTGCCGACGCGCGCCGCGGCCTCCGGCGTCGCGGGCGTGAAGAGGCAGCTCCCGCTCCAGGACACGTCGTTCAAGGTCACGGCCTGCGGGGTGCCCGCGTAGCCGATCAGGCCGATCTGCGGGCACGCGACCTGCGCGCTCGGCGGCGCGCCGCTCAGCACGACCGTGCTGGGCAGGATCTCCAGCTTGTGGATGATCCGCTGCGGCGCGGAGACGCCGGGCTTCGGCGCTACGACCGAGATGACGCCCGAGTACGGCCTGCAGCACCGCGAGCTGGGCACGCTGATGTGAACGGTGTGTGTGCCGATCTTCAGGGGCGTGACCTTGTTCGCGCCGAACCAGCTGAACTCGACGCCATCGAGCACCAGCTTGGCGCCGCTCGGGACGATCTGGAAGACGACGTCGCGCACCACCGGGACGTCTTCCGTCGGCGCGGTGGAGGGCGGGCTCTGCGGCAGCGGGGGCCGCGCGCGGGGCCGCGGCGCGCTCGCGAGCTCCGTGGCGCTCGGCGCGACCGCGCGCACGTTCGGCGACGGGATGAGGGCGTCGATGGGCGTCGGCGGCGTTGACGGCGTCGGCGGCTCGACCGCCGCGAGCGCGTCCGCGTCCACCGGCGGGTCGCGGAGCGCGCGGGCGATCGTGAACGCGGCGAGGCCGAGCGCCACCGACCCGAGCGCGACGAGCAGCGCGCGCAGCGCGAGCTTCTTCCGGTTGCGGCTCGCGTTCAGCTTCGAGAGCCGCTTGAGGATGGTGAGGTCGTTCGGCGCGAGGGCCAGCGCCCGGTTGTAGTCGGCGGCCGCGCCGGGCACGTCGCCGCGCTTGCGGCCGGCCTCCGCGCGCGCCACGAGGCGCGGGACGAGGCGCGCGGCGTGCCGCTCGGCGTAGCCTGCCGGGTCGGCGAAGTAGGCGGCGAGCTCGGCGCGCGGCTCCGCGATGCCGAGCGCCGTGAGCTCGGCCCGGATCTGATCCGCGAGCGCGCGAGGGCTCGCCGCGCGGGCGGCGATGTCGTGCGCGAGGGCGCCCGCGACGATGCGGCTCCAGCGCGCGCCCACGGTGGGTCGCTCGCGCTCGGCCTCCGGGTAGATCCCCTCGAGCACCTTGCGGAGCACCTGCGCCGGGTTCTTGCCCTCGAACGGCAGGTGCCCGACGAGGCACTCGTAGAAGAGCACCCCGAGCGCGAACACGTCGGTGCGCGCGTCGACCTCGCCGCCCTCGATCTGCTCCGGCGCCATGTGCGCCGGAGAGCCGAGCACCTGCCCCGTCGAGGTGACGCCCTGGGCGTCGAGGATCTTGGCGATGCCGAAGTCGGTGAGCTTGATCACCACGCTCGCGCCGTTCCGGCTCTCGCCGGCGCGGTCGGACGGCAGCTCGACGAGCACGTTTTCCGGCTTCACGTCGCGGTGGATGATCCCCGACGCGTGCGCGTGCTCCAGCGCGTCGCACAGCTCGAGCACCACCGCGGCGCCGATCTCGGCCGGCATCTCGCGGTGAGCGCCCAGGATCTTGCGCAGCGTGGCGCCGCGGAGCAGCTCGACGACGAGGTAGCGCTCGCGGTCCTGCTCGCTGGAGACGTCGTACACCTCGACGATGCCGGGGTGGCGCAGCTTCGCCGCCGCGCGCGCCTCGGCGACGAAGCGGGTGCCGACCTCCGCGTTCTCCCGGAGGTGCTTGTGGATGATCTTGACGGCGACCTCGCGGCGGAGCCGCGGGTCGCGGGCGCGGTAGACCGTGGCCATCCCGCCGTGGCCTAGCTCCTCGATCAGCTCGTATTTCTCGAGCTTCGGGAGGACTTCTGCGCCCGCGTTTCTGGAGAGAGGTTCCTGCTCGCCCGACGAGCCCCTATCGCGGGCGGGCAGGCTCATTCAACGACCTTCACCCGAATCGTGTTGGTCGACCCTGAGACACCGACAGGAGCGCCGAAGATGGTGACGAGCTTGTCGCCCGGCGAGACGAGGCCGTTCGCAAGCAGGTACCCGGTGGCGCGCTCGATCATCTCGTCCGAGTTCCGGAGCGCGTCGACGGGGAACGGCACCACGCCCCAGAGCAGCGCGAGGCGCCGGCGCGTCGTATCGTTCGGCGAGAAGGCGACGATCGGCACGACGGGGCGCGCCTTCGACGCATACCGCGCGGTGAGGCCGCTCTCGGTGAACGCGACGATCAGCTTCGCGCCGATGTCCTTCGCGATGTCGCAGGCGGCGCGCGCGGTCGCCTCGGGGACGTTGGCGCGCTGCCCGGGCTGCTCGCTCGAGAGGTAACGATAGAACGAGCTCTGCTCGGCCTCCGTCACGATGCGGGCCATCATCCGCACGACGAGCGGCGGGTGCGCGCCGGTCGCGGTCTCCTGCGAGAGCATGACCGCGTCGGTGCCGTCGAAGACGGCCGTCGCCACGTCGCTCGCCTCGGCGCGCGTCGGGCGCGTCGCGGTCACCATCGACTGGAGCATCTCGGTCGCGACGATGACCGGCTTCTGGTGCACGCGGGCGAGGCCGAGGATCTCGCGCTGGATGATCGGCACCCGCTCCGGGTTGAACTCCACGCCGAGATCGCCGCGCGCGACCATCACCCCGTCCGAGGCGAGGATGATCGCCTCGAGGTTGTCGATGGCGCCTGGCGTCTCGATCTTGGAGACGATGGGCGTCGGGCGACCCCAGGCCTCGCAGATGTCGCGGACGTGCCGGACCTCGTCCGCGTTGCGGACGAACGAGAGGGCGACGTAGTCGACCCCCTGCGCAAGGCCGAAGCTGAGGTCGGCCTTGTCCTTCTCGGTCAGCGCGGAGATGCGCACACGCCTGGCGGGCAGGTGGACGCCGACGCGATCGCGCAGACGTCCGCCCTGCGTCACGCCGGCCTGGACGCGGTCGCCTTCGACCTTGGTCACGGTGACGACGACGCGGCCGTCGTCGATCAGGACGACGTCGCCCGGCTGCAGATCGGACGCGAGCCCCTCGTAGAGGATCGGGATCTCGCCGGGCGTCGCGACAGGGCTGTCCCTGTTCGCCTCGGTCAGCCACACGGTAGCCCCGTCAGTCACCTCGAAGGTGTTGCCGGGGAAGCGACCGGCTCGAATTTTCGGGCCGCAGAGGTCTTGCAGGATAGCCACAGGCTTCCCGCAGGCCTCCGCAGCCGCACGGACCGTGGCGATTGCTTTGCCATGATCCTCATGCGAGCCGTGAGAGAAGTTGAGTCGAGCGACATCCATACCGGCGCGGATGAGCTGCTCCAGCGTCGTTTGAGAGTCACACGAAGGGCCAATGGTACAGACGATTTTCGCTCTGCGTACGAGCACGGGCGGAGCATGCCACGAGCAGGGGTCGCGACACTACCCTGATTGTGAACGGGCCACGCGGACTTCACCGGATTCCAACAAAGCAGCTGGTAGATGAGCCGCGGCGCGGCGCGGCGCACGCGCGCGTCAACGCAGCAGCGGAGCGCGCTTGCCCGCATGCGGGCGGCGATCCGCGCGCATGGCCGCGGATCGCTGCGAATCGGAGATCTCTCTGAGGGGGAGTCAGCGGCGGGAGGGCTCGGGCGCGCGCCGCAGCGCGGCATGAGGTCCCGCCTGGGGCCTTGTGACTAGGAGCGGCGCTCTCGGCGCTCGCGCGGCGGTCCGCCGCGATCGCGCTCCATGCCGGGCCGCGATCCGCGATCGCCGCCGCGATCGCCGCCCCGCCCGCCCGGTCCATCGCGCCGCGGCGGCGGGCCGGCGTCGCGCGCCTGCGCCATGCGCTCGCGCGCCCGATCGCCCTCTTCGCCCTCGGGGAGCGGGAGCAGCTCGCGCCGGCTCAGCCGGATCTTCCCCTCGCGATCGACGCTCAGCACCTTCACGTCGAGCGAATCTCCCTCCTTGACGACGTCCTCGACGCGCTCGACGCGCGTGTGGGCCATCTCCGAGATGTGCAGCAGGCCGTCGGTGTTCGGGAGGATCTCGACGAAGGCGCCGAAATCCGTGATGCGCTTGACCGTCCCCTTGTAGGTCGCGCCGACCTCGGGCTCGGCCGTCAGGCCCTTGATGATGTCGAGCGCCCTCTTCACCGCGTCGGAGTCGGCCGACGCGACGTTCACCGTGCCGTCGTCCTCGACGTCGATCGCGACCCCGGTCTGGTCGACGATGCCCTTGATGGTCTTGCCGCCGGGGCCGATGATGAGCCGGATCTGGTCGGGCTTCACGCGCACCGTGGTGATCCGCGGCGCGTACTGGCTGAGCTCGGGCCGCGTGGTCGGCAGCGTCTCGAGCATCTTGCCCAGGATGTGGAGCCGCCCCTCGCGCGCCTGATCCAGCGCCTGCGCCAGGATCTGCCGGCTCAGGCCCGCGATCTTGATGTCCATCTGGATCGCGGTCACGCCGCGCGCCGTGCCGCAGACCTTGAAGTCCATGTCGCCGAGGTGATCCTCGTCGCCGAGGATGTCCGAGAGCACCGCGTAGCGCTGGCCCTCCATGATGAGCCCCATCGCGATGCCCGCGACGGGCGACTTGATCGGCACGCCCGCGTCCATGAGCGAGAGGCACCCGCCGCAGACGGCCGCCATCGACGACGAGCCGTTCGACTCGAGCGTCTCCGACACGATGCGGATCGTGTACGGGAACTGATCCGGCGCCGGGATCATCCGGGAGAGCGCGCGCTCGGCGAGCGCGCCGTGGCCGATCTCGCGCCTGCCGGGGCCGCGGAGCGGCTTCGTCTCGCCGGTCGAGAAGGGGGGGAAGTTGTAGTGGAGGTAGAAGCGCTTCCACGTCTCCCCCATCAGGCCGTCGATCTTCTGCTCGTCGGTCGAGGTGCCGAGCGTCGTCGTGACGATCGCCTGCGTCTCGCCGCGCTGGAACAGGGCGCTGCCGTGCACGCGCGGGAGCAGGCCGACCTCGCACATGATGGGCCGGATGCTCCTGCCGTCGCGGCCGTCGATGCGCTTGCCCTCCTCGATCACGTAGGTGCGGACGACGTGCGCCTTGCGCTCCTCGAACTCCGCCTTCACGAGCCCCTGGAGGGGCAGGAGCTTCTCGGCGCCGAGCTCGGCGTTCAGCGTCTCGGTCAGCTTCTTCTTGAGCGAGCTGTACCCGTCGTAGCGCGCCTTCTTGTCGGTCACCTTCGTCGCGGCCTTCAGGTCCTCGTCGACGATCTGGGCGACGCGCCGCTTGATCTCCTCCGGCAGCGCCGGCGCGACGAACTCGCGCTTCGATTTGCCCACCGCGGCGCGCATCTTCTCGATCAGATCGAGGACCGGCTGCGCGGTCTCGTGCGCGAACATCAGCGCGTCGATGATCTCCGTCTCGGTCGCCTCCGCCGCGCCGCCCTCGACCATCACGATCGCGTCGCGCGAGCAGGCGACGACGAGATCGATGTCGCAGCGCTCGATGTCGGCGACCGTGGGGTACGCGACGAACTCGCCGTCGAGCCGGCCCACGCGCACGCCGACGACCGGCCCGTGCCACGGGATGTCCGAGATGTGCAGCGCGGCGCTCGCCCCCGTCAGGGCGAGGACGTCCGCCTTGTTCTGCTTGTCGCTGGAGAGGACGGTCGCGATGATCTGCGTGTCCCGCTTGAAGCCCTCCGGGAAGAGGGGGCGGAGCGGGCGATCCATGAGGCGGCTCGAGAGGATCTCCTCCTCGCGCTGGCGCGCCTCGCGTTTGAAGAAGCCGCCGGGGATCTTGCCGGCGGCGTAGGTCTTCTCGACGAACTCACAGGTGAGGGGGAAGAAGTCGAGGCCCGGCCGCTCGTCCTGGGAGACGGCGGTCACGAGCACCATGGTATCGCCGTAAGTGACGAGCACGGCCCCGTGAGCCTGCTTGGCGAGGCGGCCGGTCTCGAGGGTGAGGGCACGGCCGCCCACCATGACGGATTCACGAACGAACATTGGGATTTCAGCTCTCTCTCGCACGATCGCGAGGGCCGCTGCGTGCGGCGCTACGCCGAGCGCGAGGGGCTGCTCTTCTTCCTCGGTTCCTGCGCAGGAGCCGAGCTGCTGCGCACGAAGCGAAGACGAAGACGCGCGAAGCCCGCGCTCGGGAACGACGAGGCGCGATCGCCCCGCCGGTCCGTGGTCAATGAATGACCTCCTTAGAGCGTCCGCTCCGCTCTCGCCAGCGCAAAACGCAGGCGTTCAGGGGTGCGTACCGCAAAACCTCCCGAACGGAAGGGGCCGGAACGGCCGCGCGTGCATGGGTGCTGGAGCGGAAAGGCGCGCGCGGAGCCGCAGATGAGCCAGGCCGCATGCGGACGGGGCCGCGAGCAGCACCGATCACACGTGGGCGGGCTGCTGGGGTGACTCGCTGGTGGTGGGATCGAGCAGCAGGTGGGACAGACAGGCCCAGCGGGCAGAGGGCAGGCGGGGTCGCCTGCTCTCGCGCAGCGCCGGCGTGCGAGGCGCGCCTCGCACGGGGGCGGCAGGCCTGATGGCCCGGAAATCCGCGACTACTTGCGGAGGTTGAGGCGGTTGATGAGGCTGCGGTAGCGCTCGATGTCGACGCGCTTCAGGTAGTCGAGCTGCCGGCGGCGCTGGCTCACCAGCTTCAGCAGGCCGCGGCGGGAGTGGTGGTCCTTCTGGTGCGTGCGGAAGTGCTCCTGCAGCTGGTTGATCCGCTCGCTGAGGAGGGCGATCTGGACCTCCGGCGACCCGGTGTCGCCGTCGTGGATCGCGTACTTCTGGATGATGTCCGTCTTCTGAACAGAATGCAGCATGGCTGGCTCTCCATGGCCCTGCCGGTGCGCTACCGAGCGTCCGGGCCGGCTCGTCTCCTCCGAAAACGGAAGAACGGAACCGGCGGCTGGCCAAGTGACGCCTGAATGTGAGCCCCGCGCCCGTAGTGGCGGGAGCCCGCGAAGTTCAGGCCAGTGAGCTGAGGAGCGCGCGAGTATACGCAGGTGCCTCGGTCCGTCAACGCGGTCGACGCGGGCCGCGCGATTTGTCACCCCCAGAACGGCCGATTGGTTACCCTCGGTCGGCGATGCCCGGCACCATCCGGCCCCCCGACGAAGCCTCCCGACCGCAGTCGGACGCGCGCGGCTCGCAGTCGGACCTTCATATCGCGAACGCGATGACGAGCCTCTCCTCCTCCGCCACCGCGCTCTCGACCACCGCGAGCGACAACTCGACCCCCAAGGTCTGCCCCACCTGCGGGGTCCGGTACCCGGCCGAGTTCAGGGTTTGCCCGCGCGACGCCGCGACGCTCGACGAGTCGGAGGACGACGCGCTCCGCGACGACCTCGTCGGCAAGACGCTCAACGAGACGTACACGGTCGTGCGCGTCGTCGGCGAGGGCGGCATGGGGCGCGTCTACGAGGCGCGCCACACGCGGATCTCCAGCAAGCGGTTCGCCATCAAGATGCTGCACCCGGAGTTCGCGCGGCAGCCCCAGGTGATCTCGCGCTTCCAGCGCGAGGCCGAGGCCGCGGCCGCGGTGCAGAGCCCGTACGTCGTCACCGTCTTCGACGTCCACCGCACCGCGGAGGGCCGTCCGTTCCTCGTGAACGAGTTCCTCGAAGGCAAGGAGCTCGCCGACTACCTCAACGAGGCCGGCAAGATGAAGACCGGCCCTGCCGTGCGCATCGTCCGGCAGATCTGCAAGGCGCTCGCCGCGGCCCACGCGAAGGGCGTGGTGCACCGCGACATGAAGCCGGAGAACGTGTTCCTCACCGGCGACCTCGCGATGCCGACGGCCAAGGTGATCGACTTCGGCATCTCCAAGGTCGACGACGCGCCGGGCGCCGCGCTCACGCAGACCGGCATGATCATGGGCACGCCCTCGTACATGGCGCCGGAGCAGGCCCGCGGCGAGCGCGTCGATCACCGGGCGGACATCTACGCCGTCGGCGCGATCCTCTACTGCGCCCTCACCGGCAGCCGCCCGTTCGACCGCAACGATCCGACCGCGACGCTCACCGCGGTGCTCACCGAGGACCCGCCCCGCCCGCGCTCGCTCGAGCCGAGCATCCCCGAGCCGCTCGAGATGATCATCCAGCGGGCCATGGCGAAGGAGCCCGGCCATCGGTACCAGACGATGGAGGAGCTCGACGCGGAGCTCGCGCTCTACGACACGAGCGAGGCCGAGCCCAAGGAGCTCGACGCCCCCGGCGTGCCCGGGCCGCGCGTGTCGATGCCGTCGGCGCCGCGCGTGGCGCCGACGATGCAGCTCCGCCAGGCGCAGCAGGTGAGCATGGCGAGGCCGCTCATCCTGCTGCTCTTCGCGCTCGGCCTCTTCTGGGTCGCCGGCAGCCTGATCACGCTCGTCACCGCGATCATCCGCCTGTCGCGCGGCGGCCAGGTGACCGACAACCTGACGGGCCTCGAGGCCGTCCTGCTCGCGTCCGGGATCGGCTTCGCGCTGATCACCCCCGCGCTGATCAGCGCGAGCCACGTGCGCAAGACCGTCTGGAACAACAGCATGAAGGCGGTCGATCTGGCCGACAACCTGCGCCGGCCGATCGTGGTCGGCCTGTGCGCCTACGGCTTCGCGTCGCTGCTCGTGCGGGTGGTGGAGGCCGTCGTCCTCCGGCGCGCGGCCGGCGTCGCTTGGCCCATGTGGGACGTCGTGCTGTTCGCGGTCGGCGCGGTCGGCGCCGCCGGCGCGTACCTCTTGCTCCGCAGCGAGAGCCGGTAGCCCCGGCGATCCGTGGCCGCGCGCCTCCCGGTCGAGGCCAGAGCGGGGTGCAGCGGTCTAGCCCCGGCGGTCCAGCCACGCCTGGAGCAGCAGCGCCGCCGCCGCCCCGTCGACGCGCTCCTTGCTCTTCCGCCCCGAGACGCCCCCGTCCCGCAGCCGCCGGGCCGCCTCGACCGTCGTCAGCCGCTCGTCGACGAGCTCCACCTCGACGCCGGCCGCGTCGGCCAGCGCCTGCGCGAAGGCCACCGCCCGCCGCGCGGCGGGCCCCTCGTCCCCGTTCATCTCGAGCGGCAGCCCCACGAGGAACCGGGTGATGCCTTCGTCCCGGGCGAGCGCCGCAAGGGCCTCCAGGAGCGCCTTCCGGTTCCGCCCGTCGAGCAGCGGCCGCGGGTGCGCGTAGAGCCCGAGCTCGTCGGTCACGGCCACGCCGACGCGGGCCTTGCCAAGATCGATCGCCGCAGCGCGTGCCTTCGCCTTCGCCATGCCTCTGGAAAGACCCCATAGCCTTCGGGCGACGCGCCGGCGAGACCCGAGCGTCACCCGGAAGCATCCGACCGGCTTGACCCGCTCGCCAGCACCGACCATAAGCGCCGCGCGATGGAACTGCGCGCGGTACGGGGGATGAACGACATCCTCCCCGAAGAGGTGGAGCGCTGGCACAAGCTCGAGGGGGCCTTCCGCCTCCACGCGGAGCTCCACGGCTATGCCGAGGTGCGCACGCCGCTGCTCGAGCCGACGGAGCTCTTCCGGCACCAGATGGGGGAGACGACGGACGTGGTCGAGAAGGAGATGTACTCCTTCGAACGCCACGGCGATCACCTCACCGTCCGCCCCGAGGGCACCGCAGGCGCCGCGCGCGCCTACGTCGAGCACGCGGTCCACGCGAAGGAGCCGGTCACCCGCTGGTACTACCTCGGCCCGATGTTCCGCGGCGAGCGGCCGGCGAAGGGGCGCTACCGCCAGTTCTACCAGGCCGGCTGCGAGCTCTTCGGCGATCCCGGGCCGCTCTGCGACGCCGAGACGATCGACCTCGTCGCCGGCTTCCTGCAGCGCATCGGCATCGGCGAGTTCGTCGTCCACGTGAACTCGCTCGGCGGCGCGGGCACGCGCGACCGCTACCGCGAGGCGCTGCTCGCCCACTACACGCCGCGCAAGGACGAGCTCAGCGAGGACTCGCAGCGCCGCCTCGCGAAGAACCCGCTGCGCATCCTCGACTCGAAGGACCAGCGCGATCACGAGGTGTCGCGCGACGCGCCGTCGATCCTCGACCTGCTCGACGACGCGGACCGGGCGCACTGGGACGGCGTGCGCCGCTGCCTCGACGTGCTCGGCGTGAACTACGTCGTCGATCGGTCGCTCGTTCGGGGGCTCGACTACTACACGCGCACGCTCTTCGAGGTGAAGGCGACCGCGGGCGATCTCGGCGCCCAGAGCACGCTCGCGGGCGGCGGCCGCTACGACGCCATGGTCGCGGGGCTCGGCGGGCCGAGCGTGCCCGCGATCGGCTTCGCGATGGGGATGGAGCGGCTGCTCACGATGATGCCCGGCGCCTCGCCCCGCCGGAGGCCCGGCTGCTTCCTCGCCCCGCTCGGCCAGAGCGGCGCGGATCAGGCGCTCGTGCTGGCGAAGCAGCTGCGCGCGCTCGGCGTCCCTGTCGAGCTCGACGGGCGCGGCGGGCGGCTCAAGGCGATGCTCCGGCGCGCGGATTCCCTCGGCGCGCGGCTCTGCGTGATCTTGGGCGACGCGGAGATCGAGCGCGGCGTGCTCCAGATCAAGGATCTCGTGGCGCACGTGCAGGAGGAGATCCCGCTGGAGGGTGCGGCGCGCGTGCTCGCGGATCGGGCCCTCGAGGCGTCGCCCGGCGGCCAGCGGGGAGCGCGTTGACCTCCGAAGCGATGGGAGCGCAGGGCTGCTCGCGAGGGGCGCGCGGCGCGCCGGCGGGCGAGGGGCGGAGCCGCGCTCGGCGCGCGCGATCGGCGCTGTCGCTCGCCGCGGCGCTGGCCGCGCTCGCCGCGCCGTCCGTCGCGGCGGCGCAGCTCGGCTTCGGCCAGCCCGGCATGTCGCAGCCGCCGCCCGCGAGCGCGCCGAAGCCGCCGCCCGGCACGCCGGAGACGCACGCGGCGCCGACGTCCGAGGAGAGCCCGATCCAGACCCAGGAGCCGACCCTGCCTGAGGACCCGCTGGCGGTGCCGCCCGCGGTCAAGAAGCAGATCGGCACGAACGACGTCGGCGAGTGGGAGGTCGGGCGCGCCGCGGAGATCCAGCGCGACTGGTACGGCCCCTACTACAGCGAGCGGAGCGGCAGCTACCAGTTCAGGACGATCTTCCCCCTGTGGGCGGAGCGCCGGATGCCCGGCGACCGCGCCACGATGGTGACGCCGCTCTACTACAACCGCCGGAGCAAGGACGTCGACGCCGACGTGCTCTTCCCCTTCTTCTGGAAGCTCCGGGACGAGAACACGTACACGACGATCGTCGGCCCGTTCATGCACCGCGAGTCCGAGGGTCGCCCCGCGAGCCCCGGGCGGGCGGCGGAGCCGGGCCGGCACGACAACTGGCTCGCGCCGCTCTTCTTCGAGGG
Organism: Sorangium sp. So ce124; assembly: GCF_051525235.1. Taxonomy (NCBI): domain Bacteria; kingdom Pseudomonadati; phylum Myxococcota; order Polyangiales; family Polyangiaceae; genus Sorangium; species Sorangium sp. So ce124. Next base: position 6,996,201 of record NZ_CP150312.1, read on the forward strand.
AAAGCGCGACGACGGGAGCGGCTACTTCCACATCCCTCCCCTGCTGACCTTCACGCATCACACGGCGCAGAGCGGCTTCAACCTGGTCGGCCCCCTCTACTGCAGCTGGAAGGGCGGCCCCGCGTGCGACGTGCGCTCCGCCGACAAGATCCACCTCGGCCTGGCCCCCCTCTACTTCTACGGCCGCGACGAGAGCAGCGAGTACGAGGTCATCCCGCCGCTCTTGCACTACTACCACTACAGCGACGTCGGAGAGCGCTCCACGAACGTGTGGGGCCCGCTGATGTGGCAGCACTCCCGCAAGGGCGACGTGTTCAACGTGATGCCCTTCTACTGGCACAGCTGGGGCAAGAACTACGACCGCACGACGCTGTTCCCGTTCTTCCACTACGGGTACGAGGGCAACAAGAGCCTGCTCATCACGCCGCTCTTCGTGAAGGCGCGCGGCGAGGAGGGGGAGAGCACCTTCGCGACCTGGGGCTACGCTCGCTACCGAGGGCGGACGGAGCTCGACATGATCACGCCGCTCTTCTGGCAATACCGGGATCCGGCCATCGATCTCGAGCGGACGTTCCTGCTCCCGTTCTATTACCGGGGCACCTCGCCGCGCAGCGATGATCTCGTCCTCTTCCCCTTCTATGGCCGCTTCAAGCGCTACGGGTTGAGCGACACCACGTGGCTCACGCCGCTCGTGCGGCACACGCGGGATCTCACCGGCTGGGAGACGGACATCTATCCGTTCTTCTACTCGGGGAGGAACCGCGACTCGACGCACCTCGTCGCCGCGCCGTTCCTCTGGGACTTCGCGTCGCCGACGTCGCGCACCACGGTGGCCTTGCCGTTCTTCTTCCGGTTCGCGGACCCGACGTCGGTGACGCAGGTCGCGCTCAACACCGTGTACCGGGAGCACCGGGTGCGGAACGGCAAGGAGTGGGAGTTCCACCTCGTCCCCCTGTTCTCGTACGGCGAGACCCCGGACGGTCACTGGTGGAACGTCCTGTTCGGCCTCGCCGGGTACACGCGCGCGGGCACGGCGGCGACGATGCGGGCGCTCTACGTCCCGATCAAGCTGAGCCAATGAGCCCGCGCGGCGCCGAGCTCCGCTGCCTCGGCGGATCGCCGCCGCCCCCGGAGCTCGCCGTCGACCTGCGGCGGCTCCTCGAGCTGCCCGAGGGCGCGCGGCAGCGCCTCTGGGAGGCGCTCGGGCCGAGCCTCGGCGAGCCGGTGTCCGCCGCCGTGGAGCGGCTCCTCGACGCGTTCTGCCGCCGGCACGAGGTCGCGTCCGACGCGCTCGCACGGGTGCTCAAGGCGTGCCGCTTCCTCATCCGCGAGGCGAGCAAGTCCGACCTCGATCGCGCCGCGCTCGCGGCCGACATCGCCGCGCTCGCGCCCGGCCAGGACGCCGAGGAGATCCAGGCCGTCCTGCTCGCCGGCTACGACCAGGCCAGGGCGCTCGTGCGGCGGGAGATCGTCCGCGGCGCGCTGCTCGATCACGGCAAGCTGCTCACCGGCGTCGAGTGGCGCGTCGACACGATCGCGACCGCGAGCCGCGGGGCGAAGATCGCCGCCCCCGTCGTCATTCTCACGCTGAGCTACCAGGAGGGCGACCTCCGCTCCCGCATCACGCTCCAGGCGACCCCGGAGACGCTGAGCGAGCTCCAGCGGCTCTGCGCGCAGATCCTCGGCTGATCGCGCGCGCGGTGTGGACGGACGCGCGGCGGCGTCCCGCCGGCGACAGCGCGGGCGGACACAGCGCGGGCGCTTCTACCTGCTGCTGTCGCGCGCCTCCGCGCGGGGCGCGGAGTTCGCGGAGACGACCTCGGCGATCGCGGAGAGCGCGTCCTCGGCGGAGAACGGCTTCTCCAGGAGCGGGCGGCCCGACGAGGCGAGGAACCGCTCGACATCCGCGCCGAAGCCCACGCCGGTCATGAAGATGAACCCCTGCGCGAGCACAGGATCGCTCTCGCGGATCCGCGTGTAGAAGACGTCGCCCGACATGCCGGGCATGCGCAGATCGCAGAGCACGACGTCGAAGCGCTGCCCGCCCGCGAGCATCCCCATCGCGGCGTCGGCGCTCGGCGCGAGCGCCACCTCGTGCACGCGGCCCAGCTGATCGGACAGCGCGCGGGCGAGCGACGCCTCGTCCTCCACCACGAGCACGCGCACCCGCTTCGAGACGAGCCGCGGCACCGGCGAGACGCTCGGCGTCGCCTCGTCCGTCCGCCCCGCCGCGGGCAGCGAGATGATGAAGCGCGCGCCGCCCGGCGGGACGCGCCCAGGGACCGGGCTCTCCGCCGTGATCTGCCCGCCCGCGCGCTCGATGATCTCGCGGCTGATCGACAGCCCGAGCCCCGTGCCGACCTCCGGGCCCTTCGTCGTGAAGAAGGGCGCCCAGATGCGCGGCAGGTTCTCCTCCGCGATGCCGGCGCCGGTGTCGCTCACCACGATCTCGACCGTCTCCCCGTCGCTCCGCGTCTCGACCGTCACCGTCTGATCGCGGGCCTCGTGCTTCGAGCTCGGCTTCGGGATCGCCTGGGCCGCGTTGACGAGGAGGTTCACGATGACCTGGCCGAGCCGGCCGTCATCCATGAGGATCGGCGGCACCTCGGAGAGGTTCTTCACGATCTGCGCCCGCTCGATGATCTGGCCGCGCGTGAGGCTCAGCGCGGACTCGACCGTGCGGTTCGCGTCCGTCAGCGTGCGCCGCGAGCCCTCGGGCTGCGGCGGGCTCGCGAACAGCTTGAGATCGCGGACGATGTCGACGATGCGCTTGATCGAGTCGCGCAGCTCCTTCACGAGCTCCGACGCGCTGGAGGCGGCGCTGCCCTCCATGCGCACGTTCGGGCCGCGCAGGAGGCGGTCGAGCATGTCCAGGCCGAGCAGGATGAACGCCGCGGGGTTGTTGATCTCGTGCGCCACGCCGGCCGCGAGCGTGCCGAGCGTCGAGAGGCGATCGACCTGGATGAGCCGCGTGCGCGCCGCGTGCTCGGTGCTCACGTCCGCGAGGACGCCCTCGATCGCCACCACGCGGCCGCGATCCGAGACGAGCGGGTACACCGTGCCGCGCGCGGTGATCGCGTCGCCGCCCCGCCGCCGCAGGCGCGCCTCGTAGGAGGCCGACGGGGCCCCGAGCTTGGCCCGCGCGACGGCGTCCTCGAAGCACATCACGCCCTCGGGATCGGCGTGCGCCTCCCCGAGGAAGCCCGGCGTCTTGAGGGCCTCGGCCACCGGCACGCCCAGGAGCCGCTCGGCGTGCCGGTTCAGGAACGAGAGCTCGCCGGACTCCGGGTCGAGCCGGAAGATGATGAGCGGCGCGTTGTCGAGGAGGTTCCTGTGCTGCTCCTCGAGCTCGCGGATCCTGAGCAGCCGCTCGGCGGCCTCGCGCTCCCCGGCGACGACGCGCAGCGAGCGATCCAGGCCGGCGCCGAGCGCGTCGGCGATCTCCTCGAGGAGCGGGATCGGCGCCGAGGCCGCCGCGCCGGCTTCTCCGTAGCCGACGACGAGCGCCGCGATGATCGGGCAGCCGAAGCCGCCGGCCCCGGCGCCGGCCGGCCCGGAGCGCGCCGGGTGGCCGGGCTCGGCGCCCGGAGGCGCGGCCCGCACCGGGAGCGCGACGTACGAGAGACACCCCTCGCCGGCCCCCATCTGGGCGAGCGCGTTCCCCGCGCGGTTGTCGTCGCAGGAGAACGGCTCGCCCTCGGCGAACACCCGCCGGAAGAGCGCCGCGGGCGCCGGCAGGCGCGCGCCGAACGGGGCGGCGGCGAGCGCGTCGCCGCGGAAGACCGCGTACGCGCGGAGCCCGCCCTCCGGCTCCGGGAACACCACCGCGAGCAGCTGGAACGCGGCGAACCGGCCGACGGCCGCGGCGAGCTCCTCGAACGGCCTCGGCAGGAGCAGGTTCGAGTGGCGGGCCACGACGGTGAGGACGGCGTTCAGCGCGACGAGGCGGCCAACCCTCTCGCTCGCAGGCTCAGCGTGCATTTCCACGACATCTCACCACGTCAGCGCGCAGGGACGAGAGGCATTCTTCACTTTTGTCCGGCCGGCGGGTCGCCCGCGGTCGCCGGGGACGTAGGCAAGGCCGCCTCGCCCGCGCAGCGCTCGAGCAGGCGGAGGGCGGCGTCCCGGCGCTCCTCGCTCACGGCCGGCCCCGTGCCAGCGGCCCCGTCGTGCGCTGCGTACTGGGCGAACATCCTGCGGGCGGTCTCGACGTCCTCGACGCCGCACGCGACCACGAGCCGCAGCCGCTCGGCCTCGATCCAGACCCGCTGGACGGGCAGGTGGGCCGCGAGCGCCCGGTCCAGGCGATCGGCGGCCTCGTCGAAGCGGCCGTCGCTCAGGTAATGGCGGCCGAGCAGGTAGTTGGGCAGGCCATCGCCGGGGGATTGCGCGGCCCACGCGCCGAGCAGCTCCGCCGCCCGGAGCCTGTCGGGCGCGCCGCCGCGCGTGCCGATCAGCAGCTCGACGATGGCCGCGCGGGCGCGCTCATCGTTCGCGGCGGCGATCTTCACGTCGAGCGTCCGGAGCCGGTCCTCGTCGACGAGCCGGCCGGCGACCTCGCGGTACCACGCCGCCGCGCGCTCCCTGTCGCCCGCCGCGAGCGCGACGTCGCCGAGCCGCTCCGCCGCGCGGTCGCGCAGGTGACGCGGGATCGACGCGTCCCCGGCGATGCCCTCGAGCTCGCGGATCCCCTCGCTCCGCTCGCCGGGCGCGTCGCTGGCGAGCCGCGTCTCCGCGATGGCGATGCGCGGCGCGGGGCTCCGGTCGAGCGACAGCACGCGCCGGTACGCATCGATGGCGCCCTCGTGGTCGCCGCGCGCGCGCAGCTCCTCCGCCTCGTGGGTGCACGCGTCGACCACGTGCGGGCAGCGCCGCTCGAAGAGCGCCGGCCGATCGAAGCGGGCCTTCGCCTGCGCCTTCGCCGCGTCGGGGAGCGTGAGCGCGTCGAGATCGGCGTGCCACGCGCGCTCCATCACCGCCCACGAGGCGCCCGTGATCTCCGGCAGCGCCTTGCCGCCGTACCAGGCGCGCACCGCGTCGGCGCCGTACGTCGCGCGCACGTGGCCGACGAACGCGCCGCTCACGGTGTAGGCGGTCGACGAGTTCTCGGCGAGGAAGCCGAGCGCGAACAGGCGCGCGAGCGGCGGCAGGATCCCGAGATCTTTCATCGCCTTGGCCCACGCGCGCGGGCTCAGGTCCTCGCCCTCCCTCGGCGAGCCGGCGACGGCGATCCCCTCGATGAGCCCCGGGTCGGGGAGCCACCCGCCGAGCCGCCCGGCGATCTTGAACGGGCCGCGGGCGAAGGCGCCGGCCAGCACGTGCATGATCTCGTGCCCGAGCGTCGGGTGCGGGTAGCCGGCGGCCTGCAGGTACACCTCGCGGCGCCAAGGCTTCGCGACGTACGTGCGCGACGCGCCCATGAGCGCGCCCTTCTGCGCCGCGCTCTCGAACAGGTAGGCGCGGACCCGGAGCGGCGCGCCGTCGACCACCGCGGGCGCCCCGAGCCAGCGCTCGCCGGCCTCGATGTGGGCGTCGCACTCGCGCACGAAGCGCTGGACGTCGGCCTCGCGCATGCCGCGCGGGTAGACGACCTCGCAGCGATGGCCCTTCGAGAGCGCGCCGAGCTCGGCCGCGATGCTCTCGGAGGTCTGGAAGTGGCCGAGGCGCTCGCCCTCCAGGACGGTCGCGGCGCTCAGCGCGGCGCTCGCGACGCCGAGCAGGAGCAGCCCGGGCCGGCCCTGCAGCTGGAACGACACCCGCCCGCTCGCGTCGTGCACGAGGTGCTGCGCGAGCGCCGACGCGGCGAACAGCGTGGCCAGCGTCCCCGCGCGGTACGTCAGCAGCCCGGACGCGTCGACGACCGTGTCGTAGAGGGTGCCGCTGAAGAAGCCGGCGAAGGGGTCGTAGGCGAAGACGATCGGGCTCGTGTAGAAGCGGACGGCGCTCACGCCGATCGAGCCGAGGGGGGCGGCGAGCGCCGCGAGGACGGCGACGAACCGGCGCCGCCAAGCCGGGCGGGGAGGCGCGGCGTCGTCGCGCCGGATGCCGGCGGCGAGCTCGCCCGCGACGGCGCCCCAGGCGCCGCCGAGCGCCGCGCCGAGCCCGGGCCCGAGGGCGAAGTGCGCCGAGCCGCCGAGCACGTCGCAGAAGCCGGCGCGCAGGCCGTGCGCCAGCGTGGTGGCGTACGCGACGACCGCGAGCAGGGCGCCGCTCGCGACGCCGCGGCGGAACGCCTCGACGGGCGGCGGCCGATGCGCGGCGACGTCGAGGGCGGTCACGATCGCCGCGGCGGCCGGGACGATGAGGCCGGCGGCGAGCGCGCTCTCGTAGCCGGGGCCGTCGAAGAGGGGCAGGAAGCCGACGAGCGCCATCGCGATCGCGACGAGCGCGGCGCCGAGCCTCATGGCCGGTGAACGCAGCAGCGTGGGCATGGTCGCGTGGGACTCCAGAGCTGCCTTCGTAGCCGCGCCTGCCCGGAGAGGCGAGCGGGATGCGGGCGCCCCGGCGCGATCCAGCGAGCCGCGTCCTCGATGGACGGTATCGACGTGGCGACGGCATATGAAGAGCCGTTTGGGCGGCCTTGTTCGATAGTGCGCGCTTCTCCTTCCCTCCTCTTTCTGCTCTGCTCGCGCCCCGTTCCATGTCCTCCCCGCCCGCCGGCCTGTCGCGCCACCCCGATTTCCTGCGCCTCTGGGCGGCGCAGGCCGTGAGCGCGGTGGGCAGCCGCGTCAGCCGGACGGCGCTGCCCGTGATCGCCATCGTGAGCCTCGGGGCCGACGCTGCTGGCGTGGCGGTCCTCTCCGCCGTGTCCACCGCGCCGGGCGTCCTCGTGGGGCTCTTCGCTGGCGGGCTCGTCGATCGCTCGCGCAAGCGGCCGCTGCTCGTCGGCGCGGATCTCGTGCGCGCGGCGCTGATCCTCTCGGTCCCGATCGCGGCCTGGACCGGCACGCTCACCCTCCTCCAGCTCTCCGCGGTGGCCGCGCTGGTGGGCATGGCCACTTCCCTGTTTCAGATAGCCGACAACGCCTACTTACCGGCGCTGGTGGGGCAGGACCACCTGGTCAAGGCAAACGCCAGGCTGGAGGGGACCGAGGCCGCCGCGGAGATCGCCGGCCCCGGCGCCGCGGGCATCCTGATCCAGGCGCTGACGGCGCCGGTGACGATGGTGGTGGACGCGCTGTCGTATCTCGTGTCGGCGGCGCTCCTCGGGCGCATCCGGGCGGCGGAGGCGCCGGCCGTCCCCGCGGGCGGCGGAGGCGACGGAGACGCCTCGCTGGTCGAGGATCTCCGGGTGGGGCTGCGCCACGGCCTGGGCCACCCCGTGGTCGGGGCGACTTTCCTGGCGATGGGCGCCCACGCGCTCCTGCTCGGCGGGGTCTTCTCCGCGCTGTACATGCTCTATCTCCTGGAGCATCTGCTGCTGGACACGACCACGGTCGGGCTGATCATCAGCGTGGGCGGCATCGGCGCGCTGGGCGGCAGTTTCCTCGCGGGCTGGCTGGGCCGACGCCTCGGCGCCGGGCCGGCGATGATCCTCAGCCTGTTCATGAGTCAAGCCGGCTGCGCGCTCATCCCGCTGGCCGCGCAGCTCGGACGGCTCGCGGTCCCTGCCCTCGTTGTGCACCAGCTCGTCGGGGACGCGTTCCTGATGGCGTTCATGATCCACGCGGTGAGCGCCCGGCAATCCATGCTGCCGTTGCACGTGCTCGGCCGGGTCGACGCCACGCTCCACGTGCTCACCGGGGCGCTCTTGCCGGCGGGAACGCTGGCAGCCGGCTGGCTCGCGGGGCGGATCGGCGTGGAGGCGACGGTCTGGGCGTTCGTCATCGCGGGGTTCGCAGCGCCGCTCCTGCTGGTGCGGCCCGCGGTCTGGCGGCTGCGGGCGGCGTGAGGGCGCGCGGATTCGCGGGCGTGAGCCTGCGTGCGCTCGATGGAAGGGTGATCGTCATCGGCCGGCCGTGCTGCCCAGCCGGCCTCCCGACTCCTCCTGACCTCCCGGCGCGTCCGCGCGGACCGCGGCGACCTGCCGCAGACAGGCCTCCTGGCTCGCCCGGGCGGCGGATTCGGGCACACGAAGGAGCTCGATCCTCCGCTCGACGGGCATGCAGTAGGTCGTCGCCGTCCACAGCTTCGGGTCATCGACGCCGCGGAGCGGCTCGAGGTCGGTCCACACCCGCGCGACCTTGTCGTCGGACCCTGTGACGATGCGCTTGCCATCGGGGCTGTACGCCACGGCGTTGACGGGCGCGTCGGACCCGCGCAGCACGAGAGGCTCGCCCGTGCCGTCGGCATTCCATATCCGCGTCGTCCTGTCGTCGGACGCGGTGACGACATACTTGCCGTCGGGGCTGAACGCCGCAGCATTGACCCAGTGCTCGTGACCGCGCAGGACCACGGGCATTCCTGTGCCGTCGGCGTTCCACACCCGCGCCGTCTTGTCCCACGACGCCGTGACGACGCGCTTGCCATCATGGCTGAACGCCGCCGATACGACCCAACGATCGTGCCCTCGCAGGACCACCGGCTCGCCCGTGCCATCGGCGTTCCACACACGCGCCGTGTTGTCATACGAGGCGGTGACGACGCGCTTGCCGTCGGGGCTGAACGCCGCCGAACGCACCCGGTCCGCGTGACCACGGAGCGTCACGGGCTCTCCAGACCCGTCGGCGTTCCACACGCGCGCCGTCTTGTCCCATGACGCCGTGACGATGCGCTTGCCGTCAGGGCTGAACGCCGCAGATCGAACCCTGTTGTCGTGACCGCGGAGCACCAGCACCTCTCCCGAGCCGTCGGCGTTCCACACCCGCGCTGTCTTGTCGTCGGACGCGGTGACGACGCGCCTGCCATCGGGGCTGAACGCCGCAGAGAACACCGCATCCTCGTGCCCACGGAGGATCACGGGCGCTCCCGAGCCGTCGGCCTTCCACACGCGCGCCGTCTTGTCCCATGACCCCGTGACGACGCGCTCGCCATCCGGGCTGAAGGCCGCAGCGTAGATCGCATCCTCGTGCCCACGGAAGCTGAGGGGCTCACCCGTGCTCTCGTCGTTCCACACCCGCGCCGTCTTGTCATAGGACGCCGTGACGATCCGCCTGCCGTCGGCGCTGAACGCCGCCGAGTAGACCCGATCCTGATGGCCACGCAGGATCCGCGGCTCGCCCGTACCGTCGGCGTTCCACACGCGCGCCGTCTTGTCCCACGACGCCGTGACGATCCGCTCGCCATCCGGGCTGAACGCCGCAGAGTAGACGACGTCCTCGTGACCGCGCAGGATCCGGGGCTCGCCCGTGCCATCCGCCTTCCACACCCGCGCCGTCTTGTCCCACGACGCCGTGACGACGCGCTCGCCATCCGGGCTGAACGCCGCGGAGTAGACGGCATCCTCGTGACCGGGCAGGACCACCGGCTGGCCCGTGCCGTCGGCGTTCCACACCCGCGCGGTCCTGTCGAACGACGACGTCACGATGCGACCGCCGTCGCGGCTGAACGCGGCGAAATAGACCGGCTCCGCGTGGCCGCGAAGGACGAGGAGCTCGCCCGTGCCATCCGCCTTCCACACCCGCGCTGTCCTGTCGAACGACGCCGTCACGATGCGACCGCCATCGGGGCTGAACGCCGCCGAATAGAGCCCCTCCTCGTGACCGCGGAGGACGAGCGGCTCGCCCGTACCCTCGGCGCTCCACACCCGCGCTGTCCTGTCGTCCGACGCCGTCACGATGCGCCCGCCGTCGGGGCTGAACGCCACCGAGTTGATCGGCCCCTCGTGGCCACGAAAGACCAGCGGCTCGCCCGTGCCATCGGCGTTCCACACCCGCACGGCCCTGTCCGCGCAGATCGTCGCGATGCGCTTGCCGTCGGGGCTGAACGCCGCGCGGATGACGAAATCCGGATGGGTGAGCACCACGCGCGCGACCCAGCTGTGCAGCGCCCAGCGCGCGAGGGTGGCCCACCCGCGCGGCACCTCGGGCGGCTCGACCTCCCGCACGAGCGCCAGCACCGTCGTCGGATCGGATTGCAGCTCGCGCGCCGCGGCCATGCGGGTGGCGTTGCGCGCCAGCTGCGCGTCCGCCTGCGCGCGGATCGCCAGGTACGACACCATGACCGCGAACGCGCTGAGCGTCGCGATCACGCCCATCGCGAGCTGCCGCCGCAAGCGCCGCGCGCGCTCGGCGAGCTCCACCACGGCCAGGAGATAGCGCTCCTCGCGCTTGCCCAGCCCCGCTCGCCCGTCGGCGCCCTGCGCGGCGCGCCGGCGCTCGTACCACGCCCTCGCGTCCTGGGCCGCGCGGTCGCGCCAGAGCAGCCCCTCGGCCCGGCCGCTCGCCTCCCACTGCTGCGCCGAGGCGCGCAGCCGGGCCAGGAACTGCGCGTCTTGCTCGCCCTCGGCGAGCCACTGCCGGAGCTTGGGCCACCGCTCGATCAGCGACTCGTGCACGAGCTCCACCGTCGTGCCCTCGCGCTCGCCCCCGGTCTCGATCAGCAGCAGCCGCGCGCCGGCCAGGTGCTGGACCACCTGATCGATCGCCTCGCCCGCAGGCCCCTCGCCGTTCTGCGCCACCCCGTGGAGCTCCTCCAGGCTGACCACAGCGCGCGTGCGCTCGGGCGTGACGAGGCGCACCAGCACCGCCCGGGCCAGCCGATGCTCACGCGCCGGCAGCGCCAAGAGCACCGCGTCCGCGTGGGCGGACAGGGCGCCGGCCACGCCGCCCAGCCTCTCGTAGCTGTCTCGCGTCAGCAGCCGGTGCTCGCGATCCCGCGCCTCCCACAGCTTCGCGGCCGTGAACTGCAAGAGCGGCAGCGGGCTGCGCGTACTCTCGAGCGTCCCCAGCATCTCCCCGACCATCTCGGCCGTCTCGAAGCGATGACCGGCCGCCTCCAGCGGCCTCGTCAGCGCGTCGCGCAGGCCGTCGCGCCCCATCGGCGGCAGCAGCGACAGGCCGCGCGTCACGTCGATCACGAAGTCGTGATCATCGGCCATGCGATCGAGGAAGTCGGAGCGGACGGCGAGCAGCACGCGGAGGGGCGATGACGCGTCGTCGGCCACGCCTTCCAGGCAGGCCACGAACGCGGCCCGCTCCTCGCGGCTGGCGCCGAGCGTGTACAGCTCCTCGAACTGATCGACGAAGAGCAGGGCGTGGTGCCTCGTCCCCTCACGGCGGCAGCGCGCGCGCAGCCGAGCGCCCAGGTGCCCCGGCTGCGCGCGCAGCGTGGCGACGATCCCGTCGTGGTCGGCGAGCTCGGCCGATCCGGACCCCGAGCTGGCCGCCTCGGCATCGGCCACCTGCGCGAGCACATCGACGAGCGCCGACAGCGGCCGGCGCCCCGGCCGCACGATGAACGTCTCCCACCGCTCGCTGGAGCGCTTCAACGCCGGGATCACCCCCGCGCGCACGAACGACGACTTGCCCGCCCCCGACGGGCCGACGACCGTGAGGAGCGGCTGGTAGCGCAGCCGCGTCGTCGTGGCGGCGATCTGGCGATCGCGGCCGAAGAAGCGCGCCGCGTCCGACTCCTGGAACGCGGACAGCCCTGCGAAAGGGCTCTCGTCGTCGCCCAGCTCGAGCGCCTTTCGACCGGGCAGCAGCGCCTCCAGCTCCGCGAGCAGCTCCTTGGCCGAGCCGATGCGCTCGTGCTTGCGCTTCTTCAAGCAGCGATCGACCAGGTCGCCGAGCGCGCCCACGTCCGGGCGCCGCGCGGCCACGCGCGGCATCGGGAGATCGAGCTTCACGATGTCGGCGAGCCGCGCGACCGAGAACGGATCGAGCGGGTGCACCCCCACGAGCAGCGTGTACAGGAGGATGCCCACGGCCCAGAGGTCGCAGCGAGGATCGACGTCCCCGCCCAGCAATTGCTCCGGCGACATGTAGGCCGGCGTGCCGATGAGCCCGCTCCGGTGGCCATCGCCGTGGCCTCGCGCGAGCGTCGCCTGCGCGCCCGTGAGCGTCGACATCACCCTGAGGTCGAGCTGCTTCGCGATCCCGAAGTCGAGCACCTTGATGCTCCCTGTGTCGTCGATGAGGATGTTCTCCGGCTTGAGATCGCGGTGCACGATCCCGAGCTCGTGCGCGCAGACCAGCGCGCGGATCACCGGGATCATCAGCTCGACCACCTGGCCGGGCGACATCGGGCCAGACGGCCCTATCGCGGCGAGCGGCCCTGGCGCGCTCGGGTGCTCGCGCTGGGCCAGCCATTCGCTCAGCGTGCGGCCCTTGATGTACTCGAGCACCAGGTACGGGTGTCCTTTGATCTCGTCCACCTCGTGGATCACCACGATGTTCTCGTGACGGCAGCGCGCCGTGGCCCGCGCCTCGTCCAGGAAGCGCTCGTTCCCCTGCCCGCTGAACTCGAGCAGCAGCTTGATCGCGACGAGGCGCCCGAGCTTCGTGTCCCTGGCCAGGTACACGATCCCCATGCCTCCCCGGCCCAGCTTCCGGATGATCTCGTAGTGCTTGATCATGCCGCCGACGTCCGGCAGCGCGGAGCCCGGCTCGCTCCCCGCCGGCGTCGCGGCGCCCCCCACCGTGGTTGCGGCGTGCTCGTCGTGCTCGACGTGCACCGACGGAGCTGCGGCCTCGCGCGCTCGCTCCTCGGGCGTCACGCCGGCCGACGCCTCCGTGGGTGCCAGGCCGGCGAGCGCGAGCGTCGTCTCGGTCGGCTCGCCACGCATTCCGCTCGATCCCGGTCGGTCCGGCTGTCTCTGCTCCTGGTCCTCGGCGTCGCGGTGCGGCACCTCCTCGAGCTCGAGCGTCGCCTGCGGCAGGGTCGCGCCGAGCGCGGGCTGCCGCGGGTCGTCCGGCGCGGGCATCACCTCCCGCAGGGTGTGTCCCGGCATGAGCTCGAAGACGGTATAGAGCTGCCCCCCGCCGGCGTGCCCCCAGTCGACGGGCCGGATGATCGGGGAGTGCTGGAGCCGTGTGCCAGAGCGCATCTCCCGCAGGAACCGCGAGACGGAGCGCCGCGAATGGTGCCCGCCGTCTCCATCCCGAGGCAGGCGGAGAATCTGGAGGACGATCGGCCGACCGCCCCGGATGCGCCGGCCCCTGTAAACGACCGTTCGGCCGCTCGCTCGGCAGCAGGACAGGATCTCATAGCGACCCTGGAACACCGTCCCTGGCGCGAGGGTCTCGCGGCTCATCCTGGCCCCTCCGATCGCTGCCACGCCCGCGCGGCGGCTCCGGACGAAACGTCCCCACCCCCTGTCGACACGCAACGCTCCTGAATGTCGAATTCGTCGCGCCGCTCTGGCGAGAGAACCCGACGGCCTACCCGGACCGATGCTCAAGCAGCCGACCGTCGCTGCCTGTCGAAGCTTCTATAGCATACCTCCCCACATCGTCCGGTGTCGGCGCCTCCGATGCGTCAGCCCCTCTCCTTGCACACCGGTTGATACCAGCGCTCCCGTCGCTCTCCTCCTTTTCTTCCGCCATTTCAGGCCGCTCAGTATTGCGGCAATTCCCAGGCGCCGAGTCGTGGCACAGGCGAGGAGCCGGGCTGTGGCTCAGGCGACGTGTCCAGTCATGGCTCGGTGACGAGTCCAGTCATGGCTCAGGGTCAGGCGAGGAGCCGGGCTGTGGCTCAGGCGACGTGCCCAGTCATGGCTCAGGCGACAATCTCGAACCGCGGCTCAGGCGACGACCCCGGTCGTGGCTCGGACGACGAGCCCAGTGGACGGGGCGAGGAGTCCCGCCCGCAGCGCGGCCACCTGCGCGCAGCCGTGCTCGTGCCGTGCGGGACGTCCCGCCGGGGCCCTCGGAGCGCGACCTGTTGCCGGATGCCGCAAACCATTGCGGAAGAGAGCAAGCGGTTGCGTACCGCCTCCGCGGCCTGGCGCCGCCCGGGCTCCCGTCGTCCGCCCCCTGTGTGGTCTGTGCGCGTGCGCGCGGGATCTGCGCTGGCGGCGTGGGCGCCGCGGGCGCCGGTCCGGCACCGCGGCGGCCGAAGAGCGTCAGCCGAGCAGCGGCTCCGCGCCGGCGGCCTCGCCCTCGGCGCCCTCGTCCTCGTCGAGCGGCACGTCCTCCTCGATCACCTCTCCGGCGGCCGCCGTGCGCCTCACGGCCGTGAGGCCGAGCTGGATCTGCGCCTTCACCGGGAAGACCTGCCGGAGCGTCGTCGCCCAGTCGTTGAACCAGTCCCGCAGGCCCTCGAGCCCCTCCCGTTGCTCCCGCCAGGCCCTCGCCAGCTCGGCCGCCGGCACCCGAGGCGGCTGCGCCTGCGCGCCGGCGCCGGCCTCGAGCCTCGCGAGCAGATCGCGCACCTGCTGCACCTTCGCCTCGGTCAGCCCGCGCGCCGCGAGGGTCCTGTGGACCTTCTTCGCGTCACCATCGCTGTTCCTGGCGAGCCCCTCGAGGCGGCGGAGGTACGTCCCGACCGACGTGGTCACCGTCGACCCGAGCGTCTGCGGCTCCAGGTGCTTGAAGAACGCGGCCTCGAAGCCCTCGCGCCGCTCGCGCGCCACGACGCGGCGGATGATCGCGCGCGTGCGCGGGAACCACGTGTTCTCGAAGACGTCGACCTCCCGGAGCAGCTGCATCCGCTCGGCCCCCTCGACGCCCCCGCCGCTCGCGGCCTCCGCGAAGAGGTGCTCGAGCGGGCGCTGCTCGCCCGCGGCGAGCTTGAACAACCGCCACCCCTCGCGGTGCTCGTTCGCCGCGTAGCCCTCGCGACGCGCCCGCGCGATGAACGGCGCCGCCTGGACGTTGACGAGGAACCGGAGAGCGCGACCCAGGAGGTCCTGCTCGGCCGCGGTGAGCGCCAGCGGCAGGGACGCCTCGGAAGGCCCGGACGACGCGGGCCGCGCTCCCGGATTCCGGGAAGCGCTCGCGGACTTCGCTTTCGACATGTCGTTTCTCCTCGCTGGCGCGCCTGGACTGGGCTCGAGCGCTCAGCGGCGTCGGCCGACTGCAAGCTGCGCGCCAGCGGGGTGGACGGTGGACTGTCGCCGCGCGTTCGCTACGTTACGCCGCGACTGAACAGGCCACCACGAGGCCGCTCTCCACCCGCTCCCAGGCGAGGAACCTGATGCAATCGAAGTTTGGAACCGACCTGACGACAGGCAGTATCCCGAGACATATCGTGACGTTCTCCCTCCCGATGCTGATCGGGGGCTTCCTTCAGACGACCTACAGCTTCATCAACGCCATCTGGGTCGGTCAGTTCCTGGGCACGGGGGCCCTGGCGGCGGTCACCGTGAGCTTCCCGATCATCTTCACCATCTTCGGCGTCGGGATGGGGATGACCCTGGCAACGAACATCCTCGTCTCGCAGAGCTTCGGCGCCAGGCGGTTCGATGAGCTGCGGCGCGTGGTCGACGGCTCCACCGTGCTGATCTACGGCCTGGGCCTCCTGCTGACCGCCCTAGGAGAGCTCTTCGCGCCCCAGATCCTCCGCGCGATGGACACGCCGGCCGACGTCTTCGCGCCGTCGGTCAGCTATCTCCGCATCTACCTGCTCTCGCTGCCGTTCAGCTTCGGCATGTTCGCGCTCCGGAGCATGCTGCAAGGCACCGGCGACTCCAAGACGCCGCTCTATTTCCTGCTCGGCTCGGTCGCGCTGACGACCGTCCTCGACCCGCTCCTCATCTTCGGGCGGCTGGGGCTGCCGGAGCTCGGCCTGAACGGGACGGCCTGGGCCACGCTCGTCTCTCAGGCCATCGCGCTCGTGGCGCTCAACCTGTACCTCCACGCCCGCAGGTCGCCGATCGCACCGAGCTGGCCGCGCTTCGGCCAGCTCGGACCGACGATCCGAAAGACGCTCCGTATCGGCGTGCCGGCGGCCGTCCAGCAGTCGGTGGTGGCGCTGGGCATGGTCGTCGTGACGGGGATCGTGAACGGGTTCGGGGAGATCGCGACCGCAGCGTTCGGCGCGGCCTCGCGCATCGACCAGATCGCCTTCCTGCCGGCGATCAACATGGGGATGGCGATATCGACGCTCGCCGGGCAGAACCTGGGGGCGGGGCACCACGGCCGCGTGCGCGAGATCTTCGCGTGGGGTTGCCTGTTCAGCGGCGGGATGACGCTCCTCATCTCGGCGGTGGCGGTCGCGTTCCCCGAGGCGCTCCTCAGGGTGTTCATCACCGATCCGGCCGTCATCGAGCTCGGCGTGTCGTACCTGCACACGGTCGGCGCGTGCTACGTGTTCTTCGGCCTCACCTTCGTGAGCAACGGCATCATCAACGGCGCCGGCGCGACCATGGTCACGACCGCGACGACGCTGCTCAGCCTCTGGGTCGTCCGCGCCCCGCTCGCGTACTGGCTCTCGCGCGAGATGCGCAACGTGAAGGGCGTCTGGTACGCCATCGCGGCGAGCTTCGTCGTGTCGATGATCACCGGCACCGCGTACTACGCCTCGGGACGATGGAAGCGGGCCCTCGTCCAGAAGGCGCCTCCGGGCGGCGCGGCGAGGCAGGCCGACCCCGCGCAGGCGTTTGCGAGCGAGGTCGGAGAGGCGTGAGGGCGGCGGAAGCGCCCGCGCGGACCGGCCGCCCGACGCGGAGGCCTGGGGCTCGCAGCTTGCTTCGCCGTCCCCCCCAGTGCACGCTGGACCCATGGGCCATCCCGCCGAAAAGCGTCGACGCGCGACGTACGCCGACCTCGAGGCGGCGCCGCCGAACAAGGTGGCAGAGCTCCTCGGCGGCGAGCTTCACCTCTTCCCCCGACCAGCGCCGCGGCACGCGCGCGCCGCATCGAGCCTGGGCATCGAGCTCGGCGGTCCCTTCGATCACGGCAAGAACGGCCCGGGCGGCTGGTGGATCCTGGACGAGCCCGAGATCCACTTCCCCGATCCGGCCTCGCCAGGCGACGTGGATGTCGTCGTGCCGGACCTCGCGGGGTGGCGCCGGGAGCGCATGCCCGAGCTCCCCGACACGCCCTACTTCTCGCTCGCTCCGGACTGGATCTGCGAGGTCCTGAGCCCCTCGACCGAGCAGCACGATCGCAAGGAGAAATTGCCCGTCTACGCGCGCGAGGGCGTACGGCACGTCTGGCTGATCGCGCCCCTCCAGCGGACCCTGGAGATCTTCACGCTCGCCGCGGACCGCAGCTGGGCACCGATCGCCACCCACCGCGACACCGCGAGCGTCCGCGCCACGCCCTTCCAGGCCATCGAGCTCGATCTCGCCGTGCTCTGGGCGACGTAGCGCTCACGTTCAGTCCACGGCGAGCGCGAGGCGCCCCTGCCCCCACGGATCCGTGAACGCCGCCGCTAGGCCGGCTCGCGCCGTGTGCTCGCGCGCGCTCCGGCCGGCGCCTGCTCCGGCCTCTCTCGCGCCGCGCGCCCGGTTTCCCTCGTCCTGTTCGCCCGCTTCGCCCCGCGCCGCGTCCCCTCGCCTGACGACGCGCAGAGCTCGGGAACCGGACGCGCCCCCGTTCCGACTCATGCGGGGACCGCTCCTGGTCCGCGAGGAGAACCGATGCAGCTCTCGAACAGCAGGTCACCCGAGGCCCCCGCCTCGACGCGGCGGCGGCGCGCAACCGCAGCGCTGGATCCCCGCCACACGCTGCTGATCTCATGCTTCGACGCCGCGCTCCCCCTCGGACGGATGGGGCTCGCTGCCGACGGGGTGCCCTGCGCGCAGGTCCGATCGCCGGCGCACCTGGTGGCGCCCTGGAAGGACAACGCCGAGAGCGAGAATGCTTCGCTCCTGCTGTCGCTCTCGATGCGGGAGACACACGACGTCGTGATCTGCGGCCACGTCCGGTGCGCGGCGCTCGAGGTGCTCCTCGACGGGGAACGCGATCGGCAGGCCTTCGGGCTCCTGTCGCAGGTGCCCGCGGCGCGCGCGACGATCGACCTCGTGCGCCACAACTACGGCGGCCTCCACCGCGACGCCCTCCGCGAGGTGACGGCCCAGGAGAACGTGCTGACCCAGCTCGATCACCTGCTCACCTACCCGCTCCTGGCGCAGGGAGGCGGGCCGCGCGTCCACGCCTGGCTCTACGACGAGCGCGACACCTCGCTCTGGGCCTACTCCTTCGAGGAGTCGCAGTTCGCGCACCAGATCTCGCTCCGGTGAGGAAGAGCGCGAGTCAGAGAGCGCAACTCGGGGTAATGGGGGAATCCCCATAGGCGTTAACCAAGCTTCGCACCGCGTTCTCCTACATCCGAACGTTTACGTGGTCGTGGTCGTGGTCGTCAACGGTAGGCCGTGAACGACCACGACCACGACCACGACCACGTAAACGTTCACGTTGGTGGCCGATGGGGGGAATCCCCCCATCCCGCCAAGATTTTGTGTTTTCTTGGCGGCTTGGCGGTTCAAACGACCCCACCTTCAGCCAAAGCACCCCGTCACCGACTCGGAGGGCTTGAGTCCGAGAGCTCGCCGTCCCCGCCCTCGCCGCCGTCCGGCCCCCGGAGCTGCGCCGAGAGCAGACCGACGAGCTCCTGCGTCGAGAGCTTGCCAGCGGCGTCCTTGCCGCCGAGCACCTGGGCCACGAGCGAGCGCTTCTCCGCGTGCAGCGACAGCATCTTCTCCTCGATCGTCCCGAGCGCCACCAGGCGATAGATGGTGACCGGCCGCCGCTGGCCCAGGCGGTGCGCCCGGTCCGAGGCCTGATCCTCGACAGCGGGGTTCCACCACGGGTCGAGGTGGATCACGTTGGTGGCCGCCGTGAGGTTGATGCCGAAGCCCCCCGCCTTGAGCGAGATCAGAAAGAGCGGCGCCGACCCCTCCTGGAACTCGCGCACCCGCTCGGCCCGGGCCTTCCGGGGCGTCTCGCCGTCGAGGTAGACGTACGCGACGCCGCGCGCCTCGAGCGCCTCGCGCACCAGCGCGAGGTGCGACGTGAACTGGCTGAACACGAGCGCGCGCTGCCCCTCCGCGCACAGCTCGTCGACGAGCCCGAGGAAGCGCGCGAGCTTGGACGAGTCGAGCGCCGAGCGCGCGTCGTAGAGGCGCGGGTGCGAGGCGAGCAGCCTGAGGCGCGTGAGCGCCGCCAGCACCTCGACGCGCCGCTCCTGCTCGCGCCGGACCGCCCGGCTCGTCTCGAGGTCGGACAGCGCCGCGAGGCGCGCGTCCTCGTACAGCTGCCACTCGGCGCCCGAGAGCACGACCGGCACGCGCACCTCGGTGCGCGCCGGCAGCTCGGCCTCCACCTGCGCCTTGGTCCGCCGGAGGAGGAACGGGGCGAGCACGCGCGCGAGCGCGGGCCCCGCGGCGGGGTCGATCTGCCGCTCGATCGGCATGGCGTAGCGGTCGCGGAACGCGTCCCATCCGCCGAGGAGGCCGGGGAAGACGAGCGCGAAGAGGCTCCAGAGCTCGCCGAGGTGGTTCTCGATCGGCGTGCCCGAGAGCGCGAACCTGAAGTCCGCCTGGAGCGCCCTCGCGGCGCGGAAGCGCTGGGTGGTCGCGTTCTTCAGGCTCTGCGCCTCGTCGAAGACGACCGTGGCGAAGCGCCGCGCCGCGAGGCGCGCGGCGTCGCGCACGAGCAGGCCGTAGCTGAGCACCATCACGTCGCCCGGGCCGAGCCGCGCGAGCGCGCCGTCGCGATCGGCCTCGTCCGCGTAGACCGTGAGGCGGAGGGAGGGCGCGAAGCGCCGCGCCTCGTCCTGCCAGTTGAAGGCCACCGAGGTCGGCGCGACGACGAGCGCCGGCCCGCGCTCGCCGCGCTCGAGCAGGACGGCGAGCGCCTGCACCGTCTTGCCGAGGCCCATGTCGTCGGCGAGCACGCCCCCCGCGCCCCAGGCCGCGAGCCGCACGAGCCAGCGGTACCCATCGAGCTGGTAAGGGCGGAGCTGGGCCACGAGCGCCGCCGGCGCGACGGGGCAGAGCTCGCCGGCGGCCACGACCCGCTCGATGAGCCCCCGGAACGCGCCGTCCGCCTCGAGCGCGGCGCCGGCCCGCTCGAGCTCCCACAGCACCATGGCGGCCGAGGGGCCCACCGAGAGGCCGTGCCGGGCGTCGTGGACGTGATCGGCCAGGCGCTCCAGGTGGGCGCGCAGGGCCTCGCCCAGCTCCACGTAGGTGGTGGCCTCGACCTGCACGTAGCGCTCGTGGCGGCGCGCTGAATCGAGGAGCCGGGCCAGCTCCACGCGCTCTCCCGCGACGCTCAGCCCGCCGAGGGCGCCGAACCACTCGCGCCGCTTCTCGAGGACGACCTTGAGCGCGCGGGGGCCGCCGTCGCCCACGACCCGCAGGGGCTCGCTGACCCACTCGAGCTCCGGGGGCGGCTCGCGCCGCGCGCAGGCCGCGAGCAGATCGAGCGCGCCCTGCGCGCTGGCGAAGCGGTAGTGGAACGGGCGGTCCTCGAACGGCTCGGCCCCGGCGAGCGGGAGCTCGGCGGCGAGCGCGGCGGCGAAGTCCTCTTCCCGGCGCAGGTCGCGCACCGTGTGCAGGGCCCGGTCGCCGCGCCGCACGTGGACGTCGCGCGCGCCCGCGCCCGGCACCAGCGGCGCGGCGTCGGCGAGCGGCCGCACGCGCAGCTCGACCTCCACCGCGCCGCGGGGCTGGGCCGTGAGCCGCAGCACCGGGAGCAGCTCCGGCGGGACCGACTCGCCCATCACGCTGCGCGGCATGGCCACGGGCACGCGCAGCGCCCACCGCGAGAGCGCGGCGAGCAGCGCGCCGTGGCTCTCTGGCGGGAAGACGTCGCCCTCGCGCGCGAGCACGTCGAGCAGCGCCCGGATCTCGGCCTTGACGTCGAGCAGCGTGAGCCGCCGCGCGCCCTTGTCCCAGTCCCAGAGGAACAGCACCTCCTCGGGCCGGGCCCGGCGCGCCCGCTCGAGCAGCGCGGGAGGCAGCGCCGTGCCCTCGACGCCGGCGCTCACCCGAACGGCGCCGTGGCGCTCCTCGGCCACGACGCCCACCGGCGCGCGCTCGATCCTCACGGCCACGTCGGGCGCCTCGTCGAGGAAGAGGCGCGGGTGGCCGATGAGCGCGTCGAGCAGCGCCCGCGAGGCGAAGGCGTTGCCCTCGGGCAGGAGCGACGCGATGCGGGCGTCCTCGGGGGAGAGCTTGCCGCCGTGCTCCAGGAGCAGGCGCTTCTTGCCGAGCCGCGCCCCGGCGCCGCGCTGCCCCTTCTTGCCCAGCCGGTGAATCCAGGGCGCGACCACGACGCCGGCCGCCTCGACGACGTCGAGCCGGAAGGCGAGCTCGACGCCGCCGCGCGCCCCGGGGCCCTCGTCGAGGGCCCTGTCGAGCGCCTGCAAGGCCCGCTCCCAGGCGGGACGGCCGAGCTCGTCGAGCGCCTGGAAGAAGGCCTCGCTCGGGGGCTGGCGGAGCCAGAGCAGCGCGGCGTCGATGGCCGCGAGCACGTGGACGCAGCCGCCCGCGCCGCAGTCGCACTCGGCGCGGAGGGCGCCGGGCGCGAGGATCAGCCGCGCCTCCGGCCTGACGAAGCCGGCGCCCGCGCGGTGCGCCTCGAAGGGCCGCGGATCGTCGAGGCGAAAGCCGGGGAGCGCGGCGTCGAAGCGCAGCGCGGCGGCCCGGAGCGCCCGCTCGGGGCGCGGGGCCGCCGCGTCCGGCACGCGCGCGCGCAGCTCGCAGAGCCGCTCGTGCGCCGACAGGGCCCGCGGCTCCTCGGGCGCCCGCAGCAGCGACGGCGCCGCGGCGCGCGCGAGCGCGGCGTCGTCGCGCTCGTCCTCCAGGAAGCGCGCCACGAGGGGCGGCAGGACATGGCCGAGGCGCGAGGGCGCGAGCCACACGAGCGCGCTCGCGAGCTCCTCGGCGCTCGCGAGGTCGATGAGGCGCCGCCGCGCGCCGAGGAGCTGCAGCTCGGGCCAGAGCGTGGGGTCGACGCGCGGCGCGACCGCCTCGAGGCTCAGCCGGGCCAGGTGCGCGACGCCGTGCTGCGCGAGCCACGCGAAGAGGGCCGCGCGGGTCTCGAAGGGCGCCGCCGGCGCTGCGGGAGGGACGGCCTGGGTGTCGCCTGGCATGACAGGCGGCGTAACGTCGTCGGTGCGAGGGCGCGGTTCAAGGGGTTCTGGCGCGCTCGCCCCCGCGGGCGAGCGCGCCGTAGGGCACGGCGGGCGCGGCCGCGAGCAGCAGCGCCCCGCCCGCGGCCGTGTAAACCGAGTAGGAGAGCACCGCCTCGACGCCGCGCCCCGAGAAGGTCATCGCCAGCGCGAACGCGAGCAGCAGCATCCCGCTCGCGAACGCGAGCGCCCGCGTCCACACGCCCGCGAGCAGGCCGACCCCGAGCGCCGTCTCCAGCGCGGTCGCCGACCAGGCGAGCGCCGGGACCATCCAGGCCGGCGCCCACGGGTTGATCGCGCCGGTGTACGCGACGAAGCGGCCCCACTCGCCCCAGGCCACGTTGCCGGTGCCCGGCGGGCCCCACAGGCCGAAGCGGTCGGCGACCGCCGACAGGAACGCGGCGGCGAGGCCCAGCCGGAGCAGCAGCGCGCTCGCCCAGGCGAAGCGCGGCGAAGCCCACGGCGGGGCGAGGCCTAGCCGGTGGGCGGCGGCGAAAGCGTCGGCTGCAGGGTCGGCGGGGCGCGGGGCGGAATGCGAGATCGTCATGGCTCCTCTTTCGCCCCGGAAGCTGGCTCCGGGGTGGTCCAGCGAGGAGGTCCATTTCTGGCATGATGGCTGGACCATGCGCCCGTGGACCTTCCCCGTCTCGCTCGACCCGGGCTCGGCGGAGCCGCTGTTCCTGCAGATCGCCCGGCGGATCGCCGCGGACATCGGCCGCGGGAGGCTCCGGCCCGGCGCGGTCCTGCCCGGGTCGCGCACGCTGGCGAAGACGCTCGGGGTGCACCGCAACACCGTGCTAGCCGCGTACGACGAGCTCGAGGCCGAGGGCTGGCTCAGCTCCGCCGAGCGCAGCACGCGCGTCTCCGCGGCGCTGCCGCCGCGCCCGCGCGGGGTGGCAGCGCCCCGGGGCGAGCTCGGCTACGACCTCCCTGCCCGCCCGGCGTGGCGCACCTTCGCGCCGGATCCGGCGCGCCGGGGCGTGCTCCACTTCGGGGCGGGGCTGCCCGACCTCCGCCTGGCGCCCGCCGACGAGCTGGCCAGGGCGTACCGGGCGGCCGCGCGGGCAGGCGGCCGGACCGCGCTCGGGTACAGCGATCCCCGGGGCGACGTGCACCTCCGGCGCGCGCTCGCTGCGCTGCTGCGGGAGACGCGCGGGCTCGCGTGCGACGAGGACCACCTCCTCGTCACGGCGGGCAGCCAGGGCGCGATCGACCTCGTCGCGCGCCGCCTCCTCGGGCCGGGCGACGCGGTCGCCGTCGAGGACCCTGGCTACCCGCCGGCCTGGGACGCGCTGGCGTCGACCGGCGCCGAGCTCCTGCCCGTCGGCGTCGACGGCGATGGATTGCGCGTCGACGCGCTGGAGGCGCTCGCCGCGCGGCGGCGGGTGCGGCTCCTGTACCTGACGCCCCACCACCAGTTCCCGACCACGGTCACGCTGTCGACGGCGCGGCGGCTCCAGCTGCTCGACGTCGCGCGCGGGCGGCGGATCGCCGTCCTCGAGGACGACTACGATTTCGAGTTCCACTACGACGGCCGCCCGGTCCTGCCGCTCGCGGCCGCGGACATGGGCGCGGTGATCTACGTCGGCACGCTGTCGAAGATCCTCGCGCCCGGGCTGCGCCTCGGGTGGGTGGCCGGGCCGCGGCCGCTCGTCGAGGCGCTCGCGGCGCAGCGCATGCGCGCCGACCGGCACGGCAGCCCGGCGCTCGAGCGGGCCGTCGCCGCGCTGATCGAGGACGGGCTCCTCTCGCGCCACGCGCGCAAGATGCGGCGCGTGTACGAGGCGCGGCGGAATGCGCTCGCGGAGGCGCTCCGGGCCGAGCTGGGCGGCGCCGCGGAGCTCGCCGTCCCGGCCGGCGGGATGAGCCTCTGGGTCTCGTTCCCCGAGGGCGTGGACGCCGAGGTCGCGGCGCGCGCCGCCCCCCGGCACGGGGTGGGGTTCTACCCCGGCGCGCGCTTCAGCTTCCGCGGGAGTGAAGCGCGCGCCGCGCGGCTCGGGTTCGCGTCGCTCGATGAAGGCGAGCTGCGCGAGGCGACGCGCCGGCTCTGCGCCGCCCTGCGCGCCCGGCCCGACATCCAGCGCGGCCGTACGACGTTGTGAGCGCATATCGGCGACTGGCACTCTGCTGGAGGTGCGCTGTCCGGGATTCCCAGGGTCCCATGTTCGCGATACGCTCTGGGGATGCCCCGGTCCCTGACCCCAGCGCGTCGCCCGAGAGGGACACCGACGTGGCTGGGACGCAGAGGCGGCACGGAGGTGCTCGATCGTGTTCCATCCTTCCCCGTTCGATTCACAACCTGACTCCCAGAGGAGAGACAGCGCGCGCGCGAAAGGAGCGCTCGCTGATCGACCGGCAGACTCCCGCCCCGCCTCGTCGCGCCGCTCCGTACGGCTGCGAGGCCGCCTCATCGACGGGCGTTACCAGGTCGATCAGCTGCTCGGGCGCGGCGCGATGGGCGAGGTCTGGCGCGCGCACGACGGCGTCCGGCGCGCCGATGTCGCGCTGAAGTTCCTCACGGTGGCGCGCGGCGGGCGCAACGTCGACGCGATCGAGCGGTTCCGCCTGGAGGCGCGGGTCGCGGCGCAGCTCGGACAGAAGACCCGCGGCGTCGTCGCCGTGCTCGACGCCGGCGAGGACCCCGCGGCGGGCCCGTACATCGTGATGGAGCATGTGCGCGGCAGGTCGCTGCGTCAGCTGCTGGAGGAGCGAGGCACGATCCCCGC
Source organism: Sorangium sp. So ce124 (assembly GCF_051525235.1). Lineage (NCBI taxonomy): Bacteria > Pseudomonadati > Myxococcota > Polyangiales > Polyangiaceae > Sorangium > Sorangium sp. So ce124. The sequence goes on from NZ_CP150312.1 coordinate 7,020,836, forward strand.
CGTCGAGCTCGCGTCGTTGCTCCGTCAGCTCGGAGAGGCGCTGTCGACGGCGCACGGCCTCGGCGTCGTGCACCGGGACATCAAGCCGTCGAACATCCTGCTCGTCGAGGGGAGCGACGGCCATCTCTGCGCCAAGATCACCGACTTCGGGATCGCCAAGTGGGTCGGCCAGGATCGACCGGCCGATTTCCGCCGCCGCACCGCGGACGGCGTTGTGCTGGGCACGCCGGCCTACCTGAGCCCGGAGCACACGTGTGATGGTCTTGGCGGCCCGCAGCTCGACATGTGGTCGCTCGCTGTCGTCGCGCACGAGGCGCTGACCGGGCGGCAGCCGTTCCCGGGCGGCAACCTGGCCGCGGTGCTCGCGGCCATCCTTGTCAGCGGGCGCCCCCCGCTGGCCACGTTGTGCCCGGGAGCGCCGCCCGCCCTGGAGGCGTGGTTCGCGCGCGCCTTCGCCATCAGCCCATCGGAGCGGTTCCCCAGCGTCCAGGCCATGATCGCCGCCTTCGAGGCCGCGGCAGGGGTAGCGGTGGCGCCGCCGCCGCCGGCCGCAGCGCGGGGGCGGCGCTGGCGCGCCGCGGCGGCCGGGGTCGCGGTGGCGCTCGGTCTCGCGGTGCCCGCGGCGCTGCTCTGGGAGCGGTCCGGGAGCGACGGCGCGCGCCGCGCGGACGAGGCGGTCCGCGACGCGGCGCGCGCTGCCGCCCGCGTCGCCGACGCCGCGCAGGCAATGACAGCGCGCCTCCTGGAACGCCAGCGCACAGCGCCCTGATCGCGGATTTCGCGCCGTGTCCGCCTCGTCAGGACGCGGGCGGGGCCGTCCAGGAACTAAGTCAAGCCCAGGCTCGATGGGGGCCCGCGATGAACAGGCCGACCCAGACGTCGCGCGGTGGTGGTGATCGGGCGGCCGAGCAGCTCAGCGCTCGCTCGCGTGCGCGATGGTCTCGATCATGCGTGGGATGGCCACGGAGATGAGGATCCCCAGGTTCGCCCGCTTGTTGTCCACCAGCATGCCCTGGAGCAGATTCCCGTGGTTGAGCACCACCACGGTGTGGTTGCCCGCCATGTCGAGCAGGTAATACCGCCCTAACGGAGGGAAGTTCGAGTCGCGCAGCGAGCTGTCCAGCTCCTCGGTGATGCGGGTGAAGAGGGCCACCGCCACCGGTTGCTGGTTGAAGCCGGCGAGCGACAGGCCCGCCGAACGTTCCCAGATGTCGGTGGCCAGCAGCCCGTCGCGGAGGATGTTGCGGAGATCATGGACTGCGGCCTCGAGGACTTTGGTATCGATCATCGTGCTTCCGTCGCTCCTGGGCGCGCGCGCCCGCATTGAAAACCCGGATGTACTACAGCCCGCGCAAGGTCGTCGCGAGCGCCTCCTTCAGCTGCTCGAACGACCGCGTGGAGAGAGCCTCGTCGCCCACGGTGCCGAGGCAGAAGCCGCCGCGCGCCGTGCGCGCCTCGACCCAGGACATCATCTGCGCGCCCAGCCAGAGCGCGCCCGCCGTGGCGTCGACGCCGGGGATGCTGCGGACGCCGACCAGCGCCGAGAGCAGCGGCCCCACGAGGGACACGTGCGCCTCGGAGATGCCGTGCGCCGCCAGCGTGAGGCCGTTGTCGTCGGCCACGAAGGCGCCCACGCACGCGTGGTGATCGAGCGTCCAGGCGACGAGCGCGTCGAGCCGATCGGCCGGGTTGTCGGAGGTCTGAACGAGGCGCGGCACCTCCTTCACCTCCTTGGGCACGTCCTTGGGCGCGGCCTTCGCCGGGACGGGCGCCGCCTTCACCGGCGCGCCGGCGCGCGGTGCCCCCATGGCGCTCACGAGCGCCGCGGGCTCTCGCGACCGCGTCGCGCTCACCCGCGCGAGGAGCGAGCTCACCCGCTGCGCGTCAGTCCACGAGACGGATCGGACCGTCATCCTCGCCTCCTGCGTTGGAGCCCAGGCGCTCCTCGATCTCGGCCACCAGCTTGTCGAACACCGCCGAGACCGCGGGCGCGCGGCGGCTCAGCAGGCCGAGCGGCACGCCCGCGCGGCTCGCCTGGAGGAACGTGCTGTCGCGCGGGACCGCGGTGTCGAAGACCTGATCGCGGTAGAGGGACCACAGCTCCTCCAGCGAGGCCAGCATCACCGGCTCGCGGAACGAGCTCATGGTGCCGACCACGCCGAGGAGGGAGCAGGCGGAGCCGATGTCGCGGAGCCGCGCCAGGAGCTCGAGCAACCGGGGCATGGCCCGCAGCGCGAGCGGCTCGCACTGCGCGACGGCGATGACGCTGTCCACCTCCTCCAGCGTGAGGCGCGACATCCCGCCGAGCCCGGCCGGCGTGTCGAAGAGGACGAGGTCGAAGTCGCGCTGGCTCTGCTCCAGGATGCGCCCCACGATGTTCGCCTCGCGCGCGTTGATGGCGAAGCGATCCTCATCGAGCGCGTCGACGGGGCCCATGGGCAAAAGACAGAGCTCCGGGAGCCGGGTCTTCACCAGACCCTCGAGCGGGGGGCCGCCGCGCGCGAGGCTCGCGGCCAGGCCGGGGCGGTCGCTGACGCCGTCGAGCGACATGCCGATGGCGCCCTGCAGATCCGTGTCGACGAGCAGGGTCCGCGCGCCGCGGCGCGCGAAGGCGAAGGCGCAGTTGAGCGCCACGGTGGTCTTTCCGACTCCGCCCTTGAGGCTGGCGAATGCGATGGATCGGGTCATCTTGGGTATCCGAGCTTGCGTAGCTGTTCCAGGTTAGCGCGCACGAGGCTGGATGCGGGGTCGAGCGTCGAGAGGTCGATGAGGACGCAGGCCGCCTCGCTGTAGCTGCGTTCCATCAAGAGGCGCCGCGCGTCGGCGTTGAGCTGCTTGATGCGGGCCGCGCGCTGCTCCGGCGAGATGAGCGCGATCTCGATCCGCCTCGACGAGATCGGCGGCGGCGCCTCCACGCTACCTTCGTCGATCCGGCGCAACGAGTCGAGCACCAGCTCCGCCAGATCCTTGAAGATGGTGCGCTCCTTCGTCGAGCCGACGGCGGGGGTGACGCGCACCCGCATCTCAGGGCGGATGAGCCGCGCGAACGCCTCCTCGCCCACGCCGAGGCCGTCGAACGCCGTCCACACCTGGCCGCGCCGCACCTCGATCAGACCCACGTCGGCGCTGGCGTTGCTGACCACGAGGACGTGCGACTCGCCGGACATGCAGATCATCTGCAAGAAGTCGACGGGCACGAAGTTCATCCCGATCGGCGCCGACTGGGCGCCCGCGGCGTGCGCCATGAGGATGAGCGTCTCCTCGGCGATGGGCCACGTCACCCGCGTGGTGCCCACCGCTCCCGGGACCTCCACGCCATCGTTGACGGCGAGCACCAGCCGCGCCGTGCGGCGGAGGAGCTGCGCGACGGCGTCCTCCGGCCCACCCGGGAGCGACGGCGCGTAGATGATCAGCTCCGCGCTCTGCACGCCGTCGAGGGCTTGATCGAGCTCCTCCCAGGTCGCGGCGCCGAGGGCGCTCACCGGCGCCTGCCCGGCGATGACGCGGATGCACCGCATGCGCTCGCGCAGATCGGGAACAGCGACCACGACGATGGCCATCAGCCTCCGGTGTCGCGCCGCACTCGGCGCAGCATGACCGACGACGCCGTATCGCCCGGGCGCATGCGCGCGCACGCCTCGAACGCCTCGACCGCAGCGTCGTAGCGGCGCTGGACGAACGCGGCGGTGCCGCGGGCGAACGCCTCGCGGTAGAGCCGATCCTCCTCGGTCTCGTAAACCCGTGGCGTGAACGGCGCGCTCGCGGGGGGAGTCGGCGCGCTCGCGGGGGGAGCCTCCGGCGATCGCCGCTCCAGGCCGCGCTCCGGCATGGTCGGCGGCCCCGGATCGGCGCCGGCCTCGGACGGCAGCGTGTCCAGCTGCGGCCGGAAGGAGACCGACGGCCGGTCGCTGAACGGCGACGCCACCTCCCTCCCCGTGTAGAGGCCGACCAGCACCTGCAGCGTACGGAGCCGCCCGAGCGGGCACATTTGAATGATGTCGTCGAAGGTCGAGGAGCCGTCGATGTACCGCGCCACCAAGAGCGCGTCGGGCGAGCGACCCGCCGACACCGGGATGGGCCCCGCCACCTGATCGAGGCCGCCGAGCCGCTTGGCGTAGGCGCCGGCGAGGAACTCTTTGATCCGCTCGATGCTCGCCTGCAGCTCGCGATCGCCGGGCGACTCCGCGCGCGCCCGATACAGCACCGCCAGCGCCTCCTCGTAGCGCTTCTCACGGACCAGCCGCACAATCTCCGCCCGCATGGGCGCGCTCTTCGGAACCGCGCGGCTCTCGGGCTCCACCATCAGCGCTGAGTCGAGTTGGTCTTTCACGGCACAATGGCAAGTTACATGCCTCGACCGCCGGCATTCAAGCTGTTTGGCTGCACCTTCGCGCCGGCCGTCCCCGGTCAGCGCCGTCGGTACCGGCTCGCCATCGTGACCGGCTCGCCATCGTTCAGGTACGCGTGTGTGGGACCAGCCAGCCCCCCACCAGAACATTGGGGGCTGCGGCATGGGTCCAATGAAGGCCGGGGAGACGTGGGACGAGGCAATGACAGCCGCCCGCTACCGCATTCGGTCCATTGAGTCACCGCGCGCTCTCGGGCGCCCCGAAGGATCAATCGTCAGCCAATCGATGACGTCGCAAGCCGTATCGCACCCCAACGCCGGTTCGCCCACCGGCCGCCGTTTCAAATTTGAATGGTGATCCAAAGATAGTGGGTGCAACTTACGCCGGGCGTGCGCTACAGTGGATGCACCGGCTGGACGCACCCCGCAGCGTTGCAGAAACGTCTGAGGTGGTTGGTGGAAAATTCCAATAACTAAGCTCGGAATGCAGCGCGAGGGGGATGCGCAGGATTTCAACCGAGGTGAGGTCCAGCAGCAGCGTGCATGCTCGGTGCGCCGTGATCTTGTCTTGAGGCCTCTCGAGGCGCTCACGGCGCTTGGTTCACGTAAACAGAGGGATTGTTCAACCAACTGACACGCAGCCGAAAAGGAGATCGCTCATGCGGCAGGTCTTGCGGCACATCTTCGAGAAGAAGCAGGCATACGCTCGTCTACCCCTGTTCGAGCGCATGCGAGACGAACGGCTCGATCCGAGCGAGCGGCTCGCCTTCTATCCATGCATGGCGTACTTCATCCTGAGCTTCGGTGATCTGAACAAATTCGTACTACGGGAGGAGCACCCGGCGGACGATTACCAAGAGATGGTCAACGCCCACACGCGCGAGGACGACCATCACTGGCCCTGGTACCTGGAGGATCTGTCAAAGCTCGGCTACGACGTCGAGGGCCGGGCCACGGACCTGCTGCACTTCCTCTGGGGCGAGGAGACGATACAGAATCGGGTCCTCACCGCGCGGCTCACCGCGCTCATCAAGGGCACGACGGGCCTCGAGCGGCTCGTCATCATCGAGGCGATCGAGGAGACCGGCAACGTGCTCTTCGGTGCGATGCTCCCCCTGGCGGAGGCCCTGGAGAAGCGCCTCGGCACGCAGCTGCGCTACTGCGGCTCGTTCCATTTCGAGCGCGAGTCGGGCCACGCCGTGAACGCCGACCACGCCGAGCTCGCGCGCATCCCGCTCGACGCGGAGACGCGCGCGCGGTACATCGCGCTCGCGGACGAGGTGTTCACGATATTCGAGCCGTGGACCCACGAGCTCTTGGCCTATGCCCTCGCGCACCCCGCGGGCGCCACCGTGGCCGACCCCGAAACGGACGGCGTGAGCCAGGTGATGACCCGGTCGTCGGTGCTCACCGCGAGAAGCAACGCCGCGTGAAGCACCGCGGTTGAAGCCTCTCCAGTCGCGGTTGCACCGCCCCCTCCGCGGCCCCCCTCCCTCCGTGCTTGCCACGCGCCGCGCGCGCTGCGCAAGATGCTCGAGCCAATCTTGCACCGATGGTGATCGCCGTTGAAACGGCGAGGGAGCGCACTTACGGGCAGCTGCCGCTCGCACAGCTGTTGCAGCTGCCCCTGATGCCCGGAGCCGTGCCGCTCGCCGGCGCCCGCAGGCTCTGCTGAGATCACCCACGCTCGATAGGTGCGCGCCGAAGCGCCCCTGAGGCCTCAGGGAAAGCGGGGACATCGATGATCGGGCCTCAACTGGACTTCTTGTCTCCCGTGCGGTAAGGGTGTGCAAAAAGACGCCAGGAGTGTAACCGAATGCTTGAGATGAAGAGGAACCCCCACACGCGACCGAACTTCTGCTCCTTTCTCGTCGTCGCCGCCACCCTCGCTGCGGGGGCAGGATGCGCCGCTCCCGAGCGGCATTTCTCGGACAGCGGCGCGGGTGGCGGAACGGGGGGCGGTCCGAGCGATGCACAGGGCGGCGGGGGTGATGGCGCGTCCGGCGGGGGCGGCGGGGACGCCTCCGGCGGGGGCGGCGGGGGCGCGTCCGGCGGTGGGACGTCCGGCAGCGTGGGCGGGGGCGGCGGGGGTGATCCTGGATGCCAGATCCCAGCAGACAGCCCCACGCTCGCCGACGCCATCATGGTGGCTGCGGGCGGCAGCCATACGTGCGCGATCCGGCATGACGGCTCTCTCACCTGCTGGGGGGACAACTCGTTCGGCCAGCTGGGTGTTCCGCAGGCGATGGCGGTCTCCTCGAGCACGCCGGTGAGAGTGCAGTTTCCCGCGTCGCTCGGCACGGCGACGATCACGCAGATCGCGTTGACCGAGCAGGCGACCTTCGCCATCGACAGCCAGCTCCGACTCTGGGCCTGGGGAAACAACGAGACCGGCATCCTCGCGAATGGCTCCAAGGACGCGATGGCCCACGACGCCCCGGCGATCGTCAATGACGGTACGGCCCCGTTGCTCGTGCGCAAGATCGCGCCCGAGTGGTACTCGGCGTGCGCGCTCACCTCGACCAGCAGCATTTACTGCTGGGGGGCCAACCTGTTCTCGAGCCTCGGACCGGAGGCGACCGGTGAGGAGAGCCTCGTCCCGGTGAAAGCGTTCAACTTCACCGCGACGGCCGGTCCGAGGGCCATCCTCGCGCGGGGCATCGGCTCGATAGGCAGCTGCTTCTCGACCGGGGCCGCGGAAGACGGGCTGCGTTGCTGGGGCGCGATGGGCGGCGGATATATCCTCACGAACACCCCGGCCGGCTCCGAGGGCGGCGCGAACTACAGCGCGCACACGCCGCTCATCGCGGCGGGAGCGACGCTGCCCTTCTCCGAGATCTCCTACGGCACGAACTTCGGCTGTGCGCGCGATGACGTGGGAGGCCTCTTCTGCTGGGGGACGAACAACAGCTCAGGTCAGCACGGCGCCGAGGCTCCCCCGGCCGGGACGGCGGCTGCGATCCCTGGTGTCTGGGGTCCGATGTCCACCGGCTACGTCTTCGTCTGCGCGATCGACGACCAAAGGCAGCTCCGCTGCCGTGGCAGCAACGACCAAGGGCAGCTCGGTCGCAGCACGCCGACGAGGGCCGATAACACGCGGATGGAACCCGTCGTGCACGGCGACGGCTCGGCGCTCGCCAAGGTCGTCGCGGTGAGCGCCGGCTTCTTCCACACGTGCGCGATCGTCGAGGGGGCGTGCGGCCCCACGGGCCCTGGCCAGGTCCTGTGCTGGGGCAAAGGCACCCTGGGTCAGCTCGGCGACGGCGCCGCGACGAGCTCCGCGGTCCCCGTCGAGGTGAAGGCGCCCTGAGCGCGACGCCCCCGGCGGTGTGCGAGTACTCACGTTCGACGATTATCGGGACATCGACATCGAGCTCGCTTGGCAAACCGACGCGGCGACTTTCCGATGATCTCCGCCTTCGAGGCCGCGGCAGGGGTGCCGGTGGCGCCGCCGGCAGCGGCGCGGGGGCGGCGCTGGCGCGTCAGGGCGGGCGGGGCCGTCGAGGAACTCTGGCGCGCCGTCCAGGAACTCTAGCGCGCCCAGAGGACGGAGAGATCGAGCTCGATCGCCTCGAAGGGTTCGACGCGGACGCGAGCGGCGTCGCGGTGGACGACGGCGGGCCCCCAACCCCGACCCGAGGCGAGCGAGAAGACCTCCAACGTCCGCGCGATCGGGTCGACAAGCCACGCGTGCCGCACGCCCTCGCGCGCGTAGATCGGCATCTTCTCGTCGCGGTCCACGTCCTCGGTCGAAGGGCTCAGCACCTCGCACACCCAATCCGGGGCGAGCGGGAAGAACGCCGTCGTGGGCAGCTCGGGCATGCGTTCTCGACGCCAGCCAGCGATGTCCGGTACGACCGCCTCCACCTCGCCCGGCTGCGCTGGGTCCGGGAAGCGCAGCTCGGGCTCGTCCAGGATCCACGAGCCGCCAGGACCACCCTTCCCTGCATCGAACGGACCGCCGAGCTCGATGCCGAGGCGGGACGATGCGCGGGCATGAGGCGGCGCCGGCCTGGGGAACACGTGCAAGGTGCCCGCGATGAGCTCCGCCACCTTGTTCGGCGGGACGGCTTCGAGGTCGGCGTACGTCGCGCGGCGCTGCTTGGCGGCGGGCTGGCCCATGGCGGAAGCCTGCCCGGGGACGCGCGGCGCGGCAAGGCGGCGACGAGCAGCGGTCCGGCGGCGCGCCGGCCGGGGCGAAGCTGGAGCAGGGTGAGCGAGAGGGCCTGCTCGAGTTTGAAGAAGCGTGCCCTGGACAAGCATCGCAATATGGCCGGGCAGACATTCCAGCTCATCGACGAGGCGCACGCAGCGGTTCGGGAGCAGCCGCGATAGCCGCCCTGGCGCAGCGCACCTGTCAGCAGAGATATGCGTAGAAATTCCCGAGGGCGCGAAGCGGCTCGACCACTTCCTGCTTGCCGCCCGCCAGAGCCGATTGCCTCCAGCGAATCGCTCTGTCGAGAATGGCTGCAATCCTCCGCTCGAGCTCGGGATCCCTCATGAGCGGCGCCCAGAGACGCATGCCTGCGCCGTCGACACCTGCGCCACCGTAGGCGACCCAGCTGGCGGGATTCTCCCGCCTGAACTGGAGCAGAAACCCGTGAGCCGAGCCGTCAGAGAATTCCAGGCTATTGATCGTGCCTGATCGCCAGGTGACCAGGTCAACCATGTCGAGCCCGCTCATCACGGTCGAGCGCCAGGTCGCTCCCAGGTCACTCGAGCTCCTGACGGCCTCGGGCACGAGCCCGTCACCCACGTCGAGCTCCACCGACGGCAGCACCCCCACGAAAGCCCAGGTGCCGAACAGTGCGCCGCGACGGTGGGAGCCTCGCAGGAGCCCCCCACAGTCGCAACGAATCGTCCACCGCCCATCGTCCAACCGCACCGGCTTACCGAGGAGCGATGCCAGCGGCAGGCCACAAGCGTCGCACGCCGTGGGAGGTCGCCAACCGTGGACCCCCTTGCGCGCACCGAACGGAAGCCGCGAGAAGCAGTTGTCGCAAAGGCTCATGCCTTCCAGCTGGATGCTTCCCGCTGTAAACGGGCACTCGATGTGCGCATTGTGCAAGGCGGTGGCTGTCACGCGTTCCAGGTGCCCACTCCTTTACCGAACCTGGTCACCGGGCTTGGGGCCAGGAAATCGACCCCACAGCCTGCGAGCACCACGACGGCGCCGCAGGAGGCCTGCCACCACCTCAGGTCTTGTCCGTTCCGCTTGACGGATCCATCAAGTCGTCCACGAACCGGCGCATCAGGCGCACCAGGTCGCTGAAGTCCTCCTCACTCCACTTGGCGAGGATAGGGGCCGCGATCCTCTGACGGGCGGCGTCCAAGGCGTCCGTCATCTGCCGCCCCTTGTCGGTGATCACCGCCTCATGGATGCGACGATCGGCCGGGCTCGGTCGACGTTCGATCAGCCCCAGGCTCTCGAGCTTTGCGACCTGACGGCTGACGGTCGTGTAATCCCGCCCGGCTCGGTCCGAAAGGTCGACCACGCCGATCGGCCCGAAGCGCTCGATCCCCACCAGCAGCGGAAAGAGGGCTCGATCCAGGGAGATGCCTGCCTCCGCGAGCAGCGCCTGATCGCGCTGCGGCTGATTCATGAGCGCGGTCAGATCGACCATGGCTCCGTGGAGCTCGCGGAGCTTCTTTTTCACAATTCGTGTATTTTGCACAAATTCCCTTGACGCTTCGGGAGGCGCGACTATATGCATAGTACACATATCCGAGACGCAGTCCAACAAAAACGGAGGTCTCAGTGGAGTCTAATTTTTCGACGGATGTCCTGATCGTCGGCGCAGGTGCTGCTGGGTTGACCCTCGCCATCGAGCTCGCCCGTCGGGGCGTCGCGTTCCGGCTCATCGACAGCCTGGACGGGCCATTTCCCGGCTCGCGGGGCAAAGGGATCCAGCCGCGCAGCCAGGAGGTGTTCGAGGATCTGGGCATCCTCGACCGCGTCGTCGCCATCGGCGGCCTGTACCCACCCCCGCGGGAGTACCGCGATGACGGAGGCTACGAGGAGTCGCAGATCATGGATCCTCAGGACCCGACGCCTGGCGAGCCCTATCGCCTGGCGCTCCTTGTGCCTCAATTCCTGACCGAAGCCGCGATGCGCGAGCGTCTGGCGGAGCTCGGAAAGTACCCGGAGTTCGGCCGCGAGCTGAAGAGCTTCGAGCAGGATGGCGAGGGCGTCGGCGCCCGCATCGCCGGCCCGACGGGCGAGGAGACCGTCCGCGTCCGCTATCTCGTCGGAGCGGACGGCGGCCGCAGCGTCGTACGGCACGCGCTCGCGATCGGCTTTCCCGGCAAGACGATGGGGGTGCGCGCGGTCGTCGCCGATGTCGTCCTGGATGGGCTCAGCAGGGCCGCCTGGCATCGCTTCAACCATGGGTCGATGGAAAAGCAGATGTCGCTGTGCCCGCTCGCCGGCACCGACATGTTCCAGTTGCAGGCGCCGATCCCGCTGGAGGGCGATGTGGATCTCTCCGCGGAAGGCCTCACAGCGATGGTCACGGGCCGCACGGGCCGAGGCGACATCGTGATCCGCTCGGTCTCCTGGGCCTCCGCCTACACCATGAACGCGCGCCTCGCCGACCGCTACCGGGACGGGCGCGTCTTCCTTACCGGCGATGCCGCGCATATCCACCCGCCGACGGGTGGGCAGGGACTCAATACGAGCGTGCAGGATGCCTACAACCTCGGCTGGAAGCTCGCCGCCGTCCTGGCAGGTGCGCCGGAGGCGCTGCTCGCGACCTACGAGGAGGAGCGGCGGCCGATCGCCGCGGAGGTGCTCGGCCTGTCGACGAAGCTCCTGGAGGCGGCCAAGCGAGGCGACATGCGCCGCGGTCGCGAGGTGCATCAGCTCGATCTCGGATATCCGGAATCGTCGCTGGCCATGGAAAAGCCGAAACGCGGCGGCGGCATCCTCGCGGGCAACCGAGCGCCGGACGCGCCCGTCCGCGGCGCGGCGGGGATGCCGACACGGCTCTTCAAGCTCTTCCAGGGTCCGCATTGGACCTTGCTGGGTTACGGCGTGGACCGGCTCTCGGCCGTCGAGCCGCGCCCCGGACTCCACATCCACGCCGTCGGGCCGCGCGGCGACATCGTCGATGAGGGCGGCCATCTCCGCGCTGCTTATGGCGTGTCGCTCGGCGACTGGGTGCTCGTCCGGCCGGACGGATACATCGGCGCCATCGTGTCGTCCGATCATGCACCGGCCCTGGAAGCCTACCTTGCCAGCGTCGGCCTCCCCTCACCAGGATGACACGTCGGGGCCGTTCACCGAGCCAGCGGCGCGGCCCCCCGCGTCAGGGGAGACGGAACATCGACCAGGGCACCTGGACGCCGGTACCACCGTTCTGGCCGATCAGGTTCGCGGTCTCCGTTCCGGGGTCCAGCGTGATCGACGAGATGTAGCGATCCCCCGTGACCATCACCGGGCCCTTGACCAGGTTGTTCTGCGCGTCGTACCCGGTCACGCCGAAGAAGCTCTCGTTCTCGACGTCCGAGTACACCCAGAAGGTGAGCTCCCCGCAGCGCACGATCGGGCACGGCGTGGTGAGGCAGGTGATCTTCCAGCCCGCGGGCGGCGTGGGCAACTCGTCTGTCGCGCTCGCGACGCTGGGAACGCATACGGCGCATTCCACGCTCCCGTCCGCGCCGGAGCAGTCGTGGTCCAGCGCGCAGGCGTTTCCGCACGCCCCGCAGTCCTTGGCCGTGTCCAGCGACGCGCAGTAGGCGGGCTGCCCGCCGCTGGCGGGGCACTTCGTCTGCTGCGGTTCGCAGACGACGTCACAGGTGCCCTCGGCGCACACCTGCGACGTCGCGCACGCGTTGTCGCAGGTGCCGCAATGCTCAGGATCGGTCGCGAGGTCCGTGCAGATCGTCGTGCCTCCCTGGGAGCACGCGTCCGGGTTCGTCGGCGGGCACACACACGCGCTCTCCGAGCACGTCTGGTCATCGCCGCACTTCATCCCACACTCTCCGCAGTTGTTCACGTCGCTCGTCGTGTCGGCGCAGTAGGTGCTCTCGACCGGCGGACACGCCGTCGGCTGCGACATGGGACAGCTGAGGCTCCCTCCGGTGGAAGAAGACTGAGCGCTCGTCCCGCCGCCGCTTCCGCCGTCGCCGTCGTCGCCGCACGCTCCGAGGACCACCGCCGTCAGCACGATCGAAGCACCCATCACGAGGCCATTCCGGCATGTACGCATCACGGCACACCTCCCGTTATCGGATCAAGCTACAACGGGTGCTCGCCACACCACAAGACGGCCGGCCGCCAGGACCCCGGCGGGCTCGTTGCCTGACGGCCACCTCACGTGATCGAGCAACGCCTCGCCGTCTCCGAGCTCCTCCCTACCCGAGGAGCGGCTGGAACACGTCGGGCAGCACGCCTCGCTCCGCGGCGCCGCGGAGCGCGTCGCGGCAAGCGGCGCACGCCGGCGCGTGCTCGCGGTAGCTCGGCGTGAGGCCATCCGTGCGGAAGATGCCGGCAGCGGCGGCCTCCGTGTCCGGGTGGACGTGGAGCTGGACGGGCACGCCGAGCGCGTAGAGGGGCGCGCCGTCGCCCCGCAGCACGTAGAGCGAATAGGGCGTGTCATCGCGCGTGCGCCACCTGTCGATGGAGAAGAGATACGGCGCCTCGCCCGCGGCGCCGGCGTGTGGGCGAAGAAAGCACAGGTCGCCCGCGTACGAGACGAGCTCGTCGAGGTCCGTCGCCACCGCGACGGGGATCGGGTGCTCCAGCCATCGCTCGAGCGCGAGCCACACGGCCCCGAGGACCGCCGGATCGGCCGCGGCGTCCTCGTCCACCACGAACGCGCGGTCCGCGGCGCTCGCCTCGGAGGGGCCGCGCACGCCATAGGCCGACGCCAGCGCCGAGAGCGCGATCTCGGCGTCGAGCGGCGCGCCGCCTCGCTCCTCGTCGCACGCCGCCGCGAAGGCCGCGGAGTCGATCTGGGTCGCGAGCCCCGCGCGGCGCAGGCTCGCGAGCGCTTCCTGGGCGCGGAGAGGGGTCGTCATGTGCTCATGTCCTCCAGCCAAGTCCTCCGTCGAATACCGCCGCGGGATCGCGGCGCATCCCCGAGGCACCCTCGTTCGACGATGCACGATCCCGCCGTGGAAGGATACTCCCGCGCCGGCACGGGTCCGCTCAGGGCTGCAGCGCTCTGCTGTGGATCTCGCGGACGCTGAGCTTCCCCTCGACCGTGTCGAACCGGAGCTCGCTCCCCCTCATCACCTGCTGAGCCGGAGCTCGGACCGGTGGCGCGCTGTGAATCAACGGATCGTCCACGTCACCATGCCCCTTGACTGAGCCCTTGGTCAGCCCGCGAGGAGCGATTCGAAGGATATCTAGCCGGGCAATGAAGCGATGCTATCCTTCTTGATGCGCTCTCTCCGCCCGCTCCCCCTGCCGGTTCTGCTCCTGTTCGGTGGGATTCTCCTGCTCGCCTTGACTCTCCTCGGCAGCTCTTCACGGAGCGCTCCCACCGGTGTCAGCGAGGATGCCGCACCCACGGGCGGGCTCGCGGAGATCCGCTATCTGGCGCTCGGCGACTCCTTCACGGCAGGGACCGGGAACCAGCCGGGCGACGCGTTCCCCTCGCGTCTCGCCGAGCTCTGGCGCGCGCAGGGCCGCCGGGTAACCCTCAAGAACGTCGCGGTCAACGGCTACACCACGGAAGACGTGCAAGAGCGGGAGATCCCGGAGGTGGCACCATTTCGCCCCACGTTGGTGACGCTCGCCGTGGGCGCCAACGACTACGTGCGTGGCTGGAGCGCGGACGTCTACCGATCGCGCGTGCGGGTGCTCCTCCGAGCGATCATCGACGCCGGCGTCGGGCCGAATCGGATCGTGGCGCTCCCGCAGCCCGACTGGTCGCTCTCTCCGGCCGCCGCTTCGTTCGGAGATCCGCGGCAGATCGGCGCGGATATCGTCGCCTTCAACACCGTCCTGCGCGACGAGGCACGAGCCTCCGGCGCGCGCTACGTGGACCTGTATCCGCTCATGCACAGGCAGGCGGAGGCGCAGATGCTCGCCGGCGACGGCCTGCACCCCTCGGCGCGCTCGCACGCCGAGTGGGCGGAGGCGCTCTATGAACAGATAGAACCCTGAGGTTCCGGGCCGCTACTTCTTCTCGCTCTTCTCGTGGTTCACCAGGTCGATGAGCTGCCGCGCGACGGTCTCCTCCACCCGGATCGGCACGACCCCGAAGCTCGCTGCCACCGCGTCCTGCTCGAACAAGAAGCGCCGCAGCACCTCGCTCGGATACTCCTCGAGCGGCAGCGCGAACGCGCCGTACGGCTTGCCGTCGAGCGCCAGCGCGTGGTGCGCCCGCGCGTCGACGCCGCCGAAGCTGTGGCACTTGACGCACCCTTGTTCGCCGATCATCGCCTCGCGCAGTCCGCCGGGGAGCGAGCGCAACGGCGCGAGCGGATCGCTCGCTACCCAGTGAAAGCTCGCCGCATCGAGCCCGAATGCCGCGTAGGTCTTGTTCCCCAGGTCCGCGGGCAGCGGCGCCCGGAAGTGCAGGAACGCGCCGAGCGGCCGGATCATCATGGGCATTGGCTCCTCGCCCTTGATCCACGAGTAGGCGCGCTTCAGCCGGTAGAAGTCGACGATGCGGTAGAGATTGTCCTCATCGTCGAGCCCGACCACGATGACCGCCTGCGCCTTCTTCAGCACCTCGCGCGAGAAGTACTGTTGCTCGCCCCGAAGGTTCGAGACCACCAGCCAGTCCCCTTCGCCCACCTCGGACTTCGGCCGCCCGTCCAGGTAGGCGAGCAGATCGATGGCCTGATACGTCTTGCCGGGCAAGGGGTAGCGCTCGAGCCCCCCCTTGCCGAGGAGGCCGCTTATCGTCTCCCGCAGCGCGGCGTCGACCGGGTAGGTGGTGATGGCCCGGGGATCCTTGCGGAGCGCCGACAGGTCGAACGGCGGCCGTGCGCCCCAGCGGCGGAGCACGCCGAAGGGGTTGTCGATGGAGA
Organism: Sorangium sp. So ce124; assembly: GCF_051525235.1. Classification (NCBI taxonomy): domain Bacteria; kingdom Pseudomonadati; phylum Myxococcota; order Polyangiales; family Polyangiaceae; genus Sorangium; species Sorangium sp. So ce124. Next base: position 7,036,170 of record NZ_CP150312.1, read on the forward strand.
GGTCCTTCAGGCCCGAGGCGACGAAGGGGAACACCAGATCGCCGACCATGTCTCCCCGTCCGCCCCAGTGCACGATGCTGTGCGCATCGCGCCTCGGGACGACGAAGCAGTCGACGTCGGGCGCGCCCGCGTTCTGGAGCGCGCGCGCGAAGGGGCGAGCGAGGCGCGCCCAGCCGATGTCGTCCTCCCCGCCGAACAGCATCAAGAACGGCGGCGCATCGGCCCGCGCGTACGTGATGGGCGAGGACTCCCTGCGATCTTCGACCGAGCCCGCGAAGAACGCCGCGTCGGGGTGCCCCTCGAGCGCCGCCTCGCCGAGGTCGTAGGTCCCACGCAACAGGATGACCCCATCGACGCGCTTGGGATCCATGCCGGCCCCCTCGAGGAGCCGCCCATCGAGCGCGAGCATGGACGCCATCCACGCCCCGAGGCCGCGACCGGCGAGGACCAGGCGCGTCGGGTTGCGCGCGTCGGTCACCTCTCGCAAGACCCGGGCGACGTCCGCCGCGCTCGCGCGCAGCGTGTAGCCCTGGTGGATGTTGAACGAGACGGCCGCGGCGGCGACCCCGTTTCGTTGTAGGGAATCGCCGACGTTCGCAGCGAAGGCGAGTCGCTCGTCGGGCTGCGAGGGCTCGTTCCCCTGCAAGAGAACGACCAGCGGGCCGCGCTTGCTCGCGCGCGGCGGCGCGTAGAGATCGACGCTGACGTTCGGCCCATCAGGCCCGGGCCGCTGCATCCAGGCATACGTCACCGTGGCGACGGAGCGGGATCCAGCGCCTGCGCGCCGCTTGAGGAGCTGCGTGCCGAGGACGATGAGCGCCGCGAGGAGCCCGACGCCCACCCATGGTCGCATTCGACCAACCCACTGTCCCATTCGACCAAGCCACTCTCGCGTTCGAATACCCATCATCGGTCCGCTCTGGTGCTCGACGTTGAGCCCGTCAAGCGCCAGTGTCGCTGGTCGCCTCCCGGCGACACAGAGATGACCAGCGTGAAAGAACGCGACTTCGAGAGGGGACAGTCCTACGAGTCAGGCATCAACCGCGTGCTCCAGGAGCCCTTCAACCATCTCTCGTGACTACGGTCGACCGCAAGCGCGGTATCGTCCATGACGACGACACGTCGGTCAAGGCGGCGATCATGAATGTCGCCGGCTGCGCCGCCTTCGACGGAACCCCGGGGCCCTCGTGAAATACCCTGGGGATGAAGGCTGCGATGGTCGCGCCACGCCGTCGTCAACGGGTGTTCCCTCAGCCTCCTGGAACGCCGCGGGCGGAAGGGCGCGCGGCGGCGATCGGGATCAGCCGGTGGAGAGGCCCCGGTGCGACTCGCCGCGACAGCGCTGGCCCCCTCAGGGCTGCAGCGCTCTGCAGTGAATCTCCAGGACCCGGATCTTCCCCTCGACGGTGTCGTACCTGAGATCCAGCCCCGTCAGCACCTGCTGGGCCGGGCAGCTCAGGGTCACGTTGTTCCCGGCATACCCGATCGCATAGCTCGTGTGGGAGGACGAGGCGAGGTCGAGGGCCGTATTGGCCGCGTTCCTGGGAGCGTAGTTGATGCGGACGTCCTTCACATAGGTGCTGGCGCCGTCCACCTTGAGCTGCAGACCCGTGGGGTAGTTGGCGACCGGGATGGCGGTGCCGAGCGCGCCGGCGCGGAAGCCGCCCGGCCACGAGAAGATGGTCTCCGGGTCGATCGCGCCGGTCCGCGGGAGGTTTGGCAGCAGGAGGTCGAACTCCCGGCACACGCCGGACATCCTGGCGATGAACTCGTCAGGCTCGGTGAGGGGCTCCTGGAACGCGCTGAGGTCGGTCAACATGAACCCAGCGCCATCATCGAGGTGGCAGTGAATGTACTCCCAGGCCGAGAGGTTGGCGTTCAGGCCCGAGTCCCAGCGCACGTTGACCGCGGCGTTGCTGACGGTCCAGGTCTCCGAGAGGGACGGGGCGTCCTCCATGAGCTCAGGGTCGGCCGCCTCGACGGCGCAGCCGGCGGCGAACAGGGCGACGAGGGGGAACGCAGAGCGAACGATGCGCATGACGAGATCTCCTCAGCTCTCTTGAGCTGTCTTGTTGTCGAACCGGAGGCAGCCAGCCGCGCAGCCCGCCTGGAGCGGCGCGGCCGCGGCGGCGCCTCGCGGCGGAGCCCCATCGCAAGCGCCTTGCCAGCGCGCGGCGCCGGCGGCCTCGCGGCGCCCGCCGAGGGCCATTCCCACCGATCGCCTGGGAGCGACGCGCAGGCGACGCGCTCCTCGCGGCCGTCGCCATGCTGGCGGCAGGACGGCTCCGCGCCGCGCAGGCGGCCTGCCTGCCACAGCGGCTGTCCCCTGTCACATCGCCCTGTGGCACCCCTGTGGCAGGGGGTGGTGGTCAACTTTGCCCGAGAAAGATCACAGGGAGACGGGGGGGACAGGGAGATTTACTAAGATTTTTCTCCCTGCCTCCCGTCTCCCTGTTCAAATTTGACCAGCACCTGGCAGGGGCCGTGTCAGCGCGCGCCCGTATCAGGCCGCGGCGCTCACGGCGCCACCCGGCGCAGCGCACCGCCCTCGCCCCGGAGCGGCGCACGCTCGCTTTCCCCCTCCCCCTCCCCGCCCTCCCCGCCCTCCCCGGCGAGCCCCTCGGCGAACGCGCCGGTCACGAACACGCCCGCCCCGGTCGCGGCGGGCGCCCAGCCGCGCAGCGCCTCGGGCTCGGCCGCGTGCAGCGCGAGGCGCGGGAGGACCTCGGGGCTCGCGCCGGCCCGCGCGCCGAGCTCCGCCCAGAGCTCGAGGGCCCAGCCGAGCGCCCGCTCCGGCGCGCGATCGTACGGCGCGGGCAGCGCCGCCAGCAGCGCGTCGGCGCTCTCGACCACGAGCGTCGCCCCGAGCCGGACGAGCGCCGCGCGCGCCGCCTGCACCAGGCGCTCCACGTCGGCGAGCGCCTCGTCGTCGGCGTCGTCCGGCGCCGAGAGCCGGGCCTCGACGAGCAGCGCGGCGCATGGCCCCTCGGGCGCGCGTTGCCCCTGCCCGCACGCGCCCGCGAGGCGAGCGTCGGCCGGCGAGCGCGCCGCGGGCGCCGCGCTCTTTCGGCCCGGCGCGCCGACCGCCCGGCGCAGGGCGGCGAGCAGCTCGGGCACGCCCGCGTACCGGTCCGCCGGCTCCTTGGCGAGGCAGCGGCGCACCACCGCGTCGAACGCCGCCGACACGGGCGCGCGGTCGCTCGGGCAGGGCGGCGGCGAACGCAGGTGCATCTCCTCGGTCTCGACCGCATCGGCGCCCTGGAACGGCAGCTCCCCCGTCACGAGCTGGTAGGCGAGCAGGCCCACCGCGTAGATGTCCGTGCGCGCGTCCACCGCGCCGCCGAGGATCTGCTCCGGGGCCATCGTGAGCGGCGTGCCGACGATCAGGCTGCTGCTGTTGCCGCCGCGCGCGCGATCGACGTCGCGCGGGCGGAGGAGCTTGGCGATGCCGAAGTCGACGAGCTTCACGCCCGGCGCGCCGGGCCCGCGCTCACCAGGGCAGACCATGACGTTCTGGGCCTTCACGTCGCGGTGCACGACGCCGATCGCGTGCGCGGCGGCGAGCGCGCCGCCGACCTCCTCGAGCAGGGCGGCCGCCTCGGACGGCGAGAAGGCGCCTCGCGCGCGCAGCTCGGCCGCGAGGCTCCGGCCCTCGACCCACTCCATCGCGATGTATGGCCGGCCGTCGTCCAGGGCGCCCACGCCGCGGACCTCGACGATCGCCGGGTGCCTGAGCCGCGCGAGCACCTCCGCCTCCCGCTGGAAGCGCCGGAGGATCGCCGGCAGGAGCGACAGACCGCGGCGGAGGACCTTCAGGGCGACCGGCGCGCCGCCCCCGACCGGGACGGCGCGGTGCACGACGCCGAAGCCGCCCCCGAGCCGCACGTCGTCGAGCACGTAACCACCGACCACCGCGCCGGCGGGGAGCGCGTCGCCGGCGGCGCTCGCCTCGAGCTCCAGCGGTCGGCCCGAGATGACGGCTGTCTCGTCCTGGTTGAGCTCGGCAGGCGGCCGCATGGCACCCTACCCCAGTATACTCGCGCCCCATGCGCTGCTCCGAGTGCCATCGCCGCCTCCCAGGGCGGGCCGGCGCCGCGTGCCCGGCGCACCCCCTGGCCCCATGGTCGGTGACGAGCGCCGACGAGCGCGAGCACGAGGCGCTCGAGCGGGATCCGTCGCCGCCGGTGCCCAAGCTCCGCATCGAAGGGTTCCGTATCGAGCGGCTGCTCGGGCAAGGGGGGTTCGCGCGCGTCTACGCGGCGACGCGCGAGGGCGACGGCCGCGCCGTGGCGCTCAAGGTGGCGCGCCGGCAGGACGACGGCCGGATCGCGCGCGAGGCGGCGGCGCTCGCCCGCCTCGATCCGCCGCTGGTCCCCGCGCTGCTCGGCCGCGGGCGCTCGGGAGAGCTCGGCCCGTTCCTCGTGCTGGAGCGGCTCGAGGGCTGCTCGCTCGCGCGGCTCCTCGCGGACCTGCCGGGCGCCGGCGCGATGCCGATCGCGCAGGCGTCGGCGATCGTGCGCGCGCTCTCGACCGCGCTGGACGCGGTGCACGACGGCGGGCTTGTGCACCGCGATCTCAAGCCCGAGAACGTGTGGCTGCGGCCGGGCGGGGACGTCGCGCTGATCGACTTCGGCCTGGCGACGCGGGCGCGCGCCGACGGCGCCGCGCCCGCGGCGCTCGGCCCCGAGCTGACGCGCACCGGGGCGGTCCTTGGGACGGCGGCGTACATGGCGCCGGAGCAGTGCCTCGGCGCGCGCGCCGTCGACGCGCGCGCCGACATCTACGCGCTCGGCGCGATGATCTTCGAGCTGCTCACCGGGCGGCCACCGTTCGTCGGCGAGGCGGCCGAGGTGCGGCAGGCCCACGTGGCGCGCCGCCCCGACCCGCCCTCGTCGCTCGCGCCGCTGCCGGAGGGCGCCGACGAGGCCGTCCTCCGCTGCCTCGCGAAGGATCCAGAGGCCCGCCCGGCCCGCGCGAGCGACGTGGCGCGCGCGCTCGCGGCGTCGCTCGAAGCGCGCGTCGCCCCGTCCTGGGAGCGCGCGGCTTGCTCCGGCGCGCCCGCGGGCCGATCCGACACGTCCCAAGGCCAATCCGACATCGCCAAAGGCCGATCCGACACGTCCCAAGGCCAATCCGACATCGCCAAAGGCCGATCCGACACGTCCCAAGGCCAATCCGACATCGCCAAAGGCCGATCCGACACGTCCCAAGGCCAATCCGACATCGCCAAAGGCCGATTCGACGCGCCCAGACGCCGATCCGACGCGTCCTCAGGTCGATCCGACACGTCCCAAGGCCGATCCGACATCCCCGAGGGCCGATCGGACATCGCCGAAGGCCGATCCGACGCGCCCGCTCCCATACCCGGCCTGCGCCGGGCGGTGGCGCTGCTCGCCCTGCGCACGCGGGAGCGCGCGGACGCGCTCGTCGACATCGCCCGCGCCGAAGGCGGCATCCTGGCGCGCTTTCGCGGGGAGCGCATGGTGCTCGCCTTCCCCGCCGCCGAAGCGCCAGGCGACGGCGTGCGCGCGGCGGCGCGGGTCGCCCGGCGCCTCGCCGAGGCCGGCGCAGCGGAGCCGCCCCTCGCGGTCCACCTGGCTCCGCTCCGGGTGCGCGCGGGCACGCACGGCGTCACGCTCGCGGGCGCCGCGCTAGAGAACGCGGAGGCCTGGGGGGCCGGCCCGGGCGACGCGGACGCCTTGCCGCCGGCGATCCTCACGGCCGAAGCGCGGCGCGCGCTCGCCGACAGCCCGCACGTTACCCCGCCCCCTCCGCGCGATGTGGCCCCCGAGCCGCGCAACGCGCCCCCCGACGAGCCCGGCGAGACCTCCCTGCGCGGCCGCGATGCGGCGCTCTCCGCAGCCCTCGCCGCCGCGCAGGAGGCGCTCGCCTGTGGAGGGCCGGCGCTCGTCACGGCGCTCGGGGCGGAAGGGCACGGCAAGAGCCGGTTCCTCGCCGCGCTCGCGGCGGCGCTCCACGCCGGCGGCGCGGCCGTGCACGCCGCCGCGGCGCTCCGGCCAGAGGCGGCCGAGCACGGCGCGACGTTCGTCGCGCTCCTGCGCGCGGCCCTGGATCTGCCGGCCAGCGGCGAGCGCGACGCGAGCGCCCGGGAGGCGCTCGTCCAGCGGCTCGGCGCGACGGAGGCCGCGCGCGCCTGGCCAGCCGTCGGGCTCGCCCTTGGGCAGCTCGCCCCAGCAGACCCGGCCGCCGCGCCGCTCCTGGAGGCGCCGGGCGCGCGCCGCCACGCCGAGGCCCGCGCGCTCGCGGCCGCCCTCGCGGCCGCCGCGCCGATCGCGCTGCTGCTCGACGACGCCGACCGCGCCGACGCGTCCGCGCTCGACGCGATCGAGCTCGCCACGGCCGAGGGCAGCGCGGCGGGCCTCGCGATCGTGCTCGCCGCGCGGCCCTCGATCGCGTCGCTCCGTCCGGGGCTCGGGGAGCGCGCCGCCCGCCGGGTGACCCTCGACCTCGGCCCGCTCGACGCCGAGGCCGCGGGCGCGCTGCTCCAGGATCACCTCCGCCCCGTCGAGTTCGTCCCCCGCGCCGTGCTCGATCGCCTCCACGCGCTGGCGCGCGGCGTCCCGCGCGACCTGGTGGAGGTGGCGTGCGCGCTGCGCGTCGGCGGCGCGATCCAGCGCGCCCGGGGCGGCGAGGGCTGGACGCTCGCTCCGGACGAGCTGCTCTCCCTGTCGGCCGCGCCGCTCGGCGAGCGCCTCGCCGCGCGCGCGCTCGCGGCCCTGCCGCCGCCGCTCGTGGACCTGCTCGAGCGCGCGGCGATCCTCGGCGACGACCTCTCCCCGGCCGAGATCGAGGCCGCCCTGCGCGCGCTGGATCGCGCCGCCGACGCGCCGCCGGCCGGCGCCGGCGCGCTGGACCCCGGCGTCGGCCTCGCGCGCCTCGCCCGGGCCGGCGTGCTCGTCGCGCTCTCGGCGTCGCCGCCGCGCTACGCCTTCCGGCACCCGCTCCTGCGCGAGGCCGTCGAGGCGCGCATCCCGCCCGCCCGCCGCCGCGCGCTGCACGCCGCCGTGCTCCAGGGCCTCCTCGGCGCGCCGCGCGCCGCCAGGGCGCGCGCCCGCATCGCGCGGCACGCGGCCGCCGCGGGAGACCTGGCCGCGGCGGCGGCGGCGCACGCCGAGCTCGCGGACGAGGCGCTCGCCCGGCACGACGTCGTCGAGGCCGAGCAGCGCTTCACCGCGGCCCTGCGCCTCGTCGGCCTCCTCGAGCGCGACGACCCCGAGGCCCGCGGCCGCGCGCTCGCGGGCCGAGGCCGGGCGCGCTACCGCCTGCAGCGCTTCGAGGAGTCGCTCGCCGATCTGCGCGCGGCCCGCGCGCTGGCCGAGGCCGCAGGCGACAGGGCCCGCGCGGCCGAGCTCCTCCTCGAGGAGGCGACAGCGCTCGACTGGCTCGAGGACTTCCCCGCCTCCGCGGCGATCGCGGCGCGCGCCGCCGAGCTGTGCGCCGGCCTCGGCGACGCGCGCCTCGACGCGCGCTGCCTGCTCGCGGGCGGCCGCTCGGACTGCCGCGACCAGCGCGTCGACGAGGGGATCCCCAAGCTGGAGCGGGCCGCCCGCGGCGCGCTCGCCGTCGGCGACCACGAGGCGCACGTCATCGCCCGGCTGGTGCTCGTCGCGTCGCTCTCGATGGCCCGCCGGCTCGACGAGGCCGAGCGCCACGCCGAGGCCGTCGTCGAGGCCTGCCTGCGCGCCAGCGACGTCTTCCACCTGTGCACCGCGTACATCAACCGCGTCTTCATGTGGGTGAAGCGGCGGGAGGAAGGGCGCGCTGTCGCGGACCAGCGGGAGGCCGTCCGCCTCGCCCGCGAGCTCGGCCACGCCCAGCTCGAGCGCTGGGCCACGCTGAACCTGGCGGAGCTGCGGTACTGGCTGGGCGCGCCCGACGAGGCCCTCCCGCTCGCGCGCCGCAGCCTCGAGCTCCAGCGGCGCTATTTCAACAAGCGCCCTTCGCCGGACGATGTCCTCCTCCTCGCCCGGATCCACATCGCCCGCGGCGAGCACGACGAGGCGGCCCGCCACCTGGCCGAGGCCCGCGCGAGCCTCCCCGAACCCAACCTCACCCCCTGCGCCCGGACGCTGGCACGCCTGGTGCAACAGGCGCTGGACGACCGGGCAGCCGGTCGGTTCGACGCTGCGGCATGGCGCGCGCTCGTGGAGGAGGCGCGGCATACCGCGATCCTTCATGAGCACGCCGAGGCGCTGCACAGCGCGGCCCTCTCGGCCCTCCGGGCGGGCGCCGCCGGCGAGGCGCTGGCGCTCGTGCGGGACGCAAGGGCGGACTCGGCGGGCTTCTGGGAGCAGCGGTTCGACGAGATCGAGCGCGCGCTCCTCCCGCCGGGCCTCTCGCCTGGATCGAGCGGCGAAGCGTGAACCGATGATCCGGCTCGCCAGGAAGAGAAAGGAACCTGACCGCGTGATGATCTACCGGATCCCTGGGCTGCTTGTGTTCTGTCTCGGGCTCTCTTGCGCCGGCGCGGGCTGCGCCGGCGTCGGCGTCGGCGACGACGCCTCGCCGCTCGACGGGCCGCCGCGCGCAGCGCCGGCGGGGAGCGGCAGCTCGTCGAGCGCGTCGGCCGCCGGGCCGGCCAGCGGCGGGTCGGCCAGCGGCGGGTCGGCCGGCACCAGCGCTGCGGTGGCGGCGTTCGCGGACGCGGTGCAGGGCGTCTGGGGCAACGGCCTCTCCGCCGAGGCGCTCACCCGCAACGCGCTGATCACGAACCCGCGTGCCAATCCCGTCATGGTGTCCGTCCCGCTCGCGACCGAGAGCTACGCGGACGCAGGCCCCTATCCCGTGCTCCAACGCCAGCTCCGCCACGAGCCCACGCGCGAGGTGATGGGCTATCTCGTCGCCTGCGCCCTCGAGGTGGGCCAGAGCGTGTCGTACACCGACACGTCGACAGGCGAGGAATTCACGTTCGACGGCAAGATCGGGATCTGCCCTGCCTGGGCCGCGGGCCCGGTGGGGGTGAAGTGCCAGCAGCTCGTCTCGGCGTGCATGCTCTCGCTCGTGAACGCCATGGGCCGCTCGATCACCGTCTCGATGCGGGGCCAGGCGTTCCCGGAGCACCGGCCGGGGCTCCTCACGCCGGCGCCCTCCGTCCGCGTGGTGACGAGCACGGAGGACGGGGACACCATTCCGAGCTTCAGGCGGTGCATGATCGATTCCCAGGGCGCGTCGCGCAGCTGTGGATGGACGGCCGAGCACGTGGGCTCCTGCACCCCGGGATCGACCGTGTTCATCGCGACCGGCGAGGCGCCCGTGACCGACTGCGCCGACGACGCAGCGAGCGCCGTCGGGCTGCCCGTCAGCGATACGGTGCTTCGCGTCTGCAGCGGTATCCGCGGCTGCGAGGCCGGCTCACCCGATCGAATCGACTCGAGCGAGGTGCGCTGCGGCGGGCGCGCCGAGCCCGCGCTCCGCTTCGTCTGCCCTTCCAGCGCCTACTTCAGCCTCATGAGCGGCCCGCGGACGAGCGGCCGCGCCGGCCTCCCCGCGCCGGCCGGGAGCGGCGCCGCGGCGCTCCAGAAGAACCGGCACTTCAGCGTGGGGAGCCGCCCGCGACCGAGCCCCCCGCCGCCGCCCGGCGCCATCTCCGTTGTCGAGGCGACGTTCCGCGCCGCTGTGTATCCGGCGGCGGAGGCCGACGTCTTCGGCTGGCGCGAGGGCGCGTTCTACGGGAATCTTTGGGGCAATGAGCCCCTCCATCCCCGTCTCAAGGTGGGGATGAACGAGGTGAAAGAGAACGGCGAATTCAACCCTGCTCCGACCCCCGAGGAGTTCTCCGGGCAGGCCATCTATCGGCACGCCTTCGCCTGCACGGGTGAATACTGGACCGATCACGCCGCGTACGTGGCGGAACGCCTCTGCGCCGGCGCCGAGGGCGAGATGGACTGCGTCGCGACCTCGGTCGGCGCCTGCGGCGAATCGTACGCTGTCACGAGCTGTCCGCCGCTCCACCAATGCTCCGTCGACGACGGGGGGCTCGTGGACGGCGACAGGGACTTCCAGCAGTGCGATGGAGGCGGGGGCACATGGCCCCACCCGATCACGGTGTTCCTCAACCACCCGTCGGATGTCGTCCGGAACTCTCCGTTCTCTCCGTTCGCGCCGTTGTTGCCCGGCGGCGTGTTGTCCGGCGACGCGGCGCTCTGTCCCTGAGCGGCGGCTGCACCGAGGCCGCCCGGCCGCGCGCTCACCCGTCCCTGTAGTCGCCTGGCTCGATGCCATAGCGGGCGATCCACCGGTGGATCTGCGTCCGTCCCTTGCCCATCGCCCGCGCCACCGCGCTGACGTTCCCGCGGTGCTCGCGGAAGAGGCGGATCAGCGCCTCCCGCCGGCGGTCCTCCTCGTCGGAGCGCTGCGGCTCGCCGGGCTGGGGGGCCTCGGGCTTCGGGGCCTCGGGCGCAGGGCCGCTGCGCGGGAGGACCGCAGGAGGCGGCAGGTGATCGAGCTCCACCCGGCCGCCGCCCGCGAGCACGATCGCGGTCGCCAGGCACTTCTCCAGCTCGCGGACGTTGAGCCGCCACTCGCGCAGGAGGAGCGCGCGCGCCGCCTCGCAGCCGAGCGAGATCGACGCGGCCCGGTCCGGGGCGGCGCGGCGGAGCAGCGCGGCGATGAGCAGGCCGAGGTCCTCCCGGCGCCTGCGCAGGGGGGGCAGCTCGAGCACGAAGCCCGAGAGGCGCGCGAAGAGATCGCCCCGGAAGTCGCCGCGCTCCACCATCGCCGGGAGGTCCCGGTGCGTGGCCACGACCACGCGGAGGTCGACCTTCACGGGGCGCGTCGCGCCCACCGCGACGACCTCCGACTCCTGCAGCACGCGCAGGAACGCCGTCTGCGACGCCGCGGGCAGGTCGCCGATCTCGTCGAGGAAGAGCGTGCCGCGGTCGGCCGCGCGGATGAGCCCGGGCCGGTCCTCGGCCGCGCCGGAGAAGGCGCCCTTCTTGTGGCCGAACAGCTCGGACTCGATGAGGCTCTCGGGCAGCGCGCCGCAGTTGATGGCGACGAACGGGCCGGGCCGCCCCGAAAGCGCGTGGACGGCGCGCGCGACGACCTCCTTGCCGGTGCCGCTCTCGCCTTGGAGGACGACGGGGATGGGCGCGGGCGCGACGGCCCGGAGGGAGGCGAAGCGCTCGGACAGCTCGGGTGAGAAGGTGGCGAGGCCGAACGGCTGATCGGCCGCCTGGGTCGCGCCGCCCGCAGGCTCGTCGGGCGCGGCGGCCTCGCGGAACAGGAAGAACGTGTGCCCGAGCTCGATCAGGTCCCCTTCGGCCAGGAGCGCGCTCCGCTGCGGCACGCCGTTCACGAACGTGCCGTTCGTCGAGCCGAGGTCCTCCAGGCGGAGCCGGCCGCCCTCGCGCGTGATCCGCGCGTGCCGCGACGACACCCAGCCGTCCTCGAGGCGCACGTCGAGGATCGCCCTATCACCCTCGATCCGCCGGCCGATCGAGCGCGCCGGGCCCCGCCCGAACCCGACCTCGTCGACGCCGTCGAGCGGGAGCCGTGCGGGCGGATCCATCGGCCGCTGGCACTGCAGGACGAGGAAGAGGAACGGCCGCGGCGCGTGGCCAGCGTCGGCGCGCCGCCGGGTGCGGACCAGCGTCGTCGGATCCTCCCGCGCGGCGCTCATCCTTCTGCCCCTCTCCGCCCCCGGGCGGACGCGCGCGAAGGAGGCGCCGGGATGTCGAGCTGGGCCTTCATGCTGCGGGCGTACGATCTATCACGCCCGCCGACCTCGAGCGCGTCGCGCGGCGATCAGCGATAGGGCCCGCGCGGCTCGGGCGCCGCGAGCGCGGAGACGATCGCGATCGCGCGCTCGATCCGCTCGCGCCCCGTCTCGAGGTGGCCGAAGACCAGCGTGACCGCGGCGTCATCGCCCGTGACCGACGCCGGGCGGAGCGCGGCGATCTCGCGCCGCAGCTCGTCGCCGAGGCGCTGAGCCACCCGGTCTGGCGCTTCCGCCAGGAGCTCGTAGGCCCGCGGCAGGGCGTCGTCGCCGGACGGATCGAGCGCGCCCCGGGGCGGGCCGCGCCCGGGCCGGCGCCTCAGGGTGAATCGTTCCGAGGGCGACGCGGCGCGGGCCGCGCGGACGCGGGTGCCGAACGCGCCCTTCTCCCCTACCCGGCCGAACTCGACGGTGAAGAGCCTGGAGCGGTGCTCGAGCTCGATGGTCATCCCGCCCTCGGACGAGGCGGTGCCCGCGCCGGACAGGAGGCGCCCGCCGAGCCCCTGCGAGAGCGCCCGCAGCTCCTTGGCGAGCGCGCGGCCGCGGTCCGCGACGAGCGCGGCGGCGCGGATGGCGCTCGCGAGCTTCTCGGCGTCGTCCTCCAGCCCGGCGCGGACGGCGGTGAGCCGGTGCGACTCGAGCGTGAGCTGGTAGCCGGCGGCCGCGCGGAGCGCCTCGCGCAGCGGCGGCGTGAGCCACCAGCGCGCGAGCGCCGGGATGCTGGCCCTGACGACGAAGGCGCCGTCCAGCGCCGGATCGCCGACGTCCACCCGCCGCGCCCGGAAAGGCCCGCCGCTCGACCTGCGGAGCCGCTGCTCGTGGACGCGGAGCCTGAGGCCCGACGGGTTCCGCGCCGTGCCGGTGATGCGGGTGTGGTACCGCGCGACGGACACGTCGTCGTGATCGATGTCGTGGTCGACGAGCAGCGAGACGTTCTCGCACACCACGGAGATCTGCATTCGGGGGTCTCCCCATGCATCCGGCCCTGACTTGAACTTGCCGCCGACCAGGCCCGCGGCGCGCTGCCAGATCGGCCGGGCGAGCCGCCAGCGGGCCTCGGCGGCCCGCCTCGCCTGATGCCGCGCCTCCCCGAAGCCCCCCGCGAGCCCCGTGATTCCCAGGAGGATCATCAGTGCAACGACGGGCTCCATCCTCCGCGATCCTACCCTCCCGCCGCGGGCGCGCCCATGCGTGGCGGCGAGCAGAGCCGCCGACAGCGCGGCTGTCCCCCACCGGAGCGCGCGGCGCAGCTCGCGCTTGTTGGGGGAGAGGGAAGCCCAATGTAGGAGGGAGAGGAGGTCCGGTGTGGGACAAGGAGGTCCAGTGTAGAGAGGGAGAGGAAAGTCCAACCCCTTCGGAGATGTCAAGTCCCAACTGCGAGAGTTGACCTGTGCTGACAGAACATTTTGCCATGCAATCCGGCCTCTCTGAAAAAGCGACACCGTATCAACAACTTACCCATGAATCGACAGGGCCGCCTTCGCTCAACAGCCTTCTTGGATTGACATCCTGGTTGTGAGCGTTCACATTGACGCCCGTCGGTATTCTTTTGCTTCGCTTCGGAAGGGCGGTCATGCGCACCGAGACCTTCGCCAGCCGATCGATCTCGGCATCGGCTGGGTTCGCTCGGCCATCGTGATGGTGAGCCCGCGAACGTCGCGGTCGCGCCTCAGCAGCGCTGGGCGCGAGGTCTCGTCTCCACGGCGACCCGCACGCCCGCCCCATGAAGAAGCGACGTCATAGTAACAACTTATGTATGCGCCCAAGGGGCCGCTTCACGCCACGGCCTACGACATGCGCCCTTGGGTACAGGAGAACCTCATGAGAATGCGATTTGAACGATGGCCCCTGCTAGCCACGCTCGCGCTCGGCGCCTGCATCTCCGCCGAGCAGATCGATGAAGACGGCTACGAGTTCGATGATCTCGCCGAAGGCGTCACCATCGATACCGCGGCGACCTACACGATCGCCGGCGTCCAGAGCGGGAAATGCGTCGAAGTGGCTGGAGGCAGCACCGCGGACGCAGCGGCCCTGCAGATCGCCAGCTGCAACGGCTCGACGCGCCAACAGTTCCGCATGGAATCGGCAGGCGGCGGCTACTATCGCATCCGCAACGTCAACAGCAACCGTTGCATGGACGTCGCCGGCGCCTCCACAAGCGACGGCGCCCGCATCCAGCAATACTCCTGCTGGACGGGGGAAAACCAGCAGTGGTCGTTCGCCGACGTCTCCAGCGGCGTCGCGCGCATCACCGCACGCAACAGCGGCAAGTCCCTGGACGTCTACGGACGCGGCACCGCCGACGGCACCGCCTTGGTTCAATGGGCGTCGAACGGCGGCACCAACCAGCAGTTCCGGATCACACCCGTGGGCTCGGGCAGCAGCAGCAGCAGCAGCAGCGGCACCGGCGGCAGCGGCGGCACCGGCGGCAGCGGGGGCGCCGGCGGCAGCGGCGGAGCCGGAGGCAGCAGCGGCGGCGGCAAGTTCGTCGGTAACATCACCACCGGCGGGCAGGTGCGATCGGATCTGTCCCGGTACTGGAACCAGATCAGCCCGGAGAACGAGGGCAAGTGGGGCTCCGTCGAGCCCACGCGGGACGTCATGAACTGGGCCGGCATGGACCGAGTCCGGGATTACGCTCGCCAGAAGGGCATTCCCTACAAGGGCCACACCCTGATCTGGGGCGCCCAGCAGCCGAGCTGGATTGGCGGTCTGTCGCAGAGCGAGCAGCGCGCCGAGGTGGAAGAGTGGATCCAGGCGTTCTGCCAGCGCTACCCGGACGTCGCCATCATCGACGTCGTGAACGAGCCGCCCCCGCACACCACCCCGGCGTACATGAACGCCCTCGGCGGCGCGGGCTCGAGCGGCTACGACTGGATCGTGCAAGCGTTCAAGTGGGCGCGGCAGTACTGCCCGAACGCCAAGCTGCTGCTCAACGACTACAACAACATCGAGTACAGCGGTGACAATCAGAACACGATCAACATCGTCAATCGGATCCGGGCGGCAGGGGCTCCCATCGATGGCATCGGAGCTCAAGCTCACGACGCGTACAAGCTCAACACCAGCACCGTCAAGGGCTTCCTCGACAAACTCGCCGGCACCGGTCTACCGGTCTACATCACCGAGTACGACATCAACCTGGCGAACGACACGCAGCAGCTCAACGTGATGCAGAGCCAGTTCCCCATGTTCTACGACCATCCGAGCGTGAAAGGCATCACGCTGTGGGGGTACATCAGCGGCCAGACGTGGGTGACCAACTCAGGGCTCATGAGCAGCAGCGGCCAGATGCGGCCCGCCATGTCCTGGCTGATGAGCTACCTGGGACGCTGAACGCGCTGACGCGCGGTCCACGGAGATCCGCGCGTCAGGTGATCGCTGCGCAGGCTCGTCCGCTCGGTCGCGGCTCCACGGAGTCTCCCCGTAGGGCCGAGCTTGCGCAGCCGATCCCGGGCGCCTTCCAATGTGCCTTACCTCCCGCTTCGTATACCTTTGAACAGAGGGGATGATGATGAAAATCCGATTCAGGCGATGGTCGCTGCTCGCGACGTTCGCCGCCACGGCTGGGTGCGTCTCCGCCGAGCAGCTCGATGAGGACGGTCACGAGTTCGATGCGCTGGCCGAAGGCGTCACCATCGATACCGCGGCGACCTACACGCTCGTCGGCGTCCAGAGCGGGAAATGCGTCGAAGTGGCTGGAGGCAGCACCGCGGACGCAGCGGCCCTGCAGATCGCCAGCTGCAACGGCTCGACGCGCCAGCAGTTCCGCATGGAGTCGGCAGGCGGCGGCTACTATCGCATCCGCAACGTCAACAGCAACCGTTGCATGGACGTCGCCGGCGCCTCCACCAGCGATGGCGCCCGCATCCAGCAATACTCCTGCTGGACCGGCGAAAACCAGCAGTGGTCGTTCACCGACGTCTCCAGCGGCGTCGTGCGCCTCGCCGCACGCAACAGCGGCAAGTCCCTGGACGTCTACGGACGCGGCACCGCCGACGGCACCGCCTTGGTTCAATGGGCGTCGAACGGCGGGACCAACCAGCAGTTCCGGATCACACCCGTGAGCTCGGGCAGCAGCAGCAGCAGCAGCAGCAGCACCGGCGGAGCCGGCGGAGCCGGCGGAGCCGGCGGCAGCGGCGGAACCGGCGGCAGCGGCGGAACCGGCGGCAGCGGCGGCAGCGCCGGCAGCGGCGGCAGCGGCGGCGGCGGCGGCGGCGAAGGTTGCGGCTTGCCCACCACCTTCCGCTGGCAGTCGAGCGGCATGCTGGTAAGCCCGAAGTCCGACTCGACTCACAATATCGTGTCCATCAAAGATCCGACGGTCTCCTTCTTCAACGACCGATGGCACATCTACGCCACCACGGCGAACACCGCCGGGAACTGGCAGATGACCTACCTGAACTTCACCGATTGGTCCCAGGCCTCGTCCGCGTCGCAATACTACATGGATCGCACGCCCGGCTTCAGCGGCTATCGGTGCGCGCCGCAGATGTTCTTCTTCAGGCCTCAGAACAAGTGGTACCTCATCTATCAATCGCAGCCGCCGCAGTTCTCCACGACCAGCGACCCGAGCCGCCCGGACACCTGGACCAGACCCCAGAACTTCTTCGCGTCCACGCCCGCTGGCATGCCCAGCCTGCCCATCGATTACTGGGCGATCTGCGACAGCGCCAATTGTTACCTCTTCTTCACCGGCGACGACGGTCGGATGTACCGCAGCCAGACCACCCTGCAGAACTTCCCGAACGGATTCGGCCCGGTCTCGGTCGCCCTTCAGGACTCGAATCGCAACAATCTGTTCGAGGGGAGCTCCACGTACAAGATCAAGGGCATGAACAAGTACTTGACCGTGATCGAGGCCATCGGCCCGACGGGCGCCAGGTTCTATCGCTCGTTCACCGCGGATCGCCTCGACGGCGCGTGGACCCCGCTCGCGCATACCTGGAACGCGCCGTTCGCAGGTCAAAACAACGTCACCTACGCGTCAGGCGTGGCTGACTGGACCGACGACGTCAGCCATGGCGAGCTGGTGCGCGACGGCAACGACGAAACCGCGACGCTCGACACCTGCAATCTGCAGTTCCTGTATCAAGGACGCAACCCGAGCTCGGGCGGCGAATACTCGCAGCTCCCGTACCGCCTCGGCCTGTTGAAGGCAGTTCGCTAGCGGGCCGAACCTGTTGGAGCTCATCGAGCTCCAACAGGTTGCTCCGCCTCCTCGATCAGCTTGCTGGGCCGCCTCGAGGCTCTGGCTCGCCGCTGCGCGCCGGGCGTCGAACAGGTCTCTCCTGGCGCCCATGGTGCGCGCGGTGCCCTCTCCGCGACGCGGTGTGGGCGAGCGCGTGCTCAAAAGCTGTCCGCAGCCGGAGCACGGCGCGTCCCGGGCCGCACTGCACCTCAGGACGCCGACGAGATCATGGGCCGAGCGAGGCCGTCGGGCCCCGGCGCGCCCTACTTGCTCACCGACACCACGTCCAGGCGCAGCATCTGGCCGGTGGTCGGCGCCGTATCGTACGGCGGCAGCCCTTCGAAATAGTCTTTGGTCCAGTTGGCGATCTGGCGCTCGTTGCCGTCGTTCATCACCACCTTGACCATGGCGCCGCCGTTGACCTGGATCGTCGCCTCGTAGTCCTCTTTGTGAATGTCGTGAGCGCGGTACTGGTAATTGTTCAGCCAGTACGTCTGGCGCGGCTCGCTCACCTCGATCGAATATTGCTGGTAGTTGATGGCGTCGTTGGGGCCGACTCTGCCGCCGATCATGAACGGCTTCATGGGCATCTCCCCTCCCTGGATGTCCGTCGGCTCCCAGATCCCGCGCACCCGCAGCTTGACCGAGTACGTTGTGCCCGGATCGCCGCCGAAGATCACCTGCTTCTCGATGCGCTGGGTGTTGGGCAGATGATTGCACGTCGCCATGGAGGCCAGCGGCAAGGGCGTCGACGGGTCACACGGGGCATCGACGAACAGCTTGTCCAACCCGCTCGCATAACTTGCGAGATCGGGAGCGGCGTCGCCGCCACCCGAGCCACCGCCGCCGCCCGAGCCGCCGCCGCCCGAGTCGCCGCCGCCCGAGCCACCGCTGCCGCCGGAGCCACCGTCGCCACCCGAGCCGCCGCCGCCGCCCGAGCCCGACGCGGCGTCATGCGTACCGGAATCGCCCGGCGCTGCTCCCCCGGTTCCCCCGGCTCCCCCCGCGCCGCCCGTCTCGGTGCTGCTGCATCCGGCGACCGTAAGCAGCAGCGCAAGCAGAGCCATCGCCGGCGTTGCGCATATACTCCGCATCCCCACGGTATCGGGACTCGGACCGGGGTCATCGATGGCGGTGCGGTTCGCGCAGACGAGCCGCGCTGTAGCGAACGATGAAATCGAGTTCATAGAACCAGTATCCTACGTTGGGGATGATAACGTTGGGGACGATACGTCGGCGCGGGCAGGTCGGCGAGCGCCTCTTCCAGGCGCCGCGACGCCGCGCTCAGACCTGGATGCCCGCGAGCGGTGACGTGACCCGCCCCGCGTCGATGCCGATCTCCGTCACGTTCACGCCCATGACCTGGGCGACCGTCAGGAGCGCCTTGCTCAGGTTGTCGCCGGGGAAGTTGCGATGCTCGTCGCCGCGCAGCCGCCCTCCGGCTTTCCCGGCGAAGAGCACCGGCCATTCCGTCCTCGTGTGCACCTTGCCCCACGCGGTGTCGGACGTGACGTACACGAGCGAGCTGTCGAGCAGGTTCGAGCTGCCGTGCGGCGTGTTCTTGAGCTTCGTCAAGAACTCGTTCAGGCAGCGCATCGTGTAGATCACACCCTTGTCGACGCGAGGCTGACTCGATTGATCCCCGGCATCTCCGTGGCAGATGGTGTCGTGGAAGTCGTCGTTCATGTCCTGCGCGAGGTGCCGGTAGTAGACGTGCGCGGCGGGCAGCGAGAACATGAACGAGAGCACGCGGGTCCTCTCGCACGCGAGCGCGAGCGCCGAGAGCTCGACCATGGCGGCGTTCACCGCAGGGGGCGCCTCGCTCTGCGAATCCTTGCCGACGGTGGGGGCCGTCGGGCTCTTGCACGCTGCGGCCGCACCGCCGCCGGACGACATGGTCTCGAGGCGCTGCTCGATGGCGCGGATCGACTCGAGGTGCTCGTCGATACGATGCCTGTCGGCCGCCCCGAGCCGCTGCTTCAGGCTCGCGCCGTCCTGCTGGATGGAGTCGAGCACGCTCTTCCGCACGTTCGCGATCTTCGCGGCCTGAGCCGCGCCGTCGTCGCTGGGCTCGGGCAAGCCGCTCATGAACAATCGATTGAACACGGCCTTCGGATCGAACTCCGGGTTGTTGCGCGCGTTGGGCCCCTTGTGCGAGACGGTATGCAGCGAGTCCGGAGCGCCGCCCGGCGTCGCCGGCGTCAATCCCACCTCGAGAGAGCGGTATGGCGCCCCCGCCGAGATGGCGTTCGCGACGACCTGATCGATGGACGCGGCCCGCACGGCGTTCCCGCTGAGCGGCGCGCCGGTCGTGGCCCCCGCCGACCCCGTGGGGTGCTCTGAGCCAGAGACCACGAGCTTGTTCTCGAGGCCGCTGATCACCGTGAGATACGACTTGAGATCCGCGAGGGGCTCGAGCTCGGGGCTGAGGTCCCAGGCCTGACCGGAGCCCGTGCGCGTCGGCTTCCAGCGACCGGGAAGCGTGCCGTTCCCGAAGAACCACGTGACGTAGAGCGGCGAGACCGGGGTCTTCGTCTGCGCGAGCGCCGTGCCGCTCTCGTTCAGCATGATCTCGAGCAAGGGGAGCGGGATCGTGACGGCGGCGCCCGTCGCCAGAATGCCCCGGAGAACAGTTCGTCGGTTCAAGGCTTTGTTCGTCATTGGGGTACCTGCGATCAGGGTTGGGGGGCGACGGACGAGAAAGCGTCGTTGGTCACAACGTCGAGGACCAGCTCGCGCAGCTTGTACCCCGACCCTTCGAACGAGGCGGTCAGCGCGTTCAGCACGCTCGCGTCCACCTTCCTCTCCTCGTGACCCGCTGCATACGTGTAGTACTTGCGGACGAGGCATTCCGCGACGGAGGCGTCCGCGCTGAGGGTCAGGCCGAGCGCGCGCGCGTCGGCGACCGGCTGCCCGTCGAACTCGCCGCTCGGGTCGATCGGCAGGCCGTGGTCGGTGGTGCGGAAGCGGCCGATCGCGTCGAAGGTCTCGAGCGGCAGCCCCAGCGGGTCCATGTACGAGTGGCAGCCGGCGCAGGCGGGCTTGGTCCGGTGGTTCTCGAGCCGCTGACGCTTCGTGAGGGGTTTGTCCGCAGGCGGCTCCGGGAGCTCGAGAGCGACGTCGCCGGGCGGCGGCGGGATGGGCGTGCACATGAGGGCGTCGCGCATGAACTTGCCGCGCAAGGTGGGAGAGCCTTCCTTCTGGTTCGCGAACTGCGAGAGGAAGCCCGCTTTGCTGAGGATCCCGATGCGCGGGCCGTCCGCGGGCAACGAGCGGATCTCGAAGGCGCCCGAGCCGAGGCCGGCGGTGTCGAGACCGTAGAGCTGGGCGAGGTCGCTGTTGACGACGACCTTCGTGGTCGAGAACAGGTCGAGCGCGCTCGCTTGATCGTCGAACGCGAGGACCTCCCAGGTGCCTCGCATGTCGCGGACCATCGCCGCTTGCAGCGCCGGGTTGTACTCCGGAAAGAGCCCCGAGTCCTTTGCCTGGGTGCCGATCCGATCGAGCCGCATGTACTCCTCGGCGAAGGCGCCGACCGCCTCGCGCCCGGCAGGCGTCTCGAGCAGCCGCGTCGCCGCCGCGCGTATCCCCTCCACCGTTCCGAGCGCCCCGCTCGCGGCCTCGTCGAGCAGCTCCTGGTCCGGCAGGCTGTTCCACAACAGGAACGCGAGCCGGGACGCCATCTCGTAGCCCGTCAAGCGAAGCGACCCGTCGGCGCTCGGCGCCCCGAGCTCCGGGCGATACAGGAAGTTCGGAGAGGTGAAGAGGGCCACGGTCGCCCAGCGGGCCCCCTCGACGGCGCTCTCGAGCTCGGTCGCGGCCTTCGCGGCGACGGCCGCGAGCCGGTCGAGCTCGGCGGTCTCGAGCGGGCGCCGCCACGCTCGAAGCCCCTGCGTCTGGAGGAAGCCACGCACGCAAGCGTCGTTCTCCGCGCCGCTGGGCGCGCAGCCGATGAACTGGTCCCGCTTCGCGCGATCCGCGAACACCGCGTCGACGGCGCTCTCGATGGCCGCGTGGTACTGCTCGACGCCTCGCTCCGAGGTCACGACGGTCGATGCGCCGATGACCGCAAAATTCCCGTTCCAGCTGTCGGCGTCGAGCTGATTGATATCGACCTCGACGCCCAGCATGTCGCGCACGGCGTTCCGGAACTGCGTTCTCGTCAAGCGGCGCAGCATCCCTGCCGCGGGCTGGAACGGCGGCGGGTCCGAGTCCGGCGACGTTCCATCTCCCCCGCTGGAGGATGCCCCAGCGCCCTCCGTCGGGTCACCCAGCGCGCCCGTGCACGCGGCCGCGAACGCGAGCGCGCAAACGGCGGCGATCTCTTTTGAGGAACGGAGCTCGTGCCACGACGGCTTCTTCATCTTGCTCTCCGACAATGCAAGGGGATGACGACGCGCGGTAACCCACATCTCGCGACCATGCCTCGGAACAGGTGCTCGTATCGCCGAGCCAAGCTCGCCCGGCATGACGGGAACCTGGAGCACCTGATACCGGACCAGGCCGCTGTGATGACACTGCTGCGCCCGAGGAGGGGCTGAGGCATGGCCCGCCGCAACCTAGGTTACGCCGCCCCCGAAGTTGCCATCCGGCCGCCTCGCCGGGCTCCCGAGAAAATTCCAGCTGACAGCACCTAGGGCTTCACGACAGCCGTCGAATCAGCAAAGCTTGTCGTGGCCTCTGGTGAATCGCCTCTGGCGAAACGCCAAGCACCATCGATCGACAATCGCTTCCGCGACTGCCGAACGAATGGAATCGACACCGGAACCGATCAGAAGACGAAGGTCTCGGCGCGCATGACGCCCACCGAGGGCGAAGCGAAAGGATACCCCTGAGCCGAATGTGAACGATCACATTTCAGGAGTCAACGCCAATCGACCGGCACCCGGGCCCCCTCATCCCGAGCTGGGACGACGCTGGCGGGGCCCTCCAGAGCCGCACGCATCCTGGTCGAGGCCGAGCCGGTGCTGCGCAACAGCACCATCCAGGCTCCGTGAAACCTACAGCCTCGCAGAAGCCAGGCTCGTAGGACAGCTCACGCGTGGCGGCGGCCGGCCACCGCCACGCGTCGCCGCCCGCGTCGCTCGAGGCCGAGCGTGGCTGCGCGTCGGTCAATTTTTGATTGACCCAGCCATGTGAACGATCACAATCTGTGTCCGAGCTGCGATCATGCGGCCGAGCTTGCCCCCTCCCTGACCAGGAGACGTCGGATGTGGATGAGCGTGAAGCTGATAGGTGCCGTGATGGTGAGCGTCGGCACTGGCTTTGCATGCGGGTTTGCAGGCGGCTTTGCGGGCGCAGCGTGGGCCGCGGGCGAGACGGCGGACGTCCCTGCATCGGTTGCCGACGGGAAGGATTTCGGCTGCGGCGCCAAAGGACAGCAAGCCTGTCCGATGCAGGGGCTGGATCAAGGCGGTTCTGTACAAGGCAGAGTACGCCGCGAAACACGGTGACACCTCCTCCGAGGCGCCGCCCCCTCTTCTCGCCCTCTCCGCTCCTCGCGCGGGGCGCGCGCGCTCCTTCCAGCTTCGAGGCCCTGGCCCTACCCGTCGGGTCGATTCACGTCGAGCGTTTATAGACGCGCCGTCGGCCACCCGCGTCGCGCGCTGCAAGGTGCCCATGTCCACATCTGCACAAGATCCGAAGTCGAGCGAATCCATCACCCCCGTGCGCTGGGGCGTCCTCGGGGCGAGCAACTTCGCGTTGAAGGTCAGCCTGCCCAGCATGAAGCGGGGGCCCCTGACCGAGATCGCTGCGCTGGCATCGCGCGACGTCGACAAGGCGCGCGCCGCCGCGCAGTCTCTCGGGATCCCGAAGGCGTACGGCAGCTACGATGAGCTGCTCGACGATCCGGAGATCGAGGCCGTCTACAACCCGCTGCCCAACCACCTGCACGTGAAGTGGTCGGCGCGCGCCGCCCGCGCCGGCAAGCACGTCCTGTGCGAGAAGCCGATAGCGCTCAGCGCCAAGGACGCCGCGGCGCTGGTCGACGTGCAGCACGAGACGGGCAAGCGGATCGCCGAAGCGTTCATGATCCGCTACCACCCGCAGTGGCAGCAGGCCAGGGAGTGGGTGCGGAGCGGCCGGATCGGCGAGCTGGTCAGCGTCCAGGCGGCGTTCTCGTATTTCAACCGCGACGCCACCAACATCCGCAACAGGGAACAAGTCGGGGGCGGCGCGCTCTACGACATCGGCTGCTACGCGGTGAACACGTCGCGCTTGCTTTTCGGGCGCGAGCCCCTGCGGGCGATGGTGCTCGTCGAGCGCGATCCCGAGTTCGGCACCGATCGCTTGACCTCGGGCCTGCTCGACTACGGCGGCGCGCACCTGACCTTCACGTGCAGCACGCAGGCGGTGGCCTACCAGCGCGTGAACGCGCTCGGGACCAAGGGTCGCATCGAGATCGAGATCCCGTTCAACGCCCCCGCCGACCAGCCGTGCAAGATCTTCCTCGATGACGGCTCGACGCTGAACTGCAGCTCGGCCAAGGTCACCTCGTTCCCCGTCGTCGACCAGTACCACCTGCAGAGCGAGGCGTTCTCGCGCGCCATCCGCACGGGCGGCCCCGTCGAGAATTCGATCGAGGTCGCGGTCGGCAACATGCGGGTCATCGACGCGCTCTTCCGTTCCGCCGAGAGCAGGCGCTGGGAGAAGATCTAGCTCCGCGCGCCAGAAATCCCGCCGGAGACAGCGATCGATGACGAGCGGGCCGCCGAGGGTGTGATTGACTGACTGCAGATCTCAACGCGCTGGGTCCGGTCACTCCTTGAACGGCGCCGCCAGGATCACGTCGTAGAAATTGGGGGCATGGAAGCCCGGGATCAGGCGCTCGGCGATGTCGGCCGTGAAGTTGTAGAAGGCCGTCTCGGGCTTGCTGGCGAGCATGTCAGCGATCGCCTGCGGAAATGCGCGCTTGAAATCGAGGCGCGGGTAAGCCTGGAGCACCTCATCCACCTCGTCCGCAGAGAGCTCCTTCAGGTCCTTGCCAGTGATGTCCATGATGGTTCCGACGTGGAGCAGCGCCACCTCGGGCCGCTTGTACGCCGGGACCCCCCTCACGGTGTGCAGCGCAATCGCGTCCCACACGACGCCGATCGCCTCCTCGGGCACGCCATGCTGCTTGAGGAACTCGCTCGCCGCGTTTGCGCCTTCGACCTCGTACCGCTCCGGGCCCCGGAACCTCTCGGCCAGGCCGAGGTCATGGAGCGCCGCCCCGAGGTAGAACAGCTCGAGATCGAGCTCGAGCCCGCGCCGCTTCGCGAGCAGCGCGCCGAAGATGTACGTGCGCATGACGTGGTTGAAGAGGAAGGGCGCCGACATGTCCCGCGCGAGCTCGGTCGCTTCCGCGGCCAGGTGGCTGTCAGGGATGCGGATGCCAGCGATCTCGTTCTTCACGGTCCTCTCTCCTTCGTGTGGCGCCGAGCCCGGAGGGAGTCTTCGGCCTAGCGCCCGGCCGGGCACAGGACCTGTGCCCTCGGGCCGATGTTCTTCAGGCCGGCTAGATTCCACCTGTCGGCATGTCAGGATCGGCTATTCAGCTCCGCGGCGTTCTGCCGCGCTTCTTGCCGAACAACCTGCGGGCGACCAGGCGTGGCCACCATCAGAAGGATCCGCCAGCTTCGGTCAACTACACACCCGATGTGCGTTCACCGGGTCCGCCCGTGCCTTGCCGGGAAGAATGGAAAACCAGAGAAGGGTCCGCCGCGTTGAACTCTCGCTCCGGATCCCCGGCCGGACGCCTGGAGGGTGGGACTCGCCGCGCCCCGCGGCGCGCGGCCTCGTCACGGCCGCGGCGCCTTCGAGCGTCTTGCGAGGTCAGCCGCGGGGCCGGCGCCGTCGCATCGCCAGGGCGGAGAGCCCCAGGGCGAGCGCTGCGGCCCACGAGCTCGTCGTGGCGCTGGCTCCGGCGACGACGCACCCGCAGCCTCCGTCGGAGGACTCGTCGTCCGGCATCGTTCCGTCGCTCCCACCTCCCTCGCCCGTCGCGCCGGCGCCCACGGAGGCGCTGGCCCCCGTCGTGGCCCCGACCTCGCCGCTGCCGGAGGAGCTGGCTGTCGCCCCTGCCCCGCCCGCGCCGCTGCCGGAGGAGCTCGCCGTCGTCGCGGCCCCGCCCTCGCCGCTGCCGGAGGAGCTCGCCGTCGCCTCCGCCCCGCCCGCGCCGCTGCTGGAGGAGCTGGCTGTCGCCCCTGCCCCGCCCGCGCCCGCGCCGGTGCCCGCTCCGGTGTCCTCATCGCGGGGCACGGCTCCGGTGAACCCGGTCTGCCCCTCCCGTGTCAGCGACAGCACCAGCGTGCCGTCCTTCACCGTCACGTTCTGCGGGTCGAAGTCCACGCGGTTCCCGTCGAACGTCCAGTCCCCTTTGCTCCATCGCGTGCTGTCCAGGGAGTTGAAGTCGTCCTGCCACGCGAGCTCGAAGTTCCCGTTGTTGTAACGATAGTACTTGATCCAGTTGACGAACTGGTGCTGCGGGAGGGCGGAATCGTCGAACGCTCCGACCCATTCGGTGGCGTCGGAGGACCACGTGTTGAAGCGAAAAGACTGGGGATTCTTCAGGGCGGTCACCTGCGCCCCCGTCGTTCTCTTGATCTCTCGCCCGTCGATG
The DNA here is from genome assembly GCF_051525235.1 of Sorangium sp. So ce124. Lineage (NCBI taxonomy): Bacteria > Pseudomonadati > Myxococcota > Polyangiales > Polyangiaceae > Sorangium > Sorangium sp. So ce124. Next base: position 7,061,700 of record NZ_CP150312.1, read on the forward strand.
CTCCACGCCACGTAGTCCGGCGTCCACTCCAGCGCGTAGGTGTGATAGGCGTCCGCGAGGGAGACGCCCGCGTTGTGTACCTGCTCCGACGTCGTCCTCGTGCCCATCCCGGTGATGATGTTGGACTGCCAGCTCCGGGCGTTGTCCTTCCCGAAGACCTCGATGTCGATCTCCTCCCAGAACGCGCCGGACATCTCGGAGCCGTTCTTGTAGGTGAAGAAGGTCGACAGGATGCCGCTCCCGCGCGACATGCGCATGCGCATCTCGATGCGACCCTGAAGATAGCTCTGGGACGAGTAGACCTCTGCGCCCTTGTAGGGCTTCGCGGCCGCGGTCGAGCTGAAAGCGAGCGCCAGCGAGGCGGCGGCGAGCATTGAACCTGAGCGAACTCTCGTGAACATGATCAAACCTCCAATGATTGCACCAGACCGTCAATTCGCGGCGGCCCCGCTCCGCCCGGTTTCTCGGGCACGACGCCGCCGCGCGGCGACCGCGCCCAGCGCGATCAAGGCTGCGAGCGCGCCCGCGGGGGAGCTGGGCCCGGATTGGACCCGGAAGGCGCACCCGCCCTCATCGCCGCTGGCGCCGCCAGCGGTCGTACCGCCAGCGCCGCCCGTACCGCTCCCCGCCGTGGCTCCGCTGCCCGCCGTGGCTCCGCTGCCCGCCGTGGCTCCGCTGCCGGTGGTCGCTGCGCTGCCGCTGCTCACACCCCCGCCCGCTCCGCCGCTGCCGGTCGCTCCGCCTTCACCCACGTCCGGAGCGCCCCCGGCGCCAGCGCCACCGGCGCCCGTCGGATCGGGATCCGGGGCGTCGAGCGGAGTGAATTTCCACCAGTTGACGTTGAACAGGAAACCGCTCCCACCGGTGAACTTCAGGAACAGATCGTGTATCCCTGTCGCGCCGTCGACCGCACAGGACGTGGTGACCCAGGTCTGCCAGCCGCCGGTACCCTCGACCATGCAGGTCCCCACCAGCGTGCCGGTCGCGCTGTCGAGGCGCAGCTCGATGCTGCCGCCAGCGTTCGCCGAGGCCACCCTCGCGTCGAAGGACACCGCGCCGGTGCCAAAATCGACGCCCTTCACCTTGATGTAGTCGCCGTTTTCAATCGACCCGACGTTCATTCCCCCCTCGCCGCATACCTCGGTCTCGACCCCGGATTCCCAGGCGATGGTCTCCGCTTCCGTCATGACATACGGATTCAGGTTGCCGACGCCGGGCGGGCCCTCCTTGCTCATCTTGATCGTCGGGAATGTACCGTCGGCGTTGAACGTGAACCGCTCGACGGCGGCAGAGCGGTGATACCCGCCACCGCCCGGCAAGGCGCCGTTGTGATAGAAGAAGTAGGAGCTCCCCTTGAAGTCGATGACGCCCGCGTGGTTGGTGAAGCTGCTGCCCTCCGTGGGCATGATGACCCCCCGGTAAGTCCATGGGCCGGTGGGCTTGCTGCTCGTCGAGTAGGCGATGTACTCCGAGATAGGGCCCCCCGCGTACACCAGGTAGTACAGCCCATCGCGCTTGTAGAGCCACGGACCTTCTTCGTACTTGGTCTTGTGGCGACCATCGTCATTCCCGGTGCGCTGCCCGAAGCTCTCCGCCGTCATGGGCACGCGCACGACGTCTCCCTGGTAGGAGATCATGTCCTGGTTCAGCTTCACGTAGCACACGCTCGGGTTTCCCCAGTACAGATAAGCCTGGCCGTCGTCGTCGATGAACGGCGTCGGATCGATGTCTCCGCAATCGGCCGTGATCAACGGCTTTCCCAGGGCGTCTTTGAACGGGCCGGTGGGACTGTCGGACACGGCCACGCCGATGGTCATCCTGTTCAGCGAGCGGCTCGTGACAGGAACGTAATAGTAGAACTTCCCGTTCCTGTGGATGGCCTGGCCTGCCCACGCGTCTCCCTTTGCCCAGCTGAAATCGCTGAATTTCAGCGGCGACCCGTGATCCGTCCAGTTCACCATATCCTTGGAGGAATACACCCTCCATTCGTTCATCCCGAACCAGTCGGTGGCGCTGTCTTCGTCGTGTCCGGTGTAGAGGTACACCGTGTCACCGTGGACCATGGGAGCCGGATCCGCGGTATAATTGGTCTGTACGACGGGATTGTCCGCCAGGGAGACGGACGGAAGCGCGGTCGCGCCGCAAAGGAATAACGCCGCCCCGAAGAGCTTACGTTGGAAGGGTATCGTGTTCGTTGCCATTCTTGAATCCTTGCTGCTCTCCTGAAGGATGTCAGGCATTGCCGATGTCGTGGGTCGCTCGGTTCATGGCGCCCCGGCGCCTCCCGCCGAGTGGTTCGTCGTAGAGACAGCCGGCTGGGCGAGCTGGCAGCGATCGTCTCCCGCGGAAGGTGAACATCGGCGGCAGACGACGCTCCAGCTCTCCAGCCCGGCTACTCTCCGACGACGCGCACCGAGCGCCGTCGTTGAACCCTCAGCTCAGAACTGCGTAAGGAAATCCCAGACGTCGTGAGGATTCCAGGTCATGATCGCGAAGATCCGCGATTTGCCGACGCACAGGCTGGCGTCGGCCTGATCGAGTCCGTTGTACGAGCGGGGATCAACGCTCGAGCGTGACATCAATCACCCGCGATCCAGGAAGTCCATGAGCCACTGCATGGCCGGCCGCATCCTGCCGTCGTCATACTGGATGCCGGTGTTGTCCCGCCAGGTGGTGCCGACGATGTAACCCCACAGGGTGATGCCCTGGACCGAGGGGTGGTTCCAGTACATCGTGAACTGCTCCTCCATGATCTGCTTCTGCCTGTTGTCGTTCGCCTCGCCGATGTCGTACTCGGTGATGTACACAGGCTTGCCCAGCGAGGCGAGCTGGTCAATGAAGCCCTTGACGGTGTTGGTGTTGATCTTGTACGCGTCGTGGGCCTGCGCGCCGATGGCGTCGACCGGGGCGCCCGCTGCGATGACCGCCCTCGCGATCTTCATGAAGTTGTTGTGGTCGTTCTGATACTCGATGTTGTTGTAGTCGTTGAGGATCAGCTTCGCGTTCGGGCAGAACTCGCGGGCCCACTTGAAGGAGTTGACGATCCAGTCCCAGCCGCTGGCGCCGTCTCCGCCGATGCCGTTCTTGTAGGACGGCGTGGTGTGGGGCGGCGGCTCATTGACAACGTCGATGTACTTCGTCTTGGGGTAGCGCTCGCAGAACGACTTCATCCAGTCCCGCACGGCCGCCTGCTGCTCGTTGCCGGGGAGGCTCCCGACCCAGCTGGGCTGCTGGGAGCCCCACACGAAGACGTGGTGCTTGAAGATGATGTTGTTGTCCTGCGCGTACTTGTAGATCCTGTCGAGCTTGCTCCAGTCCTTGTTCCCGCGGCTCTTCTCGACCTCGCCCCACTTCCCCTCGTTCTCAGGCGTGATCTGGTTCCAGTACTTCGCGAAGCCGTCGCGCACGGCGCCGCGCGTCGTGATGTTGCCGACGAACTTCCCCGTGGGCTCGGAGCCGCCGGCTCCGGTGGACGCGCTGGTGGACACGCTGGTCGAGGCGTCCGCACCGCCGCCACCTTCGTTTGATCCGCCGGTGCTGGCGCTGGTCGTGGCGGTGCTCGTCGTGACGCCGCTCGTCGTGGCGCCGCTCGTCGTGGCGCCGCTCGTCGTGGCGCCGCTCGTCGTGCCGTTGCTGGTCGTGCCGGCGCTGGTCGTGCTGCCAGCTCCTCCCGCGCCGCCCGTGCCGTCGCCTTCGCCCCCATCGGAGCATCCAGCGAGCGTCGCGAGCCCGAGCGCGATCCACGTCGTACCGCGCAGCCATCGAGAAGAACGGTTCTTATTCATGTTGGATTTCCGCAAGTTGAACGATTGAAGATGGGGATGCTTTGAGCAGAGAGCCGACAGGCAGCGGCTTGAGCTCCGAAACGTCTGGATTCTTTGCTTCTTCAGGCGAGGATCGGGGCGACGAGCCCACCTTCGAGGCTCTCATCGCCGAAGTCGTCGAGCGGGCCCCCCTGGCCGTTGGTGCAGCCGACGGCCGCGCCGATCGTGTTGAGCAGCTTGTTGTTGGTGATCTTGACGTCGACGAACTGGCCGGTCTTCAGGTAGCCCGCGGCGCCGCCGGCGAGGATGTACGGGACCTTCCGGTACCCGTGGTACTTGTCGGCGTTGTCATTGAACCACACCGCCACGCCGTGATCGAGGAGCGTCCCCGAGCCGAGCTCGTACGACGAGAGCCGATCGAGCAGGTACTTGAAGAGCCGCGCGTGGATCCGGTCGATCTGGTGGTGCAGCTCCTGAGCGCCCTCGATCGGCGGGCCCGAGGTGCCGTCGCTGTCGATGCGGTGGGAGATCTTGTGGTAGCTCTTCTGCCGGACGCCGTGGATCGTGTACTCGGTCCCGTCGTTGCCGTCACCCACCTGGAGCGTCGCCACGCGCGTGACGCCGCACGCCATCGCGAGCGCGATGATGTCCATCTGCATCCGCGTGACGGCCTCCACGTTCTCGGATTTGCCGACGTTCGGCGAGATCGCCTCCATCTCGTCGACCTGCATCTCCGGGAGCTTGCACGCGAGCGCGACCTCGAGGTCGCGGATGCTGTCGAAATGGAGCTGTAGCCGCTCGCGATCGCTCTTGCTGATGTCCTTCCGGCCCATGAGCGCCTTCATCTCCCCGCGCACCAGGTCGTTCACGCTGGTGCGGCGCTCGACCAGCGACTGCTGCACCTCGGTGTCCACGTCGGCGAGGCCGAAGAGCTTCTGGTACGCGTTGGCCGGGTTGCGCTCGGCGGCGCGCAGCTGCTTCGGCCCGCGGTACGAGAGCACCTCGTTGATGTAGCCGGCCATCCTGCCCGCGTAGAGCGTCAGCGGCTCGACGCCCGCCGGGTTGAGCTCGGTCGCGATGCGGTTGTCGATCGACTCGCCCATCGCCAGCGACTCGTTGCCCGCCGGCTGGTCCGACACGCGCGCGGCCGTGAGGCACTGGTTGCCGCCGCCGGAGTGGCCGCAGCCGTTGCCCTTGAACGCGAAATCCACGCCGCGCAGCATGATGAGCTTGCTCGCGTGGTCCTTGAGCTCGCTGACCGCGCGGTCGCTGTCCTTCTCCATCGACGCGGCGGTCAGCGCGCCCGTCTCGCTGGGCCAGAACATCTCGGGCTCGTCGTTCGTCGCCTGCGCCACGCCGTTCGCCTGGCGCATGAAGATCGCGAAGGGCGGCACGTCGCCCGTGCCAGCCGAGGCGCGCCGCGAGGCGAAGGTCTCCAGGAACGGGAGCGCCACCGTGACGCCGAACAGTCCTCGAAGCACACGTCGTCGGGTGATCATGGCGCCTCCGCGGGAACGCGAGCGAGGAACGGAGTCGAAGAGACGATCTGGAGGAGGAGCTCCTTGGTCGCGGCGCCGCCGCGCGACGCCTCGCCGAGCTCCTTGACGAGCGCCCGGTCCTCCGCGCGCACGCCGCGGCCGTGGGAGAACTCGATCCAGCGCTGCGCGTAGCACGCGTGCGCCTCGCTGCTCTCGGCGAGGAGCTGGCTGAACTCGACCGCATCCGCGTAGCTCCTCGGCTGGCCGCCGAGCGTGTAGACGTCCGCGGAGTCGACGGGCGCGCCATTGTCGGTCGTGCGGTACTTGCCGATCGCGTCGTAGTGCTCGAAGGCGAACCCTGCGGGGTTGATGAGCACCCCGTGGCACGACGCGCCGCACGTCCCCTTGCCCGTGTGCGCCTCGACGCGCTCGCGGTTGGTCGCGAGCTCGCCCGGCGGCAGCGAGGTCGCGTTGTCGGGCGGCGGCGGCAGCGCCGCGCAGAGGATCCTGAGGTTCACGAACACGCCGCGGTGGATCGAGTCCGGCTGCCGCGCCGTCGCCTTGGCCGCGAGGAAGCCGAGGCGCGTGAGCAGCCCCGAGCGCTCGGCGTCGTCGAGCTCCACCTGCTCGAACTCGTCCGAGAAGTCGCCCTCGACGCCGTAGACCGCCGCGAGGTGGTCGTTCACGAACGCAGTGCGCGAGGTGAGCAGCTCCGTGAGGCCACCCTCCCTCTCGAAGACGACATGATCCACGAAGAGCTCTGCCTCGCGCTGCATGTCGTCGCCCATCTGGGGGACGAACTCGGGGTAGAGCGCCTGGTCCTTGTTGAGGTCGTGGTACTGCTCGTAGTCGTAGAGCTGCCGGTGGAACGCGCGGACGACCTCGCGGGCGCGCGGATCCTCGAGCATCCCCCCGGCGTAGGCGCGGACGGCCTCGCGCGTCGAGAGCTCGCCCGCCTTCGCCGCCTCGAGGAGCTCGTCGGAGGGCATCGTGTTCCAGAAGAGGTACGAGAGCTTGGCCACGATCTCGTGGCCGCTCAGCGGGATGAGCCCGCCCCTCGCCGGCCCGGCGCCGCGCTCGACCCGGTAGACGAAATGGGGCGACTGCAGAAACGCCTCGAGCGCCGCGCGCACGCCGGCGGCAAACGGCTCCTCGCCCTCGAAGAGCTCCTTGCCGCGGTGGAACAGCGCGAGGTACGCACCCCGCTCGTCGTCCGTGATGGGGCGCCGGAAAGCCCGCTCGCCGAACCGCTCGACGAACGCCTGCGCCCGCGCCTCCGGCTCGGCCGGCAGGTCCGCGGGCACGAGCCTTCCGAGCTTGCCCTCGTCGGCGGTCACCATCGCCGCGAGCTCCTCCGCGGCGCGCTGGTAGTCGCTCCAGAGGCCGGGTGTCACCAGCAGCGCAGCCTCGTTGTTGTCGAACACGCCGCCGAGCGGATCGCTCGTGAAGGACGCCGAGAGACCGGGCCTGTCGTCGAGGCGCAGGAGGTCGCGCACCGTGTTCTCCCACTGCGCGTGGCTCAGCCGCGGGAACATGCTCCGCTCGGCGACCTGCGACGCCGCCGCGCCGCCCGGCGAGGGGCCGTCGCCCTCGTCCTGGGCGCCCAGGGAGCCCGTGCACCCCGCGAGCAGGAGCGCCGCACCGCACAGCGCCCGCCTCCAGCGTGACAGGAGGGTCATCGAAAAAGACGGTCGGGTCATCTCTCTCTCCCTCTCCTGGTCAAGCGCTGGCGACCGAGCGGCCAGCTCAGCGTGGCTGTCAGTGCGCCTACCATCCAACGGAAATCGTCCTGTTCACTCCGTCATCGAGCGCGGGTCGATCTTGCCTGTTGCATGCGGTCCGCAACCGTTCAACGCTGGACGATTCAACCACGACGAGAACTCGTGAGCTGACACACGAACATGATCACGAGAGATCGCGCGGTCTCGAGGGGGCAGCCCGACAGCCGGCGACCTGCGGTGCGCCGATCCGCCGCCCGCGGCGCGCCGCCGAGCGAACAGCACAGGCGCCGAGATCCATCGAAGGACGAAGGTCTCGGTCCGCACGACGACCCACCCAAGGCGAAGGAAAAGGATACTGCTCCGGGGCAATGTGAGCGATCACATGATCGATGTCAAACCCAATCGACCCGCCCGCGGCTGTCCTCCGGCCCGAGGGAGGACGCTGGCACGGATGTGGGACCGTGAGAACTGGAACTTTCCGGCGGCGGCGCGCATGCGGAGAGCGCCGCCGCTTACTCCGAGCGACGTGAAGGCGCGCGAGGAGCGCGAAAGCTACTGACGGTCGAAGAAGTCGAAGACGTCGGGCAACACGAGCGGAACCATCCCTGGATGGTCGGCGTCGACTTCCTTGTACGTGATCGTGTAACCGCCAGCCATCATCCAGTCGCGCAGCGCGTGGCTCCCTGTGAGGGAAGGCGTGCCGCGGGTCCCCTCCGTCACGAAGATGGGCACATTGCGCAGCCGGTCCCACGGATAGCCCGACTCCTGGACGAAGGGTCCGGACATAGGCGCCAGCGCCTTCCAGTAGTCGGCGTACTTCGCGCCGATGTACCAGGTGCCGCCGCTCCCCATCGAGTGTCCGGTGAGGAACATCGAGCTGCGATCGATCGGGTACTCGTGCAGCACCAGCTCCAGGACATTGATGACGTCCTTCTCGCTGAGCTCCTGGTCGCGTTCTCGCTCGGGCGTACGCATGGCCAGGAGCTTCTCCGCCTCCTCGGGCTGCCCGAACACGGCCGGCAGCCGCAGGAAGTTGCCGTAGGCGCCCTGATAGCCGAGCGGCGAGACCAGGAGCACGCCATGCTGGTCGGCCAGATTCACCATCTGCTTGTTGTTCTGATCCAGGTACGAGCTCTCGTCGTTCGAAGCGCCGTGCAAGAACATCACGAGGGGCAACTTCGACGTGCCGTCCCAGCGATTCGGGACGCAGACGCGGTAAGGAACGTCGGCGCCCGCCTCTGGAAAGCGGTACGTCCTGCGCTGGTCGCCCTTGGCGCGCCACTGCGGAGAGCTGGGATCGGCGACGGACTCGGCGAGCGCTCGCGCCTCGAGCACCTGAGTGCGCGGATCGAGCGTGGTCCCGAACGAGATGGTCACCGGCTCGAATTCGTCTGAACCGCCCGCCCCGCCCGCCCCGCCCGTCCCTGCGGCGCCGCCTTCGCCGCCGGCCGCCGTCGTCCCGCCGCTGGGCGCCTCGCCGCCCGTGCCGGCGCCCGCTTGGCCTCCCGCGCTGGCCGAGGCGTCCCCAGGAGCCCCCCCGCCGGGACCGCCAGAGGCCGCGTCCGGCGCGCTGGCGCCGCCGCCACCTTGGCCGGTGGAGGCGGCGCCGCTGCCGGCATCATCGCTCCCGCAAGCGGCGAGCGACAGCGCGCAACCGATGCAGGCCAGTGACGAAAGGAATCGACGTGTCGTCATGCTCACTCCGGGGACGAGATCAGCCCGTTCTGGGCGGGCTGCTCAGCGTTCGTGGTTCTCCGAGGCCTCTTGGTGCGCGACTCGATGGCTTGTTCACAGGCCGCAGAAAAATGCACTGATATCAACCAAGTCCACGTCACGAGCGAGCTGCCGGCGCCCACAGAGCCCCGCAGCCCCCAGCGCGACGCCGTGAGCCAGGTTACTGGGCCACCGGTTCGCGCATAGGGCCCGTGTGCCTGCTCAAATACGACGTCAGCAGTCTTGCGCGATCACGCGATGCGGAGCGCGGTGCGCGCGCAGGTCGCAGGTGAGGCCTCGCGCCCGGCGCGAAACGAGCGGTGCCGCCGCGACCTCATCCTTCCTCGCGCCCGCGGCGACCGAGCGAAAAGAGCCAGTGCAGAGGCCCGATGATGAGCCCGGGACGAATGGCACGGTCCGCAGTACGGCCAAGGCAAAACAGCAGGACCCCCGAGCGCGCACCGTGAACGATCACATTCTGGGCGTCAAACAAAATTGACGCCCTCCACTGGTCCGCGGCCGGTGCCCCCGTTTGACGCGCCGCTTCGTCGGAGGAGCCACGCTAGCCATGTCCTCCCTTGGGCTCGAGGATACCCGCGGTCCTGTCGACAGGAGTTGACATCGATGATGTGAACGATCACAATGAACACCTTGCCGCGAGCGCGGCGAGCGAAAATCCAGCGAGACGGCTTGTTTACATCAAAGTCGCGCAAGCTCGCTGAATCCTGGCTCTGCCGTCGGACTCGAATCCTTCAATCAACTGGAAACAACCTCACCCTGCGGGCGCGCCTCGTAGAACACCGCCGGTGAGGGAAAAATCGCGCCTGGGTATTCGAATGACGAACCAACCTATACTCGTTCGAGCCACATTGTTCGCAGCGCTGGCCGGCTCTTGCGCCCTCTCGGCTTGCGGAGGTAGCGTCGATGGCGGCGCGAGCTCGTCAGGCGACGACCCCAACCCCGGGACGGGCGGGGCCGCTGTCTCAGTCAGCAGCGGCAGCACCACGACCAGCGGCGGCACAACGACCAGCGGCGGCACAACGACCGGCGACGGCGGCGCGTCCGCGGGTGGAGCGGGCGGTGAAGGAGGAACGAGCGGAAGCGGTGGTTCGCCAGGAGCCGGTGGTTCGGGCGGATCGATGGGAGGCAAGGTGCCCCCGGAGCCGAGCACGGGTTGCGGCAAGGCCAATCCGCAGACGGGCAGCGCGCAGAGCCCGCTCACCGTGTCGGGTCACCAGTACTACGTGAAGCTGCCGACCGGCTACGACGCCAGCAAGCCGTACCCGGTGATGATCATGTTCAACCCGACGAACAACCCGATCAACTGGGCAGAGCAGAACGCGGGCTTCGAGGCAACCGGCCCCAAGGAAGCCTGGATCCGCGTCTACCCTCACCCGGCCAACCCCAGCTCCGGCTGGGGGGCGAACGACGTCTCCTTCTTCCAGCCGCTCTACGATCAGATCACGGCCAACCTCTGCATCGACAAGGCCCGCGTGTTCGCGGCGGGCGAGAGCTCGGGCGGCGACTTCTCGAGCATCCTCGGCTGCGAGCACGCGGACAAGCTGCGCGCGATCGGCCCGTGCGCTACCAAGAACGTACAGCAGTATCCGCTCAACGCCGACACCCGAAAGTGTACCGGGCAGGTCACGGCGGTCGTCATCCACGGAAAGCGCGACTCGGTGGTCGGGACGGACAACGGCCCGAAGACGCGCGACTTCTACACCAATCTGAACCACTGCGAGGCGAGCACGACGCCGGTTGACGGGTACACGGACGATCTCTCGAACTGCGTCATGGCTCAGGGCTGTGACGAGGGCTATCCGGTCTATTGGTGCCAGCACGGAGACCCGAACTACAGCAACACCAATCATGGCTGGCCCGCGTTCGCGCCCAAGTTCCTCTGGAACCTGTTCTCGACCTATTGAGGACTGATCGGCCCGGCGACGCCCGGCGCATGATGCCCGCATCAACCGGCCGGGATAGCGTGGCGGATGACCCGCGATCGCCCGTGCCACCGACGAGCAGCAGTTGGCGAGGTGGTTTCCCTATGCGTAGATCTGGTTCCGGGCTGAGCGTTCTTTTCACCGTGGGCGTGGCGACGGCGCTGGCCGCTTGCTCGTCAGACGCGGAGCCCGTCGACCCGGGTGCTGGTAGTTCTTCCGGCGCATCCACGAGCAGCGGCCCCACCACCTCGAGCGCGACGTCGGGCGGAGGAGCCGTCGGGAGCGGCGGCGCGGGCACGGCCGCGAGCACGAGCGCGAGCAGCTCCGGCGGCACGGGCGGCGACTCGGCCGGCGTCGGTGCCGCCGGCTCGACGGGCGCTGGCGACGGCGGCTCGACGGGCACCGGCGACGGCGGCTCGACGGGCACCGGCGACGGCGGCTCGACGGGCGCTGGCGACGGCGGCTCGATGGACCCTGGCGGCGGCGGCTCGGTGGGCTGCGGCAAAGCCGTGACGCGCCCCGACCCTCGCGCGCAGCAGACGCTGACGGTCGGTGGGGTGACGCGCTACTTCCTGATTCACGTCCCGGAGAACTACGACCCGAGCAAGCCGCTGCCGCTGGTCTTCGGTATCCATGGCCTGAACATGAACAACGTGTGGGCTGCGCACGACAACAGCGGATTTCAGCTCATCCAGGAGACCAACAACCAGGCGCTGCTCATCTACCCGCAGGGCTTGCCGGCGGACGGGCAATCCAGGCCTCCGAGCACCCAGTCGCAGTGGGGTACTGCAGACTCCAACTGGGGCGGTCCGCCGCCCAGCGCCAACAGGGCGCGCCTGGACGCCGACCTGGCGTTCTTCGACGCCATGCTCGAGCATGCCAAGGCGAGCTACTGCGTGGATACGAAGCGCGTCTTCGCGGTCGGGTTCAGCCAAGGTGGCTTCATGACGAACACGCTCGGCTGTGAGCGGTCGTCCGTGTTCCGCGGTCTCGCCCCGGTCGCCGGATGGGGTCCCAATGCATCGCAGCCCACGTGCAGCGACGCCAGCGCCGCGCACGCGCTGATTCAAACGCAAGGCGACACCGACACGACCGTGTCCCCCCAGCTGGGGCAGTCGACCCGCGACTTCTGGCGGGGCCGGAACGGCTGCCAGGCGACCACGATGCGGTCGAGCTTCGGCGACTCGTGCGTCGAGTATCAGGGCTGCAAGGAGGGCCAGCCGCTCGTGTACTGCACGCACCCCGGCGGTCACTCCGTACCGTCCGGCGCGGGCGGGCGAGCCTGGCGCTTCTTCCAGTCGCTCAAGTGAGCCTCGCAGGCCGTGGAGTGAACGGGGTCCCTTCGATGCATGGATTCCTCGATCTTCAGATGAACAAGACAGTTACTGGATGATGGTTGCGTTGTAACGGCTCTGAAATAGCTAACTTGTCACCCGAGCTTGGTCAGGAGGCAATGATGACCCCACCGTCTTTTTCGATGACCGCCTTGCCGCGCCGCAGGCGGGCGCTAAGTGCGGGGCTCTGCGTCACCGCGCTCCTGCTCGCGGGATGCACGGGCTCCCTGGGCGATTCAGATGGGGGCGGCGGCCCCGCGCCGGACGGCAGCGACCCACCCACCGGCGGGGTGGCGCGCGGCATCGACATGCCGGGGGCGCCGCAGTTCCACCGGTTCGTGCGCCTCACGAACTCGCAGTGGGCGCGCAGCGTGCAGGTGGTTCTGAATCTCGCCGATCCTTCGTCGCTGTCCGACGGGTTCGAGAAGCCTGTCTCGGGCATCACGGACTTCACGAACAACGAGCACCTGCTGAGCGTGAACCAGCGCTCGTGGAGCGACTACCAATCGGCGGCGGAGGCGCTCGCCGAGGAGGTGACGGATTCGGATGCGGCGCTCGCCAGGGTCTACCCGGATAAGGACGAGACCGGCTTCATCGAAACCGTGGGGCGCCGTGCGTATCGCCGTCCGCTGACGGACGACGAGATCGCCAGGTACTCGGAGCTCTTCGAGACCGGCGCGGCGATGTCCGGCACGAAGAGCACGTTTGCCAAGGGCGCGCAGCTCGTGATCCGGACGATGCTCCAGTCGCCGCACTTCCTCTACCGCACGGAGCTCGGCGAAGATCGCAAGCCGCTCGATGGTTACGAGGTCGCGGCGAAGCTCTCGCTCTGGCTGCGCGACGCCGCGCCGAGCGACGAGCTGCTCGACGAGGCGCCCACGCTCACGACGCCGGAGGCGATCGCCGCGGTCGCCAAGACCATGCTGGAGGAGCCCACCGCGGTCAAGGGCATGCGGTACTTCCACAGCGAGCTGCTCCACTTCGATCGCTACTCCACGATCAGCAAGCTCGGCGTGCCGAGCTACAATGAATCGTTGAACGCGGAGTACGAGGAGAGCGCGTACCTGTTCTTCGACAAGATCTTCACCGAGGGTCTCGGGGTCAAGGAGATCCTCACGTCCACCAAGGGCTTCGTGGGGCCGGGGATGGCGAGCCTCTACGGCCTGGCGCCGAGCGGGAGCCGCATGGTGGAGCAAGACCTCGGTCCCGATCGCGTCGGCTTCTTCTCGCAGCTCCCCTACCTGACGCTGAACGCCCTGAACGATGAGTCGGACTCGATCCACCGCGGCGTCAGCATCAACCTCGACATGCTGTGCGCGCCGCTCGGCGCGCCGGCCCCCAACATTCCGCCGGTCCCGCCGCTCGAGCCCGGGCAGACGAACCGTCAACGCATCACGCGGCTCACCTCCGGCTGCGGCGGCACGTGCCACAACCAGCTCATCAACCCCGTCGGCTTCGCCTTCGAGCACTTCGACGGCATGGGGCAATATCGGGACGAGGAGAACGGAGGTCTGCCGATCGACAGCAGCGGTGTCTACGCGTTCTCCGAAGGGACCAAGTCGTTCGGGGACGCCGGCGAGCTGATGCACTACATGGCGGAGGGCGAGCAGGCTCACCTCTGCTACGCCAAGAAGCTCGCGAGCTTCGCGCTCCAGCGCGACGTCGTCCCGTCGGACTTGCCGCTCGTCGAGACGCTCGCCGAGGTGAGCCGCGGCGCCAGCGGCTCGGTGAAAGAGATCATGCTCGAGCTCGTGAAGAACGACGCATTCCGGACTCACATGGGAGGTACGCTGTGAACCCGAAGATCGCAATGAACCTCGCTCCTCCGAGCACAGCACACCGGCGCGGCATGAATCGACGCGCGTTCCTGCGCGCGGGCGGCGTCGCCATCGCCCTTCCGTTCCTCGAGGGTTTGCCGTCGCGCTCCGCCTGGGCCGCGGACAGCGCGCCCGTGTTCAGCCTCTACATCGTGGCGGCGTGCGGCGTGGTGGGTAAGAAGTTCTTCCCGGACCAGACTGGCCAGCTCACCACCGACGGGCTCGCCGCCATGACGGACAAGGCGACGCACGTGCTCGCGCCTCACGCCCCGAACCTGCTGTTCATCCGCGGGATCAACTTCCCCATGGGGGGCCCCACCAACTGCGGCCACGCGCAGGGCCTGTGTCAGTCGCTCACCGCGCGCCCGGCGCAGGGTGGTGGCAGCACCGCGTCCTCGGGCGGCGTGTCCGCGGACGTGGTCGTCGCCAAGCTGGTGAACGAGGGCGGCGCCGAGCCGCTCACGCTCTACGCCGGCAACCGCAGGAACGGGTACATCGCCGAGCGCATCTCTTTCAAGGGCGCCGGCGCCGGGCAGGTGCGTTCTGCGGACGACAACCCGTACACGCTCTACGCCAAGCTCGTCGGCCTGGCGGAAAGCGGCGGCGGCAGCAGCGGCGGCAACGGCGGGCAGGTCGCCGACGAGCTCATCCGAAGCCGCAAGAGCGCGAACGACTTCGTGCGCGAGGAGCTGAACAGCCTGATGCGCATGTCGGCGCTGAGCTCCGCCGACAAGAAGCGCCTCCAGCAGCATTTCGACGCCATCCGCGACGCCGAGGTCACGATGGGCGAGATGGCCAGCTCCTGCAGCCAGGCGGGCCTCTCGACGACGGAGCTCGATGCGCTCAAGAGCGGCTTCGCGTTCAAGACGAACGGCATGATAGAGGACGTCGCGAAGCTCCACCTCGAGCTCGTGGCGCTGGCGTTCGCCTGCAACTTCAACCGCGTGGCGACGCTGCAGCACGGCGACGGCACGGATGGGACGAAGTATGCGGTACCGGCGAACGCGACGCTCGGGTGGCCCTTCCACCACATCAGCCATCGTGTGCAATCGGACGCCGCTACGGGCAACAACCCGACGGCCGAGCAAGCACACGCCGAGATCGACGTGCTCCGCATGCAGACGCTGCTCCACGGCCTCGATCAGTTCAAGGCCCGCGACCTGTTCGACAAGTCCATCATCATGTGGACGAACCACGTATCGGACGGCCCGTCGCACAGCTTCCGCAACGTGCCGACGATCATCGCCGGAAGCGGCGGCGGCTACCTGAAGCAGGGAGCTTACATCGACGCCGGAGACGTCACGAACAACCGGCTCTTCAACGGCCTCATCGCCGCCGCCGTTCGGGACAAGACCGAGTGGACGGAGAACTTCGGCGAGGGCAAGGGCTCCGGGCCCATCGACGGCATGCTCGCCTGAGCGGCATCGCCGGGCGGTGAGCGGCGCTGGACTCGATACCAGAATCGCCAACGCTCACATCGACTGCGAAAGAACCCAGTGAGCGGACGAAGAGCAAGTCGCGCGCGTACCCTTCGCGCGAGAGGAGACCTCCATGCAAGCATTGACGCACGTAACGGCAGCAGCCGTCGCCCTCCTCCTGTTCGGCTGCGGTGCTGACGACTCGCTGCCCTCGGAGGCTGCTGGCACTCCGGCGGGCTCGAGCGGAGCCGCGGGCTCTGCCGGCTCTGCGACCACAGGCGCTGCGCCCGCGGGCAGCGGCGGCGGCGATGTGAGCGCGACCGGTGGCACGGCGGGTGGGGGCGCCTCCGACGGAGCGGCGGGTGGCTCCAGCGGAGCGGCGGGCCATGGCAGCGCAGGCGCTGGCGCCGCTGGCGCTGGCGCCGGTGGCACGGGCGCAGGCGCCGGTGGCGCAGGCGCGGGCGGCGCGGCGACGTGTGACCCCGCGGACGAGACCGCCGATCCGACGCCGGTCAACGTGAGGGGCATGGGAGCCGCGTTTACCGGCTCACACGAGGTCGTGGTCGAAAAGGACCCCGGATTGTCTGGTCGCACGATCTTCAGGCCGAAGGACCTGGGCGGAGCCAACAAGTACCCGATCGTTGCCTGGGGGCAGGGCGGCTGTTCCTTGAACGGCACCACCAACCCAGATTTTCTGGGCGAGCTCGCGTCGCACGGGTACCTGGTGATCTCCGATGGTGAACCGAGCGGCTCCGACTCGAGGCCCATGGTCGACGACTACAAGGCCATGGGAAAGCCCCTGATCGAATCCCTGGATTGGGCGATCGAGGAGAACGGGCGAGCGTGCAGCCAGTACTACCAGAGCCTGGCTGCCGACAAGACCGCGGTCATGGGTTGGTCCTGCGGCGGACTGATGGCGGAGGGTGCTGCCGGCGACCCGCGCGTGACGACCGCAGTGATCTGGAGCAGCGGGATGATCAACCCCGATCAGAAGATCCTCGATGCCCTCCACGCGCCGATCGCGTACATCCTCGGCGGCCCCGATGACGTCGCTTACCCGAACGGGACCCGGGACTACCGGAACACCAGCCGGGTGCCCGCGGTCCTTGCGAGCACCAACGTGGGCCACGGCGGCACGTACGGCCAAGACAACGGCGGAGTCTTCGGCAAGGTCGGCGTCGCCTGGCTAGGCTGGCAGCTGAAGGGTGACATGGGGGCGACCGGCAAGGGCATGTTCGTCGGCGCGAGCTGCGGCCTGTGCACCGACCGGGCATGGACCATCGAGTCGAAGAACGTGAACTGAGTCTACGGCGCACGACCGGCGCTCCCGGCGAGCGCGAGCGCAGGAGCTCCTGCGGAATCCGAGGCGGAGCTGGAAGGTGCGCCACCGCCCCTGTGCCAGACGCCGACGGGATGCAGCCTCGCCTGGCCCCCCAAAAAAGTGAGCACTCACACAGTTAATCTCCGGTCCCATCGACTGCGCGCGCCTTGACGCGATCCGGCGGCTCGACGATAGGCCCAGCGAGGTGGTGCAGCGCTCGTCACTGGCCATCGCCACCGCGGGGGACGGCAGGCGCGCGTCGCGGAGGGCCTTGTCGACTTTCTGGCGAGATCGACGTGCGGAACCGTTACACTACGGCACGACGGGCGGCGCGCTTGCGGATCAGCGCGGGGAGGAGCGAGCATGGGTCGGGACAGGGGCGAGCGGACATCCGGACCGTTCGGACACGCGGACGCGAACGGGGCGTCCGGAGGGGACCACGACTCGGAAGCAGGGAGCCCGGCGGGCGGGCCCTGCCAGCTTGGCGGGATCCCCGCGCCGGGCGGGGTGTCCGCGCGCGGCGATGACGAGATTGACTACAAGGCCGAGTGCGCGGCGCTGCGCGCGCGCGTCGAGGAGCTCGAGAATGAGCTGGCCAGTCGGCGCGGCGAGCTCGCGCGCGAGAGAGGGTTGGTCAGCGCGGCGGCGGCGTACCTCGACGCGCCGTTCCCGCTGGGCGCCACGCAGGTGCCGGCGCTGATCCACTGGCGCGTGGATGGCACCGTGACGCGCTGGAACGACGCCGCCAGGTGCCTCTTCGGCTGGAGCGAGGGCGAGGCCGTTGGCCGCCGGCTCTCCGAGCTCGTGGCCGCAGATCCGGTGTCGCCCGAGGAGGTGCAGGCGTTCAACCACGATCCTGGCGAGAGCCTCTTCGCGACGACGACGAGCGCGGGCAGGACGAGAGAGGGAGACGCGATCACCTGCCGGTGGACCTACGCCGTGCTGCGCGACGAGCGAGGCGACGTCCGGGAGATCGCGGCCATCGTGGATGAAGGCGACGATCCGCGGCAGAGAGAGCGCCTGATGCACGAGCGCTATCAGATGCTCCTGCAGCTCGTGGACAACTCGCCGAACGTCATGTTCATCAAGGACGCGGAGGGGCGCTACGTGTTCCTCAACCGCCATTATGCGCGGGCCCTCGGGCGGCACGTCATCGAGTTCCTCGGCAAGGACGAGCATGAGTTCGGCGCCACGCCGCCCGGCGTCGCCGACCGGATCGTGGAGAAGGAACGGGAGGTGTTCGCGAGCGGCCAGGCCATGCGGTACCAGGAGGTCCTGGACTACGGCAGCCAGAATTTCTATTTCTTCACGGTCAAGTTCCCGGTGCGCAACGAGCGCGGCGAGCTGGTAGGCGTCGGCGGCGTCGTGAGAGAGGACACCGACCTGAGGCGCGCGGAGGCGGAGCGGGCCGCGCTGCAGGAGCAGATCATCGCCGCGCAGCAGGAGGCGCTCCGGGAGCTGTCGACACCGCTCATCCCGCTCGCCGACGGCGTCCTGGTCATGCCGCTCGTCGGGACGGTGGACAGCGCGCGCGCGGGGCAGATCATGGAAACGCTGCTCACCGGGATCAGCGGCCAGCGCGCCCACACCGCGATCCTCGACATCACCGGCGTGCGCGCTGTCGACACGCTCGTCGCTGATGCGCTGACGCGGACCGCGCGCGCCGCCCAGATGCTCGGCGCACGCGTGGTGCTCACGGGCATCCGCCCCGAGGTGGCGCGCGCCCTGATCGAGCTCGGCGCGGACCTCACCGGCATCGTCACGATGGGCACCTTGCAGAGCGGCATCGCGTACGCGCTGCGGCCCACGGAGCGCCCGCGCGCTGCCCGGTGAAGCGCGCCGCCCGCGCGCTGCCCGGTGAAGCGCGCCGCCCGCGCGCTGCCCGGTGAAGCGCGCCCTGGCCTGCACGGCAAAGAGACCGAGGCCCCTCCCCTGCGCGCCGACTGGAGCGCGCGATCCGGGGACGAGCTCGCCCATGAGAGGCCGCGCGCGGGCCCATTCTCGTTGACACCCACAATGTGAGCGCTCACAGTCCGTCTCGGGGTCTCCTTTCGCCTTCCCCTGACGAGGCCGTCATGCGCTGGCTCTTCGTCCCTGGGATCGGGCTCGCTCCCTGCGCCGATTCCATTCGCCTGATCGTCGCAGACGCGAGCGACGGCGAGGTCGCAGGGGCGCCGCTCGCGCCGTAGCGCGCTGGGCGAGAGGTCTCGTGTCTCTTCGGAGGCTGTCGATCGATCACTTCGACGGCGCCAGCGGAGCTCGCATCCCCGCGGCCCTCCACTTCGGTGTGCGTGGTACGGAGGCTGGTGGACATGCACACCGGGTTTCCGACAGCGGAGCTCCCGGACAGGATACACCCGAACGAGTCCGGCTACGTTCGCATGGCGAACGTCTGGTACGGGGCGATCGGCGATCTGCTGCGGTGAGGTGACGTCGCGGTCGCGCCTTCCCGGTGCGACCATCCTGCTCGCGCCGCGTCGCGTGACGGCGCCAGCCTGTACGTCGAGGACCGCCGGCCGGCGTCGTTGAACTCGCGCCGGCCGGCGTCGTTGAACTCGCGCCGGCCAGCGTCGTTGAACTTGCGCCGGCCGGCGCTCTGTCCTTGCGAAGGCTACGTCAGGTTCGTGAGCGGCCCAGTGCAGAATTTCGGGTCGCCGAACGTGTTCCGGTTGTCGCCGAACAGGTTCAAGATCGAGACGAGCAGGTTGTTGTGCGAGAGGTTGGGGTACCGGACCCAGCGTCCAGTGCGCAGGCCTCCGCCGCCGCCGGCCAGCAAGAACGGCATGTTCGATTTGTTGTGGCTCGGCGGATCCGAGAGCTCGGACCCGAAGAAGACGACGCTCTCGTCGAGCAGCGAGTGTCCACCCATGTCGATCTTCGCCATCTCCTGAAGGAGATAGAGGTGCTGCTTCGAATACCAGTTGCAGATGAGCTCGCACTCGGCCGCCCTGAAGCCGCCGTCGTGCTGGTAGAAATGGTGGTGCTCGCTCAGGTTGAGCCAGGGGAAGGTGTGCTTCGCCTCGGTGTCGCTCCACTGCAGCGTGCCGACCGCGGTGATGTCGCAGGCGAGCGACATCACCAGCATGTCCATCATCAGCTTGCCGACCTTCGGGATCGCAGCGTCGGTCGAGGTGTCCTTGACCTTGCCGTCGTTGTCCGCGCTGAGCCCCGTGCGCGGGTTGTAGTCGGACGTGTCGACCTTCGTCGGCGCCTTGCACGCGCTCGTCTCGACCGGCGCCGCGGTGTCGAGGCTCTTCTCGATCTCGCGGATCTTCGTCAGGTGCTGGTCGATCTTCTGCGCGTCGGCGGCGCCGAGCCGCGAGGACAGGGCGGAGTAGCGCCCGTCGAGGAAGTCGAGGATCGACTTCTTTCGCGCGAGCCGGCGGGCGGCGTCGTTGCCGGCGCTGGGATCCAGCGTGCCGAAGAGGTCGGTGAAGATCTCCGTCGGATCGAGGCGCGGCGCGATCGGCCTGAACGGCGCGGTGCTCTCGAAATTCGCGGCGTTCATGGGTGACAGAAGGCCGTGGGACTTTCCCGTCGCCCAGCGCACCGCGATCTCGATGCTCGCCTTCGCCTTTTGACCGGCGGAGATCCGGGAGGCGATCACCTGATCGATGGACGGTCCGCCCCCGTAGCCGCCGTTCGGTGCCTGGGTCGTGCCCGAGAGCCAGGCGATGATCCCGGCCTGGTGCTGCTCACCGACCGCGCTCTTCATGTCGAGGCCGTCGACGACGAGCAGCTTGTCCTGCACCGGCGCGAGCGGCGACAGGATGGGCCCCAAGGTGAAGTTCGTCTCGGTGCCGGTCGGCCGCCAGCGGTTCATCACCGTCCCGCCCGGCGTGTAGACGGAGAGGAAACGCTTGGCGGGGGCGGGTGCCGCGCTCGCCGTGCGTTCGGTGCCCATGATCTCCAGCCAGGGGAGCGCGATGGCGATGGCGCCAGCGCCGCGCAGCACGGCACGTCGGCTCATACGAAAGTTCGACATAACCCTCACTCCTCCTGAGCAGCCATGTAGTGGAAAGCGTCCGTCTGCGTGAGCTCGATCAGGAGCTGCTTCACATTGTATCCGGACGCCTTGAAGGCGTCCGTGACAGCCTTCTTGGTGCAAGCGTCCCCGGCGCGGAGCGTGAGACCATAGCCGTACTCGGCCCAGTGCGTCGCGAAGCAGTTCTGCACCGCATCGGTCTGGGCGAGCCCCTGCACCAGCTCGATCGGCCCGTTCACCTTGATGTCCGTGCCCGGGACTCCGCCGCTCGCGTCGATCGGGACGTCGTTCTCCGTCGTGCGGTACAGCCCGACCGCGTCGTAGTTCTCGAGCGCGAACCCGACCGGATCCAGGTACTGGTGGCAGGTAGCGCAGACCGGGTCCTTGCTGTGCTGGCTGAAGCGCTCCCGCGCCGTCTTGCCGGTGTACGGCTCCGGCGGCTTCACCCTCGCCAGGATGTCGCCGGTGGGGAGCGGGATCTTCTGGCACATCAGCTTGTCGAGCACGAAGCCGCCGCGAACCACGGGGTTCGTGTTGTTCGAGTGCGTCGTCCCGGCCATCATCCCGGCCTGGGTGAGGAGCCCGAGGCGCTGGGTCGTGTCGAGCTGCACCTGCTGGAACTCGTCGCCCGTCACGCCGGAGACGCCGTAGAACGCCGCGAGAGGTCCATTCATGAACGTGTACGGGGCCGTCAAGATGGACGCCCAGGTGCCGTTCTCCTCGAAGATCTCGTGCGCGAGGAATCGCTGCGTCTCTTCGTGCAGGAGCGAGCCGATCGTCCGCGAGAACGTCGGGAACGTCTCCGCGTTTCGCTCGAGATCCGCGAGGCTGCTGATGGGGAGCAGGTTGTCGAAGAAGTACCGGACGGTGACCCGGGACCGAGGATCCTCGAGCATGCGCTCGGCATGACGGCGCACGCCTTCCTTGGTCGAGAGCTCACCCGCTTGCGCCGCGATGCGCAGATCCTCGTCGGGCATCGTGCCCCAGAGCAGGTACGATAGGCGCGTCGCCATCTCGTCGCCCGTGGGCCGGCGGAGCTCGGGGCGCTGCGGGTCGGGCGTGCCGAACTCGATGCGGTAGAGGAAATCCGGCGATTGGAGCAGCCCCTCGATCACCGTCGCGACGCCGGCGTCGAACGTGGCGTCCGTCCGGCCGGCGGTGTACAGCGCGAGGAGCTCGTTCGCCTCGCCGTCGGCGAGCGGCCTCCGGTAAGCGAGCGGCGCGAGTCGCTCGATGATCGAGCGCGCGCACGCCTCCTCGTCCTCCGCCCTCACGTTGCTCGCGCAAGGGTGGAGCTTCGCGAGCGCCTCCGGGGTGCCGGTCGCGCGCTTGGCGATGCCCTCCGCGACGGTGCCCAGCTGCTCGGCGAGCAGGCTCGAGACCGACAGCACGTCCGCGTCATTTCCAAAGCCGTTCCCGACCTCCTCGCTCGGCAGTGAATAGGCCGGGTCGGTCGTGTCGCCCAGGAGGTCGCGGACGGTCTTGTTGTACTCGAAGCGCGTCAACCGCCGCAGCGGCGCTCGCCCGGGGTACACCGCGCCGTCCTCGCAAGCGGCCGGGTCCGTCGGGCCCGTGCCCGTGCCCGTCGAGGTGGACGGCGGGTCGTTCTGTGTCGGTGTGGAATCCTCGGAGCGAAACCCGCCCAGGTCTCCCGTGCAGCCGCTGGCCACGATCAACGCGATCGAGACAGCTGACCGAGAGCCCAGGAGAGGACGCGCCTTCTCATGATCTGAGGGCCTAACCATGGTTCTCTCTCCTCGCCCGCTGTGGGCACGCTAAAGTGGAGCGCAGGCGGGATCTGGTGTTCACCCTCGCCCGTGTCGCGACAGCTCGTGGCCAGTTCGGCCTGAAGATATTTCTGCTACCTGCCGAAAAATCCATCAACCACTCCATGGCGGGGCGCGGCTGGCCATCCTGTCGGGATGGTAAGGAAACGACTCACAACGCAGGCATCAGCGACGACGATGACAAGATGGTTGTGGCCTGCGGTGGCACGATCATCGAGGTAGCTACGCTCACGCGGACCACCCCCTGCGCACCTATGCTACCGGTGAGCAGCATCCATGATTTTTCACGACAATCGTGGAACAACCGCGGTCTGTCGCGTTCTCCGGTGGTCCACTCCTGGCGAAACGCCGATCGCCATCGTGCGACAGTCATCTGCGCAACGACCGAACGCAATTGGCACCAGGATCGACCCGATACCCGACCACGAAGCTCGCAATGCGCATGGCGACCCACCCGGAGCAAAGCGAAAGGATTCCTCTGCAATGTGAACGCTCACATACCGGATGTCAACGCCTATCGACCGTCTTGCGCGCGTCCGTCGACCCGAGGGAGGACAAGGCCGGCGGAGCTCCTCCGGAGCGCCGCGTCAACACGAGCAGGCGCGGAACCACGGTCGTGCAGCTGAACGAGATTATGGTGTTGAGCGCATACCGACGCTCCGGGCTTCCCCGCGGACGCCGGAACCGCAGCGGCGCGCTCAGCCGCGCGAGGGCCGCCGCTGTTCCAGGAGCCCGCCCGATTCCCCCTCGCCCACGGACGCCGCCGCGCGCATCGACTGCAAGGCGGCGATGATCTCCTTCGTGACCCGCGGCCCGCCCGGGGCGTAGGACGGCGCGAGCGGCTTCAGCGGCACCGGGAGCACCTCGGCGACCCGCGCGCCGATGGCGTCGCGCGACGGCGCGTGCCCCTCCTCCTCGGCCGCGGCCCGGAGCGCCCGCGCGAAATCGGCCGCCGTGGGCCAGCGCGCGTCGCGATCGCGCTCGATCGCCCGCGCGACGGCGGCCGTGACGGCCTGGCTCACGCCCTCGCGCTCGCTCGAGAGCGGCGGCACCTCGCGCTCCAGGACGGCGTGGAGGGTCGAGACCATGTTGCTGCCGGCGAACAGCCGCCTGCCCGCCAGCACCTCCCACGCCACGACCCCGAGCGAGAACACGTCCGAGCGCCGATCCAGCGGCCGCGCATTCGCCTGCTCCGGCGAGAAATAGCTCAGCTTCCCCTTCACCATCCCGGTCTTCGTCCGCGTCGTGCGGCGCAGGGCATACGCGAGCCCGAGATCGCAGATGGACGCCCGGCCGTCGACCCCGACAAGGACGTTGGATGGCGAGATGTCCCGGTGGATCACCTGGAGCAGCTCCCCCGAGCTGTCGCGCGCCTCGTGCGCCGCGTGGAGCCCCTCGGCGGCCTGCGCGATGAGCTCGATCGCGTCGCCGACCCCGAGCGCCTCGGGAGCCCGGGTGAGGTGCTTGAGGGTGACCCCCACGACGAGCTCCATGACGATGTACGGCGCCCCGTCGTCGAGACCGTAATCGAGGACGGGCACGAAATGGGGGCTCGCGACGCGCGACGCGATGCCCGCCTCGTCGAAGAGCATGCACGAATAGCTCGACTCGTACCGCAGATCGGCCCGGATCCGCTTCACCGCCACGAGCGACTCGCGCTCCAGACCCGCGCAGCCCGCACCCGCCGCGCCGCCCGCGTCCCCTCGGCCTGCAGCGCAGGCGCGACGCGCGATGAAGACCTCGGCCATGCCGCCCTTGGCCAGCTGCAACAGCAGCTCGTAGGGACCGACGGTGCCCAGATCAGACGAATCCATGCTCACTGCTCTGGGCGGCGGGTTATCACGTCAATGTAACTTCATCAACCTTGGCCCCCTTGCGCTTCGTTCCGTTCACGCTCTGATTTGCGCTCCGGGGGGCGCCCTTGTCCGGCTCCGCCTCCGCCTCCGCTGCCTTCGCGCGCGCGGTCCTGCGCGGGGCCGCGGGCGACGAGGCCCTCGCCGTCCGTGGGGGCGTCGCCGCCCCGCTCGGCGTGCTCGGCCAGCACCCGCTCGTCGGTCTCGCCCACCGAGCGCAGCCAGCGCGCCGCAGCCCGGTGGCCGGCGGCGCGATCGCCGTCCGTGAGCATCCCGTAGGCGGCGTCGCGCACCAATGCGTGGCGGAACGTGAGCTCGTCGTGCCCCGGGTAGCGCGACACGCCGCGCCGGGCGACGAGCTCCTCCGAGAGCAGGCTCTTGAGCCAGCGGTCGAGCGACTCGGCCGAGGTGCCGGCGCCGAGCAGCTGCCGCACGCCCTCGGGCCAGAAGCTGCCGCCGAACAGGCTCGCCGCCCGCAGCGTGCGCCGCGCCTCGGCCGGCAGCGCCTCGATGCGCGCGTGCATCAGGGCCACGACCGTGGGCGGCATGTCGCTCCGGCCCTCGGCGCGCGCGCGCATGAGCTCCTCGAGGAAGAAGGGATGGCCGTCCGCGTGCTCGACGAGCCGCGCCACCTCGGGCAGCGCGAGCTCCTCGCCGAACACGCTGCGGACGAGCCGCTCGGCCGCCCGCTGGCTGAGCGCGCCGAGCTTGATGTGCTGCACCCCGCGCGAGCCCCAGAGGCCGGGGAACGTCTCCATCACGCTGTGGCGCGCGAAGCCGAGCACGAGGAGCGGGCGATCCGAGAGCACCTGGAGCGCCTCGTCCAGCAGCGAGACCGAGGCGTGATCGCTCCAGTGCATGTCCTCGAGCACCACCACGACCGGCCCCTCGCCGCAGCGCGCCGCGAGCCATTCGAGCACGGCGCGGCGGGCCTGCTCGCTCACGGCGACAGCGTCCCCGCGGGCGGCGCGCAGCTCCACGTCGGGGTCGTCGAACGGCGTGCCCGCGATCTCGCCGAGGTACCAGGCGACGCGCGGGGCGTCGTCGGCTGGCGCGGGCAGGGCCCGCGCGACGTGCTCGCGGATCTTGACGCGGCGCGCCTCGAGCGCCTCGCCGGGCAGGCAGCCGGCGGCCGCGAGGACGATCTCGCCCAGCATGCCGAACGGCGCGCCCGCGCCGAGGGGGTCGCCCCGCGCCACGTATACCGACGCGCGCGCGTCGCGCTCGCGCACGGCGCGGACGAGCTCGCAGCGCAGGCGCGTCTTGCCGATGCCCGCCTCGCCGAGGACCAGCGCGGCGCGCGCCACGGGCTCGTCGGCGCTCTGCTCGAAGAGGCCGCGCAGCGTCGCGAGCTCGCGGTCGCGCCCGACGAACGAGGTGACGCGGCCGAAGAGCGTGCGCTCGGGCTCGGTGCCGTCGCGCTCGCCCTTCAGCAGGAACGAGGGGCCGTCGCCGGTCACCTCGAAGCGCGGCGCCGCGAGCCCGGCCGTGACCTCGTCGATGCGCACGTCGCCCTCGGCCTCACGGAGGCGGGCGACCGCGCGGTCGATCACGTCGCCCGCGGGCAGGCGCTCGCCCACCTGCGCGCGGCCCGTGGCGAGCGCGACAGGGCGCCCGGGCAGGCGCGCCTTCAGCGCGAGCGCGCACTGCGCGGCGCGCGCCGCGAGGTCGAAGGCGGCCATCGTGCCGGCGCCGCCGCGGCCGGAGAACACCTCGTCGGTCTGCGAGGACAGGAGCACCATGCGCGTGCCGCCCGGGAGCCGCACGCGCTCGCCGCCGAACGCCTCGGCGAGGTCCGCGACGATCCGCTCGACGCCGCGATCGCTCGCCGGCTCCGGGTCCGCGGCGCCCAGATCGACGAGGACGACGCTGACGAGCCGCCGCTCGTCGTCGGTGACCGACGCCGGCGCGCCGTCCGCGCCCACGCTGGACGCGCGCGCGAGCAGGGCGCGCGCCTCCGCGAGGGCGGCGGCCGCCGCGCGGCCGTCCGCGGGGCGCGCCGCCGGGTCCTTCGCCAGGAGGCGCGCGACGAGCTCGTCGAGGAAGGGCGGCACGTCCGGGCGCCGCTCGACGAGGCGCGGCGCCTCCTCGAGGAGGATGCGGCACACCTCGGCGAGCGGGTCGTCGGCCGCGAAGGGGCGCTGGCCGGCGAGACACTCGAAGAGCACGACGCCGAGCCCGAAGACGTCGGCGCGCGCGTCGACCTCGGCGTCGCCGCGGGCCTGCTCGGGCGCCACGTAGCCGAGCGACCCGACGAGCGAGCTGGCCTCCGTGACGAGCGAGGTCGACGCCGCCGCCCGGGCGACGCCGAAGTCGAGCAGGACGACGCCGTCGACCCTGCCTTCGCGCAGGAGCACGTTGCTCGGCTTGAGATCGCGGTGCGTGATCCCGATGGCGTGGATCGCGGCGAGCGCCTCCGCGATCTGGTGCGCGACGAGCAGCGCGTCGGCCACGGGGAGCGCCCCCTCCTCCAGGCGCGCGTCGAGCGTGACGCCCTCGAGCCACTCCATCGCGAGCCACAGGGCGCCGTCGTCGCCCGTGCCGTGCGCGATGTGCTGCACGATGAGCGGGTGCTGCACGGCCTCGAGCATGCGCGCCTCGCGCCGGAAGCGGGCGGCGAGCTCCGGGGGCGCGACCTTGAGCGCGACGGGGCGCCCGGTCAGCTGGTCGATCGCCCGGTAGACCGTGCCCATCCCGCCGGCGCCGGCAAGGCGGTGCACCTCGAACCGGCCTGCGACCAGCGTGCCCTCGCGCATGGTGCCAGCTTATCCGAGACCTCCCGTCAGGTGCGCGGCGCGAGCGCTCGGTGGTGACGGTCCGGGGTGTTTGTTGTACGCTGTGCGCGCCGACACGCTCCGACACGCGCCAACACGCGCCAACACGCGCCAACACCCAGAGCGCCGCGCCGCCCGCACAGGACGCCTCCCCAGGGTCGTCGGCCCGGCCGATTCGAAGAGGGACCCCCCGATGAACCCCGGACAGCAGGTGACGAGCACGCTCAGGCTGGCGCGCGAGCTCGGGAAGGGGGCGATGGGGAGCGTGTGGGTGGCCGATCACCTCGCGCTCGGGACGCAGGTGGCGGTGAAGTTCATGGCGCCGGCCTACGCGGACCAGACCGGCTTCGTGGAGCGCTTCCGGCGGGAGGCGATGGCGGCCGCGCAGATCAAGAGCCCGCACGTCGCGCAGGTCTTCGACCACGGCGTCACGACGGACGGGGTGCCGTTCATCGTGATGGAGCTGCTCGAGGGTGAGGACCTCAAGAGCCGCATGCAGCGGCTTGGCGCGCTGCCGCCCGTCGAGGTCACGACGATCGTGTCGCAGACGGCCAAGGCGCTCGGCCGGGCGCACCAGGTCGGGATCGTCCACCGCGACATCAAGCCGGACAACATCTTCCTGCTCGACGTCGAGGGCGAGCTGTTCGTGAAGGTGCTCGACTTCGGGGTGGCCAAGCGGGTCCACGGCGAGCTCGGCATGACGTCGACCGGGAGCGTGCTGGGCACGCCGCTCTACATGAGCCCCGAGCAGCTGCTCAGCGCGAAGCACGTCGACTTCCGCGCGGATCTCTGGGGGCTCGCGGTGGTCGCCTACCACGCGCTCACCGAGCAGGTCCCGTTCCGGGGCGAGACGCTGGGCGCGCTTTCGGTGGTGCTGCACACCGGGATCTTCACGCCGCCGAGCGAGGTGAGGCCGGAGCTCTCTCCGGCGATCGACGCCTGGATGAAGAAGGCGCTGGCGCACGATCCCGCGGCGCGCTTCGCGTCGGCGCGGCAGATGGCGGAGGCGCTGGAGCGCGCGGTCCTCGGGATCGGGCGCACGGCGTTCACGACCGAGCCCTCGTCCGCGGGGGAGCGCTCCCACCACGGCAGCGCGTCGCAGCCGGTGCTGTTCGGGGAGCCGACGCCGCTGCCGCCGGCGCCGGGCGCGCGGCTCTCGACGACCGGCACGCCGCCGTCGTCGGCGCCGGGCGCGCGGCTCTCGACGGACGGCGCGCCGGGGCGGACGCTCGCCGGCATGGCGACCTCGGGGACGGACGGGGCCCGGAGGTGGGCGCCGGCCATCCTGGCGGCCGCGCTCGCGTTCGGAGCGCTCGTGGCGGCGGTCGTCTTCCTGGCAACGAGACGGTCGCCCACGGCCGAGGTGACCCCCTCGTCGGAGGCTCCGGCCCGACAGGCCGCGCCCGTCCCGGCGCAGCCGGTGGTGCCGGCGCCAGCGAGCGCCGCCGCGCCGGTGCCGGCAGAGCCCGCGAGCGCGACGCCCGCGGCCGAGACGGCGCAGCCGGCGGCCACGGCGGCGACCGCGCAGCCGGCAGGCGCTGTCCGGACCGGCGCAGCGGGGAGGCCGGGCGCGACGGCGGCGCCGCGCGGCACCTCGGAGGGGCGCGGCCGCGCCACGCCGCGGGAGGCGTCGACGGGCCGCACGACGGGGACGAAGCCGCCCGCGCAGGTCGAGGACACGATCGGCTTCTGACGCGGCCTCCGGCCCCGTCCTGCTCCGGCCGCCCCGGGCGCCCGTGGACACGGCCTTCGGACGACCTGGTCAGACGGAGCCCCCGAAATGGGGCGCTCGCGCCGATCGACTGCAAAATATGGAATCAACCGCGCTGGCACGGGCGAGGTCGACATCGGAAGGTGAGGCCCGGGGGGCGCACTGCGACATCCCGCCTCACTCCTCCAGCGGAAGGGGCACAGAAATCGGCGCAAACGCACCGAGGCGCGAGAATTTCGGATTGGCACAGAGCGTGCGGTATCCGTCGCCGGGGCCCTGAGCGAGGACGCGCTCGACGCGAAGGAGGTCTCTTTCATGGAGAAGCTGGTAATTGGCCTGGTGCAGACGCACGACGAGGCGGAAGCCGCGGCGGAACGCATCATCGACTGCGGCTACACCCGACAGGAGGTCAGCCTGCTGATGACCGACGCGACACGCCACAGGTGCTTCCGGAGCCCGGACGGAGCGCCGTCGTCACAGACGTTCGGCGCGGCGGTCGCGATGAGCGTCGTGGTCCCCGACCTCGGGTTCGTTGTCGCCGGCCCGCTGGCCGCGGTCGTGGCCAGCGCGGTCGGCGCCGGGATCACGGGCGGCCTGCGCGAGATCCTCATGACCGCGGGCGTCCCGAGGCACTGGGCGGAACGCTACGAAGCCGGCGTCCGGCAGGGCGGGATCCTCGTGAGCGTGTTCGCCCGCAGCGAGCGAGACGTCGGCCTGCTCCATCTGGTCCTGGACGACAACGGCCTCTACGCGATCCGGCACGCCGCCGAACGCGAGGCGTACGATATCTTTTGCTGATCGCGCCAGCAGGGCGAGCGGCGCTCGGGCTCAGCCTCCCAGCGACCTGAGCCGCGCGCGCAGCATCAGGGCCCCGATGAGGTCCTCCTCCGCGTCGCTCCGGCGCGACCAGCCGAGCGACAGGTAGCGCAGGAGCTCGCCGAACGTCGGTCCGGCCGGCGCCGCGCTCGTGCCGCCGCGGACGACCCAGAGCTGCTCGCCGTCGGCCCCCAGCGCGACGATCGCGCGGTGGGGCGCCGCCGCGCCGCCGCCGAGCGCCGAGCCCGAGAGCCGCGCGATCGGGTAGAGCTGCCGCGCCGCCGCCGCCTCCCAGCCCGGCTCGCGCTCGTGGCCGAGGAGCTCGTCCTCGCGCAGGAAGCGCAGCGTGCCCTCGATGGCGCCGATCGCGAGCTCCCGGTAGAGGTCCTCTGGATCCGCCGGATCGGCCCAGTCGTACGCGCGCACGAACGCCGCATACGTCGCCGGCGGGGCGACGCCGCGGACGGGCGGCGACGACGCGGGCGCGCCGCGGCCGCTGTCGCGCCGGAGCACCCGGTTGAGCCGCGCCACCTCGTCGGCGATCGACCCCGGCCCCGGCTCGACGAGGCGCACGGCGACGCGGCGCTCGGGCGCGAACAGGGCCCCCATGAGCGCGCCCAGCACCGGGGCGCCCAGCTCGGCCGCAAGGAACGTCGAGCCGCGGTGCGGCCGGATCGCCCGGTCGGTGGCATCGCGCTCTTCGGCCGCCGTCGCGCCCTCGGGCAGGTCGACGTCGAGCTCGACGACATCGCTCCGGTCGGGCGCCTCCACGCCCGCCTCGAGGCCCTCCTCCCCTTCCCTCACGAAATGGCGGACGAACCCGCTCGCCTCGAAGCGCCAGCCGTCGTCGTGGACGACGTCCTCCGAGAACACGAGCGCAAAGAGCGTCGCGCCGGGGTGGCCGAGCTCGGCGGCCGCGTCGAGCACGGCGACGGGAGGAGAGAGCTCGTCCTCGAAGAGCTCGGAGAGGTGGTCGAGCTCGTCGTCCCCGCCGCCGGCCGCCTCGCCGCTCGAGTAAAATGCCGCCGAGTACCCGGGCACGCCGGGGAGCGGCGCGATGAACAGGCGCGGCGAGGCGACGCCCCAGCCACCGAGCGCCACGGCAAAGCCCTGGGACAGCGCGCGGTCCGGGATCTCGGCGGGTCGAAAGATCAACGCAGCGAACGTGGTGGCCATGGGGCGCTCATCGTAACCCGATCGCCGGCCCGCGGCCGGCGTCCGACGCGCGCGGCGCGCCTTCATAACCGCTTACTCAAGTTCTCCCTGGTCCGGCGCGCGGGCGCCGCCACGGCAGGAAATCGCGAAGGAACCCGCCGAGAGCCCGGCTCGCCGCGCCCCCGTCCGACGGAGAGCCGCCGCGCTCCGCCGGGCGCCTTGGACGCGGCGCGGCGCATCGGGTAGAGGACACACCATGCTCGGTAAATCCACCCTGTCCGTCGGTGAGACCGCCCCTGATTTCAGCCTGCAATCGCAGAAGCAGGAGTCGGTGAAGCTCTCCGACTTCCGTGGCAAGAAGACCGTTGTCCTCTTCTTCTATCCCAAGGACGACACCCCGGGGTGCACCGCGGAGTCGTGCGCGTTCCGCGACCATTACGATGCGTTCGCGGAGGCCGGCGCCGAGGTCATCGGCGTGAGCGCCGACTCGGCGGGGTCTCACAAGCAATTCGCCGACAAATACCGCCTGCCCATGACGCTGCTCAGCGACCCTGGCGGAGAGACCGCCGCGCGCTACGGCGTCAAGTCGCTCTTTGGCCTCCTCCCGGGCCGCGTGACGTTCGTCATCGATCGCGACGGCATCGTTCGACATGCCTTCTCCTCCCAGCTCCGCGCGACCCGCCACGTCGACGAGGCGCTCGCGGTCGTGAAGCAGCTCGAGGCCTCGGGGCGCGGCTGACGCGCGGCGCCGCGCCCGATCTCCCGGCCAGCCACCGTCGTTGACGCCCTCCGGAGGGGCGTTATGGACACCCCCGGGGCGGGGCCACAGCACGCCTCCGCAGGGGGAGGCGACGATGAACCATGGATTGAGGACCACGGCGACGCTGAGGGCCGCCGCGATGGATCCGGCCCGATCCGGGGCCGTGTCGGACACGCTGCTGCTCCGCCGGGTGGTGCTCTCGACGGGCGGAGTCGGATATTTCGAGTACGAGGCGCGGGTGCGCGGCGACGCCGAGCTCCGGCTCGAGGTGCGGCTCGATCAGGTCGACGACGTATTGAAGAGCATCGTCGTCTACGACCTTCACGGGGTGACGCGGAATATCACGCTTCCCGGGAGAGAGCCGCTGCGCGACCTGTTCCGCGAGCTCCCGTTCGACGAGGGCGCGCTCGAGTCCGCGCCCGCCCTGCTGAACGCCCTGCGCGGCGCCGAGGTGCGGACGCGGGGCCTGCAAGGCGCCGTCGCCGGGCGGATCCTCGCGGTCACCACGGCGCAGGCGGCGCTGCCGCACGGCGGATCGGAGGAGCGGCACCGGCTCGCGCTGATGTCGGAGGGCGCGCTGAAGCAGGTCGTCCTGGAGGAGCTCGAGAGCGTGGAGCTCGTCGAGGAGCGGCTGCGCCAGCAGGTCGGCGCGGCGCTGGTCGGGCTCTCGAGCGGGCGGGAGCGCAACCGCCGCGAGCTCGTCGTGCGGACGTCCGGCGAGGGCGAGCGGGTGGTCCGGGTGGCCTACGTCATCGAGGTGCCGCTCTGGAAGACCACGTATCGGCTCACGGTGCCCGAGGACGCGCAGACGAAGACAGCGGCGCTGACCGGGTGGGCCGTCGTCGAGAACCAGAGCGGCGGCGACTGGCAGAACGTGGACTTCACCCTGGTGTCGGGCGACCCGGTGACGTTCCGCCAGGCGCTCTACGAGATCTACTACGTGGCTCGCCCGGAGGTGCCGGTCGACGTCGCCGAGCGGGTGCTGCCGCTGCTCGACAGGGGCGCCGCCGAGCTCGCGGCCAGGGCTGCGCCGCGCATGGGTTACCGCGCCGGCGGCGCCGATGGGGCCCCCGCGCCCGCCGTGGGGACCGCCGCGCCCATCGCGAAGGTGGAGCCGGAGGCCGAGGAGGCGGCGACGCAGGTCGTGTTCCGCTTCCCGGCGCCGCTCACGATCGCAAGCGGGCAGACGGCGCTCCTCCCGATCGTCCAGCGCGATATCCCCGCAGAGCGGCTGTGGCTCTATCAGCCGGAGGCGAGCGCGCGCAGCCCGCTCGCCTCGGTCCGCCTGAGGAACGACGAAGACACGACGCTCCCGGCCGGAGCGATGACGGTCTACGAGCGCTCGAGCCGGGGGGTCGTCACCTATGTCGGCGACGCGCGCCTCGCGCCGCTGCCGCCGGGCGAATCGCGGCTCGTGAGCTTCGCCGTGGACCGGAAGGTGCGGATCGACCGCGAGGAGCGCGGCGAGGAGGTGTTCTCGCGCGCCAAGATCCAGGGCGGCGTGCTCGAGATCGTCAGGACCGCCCGCAAGGTGACGGTCTACACGATCGTGGGCGCGGCGCGCGAGCCGCGCGTCGTGCTCATCGAGCACCCGCGCATCGCCGGCTGGGACCTCGCCGAGCCCAGGGAAGGCGTCGAGACGACCAGCGACCGCTACCGGATCCGGCGCGAGGTCGCCGCGGGCGAGACGGCGCGCGTGGCCGTGTCGCTGGAGCAGCCCATCTCGCACGCGGTCGCGCTCACGAGCCTCTCGAGCGAGCAGATCGAGGTCTACCTGTCGTCGCGCGAGATCCCCGAGGCGCTGCGCGCGGCGCTCGCGCGGCTCGCGGAGCTCAGGGCCGCGGTCGCCGAGAGGCAGCGGGCGCTCTCGGTCCTCGAGTCCGAGCTCGCGGCGCTGCGCGTGGAGCAGGAGCGCGTGCGCAACAACCTCAAGGCCGTGCCCGCGGGGAACGCGCTCCACGAGCGCTACCTCAAGACGCTGGGCGAGCAGGAAGACCGGATCGCGGCCGTGTCGGCGAAGCTCCCGGGCGCGCGCGAGGCGGTGGCCAGCGCCGAGCGGGCGCTCGCCGAGTATGTGCGCGGGCTATCGCTCACGACGTAGCGAAAAGCGCAGGCCGCGCGGGTCCGGGACTCTCCTGCGCGGCCTCCGCTCCCCTCCTGACGACCCTGAGCCGGGCGAGCGCGCCCGATCAAGGCGGCGGGCCGAGGAGCTCCTCGAAGTCGCTCATCATCGTGCGAAAGTAGCTCTCCGCAGGCGAGTAATGGTCCCCTGCGTACGTGCGCAGCACGACGTCGGCGTCGGCCGCCAGCAGCGCGGTGTAGGTATCCACGCTGTTGTAGTACGGCACGATATCGTCCTGCTCTCCGGAGTGCAGGAACACCTTGCCGCGGGGCGTCCAGCCTTCATGAAGATCCTGGCGCTCCGCGACCATTGCGAGGAAATCGCCCTCCACCCCCTCGGCGAACCCGTCGAGGAACCCCCGTTGATACACCTCCGTGGGCCGCTGCGACGGGACGGAGAGCGCGTCGAGCGCGCCTGCGACCGGATAGCGCCAGATCTCCTCCGCGGGGATGTTCAGCCCGGAGAGCGTGTTGGCGCTATAAACGGCCCAGTTGTAGATGGCGAGAGAGTCGAGCTCGCCCTCGGCGGTCATGATCTCGCGGTAGAACCGGCTCATGTGGTACGGGCCCGCGAAGGGAGCGCTGGCCGTCACCGCCAGGCGGTCGCTGTGCTCCTCCGTGATGAGCTTGTGGGTCGCGAGCGTAGCGCCGCCGCCCTCGGACCAGCCGGCGAGGAACAGCCGGTCATTCAGCGTCACGTCGAGCTGTTCGGCGAGCGTCTGAGCCGCCAGGATCATGTCCACCGAGACGGCAGCCAGCTCCGGATGATACGCATAGGTGTGCTCCAGATCGCTCGTGATATTGTAGCCTGCATAGTCGGGAGCCGAGACGAAGTAACCATGAGACGCCGGAACCGCGACGAGGAAGCGGGTCTCCAGCTGATTGGCGTCGTCCTTCGGTCCTGAGCCATCGTAGAGCGACGGAGCGTCGAGGCTGCCCTCGCCGTCCGACGACGGAAACGGCAGCATCGTGCCGTGGTGGTACTGGTAGTGCGAGAGGGGCCCCGCCGCTCTGGGCACCATCACGAGGCCGGAGAGCACCTCCGGGGTGCCCTTGTAGACCGACGAGTAATAGACACGATAGACGTCCACATCGTATCGCACGAGCTCGGCGAGCTCGTACTCCGGCACGTTGGCCGCGATCTGCTCCCCGGTGAGGGTGGCTGCCTTCTCATGGCGCAACAGGTCGCCACGCTCCGAGGGCTCGAGCTTCGGCACACCGCCGCCCAC
Source organism: Sorangium sp. So ce124 (assembly GCF_051525235.1). Lineage (NCBI taxonomy): Bacteria > Pseudomonadati > Myxococcota > Polyangiales > Polyangiaceae > Sorangium > Sorangium sp. So ce124. The sequence goes on from NZ_CP150312.1 coordinate 7,096,400, forward strand.
GACATCATCAGGAGCCGTGGGAGCGCAGGCAGCGAGCAGAGACACGGAGAGGACCGCTGCGAGGCGTTCAGCGCAGGTCACGTTGCTCCTCCTGAATATCGGCGTGTGCCCGAGCGGCGCGCCTCGCTTGCCGTCTGAACCAGCTTGGCGACCCAACGACCGCAGCGAGCTTATCACGGACCGTTGAGCAGCACCAGCGAGATGGAGGTCCCCGGGCGCCATCCTGAGCGCGTTCGTTGAGGGGCGAGAAACGAAGCCCCTCGGATAACCTGGTCGGTTAGCTTCTCTGCTGCTGCTCGTGAGCGTGGCGTGCCGGTCTCGGCCGCGAGCCGCCGCATCACTCGGGGGCCGAACAGGCCAGGGAGACGCCATGGCCGGAGCTACGCCGAGCAGGTCTATCGACGGCCATCGCGGGCATCCTCGGCGCAGCGGGCGCCGCGTCGATAGTCGGCCAGGGCCTCCAGGTAAAGCGCGCTGAACCGATCGGTGGAGAAGGGATTCTGGCTGGTCACGAGGTTGCAATCCCGCTGCGCATAGGCGCTCCCCGGGAATGCGGCCTCGTGCTCGTAGCCGTGGTCCTCGAGCTGCTCGCCGATGCCCCGGACCTGGGCGTCGGCCCCCATCACGAAGGTCTCGATATAAACCTCCTCGAATGACGAGACCGACGTCACCGTCCGACCGCTGAGCGGGTTCGGCTGCCGCATGCGGGTGAGCACCGCCGGCGCATGGCAGATGAGCCCCACGGGCTGGTGTTTCGCGCCAAAGTGAGCGAGCAGCGCGTGCAGATCCGCGTTGTCGAGCAGGTCGACCATCACGCCCTGACCACCGGGAACGACGATGCCGTCGAACGAGTCGGCCGCGGCGCGCGCCGCCTTCAGGCTGAGCGGCGCGCGGACCTCCGGGGCGCGCTCGACGAAGCGCTGCGCTTGCGCGCGCCGCGCTCCGTCTCCCCAGTACCGCGCATCGTGGCTCTCCGGGTCGATCGCCGGGGCGGCGCCTCCGTCGGTCGCGAACACGACCTCGTGCCCCGCGCCGGTGAGCGCCAGGTACGGCTCGTAGAGCTCGCCGAGGAAGGTGCCGGTCGCGCGCTTCGAGCTGTCCGCGAGCGTCTGCTCTCGCGCGGCGCTGAGGACGAAGAGGATCTTCCCTCTGGGTTTTTCTGCCACCGGGCGCTCGAGGAACACGGGGTGGAGCCTGGGCGCCGCCGCGCCGCACGCGACAAGCGCCGAGCCGGCAAGCAGGACCGCGAGGCCCGCTATCCGCGCCGTCCTTCGGGCCGCGCGCTGCGGCGCTCCGCGGCGCCCCGGGGCGCGCCACGGCCCCGTGCTCTGCGAGGAACGCGCGATAGCGCTCGGCCGCCGGTTCCATCAGCAGCGACGCCTCGCGGCGCACCTTCTTCAGGTACACCCGCTCGACGATCCGCCGGCTCACCCGCTCCCAGTAGATGTCGTGCTCACAGAACTCGCTCAGCCGCGAGTAGGGCGCGACGAAGAGCTGCATCGGGGTCAGCGCCTGGATCGTCAGCCGGGCGGGTTCTCCGGTGATCAGCGCCTCCAGCACCGACATGAAGTCCGGCGCGGAGATGAACCCCTTGTTGAACTCCTTCCCATCGCTCCGCGTGTAAAACATCCTCGCGATGCCGGAGCTGACGAGCGCCACCGAGTCGCTCGCCTCGCCCGCCCGCACGAACGCCTCGCCCGCCCGCAGGCTCTTCCCGTAAAACAGGGCCGCGAAGGCGTCGAAGCGCGGCGCCGGCCGGGCGTCGAGCGCGGCGATCATGCGCGCGAGCGCCGCGATCTGTTCCGCGCGCGAGAGCTGCACCATCGACGGCGAGCCTAGCACAGCGCGTCTCCCGTCCGCATACGCCTTCATCGTGACTCGCCGAGTTGGACGGGCTAGATCACACATGCATGAAGCACTCTGCAGCCACAGCGGTTCTTGTCGCCTCTTGCCTCCTCGTTGGCGCTGCATCGGCGCAGGCGGAAGGCTCGCCCCCCGCGGGGAGCCCTCCCCCCGTGGTGTATCCCGCGGAAGGCTGGCCCAACGTGGGGCGCCCTGGCGATCCGGTCGTGAGCGTGGGCGGCCTCTTCAGCTATACTGGCCGCGAGAACGCCGATGACGCCGTGGGCGCCGGCGTCGAGGGCAGCTTCGCGTGGTATGGACAAGGCTCGTTCGTCTGGATAGGCGCCGTTGCGCAGGCGCAGCTCGTCGCCGACCGACCGGTCCACGAGAGGTTGGCGCTCGGTTTCCAGGGTGGGTTCGGCCCGATCGGCGCCGAGCTCTCGATGTACACCGAGGGCTCGGGCACGTCGAACGCCCGGACGTATGGGGCGCAGATCGTCCCCTTCATCGGGCTCCCCATCGCCTACGCGGGCTTTCGGCTCGCCCTTCCGTTCAACGAGGGAAATGGCGCGACGGTGCCCTCCTACGGCACGGAGTACGGGTTGGTCATCGGCCTGAAGTTCCCGATCAACCCGAGAGCCTTTGGACATAGTCTTCACTGAGCCGGTTCACAGCCCCGTACGCAAGCCACGCCATTCTCCACCTATGCAGCTGGCCCGCGTCCGCTCTCCCCTCCTCGACCATCACCTCGGCGGCCACTCGCCAGGCGATGGGCTTGCTCCTGTGCCCCTTCACGTCGGCCGCTCGTTCGACGTCGCACGTCGCACGTCGCACGTCGCACGTCGCACGTCGCACGCCGCACGCCGCACGCCGCACGCCGCGTGCGTCCCCGCCGCCGGTTGCTCCTTCGCTACAACGAGGTATCCGCTCCGCGGCCGCCTGATGTCCGCAGGCCGCAGCGCTGAGGCTCGAAAATCTCGGTCACGCCCCTCGCGGAGCGACCCGCCGGTGTGATAAAGCTGGCCGCCAGGGGGCGAATCCAGCAAGGCGCGGCGCGCATGCGCCTTGCACGGGGCCCCCCGCGAGCGACGCACACGTCGCCAGGAGGCTTGAGATGGACGAGAGGGTTCAGCGGTACGTGGACATGGGGGTAGCGCTCGGGGTGAGCGTCGGCGGGAAGATCGTGGGCGCGATCCTCGTCTGGGTCATCGGCCGCATGATCGTCCGGGGGCTCCTGTCGATGCTGCAGCGCAGCTCCGCGCTGAAGAAGCTCGACACGACGCTGGCTCATTACCTGGAGTCGGCGGCGTCCGTGCTGCTGAACATCCTGCTCGTCATCGCCGTGCTCAGCGTCTTCGGCGTCGAGACGACCACCTTCGCCAGCCTGCTCGCCGCGATCGGCATCGCCGTCGGCATGGCATGGTCCGGCCTCCTGTCGAACCTCGCGGCCGGCATCTTCATGATCCTCCTGCGCCCCTTCAAGACCGGGGATTACGTGACGGCCGGCGGCGTGACGGGCACCGTCCACTCGATCGGCCTGTTCGCGACGACCCTCGACACGCCCGACAACGTCCGCACCATCGTGGGCAACAACAAGATCTTCAGCGACACGATCCAGAACTTCAGCACGAACCCGGTCCGCCGCGTCGACTGCACCGCGCAGCTCGCCCACGGCGCGGATCACGAGGCGGCGATCGCCCGGCTCAAGACGCACCTCGCGCTCATCCCCAACGTCGCGAAGACCCCTGCGCCCAGCGTCGAGATCCTGGATTTCACCCTCGCCGGGCCCGTGCTGGCCGTCCGGCCCTTCTGCCACACCGATCACTACTGGGACGTCTACTTCGCCACGACCAAGATCATCCGCGAGGAGCTCGGCAAGATGGGGCTCCCCGTCCCGAGCCAGCACGTGCACATCAACCAGCTCGCGGCGGCGCCTCCCCATCGCGCCGCGAGCTCGGAGATTCACCCGACGGCCTGACGCTCCGTCGACCGCGGGTCGGCCTGCCCGCGCGCACAGCCGGGCAGGCGGGTGGTCTCGCGAGCAAATCCTCCGCGTCGCGGCGCTCGAGGAGCTCGACGCGGCCGGCGTCAAGCGGATGAACCGGACGCAGCTCGTCCTCCATCAGCGGAGCAAGGGCCCGTCCTAGTCAGGCTGCGCCCAGGCGCATGGTCGAGCGGGCGAGACGACGCCGTCGAGGCTCTTGCGCCCGCGCTGGCCGGGGAGCATGGTCGCTGCATGAGCGTCGAGGAGCGCGTCGCGGCGGAACGGCTTGTCCTGGCCGCAAACGAGGCCTTTTACGAGGCGTTCCGCGCCGGGGACTACCAGGCGATGTGCCGGGTGTGGGCCGAGCGGGCGCCCGTGGCCTGCGCCCATCCCGGCATGGAGGCGCTCTCGGGGCGCGCCAGCGTGCTCGAGAGCTGGAGCCAGCTCCTGCGCCAGACCTCGCCCCTGCGCATGCGCTGCCAGGGCGCCTCGGCGCACCTCTTCGGGGAGTTCGCCTTCGTCACGTGCTACGAGGCGAACGGCGACGAGCCCGCACACCTGTGCGCAACCAACGTGTTCGTCCTCGAAGACGGGCAATGGAAGATGGTCCACCACCACGCCGGTCCGCTCTCCGCGCCGCGGCCCGAGCGGTGGGCGCCCGCTCGCTCCCGGCTCATGAACTGAGAGGCTGGCCGGGGCCGGGGCGACCCGCCATGAGGCCACGAGTCTCCGCTCGATAAATCGAGCGGCTCGCTGGCCAGCTCGTCAAGGAAGCGGCTGGAGGACCCTGTCGAAGACGGCGTCTCCGACGTGCTTGCCCTGACGGATCCCGCGCACTCCATCGAACCTCCAGTGGACACCCAGGTAGATGCGGCTGACCGCGTTCTCCCAGGACGCCTCCTCGAAGCTGGAATAGCAGCGCGTGATCTCGGGTCGAACGTTGCCCCGCTCGTCCGTCGTTACCCCGTTGTACTCGTCGGACATGAAGCAGAAGGGGACGCGATCCGTCCCGTAATACCGGGTCAACACCTGGAACATGGCAGCCCCGAAGCTCGCGTGCCCGGAGGTGTACGCCGGGAACGCCGGGGTCATGCGCGGCGGGCCCTGGTTGCTGCCGGGGGATCCGAGGGGCGTCCACCTCCTGTCAGCTATCGTGAGCGAGTTGTTGTCCCTGTCGGCCCGACGAATCGCGACAATGGGCCGCCAGAATTCGTAGTGGTATTTCGTCTCCCACGTGGCGATGGCGGCGTCGGCCAGCGCGATGTTGACCAACGCAAAGTAACGGGCGTTCTCGATCTCCGAGTTGCACTCCTCGACCGCGAGGACCCGCGCGATCTGGTTGTAGAGCCGGGGCGGCTCCCCGAGGCGCGGGGCGGAGTCATACGACCAGAAGATCCCGATGACGGTCTGTTCCCGGGTGCGCGCGGTCGGGGTGATCTCGCCGTCGCCTCCTAGCAGAAAGAGCTCATAGAAGCTCAACGCATACTCCAGGCTCCACAGCGGGGGCGGCGGCGGCGACCGGAACTCGGCGCCGCTCTCGATGGCGAACGGCCGTACCCTCCCCCATCTCGGGGTCAAGTACCCCTGATCGGGATAGAGCGGATCGACGCGATGCCGGCCGGGGGCGATGTCTGGGGTGTAACGCATCGGGGCGTCCGACCCGTCGTTCTCCCGCTCCGCGAGGATCTCGTCGGCGACAGCGCCGCCCAGCGCACGACCGTCCTCCTTGGCGTCGCCGTCGGGGATCTCCGCCAGGTACTCGTCGAGCCTCCCGTCGAGCAGCGCCCTCTGCCTCGGGAACAACGCCGTCAGCGTGCGGTGAGCTGCCGTGGCCACCGCCGCATCGATGGATGCATCCGGCGTGTCGAGGAGGACGGAGTACGGCTCGTACCTCGGGACGATCGAGTTCACGGCGTCGAAGATCGCCGCATGAACGATCGCGAGAGCCCGTGAGACGCGCGTCGGCCCGCGCTGGTCCCGCCCGCGCGCGCGGGAGGTGTCTCCTGCGACCGCGTCCAGAGCGACGGCGTTCCAGTCGAGGACCGCGTCCCTGTCCGGCGGATCTCCCGGCGCTTCCGGCACGTGCGCGGACGCTGGGCCTCCGAGCAGAGAGGCAGTCATGACAGCGAAGGAGATGGACGCCCATCTCGCGGCTGAACGGTTCATTCACGCTCCTTTGATCGACCCCTCAAGAATGGCCACCACACACAATGGCCCCTTGATCGTCGAATGGATGGATGGATGGATGGATGGCCACCCAGGGACGAGAGGCATGCATCGACACCCTCGGCGAGCTCGAAGCCGTATCTACCCGCGCGACGCCGGCCAACGCACGCAGGCGAGCACGGCTTCAGGGGGCAGGTCGGCCGTGCGCCATCGAGCGCTGGTCACTCCTCGGCGGGAGCTCTCTGTGCAATCACCCGGAATCGAGCAGTCACCCCGTGTACCGGACGTCGCTCTTCGTTCTGGTCACTCGCCAAGATGTCGTGTGTTGTATCAAACCTAAGCTATCAGGCAGAGCCGATACGCGCAACCATACGACACCGTGCGTCCCAGGCTCCGCTCGGTCGAACCGTGGTGGGCACAAGATCGGAGCGTGAACGGTGTCCGTCCGCCTTGGCCGACATTCACGGTCGGTCGCCGAGGAGCGGTCCCCACGCGCATTCGTTCGGCAAGAGCGCCCAGATGACGTCGGCGTTCGGACGAAACGCGATCTCCCGCAGGACGCGAGGCGTCGAGATGCGATCCATCCTGAACATCCGCGGCTCGTTCTTTCCCGTGTCCAGGGCGAGCACGTACCAGACGGGGCTCTGGATCAGGAGGCCGTGCGGCTCCACGCGCCGCCTCGACGTCCTCCCCTCGCGGTCGCTGTAGTCGAACCCGAGGCCGACGCCGGAGGAGAACGACTCCTCGAAGAGCCTTACCAGCTCAGCTGGCGGCGTCCCGGCTCCGGCGCGCACTGGCCCGCTCGCCGGATCGCCGACGATGACCCTGCGGCAGAGGGCGCGCAGCTCTCGCGCTCGTTCAGGAGGAAGGCTGCTGAGCAGCTTGGCCAGCGCGGAGCTGGCGGCGTTGCTCCACGGGAGGTCGCTCGCGGCCTGAGAAAGATGGGCGGAGAGCCAGAGCGTGACGATCTCGGCGACCGAGAGGTGCACGGCGGTGACGCCCCGGCCTGCATCGAGCCGGATCCCCCCGCCGGGGCCGGCCTCGCCCTCGATGTTGACGCCGCGCTCCCTCAGCGTCGCGAGGTCCCTGCGCACGGTGCGGGCGCTGACCCCGAGCGTGGCAGCGAGCTCGCCGACGGTCGTCGCTCCCCGCGCGCGAAGCAGGTCGGAGAGCTCCATGACGCGGAGGGTGCGCGACATATGGTGACAGAATCTGTCAGGGTCTCGCGCTAGTCAACGCCCATGTCCAACCCAGAGAAGACCTGGCCAATCGGCCTCGGCGTCCTCACACCGACAGATGCCCATGGCTGACAGGTTGAAGGACCTCTTCGACGAGCGGTGCGTCCGCTCGATCGCTCGCGACCTCCGCTCGGCGCATCCTGGCATCGACGAGCGCGGCTTCGCCCGTGACTGCCTGGCGGGCCTCTCCGATCTGGAGCTGACGGGCCGCGCCTCCCACATCGCGGACGTCATGCACAACCACCTGCCGCAGCCCTTTCCGGAGGCAGCTCGGGTGATCGTGGCCTCCCTCGGGCCCGAGCTGGGTCGGAGCGACGCGTTCGGCCTCGAGCCGCTGCAGTACATGCCGCACGTGTTCTATGTGGCAAAGCGCGGCCTCGATCACTTCGAGGACGCGATGACCGCGCAATACGAGCTGACGAAGCGGTTCTCCGCCGAGTTCAGCATCCGCGCGTTCCTGACGAGGTACCCCGACGCGACGCTCCGCCGGCTCCGCGCGTGGGCCGCCGACCCGAACGTCCATGTCCGCCGGCTCGTCTCCGAGGGGACCCGTCCGCGGCTGCCGTGGGCCCCGCGGCTCCGCGCTTTCCAGCAGGATCCAGGCCCGGTCATCGCTCTTCTCGAGCTCCTGAAGGACGATCCGGAGCGCTACGTGCAGCGCTCCGTCGCGAACAACATCAATGACATCGGCAAGGACCACCCGAGCGTCGCGGCGAGCCTCTGCCGGCGTTGGCTCGACGGCGCGCCGCCCGGGCGGCAATGGATCGTGCGCCACGCGCTGCGGTCGCTCGTCAAGAAGGGGGATCGCGGCGCGCTCGACGCGCTCGGCTTCGGCGCGGCGCCGAGCGTCGCGATCGCCAAGGCGTCGCTGTCCCCGCGATCGGTGAAGCTCGGCGGAGAGCTCCGGTTCTCGTTCGAGCTCACGTCGACGGCCCCGCGCGACCAGGAGCTAATCGTCGACTGCGCCGTGCACTTCGTGAAGGCGAACGGCTCGACGCGGCCAAAGGTCTTCAAGCTGCGGAAGCTCGTCTTGCCGCCGTCGGGTCGCGCCGAGATAGCCGGCAAGGTCTCCTTCGAGGAGATGACGACCCGCCGTCACTATCCCGGTCGCCACAGCATCGACGTGATGGTCAACGGCGTGGCGCACCCCCTCGGGCAATTCGAGGTGTGCCGGTGACCGAGCGAAGAAGACCGAGCCGTTGCGCGGGTCGGCTTCCGCGTCTATGAGGCGGCCATGAAGGACTGGGAAGCGCTCTTCACAAAGAAGCTCGAGGAGACCGACCTCGGCAATGATCCGGCCCATGATCTGGCGCATTTCACGCGGGTGGTCGCCACGGCCAAGGCGCTCGCGGCGGACGAAGGGGCGAGGCTCGAGATCGTCGTCCCCGCGGCGTGGCTGCACGATCTCGTCAACGTCCCCAAGAACGACCCCAGGCGCTCCCAAGCGTCCCGGCTCTCCGCGGAGGAGGCGCTGCGCTTCCTGCGGAGCGTGGAGTACCCCGAGGCGTTCCTCCCCGATATCGCCCACGCCATCGAGTGCCACAGCTACAGCGCGGGGATCGAGCCGACGACCCTCGAGGCGAGGGTGGTCCAGGACGCCGACCGCCTCGACGGCCTGGGGGCGATCGGCATCGCCCGCTGCTTCGCCGTGGGCGGCCTGCTCGGCGTGCGGTTCTACGATCCCGGGGATCCGTTCGCCGAGCGGAGGCCCTGGGACGACCGGGTGAACGCGATCGACCACTTCCACGTGAAGCTGTTCAAGACCGCCGAGAGCCTCAAGACGGCCGCAGGGCGCCGCGAGGGCGCGCGGCGGGCGGAGTTCATGAGACAGTACCTCGCTCGCCTCGCGCTGGAGATCGGCGGCGAGATGGCCTCTGACGTCAGCTGACGTCGGCCAGCGTCAGCGCGTCAGCGCGTCAGCCCGCGCCGGCGAACGTCACCGCGGCCGCCACGGCGACCGGGATGGTGAAGTTGTCGTCCATCCGCGTGGAAAACAGCTCGGTCGCCGCCCCGGCCAGGCCGGCGACGGCGGCCAGGAGGAGCCGCGAGGAGAGCGACGCCGGGCCGAGCGCCCACATCACGGCGAGGGCGCTCAGCGCGCCCGCCGCGAAGAAGGCGAGCGTGCCCTCCAGCGAGCGGCCGTCGCGCAGCCGCGTGCGGCCGAAGCGGCGGCCGATGAGCGCCGCCGCCGGGTCGGCCACCGCCAGCACCACCACCGCGAGCGACTGGCTCAGCCGCGTCCCGAACAGCGCCAGCAGGAAGAGCGCTGTCACATACCAGGTCGACGAGTTCACCCTGTAGCGCTCGTGCGGGTGCGCCACGAGCCGGAAGACCCCCATCAGCCGCTCATTGACCCGCTCGCTGACCCGGCGGGCGATCTCCATCGACCACACCGCCACCACGAACGCGCCGCTCGCGGCCACGAGCCAGCCGCGCCCCGGCAAGAGCTGGATCAGCCCGAGCACCGAGAGCCCCGAGCCCACGTGCCACAGGCTGCGCACATGGTTCGTCGGCCTGACGCTCGGCGGCGCGGCGACCACGCCGCGCAGCGTCAGCAGCAGCGACTCGTAGGCAGGCTGCACCTCCCGCTGAAACGCGATCCACGCCGCCTTGGGCGAGGGCGTACCGGTCGGGGTCGCCCGCTCGACCGCCGCGAGCAACACGCGGAGCCGCTCGCGGAGCCGCTCGAGCCTGCCCCCGGCGTCGTCACGCTCGGCGGCCACGACGAGCTCGCGGAGCCGCGACGCCACCCGCTCGACCCGGGCGCGGACCTCGGGCTCGTCGTGGAAGACGAACACGGCAGGATCGACCTGACGCAACAGTACGCAGAGCTCTTCGGAGACGAGCTTGGTCTCGACGTGCAAGGCGTGGATCACGTTGGGTTTTGCGAAGATAATCGCCGGGGGTCGGGCGCCATGTCAGCGCTTCGTCATACCAGCACCCCGCGCGTGAGCTGGCTCGCGGGGCCAACCCTGCATGAGCCCGCGCCCACGAGCCGGCGCTGCACGACGCACCGCGCGAGTCCCCACGACGGGCCGGCGCTGCACGACGCGCCGCGCGAGCCGACCCAAACGCCCGACCAGGGCCCGGAGGAGATCGCGGGCGCGACAACCACCCTCCTGCCCCACCCCGCGGCGACCGCGGCATACGCTCGGCTCGCCTCGCGAGGACGCATGACACGGCAATTCATGGATTCGTGCAATCTGCCAACAAGGATTGCTTCGCTATTCCATTCCCGCCTCGGCTCGGCGTGACTCGCGCTCTGCAGAGCGTCCTGACGAGATCGCATGAGAGGCGCCTTACGACGCCGGACAGAGCGATAGCCGTCGCGCTTTCCCTGCGCGCGCGCTGCGGCTAGGTTGCGTCGCGCCGCGGATTCGACGGGTGGGCGCGAGGCGCCCGGGGAGGCAGCGCGCGACCTGCCCGCGCGCGGCCGGTCATGCGTCGTCCCCTCGGAGTCGGAGAATCGAGGAACATGAAGGTCTCAGTTCGGTACACCGCGCTATCGCTCGCTCTGCTCGCAGGCCCCGCCGCGCACGCGCGGGAGCGCCCGAACTACGACGCATACTTCAAGGCCCCACCCGCGCTGCCCGCCCGCGCGGGGAGCGTCGTCGACGTCGACGAGCGCGCGCCGGGCGCCGTCGTCGCGTCGACCGATCCGCAGCGCGGGGTGCCCACCTTCGCGTGGGCGACGTCCCCCGGCCACCGCCCGCCGGCCGCGACCCACGGGACGCCCGAGGCCGCGGCCCGATGGTACGCGCAGCGGTACGCGCGGCTCTACGGTATTCCGCAGGCCGCGCTCGATACGGCCGTGGTGCGCCACGTCCACGACACCGGGCGCGGCGGCATCGTCGTGACGCTCGGCCAGGACGTCGACGGGATCCCGGTCTTCCGGAGCGGGCTCAAGGTGCTCATGAAGCGCGACCTCGAGCTCGTCGCCCTCGCGGGCAACCTCCACGCGTCGGCCGTCCCGCTGCCGCCCGGCGCCGCCTCGCCGATGGCCGGCTCGCTCCGCGGCCGGGCGTTCTCCGGCTCGCCGGCGCAGGCGGTCGTCCGCGCCCTGCGCGACGCGCACCGCATCGACGTCAAGACGGCCGACCTCCGCGAGCTCGGCGGGGCGAAGGGCGGGTATCGGCTCTTCGACATCGCGGACACCGTTCATGCGCGCCAGCGCGCCGGGGGCCTGCGCTTCACGCAGCCGGCGCGGGTGAGGAAGGTGCTCTTTCCGCTGCCCGATCGGCTCGTCGCCGGCTACTTCGTCGAGCTCGTCTCGGGCGACGCCGGCGGCACGAGCTCCGCGGCGTACGCCTGGGTGTTCGGGGCCGGCGACGGGCAGATGCTCTACCGGGAGAACCTCTCCCACGCCGCGTTCGATTACCGGGTCTGGGCAGAGGAAGGGGGCGATCACAGGCCGCTCGACGGCCCCCTCGCGGATCTCTCGCCGCACCCGACCGGGCGGCCCGACGGCCAGGTCGCTCGGTTCATCGCGCCGAGCCTCATCTCCATCGATGGCTTCAACACGAACCTCGACGGCGGGGCCGATCCTTGGCTGCCGGCCGACGCGACCTCGACCCGCGGCAACAACGTCGACGCCTACGCGGACCACAACGCGCCCGACGGGTTCTCCAGCGGCGATACGCGCGCGGAGCTCTCGGGGCCCGGCTCGTTCGACCACATCTATGACCCGCTCGCCGAGCCGCTCGCCACGCCCGAGCAGACCATGGCGGCCGTCACCCAGATCTTCTACGTCACGAACTGGCTCCATGACTGGTACTACGACTCCGGCTTCACCGAGGCCGCGGGCAACGCCCAGCGCGACAACCTCGGTCGGGGCGGCCTCGACGGCGATCCGCTCCTCGCGGAGGCGCAGGACGACGCGATCGGCGGCAGCCGCGACAACGCGAACATGGACGCGACGTACGACGGCGCGTCGCCCCGGATGCAGATGTACCTGTGGTCCGGGCCGGACCAGCGCTCGCTGAGCGTCACACCGCAGAACGCCAGCTACGCGTCGAACACCGCCCTGTTCGGGCCCCAGCGCTACGAGGTGACCGGCGAGCTGGCCCTCGCCCTGGACGGCGCCGAGCCGCGCGGCGACGCGTGCGGGCCGATCACGAGCGACGTGGCCGGCAAGATCGCCCTCGTCGACCGGGGCGGGTGCACCTTCGCCGAGAAGGCGCAGAGCGCGCAGGCGGCGGGCGCCGTCGGCGTGCTCATCGCCAACAACCGCGAGAGCGACGGCGCCCCGCGGCTGTTCGGCGAGGCCCCCGAGGTGACGACCCCCGCCCAGAGCATCTCGCAGGCGGACGGCAGCGCGCTGAAGGCGGCGCTCGCCGCCTCGGACGCGCCGATCACGGTCACCATGACCCGCGAGCCCAGCGTCGAGCGCGACGGCACGATCGACAACACCATCGTGGCGCACGAGTGGGGCCATTACATCCACCTGCGTCAGGTCGCGTGCGGCACCAAGATGTGCGGCGCGCAGAGCGAGGGGTGGGGCGACTTCATCGCCCTGCACATGGCGCTGCGCGACGGCGACGACCTCGACGGCGCCTTCCCGCTCTCGAGCTACGGGAGCGCGGCGCTCGGCGACAGCTACTTCGGCATCCGCCGCGCCCCCTACTCCGTCGACTTCACCAAGAACGGGCTGACGTTCAAGCACATCTCCGAGGGCGCCCGCCTCCCCGACCACCCGCTCAACTCCTCGGCCTCCGACAACTCCGAGGAGCACAACGCGGGAGAGGTCTGGGCGAGCATGCTGTTCGAGGCCTACGTCGGGCTGATCCGGCATGGCAGCGGCCTGACCCCGACGCGCGCGTTCGAGCAGACCCGGCGGCGGATGAGCGATTACGTGGTGGCCGGCATGCAGCTCGCGCCGGTGAGCCCGACGTACACCGAGCAGCGCGACGCGCTCCTCGCCGCCGCGCTCGCCAGCGATCAGGGCGACTTCCTCGCGCTGGCAGGGGCGTTCGCCCGGCGCGGCGCCGGCACGTGCGCCGTGTCCCCGCGCGCCGACTCGCACGATTTCTCCGGCGTCGTTGAGAGCTTCAGCGTCCAGCCCGAGATCTCGCTGGTCCGGGCGGAGCTCGACGACAGCGCCGGCTCCTGCGACCGCGATGGGCTGCTCGACGCGGAGGAGTCGGGCACGATCGCGATCGAGATCGTCAATCGCGGCGCGGCGCCCCTGACCGGGGCGGTGGCGTCCATCGATGTGCCTTCCGCCGGGGTGACGTTCCCGGACGGCGCGCGCGCGTCGTTCGGCGACATCGCGCCGTTCGCGACCGGGACCGCGACCGTGGCGGTGAAGCTCGACCGGACCGTGGCGCCCGCCGAGGACCTCGAGCTCAGCTTGACGCTGAAGAGCGCCGCGGCGTGCACGCCGGCGCGGGTGGAGGCCCTGGTGCGCCGCGTGAACTACGACGAGGTGCCGGGGTCCTCGGCGGTCGACGACGTCGAGGCGCAGAGCACGACCTGGAGCGTCGAGGGGCTCTCCAGCGAGGCCGTCTGGTCGCGCGCCGAGGGGACCGCGCCGAACCGCGTGTGGCGCGGCGTCAACCTCGGGAGCGTGTCCGACACGGCGCTGGTGTCGCCGGCCCTGGAGGTCAGCGAGACCGAGCGCTTCGTGCTGACGTTCGCGCACCGGCACCAGTTCGAGACGAGCGACGAGACGTTCTGGGACGGCGCGGTGGTCGAGCTCAGCGCCGACGGCGGCGCGACATGGCAGGACATCGGGAGGCGCGCGCAGCCCGGCTACAACGGGAAGGTCACCGTCGAGTCCGGCAATCCGCTGGGCAGGCGGAGGGCGTTCGTCGGCCAGAGCCCCTCGTGGCCCGACGTCGACCACGTCGCGATCGACCTGGGGACCGCGTTCGCCGGGAAGACGGTGCAGGTGCGGTTCCGCGTCGGCACGGACGCGGCCGCGGGCGACACCGGCTGGGAGCTCGACGACATCGGGTTCGCGGGCCTGAAGAACAAGCCGTTCGCGACGGTGGTCGAGGACACGGCCTCCTGCCAGGGCGGGCCCGAGGCCGACGCAGGGGCGGACCAGGTGGTCGCGATCGGCGAGCTCGTGACGCTCGACGCCTCGGGGAGCTCGGACCCCGAGGAGGACGAGCTGACGTTCGCCTGGGTGCAGACGGCGGGGCCCGCGGTCGAGCTGAGCGGCGAGGGCGCGCGGGCGATCTTCGTGGCGCCTGAGGTGACCGAGGCGACGACCCTGGCGTTCGAGGTGACGGTCAGCGACGGGATCCTGGAGGCGACCGACCAGGTCAGCGTGGTGGTCGATCTGGCGAAGGAGCCGGAGGCTGAAGGGTGCGGGTGCGCGATCCCGGGGGGCGCGCCGCGCGGACCGCTGAGCGCGCTCGGGGCCGCCGCGGTCCTCGCGGCATTCGCTGTGCGGCGGCGGCGCGGCGGCGGCGCGGCGAGGTGAACCGTGAGGCCCCGTGAGCCCCGTGAGTCCGGTAACATCTGAGGCGGAATATTCACCCATTGACGCCCGCGGCCCGGTCCCCCACGGTGGCCGATCAGCATGGGACTCAGCAACGCACCGCCCGCCTTTCCCGTCGTGCCCGCCGACCAAGCGCTGGAGCGCCTGATCGAGGGCAACCGGCGCTTTGTCGACAACATCCGCGGCGAGCACGTCCTGATGGGACCGCGGGCCCGGGCCGCCCTCGTGGAGGGGCAGCAGCCCTTCGCCATCGTCCTCAGCTGCTCGGACTCGCGGGCGCCGTCGGAGCTCATCTTCGACCAGGGGCTCGGGGACCTGTTCGTCATCCGGGTCGCGGGCAACGTGGTGGCGCCCTCGCTCGTCGGCAGCGTGGAGTTCGCCGCCGCCGCCTTCGGGACCCGCCTTGCCGTGGTGATGGGCCACTCGCGTTGCGGCGCCATCGACGCCACGCTGAGCGAGCTGCTCCACGAGGACCGCCGCGGCCCCCTCACCGACAACATCCGCGATATCGTCGAGCGCTGCCGAGCGCCCGTCGAGACGGTGGTGAGCGCCGCGGGCCGCCACGCCGACAGAGACGTTCTCCTGCGCGAGGCGGTGCGCGCCAACGTGCGCAACTCGTGCGATCACCTCCGGCACGGCAGCCGGCTGCTAGAGCGCCTGTGCGCCGAGGAAGGCATGCTGATCGTGGGCGCCGAGTACGCCCTGGAGACCGGCAAGGTGACATTCCTCCCGCGCCCGTGACGAGCCGGCGCGCCTCGTCACGAGATCAAAGACATCCTGATCTCGCTCTCCAAGCAAGTTCACCTGATAAGGCCACTGCAGAGCAAGCAATCGCTCTTCTTCTACGTGGCCCTCGACCGCGCGCGGCCCAACCTGGCGATGGCAAATCACGCCGGCGGAGATCGAGAAAGGGCTCACGCTCTACAGCGGTCTCCGCCCGCCCCCGCCTCTGCGCCATGCCGAGCAGAGCGGCGGTCACCCGCACAGGAGACGGGCCCAGATCGGCGTTTTCGGCGCGGAAGCGCACTCCAGTGCGCTGAGCACCGAAAACGTCGAGATGGGCCCGTATCCGAAGCGGGTGACCGTCGCTCAGCGCCTCCGGCGCAGCACGAGGGGGAGCGACTCGAACCCGAGCGGCATCATCGCCCGCGTCTGCCGCAGCGGAGGCGCCTCGCCGGGCGTGATGGACTCATAGCAGTCGAGGAGCGCGTTCAGGGCGATCCGCGCCTCCATCCGCGCCAGGGCCGCGCCGATGCAGAAATGGGTCCCCTGCCCGAACGCCAGGTGCTCCACCGGAGGCCGGTCGAGCCGGAACGCGTCCGGCTCCTCGAAGACGGCCGGATCCCGGTTCGCCGCGCCGAACACGACGTCGACCAGGTGCCCGGCCGGTATCATCACGCCGCTCACGTCCACCGGCCGCGTGGCGACGCGCAAGAGGCGCTGCACCGGGCTCGAATGGCGCAGCGTCTCCTCGATGATGGGCTCCACGAGACTCCGGTCCTGCTGCGCGCGCCGGTAGAGCTCGGGCCGCTCGGACAGGAGGTGCGCCATGTTGCCGATGAGGTTCGTCGTGGTGTCGTTGCCGGCGACGAGCAGGCCGACGCAGAAGCCGACCGCCTCGGGCGTGTCGAGGCGCGCGCCGTCGATCTCGGCCTCCACGAGCGCCGAGATGAGATCGCCTGACGGCGCGCGCCGTCCCGCCTCGAGCTCCGCCGCGAAGAAGTCGACCATCGCCTTACCGCGGCTCGCGCGCTCCTCCGCCGGTATACCGCTGTAAGACATCACGGACTCGGACCAGCTCCGAAATTGCGCATAGCGCTCCGCCGGGATGCCGAGCAGGGTGGCGATCACCATCATCGGCAGGGGCATCGCGTAGGCGTCCATGAGGTCTGACGGCCCGTCGCCCGTCGCTTCGAGCAGCGAGGCGGCGAGGCGGCCAATCCACGGCTCGAGCTCTGCGATGCGCCGCGGCGTGAACGATCGGCTGACGAGCCTGCGGAGGTGGGTGTGCCGGGGCGGATCGTCGTGCAGCAGCGTGATCCGCGGCAGGACACGGATCCTGTCCGTGACGTTCGACGAGAACGTCTGGGGATCCCGCAGCGCGGAGAGCACCTCCGCGTGGCGCAGGAGCGCGTAGGCACGGATTGGCTCGCCGAGGCCCGCGGCGCCGCCCGCGGGCACGCGCGCATAGAGCACCGGAGATCGCCCTCGGAGCGCGTGGTACGCGGGGTAAGGATCGGCTATCACCGAAGGCGCGGAGAGGTCGATGTGCTCGGGCGAGGGGCTCGCGGCGGTCTCGGTTTCCATGTCAAGGTCACAGCGGCGCAGCCGCTCTACCGGACAGGAGATCCAAGCGGTTCGTGGAAGTCAAGTCCTTTCCCCTGGTGGGACGACAGCATAGGTGACCGCGTGGATCTCCGGGCGGTGTCCGCTTGATCACCGCGATGAGGCACCGCGATGAGGCACCGCCATGGGGCACCGCGATGAGGCACCGTCACGCGACGGTCACCGGGCGGCATCGCCGAGGGAGCGATGATCGCGAACCGGTGGGGAATACGCGGAGCTCCTCCGATGTCGCCGGCGCCCTCACGGCGCGGCGGCGGACGTGAGGAGCTCGGGTCTTCCCATCTCGTCTGACCCCCTGCATCGCGGCGCTTCCGGGCCGAACGGATTGAACAGCATCCTGGACGCCGGCCCCGATCACATATCGGGAATGGCCTTAGCACGAGTTCCGGATCTACCCGGCCTCAGCCGGAGATGTGCGGCTTGTAATCTCGCAATGCAAGCTGGAACCCTCGCTGGTATCGAAGCGTTTTTGCACATCTCCGGGCGCTCGTCATCGCTCTCGCGGGTCCTGAGAGGGGGTGAGTCTGCCGATGCCGATTCTTGGTCAATGACACGCGCGATCCACGGCCCCTACGAACGAGGTGCGCACGGGTAGGAGGCCTGAATCGGGCTTGGGGGAGGGCAACATTCGTCATGACACAGCATTATATGAGTTCACGCGACCCGTGGGAGGCGGCCTATCTCTACTCCCCCGAGGCGCTGTTCGTAGCGGACATCGACGGCACGCTGTCGCACTGGAGCGAGTCATTCGGCCACACGGTCGGGCACGCGGCCACGCCGGGGACGGCGTTCTTCCAGCTCTTCCACGACGACGATCGCGAGGCGGCCCGGGCGAAGTGGTCTGTGCTTCTGGAGACGCCCGGGGCCGTCGAGCTCCGCGGGCGGGTGATGACCGCCGGGAACGTGTATGCGTCCTTCTCCTGCGTGCTGCGCAGAGCGCCGCACGGCCAGGCGGTCTACGGCTCGCTGCACCCGACGTCCGGCGCCGTCGATCTCCCCGCCGCCGAGCCCGGGAAGGGAGAGGACGCGAACATGCTCCGCGCCCTCTCCGACAACCTCCCTGTCATCGTCTGGTCATGCGACGCGGCGGGGGTCATCACCCGCCACGACGGGAGGGGCCTGGCGGGGCTCGGCCTCAAGCGGGGGCAGCTCGTCGGGACGAACCTCTTCGACGTCTTTGCCAGCGCTCCCGAAGGCACGGAGAACGTGAGGAGGGCGCTCCGCGGGTCTCCCTCCCATTCGATGAGCCACGTCCCGGCCAACAATTCGTTCTGGGAGAACTGGATGGTGCCGATCCAGAGCCCGCTCGGAAACGTCGAGTCCGTGATCGGGCTCTCGCTCGACGTCTCGGAGGCGAAGAGAGCGGAAGAGGAGCTCCGACTACGGCTGTTGCAGATCCAGAAGCAGCAGGAGGTCATCGGCAAGCTCTCGACGCCCATCATCCAGGTCTGGGACGGGGTGGTCGCGCTGCCCATGGTCGGCGTCGTCGACAGCGCGAGGACGGCCGACGTCATGCAGAACCTGCTCGACGAGATCGTCCGCACCAGCGCGCGGTATGCCATCCTGGATCTCACGGGCGTCGAGATGGTGGACACGCAGGTCGCGAATCACCTGATCAAGCTCGTGAACGCCATCCGGCTCCTCGGCGCGGGCGGGATCATCTGCGGCATCAGGCCGTCGGTCGCGCAGACGATCGTCGAGCTGGGCCTCGATCTGAACAGCATGGTCACGCGGTCGAACCTGCGGGCTGGAATCATGTTCTGCATCAACCAGATGCGCCAGCCCGCGACGACGCCGGCGACGAACGGCTCTTCGGGCCGCTGACCCGCGGCGCCTGCCCTTCTGCTTGCGCTGCTCGCGCGGCGCTGGCGTTCGGCATCGTCGATCCGGCAAGCCCCCCCAGCACCGCGCTCGAGCTCGTGCCGACGATGAGACAGGCTCCGCAGGTGCGGTCGGAGCGAGAAGCGAAAACGAGGCTCGTCATGCTCTCCCCGGGTCGAACCGACCAAGACAGCATCCCCACCGCGGCCGGAGAGCTGCCGGTGCTCGGTCACCTGCCCGTCCTTTACCGGGACGCAGTCGGCCTTCTGCGCCGCAGCAGGAGCGCGCTGGGGCCGCTCTTCTGGGTCAACCTCGGGTTCGCGCACCGTCGGCTCTTCTATGTGGGAGCCGACGCGCTCGATCTCCTGCGCGCGCCCGAGGTGGTCATGGACCATCCGGAGCACCTCAAGGGGATCGTGGGCCGCTCGATGGCTGGGCAGGACGGGCCGCTGCACCGGCGCATGCGCTCGGCCATCAACCCCTCGTTCTCACCGCAGGGGTTCGCCAAGGAGGCATCCGCCACCATCGCCTCCACGTTCGCTGCGAAGATCGATGGCTGGCTCCAGCAAGAGAGCTTCGCGGTCCATCCCGCCATACGGGATCTTACCCTCGAGATCATTTTTCGAATCTGCGGGGTCCCGACAGAGGATGTGCGCGCCTGGAGCCGGGCCTATCGCGAGCTGTTCTTGGGTGTTTACCCGATCCCGGGTCGTCTGCCAGGCATGCCCGCGTACCGCTCGGATCGTGCGCGCGCCTGGATAGACGACCGCCTGCGGCGGCTCCTCGCGCTCGCTCGCGGGGGCGGCGCCGCGGGCTCTCTCGTCGAAATGCTCTCGAAGGCTCGCGACGACGAGGGCGAGGCCCTGTCGGACCAAGACATCGTCGACAACCTTCGCGCGATATTGCTCGCCGGGCACGAGACCAGCGCCTCCATCCTGGCCTGGATCGTCATCGTCCTGTCGCGCCGGAGCGAGGTGTGGAGCGCGCTCTGCGACGAGCACACGGCCGCGCCGGACGCGTCCGTGCCCATGGCCGCGAGAGAGGCGGACCGGTTCCCTGTCGCCAACGCCATCTTCCGGGAGGTCCTGCGGATGTACACGCCGGTCTGGTTCATCTTCCGGACGGTCACCGAGACGATCACGCTGAACGGCAGACGCATCCCTCGAAATACGCCGCTGGCCCTCAGCCCCGCGCAATTCGGGTATGATCCATCGCTGTTCCCGGACCCCGACCGCTTCGATCTGAGCCGCTGGAGAGATCGCTCGAGCCCACCGGGCCCGCTGGAGCTGGCCGCGTTCGGCGGGGGGCCGCACTTCTGTCTTGGATACAACGTCGCTTGCATCGAGGCGCTCCAGCTTCAGTTCATCCTCGTCCGGGCGTTGCGCCGCGCCGGGCTCGTTCCACACTTGGAGGGCGCTTCGCCGAAGCACGTGTACTTCCCGACCGGGCATCCGGCGGCCGCGACACGGGTCGCCTTTCGCCCGTGCTGAACGGGCAGAGCTCGAGCGCCCCAGCGCATCGAGCCGTCGACCACGATCTCCGACGGGACGACTCTGTTCACCATCAACACGGTCGCCGGCGGCAGCCGGCCCTTACCGGGTGGATCAGCGCATGAACACCTCGCCGCATTCGAGTCCTTCCGATCGCGCTCTGGCCGGCCTTCGCGAGCTGGTGGCGGAGCTCGGGCGAGGCGGAGGTTCCGTCAGTCCCTCGGTGTACGACACCGCCACCGTGCTGATGTTCGATATCTTTCCCGAAGCCAGGGCGAGCATCATCCGATGGCTTCTCGATCAGCAGCGGCCGGACGCGGGCTGGGGGCTCTCGTCGGTGCCGCGCGCGCGCGATCTCCCGACGCTGGCGTCGATCGTGGCCCTCCATGCCTACCGCGAGCTCATGCCGCAGGTACGCAGCGCCTGCGAGGGGGGCCTGGAGTTCCTGCGCGACCAGGCAGCTCATTGGGGCACGTCCTTGCCGGACGACATCCCTGTCGGGCTGGAGCTGCTCATGCCCAGGCTCCTCGACCGGGCCTCCTCGCTCGGCCTCGGCGTCGATTGGGACCCGTACAGGGCGCTCATTGCGCTCGGCGAGCGGCGCCGGGCCTTGATCGGCAAGGCCCGGCCGGCGGCCGGCAGCGCGGCGTCGCATTCGTGGGAGGGCTGGGGGGGCGGCCCCTCGCCTGACCTCATCGACGTGAGCGGCGGCGTCGGGCACAGCCCCGCGGCTACAGCGGCCTGGCTTCACGCATCTCGGGACAAGGTCGGCCTCGATGGAGCACGGGCGGCCGCGCGCGAGTACCTGCTTCGAGCGAGCGGCGCTACCGAGGTCGGAATTCCCGGCGTCGTCCCCACGGTGTGGCCCATCCACCGGTTCGAACAGGCCTGGGTCCTGTACGCGCTGCGGGTCCTCGATCTGCTCGACCATCCCCGGCTGGGCGACGTGGCGCGGCCGCAGCTGCTCGACCTCGGCGCCGCGCTTCGCCCCGAGGGAATCGGCATGAGCGACGCGTTCACTCACGATGGCGACATCACATCGACGGTCATCGCCACCCTGGGAGAGCTCGCGGCGCCTCGCGCCGTCGAGACGCTGCGGCGCTTCGAGCGAGGCGGGATGTTCATCACGTACGCGAACGAGCTGCAGCCCTCGCTCACCACCAATGCACACGCGATCCACGCCCTCGCGTCCTGTGGGGAGAAGGCGTCGACGCCAGCGCGGTACCTCCTCGAGCGCCAGCAGCCGGACGGGCGGTGGGTTGGCGACAAATGGCACAGCTCCTGGCTCTACACGACCAGCCAGGTCATCTTGGCCCTCTCGCACGAGGGGCACGTGCCCGCGGTGAAGCGCGGCATGGAGGCGCTGCTGCGCGCCCAGCGCGACGATGGCGGCTGGGGAGCCGGCGGCGCGCCCACCGCGGCAGAGACGGCGTACGCCGTGCTCGCGCTCCGCGCCGCTCGAAGGAACCGCGAGCTTGAATCCATGGCGCGGAGCGCCTGGCGACGGGGGTGCGACTGGCTGATGTCGAACCATGACATCGGCGCCGGCCAGGAAGATCTCCGCTGGATCGGGAAGGAGCTGTATTGCCCGGCCCGGGTGGACCGCGCGTGGGTCCTCGGCGCGCTCCTCGTGTCGCAACCGCCATGGGAAAGCTAGACTATCTGATCGACAAGACGTGGCAGAGCCATGTCTTCGGCGATTCCTACCCGACCGCCGTCGGCCCTCGCGCGCTCTCCGAGAGGATGCGGGCCGTTTATTCGTGTTTTATCGAGAGGTTCCGCCCGATCGTCCAGGATGCCTTACCCGACCTGGATCCGGAGCACGTCGAGCGCATCGTGCGCCAGATCGGCCCCAAGGCGACCGCGTTCTGCGCCGCGATCGCGATCGAAATCGAGGATGTCGAGCACCTCGCCGCGGTCTCCATCGTATTTGGACTCCTTTACCTGCTCGATGGCCTGATGGATGACGGGGACCTGGCGATGGTCGTCGCAACGCACCGGTTCATCGAGGTTCACGCGCCGCGCCTGCACATTGCTGCAGCGAACGACACGAAGCAGCTGGCGTCCGCCGTACTCCTGAGCGAGCTCGAGGCGGCCAGGGCGCCGCGCCCCGATCCTGTCCTCGTCGCTGCGCGCGCTCGACCCCTGGAGGAGGTGGCGCGCCTGCTGCGTCGCCTGAGCTCTCCGGAGGACGCAGGCGCGCTCATCGAGTCGCCTGTCGCCGGCTTTCTGAGCCATGGCTCCGCCATGCGGCAGCTCAGCCAGCGATATCTCGAGCGCGAAGAGGGCGCGTTCTGGGACGATCACGCCGACGATTTCGTCGCGCATGCGATCGGGAGCATTCAGTCGGCCGGGACGGTCGCCGTCGTCTATAGCCTCTACCGGAGCGCGAGCCCCGAGCTCCCCACGATCGGACAGGTGCTGGCCGCCCCGGCGGTCAGGCGTGTGTGCGAGCGATTCGCCGACGCGGCTTCGCGCATGTTCGACGACGTGGGAGATCAGGACGTCGATCGACGCTCGGGCTCCCGGGGCCGGTTCGATCTCAACCTCTTCAACCATCCGAACAGAAGGCTCGTCGAGGCAACGATGCGGTTCGTCGGCGTCGATGACGAGGACGTCATCGAGGCGACGCTGCGCGACCTCGCCGCCGACGACAGCGCCGGGGATGGCCGCGTCGTCGAGCGATTCGTCGACGTCGTGCGCGGCGGCGTGGCGAGCTTGCCGGCGGAGTGCTGGCGCGACGCGGGCGTTTTCCTGATGCTCCTCAAGAGGATCATCGAGTCCGGATACGTCAACACGCTGGGTGACGCTGCGCTCGCGGAGTGACGCCGGGGCGCCGGGGGCGCCGCCCGGCGGAGCGTTGCAATCCGCTCGTCGCTCACGCGCTCGCCGCCCCCTGGCGCGCGCGCGCCGGATCGCCGATCCTCCCTGCCCCATGCCAGCCCCCACGATCGTCCTTCTGACCGGCGGCGCCGACAGCACCACGTTGCTCCACGTCGTGAACGCGCGGGCGCCCGTCGTCCCGGCGTTCGTCGCTGGCGGCGTGCCGGAGAGCCCCGGGTTCTACCTTCACGACGCCCAGGGGTCCGACGAGGGCTCGTGAGCGCCTCCCCCGCGTCCGCCCCCCGAGCGGCGCGGCCGGCGCGGGGCCAGGACCAGGCCGCTGCGGGCGCCCGCGCCCTCCGCGAGCGCGCCCTCCGTCATCTCTCCATGGGCATGCTCGGCGAGGCCCGCTCGGATGCGGGCGAGGCGCTCGCGCTCGTCGAGCGGGAGCTCGGGCCCGCCGACCCGGAGGCAGCAGGCGCGCTGCTCGTGCTCTGGCGGATCGCGGCGGCGTCCGGCGACCCTCCCGCCGCCGAGGCGCACGCGCGCCGCGCCGTCCTCGTGCTCGCGCGGGCGCGGCGGGGCGGCGAGGTCAAGCGGCTCCGCGTCCACGCATGGCTCGCCCTGGCCGCGACCGCGCGGCTCCAGGGCCGCTACGCAGACGCGGCGGCGCGCGCCCGCCGCGCGCTCCGGCTGGCCGAGGCCGCCTTCGGCGCCCGCGACGTCGAGGTCGCCGCCTGCCTCAACGAGCTGGCGATGAGCTGCAAGTACCGCGCGCGCTTCGCCGAGGGGGCGCGGCTCTACCGCCGGGCGATCCGCGTCCTCGAGCGGGTCCACGGACAGGATCACCCCGATCTCGCGCCCCTGCTCCACAACCTCGGCGGGCTCGAGCACGCTCGCGGCCGGGCGGCCCGCGGAGAGCCGTTCGCGCGCCGCTCGGTGGCGCTGCGGGAGGCGGCGCTCGGGCCCGAGCACCCGCTCGTCGCCGAGGACGCGGCCGCGCTCGCGGCCATCCTCGACGCGCAGGGCAAGCGCGGCGAGGCGGCGGCGCTCTACCGGCGCGCGCTCGCCATCTTCGAGCGCGCGTACGGCCCCGCGCACCACGAGGTCGCCTTCACCACGAGCAACCTCGCCGCCCTGCTCTACGCCGAGGGCGAGCTCGACGCCGCAGCGCGCCTGTTCCGCAAGGCGATCGGGACGATGGAGGGGCTCCTCGGCCCGACCCACCCCGACCTGGCGATGGCGCTCAACAACCTCGGTGTGCTGCGCCTCCGGCAGGGCAAGCGGGCGTCGGCGCGCCGGCTGCTGGAGCGGGCGCTCTCCATCTACATGGCGACGCTCGGCCCGGGCCACCCGACGATCGCCGCCTGCCGGGAGAACCTGGCGGAGGCGGGTCATGCCGGCTCGATCGTGGCCTGAGGAGGCACCACGCCGCGCGGTCGCCGCGGATCGAAGCGTGGCGCGTGGCTGGCTCCGGCCCGCGGCGCCGCGCGCCGTGGGTCACCGCGGGCGCCGCGTCGAGCGCGCGGTGCCCGTGGTCCGCGCCTGCCGCGTCGCCTTGCGCCCTGCCCTTGGCTTCGCGCCGCCGGCCCGGAGGAGCGTGCCGTTGTGGTTGACGCCGATGGGGACGACGGCGCTCAGATCGCTGGTGGCCGACGGTGAGGACGACCCGCCGCACGTGATGCCGAACGTCGCGGTGTACGTCCCCGGCGACCCTGGCGCGGTGAAGGACACGCTGACGTTCCGCTGACCTTTGAAGGAGGCCGGGCAGCTCGAGACGCCGAAGTGCTGGCTCGAGACGCTGCACTGGCAACCCGTCAGGGTCACCCCTTGGCTGTCCACGGTGACCGTACGCCAGGCCGTCGTCTGCGCCTGGACTTGCCCGAAGTCCCGGAGCGCCGGGCTGGACGCCAGCGCCTGCTCTGCCTCGCCGAGGGTGTCTTCTCCTCCCTCGTTCTCGAGGCTCTCCACCACGCAGCCCGCGGTTCCCAGGCTTGCGAGCAGCAGTGTCCCGACCATCACACATGATTGTTTCATAAAACCTCCGTCGCTGGACTCCACACAGGACGAGCGGCGCCCCGAAGCGACGACCAAGGCGACGATCGCCGCCGGGCCTGGCCTCAGGGCCTCTCGCGGAGCCGCCTCAGCAACCGGCACGCCAGCGCCCGGGAAACCACGGCCCCGCTGCTGCGGCGGCTCGATGTGGATCTCCGTGGCCCGAGCGGGCGGCGGATCCTGCCGAATCGGGCCCATTCGTCCGACGCAGTGGAGCGCGGAGCCCAACCGCATCTCCGATGGGCGACCGTGACATGTCACGCCGCGACCGTGACACCGCGGACAGGCGCGGCGCGACGCGCGGCGAGGTGCCCTGATGGCATGGAGCGACGACGCGAGTCGCCCGTCCTCGGCCGCCCGGCGACGGGAGGTCCTTGGATCAAGGAGGAGGCGGCGGATCCTGCTCCGGGCGCGCCTGCCGCGGGGCCCACAGCGGGTAGTCGACGCCGGCGAGGCGATTGATGACGATGGCCTGGAGCGTGAGCAGGACGACCCCGCCGAGGAGCACGAGGAGCATCGGAGGCCGGGACAGGATGCCCAGCGAGACGATGAGGGTCGTCGCGCCCGCGGGAGGGTGTGGCGCGCGGGCGAGCACCATGAGGCCGGCCGTGAGCCCCAGCGAGAGCGCCGCGGCGATGGCGCGCGCGAGGGTCACGCCGGTCGCGGTCGCCGGACCTGCGTGCGTGAGCCCGGTGATGAGCAGGCTCATGTACGCGACCGCGATGCCGATGCTGTGCCCGAGGATGGTGGTGCGCGGCGCGGCCGACGCCGCCGTTGGAGTGTAAAAGAACAAGAAGGCCGTTGGCCCGAGCGACGGAAAGACGAAGGGCGACTTCGTCACCACGGCGAGGGCTGCCATCAGGCCGATGCTCACGAACCCGTTCACGCAGCTGAAGACCGCGAGCACCGGTATCTTGGAGTAGCGCTGGAGGAGCCACGGGAGCCGGAGGCGCGCGAAGATGCCGCGCACGACGTCCGTCATCTCGCCGCCGAGCGGGTGCCGCGGCGAGATCGGACCGTAACCGCGCCCGTTTCCCCACGGCTCCGCCGCCGCGGGGGTCGATTGCCTGTCTCTCTCTGCCATCCTTCGTTCCTTGCGCGCTGGCTGCGCCTGGGCGCGCCCGCTTCCGCGGACGCTCGCTCGCTGACGGGCGCCACGGCCAGCTCACCACGATTCTACCCCGGGCTCCGCGAGATGGATCCGGGATCTCGCCCGGCTCGCTCCGCAGGTCAGCCCTCCGAAGAGCTACGGGGCCCCGGCGCATCCCTCCACTGCCGCACGAAGAACGGCCACGCGTCGTGGAGGTACAGGCCGAAGGGGATCCACCAGACGAGATCGTTCGTCAAGCAGAGCACGGCGGACCGAGGCGGCCACTGCCCGGTGGCGAGCAGCGCCGCGAGGCCGATCGGCCCGAGCACCTTGCCGAGCAGACCGACGCCCGCAAGGAGGAAGCCGCGCTCGGGCGCGCGAGCGACCTCCGCGTAGAGGAGGGCGTACACCCCGACGACCATCCCCAGACAGGCGAAGATCGGCGGGTGATTGAGGGGTTCCATGCCCGCGAAGCGGAAGAGCCATTGCGGGTCGACGGCGGCATAGAGCCCCCAGCAAGCGTTGTAGAGGGCAGCCAGCGCGAAGACGGCGCGGTGCAGGCGGCGGCGGGGGATCATCGCGGGGCGACCTCGGCGGACGCCCGGCGCTCATACACCGCGTCGACGCCGGGGACGAGCCGGATCTCGCCCGTGCCGAGCGCGCCGTGATGACGCGCTCGGACCTCTCAGATGCCGCCGCCGTCCTCGAAGACGTCGCTCCGCACCTGGGCCTGGCTGATACGGCTGTTCGCCGGGACGCTGCGCGTGAGCCACACGTTGCCGCCGATGCTCGATCCGCGGCCGATGGTGATGCGCCCGAGGATCGTCGCGCCGGCGTACACCACCACGTGGTCCTCGACGATGGGGTGGCGGTCGATCCCCTTGATGGGGTTCCCGCTCGCGTCGCGCGGGAAGCTCTTCGCGCCGAGGGTGACGCCCTGGTACAGGCGCACGCGCTCGCCGATACGGCACGTCTCCCCGATGACGACGCCCGTCCCGTGATCGATGAAGAAGCTCGCCCCGATCTCGGCGCCTGGGTGGATGTCGATGCCGGTGTCGGCGTGCGCGATCTCCGAGAGGATCCGCGGGATGAGCGGCACGCCGAGCGTGTAGAGCAGGTGCGCGATCCGGTGGTGCATGATCGCGGTGATGCCCGGATAGCAGAACACCGCCTCGTCGATGCTCGTCGCCGCCGGATCCCCCTCGAACGCCGCGCGCACGTCGGTCTCGAGCAGCTCCTGCACCGCGGGGAGGCCCTTCGCGAAGTCGCGCACGATCTCGGCCGCGCGGCCCTCGCGGCGGGCGGCCTCGCGGGCGTCGAGCTCCCTCGGGAAGCCAAGGCCCCTCCGGACCTGCTCGTGGAGCGCGAGCAGGGCCGCGTCGAGCGTGTGCCCGACGAAGTAGTCGGTCCCCTCCTCGGTGAGATCGGCGGGCCCGAAGTGCGCCGGGAAGAACACCGCGCGCAGATCGCGCGCGATGCCGACGAGCACCTCGCGCGACGGCAGCGCCTGCCGCCCGAGTTTCTGGCGCGCGCTGTCGATCCCCCGGCCGGCGGCGCGCAGCTCCGCGACCACCGAGCCGAGCGCCCAGGACGCGCCGGACACGGCGGGCGCGGCGGGCGCGCGGAAAACCCCGTGATCGGCCTCGCTCATGTCGCGAGCCCCTTCTCGTCGAAGAGCCCCTCGAAGAGGGCCGTGCTCAGGTAGCGCTCGCCCGAGTCGGGGAGGATGACCACGATCGTCTTGCCCTCATTCTCCTTGCGCTTCGCGATCCGCGCCGCGACCGCCACCGCCGCGCCGGACGAGATCCCCGAGAGGATGCCCTCCTCGCGCGTCAGCCGCCGCGCGTAGGCGATCGCCTCCTCGTTGGTCACCTGCTCGATCTGATCGACGATCGACAGATCGAGCACGTCGGGCACGAAGCCCGCGCCGATCCCCTGGATCTTGTGCGGCCCCGGCCTGAGCGGCTCCCCGGCGCGCGTCTGCGTGAGCACCGGGCTGTGCGTGGGCTCGACCGCGACGGAGGTGATCGCCTTGCCCTTCTGGTGCTTGATGAAGCGCGAGACCCCCGTGATCGTGCCGCCGGTCCCCACGCCGGACACGAGGATGTCGACCTTCCCGGCCGTGTCGTCCCAGATCTCCGGGCCCGTCGTCCGCTCGTGGATCGCGGCGTTCGCCGGGTTCTTGAACTGCTGCAGGAGCACGTACCGGCTCGGGTTCGACGCGACGATCTCCTCCGCCTTCGCGATGGCGCCGCTCATCCCCCTCGACCCCTCGGTGAGCACCAGCTTCGCGCCATAACCCACGAGGAGCTTGCGGCGCTCGATGCTCATCGTCTCGGGCATGGTCAGCGTGAGCGGATAGCCGCGCGCCGCCGCGACGAAGGCCAGCGCGATGCCCGTGTTGCCGCTCGTCGGCTCGACGATCTCCTTGCCCGGACCGAGGAGCCCCCGCTTCTCGGCGTCCCACACGAGCGCCGCGCCGAGGCGGCACTTCACGGAATACGCCGGGTTGCGTCCCTCGATCTTCGCGAGCACGAGCGCGCCCGCGCCCTCGACGACGCGACGGAGGCGCACGAGCGGCGTGCGGCCGATGGATTCTGCGTTGTCTTCGAACCAGCCGCGTGTGACGTTCGACATGGGCCCTCTGGGGTGCGACGGCATGCCTCCGCGTCCTCGAGGTCCGAGGACGTCGAGCGGGCAGCGAACGCCGCGCTTGATTACCAGCGGATGTTCATCTAACATAACGGACAGAATCCGCCAAGCACTTTGTGCCCCGCCGATGCGGTCTCCGGGGTCGTGGCGCGCCGGTGGCTCGAGGCTGTCACTCCATCGCCTGGCTTCTGTCCTCAACACCGCAACGCCGCCGCCACGATGCGGCAACGCAGCCGCAACCCTCTTGGGCCTTGAGCTCAGCTGAGGTCCGCCCGCGTCACCATCCACCACGGCGCGCGCGGCTTTACTCCACGATCATGGAAAACCATCCGTTTTAAAGGAGTCCAGCATGGTGGAAACCACATCTGCTTTACAGGAGGAAAGCGTCCTGGGCATCATGAGCGCCATTGCGCCAACCCGAGTAGAAATTGTAGTAATGGGCCAGCTTTGGCGGAGATAATCCCCCCACACGCCAGAGATCGAGGAAGAGCCCTGCCATGACGAACCACGAAAGCCATTTGCTTGGCGAGCGCGCCGCAAGGCAACACGCCAACACGAGCAAGACTCCGCCCCAGTGGGCCGGTGCCACCCCGCGTTGGCTCGTGCAGCTGCTCCCCTGGACGCCCGTCGAAGCAGGCGTGTACCGCCTCAACCGGGTCACCGATACCGATTTCGCGGTCGATTGCAGCCCGGAGGACGCCGCCGAGCTGCCCACGGCGCGCATCCACTATGAAGAGCAGCCGCGTGAGTTCGTGCTCAACACGGTGACCACGACGATCCAGGTGCACACCCGGATCTCCGACCTGTTCCGCAGCCCCATGGATCAGGTGAAGGAGCAGCTCACCGTCCTCGTCGAGAAGCTCAAGGAGAAGCAAGAGGACGAGCTGATCAACAACGGCAATTACGGCCTGCTCAACAGCGTGCATGAGAGCATGCGGGTCAAGCCGCGCGGCGCTGGCCCCACGCCGGACGATCTCGACGAGCTGATCGCGCGCGTGTGGAAGGAGCCCGCCTTTTTCCTGGCGCACCCGCGCGCCATCGCGGCGTTCGGTCGCGAATGCACGAAGCGCGGCGTTCCGCCGCCCACGGTGACCCTGTTTGGCTCGCCGTTCCTCACGTGGCGCGGCCTGCCGCTCATCCCCACCGACAAGCTGCACCTCGCGGGCAACAAGACCGATATCCTGCTGGTCCGCACCGGCGAGAAGAAGCGCGGTGTCGTGGGCCTGTTCCAGCCGGGGATCCAGGGCGAGGTGAGCCCGAGCCTGTCGATCCGCTTCATGGGCATCAACCAGCTCGGGGCTGCCTCGTACCTCGCGTCCCTCTACTGCTCGGCGGCGGTTCTGACCGAAGATGCGCTCGGCGTGCTCGAGGGCGTTCAGGTGGACAGCTACTATGAGTACAAGTGAGATCCAGACAGCGGATCTCCAGGGTGCTCTGCCGCAGGTGACTCGCGTCGTGGGGAGCTCTGGGATCGCGCCGTTGAACGTGCCGCTCTCGGCGCCGGGCGTCGCGCCCGCGTCGGCACCGGAGATCCCTGGCTTCGACCCCGCCTCCCTGGCCGCGGTGATCGCGCAGCTCGCCAACGAGATGCTCGGCGCGCCGTTCAAGCAGGGGGCGGCGGCGGCGCCAGCGGCTCCGCCGGCGCCGCCGGCTGCGCCGCTGCCCGGCGCGGCGCCGTCGCAGTCACCCGTCCCGCACCTGGCGGCGGCTGGCGCGACGCCGTCACCTGTTCCGGGGCCGTCCGCGGCGGCGGCCCCGGTCTATCCCGGGTCGGCCCCCGCCTATTCCAGCTCGGTCCCGGCCTACTCCGGCTCGGCCCCCGCCTACTCCGGCGCGGCGCTGCCGGGTGCCGGCTCGGTCCTCGCTTCTTCTGGCGCCGCGCCCGCCTCCCCCGGCGAGGTGTCGCTGCCCGGTGTCTCGCCGTCGCTGTCGCCCGCCCCGCCCGTGCAGGCGCCTGGCGCGACGCCGTCGGGTGTCGCGCCGTCGCTGTCGCCCGCCCCGCCCGTGCAGGCGTCTGGCGCGACGCCGTCGGCTGCCGCTGGGCCCTCCGCGGCGGCGGCCCCGGTCTATCCCGGGTCAGCCCCCGCCTCTTCCGGCGCGGCGCCGCCCGCTCCCGGCTCGGTCCCCGCTTATTCCGGCGCGACGCCCGCCTTCCCCGGCGAGGTGTCGCTGCCGGACTCGGCGGTGCGCGCCGGGTTCGTCCGCGTCCCGCTCGTGGGCTCCGATCCGCTGAGCCTGGGAGCGGCCGACGAGGTCCTCCGCATCCCGGTGCTGGGCGATCTCGCGGACCGCGACGCCGACGCCTACTTCGTGCCCGGCGCGCCCGCGCTGGGCATCGAGTCGCCCGTCGGCCCTCCCCAGGTCGAAGCCCACGAGATCCGCGCTGTGGATCCGGCGCTGGTCCGCGACCTCAGCCGCTCCGCCGGCATCCTGGACCCCCACGCGATCCGCCGGGACTTCCCCATCCTCGAGGAGCGGGTCCACAACAAGCGCCTCGTCTGGCTCGACAACGCGGCGACGACCCAGAAGCCCAGGGCCGTCATCGATCGTCTCTCGTACTTCTACGAGCACGAGAACTCGAACATCCACCGCGCGGCGCACGCGCTCGCGGCCCGCGCGACGGACGCGTACGAGGCGGCGCGCGAGGCGACGCGCCGCTTCATCAACGCCCCGTCCACGCGCGAGATCGTGTTCGTGCGCGGCACCACCGAGGGGATCAACCTGATCGCCCAGAGCTGGGGCCGGAGGAACGTGGGCCCGGGCGACGAGATCGTCATCACGTGGCTCGAGCACCACGCCAACATCGTGCCGTGGCAGCAGCTCTGCTCCGAGAAGGGCGCCAGGCTCCGTGTCGCTCCCGTGGACGACAGGGGCCAGGTGATCCTCGAGGAGTACGAGAAGCTGCTCGGCCCGCGGACGCGCATCGTCTCGATCACGCAGGTGTCGAACGCGCTCGGCACCATCACGCCCGCCCGCGAGATGGTGGCGATGGCGCACCGGCACGGCGCGCGCGTGGTCGTGGACGGCGCGCAAGCGGTGTCCCACATGCGCGCGGACGTGCAGCTCCTCGACTGCGACTTCTACGTGTTCTCGGGCCACAAGGTGTTCGGTCCCACGGGCATCGGCGCCGTCTTCGGCAAGAGCGAGGTGCTCGACGCGATGCCGCCCTGGCAGGGCGGCGGCAACATGATCGCGGACGTCACCTTCGAGCGGACGATCTACCATCCGCCGCCCGCGCGCTTCGAGGCCGGCACCGGCAACATAGCGGACGCGGTCGGCCTCGGCGCCGCGCTCGACTACGTGACGCGGATCGGGATCGAGAACATCGGCCGCTACGAGCACGAGCTGCTCCACTACGCGACGCACGCCCTCGCGACCGTCCCCGGGCTGCGGCTCATCGGCGCTGCGGCCGACAAGGCGGGCGTGCTCTCCTTCGTCCTCGATGGGCAGCGCACCGAGGACGTGGGCGGGGCGCTCGACCGGGAGGGCATCGCGGTGCGCTCGGGCCACCACTGCGCCCAGCCCATCCTGCGCCGCTTCGGCCTGGAGAGCACCGTGCGCGCGTCGCTCGCCCCCTACAACACTTGCGAGGACATCGACGCGCTGGTTGACGCGCTGCATCGGATCCAGATCGGCAGGTCTCGCTGACGTGACGCCCGGCGGCTGTCCGTTGAGACGGACACCGCCGGGCTCCCTTCCGACCGATTTCGCCGCCCAATCCCTGGGTTGGATCTCCAAATTAGGCTGAACACACGGGATTTCGAAGGATTTCGTCTCGACGGCGAACTTGTGTCCCTCGGGTTGCCACTGTCGTACGCGTCCGTTATAATGGACGCATGATCCAGACGATATCGCCCAGGGACGCGGACGAGCTGATCAAGAGCGGGGAGGTGGACGTTGTGGATGTACGCGAGCCACGCGAGTGGTCGGTCGGACACGTGCCGCACGCGCGGCTGGTGCCCCTCGATCAACTGAGAGCGGATCCGCAGCGGGCCCTGCCGCGCGATCGGGTGGTGTTCGTGTGCGCGAAGGGCGCCCGCAGCCTGACGGCGGCGAAGCTCGCCGAGCGGCTCGGGTTCAACCAGCTCTACAACCTGGATGGCGGCACGAGCGGTTGGGTCAAG
The DNA here is from genome assembly GCF_051525235.1 of Sorangium sp. So ce124. Classification (NCBI taxonomy): domain Bacteria; kingdom Pseudomonadati; phylum Myxococcota; order Polyangiales; family Polyangiaceae; genus Sorangium; species Sorangium sp. So ce124. Next base: position 7,129,478 of record NZ_CP150312.1, read on the forward strand.
GCGGGGCTTCCGCTCGAGCACAGCTGAGCTGCTCGATAGAGAACCTCCAGGCGTCGCGCGAGGCGCTGGTGGGGTGCCGCCGAGCGCGGCGCGCGCCTCGGTTTGCACCGCGCTGCGGTTGGCGCGCGGCGCCGCCGTCACAAGGTGTGCGGCATGGACCTGCGCGCGCTCCGCACCTTCCTCCTCGTTCCCCTGCTCGCCGCTTCCTGCGCCCGCAGCGCCCCGCCTCACGCGGCCGCGCCGGCTCCCCTGCCCTCGCCGGCGCCCTCGGCGACCGCGAGCACGGCGCCCGCCGCGCGCTCGGCACCTGCAACGGCCCAGCGGCTCCCGGCCTGGGTCGAGCGCAGCAACGAGCACGCGAAGGTCCTCCTCGACGTGCTCGTCCGGTTCTCGCCGGAGCGCGCCGGCTACCTTGGGCTCGAGCGCGCGGACCGGGAGATCTCGGACCTCTCGCCCGGGGTCGAGGCGCAGAAACGCGCGGCCTACCGCGCGGCCATCGTGGAGCTCCAGAGACGACGAGAGACCGAGAAGGACCCGGCGGTCGCCGAGGATCTGCAGATCATGCTGGACGCCGCGGGCCGGGCCGTTCGCAGCTCGGAGCTCGAGGAGAAGCACAGCGTCACCTACGTGAACGTCACGGGGCTCGTGTTCGAGGGCATCTCGAACCTGCTGGACGACCGGGTGCCGCCGGCGCGGCGGGCTGCGGCCCGCACGCGCCTCCGGCGCTATGCCGGCATGGAGGCGGGCTACGTGCCGATCGCCGAGCAGGCCATGTCCAGGCTCCTCCAGGACCTCGAGAAGCCCGGATTGCTCGCCCCGCCCAGGATGGAGATCGAGCGGCACCTCGCCACGAACGCCCGCGTCCGCGAGGGCATCGGCGAGCTCTTCAGGAAATACGGCATCAGCGGCCATGACGAGCCGCTCGCGGCGCTGGATCGCCAGCTCGAGGCGTACGACGCGGCGCTGCGCGACGACGTGCTCCCCCGGGCGCGGACCGACTTCGCGCTGCCGCGGCCGATCTATGCGTTCGCGCTCGAGTCGCACGGCGTCGACCTGCCGCCCGCCGAGCTCGCATCCCTGGCCCACGCCGCCTTCGAGGATCTGACGGCGCAGATGCAAGAGCTCTCGGTATCGGTCGCCAGGGAACGCAAGCTGCCAGGCGCGGACTACCGCGACGTGCTCCGCGCCCTGAAGAAAGAGCAGCTGGTGGGCGAGGCCATCTTGCCGCACTACGAGGCGCGGCTCGCGCAGATAGAGGACATCATCAGGAAAGAGCGCCTCGTCACGCTGCCCGACCGGCCTGCGCGCATCCGGCTCGGCACCGCCGCCGAGAGCGCCGAGTCGCCGGCGCCCCACATGCGGCCGCCGCGGCTGATCGGCAACCAGGGGGAAGAGGGGGAGTTCGTGTTGCCGCTCAGCCTCCCGGGCCCCCCCGGCGCCGCGGACGAGCTGCAGAAGGTCGACGACTTCACCCACGCAGCGGCGTCGTGGACGCTCACCGCCCACGAGGTGCGCCCCGGACACGAGCTCCAGTTCGCCTCGCTCGTCGAGCGCGGCGTCTCGATCGCCCGGGCGGTGTTCGCGATGAACAGCGCCAACGTCGAGGGCTGGGGGCTGTACTCCGAGGCCCTCGTGTTCCCGTTCATGCCGCCCGACGGTCAGCTCGTCTCGCTGCAATACCGCCTGCTGCGGGCCGCGCGCGCCTTCCTGGACCCGGAGCTCCAGGCCGGCAAGATCACGCCTGCGGCCGCGCGCGCCTTCCTGGAGCAGGAAGTGGTGCTGTCGGCGCCGTTCGCTCAGTCCGAGGTGGAGCGCTACACGTTCCGCGCGCCGGGACAGGCGACGTCGTATTTCTACGGGTTCACCCGGCTGATGGAGCTCCGGGCAGAGGTCGAGTCCATGATGGGCCCTCGCTTCGATGCGCAGCGATTTCACGATTTCGTGCTCGCCCAGGGGATCCTGCCGCCGAAGCTGCTGCGCAAGGCCGTGTTCGAGCGGTTCGTCGAGGCTCAGCCGGAGCGCTGAGCGAGGAGGAGCGAGCGAAGGCTGTCTCGATCCGGCGCGGGGTCCCCTTGCGGCACGCCTCGCCGGCTCCACCTGTCGTGTCGGGCACGGGAGCGCCGGAGGATGTGACGCATGGGAACGAGCGAGGAGAAGGCGACGGAGCGACAGCCGGAAGCACCTGAAGGCGCCGCGGCCGGACCCGAGGCGACGAGGGCGAAGATGCGCAACGAGCGGAGCCCGCAGACGCCGCTCGATCGCGGCGGGGCGCGCTCGCAGCGCGAGGCGTGGGAGCCGGTGGACGAGGCGTCGGACGAGTCGTTCCCGGCGAGCGACCCGCCGGCCTGGACGCCGATCCACCCGGGCTGAGCCTGGACCCCGCTGCGCTGCGGCTCCTTGCGGCGGAGCCGGCGCCCGCCCCTGAGCTGGAACGGGCGGAGCTCGGCCTGGCTCATCGCCAGATCACCGGACCCACGGCCGGCTGCGGTCCGTCACGGCTCGGGAACGCCCTCTTCGAGCCACGTCCGCGCGCTCTCGGCGGTGAGCTTGAAGTCCGGGGGCACCCTCGACCGCCTCACGGTCTCTCCTGCCGCGTCTCGCCCCGTGAGGATGGCGTGCGGATCGTCCTCGTCGGGCACGATGTCGAGGTCCACCCGCATCCGGGCGCCGCCCTCGACCACCGTCGTCACGCTCCGGTGCAGTTGCGCCCGGCGTTGCTGGGCGTGCCGCGAAAGGACCTCGTTCGCCGTCTTCACCAGGGTGGCGAAGGCGCTCGCGTCGAGCGGCTTCGGGTTCTTCTTGTCGCGCCCCATCGTCCACGGCCCCACCAGCGCGGGCTCGCTCTGGCCGTCGCACGTCATCTCGACCGCCCACCCGTCGTCGTCCTCGTTCTTGATGACCCGCGCCGTCCACCCGTTCCCCTTCCACAGCTTCGGGTCCTGATCTTCAGGGCGGATCGGGCGCGTCTGCCCGACCTCGTCGTCCGTCGCGTCCGTCGCGTCGTGCGTCGTGTCCATGGGCGCCTCGGTGTACTCGCTGCGCGCCCGGCGCGTCCACCCCGCCGCGCACGCCTCGGGCATTTCCTGTCAGCACCTGGCAGCCCTGGACCTCCTCCGCGGCGACCGTCGAGCCCCCTCCGGCAGGCCAGCAGGCGGCGCTCCCCCCGCGCCGCCGTCGCTCGGCGCGCCTCGCCAGGCGCGCCCGTCACAGCGTCTTCAGGTACTCGACCAGATCCCAGCGCTCCTGCTCGGTCAGCGTGGGCCCGATGACGCCGTTTCCGCGCGGCCCGTCGCGGTATTCGTGCCCGGCATTCGAGTTGCCGGGGATGTCCGTCACGAGCTCGAACCCTCCCTGGAAGGGCTTCACCTGGAGGCCGACGTGCTTCGGGTCGAACTCCGTACTGCCGAGATAGAACCTCTTCGAACGCTGGTCCGCCGGCAGGAGGAGCTCGTACAGGCTCGGGACAGAGCCATTGTGCAGGTACGGCGCCGTCGCCCAGATCCCGTTGAGCTCGCGCGCCTTGTACGCGCGCGGCGCGCGCCACCGGTTCGGGCGATACCCGTCCCACGCGAGCCGTTGCTCCGACGACAGGCCGTACTCGTCGTACTTCAACTCGCGGATCGCCGACGTTCCGAGCTCCAGCGCCTGCGCCATCCCCATCTTCCCGAGCCCGAGCGCCCCGAGATCCGCCGTGCGCTCGTTGAAATTCACGGCGTGGGTCGGATCGGTGCCGATCAGCTCGAGCGGGGACATCGTCGCTACCCGGAAGCGCTTGCCGTGCTCATCCGGGGGAGTCAGCCCCGGGTCGTGGCAGCTCGCGCAGTGCGCGCGGTAAAGACGCTCGCCGCGCGCCGCCCGCTCGCGGTCGATGCTGCCGAGCAGGTGCTCCGGCCAGCGCGGCGCGCGGAGCTTCTCGACCTGCTGCTCGATCAGGTGCAGGTTGTCCACCCGGATGCTCGACTGGAGGTGCATCCCCGCCCCTTGTGGCGCGGGGTCGAGCCGCGTGTGCGTGCCGACCCCCAGGGCCTCCCCGATGTTGCGCCCCATCGGCTGCATGATGGATCCGTTCCATTGGACCCAGTCATAGCTCGGCGCATCCCAGAGGTGGGGATAGTCGACGGGCGCGTCGACCGCGCGGAGGTTCTCCGGATTGAGCTGACCGAACAGCAGGTTGCCGGCGCGCCCGAGCGCGTCCAGCCTGCCAAACCCTGCAACGGCGGCGTGGGGCCCCGCCGCGCCCCCGGTGAACGCTTGCAGCCGGGCCGCCTCCACCATCTTCTCCATCTGCGCTCGCAAGGCGCGCGTGGAGTCCTCACCGTAACGGTCCTTGAGGACCTCCCTGGCGAAGCGATCCAGCTTCTCCGGCGTCTTCAGCGTACGGTCGAGCGCGCCGAAGAGCGCATCGGTGAAGGCGACCACGTCGATCGCCGCGGGGCCGCCGTCAATCCGGATCCTCGCGCCACGATAGGAGATCTGGCGGGTGTGGCAGGTCCCGCAAGTGAACCCGACGTACACCTCGCCCGTCGCGGGATCGACGTCCCTGGCGAACCCCACGGGGAGGCGCTCCGGGTTGTTCTTCGCGTCCGGATCTTCGATGAAGCGATAGCGCGCCACATAGTCGCTCGCGGCGAACCGCTCGGCGCCGTCTTCCCGCTCGAGCGCAAGGAACCACCCGAGCGGGACCAGCCTGGCGCCCTGGGAGGCACGGTAGAAGATCCGGCGCTCCGCTTCGCCCCATCCCTGGTCGAGGTACACGACATCGCCCGCGCCCCGGCCGCCCTTCGCGTGCGCGCAGCCGACCGCCGCGACCGCCGCGAGCGCGATCGCCCCCATCTGGATCCACATGACCGTCCCCCCTTCGACAAGCCCCGGCGACGCCCGCGGTCGCCAACACCGCATGTCAGAATATGTCGATAGCTCGTTTTCCCTGATCGGCTCTGTCGAGCACGATACGGATCCATCCGCGCGCCGCCGCGATCCACCCGGAACAGCGCGCAGCGGCGCGACACCGTCGCAGGGAGCCTACGACCGCACAAAGCCGAGTCAAGCCGCGGGCAACGAAGGGGGCGACTCCGGTGCTTCGGTGTTTTGGACGTGCGTTGGAAGAGCGTCTTCCCAGGAACTCTGGGGCTCGATGACCTGACGTCAGATCCCGAAAGGCCACCGCCCGCGCAGCGCCGCTCCCGGACGGCGCTCGTAGACGCCGCGCGCCGCGGGCCGCGACGCGGAGCGCGAGCGCGAGCGCGGGCTGGCTGACGGCCGCCGAGCTGCGACACTCCGCGCATGGTCCTCCACCGGCGCCCGTTCCTGGCCCTCTGCGCCGCAGCGCTCGCCCCGCGCGCCGCCCTCGCCGACCGCGCCGGCGCCGCGCCGCCCTCGCCGACCCCCGCCGCTTCCCCGCCCGCCTTCGACGTCCGCGACCTCCAGGTCCCCGGCGAGCGCGCCCTCGGCCGGCGGTTCACGCTGCTCGTCCCGAAGCACCTCGCCCCGGGCGAGCGCGTGCCGCTGCTCGTGCTCCTCCACGGCCTCGGCGAGACCGGCGACGAGCGCCTCGGCGCCTTCGCGTGGCTCTCGCGGTACGGCCTCGGGTCGGCCTACGAGCGGCTGCGCCGCCCGCCGCTCGAGCGCACCTCGCGCCGCATGGACTGGACCGACGCGCGGCTCGCCGAGGTGAACGCCGCGCTCGCGGCGCGGCCGTTCCGCGGCCTGGCCATCGCGTGCCCCTTCACGCCCAACGTCCACAAGGCCCCGAACCCCTCCGCGGCGCTCGACGGCTACGCGCGCTGGCTCGCCGAGGTGGTCCTGCCCCGCGCCCGCGCCGAGGCGCCGGCGTTCGACGACGCGGCCCGCACCTCGCTCGACGGCTGCTCCCTCGGCGGCTACGTCGGCGTCGAGGTGTTCCTCCGCAGGCCCGAGCTCTTCGGCGCCCTCGGCGGCGTGCAGTCCGCCATCACCGCCCACCGCGCCGCTTCCTATGCCGACCGGCTCGCCAGGGCCGTCGCCGCGGCCGGGCCGCGCGATCTCCACCTGCTCACCAGCGAGGGAGACCCGTTCCGCGACGCGAACACCGCCCTCGCCTCGCAGCTCGCGAAGCGGTCCATCCCCCACACCCTCCGCGTCCTGCCGGGCCCGCACGACCAGCCCTGGCTCCGCGAGGCCGGCACCATCGAGATGCTCCTCTTCCACGACCGGCGCCCGCGCTGAGCCGGCGCCGCGCGCCCTCGCAACGCCCGCGCGGCGGACGAAGCGGTTCGGCCGGCCTCGGGGCGCTTCTTCACGGTCGTCATCGGCGCAGCCGGCGCGTATAGGTTGGGCCCGGCCCATCCCCATGAAGACCAACGCCGCGCGCATCCTCGACAGCCTCGGCATCCCGTACGAGCTGCGCACCTACGAGGTCGACCCGAGCGACCTGACCGCGGGCACCGTGGCCAGGAAGATCGGCCTGCCGCCGGAGCAGGTGTGGAAGACGCTGGTGGCGCGCGGCGATCGCCACGGCGTCTGCTTCGCGGTGGTGCCCGGCAACGCCCAGCTCGATCTCAAGGCGATGGCCAGGCTCACCGGCGACCGGAAGGTCGACACGGTGCCGCTGAAGGAGGTCCAGCCGCTCACCGGTTACGTGCGCGGCGGGGTCACGGCGCTCGGCGCGAAGAAGGCCTATCCCGTCTATGCGGACGAGACGATCGAGCTCTTCGAGGTCGTCTCCATCTCGGCCGGCGTGCGCGGCACGCAGATCCTCGTCGCTCCCGGCGATTATCTGCGCGCGACCAGGGCGAAGGTCGGCGCCATCGCGTCGCCAGGCGGCGACGCGGACTGAACGCTCGCCAGGCGGCGACGCGGACTGAACGAACGCTCGCCAGGCGGCGACGCGGACTGAACGAACGCTCGCCAGGCAGCGACGCGGATTGGACGCTCGCGCCGCCGGATCCGCGGTATGCTGGCAGAGCTCGCCTCCGGTCCGGCGCCGGGCGGCGACGAGGGATATGACCAGAGCGGCCTGCGACGTGCGCGACCCGAGCGAGCTGAGCACCTCCGAGCTGCGGCAGCGGTGCCGGGGCTGCAAGCCGTGGGAGCTCGGGCTCGGCGCGGTCCAGCTGGCTGCCTCGGCGGCGGCCGGAGGCGCCGTGCTCGCGGCGGCCGGCGCGTGCATTCCGGGGCTGGTCCAGTGCATCAGCGTGGGCCCGGCGCTCGCGGCGGGGCTCGCGGTCTGGGAGTCGATCGGGGTGGCCAGGGGGTGGCTGCCGGGCGCGGCGTACCGCGATGAGCTCGCGTTCCGCGCCTGGCACGCCGGGCTCTCGCCGTGGGTCGGGCCGGCAGCGCAGCGTCGCTGGGCCAGGCGCGCGCTGGCGCGCCGGCCCGCGGCCCCCGACTGGCTGCTCGTCCTCGAGGGCATCGCGCCGGCCGGCGGAGGGCGCCGCTGGGTCAAGGTCGAGCTCTCGCTGTCCCCCTCCTCGGACGGCCCGTTCCGCTCGCAGGCCAGCGGGCACGCGCTGCTGCGCGCGGACGGCGACGGCGCAGAAGCGCCGCACGGGAGGCGCCTCACGCCCGAGGAGCTCGACGACCTGAGGCGGGCCGTCGCAGAGCTCCCGGAGGGGCTCTCGCTGGACACCCCCGCTTCGCCCCAGAACCCCGCGGCGTTCAGCGGCCGCTGCGAGCTACTCATCGCCAGGAGAACGCCGTTCGCCGTGGCCCAGCTGACAAGCGCGTTTCCGTCGCTCGAGGCGGGCCCTCACGCGCCCTCGCTGTCGCTGCTGCACCGCCTGGTCCAGCTGGCCTGGCGCGACGAGTCAGGTCCGAGCCGGCGCGGCCACTGACGGGCGCGCCTCGCGCGTCAGGCGCCGGCCGCCCAGCACGAGCAGGACGCCGGACGTGAGGAAGGCCAGGTCCCAGCCGAGCTGCCCCGGACCTGGACGGACATGGTGGATCTGCAGGAGGTGATGGTCGATCACCCCCTCGACCAGGTTGAACAGCCCCCAGCCCATGGCGGCGGCGCCCGGGAGCATCCGTCCGGGGAGCGCGGCTCCGCCCGCGCGCATGGCGCTCCAGAGCTTGATGACGCCTGCCACGGTGAGGCTCAATGCGACAACGCCGAACAGGCCGTCGGCGAAGATGTTCCGCCTCACATCGTCGATGGTCGCGCCTGGATGGCAGCTGAAGCAGATCAGATGATGCCACTGCAGGATCTGATGGAACAGGATGCCGTCGATCAGGCCTCCTGCGCCCATACCGAAGATCACCCCCGCCGTCTTCACGGCGCGTGAGGTCCTCGTGGCGGTCGTGATCTCGAACGGGCGGGCTGTGCTCATGAAATCCTCCTGAGCGCGCCCCCATGCGAGCGGCAAACCACAGCCGTCGGGCGGCGCAGGACGGATCGCGCGGGCCGGCGGGGCGACCGGTTCGCCACGCCGGACCGCGGCGCCTTGGCCGGCCACGAACCGACGGCGCCCGACTCCATGGACTGGCCAGCTCGGACCTGGCACGGAGTTGGCACATGCTTGAGGAGAGGAGCCCACGTATCCGCAGAAATCGCTGAAAGGTGCCAGATGGACAATCGAATGAACCCGGAACGCGCCGCCGGAACGGCCGAGCCGGAACACCAGGGTCCCAGGCCGGTCCCCTACACGTACCATGACGGCCGCGAGGATTACCTCCACGTCGGCCGCCGGGAGGGCGCGGAGCCGGATCAGCCCGAGGCGCTGGTCCCGCCTGCCGAGGGGGTCACTTCACCTGTCCAGGCGACGTCCCCGCCGCCCGAATCCGCGTCGGTGGCCGCCGCGCCGATCGCCTCGCCGCCCGAACCGACGGCGCTGCCGCCCGAGGCGACGGGGCTGCCGCCCGCGGCGATGCCCCAGTCTCCCTGGGCGACGCCTCGCGCAGCGGCCCAGCGCCCTCAGCGGGCGAGCCGGACGAGCGAGATCGTCACGCGCGGGCTGCGGACCGGCGCCGTGCTGACGGCAGCGACGATGTGCACGATGATGGCAGCGTCCACCCTCAAGCGCGGATCGCCCTGGGCCGCCATGAACGCCATGGCGGCGATGGTCGGCCTCGGGGGTCGCCGCCCGAAGCGCCGGTTCGACCCGGTCGCCACGCCCGCAGGGATCGCGGCGCTCGCCGGGGGCCTGCTCGTGTGGGGCATCGGCTACGAGAAGGCGCTCGACGCGGCGGGGCAGCGCAGCGGCGCGCTCACGGGCGCGCTGTCGGCGCTCGGCGGCTTCCTGCTCGACGACCTGGTCTTGCCCGGCCGGCTGATGAAGGGCCTCCGAGACACGATGGGCGTGGCCGGCACCGTCGGCAAATACGTCGCTCTCGGCGTGGCGAGCGCCGTCGCCTCGCGGTGAGCGCGCGGGGCGCGCGCTATCGCCGCCGGCGCGGCGAGACACCTCGCGCCGGCGCGAGCGCCGCCGTGGCACAGCGCCCCGCTATCCCTGCCCGGCGGCCTTGAGGTCCTTCGCGCTCGGCTCCTCGTGCTGGGGCAACGCGCCTTTCGGCTGCGCCTGTTCGGTCGCGCCGCTCTCTGGCGGCGGCTCCTCCTCGGACGGGGACGCCGCGCCCGCGCCCGTGGCCTCGGCGCTGGTCTCCCGCAGCTCGAGCGAGCCCGCGGGACCGCCGCGACCCGATTCATCGTACGGCCCGCCGCCGAGCGAGCCCGGCGCGCGGAGCTCGGCGTCCTTGGGGTGCGGCCCGTCGAGCCGGAAGATCCCCTTCGATTGATCGACCTCGTCGATACGCCCGTTCTCCTGCGCCTGCACCTCGGACCGCTGCTTGGCCTTTTGCCCCATGATCCCCTCCCTCGCCCGGCGCGCAGTGCGTCCACCGCACACACGCCCGCCTCGACCCGCCGCGTGCATGCGAGGTGCCGGAGCGCGCCGGCCCCGCCCGCTCACGCCGGCCGCGCCGCGCCCTGCTCCTCCGGGGCTGCCTCCACCGCGACCGGCTGGGTGAGCTGCTCCGGCGGCGTCCCGGCGGCCATCTGCTGGGCGATGATCAGCTCCCGCGCCTGCCGCCGCAGCTTGGGGAGCCTCGCGGCGAACACCGCCGCCGCGACGACGCAGCACGCGCCGCCCGAGGCGACGGTCGCTGGCGCGCCGATCTTGCCCGCGAGCCAGCCGGCGAGCAGCGCGCCGAGCGGGGCCATCCCCATGAACATCATCGCGTAGACCGCCATGACGCGCCCGCGGAGCGCGTCCGGCACCATCGCCTGCACGAGCGTGTTCGACCCCGCCATCTGCACCATCATCGAGAAGCCGACGGGCACGAGCAGGAGCGCCGAGAGCCAGAACGACCGCGACAGCGCGAACAGCCCGAGCGCCACCCCGAACCCCGCGCAGGCCGCGGCGACCCAGCGGCCGAGGCCCCGGAGCCGCCTCCGGCCGGCGAGGACGAGCGCGCCGAGCAGCGCCCCGATGCCCGACGCGCCCATCAGGATGCCGAGCCCCTGCGCCCCACCGCGCAGGATCCGATCGGCGAAGATCGGCATCAGCACCGCGTACGGCATCGCGGTGACGCTCACGACCCCGAGCAGGAGCAGGAGCGCGCGGATGGCCCTCGTGCGCGCGACGAACTGGAAGCCCTCGACCGTGTGGGAGAACGCGGAGCCGCGCCGGGCGGCGGCCGGACGGGGCGGTACGCGCATCGCCAGGAGGCTCGCGAGCACGGCGAAGAAGCTCACCCCGTTCGCGACGAAGCACCACGCCTCGCCGATCGCGCCGACCAGGATGCCCGCCACCGCCGGCCCGATGATGCGCGCGCCGTTGAACATCGAGGAGTTGAGCGCGATGGCGTTGGCGAGGTCCTCCCGGCCCACCATCTCGACGACGAACGCCTGCCGCGTCGGGATGTCGAACGCGTTCACGACGCCGAGGAGCACGCTAAACCCGAGGATGTGCGGGACCTGGATGTGCCCGCTCAGCGTGAGCGCGCCGAGCCCGAAGGCGAGCGCCATCGCGGCCGACTGCGTGGCGAGCAGGATGCGGTGGCGGCTCCGCCGGTCGGCCACGGTGCCGCCGATCGGGGCGAGCAGGAAGACGGGGATCTGCGTCGCGAACCCGACGGTGCCGAGCAGCAGCGACGAGCCCGTCAGCCGGTACACGAGCCACGACTGGGCGACCGACTGCATCCAGGTGCCGACCAGCGAGACGAGCTGGCCGGCGAAGAAGAGCTGGTAGTTCCGGTGGCGGAGCGCGCGCAAGAGCGACGCGCCGGAGCCCGCCGGGCGCTCACCACGACCCGCCGCGGGGAGCGGCTCCGCTTCAGGCTGACCCATGGTCGCAGTATGGGGACGCCGGAGGCTCGGGAACCTGGGATCCGAAGGATCCGAGCGCAGCGGGGTCAGGCGCGCGGCCTCCGGCCGGGCTCCGCCGCGGCGCGGCTCAGCCTCCGCCTGCGTAGTTGGCGGGCCACGCCGCCGAGAGGAGGCCGCCGTCGACGGCGACCTCCTGGCCGGTGATGAACGAGGCCTTGTCGCTGAAGAGGAAGGCGACGAGCGCGGCTACCTCGTGGGGCTCGCCGACGCGGTTCATGGCGTGGAGCGACGCGGCGAAGGCGCGGCCCTGGGGATCGTCGAGGCGCCAGCCGGCCGTCGCCATCTCCGACTCGACGACGCCGGGGCTCACCGCGTTGATGCGGATACCCTTCTGCGCGTACTCGACCGCGGCGGTGCGCGTGAGCGCGACGAGGCCGGCCTTGGAGGCAGCGTAGATCGAGAGCCCGGGGAAGAAGCGCGACGTGGCCACCGACGCGCAGTTGACGATCGAGCCCCCGCCGCTCGCGAGCATGGCTTTGATCTGGTACTTCATGCACCAGAAGACGCCGCGGAGGTTCGTGTCCATGACCAGGTCGTAGTCGGCGTTGGACAGGTCGGCGAGCGGCACCAAGAAGCCGGCTCCGGCGTTGTTGAAGCTGCAGTCGAGGCGACCATAGGTGGACACCGCGGCCTTCACGAGCGCCTCGACGTCGCCCTCGACCCGCATGTCGGCGGTGACCCAGGTGATCTCCCCGCCGCGATCCTTGACGGCCGCGACGAGCTCACGCCCCTGCGCCTCGCGCCGCGCGCTCGCGACGACCTTGGCGCCCTCGGCGGCCAGCGCGACCGCCGTCGCCCTGCCGATGCCCGAGCTCGCGCCCGTGACGATGACGACCTTGTCTTTCAGAGCTCCCATGCTTCACATCCCTCCCGAAGGTGGCCGGCGCCTCCGTGACAGGCGCCGGTGCTCGTGAAACGCCGAGTAAGGAACAACCGTCTTCGACCGTCTGGAACGCAAACCGAGCGCGCAGAGCGGGCCCGAGACGATGCCAAGGGCGAGTACGAAAGGGAAGCGATTCCGGCGCTCTCCGCGCCCTAACGCGACGCGCACGAGACGCGCGACAGGGCTCCTTGTGCCGAGGTGTCGCGCGTGCGTCGCCCTGGTTGCGCCGGGCTGCGCGGATGTGGGTCGCGTCACCCTGACCGAGGTGGCGTCGGCGCGGAGCGCGCGCGGCCGGGGCGGAGTTGGGCTATAGGCCGGCGTCCATGAACCGACCGTACCTCATCGCCGGGGCGCTCTTCCTGGCCGGCCAGCTCTTCGCGCTCGGCTGCAGCGCCCCCAAGCCGGAGCCCGAGATCGCGTCCTCGGCCTCGCAGAGCGGCTATGCGGGGCGCTACCCGGCCGAGCTCCAGGCGACGGCCACGTCGTTCGGCGAGCGCGAGGACCTCTCGAAGCGCGCCACAGAGCAGTTCGCGGCCTATCCCGACCAGCTCAAGAAGCCGGACTGGAAGCAGGTCCTCGACGTCATCGAGCAGGCGGACGCGGCGGGCCGGAGCTACGACTACGTGGAGCGCGTGCGCGCCGTCGACGGCGCTGTGGCGTTCTTCAACGACAACAAGGAGGACCTCACCCGCAAGGTGAGCGGCGCCGCGCAGTACGTCGTCAAGCAGAAGGGGTGCGACGTCGACGTCACCGGCGCCACGGCGCACGCTCTCGAGGAGGGCGTCGAGCGCCAGCTCGAGAAGTACGTCCGCGAGCGCAGCGAGGCGCACCGCCGCATCGAGCGCTACCGCGCCTCGCTCGGCAAGGAGAACGCCGCGACGCTCGAGAAGCAGGCCGACGCCGTGAGCTTCGTGAGCTACGTCGTCCACATCGACATGGTCGAGCACAAGCTCCGGCTCCGCCGGATGCTCGAGGAGATCGAGACCATCAAGAAGTCGATCGACGAGGCGGTCGAGGCGGAGCGAGCATTCCAGTCCTCGGGCAAACGCACCGACGAGGAGAAGAAGGCGTCGGAGGCGCGCATCGAGGAGCTCGGGCGCAGCAAGGCGATGCTCGACTCGGCCGCGACCCAGGCGAAGCAGATCGACGAGACGATGGAGGAGCGCATCGCCGCGGCCCAGAAGACCTACCGCGAGGCGATGGACCGCCTGATCGCCACCCTCCGCAAGAACGCCGGCCTGCCCGCCGAGCCCCGCGACGGCTGATCCTCCCGGCCCGTAGCCGTTAACCAAAGTTCGCGCCGCGTTCTCCTACATCCGATCGTTTACGTGGTCGTGGTCGTGGTCGTTTACGTGGTCGTGGTCGTCAACGATAGGCCGTGAACGACCACGACCACGACCACGACCACGACCACGATGACGACTACGTAAACGTTTACGTTGGTGACCGATGGTGGGGAGGAGGCGTTGTGACCGAACGAGCTTGCTTCACGCCGAGGGCCCTCCCCACCTCGCCGCCATCTCCAGCGTCCGCTGGTTCTCCGGTATCGTGAGGAACCGCTCCCTCCACACCGGATCGCTGATCTTCCCCGCCCTCTCCATCAACCTCTCCCTCGCCGCCGCGATCGCCGCCGCGCAGTCCGCCTCCATCCCGTTCGCCGCCAGCGCCTCCGCGTAGACGTTCCTCACCGCGGACTCCCCCTCCTCGATCGCCCCGATCGCGTTCAGCATCGAGAACGCCTCCCCCGCCGCCGACAGCGCCTCGTCGAACCTCCCCAGCCCGAGCAGCGCCCTCGCCCTCGCCGCAAGCGCCGCCGCGCGCAGCGGCGGCGCGCTCTGCAGGATCTCCGCCGCCGCCCTCGCCTCCTGCTCCGCCCCCTCGAAGTCCCGCGCGAGCAGCGCGATCCGCGCGAGGTACGTCCGCGCGCTCCCCTCCGTGCGCGGATCCCCGAGCCGCTGCGACAGCGCGATCGCCTCGCGCTCGGTCCGCTCCGCCTCCTCGATCCGCCCCCGGTAGCCGAGGACGTGCCCCAGGTTGCTGAGCGTCGCCACCGCGAGATCGTGCAGCCCCATCCGCTCCGCGCCCGAGAGCGCGCTGCGCAGCACCTCCTCCGCGCCCGCGAAATCCCCGAGCTCCGCGTGCATGTACCCGACGTTCATGCGGAACGCGCAGGCGTTGCCGCGGTCGCCCGCGCGCTCGAACGCCGCGAGCGCCGCGGACAGCCCCGCGAGGCACGCGCTTGGATCGCCGTTCCCGAGCGCCCGGGCCGACCGCGCCGCGTGCAGCCGCGCCACCACCTCGACCTCCCGCTCCGCGAGGTCCGTCCCGTCGCCCTCGATCGCCTCGATCAGCGCGTCCGCGAACGCGTAGCGCCCCCCGAATACGAGCAGCAGCGCGCCCTCGCCGAGGCACATGTGCTTCGCCACGAGCGCCCCCTCCGCGTCCGCCGCGGCGGCCTGCGCCGCGCTCATCCAGCGCTCCACACGCTCGAAGCCGCCCAGCTTGCCCGCGGCCATGGCGACCTGCTTGATCGCCGAGAACCACGCCGCGGAGCCGGCGGGCAGCCGGTCCACGGCCTCGGTCCCGCGCTGCTCCGCGAGCGCGAGCTCCCCGCGCCAGACGTGCGCCTCGGCCTCCACGAGGCGAAGCGCGCCGAGCGCCTGCGCGTTCGGGCCGCACGCGACGCCGCGCTCGGCGCGCTCGATCGCGGCGGCGAGGTCCTGCGCCCGCAGCGCCTGCTCCGCCGCGCGGCAGTACGCGGCGGCGGCGCGCGAGAGCTCGCCGCCGCGCTCGAAGTGCTCGCCGAGCGCCATCGCGTCCACAGCGCCCGCGCCCGCGCGCGACAGCCACTCGCCGGCGAGCCGGTGCCCGAGCCGCCGGTCGCCCTCCGTCAGCATCCCGTACGCCGCCTCCCGCACGATCGCGTGCTGGAAGCTGTACTCCACCTCGCCGGGGAGGCTTCCCTCGCCGCGCCGGGAGATCACCTCGCGCTGCTCCAGCTCGACAAGCTTCGGCGCGACCTGCGCCCCGCCCACGAGCGCCGACACCCCGCCCTGCCAGAACGTCTGCCCGAAGACGCTCGCCGCCCGCAGCGCGCGCCGCGCCTCGATGTCGAGCGCCTCGATGCGCGCCTGCACCATCGCCACCACCGTCTCCGGCAGGTCGGCGCCCTTGCCGTCGGCCACCGCGCGGAGCTGCTCCTCCAGGTAGAACGCGTTGCCGTCGGCGCGGTCGACGATCATCGCGAGGAGCTCCGGCGCGACGTCCTCGCCGAGCACCTGGCGCACAAGCCGCTCGCTCGCGCGGCGCGGCAGCCCCGACAGCTGCACCTCGTGGACGCCGCGCCCCGCCCAGAGCTTCGGGAAGAGCTCCCGCACCTCCGGCCGGCCCAGCGCGAGCACCATCAGCCGCTGATCGCCGAGGTTGCGGAGCGCCGAGTCGACGAGCAGCACGCTCGGCAGATCGCCCCAGTGCAGGTCCTCCAGCACGAGGAGCACGGGCCTCGCCGAGCACTCGGCCCTGAGGAGCTCCTCCCAGGCGACGCGGATCTGGTCGCTCATCAGCACGGGGCTGCGCCGCGCCGCCATCAGCTGCACGCTGTCGCCGTCGGGGAACGGCACGCCGATGAGCTCCCCGAGGAACGCCGCCGTGCGCGCCGATTCGGCGTGGCCGTACCGCGCGACGCGCGCGCGGAGCTTGCGCTGCCGCGCCTCGATGGGCTCGCCCTCGAAGAGACCGATCGCGCGCCGCAGCGCCGGGGCGAGCAGCGCGAAGGCCGAGCCGGCGCTCATCGGGTCGCCGCGCCCGATCCACACCTCCAGGTCCTCGCCGCGGTCGCGGAGCCGCCGGATCAGCTCGGAGCGCAGGCGGGATTTGCCCGCGCCCGCGGGCGCCGTCACGAGCACGGCGCTCGGCGTCGACTCCTCGACGCAGTGCGAGAACGCCGCCTCCAGCAGCGCGAGCTCGCGGTCGCGCCCGACGCACGGCGTCGGCTTGCCGAGCAGGGGCGGCGTGGAGGCGAGCTCCTCGCGCTCGCCGTGCAGGCGGAGGGCGCCCGCCTCGCGGGTCACGTCGAACCGGGCGCCGAGCAGCCCCGCGGTCACCTCGTCCATGCGGACGGCGTCCGCGCCGGCCGGCGCGTGCGCGGGCGGCAGCAGGTGGACCGCGCGGTCGATGAGCTCGCCGACCGGCAGGCGCGCGGACATCTCGGCGCGGCCCGTGACGAGCGCGACCGGCACGCTGCCGAGCAGCGCGTTCAGCGCGAGCGCGCAGCGGGCGGATTGCGCCGCGAGGTCGGTCGGGGCGCCGCCCGCGGTGAGCACGATGAGCGGCGAGCGGGACTCCAGGATCTCGAGCTCGCCCTGGTAGCGCTCGGCGACGGCGATGAGCGCCTTGCTGCGCTCCAGGTCCTCCTCCTGGGAGCGCGTCGCCTCGGCGTCGCCGCTCGCGTCGCGCGCGAGCACGAGGCACATCATCTTGCGCTCGTTCGTGGTGATCTCGCCCCCGCGCAGCGTGTTCGACGGGCGGCTGCTCGCGGCGCCGACGCCCGCGTCGTCGAGCGCGAGGAGCTCCGCCGCCACCGCGTCGCCGTCGCGGGGCCGGTCCTTCGGCGGCTTCGCGAGCATGCGCGCGACGAGGTCGTCGAGCGCCTCGGGCACGTCCCCGCGCAGCTCCCGGAGCCGCGGCGGATCCTCGAGGATGACCTTGATGAGCACCGAGAGCCCGTCCGCGCCCTGGAACGCCGAGCGCCCGGTGAGGCACTTGAAGAGCACGCAGCCGAGCGAGAAGACGTCGGCGCGGGGGTCGATGTTCGGCTCGCTGCGGGCCTGCTCAGGCGCCATGTAGCCCGGGGTGCCGAGCATCGTGCCGGGCATGGTGAGGTGCCGGTCCATGGCGCCGAGGCGCACCACGCCGAAGTCGATGAGCGTGACCCCCTCGATCGCGCCGCCCACGAGGAGCAGGTTGCTCGGCTTGAGGTCGCGGTGGACGATGCCGGCGCGGTGCACGACGCCGAGCGTCGACGCGATGCGCGACGCGAGCGCGACGCTCTCGGCGATCGTGAGCGACCTGCGGTTGAGCCGCTCGGTCAGCGTCTCGCCGGCGAGCCACTCCATCGCGAGGTAGGGCTGCCCGGCGTCGGTCGCGCCGTGCGCGATGTACCGCACGATGCCCGGGTGCCGCAGCGCGGTGAGCGCCTCGAGCGCCTCGACCTCGCGCGCGAACCGGATCGCCTCCTGGAGCCCTCGCCGCTGCAGGACCTTCAGCGCCACCGGCTCGTTCGTGACCAGATCGCAGGCGCGGTAGACGTCCCCCATCCCGCCCGAGCTGGCGAGGCGCTCGATCAGGAAGCGACGGTCGATGACGTCTCCCACGCGCATCTCGTCCCCGCCTTACCTGAGACCTCGCATGAGCCTGCTTACAACGGAGTAAACGAACTCGGCTCCGATCGCCAGCGACTCCGCCCGCAGCGGCCGGGCGCGGCGGTTCGCCGGCGGCTGCGAGCCCCTCCAGGTTGTGAGCTACCCAACATCACTCATCGTGGCGCGGGCGGCGTACCCCTGTATGCCCCGCGCGGAGGGCAGCCGTGATGCCACGCCGGCGCAGCGGAAGCACCGGTCGGCGTCGGGTAGCGTGGGAAACAGAAAGACCTGATCTCCCTGGATGGGGGCTTGCGCCCCGAGCGCGCTTGCGCGCCTGAGCGCCGGTGTGGGGAGGCGCATTTCACCCCACCGAGGCAAAACGTCCTGTCCTGTCTCCGGGGCGCGAGTCACGGGGGCGCATTGCGCTCGTCACCGCAGCTCGGCGGACGCCATGGCACGACCCCTGCTGGGCTGATGGGATCATGAAGATGAAGCTCTCCAAGAAGCAAAAGAGGAAGCTCAGCAAGCTCGGCCGGAGGGCCCTCCGGCCGGTGGCCGCGGCGACGAGCGTCGCAGCGGTGTTCGCGGCCGGCCTGTACAGCGGTGAGGCGAGAAACTATCTGAGCAACGCGAGGACCGCCGTGAGCCGGAAGGTGAGGGCGTGGGCGAGCGCGCTGGGCGGCTTGAAGCTGGCCAATGGCGTATCGGGGAGAGCTCACCCCGACGTGGAGCTGGCGCAGCCGTCATGAAGCCGATGAAGAAGAAGACCCGCCGTGCGCTCCGGAAGGCGGTCGAGGCGGTGTCGGCGGCGGCCGCGATGATCGCGGTCGAGACGCTCGGCTCCGCCGCGGGCAGCCTGCTGAAGGACGCGCTGAAGAAGCGGCGGCGCGACCGCTGAGGGGCGGCGCCGCGGGCCTGCACGAGCGCCTCGCGCCTCGGGCGGTCCTGGGGTAGCTTCGGCCGCCGATGGACACCCGAACTTATTTCCAGGGCAAGAGCGTTCTCATCACCGGCGGTTCGAGCGGCATCGGGCTGTCGTTCGCGAGGCTCGTCGCGGGGTACGGCGCCGCGGTGACGCTTGTGGCGCGCCGCCGGGCCCTCCTCGACGAGGCCGCCGTGGGCATCCGGCGCGAGCACCCGTCCGCGCGGGTCGACGTCCTGGAGCTGGACGTCAGCCGGCCGGACGATGTCGCGCGGGCGATGGAGTCGCGGCTCGCCGAGCGGCCGATCGATCACCTCGTGAACAACGCGGGCGTGGTGATGCCGGGGCGCTTCCTCGAGCTGCCGGTGGATCAGTTCCGGAGCATGATGGACGTGAACTTCTTTGGCGCCGTGCACCTGTGCAAGGCGGTGCTCCCGGCGATGGCGGCGCGCGGCAGCGGCCATGTGCTCAACGTCTCTTCGCTCGCGGGCGTGATCGGCATCTACGGTTACACGCCGTACGCGGCGAGCAAGTTCGCGCTGATCGGCTTCTCGCAGGCGCTGCGCGCGGAGATGTGGCCGCACGGCGTGCGGGTGAGCGTGTGCATGCCGCCCGACACCGACACACCGCAGCTGGCGTTCGAGAACCAGTACAAGCCGGCCGAGACGAAGGCCATCGCGGGCAACGTGAAGACGCTCGAGCCGGACGCCGTGGCGCGCAGCATGGCCGACGGCATGGCGCGCGGGCGGTTCGAGATCTACCCCGACGTGGGCTCGCGGGTGAGCGCGATCGCGCAGGGGGTCATTCCTGGGGTGGTCCGGTGGGTCTGCGACAGCGCGCAGCGGAAGGCCGGGCCGGCGGTGGGGTGAACGCGGGAGCGATGAAAGGGCGGTAGTCAGGGATACCCGGCGTCTGCCAGATCCGCATAACGTTTCCAGCGCCCGGCCGGCGCTCGACGCGATCGGGACGGCGTGGCCGCCTCGGCTCCAGGAGGGCTGCGACGGCGCCGGTTCCGAGACGCGTTCTCGGGATGTTGATTCCGCTCTTGACAGCCTCCATGACAAATCCGAGGAGAACCGCCCCCGTGCCAAGGAACACACGCCGCGTCGCCGCGCTCCCGCTGTGCATCGCCCTGCTGGCCGGCGCGGCGGAGGGTCGCGCCGAGGCCCCGCCGGAGGCGGTCGCCCGGCTCATGGCGCAGGCGAACGCGGCCGCTCGCGAGGATCGGCTCGCCGACTCGCGCGACCTGTGGATGGCGGTCTGGCGGCTGGAGCGCGTCCAGGTCGCCGCGTGCAACATCGGGGCGCTGTCGCTCCGGCTCGGCGACGCGCCGGCCGCCGTGCGCTGGCTGTCGCTCTGCCAGGAGATCATGCGCGCGCCAAGGACGCCCGCGGAGCGCGCGCTCGTCGCGTCGCGGCTCAGCGACCTGGCCCGCGCGCGGCAGCTCGCCGGCGAGCTCCACGTGGTCGCCCCCGCGGGCTCGAAGATCACGATCGACGGCGCGCCCGCCGAGATCGAGGACGGCAAGCCCGTCCCCGTCGCCCCCGGCCACCACGTGGTGCGCGCCATGCTGGACGGCGACGTCGCGACGACCGAGATCGACGTGCCGCGCGGCGAGGCGCGGGAAGTCGTGCTCACCTTCACTGCCCGGCCCGCCGGCGTCCCTGCGCCGCTCCCGGGCCTGCCGGCCGCGCCCGCGGACGCGACAGCGCCGCCTCCCGGCCCCCGCGCCTCCCCGCTCGCCCCCCCGCCTCCCCGGCCCGGGCCGCGGCCGGAGCTCGTCGCCGGCGGCTTCGGGCTCTCCGCCACGCTGGCGGCGATCGGCGGCGTGATGCTCGTCGGCGCCGGGAAGAAGGACGAGGCGGGCGACACCGCCGCGCTCTCCGCAGGGCCGAACCGTTGCTTCCGGCTGACCCAGCCGATCTGCCAGCAGTCGGCGTCGGCCTACGACGACGCGATCACCTACCGGGGCGTGGGCATCGCCGGCCTCATCGCGGGAGGGGCCGTCCTGGCCGCCACGCTCGGCTACACGTTCTATCCGCGCGAACAGGCAGAGATCACGGTGTCGGCCAAGGGGCTTACGTTGACGAGCACGTTTTGATGTGCGCTTCGACCTTGCGCCTGCGCTGATCGAAGGCCGCTTCGCACGCTGCGCGCTCTTGCGAAAACTTGCGTGACGGCGGCCGCCTGACCGCGGCATACTGCGCCCCGAGACGACCTGGCAGACGACACCCCGGCGGATTGGGGCCGCCTGGGTGCCGGCGCCACAGCCTCGTGCCGGAGGACTGGACGCATGGGTAAACCCATCGCGCGTTGTGCTGCTGCTCTCCTCTTTCTGATCATCTCGGCGACCTTCTTTGCGTGCGGCGATGGGCCCTACGTGGGTGGAAGGTGCGCGACAACGGACCACTGCCAATCGGACCAGCAGAACGTGCCGGGCACGATCTGCATCGCTGAGCACTGCGAGTGTGGCGAGCCGGGGAAGGTCATCTGCTGCGCGCGCGGTGATGACACGCCGAACTGCTTCGAGGAGTGCCGGACCTGCGACGAGTGCGCCGAGGGCACGGAGGAGTGCTCGGGGGTGTCGGTTCCGCCCGGTGGCTGCGAGGGCGACGCGGAGTGCCCCGGCCCGCCGGACCCGCGGTGCGGTGTGGGGAGGTGCGTGGACGGCGCCTGCGTCGTGGAGATCGAACGAGGGCCGATCGCCTCGCAGCTCCGCGGCGACTGCAAGGTCGAAGAGTGCACGGCCGACGGCCGCGTGGTGAGCATGGCGGCCGTCGACGCCTACGACGACGGCAACCAGTGCACCCTCGACGTCTGCGAGCTCGACGGGCCGCGACATCTCATCTTGGATGGCGTCGTATGTCCCGCCTCGGGCTCCGGCCGATGCCATGAAGGCGTCTGCGTGCAGTGTGTCTCCGAAGACCCAACACTGCAGTGCCCTGCGGGGCTCGTGTGCTACGGCGTGTGGTGTGTACCATCGCACTGCGAGAACGGCGTGAGCGACCCTGGGCTCGGAGAGACCGGATTCGATTGCGGCGGCCCGTGCCGCCCCTGCCCATCGAGCGAGCGCTGCAAGGCCGCCACGGACTGCGAGAGCGGCGTGTGCACGAACGGGAGCTGCATGATCCCGACGTGCAGCGATGGGATAAAGAACGGCCTCGAGGCCGGCGTCGACTGCGGCAAGCTATGGTGCCCGCGCTGCCCGGTGGGCGGGGGCTGCGAGACCGGCGCGGACTGCCTCAGCAGCGTGTGCTGGAGCGGCACCTGCCAGGCGCCCACCTGCACCGACGGCGTGAAGAACGGCGACGAGGCCGGCGTCGACTGCGGCGGCGAGGGGTGCGCCGCGGCGTGCCCCGAGTGATCGCACGGCGGGCTGGACGCCGCTGACAGCCATGAGCTTCGAGGAGAGCACGACATGAGCAAGCTGCGTTTCGAGATCTCGATATCGCTCGACGGCTTTGTCGCCGGCCCCGATGAGAGCGCCCAGGACCGGCTCCGGATCGGCGGCGGACGCCTCCACGAGTGGGCCTTCGAGCTCGCGGTGTTCCGCGAGGTGCATGGCAAGGCGACGCGCCTCGGGTCCGCGAGGCGATAAGAGCCATCGTCGGCGGTGGCGCGGTCACCATCGCCCGCAGTCCACGACATCCGCCGCGCGTCTCCCACCGGGACCTGTCAGGGCCCGACGCCGGTCAACCCCCACCAACGCGCTGCCGTCGATCAGGGCGCTCCCGCTTGCCTCGCGCGGCCACGGCGCCGCATGGACACGGCCAGCGCCGGCGCA
The DNA here is from genome assembly GCF_051525235.1 of Sorangium sp. So ce124. NCBI lineage: Bacteria > Pseudomonadati > Myxococcota > Polyangiales > Polyangiaceae > Sorangium > Sorangium sp. So ce124. Next base: position 7,151,726 of record NZ_CP150312.1, read on the forward strand.
AGCACCTCGTGCAGGTGATGACGGCGTTCGTGTGGAAACACGGAATCAGCGAAGCATCAGGGGAGGACAGGGCCCAAACATGACGAGCAAGATCATCTTCAAGAATGCCGCGCTGTGGACATGCGTCGCTCTTGGCGCGCGATGGTTCGCCGGTTGTGTCGTCGACAGCTCACCTTATCACGAGACACCACAAGACGGCGATCCGTCAGAGACTACGCCGGCCCAGAGCGCCCTCAGCCACGCGCCCCTGGAGGGCCTCGCCAGGCCAGTGTCCTGGTCTGAGGCTCCTCACGTCTGCGACTTCGGCTTCCTCGGGGGTGCGGCGTGCGACCAGTACTGCAAGAGTCAAAGGCACGCGTCGTGCGGCTATTGCGAATGGAATGACACCGAGCGTAGAAATCAGTGCCAATGCAAATCGGATCCCCAGCTCTGCTCGCAATAGCCGTTGCTCCGCAACGAGATCGTGAAGATCCTGCGAAACGGCGGGAAGATGCCCGTCTTCGTCGGCATGTTCGCGGTCGACAACGCGACACAGGGCCTTGAGGGCATCCAGGACGTGGTCACCACCCACGACATCCAGTTCGTGGACAAGCGCGAGGACAACGCCGATCGCGCCGAGGCGCGCGCGAACGTCGAGGACATCATCAACGCCCACCCGGACCTCAACGCCGCGACCGGCCTCTGGTCGTGCAACGCCATCGAGGCGCCGCCCGCCGGGGCGGAGTAGCCGCCGCGCGGTCAGCGGCGCTTCGCCGCGCGGCGGCGCACCCTCGAGAGCGCATAGCGGAAGCCGCTCGCCAGGTTGGCGTGCGTCGCCGTCGCGCCGACGTCCAGGCCTTGCCGGACCATCATCTGCGCGGCCTCCGGCCGGATGCCGACGAGCACCGCCTCGGCGCCGAGCAGCGCGGCAGCCTGCGCCGCCTCGACGAGCCGGGACGCCGCCGTCGCATCGACGAACGCCATGCCGGTGACGTCGATCAGCACGACGCGCGCGCGCTTCGCGTTGATCTCGCGGAGCATCGACGCGATGAAGTCGCCTGAGCGCTGGGCATCCATGACGCCCACGACGGGCATCACGAGGATGCCGTCCGCGATGGGCACCACGGGGCTCGAGAGCTCGCGGATGGTCTGGAGCATCGCCGCTTGCTGCAGGTTGGCGCGCTCGAGCTCCTCGCTCCGCGCGGAGATGCGGCGGAGCAGCCGGGCGTTCTCGACGCCGATCGCCACCGTGCCGGCGACGCGGACGAGGAACGCCACGTCGCCCGCGCCGCACGCCTCCCTGCGAGCGCTGCTCAGGACGAGGGCGCCGAGGACGTTGCCGCGGCCTTGCAGCGGCACGGCGATGGCCGTGCGCGCGCCGTCGTGCGCGGCGGGCAGGGCGGCGTCCGCTCCCCCCTCGGCGGGGTCGATCACGACCGAGCGGCCCGACTCGATCGCGCGGCGCACGAGCGAGCGCGTCGGGATCGAGACCTGGCCCTCGACGACGGAGCTCGACGGGGACGAGAGCCCGATCATCATGACCTCGATCGCAGGGGCGACGGGCGCGATCCGCCCGCCGCTCCCGGCCGCGGCCCGGCGGGCGGCCTCGAGAGAGAGGTAATCGCTCAGCGCCGTGGACCAAGGCGTCTGCTCGAGGGTGACGCAATCGACGCGGGTGTGGAGGACCCGGGAAGGCGGCAGCTCGGCGAGGGTCGGCCCGACGCCGCGCGTGATCATCCGGTGGATCGTCTCGACGGCGCGGAAGCCCATGTCGTCCTCGCGCTGGACGATCGTCGCGTGGATCGCCCCCTGCCGGAGCAGGGCGACCGTGCGGGCGACGAGATCGAAGCCGACGATCTTGAGATCTCCGGCCCGGCCGAGGGCTTGCGCCGCTCGGCCCCAGGACGGCCCGTTGTCCGCGGCGGCGCCGAAGGCGCCCGCGATGTCGGACCGCCCCTCGAGCGCCACCGTGGCGAGCCTCGTCCCGGCCTCCTGATCCCAGTCGCACGGGATCGTCGGCAGCACCGTGAGGTTCGACCCGAGCGCCGCCTCCCAAAAGCCATCGACGCGCTCGCGGACGTTCAGCGCGAGCCCCATGGCGCCGAGGGACGCGACGACGCCGCCGCCCGGGAGCAGCCGCTTCATCACCTCGGCCGCCAACCTGCCCGACGCCACGTTGTCCGTGCCGATGTAGAGCGGCGCCCGGCTGCCCGGCAACGGAGGCGTGTCGATCACGACGACCGGGATGTCCATCTCGGCCGCCTGCCGGAACACCTCCTCCGCGCTCTCGGGGTTGCTGGGCGCGATGATGATGCCGGACATGCGGCGGCTGATCGCCTCGTCGAGCAGGGCGCGCTGAGAGCCCTCGCCGTCGCCGCCGTGGCCGGACCGCCAGTCGATGGAGACGCCGAGGGGCCGCGCGGCGCTGTCCGCGCCGGCGCGGATGTTCTGGAAGTAGGTCGTCGGCTCCGACGCCGGAGCCCGGTAGACACGGGCGCAGAGGTCGCCTCGCGCGAGCCCGGGGCCGTCCCCGACGCGGTCCTCCTCGAGCAGCCAGATCTCCACCGTGTTCCAGCTCGGGTCGAGCTGCACGCTCTTGATGCCGTGAGCGATGGTCTCGATGAGGTCGTGCAGCGCGGGCGTCGTGCCCACCGCGTGGAGAAGCCGCTCGAACAGGCGGATCTCCTGCGCAGCGCTCGCCTTGTCGTCGTAGAGCCTGTGCCGCTCCAGCGCGTCTCCGGCCGTGCCCGCCAGGACGTCGATCGTGGCGCAGCGCTCCTCGCCCGGAGACGCCATGGTGGCCTGCTCGACGGCGAGATAGCCGGCCGGTTCGCCGCAGAGCTGGATGGGCGCGACCAGGAGCCCGGCGCCTTCGGGGACGCCGCTGCCCGCCTCGATCGCGAAAGGCAGGTACGTCCGGTACCAGGCCCGCGCATCGACGATGCGGCTCGCGTGCGCGGCGTCGAGAGGCGCCGCAGCGCCGAGCGCGGCCCCCCCGTCGGCGAGCTCCGCGCCAACCGGAACGCGCGAGGAAAACCCAGGTGGCGTGTCGAACCCGACCAGCGCTCTGGCCACGAAGCGGTCGCCCTCGCGGATCAGCAGGCTGCCGCGCGGCGCGTGCGGGAGAACGGCCATGGCCCGCCGCACGATCTGCTGGAGGATGGCGAGGAGGTCGGGTACCGGACGCATTCGGGTCGCTCGACGATCTCGCCTGGATCCAGGCGGCCTTCAACAAATTCACGCGTAATGGGTCAATCGGGTCGATCGCGGGTCGGAAAAACCGCGCTGCCGAGCGCAGGCGCGGCGCGCGCCGCTACGGCGATACCGCGGACCCGAACCGCTCGTTGCTCATGCCTCCCGCCCCTGCGAGAGATGCCTGCGAGCGGTCGCCGAGGTCGCCGCCGAGGTACACGAGGACTTCCTTGCCGCCCCCGAACGCGATAACGAGATCCCCGAGCCCGTCGCGGTTGAAGTCGCCGGCGCGCGAGATCTTCGTCTCGCGTGTGCCGCTGCGCTGTCCGCTCATCGAGGCGTCGGGCTCCCCGTCGAGGTCCGCGCCGCCGCGGTATACGTACGCCTTGCCGTTGAGGCCGGCCTCCGGCGCGCCCACCACCATCTCCACGAAGCCATCCCCGTCGAGGTCACCGCTCGATGACACGGTCTGACCGAAGCGATCGACCGGCGCCTCGCCGTGGAGCTCCAGATCGGCGGTCGTGTCGAACTCCCCTCCTGGCCCGCCGAGGTACAGGAAGGCCATGCTCTTCCCCGGATCTCCCACGAGCAAGTCCGCGAACCCGTCTCCGTTGACGTCGCCCGCGCCCACCGCTCGTCCGAGCTCGCCCTCGCCCTCGCCGACCAGCAGGCCGTCAGGCGTTGTGTCGAGCGCGCCGGCCGAGCCGAAATAGATGTAGACGCGCTGGCTGCCGGGCGCCCCGACGGCGATGTCCGAGAAGCCATCGCCGTTGAAGTCCGCCGATGCGACCGAGGTGCCGAACTTGCTGCCGCTCTGCACCCCCGAGAACATCGTGTCGGCGACCGTATCGAACGCCTCTGGCCCGCCCCGATAGACGTAGGCGTTGCCCGGCTCGTCGAAGTTGGGGCCGCCTCCCGGCGCGCCGACCACGAGGTCGGCGTAGCCGTCTGCGTCGATGTCCCCGGAGGCCAGCGCGCTGCCGAACCTGCGCTCATCGCCAGCGAGGTTCCCGGAGAAATCCGCGCTCGCGGCCCACGTCCCGGGCTCCTTCGAGCTCCCCTGGAGCACGCGGACCATGCCCTTGAGGTCCGCGAAGGTCGTGCCCGCGACCACCGCCTCGGCGAAGCCGTCGCCGTTCAGGTCCGCGGTCGCCACGTTGCCCCCGTAGCCGGCCCCCTCGATGGCGCCGCCGGTGCGGTTGTTGATCCCGACGAGGGTCCCATCCGGCGCCGGATCGAAGCCGTCGCCCGCGCCGCCCAGGAAGACGTAGGCGGCTCCGCAAGGGATGTACTCCGGGATCTGATACTCGAGCGCCCCCACGAGGATGTCGTCGAAGGCGTCGCCGTTGAGATCGTGGTGCCCCCGTCCCACGTTGATCCACCGGACCGCAGAGGGAGCGGAGCAGGCGCTCCCCGAGCACGCGCGGACCCGCCAGTAGACGCGGGCGCCCACGGGAGGAGCCGCGGAGCCCTCGAGATCCGCGGCCGGCTGCCAGCGCGTCGCCGTCGTCGTCTCGGAGGTGATCACAGCGGCAAACGTCGGGTCCTGACCGAGCTCGACCGTGTATTCGATCGGGTCGCCCGCAGGCGACACCGACGGCTCCCAGGCGAAGGTGGGCCGCCGGGTGTCGGGCACGAGCATCGAGCCGACCGGGCTGTCCTGGATCGGCAGCCTCGGGACCGGCGTCGTGGGAGCATGCGGCTCTCCGCCGCCGCCGCTGCCGGCGCTCCCGCCGCCGCCGCCGCTGCCGGCGCTCCCGCCGCCGCCGCCGCTGCCGGCGCTCCCGCCGCCGCCGCTGCCGGCGCTCGCGCCACCGCCACCGCCCGATGCCGGGTCGCGGGTCACGTCCCTGATCCCGAGGAGATCGGCGCACCCGAGGAAGAGGGTTGCGAGCGCAATACCCCAGGGAAAAGAGCTCCGCATCGCGCGGAGGGTACTGGAGGCGCGATACGCCCACAAGGCGAGCAACCACGCGCCGACACCGCGCGTCGAGGAGCGCGAGCGTGGCGCGTCGCGACGGCTTCGCCGCCCGCGAGGAACGGCTCACGAGATCGACTCATGACGACGCGATCATGAGCCGGGCGCTCGTGGCACAGACAGGCAGCGACAACACGTCCGCGGGCCCCCTACCAGCGACCACGCCGGAGCACGCGCCGGCGCCGAGGAGCGCGCCGGCCCGCGTCACCCCGGCAGCCGAAAGTTCGCCCCGCCGGCACCGCCCCCGAGCCCCTGGCAGCCCAGGGCGAGGAACAGCGCCAGGCCCCGCGCCGCGCCGCGCCGCGGCGGGCGCTCCCCCTAGCAGCGCTGCCGCAGGCGCGCACGTTGCAGGGAAAGCACAAAGATCTCGTGGACCAGAGATGAATTCCGCTTGCGGACGCGGGTAAAATTTGTGTCATTATTGCGTGGCTACCGTAACAATTTCGCGACGCGCGGCAGCGCGGCGCTCTTGCCCTTGACGACCGAGGAGGCGAGAGTCCTGGACGTCATCGAACGATACGAGTTCAAGTACCTGGTGCCGGAGCGCCTCGTCCCGGATATCCGGGCCACGGCCTGCTCGGTCGGCCGGATTGACCGGTACGCCGGCCCGGACGGCGTGTACCGCATCCGGTCGCTCTACCTCGACACGCGCGGGTTCGACCTCTACTGGGCCAACGCCCGCGAGCAGCGCGACCGCTTCAAGCTGCGGGTGCGCAACTATCCTGGGAAGACCAGCCCGGCCTTCCTGGAGGTGAAGCGGCGCGTCCAGGATGTGATCATCAAGTCGCGCGCGGCGGTGCCGGCGAGCGATTGGCGCGATCTGCTCGCGCCCGGCCGCCCCCCCTCGCTCGATCGGCTCTCGCCGGGCGCGCGGAAGGCCGCGGAGAAGTTCATCGGCGCGTTCCACCGCCACGACCTCAGGCCGGCGCTCCTCGTCGACTACGAGCGCGAGGCCTACGAGAGCACCATCGACACCTACGCGCGCCTGACGTTCGACCGGAAGATCGTCTGTCAGCGCAGGGAAACGATGGATCTCGACGCCTCCGAAGGGGGGTGGCGCCCGGTCGACCACCCCGTCCAGACGCAGACGCCCGAGCCCGTCTGCGTGCTCGAGCTCAAATTCGAGCGCAGGCCGCCGCCGTGGATGGTGGCGCTCGTGCGACGCCTCGACCTCGTCCGGCACTCGTTCTCCAAGTACTGCTACGGCGTCACCGCGCAGCTGACGCTGCCGGAGGCGCGGTCGGCCCGGGTCGCAGGGTGGCAATGATGGACTGGCTCGCGGCGCTCTCGCACGGCGCGGCCGTCGAGTGGCGCGAGGCGCTCGTCTCCCTGCTCGTCGCCTTCGGGCTCACGCAGGGCATCGCCGGCGTCTACATGCTCACGTTCCGCGGCCTCTCGTACTCCCGGACGGTCGTCCAGAGCATGGCGCTCGGCAGCATCATCACGTGCACGCTCATGCTCGCCGTCGGCAACAACATCGCGGCCGGCATCGGGATCGCGGGGGGCGTCTCCGCGATCCGGTTCCGCACCACGATGCGCGATCCGCGCGACGTCGTGTTCGTCTTCGCGTCGCTCACCATCGGCATGGCGAGCGGCGCGCGGGCCTACGGCGCGGCGATCGCGGGGGCGGCGATGTTCGGCGTCGCGACGCTCTTGCTCCACGTCACCGGCTACGGGTCGCGCCGGCAGCCGGACGGGCTGCTCCGGTTCGTGGCGCCGGCCGGCCAGGCCGGCACGGAGATCGCCGGCGCGATCGCGGGCATCCTCCGCGAGCACTGCGGCACCTTCTCGCTCGTCACCCTGCGCGAGGCGGCGCAGGGTACCGTCATGGAGCACGCCTACCAGATCCGCGTTCGCCACCCCGACCTGCGGGCCGGCCTCGTGACGAGCCTGCAGGCGTTGCCCGGCGTGGCGGACGTGAGCCTGATGCTCCAGGAGCCGACGCTGGACCTCTGACCACGGCGACGCACCCTATCCGCTGATGCGCAGGCAGCAATCTCACTCCCCTGGGCGCATCACGTGGCGGCCACACCGTGGTAGCCGTGGTAACAGAGCGCATGCACAAGAGTCGCCTGGCCGGGTTCATCATCGACTGCCGAACCGACGATCTCGATAGCGCCGCGCGTTTCTGGAGCGCGGCGCTCGGGATGCGATCGCGCGGCCGGGACGGCGAGGCGTACGTCCGCCTGGACGCGTCTGCGCGCGATCTTTCGGTCGAGGTGCAGAGCGTGAAGCACGGGAGCCGCGTTCACCTCGACATCGAGACCGACGACGTCGAAGCCGAGGTGCGCCGCCTCGAGCGGCTCGGCGCCAAGCGGGTCACGCAGGCCTCGACGTGGTGGGTGCTCGAGGCGCCGACCGGCCAGCGCTTCTGCGTGGTGAGGACCGCTCACCCGGACTCGCCCGGCTTCTCCACGTGGGACGACGAGGGGAACCCCGCGTAGAAGCGGCGGCCCTGGCCCCGACGCCCGCCGTTGGGCAATTCGACGGTGAGCGTCGCGCATCCGCCCGCCGCGCTCCGCATGCCGCCATGCGCTGCGACGAAGCGTCGTGCGATGAACAGGCCAAGACCCCACCTCGGGAGCTCCACACGGACGTCGCGCATTCGAGGCGATCGGAGAGGCGATCCCGACGAGCTCTCCGAGCCGCTCCATTGGGTGATTCGAGGACTCCATGAGCTCGAAACACCATGTCCTTGATCTCGCGGAGCACCCTCGCCCCGCGCCCCTCAAGCTCGCTGGCCACCAGGAGGCCTGCGCCGGCGCTCGCGGTGCACACCGCGGCTTCCAGACCTGCAAGTAGCCATGCAGTTCCGCGGATACTGGACGCGCGCTGACCTCCTGACGTGGCCCGCCTGTGGCCTCGGCGTGCCGGCGCGACAGAGGGGAGAGGCCCGGATCCCCGCCTGAGCCCTCCGGTCGCGACGTGACGGCGCGCGACGCCCTCGCCCGACGGCGCGGCCGCCGGCCAGGACAGCTCGGCCGGCACGCGCGCAAAGGCCGGCGGCCAGCCAGCCACCCGCGCAAGAAGCAGAGGCAGGGCGCGCATATCGCGCGCGGGCCGGTGTGCCGGGGTGGCCGCGCTGGCCGGCCATCCTGGACCACCGGGCGGCCACGCCACGGGACAAAGCAACGGCCAACAGCCCTGTAACCCGGCTTTTCCGGGGTAAGGCAGCAGGCCGAGATTTTGCAATGCCTCCCAATGGCTCCCGACGCTCGCGGAGAAATCGAGGCGAGCCCGGGTCAGCATCAATTTTGGCCCACGTCTGTAGGCTGATGTAGCCAAACGTGGGAAGAGGTTAACGTGCGTATCCTGGGCTTCACGGTACTGACACTGCTTGGCGTTGCGACCTTGAGCTGCACCGGTCCCTCGTACAGCGACGGGAGCGGGGGCGGAGGTGGAGGCGACGCCCGGCACGCCGAGATTCCCGAGAAGTCGGCGGAGATGTCCGACCCGCTGCCGGTCGAGACGCCCGCGACGAAGGCGGAGATGACCGACCCGCTGCCGGTCGAGATGCCGGCGGCAGAGGTGGAGAACTCGGACCCCCTGCCGGTCGAGCCTCCAGCCGCAGAGAGCGACGAGCCGCCGGGCCAGCCGACGATGATCGAGGTGCCGATCGCGCTGCCCGGCTCGACCCAGGGCTGCCCCGACGGGATGGTGCGGGTGGAGGGCGAGTATTGCAGCGCCGTGGTGCAGGAATGCCTCGAGCACCATCCCGAATGGACAAAGCGCCACGGCGAGCCGGGGGTCGCCGCCCGATGCTTGCGATTCCGCGAGCCGTCGCGGTGCGTCGCCGGGAAGACCGAGCATCTCTCGTTCTGCATGGACCGGTACGAGTACCCGAACGTACCGGGCGCGCTGCCGCGCACGCTGACCTCGTGGGAGCAAGCCGCCGGGCTCTGCGCGGAGCAGGGCAAGCGGCTCTGCACCGAGGCCGAGTTCAATTTCGCCTGCGAAGGTCCCGAGTCGCTGCCTTACGTCTACGGCTACGAGCGGAATGCCGAGACGTGCAATCAGGACCGAGACTACCGCTTTCCCGACCACTCCCAGCGGCTGCTCCACTACGAAGCGTGCAAGCAGAACGCGCGATGCGCCGCAGAGCTCGCGCGCCTGGACGGCCGCGAGCCCGCCGGCGGGCGCGCGGAGTGCGCCTCGTGGGCGGGCGTCTTCGACCTGAACGGCAACGTCAACGAGTGGGTGGTGCGCACCGATCAGAAGGCCCCTTACCGCAGCGGACTCAAGGGCGGATGGTGGGGTCCGATCCGGAGCGCATGCCGCCCGATGACGACCTTTCACAAGGAAGACGACTACGGCTACGAGGTCGGCTTCCGCTGCTGCGCGGACGCCGAGACACACCCCGCGGGGTGAGCGCGGCCCGCGGGCCACGCATCCACCCGTGCTTCTCACCTCGCGCCCGCACGCCGCGGGAGCAACGGTATCCCCCCGAGCGCACGGCTCGGCGATCGAACCATCGTTGCAGTTGCAGTTCCAGACCAGAACGGCGGACGGAGCGCACGTCGTTCCGTCGCGGGCCAGTGAATGCAACGGGACTGTATCAGAGAGCCGATCGCGCGAAGCGCTTGACATCGCATCCCATGTGCATGCTTAAGTCAGGTGTCATGCTCGGCCTCGTCTCGCGCCGGGTATGGCGTCGTAAATCTTTCTTCGACAGTCACGGTGTGATCGTGCAACGGCCATTGTCGATCGCATATCGCTCTGGCCACAATCTTACAAATTCGACCCGATGGGCGGCAGGGCTCGCAGGCGCAACTCTGTTTTACTTATTCGCCTTGAACGCACTCTTGCGGCTCCGCCGGCCGGATCATGGAGGACCTTATGCGGTTCGATCGCTTATTTGGCCCTATCTCCTTTTCGTTCGCGTGCTGCCTGGTCGCCTGCGCCATGGAGCCCGCTGACCTGGAAGACAGCGACGCCCTAGAGTCGGGGTTGAGCAGCCCGGACAACACGATGAAGGCCGAGCTCTCGTTCCAGTCGCAATGGACCGGCGGGTACTGCGCGAACGTGACGGTGACGAACACGAGCAACAGCGCGGCCACGTCGTGGGGTCTGGTCGTCGGGCTCAACGGCGCCACGCTGGCCAACCTGTGGAACGCGCGCTCCACGACGTCGGGCGGGCAGCTGAACGTCACCAACGAGAGCTACAATGGCTCGCTGGCCGCGGGCCGCTCGACGTCATGGGGGTTCTGCGCGAACGGCACCGGGAGCCCCACGATCGTCTCGGTCAAGGGCAATGGAGGCTCGAGCACCAGCACGAGCACTTCCTCATCGAGCAGCAGCAGCTCGAGCTCCTCGTCGAGCAGCAGTTCAAGCTCCTCATCGAGCTCCTCGACGAGCAGCGGCGCGGGCGGGGCGGGCGGCGGGGGCGGCGCGGGTGGCTCCGGCGGCTCCGGCGGCTCGGGCGGCTCCGGCGGCTCGGGTGGCGGCACCCCGACTGGCGCGAAGTTCGTGGGCAACATCACGACGAACGGCGCCGTGCGCACCGGCTTCGCGAACTACTGGAACCAGATCACGCCCGAGAACGAGGGCAAGTGGGGCTCCGTCGAGAGGACCCGCGGCCAGAAGGACTGGAGCAAGCTCGACGCGATTTACAAGTACGCGAAGGACAACCGCATCGCGTTCAAACAGCACACGTTCGTCTGGGGCAGCCAGCAGCCCGACTGGCTCGCGGGGCTCTCCGGGTCGGAGCAGCAGGCGGCCGTGAGGGACTGGATGCGGTCGTTCTGCACGCGCTACCCGGATACGAAGTACATCGACGTCGTCAACGAGCCGCCGCCCCACACGACGCCCTCTTACAAGAACGGCATCGGCGGCGACGGGGCGAGCGGCTATGACTGGATCGTCAACTCCTTCAAGTGGGCTCGCGAGTTCTGCCCGAACGCGAAGCTGATCCTCAACGACTACAACAACATCGAGTACGAGGGCGATCACCAGAACTTCATGAAGATCGCGAGGGCGGTGATCAACGCAGGCGCCCCTGTCGACGCGCTCGGCGCGCAGGCCCACGACGCCTACAAGCTCAACACCAACACGGTGAAGGGATACATCGACAAGCTCGCGTCGCTGGGCAAGCCCGTGTACATCACCGAGTACGATATCGGCATCGCGAGCGACGAGGAGCAGCGCCGGGTGATGCAGGAACAGTTCACGATGTTCTGGAACCACCCTTCCGTCCCCGGCATCACGCTGTGGGGTTACATCGTGGGCTCCACCTGGAGGGCCAACACGGGCCTCCAGCAGCCGAACGGCACCATGCGGCCGGCCATGACCTGGCTGATGGACTTCCTCGACCGCTGACGACCGGAAGCGCGCACGGCGCGCGTCGAGCCGTGCTATGCGAGCCGGATGTCCAGAGACGTCGAGCTCCAGTGTCGCTGCGGAAAGGTCCACGGATGGCTGCGCGGTGCATCGCCGGACGCGGTGAACCGCGCGGTCTGCTACTGCGACGATTGTCAGGCGTTCGCGCACCATCTCGGCCGCGCCGACCTGCTCGACGAGCACGGCGGCACGGACATCGTGCAGGTGGCGCCTTCGGCTGTCTCGTTCGACCGCGGCAGCGAGCTCGTCGTCGCGGCGCGCCTGACGCCCAAGGGCCTCTATCGCTGGTACGCGAGCTGCTGCAAGACGCCGCTGGGCAACACGTTGACGCCGCGGCTGCCGTTCGTCGGCATCGTCACCGAGCTGTTCCAGCAAGCCCCGAGCGCGCTCCCGTGCGACGAGGTCTTCGGCGCGCCGCGCGGCGCCATCATGGGCAAGTTTGCGATCGGCGAGCCGCCGCCCGGGTCGGTGAGGCCGAGCGTGCGCTTTCTCGCGCACGCCGCCCGGAAGCTGCTTGGCTGGACGCTCCGCGGCAAGGCGTGGCCGCATCCGTTCTTCGATCGCGCGACCGGGAGTCCGAAGTACCCCATCACGGTGCTGTCCGCGGCCGAGCGCGAGGCGCTGCGCCCGCTGTGCGGCCCGCGTCCGGCGCGCGCATGACGGGCCGGCTCGAGCTTCCCCGGCTCGTCCTCGCGGCGACGCCGCGCTAGCGCTCCCCACGCCCTTCGCGCGGAGTGCCCCTCCAGCGCAGGTCGGCGACGATGGGGAGGTGATCCGAGCCGAGATCCGGGCCGACCCACGCGCGCTCGGTCGTCCAGCCAGGCCCGGCGAGCACGTGGTCGATACGGACGCCAAACCAGCGCGTGCGCTTCGTCGCGCCGAACCCCAGGCCGGCGCGCGAGAACGCGTTCTCGAAGCCCGCCCAGAAGCGCCGGTAGATGGCGCTGTCGACCGGCATGTTGAAGTCGCCGGCGACGACGACCGGATAGGGCGCCTCGTCGACCCACTGCCGCGCGAGCTCGGACTCCCAGACACGCAATGCGATGACGCGGTCGTGCTCCTCCGCCTGCTTCCACAGGCCGTGCATCAGCGCCTCGATCGCCTCGCGGGGCGTCTCCAGGTGCAGGTTGAGCAGGCTGAAGGTGCGGATGCCGGGCGGCTCATGGGCGCCCGACCGTGGCGCGTCCGGCAGCGCGATCGCGTAGCGGAGGATCGCGCCGTGGCCGCCTCGATTCCAGACGTCGCGGCGATCCCTGGACTCGACCTCGAGGAGAGGGTGCCGGCTCACAAGGCACATCCCCTGCTCTACGTGGACGGACCACCCCGGGAATGCAGCGCTCAGCTCCGGCTCCTGCGCCGAGCACTCCTGCAGGGCGAGCACGTCGGGCCGGGTCTCGGCCACGAAGCCCTTGAGTCGATCGACGTTCATGGCGCGGCTCCCCGTGTTGAAGGAGGCGACGCGCAGATCGGCGCTGTCGGCGTCTCCGGAAAGGGCCCGGAGCGAGAACGTGAAACCCAGGATCGGCCCGGCCACGATCGCCGAGGCCAGCGCCGCCGGGACGAGAGCGCGGCGCTGCACGAGGAGCGCGGCGGGCACGATCACGAGCAGAGGGAGGGCGACGATCTGGCGCGGGCCGAAGAGAAAGAGCGTCCCTGGCCACCACCGGTCGCCCACGATGGGCAGGGCGAGCCAGATCGACGCGACCGCGAGGAGGTAGAGCACGGCGACGGCGAGCACGAAGAACCGCAGCCGGCGCCAGCGTGGTGGGGACGAAGGAAGCCTGCCAGCATGCGGTTGCGGCTCGGACGGCGCATCCCTGGATGGCTCGCGGTGGCGCATCGATGTTCCTCCGTCGGCGTGTAGAGTCCATCTCGACGCGCGGGGGCGGCCAGGAACGCACTCAACCTGACCGGCCGGGCGCGCTGGCCGCCTTCGCTGGCGCCGCCTCGTTCACAAGCGTTACGGGCTTCGCCGGCTCTCCTTCTCCGCCGCCTTCTTGGCGAGAGCCGCTCTGTCCGCCGTCTTCTGAGCGGGAGCCCCCTTCTCCGCCGTTACCTTCTTGGCGGGAGATCCCTTCGTCGCCGTCACCTTCTTCTCCGGAGTCCCCTTTCCCGATACCACCTTCTTGGTGGGAGACCCCTTCGTCGCCGCCGCCTTCTTCCCCGGAGTCCCCCTCTCCGCCGCGGCCTTCCCCGCTGCAACGGCCGTCGTCCGCGCCTCTCGCTGGCTCGCCGCCGCACGCTCTCCAGGAGCCCTTTTCGTCCCGGACTCCCGCGGCGCCGCCCCCTCCAGCGACTGCAAAGTCCGCTTCGGCGCCACCGCGCGATAGCTCTCCTCGATCCACTCGAGCATCATCGCCTCGGGCACGCGATCCTTCGGCCCGAAGCGCGCCGTCACCCAGCCGCTCTTGCCGAGGTTGTACCCCGTCGGCTCCGCGAACGGCAGCATGAGCGCGGCCTCGCCGGACTGCGGGAGCTTGGCCGTGACATGCAGCTTCCCTTCGTGGGTGTTGAGGAAGACGAAGATCTTCCCGCGCACCTTGGCGACACGGTCGCCCCAGGGGAACTCCTCCACGGCCTCGGGATAGGCCAGCGCGGCGTCGCGCAGCCTCGCGAGGATCGGCGTGAACCTCGCGTCGTCCTGGCGCATCGTCATCCGGCGAGCGTAGAGCGCTCGCACGACCTCGTAAAGCCGGAACGGCGGCCGCTCACAGCCCGATCGAGAGCTGATTTCTCGGGTGCCATGAGGTAGGGTTGCGCCTTGCAGGAGCACGTTATCCCCATGTTTTCGCTCGAGAACCGTGTTCAGGAGTACGCCTGGGGCTCCCGGGACGCCATCGCGACGCTGCTCGGACAGCGCCCCTCCGACAAACCGCAGGCCGAGCTCTGGATGGGAGCGCACCCGGCGGCCTCCTCGTGCATCGAGCTCGACGGGGGCCGCGAGCGCCTGATCGACGCCATCTCCAGGCACGCGGACGCATTCCTCGGCGGACCCGCGCGCGATCGCTTCGGCGCTCGGCTCCCCTTTCTCCTCAAGGTGCTCGCGGCCGACCAGCCGCTGTCGCTCCAGGCACACCCGGACGAGGCGCAGGCGCGGCGCGGGTTCGACGCGGAGAACGCCGCCGGCGTCCCGATCGACGCCCCCGAGCGGACCTACCGCGACCCGCACCACAAACCCGAGCTCATCTGCGCGCTCACCCCGTTCGACGCCCTCTGCGGGTTCCGGCCGGCCACGGCCCTGCCGGAGGTCTTCGAGCTCCTCGCCGGAGGGCCAGGGGACGCGCTCGTCCCGCGCAGCGCGGATGCGATCGACGCGGCCGCGGTCGCGCGGCTCGTCCAGGGCCTGCTCGCGCTCGAGCCGGCCGCCCGGCGCGAGCTCGTGTCCTCGGTGGTCGAGGCGTGCCGGGCGCGCGCCCAGGCGGGCGGATGGCTCGCGCGGGCCGCTGGCTGGGCGCTCCGCCTGCACGAGCTCTACCCGGGCGACGTCGGCGTCGTGATCGCGCTCCTGCTCAACGACGTGCACCTCGAGCCGGGCGAGGCGCTGTACCTGCCGCCGCGCAGGCTGCACGCCTATGTGCAGGGCGTCGGGATCGAGATCATGGCGAGCTCCGACAATGTGCTGCGCGGCGGGCTCACGCCGAAGCGCGTCAACGTCGACGAGCTGATTCGCGTCCTCGATTTCGCGCCGTGGCGTGTCGAGCCCATCGCGCCGCGCCAGGTGGGCGTGGAGTCCTTCTATGACACCCCGGCGCCGGAGTTCCGGCTCTCCCGCATCGAGCTCGACGCCGCGGCCCCCTGGAGGACCGATGACCGCCGAGGCCCCGAGATCGTCCTCTGCACCCGGGGACAGGCCTCGCTGGTCGACGCGCGCGGCGCAGCCCGCGAGCTCGGCCAGGGCGGCTCGATCTTCGTCCCGTTCTCGTCGGGGAGCTACGTCATCGAGGGACATGGCCAGTTCTTCCGGGCTACCGTCGGCCTCTGAGGCCACCTCGAGAGACGCACCGCGACGCCGGGCAGCGGTCGCATTTCCCCGTCGAGAGCGCCCATGAAGATGGGGAGACATTGAGCGGTTCTTCCCATCTTCCCGCCTTGCTATTCAAATCCGACCACCCTCCGATTCCGGTCCCCTGGCCTCTGCCCGCAGAAGAGGAACAGGGGGCCACAGAGCACGGGACAGGAGCCTAGGATTTCTGTTCTTGGCGAACGGCTCGCTCCGAGGCGGCTCGCTCCCGCACAGCGCGCGGGGGGCTGGCGCGATCTGCCTGGGCGACCGCGGGCTCGCCGCGCGGGGTCTCCTGCCCGTCCGCGGGCCCGCGCGCGAGCGACACGGCGGCGGAGCGCCACGTCGCGAGGACGCGCCGCTTCAGCGCGCGGAGCTCGTGCGCGGCGAGCTCCGCGGCGCGGCGGGCGCTGTCGTTCACGGAGGGACGCGCGGCCCGGAGCTCGATGAGCGGCCGCGCCGATAGCGAGAGGGCCAGCTTGTACTGGCAAGGGCTGTCCAGAAAATCGTATTCGCGCCGCCCCTCCGCGATCGCAGCGCGGATGGCAAAGGCGTGGATCACGGTCCCCGGCCGGAGCCCCTTCGGCAAGTCGACCCTGCGCCCGCACTGGTAGAAGTAGATCTTGTTGTCCCACACAAGGTTATAGAGCGCCGCGATGGGCTCGCCGCGCGCCGAGAGCCACGCGAGATCGAGGGCGCCGCGCTCGAACATCGCGGGCATCACCTCGTCGTGGAACTCGCGAAAGCGCTGCGAGGCGAACACGCCCGCGCGCCCGTCGGCCGACCAGCGCTCGGCGTGCAAGCGGAGCAGGATCTCGCGCGCGCGCTCGAGCTCCGCGCGCGTCCTCGCCCGCTCGAACCTCAGCGTGCCGCCCGCCCACGCCTCGAGATCGCGCGTCGAGCGGCGCACGAGGTAGCGGCGCGACGCGGAGAGCGCGCTCAGGTACTTCTCCCAGCTGGACGGCAGCGGGATGTAGGGCGAGGCGTCCGTGACCTCGATCCGCGCGTCGATGCCGTGCTTCCGGAGCTCGCGCGAGAGGATCACGGCGAGCGCGCCGTCGGGGCGCATGGCCGGCATCACCAGCTCGTCCCAGGCCCCGAGCGCCGCGCCCGCAAGCGCGCCGGCGAGCGCGTGCGCGACGTCGGCCTCGGCGCCCCGCTCGGCGATGACACCGAGGTTGCAAGAGCAGACCTCGTCGGCCTGATCCTCCCCTGAGGCGATGAGCTCCAGCCGGCGAAAGGGGATGCCGCTGCGGTGCCGGCAGCGGCGCTCCAGCAGCGGCGCGAGGCCGACCAGGCGGGACCCATCGAAGAAGAGCGCGGCGCGCAGCGAGCGGCCCTGCGCGCCGAACACGCGCCACCAGGCGAGCATCCAGTCCGGCGTGAGCATCGGCTCGTTCATGCCGCTCCGCCCCATCAGTTCTTCCCAAGCCCCACGCATCGCGGCGAGCTCGGCGACATCGGTCACCAGGTGAAACCGCAGCATCTCCCCCTCCTTACGCACAACCCCGCACGCCGTCCGCCGCCGCTCCGCCGGGCCTCGCAGCGGCGCGGCGGCGGCGGCGCTCCCCTCAGCGCCATCGTGGCCGCAGGTGGGCAAGCGCCGCCCGCGCCGCCACGACGCGCTTGTCCAGCCATGTCATTCGATACCCCCCCTCGGCGGCGCGCCGCTCGGCGCGCTCGTGTTCATAAGGGACCCGATGAAACGAGATCTCCTGTCGCGACGAGTCGAAGAGGGCGAGCTCGGCGAGCTTCTCGCGCCTCCGGGCCGCGTCGACCGAGCCGGGGTTGATGAAGAAGCACCGGCCCCCGCGGCCGAGCGAGATCCGCTCGCCCGTCGGCCGCGGCGTCGCGACCCCCGCATCGACCTCGTAGAGCGCCTGGACGTGGGTGTGCCCGAAGAAGCAGATGCGCCCGCTCGGCTCATGCTCCCTGAGGAGCAGCGCGTTCGCCTCGATGTGCGCGGGGCTCACCATGTACTCGCAGGCGTCGGCGACGCCGCCGTGGATGAGGACGATCTCGCCCTCGATGAGGCGCCGCCTGGGTAGCAGGGCGAGGGCCCGCTTGCTGTCCGCGGAGAGCGCGACGCGCGTGCGCCGGAGCGCGAACGCCGCCTTGGTGCCGCAACGCTCGGTGCCGATCCGACCGATCGCGATGAGGTCGTGGTTGCCCGCGATCGCGAGGGTCGGCGGCCGCGCGAGCAGGCGCACGCACACGTCGGAGTCCGCGTTGTACCCGACGATATCCCCGAGGCAGAGCAGGCGCTCCACCCCCCGCTCCGCGAGGAACGCCTGCACGGCCGAGAGGGCCTCGAGGTTACCGTGAATGTCCGCGATGATCCCGTAGAGCATGGCGCGCCACCTTTCGTGTGAGGAATGAGCTGGCCCATCGCGCGAACGGCTTCGGGTCGTCCCAGGCGAACGCGTCATAGACGGTGCGCGCCCCGGCGACCGTGCCCAGCCAGCCCGCGAGGGATGCGCTGCTGCGCTGCTCCCGGAACGCGCGGTAGACACGGTAGAGGTCGAGCCAGCGGTAGCTGGGGGCGGCGCGCGGCGGCGCAGGCGGGCGCCGGCCCTCGACCAGGTAGTCGTACGCGACGCGCGGCAGGTTGACGCCCGCCGCGGCGCCCACGTGGTTCCAGAGGGTGTACCGGGCATTGACCTCGAGGGTGTAGAGCGCGCCGCTCCTTGCGTCGCGGACGAGGTCGATCTTGAAGGGCCCCTTGAGCCCAAGCTTCGCGGCGACGTCGCGCCCGGCCGCGGCGACCGCCTCGTCGCCCGTGATCTCGACGACCGCGCTCTCGCCGGCGAAGGCCGGGTAGGTGCGGAGCTTGCGGCCGCAGAACCACGCGAGCAGCTCCCCCTCCTCGTCCGCGAACCCGTGGAACGACACGAGATCGACGACGCCGCCCGGGATGTGCTCCTGGACGATCAGGTCCTGCTTGAGGCGCGCGAAATGCGGGTGCGCAAGGAGCTCGGCCCGCGTGTTGAAGAGGCGCGCCTTGCCAGCGCCGCCGAGCAGATCGCGCTGGATCTCGGCCCAGGCCGACTTGCGGCGCGGCTTCACGAGGAGCGGCTCGCGCAGGCTCGCGGGATCGCCGCCGGGCCGCAGCGTGCGCGGCGCGAGGACGCCTCTCGCCTCGCAGAGGCCGTAGAAACCCTCCTTGTCGAGGAGAGACCAGCACACGTCCTCCTCGTTGAGGAGGAACAGGAAGTGCTGCGCCAGCGCTCTCCGGTGGCGGTAGACGAGATCGAGCTGCGGGTCGGTGCCGTAGGCCAGCGGGATCCTGCGTCCGAGGGCGGCGTGGAGCCGCGCCCCGAGGCGCAGCAGGGTCGCTGCCGACGCGGCCCGGCTCGCCTCGTCAAAGCCGGGCACGAGGCACGCGGCGCTCACGTGGCGCGAGCACAGGACCGCGTCGGTCGGGTCCTTGGTCACCACGATGACCGGGATCCCGGCCATCGCGTGGGGGCGGACCAGGGTGATGTCTCCTAGCACGAGCGCCGGGGGCCGCTCGGGGGAGAAGCGGGCAACATCGATGTCCTGTCCGTCCACGATCACCACGTTTGACATGAGTCCTCCCCTTCGAGAGCCTTTGACCGCAGCGAAGATCGGTGGCGGCAGCGCTCTGGCCTCCGCTCAGCTCGCGAGCGCCGGCGGCGAGCCCGCCGTCCAGGGCATCGCCGGAACGGACCTGGAATGGTCGGAGCCTCGATCCGGCGGATCGACACGAGCGCTGCGACACGCCTCAGGACGACATGGCGGACGGCAGGAGCGCGACTCACAATCAGTATACGGTGAATTTGCTGGCTGACAAGGGAATCACGCAACCAATGGAAAGCCAAGGTACAAGGCTGCACGACCAGGATAAGGACGTGGACCGCCGCTCCGAACCGAGGTGTTCTGCCCGGTGTCCAGGCGGCTGCGCGCCTCGCGAGCGGCGCTCGCCGGACGCAGATTGGCCGAGCGCGCCGGTTGAGTTGGCGTGTTCATTCGTCCACGACGTGGATCGGCTTCGGCCAGTCACGAAAGGTGAGCCGTCGGCAGATCGCGTGGGCACTGTAGAGTCATGCAGTCGCCCGGATGACGCGCTGGTCTCCAAGCAAGCGTGGGTGGTCGCCGTTCGGCCATTGAGGACCCATGCGGACTTGCTACGCGCCGGCCGGCGGGGGCTGCGATGCGGAGGGCACCGACTGCTGCCTCGATGAAGCCGTCTATGGCGACCATGGCCCGTGCCGAGTTCCGCTCGGCGGCCCCCGCGCCGGGGGCGCGAAGGATCGCTGCGCAGAAGCCACGAGGCGTGCTGGGCGCGCGCCAAGGCAGGTCCGAGCGCCGTCCCATCGCCGAGCGCGCGGCGTGCGAGGGCGAGCTCGCCGCCCGCGCTGCCAGCCCGCTGGAGATCCCCTGCGCGGGCAGTCGCACCGGCTTTGAGCAACACCGAGACGAGCTCCGTGGCCTCGGCGAGGTCGAAGAAGAGCTGATCGAGGGTCGCCTCGTCGAGCACCGCCTTTTGCAAGGGAGGCAGCGGGATCTGGTTGTTCCGCACGCCATCACCTACCCGCGCTTGCTCCTCCGGGTGATCGGCCAGAGCTTCGAGGGCTCGTGGCGCTGGGCTGCGGGCCTGACCCGGAGAAGATCGGCGATGCGCCCCGGGTGGACAGCTTGACCCGCGGCGCTGCCCAGCTCACTCGGCGACTATCGCGACGGAGGCCGGGAGCGCCCCGATCTCCGCGGTGACCACGCCGTCCTCGTACGAGAAGGGCACCACGCGATCTTCCTCGAAGTCGATCGACGCGGCGGTGACCTGCGTCGGGCTCGCGTCCACGGGGAAGCTCACCGTCACCCCCTCTTGCTCCACCACGCCTGCGCTGTACTCGTGGTTGATCACATGGAGCACCGTGCGGCCGTCCGCGAGCCGCACGAGGTTATGGCTCATCTTCTTCTCGCCAGCGCACGCCTCGGGCTGCTCGGCGGACGCGCACTCCTCGAAGGAGAGGGTCACGGGCCCTGCGAGATCGGTCGCTCCGTGGTACAGGCCCTCGTGGGACTTGTAGAAGTCGCGGAAGCGCGCGAAGAACTCCATCATTTCGAGCGCGGTCGCCGTGCTCTCGTCCGTTGTCGTGTGCAGCGGCAGCGCGAAGTACAGGCCGTTCGCGTAGGCCTCCGCGGCGAAGACGCGGAAATAGTCCTTCCGCTCCTCCAGCGGGAGCCCGTAGTAGCGGTTCATCATGTCGTTGGGCCAGTCCAGGAACAGCATCAGGGGGACTTCCTTGCCGCCGACGAGGTCTTGAACGCGCTTCGAGCGCGCCTTGAGCCCCCGCAGGGCGGTCTGGAACGACACGGTCCCGTCGAGGTGCCCCTCCACCACAGGCACCCAGTTCATGCCGCGCGGCCCGTCGCCGTCGATGTTCCAGTCGTACAGGCCCACGCTCTGCATGTCGACGAACGGCACGACGCCGTTCGACGAGATGAAGATCTCGCGGCCGTGCTGCTCGCGCGCGTAGCGGCGGAGCTCGAGCACCACCTCCTGCCAGTAGACGAGCGCCGGATAGACCTCGACGAAGGTCCCGAGCTGCGGGTCTGGGCGGTTCCCGACGGTCCGGCCCCACTCCTCGACGAGCAGCTCGTTCCCGCTGTCGAAGGGCTTCGCCGTGGCGTTCACGCGCTGGAGGTAGCCGCGGAAATCGAAGCCTCTCCCGGCCGTCTCGGGCGCTCCTCCGCAGTCGAGCCCGTCCTCGGGGAGGAGATCGAACCCCTGCTGCCAGCCGTCCGGACGGCCGCCGTGCTTGCGACAGAGGTAGTTGCCGAAGTCCGCGACATGGCGGTCGTCGAACCCCTCGTTGCCGTCGTACTCCGCGCCCCCGTAGCCGCCGTTGATCTCGTCGAAGTTCAGCCCGTCGACGCCGAGGTCGATCTGGAGCTTGCCGATCTCGACGAGCCGCGCCCGGTAGCTCGGGGACGCCATGCTCGACCGGTGGGCGCCTGGCACGATCTGGTCGTGGGCGACGAGCTCGCCCGCGGCGTTGCGCGTTGTCTGCTCCCGAAACTGCTCGTCGCTGTCGACCTCGTCGTCGAAGATGATGGATGCGGTGCTGCCCGCGACGAAGCGGACGCCGCGCTCGCGGCAGCTCGCCAGGTACTCGGCGTCATAATCGTCGGCCTCGATCCCTGTGTCGCGCCAGCGCTGCCACGCTCTCGGCACCATGTCCGGGGCGAGCTCTAGCACCTGGGGATCCGCCTCGTTCACCTCCACCTGGCTGAACGCGAACACCGTCAGCTCCGACGTGTCGAACGTGCCGAACACCTCGGGGTGGATATCGGGCATGACCGGCGTGATCTCGCCTCCGCCCCCCTCTCCCCCCGCGCCGCTCGCCGCGGTTGCGCCCTCGCCGCCCGCGCCCCCGCTGGACGCCGCCATGCCGCCGCTTCCCCCAGGTCCTCCAGGGCCAGGATCCGAGCTGCACGCGCTCTCGGTCAGGGCGCCGGCCATGACCATGCACGACAGCAGCCAGGACCAGCCTGATCTCCCGATCCGGGCCGCGCGACCCTGGTACCTATGCGCCGGAGCCTCTCGACGCCCGGCGCCGCCCGCGATCCCGTCGTTGCGATGAGTTGCCATGCGCACAGAAGGCGTTCGCGCCATCCGCCATGTCAAGGCGGCCTGCGCCGCAGCACGAAGCTGTCACAGTGGGAGCTTCTCAGACAACCACGTCAAATTCCAGCACCACCGCTCGCGCTTCATGGTTGAATTCCGCGTGCGCAGAACGTCGCTCCGCCGACTGGCGGCCTTCATCGCCACCTGCGTCCTCGGCGCCGCGCTCGCCTCTTCCCACGGTCCTGCATTCACGATTTGCTCTTGACGGAGACGATCATGCCTATTCGACCTTCATTGTCGCACACCATTCTTCTTGGCCTGCTCGCTGCCGCCTGCAGCTCGAGCGAGCCGGCTCTGGAGGGCTCCGGCGGCTCGGGCGGCGCCGGCGGCTCGGGCGGCGCCGGCGGCTCGGGCGGCGCCGGTGGGTCCGGCGGCAGCGACGCGGCTGCGCCGCTCGTCGAGACGGAGGCGGGTCCGGTGGAGGGCGCGCGCGTCGGCGCGACGCGCAGCTTCCTGGGCATCCCGTACGCCGCGCCGCCTGTCGGGGACCTGCGCTGGAGATCGCCCGCGCGGCACGAGCCGTGGACCGAGCCGCGGGCTGCCGTCGAGGTCGGCGTCCCTTGCCCGCAGATGGACCTGCTCACCCCGGGCTTCAATGAGAGCTCGGGAGAGGACTGCCTCACCCTGAACGTCTGGACGCCCGAGCGCCCGGCGTCCTCTCCCCTGCCCGTCCTCGTGTGGATTCACGGCGGCGGCTTCGAGCTCGGCAGCGGCGGGGAGGCCGATTACGACGGCCGGGCGCTCTCCGAGGCGACCGGGGCGGTGGTGGTCACCTTCAACTACCGCCTTGGCCCGCTCGGGTTCCTCGCCCTCCCGGAGCTCAAGTCGGAGGATCCCGATCACCCCTCGACGGGCGCGTACGGCCTCGAGGACCAGCGCGCCGCGCTCGAATGGGTCAAGGCCAACATCGCCGCGTTCGGCGGGGATCCGGGCAAGGTCACCCTGTTCGGCGAGTCCGCGGGCGGCATCAGCGTCTGCATGCACCTGGTGTCGCCCAGGAGCAAAGGCCTGTTCCAGCGCGCCATCATCGAGAGCGGACCGTGCGACTCCGCCGCGGACGAGGCGGCGGCCAGCGCGCAAGGGCAAGAGCTCGTCGAGGCGCTGGGCTGCACCGACGCGCCGTCCGTCCTCGAGTGCCTGCGCGGCAAGTCGGCCGAGGAGGTCATGAGCGCGCTGCCGCGGGGCGCGGCCTTCCTCGAGGGCGCCGGCCCGACGTGGTTCCCGGTCGTCGACGGATGGAACCTCCCCGACAGGCCGGGCAAGCTCCTCGAGGCAGGGAGCTTCGAGAAGGTGCCGACGATCCTCGGCAGCAACGCGGACGAGGGCACGCTCTTCGTCACGCTCTGGGGCGAGTCCGCGGCGGTCGCCGACGACGCCGCGTTCGAGACGTTCGCCGAGACGCTCGCCCCAGGCCACGGCGAGGAGGTGGTGGCGCTCTACCCGAGCCAGACCTACGGCTCGGCGCAGGCGGCGGCGATCGCCGCGCTGGGTGATTCGATGTTCGTGTGCCCGACGCGGCGGGCAGCGCGCGCGCTCGCGGGCGGCGGCGCGGCGACGTATCTCTATCATTTCACCTATGCGCCCGAGAGCTCGCTGCTCGGCGATCTCGGCGCCTTCCATTCTTCCGAGATCAAGTTCGTGTTCGGCAACCCGACATCGGTGTTGCCGGAGCCGCTGACCGCGGGCGAGCTCGGGATGTCGCAGGAAATCATGGGGTACTGGTCGCGCCTCGCGGCGAGCGGGGACCCCAACGGCGAGGGCGCCGTCGCGTGGCCGAGGTATGAAGCGGAGGGGGACGAGAGCCTCGCCCTCGATCTCGAGATCGCTCCGCAGACCGGCCTGAAGAGAGAGCTCTGCGACGCGTGGGACACCTTCGCCACGGCGGCTCCCTGACGGCGCTCGCACGGAGGGCCGCGGCGCGTCGCGCCATGGCCGGGGCACGGCGTGCGGCCTGCGCGCCTTGCATCGGGGCCCGCCGCGCGACGGATCCCCGAGCGCAGCCGCCGCGCTCTAAATAGCGATAGATATTATGCTATCCTGACCACGGTGCTCTCCTCCTACGATCTCGCCGCCATCATGGCCCGCCTCGACGGGCGCGAGGCCGCGCTCGACCTGCTCACGCAGGAGCGCCAGGCCGCTGTCGCCGCGATCTTGCGGGCGCCGGCGGGGCCTCTGGGCACGGCGCTCGATCCTGCGGGGGGCAGGGAGCCCGGGGAGGCCGAGCTCCTCCTGATCCGCCGGGCCGAGCACCCGGCCGATCCCTGGTCGGGGCACATGGCGCTCCCGGGCGGGCGGCGCGAACCGGCGGACGAGAGCCTGCTCGCCACGGCGATCCGCGAGACCCGGGAGGAGGTGGGGATCGACCTCGCGGCGCACGGGACCCTGCTCGCGCGCCTGCCCGAGGTCCCGGCGGTCGCGCGCGGGCGGCGCGCCGGGATGATCGTCGCCCCGTTCGTCTTCGCGCTGCGCTCCACGCCGGAGCTCACCCTGAGCGACGAGGTGGCCGAGGCGCTCTGGACGCCGCTCGGGCCGCTCGCGCGCGGCGAGCGCACCTCGCGTTACGCGTACACGCACGAGGGAAACGTCCTCCAGCTCCCGTGCCTGCTCGTGGACGAGCGGGTCGTCTGGGGGCTGACGTACCTCATGCTGAAGCAGCTCTTCGAGGTGCTCCACCGGTAGCTCGCGCGGCCGTCGGATCAGCCGGCCTGCCGCGACGTCGCCGGCGTCGTCGGCGTCGTCGGCGTCGTCGGCGTCTTTTTCCCCTATCCCCTCAGAAACCGCCCTCGATCGCGAGCCCAGGCATCGTGATGGGCCCGAGCTTCCGCGGCGTGCACCCGTTGTCATCGCAGCTCACGTCGAACACCTCCTTCGCCAGCGTCGCGTTCTGCACGTCGATCACGAGCCCGAGGTAGCTCCGCGCGCCCAGCGCCCAGCGCTTCGACAGGCGCATGTCGAGCCGGTAGAACGGCGCGATGCGATCCGGGTGCTCGCGCGGGGGGCGGCCCGGGGCGGCCTCGTCGGCGGGAAAGCCTGTGTAGAAGACGTGGCGGATCCCGGCGCGCCAGCCCGCGCCGAGATCATAGAGCAGCGCGACGTGCGCCACGTGCGTCCGGTCGTAGGCGGAGGGGATCGTCGACTTGCCCCGCGTGCGCGTGGAGCGCGACAGCGTGTACGACGCCAGGAAGAACATGTCGCGGCGGAGCGCCCCGCGCGCCCCGAGCTCCAGACCGTACGTGTCGCCGAGGCTCCGCGTGAGGAAGCGCTCCGTGCTGAGGTTCGTGCCGCGGCCCGTCCCGATCGGATCGCTCAGGCCGAGGGTCACCTGTCGAAACACCGTGGCGCTGAAGTTGACCGGACCCGCGTCGGCCTCGACGCCGAAGCTCGACTGCAGGCTGCGCTGCAGCCCCCCCGGGATGCCGCCGATCTGGAGCGCCGGCAGCGGGGCGAGGCCGGGCAGCTGCGAGGCGAGGCCGAGCGCCGGGATGAGCCGCACGTGGTCGCCGACGCCGAAGCGGCCGACGATCCTCGGGTCGACGGCGAGCGCGCTCTTGCCGAGCGATGTGTAGTGGTCCACGCGCACGCCGGGCGTGAGGGTCGACCGCTCGTCGAGCACGATCAGCGCGTCCGCCCACGCGCCCAGCGCCAGGTCGAGCCGGCTGCGGAAGAGCTCTGGGAAGCTCTCGTCGAGCTGGGCCGTCCCCTCGGCGGGCGAGTCCTCCTCGGTGGACTCGCCGCCTTCGGCCTCGCCGTCCGACGTGCTGGGGCGCGGCGTCACCACGTAGCGGTCGACCGCCGCGTCGACGCCCGCCCGCAGGAGCGCGCGCCCCGCGAGGATGGGCCGGGCCAGGCTTATCCTCGCGTTGAGCTTCCAGGCCTCGGCGCTCTTCACGCCCACCCCGCGCGACCGATCGAGCCCGAGGGTGAGCGCCGACCTGACGCGCGCGCCCGAGGCGGCGTCGTCGCGGTCGTAGCGCAGGTCCAGGCGATGAAAGTCGCTGTCGAGGAGGACGTCGGTCACCTCGGCGCCGTGCTCCTTGCCGATGCTGGCGAGGTAGTCGTACGCGCCGAAGGCGAAGACGGTGAAACGCTCCTCCGGCCCGAGCCGGTACGTCATCCGCCCCTGGTAGTCGGCGTAGCCCACATCGACGCTCGGGACGAGCGCCGACGTGAGCGCCGCGCCGGCGGCGTAATGCCCTCCCACGAGGACGTGGGTGTCCCTGTCCATCGGCCCTTCCACGACGCCGCCGAGGTCGACGAACCGGAGGCTCCCCTCCCCGCGCCAGACGTCGGACGGCGGCGCGCTCTCGGCCTCGATCGCCGCGCCCGCGAGCCGCCCGATGTCCGCGGGATAGGGGCCGAGGTGCATCTCGACGCGCTGGACCATCGCGGCAGGGATGACGCTGGGGCCGGCGCCCACGTGAAAGAGGAGCGGGACCTGGATGCCGTTGAAGAAGTAGCCGATGTTCCCCGGCGGCGCGCCGCGGATGTAGTAGTACGGCATGCCGCTCGCGATGGAGGTCACGCCGGGCTGGATCTCGATCGCGCGGTAGGGGTCGCCGAGGGCGCCGGGCAGCTCGCGGACGTCGCGCCGCGTGAGCGAGACGGAGCCCGGCGGAGCCCGGTTGCCCTCGACGGTGACCTCGATCCCCGCGGGCGCCGCGGCCGACCCGACGGGAACCTCGGACGCCGGCGGCTCGGCCGGGGCTGCGCCGGGCGCCGGCGTCCCTCCGGTTCCTGCCGATTCACCGGCCGGGCGGCCTGCAGGCTGAGGGCGCGCCTCGCCAGCATGAAAGGTGGCGGCGGCCGCTAGCGCGAGGGAGAAGAGTGCGCCTGGGGATCTCACGCGGATGTCGTTAATGCGCCGCCGGGCAGCCGGGAGAACCTCCCCCGTGGTGCCCCGGAAGTAGCAAATCCAGGGGCTCGACGGAAGCCAGGGAGTCCATGCACGCCCAGCCATCGACGTGCCCTGGACGCGCATCCCGCGTGCAAGGCGCCGATCAGCCGTATCGCCGGGCTGCGCGTCCCCTTGCCCCGATCCGGGGCACAAAAAACAGAGCGCCCATTCGACGGCGGGGGGGAAGCCGTCACGGGCGCTCTGGCCTCCGTGTTTAGCAGGAGTCGAGCCAAGGCTCTCCCCTTCTCTGTTCCTGGGGTTACCCTTAAGGATAGCCCCGACACCTTTCGATTCTGAGATCTCTGCTTTCAAACCTGGCATGAGATCAGCGCCTTGGAACATCCCGCCGGGCCTCCTGCCGCGCCGAGCTCCCCGGGACGCAAACCAGCTCCATGGCGAAGGCCGGCGCGGCGTTTCTTTTGACAAGCACTTGTCAACATGACAGCTTGATGTCCATGACGAAGCTCACCGCGGAGGCGACCGCGCTCAGCGAGCTGGTGATCGAGGTGTTCCGCTTGAATGGTCTGGCGCTCGAGGCCGGGGACACCCTGGCCAGGCCGGCGGGGCTCACGAGCGCGCGCTGGCAGGTGCTCGGCGTCGTGGACCATGGCCCGGCGCCGGTCTCGAACGTCGCTCGAACGATGGGGCTGACCCGCCAGGGCGTGCAGCAG
This sequence comes from Sorangium sp. So ce124, assembly GCF_051525235.1. Classification (NCBI taxonomy): domain Bacteria; kingdom Pseudomonadati; phylum Myxococcota; order Polyangiales; family Polyangiaceae; genus Sorangium; species Sorangium sp. So ce124. The sequence continues at coordinate 7,179,428 of NZ_CP150312.1, forward strand.
ATAGCGGACGCCCTCGAGCGCGAGGGGTTCGTCGAGTATGTCGAGAACCCGCACCACCGCACGGCCAAGCTCATCGCGATGACGGCGGCAGGGCGCGAGGCCCTGCGGCAGATCGAGGCGCGCCACGCCGCGTGGGCAGACCGGATAGGCAAGCGGCTCGATCTGTCGAGCTTGCACGCGACCATCGATGCGCTGAGACAGGCCCGACGTGTGCTCGAAGAGGACGCGGCGTCGCCAGCGCGACCCGCTCGAAAGGAGTGATCCCATGAGCGGAGCGATGACGATTCCCGTGCTCCCGTGCGTGTCGCTGCCCGAGACCCTGGCGTTCTACGACGCATTGGGCTTCGAGGTCACCCACCGGCAGACAGCGCCGAACGTGTATGCGGCGACGCGCCGCGGGGAGGTCCACCTGCACTTCATGGGCCTCAAGGGGCTGGATCCCAGGCAGGCGTACAGCACGTGCCTGGTGATCGTCCCCGAGGTCGAGCGGCTCCACGAGACCTTCGCGGAGGGGCTGCGGCGGGCGTACGGCAAGCTGCCGATCTCCGGCCTGCCCCGGATCTCGCGCATGAAGAAGGGGCAGAGCCGCTTCACGGTGGTCGACGTCGCGGGCAACTCGGTGATCTTCATCCGGCGGGACGCGCCGGACGACGACGACGAGGGGGCCGCCGGATCGCGCTCGGACTCGAGGCTGGGCAAGGCCCTGCGCGCGGCGGCGCGGCTGCGCGACTTCAAGAACGACGACGCCGCGGCCGCCAAGGTCCTCGACGTGGCGCTCGCCCGGAAGGGGGCGGACGACCCGCTCGAGCGCGCCCGCGCCCTCGCCGCGCGGCTCGAGCTCGCTGTCGCCCTGGGCGAACAGGCGCGCGCCCGCGCCCTGCGCGACGAGATCGACGCGGCGCCGCTCTCCGGCGAGGAGCGCGCCCAGCTCCAGCCCCAGCTCGACGCCGTGGACGCGCTGGATCGGTCGCAGCGATAGGCGCGCGCCCGCGCCGCCAGGCCTCACGTCGCTCGCCGCCTCCGTGTCGCGCCGCGCCCGGCGGACGCGCGACGCGCTCTTCCTTGGCCAGGAGCGACGCCCGGCGCGGCCTGATCCCGCCGGCAGCGCGGCAGCGCCACCGTGCCTTCCACCATCCAAGGTGAGATTCTCACGAAAAGCGCACGACCAACAATTGCTGATAATTTCTCGGGGCCTATCGAAATATACTCAATTCATCGTGCCTTAACGACAAGATTCAGCTTCCTTGGCCCCGCCGACCCAAGTATGAAATACGCATGCGAGCTCTCCTTGGCTCCGGAGTGACAAGGCCGCCGCGCGCCCCCGGCCGGCTCGCCTCGCCGGCGTGAAGGAGCAGGAAGAGAGAGGCTTGGGGCTGCGCCGAGCGATCGTCGCGGTGCCCCTGCCGAAGAGCCGAAACGCGACACGCGAGAAGGACCATCACGATGAGGAGAAGGAAGGACCCGTTCGGCATCGCGCTCGCGCTCGCGCTCGCGCTCGCCGGCGCCGGCAGCTTCGCGGGCTGCTGGGAAGGCGGCGCTGTCCAGATCTATTCGTGCAACGAGCCGTGCTTCAGCCTGGATGCTCACGAGTGCAATGATCCGTGCCCCGTGTGCGACGGCGCGTGCGTGCCGCCGCCGGCCCCCGGGTTCGACGATCCCATCCTGCTCTGGAGGGGCGACGCGACAGGCGGGACGTCCCCACCGGAGTGCCCGGCGGAGGCGCCGGATCTCGTGTTCGACGGTTACAGCGGCTTCGACGGCGAGCACACGTGTCCGACGTGCCTTTGCACGAAGCCCTCCTGCGAGCTGCCGTCAGGCCTTGTGGGGAGCGCCTCGGCGACGTGCGACGGGACGGCGTCCACGTCGTTCGCCGCCCCCGAGGGGTGGAGCGGCGCGTGTACGGCGCCGGACGCGGCGACCTCGGGCGAGATCGGCTCGTTCCTCATCCCGGCGCCGACAGTGAGCGCGTGCGTCCCGACGCACGATCCCGGAGGAGCGCCGCCCGGGCTGGCCGCCCCCGCGCGCACCCGGGTGCGCGCGTGCACGGGCACGGCCGACAAGGACAAGTGCAGAGATCCCTCGAGGATGTGTGTCGCGGCCCCCAGGCAGCGGTCAGGGGGCTTCACGATGTGCATCCGCTATCTCCACCAGCGCACGCCGGAGTGCCCTGAGCAGTATCCCGATCTGCTGGCCGTCGCCGAGCGCTTCGACGACACGCGCAGCTGCACGCCGTGCGCGTGCGAGGAGCTCGAGGACGCCACGTGCTCCGCGCTGGTCTCGGTCTACGAGGACGGCGGCTGTCGCGAGCTCCTCGGCGCAGAGATGGTGACGATGGCCGGGCCGAAGTGCGTCGCGGGGCCGGATCTGCGGCTCGAGAGCATGGCTGCCCGATGGATCAGGGAAGACCCGGGCAGGTGCGCCCCGACAGGCGGAGTCGCCATGGGCCAGGTGACACCGGAGAGCCCGGACTACTATTGCTGCCAGTCGGACGAGGTCATCCCTATCTACTGATGACCCCGCCCGCCAAGGGCTGTTCGAGCTGTTCGACCCGGACGCCCCTTTGAGCGAGGGTGCGAGTTCGTGTACCCGTGCGCGCGCTTCGCGGCTATAAGAGCGAATCACGCGAAAGGGAGAGCGGATATGCGAATCGCACGAGGGTGCTTCTGGATCGCGCTCGCGGCGGCCGGCTGCAGCGCGTCCAACAGCGGCACGTCCGCGACGGAGACCGACCCGTCTTCGGGTGCCGAAAATAGCGGCGTAGCGAGCGGCGCGGGCGGCCAGGACGATCCGTTTGGCTCCGGGGCCGGGATCGGCGGGAACAGCGGAGACATCGGGAGTGGGGACAACGGGAGTGGGGCCCCGAACAACGGGTGCGTCGAGCGGGCCTCCCTCGTGTATGTGCTCTCACAGGACAACGAGCTCTACAGCTTCAGGCCCGATCGTAAGGAGTTCACGAAGATTGGTGTCCTGGGGTGCCGGACCGGCATGGATCCCAACTCGATGGCGGTCGATCGCAACGCGGTGGCGTGGGTCAACTATGTGGAGGCCGACGACAGCGAGGGGACGTTGTTCAAGGTCAGCACCGAGGACGCGAGCTGCGAGCCCTCCGGGGCCACGCTCTCCGACGGATGGGCCCGGCTCGGCATGGGCTTCTCGAGCGACCTCTCGCGCCCGGACACCGAGGAGCTCTTCGTGGCGGGCGCCACGGGCACGCCGGGCATCGGGCTGGGGAGGATCGAGGGCGCGTCGGTGACGCCGGTCGGCGAGTTCAGCGGCTCGATGCGCGACATCTCGGCGGAGCTCACGGGCACGGGGGATGGACGCCTCTTCGGCTTCTTCACGACCACCCCGGTGCAGCTCGCCGAGATCGACAAGGACACCGGCGAGATCATCGAGGCCACGGACCTGCCGGGCATCGAGACCCCCAGCTCCTGGGCGTTCTCGTTCTGGGGCGGCGACTTCTATTTCTACACCGCCCCGAGCGAGCTCGGCTCCCCGTCGCGGACCACCAACGTGAGCCGCTATCGCCCGTCGGACGGCTCGATCGACACGGACTACATGACGGACATCGGCTTCCGCATCGTCGGCGCCGGCGTCTCGACCTGCGCCCCCCTCGAGCTCCCTCGCTAAAGCGAGCGACGGTCACCCGCTTCGGATACGGGCCCACCTCGACGTTTTCGGTGCTCAGCGCACCGGAGTGCGCTTGCGCGCCGAAAACGCCGATCTGGGCCCGTCTCCTGTGCGGGTGACCGCCGCTCTGCCGTGCATGGTGCAGAGGGGCCGGTGTAGGGCGGAGGAGCCATCGGGACGGAGGAGCCGGGGTTGTCCGTGATGTCATCGGGAACGGATCGGTGAAGCGCGCTCCCGGCGGGATAGCCATCTACCGGTCGGGCATCGCCGGCATCACGTTGCGCGTGGCCGATCGGGCACACCCGGTCGGGCGTCGAGGTGTTGCGATGCGGATGAACCTGGTCCCCGGGCGCGCTGTCTGGCTACTCGCGCTGTCGCTCACGGCGGCGTGCGGGACGGCGCCGGCCGCCGAATCCCCTGCGCGCGACGACATCTTTCGCGCCGCGGGGCCGAACGAGTTCATCCTGCTGACCGCCCGGGGCGAGCTCGTGAGCGCCGACATCGAGCCGGGGCGCGTCATCGGCCCGGACGTGAACCTCGGCGTGTACGCCGCCGACAGGGGGCGCGAGGGGCAGACGGTCCGGGGCGTGGCGTTCGACCAGGCCGTGAACGTCACCGCGACGGGGCAGCGCGCGGCCGGCACCGTCGGCGCCATGCCGCTGGAGCTCTCGGTGACCCGGGCGGAGGCAGGGCTCCGCGCGCGGGGCCTCCTGGCCGGCGCCCTCTCCGACTACCGGCTGGACGAGCGGCAGCTCACGGGCACGATCGGGCGCTGCAGCTACGAGCTCACACGGACGGGGCGCACCTACGAGGGGTCGCGGAGCTGCGAAGGCCGGCCGCATCACGCGACCGTCCTCCTGCCCCGCGGGCTGTCCTCGTGGAGCGACGCCGCGCTCGCCGCCAGCCTCGGGCTGCTCCTTGGCGCCTGAGCGCGCCGCGGGTCGCCCCGTCGCGTGGGCGGTGGTGAATGACAGGCCGCGCAGCGGCTGCTAGAGCTCGGGGCGACCCGGCAAGAAAGACGAAGCGCGCCGGAAGCCCGTCGGGTACGGAAGGGCCGAACCTCCCGGGCCCCGGGCCCCGGGCCCCGGGCCTCGGCGGTCCTTTCTTCGCCCTCGCGCGGCACCCCCTCTTCATCCGTGACGAAGCCCAGATCCGATGGCAACGCGCCGGGCAGGCCGGCCCCGGCGACCTCACCGAACCTCCTCGAGGGACGCTCCGCGCCCATCCCGGTCGGGCCGCGCCTCGAGGCCGTGCTCGAGCTCGCCTACCGCGCGCGCCGCGCGGTGCTGCTCGAGGGGCCCACGGGGATCGGCAAGAGCGAGCTCGTCCGTCAGCTCGCCGAGCGGCTCGGCATCGCCACCGTCGTGCTCGATCTGAGCCTTCTCGAGCCGCCCGACCTCGTGGGCCTGCCGGTCATCCGGGACGGCCGGACCACCTACGCGGCGCCGTCGGTGCTTCCCCAGGACGGCGCCGGCATCCTGATGCTCGAAGAGCTCAACCGCGCGGAGCGGTACATCCAGCAGCCGGCGCTCCAGCTGCTCAGCGCCCGGCGGCTGCACGAGTACGAGCTGCCCACGGGGTGGGTGTGCTTCGCAGCCGTCAACCCCGAGTCGGCCGATTACCAGGTGACCCCCCTCGATCGCGCGCTCCGCGCGCGGTTCCTTCACCTGAACGTCCGCGCGGACCGGGCGTCCTGGCTCGCCTGGGCGCAGGTGAACGGGCTCCACCCGGGCGTGATCGCCCTCGCGCAGGCGCACGAGCGCGTCCTGGAGGATGTCCCCCCGCGCACCTGGACCTATGCATCGCACGTGCTGAGCGCGCTCCGCCCCGAGGAGCTCGCGGACGGCGTGCTCCTGCGCGACACGCTGGGCGGGTACCTGCCCCCGAGCTGGGTCGAGCTCCTGCTCGCGTCGAAGGACACCTGGTCGACGCGGCTGCCTTTCGATCTGCGCGCGCTGCTCGCCGATTACGGGCCGAGCTCGCCGGCGGGCAAGGTGCTGCGCGGGGCGCGCGAGCGCGGGGAGACCGACCGGTTCGACGAGGTGACGACGCGGCTCGCGCCGCTGCTCGAGGGGCCCGAGGTCGGCGTGCTCGCGGCGCAGCGCAAGCTGTCGCTGGGCGCGTTCGAGGCGCTGCTCGCCGACCTGCCCGGCGACCACCGCGAGCGCCTCCAGGACGCGCTCGGCGGCAACGCGACGGCCACGCAGCTCATCGACGTCCGCCCCGAGGAGCTGCTCCAGAACTACGCGGGCAGCGCCGCCGAGCAGAAGGTGCTGGCGTGGCGCGCCGATCCGCTGCGGCAGCACCGCGTGGGGCTCGTCGTGACCGCGCTGTCGGCGCACCTCGCGCAGCAGGCGAAGCTCGTCGACGTGCGGCGGAGCAACGTCGCGCGCGTGTGCCTTGGCCAGCTGCTCGCGCAGCTCCCGGAGCGCTGGGCCCTCCGGCTCGCGGGGGCGCTGAAGAAGCACGGCGTCACGCCGGTCCGGCCGCAATGAGCGAGGCGGCGGGGCGCGGCGGGCGCGGCGAGGTGCCCGAGGACGCGCTCGCCGCGTGGCTCGACGCCTTCGTGCGCGATCCCGGCTTCCTGGAGAAGTACCCCTGCTACGCGGCGATCCTCGCGCGGCTCGCGCCTGTCGCGGACCCCTCGGTCAAGCGCATGGCCGTCTCGCTGTTCGATGGCCGCTTCTTCCTCCACGTCAACGTGGAGTCGTTCATGAACGAGCCCGTGTTCCTGCGGGGCGTGCTCCTCCACGAGGTGCACCACGTCGCGCTCGGGCACCTGTGCCACCCCAAGTTCGCTGGCGCGGACGAGCCGGAGCTCATGGACCTCGCCCTGGAGATGTCGGCCAACGAGTACATCGAGGAGCCGCTCCCCGACCCGATCCGCTGGCAGCCCTACGCCGCGATCGGCCTGCGCGGCGGCCAGAGCACGCTCGAGCGCTACGAGCTGCTCGTGAGCGCGGCGCGCGAGGGCAAGCTCCCGCAGCGCGGCGGCGAGGCCGTCGACGACCACCGCGTGCTCCGGCGCCCCTCGCGGGAGCCGGGCGCTGTGGAGCAGACGCGGCAGCTCCTGCTGCGCGCCGCCGAGGAGGCGGACGCGCTCGCGGAGGACGGCGATCCGGCGGACGTGCCCGGCCTGCTGCTCGCTGGCAAGACCCCGGGGCGGCTCATCGAGGAGCTGACGGACGCGCTGGGCCCGCCCGCGCACCCGCTCGACTGGAAGACCGCGCTCAGGATGTTCGTGGCGAGGGAGCGCGCGCCCGTGCACACGTACGCGCGGCCGAACCGGCGCTTCCCGGGCCGCGTCGGCGAGGTCCCCGGCAGGACGTACGCGCCCCGCGCGATCACCAAGCCGTCGGTGCTCGTCGCGATCGACACGTCGATGAGCATGCGGCGCGAGGAGCTCTCGGAGATCGCCCGGCAGCTGCAGGTGATGAGCGAGTCGGCGCGCATCACCGTCGTCGAGTGCGACGTGGAGATCGGGCGCGTGTACGCGTTCGACGGGCGGCTCGACGAGGTCGGCGGCCGCGGCGGGACCGATCTGCGGCCGGTGTTCGCCCCGGAGTTCCTGGCGGCGCGGAAGGTCTCCGGCGTCATCTATTTCACGGACGGCGCGGGGCCCACGCCCCCGGCGCCGCCGCCGCTCCCGGTGCTCTGGATCCTGACGAAGCCGCAGGATTTCGCGTGCCCGTGGGGCGAGCGCGCGTGGCTCGCGAGGAAGCCTCGGCCCAGGTGATGTGAAGGCGGCGCGCGAGGGCGCGAAGACGCCCGCGCGGCGTGGGATCGCCGCGCGGGCTCGGACTCGGGGCCTCAGGGCGTGCTCGCCGGGTCCGCCGGGTCGCTCCCCGCGTCCTCCTCGTCGCCGTCGAGCGCCCCATCGCCGTCGCGGTCGAGCGCCATCCGCGTCCCCGAGCCGGGCGGCGCGCAGGTGAAGGTCAGCGCCTTGTTCGGCCCCGCGATCGCGCGCAGCGCCGCCGCGCTGATCGCCGGGCTCGCCGCCCTGTCGGGCAGGAACGTGCCAGCGCCCTGTTGATAGAGGAAGCCCTGCTCATCCCCGTGGAGGCGGACCTTGGCCACGAGATCGCACTCCCCCACGTCGGCGCGCGCGATCAGGAGATCCACGCGCAGCTCGGCGGCCGTGTCGCCCGCGCCGGCGAGCGTCGCTTGCTGGCCCACGATGGGCGCCAGGTTGCTGTCGAAGGCGTGAAGATACTTGGTCACCTGATGGCGCAGCACCTCGCCCGCCGCCCCCGGCGGGAAGCCGGCGACCCCCGGCGCCTCGTTGAAGCCGTTCTGATCGTGGAAGCGGAAGACCGTATCCATCGTCCCGTCGTGGCCAAAGCCGAACCCGCGGATCTGGTCGCCCTGGAACTCGAAGTTCCGGTCGTTGAAGCGGGGGTTCTGCACCATGCCGAACATCCCCACCTTCTGATAGACGTTGCGGAGCTGGGCGACCTTGAAGCTCTGGAAGATGAAATCGAACGTGTAGCGCCCGTCGGTCCCGAAGAAGCCGGGGAACTCGACCCCGTACTCGGCGTTGGCGGTGGGATCGAGCACGTGGCACGAGGCGCACGCGCCGCCCTCGCTGGGCGGCAGGGTGAAGAAGGCCTTGCCCGCCGCCTGATCGGCGGTGAGCGAGTTGTCCAGGTGGCGGATGGGGTTGGGCGGATACATCACCTGCATGGCGAAGTCGGTGAAGGCCTGCATGTCCGCCGCGGGGATGGGCGCGTTTCGCCCGAGCAGGCCGACGAAGGCGACGCTGAACTTCTTGAACGCGGCCTCCTCGTCGAACGTGCCGCTGTCCGGCTGCGCGCTCGGCGCGTCCTCCCCGCCGGTGCGGTCTCCGCGCCAGTGCATCGGGCCGTGGTTGGCCATCCCGCGCAGGCTCTGCGTCGTCATCGGCCCCTTGAGCGCGGCGAACTCGGCGGGCGCGCCGAAGATCGTCGGATCGAGCACGAAGGGGCCTGGCATCGGCCTGTTCACCGCGTCGGGGTCGCCGAGGTCCCACGCCAGGCTGTCGAGATCGCCGAAGACATGGCAGCTCGCGCACGCCGAGTCGCCGTGGCTCGACGTGAACGACGCGTCGTAGAGGAAGCGGCGGCCGCGGACCACGCTCTCCGGCTCGGGGCTGTACATGGGCACGTGCGCGACCTCGGCCTTGTCATCGACGTCGATGATCGAGATGGAGTTGTCGAAGCGCGTGAGGGCGTAGAGCTGCCCGCGCGCCTCGTCCAGCACCACGCCGGTGGGCCCGCCGCCGGAGACCGGGATCTGGCGCGCGAGCCTCGGCACGAAGGTGTCGGCCTCGAGCGCCGCCGTGTTGAAGATGCCGATCTTGTCCGAGCCGAGCGCGGCGACGTAGAGCTTCTTCCCGTTGCTGGAGACGGCCATGCCCGTGGGCAGCGCGAGGCTCTTCCGGTTCTCGGCGTTCGGGACCGGGGCGCAGCACGCGCTGTAATTGATGTGTTTGTTCAGGTGCCGCGGGGCGACGCTGCCCGTCGCTGGATCGATCACCGTGATGTTGTTGTGGTTGAACCGGCCGCGCACGGTGTGGCCGGCGAAGACGCCGGGGCCCTCGAAGCGATTCTCGTTGAACGCCTCCGTGTTGGCCACGTAGACGCGCCCGCTCACCGGGTTGACGGCCATGTTGTAGAGGACCGTGCCGACTCCCCGGAACACGCCCCCGGCCCCCGCGACGGGCGCGGGCGGGTTGGCCAGGGCGTCGATGACGAAGACGTCCTTGTCGGGCAGCGAGAAGTTCACCTTGTCGTCCCAGGATCGATTCAGCTCGTCCACCCAGTGCGTCCCGTTGAATTTGACGATGAGGGGCGCCGAGGGCTGCGCGACCCCGGCGGCGTTGGTGGTCGGCGGAGGCAGGCCGAGGCCCAGGTTCACCACGTTGGTCTCGATCACCGTGGTGCGGTTTCCCGAGTGGAAGGCCGCCGCATAGACGCGTGAGCCGTCGGGCGTGGCGGCGAGCGCGCGCGGCGTGTCGCTGAAGAGGGTGATGATGTTGAGCGGCGCGGGGCTCGGGCTCGCCGCCGAGAAGACCCAGACGTCGGCGCGGCCCACGCCCGGCGTGGTGAGCGCCGGATCCACAGGGCTATTCTGCCCGCGGTGCGCCGTGGTGATGAAGGCGCGGCTCTTGCCAGCGCCGGCGAACACGATGTCCCGAGGCTCATCGCCGACGAGCAGGGTGCGCACGACGCGGGGCTTCCGCGGCTTCGAGACGTCGACGACGCTCACACTGTCGGAGAGGTGGTTGACGACCCAGACCTCGTCATCGCTGCGGGCCGCGACGGCGACGGGCTCCAGGCCCACGGCGACGGAGCCGCGGTGCTCGAGCCCGCCGCTCCGGACCTTGAAGATCTCGAGCCGGTTGTCAGGCGTGTTGACGGCGAAGAGCATCGAGCCATCGGGCGAGAGGGCGAGAGGGCGGACCTGACCGCTCTCGAAGAGGGAGTAGGGCCGGGCGGCGGCGACCGTGATCGGGGCGCCCGCGACGGTCGGTGTTTCGTCGACGGGCGTGCCGTTATCAGCGCATGCGGCCAGGGCGAGAGCCGGGAGCGACCAGAGGACGAGCTTCTTCATGGGCACCTCGAAGGCGGGAGATGAGCGACATTTTATGATTCATCGAAAGGCGCCCACGGAGCAAGAGACAGACGAATGGAATCAACCCACGTTGTTTGGCAAGACACTTTGCGGAGTGCCTCGGCGGCGGGAGCGCTCCACAACACACCACAGGTCTCCCACGGTGGGGCCCCGCCCCACAACAACGTTGTTGTCTTGGGGGAGTCTCGTCGTTGATCACGAGATGAATGCCCGCGTACAAAAAAAAAGACGCAGCCCGTCGGCTCCTCGCCGGCGCGCGCCGGCGAGGAGCCGGCGGCGCTCCCGAGGCAGAGGGCGTCCTCGGGAGCGCGCGCCGCGGGTAAGACGCGGCGTTCGCGGCTGACCGCGCTGATGCTGAGTTGGATGGGCGGTGGGGTCGCGCGCCTCGCCGCGAGGCGATGGGGATCAGGCCGCGGCGAGCTTGGCCGGGCGGCGAATCAGCGAGAGGGCGACGTAGACGACGAACGAGATGGCGAAGCCCGAGAACCAGGCGTAGCTATAGAGATCCATCCATGCGCTGGAGACCGTCGCGACCTTGATGGTGCCGAAGAAGCCAGGCAAGTTGGGCAGGATGCCGAGGACGAGGGCGACGATCGCGACGGGGTTCCACCCGCCCGCGTACCAGTAGATCCCCCCCCGCTTGTAGAGCTGGGCGAGATCGAGGTTGGTCCTGCGGACGACGTAGTACTCCGCGATCAGGATCGCGCCGAGGGGCCCGAGCAGCGCGGAGTAGCCGACGAGCCATGTGAAGATATAACCCGTCGGGTCGCTGACGAGCCGCCACGGCTGCATCAGGATCCCGATGATGCCTGTGATGAGGCCGCCGGTGCGGAAGGAGATCCGCGACGGCCAGAGGTTCGAGAAATCGTTGGCCGGGCTCACCACGTTCGCGGCGATGTTGGTCGCCAGGTTGGCGATGCAGAGGGCCGCGAGCGAGATGATCAAGACGACCGGGTTCTCGAAGCGGGTGATGACGACGACCGGATCCCAGAGGGTCTCGCCATAGATGACGACCGTGGCGGAGGTGACGGCGACGCCGATGAACGAGAAGAACGCCATCGTGGGCGGCAGGCCGATCGCCTGTCCGATGACCTGATCGCGCTGCGAATGCGCGTAGCGAGTGAAGTCCGGGATGTTGAGGGCCAGGGTGGCCCAGAAGCCGACCATCGCCGTGAGCGCCGGGAAGAAGAAGACCCAGAACTGGCCTTCCTTGGGCTGCCCCACCCCGAAGGACGAGGGCTTCTCGAGCATCGGGCCGAACCCGCCGGCGCGGCTATAGGCCCAGAGGAGCAGCGCCAGGCCGAGGCCGATCAGGAGAGGCGCCTTGATGTTCAGCAGGATCCGGATCGACTCGATGCCCATGCGAATGATCCAGATGTTGATGCCCCAGAAGAACAGGAAGCAGACGAGCTGCGGGACGTTGATCCCCAGCGGCGTCGGAGGCATCTGCTCTATCGACGGGACGAAGACGGCCACGATCTTGTAGATGGCCCACCCCCCGAGCCACGTCCCGATCCCGAACCAGCCGCAGGCCACGAGGGCGCGCAGCACCGCGGGCACGTTCGCCCCTCGGACGCCGAAGGCGCTCCGGCAGTAGACGGGGAACGGGATACCGTACTTCGTGCCCGCGTGCGCGTTGAGGATCATGGGCATGAGCACGATGACGTTGCCGAGGAGGATCGTGAGGACAGCCTGCCCCCAGCTCATCCCCTCGGCGATCAGCCCCGAGGCGAGCATGTACGTCGGGGTGCAGGCGCACATGGAGACCCAGAGCGCAGCGATGTCCTTCATCCCCCATTTGCGCTGGTCCGAGCGCACGGGCGCGATATCTTCGTTGATGTAGCGCGAGTCGATGTCCCCTCCTAAGCCCTGAAAGCCCTCTCCGGCTTTCGCACCGTGAGCAGCCGAATGCACGTCGGGTTGAGCAGTCGTTTGCGTGTGCGCCATCGTCGATGAGGCTACACGATCGGACGTGAGACTGGGTAGTGGGCAGGCGCGCCCTCTCCGGCGCGCGGCGAGGCTCGGAGCTAGCTGCCCTGGAGGGCCGGAGGTCGAGAGGCGGTGAGCCCGCGCCGCAGGGCGAACGCGATACCCTCTTTCAGGGTCCGGAGCGTCACGACGCCGCCCACGCCGACGCCCTGCGCGACCAGCGTCTGCGCGATCCGCGGCTGGATGCCGGTGAGCACCACCTGGGAGCCGAGGAGGTTCACCGCCTTGGCCAGCCGGATGAGCGAGTCGGCTACCTGGGAGTCGATGACCCCCACGCCGGTGATGTCGAGGACCACCGTCCTGGCGCTGTGCGTGACGACCCCGTTGAGCACGGTCTCGAGCGTCGCCGCGGCGCGGTCGCTGTCGAGGAAGCCGATCAGCGGCACCGCGATGACCTGATCCGCCACCGGCATCAGCGGGGTCGACAGCTCGCGGACCATCTGCTCGAGCCGCTTCGTCTTGTCCGCCACGCGCACCTCGAGCTCGGCGTTGAGGCGCTTCACCTCGTCCTCCGCGTGCCGTCGCTCGGTGACGTCGACGCCGATCGCCTGGAACTCGGCGAGCGGCCCCCCCTCGCCGAGCGGGGCGCGGTTGGTCCAGTGCAACCAGCGGATCGAGCCGTTCGGGAGGATGACGCGGTGCTCGGTGTGGACGATCGGGTCCTCGGGGCCGAGCTTCGCGAACTGCCGAGCGAGGTGCGGCCCGTCCTCGTCGGGGACCATCGGCATGAAGCGGTAGCCGACCAGCTCCTCCCGCGTCTTCTCGAAGTACCGGCAGTAGATGTCGTTGACGAAGGTCAGCGTGCCATCCATCCGGAAGCGGCAGATGAGCTCGGTCTGGTCCTCGACGATGCCCCGGTAGCGCGCCTCGCTCTCCCGCAGCGCGTTCTCGACGCGCTGCTTCTCGGCGAGCTCCCGCTCGAGCTCGGCGTTGCGCCAGCGGAGCATCTCCAGTTCCGCTCGCATGGTAGCGACAACATCCGCTTCGCCGTCGTTCATGATCCGATGATTCCTTGGCGCGCCGCGTGGACAGTTACGTCCGTCCTAGCTATCTTACCAGAGGACGATAGCGCCGGGTGAACTTCGAGCGTGCCGGAGGCGCGTGCAGCGCATCCTACAGCGCACGCCCTGTCCTCCCATCGACGCACCGGAACGCACCAGAGCACGCCTGCACGAGCATGCGTCTCTTCGTCTCATCAAGGGAGCATGGCAGGCGCATCACGCGCGGATCTGCTCCCGCTCCGCCGCTGACGGGCGTCGACGCGAGAGGGCCGGCCGCTCGCTACTGTGCCCGCCGGAGCGTGGCGACGCCCTTCCAGGGCGGCGTCTGCGCGTGCACGACGAGCTCTTCCTGGCCCGAGAACTCGCACAGCGCCTCGTAGGCGACCCCTGCCTCGTCGTAGGAGACGATCTTGAACCGATCCCACGCGGGGTCGCGGATCTCGTAGGCGCGGTCCACGTGGAGGCCGGGCGAGTCCGCGAGGATGCGCTTCCCATCGAAGCGGACGACCAGGTGCGCGTACTGGAACTCGAGCATCGACGCGAGCATCGGTTCGAGCGGGACCTCGGGCTCGAACCGGACGAGCCTGAAGCTGCCGCGCAAGCGCGCGTCGATCGACGAGATCGCGGCGCCTGCGTCGGGCCCCCGGGAAGCGCTCGAGCCGCAGCCGGCCGCCTGCGCGGCGAGGACGGCGGCGCAGGCGGCGAGGAGGAAGCGGGGTGCGCGGGGCGCGCGGGACGGACGCAGGGAGAGACGGCTCGCCGGGGGCGACATGGGGCGGAGCTTAGGGCGAGCGGACGGACAGCGCAAAGCGGCACGGGAGCGCGCGGCCGTGGGCACGCCGTGGACGAGAGAGCGAAACATCTTCCTGCCGCGCCCGCTTCCGCTCACGCTTTCACCTCGAGCGCCGCGGTCGCGCTCGCGGGAGGGGGAGCATGACAGACGTCCTGAGAGGCACCGATTTCGTCGCAGGCCTTCCAGAGCACGCGTGCGCGGCGCGCGAGGAGGCCATCCTGGAAGCGGTGCAGGCCGGCTACCTGGCGCCGATCTCGTGGGTCCCTGTGTACAGCCAGCTCGAGGAGCGCCGCGCGACGTTCCTCGTGAGCGCCGACGCGCTCCGCATCGGCGACGCGGAGGACTCCGTCCGCGTGAATGCCTCCGCGCGGACGACCCAGCGAATCGCGGATCTGCTCGAGTGCGCGTTGCTGACGACGCGCCTCTGCGACCTCGTGTGGGAGCAGGCCAGCGTGCGGATCCCGCCGTGCATCGGCGCCCCGGATGCCACGATGGCCAGCACCTCCCGCATGCTGGAGCACCACCGCCGCGTCGAGGAGCACGTCGCGGGGCGCACCGGGCTCATCGAGAACGTGGGCAAGCACTGGGTACTCACCAACCGCCTCGCGGATCGCCCCGACCGGGCCGCCAACTACGGCTGGTTCGACCCGGGCGCGGCCCACAGGTACGGCCAGCACACGCTGTGGCAACCCCTCGGGCTCGCGCACGATCCGGATCACGTGGACTACTCGCAGGTCGTCCGCCTCGTGCGGCGACGGTGCACGGTCGACGACACGGAGCGCGATCTCCTCGAGGTGATGACCGATCCGGCGCTCGCCGGACTGCTCTCGTCCGAGGGCCCCCTGCATGTCTTCCGGCTGCCCGGGGTGCCCGAAGAGGCGAGGGTCGCCGCGCGCCCGAAAGACAGGGCTGACCCCGCGCCCGAAGACACATGATGCCGCGCGCCGGATCGGCGTGCGCGCGGTCCTCAGGCCGCGTCGCTCACTGGTTCACGAGCTGCATGCCCGGCTCCGGGTAGCGGAGGCCGACGGCCGCGCCCTTCGGCACCACCGCGTCGAGGCGCCGCAGATCGCCCTCGGTCAGCTCGAGCGCCTCCGCGGCGACGTTCTCCTCGAGGTAGCTGCGGCGCTTCGTGCCGGGGATCGGGACGATGAAGTCCCCCTGCGCGAGCACCCAGGCGAGCGCGAGCTGCGACGCCTTCACGCCCTTCTCCCGCGCGATGCCCTCGACCTTCGCCACGAGATCCAGGTTCCGCTGGAAGTTCTCGCCCTGGAATCGCGGCGAGATGCGCCGGTAGTCGTCCGGCGCGAGATCCTCGAAGCGCCGGATCTGCCCCGTGAGGAAGCCGCGGCCGAGGGGGCTGTACGCGAGGAAGCCAATGCCGAGCTCGCGGCACGTGGCGAGCACGTCGTCCTCGGGATCGCGCGACCAGAGCGAGTATTCGGTCTGCACCGACGCGAGCGGGTGCACCGCGTGGGCGCGCCGGAGCGTCGACGAGCTCGCCTCCGAGAGGCCGATCGCGCGCACCTTGCCGGCCTTCACGAGGTCGGCCATCGCGCCGACGCTGTCCTCGATTGGCGTCTTCGGATCGACGCGGTGCAGCTGGTACAGATCGATGACGTCGACGCGCAGGCGCCGCAGGCTCGCTTCGCAGGCCGAGCGGATGTACGCCGGCGCGCCGTTGATGCCGCGGACCGTGACGTCGTTCGGGTCGCGGACGATGCCGCACTTTGTCGCGAGGACGACGCGATCGCGCCGGCCCGCGATGGCCCGGCCGACGAGCTCCTCGTTCGTGAAGGGACCATACATGTCCGCTGTGTCGAGCAGCGTGACGCCGAGCTCGATGGCGCGGTGGATCGTGGCGATCGACTCGGCCTCGTCGCGCTCGCCGTAGAAATCGCTCATGCCCATGCAGCCGAGGCCGAGGGCGGAGACCTGCAGAGTTCCGAGCTTGCGAGTGTGCATGGTGGGGCTCCTTGGCGCCGCGGAGAGGCGATGGCGACGCACACCACGTAAAAGTGAGCGCGCGCACGGAGTCAAGGGCCGGTTCGCCCCCTTGGAGGCTGTCGACACCCTCCCGGAGAGATGAAACTCTGGCCGGAGGCTGTCGACACCCTCCGGGAGAGATGAAGCTCTGGCCGGAGGCTGTCGACACCCTCCCGGGAGAGATGAAACTCAAACCGGAGGCTGTCGACACCCTCCGGGAGAGATGAAACTCTGGCCGGAGGCTGTCGACACCCTCCCGGGAGAGATGAAACTCAAACCGGAGGCTTCAGACAGCCGTCACACTGTACAATTCAGACGACAGTGCAACAGCGCACGGCTGGCGCGCTCAGGAGGGCGGAGGCCCGTCCATCAGCGGCAGCACCTCGCAGGTGCCCTCCCCTGCGACCTGGAGGAAGCGCTTCGCCCCCGCGATCGCCTCCTCCTTCGAGGCCGCCCGGATCAGCGCGTAGCCGACCATCGGATCCTTCATGTCCGGGAGCGCCCCGTCGCTCACGGTGAGCTCGGCGCCTGCTCTCCGGACGCGCGCGCCCATCGCGGCGGGGAGGAGCGCGTCGGTGCCGAGGAGCACGCCCTCTCTCGTCATCTCGTCGACGAGCTTCCCCATCTGCGCCATGTGCTCGGGATCGGGAGCACAGAGCTCCTGCTGGCTTTTGTCAGGCCGATACAGCATCAAGAATCGCATCGTCGTCTCTCCTTGGGTGCTCGCCCGGCACGGCGGGCGTTCCTCGATCACAGGCCGCGCGAGCCGCTCGGACGCCTCGGTCGCGCGACGATCCCCCGACCCCCGCTACTTCCGGAGCGGAAACAGCGCGCGCAGCCGCTCGTCGCGCAGGAGCAGCCCGCCCCAGATCATCGCGGCGACGTACACAGGGAACAGGACGTGGCTGAACAGCGGGTTGTCGACGCGCACGTGCGTGGCGATGGCGCCGCCCAGGAAGCCCGTCAGCAGGACCGCGCCGAGCACGGAGGTGCGCGGGATCACGTACGTGACGACGCTCGCCAGCAGGACGAGCCCGATGCCGCGGACCGAGCTCACGGGATAGCCGAGCTGCTCGGACCCCTCCAGCACCTGGGGCACCATCATCAGCTTCCCGATGCTGTCGAAGAGCAGGAACGCCACCGAGAGGCCGCTAAGGACACGCCCGGCCCAGACCTTCTTGTTCGACACCACCACCGGCTCCACGTGCTTCTCCGACATCAAGGCGCTCATCTCCATCGTCTCCTCCGGGTCGTTCTGGACAGATCGGTCCGCCCGCCCCGGGGTCACGGTGGCGCGGCGCGGCCGATTCGATCCCTAGGACCGCGCGACCGCGCCCGATTCATCGGTCGTCGGGAAGATTTTTTTCGGAGCTACGCCTCGGGCCGGAGGGGCAGGCCGAAGAGCGGGAAGAGCCGCTCGGCGTCGAGGAACGAGCACACCCCGACGATCTCCCCGGCGGACACCTCGATGACCTGGATCGCCCACGGGACGAAGGCGCCGCCAGGGCCGCTCGGCCGGTACTGCCCCAGCGCGAAGGATCCGTTCGCCGCCACCGGCAGGAGCCGCGAGCCTCTGCACCCCTCGCCCACCTTGAGGAGCCAGGCGTGCACCGAGGGACGCCCCCGGAGCCACAGCCGGTAGGGCGGCATCGACCAGGTCGCGTCCTCCCGGAGCAGCGAGACCAGCGCGTCGACGTCCTGCCGCTCGAAGGCCGCGACGTAGCGGCCGAGCAGGGACCGCTGCGCCTCGTTCATCGGCTCATGGAGGTCGGTCTTCTCGTCCTGGCCCATCGTCGCCCGGGCGCGCTGCAGCGCGCTGTTGACCGAGGCGACGGTCATCCCGAGCAGCTCCGCGATCTCCGCGGCCTCCCAGGACAGGACCTCCTTCAGCAGCAGCGCCGCGCGCTGCCGGGGCGGGAGCCGCTGGAGCGCCGCCACGAACGCGAGCCGGATCGTCTGCCGCGACGAGACCAGCTCCGCCGGGTCGCAGGACGCCGCCAGCACCCGACCGTCGGGGATCGGCAGCACCCACGTCGTCTCCGCCAGCGTGTCGAGGACCGGGTTCTCGGCCGAGCCCGCCGGGCCGAGATCCATCGGTCGCGCCCGCCTCGACCGGCCCCGCAGCATGTCGAGGCACACGTTGGTGGCGATGCGGTACAGCCACGATCGCATCGCCGCGCTGCCCTCGAGCTGATCGAAGCTCCGCCACGCCCGCACCATCGTCTCCTGCACGGCGTCGTCCGCGTCGAACGCGGAGCCGAGCATCCGGTAACAGTGGCCGGTCAGCTCCTGCCGGTGCTTCTCCAGGCGCAACTCCATCTCGCTGGGAGGGGGGTTGGCTGCGGGGATCGAGGAGATATCCATCGAGGCAGGTTACCTCGGGCGAAGCCTGATCCTTTGGTCCTTCGCGGCCCCCTGCCCTCCGTCCGCGCGGCATGCGTCTTGGCGAGCCCAGCCGGCACGAAGCCCATCGCGAGCGCGCCGGGGGTCCGCCTCGTCACCGCTCACAAAAGAAAAAGAATCGAGGGGCGCGGAGGGAGGGCGGCCCGGGGAGGGTCCCAGGAACAAAAGCCGATACGAAGACGCTCTCCCGTGCACCAAGGAGCACGACCCAATGACCCTCGCTCTCTTCTCCAACAAGACCCACAGCGCGATCCGTCGCTTCGTCCTCGGCAGCTTTCTCGCAGCGGCCCTCCTCGCCGGCGGCGGAGCGGCCTACGCGGCGGACGGCGCGGGCGGCACGGGGGACAAGCCGGCGCCGCACCAGGGCCAGAGCAAGAACGCCCACCGCGAGCACGGCCAGAAGGACCCGGCCCGCCTCATCAAGCGCTTCGATAAGAACGGCGACGGCAAGCTGACCGTCGCAGAGCTCCCCGAGAAGATGCAGAAGCAGCTCGGCCAGGCCGACACGAACAAGGACGGCACCCTGTCGGCCGAGGAGCTCAAGGCGAACGCCGAGCAGCAGGTGAAGGAGCGGCAAGCGAAGCAGAACGCGCGCTTCGCCCAGAACGACAAGAACGGCGACGGCTTCCTCACCAGGGACGAGGTGGGTGAAAAGCGCTGGGAGCAGATGAAGGCGGCGGACGCGAACCGCGACGGCAAGCTCAGCCCCGATGAGCTGCGCGCGGCGCACGCCGCGCACAAGGCGCCGGCAACGCGGTAACTCCGAGGCGAGCGCGCGACGTGGCGAGGCGCGATCCGCCCGCTCAGGAGCCGAGCGGAGCGCCGCAGCGATTGCAATCCTTCGATCGGTACGAGTGCTTCGCCGCGCAGTTCAGGCAGTGCTTCGGCAGGAAGTAGAGGAGCGCCAGCCCGATGCAGGTGGCCAGCCCCACGATGCCCCACGCGCCGCTCCGGCCGCGCATCTTCGCGTAATACACGAGGGCGATGATGAACAGGACGACGCCGAGGAGCGAGAGGGGAGCGCTGTCCATCGCGCGACCCGCCGATTGCAGGAGGAACCCCGGCACCCCGAAGAGGAAGCTCAATCTGCTGAAGCGACTCAGCTTCTTCTGGATCTCGAGGCGCCGCTCCGGGCTGATCGGCTCGGCGCCCGCGTCGTGAGGCTCGATGGATGCGGTCGGAGGTGCATAAGGGTTCATGCGTTCTTCCTTCTCGGCGCGCGTTCCGGCGCGGTCTCGCCGGGCGCCGCGCGGTGAGGATCCCACGTTATGCGCCTTCCCCGACGCGAATAGCAGGATTTGCACAGGATACCTGCGGGCAGAGGCGTCCTCGACCTCGGGCACCCCGCCGTGAACCCGGAGGCGCCGGGGGTCGCGCCCGCGCCCGGAAAAAAGATCGAGGGGCGCGTAGGGAGGGCGGCCCGGGGAGCGTCCCAGGAACAGAAGCCGGCAAGAACAGGCTGGCCCTTGCACCAAGGAGCACGACCCAATGACCCTCGCCCTCTCCTCCAACAAGACCCACAGCGCGATCCGTCGCTTCGTCCTCGGCACCTTCCTTGCCGCGGCCGTCCTCGCCGGCGGCGGAGCGGCCTACGCGGCGAACGGCGCGGGCGGCACGGGGGACAAGCCGGCGCCGCACCAGGGCCAGGGCAAGGACGCCCGCCGCCAGCACGGCCCGAAGGACCCGGCCCGCCTCATCAAGCGCTTCGATAAGAACGGCGACGGCAAGCTGACCGTCGCGGAGCTCCCCGAGAAGGCGCAGAAGCGGCTCGGCAAGGCGGACACGAACAAGGACGGCAACCTGTCGGCCGAGGAGCTCAAGGCGCACGCCGAGCAGCGCATGAAGGAGCGGCAGGCGAAGCAGAAGGCGCGCTTCGCCAAGAAGGACAAGAACGGCGACGGCTTCCTCACCAGGGACGAGGTGGGTGAGAAGCGCTGGGAGCGGGTGAAGGCGGCGGACGCGAACCGCGACGGCAAGCTGAGCCCCGACGAGCTGCGCGCGGCGCGCGGCGCCCGCAAGGCCCCGGCAGCGCGGTAGAGCAGCGAGGTCAGCGCCGCGGCGCCGTCGCCTCGCCGGACGCTGTCTCCTCGGCGGGCGCTGTCTCCTCGCCAGCGCCCGCCGCCGCCGTGGCGGCGCGCTTTTTCGGACGCTTCGGGAAGAGCGGGAGCTGCCGCTCCAGCACCTGGCTCCGCCAGGCGAGCAGGGTCTGCGCGCGCCGGCGCGCGGTTTCCTTCCCGATGCCCGCGGTGAAGCGGAAGATGCGCCGCGCGAGCGCCTCCCGCGTTGGCGCCGAGGGCTCGAAGAGATCCGGCGCGACCTCCTTCACGACCTCGCAGGCGAAGATCGCGCGCCGCAGGTGCGTCCGCTCGTCGGCAGAGCCGGACGAGGTGGCGAGCAGCTCGCGTGCCGCGGGCGTGATCGAGGCGCCGTCGTCGCCGAGCCAGCCGAGGACGCGGGCAGCGGCGAGCGCATAGCCGACGTGCCGCAAGGAGATGCCCGTCTGCTCCGAGATCCGCTCCTTCTCGGTCACCCCGCCCGAGAGCGCCTCCAGCACGCGCCGCACGTTCGCGAGGTTGTCGGCCTGGGGGATCTCGGCGCTGTGCAACAGGCGGGTCGTCGGCATGGGCGGCAAGGAACCCCCGGCCCGGCCGGGAGACGACACCATAGCGCGCCAAGGCACGGCGTGGGTCTCGAAGACGCCGGCCGGGCCGGGCGCGCCGCCGCCGCTCTTCTCCAGCGCGCACGCCTACGCCCGCCGGGCCGTGGGCGCCTGGTCCCTGTGCCAGCGCTGTCTGCGCCTGGCACACATGGCGCAGCGCGCCAGCGGGCGCGCTCGGAAAAACGCCCGGATCGCGCGGAGCGGCGATGGAACGGTTGCTGCCAAGTCTGCCAGGGCCGACGCTGACGTCGAGTCCGCCGCGGCCCTCCGGGACATCGCGCCTGAAGGTAAAGCGCTCCGGTCGTCCCCTCTACAGCGCTCTCGCGTGTTCCAGGTGCTCCCCATGAGAATGAGGTCCTTTCTTCGCGCATTGACCCGCTGGCAAGCAACTCCCGTGTTCCCCCTCGCGCTGCTGTGTCTCCACTGCAGCTCGAGCGTCGAGGCGGACTCGATGGGCGGCTCCGCCGGCGAGGGTGACAGCGGTAGTTCCACCGGCGAGGGGAGCGTCGGCAGCGCCTCGACCGGCGAGGGAGGCGGCGGGAGCTCGAATGGAGCGGGCGCTGGCGGCTCCACGGGGGAAGGCGGCGGCTCCACGGGGGAAGGTGGCGGCGGAGGCTCCACGGGGGCGGGCGGTGGCGGCGGGTGCCGCCTGCCGGACGACCCCGCGGTGTTCGAGATCGGGACCGGCGAGACCTGCTTCGAGAGCATCGAGGAGGGCGCCACGCTCCCGGTGATGGCCGGGCCCCAGGGGGGATATCACCTCTGGTTCGCCGTCGGCTGCAGCGACTGCGGGGAGAGGGTCCGCGTTCGGTACAGCGTCAAGGACCCTGCGACAGGGGACCTGTTCCCACCGGGCGTGCCGCAGGAGGGGATGATCGAGCTCCTCCCCGGGGAGTTCCCACACGCGTACGGGCTCATTGCGTTCCTCCCCGGAAGAGTGTGGGATCCGGCCGCTGCGCTCAAGGAGGGGACCCACGTGCTCCTCGCGGCGGAGGCGCGCAACGACGACGGCTCGACGAAGCACACGGCGCAGGTGGAGGTTGTCCTCGGCGCCGCCGTGGCCTGGGGGCTGCCATGCAGCGACGATCCGGCGACCTGCGGCGCCCCCGGCGGGGCGCCGTGCTGCACCGACTGAGCGATGCAGCGCGGAGCCCATGTTCGGTGCGCCCGGCGCGGGTTCTCCCGACTTGCGCGCCGGGCGGCGGCGGCGTGGATCAGAAGACGACGCCGCCGGGCGAGCAGTACTGGTCGAGGAGGGGCGAAGGCGTCGCCGACACGTTGGCGTCGTCCACGTAGTACACGGCCGGCCCGCCGATCGTGTAGATGTAGACCTCGTTGTTGAACGACGTGCCGCAGGTCTGGAGGTACTCCCACTTTCCGGTCTGGGTCGAGGTCCTGGTGTTATAACCGGTCCCGCCGCTGCCGAGCCCTATCGTCACCTGCCCGGTCACTGTATAGACCCAGACGCTGAACCGCAGGTAGGGGTTGTTGGGCGGCGGGCTGGCGGATGTCCAGTACTGCTGGGCGATGCCGCCGTTGGTCGTCGTCGCGGACACGAGGAGGCTGCGCCTGTTGGCCGTGTGCACGACGTCGGTCTTGAGCCATGTCGCGATGGCGCCGTAGTTCAGATCATTGCTCGTGGCAGGCCAGGAGTCCGCCGCGGTGCCCCAGCCGGCGAACCATGAGGCGTTGGCGTTGCCATGATCGATGAAGCCCGACGGGATGCCGGCCTGCGCGTTCTCGAAGCCGGGGTTGTAAAGCAGGTTGACGATCGGGAGCTGGAGGAGGACGAGGGACTGCGCGCTGCCGGAGCTGACCGCGATCTCTGCGCCAGACTTCGCGACGGGGGTCAGCGTCTGCTGGACGAGCGCATCCGCGGCCGGCGCCGTGTTCTGCGCGCCGATGCCCTCGGACGGCTGCACCTCCGCCGGGGCGCGGGCTGCCTCGGGGAAGGCGGCGACCTCCTCGACGTCCATGGGCCCCTCGTCGAGAGGTTCGGAGTCCGAGACGCAACCGACGAGGGCGAAGGGGACAACGAGGCTGCTGAGGATGAATGCGGTAGATTTCATGACGGGTTCTCTCCGGTCGGGGATCGATTGTTCGACTGACGATCCTTCCTCCTGAGCACGCTGAGCACGCAGCGTGCCGGTCCGGCGGGCGCGGATTTCCGGCGACCTCGAGGGGGGCGCTCGTGGAGCGAGCGCCGGTACGGGAGCACGGCGACAGTCCTGCTAAAATGCTGGGTGCCTGTGTGGAGGCTGTGGCCTGGAGGCCATGACCTTCAGGCGCGGAGGCGCGCCCCTCCAGGAGGCCGCGCCGATGGTGCTGCCTGCACGCGAGCGCCGCGTGCTGTGCGCGAGCGCCGGGTGGATGGAGGACGCGCTGCGGTGGAGCGTGCCGTGGCGCCGTCAGGCGTCAGCCCGGCGGGAGCAGGGCGAGCAGCGCTCTGGCGGCAACCTTCTTGTCGAGGACAAGCACGCTCCGGATCAGCCTTGCGCTCCCCGTGAGCTTCTCACCCAGCGCCTCGCCCGCGATCTCGAGCCGGCAGGCCAGGAGGCGCTGGGGGTAGCGGGAGAGGAGCGCGTCGCAGTCGCGATAGAAGCGGGTGCTGCCGTCGCTCGCGAGGAAGAGGATGCGCGACGCGCGGGCGTTCTGCGGGCTCTCCGGGGCCCTCCTGGCCGCGGCGTCCAGCCCCTTCTGCTCGCCGGCGAGCTTCTCGGCGATGAGCTCGAGGCCGTGGCAGGCGTGCTCGGCCGCGAGCGCGCCGCGGAGCTCCGCGGCCAGCGCGTCGGTCATCGGGAGCGTCGCCACCTGGTTTCGGCCGCTCTCCCACAAGAGACCCGCGTGCTTGGTGAGGAGATCGGACACCGCGTCATGGCGCGGATCGGCGACGAGATCTTTCGGCAGCTTGAGCACAGGCACCTCTGCGCGCACCCTACCAGACCCGACGCTCGGCGACGACCGCCGCGGCGGCGGCGAGCCTCCCGCACGCGGATCCGTCGGACCAGGCCGTCCCTTCCGTGGGCTCGCGCGCTCGGCATTCCGGAGCTTCCAGCGGGAACCCTAGCCGCGCGGAGACCTCCCTCACCATCAGTGGCTCGGTGTTGGGCCGACGATGATACCGATCATGGCGCGGCAAAGGAGAACGGCCGGCGGCGCGTCGCTGCGCCTCGTACCGCCGAGCTTGCTGTCCTCGACGGCCCATCGTAAACCAGGGTATGGCCGTTCGAGCCGTTACCGTGAACCTGCCCGAGCCGCTGTACGAGCGCCTGGCTCGCCGCGCTCAGAAGACACAACGAACCGTCGAGGCCGAGCTCGTCGACGCGGTGGCAACTTCCCTCTCTGACGAACCCGACGAGCTGCCGGTCGACACGGCGGATGCCATCGCCGCGCTGCACCTGCTCGGTGACGAGGATCTCTGGCGGGCCGCCAGGCAGAGCCTCGCCCCGGAGAAGGCAGCAGACCTCGAGGATCTGCACATCAAGCGCCAGAGCGAACGGCTCTCCGCATCGGACATCGAGGAGCTCGCGACGCTCATGAAGGAGTACACGCGGTTCATGCTTGTTCGCTCCCGATCTGCCGCGCTGCTCAAACAGCGAGGTCATGACGTTTCGGGGCTTCGCCAAGGACATGAGCCGTAGCTACATCGGGAGGGCGCTGCGTGAGCAAGATTGAACCATGAGGCCGCCAATCAGCCGCTGCTGCCGGCGGCGCTGCGCCGCGGCAGACCGGCAGCCGCTGGCGACTGGCGTGGATGTCGTTCAAATTCTGAAATTATTGAAGACAAGTGGGGAACACTGGTGCTGCTCGGGTCACCATGGGCAACGTTCGATGAGCTTTCGCTCGATCCAAAGCTCCGGTACGTGCAGAGAACCCGGCGTGCCAGCTTCCTTGACTCCTTGATTGATAGGCTTTAACCGGGACCTTTTTCATGGCACCGATCATTCCGAATCCAGACAAAATCAAGAGCTTTCCCACCGAGGCGGCCTTCGAAGCCTGGCTGGCCGCGAACCACGCCCGCGAGACCGAGCTGTGGCTGAAGGTTCACAAGAAGGACTCGGGCGTGCCGACGGTGACCTGCGCGCAGGCGCTGGACGTGGCCCTGTGCTGGGGGTGGATCGACGGCATCCGGAAGTCCTTCGACGAGATCTCGTTTCTGCAGCGGTACACCCCTCGCAAGGCGCGGAGCGTCTGGAGCCAGATCAACAGGGAGCACATCGCTCGGCTCACGGCGGCCGGCCGCATGACCCCGCACGGCCAGCGGCAGGTCGACGCCGCGAAGGCGGATGGTCGCTGGGAGGCCGCCTACGCCCCCATCCGCAGCGCGACCGAAGACACCCTTCCTGCGGACCTGCGCGCGGCCATCGAGGCGAACCCGCGGGCGCGCAAGACGTTCCAGACCCTCGGGCGCCAAAACCTCTTCGCGCTGGCGTTTCGCATGAACAACGTGAAGACACCCGCCGGGCGCGCGAAGAAGATCGAGACGCTGGTGGCGATGCTGGCGCGCGGTGAGACCATCGTGCCGGAAGGGCGGCGCTGACCTCCGTCGGCGCGCGCGGCTCCACTCCAATGAGCGTGCAACGTGTTGCCTACATGGTTCTCCGATGCGCGGACGTCGAGCGCTCGCGGCGGTTCTACGAGGGCCTTGGCCTGCGCTTGTCCCCAGAGCAGCACGGCAGCGGAGCAAAGCACTACGCGTGCGATGTGGGAGGAATGATCCTCGAGCTCTATCCGCTCTCGGACAAGCCGACCTCCGGTCTCCGCCTGGGGCTCGTCGTCTCCGACCTCGAACGGGTCCTGGAGTCGCTCAGAGCATTGGGCGCGGTCGTCGGCGCCGTCGGCTCCGAAGGCAGCTCGCCCGTGACGGTCATCGATCCCGACGGTCACCGGATCGCCCTGGAACAAGAACGCTGAGCCGCTCCAGGGCAAAGCAGAGGAGCGAGCGCAGCACCTCACGAGCCGCTCCCGTCCGTCCTCCTCGGGCGACGAGATACCTGGCGCGAACAGCGCGCGGAACTTGGCCCTCCGGCGCGCCGCCTGGCATCTCCGCGCGGTGCGATCGCGTCTCTTCCTCGCGCTCGCCGCCGCGATCGCCGTCGGGATCGCGCCGGCGACAGCATCTCCGGCGCCGCCGGGCGTCCGAAAGCTCCACGTAGAGGCCGGGGCGGTCCACGCCACGGTCGGCGCGTCGGGCAAGCAGGTGCGCCTCACGCTCGATCCCGAGCTCCAGCGCGCCGCCGAGCGCCTCCTCGCCCGCTCCGGCGCCCCCGAGGGCGCCATCGTCGCCTCCGACGTCCGCACCGGCCGCATCCTCGTGTGGGCGAGCCGCGGAGACCGGGACTACGTCGCGACCCCGCTCGCCCCGAGCGCGAGCCTCTTCAAGATCGTCACCGCGGCGGCGCTGCTCGAGGGCCGCAAGGTGAACATCGCCACGCCCGTCTGCTACACGGGCGGCATGAGCGCGATCACCGCGGCCGATCTGGAGGGCCGCGGCGCCACCTGCACCGTCTTCGGCGAGGCGCTCGGCCGCAGCATCAACGGCGTCTTCGCCCGCCTCGCAGGCCGGCACCTCACGGCCGACGACCTGCGCAACAAGGCCCGCGACCTGGGCTTCGACGGCGAGGTCCCCATCGACATCCCCGTCGCGCCGAGCACCGCCAACATCCCCGCCGGCGGGCTCGGTTTCGCCCGCGCCGCCGCGGGCTTCTGGAGCGGGCGGCTCAGCCCGCTCGGCGCCCTGTTCGCGATGCAGACGATCGCCAACGACGGCGAGCGCGTCCGCCTCTCGCTGCTCGCGCCGCCGGGCGCGCAGGACCGCGAGGACGCGGGCGCCGTCACGCAGCGGAGCACCGACGGCCGCGGCCTCCGGACCGACGTCGCGCGCACCCTCCGGTCGATGCTCGAGATCACCACGCGGCGGGGGACCTGCGCCAAGGCGTTCCGCAAGCCCGACGGCACCCGCGCCCTCGGCACCATGCCCGTGGCCGCCAAGACCGGCACGCTCGTCGGCGGCAGCCCGTCGCGGATGTTCTCGTGGTTCGCCTCGTTCGCGCCGTCGGATCGCCCGGAGATCGCGGTCTCCGTGATGCTGGCCAACGACATCGCGTGGCGCACCAAGGCGAACCTCGTGGGACGCGAGCTGCTCGAGATCTACTTCGGCCGGAGGCGCCCGGGGCCCGTGGCCCGGCGTCGCTGAGGGGCCGAGCCCCGCTGACGGGCGGCCCGGGGCTGGGTTACGCTGCGATGACCCCCATGAACGCCCGAGACCGCATCCCCCTCCTCCTCGATCAACTGCGCGAGGAGTACCCCGACGCGCGTTACGAGCTCGACTGGAAGACGCCGCTCGATCTGCTCGTCGCGACCATCCTGGCCGCGCAGTGCACGGACGAGCGCGTCAACCGGGTGACCGCCACGCTCTTCCCGAAGTACCCGACGGCGCAGGCGTACGCCGACGCGCCCACGGCGGAGCTCGAGGAAGAGCTCAAGCCGACCGGCTTCTACCGCCAGAAGACGAAGATGGTGCAGGCCATGTGCAGGGAGCTCGTCGCGCGCTTCGGCGGCGAGGTGCCCGCGACCATGGCCGATCTCACCACGCTGCCCGGCGTGGCCAGGAAGACGGCGAACGTCGTGCTCAACACGGCGTTCGACATCGCCTCGGGGATCATCGTCGACACCCACGTCGCCCGCCTCAGCGGGCGCATCGGCCTCTCGAAGCGCGAGAAGCCCGAGCAGATCGAGGAGGATCTGATGAAGATCGTGCCGAAGGATCAATGGACGTTCTTCGGCCCCGCGCTGGTGCTGCACGGCCGCTACACCTGCGTCGCCAGGAAGCCGAAATGCGGGGAGTGCCGGATGAGCGAGTTCTGTCCGAAGGAAGGGGTCTGAGCGAGAGATGAAGATCGATCTACCTGCCTCGTGGGAGCGCGTGCTCGCCGGAGAGCTCGAACAGCCGTACTTCAAGAAGCTGGCGCGCTTCGTCGAGGACGAGCGGAAGGCGCACCAGGTGTTTCCTGCGGAGGAGGACGTCTTCGCCGCGTTCAAGCTCACGCCGTACGAGAGCGTCCGCGTGCTGCTCCTCGGCCAGGACCCGTACCACGACGACGGGCAGGCCCACGGGCTGTGCTTCTCCGTGCGCCCGGGCGTCACGCCGCCGCCGTCGCTGGCCAACATGTACAAGGAGGCGGTCTCGGATCTGCCGGGCTTCACGATCCCGAGCCACGGCTGCCTCACCACGTGGGCTACCCAGGGGGTGCTGCTGCTGAACACCGTGCTCACCGTCCGGGCGCACACGCCGAACTCCCACAAGAACCAGGGCTGGGAGTCGTTCACCGACGCGGTCATCAAGAAGGTCAACGACAGGCCCGAGGGGGTGGTGTTCGTGCTCTGGGGCGGCCACGCGCAGAAGAAGGCGAAGCTCATCGACGCGAAGCGCCACACGGTCATCAAGGCGGCTCACCCCTCGCCGCTGTCGGCGAGGAGCGGGTTCTTCGGCAGCAAGCCGTTCTCGACCATCAACACCGCCCTCCGCGCCCGCGGCGCCGAGGAGATCGACTGGCGGCTCCCGGAGACCGCGTAACGCCGCGATGACGCCGCGGAAGCGCTCCCTGCCGCTCTCCCCGGGGACGCGGTACACCCCCGCCGTCCTCGAGGGGATCGCCGACGGGGAGCGCGCCGCGCTCGCGCCGTCGCTCGCCGCGCGCACCGAGGCCGGCGCGGTGTCGGCCGCGGCCTCGGCGCTCGCGCGGGCCGAGGCGCTGCAACGGGCCTCGGTGGGCGCCGAGCCGCCCGATCGGCCCATCGCCTGCAGGGCAGGCTGCTCGACCTGCTGTGTCAGCAAGGTGCTCGTGCTGGCGCCGGAGGTGCTCCGCATCGCAGCCCACCTGCGCGCCACGCGGAGCCAGGCGGAGCTCGCCGCGCTGGAGGAGCGCGTCCGCGCCGCCGACGCGGCGACGCGCGGGCTCTCCCGCCTGGAGCGCGCCGAGGCCGGCGTCCCCTGCCCGCTGCTCGACGAGCGCGGCGCCTGCTCGATCCACGCCGTCCGCCCGATCGTGTGCGCGGCCTGGGGCTCCCTCGACGCCGCCGCGTGCGAGCGCCACTTCGCCGCGCCCGCGTCCGTGCCCACGGCGCCGATGCACCGCCCGGGCTACGAGGTCGCCAACGCCGTCCTCGCCGGGCTGGGATGGGCTGCGAAGGAGCAGGGCCTCGACGCCGCGCCGCTCGAGCTCATCGCCGCCCTGCGCATCGCGCTCGAGCGCCCGAACGCCGGCGAGCGGTGGCTCAGGCGCCTCCCGGTCTTCGCCGCGGCCCGCGACGCCGAGTGGCAGGAGGACCGGCGGCGCGAGGGATGAGCGCGCGCCGAGGTCGGCCCGCGTCATCTGGGCGCTCGCGGTAGGAGAAATCCGTTTAGGCTAGCGCGCCGCGGAGGCCGCCGCCGGTCGGCGCCTCGCGACGGAACACAGGTCTAAGGAGACGCGATGAAGATCTACGGACATCCCATGAGCACGTGTACGCGCAAGGTCCTGACGGTGCTCGCCGAGAAGGGCCAGGAGGCGCAGTTCGTGCTCGTCGACCTGACGAAGGGCGCGCACAAGCAGCCCGAGCACCTCGCGCGCCACCCCTTCGGCGTGATCCCGGTGCTCGAGGACGAGGACTTCACGCTCTACGAGTCGAGGGCGATCATGCGTTACCTCGATCACAAGCTTCCGGGAGCTTCGCTGACGCCGACCGAGCTCAGGGCGAGGGCGCTCATGGATCAGTGGCTCAGCGTGGAGCAATCGTACTTCGCCACCCCGGCGGTCAAGATCGCCTTCCAGCGGGTCTTCCTGCCGATGCAGGGCAAGCCGGGCGACGAGTCCATCGTCGATGCGTCCAAGGCCGAGGTCTCGAGGGCGCTCGACGTGATCGAGAAGGCGCTGGCGGGCCACGAGTACCTCGCGGGTTCGAGCTACTCGCTGGCCGACATCTCGTGGATGCCGTACCTCCAGTGTCTCGTGGTGTCGAACGTCGGGGAGCTCATCACCGATCGGCCGAACGTCGCGGCGTGGTGGAAGCGGATCAGCGCGCGCCCCGCCTGGGTGAAGGTGTCGTCCTGACGCCTGCCGGCCTGCCCTGAGCGGGCGTCTTCTGCGCAGAAAGCGACGGGGGATCGGCGACGCCTGGGACGCCGGAGCATCGCTGCCGCTCCTGCGCGGCCATGCTGCCGGACGGCCAGGCGCGGCGGGCCTTCCTCGGCCCTTCAGCTCGGGGCGCCGAGCACCTCGTCGAGCGTCCGAGCGCCGAGCACCCGCTCGCCCCACCGCTCGAGCTCGGCCACGTCGGCTGCGTCGATGCGAGCGACTACGGCCGCGGGCAGCTCGCCGAAGCGGGCCCGGAGCTGCCGCAGCAGGAGGTTGCGCCCCCCTTCCTTCAGCCCTTCGTTGCGCAGCTTTTGCTGGTAGTCCTCGAACCACGCCCGGATCTCTGCGCTCACGTCGTCCTCCTCGCTCGTCGCCTGCTCATCCAGCCCGAGCTGGAAATGTACCAGGAGAGGCGTGGCGACGCTCCTCTCCCAGGCGTCCTCCGGCATCGCCGCCAGATCGGCGAGCGCCTCGCGCAGCACGCGCCCGGATCCGAGCAGGCGCAAGAGCAGCGTCTCCTGTGTCCGGGGCAGCTCGGACAGCACGACGAGGCGAAGCGCGAGCCCCGGCGCCGCGTGGTACACGCCGGGCTTCACCTTGTGGCACTCGTACGCTGCGAGCACGCTCTCCGGCCGGCCCGAGCTGATGACCACGAGCGCAGGGAAAGCCACGGCCGGCTGGGTCGATGCGTCGGGTTCCGCATCGTTCGACGACGCGCCAACTGGAGACGCAGACGCGCGGGCCCGGCGTTCGAGCTCGTGATACCAGGTGAGCTGCTTGCGCAAACACGAGCGGACCTGCCGAAGGCCGGGCGTGCGGTGAAACGGCTCGAACAGACTCGGCTCCGCGGAGAGCTCGCCCAGCAAGCCCATGCCGGCGCGCTCAGCGTCCCGCGCCGGATCGGGCACGCTGTACACATCGATCTTCTGCGTCGCCGCGAGCACCTCCACCTCCGTCTCCGGAGACGAGGCTCGGCTCAGCGCCTCGCGCAGAATGTTCTTCGCGAACTGGTCAGCGCCGTTGTGCATCGGCGGCGCACCCTAACCGCATCACGGAGAACGGCCCACAAGATAGAGCGGAATATGAGCGGCAAGCATGCTTACGCGAGGAGCTCTGTGCTCATCACGAAAACGACTCTCTGAGCTGCGGCGCCCGCCAATAGGCGCTAT
This sequence comes from Sorangium sp. So ce124, assembly GCF_051525235.1. Classification (NCBI taxonomy): domain Bacteria; kingdom Pseudomonadati; phylum Myxococcota; order Polyangiales; family Polyangiaceae; genus Sorangium; species Sorangium sp. So ce124. The sequence continues at coordinate 7,210,786 of NZ_CP150312.1, forward strand.
CGAGCCACGCCGGGGTCGACGCTTCAAGCCACCTCATCCCTCGCCTGGCGTGCCCGCCGGAGAGCACCTCCACTTCGCCGGAGAACGGCAGGACGCGCCGCTCGATCTCGGCGCGCGCGAGGGTCTGGACGTGCGTGGCGCGCTCCCACGCGCGCTCGGGGTTGGGGAGCAGTCTCATGCGGTCTCTTCTTCATTTCAGGTACGAGGCGCGCCGCGCGTCGAGCGCCCGCGTCGCCTCGGCGAGGGCTCCGCCGGGCGTGGCCGCCGCGGTCGCCGCACGCGGCAGCTCCACGCCCGCCGTGGCGATCTCGACGAGCGGCGCGTCGAGCGCCCTCCCTCGGACAGCGCCCCCGCGGTACGATGCGCGCATGCCCGTGTACCGCACGTCCGCCGTCGAACACGCCGCGGCGGTCGCCGTGGCGGCCCGGACCGACGTGGGCCACAGCCGCGAGCACAACGAGGATACCTTCCTGATCAGCGATCTCGCGCGCGGGCTCGCCCATGGGCCCCCAGCCGCCCAGGCGTCCATCGAGCCGCCGCTCGCCCTGTCGCTGGGCGTCTACGACGGCTCGGGCGGCGCGTCGTCCCCCGACGCGGCGAGCCGGCTCGCGGCGCGCATGGTCCACGCCATCCTCACCCGCTCCGCGCCCCGATCGAGCGACGCCCTCGAGCAGAGCCTCCTCGAGGCGATCGGCGAGGCCGGGCGCGCGGTCCGCGAGAACGCCCGCCGGAGCTCACAGCACCGGAACAGCGGCACCACGGCGACCGTGGCCGCGCTCTGCGATGAGCGCCTCCTGCTCGCGCAGGTCGGCGACAGCCGCGCCTACCTCCTCCGCAGCGGCGTCCTCACCCAGCTCACCCGCGACCAGACCCTCCTCCAGTCGCTGCTCGAGAGCGGCAAGCTGCGGCCCGAAGAGGCCGCCACCTTCGAGCACAGGGGCGTGATGCTCCAGGCGCTCGGGCTCCGCGAACACCTCAGGATCGCGCTCTCCGCCGTCGAGCTCCGCCGCGAGGACACCCTGCTGCTCTGCACCGACGGGCTGAGCGACCTCATCGACGATCGGCACATCGCCGCCACGCTCGACGCCCACCCCGACCCGGCGGCAGCCGCCAGCGCCCTGATCGACGCCGCGCTCGCCGCCGGAGGCCGCGACAACGTGACCGCGCTGGTCACGCGGTTCGACGGCCCCTGGCTCGCTCCGCCGGCCAGCGACCGCGCCGCGGAGATCCTCGAGATCGCCAGGTTCTCCGAAGGGCCGACGCGCCGCTCCTGACGGCGCACCGGCCCCGCGATCACGAGCGCCGCGACCCGCGCCCGGCAGCGTCCCGCCGCGGCGCCAGCCGGCCTCGCCTCCGCCCGCGCGCCGCGAGCGCGAGGGCGGCGAGCGCGCCGAGCCCCGCCGAGATCGGAGCCCCGCCCGCCGCGCCGCCGAAGCTGCACCCGCCGTCGTCCTCCGCTGCGCCAGATCCCTCGTCAACGCCAGCGCCCGTCGTTGCGCCCGTGCCCGCGCCAGCGCCCGTCGTTGCGCCCCCGCCCGTGCCCGCGCCAGTCGTCGCATCCCCGCCTGCGCCCACCGTGGCGCTGCTGCTCGCGCTCGTCGTTGCGCCCCCGCCCGCGCCCGTCGCGCCGCCGCCCGCGCCGGCGCTGGCGCTGGAGCTCGCGGCGCTCGTCGCGGCGGCAGGGTCGGAGGACTTGAGCACCAGATCCGCACAGCGGTAGTACAGGGTGGCCGGCCTCCTGTCCGTCATGACCTGGATGAGCTGAAGCGTGCAGTTGTCACACTCCACGTCCGGGAGCGTGACCTCCGCCGAATACGACCCTCCCTTCTTGTCGGCGATGCCGTCGAGCAGGCAGCCCTTGTCCACCCCGGGCTCGCAGAGATCGTTCTCGTTCGCCGGCTCCGGGAAATCGTCGAAGCCGTCGTCGTCGAACATGATCCGGAAATGCCCGGGGTGATCGATCGTCTCGTTCCACGTCACCGTGATGGTCTCGCCCGGCTCGAACACGGTGACGGTCTCGCCCCGCGCATCGCCGCGAGCACCGCAAGGCGACACCTTCTGCTGGTCGTCCGCGTGCCTCGGCGCGGGGGACGTGAGGTCGATGTGCGCGCTGCTCACGCCAGCGAACGACATCACGGCGGCCAGTACGAACGATCCCATCAGCATGCAACGCATCGATCCACCTCCTCAGAGCTCGCGGGCAGCGCAATCTACACAGCGGCTCATCGTCTGTCTGCGACATCCTCAAGCAAGGAATTTTCTATGGACAAGGCGCCAGCGACCGACGCCGCGAACCGCCGGGCTCAGCCCGGTGAAGGCGCTCGGGCTTGCTTTTCGTGGTGAATTCAGCGATCCCACCCGGGGCGGAGGGGCGCCTCTGGAACGCCTATCAGGTAGAAATGCTGTGTCCTTGCGGGTCCCCGTGGAAGGAGGCCAGCACGGACCGCGTGGGGGTGGGGCCCCTGCCGGCTCTGCCGGCGGGGCGGGGGCGGCGCGTGCCGCCCCCGGTGACAAAAGCGGAGGTTCATCATCATGGAGCAGCGCGAACTCGGTTCTACTGGCGTCAAGATCCCGGTCGTCGGACAGGGCACCTGGCAGATGGAGATAGGCGATGAGGCCGCCTGCATCGACGCCATCCGGCGGGGGATCGACGCGGGCATGACGCACATCGACACGGCGGAGATGTACGGCTCGGGCGCTGTCGAGGCGCTCGTCGGCAAGGCGATCGCCGGCCGCCGCGACGAGGTGTTCCTTGCCTCCAAGGTGCTGCCGAGCAACGCGAGCTACTCCGGCACGATCGCCGCGTGCGAGCGCAGCCTGGAGCAGCTCCGCACCGACCGGCTCGACCTCTACCTCCTCCACTGGCCCGGGCCGCACCCGCTCGAGGAGACGTTCCGCGCCTTCAAGGACCTGAGGGACCGGGGCAAGATCCGGTATTTCGGCGTCAGCAACTTCGACCAGGCGGAGCTCTCGAAGGCGATCGCCATCGCCGGAGCGCGCGAGATCGCCTGCAACCAGGTGCTCTATCACCTGCTCGAGCGGTCGATCGAGCACCGCGTGCTGCCGCTCTGCGAGCGGCACGGCATCGCGGTCGTCGCCTACAGCCCGTTCGGCTCGGACCGCTTCCCGGCGCCGGACAGCACGGCGGGCAGGGTGCTCGCGTCCGTCGCCGCCGCCCACCGCGCGACGCCGTGGCAGGTCGCGCTGCGCTTCCTGCTCCGCCGCCAGCCGATCTTCGTGATCCCCAAGGCCGCGAACGCCGCGCACGCGCTCGACAACGCGGCCGCGGGCGATCTGCGCCTCAGCAGCGAGGACATCGCCCGCCTCGAGACGGCCTTTCCGCTCGGGCGGGATCGCGGCGTGCTGCCGACGCTGTAAAGCGGGCGGCGAACAGAGGAACCGTGAGGACGCCAGAAGCCACCAAGATTGGAATTTCCGCCTGGCGCCTTCTGGCACCTTGGCGTGTCTTTTCTTCACGAGCTCGGCTTCGTTTCGCCGGACGGCGAGGGCCCTCTTGGCGGGCGGCCGAGCGTGGCATACTGCGCACATGAGCCACGCACGCCTATCCTCGCTTCTCTTCGGGCTTTCTCTCGCCGCCTGCAGCGGCACGGTCGAGATCCCGTCGAGCGACGGTGGCGCCGATGATTTTCGCAATCTCTGCGGCGGCACGGTCGACATGCCGTCCGGCAGCGGCGGCGCCGACGACAGCGGCGGCACGGCCAGCACTGGCGACACGGGCGACGGCGGCGGCACCGGCGGCGCTGGCGGCTCCGCCAGCTCGACCTCGAGCGGCGGGACACCTCTCGCCTGCGGAGGGCGAAGCGGCGGGGTCTGCAGCGCGGAGGAGTACTGCGACTTCCCCGACGACTCGTGCGGAACGTTCGACACCATCGGCAGGTGCACCCCCCGGCCCGGGGGGTGCCCGGAGGACTGCCCGGGCGTCTGCGGGTGCGACAACCAGTTCTACTGCAATGCGTGCGCCGCGCAGCAGGCCGGCGTGGACGTCTCGGCGAATGCGTCCTGCGTCGAGCCCGAGATCGACCGCTACACCGTCTCTTACTGGCCCGGCGGGTACGATCACCTCACGATCTACAAGGCCCGACCCGAGGCGGACCTCTGCGTGGTGCTCTACGCCGAGGCGCCGAGCAGGCAGTCGCCCGAGGGCTTCGACATCGTCACGGTCCCGGAGGTGTGGAGTGTGTCGCGCATCCTGATGAGCAAGGGGGCGGCCAGCTGCACGCCGGACGCCCAGGGCTCAGCTGGCGCCGCCGTGAGCGCGACCAGCGCGACCGGGAGCCTGACGGTGCAGACCTCGGGGAGCACTTCTTTCCCATCCACCATCGACGTGGACATCACCGTGGTCTTCCCGGAGGAGCCCACGACCGACCGCCTCCGCGCGACGGGCCTGGTCGTGGGCACCGGGGAGAACTAGCGGCCCCTGGGAGCCGCCGTCAGCGCTTCTTCACGCCGCCGCCGCGCTGGGCCTTCTGCGCCTCGTCGAGCCGCCGCCGCGCGTCGTCCAGGGCCGCCTGGCTGGCGTGGCCCTTCGGGAGCGCCTCGTAGCCGGCCACCTCCTCGCGCAGCGTGGCGATCTGCTCCGCGCCCCGCCCGAGCCGCTGCTGGATCTCCGCGCGGAGCTTCAGGTAGCGAAGCCGGCGCGGGCCATAGGCGCGCCCGATGGCGCGCTCCACCGCGGCGAGCGCCTCCGCCTCGCGGCCCATCGCGTGGAGCACCTGCGCGAGCCGCGCGGGCGGCTCGTACGACGCGGGCATCTGCGCCTCACGCTGCGAGAGCATCGCGATCGCCTCCTCGCCGCGGCCGAGCGCGACGTACGCCATGGCGCGCCCGTAGTCGTACGCGGCGGCCGCCTCGGGCGTCTTCGCCTCCTTCGCGGCCCGCTCCAGCACGGCGAGCTTCGACTCGTTCGCTGCGCGGGCTCCGCCCGCGTCGCCGAGCGCCTCGAGCCCCTCGGCGAGCAGGCCCCACGCGTCGGCCCTGTCGTCCGCGCTCGCGTCCGCAGGCGGGCTCGCGACGATCGACCGCAGCCGAGCGACCGCCGCCTCGCGCGCGGCCCGCTGGGCCTTGCCGCCCGGGAGCGCGGCCGCGCAGGAGAGCAGGACGCTCGCGAAATCGGCGGGCAGCGCCGCGCCCTTCACCTCGCCGACGTGCGCGCTGCCGAGCTCCACGCACGCCGCGGCGTCCTTCTTGCGGTAGAGCGCCGCCAGGAGGCCGAGCAGCGCCTCGCTGCGCCGCGGCCACGCCTCTCCGCCCCGGGCCAGGGCGCGCCGGTAGGCGGACACCGCCGCGGCGTGGTCACCGGCGCTGTGGGCCCGCTTCGCCTCGACAAGCAGGCGGTTCGGATCGTCCGCCGGCAGCGCCGACGCAGCCTTGGAATCCATCGCGAGCAGCGCGTCGCGGATCAGCTCGCGCAGCTCCTCGACCGAGGCGGCGCCCCGCCAGAGCCCGATCACCTCGCCGGCCGCCGGCTCGAGGACGAAGAACGTCGGCCACACCGTCACCTCGTGACGCTCCAGGAACGGCGCGCTCTCCGGTCGATCCGTGTCGACGTCCGCGAACACCACCCGATCGGCGAGCGGGCGCAGCGACGGATCCGTCAGCACATAGTGCTTCATGCTCAGGCACGTGTGGCACCACGGCGCCCACGCATCGACGAACAGCGCCTTGCCCTCGGTCCGAGCCTTCTCGCGCGCCCTGGGCACATCGTCGTGGATGAACTCGAGCGGCGGCCTCGCCGCGGCCGGCTCCGGCGTCTCGGCCGGCTCCGGCCTCTCGGCGGGCTCCGCAGCCGCGGCCGCGGGCGCCGCGGCAGCCGGCGGCGCGGGCGCGCGCGGCGGCGGCGAGGCAGCACAGGCGGCGAGCGTGCAGAGCGCGGTCGCGGACAGGAGGACGGGGAGCGACGCCGTGGGACGCACGCCGCCATGGTAGCCCGAGCGCGGCGGCCACGACAGGGGTTCACCCGGAGGGTCGCAGCCGCCAGCCCGCAGCCGGGTAGCAGCGCCGCGACAATCGCGACGCGCGCGAGGCGCCGTCGAACGGCTCAACGAACAAGGAGCGTCGGCGTCATGAGCCGTGACCATCCTATCTGGCGCCCCCGAGCGCTGCCGCGCCGTCCTCGCCTGCATGTGGCCGCGCGCCAGCCTCCCGGAGCGGCGACGCCTCTCTCGCGGCCTTGAAGCGCTGGTCGATCACGAGCGGGACCTTCCCCGTGCGCTCGCTCCGCAGCAGCGCGCCCTCCGCGAGGACGTCGACCGACACCAGGATCGAGCCCCGCTCGACGGACTTCCCGAGGACCGGCAGGCGATCCAGGATCTTCCGGCGTATCTCGCGCTCGTCCAGGTGAGCGCCCTCGAGGCGGACCACCAGGTGGGCGTTGTGCTTGTAGCGCTCGAGCACGATCTGCATGGCCGAGGGGCCCTCGTCGGAGAAGGCCTTGACGAGCTGGTGCACCCAGACCGTGGCGTCGCTGGAGAGCTTCAGGAACTCGCCCCCGCGGCCGAGGAACTCGATCTTTCGATAGGGCAGCCCGCACGCGCATGCCTGGTCGATGAAGCGGCCTCGATCGCCGATGTCGTAACGGACCAGCGGATAGAGCGTCCGGTAGAGCGACGTGAGGACGATGCGCCCCTCCTCGCCCTCCTCCACCGGCCTGCCGTCGTCGCCGATGATCTCGACGTGGTTGAAATCGTCGAGGGTGTGGTGCTCGTTCCCCGTGCAATGCGAGCACTGGAAGCCGAACTGCAGGGCGTCGACCGACGCGATCACGGAGGCGATGCGCCTCACCCCCATGTGCGTCCTGAGCCAGTCGGCGTCCACCGGCGACAGCCCAGCGCCGCCGTAGAGGAGCAGCTCGAAGCCGAAGGACGGCTCGACCTCGTGGATCTTGCGCAGCTTGTGCATGAAGGAGAGCGGATTGGCGAACAGCACGTCGATGCGCATCCGGCGGGCGGCGTTGAGGAAGAAGGCCGGCTCGACGTGGGGGCCAAAGGGCAAGCTGCGCGCCCCGAGCTCGAGCAGCTCGTGCTCCAGCGTGATCAGCCCGCCATAGAGCTCGCCGATGGCGAGGCAATTGGCGACATTGTGCTCCTTGCGCACCCCCATCAGGCTCAGCATCCTGACGCCGGAGCGGATCATCTCCCTGATCTCGGCGCCCGAGTAGATCGAGAACTTCGGCTCTCCGGAGGTCCCGCCCGTCTGGAGGACGACGCCGCCGTGCTCCTCGCCGCTCTTCAGGCTCTCGGGGGCCGTCATCATCGTGTCGCTGTAGGCCTTCTGCGTGGTGACCGGGGCCAGCGCCAGCGCGTCGAGGCCGGTCGCGTCCCGCGGGAGGACCCCCGCGTAGTACTCGGCGCGGCGCGCGGCGGTGAGCACCCGGTCCAGGCGTCCCGCGACCTCCCTACGGAGCTCCCGTGTCGTGCGCGCCGCCGGCGCGCTCTCGTGTCTCATGCTCATGACATTTCCTCCGAAAAGGCCTGACGGCCGACTGCTAGGGTGACGAGGCAGAACAGGGTGGCCATGCCCGCGACGAAGCCGACGCCCCACGGCGCGCTCCAGCTCAGCAGCTTGGTCGTGCCGCCGATGCCGATGACGGTGACGATGGACACAAGCAGAAAGCGGAAGCTCGATATGCGGCCCTTCTGCGCCGGCGGCATCCGCTGGTAGAGCTTCGACGTGAGCAGCGCGTTGGTGAAGCCGATCGCGGCGCCGAGGCCCAGGAACGACGCGGTCGTCGCCGCCCTGCTCCGCGCGACCGTGATGACCGTGAGGAACAGGACCTGGAGCAGCTGAAACCCGACGAGGTGCCGCGGGCTCCCCCCCTTCCTCGCGAGCAGGAACGTGATGACCGCCCCGGCCGCGAACGCACCGTCCAGCCCCGAGAGCCACACCGGATCGCCGCCGAACCGGCTGTTGACGAGCGGCACGAGGATCAGGTTCAAGCACGCCATGACGGCGAGATCGCCTGTCGAGATCGCCACGTGGACGAAGAGCGACGGCGTGCGCCGCATCCCTTGCGCCAGCTCCTTCCAGTCCTTGATCACCTGCGAGAGCGAGACGAGCGCGGCGCGCCGCGCCGGATCGCCGGAGACCTCCAGCCTCCAGAGGATCAGGCTCGTGGCCAGGAACAACCCAGCATCGATGAGGAACACGACGGAGTAGCTGAGGCGCGCGAGCAGCACGCCGACGGCCCCGACGCCGAGCAGCTGACCGAGCTGGAGCAGCAGCATCGCGAGCGACGAGTAGCGGACCTGCTCCTCCTTCGCGACCACCCCCGGCACCAGCGCGAAGGCGGCGGTCTTGTAGAAATGGGAGCCGACCTTGAGCAGCGCCGAGAGGGCCACGACGGCGAGCGTGGCCTCGTACCCTGGATGGAGCGCCAGCGCGGCCAGCATCACCATGATGAGCGCGCGGTTGATCCCGGCAGCCGAGGCGACGAGCTTGGGATTGAGCCTGTCGACGATCGGCCCCGCGTAGATCTGGCTCAGCACGCCGATCAGGTAGTCGAAGCCGAGCACGAACGCGAAGGACGACACCGCTCCTGTCCGGTCGAACAGGAACTTGCCCAGCGCCAGCGTGTGCATTCCATCGGCGACGTTGGTGAGGAGCGTCGCGGTCAGGAGGCGCCGCTTCAACTGACCACCTCCGTCGCGTGCGGGACGACCCGGATCTCCTCGCTGAGCCGCCGCACGACCTCGGCGACCTCGGCGCTGTCCCCGCCGCGCAGGATTGCCGCCGCGGGGACTTCCCAGTACTGGTGCGTCACCGACTTCTTCAGCCGGTCGGGGGGCTGCGCGACACGGAGCTTCACGACAGCGCCCGAGCCCGGGAGCCAGTCAGGCGTCGTCACACGGCACGAGGCCTCGGGGAAATGATGGCCCGGCACGACCAGCCAGCCGAACCACGGCCCCTCTGTCTTCGTGACCTCCCGGACGGGCCCCCCGGGCAACGGGCGACCGAGCCGCCGCGCCTGAGCCCGGATGAGGACGTCGATCTCCTCGGTCGGTATGTGGACGCCTGTCGAGGCCTCCGTCGCCGGGATGACATCGGCGCCGCCCGCGCGGTTGGCGACCTCCAGGAACACGAGTTCCTCCGGCCCCTCGATCACCTCGAGGTGGAAGGCGCCGTCGACGATGCCGACCGCGCGCAAGCAATCGAGGAAGAACGCCCGGTACTGGTCCGACATCCTGAACTGCGCCGAGCCGAGCGGCTTGCTGCCCCACGCGTACTCGAGCGGCGTGTTGACGTAGCGGCTCGCCACGATGAGGCGCGGGGCGCCCCCATCCATCACGCCGTCGACATGGAGGATGGGCCCCTCGACGAACTCCTCGATCTCTCCGTCCGCGTAATACTCGTCGTTCTCCGGCCGGACGACGAAGGCGAGCGCCTCGCGCGGTGAGCCGAAGACGTGCACGCCGATGCTGCTGGCGCCCAGCGTCGGCTTCAGGATGGTGCGCCCCTCCCACGGCACGGACGCGACCGGGGCGCCCTTCTCCACCGTCCGGAGGTCGATGTTGCGCGGGCTCCTCAGGCCGGCCGCCGCCACGAGCCGCTTCATGAGGATCTTGTCCTTGAACTTCAGCAGCTCGTCGTAGCGAGGACCCGGGATCCCGAGGTGCTCGCGCACCTCGCCCGCCTCGTGCAGGTCGAACTCCGACAGGGCCATGACCATCTCGTAGCCGTCCGCCGCCGAGACGATCGCGTTGATCTCCACGTGACGCTTCGCCACGCCTGGGATCACGAGCCTCTCGCAGCGCAGGCCGGCCGGCAGATCCGCGATGCGCGCCGCTGTACCCACGTACGTGACGTCGTGCGCGCCGTGATCGAGCGCGCGATGATACTCCATTTTTCGATAAGGCACGGTGTGCATGATGAGGATTTTCATACCTGGGACCTTTCAGACCTGAATGAGGCTCGCTCCCCAAGAGAAGCCCACGCCGCTCGACACGACGACGACCCGCTGACCGGGACGGAGCCTGTTCGTCCTGAGGCCGTCGGCGAGCGCGAGGGCCGTGTCCGTGGAGCCGAGGTGACCGTAGTCGCGGAAGCTCAGATACGACTGCGACTCGCTGAGGCCGAAGCGCGCGAGGACCTCGCGCAGCACCCGCTGATCGCCCTGGTTCATGAACAGGTAATCGATGTCCCGCGCCCGCAGGTTGGCCTCGTCCAGTACCTGCCCCACCAGCCTGGTGATGTAGTGCAAATACTGATCATGAAGGCTCACCTCCGCTGTGCACGGCTCCGTGACGATCGTGGACGCGCCCCGGGGGAGCTTGTACAGATCCACGTACGTGCCGTCCGTCGCGAACGCGCTCGACAGGACGTGGAGCGACGGCGCGTACCGGTCGCACAGGAGCGCCGAGGCGGCGTCGGCGAAGTTGAACAGGCTCTTCGACCCGGGATCCGTGTGATCGACGTAGCTCGACAGCGTGTCGGCGCAGATCAGGAGCGCCCGCCTGTAGGAAGAGGTCGCCAGCATCAGCCCCTTGATCACGTGGAGCGCCGCGTTCAGCGAGTTGCAGCCGTTGCTCAGCTCGAAGCAGAACGCGCCCTTCGCGCCGATGGCCGCCTGGATCTTGCCTGCCGGTGACCAGAGCGCGTGGTCGGTGAGGCCGGTCGAGGCGTAGACCAGGAGATCGATGCTGTCCGATGCGAAGGGGTGGCGCGCCCTCAGATCGTCGATCGCCTCCAGCGCGAGCTCGACGCACCGCCGCCCTTGCGCCACCGGCTTGGAGGCGAGCTGCATCTTGTCCGTGAAGAACTCGATCGGCACCCCGGACGCCGCGCTGATCGAAGAGGCGCTCATGCGCGCCGGCGGGACGCAGAGCCCCAGTTCAACGATGCCAAACATGCTTCCTTCTCCGCGGTCAGCGCGTCACGCCGGACTCGATGGACAGGCGGTACATCGTGCGCGGGATCTCGGGGTCGGAGGCCATCGCGGCGTGGATCAGCGACGGGTTGTCCCAGATCAAGAGGTCGCCGACGCGCCAGTGGTGGCGGTAGATGGTGTGCTCGCGCGTCGCGTGCGCGTGCAGCTCCTCGAGCGTCTGCTGGCTCTGCTCCCACCCCATCCCCTCGAAGCTCAGGGTGTATCCGTCGCTGATATAGAGCGCGGGCCGCCCGGTGAGCGGGTGCTTGCGGACGACGGGGTGGGTGACATCGGGGATGGTGTGCCGCAAGCGATCGTCGATCTCCCGGAGCGACTGACCCACGTCCTGGGCCGTCACCTTGTATCGCTTGCGGATCGTGTGGACGGCCGTGCGTCCCTCCAGCGTCGCGCGGAGCTCCGGCGAGAGCTCGTCGAGGGCGAGGTACATGGAGGCGAACAGCGTGTCCCCCCCCGCCGGCGGCACCTTGAGGGAATAGAGGAGCGTCGTGTTCGCGGGGTTCGCGATGTACGAGGAGTCCGAGTGCCAGAAGTTGCCCACGCGCGCGACGCCGAGCGGCTTCCCGTCGACCTTCTCGTTCGACGTGACGAGGATCTCGTCGAACTCCGGGTGGCGGTAGTTCGAGAGGAGGAACGGCAAGATCGGCCCCATGCGCCGGCCCGTGGCGACGAGCTCGGCGGGCATCAGCTCCTGATCGCGGAGCAGGAGGAGCTGGTGCCGGAGCAGGAGGTCGAGCAGCGCCCCCCCGTTGCGTCTCACGTCGAAGCCGACCAGCTCGGCGCCGAAGTACTTTGAAAGAGGCCTCGATTCATAGCTCATACGCAGTTCTCCAATGGCCAAGCAGGCCCTCAAAAAAAAAATATTAACTCGACATACCCGCGCGAGATGCTCGGGGAATGCCGCGCTCCCCGCGTCCTTCGCGTCAAAAATGCGCCGCGGATCTGCTCAGTGGCTTCAGCTGGTCGCGGCGATGATGTGCGCCAGCGCGATGACGAAAGCGCGAATCTCACGCTCTGTGTGCGACGAGGACACGATCACGCGGAGCCGCTCCTGCCCGCGCGGCACGCTCGGGAAATTGATGGGTTGCACGTAGAAGCCGTGCTCTCTGAGCAAGGTATCCGAGATGCTCTTGCACCTGAAGGAGTCGCCGATCATCACCGGCACGATATGGCTCGGGCTGTCCATGACCGGGAGACCGTGGCGTCGGAGCTCGTCCTTGAGCAGGCTCACGTTGGCGAAGAGCCGCTCCCGCTCGACGTTGCTCTGCTTCAGGTGCCGCACCGACGCCAGCGCGGCGGCCAGGACGAGCGGCGGGAGCGAGGTCGTGAAGATGAAGCCCGGCGCCATGAGCCGGACGGCGTCGACGACGAAGCGGTCCCCCACCACGTAGCCGCCGGTCGCCCCGTGGGCCTTGCCGAAGCCGCCCTGGAACATGTCGATCTCGTGTGCCAGGCCCAGGGAGTCCGCGACGCCGGCCCCGGTACGACCGTAGACCCCGACGCCGTGGGTCTCGTCGAGGAAGATCATGGCGTTGTGACGGTGCTTGAGGCGACACACCTCTTCGAGCAGCCCGAAATGGCCGTCCATCGAGTAGATCGACTCGAGGACGATCAGCTTCGGCGCGTCCGCCGGCAAGGCCTTGAGCTTGGCCTCGAGATCCGAGGCCGAGTTGTGCTCGAAGATGACCCTCTTGAGCCCGCTCTTGCGGATGCCTTCGATGAGCGACCGGTGGTTCTTGCTGTCCGAGAGCACGGTGATCTCGGGCATCAGCTTGCCGATGACGCCCAGCGTCTCCTCGTTCGCCACGTAGCCGCTGTTGAAGAGCAGAGCGGACTCCTTGCCATGCAAGGCTGCGAGCTCGGCTTCCAGCTCCACGTGGTAGTGGGAGGTGCCGGAGATGTTGCGCGAGCCGCCGGAGCCGAGGCCTTGCTCGTCGAGCACGTTCCGGGCTGCAGCGACGACGCGCTCGTGGTTGCTCATCCCGAGGTAGTCGTTGCTGCAGAACACGCTCGCCTTGTGCTGCGCGCCGCGCCTGTCGAAATAGGCGTTCGGGTAGTCGTCGGCGATGCGGCGGAGCGGCAGGAACGTCCGGTAGCTGCCGTCCACCATGGCCTTGGTGACAAAATCCGCTGCTGCCTTCACGAGGACGTTGCGTTGATTGCGAGAACTGACGGGAGTCGTCTGCGTCACGTTCGATATCTCCTTCTATGTACCGATGGGTGTCCGCCGGTCTGCGGCGCACACACGAAACCTCAGCCATGTGGACATCCGCCATGAACCGCGCCCAGGCCGTGATCCGCGGCGCAGTCGATGAAGCAATCCGGATTGGGCCTCACCTCGGCGCCGAAGAGGCGCCGGTGCTTCTGGCGGCCCCGGTCGACGGCCTGGCTCCGCTCGTCGCTCGATCCAAGAGACGTTGAACCGCCTGAAGAACATTCTTTCGATGGGATCGAGCCCTACATGGCGACAGGAACGCGGCGGCCGATTGCAACCCACGGTCCATCCGGCCATCGCCCCTCTCCGGCCCCGGATCGCGCTGGCGCGGCCCGGGCGGCGGTCGAGGCCATCAGCGGGCTTCGGACGAGCGCTTGCGCGACTGCGCAACACGGGTGAGCAAGGGTCGGGAGGCGGACCTGCGAAGAGATCGCTTGTCCTGGCTCGACGTCGGCCGGACGATCCCGGGAGGCTCGCCGGCACGGGGCTCGCGGCCGCGACCGACAGGTCCCCCCGCCGGACGAGCAGCGCCGGTTCGCCGGCCGGAGCCGGAAGGCGGGCGAGCCGGAGCCGGACGTCGCGCGCGGGTCGCCTGGCCAGCTCGCGCCCAGATTGCGCTGCCGGTCGCGCGCAAAGCTGGTACAGTCCGGCCGCGGTGAACGATTACGCGGGCCGGTGCGGAAGCTGCGCGGCATTTACCAGGGTGCACGAGGATCCAGCGCGCGGCCGCGTCGGCGAGTGCGCCCTCGAGGTGTACCCGCCGCCGATCAAGGCGACAGCGACGTGCGCCCGCTACCGCGCCAAGGGCGCGCCGCCGCCGCCGCCACCACCCCGGGCGGCGGGCCAGCCGCGCGGCACCGGCGTCAGGCCGCGGGCGCCCGAGCGCGCCCCGTCGCCGGAGCGCCGGCCGAGCGCGGCGCCGCAGAGCGCGGCGCCGCAGAGCGCGGCGCCGCAGCCCTTCCGTTCGCCGCTGCCAAGGGAGATCGACATCGACATGGATATCGACGAGTTCCGCCGTGTGCTGCGCGAGGTGCTGTCCGAGGAGCTCGGCGTCGGCCGCGCGGAGCTGGGCGGCCGCTGGGAAGGCGGGGAGATCGTGCTCCGGCCGGGGAAGGAGGGCACGGCCGAGAAGCGCATCCCGCTCGACGTGTTCTTCCACAAGATCGTGATGCTCCGCGACAAGCTGCGCGTGCTGGAGCAGAAGATCAACGCGCACGAGGGGCTGAGCGACGCGGAGAAGGTCCAGCTCCAGGCGTACATCACGGGCTGTTACGGGACGCTCACGACGTTCAACGTCCTCTTCGCGCGCCGGGAAGACGGGTTCGCCGGCAGCGGCCGAGACAGCGACTGACACCCCACCTGACCTGCGCCGAGAGCGCCACGGCTCTCGATCTCGCGCGCGCGATGGGGGTCTGATCGCTCGGCCCGCACCTTCGGCCTGCCGGGCGGGGGCGCGGCGCTATACTTACCCGCGTGTTCCGTTCCGATCGAGACGCCCTCGCGGACAAGCTCGACGACGTGCAGGCCGAGAACGAGCGCCTGCGCCTGCAGAACGAGGCCATGCGTCACGCCCTGCTGGCGCAGCGCGTCGGCGGGCATCCTGTTGCCTCGAACACGTATCGCGGCGGCGTGGCCGGGCTGGGCGCCGGCGAGCGGGTCGCGCTCGCGCGGCATCGGCTCGAGGCGTTTCCTGTGTGGGCCACGGCGCTGCTGCACGTCGTGACGTTCGGGATCGTGTCGTTCGTCCGCTTCAACGCGATGCACGCCCAGCTGCCCCAGGCCGAGCGCGACGATCCCTCCGTGGGGAAGGCCATCGGCCTGCACTTCGCCCCGTACTTCAACTACTACTGGATCTTCTGGAACGGCCTCCGGCTCTGTGATCGCGTGAACCTGCAGTGCCGCCTGCGGGGCATGCCCGACGGCGTGCCGCGGGGCCTGGTCATCGCGGCGTGTGTGGCGACCGTCATCCCGTACATCCAGCTCCTGGCCGGCCCGATCACCTGGCTGTTCGTCGCCATCGCCATGCAGCGCACGGTGAACCGGATCGTCGAGCTCGACGCGCGGACAACGAGCGAGCGCATGGAGCCGGTCGACGTGGGCGCCGGCGTGTTCGGCGTGCGGTTCCCTGCGGTTCAGGCGCTGCCGCAGCCGGACGACGTCGCCGTCCAGGCGGAGGCGGAGGCGGAGGCGGAGGCCGCGGCGGCGATCGCCGAGCAGCGGCAGCGCCGCTAGAGCGCCGCTCGGCGTGATCGGCAGTCGGTCGCATCCTCTGGCTTCTTCGTACCCATCCAGCGAAGCACCGTCATCGTCGCCACGACGCCCGCAGGCCGTGGGGTGAGCGCGGCCTCTTCGACGCATGGATAGGTGGTTGATACGGTATCACCCACCCGGCTTGCAGGGAGAGCCTCGTGACACGGGGCCAGCAATTCCGTCGCAGCGTGGATTCGCCGGGATCTGCCGCGGGCGCGCGGGCGACGGTTCGAGAGGGGATCGGCGAGATCTGCGCCGCCAGCCCTCGCGGAAGAGCTGCACGGCGCGTCGCCCACCATGGTACAAGGTGCGAGGAGGTCGCCGCGCAATGGCCATCAAACAGCTCACGCCAGAGCAGGTTCACACCATGTCGCTCGAAGAGAAGGACGCATGGTGGCTGAAGAACGTCTACCGCGGCGACATGCCCCAGCTCACGTGGCGCTCGGCCGTCACGGGCATGCTCCTCGGCGCGTTCCTGTCGCTCACGAACCTGTACATCGGCGCGCGCACAGGCTGGTCGCTCGGCGTCGGGATCACGAGCGTGATCCTAGCCTTCGGGCTCTTCAAGGTGCTCTCCAGGCTCGGCCTCGGCAGCGACATGACCGTGCTCGAGAACAACGCGATGCAGTCCATCGCGACGTCGGCCGGCTACATGAACGCGCCGCTCTTCACGAGCCTCGCGGCCTATTCGATGGTCACGACGACGATCATCCCCATGGGCCGGGCGATGATCTGGATGTTCGTCCTCGCCATCCTCGGCGTGCTCTTCGCCTTCCCGATGAAGAAGCGCTTCATCAACGACGAGCAGCAGCCCTTCCCCGAGGGGATGGCCGCCGGCGTCGTCATGGACGCGCTGCACGAGAGCGACGAGAAGGAGGGCCTCTTCAAGGCGAAGCTCCTCCTCGGCGGCGGCCTCCTGAGCGCCGCGCTCGAGCTCCTCCGCGACGACAAGGTGATGCGCGCGCTCTTCGCGCTAAGGAACATCCCGCATTACTACGACGAATTCCTCTATGGCGGGCGCTTCGCCGATCTGCTCAAGCGCTGGGGCATCGCGCCGGCCATCCGCGGCACCCCCCTGAACGAGCTCACCATCCGGTTCGACACGAGCATCATCTTCGTCGCCACGGGCGGCCTGATGGGCATCCGGACCGGCGTGTCGCTCCTCCTCGGCGGGATCCTCAACTACTGGGTCCTCGCGCCGATCCTGATCCAGCGCGGGATCATCCTGCCGAAGAACGGGCATTTCGGGTTCGGGGCGATCACCCTCTGGGCGCTGTGGGGCGGCGTCGCGTGCATGACAACGTCGTCTCTCTACGCCTTCTTCTCCAAGCCGAAGGTGATCCTCGACGCGTTCAAGGGCCTCACCAAGAAGGGCGGAGCGACCGACGTGCTCGCGGACATCGAGCTTCCGGTGAAGCTGTCGATCATCGGCATACCCGTCGTCGGCGCGGTGATCGTGGTGCTCGGGCAGCTCTGGTTCGGGATCTCCTGGTGGCTCGGGGCGCTCGCGATCCCGCTCGTCTTCATCTTCTCGCTCATCGCGGTCAACTCGACGGCCATCACCGCGATCACCCCGACCGGGGCGCTCGGCAAGCTGACGCAGCTCACCTACGGGGCCCTCGCACCGAAGAACATCACGACGAACCTGATGACGGCCGGGGTCACCGCCGAGGTCGCGAGCAACACAGCGAACCTGCTGATGGATATCAAGCCGGGCTACATGCTCGGCGGCAAGCCCCGCCACCAGGCGATGGGGCACGTGCTCGGGACGGTCTCGGGGCTCGTGCTCTCGGTGCCCATCTGGTACCTCGTGCTGATCCAGGGCGACATCGGCCGCTACGGGACGGAGCGGCTGCCGGTCCCGAGCGCGCTCACGTGGAAGGCCGTCGCCGAGGTGCTGATGAAGGGGCTCGACTTCCTCCACCCGACCGCCAAGTCCGCGGTGGTGGTCGGGGCGATCGTCGGGATCCTCGTCGAGATCACGAGGCAGGTCACGAAGAACCGATTCCCCCTCTCCGCTGTCGCGCTGGGGCTCGCGTTCATCCTCAACTTCACCGATATCTGGTCGATGTTCCTCGGCTCGTTCCTCTTCTGGCTGCTCGAGCGGCGCGCCGCGCTCTGGCACAAGAAGCGCGAGCAGGAGACGCGGCTCAGCGAGACGGCGCCCGGCGGGCGCGCGGACGCGCCGCCCGCGCGGCCCTGGTACGCGCTCGCCGCGGACAACACCGAGGCCATCTGCGCGGGCGTGATCGCCGGAGGCTCGTTGATGGGCATCGGCCTCAGCGTGCTCGGCGTGCTGGTGCTGCCCGACGTGCTGGAAGCGGCGAGCTTCACCAAGGCGCTCGGGCAGATCCTCGATTTCCTCCCGAAGTGAAGCGCTGACGGTCGACGGGCGGGCCCATCGGTTCTTCTCACGCTCGCTCGACGCGCTCGCCCCGCGCTCGCGTGTTCGGGACGGGCCCCGCTGCGAGCGCGCGTCCCTGCGACGAGCGCCCGCCCCGCCGATCGCGGGGCCTCTCGCCGTCGCGGGACGAACCAGGGACGCCTCACTGTGACAGGAATGCGCGCCCTCGCGCCCCTCGGCGAGCCGCAACGGGCGCGGCGCGTCGCCCTGCCGAGCCGCTCTGCTCGCAAGCGCATCTGGCGCGCTTCGTGCAGCCCTGTTTGCACCGCGTCAACACGAGCTCAGGAGAGGACGCGCGAGGGAGAGAACATCGATGCCAGTGAACCCGCCCCCGTCCCGGGGCACACCCCGCCCCGCGCCGGTCGGCGAGCCCGAGCAGGGCCCGCCGGCGCGGGATCCAGCGCCGCCCGAACCTCCCCGAGGGGATCCCGATCCGGGCGAACCGGCGCGCCGGGATCCCCCGCCCGCTCCTCCCGAGCCCGGAGAGCGGCCTCCGGAGATCAAGGATCCTCCGGCGTCGGACCGACCGACCGAGCCGCCCGGCGCGTTCGCGAGAGCCGGCCGCGCTCGGCCGGCGGTGTGACGTCATCACCCAACCGTCGAGAGGTTTCCATGAACACGTGTGACTGCTGCGGCAACAGCTACGACAAGGCCTTCCAGATCATGGTGGGCGGCACGAGCTACACGTTCGATTGCTTCGAGTGCGCGATTCACAAGCTCGCGCCCGTGTGCGCCCACTGCGCCTGCAGGATCGTGGGGCACGGCATCGAGGCCGGCGGGGCGTTCTACTGCTGTGCGCACTGTTCCAAGCAGGAGGGCGTGGAGGGGGCGATCGATCGGGTGGCCTGAGCCGCCGCCAGGGCGCCGGCGGCGCGCGGCCCGCCGTTCGCGCGGCCCTGCGGGTCGATCTGCGCGAGGTCGTACCGCGCGCTCGGCGGGGTCGACCCGCCCTGCGCCGGGGGCGTCGCCGCGAGCCGATCTCCGACCAGCGCGGCGGCCAGGATGAAGAGCAGCAGCGCGACGCCCGTGTGCCCGCGAGCCTGGGTGAGCATGGATCCTCCTTCACGGCGAGGCGATCGCCTCGTCCTCCAGGAAAACTAGATCTGGAGCAGGCGCGTGATAATCCTGGTCGGCCGACGAGGATTGCGTCGCGGAAGGAACGAATGGGATGGATCCGCTGGGCGGTCACCTGGACGAGATGAGGGCGTTCCTCGAGGTCGCGCGGCGGCAGAGCTTCTCGGCGGCGGCGAGGGCGCTCGGGCTCACGTCGTCGTCGGTCAGCAAGCAGGTCGCGCGGCTGGAGGAGCGCCTCGGCGCGCAGCTCCTCCGGCGCACCACGCGCCGCGTGAGCCTCACGGAGGCGGGGAACCTGTACGCCGAGCGCGCAGACCGGATCCTCTCGGACATCGAGGAGGCGCGGCGGGCGGTCGCCGATCTCGACGGGACGCCGCGCGGGACGCTGCGCATCTCGGCGCCCACCGTCCTCGGCTCGATCCGCGTCGCGCCCGCGGTGCTGGCGTGTCGCGCGAGGTACCCGGAGCTCCGCATCGATCTCGACCTCACCGACCGCATCGTCGATCTGGTGGCCGAGCGCGTCGACGTGGCGGTGCGCCTGGCCGCCGAGATCTCCCCTGCTTCGCTCGTCGCGCGGCGGCTCGCCGGCGACCTGCGCGTGCTCTGCGCGAGCCCGCGGTACCTGCGGCGCCACGGGACGCCGCGCTGCCTCGAGGACCTGGCCGCCCACGACTGCATCACGCTCAACCTCGAGCCTGTCGCCCGGTGGACGCTCGTGGGCCCCGAGGGCGAGCGCGTCGTCCCGGTGAGCGGCACGTTCCGCACCAGCGACACGATCACGCTGCGCGACGCCGCGGTCGCCGGCCTCGGCCTGGCGAACCTCCCCGACTACGTCGTCCAGGATCAGCTAGAGAGCGGCGCGCTGCGGCGCGTGCTGCCAGAGTACGGCGCCTCGCAGCGCGCGAGCTTCGCGGTCTATGCGGCGCCCGCGCGCGCCGCGGTCCGCGTCGTCGTCGATGCGCTGGCAAAGGCCATGGGGGCAGCGGGGACGGCGAAGCCCTGAGCCAGCGCGGCGATCGTGAGGGATCGCAGGGAGGCCGAGGGAGCGCCGCGCCGGAGCGGTCGTCCGCGCGGCGCTGTCACGCGGGCCGCGGAGCAGCGCCCTGGTGCGAGGCGTGCGCCGCGCCGGCCGCGCGCTCCTTGCTCATCTGACGGATGCAGTACTGGAGCGCCGCCCGGAGGTTCCCGAGGGTGGTGATGTTGGCCAGATCGAGCCCGAGGCTGACGATGGTCTGGGCGACGTTCGACCGGATGCCCGTGACGATGCCCTCGGCGCCGAGCAGCCGGATCGCGCCGACGAGATCGAGGAGGTAGCTCGCGGTCTTCGTGTCGACCAGCTCGACGCCGGTGAGATCGAGGATGGCGAAGCGCGAGCCCGTGCGGACGATCGCCTCGAGCAGGGTATCCATCACCTCCGCTGTCCTGGCGCTGTCGAGCACGCCGATCATCGGCAGGGTCAGCACGCCCTCCCACACCTGGATGATGGGAGTCGACAGATCGCGGATGACCCGCTGTTGCCGCTCGATGAGCTCCAGCCTGGCCCGGAGCTCCTGCTCGGTGTTCTTTGGCTTGCTGATATCGAGGGTGAAGCCGACGACCGAGGACACCTCGCCCTGATCGTCGCGCATGGGGATCTCCCAGTTGTCCCAGTACACCCCGTGCGTCAGGGACTCCGAGTGGCTCGCTTCGCCCGCGAGCGCCCGCCGCACCATCTCGCACCCGTGCGGGTTGCTCGCGTAGAGGTCGAACAAGTTCTTGCCGATGTGCGCGCCCTGCTGGAGCCCGATGCCCTCGAGCGCCTTGCCCTCGTGGCACGTGAAGTTCCCCTCGCGGTCGATGGCCCAGACGATGATCGGGAGCGACTGCGTGATGGCCTTCAGGATCACCTCTCTCTGATGGTGGCGACGGGTCTGCTCGATCCGCTCCGTCACGTCCTGCCCGAACACGCCGACGCCGACGACCTCTCCGTGCTCGTCGAGGATGCGCTCGTGGTGCCACTCGACGCTCACCACGGCGCCGCCCTTCCTGACGTGGCTCCACACCCGGGGGGCCGCCCCGTCCTCCGCGAGGAGCCGCCGCCACGCGTCGGGGCTGCCGGACGCCGGCAGGAGCTCGTCCACGCGCTGGCCGAGCGCCTCGTTCCGCGCGTGGCCGAGCAGGCGCTCGGCCGCGCCGTTCCAGTCCTCGATCGTGAGCTCCTTGCCGTACTGGACGATCGCGACCGGCGCCCGCTCGAAGAGGCGTGCGCGTTTGCCCGCGAGTTTCTCAGCGTCGACTTCTCCCCATGAAGTGGTGGCGGCGGTCATGGGTGGAAATTTACCCCGGGCGTTCCCCGCTCGTCGAAATAACTGTCATGCGTCCCCATCGGACCGTCCGCAGACCGCCCTGGTTCGTAAGGACGGATCCACTGTTGCTGTAGCAGCACTCTGCGAGCAAGCGCCTGCTGCTCCAGCAGCAGGCCGCCATCTGTTATAGCGGATTTGCGTCTGCGGAGCGGGCTCACACTTGGTACGCGGCGTGCTCAACGCCACCGGAACGGTCGAGGATGGCGCTCCACGACCGCGCCTGAATGGGCCTCATGGCGGTGCGACGGTGCGCACCGGATGGCGGGATTTGACGAGCCGTACACCAGCGAGTTCGACCCGTTTTGGAAGGGCGGTCCGTGAAGGGGCCCACCCTCGTCGAGGTTCGGGAGCAGGAGGAGCCATGAGCAACAAGATCCAGTTCCACAACGTGAGCAAGACATTCGCCGTCAAGGGGCCGGCGGGGACCAAGGAGGGCGCGCGGTTCACGGCCATCGAGGACCTCAACCTCGACGTGAGGGCCGGCGAGCTGATGGTCCTCGTCGGGCCGAGCGGGTGCGGCAAGTCGACGCTCATCGATCTGCTCGGCGGCCTGTCGAAGCCATCCAGCGGCAAGCTCCTGCTCGACGGCAAGCCGATCACGGGCCCGGCCCTCGATCGAGGGATCGTGTTCCAGCAGTACGCGCTGTTCCCGTGGCGGACGGCGCGCGAGAACGTCGAGTTCGGGCTCGAGGCCAAGGGCATCCCGGAGAGCCGGCGCAAGGAGATCGCCCAGGATTACCTGGATCTGGTCAGCCTCTCCGGCTTCGAGGATCGGTATCCGCACGAGCTGTCGGGCGGCATGAAGCAGCGGGTCGCCATCGCGAGGAGCCTCGCCTACGACCCGGAGGTGCTGATGATGGACGAGCCGTTCGCGGCGCTGGACGCGCAGACGCGCGAGTCGCTGCAGGCCGAGCTGCTCCGGATCTGGGAGAAGTCGCGCAAGACGATCCTGTTCATCACGCACAGCATCGACGAGGCGGTGTTCCTCGGGCAGCGGGTCGCGATCATGACGTCCCGGCCCGGCCGCGTGAAGCGCGTGATCGATATCCCGGAGGAGATCCGGGGTTATGAGGACGCGCGGTCGACTCCGGAGTTCGGCAGGCTGCGGCACGAGATCTGGACGCTCCTGCGCGAGGAGGTGCTGAAGGCCGAGGAGCAGGAGCGGAGCAAGCGGCAGAAGCGCGCGGCGGAGAGCCGCCCCGTGGCGGGCGTGGTGGCGGTCAATGGCTAGCCTGGAGCAATCGATTCCGCTGCCCGAGGAGTCGCAGCAAGGGCAGCTCGTGGGCGACGCGGCGCGGTGGTTCGGCCGCGCCGTCGCGCGCTCGGGGATCCTCCTCGCGGTCGCCGCCCTGTGGGAGACGGCGCCGCGGGTGGGCCTCGTGGAGGCGGCGTTCCTGCCGCCGCTGTCCGAGGTGCTGGGGACCGGGTGGCAGCTCCTCCAGAGCGGGCAGCTCCTGAGCCATATCAAGGCGAGCCTGTCGCGCTCTCTCGTCGGCTTCACGCTGGCGATCTCGGTGGGCGTGCCGCTCGGGCTCGCGATCGGGTGGTACAAGGGCGTGGCGGACGCGCTCAATCCGCTGCTCGAGGTGCTGCGCAACACGGCCGCGCTCGCGCTCCTGCCCGTGTTCCTGCTGCTGCTCGGGATCGGGGAGGCCTCCAAGATCGCGCTCGTCATCTACTCGTGCACCTGGCCGATCCTGCTCAACACGATCAGCGGGGTGCGGGGGGTCGATCCGCTGCTCATCAAGTCGGCGCGCACGATGGGGCTGTCGCCCCTCCAGCTGTTCCGCAAGGTCATCCTGCCGGCCGCCGTCCCGACGATCTTCGTGGGTATCCGCCTGGCGGGCGCGTACTCGCTGCTCGTCCTCGTGGCGGCGGAGATGATCGGGGCCAAGGCGGGGCTCGGATACCTGATCATCTACGCGCAATACAATTTCCAGATCCCGAGCATGTATGTCGGCATCTTGACGATCACGGCGCTCGGGCTGACGTTCAATCACCTGCTCATGCGCGTCGAGCGGCGGTTCACGTCGTGGAAGGTCGCCCCGAAGGAGTGAGCCCGCGCCCGGCGTGGGCTCCATGAAGGTCACCGTTCATCGAGGGAGATGACGACCGTGAATCGAATCATCCTGGGCCGGACCGGCCTCGAGGTCAGCGTGCTCGGCCTGGGCGCGGGCGGCGACAGCCGGCTCGGGTCCGGGCGCATCGCGGAGGCCGAGTCGCTCCGGCTCGTCCGTGCGGCCATCGAGCGCGGCGTGAGCTTCATCGACACGGCGGAGGCGTACGGGACCGAGGGGCTCGTCGGGAAGGCGCTCCGCGAGGTGCCGCGCGACAGCGTGGTGCTCTCGACGAAGAAGACGACGCGCCTCGAGGCGCCGCTCCGGCAGGAAGACGTGGTGTCGTCGCTGCATGCGAGCCTCGATCGGCTCGGCACGGATCACGTCGACGTCTACCATCTGCACGGCGTGTTGCCGAATCAGTACGCCGATCTGCGCGAGCGGATCGTGCCCGTGCTGCTGCGTCTGCGCGAGCAGGGCAAGATCCGCTTCCTCGGCATCACGGAGGCGTTCGCCGCCGATCCGACGCACGCGATGCTCGAGCAGGCGCTCCGCGACGATGTGTGGGACGTCGTGATGGTCGGGTTCAACCTCCTGAACCAGTCGGCGCGAGCGAGGGTGTTCCCGCTGACGCGGGCGAAGGACATCGGGACGCTCATCATGTTCGCGGTCCGGCGCGCGCTGAGCCGGCCCGAGCGGCTGCGGGAGCTGCTCGCCGACCTGGCGGCGCGGGGCAAGGTGTCGCCCGAGCTCGGCGACGAGGGGCTGGACCGGCTCCTGGAAGGAGAGGGCGCCTCGTCGCTCCCGGACGCGGCGTACCGCTTCTGCAGGGACGAGCCCGGGGCGCACGTGATCCTGTCGGGGACGAGCAGCGTGGAGCACCTCCTGGAGAACGTGCGATCGATCGAGGCGCCGCCGCTGTCGGCGCGGGCGCGCGAGCGCCTCATCCAGGCCTTTGCGCAGGTCGACGACGTGTCGGGGCACTGAGGGGCGCTCGCGGGCGGGAGCGCGGCGCGGGGTCACGCGACCGGCGCGGCGAGCCCGGGCGGCGCGGGGGGCGGCGCGACGTCGGCGGCGTCACGCGCGGCGTCGCTCCCGAGGAAGCGCGAGATCCGCTCGCAGAGCCGCGCGCGGAAGGCGTCGTCGGTGGGGGGCGAGTGGCGGCACCCCTCGAGCAGCTCGGTCTCGGCGCGCGGCAGGAGCTCCTTCGCGCGCGCCAGCAGCTTCGCGCCGGGGAAGCTCACGTCGTCGTCGGCGCCGAACACGAGCGCAGGCCGCGTGAAGCCGGCGAGGGACGCGGGGGTTGCGAGCGGGGGCGGGCGGAAATCGAGCCGGTAGCTGCGCACGGCGTCGCCGAAGTAGGAGCACCACATGTCGTCGTGCGTGGAGAACAGCCCGGAGACGAGGCGCACGAGGCGCTCTTCCGAGGGGAAGGCGCGGTAGAGGGCCATCGGGATCGCGATGCGGGTGAGGCCTTGCCACGCCGAGCCCGACACCACGGCCGCCGGCACGATCAGGACGAGCCGGTCGATGCGGGCGGGCGCGGCCTGGGCCATGCGCAGGGCCGCGAAGCCGCCCCAGCTCACGCCGAGGAGGTGGGTGCGCGCGAGGCCGAGCGCGTCGAGGACGTCGGTGAGCCACTCGGCGTAGGCGGGCCCGTCGATCGGCAGGCGGACGTCGGCGCTCTTGACGGACTGGCCGATGACGTCGACGACGTGGACGCGGTAGCGCGCGAGGAGCGGGCCGAGCTCGGGCATGAGGTGCGCGGAGCTGGCGAGCGCGCCGTGCAAGCAGACGAGCGGCGGGGCGTCCTCGGGGCCGGCGACGAGGACGTGCGTGGCGCCGAAGCGGGTCGAGACCTCGCGCGATCGGGCCGGGACCGGGAGCTTCTCGTGGAACCTGTCGAACCACGCCGCGATGCGCGCGCGCGCCTCTGGACTGCGGAACATGATGGATGACGTCATCGAGCCCTCCTGACGTTGGCTGCGGGGCGGAGGCCGCAGAGGTGCTGAGCGACGAGCCGATCGAGCAGGGCGATGGGCGACGGGTGCGCGCCCTGGGCCCAGGCGATCAGCGCGAAGTAGTAGAAGGAGAAGAAGGCGACGCCGAAGAGCGCGGGGTCGGCGTCGTCGGCGACCTCTCCCTGCGCGCGGGCGGCGTTGAAGAGCTCGACGACGCGGCCGTGCACGGCGGCGACCTGCTCGGTGAAGCGGGCCTGCCAAGGCGGGTCGGCGAACAGCGCGTCGCGGAGCAGCGTCTTCGAGAGGGCCGGCCGGCGGGCGTAGTACGCGAAGAAGGCGGCCCCGAGGCGGTGGAGCCGCTGCTCGAGGGGGCCGGGCTCGTCGTCGAGGATGGCCTCGGCCGCGGTGGCGGCGAGGTCATCGAACAGCGCGGCGTGGAGCAGGTCGCGCTTGTCGGCGAAGTGGAGGAGGACCGTGCCGGCGGCCACGCCGGCGTCCGCGGCGATGGCGCGGACGTTGGCGGCCTCGAAACCGTGGCGCTCGAAGTGGTCGCGCGCGGCCTCGAGGATCCGGGCGCGCGTCGCGTCCTTCTGGGCATCGCGCCGGCCGGGCTTTTGAATGAACGCGTTCACTGAACTTGTTCATTATACGAAAAGGAGCGGCGCACAAGGGGGAATTGATGAGTCCAGCGCGCAATGGTGGGCGTCCGACCCAGGTTGAGGGTGCCCGAGGGTGCCCGACCGAGGTTGAGGGCGTCGTCGTACGTCCGGTGCGTCCGACGACGGTTCAGGGCGTCTGAGGTTCAGGGCGTCCGTCCGGCGTCCGACCCAGGTTGAGGGGCGTCCGGCGTCCGACCGAGGTTGCGACCGAGGTTCAGGGCGTCCGAGGTTGAGAGCGTCCGTTCGAGCGGCGCCGCGCCGGACATTTTTCTTCGTTCCGCTCGTTCCGCTCGTTCCGCTCGTTCCGCCCCGCGCAGGCGACGAGCGCCGGTAAGGCTCAGCCCGCCGCGGAGGCCTGCTGCGCCTGGGCGCGCGCCCGGAGGCGCTGCTTGGCGGAGGGGCCGCCGGCGTGGCGCACCGAGGCGACGGCGCGATCCATCGCGTCCCGCCAGTAGCGCGCGACGTCCTCGCGCTGGGTGAGGAGGGCGTCGATGGGCCCGTGGTCGGTGTCGATCTCGATCGCGAACCGGTCGCCGCGCGGGAGCACGCGGATGTCGCGGACCTCCCCGGCGGAGATGGCCGCTCCGAGCCGGCCCTCGGGACGCAGGTCGATCGCGCCGGTGCGGCTCACCCAGGGGGCGACGACGAAGCGGCCCGGGCCGAACGACACGACCGGGGCGGAGCGCGCCGCATAACGGGACGAGAACCTGGCGACGCCCAGGAAGGCGTAGCCCGCGAGCGAGAGCAGCGCGGCGGCGCTGCCGACGCCGATGGCGATGCCGCTGTCCCCCGCGGAGACGCTCCGCATGACCTGGATCCAGAGCGCGAGCGCGGCGAGCAGCAGCGCGGCCCCGATGAGCGCGTTGCGGGCCGCGGAGCTGCGCGGGCCGTGGCTCGCGTGGTCCCGCAAGACGAGGAGCTCGCCCTCGCTCCGGATCGCGAACCGCGACAGCGCGGCGGCCGGTAGCGCTGGCAGCGGCGTCGGCGCAGGCTCCGGGAGGGGCCGCGGCGCGATGGCGCCGGGCGGCTCGGTCCCCCGCGCCGTCTCCAGCGGGACGCCCAGCGCGGCCGCGAGCGGCGCCGCCACCGCCTCGACGAGCGCCTCCGCCCGCTCGGCCTCGAGATCCTGCGCCTCGGCGACGAGCAGGCGCCGCGCCTCCGTGGCGCGCGCGGGCCCGGCAAGCGCGAGCCAGGCGGCGACGTAGGTCCGCTCGCGCGCGCACGTGGGTGCACCGCAGCACGGGCGCCGCTCCGAGATCACCTGGACGCCCACCGCGTCGCGAGGCTCGGCCGTCCCCTCCCCGGCCGCGCCCGCGCTGGCCTCCCCGCCGCCTGCCTGGGGCCGCGCGTGGCGGGCGCCCGCGAGCCTCAGCGGCGCGAGCCGGACGACGCTCGCGCCGCGCTCGATCCGGAGCCACACGGGGTCCCGCGGCGCCGGGCCGAAGCCCGTATCCTGCTCCCGCCGCAGCGCGCCAAGCTCGGGCGCCACCCGGAGGATCAGCGGCGCGCCGGCGCCCTCCGCCGAGAGCGCGCACGCCGCCCCGGCCGGATCGCCGAGCGGATCGAGGGCGGGTACGGTGCTTTCGGCCTCAAGGGAGCGGAGGGCACACGCGACCTCCGCCTCGAACGCTGCGGTGCTCGGCTCGGGCATGGCGGCACGTTTGCCCCGGCTGCGCTGGGTTGTAAAGCGCACCCGTCCGCGCGACAACGCGGGCGGCCCGCCCTCCTGCCCGGCCCGATTGCTGCCGCTCGTGCAGGGTCTGGCGCGGCCGCCTGCGCCAGAGGGCCAGCAGCGCGCCGAGCGCCGTCATCGGCAGGGCGCCGGGAGCGCTCGGCGGCTGGCCAGCGCCCGAACAGGAGCAGCCGGCGTCGCCCTCGGCCTCGTCCACATTGCCGCTCTTCGGCCCGTCCTCGCTCCCCGACGCCGCTCCGCCCGATGCGCCCGAGGTCGCCGTCGCGCCCGCGCCGAAGCCGCCGCCGCCCGAGCTCGCGGCGCCCGTCCCGGCGATCGGGTAGAGCGCGCAGACCCCTTCGATGTCGTCGTCCTCGATCGTCCGCGCCGACGTGCCGCCCGGGTAGAACCCCAGCATCGTCGCGCCGCGCACGTTCGAGTGGCCGAGGCCAAGGAAGTGCCCTTCTTCGTGCGTCGCGATCGACCGCACATCGATGCAGTCTCCTTCGCCCGTGTCGTCCCAGCAGAAGCCGACGTTGTTGAAGATCATGTCGGCCTCGCCGATGACGCCGTCGGGATCCCAGACCGGCATCGTGACCGCGATGACCGAGTCGGCTTGCCCGAGCTCGCCAGGCCAGCTGTCGCTGATCCAGAGGAACACGCTCTTGCCGTCGTCGAAGTCGTAGCCGTCGTCCGTGTCGCCGAGGAGCTCGGCCTCCCACGCCGTGCATCCGGGGCTCGACCACGCCGCGAAGCCGGCCTCGATGCTGGCGGCAGCGAAGCTGGAGAGCGGCCCCGGGATCGTCCCCCCGTTGATGTGGTAGCCGACCGGCAGCTCGCGCCAGCGGGGGACGACCTCGAGATCGAGCGGCGCCCACGCGGCGGCCTCGCGGGCCCCCGCGAGCAGCGCCAGCGCGGCGGCGAGCGGGGTGCCCAGGGCGACCGCGGCCCTGAAGCCTCTCTTCATCCCCCCATCATCGGCTCATCGGTCCTGCGGGACCACCTCGAGCTCCTCGGGCGCCGCGCTCCCCTCGAGGGGCAGCGTCACCTCCACCCCCTCGTGCACCGGCAAGGTCGCCGCGACGGGCCAGGAGCGCGGCGCGCTGCCCTCGCCTGCCGCGACCTCGCGCAGCGCGACGCCGCGCACCGGATTCACGCCGCCGTTGAAGAGGCACGCGCGAAGCCGCCCCTCGACGACCGCGGCAGAGCACGGGATGACATCGGCCGTCGCGCGCCGGATCCGGCCGAGCATCGCCTCCTCCGCGGGCGCGGCGGGCAGGAGCGACACGAGCGCGTCGCGGGCGCGCGGGTCGCGGAGCCAGGCGAGCATCATCGCCGCGTGGATGCGCACCACGCGGTAGCGCGCGCGCGTCAGCTGGAAGAAGGCGTCGGGCGACGCCACGCCGGTCTCGCCGTCGAGCATGCCCGTCACGCCCGGCTCGATTTTCACCTCCGTACCGGGCGCCTCGACGTGCCACTTCACCGCGCGCCCCGGCCCGAGCGCGCCTTCCCAGAACAGCCCGCGCTCGGTGATGCCGGCGCGCTCGCCGCGGCGATCGCGCCGCGCGAACGTGAGCAGCACGCGGAAGTCGCTGACGGGCGCGCCGCTGTTGTTCACGACCGCGAGCTCGAAGTCGTAGCGGCCGCGCGCCGGCCGCGTCGCGCCGCCGTCCCGGCCCGCGTCCACCCCGGCGTCGCCCGGCTCCCCGGCGGCGTCGCCCTGCCCCGCGCCGGCCTCGCTCTCCGCGTCGTCGTCCGCGCGTTCCTGCCGCAGGATCGGCGCGATCACCCCGGCGCCGTCGTCCGGCCCTGTCGATCCGAGCAGGCTGAGGATCGGCACCCCCGCCCGCCAGAGCGGCGAGTCGGCGCGATCGCAGAGGCAGTGCGGGAACGACGGCTCGGCGCGCTCCCGGACCTCGCCCGCGAGGAGCGCGGCGGTGGCTCCGCGGGTCACCTGCCCGACGCCGCGCGCCGCCTGTCGCTCGGCCGGCGGCTGATCGCGGGGCGCCGCGAACCGCTGCACGAACGCCATCGTCGCCACGATGCCGATCACCGCGAGCGCCGCGGGCACGAGCACGCGGGCCCGGAGCGGGAGCGCGTCGATCCCCTCCTCGACGCCGCGCCTCTGTTCGCGCCCCGGCCGCTCGCCGAGCGGCGTCGGGCGGGGCGCGAACACGGGCGCAGCCGGCGAGCCGGGGGAGGAGGCCGCGAGCCGCTCCGACGCGAAGCCCATGCGGCTCGACATCTCCGCCACCAGCGCGTCGCGCAGGCGGTCCGAGGGCGGCCCTCCCCAGGTCGCGAGCCGCGCGACGAAGCGCAGCGCGAGCCAGGTCGCGAGCGCGACGAGGCACGCGAGCGACGCGGTCCCGAGCGGGCCGCTCGCGAGATAGTCGGGGGACAGAGCGGCCGCGAGCACGCCGAGCGGCGCCGGCGCGATCCAGCTCGCCATGCGGGCGTTGAGGCGCGCGCGGTAGGCGCTCTCCATCGCCTCCATCGCCGCCGGCGAGGTCACGCCGGGCACGCCGGGCAGATCGCCCTCGAAGCGCGCGAGGACGAAGCAGTTGTGCGGCGAGCACGCGGACGGATCGAGCGCCACGCAGAGCGCCTTGCCGCGCCGGAAGAGGCCGCGGATCGCTGTGTAAGGCACCCCGAAGCGGACCGGCGCCGCCACGGCGCCCAGGGCGAACCCCTCGGCGTAGCCGGCGACGCGGACCAGCTCGACCTCGAGCTCCGCCTCGGCGCAGGTGAAGCGCACCGCGCCAACGGCATTGGCGCCCCCCTCGGCGATCGCCAGGGCAGCGACGGAGAACGCGCGAGCCAAGGTGGCCGCACCCTAACCGCGCGGGCCGGAGCGCTGCAACGGAAACCCGGACGGCCAGGAGGCCCCGGGCGCGTCGGGTGACCGTTGATCGCCCCGCGCCGGGTGCGTAATACGTGGCGCCATGAAGCCTCTCCAGATCGTCATCGCCATCTCCTGCGCTGTCCTCCTCGGCCCGGTCGCGGGCTGCGAGGAGAAGGTCCCCGAGCCGGATCTGCCGCCGGGCAGCGCCGTGCCGGCGGTGAAGCCCGCCGAGCCGGAGCCCGCCGATCTCATCAAGGAAGACACCGTCGTGGGCACCGGCCCGGAGGCGAAGGACGGCGACAAAGTCCGCGTCCACTACACGGGGCGCCTGCTGAAGAACAACGCCGAGTTCGACTCCTCCGTCGGCCGCGAGCCGTTCGAGTTCACGCTCGGCGCGTCGGAGGTCATCAAGGGCTGGGACCAGGGCGTGGCCGGGATGAAGGTGGGCGGCAAGCGCAAGCTCACGATCCCCTCCCGCCTCGCCTACGGCGACGCGGGCAGCCCGCCGAAGATCCCGGCCAAGGCGACGCTGGTCTTCGACATCGAGCTGCTCGGGGTCGGCGACGCGGCGAAGGACGCGGCCGGGGAGGACAAGGCCGGGAAGACCACGGCCGACAAGGCGGCCAAGCCCGCGGGCGACAAGGCGGCCAAGGGCAACAAGCCCGCGGCGCCGGCCGAGAAGAAGGAGGCGCCCAAGGAGACGAAGTGAGCCGCGGGCGCCGCGCGAAGTAAGCCGCTGGCGCCGCGCGGAGCAAGCCGCGGGCGCCGCGCTCAGACGACGCGCGCGAGCGCCTTGAGGAAGATCTCGTAGGCCTCGAGCGGGTACTCGCCCATGTGGAAGATCCGGAACAGCCGGTCCGAGAGCTTCCCCTGGGCCGCGTAGATCTCGAACACGTGCCCATCGACCGGCTCGCTGGCGAGCCGGCTCGCCATCTCGTCATACGTCCGCCCGGCCGGGATGTGCAGCGCCGTCCCGATCGACTGGAGCGGCATGTTCTCCCAGCGCGCGATCGTCAGCCCGAGGCGCTCGTAGCCGGGGCGTAGGATCGCGCAGCGCGCCTGGTACACGGCGTGACGCCCGGCGACGCCGCCGGTCGCGGCGAGGTGATCCAGCGCCGCGATCACCTGGCAGAGGCTCATCGGATCGATCGTGTACGGGTGCGCGCCGCCCTGCTGGGCGCGCCACATCTTGTGGAGCTCCAGGCTCGGGACGCGGGCGGGGATCCGCTCCATCTCGACGAGCAGGTCCTTGCGGACCAGCGCCACCGTCAGGTTGGGGTGGCTGTGGAGGCCCTTGTTGCACGAGCCCATGACGGCGGCGATGCCTGAGCCCTCGAGGGCCAGCGGCTCGACGAAGAGCGCGCTGATGCCGTCGACGAGGAGCTTCTTGCCGTACTTCCGGGCGAGCGCGCCGACCTCGGGCAAGGGGTTCAACGTGCACGTCGACGTGCCCCCGTAGACCATGGCCACCGCGTCGACCTGGTCCGCCGCCAGGATGGCCTCGATCTTCGCGAGGTCCGGCCTCTCGCCGTAGGGCAGGCACATGTCGACCGACGGCTGGCCGAGCGTGGCGGCGTACTCGAAGATCCGGTCGCCGTAGGCGCCGTTCCGGACGACGAGGAGCCGCTCGTCGCGCCGCAAGCAGGAGCCGAGCACGGCGGCCATGGAGGTCGATCCCGAGCCCGTGAGCAGGATGGCCTCGTAGCTGGGCGCGCCGAGGGCCTCGACGATGCCGTGCCGGGCCCTGTCGAGCAGCGGCCGGAGCCGGGGGCCACGCGGGACGATCGGGCTCTCCCCGTAGGTGCGGGAGACCTGGTTCACCGCGTCCGGCAGGTGGAAGACCGCGGGCGTGAGCGAGACGACGCGTGGCGTTGCGGCGGCGATCATGCCGCGAGATCTAGCCCGGAACGCGCGCGGGACGCAGCGGAGATTGCGCTACGCCCAGCGGAGCTGGCGCAGATCGTCCCAGACATCGCGCGCGGAGTGGTAGCGGTAGGCGTCGCGGCGGCGCAGCAGCTTGGCGATCACCTGGCTGAGCGGCGTGCAGAGCGCCTCGGCCTTCTGCCGGGGGGTGCCCTCGGCGATCTGCCGCGTGATCTCCTCGTAGGCGACGTTCACGTCGATGGCCGGTTGCCCGGTGTGCATCTGGTACATGAGCAGGCCGAGCTGGTAGAGGTCGCTCTGCGTCGTCGTGTAGCCCGCCGTCACGAGCTCCGGCACGAGGATCTTCGGGTTCGCGACCTGCGGGCGGAACCAGCGGGTGACGCCGTCGAGCTGGTGCGCCACGCCGAAGTCGGTGAGCTTGACGAGCGGCCTGTGGTCGAGCTGCGAGATGAGCACGTTGCCCGCGTGCAGGTCGGCGTGCACGACGCCGTTGTCGTGCAGGTACTGCAGCGTCATCAGCAGCTGGCGCGAGAGCTCCAGGAGCAGCGGCGGCTGGAACGGGGCGCCGAGCAGCGCCCGGAGGCTCGTGTCGCACCGCTCGAGCGCCAGGTAGAACAGGTAGTTCACCTCGAACGCGTCGTGGATGTAGACGATGTTCGGGTGGCGGAAGCTCTCCAGGCGGAGCATCTCGCGCGACCACTCTTCCTTGACGACCTGGTAGGGCTTGTTCGCCGGCCGCAGCATCTTCAGGGCGTACACCTGATCGAACGGCCCGCTGCACTCGTACACCGAGCCATACTGCCCGTCGCCGATGAGCGCCCCGATCACGTACGTCCCCCGGGTGGAGGTCAGCGCTGAGCCCGGCACCGGAAACGGGATCAGGAAACTGCCAGTCGAGGACCAGGTCACGGCGAGGCCATCGTAACCGAAAACGCCGGCGTCCGTTCACCCCGCCACGCTCGCCCCGCGCAGCAGCCCGCCTTCGCGGCGCAGGGGGCGTCCATGGCGCCCCGGACGCGGAGCGCCGAGGGCGGCCGGCCGCTCATGAAGCGGCGAGCTTCCGCACGATCTCCGCGGCCTCGGCCTGATCGAGCTCGAGCGCCGCGGCCACGTCGAGCAAGAGCTCGCGCTCGCTGCTCCTG
Organism: Sorangium sp. So ce124; assembly: GCF_051525235.1. NCBI lineage: Bacteria > Pseudomonadati > Myxococcota > Polyangiales > Polyangiaceae > Sorangium > Sorangium sp. So ce124. The sequence continues at coordinate 7,244,191 of NZ_CP150312.1, forward strand.
ACGATCCCGTCGGCGACCACGACCTGAGCGGCCAGGAAGAAGGCGACCTTCCGGGCCTGCGGGCTGGCCAGCCGCTCCTTGAGCGACGCGAGCCGGGCCGCGCGGCCCTCCTTGTGGAGCTGCTCCACCACGCTCTGGAGGAGCGTGTCCATGGTGCTCTGCGGGATCCGTCGATCCGTGAGCGACTCTACGCTCCGGGCGAAATGGATCTTCTCCTCCAGGCTGAACTCGCCGTCGGCGAACGCCGCGAGGAACATCAGCTCGACGAGCGCCTCGAGGTTCGGCTCATCAAGCGTTTGCAGCGGAGGAGGGCTCATCTGGGGCATCGGCCCCGTGTACACCGAGGCCCGGCGCGGGACCAGCCCTGGAGCGTCCCCTTACCCCGCGCGCCCGGGGCAAACGCGCGCGCCCGGGGCAAACGCGGCGGCGCTGAACGCGCCCGATGGGCGGCATTGGGAGAGCGCTCCCTGTGTGTCATGAGTTCGAGCATGCACGTGCGCGAACTCGCCCCGCCGCTCCTCGGCGCGCTCTTCCTCTGCGGCTGCAGCAGCGCGACCGCGGCGCGGCGCCCGGCCGAGCCGGGTCGACCTGCACCCGAGGGGCGCGCGGCGACCCCGCGGGCCGCGGCGAGCGCCGAGGCGGCCCCGCCGCCGCTGCGGCTGCCCTGCGAGGCGGACGATCTCGTCGGCTGCACGAACGGCTGCGCCGACCACCAGATCGAGGACTGCGTGACGCTGGGAGCGATGTACCTGGGCGGCGCGATCGTCTCGATCGATGTGGAGCGAGCGATGACGCTGTTCGAGAAGGCGTGCGCGGAGGGGAGCGCGCGCGGCTGCTTGCGGCTCGGCGACGCCTACCACGATCGGCTCGCGCGCGCGGACGGCGCCGGCGGGGCGAGCGGGGCGAGCGGGGCGGACGAGGCGGCGCTCTACTGGCACGCGCGCGCGTGCCACGCGGGCGCGAACCTCGGGTGCCTCGCGGCAGGCAGGGCCTACCTCCACGGCCAGGGCGCGAGCGCCGATCCCGGTCGCGCGGCCGCGCTGTTCCAGCGCGTCTGCGAGCGCGGGAACGCCCACGCGTGCGTCGAGCTCGGACACCTCCACGCGGAGGGTGAGGGCGTGCAGCGCGACGACCGGAAGGCGGTCGAGCTGTTCACGAAGGCGTGCAAGCTCGGCCTCGACGAGGGGTGCCTGCGGGCGAGCCGGTCCGGCGACGTCCTCCCGCCGCGCGACTGAAGCGCCCTCGACCGCGGCTCGTCGCCGTCAGTCGGTCCGGCGGCGCTGGGCGATGTCCAGCGCCGCCGTGATCATCGCGGCGAGCTGTGTATCCGGCACGCTCTCGGAGGGGAGCACCACGAGCTCGGCGCCGATGCGCCGCGACAGCTCGATGAACCCTTCCGGGTCGAACGCCCGCACGTCCTGGGTCATCACGATGGCCAGCGGGTTCAGCCATGCCGCGCTGCCGCGCAGCGACACGAGATCGCACGCGAGCAGGTCGGCGCCCTCGACGAAGACCAGCCGCCGGCAACGCTCCGCGAGCTGCTCGCTGGCGCTCACGATGAGCACCACCGAGGCCGATGCCGTCCGCTTGCTGCGCCCCGCCGGGCGTGTCGGTAGCTCTCGCGTGCTCATGAAGCCCAGGTCAGCGAGCGAGCAGCAGGCGTCCGTACGGGATGGGCCCGGCGCCCGGCGCCCGAGCGCGCGCCTCGTCGGCGAGGGCGAGATCCATGACGAAGGAGCCGAACGGCAACCGGAAATCCCGGTCGTTCGGCTTGGTCGCGTAGAGGGCGAGCAGCGAGAGCACGCTCCCGATCTGCGCCGCGGCCGGATCGTCCTCGCAGGCGTTGAAGCGGTCAGCGAGCGTGCACAGCTGCCGGAAGAGCGGACCGCCCGGGTGCGGGCCGGCGCTGCACATGGCGAAGGTGCCGCTGCCTCGATATCCGAGCTTCCGGCGCTTCCTGGCGGGGGTACGGGAGGGAGGTACCATCGTCATGATTGCTGCCCAAGTCGCCTGTGAAGGGTGAATCGCCCCACGCCGGGGCTGACCTGCCGCGGGACGCTCTCCAACCAGTAATAGAGCAGCCCGAAGAGAGTCAATCGGAGAGGACGCTGCAGGCCGGGCGAGCGTGAAATTCTGCGGAATGGTCCCCCGTCGGGGCAGCGCGTGGGTATACGTCACCGCATGAAGGCAGTCGTGCTTGCCGGCGGCAAAGGCTCCCGGCTCCGCCCCTACACCGCGCTTATCCCGAAGCCGTTGATGCCGATCGGGGATCACACGATCGTCGAGATCCTCCTCCGGCAGCTGGCCCGGGCGGGGGTCACCGACGTCGTGATGTGCGTCGGCCACCAGGCCGCGCTCATCGAGGCGGTCGTCGGCGAGGGGAGCCGATACGGGCTGCGCATCTCCTACCAGCGCGAGGACACGCCGCTCGGGACCGTGGGTCCGCTCCGGGTCATCGAGCGGGACCTGCCGGAGCGCTTCCTCGTGATGAACGGCGACATCCTCAGCGATCTCGACTTCACGGCGCTCCACCGCACGGGCGAGTCGACCGGATCGCCCCTCACCGTCGCCGTCTGCGAGCGCGCCTCGAAGATCGACCTGGGCGTGCTCGACCTCGGCCCCGACGGGCGCGTCGTCAGCTTCCGCGAGAAGCCGACGTACACGTTCTGGGTCAGCATGGGCATCTACGCGATGAGCCGCGGCGTGCTGCGCTTCATCCCCGAGGGCCGGCCGTTCGGGTTCGACGACCTGATGCACGCGCTGCTCGGCGCCGGCGAGCCGGTGGCCACCTTCCCCTTCCGGGGCCACTGGCTCGACATCGGAAGGAGCGACGACTTCGCCGAGGCGCAGGACGAGTTCGAGAAGAACCGGCAGCGGTACCTACCCGAGTGACGCGGCGAGCGCCTCGCACACGGCGTCGACGTCGGCGTCGGCCATGCGCGGGTGGAGCGGCAGCGTGAGCTCGCGGCCCGCGATCGCGTCCGTCCGCGAGAGCCCCTCCTTGCGCACCCGGTCGGAGGCGCCGTGGTGCGAGAAGCGGTGGATCGGCGTGTAGTGCACGCTCGTCTGGATCCCGCGCGCCTTCATGGCCTCCATCACGGCCTCGCGCGAGGTGCCCTCGGGCAGGAGCACCGGCATGAGGTGGTGCGCGCTCTCCCCCAGCCCGCGCGCGTAGAAGTCGCGGTACGGCAGCCCGAGGCCCCGCACCCCGGCGAGGCGCTCGTGGTAGCGCGCCGCGAGCGCGCGCCGACGCGCGTTGCCCGCCGCGAGCCGGCCGAGCTGCACGAGGCCGATGGCGCTGCGGATCTCGTCGATGCGGTAGTTCATGCCCGCCTCCACGACGTCGTAGGTGAACGCGTGCCCCTTGTGCCGATCGAGGGTGAGCGTCGTCATCCCGTGCGCGCGGAGGAGCCGCATGCGCGCGTGGAGCGCGTCGTCCCTCGCGATCACGGCGCCCCCCTCGCCCACCGCGAGGTTCTTGTTCGAGAAGAAGCTCAGGCAGCCGACGTCCCCCAGCGTCCCGAGCGCCCTGCCCCGGTAGCTCGCGAGCGGCGCGTGCGCCGCATCCTCGACCACCGCGAGCCCCCGCTCGGCCGCGATCGCGGAGATCGCGTCCATGTCGCAGGGGTAGCCGGCGTAATGGACGACCGCGATCGCCCGCGTCCGCGGGGTGATCTTGCGGACGATGTCGGCGGGATCGACGCCGAGGTCGTCGTCGCCGACGATGTCGGCAAGCACCACGTTGGCGCCGCACAGGAGCGCGGCGTTGGCGGTCGCCACGAACGTGAGGCTCGGGCAGATCACCTCGTCGCCGGGGCCTACGGAGAGCGCGGTGTACGCGAGGTGCAGCGCCGCGGTGCAGTTCGTCACGGCGAGCACCCTCGGGGTGCCGAGCGCCTCGCCGAGCTCCCGCTCGAACTGCGCCGTCCGCTCCCCCATCGTCAACCAGCCCGACGCGACGACCTGCCGCGCGGCCTCGGCTTCTTCAGGCCCGAACGAGAGATCGCTGAGAGGTATCTTCCACATGGCCTTCCATCCATCCAGCCGGCGCCTCGCGGAGAGGGCGCGCGAGGCGCTGGCCCCCGGCCGCGCGGCGACGCGCGTCAGATCGCGTACTCGCGCGGCCGGTAATCGGTGAGGTGACGCTCGACATAGGCGTACGTCCGCGCGAGCCCCTCCTCGAGCGGCACGCGGGGCGCGTAGCCGACGAGCTCCGCGGCGCGACGGAAGTCGGCGAGCAGCACCATGACCTCGCTCGCGTCAGGGCGCACCCGGGCCTCGTCCGTCACGAGCTCCGCGCGCTTGCCCGTCACCTCGAAGATGAGCCGGATCAGATCGCCGATCGAGATGGCGCGCCCGCTCCCGACGTTGAGCGTCTGCCCCACGGCCCGCGCGCTCGATCCGACGAGGAGGAAGCCGGCGACGGTGTCGGTCACGAAGTTGAGGTCCCGCACCGGCGTGGTGCTCCCGATGCGGAGCGCGGCGCTGCCGGCCGCGAGCTGCTGCATCACGCTCGGGATGATCGCGCGCGACGACTGCCGCGGGCCGTAGGTGTTGAACGGCCGGATGGTCGCCACCTCGAGGCCGAACGAGAGGTGATAGCTCTCGGCGAGCTTGTCGGCGCCGATCTTCGTGGCCGAGTACGGGGACTGGCCGGTCAGGGGGTGCGCCTCGTCGATGGGCGTGTAGCGTGCGGTGCCGTAGGTCTCGCTCGTCGACGTGTGGACCACGCGCGCGCCGTGCTCGCGCGCCGCCTCGAGGACGTTCAGCGTGCCCTGCACGTTCGTCGCCACGTACTGCTGCGGGGCCACGTACGAGTACGGGATCCCGATCAGGGCCGCGAGGTGGAACACGACGTCGGCGCCGCGCACGATCGACCGGACCGCGCCCGCGTCCTCCACGTTGCCTGGGACGACCTCGACCTCCGCGAGGACGTCCTCGGGGAGCCGGTCGAGGTGCCCGCGCCGCGAGCCCGAGGTGTACCGGACGAGCGCCCTCACGCGCGCGCCCTCCCGGATCAGCGCCTCGACGAGGTGGCTGCCGATGAACCCGCCGGCGCCGGTCACCACGACGCGCTTGCCGCGATAGAAGCCTTCGCTCACGGCCGCGTCCGTGGCCTCTGCCGGTTCGCGCGTCAAGCGCGTACCGAGGCGGCGCGCCCGTTTGCGCCCGGCGGCGCTGTCCCGCGCGTGGGGCGGGCCGGCGCGCGCCACGCGCGGGCAGCGCCGCCGCGCAGCGGCCCGCGGGGCGCGCTGGCGGACGGCGTCGCGGGGATCACTGGATCTGGATCTGGTCGGTGGGCGTGTTGCCCGCCCCCTCCGCCGTGCCGAGCTCGCGGTGAACGCAGAGCCCCTGCTTGCAGTACGACTCCGGCGGGGGCTTGCAGTCCACGTTGGGCTCCTCGCACTTGCCCGTCTTGTAGCTCTCCGACATGGGCTTGATCTTGTCGAAGGTCGCGTTGCTGATGGGCTTCGCACAGCCCGGCCACTCGCTCTGACGGCAGTCGGCGTCCGTGTTGCAGTGCTGCGCCTTGTTCACCAGCTCGAAGGCGTCGCCGCGGACTTTGTCGCACTCCTTGGGATCCATCTTGCTCTCGCAACCGGCGGCCAGCGCGAGCAGGAGGAAGCTCGCGGTCATGCAGAGCGAGGTCCGAGGTCGGAAGGAGGCCGATCCTGGCCGCCCGCGTCGACGAGCACATGTGATCATTCAGGGTTCTCCCGGTCAAGGCCGCCCTTCCGCGCCGGAGGGGCAGCGGCCTGCGCCGGGCCCTTCGTATCACGGCTGGATCCGGGCGCGCAGCTGGCGTAGCCCGTCGACATGGAACGTCCTCGAGAAGGCTCCGGGGTCAGCGGCGCCCCGCACGGCGGATCCGGCATCCGTGTTCGCAGCTCCCTCCGGGTGCTCACCCTGAACATCTGGAACCGCCACGACCCGTGGGAGGCGCGCCTCGAGCTCATCCGGGAGGGGCTCCGCGAGCTCGATCCCGACGTTGTCGGCCTCCAGGAGGTCCTGTCGTACGAGGGCCGATCGCTGGCCGACAGCATCGCGGACGGGCTCGGCTACGAGGCCGCGTTCGGCGCCGCGCACGACCTCGGCGGCGGCGTGCTCTTCGGCAACGCCGTGCTGTCGCGCTGGCCGATCGCGCGGAGCCAGGCGTTCCCCCTGCCCACGGGCGAGACCGACGAGAAGCGCTCGATCCTTCTCGCCGAGCTCGGGTCGCCCCACGGCGCGATCCCGTTCTTCGTCACCCACCTCAACTGGAAGTTCCACCACGGCGCCGTGCGCGAGGCGCAGGTCGCGGCCGTGGCCGACATCGTCATGCGCGAGGCGCCCATGGAGGGCCTGCCGCCCATCGTCGTCGGCGACTTCAACGCGCAGCCCGAGGCCACGGAGATCCGGTTCATGAAGGGGCTGCACGCCCTGAACCAGAAGAGCGTGTACTTCGCCGACACCTTCGACCAGGCGGGCAAGGGCCCCGGGTTCACCTTCGATCCCGCGCGGAACCCGTTCGCGGCCATCACGAACGAGTACCCGCGCCGCATCGATTACGTCTTCGTCCGCGGCCCGGACGCGCAGGGGCGAGGCAAGCCCCTCTCGTCGAGGGTCGTCTTCGAGGAGATCCGCAACGGCGTCGCCGCTTCGGATCATTACGGGGTTCTCTCGGAGATCTCGATGTAAAGCGGGCCGGCGCCCCCGGGGGGGCGCGCGCTCCGGCGCGTGCCCGGGGGTGCCGTGTTCACGTGTACACTGGCGGCATGTCGTCCCCTCGAGCGCCGGGCGGCGAACCGCCGAGCCCGCCCGACGCACCCGGCGATAGCTCGCCTCCTCCGCCTGCTGTAGCGGTCCGCGTTGGTCCGGTCGTGCCGGACGCCCTGGCGCTCATCGGCGGCACGCCGCTCGTCCGCCTCGCCCGGATCTCGCCCGAGGGCGGAGGCGTCGTCTACGGCAAGCTCGAGTCGATGAACCCGGGCGGCAGCGTCAAGGACAGGGCGGCGCTCGGCATGGTGCTCTGCGCCGAGCGCGAAGGGATCCTCAGGAGAGGGTCGACCATCGTCGAGGCGACGAGCGGCAACACGGGGATCAGCCTCGCGATGATCGCCGCCGTGCGCGGCTACCGCTGCGTGGTGGTCATGCCCGAGGACATGAGCGTCGAGCGCCGGCACGTCCTCCGCGCGTACGGCGCCGAGATCGTCCTCACGCCCGAGGGCCAGGGCATGGCCGGCGCGGTCGCCCGCGCGATCGAGATCTGCGAGGCGACCCCCGGCGGGTGGATGAGCCAGCAGTTCCAGAACCCGGCGAACCCCGGCGCCCACGCGCGCGCCACCGGCCTCGAGATCCTCGCGCAGACCGGCGGCGACATCGCGGCCTTCGTCGCCGGCGTGGGCACGGGCGGCACGCTGACCGGCTGCGGTCGCGTGCTCCGGGATCAGCTCGGCAGCGCGGTCCGCATCTGCGCCGTCGAACCGACGAAGAGCGCCGTGCTCTCCGGGCGAGGCCCCGGCCCCCACGGCATCCAGGGCCTCGGCCCCGGCTTCGTCCCGGCGATCCTCGAGCGATCGCTCATCGACGAGATCCTCACGGTGACCGAAGCGGGCGCCTCGCGCATGGCGCGGCGCCTCGCCCGCGAGGAGGGGCTCCTCGTCGGGCCGAGCTCCGGCGCCAACGTCCACGCGGCCGTGGAGATCGCGCGCAGGGTGCGCGGGACGATCGTGACCGTGCTGCCCGACTCGGGAGAGCGCTACCTGCTCTGAGGCACATCCGGCAGCGGCGGCGCGCAGCGCGCGCCAGCCGCCGGACGCGGCACATGGCTACGGCCGTCCGTCACGACGGGGCGCTCGGCCGTCCGCGTCGGTGAAGCGGCGGTTCGCCGCTGCCGCGAGGCGCGCCTGTGCGCCGTGCGCCACGTCGTGGAGGACCCGCTCGACCACCGGCTCATGGATCGCGATCAGCCGCGCCGGGGCCACCCCCAGGACGACGGTGAGCGCGACGAGCGCGAGCAGGAACGCGCGCTCGCGAAGCACGAGCGCCTCCAGCGCGGCGCCCTTCAGGTGGCGCCGGAGCGGCCCCAGGAAGGTCCGCTGGAACGCCCGGAACAGCGTGATCCCGTTGAGCGCCGCCGCCGTCAACGCCAGCACCGCGAGCACGGGATGGGCGTGCAAGATTCCATGCAGGAGCAGGTCCTCGCTCACGAACGAGAGCGCTCCTGGCATCCCGATCATGGCGCACGCGAGCAGGAAGAAGAATGCGGCCATGCGGGGCGTCCGGGCGACGAGGCCGCCGAGTTCGCGCGTGTCCGCCGTACCGGCGCGCGCCTCGATCGCGCCGACGACCATCGTGAGCCCCGTGATCGCGATCGACAAGGCGACGCTCTGCAGGAGCGCGCCGCTCACGCTCTGCGGGCTCAGCGAGGCGACCCCCAGGAGCACGAGCCCCTTCTGGCTCGCCACGAGGTAGCCGAGCAGCCGGCGCAGATCGGTCTGGACCAGCGCGAGCACCGCGCCGTGCAGCGCGCTGATCAGGCCGAGGACGGCGAGGATGGGCATGCCGTCGGCGCAGCCCACGGGCAGGAGCGTCGCCCCCACGCGAACGAGCACGCAGACGCCGACCTGCATCTGGGCGAGCAGGATGGTCACGCCGAGCGGCCCCCGCTCCAGCAGCACCGGCAGCCAGCCGTGGAACGGCACGGCGGCCATGCGCATCAGCACCGCGATGCCGACGAGCGCGAACAGCGGCGACTGCCACGCTTCGGGGACGCCGACGCGGGCGATCTCCTCGACGTCGAACGGCAGGGAGGCGCCCTGGCGCGCGGCGAGCACGGCGATGGCGCCGATCGCCACGACGAGCGGCGCCGTGCCCCCCAGCAGGAAGATGCGGCAGGTGCGCCGGAGGAGCGGGTCCTGGGCGCCCTTCCTGGCGACCAGGCGATCCACCGGCACGAGGGCAGCGACCCACGCCGCCGCGAGCACCGCGAGATCGACGGAGCAGAACACGCCGAGGATGGCGCTGCCGGTGGCGAGCAGCGCGGCGGCGCCGGGCGGATCGATCGCGGCGCGCGGGCTCGCGGCGAGCAGGGCGAGCAGGACGAAGCCGAGCAGCGGGAGCAGGGTGATGGTGAAGCCGTCGAGGCCGAGGCGGAGGCGCGCCCCGAGGAGCGGCAGGGCGGGCCCCCCGGCGGTGAGCGCGACGCCGGCGTGCGAGAGCGCGAGCGGCAGCAGCGAGAGGAGCAGGGTGAGCGCCGCGCCGATGAGGGCGACGCGGCGCGCGCGCTCGTCGCTGCGCGCCCGGGCGGCGAACAGCGCCGCGATCGCGGGCGTGAGGATGAGCGTCCCGAGGAGCGGAAAGGCGTTCATGTGCGAGCCCTCTTCGTGTCGCGCGCGCGGGGCTGAAAGGCCGCCGCGCCCTCTGTCGCGTCGCGGGCGTCCTCGTCGCCGGGCGCTGCGGGGGTGCGCTCAGGCCAGCCGCTCAGCGCCGCCACCCAGCGGCGCTCGCTCTGGTCGAGCAGGCGCCCGAGGCGCATCAGCGGCGCGGCGACGAGCCGCTCCTGCAGCCCCTCGAGGTGGAAGCGGTCGAGGGACAGCCAGTACGCGCGCCGCACGAGCGCCGCCGGCAGGAGCCGGCCAGCGAGCCCGAGGTGCGGCAGCGGCTCGCCGGCGTGCGCGGCCCGGATGTCCTGCGCGTCGCGGAGCGCCGAGGGGGCGCGCAGCAGCTGGAGGCAGCGCAGGCAGGCGTGGGCGAACAGGTGGACGAGCGCGAGCCAGTAGAGCCCGAGCCCGATCTCCACGAACATGAGCCCCACCTGCGTCATCGTCGCGTGCGCGAGCGCGCCCTTCACGTCCGCCTGCACGCGCCCCACCATCGTGCCGTAGACGGCCGTCGCCGCCCCGACGCAGGCGACCACCACGCTCGCGGCGAGCGAGCGCTGGAGCAGCGGAGCCGCGCGGAGCATGAGGTACACCCCGGCGTGCACCGAGATGGCGCCGTAGAAGAGCGCGCTCGACGGCGTCGGCCCCTCCATGGCCCGCGGCAGCCAGCTGCCCATGGGAAACTGCGCGCTCTTGCCCATCGCGGCGAGGAACAGGCACAGCGCGAGCGCCGTGGCCGCGCCGGGCCCGAGCGACGCGGCGGTCCCGGGCCAGGGCGAGCCGCCGAACACCTCGCCCCACTGCGAGGAGCGGGCGACGTCGTGCATGAGCACCGCGCCCCCGAGCAACCCGATGTCGCAGAGCCGGTAGGTGATGTACACGCGCACCGCGGCCCGCGGCGGCGCCTCGCGCTCGTGGAAGAAGGCCACGAGCAGCACGCTCGTCGCGCCGACGAGCTCCCAGCCGGCGAAGAGGAGGTCGACGGTGCCCGCCGACACGAGCCCCAGCATCCCGGTCGAGAACAGCGCGAGGAGCAGGAAGAAGCGCGCGAAGCCCGCCTCGCGGTGCAGGTAGGCCACCGAGAACCTGCCGACCAGGAGCGCGATCAGCGAGACGAGGAGCATCATCGTCGCCGACAGCCGATCGACGAGCAGGACGACCTCGAACGCATAATCGCCGAGCTCGAACCAGTGGCCGAGCGCCACCGGGACGAACGCGTAGGGCGCCGCGATGGCCGAGAGCCATATCGCCAGCGAGGCCGCGAGCGAGAGCGCGAGCGTGGAGAGCACGACGCGCGACACGACGCGCTCGCTCGGCGTGCGAACGAGCAGCAGGTAGGCGCCGAGCGCGGCGAACGCCGCCGCCGGAGAGAGCACGGCGAGCGCCGCGAGCTTGCCGAGGAGCACATCAGACAGCATGGTCGACGACCTCACGTGGCCGCGTGGACGCGGCTCGGATGAGCGCAGGCGGAACGAAGCCGGACCTCCCGGCGTACCAGTCGGCGGAGCGCTGGACCGCAGGCAGGGGTTGATGCGGTGGAGAGAACGGCGCGAAGCCGTCGCCCGTAAAGCACGCGATCCGGCCCGTCGCCGGATCGACGCAGGCGAGCTGGATCCAGCCGTTGCCGATGAGCTCGCGGAGGGCCGGCTGCCGCGCATAGAGCGCGCCTGCCGTCTCCGTGCTCGCCTCGACGATGACGAGCAGGCGCACCGGCTCGTGGATCTCGATCATCTGCTTCGGCAGCCCGGTGCGCAGGTCGCTCAGCGATCCCTCCATGACCCCGAGCAGCGAGGCGAGGTTGTGCGGGAGCTTGGTGCCGGCGCCATAACGGCGGTTGTCGACGCAGGAGAAGTAGTACTCGAGGTTGATCCCTGCCCCGACCGGGCCGACCGCGAGCAGGATGCGCTCGAGGATCGTCCCGCCCTGGTCCTGGGTCGGGTCGTACGAGACGAGGAACGCCCTACGGTCGAGGAACAGCCCGCGGGTGAGCGACCGGCGGCCGACGACGCAGACCGCGTTGGTGACGTGTCCCAGCTCGGGCCGCGCCTCGCTGAGATCCGCGGCGCGCGCCTCGACGTGCGCGAGCGCCCGCGCGGCGTCGCCCTCGCGCGGCGCCGACGCGAACCTCCGGCAGCGCTCGTGCGCGTGCTGCTGGCGCGCAGCGTCGAGCGCCCCGACCAGCGCCGCGAGCTCGCCGCGGTGGGACGCCGGCACGAGGTTCTGGTCGTAGAGGACGATCTCGTCCGTCGTCGTGTTGTTCATGCCGCCGAGGAAGAAGGTCCCGTCCGGGATGTCGATCCCGCGCGCGGCGAGCAGCACGCGGACCTCGGGATCGTTCGCCATGGCCGCGAACAGCCGCGCGTTCGGGCCGCCGTGGCGGCCGCCGCACGCGCCGCAGTCGTACGCCGACTGGTGCGGGTTGTTCACGCTGGTCGCCCCGTGGCCGAGCACGACCACGATCGGCGCAAAGATGCGCGTGAGCCCCATGTTCTCCAGCGTGGCAGCCACGCGGGCCGCCTTGGCCGCGGCGGTGAACGGCTGCCCCTCGCCGCCCGCGGCGGAGCCCTCGTCGTGCGGGCTGTGGAGCCGCGTCAGCACCGGCGGGAGCAGGCGCCGCTCGAGGGCGCGGCGCAGCCTCGCCACGGCCCGCGGAAACAGGGTGCGTCCCACGAGCGGCACGGTGGACAGGAGGCCCAGGGTCGGGGTGAGCAGCACGCCGCGCGCCATGGTGCGGGTACCGCGCCCCAGCGCGTGCAGGAGCCGCGCCCAGCGCTTGCGGCGAGCCTTTCGGCGCCAGCCCGCCTCCTCCTCGTGCGGCCGCTCGACGATCTCGTGCGCCGGCTCCACGCCGACCGGGCAGAGGCTCACGTGGCCGGCGTCGTCGAGCCCGCGGTAGCGGATCGGCACGCCGAAGAACCCGGCCACGCCGAAGGTCTCGTGCCGCGGCGACAGCTCCTCGAAATGCCTCCGGAGGCCCTCGCAGCGGTCGTCGATGCAGAACGCGACCTGGAAGCGCGGCGCCTCCACGGAGCGCTCCTCCTCCGGGCGCCGGAGGTTCGCGGCGATCCCGTGCAGCACCTCGGTCCGGTGGTGGTGCTCGTAGGCCTCGTGCAGGACGCGGCGCCGCGCGATCTCGTCGAACGCCTCGAGCGCCTCGAGCGCCCAGACGCGCTCCGCCGTAGACAGCGGCTCGATCTCGGCGGCCGAGAGTCCGGCGAGCTGAGCGAGCTGGAACAGGCGGAACGGCCTGGCGTGGTCGGGAGAGCTCGACGGCGGCGCAGGCGGCCGTGCAGCGCGCCGGGCATGCTCGACGAGGCCAGCGAGGGGCCCCCGGTACCCGAGCCGCCGGCGCGCGACGTCGCGCAGCGCGTACCGGGCGAGCGTCAGGCGCACGGCGAGGTACTCGACCAGCGACACGGGCGGCGATCCCGGAGGCCGGTCGCTCGGGGTGTGCTCGAGGCGGTGGATCATGCCGGCCCAGCCCGGAAGCTCGAGCAGCACGCGCGTCACGTACACGTCCCAGTGATCCTCCGCGACGGAGAGCTCCTCGAGGGCGCGCAGCGCGATGGCGGGCGGCGACAGCGCCTCCGCGTCGAGCCGGCGGAGCTCCACGTCGAGCCCGACGAACGCCGGAGCGGCCAGCCAGGAGCCCTCGAGCGCCATGTCGCGAAAGCAGCGCCAGAGCCCCTGCGCTCGATCGGGCATCGCCCAGTGCGCGATGCCCTCGTCAAGGTAAGCGCCAAGGAAGCGGATCACGAGCGGATCGACGAGCTCGGCCGGGTCCTCGCCTGCGAGCTCGATCAGCAGATCGCGGTGCGACCGGTCGGCGCCCACGCGCTCGACGAGCGGCGGCTCCACGGGAGGGGCGGGCGGCAGCGGAACGGCGCGGCACGCGTCCCAGAGCGCGAGGGCCGCGCGCGACTCCGGATCGCGGCTCCCCCGGTCGAGGAGGCGCGCCGCGATCTCCGGGTGCGCCTCGAGCCAGCGCTCCGTGTTCTGGACGATGCGCCGGCGTCGCTCGTCGGGGACGTCGGCCCGGAGCCTGCGCGTCTCCCCCGCCTCGGAGATACGCCACAGGAGGCCCGCCGCGGTCTCGGCGTCGATCGGGTGGCGCAGCGCGAGCCGCTCGATCTCGTGCCGGGACAGCGGGCCTCGGCGCTCGTCCGGCCGCGCGGCGAACCGCCCCGCGAGCGCGGCCTCGAGGTCCTCGTCGCCGATGCGACCCGACGCGATGTGCGCGCGGTAATCTGCCTCGGAGAGATACGGCTCGGCCTCGAAGACGGCGCTCGCCGCGGCGAGCGCGTCGTGGAACGGCAGGTGCTGGAACGCGTGCAACGTGTTGTGGTGGACGAACACGCCGATCGGCCCCTGCGCCGGCAGGAGGTGTCCGGCGTGCTCGACCACGTCGCACAGGTGCTTCTGCCGGGCGGCGCTCGAGCGAAGATCCTGAGAGAGCTCGCTGTTCATGGGGTTCCCGAGTGGCGGTTGTTCATGGAGAGCCCCACGCGCGCTTCCCCCTCCCGCGCCATGGCGTCTCGACTCGATTCAACGCTCGGCGACGGGGCTGATGACGGGCCGCTTCCTCGCCGAGAGCGGGTGGGATGACATCTGGAAATGATCGCCGAGGCCGGCGAGGGTCAAGGTCCGCCCATTTCGTTCCATCACGCCCTGGAGCTCATGCAGATTGGACATGACCGTGTGATCGACCAGGCGGGCATCCGCGAAGTTGATCTCGATGTTCGCAACCTGCGCGTGGTTCTCGATCTTCCGCTGGATGCTGAGGTAATTGCTGAAGATGGCGGCGTGCTTGACGCGCAGCACGACCCGCCCCTCCTCGACGCGCTCGTCCACATCGGGGCGGAAGACGACGCGCAGCGGCGCGCCGTTCGTGAGGTGAATGAGCAGCTTCACGGCGATGCCGGCCGCGACGCCGACGAGCAGATCGGAGACGATGCACATGACAGCCGTGGTCGCGAAGATGACGAGCTGCTCCCTGCCGATGCGGAGCGTCTTCGCGAACTCCTTGGGCGACGCGAGGCGGGTGCCCGTGAAGGTGAGCATGGCGGCGAGCGCGGCGAGGGGGATCCGGTGGATGAGGCCCGGCGCGAAGGCCACGAAGAGGAGGAGGAAGGTCCCGTGAAAGAAGTTGGACAACCGGCTCTTCGCGCCGTAGCCGATGTTCGCGGAGCTGCGAACGATCTCGGAGATCATCGGCAGCCCGCCGAGCAGGCCCGCGATGAGGTTGCCCACGCCCGTGGCAAGCAGATCCTTGTCGAGGTTGGAGCGGCTCTTCGCGGGATCGAGCGAGTCGACGGCCTTCGCGGAGAGGAGCGACTCGATGCTGCCCACCAGCGAGAACATGACGATATATTTGACGGACGCGGGCGTGCCGACGTGGCTGAAGTCCGGGAAGACGATCGCCTGGACGAGGTTGCCCGGCAGGTTGACGAGGAAGCTCGGCCCGATCGCGTACGTCGCCTGGGTCGCCGCGAGCGTGTACGTGTGCTCGTGCTCGAGATCGAAGACATAAGCGAGCGGCACGGACAGCGCGAGCACCAGCATCGGCGCGGGGATCTTCTGCATCCAGCTAGCTCTCTTGGCGAGCAGTGGATAGCCGAAGAGGAGGATCATCGAGAGGATGCCGATCGAGGCGATCTCGGGGTTCAGGCGCGACAGGCTGCGCGGGATCTCGAGGATCAGGTGGAGCGGATCTTTCGCCGAAGGCGTGACGCCGACGAGCGTGTGGACCTGCTTCGAGCAGATGATGATCCCGATGGCCGCCAGCATGCCGTGGACCACCGAGGAGGGGAAAAAGTCGCCGAGCGTGCCCGCGCGCGCCAGGGCGAAGGCGATCTGCGTCACCGCGGCGATGGCGATGCAGGCGAGCGCGCGGCGGTAGCCCACGGCGTTGTCCCCACCGCCGAGCTCCTGGACGGCGCCGAGCGCAATGACGATGAGGCCCGCGGCGGGCCCCTTGATGGTCAGCGGCGCGCTGCCGAGCCAGGTGGCGACCATGCCACCGACGACGGCGGTGAGCACGCCCGCGATGGGGGGGAACCCGCTCGCCATGGCGATGCCCAGGCAGAGCGGTAGGGCGATCAAGAAAACGAGGAACCCTGAAACCAGGTCGTTCCTCCATGTGGACGCCGCGGACGTCGACGTCCTAGAAATCTTCGGATTGGACATGCGGTGCTCGCCTTGGAGTTGGGGCACCATGTGGGCCCGCTGTTCGTTAGAACACGGCCCAGGACGGGACCACTCAGCCCGAGGTTCCCGATCGAGGTGACAATTTCGTGCGGCGCCCAGGAACCTCGGCGCGGCTCCGTTCCGTCCCAGGGCGGCCGATGCACATTTCCCCCTCCTTAGGGGCGCCGCTGCTCGCCCCCCCGTGGCGCGAGCAGCGGGCGCTACCCTTCCGTCCATTCCACGCTAGAGTTCCGGCCTTCGACGCTCTAGATGCTCGAACGGCCCTCATGACCGAATCGCGACCCTCCCTCGGCGAATCGCGTGCGGCGTTCGAGTCGGCGGTGCGCCCGGTGCTCCCCCGGCTCTATCGATTCTGCGCCTCGCTCTGCGGCGCGCGAGACCAGGCGGACGATCTTTTCCAGAACGCGTTGCTCAAGGCATACCTGCACGCGGCGTCCTTCGAAGGGCGCTCGGACCTCGGCGTCTGGCTGTGCGGGATCGCTCGGCACGAGTACCTGGAGGCCTACCGGACCGAGGCGCGGCGCCGCGGCCTGCTCGATCGGCTCGTCGAGGTGTGCAGCGAGGCGCTCGGCATCCTGCCTCGCGCCGAGGTCTCGAGCCCGGAGGCGGCCGCGATCTTGAACGAGGACACCGGAGTGCTCCTTGCGTGCCTCCAGGAGCTGCCGGAGGAGTTTCGCACCGTGGTGGTGCTATGCGACATCGAAGAAGTGGGTTACGATAACGTGGCCGAGATCCTCGGGATCCCCAAGGGGACGGTGAAGAGCCGCCACGCTCGCGGGCGCGCGCGGCTGCGCGACGCCTATGAGCGCCTGGCGGCGCCGCGCGTCGTCGCGGCGCGGGAGGGTTCGACATGAGCGGGCACGACCGCGAACTGCCTCCGATTCCGCAGGATCTCGAGGCGAGCATGCGGGCGCTGCGCTCGATGACCCCCCCCGATGCGCTCGTCGAGCGCGCGCTGAGCAAGCTCCCCGAGCGGCCGAAGCGCCCGGCGGCGGCAGAAGGGTCGCAGCGGTCGAGCAGCCTCTGGGGGTGGAAGGCCTTCCTCGCGGCCCCGGCGCTCGCGGCGTTGGCGAGCGCCGCCTTCGTGGCGGGCGACATGGGCGCGATATCCCCGGCGTTCGAGCGCTCCGAGGAGCTTGCCATCGCCTTGCCTGAAGAAGGGGACGCGTGGATGTACCTCGATCTGTGGACCCACCGCCACGCGGACGAGCCGGCGGTGGTCCAGCTCGAGGTGCCCGAGCACGTGCGCGTGAGGTTGCCTGACGGCGAAGGAGGATCGCTGGAGCAGCACTGCCAGCAGGAGCGCTGCTCGCACAGGCTGACGCGCTACCGCGGCGACGCGCCGCTCAGCGTGGCCGTCGCTCAGCCGGGCCGGTACGAGATCCACGTCCGCCACGAGTCGAACGAGGCGCGCGTGCGCGAGCGCTTCATTCTGATAGCGGCGCGCGATTGAGCCCAGGGGGCGTGAAGACGACCTCCTCTTCGAGGGGTACTCCTCGCGGGCGCTCGACCGCTTCCGGGTGAGCCTTCCAGGTTGGTAGGAAGCGCCTTGCGGAAGGCGCTCCGGTTCACTTCTTCGCCGCCGTCTGCTCTCCACGAACACGCCCACTTGGCACCCGCACGCGCCCCGCTGCGACGTAGCGTTGCACCGTCCTCAGGCTGATCCGAAGCCGCGCCGCCGCCTTGATCTTGTCGCCCCCGTCGCGCTCCAGCGCCGCCTCGACGATCTGCTGGATGAGCGACTCCAATCCGTCGTCGAGGTCGAGCACGAGCGAGGTGCTGGCGCGCGACACGCCCGCGGCGGCTTCTTCGGGCATGCCCTGCGAACGGACGCCCTCGGGCAGATCGGCCACGCGCACCTGCCGCCCATCCCGGAGCAAGCAGAGCGTCTCCACGACGTTCCGGAGCTCGCGCACGTTGCCAGGCCAGTCGTAACGGAGCAGCAGCGCCTTGGCCTGCCGGCTGAACCTCGGCGGGCGAACCCCGTGTCGCGCCGAGTGCTGCGCGGTGAACTGGTTCAGCAGGGGCGCGATGTCGGCGCGTCGCTCCCGCAAAGCGGGGACATTGAGCGTGATGCCCTGGATTCGATAGAACAGGTCGGCGCGAAAGCGACCCGCGCGCACCTCCTGATCGAGCGGTCGCAGCGTGGCAAACATCAACCGGACATCCGCCTCGATCTTGGTCGCGCCGCCGACGCGCATGTACCGGCGGTTCTCGAGGAATCGCAGGAGCTTCGCCTGCATCGGCATCGGCATCTCACCGATCTCATCGAGCAAGAGCGTGCCCCGCTCGGCCGCTTCGACTTTGCCCTTCGCTCGCTCGCTCGCCCCGGTGAACGCGCCGCGCTCGTGACCGAAGAGCTCGCTTTCGAAGAGCGCGTCGGGGATGGCCGCGCAATTGATGGGCACGAACGGCCCCCGCCGACGCTCCGAGAGCTCGTGCGCGCGCCTCGCCAGCACCTCCTTGCCAGAGCCGCTCTCGCCGATCAGCGTCAGGGTGACGTCCTTCGCCGCGACGGCGCGGAGGATCTGGTCCGCATTTTTCATGGCGTGAGAGCGCATGATCGGCTCGAACACGACGTCAGGTCGTCGTTTTCGCTCTCGCACGCGAGAAATAGTGAGCGATCTGGTCGCAACCTGCAAGCCCGACGACGAAATCGGCGCCAGCGATCCACGTCGCCCCTCGACTGGCGAAAGCCGTCGGCTGTTTGGCTTGGAAATGCCAAGAAAGCACGCCGCTTCGAGCGCTCCAGGCACGGCTCACGGCCAGGCCGTGTTCCGGCACGGATTCTGCTGTGGCGAAAGCCATGAACGAAGGTCCCACGACGAACCGCGCGCTGCGCGCCTGGGTCCAGGCGATCGCCGAACACACGCGACCCGCGCGCATCCGTTGGTGCGACGGCAGCGAGGAGGAGCGGACCCCCCCTCGAGCGCGACATGGCGCTCTCCGGTTCGTTCATCGAGCTGGATCCGCAGACCCACCCTCGTTCATTCCTGCATCGATGTCTCCAGGAGGTGCCGGAGGAGTTTCGCACCGTGGTGGTGCTCTGCGACATCGAGGAAGTGGGTTATAACAACGTGGCCGAGCTCCTCGGGATCCCCAGGAGGACGGTGAAGAGCCGCCATGCCCGCGGGCGCGCGCGGCTGCGCGATCCCTACGAGCGTCTGGCGGCGCCACGCGTCGTCGCGGCGCGTGAGGGTTCGACGTGAGCGGGCGCGACCACGATCTGCCTTCGATTCCGCAGGATCTCGAGGCGAGCGTGCGGGCGCTGCGCTCGATGAGCCCATCCGATGCGCTCGTCGAGCGCGCGCTGAGCAAGCTCCCCGAGCGGTCGGAGCGCCCGGCGGCGACAGGCGGCGCGCGGTCGCAGCGGGCGAGCTGCCCTTGGGGGTGGAGGGCCTTGCTTGCAGCCCCAGCGCTCGCGGCGTTGGCGATCGCCGTCGTCGTGGCGGGCGACAGGGGCGCGAGATCTCCGGCGATCGAGCGCCTGGAGGAGCGTGCCATCGCCTTGCCCGAGAAAGGGGACGCGTGGATGCACCTCGATCTGTGGACCGACCGCCACGCGGACGAGCCGGCGGTGGTTCACCTCGAGGTGCCCGAGCACGTGCGCGTGCGGCTACCTGACGGCGACGGTGGAGCGCTGGAGCAGCACTGCCAGCAGCAGCGCTGCTCGCACTGGCTGACGCGCTACCGTCGCGGCGACGCGCCGCTCAGCGTGGCCGTCGCCCAGCCGGGCCGCTATGAGATCCACGTTCGTCACGAGTCGAACGAGGCGCGCGTACGCGAGCGCTTCGTGCTGATCGCGGCACGCGAGTGAGCCTAGCGAAAGGCGCGCCTTGTGGCTACCGGTCCGGGTCTAGTGCCGGATGAGCTCTGATCACCACGATGACGCGTGATGCGCCGTCGCACATCACGCGATCCCGAGCAGATCGAGTATCGCGTTCACGAAGGTGAGCGGGTGCGGGGGACATCCAGGGACGTAGAGTGAAGGGCCGACGCTCTCCAGGAAGCCGCGGTCGACGCCCCCGGCGCCGTCGTAGAGCCCCCCGGAGATGGCGCAGGCCCCCACGGCAACGACGAACCGCGGCTCGGGCATCGCATCCCAGGCCAGTCGAACCGCCTCCTTCATGTTGCGCGTGAGCGGACCTGTCAGGACGAGCGCATCCGCGTGCCGCGGAGAAGCCACCCACTCGATCCCGAACCGCTGCACATCGAAGTTGACGTTGGTGACGGCGTTCAGCTCGAGCTCACAGGCGTTGCAGCCGCCGGCCGAGACCTGGCGCATCTTCAGAGACCGCCCGAACAACTTCGAGAACGCCGCGGAAGCGCGGACCCGCACGATCTCCTCGTCGCCCTCTCGAACCGTGAGGTCAAAGGGCTCGTTCCCGCCCATCCTGGGCTCCGGCCTGAACTCGATCTTCGTCTCGGGACAGACCTCCGCGCAAGCGTTGCAGAAGACGCAGCGGCCCAGATCGAGCGCCACCGGAGCCAGCCGGATGGCCTGGGTCGGACACGCGTCGCGGCACGCGCTGCAAGCGGCCGCGCAGGGGTCGCGGCGGATCGTCGGGCGACCGCGAAACCCGGTTGGCGCTGCCTTGCGGAGATCCGCGATGGCTTGCGTGCCCTGGGAGGCACGTACACGGAGCGACAAGAACATGCTCATAGATCGTTCCCGCAGTAGGAGAGGTCGAAGCTCTTGTTGCAGATCGGGAAGTCCGAGATCTCGTTGCCGCGCACCGCGAGGGCGAGCCCCATCCAGTTGCGGAGCGACGGGTCCTGGACTTTGTAATGGACCACCTCGCCGCGCTCGCCGGTCTCGATGCAGTGGACGACCTCTCCCCGAAAGCCCTCCACGAGCGAAATGGCGAGCTGGTTCGGCGCGAGCTCGCCGATCGACAGCGGCGGATGCTCCCAGTTCGGGTAGAGCGCGATAACGGTCGATATCCACGACAGGGACGCTTCGATCTCCGCGATGCGGATACGTGCGCGTGCCCAGCAGTCGCCGTCCGGCAAGACGGCGGGCTGGATGGGCACCACGCTGTACGCCCCGTGCTCCATGAGGTGGCGCGCGTCGAGCCCGATCCCCGAGGCGCGCGCGGCCAGTCCGACGAGCCCGAGCTCCCGCGCTTGCGCGGTCGTCAGCGTTCCCGTGGAACGCAGCCGGTGCTGAACCGTTCGTGCCATGAGAAAGCAATCGTTGATGATCGGCAGATCTGCTTCAAGCAGCTCGAGGTTCGCGCGAATGTCACGCAGCGTCTCCGGCGGCAGCCGCATCCGGACTCCACCGGGACGTAGCGCTCCTTTGCCGAAGCGGCTGCCACACAGCCGCATGATCGTGTTGATCGCCGTGGTTCGGAGCCGGCCGTAGGTCGTCGCTCCCTGCAGAAATCCGACATCCGCCGCCATCCCGGCGAGCCCCGAGAGGTGCATCGCGACCCGCTCGAGCTCGAGAGCGACCGCCCTGGCGAGCTCGATTTCGCCGTCCAGCTGGCATCCCGCGAGGCTCTCGAGGACGGAACAGTACGCCCATGCGTGAGCGACGCTGGTGTCTCCCGCGATGGTCTCGATGAGCGGGGTCAGGCTCCGCGGATCACGCTCGAGGAGCCGACGTTCGACGCCACGGTGCTGATAACCGAGATGGATCTCCAAGTGATGCACCTGCTCCCCGAGGCACATGAAACGAAAGGAGCCGGGCTCGATCACCCCGGCATGGATGGGGCCGACAGCGACCTCGTGCACCTCCTTCCCTTCAATCTTGTAGAATGGGTGCAAGCGCATCGCCGATTGTTCCTGCCCCTCGTAGCGGATCGGCTTGAGCCACGGATGTCCGGCGATTCGCACGCCGGTCTGCTCGTGGAGCTCGCGTTCGAAGCAGTGAAGCGCGGCATGCTCTGTCGTCATCTCGTGGTACCCGCGCTCCGCGGCCACCTCGGTCCTGGAGACGCGCAGGGAACGGTCCGACGCCTGAAGGACCGCCGTGATCGCCACGCGGTCGACGTCGCGCGTGCCATACAGCGTGACCACACGCATGTCCGCGCGGAGCTGCTTCAAGAGCTCGTCGCGCCACGGTCCCGGCTCGAGCCTCGGGATCGCGCCGACGGCGACCTGGTGGGCGGTCATCGATGCCTTCACGGCCCCTCCAAGCAACCAGCCACCTGGGCGAGCAGCGAGTTGATGGGCGGCGGGATGTAGACGCCCAGCACGACCAGCGCGACGAGGAACCCGAGCTTCGGCAGAGCGACCGGCAGCGTCTGCCGAGGCCAGCTGCGCTGCCTCGTGGGTTCACCCCAGATCATCGGAAATACCGCTCGTCCCGTCGCCACGAACGTCATCGTGATCAGCACGCAGAAGGCGGCGAAGACGAGCATCTGCCCTGAGCCGACGAGGGCAGACAG
Organism: Sorangium sp. So ce124; assembly: GCF_051525235.1. NCBI lineage: Bacteria > Pseudomonadati > Myxococcota > Polyangiales > Polyangiaceae > Sorangium > Sorangium sp. So ce124. The sequence continues at coordinate 7,266,155 of NZ_CP150312.1, forward strand.
GATCAGGAGCTCTCCCAGAAAGCTGCCGAACGGCGGAAAGCCGAGCAGAGCGAAGGTGCCGACCATCAAGAACCCGCCGCTGTACGGGAGGTCCTCGATGAGGCCCGATATCGCGCGTGTGTCCTTGGTACGATAATGAGCCTTGATCGTGCCCGCCGTGAGGAAGAGGATCGCCTTGATGAAGGCGTTGCTCAGGACGTAGAGCAGGAGTCCGTAGGACGCCGACTTGCCGACGCCGAGGCCGATCGCGATCACGCCGGCATGGTTGATCGACGCATAAGCGATGAGGCGCTTCAGGTTGCGGGTCGCTATGATGCCGACCGTCGACACGACCACCGAGACGATGCCCATCGTGAGGAGCTCGCCTTCCAAGAGCGCCGCGTGGGTCGGTCGGACCACCTGAACGACGCGGAAGAGCGCGACGAGAACGCAGTTGAACTGGACGGCGCCGAGGAGCGCCGCGACGGCCGGCGGGGCCTCGTCGTAGGCCTCCGGGAGCCAGCTGTACATCGGCGCGAGGCCCAGCTTGGTGCCCAGCCCGAGGAGCGCCAGCGCGGCCCCGAGCTTCGTCCAGTGGTTCACAGGGATCGCGGAAGGCTCGAGGAGGCGATCGAGGAAGAACGTCGGAGCCTGGCCGCCGGCTTCGAGCCCGCGCCCCAGGCAGATGAAGCCGACGAGGAGCACGCCGAGCCCGACGGACGAGAAGAGCAAATAGCGCCATGACGCTCGATGAGACGCCGGTACGCCGGGCCGCGCGATGAGGGGCGCGGCCGCGAGGGTGGTCGCCTCGAGCGCGATCCAGAGCAACACCAGGTGATTCGCGATCAGCACCGTGTTGGCTGCAGCCAGGAACAACAGAGCCAGCCACACGAACCGCGCGATGTCCTGGCGGAGCGCCGGGGTCGTGTACACCCGATGCATCACGTACAAGGAGATGCCGAGGAAGATCGAGTCCACGACGGTCATGAAGAGCCGTGAAGTCGCGTCCACGCGAAAGAATCCGCCGAGAGAGCCCGCGACGTCGGGGGGCATCGCGGCGCCCATGATCGCGAGGGCCGTCGTTATCGCAGAGGCGCCGACAAGGACCAGCGTGGCTCGTTCGCGGGCGGCGCGCGCGATGAGCGCCACGGATGCCAGCGCTGGAAATAGGACGAGGGCGATGCTCATAACGTGGGCCCCTCCACGGCGCCCTCGGGCAGCGCGACGGTGCTCGCGCCGAGCATCTTGAGATACCAGCGATGGAGCGCGATCGTCACCGCGACGACGGCGACCTGACCGAGCTGAACGGCGAGCACGTCGTGCTCATGCGCGCCGCCGAGCTCGAACAGAGCGATCGCGTTCTCGACGCGAAGAACACCCACCATCTGGCTGAACGGACCGGATTGCGTCGACAGCACGAGGAAGCCGAGCAGCACCCCCGCTGCAGCCACCGCGACGAGCGTTCGCTGCTCTCCGTGCTCGGGGACGAGCGACTCGGAGAAGTTGAAGGCGAGGAGGACGATGCCGAGGGCGATCGTCCAGGAGAGGAGGTTCGGCGAGATGACGTCGTTGCGCCTGGGCGCGTTCTGGGACCGAAGCACGCGGTAGAGCGCGATCGGCGCGGCGAGCCCGCGCAGGAGGACCAGATCGCCCAGGGTGACCCAGTCACTCACGGCGTCGAGCTCCGGATTCAGTCGGTACGCCACCCAGGCCATCAAGAACCCTTGGCAGGACAGGCCGAGCAGGCTCGTCCGCCACGTCGCGACGAACAGGGGGATGAGCAGCACGCCGAGCAGCGTATTCAAGAGAGGGCTCATTCGGGGCCCCCCGCCCGCCACACGGTCGCGAGGAGCGCGACCGAGCCAGCGGCGAGCGCGATGACGATGTACTGAGGAACCGAGCGTAGCTTCAGCCGGGCTACCAGGGATTCGATCGTGCCGATCACGACGCCGGCCGCGAGGGTCAAGGCGAGGTTCGCGGCGGCGCAGGCCGCGCCGCCGGAGCCGGCCCACGGATTGAGGAGCGTCGCGACGATGGACGCGCCGACGAAGAGCTTGATCGCGGAGCCGAGGTGGATGCACGCGAGATCCGGGCCGCTGTGGTCGAGGATCATGACCTCATGCACCATCGTGAGCTCGAGGTGGGTCGTCGGGTCGTCGACGGGCATGCGCGCCGCCTCGACCTGAAGCACGATGAGCATCGCCACGACCGCGGCGCCCCAGACGAGCGCGGGCGCGCCGGCGTGGAGGTGCGGCGCCAGCGCCTCGTGCAGGGTGCGTCGGCCCCCGGCGAAGCTCAGCGCGCCGGTGACGAGGAACAGCGCCGGCTCGAGGAGCGACGAGAAGACGGCCTCCCGCGCTGCGCCCATCCCCTCGAAGGAGCTCCCCGTATCGAGCGCGGCGAGCATGATGGCGACGCGGCCCAGCCCCCACACGTACGCGAACCACACGAAATCGAGCTGAAACGACGCGAGGGGCGTCGAACCGAGGAGAGGCGTGATGAGGGCGGAGCCCACCGCGGTTGCGAGGAACACGTACGGCGCGACCCGGAACAGCGGTGTCGTCGTCGTGCTGTAGACAGACGATTTCCGAAAGAGTCGCCTCACGTCATGGGCGAGCTGAAGGACCGGCGGTCCCTTGCGCCCGGACCAGAGCGACTTCACGCGGTTGATCACGCCGGTGAGGACGAACGGCATGACGACGAGCACGGCGACGTTCGCGAGGCGGGTGAGCATCATCGGCCGACCCCTCCGACGACCATCGCTCCGATGAGGACGAGCGCCACGAGCCCTGCGGCGAACGCGAAGCGCGGCTGCTCCGGGATGCGGTCAAAGGCTTGAGCGATGAAGTTCTCTCCGTGCCCGAGCACCTCGAACATGCGTCGCTCGACGGCGTCGACATGGTGTGTCGACAGATGGCCGGGCTGCTGCGGGAACGGCCCCTCGGGCAGCCGCTCCCTTCGAAGCGACGGCAAGAAGGATGCGAAGACCCGCGTGAACTGCTCGGAGAACGAGCTCCCCGTGTACTGCATGCGAGAGGAGGTGGCGGTGGTTCCACACCCCCACGTGACGCTTCGCCGCGCCGCTAGCCCTCGACGCCAGCCGATCACGCCGGCGACGAGCAAAGCGCCGGCGAGCGCGCGGCTCGCCCATGCGAGCGGAGCGAGCAGGGCCGGCAGCGTGCTCGCGCTGGACTCGATGGGAAAAAGCCTCAGCGCGGCGCCTATCGCTGCGAGGCCCAGGTCTGGAGCCACGCCGATGGCGACCACGAGCGCGGCGTGGATCACCATGGGCCAGAGCATCGAACCCGGCGCGTCCTCGCCGACGTGGAGCCCTGGCTCCCGAGGCATGCCGAGGAATGTGAGCCCGAAGGCCCTCGTCATCGACAGCGCGCTCACCGCGCCGACGAACGCCAGGGCTGCCGCCGCTGCGATGGTCACCACGCTGCCTTGACTGGAAGGCGCGCGCCCTGCGAGGAGCCCGGCGTAGATCAGGAACTCGCTGACGAAGCCGTTGAGCGGCGGGAGCGCGGAGATGGCCAGGGATCCGATGAGGAAGAGGATGGATGTCCGCGGGAGACGCCTCGCGAGCCCGCCGAGCCGCTCGAGATCGACGGTGTGCGCAGCGCGGTAGATCGCTCCGGCGGCGTAGAACAGAAGGCACTTGAACAGCGCGTGATTCAGGACGTGCAGGAGGCCGCCGCCGAAGCCGCACACGGTCAGCGCAGGGACTCCCCAGGCCCATCCCAGGTATCCCACCCCGAAGCCCATCGCTGCGATGCCGACGTTCTCTGTCGACGAGTACCCGAGCAGGCGCTTCAGATCGCGTTCGGCGGACGTGGAGAGGACGCCGAAGAACGCGGAGAGCGCGCCGAAGCCGAGCACGCTCCATCCCATCCACTCGTCGGGTCGTCCCATGAGCAGCGTGAAGCGGAGAAAGGCAAAGAGACCGGCCTTGTGAATCACGCCGGACATGAGCGCCGAGATGTGCGCCGGCGCCGCGGAGTGGGCTCGGGGAAGCCACGTATGAAACGGGAAAAACGCGGATTTCAGCGCGAACGACGCCCCGAGGAGCAGGAAGAGCGTCCCCCGCGCCGGCCCCTGGCTCGACAGGAATTTGCCGAACACGGCGAAGTCCATGGAGTCGGTCTTGCTGTGGAGCAGCATGAACGCAGCGACGAGGACGAAGAGCCCGACATGGGTTGAAATGAGATAGTTGAAGCCGGCAAAGCGGATCTTCTGGTTGCGGTAGTCCCAGATGACGAGCAGCCACGCTGCGAGGGCGGCGATCTCCCATCCCAGCAAGAACACGAGGGCGTTCTGCACCGAGTAGATCAGCACGAAGGACAGGGCGACCGTGTTCAAGAGAGCGAAGTGCGAGCCGCCGTTCCTCCCTCGATCGAAGTAGGGGCGGAGGTATCCGACGGCGTAGATCGTGCCGAGCAGCGTCATCGGGAGGGACCACGCGAGGAAGAACGCTCCGAGCGCGTCGACGCGAAACGCCATGCTGTCGATGGGCGTCGGCCAGGGCCACACGATCTCCAGAGCCTCTCCGCCTCGAAGGACGGGGGCGACCCTCGCGAGCACGAGCGCTGCGGCGATCGCTTGCGAGGCGATCGCCGCAGCGCTTCGCGCGCCGTTCGAGCGCAGGACCAGCGAGAGCGCCGCCCCGACGAGGAGCACGGGCACGCTGAGAAGCAGGGATCCCGTCACCTTGCTGTCCTCCCGCGACGTCCGATGGCGCGTCGCGCTGCGCCAGGAGGAGATGAATGCCGGCGAGTCGTTGAAGCGGTCATGTGGACCTCGGATGAGCGTGGGCGCGAAGAGCGTCGAGGATGTTCCAGCCAAACGCCGGCTTCGGCAGCACCATGGGTGGCAAGGAGTGGCCGTCCGGCCCCAGCGCGGAGCGAAAGGACTGTGGTGTGCCCGTCACGAGGAGGACGAGGAGCTTCGGTCGCGCGCTCCGCAGCGACGTGATGAACGTCACGATGTCGCCGGGATCGAAGTCGTCGGGAAACAGGACCAGAGCGGTGGTCGCGGGCACCATCCTGTCCGCGTCGTTCAATGTCCTCGTGCCGTTCGACGCAATCCCGGCCTGGCTGAAGTAGGCATGAAGCGCGTCGATCGTCTCGGGATTGTCCGCGACGACGGCGACGTGGAGCGACCCGGCGGAGGGGCGGTTTGCCATGGCTGCCCGGGCGTGTAGCAAGCCGGGGGCCGCCTCGTGAAAGGCGCAAAAACCTCGAGTACGCGCCTGATGGGACGGGAGCGCCGACGACCCTTTCGGAGGGCAGCGCCACAAAACGACAGATTGACGCAGGAAACAGCGACATCTGCCGTGACTTTCGTCATGGGCAGGTCGCCTTTTGATGCGATGGCGGCTACTTGACGCTCCGAAGGCCAGCCAGCGGAGGAATCGTCACGCCGAGCTCGACGCCGTCGGAGCGCGCCGCTCGCCCGGGGTTGGCCGCTTGCTGAGGGCGTCCGATCCGGGGGTCCCTGCTTCGCGCCGCGGTCAGGTCCGCCGCTCGCCGCGCTTGGCCTCGTCCCAGTAGCCGTCGAGCTCCTCCAGCGTGAGGGTGTCGCGCGACGCCTTGACGGGCCAGCCCCCGTGCCGCTCGACGACCCGCCGCTCGACATGCTCGAAGCGCCGGGTGAACTTGTCGATCGTCCGGCGCAGCGCCCCCTCCGCGTCGACGCCGGCGTGGCGCGCCAGGTTTCCGAGCGCGAAGAGCACGTCGCCGAGCTCCTCCTCGATCGCGGCGGGATCGCCGCTATCGAGGGCCCGATCGAGCTCTCCGATCTCCTCGTCCACCTTCGCGCGCGAACCCCGCGCGTCCGGCCAATCGAAGCCCACGCGCGCGACCTTCTCGCCTACCCGCTGCGCCCGGGTCAGCGCCGGCAGGCTGCGGGGAACGCCGCCGAGCACGCCGCGGTCCTTGCCCTGGCTCGCCCGCTCGGCCGCCTTGATGCGCTCCCAGTTCTGGAGCACCTCGTCGGCGTTCTCGGCGCTCTCGTCCGCGAACACGTGCGGGTGGCGCCGCACGAGCTTCTCGCAGATCGCTGCGATCACGTCGTCCGGCCCGAACGCCCCCTCGGCCCGGGCGAGCTCGGCCTGGAAGACGACCTGGAGCAAGAGATCGCCGAGCTCGGCGCACAGCTCCTTGCGGTCGCCGCCGTCGATGGCGTCGATGACCTCGCACGCCTCCTCGAGCACGTAGCGCCGGAGCGTCGCGAAGCTCTGCTCGCGATCCCAAGGACATCCGTCGGGCGCGAGGAGCCGCTGCATCAGCTCGACCATGCGCGGAAACGTACGACCGGCCTGCTCGGGGAGCGGCGGAGCCTCCACGGGCTCGAAGGAACGAGGCATGCCGTGCTACTAGCGCAAACCACCCCCGCTCCGGAAGCATGAGCATGAGGAAGAGGAGCTGATGCAGGGCGCGCTATCGCAGAGCGTCATCCTGGCTTCCAAGGCCGTAGCATGAGAAAAATACGGAGGGCATCGAGGCTCCGACGACGAGGATGACCATGAGGAGCGCAGGCTATGTGGTGCTGTTCGCGATCGCCGGCTGCTCGCAGGGGGTGTGTCGGAGCATCGGGAGCGCGCCGGGCGCGGCGCCGAGCCCGGGAGCAGCTGCCGAGGACCCCGTGACCGCGGTCCTGGACAACAGCGGCGAGCAGGAGGCCCTGGACGAGGAGATCGCCCCGCTGCGCAAGGGCGGGCGCAACCTCGTCGCGGAGCCGCCGGACGGCGCGGAGGAGGTGACATACGCCGCGTGGATCGCGGCGGTAGGGCTCGCCGCGCAGAACAGGCGGCCGCCTCCGGCTGCTCCACCGGGGTTCGCGCTGCGGGCCGTCCCCGGGCGCGACCTCTGGGTGCTCTCCGAGGACGGCACGCGCCGCCGCGGGGCAGCCGCCGTCGTGCTGCGCGTAGGACCGGCCCTGCCGCTGATCGTCGAGGCGCCGCACACGTTCTTCGATCGGGGGACGCTGCCCGTCGCGCTGGCCATCTTCGAGGCGCAACGGGCGCGCGCGCTGATCGTGAATACGTCGCACCGGTACGGCGGGCGTCCCAACCCACGCAACGCCAGCGTGGACGATGAGGGCGCAGACGGCGGGCGCGCAGACCTGGGTACCGCTGTCGGGGGCGGGCGCAGCCCGGGTCACACCGCGGAGGATGACGAGAGCTTGGAAGGCGCAGGTGGCAAGGACGGCGGTGACGGCAAACCCACGCAGGACGGCTCCCAGGGCATTGGCGGCAGCGCTCGTGGAGAGGACCGTGCTTCCCGAGAGCGGCTGATTGCGTCGCTCGCCTTCGCAGACGTCGCCCACGCCGAGCGCTCGTTCTTCCTTTCGGTGCACAGGGCGCTGCTCCAGACCTTCCCCGGCACGCCCACGGTGCAGCTGCACGGCTTTCAAGACCGCTCGGCTCCGAACGCCGCCGTCATCGCCAGCGCGGTGGGGCATGGCGCCGCGCTGGAGCGGCTGCTCACGCCTCTACGGGCGATCGTCAACGAGGGAAAGGTCCTCGCCTACCCCACGGAGATCGACAGGCTGGGCGGTGCCACGAACGTGCAAGCACGCTGGTCGCGCCAGATGGGCGCGCCGTTCTACCATGTTGAGCTGTCCCGAACGCTGCGCGACAAGCTGGTCGTGGACACAGATCTCCGGCGCCGCTTCGCGGCGGCCTTCGCGGGGCTCACCGTCGGAACAGGTCAGACACGCGACCCGGGTTGATCGCATCCGCACCGCTGTGGCTGGCTCGGGTCGCGAGGTCGGGTCGCGCGCCGCGCCGCGCGGGGTCGCGAAAACTACACGAGCAACGCCGGAATCTGGTCGGGTCCGAACGCGGCCGCGCCGCGCGGCGCCGTCGAGAACGTCGGCCGCAGGGTCGGATCGGCCCGGAGCGCCGGAAACCGCTCGAGCAGGAGCGACACGCCGATCCTCGCCTCCATCCGCGCGAGCGGCGCCCCGACACAGTAGTGCAGACCGCCGCCGAAGTTCAGCATTCCCACGGGTCGTCGATGGATGTCGAAGATCTCCGGGCGGGGGTAGATCTCCTCGTCGTAATGGCGAGCCATCAGCGACAGGTAGAGGATCGTCCCCGCAGCCAGCGTTTCGCCGCCGATCGTCGCCTCACGCTCGACGAACCGCACGATGCCCGCCACGCTGCTGCACCAGCGGGTCGACTCCTCGATGGCCTGCGGCAGGAGCGAAGGTTGCTGACGCAGCTGGTTCATCGCGTCGGGGTGGGCGAGCAGCGCCACGAGCAGGTTGGCCAGCATCCAGCTGGTCGTCTCGTAGCTGGCGAGGATCAACGTGAGCACGACCCCCTCGCACGCCTCCACACCGCCCAGCCCCTCCGCGACGATCGCCCGCGCGATCTCGCCGAGCAGCGTATCGCTCGGGTGCGCCACCTCGCGCTCAGCGATCTCCCGGAGCTGCGCCTCCATCGCGGCGTGAGCGCTCCGCCCCTCGGCCATGACGACGGGATCCTGCGGCATCACGACGCTGCGGATCATCTTGCGGATCAGCACGTCGTTCTCGGCGATCCGCTCCTCCGGGAGCCCGAAGAGGGCGCTCGTCACGCCCATGGGCATCGACATCGCAAAATCATCAAAGAGATCCGCCTGCTCCTTCCGCGCGAGCCGCTCCACGACCCTGCGCGCCACCGGGGTCACGATCGCCTCCTCGTAGCGGGAGATCACGCGTGGGGAGAGGATCGCGTTGAAGAGCCGCCGCATGCGCGTGTGCGACTCACCGCCGAGCGTCACGAGCGTCCCTTTCATGATCCCGTTGTCGTAGGCCCGGGTGCTGAATGTCTCGCTGTCGCGCAGCACCGCGGTCACGTCGGCGCCGCGGAGTACGACTGGCACGCCGAGTCCCTCGTCGAAATAGACGGAGTGCTCCCTCGCCGCAGCGGCGAGGTGGATCGCGAACGCCGAAGGGTCTTTCGAGGTGAAAGAAAATAGATTCTTACGAGGCAGCATACATAAAAATTAGTATTCCATATCGAAACGCGAATCAAGCCGCTTTGCCGTGACCTCGACTGGGACGTAGGTGGGGAAGAGCCGGTATTGCGGACGCTCCTCCCACGTTGGCTTCGAGCGCGGGCACTGTGGGTGAGGCCCCCGGACGAGCCGAGATCCGTCCATGGTGATTCGTCGAATCCCTGGCGACGTCGAAAAGCTGCTCGACTCGGGAGCTCTGCTCGACCCGGGATGAAGGCGGCGAGTGTCGCGGACCGGATGCGCCGTTCCCCGATGGCGGCAGCGAAGCCCGCCGTTCGTCGCGCCGATCACCGAGAGGATGGATGGATTCCATCGCCTGCTTCGAGAGAGCGCGCGCTCCACGACGGCCGGGCGTTGAGCTCCTCGACGTCGGTTCCAATCATCTTCGTGTAGCTGCGGCCCATCTCCTCCAGCTCTTCACCGCTCAGCACGTCCTCGATCCGGGCGAAGCCCGCCGGCGCTCGCTGCTCCACCATCGAGAGGACCCGGTCGGCGCCCATCGCACGGTTCGCGAGGACGAGGGAGCTCGTCGGCGGACGGCGCGCGGCTTCATAGGCGGCGAGCGCCTCTTCGGGGGCGCTCGTCTGGGCGAGGTGCCAGGCCAGCACGCGAGCGTCGAGGATCGCCTGGGAGGCGCCGTTGGAACCGACAGGGTACATGGGGTGTGCCGCGTCGCCGAGCAGGGTGACCCGGCCAGCGCCCCACGACGGCAGCGGATCGCGATCGATCATGGGATACTCGAAGATGACGGGCGCCGCGGCGATGAGCGCCGGAATGTCGAGCCAGGAGAAGCGCCACGCCGCGAAGTGGGGCAGCACGTCCTCCACGCGTCCTTGCCGGTCCCAGCTCCCCGGCGCGACCGCCGCCCCCTCGTGCAGCCGCACCTCCGCCACCCAGTTGATCGCGGCCCGCCCGCGGAGCTCCGCGCGGCGGGAGATCGGGTAAGCGACGAACTTGGCGGCCACGTTGCTGCCGGCCATGATCATGGTGCGCCCCGAGAGGAAGGGCTCGCCCTCGGTCACGCCACGCCACATGTGAATCCCGTTCCACCGGGGCGGCCCCTCCGCCGGGTGGAGCTGCGCGCGAACCACGGAGTGGATGCCGTCGGCCCCGACGAGCACGTCCGCAGGGACAACGTCGCGCTCACCGGTCCGCCGATCCCGCACCGTGACCTGCACCTCGGATGGCGTCTGCTCGAACCCCTCCACCGCCGACCCGACGCGCACGCTGGAGGCCCCCAGGCGCCGCTGCACCGCCGCGAGCAGCATCAACTGGAGCTCACCGCGGTGGATCGACACCTGTGGCCAGCGATACCCGGCGGAGATCCCCCGCGGCTGGCCCCAGATCCGGCCCCCGAACCGATCGTGGTGCACGACCTCGGCGGTCGGGATCCCTGTCGCCAGCAGCGCATCAGCGAGGCCAAGCTCCGTCAGCTCTCGCACGGCGTGAGGGAGGAGGTTGATGCCGACACCGAGCGGCCTGATCTCTCGCGCGGCCTCCACGACGCACGCATCGATGCCGGCCGCGTGCAGGCTCAGGGCCGCCGTCAGCCCGCCGATGCCGCCGCCCGCGATCAACACCCGCATCGCGCGACGCTCGCACGGCGCGCCGGACGCGGCAACGGCGCGCATGGCGCCCGCCACCGCGGCGCCGAACCCGGGTAAGATCCTCGAAAGAGGGACATACCATGCGATTGCTCGTCTCGATGGACTCTTGGGGTGCGAGGCTGCTGTCGGTGCTGGCGATCGCGCCTGCGCTGAGCTGCGGTGGAACCGTCACGCCCGGTGAAGGCTCGGGCGGAGGCACCTCCAGCAGCTCAGGTGAAGGCACCTCCAGCGCCACAGGCGAAGACACCGCCAGCAGCTCGGGTGAAGGCACCTCCAGCAGCACAGGAGGCCTGCCACCGGAGGGGTTTCCGTTCGCTTGCGACGATCCGGAGCCCATCGTCGTCGCGGACCAGAACACCGGGTACGTGCGCTGCGCCGGCGGCTGGATCCACCGCGCGGAGGTCGTCACCTGTCCGAGCCCGCTCCCGCGCGCCAAGGCCTGCGCGGACCCGAGCGGCGCGACGGGGAACTGCAAATCCGACGCCGACTGCACCGAGCAGCCACACGGGTACTGCGACGTCATGACCGGAGGCGAGGTGGCGCCAGGGTGCTTCTGCCAGTACGGATGCACGACCGACGCCGACTGCGGCGAGGCGCAGATCTGCCTGTGCGGCGATCCGGTCGGGCGGTGCGTGCCCTCGCGGTGCACCAGCGACCAGGACTGTGGACTGTTGCTCTGCTCCAGCTACGTCCTGCACCCCGGATGCGGCGGGACCGCCTTCGCGTGCCAGACGCCCGCCGACGAGTGCGCCAGCGACCAGGACTGCTCAGGGGACACGCAATGCTCCCTAGAGGCCCTGCGGCACGCCTGCACGGAGCAGAACTGCGTGATCGGCAGGCCGTTCCTCGTGGAAGGCGTCGTGCGCACCGCACGGCCCGCCGCGCGCGACGACTGGCGGACCACAGCTCCGGACGCGCCGCCTCGCCTGGAGGAGCTGTCCTCCGAGCAACGGGCGGCCCTCGCCGAGCACTGGACCCGCGCCGCCCTCCTCGAGCACGCGTCCATCGCCGCGTTCGCGCGCTTCGCGCTGCAGCTCCTGTCGCTCGGCGCTCCGCCGGAGCTCGTCGGCGCCGCGCAGGCGGCCATGGGCGACGAGGCCGACCACGCGCGCGCGTGCTTCGAGCTGGCCAGCGCGTTCGCCGGCCGCGGCGTCGGCCCGGGGCCCCTCGCCATCGACGGCGCCCTCGGCGGCGAAGGCGCCCGCGAGATCCTCGTGACGACCCTCCGCGAGGGGTGCATCGGCGAGACCATCGCCGCGATCGAGGCGGCAGAGGCCGCCCTCCACGCGACCGATCCCGCGGTCCGGCGCGCGCTCGAGAAGATCGCCGAGGACGAGACGCGGCACGCCGAGCTCGCCTTCCGGTTCGCGGCCTGGGCCCTCGACCGCGATCCCTCCCTGGCGAGCGCCGTCGTCGACGAGCTCGCCACGGCTTCCTCGGAGCTCCCCGCCCCGAGCGAGGCGAGCCACAGCGGCCCGCTGCTCGGCTTCGGCGTGCTCTCCCCGCAGCACCGGCGCGCGGTCCGGGAGCGTGCGCTCGCTCAGGTCATCGCGCCCTGCGCGCGGGCGCTGCTCTCGCGCGGCGGCGACGGCATCGAGCGCAGCCGCCCGCGCCCGCCGCACGGCCGTCAGCGCGAGGAGACCGACAGCTTGGCGACGAACAGCTGACCGTCCGCGGCCTCGACAGGGCAGTTCAGGAGCGCGAAGTCGGCGCCGGACGTGCCCGCGAGGAACACGTCCGTTCCGGAGACGGCGAGCGCCAGGATCCGCTGGAGCGCAGGGCCGCCGAGCGCGCCCAGCCACTCGACCTCGCCGTCCGTGGCCCGGAGCCGCGCGAGGAAGGCGTCTCCCTCGCCGGCCTCCCCGCCGATCTCGACGTCATCGATCTTCATCTGCTGCTCGAACTGCCCGGCCACGACGAGCTTTCCGAGCTCGTCGACCCCGACGACCTGCGCCGATTGAGCCCCGCTGCCCCCGAGCTGCTTGGCCCACGTGGCGACGCCGTTCCGGTCGAGGTGCGCGGCGAAGCCGTCCTCTCCGGTGGAGGCGATCGCTCCGGTGAGATCGATCTGCCCCTCGAACGAGCCGGTCAGGACGACGCCGGCCTCGTGCAACGCCACGGCGCTGGTGCGCTGATCGCCGCGGAGGGCGGAGTAGTGTCGATACCAGACGTCCGCTCCGTCGGCGCTCCATCCATCGCAGATCCACGACGCCGGAAACGACGCCAGGAAAGCGTCGATCCCGTCCGAGGCCGCGCCGCCGGGCGGCAGCGCGCTCTCGAAGCCAGGGAAGCCCACGTTCACCCGTCCCTCGAAATCGGAGGCCACGAAGGCGTCGCCGGAGGCCACACGGAGGTCGCGAGGCCAGTAACGCGCTCCCTCACGGCCCGTAAAGACGCCGCTGCACGGGTTCAAGAGGGTCTGTCCATCGTAGCTGGAGAACCCGATGTCCGACCCGCCATGGAGCGACGTCAGGACGAAGACGCGGTCGCCCTCCGCCGCGACCGCCCTCGCCTCGTCAAGATCGCTGGACCCGTGCGTCACGCACACAGCGACCCCGTCGGGATCGCTCGTGTCGAGCCGCGCCACGAACGCGTCGCCGTCGCCGGCGCCCTCGGGCAGCCCGCAGTCCGCGCCGAACGACAGGCTGCCCGTGAAGCCGCCCGCCACGTAGACGCTGCCGCCGCCCAGCGTGATCGCGGTCGCCTGATGGACGTGGGTCGCGGTGTCGTTCTCCGCGTTCCCGAAGCGCCCGCTCCACATGTGGTTCCCGTCCCTCGCGAGGTGCGCCACGAAGACGTCCTTGCCGGCGCCTCCCGCCGTGAGCGGCGCGCCGCCGGCGACGGTGAGATCCCCCTTGAAGCCGCCCGCCAGCCACAGGGTGCCGTCCTCGTCGGCCGCGATCCCGCCGAGCGTGGTCTCGGCGTCACCGAAGGACATCGCCCACTGGCACGTATAGCCGGGCTCGCTGAACGAGCCGCCCCCGACGCCCTGCTCGTCGATGAGCTGAATGCCGACGATCTCCGCGCATCCCGCGCTGCTCGCCGCCAGGAGAGAGCTCGCCAGCCACAGCCGGGCGCGCCGTTCGAGCCTCATCGTCATCAGAACACCCCGACGACGGAGCCACCGACGACGCCCGGAGCGAGCTGGACGCTGGCGGCCGCGCGCGGCCCGTCCGAGGGCAGCGTCAGCCAGAGGACGGCCGTGCCGGCGAGCGCCACGCTCGCGGCGATGAAGGAGAAATCGGACACGGTCGCATACGACATCGCCTTGCTGGCCAGATCGGGCACCGGCTGCGCGCAGTCCCGATAGCGCCTCGGATTCGCGCACGCCGTCTTCGCCTCCTCATCGACCTTGTCCCACGTGGCGATCGCCAGGCCACCGAAGGTGCTTCCGAGCGCGATGCCCGCCAGCGTGAGCCCGCCCGTCACCCACATCAGGCTCCGGTGGATCGGATCCGGCCTTACGCCGTAGGGCGTCGGCCTGCGCGGCTCGATGTCGCCGGCGGAAGGCGCGGGATCCTGCGCTGCTGCGCTGGGCGCGAGCGCCCTCCCGGGGACCTCGACGCCCTCTCCGGGCCGCGTCGCCTCGACCTCCCGCGCGCGGGCGTACCGCCCGGGCGCGGCCGCGATGACCTCGTGCTTCCCCGGCTCGACAGGGCGGGCCGCGCCGGCCCCTTTCGCGGGCGACCCCTCGGCCTGCGCGCGCTCTGCGGCGGTCGGCTCGGTCTGCGCGCGCTCTGCGGCGGTCGGCTCGGCGTGGGCCGCGCCCGCCTGCGCCCAGGCGGCCAGCGTCACGAGGAGCCAGAGCGCGGGGCGACCGAGCCCCCTTCGCCCCGCGCGCCCCACACCCTTTGCGGAGCGCCGGGAGCCTCTGCTGATCGCTTCAGGCATCGAGTCCCCTGGAAGGTCGGCGAGCGACACCTGCTTCAGGTCCCCGCGCTGGACCACGACGACCGATAACAGGGCACCGCGACGAGCGCCAGACGAAAGACCCCCGCGCCAGCCACGACGCCACTCCCTTGCGCTCATGTTGCCGCCCGCTGCGCCCGCTGCGCCCGTCGCGCCCCTCGCGCCGTGTTCCCGCTTCGACGCACGCGGCCTTTGCGCTAGCGTTCCGCTCGCGGTTCCTCTCGGTTTCTCTCGGTTCCGGTCTCGCCCCTCGCTCCCCAGGTCGTCGAGCGTACCGGCTGGAGCGCCCTCGCGAACAGGTGCCCTGATGCCCTCCGTGCCAGCCCCCAAGAAGAAGCGGTCCAAGAAGAACGCGCGCTCGCTCCCTCGCAGGGACGAGGAGTGGATCGGCGGCTTCTTCTCCCTGCGCGCGTTCGTGCACGAGGGCGACGACGCGTACCGCCCCGAGGCGGTCGTCTGGATGACCGAGCGAGGCTTCGTCCTGAGCTGCGCCGCGCTGCGCCCCGGCGACGTCGTGACGGGCGCGGTCGACAGCTTCGAGGCCGCCGCCAGGGATCCTCTGGAGGGCAAGCCGCGCCAGCCCGAGCGCGTGCGCGTGGCCTCGCCGGCGCTCGCGGAGGCCCTGCGGGCGCGGCTCGGCCCGGAGGTCGAGGTCCGCGTCGCGCCCACGCCCGAGATCGACGTCGTGGCCGAGGACCTGGAGGCCCACCTCGGCGCGCGGGACGGCCGCCTGACGCCGAGCTTCCTCGGGGGCGGCATCGAGGCGCCGGCGATGGCCTCGTTCTTCCGCGCGGCGGCCGCGCTCTACCGCGCGACGCCCTGGAAGGCGGTGCCCAGCGACGCCGACATCATGGCGCTGTCGATCCCGTCGCTCGGCGCGCGCGATCTCGCGCTGTGCGTCGTCGGGCAGGCTGGCCAGAGCCACGGCGTCCTCCTGTTCGAGAGCGCGCGCGGGTTCGAGCTCTACCTGGCCGAGACCGCCAAGCTGCCGGACGCGCCGCCCGCGTCGCTGCCGGCGAGCTTCTTCTCGCTGAGCTTCGATCGCGCGAGCGACCTGCACCCAGCGCTGCGCGCCGAGGTCGCCGAGCAGCGCTGGGAGCTGGCCGACCCGGACGCCTACCCCACGCTCGCGATGGTCGACGAGGACCTCATCGGCCGCAAGCCGACGCCGAAGGAGCTCACCGCCTCCGAGGCGCTCGCGCTCGGCCTCGTCGAGCTGATGAAGCGGCGCAAGGAGATCACGAAGGCGTTCCGCGGCGGCCCCCCGGTGGACGCGAGCTACGTCGTGGAGACGCACGCGGGCCCGGTGGAGGTGCTCTTCCGCGCGCCCCACCCGGAGCGGAGCTGATCCCGGCGGCGGGCGCCGGCGAACCTGTGAAGGCTCGGGCGATCCGACGAGCGAGCGGAGCAGCGGCGAAGCCCCGTCCTCAGCGAGCGGCGAGCCGGTAGAGATCGGCGTTCACGATGAACTCGCAGACGACGTTGCCGAGCTGGATCATGTCGCCGCTGCGGAGGGGCACGCCGTCCCCGGACGGCGTCAGGAGCCGGTCGTTCAGGAAGGTCCCGTTGGTGCTCTTTCTCGCGTGGAGCATCGGGGTGTCCGCGACCAGCACCGAGATGTGGGCGTGGACCTTCGAGACGGACGCGTCGCGGAGCACGATATCGCTGTTCAGCGCCCGCCCGATGAGGATGCGATCCTGCCAGGGGCTCTCGGGGCGCTTCGCCACCGGCAGGAGCTCGCAGCCGTGCGACGTGGCGATCATCCCTGACGAGATCCGGTGGCGGGACGTGGTCGGCTGGCCGCTCATGCCAGGCGAGGTCCCGGCGACGAGGGTCTTGAACGACGGAGGGGGCTGGTCATCGGGGCCGAGCTCCCGGAGCAGCCAGGCGTGCGGGTACTTCCGATCGAACGCCATCCGTGAAATCGCCCGGGTCTGAGCACAAAGCGCCGCGAAGGTCAACATGACGAGATCTTCCCCCAGGTTCCGGGCCGTTCGAGAGAGCCGAGCTCCCCGAGCGGCGATCGCCCACTCCGGCGGGGCCTGATAGGCCCTTATACATCAGGAGGCGACGGAATCACCGGACGCCACGAGACACCGTCGAGACGACCTACGGCGCTGAGCTGACTACATCGTCGGCGCTCGCCATACTCGGCTCCCGCGCGGGCAGCTCCGCGCGCGGCGCCGGCCGCCGAGACGCGCGGGACGACGGGCGCGCCGGCAGCGGGGCTTCAGGGCAGGTTCGCCAGCGGATCCGTCTTGCCGACGCCCGCGTGCTGCAGGACGAGGGCCTTCACGGCGGCCGTGCGGTCGAGCGGGTACTCGTACGGCGCGGTCCAGGAGCAGTCTTCACCCGACGCCTGCGTCCCGGTGGTCTCCTCGAACAGGTTGTCGATGCGGTGCGTGCCGCCGGCCGGGCTGTCCAGGGTGGTGATGGGGTTCTTCACCTTGTAGAAGTGATTGCCCTCCACCCTCAGGCAGGCGCCGACCCGCGAGTTCACCCCCGACGTGGGGACGTCCTCGAAGTAGTTGTTGAAGATGTGCCCGTTGCCGCCGCGGTAGCTCGGGACGCGGGAGTTCACGTTGCGGAAGCGGTTGTGATGGAAGGTGATGCGGCGGTCGCTGTCGTCCTTGTCCGACGAGCCGACCAGCATGCCCTTCCAGTGGTCGTGCAGGTAGCTCCACGAGATCGTGATGTTCGAGGACTCGTGGGTCGCGTCGATGAGGCCGTCGTACTTGTCCTTGTCGGAGTTCACGGCGGGAGACTCGGCCCAGAGCTCGCAGTGGTCGATCCAGACGTTGTGGCTCTCGTCCATGTGGATGCCGTCGCCGTTGCCGCTGCTGGCCAGCACGTGGTGGATCTTCAGGTTGCGGACGATGATGTTGGAGGACCTCCTTAGATTGAGCCCGATCCCCTCCAGCTCTCCGCTCGACCCGACCCCCACGAGGGTCTTGTCGGAGGCGACGTCCACGTCGTCGCCGCTGCCGCTGATCTTGCCGGTGATCTGGATGATCAAGGCGCCGTCCCTCGCGGCCTCCCCCCTCAGGGCGTCGAGCGAGCTCACGGACACGACCTGCCCGCCCTTGCCGCCGGTGGTGCCGTCGCCGGTCGTGGCATAGCCGTAGAGCCTGAAGTCGACGGCGCCGGGGTCGCCGCCGCCGGCGCCGCTGCCGGAGCCGCCCTCACCGCTGCTGGAGCTTCCGGTGCCTTCGTCCGAGCCGCCCTCACCGCTGCCGGCGCCGCCCTCACCGCTGCCGGCGCCGCCCTCACCGCTGCCGGAGCCCCCGGTCCCGCCGCTGGCGCTGCCAGTGCCGCTGCCCGCGCCGGTCCCGCCGGTGCCGGCGGCGCCGACGCTCGCCGTGGAGCCTGCGCTCCCGCTGCTCGTCGGCTGACCCGCATCGTCTTCCGGCTCTGACGTCTCCGAGCCGCACCCGACCACCGAAACGCCGAGCGCGATCAGCGCAGCCCAAGCGACTCGAGATTCGCACTTCATGAGCAAGTCACCTTTCCGTGATGAACCAAGGCCAAGCAGCTCGCGCGACGCGGGCGGAGACGCCGGACAGCACACAAGCCGTTCGCTGGAGCTCCACAGCAACGCACATGCCATCAGTTCAGGACGAACCGGCCCTGTCTCGATCGCACGGTTCCACCGCATTTCCCGCAGGGATCTCTGCAGCGCCGCGCCTCTCCTCCGGAGGCTCCGGGGCGGCGTCACGACCGAGGCTGTCAACCATGGGTTGACACGGTGGACACGTGCGACGCCGCGTCATCAGCCCTGACGATGTCCGAGGCCCGCGATATCGAGCGCCGCGGCGTGGCCCCGGGCTCGGCGCCGCGGCTCCTCCCGGGGATCAGGGGCCGATTCGAACGAGCTCGACCCAGTCGAGCCTTGCCGCGTCCTCGCGGCACCCGAACGAGACGATGTGCATCCCGGGCCCGAGCGCGAACTTGAGCAGCAGCCCTGTCGCGTCCTTCGAGTCGTGAACGTAATCTTCGTGGAACTCGGTCCCGTTGAAATCGTACCTGGTCCCGAGCTCCGGCTCATGGTCCACGCGGACCAGGAACGAGTTGTCCGTGCTCTCGTCGGGCCCCGTGGCGACCCTGGCCCTGATCTGGTACGTGCCGGCCTCGCCGATCTCGAACGAGCAGTCGACCCGGTCGCTCTCGCAATTCGCCTCCTCGGGGACAGCCACGTACGTCCCGCCGCTCGCCAGCGGGTCGTCCACACGCTCGAAGCGGCCGGAGAGCTCGCAGTCCTCGGCCTCGATCCTGATCCTGGACAGGCTGCTCCCCCCTCCCGTGGGCGCCGGCGACGCGTCCCACTCGGCAGACAACCCCTCCAGCGAGCACGCGCAGGCCAGCACCGGCAAGAGCGCCCCCCAGCGCCCCCGTCGCGCTGCGCGCGCGACGGTCGCCGCCGCGAGCGCCGTGGGAGCCTCCCCCGCGCTGCGGCCCGCGCGAGGTCTCGTGTCCGCCCCAGGTCCCGAGATCTCGTTCATCTCCCACGACGCTAGCAAGACGCGCACCGCCGGCGCGGCACAAGTTGCCGAGCCGGCGCGATTCACGCGGGGCGCGCGGACGTCAGGGGCACGCCCCGCGCGCTTCAGCTCGCGGCGGGACGCGCGTAATCCTGCGCGCGGAAGAGCACCCCGTGGACCTCACCGTCGAGCAGCGCCGGGACGAGCGCCCCAGGAAGCACCGACTCGACGTCGTTCGGCGCCTTCGGCCCGCCGAGATCGGTCCGCAGCCACCCCGGGTCGAGGAGGTTCATCAGCACGCCCGTGCCACGGAGCGAAGGCGCCATGTCGCGCACGAACTTGTCGAGCGCGGCCTTCGACGCCGCGTAGGCCATCAGCTCGGGCTGATCCTGGATCCCGGAGGTCACCTGGACGATGCGCCCGAAGCGGCGCTCCAGCATCGTCGGCAGCAACCGGTGCGTGATCCGTATCGGGCTGATGACGTTCACCTCGAAGCTGAGCCGGTAATCGTCCGCCGGCGTCTGCAGGTACGACGCGCGGAACGGCGTCATGATGGCGGCGTTGTTGAACAGGAGGTCGATCCCGCCCGACGCCGCGATGGCGTCGTCCAGCATGCGATCGACCGCCGCCTGATCCGACAGCTCGCCCGAGACGGCGCTCACCCGGATCCCCTTGCCAGCGAGCTCCCCTTCGAGCTCGCGCGTGTGCGCCGCGTCGCGGCTGTGCAGGACGACGTTGCAGCCGAGGTCCGCCAGGCCGCGCGCGATCCGCTTTCCGATACCCCTGCTCGCGCCGGTGACCAGCGCCCACTTTCCACGAATGTTAAGCGTCATGACGGCCCTTATGGCAGAGGCCGTCCGATCTGGCAGCTCGAAAAGCGCTGCGGCGGGCGCAGGCGTCGCCGGACGCCGCTCTCGATGGCGCCGCGCGCGCCGGCGCCTACGCCCGCCGCAGCGCGTCTCCGCGCGCGCGCTTCCGGCTGACCTCCAGGCCGCGGCCGAGGCTGCGCAGGACGAGCAGATCCTCGCCGAGGTCGACGTCGACGAGCGCGCGCGCGACCTCCGGGCGGACGCCGGTGAGGATCGGCCTGGAGCCGAGCAGCTGGATCGCGTGCGCCAGCCGCTCCAGGGCCGCGGCGCCGTCCGGATCGAGCGCCTCCGCGCCGGTGACGTCGAGGACCACGTGGGACGCCCGATGCGTCACGATCGCGGGGAGGAGCCGCTCTCCCAGCTCGCTGCCGCGCTCCGCGTCGAGGCGCCCGATGAGCGGCACCGCGAGCGTGCCCCGGCCGACGTCGAGGATCGGCGCGGAGAGGTTGAGGATCTGCCGCCGTTGCTCCTCCACGAGGGCGAGCGAGCGGTTCAGCTGGTCGATGAGCCGGCCCTGCTCCTCGACCTGCCCCTCGGCGCGCCGCTGCGCCGTGACGTCGAGCTGCTGCACGAGCACCGCGCGCGCGCCGGTCACGGGATCGGTCGTCGGGCGCGCCTCCACCTGGTGCCACCGCTCGCCGTCGGTCGTGACGACCCGCACCTCCCCTGCCCACGGCGCCTCGGCGTCGATCGCACCGCGGACCGCCGCGCTCACGCCCTCGTCCGGGAACGCCGCGCCGATCGTCGGCGCGTCGCCGAAGGCGCGCAGGGCCGCGGGGTTGTGGAAGAGCACCTTCCCCTCCCGCTCGACGAGGCTGACCAGCACCGACGAGTGGCGGACCGCCTCCACGCCGCGCACCATCGACGCGCCGACGCTGGCGGCCTGAGGGAGGGCCTGGAACAGGATCGCGAGCCGCCCGTCATCGAGGTCGATCGGCTGCCCGTGGAGCGTCACCGTCGCGGGCGCCCCGCGCGGGTAGAGCGTCCAGTCCTCCAGGACTGTGCCCCCTTCCGCAAGGACGCGGAGGTAGCCGTCGAGCCGCGCGCGGACGGCCGGCGACAGGTCCGAGAGGTCGCGGGAGAGCAGCTCGGCGCGATCCGTCGCGCGCCAGAACTCGATGGCCTTCGCGTTCGCCCAGGGGAACCGGTGCCGGCCGTGGTCGTAGACCCAGGTCGGCAGGACGGAAAGATCGAGAGCCGACAGGCGCTGGTCGAGGGACGTCATGTCGTGGCGGCACGTCATACGACGCCCCCGTCCGTCCTGCACGCCCCTTGACGTCTCTTCACCGGCGCGGCCGGCGCGCGCGGACGCTCAGCGGGTGATTCGCCACAACAGCTCGAGCAGCTCCGCCACGGCGGCTCGCCGGTGTTCCCAGCGGGATTCCCAGGACGAGGCTGCCACGACGGCGCTCGCCCGGCGCGCCGTCTCCCTGGCGATCTCGGCCTCCCGGCGCGACCTCGCTTCTTCCTCGATCTGCTGCTGCCGCGCCCTCGCGGTGCCGCCCGACGCGGCGAAGGCGAGGAGCTGCGGGAGCTCGCCCCGGTCGAACCAGGTGCCGTGTTCCCTGCAGATGTCGACGATGATGCCGCTCTTGCCGGCGAAGTTCTTGCGGTTCATCCGCTGGCCGCACGCCGGGCACCGGACGTAGCGCACGCGGACGTCGACGTGCTCCGGGCGCTGCGGCGGCGGCCTCGGCGCGCTCGTCCCATAGCTCTCCCGGCGCTCCAGGAGGTCCCGCAGGAGCGCGTGGTCGACGAGCTGGCCGCCGCACCGGCTGCAGTCGCGCAGGAGGCCGGCCGCGGCGCGGAACGCCGAGAAGGACACGCCGCAATCGGAGCAGAGGAGCGCGTCGGGCTCGGGGATGGGCTCCAGGCCGAGCTCGTGCCCGCAGCCGTCGCAGCGCTCCGCGTCGGGGAGGTTCAGCTGGTAGCAGCCGCCGCAGCGCACGGTGGCGAGCGGCCGCTGGCAGCCGGGGTAACAGAGCCCCTCCGCGTTGATCAGGAGGCCGCAGCTCGGGCACGTGCTGCGATCGGCGCGCACCCCCCGGAGTCTAGACGCCCGGAGCGCTCACGAGAAGCGCCGAGACAGGCGCCCTCGCCCCGGGCGCCGGGGGGGCCTTCACGTCGCCGCGCCTCTCGGGCTCAGCGCTGCCTGGCGGGGCGCATGAAGGGATTGGGATGGGAGCTCCGGGCGCGGCTGTGCGGCGGCGCGCTGGACCGGCGCGCCTGCTTTCCGAGCTCCTCGAGGAGAACTCCCACGGCGGCGTCGTCGTCCTGAAGCACGACGACATGGTCGTTGCTCTCCTCACGCAGGAGCCGGTTCACCTGGAGGGCGCCGACCGCCGTCCGCACGACGATGGCGACGCAGGCGAACTCGCTGACGAGCATGCTGCGCGTGCGCATCGTCGCGGCCTCGAACGCCGGATCGTTGTTCATGGGCGCCCGGCGGAGGTCGATCAGGTGGCCGAGGCTCCAGCGATCCAGCGACTCGTAGACCTTGAGCGCTTCGGAGTGGACCCGGATGAAATCGTCGGGAGACGGATAGGGAAGCTCGGAGCGGGTGCTGCGGACGATCGACATCTCCTGATCGAGGGTGACCGTCAGATGATCGTTCTGCAGCAGGACATCCATCCCACCACAGGATAGCGAGCCGGCGGCGCGCCGGCACTGAAAAGCAATGGCGAGCTCAGCGCTACACCGGCAAACACTGCGTGATCGGCCAGAACGGACCGCCGCGCACAGGCGTGGGTCCGGGTGTGCGTGGAGCGATGAGCAGCCCAGAACGAGCGGTGTCTGCGTTCCCTCGCGACGGGCGCAGGCAGCGGGAATGAGTCTGCTTCAGACCAGGGATATGATTCTCGGGACGACGACCAGCGGTCATGTGTCCTGGTCATGCTTCTCTATCGTCCAGCACGCCCGAGACTCCCCCCTTCAACCCGTACCTTTCCCATCGCCCGCTCACTCGAACCGCAGCGCCTCCACCGGATCGAGCCTCGACGCGCGCCTCGCCGGCCCCACGCCGAACGTGATCCCGATGAGGATCGACACCCCGAGCGCCAGCCCGACCGCGTACGTCGGCACGATGGTGGCCCACTCCCCGAACCGCGACAGCAGCACCGCCGCCCCGTACCCGAGGCCCACCCCGGCCACGCCGCCCGCGAGCGACACGACGACCGCCTCGACGAGGAACTGCCGCAGGATGTCCCCGCGCCGCGCCCCGACCGCCATCCGCACGCCGATCTCGCGCGTCCGCTCCCGCACCGAGACCAGCATGATGTTCATGATCCCGATGCCCCCCACGATCAGCGACACCGCCGCCACGCTGCCGAGCAGCATCGTGAAGGTCCCCGTGATCTGCCCCATCGTCGCCAGCATCTCGGCCTGCGACCGCACCTCGAAATCGCTCGCCTGATCCGCGCGCAGCCGGTGGCGCAGGCGGAGCAGCTGCTCGAGCTGCGCGATCACCACCTCGGACCGATCCTCGCTCGCCAGCTGCAGCGAGATCGTCGACAGGTGATCCTGCCCGAACAGCACCGACCGGTGCGTCGACATCGGCACGAACACCCCGTCGTCCGGCGAGCCCATGCCCGACCCCTTCTCGGTCAGCACCCCGACCACCCGGAACGCGTTCCCGTTGATCTGGAGCCGCGTCCCGAGCGGCGAGGCCCCCGGGTAGAGCTGCCGCGCGACATTGGCCCCGAGCACGACCACGCGCGCCCGCTGCTGCTCGTCGAGGTCGGAGAACGAGACGCCGCTCGCCACCGACAGCGAGCGGACCTCGAGGTACGCCGGCGTGATCCCCGTCACGGAAGCGTTCAGGTTGCTCGCCATGTACCGCAGCTGCGCGCTGCCGCTCCGCTCCGGGGCGACCGCCGCCACGCCGGCGAGCCCCTTGAGCGCCTCGGCGTCGCCCTCGGTCAGCGTCTTCACCGTGCCCGACCGCACCCCGCTCGCCGACGCGGACCCCGGGCGCACCATCAGCAGGTTCGCGCCGAGCGACCGGATCCGCCCCTCGACGCTGCTGCGCGCGCCCTCCCCGATCCCGAGCACCGCCACGACCGCCGCGGTCCCGATGATCATGCCGAGCATCGTCAGCAGCGTGCGCAGGCGGTTCGAGGCGAGCGAGCGCCACGCGCTCTTCGCCGTCTCCTTGATCAGCATGCCGCCTCCATCTCGCCCGCGTGGAACGCCGACACCACGTCGCCCGAGGGGCCGTCGGCCACGATGTGCCCGTCCCTCATGTGGATGGCGCGCGAGAGCGACCGCGCCACGCCGAGGTCGTGGGTCACCATGATCAGCGTCGTCCCGTCCGCGTTCAGCGACAGGAGCAGCTCCAGCACGTCGCGCCCGGTCTTGCTGTCGAGCGCGCCCGTCGGCTCGTCGCACAGCAGGATCGACGGCCGCGTCACGATCGCCCGCGCGATCGCCACGCGCTGCCGCTGCCCGCCGGAGAGCTCCGACGGCAGGTGCCGCGCGCGCGCCGCGAGCCCCACGCGCTCGAGCGCGCCCTCCGCGAGCGCGCGGCTGTTCTTCACCGCCCCGTAGAGCAGCGGCAGCTCGACGTTCTCCGCCGCCGTCATCCGCGGCAGCAGGTTGAAGCTCTGGAACACGAACCCGATGTGGCGGTTCCTGAGCGCCGCGAGCTCGTCGTCGTCGAGCTCCGCCACGTTGCGCCCCCCGAGCCGGTACGTGCCCTCCGTCGGCCGATCCAGGCACCCGAGGATGTTCAGCAGGCTCGACTTCCCGCAGCCGGAGGGCCCGATGATCGCGACCGACTCGCCCCGGCGCACCTCGAAGCCGATCCGGTCGACCGCCCGCACCGCGAGGTCCTCGCGATCCGCGTGGTACACCTTCGAGAGCCCGCTCACGAGGACCGGGACGTCCATCTCAGCGCCCTCCTCGGCTGGCGCCGGCGCCCATCCCCATGCCCATCCCCCGCATCGGGTTCTGGCCGCCGCCCTGCCGCTGCCCCTGGCCTTGCCCCTGCGGCCCCGCCGGGCTCGAGACGGGCGCGCTCGCGAGCACGTCGTCGCCCTCGCTCAGCCCCGCGGTCACGACCATCTGCGAGCCGTCCGTCGCCCCGGTCTGGATCGGCCGCTCCTCGCCGCTCGCCAGCCGCACGAACCGCCGCTTGCCCTGCGACTGCACGGCCAGGAGCGGCACGAGCAGCACGTCCTTCTGCTCCGCTGTCACGATCTCCACGTCCGCGCTCATCCCCGACCGGAGCAGCGACGCGTCCTTGTCCTTGACGACGATCTCGACGTCGAAGGTCACGACGCTCGACACCTCCTTGCCGAGCGGGCTCACGCGGTCGACAACGCCCTGGAACACCCGGTCCCCGTAGGCGTCGACGCGGATGTCGACCCGCTGGCCCGGCGCGACGCGCCCGATCTGCGCCTCGTCGATCGCGCCGATGATGCGCAGGTTCGACAGATCGGCGAGCGTCATCACGGAGCTGCCGCCGCTCACGTTGGTGAGCGCCGACGAGACGAGCGTCCCCTTCTCCACGGCCACGTCGAGCACCGTCCCCGCGATCGGCGCGTAGATCTGCGTCTCCTTCAGGCGCGTCTCGGCGTCCTGCACCGCCAGCTCGGCCGCCTTGAGCTGCGCCTGCGTCGAGCTCAGCTGCGCCCGCCGCAGCGTGATGTTGGCGCCCGCGACCTTCGTCGAGTGCGCCGCCGTGCGGGCCGCGTCGGTCGACCCGAGGCCCATCTCGGCGCTCTTCTCGGCGACCTCCTGGCTCGTCTGGCTGTTCTTGCGCTCGAGCTCGGCGACCGCGACCGACGCGCTCGCCGCGGCGAGATCGGCCTTCACGCGGTCGCGCGCCACGCGCGCCGCGGCGAGGTCGCGCTCCGCGTCCGTCGGGTCCAGGCGCACGAGGAGCTGCCCCGCCTCGACCGTGTCGCCCTCCTTGACGAGCACCTCGATGACCTGGCCCGGCGCGCGCGACTTCACCTCGACCTGCACGTCGGGCTCGATCTTGCCGGACGCGGCGGCGGTCTCGGTCAGGCTCCCGCGGCGGATCTCGACGGTGGGGCCGGCGGGGGTCTTCTCGGGCTGCTTGTACCAGGCGTACCCGCCGATCGCGAAGCTCGCCACGGCCAACGCGGCCACGCCGGACATCAGGTAGCGCTTCTTGTTCCTGTTCATGACGACCTCCTGGGGAGCACCGACGCGAAGCGGACGAGCAGCGCGCCCGTCTCGTGATCGAGCTGGAGGCGCGACGTCAGCTCCGTCACCGCGGCCCGCAGCCTGCGGAGCTCCGCCTCCCTCCGCGTCTGCTCTGCCTGCACCACGTCCGCCGACGTCGCGGTCCCGAGCGAGAGCCGCTGCCGCTCCGCCTCGGCCAGCTCGCCCGCCATGCGCGCCGTCTCGGTGGCCAGCGCGACCTGCTCGGCCGCGGCCTCGAGGCTCGCGCGCAGCGAGCTCACGTCGGCCGCGATCGCCTCGGCGCGCGCCTGGTACCGCGCCTCCGCGGCCGCGAGCTGCGTGCGCGCGCGGGCCGCGTCGGCGGAGGCCCGGCCGCCGCCGAGCGGCAGCTCGACCTCGATCCCGCCCAGCACCCCGAACGCGGGCCGGCCGCCGGGCAGCGAGAGCCCCGGCAGGCCGTCGCGCACCCACTGCCCGTCCATCGAGGCCGTCGCGAACAGGTCGAGGCGGATCTGGTCCGCGTCCTCGGCCGCGCTCACCCGCGCGCGCTGCGCGTCGAGGTCGGCGCGCAGGGCCGCGAGCTCCAGGGACCGCTCGCTCGCCGCGCGCACGAGCGCGTCGGCCGACGGCAGCGCCCCGAGGGACGGCGGCGCGCCGGTCGGGGCGAGCGACGCGGCGCTCGCCGGGGCCATGCCGAGCGCGCGCCCGAGCGCGATGGCCCGCGCCGCGCGCGTCGCCCGCGCCTGCGACAGCGCGTCCGCGATCGACGCGGCCGAGGTCGAGAAGCGCAGGACGTCCACCTTCGTGCCGGTGCCGAGGGTCTCGGCGCGCGCCTTCGCGTCGGCGAGCAGCCGCTGCGCGGCCGCGAGCGCCTGCTCCTGCACGAGGATCGCCTGCTCCGCGTACCAGAGCTCCCAGTAGGCCCCGAGCACGTCGAGCGCGGTCTGGCTCGCCGCGAGCTCGCGCTCCTGCTCCGCGGCGACGGCCGACGCCTGCGCCTGCGCGTACGGCGCGAGGACCGCGTCGGTCCCGGCCCCCCGCAGGAGCGGCTGCCGCGCGGAGACGTACGCCTGGGCGCCGTAGTTCGGCCCCGGGGTCCCGTCCGCGGGCGAGCGCCCCGACGCGCCCACCTCGAGGCTCGTCCCGACGTCGGTCGTGTACCGCAGCGCCACGTTCGACGCGACGGACGTGCCGCTCGAGCGCTGGAGCGCGCCGGCGCCGTTGCCCGGGGCGCTGCCGTTGGCGTCCGCGATTCTGCCGTAGGACTCCTGGTACTGTCCGGTCACCGAGGCCGAGAGCGTGGGCTTGCGGGCGCCCTCCTCGGCGGCGACGGCTTGCCGCGCCGCGGTGGCCTCGAGCAGCGCCGCGCGGAGGGACGGGTTCTGGGAGGCTGCGCGGCGGACCGCCTCCTCGGCGGTGAGCGTCTCGGCGCGCGCCGCGACGCTCAGCGAGCACGTGGCGGCGAGGGCGAGAGACGCCAGCCACGGCAAGGGAACGGAGCGAGTCAACGTCATGCACCGCAACCTAGAGGGCAGTGTCTCAAGAGGTGTCCTGGTCGTGTAAAGATTCGTCAAGACGCCTCTTGACCAGGCCTTACACGGCGGTGCGACAGCCGCGCTACAGTCGCGACATGACGGATCCGCCCCAGATCCTGGTCATCGACGACGACGCCGAGCTCTGCGAGCTCCTGGCCGAGCTGCTCGGTCAGGAGGGTTACGCGGTGGAGAGCGCGCGCGACGCGATCTCCGGCCTCGCGCGAGCGCAGGAGGAGAAGGAGAGGCCGTTCACGCTCGTGGTGCTCGACGTGATGCTGCCTGGGCTCAACGGGTTCGAGGTCCTCACGCGGCTGCGGCAGACCTCGCGCGTCCCTGTCCTGATGCTCACCGCGCGGGGCGAGGACGTCGACCGCATCGTCGGCCTCGAGATGGGCGCCGACGACTACCTGCCGAAGCCGTTCAACCCGCGCGAGCTGGTCGCCCGCGTGCGCGCGCTCCACCGGCGCGCCTCTCACGCCGGCGCGGCGGCAGGGCCGGGCGCGGCGGCCGGCGCTTCCGCCGCGGAGGCGCAGGGCGCGCTGACGGTCGACGATCTCGAGGTGCTCCCCGCCGCGCGGCGCGTCCGTGTCCGCGGCGAGGAGGTCCGGCTCACGACGGCCGAGTTCGACCTGCTCGAGGTCCTGGCGCGGCAGGCCGGGACGGTGGTCTCGCGCGAAGATCTCGCGCGGCGCGTCCTCGGCCGCCGGCTCGCGGCGTACGACCGCGGCATCGACATGCACGTCTCGAACCTCCGCCGCAAGCTCGGGCCTGGGCCGGGCGGCGGCGAGCGCATCAAGACGGTCCGCAACGCGGGCTACATCCTCGCGAGGGAGCGCGCGTGAAGCGCTTCCTCCCCGGAGGGCGTCCGTGAAGAGCCTCTTCCTGCGCCTCCTCGTCTCGCTGTGGCTCGCCATGGCGCTGCTCGTCGGCCTGCTCGCGGTGATCCACGGCTGGGCGTTCTCCGCCGAGCCGAGCGGGCTGCGCCGCCGCCTCAACACGCGCAGCGTCGAGCTCCGGGCGGAGAGCGCGCTCGCCTGCGCGCGGGAAGGGCTCCCCGGCTGCGAGCAGCGCCTCGCGCCGCTCGATCCAAGGGATCAGCGCGTCGCTGTGTACCGGGCCGGCGCGCTCGTGATGGGCGACCCCATCGAGGGCGCGCCGCTCGTGGAGGACAAGGCGAGGCGCTCGGGCGACGGCATCGCCATCGAGCTCGGCGAGGAGCGGGAGCTCGTCGCCGTCGTCCTGCGCCGCGACCCTGCCCTCGCCGCGGTCGCGGCCGGTCCGGTCCGGTCGCCGTGGATGTTCTTCATCGTGCCGGAGACGTTGCCGCAGCGGCTCCTCGCGATCGTCGCCGTCACAGGGCTCGTCGCGGTGCTCCTCGCGCGGTACCTGTCCCGTCCGATCCGCATCCTGCGCGGCGCCACGCAGCGGATGGCCGCGGGCGATCTCTCGGTGCGCGTCTCGCAGAAGCTCGCGGGCGCCGACGGCGAGACGCTGGCGCTCGGGAGCGACATGGACCGGATGGCCGAGCGCATCGACGAGCTCCTGGAGACGCAGCGCCGGCTCCTGCGCGACGTCTCGCACGAGCTCCGGTCGCCGCTCGCGCGGCTCAACATCGCGCTCGAGCTCGTCCGCCGGCGCTCGCCGCCGGACGTGGAGCCGGCGTTCGACAGGATCGAGCGGGAGACGGAGCGGCTCAACGGGATGATCGGCGAGCTGCTCACGCTGAGCCGCCTGGAGTCGGGCCGGGGCATGGAGCGCACCGAGCGGGTCGATCTCACGGCGCTCCTGGAGCAGCTGGTCGAGGACGCCGCGTTCGAGGCCGAGCAGCGGGGTTGCTCGGTCGAGCTCGGGGCGCGCGACGCGTGCTCGCTGGACGGGAACGAGGAGCTCCTGCGGCGCGCCATCGAGAACGTCGTGCGCAACGCGGTGCGCTTCACCGAGCCGGGCACGGCGGTCCGCATCGATCTCGAGTGCTCCGGCGGGACGGCCGAGGTGCGCGTCCGCGATCGCGGCCCGGGCATCCCGGAGGGCGCGCTCGGGGACATCTGGAGGCCGTTCTACCGGGTCGACGACCACAGGGCGCGCGGCGCGGGCGGCACGGGGATCGGGCTGGCCATCACGCACCGGGCGGTGCGGATCCACGGCGGCGAGGTCGAGGCGAGGAACGCGGACGGCGGCGGCCTCGAGGTCGCGCTGCGGCTGCCGGTCGGCGCGGGGGGCTGAGCGGGGGCCGGCGGGCAGGATCGACCGGCCCCCCCTCTCGAGGCCATCCGTTTCGATCCCAGATCGACCCGCCGCCCCCCGAGCCAGCCCCGCCACGTCGCGACCGCTCCGCGCGGCCTTCCGAGGCCACCCCACCTCGGTCCCACACCGATCCGCCCCCGTTCCGAGCCGGTCCCGCCACGTCGCGACCCCTCCGCGCCGCCTTCCGAGGCCGCCTCTCTCGGTCCTGCACCAGCCCACCCCCCATCCCGAGGCGACACCGTCACGTCGCGACCGCTGCCGGCCGCCTTTCGAGGCAACCTCTCTCGGTCCCGCACCGACCCGCCCGCGTCCCAAGGCGATCTCCAGCCCGAGACACCCACTCCAGGCTCACCGCCCCTACGCTCCCCCGATCCAGAACGATTCAAATCGCGTGAAAGAGCCCAGCTCCGGCGCGAGCGCCGCACGAAACCGGCGCAGCACTGCCCTTGACGGACGACACGGCAGGACTTCCCTTGTCTGTCCGTCGGCAATGCGCCCTCAGGCATTGCCCTTATCACCCCATCAGGAGGTGTCTTTCATGATGAAGCATCTGAATATCGACGAGATGGTCGCGCTCCTCTCCCCGTGGGTCGAGGACCGGGAGCAACGCCGGCTGTTCCTGGCGATCCCCGAGATCGCGGCGCTCCACCCGCGGGTCGTGGAGGCCCACGACGCAGTGCTCGCGGTCCAGCCGAGCAGCCGCGGGGGCCGGATGTCGTCGAAGCTGCGCGCCATCGTCGACGAGACCAGCGAGGTCGACAGGCGCCACGACCACCTCGCGCGGGCCGTATCGTACGGAATCGATGCGCACCGCGAGCTCTGCCTCGCCGAGGAGCCCTCCGACGCAGTCCGTGCCGCGCAGTGTGATGCCGTCCAGAGACAGCTCTTCCCGGGCGGCCTGTCCATCGTCAACGCCTCGACGCTCGCCGAGGCGGGCAACACCACGCGCATCGCCCGCCTCCTCGAGGACGAGCCTGCCGTCAGCAACTTCCTCAAGTCCGTCCCCACCCACGGCAAGGCGTCGCTGCTCGATGTCGTGAAGCGCTGGCTCGCCAAGGGCCGGGAGCTCCAGACGCTCGAGCGCGCCCGCGCAGAGCTCGAGGCCACCGAGACCACCACCCCCGCCAGCAAGACCACGATCCAGGCCGCGCGCAGCCAGTGGTTCAAGATCGTGGCGCTCGTGCTCTCCAACCTCGAGCTCTCCCGCGCTCCGGCGCGCGATATCGAGATCATCCGCGGGCCCGTGCTCCGGGCCTCGAGCCGCGCGGGCAAGCGCTACGCGAACAGCAAGCCGGCGCAGGCTCCGCAGGAGGAGGACGAGGCGGGCATCCCCGCAACCGAGCCGAGCGGAGCCCCGCCCGGTGCGTCGGACGAAGGCAAGCGCGGCGACGCGAGCGCGCTGCCCGGATAGCCCGCTGCCCGGCGCGACAGCAACCACGCCGGGCTGCCCGGCCATCGACACTCCATCACGAGATGGTTCGTAGGGGCGGGACTCGACCCCTTGCTCCTGCTCCGCCCACGCGCGGGGCCGCTTGTCCGTCCGAGCGCGGCAGCCCCCAGGTCCGCCTGGAATCATGCGAAGATCTGACCGGGAGACCGTTCCGCCTCTCTCGTGGACACCAGACTCGCTCGGGGCGCGCGCCGCGCGAGGAGGGAGACCGATGCAACCCATCCAGGAGGGCGATCTCCGCCCCGTCAAGACACTCACCAAGTCGTTCTTCCGGGCGGTGAACCCGCACCTCGATGCCGACGAGTTCGAGGAGAAGTGGCGGGCAGCCATGAAGTCGCCCCTCCGCTTCATGCGGAGCTTTCCTCAGGCGTGGCACGTCGATCTCCTCGACGTGCCGCGGAGCAAGGTGCCCGGCGGCCGCTGCCTCTGCTTCGGCGACGCGCACCCCGAGAACTTCGGCTTCGTCACGTTCGAGGAGGGTCCACGCTACGTCTTCAACGATCTCGACGACGCGGGCACCGGCCTCGCCGCGCTGGACGCGCTCCGGTACTTCACGACGCTCCGGCTCCTCCTCGACGCCGCCAAGGTCACCGAAGGCCTCGTGGAGCTCTACGAGGACATCGTTCAGGGGAACGAGCCGCCGCGCGAGCTCTCCGCGGCGATGATCCCCGACATCGCGGCCAGCGACGCGCGCGAGCTCGCGAAATGGACGGACGGCGAGGCGTTCCGGTTCGACGAGCCCGGGCTCAAGCTCTCCCGCGTGCACGCGGACACCGGCCAGCGGCTCATCGGGGCCGTCCGCGGGCTCGCGTCGAACGCCCATCTCCAGGCGATCGAGGTCGCCCGCCGGGCGCGGGAGGGCGGCGGCTCGGGCGGCCTCGACCGTTACTACGTCCTCGCGCGCGAGGAACGGCGCGAGGGCCTGCGCCTGCTCGAGCTCAAGGAGACCACCCACGCCGCCACGAGCTGGAGCAACTTCCTGCACGAGGAAGAGGGGCGCCTCGATCACGCCAAGGCGTCGATATGGCGGGGGCTCACGGCCCCCTACCACGTCGAGGTGCAGGTGGGCCGGACCGTGTACCTGCTCCGCGATCGCCTCGGCCGGGCCTCGTTCGACCTCGAACATCTCGGCAAGCGCGACCTCCGGGCGGTGCTCGAGGTGCAGGTGAGCATCCTCGCCCGGCAGCACGCCGCTTCGTTCGCGGACCTCGACCTGCGCGCGCTCGACGACTGGCTCAAGGCGAGCCTCGATGTCACCGCCGAGCGCTGGTCTAAGGCCCATGACGACGCGCGCGGCTGACCGCCGCAGCTCCGCTCGCCGGGCAAAAGAGCACGAGGCGCTGATGCACGGAGGCACGGAAGCATGGAAGGAGACGCCGAGCGCGCCTGTCGCGCCCTGCGGCGAGCCCGCCTGTCCGGGCTGGTCTCTCGCGGCGGGACGCGGTAGGAGGGCGCCATGCTCAAGCACAACAGCTACTTCAACGGCAACGTCCAGAGCGTCGGCTTCGAGCGCCACGGGCGCCGGCAGACGGTGGGTGTCATCGACACGGGCGAGTTCCACTTCTCGACCGAGGCGCCGGAGCGGATGACGGTCGTCGCCGGCGAGCTCGCGATCCGCATCGACGGCTCCACGGAGTGGCGCGCCTATCCGGCAGGGACGTCGTTCGAGGTGGCGGGCAAGAGCGGCTTCGACGTCAGGGCCACGCAGCCCACCGGCTACTTCTGCGAGTTCCTCTGAGCGCGCCGGCGACCTAGGCCTCATCGAGCCAGCGCCGCTCTAGCTCCAGCGTGGCCACGTTGTCCGGCACATTGCCGAGGAACTTCCCGCGCCACACCGGATCGCCGATCTTCCGCGCTCGCTCGAGCAGGCGCTCCCGCGCCGAGGCGATCGCCATCATCGCCTCCCGCCCGTGGCCGCAGGCCGAGAGCGCCTCGGCGTGCGAGAGGCGCACCAGCGACTCGCCCACCTCGGCCCCCATCGACTCCAGCAGGCAGAGCGCCTCGGTCGTCGCCGCGAGCGCGTCCACCGCCTGCCCCGCGTCGAGCAGCGTCCGCCCGAGCACCGCGTACGCGAAGGCCCGCAACGGCGGCGCGCCGTACAGGATCGCGACCGCGGCGCGCGCCTCGCGCTCGGCGCCCCCGAGATCGCCCGCCTGGAGCACGATCCTCGCGAGGCACGCCCGCCCGGCGCCCTCCCCGCGCGCGTCGCCGAGGCGCTGGGAGGTCGCGATCGCCTCCTCCGCCGTCCGCTGCGCCTCCTCGACGAGGCCCCGCTGCGCGAGCACCGGACCGAGGTTGAGGAGCGCGCCCAGCCGGGCGTCCGAGAGCCCCATCCGCTCCGCGTCCGCGAGCGACGCGCGCAGCGCCGCCTCGGCGCCCTCGAAATCGCCGAGCTCCGCGTAGCAGGAGCCCAGGTTGTTCCTCGCCCAGCAGGCGTTGCGCCGATCGCCCGCGTGCTCGAACGCCGCGAGCGCCGCCTCGAAGCCCGCGAGGCACGCGCCGGGATCGCCGATCGCCATCGCCCGGTACGCGCGCGCCTCGTGGAGCCGCGCCAGCACCTCGACCTCCTGCTCGGTCTCCTCGGCGTCCTGCTCGATCCCGTCGAGCAGCTCGTCCGCGAGCTGGTACCGCCCCCCGAACACGAGCCGCCCGGCGCCCGCGCAGAGGCACACGCTGCGCGCGGGGCGCGCGGACCGCCGCGCCTCGGTGCCCTGCGCCAGGCGCAGCAGGCTCTCGACCTGGTCGTGGTTGCCGCGCTTCGAGGCCGCGAGGATCACCTGCGTGAGCGCGGAGAACCACGGCCCCGATCCGGGCGCTAGCCGCTCGAGGGCCTCGGTCCCCCGCCGCTCCGCCAGCGCGAACTCGCCGCGCCAGAGGTGCGCCTCCGCCTGGCAGAGCCGCAGCGCCCCGGCCGTCGCCTTCGAGGCGCCGCGCGCGATGCCGCGCTCGACGCGCTCGATCGCCGCGCCCAGGTCGCTCCCGAGCAGCGCCTGCTCGGCCGCGCGCAGGGTCGCCGCCGCGGCCCGCGCCGGCTCGCCGCCGCGCTCGAAGTGCTCGGCCAGGGCCATCGGATCCGCCACGCCCGTCCGCTCGAGCCACTCGCCGGCGAGCCGGTGGCCGAGCCGGCGATCGTGATCGGTCAGCATCCCGTACGCCGCCTCGCGCACGAGCGCGTGCCGGAACCGGTACTCGGCCGCCTCCGGCGCGCCCTCCACGGAGCGCCGGACGATGAGCTCCCGCACCTCGAGCTCGGCGAGCAGCGGCTCGACCTCCGCCCGGCCGACCAGCGCGGCGACCCCGCTCCGCGAGAAGGTCTCGCCGAAGATCGCCCCGGCCCGCAGCGCCCGCCGCGCGCCCACGTCGAGCGCGTCGAGCTCCGCCTGCACCATCGCCAGCACCGTCTCCGGCAGGTCCACGCCCTTGCCCGCCGCCGCCGCGCGGATTTGCTCCTCCAGGTAGAAGGCGTTGCCGTCCGCGCGCTCGACGAGCGTCGCCACGAGCGCCGGGCTCTCGCGTTCGCCGAGCACCTGGCGCACGAGGCGCTCGCTCGACCGGCGCGAGATCCCCGCGAGGCGGAGCTTGTGCCCGCGCCGCTCGTCCCACAGCTTCGGGAAGAGCTCGTGCACCTCGGGCCGGCCGAGCGCCATGACCATGAACGGCCGGTCCTTCAGGTTCCGGAGCGCGGCGTCGACCATCGTGACCGTGGGCAGGTCGCCCCAGTGCAGGTCCTCGAGCAGGAGGAGGACCGGCTGCACCGCGCACTCGGCGCGCAGGAAGTCCTCCCAGGCGAGGCGCAGCTGATCGCCCATGAGCATCGGGTTGCGCCGCGCCGCCCGGAGCTGCACGTCGTCGTCCGGGAACGGCGCGCCGACGAGCTCGCCGAGGAACGGCGCGACCCGCGCGGCGTCGAGCGCCGCGTGCCGCTCGACCCGCGCCCGCACCTTGCGCCGCCGCTCCTCGACGGGATCGGCGTCGGTGAGGCCGATCGCCCGGCGGAGCGCGTGCGCGAGCAGGCCGAAGGCCGACCCGGCGCTCATCGGATCCACCTGGCCGAGCCACACCTCGACCGGCTCGCCGTCCTCCCGGATCGCGCGGACGAGCTCGTGGCGGAGCCGCGACTTGCCGATGCCCGCCGGCCCCGTGACGAGCACGACGCTCGGGGTCGACTCCTCGATGCAGCGGGCGAGCTCGTCCCGGATCAGCGCGAGCTCCCGCTCGCGCCCGACGCACGACGTCGCCTTGCCGAGCACGTGGGGCGGCGCCTCGGGCTCCTCGCGCGCGCCGTGGAGCCACGGGCCGCCCGCGTCGGACGTGATCTCGAACCGCGCGCCGAGCAGGCCCGCTGTCACCTCGTCGATGCGGATCGCCGGCGCGCGGGACGCCGCGCGGCCCTCGGGGAGCAGCTGGACCACGCGATCGATGAGGTCGCCGATCGGCATGCGCGAGGCGATCTCCGCCCTGCCCGTGACGACCGCGACCGGCGCGCCGCCGAGGAGCGCCTGGACGGCGAGCGCGCAGCGGGCGGCCCGGGCCGCGAGGTCGGTCGTCGCGCCGGCGCCGGCCAGCACGACGAGCGGCAGCCGCGCATCGACGAGCTCGAGCTGGCCCTTGTAGCGCGCCGCCGTGGTCGAGAGCGCCTGCGCGCGCGCCTGCTCGTCGACCTCGGGGAGAGGCGGATCGGCGGTGGAGAGGCCGTCGCGCGCGAGGACGAGGCACATCACCTTGCGCTCGCCGGTCGTGAGCTCCGGCGGGCGGACGGACATCGCGGGCGGGCGGACGGAGATCGCCGCGGGATCCATGAGCCCGGCGAGCTCGATCGCGACCGCGTTGCCGTCGCTCGGCCGCCCCTCGGGCGATTTCGACAGCATCCGCTGGACCAGCTCGTCGAGCGCCTCGGGCACGTCGTCGCGGAGCCAGCGGAGCGACGGCGGCTCCTCGATCAGCACCTTGACGAGCACGGCGAGCCCGCGCGCGCCGCGGAACGGGGCGCGCCCCGAGATGCACTTGTAGAGCAGGCAGCCGAGCGCGAAGACGTCGGCGCGGGCGTCGACGTGCGCCTCGCCGCGGGCCTGCTCCGGCGCCATGTAGCCGGGGGTGCCGAGGATGGCGCCGGGCATGGTGAGCTGCTGATCGATGCCGGACATCCGGACGACGCCGAAATCGATGAGCGTGATGCGGTCGATGGTGCCGCCGACGAGGAGCAGGTTGCTCGGCTTGAGGTCGCGGTGGACGACGCCGAGCCGGTGCACGGAGCCGAGGGTGGTCGCGACGCGCCGGGCGAGCTTGAGGCTCTCCTCCAGGGTGAACGCCTGCCGGGCGAGGCGCTGGGAGAGGGTCTCGCCGGTGAGCCACTCCATGGCGAGGTAAGGGTGGCCGTGCTCCGTGCGGCCGTGCGAGATGTACCGCACCACCCCCGGCACCCGCAGCGTGGCGAGCGCCTGCGCCTCGCGCGCGAGGCGGTTCGAGTCCTGGGAGGCGGCGTTCTGGAGGACCTTGAGGGCGATGGTCTCGCCGGTCTTGAGATCGCGCGACCGGAAGACGTGGCCCATGCCGCCGGCGCCCGCGAGCTCCATGATCTCGAACCGGCCGTCGATGACGTCTCCCGCTCGCATTGCCTGCCGTCGCTCCGGATCGTCCGCCCTGTGTGGGAGCTACGCGAAGTTCACCTGGATGGCCAGCGGTTCGGGGTTACGGGCGTGTCACCGGAAGCGGGCGTCGCGAGGCGCCGCCGCCGTCATGCAATCACCACCGATTGCCGCGCTCAGCTGCGCATCGTCACCAGAGAGCGCGGCCAGGGGCAACTCTGCAGCGTCGAAGCGCCCGGCGGTCTCCGGTCCGGCGCCACGAGGGCAGTCCGGTGCTCCGCCGCCGTCCACTGGAGCGCGGTCGGACGAGGCACCCGCTCGGCCCTCCGGCGGCGCGTGACGATGGCAATGCGGCACACCGGCGCGGCCGTGGCGGCCCAGCCGATGAGACCGGTGCGGCCCTCCTAGGCGGACCCGTGGATCGGTCGCTGGCCGCTCCCGCCGCCGCGACGCGCCTCGGCCGGCGGCCCGCGCTCCGGCTCCCCCGGGACCGCCTTCGCCCCGTTGTCCTGCGGGCCACGCGTGGGCCACGCGTGGCCCACGCGTGGCCCACGCACATTTTCCCGTGCCCCGCGGCTTTTTCGTCCAGGCGACCTCGGGGGCGGCGGGCGGCCGATGTGAAGCGGCGCGCCCCGGGACCCAAACAAAAACGAGGCGTGGGGGCCGTTCGTCGTGTGACGTTGCGCGCGGCGCTTCCTCTGTCGCGTCTGCGTGATAAATGAGCTTGTCTGGGGAGAGGGGGGAGGCGACCGGAACGCGCTGGACCCCCTTTGTCAAGCGAAGGAGGCCGCTCTTGTCAATCGTGCCCGGAACCGTTCTGCTCCAGCGCTACCGCGTGGTACGTCATCTCCGCCGCGAAGGCCTCGGTGAGGTGTTCAGCGCCGAGGACGCGAGCACCGGCCGGCGCGTCGCGGTCAAGGTGCTCGGTGAGCCCCCGGTGCGCCAGGAGCCGGGAGGCGTGCTCAACACGCCAGAGCGCATGCCCCAGCAGGAGGCCGAGGCGCGCTTCCGGCGCGAGGCGGCGGCGTGCGAGCGGCTGCGGGGCCCACACACACTGCCCTCGCTCGACGGCGGCAAGGACCTGGTGCACGGTCCTCTCCTCGTGTTCGAGCTGCGCGAGGGGGAGCCCCTCAGCGAGCGCATCGCCCGGCAGGGGCCACTCCCGTTCAGCGCCGTTCACCGGCTGGGCGAGCAGCTCTGGTCGGCGATCGCCGAGCTGCACGAGATTGGCATCATCCACCGCGACATCAGCTCCACGAACGTGCTCCTCGACCAGGGTCCTGACGGCGAGCGGCTGACGCTCCTGGATCTCGGCTCGTGCAAGCTCCCTCCCGGGCTCTCCGACGCGGAGCCGACGTTACCGAGCCGGTGTCTCGGCGATTTCAGGTTCGCGCCTCCCGAGCAGCTCACCAAGGGGAAGACGGTGGATCACCGGGCCGATCTCTATGCGGCCATGACGGTGATCTTTCACGCGCTCACCGGCGAGCTCCCCTACGCCGCGCGCAATCTGCTGATGCTCGCCGATCTCAAGACGAGGACGCCGCCGCGCCGCCTGGGCAGCCTGATGCCTCCGCCGGTCGACCGGGAGATCGAGGTGTTCGTGAACAGGGGCCTGGCGCACAGCCCGGACCGCCGCTTCGCGAACATCGCCGAGGTGATCCAGGGCTGGCAGGCGCTGAGCCCCGCCACCTGAACGTCTCGACGGCCCTCGCGCGGCCGCACCACCGCTGAAGGCTGGACACCCGGCCTGCCGATTCCACCGCAGCACCCCCGCATCGACGGGAAGGCACCCGGACAGCGCCGCGCGCTTCCTGCCTTCCTGCTCCCCCGCCCGATTTCTCCGCGACGCCAGGCGCCCCTGCCCGGCCGAGGCCGCCGGTTCGTCGGCGAGCTCAGCTGGAAGGCAGAATCCCCAGCCGAAAGCCGCGCCCGCTCACCGCGGCGTACGCGTCCGACAGCGCGCGCCGGCCTGGGCGGCGCTTCGCCAGCGCTGCCCCGGCGTTCCGGAGCAGGGCTCCCCCGTCGACGCTCCGTTCGACCAGCAGCCGTCACCGACCATTGCGACAACGTCCCTCTTTTTCTCATCATCATCGCTTCCCAACAGCGTTTACCGCACAGGCCGGTTCCTCTGCGATGCGAGGACGGTTGCCGTCGGGTGCTTTACCCGAACGAGCCGCGTTATCCCCGAGCAAGCGGCGATTCCGCGCACTTCGTCGTCACGAGAAAAGGGCGGGCCTTACCGCCTGGCGTCTGACGAGGAATACGCACCTTCGATCGAGAAACTGCATCTCACAGCATTGCAGAGGGTGAGCACGCATGTTAATCCCGGGTGCGCTCGTCGCCGCGCCCTCTCGCGCGGCGCCAGGGCAACTGGATCGGCGTGCCGCTCGTCCTGCGCACGTTGCACATGTTGCGCATGTTGCGCGTGCGTCCGCGAGGCGTCTTTCGCCTCTCCGGGGCCGCCGCGGTGTACCTCGGGGCCGGCTCATTCCGGGCCGGCACGCCGTCTGGGATCTCTCAACCCTTGCCGCCACCACGCTATGACGACAACTACCTACCGCTATGTCTTCCTGGGGCTCTCCATCACGTCTTCGTGGGGCAACGGCCACGCCACGACGTACAGAGCGCTCCTCCGTGCGCTCGCGTCGCGCGGCCACCGGGTGCTCTTTCTGGAGCGGAACCTCCCCATCTACGATCAGCACCGTGACCTGCCCAACCCGCCTTACGGCACGACCGAGCAGTACTCGAGCATTACCGAGCTCCGCGATAGATTCTCACGCGCCGTGCGCGAAGCCGATCTCGTGATCGTCGGCTCCTTCGTACCGGAAGGGGCGACGGTCGGGGCGTGGATCACCGAAGAGGCCCGCGGAAAGGCCGCTTTCTACGATCTGGACACGCCTGTCACGCTCGGCCGGCTGGCGCACGGGGATCACGCGTACCTGACGCCGGCGCTGATCCCGCGGTATGATCTCTATCTGTCGGCGACGGGGGGCCCGACGCTGGAGCGGCTGGAGCGCAGCCACGGCGCGGTGCGCGCGCGGGCGCTCTACTGCTCGGCGGACACGGACGTGTACCATCCCCAGCCGGCGCCGATGCGCTGGGATCTCGGCTACCTCGGGACCTACAGCGACGACCGGCAGGCGGCCGTCGAGCGGCTCCTCCTCGAGCCGGCGCGGCGCATGCGCCGCGGGCGCTTCGGGGTGGCGGGCGCGCAGTACCCGACGTCGCTCGCGTGGCCGGAGAACGTCTCCCGGACGGAGCACCTCCCGCCGGACGAGCACCGCATCTTCTACAACTCCCAGCGCTTCACGCTGAACCTGACCCGCCGTGCGATGGTGGAGTCCGGGTGGTCGCCGAGCGCGCGCCTGTTCGAGGCGGCCGCGTGCGGGACCCCTGTGCTGAGCGACACCTGGCCTGGTATCGAGACGTTCTTCCAGCCCGGCGAGGAGATCCTGCTCGTGCGCTCGCCGGAGGACGTGCTCCGGAAGCTGAGGGAGATGAAGGAGGACAAGCGCCTGACGGTGGGCCAGCGGGCGAGGCAGCGCGTCTTCGCCGAGCACACAGCGATGCACCGGGCCGAGGCGTTCGAGCGCTACACCCGCGAGGTGCTCGAGGCCGCCAGCCGGACGCGCGCGCGCCGCGAGCGCGACGGGCAGCTCACGGCCGCGCAGGTCGACAGCCAGAGCGGCTGACGCTCTGGCCTGGCCGCCCGCCTGCTCCCCTTGCCGCTGGGGGCGGCGCGCAGTAGGCCAGGCAGGTGCGCTCCACGCCGCTTCACCCCGTCGCCCGGCTGCCTGAAGAGTGGTCGGCCTCGCTGGCTTCCCGCGGAGAGCGGTCGTTCACGGCGAAGCAGGTGTTCCACTGGATCCATCGCCGCGGCGTCCTCGATCCGGCCGCGATGACGAACCTCCCGGCGCGGCTGCGCGAGCACCTCGCCGCGGAGGGGCTGGGCGAGGTGCTGACGCCCGAGCGGGTTCATCGCTCCGAGGACGGCACGCGCAAGCTGCTCCTGCGCCTGCGCGACGGCGCGACCATCGAGACGGTTTTGCTCCCGTCGGTGTCGGGCCCCGGCTCGCAGGCGCAGCTCGACGCCGACGCGGCGGCTGCCGACGACGAGGACGACGATGCGGCCGCCGAGGCGGACGCCGCGCCGCGCGTCCGCGTCACCCAGTGCATCTCGACGCAGGTCGGCTGCGCCATGGGGTGCAGCTTCTGCGCGAGCGGCGTGGCGGGGCTCAAGCGCCACCTCGGGGCCGAGGAGATCGCGGGCCAGGTGCTCCTCGGGCGGGCGATGCTCGACGAGGGCGAGGAGCTCCGCAACGTCGTGTACATGGGCATGGGCGAGCCGCTCCACAACTACGAAGCGACCGCTCGCTCGCTGCGCCTGCTCACGCACCCGGAAGGGATCAACCTCTCGACGCGGCGGGTCACGGTGTCCACGTCGGGCCTCGTGCCCGAGATCGCGCGGCTCGGCGCGGATTTTGGCGGACAGATCGCGCTCGCGATATCGCTGCACGCCGCGGACGACGAGACCCGCTCGGCGCTGATGCCCATCAACCGCAAGCACCCGCTCGACGAGCTGCTCGCGGCGCTGCGCGCTTACCCGCTGCCGCGGCGCCGGCGCATCACCATCGAATACACGCTCGTCGCCGGGCAGAACGACGATCCCGCCGAGGCGCGGCGGCTGGCGAAGCTGCTGCGCGGGCTCCCGGTGAAGATCAACCTCATCCCGATGAACCCGATCGAGGCCTCCTCGCTGGGTCCGCCGGCCCAGGAGCGCGTGGCGGCGTTCCAGGAGGTGCTCACCCAGGCGGGATACTCCTGCTTCGTTCGGCGCCGGCGCGGCGATGACGTCTCGGCGGCCTGCGGGCAGCTCGTGCTGCTCGGGGCCAAGCCGAAGGTGCGGCGGGCGCTGGGCTGATCGCGCGCGCAGCCTCCCGGGAGCGCGCGAGCGAGCTCCGCCTGCAGCGGGCGTCTTGACGCGCCGGCGCGCGGGGGCGTAGCTGTCGGCCGTGTTGAAGAAGATCCTCGTCGCCAACCGTGGAGAGATCGCCTGCCGCGTCCTCCGGACCTGCAAACGGCTCGGGATCGCGACGGTCGCCGTGTACTCCGACGCGGACGCGAGCGCGCCGCACGTCGCGATGGCCGACGAGGCGGTGCGCATCGGGCCGCCGCCGGTCCGGGACAGCTACCTGGTCATCCATGCGATCGTCGAGGCGGCCCGCGCGACGGGCGCCGACGGCATCCATCCCGGGTACGGGCTGCTCAGCGAGAACCAGGCGTTCGCCGAGGCCGTCGTCGAGGCAGGCGTCACGTTCATCGGGCCGCCGCCCGCGGTGCTCCACGCCTTCGGCGACAAGATCCTCGCGCGGGATCACGCGCGCGGGGCCGGCGTGTTCCCGCCGCCGGGCACGGGCGGACCGGTCGACCCCGCCGACGTCGAGGCCGCCCAGCGCGCCGCCGAGAGCATCGGCTTCCCGCTGCTCGTCAAGGCCGCGGGCGGCGGCGGCGGCATCGGCATGCAGATCGTCACCGATCCGGGCAAGCTGTCGCGCGCCCTCACCGCGTGCTCCGACCGCGGCCGCGCGGCGTTCGGGGACCCGCGCGTGTACATGGAGCGGTACATCGAGCGCCCGCGCCACATCGAGGTGCAGGTGCTCTGCGACGGCCGGGGCGGCGCCGTCGCGCTCGGCGAGCGCGAGTGCAGCGCGCAGCGCCGGCACCAGAAGATCGTCGAGGAGTCCCCGTCGCCGGCCGCGTTCTTCCAGGGAGCAGCGGGCGAGGCCCGGCGGAAAGAGCTCCACGAGAGCGCCCTCCGGGTCGTGACCGCCGCCGGCTACGTCGGCGCTGGCACCGTCGAGTTCGTCGCGGCGGAGAGCGGCGAGCTCTTCTTCCTGGAGGTCAACGCGCGGCTCCAGGTCGAGCACTGTGTCACGGAGATGTGCACCGGGCTCGACCTTGTCGAGCACCAGATCCGCATCGCGTCGGGCGAGCCGCTCGCGCCGGAGGTCCTGGGCCACACCTACCGCGGCCACGCCATCGAGGCGCGCCTCTACGCGGAGGATCCGGCGAAGAAGTTCGCCCCCCAGCCCGGCCGCATCACGGCGCTCCGCTGGCCGGCCGCGGGCGACGACCTGCGGATCGAGACCGGCGTCGCCGAGGGGCTCGAGGTGACGCCGTTCTACGACCCGCTGCTCGCCAAGATCGTCGCTCACGGCCCGACCCGCGACGAGGCGATCGCCCGCCTCGACCGGGCGCTCGCCGAGACGACGATCGAGCTCACCGGTCCGGCCGGGCCCGCCGCGACCAACCTCGCGTTCCTCCGCCAGATCCTGCAGGACGGCGATTTCCGCGGCGGGCAGTACGACACGCGCTTCGCCGAGGCGCTCGCCGCCGGCAAGAAGCCCGGCTGACGCCCGGCCGAGCGGGCTGAGCGGTCCGAGCTGGCCGGGAGCCGCCGGCCAGAGCGGGCTGAGCGGTTCGAGCTGCCGGGAGCCACCCGTTACGTCGGCGCCGGTCCGGGGCGGGCCACCGCGCGTCGTTCGCCGCCCGCGCTGCCGCCGCGCCGAATCGCGCGTGGTCGTGGTGCAAACCACGGCCGGCATGAACTAAATACCAGGCGTGAGCCACGAC
This sequence comes from Sorangium sp. So ce124, assembly GCF_051525235.1. Taxonomy (NCBI): domain Bacteria; kingdom Pseudomonadati; phylum Myxococcota; order Polyangiales; family Polyangiaceae; genus Sorangium; species Sorangium sp. So ce124. The sequence goes on from NZ_CP150312.1 coordinate 7,309,602, forward strand.
TTCGTCCTCGAGCCCGCCGAACGCTGGCTTGCCCACGACCCCGATCCGGAGACCCAGAGCGAGCTGCGCCGGCTCATCGACGCGGCCAGGGCGGGCGAGGACGGCGTCCGCGCCGAGCTCGCCGAGCGCTTCGCCGGTCCTCTGGAGTTCGGCACCGCGGGCATCCGCGGCGTGCTCGGGGCCGGCGAGAGCCGGATGAACCGCGCCGTCATCCTCCGCACGACCGCGGGCCTCGCCCGTCACCTCCTCGAAGCGATCGGCGACAAGGCGCGGAGCGCCGGCGTCGTCATCGGCTACGACGGCCGCCGGATGAGCCGCGAGTTCGCGGAGGACACCGCCTGCGCCCTCGCCGCCGCGGGCATCCCGAGCCACCTCTCGCCCGTCCCCTGCCCCACGCCGATCGCCGCGTTCGCTGTCGGCCACCTCGGCGCGGCCGCGGGCGTGATGGTGACGGCGAGCCACAACCCGCCCGAGTACAACGGCTTCAAGGTGTACTGGGACAACGGCGCGCAGATCATCCCACCGCACGACACAAGCATCGCGACGGCGATCGACGCCTCGCCGCCGGCGGATCAGGTCCCCCGCATGCCCCTCGACGAGGCGAGGAGGCTCGGGCTCGTGCGCGACTTCCCCGAGGACCTGGAGCGGAGCTACCTCGGCGCGATCCGCGGCCTCGCGGTGCGGAGCGACGGGGATCGCGACCTCTGCATCGTCTACACGCCGCTTCACGGCGTCGGCGACCGCCTGGTCCACCGGGCGCTCGGCGAGGCCGGCTTCACGCGCGTGGCGAGCGTGCCCGAGCAGGCCGAGCCGGACGGCGCGTTCCCCACGGTCGCGTTCCCGAACCCCGAGGAGAAGGGCGCCATGGACCTGGCGTTCGCCCTCGCGAAGCAGGAGGGCGCCGATCTCGTCCTCGCCAACGATCCCGACGTCGACCGGCTCGCCGTGGCGGTGAGGCGCCCAGACGGCGAGTACGAGCAGCTCACGGGCAACCAGGTCGGGGTGCTCCTCGGCCATTACCTGCTCACCGAGGGGCGGGCGCAGGGCGCGGACGAGCGCCGGCTCGTGCTGGCCTCCTGCGTCTCGACCCCGATGCTCGGCGTGATCGCCGCGGCGCTCGGGGTTCATTACGAGGAGACGCTGACCGGGTTCAAGTGGATCGCCAACCGGGCGATGGACATCGAGCGCTCGACCGGCGCCCGCTTCGTGTTCGGCTTCGAGGAGGCGCTCGGCTACACCGTCGGCCCGGTCGTGCGCGACAAGGACGGCATCAGCGCCGCGGCGCTGGTCGCCGAGCTCGCGGCGGTGCGCAAGGCCGAGGGCAGGACGCTGCTCGACGAGCTCCAGGCGATCACCCGCAAGTACGGCCTCTACATGAGCGGGCAGCGCTCGTACACCCTGCGCGGCGTCGACGGCCTCGAGAAGATCGCCGCGATCATGGCCGCGCTGAGGAAGAGCCCGCCGGCCGCGATCGGCGGCGTCCCCGTGGTGGCGTGGCGCGATTTCGAGGCGCGCACGCGCACAACGAGCGACGGCCTTGTCGAGCCGCTCGTGCTGCCTCCGAGCAACGTGCTCGTGTACGAGCTCGACGGCGGGAGCCGGCTCATCGCCCGCCCGAGCGGCACGGAGCCGAAGATCAAGTTCTACTTCGACGTGCGCGAGGAGGTCGCCGCGGACGAGCCGCTGGGCGACGCCGAGGCCCGCGCGGCGGCGCGGCTCGACGCCCTGGCGCGGGCGTTCTCGGGCCTCGCCGGCATCGGCTGAGGGGGAGCGGTCCCGTCAGCCGCCCGGGCTGCGGAAGGCGGCGCGGCCGACGAAGAACGGGCCCATCTGGCTGATGAACTCCGAGGTCTGGCGGGTCTTCCGCATCGTCTGCACGATGTGGGAGAGCGGGTGGAGCTCCTTGCCGACGAGCCCGATCACGAACTCGTTGTCGCGGGCGTCGAGGCCGTGGCACGCGAGGCGGATGTCGTGGGCGAGGTCCTGGGCGCCATAGGCCCTGCCGATGGTGCCGTGCTCGCGCAGGATGCTCCCTTGCTCGCGCCCCTCGAGCTTGGAGAACGCGCCGCTGCGGCGGAGCGGATACCAAACGGCCCACGGCCAGGCGGGGTTCGAGACGGTCTCCGCCGGGCGCCGGAGCAGCCAGAAGTCGAGGTCCTGCTCGTAGCCGGTGGAGTACGTGCGCCCCAGCATCGTGAAATCGGGGCGAAGCTCCAGGGCCCGGAGCTCGTTGCGGTTGAGCGCCGGGCGGACGGTCTGGACGAAGAAGGCGGGGTCCTCCGCCCATGTGAGCACAGCGATCCCGCGCGGATCGTTGATGTCCTCGTAGATGACGGCGCCGACGCGCTGGGACGAGAGCGCCTGGCCGGCTGCGCGGATCAGCTCCGCCGGATCGGCGTCGTCGCGGCAACGGAACACGAGCAGCTGCATGAACAGCCGGCGGTCGATGACCTGCGGCTGGCCGTCGCGCGGCGCCCCCCGCTCGGCGACGTCGATGTGCGGCAGCTCGGGCTCCGCGTGGCCGGCGGCGGGCCGGCCCGTGGTGGGTTCGCTCATGGGCGTAGGGGTACCGAGGTTCGCGGAGGACGGCAACTGCCAGGCGCAGCACCTCCGCAGGCGACGCGCAGCCCCCGCCGCGCCCGTCGCCGCTGCGAGCCCCCATCACCGCCACGAGCGCCCGTCGACGGCCACGACGCCACGACGACGACGAGCGCGACACGAAATCACGTAATGCGCATTACACGATTGCGCACGTTGACGCCTGCGGCGGTCGCCTGGGGTCTGGCGTCTCGGGTCGAAAGGAGAGCTGGACAACCGGCGTGATCTTGCGCAGGGCCACGTCGGCTCGTGTCGTACGGCTGCTCCCACGTAATCATCTCTTGCCATCGAGCCCGACTCACGCTCCCCTGCGAGGTACAACCACGACTCCTGAAGTTGCCCCGACGATGTGCTCCTGGGCAGGGTTGCCCGCCCGAGGGCACGTGCGCCACGCCCGCGATCGGGCTCAGCTTCGCCAGGGCCTTCCCGCCGCAGGTTCGCCGCGATGAAGACGCACGAGACGAAGACCAAGACCTCGATCCCCGCCGGCAGATGCAAAGGAACGTTGCTGGTCAACCTCCGGTCGTTCGTCACGACGAACCGCGACGCCGGTGCGTGGGAGCGCCTGGTGACGTCGCTGCCCAAGTCAGACCGGGACGTACTCTATCAGCCGCTGCTGGTGAGCAGCTGGTATCCGATCGGCGTCTGGAACCGGGCCCTGCGAACGCACGTGCGGACTGCGACCGACCAGGCCGCCGAGATCAAGCGGTTTGCCCGCTACGTCGCGGATCGCGACCTCAATACGGTGTTGAAGTTCGCGCTCTCGATCGCGATGCCCGACACGATCGTCGCCCGGACTGGAATGTTCTGGTCGCGCTACTTCGACTCCGGGAAGGTCTTCCCGCGCATGGTGAAGCCGCGGGAATGGGTGCTGACCATCACAGGCCCGACCGGCGACGACGAGGGGCCCTCCGCGATGAACTGCGGAGAAGGTGTCTGCGGCTGGGTGGAGCAGGCGCTCCTCCTGTGCGGCGCGTCCACCCCAAAGGTAACCCACCAGCGGTGCCGGTTCCGCGGCGCGACCGAGTGCCTCTCCGAGGTCGTATGGTGAGCGACCTGAGCGAGATCGGCCCTCTTGTCGTTGCGGCGGCGCCCGCGTTTGTCTATTGACTTGCTCCTTCCCCCTGATCCAGACTGGATGCAGGCGGGACACATGTACACGAAGCCTCTCATCGTGAGGTCGTCGTGCTGGCCCTCTCTTCTCTCGTGCTCGGGGGTCAGCATCGTGCCTGCGCCGCGGATTGTCTCCTGACGGCCGCTGGCCGGTCAGCTTGAGGTGATTCGGTGGGGTAGAGACCGGCGGGCAGCCACGAGGGAGATTGACTCAGAAACCCTCCAGGTAATTTCATGCTGTCACCTCGCTCGCAGCGGCACAAGGAAGTCAAGGACAGCCTCAAGGCGACGCCGCACCCGGTCTGGATCGACGACATGCTCGAGTCCCTGGCCGACCAGTGGAAGGCCGCGGTCTACACGCCGCCGATCGCGCGAACGCTGACGGAGCCGATCGATCACGAGACATGGAGCGTGCTCCTCCGGGAGTTCTTCTGTGTGGTCGAGGCGTTCCCGAAGTACATGGGGCTCAGCCTTGCCAAGACGACGTACGGCCAGTCACCGCGCGACTTCCTGGTGCGCGACTGGCTCATCGGCAACATCCGGGTCGAGGCGTTGCACGTGCGCTGGTACCTCGACTGGGCGGCGGGGCACGGGATCAGCACCGCGGAGATCACGAGCCACCGCCCGAGCCCGGAGGTGGCGTCGCTCTTCGACTGGCTCTGGTCGATCTCCTACCGCGGCTCGCTCGCGGAGGCGGTCGGCGCCGTGAACTACGCGATCGAGGGGATCACCGGCGAGTGGTCTCGCGTGGTGCTGCCGGCCTTCACGAAGCTCTATGGCGAGGGGAGCAAGTCGCTGACGTGGCTCGCGGCGCACGCGAACTACGATGACGCGCACCCGCGCGAGGCGCTCGAGATCGTCAAGCTCGCGACCACCTCTGGCGAGGAGATGCGCCGGGTGCAGTCGAGCATCAGCCGCTCCCTCGAGCTGTTCGAGCGCGCCTTCAAGGCCGTCAGCGTCCCGAGCCGCGGCGGCAGCTGACGTGCCCCCCCGCGCCAGCGCCCCCGCCGCTGCGCCGGGCCCCGACGGAGATACGAGATCTCCGAAGAAACCTCATAGACCCCAAGGCGAGCGCCACACGGCGACGGCGCGTGACGGCGGCGAAAACCGCCGGGATTCCTACCCAGCAGCACCACGCAGCACGCGAGAAACGGACTGGCGCGAGCAAAGAAACCTCGGAGATGCCGAGATCGCCAGTCTATCTCCTCCCCTTCTCTTGACCTCTTCAGTCCCCCGGGGCAGAGCGGCGGTCACCCGCACAGGAGACGGGCCCAGATCGGCGTTTTCGGCGCGCAGGCGCACTCCGGTCTCAGGATTGATCATAATTTCCCCACCTCCCTCGCGGCGCTCCAGCCCTGGACGAGGGTGAGGAGCTGCTCGTAGCCACGGCCCAAGGTCTGCCAGCCGGGCTCGCCGTTTCGCCGGAGGTGTCCGCCGAGCCCGGCGATGGCCAGGAAGGCATCGCGGGCCGTGGCGTTCTCGGGCAGGGGCTTGCGCGCGAAGACCCGCAGCACCGCGAGCTGGGTGGGCGTGAGCACGGCGGTCGCGGGCTGCTCCGGAGCGCGCCGAGCCTCGCTGCGCAGCAGCAATAGCTGCCAGGCGATGGGCGCGAAGAGCGCCAGCACGTTGCGCAAGCCGTGCAGGTCCTCAATCTGGCGCTTCTCGTAGGCGCATCCGGTCTTCAGGGCCTTGAAGAACTCCTCCACCATCCACCGCGCCCGGTACCAGTCAACCAGCTGCGTCAACTGCTCGACGGACTCGACCGGCTCGCTCGTGAGCAGCACCCACTCGACCGGCGCTTCGCCCGGCGGCGGCTCGAGCTCCCAGACACGCACGACCTGAAGCGAGAGCGTCGCCGGCAGCTCGCGCGGCTGGGATCTCGGTCGCCGCAGGGTCACGCGCGTGCTTCCAAGGGCGAGCTTGGCCAAGCGTCCTGCGCGCGGAGGATGCAGCCGTTTCTGTTGAGGGCTGCGATTGGCTGCCGGCCGCGGCGAAAGCTCTACCTCGCGTACGGCCACCGCTTGAACATGCGCGAGCGCCTGCTCGAGCTTGGCCTGCTCTCCGAGGGCGTCGGCCTCGACGAGGCGATTGTGCGCGAGCCGAATCACGAACCGATGCCCTGCGCTCAACAGCTGCGCGAACAGGCCGTAGTCGTCGCCTTCGCGGTCCATGACATGCACCACGTCGTGCGGAGCTGCGCCCAAGGCCGCGACGCGCTCCACCTGCTCTCCCCAGCGGTCGTGCTCGTTGTCCATCGTGCCGTCGTCGCGCACGTGCGTGCTCAGATCGAGCACGCCGAGCGGGCGGCGCGTTCCATCGCCGCTGACCGCCAGCGTGAAGTGGGCGAAGAACGTCTGCCCCGAGGAGCGCAGCCGTCCGAGCCCCTGCCGCTGGCCGTCCGAGCGGAAGGAGAGGGTCGTGGTGTCATGGATGGCGAGCACCACCGGCTCGGCCTCCATGCGCGCGAGGGTGGCGTGCACATGCGGAGCCAGGATCGCCGCGGGCGTGACGGCGTCGTTGCCGAAAAAACGGTACGCCGCCTCCAGCTCGCTGTCGGACAGCAGCGAGGGGAAGCTCTTGTCCGGCGCCTGCGCCAGCTTCTGCACCAGCTTGGTCTGGCGCTTCGAAAGCCGCGCATCGCCGAAGTGCGCGTCGCTCATCTCCTCGGCGAGTGCCGCTGCGTGCTCTGCTGCAGGTGAACCCATCCGCAGCTTTGATCACGTCGCCCAACACACATCAAGCGAGATCTGTAGGATCCTGAGACTCCGGTGCGCTGAGCACCGAAAACGTCGAGATGGGCCCGTATCCGCAGCGGGTGACCGCCGCTCAGCGGCCGTAGACGGCTTTGCGGACCTTCTTTTTGAGATCGTCGAGCACGAAGGGCTTCGTGATGTAATGGCGAGCGCCCGCCTGGATGCCGGCGATGACGTCCATCGGATCCGACTTGGCGGTCAGGAAGATGATCGGCACCCGGCGCGTCGGCTCGTGCTCGCGGAGCCGCTTCGTCATGCTCACTCCGTCGAGCTTCGGCATCATGATGTCCACGATCACCAGATCGGGACGCGGCTCCTGCTGGGCCAGCGCGAGCCCATCGAGCCCGTTCGTCGCGACCACGGTGTCGAACTCGTCGCCGAGGAACCGGGCGATCATCGCCGCCGTGTCCTGCTCGTCCTCCACCACCAGGATTCTCTTCTTCGTCGCGGTCACCATCGGCGCCGGGAAAGATAGCGCGGAGCGGACGGGGCGGGCGGTGTGCCGGGATTTTTTTCCGAAGAACGTTGGAAATACATCGATTTATTCACCGACAGCGCAAGCGCCGTCTGCGCCGGAGGCGCTCAGCGACGAGGGACTTCGACGCACGCAGCCCCGAAAGCATCTCGGGAGAGAACGCCCGGGACCAAACGAGGTCGCGCGTCCGGAGGCGGGAGGCGGACGTGGCGTGAAGGGATCAGGTCGCGCCGGCGGCGGCGCGCTCGAGGAGCGAGGCGAGGCGATCGAGCGGCATCGGCTCCACGAACGTGCTGCCGATGTCCCGCATCAGCACCGTCCGGACCGACGAGCCCCGGCGCTTCTTGTCGAGCGACAGGAAGCGCAGCGCGGCGGAGACCGGCTCGTCCTCGATCCGGGTGGGCAGGCCGAGCCGCGCGAGCAGGCGGGTCGCCCGGTCGGCCGCCCCGCGGTCGGTCACGCCGAGCGCGCAGCCGACGCGGAACATGGCCACCATGCCGAGCGCCACCGCCTCGCCGTGGGCCAGCCGGACGAACCCGCCCTCGGCCTCGAGGGCGTGCCCGAGCGTGTGGCCGAGGTTCAGGAGGGCGCGGTCGCCCGACTCGCGCTCATCGCGGGAAACGATGGCCGCCTTCACGGCGATCGAGCGGCGGATGACCTCGGCGAGCACGCCGAGGTCGCGCGCGAGGACGCGGTCGGCCTCGCGCTCGAGCAGCGTGAGCAGCTCCGGATCGCCGATGCAGGCCGACTTCACCACCTCCGCGAACCCGCTCCGGTAAGCGCGGTCGGTCTCGGTGGCGAGCGCCGCCGGGCTCGCGACGACCGCGGACGGCTGGTGGAACGTTCCGACGGCGTTCTTCGCGGGCCCGAGGTCGACCCCGGTTTTGCCGCCGACCGAGGCGTCGACCATCGAGAGGAGCGTGGTCGGCGCCGCGACCCAGCGGACGCCCCGGAGCAGCGTGGACGCAGCGAAGCCGCCGATGTCGGTCACCACGCCCCCGCCGTGCGCGAGCACCACCGCGCCGCGGTCGGCGCCGGCGTCGATCATCGCCGTCAGCGCCGCCTCGACGGCCGCGAGCCGCTTGTGCTCCTCGCCGGGCTTGAGCACCGTGACGGCCGCGGCCGGCGTCCCCTGCGCCGCGAGCGCGGCGAGCAGCGGCGCGCCCCAGAGGCGGCTCACGTTCTCGTCCGTGACGACGAAGACGGACGTCGGCGCGAGCGCGGCGACGGCGTCCGCCGTGGACGCCGCCCCGTCGGAGGCGATGCGCACCGCGTAGCTCTTGTCGCCGAGCGGCACGAAGAGCGGGCGATCCGCGTAGGCGCGGAGGACCCGCGCCGCGACGTCCGCGGGGGAGACGCCGTCGGTCACGACGCGCGCGTGGGCATCGGCATAGACGGGGGCGCGCGCGTCCAGGAGCTCGCGGATGCGCGCCTCGCGGTCCGGCGCGCCGTCGAGGAGCGGGCGGTTGCCGTTCGGCGTGCGCGCGGCGATCGTGCGCGGGGTGGCGGTGAGCGCGACGACGCAGCCGCGCTCGAGCGCCTCGGCGCGGAGCGCGGGATCGACGAGGGCGCCGCCGCCGAGGGCGATGATGCGCGGGCCGCGCGCCGCGAGGAGCCGGCGCAGGGTCGCCGCCTCCAGCGCGCGGAAGCCAGCCTCGCCGCGCGTGGCGAAGAGCGACGGGACGCTCTCGCCGGCCTCCTCGACGATGGCGTCGTCGAGATCGAGGAACGGGAGCCTCGTGCGCGCGGCGGCGATGCGGCCCACGGTGGACTTGCCCGCCCCCATGAAGCCGGTGAGCAGGAGCGGAGGTGCGTCGGGAGGGAATTCCATGGCCTTCAGTAAGCGCGGACCTGCTGGAGGTAGCTGTCGACGTTGCGCGAGAGCTCCGTGAGGCTGTCGCCGCCGAATTTCTCGAGCAGGGCGGCGGCGAGCGTGATCGCGACCATCGCCTCGCCGACGACGGAGGCGGCCGCGACAGCGCAGACGTCGCTGCGCTCGAAGGCGGCGTCGAACTGCTCCTTGGTGCGCACGTCGACGGAGGGGAGCGCGCGCTTGAGCGTCGCGATCGGCTTCATGGCGGCGCGGCAGATGAGCGGCATGCCGTTCGTGATGCCGCCCTCGAGGCCGCCGGCGCGGTTCGACGGGCGGGTGAAGGCGTGCGCCCCCTGATCGTAGGCGATCGGGTCGTGCACCTCGGAGCCCGAGATGCGCGCGGCCTCGAAGCCGATGCCGATCTCGACGCCCTTGATCGCCTGGATGCTCATCAGCGCCTGCGCGAGCCGGCCGTCGAGCTTGCGGTCCCACTGCACGTGGCTCCCGAGCCCGGGCGGCAGGCCCGTGGCGATCACCTCGAAGACGCCGCCGAGCGTGTCGCCCCGGTGCGCCGCCTCGCGGATGGCGTCGCGCATCGCCTGCGCGGCAGCGGCGTCGACGCACGCGAGATCCGAGGCGCGGGCGCGCTCCCGGAGCTCGGCGAGCGGGAGCTCACCCCCGCCCGAGGCGGCGGAGGTCGGCGACGCCACCGGGCCGATCGACAGGACGTGGGCGAAGACCTCGACGCCGACGGACCGGAGGAGCTTGCGGCAGACGCCGCCCACCGCGACGCGCGCCGCGGTCTCGCGCGCGCTCGCCCGCTCGAGCACGTCGCGCAGGTCCCGCCGGGCGTACTTCAGGCCGCCGGCCAGATCCGCGTGGCCGGGGCGCGGGCGGGTCAGCGCCTCGGGCGGCTCGGGGAACGGCTCGGGGCCCATCCGCCCGGCCCAGCTCGCGTGATCGCGGTTCTCGATCACCATGGCGATGGGGCCGCCGAGCGTCTCGCCGCCGCGCACGCCGGCGACGAGGCGGACGCGATCGGTCTCGATCTTCATCCGCCCACCGCGCCCGTAGCCGCGCTGCCGCCGCGCCAGATCCTCGTCGATGTCCTCGGCAAGGAGCGGCATGCCCGCCGGAATACCCTCGACGGTCGCCACGAGCTCCGGCCCGTGCGACTCGCCGGCCGAAAGCCACCTGAGCTGCGTCATCGTGTGGAAAACCTCCTCTGCGCCCGGAGCCCCGAGCGAAGCTTGCTGCGTATTACAGGTCGATCTGCTCCACGTCGACGCTTTGGGCGGAAAAATTGGAAGAATGGCCAGCGGCGTCCCCGCCAACCTGGGTCGGGGAGCGGACAGCAGCGCCAACCTGGGTCGAGGAGCTGGCGGCGCCGTCCGCGACGACCGGCTCCCCGAGGAACCTGGCCGCCACTGTGGCGAAGCTCTTCGGTAGATCCGTGACGAGGAGCGAGAGAGCGCCCGGCGTGCTCCGGGAGGTCGCGAGCCCCCGCTCGGCGAGGAACGAGGCCACCTCCTCCGCGGTCGCCGATGCGCTGTCCACGATCGGGAGGGGGCCGCCGGCGAGCGACGCCGTCTCGGCCTCGATCGCGGCGCGGAGCAGCGGGAAGTGCGTGCACCCGAGCACGATCGACCGGGCGCCCGCGCCGATGAGCGGCTCCAGGTACCGCCGCGCGACGAGGCGCGGGACCTCGCCCTCGATCCACCCCTCCTCCGCCAGCGAGACGAGCAGCGGGGCCGCCTGGCCGGCGACCTCGGTGCGGGTGCTGAGCGACGCCACGGCGCGGGGATAGGCGCCGGACGCGATCGTCCCGGCCGTCCCGAGCACGCCGATCGTCGCGCCGCGCGACGCGGCGACGCCGGCGCGGGCGCCGGGCAGGATGACCCCGAGGACGGGCAGATCCAGCTCGACCCGGAGCATGTCGATCGCGACGGCGCTCACCGTGTTGCACGCGACAACGATCGCCTTGACGCCGCGGCCGATGAGCACGCGCGCGCAGCCGAGCGCGTAGCGGACCACCGTCTCCGGCGACCGCGTGCCGTACGGGACGCGGGCCGTGTCGCCCAGGTAGACGATGTCCTCCGCCGGGCAGCGCCTGCGCAGCGCGCGCACGACCGTGAGGCCGCCGAGGCCCGAGTCGAACACGCCGAGCGGCGCGTCGCTGTGGGACGTCACGGCTCCTCGATGCGGAACAGGTGCACCGGCTCGCGGAGGAACTGCTCGCGCGCGATCGCGTCGAGCGCGTTCCGCACGAGCCCCTCCCGCGCGTCGTGCGTGATGAGCACGACGTCCACCGCGGGCTGAGGAGCGGGCGCCGCGCCCGAGCTCGAGTTCGTCGGCCCCTGCTGCACGATCTGCTCGATGCTGACGCCCGCGTCGCCGAGCGCGCCGGCGAGGCGCCCCATGACCCCCGGCCGGTCCTCGACGGCGAAGCGCAGGTAGTACCGGGAGACGATCTCGCCGAGCGGGCGGACCGCGCGGGGCTTGATCGACATGCCGCGGCCCTGCATGCCCGCGACGCCCGACGCGATCGAGCGCGCGACGTCGAGGATGTCGGAGACGACGCTGACCGCCGTCGGCAGGTCGCCGGCGCCGCGGCCGTAGACGAGCGACGGGCCGACGGCGCGCCCCTCGAGCAGCACGGCGTTGAGCACGCCGGAGACGTTGGCGAGCACGCTCTCCTTCGGGATCAGCGTGGGGTGCACGCGCAGCTCGATGGAATCGCCGAGATCGCGGCCGATCGCGAGGTGCTTGATGGTGTAGCCGAACCGATCGGCGTAGCGGTGGTCGGCCTCCTCGATGCTCCGGATCCCGGAGGTGTGGACGTCGGCGCTGTCGACCTGCGCCCCGAAGGCGAGCATCGCCAGGACGATCAGCTTGTGCGCCGCGTCGTGGCCATCGACGTCGAGCGACGGGTCGGCCTCGGCGTAGCCGAGCGTCTGCGCCTCGCGCAGCGCGGCGTCGAACGACGCGCCCGTGTCGCGCATGCGCGTGAGGATGTAGTTGCAGGTACCGTTCAGGATCGCGGTGACGCGCTCGACCCAGTCGCTGGCGAACGCGTCCCGGAGCGTCCGGATGATCGGGATGCCGCCGCCGACCGCCCCCTCGAACGCGAGATCGACCTGGCGCGCCGAGGCGCGCGCGAGGAGCGCGGGGCCGTGGGCGGCGAGCAGCAGCTTGTTCGCGGTGACCACGCCCTTGCCGCGGTCGATGGCGCGCTCGATCAGCGCGCGCGCGGGCGTCTCGCCGCCCATCACCTCGACGACGACGTCGATCGTGGGGTCGTCGACCACCTCCTCGGGGTTCGTGGTGAGCAGGCCGCGATCCAGGGCGGCGACGCGCTCCTTCTCGAGGTCGCGCACGACCACGCGCTTCACGACGAGGGGGACGCCTGCGCGCTCCGCCAGGTAACCGGAGTTCTCGGCCAGGAGGCGCAGGACGCCGCCGCCGACCGTCCCGCAGCCGAGGAGCCCGATCTGGATCGGGGCGCCCCCGCGAAGGCGCCTGCGATCGCTGGCGGCGTGGGGTTCAGGGTTCAAGTTCAAGGGCGGACCGCCTTCCGTCTTCATGCGCGCGGAGCTTAGCGCTTCTCGCGCCGAGAGGTGACGCCTATGCTGCGCTGGCCATGACGGAAAAGGGCGTTCTGGGCGACGAGTTCAGGTTCCACGTCGGCGAGGACGGGGGCGCCACGGAACGGGGGCCGCTGCTCCCGCTGCGCGTGCTCGTCGTCGCCGATCTCACCCCGCGCGATCCGCACAACGCCGGCGCGAGCCCGCCCTCGGGCGCGATCCGCGTCGACGCGAGCCGCTTCGATAACCTCTTCACGATGCTCCGGCCACGGCTCGCGATCGAGGTGCCGAGCGTGCTCGCGGCGGGCCGGGCGGTGCGCGTCGACCTCGCGCCCGCCGGGCTGAAGAGCTTCCGGCCCGACGCGCTGTGCGCCGAGGTGCCGCTGCTGCGCTCGCTGCTCGACGGCCGCCGGGTCCTGGATCGGCTGCGCGACGGCTCGGCCACGCTCGACCAGGCGCGCGCCGAGCTCGATCGGCTCTGGGGCGGCTCCCCGCTGGTGCGCGACATCCTGGGCCTCCTCCCGGAGCGCCGGGACGCGTCGCCCGGCCGGTCCGCGGCGCCCGTCGCGGATCGGCCCGCGGCGCCGGCGCCCGCGCCCGGCTCGGACGTGGACGCGCTGCTCTCGATGGTCGACCTCGGCGGGGGCGAGGGCGCCGAGGCGGCGCCCCCACCGGCGACGCCGGGCAGCCTCGATGAGAAGCCGGCGGAGGGAGGGCGGTTCTCGGAGCTCATCGCGACCGTGGCGGCGAGCGCCCGCCCGCGCGCGGGCCAGCCCGCTCGGCCCGCGGAGGCGATCGCGCAGATCGAGCGCGCGATCGGCGCGCAGCTCGGCGCGATCCTGCAGCACCCCGAGGTGCGGCGCCTCGAGGAGGCGTGGCGCGGGCTGAGCCTGCTCGTGGAGCGCGCGAAGGGGGCGGAGGGCGTCCGGTTCGACGTCGTGAGCGCGCGGCCCGACGAGGCGGCTTCCGCGCTCGCGCGGGTGCTCGCGCAGACGGCGAGCTCCGAGCCGCCGGCGTCGGTCGCCATCGTGGACGTCGCGATCGACGGCAGCGCCGCGTCGCTCGCGCGGCTCGAGGAGATCGCGCGCGTCGCCGAGGCGCACGCGCTCCCCGCCGTGGTGAACGGCGACGCGCGCCTGCTCGGGGTCGACGATCTCGGCGGCGTCGAGCGGCTCGACAACAAGGCCGCGCTGTTCCGGGCGCCGCACCGCGCGCCGTGGCGCTCCGCTGCAGCGCGGCATTGCGCGCGGTGGGTCGCGATCGCGATGAACCGCGTGCTCGGCCGGGCGCCGTACGACCGGTCGACCTCCCGGATCCGGGAAGCGGCGATCGCCGAGCAGCCCGGCGATGAGGGCGGCCGCGTCTGGATCTCGCCGGCGTACGTCGTGGGCGCGCTGATCGCTGGGAGCTTCCGCGAGACCGCGTGGCCCTGCCGCGTGACGGGCGCGAAGGGCGGCGGAACGCTCGGGGACCTGCCGGTGCACGAGGTCAAGGGCGCGTACGAGGGCGACGAGGGCGTCGCGATCCCGACCGAGGCGTTCGTGTCGACGGACACCCAGCGCGAGCTCTCGAAGAGCGGCGTGCTCCTGCTCGCGTCGGCCCCGAACAGCGACGCGGTGTACGTCCTCGCCGCGCCGACGGCCTACGTCCCGCCGGAGAAGCTCACGTACGACAGCCCCACGGCCGAGCCGGAGGAGCGCCTCGAGCGCGTCTCGCTCGTCGATCAGCTCTTCGTCGCGCGCGTCGTCCAGTTCCTGCGCGCACTCTGCTCGAAGCTGCCCCCGGAGAGCGACCCGGCGGAGGTCCAGCCGGTCGTCGAGGGCGCCCTCTGGGCGCTGTTCGAGAACGCGCCGCCCGCCAGCGTCGAGCTCACCGTGAAGGCCGCCCGCGGCGAGGGCGGCGCGCAGATCGCGGTCACGGTGCGCCCGCGCCGCTTCCTCGGCGTCGGGCTCGACGAGGTGTCGCTCGAGATGCCGCTCGGCTGAGCCCGCTGCGCCGGATTGACGCCGCCCGGCGCGCGGGGGAGGATCGCCGGCATGCGGCTCCGCGTTGCGATCCTCCTCGCAGTCCTGAGCACCCTCGTGACCACGTGCCAGCGGCCGGCGGCCCCGCAGGCGCCGACGTCCGACTGCGGCTGTCGCAAGAAGTAGCCCGCCGCCCATCGCGGCGACGGCGGGCCACGTCGCGCGGCTCCGGGCGCACGGCATTGTGATGCGCGTCGAGCGCGTCTCGCGAAGACGCGAGGACCGGTGCGTGAGCGGTGCCCTCTCTCACACGCGCCACGGAGCGGCCACCCGCCAGCGGGGGGCGGCGCCTCGATACGGCCTCTCCGAGCCGGCCGCATCGGAGGTCCTGCTTTGATGGCGACGAAGAGCGCAGGAGTGATCGTCGCTTTCATCTCGACGGAGCGCGGCGAGTTGCGTAGTTGCGCAGCTGCTCAGTCGGGCAGTGGCGCGTCGCGCGCGATGTGCGCAGCGCGCGCAACGCGCGTTGACCGCCTCATCACGAAGCGAGCATTGCGCCGGCGTTGCAATCCTCAGGGGCGGCCCGAGGATTGCAATCCTGGCGGCTTCATGAAGCCTTGCACCCAGGAGGACATCCGCTCGAGTCGCCCGTTCGCCGGCCGCAGGGCGGTGGTGATCGGTGGGAGCATCGGGGGCCTGGTGGCAGCCCGCGTGCTCGCCGACCATTTCGGCGAGGTGGCCGTCGTCGAGCGCGACGCCATCCCGGATGACCTCCGCGAGGCCCGCAAGGGCGTGCCCCAGGCTCGCCAGCTCCACGGGCTGCTCGCCCAGGGAGAGCGCATCCTGAACGACCTGTTCCCCGGCTTCACCGGGGAGTTGCTCCAGGACGGAGCCGTCGCGTACGACTTCGGGCTCGGCCTGGCCTGGCACCACCACGGCGCCTGGAAGCCGCGCTTCGAGACGGGGGTGCGGACCGTGTGCATGACCCGTCCGCTGCTGGAGGCGCACGTGCGCCGCCGCGCGTTCGCGCTGCCCAGGGTGCGGCGCCTCGACCAGCGCGAGGTGGTGGAGCTCTCGGCGTCTCCCGATCGCTCCCGGATCACGGGCGTCGTGGTCCGGCCACGCGACGAGGGCGGCCGGATCGAGCGGCTGGCGGCGGAGCTCGTGGTGGACGCCAGCGGGCGCGGCTCGCGGGCGCCGGCGTGGCTCGAGGCGCTCGGCTACCGGCGGCCCGACGAGTCGACAATCCAGGTCCGGGTGGGGTATGCCAGCCGGCAGTACCGGCCGCGGGATCCGGCGCAGCTCCCGTGGAAGTCGCTGTACGTCCTCGGCTCGCCGTCCGACAGCCGGCGGTTCGGTTGCATTGCGCCGATCGAGGGTGGGCGCTGGATCGTGGTGCTGGCGGGCCTGTTCGGCGATCACCCGCCCGCCGATCCCGAGGGCTTCCTGGAGTTCGCCCGGGGCCTGCCCAACGACGCGCTCTACAGGGCGCTGCTCGGGGCCGAGCCGGTGACGGACGTCGCCGTCTCCAAGTTCCCGGCGCACCTCCGGCGGCACTACGAGCGCATGGCGCGGATGCCCGAGGGGCTCGCCGTGCTTGGCGACGCGCTCGCCAGCTTCAACCCCGTTTACGGCCAGGGGATGACGTCGGCCTGCCTCCAGGCGCTGGCGCTCGACGCCGCGCTCAAGGAGCAGCGCCGCCGCGCGGGGCGCGGCGCGATGGCGGGCCTCGGCCGCCGTTACCACGCGGCCGCGGCGAAGGCGGTCGACCTGCCGTGGCGGATGTCCACGGGGGAAGACCTCGCCTACCCCGAGACCAGGGGCCGGCGGCCGTTCCTCCAGCCGATCATGCGCTGGTACACCGGGATGCTGCACCGGGCCGCGCAGGTCGATCGCGAGGTCTACGTGCGCTTCGTGCGCGCGTTGCACATGCTCGACGGGCCGGAGGCGCTCCTGGATCCTCGCCTGATCCTGCGCGTGCTGCGCGCGGGGCGGTCCGCGTCGCTGCCCGAGGTGGCCCCGGCCGGCGCGGCCCACCGACGGCGGCCCGAAGACACCTGAACGGCTGAGCCCGCCGCTTCGCTCCGGCGCGCGACGACGGCGACGGCTTCGCGCCGCGCGAGGGCCGGTGTCGGCAGGACGAACGCGCCGTGATGCCGTGTCGACAGGCCTCCTCCGGCGGAAGGCCGCCCGGCGCGGCGGCGGGGCGTTGCCTGGTCGTCGTGTTCTGGTAAGAAGTGCGCGCCTTTACCCACGACGGATCGGCTAGCGAGGCGGCTCTCGCGGAGGCAGGACATGACCGACTCGATGAACCCGCTGCTGGAGCTCGTCGCCCGCGATCGAGAGCACGACTGCGACGGGGTTGGCCACGTGAACGTCTGCGTGCGGGTGGTCGGCGTCGCCGAGCTGCCGACGCGCGCCGGCCACTTCCGCATCGTCGCGTTCTGGAACAACCGAGACGCCAAGGAGCACATCGCGATGGTGCACGGCGACGTCATCGGCGCCTCGAACGTGCCGACGCGGCTGCACTCCGAGTGCGTGACAGGCGACGTCATGGGCTCGCTGCGCTGCGACTGCCGCGATCAGCTCCTCGAAGGGTTGAAGAAGATCAAGAGCATGGATCGGGGCATCCTGCTCTATCTGCGCCAGGAGGGACGAGGGATCGGGCTCATCAACAAGATCCGGGCGTACGCGCTGCAGGACCAGGGGCTCGACACGGTCGAGGCGAACCTGGCGCTCGGCTTCAGGGACGATGAGCGCGACTACGCCGTCGCGGCGCACATGCTGCGCAGCCTGAACGTGAGATCGATCGAGCTCATCACGAACAACCCCAACAAGGTCCAGCAGCTGACGCAATACGGAGTCTCCGTGGTCGGGCGCGTCCCGCACGTGATACCGCCGAACGATCACAACCGCTTCTACCTGGAGACCAAGGCGAAGCGCTCGGGGCATTTCATCGATACGTGGGGCAAGCCGCACCTGGTCGAGCAGAGCGATCCCGTCGTGGTCGACGGGATGTCGCCGCCGGAATCCGAGCCGGCCGAGCCGGCGCCCGCGGGCTGAGGCCCCCGCGGGCGCGGGGGCCCAGGCTCGGCAGCCTTTGCGGCCGCGAGCCTCCGATCGATGCCCGTCCGGCGCTACGGGGGCGCCGCGCGGCGCTGTCGAGATCGTCTCATGGCGCGGCGCCGGTCAGGCGGCGCACCCGGTCCGCGTGGGGGCTCGCCGGGAAATGCGAGAGGAACGCCCCGGCGCGGGTGCGCGCCTGGTCGGCGCGCCCGCTGCGCAGCAGCGCGTCGATCGCGACGATCTCCCGCTCGGCCGCGAGGCGCCCCTCAGGGAACTCGGCCTGGTGCTCGTCGAGCAGGGCGAGCGGCGCCTCCGGCGATCGCGCGAACACCGCCCTGATCTCCGCGAGCCGCCCGGCCTCCCGGAGCAGCTCGTCGCGCCCCAGCAGCGCGGCCGCCGTCGCGGCGGGCCGAAGCGTGGGCTCGCCCTGACCGGCGCTCCCCTGGGGCAGCTCCCGGCCCACGCCGGGCGCGGACCGAGGCGGCAGCTCGACGCCGGGCGCCGGCACGGGCGCCCCGAGCGCTTGATCGCTGCAACCTGCGAGGAGGGCGAGGAGCGGGGCGGCCAGGCCTCCCGCGATCCACCGGATGTGTGACGAATGGTGAACGACATGCATGTCGTCGACTCCTTCATGGGGCCGAGCTGGCGGACCCCCGTCGAGACGGGCGCGCGAAAGCGCGCGTGCCCATTGCGGGACCGCAGCTCGCCGTCGCCATGGCCGCCAGAGCGGCACGGCGTATTCGACGTAGTGGGCTCGCGCTCCAGCAACGACGGCTCGAGCGCAAGCATTCCTAGCTGACAGGGATAGTGTAAAAATGAACTATCGGTTTGTCAACACTGCTTACTTACGCCGTCCGAAAGCAGCGCTGCCACTTGCCGATGGCCGAATTCGCCCTACTCGGCTCAGAAGGCGCCGGCGACGCCCACGCCTGCGCCGCCGCCCGCCGGCGCGAGCGAGACGCGAAAACGCGGCGTGCCAGGACCGGCAACGCCCGGGCGCGGGGCATGAAACAGAGCCGGGATCAGCACGCCGGAGGCGGCGCCGAATACGGCGCCCGTGAGCACGTCGGTGAAATAATGGCGATCGCCGGCGATGCGCAGGTAGCCGGAGAGCGCGGCGAGCGCCATTCCGTTCGCCCATACCCACGGCGCCGCGCGATAGCCGCGCATCGACGCCACGGTGCCGCTCGCGGCGGCGAGAGAGAAGACGGCCGTCGAGTGGCCGGAGAAGAACGAGAGATCGTCGTCGTTCGGGACGGGGCCCGAGGCCCCCTCGCCCGCGCGGAGCACATCCAGGTTGTCGTAATGGGAATAGGGCCGCTGGCGGCCGACGATGTATTTGGTGATCTGGTTCAGGTCCATCGCCACCACCATCGCCTCTGTGACGATCACGAGATCGGCGGCGATGTTGTCGGAGCGGCCGTCGTACCACGCGGCGAGCGCGGTGAGGCCCAGCGCTGCGGCGGGCGCGACGCCGAGGACCATCACGTTGCTGACATCATGAGCGGTGTTCGGGTCGCCTCTCCAGACCAGCGCGTCGCGGATCGACGTGTCGAGCGCGTTGGCCTGGCACCAGCGGCACGACGCGGGGGCGAGGCCCTTCTTCGCGAGCTCGGACGCGATCCATGAGGCGCCGACGACGACGGTGATCGGCAGATCGATCTCGGGCTGGTACGTGAGCTCGGGAGACGGGTCGGCGGCGGCGGATGGCGACGACGAGACGGCGACGAGGAAGGCAGGCAGAGCGAGCGCGGCGGGGGCACGCATGAGGGGCGCGAGCGTAGCCGGGGCCGAGGGGCACGGGAATCCGTCGCGGACGTCAGACGCGCGACGGCCCCGGCGCGGCGAGGAGCAGCCCGTCGAGCAGGCGCGCGTGGGCGTCGTCGACCAGGTCCCGGAGCGCCGCCGGCCCGGCCTTGGCCAGGGCCCCCGACGCGGCGAGGGTCGCGAGGCCGTGGTGCATCGCCCAGATCGGGATCGCGAGCGCCCGCGGATCGCCGGGCGGGAACGCGCCGGCGCGCTGCGCCTCCTCGATGAACCCGAGGAGCACACCCAGGTTCTGCGCGGTGGCCGCCGTGACCCGTGGGTCGTCCACGTCCACCTCGCCGGAGTACATCACGTGGAAGGGCGCGGGGTGCTCCAGCGCGAAGGCGACGTAGGCGAAGCCGGCCGCCAGGAAGCGCGCCCGGAGGTCGCCCCCGGCGCCCTCGAGGGCGGCCGAGATCCGCGCGCCGAGCGCCGCGCTCGCCTGGACGGCGAGCTCGGTCATCAGGGCGCGCTTGTCCGCGAAGTGGCGGTAAGGCGCGGCGTGCGAGACGCCGATGCGCCGCGCGACCTCGCGCAGCGTGAAGCTCGCGTTCCCTTGCTCCTCGATGAGCGAGAGCGCCTCCTCCAGCACGGCGCGCCGCAGGTCGCCGTGGTGGTAGGGCCGGTCGACGGGGGGCGACGCTGGCGCGGGTGAAGGGCGCGACGCGGGTGCGGGTGAGGTGCGCGCGCGCGGACGGCGGCGCCTTGCGGGGGAAGCCACAGCCAGCCGCACGATACCACGAAGGCCGCTGTGCACCGAGCCGCTGTGCACCGAGCCGCGGAGCGCAGGGCGGCGGGGGCAGGGCTGCGAGCTCACGAGCCGCAGGCGGTCGCGAAGAAAATGTAGTCAGCGGAAACTTTCTCATGTTGTCAGTGTCATCATCGGGCGCGCGGGCGGCCCGGTGGGGCCGGCGCGCTGCACCCGATCCAGGAAAGGAGCCCCGTATGTCCGAGCCCCGTCGATCCCCCGAGCGCGAACGCCTCCTCGCCGCCGTGGAGCGCGTCCGCGGCGTCGCCGCCGCCCACGCCGAGGCCTCCGAGCGGCTGCGCACGCTCGCGCCTGCGGTCGTCGACGCCCTGCAGTCGAGCGGCCTGCTCGCGATGGCCGCGCCGCGCGCGCTCGGCGGCGTCGAGAGCGACCCGCTGACGCAGGTCGAGGTCTTCGAGGCGATGGCGCGCGCGGACGCATCGGCGGGGTGGTCGCTGATGATCAGCGCGCTGCTCGCCGCGCTCGCCGGGGGTACCCTGCCGGACGAGGGGGCCCGCCAGGTGTTCTCAGGGCCGTTCCCGACGTTCGCAGGGCTCCAGGTGCCGACCGGCCTCGCGCGGCGCGTCTCCGGGGGGTACGTGCTCGAGGGCCGCTGGGCCTTCGGCAGCGGCGTGCGGCACGCGTCGTGGGTGTTCACCTGCGCCATCGCGGCGCCGGAGGGCGGGGCCCCTCCGGCGGGGCCGCCCGAGATGATCAGCCTCGCCGTCCCGCGCGAGCAGGTGGTGATCGAGGACACGTGGGACGTGGCCGGCCTGCGCGGCACCGGGAGCGACCACTACCGGATCGAGGGCGCGCTCGTGCCCGAGGCGCGGACGTGCCCCTTCCCGGCGGCTCCTCAGCGGCGCGGCGGCGCGCTGCATTCGCTGCCGCTGATTGCCCTGCTCGCGGCCGGCCACGTCGGCTTCGCGCTCGGCGTCGGGCGGCGCGCGCTCGACGAGATCGCCGCGGTCGCCCCGCGCCGCGTGAAGGCCTGGCCGCAGCTCGCGCTGGGCAGCCACGCGGCCTTCCACATGGACCTCGGGCGCGCGGAGGCGAAGCTCGCGGCGGCGCGGGCCTATGCGTTCGACGCGCTCGGGCGGATGTGGGACCAGGCGCGCGCTGGAGAGGCGCTCTCGGTCGAGGACTGGGCGGCGATCCGGCTCGTCCAGACGTATGCGACCGACGTCGCCGCGGAGGTCGCGAGCTTCGCCTACCGGGCCGGCGGCGGGGGCGCGCTCTACGCGGCGAGCCCGCTGCAGCGGTGCTTCCGGGACATCCACGCGGCGACGCAGCACATCGCCGCGACCGACGACGCCTACGAGTTCGCGGGGCGCGCGCGGCTCGGGATCGCCGAGCTGCACCCGATGCTCGCGCCGCGGCCGCCCGCGAGCCGTCCTTGAACACGTTCCCGAGGTGAGCAGACCCGGCTCTCGAAGCCGCCGATGGGCCGGCAGGTGGCCGGATCGAGCCCATCGAGCGCAAGAGCGCGATCGAGGAGGGCCGGTTCTACGGGAGTCGTATCATCCGCTCCAGAAGGCGGCCCCGCGCTCAGGGCTGACTGCCTTCCGGCGGGCACGCGACCCTCTGGGGCGGCGGCGGGTTGCACATGATGACCACGGGAGGGCCTCCGTCGCGAGAGGGCGGAAGCCGCGGGCAGGTGTTCGGGAGAAACTGCCTGCATGTGCCGTCCGGGTCCCGGACCACCCTCGCCCCCTGCGCGGGGTGCGGAAGCGGTCCCTCCTCGCCCTGGGCCGCCGCCGCCCCCCCGCCTTGGGACGCACCCGACGCGGCCGGCGCCGACGTCGTCCCGGCGTCCTGCGACGTCTCCGGTGCCGCCGCGTCCTGCATCTCCGTCGTCCCGGCGTCGCTGGGCATGGCCGCATCCCCCGCGCCAGATGAATACGTTTGCGGGCGATCCGGGCGCGGCAGGTTGGAGAACAGCTCCGGCGGGTTGGCGATCAGCTCCGGCGGATCGGGCGGCGGTTGAGCCGCACCACAAGCCGCTGCGCTGCCGGCCACCGTGACGACGAACGAGGACGCGAGCACACGGCGGCGCCGGCGCGGCGAGAGCTTCATGGCGACCATCCTAGGCCCACGGACCAACCCACGTCACCCGAACGGCGATCGCTGCGGCGCGCTCCGCGCGCGACGGGTCGCAGCGCCGCCGTGCGCGGCGAGGTCGTCAACCTGGTCAACCTCGAGCGCCGCGGCCAGGCGCTGCGCTCATTTCCCCATCTTCATCGCGTGCGGACGCGCCTGCAAGCGATCGATGTAGGCCTCCAGCCTGGGCCGCCCCGTCGCGTTTCCCCACAGGCGCGCCCACATGAACATCGAGCCGATCATCACATCGGCCGCGGTGAACCGGTCGCCGAACAGATAAGGCCCATCCCCGACCTCGCCTTCGATCACGTCCATGGCCGTGGCGAAATCCGTCCAGCCCCGCTGAGGTCCCGTCTCGAGCTTCATCAGGTGGTCGCCCATCGACGGCTCGAGCTGCGACGTCGAGTAGACCATCAACGACAGATAACGCCCCCGCTGCGGCTCGCCGATCCGCGGCGCCAGCCTGGCTTCGGGAAACTTGTCCGCCAGATAGAGACAGATCGCCGCGTTCTCGAAGAGCCTGGTGTCGCCGTCCACAAGCGCGGGCAGCTTGCCAGCCGGGTTGATCTTCAGGAACTCCGGCGCCTTGTGCTCCCGCTTCTCGAGGCTGATGGGGACGAGGTCGTACGTGGCACCGCACTCATCCAGCATCCACTTGGTGATCGCTGCACGGCTCTTGGGGTTGTAGTAGAGCTTCATCGCAATCTCCCTCGCAGGTTTGATGGGACGGCCCGGAGCATGGCAGAACGCAACGATGGGTTCTACAGCGGAGTGCAGATTTGTGTGCTACGGACTCAGCCGCTAGCCAGGCGATCGAGGCGTGAGCCTGAGCTGCAAGGAAAGGAGCCGCGGCGGGTCGCTCCTGACCGCCTCCGCATCGCGCCACTCGCCCAGGCGAACGAGCGCGAACCCGGCCCCCAGGCCCGCGTTGACGTACTCGGAGACGTCGTGCAGGAACGCTGTCACGCGCTCTGGCTGGCCCGTCTCCGGGTTGACGAAATTGGCCTGCCCCCCGCGCATCTGTCGCACGGGGTGCAGCTCGCACAGGAAGAGCTCGCCTCCCGCGCGCAAGACGCGGGCGGCCTCGGCGAAGACCGCGTCGATGTGCTCGATGTGCTCCAGCACGAGCATGGCAATCACGACGTCGGACGAGCCCTCCGCGAGGGGCCAGGAATCGCGGATGTCGTGCTGCACGAAGCGGACGCGGGGAGAATGCACGCGGGCCCTCGCGCGACGCAACATCCCCTCGGAGAAATCGAGCGCGAGGACGCTCCTCGCGTGCTCGTCGAGCCACTGCGTGTTGCGCCCGGTGCCGCAGCCGATCTCGAGCACGTCCCGGCCGGCCAGCGCCAGGCCGCGCTGCCGGAGGACCTCGGCCGCCAGCTCGCGGGTCCGGTTGAAATCGTCATCGTACGTCGCGGCCCAGCGATCGTAGGCCGTGGCGATCTCGGGCTTGTCTGGAGAGCTGGACATGAGCTCGCTCGGACTCCTGTGTCGTTCACCCGCCCAAGGATACGCCGTCAACCAGGATCGCGAAGGCCTCCCGGTCTGCCGAACGCCCTAGACGCCGGGGAGTCTATCGGGGGGGCGGCGGCCATGTCAACAGCACATCACCCGAGCATTCCAGTGGCGAGACCCACCGCAGAGGCGCTCTCGGACCGGCGCAGCGACAGCCCTACAAGCCGAGCTCGCTGAGCCCAGGATGCTCGTCGGGCCGCCGCCCGAGCGGCCAGTGGAACTTCCGCTCCTCTGCCGCGATCCGCACGTCATTGATGCTCGCCTCGCGCCGCCGCATCAGCCCCTGCCCATCGAACTCCCACTGCTCGTTGCCGTGGGACCGGTACCAGCTCCCGCTGTCGTCGCGCCATTCATAAGCGAAGCGCACCGCGATCCGGTCACCGGTGAACGCCCAGACCTCCTTGATCAGGCGGTAGTCCAGCTCCCGCTGCCATTTGCGGTGCAGAAACGCCTCGATCGCCGCCCGCCCCTGGAAGAACTCGGCCCGGTTCCGCCAGCGGCTATCGACGGTGTATGCCTGAGCCACGCGCGCGGGATCCCGACTGTTCCAGGCATCCTCCGCCAGCCGCGCTTTCCGGGCGGCGGTCTCTGCGGTGAAGGGCGGCAGCGGCGGGCGCGACACGACAGGATCTTCGCTCAAGGTGCACCTGAACGAACCTTCCTCGAATCCCCCGTCCCCGGCAACCCCTTTCCACGCGGAGCTCCTCAGGGCCGTACCGCGGACCGGCCGCCCCCGTCCTGCCACCGGCGCGCGTCCGTCGCTCGAGCGCGCCGCCCCCGCGGGGCCGCCTGGCCGCTCCGGCGCACGCGCCGTGGGAGCCGCCGCGAGGCTTGGCGCTCGCCCCGGCGGCGAGAGCTCGTTAGAGTCGCTCCACGCTCCGAGGAGCCTGTGCGCTCGAGAGGGATCCGATGACCATTCCGATGACTTGCGTCTTCATCTCACTTCTCTTGATCTACGTGGCCCGCCTGTTCGTCGCCAAGGCGCAGTCACAGCAGCCCGAGGGCCTGGACAACCGCAACCCGCGCGACCAGCAGGCCAAGCTCACCGGCGTCGGGCGCCGCGCCCTCGCCGCCCACCAGAACGGCTTCGAGGCGTTTGCGCCCTTCGCCGCCGGCGTCTTCACGGCCCACCTCGCGGGCGCCGACGCTCGCTGGAGCGCCATCCTCGCCGTCACCCACGTCGCCGCGCGCGCGCTCTATCTCGTCATGTACCTCGCCGACAAGGCGTCTGCCCGGACCGCGGTCTGGATCATCAGCTTCGCCGCCACCGTGGGCCTCTTCCTCCTGAAGTGGCTGGTCTGAACGGCGCAGCGGCGGCGCGGCGGGTACGCCGCGGCAGGCTCAGCGCGGCAGGGGCATCCACGCGCCGTCCGTCGGGACGTGGATCTGCGCGGGCAGGTTCTTCGCCGCGGCGCGCTGGGTGAACGCCGTCACCGGCTCGCGGTAATGGGCGAACGTGGTGTGGTGGATAGGGATCACATGGCGGGCGCGGAGCAGCGCCGCCGCGGCGACCGCCTCCTCCGCGTCCATCGTACGGAGGCCGCGCGCGCCGTCGACGCCGACCGCGCCGAGGTGCGGCAGCCAGAGATCGATGGGCGCAAAGCGAGCCGCCACCGCGCGCATCGGCTCGGTGAAGACCGAATCGCCGGTCCAGTAGATCGAATAGGGCGTCGCGCCCTCCCAGCGGAGCACATACCCGTTGCCCTTGCCGAGCGTCGCGTCGAGCGCAGCGTCGTGGGTGTGGTTCGCCGGGACGGCGAGGATCCGCAGGCGCCCGGCGCGGGTCGGGAGGACGGTCTCCTGGTCCCAATCGAGCGGCGTGAGCTTCGTGAATCCGGCGGCGCGCGCCGCCTCGACAGCGTCGGGGGGGAGGACGAAGGTGACGTCCTTCGGGAGCGTCTCCTTCGCGACGGCGTCGAAATGGTCAGCATGGTTATGGCTGAGGAGGATGACGTCGAGGTGCCCGAGCGGCTCCGCCGGAGGATCGGTGTAGCGGGCGATCGGCGCGTTCTCGACGCCTGTCGACGGGTGTTTGGGGAGCACGAACGCCGCTGGCCCGCGCGGGCCAAGGACGGGATCGGTGAGCAGCCGGAGGCCGTCGCGCTCGAGGATCGCCGTCGGGCCGCCGCGCCACTGGAAGCGCCCGCTCGAGGCCTCGGCCGCGGGGGCCGGCGGCGTGATCGCGGCCGCCGAGCCGGCCGGCGGCGCGCTGGCTCCGCCGCGGTCCGGCGAAGCACAGGCCGTCAGGGAGAGCGCGACCAGCGCGGCGACGATCGACCCGACGGGCGCCAGCGGCGTGCGCGGGCGACCCGTCGAGGGCGCGCCTGCGCCGGCCTCCGCCCCGGCGGGCTGCGGGAGCTGCTCGGCACCTCCATTCCACCTGCTCGGGACACGCGTGATCCGGTTCATCGTCGTCGCCTTCCTG
The DNA here is from genome assembly GCF_051525235.1 of Sorangium sp. So ce124. Taxonomy (NCBI): domain Bacteria; kingdom Pseudomonadati; phylum Myxococcota; order Polyangiales; family Polyangiaceae; genus Sorangium; species Sorangium sp. So ce124. The sequence continues at coordinate 7,335,565 of NZ_CP150312.1, forward strand.
GCCGCGCTGTTGCAATGAGGTTCTCGGCGAGGGACCGCGCGCGCGCGGCGGCGCCCGGTCCCCCTTCGCGGACGGCGGTCACGATCGCGCCGTCGATCAGCAAGAGGAGCTGCGGCGAAAGCGCGTCGGCGGCCGGCACGCCGGCCTCGCGCAAGAGCCGCTCGAAATAGTCGATGAGCCGCAGCTTGTGGCGCTGCGCGGCCTCGTGCGCGGGGTGGCTCCGGCTCGCGACCTCGACCATCGTGTTGAGGAACGCGCAGCCGCGAAAGTCGTCCGCGGCGAACAGCTCGGCGAGCGCGTCGAAGACCGCGAGCGGCCGGTCCCGCGGATCGCCCGCGAGCGCCTCGACGCGCCCGGCCAGCCACGCGCGAAAGCGCGCGTCGCGCGCGTCGAGCACCGCCACGAGCAGGTCGTCCTTCGTCGGAAAGTGGCGGTAGAAGGTGGCCTTGGCGACGTCCGCCTCGGCGATCAACCGATCGACGCCGACGGCGCGATACCCCTCGGCGTAGAAGAGGCGCTCCGCGACCTCGAGGATATGGCTACGCGCGTCCCGCACGACCCTGCTTTAGACAGACAGGTCTGTCTTGTCAAGGGCTGCCGGCGCGCGGTCCGCCGAGAAGGCCGGCGACGCGCGCCCGAGGTGCTGCCCTGAGGCGCCGCCGGAAGGCACCAACCAGCCCTCCGGCACGGTCTCCACGAGCGTGCGGTTCAGGCGATAGGCCGGATCCGGACGGGCGCGGCCGACCACCGCGACGAGCGCCTCGTCGGCAGCCCCGCTCGAATGCGATCGACAGCAACGCTCGGACGAGGAGAGGTTGTACCGCCGAGGCACCGAGAGAAGAGGAGGACTCTATTGCTTCTTCTTCCGGCGTCCTCGGCGCCTCAGCTCTGGCCCTGTGCGGCGAGCACCCGGCGCGGCCGAGCGCCGGTGCGCGGCGGACAACCCCCTCACACCGGCGCCGCGCCGTCAGGGGACGCTCATCTCGAACGCGACGCTGTAGTTCGGCTGAGCCTTGCCCGTCGTCGAGCCGACGAACGGATCGGAGTCGCGCAGCTGACCCCAGCGGATCGTGCCGCCCGTCATCGACGTCCCGTCGGTCGTCATCGCATAGCCGACCATCACGCCGGACGCGGGGAGGTTCCGCGCGGTGATCTGCACCGAATCGCCGGAGATCTCCACGCCGCTGATCTGGATCCGGGTGTTGCCGCTCCAGAGCTCGAAGCCGCGGCCTTGCGCCCACTCCGTGAACGCGGTCTGGTGAGGAGACGGCAGCGCGCTGTCCCAGGCGAGCGGCGGCACCGGGACATGGAAGTGCACGGTGACGACGTTGCCGCTGCGCTCGACGCGCGTCGGCTGGAGCGGCTGCCAGTCCTTCCCGAGGACGACCTTCTCGAAGTAGATCTGGCCGAATTTCTCGCCGAGCTGCTGGTACCCGTTCGCGTTCAGGTGGATGTGATCGTTCGCATACGGGTACTGGTACTTCGGACCCGAGCAGACGATATCGCCCGGGTGGTCCACGCCAACGCGCCACTGCGCCTGCGTCGACGTCGACCGCGTGCCAGCGTCGGTGTGCACCGAGTTCTGCTGGGACACGAGCAGGGGGATGCTCCGCGACTGGCCGGTGATCCGGAGGACATCCTGGTTGTAGTCGGACCACAGCTTTACGAGCTCATCCCCGTAGGTCGCGCTGCCGGCGTCGGCCTCGCCGTGCGTGATCACGATGGCGCCGACGCCGTACGTCTTGCCGGCCTCCCTGGCGAGCCGCGCGATGGCCTCCGCCTCGAACAGCGTCGCGGCGTAGGCGCGGCCCATCGACGTGTCGCCCGAGGCCGTCTGGGTGGCGCCCTTCCGGAGGACGCTCATCGGCTGCCCGCTCTCCCCGACGACGGTGTGCACAGTGATGTGATCGCCGCCCGCGGCGGCCTCCGCGAGGGACGAGATCTGGTCGGCCATCGCCGTGTGGGGCGTCTCGCCATAGATGTTCTTCGGGTAAGCGCTGGGGTAGGTCGTCGCGAACGCGCGGATCGGCTCGACGAGCGGCACCAGGGTGAGGGACGTCTTCGCCGCGTCGAAGGGGGGCACGCTCGCATCCCCGAGGGACAGCTTCAGGTTGTGAAAGCGCTGCGTCGTGGTGCGAGGGGGCGTGCCCTCCGCGCCGACCGAGAGGCTCTGTCCCGTGCCGACGATGCCGGTCCAGTCCCAGAGCGGCGCCGGCGGCGCGCCGCCGCCCCCTTCGCCTGCGCCGCCGGTGCCCGGCGCGCCGCCGCCCCCTTCGCCTGCGCCGCCGGTGCCCGGCGCGCCGCCGGAGCCGCTCGCGCTGCTCGTCGCGCCCTGACCGCCCGCGCCGCCGGAGCCGCTCGCGCTGCTCGTCGCGCCCTGACCGCCGGCGCCCTGACCGCCGGCGCCGGAGGACGACCCGTCCGACGAGTCGCATCCGAACGCCGCGAGGAGGAGAGCGAGAGTGCCTGACGAACCAAGGCTCAAGAACGAAGATTGTCGCATGTTGGCTCCTTGCCGCTGCACGAGCGGGCCGGGTGATTGCGCAGCCCGGAACGTTGCTCGCCAGGCCGCGTGGAGGAAACCAGGACCGGCCATACCACGGAGGCGCAGAAAAACTGAACCGATTCAGTTGATGGGACCTCAACCTCGGTCGGAAGCTCCGCCGGGGCGTCGAGCTCGGGGCGTCAACCTCGGTCGGGTCTCACGGGCCTCACGCCGGAGCCTCGAAACCTCGACCAGGTTCGGGTCTCACCCGGCCCCGACCCCATCGGCTCGCCGCCCGCGAGGTCCACGGCGCGGCGGCGATGACCAAGCAGGCGCTCACCTTCTCCCGCCTCGCCGGCCCGGAGCTGGTGCGACGGAAGGAGCCCGCCATGTCTGCGCTCCGTGATCGAGGGCCGGCTCCGCGCAACCGTACACATCGAAAAGCCAAGGCCATCTCCGAGACAGAGCGTTCGTCGCTCCTCGCGACGGCGCGCGTGCTCGCCGAGGAGGCGGTCGCCCTCGTCGACGAGCGCGCTCGAGGCGACGAGGCGCGCGCCCGCGCCGGCCAGGCGGTCACGGATCGCGGCTTCGAGGCGCGCATCTTCGCCGCGCGGGCCTTGGTCCGCGAAGGATCGGGAGACACCGCCGGCGCGCTCGACGATTATCGCCGGGCGCGGACGCTCGCCACCGCCGCCGGGCTCTCATGGCAAGGCGATCTCCACGGAGAGGACATCCGGCGCCTCGAGCGTTCAGGCAAGGAGAACGGCGGCGCGATCCCGGAGAGCTTCGACCCCGATTGGTTCCTCGCGAGCGAGCGTAGCGATGACGAACGCAGCCGAGCGGCCGCCGTCTGGTGCGCGCAGCCCTGGCGGGTGGTCCCCGGCGCTCGCGAGCGCGGCGTTTGCCGAAGAGAAAAAGCTCGTCAAGCTCGGCGCGGCGCTGGCGAAGAGGGGCCGGTAGCAGCTCGTCAGGGTCGCCTCGAAACCGAAGGCATGATCCCTGGGCCCGATCGATCATCTCTGTGTGCGCGCCGGCGCCGGCTTCTCGCCGAGCTTCTTCTCGAGCGGCGCCCCCTCCGCGCTCTTTTTCTTTTCGATCCAGGCGATCACCGCGTCTCGCCACGAGAGCCCCGTCCCCACGGGCTTCGGATCCTGCGCCGCGAAGACGGCGCCGTCACCGCCCCCGTACATGAAATCGGTGATGATGACCGTGTAGCGCTTCTTCGGATCCATCGGCTTGCCGCCCACGGACCAGCTTCCGTTGGGCGCCTTCTTCGCGCCGGAGACGATGAACGACTTCGCCTCGAGGTCCTGCGCGAGCGACGCGCCGTCGATGGATACCTTCACCAGGCGGTTGTCGAACGGGAGCACGCTCCAGATCGTCGCGAGCGTGATCGGCCCCCGCGGGATGGTTTGTCGCACGCCGCCTCGGTTCATGATCGCCACGTCGCCGCCCAGCTCGTGGAGCCAGGCGTCGCTCACGATCTTGCCGACGGCCTCCTCCGGCCCGATCCCGCCCTCCGAATAGCCGATGACCTTCCCGAGCGCGCTGTCGACCTTCGTTTTCCACGCCGTGACGAGCCGCGCGAGCGGAGGATCCGCTGGCACTTGCGGATCGGTCGCCACGTCGACGATGGAATGGCTGACGGTGACCAGGCGGGCCTGCGGAGGATTGTCGGGGTTGATGGTGATGGCGACGCGGGCGTACTGGTGCAGGCGCCAGCCGGGGCCGATGACGGGCGTGTCGCCCGCGCGCGTGTCGATTTTCCTGTGGCAATGGCCCCCTCCGACGAACGCGAGCCGCCACTCCGGGTGTTTCTCCACGATGGGCACGAGGTTGTCGGGGCATTCGTGCGCGGTCACGACGACGACGTCGGCCGCTCCCTTCTCCCGCGCTTCGTGGATCGCTTTGTCGAGCGAGGCCTCGGTGGGCTCGAACGTGATCCCTTTGAAGCGCTCGGCCATCGCGGCCTTCAGCGTATCTGCCGCGGCGAGGCCCACGACGCCGATCTTCACGCCCTTGCGCTCGAAGACCTCGTACTGCCGGATGGCGAGCTCGCCCGCGAGCTTCGCGTCGTCGATCTTCACGTTCGCCGCGAGGTAATGCAGTCGCGCGAGATCACGGAGCTTCGTGAATTGAGGCACACCGAAATCGAACTCGTGATTGCCGAACGCCGAGGCGGCATAACCCATGCGACCCATCGCGCTCGCCATGGACTCGCCGTTGAAATACGTCGAGATGGCGGGGCCGGTGAAATTATCGCCGCCCGAGAGGAGGAGCGTGCGCGGCGAGGTGCAGTCCTCGGGCGCGGCGGGCGTGAGCGCTCCTGCCGCCTCGATGCCCGGGGGAACGGGCCCTGGGCAATGCCCTTCGTACTTCACGAGCCTCCCGAGCAGCTCGGCAGCGCCTCCGCGGCTCACGCCGTCGTTGGACAGACTCTCGATCCAGCCGTGCTCGTCCGACGTGTAGAGCAGCGTGACGGTGACGTTGCCCCGCGGCTTCACGGCGAGCGGAGGCGTCGCGCTCGGGGGTGTCGCTGCGCCCGCCTCCGTCGAGGAGCCCGGCGGCTTCAGGGGTACTGCCGGGCCCCCCTGAGGCTGGGCAGGGCCGCAAGCCAGGGGAAGCAGGACGGTGCACGAGCCAACGAGCAGGGCAAGCGGGCGCATGGTCGAGCACGATAGTCCAGGCGGGGCGTGGTCGGAACCTCAACCTCGGTGGGCCCGAACCTCCGACGGAACCTCAACCTCGGTGGGCCGGAACCTCAACCTCGGTGGGCGGCGGTGGTGGTGCCTCCGCCTCGGCGGAACCGGAACCTCAACCTCGGTGGGCGGTGGCGGTGCCTCAACCTGGGTCGGGTCTCGGCGCGCCCCGGCGGCGCACCGCCGTCAACCGTCGGCGCGCGCCGCGGGGAGCGGGCGGCGCCGGCAGCTCACCTCGACGAGGAGGTCGCCGGGCGCCTTGAAATAGAACATCACGCCGCGGCCGTTCTCGCTCACGGGGCCGCTGTCGATGCCCGCCGCGACGATCGCCGCGTGCTTGTCGTACACGGTGGCCACGTCGCCGACGATGAAGCCGATGTGGAAGCCCTCGGGATAAGGGCCGTCCGCCTCGCGCCGGCGCTGGAGGACGAGCGTGAAGTCGCCGGGCCCCGTGAGGATGGCGATCGCCGGCGAGTGCCGGTTGCCGTGGACCTCGAACTGGAAGTGCCGCTCGAAGAACGCGGCCGTTTCGACGACGTCGGGGACCTGGAGATCGATGTGATTGAGCTGCATGGGAGCCTCCACGGAGGACGCACGTGCGTCCAGGTGCCGTGGGACCTCACTCCGTGGTGGAGGGGACATGGGCTCCCGTCATGGGAGTGGCCGGGGCTCGCCTGAACCGGCCTACCTCTTTCGGCGAGCGAGAAGATAGCGAAGGGATCGCGACCTGGCAACGTCCCGCGAGACGTCGACGCGCCGGCGTGCCGGCGTGCCGGTCGAGGAGGAGGGCGCCGCGCGCGCTCGCTCGGCGAGGGGGTGAGCAAGCCAGCTCGGCGCGCGAGCGTTGCCGGGCGGGCGGCGCTGAGATCGGGAACCTCGACCCCGGTGAGCGGCAGCGGCGGTGCCTCAACCTGGGTCGGGCTCAACGACGAATTTTAGCTACCCTGCGCGGGTGGCTCGACAAAATTACAAGGTCATCGCCGTTCGTCGGTATGGCGTCGAAGGTGAACCAGGCCGCGAGATCGTTCTGAAGATCGGCGAACCAATACAGCCGGCCTCACCCAGTGGCTCGTGGACGTGCCCTGTTTTTCTTGATGGGCTGGAGTCCGACATCCAGTACGCTGAAGGGGTCGACGCCGTCCAGGCGATCCAAAGTGCCATGCGGTATGCGCGACACGCGCTGGACAACTGCGGGCTGCCGATCACATGGCTGGGTCAGGAGCCCGGAGATATCGGGCTGCCGCTTCCTATAGATGGTCCGTTTGGGCTCTGGTTTCAGCGCAGACTGGAAAAGCTCGTAGATGATGAAACGGAGCGCGTGGGCGAGATAGTGGCTGCGGCTCTCAAGGAGCGCGCACGGAGGGAGCGCGGGCCTTGAGGCTCGATCGGTCTGGTGCTCCCCCGCTTCCGCGGACACCCCCGACCGCACCACGATGGGGCGGAACCTCAACCTCAGTGGGCCGGAACCTGTGGCTGGAACCGCAACCTCGGAGGGCGGTGGCGGTGGCGGCGCCTCAACCTGCGGCGCCTCAACCTGGGTCGGGCCTCAACATCCGAGGCGATGGGCGGTCGGCCAGCGGCCGCTCTGCGTCGCGATCCGGAGGGGTCCGGCGCCCCCCGCGGGCTCTCTGCGTTGCGGTCCGGAGGGGGTCCGGCACCCCGGCAAGCGCTCTTCATTGCGGTCCGGAGGGGTCCGGACCCCTCCATCTGGCACAATCGGCTGCGGATCCGGGGGTCGATGGCACAGAAAAACGAGATGGACAGCGATTTTTGACACAACTTGACCCCGGTGAGACGCTCTGCGGAGCGCCTCGGAGGGGTCCGGACCCCGGTGTGTCGCAATGCATTGCGGTTGAGCCAGTGTCGGACCCCCTGATCTGGCACAGATCGAGGCCGAGGCGGCACAGGATGCGGCGCTGGTCGCTCCGGGATGGGCCTGAGGACGGGGATGGGCACCGGCGGGAGGCGGCGAGGGCCACGCCGTCCGGAGCGTACAGAGGGGTCTGCGGGGGCTTGGCCCTGGAAAAGGGTCACGAGGAGCGAACGAGGCGGGAGGAGATCGCGGCGCCGGCGGTGCGCGTCAGGCAGCCGGGATCAGCTATCGGCCGGCGCCGGCGCCGCCGTCGGCGCGCCGGGCTGGAGGGGAATACCGGGCGGGGCGGGCGCCGCGGTGTCGCCCTCGGGCTTGTCGTTCTTCCGGGGTGCGCCGCGGCCGCTCGACCCGACGCTCCAGCTCGCGAGCGGCGCGAGCAGCCTGTCGGCGAGCTCCTGCGTCTCCGGCTCGTCGGGCTCGACGGAGCCCATCACCTTGATCACGTAGGCGCGCAGCGCCTCGGTGAATGCGGCGAGCGCGTCGCGCACGCTGGGCGGCGCCGCCGCGGCCGTGGCCGCGGGCGCGGTGACGCCGAGCGCCTTGCCGTACGCGGCGTGCGCGGCCTCCAGGGCGGAGAGGAAGCGCTTGCCGCCGAGCGCCTCGATGCGCGCGTCGAGGCCGCTCTTGCGGATGCGCTGCATCCGGAGCTCGCTCTCGGACCACTCCAGGACATACGTGAGCTGGAGGAACTTGAGCCCTCCGGTGAAGAGCGCCGCCTTCAGCGCGCTCGCCTCGGCGGCCTCGGGCGCGCCAGGCGGGAGCTTGGTGTACGCGGTCAGGAAGTCGTGGAGACCGCTCCAGCAATTGTCGAGGACGCGATCGCACTGGACAGCATCCTCGCTCGCCTCCCCTCCCTCGGAGAGCGACACCTGATCGCGCAGCGCCGACGCGAGCTCGTCGTGGCGCAAGGCCAGCGCGGCGAGCACCCGCGCGACACCCTTCACGAGCTGTTTCTTCGCCGGCTTTGCCGCCGTGATCAGCTGCTCGCCGAGCGCCATCGCCCCCACGGCCGTGAAGCGGGGGAGCTGGATCACTTCCGATGCAGTGTACTTGCTCATGAGATCACCCTCGTCCGTGGCAGGAGCGCGGGATTGCGCCGGAATGCCAGACGGGCCATCGTGAGCTATCGATGAAATGAAGAGGGCTGTCCAGTGATATTTTGATGAGATGGCGATTTGCAGAAGAAGGTGCGGTGTCGAATTCCTGCTGTCCGGGGGCGATAGCGGGGGGAGGATTGATGATAAGGTCGAGGGATGTTGCGGGGATAGCGGGGTTGGCACTGTTCTGGCAACGCGCACCCCTCGGCAAGAGCGCGACAAGGCACGCCCAGCCCGAGGCGGGGGCCAGGGCGAGGAGGCGGCTTCGGCGGGGCGGCCAGCCCGGGTGTCGTGGTTGCTCGAGTCGTGCACGGCGCTCCGGTAGCTCGCGGCGTCCAGGGTGACCGATGCTCCTGGACGACCGGACCTTCACCTCGGCCGTCGCGGATATCTCGCCGGGGCGCGCATCGACGGGCGGACGGGTGCGCGGTTGCTCGAGCACGCGCCACGAGGCGCACGGGCACCGGGGCGACGGACGTCACGACCGGCGCCGGTCGAGCTGATCAGCCTATCGACGCGGGACCGGCCCTTGTTGGGCGACCCGGGTACCGCTACCGTGTCGCCGCTCGTCATGCGCGCCTGCGCCGAGCTCATCACCTCCTGGGTCGCCATCGAGCCGACCACCGGCGCGGTGGCTGAAGCGCAGGACCAGCTCGACCAGCTCGAAAGCAAGCCATGATCAGGTCACTTCACGTCAAGGACTTCACCGTCTTCAGCGAAGCGGAGCTCGCCTTCGGAGAGCACCTGAACGTGTTCGTGGGGGAGAACGGCACCGGCAAGACCCACGCCCTGAAGCTCGCCTACTCCCTCCTCGCAACGAGCTGGGAGGAGGGGCGCAGGCGGCTCGCCGCCCCCGCCACCCCCACCGAGGCGGCCTTGCAGGTGCGGCTCGCGGACAAGCTCGTGAGCGTCTTCCGTCCCGAGGCGCTGGGGCGCCTCACGAGGCGTCAGCAAGGGCGAGAGCGGTGCGACGTGCGGATGACCTGTGCCAACGAGGGATGGAATATCTCGTTCGGGTTCTCGGCGCAGAGCAAGTCGGACCTGACGATCGACGCGCTCCCTACGGAATGGGTCGACACCACGCCCGTGTACCTGCCGACCCGGGAGCTTCTCACGATCTACCCGGGCTTCGTGTCCGTGTACGAGAACCACTACCTCGAGTTCGATGAGACCTGGCGCGACACCTGCCTTCTGCTCGGCGCGCCGCTGAAGAAGGGCAGCAAGGAGAAGCGCGTCCGAGAGCTCCTTGGACCGCTGGAGGAGGCGATGGGCGGGTCGATCGAGCTCGACAAGAACGGTCGATTCTACTTCCGCGACGGGAGCGGCCGCACGGAGATGCCGCTCGTGGCGGAGGGTCTCCGAAAGCTCGGCATGCTCGCCCGCCTCATCGCGACCGGAGCGCTGCTCGACAAGGGTTGCCTGTTCTGGGACGAGCCGGAGGCGAACCTCAACCCGCGCATCATCAAGAAGGTCGCCAGCAGCATCGTCGACCTGAGCCTCGGCGGGATCCAGGTGTTCATCGCGACGCACAGCCTGTTCTTGCTGCGCGAGATCGAGATGCTGCTCGCCGCTCGGGGCCGGGAGATCGACGCGCGCTTCTTCGGTCTGCACTTGTCCGACGCCGGCGTCGCCGTCCAGCAAGGCCCGTCCGTGGACGACATGGGCGCCATCGCTGCGCTCGACGAGGAGCTCGAGCAGTCCGACCGCTTCCTGAGCCCTGGAGACTGAACGATGCCGGCGGTTCGCATCGATGGCCTGGAGTTCGATTTCCCGAGCTCCTGGAACGCAAGCAAGTACGACGACTGGGAGTTTTACCGGAAGAAGTTCGCCGTGATGTGGAACGGGATCAAGGCGATCGATCTGCTCGCTGTCGACCCCGATCGGACCGCGTGGCTCGTCGAGGTCAAGGACTACCGAGCCCACGAGCGTACGAAGCCGTCCGAACTGGACGACGAGATCGCTCGCAAGGTCTTCGACACGCTCGCCGCGATGCTCCCGGCGAAGCTCAACGCGAGCGACGCCCAGGAAGCGAAGATGGCCGCGTCGGTGCTCGGTGCGAAGAGGCTGCGGGTCGTGCTCCACCTGGAGCAACCCAGGAAACACTCGACGCTACGGCCGCGCGCCATCAATCCGGCGGATGTTCAGCAGGCGCTGCGGCGTCTGCCGTGGCGGAGACGAGTCGTATGGGCTCCCTTGGCTGGAAGGTGACCTGACCACCACGGGACGCCGGCGTGGGGTCGCGATGCCCAGCGGCCAGCAGCCGTGGTTTCAGCGGGGTGAGCCAGCCCGGAAGACGGAGGAGAAGCGCCCGGCAGGCGTCACGATGACGTGGTCGCGAAGGGGTACGTCGATCAGGTGCGCGGCGTGCTCGATCTCGTGGGTGAGCAGCAGGTCGTCGGCTGACGGCGCGGGGTCGCCGCCCGGGTGGTTGTGGGCCATCACGAACGTGACGGCGCCGAGCTCGAGGGCTACGCGGAGGACATCGGCGGGGCGCACGGACGCGGAGAGGAGGCCGCCGCGGCTGATCATGCGGGCGCCGCGGGCGCGGTCGTGCACGTCGAGCGCAACGATCCAGACCTCCTCGTGGACGAGCGGCCGGGAGCTCCTCATCGACGGGACAGACGACCTGGTGAAGCTCTTACGATCGAGGGGTGGACGACCTTCGGATTGTCCGGAATGATCTGCGGGCCGACCCCGCCGATCGCTAGCGGCTGGATGCCCGAGGCGAGGTCGACCCGAAGCAGGGTACCCGCGGCTCGCCGGGCCCCGCATGCTAGGCTCGGAGCATGCCCGAGCCTCTGGACCCTCCCGCCGAGGAGCGGGACGACAGCCCCTACGACGAGAACGGCGTGGACCGCTCCCTCGTCCGCTGGATGCTCAGCCTGTCCCCCACGGAGCGGCTGGCGCAGGTGCAGAGCTCGATCGATCTGATCATGAGCGTGCGTGGGCCGCCCGCGCCTTGACGTGACCTCTGGATCGGGGGCATCAAGCAGCGGACTCGTGTCGAAGGCCGACGAGCATGCGCCCGAAGTCGCAGAGCGCTGAGGAGCCGCCGAGCCGCAGGATGAGCTGGAGGACGGCGTCGGCGTGGAGGTAGTGCTCCGACGGCAGGTAGGTGAAGAGGGCGGGATCGCTGATGTCGATGGTGCGTCGCCACGCGTCGGCGCGTGCGCGCGTCGACCAGATCGCCCGGAGCGAGGCGTCGGGCAGGTTCGCCATGGTGTCGCAGAGCACGCCGTCCTTCACGTCCGGTTGCGCGAGAACTGCACGCACCGCAGCATCGATCTCCGGCGCGAGGGCGGTGCGCTCGGCCTCGGACAACGACGCCGCCTCGCTGACCCACCTGCGGAGCCGCTGCGCGGGCGACAGCTCTCCTCCCGCGCCCCCGGCATCGGGCTCGGCGGCGCTCGGCGAGGCGTCGTCTCCGCCCTCACTCGCGGGCGAAGACGCGCTGGCGTGCACCTCGAGCAAGGCGCGGACCTCGTGTGGCAAGGTCTTCTGCCGCCAGGATGTCCAATCGAAGAACTCGGCCCCTTCCTCCAGCGCCCAGCGCAAGGCCGGTTCCCACCTGGACGCCGGTAGGACGGCCCACACCGGATCCTGGATGGCCATCAGCCGATCGCCTGCCTGCGTCCTGCCGATCTGCCCCTCCGCGACGGCATCGAGTACCCGCCCGGTGAGATCCACGGCGCGCGCCGCGGGAACCAGCGGCATCACCGCGGCGATCGCCTCGACGCGGTCCTCCTCGCTGAGGTGCTCGCACGTCTCCACCTCCGCCAGCACCTCGTCCACAAGCGCCGCGCGCTGGTCACCCTCGGCGAGCGACGCCGCGGTGAAGAGCCCCCTTAGGCGCACGCACCCGCCGCGTTCCCGCACCTCGTCGAGGTAGAGCGAGAGGAGGACGCCGCGAGGCGCTCCGGTGGCGAGCCGGGCAGCGCGCTCGAGCGTGTAAAGGATCTCCACGTCGGCGAGCCGCTCACGGCGCACAAGCACCTCCCGCAGGTGCCCGCGCTGCTCCTCGGGGAAGAAGAGCTCGGCGAATGCAGGGGAGTCATAGAGCTCCTCGCCGCTCTGGAGCAGCGCCCGGGCGAGCCGGGCGCGTCGCTCGCCCTGGAGCGAGCGCGCGAACTCCATCACGAGCGCCAGGTGGTCGCCGGCGGCGTGGTGCTCGGCGAAGTCCAGCACCGATTCGAAGCCTCTGTCCGTGCAGATCCTGTCGGCGTGCTTCGGGCCGAAGAGCAGCTCTCCGAGCCGCGACTCCGCCGCTTCGACGGGGGCGGGCGCCCCACGCGCCTCGGCCTCCCTCGCCGCCTGCGCCACCCGCTCGCCCAGCACCGCGCGCTCGCGCTCGGCCAGCGACGGTCGGTGATCCGCGGCCCAGTCCGCGATCCACTCGAGCGCGTCCGAAGCGGCGTCGCCGAGCGGCTCGATCCGGCGAAACGCTTCGTGGAACAGCGCCGACGCGCGCGGCTCTCCGAGGTGCGCCGCGATGCGCAAGAGGGCGCCTGCCGCCGTGACCGGGTCGGTCTCGCCGCGCGCGCACGCGATCGCCTCGTCCGCGAGCGCAGGGCACACCGCCACCGTGTCCGCGAGCGCCGCAGCCAGGTACCGGCTCGTTCGAGCGCGCTCTAGCGCCAGCCGCGCGATCCGCGCGCGCGACTCGCCCGGATGCGCGCGCGCCACGGACAGCAGATCATCGACGTTGTCGAGCCCCCGGCACTCGGCCTCCGACGCCTCGAACATTCCGGCGACCGCGAACGCCTCCGCGGCGCGCTTGCGCGCCGAGAACCCCCAGCGCGGCCCGTCTTCCGCCTCCTTGGCCTCCAGGGCCGCGCGCAGCCGGACGATCTCGCCGCGCGCCCGCTCGCGATCTCGGGCCGGCACGAGCGGCAGGGAATCGCACCCTACGAGGAACGCCACGACCGGCTCCGCCCCGGGGAGCCACGCCTCGAGCTCCGAGATGGCGCGCGCCATCGCCGCCTCGGATAGATACGGCGCGCACGAGCGCAGCGCCTCGCCGCGGCGCGCGCTCAACGCGCAGATCGCGTCGAGCGCCGCGTCGTGCTGCCCGGCGCGCGCGAGGCGCACCGCGACCGCGACCAGCGCCGCCTCGTCGGCGAACCATTCCGCGCCATCGCCGGGCTGCGGCTGCCGTACGAGCGCGAGCACGGCGCGAAGCGAGGCATCGGGAAACAGCCGAAGGTGGTGAAAGACGAACACGTGACGGCTCACGAAGTCGATGCGTCGGAGCCCGTCGATCGCCTCCTCCGCGCTCCACAGCCCGGTTTCCACCGCTTTCACGCGCAGGCTGAAGGGGATATCGTTCTCAGCCCAGTACGTGCGCTCCACGATCTCCCTCGCCCGTAGCTGCCGCAGCATCGCCTCGGCGCGCGCGCGCTCGGAGTCGGCCTCTTCGAATGACACATCCGCGAGACGCCACTCGTCGAGCAAGCGTGCCAGCACGTCTTTTCCAGGCGAGGTCTCCATCAGCGATGCCGTCCCACCCGGGTACGTCTTTCTGTGCTTGTCGCGCTGGCCGATGTAGTTGCCCTGATCACCATAGTACGGGTTGTGGCCAGAGGCCTCCGGGTCGTCGCGCCAGACGCATCAGCGTAGAAGGGGAAACGCCTGCCCTCGTCCTGTCGGCGCTAGACCGTCGCGCCCGCGAGACGGCCTCTTCGAGCTTGCCGTGCATCCCTTCCCCGCCCCCTCCTACTGCCTCACCGGCAGCTCCACCACGAAGCTCGCCCCCTCCCCCGGCGCGCTCTCCACGGTCACCGCCCCGCCGTGCGCCTCGACGACGCTCTTCACGATCGCCAGCCCCAGCCCCGTCCCGTCGCGGCCCTCGTCGGTCGTGAAGAACCTGTCGAAGATCCTCGGCAGGTGCTGCGGCGGCACCCCCGGCCCCCGGTCGCGCACCGAGATCCTCGCCGTCCTCTCCCCTTCGCGCCCCTCCCCGCCCTCGACGGTCACCACCACCGGCTCCCCCGGCGGCGAGAACTTCACCGCGTTGTCCACGAGGTTCAAGAGCGCCGTCTCCAGGTCCGTCTGCCGCGCCCGGAGCAGCCGCGTCGGCATCTCGTAGCGCAGCACGACCGGCTGCCCGGGGCTCGCGCGCCGCTCCACGACGCGCGCCACGAGCGCCTCGAGATCGAGCACCGTCATCGCCTCGCTCGAGGCCTCGATCCGGCTCAGCTCCAGCAGCCGCGACACGAGCCGGTCGAGCCGCGCCACGTCGAGCTCGATGTTCCGCAGGAAGCGCCGCCGCGCCTCGAGATCGTCCGCCGCCCCCTCGTCGAGCAGCTCGGCGGCGCCCCGGATCGACGTCAGCGGCGACTTGAACTCGTGCGCCACGTCGGCCGCGAAATCCGAGATGTACCGCAGCCTCGCCCCCAGCCGCTCGTTCATCGCGGCGAACGACTCGCCTAGCTCGCGGATCTCGCCGGTCCCCGACACGGGCACCACGACGTCGCGCTCGCCGGCCGCGATGCGCTTCGCCGCGCGCGACAGCTTGCCGAGCGGCCTCGAGATCGACCACGCGAGCGCCAGCGTGACGAGGCCGGTGAACAGGCTCGCGACCACGAGGACCTTGGTGAGCCCCGAGCGGATCCGGTACAGCTCGACCAGCACCGGCTGCGTCGAGCGGACCACGTAGACCGCGCCGACCACCTGGCCGCCCCACCGGATCGGCTCGGCCAGGAACAGGAACACCGCCAGCTCCTGCTGCCGGACACGCGTCCGCGCCGCGCGGCGCCCGGCGAGCGCCTCGCGCACCTCCGGACGATCCGGGATCGCGGACCAGCGCTCGCGCGCGCCCTTTCCGATCGGCTGCACGTTGTCGGCGAGCTCCCGGAAGTCCGCCGAGCTCGGGCGACGGCCCGCCGTCGGCATGAGCGCGGGGGCCGCCGGCTCGGGCCCCTCGGGCGGGCCGTTCTCGTGCGAGTCCACGACGACCGCGCCCGCCCTGTCGAGGATCCGGACGCGCGTGCGCGTGTGCGTCGCAGCCTGGGTCAAGACGTAGCGGTGATCGAGCGCGCCGAGCTCGACACCCCGGTCGAGATCCGACCCGAGCATCGCCGCGACCAGGACCGCCTGGTTCGCCATGTCGCGCTCCAGCGAGCCGAGGAGCTGCCGCTCGTAGAGGCGCGCGAACTCAAGCCCCGCCACCGGCACGAGCAGCACCACCAGGTTCACGACCAGCAGCCGGACGCGGATCCGGCCGAGCTCCCAGCGCAGGCGCTCGATCATGGCGAGACCCGGCTACGCCCCCTGCAGCTTGTAGCCGACGCCGTGGACGGTCGCGATCGGATCGCCGCCAAGCACGCGGAACTTCGCGCGAATCCGGCGAACGTGCGTGTCGATGGTGCGCTCCGTGATCAGGTTGTCGTAGCGGTAGGCCCGCTGCATGAGCTGCCCGCGCGAGAGCACCACCCCGGGCCGCTCGAGCAGCGCGCCGAGCACGCCGAGCTCCGTCGCCGTGAGCAACACCGGCTGGCCGAGGTACCGCGCCTCGTGACGCTCGGTGTCGACCTCGATCGGGCCGTGGCGGAGGACGGCGGCGCGCGCGCCGGTGGGCGCCGGCGCGGGCGGGGGCGCCTCGGTCCGCCGGAGCAGCGCGCGCACCCGCGCCACGAGCTCGCGCGGCGAGAACGGCTTCGTGAGGTAGTCGTCGCCGCCGAGCTCCAGGCCGACGATCCTGTCGACCTCGTCGGCGCGCGCCGACAGGAACAGGATCGGCGTCCTGCTCCCGGCGCGCAGCCGCCGGCACACCTCGATGCCGTCGAGCTCAGGGAGCATCACGTCGAGCACCACGAGGTCCACCGTGCCCGCCCCCGCCGCCTCGACGGCGGCGCGCCCGTCGGCCACCGCCGTCACGGCGTACCCCTCCTTTTGCAGGGCGTAGAGCAGCACCTCGCGGATGCGCGCCTCATCGTCGACGACCAGGATGTGCTTGCTCACGTCGCGATCGGTCCCTCTGTTCCGGCGCCGTGCGCGTCGATCGCCGCGCCGAGGCCCTCCACGCGCGCCCAGACCTCGGACACGATACCACCGACGCCCTCGACCGAGGATCCGGCGAAGCGCGCCAGAACGAGCTGCGTGCGCAGCGCCTGGACGAGATCCGCGAGCTCCTCGAGGGCGCGGGCATCGCGGTCGCGCATGGCCCGCAGGCGCCGGATGTTCTCGAGGTGGAGGTGCGCCGTCGCCAGCGACCGCGCGCCCGCGCCGCCGCCGCTCCGCTCGATCTCCGCGACGCGCGCCGCGGCGGCGCCCTCGTCGAAGCCGCTCTGGCGCAGCAGCGCGTCGAGCTCCGCGTGGCGGGCGGCGGCGCGCGCCACCTCGGCCTCGATCCGCGAGGCGGCCTCGCGCGACAGGAGCGCCTCAAACGAGGTGCCGGCGCAGGCGCTGACCCCCTCGCGCAGCGCGCCCTGGACGCGCGCGGCGGCCTCGCCCGCGGCGCCGGCCGGGCGCTCGCCCCCCTCCCCGCGGCCCGCCGTGAGCGCGACGGGCGCCCAGATGGGCCAGAGCGGCACGCAGAGCGCCGCGGAGAGGGCGGCGCGGCGGCGCCCCTCGGGGGAAGCGCGGTACACCGCGACGGCGCACGCGAGCCCCGCGATCAGGTACAGCACCGAGAGATCGCGGAGGCTCATTGCGCCTCCTTCACCCGGTCGCCGCGCTCGGCGCCCCGATCGAGGCCGTCCAGGCCCGCGCCGTCCACCGACGGGATCTCCCGCCGGGTCGCGCCGTCCACCGACGGGATCTCCCGCCGGGTCGCGCCGTCCGCCGGCGGGATCTCCCGCCGGGTCGCACCGTCCGCCGGCGGGATCTCCCGCCGGGTCGCGCCGTCCGCCGGCGGGACCTCCCGTACGGTCGCGCCGTCCGCCTGAGGGTCATCGACCGGAGCCACGCCGTCGCGCCAGGGTCCCTCCCATGGGCGCAGCCCGCCGTGCGAGCGCAGATCGTCGTCGTAGGTGAGCGCGGAGCGGAAGCTCTTCACGAGCGCGTCGGAGAAGCTCCCCTCGCGGGCGCGCAGGAACGGGACCTCCTTCTCGCTCGGCCGCCCGAGGTAGGGCCGGAGGATCCAGGCGGCCTGGCCGCCGACGGCGAAGAAGACCGCCATGAAAGCGACCGCGGTGAGCCAGCGGCCCCGGCCCGCGCCGATGCCCCGCACGAGCACGCCGAGCGCCGCGAGGCCCGCGACGGCGTAGGCGAGCCAGGCGGCGACCGACGACGCGTGGTAGCCGAGCCCCACGTCGATGGCCAGCCAGAGCACCGGCGCGAACGCGAGCAGCACCAGCGATGAGCGGCCCGCCGACGCGAGCGCGAGCGCGATGACGGACCGCATGGGCCACGGGCGCCCGAGCACGGCCGAGAACGCGTGGAGCGCCGGGACCGACAGCGCGAGCGTGATCAGCATCGCCAGCGGCACCTTGACGGCCGCAAAGACGATCTGCTCGCTGCCGCGGAAGCTCCCGATCACGCCGCCGAACACGGCCGAGCCGAGGGCAATCGCGCCGAGCGACGCGAGCGCGATGGCGCGGATGTCCCTGTCTTCTCGGCAGCTCGCGGCCACCTCGGAGGGCGCCCGGAGGAGACGGCTCAGGACGGAGGCGCTCACAGGGCACCCCCCTTCAGGATCGGGAGCATCCCCCACCACACGCGCAGCGCGAGCACCACGGCGAACGCCGCGAACACGACGAGCGCCGCGGTCGACCGGGACACGCCGGCGAGACCGCCCTCGCGCTGGAGCACCGCGCCGAGGTCGCGCAGCAGGATGCAGATGCCGACGGCGCCGCCCACCGCGAGGCCGAGCAGCCCCATGAGCGCCGCGGTCGCGTCCGCCCCGCTCGTCACGACGAAGAGCGCCGAGGCGGGCGCGAGGCCGCCGAGCACGAGGCCCGTCGCGGCGGCGGCGCGCGCCGTCGCCGACAGCGCGCGCGGCGGGTCGAGCGGCGCGTCGAAGAGCGTCAGCACGATCGTGAGCGCCGGAACGCCGACGCAGGCGACGGCGATCATCGCCGCAGGGACGCCGGCCGCGTGGCGGACGAACGACACGCCGCCCTGCCGCGCGCCGAGCGAGAGGCCGTACAGCGAGGCGAGGCCGAGGCCGACGCCGAACCGGGACAGCTCCTCACGGAACGAGACCGAAGGCCGCTCCGCCAGGAGGGCAGCCGTCCAGCTGCGGTGTCCGGCGCCTCCGGTGGGCTCCGCGGCGGGGCCGGGCACGGGGGCCGCGGGGGCGTCGTCTCGACGCGCCGCGGGCTCTTCTGCGCCGGCGTCCGTGCCGGCCTCGGGCGATGACGTTACGGGGAGACAGGTAGCTTGCGCCTGCACGAGGACCTCCATCGGGGTGAGCGCTGCGCGGCCTGGTCACGGCCGCCGCAGACCTCCATGGGCGTACCCCCCGGGTGAGGCGCCCCCGCGCGCCCGACGAGGAACAAACACGGAGAGGTTGTGGCGAAGATGTGGCGGTCGCCCGCGGCCTCCGGAGCGCCCCGCGGCCCGGTTCGCCGGCCCCCGAGGAGCCCTCAACAGGAGGTCTCCCGCGACGGTCCACACGCACATCACAGCTCCTGGGCGCCCGACTCCGGCCATCCATCGACATGTACATCGGTGTGCGGCAAACCACACATTGCCGTTTTGTACGCGACGGATCGATGCTTGGCGCGCGGCACTCGCGAGGGAGGAAGTAATGAAGATCGACCTGTTCACAGAGATGCAGAGTCCCCGTCCGTGGTCGGAGGATCACGAGCACCGGATCATCATGAACACCCTCGAGCAGGCGAAGCTCGCCGATCGGCTCGGGTACGGCTGCTGGTGGCAGGTCGAGCACCATACGGCCGAGGAGTTCAGCTACTCGTCGGCGCCGGAGGTGATGCTCGCGGCGATCTCGCAGCACACGACGTCGATGCGGCTCGGGCACGCCTCGGTGCTGTCGCCGTTCCGGTTCAACCACCCCATCCGCGTCGCCGAGCGCGCGGCGATGCTCGATCACCTGAGCGGCGGGCGCCTGGAGCTCGGCCTGGCCCGCTCGACCATCCCGGAGTGGCGCACGTTCAACATCCCACCGGACCGGACGCGCGATCAGATGCAGCAGGCGTTCGAGATGATCCCGAAGATGTGGACGCAGGAGCGGTTCTCCTGGAAGAGCGAGGACGCCGAGATCAACAACGTTCCCATCATCCCGAAGCCGTACCAGAAGCCCCACCCGCCCCTCTGGCAGGCCTGCTCGAGCCTGGCCTCGTTCGAGCAGGCCGGGCGCAACGGGGTCGGCGCGCTCGGCGTCACGCTGTGGGCGCCGCCCGACCAGGTGAAGGAGTGGATCGGCATCTACCGCGAGGCCATCCGCCGGTGCGAGCGGCCCGTGGGCGCCTTCATCAACAACCAGGTCGGGTTCTTCACGTTCGCTCACTGTGCCGAGACGGACCAGCAGGCCATGGAGAACGGCGCCGCCTCCGCGGCCGCGTGGTACACGAACGGGTCCTTCACGTTCTTCGAGGCGAAGGAGCACTTCCTGCGGACCCACGCCGAGGAGCAGGCGCTGGCCAAGGACCCGGCGGGCGGCGGCCTCGTGGGCCAGCTCCTGCGCGACCGCGCGGGGAAGACGCCGGCCGAGACCAAGGCCAACGCGGTCCTCGCCCGCATCATGCAGAACGAAGACGTCCCGAACGAGGAGGTGTTCGACGCCCTGAAGGAGCAGAACTCGCTCATCGTCGGCAGCCCGGAGACGTGCCGGCAGAAGATAAAGTTCTACCAGGACCTCGGCATCGATCGCCTGCTGAGCTTCCAGCAGGTCGGGCGCCTGACGCACGAGCAGGTCATGAGCAGCATCCGCCAGATCGGCAAGCTCATCCCCGAGTTCGAGTAGAACGGCAACCAGGTCGAAGATCGTCGGATTCCACGGCAAGAGGCGCGCGCCGGCAGGGGCGTAGGCCGCAGCCTCCAGGGGCTGAAGGCAGCAGCCTCCAGGGGCTGCCCTGCGGGGGCATCCGGCGCGCGCGCTGCGCGGAGAGGCGTGGGAGCGAGGCGGCGGCACGTGAGGTGCAATGCGCCCACGGCATGAACACGCGCCCCCTCTTCTATCGAATCCTCACCGCGACGACGATCCTCTCGGGCTGCGCCTATGACGAGCCCACGACGGAGAGCGTCGAGAGCGTGAGTGAAGCCTACCGTGTGAACGACGCCGCCCTGGCCTGCGGGACGCCGAACACCAACCTCGGCGAAGACCTGAATACGAGCGGAGCGAACGCCGAGCTCCAGGAGTGGACGGACAGCATCCAAGCCATGCCGAGCTCGGCCACCAAGACCGACCTCTTGAACCGGCTGCTGACGAACATCCAGGGGCCGGCCACGGCGTTCCCCGACGCCGCGGCCCGGGAGACGTTCCTGCGCAACGTGCGCGCGCCGCTGCCCATGAGCCTGCCCTACGGGCCCCAGAGCACAGGGAACCAGGTCAGCCTGGGGCAGGGCTGGATCTACGGCGGCGGCGGCAGCCACCGGGGCCTGGACATCGGGCGCGCCGCCTCGGGCTCGGAGGATCCGAGCTTCGATGTCCTGGCCGTGGCGGACGGCAAGGTCATCGGCGTGTACTTCGACGGACCTCCCGGCGGCGGCGGCAACACCGTCATCCTCGAGCACACGGGCGAGAACGGGAAGAAGATCTACTCGCTTTACATGCACCTGCGGAACGGAGCGACGAACGACGCAAACGCCGTGAAGAACATCAGCTGCGGCGCCTCGGTGGCGTGCCAGCGCTATCAGCTGGCCGCGAACAAGTCTCCCCTGGCGAAATGGTGGGGCAAGGAGTCGGACACGATCCCGGTGAAGCCCGGCCAGCTCGTCAAGCGGGGGACCAAGATCGCGCGGGCGGGGAGCAGCATGACGGTCATGGACACCCTGGACGCGAACGGCGTCTCCTCGGCCGACTGGGGCAACATGCACTTGCACGTCTACATCGCCGTCCCCAAGGGCACCACGGCGCCGAACGACAAGATCGCTGTAGAAGTGGACGCCTTCGGCGCGTACCAGAAGGCCAACAGCTGCTATGTCGAGGATCCTCTCACGGAGACCGATCAGCCGACGTACTACTCGCGGCTGTTCGCGCCGTTCCTGCCCGACTTCCACGACCTCGGCTGGAAGCCGTTCACCGACTACCCCGATTACCTGAGCGGGATGGGCTATGCCCCGGCGACGCTCAGCTTCTACAACGAGGGCGGCTTCAAGGTGACGGGCTCCTACCAGTACTCGACGACCGGCTTTTTCCTGCAGGTCGGCGTCGGCGGCTCCAAGATCGCCGAGAACGACGGCGCGAACGAGGCGTGGGTGCCGCGCGAGACCCGGATCCGGATCGACGGCAGCGGAAACCCCGTCTACGACTTCACCGCCACGCCCAGGCAGTCCGGCGAGCAGACGGCGTTCTGGCACCAGCTCACCCAGGCCCAGCTCGACAGCCTGTACAACGTCTATGTCGTCAACGGCGGCTATGGCATCGGCGACTTCTTCCCGTACCGCGTGGCCGGCGTGCAGTACTATGCCGTGCTGTTCACGACGAGCGCGAGCACATCGAACTGGCTGACGTACGGCCGGTCGGCGGCGCTGGTCCAGAGCGACATCGCGGGCATCCCCGCGGGCCTGCAGGTCGGCCAGGTGGTCGCCGACACCACGTGGAGCCCGGCGAAGTTCAGCATGCTCGCGGTCCCCGCCGCGGGCTGCGCGCCGCACGCGTACGTCGACACGTCGACCCTCGTATACCCGGTGTACGCCGCCCAGGAGGCCTCGCTCGGCTACAAGCTGCAAAGCGTGCAGGTGTACAGCGGCGGCTCCAAGTTCAACGCGGTGTTCGGGAAGGCGTCGGGCGCCTGCCACGCGCACCCCTGACGACGGCAAGGGGCTACAGATCCGCCGCTGTCACGGTCGAGCGGAATAGGGAAGGTCGCGCGATCAAAATCGACCGACGAGGCCGAGCCCGGCGCTGCTCGGGCCGAGCGCCACCGGCGCCGGGAGCACGAACGGCTGGCTGACGTCATCGCGGACCAGCACGCTTCGCGGCACGAGGAGACCCGGGACGAGCAGGGCGGCTCCCGTGATCTGGACGAGCCCGTCGAGGACGAGCGCCATGGTCTCGAGGTCGTCCTGCCGGGTCGTGGCCAGCGTGAGGAAGGGGCCCGCGCACGGCACGAACAGCGCCGCATACCCCGGGGATCCGCGGTACACCGCGTCGCCGCCGCCGATCGCGGTGAACAGGTAGACGGTTCCGAAGACGATCGCGCCGCTGATCACGAGCCCCTTCCGGACGCGCGTCTCCGGGTGATAGCCGGGCAGCACCGGCTCGCCCTCCCTCCAGGGGAGCACCTTCGGGCCCGCGGGCGGGGCGCCGTGGCCGCCCCGGATATCCGCGGGCAGCGGCTGCCGTGGCGTGAGCGGGGGTTGTCCCTGCACCAGCGGCGGAGCAGGCGGTTCCCCGTCGTCCGCCCGTGCGTGCTCCGCGCCAGAGAAGGAGGCAACAAGCCCGCTCGCCACGGCGAGCGACCATCGTTCAACCGATCGTCGATTCCACATTTCAGCCCCCCCGCTCTCGCATGCTCCGTGACCTCGCGCCGGCAGCGCCCGACAGACGAGCCTACACGAGACGGGTCAGGTCCGAGCAGGCGCCGAGCGTCGCGCCGGCGGTGTTGAACGCCACACCCACCGCGATGCTGGACAGGCGCGCGAATGTTCGCTAGGCTGCACCTCGATGTCCGTCCCTCGCGCGCGCTCCCTACGCCCCTGCCTAGGCCTACGGCCCGGGGGCCTTTGCGCGCGCTGCTGACGACGTCGCTCCTCGCAGTACGGCCCCCTCGGTTTTCTTGGTCCCGATGGGGGTCCCCCGCATCGTCGTCGTGTCGTGACGACTCCCATCGCTAGCTTTCAGGGAGTCCTGTCATGTCCACGATGCCTGTCCACAAGTACAAGCCCTTTCAGCCCATCCATCTGCCCGATCGCCGCTGGCCCGGCCGCGTGATCGAGAGAGCGCCGCGCTGGTGCAGCGTGGACCTGCGCGACGGCAACCAGGCCCTGGTCGAGCCCATGGGCCTCGAGCGCAAGCTCCGTATGTGGCACGAGCTGCTGCGCATGGGGTTCAAGGAGATCGAGGTGGGCTTCCCCAGCGCGTCTCAGCCCGACTTCGACTTCGTGCGCTGGATCATCGATCAAGGGCTCATCCCTGACGACGTGACGATCCAGGTGCTCACCCAGGCGCGCGCCGAGCTGATCGAGCGCACGTTCGAGGCCATCCGCGGGGCGCGCCGCGCCATCGTCCACCTCTACAACTCCACCTCCACGCTCCAGCGGCGCGTGGTGTTCGGCCTGGATCGCGCGGGCATCGCCGAGATCGCCGTGCGGGGGGCCCGGCTGGTGAAGGAGCTCGCGGCGCGGTTGCCCGAGACCGAGGTCGCGCTGGAGTACTCCCCCGAGAGCTTCACGGGCACCGAGCTCGATTTCGCGAAGGAGATCTGCGAGGCCGTGATGGACGTCTGGGAGCCCACCCCATCACGGAAGATCATCCTGAACCTGCCCGCCACCGTCGAGATGTCGACGCCCAACGTCTACGCGGATCAGATCGAGTGGATGCACAGGAACCTGAAGCAGCGCGACAGCATCGTGCTGAGCGTGCACCCGCACAACGACCGCGGCACCGCCGTGGCCGCGGCGGAGCTGGCCGTGATGGCGGGCGCCGATCGCGTCGAGGGCACGCTGTTCGGCAACGGCGAGCGCACGGGCAACGTCGACGTCGTGACGCTGGCGCTCAACCTGATGTCCCAGGGCGTGGATCCCGAGCTCGAGATCCATGATGTCCAGTCGATCAAGGAGACGGTCGAGCACTGCAACCGCCTGCCGGTCCACCCGCGCCACCCGTACGTCGGCGAGCTCGTGTACACCGCCTTCTCCGGGTCGCACCAGGACGCGATCAAGAAGGGGTTCAAGGCGCTGCGCGAGGGCGGGAGCCCGCTCTGGGAGGTGCCGTACCTGCCCATCGATCCGCAGGACGTCGGGCGCAGCTACGAGGCGGTGATCCGCGTGAACAGCCAGTCGGGCAAGGGCGGCGTGGCCTACGTGCTCGAGCACGACCACGGCTACACGCTGCCGAGGGGGCTCGCCGTCGAGGTGAGCCAGGCCGTGCAGCGCAGGGCGGAGCGGACCGAGGGCGAGGTGCAGAAGGCCGAGATCCTGGCGATCTTCGAGCGGGAGTACGTGAACCGCGCGGGGCCGCTCCGCGTCACCCGGCACCGGCGCGTCGGCCAGGGCGCAGACGAACGACACGAGTTCCATGTGCAGATCCGGGGCGTCGCCCACGCGCTGAGCGCCGCCGGCGGCAGCCCGGTCGAGGCGTTCGCGAGCGCGCTCTCGCGCCACGCGGGGATCGCGATCGCGGTGGACGAGCACGCGGCGCACGCGCTCCCGAGGAGCGCCGGCGACGAGACGGCGGCGTATGTGGCCATCTCGGTCGGGCGCAAGCGCAGCTTCGGGGCGGGGACGCACGGGGACGCCGACATGGCGTCGCTCGCCGCCGTCGCGTCCGCGTGGAACCGCGCGCGGCCGGCGGACGCGGCGCAGCTCGCGACGGCAGCGGAGTGAGCTGGCGCGCGGTCGCTCGACGCGCTCAACGCGCTCGACCCCACCGGAGGCGCCCGCGCAGCAGGACGAAGCGTCTGGACGTGGGCGCGCACGGTGCTACCCTCGCGCGCCGACGGCGGAGCTCCTCCGGCGGGTCCCGCTGCGCGGCCACGGACCGCAGATGCGGGAACCAGCAGGGGCGACGTTGCAGACGCCACGTTCCCCTATGATGCCTTCTCCCCCCACGCCGCATCCCGAGCTCGCGCTGCACCCCGAGCTGCCTGTGGCCACGCACCTCCGGTGCCTCACGCCGACGCGCGAGCGGTGGGGCATGGGCGGGGCGCGTCCCCACGATGCCGAGCGTATCCGTCGAGCGCTGGAAGCAGGACTGGCTGCGCTGGAACACAACGAGACAATCAAGGTGAGTGAATGAGCAAGGTTGAAAATCCGGCACTGAGAGGGTTCAACCCCGATCCGTCGATCGTGCGCGTGGGGGACGACTACTACATCGCGACCTCGACGTTCGAGTGGTTCCCGGGCGTCCAGATCTCCCATTCGAAAGACCTCGTCAACTGGCGGGTGGTCGCGCGGCCGCTGGAGCGGTACTCGCAGCTGGACATGCGCGGCAACCCGAATTCCGGCGGGATCTGGGCGCCGTGCCTGACCTACGCAGACGGCTTGTTTCACCTCATTTACACCAACTCGCGACGCTGGGCGGGGGCGTTCAAGGACGTATACAACTACCTGGTCACCGCGCCTTCCATCACCGGTCCGTGGTCGGAGCCCATCTACCTGAACGGCTCGGGGTTCGATCCTTCGCTGTTCCACGACGACGACGGCCGCAAGTGGCTCGTGAACATGGTGTGGGATCACCGGCCGGGCAACAACCCGTTCGGTGGGATCTTGCTCCAGGAGTACAGCCCCAAGGAGAAGAAGCTCGTGGGGCCGGTGGAGAACATCTTCCGAGGCACCGCGCTCGGGCTCGTGGAAGGGCCGCACCTCTACAAGCGAGATGGCTACTACTACCTGCTGACCGCCGAGGGGGGCACGTTCATCACGCACGCCGCGACGGTGGCCCGCTCTCGCTCGATTCACGGCCCCTACGAGGTCATGCCGAACAATCCGCTCATCTCCAGCGCGTCCCGCCCCGATGTGCGGCTCCAGAGCGCCGGCCACGGTAGCTTCGTGGAGAACAAGGACGGCTCGTGGGCGTTCGCGCACCTGTGCCGTCGCCCGTTGCAGAATGGCCGATCGACGCTGGGGCGTGAGACGGCGCTGCAGGGGATCACGTGGGTCGAGGGGTGGCCGCGGCTGACTTCGGGCGGGCAGGTTCCGCTGGACGTTTACGAGGGGCCGAACCTGGCTCGCCACGAATGGCCGAAGACGCCCGAGCGCGACGATTTCGACAAGCCGACGCTGGGCATCGAGTGGCAGTCGCCGCGCGTGCTGCCGGCCGACGTGAGCAGCCTCGCCGCCCGACCCGGGTACCTGCGCCTGATCGGACGCGAGAGCATCACCTCGAATTTCGAGCAGAGCCTCGTCGCGCGGCGCCAGCAGGCCAAACATGTGCAAGCGACGACGTGCATGCAGTTCGCCCCTCAGCACTTCCAGCAGATGGCGGGCATCGTTGCGTTCTACAGCACGGACTCGTTCTACTATCTCTACGTCTCACGGGCGGACCACGCCGAGAAGGCCCTGGCGCTCATGAAGTGCGAGCGGGGGAACCTGACGTTCCCGATCGAGAAGGAGTACGTGCTGGACGGGGCCGAGAACATCTTCCTGCGGCTCGAGATCAAGGACGATCGGATATCGTTCTTCTACTCCCGGGATGGCGTCACCTTCCACGCGGTGGGGTGGGAGCACGACGCGTCGATCCTGTCGGACGAGCACGCGGTGCCCTGTGGGTTCACGGGCAATTTCGTCGGGATGGCGTGCCAGGACCTGGCCGGAACACGCCTGCACGCCGACTTCGATTGGTTCGACTACCGCGAGATCGGTTGACGCCCGAACAAGCAGACGGCAGCAGCCTCGCGCTGAACCGGCGGCTGAGCCGGTATCCAACGAACCTGCACCCCGCTCCGGCAGCCGGCCAATAGGCCGGCTCCGGCTCCGCGTCGTACTACTGAAGGCCCAGGAGGTTCGTGCCGTTCAGGGCGAGCTCCATGCCGCGCCCCCCGGCCGCCGCCACGGCATCGATTGGATTTCGAACCCGGATGACAGCCGGCGCGGCGAAGACGTGGCCGGATTGACGGGCGTGTGGCGCGCGTTTATCCGTGCCCTGATGGCCCCGAGCTTTCCCTTGCCCGCGCAGCCGCGGACGATCGATGAGGACGCGCGGCGGGGATCGGCGGGCGCCGCCGCCCCGGGCCCGGAGGCCGCGCTCATCGCGCGGGCCGTGGCCGGGGAGCCGGCCGCGGTGAGGGCGCTCGTCGATCTGCTGACGCCCACCATCCAGGAGCGGGTGATGCGGCCGCTGCTCCGCCGGCGGCGCGCGGCGGGGCACCGCGACGTCCGGCAGGAGGTCGAGGACCTGACCCAGAGCGTGTTCCTCGCGCTCTTCGCGGACCGCGGGCGCACGCTGCGCCAGTGGGACGCCGGCCGGGGGCTGCCGCTCGCGAGCTTCGTGGGGCTCGTGGCGGAGCGTGAGGCGTGCTCGATCCTGCGCAGCCGCCGCCGGAACCCCTGGACCGAGCAGCCCACCGAGGACGACGCGCTCGAGCGCGTGGACGGCGCCTCCGTGTCGCCGGAGCCCGCGGCGATCTCGCGCGAGCTGCTCGCGGCGATCGCCAGGAAGCTCCGCGATCGCCTGAGCGAGCGCGGGGTGGAGCTCTTCTATCTGCTGCTCGTCGACGAGCGATCCACCGAGGAAGCCTGCACCATCACCGGCATGACCGCGGACGCCGTGTACGCGTGGCGGAGCCGCATCGCCCGGCTCGTCCGGCAGATCGCCGCGGAGCTCGCGGCCGAGGCGGAGCCGAGAGGGCACGGCGCCTCGCCGAGCGCCGCGAGCCCGGGAGGGGGACGATGAAGAGCGCTGCGAGCCCCGGAGGGGGACGATGAACGACGACGATCTGCTGAAGGCGCTGGCGCGCGTCGCGCGCGAGCAGGACCGGGCGAGCGATCCGCGCTGGTCAGCGAGGGCGCTGGGGACGCTCGCGGCCGGCGAGCGCGATGCGCTGGAGGCGGAGGCGCAGCGCACCCCGGAGGACCGCGAGGCGTGGGAGGCGTCACGCCCGCTGGACGGCGAGGCGCGAGCGCGGATCGCGGACCGGATCCTGACCGGCCTGCAGGCGAGCGCGGGCGAGCGAGGCGCGGAGACGGCAGGCGCCGCGGCGACTGACGCGGAGACGGCGGGCGCCGCCGCGGCGACAGGCGCGGGGACGGCAGGCGCCGCCGCGGCGGCTGGCACCGCGGCGGCAAGCGCGGAGGCGGCAGGCCCGCCACCTCCGGGACAGCACACGGCGGCGGCGCGCGGCGGCGAGGTGCTCCCGCTCCCGCGAAAGCCGGGCAGGGCGCCCTGGCGGACCGCAGCGACGGCCCTGGCCGCGGCCGCCGCAGCGGTCCTCGTCGTGCGGCTCTCGCTGGAGGGCGACAAACATCACCCGCGCGGCCTGCTCGACGATCCGGGCGCGGTGGCCATGCTCCCGGTGCCCGCCTACGCCATGACGCTCGCCGGCGGCGAGGTCAGCGAGCGCTCCGCCTCCAGCGGCGCCGACGCGACCGCGCGGCTCGGGCCCGGATCGAGGCTCGAGATCACCCTGCGGCCCGCAACCCGGGTCGACGGCCCCGTCGCGGTGCGCGCCTTCCTGATCCAGGGCGAAACGGCGCGCCCCTGGGACGTGCACGCCGACCTCTCGGAGCAGGGCGCGGCCCGCATCGAGGGCGACACGGAGACGCTCTTCCCCGGAGTGCCCGAGGGCGAGTGGGAGATCGCGATCGCGATCGGACGGCCAGCGGCGCTGCCAGACAGCGCAGCCGAGGTCCGGGACCCACGGCCGTCTGAGAAAAAAGATAAACCATTCCGAATCTTACGCTTCAAAGTGCTCCTCCTGCCGCGCGCAGCGCCGCTCCCCCTCCCCACCGCCCGACCCGCAGCGCCCTCCAAGGACCCGTGACGCGCTGGCGAGCGCTCCGGCCCGCGCTGGGCGCAGCGATCCTCGGCGCGGCGGCGCTGGCGCCGGGATGCGACGCGCGACGCCCGACGGGGACCTCAACCCCGGCGACCTCGGGGGCGTCCGTGGCCCCGGCGACCGCCGCGGCGCCCGCGCCGCCCCTCGAGGTGGAGTTCGCCGGCTGCAGCGCCGTGCACGCCGGCCCCGCCTGCGCGCTGCCGGACGACCGGACCCTCCGCATCTGGGTGAAGGCCCCCGCGGACGCCCGCGTCGCGATCGCCGTCGACGCGGCCGTCGTCGCGGACGCCCCGCTCGCCTCGCTCGATGGAGCGCGCGTCCAGGGAGGCGTGCTGGCGCGCGTCCCCGTCGCCGAGGGCGCCCACGCCCTCTCCGTGACCGCCGAGCGGGGCGGCGGGCGCGCGTCGTTCCGCCTGGAGCTCCGCCCGGCCGTCGACGCGCCCCGGCTGAAGGAGGCCGAGGCGCTGCGCCGGCGCGGCGATCTCGACGCGGCGTCCTCGGCGCTCGACGCGCTGGCGTCCGACGCGGACCCCGCCGTGCAGGCCCTGGCGATCGGCAAGCGCGCGCGCGTGGACCTCGCGCGCGGCAGGATCCCGGAGGCGATCGCGAGCTTCGAGGCGTCGATCCGGGCGCACCGGGAGGCGGGGCGGATCTCCGACGAGTTCCTCGACCGCTTCGCGCTCTCGTACGCGCTCCTCTTCAACGGGCGCAGGTTCGCGGAGGCGCGGGCGGCGCTCGACGCGCTCGGGCCGCTCGAGGCGAGCTACCCCGAGGGGCGCGCGGTGAAGCCGTACTACGCGGCGCTGCTCTCGTCCGAGGCGGGCGATCTGCGCGCGGCGCTCCGGCAGCTGGACGCGTCGGCGGCGGGCGCGGAGCGCCTCGGCCTGAGCGACCACCGGCTGCACGTGCTCCAGGAGCGCGCCGACGTGCTCCAGACCCTGGGGCGACCGCTGGAGGCGCGGGCGCTGCTGCGCGACGTGCAGGCGTCCTCCCCCGCCGGGAGGGCCCCGTGCGAGCGAGCCTCCCTGCTGAACGACCTCGGCTGGAACGCCCTGCAGGTCGCGTGGGCGAGCGGCGGGTCCAGCGAGCCGCGTGCGGGCGCCGAGCGGCCTCGAGCCCTCGCGGACGCCGAATCGCCGCTCACGGCCGCGCTCGAGCTGTACGGGGCCGCGTGCCCGAAGCCGGCGAAGCGCGCGAACGCGCTGACGAACCTGGCCCTCGCCAAGCTGGAAGCCGGCCAGGCGGACGCGGCGCGCGCCCTCCTCGACGAGGCCCGGCGCACGGACGCGCGCCCCGACGCCGGCGTGGCGATGTACTGGCTCGAGATCGAGGGGCGCGTCGCGCTGGGCAGCGGCGATCCCGCGAGAGCGCTCCAGATCTACGGCCGGCTCGCGCGGCTCGCGGACGCGAGCGAGCTGCCGGAAGGCCGCTACCGCGCGGCGCTCGGCCGCGGGCGGGCGCTCGAGGCGATGGGGCGGCTCGACGCGGCCGCCCTGGCCTACGAGCAAGCGGAGGAGCTGCGGGGCGATCTCGGCGCGCTCGTGCCCCTCGGGCAGGGCCGGGGCGGTTACCTCGGCCGCCTCGAGGAGAGCGCGCGGCGGCTCGTCGACCTCCTGCTCCGGCGCGATCCGCGCCGCGCCGTGCGCGCCGCCCGGCGGTCGCGCGCGCGGGCGCTCGCGACGCTCCGCTGGATCGACCGCATCGAGGCGCTCGGCGGCGAGGAGCGGGCGCGCTGGGAGCGCGCCCTCGCGGCATACCACGACGCGCGGGCGGCCTTCGACGAGGAGGGGCGCGACGACTGGCGGCTCTCGTCCGACGAGCTCGAGGCGGTCCGGGTGGCCCGGGCGTCGCGCGGGCGGGCGATCCGCGCGCGGCTGGAGGAGGCGCTGCTCCTTGTGCGACAGGGGGAGCCCGCGGCGGTGGAGGTCGAGGCGGCGCCGGCGCTGGAAGAGGGCGAGCTGATGCTCGTGCTCCATCCGATCCCCGAAGGATGGGCCGGCTTCGCAATCACCCGCGACGGCGTCGTGGCCCAGCGGCTGCCGGCGCTCGACGCCTCCGCCCCGGCCGCGGCGCTGGCCCCGCGGCTGCTCGCGCCGTTCGATGCGCAGCTGCGCGCCGCGACGCGACTCCGCGTCGCCGCCCATGGCGAGCTCGCTCGCGTCGACTTCCACGCCCTGCCCTGGGACGGCGCGCCGCTCGTCGCGCGCATGCCGGTGACGTATGGCCTGGATCTCCCCCGGCGCGGCGCGCGGCCCGCGGAGGGCGCCGGCGCGGGGCAAGCGCCGGAGCGCGCGCTCGTCGTCGCGGATCCGCGGCGCGATCTGCCGGCCGCGCGCCGCGAGGCGGACGCTGTCGCGGCGGCGCTCTCCGGGAAGGGGCTGCGCGTCGAGCGGCTGTCGGGCGGGCTCGCCACGCGCCGAGCGGTGGCCGACGCGCTGGAGGAGCCCGGGCTCGCGCTCTTCCACTACGCGGGCCACGGCGTCTTCGGGGGCCTCGACGGCTGGGACAGCAGCCTCGCGCTCTCCGGCGGGAGCGAGCTCGCCGTGGGCGACCTCCTGGCGCTGCGCCGGGCGCCCGCGCGGGCGGTCCTGTCCGGCTGCGACACGGCGCGCACGGAGGCCGCGTCCGGGGCGCGGGGGCTCGGGCTCGGCCTGGCGCAGGCGCTGCTGATCGCCGGCGCGCGCTCGGTGATCGCGGCGACGCGCCCGGTCGACGACGCGCTGGCAGAGCGGGTGATGGCCGCGCTCTACGCCGGCGAGCGAGGAGAGCCGGGCGAGCAGCTCCGCGAGGCGACCCTCGCGGCGCTGCGCGCGGATCCGTCGAGCGACTGGGCGAGCTTCCGGGCGCTCGTCCCCTGACAGATCGGGCGAGGGATCGAGCTCTGTCTGTCAGAGGCCGGAAGGCGACGGCGAAGAGAAGATCGACCCCGGAAACGGCATACGGAGGATCTGAACGATGCGTACCTCGATTCTTGGTCTGAGCGCCCTTGTCCTCACCGCGTGCGGTCCATCGATGGATGCCACGCCTGTCGAGTCGGCCATGGAGACCGGCCAGGCGGCGCAGGCGCTGTCATCCGGTGCGCGGCCGCGGCCGCAACGCCGGATCAAGGACGAGCCCATGCAACCGGCAGATCCTCAGTGCGGCGCGTGCGCGGCGTACGTCCTGAGCACTCGGACGCTGTACCTGTTCATCGCTCAGAGGGAGTCGATGCCCAACGTCTCGATGACGCTCTACTCGACGAGGGGCGTACCGCTCGCGACCTACAAGGTCGCTCCGAAGCCCGACGGCTCCGCGAAGGCCATCTACACCTTGGACCAGGGGCTCGCCAAAGACGTGGGATGGGCCAGCGTGCGATGGATGGACCAGGGCGCAACGCAGGAGCTCCGCGCAGGCGTGCAGACGACGTGGAGCGGGTGGGCCGTCCTGGGCCAGCAATGACGGTCGGAGGCTGAAGAGAGGGCGGGCGCAGGGCCGTCGGAGCGACGACCGACGGCCGGCGCCGCATCGGCGCTGCGCGAGAGACGGCGACGGCGCCTGCCACGGTTGGCGGGCGCCGTCGCTCGGGGCGGCCAGCGATGACGCCGCTCGTCACCGCGGCGGCGTCACCTCGAGGACCTCACCCTTCAGGGATAGAAGTTCACCGGCACCTTGTTGCTCGCGCCGCCCCCGTCGCGCACGCGGATGTACCCCGGGCCGAGGCCGTGCGGGACCTGCACCGTGAGGCTCGTCGCGCTGATGCTGATCGGGTTACGGATGTTGGCGTTGTTGGCGCCAACGAACTCCACCTGCGCGCCGGGCCCGAAGCCCGAGCCGGTCAGGCTCACCGTCGTGCCCCAGTGCATGACGTCGGCGTTGTTGAAGTCGAGCCAGAGCCCGCCGCGCACGAACACGCCGGACGAGAGCATCGGGCTCTCCTGGAGGATCATCTGCTCGTGATCGAGGAAGTCGGTCGTCGGATAGTCGCCGTGCCACGCCATGATCGTCGTGCCCGAGTAGCCGTCCGGGTGGTGCAGGCCGAACGAGTGCCCGAGCTCGTGGGCGACGGTCCCCTTCGGCACGCCGCCGCTGCACTGCCACGTGGCGTATCCGCAGTGGAGCGCGAGCGGCTCCCGCACGCCGGAGAGGGGCTCAAGCACCCAGTCGCCCACGAGGGCATATCCGGTGTAGTCGCCCTGGAGGTTGGCGCCCGCCCAGCCGCCGCCGCCCTGCCCGAAGACCAGCGTGGACTGCCGCGCAGGGAAGCCGCCGACGGCCTGTGACACCGCGTTGAGCCAGTTCGGGAGCTCCTGCGGGTTGCTCTGGCAGGCGCTCGTCGGCGTCGGGCCGCAGCGCATGGTCAGGTAGCTCTGCGACGAGCGCACCGGCTGGACGAAGCCCACCAGGTGGAACGAGCCGCCCGACTCCTCGCGGTACCAGCCGCGCAGCTCGTCGAGGTACGTGTTGATGGCGTCGACGTACTCCTGGTGATACGGCTGGTCGCTCGGATAGACGTAATACGCCTTCACCGGGTAGACCTCGCCCGCCGCGAGCTGCGCCACCTGCGCGTCGCTCAGGGACTGCTGGTAGAGGCGGACCTCGTCGATCAGGCCATCGTACGCGTTCCAGCTGGGGTGTCCGCCGATGACGATCGGCCGCGTCGATTGCTGAAGCGCGCCCGACGCGGGCGTCGACGCGCGGAGCACGCCGTTGACGTAGAGCTTGAGCGCAGCGCCGTCGTACACGCCGGCGACGTGCGCCCACGCGTTGGCGACGGCCGGGGCCTGGACGATCGCGCGCCGGCCGGCGCCTCCGTCGGGGAAGGCGACAGAGAAGAAGTACTTGCCGTTGTCGATGCCGAGCAGGAACGAGTCCGCGGCGTACCACTGGTTGACGATGGTGCGGCTCCCCGTCACGCTCCGCGGGTTGACCCAGGCCGCCGCCGTGATCCGGTCCTGGAAGTGGAGGTAGCTCCTCCCCTCGCTGCTGATCTCGACCCGATCCCCTGCCCCGTCGAAGTCGCCGGCCGACAGGGACCATCCGGGGCTGCAAAGGCGGCGGCCGGACATCACGCCGAACGCCCCCCGGCCCGAGTCCTCGCGAACGCGCGTGATCGCGCCGGCCGCGCAGGTGTCGAAGCTCCAGTAGGCCGCCGGCGTCGGCAGGCTGGCCCGGTCCGCCACGAGCGGGCCAGACGCCGCGGCGATCGCCTCGTCTTCAGGTTCGTCCGCAGGGCCGGCCGCGACGCAGCCCGCGAGGCTCGCCGCCAGGGTGAGGACGATCGATCGAGATACCGTGTGCATGGGAGTCCGCATGTAAATGGATGCCTTTCTCGCCTGGCGCGCGCTCCTCGTCGGAATGCGCAGCGCGCCGGCCGTGCCAGTGCCGTGGAAGAAGGCAGCGCTCAGGGGTTCGTCCCGAGCCGTCCGCCTGCCTGCCTGTTACTTCGCCGCGGCTCGTCGGGGTCTGACATGGGCCGAGAAAAAAATGATGGCGGGGCTCCGCCCGGGAGGAGAGGCCGGGCGGTCGCGCCGCCGGCCAGGTGCGCCGAGCCCCGGCCCTCAGGCCCGGGCGCTGTACGGGCAGCCGTGAGCTCTCACGGCGGCCGCCGCGGGCTCCGTCACCACGGGGTCCGCAGCGGGCGCCCCCCGCCCCGCCGGCGCCGCGCGTACGGCGCTCGACGGATCGCGCCGCTTCAGGATCATGCGCATCCCGTTCACCGGCTGCAGCGAGATGAAGCCGCGGCAACGCGGGTCGAAGCCGGGGACCAGCCGGAGGCGATAGCGCTGCAGCGCCATCGCGACCATGATCTTGCCCTCGAGCTGCCCCATGAACTCGCCCAGGCAGATCCGCTGGCCGGCGCCGAAGGGGATGAAGGCGAGCTTGTCGTCCGCGCTCCGCCGGTGGTTCGCGAAGCGCTCGGGCTTGAACTCCAGCGGATCGCTCCAGAACTCCGGGTGCCGGTGCGTGACCCACGGGACGATGGCCACCGTCGACCCCGAGGCGACCTGGCAACCACCGATGACGTCGTCCTCGAGCGGGCTGCGGAGGATGAACGGCACGGACGGCAGGAGCCGGAGGCACTCGTTGAAGACCATGGTGAGGTAAGGCATCGACTCGATGTCCTTCGCCGTCGGAGACCGGCCGCCGAGGACGCGGTCGATCTCGTCGGTGAGGCGGGCGTACACCTCGGGGTGCTGCGCGACCTGGTACAGCGCCCACGAGGCGGTGACGCTCGATGTCTCGTGGCCGACCATCAGGATGGTCTTGATCTCGTCCCGCAGCTGCGCGCGGTCCATCTTGGCGCCGGTCTCGGGATCGACCGAGTTCATGAGGCGGACGAGCACGTTGTCCTCGCCGCCGGCGCCGCGCTGGTAGCCGTCGATGATGCCGTCGATCACGGTGTGCACGCGGTCCATGGCCCGGCGGAAGCGCAGGTGGCTGGGCAGCGGCCAGGAAAGGGGCGGGTTGACCAGGGAGTACATCCGCTTGAGCGCGATCGACAGCGCATATTTGAACGCCTCGCGGACGGTATCCGTGTGAGCCTCCAGCGCCGCGCCGAAGAACGCCTCGCCCGCGATACCGAACGTCACGTCCATCATGTCGTCGTTGATGTCGCGCTCGAACTCGCCCGGCTGGGCGTCCCAGCGCCGCAGCACCGCTTCCATGTGTTCGACGATGATGGGGACGAACTTGAGCGTGTTGGCGTGGTTGAACTGGGGCTGGACGTGCCTTCGCTGGCGCCGCCAGAGCTCGCCCTCGCTGTTCACGAGGCCCCAGCCGAGCACGGGGGCGAGCTCGTGGTAGCGCTTCCCCTTGGGGTAGTTCCGGACATTCGTGCGAAGGACGTGCGCGATGTCGTTCGGGTGAAACGCCATGACGAAGTCCTCGGCCCCGGGCGCCCGCAGGCGCACGACGTCGCCGTACCGCGCGAAGAGGTCCTCGTAATGACGCATGTTACCGGTCCTGAAATTCGCCAGGTACCGCAGGCTGGCGAGCGGGCCAGGGCCCGGGGGCTGCCGATCGAGCGTGGCACTCATGATTCCTCCTTCTTCGCGAGCTCCAGGGAAGCTGACGTGAGCTGGTCAGCGCGGGCCTGCGCCGAGCGCACCCCGACGCCGCCGATCGCCGCGGTCAGATGCACAGCGAGCCTCCGCCGTCGACGGTGAGGGTCGCGCCGTTGATCCTCCGCGCACCGTCCGAGAGCAGCAGCAGGACGGCCTCGGCGACGTCGTCCTCGGTGCAGAGCCGGCCGCCCGGCGTGCGCGACTCCCAGTACGGGAGGATCCGCTCGTGATCGGGGTAGTTGCTCGTCACGTGGCCGTAGATCGGCCCGGCGGAGACGCAGTTGACCTGCACATTGCGCGGGGCGAGCTCGACGGCGAGCGCGCGCGTCAGCGACTCCACCGCGGCCTTCACGGCGCCCATGGCGCCGAAGTGCTCGAGGTACCTCGACGAGCCGTTCGACGAGAGCGCGACGATCCGCCCGCCGCCGTGGCGCTCCATCAGGCGCGCCGCGCGCATGGCGCACAGGTGGTAGCCGATGACGTTCGTGCGGAAGGCGAGCTCCCAGTGCTCCGGGGTCGTCTGCTCGAGGGGGCCGAACCGGCCGTTCGACGCGTTGCTGACGAAGTGGTGCAGCTCGCCGACCTCGCGCGCGATCGAATCGAAGAGCCTGTCGATGTGCGCGGGGTTGGCGACCGAGCCCCAGACGTGCACCGCGTCGCCGCCGGCCCCGCGGATCTCGTCGGCGACCGCCTCGCCGTCGTCCCGCGAGTGGAAGCTGTTGACGACGACCCGCGCGCCGGCGCGCCCGAGCTTCGCGGCGATGGCGCGGCCCAGCCCGCGGCTCGATCCGGTCACCAGGACCGTCTTGCCCGCGAGCGCCACCCCGGGGGCAGGGAGCGCCCGCTGCGCCGCACGGGCCGCGGGCGCGCGCGCCGCGACGACCTGCGCGGGCGGCGCGGACTCGACGA
This sequence comes from Sorangium sp. So ce124, assembly GCF_051525235.1. Lineage (NCBI taxonomy): Bacteria > Pseudomonadati > Myxococcota > Polyangiales > Polyangiaceae > Sorangium > Sorangium sp. So ce124. Next base: position 7,372,391 of record NZ_CP150312.1, read on the forward strand.
GGCGCGCGAGATCGCCGACCGTGCGGGCCTCGTCGAGCGCCGCCTCGAGAACGGTCGGCTGGGCGCCGCGCTGCCAGAGGAGCGCGCGGAGCTCGTCGCGCCGGCGGCGGTCGATCCCGAGGTCCTCCTCGAGCCGCGCGTCGGGGACGAGCAGATCGACCGGGTGGCGGGTCGCGTCCGCGAGCGCCTGGACCACGACATGGAGCGCCTCGCCGGCGTGGCCATTGGCGTACCTTCCGGCCTCGACGTGGCCATTGGCGTACCTTCCGGCCTCCCTATGGCCATTGGCATGCCCTCCGGCTTCCACATGGCCATTGGCGTGCTTCGCCGCCTCCGCATGGCCATTGGCGTTGCTTCCGGTCTCCACGTGACCATTGGCGTGCTTCGCCGCCTCCGCATGACCATTGGCGTGGTTTCCGATCTCCACGTGGCCATCGGCGGGCTCTCCGGCCTCCGCGCTGGCCGCGATCGTTCGCGACAGGAACTCGCTGACGCGGGCCACCGTGCGCAGCTCGTCGGGCGCCGCCTTGAGGGCGTTCGGGAGACCGAAATCCGCGCGCAGCGTCGCGAGGATCTCGCCGCGCTTCACGGAGTCGATACCGAGGTCCTGCTCCAGATCGGCGTCGGCGACGACGACCTCGTCAGGGTAGCGCGTCATACGCACGAAGACGGAGCGGACATGGTCGAGAAGATCATGAGATTGCATCGTCGAAACCTCGTGTTTGGTGAGTTCCATTCATCCGAGAGCCGCGACCGGCGAGACGGGGACGGCCGCGACGAGCGCGAACGCACCGGTCAGCACGGCCCGGCCAAAGAACTGCCCGCCCCGCGCGCCCAGCGCGAAGGAGCGGACCGAGGGCGGCGCCAGGCGCGCGCCCCCCGGCGGGAACGCGACGTCGATGTCCCGGAACGAGAACCGCGCCGGCAGCGCGAGCGCCCCCGTCTTGTAGAGCGCCTCCTTGGCGCTCCAGAGCAACGTCTCGAGCGCGGCGCGCGGGGCGCCCGCCGCGGCGCCGCGCTCGAGGCCCTCGCGCTCGCGCGGGGTGAAGTGCTCGTCGGCGAAGGCCGCCGCGCGCGCCTCGACCCGCTCCACGTCGACGCCTACCGCGCGCGCCGTGGTGACCGCGGCCGCCGCGAGCTCGCCCGCGTGCGAGAGCGACAGCGCGAACGCGCCGTCCTCGAAGCGCGGGCGGCGGCCGCACGGCCCCGTCACCGCGCAGGCGAGGTAGTCCGCGCTCGGGTGCGCCTCGAGCGCGGCCGCGTCCAGCGCGACGAGCGGCGCGCCGCGGCCGGCGGCGAGCTCGAGGCGAAGCCACTTCGCCGCGACGCGCGCGCACGCGGACTGCGCCCGCCGGGCCGCGACGCGCTGCGCGGCGCACGCGCGGCGCTCGCTGGCCGTCAGGTAGGGCTCGAGGCGCGCCGCGGCCTCGGCGTCCGCCCGCGCGACCGCGATCGCGAGCGGCGGCGTCACGGCGCCCCCAGCGTCAGCGTCGCCGTGCGGGCGTCCGCGGCCACGCGCCCCATGACGCGACCCTCGAGCCCCTCGACCTCCAGAAGCACGCCGCCCGAGGGGTCGAGCGCCTGCGCCCACGCGCCGAGGACGCGGTCGCCCGCCGCGGCCGGGACCGCAGCGACGAGCCGGATGGGGACGCCCGCGTCGCGGAGCGCGAGGTCGTTGGCCGCCGTCCCGAAGCGGATCCGGTCGACGCCGCCGGCGGCGCACACAGGGAACGCGCCCGCCTCGTCGCGGCGCAGCGTGCCCAGCGACAGGAGCGCGTCGAGCAGGAGGAACGGCGTGGCGGCCGCGCGCTGCCGCGCGAGGGCGCCGTCGGTCGGGAGGCGGAACCGGGCCTCTTTGAGCGTGGCCCCGAGCACGAAGGTGCCGAGGTGATCGAACCAGCCCGCGTGCCGGACCGGCGAGCCAGGGCTCGCGTACGGGTCGCGCACCAGGGGCCCGTCGACCCGCCCGGCGTGCCGCGGAGCGAGGCCGTCACGGCGGACGTGGCTCGGGCCGAGCTCGACCACGCACGTCGCAAAGACCACGCCGGCGCGGAGGGTCACGCCCGACCGGTGGACGAAGTCGCCGCGCACCTCGACGGCGCACGCGACGCGGCCGCCGGGGAGCCGCTCGCTGCGGGTCGTCACCGCGCGCACGGCGCGCGGCGCGTCGTCGGCGAGGCGCAGGAACTCGAGGAAGCGCACGTCGCGGACCTCGCGGACGAGCGCCTCGCCGCCGGAGGTCGCGAGCGCGTGCCGGACGGCCAGGTCGACGAGGAACGCCCCGGCCGCGACGGCGCTCGAGCGCGCCCGGTGGTCGGAGAGCCACGGATCGACGCGCGGATCGAGCGTCCACACGCTCGCGGGCGCGCTCCCCGGCGCGCCGTCCGCCGCGTCCGCCGCGACGATGCGCGGGGCGAAGCGCTCGATCTCGCCGTCGCTGAGCAGGACCTGGGCCGCGCCGGCGGGCGGCTCGGCGACGAGGTCGAGGAAGATCCGCCTCCCCTCCTCCGGCTCGACGCCCCGGAGCCCGCGCGCCGCGCCGAGCGCGCTGTACTCGGACCCGGCGGTCATGCCGACGCCGTTCCAGCCGAGCCACGCGATGCTCGACCACGGGCCCGCGCCCGCCTCGGCGGCGAAGTACGCCGCGGCGCGGTTCATCGCCTCGTTGGCCGCGCCATAGTCCGGTTGCCCGTCATTGCCGAGGACGCTGAACGCCGACGTGACGAGGTGGACGTGCGGGCGCGCCGCGGGCAGGTGGCGCGCGAGGGCGCGGCGGAGGTGGGCGAGGCCGGCGAGCTTCGTGTCGACGATCCGCTCGAACAGCTCCAGCGACTTCGACGTGAGCCGGCTCGACACCTGGATGCCGGCGCCATGCACGACCAGATCGACCCGGCCGTACGCCGCCGCGACCGCCGCGACGGCGCGGTCGACGTCCGCGCCGCGCGTCACGTCGACGGCGTGGTAGTCGACGACGCGGCCGCCCGCGCCCCCGGCGCGCAGCTGGGCGAGGACCCGGTGCGCCTCGCGCGCCGCGCGGAGGCGCGCGTAGCGGTCGCGCAGGACGCCCATCCGCAGGCCGGGGGTCTCGCGCAGGGCCTCGGCGTAGAAGTCCCGCTCGTACGCGTCGAACTCCGCGTCGGTCATCGCGAGCGCGCGGGCCGAAGCGTCCTCCAGCCGCGAGCGGCCGAGGAGCACGGCGCGGCAGCCGAAGCGGTCGAGCAGGCCCTCGACGAGCTCCGCCGTGATGCCGCGCGCGCCGCCCGTCACGAGCACGACCGAATCGGCGCCGAGCTGCGGCACGGCGCGCGCGCGCGGCCTCGCGGAGGCGCGGGCGAGCTGCACGGTGTGCCGCGCGCCGCCGAGATCGACCACCTCCTCGGGAACGGCCGGCCTGGCGCGCCGCCACTCCTCGGAGAGCGCGGCGAGCGCGGCCGCGACGTCGCGCGCGTCGGTGTGGACGACGCGCACGTCGCCGCCCGGGAGCTCGCGCGCCAGGGACTTCACGAAGCCGCCGACCGCGCCGCTCACGGGCGCGAGCCGCCCGTGGAGGTCCACGGCGGAGGCGACGACGGCGGCGAAGGCCACCTCGCCGCGCGCGATGGCGTCGTGGTAGCGGCGCGCAGCGCCGAACAGCGCGCGCAGCACGGGCCTGTACGAGCCCGGCGCGCCGTCGACGAACGCGAGCGCGTCGGTGGCGCGGGTGAGCACGACGACAGCGTCGACGTCCTCGGGGGCCAGGGCCGCGAACGACGCGCCGAGCCGCGCTTCATCGCGGGCGTCGAGCGAGGGCGCACCGCCGGACGCCTCGGCCCCCGGCGCCGCGAGGCCGCGCGGGCTACCGGGCTCGGCCGTGCCGGGCGCATCCTCGACGGCGAGCGCGAGGATGCGCGCGCGCTCCTCGTCGGAGCGAGCGGCGCGCCGCACCTCCGCGGCGAGCGCCGCGTCGGTGCAGACGTAGAGGACGCGGGACGGGACGCGCGCCGCCGGCCCCGCCGCCGGCGCGGGGGCGATCTCGGGGACGAAGCCGTGGATCGGCGTGCCCGTCGCGAAGCCCGAGGCCGCTCGCGCCGGCGCGACGGACGCGGTCTCGGGGGGCGTGACCTGGACGGCGCGGGGATCGGACGGCCAGCGCACCAGCGCGGCGCCGTGCGCGCGCGCGCCGCGGATGGCCGCGTGGAGCTCGACGGCGCCCTCGGCCCCGCGCAGACGTGCGCCCGATCCGCCGACCGCGAGCTCGCGGGCGGAGGGGCCGCGCCCCGCCGCGCCGGCGACGCCCTCCGCCGCGCCGGCGACGAGGTGCAGGCGAGCGAGCACAGGCCAGGCGTGACGCGCGGCGGTGTCCTCGGTGCACAGCGCGACCAGCAGCGCCGCCTCGCCGACCGGCCGCGGGTCGTAGGTAGCGGACGCGCCCCGCGCGACGTCATCGCTGAAGGCGTTGACGGCCCCCGCGAGCACGACGTCGCAGTCGTCGTCGAGCACGAGATCGGCGGCCGCGAGGGCGTCGAGCAGCGAGGTCGCCGAGGTGTCGACGACGAAGTTCGGCCCGCGCAGGCCGAAGACGTTGGCGACGCGCCCGGAGATGACGTTGGGCATGTTGCCCGGCTGCGTGTACGGCCCCGTCGCGGGCGAGCCCGCGCGGAGCGCGTCGGCCGTCGCGGAGGCCAGCGCGGGGCTGACGCCGCGCGCGCGGAGCGCCCGCGCCACGCGATCGGCGAAGATGCGCTCGTTGGCGCGGGCGCCGCGGCGCGTCTTGCCCTCGTGGCCGACGACGACGCCGATGCGCTCGCAGAGATCGCGCGCGGGCAGCGCCGCGAGCGCCTCCTCCGCGGCCATCGCCGCGAGCAGCTGAGCCGGGTCCATCGCCTCGAGGGCGTCAGGGAGGACCGGCGCGCGGGCCGGCAGCCGGAGCGCGCCCTCGTCGAAGGCGAGCACGTCCGAGGGGGCGCCTGTCGGCGCGCCGCCGCTGCCGGGGAACACGGTCCCGAGCCCGACGACACACAGCGCGCGGCATCCTCCGCGCGGGCGCGGACGCGCGGGGTGGCGGTCGGGGCGGTGCTCCTCGACGACGAGGTGGGCGTTGGTGCCGCCGAAGCCGAAGCTGTCGAGCGCGGCGCGCAGCGGGGCTCCGCCCTCGGCGATCCAGGGGGCGGCCGCCGTCGGGATGGCGAACGGCGAGCGCGCCAGATCGATGCGCGCGCTCGGCGCCTGGAACCCGTGCTGCGGGAAGAGCGTGCGCTCGCGGATCGCGAGCACGACCTTGATGAGCGACGCGACGCCCGCGGTCCAGCCGGTGTGGCCGAGCAGCGACTTGACGCTGCCCAGCGTGATGCGCGGGGCGCCCGCGTCGCTCGCGAACACCTCGGCGAGCGCCTGGAACTCGGTGGCGTCGCCGACCGGCGTCGCCGTGGCGTGCGCCTCGACGTACTGAACGCTCCGCGCCTCGACGCCGGCCCGCGCGTGGGCGCGCCGCATCGCCAGCGCCTGCCCGCGGCGCTGCGGCACCGTGACCGACGGGCTCGGGCCGTCGCTCGACAGGCCGCTGCCCAGGAGCACGGCGTCGACGCGATCGCCCCGCGATCGCGCGTCGTCGAGCCGCTCGAGCACGACGACCGCGGCGCCCTCGCCGAACACGACGCCGTCCGCGGACGCGTCGAAGGGGCGGCTGCCTGTCGCGGAGAGCCCGCCGAACTGCGAGAACTGGCACGCGTTCGTCGGGCCGGGCTGGTAGGCGCCGCCGGCGATCACGACGTCGGCGAGGCCGCGGCGAAGCATGGCGGCGCCCAGGTGGACCGCGTGCATCGACGAGGCGCAGGCCGCGTCGACGACGACGGTGCGCGCGCCCTCCCCCACCACGTCGCGCACGACGCGCGCGAGCGGCTCGAGGTGGCCGCGGCACGCCGCGCGCCGCCCGGCGTCGAGCCCGAGCTCGGCCGCCAGCGCGTCCGCCGCGGCGGCGCGGGCCGCCTCGTCCGCGGCGGCGCGGTCGAGCGCGCGCTCGACGCCGAGCAGCAGCGTGGCCTCGTCGTGCTCGATCGAGCCGTCGGCGGTGGACCCGAGGAGGCACACGATCCGCGGGGGCGCGCCGTCCCGGAGCACGGCCGCGTGTGATCGGGCCTCGGCGAGCGCGCACGCCAGCATCCGGGCCGTCTTGGGCAGCCGCTCGAGCGTGCGCGCGTCGTAACCCGTCTGCTCGGCGTACGGGCCCAGGGCGTCGACCGTGCCGACCAGCAGGCTGTACGTCTTGTCAGCGGCGCGGCCGCGGCTCAGGAAGTCGGTCGCGAGCTCCGGGTGCCGCTCGCCGGTGTCGGCGATCCCGCACGTGCCCGCGAGCAGCTGCGCGAGGTAGGCGTCGACGCCGCCGGCCCCCGGCAGCACCGCGCCCATGCCCACGATCGCGATCGGCGTGGCACCCGCAGCGGCGGCGTCGTCCTCGCGCGGGCTCGCGGCGGCGGGGTTCGCGGAGCTCGCGGCGGCGGGGCTCGCGGCCTCGCGCGGGCGGCGGCCGTCCACCGCCTCCTCCGGGAGCGGCGCGACCGCCGTGAGCGCGCGCCCCGCGGCGCGCAGCGCGTCGATCACGCGCCGGTGCTCGGCCACGACGTCCTCTCCGGCGCGGAACGTCGAAATCACGCGCAGATCGGGCCCGGGCGGCGCGCTCCGCCGCGCGAGCGCGGTCAGGGCGCCGCCGCCGCCGCACTCGACGAAGGTGCGGACCCCCGCCGCGTGGAGGTCCCGCACGGCCGCCTCGAAGTCGAGCGGCGTCACGAGGTGCATGGGGAGCAGGCGCGCGGGCGCGAGCGGGCCGTCGCCGTAGTGGACGCGATCGATCGGCGAGTACGTGGCCACCGCGGGCCGCGCCACGCCGGCGCCCCGGAGGGCGCTCGCGAACGGACCGACCGCCGGCGCGAGCAGCGGCGAGTGGAAGGCGTAGCGGCTCGCGAGCACCGTCGCGCGAACGCCGGCGCCGGTGAGCCGCCGCTCGAGCGCCGCGATGCCGTCCGCCGTGCCCGATGCGACCGCCTGATCGGCCGCGTTGACCACCGCCACGAACACGTCGTCCCGGCCGAGCGCATGCACCTCGTCGCGCAGGCGCTCCGCGCCGGTGTGGGCAGCGAGCATGCGGCCGGGCGGAGCGCCGCGGAGGGCGAGCACCCGGCGGCACACGACCTCGGCGGCCGTCGCGAGGGGAAACGCGCCGCCCGCGGCCAGCGCGGCGATCTCCCCGAGGCTGTGCCCCGCCACGACGTCCGGCTCGAGCCCGGCGGACCGGAGCAGCGCGACCGCGACGTGGTCCTGGACGAGGATCCCGAGCTGATCGAGATCGACGCACGCCTCCAGGGCGGCCCGCGCCTCCGCCTCGCCCGCGGTCACGAGCGCCACGAGCGAGGCGCCGAGCAGCTCGCGCGCCGCGGGCTCGGCCGCGGCGACGGCCTCGCGCGCGGCGTCAAAGCGCGCGTGGAGCGCTCGCAGGAGCCGGAGGTCGAACGAGCCTTGGCCCGGCAGGAGGAGCGCGATCTTGCGGGCGACGCCGGCGCCGTCCACACCCGCCGCGGCCTCCCCGGAGCGCCCCGCCGCGGCCTCCCCGGAGCGCCCCGGCGCGGCCTCCTCCGAGCGCCCCGCCGCGGTCGCCGCGTCCTCCGCGCCCCACCGCGCCCGGTGCGGGCGCGCCTCGTGGAGCGGCCCCCGCGCGACCTCGGCGGCGTGCCGGAGCAGGCGCTCGGGGAAGAGCTCGCGCAGCGCGGAGCCGCCGCGCAGGCAGAGCTCGACGAAGCGCTGGTGCGGCACGCGCTCGTCGAGGGCCCCGACGTGCGCCGTCACCGATCTGGGCAGCGGCGCGAGCTCGTCGCTCGCCGAGGAGACGGCGACGATGCGCTGGTAGCCGCACGCCACGGGCTCGCCGTCGAAGCGGACCGTGCGGAAGTAGCCGTACGCGCTCGAGCGCGTCACGGCGCCGAGGGTCATGAAGATCGCGACGCGCTCGCCCACGCGCACCGGCGCGAGGTTCCTGCTGTACCCCTCGGTGGTGAGCAGCCGGATCGCGGCGCGATCCTCCTCGTGCGGGAGCGTGCCGTCCGCGGCCTCGGCGAAGTAGAGCGTCTCGCGCGCGATGCACTGGAAGCGGAAGTTGGTGAGGTAGTGATGGCTGCCATAGGCCATGCTGTCCTCGAACTTCACGCAGTACGGAACGACGAAGAACTCGCCCATAGATCCTCTCCACGCAGCCCGCCCACGCGCGGCGTCGACGCACGCCTGGCACCGCGTGCCAGCCGATGCTCCGTGCGCTCCTCACCGTTGCGCCGCTCGGGCTGTTCGAATAAGTGTACCTACACGTAAATGCGCAGAGCGCGCCGCAGGCCCATGGCCCCCGTCCGCGCGGGTGATGCCGCGATGCTCGCCTCAACGCCGCCATGGCCCAGGCGACTGCCGACCGATCGATCGATGGATCGGCCAGCGCGCGCCGGGGCCGCCAGGACCGCCGACGCCGAGCAGGCGGTCGAGCAGACGAGGCGGATCCACGTCGTCGAGGACGAGATAGGTGTAGCTACACCTGAACGGATGTCAAGCGGCTATCCTGGCCGTGATTTGACGGACCCGGTCGAAATGGTGTAGATACACTGGTGACTGATTTTGCCCGCGCCGCCCAGATCATCGCGAGCCAGTGCGCCCTCGTGCGTGTCCGCCGCGCGTCGCGCGCGCTGACGCGGCTCTACGACGACAGCCTGCGCGCGGTGGGGCTCCAGTCGACGCAGCTCACGATGCTCGCCGCTGTCGCGACGTGCGGCGACGAGGGCGTGCAGCTCAGCGCGCTCGCGGACGGGCTCGTCATGGATCGCACGACGCTCACGAGGAACCTCGTGCCGCTCGAGAAGGCGGGCCTGCTGCGCGTGGCACGGGCGCCCGACGACGCGCGCGTCCGGATCATCTGCCTGACGCGCCAGGGCGAGCGCGCCATCGAGGCCGCGTTCCCGCTGTGGGAGCGGACGCAGAAGCACGTCCGCGAGCAGCTCGGCGAGGGCAGGGCCGACGCGCTCCGCGAGGAGCTCGGCCGCGTCGTGGCCCTGGCCACGCGGCCCGAGAAGGCGCCAGCGCACGAGCGGACCGAGCAAAAGTCGCGGCCGGGCAAGCGCAAGGCGAAGTGAAATCGCCAGAGGCGCGCTGAGCGCGGCGAGGCGCCGGCGGAGCGCCGTGCGCCGTACGACGCGCGCTCAGCGCGCCTTGAAAGCCTGGAAGAAGACGTCGGCCTGCGAGTGCGTCTGACCCGAGATCGGGTCCGCGGGGCTCCTGGGCTCCGTGATGAGATTGCGCAGGTCTCCCCAGGCCGAATAGAGCCTCCGCCGCTCCGACGTGACGTCGAGATACTCGCCGAGGTTGTAACAGGGCACGACGACCCGATCGAAGTTCGTCGTCGGGTAGTTGTCACCGACAGGCACGTCCAGCGGGATGTTCGTCGGCGAGAGGCGGAAGGAGGTGTCCGTGACCTGTTGCCTGTCGCCGTCGCCGAAGGATTCCCCGTATTCGAACGAGCTCGCCATCTCCACGTCAACGGACCTGTCGCGGTTCTGCGTGTAGTAAACGATGTTCACGTCGCTCCGGCGCTTGCCGATGGTCACGGCCGGGAGCACGTGATGGATGTTCTCACCGGCCGTGGAGGTGACAGGAATCGGCGACGTCCACGTCCGCCCGCGGTCGTCCGAGCGAATGAGGAAGACGTTCGAGCCCGATCCCGCTTCGCCGAAGATCTCGCTGGTGGAGGCCGACCAGGCCAGGTAGACGATACCGCGGCGCACCGCGAGCGTCGGCTGAACGATGAGGCGCGAGGCGTGCACGTAGGTGGGCAGACCGAACCGCCCCCTGCGGCGCGGCCCGTCGGTGATGGCCAGGCGTGGACCGCCGGCGTTGCCGCAATCGATGAGCTCGCCTGGCTGGACCACGGGCAGGAGGGTCGGGTCCGGGGCTCCCGCGAGATTGAACTCCACAAACTCGAACGTCTCGCCGGCGTCACGGGACACCAGCATCCGGATGAAATCGGCGTCCGAACCGCTGTACTGAAGGAATGGTAGGTAGAGCGTGCCGTCGTGGGGATCCACGACGGGGTTCGTGAACTGGATCGCGTTCTGCGGCAGCGTAGGATCCGGGTTCGCTTCGGGGGCGAAGACGACCTTGGATGTCCAGGTCTCACCGCCGTCGGTCGAGCGCGCGAAGCGGAGCTCGGTCCGGACGGGCGCCTCCGGCGGCTGGTAGCTGGTCCAGGTCACGTAGAGGTTGTCCCGGCGCCGGCGCACCGGGTCGGGGCCCACGGCCAGCCAGCTCTTGTCCGCGCCATCGTCCTGGGCCACGAGCACCGCCTCGCTCCATGTTCGGCCGCCGTCGGTCGACCTGTTGGCCTGCACGCCCAGCCGGCCCTCCGCGTCCGCGGTGAGCCCTGCGAAATGGAAGACCCCACGGCGATCCTCGCGCACGACCGGATCACCGAGGGTGGTCGTGCTCCCGGGCAGCGGAGGAATGAAGCCGCTCTTCCAGGTCACACCGCCGTCGTTGGAGGTCGAGAAGCCGGAGCCAAAAAAGGTTTTGGGCACGATGGTGTTGTCGACCAGAACAGGCGTCACGCCCGCGGATGTGTTGTAGGCAACTACGATGTTGCGGTCATGCGCGGCGATCGAGGTCTCGCTCTGGGTCACGAGGACGAAGGGGCGTGTCGGCGGGTCCGTGGAGAACTCATAAATCTTGTCGAGCGCCGGATCGTTGACCTGAACGTTCTCTCCGATCGTCCGGATCGGCGGCGTATATTCCGACCAGAGGGCCATCGGTCGCTCGGCGATCGTCGCCCGCGCGCGGTCTTCGAGCGTCGCGGGCGCGCCGAGGCCCGCGGCGCGAGTCGACAGCGCGACTCCGCTCTTCACCACGCCCCCGAGCGCGCGATCGTGGCCCTCGGCGAGCGGCGCCAGGTCGAGCTCCGGTCCTTGCGAGCACGCCGGGAGCGCGGTCAGGGCAGCGAAGAGCGGTGCAATATAAACGATGTTCGCTCGTAAGGAACGCATCCTACCTCCTTGGGCTGGGCGCTCCGTCGAGCACACGCTCGCGATCGCGCTCATCGCCCGCGTCGAAGCGGCAACGCGGAGCTGCCGCCAATAGAGCGTTCCGCGGCAATCTGCGCTCGGCGACGGCGCCTCGCCCGGCCGAGCGATCGCGAGCTCGCGGAAAGCCCTGCTTACTACTCCGCACGGCGGAGTCGCGCAACTCACAAAACACGCGATATCCATCTTCGATTCGGACACTCGCTGAAGCGCGGACGCTGCTGGAGGGTCGCTGCGCAGGGATGAACGGACTGAAGATCTCGTCGCACCGGCTCATCGACGCTGCGCCTGCGAGCACCTCCAGCGTCGAGGTGACCGCGACGTCAAGGCGACCGCCGCGGCGTCGCCCGGTTTGACCGCTGGGGCGGGGCTCGGCGGCGGGCATGGTCCTCGACGGCTGCCGCCGGTCGACCGGTGGGACGGCGCGGCGCGCCGGCGTCCCGCCCCGGGCTGTTGTCACGGCGTGGCGCGCGGGCGGGCTCGTCGGTCCGGCCGTATGGTGTACGCTCCGGCCTGAGCGAGGCGCACCCCCATGAACGCAAGCGATCGACGCGCCCCCGGACCGAGCGCCGGCGAGGCCATCACGGGCCTCCTGCACGCCGCCCAGGAGGGCCAGAAGGACGCCGCGGACGCCCTCCTCCGCGCCGTCTATGCCGAGCTCAAGACGATCGCCCTGGCCCGCGTCCGCCACCTCCGCGCCGGGCAGACCCTCGGACCCACCGCGCTCGTGCACGAGGCGTACGAGAAGCTCTTCCGGGACGGCGAGGCCCGCTTCCAGAGCCGCGCTCATTTCTTCGGCGCCGCCTCCCAGGCCATGCGCGACCTCCTCGTCGATTACGCGCGTCACAAGGCCGCCCGGAAGCGGGGCGGCGATCGGGAGCGCGCCCCCGAGGAGGACATCCACGAGCTGCCCCTCGCGCTCGATCTCCCCGTCGAGGACCTCCTCGCCCTCGACGAGGCCCTGCGCAAGATGAGCCAGGAGCACCCGCGCAAGGCCGAGATCGTGATGCTGCGCTACTTCGCGGGCCTGACCGAGGACGAGATCGCCGAGCTCTCGGGCGTGACGACGCGCACGGTCGAGCGCGACTGGCGCTTCGCCAAGGCGTGGCTCTACCGGGCGCTCCACGGCGGAGATGAGCCCGCTCCTTGATCCGAGCGAGGTAGAGGCGCTCTTCGAGGCGGCGCTCGACGAGCGCCACGAGCACCGCCGGGCGTTCCTGGAGGCCCGGTGCGCGGGCCGCCCTGAGCTCCTCCGGGAGGTGTGGAGCCTGCTCCGGAGCGACGGCGCGCAGCCGGAGGGGTTCTTGAAAGGCGCCGCGGTCGCCCTCCCTGACCGCGACGAATCGCTGAGCCCCGGCGCGCGCGTCGGGCGGTTCACGGTGCTCGCCAAGGCCGGCCAGGGCGGGATGGGCGTCGTCTATTCGGCCTACGACGCGGAGCTCGACCGCCGCGTCGCCCTCAAGCTCATCGCGCCGGGGAGGTTCGATCCCGACGATCGGGCCCGCCTCGTGCGCGAGGCGCAGGTGATGGCCAGGCTCTCGCACCCGAACGTCGTCCCCATCTACGAGATCGGCGAGCACGAGCGGGGCGTGTTCGTGGCGATGGAGTTCGTCGACGGCCGGACGCTCCGCGACCTGCGCGGCGAGCAGCCCCGCGCGTGGGAGGCCGCGCTCGCCGCGGGGATCCAGGCCGGTCGCGGCCTCGCGGCGGCGCACCAGGAGGGGCTCGTCCACCGCGACGTCAAGCCGGACAACATCCTGATCGGCAAGGACGGCCGGGCGCGCATCGCCGATTTCGGGCTCGCGCGCCTCCATGTCGAGGAGGACCGGCCCCTCTCCGGCGGGGTCTCCGGCGCCGAGATCCCCGGGGAGGACGCGCTCTGCGCGCCGCTCACGGCCAGGAGCGCGTTCATGGGGACGCCCGCGTACATGGCCCCCGAGCAGGCCGAGCGGAGGCCGGCGACGGCGAGGAGCGATCAGTGGAGCTTCTGCGCGACGCTCTACGAGGCGCTCTACGGGGAGCCGCCGTTCGAGGGTGAGGACGTCCGAGCGCGGCTCGACGGGGCGCGGCGCGATCTCCTGAGGCCGGCGCCGGCCGGCTCGAAGGTGCCCGCGCGGGTCCGGGGCGCGCTCGCGCGCGGGCTCCGCGCCCGGCCCGAGGAGCGGTGGCCGAGGCTCGACGATCTGCTGAGCGTCCTCGCCGATGAGCTGGCGAGGAGCTCCGAGTTCGATCTCACGGTCTCCAGGCGCGAGCGCATCCGCTTCGGCCTCCTGATCGGCGCCCTCGGCGTCGTGATGGCGACGGTGGGCATCGGCCGCGTCGTCCCGGTGGTCCGCCCCGTGGACCTGTTCGCGATGGGCTGCGTCACGGCGCTCGCGGGGCTCACGCTGCTCCGGGTGTTCCGCCGCCCTCTCTCGAAGAGCGCGGTGAACCGGCGGATCGGCCACGTGGTGAAGGTGCTGCTCGTCGCGATGCTCCTTCACCGGGCGCTCGCCGTGATCACGGACGAGCCGGTGGAGCGCGCGCTCGCGACGAACCTGCTCCTCTTCGCGGCCGTCCACGCGACGGCCGCGCCGAGCCTGCCGAGGGCGAGCTGGATAGCCGCCGCCCTCTGCGCGGCGTGCTCGGCGGCCGCCGCGGTCTTCCCGGAGCACGCCGCCGCGATCTACGTCACGGGCGTGCTGGGCTCGCTGACGCTCGCCATCGTGGTGTGGCACCGCGAGTAGCGCGTTGTCGCCTGTTCCTGTCGACTCACGGCGTCCGGCTCGCGCTGGAATCCAACGAGAAGGTCGTCGGCCGAGCGCGTGACCCCGATCATGGGCCCGCGATGAAGCTGTCCTGATAGCCCGGATCCTCCACCGCGAGCGCGGCCGCGGTGGCCGAGAGCGGGCGGATCGTGTCGAGCATGACCGCGAGCTCGCTCGTCTCGCGGGCCCCGAGGCTCGCCTCGTACGCGCCGGGGTGCGGCCCGTGCGGGACGCCGGCGGGGTGGTGCGAGATGCTGCCGGGGCCGACGCCGCGGCGTGAGGTGAAGTTGCCGCGGCAGTAGAACAGGAACTCGTCGCAATCGACCGACGAGTGCGGGTACGGGCACGGGATCGCCTCGGGGTGGAAGTCGGTCGGGCGCGGGACGAAGCTGCAGACGAGGGCGCCCCGCGCGGCGAACGTCCCGTGCCAGTCCGGAGGCAGGTGCACGAGCCCGACGCGCGCCTGGAAGCGCAGGATCGGGAACGCGAACGGGTACACCGCCCCATCCCAGCCGACGACGTCGAGCAGCGAGCGCTCGAGGGCGAAGCCGTGGAAGGCGCCGCCGCGCTTCACGACGAGCGCGCGGATGCCCTCGTCGAGGGGGCCGACGAACGTGGGCCGCCGGAAATCGCGGTGCGAGTACGGCGCGTCCATCCGCAGCTGGCCGACCTCGTTGCGCCACTTGCGCGGGAGGTGGATGTCCTCGGCCTCGATCGAGAGCCAGCGCTGGGGCGCGGCGTCCGGGAGGAAACGATAGAAGAGCCCCTTCGGGATGACGACGTAGTCGTCCTGCTCGAAGCGCAGATCGCCGAGCATCGTGCGCAGGACGCCGCTCCCGTGGAAGATGAAGAACAGCTCGTCGGCGTCGGCGTTCGCGAAGTACACAGGATCGGCCGCGTCCGGCTGGACGAGCCCGATCACCACGTCGTCGTTGAAGAGCAGCGGCACGCGGCAGTCGACAGCGGGCCCGCCCCGCCGCGGCAGATCCTGCGACCTGTAGTGCCGCTTGGCGAGCGGCCGCGCCGCCGCGGCGACCGGCAGCGTGAAGCCGTGCGCGGCCTCCGCGACCCGGTGCTCGTGCGGCCGGCGCTCGTGGTAGGCGATCGTGTAGGGGCCGTCGAAGCCCGCCCGCGTCAGGCACTCCTCGTAGCGGAGATCCCCCGCCTCGCTCCGGAGGGCGATGTGGTGCTTGGGCGGGACGGCCCCGACGACGACGCGATCGAGCATCAGCCGCTCCCGTCCGCTCTTTGCTGCCGCTCGATGCTCTCGAACAGCGCCCGGAAATTGCCGGCGCCGAAGCCGCGATCCCCCTTCCGCTGGATGAGCTCGAAGAAGAACGGCCCCGCGTCGGGATCGCGGTGCGTGCCTGACGACTCCTTCAGAAAGATCTGGAGGAGATAGGACCTCGCGCCGTCACCGTCGACGAGCACCTCGAGCTCCCGCAGCGCCGCCGCGTCCTCGTCGATCTGCCCGATGCCGAGCTCGCGCAAGCGCTCGGGCAGCATGTCGTAATAGGCGGCCGGGGTCGGCATGAACTCCACGCCCCGGCCGCGCATCGCGCGCACCGCGGCGAGGATGTCCTCCACGGCGAGCGCCACGTGCTGCACCCCGTCGCCGCGGTGCTCCTCGTTGAAGACGTTGATCTGCGAGCTCTTGAAGTAGGGCCGGTAAGGCTCGTTGTTCGCGAACTTCACGCCCGAGGCCGGGTCCCACATCACGGCCGAGCGCAGGCCCGAGCCGTGATCGGCGCCCTTCGCGACGTCGTTCGTGTGGAACGCGATCTTCCAGAACGGCTCGAGCCCGAGCACCTGCTCCATCCAGAGCAGGGCAGGCGCCATGGTCTGGAAGTTCGAGGTGATGTGATCGAACCGGGTGATCCCGAAGCGGTTCGCGCCGCCGCGCGGCGCGTCGTAGGCCACGCAGCCGGGGAACAGCGCCCGATATCCGCGCCGCTCCACGAAGCGAAAGGTGGTGTCGCCGAACGGCGTCGTGATCGAGAACGACGCGAACGCGCCGCCCTCGTCCGTCGCTCTGTGGATCTCGTCGATCGGCGTGCCCCCGCGGCCGTCGAGCAGCCGGAAGGCGCGGTCGATGTCCTCCACCTCGAAGATGACCGTGCCCACGCCGTCCGGGTGCTTGCGCAGGTAGCGCCACGCCCGCCCGCCCTCGCCGATCGGCTGCGAGCACACGACGACGCACTCGCCGGCCTGGAAGACGACCGACTGCTGCGCCGCCGCCGCCGTGAGCTCCGGCGAGCTCGCGGCGGTCTCCTGAAAATCGAGCTTCTCCGTGTAAAACTTGCGGCTCCGCTCCAGGTCGCGCACGTAGTAGTGCAGCGCCTCTACCCGCTTGATGCCGATCGACTCCACCTTGGCCATTCGAATCCTCCGTCGCGAGGGGGTAACGCAGGGCGAGCTAGGCGACCGGATCGACCTGGCGATCGGCGTGGGCCGCCTGGAAGGCGGGCAGCGCCATGCGCTCCGCCTCGATCCGCAGCAGGGTCGAGAGCGGCGCGAGATCGACCTCGCAGGCGCTCATCCGGATACCACCCGCTGCGCGATGCGCCCGAACAGGCTCTCTCCCGCGTGATTCAGCATCTCGATCATGATCGTGTCTCCTGGCTTCATGAACGGCGTCCTGGCCGCCCCGTCCGACAGGATCTCGAGCATGCGCTTCTCGGCGAGGCACGACACGCCGCGCGCCGGATCCCGGTTCGAGACGGTGCCGCTGCCGAGGAGGGTCCCCGCCGTGAGGCTGCGGGTCCTGGTGACATGCTCGATGAGCTCGAAGAACGAGAAATGCATCTCCGGGCCGGCCTCGGGATCGCCGATGAGCGCGCCGTTGTAGGTCGAGCGGAGCCGCAGGTGGACGCGCCCGTCATCGAACGCGCCGCCGAGCTCGTCGGGCGTGATCGCGAACGGCGAGAACGCGGTGGCGGGCTTGGAGCAGAAGAACCCGAACCCCTTCGCGAGCTCGGCGGGCACGAGGTTGCGCAGCGTCACGTCGTTGGCCAGCAGGAACAGGCGGATGTGCCGGTGGGCCTCTTCGCGGCGCGTGCCTTGCGGCGTGTCGCCGAGGACGACGCAGACCTCGGCCTCGAAATCCAGGCCCCACGCCTCGTCGCGCAGGACGATGTCGTCGGTCGGGCCGAGGAGGACGCCGGAGCCGCCCTGGTACACAAGCGGATCGGTCGTCAGCGTCTCGGGGGGCTCGGCGCCGCGCGCCTTGCGCACGAGCACGATGTGGTGGATGTACGCCGAGCCGTCGATCCATTCGTAGGCGCGGGGAAGCGGCGCGGCGAGCGCTTCCACGGCGAGCGGGGTCACCGCCGCGCCGCCGCGCTCGATATCGTCGGCGATGCGGCGGAGCGCGGGCTCGGCGCGCTCCCAGTCGTCCAGCGCGGCCTGGAGCGTGGGGAAGGCCGCGCCGGCGGGCGCGTAGGCGAGGCCGTCGCGGCGGACGACGACGAGCGTGCCATCACGGCCGGGGCCGCGGAGAGAGGCGAGCTTCATGCGGGTGCGAGCTCCTCTCGGCGCCCCGGCAGTCTCTTCGCCTCCGCTGGACGAGCAGGAGCCCCGTCGCGCCTGCCAGGGCTCGTCCTCGTTTGCGTGCTGTGCACCGAGTAACCGGTTGAACGGATCCGCATGAACACCGGATTGGATGTTTTCACGACGCCCCACGATCTCGCGCAGCGCGCCATGGAGGTGATTGCAACGATCTCTTACCCGATCCCTCTGACTCGCGGCATAGGCATACTCACCTATGCCGCGGATCGTGGGCGCGGAACCTCACCGTCCCGGGGATCACTTCTGCAGCTGGACGCCCAGGAACAGGGCGTTCCCCTTCGCCCCCGACAGATCGCTTCTTTGATAGCCGAGCGCGACACGCGCAGCGTGCCCCTCGATGATGTAGCCCAGCTGGGCATCGATGAGCAGATAGGAGTCGGCGTTCTTCGGCTTCGCTTGTTGCAATCGGACCAGAGGCTGCAGCTTCCCGACGCCGATGTTGCTCGGCGTGAGGTAGCTCGCGAGCGCAAAATAAGAATGGTCGAACCTCTCGAAGTCGCCGAAGTACTTGTAAAATGCGCCCTCGAGCGTGATGGTGCCCGCCGTCCCGAGGTTCTTCTCGAACAGGAGGTCGGCGTTGACCTCGCCATAGGTGTCCTTGCGCGGGGTGCCTGGGGGCTCGCCCGCCGCAGGGGGCGGCAAAGGCTCGACCGAACCTTCCTTCTGCACCTCACCCGCCACACCGAGCGCGAGGATGCTCTTCTCGCCGAGGTACGTGGCTTTCTGGTAATAGGCCGGCTCCGGGTCGAGCAAGCTCAGGTTGAGCCTCGCCGTGTAGAGCGGGCTCACCGAAGAGTCATGCAGGTTGAAGGCCCCCACGTAGTACTTGAACAGGCCGCCTGCCGCCTTGCCCCAGGCGGTTACCCCATCGTTGCGCCCGAAAGGCCCCTGCCTCGGCCCGATCGGCGGCGCATAGGGCTCGAAGAATCCGGGATAGTTCCACGGCCCCATCGACCACGGCCCGGAGAAGGCGGAGCGATCCGACGGCACGATCATTCGACCGATCCAGACGTTCAGCAGATCATGGAACTGGAACTTGGCGATGACGTCACGGATGGTCACGCTGCCCGTGATGTTGCCCCCGGTCGGGGTCGGCCCGAACTGAGCGACGATCGCGCCCTGCAGGCCGATGAATCGGTTGATTTCGCCTGAAAACGACAGATCCAGCTCTCCGTCCCCGAGCAGCCGGTCCATCTTCTCGCGCGCGCCGGGGTTCTGTAGGCGACCTCCGACGCGGGCCCAGGCCGCGACGCTGACCGGCTTCTTCCATGGCTCCTTGTCCGCCGGCGGTGCCGTCGAAGCTGCACCGGGCCCGGCGGCGCTCTGCGGCGCCGGCGCGCCGGCGTGGGCTTCCGCAGACGGCGCTGGCGCCGCGCTCGCATCCGCAGGAGGGCCCGCGGGTTCGGTCGCGGGGGCCGCGCTCGTCGGACCTTCGCCCGTGGGCGCCGGCGGCGCCTCGGGCGGCGGTTGTGCCCCTGCCGAGCGATGGAAGGAAGTGATGCCGAGGATGACGGCCAAGAACCCTGCGCCGACATCGCCCCGGCGTGTCGCCGCTCTCGTCTGTTTGCTCATGCGTTCTCCGTGTCAGGCCATCCGAGATCTCGAAGATCTCGGCCACGCTCGCGCCCCCTAGCCGATCTCGTACACCGTGAGCCGCACCCGGTCGGCCAGCCGCTCGCCCACGGACAGGGCCAGCACGGCGTTCAGCCGCAGAAGCCCTGGCGCCGAGGTGCGCATACGGATGGCGGTGCGGAAGTAGTAGAGCCCGGGGTCCACCGCCTCGCCGCGCCCGAGCGCCGCCAGCACCTCCGGCGGCCCGGCGCGGACGCCCTCGGAGACGATCTCCACCGTTCCATGGCCGGCGATGTCGAGGATGTAATGGGCGGAGATGTCCATCCGCCCGTCGGCCCAGATCGTCTGCCAGTCGCCGCCCGGCAGCACCCGCCCCTCGAGGCCGCCGGCCACCGTGCCGCCGACGATCGGGATGAAGCGCCGGCCGGGCGAGCTCGGATTGACGGTGACCGGCGGGGCCACAGCCACCTCGAGCGTCATCAGGGGGACGAGGGGAGGGCTCACGCGCGGGGCTCCGAGGCGCGCTTCAGGCCGGTCAGCACCTTGTAGCGGGCGGCGATGGCCTCCAGCTCGCCGGGGGCGAAGACGTCCTCGATACGGTCGAATCCGTCGGGCGCGCGGTCCTGGGCCATCTGCATGCACTGCTCCGGACCATTGCCGCGATTGGCCGCGACGATGGCGGCGGTGGCGGGCAGGCGCTCCGCCTCGTACGCGGCCAGCGCTTCCACCGGATCGGCGTGGGCGGCGAGCGCGCGGACCAGCGCGCGGGCGTCCAGGATGGCCTGACTCGCCCCGTTCGAGCCGATCGGGTACATGGGATGGGCGGCGTCCCCCAGCAGCGTCATGCGCCCATGGCTCCAGCGCGGCAGCGGATCGCGGTCGACCAGCGGGAACTCGTAGATCGCCTCGGCGCCCCGGATCAGGCCGGGCACATCCAGCCAGTCGAAGCGCCAGGCCTCGAACCTGGGCAGGAAGTCGGCAGGATCGCCCCGCCGGTTCCAGTCCTCCCGTCGCAGGCTCTCGGCGACGGTGAGCTCGGCGATCCAGTTGATCGTCTGGCGGCCGTCCGGCCCCGGTGGGGAGATGGGATAAGCGACGAACTTCTGGTCCTGATGTCCGGCCATGATCATGCTGGCGCCGGTGAGGAAGGGCGCCGCGATGCTGGTCGCCCGCCACAGGATGCGACCGCCGTAGACCGGCGGCCCCTCGTCCGGATAGAGGCCCGCGCGCGCCGCCGAATGGATGCCGTCGGCGCAGATCAGGAGATCGGCGGACACCTTGCAGGCCACGCCCTCGCGGTTGACGAAGCGCGCCGCGATGCGGCCCTCGCCCTCGTCGTGGTCCAGGAGGCGCCGGTCGCAGATCACCCGGTCGGGGCCCAGCCGCTCGACGGTGGCGTCGAACAGCACGCCCTGCAGAGCGCCGCGGTGCAGGGAGATCTGCGGCGCGGCGTGACCGGCGAAGCGGCCGCGCGGCTCGCCCCAGATGCGCTGGCCGAAGCGGTTGAAATAGACGAGCTCGCGGGTCGCCACCCCGTGGGCCATCAAGGCCTCGACCAGGCCCAGCTCGTCCAGCACCTCGCCGGCGTGTGGCAGGAGGTTGATGCCGACCCCGAGCGGCAGGATGGTAGGCACGGCCTCGAACACCGTCACCTCATGGCCCGCGGCGTGTAACGCCAGAGCTGCGGCCAGGCCGCCGATCCCGGCGCCCGCGACGATTACCTGCATGAGTCCTCCCGCAGACATGCGGCTCGACGCCGCCCCTCGTTGAAGCTGCCTCCGCGCGGGCGAAGCGCGCGACGAACAGCACCGCCAGCGCCAGCAGCAGCCAGTCCTCTCGAACGATCCGGCGGGCGGCGCCCCTCGGGACCGCGCAGGCCGAAGGCCCCGCCTCCCGGAGGACGCCCGGCGCGCGGCCGGGCGCCGATCGCCCCCGCCATTCCCTCAATCACCTGCGTAGCGTCCGCGAATGGTCATCACCGCCGCGGCCACCCCGGCCGACAGCACCACCGGCACCATGGCCATGGCCACGCCGGCAGGGCCCCAGCCCTGGCCCAGCAGGTGGCCCGCCACCAGCGGCCCGCCGATGGAGCCCAGCCGGCCGGCGGCGATGGAGGCGCCGGTGGCCAGCCCGCGCGCCCGCGCCGGGTAATAGAGCGGGATGACGCCATAGAGCGAATATTGCGCGCCCAGCAAGAAGAACCCCGCCAGGCCGGCCAGCGCCAGCACCGGAAGCAGGCTGTTGGCCCCCGCCAGCCCGAACAGCGACAGGGCCAGGGCGGGATAGGCCGCGATGATGGGAACGCGCGGCCCGAACCGGTCCACCAGCAATCCGATGACCCAGCAGCCGACGACGCTGCCGGCATTGAACGCGAAGGCGGCGCCAGCACCCCCCTTTCCGCCCAGGCCCTTGGCCGCCACCAGCGATGGCAGCCAGTTGAGCAGCAGATACAGCACGAGCAGCGTCAGGCCGAAGGTGAACCAGGCCAGCAGCGTGACCAGCAGCCGGCCATGGCCGAACAGCGCCTGCCCCCCGCCCTGCTGCTGGGCGCCGCCGGCCGCTGCCGTGCGGCTGTCGGGCATCAGAAGCGCGATGGCGGGCAGCAGCAGCAGCGGCAGCACGCCGCCGGCCAGGAAGATGCTGTGCCAGCCGAACCGTGCCAGGAAGCCGGCCGCGAACAGCGCCGCCAGCGCGCCGCCGGCCGGCATGCCGCTGAACATCAAGGTGGTGGTGCGAGTCCGCCGATCGGGCGGGGCGATTTCCAGGGCGACGGCCACCAGGGTGGGCATCGCCGCCCCCAGGCCTGCCCCGGCCAGGAGCCGGTAGATGCCGAGCGACAGAGGTCCACCCGCCACGACGGTGGCCAGCGTGAACAGGCCGAACACGCCGACGGCCATCATCAGCAGCGGCTTGCGGCCCATGCGGTCCGCCATCCAGCCGCCGGCCAGCGCGCCGCAGACCAGCCCGACCATGCCGGCCCCGAACACGACGCCCGCCTGCCCGGGCGTCAGGCCCAGGGCGGGGATCAGCAGGGGGGCGGCCACGCCGATGGCCTGGATGTCGAACCCTTCCAGCAGCGCGATCAAGAAGCACAGCGACAGCGTGACGGCGCCGCGCGGCGCGTGAGGGGGCGATGCGCCCATGGGGAAACCTCCCGTTTCCTTCCCGTTGCCCGGGATGGTTGCAGCTGGCCGCAGCCGAACAGATGCGGTGATTGAGCGTTCTGGTCCGAGTTCGCCGTCCGTCCTCGCATCACACGATGCAGGTGACTGCAACGACGTCGTACCCGAGCCCTCTGGATCGAGGCATAGGCATACCCGCCTATGCCTGGAGGCGAGACGCTGTCAGGCAACAGAGGCCGCCGACGGCCGTTGCTCCGCGACATGCGCGGCGAGCAGCCCCGCCCGTGGGAGGCGGCGCTCGCCGCGGGGCTCCAGGCGGGCCGCGGCTTCGCTCTCGAGGAGCGCGGCGAACCGGCCGATCGGCCACGTGGTAAAGGTGCAGTGCGTCGCGACGCTCCTTCACCGGGCGCTCGCCGTGATCACGGGCGAGCCCGTGGAGCGCGCGCTCGCGACGAACCCGCTCCTCTTCGACCAGCGCGCTGTCGCCTGTCCCGTGGTCGCGCGTGAGCGTGAGGTCCTGCGGGAATCGAAGGGGTCACCCACGCAGCCTGTGGGCTTCAGGTGACCTTTGCGCGCCACGGGCAATCCGCGTCATGACCATCACCAAGGACATCGGCAGTGCGCGCCACGAGATGGCCCCTACCCCGCCGATTGACGCCTTCTCCTGACCATGATGCGTTGCGGAACGGTATGATCATCCGTCGTGAGCAAAAGAGCGCGCTGGCCGAGCGGCAGCGCCGGGCGCAGTGCGACCTCGCGCGCGACTACCTGCGCGCCGAGCTCCGGGACCTCGTCGCGGACCTCGGCGACGACGCGTTGTTCGAGCATTGCCGCGAGTCGATGGAGATCGGCCTCGCCTTCGGCCTCTCCGACCACCGGTCGGTTGTATGGCTGGCCGCCATGCGCGTCCTCATCCACCCCCGCTTTCACGAGCACCCACGCCTACGCGCGCTCCTCGCGGATCCGCGCGTGCCGCCCGAAGCGCGTATCGATCACGTCCTCGCGGAGGCGACCGAGCTGGATTTTCACGAGGCCGCGATCGTCGGGCCAGGCATCCCGCTCGCGGAGTCGTAGCCTATTCGTGGCACAAGGACGAGGTCGTCATGCCCAAATGTCAATTTCCCGACTGCATCGCCACCTCCACCCTGAGGAAGTGCGACGCCTGCGAGAAGAAATTTTGCACGGCGCTGGCGCACATTCACAATCACAATTGCAAAAGAACCTGCGGCACATGCAGGCGGGATAACCTGGTCGTGCAGAAATGCCCTGCGTGCACCTTGTTCCTTTGCCATCCCTGCTCCATCCCGCACAACAAATACAACCACACCCCGTGCAGCGCCTGCGGGAAGGCAGGAGCCCCCTGCTCTTGCGGGGAAAGCTATTGCAGCCAGCACTTGCGCCGGCACCAAAACAGCGGCGCGTGTGGCCAGACTTGTATTTTCTGCGACGGGGCCGCCGCGGCTCCATGTCCCAAGTGCAGCCACTTCCTTTGCATCAACCATCATAATCACATCGATTCCCCGCACTGCGCACAGCCGCGCTGTCCCACGACGGCGACGAGCTCGTGCCGCCTCTGCGGCCAGATTCATTGCGCGCCCCACGCCGGCGACCACGCGAACGCACACGCGCCGGACGACGTGAAGCAGTGCGTCCATTGCGAAGCGCTCACGGCGCTCTCCTGCGATCGCTGCCACGAGCCCCTATGTCGACGCCACAAAAGCACCGCATCGCACGATTGCGTCAACAGGGGACAATGCTCGGTCTTGACATGCCGCGAGCGCACCCCCCTCAAATGCACTACCTGCAAGGCCCTCGTCTGCGGCGACCACCGCGACGAGGCCGCGCACCCCTGCGGAAGATGCGCTTTCGTGCTGGGCGCCAGCAGCCGGCCGTGCACGAACCCTGCCGTCGCGCAATGCGCGAAATGCAAGCGATGGTTCTGCTGCAAGCGCGCAAAGATCGGCAAGGAAAAGAACCACCTGGGCGCCCATGGATGCGACCTCGCCGTGGTCGAGCAATTGCAGGCCGTCGGCCGGTTCCCCATCTGGACGTTCCAGTACGCGGGTGGCCACCTCCAATCGCCTCAATTCGTCGAGCCACCCGACGACTTCGAGCCCCTGCTCCGATCCGAATACATCCACGGCATGATGAGGATCAACGGGGCTCCGCCACCGGCGGCGCTTCAAGAGATGGTCACCAATCTGTTCGGCTCTACCCTGGGCGCCTCGTCCCCCAATGACCTCCTCGCGATGCTCCTCGCGTTGAAGGAGGCCAAGCACTGGCGCGAGCTCTACGACGCCTTCCGGAGCTCGCCCCAGATGAAGTTCGCCTGCTGCCAGATGCTCAATTCACAGATCCTCCACGTCAAGGACAGCCTCCACGTCCACAAGATGGACCTCTTTTCGATGGACTGGATCGAGGAGGCCGACACGAAGCCCTGGGAGATTCGCCTCGTCAAGAAGTTCACGCGCCTCACGGACAGGGGAGAGACCCCGCTGTTGCAAGTAAAACGATGCCACGTCATCGACGTCGGCAAGAGCGGCCTGCTCGGCGCCACGGAGGAGCTGATCGCGGTCCGAAAGGCCCTGAACGCGGTGCACGCGAAGCACCCCGACCGCACGATACACCACGCGACCATCCTGAACTGGCCGTTCTGCTCCGTGCTGGCCATCAACCAGAAGGACTCCTCGGGCAAGGGCACCACGCGCATCGTCACGCCCTGCGTCGGCGCCACGGATGCGCGCTGGCAGGTGCGCGTGCTCGACCTGTCATACAACGAGATCTGGCAAGGGCTCGCGCGCTTTTCTCCGCAAGACCAGCAAATAATCGCTCGCGTGCTCATCGGCCTCGTGGAGGGAGAGATGCCGTCCCTGGACGTGCAACGACAGGTCGTGCCGCTCACGGACGTCAAGGCGCGGTTCCTGCGCGGGGTCAGGCTCGACCAGAGCACCAGCGCGCTGCAGTTCAGCGAGAAATGGTGGCTCTCGAACTATGCCAAGAAGATCGACGTCAAGCTCTCCATGATGGAATTCCTGTGTTCCATGGCCGCGATCCTCTTCGTCGCGGAGCCGCGGCACGCGCGCGCCATGATCCCCGTCACCCTGGTCCAGCTCCAGGAGGTCGTCGACGGCGAGCTCACCATGGCGGACCTCTTCGGCGACCTCGGCGGCGGCATCGAATATGGACGATTGCTCGCGGGCGCGAACTATATCGGCGACAAACTCAGGCAGGCCTCGGACCAAGGCCAGTGGTTGACGCAAGCGTGCACGACATGGGCCTCCATCAAGGATCGCATCCCCCCGGGGCATAACCTCGTGGTGCGATCATGCCCGCTGAAAGATCTGAGGATGGTGCTCGCCGACAGCCCGGGCTACGAGGTCACGGCGCCTGCGCCGTTTTTATACCATGGAGCATCGCTGGCCGTCGGGTATACGAGCGCGGCGCGCTCGCCAGTATACCAGGTCCTCATGAAAGAGCTATTCACGATGTTCCTGAGGACGCTCACAGAGATGAAACAGTCGCTGGGGCTCAACCTCCCTGCGGCGCCCGTGCCTACCCGCCACGTCCAGGTGCCCGCGCTGCTCCCGAGCGACATCGAAGACGTCGCGCTCGGCGAGGCCGAGGCGGCGTTCGACGAGGACATCTCCTCGTTGGATCCATGACGGTCTCGCCGAGCCGCCGGAGCCAGGACGCCTCGAACCATCATGAGCAGCACCCCCCTCGGCCAGCTCATGTCCTTAGGCGCCTCCGTGGAATTGACTTGTTGGACCAACTACGTATCCGGACAAAGTTGGAACGAATACCAGGCTGCGCCTGAGTCACGCGTCGCGAGCGCATCGCCGACACGTCCCAGACAGCACACCTCCTACGGCTGATCGGCGCGGCGCTCGGGGAGCTGGGTTCACGTCGGCACGAGCACCGCTGCCCCCGAAAAGCGGCCGTTCCGCAGATCGTCGAGCGCCTCGTTGGCCGCCAGCAGCGGGTAGACGTTCACCTGCGTCCGCACGGGCACCCGCGGCGCGAGCGCGAGGAACTCCTCGCCGTCCCTGCGCGTCAGGTTCGCCACCGACCGCAGCACCCGCTCGCCCCACAGGATCGAATAAGGGAACGAGGGGATGTCGCTCATGTGGATTCCCCCGCAGACCACGGCGCCGCCCTTGCGTACGGCGCGCAGCGCGGCCGGCACGAGCTCGCCGGCCGGGGCGAAGATCAGCGCCGCGTCGAGCTCCTCGGGCGGCGCGTCGAAGGAAGAGCCTGCCCACTCGGCCCCCATCGACAGCGCGAACGCGCGCGCCGCGTCGTCGCCCGGCCGGACGAAGCCGAAGACGCGTCGGCCCTCGAAGCGGGCCACCTGCGCCACGAGGTGGGCGGCGGCGCCAAACCCGTAGATGCCAATCCGCTCGGCGTCCCCCGCCAGACGCAGCGTCCTGTACCCGATGAGCCCGGCGCAGAGCAGCGGCGCGGCCGAGAGGTCCGGGAAGCCGTCGGGGATCGGAAAGCAGAAGCGCGCGTCCGCGACCGCGAGCTCCGCATACCCGCCGTCGATCTGGTACCCGGTGAAGCGCGCTCGGTCGCAGAGGTTCTCCCGCCCTGCGCGGCAATGCGCGCACACGCCGCAGGTCCAGCCGAGCCAGGGCACACCCACGCGCACGCCCAGCGCGAACCGCGGCCCTTCGCCCACCGCGGGCACCTCCTCGAGGACCTCGCCCACGATCTGGTGCCCCGGCACGAGCGGCAGCCTGGCGTCCGGCAGCTCGCCGTCGACCACGTGCAGATCGGTGCGGCACACGGCGCAGGCGCGCACGCGGAGCAGCACCTCACCGGGACCAGGCCGCGGAGCGGGCCGATCCTCCAGCACGAGCGGACTCTTCGGGGCTCTCAGGACGAGGGCGAGCATGGCTCCGAGCCGAGGTCTCCGAGCCGACTGTATTGCAGCCAGCGCCCATCGTCCCGTGTGTGAGCCCAGAAGATCGCCGAGCCCAGCCTGCTCGCCGGGAAGCGACGCTATCCTGTGCCCTGACGTCCGCCGCCCGCTGCTCTTGACACGGCGCTCCGGAGGAGCCCCGCCAGGCGTGTCCTCCCCCGGGATCGAGGAACTCCGCGGTCCCACCGATAGGAGTTGACACTGCGCGTGTGAGCGTTCACAATCGGCCCCAGCGGGTATCCTTTTGCTTCCCCGCTGAAGGGGTCGGTATGCGCACCGAGACCTTCATGTCCCGAACGACATCGCCATGGATTCGCTCGGTCGTCGCGGATGCGAGTCACGGTGAGCTCAATCAATTGCCGCGGCTGGAATCGCAGTCCTGGCCGGTATCATCCTTTGTGCAGCAGCGATTACAGCGGCGGTTCATCTGTTGAATAGCATCGCTTTATCATCAATGTCTCCCTCTCCCCGCCCCTGACGCGCGGCGCTGTCCTGTTGAAACCCGGCCCGCACGAGAGGGCCGTCCATGCCGCGATCTCGAGAGGTTGAGCCAGGAACAGGGGGAGATGTTCCATGTGGATTACAACCCCTCTCGAAGGGCGAGCTCGGAGCAGTAGATTCGGACGAGCGAGCCTCGCAAGGTGAAAGCGGCACCCTTCGGTGCATGGCTAGGTTCTGGTATCCGGGAGGCTCGCATAGGATGGATTTCTACGGCGGCGGCCGAAAGACCGATCCGTTCGCGTACCTCGACGCCTGCGACGGCAGCCGCGTCGATCTCATCGCGGCGCATTGGCATCCTTGCGGCTGGCCGGCCTCCAGGTGTGGTAGCGTGTCTTGGCGAGCTCCGATGCTACCGGCGGCGAGGTGCAGCCCGTGACCGCCCGCGCGGCGATCGCTCCGTCGACGCCTCCGCCCGCCGACGCGGTCTCCGCGGCCGGCGTACAGGCCGCGCCGCTCGACTTCGCGGAGGTGTACGAGGAGATCTTCCCCTTGGTCTGGCGGACCGTGCGCCGCCTCGTCGCGGACGCCTCCGCGCACGAGGACGTATGCCAGGAGGTGTTCGCCGTCGTGCACCGGCGGCTCCCGGAGTTCCGGGGCCGCTCGTCGCTGAAGACGTGGGTCTTCGGGATCGTGGTCAACGTCGTACAGGCGCACCGGAGAGCGCAGCGCCGGCAGAGCCCGGCCCACCGCGGGACAGGAGAGATCGTGGATCCCGAGCAGCTCGCGGGGCCGAGCGACCTCAGCCCCTACGAGGCCATGAAGAGGGCGGAGGCCGCGCGCGTGGTGCACGACCTCCTGGCGTCGCTCGACGAGGAGAAGCGCGTGGTGCTCCTCCTCGCCGAGCTGGAAGAGCTCCCGGCGTCGGAGATCGCGCAGGGGATCGGGGTCAACGTCAACACCGTGTATGCGCGGCTGAGGGCCGCTCGACAGGCGTTTTCCGACGCGGTGCACCGTCACCACGCCAAGATCCGAGGAGGCCGCCATGGATGAGCTGAGGGCTGGCGAGCGGGCGCTCTTGAGCGCCCCTTCGCGACGCGGACGAGCCGACCGACGAGGACAGGCGGTCGATGCGCGCGGCCGTGGAGGGCGCGCTCGGGCCGAGCGCGCAGGTCGAGCAGGCGCTTGCCCGATGCCGCTTGCCGCCGAGCCTGGATTCATACGACCCGCCGCGATCTTCGCGCTTATGCCCGCACCCGGTCGATTTGATCACGAAAACAGCGCGCTCCGGTCACAAGACGGAACTGCCGATTCCACACGCGGGAGCCGACGATGACATTCAGACTGGACCGAGTGTTCGCGAGTCCCTGGATCGCTGCCGGGGGATGCCTCCTGAGCATCTCGTGCACTGGCACCCTCGGGGGTGATGACTCTTCGGAGCAGAGTCCGGGGCAGACCCCGGACCAGGGTACCGCCATCGCTGTAGACAGGATGCCTCTGCACCACATGACAGCGTCGGAGTACAACTCCACCGTCGCCCACCTCCTGGGAACGAGCCTGAGGCCCGCGGACGGATTCCCGGCCTTCGGCGCGAAGGGCTTCGACGCAAACGTCAACGCGCTCTCGAACCTCTCGCAGGTCCTGGTCCAGGGGTATTACGACGCCGCCAGGACGCTCGCCGAGGACGCCTTCTCGCACGAGGAGCAGCGCGCCAAGATCCTCGTGTGCGACCCGGCAGAGGGCACGGACGACCGGTGCGCACGCGAGATCATCCAGCGCTTCGGGCTGCGCGCGTTCCGGCGCCCGCTCGAGGCGGCGGAGGTCGACAGGTACGCGGCGCAGTACGATGACGCGCGGACCACCCTCGAGATGTCCCCGGTCGAGGCGGTGCAGCACGTCGTCCGGACGGTGCTCACGTCGCCGCATTTCATCCTCCGGATCGAGCTGGGCCCCGACTCGGCGAGATCGCCGGGCGCCCTCAACGGCTACGAGGTCGCGTCGCGCCTCTCGTACCTGCTCTGGAGCTCGCTCCCGGACGAGGAGCTCTTCGACGCCGCGGAGAGCGATGAGCTGGCCACCGCGGGCGAGCTCGAGCAGCAGGTGGACCGCATGCTGGACGACCCGAAGAGCGCCGCCTTCTTCCAGAACTTCTTCGGGCAGTGGCTCGGCACGCGCACGCTCCCCAGCCACAACGCCGACACGAGCCAGTTCCCGAACTGGAACGATGAGATGAAGGGCGCGATGCTCGACCAGGTCAACGAGTACTTCGCCAGCTTCACGACCGGCGGGCGGCCGTGGTCCGAGTTCCTCACGGCGCCCCACCCGGAGAGCCGGCTGATCGAGCCGCTCTATGCGAACGACCCCGAGGGCCTGCGCGAGGGGTTCCTCACGCTCCCGGCGTTCCTGACGCTGTCGTCCCGCGCCGACCGGACCTCTCCCACGTCCCGCGCGAAGACGATCCTGGAGCAGCTCTTCTGCGCGCCCATGGCGCCGCCCGCCAACGTGGATATCCCGGAGCTCGGCGCCGCGAGCGGGGACACGGGCGGTGTCACCAACGTGCGCAAGGAGCTCGAGAAGCACCGCGCGTCGCCCGACTGCGCGGGCTGCCACGACGTGCTCGACCCGATCGGGCTGAGCCTGGAGAACTTCGACCCGATCGGCGCCTACAGGACCCAGTACCCGAACGGCGACCCGATCGACGCGACGGGGGTGTACGAGGGCGCGCCGTTCGAGGACATCTCCGGCCTCGTGCCGGCGCTCGTGGAGGCCGCCCGCTCGGGGACGTGCCCCTCCGAGCAGCTCTTCAGCTATGCCCTGCGCCGGCGCCCGAGCGCCGGGGACAGGACGAGGATCAAGGAGATCGCCGGGCGTTGGGCCGGCGGCACGATCGCGGATCTGGCGAAGCAGGTGGTGACCAGCGATGCGTTCCGCCTTCGGGCGAAGGACAAGGCGCGGTGAGGCCGCACGCGTTGTTTCTGCACACGACGAGGCACCAAGGAGCGATGCGCACATGAAACGCTTGATGACACGCAGAAACTTGTTGCGCGGCGCGGGCGTCTGCCTGGCGCTGCCGTTTCTCGAGAGCCTCGCGCCGCGCAGCGCGCGCGGCGGGGAACCCGGCACCCCGAAGCGGTTCGTGCTCTGCACCTTTCCGAACGGGGCGCCCCATCACTGGTGGGAGACGGCGCCGGCGTTCGGAAAGACGCTGAAGGGCGCCGACTTCAAGCTGCCGAGGGTGCTCGAGCACTTCGCGCCGGTGAAGTCGAAGATGCTCATGATCAGCCGCCTCGGCAACTACACGTGGAGCACGGAGCAGCACCCCTACATCGAGCCTTCGCACTCGCGCCTCGGCGCGGCGCTCTCGACCTGCGTGGACGCCGATCAGCTGGGGAGGGAGGCGCGCCGGGACCTCGGCGAGTGGGTGGGGAACGGCGTCTCGGTCGACCAGCTCATCGTCCAGAAGGCAGGCCCGGAGCAGGCGACCCGCATCCCGTCGCTGCAGACGGGGCTCGGCGTCAAGCCCGGCTTCTTCGACCAGCGCAGCTACGCCTACAATCAGGTCCTCTCCTGGAAGAGCCCGAGCGAGCCGCTGAAGCGCTCGGTCAACCCGAAGGCGGTGTTCGACGCGCTCGTCGGCGCGGGCGCGGCGGGGTCCGTGCCAGGGCAGACCGACGAGCAGGCGAGGATCGAGGCGGAGCGCCGCGCGGCGACCGAGAAGAGCGTCATCGACGGCGTGCTCGCGGACGCGAACTCGCTCATGAACCGGGTCGGCTCCGACGATCGCAAGATCGTCCAGCAATACCTGGACTCGCTGCGCGAGATCGAGAAGAACGCGACCCGCGTCCAGTCGACGATGACCCCCTCGATGGGCCTTGGCTGCAGCCCGATCAGCCAGCCCGGCGTGGTCCCCGAGCCGCCGGGCCAGGCGGAGGGGCTCAACGAGAACGACAACACGGGAGCCGGCCCGTACAAGCACGAAGATCACGCGAAGGTCATGATCGACCTCATCGTCATGGCGATTCAATGCGACGTGACGCGCGTGATCACCCACATGCACGACGACATGCGCTCCGAGTTCGAGTACCGGTGCATCCCGGAGGACGTCCGCGCCAAGGTGGGACTCGCGTACAGGAGAGAGGCCAGCCTGCACTACCACTCCTCCCAGCACGCCGCCGGCAACCTGGACCGCGCGACCCAGAACGGCCAGTACAAGATCGTCACGCAGAGCAACCTCGACTACGCGGCGATCAACTGCTGGCTCAACCAGAAGAGCGCGCAGCTCGCGCAGCGGCTCGACGCGATCCCCGAGGGCGACGGCACGGTGCTCGATCACTGCGTCATGGTGCACATGAGCGAGATGCGCTCGCACGACCACGACGGGTACGACCTGCCCATCGTGCTCCTCGGCGGAGACGGCGTCTTCTTGAACGACGCGCACGTCGCCTACGACGCCCTCGGCAACGATCGCCAGCTCCGCGATCTGTGGTTCACCATCATGAACCAGTACTACGGCCTGGGCGTCACGTCGTTCGGCGAGGATCGCCGCGGCGCGAAGAACGCGCTCCTCGAGGAGATCCTGCGGTAGCGCGGTGACTCACGGTGCCCCGCGCGGACGGTCATGCGCGCACCATGCCGGCAGCGCCCGGCCGCCGCGCGGAAAACCTGCAATGTGGATGGCTGGGCCCCAACGTGGGCAAGCCACGACTGCATCAAATCCATCCAGCCTGGCTTTCCAGTAGATCGTAGGCGTTCCTCTCGCCTATAAGTTCACAACGCCTCGGACACACGGCGGTTCGCAGGAACACGTTTTGTGGTGCTGGGCGCCGCGCAGGGGCGAGCGTGTGTGAACAAGCTGGCATGAGGGGAGCGCCATGAGCATGGATGGCCGACTCGATCCGAGCGACGCCTCGGCGCTGCGGGAGCGCGTCGTCCGCCTGGAGCAGGAGCTGGCCCAGCGCGAGCGGGAGCTGGCCGAGCACAGGCGCGAGATCGGGGCGCTGCACGAGCGCGAGGCGCAGCTCCTCGAGATCGAGGCGGAGCAGAAGCGGCTCGCCGCCGTGACGGAGAACAGCTCGGATTTCATCGGCATCGCCTCGATGGAAGGGGTCGCCCAGTACCTCAACGAGGCAGGGCGGCAGCTCGTCGGCCTCGAAGCGAGCGAGCTGCCGCGGGTGACGATCGGCAGCTTCTTCTTCCCCGACGATCTCCCCTACATCGAGCAGCACATCATGCCCGCGACGATGGAGCACGGCCGCTGGGTCGGGGAGTTCAGGTTCAGGCACTTCAAGACCGGGGCTGCGATTCCGGTCCTTTACAACTCCTTCCTGATCAGGGACCCAGAGACCGGGGAGCCCATGGCGCTGGCGACCGTGACGGCGGACCTCACCGAGCGCAAGCGCGCCGAGGAGGAGCGCGTCCGCCTGAAGGACGAGATGATCCGGGTCCAGGCCGCCACGCTCCGCGAGCTGTCGACCCCCCTGCTCCGCATCAGCGATCGGGCCGTCATCATGCCGCTCATCGGCGCGGTGGACTCGAGCCGCGCCGCGGCGGTCCTCGAGCGGCTGCTCCAGGGCGTCAGCGCCGAGCAGTCCAGGGTGGTGATCCTCGACATCACGGGCGTATCGAACGTGGACTCACACGTCGCCGACGCGCTCATCCGGACGGCGAAGGCCGTGCGCCTTCTCGGCGCGCAGATGGTCCTCACCGGTATTCGCCCCGAGGTCGCGCAGATCCTCGTGGCGCTCGGCGTCGATCTGGGCAGCATCGTCACGATGGGCTCGCTCCAGAGCGGCATCGCGTTTGCGTTGAGCCAGCCGCGCTGAGGTCGACGCGCCCGCGTCGGCTGAGCCCACTGGCAACACTGCGTGGACCTTGGCTGTATCGCGTGCGACGCAGCACGCCATGCTGCGCCGCGGGTGACGATTTCTGAAAGGTGAGCGGGAGCTCGATCAACTCCGGGAGCATGGAGACCTGGGCACGATGCCTGCCAGGCCGGGCGAGCATTTCTCGGCTGGCACTTTTTGCTCTGGGCGCGGCCGCGTGGGCGTGTTCCGAGACACCGCACGACGGCTCCGGGAGCGGCGGAGCTCCCTCGATGGATCCTGTTGGCGAAGGCGGAGCGACGCCGGGCAGCGAGGCATCGAGCAGCGACGCCTCCTCCGGGGTGACGACCGGAACCGGAGGGGCCGGCGGCGCGCCGAGCCCGGGTGCGGGCGGCGGCGAACCGAGCCCGGGTGTGGGCGGCGGCGCTGGGACGGGCGGGTCGGGCGCCGTCGAGTTCGGGGCCTTCCCCGGCGCGGAGGGATTCGGTCGGATGGCCACCGGCGCCCGCGGCGGCGACGTCTACCATGTCACCAACCTGAACGATTCGGGACCTGGATCCCTGCGGGACGCCATCAGCCAGCCGCATCGCACCGTGGTCTTCGACGTCGGCGGCGTCATCAAGATCGACTCCCGCCTTGTGTTCAAGAACAACCAGACGATCGCCGGGCAAACCGCGCCTGGCGGCGGCATCACCATTTACGGGAACGGCACATCGTTCTCCGGCGCCTCGCACACGATCGTTCGCTACGTGCGGTTTCGCATGGGCAAGATCGGCGACTCCGGCAAGGACACCGTCACCATGGCCAACGGTCACGATGTGATCTGGGACCATTGCTCCCTGAGCTGGGGGCGCGACGGCACCTTCGATCTGAACCGGGAGAGCGGGGCGGAGCTCTACAACATCACGCTGCAAGACTCGATCGTCGCTCAGGGGCTCCAGACCCACAGCACGGGCGGCATCGTCAACACGAGCGCCACGTCGATCATCCGGTCCTTGTACATCGACAACAACTCCCGCAATCCCAAGGCCCGCGGGACGCTGCAGTTCGTCAACAACGTCGTCTACAACTGGGTCGCCTCGGGCTACATCCTGGGCGACACGAGCGGACGCTCGGACGGGGCGATGGTCGGAAACTACCTGATCACCGGCCCGGAGACGAAGGGCGGTACCCTGGACAGCCCCACGCCCGACTACCACCTCTATGCCGTCGACAACTGGTACGACAGCAACAAGGACGGTGTCCTGAACGGCCGCCTGCTCGGCCAAGGGGACTTCGGCTCGGTGACCTGGGAGACGGCGCCGAGCGTGGAGGTCCCCGACGTGCCCGCGATGAGCGCAGAGGACGCCTTCGACCACGTGATGAATCACGCCGGGGCGTCTCTCTGGCGTGACCCGGTCGACGATTTCGTGATGGAAGAGCTCGCGTCCCTAGGGACCGACGGCGCCACGATCAGCGACGAGAAGAGCCTCGGCCTCCCCAACGCCGTTGGAGACATCCCGGGGGGCTCTGCGCCCAGGGACACGGATCAGGACGGGATGCCCGATGCGTGGGAGGTCTCCGCGGCGCTCGACCCCGGCGACCCGGAGGATCGCAATGGAGACCGCAACGGCGACGGCTGGACGAACCTCGAGGAGTACATCAACTCCCTCGTCCCGTGACGCCTCGAGGGCGGCTCGCCACGCGTCGTCAGAACGAGACCCCCAGGCTGAGCGTGCCCAGGGCTTGAGCGATGAGCGGAGCGGAGCGCTCCTCTTCGACGGCGATGACGGGGCGCGGCAGGAGCGTGAGACACGTGAGCTCGAGGCCGAGGCTCACGCTCGGATGAAAGAAGTACTGGACGCCGAGCCCCGCGTCCGCGGCGAAGCTGAAGAATTCCTCGCTGCGCCCCACGAGCGGCGGCTCGACATCACCGGTGGCCTGGAGGTGGTAGGCGCCGATGCCGAGGAGCGGCCCCCATTCCCAGTGGAGATCGCCAGCTGCTTGCCCGAGGTTCCAGCTGGCCCGGAGGAGCGCGAGCTCCTGGCGCACCCGGGCGGCGCCGCCTGCTGCACGGAACTCGGCGCCAAAGAGGGGACCTCCCAGGAGCAGGCCGAGACGGAAACGCTCGTCGAGGCGGGTGTGCGCCCCGATCTGCGCGCCGACGCCGCCGCCCACCGAAGGGGTGAAGAGGACGAGCCCTCCCGTGCGCACGTGAAAGCGGGGCGGCTCCCGGGAGAAGCGGAGCACCTCGGGGGCGGGCGGCTGGGCCTCGACGCCGAGCACGTCCCGAGCAGGCGCCTGGCCCGAGCCAAGCTCGAGGAGGCTCGCGCGCAGGAGATCGACGGCGCGCACGGCGAGGAGCATCGGGCCATCGCTGGAGGGATCGATGAGGAGCTTACGTGTGGTCGTCTTGCCGGTCACGCGGTCCACGATGCACACCTCGGCGGCCGTGCCGCTTCCGTCGCGCCGAAGCGCGACAGCCGCAAAAGCATCGCTCTCCTGCGCCTCTTGCTCGAGCTCCTCGGCTCCGGGCGAGCGCGCAGCGCTCCCGAGCACGATGACCTCGAAGGACTGCAGCTCCAGCTCGGCAGAGAGCCGTCCGAAGGCCTCGAAGAGCGTGGAATCGCGCGGATCCGGTCGGACGACGAGCACGCGCTGCGCCCACGCCGCTCGAGGGCAGACGAGCAGCAGGAGCAGGACGAAAAGCGTTCGTGCCCGCCGGACCATCGATCAGGGCTGAGCGGCGAGCTGTCGAGCCGTCTTGGCGTGGACCCCGCTCGGATAGAGGCGCAGGTATTCTTGCGCCACCGCGCGCGCGGCGGCCGGTCCTTCGAGGCTCTGGACCGTGCGCATCTTTCCCGCGAGCGCTTCGGCGGCGAAGGCGCCGCCCGGCGCCTCGCGGAGCGCGGTCTCGTACCAGGTCCTGGCGCGCGCGGCGGCGCCGCGGCTCTCGTGAAGGCGCCCGAGCAAGAAGGCTGCACGGCTCCCCGCGGTCGATGCGTAGCGCGCGCGCAGGGCGAGCAGGGCCTGCTCGGCGAGCTCGCTCTGCCCCACGTAGCGAGCGGCGTCGGCCAGAGCGTTCAGATCGGCGGCATCACAGGAGGTGAGGCAGCTCTGCGTGCCCCGCGCCGCGGCCTCCTGGACGACGCGCCGGAACTCGCCCTGGGAAACGAGCTTGCTCCAGGGCGGTCTGGCGCTCGGCGGGGCGATGAGGGGCGCCGGGGTTTCAGCGGCGCTCGGCGCCGGGGGAGCAGCGGACTCCGGCGGCGGCGCCGCGACCTCGGCGTGCTGTCCCTGCGCTGCAGGAGGCGCGGGCTCGGAGCCTTGCGGCGCCGTGTCGGGGCCTTGCGGCGCCGTGTCGGGGCCTTGCGGCGCCGTGTCGGAGCCTTGCGGCGCCGTGTCGGGGCCTTGCGCCGTCGTGTCGCTGACGTGCAGGGTCCTCGCCTGAGCGTCCCCCACGAAGCGCTGCCCCGCGCGCACGCTCACGACCCCAGAGCCGGAGTAGCCTTCCACCTCGACCGCGCCCTCGCGCAGGATCACCTCGAGCCGCTCGCGATCGGCGTCCCAGAGCAGCTCGAAGCGCGTGCCCACCACGCGGACCACGAAGGGACCCGCGACGAAGCGCCAATCGCTGTGCCCGGTGTGCGTGACCTCGGCTTCTACCCGGCCGCGCTCGACCGAGATGCGGGCGCCGCGCTCGTTCTTGATCTCGTCGATGCGAAGCCGCGTCCCTGCCGCGGCCCGGATCCGCGTCTGATCGGAGAAGGTGATGGCGGCCGGGTGATCGACGGGCGCACGCACATAACCGCTCTCGTTCACCGCGCCCTCGACGACGTAATCGAGACCTCGCTCCGTTCGCCAGAAGAAGACGACGGCCATCAGCACGCTCGCGGCGAAGGCGAGCGGAGCCACCCAGCGAACGACCACCCGCGCCTTGCTCGCGCGGGCCTGCTCCTCGTCGACGCGGCGCAGGAAGGCGGCGCGCGCCTCGCGGCGCTCCGGCTCGCTCAGCTGAGCGGCTCTCTGCAGGAGGGCCGCGACGGGATCGAGCTGTCGTTCGGGTTCGCTCATGGCCAAAGTCCTTCACACCGGGACAGGAACTCCTGGAGGGCTGGCTCGCGCGCCTTGAGCAAGAACGCGCGCGCGCTCTCGAGCTCACGGCGCACCGTCGACTCGGACACGCCGAGCGCCGCCGCCGTCTCGAGCATGTCCAGTCCTTGCACGTGGCGCAGCACGAAGGCCATGCGCCGTCGCGTGCTCAGCTTGTCGAGCACACGGTGGAGGGCGCTGAGCACCTCGCGATGCTCGAAGTCGACGCGCGCGAGGGCGCGCTCGGGGAGCTCTCCGCTCGGGGAAAGGCCCACCCAGCGGCGTATCTTGCGCTTCCGGATCTCGAGCGCCGCCTGCCGCGCGGCCATGGACGCGAGATAGCCGCGAAGGGCCCCCCCGTCCTGGATGCGCGCGGCGCCCTGGATCAGGCCCAGGAAGACCTCCTGGACCAGGTCTTCGAGGCTCGTGTCGGGACCGAGCGCGCCGTAGAGCACACCTCGCACGAGACCCGAATACCTGTCCCAGATGACGGCGAGGGCCTCGCGCTCTCCGGCGGCAGCGCCGGCGACCAGGCTCGCGTCCGACCGCTTGTCGGCGGGGAAGCGGGCCAAGGTGGGTCCGGGCGGCGGGGCGGAGCGCGTGGGTTGAGCCACTCTCTCCTAGTTACTTGGGGGCGTCCCGAGCCTCCAGAAAAATTCGGCCGCCGCCAGGACGCTGGATCGGAGCGGGCGACTCGGAGCATTTGGGTTGCGCTCTCGGACATCGCCCCCCAGCTTTGCCCTGTTCGCCATGCGCCTCTCCTGCCGCACCTGGCTCCTCCGAGTCGCCGCGCTCTCGGCCTTGGCCTGTGCGCTCTCCTGTGAGGACCAGCTCATCCAGACGGCCACCCGACCTGCGGGGAGCGCGGGTGTCGGCGGCGGCTCTCCTTCCCTCTCGGAGCTCGCCTGCGACGGCGAGCCGCCCGCAGCGGAGCTCCCTCCCGGGGCCGCCTTCGGAGAGGGAGAGGAGCTCGCGAGTTCGCCGCTCGTCGGCACGAGCTACGGCGCGCTCGAGGGCCCCGGTCTCTCCATCACGGCGCGCGACACATTCCGCGTCTATGTGAACGGGGATCTCATCGCCGCGAGCGAGTCGGCGCGCGCTCCGATCTTCGTGCCCGTCTCCCTGCTCCCGGGAGAGAACGTGATCGCCGTGAGCGTTCACGCTGCAGCGGGGACCCCGGCGGCGCTCGTCCACCTCGACGAGCTCGAGCGCAGCCATGGGAGCGGCAGCGACTGGAAGCTGAGCACCGCGCCGGAAGGCGACTGGGCCGCTCCCGGCTACGACGACAGCGGCTGGACGGCGGCGCGCGAGCTGGGGAGCGCTGGAGATCTGCCGGGCTGCGATCCAGAGGCTGCCTTCCCCGCGAGCACGGAGGCTCGCTGGATCGGGCCCGCGCCCGGGACGAGGGGGCCCATCGCCCTCCGGAAGGTGATACGGATCGACGCGATCGGCTTTGGCGAGGGCACCACGGGCGGCGCACGGGCGACGCCCGTGCTGGTCTCCAGCTGGACCGAGCTCGACAGGCTCGCCCGTTCGGACGAGCCGGCCGTGCTCCTGCTCGCCGAAGGCATCCACGATTTCCGCCGCACAGGCTCGGAGGTCGAGGACATCGAGGTCTGTCCAAGCACCTGTTCGGAAGATCCCGAGAAGACGGTCTATCGGGTCCTCACCGGGGATACGACCTGCGAGCGCGCGCTCGTCGGGGCGACGCGGAACGATCGCGTCCTGCACTTCGGCTCCAACAAGACCCTGGTCGGGCTCGGGCGCGGCGCGGCGCTGCCGGGCGTGAGCATGGCCCTCGGCGAGAGCCAGAACGTGATCCTCCGCAACCTCGCCCTCTACGATGTGAACGCGCACCTGCACGAAGCGGGCGACGCGTTCACGCTGACGCACCCTTCCAGGGTCTGGATCGATCACACGACCGCCAGGTGGATCAGCGACGCCTTCGCCGACGTCCTCGCGGGCACGAGCGGGGTCACCTTCTCCTACGCCCACTTCGACGGCAGCAACGGCGCCGAGTGCAGCGGCCGAGAGCGCTGGGCCTGCACGATCACCGACGCCGAGGTGACGATGCACCACTGTCGCTTCGATGAAGTGAGCACGCGCGCCCCCCTCGCCACCGGCTCCCTGGCGCGCGTCCACCTCTTCAACAATGTGTTCTCGAACATCTCGGACTGGGCGGTCGGAGCTTCCTGTGAAGGGCAGCTGCTGCTCGAGGCGAGCGTGTTCGAGAACGCCGAGGCAGCGACGCGGCGCTCGGACTGCAGCGACGGGACGGGCCGCGGGCGCCTGCTGGCCGTCCCTGATTCGAACCTCTACCGCGACGAGAGCGACGTTCACCTGGGCGGGAACGGGGAGCCAGCCGATGACGTCTTCGAGCCCCCCTACGACTACGCGCCCGAGCGGGCGAGCGACGCGTTGCCCCAGGTGATCTCTCGCGCCGGAGCCGGAGGGCCCTGGGCCCTGCCGCTCGCACGCGAGTAAAGGGGCGGGGGCGGGAGCTGGCCGCCCCGGGAAGCGCAGCCCGCTCAGGCATCGCCGCGCGGCGCCGAGAGCGCTCCGCTCCACGCCTCGGGCGCGAGGCCCGAGGGCGGCTCCGCGAGGACCGTCCCTTTTTTTGGCGGGTCTGACCTTCCTCGAGCAACTCGCTCTCCTGAGGTGCACGTGATGCGCACCTGCTTCTGTTCCGGAGAACTTTCCTATGCCGCGTCCTTGCTTCTACCTGGCGCTCCCTTCCCTTCTCGCACTCTCTTTCTCCCTCGCGTGTTCGAGCGAGCAGGGCGCCGATGATCCGGCCTCCTCCGCCGGAGGTGGCTCGTCCGCCGCATCCAGCGGGCAATCGAACGGCACGACGGGCAGCGGCAGCGCGGCGTCGTCCGGCGGCTCGGGAGGCGCTGGCGCCGGCGCGGGGACCGGCGGAACCGGCGGCGACGACGGCGGCGGCGGTTCAGGGGAAGGTGGTTCAGGCGGCGACGGCGGTTCGGGTACAGGTGGTTCAGGGGAAGGTGGCTCGGAGGGCGGCGATACGTCCGACTGCAACAACGTTACGGTGGGAGCCCTCATCGAGGTGAATCGCGATGGATCGGGCGATTTCACCTCGGTGCAGGCCGCGATCAACAGCGTCGCCAGGTCGAACACGACGCCCGCCATTATTCGCATCGCCCCCGGGACCTACTCCGAGAAGCTCGTCGTCGACCGTCCCCACGTGACGCTCTGCGGCCAGACAGGTCGGGCGGAGACGACGGTGCTCACCTACGGTGACAACGCGAACACCTCGAACGGCGCGGGAGGCACGCTGGGCACGTCGGGGAGCTTCAGCGTCAATATCTCCGCGAGCGACGTCTCCGCCGAGAACATCACCTTCGCCAACAGCACGGGCCCGGGCGTGCAGGCCGTGGCCCTCCTCGTCACCGGCAGCCGCGTGCAATTCCGCCGCTGTCGGGCCCTGGGTTACCAGGACACCCTCTATGTGAAGGGCGGAACCCAGTACTTCAGGGACTGCACCATCGAGGGCAGCGTCGACTTCATCTTCGGCGGCGCCACCGCCGTGTTCGAGGACTGCACGATGCATAACGCCGCGGGCGGGTCAGCGATCACAGCGCCGAGCACAGACCAATCGACTCCTTTCGGCATCGTGTTCCTGGGAGGACAGGCCACGGCGGCCAGCTCCGTCAGGTCCGGCTCGGTCGCCCTGGGTCGCAACTGGCGCCCCTACGGCGCGGCCACCTACCTCGGGACCGAGCTCGGCGCGCACATCGCGCCCGTCGGCTGGGTCCGCATGGGCGACAACACGCTCGCGACGGCGCGCTTCGCCGAGCACATGACCACGGGACCCGGCGCGAAGCCGAGCCAGCGAGCCCCCGAGTCCAGCCAGCTCAGCGCGGCCGAGGCGGCGCGCTACACGGTCGAGAACATGCTCGCGCCCTGGAAACCCACGTTTGCGGACTGAGAGCACCTCTCGTCACCCCTCATCGATTGCGACCAAAGAAAGGTCATGGCGCCATGACGCGGAACCGCGTCGCCTCCTTCCTCCTTGCTGTCTCTCCTCTCGGCTTCGCCTTTGCCTGCGGGACTTCAGGGTCCAGCGGCGCGGGAAGCGCTGGCCCGCTGGCCGGAGGAACCGGGAGCACGAGCGCGACGACGGGAGGTGAAGCGAGCGGAGGCGGCTCGGCGACGGGTGGAAACCTGGGCCCTGATGGCGTGGGTGGCGGCGGCTCGGCGACCGGCTCCGGGGGTTCGGGCGGCGGCGAATCAAGCGCCGGTTCGGGTGGCACGGACGGCGGTACCGGAGGAGCGGACGGCACGGTCGACAGCGCGGGGTGTCCCCTGACGCTGGAGGGCTTTGCCAGCGTGAGCGGCGAGGGCCAGGACGGGACCTATGGCGGACGAGGCGGCGCGGCGGTCACCGTGACGACCCAGGCCGATCTCGAACACTACGCCGGCGCGCCCGAGCCCTATGTGATCCGGATCCAGGGAAAGATCACGATGTCCCCCAAGGGAAAGGAGATCTCGGTCGCATCGAACAAGACCATCGTGGGCGCCGGCGCGACGGCGGAGATCTCCCAGGGTGGGTTCTTCCTGGGAGGCGGAGTGCACAATGTCATCCTGCGGAACCTGACGA
This sequence comes from Sorangium sp. So ce124, assembly GCF_051525235.1. Lineage (NCBI taxonomy): Bacteria > Pseudomonadati > Myxococcota > Polyangiales > Polyangiaceae > Sorangium > Sorangium sp. So ce124. The sequence continues at coordinate 7,414,347 of NZ_CP150312.1, forward strand.
TCGGCGACACCTTCGTCGAAGGAGACTGGGAAGGAAAGACGCAGGACTTCGACGGGATCCAGCTGGACACCGCCCACCACGTCTGGATCGATCACTGCCATCTCCACCACATCGGCGACGGCATGATCGACAGCCGCAAGGACACCTCGTATCTGACCGTGTCCTGGAGCATCTTGAGCGACCACAACAAGGCGTTCGGGATCGGCTGGACGGAGAACCTGACCGCGCAGATGACCATCCATCACAACTGGTTCCGCGACCTGAACCAGCGCAATCCCAGCACGGACAACGTGCTCCGCGCCCACCTCTATAACAACTGGCTCCAGCGCATCGGCTCCTACGGCAACTACGCGCGCAACCGCACCAACATGGTGCTCGAGAACAGCGTATTCGACACCGTGAAGAGCCCTCATTATTACGACGAGGGCACGCTGGTCGCCGCGGGAAACATCTACCGTTCCACGACGGGGACCAAGGAGTCGACCGGATCCACGTATTCCTTCTTCGATCCGAGCGAATTCTACGAGTACTCCCTCGATCCCGCCGACGAGGTCGAAGCGGTGCTCACCAGGTGCGCAGGCCCGAGATCCGAGCTCGGCCTCTGAGCCGCGGGAGCACGACGAGGCAGGGGACGATCGAGGCCGCCCGCTGGATCGAGGACACGTTTGATGGAGTGACGTTTCGACCGAGTCAGCCGGAGCGCGCCGCTCCTGCTATTCGGTCACGATCGTGATGGGGTTGAGCGTCCATGGAAAGACCCGACAGAGGATCGATCGCGATCCGCGCCAGGCCGGGACAGCGAAGCCGCCGGCCCGCAGGTGGACGCCGGTGGGGTCGTGTTTCCTGGAGCACCGAGCCGATGAAGCGCCCGCGGGGGCACCTCGAGGCGCCGGGTTGCGGTAAGATCGTGGGCCGGGCGCGGGCATGGCGGCGCTCGCGGTCGAGCCCGCCATGTCGCCCCGGCAAGAGCACCCCCATGGCCGATTTGAACGATCCCGCGCGCCTCGCCGAGCTGCACCACGTGCTGCTGCGCGACGACGCGGATGCCATCCTGGACGCCTGCGTCGAGCGGGCGGCCGAGCTCGCCCGGGCGCCGATAGCGCTGGTGAGCCTGGTGGTCCGACACATCCAGCTGTTCCGCGCGCACCGCGGCTTGCCACCCGACCTGGGCGTCAGCTGCGCGACCTCACGGAGCAGCTCGTTCTGCCAGCTCGTGGTGCGCCACGAGGAGCCGCTCGTCGTCGAGGACGCCGTTCACGACGAGCGCGTGCCCAAGGAGCTGGTGGAGCGTTACGGCATCCGCGCGTACGCGGGTGTGCCGGTGCGGGTGCGCCGGCATGTGGTCGGTTCGCTCTGCGTGCTCGACCTCGTCCCGCGCACCTTCGAGCCGGGCGTCATCGAGGGCCTCAAGCGGCTCGCCACCGAGGCCGGCGCGCGGCTCGAGGCGCTGGAGAGCGACACGCCGCCGCCGAGCCGCACCGCGAGGGAGCGCCTCGCCCGGTTCGGGCAGACCGCGCGTGCGCTGGAGCGCGCGCTCATGGCCATCGCTCCCGTGATCGCCGAGGCGCAGCGCGCGGCGGCGACGCTGCCGGAGGCGCCGCAGATCGCGCCGAGCCCGGACGATCTGCGCGCGGCGGTCGACTGCTACCGGGACATGTTCGGGATCGCGGCCGAGCTGGCCGACGACGCCGTGGCCCTCTCGCGCTCCGCTCCGGCCGAGGCCGCGTCCGAGCTCGCGCAGGCGACGCGGTCCCTCACGCGGGACATGGTCGAGATCAGCCCGCTCGTCCGGCTCGCCGAGAGCGTGCTCGGGGGCACGCTCGACGAGGGCATCGCCGCGAGGGCGGCGCACGTCGTGCGGGACGCGTTCGCGGCGCACGAGACCGCGACCGCCGCGGTGCGCCGGATCATCACCACCGTCGAGCGGACGCGGACAGCGGAGGCGTGGTGAAAGGCCGAGCGTACCAGCTGCTCCGCTCCTGTATCGGCGACAAGGACCCTCCGAACGCGCGCGACGCGTTCATCTATGCGCGGGTCATCATGCGCGCGCGGGTCGTGCCCGAGGAGATCACGCCGACGCTCGACGACCCCGACGTCGAGCGCCGGCTGGAGGGCGCGCTGCAAGACATCCTCCGCCGCGCCTAGAGCGACGGTCACCCGCTTCGGATACGGGCCCACCTCGACGTTTTCGGTGCTCAGCGCACAGGAGTGCGCTTGCGCGCCGAAAACGCCGATCTGGGCCCGTCTCCTGTGCGGGAGACCGCCGCTCTGCTGTGCATGGTGCAGAGGGGGGCGGAAGAGGGGCCGTCGGTCCCTCGCGCCGGCAGGCTCCGAGAGAGACGCCCACGAGAGGGGTGCAGCGTGGTCCCGCGAAGGAGCGTGCGGATCGCGCATCGTGCGGGTCGTGCATCCAGGCGTGCAGGACGCGGTGACTCTCCCACTTTCACCTTCACCCGTCGCGCCGGGCCTGCTATGCAGCGGATCGCCTTTTTTGCCGATGTCCTTGCTTGACGCCCGCGTAGCGGCCGGGCGCGCCGTTCGAGGCGCCTTCCTTGGAGAATTACGATGAGCCATGACTTGACCCCTGGACTGTTCACCGGGCCGAAGTGGACGCGCGGCCTTCTGCAGCTCGCCTTGCCCGCGATGGTGCTGCTCGCTTGCGGAAGCCCGTCGGGAGACTCGACATCAGGGGGCGGCGACGCATCGACCGTGGCGTCGGCGTCGACCTCCTCGAGTGGCGGCGTCGATGCGACGGCGTCGGCCTCCTCGGGCGGCAACGGCGGCTCGGGCGGCAATGGCGGCTCGGGCGGCAATGGCGGCTCAGGCGGCAACGGCGGCTCGGGCGGCGACGATGCGTCGACCGTGGCCTCCTCGTCGGCCTCCTCGGCCAGCGGCGGCGATGCCTCGACGTCGGCCGTGGCCTCCTCGTCGGCCTCCTCGAGCAGCGCCGGCGGCGCGGGCGGCGGCGATGCCTCGACGTCGGCCGTGGCCTCCTCGTCGGCCTCCTCGAGCAGCGCCGGCGGCGCGGGCGGCGGCGATGCCTCGACGTCGGCCGTGGCCTCCTCGTCGGCCTCCTCGAGCGGTGCCGGCGGCGCGGGCGGCGGCGATGCCTCGACGTCGGCCGTGACCTCTTCGTCGGCCTCCTCGGCCAGCGGCGGCGCGGGTGGCGGCGATGCCTCGACGTCGGCCGTGACCTCCTCGTCGGCCTCCTCGAGCGGCGCCGGCGGCATGGGTGGCGGCGATGCCTCGACGTCGAGCGTGACCACCACCTCGAGCTCGACCACCTCGACCGGCACGGGCCCCCTCGCGAGGACGCCGGTGGAGCGGCACGGCCGCCTGAAGGTGATGCGCAACCGCGTCGTCGACGAGCACGGGGAAGAGCTCCAGCTCAAGGGCATGAGCATGTTCTGGAGCGTGTGGGAGGGCGAGAAGTTCTACAACGCGTCCGCCGTCGGCACGCTCGTGAACGACTGGGATGTGACCGTCATCCGCGCCGCGATGACCGCCAACACATCGGGGCTCGGCTACGTCAACAACCCGGACGCGGAGAAGCGGAAGGTCAAGGCGATCGTCGACGCCGCCATCGCGAGAGGCATTTACGTGCTCATCGACTGGCACGATCACGACGCGATCCAGAACAAGGAGGCCGCGAAGCGCTTCTTCCGGGAGATGGCGATCGAGTACGGCGATGAGCCCGCCGTGATCTTCGAGGTGTTCAACGAGCCCGACACCGAGACCTGGGAGCAGGTGAAGTCGTATGCCGAGGAGGTGATCCGGGAGATCCGCGGCGCCGGCTCCGACAACCTCGTGATCGTCGGGTCGCCGAACTGGTCGCAGGACGTGGACGTCGCCTCCAGGAACCCGATCACGAGCTACGACAACATCGCCTACACGCTCCACTTCTATGCCGCGACGCACAAGGATGCGCTGCGCACCAAGGCGAGGACCGCGCTGTCCGCGGGCCTCGCGCTGTTCGTCACCGAGTGGGGCACCTGCGCTTCCAGCGGCAACGGCGCGCTCGATCTCGCCGAGTCGCAGCGGTGGCTCGACTTCCTGGCCAGCAACAGCATCAGCTGGCTCAACTGGTCCGTCGTCGATAAGGCCGAGTCCTGCGCCGCGCTCAGGCCCGGAGCGAGCTCCGGCGGCCCGTGGTCGGATGGCCAGCTGACCGAGTCGGGGCGGTGGGTGAAGCAGAAGATCCAGGCGCCTTGACGCGGGAGGCCGGCCGAGGGGCGCCGTCGAGGACGGGGGCGCTCCGCCCGGGTCGATCGCGCGGCGACACGTCGCCTCGGGCACGGACAGCGAAGCTCCCGCGGCGCGCTTCCCATTCCTTCGAGGCCTCCTCGAAGACCAGAGTCTAGCCCTCTCGCCTTCGCCTCGATCACCAGGCGATCCGGGCTCGATCGGCTCACTCCTGCGCTTCCTCATCGACGACATTGCCCGAACTCGGTCGATGAGTCAGGGTTTCGGCGACGCACACGGCCGCGCCTGTTCGGCGCGGTGACGGCGCGATGAAGGGATATGTCCTGTCCCTTCATCCCACTTCGTCCGGTCCTCGACAGAGGCCGTCTTCTCCCTCGAATCCCCCGCGCGAGCCGGTGCGCTCGCGACACGAGGAGACGCCCGGCCGAGGCGAGGCAGGACGAGACGTCGATGCGCGCCCAGGACACGCGCTGTCTTTCTGAAGATCGGATGGCTTGAAGAGACTCGAACGATGCCGGGCGGAACCCCGTCGAGCGTCGGCGCTCGCGACATCCGCTCATCGCAGGACGGACGAACATGCCGGCGACCCGCGGTGCCCCGCGAGGACGCTGGTGCGCGCCGCCTGTCATTCACTCGCGCAGCAGCGAAGGAGGCTTCCTCGTGATGGTTAGAGCTCGTTCTGAAGACCCGCGCACGGGCGGGATCGGGGCGTGGATCGTCAGCGTCCTGATGGGTCTATCGTCAACCGCCGGCTGCTTGCCCCAGGGACACGAGCTTCCGTGCTCGGGATGCGGAAGACCCGGACCGTCTTCGTCGCTCGGGGGCGGTGGGCCTTCGTCGCTCGGGGACGGCGGCTCATCGTCGCTCGGGGGCGGCGGGTCTTCGTCGCTCGGGGACGGGGGGTCTTCGTCGCCGGTCGCGCCAGGGAGCGGTGACTCGCCGCCGTCGGATCCGCCGGACGACGGCGCGACGCCCGCGCCGGCCGCTCCGCCGCCGTCCCTCGGCTCGCTCCGAGGCGTCCCCATCCCCGAGCCGAGCGAGCTGTCCCGGTACGTCAAGAGCAGGGAGATGGCCGTCGCCCTCGGAAAGGCGCTGTTCTGGGACATGCAGGTCGGCAGCGACGGCGTGGCGTGCGCGACATGCCACTTCCACGCCGGCGCAGACCACCGCAAGAGAAACCAGATCAACCCCGGGCTCAACAACCAGGATCCCGAGCGGCGCACGCGGTTCGAGGCCACGCGATCGGACGGGAAGGGCGGACCGAACTACGCGCTCGTGGCGAGCGACTGGACCTTCCGCCGCGACTTCCCCGCAGATGCCGACGACGTCATCTCTTCGCAGGGCGTGTTCCACGCTCGATTCAACGGCATCGTACCCGGGAGCGCGAAGGACGACTGCACGCTGCTGCCGGACATCTTCCAGGTGCAAGGGGTGAACGTGCGGCGCGTCGAGCCGCGGCAGACGCCGACCGTCATCAACGCGGTGTTCAACTTCCGCAACTTCTGGGACGGACGCGCGAGCAACCATTTCAACGGAGTGAACCCGTTCGGCAAGCGGGATCCGGACGCCGCCGTCCACGCCGTGCGCGACGGCATCCTGGTCCCCGAGAAGGTCGACCTGGAGAACTCGAGCCTCGCATCTCAGGCCGTGGGCCCGCCGATCAACCCCTTCGAGATGTCGTGTGAGGGGAGGACGTACGCTGACGTCGCCGCGAAGCTCTTGCCGCGCAGGCCGCTCGCTGACCAGATCGTGGACCCCACGGACAGCATCCTCGGCGAGCTCCGCGATCCGAGCGGGAAAGGGCTCGCTCCTTCCTATGGGGAGCTCGTCGAAGGGGCGTTCGTGGACGCGTACTGGCGGTCGGACCAGCGCGTCGGCGATCGGTCGCTCGTGGAAGCGAACTTCTCGCTCTTCTGGGGTCTCGCCATCCAGCTCTACGAGGCCACGCTCGTGTCCGACAACAGCCGGTTCGATCGTTTTGCCGAAGGGGACAGCGCCGCCCTGAGCGACGAGGAGCGCGCGGGGCTCGCGATCTTCCAGGGCAAGGGCAGGTGCATCAACTGCCACCATGGCCCCGAGTTCACCAGCGCCGCGACCCGCCTGCAGCGCGAGGCGCAGGTGGGCGGTTTGATCTCGCGGATGCGGGTCGGGAACGGCGGCGCCGCGCTCTACGACAGGGGCTACTACAACATTGGCGTTCGGCCGACCGAGGAGGACATCGGCGTCGGAGGGGTCGACCCCTTCGGTCATCCGTTCTCGTTCACGCGGCAAGGGAAGCTGCTGGCCGAGGGCGAGGGCGCCCCGGATGGTTTCCGCATCGAGCCGGCGTCGTTCGAGGTCGATCCAGGGGTGCCGATCGCGCCGGGCGAGCGCGATACGATCGACGGCGCCTTCAAGGTCCCGACGCTCCGGAACGTCGAGCTGACGGGCCCCTATTTTCACAACGGAAGCGCGCTGACGCTGCGGCAAGTCGTCGAATTTTACAACGCTGGCGGCGGCCGGCGAGAACGGGAGGGCGGCGACACGACCGGGTTCGGGCCCAACGGGACGAACCTCGCTCCGAACATTCAGCCGCTCGGGCTGACGGAAGAGGAGAAGAAGGCGCTCGTGGCGTTCCTGGCGACGCTCACGGACGAGCGGGTCCGGTTCGAAGAGGCGCCGTTCGATCACCCGCAGCTGTTCGTCGTCGACGGTCACTTCTGGAATGAATGGACCGTGGTGGATGACGGCACGGGGCGTGCTCGCGAGAAGGTCAAGGAGGTCCCGGCGGTCGGCGCCGCAGGGCGCAAGCCGAAGGACCTCCCTGGGCTTGCGCCTTTCAACCCGCTCTGAGCGCCCTGGCGCGGCGATCCCCGCGGCGGCGATCCCAACCTGGGTCGGCGATCCCAACCTGGGTCGGCGATCCCAACCTGGGTCGGCGATCCCAACCTGGGTCGGCGATCCCAACCTGGGTCGGGTCGCCTGTGGAGAGCCCAACCTGGGTCGGGTCGCCTGCGGGCAGCCTTGGAGAGCCCAACCTGGGTCGGGTCGCCTGCGGGCAGCCTCAACCTGGGTCGGGTAGCCTCAACCTGGGTCGGGTCGCCTCAACCTCGGTCGGGTCCGCCGGGTCGGGTCGCCTCAACCTCGGTCGGGTCCGCCTCAACCTGGGTCGGGCCGCCTGGCCGCCTCAACCTGGGTCAAGTCCCCTGGTCGCCTCAACCCGGGTCGGCTCCCCCCTCGGGTCGGCCCCCCTCCCCCTCAACCTGGGTCGGGCCGCCTCAACCACGGTCGGCTCCCTCCGTCGGCTCCCTCCGACGGTCGGCTCCCTCCGCTCCCCCTGCCTTCCTCCGGAGCGCCGCGAGCCTCGACGGCCGCACCAGCAGCCCGCCGACCGTCTGATCCGCGACGAGCTCCGCGATCTGCTCCGGCGCGTAGCCCACCGCCGCCGGATCGCTGGCAGCGAGCGGATGCACGCGCCCTCCTCCCTCCGGCCGGCACCAGTTCTGCACGCTCTCGTCCTGGGCCAGCACCGTCAGCGCGCACAGGTAGGCGTCCACCTCGCGGAACCTCCCCTCCCCCATCCCGCGCCCCACCATCGCGGCCACCGCCTCGGTCAGCGCGCGCCGCTCGGCCCAGTACGTCGCGAATGCCGTCGGATCCCGCTCGCTGAACCGGTGGATCTCCGTGATCTCCAGGGGAAAGCCGCACACCGTCTGTACGTCGAAGCGCACGAAGCGCCATAGCTGCACGTCCGCCGTCTCACCGGCCGCCTCGAGGCTCCGCGCGTACGACAGCGGCAGCCTGTTCACCTGCTGCAGGATCTCCGCGACGATCAGCTCCTTGCGCCGGAACCAGTAGTACAGCGACGACTGCCGGAGCCCCGCCGCCTGCGCGACCTCCAGCATCGACACCTCGGCGACCCCCCGCTCGGCGAACAGCCGGCCCGCCACCTGCAGGATCTGCTCCCGCGGCGCGAGATCGCTCCGCTGCGGCGCCTTGCGCGGCCGGCCCATGCGGCGCGGGCTCCCCTCGGCCTTCTGCTCGCCTCCGGCGTTCCGCCCCTCCTCCGCCGGCTGCCTTTCTTCGACGCTGTGCCCGGCGTCGGTCTTCGGGAGAGGAGCCATCTCTGTCTTCGTCATCATCGTCGGAGGTGGCCATCGCGCAGCCGCGCAATCGCCACCGCGCCCTCATGCCGCCTCGCCCTCCCGCGCGTCAATCGGCTCCGCGCTCGCCCCTCTGCGCCATCCGCTCTTCATCCAATCCACCACCCACACCGCCACCAAGAAAATTCACCGCTTACAGGAAAAAGCGCCCACGCCCTGCATTTTACCCCCGCGAAACAGCCAGGAAACCCCGGCCCCGGATAGTCGACCCGTAGTTTCGATTCTCTATCGAAAGTGAGGCGGGCGATGTCTGAAACGGCCACAACGTACGCCGCGCGCGAGCACGCGCGCGCCCAGGAAGGCAGCGTCGTCGAGACGCAACCCACGGTGCCGAGCACGTCGATCGGCGATCCGCCGGCGGGCGTCGAAGCGCGCGACGTCCTCTGGGAGGAGACCCTCGGCGCCGGCGGTTACGCGGCGCGCACGCTCCCCGTCGGCAGCCGGCTCCGGCTCGTCGACCTCGAGGGCGACACCTGCGTCGCCCTCGTGCTCCACCGCGCGGACCGCCCCATCGAGCGGCTCTGCCTCCCCGACACCGTGAAGCTCCAGTGGCAGGCCTATCCCGGCCCCGGCTACCTGCTCCTGTCGGACATGGGGCGCGTGCTCGCCTCCCTCCTCGAGGACACCGCGGGCCGCCACGACACCTTCTGCGGCACCTCGCTCCCGGCCGAGATCGAGTCCCGCCACGGCAGCGACGCCCACGGCGGCGCCCTCCGCTCCGGCCGCGAGCGGCTCCTCCTCGCCCTCGCCAAGCACGGCCTCGCCGAGCGGGACCTGCCCACGGCCATCAACCTCTTCAAGGGCGTCCGCATCGAGGCCGACGGCGCCATCACCTTCCTGCCCGACTCCTCCCGGCCGGGCGCCCACGTGCTGCTCCGCGCCGAGCAGGACGTCCTCGTCAGCGTCGCCGTCGTGCCGCACCGCCTCGACCCGCGCCCGACCTACCGCGCCGGCAAGGTCCGCCTGACCGCATGGCGCGGCCGCCCCACCGCCGACGACGACCCCCTGCGCAACGCCACCCCCGAGGCGCGCCGCGCCTTCGAGAACACCGCCGAGGAGCTCGCGCTCGGCCTCCGGGCAGGAGGCGCGCGATGAGCCCCGCCGCCACCCCCGGGAAGCCGGTCGCCGCCCTGCGCGACCCCGCCCTCGCCGGGCTGTCCGGCGCCCTCGTTTCCGACGAGATCGTCCCGGCGCGCGCGCCGTGGGCCAGGATCGTCCGCGCCGGCGAGATCCTCCGCGTCATCGACCTCGAGGGCAACCAGGCCGTCGACTTCCTCGCCTACGTCCTCGCCGACACCGCCGAGCGCTACAGCGCCGCCGACACCATCGTCGCCCAGCGCAACATCTTCCTCACCACCGGCGCCCGGCTCCGCTCCAACCGCGGCCGCGTGATGATGACCGTCACCGACGACAGCTGCGGCCGCCACGACACCTCGGGCGGCGCCTGCTCGTGCGAGTCGAACACCGTCCGCTACGGCCACCACACAAAGCACCAGCACGCCTGCGTCGAGAACTTCCTCCTCGCCGCCGCGCCCCACGGCCTCGGCAAGCGCGACCTCGTCGGCAACATCAACTGGTTCATGAACGTGCCCGTCGAGGCCGACGGCACCCTCGGCATCGTCGACGGCCTCTCCGCGCCCGGCAAGCACGTCGACCTCCGGGCCGAGCTCGACCTGCTGCTGCTCGTCTCGAACTGCCCGCAGATCAACAACCCCTGCAACGCGTTCAACCCGACCCCGATCCGCGCGGTGGTGGTGCGGCCATGAGCGCCATGACCCCGCCCTTCCGCCGCGTCCTCGTCGCCAACCGCGGCGAGATCGCGTGCCGGCTCCTCCGCACCCTGAAGCGCCTCGGCGTCGCGTCGGTCGCCGTGTTCTCCGACGCCGACCGCGCCGCCCTCCACGTGCGGCTCGCCGACCACGCCGTCCGCCTCGGCGGCCAGACCCCCGCCGAGAGCTACCTCCGCGTCGACGCCGTGCTCGACGCGGCCCGCCGCGCCGGCGCCGACGCGATCCACCCGGGTTACGGATTCCTGAGTGAATCCGACAATTTCGCGCGCGCCGTCGAGGACGCGGGCATCGTCTTCATCGGCCCGACGTCGGGCCAGATGGAGGCCTTCGGGAGCAAGCACCGGGCGCGGGAGATCGCCGTCGAGGCGGGCGTGCCGCTCCTGCCGGGGACCGGCGTCCTCCGGGACGCGGACCACGCCGCCGCAGAGGCCGCGGCCATCGGCTACCCCGTGCTGCTCAAGGCGAGCGCCGGGGGCGGCGGCATCGGCATGGCCCGCTGCGACGGGCCGGCGGAGCTCCCCGCGGCGTTCGAGCGGGTCCAGCGCCTCGCCCGCTCGAACTTCGGCTCGGGCGAGGTGTTCCTCGAGCGCTTCCTCGCGGCGCCCCGGCACGTCGAGGTCCAGATCGCCGGCGACGGCCGCGGGAACGTGCTCGTCCTCGGCGATCGCGACTGCTCGGTCCAGCGCCGCAACCAGAAGGTCCTCGAGGAGGCGCCCGCGCCCGACCTGCCGCCGCGGCTGCGCTCCGCCCTCGCGGAGTCGGCCCGCGCCCTCGCCGCGAAGGTCGCCTACCGCAACGTGGGTACGGTCGAGTTCCTCGTCGATCCGGCCCGCGCCGAGCACTACTTCCTCGAGGTCAACACGCGCCTCCAGGTCGAGCACGGCGTGACCGAGCTCTGCACCGGCGTCGACCTGGTGGAGTGGATGCTGCGCATCGCCGCGGGCGACACAGCGTTCTTCGCGGGCGGCGACCCGGCGCTCCGGGGCCACGCGATCGAGGCCCGCCTCTACGCCGAGGACCCGGCGCGGGGCTTCCTGCCGAGCGCAGGCCTGCTCACCGAGGTGCGCACCCCCGAGGGCGGCGGCGTGCGCGTCGACGGGTGGGTCGAGACCGGCACCGAGGTCTCCGCGCTCTACGATCCGCTGCTGGCCAAGCTCCTCGTGCACCGCGCGGACCGGGCCGCGGCCGTCGCGGCGCTGCGCGGCGCCGTCGAGGAGACCCGCATCGGCGGGATCGAGACCAACCGGGAGTGGGTCGCGGTCGCGCTCGATCACCCCGATTTCCGCGGGGTCCGGCACCACACGGGCACGTTCGCGGCGCTGCCGTTCCGCCCGCCGACGATCGAGGTGACCGCCTCGCCGGGCGCGGTGACGGTGCAGGACTGGCCCGGGCGCCTCGGCCTGTGGTCGGTCGGCGTCCCGCCGAGCGGGCCGATGGACGATCTGTCGTTCCGGCTCGGCAACCGCGTCGTGGGCAACCCCGGCGGCGCCGCGGGGCTGGAGTGCGAGGTGCACGGGCCCACGCTGGTGTTCCACCGGCGCGCCGTCGTGTGCGCCGCGGGCGCCGCGATGCGCGTGCTCGTCGACGGCACCGAGGTTGCGCCGTGGACGCCGGTCGAGGTCGCGCCGGGCGCCACCGTGGCCTGCGGGCCGGTGCGGGGGCCGGGCGCGCGCGCCTACCTGCTCGTCCGCGGCGGCATCGACGTGCCGGCGCACCTCGGCAGCCGCGCCACGTTCACCCTCGGCGGCTTTGGTGGCCACGCCGGCAGGCCGCTCCGCCCCGGCGACGTGCTGCGCCTCGGCGAGGAGGTCGACCCCTCCCTCGACCCCGGCGCGCTGCCGCCCGAGGCCCGGCCGGAGATCGGCAGGTCCTGGGAGCTCGCCGTGCTCGACGGTCCGCACGGCGCGCCGGACTTCCTCACGCGCGACGGGATCGAGCAGCTCTACGAGGCCGAGTGGGAGGTCCACTACCACTCGGCCCGCACCGGCGTCCGCCTCGTCGGGCCCGCGCCGAGATGGGCGCGCACCGACGGCGGCGAGGCCGGGCTGCACCCCTCGAACCTCCACGACAACGCCTACGGGATCGGCGCTGTCGACCTCACCGGCGACATGCCCGTCCTCCTCGGCCCCGACGGCCCGAGCCTGGGCGGGTTCGTGTGTCCGCTCACGGTCGCCGCGGCCGAGCGGTGGAAGCTCGGCCAGCTGAGCGCCGGGGACAAGGTGCGGTTCCGCTCGATCGTGCCCGCGGAGGCCGACGCGCTGGCGCAGCGGTGCGACGCGCTCGTGGCGCTGCGCGGCGGAGCCTCGAAGGAGGCGCCAGCGCCGCTCGCGGCCAGAGCGAACGGCGCAACCACGGTCGCGAACGGCGGGAACGGCGCAACCACGGTCGCGAACGGCGCAACCACGGTCGCGGCGAGGGCTGCGCCGGCGCCCGCGCCGCTCGCGGCTCCCGCACCGGCCGCGCCGCGGCGGCCGCGCGGCGAGCCCGTGCTGGGCCGCGTGCCGGCGCGCGACGACCGCCCCGCGGTGGTCTTCCGCCAGAGCGGCGACCGCTACGTGCTCGTCGAGTTCGGCCCGCCGGTGCTCGACATCGACCTGCGCGTGCGCGCGCACCTGCTCATGGCGCGGCTCGAGGAGCTGCGCATCCCCGGCGTCATCGACCTGACGCCCGGCATCCGCTCGCTCCAGGTGCACGTCGACGGCGCGCGCCTCACCGTGGCCAAGGCCCTCGACCTGCTCCGCGAGGTCGAGGCCGACCTGCCCGCCCAGGACGAGGTCCGGATCCCGAGCCGCGTCGTCCACATGCCCCTCAGCTGGGACGACCCGGCGACGCGCGAGGCGATCGAGCGCTACATGCGCGCGGTCCGCGACGACGCGCCCTGGTGCCCGAGCAACCTGGAGTTCATCCGCCGGGTCAACGGGCTGCCGGACATCGCGGCGGTCCAGGAGATCTTCCTCGCGGCGAGCTACCTCGTGCTCGGCCTCGGCGACGTGTACCTCGGCGCGCCGGTCGCGACGCCGATCGATCCGCGCCACCGGATGGTCACGACCAAGTACAACCCGGCGCGCACGTGGACGCCCGAGAACGCCGTCGGCATCGGCGGCGCGTACCTGTGCATCTACGGCATGGAGGGGCCGGGCGGGTACCAGTTCCTCGGCCGCACGGTGCCGGTCTGGAGCCGCCACCGGCCGTTCCGGCAGACCACGCGCGAGCGGCCCTGGCTCCTGCGCTTCTTCGACCAGCTCCGCTTCCACCTCGTGTCGGCGGACGAGCTGCTCGACCTCCGCGCCGACATGGTGGCCGGGCGCGGCGAGGTGCGCATCGAGGAGACCACGTTCGACCTGGGCGAGCACCACCGCTTCCTCGCCGAGAACGCCGGGGCCATCCGCGCGGCGCAGGCGCGGCAGCGGGCGGCGTTCGACGCCGAGCGCGCCCGCTGGGAGGCGGACGGCGAGTTCGACCGCGTGCGCCGCGCGGGCGCCCGGCTCGAGGGCGCGCCGACCGCCGCCGAGGACGCCCTCCCGGCCGGGGTGCAGCCGGTCACGGCGCCGCTCACCGCGTGCGTGTGGAAGGTCGACGTGGCCGAAGGGCAGCGCGTCGAGGCGGGCCAGCGCGTGGCCGTGCTCGAGGCGATGAAGATGGAGTTCCCCGTGGTGGCCGACGTGGCCGGAGCGGTCGGCTGGATCGGCTGCCGCCCGGGCCAGATGGTCAGCGCGGGCCAGCCGCTCGTGGGGGTGTCGGCCGATGCGTGACCCGATCTCGACCGCCGCACCGGCATCGGCGTCCGTCGCGGAGGACCGCGGCGACGCCGAGGACCTCGCCCGCCTCGGCTACCGCCAGGAGCTCCGGAGGGACCTGGGCAGCCTGTCCGCCTTCGCAGCGGGCTTCTCGTACGTCTCGATCCTCACGACGGTCTTCCAGCTCTTCGTGATCGGGTACGCCTTCGGCGGGACCCGGTTCTTCTGGACGTGGCCGGTCGTCTTCCTCGGCCAGCTCGCCGTCGCGCTCAACCTCGCCGAGATGGGCTCGCGCTACCCCGTGGCCGGCTCGGTGTACCCGTGGGGGCGCCGCGTCTGGGCCGGCGCTCCGGGGTGGCTCGCAGGCTGGCTGAAGCTCGTCGGCGACGTCGTGAGCGTCGCCGCGGCGGCCATCGCGCTGCAGGCGATCTTGCCAAGCGTTTGGAGCGGGTTCCAGCTCGTTGGAGGCGACCCATCGCTGACGTCGCGCGACGGCGCCGCGAACGCGGTGCTGCTCGGCGCGGGCCTCATCGTGCTGACGACCGCGATCAACATGGCCGGGGTGAAGGTGATGGCCTGGGTCAACGACGTCGGCGTGATGGCGGAGCTCGGCGGCGTCGCGCTGCTGCTCGTGGCGCTGTTCCTGAGCGCGGTGCGCGGCCCGGGCGTGGTGCTGGAGCCCATCTACGGGCCGCCGTCGTCGCTGGGGACGGGGGCGGCGGGCCTGCTCGCGGCCGCGCTGATGCCGGCGTACGTGCTGTACGGCTTCGACTCGGCCGGCTCGCTGGCCGAGGAGACCCAGAACCCGCGGCGGATCGTGCCAAGGGCGATCCTGAAGGCCGTCGTGGCCTCCGGGGTGGGCGGCGCGCTGCTCCTCCTCGCGGCGCTGATGGCGGCGCCGAGCCTGACCGACGGCCGCCTCGCCACGGAGGGCCTCGCCTACGTGGTCGTCGGCGCGCTCGGCCCGACCCTGGGCAAGGTCTTCCTCGTCGACGTGGCGCTGGCCGTGTGCGTCTGCACGCTGGCGATCCAGACCGGCGCCTCGCGCCTGGCCTTCTCGATGGCGCGGGACGGCGCGCTGCCGTGCGCGCCGGCGCTGTCGCATGTGTCGCCGCGCACGAAGACGCCCGTCGCCCCGGCGATCGTCGTCGGCGCGCTCGCGTGCGGCATGCTCGTCGTGAACTACGGCGAGGCGCAGCTGTTCGTGCTCATCACGGAGACGGCCGTGCTGCTCGTGAACCTCTCGTACCTGGTCGTGACGGCGGGGATGCTCCTCCGCCGGCTGCGCCGGTGGCCGGGCCTCGCGGGGGCGCCGGCCGGGGTGTTCTCCCTGGGCCGGGCCGGGCTCGCGCTGAACGCCGCGGCCGTGGCCTGGGGGGTCGCGCTCATCGCGAACATCGCCTGGCCGCGACCCGACGACGCCGAGGCGACGTGGATGGAGTACTTCCCGGTGATCGGGGTCGCCGCCACGCTCGTGGTCGGGCTCGGGGTGTTCGCCGCGACGCAGCGGCCGGCAGGAGCGCGGGTTGCCATCGGCCAGCCCGGGGAGCGCTCGGCCTCGCTGACCTCCTGAGGCGGGCCGCTCCGGCGGCGAGTGGATCAGGGAGCGGGCGTGACGCTGAGTGCGCCCGCGGCGCTGAGGGACGCCTTGTAGCTCCCGGACGCAGGGTAGGTGATGCGGAACCCGGCGAGGTTGGGCGAGAGGGTCTTCGTCTCGCCCGACGCCTGCGTGCCGCCGGCCGGCACCCAGTACTGCGTGCACGGATCCGACTGCCCGGCGGTGTGCGTCTGGACGAGCATGCAGACGTCTCCGCCATTCTGGGTCGCGATGGCCTGGCTGACCTGGTACGTGAGCGCGAGGGCATCGCCGACCGCCGTGAGCTCTGTCGCTGTGTTCATCGAGGTCACACCCGTCGCGCCGCACTTCAGGTACCAGTGACTGGGCGCGTCGGCGCAGGCGGGGATCGGCGCGGCCGCCGTGCCGCGGGTCACCTTGACCGTCGCCTCCGACGGCGAGACCCCGAGCAACGAGATGGCCAGGTTCGCGTCGCGATCGACGAACGTATGACCCCAGGGGAGCGCCTCGCGCGAGACGTTCGCGGGATAATGAGGGACGTCGATCGGCACGGAGGGTGTCATGTTGACGATGCGCGTCGGGGTCCCCTCCAGCGTGCCCCGGTGCACGAGGATTCCGCGAGCGACCGGCGAACCCGCCGTGAACCGCAGGGAGTCGAAGATGCCGATCGGCTGGCGATACTCGACCTGGTACGTCTCATCCCCGCCGGGGATGGGGACGACGAGCCGCTGCACGCCATCCGAAGCCTCCTCGATCGGCTCGACGCTGACGATGGAGGCGCCGCTCGCGCTCACGGTCGCCGTGTTCTCCGGATCGAACCAGCCGAGCAGCGCCTTCTCCGGAGCATTGTAGTGCAGGAACTGCGCCCCCATCGTGCTGAACGAGTCGCCGTACCCTTGCACACAGCTCGTGTTCCCCGGGTTGAGCTGGCCGCTGTTTGCGCACGCAGGCAGGTTGGGTTGCGCGCAGCTCGAGCTCATCGACGCCCAGTTCCCAGAAGCGTCGGCGCAATTCAGCAGATCGGAGTGTCCCAGCCCCAGGTTGTGCCCCAGCTCGTGTGCGAAGGTGCCAGAGTCGGCGGGGCTGTAAAAATAGGTACTGGAGCCCACGGCTGCAGCGCCGTCGGTACAACCCGCCGGCCTCTCGGAGAAAAAGTACATCGTGTGCTGGTAATTGGACTCCACGTAGCCGTCCGCCGTCGCGGCGATCGCCCTGCCCATCGCCGCGTAGGTGGGTCGCAGCGAGCAGCTCGTGGGCGCCGCGTTGATCGTGTACCAGCCGAAATAGTCCCCGTCGGGGTTGACGTGGCCGGTCAGGTTCATCTTCCCGTAGGAGGCTTCATGGAAGAATTTGCTGGTCGAATCCGCGTTGGTGAAGAGGCGGTCCCGCACGTCATTGACGGTGTAGGTCGGAGCCGGGCTCGTATTGAACCGGATGAAGATCGCCGCGACCTTGCGATCGCCGATGACAGCAGGCTGCTGGACGGCGGAGATCGTCTCGTCCCCGTCCGCCTCACCCTCCGTCGCAGCACCGCAAGCGGAGAGCGCGAGGCAGAGGAGAAGAAACCCGCTGCGATGGGTGAACGGAACGTTGCGCATTGTACCTCTGTGGTGTCGAAGAGAGCGCGTGGCAGTGCCGGACGCGAGCGTGTGTGGAGTCACGGGCTCCAGACCTCGAGCCCACGCGCAGGCTCGGAGCTCACGACGTGACGATCGACCAGGCCGCCTTGGAAGGCAGCGAGCCCGGGGAAAGTCGAGACGCTTCGGAGACGTCAAGCCCCAGCCGCGGCACCCCGCGGACCAGGTTCATTGAACCCTCTCCTGGTCACTGGATGCCGCTAGCCCCTGTCGCCCTTCAGAAAATCGTAACGTTCCTCGTCGACCTCAGGACGAACTCGCCGCACTGGGGGCGGCGCATGCCCAGCTCGAACCGCTGGCGCGCAATTGTCATGACATTGAATTTTCATGACGCTGCACGTCTGCGGGGATGGGGCCCGGCGAGCTCTCCGCCGCCTACCCCTCCCCCTGCGTCTCCTGCGTCTCCAGCCGGATCGCCCCCTCCGAGATCGTGATTCCACCGGCCCCGCATCCGGGAGAGTCGATACAATGATCCGTCTCGGCACAACCTTGTTCATCGTGCGACAGGGCATTACGTACACCCTGCGAGCCGAGGATGGTGCTGCCATGAGCCACGCGATGAGCCCGGGATTACCGGCATTCTCCCACGCGCGATTCACCGGAAAAATCGGCGTCCTGGCAGCCATGAACGCGCTCCTCCTGGCGAGCGGTTGCGTGACGGGGATCGACGATCAGCGGATCGCCACGCCCGAGGATCGCGCCGTCGTCGATCCAACGCCGACGCCGCGCGACTTCCGCGGCCAGAACGCGCGGCACAAGGTCCTGGTCGCCGTGCTGGACGCCGGCGTCGACTACAACCATCCTCTGCTCCTGCAGAACATGCACTTCGCGCTGGACGCGGGGGGGATGCCGGTGGCGCTGGGGCGCGACCTCATCGGCGACGACGTGTGGCCGGCTCCCTATGTGGCGCGCACCTCGCGCTACGACGAGCGGCTCGACGAGCGCACGCGCGCCGCGTCCATAGCCGCGTGGAAGACGGCCACACGGCTCGTCGATGCCTTTCCAGAGATGGCGCGCTTCTACCATCCGTCGCGCAACGTCGAGCAGGAGCTGAACAGGAACGTCAAGCACGGGACGCACGTGGCCGGGCTGATGGTCTATGACCGGCCCGATATCGGGCTTCTGGCCTATCGGGTGATGCCCAGCAACAGGGTCCCGAAGGACGAGAAGCCGCCCGGAGATGCCGTCGACAAACTGGCGCGGGAGACCTCCGCCGTCATCGAGGCCGCCGTGGAGGACGGGGCGCGCGTGATCAACATGTCGTGGGAGGTTCCGAGCAACGACACGCCCGAGCAACAGGAGAGGCTCAGGACCCTGGCGAAGCGCCTCCGGACGACCGTGCTCCGGCACCCGCGCGTGCTCTTCGTCGTCGCGGCGGGCAACTCCAGGGTCTGGGTGGACGGCCGCACGCGCGTGCACTACCCCTGCGGGATCGACGCCTCCAACGTGCTCTGCGTGGGCGCGCTGCGCGAGAATGGCGACCTGGCGGCGTTCAGCAACATCCCTCTGAGCGGCCTGGACGTGGTGTTCACCCTGGGCGAGGACGTGCTCTCCACGGTCCCGAGCGGCATCTGCCCCGTGAAGGAGACCGACGTCCTGAAAAAGGAAAGTCCCAGCGACGACGAGCTGAGGGCCCTGGCCGAGGCCGCGGAGGCGCGGTGCGGGAAATCGTTCTTCCTGGAGAGGATGAGCGGGACATCGATGGCCGCGCCCATCGTCGCTCACGTGGCGGCCGAGATCCTGGTCGACGAGCCCGATCTGATCGCCGCCGAGGTGGTCCGGGCGATCTACCGCAGGGCCACGCGCAGCTTCATCGGCGCCCTCCCGGTGTTCAAGCTCAGGATCCAGAAACCCTCATGGGTTGGCCTGGAGCCACGCTCCGACGAGGGCGACGAGAGCGTCAGCGGCGAGGCGCACACCGACGGCGCGAGGGGCCTGGAGCAGGATCGGCCGTCCGCTCCCGAGCCTGGAACCTGGGAGGCCTATCTGACGAGGTGATCGTCTCGGGGCGGGATCGGCCGCCTCAGCTCTGCGATCGGTGCGGGACGATGTCGTTGGCGATGATCTCGCCGAACGGCCCCGTGAGGTTCGGGCGGAGGCCTGCAGCCCTCCGCTCGACGGGGAGCCGCGGGAAGAGCAGCTCGGCGACCCGGTAGGCCTCTTCAAGGTGCGGATACCCCGACAGGATGAACGTGTCGATCCCGAGCTCCGCATACTCCTGCATGCGGAGCGCGACCGTCTCCGCGTCGCCCACGAGCGCCGTCCCGGCCCCGCCGCGCACGAGCCCGACGCCGGCCCAGAGGTTCGGGCTCACCTCGAGCGCGTCGCGCCGCCCCTTGTGCAGCGCCGCCATGCGCCGTTGCCCCTCGGAGTCGAGGCGCCCGAAGGCCTGCTGCGCCGCGGCGATGGTGCTGTCGTCGAGGTGCCGGATCAGGCCGTTCGCGGCGGCCCACGCCGCCTCGGCCGTCTCGCGGACGATGACGTGAAGGCGGATCCCGAAGCGCACCGTGCGCTGCTCCGCGGCCGCGCGGCGGCGTATGTCCGCGATCTTCTCGGCCACGGCGGCCGGAGGCTCTCCCCAGGTCAGGTAGACGTCGATGTGGCGCGCCGCGAGCGCGTGCGCCGCGGGCGACGACCCCCCGAAGTAGAGCGGCGGGTGCGGCGCCTGGAGCGGTGGGAAGAGGATCTTCGCGCCCTTCACGCGCAGGTGCTGCCCCGTGAAGTCGACCGTCTCGCCGGCCATGACGCGCCGCCAGATGCCGAGGAACTCGTCGGTGACGACGTAGCGCTCGTCGTGCTTCAGGAAGACGCCATCCCCCTCGGACTCCGCCGGATCGCCGCCGGTCACGACGTTGACGAGCAGGCGGCCGTCGGACAGGCGATCGACCGTGGACGCCATCCGGGCGGCCCACGTGGGCGACACGACGCCCGGCCGCACGGCGACGAGGAAGCGGAGCCTCTGCGTCAATGGGATCATGGCCGACGCGACCGCCCAGGCGTCCTCGCACGATCGCCCGGTGGGGATCAGCACGCCGTGATAGCCGAGGTCGTCGGCGGCCTGCGCAATCTGACGGAGATAAGGGAGCGTGACGGGGCGCGCGCCCTCGGCGGTGCCAAGGTAGCGGCCGTCCCCGTGCGTCGGGAGAAACCAGAAGACGTTCATCGATGGAGAAGCTCCTCGCCCGTGCTTCGCCGGGTCAGGCGCGCGAGAGCACGATCCGCACCGCGCGCCGCGGCGCGCTGGGGCCCACGGCGCCAGCGAACCTCGCCGGGCAGGCCGCGGTGCCGCCGCTGCTGCCCAAGCAACACCAACTGCTGATCGATTGCTGCTGAAGCAGCAGTCAGCCGCTCCTCCACGGGTCCCCCCCGGCGGAGCGCCACGCGTGGACCTGGCACAGCGACTGCTGGACCGAGGTTTACTCCGTGAATCCGTCGCAGATGCAATTTTACATCATCAATATCATCCTTACGTGCTGACGTGGGTTGTAGAGGAGGCGAAAGAGCCCTCATGAGCAGGTACATCTCGTTCACGACGGTCCGCTCCGCGCTGCTGGGCTGCGCAGCTCTCTCGAGCTGGTTGCTGCTCGGGTGCGGCCGCGACGGCGGCGAGGCGGGCGCCACGGGCGAGAAGGCGGTGAGCGCCGGGGAGACGGCCGAGGACACGCGGGCTGCGGTTGTGGTCCGGCTGGGGTACCAGAAGATCGGCACGCCGTTTCTCCTCAAGGAGCGCGCGGAGCCCCTGACGAAGGCGCTCGAGGCGAGGAACGCCCGCGCCGAGTGGGTCGAGTTTCAAGCCGGTCCTCCGCTGCTCGAGGCGATGCGCGCGGGCGCCGTGGACGTCGGCCACGTCGGCGAGACGCCGCCGGTGTTCGCGCAGGCGGGCGGCGTGCCCTTCGTCTATGCCGCCACCGACGCGCCGGCGCCCAAGGCCGAGGCGATCGTCGTCAAGAAGGACTCTCCGATCCGCACGCTCGCGGCCTTGAAAGGCAAGCGCGTCGCCCCCAACCGCGGCTCCAACGTCCATTACCTGCTGGTTCGAGCCCTCGAGAGCGCCGGGCTGACGCTCGACGACATCCAGGTCGTCTTCCTCGCCCCCGCCGACGCGCGAACCGCGTTCGAGGGTGGCAATGTCGATGCCTGGGTGATCTGGGATCCGTTCCTGGCAGCGGCCGAGCTAGCCGGTGCCCGTGTCCTCCAGGACGGCGAGGGGCTCGTCGACAACCGCCTCTTCTACGTCGTCCGGCGAGAGTTCGCGGAAGCGCAGCCGGCGCTCTTGCAGATCGTGTTCGACGAGTACCGCGCGCTGAGCGCCTGGGAGGACGGGCACCGCGAGGAAGCCTCGCAGCTCCTCGCGAAATCTTCGGGGATCTCGTACGAGGCATTCCTGCGGTCCGAGCACCGGCGCGCGTTCCAGATACTGCCGATCACGCCCGAGATCGTGCAAAAGCAGCAGGCCATCGCCGATACGTTCCACAAGCTCGCGATCATCCCGCGCGACATCCGCGTCGAGGAGGCGCTCCTGCCGGCGTCCGCGGGCGGGGGCGCGCGATGACGGCCGGCGAGGCGCGGGGCAGCGGCGGCGCGGTGCGCGGGCTCGGCGTGCGCATCGCGCCCTGGCTGGCGCCGCTGGCGCTCGTGCTCCTCTGGGAGGTGCTGTCGCGGCTGCAGATCATCCCGAAGACCCTGCTGCCGTCGCCCGTGGAGGTGCTGGTCGCCGCGGCGGGCGCAACGAGGAGCGGCGAGCTGCCCGCGCACCTCGGCGTGAGCGCGCTGCGGGCCGTCGGCGGCCTCGTCGTCGGCGCCGTCATCGGGCTCGTGCTCGGCCTCGGCACGGGGCTCTCGCGCCCGCTCCAGCTGGTCATCGACGGGCCGCTGCAGATGCTCCGGGCGATCCCCGCGCTGGCGCTCGTGCCGCTCGTGATCCTGTGGTTCGGGCTCGGCGAAACCGCGAAGCTCTTCATCGTCGCGATCACGGTGCTGTTCCCCGTCTACCTGAACACGTTCCACGGCGTGCGCAGCGTGGATCCGCAGCTCATCGAGATGGCGCAGGTCTACGACGTGCGGGGGTTCGCGCTCTACCGGGAGGTCATCTTCCCGGGCGCGCTCCCCTCGATCCTCGTGGGTCTGCGCTTCGCGCTCGGGCTCTCGTGGCTCGTGCTCATCGTCGCGGAGACCCTCGGCGCGAGCCAGGGCCTGGGCTATGTCGCGATGAACGCCCGCGAGTTCATGCAGATGGATCTCCTGGTGCTCACGATCGTGCTCTGGGCCCTGCTCGGCAAGCTGGCCGACTCCCTGGCGCGGTGGCTCGAGCGCCGACTCCTACCGTGGCAGCCGCCGCTGCAGCGGCTCGAGGCGAGGTGAGCGAATGAGCGGTTCGGGCGATCAGACCGCCGGCGCGCGGGTCGTGCTGGAGCAGGTCGACAAGCGGTACGGTGACCGGCTCGCGCTCTCGGGCATCGAGCTCGACATCCGCCCTGGCGAGTTCGTGACGATCGTCGGGCGGAGCGGCTCGGGCAAGAGCACGCTGCTCCGCCTCCTGTGCGGCCTCGAGCAGCCGACGCGCGGCGCGGCGCGCGTCCTGGCCTCGAGGGAGGTCGCGGGGCGGGAGGCCGTGCGCGTCGTCTTCCAGGAGCCCCGGCTGCTGCCCTGGCGCACGGTGCTGGAGAACACGTGCATCGGCGGGCCGAGAGGGCGCGACGCGCGCGCGCGCGACGTGCTCGACCGGGTCGGGCTCGGAGATCGGCTGAACGACTACCCGGGCGTGCTCTCGGGAGGTCAGCGACAGCGGGTCGCCCTCGCGCGCGCGCTCGTGCACGACCCGAAGGTGCTGCTGCTCGACGAGCCGTTCGGCGCGCTCGACGCCCTGACGCGGATCGGGGCGCAACGCCTCGTCGAGTCGCTGTGGGCGCAGCGCCGCTTCACGGCCATCCTGGTGACGCACGACGTGGAGGAGGCGGTCCTGCTCGGAGATCGCGTGCTGGTGTTCGACGAGGGGCGCGTCGTGGAGAGCGTCGCTGTGGATCTGCCGCGCCCCCGGGCCAGAGAGGTGCCGGAGGTCGGCCGCCTCGCCGGCGTGCTCCTCGACGCGATCTTCAGGAGATCTCCGGAAGAAGGATCGCTGTCACGGCGCGCCCCGCGCGAGGACGCCGCCCGGCATCCCACGGCCCTCTTGGCCCCCGCCGGCCTCGGGATCGCTCGTCATTGACTGGATGCCTCGCTCCGGCGCCGCAGGCTCGATCCATCGCACGACGTTCGGGTAGTCACCGAGCGAGGCGCAGCGGTGTTCCTTGGCGGTTTGCACAGAGGTGCGAAGGGTCAGTATGCCTTCGGCCGGTTTCCCTTGGTCGTTCGGCGCACGAGCTTCATCCGATCGGCTCCCCGGGGCTCGAACACGAGCGTCTCGGTCCAACCCCAGGACTTGCCGCCAGGCCCCGTCGTGCCGGCAGCCGTGTAGTCGACGGTCGTGCGCGTGCCCACGGTAGCGAACGTGAGCTCGACAAGGACCTCCTGCTGATAGGCTGTATCCGGCTTCTGCGAACACCTGCTCGGCATGTCCTCCTGGAACCAGCGGCGCAGGAATTCCCGGTGTTTGTCCTCGCACTGATAGCCAAAGCCCAGGGCCGAGGTATACGGGCAGTCCAGGTGACCTCTCGCATCGTCGGTCGGCAGCTCGGCCCACTCGCAGTGGCTCACGAGCTCGGCCGACACATAACCGACGGCCGCGCGCTCAGCCTCCGAGAGGCACGCGACCACGTCCTTGGCGACGACCGGCGTGCAACCCCCCTCCGTCCAGTACAGCTTCGTGGGTCGGTCGTGCGGCGTGCACGACGACGCATCGGCGGTCGCGCTCGGCTCGGGCGCAGACGGCGGCGTCGCGTAGGGGTGCGGGGCGGAGCTCGACGATTGGACGGGGATCGATGTCTGGGCAGGCGCTCCGGACGAGCGCTCTGGCGTGCACGCCGCGACGCACGCTGCCGCGACCAGGATGGCAACGCGCCTTCGCTCCACCGCGGTCCGTGGAGCCCACGCGCCCGTCACGTCGCCTGCGTGCCGAACGTCTGCGCGCCTTGGCGAGGAGCGGGCGTCGCCTGCAGCTCGTTTGCCGCATCGGCTCGCGGGGCTCGGCGTTCGCGGCGTGCGCACGAGTCCAGATCAGCAGATGGCCGAGGCGATGGCCAGCGCGGCGCCCCCGAGCGCGCCGCCTGGTGATCCTCGTCGGAGAGCCTGGTAAGGGGGACCAGGAGATCCTCCCTGCATGATGGCTTCGCGGCTCGCGCTCCTCCCCCTCCCGCTCCTCGTCGCTTCGTGTGGTCCCGCCGCCGGATCGGCCCCCGCGGCGCTCGCGCCGGCTTCGGTCGCCATCCCCCCCGCCCCGCTGGAAGCGCCCGCGCGCGCCGCTGGCGCGCCGGCCGTGGATCCCTCGGCCCCACTGACGTTGCCGATCGCCGCGATCCCGCCGGCAACCTGGGTCGAGCCGCCCCTCGGCGAGCAGGAGCGGGCGAAGGCCGGTCGGGACCCGTTCCGCGAGCACACCGAGATCGCCCTCGGCGAGCGCGTCGCGATCTTCGCGGCGAAGGGAGGCGGCGCCGACCCCGCGGGCGGAGCGTTCGCGGTCGACGAGAAGCTCGGCGTCGTCGGCCCCCTGAAGCTGCCCGCTCGCTTCACCTGGGTTGGCGTCGCCGGCCCGCAGATCGACGCGCTCTATGGGGCCACGCCGGACGGCGTGCTCCACCGCGCCGCCGGCGTCCGCGATGCCCTGAGGCCGGACGGCGGCTTCGTGCCGCGTAGCAGCGTGCCTGGCGCGACGGCCTGGGACGCCGCCGGCGCCCTCATCGCGGCCGCGGCAGGAGAGCGCGTCAGCGTCTCCGCCGACGAGGGCCGCAGCTTCACCTCGGCCGTGGTCGCGCCCGGCAAGACGGTGCGCGCGGTGCTCGTGCGACCCGACGGCGTGCTCGCGGCCGTGGTCCAGGCGCCGGCGCGCGGCCAGCAGCCGGCGGCGCCCGACACGTTCCTCTCGCTGGATCGCGGGAAGACCTGGAAGCGATCTGCGTTCCAGCCGCGATCGATCGAGCGCGAAGGATCCTGGATCTGGAACGGCAATGCGAGCTGCCCCGCCGTGCTGAGCCGCGACGGCCAGGCATGGACCAGGGCGGCTGCTGGCCTTTACACCCGACCCTCGTTCGGCGTCGCGCTGCACCTCTCCCCCGCGATCCGCGCCACCGCGGCCGGCTCGTTCCGCTCGGCCGTCGCCCCGCCGGCGCCCGAGCCGCCCCGGCGCGGCGACACCGCGGTCGGGCGGGAGCCGCCTTGCAAAAGCGACGACGATGGCGTCGTGGGCGGAATCGGACTCATCGGCGATGCTGGCGTCTCGTGCGGAGGCGCGCTCTGCCTGCTCGAAAGCGCCGCGCCGCGGCCACAGCCGACGCGCACACGGATCGCGACGTTCGGCGACGGGATCTGCGAACCGACGAGCGCGCGACCGCCCGGCAGCGCCTGCGCCGCGCACCTCACGCGGCCACCGACGTTCGCGGTCGTCGACCACATCGCGAGCACCGTGACGCCTGTCGCGGCGCCCGAGGGGTGCCCGCAGCCGGTCGCGCTGCACAATGCCGCCGGCATCGGCGTGCTTGTCTGCCGCGGAGGCAGCGGGGGCGCGGTCCTCTTCGTGCGGGGCGCGCAAGGTGCATGGCATGCGGAGGGGAGCCAGGCGACCCCGGCCGAGGCGCTCAAGTGGATCGCCGCGGCGCCGGATGGCACGCTGCTCCTGCTCGAGCCGACGCCGCCCGCGAGCGCCCGGCAGCGCGAGCCGCTGCAGGCGCTCGTGCGCAGCCCGCTGCCGCTCGGCGCACCGCAGGCGTGGCGCCGGATCACGGCGCCGGACGGCGTCGCGGCGCTTCCCGCTCCCGGGGGCGCGGCGCTCGTCGCGAGCTCGCCCACGGCCTCGGCGGGCAGACGCCTCGATGTGACGCTGGATCGCCCAGGTCAGCCGGCGCTTACCCTGGCGCGCGACGTGGATGTCGACCAGGACCTGACGCTGATGGAGCTGTGGGACGGGCAGGTGCGGTTCCGTGTGCGTCCAAAGCCCGCACCGGACGTCCAGGGAGGGCTGGGACCCCCGCCGCCCGCGCCGCCGGACACACGTTGGCACGTGCTGACCCACGGCGGCGAGCTCGTGCTGGAGACGCCCTCCGGGCCGACGCCGCCGGCTGACGGGCGCTTGTTCGGCCCCGCGGGGCGCTAGCGCCGCGTCCGCTCGGTCCCTCGCATCGCGGGACTCAACCACGTCACGGGCGATGGGCCGTCGCGGGACTCCGCTGGCGGGACTCAACCACGTCACGGGCGATGGGCCGTCGCGGGACTCCGCTGGCGGGACCCAACCACGTCACGGGCGATGGCGATAGCCGTAGACGCCCCCGCCGCCGTCACCGGGGTCAGCGCTCCCGGAGAAGGCGGTCCATCCGCCG
Organism: Sorangium sp. So ce124; assembly: GCF_051525235.1. Taxonomy (NCBI): domain Bacteria; kingdom Pseudomonadati; phylum Myxococcota; order Polyangiales; family Polyangiaceae; genus Sorangium; species Sorangium sp. So ce124. The sequence continues at coordinate 7,440,896 of NZ_CP150312.1, forward strand.
ACGAAGCCCCTGGTTGCTCTCCCGCCTCGCAGCCTCGTTCAGCAGCTCGATCGCCGGTCCGCGCAGGAAGGCGCCGTGCTCGAGCCCTTCGATCGCCAACCTCCGGGCGATCTCGCAGCTCAGGGACAGCGCCGCGCTCCACACCGCGCCGTCGTGAAGACAGCCGCGCAGGCCGGTCAGAAGCGGCCTTGCGGCGGCAGCGTCGTCCCTCGCGATCGCGCCCCTGAGCCTCGCCGTCAGCCGCAACCTCGCCTGATCCGAGCGGGTGGCCCCGCACGCGGCGATGGCCAGCGCCGCGATCTCCTCGTCGGGATCGGAGGTGAAAGGCCACACCGCATGGAAGAACGGGGTTCCGCCGGTCGCCACGGCCCCGAGGGCGCGAAGCAGCACCTTTTTCCGGGCGAGGGACGCGGTCTGGAGGCGGGGGAGCAGGAGCCCCTGATCCAGGGAGAACTCCCGTCCAAGCGTGTCGAGGAACGCGGCGCAGTCCTCGTCGGGCATGCGGTCGAGCTCCTCGATCCGCGCCTCGGGAACCGGGGGGAGTCTGGCCTCCTCCCCGGACTCGGACGCTTCCTTGGCCCCGTCGAGCGCCTCGGCGAGCGCCCTCTGGACCGAATCCTTGTCCCAGGCCTCCGCCGCCCGCGCTTCGAGCTTCAGCGCGGCCAGCAACGCCTCGCCGGCGTGCCAGTGCTGTCCTGGATTCCTGACGACCAGGGCCGCCATCACGGGAGCGCGCCGCCACGGATCCGGAGAGGCGAGGGCCCGCTGGAGCGCCGACTCGGCCTCCGGAACGCGGTACTCGCGGAGGACGAGCGACGCGGCGTGGATGTTCTGCAGCGAAGCCGCCCGCTCGATGAACCGCTCGATCACGGCGATGAGGTGGGGATCGCTGGGTTCGTAGCCCGAAATGACGTGCTGAAGCACCGGCAAGATGTCGCTATCCAGGCCGTCCGGGTCCTGCGCTGCCAGGAGCGACACGAGGAGCGGAACATCGCCTGGGCGACCGGCTACCCATAAAACGAGGAGCGCGCTCCTGTGATTGCGGCCATGTTGCCCGGGCGGACCCCGGAGGGCCCTGATCGCCTGGACGCGCATCGCCCCGGCGATCTCGTGCAGGGGGTTGTCTCTTCCCCACCGGGTCTCGGCCTGGCAGCGCTGGAAATACTCGAAGAGCCGGTTGATCGCCTCGCGGGAACCGGACCTGAGCACGACGCGCGCGAGCCTCACCTGCTCCTCGTGGCTCATGGCCGACGTAAGGAGATCCTCGACCATCGCATGCGCCCGCCGCCGGAGCGGCCGCTCTTCGGCGGAGGTTGCGGGGCGCGGAGGGCGCTTTCGGTCCGGGCTCATGCCAGATCCCATGGACCCTATCAGCATCCGCTCGACGCTGGGTTCGCTGCGCGAGCAGCCGGCACGGCTCGCTCTCCGACGTGCGACGCGGCTCGCAAAGAACGCGCCCTCCACCTCGCAGGATGGATCTCCTGCGACGGGAGCCGTTAGCATGGTGGACGCATGCCGCAGCAGCCACCGCCCGAGCCGCAGCAGTCGCCGACCGAGCCGCAGCAGTCGCCGACCGAGCCGCAGCAGTCGCCGACCGAGCCGCAGCAGTCGCCGACCGAGCCGCAGCAATCGCCGACCGAGCCGCCGTTCTCGCTGACAGGCGGTGCCCTCGCCGCCTTGGTCGCCACCGGCTACGGCGTTCCGGCGCTCGCGGCGCTGCTCTTCGGCGCGGCGATGCTGGTCCGAGTCGACGGCGCGATCTTCGTCGCCGGAGCGCTCGGGCTGGCCGGTTGGATCGGCCTGACCGTATGGACCTACCGCGCGATACGGCGCCGGGGGCGCGCCCCCTTCCAGGTGGCGGCCGAGGTGCTCACGCTGATCCTCCTGCCCGCCTGGGGCATGGCATACAGCCACGATGCCCCAGGGACGTGCGCTGTCCCGGCATGCGACGCCGGCACGACGGCGTTCCGGCCGCTCGCCGAACCGGAAGTCCACGGTCTGATCGCGCTGCACGCCTTCACCGCGCTCGCCTATGTCGTGTCACGACGCCGGAAAGAAGCGCTGCCTGGCCCAGCAGAGCTCGTCGTCCATGCGGCGCTGATCGTCGGAATTGCGCTCCACGTCCTGCTCGCGGTGCACTTCGGCCCCTGGGTCGGGGCCGGCCTGCTCGTGCCGCCGCTGCTCCTGCCATGCGTCGCGCCGGTGTTCACCGTCGTCTTCTATTCCGCCGAGCTGCGCGCTCGCCTCGTGCGGCGGGGCGTCGAGGCCAGCGCGCCCGCTCCGTTGGCCGCTGCCGACCCCGCCTATCGCGCGGGGCCGACGCAAGTCCCGCTTCCGCCGCCGCCCGCGATTCACCGACCCACGTTGTGGCGCGCCCTCGCGGCTTCCCCGCTGCTGCTCGGGGTTCACGCCGTCCTCCACGCGGCCTGGCTGGGACATCCGGCAGCCGCCCTCCAGGTCTTCACCCGCACGTGCGGATACACACTGTCGCAGCTCCCGATCGTGGAGTTGCCCGGCGACTGCCACTACCTGTGCACCGTCGCTGCGCGCGGCCACACCTGGCTTGTGCGCCCAATCCGGCTCGGACGGCGGGGAGACACGCCCATCCTCGTCAACCGTCAGCTCGCCATCGCAAACGCCTTCGAGGATCTGCTGCACGAGCACTGGCCGCGCTTCGGCCGCGCGGCGCGGCAGCTCTACGACCGGATGGGGCTGCCCGTGAGCCGGTACATCGGCGCCGCGTGGGCTGCCGATCTCGTCTATCTCGCGATGAAGCCGCTGGAGTGGGCGTTCTATCTGACGCTCCTGCTGCTCGATCAGCACGCCCCCGAAGAGCGGATCGACCGGATGTACAGGTGCGACCCCGACCCGACCTGGGTTGAGCGATCGCACAAAAGCGTACGCAAGAGGAAACTCGACCCGGGTTGACCGCCACCGGATCTGGGCGCCCCAATCCATGGTTCGTTCCGGATTGATTCAATCGACTCGGCACTCCTGCCGGCCCATAACCGTCCCGTTCTGTCAATCAGAATTTATCTGAAGCCACAGGTCCAATCGTTGCGTACACACTCGACCCGGCCCCCCGTTCGTCGGCGTGCGCGTAGTGCCAGACACACGCTCTTCGCGCCCGCTCCGGCCGCTCCAGGCGGACGTTCCCGAAACACGGCAACACCAGATCGAAGTCGATCCCGCGTTATTCGTATCGCTGTGAACAGCGCCACGCGGTATCTACACCAGAAGTCCGAAGGCCGTCACGCTGGCGCCGTGAAACGTGCGCATCCACCAAGTTCCCGCCGGGAACACCACACTGCGTACCCCGGCGCGCCACCGCTCAAGCGCACCGCGGTACGACGCACGAAACGCCCGCACCGCAGCGCCAGCGATTCGCCGTGCATCACCCTGCTCGCGACCAACCGCAAAGGTCGGATTACGTTCGCCCAGCGCCTCGAAGCTCGTGACGCGCTCGTACGGGGAGATCTTGCTGACTCGCTCAGCACCAAGAAAGCGACGCCCTTGCTGCTGCAGCGCCGCATGGGCCTGCGCCTCGTGTTCCCGGAGCGAGGCGGCGACCGAGTGGCGAAAGTCATCGATGCTATCCTTCTCGACCGCCGGTGGCAACGCGATAGGCAGCGTCACTTCCTCTGGCCACTGTGGGTTTTCCGGGTCAAGATACGCAACAGGACGCGCCGCGCGCAGCACGCCGCAGCCGAGCTCGCTCACATCGACTTTCGCCCCCGGCCACTCACACGCATGCCGAACAAGGCCAGCGGCCACAGGGTTCGCGAGCACGTAGGCGATCTTCTCCACCACGGCAGCGCGCGTCAGGAGGCGCACAACGCTCGTAGCCTCGTGGTCCCATACCGGTCCTTCCCACGCGCGAAGCACCTTGGTTCCGAGTGCCACAATGCGATGAAAGAACTGCAAGAAGCGCGGCAGCACTCCATTCACGTCCGTCACCACCAGATGGAGATGCGTTGACATCGCGCAGAACGCGTGAACCTCGATCCCGAAGCGACCGGCCGAGACCGCGAGGGCGTAAACCAAGAGCTGGGTGATGGCTGCGTCAGGGCGCAGGAGCAGATGCCGGCGCAAGACGCGACGGGTGATCATATAGGTAGCGCCGGGCGAGATCTCGCGGGGGTGGCTCATGGCCCGTCCACACCAACAAACGCTGTGCCAGAGATTGCAGTCAATCATTTCAAGCACTTGCCACGCACCACAGGTGACGATCATAGCGGCAGAGGTGGCGGCCGCCATGCCACCCGCCACATCGGATGGCACATCACCACCTTCCAACAACCCAACCCGCAACAACCCAACCCGGGTTGAGATTTGGCCAAACAACCCAACCCAGGTTGAGATTTGGCCAACAACCCAACCCGGGTTGAGATTTGGTGAAGTCGGGTCTTGGGGCGACCTGCGCCGCCGCCGCCGCCGAGTCTCAACCTGGGTCGGATCTATGCAACCTGGGTCGGGTCTCAAGCGGGTCTGGTCTGGATGGGTCCAACCTGGGTCGGGTCGCGCGGGTCGCGCCGGTCAAGGCATGGAGCAGCAGGGACCTAACCTGGGTCGGGTCGCGGGTCGCGCCGGTCAAGGCATGGAGCAGCAGGGACCTCGGCAAGCTTTGTTTTCTTTTGCACGGCGAGCGCGCTCCGAACGAGAATACAGCATGCTCGACCAAACTTATGGCTCATCGGCGATGCACAAACGCGCAGCCCGTGAGAGCTTCACTTACACATTCCGGACACCCGCGGGCGTTCGTCGCGCGACCCGCACATCATTCCAGCAGCCTCTCGCGAACGGCTGGACGCTCGCTGTTGCCGCGCTCCTCGCTGCGTGCGGTCAGGCGTCGGAGGAACCTGCTCCGGCATCGGGGTCCGGCGGCGGCACGACGGCGACCTCAGGCACCGCCGGCGCCGGCACCACCGGCAGCACCGCCGGCACCGGTGAATCGACCGGCGACGCGGCCGGAACAGGCGGCTCGACGGGGGCCACGGGCGCCAACCCCGGCGCCTGCGAGCAGGGCACGACGAGCACGGAGTGGGCGACGATCTGCCAGACCACGGGGGCCAGTTGCACAGCAGGCGCCTGGAAGGCACCGCGCGACGGCGGCGAGACGCGCGCGCCGCTGCGCCACGAGTCGGCGCACTTCGCCTTCTACTGGCCCGATGGGACGGACATCGACCTGAGCCAGGCGGAGGAGGCCGCGGACACGCTCGAGACCATCTGGAGCGCGTACTTCGGCAGCCCCATCTTCTTCCCCGAGCCGTACTGCAAGTCGGCGGACAAGTGGAAGGCCGCGGTCCACTTCGACAACAGTTTCCCGCTCTGGGGTGGCGGGTGGAGCCGCAACGGCGTCAACTACATGGGGATGTGGATCGGCCCCGGCGCCGCCCGCGACCCGTGGGGGCTCGCCCATGAGTTCATGCACGGCGTCCAGTCGATGACGCAGGCATTCCCCGATTGCGGCGGCACCGGCTGCTGGATCTTCGAGAGCCACGCGAACTGGATGCCGCATCAGATATGGCGGGACAACGTGCACTGCTCGGACATGCTGCCGAACATGCCGCACCTCTACTACGGCAACACCCGGAACCGCTATTGCAACTGGCAGTTCTTCGAGTTCCTGAAGGACAAACACTGCTACAGCGCCGTCAATGACATGTGGGCCTACGAGGCGCCACGCGGCCAGGGCGACCCATGGCAGAAGCTCATGCTGAGCCGTGGCTGGGACATCGAGCGGCTCAACGACGAGTTCGGCGAGTGGGCGATGCACAACGTCACCTGGGACTACAAGGACCCGCCGCCCACGGACGGAGGCGATCCATCCAGCGTGTATCGACAGAAATACGGCTCGATCGAGGCCGACATGACGTCGAACGGCCGCACGGATCGGCGGCTTCGTCTCACGCGGCTCGAGGCGCTCGACGCGGACTGGGCGCAGAGTCGCCGCTTCGTCTCGCCGTATCACTGGGCACCGCAGCGCTGGGGTTACAACATCGTGCGCCTGCACCCGAAGCCGGACGCGACCAGCGTGCGCGTCGTGTTCCGGGGCGTGACCCAGGCCGGCGCCGACCCCGGCTGGCGCTGGGGCCTCGTGGCGACGGACCCGGAGCTGACCACATCGCGCTACAGCCCGCTGCAGCGGGGGAGCGACGGCGAGATGGACTTCTGCATCAGCCCCGGCGAGAACGTCTACCTGGTCGTGGTCGCGACGCCGACCGAATACCAGAAGCTGATCTGGACGAACCCCTCGGACGGCCCAGCGTACCCGTCGATCTATCGCTATCCGTACATGGTGGAGATCGACGGAGCGTGGCCCGCAGGGTTCCAGGACGGCCAGCTCGACGCGTGTCCGCGGGGCACGGCCAGGCACGCGAACGGCGGCGGCTGCGCGCCCGAGGGCACGCCGGCGAGCGTCTACGTCGGTCCTTACGCGACCATCCTCGGCGGAGAGGTGAGCGGCGACGTCCGCGTCGAGGATCACGCGACCATCGTCAACGGCGTCATCTCCGGCGGCCGCGTCGGTGCGCTCAGCCTGGTCGGGCAACGCGGCTCGGGCATCCAGGCGCGCGGGTTCAACGTGAGCGGCTCGGCGAACGTGCAGACCACCTTCTATCCGCTCGGCTGGTTCGGCGATCGCCAGTCTGTCTCCGGAACAGCACAGCTGCTCGGAGATGTCGAGTTCGTCGCCACGTCGAAGTCGAGCAGCACGTTCTATGGGTTCGTCCCCGACGACTGGGCGGGCGTCTCGACGGTCACCGAGGTGACGGTCGCACCGCCGTACACCTGGCGGCGTTGATGCCACGATGCAGCCGATGCTTCATGTTGGGCCCATCGGTGACCGCGACGACGCCGTGACGGCCCACAGGCCATCCCGGTCGCGCTGCGGCTGGCGGGAGAGGCGCTATCCACGCCGCTCTCCTTCGAATGGGTGCCGACCGAGGAGGTGACCGACGCCTCGCGGGTGGCTCGTTATGACGTCCTGTGGTGCGTGCCGGCGAGCCCATACCGAAGCACGGATGGCGCGCTGCGCGCGATCCGCTTCGCCCGCGAGCATCGGCGCCCGTCCCTCGGGACCTGCGGGGGCTTCCAGCACGCGATCATCGAGTACGCGCGCCGTGTGCTGGGCTGGTCGGACGCCGAGCACGCCGGCACACCGTTCAACGAAGGAATGATCTGCCAGGGCGTCGACGACGCCGAACTCTGGATCTCTTCCTGGCATCCGGCGCCTTGTGGTCTCGAGTCCCGACCGGCTTCAGCGTTCCGATGCGCCTGCTGCTCCACGAGGTGCTCCTGCGAGGCGCTGCGCGTGCGGTGCCGGCGTTCAGCGCGGTTGCAGGAAGTACCTGCGCGCGGCCTCGCAGAGTTCGGGCCAGCGCTGGGCAAGCCCGGGATCTGCTGCGAATCGGCCTGCCCAGAAGGCGTCGAGGGCGGCGCGCGCAGCGGCGGTCGGTACCCCGTAGCGTGCGTTCGTGCTCTCCACGTAGGCGGGGTACAGCTCGCACGCGACGACGAGGCCGGCGTACTGGTTGAGCGTGAGAGAGGGTGGCGGGCGCGCGCTGAGCGGGTCGCCCACGCTCGCGGGAGCCGGTGTGGAGGCGGGCGGGACACTCGGCGTGGCGACCGGCAGCGCGCCCGACGCGGATGCCGGCGGCACGCTCGGCGCGGCGACCAGCGGCGCGCCCGATGCGGATGCCGGCGGCACGCTCGGCGCGGCGACCAGCGGCGCGCTCGGCGTGGCGACCGGCGGCACGCTCGACGCGGCGACCGGTAGCGGGCTCGCCGTGGCAGCGGCCTGCGCACTCGACGCGGCGACCGGCAGCGGGCTCGCCGTGGCAGCGGCCTGCGCGCTCGGCGTGGCCACAACGGAGTGACGCTCTTCGTGGAGCGGCACCGCCGGGGAGTGGTGCGCGGGCGCCGGACCAGGCTCGCGCACCGGCTGTCCATCGGGGCTGGCGACGGGCTGAAATGGCAGTGCCGAGTCGAAACGAGCGACGGACGGCCGAGGGCGCTCTTCGGAGGCCACCGGGATGAAGGGCAGCGCGGAATCGATGACCCGCGGCGTATCTGGGAGCGTCTTGCTCAGAGGCTTCGACTCCGCGCCGCTCACCGGCGGGTCCGTCCGAGGAACCGACGCAGGCGCGGGAACAGGCACGATCGCGGGCTGGGTGACGGATTGGGGTGCGGGTGTGGACGCAGGCGCCGGGGCGGGCTCAGGCTCGTCCACCGGTGCGGGCGGGGCCACCGATGCGGGCACGGCACCCGGCACTGCCATCGGTGCCGGCGCGGCTACTGCGATCGGCGCGGGCACACCGAGCGGCGCCGGCGCGGGCACACCGAGCGGCGTCAGCCCAGGCACCGCCGTTGACGCCAGCACCGCCATCGGCGCGGGCATCGGCGCCGCCGGCACCGCCATCGCCGCCGCCGGTACTGCCATCGGCGCCGCCCCCGGCACGAAGGGCAACCCCCCGTCCAGGCGAGACAGCGGCCCCTGCGCCTCGACCAGCGCTGGCGCGCTCGTCGTTGCGGTGGCCTCCTCCGCTTCACGCTTCGCCGCGACCGCCGGCACGAAGGGCAACCCCCCGTCCAGGCGAGACAGCGGCCCCTGCGCCTCGACCAGCGCCGGCGCGCTCGTCGTCGCGGCGGCCTCCTCCGCTTCACGCCTCGCCGCGGCCGCCGGCACGAAGGGCAGCCCTCCGCCCAGGCGAGACAGCGGCCCCTGCGCCTCGACCAGCGCCGGCGCGCCCGTCGTCGCGGCGGCCTCCTCCGCCGCGCGCTTCGCCGCCGCCTCGTCCGCCGCGCGCTGCGCCGCGGCCCGCTTCGCCTCCGCCAGCCGCTCGTCGAGCGTCCCGTGCGTGTCCTTCAGCACGACCAGCGCCTCGGCGCTCTCGCCCTCCGGACCGAGGACGCCGCCGATCGCCAGGAGCATCGCTCGCGCGGCGCGCAGCGCCGCCTCGTCCGCCGCGCGGCCGGGCAGGTGCCGCCTGGCGAACGCCGTGAGCTCGTCGTCCTCGCATCGAACGAGATCCGCGAGCCGGGCCGCCACGCGGCGCCGATCCGGATCGGCGCTGCTGCCCGTCGGCCTGCGCATCGCGGCGTCGAGCTTCGCGAGCGCCTCGGTCAGCGAGCTCTTCTCCGGCGCCGTCGCAGCCTCCGTGGCGGACCCCTTGCTCTCGCCCCTCACGGCGCGAGCACGAGGACGGTTGTGACGCTCGGCACGATGGCCATGCCCGGCGCGTTCGTGCTGTTCTGGATCGAGATGCTCGTCAGGCGCGTCATGGGCGCGCAGCCGACGATCACCGTGAAGGCCGCGGTCACGTTGCGCGACGGGCCCATCACCATCCCGGACGCGACGCCGAGCGCGACGCCGGGGTTGTCCCCCATCGTGAGCGGCGCGACCGTCAGCATGTTGTGCGCCGGCGCGCACGTCACGAGCACGTTCGGCACGAAGAGCACGCTCATCGGATGGAGCGAGATGTTCGGGTACGGGATCGGCACCGGGGCCGGCGTCGGGGTCAGGCACACGTCCGGGAACGCCAGGCACATCCCCCCTGCGGTCGTCTTCGCGAGCATCGCTTCACCCCTCGTCGTTGCTGGCGCCCGCGGCCCCGCGCCGCGCGCCCCTTCAGCCGATCTTGACCTGCTCGCCGTCGAGCTTCGCGAGCGTCCGCGCGGCGACGATCGTGTTCTCCCCACGGACCGCCGCGAGGCCCTCCGCGCGGAGATCGAAGACGCCCGCGCGCACCTGCTCGAGCGCCTCGACGAAGCGGAACGCCTGCTTCGCGCGCTGGACGAGCCGGTCCGCGCGCGTCTCCATGCGCTCGGCGACGACGACGGCCTTCTGGATGTGCGCCTCGAGCGACCGGCCGACGAGCCCGATCTCCTCGATCGCCGCCGCCGCCGCCTGCGCGCGGACCTGGAGCTTGCCCGCGAACAGCCCGACCTCCCTGGCGGCGGCGATCTCGATCTGGTCGCCGGCGCCGAGCCCGAGCCGCCCCGTCGCCTGCACCTTCATGTCGCCCTCGGCGACGATCCGCGTCGTCGCGCCCGCCTCGCCCTCCAGCACCGCGAGGACGAAGATCTGATCGCCGTCCACCGCGCAGAGCACCCGATCCCCCGCGTCCGGCGCGACGAGGCAGCTCTTCGCGCGCCGCGCCGCGACCGGGCCGCCGCCGAGCTCGACAACGAGCCCCGACGCCGCGCCCCGGACGACGCCCGTCTCCAGCGACGGCACGCGTCGCGGTGAGGGCGAGCGCTCGATCGCCGGCAGATCCACAGCGGCCAGGAGGTCGTCCTGCGCGCTGTCGTCGTGTGCCACCGTCAGGGGCTCGCGGGCCGCCATGCTCTGCATCTCGGGTCTCCTCGGCCTGGATCCGCCCGGTAAGGACGTGCGCGCCGCAACGCTAGTTTCAATGATTTCAAGGCAGAAATCAACGGAGTTCGTGGAACGCGGCCTCGCATCGGAGTCTCATGGGTCGCGGTCGTGCGCTCGGTCTCGTGAGTCTCGCGAGTCTCGTGACTACGCACGATGCGCGCAGCATGCCCGGTCACGCGCGCTGCCCGTCGCGCTCGCCGCCGCGGCGCGGCTTCCAGTCCTCGATCGCGGCGAGCTTCTCGTCGTCGCCGAGCCAGCCCGCGCCCGCCGGCACCCGCGCCCCGTCGCGGCGAGCGCGGTGCAGCTTGGCGCGGAACATCCCTGCCTGCGTGAAGTCCGCGCCCGAGAGATCGCAGTGCGAGAAGTCCGCGTACGAGAGCTTCGCGCCGACGAAGCGAGCGCCCGGGCACGACGCGAAGGCGAGGTACGCCTCGACGAGCTCCGCCCCCGAGAAGTCGGCCTCCGCGAGCACGGCCCGCTCGAAGATGGCGTTCTGCAGCTTCGCCCGCGAGAACCGCGCCTTCGCCGCGCTCGCCTCGCAGAAGAGCGCCTGCGTCAGGACCGCATCGGAGAAGTCGCAGTCGGACACGTCGACCCCGGTGAAGTTGCATTGCGTGGCGTCGCAGCCCGCGAAGCTCGAGCCAGCGACGCTGCCGCGCATGAACTGCGTGCGGAACAGCTTTGTTCCCTGGAACGCCCGCGCGCCCAGCGCCGCCTCGACCAGCGTCGTGAGCGTCAGGTTCGCGCCGTCGAGCAGCGCGGTGCGCAGGTCGAGCTTGTACAACGTCGCCTTCTCGAGGTTCGCCCGAGAGAAGTTCGCGCCGCCGGCCTTGACCTCGACCAGGTTCGCCCGGTCGAGGTTCGCCCCCTCGAACGAGGCGCGCTCGAGCGAGCACGTCGTCCAGGTCGCGATGGGCGCCTCCGCGCCCGACAGCGCCGCTCCCTCGAACGTCGACTCGATGAAGCTCGCGCCCACGAGCCTCGCCCCCGAGAGCGTCGCCCCGTCGAGGCGGCTCCGGAAGAACGTCGTCAGGTGCAGGTCCACGCCCGCCGCGTCCACGCCCGACAGATCGCACTCCGAGAACGTCGACTCCTTGACGAGCGCGCCCCGCATCGCGCGCGGCATCCGGACCCGGTCGAAGACCGCGCCCGAGAGATCCGCGCCCGTCAGGTCGAGCCCGGAGATGTCCACGGTCTGGATCGGGTCCCCGTGGCGGACCTTGTCGAGCACCTCGTCGCGGTTCATGTCGCGCCTCCAGGAGCCGGCGCCGCCTGCCGGTCGAACCGGGTGAACTCGACGCTCGCCTCGGCGAACGTCGTCCGGTTGTCACCGCGCGCGCGGCTGAAATCGGCCCGGCAGAGCTGCGCGCCCGTGAAGTCGGCCCCCGCCAGGCGCGATTTCGAGAGGATCGCCTCCGTCAGGTTGCACCCGCGGAGCGACGCGCGGTCGAGGTTCGTCCGGATCAGGAGGGCGTTCTTCATGACGGCGCGGTCGAAGCTCGCGCCCGTCGCGTCGGCCTCGGAGAGATCGGTCATCGTCATCTGGGCTCGATCGAAGCGCGCGCCGCGCAGGTCCGTCGTCCGGAAGCAGGTCTTGTCGAGCACGGCGTCGCGGAAGTCGGCCTCCGGCAGGCCGCTCTTGTGGACGGCGACCCCCTCGGAGAAGCGCGCGCCCGCGAAGCGCGCCTTCGCCCCCGTGCAGCTCATCAGCGACGTCTTGTGCAGCCGCGCGCCGGAGAAATCCGTCTCGTCGAGCGAGCACTCGAGAAGCGTCGCCCGCTCGAGGTTCGCCCCGGCGAGGTTCGCCCCGGCGAAGCTCGTCTGGAGGAACGAGCAGAGCGAGAGATCCGCGCCCGAGAGATCCACGCCGGCCCAGCTCACCTGGAGGGCGTCGGCGCGCTCGAGCCGCGCCCGCTTCAGGCTCGCCCCGGCGAGCTTCGCGCCCATCAGGACGGCCTCGGTCAGATCGGCGTCGTCGAACACCGCGCCTTCGAGGTTCGCCTTGCCAAGGTTCGCGCCCCGGAGCCGCGTGCCCGTGAGGTTCGCGCCCGAGAGGTCGGCCTTCGCGAGCACCGCGCCCTCGAGCACAGCGCCCGAGAGGTCGCAGCCGCGCAGGTCGGCCCCCTCGAGGAACGCGCGCGCGAAGCGCATCCCCCGCAGGTCGACCCCGCGGAAGTCGGCGCCGGTGAGGTCGCGCTCGTCGAGCGGCTCGCCCGCCTCGCGCGCCGCATCGACGACGACGCGCGCCATCTCCGCGGCCTCGGCGGTCATCGGCAGGGCCGCCGTCCTCAGGTGCGCCGAGCCGCGGTAGCCCTCGCGCGCCGCCTGCTCGAGGCGCAGCAGCTGCTCGGGGAACCCTGGATCCGCGAGCATCGCCTCCAGCTCCAGGTTCGGCACGCCGCCGAGGCGCGCCGCCTCGGCGAGCTCCGCGTACTGCTGGAGCTGCGCCTTGGCCGAGAAGCGCGGCGGGCCGCCGGGCGGCTCCTCCCCTGTCTGGCCGCGCCGGAGCGCCTCCTCGGACACGTCCATCTCGGCGGCCTGCGCCTTCATGCGCTCTTCGGCCTCCTTCTTCAGGCGCTCGGCCCTCGCCTTCTCCTCCTCCATCTTCCGCGACGCCGCGTCGAGGTACGTCACCAGCGCGTCGAGGTCGTCGACCGGCGGAGGCGCTTCCTCCTCCGCCAGCGGCGCGTCGAGGCCGAAGCGCGCCGGGTCGATGCCGTCCGCGAGGAGCTCCTCGCGGCGGCGCTCTCGCTCCCGCTCCGCGCCGCGCCGCAGGTTCTGCGCGGCGAGGTTCTCGCTCTTGAGCCACTGCACCATCTCGATCCCGGCGACGTTCGCGGCGACGCCCGACTCGCGCGGCGGCATGAGATCGCTGTCGCTGAGGGACGCGATCGAGCCCCGGTCCTTGTCGATCCGCCGGGCGAGCGCCTCGCGGTAATGCTCGATCGGCCGGGGGCGGCCGATCTCCTCGCAGGCGACGACGAGGTCGACGATCTCCCCGGCGTCGTCGTCGGCCACGGGCGTCGAGCCGTGGAAGATCACCACGCCGAGGTTGGCCGACGGGAAGAGCCACACCGTGTCGCAGCGGACGGGCAGCTCCTGGAACGCCTCCCCGCTCGCGTCGCGGCGGGTGACGAGCACGCGCGCGGTGAGGCCGGGGAGCGCGCCCTCGATGCGCGGGCGCGTCGGGTGCATGTTCTCGACGAGGAACGCCTCGTCTCCGCGGAGCGGCTCGGCGAACCACTGATCGTTCGGCGCGACGTTGAAGAAGGCGGGATCGACGTCGGGCGGCAGGCCGGGCGCCCACTTCTCGGCGTAGTCCGCGGTGTACGTCCCCGCGCGGGCGCGGCGCTGGCCGAACGTCACGTCCATCGCGAGGAAGGACGCCGGGCCCGGCCTGTCGCCGGGCGAGCGGATCAGCGCGCCATAGTGCTCCACGTTCGGCAGCGGCCGGACGCGCTGCCCGCCGCGCTCGACCTCCTCGATCCCCTTCCCGTAGGGGTTCGCCGCGTCCTTCGGCCCGCCGAGCGCGCGCGCCCAGTCGATGGGCATCTCGGAGAACGGCTCCGGCTCCGTGAAGCCGTGGCCGCTCCAGTACCGGTCGCCCAGCACGGCCAGGCGCTTGTCGACGGAGCCGAGCCGCGCGCGGACGAACGACGCGCCGACGCGGCGGCCCTCCGGGGCGTAGCACCGGCCCGCCACGAGCAGCTCGCCGCGCGCCTTCGTGATGCCGTCGTCGAGCGGGAGGCTCCCGAGCTGCGCGGTCGCGGCCTGCCAGAACGTCATCTCGTCGACGAGCGCGCGCGGCGCGTCGAGGGGGAACGCCAGCATGGCGCCCACGTGGAACCTGGTGCGCCGCGCGACCTCGACGACGCGCGTGAGCGCCGGGACCTTGAGGGGTTTGACGACTCGCATCCGCGCTCAGATCTTCGTGAAGGCGCTGTTCCACGCGATGACCCCCGCGAGGGTCAGGGCGATCGCCTGCTGCTTCAGGTAGGTGCCGAACTGATCCATCTTGGCGCCGACGGCCTTCTTATCGAACGCGTAATAGTCGAGCTTGATCAACGACGTCTCGAGCTTGAGCAAGTAGGCCTGCTGGGCGAGCACGGCGTGGTCCGTCTTGATGACGCCGCTCGCCCCCTTGTAGAAGTAGAGCTCGTGCTTGTTCGGCGTGAGGTCGAACGTCAGCCCGAGGACCTCCCACTTCAGGTTGGTGGCCGTGATCTTCGCGTTGGGCGCCTTGATCAGGAAGTTCGTGTCGGACTTCAGGTCGACGTCGCCTCCGAAGTGGCCTTTCCAGGTGGTGGCGACCTCCGTCTTCCAGCTCTTGTAGTCGTCGAAGTTCTCGGCCGTGACCTTGTGCTTCCACGGCCCGGTCACCGTCGACGAGCCCTCCGGCTCGATCGTCTGCTCGAACTTGCCGTGGACGTCGTGCTTCATGCCGCCGCTCGTGATGGTCAGCGTCAGCCCGTCGGTGATCGTCTGCTTCATGCCGCCGGCTTCGACCGTGTCCACGCGGCCCGTCTTGATCGTGGTCGTGCGCGTCGCGTAGTACGTCTCCGTCGCCGCGCCGGTGACCTGGTACGTGTACGTCCCGCCGACGCCCGCCCAGAGGTTGCAGACCACCATGCTGAACTTGTTGCCGCTGACGTTCTCCCAGGAGTCGCCGCCGATCCATGAGCCGCCGTCGCCCGCGGTGGTCTCCAGGTAGCTGAACGTGATGTCGACGAGGCTGCTGCCGGCGATGGCCGGGTCGGCGTTCTCGGGGGACAGGAACGTGCCGGTCTTCGTGTCGCCGTCGCCCGTGTAGACCGACCCGTGGTTGCCGCTCGGCGTCCCCATGTAGATGCCGGTGCGGTTGTTCGGCGTGTGGAGGAAGATGAACTCCTTGCCCTGCTCGTCCTCGAGCACGAGCTGGTTGCCGCTCCCGGTCCGGATGATGTTCTGGCTGAGGTTGCGCTCCGCGACGACGCTCGGCCGGTGCGCGTTGGGCACGACGCCGGCGATGAAGGGCCGGTCCGGGTCGCCGCCGAGGAAGGCGATCATCACCTCGGTGCCCTTGCGCAGCGGGAAATGGAAGCCCTCCGTCGTCCCGCCGTGGGGCTGCATCATGCGCACCCGCGTCGAGATGCGCGCGTCGGGCAGGCCGCTCGTGTCGAACTCGAAGCGCACGAGGTAGCGGCCGTCGGCGTCGATCTGCGCGTACTGGCTGTCGGCGGGGCCGCAGACGATCGCGTTCTCGAACCCGTAGATGCGCGGCCACGGCGTCGCCTGCGGCGCGCGGAACTGCGCGTCGGCCGGGATCGCGAGCAGCTTGATCGCGTAGATGTCCTTGCCCGAGAGCCCCGTCAGCCGCGCGATCTCGGGCGTGATCCCGGCGATCGACGCGCTGTGCTGCACCTCGAGCGCGAGCCACTGGTCGACGATGTCGGCGGGCTGGTCGTCCAGCGAGAACCGGTACCCGGCCCGCGGCCCGAGCGCGTCGCCGCTCCCGCGCAGGGTCACCTCGCGGCAGCCGATCGACTGCGCGCGCACCTGCGCGAGGCGCTCGGCGTCGCTCTGCACGAAGACGCGGAAGCCGTACTCGCGGATCGCGCCCACCCCGTTCGCGGTGATGCTGCTCTCGCCCTTCACCGACGCGGACGGGTTCGCGTAGTTGTAGTCGGCGATGGTGACCGTCTTCGGGAGCCACTGCACGTTCTGCTCGATCTGGTGCAGGCCCGGCGGCGCGGTCACGTCGTCGCCGAAGAGCGGGACGTAGCGCACCACCCCGCCGCCCGGGAAATCGTCGTGCAGCCCGCGGTCGTCGACGATGACGAGCACCTCGCCGGGCCCGTCCTCCGGGTGCTCGAAGAAGTAGTAGAGGCCCTCGCGCTCGAGCCACCGGTGAAAGAACGCCAGGTGCGTCTCGCGGTACTGCGCGACGAACTCCTCGACCGGGTAGTCGCCGTCGTTGATCGAGAAGCGGAAGTCGCTGCCCGCGAGCCCGCCGTTCTGGAGCGTCGCCGAGAGGAACTCCTTGACGGGCTGGTTCGTGAAGACGTGGCTGCGCCAGAAATGGCGCAGGAACCAGAGCTTCGGCACGAGCAGCGCCTGGTACAGCGCCCGATCCGCGTTCTGGTGCAAGAGGCGGACGCTCGCGATGACGCCGTGCACGACGAGCGGGTCCTTCCCGTCGCCGCGGCTCGCGCGCACCGTCGCGCGCTCCCCCACCGCCTTGCGCACGTCGGTGCTCGTCGGGACGGAGAAGAAGAGCTCGAACTCGTACGGCTGCGAGACGTGCTCGGTACCGCGGAAGCCGATGAAAGCGACGCTGGCGAGCGCCGAGCACGAGAGCGAGAAACCATCTGGGCGCATGGAGAGCCTCCCCATCCCTGGCCTGGTGTTGAGGGCGGAATCTCGGTGCATCGCGTCGCGGTGTCAACGTCCGGATGCGCCACGAGAGTGCTGTGGAACAGCGGATCCGGTGGTGGGACGAGCGCGCACCTGTGCGACGTTCGCCGAGCAGCGCGGGCTTCGATCGCGCGCGCCTGCCGAGCTCGTTGCGCCCGTGCGCCGCGCCCTCACCGCGCGCGCTCCGCGCCCTTGTACGCCCTGCGCGCGCACCGTGTGCGCCCTGCGCGCGTACCGTGTGCGCGCTGCAACCGTACCGTGTGCGTGCCGCGTTATCGCGCTGCTGCACTCGTGAGCGCGGCGATGACGCTGCGGGTGAAGCCCCGGAGGCGCGCGACATCGTCGGGGCGGAGGGCGAGGGTGCGCGCGTCGCAGTAGAGCCTGCGGGCGATCTCGATCTGGAGCCCGTGGACCCCTTCGTCGCGGCGCGCGTGCCGCTCGAGCGCGTGGCCGCCGGGGAACGGATCCTCGAGCGCGAGCGAGAGGCCGTGCGCGCGCGCGACCTCGGCGACCGCGTCGCGCGCCCAGCTCGCCGCGGTCTCGCCGCGCCGGGTCCCGAGCACGACGTCGGCCGCGCCCGGGAACATCACGTCGGGGTACGTGTGCCCGGAGACGAGGATCGCGACGCCGTGGCGCGCGCGCGCGTCGGCGAGGCGCGCGGCGACCTCCGCGTGGTACGGCTCGAACACGTCGCGGACGCGGCGCTCGACCTCCGCGCGGGGTGGTGGGCTCTCGAGCCAGTGCTCGCCGCTCGCGGAGCGCCGCCGCACCTCCCGCAGCCCGTACGGGAGCTTGTCCTCGTAGGGCGTGGGCACGCGCGGGGCCGTGTTGAGATCGATGACGAAGCGGCTCGCCGTCGCGACGACGAGCGCGGCCCCCTCGAGCGTGACGTCGCCGAAGAGCGCATCCGCCGCGACGTCCGCGTCGGCCGCGAGGGCGCGCTCCGGCACGCGCGTGAAGCGCGCCGCGAGCTCGTCCACGGCGAGGCTCGCGTGCGGGACCTCGACGACGATCGGCCCCGGCGTTTCGGGCTCGTGAACGCGGAAAGGAGACGGCGGCACGGGCATCGTTCCTCCGGAAGGTGGCGCCGGGTTTTTCGCACGGGCGCGCCGGTTTGCGCTCTCATGGCGGGCCATGGAACCCCGGATCTGGCTGCTCGTGAGCCGATATCACCTCGACGCCGGGCTGTCGTCGCTCCTGGTGGACGGCGTCGCGACGGCCGGCTTGCTCGCCCTCGCGGCGCTCGCGCTCGGGCGCTCGCGCCGGCAGCGCCGCGCCGCCGCGCAGGCCGAGGCCTCGTTCAGGCCCGGCGCCGCGCTCGCGCCGGGCGAGGCCGTCGTCGTGGGCACCGTCGAGCGGGAGCAAGGCGCGGACGTGGCGGTGCGCGTCGAGGTCGAGCAAGAGGGGTCCGAGTCCGAGACCTCCGGGGTCTGGACCCACCAGTGGGCCGAGACCGGCCGCAAGGTCCGTGTCCACCCCTTCTATCTCCGCCACGCGTCCGGCGCGCGCGTCCGGGTCGAGCCGGGCGAGGACGTGCAGCTCGTCGACGCGCTCGACGGCATGATCCGGGTCGATCTCACCCGGCGCGTCCGCGTGGCCGAGCTCATGCCAGGCGAGAGGGTCTTCGCGATCGGCGAGCTACGGCGCGCGCCCGATCCCGAGGCGCAAGCCCGAGGGTACCGCGAGCAGGCGCAGGGATACCTGCTCGTGCCCCCGCGCGGGGGGCGCATGCTCCTCTCGTCCGAGCCGCTCGGCGAGCGGTTCGCGCGCAGGGCGGCGTTCCACCGGCGGTGGGCCGTCGCCGCGGCCGTCGCGTCGCTCGCGTTCAACATGGCGTTCGCGGCCTTCCACGCGCGCCGCTGGCTGGGGGAGACGGTGGACGCCCGCGTGACGCAGCTCCGAGAGAGCGAGGACGGCGACCACACCCGCTTCGAGGTCACGATGCGGGGCGAAGACGGCGCCGCCTTCTCCGACGAGGTGTCCCAAGGCGCATTCGCGCGGCTCCGCGAGGGCGAGACGGTGAAGGCGCGCCACGTCCCCTCGTGGAGCGCGGCCAGCGCGATCGGCCCCGACGTGACGGCCCACTCCGTGGCTTACGCCGCCTTGCCGCTGCTCGGCGTCATCGCGCTCGCGTATCTCATTCGCGCGCACGCCACACGGCCGTGGTACGAGAAGAAGCTGATCGACACGGAGAACGGCAGGCTGGCAGAGAGCCTGTCTTCGGCGCAACAGGCCACCAGGCGTCCGGAGCGCAACCGCAGCAAACCGTGAACGAAGGAGCGTGCGATATCGCGCGGCGAGCGCGGGTGCCTCGCGCCGTCCTGCGTCCGCAAGGCCCCGCGGGCGTCGGCGCCCGCTACCGATTCATCGCGTCGAGGCGGCGTTGGACGTGCCGGTGAGCTTCGCGCTGTCCAGGTGCTTCGCCTCGAGCTTGGTCTCCGCGTCCTTCACTGCAGCCGTGCCGGTGCCCGTGATCGTGATCGAGTCCTCGGCGAGCGCGTAGATCGTGAACTCGTAGGTGTCGGTCTTCGTGCCGGTGGTGCTGCCGAAATTGGGGCAGGGCCCGAGGTAGTTCGAGTTCTGCTTGGCGCCGAGCTGCGCCGCGTCCGCCTGCTTGAACCCCTCGGGCAGCGAGGTGGTGGTGGCAGGAATGTTGTACAGGACCCAGTGATAGCCGTTGGCCTGCGACGGTGTCCCGTGCGCCAGGGTGACATCGATGAAGGTGATGGCGTAGCTCTTCGTGCCCGCAGGCCCTGGGGTCCAGTGGAGCTCCGGCATGACGCTGTTCTGGAAGCCGGCGGTCTGGCAGGTGTACTTGTCGGCGAACTTGGCGCCTTCCGCGTGATTGGTGCTCGCGAGCGCGAAGTCCTCGGAGGGCGCGCTGCCGCCGTCTCCCGTCGAGCCGCCCTCTCCGCTCCCGCCCTGTCCCGCCGAGCCGCCCTCTCCGCTGCCCCCGGCCCCCGACGTCGTGGAGGTCGCGGGCTCGCCTCCGCTCGAGCTCGAGCTGCTGGCGCTGCTGCTGCTGCTACTGTTGCCGCTGCTGGCGCTCTGGGAGCTGGTGCTCGTCGTCGTGCCCCCGCCGTTCCCGGACTCATCGGGATCGCTGCTGGAGCAGTTCAGGATGGCGAATGGCATGGCCACGAAGGCCAGGTATCGAGCGCTACGTGTGAGCCTATCCGTAATGGTACGCATTGGCGCATGATGCCACGTCGGCGTTCCAACCGCGATGGCAGTCGCTTCCCCTCGTGACAAAGATCCGCAATATTGCGGTATATTTCCGGAGTGGTGAGCGATGGAGGCAGTCGCTAACTGGATGTGAACGTTCTCATGACGACGCACCGCTCCGAGCGGCTCGCCACTCCGCCGGAGCGATGGATCCGGAGCGGAGTCTCCTTGACCCTTGACACCGCGCCAGAGCGCTCGGGCGCGCCCGCGAGGACGCGCCGGCCCTGGTGATGCGGCGAGAGCTCGGCCGGCCAGCGCTCGTCCATCGGGAGCACGCCGCGGATCGTCCCCTCGCCGTGGCGCGACGTCTGGCCATGGACAGGCCAGACGTCTGCCGGGTCAGTATTGCGTGTTGTTGGACGTCGTGATCTTCGAGGAGCTCACGCCCATGAAGAGCTCCTTGCCGATGCCGCTGTAGCGGGTGTTCGTCATCGTCACGCTGCTGCTGCTGCTGTCCGTCCTGAAGATGGACTCCTTCATCTTCGAGATGTCGCACCGGTCGATGAAGACATCGACCTTGAAGTCGGTCCCGCCGTTCTGCCGGATGAACTTGCCGGCGTTCTGCGCCGTGAAATTCGACACCTTGAACGTGCTGGCCGCGTTGATCTGGAACACCTTGTCGTCGCCGTTCTTCGCGGAGCCGCCGTTCAGCACCACGGTGCCGGACTTCTTGACCGTCAGGGCGTCTTCGCCGATGTCCTCCCAGACGATGTTCTCGAGCGTGACGTTGCCGTACGTGTGGATGCCGTCGGCCGCCGGCGCGCCGAGGACCACGTTCTTCAGCTTCGCGCCGTCCTCGAGCTTGAACACAGGCTTCTGGTCCTCGGCCTGGCTGCCGTCCCCGAGCGTGTTCTTGTCGGCGATGTACCGCTTGCCGCCGCCGTCGAACGCCTCGCCCGCCTTCACGATGATCGTCGAGCTGACGACGCCGCCGCTCCCCGCCGTCGTGGTGCCGCCAGAGCTGCTGCCGCCCGAGCTGCCGCCAGAGTCGCCGCCGGCCACCGGCACGAGCTCGATGTAGTCGACCTTCAGGTCGTACCCGGACGACGAGGAGCTCTTGCCCTTGCACGTGAGCGCGAACTCGACGTTGCCAGAGAGCGATTTCTCCCCGAGCGTCGCGGTCGTCCAGCTGTCGCCGGTGGAGGAGCCATACGCGTCGAAGGACTTCACCGACGATCCCTTCACGGCGAGCTCGTATTTGCCGTACACGTTCCGCTTGGCGTAACGAAGGACGATCTTGTACGTGCCGGACGCGACCGACGCGGAGAACTTGAAGGTATCGCCGCTCTGGTTGGCGCGGAGCTTCACGTTGTCCGCGTTGTCTTCGATCTTGTCGCCCGACGAGATGGACCAGTTCTGGTTCTCGGCCTCGATCCTGACGGCGCTGAGCGCGTCGCTCGCCGAGTCCACGTCCACATCCAGGTCGGCGCCGTCTGCCGCGAGGCAGCCGACGATACCGAACGACAACAGGGCACCGAAAGCATAGGTCAATCTCAAGCTCATGAGTTTATTCCTCAATCGTTGACGTTGCGCGCGACCGACGACTCCCACCCTTCACTCCCTCTCCGCACCCCTCCCCCGCGGGTCGTCATGTCCTCGCCGTGTCTTCGTGATGTCTTGTCATGACGTGAGAGCAATGCCCGGGCCATAGCGCGCCATCGACCGCGGCCGCCGCTCAGGGCACCATGATTGCACTTTTCCGCTGGAAGACAGGGTTTCATCCGCCTCGGCGAACAGGCACGCTCGCCGCTGTCATGGGCCGTCGTCAACGACGTCAACCGGCGGTTGACACATGAGCCCGCCGGCGGCTCGGCGGCGCGCCCCTGCCCTCCGGGCACGGCCGCTGTCGCGCTCGCCGCCGGCGCCAGCCGCGGCGGCTCAGAGCGCGAGGTTGATCCGATAACGCGTCAGCCAGTCGTCGAGCAGGAGCACCTGATGCATGCTCGACCGGAGGATCTCATCGACCGCCCCTCCCGACTCCGAGGCGACGGCGCGGGCGCGGGCCATGTCGAGGAGCGGCAGCACCGGCGCGTCCTTCCGGGCGAGGAGCCCGGCGAGCTGGCCTCGGAGCCGCTCCGAATAGGCCGGATCCTGCGTCGACGGATACGGGCTCTTGCGCCGGTCGAGCACCGAGCGCGGCAGGAGATCCTCGGACGCGGCGCGCAGCAGGCTCTTCTCGCGCCCATCGAAGGTCTTCATCGACCAGGGCGCGTTGAAGACGTACTCCACGAGCCGGTGGTCGCAGAACGGGACACGGACCTCCAGGCCGGTCGCCATGCTCATGCGATCCTTGCGGTCGAGCAGGATCGGCAGGAACCGCGTCAGGTGCAGATAACTTATCTCCCGCATGCGCCGCTCCGCTCCGTCCTCGCCTGGCAGGCGCGGGACCTCGGCGAGGGCTTCCCGGTAGCGCGCGGCGACGTGGCCCGGAAGGTCGATCTGCGCGAGGAGCGCGGGGGCGAGCAGCTGAGAGGCGGCGCTCGCGCCCCGGATCTTCCTGCGCATGGCGATCCAGGGGAACGTCTCCGCCGCCACCGTCTCCGGGTCGTGGAACCAGAGGTATCCGCCGAAGACCTCGTCGGCCGACTCGCCGGACAGCGCCACCGTGGAGCGCTCCCGGATGGCGCGGAAGAGGAGGTACAGCGAAGCATCCATGTCGCCGAACGCGATCGGGACATCCCGGGCGCGGAGCACCGCGGCGCGGACCCCGGGGTCGGCCAGCTGCGCTGCGGAGAGCACGATCCCCGCGTGGTCCGACCCGACGTGCCGCGCGACCTCGGCGACGTACGGCGTGTCCTGCGTGCTGCGCAGCGCGTCCGGCGTGAAGTGCTCGGCGTGCCCCGCGAACTCGACCGAGAAGGAGCGCACGGGCCCGGCGCCCTCCGCCCTGAGCGCCCTCTGCGCGAGGGCGGTCACGGCGCTCGAGTCGAGCCCTCCGGACAGGAGCGAGCAAAGGGGCACATCGGAGATGAGCTGTCGCGCCACGGTGTCCTCGAGCAGCCCGCGGACCGCGCGGATCGTGGCCTGCAGGTCGTCCTCGTGGGGCCTCGACTCGAGCGCCCAGTAGCGGCGCTCGGAGATCCCATCCCTCCGCACGTGCACGACATGGCCTGGGCGGACCTCTCGCATGTCGCGGAACACGGAGGCCCCCGGCGTCTTGACGAAGGCGAGGAGCTCGCGCAGGCCGCCCACGTCCACGACCGGCGACGCGAGCGGGTTCGCGAGGATGGCCTTGGGCTCCGAGCCGAAGAGCACCGCCGAGCCGATCTGCTGGTAGAACAGCGGCTTGATGCCCAGCCGATCCCGGACGAGCAGGAGCTCCTCCGCGCGGACGTCCCAGAGGGCGAAGGCGAACATCCCGTTCAGCCGCCGGGGGAAGCCCGCGCCCCACTCGAGATACGCATGGAGCACGACCTCGGTGTCGCTGTGGGTCTTGAAGCGGTGGCCCCGGGCCTCGAGCTCGCCGCGCAGCTCGCGGAAATTGTAGACCTCGCCCGTGTAGATGAGCACGGCCACCGGCGCGCCGTCCTCGTCGGCGATCATCGGCTGGCGGCCCCCCTCGAGATCGATGATGGCGAGGCGGCGGTGCCCGAGGCCCGCGCGCGGAGCGAGCCATATTCCTTCGTCGTCCGGGCCGCGGAGCTTCATCGTCGCTGTCATCGTCTGCAGGACGTCGCGCTCCAGCGTCAGATCGCGCTCGTAGTCCACCCATCCAGCAATGCCGCACATGGACGCTCCCCTCCTTCTCAGCGCCGCCGCGCGCCAGCGGCGGGCCTCGACAGCCCGCCGCGGCGCTCGCGGATCGCTCGCTGTTCGGCGGACGAGCGTAGACAGTGCGGCTGGGCCGCGCAACCAAGCTGGCCAGCGCGGCGCTCAGCGCTCAACAGGGATGGATCGGAGATCCTGGACGCGCAGGGGGCGACGAGGCCGGCCGGCGCTGCCCGCCGGGGCGTCGCCCTGCGCTGTCACTGTGCGTAGCAGACCTCGAGGCGCGGGCGGCGCGACGCCGTTGTGTCTTCGCTGGCCCGCCACTGCGTCGCCCCCGCCGCGTCCTCTTCCATCACGAACCCGTAATTCGGGAGGACGCCGCTCACCCAGTCCTGCACCAGGTCGGTGAGGTCGGCGGTCCGATCGCCTGTGCCGTTGATGGTGACGATCGACGCGAAGCTGAGCTGCTCCCAGCTCTGGTTGTAGCTGTTCCAGCTCACTGTCGTCTCGCCCCAGGGCGCGAGGGCCTCGTGGAGACGAACGGTGGTGACCGCCGCCTTGTACACCTGATTGATCGTGAAGGTAGCCGAGTAGACCGGCGCGCCCGCGGGGATGAACGAGAGGTCGAACCAGACGAGCGCTGCACGGAAACCTCCGGTGCCGACTCCGCCCGTGTAGATCGACGGGTACGACCCCTCCTTGTAGGTCGCCGAGCCCGACCAGAGCGTCGCGTCCCAGACCGTGCCGAAAGTGTCGCGCTGCACGGTCCTGCACACGGGCGTGCCTCCGGAGCCGGCGCCGCCGGCCCCGCCCGATCCGCTGCTGCCCACGCTCATCGCGCTGGTCATCATGACGCTGCCTGTGCTCGTGCTGGACGCGCTCGAGCTGCTGCTCGTGCTCGAACCGCTCGTGCTGCTGGACGAGCTCGTGCTGGATGAGCTCGAGCTGCTGGACGAGCTCGAGCTGCTGGACGAGCTCGAGCTGCTGGATGAGCTCGAGCTGCTGGACGAGCTCGAGCTGCTGCTGCTCCCGCTGCCAGGCGGCGCATAGGTGAGCGTCAGCTCCATGTCGAAGGACAGATCGGTCGAATTGGGGGCCGCTTGCTTGACCATCACGGCGAGGATGTTGCTTCCGACCACGAAAGAGCTCGGGGGGACCGTCACCGTGGTGAGCTCGTCGTCGCGCGACTCCGCGGACGCATAGTCACCGTAGGCCGTGCCGGTCACGCGCTTCGAGGCCACCTGGGTGCCGTTGAGCCAGACGACGACACCGTCGTCGTGGATGAGCTTCATGGTCGCCTGCGCGACCGGCCCGTCGATCGGGATGATCTTCCGGAAGTAGGCCGTGGGATACGACGGCGTGGCCCGGTAGAGGGTCGTGCCCTCCCCGCCGTCGCCGTAGCCGAGCTGCCCCCAGCCGCCCTTCCACGAGGAGTCGTCGTACGTGAGGTTTCGCCAGGCCGTACCCCGGTCGACGCCCAGGTCGTCGTAAACCCAGTAATCGCCGAAGTAGACCGGCGTGCGGGGGAGGCTCTGGATCGTGAACCCGGCGTTGCTCTCGTCGGAGAGCAGCGGGTGCTCGGCGTCGGAGACGCGCACGAGGGCCGTCGTCGTGTCGATGGAGGGAACCACCCAGTTGTAGCGGCCCGTGTTGGCCGCGCTGCTCGTGATCGTGTTCCAGGTCGCGCCGTCGTCGGTCGTGTACTCGATCCGCACGGAGGGGATGTTCCCGACAGTCGCCCAGCGGATCGGGAAGATGCCGCCCGGCGACAGGCGCTCCCCGCCGTCGGGCGCCGCAACGTCGATGGCCGTTCCCTTCACCATCGCGAAGCGATCGGTGATCACGCCATCGTAACGAACGTTGGACACCGTGAGCCGGTTGTCCTCGACGTCGAGGAGGCACGAGCCGCTCTGCGCCTCGCTGAAGTACATGAGCGGGTGGCCTCCGGAGCCGCCCACGTACGTGCCGTGGCCGGCGACGACATGGACCGCGCCTTCGTGGCTCCCCTTGCCAGGGAGCTTCACGTAGGGGCCGTCGCCGAGCGGCTTGCCGTCGCGCCCGTCGACGATGTGCCCGGCCGCCGTGGTCGGCGTATCGTAGGCGCCGTCCACGAGGAACGAGCGCTCGTAGTTGTGCGAATGGCCCGAGAGCACCAGGTCGACCCCTCCCGCGTCGAGGATGGGCAGGAGGTACTCCCGGTGCTCGATGGTCAGCCAGTCCTCGTCCGAGTCGTGGGTGCCCTTCGTGTACATCGGAAAGTGCATGTACGCGACGATCCAGTCCTGTTCCGTCGCGGCGAGATCGGCGGCGAGCCAGTCCGCCATCGCGCCGGTCGAATAACGCGAGGAGCCATAGCCGTCGAGCACGACGAAGTGGACGTTCGCATAGTCGTACGAGTAGTAAGCCTCCGTACCGGAGGGGACCCCTCCGGCCTCCCCGGCGGTGGGGAGCACGTAGGCGGTGTAATAAGGACCGGTCTGCGTCGCCGAGTCGGAGCTCAGGCCCTCGTGGTTGCCGAACGTCGGCCACACGACCGTGTTGCGAAGGATCGCTGCGTACTGATTGAAGAAGCCGTTGGTGAACTCCTCGGTGGTGCCGAAGTTGTACGCCATGTCCCCCATGTGCAGGAACAGGTTGGGGCGGTACGCGCCGACGACGCTCAGCATCGCGTCTCGCGTCGCCCAGGGCGCTGTGCCGCCGTAGCCGGTGTCGCCGATGATCCACGCCCGGAACTTCTTCGGCGTGGATACGGGCGGCGCCGTCTCGAAGTAGAAGGAGGAGGAGCCGCCGGCCAGCACCGCGCTCGATGTACCGACGCTGTAATAGTAGCGGGTGTTCGGCGTGAGCCCGCCGACGAGCACCTCGTGCTGGGTCGCGATCGCGCCGAGATCCACCGTCTGCGTCAGGTTCGCTGGATCGGTGCCGTAGCGCACGCGGCTGTTCGTGCCCACGTCGGTCGTCCACACCACGTAGACCGAGCTGGGCGTCAACGACTGCAGATAGGGCTGCCTCATCACCGACTGGGCGGCCGCCTGGCCGGCCCACGCCATCGTCACTGCCACCGACGCTGCGGCCAGATGTCCGGGGTTCATTTTCATTGCTTCACCCTCCGTGCTTCCTGATTCATCCCGCCTTGCCTCCGACAAACGCTCGCCATGCGGCGAGCAGGACGCCTTCCCGGCGCGGTCACGCCAGCGATCGCATCGCGCCTGATACCCGGCGCGATCAGCGCATCGGACGTGAATGCGCTGCTACCATCTTACCGAAAATAGATATGAGAGATCATCTTAAATCGGAGAGCCTTGCGTCGATGGCAGCGCGCATCGCGCAGCGCCCTCCCGTCTCTGAGCGACGCCGGAGCGCAGCGATTGCCGGGGCGCGCTCAAAGCACAATGGAATTCCGTCGTCACTGTCGAACGAGCGCGCGTTCACCATCACTGCGCCTCACTGAATGGGCGCCCGGCGCTTGGCGCTTGGCGCTCGTGGCCCCAGCACCCTGCCGCGTCCGCTCGCTCTCGTACGTAGGCTCGTACGGAGGACAGACGCCGGGGCCTTCGCCCGTAGCCGCCCCGTGCGACAGCGATGGGTCAGTCTTGCAAAACCTTTCTGCTCCCTGGCCAGCTGGCGCAGCGCCACGGAGCGCCACGCAGCATGATCATCATCAGGAGGACCTCAAAGCATTGTCGTCGAGCAGCGAGGTGGCTGCACGATCGAGGGAAGCTAGCATGAAGTCTTTTTCGATTGTATGAGGGATATGTGTCATCGCGATTTCTGGTTCCACTTCCACGCGCGCGACCTGGGCGCATGATCGCGACGGGACTGTGCGCTGGATCGCCGACGCGGGCCGGCTCCACCTCGCGTCTTCCACGTCTCCCCCGTCTCCCGCGAGCAGCGACGGCCGGGCTCACCGCCATGGCGACGGTCAGCGCGGCCGCCATGGCCGCCGTCCTGCTCCTGGGCGAGCGCCCTGCGCTGGCGGACCCGGGGGAGCCGGCCGAGGTCGAGGCGCGCCGCCTCGTCCATGTGCTCGGCTACGTCGCCATGGATTATGGCGGGTGCGTTGCGAACGGCGCCGTCACCAGCGTCATCGAGTATGACGAGCAGCTGGCGCTGCTCGGCGAGGCGATCCAGGTCGCCACCCGCATCCAGCCGTCCGCGCTCGAGAGCGAGGCGGGCGACCTCGCGCAGGGCATCGTCGGCGTGCGTGAGCTCGTCGAGGCGAAGGTCGCTCCGGATCAGGTGGCCATCGCGTCCAGGGGCGCGCGCG
Source organism: Sorangium sp. So ce124 (assembly GCF_051525235.1). NCBI lineage: Bacteria > Pseudomonadati > Myxococcota > Polyangiales > Polyangiaceae > Sorangium > Sorangium sp. So ce124. The sequence continues at coordinate 7,468,867 of NZ_CP150312.1, forward strand.
ACCGGGTCGCGGCCGCCTTCCGGCTGGCGGAAGCGCCGCTCTCGCGGCCCGACGCGGAGCGCGGCGCGGCCCTCTACCAGGAGAACTGCGCCACCTGCCACGGCCCGACGGGATACGCCGATACCCGGCGCGCGGCGAGCCTGGTCCCGCACCCGGCGAACTTCCACGACGCGATCATCGCCGAGCAGCTCGCGCCCGTGGGTATCGAGTCCGCGGTTCGATTCGGCGTCAGCGGCACGGCCATGGTCCCGTTCACCTTCCTCTCCGCCCGCGACCGCTGGGACCTCGCCTTCCACGTCGCCGGCCTCCACCACCCGCAGCCCGGCGAGAGCCCGAGGCCGCGCGATCTGCCGGACTACTCCATGGTCGAGCTCGCGGTCCGCTCCGACGCGGACCTGCGCGCCGAGCTCTCCGCGCGCGGGATCCCCGCCGAGCGGCACGCGGCGCTCCTCGCGGAGCTCCGGCGGCGCGTCGCCTATGGCCGCGAGGCCGCGTCACATCCCCTCTCCGCCGCGCGCGCGGCGCTCGACAGGGGGCGCGCCGCGCTGCGCGAGGGCAGGCTCGCCGATGCGCGCGAGGCGCTCAGCACGGCCCAGCTCGACGGCATCGACGCGGCCGAGGCGAGCGTCCGCACCGTGAACGAGGCGCTCGCGAACGATCTCGGCGACGGCGCCTTTGCCCTGCGAGCGGAGCTCTCGGCAGGCGCGACGACGGAGGCGCTCGACGCGGGCATGGCCACGCTCCTGCGCGACGCGACGTACGCCGAGGTGGCGCTCGCGCGGTCCGGGGGCGCGCCAGGTCGGCTCGTGGCCCAGGTCTCGAGCCGCTCGTTGCTGCGCGAGCTCGCCGCTGCCGCCCTCTTCCTGGCCGCGCTCGCCGCCGTCGCTTCGTCGCGGAGCCGGCGTGTCGTCCACGTCGCGTCGGGCGCGGCGCTGCTGCTCGCGCTCGCCGCCTGGGTCGCGGCGGCGCTCGGGCACATGAGCGGCTTCTGGCGAACGCTCACGGCAGGCGCGACGATCGCGCTCGCGCTGGCGCTCGCCGGTGCGGCGGCGCTCGCCTGGCGGCGCGACGCGCGGCAGATGCGCTCGCACGATCCTTCGCGTGACGGCCTGTCGCGAGGCGGCCGAACGGCCGTGTTCGCGGCCGCGCTGCTGGCCGGCTTCGGTGCGGCGTTCTCGGGGCTCGATGCCGCGCTCGGGGTGACGCTCCCCGTCGCGCCGCCCGCCGTGGCCGGCGTGTCGATCACGCTCGCGCTGCTCGCCGCCGGCGCGGCGCTGGTCACCCGCGCGAGCCGGGCGACCGCGCGCCGCTGGGGAAGCCCTCCAGCCTGGCTCGCCTGTCTGCTGTGCGTCCCGCTCGCCGGCCGCGCCGTGGCCGCCTTCCAGCTCTGCGGGTTGTTACCGCTCCACCGGCTGCCGCTCCCTCGATTCACCGCGCTCGGCATCTACCCTGCGGTGGAGACATGCCTCGTCCAGGCGGCGCTGCTCGGGCTCGCGCTCGCCGGCGCGCCCCGCCGGCGCCGCGCCGAGGGCGCGTGTTGACGGACGCCGCGCCACGATCGGTAACACCCGGTGATGCCACGCCACGATCGGTAACGCGGTCAGCTCATCGACTTCGCTCGAACGCTCCGCGCCGTGCGTCCGCGCAACTCGGCACCTACGGTATTGCGATGCACGGTCGAGGAAGAGCGCGCCCCCAGCGCCGTGACACGGTTGACGTCACAGGGCTGTCGCCAGGGAGCTCGCCAGAGCTGCCGAGTCGCCAACAGGCGATGGCGGAGGCTTCCTCACGCCGATATATCATGTAGGGAACGGTCGCCGCGCGCTGCCGAGCTGCCTTGATTCGACAGGCTGAGCAGCGCTGGGCCGGCGAGGGGCCGAAAGCCGCTGTCTCGCGCCCGCGCCGCGGCGGCTCGCGTCGCGACCGACGCGCTTCCATTCTGGCACGCAGCGTCCTATCGTGATTGGCCGAAGCTTCTCGGAGATCCCTTCCATGACCATGAACAGCAAGCTGGCTTTTGCGCGGTGGACCAGCGGGTGCCTCATTGCGGTGCTCGGGGTTGGATGTGCCCAGATCTTCGGCTTCGATAAGTTATACGAGGTAGGGAAGGGCGGCGCCGGAGGCGGGGGCGCCGGCGGCGAAGGCGGCACCGGCGGTGCGGACGCGGGAGGCGGGGGCGCTGGCGGTGAAGGCGGCACCGGCGGCACGGACGCGGGAGGCGGGGGCGCTGGCGGCGAAGGCGGCGCTGGCGGGGAGGCGGGCGGTGGAGGAGCAGGGGGCGGATGCCCGGCGCCGCCGCTGGGCGACCCCACGCTGGAACTGTCGTTGATCGACGACATGGAAGATGACGACCATTTCATCATCGACGTGGAAGATGAGACGAACCCACGGCAAGGGCTCTGGTTCGTAGCGAACGATGGCAAGGGGACGCAGACGCCCGGAGTCGGCGAGCAGTTCGCGATGAGCCTCCTCGAAGCGCCGCGCGGAGACAGCACGTTGGCAGCGCACGTCGTGGCCGACGACCTGTTCGAGAGCTGGGGAGCCCTCTTCGGCTTCCAGCTGAACAGCGCTTCGTCGTCCCAGCTGGGCCTCTACAACGCCTCCGAGTTCAGCGGCGTCACCTTCTTTGCCTACGCCGACAAAGGCTCCTACAACAAGGTGCTCGTGGACGTCGTCGACACGCAGACCTGGCAAGATGGCGGCGTCTGCACCTCTGCTGACGGCGGATGCAGCGATCACTTCACCAAGACCGTCACGCTGACGAATTGCTGGACTCAAATCAAGGTGCCCTTCGCCAGCCTCAAGCAGTCCGGCTGGGGCCAGGCGTTCGACGCGATCGACCTGACGAAGATCTGGGCCGTCCAGTTCCGCTTCGCAGCGAGCCGTCAATTCAGCGTGTGGATCGACGACGTGGCGTTCTACAAGGATCCGGCGCCCGAGGCGGAGACGGAGACCACGACCCCGTGAGCGCCGGAGCCGCGCGCGAGCTCGCGACGAGGGTCGAGCCCGCTCAACGTCGAGACGCAGGCGCCGACGAGGTGCAACCCGAGCACGGCGCCGATCCCCTCGCCCACCCCTAGTCCGAGATCGAAGAGCGGATCGAGCCCGAGCTCGGTGAGCGCGAGGGCCGCCGCCGGCTCGGCCGAGCGGTGCGCCGCGAGGAGCCATGGCCGGAGCGTCGGGGCCGTCCTGACGGCGCAGAGGGCCGCGGCGCACGCCGTCAGCCCATCGACGACGACGCCCACGCGCAGCCGCGCGGCCTCCAGCGCGAAGCCGGCCATCGCGGCGATCTCCAGCCCGCCGACCTTCGCGAGCACGTCGAGAGGGTCCGCGGGATCGGGCGCGTGAAGCGCGAGCGCGTCGGCGACGACGCCGGCCTTGCGCGCGACGCCCTCCGCGTCGAGGCCGGCGCCCGGTCCCGCGAGGCTCGCCGGCGGCGCGCCCGTGAGGGCACACAGGATCGCTGTCGCCGCCGTCGTGTTGCCGATCCCGATGTCGCCGATGCCCGCCAGCGTGACGCCCTCCGCGGCGAGCGCGCGGGCGGTCTCGGCGCCCGCCTCCATCGCGCGAGCCGCCTCGCCGCGCGTCATCACCGGCTCGCGCCGCAGGTTTCCGGTGCCGCGCCGAACCACCCGCGGCACCAGCGGGACGACCGGCGCACACGGCAGCGCCGAGAGATCGCCCGTGAGGCCGACATCCACCGCCACGAGCCGCACGCCGTGGCGCGCCGCCAGCGCCGAGACCGCCGCGCCCCCGGCCATCACGTCCGCGAGCCTCGCCGTCGTCGCCGACGAGGGGTGAGCGCTCACGCCCTCGGCGACGACGCCGTGGTCCGCGCAGAACACGGCCAGCCCCGGCGCGGGCAACGGGAGCGGGAGCTCGCCACGCACGCCGGCCCACCACGCCGCGAGCTGCTCGATTCGCCCCAGGCTGCCCGCCGGCAGGCCGAGCGTGGCCTGGTGCGCGCGAGAGGCCTCCACGGCGGCGGCGTCCAGCGGTGGGATCGCCGTCGTCCGGAGCGATGAGCGCGGCGCCTCGCCCGCGCGGCCCGCCGCCGGCGTGGCGGCGTCCTCGCGGTCTCGCCAGATGCCATGTTCGTGGACGACCTCATCGAGCGCGCGCCGCTCTCGCCAGCCGCTCTCTTCCAGCATCGGCCGCCGCCGGAAGGCGACCGGGTGGCCCAGGCAGAGGTACGCTACCGGCTCCACGCCCGGCGGGAGGCGCAGCTCGGCGCGGAGGACGGCGGGCTCCACGATGCTGACCCAGCCGACGCCGACGCCCTCGGCGCGCGCGGCGAGCCAGAGGTTCTGCACCGCGCAGCACGCGCTCGCGCGCACCGCCTCCGGCTGGACGATGGTGCCCAGGATCGCCTCCCCCCGAGGCCTCAGGTCGACCGCGACGCACACGTTGAGCGACGCCTCGAGGATGCCCTCGAGACGGTAGGAGAGGTACTGCTCGCGCCGGCCCGCCGGAAAACGGGCAGCCTCCGCCTGACGGCAGCGAAGGAAGCTCTCGCGGATGCGCGCGCGCTGCGCCTCGTCACGCACGACGACGAAGCCCCAGGGCTGGGAGAATCCCACGCTGGGCGCCAGGTGCGCGGCCTCGAGGATGCGCCGCAGGACAGCCCGGTCGAGCGCGCGCCCCGGCTCGAACTGCCGCACGTCGCGCCGCAGGGCGATGACGTCGTAGACCGCCTGCCGCGCGCCCTCATCGAAGGCGACGACGGCCTCCGGGACCAGATACGACGGTTCGTGTGTGGCTGGCACCGCGGTCAGCTACCACGATCGCCAGGCGATGGGCAGCCGGCGGCCGCGCGCTGCCGATGGCCCCCTCGCGCGTCTTCCTTCGAGCCAGCGAACGGCGCCGGTGGGGCCGGGCAAGCGGGAGCCGACGTGCTCGGCCTCCGCGCCGATCGCGCCCATCACGAGCGCCCTCCCCGGTTGGACGCGGCTATCCTGCTCTCGACAGGCAAAACCCCTCGTATCCCCGAGCCGCGACCGCCTCGCACCGCTTTCTGTAGGCGCCGACGCCCCCGGCATAGGGCATGAGGACGCGCGGCTTGCCAGGGATGTTCGCCCCGACGTACCAGGAGCTGGCCAGCGGATACAGCGTGCCGTCGGCCACCTCTCTGGCGTGCGCGACCCACCCGTCCTCCGCCTCGGCCGTGGCCTCGATGCGCGCGAAGCCGCGCTCTCGCAGGTAGGCGATGCAGTCCGCGATCCATTCCACGTGCTGCTCGATGGAGACGATCGCGTTGCTGAACACGGACGGGCTCCCAGGGCCGGTGATCGTGAACAGGTTCGGGAAGCCGGCGATGGCGACGCCGAGGTACGTACGCGGGCCGTCGGCCCACCTCGCCTTGAGCGGCTCGCCGCCCCTCCCGCGGAGCTCGATCCGGGTCAAGGCGCCCGTCATGGCATCGAAGCCCGTGGCGAGCACGAGGCTGTCGAGCGCGTACTCGGCGCTGCGCGTCCGGAGCCCCGCCTTCGTGATCTCCTCGATCGGCGACGCCTTGACGTCGACCAGCGTGACGTTCTCCCGATTGAAGGTCTCGTAATAGCCGGTGTCGACGCAGAGCCGCCGGGTCCCCAGCGGATACCCCCTCGGCGAGAGCGCCTCGGCGACGTCCGGGTCGCGGACCGCCGCGCGGATCCGGGATCGGACGAACTCGGCTGCGGTCTCGTTGGCTTCCCGGGACCGCATCACGTCCGAGAACGTGGCGAGGAAGCCGGTGCCGCCCTGCTCCCAGCGAGCCTGGTACGCGCGCTCCCGCTCCTCGGGCGACACCTCCAGCGCCGACCGCGGGTCGACATCCATGATGACCCCGGCGCGCGTCTCGCGGGCCCTCTGCCGGTGCTCCGCGTAGTTCGCCTTCATCCACGACTCGTGAGCGGCCTCCAGGGGCGCGTTGCGCGCGGGCACGCTGAAGCACGGCGTCCGCTGGAAGACGAAGAGGCGCGCCGCCTGCTCGGCGATGGCGGGGATGACCTGGACGCCGGACGAGCCCGTGCCGATGACGCCGACGCGCTTGCCGGTGAAGTCGACGCCGCCGTGCGGCCAGTGGCTCGTGTGGTATCGCTCGCCCCGGAACGCCTCGAGCCCCTTGAGATCGGGCGCCTTCGCGGCGGACAGGCAGCCGGTCGCCATGATCAAGAACCGGGCGGACACGCTGGCGCCGTCGTCGGTCCGGATCGCCCACCGATCCGTCGCCTCGTCGAAGGCAGCCGCGGTCACCCGCGTCCGGAGCTGGATGTGCGCGCGGAGCTCGAACCTGTCCGCGACGTGCTCGAGATAACGCAGGATCTCCGGCTGCGTGGCGTATCGCTCGGTCCACGTCCATTCCTGCTGGAGCTCCGGAGAGAACGAATAGGAGTAGTCCATGCTGGCGATGTCGCAGCGCGCGCCGGGGTAGCGGTTCCAGTACCAGGTGCCGCCCACCCCGCCGCCCGCCTCGTAGACGCGGACCGAGAGGCCGAGCCGGCGCAGGCGGTAGAGCATGTACAGGCCCGCGAACCCGGCGCCGACGACGACGGCGTCGAGCGGGCCGACGGGCGCCGGGTCGCCTCCTGAACGATTCGACTGCATGTCAGACATGATGTTCACCTCCCTCTCCGGACATCGGCGCGCGAAAGGTGCAAAATGCGCCCAATGCGCGAAACGTCGATCGCGGCCCCGCGCGATCGCTTCAGAGACGCACGCCGCCCTGCGCCGGCGCCGGGCGCGAGGCGCGATGGACGCGAAGCGCGAGCGCCATCAAGCCCAGGACCAGCGCCACCCCGAGGTGCACGAGGCCGCTCCACCCCAGCGCCGCCAGCAGCGCGCCGGACGAGAGCGACGCCGCGCCGCTGGCGGCGAACACGCACAGATCATTGACGCCCTGCGCCCGGAAACGCTCGGGACCGGAGCGGCTGCGCGCGACAAGGGTCGTCGCGGTCAGGAACACATAACACCATCCGACCCCGACCAGCGAGAGCCCGACCAGGTGCCCTTCGAGCCCTGGAGCCAGGCTGATCACGAACCCCGCGAGCAGGAACAGCAGCCCGAGCCCCTGGAGCGCCGCGATCGACATCCGCTTCAGGAGGGCGCCGACCGAGAGCGAAGGCAGGTACATGCTCAGGAGGTGCACCTCGATCACCCAGCCCGCCTGCCGGATCGAGCTCTGCTCGACGCCGCACATCTGGAGCGGCGTCGGCACCATGATCAGGCTCATCACCAGGAAAGCGCCGGCGCCCATCGCCACCATGGGCCAGTACAGCGCGCGAGCCCCCGCCTCGGGCGCGGCGGAGGCCTCCGCGACCCGCGCTTCCTGCGGCCGGTACGAGACGAACGCGAGCGCCGCGACGACCTGGAGCGCCGAAAGGACGAGCAGGGCAGAGGGCAGCTCGCTGGACGTCCGCCCTTCCAGCAGGCCGAAGAGCGAGATCCCGGGGACGATGCCGAGCGCGCTGGCGAGCTGGATCATGGTCAGGAGGCGCGGCGCCCGGTGGCTCTCCTGCCCTTCGAGGATCGCGAAGCGGTACTGCTGCACGAAGGCGCCGTGCAGGCCGACGCCGGAGACCGCCGCGCAGAACAGCGGGAGATCGGAGCGGTCCACCGCGCGCGCCGCGAGCGCGAGGCAGCCGGCGGACAGGAGCGCCGCGGCGATGAAGCAGGGCCTGCGCCCGAAGCGGCGCATCAGCTGGCTGGCCGGCCAGGTGCCCAGGGCCGAGGACAGCACGAGCACGGCCACCGGGAGCGTCGCGAGCCGCATGTCCCTCGCGAGCCGCTCACCGACCACGCTGCCGGCGAACTGGACCGACACCACAGAAGCGATCCCCAGGACCTGGCAAAGCAGCAGGACCAGCGTGTTGACGGACGTGGCGGGCGCGGGCGAGGGCGAGGGCGAGGGCGAGGCGACAACAGCCTGACAGCTCAAGGGACGCGCTCCACGCCAGGCAGGGCGGCCCCGTCTCCCGCGTCGAGCGCCGCGATCGCCTCGAGGGAGAGGCCCAGGCGCTGGTGGAGAAAGCGCACCATCGTCCAGTGAGGCAGCGCGCCCTCGTCGAAGGGGCCGAACTCGTCGCGGTAGAGCGGCAGCCAGCGCAGCGCCTCCTCGATCGCCTGCTCCCGGCTGGCCTGCGCCTCCTGATAGTCCTCGTAGGGCAGGCTGCGGTGATGGATGAAGAAGCGGCCCGGGAGGCGCTCCTCGCACAGCTCACGGTACTCCCGCGTCTGCAAGATCAGGTAATGCCAGACCTCGTCGATCGCCTGCTCCACGGGCAAGAACAGCCCGGCCAGCGGCTCCGGGTAGCGCGATATCAGGTAGAGGTACCGCAGGCATTCGAGCACCTGGCGCTCGACGGTCGCGGGCTCCTCTCCGGTCGTCCGCACGAAATGGCGCACCACGCCGGAGAAGAACGCGCCGTCGAGCAGCGCCTTCAGCGCGGCGGCCGTCGCCCTGGGTCGTTCCATCGTCACGAGCCACCTCGCTCCGCGGCCTCGCCGCCCTGCACCAGCCATGCGTACTTCCCGGACTTGCCGATCGCGATGTGGGCGCGGTGATCGAGGAGGCAGTCGAGGCCGGCGCCCTCCCAGATCCGCTCTCGCAGCGCGCGCGCCGCGGCCGGGGCGACGGGCGCGCCGTCGAAGGTTGTATAGAGCAATCGGCCCCGCCGCTGTCCCTCCGCGTGGAGCTGATAGACGAAGATGGACGGCGCGGAGACGGCGATCCAGTCATCGAGATCGGCCTGCGAGATCGGGCCCCTCTGCTGCGCCCAGAGGAGCTCCCGCTCGCGCCCGCAGAACCGGCGGATCCGGAGCGGATCGGGGGAGCCGTCGACCGTCTCGGCGCAGTCGCCCGAGCGATAGCGGATGAGCGGCATGCAAGGGTTGCGGACGCTCGAGACGATGAGGCTGTAGATCGCGCTGCCCTCCTCGACAGGGATCAGCTCCAGGTGCATCTGGTCGAGGTGAGGCCAGTAGCGGCCGTGACGATCGCTGTAATACAGATATCCGAGCTCCGTGCTGCCGAACAGGTCGACGATAGGGCACTCGAAGTGCTGCGCCAGGAACCGCCGCACGTTCCTCGGCGTGAGCTCGTAGGCGTGAACGATGCTGGCCGGCCTCGGAAAGCGCTCCCACGCTCCGAGGTCGAGCGCCTTCTTCACCAGGTGAGCCAGGTGATAGCCGTCGCAGTCGACGTGGTAAAGGCGTCGCGGGTGCGCCTCCCGAACGGCGGTCATCTCGGCGAGCATGCGCTCGACGTCGCCGCGATCCCAGAGCGCCGGGTCGAGCCGCAGGTTGATATAGAGCGTCCGCGCGTCGAGCCGGCGATCCTCGAGGCTGGGGAGCGCCGGCACCTCGGCGCCGCGCCGCCTCGCGGCGAGCCGCGCCACGTGCTCGGTCGCCAGCACCGTGGTGATCGAGGCGCGCTGGCAGCCCTCATGCCAGGTGACCGCGATGTCGGGGTGATCGCTCCACAGCCGGTAGTACGACTTCAGGAGGAAGAACGGCGGGCGGATGATCTGCATCCGTGCGTGGTTGGTCCCTGTCGAGAGCACGAGCTCTGCCTCGCCGACCTTCAGCGCCTCGGCGAGCCTCGGGGTCATCCAGTTGTCCGGAAAGCCTCTTGCGATCTCCGGCTTCTCCAGGATCGGGAAGGAGCCCTCCTCGATCGACTGGCGGTAGATAGGGATGTCCCTGACCTGATCGATCATCGCTGCGAGCGTCGGTCCGTGGGTGTCCATCGGTCGACTCCAGGAAGAAGGTTGAACGGCCATCGAGAAGCGCAGCACCCATCCTTCCGGACGCGCGCGAGCGAGGCAGAAGACCACGGGAAGAAGAACATGGTCCTGCCGCCTCGCCCGCGCCCCCGGAGCCCCGTCAGCTGATACAGCCGGCCTTCTTCGAGATACAGCCTTCCTTCCGCGAGATGCAGCCGGCCTTCTTCGAGATGCACCCTTCCTTCCGCGAGATGCAGCCGGCCTTCTTCGAGATGCACCCTTCCTTCCGCGAGATGCAGCCGGCGTCGAGGGTCGGCCCACCGGACGAGTTGGCCGCGATCCACTGCTTCCAGAGACGATCCTGGGCGATCTGGCGAATCAAGTGTTCCATTCGAACCTCCGATGATGTGATGGTGGACGATGCAACCACGGCGCACACGTCCGCAACCCGCGCGGGGCTGCGGTCGTGGGCTCGACGGTCCGGCAGACACGCTTTGTGAGCAGCCCGACCGTCTGGCTGACTATACGGTTCAACCCAAAGGGGTCAAGGAGGGCAATCCGCAGGTGTATCGCGCCGCCCAGCCATCTACCGAGTCGGTCGGTCCAGGCCCAATGGAACTATCTCGGCGCGCAGAAGCACGACGAGCGCGGTTCGCCGGTTCCACCGGGGAGATCCCGCGCGATACGCTCCCTGCTCCCCCTTTCGAAAGCGAGCGTGAGAATGACCCGAGAGCTCCGTTCCCTCATCACAGGTTCCAGCAGCGGCTTCGGCCGCGCGACCGCGGTCACCCTCGCCCGCGCGGGACACCGCGTCTTCGCCGCGATGCGCGCGATCACGTCGAAGAACGCGGGGCCGGCGTCCGAGCTCGCGGAGCTCGCCGCGCGCGAGGGGCTCGCGCTGCGCGTGATCGAGCTCGACGTGACGAGCGACGCCTCGGTCGACGCGGCCGTGGCGCGCGTGCTCGACGAGGCGGGCGGCGTCGACGTCGTGATCAACAACGCGGGCGTCCTGTCCCAGGGGCCGCTCGAGGCGTTCACCGTGGCGCAGGCCGAGGCCACGTTCCAGGTGAACTACCTCGGCGCCGTGCGCGTCAACCGCGCCGTGCTGCCCGCGATGCGGCGGCAGAAGAGCGGCCTCCTCGTTCACGTGAGCAGCGCCGTGGGGCGGGTCGTGACGCCGCTCTTCGGCCACTACAGCGCGAGCAAGTTCGCGCTCGAGGCGATGGCCGAGTGCATCAGCTACGAGCTCGCGCCGCTCGGGATCGACGTCGCCATCGTCGAGCCGGGCGCGTTCCCGACGACCGGCGTGATGGCCAACGCGATGCAGGCCGACGAGGCCCGAGCGGCGGAGTATGGCCCCCTGTTCGCGCTCGCCACAGAGCTGTGGAAGCCGGTGATCGAGACGATGAAGCGCCAAGGCCCGCCAGACCCGCAGCAGGTCGCGGACGCGATCCTGAGGCTCACGGCGCTGCCGGCCGGGGAGCGGCCGCTGCGCACCGTGCTCGACCCGCTGGGCAACGGCGCCGTGGAGGAGATCAACCGAAAGACAGCGGACGTGCAGCGGGCGTACATCGCGTGGATGGGCCTCGGCGGCGTGCTGGGGCGAGCAGGCGGATAGCGCGCCGCCGCGGGATCCGCGGGGCGCGGAGATCTCCGCGCCCTCTTGGGACGCAAACCATCTCCGACGTCCCGTCGCAGAGCGAATGTCAAGACCGAACCGAGCTGCCAGCCTGGCCCGCGCGCCCGTGCACCAGCAGCTGAAATGAAACACCGTGTCCATCCGTCGCTGCGTCGCGCAACGCGCGTCATTCGTCAGCGGCGCTCCGCAGACTCCGCTGCGAACGGGAACCCGTGCGGGAGTGGCCGAGTGGCGCAGGATGAAGTGATTTTCGCCTAGAGGTGCGAAGGGCGGCCGGGCTACCCTGGAAACGGGTCGTCGGCCTTTCTGCCCGAGCGCAGCCGCTCGTGTTCGTCCTGGTCCTGCCCGAGCGCAGCCGCTCGTGTTCGTCGAGGTGTGTCGTGAGTTTGAGAACGTCTTATCTGGCTTTGGCCGTTGGATTGCTGCAAATAGTCGCCGCCTGTGGTGGGGGCGCGCCCTCCACGGGCGAGCCTGGCACAGGCGGCGCGGGGAGCGTGACCTCCAGCGGCTCCGGCGACGGCGGCAATGACTTCGGCTCGGGCGTCGCCTCCGGCGGCGGCGGAAGCGGCGGCGGGCCCGATCCCTGCGCCGTCGACGACCCGCCCCCCGAGTGCCTCTTGCCCCAGGAGCCCGCCTGCGGCGACGGCGAGATCAACCAGGCCAGCGAGGCGTGCGACGACGGCAACAGCCTGCCCGGCGATTGCTGTTCCGGTCTGTGCGAGATCGAGCCTTACTGCGCGTGTCCGACGCCCGGCGAGCCGTGCGTGCTGACCATCGCGTGCGGCGATGGCGTGGTCGATCCCGGCGAGTTCTGCGACGACGGCAATACCGCGGACGGCGACGGCTGCAGCGCAGACTGCATCTTCGTCGATCCCTCGTACGTCTGTCCGAGGCCGGGCGAGCCGTGCACGCTGCTCTACGACTGCGGCGATGGCCGCGTGAACGGCTCCGAGGAGTGCGACGACCGCAACGAGACGTCCGGCGACGGCTGCGGCGCGGACTGCAAGCGGGAGGCGGGCTTCGTGTGCCCGAAGCCCGGGCAACCGTGCGAGCGCCTGCCGGTCTGCGGCAACGGGATCAAGGAGGCCGGCGAGCTCTGCGACGACGGCAACTCCGCGAGCGGCGACGGCTGCTCGAGCCTCTGCCGACAGGAGTCCTTCTACGTCTGCACGACGCCGGGGCAGCCCTGCGAGCTCCTGATCCGGTGCGGCGACGGCGCGGTGGATCCGGGCGAGATCTGCGACGACGGCAACACCCATGACGGCGACGGCTGTAGCGCCGACTGCAAGACGCTGGACCCGCTTTACGCGTGCTCCGAGCCGGGGAAGCCCTGCATCCTCCTCTATCGCTGCGGCGACGGGCGCGTGAACAACGGCGAGCAGTGCGAGGACGGCGACGACCCGCCCGCGTCCGGAGACGGCTGCAGCGCCACCTGCACGCGCGAGCCCGGCTTCGTGTGCTCGCGGCCCGGGCAGCCCTGCACGCGGCTCCCGGTCTGCGGCAACGGCGCCTTGGAGAGCGGCGAGCAGTGCGATGACGGCAACACCGCGAGCGGCGACGGCTGCTCGAGCCTGTGCCGGCAGGAGGCCTTCTACACCTGCCCGACCCCGGGTCGGCCCTGCACCCTCCTCTACTGGTGCGGCGACGGCGCGATCAACCCCGGCGAGGTCTGCGACGACGGCAACACCGTGGGCGGCGACGGCTGCAGCGCGGATTGCAAGGCGGTCGACCCGATCTACACGTGCCCCAAGCCGGGTGAGCCCTGCACCCGCCTCTACTGGTGCGGCGACGGCCGCGTGAACGACGGCGAGCAGTGCGAGGATGGCAACACCCGGAGCGGCGACGGCTGCAGCGCCACCTGCATGCGCGAGGAGGGGTATCAGTGCAGCCGCCCCGGTCAGCCGTGCACCCGGCTGCCGGCCTGCGGCAACGGCCTCAAGGAGACCGGCGAGCAGTGCGACGACGGCAACACGGCGAGCGGCGACGGCTGCTCGAGCCTGTGCCGGCAGGAGGCCTTCTACAACTGCAGGACGCCGGGGCAACCCTGCGAGTTCTTGATCCGGTGCGGCGACGGCGTGCTCAGCCCGGGCGAGGTCTGCGACGACGGCAACACCGTGGGCGGCGACGGCTGCAGCGCCGACTGCAGCGGGGTGGACCCGATCTACACGTGCACCACGCCGGGCCAGCCCTGCACCCTCAACTACTGGTGCGGCGACGGCCGCGTGAACGACGGCGAGCAGTGCGAGGACGGCAACACCCGGAGCGGCGACGGCTGCAGCGCGGACTGCATGCGCGAGCAGGGGTATCAGTGCAGCCTGCCGGGCCAGCCGTGCACGCGGCTGCCGGTCTGCGGCAACGGCCTCAAGGAGACCGGCGAGCAGTGCGATGACGGCAACACCGCGGGCGGCGACGGCTGCTCTAGCCTGTGCCGGCAGGAGTCCTTCTACAGCTGCCCGACCCCGGGGCAGCCCTGCGTGCTCTTGTTCCGGTGCGGCGATGGCACCGTGAACCCCGGCGAGATCTGCGACGACGGCAACACCGCGGGCGGCGACGGCTGCAGCGCGGATTGCAAGACGGTGGACCCGGCGTACGTGTGCCCCGAGCCCGGCAAGGCCTGCGTCCTCGTCTTCCAGTGCGGCGATGGCCGGGTGAACAACGGCGAAGAGTGCGACGACGGCCGCAAACCGCCCGCGTCGGGCGACGGCTGCACGGCGGATTGCCGGCTCGAACAGGGCTGGATCTGCAAGCCCGGCCAGCCCTGCACCGTGAGGACCTATTGCGGCGACGGCACGGTGCAGCTCGGCGAGCAGTGCGATGACGGCGGCGGGGAAAACCCTGTCGGCGGCGACGGCTGCACAGCGCAGTGCAAGATCGAGGTCGGCTGGACGTGCCCGCCGGGCGGCGGACGCTGCACCCCGCCGCCGCCGCCCGTGTGCGGCGACGGCAAGATCAGCGGAACCGAGGTGTGCGACGACGGGAAGCAGCCCCCGGCGAGCGGCGACGGATGCAGCGCCGATTGCAAGACGATCGAGGACGGGTGGGACTGCTCGCGCGTCGGGTTCCCCTGCAAGACCGTCTGCGGCGACGGCGTCAAGAACGGCGCCGAGCAGTGCGACGACGGCAATCCCTTCTCGGACGACGGCTGCGACGAGACCTGCCGGATCGAGCCCGGGAGCGTCTGCGACAACGGAGAGCCCCAGGATTGCACGGGCTTCTCCGTCTGCGGCAACGGCATTCGCGAGGGCACCGAGGCCTGCGACGACGGCAACGGCAACTGGCGCGACGGCTGCACGCCGGACTGCAAGGGCGAGCCGAACTGCAGCGGCGGCGCGTGCATCTCGAAGTGCGGCGACGGCATGCTCCTGCCCGGCGACGCCACCGAGGCGTGCGACGACGGCAACACCGTGAGCGGCGACGGCTGCTCCGCCACGTGCACGATCGAGCCGGGCTACACCTGCGCCGTTCAGCCCAGCGAGATGCGGCTGCCGATGGTCATCCGCGACTTCATCGGCTGGTGCCCGACCTCGTACGACCGCACCGTCAGCAACAGCGCGTGCGACAACAACCTGAACGACACCCTCGTCGGGCACTTCGATTTCGAGATCGACCCCAGCGGCAATCAGATCGACAAGATGGTCCAGCCGACGCTCGACTCCGCCGGCAAGCCCGTCAGCAGATTCGGCCCCGGCTTCGTCACGCCGAGCGACGCGAACGGGTGGACCACGGGGCAGAACAACTTCCAGTGGTGGTACCGGGACAACGCGACGTACAACAGGACGCTCGTCACCACCATCGAGCTGACCCCGCAGGCCGGCAGGTACGTGTACCAGCGGAACCCGTTCTGGCCGGTGGACCCCACCCCGCCGAATGGCGATCCCAGGCTCAACAACCTGGTCTCCGCCGGGCTGGAGAAGGCGCAGCAGAGCAACCCCTCGCACAACTACTACTTCACGAGCGAGGTCCGGTACTGGTTCCAGTTCACGCCGAACGGCGCCGCGGCCGATCCGGTGCTCACGTTCTTCGGTGACGACGACGTCTGGGTGTTCATCAAGAACACGCTGACCGCGGACATCGGCGGCATCCACGGGCAGCTCCAGGAGAGCGTGACCATCCTGGACAACGGCGACGCCCGCGTGACCCCCTGCACCCAGAACGTCTGCCCAGCGGACGCCCGCGCGCCCTACGACGTCGACCTGAACCTCGAGCCGGGCAAGGTCTACGAGATCGCGGTGTTCCAGGCCGAGCGCCACGTCACCGGGTCGAACTACCAGCTCACGCTGTCGGGCTTCAGCGCCGGCACGTCGGTGTGCACGCCGCAGTGCGGGGTCGACCCGCCGGTCGTGACGCCGGGCGAGGAGTGCGACGACGGCACCAAGAACGGGACGGGCTACGGCCAGTGCAACAACTGCCAGCTCGGTCCGTACTGCGGCGATGGCATCAGGAACGGCATGGAGACCTGCGACAACGGGGTCAACAACAGCACGTACGCCAACGCCTCGAACGCCTGCGCGCCGGGGTGCGTGGCCCCGCCCCGGTGCGGCGACGGCGCGGTCAACGCGCCGTACGAGGCGTGCGACCTCGGCTCCGGCAACACGGCGAACGGCTACGGCGGCTGCACGCGCGAGTGCCAGATCGGGCCGTACTGCGGCGACGGCAAGAGGAACGGCACCGAGGGGTGCGATGACGGCGTCAACGACGGCTTCTACGGCACCTGCAACCCGAACTGCACGCCGGCGCCGATGTGCGGCGACAACCACGTCGACGCCGACTGGGGCGAGGAGTGCGACAGCACGACCGACCCGAGCTGCGTGCGCTGCCAGCGCGGCGAGCACTGCGGCGACGGGATCACGCAGCGGGACCTCGGCGAGGACTGCGACGACGGCGTCAACGACGGCGGCTACGGCCAGTGCGGGCGCTCGTGCCTCTACGGGCCTCGCTGCGGCGACGGCATCGTCCAGTCCGAGGAAGAGCGCTGCGACCTCGGCAGCGCCCAGAACACCGGCGGGTACGGCGGTTGCACCGCGACCTGCAACTACGGCCCGTACTGCGGCGACGGCATCAGGAACGGCGCCGAGGGGTGCGACGACGGCGTGAACGACGGCGCTTACGGCACCTGCAACGCGAACTGCACGGCGGCCCCGAGGTGCGGCGACAACCACGTCGACACCGAGTGGGGCGAGGAGTGCGACAACGCGGCCGACCCGAACTGCCTGAACTGCCAGCTCCCCCCGCAGTGCGGCAACGGGATCACGCAGCCGGCCCTCGGCGAGGAGTGCGACGACGGCGTCAACGACGGCGGGTACGGCGAATGCGGGCGCTCGTGCCTCTACGGGCCGCGCTGCGGCGACGGCATCGTCCAGTCCGAGGAAGAGCAGTGCGACCTCGGCAGCGCGCAGAACACCGGCGGGTACGGCGGGTGCACCGCCTCCTGCAACTACGGTCCGTACTGCGGCGACGGCATCAGGAACGGCGCCGAGGCGTGCGACGACGGCAAGAACGACGGCGCTTACGGCACCTGCAACCCGAGCTGCACGCCGGCGCCGAGGTGCGGTGACAACCGCGTCGACACCGAGTGGGGCGAGGAGTGCGACAACGCGGCCGACCCGAACTGCGTGAGCTGCCGGCTCCCCAAGCAGTGCGGCAACGGGATCACGCAGCCGAACCTCGGCGAGGAGTGCGACGACGGCGTCAACGACGGCGGGTACGGCCAGTGCGGCCCCGCGTGCCTCTACGGGCCGCGCTGCGGCGACGGCATCGTCCAGCCCGGCGAGGAGGACTGCGATCTCGGCAGCGCGCAGAACACCGGCGGCTACGGCGGGTGCACCGCGACCTGCGACTACGGGCCGTACTGCGGCGACGGCATCAGGAACGGCGCCGAGGCGTGCGACGACGGCGTGAACGACGGCACCTACGGCACCTGCGCTCCGGGCTGCACGCCGGCGCCGAGGTGCGGCGACAACCGCGTCGACGCGGACTGGGGCGAGGAGTGCGACAGCGCGACCGACCCGAACTGCGTGAGCTGCCGGCTCGGCGCGCACTGCGGCGACGGGGTGATCCAGCCGCAGTTCGGCGAGGAGTGCGACGACGGGATCAACGACGGCGAGTACGGCAAGTGCGGTCCCTCGTGCATCTTCGGGCCGCGCTGCGGAGACGGCATCGTCCAGCCCGCGGAGGAGGACTGCGATCTCGGCGAGGGCAAGAACAGCGGCGAATACAACGGGTGCGACGCCCTCTGCCAGTACGGGCCGTACTGCGGCGACGGCCGCGTCAACGGCACGGAGACCTGCGACGACGGCGTGAACGACGGCTTCTACGGGAGCTGCATGCCCGACTGCAGCCCGGCGGCGAAGTGCGGTGACCGCCGCGTCGACGAGGAGTGGGGCGAGCAGTGCGATCCCCCGAACGAGGCCACGGGCTGCAGCAACAACTGCCGCCTCGGCGGGCAGTGCGGCGACGGCGTTGTCCAGCCCGGCGAGCAGTGCGACGACGGCAAGAACGACGGCGGCTACGGCCAGTGCGGCCCGCGCTGCCAGCTCGGCCCGCGCTGCGGCGACGGCATCCGCAACGGCCCGGAGCAGTGCGACGACGGCGACGGCAAGAACACCGGCGGCTACGGCAAGTGCGCGCCGGGCTGCGTCTACGGCCCGTACTGCGGCGACGGCAAGGTGCAGAAACCCTACGAGGCGTGCGACGACGGCAACCGCACGGGCGGCGACGGCTGCAGCCTGACCTGCCAGTTCGACGGTTTCCCCAACTGATCGAGCGACGGCGGGCGCGCGGGGCGAAGGCGTCGTTCGACGCCTCCCCCGCGGGCCCGCGACGCCCGAGCACCGCGCGTCGCTCGGGTCGACCTCCTCTCAGCAGATACAGCCGCTAGCTCGCGATCGATCGCCGCCGCTCGCCCGCGGCGGCCGCCCTCAGCGGCCCGCGCCGCGGTGCCTTCACCAGAACCGGCCGACGAGCCCCGCCCCGCCGAGCCCCGGCCCGAGGATCGGCACGGCCGAGAGCTCGAGCATCGGGCCGCCGGTGCGCGCGGGCGCGGGGTCCGTGCGCGCGGGCAGCGGCGGCAGGTTCGGCGTGTCGAACGCGTAGAACACGAAGCCGCCGAGGGCGAACGCCGCGGCCGTGCCGAACAGGCCCATGGTCGCGTTCGCGAGCTCGTCGCGCGTGTCGAGGTGAGCCTGGTAGTCGCCCAGCTCCTTCTCGGAGATCCCCTGCGCCGCGCGCTTGTCCGCGATCTCGCGCGCCTGCTCCTCTTCCTCGAGGCCCGAGGCCAGCGTCAGCACGCCGACGCCGGCGGACAGGACCCCCACCGCGACGAGGCCATAGGACATCTTCCGCTGGAAGGAGCTCGAGAGGCTCACCTCGATGACACGGCGCTCGCCGCGGCGGAGCGTCAGCTCGCGCGAGAACGGCGTGTGGCCGTTCTTCGTGGCGACGAAGAACCGCTTGCCGGGGGCGACCTGGAGGGGCGGCAGCGGCGTCGTGCCGACGAGGCGCCCGTCCAGCGTGACCTGCGCGCCGACGGGGGCCTTCACCTGGAGGAGCGCCGGCCGCTCGCGCAGCTCCCGGTCGATCCCGAGGATGTCCCCCTCGATCGCGACCACCTCGCGCTCCTCGTCGACGTGGCCGTCGGCCGTGATCTTGATCCGGTGCTTGCCCGGCTGCACCTCGGCCATCAGTGGCACGTCGGCCAGCGCGCCGCCGTCGATGGACACGCGGGCCCCCGCGGTCGGCGAGGTGACGTTGATGCGGGTCCGCGGCCTGACGTCGGCCGGCGCCGCCTCCGGCGCGGCGGACGCGGCGGGCGACGACGGAGCGCTCGCCTCGAGGCGCGCGGCCATCACCCCGAGCTCGCTCAGGGCCTCGGTCGCGTCCGCTCGGCGCCCGCCCTGCGGGACCTGCTCCAGGTAGCGCCGGTAGTTCGCGATGGCCGCCCTCAGCGCCTCGGGGCTCTGCTCGACCACGTACAGGCGCCGGTAGGCCTGGGCCAGCGAGAACAGGAGGGCGGGGCGCGGCGCCTTCCTGTACGCCGCCTCGAACGACTGCACCGCGTCGCGGTACCGCGTCGCGGCGTAGGCCTGGGCGCCGGCGTTGTAGAGCGCCTTCGCCTGCTCGATGTCCTCCTCCGCCGAGGCCGCGCTCGGCGCGAGCGCGGTCGCCGCGAAGGCCATGAGCACGACGCATAGCGAGGTCTTCATCGGCGGATCGGGACTCCTTCGTGGACGCGGAGCGCGCCGTCGCTGAGCACCGCGAGATCGTCGACCCCATCGCCGAGGACGTCGCACGTCGCGATCGCGGAGCCGCCGGGGAGGCCGTCGAGCTCGCGGAGCTCGCGCTGGCCGAGGTCATGGCAGTCCGCCGCGCCCTCGCTGCACACGTCGAGCGCGTAGGCCGCGCGGCGCGTGAGCACGACGAGCGACCTCCCCGCCCCCGCGTCCACGCGGGCGAAGTCGGCGCTTGTGACCTCGCTCGCCAGGTCCTCGAGGCTGGGGTCGGGCGCCTCGAGCTCGATCGGCGCCTCGAGCGCGCCATCGCCCGTGTTCCAGAAGACGGCGAGCCGGCTCGCGGTGATCGCGCGGGTCCCTGGCGCCAGCTCATACGCGATGCCCACGACGTCCGCGTGCCCGTCGCCGTCCATGTCGCCGGCGCGGAGCCCCCCGTACAGCCTGTGAGGCGCGGGCGCGAAGGCCGCCTCCGGCGCCTCGAAGGCGCCGCTCGCGCCACGGCGCACGAGGGCGATCGCGCCGGCCAGGGCCGGCGTCCCGGCCTCCGCCGCCGCGTCCTCCTCCGCGACCTCGATCGGCAGCGAGAGGACGAGCTCATCGGTTCCATCGCTGTCGAGATCGACGGCGACCCCATCCAGCGCCCACGCGGGCTCCCGGGAGGGAACGAGCTCCGCGGGGAGCGAGACGCGGTGCTTGGCCTCGTCGACCATGGCGATCGCGCCGGAGTCGACCGCCGGCAAGAGCCAGAGCTCGGCCGAGCCCCGGGAGGAGCCAGGGCTCGGAGGAGCGATCGTCAGCGAGGCGACCTCCGCCCGATCGCCCCCGAAGCGGCCGGCGATGCTCCTCACGGCGCGCAGCTCGCCTGCCTGCCGCACGTCGCCCGAGCGGACGAGCGGCAGCGGCGGCAGCAGCGACCGCGAGCTGCTGCCCTCGATGAGGCTGAACGCGACGTCCCCGCCGTGCGAGAAGAGCACGCTGATGTCGTCCACGGCGTCGTCCGGCTCGGGGAGCCGCACCGCCGCGATGTCGAGGAGCCCCTCGAAGGCGCCGAGCCGCACCGGCGGCTCCGGCGCCTTCATGTACCGGCCGAAGCAGACGGCCAGCGTCGGGTGATCCGCGCTCGACAGCGAGCTCCCGGCGCTCTCGGCGAACGAGAGGTCCGGCAGGAGATCGCCGTCGAAGTCGCCCACGACGAAGCTCGAGACGTTGCCCAGCGTCGGGATCTTGAGCTCGTTGAGCCTGAAGTCGGAGGCCTGCGCGCCGGGGACGCCGTTGAAGAACGTCAGATCCGTCGCGTCCGCGGAGCCGGCGACGACGTCGGGCGCGCCGTTGCCGGTCAGGTCTGCGATCACCGCGCTGGTCCAGCGCCGGCCGTTCGCCGGCGCGAGCCGGCCGAACTCGACCTGGTAGGGAGGAGACGGCCGGGCCTCTCCGAGCCTCACGGCGTCGGGGTCCACGATGTCGATCACCCCGTCGCCGTTGAGATCGCCGATCGCGACGGGGGCCCCGAAGCCGGGCAAGCGCCCGGAGCTCATGTCGCCCGCCGGGTACGAGAGATCGCCGTACGGCGCCAGGTCGCCGAACGCGCCGCCGCCTGCGCCCTCCGCGACGTCGAGCTCGTAGCAAGGCGCGTCCGCGGGCAAGCGGGGGTCAGGCTGCGCGCACGTGGCGCCCACGAGCAGATCGAGGACGCCGTCGCCGGTCACGTCCCGGAGGAAGGCCGCGCCCGCGATCCGCGCGCCGGCCGGGAGCTCCACCGCGGTGTGCGCGACGTCGTCCGGCGAGTAGATGTGCACGGCCGAGTCGTCCGCGAGGGCGACGATCACCTCGTGGAGCGGGCCGCCGCCGAGCTCCGCGCTCACGAGCGGACCGGCGACGTCGCGCCGCCCGCGCTGCCGATCGATGAGCGAGAGCCGGCCGCTCTCCGACCCCTGCACGACGGCGATGACGTCCTCCGGCGCCGCGCCGCCCGTGTCGGTCCCGACGACCAGGGCGATCCACGTCTGTCCGTCCTCGCGCGTGCTTCCGACGGGCAAGAGCCGCGCGCTGCGGAGGGTCGTCGTCTCGGACGCCGCGCCGAGCAGCGAACCCAGGCGAAACACCGACGCGAGCACGGGGACCGGCGCGAACGTGCGGCCCGGCTCGCCGCTCAGGATCGCCACGCCGGGCCCCACGCTGAGCGCGATGTCCGTCGTCCCGTCGTCGGTCAGGCGCGCGAGCGCGGGCGTGTCTCCCGCGGAGGGGATCGACACCCGGGTCCCCACCGTGCTGTTCGCATCGAAATAGAGCGCCTCGAGGCTCGTCGAGCCGACGCCCACGAGGTCGCCGCGGCCGTCGCCGTCGAGATCACCGGTGATCAGCCGCTGCGCGCCGAGCGGCAGCGCGGCGCCGAGCGGCTTGAAATTGCCCGTGGAGACGCGGCACACGCGGTCGACCCCGCAGCCCCACCCGCTCGGGCACTCGTGGTCCACGTCGTCGCACGCGAAGCGGCACTCGTTCTCGCTTCCGGCCGGGTTGCACATGGTCTTCGAGGTCGCGCCCTGCGCATCCCGCGTCGTCACCTCGCAGGGCTCGCTGGCCTCGAAGCAGTCGCAGTCCTCGTTGCGCGACGGCTCGATGACGCCGTTGCCGCACACGCCCGGGGAGATCTCGCCGAGCTCCTCGCACCCGGACGAGCCGGCAGCCGCGACGAGCAGCGCCGCGGCACCCCCGATCGCCCGGACCTGTCGTCGTCGCCTGAAGCTGGGCCGCGCGCGCATGCTCACTGGAACGGGTTTTCCAGGTCGCCCTTCCTGACGGCGCCCCGCGCGGTCGACGCCGCCCTCTTCAACGCCACGGTGATCGCGCCGTCCGCTTCGGCCGGGACCTCCTGCGCCTGGTCCTGGTACCCGGGCGCCTTGAAGGTGAGCTTCACGGCGCTCCCGCGCGGCAGGCGCAGCGGCCCCGGCGCCTTGCCGACGAGCTTGCCCTCGCTCCACACCTCGAGCTCCTTCGGCGTCGCCTGGATCCGCAGCTCGACGTCGGGCGGCGCCGCGTCGGCGCTCGCCGCGTGCGCGGCCGCGGCGGTCGCCTCCAGCGACGGAGGCGGCGCGGCCGGCTCGGGCGCGGCCGCGGCGACGGCGGAAGCCGGCAGGACCGGGGCGACCAGCGCGGCCGACTCCGCTGCGGCCGACGCGCGCGCGCGCGGCGCATCGGCCGCCGGCTCGCCGTGCCCGAGGTGCATGTGCCCGAGGTGCAGCGTGAGCGCCGCGGCCGCGGCGACGCCGAGGACGGCGGCCGCGGCGAGCGCCGCCCTCCGCCGCGGCGCCGCAGCCGGCGTGCTCTCCAGCTTGCCCGGCAGCGATCCCTGCAGCAGCGTCTCGTTCCCGTGCAGCCCCGAGCTCGCTTCCGCGACGGGACCGCGCTGCGTCGGTGCGAGCCCAGCGTCCAGCGGCGCCGCGGCCGCGGCGCGCGCGCGGCGCCCCGCGGCGGCCTCGCCGGCGCCGCGCCCGACGGCTGCGTCGCTCGCCCGCAGCAGGCCCCCGGGCAGCTCGTACCCCGCGCCGCGCGCGGCCTCCACGAGCGCCACGGTCGCCTCGAGCAGCGACGCCGGGCGGCTCGCGGGGTCCTTCTCGAGCATCCGCAGCAGCGGCGCGTCGAGCGCCGGCGAGAGGTGCGTCGCCACGGTCGACACGGGGGGCGCCGCCTCCGACGTGTGCTTGATCAGGAGGTCGAACGCGTTCTCGGCGTCGAACGGCGGCGCGCCGGCGAGCAGCTCGTGCGCGAGGATCCCGAACGAGTAGATGTCCGTCCGGTGATCGACGTTCTTTCCGCGGCACTGCTCGGGGGACATGTAGAGCGGCGTCCCGATCAGGTGCCCCGTCCGCGTCTTGTGCACCGCGCCCGAGGACTCGCCGAGCAGCTTGGCGATGCCGAAGTCGAGCAGCTTCGGGAAGATCGCGCCGTCCTCGTCGAAGACCAGGAACACGTTCTCGGGCTTGAGATCGCGGTGCGCGATGCCCGCGGCGTGCGCGGCGTCGAGCGCGCGCGCGATCTTGACGAGGATGGGCAGCGCCTCTGCGGGCGGGAGGCGCCCGCGCTTGCGGCGGTAGGCGTCGAGGGTCATCCCCTCGAGCAGCTCCATCACGTAGTAGTGCCGGCCGTCCTCGAGGGCGCCGAACGAGAAGATGTCGATGATGTTGCGGTGCCTGATCTGGTTCACGGCCCGCGCCTCCGCGACGAAGCGGGAGACGAGCTGCGGGTTCGCGGAGCACTGGCGGCTCAGGACCTTGATGGCCGCCGCCTTGCCGATGACGGGGTGGATCGCGCGGTAGACCGTGCCGAAGCCCCCCGCCCCGATCTTCGCCTCGACGCGGTACTCGCCGACCGGCGTGCCCGGCGCGAGCTCCGGATCGGCGCCGGGCGGCGCGGGCTCCGCCGCGAGCGTCTCACCGTCCGTCGCGCAGGCAGCGACGCCGTCCGCATGCTCGGTTCGGCACGTAGGGCATGTCGACATGAGAAATCCACGGAGAGCGTACACGGGGAGCCCGGCGCAGCCCAGGGCCCCGAGCGTCGCAAACCGGCGAGAGCCCTGCGCTCCGGCGGCGGGCGCAGCGTGGAGTGTCCTTACCGGCGTCGCATGGCGCGTCGCTGCGTCGAGGCCCGACCTAGGCGCCCCGCGCGCAGGAGGTCGCCGCAAGGGCCACCCGGTGGCCCCGGACGGGTGAGGCGCCTTCCGCGCGGCGCCCGCTCGAACGAGCAATAAGCCTCCTTCTCCTCACGTCTCTCCTCGCGCTTCCCGCTCACGGTGAGGCGGTTGTCCGAGAACGACACGTCGACATCATGAGGTTCCAGGGACTCGAATCCAAGGAGGCTCCCGACAAAGCCAGTTTGTTCTCCTGACGACGAATGATGTTCATGACAGCCTCCTTTCGGTGCGTTGCGCCCCACTCCCTCGCGGAGCCGGCGCGACCAGAAGCCACAAATGGAAACGATGTAACGGGACGCTGACGTAGCGCCTCGCAGCGCGGAGAACGGGCAAATACGGCAATCTTGGCGCTGTCACGACAGCATCGGGGCGCCGTCCAGCGGACGACCGTGACCTGAACGCTATGGTAGGGCCGTTGCCGCTCATGTAAGGTTGCGCCCGTAGCCGAGGGCGCATGGAACAGCACGAGCCGAGATCCAGGGTGCTGGTCGTCGATGACAACGAACAGAACCGCGCGCTCGCCCAGGCCACGCTCGAGGACGACGGCTACGAGGTCGTGCTCGCCGTCACGGGAGAGGAGGCCCTCGAGCAATTCGAGCGCCACAAGCCGGATTGCGTGCTCCTCGACGTGCGGATGCCGGGGATGGACGGGTTCGCCGTGTGCTCCCGGCTCCGCAGCCTGCCCGAGGGCGCGAGCACGCCGATCGTGTTCTTGACGGCGCTCCGCGACGTCGACACGTTCGACAGCGCGCTGCGCGCCGGGGGCGACGACTTCCTGACGAAGCCGATCCGCCCGTCGGAGCTGCTCGTGCGGGTGCAGGCCGCCCTGCGGCTGCGGCGGCTCGGCGCGGAGCTGCGCGACCACGTCGAGCTCGTCCGGCAGCAGCGCGACGCGCTGATGCGCCTCCAGCTCCAGAAAGAGCGGCTCACGGCGTTCGTCGTGCACGATCTGAAGAACCCCGTCAGCAGCATGGACCTGCACGCGCAGTTCCTGCTCCGGGACCGCGCGCTCCCGGAGGAGGCGCGCGACTCCGCGCGGCACATCCGCGACCAGGCGCGCGCCCTGCTGCGGCTCATCTACAACCTGCTCGACATCAGCAAGAGCGAGGAGGGGAGGCTCGCCCCCGAGCGAGCGAGCGTCGATCTCCGCGCGCTCGTCCTCGAGGTGTTCGCCGCGCTCGACCTGCGCGCGAGCTCCCGCTCGATCTCGCTGCGCGAGGCCGTCGAGGCGCCCGCCGTCCGGGCCGACCCGGACCTGCTCCGCCGCACGATCGAGAACCTCCTGGAGAACGCGATCGTCCACGCCCCGCCCGGGACGGCGGTGACCGTGAGCGCCGTGAAGCGCGGCGCCGAGGTGGAGATCCGCGTCGCGGACGCGGGGCCGGGCATCCCCGCCGAGCTGCGCGAGCAGGTGTTCGATCGCTTCGTCCAGCTCGGAGGCGACGCTCCAGCCCTCCACCGCGCCGGCCGCGGCCTCGGGCTCGCGTTCTGCAAGATGGCCGTCGAGGCGCACGGCGGGACCATCCGGATCGAGGACAACGCGCCTGGCGCCGTGTTCTGTGTGAGGCTCCCCGATGACCCATGAAATCTCCTCCGCCGAGCGCCTGCCTGCACCCGAGCCGGCGCTCCATGGACCTGGCGCTCGCCAGCTCGACGACGGCACGTTCCGCCTGCTCATCGACGCGGCGCCCGACGCCATGGTGGTCGTCGACGAACAGGGACGTATCGTGTTCGTCAACGTCCAGACCGAGCGAATGTTCGGCTACACGCGCGGCGAGCTCATCGGGCAGGCGATCGAGATCCTGCTCCCGGAGCGGTTCCAGCGGTCTCACGTCGCGAACCGCTCGGCGTTCATCGCCGCGCCCAAGGCGCGCCCCATGGGGTCGGGGCTGGAGCTGTTCGGCCGCCGGAGGGACGGCAGCGAGCTCCCGGTCGAGATCAGCCTCAGCCCGCTGGCGACCGAGGGGGGCCCCCTCTTCTCGAGCGCCATCCGCGACATCGGCGACCGCAAGCGCCTGGAGGCCGTGGCGCAACGCACGAGCGACCTCCTGCGGAGCGCGGTGGAGAGCTTCCAGGGCGCGTTCGCCGTGTTCGACGCGCAGGATCGGCTCGCGCTCTGCAACAGCGTGTACCGGCACTGGCTCGGCGCGCGGGTGGACGGCCCCATGGTCGGGCGGAGCTATGATGAGATCCTCGGCGAGAGCCTCGCCGCGGGGCTGTTCGCCCTCGGCGGCGAGCCTCCGGCCGCCTTCCGCGAGAGGATGCTCGCCTACCACGCGGAGCCGAATGGCACGCTGGATCTCTGCACGAGCGACGGGCGCAGCGTGCGCGCGACCGAGCGCCGCACGGCCGAGGGCGGGACCGTGTGCACCCTCTGGGACATGACCGGCGACGTGCAGCGCGAGGAGGAGCTCCGCAAGGCGCGCGGCATCGCCGAGGCCGCGAGCTCCGCGAAGAGCGAGTTCCTCGCCTCGATGAGCCACGAGCTCCGCACGCCGCTCAACGCGATCCTCGGCTTCGCCCAGCTCTTGCACCGCGACAGGAAGACGCCGCTCACCGATCGCCAGAAGGAGCGGATAGAGCACGTCCTCAAGGGCGGCGAGCACCTGCTCAAGCTCATCGACGACATCCTGGACCTCTCGCGCATCGAGGCGGGCCGCGTCACTGTGTCGATCGAGCCGGTGAACGTCCCCGAGGTGCTGGCCGAGGTGAAGACGACGCTCGACCCCATGGCCCAGCGCGCCGGGATCGAGATCGCGCTAGCGCCCCTCCCCGCGGAGCTCCCGAAGATCACGGCGGATCGCACGCGCTTCGCGCAGATCCTCATGAACTACGGCTCGAACGCGATCAAGTACGGCCGCAGGGGGGGCCGCGCCACGATCGCGGTGTCGATGCCGGAGGACGGGGTCGTGAAGATCTGCGTGATCGACAACGGCATCGGCATCCCCCAGGAGCAGCACGCGAAGCTCTTCCAGCCCTTCCAGCGCGCCGGTCAGGAAACGGGGC
Organism: Sorangium sp. So ce124; assembly: GCF_051525235.1. NCBI lineage: Bacteria > Pseudomonadati > Myxococcota > Polyangiales > Polyangiaceae > Sorangium > Sorangium sp. So ce124. The sequence goes on from NZ_CP150312.1 coordinate 7,496,128, forward strand.
CGATCGAGGGGACCGGGATCGGCCTCGCCATCACGAAGCGGCTCGCGGAGCTCATGGGCGGCGGCGTCGGCTTCGCGAGCATCCCGGGCGAAGGGTCCGAGTTCTGGATCGAGCTCCCGGCGCACCAGGAGCCGCCGGCGGTCGCCGCCCCGGCGCAGGCGGGCGCGCGCCTGGAGGCGTCGCCGCTCGCCGGGCCCGGCAGCGTCCGTCATTCGGTCCTGTACGTCGAAGACAACCCGTCGAACATCGCGTTCATGGAGGAGCTCATCTCCGAGTTCGACCGCGTCCACCTGATCACCGCGCCGAACGCCGAGATCGGCATCGAGCTCGCGCGCTCGCGTCAACCCGAGGTCGTCATCATGGACATCAACCTCCCCGGGATGAGCGGCTACGAGGCCATGCGCAAGCTCGAGGAGTGGCCGGAGACGCGCGATATCCCCGTGATAGCGCTCAGCGCGGCGGCGATGGCCCGGGATACCCGCCGCGCCGAGCAGGCCGGGTTCTACCGGTACCTGACCAAGCCGGTGAGGGTCGACGAGCTGACCACCGTCCTCGAGGAGCTCCTCCTCCCGCCGTAGCGCGCCGAGGCTGGATGGTCGACGAGCAGGTATTCAAGGGCGGCGTGAACACCGTGCGCCGGCGCGGCGACAGGGTCCACCGGCCCGCGACGGCGGCCACGCCTGCCATCCACCGGCTGCTGCGGCACCTCCGCGCGGCCGGCTTCGACGCGGCGCCGGAGCCGCTCGGGTGCGACGACGAGGGGAACGAGGTGCTGTCGTACCTCGATGGCGCGGTACACAACCCGCTCCCGGCCGAGCTGCGCACTCCCGAGCTCCTCGCGTCCGCCGCCACCCTGCTGCGCCGGTTCCACGACGCCAGCGCGACATTCGTGTCGGGACCGGACGACCGGTGGCAGCTCCCTCCCCGCCCACCGGCCGAGGTGATCTGTCACGGCGACCTCGCGCCATACAACTGTGTCGTCCGCGACGGCCGGGTCGTCGGCTTCATCGATTTCGATACAGCTCATCCGGGCCCGCGCGTGTGGGACGTGGCGTACGCTGTCTATCGTTTCGCGCCGCTGCACGCGCCGAGCAACCCGGACAGCGCCGGCAGCCCCGAGGACCAGGCGCGGCACGCAGCTCGGTTCTGCAGCGCTTATGGCTTCGCGCCCGGGCCCCTGTTGCTCGACACCGTGGCCGACCGGCTGGCGGCGCTGCTCGCCTCCATGCGCGCGCGGGCCGCGGCCGGCGACGTCGCATCCCAGGCGCACATCGCGGCCGGCCACCCCGCTTTGTACGAAGAGGACATCCGCTATTTGCAGACGCAGCGCGATCGGCTGCTGCGGGCATTCACCCCGTGATGGGCCGACGCCCCCCGCGGCGAAGGCCGGAGGGAAGTTCGTGATCGGGCTCAAGCCCGAGGGGATGCTCGGCGACAGCGGCGAGCGGAAGTCCTAGCCACCGTCGACCCCCGACGGGCCCTCGAGCGACCCGAGAGCGCGGCGGGCCACCGCCCGCACGGCGGCGTCCGGATCGCGCTCGGCGAGCCACACGAAGCGCTCCTCCGCCCGCGCGATCTCGCTTCCCTTCGCGCCCGGGCGCATCGCGACGAGCGCCCGGATCGCGGCGCGCCGCACGCCGCCCTGCTCGTGTCGGAGCAGCGTCGTCAGGGGCCGCACCGCCTCGCGCGCGGCGCTCGGGGCCGCCCGCGAGAGCCCGCGCGCGGCCGCCTCGACCACGGGCGCATACGGATGCTCGAGCGCCTCGAGCAGCGCCGCGCGGTGGTGAAGCGCGCTCTCCGGATGTCGCGCGAGGAGCTCCGCCGCGCTCAGGGCGATCCTGCGGGACGCCGGCGCGAGGAGCTCCGCCACGACGTCGGCCGGCACGCTCTTCCCCGCCTGCGGGCCCAGCCGGCGCAGCGCATCGAGCACGCTGACCCGGGCGAGGATCTGCTCGTGACGCACGGACGAGGCCGAGCAGCACATGGGCGAGCACCGCTCCCCGAGCGGCTCGCGCAGCGTCTCGACGAGCACCGGCACCGCGACGGCGGCGCGGCGGCCCATCCTCCCGAGCGCGCGCGCGACGTGGCCGCGCAGGTGCGCGACGTCCAGACGTGCATAGAGCTTCTCGTCGTACCCCTCGGCAGGACGTCGCAGGCCGAGAGCCCGCACCAGAAGATCGGCCGAGAGCTCGGCGGGCACCGGACCGCGGCCGAACGGCATGAGCGCTCTGGCCGACGCGTGCCACAGCGCGCGGCGCTGCGGCTCCCGGAGGAGCGCCTCGAGGACATCCGCCGGCCGCCGGCGATCGGCCGTGCTCATCTCCCGACCTCGCGCGACGCCCGCTCGAATCCCATCCTGCGAAGACCCTCGCCGTGACCGGGCATCTCCCCGCGAAACGCGAGGCCGGTCGCCAGGGGTGGTATCTTAACACACGCGGTGGAGCTCACGTTCGAGACGGGCAACAGGCCTGCACATATCGCACCTTCCGCTCCTCGACGCGTCGACCCCACCACGTTGTCATCCAGGCTCAGCCCGCTCGCCGGCGGTCGTTCCGATCTGCGACGAGCCAATTTCGCTCGACGAAGCCGCGCTCGATCGGCGTAGCGTGGCTGTATGACCCAAAGGCGCGATCATGCCCTCTCCTGCACGACGCTCTTGCTCATCGCGTGTGGACTGGCCGGCTGCGGCAAGGCCTCCACGCCGCCCGCGGCCGCCCCCGAGCCGCTCGCACCTCTCACGTTCCGGCGATCGGCGGACGACATCATCCTCGCGGCGAAGCTGCCGCCCGAGACCGCGCCCCGCGCGTCGCTCGAGATCCACCGCCTCGACGCCTACGCCGCGTGCAACGCGGCGCAGGTGCGCCTCTCCGCCAGCGTGAGCGCGCGCGCGGACGCGGGGCCGAGCGCGCTCACGCTGTCGAGCCTCGTCATCGGCGGCCTGGGGCTCGCGGGCGGCATCGCCACCACCGCGCTCGCCGCGGGCCTCGAAGCCAAGCCGCCCCCGGTGGGCGCGCCGTCGCTCCCGGACGCGGAGCCGCCGGACGTGGACGGCAAGACGGGCGTGATCGTGGCGGGGGTCGTCACGGGCGTCGTCGTCGTGGGCGCCGTCGTTGGAACGCTCCTGCTCGCCGGCGGCGACGACGACGACGACGACCACAAGCACAAGCTCGATCTGGGCGTCGGCGGCGCAGGGGGGCTCCGCGACGCCATCCGCGCCTTCGAGGCCGCGTGCCCGGACGAGCCGCCCGAGGACGCCCTCGCCGCGTGCATCGACAGGGCGCGCGCCCTCCGCAAGGCCTGCGCAGCCCGGTGAGGCGTGCTCCGACGGCGGCTCAGCGCGCGAGCACGTCGAGGAAGCGCTCCTCGTGGAACCCGATCGAGATACGCGTGCTCGTGCCCTCCATGGCGCGCGCCCCCCATTCGCCCTTCTCGCGGTAGATCTCGACCTCGACGAAGTCGCAGACGCGCTCGTCGAGCGCGCAGGCGGCCGCCACGAGATCGTGCATCGCCTTGCCAACGCCCTTGTCTGCCAGGTACCGATCGAGCGCGTCGATCATCCCCGTCAGGCCGCTCCGCGGCGGCCGCCCGGAGACCCGGCGGCTCAGCGCCTCGCGCATGGCCTCGGTGTAGACGACCCCGTGACAGACGTTCTTCGAGACGAACCTGCGCTCTCCGATCTGCGGTGAGGCGAGCAGCGCGAGCGTCTCCCGGGGCGCGCCGCCGGGGTTGAAGCTCGGGCAGGTGAGGCGCCCGCGGAACTTCTCGAGCGGCTCGGCGACCAGGTTGTCCCCCGCGAAGCCGCCTTGCTGGACCCAGCGAGCGAGCCGGAGCCCGGGGGCGTCCTTGAACGCCTTGCCGATGTTCTTGGGCGCGGCCCCGACGAGCACCGTGGCGTCCGGATCGCGGAGCAGCTCGGCGAGCAGCGCGGGGCCGCCCGCGACCTCGCCGACCGGGTGCTCCAGGATGCCGGCGCCGTAGCACGCCTGGTGGAAGCCGGAGACCCGCGCCTTCTTGCCCTCGCTCGTCGCCCACCACGCGGGGCCGTGCAGGGCGCCGATCGGGACCTCCGGCCGCCCGCAGCGATCCAGACCCCAGCGGACGAGCCGGCACTGATCCTCGGAGCCGGGCGTGACGAGCACGCCGAGCAGCTCGACGTCGGGGTGATCGGCGAGCCAGAGCAGCGTCATGAAGTCATCCGGGTCCGCTGTCTCCATCTCGAAGATCATGCGCTTCACGCCGCACCTCCATGCCATCGCGCGGTAGAGCAAAATCGATTAGGCTCGATCCGAGCGGGCAGCCGGAGAGACGACCGGCCGCGCGACGGAGCCAGCGCTCGACCCGCGCGGCTGCGCGCGGCCAGGCCGCACGACCCCGAGGAGCGAATGAAGCGCATACACCTGTTCGAGATAGAGGATTTCAGCTGGTTTCCCGGGTGGCTACGGGCCTGCATGACTCGCCTGATCGTGGTCATGCACAGGGCGCTGGGCACGAGCGAGGCGCTGGCCGAGCTGATCGCCAGAGCATTGAAGGAGTCGAACACATCGAACATCATCGACCTCTGCTCCGGGAGCGGCGGGCCGATGATCGACGTCGTGCGGATCCTGCGCGAGAGGCCCGGGTTCGAGGGCATCAAGCTGACGCTCACGGACCTGTACCCGAGCAAGGAGGCGGCGGAGCTCATCAACAACCAGGAAGGGAGCAACGTGTCCTACCAGACGAGCCCGGTGGACGCCACGAAGATCGGCGGGGAGATGCCTGGTTCTGCGGGCCTCGCGGGTCTCAGGGGTCTCAGGACTATGGTCAGCAGCTTTCATCACATGAGGCCGGACGGCGCGAGGAAGATACTGGAGTCGGCCCAGAAGAGCAGGCAGCCGATCTGTATCTTCGAGATCAGCGACAACAGTCATCCGATGTTCCTCGGGTGGCTCGCCCTCCCGATCAACTTCGTGATGTGCCTCCTCATCACGCCCCTTGCGAGGCCCATGACGCTGCGGCAGCTCGTCTTCACCTATATCGTGCCGATCATCCCGCTGTGCTTTGCGTGGGACGGAGCGGTCTCGAACGCGAGGACCTACACGCTCGATGACCTGGATGAGCTGCTGAGCGGGCTCCGGAGTGAAGATTACCGATGGGAGAAGGGAGTGACCGGCGGGAGGGCGAAGAAGCTCTATCTGCTCGGCATTCCTACCGGCGACGCCGGCTCCGGCGGCTGAGCCGCTCCGACGCGGACGAACCGGTACGTACCGGTCGTACGGATCACCGGAGATCGCGCGGCGAGCGTGGTCCGAGGCTGTATGTCCCCCTCGTGCGTTTCGACGATTGGATTAAGGCCGTGCCTTCGTGCGCGTCGCGGATTGCGCCCTACTATTCGTGTGCGGTCATCGATCTACCTTGTGATGCGCAATCCCGGTATGCCTGTCCGGTTGCGGAGGGGAACACGATGGCTGACGCAAACGGAGCACTGAGCTCGCTGGATGACTTTATCGCACACTCCACGGAGATGCTGTTCGTCGCCGGGGGCGACGGCGCGCTGCTGCGATGGAGCGACGCGCTGGGCCAGACGATCGGCCCAGCGCTCGCGCACGGAACCCCGTTGACCGAGCTCTTCCACCCGGAGGACCGCGGCGCGCTCACCACGAGGTGGGAGCAAGTGCGGGGAAGCACCGCCCCCGTCCATGTCCACGGCCGCGTCATGAGCGCGGAGCGCAGCTACAAACCGCTCTCGTGCGTGGTGCGCGGCGCGCGCCAGGATGGGCTGGTCTACGGCTCGTTCCGTGACGCGCCGACCGGCGATGGCGCGCTCGACGAGCTGACCGAGCTGAGGGCCCGGGACAGGATGCTCCGCGCCTTGATCCACGCTCTTCCGATAGCGGTGTGGGCCGTCGATCCCGACGGAACGTACCTCTACCATGAAGGCAAGGGGCTCGAGGCCAGCGGCCATCGGCCTGGGCAGCACGTCGGGGCGAACATCTTCGAGCTCTACGGCGACGCCATGGGCGCCATCACGCGCGCGCTGGCCGGTGACCATGTGCACGGGCTGGCCGAGGCCCATGGCTGCGTCTGGGAGAGCTGGATTCTCCCCCTCGGGGAGACGACCGGGCAAGTCAGCTCTGTCCTCGGGTTCTCGCTCGACGTGACGGAGGCGCAGCGCGCGCAGCAGGCGCTCCAGACCAAGCTCGACGTGATCGAGGCGCAGCAGCGGGTCATCCGCGAGCTCGCGGCGCCGATCATCGAGGTGTGGGACGGCGTGCTGGCGCTGCCCATGATCGGCGTCGTCGACAGCGCGAGGACGGCCGACGCGATGGAGAGCTTGCTCGAGGCGATCTCGAGCCGCGGGGCCCGCTTTGCGGTCCTGGACCTCACCGGCGTTCAGATGGTGGACACGAAGGTCGCCGATCACCTGATCAAGCTCGTCCGGGCCATCCAGCTGCTCGGCGCCGAGGGGATCATCTGCGGCATCCGCCCCACCGTGGCGCAGACGATGGTGGCGCTGGGGCTCGATCTCAGCGCCATCGTGACCAAGGCCAACTTGCGGGCCGGCCTTACGCACTGCATGCGGCGTTTGACCGCGCGCCCGGCGCCGCCCACCCGCGACGTCGCATAACGCGACCGCGGGGAGCCGGCCTGGGGAGCGAACCTCGATGAGGCCAAGGCGCCAGGGACGATCCTGGGCGACGAGGCGCTCGGGAGCAGCACCAGCGCTGGCGCTGCTCCCCGCGCGCCCGAGCTCAGAACAGCCGGACGTCGTCGATCGCGATCCCCAGCGGCTGCCCCGGGGGTGCGCGCCAGCTCAGGTTCATGACACGCCCCGGCTCGAACGGCGCCGGCGTGCCCCACCCCTGCTGCATAAGATCCCACCAGCGCAGCTCCACGGTGGTCCACTCCGGTCCGATCCAGAGGTCGATCCCGTGGCCATCGTAGCAAACCGAGCAGAACCCGCCCTCAGGCCTCGTAAGGAGCGTGCCGACGTCGAAGCGAACCAGGGCGCCCTGGCCGCGGATGTTGAAGCGAATGCCCTGGAACGGGGACACATCGACGGGCCACGTGTCGAAGGACAGCACCACGCCAGCGCCCGACGCGGACGGCACCCCCAGGGAGTACGCCGCGAGCGCCATCGAGCTGAACGGCCCGGAAACGGGAAGCAGCTCGACCGGCGGGATGGTCCCGTCGTCGTACGTCACCCAGGGCCCCGTGAACGGCGGAATGCGGCTGGCGTACGGCGGGGAGATGAGGAAATCGCCGTCCTCGAAGTCCTCGATGACGAGGCCCGACATCGCGCACGAGGGCTGCCCCTGGCACTCGGGATCGGCGCAATCCGCCAGCCCGTCCGCGTCGTCATCGACGCCGTTGCTGCACGCCCAATCGGAGTTCTCGAGCCACGGTACGCAGTACGGCTGCGACTGGCAGTCCGCATCGGCGCAATCCGCTAAGCCGTCCCCGTCGTCATCGGCGCCGTTGCTGCACGTCCAGTCGGTGTCCTCGCGCACCGGTGCGCAGTACGGCTGCCACAGGCAGTCCGGATCGGCGCAATCCGCGAGGCCGTCGCCGTCGTCGTCGTAGCCGTTGGCGCACGCCCAATCGGTGTCCTCGCGCCACGGCGAGCAGAATGGCGGCCCCTGGCACTCCGGATCGGCGCAATCCGCGAGGCCGTCCATGTCGTCGTCGTAGCCGTTGCTGCACGCCACATCGGTGTCCTCGCGCACCGGCGAGCAGAATGGCTGTCCCTGGCAGTCCGGATCGGCGCAATCCGCGCGGCCATCCAGATCGTCATCGTAGCCGTTGCTGCAGGCCACATCGGTGTTCTCGTACAGCGGCGTGTCGTCGACCCCGATGACGATGTCGATCCTTCCATGCCCGACGGAAATGACATCGCCGTCTGCCCGGAACTGGAACGCCACGGTCGTCGTCGTGCCTTCGCCGATGAAGACCCCCACCGGATTCGCCGACGTGAGGGACGCCGAGACGGGCTGGAAGCTGCCGCCCGTCCACCGCTCGAGGACCCAGCCCGGCTGGAGCGACACGTTGTAGACGCCGACCGGCAGCACCTCCGTGAGCACCGGCGCGTCGCCCCCTCCGTAGATGGTCCGCGCCGTCGGGCCGAGGATATCGAACCACGCCTGGGACAGGCGGTACGTCGCGCCCGAGGAGCTGCTCCCGACGAGGGCCAGGCTGAGCGAGCCGACATCCGACTCCTGCTCGGCGTCATCCGGCGCGTCCGCCGTGCAGCCGACCGGGATCGCAGCAATGGCCAGGACCGAACATACGAAGAGTTGTCGCAAGTGTCTCATAATGACCTTCGTATCAGAGCCGGTCGCGCGTGAGAAGCGGGATTCGTGAGCGCTGCATAACGTCGCGCGGCCGTTGGTCATAGCCCGTGGGGTATCGGCCGATCGCGCCGCGCCCGGCGCGCCCGCCGCCGGGCGCGCCGGGCGCGATCCGCTCGGGTCAACCGTTCGGCGCCGGAGCGTCGGCGGCCTCGGCGGCCTTCGCGTACCGCGCTTGCTCCAGGAAGTAGCCCTCCCGCTCTTCGGCGAAGGCGCGCGCCACGCTCGGACGTCCGTGGAGGCGCGCATGGTACGCGGCCAGCGCCGGCCAGGACTTCAGGTCGATCGGCGTGACCACGGACCAGTTGAGCACCGCGAAGAGGTACGCGTCGGCGACCGAGAAACGGTCGAGCAGGAACTCCCGCCCTTCGAGCCGTTCGGCCAACCAGCCGAGGCGGCGCGGCGCCCCGCCCAGCGCATAGGCCTTGACCTCGGGCGCAGCCGTCTTGTCCAGGAGCGGGCTGTAGACCGCCTTGTGGAGCTCGCTCCCGATGAAGCCGAGCCACTGCTGGAGGCGCGCCCGGCCGAGCGGATCCCGCGGCGCGAGCTCCGCCTTCGGGAACCGATCCGCCACGAGCTGAAGGATCGCCGCGTTCTCGGCGAGGATCTCGCCTCCTTCGATCTCGAGCGCGGGGACGAACCCGAGCGGGTGGATCGCATGGTAATCGGCGCCCCCCACGGTCCGCTTCGTCTTCAGGTCGACCTCCACATACGAGGCCTCCGCGTCGGCCTCGTACAAGGCGATGCGCGTGGCGAGAGAACATGCGAGCGGAGCGAAATAGAGCTTCATGAAAACCTCCTGACGGCGCCCAACGTGCGCCTCGCGGGGCTGTGCGTCCAACGCATCGTCGTGATAGGGTCTATGCGTGTCACGCATACCGTCCTCCTCTGCGCCTCCTGCGATCGGACCGCGGCCTCAGCTCGAGATCCGCGATCTGGAGCTCGTCCTCTCGCTGGCTGCCGCCGGGAGCACGGCCGGCGCCGCCTCGGCGATGCACATCACGCAGTCCGCCGTGAGCCGGGCGCTCGCCCAGGCGGAGGAGCGGGTCGGCGCGCTCCTCTTCGAGCGCACCGCGCGCGGGGTCACGCCGACGGCCGCGGGCGAGCGGCTCATCGCGGGGGCCGGGCTCGTCCTCGCGCAGCTCCGGGAGCTCGAGCGAGAGGTCGCGGCGCCGGTCGCCGCGACCACGCGCGTCCGCCTCGTGTGCGAGTGCTACACGGCGTACCGCTGGCTGCCCTCCGCGATGACGAGCCTCCGGCGCAGGCTGCCCCGCCTCGAGATCGTGCTCGCGGTCGAGCACACCCACGATCCGGTCGCCGCGCTCGTCCGGGGGGACATCGACGTCGCGCTGCTCACCACGTCGTCCCTGCCGAGCGACCGCGAGGCGGGCTGCGCGCTCGTGGAGCGGCCGCTCTTCTCGGACGAGATCATCTTCGTGATCTCGACCTCGCACCCGCTCGCGGGGCGGGCTTCGCTCACGCGCGACCACCTCCGCGAGGGCCCGCTGATCACGCCGAACGCGACGCCGGCCGAGGCGCGCTGGTTCATGAGCGCCGTCTTCGGGCGGCAGCGGCCCAAGATCGAGCTCCTGCGGTTCCCGCTCACCGAGGCCGTGGTCGACGCGGCGCGCGCCGGGATGGGGATCGCGACCCTCTCGGAATGGGTGGCGGAAGCCTATCTCAGCAGCGGCGACCTCGTGGTCAAACGGCTCTCGACCGGCCCGCTCCGCCGGCCCTGGCGGATCGCGTTCCGGCGCGCGTTCGCCGACGCCGCGGAGCGCCTGATCGCCGCCCTCGAGAGCTCGGCGCCGCGGCTCTACACGCGCGCCGGGTGACCCGGGTGACCCGGGTGGCGCTCAGTCGAGGCCGGTGGCCTCCGGCGCGCCCAGCATCAGGTTCAGGTTCTGCACCGCCGCGCCGGAGGCGCCTTTGCCGAGGTTGTCGAGGCGCGCCACGACCAGGATCTGGTCCGGCTTGCCGAACACGAACACGTCGAGTCGGTTCGTGTCGTTGCACTCCAGCGCGCCGAGATAGCCGTCCTCCAGCGCGCCCTGGCCGCCGAGCGGCATCACCCGGATGAACGGCTCGCCGGCGTAATAGGACGCGTAGAGCTCGTGGACCGCGGCGGGCGTCGCCGGCCGCGCCAGGGCGTCCACGAACAGGGGCACCGAGACGAGCATGCCTTTGTAGAAGTCACCCACGACCGGCTGGAACAGCGGCGCCCTGTCGAGGCCGGCGATCGCGCGCATCTCCGGAATGTGCTTGTGCTGCAGGGTGAGCCCATACGGGCGCGGGCCGCGGAGCTGCTCGCGGCGCGCCCCGTCGGCCTGCTCGTAGGCCTGGATCATCTTGCGCCCGCCGCCGCTGTAGCCGGTGAGCGAGTGCGCGATCACGCGGGCGTCCCTGGGCAGGAGCCCCTGCTCGACGAGCGGCGCCACGAGCGCGAGGAACCCGGTCGCGTGGCACCCGGGGACGGCGACGCGCCGCGCGCCGCGGACGGCCTCGCGCTGGCCGGGGCGGAGCTCCGGGAAGCCGTACACCCACCCGTCGGCCGTCCGGTGCGCGGTGCTCGGATCGATGACGCGCGTCCTCGGGTTCTCGATCCACCCGATGGATTCGCGGGCGGCGTCGTCGGGCAGGCACGTGATGAGCACATCCGCCTCGTTGATCAGCGCGCGGCGCGCCGCCGGGTCCTTGCGGCGGTCCGGGTCGATCTCGAGCAGCTGGAGGTCGCGGCGGCCCTGCAGCCGCTCGCGGATCTGGAGCCCCGTCGTACCTTCCTGCCCGTCGATGAACACCCGATGCATGGTGGCCGTGTCCATACGCCGAAGGCGCCCCCGGGACCAGCGCTTCGCGCTAGCTCACCGGCGGCTCTGCGGCGCCCAGGCGCATCCGCCGTCGTCGCACGGCTCTTCGAGGTGCTCCCCTCGCGCCCTGGCGCTGACCATCTGGATCAACCCCAGCGTCCAGCACATCGGGCATCCGCCCACCGCCACGAGCGCGACTGGCAACAGCGCCATTGCCAGCCAGAGGGAAGCGCGCGCGACGAGCACCGAGGCCACGAGGGCCGCGAGGCAGATCGCCCCACGCGCGAGGTGCTCCACAAGGCTCCTGCTCATGAACATGGCTAATTTCTCCTCTCCTCCCCTCCCCGCACCCATGAGGCGGAAGGCGCGCCCTCCTGCCGGAGGACCTCCCGCCGCACCAGCTGCCGCGCCCGGTGCAGACGGCTCTTCATGGCCGCCTCGCCGAGCCCGAGCATCTGGCACACCTCCTCGCCCGTCAGCCCCTCGACGTCGCGCAGCACGAGCACCTCTCGATAGGGCCGCTCCAGCACGGCGATGGCCTCATGCACGGCGCGGACCAGCCGCCAGCGCTCGAATGCTGCCTGAGGGTCGAGATCGCCCGAGGGCACCGCGTCGATGTCGTCCACCCGATCTCCCAGCCGCGCGCGCTCTTGCGCGAAGGGGCGAAGCATGCGCAGGCACGCGTTCCGGACCACCGTCATCAGCCAGGAGAGGACGCCCGGATCGCGCACCACGTCGGGGCGGCGCGCGAGCTTCGTGAAGGCCTCCTGGACCGCGTCGTCGGCGTCGAAGGCGTCGCGGCACGCGCGCAGCCCGAAGCGGTACACGCGGTCATGGTAAGCGCGGACGAGCAGCTCCAGCGCGCCGTCATCGCCGCGCGCCGCCGCCGTGAAGACCGGCTCGTGTGCTCTCGATGCTTCCATTCCGCGCCTCAGCTCCGCTGGAGGGGGCATGTGGATCTGCCGATCAGAGCGTACCCGAAGCACGTGCCCGAGAGCGCCGTAAATATCATGTACACAGCCGACAGACCGAACACGGTGAGGCGCGTCACGAGCGTCAGCGGCGCCGCCCAGGCGCACACCAGCAGCGCAAGTGCACCGAGACCACGCAGCAACCGATCCATCTTCCCCACATTGCTTTTCATGAGCTCCTCCATCCTTCGTCCGGAGAAGCCCCGACGCGGGGTGGAGGATTCACGAAATCGCTGCGCCGGTGGCGCAGAAAGCGACCGAGCGACGCCTACGCGATGCGTCCACGCCTGCGCGACGCATCCACGCCTACGCGACGCGTCCACGCCGCGCAGCTCCAGGGGCTATCGAGCGCGCCGGCCACGGCCAACGCTCGCCGCGCTCAAGCCGGAGTGACGCGGCTGGCGACGTCGCCGGGTCCGACGGCGCGGGGCTCGGGGCGAAGATCATTCACCGTGCTCGCCCAACTCTGGCCCGCGCTCCCCGTCGCGTCGTCCAGCGTGCGCACGACCTCGCGAGCGAGCGCCTCGCCGAGCAGCCGGTACGCCTCGAACTGCGCTTCGTCGAAGAACTGATCGGCGGTCGTCTGGTGCGGAAACTCGGGGTAAGACTCCGCATATCGCTGGACGTCGAGCGGCAGCCCCGGCAAGAGGCCGGCCTTGACGTAGACGACCGTGACCTCCTTGGTCGCCGTATCTTTCTCGGTCGCCCCGGTCTTCGCGCCCGGATCCAGCTTGAACTTCCCCACCAGGATCGGCGTGCGCGGTGTGCGCTGCTCCCAGGTGCCTCGCGGATCGTTCGGGCGAACGCGCTCGAGGTCCTCGCGCCTCAGCTCGAAGTCGAGCCCGCGGTCCACGCGCAGGATCCGCGCCGCCTTCGCGAGCTCGTCGCACGTCCACTCGGGGTCGGCGCTGGCGTCGATGCACAGGATGAGCTCGCACTCCCGCTCGACGAGCGTTGTCAGTCCCAGGTTGTCGTGGTGACCGCCATCGGAGACGAAGACCAGCGTGTCGCTCTCCTTGTTCCGCGCGAAGATCTCTTTGAACTGATAGGCGCTCCAGAAGTGCGCCCACCTCCGGAAGAGCACGTGCGGATCGCCGGCAGACCTCGCGAAGCGCGGGTTCTGGACCCAGAGGCCGAGACCGCAGTTGAGCACCGTGAGGACGACGCGCGCCCACCGCGGGATCAGCGTGCCGCCCTGGCTGTTCACGGCTGCAGCGCTGATGGCGATCGAATGGGCCAGGGTGAGCGTGTCGCCATAGGCCTCGGCTGGCCCCCACCCGGTCGCGGGCCCGCCGACGGCATAGGGGCTGAACTCGAACCGCGCGGTGCCCCGTTTGTAGAGGACAGGGTCGTCCGACCCCGGGGTGTTGACCGTGGCGGTCACGACGTGGAGCGGCGCGCCGCGGTGCGGCCCGCCCAGGTTCCAGGGCGCTGGATCCGCCGCGTACGTCCTCTCGACGCGCGGCTGGTTCGAGGGCCTCAACGCGGCGAGCGGCCAGGCGGAGGGAGAATCGCTGGCCGGCCGGTCGGAGTCGCCCGGCAGCGACAGGTACGCACGGCGGATCTGGTTGGCCCAGAACCGGTGAAGGCCCGTATGGTTCCTCGATGTCATGAAGCTGAGCCCGATGAACACAAGGCTGAGCGCGGCCACGACCATCAGCTCGACGACGTGCAGCGGGTCGTGCTGGCCAGGCACGCGGACGAGCCCGTCGATCGACTGAGTGAGCCGGATCGGCGCGAAGAGCAGCCACCGGAGGACGTTCGCCCATGCCGACGTGACGCCCTTCACGACATCGTAGAGCGCCGTGAAGCCGAGCGCGAACACCTGTCCGCTGACGGCGACCCCGATGACCGCGAGGAGCTGCTCGCGCTTCAGGCGGCTCAGCAGGACGGCAAGCGCGAGGGCCAGTGCAGCGCACAGGGCGAGGAGGGTGAGCAGGGGATCGGCCCGCAGCGCGAGCAGGGAGCACCACGTGAGCGCCGCGAGCAGCGCCACGCGAGCGGCGACCCGGGTCCCCGCCTCGTGGACGGACGGCCGCGAGAGGAGGATCCCGGCGTACATGACGAGCAAGGCCAAGAGGAGGACACCTCCTGCGAACGCGAGGACGAACACGAGGATGTCCAGCACAGGGAGCTCTGCCGCGATCGCGCCTGGCAGCGTGCCCGGCTCCGCGGGAGCCGTGGTGAAGAACAGAGATCGCGCTCCATCGAAGCGCGAGACGACCTCGGCCACGCCGCGCTTGACCGCGCGCGCGAGGAACCCCGACCTCGAGCTCGAGTGGTAGAGGAGGACGAGCGCCGCGAACCCGGCCGTGAGGAGCGACAGCGCGTTGGCGATCGCGCCGACCAAGATCATGAGGAGCGGCTGGAGCGTGTTGGCGGTGAGGCCGATCCCGCCGGGGACGAGGTAGTCGCCTCGCAGGCGGATCCTGTCGAGGAGGCGGTTCCATGAGTCGGCCTCCAGCGGCTTGAAGCGGGGCTCCGCGTCCCCCTTCGGGTGAACGCCGGACGTCAGCGCCGTGAGCGCGCCCCCCGCCCAGCCGCCGCCGGAGACGGAGCTCATGTAATCGACGTACTTGAGGATCACCTCGCCGCTCTTCGTCGGGATCGTGGCGAGTCCTTTCAGGAAGCCGAGGCACAGGGTCGCCGAGCGAATCCCTCCGCCGGAGAGCGACAGCCCGATGAGGTGCGCGCCGCGCGGATCATCGCCGTCGCCCGTGGAGGGGTGCTTCAGGTTGGCCGCGCAGCGCCGCGCCCCGATCCACCTGGCTTCGAGCGCGCGAAGGTCACCGATGGTGCGGTACTCGGACTCGCCCCTCGAAGGCCTCGCGGCGGACTCCCACGACTGCAGGATCGTCAGCAGCGTGCCGAGCGTCAGCATGAGGGCAGCGATGACCGAGGAGACAACCCTGTACTGCGGGCTCGTGTGCTGGTCCCCGTGGACCGCGTACCACAACGCCACCCCCCATACCGTGACGAACGTGCTCACCAGCAGACCGACAGCGATCAAGACGCCGCCGCGGCCCATGGACTTCAGCCGGATCAAGCCCGTCCCTGGGGGTAGATCCCGCCACAGGCGCCGAAGGAAGCGCCCCACGACGAACGCCTGAGGCGCCATGGCCCCGACGAAGACCATGGCGAGCGGGACCGCGGAGACCGCGGCGTCCACGAGCTCGCCGCGCCCCTCGATGACCGGAGTGAAGCGCTCCGGCGACCAGAAGAACGGCACCGCCCCAAAGACGAGGCCCGAGACGCCCAGGACCACCCGATTGGGCCAGTCCACCTCGCGAAAGAAGCGCTTCACCCATGGCCATGGGCTGCGCTCCCCCTTGCCCGGCCCCTGCCGATCCGGCTCGTGACGGGGGAGGGCTCCCGATGGCGGCGGCGTGCGCTCTCCGTCCGGCGGAGCGGGCTTGGTCATCGGGTGCTCGTCGAGTTGGGACATCGTTCCCCGCACGGGTTCCAGGCGCTGCACGCCTGCCTGGCGCAGCGGATCCCCGTGCGCTGGCGGCAGGCGTCTCGCGCGACCTCACGAGAGCGGACGACGTATCGTACGGAAAATCGGGGAGCGGTGGGGGCGTCGAGACGCGCGCGACCCTGCGCGCCGCGCCGGCCGGCGCTTCCAGTCAGCCAGGACGGTTTCGCATGAAGTCCGCCACCTCGGCGAAGCGCTGGTCGAGGAAGGCGCGGAGCGGCGCGGGCACGTCGATCTCGGCCATGGCGGCCCGCATGCAGCGCATCCATGCGTCGCGCATCGCCACGTCGACCGGCACGCGGGCGTGGCGCATCCGCAGCCGCGGGTGGCCGTGCGCCGCGATGTAGTCCTGCGGCCCGCCGAGCCAGCCGATCAGGAAGAGCGCGAATCGATCGCGGCTCTCGCGGGCGACCTGGCCCGCCTCGTCGCAGACGTGGAGGCGCGCGAGCGCCGGCTCGTCGCGGCCCATGAGGTCGTAGAAGCGCTCGACGAGCCGGCGCACCGCCGGCTCGCCGCCCAGCAGATCGAAAGGGGTCTCGGACGGCTCGGCCATGGGCGATGCCCTCTACCGGATCTGCGCCGGCGCTGCACGCCGCTGGCTCAAGCCGCGACCGAGGTGCCGCAGGCCGCGCCGAACCACGTGGTGAGCGCGCGGCGCAGCCGGCGGTGGGCAGAGGCCTCGGGCTCGCCTGCCGCGGCCGCCCAGGCCACGTAGCCGTCGGGGCGAATCAGCATCGCCTCCGCCGGGCGCGGCAGCGCTGCGCAGCGCGCGCTCACGACGTCCACGCGATCGCCCCAGGGCGCAGCCACGCCGCCGAGCGCGGCGCCGCCGGTCATGTCCAGCAGCACGCCCCTGGCCCCGTGCATGAGCTGCGCGACCCGCGTCTCCCCCTTCTGCGTCGTCAGCGGGACGTCCGGCGCCCATCGCCCGAGCAGCGGATGCTGCTCGCCGGGCTCGGTCGACATCTCGTAACGGACGTCGGCCGCGTCCAGCATCTCGACGACATACCGCAGGCTCTCCTCGTGCTTGAGCAGCTCGCCGACCAGCTCGCGCAGCGCGGCGACGCGCTCGTCCCGCATCATCAGCGCGCCCTGCGCCCGGGTGTGCATGATCACGCGCTTGCCCTCGGGGTGCCGCTCCGCGTGGTAGGTGTCGAGGAGCCCCGGCGGCGCCCAGCCGCGGACCTCCGCGGCCAGCTTCCAGCCGAGGTTGACCGCGTCCTGCAATCCGGTGGTGAGGCCTGGCCCGCCGGCGGGGAGATGGATATGCGCCGCGTCGCCCACGAGCAGCACGCGGCCCGCGCGGTACGTATCCGCCTGCCGGCTGGCGTCGGTGAACCGAGACAACCACCGCACCTCGCGGACGGGCAGATCCTCGCCGAGCGCCGCGCGAACGCTGGCCTGCAGCTCGTCGAGCGTCATCGGCGCGTCGCGGTCGAAGTCCTGCGGATACGGCTCCGAGGTGACCACGCGAAACACGCCCGCTCCCAGGGGAACCAGGGCGATCCCGCCGAGCCCGAAGCGAACGCGGCGACCACCGGAGAGGACGAGGTGCCCGTCCTCCGTCGCGCCCTCGGCCAGCGTGACGTCGGCGAGGCGCAGGAGCCGAGAGGGCGGGAGACCAGGAAAGCCGATCCCGGACAGCTTGCGCACGGCGCTGCGGCCGCCGTCACACCCCACAACGAAGCGCGCTCGAAGCACGTAGTCGCTGTCCGGGCCTCGGACGGCGACCGTCGCGCCCTCCCCGTCCTGCTCCAGCCCGATGAGCTCGTGACCTCGACGGATCTCCGTCGTCAGCTCGCGCGCACGCTCCTCCAGCAGCGCCTCTATGCGCGCCTGATGGATGCTCAGGAAGCGCCTGGAGACGCGCGCGTGCTCGCCGCCGACGGCCAGCGGGATCCCGCCGAAGTGCACGAAGCGCGTCATTTCTGCGGCGCTCTGCTCCGCGCGAAAGCGATCGAGAAGGCCCCTGTGGTCGAGGATCTCCACGGCACGCCCGCCGAGGCCGAGCGCCTTGGAGAGCCCCGTGGGCTCGGGCAACCGCTCCAGCACGACGGGACGCACGCCGGCCAGCCGCAGCTCGCAGGCCAGCATCAGGCCGGTCGGACCGCCGCCCACGATGACGACATCAACGTTCATACGCGCTCTCCTTGTCGAGAAACGATCGATTGACAACGATTGATCAGCGACGACCCGCGGGCGATGACGGATGAACGAGGCTCACGTCACGTGGTCTCTCCGGCGCCCGCGCGGCCGCCCCATCCAGGCGTGGTCACGCCATCCAGCACGAGGCTCACGGTCTGCTCGCCGAGGCGCGCGGCAAGCTCGACATCGCACGAGAGGCGCGCCCGAAGGTCCGAGAAGCGCGGCCCGAAGATGCCGATCCCGGCCAGCGCCCCGACGACGGTGCAATAAAGGAGCTCGAAATCGCAGTCTCGCCGGAACACCCCGCTGGCTTGACCTCGCTCGTAGAGATCGCGCAGCTGCGATGGCAGCATCGCGAGCGTCGCGGGCGGCGCGGCCTGCCAGCCGCTCATCGCCTCGTGCATCGCGAGCGGCATGCACAGCGGGCGCGAGAGGAGCAGCCGGAAGAACATCGTGAACGCGCGCCAGAGCCCCTCGCGCGGCTCGAGCGCCGCCGACGCCTCGAGCGCCGGCCGCCACCCCTCGATGAGGCCGGACCACTGGTCCTCGAGGACCGCGCGGTAGAGGCCATCTTTGCTCCCGAAATGATGGTAAATCATGCGCTCGTTGACCCCGGCGCGCCCCACGATGGCGTGCACGCGGGCCCCGTCGGGCCCATGACGCGCGAACTCCTCGGCGGCGGCGTCGAGGAGCGCCCGCCGCGTCTCCTTTTTCTCGTCTCGCGACATCAGGTAAATGTTTATTTACTCATGAACGGGCGGCGGTCAAGGGCGCGATCTGGCGGCGTCCCCCTCGTGCGGCGAAAGAGGGCGCCCGGCGCGGGCCCCCCATCTCGGGCGTCGGCGGTCGGGCCCGCGTTGGATCCATGCCCGCGAGCGGCTGGGTCATCGTCTGCTGTGGCCCGATGTGGGGCAGCCGGCCGCCCTCCGAACGCGCACACCCGACGCGGAACTCGGCGCCGCGGACGACGCGCGATCGAGCCGCGAGCGGTGCCGGACCTCACCGATTCGACTCATCGGCGAAAACCGGCGATTCCTTATGCCTTTTGCTGTAGGCTCGCCGCCAGGTCAGGTCTGACCCCCTGGCCAATGTGCTTGTTGGCATGAACCAGAAAACGACTTTCCTCCCTGCATTGGTGCTCGCGGCGGGCGCGCTCACGGTGAACGTGACCGGCTGCGAGCTTATCGTCGCGGTCGATCGCAGCCGGATCCCCGACACGGGCGGCGCCGGCGGCGACGGCGGGACCGGTGGCTCCGGCGGCGGCACGACGACGAGCAGCAGCGCCAGCTCGTCATCAGGCACCGGCGGCTCGGATGGCACCGGCGGCTCGGGCGGCACCGGCGGCTCGGATGGCACCGGAGGCTCGGGCGGCACCGGCGGCTCGGATGGCACCGGCGGCTCGGATGGCACCGGCGGCTCGGGCGGCACCGGCGGCTCAATGGCGTGCGCCGGCGGCGCAATGCCGTGCGACACGATCGCCGACTGCCCGGCCCCGACCACGGAGTGTGTGAAGGCCACGTGCGAAGCGCGGTGCTGCGGCACGACCAACGTGCCCGACGGCACCGCCACGATGGCGGGCCAGACGGCGGGTGACTGCAAGCAGCAGGTCTGCGACGGCGACGGCGGCACGACGTCGATCCGCGACGACACCGACAAGCCGGCCGACGACGAATGCAACGTCGGCACGTGCGCGGGCGGCTCTCCGGGCAGCTCACCGAAGAACGCCGGTACGAGCTGTACTACCGGCGGCAAGGTCTGCGACGGCAGCGGCGCCTGCGTCGGCTGCCTCGCAGCCACCCACTGCACCGCGCCCCAGATCTGCGATCCGGGGGGCACGCACACGTGCGTCAACGTGTCGTGCACCGACGGCCTGCTGAACGGCGGCGAGACCGACGTCGACTGCGGGGGCATCGACGACGGCTCCGGCTGCGCGCCCTGCGCCGACGACCTGGAGTGCACGCTCGGTTCGGACTGCGCGAGCGGCTACTGCAACACGGCCGGCAAGTGCGCGACGCCCGGCTGCATGGACACCGACCGGAACGGCAACGAGACCGACGTCGACTGCGGCGGCGACTCCTTCCAGGGCGCTCCGGCCTGCGACAAGTGCGGTGTCGGGAAGAAGTGCGGCGTCGCGGACGACTGCACCACGGGCTTCTGCAGCGGCGGCACCTGCGAGGCCAAGCCGGACGGCGCGCCCTGCGGGACCAACGCCGAGTGCTCCAACGCGCGCTGCGTCGACTCCGTCTGCTGCGACACGGCGTGCACCGGCGCCTGCCAGGCGTGCTCCGCGGCCAAGAAGCTCCGCGGCGTCGACGGCGCCTGCGGCACCATCGCGGCCGGCGGCGATCCGGACGACGAGTGCCCGGACACGGGCGCGGCGTCGTGCGGGACCAACGGGTCCTGCGACGGTGCGGGCGCCTGCCAGCGCTACGCAGCGGGCACGTTGGTGCCGTCGTCCGGGCAGACATCGGGCGATTGCGAGCAGCGCGTGTGCAACGGCGACGGCGGCACCACGACGGACGAAGACGTCACGGACGTCCCGGTGTCATGGACCGTCTGCTTGATGGACGCCGCGTGCACGGGCACGCCGGCCATGCCGAGCTTCACGACGGCGCCGGCGGGCACCGACTGCACCGCCGACGGCCTGCCCGGCAAGACGGTGTGCGGCGGCGGGCTCGCGGCTGGCACGTGCGTCGAGTGCAACGACGACTCGACCTGCACCTCGCCCGCCACGTGCAACACGACGACGAACGCCTGCGAGTGATCGCGACAGCGTGGAGCGCGCCCGGGGCGACCTGGGCGCCTTCTTCGTCTTGTCGGCGTGCTCGGGTTCAGCAGATCTCGGGGCGAGAACGATCGCAAAGACGGGTCGGCCGGCGCGAGCCGACTCCATACGATGCGCGCGACAGGCGCGCTTCGACTTCCCGCTCCACGTAGGACCACTCCTCCGTCTCGCGCAACCTGCCCACGAGCTCGTCGAAGGCGCCTGCGTCGCCCTCGGCGAACTCGAACCAGGTCAGGAAGTCGAACGGATCGCTGAGAGCCCGGCGGTGGAACTGAGGACAAGATAGGAGTCGCCGAACTCGTGACAGAGATACCCTGCCTGCTCCGCGTGGGCGTTCGCGCGGTGGAGCAGCGAGGCCGGCGCGAAGGCCTCGAGGAGCCGGAAGTGGCTCTCTGTCGGATCGTGCACGCCGGTCAGGAGCCCGTCGACCACCCTCGGCCGGAAGCCGTGGTGAAGGATCAGATCGGTGATCCCCGGCCCGGCCCGCAGCTCACCCCCGTGCTGGGCGGCGCAGCCCTCGAGCGCGCGCGTCACCGTCGTGCCGACCGCGATGACGCGGCGCCCGCGCGCCTTGGCCTCACGCACCGCGACCACCGTCTCTTCCGGGATGTCGAAGCGCTCCGGCAGCGGGAGCAGCGCGTCGAGCGCCGGATCGCCGGTCGACGAGATCCCTGCGGCATGGGTGAGCGAGGCGATCCGGACGCCGCGGCGGATCAGCTCGAGCAAGAGCCCCCAGACGAGCGGCCGCCCGGCCGACGGGAGCTCGGCGCAGAGAGGCCGGCTCGCATAACGCGTCTGCGCATGCCAGATCTCGAGCGGGCCCGCGACGTACGCATACTGGATCGGGCGCCCCCTCCGGTAGAGCGCCGACCAGAGCGCGGCGCCCCGCTCCCGAAAGGCGATCTCCACGAGGCGCGACGCGGTCCTCCGCTCGATCACGGCCGACAGATCGTCTCCGAACGTCACCGCGTCCCCCGCGTCGAGGGCGGGCGGCGCCGGGCGATCCTCGGTGCGCGTGTGCCAGTCGCCGGCGCCGAACAGCAGGGCCGAATAGCGCCCCTCGGACAGCTCGCCGATGAGGCGGACCTCCACCTCCTCACCGCGCTCGGTCGCCCCGTGGAGCGAGGCCGGCAGCGTGGCGCCGTCGTTGACGACCAGGAGATCGCCCGGCTCGAGGAGCGCGGGCAGATCCGCGATGCGCGCGTCGCGCAGGCGCCCCTCTCGCGGGTCCACGTGGAGGAGCCGCTCCTCCAGCGGGCTCTCGCGGGGCCACGTGGCGGGGCTCATGGCGCCTCCGGGAGCCGCGCGGCCTCGACGCGCGCGCCGCTCGGCACCTCGCCGGCGCGGCCGACGAGCCCGACGATGCGCCTCGCCACGTCCGCAGGATCGGCCAGCGTGCTCGGGTCGGCGTCGGGGATGGCCTCGGCGTGCATCCGCGTGTTCATCTCGCCCGGGTCCACCGCGTAGAACGCGATGCCCGTGCCCTCGAGCTCGGCGGCCCAGGTGCGGCTCAGGTGATCGAGCGCCGCCTTCGAGGCGCCGTAGGCGCCCCACCGCGGATAGGCGTTCACCGACGCATCCGAGCTGATGTGGACGACGACCCCCCGCCGCCGCAGCGCCATCGCGCCGGCGATCACCTTCGTCAGGCGGAACGGGCCGACCACGTTGACCTCGAGCACGCGCCCGAGATCCTCGCACTCGGTGTCGAGCAGGATCGGCAGCGGCGTCTTGCCGAGCGTGCTCGCGTTGTGGATGAGCAGGTCGATCGGCCCGACCAGCGCCGCCGCCGCGCCGGCGATCGCGTGCGTCTGGCCCTTGTCCCCGATGTCCGCCGCGAGCGCGTGCGCCTCCCCGCCCTGCGCGGCGATCTCGGCCGCGACGGCCTCGAGCGCCGCGCGCTCGCGCGCCACCAGGACCACCTTCGCGCCCTGCCGCGCGAGCTCCCGGGCGAGCGCGGCGCCGAGCCCGCGGCTCGCCCCGGTGACCAGCGCCGCCCGCGGCGCGAACCGCTCGCCCCGCGCGGCGCGGGGGAGCGACGGACGGGAGCTCGCTCCGGCCTGGATCAGCGCCTCGCTTCCGGTCGATTCGTCGTTCATGGTGCCTTCCTCCTCGACACCAGCCTAATCCGCGCCGGTCCTCTTGTTGGAGCGCTCTCCAATCTCTTGGAAGAGTGCTAATCTCCGGTCATGGAGCAGGACACGGAGCTCTCGGGGCGGCTCGCGAAGAACATCAAGCAGCTGCGCGAGGCGCGCGGGCTGACGCAGCAGCAGCTGGCCAAGCTCGCCGGCGTGCCCCGGGCGACCTGGGCGCACCTCGAGTCCGGCGCGGCGAACCCGACGCTCGGCGTGCTGCACAGGGCCGCCGCCGCGCTCCAGGTCTCCATCGAGGAGATGCTCTCCGCGCCCCGCGCCACGTGCCAGCTCTACGCGCGCGACACGCTCCCCACGCGCTCTCCCGGGCAGGCGTTCGTCCGCAAGCTCCTGCCGGACCCGATCCCGGGCATGGAGATGGATCGCATCGAGATCCCCCCGGGCGGGCGGATGACGGGCGTCCCGCACACCCCGGGCACCCGCGAGTACCTGACGTGCGAGTCGGGGGGGCTGCTGCTCGTGGTCGGGGGCGAGCGGTTCACGCTCGGCGCGGGCGATGTCGCCGTGTTCCGCGGCGATCAGCGCCACTCGTACAACAACCCCGGCAAGCAGCCGGCGGTCGGCTACTCGGTCGTGGTCCTCGCGCGCGTGCTCTGACGAGGGCGCTCGACGTCGGCGCTTCTTCGCCTGGAGAGCGCCGCGCACGCGAGCAGCGCGTACGCCGCCCCTCCGCCGCCCCTCTGCCGCCCCTCTGCCGCCCCTCCGATTGCGCCTCGCGGGCCAGCGCTATCCGGCCGCCAGCATCGGTCCCGCCCGGTGCCGGGCATAGTGCTCGATGGCCTCGGGCAGGGACGGCAATGCGGCGCGGCGGCGGCTGTGGAGCCCTCCCTGGCGAGGCAGGTTGGCCCGGAGCCCGAGGGTGCGCGCGGGGCAGGCGTGCACCGCGCGCGACGGCAGGCCGAGCGCGTCGCACATCATCCTCGCCCAGGAGGCGAAGCTCAGGACCCCGTCGTTCGCCACGTGCCATACGCCCTCGGCCTGGTCGATCGCGAGATCCAGGCACGCGTGCGCCAGGTGCGGCAGGTAGGTGGGCGACACGAAGAGATCGTCCGCCGCGCGGAAGAGCTCTCCGCGCTGCACGATCGACAGCGCGAGCGCGGCGAAGCTGCGCGCCTCGAGCGGCCCGAACAGGCTGCCCGTGCGGACGACCAGCGCGCCCGGCAGCGCGTCGAGCGCGCCCCTCTCCCCCAGCGCCTGCGCCTCGCCGTACGCGTTGATGGGCGCGACCGGGTCATCCTCGATGTACGGCTCGGGCTTGCTCCCGTCGAACACGAAGGCCGACGAGAACATCAGCAGCCGCGCGCCGCGGCGCCGGCACGCCTCCGCCAGCAGGGTCGGCCCGACCACGTTGGCGCGGCGGCACGCCTCGATCTCGTCCTCGGCCTCGTGCACGCGCGTGTAGCCCGCCGCGTTGATCACGAGCCACGGGCCGACCTCCACGAGCGCGCGATCCACGGCCGACGCGTCGGCGATGTCGAGGTCGCCGCGCGCCATGGCCCGGACATGGATGCCGCGCTCCTCGCACGCGCGCGTCAGCGCCGCGCCGCGCGCCCCGCCCGCGCCCGTGATCAGGATCGGGCGCTCGCGCGGCCTGCAGATGCCCCGCGCGGCGGAGCGCGGCGCCCCGTAGAGCAGCCGCTCGTCGCGGCCCCACCAGCCCGGAGCCCCGGCGAGCGGGTGCTCGGTCCGGCCGGTGGACGCGAGCTCCTTGGCGACCACCGCGAGCGCCGTGGGGCGCGGCGCGTGCCCCCGCACATCGAAGGCCCCCGGCTCGTAATGGCCGCGCGCCTGGGTGACCAGGCTGTCCCAGTCGTACGCCCCGAAGGCCGACCACAGCGTCACCGCCCGCACGTCGGCGCCCTCCGCGCGGGCCGCGTGCGCGCCCTCCCAGGCCTCGATCAGCCAGCGGATCTGCTCCTCCGGCGTGCCCCCGAGGTGGACCTCGGTGATCGCGATAGGTTTCATGTACCGCTGCCACGCCTCGCGCAGCAGGTCGCGGTGCCCGAAGATCCCCTCCTCCACGCGCACCGCCTCCACGTCGGCGTACGCGTCGCGCCCGTTGCCGCCGTGCGTCCAGGAGGGGTAGAGCTCGAGGCGGTGATCGAGGAACCGATCGCTCGTCACGTAATAGTTGACGCCGATCACGTCCGGCGGGCACGGCTCCGCCGCGAGCTGCGCGAGCTCCTCCTCGGTCACGCCCCAGTCGCGGAGGCGCTGGTAGAGCGGGTGCGCGGCGCCCACGCGGCCGCACAGGAGATCGAGGCTCAGCCAGCGCCTGTGGTTCTCCAGCGCGGCCTGGTAGGCGAGCCTGGGGGTGCTGGCGATCGTGCAGAAGTCCTCCGTCTGCACGAGCCGCGCGTCCGGGCGCGCGCGCCGGATCGCGCGCATCGCGGCCGCGGTGGCGCGCGTCTCCACGAGCAGCGCGCGCAGGAACGAGGCCGAGTCCCGGCGGTGCGGGTACCAGTGTCCGTAGAGCGCGCTGAAGCGCGCGGTCGTGAGCGGCTCGTTGACCGGCGTGAAATCGCGCACCCACGGGTAGCGCTCCGCCACCGCGCCGGCGAACTCCGCGAGGCCGCTCGCGAAGCTGTCCTCCATCAGGCTCGTCCACGGCGGCCCGCTGCCGTGGTGCACGAGCCCGACGATCACGTCGACGCCGAGCTCCCTCAGCCGGTGGAGCCGCTGGTCTGCCCAGGTAAAATCGGCGCTCCGCAGGCCGCTCGGCGCCGTGCGCTCCCAGAGGACCGGATACCGGACGGCCCGCATGCCGAGCCCCGCGAGCAGGTCGAGGTCGGCGATGCGCTCGTGGTGGCCCGTGCGCTCCAGCTGGTCGAAGTACCGGTCGCCGACGCGGTTGTTCGTGCACTCGACGCCGCCCCAGAGCGCGATCCCGGCGCCGTCTCTCATGAGGCGAGCCCCCCCGCCAGCACCGTCGCCCGTCGGTCCGGCGCGCGCCCGTGGGCCTCCACGACGGCCCGCCCCACCCTGCCCGCGCGCCTTCATCGCGGCGCGCCCATGTCCGCGAACCCGGGCATGTCCGCCAGCGCCGGCATGTCCGCCAGCCCCCCGTCGATCGACGCCGAGGGCGCCTCGTTCTGGCCGAGGAGCGAGATCCCCTGCGTCGCCGCCGCGATGCTGTGCAGCGGGAACTTCGGCGTGCGGTCGGCGTAGAGGAGGCCATTCGCCTCCTGGTACGTGTCGGCGAACTGCGTGTAACAGAAGCCGGCCAGGAGCTCGAGGGAGTTGATCACCTTCATGAGCGCCGTGTAGCGCTCGGCGAGCTCCTCCGGGGTCCTGCACGCCGAGTACCCCCACGTGCCGCTCTCTCCGCTCACGGGCGCGACAGCGATCCCGCCGAACTCCGACAGCACGATCGCTGTCTCGTGGCTGACGGACGGATCGAGCACGAGGGCGCGGCCCCCGGGCCTCTCCCGCTTCAGCAGCCTGGGCACCACGTCGTGCGCGAAGTAGCGGCCAGCGATGCGCTCGGGCGACGGATCGTAGTCGTGGATCCCGATGATGTCGGTCGCCACGCTCTCCCACCCGTCGTTGCCGATGACCGGCCTCGTGTAGTCCATCGATCTCGTCAGGTGATAGAGCGCCTGCACGTAGTGCCTCTCGTTCGCGTTGTCGGGCAGGTTCGGGACGCCCCACGACTCGTTGATCGGCACCCACGCGACGATGCACGGGTGGCTGAGATCCCGCCGGATCGCCTCCAGCCACTGCCGCGCGAGCCGCTCGATCGACCTGCGCGTGTGGCGGTAGGCGCTCGGCATCTCCTCCCAGACGAGCAGGCCGAGCTTGTCGGCCCAGTACAGGTACCGCGGATCCTCGATCTTCTGGTGCTTCCTTGCGCCGTTGAAGCCCATCTGCTTCGTGAGCTCGACGTCGCGGCGCAGCGCCTCGTCGTCGGGGGCGGTCATCCCGGTCCCGTCCCAGTAGCCCTGGTCGAGCACCATCCGGAGCAGGTACGCCCGCCCGTTCAGGAGGAAGCGGTCGCCGCGGACGGCCACCGAGCGCAGCGCCGTGTAGCTCTTCACGCGGTCGATCACCATGCCGGCCTGATTGTAGAGGACGATGTCGGCGTCGATCAGCGTCGGGCGCTCGGGGCACCACAGGAGCTCGTTGCGGAAGTCGTCGATGCCCGGATCGGAGAGCGTGATGCGCCGGTGAACCTCCCCGGCAACGACCGTGTACTGATCGTTCGCGATCGTCATGTCGCCGATCCGCAGCCGCACCCCGACGCGCGCGCCCTCCACCGGCGCGTTGGCCACGTGGACCTCGACCGCGATCTCCCAGCGCTCGAGGTTCGGGGTCCACCTGAGGTAATCGACGTGCATGCGCGGCACACGCTCGAGCCACACCGTCTGCCAGATCCCCGTCGTCCGCGGGTACCAGATGGAGTGAGGCTCGAGCTTCCAGTCCTGCTTGCCGCGAGGCTTCGCGAGCTCGTTCGGATCGTCGTACGCCTGCACCACGATCGTGACGCCCTCGCGCCCCTTGGCGTGCGCGGTGATGTCGATCTCGAACGGCGTATAACCGCCCTCGTGGTCGCCGGCGAAGCTGTCGTCGATCCACACCCTGGCCAGGTAGTCCACGGCGCCGAAGTGCAGGATGAGCCGCTCGGACGCGTCCAGCTCCGGCACCTTGACCCGCCGTCGATACCAGCAAGCCTTGAAGAAGCCGGCGTTGCCGATCCCGCTCCGCGGCGTCTCCGGGGCGAACGGCACCTCGATCGTCCGGTCGAAGCGCGCGTCGGCCGGGGAGGACCACTCCGCCCGGGGGTCGAGGGCGAACTCCCACGGCCCGTTCAGCGAGGTCCAGTCTTCTCTCCGGAGCAGAGGGCGCGGGTAACCTTGGCCGCCGCCGTCGGCCGTCGGCGGCACCGAACCTGGAATACCGATCTGTGCGAGGTGCTGTCGAGACATGGGTCTGTTCAGGCAGCGACGGTCACCGCCGCGCCGTCGAGCGTGGCTTCGCGGATCTGGTCGAAGGTGGCGAGCGCCTGACCGACGACCTGGTCCATGTTGTAGTACCGGTAGGTCGCGAGCCTCCCGACGAAGCGGACGTTCGGCGTGGCCTCGGCGAGGGCCTTGTACTTCCGGTACAGCTCCCCGTTCTCGGGCCGCGGCACCGGGTAATAGGGGTCGCCCTCGCCTCTCGGGAACTCGTACACGACGCTCGTCTTCGGGTGCTCTTGCCCCGTGAGGTACTTGAACTCCGTGATGCGGGTGTAATCGTGCTCATTCGGGTAGTTGATGACCGCGTTCGGCTGGAAGACCTCCCTGTCGTGCGTATCGAACCTGAATTCGATTGATCGGTAGGGAAGCTTCCCGTAGCGGAAGTCGAAGAACGCGTCCACAGGCCCGGTATAGATCATCTCCCTGAAGCTCACCTCGTTCATGAACTCGCGATAATCGGTGTTCAGGAGCACGCGGATATTCTTGTGGTCGAGCATGTTCTCAAACATCCGCGTATAGCCGCGCAGCGGCATCGCCTGGAACTCGTCCGTGAAGTACCGGGAATCGTGGTTCGTGCGCGCCGGCACGCGCGAGGCGACCGCGGCGTCGAGCTCCGACGGGTCGAGGCCCCACTGCTTCCGCGTGTAGTTGCGAAAGAACTTCTCATAGAGCTCCCGGCCCACCTTGCTGACGACCGCGTCCTCGGAGGTGCGGCAGTGCTTGATCGGCTCGGCGACGCGCGCGAAGAACGCCTCGACCTCGGCGGGCGAGTAGCTGGTTCCGTAGAGGGCGTTGACCGTATCCACGTTGATCGGGAACGGGACGAGCTTGCCGTCGACGTGCGCGAGCACGTGGTGCTCGTACGGGCGCCAGGCGGTGAACTGCGACAGGTAGCGGAAGATGCGCGGCGACGCCGTGTGGAAGATGTGGGGACCGTACTTGTGGATGAGGATCCCGGCGTCGTCGTAGCAGTCGTACGCGTTGCCGCCGATGTGAGGCCGCTTGTCGCACAGGAGGACCGACCGGTTCATCTGCGAGGCGAGGCGCTCCGCGAGCACGCTGCCGGCAAACCCGGCGCCGACGATCAGGTAGTCGAACACGGTACGTCCCCTCCCGTCCGGGCGGCCGATGGACGCTTGGATTGGAGTGTGTCGGCGACGAGCGTCGACATCGAGCGCCATGTCCTGTCCCATGACGTCGCGCTCACCATCTCGTCCGCGATCGCGACGTGCTCCTCCCGGGGCCCAGCGAGCGCCGCCTCGACCGCGGCCGCGAAGGTGGAGGCGTCGGCGATGTGGACCGCCCTCTTGTCGCCGTACGGCGTGACCACGTCACGGATGGCGGTGGAGACGACCGGCTTCCCCGCGGCGAGGTACTCGAGCGTCTTCGTCGGGCTGATGAACCGGGTCGCCTCGTTGAGCGCGAACGGCATGATGGCGACGTCCCAGCCGCGGAGATAGGCCGGGAGATCCTGATAGGGTCTCTGGCCGAGCCAGTGGATGTTCGGCCGCCGGGGCAGCGTGGCGGGGTCGATCTTCACGACCGGCCCGAGCATCACGAGCTGGAAGTCGGGCCGCTCCTTGGCCACGCGGGCGACGAGATCCATGTCGAGCCGCTCGTCGATGACGCCGAAGAACCCGAGGCGCGGCCTCGGGACGCCGCGCTGGTCGTCCGGCTCCGAGGCCTGCCCGCGCGCCTTCGCGAAGTGGGCCGCGTCGACGCTGCTCGGGAAGGCGTACACCGACGGGTGGTGGGCGCGCTTCGCCTCGTAGAGGCTCTGGCCGCCGGTGAACACGAGATCGGCGCGCGCGAACAGCTCGCGCTCCCGATCCCGGAGCAGCGGCGGGGCGCCCCGGAAGGCGGAAAGTTCATCCATGCAGTCGTAAACGACGAGCGATGGCTCCACGTCGGCGGCGATCGGCAGCGACATCGGCGTGTACAACCACAGGATCGGCTGCCGGATATCCTGCTCCCGCACGAGGGAGTTGAGCAGGTGTCGCTGCTGCGCGAGGGCCTCCTCCGGCTCGGCGCGGCGGCGGAGGTGGGGGACGATGACGGTGAGATTGGCCTCGACGTGCCTCGCGTCGAGCCTCGGGGGCCCGTCCTCGAACATAGGCTCTTCGACGAAATAGACCCGCCTCTCCTGCGCGAAGCGACTCATCAAGTGGTTGGGTCGCTGGAAGACGAAGTTCCAGCGCAGGTGCGAGAAACAGAGGAGATCCGGCCCGGCCTGCTTCATCTTGTCTCCGATTTCTGTAATTGGGATCGTACCGCGCCAGGTCTTAGCAAGTTACGCGCCGGCGACGGGATGGAGCCATCGACCGTCACGTCGCGCGTCACGTCGCGACCGGGCGAGGTCACGGCCTTGAAAACTGCGCCAATCCGCTACATGACCCGCGCGGCGCGCTGAACAGCGAGGTGCTCTCGCCGGCGTTGTGCTCGGTGAGCGCGATACGGATGAACTTGTCACGGATGAGCAAAACGCGCCGCGTCCAGGCGTTTCCTGCTGGAGCCTCGCAAAAGCCGCAACTGGGCTGCACCCTGATAGGCGCCTCAGGAGGCGAGGACGGTTGTGGATGCAGGATGCTTGCCGGGGCTCTCTCCGGCAGGGCGCTGTCCGCGCGTTCCGTGTCCGCGCGTCGGCGCACGGGGCGAGAGAAGAGGGCTCGAGTCGACGGAATGCACATCGCTCCTGGTCCCCGCGGCGCCGCCGAGGCTGCGCGCCTGCCGAGCTTCAGCGGCCGGCGCACGGGCCAACGGCGGCAGAGATCGCTCCTGCTGACGCCGTGCGCTCGCAGCGAGAGCGACCGTCGGAGCAGGGCCGCTCGTGGCCCGACGGGCGCCGCAGCGGCGGTCATGGCGCGCTCCTTGCTGCTTACTCTCCGACAGGGCGCCGCCAGTCAGGGCGGGCAGGAGGGTTCAGCCGGACATCGAGCGACGGGCTTACCGTTCGCCGGGCGTCATCCACTTGGCCTCGGCGCTCGGGCGCCACGCGGCCAGCAGCTCCAGGAGGGCCGGCGCATCGTCGGCGACCTGCAGCACGGCGCGATGAGCCGGCTTCATGAACTGCTCGGCCACCACGTGATCGAGAAACGCGATCAGCGGGCGGTAATACCCCGCCACGTCGAGCAGCCCGACCGGCTTGTCCTGAGAGCCGAGCTGCGTCCAAGTCCACACCTCGAACAGCTCTTCCAGCGTCCCGACGCCCCCCGGCAGGGCGATGAACGCGTCCGCGAGGGCGGCCATCTCCGCCTTGCGCTGGTGCATCGTCTCGACCACGCGGAGCTCGGTCAGCCCGCGGTGCTCGATCTCCCGCTGGTTGAGGAACCCCGGGATGACGCCGATCACCTCACCGCCGCGCGCGAGCGCCGCGTCGGCGACCGCGCCCATGAGCCCGACGCGGCCGCCCCCGTACACGAGCCCGATCCCTCTCGCCGCCAGGAGCTCACCGAGCCGCACGGCCACCTCGCGGTAGGCCGGCGATACGCCGGGGTTCGACCCGCAGTAAACGCAGATCCTGGAGAGCGTTCTCATGGGCGCGAGCCTACGCCGGCAGGCGAGCTCGTCCAAGCGGGGATCGGTGGGCCGGCGCGCCGTGGGAGGTAACACTCCCTCCGGCGGCGCGCCCTCGCGCCCCCGCGCCGCGGCCTGGCACTGCCGCGTGGCGGCGGTGCCGTGGCCGGCGGCTCACTCCTTGTCGAGCTTGCCGACGAGGCTCAGCGTGAAGAACGCGCCCATGTACTTGAAGTGCGGGCGCACCTGCATGTCGACCTTGTACCAGCCGGCGTTCCCCGGCACCTCGGTCACGATGATCTTCGCCTTGCGGAGCGGCCTGCGCCCGCGCGTCGCCGCGGAGACGACGTCCTGATCGGCGACGTACTGACCGATCCAGTCGTTGAGCTCCTTCTCGAGATCGGCGCGCTCCTTCCACGTACCGATCTGCTCGCGCTGCAGCACCTTCAGGTAGTGCGCGATGCGGCACATGATGAACATGTACGGCAGCTGCGTGCCGAGCCGGTAGTTCATCTCGGCCGCCCTGCCCTCGTCGCTCTGCCCGAAGAACTTCGCCTTCTGGGCGGAGTTGGCCGAGAAGAAGCAGGCGTTGTCCGAGTCCTTGCGGAACGTGAGCCCGATGAAGCCCTCCTCGGAGAGCTCGAACTCGCGCCGCTCGGTGAGCATGATCTCGGTCGGCACCTTCGTCTGGATCTCGCCCATCGCCTCGTACTGGTGGAGCGGCAGGTTCTCCACGGAGCCGCCCGCCTGGGGGCCGATGATGTTCGGACACCAGCGGTACTTGGCGAAGCTGTCGGCGAGCCGGGTGGCGAAGGCGTACGTCGCGTTGCCCCAGCAGTACGCGTCGTGCTGGCCGACCACGTCCTCCTCGTAGTTGAACGCCTTCACCGGGACGGTGTTGGCGCCGAAGGGCAGGCGGAGCAGGAAGCGCGGCATCACGAGCCCGACGTAGCGCGCGTCCTCGGTCTCGCGGAACGCGTTCCACTTCGTGTACTGCGGCCCCTCGAAGAGCGCCTTGAGGTCCTTCAGGTTGGGCAGCCCCTGGAAGTCCTTCAGGCCGAAGAACTGCGGTCCGGCCGCCGCGATGAAGGGCGCGTGCGACATCGTCGCGACCGCGGCGCACTTCTGCAGGAGCGCGATGTCCTGGGGGCCCGGGCCGAAATCGTAGTTCGCGATGATCGCGCCGACCGGCTTGCCGCCGAACTGCCCGAACTCGGCCGAGTAGACGATCTTGTAAAGGCCGCTCTTCGGCACCTCGGGGGCGTCCTCGAAATCGGCGAGGAGGTCCTCCTTGGAGCAGTTGAGCATCTCGACCTTGACGTTCTCGCGGAAGTCACACCGGTCGATGACGAACTTGAGGCCGCGCCACGCGGACTCGAGCTTCTGGAAGCTCGGGTTGTGGAGGATCTCGTCGATCTGCCGCGACAGCTTGACGTCGATCTCCGCGATCAGCGCGTCGACGAAGGCCTTGTCGACCTTCTCCCCCTCGCGCCGCGGGGCGACGAGCTCCGAGATGAAGGCCTGCACGCCCCGCTTGGCGATCTCGTACCCCTCGTCGCCGGGCGTCATCTTCGTCTCGGCGAGGATCTCGTCGAGCAGCGACCCGCCCTCGAGGGTCTGGACGCCCGCGCTCCCCGCGGCCTGTGTCTCCGTCGCCATCGCTTACTCCCCTTCCTTGTCGAGCCCGAGCTCGCTCACGATCTTGTTGCGCTGAGCCGGGTCGCTCAGGATCTGCTGAATCTTGTTGCGGAACGCCTTCTCGTTTCCGAGCGGGCCCTTGAGGGCCGTCAGCGCGGCGCGCAGGTCGAGCAGCTTCTTGAGCTCCGGCACCTGGTTCGCGATCGCCTCGGGCTCCATGTCGCTCAGCCGGCGGAACTTGAGGTTGACCGTGAGCTCGCTGTTCTCCTGCTCGGACAGGACGTCCTTCACGTTGAAGGTGAGCGCGAGCTTCTGCTCGCTCATGACCTTCTGGAAGTTGTCCTTGTCCACGTTGATGGGCTTGCGGTCCTCGAGGGGCCGCGGATCCGGCCGCTGCGTGTAGTCGCCGAGCATCAGGAGCTTCAGCGGCAGCTCGACGTCCTCCTTCGCGTTCCCGGTGGCCGGCTTGTACGTGATGTTCACGCGCTCTTTCGGCGCGACCGATCCCTCTTTCATCGCAGGCTCCTTTCCCCGTCAGCAGCGGGCGGAGCGCCCGCAGGCCGAACGAGCATAGAACAAAACCCCCGCCCCTCGGGCAAGCTTCTCCGCGCGACGCGCGTACGCCCTCCCCCGTTCCTCGCACCCCCGCGCATCCCGCTCACTCCCCCAGCGACAGCTTCAAGGCGAGCGCCGCGTCGAGCTGGCAGACGCGCTCGAAGCAGAGCACTTCCTTCGCCTTGGCCTCGGGCGTGGCCTCGTACCCCTGGTTCAGGACCCGGTAGCACGTGTAGAGCGCGGCGTAGAGCTCCGCGCAGAGATCCGGCTGCCAGGTGGTGAGTCGGTGGTGGTCGACGAGGTGCTCCAGCGCCTCGAGCTGCGCCCGCGCCACGAGGAATTGGGACAGCTCGATGTTGATCTGGGCCATCGCGAGCCTCACGCGGAAGCGGTCCAGCGCCGACGGAGCCGCGGCCGCGGCCTTCTCGAGGAGCGCCATCGCGTCGATGGGCTGCTGGTTCGCGACGAGCCCTCGGGCCTCGGAGAGCGGCTTGTCGAGGTAGCTCCGCGGCCTCGCCGGGGCTGCCGCGCCGCTCGCACCCGAGCCGCCGAGCGCGGCCGCGACCTCGGACGAGAGCCAGGCCTGCGTCTCGCCGTCCGCGAACGGCGTACCGTCGCTGAACTTGAGGGTCGGCAGGAGCGGCGCGCGGAGCAGCAGGGTGCCCACCTCGACGAGCACCGCCCGCTTGGCGTCGGCGTAGTCGTCGCCGAGCTGCTCGAGCGCGTTCGCGACGTACCGGTGCGGATCGAGCCAGAGAGGGTAGCTCTGCGCGTACTCGTCGGCGACCTGCAGCAGATCGGCGAACGCCCCCTGGCTCGTGAGCGCCGGCAGCGTCTGCAGCACGTGCTCGGGCGGCGGCGGGATCGCCGTGCTGCCCGTCGGAGACGACGCGCCCGGATCGTCGAGGAGGTCGACCCAGAGCCCGACCCGCAGGATGCGGTACGCGGACGCCCGCTTCGGATCCGCCGCCCGGAGCGCGTCGCCCGCGCGCGCCATCAGGGGCGAGCACTTGCCGAGGGCGGCGAGCGCCGAGTCCTCGTCGACGATCGCCTCGAGGCTGAGCGCCGGATCGCCCGCGGCAGCCACGGCCACGGGCGCGGGCGGCGGCGCGGCGGCCGCCGGCGTGACCGCCCGCTGTGCCTCGACCTTCGGCGGCTCGACCCGCGGAGGAGGAGGCGGCGGCGGAGGCGGAGGCGGCGGCGGCGGCGCCTCCGCGGGCAGGCTCGCGACGAGGCTGCGGATCGCGTTCCGCAGCGGGCCGAGCCCTCCGTAGGCGTCGCCGAGCTTGTCGGCGAGGTCGACGTCCACGGCGCGGCTCACCTGGTCGATGGCGTTCACAACGTCGCGGTCCGCGGCGGAGACGGTGATGCCGGAGAGCGTCCCTGCCGCGAGGTCTCCGAACCAGGAGCACAGGTTGCCGCGCGCCTTGGGCCGCTTGATCGCGGGATACATGGTGTCCCAGAACGCGTTGTTCAGCTCTTGCACGAGCACGAGCCCGTCGAGCAGGCCGGGCAGCTTGTCGACCTGCGACTTCGCCGCCGCGTAGTAGAGCGCGACGCGGAAGTCCTTGGACTTCTCGCTCAGGAGCTCATCGGCGACGCTCGCGATGCGCCCCCAGTCGACCTTGCCGCCCGCGAGCGACTGCAGCTTGTCGACCTCGTTCTTGAGGCCCTCGAACGCCTCGTCGTAGGTGACGTCGGCGCCGACGCCGCCGTTGATGGGCGCGAACAGCGCCTCGATCCGCTCTTTGGATTGTTGGACGGCGTCTTCAGCGGCCATGGGGCGCGCAGGATATCAAGGTGTCCTGGGTGTGGACGGCGAATCAGACGACGATTGCATGGCGACTCCGGCGGTGAGCCGGACGGCGCACCGGAGCGGCCGCGCGCGGGGTGGAGCGGGTGCCTTCGGCTCGGCCATCGGCTCAGCCGAGGGCTTCCAGGAAGCTGTCGAGCGACAGGTCGGTCCGGGCGACGAGCGCGTCGAGCTCCGGCCCGAGCGCATGTCGGGAAACGTGCTCCTCGACCCGTGGAGGTCCGCAGAGATCGGCGATGTGTTCGGCCTGGGTGGTCGGCGCGATCATCTCGCGGAACGAGCCCACGTGGGGGGGACCGAGGTGGAGCAGCAGGGTGCGCTGGGGTGTCCAGAACGCGTTCATCAGCGTGCGTCCCCATTTCGACAGGCGGCGGGTCATGTCCATCCACACGGCGGCGGCGTAGGCGTCTCCTGCGCCGAGCGGCAGCCTGAGGGCGAGCCCTGTCCTAGGGAGCTCCTGACCGCGGAATGGGATCACCGAGTCGAGGATGTTCTGCAGCACCCAGAAGCGGCTCGCGTCGGTGCCGAAGCCGGCGTCCCAGAGCGCCTTCATCGGCTGGGTCTTCAGCCATGCGCGGTAGGCGGCGTGCGCCGCGTCGGGGTCGTCGAGCGACGGCGGCGCGATCTGGGAGACGCGGTGGAGGAAGGCGTCGACGGGCAGGGTCCTGCCGTTCGCCGCGGCGTCGTGGGCTGCGGCGAGGAGGGGGAAGAGGGTGATGGGGAGCGACGGCCCGGCGGAGACGAGTTGATCGTAATCGTAGGACCCGAACACCACCATCGGGTAGAGCCGCCCGGCGTTATCGCCGCTGGCGGCCCAGGCGCCCACGAGCCCGCGGGTGGGCGGCTCGTCGCCTTTCGGTTCGCCGTGGAAGACGAAGAGGCCCAGGGCGGTCTGGTAGTGCGCGTCGAAATGGGCGCCCATGGCGCGCCGGGCGAAATCGATGGACGCGCCCAGCCAGCGGTCGAAGGCCGCGAGCTCTTCTCCGCCTGCGTTCAGCCGGATGAAATCGCCCGTGGCGGGCAGCTTGCCGAAGCAGCCGATCTGCGGCGGAGCGGCAGGGCCCTTCTTGCGGCGCCAGAACATGACTGCTGGGAGTGAACCACGAACCGCTCACCGAGCGCTACCACCTTCCCGGTTGCGGCGGGAGCGTGCGGGGAGGGGGCCGGGCGCGCGGGGGCGGCGGGGGGCCCTCCCGCGAACTCGCGCCTTTTGGTGGCCATTGCCACATGCGCGGATGAGCCGAGATCATTCGCGTCCCGCTCCGGCGCGGGCCGGCGCTCGGGTTCGCGGGGCCCTCCCCCGCCGCCCCCACGCGCCCGGCCCCCTCCCCGCACGCTCCGTTCCAGTCCGCGCGACCCGTCACCCCGACAAGGATCCGCGCTGCCTCCCCCTTTTCACAAAGAGCCAGCGGGGGAGGGGGTGTCGTGCGGGGGGCCGGCGGGGTAGGGCCCCGCGAACCCGAGCGCCGGCCCGCACCGGAGCGCCTCGCGCCCGGTCTCGGCTCCCCCGTTCTCACGGCAACGGCTTCCCAAAAGGCGCGAGTTCGCGGGAGGGGCCCCCGCCGGCCCCCCGCACGACACCCCCTCCCCCGCTGGCTCCGTTGCTGCCTAGCTCACCCTTTGCCGAAGCGATCGCCGATGCTGGCAGGGCAGTTGGTCGCCCGGAAGAAGCTCGTCGGGAACGGGTGGTTCCCGCGGGTCGGCCGGATCTCCATGGTCACGATCACAGGCGGCGCGGTCATCTGCCAGGTCACCGTGAACAGCTCGTCGTTGTCCTTCTGGGCGGTGGTCGTCCCGGCCTCGAAGAGCCGGAAGATCCCCCACGGCCCTTCGCGCACGAGCTCCTCGTCGAGCCCGCCCGCGCCGCGCACCTGGATCCTCGCGCCCTTCGCGCCTTCGCCCGGCCAGTTGAAGGTGTGCCAGAACTCCTTCTCGTTGCGATAGAGCCTCTTCTGGCCGTCGACCTCGAAGACCACCTCGCTCACGATCGGGCTGACCGTCTTCATGTTGATGTGGAAGACGACCTTCGGCTCCGCCCCGCCGCTGCTCCCGAAGAGCGCGTCGGAGATCTCGTTCGAGCGCCGGAGGCAGTTGTACAGGTTCGCGCTGAACGGCGTGAACGGCTTCGCCGCCTGCGGCTGCCCCGACAGGTGCGCCTTCGGGAAGAACTCGTGCCCGACCTGGTAGTGGAAGCCCTTGAGGTACGTCTCGTAGAAGCCC
The DNA here is from genome assembly GCF_051525235.1 of Sorangium sp. So ce124. Lineage (NCBI taxonomy): Bacteria > Pseudomonadati > Myxococcota > Polyangiales > Polyangiaceae > Sorangium > Sorangium sp. So ce124. The sequence goes on from NZ_CP150312.1 coordinate 7,533,482, forward strand.
CAGAGCACCCCGTCCTTCGGCTTGAAGAAGGCCATCGCGTCCTCGAGCGACGCGTCGCGCGACGAGGCGAGGTTGAACGGGTAGCGGTCCTTGATCTTGTCGCGGTAGTGCGGCCAAACCTCGACCTCCCAGATCCCGCTCGCCGCGCCGCCTGCGCGCCGCACGACGGCTTTGTACGCCTGCCGGAGGGGGTTCATGAGGAGCGGCTCCATCAGCCGCTGCCCGTTCTGGTCCATCGAGAGCAGCAGCCCCTGGGTCTCCTTCACCGCGTCCTGGAACGCCTCCGTGGCCTTCGAGGTGTCCGCGTCCGGCGGCCCGTCCTCGACGACGCTCATCTCCCCTGCCAGCCGCTCGAGGTGGCCCACGTACTGGCCGAGCTTGGGCGGGGGCGGCGGGGGCTGCCCTTCGCCTGCCGGCGGCTGGGGCACCCCGAAGCTGGCCATCGACTCGAACTTGTCGGGCACCGGATCGTAGTGCTCGCGCTGGTTCCCCGTGAGCATCGAGTCGATCCGCACGCCCGTCCGCCGATCGACCTTCTGCGCGATCATGTCCTTGGCCCTGTCGAGCAGGCCGCCGTCCGCCGTCAGCAGGCTCGGCTTCTCATCCTTCCCGAACTGCGTCTCGTCCGAGAGGCGCTGGAGCAGCCGCCGGTAGGGCCAGTCGGGCGTGGAGAGCACCCTGAACTCGTGGATCGCGTCCCGGTTCGTCTTCGGGACGTCGACCTGGATGTCGCGGAAGAACGCCTCCCACTGCGCTATGTACGCGTTGTCGTAGTCCTGCCGGACGCGGTCGAGCTCCTTCTGGATCTGGTCGCCCTGCCGCTTCTCGTCGCTCGACAGCGGGAGCACCCAGAGCTCGCGCTCGAGCTTCTTCCTCCCCTCCTTCAGCGACTCGAGCACCTGCGCGTGCCCCTTGGCCGTGTAGGGCCCCTGCACCTCGAACCACGTCCCGCCCCGGTTCTTCTGCGCGCTGTGGATGACGGTCAGCACCTCGGACCGATCCGCGAACATCTCGTTGAGCGACACCGGCGGGTACTTCAGGTTCTCCGGCGTGTTCGGCCCCGACTCGTCGTACTTCTGATCGATCAGGCTCGTTACAAACTGATCGTAGTAGCGCTTCGTCGGGTCGACCCGCAGCAGATCGGCTTGCGCCCGCGCGACGAGCGGCTCGTTCAGCTCCTCGGCCTCGAGCTTGTTCCGCCGCACGAGGTCGATGTAGTACGCGACGTGCGGCGTGAGCCGCTCCTTGAGCTCGCTCTCGGGCAGATCGGTGAACGGCTTCAGCGTGTCGGCCCAGACCTGGACGAGCCGCCCGGTCTGCCACCGCGCCGCCTGCTCATCCATGTGCTTCTGGTACTTCTTGCCGAGCAGGAGGTAGCTGCGCAGGGCGTTGTAGCCGTCGAGGAACTCCCCCTCGCGCACCTTCTCGAGCTTCGCCTCGAGCTGCGCCTTCGCAGGGCTGACGAAGCCCTGCTTCAAGCTCATGATGTACTGGCCCATCGTCGGCGGGAACAGCTTGTCCCCCTGGAACATGAACCAGCCGTACTCGATCGGCGTGTTCTCGACGTAACCGTCGAGCTTCCCCACGTGCTCCTGCAGCCGATCGAGCTTGTCGATGTTCGCGCGCACGTTCGGCGGCGTGCCGACCCGCCCGGACCAGTCCACGAACGCGATCTCGTCCGAGATGCGCCGGGTCTCGGCGACGAGCGCCTTGTTGTTGAAGTACGAGATCACCGCCGGCAGCAGGAACAGCAGCGCCACGAACGCCGCGGCCGCCGCGACCAGGATCCGCTGCATCCGCCGCCGCCGGAGCTCCGCCTCGGAGCGCGCGGCGAGGTCCTGATCCGGGAAGACGACGTTGGTGAAGACGTCGTGCAGGAAGAAGCTCTTCGACTCCTTCGGGACCGCGGCGTCCTCCTCGCCCTCGCCGAGCCCCGCGCGGAGCCCGAACGCGCGCCCCATCGCCCCGACCACGCGGTCGAGCGGCCGCCCCTCCTGGACGCCGCTCGTGAAATAGAACCCGCGCAGGATCGGCGTGGGCGCCGCGCCCGCCTTGGGCGCGAACGCCGCCGCGATGAAGTCCGAGAGGTTGCGCTTCACCGCCGCGAACTCGAGCGGGAACTGGTAGCTCTTCTCCTTCACCTCGCGGTTGCGCTCGCCGATGAGCCGCTTCGTCAGCCGCGCGTGGAGCTTCTCGACGAGCACGTCGAACTCGCGGTCGAAGATCTTCCCGGGCTCGTCCTTGTTCTCGTCGAGCCGCACGGTGGCGCCCCACGCCTGGGCGCGCTCGCTCTTCTTCAGGTCGCCGAAGTACTCGGTGAAGCCCGCCACCAGGTCGCTCTTCGTGAAGAGCACGTAGACCGGCAGGACCATGTGCAGCGTCTGCTGCATCTCGTCGATGCGCGCGCGGATCTTCTTGCCGGTCTGATCGATCTGCTCGTCGCTCGCGTCGAGCAGCTCGCTCAGGCTCACCGCGACGATGACGCCGTTCAGCGGCTTGTGCTCGCGGTGCTGCAGAAGGGTCTCGAGGAACGCCATCCACTCGTCGTGGTCGTCGCTCTCGGTCGTGTACCGGCCGGCCGTGTCGAGGAGGATCGCCTCGTTCGTGAACCACCACTCGCAGTTCCTCGTGCCGCCGACGCCGCGCACGCCTGTGCGCTCGGGGTCGACGTACGGGAACACGAGCCCGGAGTGCCGGAGGGCGGTGGTCTTGCCTGCCCCGGGCGGGCCGACCATCACGTACCAGGGGAGGACGTAGAGCGCGTCGGCGCCCCGCTTGCCCCCGCCGAGCTTCGAGGCCTTGAGCGCGGCGATGCCCTCCTGCATCTGCCGGTTGAGCTCCTGGATCTCCGCGCGCCGCTCCGGCTTCGCGTTGATCACCTGCTCCTGCGCCTGCTGCGCGATCGCCTTCTCGAGCGCCCGCGCGGCGCGCGCCGCGCGGATGCGCCTATAGATCGCCAGCCCGACGAGCACCGCGAGGACGATCGCCGTCGCCACGAGCGGGATCTCGATCGGGAACGCCTCGGCCCCCTCCCCTGCCGCCGGGCGCAGCATGAACCACACTCCCCACACGGCGGTGAGGAACAGGGCGCTCAGGATCCACAGCCACATCGGAAGTCTCCCTCGGGAACAGCAGAGAACGGCGGAGTCGCCTAGGTCCCCGTGCTGATCAGCTTCTTGATCTGGTCGGCCACGCCCTCCGCGTCCGAGGCCACGACGAGCCGGAGCACGATGACCACGAGGACGGCCAGCACGAGCAGCCCGAGCGCGATGGCCAGGTAGGGCAGCTCGCGGCGCACCGCGTTCGCACCGCCGTCCTTGCGCTCCGCGTTCGGCGCGAGGACCTCACCGCCGCCCTCGGAGACAGCGACGTGGTTGCCCACGCCCTCGATCACGGCGCCGAGGCCCTCCTGCTGCCGCAGACGATATTTCCCCTGGAAGCCGAGGGCCAAGCAGAGGAAGTAGATTTGCGCGACGTGGTTCCTGCCGCGCTGGCCGTAGAGGTTGTCGAGGTTCGTGAAGAACCCGTCGCCGGCCGTGTTCAGCTGGAAGAACTGGAACTGCAGCGGGTTCTGGAGCCACTGCGTCCTCCCCGGCCAGTTCGAGTTGAAGATCACCTCGTCGGCGAAGGCCGCGAGCGCAAACTTCGCGTCGATCATGTCCTGCTCGGGGATGCGCGCCTCCCGCCCGTTCTGCATCATCGTGTCGAACAGGCCGAGGACGCGCCGCTGGAGGATGTCGGGCGCCGGGAGGTCGCGCGAGTTCCTGAGCTGCAGGATCAGCGAGAGCACGTCGGAGCACACAAAGTACATCGTCTGCGAGAGGCTCATGGGCTCCTCACCCGGAGGGGGCGGCCTGACACGTTCACTTTCCTGCCGGGACGGCGATCAGCCGGAGATCGACCTTTTGCGGTTCGATCGGCTGGTAGATAGCGATCGTGCCAGAGCCGAGGATATCGTTCCAGTAATCGCCGTTCTGGTTGACGCGGAGGTAGACGAGGCCCGGCTTGATCGGGATGGCGCCCGGCGGCCGGTACTCGATGGCGACGTTCACGCCGGGCGTCGCGGAGTGCAGGATGTGCCCGATCTGCGTCCACGAGCCGATCTTGAGCAGGCGCGGGAGCCGCTCGCGCAGCGTGGCCTCGTCCGTGCCCTTCGCCTCGAGGAACATCTCGTGGCTGCGGGGCAGCTTCGGGTCCTCGAACCTGCCGAGGTACATGCCGTCCTCGCGCTTCTCGAGCGGCACGATGACGAACTGCTCCGTGACAACCTCGTTGATGAGCCGCCAGGCCCGGTCGAACATCGGGTCGAGGACGCCATCGAGCTCGAGGTAGTTGAACTTGGGGATCGTCGTCGGATCGCTGTCGGTCGCTGCAAAGGTGCAGAGCTCTCCGATGAGCGAGCCGAGGACGACATAACACTGCTCCGGGTGCGCGCCGCCGTGGTCGACGAGGTGCGACACGATCGGGATGTACGAGTTCAGGGTATGGAGCAGCCAGAACTTGGTGAGGTCGGAGGCCTGGAAGTCGACCGACGCCGCGCTCCGCATGCGCCGCCCCTCGACGAGCGACTTCTGCTTGCCGACGAGCGCCGAGAGCACGCGGCGGAGGCCGGACATGATGTGATCCGACGTGTTGATGCGGAGGACCGACGGGATGAAATTCTTCCGCAGCGCGATCGCGCCGGAGCTGTCGCGGACGAGCTGCGCGATGCGCACGGTCTGGTAGGCGTCGCGCGGCTCGGTGCCGAAGAGGAGCCGCAGGTTGGTGCGGGCCCAGGTGACCGACTGCTCGTTGCGCCCGGAGTTCACGTCCGGGACCGTCGTCTGGGCGGCCACGAACCGCTGGGCGGGGCCTACCTTCGCAGGGTCCAGGCTGATGTTCGCCGCGGTCTCGCGCAGGTTCGGGATGCCGAGGAAGACGTCGAGCGTCTTCAAGGCGGCCGGGAAGGCGCCCTCGAGCGGCCGCGCCTCGACCTGGTCTTCGCCGCGATCGCCGATGAAGAACGGCGTGCCGTCGGGGAAGACGCCGTGGCATTTGACCACCTTGAACTGCCCGGCGGAGAGCGCCCGCTCATCGAACTGGGCGGACGTGATGCCCCAGTCATAGCCAACGACGGCGTGGAGGCGCGCGTGGAGCAGCGTCTCGTGGTAGGCGTCCGTTTGCTGCAGGTGCTGAGGGGTCATGAAGAGCCCCTCGGTCCAGACCGGCTTGCGCGGGTGAATCATGTCGCCCGTCCAGTCTTATCAGATGTGCCGTGCGCGGCGTCGCGAAAGCGGGTCGGGCGCGGGGAGCGACGACGCTGCGCTGCGCGCATCGGACCGCTCGTCGTCGACGGGGACCGCGCGGTCACGTCGCGCACGTCGCGTGGACTGCAGCTGGGAGGACGACCTGCGCGCGCCACGGCCGTCACTTCCCCGGGCGAGCGGGCGCCTCCGGCGCGGCCACCTTCTTCGGCAGGCTGAGCCGGCGAACGGCGCTCGCGTTGGGGAACATCGACTCGTCGAACTCGACCCCGTTGTCGATCTTCGTCGAGTCGATGAAGAACGCGACCCGCGGATCGGCCACGGGCGGACCAGCGTCGGGCTCGCGGCCGCCGCACTGGGCCTCTCCGGGCGGGAGCGGGAATTCGTAGAAGGTCTTCCAGCTGTTGCCCTTCGGGCTGTGGAACAGGGCGGCGCCGACGAGGTGGCTGGCGTCGGGCAGGCGCTCGAACTTCACCTCGACGAGGTCGTTCGGGAAGACCTCGACCTCGTCGACCTTGGCGAGGTCGTCCTCGAGCGTCTCCTTGTCCTTGAGGAGGATCTGGTCGTACGTCGCGTTCTCCATGCGCGCGCTGCTCTTCAGCTGGTAGAGCCGCACGACCACGGGCCGGGGGTTCCCGTTCTCGTTGGGGTTGATGTTGTCGGACGCGTAGATCGAGAGCGTCACGATCTGGACGTCGCACGGCTCGGGGGCCGCGGGCGGCGGCGCGGCGGACGTGCAGCCCGAGACCGCGGCGGGCAGCGCGGCGCCGAGGCCGACGGCGAAGGTCGCCGCCGCGATGGCCGCCGCTACCTTCGCCGGGGCCGCCCCGCGGAGGAGCGACGCCGGCCGACGTCGAGGCCCCGGCCGGCGCGCCGAGCCCTCCCCTGCGGGGGAGGGCGAACGCGGCTCCCCGATCCACATCGAACGCTGTAGGAGCTTGGCGAACGGGACCATGCTCCGCCCAATTTATGCGGAGTCTCGCGGCCAGTACAACTTTCGGTGTGCGAGCGGCGTCGATCGGTCTGATTCAGTCCGTTTCAGTCCGTTTCAGTCCGAGAACGAGATCGTGAAGTTCTTTTCGGCGTCGACCCCGATCTGGAGCCGCTTCGGAAGCGGCCCCTCCGCCATCTTCTCGAGGACGGCGACCGAGAGCTGCGGCAGGAGCGACGCCCGGAGGATATGGTCGATGTTGCGCGCCCCCGTGTCGACCTCGGTGCAGCGCGCCGCGATCGTGTCGACGAGCGCGTCCGAGTACGACGCCTCGATCCGCTGGCTCTTGCGCAGGCGGTCGACGAGCGCGTCGAGCTTGAGCCGCGTGATCTCGCCGAGCGCGTCGGGCGAGATCGGCAGGTACGGGACCGTCGTCATGCGCGCGAGAAGCGCCGGCTTGAAGTGCGCGGAGAGCGTCGGCTTGATCGCCTCGACGATCTCCTTGATGAACTCGCCGTCCGCGTCGAGGCGGCGCGACGGGTCTTCTTCCCGCGCGGCGACCGTCATGTTCGTGATCTTGTCGGTCGCGAGGTTGCTCGTCAGGATGATGACCGTGTTCTTGAAGTCGACGAGCCGCCCCTCGCCGTCGCTCAGCATGCCCTTGTCGAACACCTGGTAGAACAGGTTCATCACGTCGGGGTCGGCCTTCTCGACCTCGTCGAGGAGCACCACCGTGTAGGGCCGCTGGCGCACGGCCTCGGTGAGCATGCCGCCCTCCCCGTAGCCGACGTAGCCGGGGGGCGAGCCGATGAGCCGGGAGACCGTGTGCTTCTCCTGGAACTCGGACATGTTGATGACCGTCATCATCCGCTCGCCGCCGAACATGAGGTCGGCGATCCCGAGCGCGGTCTCCGTCTTGCCGACGCCGCTGGGCCCCACGAGCAGGAACACGCCCTGCGGCGTGCTCAGCGGCTTCAGGCCCGCGCGCGCGCTCCGGAGCTCCTTCGAGATGCTCACGATGCCGTGCGTCTGCCCCTTGATCCGCCGGGTCAGTCGGTCCTCCATCTCGAGGAGCGCCTTCACGTCGTCCTGGACCATCTTGCCGACGGGGATGCCCGTCCACGCCGCGACCACGCTCGCGACCATGGCCTCGTCGACGTCCGGCCGGACCAGGGGCACCTCGCCCTGGCTCTTCTTGAGCTCGTCGAGGGCCTTGACCACCTCGCGGCGCGCGGCGTCGCGCTCCTCGTTGGTCTTGGCCTCGTCCATCTTCTTGCGGGCGTCGATGACCCGCTGCGTGCCCGCCGTCTCCTTCGCGTAGTCGGCGCGCACCGACTCGAGCTCGGCCTTCGCCTTCGCGAGCCTGTCCTTCAGCGCGCTGACCCGCTCTTCATCGATGTGCACGCCCCTGTCGCGATCGCGCTCGAGCGCCTTGAGCTCGGTCTCGGTGTTCACGATGAGGATCTCGGCGTCCTCGACCGCGGAGGGGCGCTGCTGCAGCGCCACCTTCACCCGGGCCGCGCAGGTGTCGAGCAGGTCGACCGCCTTGTCCGGCAGCTGCCTTCCGGTCAGGTAGCGCGCCGACAGCCGCACGGCTGCGGTCACCGCCTCATCCTGGATGATGACGTTGTGGGCCGCTTCGAACTTCGGCCGGAGCCCCCGGAGCATGACGACGGCCGCCGGTTCGCTCGGCTCGTCGACCTTCACCGGCTGGAAGCGCCGCTCGAGGGCCGCGTCCTTCTCGAAATATTTCTTGTACTCGCTCCACGTCGTGGCCGCGATCGTCCGGAGCTCGCCGCGGGCGAGCGCCGGCTTGAGCAGGTTGGCCGCGTCGCCGCCGCCTTGCTGGCCGCCCGCGCCGATGAGCGTGTGCGCCTCGTCGATGAAGAGGATGATCGGCTTCGACGACCCCTTCACCTCGGCGATCACCTGCTTCATCCGGTTCTCGAACTCGCCCTTCACGCCGGCCCCTGCCTGGAGCAGCCCCATGTCGAGCCCGAGGATGTCGACGCCCTGCAGGAGCGGCGGCACCTTCGGGTTCTCCGGCGTGCTCTCGACGATGAGCAGCGCGAGCCCCTCGACGAGCGCCGTCTTCCCGACGCCCGCGTCGCCGACGATGATCGGGTTGTTCTTGCGCCGCCGCGCGAGGATATCGATGACCTGCCGGATCTCCCGCTCGCGGCCGAAGATCGGATCGATCTGCCCCGCGCGCGCCTTCCCCGTGTAGTCGACGCAGAACTTCGCCAGCGCCGAATCGGGCCCGGCGCTCGCCATCCCGGCCGGCAGCTTCCCGGCCCCGGGCGCGCCCGCGCCCGCCGAGGCCGCCGCGGCCTCGGCCTCCTCCTTGGAGCCGGAGACGATCTTGGAGAGGTTGTTCTTGAGATCGTCTTTCGAGATGCCCTCGAGGTACGCGCCGATGCTGCTCACCGAGTACCGGGTCGGCTGCTGGACGAGGCGCTGGAAGAGCACGCCGCTCCGGACCCGCTGGTAGCCGTACTCCATGGATCCGACGAGATAGGCGTCCTGCATCCACTCGAGCATCGTCGGCGAGAGCACGGGCCTCCCGGCGTTGCCTTTCCTCAGCTCTTCCAGGCTGCGCTGGAGCGCGGCGCGGAGGTGCGAGGGGTCGAGATCATAGTGGGATACGAGAAACGCGATGTCGGAGTTCGCGTCGTCGAGCAGCGCGAGGAGCAGGTGCTCGAGCGTGACCTCGTAGTGGCGCGCGTTGACACACTGGCCAATCGCCGCCTCGAGGGCAGAGGTGCAGTTCTTTGTGAGTCGCTTGACGATGGCTTTGGTGTCGACGAGCTGCATGCGCGGCATGCTAACCGAGGCGCGCCCTCGTCCGAAAGCGCCTCGTCAGCCTCGCCCCTTGCGCTTCTTCTCCGCGGCCTCCGGGGCGCGGCCCTCGGCCCCGCTCGCGTCTCCGCGCTCCCGCATGGCCGGCTTGGCCCCCCCGCGGGTCGCGTCGCCGCGCGGCGCCGGCGCAGAGTCGCGGGCGCCGTCGTCCTTCTCCTGCGCGGCGAGCGATTCGCCGGCCGCGACGCGGTCCACCATGTCGGGCCGTATCCGCAGCTTGAGCAGGGCGCCGACGCGGAGCTTTTGGTCCGGCTCAATACGGTTATCGCGCGCGACGTCCTCGACGTCTATGACGAACTGCCTCGCCACGCCGATCAGCGTATCGCCGGGCGCGACGCGGTAGAGCATCACCTCGCGCGCGGACCGCGACCGCGCGCGCGCGGCGCGCGTCCGCAGCGGGGCGCTGGCCGCGTCGTCGTCGGACGAGCCCTCCTGGCCGTCGTCGAGCGACGACATCGCCACGGGATCGCGCATCGAGCGTCGCTTGCCGAGCGCAGGCCGGCCGTCGTCGTCCACGTCCGTCTCCGCCGTCTCGGCCGTCCGCTTCCGCGCGGGCTTCGGGAGGAGCGAGAGCAGGCTCTCGTCGTCCCGGCTCCCCTTCCGCGGCGCGAAGTCGCGCCCGCCGAGCAGGTCGACCGGATCGAGGATCGACGCGTCGTCCGTGGAGAGCAGCTCCGTGGAGAGCATTGCTGGCAGGGCGGCCTGCGCTCGCGCCAGCGTGTCCGACGGGAGCATCACGAGGAAGTCTCCCCGTCCGGGCGGCACGCGGTCCCCCAGGATGTCGGGGTTCAGCTTCCGCAGCGTCGAGGTCCCGACGCCGGCGGCCTTCGCCAGCGTCTTGAGCGGCGTCCCCGGGGACACCGCGATCTCGGCGGCGTCGATCGGCCGGCTCACCTGGACCTCATCGAACCCGAACCGCTCCAGGTTGTTCGCCACGATCGCCGCCGCCCCGATCTTCGGCACGTACGCGGCCGTCTCCGAGGGGATCGCCTCCTGGCGCGCCAGCTCGTTGAAGTCCGACGTCCCGTAGCGATCGATGCGGTCGAGCAGCTGCTCGTAGCCCATGTTGTAGGCCGCGAGCGCGAGATCCCAGCTGCCGAAGCGCAGGTAGAGATCGCGCAGGTGGTGAGCCGCCGCCTGCGTGGCGAGGCGCGGGTTCTTCCGCTGGTCGAGGTGCCGCGTCTGCTGGAGCCCGTAGACCGCGCCGGTGGCGGGCATGAACTGCCAGAGCCCGACGGCGCCGACCGGCGATTTCGCCCGCGGGTCGAAGCCGCTCTCGATCATGGCCACCCAGAGGAGATCCTCCGGAAGCCGTCGTTCCCTGAGCTCGGCCTGGATCATCTCCTGGTACCGCCCGCTCCGCTTCAGCCACGTCTCGAACATCTGCCGCCCGCGGTCGGTGCGCGTGAAGAAGCGGACGTACTTGAGGGTGCGGCGCGACACGGCGAGCCGGAGGTCCGGCAGCTGCAGCTTCGATAGCGCCTCGGCGCCGGCCGAGTCGAGGTCGTCCACGTCGTCGGCGTAGCTGCCTTCCGCCGAGAACGCGCGCGGCGGCCGCGAGAAGCTCGGCCGGTCGACCTCGCACGCGGCGCCCTCCCGCGCGTCGCGCCCCGCGGCCTCGCGCAGCCGCCACAGCTCCCGCGACTCGCCCCCCGGCGGCGCTGCCGGGCCGTCGAGCCCGCGCGCAGGCGCCGCGGTCGGCGGCGGCGCCGCGGCGAGCGCCCCGACCGGCGCCGTCGCCCGCGGCGCCCCGAGCTGGTAGGTCGACACCGCCGACTGGACCGACGTGATCGCCGACTGGGGCGCCGCCATCCCGACCCCGTAGCCAAACGCCAGGGCCGAGACCAGGGGAGGGATCTTGTGGACGAGGCTCATTTGCGTGTGGTTCAACGTCGCACCATGTAGGCAAACCGGTCAACAAACCGGCCGGCCCGGGTGGGCGGGGCTGGGCGGGCCTGCCTCGGCGCCCTCTGGGCGGGCCGGCCTCGGCGTGGCCTCTGGGTGGGCCGCACGCGGACTGGCGGGCCGCATGGTGCGGATGGACGTCAGGCACTCCCGTCCGGCGGAGCGGGTCTGCTAGTCTGCACCCATGCCGGCGGCGCTCTCGGCCCGCGTGTCCGACACCCAGGCCAACCAAAGCTTCGACGCTTCGTTCGAGCGCTTCCCTGTCCGGATCGGCAGGAATCAGCTGAACGACCTTCACATCGACCGGCCCTACATCTCCCAGTTCCATGCGGCGGTGGACGTCCGCGATCGCCGGATCCTCGTGCGCGACCTCGGCTCCACCAACGGGACGATGTTCGCGGGGCACCGGCTGGCGCGCGACACCTCGGTGGACGTGAGCGGCCAGCCGGAGATCACGATCGGCCCGATCCAGATCCGGCTCGCGATCATCGAGGCGCCGCTGAAGTCCGAGAGCCCGAACGACGGCACGCTGCTCGGCACGGGCGGAGACAACCTCTCCGCGCTGATCAGCCCGCAGAAGCGCGCCGCCCCCGGCGGTGAAGACCCGTACCTGCGGCAGGTGGTCCCGTACCTGGAGGCGTACCGGACCGCGTGGGCCGCGGTCTACCGGATGATCTGGGATCACCTCGCGCGCCTCCCGCCCGATGCGCGCCAGAGCTACCTGCGCCGGCTCGGCGAGGAGCACCCGAGCGTGCTCGCGGAGCGGGATTTCCAGAAGATCTCTCAGTACTACGGCGTGGACTACCGCACGCTCGGCGAGCTGGCCCCGGCGAACGCGGCGTTCGCAGCGCTCTCCGAGCTGGCGGGCGCCCTCGCGCCCGGCACGAAGCCGCCCGACGACGTCGCGGGCATCGTCAACTTCGCGCGGCGGCTCCGCGACACGATGGAGGTCTTCCTGAAGTGCTTCGTGAGCTTGCGCGACGGCTATCAGGAGTTCGAGGCCGAGGTGCTGGCGCGCGATCGCTCCGCGGAGACGGACAAGGTCGCGAACGCGCAGGACGCGAAGGAGCTCGGCACGGTCCTGCTCACGCCGGTCGGGGGCCCGGACGCCGCGCGGCACCTCCACGAGATCTTCGTGGATGTCATGAGCCACCAGATCGCGCTCTTGAACGGCGTGATGGGGGGCGTGAGGTCGCTGCTCGTCAAGCTCTCCCCGAAGACGCTCGAGGAGAAGCTCGAGCGCGCGGGCAAGAAAGGCGGGCTGTTCTCGAACAGGTACGAGGAGCTCTGGAAGCTCTACGAGCGCCGCCACGGCGACTATTCGGGGGAGGACAAGGAGACTTTTCGGGAAATATTTGGCGAGCAGTTCTCTCGGGCGTACGCTGCGACCGCCGCAGAGGACTATGGGTCGTCCGGCGAGTCGGGAGGCCGGAGCATCGTCCGCTTCCCCGGCTCTGGGAATCCGAACAAACGCTAGCGCCCCAACACGGCGGGGCTTCGCGCGGCGAGCCGCGTCATGGGCTCGCCGATCTTCCGCCGGAGGCGCGGCCGAACGCGAGGCGCCGTTCATGCGAATCAGGGAGAAAGTCGTAGCAGCAGGATGTCTGGCCGTCGCCGCGTGCCTCCTCGCCCCGATCGAGGCGGCCGCGCAGACGACGGTCCAACGCGATAAGAACTGGGCCACGGTCTCGGACGTGAGCCTCGTGCTGGGAAGCTCCGTCGTTTTCCTGATGCCGCGTGTCTATTACAGCGATCCCGAGGCCACGGTCGGCTGGAAGGGGCGCTGGCATTTCTCGGTCATGGCGCCCGCCATGACGATGACCGCGCTGACGCTGCTCGTGGACCTGCCGATCAAGAACGCGCTCGAGTCGACGCGCCCTGGCTGCTCGATCGACGAGACGAAGGCGGCTGTGTCCGACTCGGGCTGCGAGTCGTTCGGCGGCCCGTCGACGCACGCGTTCGCCTCCTGGGGCGCGACGGGCGCGGGGACGGGCATCTTCGTGGTCGACACGTTCCGCTACTCGTCTGGCCGCTTCAACGCCGGCGGCTTCATCGGCAATGTGGCCTTCCCCCTCACCGCCTCGGTCGTCACCACCATCGCCCGGAGCGTCGCCCCCGGCGACACGCGGCCGCACGAGAACGCCGGTCAGATCGCGATCGGCGGCGTCACCGGCTTCCTGAGCGGCCTCGCCGTCGGCACAGCCTACGCGATGCTCCAGCGCCCGAACTGCGGCTACGGCAACGCGCTGTTCTGCTGGTAGCCGCCTCTCCGGCAGGCTCCCCTCCCCCCTCTCTCCGCCAGGCCTCCCTCCTCCCCTCGCTAGCAAGCCTCCCCCCGCTCGCTGGAGCGGCCAGGGGCCCTGGGGGAGCGCAGGGGGGCGGGCCGAGGTTCGAGCAGATCGCGCGCGCCGCGTCCGCGCCATGCGCGGGCAAGGCGCGCGTCCGGCGGGCCCCCGCCCCCCGCGCTCCCTCTACGACCCCCTGGCCGCGCCTGCTGTTCTACAGCGGTTTCCGCCCCCCTCTGCCCCATGCCGAGCAGAGCGGCGGTCCCCCGCACAGGAGACGGGCCCAGATCGGCGTTTTCGGCGCGCAAGCGCACTCCCGTGCGCTGAGCACCGAAAACGTCGAGGTGGGCCCGTATCCGAAGCGGGTGACCGCCGCTCTAGTCCTGTCCGACGACGCGCTCCCAGAGCGGATCGTTCGACGAGAAGAGCGTATCTCGCTCCACCCGGAGGAATCGCTGGAACTCGACGCGGCGGAGCTCGCGGTCGCTGTCGCGGTTGCCATCGTCGTGCTTCACGATCTTCACCCGCACCTGCTCGAGCAGCTGAATGCCGTTCGGCTTGTAGGAGACGTCGGTGCGCAGCACGTAGCGAGCGTAGAGCCCGCGCTCGGTGACGGAGGGCACCACCGCCGTCCGCTCCAGGTCGACGGACGCCGCCTCGATCAGCCGTCCCCTCCGCGCGAGGTAGAAGTGGGCTCGTTGTCGGCAGTCGTCGGGATCAGGGCAGCTCTTCGTCTCGGCCACGACGAGGTTGTCGTTGCCGAGGCGCACCGGGGACAGCTTGGTCCCCTTGGCGGGCGCGCGGAAGCTGCCGACCCCGTAGACGTCCGCGCGATCGCCGGCCGCTCGCACGAGCGCCACGAGGCCGCCCTCGTCGCCGTTCTCGAACTTGAGGACGCGCACCCATACGGCGCGAAGGCCCTCCGGCCCGGAGCGGATCTCGACCTCGTCGGGATCGATCTTGCGCGGCCAGCCGGACTTGGAGATGCCGCCGCGCAGGGTCTCGTTGGCGAACACGTAGTGGCCGGTACAGTCGACGTCGGTCGGTCCGATCCCGCGTTCCTCGCTGTAGCCGGGAATGACGACGCTCAGCCACTGGTCTGGGTCGAGGGTGCGGACGGCCGCCTTGCCGCCTGCCCCGCGCTTCGCAGGCGGCAGCTGGGTCGTGCACACCGGGATCGGATTCTGCTTGCGTGTCTGGAGCTCGCCGTGTGGCTGCTCTGGGTACGATCCGCAGCCCGCGAGGGCGGCGGCGAGCCCCAGGCCGACGACGGAGCCGAAGCGAACGATGCTCACGCGCTCTTCGTATCATGCAAGGCGTCGCCAAGGCGAGTTCGCGACCCAACGCCCTGGCCGGCCAACGGGGCTGGCCGGCCAACGGCTCTGGCCGGCCAACGGCTCTGGCCGGCCAGCCCGCCTCGTTCTCGGTGTCGGCGGCCGCACGCATGCCAGATCACGCTGCCATCCCGCGCGTCGTCACGTTCCCCACACGCCCGCAACCCGATGGACACGCCCGCGTCCTCTTATGGAAGCGATGGCTTCGCGACGGAATATTGCGCGCGCTCAGGAACCAGACACGAACCAGACACGAACCAAACCCCAACCGAAAGCGAACCGAATGCCAAGAAACCCGCGCTGCCCCGGGACACAAAAGTCTTGACGCTCCCAAAGAGGGAGTTACCTTCTGGACTCCCTGAGACGAACAGGGGTAGAGATACGATGAGAGTCTTATCTCTATGTTTCTTAACTCCTAGTCCCGACGGGGCGGACCGTCTGCCAGCGCGCAATGGGGCGTAGACTGAGCCCAGGCGGCGAGTTCTTGAAGGAAGAGGCATCTGATCATGGCGTTGCAAGCTCATCTCCAGTTGAAGGGCATTACCCAGGGCCCCATCGATGGCTCGGTCACCCAGAAGGGTCGCGAGAAGACCATCGCTGTCATCGCTGTCCAGCATCAGGTCGTGAGCCCGCGTGACCCGGCGACCGGGATGCCCAGCGGGAAGCGCCAGCACAAGCCCTTCGTGATCACGAAGGAGCTCGACAAGTCAACCCCCCTTCTTTACAACGCCCTGGTCAACAACGAGAGCATCTCGGAGTGGACGCTCAAGTTCTACACGCCGGGCACCGCGGCGTCGAAGAACGTCGGCAAGGAGCAGAACCACTACACGGTCAAGCTCACGAACGCGACGGTCGCGAGCATCGACTTCCAGATGGACAACACCCGCTTGAACGACGGCAGCAAGGACAGGCCGGAGTACGAGCGGGTCTCCTTCACCTACCAGAAGATCGAGTGGTCGTACGATGACGGCGACGGCGCGCGCCAGGCGGACGACGACTGGCAGGCGCCGAACCAGTAACGCCTAGCGGTCGAGGTCTCGTCGCACCGGGCGGCCTTCGGGTCGCCCGGTTGCGTTTGTTGTCCTGACGTTGGGGCATCAGAGCGGGGCGCAGCTTCGTGCGCCACGGGCTCAGCCGCTTAGGCAGGCGAGTGAGGCGTACGAAAGTACGCCGCAGCGAGCCGAACGAAGCGGATGAACCCGTAGCGCACGAAGCTGCGCCCCGCTCCAGGGGGTTCCTCAAAATCAGGCATGGCCATCACGCGCAGCAAGCTCAGAATGTTGGCATGCCCCTCAGCGCCTACCTCAGACTCACTGGCGAAAGACAAGGGGAAATCAGGGGATCCGTCACCCAGAAGGGGCGAGAAGGTAGCATCCTCGTCACCGAGGTATTCCACTCGCTTGTGGGGCCGCGCGACCCGGTCACCGGGCGCCCGACGGGCAAGCGGATGCACAAGCCCTTCGTCGTCACGAAGGACCTCGATCGGTCCACCCCGCTCCTCCTCAACATCCTCAGCCACAACGAGGGCATCCCTCGCTGGGAGCTCCAGTTCTACAGGTCGATCGCGATCGGCGTCGAGAAGCCTGTCTTCACGGTCCAGCTCACGAACGCGAACATCTCGAGCATCCAGTTCCACATGCACAACGTGAGGAACCCGGGGCAATCGCGCTTGCCCGAGCAGGAGGAGGTCGCGTTCACGTACCAGAAGGTCGTCTGGATCTGGAACGACGGGGGCGTCTCCGCGGAAGACGACTGGCTCACGCCGCGCTGAGCGGGCGGGCTTCCGCTCGAGGCGCGAGCTGATCTACGATCCCGCCGTGGCCGGTGCCTCCCTCCTCACCCGAATCGCGCACGCGGCCGACCCGCACTCGACGGAGCGGCACACCTACCGGGATCACGACCTCGAGTCGGCCATCCTGACGCACCTCGGGCACATGCTGAACACCCGCCAGGGGAGCTCGCTGACCTGCCCGGACTACGGCCTGATGGAGGTCTCCGAGGTGCTGCATGAGTTCCCCGAGGCGATCGGCCTGGTGCAGCGATCGCTCAAGAACTGCATCCAGACCTACGAGCCGCGGCTGAAGAACGTGCAGGTCCGGCACCTGCGCACGGACGCGATCCAGTCGATGGTCCTCGAGTTCGAGATCACCGCGCAGATCCACTTTCCCGATGGCCGGCGGCAAGCGCTCCGGCTCGGCGCTGCAGTGGACCAGAGCGGCAACGTCCGGGTGATGTAGCCCCCGCCCGGCAGCCTGGCTCACGGCGGTTGACAGCCTTCGGCCCCGGCGGTCGACTGGCGGTGGCGAGAGGATGTTCAACAAATACTACCAGGACGAGCTCACCTACCTGCGGGATCTGGGGCGCGAGTTCGCCGCCGCCTACCCCGGGATCGCGCCCATGCTCGCGGAGAAAGGCGGGGACCCCGACGTCGAGCGCCTGCTCGAAGGCGTCGCGTTCCTGACGGGCAAGATCCGCCAGAAGCTCGACGACGAGCTCCCCGAGGTGATCCACTCGGTCGCATCGCTGCTCTTTCCGCACTACCTCCGCCAGATCCCGGCGACATCGATCATCGAGTTCACGCCGCTCCCGAACGTGGTGCGCGAGAAGCTCGTCGTCGCTCGGCACGCGGAGGTCGGATCGGTGCCGGTCGACGGCGTCTCGTGCCGGTTCCGCACGACCCAGGACGTCGAGCTCGTCCCGCTCGCGGTGGAGGACGTGCGCGTCGACACGGGCGCGCAGCTCGCGCAGACGCTCCGCATCGAGCTCCGTCTGACCGGCGGAGCCGCGCTGTCGGGCCTGTCGCTCTCCTCGCTGCGCTTCTACATCCACGGCGAGCGCAGGCTGCAGGACGACCTCCGCCTCTGGGTCGGGGCGCACGTCGACACCGTCGCGCTGGCCGCGGTGGACGCCGCGGGGCGCGACACGACGATCGCGTCGCTCCCGGCGCGCTCCGTGCGGCTCACCGGCTTCTCCGATGAAGAGTCGCTGATCCCGTACCCGAAGACGGTCTACCCGGGGTTCCGGCTCCTGCAGGAGTTCTTCACGCTCCCGCAGAAGTTCGCGTTCTTCGAGGTGACCGGCCTGCAGGCGCTCTCGGCGGAGCGGATCTCGGACCGGTTCGCGATCCTGCTGCAGTTCAGGGACGGGCTCCCGCCGGGGACGCGGATCGGCAGGGAGAACCTCCGTCTGTTCTGCTCGCCCGTCGTGAACCTGTTCGAGCACACGAGCGATCCGATCAAGCCCGAGGCCACGAAGCACGAGTACCTCTGCCGCCCGGCTGGCGCGGCGCCCGCGGCGTTCGAGATCCACAGCATCGACAAGGTCGTCGGCATCGCCCGGCGCACGAGCCAGCGCGTCGAGATCCCCTCGTTCTTCAGCTTCCAGCACGAGCTCGATCCCGAGGCCGCCGCGCGGACGATCTTCTACCAGGCGCACCTCCGCCCGGCCGCGATCGGCGACGGCATCGACATGTACCTCTCGTTCGGCTCCCCGCAGGACGCCGGGGCCCTCCCCGAGTTCGACGTGATCAGCATCGAGGCGACGAGCACGAACCGCCGCCTGCCGGCGCAGCTGAAGCTCGGCGATCTCAGGGTGCCGACGGCGACCTCGCCCGCCGTGGCGAGCTTCACCAACCTCACCGGCGTCACCGCGCCGCTCCCGCCGCCGCTCGGGCGCGAGCTGCAGTGGCGCGTGCTGGCGCACATGGCGATGAGCTACCGCTCGATCACCGAGCTCGAGGTGCTCCGGGCGACGGTCGATCTCTACAATTTCCAGGCGATCGTCGATCGTCAGGCGGCGCGCGCGAACCAGCTCCGCCTGGCCGCGATCAAGTCGATCCGGGTGCGGCCGACGGATCGGCTGTACCGAGGGGCGCCGGTGCGCGGCGTCGCGGTCGACGTCGAGCTCGACGAGGGCGGGTTCGTCGGCGAGGGAGAGATGTACCTGTTCGCGAGCATCCTGAACGAGATGCTCGGGTCCTACGTCTCGCTGAACTCGTTCACGCAGCTGACGGTCACCGGCACGAATACACGCGTGGTGCACAAATGGGACCCGAAGAGCGGCAGCCTGACGCTGATCTGAGGCCGGCTGCGCCGAGAGGCGCCGCGAGCGCCGACCCCGTCGCGCTGGAGACGCTCCGGCGCTTCGCGGATACCGCGCCGCGCTTCTCGTACTACCGCCTCATCTACCTGCTCGAGCGGCTCTTCCCTGCCGCGCCGCCGGTGGGCCAGCTCGGGCCGGTGCAGGACGAGCGCATCCGGCTGCGCGGCGACCCGTCGCTCATCTTCGCCTCGAGCGACGTGAGCGAGCTCGCGCCGGTCAAGTCGGCTGACGGCGTGGAGCGCGCCCGCGTCTCGACCACGTTCCTCAGCCTGTACGGCTCGGTGTCGCCGATGCCGGCGTACTTCATCGAGCAGATCGCGCAGGCCGACTACCAGGGCGGCCCGCAGCCGATCCGAGAGCTCCTCGACGTCTTCCACCACCGGCTCCTGTCGCTGCTCTACCGCGCGTGGACCAAGTACCGCCTGCCCGTCACGTACCGCAAGCAGGGCGCCGATCCCTTCTCGCGCCGGATGCTCTGCGCGGTCGGCGTCGACGGCTTCCGCGGCTACGAGACGCCGCTCGATCGCTTCTTCTTCCTCCGCTACGCGTCGGTCCTCGCCTCGAAGTCGCGCTCGGCGAGGAACCTGGAGACGGTCCTGTCCGAGATGCTCGGCAACATCGGGGTGAAGATCGAGCAGTTCGTCGGCCACTGGACGAAGATCGAGAAGCCGTTCAGGAACAAGCTCGGCGTGATGAACCATCAGCTGGGCGAGAGCCTGACGCTGGGGCGCTATGTGTTCGACGGCTCCGGCCGCTACAAGGTCGTGCTCGGCCCGGTGGGCTACGACGAGTACCTCTCCTTCTTGCCCGGGGGCCGGCGGCAGGATCTGGTCCGCGGCGTCATCGAGACGTTCACGCCGGGCATCCACGACGTGATGCTCGAGATCCACGTGGACACGGAGGAGGCGCCGCGGTTCCAGCTCGGCTCGCCGCGCGCCGCGACGCTCAAGCGCACCGCGTGGATCGGCGGATCTGCGGCGGAGCGGCTCGTGATCACGATCCCCCTCGACGACAAACACCTCGCGGGCGGCGACGACGAGGACGACGACGATCGGGGCGAGCCCCCGCCGATGTGAGCGAGGCCGAGCGCCGCCGCCGCGGGCCGCCGGGAGGCGCTCGCGCCGTGGCCCCGTCTTGGCCCGCCCTGCGCTCAGTAAACGGTGAGGCTCTGCAGCGCGGCGGTGATCTCGTCGGCGTTCGCGTCGACGTTCTCGTGGTGCACGATCTGCACGAGCAGGATGCGGCGGGGACTCCGGAGCAGGATCTCGTGGGCGAAGGCATCCGAGACGGGCTTCGACGGGATCTTCGCCTTGACGAGGTAGCTGCGCCCCTGCGTGTTCGCCGTGGCCACGGGCGCGCGGCCGGAGAGGATCTCCGCGCCCTGCTCCTCGAGGTCCGCCTCGTAGCGCTTGAGCACGTCGGGCCACGGCTCGTCGGGGCTGTCGATGCGCTCGTAGATCGAGAACAGGAACTGCCGCGGGGACTGGTACGTGATGAAGCGGCGCTCGGGCGTGTAGTCGGCGCCGCCGACGTTCCAGTCCATCGGGCGGCTCATGCGGACGTCGCCGTTCATGAGGCCCACGCCGATCCGGCGCGGCACCCGGTCCGTCGCCGGCGCGTCGAGCGGCGGGAAGTACACCTCGAAGCTCGAGTCCTTGCTCAGGGTGCCGGCCGCGCCGTGGAGGTAGAAGACATCGTCCTGCTTGGGGGCGGTGGGCGAGCCGCCGCAGCCGGCGAGCAGCGCGATCGCAGCCACGGCGACGCAGGCCACGCCCGCGCGCCCCGCTCCGGCGGCGAGCGGACGGCGGGCGCGGAAGGCGGGGACGTGCGCGAGCATCGGCATTCCGAGGTGCCTCATCGGGGGAACTCTAGGCCAGCGAGGGCACGCCAGCCAAATGTTCGCCGAGGAGTTTGCCCTCGGGGTGTCCGGCATTGAATGATTGCCCGGCCCGGGCAGCGCTGCGCCCGCCGATCGAGGCGGCACCCCCGTGCCGCGAGAGAGCCATGTCCAACGAAAGCATACCGAGTCGCAAGGGCGAGCCCGCCGGAGCACAGGCGGCGAGCGCGCCGAGCCCCCCCTCCACCAGCACGCGCCAGGGCCACGAGCGTCCGGCGCCGAGCCAGCGCGCGCCGCGGCGCCCCGCGCTCGCGGCGGCCTTCGCGCTTGCGCTGGGGGCCCCGGCGTGCAGCGGCATCGACGCCGGCGTGGAGTACCCGGGCGACCTGCCCGCGATCGATCGGTACCTCTTGACTCCCGAGAACGGCCCCGACGCGCCGCTCGCGCTGGGTGAGTTCAAGATCGGCCCCGAGACGTGCAGCGGCGTCGACACGCACCCGGTCACCCAGAAGCTCTCGCCCGAGGATCTCAGCCGCTTCCTCGCCGCGCAGGGCGCCGGGAGCATCACCCCGAAGCTGGCGAGGTCGAACCTGTACTGGTTCGACTTCCCCGCGCGCGACAAGTCGTTCGTCCGGCTGCGCCTTGCGGTGCTCGAGGACTCCAAGCATGCGACGCAGGATCTCCACGACGCCGTGCTGCAGCACGGGCCAGGCTGGTGGGGCGTCCGCCGCTCGAACCTCGCCGTGCTCGCGCCGAAGGCGAACCTCAGGGAAGCGATGGCATTCGCCATCAAGTACAAGCTCGTCTGCTGGGGGGTCTTCACGTACGCGGCCAACGACGACGCGTACGTCGTCCCTGGGCCCTACGCAGAGCTGTGAGGGGAGCAGGCGGCGCGCGGGGCGGAGGCGCACGCCGCCGGCGCGCCGTCGGCAGACCTCTGCGAAGCTGGCCCACGCTCGGGGAGAACGCGTAGACTGCGCCCATGCGCCGTTACGTCTTGCTCGCCGCCGCCGTTGCCCCGATCCTCGCCGTGACCGCAGCCGTCTCCGTGCCCGGCTGCGCAGAGGAATTCGATGACGTCTGCGCGTTCCTCGAAGACACGAGCAACTGTTACGCAGATTTTCATGCCGATGTCGTGAATCGGTGCGGTGCGCCTGGCGCGGGGAACGGGCCCAAAGGCAAGTTCGCTGCCCGCGAGACCCTCGACATCTGTTTCCTCACGGAGGGAGGTCAGGTCGTCTTCGACCCGCCGCTCGACGTCACAGCATTCCCTCCGAAGAGCATCGCATTCAAGCGCCTCGACGCCCGGGCAGAGGAATGCGGCTCCTTCACGTACTCGGGGGAGTTCAGCTACTCGGTGACCATCAATCCATGCGTCCAGCCCGGAAATGACACCGGTGCTGGTGGTGGTGGTGGTGGTGGTGGCGCCGGTGGCGCCACCGCCATCGCACAATGCGAGAACGCAAATGCCAGCGGTGGTAGCGCGCCTGGCGGGGGCGGCAACGATTCTGCCGACGTGGACGGCGGTACAGTGACCGTCATCACACCGGAAGACCGTGCAACGCTCGACGTGAGCTGCTCGGAAGGCACGCAATACCACTTCAACCGGCTCGAAGCCGAAGCGAAGTGCGGCGGCTACGACACGCTCCTTCCGAGGGCCATACTCAAAACGAGCCTGGGGAAACAGCCCCCCCCGGAGGCAGACCCCAACGATCTCGATGGATACAATGGTTTCATCTCCTTCAGCATCCACTACCCACCCATCGTTGGTTCTGAGGAGGGTGGGGGTGCTGGCGGCGGGGGCGATGGTGGAGCGGGCTCCGACGCGGCGCCCTCGGCTGAGGTGGTGGAGTATTTCAACTGCGAGATCCCGGCGCCCCTCCCCCTCTGCTTCAATGGCGTGAAGGACGGCACGGAGACCGACGTCGACTGTGGCGGCACGCTCTGCACAGCGCGGTGCGGCGATGGTCAGTCCTGTATCAAGGGCGGCAATGATTGCGCGGATGGGTTCGAGTGCGTCATCGTGGATGGCTTCTCGAAATGCGCAGCGCCCGCGGGCGGAGCCGGCGCTGGCGGCGCAGCCGGCGCTGGCGGCGCAGATGGGGCTGGCGGCTCGGGCGGCGCCGGCGGTCAGTAACCTCGCTCTCCGCTCAGGCGACCAGCACCTTCACCACGAACGTCGTGCTCCCGAGGCGCAGCCGGTCGTTGTCGCGCAGCTGCCGGCGCTCGCCCTGTCCGAGGCGCTGCTCGTTGACGAAGGTGCCGTTGCGCGAGCCGTCGTCCTCGATGAAGACCTGGCCCGTCGTCGGGTCCGCGTGGATCGACGCGTGCCGTGAAGAGGCGCTCGCATCCGCGAGCCCGATCTCCGTCGTAGCGTCCGCCCCCGCGCGCCCCACCTGCGTCCGGCCGCTGTACATCGGCCAGAAGCTCCCTCCGGGATCGTTCTGGAACGTCACGATGAAGCCGACGAGGACGCGCGCCGGCTGCGCCGACACCTGCGGCACCGCGCCCGAGACCGCGCCCTGGACGATCGGAGGCGCGACGATCGCAGGCGCCCTGGCCTGAGCGACCGCCGGCACCCCGCCCTGCACCATCGGCGGCGGCGCGACCGCGCCCCCCTGCACCATCGGCGGCGGCGCAACCACGCCCCCTTGCACCATCGGCGGCGGCGCGACCGCACCCCCCTGCACCATCGGCGGCGCGACAAGCCCTGGCGCCCCCGTCGGCATCACCATCGGCGGGGGCGCAACCATCTGCGGCGGCGCGCCGAAGACCGGCGCCGGCGCCACGGGCTGCTGCCCCATCGCGCCACCCAGGGACGCGCCAGGCACCATGCCCGGGCCCGGCGCCCCGAGCGCCGGCTGGGCCGGCGGGACGCCCGGCGCGTTCATCGGAGACGCCGGCTGCGACGTGAGCCCCGCGGAAGGAGCCGCTCGGGCCCAGGGCGAGACCGGGAAAGGCGCTTCCGCGCCCGTCGAGAAGGCGACGCCTCCGCCCGGCGACGCCGGCACCGAGAGCCCGCCCCCGCCCACCCCGTACGCCTGAGGAGGAGGCGGATAGGCGCCCTGCGCGCCCCCTGCCGCGTAGCCTGGCGCCGCGCCGCCATAACCCGAGGCGGCTGGCTGTCCTGGATAGCCCGGCGGGCCAGGCGGGGCATAGGCGCCAGCCCCCGCCTGCACCGGCGGAGGCGCGACCGGAACGGAGGCTCCAGGCGCTGCGCCCGCCACGCTCGTACCGCACATCGAGCAGGCAGCGTCGGTCTCCTTGAGCATCCACGCGCAGTTCGGACACGGCCTCATGCGATCTCGAGGCTACCGATTCGCTTGACATCCGTCGAGGCGAAAGCCGCCCGCAGGCGCGAGCACCGCAGCGCAGGTCGGCCTGCGCTGCGCAGGCGACGCGATGTCGCTGCCACGCGCCAAGCGAACACGCCAAGCTCGCCGTGAGGCAGAGGCGTCCGTCGCCGCCGCGCGGGGCGTCTTTCTTGACGAAAAGAGGCACGAAGAGAGGCACGAAAAAAGGCGCCGCGCGTTCAAGCCGCGCGGCGCCTCGGAGACAGGTCGCTCAGCGATCGCTGGCGACGCTCGTCAGTTGCTGGCGATCGAGCTCTTCTCCGACTTCTCGATCTCCTTCTTCTCGCCGTCCTTCGACTCCTCGGTCGCGGGCGCGGGCTCGGGCAGCCGCTCGAGCGCGGCCTCCAGGACCTGCTCCATCCGGCTGACGAAGAAGAACTGCAGCTCGTCCACGACCTCCTTCGGGACCTCCTCGAGATCCGCCCGGTTGCGCTCGGGGACGATGATGCGCTTGATGCCGGCGCGGTGCGCCGCCAGCACCTTCTCCTTCAGGCCGCCGATCGGGAGCACGCGGCCGCGGAGCGTGATCTCGCCCGTCATCGCGACGTCGTGGCGGACCTTGATCCCGGTGAGGAGCGAGACGAGCGCCGTGAACATCGTCACGCCCGCGCTCGGCCCGTCCTTGGGCATCGCGCCGGCGGGGATGTGGATGTGCAGATCGCTCTTCTCGAGGAAGTCCTTCGCGATGCTGTACCTCGACGCGTTGCTGCGCACGAACGACAGCGCAGCCTGCGCCGACTCCTTCATCACGTCGCCGAGCTGGCCGGTCAGCTGGAGCTTGCCCGTGCCGTACATCCGCGTCGCCTCGATGAAGAGGATCTCGCCGCCCACGCTCGTCCACGCGAGGCCCGTCGCGACGCCGCTCTCGGCGGTGCGCTCCGCGACCTCGCTCGTGTACTTCGCCGGGCCGAGGAACTCGTGCAGGTCGTCCTCGTTGTCGACGCGCCGCTTCTGCGTGTCGCCCTCGGCGACCTTCACCGCCACGCCGCGGATGACGCCCGCGATCTGCCGCTCGAGCGACCGGACGCCGGCCTCGCGCGTGTAGTGATCGATGATCTCCTCCAGCGCCTTGTCCGTGACCTCCAGCTGCTCGGTCGTGAGCCCGTGCTCCGACAGCTGCTTCGGGAGCAGGTGCTGCCGCGCGATCGCGAGCTTCTCCTTCCGCGTGTAGCCGGGGATCTCGAGGATCTCCATGCGGTCGCGGAGGGGCGGCGGGATCGGATCCGCCACGTTCGCTGTCGCGACGAACATCACGTGCGACAGGTCGTACGGGATCTCCAGGTAGTGATCCGCGAACGTGTTGTTCTGCTCCGGATCGAGCACCTCGAGCAGCGCCGCCGACGGGTCGCCGCGGAAGTCGTGCCCGATCTTGTCGACCTCATCCATCATGAAGACCGGGTTGATCGTCCCCGACTTCTTCATGCCCTGGATGATCTGGCCAGGGAGCGCGCCGACGTAGGTGCGCCGGTGGCCGCGGATCGCCGCCTCGTCGTGCACGCCGCCGAGCGAGACCCGGTGGAACTTGCGGCCGAGGGCGCGCGCGATGCTCCGGCCGAGCGACGTCTTGCCGACGCCGGGAGGCCCGAGCAGGCAGAGGATCGGCCCCTTCTTGTCCTGCTTCAGCTTGCGGACCGCCAGGTACTCGAGGATGCGCTTCTTGACCTTCTCCAGGCCGTAGTGGTCCTCGTCGAGCACCTTGCGGACGCTGCCGATGTCGAGGTTGTCCTGCGTCGACTGCGTCCAGGGCACGTCGAGGATCCAGTCGAGGTACGTCCGCACGACGGTGTACTCGGCCGACCCGACCTGCATCGTGCGCAGCCGCTTCAGCTGCTTCTTCGCGACGGTCTCCGCCTCGGTCGGCAGGTTCGCCTTCGCGATGCGATCCTCGAGCCCGTCGAGATCGCCCTGATCGCCGTCGTCCTCGCCGAGCTCCTCCTTGATGGCCTTGAGCTGCTGGCGCAGCACGTACTCGCGCTGGTTCTTGCCCATCTCCTCCTTGATCTGGGAGTTGATGCGCTCGCGCATCTTCAGGATCTCGAGCTGCCGCGTGAGCAGCCGCAGCACCTTGCGGATGCGCTCCTTGACGTCGATCGTCTCGATGAGCTGCGCCTTCTCCTCGACCGGCGCGTCGAGGTTCGCCGCGACGAGATCCGCGAGCGCGCCGGGCGCCTGGATGGAGTCGATGAGCGAGCCCGCCTCGCGCGGGAGCTCCGGCATCAGCTGGATGACCTGCTTCGCGATGTCGCGCAGGCTCATCGCCAGCGCCTCCGCCTCGACGTCCTCCGTCGCCGGCTCGTCCATGCGGCGGATCTTGGCGCGCAGGTACGGCGTGTGGGCCGTGACGCTGTCGAGCCTGATCCGCGTGAGGCCCTGCAAGATCAACGAGTAGTTGCCCGAGCTGTGCTTCAACGCCTTCAGCACGCGCGCGGCGCAGCCCATGGGGTACAGGTCCTCCGCCCCGGGATCGTCGGTCGACGGATCGCGCTGGGCGAAGATCGCGATGACCGGGCCAGGGAGGTTGTCGACATCCTCCACCAGCGCGACCGACTTCTCGCGGCCGACATCGAAGGGCGCGACGGCGCCCGGGAACAGCACCGCATTGCGGATCGGCAGAACCGGCAGCTCGTCGCCGAAGACGACCTCTTCCTCGGAGCGCGGCGGCATCGGCGGGTTCTTTTTCTCGGACATGGCGATCTCCTCTAGGCACCCGACCGGGGGAGGTAAACCCCTTCATCAACACGCAGCCGGGCCGCGCGGCCACCGCGCGCCCCGGTCATCTTGGCTTGCATCCAGACGGATGCGGATGGTGCAACGCGGAGCCCTGCTGGCAGCTCTTGGTGGAAGACAGCCCGCGAGGCTACGGGAACTCACCATAGACACGGCGCATGCCGCGTGCCACAGCCCTGGCCATTTTTTTGAATGAGGATACGCTGCGGGTCAGCTCCGACCTGCAGCGCTCGCTCGTCATCACCACCTGGCGCGCGCGCGACGCGGCGCAGGATCCTCGGCGCCGTCGCTTGCCGCGCGGCGCGGCGCGGCGCGGCCGAGGCTGCGCCCGGCACGGAGCGACACCCTGGCCCTCGCTGAACGATGATCGATCCCCTGCTCGGCCTCGGCGCGCTCGCGATCGCGATGCTCGGCCTGCCGGCGGCGCCGTCGCTCGATCCAGGGCCCAGCCCGGCGTGTCCGGCGGACATGCGGCTCGTCACCGGCACGCACCGCGACGAGGTGCAGCACGTCTGTGTCGAGCCGGTCAAGAGCGGCAAGGCGACCCACTGCTTCGCGTACTGGGAGGACATCACGGCCGAGGAGGGGCCGGCGACCGAGATCTCCGTGTGCATGGACCAGTTCGAGGCGCCGAACCAGCGCGGGGCGAAGCCGCTCGTCATGCAGTCGTTCGAGACGGCGACCGCGTGGTGCGCCGCGCGCGGCAAGCGGGTGTGCGCCGAGCAGGAGTGGGAGCTCGCGTGCGAGGGCCCGGAGCGGCGTCCCCTCGCCTACGGCTGGCGCGTCGACAAGGTGGTCTGCAACAGCGGCAAGGCCTGGCGGCCGGTCGACGAGCGGAAGCTCGGCGCCTCCGGCGAGGTGGCGCAGCGCGAGGTCGAGCGGCTCTGGCAGGGCGCGCCGAGCGGCTCCCATCCCGGGTGCGCCTCGACCTTCGGCGTCTTCGACATGATGGGCAACGTCGAGGAGTGGGTCGCCTCGCGCGGCGGCCGCCGGTGGCCAGGCGCGCTCATGGGCGGCTTCTGGGCCAAGCCGTGGACGGGCTGCCGCGGGACGAACGACGCGCACGAGCCGAAGTTCGTGTTCTACGAGACCGGCTTCCGCTGCTGCGCCGATCCGCGCTCGGCTCTCCCTTCGCCTTCGCGCGGCGCGGCGGCGCGCGAGGAGGACGAGGAGCGCGGCGGGCGGCCAGCGTCCGGGCCCTGAGGTCGGGCCGCCGCGGCGGCGCTCGCCGCGAGCGAAGAAGGCGGCACGAGGGGCGCAGGTCCTGCTAGAAGCCAGGGCGTGCGCGCCCTGTTCTTCGGTACCCCCGCCATCGCCGTGCCGTCGCTCGAAGCGCTCGCGTCGATCGCTGACGTCGTCGGCGTCGTCTGTCAGCCGGATCGGCCGGCCGGCCGCGGGCTCGCGCTGAAGGCGCCGCCGGTGAAGGTGAAGGCGCTGGAGCTCGGCCTGCCCGTCGTGCAGCCCGAGAAGGTCCGCACGCCCGAGTTCGCCGCGTGGGTCGCGGACGCGCGAGCGGACGTCGCGCTGGTGATCGCCTACGGGCGCATCCTGCCGAAGGCGGTGCTCGAGGCGCCGCGGCGCGGCTGCATGAACCTCCACGCGTCGATCCTGCCGCGCTACCGCGGCGCCGCGCCGATCACGTGGGCAATCGTCGGGGGCGAGGCCGAGACGGGCATCTCGCTGATGCAGATGGACGAGGGCATGGACACGGGCCCCGTCTACGCGGTGCACCGGGCGCCGATCGGCCCGGACACGACCGCCGACGAGCTCGCGATCGATCTCGGGGCGCTCGCCGCGCGCGTCGTGCGCGAGGACCTCCGCCGCGCGGTGGACGGCGCGCTCGCGCTGACGCCGCAGGACCACGAGGCGGCGACGCACGCGGCGCTCCTGAAGAAGGAAGACGGGCGCATCCGGTGGGAGCGGAGCGCCCGGCAGATCCACGACCACATCCGGGGGATGACCTCGTGGCCGGGCGCCTTCACGACGATCGACGGCAAGGCGCTCAAGGTGCTGGCCGCGCGCGTCGAGAGCGAGGCCGACCAGGCCGGAGCGCCGCCGGGGACCGTGGTGATGGCCGGCCGCGGCGTCGTGATCGTCGCGTGCGGCGCGGGCGCGATCCAGATCCTGCGGGCCCAGGCCGAGGGGCGGAAGCCGCTCGCGGCGGCGGACCTCGTCGCCGGGCGGACGCTCCAGACGGGGATGGTGCTCGGTCGATGAGCGCCGCCCGCGTCACGGCGCCCGGTCGATGAGCGCCGCCCGCGTCACGGCCCGGCCGGGTGCCAGATCGTCTTCATCTCGACGAACCGCTCGATCCAGCGGGGGGACGTCGCGGCCCTGTCGTCGAACCACTCCGCCTCGCTGAGCGAGCGGGCGCGCACCCGCTTGACGCTGGCCGCGGCCGCCTCCTCGAGGCGCTTCGCCAGCGCCGCGTCGACGCCGTGCAGATCGAGCGCGGCGACGTCCATGTGCGCGGCGAGGTGCGGCAGCACCTCCGCGAGCTGGCCGGTGAGGATGTTGACGACGCCGCCCGGGAGATCGCTCGTGGCGAGCGCCTCGCCGAAGACGAACGCCGTGCGCGGATCCGCCTCGCTCGCGAGCACGACGCACGTGTTGCCGGCGGTGATCACCGGCAGGAGAGCGCCCGCGAGGCCGAGGAGCGCCGGCCGCGGCGGGGCCGCGATGACGACGACCCCCATCGGCTCGGGCAACGTGAAGGTGAAGTGCGGGCCGGACACGGGGTTCAGGCTCGCGAAGAGGCTCTGGTACTTGTCGGCCCAGCCCGCGTAGGCGACCGCGCGATCGATCGCCGAAAGGACCTCGCGCTCGGCGGCGCCGGCGCCCTGCCCGCCGCGCGCGAGCGAGGCCGAGAGCTCCGCGCGCCGCGCCTCGAGCATCTCGGCGAGGCGGTAGAGGATCTGCCCGCGGTTGTACGCGGCGCGCGCCGACCAGCCGCCGAGCGCGCCGGCCGCCGCGAGCACCGCGTCGCGCCCGTCCTTGCGCGACGCGCGCGGGATGTTCTCGACCGCGCCCGCGCCTCCCTGATCGCGCACCTGCGTGTACCTCCCGGACTCCGAGCGCACGAACGCGCCGCCCACGAACATCTTGTACGCCTTGCGCACGCCGACCCGCGCGCGCGCCTCGCCCGAAGGAGCGTCGAGCGCGGCCGCGCCGGCGCAATCGCCGATCGACGTGCACCCCTCGTCGCCGCCGCTGTCCTGGTCGCCGAGCGCCATCAGTCCACCTCCAGGTAGGCGAGCAGCCCCTGGCGTCCGCCCTCGCGGCCGAAGCCGCTCTCCTTGTAGCCGCCGAACGGCGCGCTGGGATCGAACTTGTTGAAGGTGTTCGCCCAGACGACGCCGGCGCGGAGGCGCTGCGCGACCCAGAAGCTCTTCGATCCCTTGCCGGTCCAGACGCCCGCCGACAGCCCGTACATCGTGTTGTTCGCCTTCTCGATCGCCTCCTCGGGCGTGCGGAAGGTCAAGATCGAGAGCACCGGGCCGAAGATCTCCTCGCGCGCGATCCGGTGCGACTGCGCGACGCCCGTGAAGAGCGTCGGCGCGAACCAGTAGCCCCGCTGCGGGAGCGCGCAGCTCACCGAGAAGCGCGCGGCCCCCTCGCGCTCCCCCGCCGCCACGAGCTCCTCTATCTTCGCGAGCTGCGCCCTCGAGTTGATGGCGCCCACGTCCGTGTTCTTGTCGAGCGGGTCGCCGACGCGCAGGGTCGCCATGCGCTCGCGCAGCTTGAAGAGGAGCGCTTCATGCACGCTCTCCTCGACGAGGAGGCGCGAGCCCGCGCAGCAGACGTGGCCCTGGTTGAAGAAGATGCCGCCGATGATCCCCTCGACGGCCTGATCGAGCGGCGCGTCCTCGAACACGATGTTCGCGGCCTTGCCGCCGAGCTCGAGGGTGAGCCGCTTCCCGGTGCCGGCGAGCGCGCGCTGGATGCGCTTGCCGACCTCGGTCGACCCCGTGAACGCGACCTTGTCGACGCCGGGGTGGCCGACGACCGCGGCGCCCGTCGCGCCGGCGCCCGTGACCACGTTGACGACGCCGGGCGGGAGGTCCGCCTCCTCGATGATCTTCGCGAGGAGCAGCGCGGTGAGCGGCGTCGTCTCGGCGGGCTTGAGGACGCACGTGTTGCCCGCCGCGAGCGCCGGGGCGAGCTTCCACGCCGCCATGAGCAGCGGGAAGTTCCACGGGATCACCTGGCCCGCGACGCCGAGCGGCCGGGGGTCGCGCCCCGGGAAGGCGTGCTCGAGCTTGTCCGCCCAGCCCGCGTGGTAGAAGAAGTGCGCGGCCGCGAGCGGGAGATCGACGTCGCGGGACTCCTTGATGGGCTTGCCCCCGTCGAGCGACTCGACGACGGCGAGCTCGCGCGCCTTCTCCTGGAGGGCCCGGGCGATGCGGTAGATGTACTTGCCGCGATCGAGCGGGCGCATGCGCGACCAGTGCCTCTCGTACGCGGCCCGCGCCGCCTGCACGGCGAGATCGACGTCCTGCTCGGAGGCCTCGGCGAACTCGCAGAGCTTCTCCTCGGTCGACGGGCTGATGCTGTCGAGGTAGCGGCCCGAGGCCGGCGCGCGCCACGCGCCGCCGATGAAGAGGTCGTACCGCGGCGCGATCTTCACGTGATCGCGCCCCTCGGGCGCCGGCGCGTAGCGCCAGGCGTCGCCGAACACGACGGCCGCGTCGCGCGCCGCGGTCGCGTCCCGCGCGGCGCTCGCGTCCCGCACGTCTCGCGGCGAGCCCCCGTCGCCGCCTGCCGCGGCGGTGCTGTTGTCGCTCATGCCGCGCACTCTACGCCCGCCGCCGCGCGTTGAACACCGACGCGGCCCCGCCCCGCGGCGCGGTCAGTCCTTGCTGAAATGGTCCCCGCTCTGGTAGGCGCCCGTCCGCTCCTTCTCGAGCTGCATGAGCACGTCGTTGAGGAGCGTCGACGCGCCGAAGCGGAACAGGTCGCTCGTGAGCCAGGCGTCGCCGAGGGTCTCCTTGACGAGCACGAGGTAGTGGAGCGCCTGCTTCGCGGTGCGGATCCCGCCGGCCGGCTTCATCCCGACGCGCCGGCCGGTCGCCTGCGCGTGATCGCGGATCGCCTCCAGCATCACCAGCGTCACCGGGGGCGTCGCCGCCGGCGTGATCTTCCCGGTCGAGGTCTTGATGAAGTCGGCGCCCGCGAGCATCGCGATGCGGCTCGCCTTGCGGACGCGGTCGTAGGTCCCGAGCTCGCCCGTCTCCAGGATCACCTTGAGGTGCGCGCGCCCGCACGCCTGCTTGGTCGCGGCGATCTCGTCGTACACCGCGCCGTACTCGCCGGAGAGCATCGCGCCGCGGTCGATCACCATGTCGATCTCGTCGGCGCCGAGCTCGACCGCCTGGCGGACGTCGGCGAGCTTGACGGCGAGCGTGGACAGGCCGCTCGGGAAGGCGGTCGCCACACTGGCCACCTTGACGGTCGAGCCCGAGACCGCTCGCTTCGCCACGGCGACGAGCTTGGGATAGACGCACACCGCCGCACAGGAAGGGATGTCCGCGCGCTCGTGGGGTCGGAGCGCCTTCTGACAGAGCTGCTCAACTTTTCCCGGCGAGTCTTTCCCCTCGAGGGTGGTGAGGTCCATCATCGAGATGGCGAGCTTGAGGCCGGCGACCTTGGCGGGGCCTTTGATGCTCCTCTTGCCGAGCCCGGCTGCGCGCTCTTCGACCATGACCTTATCCACGGTGGGCGAAGAGAAATCGGGGTAGGTGACCTCCCTGCCCTGGCGCACCACGCCGGGCGCGGCGCCGCCGTCGTTTCCGAAGATCGCCATCGGCCTCGTCTCCTGGCGCGGGAACGTACCAGAAGCGTCGGATCGATCCTACCGAGTGCGTGCTAACGTGGCGCTCTGATGAAGAGACGCTTCCCGATTGCGGTCGTTTTTGTCGTACTTGCTGTCGTCTTTGCCTTTGCCTCGCTGCTCGGGTGTGGCGCGGCCGAGCGACCCGATGGTGGACAAGGGCTGATCCCGGTCGGCGCGACAGCGCCCGACGTGTTCGCCGCGGATCAGCACGGCGCGATCCAGCGGCTGTCCGACCAGCGGGGTCGGGCCGTGGTCGTGTACTTCTATCCGAAGGACGGGACGCCGGGCTGCACCGAGGAGGCGTGCGCGTTCCGCGACGCGTGGGATCGCTTCACGCAGGCCAACGTGCAGGTCTTCGGCGTGTCTTCCGACACCCGCGAGTCGCACGAGGCGTTCTCGATCGAGCACAAGCTGCCGTTCCCGATCCTTGTCGACACCGATCACGCCTGGGCCACCGCGTTCGGCGTGCCGATGAAGCTCGGGACGACGGCGCGCGTGACGTTCCTCGTCGATCCCGACGGCAAGATCGCGAAGGTCTATCCCGACGTGGATCCCGGGGTGCACGCGGACGAGGTGCTCAAGGACGCCGCGCAGCTCACGGGCGCCGCGCTCCCTGTCGCGCCAGCGCCGGCGGGCGGCGCAGCGCCGGCCGGGGCGGACACCGCGGCGCCGGCCGCGACCGGGGCGGCGCCCGCGGCGACGCCTGCGGGAGCTGCGGATCCGGCCACGGCCGCTCCGGTGGCGACAGGGACGATACTGCCCCCGGCGGCCCCCGCGGCGCCCCCGGCGAAAAGCCCGCCGGCGAGGCGGTGACGCCCGCGCGCGCCCCCGGCGCGGGAGCGCCGGCGGGTCGCGCGTGGACCGCGCGGTCCACGCGGAGGGCTGACGGGAGATCTGCAGACGGGAGCGCGCGCGTGGTGCGTAGGTCGTCGGAAATTTGGAACACCAACGGGTTGGAGCTCTGCGTCCATCGCTTCCGCGACGACGGCGCGCAGCCGACGGGCCTCACGCTGCTGCTGCTCCACGGCTTCCTCGACGCCGGGAGCACGTGGGACCTCGTGGCCGAGCCGCTCGCGCGGGCGGGGCACGACGTCGTCGCGCCGGACCAGCGCGGGTTCGGTCGGAGCGCCCGCGTCGGCGCGGGGAGCTACTACTACTTCCCCGACTACATCGCCGACGTCGCGGCGCTCGTCGACGCGCTCGCGCCGGCGCGCCTCGGCGTGGTGGGCCACTCGATGGGCGGCGCGGTCGCCGTGTACTACGCGGGCGCGTTCCCTGGCCGTGTCGAGCGCCTGGCGCTGCTCGAAGGCATGGGGCCGCCGGCGAGCGGTCCCGAGGTCGCCGTCGCGCGCGTCGAGGCGTGGCTGCGCCAGATGGCGGAGCTCGATCGCGCGCCGCGGAGGCTCTCGTCGATGCAGGACGCGATCGCGCGGCTCGTGGCGAACCACCCGCGCGTGCCGCGCGACGTGCTGGCGACGCGCGCGCCGCTGCTCACGCGGGAGGAGCCGGACGGCGGGCTCGCGTGGGCGTACGATCCGATGCACCGGACGACGTCGCCGCTGCTCTTCCAGGTGGAGGCGTTCATGACGTTCCTGGACCGCATCGCGTGCCCGACGCTGCTCGTGAGCGGCGGGCCGACGGGGTGGCACCCGGAGGACGAAGCCCAGCGGGTGGCGAGGCTCAAGCGCGCGGAGCACGTCGAGCTGCCGGACGCCGGGCACATGATGCACTGGTCGGCGGCGGCGGAGCTGGCGGAGCGGCTGGGCGAGTTCTTCGCGAGCGAAACCGGGTCGCTCGAGGACGGAAATAAAAGAGCTTGACTCGGCAGGGCGAGTGGGTAATCTGCGCGCCTCCTCGACGAGAGGCGTGCCACCTTAGCTCAGTGGTAGAGCAACGGTTTCGTAAACCGTAGGTCTCGGGTTCAAATCCCGAAGGTGGCTCAAAGAGAATGCCAGTGTGCTCGCTGCCCTGTGGGCGAGCAGGTGACGCGCTGGGTGCGGCCATGTACGCGCCGCGCAGAGAACTCCCCTGCTCGGGAGCATGGTCCACGGGCCGTATCGGTGCCTGGACCTACCGGTTGAGCCGGCGGAGCCCGGACACCGCAGGCCGTACGAGCTCACGCGGAATCGACGCGCGTCGAAGCAGACTCGCCGAGCGCCCGGCGCGCGCGCGCTCGATCCATCGCCGCAACGAGTGAGCGTCAGCGGTCGACCACACCTGGCTCGGGGTTGTCGTCGCGGAAGCTCGGCTCGACTGCGAAACCGCCGAGCTCGTTCTTTCCCTCACCGGCGAGAATGACGCGGATCAAGGCTCGGTGCCCTCGAGGAGCGGCGCCTCGTCCTCGCCGTTGGCATAGGCGATCCACAGCTCGCCGAGCGCATAGACCTTGGAGCGCTCTTCGAAATCGGGCGTATCCTTGATGCGCTTGACCCGGGTGCCCTCCTCGGCGGTGCGGGTGACGACGGACACCTCGTCGGGCTTGAGCTCGTTCACGACGAGCGGGCTATGGGTCGCCATGAGGACCTGTGTGCCGCTCTCCTCGACGATGGCACGGAGGATGCGCACGACCTCGGCGATTCGCGCCGGATGCAGGCCGTTCTCGGGCTCTTCCACGAGGAGGAGCGAGACCGGGTCCATGTAGCGGAGCGCGGCGAACGCGAGATAGTAGAGGAGGCCCTCGCTGAGCCGAGCGGCGTCCACCCGCGCGCCATTCACGAGCTCGACTTCCAGGACGACCTCGCTGCTCGTCACGACCTTGACACCAAGGCCTTTGATCGTCGGGAAGTGGCGGCGAACGTCGTCGACGATGCGGGAAAAAGCATCATCGTTGCGGTTGCGGATGGCGAAGTAGATGCCAGCAAGGCCATGACCCCGGTCGTCAAGGAAGCCGACCGGCTGCGTTTCGGGGATCAGACCGCTTGGTTCACGCAGCGCATCAGGGTCGAAGCGAACAAGCCTCGCCTGACGGAGCTGGCTCAGGATCTGCTGATCCGATGGGTGCTGGGTTTTCCACAGTACGCCGAGAGATTCCCAGCGCCGTCGAACATTCGATCGATCGCGATCTGGAGACGTATCGCTGCTACGCCGCTCGCCGGCGCGCTCTTCCAGATAGTGCAGCCCCGTTTCGATGGCGAACCAGCCCCCGTCGACGCCGCACTCAAGCACGATGTCGTGCGGTTTCCTCGGTGGTTGAGAGGACGAATACGTCGTGGGCAAATAGGGTTCGAAGGGCTCCCATCTCCCCTTATCATCCTGCACAAAGCGGGATCCGGCGAACTGCACCAGGGTCCGCATGCCGTGCAGCAGTGTGCTCTTGCCGCTATCGTTCGGGCCGATGAACGCATGAAGCGGGGTCAGCGAGGCTTCGGTATTTACCAGGCAGCCGTAGTTCCGAGCGTAGAAGGTGTGAATCATCGCAGCTCCACGTGGGCGTCAGCCGCTCGCCTGCCCTGAAGGGCGTGCACGACATTCTCCGTCCGCAGGTCGAGCCGCTCCGGAAGGCGGGGCAAGGCGTGCAGCCGCTCGAAGCCGCGCCGGCTCGGTTCATCCTGGAGGACTTCGGGCCGGGGCTCCGCGCCACGGAAGCGCCCGCGGCCGACGAGCGCGTCGGCGAGCTGGGCCTTGGAGCGACCATCCTGGACGAGCGGATCGCAGCCGCCGACGAGGTCCGCGAGCTCGTCACGGGACAGGAGGTCGAACACCTGGCGCTTGCTGGGCATGGACGGGGGCGAAGAGTACGCCAGGAATCGCGGATGTGGAGCCTGGACTCTCGAACCACAGCCCGTCGACGGCGATGCGTCACGCCGGGGCGAGACCCAGCATCACCGCAGCAATCAGCGCCATGGCCACGCCAAGCGCCAGCACGCCGAGCACGACGAGCCCCCACTTGGTCCACGGAGATGCCGCGCGCGGTCCTGACGACCGCGCGCCACCCCTTGCCGCATCCCAGGGCTCCGTCTTCGCCAGCCGCTTTGCTTCTGCTCCTGGCACCGCCGCCGTGATGGCCGCTGCCCCCTCCCACCGCTCCGTGCTCAACCGCATCCCCGCCCCCGTCACCGGAGCAGCCGCCCCCTCCCACCGCTCGGTGCTCCCCGCCAGGCTGGTTCCCGCGCTGGCGTCGATCGCGCTCGCGCCCTCCCCTGGCGCCGGCCCCGCCACTTCAGCCTCTATTGCCGGCAGCACCGGCCCCGGCAGTGGCTGCCCGGCAGCCGCATCCTCGCTCCGGGTCCCCGTCCCCGCGCTTGCTTCTCGCAGCCCCCACGCCGGCTCCACCCTGAACCGCTGCGCCATCGCCAGCCTGCTCCGCGCATCCGCGCCCGGCGCCGCGCTCCCCGGCATCACGCCCTGTCCCGGCATCACGCCCTGCCCCGGCAGCGCCGCCGCCAGCTGGACCGTGCTCGCTGCCCTCTCCTCCCGACGTGTCCCCCCGCGCTCCCGGATCGCCCGCTCCCTCGCCGCGTCCGCCGCCTCGCTCAGGAGCTGCCGCGCGCCCGCGTCGTCCGCAGCCCTCTCTGCCGTCACCGCGTTCCGCGCCACCTCGCGCAGCGCCGCGGCGAGCTCCGCCGCCCGCGCAAACCGCGCTTCGGGCCGCTTGGCAAGGCACCTGGCCACCGCGGTCCAGAGCGCCTCCGGACAGCCCGGGAGCACCTCCGGCAGGGGCGTCGCTTCCAGGTGCACGTGCGCCGCCTGGATCTCCGTCTCCCCGATGCCCGACGCCTCGTCGAGCACCGCGTACGGGTGCGCCCCGGCCAGCATCTCGTACAGGACCGCGCCCAGCGCATACAGATCCGCGCGCGCGTCCACGGCGCCCCCGGCGACCTGCTCCGGGGCCATGTAGCGCGACGTCCCGACCGCCCTCCCTTGCGCTGTCAGCCCGAGGCCCACGCCCCGCGCGTCCTTCGCCACGCCGAAGTCGACGAGCCGCGCGCGCACGCCGTCGCTCACCAGGATGTTCTCGGGCTTCACGTCGCGGTGCACGAGGTCGGCCTCGTGCGCCGTCGAGAGCGCGTCCGCGATCTGGATCGCGTAGTGGAGCGCGCGCACCGCATCGAGCCGCGCGCCGCCCGCCATGATCTCCCGCAGCGGCACGCCCGAGGCGCGCTCCATCACCATGAAGAGCCGCCCGTCCGCGGCCCTGCCGGCGTCGTACAGCCGCACGATGTTCGGGTGCGCGACCCGCGCGGCGAGCTTCGTCTCCCGGAGGAAACGCTCGGCATAACGCGCCTCCCCCGCGAGGGAGCGGTGGATGATCTTGATCGCCACCGGCCGCTCCAGCGCCGTGTCGACGGCGGCCCAGACCTCGCCCATCCCGCCGCGTCCGAGGAGGCGATCGATCAGGAAGCGCCCCTGGAACAGCGCCCCGGGGCTCAGCGGCTCATCGACGCTCGTCACCTCGCGACACCCTACCTCGCAGCAGCCGACGATGGCGAAAGAGCGCCCCCGCCCCCCTCGCTTCTCTGCCCTTGTTGACCCTCCCTGGGAAAGGTAGCGTCGGGTGTCCATCGCGCGAAGCGCGCCGAGCGCATGCAGCGCCAGCGGGCAGCGCGCCCCCGGAGCCCGATGTCGAGCCCACGCCCCGACCCCGATGACGGCGATCCGACCCTCGAGGCCCGCGTCGCCCACGCCGTCGCGCCGTACGCCGATCTCCTGCCCGCCGAGGATCTCGAGGCGCTGCGCTCGCTGACCGCGCGCTTCCTCGCGACGCACCCCGTCGCCGCCCCGCTCGTCGACCGGCTCCGCCCGCGCACGCCCCCCGCCGCGAGCGGCGAGGTCGACCGGCGCGAGCCCGGGGCGCTGGCCGAGGCCGCGCAGCGGCTCGCAGCGAAGGCGGGCGCCAGGGGGCGAGGGCAAGGCGGCGCCCGATGAGCCACGGCGACCGGTCGCGGAGGCCCCTGAGCCCCGACCAGCAGGTGCTCGTCGCGGAGGCGGTGCCGCTCGTCGAGAGGCTCTGCGGCCACTTCCTCCGGCGGACGCGCGCGCACTACGTGGCCGACGATCTCCGCTCCGCCGCGGTCCAGGCGCTCCACGAAGCGGCGCTCGGCTACGATCCGGCTCGCGGCGTCCCCTTCCAGGTCTACGCGTGGCGGCGCGTCGACGGCGCGCTGTCGGACGCCCTGCGGCAGGAGTCGAAGCACTGGCGCGCCGCCCGCGAGGACGGCTACGACGCCGCCGAGGCGGCGCAGGACACGAGCGACGTGCTCGCCGACGGCGACGCCGAGACGACCGCGCAGGCCGACGGGATGGCCGACCAGGTCGCGGCCGCCGCGGTGCTCGGCCTCGTCGGCCGCACGCTGACAGCGCAGGGCGAGGAGGGCCCGCGGCTCCGCGCCACGTACGACCGCGCCATCCGCGCGGTGGAGGCTGCCCTGTCGCGGCTCCCGGACGAGGAGCGGCGCATCCTCGTGCTCCGCCACGTCGAGGAGCGGACCTGGCAGGCGATCGGCGCGGCGCTCGGCTGCTCGGAGCGGACCGCGAAGCGGCGCAGCGCGGAGGCCCAGAGGCGGTTCGCCGGCGCGCTGCGAGCGGAGCGGGAGCGCGCGCAGGGCGGCGCCGCAGCGCCGGATCGGGTGGGGCTCTCCGGAGCGACCTCCGGGTAGAGCACCAGGCGGAGCGTCTCCCCGCTGCCGCTATTCTTGCCGTCGAGCATGCCGAGCGCTCGCAGAGGGGCCTTGGATCAGCGGCACGACGCGCGCCTTCACCTCCTCGAGAAACTCGCGCAGCCCAGAGACGGCGCCCCGCTCCCGCAACCGCTCGAGCGGCGCTTCGGTCAGGCAGCGCGCCTCACGCTCACGATCGTCGCCCATGAGCCGGCGGACCACCCGCTTCGGGTTCCGCTTCGCCTGCTCGTCTTTCGCGTTGAGCTGGTGCGCCTCGTCGCAGGGGGAGAAGCCGAGGTCGCGTCGAAGCTCGCCGAGGCGAGCGTGCTCTTCGTCCGACTCTCGCTCGAACCCGGCGAGCACCCAGGCCTCGCGCATCGGATCAGGGCAGCCGAGGACGATTTGAAAAGACGCCCACCGCGAGGCCTCGGTCCGGGCTTGAGCAAGCCCTTTCCGGCGGAGCTCCCCCTGATCATCCATGTCCCAGACGATGACGACCGCTCCCAGGCGGGTCGACGGATCCCGCTTCCCTACCTCGCGCGCGATCGCGAACGCGTTCCTCGCGGCCTGGGCGCCCGCCGCCCCCGGCTTTCCGTCGAAATGCCCCGGCATGAAGCGCACGTTGCCGAGGTCTCGCCTGTACGCCTCGAGCTTGTGGAGGTCGAAGAACTCCTTGCCGTGGCCGTCGCTCGCCCATTCACGGACGGACTCCGGGTGGGAACGCAGCAGGTCGCTCACCCAAGCGGACCCCTCGTCGTGAAGCACGCGGTCCACGAGAGCGCTCGCTGTCAGGAAGTCGGCGTGGGCCTCACAGAAGACCAGGAGCTTCACGGCGCGCTCTCAGCGAGCACCCAGTCTCGCTCTGGATCCATGCTCCAGAGCTGGCCCGCCGAGAGCGTGCCTTTCACCTCGTTCGCCTGCGGGTGCTCGGAGAGGCGCTTGAGGGCGACGGTGCCGTCGTCGCGGAGCGCGAAGGCGTAGATCTCGGAGGGGTCGAGCTCGTCGAGGATGTAGGGAGAGTGCGTCGTGGCGACGATCTGGAGATCGTTGAACTCCTCGAGCAGGCGTCGGACCAGCCGCACCAGGTCCATCTGCGCGTGCGGGTGGAGCGACTCGGCGAAGTCATCCAGGAGCAGGACGTTCGGGCGGTTCGGGCCGTGGAGCACGGTCAGGAGCGCCAGCGTGATGAGGGTCCCCTCGCTCGCCGCGTGCGCGGGGACGGAAGGGGCGCCGCGAAAATCGAAGTATACCTTGCTCCCGACGACGATCTCGGGCGCGTGAGGCGCCGCTGGATTCGGGCGTCCGACCCTGGCCTGTCGGATGCGGATCCGCTCCACGTTCGGAATGATCCGACGGAGCGACTCTTCGATACGATCGAACGCTTCGTCGTAGCCGAGCTTGAT
This sequence comes from Sorangium sp. So ce124, assembly GCF_051525235.1. NCBI lineage: Bacteria > Pseudomonadati > Myxococcota > Polyangiales > Polyangiaceae > Sorangium > Sorangium sp. So ce124. The sequence continues at coordinate 7,573,889 of NZ_CP150312.1, forward strand.
CGCGGCGAGCGCGACAGCGGTGTTGGTCCCGTCATAGTCGACGTTGGGCGCGAGATCATCGCTGTACGCTGCGGCGGCGATGCGCTCCGCATTGAGCTTGTAGACGGTCGTGGGTGCGACGGCCGCGTCGAGCCGCGGCAGCTGATCGCGGAGAGGGCGGTCGTCGCGAGCGGTGAATTCCCGCGCATCGCCGGTCCGTTCCCAGTCGACGAGCACCGACGATTCCGAGAGCACGGTCCGGAAGCGCCAGGGCCCGTCGTCCCATCTGCCCCATGAAGTCAGCTCGATCGGCCCGCCTTTAGCCCCCCGACGAAGCAGATCCCCGGGCGACCAATCACCCGTCAACACGTCCCGGGGCGCGTGGCGCACGAGGCGGCTCTGAAGCGCGAGCGCCTCGAGCACGCTCGTCTTCCCGGACCCGTTCGGGCCGACGAGCACGGTGAGCCGGCCGAGCGCGACGGTGCTGTCCCGATGGCCCTTGAATTCCTGGAGTCGAACGGACGTGATCATGCGGAAATTCCTGCAGGTCGAGCTTCCCCTGGCCGGAGAGCGGCGGCATCCGGGGCCGCCCGCGGCGTCAGGCGCCACGGGCAGGCGGAAAGGTACGCCGGTGGGACGAGCCGGTGAAGCCTGTCCTGTGAAGGCCTGGGCGTCCTTCGGCCGTTCGGCCGAGGCCCGGGGGCGCTTCGCCGCCGCGCTGCGCGCTAACCGGGAGCGCGCAGCGCAGCGCCTCGGCGCCAGCTCAGCCAGGGCCCTCCGTCACGAGCTCCGGGACGACAGGAGTCGCCCCCGGCTCCGCTCCGCTGCCGCTCCCACCACCGCCTCCGCCATCACCGCGCCCGTCCCCCTCGCCTCCCTTCGGCGCCTCCTTCCTCGACGACCGGGCCGAGTTGGGCCTGCCCACCGCGAACAGGGACGGGAACCGCTCCTGGGTGCGCGAGCTCTTCCGCCACAGCCACAGCGCTGCCGCCCGCACCTCCTCGTAGCGCAGGCAGAGCAGCGTCCAGACCCGCACGTACCGGTCGAAGGCCTGCCGGGCCCTCGGCGTCATCGCCGTCGAGAGCTTCTGGATCATCGCCCCGGCCAGCTCCCGCGCGCGCGCCGCGTCGTCGGCCCGGTAGTGCTTCGGGTCCGCCTTCACGACGTCGGCGCGCAGCTCGTAGATCCGCGCGTAGCCGAGCAGATCGTTCGCGAGGTCGCGGTGCCCGGTGCCCGGCCGCAGCCGGTCGAGCTCCGGCTTGATCGCAGGGTCGTCCGCGAGCTGGTACTCGCACAGCGCCTGCATGCGCGCCTCGACCTCCAGCCCCTCGGTGACCAGGGCGACCGGCAGCCGCGCCTCCGTCTCGAGCGCGCCGGCGGCCCGGGCCTCCGCGAGCGCGTGCAGCGCGGCGAAACACGCGAGCCCCAGCTCGTCGACGTGCGTGACGTCGAACTCCTCCCGGGGCAGCCGCGCGAAGCGCGCGCGCACGTCGGGAGAGGACACGAACCCGACGACGCCGAGCGCCGCATACGTGGCCGCCTCGACATCGATCCTCACGGTGATGAGCTCGGCCTCGGCGAGGCGGTCGAGCTCCGGGGCGAGCGCATCGAGCGCCTTCTTGCCAGCCGCGGGATCGTAGATGGGCGGAGCGTAGGACGGCTCTCCAGAGGCGGCAGCGGTCACGGAGCGCTTCTTCGACTTCGTCACAGCAGGCATATCTCTCCTCCTGAAATCTCCTCGGAAAGGGAGTCTGTTGGTTGCGTTCGACCCGAGCCGCCGCCGCGCCGCGCATGCAGCGCGAGCGAACGATGGACCAGGGCCACCGGGACCGAGCGCGTCGCGCGAAGGGGATCCGTCGCCCGGCGTCCTTCCGTCCCGTCGAGGAGATCAATCGGGAGCGCGACCCCGATCGGGTCACGAAAATCGACCAGGGTCGGTCGATTTCTTTGCGGCTCCGGCGGGCACGGGCCCTGCGTGCGCGGAGGTCCGTTACTACGAGAAAAAGCGGCCAGCAGGGTTCTCGGCAGCTCTCGACAGCCTCCGCCCAGAGCTTCAGCTCTCCCGGGAGCCTCTCGACAGCCTCCGCCCAGAGCTTCAGCTCTCCCCGGCGCCCTTCACCGCAAGCCGCCATGAAGCACGAGGGTGACCGCGGGCGGCTGCCACCAGACGTACCTGGCGGCAAGCTCGCGGCGCTCGGCGTCAGCGTTCACCAGCAAATCCTACATCCACCGGCCGATCCGGCTACCGCGCAGCGGCCCTCCAGCCGGCAGCAGGTCAGCGCAGATCGACCACGCCCCGCAGGTGGCGGGATAGGCGACCAGGAGCCTTCGTTCGTCCGCGAGCGCGCTGAGGCCGGAGAGCGCCGCTTCGCGCTCGGGCGTGCCATTGAAGTGATGAAAGTCGAGCACCAGCGGGGCGCGTTTCTTCTTGTTCTGAAGAGAGCTCGGAACGTGCAGGAGGGCCGCGCGGTCGCGGCCCCAGCTCGCCACGTGGATCCAGATGTCTCCAGCCGGGCTCGGCTCGCGAGCGCTGCCCTGCTCGCCTGCCACGGCGCGCTCCGCGGCCGTCCCCAGGGGCTCCGGCGATCCGCAGCCAGCGAGGATGGCGGCGGCGACCATCAAGGAAGACCCTTTCGTGCGCTCGATGGGATCCATTACCCACCTCTGGAATGAGAGCGGTACGAGACGCACCGGAAGCCCCGGACGCACGCCTGCCGGTGAAGCCAGCGCGGTGCCCCCTGCGCGACGTGTCCGGGTCGCCGGGCGCGCGGATGGCGATCCATGGACGGGTCAGGGGCTCTTGAAGAGCTCGACCGCAGCGAGAGCGTCCCCCATCGTGCCGGACTTGTCTCCACGGTTCTCCCTGTCGCCCAGGCCAAGCTGCCCAGAGCCGTTGCTCCCCCAGCACTTGACACGTCCGTCGGTCAGCAGCGCGCAGGTGTGATTCGCGCCGGCGGTGATGGCCTCCGCCGTCGCCCCCTCGCCGAGATCGACCGGGGGCAGCGTGTCGCCCATCCCGTCTGGGGCATCACCGCGGTTCACCGTGTCGCCCAGGCCAAGCTGGCCGGAGTCGTTCAGCCCCCAGCACTTGACGCGACCGCCGGCTAGCAACGCGCAGGTATGTGCCTCGCCCGCGACAAGCCCTGTGACGGTTTCACCCACATCCACATCGTCCGTGGGACTTGAGGCACCGTAGCGATCGGACGTATCGCCACGACCAAGCTGGCCATTGTCGTTGTGTCCCCAGCACCTCACGCGACCACCGGTGAGCAGAGCGCAGGTATGATCATGACCGGCTGAAAGCATCAGGGTCGGCTCACCCCCTAGATCAACGATGGGAAGCCTGTCGCCCATCTCGTAATCATTGTCCCACACACCACCGAACCCGAGCTGCCCAAATCTGTTGCTTCCCCAGCACTTAACAATATCATCCTTCAGCCGTGCGCAGGAGTGTGCCTCGCCCAAGGCGAGCGAGAGGGCGACCATCCCATCTCCAAGGTTCACGGGGGCGCGGGGGGTCACGACTCGACTTTCTGTATCGTCGAACCCGAGTTGCCTCTCCGCATTCCCGCCCCAGCATCGGGTCACATCGCCACTCACGAGCGCACACGTGTGAGCACCTCCAGCGGCCACCGCAATCACCACTCCGTCCAGATCCACCGCCACGAGTCGATCGCCCATCTCGTTCGCCCTCCAGTCGACCGGAGAGCTGAACCCGAGCAGGCCGGGCTGCCCCCAGCACTTGACCTCACGGCTGGTCAGCCTCGCGCAGGTGTGCTTGGCGCCCATGGCGAGCGATTCGACCTTTGCGTCCACGCCGAGGTTCGCCACCGGCAACGCGCTGCCCATCTGGCCGGCTTCGACGCCACGGGCCACGATGTCACCGAGCCCCAGCTGCTTGCTGTCGTTGGCTCCCCAGCACTTGATTCGTCCGGTGTTCAGCACCGCGCATGTATGGTAGTACCCCGCCGCGATCTTGACGACCCTCTCCTGTACGCAGCTCGGCGTGCAACCATCCCCCTCGACGGGGCCGCCGTCGTCGCACTCCTCTCCCACGGACACCCACCCGTCACCGCACGCGCAGTTGTCGCCCTCCTCGTTTGTCTCGCCATCGCAATCCTCGTCATCGCTGCGGGCGTCGCATACCTCCAGCTGCGGCGTCACCTCGCCGTCGCAGCTTCCCACCGGCTTGCCCTCCTCACACCGCTGGAGCCCTGCGCTGCAGATCCCGACGCCCTCCGTCCCGGGAGGGCCCGTGTAGCAAGGCGCCGAGTCGGCCAGGATATGCACGGGGGTCATCCCGTCGCAGCCATCGATCGTGCAACTCCTCCCATCGTCAGGCACATCTGCGAGCAACGGCACCTGCTTGACGGAGCCCGCGCCGTCGCACACGAACTGCGCGCAGTCTCCGGCTGTCTGCTCGGGCAGCGGCGTGCCCTCGGCGACCATGAAACACCTCTCATCGCCTGGAAGGCCGCCCCGGATGCTAGCCACCTGATTGCAGCTCGCCGCCGCGACGAGCGCCACGGTCGCGCCCGCCATCCCTGTTCGCGTCGCGCGCATCACCACCCCCCCTGAACCGCCACGCCGCCTGGACGCAGCGCGATCTCGGCGCGCCACTGGGCTCCGCTGGGTCGTGCGCGCTCGTCGCGCTGCGCATGCGACGGCGCCGTCACGAACAGCGCCACGCCTCCCGCCGCCAAGAGCCCGCCCGCGACCAGCGCCACCGTCGACCCCTTTCCGAGGCCCACCGCCTGCCGGCGCAGATCGAGCCCTGTCGGGTCGCAACGCTCCTGCGCATTGCAATGGCCGTCGTTGCTCTCCTGGTTTCTCGCGATCGCCATCCCTCCGAGCACCGCCCCTGCGACGAGGCCTGCGCCGCCGAGCCCCATCGCGACGATCGCCGCCGGGCGCTGCCACGGCCGCTCGGGGCCCGGCCCAGCGTTCGTCATCGATTCGAGCGGCAGTACGGACACGGCGACCCGATCCCCGTCCTCCCCGATCTCGATCGGCTGTTTCCGCGTCTTGTATCCTCTCCCGCTGACGACCATCTCATGACGGCCGACGTCGAGCGGAAGCGGCACGGACCACTGCGCCTCGCGGACGGGTAACCCATCGCGCGTGATCGTCAGCCCAGGGATGGGCCGCACGGACGCGGGGACATCGATCGTCAGCGTCGCCAGCTTCGGCTTCAGCGCGGCTGCCTTGACGGCGGCCTTCATCCGGCGGTCAAGGTCCCCGACCTTGGTCGCCGCCCCCTCGACCAGCACATACTGGGACCAGGCGCTCGCGAGCTTGCCCCAGCCTTCGTAACATGCGCCGAGCGTGAGCTTCGCGCCGAGCGCGTCGGGGGCGAGGCGAATCACCTCTTCGAGCCGGGGACATGCGCTCTCATAGCGCATCGCATCCATCTCGTCGTTCGCCTGCTCGTAGAGCGCCTGGACGGCGGGTGAGATCCGTCGAGCGACCGGCTGCGCGCGCACCGTGGCTGGCGCTAGCAGGCACAGAGAAAGGACGAACGCGCGCGGCCATCGCGCGCGGCACGCAGGGCTTATCATGAGCTGCTCCCTCGAATCGGGTCAGTCCAAAGGCTCGCGCTTCCGTGGCAGCGGGACGTTCGCCGTTCCCGGGGCTCGAGGCGACTCCGGAGTGGGAATGGTCAATCTGCCTGGGACTGCCGGCCCCGGCTTCGGACGGCCGGCGGAGACGCCTCCCTGGCGCCTGGTCGAGGTGGGTGCCGCAGCGGACGGTGCCGCCGCAGCCGTCACCGGCGGCGGGGGGGATGACGACGGTACCGCGCGGCCATCGCCTGGTGAGGACACGACCTGGGCGACCCCCGAACGCAACGGCGGCTCGCCGGGCGGTGGAGCATCCGGACGCCTCGTCGAGGCACCGGCGGCTGGCGCTTCGACGCTGTCCGGTGCGGCGCGCAGAGCGCGCCATGAAATGCAGGCCGCGAGCGCGCCCACGCCCAGCGCCGCGCCGGCGAGGGCGCGCGCCCGATGCCTGGCCGTCGGCCCGCTGCGCACACCTGTATGGCCCCAGGCGGAGCTCGTTCGGACGAGCGCCAGCGGCGCGCTCGCTGGCACGGTCAGCGGCGGGCTCGCCGGATTGGACGTATGCGGCGGGCTCGACGGCCTGGCGGCCGCCGGCGGCACGAGCGCGGGCTGCGGTGCGACGCCCGGCCGCGAGACAAGGCCTCTCTGCGCCCCGCCGCGAAGCGCGTCCAGCGCGGAAGAGAGCTCCTCGATGCGCTGGTATCGATGCTCCGGGCGCTTCTGCAGACAGCGCGCGATGATGGCGTCGAGCTCCGCGGGCAAGCCAGGGCGAAGCCGGCTCGGCGGAGCGGCGTCCTCCTGGAGCACGCGGCCGACGAGCTCGGGCAACGTGTCCGCCCGGAAAGGCAGCGTGCCCGTGACCAGCTCGTACAGAGACACTCCCATCGCCCAGATGTCGCTCCGCCCGTCGACCTCCTTCGTGCGCACCATCTGTTCTGGGGACATGTAGAGCGGCGAGCCGAGCAGGGCGCCGGTCGCCGTGAGCTCCATGTCGTCCGAGGCGATCTGCTTCGAGATGCCGAAATCGAGGACCTTCACGCACGGTGAGCCGTCGGGCCGCTGGGTAAGGAAAAGGTTGGCCGGCTTGATGTCACGGTGGACGATGCCGAGCGCGTGCGCCTCGGCGAGCGCCTTCGAGGCCTGGATCACGTACGTCGCGGCCTCCTCGACAGGCAGCGGGCCGCGCGCCTGCACGATCTGCTTCAGATTCGCGCCCGAGAGGAGCTCGAGCACCATGAACAGCTCGCCCGTCGGCAGCTCCCCGATATCGTGGACACGCACCGCGTGCTCGCCCCTGACGCGAACCGCCGCGCGCGCCTCACGGAGGAATCGCTCCTTCGCGTGCGCGTCTCGAAGGGTCTGGGGCAGCAGGAGCTTGATCGCGCGGAGCTCGTCGAGATCGACGTGGCGTGCCGCCACGACGACTCCCATTCCCCCCTTCCCGAGGACGCCCTCCACACGGTATTTGCCGAGCAGCAGGGCCCCCGGACAAATCAGCGCTTCCATGACGCTCAAACGCGCTCCCCCCTCGGGGCTGCGGGCGAGGAATACGCCGCAGCACGTCGCAACGGCGCTACGGTATCAGGGCAAGTATAGTTGTCCAGCCATGCCCCTTATTTCTCAAATCGAGTATTCCGAGAACGAATGTCCGCATCCGTCTCCTCCAGAAATACTCGACTCCAGCGCCGGCCTGGACGAAGCCGCGCCACAGCCGCTCTGGGCGAGATGGCTCATGGCCTGCGGGGCGGGCGCCTGTACTCTCGTCCTCCACTTGGGGCCTCTCCCGAGCGTCCCACGCGGGGAAGCAACGACAACCGCACGCTGCCGCGCTGCCACGGTCGCTCGAGGTGCGCGCGAGGTCGATCCGACGCCGGCGGAGCTGGCAACCCCTCGCCCCCTCCGGCAGCCGCCGCCCTACAGCGTCAGCACCAGTTTGCCCACGGTGCTGCCCGACTCGATCGCCCTGTGCGCCTCGCCGGCGCTCTCCAGCGGGAACGTCTTCACCGGCGGCGCCGAGAGGCGCCCCTCGTCCAGCCAGCCCACGAGCCGCTCCATCGCCTCGCGCAGGATCTCCGTCTTATTGAACAGGTACGAGAGGTTGAAGGCCAGCACGCTCTTGTTGTCATTGCAGAGATCGAGCGGGTTGAAGCGCGGCATCCGGAGGAAGTCGACAGCGAGCTTCGGGTAGCTCGGCCGGCCGCCCTGCCGCGGAAGCATCGTGTGGAAGCCGTACACGACGAGCTTGCCGGCCGAGGCGACGTGCCGGTAGCTCTGCCGCAGCGTCTCGACCCCGTTCGCGTCGAGGACCACGTCGTATCCCTCGGGCGCGAGCCGCTCCGCCGCCGCCCAGAGCGGCTCGCTGCTCTTGTCGATCACCGCGTCCGCGCCGAGGCGCTTCGCCGCCTCGACCTTGTGCGCCGCGCCCACCACCCCGATCACCCGGCAGCCGGCGATCTTGCCGAGCTGCACGAGCGCGCTGCCGACGCCGCCGGCGGCCGAGTGCACGAGCAAGGACATGCCCGGCCGCAGCCGCACGAGCTCGAAGAGCGCGTAGTACGCCGTCATGAACACCGCCGGGAAGCCGGCTGCCTCCTCCGGTGTGAGCCGCGCCGGTAGCGGGAAGACCTGGTGGCGCGGGACCGCGACGCGCGAGGCGTAACCGCCGAAGCGCGTCACGCCGAAGACGGGCGCCCCGAGCGCGACATCATCGGAGACGCCCTCGCCGAGCGCGGCGACGGTGCCGGAGAACTCGAAGCCGGGCGTGATCGGCCAGCCGACGTACTTCTTCGCCGACTCGTAAAGGCCCATCCGGACGACGCAGTCGGCATAGTTGACGCCGGCCGCCCGCACATCGACGAGCACCTCGCCGCGCGCGGGGACCGGATCGGGGTGCTCCTCGACGCGGAGCTTGTCGTGGCTGCCGGGCTCGTGGACGACGATCTTGCGCATGGGCACCTGCTCTGCCGAAGTGGCCTCACCGCGGATCGGAGACCGCGGAGACGGCGACGGCGGTTGTACACCGATCGGGACGGGAAAGCGCGGCGAAGCGGCGGGCTTCCTGCGCTCAAGGACTCGCCAGCAGCCGCAGCGGCGCGCTCGGGGCGGTGCGCTGAGTTAGCCGATGAATTCGGAGCGCCGCGCTGCAGCTGTTGCGCCGTTCTGGCGGATCGGAGATCCTCTCGACGCATGGGGCATCCTGCGGTCGACAACACGACGCCGTTTGCCCTGGAGCCCGTCTTCCTCACCGACGAGGAGGGCCGCCCACTCCTCGTCGTCCTGGTTCAGGCGACCTTCGACCTGCACCCCGTGCGCGGCGTCGACCTCGCCGAGCGGCAGCCGCCGCTGAGCATCGCAGGCGAGCTGTGGGGGGCCGACGCCGCCACGTCGAGCTACAAGATCGAGCCGGCGTTCGCCTTCTTCAAGCCCGCCACGGACGTGGTCTTGATCGGCCATGCACAAGCGCCGCGCCATGCCGTCCCGGAGCTCCAGGTGGTGTTCCGCGTCGGTCCGGTCGGGAAAGCCGTGCGCGTCTTCGGCGATCGGGCGTGGGTGCGGAGCTCGGGAGGGCTCGTCCCGTCGAGACCGCGGCCGTTCGATCGCATCCCGCTCACCTACGAGCACGCCTTCGGCGGCTGGGACCGGAGCCCTCCTGATCCGGCGAAGCACGCGTACGAGCCGAGGAACCCGGTGGGGATCGGCTTTCGCGCGCCGAACGCGGCAATCGAAGAGGGCCTCCGCTTGCCAAACATCGAGGATCCGGACGACCCGCTGCAGCATTATGGTCAAACGGTCGCGCCGGCGGGCATGGGGTTCGTCTCGCCAGGCTGGCAACCCCGGGCCGCGCTGGCCGGGACGTACGACGAGGCGTGGTCGAAGGAGCGGAAGCCGCTCCTGCCGAGAGACTTCGATCGGCGCTTCTTCAATGCCGCGTCGAGGGGGCTCGTCGCGCCGGGATACCTGCGGGGCGATGAGCCGGTGCTGGTGGAGAACGCGTCGCCGTTCGGGAGGCTCTCGTTTCGGCTGCCAGGACTCCGCGCGCCGAGGTGCCGCGTCGGGCTCGTGCTGCAGGACGATGCCCCGGTGGAGCTGCGGCTCGACACCGTGATCGTGGACACCGACGACGATCGGGTGCTGCTGCTGTACCGAGGGCACGTCGTGCTGCGGGACGGGCCGCACGACGTGCGCACGATCGCGCTCGAGGACGATCTGGGCCCGGCACGAAGACACGCGCTCCCGAGCGCCGCCGTGAGAGAGCTCGGCGTAGGCAAGGCGCTCTGAGGATCCCCCGCTGGAGGGAACCACGAGACCAAGCACGGAGACTGGCTTTTGCGGAGCTGCTCAGCTCCCGACGACCTGCCAGGCGTCGGGCGGCGCCGCGGGCGCGCCCCGCGCGCGCGCCGCGGACGGGACCAGAAGGTAATCGCTCGACGTCTTCATACCGGCGCTCTCCGCCAGAGTCACCAGCGCGAGCCCTTCCACGGAGAGCCTGCCCTCCGTCGCCAGCTCCTCGTCCGCGATGGCTTCGGCCTGAGCTAGCCGCAGGTAACGGGCCTCGACCTGCTCCAGAAAGCGCCGGAGGGCCTCGTCAAACAGCGCGTCATCTCGTCGCAGCAGCGCCCGGCAGAGATCGAGCCGTGGATCATCGGCGCCCTCCAGGACCGACTCGTAGCGCTCCAGCAGGCCTGTCCCCTCCTCGTGAGCCCGCCTCAGGAGCCAGGACCTCAGAAACGCAAAATAGAGAAAATCCTCCTCGTACTCCGCGTCGCTCCGGCTGGTCCGAAGGCGCAGGGCGATCTCCCGTGCCCCATCGAGATCGAGCGCCGCGATCGCGTCGAAGAGCGGCTTGCATCGGCTCAGAACCTGGTCGGCCTCGGCCGCCCTCAGAAGGTAGTGCGCGAACGAGCGGCCGCTCTTGAACATGTAGATCTGAAATGCAGGGGCATCCATGTACAGGAACAGCGCCCCGATCGCGATGACGCGATACTGCTGGCTGAAACTGAGCGCCTGCCTGAAGCTCAGCCGGTGGGCCACCGCCGCGGGGAGCATCTGCTCACAGTCGTGGTGGGCATTCCCCATGTAGGCCCGCAGGAACTTCGATGCCATGGCGACCTCTACCTCCCCGCTCCAACGAGCACCGCCCCAACATGGCCCCAGCCGGAGCTGGAGAGCACGAGCGACCGCGCGCGCGAGGCGTAGCGGCGCTCCAAGGAGCGCGCCGCGATCAAGAGCCCCAGCACCCCGCTCGCCGCGCCGACGTGCCCGAGCGAACCGCAGGGGAGCACCAGCCTCACGTACGGCCCGAGCACATCGGCGCACCGCACCTGGGCGTAGCCCCACTCCGCGGCGCGCCAAGGCACACCGTCGAGATCGAGGATGACGTCACCCTCGAAGCGGGCAGGGGCGGAGCCGTGCAAGGCGGCCTGATGGATGGCGCGAGCGAGGCCTGCACCGGCGCTGCTCTTGCCGGCGAGCACGTGGGCCTCCTCGCGGTCGGTGACGGCCGCGTGCACCGCTGCCACGATCGGCGCGCCCCGCCGCTGCGCGGCCGAGCGCGACTCGAGCATCACGCACGCCGCAGCCTCGCCGGGGACGAGCCCGACAGGGTTCTGCGGCGACTTCAGCCACCCCCGATCCAGCAGCCACTCCAAGGTGATGGTGTCAAGGCATGAATCCGCCGCGACGAGGAGGACGCGATCGAGCTCCCGCTGGGTGATGCGCTGAGCAGCCAGCTTGATCGCCTCGGCCGCGCCAGCCGGACCAATGTCGAGGAGCGCCACCGAACGCTGGGGTATCGGCAGCCCGAGCGCGCGGACGAGCTGAGCCGAGAGCGACGCCTTCAGCTCCTCGACGTCGCCCGCGGCGTCTTCGAATCGCTCTTCGTTGAGGGGAGGCCCGATGAACGCGAGCCCCGTACGCTCCCAGGTTCGCGCGTCGACCGCCGCGGGGAGGCTCGATTCATCCCGCAGGCTGTGCACGGCCCCCTGAGCGAGCCGGATGAGCCTCCCGAGCTCGACGAACCCCTCGGTGTAGCCCCGGATCGGATAACCGGTGAGCGGGACCGACACTTGCTGCTCCTCGTCGAGCACGCTGAACCAGGGGATCTCCCGTGGCACGCAGAGCCCAGCGCGTATCGATGCGCAGGTCGTCGCGGCGCTCTGGCCGACACAGGAAAGTGCACCGTAGCCTGTAATCACCAGGTCCATCGCTCTCCCAGGACTTCCACGAGCAACGCTTCACCGGCGCTCAGCCGACCACATCCAGCGCTTCGAGCAGCACGTTCGTGAAGCCGCCCGCCCTCAGGGCCTGCGCCAGGTCGGCGCGCACGATGTACTCGGTCACTTCCTTGTCCACACGGAACAACGCCGGCAAGGCGTCGATCTTGCCCCTGTCGAGGACGAGCTTCTCGATCTTGGTGACACTCCCCTGCTTGCCGTACTTCACCCCGCTGGCACCCTCATCGAGGCAGTCGAACGCTCCGATCGGATTGACGATCCAGTAATCTCTCGAGTACACCCGCTTGCGATGATCGTACAGCGTGAACGTGAGGTACTCGATGTCGACCCCTTGGCAGTGCTGCTCGATGACGTCCTTCATCGCCGATGAGACGATGAGATAGCTCTCCGTGTTGCCGAGGAGCGACGAGAGCTTGATGCCCGGGTTCTCCTCTCTCAGATCGATCTTGGCGTTCTCCGGGTAATGCGGCACGGCGCGGACACCGCGGGCCATGCAGTAGCTCTTCATGCCCATGCCCCGGGGAGGGTCCTCGATCAGGACCAGATCCTCGTCCGCTAGATCGCCCGTCGTCGACAGCAAGTGAAAGCTCATCGCGTCTGTCTCCTCGGCCCGCGCGCGGCCCTCATTTGAACCTTTGTCTGCTCATGTCGTCGAGGCTGGAGAGCTTCTCCTTGCCCGCCGTGACCACGCGCCCGAACAGCGTCTCCGACAGCGACACGAGCTGGTCCTTCATATCCGAGTACTTCGTCAGCTCGCAGTTGTCGATGTTCTGCTGGTTCGCGCTGAGTATCTTATTGACCTTCGTCTTGACGTGCTTGCTGTAGGTCCGGTGGCTGTACGAGCCGAACTCGCGGTGACGCGGCAGCTCGAGCTGGCGCGCGATCGCGGCGTCGAGCGGGAGCAGGATCATGTTGTCCTTGTGGTTGATGTTGTAGCCCTCATCGAGCAGCCCCGCGCGCACCGCCCAGAGGACCGCGTCGATGCTGCCGAACTTGTCTTGAATGCAACCGTTCAGGACGCCGTTCGGGATCAGGTGATGCGCCTCATGATAATAGGGGACGTTCGCGCTGTCCTTGTGGTTGACCTTTCCACGCCGCCCCGGCTTCCCGACGTCCCATTCGTGCGGACGAGGCGCCTTGCGCTCTCGCCACTGGAATCCGCTCGTCCCGCAGCGGACGGCCAAGGTCGTCTTCTTCATGCCCTCGTATTTCGGCCAATCGTAGAGCCCGCGCGTCAGCTCTGCCTTCTTGAAGCCCTGCCAGCTGTGGCTGCAGGAGACCTCCATCCGCCCGACATGCCGGTTCAAGCACTGGCCTCCCTCGGTCGCCCTCGGGACGGGATGGTGATTGAGGTCGTGTGCGATATCCGCCGTGTGCTGCTTCTGGGACATAGTTTGATCTCCGTCCGCTCCGCCGTGGCCCCTCCGCTCAGCCGAGCGACTCGGAGCAGCAGGCGCACTGCTTCGTCACGGCGGGCCCCGGCGCCGGGATCACCACCACGGGCCCCTGCACCAGCGGGAACGGCGGCGTGTTCTTGTCGTTATGAAGCATCATGTCGAGGGCTCGCGCCACGCCCTTCCCCTCGAACTTCACGTCGAAGGAGTAGTTCACGAACTCCGCCTTCCCCTTCGTCTTGTTCGACGCCACCCCGCCCCCCGCGGTCCCCGCCTCATCGCCGGTGCTGGTGCTGAAGTTCGAGTCCGCCACGCAGACGGGGTTGCCGTCGCACTTCACCTTCTTGGTGCCCTTGGCGGTGTCGCTGGCGACGGCGATGTTGGGGTACGGGATGGGGATCGGCCCGCCCGGGCTCGGGGTCTTGCAGACGTCGGGGAAGCTCGGGGTAACCCCACCGCTGTCCTTGTGGACCACCGACATCGCGTTCACTCCCACTGTCACGCCCATCGAAACCTCCCTCTCACGAGATTCGATTCCTGCCCGGTTGCCGATGTGGCCTTGCTCGCCAGCCGCCTGGGCAGCGTTCAGCAGCTCGCCGGTCCCCCGTCGTGCCCCAACACCGGCCCCCGCACCTCGACCACCTCGCGCCGCCCCCTCCGCATCGCTATCTCCACCGCCGCCGCACCCCTCGCCGGCTGGCTCCCCTTCTGCAGCACCTCCCCGAGCCACTCCACTGCCAACGGCCTGCCGAGCAGGTGTCGCGTCCCCCGCTTCAGCTCCTTCCCCCGACTCCCCCACCACGTCGCGATCTTCTCCCTGTCCGGCCAAGGCAAGCTCTCGTCCGGATCCATCGCCACGTCCTCGTCCTCCGGATCGTCGCTCGGCCCGCCCTGGAACCCCGCCAGCCGTTCCCCCCGCAGCTTCGCCTCCTCGAGGTCCACCCCGGTGATCATCGTGAACGCCCCGCCCGCCGCCCGCGCGAGCTCCGGCGTCCCCATGCACTCGATGATCCACGGCATCAGCGCCGGATCCCCGAGCGCCGCCGCCCCCGCGAGCGCCACGCGCGCCCCCCGCATCGTCCCGGCGATCGCGCGCAGCCAGCTGGGCGCCGTCCCCGGATCCGTCTTCCGCATCGCCGTCGCGCAAGCCCGCTCCGCGAACGGCCCTCCACGATCCGCGATGGTCCCGAGCACCCTCAGCGCCGCCGCATCGCCGAGCAGCGCCGCCGACCACGCCGCCGCAAACCGGCACGCCTCGTCCTCGCTGCCCAGCGCTCCGCGCACCTCACCCAGCAGATCCCCCCGCCCGAGCTCCCCCACGGCGCGCAGCGCTCGCGCCCTCAGGCGCGGGTCGCTCGACATCACCGCGTATCCCAAGGCCGCCCCCGGGTCCTGCCTGTGGACCGCGCACCCCGCGATCCCGATGCGGTGCAGCTCCGGCCCGACCCGGTGCGAGAGCAGCCCCGGAAGGATCGCCCGCACTCTATCAAAACTCACCCACCCCAGCGCCGACACGATCGCCCGCGCCAGCGCCGGCACGCCGCCACCCACGTCGAGCACCTGAGCGATGCCCTTCAGATCCCTCCGCTCCACCGCGAGCACCATGGGCGCAAACAAGCTCCCCGGCTCCTCCTCGTCGATGGCGCCCTTGCAGATCTCCCACCCCGCATCGCCAGCCAACCGCAGACCGTCGACATGCGCCTCCAGCCGCTCGTCCAGCTCACCGAGGCTCTGCAAATCGTAGAGCGGATCCACGGCCGCAGCATCCCGGTAGGACCACAGGAACGCCGCCTCCAGGGCGTGCTGCTCGAAGATCTCGGCCTCGATCGTCGAGCTCAATTGATCTGCACCGATCCACCCTGGATCCGGTTCACGCCGGACGACCGGGTCAGCAGATAAGCCCCACGAATCAAGATCTTCCCAGCGCGCGTCAGCGTGATGCTGGCCTTCCCGCACTGGAGCACGATCTCCTTCTCCGCGGTGAACACAAGCCGCTCACCATCGGCGGTCGCCGTCGCCCCAGCCTGCACCGCCGCACCGGCGCTCTCCCCCGCCACGTGCATCCGCCCCATCACCACCGGCCTGTCGCGCCGCCCGCCCTCGAACAGCAGCGCCACCTCCCGCCCCTCGTCCTCGGGCCCGAGCGCCGTCATCGCCCGCGCCGGAATCCCCCCGCGCGCCCCCTCTCCCAGGACAGCCGCCTCGACGAGCGGATCGCCGTTCTGCGCGAATCCGACGATCCGCCCCACCACGACGCCCTCGATCGGCCCGGCCTTCTCAGCCTCCGCCCGGACGCGCTCCTCGTGGGCCGCGACCACCAGCTCGAGCAGCCCCTCCGCGCCCTCGATCGCTCCCGCTTCTCCCCCACCCTCGTCCGCCGCTTCCCCGCCGGCGGCAGCAGCCTCCCCTTCCCCCTCCTCGATCAGGATCGCCTCGCCGCTCGCCTCCGCCGCCGGTGCCCGCCCGTCGTCTCTCATCACCCAGCTCCTCTCCGCTCCCCCTCATCCCGAAGCGCCCGCGATCCCCCCATCGACCTCAGTTCACCCCCACATTGCTCCCCTTGATCTTCACGTTCCCCGACGCCTCGACGTTCACCGCCCCCTCGCTCTTCACGTCGAGCTTCTTCCCCTCGACCCGGATCGGCCCCTCGCCCTTCACCGTGATCTTCTTCCCCTGCACCGTCACGTTCCCGTTCTTCTCGACCGTGATCGTGGCGTCCCCGCACTGGATCGAGAGCTTCTCCCCGATGATCATCGTCTTCTTCTCCTTCACCTCCTCCTTCGCGCTCTGCCCGATCGTCACCGTCATGTCCTTGCCCACCGTCACGGTGTAGCCCTCGTCCACGCTCGTCGACTTGCCCTTGGAGACGCTCTCCGAGCTCGATCCGCCAACCGTCTCGCTCTTGTTCTTGCCGATCGACGCGCTCTGGCTCTTTCCCACGTCGATCGACTGGCTCCCGGCGACCGACTCGGTGTGATCCCCCGCTACGCTGACCGAGCGGTTGCCCCCGACCGAGAGGGTCTCGTCCTCGCCGATGCTCTCGGTGTGGTTCTTCGCGACGTCGATGCTCTTGTTTCCGCCGATCTGCTCGCTCTGGTCGTTCCCCACCACCTTGCTCCGGTCGTGGTCCACCTCGAGCGCCTCGTCGTTCCCGATCCACTGCTTCTTGTCGTGCTCGATCGCGATGTTCCAGTCCTTCTGACCGTGCAGGAAGATCTCCTCCGAGCCCTTCTTGTCCTCGAACCGGAGCTCGTTGGATCCCCCGCCGCCCTTCGAGCTGTTCGACTTGATGGTGCTCTTCGTCTTCTCCGCAGGGAGCGAGTACGGCGGCACGTTGGTGCCATGATAGACGCTCCCCACCACGAGCGGCCGGTCCGGATCGCCCTCCAGGAAGTCGACGACCACCTCGTGGCCGATCCGCGGCAGGAACACCGCGCCCCACGCAGAGCCCGCCCAGATCTGGCTCACGCGGATCCAGCACGAGCTCTGCGCGTCCTTCTTGCCCTCCCGATCCCAGTGGAACTGGACCTTGATGCGGCCGTGCTCGTCCGTATAGACCTCCTCGCCAGAAGGACCGACAACGATCGCGGTCTGGATCCCCTTGATCGTCGGCCATGGCGTCACCGACTGCGGACGGAAGGGGACGTCGGACGGCACGACCTGGAACTGGTTCCGGTAGGCCGCGGCGTCGCCCTCGGAGACAGCGTCCACCGCGGGCTCGTGGCCCTCATGGCGCACGGACACCAGCAGATACTCCCGGTTGAAATCGTCGCGCGCGTGCTCCGCGAGCGTGAAGGTCTGGCCAGGGACGAAGCGCGGGCAGACGCCCTCGCCGCTGCCGGTCTTGCGCGAGCTCTGGATCTGCTCGAGCTGTATCTTGGCGATGCTCGATCCCGCGCCGGGTGCGTCGTAGTCACCGGGATAGTCGTAGACCTCGAGGTCGTCGTCCGCCTCGGCCTGGGCGTTGCTCTCGAGCGACAGGCCGGGCTTCTTGAAGTTGTAGTCGCGCAGCGTCACCTTCCCGGAGCGCACCCGCTCGACATAACGGAAACGGGAGACGTGCTCGCTCTGGTGGAGCGCGCCGAGCGGCGGCCGGAACACGACGGTGCTCTCCCCCGCGATCGGCCCGTGCCCCGACGCACCGTCAGAGAACACGAGCACGTGGCCGCCCTCGTCGTGCTCGAAGAAATAACAGATGCCCTCCTCCTCGAGCAGGCGCGACACGAAGGCGAAGTCGCTCTCACGGTACTGCACGCAGTACTCCCGCGGGCGATAAGCGCCGCTCAGCACGAAGCGATAACCCTTGCTCGAGATCCCGGCCGCGCGCAGGACCTTCTCGATGATCTCCGGGGTGGAGAGCGCCTGGAAGATTCGGCTGTTCCTGCGATGCTCGAGGCGGGAGACGTCGGGTACGACCGTGGCGTGATAGGCCGTGACCCGCTTGCCCTCCTCACCTTGCTCGAAGCTCGAGACGACACCGTGGAGGTGCCGAGGCAGCTCGCCGACCTGCCAGGTGAGCAGCGCCGTCTTGCCCACGACATCGGCGAACGCGATGTCCCTGTCCGCACAAGCGACGAGCACGTCGAAATGGAAGAGCTCGGAGATGCCCTCGCGCCCCTCGAACCGCGTCACACGGAGCTCGTGCTCCAGTCCGTCGACCTGAAACGAGTGCATGGCCTCTCCCCCTGTTCAGAGCGCGTGCGCGGGCAGACCGCGGGCAGCATTCAGCCCGAGCCATCCTACATGCTGCGACCGCTCGACCGCAATGGACGGCTGAGCCCGATGCCAGCGAAGCTGATCGGGAGAGCCGACGCGACATCGGCGACGCCGCTCGGAGCGACGCTGGCTCGGCAGTTCCTGGGGGGTGTTAGCTGTGAAGCAGCCCTGCGGCTGCCATCGCGGCAAGGAACTGAGCACCGAGCCCCTCGGGCAAGGCGCTCGCCTCGCTGGAGCCCGGCGGATACATGATGGACGGCGGGACATGGACCTGCGCGGCGACGGGAGGCGCTGGCGAGAGAAGCGAAGGGGGCGCTGGAGGCGCGCTCGATGACGCTGCCTGGCGCGGAGGCTCGACCGGCGCGGCGACCGGAGCTCGGGGCGCATCGAACGGCGTCGCGGCGGAGGCGATCGCCCTCGCCGCGTCCTCGGGCTCGAGCGAGGTCGTCTCTCCGAGCAGATCGCGAACGCCGCCGGGCCGCGCCGGTGCGACGGGGGCAGCGGAGGGCGGCGATATCGCCGGCGTCGCCGGGCGCGCAGGCGCCGAAGGCCCTCGCGTTGCGCTGAACGGCATCGCCCCGGCGGCCACCACCCTGGCCGCGTCCTCGGGCTCGAGCGCGTCCGTCTCCCCGAGCAGATCGCGAACGCCGCCGGGCCGCGCCGGTGCGACGGCTGCCTCGCGCGAGGCGACGGCCTGCTGCGACGTCGAAAGCGGCGCCGAGCGCGCAGGCTCCGAAGGCTCTCGCGTGGTGCTGAACGGCATCGCCCCGGCGGCCACCGCCCTGGCCGCGTCCTCGGGATCGAGCGCGTCCGTCTCCCCGAGCAGGTCGCGGACGCCACCGGGCCGCGCGGGAGGGGCCGCAGCAGCGCGCGGGGCGACGGCCGGCTGCGACGCCGCCGGCGTCACCGAGCGCGCAGGCTCCGAAAGCCCTCGCGTGGCACTGAACGGGGTCGCCGCCGCCGCAACCACCCTGGCAGCGTCCTCGGGGCTGAGCTGGTTGGTGCCGTCCAGCGTGATGGCCTTGGGGTTTTGCTGCGAGGCCGATCCCGAGGGCGCAGCGCGCGCAGCGGACGCGCCGCCGGCGGCGAACGGATCGGCCCATGCGATCGGCTGCGCCGGGAGCTCCACGCCCGCAAGAACGCGCAGCGACTCGATCTCCGCCTCCTCGACGGGCGTATGGCCGCGCCACACCACCGAGCAGCGCCGCCGATCCACGTCGATGTGCGCCGTGTCGGCGCGAAGCGAGATCGGCTCCCCGGCGCGCGGCGAGGCAAGCTTCTGTCGGTACAGCCGCGCGACGCCGCGCGCCTCGGGCAGCTGCGTCCGGAGCTTCGGACGCTGCGCCATCATGCCTCCGAGCACGATCCACTCGTCGCCGCGCAGCGCCGGGATGCGCTGATCCATGGGCGCCGCCTGGAAGTAGCTCCAGTCGAGCCCCTCGGGGATGTCGAGCAGCGCGCCGTGGACGCGGCGCGCGTCGACCGCGCCGAGCAGCCGGCTGCGCAGCGGCGAGGTGCGGGGAAGCGGCCCCAAGCCGTCGATACGGACGTGGGAGCGGGCTGGCCCGACGCGCGCGGAGCCGTCGAGCTGAGCTTGCTTGTCGATGCGGAGCTGGCCGTCCTGCACGACCGTCAGCCGGACCATGGCGTGCGGCGACGAGAAGCCCGGAGGCAGCTCTGCGTGGCCGGTCACCACGACGCCGCACGGATCGAGGTACGGCGCGAGGTCGCTCGCGACCTGGAGGCGCTGGCCAGAAGGATCCGGCTGCTCCTCCGCCGCGATCGGATCCGGGGCGACGAGCGACATGCGCCCCTCGGGGACGAGCGCGAACGTCGCCTTCACGACGACGGTCACATGGAGCCGGCCGCGAAGGCGGAAGCAGACCGTCGCGGCGGCGGAGGGGCCGAGGGGGGTGACAGCGACTCGCGGGCTGGGCGCAGACATCGAAGCGCGTGTCATGTCGGAGACGATACTACGTCGGAAGCTCGGAGTTGCGCCGTCGGGCGCGCCCGTGCCCTGCGCCGCGCCGGCCGCACGGGCCGGACACCCCTCCCGCCCTGTGCTAGAGCGGCGCCCGAATGCGCATCGCGCTCGTCTATCCGCCGACCTGCGATCCCACGGCCCCGTACCTCGCGGTGCCGATGCTGACAGGCTTCCTCCGCGCGAACGGCGTGGAGGTCCTGCCCATCGACGCGAACATCGAGGCCTTCGACGCGCTCCTCACGCCGCAGCGCATGGCCGACCTCCGCGACCGCCTCGAGGCGCGCCTCGGCGAGCTCGACCGCCGCCCCGCGCTCCCGCACACAGACCAGCTCGAGTACGTCGCCCTCGCCCGCGCGCGCGGCGACGCGCACGCCGTCCCGGATGCGGTGGACATCGCCAAGGCCACGCTCCGCTCCCCTGACGCCTTCTACGATCCGGACGCCTACGCCCGCGCGGTCGCGACGATCGAGGCGGCGCTCGGCGTCGTGTCCGCCACGCACCACCCGCTCAAGCTCGACTTCACGGCCTACCGCACGCCGTTCGGCCTCACGTCGATGGACGAGATCGCCCGTTCGAGCCGGCCGGAGCACGACCCCTTCGACGCCTGGGTTCAGCAGACGCTGGTTCCCCGGCTCCGCGACGCGCGCGCCGACATCGTGGGCCTCTCCGTGTGCTTCCCGGGTCAGCTCCAGCCCGCGTACGCGTTCGCGCGCAAGATCAAGGAGGCGCTGCCCGGCGCGCACGTCACGTGCGGCGGCCCCGGCGTCACGCAGCTGCTCCTCCGGCTGTCGGGCGAGCGGCTCGCGCGCGCCCTCGGCCCGTTCGACTCGGCGTGCCTGTTCGAGGGCGAGCACACCCTCCTCGCGCTCGCGCGCGCGCTCGACGAGGGCCGGCCGCTCCGGGACGTGCCGAACGTCGTCGTGCGCGATCGCCTGATGGGCGCGCGCTGGACGTCCGGCCACGGCATGGAGGACCTGAAAGCGCTCCCCCCGCCCGACTTCGATGGGCTCCCCCTGGAGGCGTACCTCGCGCCGGCGCTCGTGCTCCCGTACGACCCGACGCGGGGCTGCTACTGGGGCAAATGCACCTTCTGCCATTACGGGCTCGCGGAGGTCGGCACGGCGGCGTACCGCGAGCGCGCCGTCGAGGCGATCGTGGCGCACCTCGGGGCCCTCGCCGCGCGGCACGGCACACGCCACTTCTACCTGTCGCAGGACTCGGTCGCGCCGAAGACGCTCGTGAAGATGGCGCAGGCGATCCTCGACGCCGGCCTCGACGTGCGGTGGGCCACCGACCTCAAGCCGGAGAAGTACCTGACCAGGGAGCGCGCGGACGTGCTGCGCCGCGCGGGCGCCGTCGCGTGCGCGCTCGGCGTCGAGTCGGCGTCGCCGCGCGTCCTCGGCCTCATCGACAAGGGCGCTCCCGTCGAGGTCGTCTCCGACGTCATCGACCACCTCGCGTCCGCTGGCGTGGCCGCCGAGGCGATGTGCTTCACGGACTTCCCCACCGAGACGCACGCCGAGGCCGTCGAGACGCTCGACTTCCTGCGCGCGCGGCGGGAGGCGCTCGCTGTCTACATCGTCGGCGAGTTCGGGCTGACGCACGGCGCGCTCGTCGCGCAGACCCCGGAGCGCTTCGGGATCGACGAGGTGTTCGCGCTCGAGGGCGACGAGCTCGGGCTCGGCCTGTTCTTCGTCCCGCGGGAGCCGTGGAAGACCGACGCCGAGCGCGCCGACGTCGACGCGCGGCTCTCCGACCTGTCGCGCGGCTGGACCCTGCGCAGCTATCCGTGGGCCGGCGCCGTGTCGACCGCGCACACGATCCTCCAGTACGACCGCTTCGGCCCCGGCGTCTTCCGCGATCGCGCGGCGCGCCGCCCCGACGAGAGCATCCCCGGAGCCAGCGCCATCGAGCGCGGGCTGCGCTTCGATCCGCGCGCCGCCGAGCACGCGGAGGCGCGCGAGGCGGAGATCTGGGCGACGCTCGTTTACGAGGAGCGGCGCGTGGGGCGCGACGCCTACGAGCGGCTCGCCCGGTCGTTGCCGCCGCTCCGGCCGAAGCCCGTGCGCGTCAGGTTCGTCGCGGGCGCCGCGCCGGCCGTGACGTCGGGGCGACGGCCGTCGCACGCGACCAGCGCGGCACGCTGAGCCTCGGCCAGGCGGCGCTCCTGGGGCCGCCCGCCCCGCGGTATCCCGCCGCCGCCCCGTCCCCCCGCCTGCCGCCTGCGCTCGGGCGGGCATGGTAGGATCCGGAATGGCCCAGAAGGCGCCCCAGGCGAAGCTGTCGCCGGAGGAGTACCTCGCGCTCGAGCGCTCCTCCGAGGTGAAGCACGAGTACGCTGGCGGCGAGGTGTTCGCGATGTCGGGCGGCACGCGCGAGCACAGCCTCATCGCCGCCAATGTGGTGGGTGAGCTTCGCAGTTCGCTGAGAGCGCGTCCCAGTGAGGCGCACGCGTCCGACCTGCGGATCAAGAACGTGACGACCGGCCGCTACGTCTACCCCGACGCCTCGGTCGTCTGCGGCCAGCCCCTGTTCGAGGACGAACACCGCGACACCCTGCTCAACCCCACAGCCGTCTTCGAGGTGCTCTCCGACTCCTCGGAGAGCTACGACCGCGGGGGCAAATTCGCCCTGTATCGAGGTATTCCATCGATCGCCGATTACGTCCTGCTGTCCCAGAAGCAGGTAGAGGTCGAGCACTTCCGCCGCCAGCCGGATGGAACCTGGCTGCTCCGTGTGCTCGGCCCGGGCGAGCGACTCCAGATCGCGTCGATCGGCTGCGACCTGGCAGTGGACGAGCTCTACCTCAAGGTCTTCGCTCCGCCCACGGGCGGTTGAGCGGCTCCGCTCGGCTCTTGGCCCGAAGCGCGGAGCCACCGCTCCAGGACTACACCGCCGCCGCCCCGCCCCCGCTGGCCGCCTGCGCGCGCGCCCGCTTGCGGACCATGATCTCCGGGGACTCCGCGACCGCCATCCCCACGAGGCGCATGCCCTCCAGGAAGTGCTTCACGCCGCTCCGGACGAGCTCGTGGCTCGCCTCGCCGACCTCCGGGTAGCCCCGCCCCTCCGCGTCGGGCTGCACCTTGCCCCAGTTCGCGAACAGGCGTCCCCACGGGCTCTCCAGCACGGGGGCCATCTTCTCCTTCGCGTAGCGCGGATACCAGAACATGTCGTGATACGTGACCGACGCCACGTAAGCCCAGGGGGCGAGCCACGTCTTGAGCGACCACTCGATCGGCTTCTTCAGGGGACCCCAGTAGATGCGGTGCTGGTTGCGCGAGGCGAACGTCATCTCCTTGAACGGTCCATCGAAGTTCCACTGCTCGTTCGCCGCGTCCACGTCGCCCACGAGCTCGATGTCGCGCACGTCGCCCGTCCCGAGGCCGAGGTCGTGCGCCAGCCGCACGAACTTGAGGTCGCGCAGCGGATCGAACCCCATCAGCTTCGCCGCCACGGCGTCGATCGCCACCTGGTCCGAGGACGCGAGCAGCACGTTCTTCACGTGCGGCACCATGCAGCGCGGCCCCGGGCCGTCGCCCGCGAACGTCCCGTCCATCACCGCGAAGACCCCGCGGTGGATCTTCTTCTGGATCATCAGGAGATCCACGAGCGTCTCGTGGATCACCGGGTGCGTCCAGTGCCGGTGCTCGTTCAAGAGGCCGCCGAACGCGTTCTTCATCGCGCCCGTCGTCGTCGTGAAGATGTGGGTCTTCACCGTCGGCAGGTGGATGATGTTCTCCCCGATGAAGCGCTTCGGGATCGAGAACCCCTTCGGGTACACCTCGTTCAGACAGAGGAACTTCTTCCGCAGATCGCCGACCGCGTCCCCGATCGGGATCCACTCCTCCCCTTCGTAGAGGTGGACGTTGCGCAGGCCGTGCGCCTGCACGACGTCGATCTGCTTATTCTCGCGCTCGCCGAGGTGGGCGTCGATGACGACCGTGCGGTTGTGGCAGGCGTGGATCAGGTCCTTCGAGTACCCGTCCTGCGTCATCGCCCGGATGACCCCCTCGAGCTGCCAGGGCGTCGTGGATGAGCTCGGGTAGAAGAAATGCCAGGAGATGTTCACCTTGAGCGCCGTGTCGGCGTCCTTGGCGACCACATCCTGGTAACCGGCCAGGTTCATCAGCCGGTGGTAGTCCGAGAGCACCGTCGCAGGCGACGTGCGGATCACAGCGACCTTCGATTTCGGCATGGCCGGGCCCTTATAGCCCGTCCGGAGTCGCCCGTTCCGGGAAGTTGCAGGGCGTCCGCGTGGAGGCTCCGTGCAGGCGCGGTCGGCACGGAGCAGCAAGGCGCGGGCGCGCGCTCGCCCGACGCCCGCGTTCCGCGCTCCGCGCAGATCCACCCTGTCACGATCGAGGCATCTTGCCCCAGGCGCGAGGCGCTGCACGCGCGCCCGGACGGAAGCGGCTGGGGCCGATCTCGACGCTGCCCGCCTCGCGCTGCCGAGAACGCGCCGGCCGACAGCCTCTGCCGCCGGTCGGCACGGGGGCTGCAATGCTCCAACAGCAAGGAACCGCAAGGAACCGCGGCGAACAGCCGCCATCAGGAACCACGTTGAGGTCGTCTCCACGAAGACAACGGATCGACCCCTGAAACCCCTTTGGAGGACATCATGCTCGGCTGGACTGTCACCTTCTTCATCATCGCGATCATCGCTGCAATCTTCGGCTTCGGCGGGATCGCCGCCAGCGCCGCGTCGATCGCAAAGATCCTGTTCGTCGCGTTCCTGGTGCTCGCGGTGATCTCGCTCGCGCTCGGGCGCCGCATGCCGGCATGATCCGGAGACAGGGTGGAGGCCATGAAGAACGCGTCGCAACCGCGGAATGAGAGGAACGGTACGTTGGACAGCACGTTGGACAGCACGTTGAACGGCGCGCCGAACATCGCGCCGAACGGTGAACCCTGGAAGCCCGGCGTGCCGCCGCCGGCGGCGAGCCCCCCCGGCGAATCGCCGGCGACCCCTGATTCACCAGGCTCGCCGGGCCGCGAGTCGCCGGACCGCGAGATCCAGCTCCCGGGGACGGCGCAGCCCGGAGGGGATCCGGGGACGAGGCACCAGCCCGAGGTGCCAGCGCCCGCGCACACGCAGGAGATCCCGGCGCCGCCGCCTCACGAGGTCCCCGGCCACGATTTCCCGCGCGCTCGGAGCGGTCCATAGGCGATATGCCAGAGACTCCCGCCCTCCCTCCCGCGCCCGGCGCCGGCGCCCCGCGCCGGCAAGGCCGCTTCCGCCGGGCGCTGGCCCGCGCGGCCGCGGTGTCGGCCAGCGTGATCGGCCTGGGCGCCGTCTTTGTCACGGCGGTGGCGGTCGGCGCGGTCGTTCACCTGAACACCTCGTCGACCCGCAACCTGACAAGGCAGCTCGTCAACGACACGCTGCGGTCCAGCCTCGAGGGACGGATCGAGATCGAGCACATCGACCGCCTCGGCCTCTTCACCGCCGACATCTCCAGGGTGACGGTGAGCCACCCGAACGGAACCGAGCTCCTGCGCGTCAGCGGCGTCCACGCGGACTTCAATGCGCTGTCGATCGCGACGGAGCTCCTCCTCGGCGACGGCGATCTCGCCGTCACGATCCCGCTCGTCCGTGTGTCGGACGCGGACGTGCTGCTCGAGCAGGACGAGCAAGGCGCGCTCACCCTGGCCGAGGCGTTCACGCCGACGCCGTCGGAGGAGCCGCCCGCCGAGCCTGCGCGGCCGCTCCGCCTCGAGCTGTCGCGCGTCGTGCTCGATCGCGCGGCGGTCCACGGCACCGTCGCGCCAGGGAGCCCCATCGACGCGACGATCGAGGACCTCGCCGGCGGCGTCGTCGTGGCGGACCGGAGCCGGTACGCGCTCGAGCGCGTGCGCATCACCGAGCGGCGCCTGCTGCCGGTCCCGGTCGAGGCGACGAGCATCTCCGGGAGCGTCAGCGTGCCCGCGGACGCGCCGATGGAGCTCACCGCGAAGCTCGAAGGGAGCGTCGGGGCGATCCCGCTCACGGCCGAGGGGACCCTGAAGGACGAGCGGCTCACGGCGCGGGTCTCGTCCGCGCGCGTGACGCCCGAGGCAGCCCTCGCGATCGATCCGAGCGCGCCGCTCGCCCGGCCGCTCTCGGTGCTGGTGACGGCCCACGGAGCGCTCTCGGACCTGGCCGTCACGGCGCACGTCGCCGTCCTCGATCCGCTCGTCGCAGGCGACGCCGTGACCGGCGAGATCACCGCCAGCGCCCGGCTGGACGCGCTCGACCCGAAGCGCATCACGGCCGAGGTGCGGATCGCCGAGCTCGACCCGCGCGCCTTCGTCGGGACGGCGCCCGCCGCGCGGGTGAGCGCGGAGGCCCGAGGGGAGATCCACCTCGACGAGGAGGGCGGGCCGCGCGTCATCGCCGAGGCCAGGACGGAGCCGTTCCTCGTCGCGGGGCAGCGCGTGCCGGCGACCGAAGCGCGCGCGACCCTCGAGCGCGGCGCGCTGCGGGCCGCGGCGACGATCCACGAGCCCGGCGCGCCCATCGAGGCGAGCGTCGCCCGCTCGAAGGAGGGGGTGCTCCAGTTCGAGGCGCAGAGCGAGATCCCGTCGCTCAGCGCGGTGCAGCGCGTCCCGCGCGGCATCCACGGCAGCGCCGCGCTCCACGTCGAGGGCGCGCTCAGGGACGACGCGCTCGACGCCAAGGCGACCGTGCGCGTCGCCGGGCTCCGCGTCGGGTCCGATCTGCAGCTCGGGCGCGGCGAGGTCCGGGCCAAGGCCACGGGGCCCCTCGACAAGCTCACGATCGGCGGCGCGTTCCGCGGAGCGGACCTACGCGCCCAGCAGTACGCGTTCCGCAGCGTGGCGGCGAGCGCCGCGGGGCCCGTCACGGCGCCGCACGTCCGCGTGTCGCTGGCCAGCGCGGAGCGCCGGATCATGGCCTCGGCCCACCTCGATCTGCCGCGGAGCGAGGCGCGGCAGCTCCGCGTGGAGGTGGCGCGCGGGGAGGACGAGGTGACCGCGCAGGCCGCCCGCGTCGCGTGGGACCGCGGGATCGCCCTCCGCGGGCTCGCGCTGCGCGGCGACGGCGTGGGGGAGCTCGAGGGGAGCCTCTCGCTCGCCGGGGACGAGATCGAGGGCGACCTCCGCGGCACCGCGCTCGACCTCGCGCGCATCGGCGACATCACCGGGGCGCCGCTCGGCATAGGAGGCCTCGCCAACCTCGACGTGTCGGTGCACGGCCGGGGGGCGCGCCGCGCGGGGCGCGTCCAGATCGAGCTCGAGGACGGCTCGGTCCCGGGCGTGGCGCCGCGGCTCTCGATGAACGTGACGGCGCGCCTCGACGGGGAGGCGCTGAAGGCGGACGGCCTGGTCCGGCTGCTCGCGCCGCCCGAGCCGCCGCCGACGCAGGCGCGGGAGGCCCAGCGCCCGGGCGCGACGCCCGAGGAGGCGTGGACCACGGCCTTCGACACGGCGCCGCAGCAGAGGCCGCCGCCCCCGCCGGTGTGCCACGGCGCCATCGCGCGCGTGCTGGTCGACGGGAGCGCGGCGAGGCTTCGCGGGCCGCTGCTCTCGGCCCGCACCTGGCAGACCGTCACCGGCTCGGCCCGCATGGACGCCGACGCGTGGCAGCTCGGGTGCCTGGCGCAGGCGTCGCCGGTCCCGCTCGCGCTGAGCGAGCTCGCGGGCCGGCTCACCGCGCGCCTCGCGGTCGCGCGCGAGGCGGGAGAGCGGCTCCCGTCCGTGCGGGACCTCCTTGTCCGCACGGAGGGCCTGCGCGCGGCGGGGCCGATCGACGAGCAGACGGGCGCGCCGGCGTGGGTGTCGAGGAAGCTGGACGCGCGGATCGCCGGGGATCTCGACGCGAAGACCGGCGACGCCCACGTCACGCTGTCGGTGTTCGATCGCCAGCTCGTGGCGGAGCTCTCGGCCGCGCTCGACGCGGATCTGCCGGCGCTCCTGGCCGATCCGGCCGCGGCGCTCCCGCGGACGGCGATCGCGGCGCACCTGCGCGTGCCGCGCCGCCGGCTCAACGATCTCACCGAGCTGGCCGCCTTCGGGAAGCGGACGCCGGTGCTCTCCGGCTCCGCGGGGCTCGACGTGTACTTCGCGGGAAAGCTCGCCGATCCCCGGGTCGTGGCCCGCGCGACGGCCGCGAACGTGAGCGGCACGACCGGCCCCTCGCTCCTCGGCAAGCTCCGGGTCGACACGCTGCTGGTCTATGACGGGCGCGACGCCGCGCTCGACGCGTACGCGTTCCGCGGGCCGATCACCTACCTGACGGCGAAGGCGAAGCTGGGCGCGGACGCCGCCGCCTTCCTCGGCGGGGCCCCTTCCGCTCGGCGCTTCAGCAACGGCAGCCTCGAGGCGAAGATCGCGGATCTGCCGCTCGCGGAGGTCCCCGTCCTCGCCGACATGCAGATCGGCGGCGAGGCGCGCGGCGAGATCTCCGTGCGCGGGCTGTTCGAGGCCGCGCCCGAGGTCAGGGCGCACCTTCAGTTCCCGGGCCTCACGCTCGGCCCCGACGCGCGGTACGAGACCGCCGAGGCGTCGCTCGACATCGCGCCGCCGGGCGGCGCAGGGCGCACCGCGGCCGTGGCCAGCGTGCGGCTCGCCGGGCGCGACGGCGGCCGGCTCGAGGCCAAGGCCCAGGCGCCCATGGTGTGGGATGCGAACGCGATCCCGACGCCCACCGACGATCGGAACGCCTCGGTGTCGCTCGCTGTCGATCGCTTCCGCCTGAGGGCGCTGGAGCCGTTCGTGCAGGGCTCGGTGAACCGGCTCGACGGCACGCTCGACGGCGAGGTGCGGCTCGGGCTCGGCGCGCAGGCGGGCTTCTCCGGCGAGATGCGCCTCGAGGGCGGCGTCGTCCAGGTGGCCACGATCGGCCAGCCGTTCGAGAACGCCTCGTTCCGCGTCGCCGCGAGCCCCTCCGGCGAGCTCCGCATCGACGACCTCCGCGCCGACGCAGGCAACGGCCAGGTCCGCGGGAAAGCGACCCTCCAGATGGAAGGGTTCGCGTTCCGGAACGCCCGCGCCGAGCTCTCCATCCCGAGGGGCCGGGCCCTCCCGATCGCGCTGGAGGGCGTCCCGATGGGCGAGGTGCGCGGCCGGGTGGAGCTCGCGGCGGAGAAGCGGGCCGAGGAGATCGCCGTCCGCGTCGACGTGCCCTCGCTCGATCTGACGCTGCCGCCCACGATCGGGCGGAGCGTGCAGCCGCTCGGCGAGAACCCGGACATCACGACGTCGGCGCCGCTCAGCCAGAAGGACTACGAGGCGCGGCGAGCGCCGGCCGAGCCGCCGGAGCAGGCGAAGGAGAGCGCGGGCGGCACGCCGATCGCCATGGAGGTCCACCTGGGCAGGATCGGCGTCGAGGGCGACATGGTGCAGGCCTCGCTGTCGGGGGATCGGGCGCACCCGCTCCGCATCAAGATCGCGGGAGAGACCGAGATCCGGGGCAACGTGAACATCGTGTCGGGCAGGCTCGAGGTGCTCGGCAAGGAGTTCGAGATCGAGCCTGGCGTGGTCGCCCTGCAGGGGGATCCGTCGAATCCGTTCCTGAACGTGAGGGCGTACCACGACACGCCGGAGGGGACGCGCATCTTCATCGACTATGTGGGGCAGCTCAACCCGATCACCGAGGACAAGATCACCTTCCGTTCGGAGCCGCCGCGCCCGGAGAACGAGGTGATCGCCGAGCTCCTGCTCGGCAGGGAGTTCGCGGAGGGGACGCTGGCGGGCGGCACGTCCGCCGGGCAGCCCGCGTCGGGCGGCGGCAGCGCCGCCGGCGGGGTCGCGGCCAGCGTGGGGACGGGGCTCGCGTCCGCGCAGCTCAACATGATCCTCCAGAGCATCGGTCCGCTCCGGAACTTCGAGACGAAGCTGGGCACGACCGAAGAAGGCGCGCTGAAGACGACCGTTGGCTACCAGCTCGGGCAGCAGGTGACCGCGAGCGCGAGCTACGAGGCGGGGCCGACGGGGCAAGGACAGGGGCCAGGGTCCGGGGGCGGCAACACCGGCGCGCAGGCGCGCACCGAGGTGAGCCTCGAGTGGCGCTTCCGCCGGGACTGGTCCGTGCGGGCGGCGATGGCCACCGGCGCGAACCCGGCGACGAGCCTCGATCTGCTCTGGAAGCACCGTTACTGAGCGCCGTCGCGCGCCGGGCGCGCCCGCTCGTCAGGACGGCGCATCCCCTTCGGCAGCGGCTGCGCGCCGGCTCAGCGCGCGACGCAGATGCCGCCGCAGTCCGCGCCGATCGCCGGATCGCAGTCGTCGCCCGGATCGTCGATGCAGGTGAGCCCCTTGGGGCACTCGAACGCCGCGATGCCACCGCACGCAGGCGGCCGGGGCTCGGCCACCACACAGATGCCGCCGCAGTCCGCCCCGCCATGCCTCGGATCGCAGTCGTCGCTCGGATCGTCGATGCACTCGAGCCCCTCGGGGCACGCGAACCCAGCGAACCCCCCGCACATCGTCGGCTTGGGCTTCGGCTCCACGCAGATGCCGCCGCAGTCCGCCCCGCCATGCTTCGGGTCGCAGTCGTCGCTCGGATCATCGACGCACTCGAGCCCGTCGGGGCACGGGAAACCCGCGAATCCCCCGCACATCGTCGTCGACGGCTCCTCGACGCAGACGCCGGGGCAGTCCGCCCCGCCGTGCTCGGGGTCGCAGTCGTCGCTCGGGTCGTCGACGCAGGCGAGCCCGTCGGGACAGCTGGTCCCGAGGAACCCGCCGCACGTTTCTGATTCGGACGGATCCACCGATTCACCGGTGTCGCCGTCGTTCCTGCCGCAGCCCACGAGCCCGATCACGATCAGCAAGAGAGCCAGCCCTTTGTGGCGCATCAGAACCTCCGCGTTGCGTTTGTCCGAACGCCGCATTGAAGCACCTTCGGTGCCAACGGGGGCGGACGCAATTCGGGCGGAGCGCGCGATCCTCGTCGCGGGCACCGCGATCGCGGTGTCTTGCTGTGTCGCGGTTGTGCCAACGGCTTGACGGGAGGGTCCGCGGGCGCGCGCGGAGGTCGTCTCCTCCGCGAGACCAGGGGCGGCGTATGCATTCGTATGCATTCGTCTGCATTCTATGCATTCCGCGCGCCGCCCCTGGGCGGGCCGCGTCGATGGGGGCGTCGACGCGTCCGAGGGCGTCAGAGGGCGGTGGAGAGCCGGTCGAGCACGGCGTTCATGACCGGCCGATAGCCGTAGTCGGGCGCTGAGGGGTCGGCCAGCTGCGCCGGGCAGATCGAGCCTGCGACCCCGCGCTCCCCGAGGCTCCGGATCAGCTGCAGCTCGCGGAGGCCGGGGTAGGCCTTGGCGTGGTCCTGCGTCGTGGACCGCGCCCCGGGATCCGCGGGGTTGTTCGTGCCTTCGGGCTTGCACAGCGGGCTGTCGACGTTCATGCCGGCGACCGCCCTGCAATCGCACGACTGGGCCATGCCTTCGCAGACGCGCTCCTCGGCGAGGGGGAAGATGCAGGCGTACTGGAGATCTCCAACGCTGCCCGCTGGGATCGTATATTCGCGGCCGTTGATCGCGTTCCAGCCCGCGGAGCTCGGGTGGATGGTCGGGGCACCGGTGATCGGGTTCATGCCCGAGCGGGGCGCCGTCGACTCGATCATGAACGGATCCCCGGCCACGACGTGGTTCGCTGGATCGCCGAGGAAGACATCCCACGTGCTGCTGAACGTCGTGGCGTACGGCGGGTCGAGGAGCTCGGCGGCGCTCTTGAGCCCGCCGACCGACTGGCCGAGCTGGTTCAGGCCGCGCCGGAGATCGGGCTCGCCGAGCGCATTCTGGCGCGCGAGGTCCTGCCAAGGCACGCCGACGATGCCGGTGAACACGACGTGCTGCGGCCCTCGGGTCCGGGTGTTGTCATCGCTCGGGTCCAGATCCGAGAAGATCGGGTTCGGCACGAGCTCTCCGCTCCTCGATACCACCATGCGCTCCGTGAGCGCCCGGGTGTACCGCTCGATCGGGTAGAGGAAGTCGATCCCGAAGCGGCGCTTCTGGTCCCAGCACCGGAGGTTCACCGGGTCTTCCGCCGCGGTGAGCCTGGCGGGGTTGCCATCGGGGCCGGTGCAGGCCGGATCCGCGGGGCAACCGTCCTGCTGCTGTGCGCAAGACGTGCAGCACGGATGGTTCGGGTCGGTCGCGCACTCGCTCCGCGGCCGCCACAACCTGAAGCCCGCTCCCGTCTCGGCGACGAGGTAGTTCTTGCCTTCCTCCTTGATCGAGCAGTCGTTCTCGTCGGAGAGCATCACGATGAGCAGGAGCGAGTCCGGCCGGAGGAACGCCTTCCGCTGCGCCAGGAGCGTCGTGTCGAGCCCGGTCACTGCAATGTCCTCGCTCGCCGACGACACGCCGATCGTCGCATACGGCTCGGGATCGACGAGGAAGCGATAGAAGCTCTCCAGCGGCGCCTCGAAGCCGCACCCGGCTTGCCCGACCCCTTGCACGATGTCGCTGAGCTTCTCGGCGAGCGCCGCCGGATCGGAGTCTCCCGCGGGGACGTGGCTTCCGGTCGGGTCCCACACGAGGAAGCCCTTGTCCTGGTAGGTCGGCAGGTCGTTCTCGGTCGACGCCTCATTGGAGCGCGCGAGGAGGTGGGCCATGTCGACGTTCGAAACGGACGTCGTCGCCTGACAGGCGGCCGACCCGTGGCCGCCGAGGCTGCTGCTGATAACGCCGATGTGCATGTCCTGCACCGGGGTGCGCACGCGCAGGGTGCCAGCGGGGCATGCGCTCAACCCGCTCGAGGGCTGGAAGGGCGGAGCAGCACCCGTCGGATCGACGCAGAACGGGTTGGTCATGCCGTCGACGAAGTCGGCGAGCACCAGGCGCATCAGTTCCTGCTTGTCCGACATGGATCCGGAGTTGTCGACCACGAAGAGCAGATCGACCTTGTCCGGCGTGAACTGCGGCGGAACCCAGCCGCCCGTGCCCGTGCCGGAGTCGCCCCCGCCCACCCCGGCACCATCGCTGCCGCCGGTACCGTCGCTGCCGCCGATCCCCGTGCTGGTGGTGGAGCTGGTGCCGGGTCCGCCGAGGGAGACATCGACTTTACATGCAACGAGCGAGACGGCGCTCAGGACGAGAAAGGGAGACAGTGCTCTTGATAGCCTCGAAGACATAATTCCTCCTTGCGCGGTGCCGTGACGCGCCGTCCAACACCGGCAGTGACCGAACGTGAAGGGACGCCCGCCCCGCTTCCCATTTCAAAAAAACCACCTGGCCCCAAAACGACGCGGACAGCCCCTTTCCCACCGCCCATGGGCGTTAACCAAGCTCGTTCGGTCACGCTCAGGGCACGAAGCCTGCCCGCTCCCCCCTCGGCCACCAACGTGAACGTGAACGTGAACGTGAACGTGAACGTGAACGTGAACGTGAACGTGAACGTGAACGTGAACGTGAACGTGAGCGTAATCGTGGTCGTGGTCGTGGTCGTTCACGGCCTATCGTTGACGACCACGACCACGACCACGACCACGACCACGACCACGATTACGACCACGTAAACGTTCGAATGTAGGAGAATGCGACGCGACGCTTGGTTAACGCCTATCTCTCACCCTGCCCCGCGCTAGGGAGTGAAGGAGCGGAGACGGGGTACGTGCGGGCTCGACGGATAGGCGAGGAGGAACGCCGACGCGCGCTGCGCGGCCGACGCGCGATCGCCGCTCTGCCAGAGCGCCTCGATGGTGAGCGCCTCGCGCTCCTGCGCCAGCGCGCCGCCGGGGAAGCGGAGCCGCGCCTGCTCTGCGATCCTCAGCGCGCCGGCGGCATCGCCGCGCCGGAGCGCCGCGCGCGCGTCGCCGAGGAGCGTCAGCTCCTCGCGCAGCCGGCTCTCCCGCAGCGCCGGGCTGGACGCGCTCTCCGCGCCGACCGCAGCGCCCGTCGCCTCCGGCACGGACGCCGCTTCGAGGACGTCCGCCCCGGCCGCGGGCGACGCGCTCGCGGCGCGCTCCGATAGCGACGCGCCCGGGCTCGCGGGCGTCGCGGCCGCGCGGGGGCCGGTCCGCGCGGGTGACTTGTCCGGCAGTGGTGCCTCGGCCGGCGGAAGCGGCCTCGATCGCAGCGGCGCCTCGACATGCGGCGGCGGCTCGGCAGGCGGCGCCAG
This sequence comes from Sorangium sp. So ce124, assembly GCF_051525235.1. Taxonomy (NCBI): domain Bacteria; kingdom Pseudomonadati; phylum Myxococcota; order Polyangiales; family Polyangiaceae; genus Sorangium; species Sorangium sp. So ce124. The sequence goes on from NZ_CP150312.1 coordinate 7,607,820, forward strand.
CTCGACAGGCCGCGGCGGCTCGACAGGCCGCGGTGGCTCGACAGGCGGCGGCTCGGCCTGCGCGGCAGGCCCACGCCTCTCCAGCAGAGAAACTGGCCCGGATGCCGGCGCCGCGACGACCTCTGCGGCCTCGACGATCCGAGCCGGCGGCGCCTCGCTCGACGGGGCCACGACGACATAGCCGGCGACAATCAGGCCCCCGCAGGCGGCGCCGAACAGCATCGCCTTCACGATACCCGCAGCGCCCGCCGCTGCGGCCACGCCGCCGGTGGCCGCAGCGCCGGAAGCGCCGGCGCCCGCCGCAGCGGACACCACCTTGCCTGCGGACACCGCCGCGGCGATCTCGCCAGCGCCCGCGGCCGCGCTCGCCGCGCCGCCCGCGCTCGCCGCACCGCCCGCGCTCGCCGCGCCACCTGTGCTCGCCGCGCCGCCCACGTTCGCCGGGAGCGCCCCTCCCGCCGCGCCTTGAGCCCCTCCGAGCGCGGCGGCTCCGGCGAGGCCGATCTGCGCGGCCATCGCGGCCCACACCCGCTCCTGCGCCCCGTCGGGCGGGTCCGCCGAGGGAGCTGCGCGCAGGAGCTCGCGCTCCATCTCGAGCGCGTTCGCCTCGGCGTCGAGCCAGCGCACCGGATCGCTCATCGCTCCCCTCCCGCGCGCTTCCAGACGGGTTGCCGCTCCACCTCCGGCAGCGGAAGGACGACCGAGGGATGCCCCTCGGGCGCCGGCGCGCGCTCGGCGGCCGCCACCTTCAATACGGGCTGCGACCGCGTGGTGACCCGGGCCCCGCCCACGTGGAACTCGTCGCGCGCCTTCAGGCGCGCGACGGCGCGGCGAAACGCATCGCGGGCGAGGCGGAGGCGCGAGTAGACGGTCCCCAGCGGGACGTCGAGCAGCTCGGCGACCTCCTCGCCGCCCATGCCGTCGAGCTCGAAGAGCGTGAACACGGCGCGCTGCTCGAGCGGCAGCTCGTCGAGGATCGCCTCGAGCAGCGTGATCGCCTGCCGCCGCTCCGCCTCCGCGCCGACGTCGGCCCGGTCATCGGCGCAGTCGAGCAGCGGCTCGTCGTCGTGAGCGCGCCGCCTCATATGCGCGAGCTTGCGCCGGTCACGGGCGGCGTGAAAGCAGATGCTGTAGAGCCAGGTCGTAATCTTCGACCGACCCTCGAATTCGGACAACCGCCGATGGACGACCAGGAACACGTCCTGGACCGCGTCGGCGACGTCGCTCTCGGGCACGCCGAGGCGTCGCAGCGACCGCCACACGAACCGGAAGTGCTGCGCATAGACCTCTCCGAAGGTCATCCTGTCCTGCCGCTTCTCGCCATGCCCAACGCCTCCGTGGTGGGTCTTGTGGTTCGCCATCAGAAAATCGACACGCGGGCGCTCAGGCCGACGAGCAGCCCCACCGGGGAGGGGTCGAGCGCCACGTCCTGCGTCAGGGGCGCGCCGGCCTCGCCGCCCGCGCGGCGCTCGACCGTGAAGCGCGCCCGCGCGACAGGCGCGAGGAGCGTCGCGCGCGCGGACCAGCCCAGCGCGCTGGAGCCGAGGAGGGTTCCTTCCGCGACGGCCGAGCCGCCGAGGGCGAACCAGGGCGCGGAGGCCTCGCGATCCGGGACGAACCCCTTGCCTGAGCCGTAGACGGCGCCCAGCACCGCCGCCGCGCAGGCCGAGAGCCGGAGGCCGTCGAGGCCGCCTGCGATCGTCGCGCAGCCGCGCGCCGTGGCGGCGACGAGCCCGAGGGAGACGATGCCCGGCGCGAGCTCGGTGTCCTGGGGAGGCAGCCACACAGCGCCGACGCCTGCGGACCACGCGCGGCGCCGCAGGGAGACGTCGGCCATCGCGGCCGCCCGGAAGGGATCCAGCATGCCCACGGTCTGCGCGGCGCCGAGCTCCATCGAGACGTCCCCGCGCGCCGCCCGTGGCGGAGGACGCGGCGGCGCGGGCACGACAGGAGCAGGAGCCGCTGCGGGCGCGACAGGGGCCGGCGCGGGCGCAGGCGCAGGCGCGACAGGAGCCGGCGCGGGCGGATCGCTGTCGAGCAGGATGGCGATGGTCAGCGCCACCGCCTCGACGAGCTCGCCGCAGGACGCCCCTACCTCGGACGAGAGCTGCCGGGTGCGACCACCTGCCTGAAGGACGGCGGTGTAGGTGGCGCCATCGCAGAGAAAGCGGACCTCGAGCTCGGCCGCCCCGTCCGCGCTCGCGAGAGCGCCGCCCGCGTTCGCGGGCGCCTCACCGGGAGGAACGCCACCCGCGTTCGCAGGCGTATCACCGGGAAGGGCGCCACCCGCGCTCGCCGGCGTATCGCCGGGAAGGGCGCCTCCCGCGTTCGCCGGCGTATCGCCGGGAGGAACGCCGGCGCCAGCGGGAGCGCCGGCGGTGCTCACGGGGTCGAGAGCCCTCCTCTCCATCAGCCGTTCGACCGCGATGGCGAGCGAGGGCGCATCCGGGCAGTCGGCCGCAGAGGGCGCCCGCTGGACCGCGAGCCGCGGGAGCGGGGCGGCCACGACGACGCTCTGCCAAACAAGGGAAAAGGCGCACACGGCCAGGACGCAAAGCGCGCCCCGACGCGAGGGATGAGGGCAGGTCACAGGATGCCTCCCATTACCGCAAGGAACGGCGCAAGCGGAATTAGGACGCGCAGAGCTCCGTGGGCTTGGGCGAAATCGCTGCGAGAGGGCGAGAGCGCCGGACGACCGGGCCCCCGGCGCCTTCGGGCGACGCCGATCGCGACGGCGCGCGTTCCATGCCGGAGGCGTCACCGCCTGCCATGCCGGAGAGCACGACGCCGCCTGTGGCGCGACGCGCGACCGACGCAACGACGGCGACGCCGGTCGCGAGCACGGCGCAGGATCGGATAGAGTGCGCCGCATGAACTCCTACGAGCTGGTGACGTGTGCGAGCTGTTATGGCGAAGGCGAGATCAACACGGACTCCGGCCCCTATCTTTGCAAGGACTGCCAAGGGAACGGCCGCATCCTCCCGACCGGAGAGCAGATCGAGGAGCGCATCCGCGAGATCGAGGTCGAGCTGGAGCGCCACCCCCACGAGGTGAAGCCGGAGACCCGATGGCTCGTCTTCGAGCTGCGGCGCACCCGCAAGCTGCTGTGGCAGATCCGGTCGTACTGCGAGGAGGCGCGGAGCGACGCCGACGACGCGATCATCGTCAAGATCCGCGATCTCGCCGACGCGGCCGTCGCCCCGAGGAGCCCTGCGATGCCGCGAGAGATGCTGCCAGAGGACGCCTGATGCCCGGCTCCGCCGGGGAGCCGGACAGTCGACCCACGGGAGCTCGCGCGCCCTGCGCTGGCGCGGCGCGGGCTGTTCCGGCGGCTGCTCTCTACCCTGCCCTCCTCGGCGCCGCGTGGGCTGCGCTCGCGCCGCCGGTCCAGCGTCTCCACGCGGGCGGCGCGCGCGCTCGCGGCCGCTTCCGCGTGCAGCGCGGCCGGGGGCTCGCGGCGCGCCTGGTCGCCGGCCTCCTGCGCATGCCGCAGGCTGCCGAGGACGTGGCCGTGACGCTCGCCGTCGAGCCGGCGGGCGACGGGGAGCGGTGGCTCCGCACCTTCGGGGCTCGCCCGCTCTTCTCCTCGCAGTGGCGCTCGGGTGATCTGCTGGTGGAGGGGCTCGGCCTCGTCCAGTGCTGGTTCCGGCTCCGCGCCGAGGGCGGCGCGCTCGTGTTCGAGCAGGTGCGGTCGACGCTCGGGCTCCGCCGCCTCGGGCTGCCGCTGCCCCGGTGGCTCGCCCCGCGGGTCGAGGGGCGGGCCGGGCCCCTCCGGGACGAGGTCCACGTCGACGTGCGGATCTTCGCGCCGGTCGCCGGGCTGCTCGTCGCGTACGAGGGGCGCGTGGCCTACGATGCGGGCGGCGAGGCGCCCCCTGCTCGCGCCGGCGCGTCCACGCCGGCGTCGACCGCGCCGTCAGCGCCGGAGCCGCGCGCGCCGGAGCCCCGCGCATGATCACGGCGCTCGTGCTCCTCGCCGTGCAGGGCGCGCTCGGCGCCTTCGACACGCTCTATTACCACGAGTGGCGGGCGCGCCTGCCCGGCGGCGTGCCGGGCACCGCGCCCGAGCTCGTCCTTCACGGCGCGCGCGATCTCCTGTACGCGGCGCTCTTCGCCTCCTTGCCGTTCGTGCGCTGGGAGGGGCTCGCCGCGTGGGCGCTCGCGGCGCTGCTCCTCGCGGAGATCGCGATCACGCTCCGCGATTTCGTCGTCGAGGACACGGTCCGGAGGCCGCTCGGCGGCGTGTACCCGGGAGAGCGGGTGATGCACGCCGTGATGGGCATCATTTACGGCGGCGCGCTCGCCCACCTCGTCCCCGAGATCTGGCGCTGGGCGCATGATCCCACGGGCTTTTCCCGCTGGGACGCGCCGCTCTCGCTCCGCGTGATCCTGCCGCTCATGGCCGCAGGCGTGCTGCTCTCGGGGCTGCGCGACCTCGGCGCCGCCTACGGGCCCCGCTGGCTCCGCTTCCCCTGGGGGCGCGCGTGAGCCGCCGACCGCGCCGGCGCGCATTCAGCCGCGCCTTCAGCCCTTCACCGCGCCCGCGGTGAGCCCCGCGAGGATGCGCCGCTGGAAGACCAGCGTCAGCACCACGAGCGGCACGGTCACGACGATGGAGGCCGCCATGGTCTGCCCCCAGGGGATCTCGTAAAGCCCGCTGCTCGTCGTCGAGAACGCCTGGATCGCGTAGGTCACGGTGCGCTTGTCCGGCGTCTGGGTGAAGGAGAGCGCGAACAGGAACTCGTTCCAGGCGGCGATGAAGGCGAGGATGCCCGTCGTCGCCATCCCGGGCACCGACAGCGGCAGCATGACCCGGGTGAACACCTGCCAGTGCGTCGCGCCGTCGACATAAGCCGCCTCCTCGATCTCGCGCGGGATCGCCTTCATGAAGCCGGTGAGCACCCACACCGTGAAGGGGAGCGTGAAGATGAGATACGTCAGGATCAGCGCGGTGAGCTGGTTGTACAGCTTGAAGAAGTTGATCATCTCGAACAGCGCGCCGAGGACGGCGATCTGCGGAAAGATGGTCATCCCCAGGACCACGTACAGCACGAGGCTGCGCCCGCGGAAGCGGAACCTCCCCAGCGCGTAGGCGGCCAGCGAGCCCACGGCGAGCGACACCGCGGTGACCGAGACGGCGACGATCACGCTGTTCAGGAGCGCCGTCTGGAACTCGCCGTTCTCCAGCACGAGGCGGTAGTTGTCGAGCGTCGCGCGGCCGGGCCAGTAGCGGACCGGGGTCGTGAAGAGCTCGTCGTCGGGCTTGATGGAGGAGACGAACGCCCAGACGAACGGGAAGACGGTGAACACGAGCACCGCGGCGACGAGCACGTAGAGCAGGGCCCGCAAGGCGCCCTGTCCCGGCGAGCGCCGCCGCGCTGCCCTTCGCGGAGCGCCGCTCATCTCACGCCTCCTCGGCGCGGAACACCGCGAGATAGATCATGATGAACACCGCGATGATGAGGAAGAGCGCGACGGAGATCGCCGAGCCGTAGCCGATGTTCGAGACGCTGACGAGGGTCTGCTGGGCGTAGGTGGCCATGGTCTGCATGTCCGGCCGGTTGCCGAACATGACGAAGAAGACGTCGAACACCCGGAGCGCGTCGAGCGTGCGGAAGATGAGCGCGACCAGCATCGAGGGCCTGAGGAGCGGCAGCGTGATCCGGGTGAACTGCTGGAGCGCCGTCGCGCCGTCGACCCGCGCGGCCTCGTAGAGATCGTGCGGGATGAGCTGCAGCCCGGCGAGGAGGAGGAGCGCCATGAACGGCGTCGTCTTCCAGACGTCGATGAGCGCCACGGCCCAGAACGACACCGCAGGATCGGCGATGAAGGCGACGTTGCGATCCAGGACGCCGAGCTGGTTGACGAGCAGGTCGTTGAAGACGCCGTAGACGTCGTTATACATCCACTTCCACATCTGGGCCGAGATGACGGTCGGTATGGCCCAGGGGATGAGCATGGCCGCGCGCACCGCCGAGCGGCCCTTGAAGCGGGAGTTGACGACGAGCGCGACGCCGAGCCCGAGGGCGAGCTCGCCGAGCACGGTGACGACCGTGAAGAGGACCGTGAGCAGGACCGCGTCGAGGAAGTAGCTGTCCTGCGCGAGATCGACGTAGTTCTGCGCGCCGATGATCCTCGCCGGCTCCCCGGTGCCGAGGCGCGCGTTCGTGAAGCTCAGGTAGAACGTCTGCGCGAGCGGGTAGAGGGCGATGAACGCGACGACCGCGAGCGTCGGCAGGAGGAACAGCCGGGCGCGCCGCTGTCGCCGCGCGTCGAGCGATGGGGGGTCTAGAGGGGCCGCCGCGCTCGTGGCCGCCTGGTTCGCCGGCATGCTCATGGGATGTCCGTTCTCGCGAGGTGGTCTGGCCGGGAGATCTCGTGGACCGCGCCGCGCGCCGCGCGCCAGTCGACCGCTGGGCGAGGCGCGCGAGGGCGGCGTGCGGCGTGCGGCGTCAGCGAAGCGCGCGCGTGAGCCGCTGCTCCACCTGCCCGAGCGCCTCCTTCGGATCCTTGCCCTGCAGGACCTGACTCACCCCCTGGAAGAAGGCGATCGACGCCTCGTTGTACCGCGCGCCGGTGCTGTTCGAGGGGCGCGGCACGAGCGCGATGTCCTTCGCGCTCGCCAGGAAGGGCAGCGACTTCACCACCTCGGGGTCCTGCTGCACCGATCGGATCGTCGGGAGGAAGGAGCCCGAGGTCGCGCGGAACCGCTGCGCCTCGGGGCTCGTCATGTAGCGGACGAGCTCGATCGCCGCGTCCTTGTTCGGCGAGAACTTCGACACCGCGAGCTGCCATCCGCCGATGGTGCCCGCGCTCTTCTGTCCGGGCTCGTGCGGCAGCGGGCCCGCCGCGAACTTGCCCTTGATCGGCGACCGCTCGGCGTTGCCCGCAGCGTAGGCATAAGGCCAGTTGCGCATGAAGGCGGCGTTGCCGCCCTGGAACGCGTTGCGCGCGTCCTCCTCCTCGTAGCTCGTCACGCCGGCGGAGGAGATCGAGCCCACCCAGCCCCTGGCGCGCGCGAGCGCCTTCTGGGCTTCCGGGTTGTTCACGGTGATCTTGCCCTCCTCGATGATCGCGCCGCCGCCGTGGGAAGCGATCCACTCCAGCGCGTTGCAGGTCAGCCCCTCGTAGGCCTTGCCCTGCCAGACGAAGCCGAGGAAGTTCGGGCTCGCCGCCCGCTCGCCGTCCTGGATCTTCTTCGCCATCTGCTCCAGCTCGTCCCACGTCTCCGGCGGCTTCTGATACCCGTACTTCTCCAGGAGATCGGTGCGGTAGTAGAGCAGCCCGAAGTCGGTGAACCACGGCATCGCCACGAGCTTGCCGTCGACCGTGTTGTTCTGGACGATGCTCTCGATGTGCTGCTTCGCCGCCTCGCCGAGCTTCTCGCTCAGATCGACGAGGTTCGGCGCGAAGGCGCCGGGCCAGATGACGTCCAGCATCATGACGTCGATGTCCCCGGACTGTGCCTGGAAGAGGCGCTGGTAGACGGAGTAGGTCTCCGTCGCGTCCTTGGGACGGGGGATGATCGTCACCTCGATGCCGGTGTCCTTCTGGAACTGCTGGATCATCACCCTGTCGAGCTCGGCGCCGACGCCCACCGGCTCGCTGTAATACTTGAGCTTGCTGCCGGCGTATCGCTTCGCCTCGGCGGCGTTCGGCACGGCGGGGGGCTGCGCCTTGATCGCCTTCTCGCCCGGCGCCTCCGACACCGCGGCCGCCGTCGTGGCAGCGGCGCCAGGGCGGTTCTCGCGGGCAGGCGGGCTCTTGTCGCCACGGCAGGCGCACAGCCCGACGACGAAGAGGAACAGCGCTGCGGTTCGCCATGCGCGGCGATCATGCTGCCGAGTGGGGTCCATCGCAGGATCCTTTCTGAGCTCTGTTCTGGAGATTTTCCACATTCCCGGTCGCCGGCAGAGCTATCGAGACGTGCCGCTCACGCGCGCGCCGCGAAGGGCGAGTGCCCGCGGCAGCATCGACCAGATGCGCGCTCGGGGGCAAGGGTTCGCGCCGCCTCTCCATGGGTAAAAAACCCAGGAAAGAGCCGTCGATCACAGACGGGACGGAGCGCGCGCTGCTCGGCACTGCTCTGCTCGCTGCTCGCCGATCGCGGGCAGCGAGCGCAGCACAGCAGACGTCGCGCGGCGCGCCGCACACGACGCGTGGAGAAGGCGCGTGGCGCGAAGGGAGATGCGCCGCGCGGGGACACGACGCGCGCTGGCGGCGAGGCGAGGTGAGACGAGACACCAGCGCTGGCGGCGAGACCCAACACGACGCGCGCCGGCGGCGAGATGAGGTGAGGAAACGCGATGCGCCTGCGTCGCGCGGAGACAACGCGCGCAATGCGTGCGCGCCCGCGCGCCGACGCCGCCACCTCGCCTCGAAGCGCAATTTCAGCGGCAGAACGCGCGTCGCCCGCGCCCGGAACGTGGGCTGCTTTGCGCTTGCGGAGCCTTTCCGGAGGCGGTAGAGCCGATGCTGCGTGGCCGGCGCTCGCGATCCGGCACGGTGCCGCGGGCTCGTGGCCTGCTGGCTCCAGGCTGGTCCTGCCGAGCAGGACGAGCCCGAACCGGCCTGCGCACGGCGGTGCATGACTCCCCTGACGTTCTCCTCCTCGGCCGACGCCCCCCGCCAGGCGGCGCGGCTCGTCGCCCGCACCTTCCGGCTCGACGCCGACACGCTCGCGAAGCTGCCCGGCGGCGTCTCGTCGCTCATGGGAGACGGCGCGCGCGTCTGGCTGCACCCCGGCACCCAGCTGGTCGCGCACGGGGTCGCCGCCCGCCTGGAGCTGCCGCACGGCATCGAGGGCGGCGTGGCGTGGATCAAGGAGGCGCTCGCCTCGATCGAGGCCACCGACGCCGTGGGCCGCCCGGGCTGCGGCCCGGTGGCGCTCGGCGCCCTGCCGTTCGACCGGACGGAGCCGGCCGCGCTCGTCGTGCCGGCCCAGATCGTCGGCGCGGCTTCCGACGGGACCGCGTGGGTCACCACCATCGGCGAGGGCGCCGCCCCCGCGCCGCACCTGGAGCGAGCCGAGGGCCACCGGCGCTCGCCCGACAGCTTCACGCTCCGCTCGGCGCTCCCGCACGAGGAGTGGTGCGGGCGCGTCGCGCGCGCGGTGGCCGACATCCAGCAGGGGGCCCTCTCCAAGGTCGTGCTGGCGCGCGCTGTCGACGTCGAGGCGAACCGCCCCATCGTCGTCGAGGAGGTCCTGCGCCGCCTGACCGCGCTCTACCCCTCGTGCGCGATCTTCCACGTCGGCGGCTTCCTCGGCGCGAGCCCCGAGCTCCTGCTCGCGCGGCGCGGGCGCGCCGTCTCCTCGCACCCCCTCGCCGGCACCTACGCGGTCTCCGCCGACGTCGACGCCGACCGCCGGTTCGCCGAGGTCCTGCGGCGCTCGGCCAAGGACCAGCGCGAGCACCGCTTCGTTGTCGACGCCGTGGCCGCCGCGCTCGCGCCGGAGTGCGCGTCGCTCGAGGTCCCCAGCGAGCCGTCGATCCTGAGCCTCCGCAACGTGATGCACCTCGGCACCCCGATCCACGGCCAGCTCGCGGAGGCGGCGCCGGACGCCCTCACGCTCGCCGCGCGGCTGCACCCGACGCCCGCCGTGTGCGGCACGCCGCGCGAGGCGGCGGAGGCCTGGCTGAGCGCGCACGAGGGCATCCGGCGCGGGCTCTACGCGGGGCTCGTGGGCTGGGTCGACGCCCGCGGCGACGGCGACTGGTTCATCGGCATCCGCAGCGCCACCGTCGACGGCGCGCGCGCGCGGATGGTCGCGGGCGTCGGGGTCGTCGCGGGCTCGATCCCGGACGCCGAGCTGGTCGAGACGCAGCTCAAGCTCCAGGCCATGCTCGCGGCCATCATCCGCCCCTGATGCCGCGCCCGCCGCCGGCGCGCCTCACCCGAGCCGGGATCCGCGCCGGCTCGCCCGCATTGACGGCCTCGATGCGGGCCCCAAGGCGAGCTTCGCCGTGAAGACACTCCTCATCGACAACTACGACTCGTACACCCACATCCTCGGGCAGTACCTCTGGGAGGCGAGCGGCGAGGAGCCGATCATCGTCAGGAACGACAGCCTCTCGCTCGCCGAGATCGAGGGCCTGGAGCTCGACGGCATCGTCATCTCGCCCGGCCCCGGCCGCCCGGAGCGCCGGGCCGATTTCGGCGTCTGCGCCGAGGTGATCGAGGCGCTCGCCGGGACGCCGATCCTCGGCGTCTGCCTTGGCCACCAGGGGCTCGCCGCGCGCTTCGGCGGGCGCGTCCAGCACGCCCCGCGGGTCATGCACGGCAAGATCGTGGAGATCGAGCACGACGGCGCCGGGCTCTTCGAGGGCGTGCCCAGCCCGTTCCAAGCGGTGCGCTACCACTCGCTCATCGTCGGTGACGGCGGGCTGCCGGCGGAGATCCAGGTGACGGCGCGGACGCGCGGCGATCGGCTCATCATGGCCCTCAAGATCAAGGACCGGCCGTTCTACGGCGTGCAGTTTCACCCCGAGTCGATCGGCACCGAGCATGGCAGGAGGATCCTCCGCAATTTCAGAGATATCGCCCTGAACACGCCGCGCGACCGGAGGGGCGCGGCGCTCCACCGGAGCGCACGCGCGCCGGGCCTCTCCGCAGGCGCGCTGGGCGGCTGCGCGCCGGGCGCGCAGCGACGCGGGCGCGTGCGTCACCTCCGGCTCCCGTGGGTCGATCCCGAGCGGGCCTTCGCCGGGCTGTTCGCCGCGGCCCCTTACGCGTTCTGGCTCGACTCGAGCGCGACAGGCCGTGACGGGCGCTTCTCGTTCATGGGGAGCGCGACCGAGGCCATCGAGAGCCGCGGCGCCGCCGTGACGAGGTGGAGCGCCGGCGGCCCCGGAGACGCCCTTACCTCGACCACGTCCGAGGGGAGCCCGTTCGCCGCGCTCCGGCGGGAGCTGGCGTCGGTGTCGCTCGAGCCCAGCGGCCTGCCCTTCCACTTCACGGGGGGCCTCGTGGGCTACCTCGGCTACGAGCTCAAGGAGCACCTCGGCTTCGGCGCGTCCGCCCACCCGCGCCGCGCGCTCCCGGACAGCGCGATGATGATCGCGCGGCGGATCCTGGCCTTCGACCACGTCGAGCGCGCTGTATACGCGTGCGCAATCGACGCAATCGACGCAATCGACGCAAGCGACGCGATCGACGACGACGAGCCTGCGAGGCCTGCGCCGCCCTCGTCCGCACCGTGGCTGGACGAGATCGCGGCGCGCCTCCGCGGCCTCCCGGCGCTCTCGGAGCCGCTCCTGCCGCCTGTCCCGGAGGGCTTCGCCGACCGGATCGCGCACGCGCCGCGCCTCTCGCGCCGGGAGCACCTCGACGCCGTCGAGGCCATCCTCCGCGAGATCCGCGAGGGCGAGACGTACGAGGTGTGCCTGACGAACGAGTTCCACGTGCCGACCTCGCTGGATCCGTTCGCCCTCTACCGCGTCCTGCGCCGCACGAACCCCGCGCAGTTCTCGGCCTTCCTCAAGCTGCCGGAGGGCGCGGTGCTGTCGTCCTCGCCGGAGCGGTTCCTCGCGGTCGACCGGGAGCGTCGGGTGCGCAGCGAGCCCATCAAGGGGACGCGGCCAAAGGGCGCCACCGAGGAAGAGACCCTCGCCCTGCGCCGCGATCTCGCGACCAGCGACAAGGACCGCTCCGAGCTCCTCATGATCACCGACCTCGTCCGCAACGACCTCAGCCGCGTCTGCGCCATGGGCTCGATCGACGTCGAGGCGCTCCAGCGGATCACCGAGCACGCGACCCTGCTCCAGCTCTCGTCGGTGGTCACGGGCGCGCTGCGCGAGGGGAAGGGCGCGCTCGACGCGCTCGAGGCGTGTTTCCCCGGCGGATCCATCACCGGCGCGCCGAAGCACCGGACGATCTCGATCATCGACGCCCTGGAGCGGCGCACGCGGGGCGTGTACACGGGCTCGATCGGGTACCTCGCGTACGAGGGCCCCATGGACATGAACATCGCCATACGGACCCTCGTCGCCGACGGCCGGGGGCTCAGCTTCGGCAGCGGCGGCGCGGTGGTCGCGGAGTCCAGCGCGGAGGCCGAGTACGAGGAGGTCCTCGTCAAGAGCTTCCCCCTGCTCCGCGCCATCTACCTCGCGGAGCGCGCCGCGGACGGGGGCCGAGCGTCCGCGCAAGAAGTGCGCGCGACGAGTGCGCAGCGCGGATGACGCGCACGACGGAGACGTGCACGCGGCAAAGATGCTGGTACGGCGCGCATGCCGCACCGCGTATACTCATCGCATAAGGAGACGCGGTCGTGAAACGAGACAGCAACATTACGCGGAGAGGCGTCGCGGTGCGGCGGACGGTCGAGGACCTCGCCGTCGACGGCGCCATCCAGCCCATCGTCGAGGCGCTCGACAGCCACCTGGGCGTGGTCCTGGCGTCCAGCTACGAGGTCCCGGGCCGGTACACGCGCTGGGACATCGGCTTCATCGATCCGCCGCTCGTGCTCGTCTCCCGGGGCCGCGACTTCCGGTTCACCGCGCTGAACGAGCGCGGGCGCGTTCTGCTGCCGGCCATCGACGAGGCCCTCCGGGATCTCGACGCTGTCGCGGCCCTCGAGCGGCGCAGCGACGAGGTGGTCGGCGCGGTCCGGCCGCCGGGCGAGCGGGTGCCGGAGGAGCTGCGCAGCCGGCAGCCGTCCATCTTCTCGGTGCTGCGCCGGCTCATCGAGCTCTTCGGGGTCCCGGGCGACCCGCTGTTCGGGCTCTACGGCGCGTTCGCGTACGATCTCGCCTTCCAGTTCGAGCCCATCCGGCTCCGCCTGGAGCGCCCGGCGGATCAGCGGGATCTCGTCCTCTACCTCCCCGACGAGATCATCGCCGTCGACCACCGCCGCGAGCGCGCGACGCGCACGCGCTACGAGCTGAAATTCGGCGATCGCTCGACCGACGGGCTGCCGCGCGAGGGCGCGACGCGCGCCTATGTCGGCGCCGACCGCGCGCCTCAGAACGAGTACGCGCCGGGCGAGTACGCCGAGCTCGTCCGGGTGGCGCGCGAGTCCTTCAAGCGGGGCGATCTCTTCGAGGTCGTGCCGGGACAGACCCTCTACGAGCCGTGCCCGGTCGCGCCCACCGAGCTGTTTTACCGCCTGCGCGAGCGCAACCCGGCGCCCTACGGCTTCCTGATGAACCTCGGCAACGCCGAGTACCTGATCGGCGCCTCGCCGGAGATGTACGTCCGCGTCGAGGGCAATCGCGTCGAGACTTGCCCCATTTCGGGCACGATCCCGCGCGGCAGCGACCCGCTCGCCGACGCCGCGCAGATCGCCCGCCTGCTCGCGTCCGCGAAGGACGAGTCGGAGCTCACCATGTGCACCGACGTCGATCGCAACGACAAGTCCCGCATCTGCGTGCCGGGGAGCGTGCGGGTGATCGGGCGCCGGCAGATCGAGATGTACTCGCGGCTGATCCACACGGTCGATCACATCGAGGGCCGCCTGCGCGACGGCTACGACGCGCTCGACGCGTTCCTCGCGCACACGTGGGCGGTCACGGTCACGGGGGCGCCGAAGGCCTGGGCCATGCAGTTCATCGAGGATCACGAGCGCTCGCCGCGCGCGTGGTACGGGGCGGCGGTCGGGATCGTCGGCTTCGACGGCAGCATGAACACCGGGCTCACGCTGCGCACGATCCGGGTCAAGGACGGCGTGGCCCAGGTCCGGGTCGGCGCGACGCTGCTCTTCGACTCCGATCCCGACGAGGAGGAGCGCGAGACCCAGGTGAAGGCGTCGGCGCTCCTCGACGCGATCCGGAGGCCGCGCGGCGTCGCCACGCCGCCTCCGGCGGCCATCCACCCGGTGCCTGGCGGCACGCGCAAGGTCCTCCTCGTGGATCACCAGGACTCCTTCGTGCACACGCTGGCCAACTACCTCCGGCAGACGGGCGCCGAGGTGGTGACGCTCCGCGCCGGCTTCCCTCTCGCGGAGCTCGACGCCTACGCTCCCGACCTCGTGGTGCTCTCGCCCGGCCCTGGCTCGCCGAGCGATTTCGATCTCTCGGGCACGCTCGCGGCGCTGCTCGAGCGGCGGCTGCCCGTCTTCGGCGTCTGCCTCGGCCTGCAGGGCATGGTCGAGCACTTCGGCGGCAAGCTCGGCGTCCTCGACTACCCGATGCACGGCAAGGCCTCGAACGTGCGCGTGCTCGGCGGGCGCCTCTTCGAGGGGCTGCCGCGCGAGTTCCGCGCGGGGCGCTACCACTCGCTCTACGCGTTGCGCGACGCGCTCCCTGCGTCGCTGAAGGTCACGGCCGAGACCGAGGATGGGGTCGTGATGGCGATCGAGCACACGGAGCTGCCGCTCGCGGCGGTTCAGTTCCATCCGGAGTCGATCCTGTCGCAGGACGACAACGTGGGGCTCCGGCTCGTGAGGAATGCGGTGACCGAGCTGCAGCGAAGCGGCGGGCGGTGACGGTCGAGCGGTGAAGCGGGGAGCCGGGGCGAAATCCAGGTCGCCCCGCCCCGGGGTGAGGGAGTCGGCCGCGCCGCGTAAGCGCGGGACGGCGCACTCCCTCGCTCAGGGCCTCACGTCTGCTTCATGATCCAACGGACCATCCACCCCCACCGGCGCGGCGGGGAGCACTCCCTCGCTCGGAGCGGGCGTTGAGGGGAGTCCGCTCTTCCCGGCTGCAGGATTGCAGATCTTTCGAAAGGCGATGAGGGCCCGATCGATTCGCGTCAGGCCACAAAATGAAAAAGCGCCGCCGGGGCCTCGGGGGGGAAAGGCCACGCCAGCGACGCTGAACCGGAGTATCAGCATGAGGCGTGCCATGGCGCACTTCCGTCATGGTCGGGCATTTCGGATGGATGTCCTGGGCGATCATTTCGGTTCTGCACGATCAGCGCTGCACGCCTGAAAGGTGCGCCGCCGGCGAGGCCCGGGGCGCCCGGGAAGGGCTCAGGCAGGCGACTCTGGGCTCTCGCTCCGCCGCGTGAAGATCCCCTTGCTGTACGCCATGAAGAAGCCGAGCCGCATCGCGTTGCGCTCCGTGGGGATACCGGGGCTCGCGCTGATGCACGCCAGCTGGCAACCCTGCTCGCGCACCCGCTCCAGGCGGCGGATGATGAGCGCCTGCTGGATGCCGCGCTCGCGGAACCGGGGGAGCACCGAGGCGCCGAAGAGCGCGGCGCCCTCGCCGTGGATCTCCACGCTGCCGCCGCCGGCGGGCTCGCCGTTCACGAGCGCCAGGTACGAGTCGCATCCGGGGTGGGCGACCAGGCGGCGCGTGATCTCGAAGAGCGCCGGCGACAGCGGCACGTCGTCAGGCCGGAAGCCGCTCGTCGCGATCTCGATGAACACCCGGACCTGCGCCTCGTCGCCCGGATCGATGCGCACGATCTCCAGCCCCTCGGGGCCACCACGCGGCACCAGCGCGCGGAGGTCCTCGTCCGGCGCGAGCTCGCGCGCCAGCACGTTCTCGAACTCGCGCAGCACGAACCCTCGATCGGCGAGGCCGCGCACGAGCGACCCGTGCGCGAAGGGACAGACCTGTATCTGCGGCTCCGCGCCGCGCGCCGCGTAGAACCGCACGAGGCGATCGAGATCCTCGCCGGAGACGGGCCCGTCGAGCCCGAGCCCGACAGCGAAGTTACCCCAGGAGCCCTCTCCATCGAAGGCCATCCACCCGCCCGCGATGGGCTCCGCGAAAGCGACAACGGCGGCGGTGCCGACCGCCAGCCGGCGCTCCTCGATCCGGGCGATCTCGGCGTACGACAGCTTCGGCATGGATTTGCACCTCGTTGGCGAGCAGGGCTCGCGTGGCACGGTGTCCTCCATCCTAGTCCGATGAGGCCCGGTCTGCGCCGTTTCATGCAGGCCAGCGCGTTTCCGGCGGAGGCGCCGTCCGCCTGCCGGCGCGCGCGGACAGGCGGACGGACCGACATCGCGCATCGCGCGGCCGCGCCGTCCCGGCGGAGCGGGCGGGCGGAGATGGCGGAGATGCCTGACGGCGCGCGCGTGCACGCGCCGTCACGCGCCTCCGCCGCCCCGCGATCTCCGCTCGCGTGCTCGCGGGCGTTGCGATTATGCTGCGCCGCCATGAGCAGGATCTTCCGTTCACTCCCCCCGCCGGGCACCCACCTCGGCATCGCGTTCTCGGGCGGTCTCGACACGCGCTGCGCGGTGGCGTGGCTCTCGCGCAACGGGCTCAAGGTGCACGCGTACACCGCCGATCTGGCGCAGCCGGACGAGGACTCCCCCGGCGACATCCCGCCGATCGCCCTGCAGCACGGCGCGGTCTCCGCCAAGCTGGTGGACTGTCGCGAGGCGCTCGTCCGCGAGGGCATCCTCGCCATCCAGTGCGGCGCCTTCCACCTCTCGACGGGCGGCAAGAAGTACTTCAACACCACGCCGCTCGGCCGCGCGGTGACAACGACCGCGATCGTCCGCGCGATGCGCGACGACGATGTCCACGTCTTCGGCGACGGAAGCACGCACAAGGGCAACGACATCCAGCGGTTCTACCGCTATGGCATCTTCGTCGACCCCTCTCTCAAAATCTACAAGCCCTGGCTCGACCCGAGGTTCGTGGGAGAGCTCGGCGGGCGCAAGGAGATGAGCGAGTACCTCGAGCTCCACGGGCTGCCCTACCGCATGGGGACGGAGAAGGCGTACAGCACCGACGCCAACGTGCTCGGCGCGACGCACGAGGCGAAGGACCTCGAGCACCTGAACACCGGGATCAAGATCGTCCAGCCCATCATGGGCGTGGCCTCCTTCCGGCCGGAGGTCGCCATCGAGGCCGAGACGGTGACGCTCGGGTTCGAGCGCGGCGTCCCGACGACGATCAACGGCAGGCGCTTCGCCTCCCTGTTCGAGCTGTTCGTCGAGTGCAACCGGATCGGCGGGCGCCACGGCCTCGGCATGAGCGACCAGATCGAGAACCGGGTGATCGACGCGAAGAGCCGCGGCATCTACGAGGCGCCGGGGATGGCCCTGCTCCACGCCGTCTACGAGCGGCTCCTGTCCGCCATTCACAACGAGAACACCCTCGACGTGTACTTCACCCAGGGAAGGCGCCTCGGGCGTCTGCTTTACGAGGGCAAGTGGTACGACCCCGAGGCCATGATGCTGAAGGACGCGCTCTCGCGCTGGATCGCCCCCGGCGTGACCGGCGAGGTGGCGCTCGAGCTGCGCCGCGGCGACGATTACAACATCCTGAGCACGCGCGCCGACTATATGGCCTATGCGCCGCACAAGCTCTCGATGGAGAAGGTCGAGGAGGCCTATTTCACCCCTGAGGACCGCATCGGCGCGCTCGAGCTCCAGAACCTGTCGGTGACGGACAACCGCCAGTTCCTGATCCACCTCATCGAGAGCACGCAGGCCCTCGGCCCGGGCGGCGCCCCCGCCATCGGCGAGCTGCTCGGCGGCGACAAGCCGAAGGAATGAGCCGGGGCGGTCTCTGAGCGGAGGCCGCGCGCCGGCTCCGCCCGCGACACGCCGGACGAGGTTGCGCCCGGCACCTGCCTGGGTCACGAGGAAGGTGCGAACGCCGGCCCGCCCGGAGCGGTGCCGGCCCAGGGAGGTGGTCATGAAGGCGCTCATCATCCAGGCACTCGCCGCGGGCCTCGCGGTCCTCGTCGGAACGAAGATCCTGCCCGGCGTGCGGATCCGCACGACCCAGACGGCGCTCGTCGTCGCCGCCGTGTTCACGCTCCTCAACCTCCTGCTCGGCTGGCTCGTGAAGTTCCTGGTCGCGGTGGCGCTCCTGCCCGCCGCCATCCTCACGCTGGGCCTCGCGTATCTCCTCTTCGGCCTGGTCGTGAACTCGGTGCTGCTCTACGCCACCGACAAGCTGATCGACGATTTCGAGATCCGGGGGCTAGGGCCGCTCTTCGGCACGGCGGCCCTCATCTCGTTCGCCGGATGGCTGTTGCCGCGCATCCTGTGAGCGTTCGCCCGGGCGGCGTCTACCATAGCTGGTGAACGTGAGGCCGGAGCCGCCGGTCGTAGATCTCGCGGATCTTCGCCATGGTCTCCTGCGGCACCGGCGGCAGGTCCGCGGCGCCCGCGTTCTCATCCACCTGATCGGGCCGCT
Source organism: Sorangium sp. So ce124 (assembly GCF_051525235.1). Classification (NCBI taxonomy): domain Bacteria; kingdom Pseudomonadati; phylum Myxococcota; order Polyangiales; family Polyangiaceae; genus Sorangium; species Sorangium sp. So ce124. Next base: position 7,625,870 of record NZ_CP150312.1, read on the forward strand.
TCGCGCCGGGGATCACGCACGTCACCGCGTCCTGCATCAGGATCCAGCGCATCGTCCACGCGCCCATGCTCACGCCGGCGGGCACGAGCGGGCGGAGCTCCTCGACGACCTCGAGGCCCAGGTTGTAGTCGACGCCCGAGAACGTCTCGCCCTTGTCGAACGCGGCGCCCTCGCGGTTGAAATTACGGTGATCGTCGGCCGCGAACCGGGTCGCTGCGCTCATCTTGCCGGTGAGCAGCCCCGAGGAGAGCGGCAGTCGCGCCAGGATCCCGATCTGCCGGCGCTTCGCCTCGGGGAAGAAGAGCTCGGCCGGGCGCTGCCGGAGGACGTTGTAGATGATCTGCACCGACTGCACGCCGGGGTACTCGATGGCCTTGAGCGCCTCTTCCACCCGCTCGACGCTGACGCCGTAAAACCGGATCTTGCCCGCCTTCACGAGCCGATCGAGGACGTCAAACACCTCGGGTCGATAGTAGACGTCCGTCGGCGGGCAGTGCAGCTGGACGAGGTCGAGCGCGTCCGTCTCGAGGTTCTTCAGGCTGCGATCGATGAAGGCCGTGAGGTTCCCCTCGTCGTAGCTCGCTGCCGTGTGCGGGCTCAGCCGCCGGCCCGCCTTCGTCGCGACGACGATCTCCTCGCGCCGCTCGCGCCTGAGGCGCGCGAGCAGCCGCTCGCTCCGGCCGTCCCCGTACACGTCCGCGGTGTCGAAGAAATTCACGCCGCGATCGGCGGCCCGGTGCAACGCCGCGAGCGACTCCTTGTCGTCGACGTCGCCCCAGGTACCCCCGATCGCCCAGGCCCCGAAGCTCACCGAGGAGACGCGGAAACCCGTCCTGCCAAGAGGTCGATACTCCATGGCGGCGCATACAACCAGATTTCCCCCGGCACGGCGAGCGTGACCGCGCTCAGGCGGGCTCGACCCCGCGGCGGCGGTGCGCGCGCTTGCTGCGCTCGACGAGCGCGACGAGCTCCTCGCGCGTGACCCCGAGCCGCGCCGCCGTCCGGTGCGCGAGCGAGGTCCGGGCGACCCCATCGACGAACTGGTACGTCGGCCACTGCTGCGCGTCGAGCTCGACCTGCAGGAACACGAGCCGATCGACCGGCCGCTCCCGCTCGAGCCGCGCCGCGAGCTCGAGGAAGTGCGTCGTGATGAAGGCCTGAGGGCGGAGCTCCGAGAGGAGCGAGATCACGAGCTGGAAGATCTCCTCGCCTTCCGACGGGTTCGTGCCGGAGCAGAGCTCGTCGAGCACCACCATGTCGCCGACCTGCATCGCCTCGAACAGCGACCTGATGCGGAGCAGCTCCATCCCGAGGCGGCCCTCGCTCTGATCGGCCTGCGCCTGCTCGATCAGCGACACGAAGAGCCCGTGGCACGGCGAGAGGCGCGCCTCCGCGGCGGGCACGAAGAAGCCCGCCTGCCCCATCATCTGGGCCAGCGAGAGCGCCTCGAGCAGCCGGGTCTTCCCCCCCGAGTTCGGCCCGGTCACGATGACGGTCGCGTCGTGGAGATCCGTCGCGATGTCGCACGGGACCGTGCTCGCCGAGCTCGCCAAGAGGAGCGGGTTGAACAGCCCCTTGAGCTCGCGCCCGGGGCCCTCGCCGTGCGCGCCGTGCGCGCCGTGCGCGCCGTCAGAGAAGCCCGGCGAGGCGAGCTCGGGCAGGCAGACGGCGAGCCCGGCCGCGCGGGCGCGGTCGCGCAGCGCGAGGCCGGCGAGGTAGAACTCGAGATCTCCGAGCAGCTGGACGAGCGCGACGAGATCGTCCTCGATGCCGTCGAAGACGCTGTTGACGTGGCGGGTGAGCAGCTCGTCGTCGCTGAACCGGTACCCCCTCCACAGCATCACGAGCTTCGTGACGAAGCGCCCGAGCGGCGACTGGTAGAAGCGGTTCTCGCTGTTCTCGCGGATCGACAGGGCGCTCAGATCGCGGACATGGCCGTCGGAGCCGACGCGGATCCGGACATCCAGCGTCGCGATCTCCTCGTCGTACGCGAGCAGATCCGCGAGGCGGCGGTACGCCTCGGTCTCGCGCACGGCCGCGCCGAACGCCGAGAGCCGCGACAGGCCCGAGCGAGCGCCCGCGAACCCACCCGCGAGCGCGTCGAACGCGTCCTTGGCGGCGGCGAGGATGTCCAGCCGGCGCCGGCTGCCTTCGCCGCGAGAGATGGGGATCGTCTCGAGCTGGGCCACGCAGCGGCGCAGCGCCGCGTAGGCGCGCTCGAGATCGCGGCGCTGCGCCTCCGACCCGGTGAGCTCCCGGAAGATCGCGCGCCGGAGCTCGACCGTGTCGCGATCGCTCGGCGGCTGGGAGAGGGCGCGGCCCAGCAGCGCCGGGCTCGGGATGTACGAGCGGCCATCGCTCGTGAAATGGAGGCAGCCCACGATGAGCTCGCGCAGGAAGACGTGCTGCGCGAAGCGGGCTGGATCCCACGTCGACGCGGGCAGCGACGCCGACTCGACGTGCCGATCGAACGCCCCCGCGGGCGCGCCGCCCGCGAACGCGAACGCCAGCGACTCCTTGACCGCCCGCGCGTCGACCCGGAGCGCCGGCCGGTGCGAGAGGAGATCGGGCGCGGCGCGCTGTCCGGGCGGGGCGTCAGGCAGGGCGGGTTCCGGCGGCGCCGCGCTCACGACCGCGAGCCTACTACGATGCGTGGGGCCGGAGCGCTCGTCCGGTGTCCGGTGCCGCCGCCGCGCGGTGGCCAGGGAGGGTCTCGGCATGATCCATCGACACGCGCGGCGCGCCGTTGTTCCCGGGCGGCCGGGATCGACCGAGTCCCTGGCACGACGTCTGCCTCGGTGTGCCCCTGGAGATGCACCATGAGCTATCGCTGCACGATGAGCAGAATACGCTGGTTCTCCGGCCCAACCGTCCTCGCGCTCGCGCTCGCCGGCACGGCCTGCAGGAGCGAGAGCGAGAGAGCTGAAGGAGCGGTCCGCGAGCCCGCGAACCAGACGGCCAGGAGAGGCGAACCGCCTCCGGGCCCGAACCAGGCGCCCAGCAAAGACCTGCGCGAGCAGGCGGGGCGCGTGGGCGAAAAGGCGGAGCAGCTCGCCCAGGAGGGCAAGGAGCTCGGCAAGGAGGCGAAAGAGCAGGCCGGGCGCGCGGGTGACAAGGCAGAGCAGCTCGCCCGGGAGGGTCAGCAGCTCGGCCAGGAGACGCGCGAGAAGGCCGAGCGCGTGGGCGAAAAGGCAAACCAGCTCGCCGAGCGAGGGCACCAGGCGGGCCGCGACATCAACGACCAGATGAACAGGGTCGGCGCGCAGACCGGTGCGCTCAAGGACAACCAGGGCGCGCGCCCGCAGTCGGCGCCGCCCGCCGCTCCCAAGGACAAGGCCGCACCGCAGTCGCCACAACAAGGCCAGGCTGAGGGAGCCAAGAAGCAGGACGCGAATGCCGCCGCGATGGAGCGTGACGAGTGGACGAAGGCGGCGAAGGACAACGACTATCAGGTCACCTTCGGCCGCGACGGCTCGGTCATCGCCACGAAGGAGGCGAAGCAAACCGGCGCGCGCCCGTCCGACGAGACGCTCCGCAACGCGGTCGGCGGCAAGCTCGCGGACAGCAAACACGACGCGGTGAAGAAGCTGCACGTCACGGTGCGCGACGGCGTAGTCACGCTGCAAGGCAACGTCGCCAGCGTGAAGGAGGCGACCGAGGCGGTGAAGGAGGCCATGGACGCCGACGGCGTCACCAAGGTGATCGCCTACCTCCATCACGGCTCATGACCCCCGTGAGGTCGTCAACCTAGCCGCGGTCTCAGGCTGCATCCGGTCGCAGACGGCGGATGCACCGCCCGGATCATCAATGCGCGAAGTCCTTGGGGCGGAGCTTGACGGAGCGCTCCACGGCCTCCGCGGGTGAGAGCGCCAGCATGAGCGTCTCATCGAAGCAGTCGGACCTGGACACGACCACGACCTGCGTGCCCACGGGCAGCTCGGTCTTGAGCGGCGTCTTGCCGAGCGTCTTTCCCTTCCAGCTCACGATCGCGTCGGGCGGATCGCTCGAGATCACCACGCTCGCCTTGGGGCCCTCCTCGAGCTTCTTCTCGACGGCCTCCCCGGCGTCGGCGCCATGCGAGGCGACCGCGGCCGCAGGAGCGTCGAGGGCGGGCGCGCCCTTGTTCGCGACGTGAACCGCGCCGCCGACCAGCGCGACCAGCGCGGTCAGGGCGGACGCGCCGATGAAGTAACCGCGCTTCGAGGCCGACACGGGACCCGACGTGGTCGCTCGCAGGCTCACCGAATCGCTCACGGGGGTCCTGGGCCGCTCGACGCCCGACGGCCGCTCGACGCCCGACGGCCGCTCGACGCCCGACATGCGCTCGATGCCCGACCGGCTAGACTCACCGACATAGGGGAGCCTGCTGCCCGAGCCGGAGCTCGAGGGGGCCATCGCGAGGCCGATGCCGCTCATCGTCACCTGGCTGGAGGCGTCGCCCAGCAGCGACGCGCTGGCCACCCGCTCGATCTGCGCCTTGATCTGCTGGCGAATGGAGGCCCGGCTCTCGGCGAAGATCCCCCGCATGCAGGCGCCGAGGAACTCGCTGCGGACGTCCTCGCCCGACCACTGAAGGTAGTTCTCGAGCACATCGCACATCTCCTGCGCCGTCGCGAAGCGCTTCGATGGCTCGCGCTCGAGGGCCTTCGCGGCGATCTGATCGAGCGCGATGGGGATCCCCGGCACGATGGTGGAGAGCCGCGGGATCTTCCCCAGCAGGAGCTGGTGCATCACGGTGATCTGATCGCCCTCGAACAGCCGCCGCCCGGCGAGGAGCTCCCAGAGCACGACGCCGACCGCGAAGATGTCCGCGCGGCGGTCCACCGTCTTGCCCGCCGTGACCTGCTCGGGCGCCATATACGTCAGCTTGCCCTTGAAGGTCCCGCTCTCGGTGCTGGAGGCGTTGACGACGGCCTTGGCCACGCCGAAATCCACGAGCTTCACCGCGCCCTCGTACGTGATGAAGATGTTGTGCGGCGAGACGTCGCGATGCACGATGCCGAGAGGACGACCATCGAACTCACAGAGCTCATGCGCGTAATGGAGCCCGCGCAGCACCTCGGCCACGATCCGGATCCACGTGCCGCGGACGAGCCCACCCGTGCCGGACTCCCGCTCGACAGCCGCCTTCATGACGCGCTTCAGCGTCTGGCCCTCCAGGTACTCCATCACAATGAAGTAGCCGTCGCGGTCGCTGCCGACCTCGTAGGTCTGGACGACATTCGGGTGGTTCATGCGGGCCGAGAGCTTGGCCTCGTCCATGAACATGAGGACCTGGCGATCCTCCTCGTCCCCGGAGCTGCGGAGACGCTTGACGACGACCAGCTTGTTCACCGAGGCGGGCCCGTGAGCCATCGCGAGGAAGACGTCTGCCATCCCGCCGCGGCCGAGCTTCGCGATGGGACGATACCGACCGAGCCCAAGCTGGGTCGGCGTGTCTCTCAAGATCGACGCTCCGTGTTCTCCGATCACACTCACCTCAGTGTGCAAAATTCAACAATTGCGCGTCCGAGTCAATGCGAAGAGTTTGCGTCCTCGCCATCAAGTGAAAACATGCCCCAATGAAGTGAATGGCCAACAACCGTAGGAGCAAGAGCGGCGGGAGACGACATTCGAACACACGCGCTCAAGCACTCACGCACTCACGCACACTCACGCGCACCGCACCCGCGCACGTAGCGCACGTAGCGCACGTAGGTCACGCGCTGCGCTTTAGCTGCTGCGCGCTACCCGCTGCGGTTTACGTGCTGCGTGCGCAATTCGCCGCTGGCCGGGGAGGGGCCGTGCAGTCGAGCCCTGGGGTGGCTCCCTTCCCGGTGGCGCCCGCGCCAGGTCGATCGCATTGGAAACACGGGGTCCGCTGCGGGCGTTGATACAAACGTAACAAGCGATACGCCACGCGCAATCCGTCGCGACACGATCGCACGAAATTTCTGCAGCGTTCCGCACTGGACGCAATGCGCCACGCGCTACCGCTGCGGCTCGATGACGATGACGAGGAGGATGGCGCCTGCGAGCGAGGCGCCGCCGCTCAGCTGCTCAGAGCTTCCAGAGCGCGCAGCCCCAGTGGACGCCGGTCCCGAGCGCGAGCACCATGGCCAGTTGCCCTTTCTTCAGCCTTCCGGCGCGCATCTCCTCGTCGACGAGGATGGGCACGGTGGCGCCGCTCGTGTTGCCGAATCGATCGATGTTGCTCGGGAGCTTCTCGACGGGCACGCCGAGGTCCTTGCGAATGTGCTCGTTGATCCGACCGTTCGCCTGGTGCGCCAGGAACACGTCGATCTGCTCGATCGAGAGGCCCTGAGAGGCGCAGAGCTCCCGCGCAGTCGCCGGGAGCTTGGTCACCGCGAACTTGAAGAGCTCGCGGCCATCCATGCGGGGGATATGGAGGTCCTCGTCGAACGACGTCGGCTTCCAGTACGGGCGCGAGCGGAAGCCGCCGCCCGGCACGAAGAGGAGCTCGGCGAAGCGTCCATCGGAGCAGATCTTGTTGCCGCGCAGGCCCGCGTCGCGATCGGTCGCGCGGAGGACGAGCGCGCCCGACCCGTCCCCGAACAGGACGGCGAGGTTCCGGTGGCGGTCCGCGTGCGCCCGCGCCTCAGGCGTCGCGGAGCGGCCATTCTTCGGGTCGAGCGCCCCCCAGTCCTCCCAGGGCATGAAGCCGGCGTGCGCCTCTGCGCCGACGAACAGGATGGTCTTGGCGGCCCCGGTCTGGATCAGCCCGTCGATCGTCTGGAGGCCGAACAGCATCGCGGCACACTGCTGCCGGATGTCGAGCGCGGGGACGCCCGGAATGCCCAGCTTCGCGCCGAGCAGCGCCCCGGAGCCAGGGAAAATATAGTCCGGCGTCATCGTGGCAAAGAGGATGTAATCGATCTCCGACGGCGCGATGCGCGCCGACTCGATCGCGCGCTTCGCCGCTTCGCACGCGAGATCGCTCACCCCCACGCCATCCGGCGCGTAATGCCGCTGGCGGATACCGGAGCGCTGGTAGATCCACTCGTCGGAGGTCGTGATCACCCGCGCGAGGTCGTCGTTGGTGACAGGTTCTCCGGGCACGTAGTGGCCCGTCCCGATGATCTCAAATCCAATCTTTGTCACAGAGGTGCCTTACTCGAACCGCACGCGGGCGGCGACCCGGAACCGCACCCCCGCACACGACCGCGCCCGGCCGCTTCGCGCCGCAGCGCGCGGGCGGACGCTCGTCCTCATGAGATCGCCGGGACGTTGCACCGTGCTTGACGTAGGTCGGCCGCCTCGATAGCCTGCCCCGCTGTGCGGGGGGCGTTGTGCCCGGACACCGTCGCCGGCGGCCGCGGGGCCGCGATCATCGTCGGCGTGCGGCCCAGCTGCAGATGGGGCAGCCGGCCATGTCGTGGCGCAGCGCCGGGCAGTGCTCGCGGCCGAAGTAGATGAGCTGCAGGTGCAGCTTGTTCCACTGCTCGGGTGGGAACGTGCGCTTCAGGTCGCTCTCGGTCTCGACGACGTTCCTTCCGGACGACAGCCCCCAGCGGAACGCGAGCCGGTGAATGTGGGTATCGACCGGGAAGGCGGGGTGGCCGAAGGCCTGCGCCATGACCACCGAGGCCGTCTTGTGACCGACCCCCGGCAGGGCCTCCAGGGCCTCGAACGAGGCGGGGACGACGCCGCCGTGCTCGGTCGCGATCCGCTCGCTCAGCTCCTTCAGACGCCGCGCCTTGGTGGGCGCGAACCCGATCCTCCGGATGAGCTGGGCGATCTCCTCGGTGGGCACCGCCGCCATGGCCGCGGGCGTCCGGGCGCGCGCGAGGAGCGCCGGCATCACCGCGTTGACCATCTTGTCCGTCGTCTGGGCGCTGAGCATCACCGCGACGAGCAGCGAATACGGATCGTCGTGGGCCAGCGGAATGGGCGGGGTCGGGTACAATCGGTCGAGGATCTCGGCGATCCTCGCGGCTTTCTCGGCGCGCTTCACGGGGGCCAGGCCAGCCCGTAGAACGAGAGCAGATCGCCGAGCTCCTCATCGGAGAGGACCTCGCGGGAGAAAGGCGGCATCTGCCCGCCGTAGCCGACGAACCCGCCGTGCCGGACCTTCTCGATGAAGACCAGCCGCCGGTCGGCCTCCGTGTACTCGCCGAGCGGGTGCTCCTTGAGCGTCTGCTCGGGCAGCGCCGGCGCCCGCGGCACGAGCCGGCCATCCCCCGAATGGGCGCGCCCGTGACACGAGGCACAGGCGCGCTCGTGGATGCGTTCGCCGGCTGCCGCGTCGCCCGCCGGGATCTGGCTCAGCTCGTAGACCGGCGTGAAGGGGACGGCCTCGGCTGCGCCTCCATCGCTGGGCAGCGATTCCAGGTACGCATAGATGGCCTGCGCAGCGTCGTCGTCCGCGGTCCAGGGCAGATCCTTCGTCATGAAGTAATAGAGGCAATGGTTGATCGCGCCGAGGAGCTCGACCTCCTGCCCGCCCCAGTAATGCGGGCGCTCGACGGCGCCGGCCAGCGGGGCGCCCGGGAGCATGGCGTCGCCCGCGTCCCCGGCGACAGCTTCATGGCACGTCGAGCAGGCATAGTGATTGAAGCGCGTCTCCGCGATCGATGGGTCCCGGAAGAGCGCCGCGCCGTGGTCGACGGCCGTCGCGTCGACGACCTTCGTCTCGGGATCGCCCGGACAGCCGCAGAGGAGCGCCGCGCACGCGAGCGCGGCGGCAAGGCCAAGGGGCGCCCTCACGGCGCCTCCGGCGCGACGCGCACGAGCCCGTCGGGATAGAGCCCCACCTCCGTGTCGCTGAGCGTCTCCAGCGTCTCGGGGTCCAGCCGGAGCACCTTGCCGGGCGTCGTGCTCCGATCGCCCTCGCAGACGAGGAAGAGCCCGTGCTCCTCGTCGAGCTGCGCGAGGTGCGGCCGCATGCATTCCTCGGCGATGTTCCGGGTGACGACCTCATTGTCCTCCGGGGTGACGCCGATCCGAACGATGGTGTCGGGCACCTGGGTCGGCACGTAGATGGCGCTCCCGTCGGGGGTCCACGCGGCGAAGTAGGGCGCGCCGATCGTAAGGATCTTCCGGGAATCGTCGAACGTCTCCGATGCGACATCGAAGAAGCGCACGTCCCTGCTCTCCGTGCTGCTCACGGCGATGGTCTTCCCGTCGGGCGACATGACGGCCGCGTAGGGTCCGTAGTTGCTGGCATGGGGCGAGGGGTTGGAGGTAGACCCCACGGGCACGCGCTTCACCTCGGCGGAAGGATCGGTCAGATCGACGATCGCGAGCACGTCCTCGCCATAGCAAGCGACGTAGGCGCGGGCGCCGTCCGGGCGCGAGAGGGCGACTCCGTGGGCGGCCATGCAGACCGGGATGAACACCGGATCGGACGATCCCGAGAGCACGACCTCCTCGGGATCGATCACCGCGAGGGACGAGCGCGCCGCCTCGACGTCGCCGGGGTTGTCGAGCACGCGTTTCAGATCGAAATGAGAGACGACCACGCGCCGGCCGTCCTCCGAGATCACGATGTCGCCCGGGTTGGCCTCGACGCGCACCTGCCCGAGGATGCGCAGATCGTCGAGCGCGAGCTTCTGGACGTAGCCCGCCACCGCGCTCCCGCCGTGCACCGCGTGGGGGCCGATCGCGCCGGCGACGTCAGGGTACGACAGCGCGACGTAGAGCGCGCCGCCCTCGGCGTCCACGGCCACGTGGTGAGGCCCGTCGATCGTCACGGGATCGCGGCCCACGGGGTGGACGCCGAACCGCTCCCCGGTCGCCAGCGAGATAAGAGAGATCGTATCGGAGAGGCTATCGCTCACCACGCCCATTCCGCCCTCCGGAATCGTGATCTCAGGGAGTCGGTCCGGATAGGCGTCGCCCTCGTAGGCGCTGTAGCGGTATTCGATGATGGGCTCGGGATCGCTGCAGCTCACCAGCATCGCCGCCGCGAGCGCGCAACCCAGGAATCGCGAAATGACCATAGATGACCTCGAGACGAGCGCCTTCGGCTCGGACGCGCCGCATCCTAGCAGCCGCCGGCGCGCCGGCCGCGGCTCCGCCCTACCATGGCTCGGCTCGCTCGTGCGCCTCGACGTGACGCTCCGCGGCGGCGCGCTGAGCGACGTGGGACGTACTACGCGCGTTCCGAACCCTCTCTTCCTCGGTCGGCACCGGCCCTCAACGGCAACGCTACCGCGTGGGTGAACATTTCTTGATCAGGCGCTGTCGTGTTGTCATGTAAGGAAGCGATGAGCCAGACACGAGCGGTGGGCGTCACAACGCTGGAGCCCGGTCGGCGGCGGAGCGCGCGAGCGCGCCGAGGTCGCCCCGCGGCGCGCTTCTTTTTTGCGTCTCTTGCGTCCCTTGCGCTCGCGGCGTGCGCGGGGGAGGAATCCATCGCTCCTGCGCCGCTCCCTGCGCCGCTACCGCAGCCAGCGCTCCGCGGCGCGCCGCCGCTGACGACCGCTCGCACCTGGGCGCCGCGCGCCGCGGTGGCCAATCCACCGGACAGGAACCCCGCTGTCCCGGCGGAGATCGAGCAGATGCTCGCGGAGGGCTACGGCGAGCTCGAGAGCGGGCCGGGGCAGCCGCTCGCCCCCGCGACGCTCGACGACACCCCTCCACCGCCGCGCGGCAAGCGGTCGAGGCTCCTGACGAGGTTCGTCCACCTCGCCGACACCCAGCTCGCGGACGACGAGTCGCCCGCCCGGCTGGCGCTCTTCGACTCGCCCGGCGTGTTCGCGTCGGCGTTCCGCCCGCAGGAAGGGCACGAGTGCCGGATCCTCAACGCCGCCGTCCGCACGATCAACGCGCTCCATCGGAGCACGCCGATCGACTTCGTCCTGCTCGGCGGCGACAACGCCGACAGCGCGCAGACGAACGAGATCGCGTGGTTCTCGGCCATCCTCGACGGCGCCGAGCGCGTCGAGTGCGACTCGGGCGCTGACGACGACCCCGTGCCAGGCCCCGACAACGATCCCAAGGATCCGTTCTTCGCCGAGGGGCTGCTCATGCCCTGGCGGTGGGTGACCGGCAACCACGATGTCCTGCACCAGGGGAACTTCCCGGTGCACACGCGCGCCGAGCTCGCGACGGGGAGCTGGTCGGACGGCGGGACGCGCGACTGGTCTCTCCCCGGCGCTCCGGTGATCACAGGCAACGTCGTCCCCGACCCGAGGAGAGCGCTCCTGAGCCGCCCCGATCTGCTCGATCGGGTCGCGGCGACCGGCGACGGGCACGGGATCGGGCCCGACGAGCGCGCGTACGGGAAAGCGTTCTACGAGTTCGACATCGAGGACACCCCCCTTCGCGTCATCGTGCTCGATACGGCCGCAGAGACGGGCGGGCCGAACGGCGTGATCCTCCAGGACGATGTCGATCGGTTCATCCGGCCCGCGCTCGACCGCGCGAAGCGCGAGCGCAGGTGGGTCATCCTCACGTCCCACCACGCCTCGCGCTCGCTCGGGGACGGCTCCTTCGCCGCGACGGGCACCCCCGCCGTGCCCGGCGCGATCGACGTCGAGGCGTGGCAGTCGCTCGTCGGCGGCTACGACAACGTCCTGCTCCACCTCGCCGGACACACCCACGTGCACCGGGTGACCCGGGTCTCTCCAGCCGGCGGGCGCGCGTACTGGGAGCTCGAGACCTCCGCGCTCGCCGACTACCCCCATCAGGTCCGCGTCATCGAGATCTGGGACGAGGACGACGGCTCCGTCGCCATCCGGGGCGCCGCCCTCGACTACGCCGTCGACGACGACCCGATCGCCGCCGAAGGGCGCCGCCGGGCCGTCGTGGACGTCACCTCCGGCTTCGGCGACGACGGCCGCGGAGAGCCCTCGTGGCGCAACGTCGAGCTCTGGATCGCGCGGCCTGACTGACCTCGCGCGCCGCGCGGCGGGCTCGCGCGGACGGCCCCAGCCGCCGCTCATCCGCCGTCGCGCAGCGGCACCGTCTCCCTCAGCTCGATCGACAGCGGGGGTCCGCCCCCGCTGCGGATCGCGGCGGCCATCGTGTGCCGCGCCGAGGGCTGGTAGAGCGCGAACTGCCAGGCCGAGCGATCATCGCCGAGCCGCGGATCGAACGAGATGCCGATCGCCGGCCCGTCGTCCAGGTGGAACGAGAACTGATCGAGCGGGATCGCGAGCCCCATCCCGCGCGCCTTGATGTACGACTCCTTGAGCGTCCAGTACTCGAAGAAGCGCGCGCGCTGCCTCTCCGGCGGCAGCGCGCGCAGCGCCCTCACCTCGCCTGGCGAGAAGAAGCGGTCGGCGATGTCCACCGCGCTGCTCGCGCGCTCGGTGTCCTCGACGTCGACGCCCACGTCGCGATCCAGCGCGACCAGGCAGGCGATCAGCCCCCGCGTGTTCGACAGGTTGAACCGGATCGGCGGCGCCCCCGGAGGTCCGGCGATCTGCGGGCGGCCAAATTCGTTCCGGACGAACGACCACGCCTCGGGCGCGACGTTCGCGTACTTCGAGAGGACCGTGCGCACGAGGGCGCGGGTGAGCAGGTACTCGTGCCGGTTCTCGGCGAACAGGAAGCGCGCCTGCTGCGCCGCCTCGTCAGGCGCCATCAGCCGGTGGTACGCCGCGAGCAACGCCTCGTCGCGAGCTGCGTCGCAGAAGACGTACCAGAGGTGCGCGGCGCCGGGGCCGATCGTGAGCATCTACATCCTCGGCGGAGCCGCGCCTGCAGGGCCCGGGAGGATCTCCCGCAGACAGCTGTCGGCGCTGCGCTCGATGGGCCGCTGGCGAGGATATCCGAACGACACCTCCTCGAAACGAACACCGTCGATCCAGTCGGTGCGGGGGATGTGGAGGTGCCCTGACACGACCACCCGCGCGCGGAACCGCGTGTGCCAGTCGTGGGTGCGACGCGTCCCGCACCAGATCGAGAAGCGCGGGATGAGCCGCAGCCGCACGAGCTCTTCGCGCAGCGGGAAGTGGTTGATGAGCACCGTGGGGCGCCCCCCGATCGCGGCGAGGCGGGCCTCGGTCGCGGCGAGGCGGGCCCGGCACCACTCGGGCCGGCTCGCGTAGGGGGCCGGGTCGAGCAGCTCCTCATCGCTGCAGAGGACGCCGCTCTCCATGGCCCACGCCACCGCGTCGCGCTCGGGAACGCCGTCCGGCCGGAAGCTGTAGTCGTAGAGCAGGAACATCGGCGCCAGCACGTGAGGTCCGCCCTCGCCTTCCCAGAGCACGTAGGGGTCTTCCGGCGTGAGCACGCCGCGGCGCCGACACAGCTCGACCAGCCGCTCGTACCGTGCCTGGCCGCGCGGACCGCCGCGCTCACTCGGCATCGTATAGAGCTCGTGGTTGCCCGGCGTCCACACGAGCCGCTTGAACCGCGGGCCCAGGGTCTCGAGGACGTAGATGAGGTGCTGCTCCGTCTCCCCGAGATCACCGGCGAGGATGAGCCAGTCGCTCGGCCGCGGCGTGATGCGCTCGATGGCCCACCGGTTCTCCGCATACCCGACGTGGAGATCGCTGAGTGCGAAGAGCTTCATCCGAATACCGCGCCGCCGGAGGCCGGGCCGGCACGCCGGCCGCAACCACCCACACCACGGCCGACGACGGGCGTCCACTGCCGAGCGCCGCCGCCGGGCGGAGCGGCCCCCGGCCAAGGCGACACCTCTCCCCCCATTTTGCGCCCGGTTCCGCGGCTCCTGGCGCGCCGCATTAAACTAGGGCTCCAATCCTTGTGCCACATGTGCTACGCGCGTGTGAAGTCAGCACCATGCCTCTGCCCCAACGACAAGGTCTTTACGATCCGGCTTTCGAACACGACGCATGCGGTCTCGGATTCGTCGCCACGCTCCGCCGTGAAGCGACGCACGAGGTCGTTTGCCAAGCGCTCGAGATCCTCGAAAATCTAACCCACCGCGGCGCCGCTGGCTGCGACCCCTGCACCGGCGATGGCGCGGGCGTCCTCCTCCAGATCCCGCACGAGCTGTACGCCACGTCCCTGGCCGCGCTTGGCATCGCGCTGCCTGCTCCCGGCGACTACGCCGTCGCGACGGCGTTCTTCTCCCAGCTCCCGTCGCGGCGCCGCCAGTGCGAGGCGATCCTCGAGGCCGCGGTCGTGCACCACGGTCAGCGCGTCCTCGGCTGGCGCGACGTCCCCATCGACGACGCGGCGCTCGGCCCGATCGCGCGCGACTCGCGCCCCGCGATCCGCCAGCTGTTCATCGGCAGGGTCGCGCCTCGCCAGTCCTTCGAGCAGGTCCTCTATGCGATCCGCAAGCGCGCCGGCCGCGCCGCCAACGCCGACGACTTCTACATCACGTCCTGCTCGTCGCGGACGGTCGTCTACAAGGGCCTGATGCTCGCGGAGCAGGTCGCGGCGTTCTACCCCGATCTGTCCGACAAGCGCACCGTGTCGCGGCTCGCGATGGTGCACTCGCGCTTCTCCACGAACACCTTCCCCACGTGGGAGCGCGCGCACCCGTACCGGGTCATCGCGCACAACGGCGAGATCAACACCGTGCGCGGCAACACCGCGTGGATGTCGGCGCGCGAGGCGCTGCTGAAGAGCGATGTCTTCGCGAACGCGATCGAGGACTTCAAGCCGATCATCCGCCCGGGCGGCTCCGACTCGTCGGCGCTCGACAACGTGGTCGACTTCCTGCTCGCGAGCGGCCGCTCGCTGCCCCACGTGATGATGATGCTCGTGCCCGAGGCCTGGGCGCTCGACCCGGACATGTCGGCCGAGAAGAAGGCGTTCTACGAGTACCACGGCTGTCTGATCGAGCCGTGGGACGGCCCCGCGGCGCTGTGCTTCACGGACGGACGGCTGATCGGCGCGACGCTCGACCGGAACGGGCTGCGCCCCGCGAAGTACGTCGTGACGAGCGACGGGCTCGTCGTGCTCGCGAGCGAGTTCGGCGTGCTCGACATCGAGCCGGCGCGCGTCATCCAGAAGGGGCGCCTCCAGCCGGGCAAGATGTTCCTCGTCGACACGACCGAGGGCCGCGTCGTCAGCGACGACGAGATCAAGCGCCGCGTCGCGACGCAGAAGCCGTACGCGGCGTGGGTCGCCGAGAACAAGATCGATCTGCGCGCCCTCGAGGACGTGCCGAGCCTCTACACCATCCCGCACGCGGACCTCCGGGGCCTGCAGCAGGCGTTCGGCTACACCGAGGAGGACCTGCGGATGATCCTCGGGCCGATGGCCACCCTCGGCGAGGAGCCGGTGGGCTCGATGGGCATCGACATCCCGCTCGCCGTCCTCTCCGAGAAGCCCCAGCTGCTCTTCCGCTACTTCAAGCAGCTGTTCGCGCAGGTCACGAACCCGCCGATCGACCCGCTCCGTGAGGAGATCGTGATGTCGCTCGTGAGCTGCGTCGGCGGCGAGGGCAACCTCCTCGAGGAGACGCCCCGCCAGTGCCGGATGCTCGAGCTGCCGCACCCGATCCTCACGCAGGACGACCTGTCGAAGCTGCGGAAGAACGTCTTCCCCGACTTCCGCGCGGCCACGCTCCCCATGTACTTCCCGGTCGACGGCGACCCGGAGGACAACCTGCGCGCCGCGCTCGCGAAGCTCTGCAAGGACGCGAGCCGCGCGATCGCCGACGGCGCGAGCATCCTCATCCTCAGCGACCGCGGCATCGACGAGACGCTCGCCCCCATCCCGAGCCTGCTCGCGGTGGGCGCCGTGCACCACCACCTCATCAACGAGGGGGCGCGCACGCGCGCGGGCATCATCGTCGAGACCGGCGAGGCGCGCGAGGTCGGCCACATGGCGCTGCTCATCGGTTACGGCGCCGGCGCGGTGAACCCGTACCTCGCGTTCGAGTCGATCGCGGCGATGTGCCGCGACAAGACCCTCGGGGCCGATCTCTCGCCGACCGCGGCGGGCTCGCGGTACGTGAAGGGGCTCAAGAAGGGCATCCTGAAGATCATGTCGAAGATGGGGATCAGCGCGCTCTCCAGCTACCAGGGCGCGCAGATCTTCGAGGCGATCGGCATCGATCAGCTCGTCATCGACGCGTACTTCACCGGCACGGCGTCGCGCGTCCGCGGCGTCGGGCTGCGCGAGATCGCGGAGGAGGCGCTCGCGCGCCACCACGCGGCGTACGGCGAGCGGGCGCGCGCGCACCTCGACGTCGGCGGCCATCACCACTTCCGCGTGTCCGGCGAGCGGCACCTCTGGACGCCGCAGTCGATCGCCTCGCTCCAGCGGGCGGTCCGCCTCGACGACGCGAAGAGCTACGCCGAGTACGCCTCCGTCATCAACGAGCAGCAGGAGCACCCGATGTCGCTCCGCGGCCTGTGGGACTTCAGGCCCGCGGGCCCGCCGGTGCCGATCGAGGAGGTCGAGCCCGCCGCCTCGATCGTGAAGCGCTTCGCCACGGGCGCCATGTCCTTCGGGAGCATCTCGAAGGAGGCGCACGAGACGCTCGCGATCGCGATGAACCGCATCGGCGCGCGGTCGAACACCGGCGAGGGCGGCGAGGACCCGGTGCGCTTCCTGCGGCTGCCGAACGGCGACTCGAAGCGGAGCGCTGTGAAGCAGGTCGCGTCGGCGCGGTTCGGCGTCACGGCCGAGTACCTCGTGAACGCCGACGAGCTGCAGATCAAGATGGCGCAGGGGGCCAAGCCCGGCGAGGGCGGCCAGCTCCCGGGCCACAAGGTCGACGCGGTGATCGCGAAGGTGCGCCACTCGACGCCCGGCGTGACGCTGATCTCGCCGCCGCCGCACCACGACATCTACTCGATCGAGGACCTGGCGCAGCTCATCTTCGACCTGAAGAACATCAACTCGAAGGCGCGCATCAGCGTGAAGCTCGTCGCCGAGGCGGGCGTCGGCACCATCGCCGCGGGCGTCGTGAAGGCGCACGCCGACGTGGTGCTGATCAGCGGCGACTCGGGCGGCACCGGCGCCTCCCCGCTCACGTCGATCCACCACGCGGGCGTCGCGTGGGAGCTCGGCCTCGCCGAGGCGCACCAGGTGCTCGTGATGAACGGGCTCCGCGGCCGCGCCATCGTGCAGACCGACGGCAAGCTGATGACGGGCCGCGACGTCGCGTTCGCCGCGCTGCTCGGCGCCGAGGAGTTCGGCTTCTCCACGGCGCCGCTCGTCGCGACCGGCTGCATCATGATGCGCAAGTGCCACCTCAACACCTGCCCGGTCGGCATCGCCACGCAGGACCCCGAGCTTCGCAAGAAGTTCACGGGCGCGCCGGAGCACGTCATCAACTTCTTCTTCTACGTGGCCGAGGAGCTCCGGCAGATCATGGCGCGCCTGGGCTTCCGCACGCTGACCGAGATGGTCGGGCGCTCCGACTGCATCGTGCAGCGGAGCACCGGGCTCCACCCGAAGGCGAGGAAGATCGACTGCTCCGAGGTGCTGTACCGCCCGAAGGAGGCGCTCACGAGCCCGACCCACTGCGTGGAGCTGCAGGACCACAAGCTCGACCGGGTGCTCGATCTCAAGCTGATCGAGAAGGCGCGCGCGACGATCGACGGCGGGCCGCCCGTCGTCATCGAGACCCGCGTGAAGAACTCGGATCGGACGCTCGGCGCGATGCTGAGCGGCGAGATCGCGCGCCGCCACGGCAGCGCCGGGCTCCCCGAGGACAGCATCGTGGTCAAGTGCGCCGGCAGCGCCGGCCAGAGCTTCGGCGCCTTCGCCTCGCGGGGCATGACGCTCGAGCTCGAAGGCGACGCGAACGACTACGTCGGCAAGGGCCTCTCGGGCGGCGTCGTCGCGGTGCGGCCGCCGCGCGAGGCGCCGTTCCGGCCGGACGACCAGGTCATCGTGGGCAACGTCGTGCTGTACGGCGCGACGAACGGCCGCGCGTTCTTCAACGGCCGCGCGGGCGAGCGCTTCGCGGTCAGGAACAGCGGGGCCACCACCGTCGTCGAGGGCGTGGGCGACCACGGCTGCGAGTACATGACGGGCGGCACCGTGATCATCCTCGGCACCACCGGCCGCAACTTCGGGGCCGGCATGAGCGGCGGGCTCGCCTACGTCTTCGACGAGGACGCGCTCTTCGAGGCGCGCTGCAACAAGGAGATGGTGCAGCTCGAGACGATGACCGCCGCCGACGCCGAGTCGGTGCGGGCGCTGCTCGAGGAGCACGTGCGGCGCACGGGCAGCCGGAAGGCGATCGAGCTGCTCGATTCCTGGCAGGCCGTCCTGTCGAAGTTCGTGAAGGTCGTCCCGAGCGAGTACCGCCGCGCCCTGGAGGCCGCGGCGTCGCCCGCGACGAACGGGGCGGACGGGTCGGACAGGCTCGTGTCTCTCCTTTCTCCTTCCACCCCCTATGTTTCCACTGGACGTTACATCCCCGCCAACGCGGGTCCCCTGAGCACGGGAGAGAGGTCGGCCGCCCATGGGTAAGGTACGAGGCTTCCTCGAGATCCAGCGGGTCGACATCAAGAAGCGGCCCGTCTCCGAGCGTTTGAACGACTGGCAGGAGTTCGAGCTCCCGGTCCCCGACGCCGAGCTGCGCGATCAGGCAGCGCGGTGCATGGACTGCGGCATCCCGTTCTGTCACGACGGATGTCCGCTCGGGAACCTGATCCCCGACTGGAACGATCACATGTTCCGCGAGCGCCTCCCCGAGGCGATCGCGTCGCTCGACGCGACGAACAACTTCCCCGAGTTCACCGGGCGCGTGTGCCCCGCCCCTTGCGAGGCGGGGTGCGTGCTGAACATCGAGGGCAAGCCGGTCACCATCAAGAACGTCGAGCGCGCCATCGCGGATCGCGCGTTCGACCGGAACCTGGTGGCGCCGGTCATCGCGAAGCAGCGCACGGGCAAGAAGGTCGCGGTGGTCGGCTCGGGGCCCGCCGGGCTCGCTGCTGCCCAGCAGCTCGCGCGCAAGGGCCACGACGTGACGCTCTTCGAGCGCGACGATCGCATCGGCGGCCTGCTCCGGTACGGCATCCCCGACTTCAAGATGGAGAAGCACCTCATCGATCGGCGCATGGAGCAGATGCAGGCCGAGGGGGTGACCTTCCGCACGGGCGTCCACGTCGGCGTCGACATCACCGGCGACGCCCTGCGCGAGCAGTACGACGCGGTCGTGCTGTGCGGCGGGGCGCGCCGGCCGCGCGACCTGCCGGTGCCCGGCCGGGACCTGAAGGGCGTCCATTTCGCGATGGATTTCCTGACCCAGCAGAACAAGCGGGTCGCCGGCGACGTGATCCCCGACAGCGAGGCGATCTTCGCGACGGACAAGCGGGTGGTCGTCATCGGCGGCGGCGACACCGGCTCCGACTGCGTCGGCACGAGCCACCGCCACCGCGCGGCGCACGTGACGCAGCTCGAGCTCCTCCCCCGCCCCCCCGAGCAGCGCTCGCTGACGAACCCGTGGCCCGCGTGGCCGCTCATCCTCCGCACCTCGTCCTCCCACGAGGAGGGCGGCGAGCGCGACTGGTCGGTGTCGACCACCGCGTTCCTCGGGGACGAGCACGGGCACGTCCGCGCGCTCCAGGCGACGCGGGTGAAGCTGGAAGGCGGGAAGTTCGTGCCGGTCCCGGGCAGCGAGTTCGAGATCCCGTGCGAGCTCGTCCTGCTCGCGATGGGCTTCGTCGGCTCGGAGCGCGAGGGGCTGATCGAGCAGCTCGGCGTCGAGATGGACCAGCGCGGCAACGTGAAGGCCCACGGCGGGCGCACCAGCGTGGAGGGCGTCTTCGCCGCCGGCGACATGTCGCGCGGCCAGAGCCTCGTCGTCTGGGCCATCGCCGAGGGGCGCAAGGCCGCGGACGCGGTCGACGCCTACCTGATGCAGCCGGCGAAGCGCCGGCTGGCGCTCGCGGCGGGCTAGAGCGCGATCGTGCGAGCGCTGGTCTGGGACGGAACGGCCGCGCGCGTCATCGACCGCGAGCCCCCCTCGACCACGGCCGGCATGGCCGTGGTCGAGGTGCGGTGCGCCGGGATCTGCAACACGGATCTCGAAATTATCAATGGTTACATGGGCTTCCGCGGCACGCTGGGGCACGAGTTCGTCGGCGACGTCGTGGAGGGCCCGGCCGCCTGGCTCGGCCGCCGCGTGGTGGGCGAGATCAACTTCGCGTGCGGCCGCTGCGAGCTCTGCGCGCGCGGGCTGGGCAGGCACTGCCCGACGCGCACCGTCATGGGCATCGTCGGCGCCGACGGCGCGCTGGCGGAGCGCGTTGCGGTGCCCGTGGCGAACCTCCACGCCGTGGCCGACGGGATCGACGACGAGGAGGCGGTCTTCGCGGAGCCGCTCGCGGCGGCGTTCGCGATCCTGGAGCAGGTGCGTGTGTCGCCGGGCACGTCGGCGCTCGTGTTCGGCGATGGGAAGCTCGGCCTGCTCATCGCGCAGGTGCTCCACCAGGCTGGCGCCCGCGTCCTCGCGGTCGGCAAGCACGAGGAGAAGCTCGCCCTGCTGCGCGCGCAGGGCATCGCGACCGAGCTCGTTCGCCCGGAGCCCTCGGGCCAGGCCGGCGCCGGCGCCTCCCCGCCTCAGGGCGCCTGGGCCGGAGATCCGGCCGAGCTGGTGGTCGAGGCCACCGGCACCGCCGAGGGGTTCGTGAGGGCGGTCCGCGCGACCCGGCCCAGGGGCACGCTCGTGCTCAAGAGCACGGTGGCCGGGCTCTCCAGCCTCCACCTCGCGGAGCTCGTCATCAACGAGATCACCGTCGTCGGGTCGCGATGCGGGCTGTTCGGGCCAGCGCTGCGCGCCTTAGAGGCCCGGACCGTCGACGTCCGCCCCCTCGTGTCGGCGCGACTCCCGCTGGAGCGCGCCGCGGAGGCCCTGGCGGCTGCGGCGGCGCCTGGCGCCCTCAAGGTGCTCGTCACCTGCTGAGCTCGGCGAGCTCGCCGCTCGCTGGCTGTCAGCTGCTCGTCCGGGTACCCCGCGGCCAGCGCGGCATGTCCGCCGAGCGGGTTGCGTGAGAATTTCTCGTGCCTGGCCGGAATAGATCCTCCTGGGGAGCCGCAGGTCGCGGCCCCGATCAGGAGCTGCGATGACCGCGAAGGACAGCCCACACCACGACGACCGCCGAGAGGACGCGCACAACGAGGCCCGGCGAGCCAGGGAGAGCTGGGAGCAGCAACAGCTACGGGAGCTCGGCCTCGTCGGCATCGAGGAGGATGCGTCGACGTTTTGCCTTCACTGTCGCCGTGAGATGCTGGCGCAGCTCGCACGGGCCCAGGCGCGCGGCTCGGTGCTGTTCGAGCTCGTCAGGCGCGAAGGGCTGAGCCCTCTTCCGCTCCACGACCCCAGGTCCGCGGTCGAGGGCGGTCACACGGCGGGGTACCGGCGCGACCTCTGGAAGATCGCAACGTACAGGCGCCGCGCCCTGTGGATCTCCCTCGCTGGCCTCTCGATCGGCGCGCTGGTGCTCTGGGTGGCACTCGTCCTCCTGAGGCGCTGAGAGCGAGGAGCCGCTCGCATCCGGATGTGATCCGGACAGGGGAGCGGTTGTTGATCGAGGGGCGCAGATTCGTGCGTTAGGGGCTCACCTGCGCTGTTCGGCGCTCCTAGCGGCGGAACAGCCCGGACATGAACCGCGATGGCGGCGGGAGCTGCCGTGGACGCCACGCCGACGCGGCGACGAGGGACACGCCGTTGCGCATGAGCAGGATCGCGGGCTCGTCGCTCCGGACATCGAACCCCTGGCTCAGGCGGAGCGCTCCGCGGACCAGCGACTCGTGCGGCGAGACGCGGAGCGGCTCGAAGCCGTTCATGCGGAGGCGGCGCTGCCAGGCACCCCGGCGCTCGTGCCGCTCGACCCGCGCGGCCCCCTCGCCCACCACCACATTCATCACCTCCTGCCCGAAGAAGACCTGCTCGATGGTCTCCCGCGCGGCGATGTGCGGCGGGAGCAGCGCCTCGAGCGCCTGGAATACCGCATAGTAGTGGCCGATCGCCTCCGACAGCCGCGGGAGGAACTGGTGCGCGTTGTGCTCCACATCCGGCTCGACGAGCGTCAGCACGCGCGGCGACAGGGCGCGGATCCTCGTGAGGATGGTGTCGCGGTTCGCGGTGGCGTGCACCGAGGCATCCGGCACATGGTGCAATGCGAACGCCGCATTGACCGCAATGGGCGCCGTGGAGCGGGACGCGATACGGCTCCAGTCGACGCGCTCCACCGAGGACGCGACGCCGTGGAACTCGAAGGGGACCTTCAGCCGCTCCGCCCACCCCCCGATGAAGGCGCCCGCCCAGCGCAGCCGCTGCTCGGGATCGGGGCCCCGGCACGGCAGATCGATACCGGTCAGCCGGACCCGCGGCGGGCCGCCGGGCCGCGTCGCCAGCCGGTGTAGCAGGAATGGCCACTGCGTACCGCCGCCAACGCCGATGTCGATGACATGGATCTCCCCCTCGTCCTGGAACGCCTCGACGATGGCCGCGTTCGCGCTGAGGTAGCCGAACCGGATGAGCGGCGTCGCGTGCACGAGCAGCTGAAACGCCGCGAGCATGTCCCGCGGCCCGGCGCTGCGCAGGTACAGATTCCCATCGCCGGAGCGATCTCCGTCCAGGCGGGCGAGCAGCGCCCTGCCAAACACGCCAGAAATGCGTTCGGACGCGTCCCCCGTATCGGGTTCGGCCCGCAGGATGCCCTCGATGAGGGCCCTCGCGCGCTCGCCATCCCCCGCGTCGATCGCCTCGCCCGCCGCGAGGAGGCGGCTCAGGAAGGGGCGGCGACGCGAGTGGGTTTGGCGGGTTCCCGAGCTCGGCTGCTGCCCTGGGCTGGACGCGGTCGAGCTGGTGGGCCCCTCGATGTGCGCTCGTAGGCTAAGAGGCGCCTCTTCGGCCGATACTACGTGTCTACGGATCGCGTTCATGGTGTCCAGGGCTGTTCAACCAGGCAGCCCGCCGTCCTGGCTGGGCTCTCCGCGGGCGGCCGATTTCAGGCGCGAACGCATGACGTCGACCACCTCGCAGGAGCCAGGGGTTTCAATGTTTGCAGATGTCGCTGAGGGAGAGCCCGACGGCGAGCAGGGAGCAGGCGCTCGGCGGCCGCGCGCCCGCGGCAAGGCCGCGAAGCGCAGCGCCCGCCCGTGACGCGACGGGGCCTGAGCTCGCACGGAGACCCGAGAGACAACTCTCTGTACATCGATGAAGCCGCCCGCCCGGTCAAGTCCAAGATCGTCATTGTGCATCGCGCGCCCGTCGTCGTGTTCCGCGCGCCGTCCGAGCCTGTCTTCTGGCGACAGACGTAGGCATTCGTAGGCGTCCCGCGAGGCGAGCGTGATCGCGCCGCAGGCGGAAGCCCGGCCGGCCCCGGCGCGCGCGGATCGCGCGGAGCGCGGCCTCGATGACGCAGGCCGCGCGCGACGCACGGGCCCGCGGGACACTTCACTGATGGTCTCTTCAGGGCGCATCGTGGGCTCCGACCTGGCGAGCACGCGCCGGACTCGTCGAGTGGACCGTGGTCGTGACAGCACCTCGCCGGGGACGGGGCTTACACACCACATTACAACCCGCATAATCGGCTCTGTAAAGTCCCTATACATGGGCGCTCGGTCGATCGATCCCACGTTGCGTCGCCAGATGGAGGCAACCCTGCGACGATCGGGCGCTCCTTCGCCCGAGAAACAGCGCCGCGAGGTCCTTCAGGCCTTCGTAAGGAGCAGAGCGTTTGCTGGAGGTGATGTACGGAACGACCGCCCCCTCGGGCTCAGCAGCCTACGCCGGGAGTGACTTCGTCATCGCAACGCAGCCGGGCGACGAGCGCTCTCCAGCAACGAGGCGGCACCATTGACGCACTCCTGCACCTGTGCATGCGACGGCGGGCGCCAGCGGTTCAGTCGTTATCGGACAGGTCGCTTCCCTCGGCGAAGTGGGAGCGATCGACGCCATTCTTCTCGAGCCAGCGTCGAATTCGATTCCTGTGCACTCCGAGCCTGATGGCGGCGCGAGACACATTGCCTCGCTCGAGGCGAAGCGCCTCGGCGATCTCATCTTCGGGCGGCGCCTGTCCTGCGCGCGCCGGTCGAACATCGCTCGCCGTCGGCCGGGCGTGCGGATCGAGCGCCTCCGGGCTCAGCCCGACGCCGGCGAGCGGGTCCAGATCCTTGGCCTCGACCGTGCGTCGCCCTTCGTCGAGCGCGCGCGTCACGGCGCGCCGCGCCTCGCCGACGAACTCGCGCAGATTCCCCGGCCAGCGGCGCATCGCGCACGCGATGATCATTGAATGGTGAATCGTCGGCGGCGCGCTCTGAGCGGCCGCGCCGACCGCCTTTGCGCATTGCGCGAGCAGCCACGGGATCTCCTCGGTCCGCTCGCGAAGGGGCGGGAGCCGGACCTCGGGCCGGCCGATACGGTAGTAGAGATCTTCCCGGAATCGGCCCTGGGCGACGCGGGCGCGGAGGTCGTGTGTCGCCGCGCAGATCCGGATCTGCACCGGGCGAGGCGCGACCGCGCCGAGCTCGAGGACCTGCCGGGTGTCGATCGTCCGCAGCAGCTTCGCCTGGACCGCCGCGTCGAGCTCCGCCACCTCGTCGAGGAAGAGCGTGCCTCCGTGGGCGGCCTGCACATAGCCGTCGGTGTCGTGCGTCGCGCCGGAGTAAGCGCCGCGCCTGGCGCCGAAGAGGAGCCGCTCCGCCAGGCCCTCCGGGATGGCCGCGCAGTTGACGGCGACGAACGGGCCGCGCGCCTGCGGCCCCGCCTCGTGGTAGGCGCGCGCCGCGAGCTCCTTGCCCGTGCCGCTCTCGCCCGTCACGAGGAGGCTGTCTCCCGCGGCCGCGGCGCGGATGATCGTGTCGTAAATCAGCTGCAGCCTCGGCCCGAGGACGCTCTCTTTTTCGGCGCGCACGCCCCCGCGCGCGAAGCTCCGGATGTCGCTGAGCGCGAGGAACACCGACGTCCCCGCGCCGACGACCTGGATCGCGTCCCTCCGCACCTCGCCGCGGATCGGCTCGCCGTTGACCGACGTCCCGTTGGTGCTGCCGAGGTCCTCCACGGTCCAAGCGCCGCCGTCGTACGCGATGCGGGCGTGTCGTCGCGACATGAGCGAGTCGTCCATGAGGGGCACGCCGCCGACGCCTCCGCGACCCACCACCACGGAGCCACGATCCAGCGGGATGGGAGCGCAGCGCGGCTGATCCCCGGAGAAGATCAGGACGATGCCGGGAACGGGCTCGGCGACCGAGGGCTCCGGTGAAACCGAGACGCGGACGGTGGAGTGGTCCATCGGGCACAATCTTACCCGTTGAAGAACCTGGCCGGCCAGTGGCCGGCCATCCCAACGGCCTGCGAAGGCTCCCTGGGCAGAACTCCCAGCAAATCCATGTCGCCCCGTTCGCCAGGTTCGGCACAAGTTGTGCTTGTTCCCTCGGCATGGTGGCCTCTGCAAGAGCTCGCATCCATCGGGACCGGGGGTCTGCCCTCGAGGTGAACATGGGATCCGGCCGCAACATCGAGGAGGCGAGCCGCCGCTCGTCCCGGCGTCTGCACACATCCCGCACCCTGCCGAGCCTCCCCACCCACCCCGGTCTCCAGAGCATCAGCGGCCTCCGCGGCGCGCTCGAGTTCCTGGAGTGGCCGGCGTCCGAGTGGACGCCCAAGGACCTCCAGGACTGGTTCGTGGACCACCTGGTGACCCCGGGCCTGATGAAGCGCCCCCAGATCGTGCGCGAGCCCGGCGCGACGCCCGTCATGCTCGATCCCCGGGCCGACGGCAGCAGCAACCTCGAGGAGCTCATCCACAAGGCCCGCGGGCGCGTCATCACGGCCCTCCGGGGGCTGATCGCGCCCGTCGCCGACGATCGATTCCTGAACGCGGCGATCTACGGGGGCAGGGTCCGCCGGGCGGCGGTCGGCGGCCGTCCCGTCTGGGTCGCCTCGCCGCGCGAGATCGACTTCCTCGGTGACATTGTGCTCAGCTTGCTCGCCGCCGACATCCTGCTCGACCGGGAGTTCTATCGCGCACACCTGTGCATCTGCGAGGTGTGCGGAAGGGTGTCATTCAAGGAGACCGCGGACGCGCGAGGCGTATGCAGCGAGCATCGGAGCAGTGTGTCCGGGTTTACGCCGCGGGTGCGCTGAGCGCCTGCGGCGGAGCCGTGACGCTCGAGACGATAAAGGCCGGCTGAAGAGCCGGCCTTCGTCATTTCTCTCGCTACGGATCCGGTCCACCCGCCGCATCGCGGAGGGCCGGCGCGGACGGCGCGACGTCAGTTCGCGTCGAACGAGACCCAGGCGCCCGTCGCCCAGGTGTCATCGGCCTTGAAGGCGCCGATGTACTTCGCCTCCGGGTCGAAGAAGCCGTCATCCGGCGGGGTCGCCGCGTTCTCGGTGAGCGTGGCCTCGGGCCGGAAGTCGGGCGTGGCGGCGAAGCAGTCGGCGATCCCAGGATCATCGGTGCTGTTGGTCGCCTCGTCCCCGAACCACGCGACCTCGTCCGCGCCAGCGTCGTCGTCGTCGTCGAGCTTCGACTCGGTCGCCGCCTCGGTATCCGTCTCTTCGTAGGCGATGTTCTCCTCGATGTTGCCGAAGAAGATCGAGCTCGCGAGCTCGACCTCGGTGAGCTCGTTACGCAGATCCACCCCCGCCTCGAAGCCGGTCACGATGGTGTTGAAGATGTGGGCCTTCGTGGAGCGGCGGAGCAGCATGCCGTACTGCTGCTTGTCGACCTCCTTGTTCTTGCCGCACAGGGTCGCGTTGTAGATCGTCGGCTCGCTGAGGGGCGTGTTGGCCGACGAATCGGCGTCGTTGTCGCCCTCGAAGCCGTTCGTCTCGTCGGCGACGGACGGGTCCTGCTGGAGCGCGAGGAACTGGAGCTTGCCGGTGTAGCCGAGATCCCAGTCGAAGCCGTCGTCGCCGTTCTGCGCGCAGATGAGGTGCTTCGCGTTGACGGTGCCGCCGAAGAACTCGAAGCAATCGTCGAGCGTGTGGTGCACCATCACGTGATCGACGGTCGTCCCGGAGCCGACGCCGGCGAAGGTGAGGCCGTTGACCTCGTTGTCCTGAGAGAGGAGGATCCCGCTGTACTCGATGCGCACGTACTCGAGGACACCGCTGTTGTCCGCGGGCTTGTCGCCGCCGTACTCCGTGCCTTCGCCGGTGATGCCCTCGACGTTGGCCTTGCCGCCTTCGACGTTGACGGGCGCCTCGCCGAGCAGGATGACGCCGCCCCAGTCGCCGGCGGCGCGATCGCCCGCCTCGCCCTGGCTCGTGAACACGATGGGCTTGCTCGCCGTGCCCTTGGCGTTGATCTTGGCGCCGGGCTTCACGACGAGCGTGGCGAGGCTCACCTTCTCGCCCATGATCTTCGTGCCGGGCTCGATGGTCAGGGTCGCGCCGCGCTCGACGAAGATGATCCCCTTCATGAGGTAGCACTTGTCGGCGGTCCACTTCGTGCTGGCGGTGATCGCCTCGCTGACCTCCACCGGGGAGGAGCAATCGGCGCTGACGTCGCCACCACCACCGCCGTCGCCACCGCCGCCATCGCCGCCGCCGCCGCCGCCACCGTCACCGCCGCTAGCGGAGCTGCTCGCGGACGAGGTGCTGGTCGAGGACGGGGAGATCGAGTCGTCATCGCCGCACGCGGCGAACGCCGCGACGGACAGCGCCGAGGCGCAAACCAAGCCCAATTTGAATGTACGCAATTTATTCTACCTCCTGCCCCAACATGGCGCATGTAGGAAAACTCGTGACGAGCGCCGCGTGACGATTCAATGGCAGGTGCTCAGTAGGTGAACGCAGCGCTCAACGTCACAGTCGTCCCAACGCTGTACTGGCTGGCGATCTTGTCCTCATCGCCGTCGCTCCCCTTGGTGACGCGGATGGGCGCATTGATGAGGTTCTCGCCGGCCAGCTTCAGCTCGATGTGCTCGCCGAGGCGCTGGGCCAGGGTCAAGTCGATCTGGTGTCGCGGCTGCTCGTACTCGTCCTCCAGCCCCTTGCGACCCACCCGCTTGAGCCGGGCGCCGAACACGTTGTAGAGGAGCCGGGCGCTCGTGCCGGTCGACTCGCTGGCATAATCGAGCCCCAGGTTCACCACGAAGGGCGATTGCCCCTGGAGCGGGTGCGTCGGTGTGCTCGCGATGGTGACCCCTCCCTCGTTATCATCTGGATCGATCGTCACTTCCGACTGCACGAACGTGAGGTTTCCGAGCGCCGTGACCTCTTTCAGGAGCGGGGTGACGAAGCCCAGGCCCTTCCTGACCTCGAGCTCGACCCCGGCGACGTGACCGGCTTCTGCGTTCACGTAGCTGAGCCTGCCCCTGCCGCCGTTCGGGAAGATGACCTCCTCGATCGGATCCTGGAAGTGCTTGTAAAAGACGCTGACCGCGGCCACTTCACCGGCCGTCGGGAAGATCTCGAAGCGGAGATCGGCGTTCACGACGCTCGTCCGCCCGAGGTCCGGATTGCCTTGCGCCTCCATCCCGCTGTATCCTTCCTGATACAAGGTCGAGCTGAGCTCGCGGAGCTGGGGTCGGGCCAGCGTCCTGGACACGCCGAGCCTGACATTCGAGTTCGAGCTCGCCTTGAAGATGACGTTGGCCGCAGGCAAGAGATCGACATTATCGCTCTCGGCCTTGATCTCCGGGTTTGCCGGGGAGTACCTGTCGAACGCCCTCAGCGACAGCGTGGAGGCCTCGATCCGCGCGCCGATCACCGCTCGGAGCCATCGTGTGATGGCGGCGTCCGTCATCACGTAACCGGCGTAGAGATCGCTGTTCGCCGTGTAGGAGTCGGTCTCGCGCGTAATCTCCTCCAGCTCGAGCGCCGTGCCGATGTTCTCGTCCGAGAACAGCTGGCCCGGCTCCTGGCGCAGGATCGTCGAGTCCGAGCCCGGGCGCTGCTTGAACCGGAACCGGCGCGCGTTGAACTCGCGCTCTCGAAGGTTGAACAGACCGCCCAGCTTCACCCGGGTCGGGGTGTCCCCACGGGCGAGAGGCTGGGTATAGGAGAGCTGCCCGCCGTAGTTCACGTCGGTCATGTTGCTGAAGAAGTGGGCGCCGCTCAGCGTGCCCTCGTCCCACGAGTAGGCTCCGCTCGTATCGTCCCTGATGTAGACGGTCTCCCTCGTATCGGGCTCGTCCGAGGACGCGTGGGAGATGGACGCCTTCCAGTCGAGGGTGCCGCCGTCCAGCGCGCCGATGCGGTGCTCACCCTGGAGCTGCCCCAGGGTGAGGGCCCGGGAGATGAACCGCTGCAGCGTGTCGCGAAACACGCTGCCGCCGTCCAGAGGGTTCCCGTTGATCTCGCTGGCCAGGTCCTCGGACGAGCGGCTGTGGAGTCCGGTGATCGTCACCTTGTGGTTCTGATCCGGGTTGTAAGTGACGCTGGCGAAGGTGCCCCAGGACACCTGGTCACGGATGCTTCCGGTGCTGGTGTCGACGTTGGGTACGGGCTCGCCGCCCAGAGGAGCGGGCAGGAAGGCTCTCGTGCGCTCTTCAGCGCGCGGAGCGAACTTCCGGCCATAGCTCAGGGTGGCGATGTAACCGAGGCGCTGCTCGCCGCCGAGCTTCAGGGTGTCGCCGACGACCACGCTGCCGCTCCCGTTCGGCGGGGTGAACGACCGCGTCGTCACCATCGACGAGTTGATCGCCCGCCCATAGGCCGTCATCTCGTCCCTCGTGATGGTGCCGCCGCCCGGCTTGGAGCCGAGCCGCACCACCTTGTAGTCGGGGATCTCGCGGGGAAGCGCGCGCGCGCCGCCGTCGATCCCGAGCCAGTCGGTGCCCGAGCCGGCGTAGCTCAGGCGATCCCGGAACGTCGCCTGGCTGTTCAACCCGAGCGACAGCGATGCCTGGAACAGGAATTTGGTCGGGAGCTCGCGTGTGTTGACCTGGACCGAGCCGCCCACGAAATCGCCGGGGAGATCGGGCGTGAACGTCTTGACGACGGTGATGTCGCTGAGGACCAGCGACGGAAAGAGGTCCAGCGGGACGGCCTGCCGGTCGGGCTCGGGGCTCGGCAGGGGGGCGCCGTTCAGGAGCGCGTTCGTGTAGCGCTCGCCCAGGCCACGGACATAGACGTACCTGTTGTCGACCACGGTCGCGCCGACGATGCGCTTCGCGGCCTCGGCGGCGTTGCGATCGGGTGTCTTCGCGATCTCCTTCGCGCCGATGGCGTCGCCCACGTGGGCCGCGTTCTTCCGGATGAGCAGCTGCGCCGCGACGCTCGCCCGCTCCGGCTCGAACTCGACCTCGATGACCTCCTCTGTCTGCTGATCGGGATCGAGGCCGACATCGACCTGGACCACCTGCCCGGCGGTCACACGTACGTCCTGCACGCGCTGCGGCTTGTGCGCCTCGTACCAGACCCGCAGCTGATGGGCGCCCGGCGGGAGCTCCAGCCGATACCGCCCGTCGAGGTCCGCGATCGCCTTGAGCTTCGTCCCCACGACGGAGACCTGGGCGTCGAGCAAGGGCTCTTTCGTGGCGGTGTCCGTGACGACGCCCCACACGACGCCTTTCCCCGCGGGCGGCGGGCGCGACGGGCTCGGCTCATCGAGCCCCGCGACGTCCTCCGCCGCAGGGCCGCCGCCCTGAGGCGCCGCGCCGTCCGGCTGCGGCGCAGCGGCTCCGGGGTCGCCCTGCGCGAAGGCCGTGGCCCCCAAGCAAAGCGGTGTCACCAGCGCTGCGACTACGCCCGAGATCCTTCTGCGACTCATGCACCTGTCCCTTCGCGCGCTCCGAACCCGGGCGCGACTCTCGATTCGATGGCCGGGCGCACGCGCGCCCGTCTGATGAGGAGAGCGGAGGGCCAGCTCGCGCCCTCTCCCGTGCACCCCGCCGCGCTCGCGCGCTCGAGCGACGCGGCGGCGGCTCCCGCGCGCCTCGACTTCACATCGTCGGGCCTCTGCGCTGGCTCAGCGCGCGGGCTTCTCCGTCAGGACGGCGATCGTCTTGGCGCCGCCCATGCGCGCGGCGTCCATGGCCTCCACGGCGACCGCGTAGACGGCATCGTCGTCCGCGTCGAAGTAAAGAACGTTGTCCGAGCGCGCCGCGAAGATGCGCGCGAGCCGCTCCTTCAGCTCGCCGCGCTGCACCTCGGCCTGGTTGATGCGGAGGACGCCGCGCTGATCCACCGTGAGCACCACGGGCTTGTCGGCGTCGACGGGAGGCGGCGCGAGCCTCGCTGTGTCGTCCTTCTTGGGCAGAT
The DNA here is from genome assembly GCF_051525235.1 of Sorangium sp. So ce124. Classification (NCBI taxonomy): domain Bacteria; kingdom Pseudomonadati; phylum Myxococcota; order Polyangiales; family Polyangiaceae; genus Sorangium; species Sorangium sp. So ce124. Next base: position 7,656,870 of record NZ_CP150312.1, read on the forward strand.
TCAGCCAGAACTGTTTGGCGAGCAGCGGCGTCACGACCATGAAGATGATGAGGAGCACGAGCACCACGTCGACGAGCGGCGTCACGTTCATGCTCGGCGCGACACCGCCCTTCCTGCCCCCGCCCTGCGGAACGCTCATTCCCACGGCGCTATCCCTCCTCCGGCTCCGCGGACGCCCCGCCGCCCCGCTGGCTCACCTGCAGCGAGATCCCGGCGAACCCGACCTCCTGGCACAGCGCGAACGCCTCCCGCACGCGGCCGTACCTCACCGAGGAGTCGCCCTTGATGACCACGCGGCGCTCCGGCTCGACGGCGCGGATGGCCCGCAGCCGCTCGCCGAGCGCGCCGAGGTCGGCGACGGCCTCCTTCTCGAGGAACACGGTGCCCGCGCCGGTGATCGTCACGTAGATCGGGTCGAGCTTCGATTTCGACTTCGGATCCGGCTGAAACACCGCCGGCAGCTCGACCCGCTCGCCGTGCTCCATCTGGGGCGCGATCACCATGAAGATGATGAGGAGCACGAGCACCACGTCGACGAGCGGCGTGACGTTGATCTCCGGCTCAGGCGGCGGCTGCCGACCCGAGCGACTGCTCTCCGCTCGAACGCCCATGTTCGTTCTCCATCTCGTCGATGAGCTCACCCGCGCTGCGCTCGAGCGCGAGCTCCACCGCGGCGATACGGGTGGTGAGGTAGTTGAAGCAAAGCACCGCCGGGATGGCGACCGCGAGCCCGAGCGCGGTGACGATGAGCGCCTCGGAGATGCCGGCGCTCACGGCGCCGAGGCCGCCCGAGCCGGTCGAGGCGATCGTCTGGAAGGCCGTGATGATGCCGATGACGGTGCCGAGCAACCCGACGAACGGGGCCACCGAGCCGACCGTCGCGAGCACCGAGAGGCCGCGGCGCAGGTCGGCGGAGATCGCCTCCCGGCGGCGCGACACCTCGCGGCGCGCGAGCTCCACCGGCGGCACGCCGCCCTCCCCGGCCTCGACGGCGCGCTGGAAGCGGCGGACGGCCGCGCCGACGAGCCGGGCGAGCGCGGAGCGTCCGTACCCGTCGGCGATCGAGACGAGCCGCGTGGTGTCCCAGGCCTCCATCACGGGGCGCGCCTCCCTCGCGAAGCGCCGGGTCTCCGACGCCTGACGCGCGAGCGCGATGAGCCGCTCCACCACGACGGCGACGCTCGCCAGCGCCATGAGCACGAGGGCGAACGCGACGAGCTTGCTCAAAAGCCCCATGGTCGCCCAGATGTGCCCGAGATCAAACTGCATCATGGCTAACCTCCTTCACTCCTCGCGCGAGGGGCCGCGTCCGCGGCCGCGCGCTCGACGTCATCTCTTCGCCTTGAACGGGATCCTGACCGTCTTGAAGGTCGACACCGGCCTGCCCTCGTGGATCGCCGGCCGGTAGCGCCACGTCTTCACGGTCGCGAGCACCACGTCGTCGAACAGCGGATGGCCGCGGACGATGGTGACGTTCGTGACCTCGCCGGTCTCGGTCACCACGAACCGGACCACCACGGTGGCCTCTATCCCCGCGCTCCGCGCCGCCTCGGGGATGGGAGGGAGCGAATTGGAGAGCGCGACAGGCGGCGTGGCGTTCTCGGGGAGGTGAATCGGCCCTTTCGGCTGCGGCGGAGGGGGCGGTGGCGGCGGCGGCGCGGGCGCAGCCACGGCGGCCGTCCCCGTGCCGCCGGGGACCCCTCCGGGTACGCCGCCCGGTACGCCTCCCGGCTCACCGTAGGTGTCGTCGTTGCTCGCCTTGGCCTGGCTCGGGTCCGCCTCCGCCGGCGCCTCGCTGGGCACCGCGGTCGGCGCGACGAGTGCCGGGCGCCGGGGCGCCGCGGGGCGAGGCGCCGGAGCCTCCGCCGCCGGCGGCGGGGGCGCGGGCGCCGGGGCCACGGGGGGCGCCTCGGGGAGCTGGGTGGCGAGCTTGACCTCGACGACCTCCTCCTCGGGCGGAGGGGGCGCGATCGCGCCGCTCAGGCGGGCGGCGGCGAGCGCGATGGCCGCGAACAGCAGGAGCCCAGCCGCAACCCCGATCGCGAGCCGCTTCGCCCGCTCAGGATCGGCCTCCCCTGCACTCCACGTCTCAAGATGCATCGAGGCTCCCGACACACGCTGGCGATGACACCGGAGCTCCGCCGGACCTCATGAGAGGGACCGGCAGTCTTCGAGAACGTCGCCCAGCATGTGAATCACCGTCTGCACGGTACACTGGTTGTCGTTGCGGCCCGGTGACGGTGGGGCAACGATTGTCGTGCTCGCCCGGCAGGCCGCTCAGGCGCTGCGGCTCTCGGGGAGATCGGGCGAAGCGGCGAATCGATAGCCGATACCGCGGACGGTCTGTATATAATCGCCAGCGCGGCGCAGCTTGTCGCGAAGCCGCTTGACGTGGGTGTCCACGGTCCTCGTCGTGATGCTCACGTCGATGCCCCAGACGCCGTCGAGGAGCGCGGTGCGCGTCTGCACGCGCTCGCGCGCCTCGTACAGCGCGACGAGGAGCTTGAACTCGAGGAGCGTCAGCTCGACCTCCTCGCGCTCGACCCACACGCGGTGAGCGCCCTCGTCGATCCGCAGGCACCCGAACTCGATGCTCCGCTCCCCGTCCCCGGAGGATTTCGCGCGGCGGAGCACGGCTTGCACGCGCAGCACGAGCTCCCGCACGCTGAACGGTTTGACCACGTAGTCGACGGCGCCAAGCTCGAAGCCGACGATGCGGTCGACCTCGTCCCCGCGGGCCGACACGATCATCACGGGGATCCGCTGGGTGCCATCGCTCTGCTGTAGAGCACGGCACACCTCGGTCCCTGGGATGTCCGGCAGCATGAGGTCGAGCAGGACGAGATCGGGCCGCTGGTCCATGGCCAGCCGGACCCCCTCACCGCCCTGCCCCGCGAGGAGCACCTCATGCCCGGCTTGCCTGAGGTTGTAATCGAGCACCTTCTGGAGCGCCGGCTCGTCCTCGATGACTAAAATCCGCGCCATGGTGAAGAGCGCGTGTACCCGAGCGATGTGACGGACCGATGACCGGATGGCAACAGGGCGGTGCGGCGGCGAAAAGACCGCGCGGGCACGCAGGCGCAACGGACGCACGACCATGCACGACCACGCACGACGAGATGTAGCAGGGGCGCGCAGGCGCAGAGGCGCGGCGAAATGTCGCGCGGGCGCTCGCGACGACGTGCCCCTCGGGCGCGCGGCGAAAGGTCGCACGGGCGAGGCGAGATGCGCTAGCCTCGTCCAATGCTGCGGACTTTGCGACTCATCGCGGCCGACGTGCGCCAGAAGGCCACATGGTGCTACGGCAGCGATCCACTGCCGACCATCCTGAAGACGCTGGCGACCGACGGCACGGCGGCGATGGTCCTCTACAGGTTCACGCAGGCCGCGCGAGCCCACCGGATGCCGGTGCTCGAGATGGTGCTCAACAAGGCGACCAACCTGGCCGGCGGCTGCGTGATCGGGCGCGGCGCTGACTTCGGGCCCGGCTTCGTGCTCATCCACTCGAACGGCGTCGTCATCAACGGCAACGTCCGCGGCGGCTCGAACGTGCTCATCGAGCATCAGGTGACCATCGGCGCCGATCGGCGGCAGACACCGGTGCTCGGGAGCGACCTCTTCATCGGCGCGGGGGCGAAGATCGTCGGCGGGGTCACGGTCGGCGACGGCGCCAGGATCGGCGCCAACGCCGTGGTCGTGCACGATGTCGCGCCGAACACCACGGTCGTGGGCATCCCCGCGAAGCCCGTGCAGCGGCGCGAGGACCGAGCCGCCCAGCCCGCCGCGCGCCCAGCCGCGGACGGGACGAACACCTCGCAGAGCTGACCGCTGCGCTCTACCGGGGAGCGCGCGTGAGGAGCTCTTGCCTGAGCTGCGCGATCTCCTGCCGGAGCGGGCCGATGAAATCGGCGCTCAGGGTGCGGTTCCGCGCCTGCAGCGCGCGCGCTGTGTGCCACTTGCTGAGCGCGAGCCGCGCTCCAGCGCGGATGAAGCTCCGCCCCGTGGCGCCGCGCCAGCCCAGGGTGCACCGGAGCCGGCCGATCGGCGAGCAGACGAGCTCGAGCTCGTCCTGGGTGAGCATGCCGAGCGCGACCTCATCGCGCAGATGATCCCGGATCACCCAGCCCTTGCGGATCACGAGCGCCACGATGATCCCGAAGAACGACGCGACGAAGCACAGCCAGAGCAGGAGCCACGGCATGAAGATGTCCCCCATCGCGCGCCCCAGCGCGGTCGGGAGGAAGTTCCACACCGCGTGAAGCGCGACGCCGAGCAGGTAGCCGCCGATCGGGGCCGTCGCGCGCACCCACGTCCTCGACGACTCCCGGGCGAGCCCGAAGCCGATGCCGGTCATCGACGTGAACAGCGGGTGGAGCCAGGGCGTGAAGACGCCCCGCAGGACGAACGTGCCGGCGAGCACGTCGCTGCCCTGCATCGAGGCGCGCGCGTAATAGAGCACGTTCTCCACCGCGGCGAAGCCGAGCGCGCAGAACGTCGCGTAGATGATGCCGTCGACGATCCCATCGAACTCCCGGCGCAGGAAGTAGAAGAAGCCGAACACGCCGAGCCCCTTGAAGAGCTCCTCTGCGAACGGCGCGCTGACCGATGCGCTGACGAGCTCGCCGGCCGGCTCGCCGAAGTTGCTTGAGACGCCGATGTGGACGCCGGTGTTGATCAGGATCGAGAAGCCGGTCGCCGCGAGCGCGCCCCACAGGAACGCCATCACCAGGCACCACCACGGCTCGGGATCGTACCGATCGATGATCATCGGGACGAACAGGTAGAGGACGAGCGGCGGGAACGCGAAGAGCGCCCCGACGAGCATGGCGCTCAGCATGCTCCCCCCGGACTCGATGACGCCGAGGAGCGTGAAGAGCACGTTGAGGATCGCGCCCGCGATGAGGCCGATGGCCCAAAGCCACAGCCCGGCGATGCGCAGCCGCCGGTCCGGATCGAACCTCCGAACGGCCGCCGGGTAGCCTGCGTTGTGATGCGCGTACGCGTGCCCCTGGTGCCGCTGCGCGTAGCCCTGGGGTGCCTGCGGGTACGCGTGCCCCTCCGGCCCGTGCGCATGCCCCTGCGGCCCCTGCGCATGACCCTGCGGCCCCTGCGCGTACGCGTGCCCGTGCGCATAGCCCTGCGGCCCCTGCGCGTAGGCATGTCCCTGCGGCCCTTGCGCATACCCCTGCGGTCCCTGCGCGTACGCGTGTCCTGGCGGTCCCTGCGGATACGCGTGCCCCTGCCCGTAGCCCTGCGGCCCCTGCGCGTACGCGTGCCCCTGCGGCGCCTGCGCGTACGCGTGCCCCTGCGGCCCGTAGGGCGGTTGCCCCGTGGAGCTCTGACCCGCGCCTTGCGCCGGATACCCCGAAGGGAGCTGCCCACCACCAGGCTGCGCGCGCTCGCTCAACCGCTCCGCCGGCCGGGGTTGTTGCGGCACGCCGGGGGAATCGGGACGATGTCCGGGGGGATTGTTCATGGATCGAGCGCTCTCGCGAAAGCCTCGTGACAGCGGGTGACCGTTCAGCCGAGGCGAATCCCCGCCGCGCGCGTGGAGCCGAAAGCAGCGGTGACGATCCGCGGTGGGCGACGCCAGCCTCGGAGCTGTCGCTCACGCCCGTGGGATCGAAGTATCACGCAATATTTCTACCACGGCAGGGACGCGCCGGGCATATATCCCAGCAGCTTCGCCACGGCGCGCTGCCGGCGAGGAGCGCGGAGGCTGTGACGCTCCGCTTCCACGAGTTTCACGCGCTGTCGGGGTCGGCCGGGTAACGCGGCAGCAGCCTCTCCGCGCCGGGAACGGGGCGGGAGAACGTCAGGGGCGGACGACGCGCGTGCCCGGAGGAGGCGTGAAATCGAACTCGGTCTTCCCGACCGGCTGATTCACGACCGGCGACGAGAAATCGAACCGGTTCCGGTTGCCCTGCGCGTCGAGGATCAGCACGCGGCGGACCTGGTTGGTCTGCCCATCCACGTAGAGGAGCATCTTCTGATACGCAGGGGTCGCCTCCTTCGGCGTGCCCTCGAGGACATAGCCGCCCTCGAACTTCATCTGCGCAGGATCGAGCAGTCGCAGCGAGAAATCCTTCGTGAGCTGCCCCTTGCCCATCAAGAACGCGAGCGCCGCCGGATACTGAGAGCCCTTCACCGGGGTCTCGAACATCTGCTCGTTGTCCTTCTCGTAGACCTTGATCGTGACGCCGTCGGAGACGACCCGGTTTCCGTTCGGCGCGTCGTAGATCCAGCTCATCTTGCCCGGCTTCTCGAAGGTCACCTTGCCGGTGGAGACCTTCTTCACGTCCTGGACCTTGATCGTGTAGGTCTGGGTGAAGCTCGCCTTGAAGGTCTTCGTGGAGTCGTAGAACTGCTGGACGCGCCTGCCGAGCTCTTCGGCGGTGGGACCCGCGGCCTGGGACTCGCCGGCGGTCGCGAGCGTCGCGAGCACGACCGTGAGGGGCGCCGTCAGCCCGATGAGGCACGCGGCGGCGAGGCGGTTGAGTGAGGTTCGCGTCATCCTTCCCGATCTCCTTTGATGTCCAGAGGCGTGTCGCCCCCGCTCGTCGGCGACGGGGGCGCCGGCGATGCACCGCCGGCTCCGTGCCCTGGCGCCGCACCCTCGCTGAAGCCGGGGCGCGCCGCACGATTTTCATGTTGGACGCGGCGCGGGAGCGTCCGATGCAGGCTCCATAGCACACGGGATGTGCGCCCGGACCGCCCCCGCCGGCCCCGAGCCACGCAGTCAACCGAGGCGCCGCGCCTGGCGTCCCCACGTGCAACCAGGGAGCCGCGTCGGCCCGCTCAACCGAGGCGCGCCCGTCGCGGCCGGGCGCGGCGCGGGACGGGCGCGCCCGACGCCGCCAGCGCGGCCGCGAAGCCCGCGGCGCTGAGGTGGGTCATCGCGATGGCCAGCGCGTCGGCCGCGTCCGGCCGCGGGGGGGCGGCGAGGCGCAGGACCGCGGTCATCACCTGCGCGACCTGCGCCTTCTCGGCCGCGCCCCGGCCGACGATCGTCCGCTTCACCAGCGCCGGCGGATACTCCGAGATCGGCACGCCCGCGCGCGCCAGCCGCAGCAGCACGACCCCGCGCGCGTGGCCGAGCTTCGCCGCGCTCTGCGCGTCCTTGGCGAAGAACAGGCTCTCCACCGCGGCCGCGTCGGGCGCGAGCGACGCGATCACCTTGCCGAGCTCGTCGTCGATCTCCACGAGCCGGCCGGCGAACGTCCCGCTCGTGTCGATGTCGATGACGCCGTGCGCGACGTGCTCGATGTGCGTGCCCTGCCGCACGAGCAGGCCCCAGCCGAGGTGGCGCGAGCCGGGATCGATGCCGAGGACCCGCATCGGCTCAGCACGCCCCGTGCGAGGGCGCCACGACGTGGGTCGGGAAGCCCGGCGCGCGCTCGGGCCCCCCGTCTCGCTCGCCACGCTCGGCCGCCTCGAGCGTCCGCCGCGGGAAGATCTTGTGCGGGTTGAGCAGGCCCTTCGGGTCGAACAGCGCCTTGATCTTGCGCTCGATCGCGATGAGCTCCGGCGACTGCTCGAGCGCGAGGAAGTCCGCTTTCGACGTCCCGATGCCGTGCTCGCCGCTCAGCGTGCCGCGCATGCCGATCACCGCGCGGAACAGGCGCGACAGCGCCGTCTCCACCTGGGGGACGAGGTCCGGGTCGTTCCAGAGCAGGTTGACGTGGAGGTTGCCGTCCCCGGCGTGGCCGTACGTCAGCATGCGGACGCCGGTCGCCGCCGAGATCTCCGCGACCTCGTCGAGCAGCGCCGGGATCTTGTCGCGCGGGACCACGACGTCCTCCGAGATCTTGTAGCGCGCCATGGCGCGCGTCGTGGGCGAGAGCTGGCGGCGCGCCTCCCAGAGCCGCTCGCGCTGCGCCTCGTCCTGCGCGACGAGCACGTCGAGCGCCCCGGCATCCATGCAGACCTCCCCCACCCGCTCGGCCTGGACCTCGCAGTCCGCGGGCTCGCCGTCGACCTCGATGATCAGCATCGCGCCCGCGCGCTCGTCGACCCCGACGCCGCGCGCACGGACCGCGTCGAGCGTGGGGCGATCGAGCAGCTCGAGGCAGCGCGGGACGACGCCGGCGGCGACCAGGGCGCTCACCGCGCGCCCGCTGGCGCGCACGTCCGGGAACAGGCAGAGCAGCGTCATGACCGACGGGGGCTTCGCGATGAGCCGGAGCGTCGCCTCCGTCGTGATCGCCAGCGTGCCCTCGCTGCCGACGAGCAGCGCCGTGACGTCGTACCCCGTCACGCCCTTCACCGTGCGCCGGCCGGTGCGGAGGCGCGTGCCATCGATGAGGATCGCGTCGAGCCCGAGCACATACTCGCGCGTGACGCCGTACTTGAAGGCGCGCGGGCCCGCCGCGTTCTCGGCGATGTTGCCGCCGAGCGCGCACATCTTGAGCGAGTTCGGATCGGGCGGGTAGAAGAGCCCCTCGGCCTCGACGGCCGCGTGCAGGTCGGCGAGGATGACGCCCGGCTCCACGACCGCGATCTGCTCCTCACGGCTGATCTCCTTGATGGAGTTCATGCCGATCGTGGCGATGACGATCCCGCCCCCCACCGGCACCGCGCCGCCCGACTTGCCGCTGCCAGCGGCGCGCGGCACGACCGGCACCTCCGCCTCGCTCGCCGCCCGCACCGCCTTCTCGATGTCGGCCGCCGAGGACGCGAGCACGACCGCATCCGGGCTCACCGGCGGCTGATCCGACTCGTCGCCCGCGTAGGCCGCGCACCCGTCGGCCGACGTGATGACCTTCGAGGGGCCGAGCGCGCGCTCGAGGAGCCGGCGCGCCTTGTCGATGGCCGACGCCGACGGGCGGGGGAACGTGGGGTGCTGTCGCATCTCCCCCATTTACCGCGGATCGCGCGGCGATGCTGGGCGGATCCGCGCGGGCGGCCTCAGGGCTGGCCGCGGCCGGGATCTGGTTCGCGGACACGCGCGCTCCGCACGCCGCGCCCTCGGTCTGCCTGCCCGTGGGCGCGCGGACGCGCCGCGCGATCAGAGCAGATCGAGGAAGGCGAGGAGCGCCTCGATCGCGCCGGCGTCCAGCGCGACGAGGCCCTCGCCCGCGGGCGCGCCGTCGTGGAAGAAGGCGCCCGGCACAGCCCCGGCGGCCGCGCCGCGCCGATCGCCGGCGGCGCGACCGCCCGTGTCCTCGAAGCGCGCCCGCTCGAGCACCTCGCGCAGCGTCTTCGCGGAGCCGTTCGTGAAGTAGGGCCGCTTCTTGTAGAGCCGCCGGAGCGACGGCACCCGCGCGCCGTCCTCGTGCACGTACGGGACGACGCCGGTCTTCTCGTACCCGGCCCTCCCCCACACGATCGCGCCCTCGGGCGCGAACACGAGGGCCTCCCAGCGCTCGAACGGCACCGCGGGCCCGGCATCGTCGCTGAAGAGCACCGGCGCGTGGCAGCGAGCGCAGCGGTCCCGGAACACCCGCGCGCCGTCGCGCTCGAGCGGGGTGAAGCTCGTTCGGCCGAGGACGGCGGGGTTCGCGCGATGCGAGAACGCCATGAGGAAGCTCATCAGCGCGCGGCGGAGCGCCTCGGGCGACCGCGCATCGCGCCCGGCGTCGACGAGCCCGAGCTCGGCGAGCCACGGCGCACCTTCGCTCGAGATGGAGAACCAGGGGTCGTGGCCGCTCAGCGCGCCGGCGACGCGGAACTCGTTGTCCGCCACCGCGGTGAGATCCGGATCGAGGGCGCGGGAGAAGTGGGGGCGGTTGTTGAACAGACCGAGCAGCGGCTTGGTCGTGGCGCGCACGTCGCCGCGGCCCGTGTGGTGCGTGCGGCCGTCGACGTAGCCCTCGAAGTGGCACGTCTCGCACGTGAACCTGCTGAGCGGGCCGTCGGCCTTGTTCCACGGGGCCATCAGCGAGGTGAAGAAGAGCGCCTCGCCGATACGGATCTCGTCGGAGCGGGCGTCCTCGCCGTCCCGGACCGGCTGCTTCACGACCGCGCCGTCGCCTGCGTCGAGCAGCCACGCGTCGAGCAACGGGTTCGCGTAGGCGAAGGCGCCCCCGCCGAGCGCGGCCATGGCGGCCACGCCGGGGACGAGCGGGCGGGTGGAGACCTCCGGCGCGCTCCCGAGGCCGGCGTCCGTGGCGCGAAACAGGAGCTCGGCCCTGCGATCGCCGCCATAGCCGGTCGCGATCACGCGCACGCCGCTCGAGCCGGGGATCGCCGAGAGGGCGATCGCCTTCGGGGTGAGCACGCCGAGCTCCGAGACGTTCACGGCCGAGAGCCGCGTCACCTCGGGCCGGGCGCCGGCAGCGACGCGGTAGAGGAAGACGAACGAGTCGATGTATCCGAACGAGCCGCCGGTCCGGTCGAGCGGGTGATCTTCGACCCCGCCAGCCGCGAGCAGGAGCCCGCCCCCGGCGCCGCCCGTCTCGAGGGCGTCGAAGCTCCAGATCGGGCCGTCGTGGCGGACGCGCGCCGCGCCGCCCGGGAGCGGGCGGCCGTCGGCGCCGACCGGGAGCACGACGAGCGTGTGGTCGAGGAGGCAATCGACGATCAGGTGATGCGCGAGGCGCACGACGCGGAACGGCCCAGCGCCGATCGGCTCGTCCCAGCGCTCGACCTCGATGCGTCCGTCCGCGCCGGCGTGACCAGGGCGCAGCGTGACGAGCGTGCCGGCGCGCTCGTCGAGCGCGTAAAGGAGGCCCTCGGGGCCGGCCGCGAGGTCCCGGACGCCGTGGAGGCCCGCGAGCTCGATGCGCCCCGCGGGCTCGAGCGAGGCGCCGCGGACGGCGTAGCGGAAGAGCGAGGGCGACGCCTCGCCGCTCGCGAAGACCTCGCCGCTGGGCACGACCGCGACCCCTGTCGGCGAGGCCGGCGCGGGGGCGCGGGAGAGCTCGCGAAGCGACCCGTCGAGCAGGACGAGCGCGTCGCGGCCACGGAGCGGAGAGAGCAGCGCGGGCGCGCCCGGCGCGGCGGGGCGGCCCAGCGGATCCACGGGGCGGAGCGCGATGGGGTCGGGCCCGAACAGCCGGTCGGAGCTGGGTGCGCGGGAGAAATCGGCCTCCGCTCGGCGCGCCGCCTCGAAGCGCCGCAGCGGCTCGAGCGGGTCCGGATCGGGGGCACCGCCGTGGACCGGCGGCGCAGGGCGGCCATCGCACGCCAGGGCGGTCAGGCCGAGCGAGAGCGTGAGCGCGAGGCGGACCGCGGCCATGCGCCTGCGCCGCGGGGCAGCGGGCCGAGCCGCCGCGCCGATCACCAGCCGCCGGTGCTCGCCGGCTTCGCGGTCTCGGCCGGCGCCGCCTTGTCCGGCTCGGCCTTGGGCGCGGGCTTCGCCGCCTCGGTCGTGGCCGCGGGCTTCGCCTCGGGCGTCGCCTGGGGCTTGCCCTCGCAGCCGAAGAGACACATGGCGCCGAGCGCCACAAGCACTGTCAAGACATTCTTCATGGGACTCCTCCTGAACGAGCGGGGCAAGCGAAGCACATCCGCTGGGCGCTCGAAAGGGGGGCGCGCCGTCCGCTGCCATCGGAGGCGGCGCGACGGCGGCTGCGCGGGGTTGGCTGCGTCGGCGGAGGCGGAGCGGGCGAGCTTGGCCGCCCGCGTGCAAGAACGTGCAGGAGCGTGCGGGAGCTCGCGCGCAGGATCCAGGGCCGGGCGCGAGATCCGGCGCCCGCGCCCTGGGCGGCCTGCTCAGGTCCCGGGAACGATCTTCACCAGGCTGTTGCGATTCGCGACGAAGTATTGCTCGCCGTCGTTGTCCTCGACGATCGCGGTCAGCGCGTTGAAGGTCGGCAGGTTGCCCTGACGCGTGAACGCCGGAGCGTTCGGCGCGTTCGGATCGGGGTTCTTGTTGATGACCGTGATGGGCGACGTCTGCGCCCCGCACTGCATGAGCGCGCCCATTTTCCCTCCGGTGTAGTCGCCGAACAGGTAGACGCCCCGGAGCTGCGGCACCTGGCTGCCCCGGTACACGAATCCGCTGACGACCGACTTGTAGTCGCGGTACGGCCCTGTCGCGCTCTGCCGCCGATCCATGTCGGTGATGGGCGGGGTGTGCGTATCGCCCGCGCGCATGGTGCGCCCCTGGCAGGTATCCGCGTGGGTGCCTTCCCACTTCGGCCAGCCAAAGTTCAGCCCCGAGGTGCCGGCAGGAACGTAGTCGACCTCCTCGTAGCTATCCTGGCCGACATCGCCGATGAAGAGGTCGCCCGTCCCCCGGTCGAAGGTGAAGGTATACGGGTTGCGCAGACCATAGTGCCAGACCCGCGAGGCCGTGCCGTCGAAGGGATTGCCGGCCGCGGCGTACGGCTCCGCGGCATTCGGATCGAGGCGCAGGATCTTGCCGAACAGCGAGGCCGGATCCTGCGACCCGCCAGGCTTGTCGCTGTTGCAGGACCCGCCCCCGTCGCCCGTGCCGACGTAGAGCATGCCGTCGGGCCCGAACACGATATGGCCGCCGTTGTGATTCACCGCGGACGCGTCGAGCCGCAAGATCGTCTTCGCCGAGTTCGCGTCCGCCACGTAAGGATCGCTGGACCGCTTGTACTCGACCACCATGTCACGGTTCATGTTCGTGCCCGTGGTCGCCGTCATCATGATGTAGAACTTGCCGCTCGTCGCGTAGTCGGGCGGGAACGCCATGCTGATGACCCCGCGCTCGTCGTCGAAGGCGCCGGAGCTGAGCTGGATCTGACTGCTCACGTCGAGGAAGACCCCGCTGCGCAGCTGACCGCCGGAGAACACGCGGATCTGCCCCGTCTGCAGCACGAGATACCAGTCGCTCGACCCCTTCGGCTGAGCGGCGTAAACCAGCTTGTCCACGCCGGTGACGACGGGAGCGAGCGCCAGCTTCCCGACGTCGGGCGCCGCGCTGGCATCGCACTCCACCGGGTCGCCGCCGCCGGCGCCGGAGCCGCCCTGTCCGGCGGTGGTCCCGGACGACGACGTGGTGCTGCTGCCACCGCCGGAGCCGGAGCCGGAACCAGAGCCGGAGGCGGCGTCGGAACCAGAGCTGGAGCCGGCGCCTGCGCCGGAGCTGGAGGCGGAGCCAGCGCCGGCCCCCGTCCCCGTCTGCGTACCGGAGGAACCCTGGTTCCCTCCGCTCGTCGCGGAATCGCCAGAGCCGGTCGCCCCGTCGTCGCTGCACGCACCGGCGCCCAGCGCGAGACACGCGCCGCCACCCAGCGCGAAGGTCATCCACAAAGCCAAGGTTGAACGCTGTTTCGTCATGGGACGCATTCTATACATGACAAGCGCCGTGGCGCACTCATGAACTACTGCCGGACGAAAGAACAGGACATCGGAGCCCGGGTGAGCAGGTGACGGATCATGCCTGCAGAACGTCAACACCCGCTCGCCTGGCCGGCCGACGGCGTGCGTTTGCTCGATGCGAGCTCGGCGACGCCGGCCGGGCTCCTCTCTCCATGGCCTGTGGGCTCAAGGGCCTTCGACAGGCCTGCTCGCCCGGTCGCCGCCGCAATGGGGCAATGGGAGAACAGCGCCACTCGACCGGCGTCGAGCAGCATTGCCCACATTTTGATCAGCCGTTCAGATGAAATGCACCTGGCGCACGCCGGCGTGGGCCTTTGATGCGCTGCTCACTCGCCGAGGTGGATATTTGAAACAGAGCGGTACGTGCGAGTCCCCGAGGTCCGCTCGGGGCCGGGGCTATATTCCCGTCCAGGACCCTTCTGATCATCGCCTGCGACGGATCATCGCTCGCCACACCCTCGCCACCGGAGCGCGCTGGCCGGCGCGCAGCGTCACCAGCAAGCCAGCCGCGCCGCGCCATAGCGCTACGGCGCCTGGCTCGGCGCGCCGGACGAGCCCCGGCGGAGAGACGTGCTCTGTTTCACGCGTGCGCCGCAAACGATGCCGGCCGACTCGGCATCATCGATCCAGCTCGCCGCACGGCGCCACGTCGGAGAGGCGATCCGTGTCAATCGAGGCGCCGCGTCGAACGCCGGTATCTCCGGGCGCCCTCGCTCACTCCGGCTCTCCGCTGTCATCGGTGCCAATCGGCTCACCCGGCTCGATGCCGGACGTCGTGGGGCATCCCGCGAGCGCCGCCGCTGCGACGACGCCCCCTCCTGCTCCAGGGCGCTCCGCTCAGAGAGTGCCCGCGATCCAGACGCTGCCGGGGCCCAGGCCGACGCGCGCGCTCCAGGGTGCGTCGGCCGTCGGCCCGCGGCCGCGCACGGACGCCGCCGCGGCATCAGGCGCAGACGGCGCGGTGATCCAGAGGATCGCCCCGCCCACGGCGAGGGCCGCCCCTGCGATGAACACGGCCGTCCCGATGTTGCCCTTCGCGACCGCGTCGTCGCGCAGATCGAGGCCCGTCTGATCGACGCAGCGGCCCGCCTCGTCGCAATGGCCGCCGTCGGTGGCCTTGTCGAACGTCGATTTCGCCATGAAGCCGAGCGCCGTGCCGACGCCGAGCCCGACCACGCCGAGCCCGACCCCCACGATGCCGAGCGGCTTGCGGACGCTCCCCCCCTCCGCCGAGGGCGGGTCGCTCGCCGGCGGATGGACCGGGGGCGGCGACGCGACCGCCGGCGTCGGCGCGCCGATCGCTCCCGAGGCGGAGGCCGGCTCCGTGGCGCGCTCGAGCGCCGGCACCGTGACGCTCACCACGCCCGGCTTGTCGATCGTGACCTTCGCCTCCCAGGGCTCATGCCCAGGCGCGGCCGCGGCGATCCGATGCTCACCCGGGTCGAGCGGCACCGCCGTCCCCCAGAGCGCCCTGCCCACGGCGACCCCGTCCCGCGTGAGGCCCAGCCCCGCAATCGCCGCCGCCGGCGGGACCACGATCTGCAGGCGGGAGAGCCGCGGCTCGAGCGCGGCGGCCCGGGCGCGCGCCACCCGCTCCCGCTCCGTCTGCCCGGCCGAGAGCGAGGCGGCCGCGACGTCGCGGAAGCCGATCCACGCCGTCGCGATCTTGCCGGTGCGCTCGTAGCAGTCGGAGAGGTTGAAGAGGGTGCCGATGCCCGGGTCGATCGCATGGCTCTCGGCGAACTTCGGACAGGCCTCGGCGTGCTTCCCTGCGGCCATCAGCGCGCGGCCCTCGTCGAACAGCGCGACCGCAGCAGCGCGCTCCTCCCGGGTCGGCTCGGCGGCGCGCGCGGCCGGCGCGAGCGAGGCGAGCGCAGCGAGCGCCGACAGGAGCGCTGCCGCTCGACGGCGACCGGCCCCGGCCAGCGGCGCGCGGGAGACCTCCGCAGAGCTGCCGGACTCCGGACAGAGGCTCGAGAGACGACGATGGCAAAGCAAGACGGCACCTCTCCTGGGCTCACGGAATGTCATCGCGGATCGGAAAAGAGGTCTTGCGGCGCAGTCGATGTGGGGCGGGTCGGCGGCGGCGTCCGCCCCGACGACCGCGCGCCCTTCGACGATGCCATCGGCCGCGGCGCCGCAGACCCGCTCTCGGTCGGCCGCGCGGTCGCGAGCTCGGACACGGGCGCTTCAGGCGGCGGCGCAGGGCCGCCGTCGAGGAGCTCGGCCGCCTTGCCCGCAGCGAGATCTGCCGCGGGCACCGCCGCGTCGCGCGAGGGTGCCTCCGGCGCCAGGGGCGCCTCCGGCGCCAGCGAGGACGCCGACGCGGCATGCGGCGCCCCACCCGACGCGGGGGCGCGGAGCGCGAACCACGCGAGCCACGCGAGCCCCGCGGCGCCCACGAGCGCCGCCGCGAGGGCCGCCGCGATCCCGAGGGCGCGCGCCCCGCCGCCCTGGCGCGACGAGGCGCGCGTGCCGCCCCAGGAGCGATCCGTGGCCGCGCCGTCCGAGAGGAGCGCCGTGGGCGCGCCATCCCACGCGGAGCCGGCCGCCACGCCCTTCCCATCCGAGTCGCTGGACGAGGGCGTCGCGGGCCCGGGCGACGTGGAGGTCGAGCGCCGGGGCGGCCCGGGCGCGCGGCCCGCCTCGGCGCTCGCGTCGAGGCGGATCTGCAGCACGCGCGCGGCGCGGTCAGCCAGGTGCTGCGCGTGCGGCGGCGCGAACCGGGCGAGCTCGGCAGCGAGCTCGGCGATGTTGCCGAAGCGATCGGCAGGGCTCTTCTGGAGGCAGCGCTGGACCACCCAGCCCAGGCGCTCGGGCACGTCGGACCGCTGCGCGTCGAGCCGCGGCGGTCCCTCCAGGATGCGGTCGTAGATGGCCATCGCGGAGTCGCCCCGGAAGGGGACGGCGCCCGTGAGCAGCTGATAGAGCATGGCGCCCATCGACCAGACGTCGGCCCGCACGTCGACGCTCTTCGAGGAGACCATCTGCTCGGGCGCCATGTAGAACGGCGAGCCCAGCATCGCCGAGCTCTCGGTCATGTCGTGCGCCTTGGGCGCGGCCGCCTCCGCCGCGAGGGCCATCTTGGAGATGCCGAAGTCGATGACCTTGATGAGCGGGCTGCCGTCGGCCCGCTGGGTCAGGAACAGGTTGGCCGGCTTCAGGTCCCGATGGATGATGCCGAGCGCGTGCGCCTCCGCGAGCGCGTCGCACGCCTGGAGCAGGTAGTCGCAGGCGAGCGCGACCGGGAGCGGCCCGCGGTCGCGCAGGACGGCCTTCAGATCGGTCCCCTCGAGGTACTCCATGACGAGGTAAGGCTCGCCGCGCGCGAGCGTGCCGACGTCGTACACGCGCGTCACGTGCTCGCTGCGGATGCGCGCCGCGACCTGCCCCTCGCGCAGGAAGCGGGCGACGAGGTCCGCGCGCTCGCGGGCCTCGGGCCGCAGGAACTTGATGGCCACCCGCTCGCCGAGCAGGAGATGGCGGGCGGCGACGACAACGCCCATCCCGCCTTCACCGAGGACGCGCTCGACCTCGTATTTCTCCGCGAGGACGTCCCCCACGCTCACCGGTACGACCATGCACGCCCTCGCTCTGCCCCTCCGCTAGTATCAAACCAGCGCGTGCGCGACAACGCGAGCTTTCCCGGAAATCGGCGAGGAGCAAGGGAAGCCGCCGCGCCGCCATTATCCACCCGAGGTCGCGCGTGTCGCGCGCGCGCATCGCAGGTTCGCCAGCGGCGCGCTCTGCTTGTATATGCATGACGCAATTTCACCATGATCACCGAGCCGACCGATCCGTTCGTCCTCGCGCGCGAGCTCCTCGAGCAGCGGCAAACCACCGAACCGACCGACGCGACCGCCATGACGCTGGCCACGGCGGACGCGTCCGGGCGCCCCTCGGCGCGGATGGTGCTGCTGAAGGGCATCGACGATCGCGGGTTCGTGTTCTTCACCAACTACGAGAGCCGCAAGTCGATGGATCTCGCGGCGAACCCGTTCGCCGCGCTGTGCATCCACTGGGCGAAGGCCGCCGAGCAGATCCGCGTCGAGGGGCGCATCGAGCGGGTCAGCGACGCGGAGTCGGACGCCTACTTCGAGACCCGCGCGCGGGGCAGCCAGATCGGCGCGTGGGCGTCCCGGCAAAGCGCGCCGCTGCCCTCGCGCGAGGCGCTCCTCGATCGGG
This sequence comes from Sorangium sp. So ce124, assembly GCF_051525235.1. NCBI lineage: Bacteria > Pseudomonadati > Myxococcota > Polyangiales > Polyangiaceae > Sorangium > Sorangium sp. So ce124. The sequence continues at coordinate 7,674,291 of NZ_CP150312.1, forward strand.
TGCGCGAGATCGAGCTCCGCTTCGAGGGCCGGCCAGTGCCTCGGCCGGAGTTCTGGGGCGGCTACCGGGTGGTGCCGGAGCGCGTCGAGTTCTGGTACGGCCAGGAGAACCGCCTGCACGATCGCGTGGTGTACGTCCGCCACGGCGACGGCTGGCGCGTCGAGCGGCTCTACCCCTGAGCGCGGCGCCGCGAGGAGGGAGCCCTCGCGGCCGCGCGTCCGGATCCCGACGGGGCCTCCTGCGCGGGGGCCATGCCCGCACCGCCACGGCGGAGCGGCGCTACGTCCCGGCGTCGCGGAGGCGGCTCGCCTTGCGCTCCCTGAGCCGCTCGATCACCGCGACGAGCCTCGGGTCGTCGCGGCGCCGGACGTCGAGCCGCATGCCCTTCAGCGCGTTGCACCGGCCGCACGCGAGCGCCAGGTTGTCGAGCGCGTCCGTCCCGCCGTGCGCGCGCGGGACGATGTGCTCGATCGTCGCGCGCTGGATCGGCTCGCCGTCGAGGCCGACGACCACGTGCGACAGGCAATGGATGCACTTGCCCACCCACGCCGCCTGACCCCGGATCTCGGTGCGCTCGAACGTCGCGTCGGTCGCCACGATATCGAGGATGAGCCGCCGCCGCGCCGCCTTCACGGCGCTCGATCGTAGTCCCACGGCGCGGCGCCCGCACGCGGTTCGCGAAGGGCCTGGAGGTGGGCTATGGAGCCCGGGAGCCGGCGCGCGCCCGCGGCGGCAAGCCGCCGGGGCGCGATCGTCGATCACGCGCGCTCCGTCACGCTCCGTGACCCGCGCGGGGGAGAAGCCATGAAGTCGAAGACCGATTATTTCTACTTCGAGACGAAGGCCAGGCGCGAGCTCATCAACGTCACCGAGCGCGTCGCGGCCGTCGTCGCCGCCAGCGGCATCCGGGAAGGCATGGTCCTCGTGAGCGCCATGCACATCACCGCCGGCGTGTTCGTGAACGACCACGAGCCGGGCCTCTGGGAGGACATCTGGGCGTGGCTCCAGCAGCTCGCCCCCGAGGGGCCCGACTACAAGCACCACAGGACCGGCGAGGACAACGGCGACGCCCACCTCAAATCGATCCTCGTGCACCACCAGGTGATCGTGCCCATCACCGCGGGGAAGCTCGATCTCGGGCCCTGGCAGCAGATCTTCTACGCGGAGTTCGACGGCGGCCGGCGCAAGCGCGTCGTCGTGAAGGCGATGGGGGAGTGACGGCGCCGGCCGACGCGCGGGCTCCGCGGGCGACAACGTCGAGGGGGCTCGCCTCCCTGGCCGCCAGCGTGCGCGGCCTAACCGCCCGCGTGCGCGGCGGGCGGCGGCGCGTGGGGCCTCGCGGCGCCGTACTCCCTCGCGCCGCGCTGCATGAGCGAGGCGATCGCGCCGAGCGCGTCGGTCCAGGCCTTCTGGTGCGCCGGGGACCAGTCCGCGGCCGCGACCTCGGCCATCGCGGAGCTCAACGCGTCGGCGACCCAGGGGTACATCGCGTCCGTGACGCCGTAGTCGACGTGCTTTGCCCCCATCGCCATGAGCTTCTCCTCGAGCCACGACGCGTCCTCCAGGCGGTCGATGACAGCGGCGAGCGCCTCCGTGAGCATCTTCTCCTGCTGCTCCTGGCTATTGCGCCCGAAGAGCGGCTTCACCTGCGGATACCGAGAGAACAGGATCCCGTAGAAACGGTGCGTGAGGTTGGGCTCCCTCTCGATCACGAGCTCGAAGCTCTCCCGCAGCAAGCCAACGTTCAATCCCATGACAAACCTCCAGGCCGGGCGCTGCGCCCGTGCTAGCCATCGTCGGCGGTCGATTCGCCCGTCGGCGCGCGCTGGCCGAACGCGCTCGCACGGGCTGTGCCAGGGGCGTTTCTCCGCGGATCGCGTCGATCTCGCCGGCTCGGCGCGCCCGTCGACAAGCGGCGGTTTCCCATGGGAAACCCGGCCGGCTGCCGAGAGCGGCCGCTCCGGCGGCGCCCACCCGCGCGCCGGCCCGCCGCGCGCCTTGCTCCGCTGCACCTCACGGTGTTTCCTGCCGGAGTCTCCGACAGGAAACCTCCGTCGCACCCGTCTCCTCGAGGAACCCGCGTGACCCTGCTCGACGCCGTGCTCAGCCTGTCGGAAGCGCCCGCCCGCGACGAGGCGCTGCAGCGGATCCTGCGCGCGCTCGCGCGGGTGACGGCGGCGGACGCGCTCTCGGTGCTCACGGCGGCGGAGGACGGCTCGGTCGGTGTCGCCGCCCAGATCGGGCTGTCGCCGGCCGCCCTGGGGATGAGCTTCCGGCCCGCCGAGCACCCGCGGCTCCGCAGGGCGACGCAGGCGGTCGGGCCGATCCGGTTCCTCGACCCGAGCGAGCCTGATCCCTACAGCGGCTGGCTGCTCGGCAGTCACGGAGAGATCCATCCGATCCACGCCTGCATGGCCGTGCCGCTGCACGTGCAGGGCCGCCTCGCCGGGCTGCTGACGCTGGACGCCTGCGATCCCCACGGCCTCCGCGGCCTGCACGACGACGACGCGCGCGTGTTCGCGGGGCTCTGCGCCGGCGCGCTGCGGCTCGACGCCGGCGCCGGGCTGCTTGACGCCCGCCCGGAGGCGCGCCGCGCGCTCGGCCCGGCGTCAAGGGGCCCGGCGCCGGCGAGCCGATCGGCCGCGATGCAGCGGATCGAGCGCGAGATCGCGGTGCTCGCCCCGCTGTCGGTGCCGGTGCTCGTCACGGGCGAGACGGGCGTGGGGAAGGAGCTCGTCGCCCGCGCGCTGCACGAGCGATCGCCCCGGGCGAGCCGGGCGCTCGTGATCGTCAACTGCGCGGCGATCCCCGCGCAGCTGGTCGAATCGGAGCTCTTCGGCCACAGGAGAGGCGCGTTCACCGGCGCCACGACCGCGCGCGCCGGCAGGTTCGAGGCGGCGCACGGCGGGACGATCTTCCTCGACGAGATCGGCGAGCTCCCGCTCTCGGCGCAGGCGCAGCTCCTGCGCGCGCTGCAGGAGGGGGAGATCCAGCCCGTGGGCGAGGACCGGGCGCGCCGCGTCGACGCGCGGGTCGTCGCGGCCACGAACCGCGATCTCCGGCGAGAGGTCGCCGAGGGGCGCTTTCGCGCCGATCTGTTCCATCGGCTCTGGGTCTACCCGATCTGCGTGCCGCCCCTGCGCGAGCGGCGCGAGGACATCCCCGCCCTCTGCGAGCGCTTCGCCGCCGAGCTCGCGGCCGAGCTCGGCGCGGGGCGGGTGGACTTCACCGAGCCGGCGCTGAGCGCGCTCGCGCAGGGAGCGTGGCCGGGCAACGTCCGCGAGCTGAAGAACGCCGTGGAGCGCGCCGTGCTTCGCCGGACGATCTCGGAGGGCAAGAGCGCAGCCGGCAGGGCGATCGTCGTGCGGCGCGAGGATGTCGACGCGATCGATGGCGACGCGCCGGAGCGCTCGCCCGCCCCGCGGATCGAGCTCCCCGGGGAGCGGCTGCGGCTCGCGGACGCGCTGCAAGGGCTGCCCGTGGAGCCGCTGGCAGAGGCGCTGGAGAGGGCCCGCCGCGAGGCGTTCGCCCGAGCGTTCCGGGCAGCAGGCGGCAACGCGGCGACGGCCGGGCGGCTGCTCGGGCTGAGCCGATCGTTCGCCTACAAGGAGGCGGTGCGCCTCGGGCTCATCCCTCCTGCCGGGCCACGCAAGCGCTGAGGAGCCCGAGCGAGACGCCGTGCTCTCGAAGGGCGGAGCGGAGCACCTCGGCGGAGGACGACGCTCAGCGCGCCGGCTCGGGGGTGCCGATCCCTTCGAGCGGCACGCGCGCGAGCGCCGTGTAGCGCGCCCCCTTCGGGGTCAGCTCGCTCTGGTAGACGATGATCTCCTCGATCCGCGTCTCGCCGAAGTCGACGCTGCCGACCGCCTGAGCGCAGGCGTCGAGCGCCGGATCGCCGCGCGGATCGCGCGAGCGGGCGAGGGTGAGGTGCGGCTCGAACGGCCGGTCCTCCGGCACGTAGCCCGTCGACATCGAGAGCGTCTGCTCCAGGTCGCGGTGGATCGCGGTGAGGGCGCCGACCGCGCCGCCCACGCCGAGCCAGAGCACGCGGGGGCGGCGCCGCGTTCCGAACGCGCCGCCCTTCTCGATGCGCAACGTGAGCGGCCTGTGGAATGCGGCGACGCTCCCGGCGGCAGCGATGACGAGCGGCAGGCGCTCCTCTCCGATCTCGCCCATGAAGGCGAGCGTGATATGCAGCCCAGCAGGCTCCACCCACTTGGCGGACGGAGCCCGTGGCGAGATTTCCCGCAGGAGATCTCCGACCTTGGCGAGGAGCTCGGCTCCCGGATCAACGGCGACGAAGACGCGCACAGCTCACCTACGCTCACCCACGCTCAATTACCACCCACAGACTTCACCCTTGTTCTGCTCCTTGAGCCACCTCCGGAGCGGCTCGAAGTACTCCAGCATCGCGCCCGGATCGGCGGCGGTCTCCCCCGTCACCGCCTGCATCGCCTCCTGCCACGGGCGGCTCGCGCCGAGCGAGAGCATGGCGCGCAGCTTCTCGCCCGCCGCCGCGCTGCCGTAGATCGAGCACGTGTGGAGCGGCCCCGTGTGCCCGGCCGCCTTGCACAGCGCGCGGTGGAACTGGAACTGGTAGATATGCGCGAGGAAGTAGCGCATGTACGAGACGCCCGCCGCGACGTGGAACTTCGCCCCCGGGTCGAAATCGGCCTCGCTGCGCTGCACCGGCGGCGCGACGCCCTGGTACTTCAGCCGCAGCGCCCACCACGCCGCGTTGTAGTCGGCCGGCTTCGTCCTGCCCGAGAAGACATCCCACCGCCACTGGTCGATGAGCTTGCCGAACGGGAGGAACGCGATCTTGTCGAGCGCCTTCTTGAAGAGGAAGTTGATGACCCCCTTCTCGTCCTGGGACACCCTGTCGAGCAGCCCCAGCGACCTCAGGTAGCTCGGCGTCACGGAGAGGGCCAGCGTGTCCCCGATCCCCTCGTGGAAGCCTTCGTTGGCGCCCGACTGGAAGAGGATCGGGAGCTTGTAGTACTGGTGGAAGTAATAGACGTGCCCGAGCTCGTGGTGGATCGTGATGAGATCCTCCTCGCTCGGCTCGATGCACATCTTGAGGCGGAGATCGTCCCGGTCGCCCACGTCCCAGGCGTTCGCGTGGCAGACGACCTCGCGGTCGGCCGGCTTCCTGAGCAGCGATCGCTCCCAGAAGGTCGCCGGCAGCGGGTCGAACCCGAGCGAGGTGAAGAACCGCTCGCCGAGCGAGACCATCTTCTTCTCGTCGAGCTTCTTCGCCTTGATCTTCCGCGTCACGTCGAGCGAGGGCTGGCCCTTGTACGGTTCCATGAGCGCGTAGACGTTCGACCACTCCTGCGCCCACATGTTGCCGAGGAGGTGCGCCGGGATCGGGGCCTTCTCGCCGATCCTGTCCTTGCCGTAGATCGCGCGCAGCCTGGCGCGCACGTAGCAGTGCAGCTCGTCGTAGAGCGGCTTCACCTTGCCCCAGAGCCGCTCGGTCTCGGCCTCGAACGCGTCGGGGGGCATGTCGTAGCCGGCTCGCCAGAGCGCGCCGACGTCCGGGAGGCCGAGCTCCGTGGCCCCCTTGTTGCCGAGGGCGACGTAGCGCTCGAACTTCGGCCGGAGCGGCGGGGCGATCGCATGCCAGCCCGCCCACGCGTCGAGCAGCTCGTCCCAGTCGCGGCTGGTCTTCAGGATGCTGGAGAGCTCGTCGAGCGCGAGGCACTTCGGCTCGGCCCCGGCGCCCGCGGGCGCAGCCCCCCGGGCTGCGGTCGTCGACCGCCCTGGCCTGGCCTTCGGGCAGTGCTTGCCCTTGCCGTACAGGCTCGTCATCTCGACCGAGAGCGCGGCGAGCTCGGCGCGCTCCGCCGGGTCGCTCGGAGCCGGAAGGGAGGTCGAGAGCTTGAGGAGCGCCAGCTGGCGGGAGACATCCGCGGGCAACGCGAGCCCGTCGAAGCGCGCCGCCGCCTTGATCGTGCGGCTCAGGTACTCCATGCTCGCCTCCTCGGCAGAGGCGGCGAGCGCGTCGGTGTCGTCCGTGAGGTAGGTCTGGTTCACCCAGGACGCGCGCGCGGACTGGATCCGCAGCCTGCGCAGCTCCCGGTCGACGGCGGCCACGAAGGCCTGCGCCTCGGCCGGGCCGGGCGGCGCCGCCTGCTGGGGGGCGGCCTCCGGCCGGGCCCCCGCGGGCGCCGGGGTCGCGGGCGCCTCCTCACCTTGGCGCGGCGGCGCTGGCGCCGTCGTCGGCGAAGCGGCGCCGCTGCACGCCGCGCCCAGCCCGAGCGCGACGAGCATCAGCGGACGCGCGATGGCCGTCCGGGCGAGGGCAAAGCGGACCACGGGCCCTTCATACACGCCGGACCGTGCCGAGGGAACCAGGAGCGACGTGCGATCGTCGGGGCGCGGCCCCGCCGCGCCGCCCCTCGGGATCCACCCGCCCCTCGGGATTCACCCGCACCGTCCGCTGTTCACCTGCACCACCCGCCCGTCGCACGGCTCGGCGCGACCAGGACGAACCACCCCGCGGTGACGGCTGCCATGCGGCGGTGAACTGCCGTTACAATGCGCACCCACCATGAGGAATGCCCTCGCGCCCAGGCCCACGATCTCGGCGGTCCTCGGCCTCGCCGCCGCCGCCCGCCCGGCGCCCCGCTCGCCCGCAGGACGGGCGAGCGGCCGCCGCCCGACGGCCCGATGCAGCTGCTCCCGGTTGCCTCGCAGCGCGAGGCGGCGAAGCGCTGCGACGAGCTGCGACCTCGACGCGAGGTGCAGGCCGACGCCCCACCCCGAGGCGCAAGCCACGACCTCCTGCGCACCGAGCGACGGCCATGAGTGAGCTCGAAAATTTCTCGTTCGTGATCCCCGGCGAGCTCGCCGGCATGGCCTACCCCCACGCGCCCCAGGCGGTCGAGGAGCTCGCGGAGCTCGGCTTCCGCAGCCTGGTGTCGCTCTCGCGCCGGGCGCCGCCGCCTGCGGCGGTGGGCCCGCTCATTCACCTGCATTGCCCGCTCGCCGACTTCACGCGCATCCCGAGCGTGGACCTCCTCCGCGCCGTGGCGTTCCTCGGCCGGGCGCCGCGGCCGATCGCCGTTCACGGGGAGGGCGGCGTCGGGCGCACCGGCGTCGTGCTGGCGTGCCGCCTCGTGTCGCTGGGCAGGTCGGCGGCCGAGGCCATCGCCGAGGTGCGGCGCGTGCGGCCGGGCTCCATCGACGACCCCGAGCTCGAGGTGTCGGTCGCGGAGTTCGAGCTGTTCTACCGGAGCGCGCACGAGCAGATGACGCCGGCCCCCTTCAACTTCGCGCCCGCGTCGCCGCTCGACCGGATCGTCCACGGCGCGGAGCGGCCCGGCTTCGGGATGGCGCTCTGGTCGGCTTCCGGGATCCGCTCGTCGGTGGTCGCGGCGCCGAGCTCGGCCTCACAGCCGGATCCGAGCGACGCGCCCGTCGAGGCGTGGCTCGCCTTCATGGCGCGGCACGGCATGCGCGAGGTGCTCTGCCTGCTCGACGAGGGAGAGCTGGCGCTCCACCGGATCCCGCTCCTCGGCCGCTACCAGCGCGAGTTCCTCCGGGTGACGCACGTGCCGCTCGAGGGGGGCGCGCTCCCCTCGCCCGACGCGCTGGAGCGCGCGCTCGACGCGCTCAGGCGCGCCGAGTCCAGCGGCGCGCCCGCCGTCGTGCACTGCGCGTCCGGCGCGGGCCGCGCGGGCGTCGTGCTCGCAGCGTGGCTGCGCGCCCGGCACGGCCTCTCCCCCGAGGCGGCGATCGGCGCGGTCCGGGATCACGCGCGGCACTTCGGCGCGCACCGCGACCCGCTGAAGGCAGGGCCGGCGGCGCGCGATCTCATCGCGGGCGTGCCGGCGCTCGCGTGAGCGCGCCGCCCGCGTGAGCGCGCCGCTCGCGTGAGCGCGCGGGCCGGCATCGGCGCCGTCCCGCGGCCGGGCGGCGTCGAGCGTCACCCGCCGGCGCTTGGTCCGGGCCTCGCGCGCCGGTGCTCGCGGTACATGCGCAGGGCGAACGCGCCGGCCGGCTCGCCGCGGAGCCCTTCGACGAGCGCGCGGAGATCGGACGGCAGCTCGGAGGGCGGCGGGAGCGGCGACGGGTGGTGCTCGGGCGCGAGCAGCGGCGCTGCGAGCGCGGCGAACGTGAGATCGGCCGCCGAGAACCGGTCGCCGACGAGGAACGGGCGCCCATCGCGCAGGCGCTCGTTCACCGCGTCGAAGACCGCGCGGACCTTGCCGCGCGAGCGCTCGGCGGCGGCGGCGTCGATGCGCATGGCGCGCTTCATGACCGCCCGCGCGACCGGGTAGTACGCGCGGAAGGTGCCGCGCCCGAACCACCAGGGCGGCGCCGCGCCGGCGCCCTCGAGCGAGCGGAACGACCCGCCCATCAAGGCGAACGCGCCCTCCGCGTCGGGCAGGAGGTGAAAGTATGCGACGCGGCGGGTCGCGGGGCCGAGGTCGAGGTCGAAGCGCTCCTCGAGCGCCTCGACCTCGGCGCGGCCCGCGGCGGGCTCGCGGGAACCCTGGAAGAAGAGCGCGCGCTCCGGCGGCACGAGCGTGTCGGCGTAGCGCAGGATGTCGGTCGAGTCGTGGAGCACGCCCGCCGGCGAGACGAGCACCGGGACGGAGCGGCGCCCGCCGGCCCGCAGCGCCGGGAGCGCGTGGGCGAGCGGGAGGTAGGCGTCCTCCCGGTACGGCGCGCCGGCGCGATCGAGCGCCCACCGCGCCTTCTCGCAGAAGTGGCTCCAGGGAATGGTGATGAGGCGGAGGGGCGCGCCCGCGCCAGGATCAGACATCAGATCTCCAAGGGCTATCGCGGGGCGCATCTTCGTGCGCTGCGGGCGCAGCCGCGTCGTTCGGCTCGCTGCGGCGTACTTTCGTACGCCTCACTCGCCTGCCTAGCGGCTGAGCCCGCATCACACGAATCTGCACCCCGCTATGGGAAGAACCGGGCGCGACGCGCTTCAGCGCCGGATCTCGAAGAGGTGGATGCCGTACGCGGGGAGCTCGACGCCGAGGCCGCGCGACAGATCGACGAGCTCGTCGCCGTCGCGCGGGTGCTCATTGCCGGTCATGAGGTCGGCGAGCAGGACCTTGCGGCCGGCGATGCCGGCGATGTCGAGCGGGATGCGGCACCCGCTGCGCGACGGGGCGAAGTTGATGACCGCCACGAGGGGCGCCGCGCTCCTGGGCGCGCCGGTGGCCGGGAGCGGCTCCCACCGGTACGCGACGAACGCGTCGGCGCCCGGCCCGCGCGCGGTGAGCGTGGCGAAGCTCCCGGTGCGCAGGATGGGGCGGCGCACGGCCGCGAGCAGCCGCTCGTGGAAGGCGAGGCAGGCCTGATCGACCGGCTCCTCGGGGGCGCGGGCGAGGTGCAGCGAGGCGCGCACCGTCCGCCCCTCGAGCTGGCCGTGGTGGATGAACCGCATCCCGGGCACCGTCGCCGCGATGAACTCGGCGGCCCGGCGCCGATCCGGGGGCAGCACGGCCGCGATGCGCGGCTCGTCGTGGTGCTCGATGAAGCGGACGCTCCGCCGCTGGTAGTCGGGCGTCGCCGCGAGGTGGCCGCGGACCGACGACGCGGAGGCGTGGCTCAGCCGATCGTAAAGGCTCTTGTCGAAGGTGTAGTCGAACCCGAGCATCTGCAGGCGCCACTCGAGGTCCCAGAAGGCCTCGGCGATGAAGACGAAGCTCGGGTGGTCGCGGCGGACGGCGTCGATGGCCTCGGCCCAGAACTCGCCGGTGGCCTCGGCCTTCCGCTCCGCCGGCGGGCGCTTGGACCACGTGCGCCGGAAGACGTCGTCGAGCACCAGCATCGCCATGTCGCAGCGGACGCCGTCGCAGCGCGACGCGACGCTGCGGAGCGCCTCGACGGACGCGGCGCGCGTCGCCGCGAGGCGGTAGTCGAGCTGGGCCGTGTCGGGCCACGGCGGGATGTAGGGATCGCGCCCGCTGAGCGGGGCGCCGTCGTCGCCGGCGATGAAGAGCTCGGGCTTCTCCGCCACCCAGTGGTGATCGCGCGCGACGTGGTTGGGGACGAAGTCGAGGATGACCCCGATGCCGCGCGCCGCGAGGCGCCGGCGCAGATCCGCGAGGCCGGCGTCGCCACCGAACGCGGGGCTCACCTCGTAGCGCGCGACCGCGAACGGGGAGCCCGCCACGTCGGCCTCGGTCCAGTCCGGCAGCACGCGGTCGTACTCGGCGCGCAGATCGGGATCCGTGAGCGAGCGGCGCGGGCCCTCCTCGCCGAGCGTCCACACGCCCATCAGGTGCACGTAGTCGACCCCGAGCGCGGCGAGCCGGTCGAGCGCCGCGTCGGGCACGCTGGCGAGCGTCACCCTGGCCTTGGCGGCGCGCGAGAGCTCGTGGAGCCAGACGCGCACGAAGATCGCGTACAGCAGGGGGTGCTGGTGGGCAGGGACTAGGGAGCTCATCGATTGGATTGGGGACGGCGGGCCCGCGAGGGAGTCGCGGACAGCGGACGTCGGCGGAGGATTGTCTGCGGGCTCGGGTGGTCCCTGCAAGGGCGATCACGATGTGCTGCAGGCGCGGCCGGCCGAGGCCGCGCGCGAAACGTCCAGCACAGAGGCTGCCTCGCTCGATCCCGGGCGCTCGCGGCGCGGGCGCTGTCAGGCGCGGCGCGCGCGGCGCTCGCCGCGCCTTCGCGCGAGCGCGGCGGCCGCGCCGAGGGCGACGAGCGGCAGGGCGAGGGGCGTCGCGGCCTCGTCGGGCGAGAGCCGGCAGCCGCAGCCGCCCTGCTTGGGCTCCACCGGCGGCGGCGCCTCGGTGGGCGGCGCGTCGTCGACGGGCGCCTCCGCCTCGGCGGCGCCTTCCGCGGGCGCGCCCTCGGATGCCTCTTCCTTGGCGGGCTCGTCGCTCTTCTCGGCCTCGGCCTTGCCCGCCTTGTCGTCCTTCTTTTTCTTCTCGCCGCTGAAGACGATCGCGCGGCGATCGATGACGGGGTTGTCGCCCTGGAGGGTGATCTTCTGCTTCTGACCCATCTGCACGCCGTCGCTCGCGCGCTTGATCACGAGCTCGTACTCGCCGGCCTCGAAGCCCCGATCGCGCCGGATGACGAAGTCGAACTTGGTGATCGCAAAGACCTTGCCGCTGCTGTCGGAGAAGCCGACGTCCATGCTCTCGTTGATCGACTGCTGGTTCTGGAGCGGGATGCGGACGAGGATCGGCGTCTCGGGCGACTTGTCGGTGAGCGCTCGCTCGTAGTGCACCGTCGGCGTGAACGAGAACAGCATCGGGATGTGCCCGAGGTGCGGCATCGCTCCGTAGTTCATCGTCATCTTGAGCTTCCATCGGCCGTCGTCCTCCTTGGGCGAGCGGTCGACGATGGTGACGGTGCCCGCCGCGTGCGCGGCGCTCGCGGGCAGCCACGCCCCGATCAGCGCGAGCGCGGCGGCGACCACGCGCGCGGCGAGGAAGAGGCGGCGCGCCGCGCCGGGCTGGGTCGCGGCGGGGCGGGCGTGAGGACGCTCGGCGCGCGGACGCCGCGCGCCGAGCTGAGACAGGGGACCGGTTCGAGATCGGGCGGTTCGCATACGCGGCACGCTACCAGGGATTTCGCGGCAACGAGACGCGGACGAGAGGGCCGGCGGCGCGGATGCAGAGGGCCGGCGGCGCGGACGAGAAGATCACCGCCAGCGTGGACGAGACGGCGACCGTCAGCGCGCGGGGCTCAGTCCGGGAACCAGAGCAGCGCGTCGGAGGTGGGCTTGTAACAGGCCTGGCGGCCCGCCTCCTCGTTGTCGGTGCAGCTCGCGTTCTCGAGGCAGTCGATGATCTCGTAACGGCCGGTGGCGTTGTAGATGGTGGTGAACATCGCGCGCTGGGCCCCCTCGAGCTTGCTGAACGCGCTTTTGCACGCCGGGACGGGCACCCTCTCGCAGCGGGCCATGCGCGCGCAGCGGGACTCGATGACCTGCGCCGCCGTGGGCTCGTCCGGGTTGAGCTTGACGGCCACCTCGTCGTTGCACTCCAGGATGATCTGGCTCCGGTCCGGCGAGCTCTCGGTGGCGGCCTCCATGCGGCGCGAGAAGCAGCTCGTCATCGCGCGGAGGTACGTGGGCGACGCGGTCGGGTAGGCGGCCTTGCACGCGTTGAGGTGCTCCCAGGACGCGCCGGCGCGCTGGAGCTTGGCGAGCGCGGCGCACCACTCGGCCTGGGCTGCGATGACACCGTCGCGATCGGGGAAGCTGGTGGGCCGCTCAGAGCAAGCGTTCAGCTCGAGCATCGACGCAGCCACCGCGATCGGCAGGGCCAAGGATCGAAGGGCGGGCATGGGCGGACCCTAGCACGAGAGCCCCGCCGACGCGGAATCTCCGGATACCCACCGCCCGTCATGGCCGGTTTGGCAGAAGCTCGCAGCGGAGCCTCGCGCCCCCGCCGCCGCGGAGGGCGGCGGCGCCGCCGGGGCCGAAGACCACACCGAGGTCCAGCCCACCCCGGGCCGCGGCGCGGATCTCGATCGCCTCGACGCACAGGGCGCCGGGGCCGCCGGCGAGCAGCGCGGCGCCGGGGGCGTCCCCGTCGAACAGCGGCGCCCCGCTCCTCGAGGCCACCCGCAGCGCGGCGGGCAGCTCGGCGATGAACCGGTGCGACGGTCGCGCGCCGCCGCAGCCGCCGGCGCCCATCTCCGCGAGCGACGCGAGGGTCCCGAGCGGCTCGAGCGGGCCGACCTGGCCACGGGCGACGTCGATCGGCCCGGCGACCACCTCCCCCGAAGCGACGGAGTAGCCGATGAGGGCCACGCCAGGAGCGTCGAGCCGGCGGCCCAGGGTGAGGCGGGCGCCCGCCAGCTCGGGGACACGCGCGAGCCCGAAGGCCGGGAAGGTGCCCTGCCGCACCGCGACGACGAAGCTGCGCCTTCCGGCGTCGAGGGCGAGCAGCTCGCCGCCCGGCAGCTCGACCGCGGCGGCGATCGTGCCGGCGTGGTCGAACGGCAGCAGCGCAGGCGGCTCGGCGCCCGCGCGCACGCGGAGGCCGCGCCGGCCCTGCGGCCCGCTCGCGTCGAACAGCAGCAGGAGATCCGCAGGCGCCCTGGCGCCGGGCGCGAGCAGCACGGGGACAGCATCGCCGGACACCGCGCCGAGCGAGCCGTCGCGGAGCGACAGGCGGCGCGGCGCTTCGGCGCGCGCGAACGGCAGGAGCACGCTCGCGGTGAAGGTGCCGTCGCGGAGCGCGCCCAGGGGAGAGGACGGGGCGGTCGACAGCGAGACGACCGGGAGCTCGCCGCCGGTCAGACGGGCCGTCGCGGGCTCGCCGCCTGCCGCGGGCATGCCCCGAGGAACGCGGCGATCGGGGAGGCGACCCGAGGGGCGCGGCGCCGGGGCGGCCGACGGCGGTGGGAAGGAGGACGGGTCGTCGTCGAGGCGGCAGGAAACGAGCGGCGGCGGGGAGGCGCGGAGGGCTGGGTTCGCCGCAGGAGCGAAGGGCGGCGCGCTGCGCGGCGAGGGCGGAGGGCCGCCCCAGCCGAGGCGGACGAGGCCGTGCTCACCCATCGCGCAGCCGATCGGGGAGCACGCGAAGGGGGCGCCCTCGTCGAAGGGAGGCTCGATCTGGCGTGCGGGCGGGCCCTCGGCCGGGCGCCACGAGCGGCCGCCGTCGGTCGACTCGAAGAAGGCCGGCGGGTCGTCGCCGGTGGCGGCGAGCGCGAACCGCCCGCCGACGACGACGTTCTGGACGCCCGCCGGGAGGGGAAAGACGGTGACGCCGCCGCGCGCGTCGATGCGCAGGCCGGCGATGCGGCCGCCGCGGCGGCGCGAGAGCAGCCGCTCCGCTCGACGGGCGCGCGCGGGAGAGCCCGCCTCCGGCAGCGCCTCGCGGGCGGGCGAGACGCCGTCGGCCTCCTCGGGCAGGTGCAGCCAGCCGCGCACGGCGCCGTCGTCGTCCTCCCAGAAATCGGTGTCGATGAGGCGCGGCGATGCGGCATCGCCGGTCCCTGGGAAGGCGCCGCCCACGAGCGCCGGCAAGGTGCCGCCCGCGAGCGCCGGGTCGCGATCGCGCACGCGGACCACGCGGACGCCTTCGGGTGGACCCACAGGACGACGTTCGCGCCCGCTCACGGGGGGGCCGAGGGGCGACCTCCGCGGCGCGCCGTCCTCCTCCTCGATCTCGGAGGTCCGGCGCCCTTCCTCTTCGTCCTCCTCGGAGGGCCGCGGCCCCCTCGGCGCCTCCAGCAGGAGCGCGGTGACGGTCCCGCGCTCGCCGACGATCCAGCGGTAGAGGCGGTCGGCGTCCTCGCCCTCGATCCGGCGCTCGACCCAGCGGCCGCCGCCGACGCGCACGCACACGCGCGCAACGCCTTGCTCTGCGAGCTCGCGGCTCGCGGCGTCCTCTTGCGGCTCGTCCGGCGCCGGCCGCGCGGAGCGCCGGGGCCATGGCGTCTCGTCGTCCGTCGGGACGCCGTCTACCGGGCTCTCCGGAAAGTCGTGGAGCCCAGGGGGAACGCTGCCGCACCGGCCGATGAAGGCGAGGCGACCGCGATCGTCGCCGACGAACGCGCCCGGAGAGCTCGCGATCGGATCGGGGCCTCGGCTGCGGGGCGGGAACGTGGCCTCCAGCCGTGGCGCGGAGAGCGTCGTCTCGAGCCTGAGCACCTGGGCGGCCTCGTGCGCGCACGCGAGCAAGACGTCGTCGCCCGACCGGAACGGCTGGCAGCGCGCATAACTCGGGTCGAGGCTCTCGATCTCCGCCTGCGCGAGGGGCTGGGCGGTCGCCGCCGCGAGCACCGCGAGGCCGCCGTCGCGAGCGACGAGCAGCCTCCCGCCAGGGAGGAGAGCGCCGGAGGCCGCGGCCAGCGCGACCCCCGCCGGAGCGAGCGCGCGGACCGAGGTGGTGCCGAGCGGCAGGTCCCGCGCAGTCGGGAGAGAGAGCGAGGCGCTCGGCCCGGACCGCGGCGCAGCGGGCACCGCGGGTACGAGGCCGGCGGCGCTCACGTGGAGCGTGGCGCCGCCCGACGGCCCGAGGAGCGCGATCGCTCCGCCGCCGTCCTGCTCCTCGAGGAGCGACGTGGCGAGCCCGCGCGTCTCGAGCACGTCGATCCAGGTAGCGCCCCCGTCGAGGGTGACCGAGGCGCGGCCGACCAGGTCGAGGCGCGCCGCGCGGCGCGCGTCGACGGCCACCGCGTCGACGACGCCCGCGGCGCCGAAGCGGCGAACGGCGAGCGTGGAGGGATCGATCTCGAGGAGCCCCCGATCGCTGCGCAGGAGGATCGTGTCGAGGTACGGCCGCGCGCCGCCGGGAGCGCCGACGTCGGCGATGGGCGCGAGCTCGCCGAGGAAGTCGGCGGCGCGGTAGACGCGGCCCTCGGACCACAGGAGGAACCCGCCCCCGAGGCGCGCCGGGATCGACCGGAACCCGCGGAGCAGCTCGGCCGCGGGGGCGTCGGCGAGCACGACACCGCCCTCGAGGCGCACGCGGCGCCCCTCGAAGAGCGCGGTCTCCGGGCGGGGCGCGGGCGCGCGTTCGCCGTCCCCGGCGGCGTCGAGGAGGACGCCGATGTCCTCGGTGAGGACGTAGCGCGCAGGCGAGAGCGGCAGCGGGTCGGCGAGCGCGGCGGCCCGAGGCTGCGCAGGCCGCGGGAGGCGCTCCGGGGCAGCGCTGCACGCGGCGAGGACGGCGGCGAGGACAGCGAGGAGCGCGCGGCGCGTCACTTCCTGGCCCGCACCGGGATCAGCCCTCGTCCAGCGCGCCGCCTTGGTCGCTTTTGGACGCGCTGCTGCCGTTCGGCTTCTTCGCCTTACGCGCGGTGCGCGCGAGCAGCGGCGGCACGTGCGCGTCGACCTCGCCGATCCACAGCCACATGCCGGCGCGGCGGAGCTGCTCTTCGTGACGCCGGCTGAGGAGCGTCCAGAGCCGATCGCGCGCGTCCACCGCACTCTTCACGGGCTCCGGCGCCTTGGCCTTGGCCCCCTTGGGCTTGAGGAGCGAGAGGAGCTGATCGCCGATCGCCGCGGTCTCGTCGATCTGGGCCCTGGTGATCGCTGTCTTGCCTCTGACCTCCGCGGCGTGGTCGCGGAAGAGCTGGGCGAGGTCCACGCAGTCCTGCACCATGTCGCGCGCGCCGCTGCCCGCCATGATCTTCTTCACCCGCTGGGCCGGCAGGACGCCCGCCTTCATGAGGGCCACCGCCGCGCTGAGCAGGAGGTCGCGGAGCTCGTGCGCGCGCTGGAGAAGCTTCTTCGTGGTGCCCGGCGACGAGCGGTCCACCTGCGCCGCGGCATAGACCAGGCCGAGGGCGAGCCGGCCGAGCGACTTCATCGCGCCGAGGTCGAAGGGAGCGGGCAGCTTCACGAGCTCGGCCTCGCGCGGCCCCACCGCGTCGAGCCCCGCGCGGATGTTGTGATGGACGAGCGCGACGTCCGCGCGGAGCGGGCGGATCTCGCGCGCGGGGATGCGCCGCGCTTCTTCCATGAACTCGGCGGCTGCCTCGGCCGAGCCCGGGAGCGCGGGCGCGCCATCGGCGCGGTCAGGCGCCGCGGCGGGCGTCTTCTGGTTGATCTCGATCTT
The DNA here is from genome assembly GCF_051525235.1 of Sorangium sp. So ce124. NCBI lineage: Bacteria > Pseudomonadati > Myxococcota > Polyangiales > Polyangiaceae > Sorangium > Sorangium sp. So ce124. The sequence continues at coordinate 7,690,793 of NZ_CP150312.1, forward strand.
GCCGTTGTTCTTGCCGGCGGGCTTCTTCTTTGCGGGTGCTCTCGGCATTGCATCTCCTCGCTGGGTGGGCGTCCTCGACTGTAAAGTACGCGCTGGGCGAGGGGGCCGGGAAGAGGTTCCGTGCGAGCAGCCAGGGCGCGCCTTCCGCGTGGGCACGCCGCACCGGCATCGCCCGGCGCAGCCGAGCGATGGGGGACGGCGCGGCGGCGACTGCTGTACGGCGGTCTCGCGAGGATTCACCACCTTGCCGGGACCACTGCACGGCGGTCTCGTGGAGATCCGCCACCTTGCCGGGACCACTGCACGGCGGTCTCGCGAGGGTCCACTACCTTGCCGGGACCACTGCACGGCGGTCTCGCGGAGGTCCGCCACCTCGCCGCGACCGGCGCATCGCGGTCTCACGAGGGGCTCACGACTTTGCCGCGACCACCCCACGACTGTGTCCTGCCAGCCCAGGGAGTTGCCGCCATCCGCGGGATCACAGGGCGGCATTCTTGTCAAGTGACAAGTAGATCTTGGCGCTGACGCGCGGCCCCGCGCTGCGCCCGCGCGGTGGACGTACTGGAGCGCCTCGCCGGCGAGCCTGCGCTCGAACTCACCGAGCGGCATTCCGGTGAGCAGGAGGGTGGCGAGCTCGCACGACAGCGGCGCTGTCGGAAGATCACCCTCGGGACTCGGGACCCTCGTCCTCTTCTGGCCCTTCCCATCGGTCCCACCCTTCGTCGGGCGTGGGGATCCCGTAGGCCGCAAGCCACTCCCGTGCGACCTCCACGATCGCGTCGGGCGCTGTCAGGCTGAAATCCCATCTCATGAGCAGCGCGCGCAGCCGGCGCGTGGGCTCTTTCGTTCGCGCAAACGGGTTGTCCATCTCGTCTGCGCAGTTCATGTTTTCACTCAGGAAGAGGTAGTCATCGAAGAGCCCGAGGAGCTGCTCCGGCGTCGGGCGCTTGTCCGCATTCCCCTTCGCAAGATAGCGTGGCGCTGCGAAAGCGCTTACGAGGCTGAGCATCCCGCATATCGTGCCCATCACCTTACCGAGCTCTTCCTGAGTGGCTCGGTATCTCTCCGGCTCCGTGGCGATGAGCTCGTCGAGTGCTTTCCTGGCGGTGCTTCGCAGCTCCTCCTCTTCGGCATGTGTCCGAGATCGAAATTCGCCATCCTTATTCTGCCCGCGCATGGGACCTCCTCATGGATCTCTGCAGATGGGTCCAACGAAGTAGCCTCCGAACGAGGAGATCGCCCCCGCTCCGACTGCGACGATCTTCGCGTTCGTCACGCCTTCCTCGATGCAGACGTACGAACACCATGCGCGAAATAGGAGGTGCGATAAGATGTCGCCGACCCAATCCGGGCAATTGCGGCACCTCGCATCGCCGCAGTCGTTCACCATGCACGCGTGTCTGACCGTCGGCAGAGAATGGCCTGGAACGGCGTACTGGCACCCGGTGATGTAGGGGCACCCGTACTTTTTCTTGCACTCGAAATTCGGGTTGTTCTCACGGGGAAGCGTCGATGTATCAATTGTTGAAAGCCATCTGTCCGCCTCCGCCACGGCCAGCGGCATGTATTGTGTCATCAGCTCGGCGATGGCTGCCTCGTCGAGTGTCGCCGGATCCAGGTTCAGCGATTCGATCATCCCGGCCAGGGCATACGTGGTGAAGCTAGCCTTCGCGGACGCGAGCGCGAGCTCCTCTGGATCCATCTGAGCAAATGTCTCCTCGGCCTGTTCCTCCGGCGTCTTCGGTCCTTCATCGGGAGGAGGTTCGTATCCGGCGGCAGGTTCGCTGTCCTCTTCGTTATCCGTCTTCGGTCCTTCATCGGGAGGTGGTTCGTATCCGGCGGCAGGTTCGCTGCCCTCTTCGTTGTCAATTCCCGAGTTCAGCTTGATCGTACAGGCGGGCACCATGACGTTTGCGATGAGGCCCGTGAGTACGACTGCGCTGGCTCGGAAGAATTTCTTCCATGCAGCACAGGCAATAGAAGCGTCATTTGGAGACATCAGTACCTCCGCAGAGGCCATGCTATGAGAGCACGCGATCACGGGCAACCGCAACGAAGACCGTACCTCGGCGTGCAGCGCGGTACGCGCGGCATCTCGCCCTGTGCTCGCTATGGGCTCGGAGTCCCGATGCAAACCGTCCCGATTCAAACCGAGCGCGCGGCGTCACTCCAGCTCGCCGAGCTTTCGGTAGATGGTGCGCGTCGAGATGCCGAGCAACTGCGCGGCCACGGATTTGTCCCCGCGGGCGTGGCGGAGCGTCTCGCGGATGAGCCTTCGCTCGACCTCGTCGAGGGGCGTGCCGACCGAGAAGGTGAGCGAGCTCGGCTCGGCGGGGGCGGCCTCGTGGATGAAGTCGGGCAGGTCATCGACGGAGAGCTGGTCGCCGCGGCAGAGGACCACGGCGCGCTCGATCACGTTCTCGAGCTCGCGAACGTTGCCCGGCCACGTGTAGTCGGTCAGGCGCGCGAGCACGTAGCGCGGCGCCTCCAGGCGGGGGGCTGGTACTCGCCCTCCTGGAGCCCGCGGAGGAGCTTCACCTGCACAGCGGGCGAGAGCTCGCCGATCTCGTCGAGGAACAGCGTGCCGCCGGCTGCCTTGACGAAGCGGCCGTCGCGCTTCGCGAGGGCGCCGGTGAACGCGCCGCGCTCGTGGCCGAAGAGCTCGGCCTCGCGCGCGGCCCCGACGCCGGCGTTGCGGGCGCCACGGGACTTCGTTTGCGGCGCTCACGCCGCGTCGCAGTTTGCGCCCCGCGCACACGCGATGGGAGGCGCCTCGCTCGGGAGCCCGAAATGCTTGACGATGGCGACGATGACCTCGCGCTCGGAGATGTCGGCCACGAGCCTCCGCCCCTCGCCACACGGGCAGGCCGACACCTCCTCAAGGCACACCCTACGGAGCAGGCTCGCCCAGTCGAAGCGCGCACCGACTGGCTTCGTGACGCCGGCGCCGAGGCTGGTGCGCGGACCGCTCTGCGCAGCCGGGGCACTCGCCTCCGAGGTGGGGCGCGAGCGGCGCGCCGTCGCGCTCCACGCTCACGGGTACCGCCGCGTCGGACCCGGCTTCGTCGGCTTGCTCTTCGGAGGTTTCGCCGATGACCTCGTCGCGCTCGCCGCTGGCACACGCGGCACCACTGCGGCGCGCCATGACGAGCGCGGCGCGAGCACGGCGGACAAGGCGCAGCAACGGGTAGCGCGGTGGAGGGATGAGCGCGGCCAGCCTGGCCATGAACGCGATGGGCTCGAGCACAAGGTGTGTGGCGCCGTTGCGGCGTGGCCTCCGAAGCCGATATGCGATGCGGCCGTCGGGCAGCAGAGCGAGGCGCTCCAGGCTGAACGGCGGGATTCTGCCACCCTACTCACCTGACCTGTCGCCGGTGGAGAACTGCCGCGCGAAGGTCAAGCAGTTCATTCGAGCGCAAGAGCCTCGTACCGTATCGGCGCTCTACGAGGCCATGGGTCATGCGCTGCGGAAGGTGACCCGGCAGGATGCCCGCGGCTGGTTTGGCCGCATCGGCTACGTCCCGAAGCGGCCGGCACGCGTTCGGCTATGTCCTGGAGCTCGGTACTTCGCACGCCAGCCGTCTCGTCTGCCTCTGCGGGACGCTCGACTGGCGGCGCGCCCGCCGCGCGCGACGGTGTACCAAAGCCCCCCCTGAGCCGCTCTAGAGCGGGGAGCAGGTCCGCGGGACACAGTACCCGCAGTGGTTGAACCAGCCGCGAGCGTCCGCCGGAGTGATCGCGCCGATCGCATGCCCCATCGACTTGTAGACGGCTGAGGGCGATCGAGGTGCATCCGCTCGGATCGACTCTTTGATCTTGGAACCACAATTCTCGACCGGAGAAAAGTCCGGGGAGTAGGGCGGCAGGTACATCAGCTTCGCGCCAGCGCCTTCGATCGCTTCGCGAACCCCCAGCGTGCGGTGCGCCCCGAGGTTGTCCGCGATGACGACTTGGCCTGGCCTCAGCGCCGGTACGAGCTGTCCCTCGACGTACGCGCGGAAGGCTACGCCGTCCATGGTGCCCTCGAACGCGAAGGGAGCGACGACACCATCGAGGGCCAGCCCGATCGTGAGCGTGATCATGGGGTCGGTGTTGATCGGCACCGCACCGTGGGCACGGACTCCCCGTGGCGCCCATGCGTGCCTCCGCGTCATGCCCAGATTGGTCCCAAATTCATCAATAAAAACCAGCTCTTGTGGGTCGAGCCGAGCGAGCTCTTTTGCGAAGGCCCGGCGAGCCGCTGTCACATCTTCCGTGTCGCGCTCGGCTGCGTGGAGCGCTTTTTTTTCCGGGTGATGTTCAGCCGTCGCAACGCCCGGCCGACGGTATGGCGGCTGGCTACGATGTGATCACGGCGCGCGAGCAGGTCAGCCAAATCGTCCAGGGTCGCGTCGGAGGACGTCGCCACGAGCGACCTCAGGTCATCCAGGGCTTGCCCGTTGATCTTCGGCCGCGGCCCGTTCGCGCGAGGGCGCGGCGCAACGCTGCCGGTCGTCCGGTAGAGCGTGAGATAGGACTGCACAGTTTTCGGTGCGACTTCGAACTGCTCAGCCAGGTCGCGTACCGATCCTTCCCCATTCTCGTACGCCTTGACGATGCGCTCTCGAAGGTCGAGTCCGCAGGGTCGCATCCTTGCTGCCCTCCTGCCAAGGGGATGCAAGCAGCGTGCACGTCGGACCTGCTCCCCGCTCTAGATCCGCGGCTTGCCGAACGAGACCGGCTTCTTCGAATAGAGGGTGAGAATATCTTCGATCGTCAGCTTGTGAGCGACGAGCGCCGCCTCAATCTTCTTCTCCGAGATGGCTGCGAAGTCGACGTTGGCGAACTCGCGGAAGAAGGAACGGACGGCCTTCCGCAGCGCATCGAGCCGCGCCTGCGACACGATCTCGACGTCGTCGTGAAATGCGGCGCTCTTCGAGAGCTTCTGCGCGGGGTGGATGATGAGCCGTTTGACCGGAACGTCGCCGTAGTTCTTGGTGAACCACGCGGACGAGTTGTTCATTTGCTGGGACTCGTCCTTGTGGATCTCCGCGCGCGTCACCTCGATCTCGCTTTTCGCTTCTGCAAGTAGGTATTGTTTCTCGCGGAGCGCCCAGAGATTATCCGGCCCCTCGCCCCAGTCCTTGTCGGGCCGCTCCGCGACGAAGCCGAGCGCGTGCCCCAGCTCGTTCCACGCGGCCTCGAAGCGATCGGCGCTCACTCCGAATTGAAGGCGATCGAGAAGCTCGGCTACACGAACCTGGAGCTGCTCACCGTCGCCATGCTTCACAACCCACGCCTTGATCAGCTCGGGCCGCTTCTGATTCACGATGGTGATGCGCTTGAAATCCATCCCCGTGCGCGGTTTCAGCAGGCGCCGGTTCCTCTTGTGCGCAGCAGCTTGCAGCTTGTCGGCATCCGTCTGCGAACGCGCGTATTCGTAGCGGGCCTTCTCCTGCACGTACCAGCCTTGCACGGAGGGGTCAGCGGCCTCGTTCCCGAGCTTCTGGACGATCGCGATCGCGCCGTCGATGTCACCGTCCTGGAACTTCAGCTCTGCGGCACGTTCGAGCTCGAACGTCGACAGCGCGACGAGGTTCGGCGTCGGTGTCACCATCGCGTTCATCTCCTCCTTGTAGTATTCACGCCATCCGTCGTCGCGGCCGAGCGACTGTTTCATGACGTTCTGCAGCGCCGTCGTCGCCTTGCCGTCTTGAACCTCTTCCTTCGCGAGACGGGCTACCTCCAGGCCGATCTCGATCTGCCGTTGCGTCTGCGCGGACAGGAAGCGGCGCCCCTCGGCGGTGCGGACCAGCGCGACTAGATCGGTACCGATGAGGAGGATGATCGAGCTGTCCTTCTCGCCACGGACGCTGCGCCCAAGACCTTGCTCGATCTTCCGCATGATCGCTGCGGTGATCGTCTCGCTGCCCGCCACGCAGTCGGCCAGGTAGCGATCGAGCAGCGTCTCGGCGACGGGCTTGGAGTCAATGATCAGAATGCGACAAGCCTTGTCGGGAAGATCGACGCCGTCGTAGCGATTCACCAGGACGACCGTCTTCTCGCCTTCGCCCTTCCTGAGGCGCGCAACGACCTCCTCGATGTCGCTTGTGTCGACGACGTGGGCGCCGACCGCCTCCCAGTCCTTCGTCCGCGCGAACCCGGGGACGAGTGCCACGGCACCGTACTTTCGATCGGGCCGCGGCTTGCCGAACCGGTTGACGATCTCGGACCGGTCAAGCGAGTCGTCGATCAGCGAGGGGATCAGGATCATCTTCTCGCCGAGCCACTTCTGCTTCTCGTAAACGAGCGGCTTCTGGACGACGTCCGGAGCGAGGCCAAGACCGCGAACGAGGAATGCGTCGTTCGCTGTCGTGGCTGACATGAAGATGCGCGACGACGCCTTCGTGTACGTGCCGAACTCTTCGAGCGGTGGCAGGTACGGCGTGATCTGGAGCTTCTTGCCCGAGACGAGGCAGACGCACTCGCGAATCCGATCCTTCAGAAGCGGCCAGACGTACTTGACCGCTTCCGACCCTTTCGCAGACGCGAGGATCTTGAGCACCTCGTCGTTCTTCTCCTGCCAGGCCCAGTAGGGGACCATGAGGACCCCGTTTGAGTCGCCCGCCTCGATGTCCGCGAAAGTTCCGGCTCCTTGCTTGCGGAGATCGTCCGCGAACAGGTCGCGAATTGATCGATACGCGGCGGCGTCGTTTTCTAGGTTGATCGTGAACGCGTCGCGGATGGCGTCGACGCACGCGTGCGCATCATCCATCAGGAGCGTCCCGACCTTGATCGACTGCGTCCCGCGTCCGAATCTGGTGCCGCTGAAGAGCTTCTGCACCGTCGTGACGAGGATCTTCTGACCTTCGAGGAATTCCGGAGGAAGGTCCGGCTCGGCGGTTACGATGCTGATGCCGAAGCGGCTCGCCTCATCACACGTCTGGGCAACAAGATACTTGTTCGGGCAAAGATAGAGCGCAGGTCCCTTACCGGCGTTGAGCTGCGACTGGCCGATCAGCAATCCGACGAGCGTCTTTCCGTCTCCCGTGTGGAGCTTGAGTACCAGGTCAGGTACATTGCGCCGGTTGTCGCGCCACTCCACGAGGATGCCCTCCTGAGCAGGCCGGAGCGGACCGGTGTTCGACGCAGGTTCGAGCTTCTCGTAGTAGAGCTTGATCGGGTCTGTGACCTGCTCTTCAACGCGTTTCTTCGTGAGTTTCTTGAAGTCGACCAAGCGCGCGCATCCTTCCCCGCCGCGACCGACACGCTGCCGCGCGGCGGAAGTCGGGCACATCAGTATGTGCATCGGGCGCGCAGTGCGCTAGCCCCGCCGGGAGTATTCTCGCCCTCACGGTCGGGCAGGCGTAGGCGAGCGCGGGTGGGGGGAGGGTCCTACCGCGGCGGTGCGCGTGGGCGGCCAGGACGATGTCCGGATCGCAGTGACTCATGGTCGCAGCACGTCGCTCCGGGGCGAGCCCGAGGCAGGCACCGCCGGGCGCAAAGTCGAGACGAGCCAGCCTGTCCCCGCGGCGAGCAGCCGGCCTCGGCGGCAGCAACTCGCGCGCTCCATGCGATTATCGCAGCGCTGCGTGGCGACGCGACGAAACGCAGCGCCGGACGCGAGGGTCGTCGACCGGATCGGAACGTCGTGCGGACCAAGCATGTAGAAGAACGCGACCATGCCATGGGCGTCCCCGGAGCCGACCCACGCAGGACCCTTCTGGCCGTGCTCGTGCAAGGGGAGGTCACGGCGGCGGCAGGCGATATCGACGCCGCTGTGGTGGCGCATGAGGCTGCGGCAGGCTCCTCGCCATGATGCCGGACAGCGGTGAGAGGATAGCCCGCGCAAAGCCATTCCGACCTGTCAAGAAATTCCCGCCAACGACCGGCAGTTCACATAGCGTACCAAAAGTACGATCCACTAATCCGCCTATGCCTATAAAGAGGCTAGGACGTCGAATGCCCCTTCTACCGCCCAGTCGCCGGCTGTCGGGGCGCCTCGGGCCGGTCGGCGCTGCGCGACCGAGCGCGTTTGCCCCGAACCTGTGGGGCGGGCAGCGCCGCGGGCGCACGCCGGCGTTGCGGCGCCAGGGGGCTTCGCCTGCGGCGCTCACGCCGCTTCGCAGTTCGCGCTCCGCGCACGCGCGATGGGAGGCGCCTCGCTCGGGAGTCCGAGATGCTTGAGGATGGCGATGATGACCTCGCGCTCGGAGATGTCGGCCGCGAGCCTCAGCCGCCCGCCACACCGGCAGGGCAACACGTCCTCGAGGTACTCCCTACGGAGCAGGCTCGCCTAGTCGATGCGCGCACCGACTGGCCTCGCGACGCCGGTGCCGAGGCTGGTGCGCGGACCGCTCTGCGCGGCCGGGGCGCTCGCTTCCGAGCGCGAGCGGTGCGCCGCGCGCTCCATGCTCACGGATACCGCAGCGCCGGACCCCGGCTTCCTCGGCTTGCTCTTCGGAGGTTTCGCCGATGACCTCGGCGCGCTCGCCGCTGGCACACGCGCCTCAGCGCCCCCTCACGACCGCCTTGCACTGCACCGGCTGCCGGCTCTCCTGGCCGTACAGGACGAGCGCGAGCGTGCCGCCGCCGGCGCCCTGCGCCGGCTCGCTCCGCCGCTCCGCCGCGGGGCTCGGCCCGCCACGCCCTCCCTTCGCGTGCGCGCCGAGCGGCGCCGCGGGCGTCGGCCCCGCGAAGCGCGCGATGAGCTTCTTCACGACGCCGGGCGGCTCGTAGAAGCCGAGGCCGCCCTCGTAGCGCTCGTCGCGCACGACGAGCTCCACGGCGTCGAGGCACGCGCGCTCGCGCGACCACCGGATCACCGCGACGCCGGCCGTCCCGGCCGCGGTGATCCCCGGCAGCGCGCCGGGCACGAGGCCGATCTCCGTATCGAACGACAGGACCACGCGCGCCTCTCCGCGGCGCGGCGCGCAGGCGGGGTCGCTGCCCGCGCCGAGCGCGCCGAGCGGGGCGAGGGCTTCCTCGGGGCCCAGGGTGCCGAGCACGGGGTCGACCGGCGAGAGCACCGCGCCGCCGTCTCCCGCCACCGCCACGAAGACGGGCGCGCCCGCGCGCGCGCCTGCGCCGAAGGCGAAGCGCGCCCGCTGCGCCGCCGTCGCGCGCGCGGTGCGCTGCACGTGGAGCTCCCGGATCGCCGGAGGCGGCCCGCCGCCCCCGGGCCGCGCGAGAGGAGCCCCGCCGCGCGCGCCGCGGAAGTCGACCGAGCTCACCGCGAGGCCGTCGTGCCGAGGGCTCAGGAACACCGCGCGCTCGCCGAGATCGACGCCGATCGCGGGCTGGGGGGCGCAGCCGCCGATCGGCCGCGTGACGCGCGCGGCGTCCAGAAGGCCGGCGAGGCACGCCTCCGCGGGGCCGGCCGCGACCGGGGCCACGCGACCGTCGCGATCGATGACGAGCCCGACCTGCGCCTCGTACGGCCGGTACGCGAGCTGGAGCAGCCCGGCGCTCGCGAGCGGCACGGTGGCGCGGTGGATCTCGGCGCGCAGGTCGAGCGGCCCGATCCACGCGAGCTCCGCGTCGGCAAAGGAGGGGCCCGGCAGGCCGCCGCTGCCCGACAGGCCAACGCTGCCCGACAGGCCAACGTTGCCCGACAGGCCAACGTTGAACGACGGCAGCCTCAGCATCCCGAGGGTGCCGAGCCGCAGCGTGCCCGCCATGCGCGACGGCGGCGCGGCGACGGCGCCGAACCCGGACGACTCCGGCACGCGCGCGGCGTCGAGCGGCCCCGCGAAGCTGCAGGCGAGCCGCGCGAGGGGCGGCGGCGCCGGAGGCCGCGCCGCCCTGTCGCGATCGGGCGGGGGCCGCGCAGGGGGCGGCTCCGCCAGGGCCGCGCCGGGCGGCGACGCGGCGCGGCCTCCGCCGCCGCCGCCGCCGCCGGAGCGCGGGGCCGACGCCCACCCGAGCCGGAGGAGCGTGCCGAGGCTGCAGCCCACCGCCGAGCAGGCGTTGAGGCGCGCGGCCCCGCCGCCCGGCGGCGGCGCGACGGGCACCCACCGCTGCCCTCGATCGATCGTCTCGAAGAGCCCGCCGTCCTCGGTCTCGGCGAGCGCGAAGGGGCCCGACGCCGCGATCGAGCGCGCGCGAGCCGGCACGGCGTGGCGGCGCAGCCGGCCGGCGGGGTCGATCGTGATCGGCGCGGGGTCGGCCGCGTAGCCGTGCACGGGGAGCCAGCCCTCGATGGCGCCGTCCGCCCGCGCGGCGAGCGCGCGCGAGAGCAGCTCCGCCTGCTCGTCGCCGTACGGGGGCAGGAGGAGCGGCGGCTCGCCCCGCGCGAGCCGCACGACGCGCAGCGCGCCGCGCACCTCGACGCGCTCGCCGTCCGGCAGGAACGTGCCGGGGCGCGCGATGAGGGCGACCGCGCCCCCGCCTCGGCGCGGTATCCAGGCGAGGACGTCGGTCGCGTCCGCCGCGTCGAGGCGGTGCTCGACCCAGTCTCCCGGCCCGCGCCGCACGCAGAACACCGCGCTCTGTTGCGTCGAGTCGCCGCCGAGCGCCCCTTGAGAGAACGCGCGGAGATCGATCCGCGGCCTCGGCGGCCCCTCGCAGGGCCCCACGTAACCGAGCGCCTCGCCGTCGACGCCGACGAAGCGATCGGTCTCCCGCGCCGGCTCGGGCAGGAGCTCGAACGAGCGCTCGACGCGGAGCGCGCGCGCGTCGCTGGAGAGGTCGACGACGCTCGCGCGCTCCGGGCCGGCGCAGACGGCGAGCAGCGCGTCGCCCGCGCGGAACGGCGCGCACTCGCCGCTGCCGGGCGGGAGCGGCGCGACGGACGAGGCGCGGCCGGTGGCGAGGTCGATGCGGCCGATGAGGCCGCCCACGGCGAGCGCCGCCCCGCCGTCGGCGAGCGGCAGGCCCGAGGCGACGGCGTCCGCGAGCTGCTCGAAGGGCGCGCGGCCGGGCCACCCGGGATCCACGCCGGCCGCCGGCGGCGCGCGCCTCGCGCGGGGCTCGCCGAGGCGACCGCTCGGCTCGAGGGCGCGCTCGAGGCCGAAGGCCAGCGAGGCGACGATCTCCTCGCCGCGGACGTCGAGCGCGATCGCGTCGCCGAGCTCCGCCGTGACGTCGCGGTACGACGCGCCCCCGTCCAGCGTGAGGAGCGCGCGCCCGAAGACGGTGAGGCCGAGCGCGCGGCGCTCGCTGGCCGCCGCGGCCGCGACGAGGGACGGCGAGCCGAGCGGCCGCAGCGCGCCGCTCGCGCCCTGGACGACGAAGCTCCCGGCCGCGGTGAGCAGCCCGATGCCGTCCAGCCATGGGAACGCGCTGGCGACGTCGCCCGGCAGGGTCGCGAGCTTGCGGAGCTCCCCGCCGAAGCTCTCGGCGGCGTAGATGTCGCCGCCGCTCCAGAACAGGTAGCGCGCGGCGTCGACGGCGGCCGCGCCGGGCCGGGCCCACGCGGGGAACGCCGCGCCGCCGGCGAGCACCACGCGTTCCGCGCCCAGCGGCTCGAGCCGATCGAGGCCGTGCAGCTCGACGCGCTGGCCGTTGACGATCGCCCTGTCGACCTCCCGGCCGCCGATGACCACGCGTTCGACCAGGCCGACGAGGTAGGGCTGCGCGACGTACCGGGCCGGGCCGAGCGCGACGGTCGCGGTGGCGCGGGGAGGCGGTTCGAGTGCGCCGGGCGGCGCGGCCGCCGGCTCGGCCGCACCGCACGCCGCGAGCGCGAGCGCGGCGAGGAGAGGGGCCACGACGTCCAGTCTCAGGCGGGCAGGATCCATCCCGTGCGGTGCTCGGCGCGATCGAGGGCAGACCGCTCAGCGCCTGCGCTGCAAGAGGCGGTGAGCGGGCATGATCTGGAGCTTGCGGGTGAGCGGGCTTTCGGCGGTCATACGGGTGCAGGTCGGCCTCGGCGGACGCGAGCGCAGCCGCTCTGCGCGGCGCCGAGCGCAATGCTACCCGCGAAACGCGTCGGCCTTGAGGTTGTACCGCCTCATCCAGCGGTGCACCTGCACTCGATCTCTCCCCAGCACGCGCGCCACGGCGGCGACGTTCCCCTGGTGCCGCGCGAGGAGATCCCGAAGCACGCTCTCCTCCGGGGTGGTCCTCGGCGGCAGCGGCCCGCCCGGCGCGGACGCCCCGTCCTCCGCGGGCTCCTCGTCGTACTGCGGGTAGACCGTGGCGCGGGAATCCTCCCCGAGCTGGCTCGCGAGGGCAGCGCCCCGGGCCCCGTACGTCTTCATCCGATCGCGGATGCTGTCGCTGAGATCCTGGACGCCGAACTCGGCGCCGCGATCCGCGGCGGCCCAGCGCTTCAGGAGCGCCTCGAGCTCCCGCACATTGTAGGGGAAATCGTGGTGGAGCAGGGCCGTCATGGCCACCATGCTGGGCCGGATCTCGGACCGACCGTGGCGCGCCGCGAGCGCGGTGCAGAGCAAGAACATGTCTTCCTTGCGCTCGCGGAGGGGGGGCAGGGTCACGCTGTGCTCGTTCAGACGACCGAACAGATCGGCGCGGAAGGCGCCCGTCTGCTGGAGCTTGTCGAGATCGCGGTGCGTGGCGGCGACGATCCGCACGTCGATCCGCTCGGACTGCGTCCCGCCGAGCGGCGTGAACTCCTTCGACTGGATCACCCGGAGGAGCTTCGCCTGGGCCTCCGCCGGCATGTCCCCGATCTCGTCGAGGAAGAGCGTGCCCTCGTGGGCCGCGCGGAGGATGCCCGCCCTGTCGCGGTCGGCGCCCGAGAACGCGCCGCGCCGGTGCCCGAAGAGCTCCCCCTCGACGAGGGCGGCGGGGATGGCGGCGCAGTTGACGGCCAGGAACGGGCCGCGCCGGCCGCTCCAGTCATGGAGCTGCTGGGCGAAGATCTCCTTTCCAGTCCCGCTCTCACCGCGGATCAGCACCGAGAGCTCGCTGCGCGCGATCTCGTACAGGCTGCGAGCGAGGCTCCGGGTCTGGTACCCGCCCACGATCCGCCCCATCGAGAAGCGCGGCGGCCCCTCCGGCACCTCCTGCGCATCGAGGGTCGCGCCGTCGATGCGGTAGCGGGCGTAGCTCTCGACGTCGCGCTCGACGAACTTGAAGATGGCGTCGCCGACCCGGACCTGGTCGAGGTGCGCGATGGGCACCTCCGTGACGAACTCGCCGTTGCAGAGCGTGCCGTTGCGGCCGCCGAGGTCGGTCAGCACCCAGACGCCGCCCCGCCGCTCGATCCGGGCATGATGGCGCGAAGCGCTCCGCGTCGGTACGGACACATCCGCGGTCGGATCGCGGCCGAGGACCGAGCCTTGCTCGAGCACGGGGTACGCCGGCCGGAATTGCTCGTAATTGTCGGCGTAGAGCAACACGAGCCCCGCCCCGGCGCTGTCCTGCCGAGAGAACGGAGCACGAATTTGCATTGTCGCTGTACTATCGATGTCCTTTGATCGCTGTGTCCCGTCGCCGTGCATTGCCAATGGTGATGGTACCAACCTATCCGTCCGCAGGGCGCATCATTCGTCCGATCCGATCGTGCTCGCGGAGCGGTCTTGACACGAGCTGACCCACATCCGCGCCGCGCCTCAGCCGTCCTCGGGCCGCGCGCCCACGGAGCACACGAGGCGCTGGGTCGTCGCCTGCGCTCGCAGCACGCCTTGTCCTGCGCCGGCGCCGGCGCCGCGCCTCTCCTGCCCGCGCGGGGCCGCCCACCGCGCGACAAGCGCCGCGCCCTCCGCGCGCTCACCGCGCCGCCTCGAGTCGGAGGCCGCGAGGTGCAGCGCTTCGAGGCAGACGCGCTCGCGCCCCCAGCGCACGTGCGCGAGGCCCTGGTTCCCGAGCGCGAGCGCGGGCAGCGCCCTCCCATCGAGGCGCAGGGCGCGCTCCGGATCGAGCGCAACGAGCGCGCGCCACGCGCCTTTCAGGGCGCGGCAGCGCGCGTCGCTGGCCGCGGTCAGCGTCGCCCAGGGCGCGAGCGCGACCACCTCGCCCACGGTCCCCCCCATGCGGTCCAGCACCGCCGCGCCCGCGATCTCGAGGGCCGAGCCGTCGAGCACCAGCACGCCGGCCTCGCCGTCGTCGCGCCACGCGAGGGTCATCGGCCGGCCCCGGAGCTCCTCGCGGTCGAGCGCCACGAGGCGCGCAGGCCGCCGGGGCTCCGGCGTGTGCTCCTCGATGGCCACGCGGCGCCGGAGCTCGCCGAGCACGAGCGCGCGGCCCGGACCGAGCAGGAGACCCGGGGCCCGCCCCGGCGCGGTGTCCGCATAACCTCGGCGCGGCTCGAACGCAGGGAGCGCCCGCGCGCCCTGCGGGCCGAGCAGCAGCTCGCCCGCCTCGGCGAGGACGAGCAGCCCGACCTCGCCGCTCGCGGCGAGCAGCGGCATCGACGCGCTGCGCTTCCCGCGTTGACCGCCGCTCAGCGCGAGCTCGGTCGCGTTCAGCCGCAGCGCCTCGCCGCGCAGATCGAACGGCGGGAGGTAGAGCACGCTGTGCGTCCGGACCGCCGCGACCTTCGGGCCTCCCTTTCCCGGCGCCGCGGCGCCCTTGCCCGACGCCGCGCCGTTGGGCGGCGCCTCCTCGGGCGCGGCCTCCTCGGCGGGCGGCGCCTCCTCGGCTGGCCGCGCGGCGCGCCCAGGCGCCGGCGCGTCGGCGACGAGCTCGAGCGTCTCGCCATACGACGTCGGCACGGTCCATCGCTCCGAGCCAGCCTCGGGCGCGGCGCGCGGGCGCAGCGCCGGCAGCTCGATCGGCGCACAGGAGAGCGACGGCAGCGCTGCCGGCGGCTCCTCGATCCGGCCGACGCCGCCCCCGCAAGCCGCCACGTTCGCCCCGGCGGCGCCCGCGTGGCTGGCCTCCGCCGCCCCGCAGCCGAGGCCCGGCGCGGCGGCGATGGTCGGCGACAGCTCGCCCGCGCCCCAGCCGAGCCGCACCACGCCGCTCAGCGCACAGCCGAGCGCGGAGCACCCGCCCTGGAACGACGGCGGCGGCACCGGCGAGCGCCCTGCGGCGCGCCACGTCCGGCCGTGATCGAGCGTCTCGTAGAGCTCCGCGCCGGCCGTGACGAGCACGCCGCGGTCGCCGGTCACCACCATCCCCGCTGGATCCGGCGGCAGGGCGTGCGGCGAGACCGTCCCGTCCTCCGCGATCGTGACGCCCAGGCTCGCCTGCCCGACGGGATCGGGCCACTCGACCGACGACAGCCACCCGTCGACCCCGCCGTCCTCGCGCGCGCGGAAGCGCCTGTCGACGAGCGCCCGTGTCCCGTCGCGCAGGGGCGGCGTCCAGTACCAGCCGGGGAGGTGCCCGCGGAGCTCCACGACCCGCGCGCCCCCCTCGTCGCGGCCCCGCGGCGCCCCGGCCGGCGCTGGCAGCCGCGCGTCTCGCTCGCCCCTCAGCAGCGCGATCGCGCTCCCGTCCCGGCGCGGCGCCCAGCCGACCAGCGTCTGTGACTCGCCGAGCTCGACCGCGTGCTCGACCCAGTCGCCCGGGCCGCGCCGCACGCAGATCCTCGGGTGGATCACGACCTCGCCGTAGCGGCGATCCCGCTCCTCGTCGCTGGCGACCCGCGGCGACGCCGCGCAGCCGCCGACGTAGCCGAGCGCGCCGCCGTCGTCGGCCACGAAGAACCCTTCGTCGCTGAAGGAGCGCTCCATCCGCGGCGCCTCGCCGCGCTCGGAGCGCAGGACGTAGCTGCCGTAGCCGTCGTAATCGTCCCACACGCAGAGGAAGAGCGGCCCGTCCTCCGCGGGCAGGGGCGCGCAGCCCAGCCCGTCCGGGAGCCAGCCGGAGAACCGCTCGCGCACCGCGCCCGTGCTCACGTCGATCCGCGCGGCGCCGCCCTCGAACACCCCGAGCGCGGTCCCGTCGGGCAAGAGCGCGCCCGAGGAGACGGCCGCCGCGAGCGGCGCGAGATCGTCGAGGGCGAGGGCGTCGCGCGAGGCGGCCTGGGCGCCCGCGAAGAGCAGCTGGAACGACCCGCTCGGCCAGCTCGAGCGGAGGTCGCCGTCGGGCCGACCGAGCGAGCCGTCCGGGAGGACGGCCACGCGCCCGAGCGCCGTGTCGAGCGCGAGCGCGTCCGGGGCGACGCTCAGGGCGCGCACGGCGAGCCCGAGCCGCTGGCCGGCATCGATCCACGTCCTGCCGCCGTCCGCCGTCGTCGCGGCGCGGCCGAAGACGTCGAGGCGCGCCGCGCGCGAGGCGTCCAGCGCGGCCAGATCGTGGATGGCCGGCATGTCGAGCGCCCGGCCCCGATCCTCGCCCGGCAGGAGCTCCCGCGGCCCCTGCTCCATGAAGACCACGACGCCTCGCAGGCCGTTGCGGGCGCCCCGCACCGCGCCGCCGCCGCCGAGCGCCACCTCCGCGAGCGGCCCCGTGAAGCCGCGCGAGCGGAACGCCTTGCGCCGGGTCCAGTGCAGGAAGCCCCCACCGAGGTGGGGCGCGATCGCGAGCGATCCGACGACGGGGTCGCCGGACGCCCACAGCTCGGCCTCCCACGCCGCCGCGGCGATGCGCCCGTCTACGCCGAGCTCGATCCGCGCGCCCTCCGTGACGACGCGAGCCGCGACGGCCGCGGCCGGTCCGTCGTGCGTCACCCGGAACACGCCCTCGGAGAGCGCCTGGAAATAGCGCGCCCCCGCCGGGGCAGCGCTGGCGGCGCCGGTCGCGCCCGGCGCACGCGCGGCCCGAGCAGCCCCCGCGCCGCTCGCCGGGCTCG
The DNA here is from genome assembly GCF_051525235.1 of Sorangium sp. So ce124. Lineage (NCBI taxonomy): Bacteria > Pseudomonadati > Myxococcota > Polyangiales > Polyangiaceae > Sorangium > Sorangium sp. So ce124. The sequence goes on from NZ_CP150312.1 coordinate 7,707,420, forward strand.
GCTCGGGCGCACGCGCGCAGGCGGCCGCGAGGAGAGCCGAGATCAGACCGAGGGAGCGCACAAGCATCCGGGGAAAGCACGACGGTATCCGTTGTCGCGCCCCCGTCCAGGGTCGATCCACGTCCTCGCCCCCGGCGGCCGCGCCCGTCGTCCCCGGCTCCCGCGCTCCTTCATGCAGCGCCGTCGTAAACTGCAGCCGCGGCGCCCTGCGCCCGCCCGGAAAGCCTGTGCACTCCCCTCCCCGACCTCGACGACCCACCCGCGACGAGCTCCTCGCCGCCGCCGGCAAGACGGTGCCGGACGTCATCGCCCCGGACCTCGATGTCCTCTTCTGCGGCATCAACCCGGGCCTCTACACCGCCGCCGTCGGGCACAACTTCGCCCGCCCCGGCAACCGGTTCTGGCCGGCGCTGCACGCCGGCGGGTTCACCGATCGCGTGCTCTCCCCGTTCGAGGAGCGCGAGCTGCTGAAGCTCGGGGTCGGGATCACCAACGTGGTCGAGCGCGCGACCGCGTCGGCGGACGAGCTGTCCGCCGAGGAGCTCGCCGCGGGCGGGCGACGGCTCGAGGCCACGGTGCGACGCTACCGCCCTCGCTTCCTGGCCGTGCTCGGGATCGGCGCCTACCGAGGGGCGTTCGGCAGGCCTCGCGCCGTGCCCGGCCCCCAGACAGAGACGCTCGGCGCAACGCGGCTCTGGGTGCTGCCGAACCCCAGCGGGCTCAACGCCAGCTATCAGCCGGACAGGCTCGCGGCGATGTTCCGCGCCCTCCACGAGGCGGTCACGTCGACCGGGGCCTCGCCGTGAGCGGCGAACGCGCGCCGACGTCGATCCCCTGAAAGGCAGGATCCAGCGTACCGTCGCCGCCCCGCGCGGCGTGCGTCGACTCGGCTCTTCCGCTTCAGGCCAGCTCAGCGGCCGCCATGGCCGACAGACAGGCGGTCTCCCGGCGCGCGCTCGCGGCGTCGCTCGCCGGCGCGCCTACGCGGGCAGCGCGCTCGCGGCGTCGCTCGCCGGCGCGCCTACTCGGGCAGCGCGCTCGCCTCCTCCTGAGGCACCTTCGCGCGCGCCCTGCGGGCCTCTTCCCGGACGGCGGCGAGGCCGGGCGGCCCCTCGGACGATCGCCCGCCGCGGTTGCTCACCGCGGCGAGCCACGCGAACGGCGAGTCCGGCGCGCTCTGCGCGACCAGGAGGACGGCGCGGGACGCGTAACGCGAACAGCCGTCCTCGCACACGGGCAGGACGAGGCGGAGCCCTCCGCCGCCACCTCGGCTCACGAGGGGCGCCACGCGGAGCTCCGCCGGAGGCGGCGACAGCACGGCCATGATCGTGCGCTCCATCAGCTCGACGAACGTCGCTCCAGACATCGCAGGCGGCTCGGATGTCGGCGTCCCCGCGCGGTCCGCCGCGTCGAGCCGGCCCGGCGGGAGCGCGAAGAGCCCCGCTCCGTCGGCCGCCGCCGCCGGCGAAGCCGGCAGCGCGCCCACGAGCGCCCCCACGAATGAAGCCAGCTTGAGTCCGAATCGCATACGTGCTCCCTCTGCGGCACATCCAGCAGGCCCCATGCCAGCCACGCGCGGCCGCCCGCCCCCGTCGCGGCGCCCCATCCAGGACGGTCCGCTCCGCTCGCCGCGCGTGACGGATCGCCACAGCGTGGCGCGCGGAGGCCCGATCCCGCGCGGCCTTGTCGCCGCGCGCTGGAGACGCCGCGGCGAGCAGGAGATGACTGCTTCGAGCGCGTCGAGCAGGAGAATGGCCCTCGCCGGCCGAGCGCCGCTTTCGCTTGCCAGAAGGTCCGGGCGCCGTTAACCGTCTTCGTCATGCCCGACCGAAAGCCAGGGCTGAGCCCGCTTCAGGTGAAGTCCTCTGTCCTGCCGGGCGCTCCCCTCCCGTCCGCTCCTTCCGAGCCCGTGGCGAGCATTCTGCTCGTCGACGATCACCGCGCCAACCTCCTCGCCCTCGAGGCCGTGCTCGATCCGCTGCGCCAGCGGCTCGTCACAGCGCAATCCGGCGAGGAGGCGCTCGAGCACCTCAACCGCGAGGAGTTCGCGTTGATCCTCATGGACGTGAAGATGCGCGGTATCGACGGCTTCGAGACGGCCGCCCGCGTGAGGGGGCTCGATCGGGCGAGGCACACGCCGATTATCTTCATCTCGGGGCTGCCGGAGGACGAGGACCGACGGTATCGCGGCTATCGCGAGGGCGCGGTCGATTATGTCGTCAAGCCGTTCAATCCCGACATCCTCCGCGCCAAGGTGGCGGTCTTCGTCGAGCTGCACCGGAGGGCCGAGCAGATCAAGCGGCAGGAGGCCGCGCTCCGCCAGCTGGAGCGCCAGGCGAGCGACGAGGTGTTCCGGCGCATCATGGACACCAGCATGATGGGCCTGCTCTTCAGCGACTACGAGGGGCGCGTCATCGAGGCGAACGACTGCTTCCTGTCGATGATCGGCTACACCCGCGAGGACCTCAAGGCGGGGCTGCTCAGCTGGCAGGAGCTCTCCCCTCCGGAGTACGAGCACGTCCACCACGACGCGATCAACGAGCTGAGCCTCCACGGCGTTACGAAGCAGTTCGAGAAGGAGTACATCCGCAAGGACGGCAAGCGCGTCGCGGTCCTCGTCGGGTCCGCCCGCATCGAGACGCAGCGGCGCAACCTCACCTACGTGCTCGACATCAGCGAGCGCAAGCGCGCCGAGGCCAACGTCAGCCTCCTCGCCGGCGCGGGCGAGATCCTCTCGTCCTCGCTCGACTTCCGCGAGACGCTCGGGCAGCTCGCCCGGCTCGTCGTCCCGCTCCTCGCCGACTGGTGCGCCGTGGACATCCAGGGCCAGGACGGCGCGATCCAGCGCGTCGCCGTCCAGCACACCGACCCTCAGAAGGTGGAGCTCGTCCGCCAGATCGAGCAGATCTATCCTGTCGATCCCGCGGCGAGCCGCGGTGTGCCGAAGGTGCTCCGGACCGGCGAGGCCGAGTGGGCCCCCGAGATCCCGGACTTCCTGCTCGTCGAGAACGCGCGGGACGAGGAGCACCTCCGGATGGCGCGCGAGCTCGGCCTCCGGTCGTACCTGGTGGTGCCGCTGGCGGCGCGCGGCCGCGTCCTCGGCGCGATCACGCTCGCGCACGCCGAGTCGGGCCGGAATTACACCAAGGCCGACGTGCAGTTCGCCGAGGAGCTCGCCCGGCGCGCCGCCCTCAGCGTCGACAACGCCCTCCTCTTCGAGCGCGAGGTCACCGTGCGCAAGGAGGTCGAGACGCTCGCGGAGGAGCTGAAGCACAGCGAGGCGCAGTTCCGGCTGCTCGCCGAGACCATGCCGCAGCTCGTGTGGACGAACCGCCCGGACGGCCACCACGAGTACTTCAACCGTCGCTGGTACGACTACACGGGGCTCACCGCGGAGGACACCGGCGGCGAGGGCTGGAGCCGGATGATCCACCCCGAGGAGCACGAGCGGGCGATCGAGGCCTTCCGGGAGGCGCTCCGCACGGGCGAGCCGTACGAGAGCCAGTGCCGGCTCCGGCGCGCGGACGGCGTGTACCGCTGGTTCATCGGCCGGGCGGTCGCCGCGCGCGACGGGTCGGGCCGCATCGTCCGCTGGTTCGGCACGTACACGGACATCGACGATCAGAAGCGCGCCGAGGAGGAGCGGCAGCGGCTCGTCCAGGCGCTGGAGCGCAGCAACAAGGAGCTCGATCAGTTCGCGTACGTCACGAGCCACGACCTCAAGGCGCCGCTCAGGGGCATCGCCAACCTCTCGCAGTGGATCGAGGAGGACCTCAACGACAAGATGACGGCGGAGAGCCGCAAGCAGCTCGATCTGCTCCGCGGGCGCGTCCACCGGCTCGAGAACCTCATCGACGGGATCCTGAGCTACTCACGGGCGGGCCGCGCCCGCGAGAAGCCCGAGGCGATCGACGTCGGCAAGCTCCTCCGGGAGATCATCGAGCTGCTCGCGCCCCCGCCGGAGACGCGTGTCGAGATTGTCCCCGACATGCCCGTCCTCGTCACGGAGCGCGCTCCGCTCCAGCAGACGTTCCTGAACCTGATCAGCAACGCGCTGAAGCACGCCGGGGGCACCGATCCGGAGGTCCGGATCACCGCGCGCGACGCCGGCCCGTTCTGGGAGTTCTCGGTCTCCGACAACGGGGCGGGCATCGCCCCCGAGTACCACGACCGCATCTGGGGCATCTTTCAGACGCTGAAGGCGCGCGACAAGGTCGAGGGCACCGGCATCGGCCTGTCGGTCGTGCAGAAGATCGTCCTGAGCAAGGGCGGGCGCGCCTGGGTCGAGTCCGCCGTCGGCGCCGGCGCCACCTTCCGGTTCACCTGGCCCAAGCTCGAGGCCAGAGAGCCTTCATCCCCCTGATGACCCCGCCTCGAGCGCGGGGCGTGGCGCGCGGCGACACGCCTCGAGCGCTGGACAGGCACGGAGCTTGAACAACCTCCTCGGAACACAAGGCGGCTCATCACGGCCGACCTCGAAAGGAGGGTTCTCATGCTGTCGACGTCCAACCTGCCCAGGCTCTGCCTTGGCGCGCTTGCGCTCTCGCTGTTCACCGCGTGCACCGCGGCCCCACCCCCGGAGCAGGCTCACCCCGAGCCGAGGTTGCCCAACCCCGGCCCGGATGGAGTCTACAAGGTCGAATGGCCCGATCTCAGGGAGGGCGAGGATCGGTTCATCGGCCTCACCCTCGGGGCCGACATCGCCGACGTCTGCCGCCTGCCCAAGACGAGCTTCGCCTTCGACTCCGCCGAGCCGCTGCCGCAGGAGCACGTGGAGCTCCGGGCGCTCGTCGACTGCCTGCTCTCATCGGGCCTCCAGGGCGCGAGGATAGAGCTCGTCGGCCGCGCCGATCCGCGCGGCACCCAGGCGTACAACCAGGATCTCTCGCTCCGCCGCGCCGCGCGGGTGAAGGAGATCCTCGTGAAGGAGGGCATCCCTGCGGATCGCATCACGACGCGCGCGACGGGCGACACCCAGGCCGTCGGAGCTCAACCGATGTACTCCTATGGCTATGATCGCAGGGTCGACGTCGCGCTGATCGGCGTCGCCCACGCCCCCCGGTGACGCGCGCGCTCGCCCGCTCGGCGGACGCGGCTCGGAGCCCCTGCCGCAGCGGCGCAGCCGCTGGATCTCCCGCTCTCCGCGGGCCTGCTCTCCCCTCTCCTCCCCTGATCCCATCTCTTCCGTTGGCGACGGCGCCGCGCGCCACGGCCCTTGGTTCACGGGCGCTCGTCTCATGGCATGCGTTGCGCCCGAGGCGCGTCACGACAGCTGTGGCGTTTCGTCACGCTCGCGCCACGCCGAGGGTGCGCGGCCTCGGAGATAGGCGCTCTGGACGCGAGCTCTCGGTTGGTCCGGGCCCTGCAATGGTTTCCTGACACGAACCGGCGGATGTCGTGTCCGTCACGAGGAGACAAGAGCCATGACGAACCGAATGAACAACGCGGTGGGGACTGCGAAGGGTGTGGTCGAGTCGGCGGCTTCCGGGGCGGGCGTCGCCGCGACGGCGGCCAGGACGACGGCGTTCGACGTCGCGAAGGCGATCGCCGGCGTCGCCGCCACGGTCGGGGCGCTCGGCTTCGACGACGTGCTCGGCTGGGTCGGGCTCGCGCGCAAGCGGAGCCCGCTCACGGCGCTCGGCCTCTTCGGCGCCGGCCTCGCGGTGGGCGCGGGCGTGGCCCTGATGCTCTCGCCGACGTCGGGCGAGGCGCTGCGCCGCGAGCTCCTGACCCGCCTCGACGGCCTGAAGCGCCAGGCGACCCGCGGGGTCGAGCAGGCCGAGCGCAAGGTCCAGGACAAGGTCGGCAACGCGGTCGACGCGGTGAAGGGCGCGGTCACGCCGTCCGAGACGAGCTCTGCGAACTCGCATTACGGCATCGAGGGAGCTGGGCTGTCCCACGGCGGCGAGAGCGGCCATCACCTGAGCTGAGGCGCTTGCCGTGTGGCTCGAAGCCATCATCACGCGGGAGGATCTCGCCCAGCTCCTGGGCGAGTTCCTCCCTGTGAAGATCCACCTGGACGACGATGAGACGACCGATCGCTGGCTGTACCTGGGCAAGGCGACCGAGATTGCCCTGGCCGATGACCTGGGCTTACGGGTCACCTGCCCTGCGGAGCTCCAGTGGTCCATCGCGGGCGTCAACCCCACCATCCGGCTCGATGAGCTCAAGGTGCTGATTTGCCCCGAGATCATCGAGAGGAACAAGGGGAACGTCCTTGCGTTCAACGTAGAGCTCGAGGAGGCCGACATCCGCGGCATCCCCTCGATCCTCGATCACACCGTCATGAAGGCGGTCAACGCGGCGCTCGCGAACAAGCGGCCTGAGTGGAACTTCACGAAGACGCTCACGCACACCGTGGGTCTCCCCTCCAACCTCGATCCCATCGAGGGGCTGCACATCGGGGTCGCCTGGGGCAAGCGCCGCATCAGTCAGGACGCGCTCGTGCTCGTTGTCTCCTTCAAGCTCAATTTCGTTCGAGGCGATTGAGCTCCTGAGCTCCGCCTCTCGATTCCCGACGAGCGCCCCGCCCCCCTCTCCGGGTTGGCGGGGCGCGTTGCTTGAGCGTCCTTGTGTCCGGAAACACGCTCGCCCCTTACGTCCCGAGCCCGGAGGGGGCCGGGCATCCCGCCGAGCCCCCCACCATCGGTCGCCAACGTGAACGTTTACGTGGTCGTGAACGTTTACGTGGTCGTGAACGTGGTCGTGGTCGTGGTCGTCAACGATAGGCCGTGAACGACCACGTAAACGTTCGCGACCACGACCACGTAAACGTTCGGATATAGGAGGACGCGGCGCGAAGCTTGGTTAGCGCCTATGACTATCCAACCTGAGGAGCCAGGTGAATCCTCCCGAGCCGCCCCCCCCGCCCGCGCGTGAGCGCGCCCGCGATGTCCGAGTGCTTGACGAGCCCGAGGTAGCTCTCTCCGTCGAAGACGGCGACCACCGGCGTGTTCTTCTCGATCATCTGCCGCCCCACCTCGTTGAGCGGCACGTCCGCCGCCACCCGGGGCAGGTCGCAGCGCATGATCCACGCGATGAACGACCCTTCCTGGCCGGCGGCCAGCGCGCGCATGACATCCGTGCGCGTCACGATCCCGATCACGCGGTCCTCGTAGACGACCGGGAAGTCCGGCTCCTGGCTCGCGAGGATCCGCCGCGCGGCGTCGCCCACGAGCTCGCCAGGCCACAGCTGAACCGCCCTGCCCTCGCTCGGATGTTCTTCGGGCGGCGCCACGGGCGCCATCACCGCCTGCGCCGCGCTCCACTCCCGCCGCGCCTCCACGAAGAGGAGCGCCGACACCGCGGCCACGACGAGCTGACCGCCGAACAGGCCCATGAAGAACAGCACCGCCGCTGCCGCTTGCCCGAGCGCCGCCGTCATCGACGTCGCGAGCCAGGCGCCGGTGAGCGGCGAGAGCGCCTCGCGCAGCGCGCGCCCGCCCTCGAGCGGCAGCGCCGGCAGCAGGCCGAGCAGCGCAATCCCCAGGTTCGCGCTGGCGATCCACACGATCGCCGCCTCGCGCGACGGCGCTTCGGCGACCTGAAGAGCCGAGATCCACCCGAGCTCGCCCACCCCGCGCTGGGCCTCGACGGCCAGCACGAAGAGCGCCGCGAGGGCCACGTTCGCCGCGAGGCCGAGCGCGCGGCCCTGCGCCCGTCCCCCGGCAGGACGCGAGCGGAGGGCCATCGGGCCGAGCGGCGAGAGCTGGACCTCCCGCAGCCTCAGCCCGAGCAGCCTCGCCACGATCCCATGCACGAGCGCTTGCAGCGCCGCGCACCCGAGCAGCGCCGCGCCCAGCGCGCAGCCGAAGAGCGCGCCGCTCCACCCGTGCCGCGCCCCCCACTGGAGCGCCCCGATCGGGAGCAGCAGGCCGAACGCCGCGTGCGCAAACACATCAACACCGCCGAGCCGCGTGATCCTGATGACCGACTTCATGGTGTCTTGCTCCTGGGGTTCCCGCGCAGGCACCTGCACATGGCGGGAGGCGCAGTTCCGACGTGCCACTGCCTCCTCCCCCGGGGCGTGGCGAACACCTCGTCGCGCGATCGACGGCTCGGCTGACGGGCACTTGTCCCAGATCTTTCTGATTTTACTGCAAATCACATGCCGGTTTCCTGCGCCTCGCTTGCAAGGGAGCGGCACGCGGAGCCACTCCTGGCGGTCAGAGCGGGCGCGACTGGCCTGAAGGGCTGTTCCGCGGCGTTGGTGGTCATCATCGCGTCAACATCGCCTCAACCGAGGCGGTGCGCGTGCGGCAGAGCCTGGACGGGCCTGCGGCGCACCCGAGGGCGCAGCGGATGCGCCGGGCTCATCGCACCTCGCCTGAACGCCGCGGTGTGGCGTTCCGCGACATGGTGGGCGCATACCGTCACGGCGCCGCATCGGGCAGCCTGTCGCCCGCTCCAGCCCGGCGTGTGCGGCCCGAGGCCGGAGCACGACCCTCCGCCGCTTCCATGACAGAGGAGGTCCGGGTCAAACGCTCCTGCGGCAGGTACGCGCCGCTCTCGAGCTCCTGGACCCAGCGGAGCATCTCCTCGCGAAGCCAGCACCGCAGATCGAACAGCTGCCCAGGATCGCGCGCCGAGACGAGCAAACGCACCTCGATCGTGCGCTCTGTCACATTCGTGACTTGAACCGCCTTCACGCGCTTGTCCCAGAGCTCGCTGCTCGGGAGGATCGACTCGAAGTGCCGCCGCAGGGCGTCCACCGGGGTCCGGTAATCCACGTAGATCTCGACGGTGCCCAGCTTCTCCGACCCGTGCTTCGTCCAGTTCTGAAACGACTGGTCCAGGAGCCTTGCCGTCGGGACGATGAGCCGCCGCTCGTCCCAGATCTTCACGACCACGTGGGTCAGCCGGATCTCCTCGATCGTCCCGAACTCGCCGTCCACCACGACCTTGTCGCCGAGGTCGATGGGGCGGGTGAACAGGATGTGGAGGCCCGACAGGATCGCGCCGACCGGCTTCTGCGCCGCGAGGCCGAGCACGACGCCGGCGATGCCGGCCGACGCCAGCAGCGAGACGCCGACGTTCCTCACCGCCTCGAAGTTCATGAGCACGAGCGCGCCCGCCACGATCACGATGAGCACCCGCGCGACCCGCTCGAGCACGCGAGCCTGGGTGCGCAGCCCGCGGGACGACTCGCTCCCCTCCTTGAGATGACGCAGGGCGCGCGCATCCAGCACCTCCGTCAGGATCCCCACGATGCGCATCAGGAGCCACGCCACCCCGCCGATGAACAGCGCCGAGAGGAGCGACCGCAGATCGGTCACGAGGCCCTGGCCGATCCGCGTGAGCTTGGCGAGTCCCGCTGTCAGGACGACCCCGAGACAAAGGGTCACGGGGCCGATTGCCGCGTCGAGTGTCTTTTCGTCCCACGGCGTCGCGGTCCGTCGCGCGACGACCGAACCGCCGCGCCGGAAGACGCCCGCGGCGATCCGAGCGAGCCCGAAGCCGACCGGAACGCTCGCCGCGACGATCACCCACGGCCACACGCCATCACCCGGGATCCCCAGCCGGGCGCCGAGCGATTCAAAGTTCGAGTTCTGCATGCATCCACTCCTTCACCAGCGCACCCGCGCCGCGCGCGCCTTCGTGATCTGGAGCCCCGGGGACACGGCCCTCCCCGCCGCGCTCTGGAGAGCGGCGGAGAGGGCTGTGACCGAGCGAGGCGCGGCGGGCTCATCCATCGTGTGTGCGGCGTCCCCACGGCACAGGGCGTGCCGCCGGACCCTCCCCCGCGTGTCCAGCCGGATCTCCGCCGCTCGCCGAGCAGAGCTCGCGAGGACGGATGGAGGCACGCGCGCCCCGTTGCGGCGATCCGCACCAGCGCCGCTCGACCCCGCCCAGTGCGTGCGACCGACCCGAGCGGCGCGGCATGCTGTGTGCACCCTGGATCTGCAGCGGAGCCGACGGGGCGTCGAGATCGGCTGAAGAAACGCGGCAAAAGGACTCGTTTATGTCAGAGCGCAGAAGCCAGGTCGATGATTTCACTCGGCTCACCGAGGAGGATTTCACGCGGCTCACCGAGGAGACGGAGCGGCTCGCGAAGCACGTCGAGGACCTCCGGCACCGGATCGCCGCGACGACCGCGAAGCGCCGCGCGTCCTCCGGCACGCTCCCTGCGCAGAGCGCCGCCCCGTTCACGCCGCCGCACGGGTCCCCCTTGGAGCGGACGCACAACGCGACCCCGGAGCGGCCGTGCGACGCCGCCGCGGAGCGGCCTTATGACGCCGCCCAAGAGCGGCCGTATGACGGGTCGCCGGAGCGGCCGTATGAGGCCGCCCAGGAGCGGACGCACGACGCGGCATCGGAGCGGCCGCTCCGCGGAGCGACGGAGAGGCCGCCCCCCCGCCACTCTCCCTTTCCCGAGCGCACCTCGTGCCTCGCGAACGTGTCGCGGTGGCTGCCGCCGCTCAGGACCGGGAGAGACGCCATGGAATCGGGCGTCCATGAGAGGGTGGGAGAGGCAGGGCGTTACAGCATCATCACGCCGCGCAACAAGCCGAGCGATCTCCCGACGAAGCGCCGCTCGCCCAAGTCCGACGTGGCCTGAGGCGCCGACTCGGAGGGTAGCCGCGCCGGCGCGGGGGCCCCCGCCCCGGTGTGCCGCCGCGGCTTCACGCGCGCGCTCGGCCCGATAGAACGCGGCGAGCACGCGCGCCTTGCGCGCCGCACACGCGCGCTGCACACGCGCGCGTGGCGCGTGGCGCGTGGCGCGTGGCGCGTGGCGCGTGGCGCGTGGCGCGTGGCGCGTGGCGCGTGGCGCGTGGCGCGAAGCTTGCGCGGCTGAGCGCCTGCGGTGTAATACGAACACATGCTGCTGCGCGGTGGGAGCAGAAGCGCATGGCCGACGTGCCATGAAGCCTGAACCCGAGGGGACCCCGACGGCCCCCTCGCGGTCGGCCAGCGAGGGCCCCGCTCCTCGGCGGCGGGAAGCGTCGCGCGGCGCCCGAGCGCAGCGTCCATCGATGAGACCGCCGTCCAGGCGAGAGGGCCTGTCCTCCTGTCGTCCTCTCGCGCGGCGCCGTGGGATCACGCCGGGGCGCCTGGTCCGACGGCCTCGAGCGCTCCGGCGCCCCTCCGCGCCCGGGGCGCGCGCTCATTTCCCTTTTTGACCGATCGGTCCTATCCGCAGGCGGGACCAGGAGAACAGCGGCATGGAGCAGCGAAGCGACCTCGACAAGGCGGCCCGCAAGGCGAGAGCCGGCAATGGCAAGAGCAAGAAGGCCGCGTCCGGGGACGGGCTGGACGGCGCCGCGCGCGCGGCGAAGGCCCGCCCGGCCGAGCGCCCCCGCGCCGCCGCGCCGCTCGAGAGCGACAGGCTCGATCGGCGGACGCTGCTGATGGCGCTGACCGGCCTGAAGAAGGGCGATTTCTCGGTGCGGCTGCCCGTCCACTGGCTCGGGCTCGACGGGAAGATCGCCGACACGTTCAACGATGTCGTCGAGCGCAACGAGAAGCTCGCCAAGGAGCTCGACCGCCTGAGCCGCGCGGTGGGCAAGGAGGGCAAGCTCTCGCAGCGCGCCTTCATCGGCGAGGTGAGCGGCGCGTGGGCCGACGAGATCGGGTGCATCAACGCGCTCATCAGCGATCTCGTCCACCCCACCGCCGAGACGGCGCGCGTCATCGGCGCCGTGGCCAAGGGCGATCTCTCGCAGACGATGGCCCTCGAGGTGGACGGCAGGCCGCTCGACGGCGAGTTCCTCCGGACCGCCAAGACGGTCAACACGATGGTCGAGCAGCTCGGCTCCTTCGCCTCCGAGGTCATCCGCGTCGCCCGCGAGGTCGGCACCGAGGGCAAGCTCGGCGGGCAGGCCGACGTCCGCGGCGTCGCCGGCAGCTGGAAGGACCTCACCGACTCCGTCAACTCGATGGCCGGCAACCTCACCTCCCAGGTGCGCAACATCGCCGCCGTCACCACCGCCGTCGCCACGGGCGATCTCTCGAAGAAGATCACCGTCGACGTGAAGGGCGAGATCCTCGAGCTCAAGGACACCATCAACACGATGGTCGATCAGCTCCGCTCCTTCGCCTCCGAGGTCACCCGCGTCGCCCGCGAGGTAGGCACCGAGGGGAAGCTCGGCGGGCAGGCCGACGTCCGCGGCGTCGCCGGCACCTGGAAGGACCTCACCGACTCCGTCAACTCGATGGCCGGCAACCTCACCTCCCAGGTGCGCAACATCGCCGCCGTCACCACCGCCGTCGCCAACGGCGATCTCTCGAAGAAGATCACCGTCGACGTGAAGGGCGAGATCCTGGAGCTCAAGAACACCATCAACACGATGGTCGACCAGCTCAACTCCTTCGCCTCCGAGGTCACCCGCGTCGCCCGCGAGGTCGGCACCGAGGGGAAGCTCGGCGGGCAGGCCGACGTCCGCGGCGTCGCCGGCACCTGGAAGGACCTCACCGACTCCGTCAACTCGATGGCGTCGAACCTCACGGCCCAGGTGCGCAACATCGCGACCGTCACCACCGCCGTCGCCAAGGGTGATCTCTCGAAGAAGATCACCGTCGACGTGAAGGGCGAGATCCTGGAGCTCAAGAACACCATCAACACGATGGTCGACCAGCTCAACTCCTTCGCCTCCGAGGTCACCCGCGTCGCCCGCGAGGTCGGCACCGAGGGGAAGCTCGGCGGACAGGCCGACGTCCGCGGCGTCGCCGGCACCTGGAAGGACCTCACCGACTCCGTCAACTCGATGGCCGGCAACCTCACCTCCCAGGTGCGCAACATCGCCGCCGTCACCACCGCCGTCGCCAACGGCGATCTCTCCGAGAAGATCACCGTCGACGTGAAGGGCGAGATCCTGGAGCTCAAGAACACCATCAACACGATGGTCGATCAGCTCCGCTCCTTCGCCTCCGAGGTCACCCGCGTCGCCCGCGAGGTCGGCACCGAGGGAAAGCTCGGCGGGCAGGCCGACGTCCGCGGCGTCGCCGGCACCTGGAAGGACCTCACCGACAACGTGAACTCGATGGCCGGCAACCTGACGAACCAGGTGCGCGGCATCGCCAAGGTGGTGACCGCGGTCGCCAACGGCGATCTCAAGCGAAAGCTGGTCGTCGACGCCAAGGGGGAGATCGCCGCGCTCGCGGACACGATCAACGGCATGATCGAGACGCTCGCGACGTTCGCGGATCAGGTGACGACGGTGGCGCGCGAGGTCGGCGTCGAGGGCAAGCTCGGCGGGCAGGCGAGCGTGCCCGGCGCGGCCGGCACGTGGAAGGACCTCACCGACAACGTGAACCAGCTCGCGGCCAACCTCACCACGCAGGTGCGCGCGATCGCCGAGGTCGCCACCGCCGTGACCAAGGGCGATCTCACCCGGTCCATCAAGGTCGAGGCGCAGGGCGAGGTCGCCGCGCTGAAGGACAACATCAATGAGATGATCCGGAACCTCAAGGACACGACGCTGAAGAACAGCGAGACGGACTGGCTCAAGAGCAACCTCGCCAAGTTCTCGCGCATGCTCCAGGGGCAGAAGGATCTGCTCACCGTCGGCCGGAGGATCCTGTCCGAGCTCGCCACCGTCGTCACGGCGCAGCAGGGCGTCTTTTACATCATGGATGCCTCCCGCGAGGAGCCCGTCCTGAAGCTGCTCGCGAGCTACGCGTTCAAGGAGCGCAAGCACGTCGACAACCAGTTCAAGCTGGGCGAGGGGCTCGTCGGGCAGTGCGCGCTCGAGAAGGAGAAGATCCTCCTCGTCAACGCGCCCCCCGATTACATCACGATCACGAGCGGCCTCGGCGACGCGCCTCCGGTCAACATCATCGTGATGCCCGTGCTCTTCGAGGGTCAGGTGAAGGCCGTCATCGAGCTCGCGTCGCTCGAGCGCTTCAGCCCCACCCACCAGGCGTTCCTCGACCAGCTCACCGAGTCGATCGGCATCGTGCTCAACACGATCGAGGCCAACATGCGCACCGAGGACCTGCTCAAGCAGTCCCAGTCGCTGGCCCGCGAGCTCCAGAGCCAGCAGGAGGAGCTCCAGGAGACGAACGCCGCGCTCGGCGAGAAGGCGCGGCTCCTGGCGGAGCAGAACGTGGAGGTCGAGCGGAAGAACCACGAGGTGGAGCAGGCCCGCCAGGCCCTCGAGGAGAAGGCGCGTCAGCTCGCCCTCACGTCCAAGTACAAGTCGGAGTTCATGGCCAACATGTCCCATGAGCTCAGGACCCCGCTGAACAGCCTGCTCATCCTGTCGGACCAGCTCTCCAGGAACAACGACCAGAACCTCACCGCGAGGCAGGTCGAGTACGCGAAGACGATCCACGCGTCAGGCACCGATCTCCTGGGGCTCATCAACGACATCCTGGATCTCACGAAGATCGAGTCGGGCACCGTCGTCGTCGACGTCGGAGAGATCAGCTTCACGGACCTCTCGGACTACGTGCGCCGCACGTTCCGGCACGTCGCCGAGGCGAAGAAGCTCGATTTCGAGCTCTCCTTCTCGTCGACGCTGCCGACGTCGATGTCCACCGACGCGAAGCGGCTTCAGCAGGTGATCAAGAACCTGCTCTCCAACGCCTTCAAGTTCACCGAGCGCGGCAAGGTGGTCCTGGAGGTGACAGTGGCCCGCAGCGGCTGGAGCCGTGAGAACGATGTGCTCAACCGGGCCGACGCTGTGATCGCCCTCTCCGTCCACGACACAGGGATCGGGATCGCGCCGGACAAGCAGCAGATCGTCTTCGAGGCGTTCCAGCAGGCGGACGGCAGCACGAGCCGCAAGTACGGCGGCACCGGGCTCGGGCTCGCGATCAGCCGGGAGATCGCGGGGATGCTCGGCGGCGAGCTCACGCTGGTCAGCGCGCCGGGGCGCGGCAGCACGTTCACGCTCTACCTGCCGCGCGCCTTCCGGCCCGTGCGGGCGGCGCGGCGGCAGCCGACACACGTCCTCGACGCGCCGCCGTCCGTCGATGATGCCGTCCACAGCAGCCGGCCGTCGGATCGCACGTCCGCGAGCGCGGACGTCCAGATCATCGACGACAGCGAGAGCGTCCGCCCTGGCGACCGCGCGATCCTGATCGTGGAGAACGACACGGTGTTCGCCCGCTTCCTCGTGGATGTCGCGCGGGAGCACGGCTTCAAGGCGGTCGTCGCGCTCCGCAGCGCGACAGCGCTCTCGCTGGTGCGAGAGATCGAGCCCGCGGCGATCACGCTGGACATCAACATGCCCGACGTCGACGGGTGGCGCGTGCTCGACGGCCTGAAGCGCGACCTCTCGGCGCGGCACATCCCGGTCCAGGTGATCACGACAGAGACGGAGGAGGAGCGGAGCCGCGCGCGGCGGATGGGCGCGGTGGGCCTGCTCAACAAGCCGCTCAGCAGCAGGACGACGCTCGACGAGGCGTTCGCGCGGCTCGCCGGGCTGATCGACTCGCCGCGGCGCCGGCTGCTCGTCGCGGCCCCGGACGAGGCTTCCTTCGCCCGGCTGACCGAGCTGCTCGGGTACGAGGACGTCACGGTCGCCGGCGCGGCGACGGCCCAGGAGGCGCTCGACGCGCTCGATCGCGAGGCGTTCGACGCGATCGTGATCGATCTGCACCTGCCGGACATGCCCGGCCTCGAGCTCATCGAGCGCCTCGATCGCGCGGGGCGCTTCGCCGATCTCACGGCCATCGTGTACGCGCCGGCGGGCGTCGCCGGGGACGACGAGGCGCGCCTCTCCCGGCTGGCGCAGACGCTGCCCGTGAAGCCTGTCCAGTCGAGAGAGCGCCTGCTCGACGAGCTTACGCTCGCGCTGCACCGCCGGCTCTCGGACCTGCCGGAGCAGACGCGGCTCATCGTGGAGCAGCTCCACGAATCGGCAACCACGCTCTCCGGCAAATGTGCGCTGATCGTCGACGACGATTTCCGCAACATCTATGCGCTGAAGACCGTCCTCGAGAGCTACGGGATGACCACCCTCACCGCCGACACGGGGAAGGCCGCCATCGAGCGCCTGGGGAGCACGAGCGGGATCGACGTCGTGCTCATGGACATCATGATGCCAGAGATGGACGGATACGACACGATCCGCGCGATCCGCAAACAGCCGGCATTCCAGACGCTACCGATCATCGCCGTCACGGCGAGGGCGATGAAAGGCGACCGGGAGAAGTGCCTGGAGGCGGGCGCGACCGACTACACCTCGAAGCCGGTCGACACGGAGCAGCTGCTGGCGCAGCTCCGCATCTGGCTGCATCGCTGAGCTCGCTTCACCGCGCGTCACCGCCGCTTCCACACAACGCCCCGAGACAACTCCCGAGCACGTCCGTCGGTTTCGTCTGCGCTGCAACGACGCCTCAGTGTGGCGCACCTGCGCAAGATCTTGCGCGGCACACGGGCTGTCGACAGCGCAGAATACCGAGCATTTTCCGCATTTTCTTTTGGCATGCCGCCTGCTGTAGCGATGCAGCGATGTGGGATTCCAGAATACAGGCAAGGCGCGCGAGAGGACGTTCGTCGGGAAAGGAGCTGTAGGTGACGGCAAAGCTGGTGACCGGTCTCGTCAGGACCTGGTCGGACGCCGAGAGGTCGGTCGAGCGCGTGATGAGCTGCGGATACACGCGTGACGCCATCAGCCTTGTCATGAGCGATGCGGGGCGCGACCAGCGCGCCGTGGGCGGAAGCACCGGCGCGGCGGCGGACGTCGGCGGGGCGGCGGGGTCGGCCTCGGCCGCGCTCGCGGTGCTCGGCACGAGCACGGCGTTCCCTGGCCTGGGGCTCGTGGCGGCGGGGCCCATCGAGGCTGCGCTCGCCGGCGCCGGCGCGGGCGGCGCGGCCGGCGGGCTCATCGACGCGCTCGTCGATGCCGGCATCCCGGAGCACCGGGCGAGCATCTACGACAGCGGCCTGCGACAAGGCGCGATCCTCGTGGGCGTAATTGCTTCCTCCGAGCGAGATGCAGAGATCCTGGAATTGATCCTCGAGTATGCCGGCGCCGAGGACGTCCGGAGCGAGAGCTCGCAGCGGCGTCCTTACGACAGCTTCATCTGAGCGCTCGCTGGAGAGCGACAGGCACGTGGCAACTTGCCTCGCTGAGGCGCGCTGCCGCTGACGCGCCCGTGCAGGGTTTCAGGAGCTCCCCGAGCGGATCGCCTGGCACAGGCGATGCTCCAGACTCGGCGCGTGCCGTCGCGTGGCGAGCGGCGGATGGCCGGAGCACACGGCAGGAGACCGCATGTCGAGCAACATGACCCAGGCGTTCGATCACACCTCAGGGGAATGCTTCGAGGTCGGCACGGTGGTGGGCGACAAGTATCAGCTCCTCCGCAAAGCGGGAGAGGGCGCGATGGGGTCTGTCTGGGTCGCCACGAACACGGCGCTCGAGGCCAATGTGGCCATCAAGGTGCTGCGGCCTGAGATGCGCTCTCCCGCGATCGCCGAGCGCCTGCTGCGTGAGGCGCGGGCCGCGGCGAAGCTCAGCCACCCCGGGATCGTGCGTGTCTTCGATCTCGGCAAGACCGCGGGCGGCACCCCGTACATCGTGATGGAGCTCCTGGAGGGCGAGGCCCTCCGGGACGTGCTCTGCCGCGAGCACCGGCTCGCTCCCGAGGTGGCGGTCTCGATCCTGCTGCCGGTCGCGAGCGCGATGCACGCGGCCCACGAGCGGGGCGTCGTTCACCGGGATCTCAAGCCGGACAACGTCATGCTCGCGAATCAGGGCGACGGGCGGATAAGGCCCAAGGTCGTCGATTTCGGGATCGCGAAGGTGACGTGGACCGAGCCCGAGTCCGGATCGACGGGCGCAGCCGTGATCGGGACTCCGCAGTACATGCCGCCGGAGCAGGCGCTGGGGCAGGGCCACATCGATCATCGCGCGGACGTCTGGGCGCTCTGCACGATGCTCTACGAGGTGATCGCGGGCGAGACGCCGTATGCGGGGGAGCACGGGTTCGGGACGCTGCGCGCGATCATCCAGGATCCGGTGCGCTCGCTCGTCGAGCGGTGCGGCTCGGACCCGGCGCTGTGGTCGATCATCGAGCGCGGGCTGCGCAAGGATCCGGCGGAGCGCTGGGGGAGCATGCGCGAGCTCGGCGGCGCGCTCGCGGCGTGGCTCGTATCGAGGGGTGTCTCGGAGGACGTGAGCGGCGCGTCGCTGCGCGCGCAGTGGCTGGAGGAGCGGGCCAGCCAGATCCCGTCGCCGTCGCCGCGACAGACGGTGGTGAGCTCCGCGCCGACGCTGCACTCGCGCCGCGCGGACGACTCCCTGGAGCTGCAGCTGCCCCTGACGGCCCCGCAGAGGGCGCCGGGGGCGGCGGAGCGCAAGGGGATCGAGGAGAGCGGAGAGCGCGCGTGGTCCGAGGCGACGGCGATGGTGAATCTGCCGGGGGCGGCGTCTCCGTCGCCGCGATCCTCGTGGCGGGAGCGCTTTCCGCTCCGCGCCGTCGCGGCGGCCGGGCTCGTGGCCCTGGCGGGAGCGGGGGTGTGGAGCGTCGCGCTGGGCACGACGGGTAGCGCGGTCGAGTCGACGCTGGCGCCGCTGGTCGAGCCCGCGGCGGTGATCGCCGCTGCGCCGTCTCCGGCGCAGCCAGCGCTAGAGGCGATCTCCCGTCCGGCCGGCGTGGCGCCCGGGAGCGTGGCGCCGCCGGCCGGGCCCACGGTTCCGCGCCCGGCGCGCGCCCTGAAGGCCACGGTACCCGCGCCTGCGACGCCGGCCGCGGCAGCGCGGACTGCGACCGCCGCGCCGGCGGCGAGCGCGCCGGCCGCGACAGGGAAGCCGCCGGCGCCGGCGGCGAGCGCGCCGCCCGGGTCATCCGGGACTACCACGGGCGCAGAGGCGCCTGCTCCGCCTGCACAGCCGGTCTCCGCCGGCTCGGCGCCCGTGCCGGGGAGCGCCGCCTGTTCGGCTGGCGGAGGCCGGGAAGGCGGGGAAGCGGCCTGCCCGCCGGCCGCCGAGGCGTCGGCGAGCGCCGCGGAGGTTTACGATGACGCCGGGGCGGCCGAGAAGGAGCCGGCCGTCCACCGTGCGGCGCCCACCGAGGAGGCGCCGCCGTCCGCGGATGCCGGCGCAGCGGAGGGCTCTTCGAGCGCTCCAGCGGCGCCTTAGCGGCCCGACGCCGCCCCGGCGCCGCCCCGGCGGGCGAGGCCAGCGCTAGACGCCGAGCGCCCGCAGGAACCCGCCCTCGCACTCGGCCTCGGGGAGCGCGCCTCCCCGGCGCACGCCCGCATGGCGAGGCTCCAGCAGGTCGAGGCCGAAGCTCCACAGCGCGTTGCGCGCCTGCGCGAAGAGGCCCTGCCTGGGCAGGTTGTCGAGGCGCACGGCCTCGCTCCGCCCGAGGTCCTGCTCGAACAGGCGGGCCGCGTCCCTCACGAAGGCGGGTTGCTTGACGATGAGGTTCGCCTCGCTCACCCACCTCAGGCTCGTCGGGTTCACGTTGAAGGTCCCCACCGTCGCCCAGTCGTCGTCGATCACCGCGAGCTTCGCGTGGAGCATCGACGGGAGGAACTCGTGGATCTGGAGCCCGTTCTCCAGCCATGACGCGTACCGCGCGAGGCTCGCGTGCCGGATGGCCGGGAGGTCGGAGTCGCGCGGCACGATGATCTTCACGTCGATCCCGCGGCGCGCGGCGTCGATGAGCTCGCGCTCGAGCCCGCGGGGAGGGCAGAAATACGCGTTCTCGATCCACACCCGCCGCCGCGCCGCGCGCACCCGCTCGAGGTGGCGCTCGTAGATGACCGTGGGCGGCGTGGGCGCGTCGGTGATGAACTCCACGTCGTCGTAGACGCCGCCCGTCCAGTAATCGAAGGACCGCCCCGCGGCCTCGTCGGCGAGCATCCAGCGGCACTCGAACGCCCGCGCCATGTCGGTCACGCAGGGCCCCATCACCCGGCTACAGACCTCGTGCCAGCCGTCGCCGCCCTCGTCGCGCGGCAGCCACTCGTCGGCCCACGCAGCGCCGCCGACGTACCCGGCGCCGTCGATCACCACGATGCGCGAGTGCTCCCGCGGGAACAGGGCGCCCCCGCGGAGGACGGCGCCCAGCGGCCTGTAGGCGCGGGCGCGGATGCCGCGGGCCCTCATGTCCTCGAAGAACGCCGCCGGCGTCGTGTGGCTGCCGAGCGCGTCGTACAGGAGCCGGACATCCACGCCGCGCCGCGCGGCGCTCGCGAAAGCGTCGGCGAAGCGACGGCCCATGAGATCGTTGCGGTAGATGTACGTGGAGATCCAGATCCGCTCCCGGGCACGCGCAATGTCATCGAGGAGCGACTCGAGCACCCATTTCATCCCCGGGAGGAGGCGCGTCGTGTGGAGAGCGCCCCCTGCCGCAGCGCGACCGGTGCTGGAGTCCGCCCTGGAGCCTGGAAACGTCGGCGCCGAGCAGGTCATGTCGAGTCCCGAACGCCGGGCGGCTGCAGCTCGATTGCCACAGCGGCCCGCGCGTCCTCACCACCGTGGCTCAAGCAGCCGGTGTGCCACGTCGCCAAGGCGCGAGCGCGCAGGGATGTCAGCAGGAGAAGGCTCACCACGTGGCAAAGTGCCACGCGCGTGGCGCCGGTGAGGCGACCGGTCTCTCCGGCGCATCGCTGTCCTCGCGGGCTTCGCAGGCGGGCCGCGCGCGCGCGAGCGGGCCGCGGCACCAGTCTTGAACGGCGTGGGCGCGATGATGCCTGCCGCCCGCGAGCTCTCCGCTCTTCGACCCGCCCGGACGCGCGCCAGGTCGCGCCGGGCGCCCTCCGAGCCCCAACCCAAACCGCCGCCCGCGCCGCCGCTGCGGCGCCGGCTCGCCCTGGACCCCCTGCACGCGATCGGCGCGTTCGCGCTCGCCTGCGTGGCCGCAAGCGCCTTGTTCATGCACGCGCGGGGGACGCGCGAGGCGACGGCGCAGGGGCTCACCCTGCGCGTCGCTCATCCCGAGAGGATGCGCTTCCGCGACATGGAGCGGGTCACGTTCGACGTGGAGAACACGGCGGGCGAGCCCTGCCGGGCGGCCACGCTCACGCTCGACGAGGCGTACCTGGACAGCTTCGAGGAGCACCACGCCACGCCGGCAGAGGCGGCGTTCGGGCGCTTCGAGCTGGGCGACCTCGCGCCCGGCGAGCGACGCCGGATCGACATCGAGCTCCGCGGCGAGCGCAGCTGGCTCGCCTCGGGCAACGCGACCCTGTCGTGCGGCGGGGAGCGCGGCGTCCACGTGCCGCTCCGCACGTTCATCTTCCCCTGAGATCACCATGGAGACCGTCGCCCGCGTCGCCGTCGTTTATGTGTTCCTCGCCGCCGCGTTCCGCGTGCTCGGCAAGCGCGAGCTCAGCTCGATGTCGCCCTTCGAGCTCGTCACGCTCATGCTGATCCCCGAGATCGTCTCTCAGGCCCTCGTCCGCGAGGCGTCGCTCGCGAACGCGCTCGCGGGCGTGTCCACCGTCCTCGTGCTCGTGTTCCTGACGTCCGTCCTGACGCACCTCTTCCCGAAGGCGTCCGAGGTCATCGACGGCTCGCCCACGGTGCTGGTCGCGAAGGGCCGCATCCTGGAGGCGGCGTGCAATCGAGAGCGGATCCAGCCGGAGGAGATCCTGTCCGAGATGCACAAGAGCGGGCTGGAGCGCCTCTCCCAGGTGCGATGGGCCATCCTGGAGGCGGACGGCGCTCTCACCATCGTCCCGGAGCAGGGCCACGGCCTGCCCGTCTCCCCGGCCAGGACGCGGGACGAAGGCGTGTGAGCGCCGGTCAGGCCGGGCGGGAGGCGAGGCGGCGCGCGCCGCGGCGGGCGATCGCCGCCGCGAGGGCGAGGGCGCCGAGCGTCATGCCCACGAGCGTGCCCTGCCCGCGGGTCCGCGAGGGGCGGTCGCCGTCGAGGACCGGGATCGCCGCGCCGCAGAGCACGTCGGCGTGGACGCTGACGCGGGCGCGCAGCCAGTTGTCGACCCGCTCCTGCGGCGCGGGGCTCAGGACGAGGTCCGTGTCGAGCGCGGCGCGCGGCAGGTTCGCCTCCAGGCGGGTCAGCCAGACGTCCTTCGGGTGCAGGCCGACCATCGCGATCGCGAGGTCGTCGAGCGCCCCGCACGCGAGCTCGCGCGCGTCGATCTGGCCGGAGGCGACCTCCCCGCAGCTCGGATCGGACAGCCGGACGCCGGCCGGGCACGGGTTCGCCACGGCGCGGCTCTCGGTCGCGATCTCGGCGAAGCGCACGGCGCACGCGGCGTCCTGGACCTCACCGGTCTCGCCGTTGGCGAGCCCCTGCTGGGCGAACGCGGCGGCGATCGTGTCGACCGGGGTGGTCGAGCCGCTCGTTGTGTAGCGCACGCCGAACGGCGCCGCGGGGCTCGACACGGGCGAGAACAGCGAGCCCTGCTGGGCGTAGGAGGTGAGGAACGCGCGGCCGCCGTCGGCCGCCGCGATCGCCTTCTCGCGGAGCACGCCGTAGTTCGACTCCTGCGAGGCGAAGTCCCACGCGAGGAGGTCGATGGGGACGGCCGCGGCCGCGAACCCCTCGGGGGCGAGCCGCGCCTCGCTGATGGTGAAGAGGGTGATCGCGACGTTCGCGCCCGTCCCGGCGGCGACCATCCGGAGCGGGAGCGCGGGGTTCGCCCCCGGCGTGACGACCCGCACCGGCGTCATCTCCTTCACGTCCTTGCCGGGCTGCAGCCTGATGGCGATGAAGTCGAAGCCCTCCTCGACATAGGCATCGATGATCGGCTGCGTCGACTCGTCGACGTTGAAGTCGTTTCTCTCCAGCCACGTGTTCAACGCGCCGGGCGTGTCCGTCGCGAGCGTCACGGTGTCGTACGGACCGACGGTGCCGCGGTGGAGCACGGTGACCTGATCGCCGACGCCGAACGAGTCCCCCGCTGCCTCCGCGGAGCCGAGGGCCGAGCCGCAGCCGCCGCCGCTCCGGGCGCAGGTGGAGCTCGGCGCGGTGATGCGCACCGACGTGGCCGCGTCGAGCGTCTCGAACCAGGCGTCCGAGCCTTCCTCGAGGATCGCTCCGCGCTTCACCGGGAGCACCCACCCGAACGCGCTCGGATCGCCGGAGTACTGGATCTGATCCCAGAGCACCGACTGGACGGGCGACACCGAGAGCACCATCCGGTGCGCGTTGACGACCGTCGTCTCGGTGGGCGGGGCGAAGCACCCGCCGCAGGCGAGCGCCTCGCGCGGCGACAGGAGCGTCGCGGAAGGAACGGCGAGCGCAAGGAGCGCGAACAAGCGAAGTTTCATCGGCTACCTCCAGGGGCGCGGATCCGCGCGGGCGGGCTCTCCGGAGCGCGCGGGCGGCGCGCGGCGCACCGCCGTCAGGCTATCCAAGCCTGCGCGCGGCGGGCAGCCCGCGCACGATTGGCGCGCCGCCTGCCGCCCGGCGAGCCGCCGTCGGCCCGCGCACGATCGGCGCGCCGCCTGCCGCCCGGCGAGCCGCGGTCAGCCCGCGGCCCACCACGCGTCGAGATCGCGGAGGGCACGCTCGGCCATCACCTCGTAGCGGGCGCGCTTGCGCAGCTTGCCGTGCGCTGGATCGAGCGGCGCGATGTGCGCCCAGGTGATGTTGGACGGCTGATACGTGGGCTGCTTCCGGCCGAGGTGCGTGAGGATGCCGCCGAGCGCCGTCGTGGGCGGCGGCGGCCGGAGCGGCTCGTTCCGCAGCTGCTGCGCGAGGAGGATCGCGCAGACGAACCCGGCCGCGGCGCTCTCCACGTAGCCCTCGACGCCCGAGATCTGGCCGGCCAGGTGCACGCCCGGCATCGCGCGGAGCTCCATCGCGGGGCCGAGGAGCGCGGGAGCGTCGACGAAGGTGTTCCGGTGCACGGAGCCCATGCGGAGGAACTCGGCCTCCTCGAGGCCGGGCACCATCCGGAACACCCGCAGCTGCTCGGCGTACTTCATGCGCGTCTGGAAGCCGACCAGGTTGTACGCCGTCGCCGCCTCGTCCTCCGGGCGCAGCTGGAGCACCGCGTAGGGGCGCCGGCCGGTGCGCGGATCGGTGAGCCCCACCGGCTTCATCGGCCCGAACGCGAGCGTCTGCTCGCCGCGCGCCGCCATCACCTCGCAGGGCAGGCACCCCTCGAAGTAGCGCACCTCCTCGAAGGCGCGGGCCTCCACCTTGTCCGACGCGACGAGGGCCTGGACGAACGCCTTGTACTGCGCCTCGTCGAAGGGGCAGTTCACGTATGCCTCGTCGCCGGCCTCGGCGTCGTCGCGGCGCTCGGCCGCGTCCTCCAGCTGCGCGGCCCGCTCCGGCTGCGCGGTCTGCTCCCGCTGCGCGGCCCGGTCGCCGCGGACCGCGCCCCCCTTGCCGTAGCGCGACTGCTTCCACACGCGCGACCAGTCGATCGAGTCGGCGCTGACGATCGGCGCGATCGCGTCGTAGTAGGCGAGGTGCTCGGCGCCGACGGCCGCGGCGAGGCTCGCCGCGAGGGCGTCGGAGGTGAGCGGCCCCGTCGCGAGGATCACGGGCCGCTCGGCGGGGATCTCGGTCACCTCCCGGTGCTCGACGGTGATCCGGGGGTGGGCCTCGATCTCACGCGTCATGGCCTCGGCGAACCGCTCGCGGTCGACCGCCAGCGCGCCGCCGGCCGGCACCGAGGTCTCGTCGGCGCACCGCAGGGCGAGCGAGCCCACGCGCCGGAGCTCCTCCTTGAGGAGCCCCACCGCGTTGCTCAGCGCGGCGCCGCGCAGCGAGTTCGAGCACACGAGCTCGGCCAGCCGATCGCTCGTCTGCGCAGGCGTGCGCTTGTGAGGCTTCATCTCGACGAGGCGCACGCGCAGCCCGCGCTGCGCGAGCTGGTACGCCGCCTCGCAACCGGCCAGGCCGCCTCCGACGACGACGACGTCGTGCTGGCTCTCCGCTCCGTTCATACAGCTCACCAGGTGGGGGGTGTCGCGGGCTTCTTAGCTCGCCGTGCGGCGGGCGCGCACGGCCCGCGCGGGCTTTTCGGCGGCTCCCTGGGCCGCGCCAGCGCCCTGCGGCGCCGCCTCGGGCCGGCCGGCCGGCGTGGGCTCCGCCGGCGCGGGCCGGGCGGCCGACGCCGGGGCGGCGCTCGCGACGAGCGCCGCGGCGTCCGGGGTGGCGGCGCCATCCGCGGCGCCGTCCTCCCCTTCGCCCTCGACGATCTCCTGCTTGAAGCCGCAGTCCTTCGTCGCGCAGACGAGCATCGCCTTCTTGCCGCCGGTGCGGGTGACGAACTTCGCGCCGCACTGCGGGCACGGGACCGGCACCGGCTTCTGCCAGAGCTTGAACTCGCACTTCTGCTCGGCGTTCCAGTTGGAGCAGCCGTAGAAGGTGCGCCCGCCCTTCTTGCGCGGCCGGA
Organism: Sorangium sp. So ce124; assembly: GCF_051525235.1. Taxonomy (NCBI): domain Bacteria; kingdom Pseudomonadati; phylum Myxococcota; order Polyangiales; family Polyangiaceae; genus Sorangium; species Sorangium sp. So ce124. Next base: position 7,732,642 of record NZ_CP150312.1, read on the forward strand.
TCTCGATGAGATCGCCGCCGCAGCTCGGGCACGCGACGCCGAGCGGCACCGGGCGCGTGTTCTTGCAGGCCGGGTACCCGGTGCACGACAGGAAGTCGCCGAAGCGGCCCGTCTTGATGATCATCGGCTTCCCGCACTTGTCGCACGAGATGTCGGTCTCGCGGACGGCGGCGGTCCCCCGCGCGTCGGACAGGTCGCGCGTCGCCTTGCACTTCGGGTAGCGCTCGCAGCTCAAGAACCAGCCGTTCTTGCCCCACTTCTTGAGCATCATCGACCCGCACTCGTCGCAGACGATGTCGGTCTTCTCTGCCTCGGGCTTCCACGGCGCGAGCTTCTTCGACTTGTCGAGCTGCTCCCTGAACTTCTTGTAGAAGCTCTTGAGCAGCTGCTCGCGCTTCAGGCTGCCGGCGCCGACCGCGTCGAGCTCCTCCTCCATCTGCGCGGTGAAGTTCGGGTCCATGATGTCGAGGTTCGACCGGACGAGGCCGTCGACCACGAACTTGCCGAGGAGCGTCGGCTGGAACGCGCCGCCGTCCCGCTTCTCGACGTACGCGCGCTGCTGCACCTTGCTGATGATCTCCGCGTACGTCGACGGGCGGCCGATGCCGCGCTTCTCCAGCTCGCGCACGAGCGAGCCCTCGTTGTAGCGGGGCGGCGGCTGCGTGAACTTCTGGTCGGTGATGACCCCAGGGGGCGACACGGCGAGCGCCTCGCCCTCCTTCATGTCGGGCAGGAGCGCCTCCGAGTCCTCCTCGGCCGAGGGCCCCGGCGCCGCGCGCTCCGCCTCGGCGGCGGTCGCCTCGGGCGCCGGCGCGGCGGCGCCGCCGTCCGCGGCTGCGCCTGCGCCTGCGCTCTCCTCCTCGCCGGCGAACTCCTGCTGGCCCTCGGTCACCTGCAGCCAGCCGGCGAACTTCAGGATCCGCCCGGTCGCCCGGGCGAGGTAGCTCCGGTACGCGGGCACCGCGACCGTCGGCGCGACGTCGATCTCGACCGTCGTGCGGTCGTACACCGCCGGGGTCATCTGCGAGGCGACGAAGCGGTTCCAGATGAGCTTGTACAGCTTGTACTGCTCGTCCTTGAGGTGCTTCTTGATCGAGTCCGGGTGGATCTCGACGCTCGTCGGCCGGATCGCCTCGTGCGCGTCCTGCGCGTTCTTCTTCGACTTGTAGACGTTCGGGCGCTCGGGGACGAACTCCTTGCCGTACCGCTTCGCGACCACGCCGCGCACCTCGGCGATCGCGTCGTCGCTCACGCGCGTCGAGTCGGTACGCATGTACGTGATGAGGCCGACGGGGCCGCCGTCGCGCTTGAGGTCGATGCCCTCGTAGAGCGCCTGCGCGATCTGCATCGTCCGCTTAGCGCCGAAGTGCAGGTAGTTCGTCGCGTCCTGCTGGAGCTTCGAGGTGGTGTACGGAGCGGGCGGGTTGCGCTTCTGCTCGCGCCGCACGACCTTCGCCACCCGGTAGCGGGCGGTCTCGAGATCGGCGCGCACCTTCCCGGCGACCTCGCCGTTCGTCACCTCGAGCTTCTTGCCGTCGGCGGAGGCGAGCTTCGCGACGAACGGGGCGCGCTGCGGCGGGCTCGCCGCGCCCAGGCCGACCGCGATGTTCCAGTACTCCTCCGGGACGAACGCCTCGACCTCGCGCTCGCGGTCCACGATGAGCCGCAGCGCGACCGACTGCACCCGCCCCGCCGACAGGCCGAACGCGAGCTTCGACCAGACGAGCGCCGAGACGTCGTAGCCGACGATGCGGTCGAGCACGCGCCGCGCCCGCTGCGCGTCGTACAGGTTCTCGTCGAGCTTGCGGGGGTTGTGGACGCCGTGGTCGACCCCCTTCTTCGTGATCTCGTGGAACTCGACCCGCGCCACCTTCAGCTTCGGGTTCTTGATCTCCTCCGAGATGTGGAACGCGATCGCCTCCCCTTCGCGATCGGGGTCGGTCGCCAGGAGCACCTCGTCCGCCTTCTTCGCGGCGGACTTCAGCTCCTCCAGGACCTTCTCCTTGCCCTCGATGACCTCGTAGGTCTCGGCAAAATCGTTCTGCACGTCGACGGCGTTCTGCTTCTTGGGCAGGTCCTTGACGTGCCCCTTCGAGGCGAACACCTCGTACCCGTTGCCGAGATATTTCTTGATGGTCTTCGCCTTCGCCGGCGACTCCACGATGACGAGCGTCTTGGCCATCACCACCTTCTGAGCAACGAGATCGGGCTTGTGAGGATTGAGGGGCGCCCTTCGGTGCGAGGGAGGCCCCCCCGCGAGGAGGCGGCCACCCGAAACCGCACTGGGCAGGGTGAGCCGGCGCGCCCCTTCAACGAAGAGCCCGCCGAAACAACCCGGCGGGCCCCTCTACTACTACGGCCTGGAGCGTCAACGTCAAGAGTGCCTCCACGGCGCGTCTGGGCGGAAGCCCCGTCCTCTCGCAGACCTCATCCACGTGCGCCGGCCGGGCGTCCAGGGCGTCGAGGACCGCGCGTTCGGCCGCGCTCATCGACGGAAATGGCCCGCTTTCCCCGGGCGAAGCGCTCGTCGGCGCCCCGAAGGCGGCCTCCGGGAGCGGCAGCGTGCCGCCGCCGGGCGACCTGCTGCGGGCCGAGCGCCGCGCTCGCCGGCGGGGAGGGGGCGCCTGCCCGCCGAGGACGTCGATGACGTCGGCCGCGCGCGTGACGGGGCGCGCGCCGGCGACGAGCTCCAGCGCGCAGCCCACGCCGCGCGGGCTCCACGGGGCGTGGGGGACGACGCAGAGGTGGCGGCCGAGGCGCCGGGCCGCCGCGGCGGCGGAGCGGGCGCCGCTCTCGACGCCCGCCTCGACCACGACGGTCGCGAGCGTGAGCGCAGCGAGGACCGCGTTGCGTTGGAGGAACAGCGCCGGCAGCGGCGGCGTGTCGTCGGGGACGCGCGCGAGCAGCGCGCCGCCCGCGTCGAGGACGCGCTCGAACAGCGCCGCGTGCTCCCGCGGGTACGGGCGCGCGTGGCCGCCGCCGCTGACGACGACCGTCGGCGCGCCCGCGTCGAGCGCGCCCTCGTGCGCGGCCGCGTCGACGCCGCGCGCGCCGCCCGACCAGATCGAGAAGCCCGCCTCGCCGAGCGCCGCGGCGAGCGCGCGGGTGAACCGGAGCGCCTCGTCGCTCGCGGCGCGCGTCCCGACGATCGCGACGCCCGGGCACGCCGGGAGCGCGCCGCGCAGGTAGAGCGTCGGCGGCGCGGCCTCGGTCTCCGTCACGAGGGCCCAGAGCTGCGCGGGGTAGGATGGATCTGCGGGCTGGATCTCGATCGACGGCATACGCGGCGTGTCGACCGACGCCCGGGACGAGTTGCGCGAAATGAAGAGCGCGCGGCCGCTCGCTCCGGGCGAGATCGCCGCGCTACCGGGGCGGCACGCGAGGCGGCGCGCTCGGCGGCGCCGTGTTGGGCGGGGTCGCGCCGGGCGGCGCGGCGCCGGGCGGCGCGGCTGGACGCGCGCCCCGGAAGCCCTGGACGAGCACGACGCCCGCGCCGCGCCGCACCTGCGCGTGGAGCTCGACGGCGAGCGGCGCGGCGGCGGGCGCGGAGAGGCACGCTCCTCTGCCGCCGATCACCGCGACCGGCCCGCGGTCCGCGTCCTGGGCGACGATCTCGAGCGCGGGCGGCGCGCCCTTCGTGACGAAGAGATCGACCTCGATCACGCCGAGCCCGCCCTGCGCGATGAACACCGCGCACTCCCCCGGCGGGATGCGCGCGGGGATCGCGCCGCTCTCCCCTTCCGCGATCGCGAGCGACACGACGTCGCCGAGGGGCGCCATGCCCCTCGCCTCCCCGCGCGCGGTGTTGGCGAGCGCGAGCGCCGTCACGCGCGGCACCGGCGCGCTCGCCGCGGGCCGCTGCTGCGCCGCGCGGCTCAGGAACAGGCGCGACGCCTCCGGGTCCGGCTCGGGCGCATCGCGCGGAGGCGGCGGGTTCCGCTGCGTGTCGGGCGCGGGCGAGGAGGCCGGCGGAGGCGGCGGGCTAGGGTGCAGGACCTCGGCGCCGCCTCCGCCGCAAGCCGACACGGCGAGCGCGAGCGACGCAGCGAGCAGGCGGCGCGCCGGCCCGAACGGATGCAGTTCGATGAGAGCGAGGGCGCGCCGCACCGCGCGGAGCCTACCAGAACCGCCGCGCCGCGCTCGGTCTGCGAGCGGCCGGCCGTGGGTCGTGCTACCCACTCGCCCGATGAAACCCAGGGACATCGTCGTCGCGACGCATGGTCACTGCTTCGACGGCATGGCGAGCGCGGCCCTGTTCACCCGCCTGATGCAGGCGCTCCGCCCTGGCGAGCCGCTCGCGCTGCGGTACCGCTCCTGCGGGTACGGCCCGGGCATGACGATGATCCCGCCTTCGTGGCTCGACGGCGACGAGAACGCGATCCTCGACTTCCGCTACACGCCGACGAAGAAGCTGACGTGGTACTTCGACCACCACATCACCGGGTTCGGCTCGGACGAGGAGCGCGACGCGGCCCTCGCCGGCGCGTCGCGCGCGAAGGTCGCGGGCGACGCGCCCCATGTCTTCTACGACGCCGCCTACGGCTCGTGCACGAAGCTCATCGCGGACGTCGCCCGCGATCACTTCGGCGTCGAGATGTCCGGGGCCGATGAGCTCATCCGGTGGGCCGACCTCATCGACACCGCGCGCTTCCCCTCGGCCGAGGCCGCCGTCAGCCGGGAGGAGCCGATCATGCAGCTCGCCTCCGTGGTGGAGCACCACGGGGACGGGCCGTTCCTCGCCGCCGTGGTGCCCCGGCTCGTCGAGCGGCCCGTGAGCGAGGTGGCGCGCGAGGCCGACATCCAGGAGCTCTGGCGTCCCCTCTCCGTCTCGCGGCAGACGTTCGTCGCGCGCATCGAGCGCGGCGCGCGGAAGCTCGGCCGCGTGGTGCTCGTCGATCTCTCCGACGCGCCGCTCGAGGCGGTCGGCAAGTTCATGACGTACGCGATGTACCCGGACTGCGTGTACTCGGTCACGCTCTCCCGGCAGAAGCAGCACTACAAGCTCTCGGTCGGCTATAACCCCTGGTGCGGCGTCCCCCGCGATCGCGACATCGCCCCGATCTGCCGCCGCTACGACGGGGGCGGGCACCCGGCGGTCGGCGCGGCGTCCTTCCCGCTCTCCGCGCTCGAGCGCGCGCGCGAGGCGGCCCGCGCCGTCGCCGAGGAGCTCGACAAGGAGCCCGAGCGGTGACCTGGGCCGAGCAGCGCTTCCGCAGGGGCGCGCGCGAGACGGGGCGGGCAGCGTCATCACGCGCGCAGGCCGGGGCGGCGGCCACGCGCGCGCCGCTCCTCTTCGGGCACCGGGGCGTGCGCGGCGAGGGCGCCCCCGCGGAGAACACCCTCGCCGCATTCGAGGAAGCCGCGGCGCAGGGGGCGGACGGGATCGAGCTCGACGTGCGGGTGTGCGGCTCGGGCGAGCTCGTGGCGCTGCACGACCCGGACCTCGCGCGGATGACCGAGGGCGCGGACCCGCGCGCCGCGGCGGCGCTCCCCTGGGACGAGCTCCGGCGGGTCGACCTCCGCGGCGAGCGGGTGCCGCTCCTGTCCGAGGTGCTCGCGTTCGCGCGCGGCCTTCGGCTCGCCGTGAACATCGAGATGAAGCGGGACGTGCCCGATCGCACCGCCGTCGTGCTCGCGACCGCGCGGCTCGTGCGCGCCTGGGATCCCCGCCACGCCTTGCTCGTCTCGTCGTTCGATCCGGTCATGATCGCCTCCTTCGGCGCCCTGGTGCCGGCCGTCCCGCGCGCGCTCCTCGTGCACCGGAGCCGCTACCACGATGCGGCCGTGCGCCTCGCGCCGGCGCTCGGGGCGCTCGCCGCGCACATCGAGCGGACGATCGCGTCGCCCGAGCGCATCGCGCTCCTGAAGCGGCAGGGCCGCGTGATCAACGTGTGGACCGTGAACGACCCGCGGGAAGCGCAGGACCTCGCGGCGCTCGGCGTCGACGGGCTCATCACCGACGCGCCACGCCGCATCCGCGACGCGCTCGAGTAGCCAGCGCCGTCCGGCGCGGCCGGGCGCTACCTTCGCTGCCAGGGGTCGATGATCTCGCGCGACCGGCGCGGGCTCCGGCGCGGGGCCGACGGAGCCCGTGGGGCCTTTCGCTCGGCGGACGCAGCCGGCTCCGCCGTGGCCGCGGGCAGCGCGGCGTCCGCGGCTGGCGCGCCCTCGGCCGCGGGCAGCGCGGCGTCCGCGGCTGGCGCGCCCTCGGCCGCGGGCAGGCGCACCACCACCGCGGTCGATGCGCGGACCACCTCCAGAGCCGGCGCAGGCGCAGCCGCGCTCACGCCCTCGGGCTCGATCGGCGCGATCACGTGGTAGGGCGCGGCGTCCTCCTCGACGACGGGCCGCAGCGCCGTCACCGCGACCGTCCCGCTGATCGCGGACAGCGCGCCGCACGCCACGAGCCAGCGGAGCGTCGCGCTCGCGTGAGGCCTGCGATCCGCGCGCACCTCACCGGCCGATGCCGCCGTCAGCGTGCCGGGCTGGGACGGCTCGGCCAGCGAGGCGAGCGTGTCCTGCCGCGGGCGCGGGCCCTGGTCCCCGGACCGGGAGAGGGAGGCGAGCTCCCCTGAGCCCTCCAGCTCGCCGGTGCCGCCCGGTGACAGCCCGAGCAGCGTCCCCGTGCGCGACGTCACGGGCGCCGGCTGCGGCGCCGAGGGCACGGGCAGCGGGATGCTCGGGTCGCCCGCCGCGGCGACGAAGGCGTGCACCATCTCCTGCGCCGACTGGAACCGCTGGGCCCTGTCGCGCGAGAGCGCGCGAACGAAGAAGCCGTCGAGATCGGCCGGCACGTCGGGCGCGAGGTGTGTCGCGAGCGGGATCGGCTCGACGAGGATCCGTGACAGCACCGCGCCGAGCACGTCGCCCTCGAACGGGAGCTTGCCCGTGACCGCGCGGAAGAGGATGACCCCGAGCGACCACAGGTCGCTGCGCGCGTCGAGGTTCCTGTCGCCGCGCGCCTGCTCCGGGCTCATGTAGAACGGCGAGCCCAGGAGCTCGCCGGTCCTCGTCGTCTCGTCGGTGAGGAGCTTGCCGGTGAGCTGCTTGGCGATGCCGAAGTCGAGGACCTTGACGATCTCCTCGTCCTCGTCGACGCGCGAGAGGAACAGGTTGCCGGGCTTGAGATCGCGGTGGACGAGCCCGGACTCGTGCGCGCGGCGCAGCGCCTTGCCGGTCTGGATCGCGATGCGCGCCGCCTCGGCGAGGGAGACGCGGCGGACCCGCCTGAGGCGACGGCTGAGATCCTCGCCCCGGAGCAGCTCCATGACGAGGTACGGGACGGTCCCCCAGATGCCGTAGTCCTGCACGCTCACCACGTGCGGGCTGTCGAGGTTCGCCGCGGTCCGCGCCTCGCGGTAGAAGCGCGCGCGGAACTCCGGCGAGGCCGCGTGCTCCGGATCCATGAACTTGATCGCCGCCGGCGCCCCCAGCTGGAGGTGCCGGGCCAGCCACACCGAGCCCATCCCGCCCCGCGAGAGCGGCCCCTCCAGGCGGTATTTATCGCCGACGATCGTTCCCGGCTCGACGTCCATCGCCGACTCCTCCCGCCACGGCGAGGTAGATGGCGTCTGTCTAGACGTTCGAGCGAGCGGCGTCCACGCCATCAGGCGAGCGCTGCCATACGCCAGCCGGCGCCACCCGAGATGGCCTTTGTCCTTTCAGGAGCCGCCTGAGCGCGCCTGCTCAGAGCACCTTAGTCCTGGCAGTCGACATGACGGCGGACGACGCCGCCCGGGACCGGCTGCGTGAACGCGCCCGAGATGATGGGCGGATTCCACTTCGCCTCCTTGTACTGAAAGATCACGTCGTCCTCGGTGTTGGGCACCCGCATGCGGATCGACCGGGGGATCTCGGCCAGGCAGGCGCCGCCGCTCGGCGGGATCGGATCGTCGATCCCCTCCGGATCGACGCGCGGCGGCGCGGTGCGGATGGCCTCGTGATGGCTCAGCTCCACCTGATAGAGGTCTGTCCCGCGCTGCGCGACCCGGACCTCGCGGACGCGCAGGCGCTGCTGGCTCCACGGCGCGAGAAAGTCGCGGGGGTGCGGCTCGAGGTGGATCTCCTCCACCGCGTCGCGGGAGCCCTGGATCAGCACACGGTAGAACCCGTCGCCGTCCCAGGCGATCGAGGCGCCGTGCGGCTCGTGAGCGAGCACCGGCGCCTCGCCGCGGAGCAGCGAGACGAGGGCGTGCCCGGGGATGGGCACCTGGGTCAGCCGCGCCAGGTTGCACGTGCTCGCGGGCCCGTGCAGGAACTGCTTCTCCCGGACGTCGAGCATCTGGAACTGGGTGCCATTCGACGTGAGCGTGAAGAGCGTCGCGCCGAACGGGCTCACCACGTCGAAGCGCACCCGATCCGGGTTGACCGCGAGGATGTACATGTCCCCGCGGAGCCGCCCCTGGCGCGAGAAATGGTCGACCTTGGCGGTGCCCTGGACGCCGTTCACGCAGGCATAGGAGGCCTTCATCCGGTCGAGCGCCGCGTCGGCGGTCGGGAACCGGGACGCGGGCGGAGCCACGGAGGCACAGCCGGTCACGAGCACGGCGAGGGGCGCGGCCCAGACGATCGCGCGATGGCGCATGGGCGCGGACGCTGGCAAGGATCGCCGAGCCCGTCAACCGCGGAAGCGGCGCCGAGCCCATCCACCGCCGGAGCGGCGCGAGGGGCGTGGCCGTGGAGGAGAGGTGTGGAGGGAGGGCCGGGGGCCCAGGAAACGGCGGCGGGAGGGCCGCGCGTCCGGCCCGGAGCGAGCCCCCGGCCGGACGCGCGCGAGCAGGATCAGGACGCCCGGAGCGCCTCGAGCAGATCGACGTCGGGGATCGCGACCGGGAGGCGGGCGCGGAGCACGGCGACGTCGTTGTCCTCGCAGAGGCGAGCCACCGCGAGCCCGTCGAAGAGGGAGATGGGCGCGGTCCCCACGATCGCGGCCTCCTCGCGCGCACCGGAGAGCATCTGACCGGCGGTCAGGATCCAGCCGGCGGTCGCGGGGCCGTAGTGGTGGAGCGAGCCGCGCAGCTCGGTGACCCGCTCGCGGCCGACCTCGCGGCCGTCCCGCCGGATGACCAGCGCGAGCTTGATCTCGTCACCCGCCGTGCGGAGCGCGCCGGAGAAGTGGCTCTCGCCGCCCGGCGCCCCGGCGCGGCGCACCGCGCGCAGCTGGCCGATGCCGATGCGCTCGAGGGCGAGGACACAGATCTCGACGAAGGCATGGCCCGGGAGCTCGGAGAGCTTGCGCACGAAGGCGCGCCGCGCGGCATCGCGGTAGCGCTCCACCGCGGCGAGCGCCTCCTGCTCCAGCCGCGCGAGGTCGCCCGGCAGCAGCCAGTCCGTCAGCGCGATCCTGCCGCCGGCGAAGCGGAAGCGAGGCCGCTGCCCCGCGGCGGTGCGGCGCGCGTTGTCGGCGCGCACGGCGGCCGCGACCTGGGACTGCACGAGCTGCACGTCGCCGGCGAGGCGGCCGCGGCGCTGCGCCGTCTCCGCGATCTGGCGGAGCGAGACAGCGCCCGCGTTCCGATCGAAGGTCGAGAGGATGCCGGCGACCGCATCGGCGAGATCGCGGCCGGCCAGGTCGTCGAGCGCGTGCCCTTCGCCCCCCGTGAGCTCGATGACCTGCGGGCCGCGGTAGACGGGCTCGGCGCCGAAGCTGTCGGGGCGGTCCGCTCGGTCGATGCGCTCGGCCCGGTCGGTGCGCTCGGCCCGGTCGGTGCGCTCGACCCGATCGGTGCGCTCGCCTCGCTCGGGGCGATCGAAGCGCTCGGTCCGATCGGAGCGCGGCGGCTCGCGGCCGTTCTCGCGCCGCGCCTCGAACACAGGCGTCGCGACGTAGGAAGGCAGCCCGCCGGTGCTCGGGTTGGCCTCCGCGGTCCCGCGGCCGCGGCGGCGCCGGCGGCGGCGGCGGCGGCCCTCGCCCTGCTCGCCCGACGAGCCGGGCGTCGCGCGGTCCTCGCCGCCGAGGATCGGCTGATCGTCGTCGTCCTCTTCGTCGAAGAGCTCCGCGGCGCCGGCCACGGCCTCGGCCCGCATCGCCTCGTCCGGGCCCGGCGGCTCCGCGTCGTCGAGCTCGCCCTCTTCCTCGTCGACGTAGGCGCTCGCGGCGCGCGGGGACGACGGCGTCGGCGGCGGCACGGGCTCGCGCGCTGCCGCGATGTCCACGCCGTTCAGCCCGGCCGCGCTCGTCGCGCCGGCCACGACGTCCTCGTCCTCATCGTCCTCATCGTCGATCGCAGGCGCGGCCTGCGCCGCCTCGTTTGCGGCTCCGCCCTCGACCTCGACCGCTCCGCTCTCCACCTCGAGCTCCGCGGGAGCGCCAAGCTCGCTCTCTTCCGCCGCGTCGTCGTCGGTGCCCGCATCGAACAGGGTCGGCTGCTCCTCGTCCTTGCGCGCCTTGGCCGCCTCGGGCTTGCCGCCGCGCTTCGCCTTCTTGCCGTCGAGCCCGGACTTGATGGTCTTCTCGTCCCACTCGCGCAGCGCGAACACGCCCGGCTTCACGCGCACCAGGGGGTTGTCCGCCGTGTCCTTCTTCAACGTCGCCGCCAGGCGGGCGCCCATCGTCACCTCTGGGCTCTTTCCAACGTGGCTAAGGAGGTTCTTCTCGATCGCGATATCGGTGATCTCTTTATAGTGAAGCGGTCTACCGATGAGGCGAAGCACCTCGGCGGCTGCATCCGTGAACGTCATCTTTGTTCGCCCTTCGGGCGCGCCGCCCGGCGGGCGCCCTCGTCGTCCCCATCGCGGCCGCCCCGTCCAAAGTGGCTGACGAAGCGCGCGGGATACCCCACCGCAGCCGGGAAACGCACATTCGCTCCCACTCGGCCACGACGCGCGGAACGGCGTGCTCGTAGCATGCTCGGAAACGGCGGTCAACGGGCCGCACGATCCGGCTCAGAAGAAGCCGCTGACCGACCTCTAGGGCGCGGAACCGGGGGGCGGGCGGCGCGAGGCCCGGATCGACCGCGCGCCGCGCCGAGGCGAGCGCGCGGCGGCCGGCGACGGCAGCCTGGATGAACGCGCGGCGCGCAGTCAACGGCGCGCGCGGGCTCCTGGATGAGCATCGATATGGCTCGTGAGCGGATGTCGGCCAGTCCGGAGCACGGGAGAAGACAGAGGGAGAAGATGAGTTGATGCGTTGCTCTGTCGAGGTGCTGAGTGCGTCGATATGTCCGGGAGTCCAGGAGTCGAAGGCTCTCGCTCAACTCACCGCGTCGCCGCACGACCGCACCACCTCCGCGCGACCGAGGAGCGCTATGCGATGATGGAGGACGCGATTGGCCGCAGCGCGCCGGACGGACCGGGCATCACCGCAGTTCACCACGGGTAATCATGCATGATCATGCGCGACCATGCGTAACCGCGCGCACCCACGTGTAACCGCGCGCCCCCACGCGTAATCGCGTGTAACCGGGCGTGGAAAGGCGCTCCAGGACGGCGCGCCACGGTCGTCACGCGGTCGTCACGGCCGCGGCTCGCCCGGCCAGCGGTGGCGCGGCGCGGCGCGGGCAACAGCGCTTTTGCGCTTTGCTATCTGCCGGAAAGGAGGGCTACGCTAGGTGGGTGGAGCTTTCGCGGCTGCTCGACGAGCTCACCCTGGCGGCGGACAAGGTCGGCATCGCCGTCAGGATGGAAGCGTTCGATCCGCACCTGTCGGACGCGCGCAATCCGCGGGGCGGGCTCTGCACGGTGCTCGGCCGGCGGATCATCCTGGTCGACGCCAACGCGTCGCTGCCGGATCGCATCGCGACGGTCGCGGGCGCGCTCGCGCGCGTCGATCTGGAGTCCGTGTTCTTGCCGCCGATCGTGCGCGCGACCATCGGCGCTCACGCCCGCGGCGCGCGGCCCCGGGCGGCCGCGCCGGGCGAGCCAGCGCGGCTGCCGGCGCGCCCCGCGCGGGGCGGGAAGGCCCCGAAGCTGCTCCCGCTCGCCCGCACCAAATGGCGTGACGCCTGAACGACCGTCCCGGCGGGGCGCGGGCAGCGCGCGCTACGAGGCGAGAGTCCGCTCGACCTCGGCGTAGAGCGCCGCGATCGCCGCGTCGAGCTGCGCCACGTCGGTCCCGCCGGCCTGCGCCATGTCCGGGCGGCCGCCGCCGGAGCCGCCCACGATGCGGGCGATCGGCTTGATGAGCTCGCCGGCCTTGAGCCGCTCGGTGGCCGACTTCGAGAGCATCACGGCGAGCTGCGCCTTGTCGCCCACGGCCGCGCCGAGCAGCACCGCCGAGCGATCACCGAGCTTGTCGCGCAGCTTCTCCGCGAGATCGCGCAGCGCGCCCGGGTTGGTGCCGTCCGGCACCCGGCGCGCGAGCACCTTGATCCCGCCGATCTCCCGGGCGCCGTCCAGCATCGCGTCGATGCCACCGCCGCCGCCGCCCTGCGCGGGGCCCGCCCCCTCCAGGATCCGCCGCTCGAGCTCGGTGACCTTCTTCTCGAGCTCCCGCTCGTGCGCCACGATCTTCCCGATCTTCTCGGCGAGATCGCCGCCCTGCGCCTTCGCGACCTGGCGCGCCCGGGCGAGCTCGGCCTCGACGCCCCGCGTGTACGCGAGCGCGTTCAGCCCCGTCGACGCGAGGATCCGCCGCACGCCCGCGGCCACGCCGCCCTCGCTCGTGATCTTGAACAGCCCGATGTCCCCCAGCGCGCACGCGTGCGTGCCGCCGCAGAGCTCCACCACCTCGGGCGTCATCGTGAGCATCCGCACCGTGTCGCCGTACTTCTCCTCGAAGATCGCCATCGCGCCCCGCCGCCGCGCCTCGTCCATCGGCAGGATCTCGGTCGTCACCTTCGCGTTCGTCAGGACCTTCTCGTTCACCAGATCCTCGATCCGCGAGATCTCCTCGCGGGTGAGGGGCCGGTTGTGCGTGAAGTCGAAGCGGAGGACGTCCGGGCCGACCCGCGAGCCCTTCTGCTGCGCGTGCTCGCCGAGCACCTTGCGCAGCGCCCAGTGCAGGACGTGCGTGGCCGAGTGGTTGCGCCGCGTCGCCGACCGCGCCGCGTGGTCCACCGCCAGGTGGACGCGCTGCCCCACGGCGATCGCCCCCTCGCGGACCACGCCCTCGTGCACGACCAGCCCGGCGAGCGGCTTCTGCGTGTCCTTCACCTCGACGCGCGCCCCGTCCGCCGTCACCTCGCCGACGTCGCCGACCTGACCGCCCGATTCGGCGTAGAACGGCGTCTCGCGCACGACGATCTCGATCGTCGCCCCCGCCTCCGCGCGCTCGACGAGCGCACGAACCTTGCGCGCCCGATCGCCTTCGCCCTGGACGTCGACCCGGACGAGCGCGACGATCTCGCTGTCGCCCTCCTCGTGCTCGTAGCCCGTGAACACCACCGGCTGCGCGAGCTTGGCGCGGGCCTCGCGGTGCGCCGGGTCCACCGCGGCGGTCGGATCGATCGGGCCGTCCGCCTCGCCGGCGCCCTTGATGATCGCCTCGGCCCCCTGGACGTCGACGCCGAAGTTCGACTCGGCGCAGATGACCTGGGTCAGATCGAGCGGGAAACCGTAGGTGGTGTAGAGATCGGCCGCGGCGGCGGCCGGGAGCGTCCGCTCGCCGGACGAGCGCATCTCGTCGAAGCGCTCGTCGAGGATCTTCATCCCGCGCTTCAGCGTGGAGCGGAAGCGGACCTCCTCGTCCTCGGTGACGCGGGCGATGAGCTCTCGCCGGTCGCGGAGCTCGGGGTACGTCTCGCCCATCCGGCGGACCACCTCGAGCGCGACCTCGTGCAGGAACGGCCGATCGATCCCGAGCCGGTGCCCGTGGCGGATCGCGCGGCGCATCACCCGGCGGAGCACGTACTCGCGCCGCTGCCGCTCGGGCATCACCCCCTCGGCGATCAGGAACGCGGCCGTCCGCGCGTGATCCGCGATGACCCGCATCGACACGTCGTCGTCGGCGCTGCCCCCCGTGTACGGCTTGCCGCTGAGCTCGGCGGCCTTGTCGACGAGCCCGCGGAGCAGGTCCGTGTCGTAGTTCGACGTCACGCCCTGGAGCACGCTCGCGAGCCGCTCCAGGCCCATGCCGGTGTCGATGCTCGGCGCCGGCAGCGGCACGAGCGGGCCGTCCTTCTCGACGCGCTCGTACTGCATGAACACGTTGTTCCAGATCTCGGTCCAGCCCGTGCCGTCGATGCGCGGCTCCTCGCCGAAGCGCGCGACGTCGGGCTCCTTCCCGTGGAAGAAGTGGATCTCCGAGCAGGGGCCGCACGGGCCGACGTCGCCCATCGTCCAGAAGTTGTCGGCCAGGCCGAGCCGGAGGATCCGGTCGTCGCCGAAGCCCGTGACCTTGCGCCAGATCGCCGCGGCCTCATCGTCGGCCGGGAAGCCCCCCTCGCCGTTGTAGATGGTGACCACGAGCCGCGACGGCGAGATATCGTAGACCTTCGTCAGGAGCTCCCAGGCGAAGGCGATCGCGTCTTCCTTGAAGTAGTCGCCAAAGCTGAAGTTGCCGAGCATCTCGAAGAACGTCTGGTGGCGCGCGGTGACGCCGACGTTCTCGAGATCGTTGTGCTTGCCGCTGATCCGGATGCACTTCTGGCTCGAGGTGGCGCGCTGGTACGGGCGCCTGTCCTTGCCCGTGAAGACGTCCTTGAACTGCACCATGCCCGCGTTCACGAACATCAGCGTCGGATCGTTCTGGGGCACGAGCGGCGCGCTCGGGACGATCTCGTGCCCGCGCTGGGCGAAGAACTCGAGGAATGTGCGGCGGAGCAGGTCGGAGCTGGCAGGCGTTGCGATGGACATAGGAGGACGCGCGGTCTAGCACGACCGGAGAGCGGCTTCCGCCTGCTCGACGCGCGCCCGCCACGCCCGCCGCGGAAGACGCGCGCGCCGGGCCGGTGTGCGCCGGGCCGGGTTGAGAGCCGGCTCGCGCCGGGCACGCTGGCGCGCTGGCTCACGCCGGCGAGGCCGGACCGCCGGGTCAGCGGCCGGAGGCGACGACGCTGCTGCCCGAGGCAGCCTCGAGGGCGAGCGGCGCCCTCTGGAGCGCGCTCTCGATCGCTCCGGCGACGGCGTCGCTCTGCAGCTGGGCGAGCTCCCTCAGGCCCTGGGCGCGCTTCGCCTCGGCGAGCGCCTGGGCCGAGCCGGTCATCGAGCCCTTCAGCGTCTGGCTCGGCATCTCGCGGATCACGTACTCGACCTTGGCGGCGAAGCCGACCCCCTCCGCCCCATGGCGCCTGCTTAGGTGCGTGACCGAGCCGTCCAGCGTGAAGGCCGGCAGCTTGCGGCTCTTGCCTTCAGCGGCCACGTCCATGCCGTCGGCCACGATCTCGATGTCGGCGAACTGCGCCACGCGGTTGCGCGTCTGCTGCCTCAGCTGCGGTCCGAGCTTCGCGTCCTTCACGCCGGAGCGGTTCTCGAACTTGCCGAGGCTGACAAGGAAGCGCGCCTTGGACGACGAGCGCGACAGCTTCTCGATGGCGGCCTCGATCGGGCGCTTCAGGTTCGGGGCAGGCTCGAGGTTGAGCGCCGCCTTGAGCGCCGGGACCGCCGCGGGGTTGCCCATGGCGCCGAGCGCCGCCGCTGCCGACGCGCGCACCGCCGGGTGCGGGTCCCTGAGCGCCTTCTCGAGGGCAGGCCGCGCGCCGGGGCTCTTCGACCTGCTGAGCGACAGCGCCGCCGCGACACGGAGCCGGTAGTCCTTGCCGACCGCGATGTCGCGGAAAGCGGACGTGTCTGCGTCCTGGGCGACGGACAGGGCGGTCGACCCGAGCACCATCGACGCCGCCAAGAACATCGCAATGAAGAGACGACGAACCATCACGTCCCTCCGGAGAACGGCGGCTCGCGCCACCCGTTCTCCTCGGTGAACCACGGAAGTATCGCGACGCGCTGGCGTCCAGACAATCCTATCCTTGGCCAGGACGGTCGCGAGATCAAGGGATGTTTGGCCCCGGATGGCTCATGCAGGACTCATGACGAGAGCGACGACGTCGCCGTTTCGCGCCGTCTCGCGCCGTTTCGCACGGTTTCGCGCCGTCTCGCACCGATTCGCCGCCCCGAGCGTTCATTTCCAGACACGCGGCGACGCGCGAGGCTGGCTGAGCGCCGGGCGGGTTCGGCTCAGAAGAGGATACCGAGATACCAGCGCACCGTCTGTGCGGTCTCGAGATCGATCTTCTGGACCGTGTCTTCACCCTTGAGCTGGCCGAGCCCGCCGAGAGGAAACAGCACGCCGTACTGCACCGCCGTGTAGAAGCCGCCCATCTTGTCGGGGTCGTCGTTGAGCGTCCCGTCCTTGGACTGGAAGTACAGCTGCGCGTTCAGCTCGATGCCGAGATCCCGGGAGTTGCCGGGAGCCTGGAGGAACTCGGAGGCGCGGCTCCAGATGGCCGCGGCGCCGAGGCCGGCGCGCTGGCCGTTCTTGTCGCGGGCGAAGTCCCAGTCGACGCCAGGGCGGAAATAATACGCCCCCTGGACCCGAGAGAGGATGTTCCTGAAGAGGATCTGGTCGACCCGGTAATCGGGGTGGAAGCGGAAAGTGGAGTACGTACGATCGGTCGAGTTCTGGGGATCCATGGCCCCGAGCTGCGTCCCCTGCGGCTTGAGGGCGGGCGCGTCGTCGTCGCCGCTCGCGTACCCGAAGCCGAAGTGGACGCGCAGCCGGCCTTCCATCTCGGTGAGCTCGGCCTGCGTGGCGAGCCCGAACTGCCGGATGCCCCAGCCGGTGTCCTTCGGCGAGAGGACGTTCGCATAATCGCTCTCGTCCTGCCCGCGCAGGTCGAGGGATCCGTAGATCATCGCCGCCTCGAGCTCGAAGCGGAACTTCTTGTAAAGGAGCTGGAGCCACACGTCGGGGATGACCATCTCCGCACCCCGGTGCACGTACCCCGCCGCGACGTTGTCGGCGCTCTGGCCGAGCGACGCGGACAGCTGGGGGTTCGTGTCGCCGGCGGTGACGTCGTTCGCCAGCGTCTGCTGCCGGTAAGCGAAGTAGACGCCGCCGTTCATGACCATGTTGCCGCGGGCGAGCTCGAGCTTCTGGAGCTCGGGGTTCTTGCGGCGGACGGCGACGAACACGTACTGATCGACGTCATCGGACTGGGCGAGGTCGTACGGCTGTCCCTCGAGGTCCTGGAGCGAGGCGCTCGTCGCGCCCTCGTTGGCCCAGTCCCACGCGCCGGCGAAGTAGATGTCGTATTTCTTGATGCCCGTGACGAACATCAGCCGGTCGACGGTCGACTGGTAGTCGGAGTCGTACCCATCACCGCTGTTCGCCACCATACCGAGGCCCCAGTGGTTCGGCATGCGGCCGAAGCGGAGGAGACCGACGGGGGTCATGTACTCTCCCCAGATCCGCTTGACGGAGATCGAGTCTTTCGTCGAGTTGACGCCGGCGCTGGGCGCCCACTGGGTGCTGGAGAAGGCCCCGAGCGGCGCGTAGCCGCCCCGGCGGGCGACCTGGTAGCCGCCGCCCGCCGCCGGCTGGTTCGCGTAGCCCTCCGGGGTCGAGCCGAGCACCACGTTGTCGAGGAGATCGACCTGCGTGAGGATGCGCAGGTTGTCGCTGATGTGCAGCTCGGGGTTGAGCCGGAAACGCATGTTCGCGCCGGCCTGGGTGTCGTTCTTGCACGCGTCGAACGAGCGGGTGCCGCCGCTCGTGGTCTCGCTCGGGTTGCAGAGCGAGAGCACGCTCCCCTTGTAGGAGTTGTCGGCCGGCTGCGGCCAGAGCGCGCGATTGCGCGGGTCGATGCGGCCGAGGGCGAAGCTGTTGAAGAGCTCCCAGCGGAGCCGGTAGTAGCCGTGGAACTCGAACGTCGGTCGCGCGTGGGACCACCAGTCCTCGGCGTAGACCTCGCTGGGCCGGGCGCCGATCTCGGCCTGGGTCGCCTGCCGCTCGGGCTGCTCGGCCGCCGCAGCGGCTGCGGGCCCCTCCGAGGCGGCCGGCGCGGCCGGCTGCGGCGCGGAGGGAGCGGCCGTGTCGGCCGGCGGCAGGAGCGGCTCGCGCGCCGCCGGGGGTTCGAGCGTCTCAGCGCCGGCCGGCGCGGCGCCTGGCTGGGCCGGCGCGGCGGGCTGGGCCGGAGCGGCGGGCGCTGCACCGGGCTGGGCCGGAGCGGCGGGCTGCGCAGCGGGGGCGCCCGCCTGCCCGGCGGGCGGCTGCGCTGGGGCCGCCGGCGGCTGGGCCGGCCGGCGTGCCGGCTGGGCGGACGCGGAAGACGCGCCCAGCACGAGCGCGAGCGCGAGGCCCGACCGGAGGCGACGGCGAGGGGTGCCAGGGCGGCACGACGTACCCGGAGACCGCGACGAGATGGGCATCTGCTTGGTTTCGTTCGCGCGTTTTCGCCCCGCGCGCAGGAAGAGGTTGAAGATCCGAGCTCTCGGTGGCCCGGAGGCCGGGGGCCGATGTCTCACGCCCGGCCTGTGTGGTCAAGGCACCGCTCGGCCCCGAGCCCTGGAAGCGGGTCACGGATACACACCCGGGACGCATCGAAGCAGGGGCCACCTCAACCTCGGTCGGCCGGCGGGGCCGCCTCAACCTCGGTCGGGACGGCGGGGCCGCCTCAACCTCGGTCGGGACGGCGGGGCCGCCTCGGCAGCCTCAACCTCGGTCGGGGTCGGCAACCTCAACCTCGGTCGGGGTCGGCAACCTCAACCTCGGTCGGGGTCGGCAACCTCAACCTCGGTCGGGGTCGGCAACCTCGGTCGGGGTCGGCAGAGGACCCGGCGCGCCGAGTTCATCCTCGTGCACTCGCCGAAGGAGCCGCAACAGACGCCAGCAACGCCCGCGGCCACCGCGCCATCGCCTCCGGCAGCGCCGCCGCTCTCGCCTGCGCCGCCGAAGCCCCGATCCCTCCCCACCTGCAGCGCACGGCCACGCGGACGGGCGGATCTCGCCGTCCTCCCCTCTGGATCTCTCGCCCGAGCTGAGCGACGCTCTCGCCCGCAGCATCCCGCTCCCGCCGACGGAGCCATGGAGAAAGCGCTCATGAACCGGACACTCATTGCACTACCCCTCGCGCTGTCGTCGCTGCTCGCCGCGGGCTGCGGCCACTCCGAGCAGGAGTGGAAGTCGCAGCTCGACAAGTACAACCAGCTCCAGAACCGGAGCCAGAAGAGGGAGGCCGAGCTCGAGAAGGAGCTCGCCGACGCGAAGCAGCGCGTCGAGGAGCTCGAGAAGAAGCTCGCGGACCAGGGCGCCGACATCTCGAAGATGAGCTCGACGCTGGAGGACCGCGAGAAGGCGCTGGCCGAGTACAAGGCGCGCGCGAAGCAGCTCGAGGCGATCCAGGCGCGGTTCGACCTGCTCCGGAAGAAGCTCGAGGAGCTCGTCAAGCTCGGCCTGGAGGTCCAGGTCCGCAGGAACCGGATGGTCATCTCGCTGCCCGGAGACGTCCTGTTCGACTCGGGCAAGGACACGCTGAGCAAGGACGGCCAGCAGATCCTGAAGAAGATCTCGGACGTCATCCGGGGCGACAAGTCCCTCGTGGACCGCGACTACCAGGTCGCCGGGCACACCGACAGCCAGCCGTACAAGAGCGGCCCGTTCCAGGACAACTGGGGGCTGTCGCTGATGCGCGCCCGGGCCGTGCTGCTGTTCCTGATCGGCAAGGAGGGCCAGCTGCCGACGAGGCACTGGAGCGCGGCAGGGTTCGCGGACACGGACCCCATCGCGAGCAACAACACGCCGGCCGGCAAGCAGAAGAACCGCCGGTGCGACCTGATCGTGCTGCCGGACGTCGACGAAATGCTCGATCTGACGAAGCTCGCCACGAAGTAAGCGCCCGCAAAAGACGGGCCCGTGACGCCGGCAGCGGTGTGCCGCTTCGTGCGCCACGGGCTCACCCGCGTCGTTCGGCGCGCGCGGCGCGACGGCTCAGCCGCCGAGCCACTGCCGCGCGAGCTCGAGCGTGCGGGCGTTGTCCGGCACGTCGCGGAGGAAGCGCTCGCGCCAGGTCGGATCGCTGAGCTGCTCGGCGCGCGCGAGCAGCGCCGTCCTGGCCGACGCGATCGCGGCCTCGGCTTCGGCGCGCCGCCCGCTCGCGGCGAGCGCCTCGGCATGGGTCAAGCGGACGAGCGACTCCCCCTCCTCCAGCGTGCCGAACTCCGAGAGCCGCGCGCTCGCCTCGGCGGCAGCCCGCATCGCCTCGTCGGTGCGCCCGAGCCCGAGCAGCACGCGAGCGAGGATGGAAAATGCCTGCACGCCCAGGGTCGGCGCGCTCTCGAAGAGCGCGATGGCGGCGCGCGCCTCGCGCTCGGCGGCCTCGGAATCGCCCATGGCCAGGGCGATCTTCGCCAGGTAGCAGCGAGCGAAGAGCTCCGTGCGCACCATGCCCGCCCCCTGGCTCGACGCGACCGCCTCCTCGGCGAGCGCCCGCCCTTCGGCGAGCTGACCACGGTACCCGAGGACCTGCGCGAGGTTGGCCTGCCCGGAGACCTTCAGCTCGTCCAGGTGCATCCGATCGGCGGCCTCCAGGGCGGCCCGCAGCATCGACTGGGCCGTCTCGAAGTCGCCGAGCTCCATGCACACGGCGCCCAGGCTCGCCCGGGCGCTGAGCGCGTTGCGATGATCGCCGGCCTGCTCGAAGGCGAGCAACGCGGCTTCCTGGCTGCCCGCACAGGAGCCCAGGTCGCCTCTGCACATCTCATAGGCCGCGCGCGCGTCGTGGAGGTGCGCGACCACCTCGAGATCCCTCGTCTCCGCGCTCGCGAGGGCGCGCTGGACCACATCGAGCAACGCGGCGCCCTCGGCGTACCGCCCGCCCAGCGCCAGCGCGCTCGCGCCCACGGACAGGCAGCGGAGCTTCGCGTCCTGCGCGTCGCCGGAGGCGGCCACGTCCACCGCCTCGGTCATCACGCGACCGACGACGTCCAGGCGGCCCAGCTTCGACGTGGCCCATACGAGGGGGATGATGGCCGAGAACCATGCGGCCGAGCCGCGCTCCACCAGGGCCAGCGCCTCGCTCCCCCGCTCCGCGGAGAGCGCGAGATCGCCGCGCCACACATGGGCTTCCGCCTGGAGTTGGCGGAGCCTGCCCGCGGCGTCCCCGGCCGCGCCGCAGCCGATACCCCGCTCGGCCCGCGCGATCGCCGCGTCGAGATCGCCGCCCCGGAGCGCCTCCTCCGCCGCGCGCAGGTACGCCTCCGCCGCCCGCGCCGGCGCGCCGCCGAGCTCGAAGTGCTCCGCCAGCGCCATGGCGTCCGCCCCGCCGGCCCGCGCCAGCCAGTCGCCCGCAAGGCCGTGCCCGACGCGGCGGTCGCGCTCGGTCAGCATGCCGTAGGCGGCTTCCCGCACCAGCGCGTGCCGGAACTCGTACTCCACCTCGCCCGCGATCCGCGCCTCGCGCCGCCGCACCAGGAGCTCCCGCCGCCCGAGCTCCGCGAGCGGCTGCGCCACCGGCGCGCCGCCCACAAGGGCCGCCACCGCGCCTTCCCACGACGTCTCGCCGAACACGCTCGCCGCGCGCAGCACCCGCCGCTCCTCCACGCCCAGCGCCTCCAGCCGCGCCTGCACCATCGCCAGCGCCGTCTCCGGCATCCCCTCGCCACGGCCCTCGGCCACCGCGCGGATGTGCTCCTCCAGCACGAACGCGTTGCCCTCGGCGCGCGCAAGCAGCTCGTCCACCTGCGCAGCGCTCACGCCGTCGCCGAGCACCTGCCGCACCAGCCGCTCGCTCGCGCGCCGGGGCAGCGGCGCGAGCCGCAGCCGGAGCCCGACCCGCTGGCGCCACAGCTCTGGAAACAGCTCGTCCACCTCGGGGCGCGCGAGCGCCAGCACCAGCAGCGGGAGGTCCCTCGCGTGCTGGAGCGCCGCCTCGATCAGCCGCACTGTCGGCAGGTCGCCCCAGTGCAGATCCTCCAGCACCAGCAGCACCGGCTGCCGCTGGCACTCGGCCCGGACGAAGTCCTCGAACGCCTGGCGGATCCGGTCGCCCATCAGCACCGGGCTCTGGCGCGCCGCCTGCAGCTGCACATCGCCCTCGTCAGGAAAGGGCGTCCCCACCAGCTCGCCGAGGAACGCCGCGACGTGCGGCCCCTTGCTCCCGAGCCCGTCGAGCCGTTCGACCCGGGCCAGCACCTTGCTCCGCCGCACCTCCAGCGCCTCGCCGTCGAGCAGCCCCATGGCGCGGCGGAGCGCCTGGGCGAGCAAGCCGAACGCCGAGCCGGCCGCCATGGGATCGGCCCTGCCGATCCAGACCTCGGCGGCCTCGCGCTGCTCCTCGACGGCGCGCAGGAACTCCCAGGCGAGGCGCGACTTGCCCATGCCCGCCGCGCCAACGACGACCACCGCGCTCGCGGTCGGCTCGTCCACGCAATGGCGCCACTCGGCCGCGAGCTGCGAGAGCTCGCGCTCGCGCCCCACGCACGGCGTCGGCTTCCCGAGCAGCCTCGGCACCGTGTCCGGCTCCTCCTTCCGGCCCCGCAGCCAGCACCCGTCCGGGCCCTGCACGGTCTCGAAGCGGCTCGCGAGCAGGCTCGCCGTCGCGCTGTCGAGCCGGATTCCCCCGGACGGCGGGCCATCGCGCCCGACGATCAGCTGGGCCACGCGATCGACGAGCTCGCCGACAGGCAGCCTCCCCTCGATCTCCGCCAGCCCCGTCGCCACCGCAACGGGTGCGCCGCCGACCACCGTCCGGAGCGCGAGCGCGCAATGGGCCGCTCGCACCGCGAGGTCCGTCGGAGACTCGGCGCCCGACAGCGCGATGAGCAGCCACTTCGACTGCAGGAAATCGAGGCTCCCACCGTGGCGCGCCGCGAGGTCCCGCAGCGCCTGGGCCTGCGCGATCCCATCGGCCTCCGCCAGCGTGGCGTCGGTCTCCTCGCTGCCATGGGCGGCCAGGATGACGCACATGACCCGCCGCTCCGACGTCGTGATCTCCTCGCCGGGCGCGCGCGGCGCCGCGATCGTGCTCCCTCCTGCGGCGAGCCCTTCGCCGGCGAAGGCGGCGAGCTCCGCCGCGACGGCGGCGCCGTCGCGCGGCCGATGCGCCGCCGACTTCGCCAGCATCCGGGCCACGAGGCGCTCGAGCGGCTCGGGGATGCCGTCGCGCAGCTCCCCGAGCCGCGGTGGCTCTTCCAGCACGACCTTCACGAGGAGCGACAGCAGGTTGTCGCCAAGGAACGGCCGGCGCCCCGTGAGGCACTCGAACAGGATGCACCCGAGCGCGAACACATCCGCGCGGGCGTCCACCGGCGCCTCGCCGCTCACCTGCTCGGGGGCCATGTACCCGGGCGTTCCGAGGATCGCTCCGGGCGCCGTCAGGCTCCGCGTGAGCCAGAGCTCGCGCGCGATGCCGAAGTCGAGCAGCGTGGCTCGCTCCACCGCGCCGCCCACCAGCATCAGGTTGCTCGGCTTCAGGTCGCGGTGGACGATGCCCTGCTGGTGGACCGCGCCGAGCGTCGCCGCCACCTGCGCCGCCAGCGTCACGCCCTCGGCGATCGAGAGCGGTCCTTGGGCGAGCCGCTGCTCCAGGGTGACGCCGTCGAGCCATTCCATCGCCAGGTACGGCTGTCCTGCGGCCGTCGTCCCGTGCGCCACGTACCGCACGACCCCTGGCAGCCGGAGCGCGACGAGCACCTCCGCCTCCCGCGCGAACCGGCGCAGATCGCTCGCGCTCGCGCCTTGCAGCACCTTCAGCGCGACCGCCTCCCCCGACCGCCGGTCACGCGCGCGATAGACGTCCCCCATCCCGCCGCTTCCGGCGAACCGCTCGATTTCGAACCTTTCCTCGACCACGTCCAAATCGCGCATTGCGTCTGCGATGTCGTTCACACGGGCCTCTGGCGACGGCCCTCCCCCCAGGATCACGGCGCCCCGCCGGGAGCCACATGTGATCTACAACACGATCATCCCGATGTGTGGTCTATCTCGGCACATGGATCGCAGAGCGACCACGACGCGTTCTGGTGCCCGGGCGTCCGGAGACATTCGCGACCCCAGCGCGTTCTGGTGCCCGGGCACCGAGGTCCTGGCCCGCCGCGCAGGGCAGCGCGCGGCGTGATCTCAACCGCCGAGTCGGATCCGGAATGGCGATGCAGGCTCGTGGCCGCACTCCGTTGCCGCCCGGCACGGCTCGACCTCGACGCGGTAATCGCCGGGCTCGAGGTCCTTGAGCGGCACACGGAGGCGCTGGACCTGGCCGCTCTTCCATGGCCCCGGCTCGAACACCTCGGGCCGCGCCGCCGGAGGCGTCTTGTCGATCGCGTACACGCCGATGCGCACGGACTCCGTATCGTGGCCAAAGGCGATCTCGACCTCCAGGGTCCCGTCGATCCGATGCCCGAGCGCCGTCAGGTGACTTGTCCCGAGGACCG
The DNA here is from genome assembly GCF_051525235.1 of Sorangium sp. So ce124. Classification (NCBI taxonomy): domain Bacteria; kingdom Pseudomonadati; phylum Myxococcota; order Polyangiales; family Polyangiaceae; genus Sorangium; species Sorangium sp. So ce124. The sequence goes on from NZ_CP150312.1 coordinate 7,756,885, forward strand.
TCCCCTTCACGCGCGCGAGCGTGGTGCCTGGAGCGGCGGCCTCGTCGCTCGCCATCACCGCGGGCGCCTCGGCGGCGCGGAGCCGCGGCCACGCGAGCGGCAGCGTATCGAGCCCGCCGAAGAGGCGCGGGCGCTGCGCGTGGGTGCGGCCCAGCGCCCGGTTGAACGCCAGGCCGAGCGTGACCGCCTCGCGCTCGGGATCCACGGCCGCCGGGTCGGTCCAGGCCCCGACGAGCGCCTGCGTGAACACGCCCCCGCGCGGCGTCTCGGCGGCGTCGCTGCCAGAGCTGGCCGCGGTGACGACGCCGACGCGCTCGCTGTGGTCGTGCTCCACGCCGAAATCCTTGGGCAGCGAGAAGCCGCCGGCGCGCCCCGCGTCCAGGAGGACGAGCACGCGCCCCGCCTTCGACGCGGCGATGGCCTGGAAGAGGCGCGCGGCGGACAGCGCGTTCCGAGGATCGGCAGGGCCGGCGGGGTCGTAGTCGATGGGCAGGAGGAAGCCCTCGCCGCGCTGGTCGAGGCCGTGACCAGAGAAGTAGACGAGAAGCGTCTCCCCCTCGGCGGCGCCGGCGAGAAAACCGGTCACGGTCGGCTCCAGGTTGGCCGCGTCGAGATCCTTGGAGGCCTTGATGCGGTCATCGTCGAGGGCCCAGCCGTCGCTGCGCTGCAGGGCCCCGCGCATCGCGTCCACGGCGACCAGCGCGCCCGGGAGGCGCTTGACGCCCGGGGCGCGGTACGCGGCGTTGCCGATCAGCAGGGCGCGCGGGCGGAACGCGCAGGCGCGGAGGTCGGGCTCGGGCCGGATGTCCGCGCGGGCGCTCTCGCCGCCGGGGCCGAGCACGTCGAGGCGGTGGGGCGCCGAGGACCGATCGCCGAGGAGGAACTCGACCTCGTACGCGGACACGGCCGTCGGGCTCGGGGTCACGCCGCGCACGTCCTAGCGGCCGTCGAGGCGTACGCGGGGGACGCCGCGCGGGGAGAAAACCGTGGCCCGGACGAGGAGGTGCCCCTCGGCCGTGCGCGTCGCCGACGGCGGGCTGACGCCGACGTGGGGGAGGCCGCCGAGCGTCGTGACCTTGCGGGTGACGGGGTCCTCGAAGCGTAGGCCGAGGGCGGCGCCGCTGCCGGACGAGACGAAGCGGCCGTCGGCGAACACCGTGGCCCAGCTGCCGTCACCGAGCGGGACGAGGTAGGCGACGAGGTCGCCCGACGGGAGCGCGCGCACCGAGGCGCGGCCATCGCCGAGGACGGCGATGAGGTGCTTGCCGTCGGGGGTGGCGGCGATGGAGTGGATCGGTGCGTGCTCCTCGATGCGGAGCGGCGCTGCGGCGGCGCCGGCGTGAATCGGCCAGCCACGGCGAGGGCATAGAGCGGCCGCCGCTCGGAGAGCAGCGTGGCCGGCGCCCCGCCCTCGCCGAGCGGCAGGAGCGTCAGATCCCCTGCTGCATCGGCCGACAGGACGGACATGCCGTCAGGGCTGGGGCGGACCGCCCAGGGGAAGTTGCGCAGCTGGCCAATCCGACGAGGGGGAGCGCTGGAGACGCCGGACATCGCGACGACGGCATGATCGAGACCCCCAGAGACCCAGCCGCCATCGGGAAGCGCGGCCAGCGCGGTCACCTCGCCCGCGTGGGCGGACCACCGGCCCGCGAGCGACCATGTGGCCGTCGACCACGCGCTGACGTTGCCGGCGCCGTCTCCGACGAGCACGGCTTGCCCCGCCGCGACGCTGCGCATCCGCCGCTGCGGGATCCCGAGCTGCCGCACGGCGAGCTGGCGATCCACGCCCGTGCAGTCCGCGACCCTGGCCAGCGCGACCGAGCCATCGTCGCCGGCCACCGCGAACCAGGTCCCGGTGGGGTCGAACGCAGCGGCGGAGATGCCCGCCGATCGCTTCAGCTCACACCGCAGCGACCTGTCGGCGAGGCGGAAGACGCGGGCGCTGCTGCCGGCGGCGTCTCCGGCGAGCAGCAGATCGCGCCGCGGGCTCAGCGCGAGCCCGTACACCCAGCGCTCCTGCGCGCCGAGGCGTTCGAGCGCGCCGCCGGGCTGGAGCAGCGTCACCTCGCCCTCACCGCCGAGCGCAAGGAGACCGCCGGGCAACGCCACCGCGCTCGCGGCGTCGTACCTGGCTGTCACGGCCTGTCGCCCATTCCACACCACGACACCGGCGTTCCCGCCTGCGAACGCGCGCCCGTCGTCGAGGTAGCCCGTCGCCCACACGACGCTGCTCTCACCAGGGCGGATAAGCGCGTCCTGTTCGAGGGTGGCTGCGCCCGAGCCCAGCTCCCAGGCCCTCGCCACACCGGAGAGCGTACCGACGAGGATCTCGCCTCCATCGGGTCGCACGCTGAGCGACATGACAGCATCGGTCGGGCTCAGGGCTCCGAGCCGCCGCCGCTCGCCGCTCTTGCGATCCCAGGCGAAGACCTCGCCGCCCCAGCCGCCGCTCACCACCCCGCGCCCGTCCGGCAGGAACGCACAGCCACAAACCCATCCGCCGTGCCCCTCCAGCCACTGGACGACCTGGCCGGTCGCCACATCCCAGACGAGCAGCACCCGATCCTCGCCCCCGGACACGAGCTGCCGACCGTCCGGCGAGAACGCCAGACAGTTCACCTTCGCGAGGTGCCCCTCGGGCTTCGCCAGCCGCGCCCCCGGCGGCGGCCAGGCCTCCGGAGGGGCGGCCGGCGTGTGCTGCGTTTGCTGCGACGGCGCCGGCGGCGCGCTTCCGCAGCCCTCGATCGCCACCACCACGGCGATTGCGCCTAGCCCCGCCGCGCCGCCTCCGAATCGCCCGTTCGACATTGCCACCCATCCTATCTCATCGAGGTTCGCGGCCGCCGGGCGAGCGCAGCGGACGTCGCCGCGCTGGCCCACCGGCGCCGCTCCGGCGAGCGAACACCGCCGCCAGCGGCGCGCTGGCCATCCCGCGCGCTGCTCTCTAGACTCGCGCCGCGATGCACCGCTGGTTCAACACTGCAGGCCCCTGCAATCCGGCCGACCACTACATGCTCCCGCCCGAGGAGCGCCTGCCGGGGGTGCGCGACCTCATCGATCGCAAAGCCTACTTCGTCCTGCACGCGCCGCGGCAGATCGGAAAGACGACATCGCTGCTGACGCTCGCCCAGGCCCTCACGCGGGAAGGGCGCTATGTGGCGGTGCTCGTCTCGATGGAGGTCGGCGCCCCCTTCCCCGACGACCCCGGCGCGGCGGAGCTCGCGATGCTGAGCGAGTGGCGAGGTAACGCGAGCTCGCAGCTCCCCGAGGATCTGCAGCCGCCGCCTTTCCCGGATGCGCCCCCTGGCCAGCGCATCGGGGCCGCCCTGCGCGCCTGGGCCCAGGCCGCACCGCGGCCCCTCGTCATCTTCCTCGACGAGATCGACGCCTTGCGAGATACGACGCTGATCTCCGTGCTACGTCAGCTCCGGAGCGGATATCCGGGCCGCCCGCATGGCTTCCCGCACGCGCTCGCCCTCATCGGTCTGCGCGATGTGCGCGATTACAAGGTCGAATCCGGCAACAGCGACCGCCTCGGCACGTCGAGCCCGTTCAATATCAAGGTCGAGTCGCTCACGCTGCGCAACTTCACCCGAGAAGAGATCGCCGCCCTCTACGCCCAGCACACGGCCGAGACGGGCCAGAGCTTTCAAACGAGCGCCGTGGATCGGGCCTTCGAGCTCACCCAGGGCCAGCCGTGGCTCGTCAACGCGCTCGCCCGTCAGCTCGTCGACGTCCTGGTCAAGGATCGCGCGCAGCCCATCACGGCCGCGGACGTCGATCGCGCCAGGGACATCCTGATCGAGCGGCAGGACACGCACCTCGATAGCCTGGTAGAGCGCCTGCGCGAGCCACGCGTCCGCGCCGTGATCGAGCCCATGCTCGCCGGCAGCACCCTCGGCGACGTCCCTGAAGACGACCGGCGCTTCGCCGTCGACCTGGGCATCGTGCGCCGCACGGCGGAAGGCGGTCTCGCCATTGCCAATCCGATCTACCGCGAGATCATCGTCCGTGAGCTCGCGAGCGGCGTGCGCGACTCGCTGCCGCAGATCCCGGCCACCTGGCTCACGCCCGACGGCCGCCTCGACGCCGATCGCCTCCTCGACGCCTTCCTCTCCTTCTGGCGCCAGCACGGCGAGCCGCTGCTCAGAGCGGCGCCCTACCACGAGATCGCGCCGCACCTCGTCGTCATGGCCTTCCTCCACCGCGTCGTGAACGGCGGCGGCAGCATCGAGCGCGAGTACGCCATCGGTCGGGGCAGGATGGATCTCTGCGTTCGTTATGCCGGCGAGACGCTCGCGATAGAGCTCAAGGTCTGGCGCGACGGCCGGCCGGATCCCCTCGCCGAGGGGCTCGCTCAGATCGACGAGTACCTCGCCGGGCTGGGGCTCCAGCGCGGATGGCTCATCCTCTTCGACCAGCGCTCGGGACAGCCCCCCATCGCCGAGCGCACGCGCCGCGAGCTCGCGTCGACCCCTGCCGGCCGTGAGGTCGTCCTGATTCGCGCCTGATCTCTCCGCGTTTCAGCGATGCGCGATCCCACGCCAGGGGCTGCCTGCGCCTTCCGTCACCTCGGTGTGCGTCGTTGATCACGGAGCCGCCGCTGCGCTGGAACGCAGTACCTCGCGGGCACTCTGACCGACCTTCGTGGCGCACCGGGACATGGCATGTGTGCAGGGTGCATCGCTCTCGGCCAGCACCCGATCGCTCAGCTGCCGAGCCACTGCCGCGCGAGGTCGAGCGTGCGGGCGTTGTCCGGCACATCGCGGAGGAAGCGCTCGCGCCAGGTCGGGTCGCTGAGCTGCTCGGCGCGCGCGAGCAGCGCCGTCCTGGCCGAGGCGATCGCGGCCTCGGCCTCGGCGCGCCTCCCGCTCGCGGCGAGCGTCTCGGCATAGGTCAAGCGGACGAGCGACTCGCCCTCTTCCAGCGTGCCAAACTCCGAGAGCCGCGCGCTCGCCTCGGCGGCAGCACGCATCGCCTCGTCGGTGCGCCCGAGCCCGAGCAGCGTGCGCGCGAGGACGGAGAAGGCCTGCACGCCTACCGTCGGCGCGCTCTCGAAGAGCGCGATGGCGGCGCGCGCCTCGCGCTCGGCGGCCTCGAAATCGCCCATGGCGAGGGCGATTTTTGCGAGGTAGCAGCGAGCCGGGAGCTCCGTGCGCACCATGCCCGCTCCCTGGCTCGACGCGACCGCCGCCTCGGCGAGCACGCGCCCCTCGGCGAGCTGACCACGGTACCCGAGAGCGTGCGCAAGGTTGACTTGCGCGTGGAGCTTCGCCTCGTCCAGGTGCATCCGGTCGGCCGCCTCCACGACTGCCCGCAGCATCGACTGCGCCGTCTCGAAGTCGCCGAGCTCGATGTACACGGAGCCCATGCCCCCCCGGATGCTGCACGCGTTGCGATGATCTCCGGCTTGCTCGAAGGCGAGCAATGCGGTCTCCAGGCTGGTAGCACCGGCGCCCAGATCGCCGGTGCAGATGGCATGGATCGAGCGCGCCTCATGGAGGTGCGCGGCCGCCTCGAGATCGAGCGCTTCCACGCCCACGATGGCGCGCTGCGCAGCGTCGAGCAGCGCGGCGCCTTCGGCGTACCGTCCCCCCAGCGACAGCGCGCCCCCGCCCACGGACAGGCAGCGGAGCTTCGCGCTCTGCGCGCCGTCGGAAGCGGCCATGTCCACCGCCTCGGTCATCCAGCGGCTGACATCGTCCAGTCGACCGAGCTTGGAAGCGCCGAACACTATGGGGGTGATCGCCGAGAACCATGTGGCCGAGCCGCGTTCCACCAAGCCCAGCGACTCGCTCCCCCGCTCCACGGCGAGCGCCAGGTCGCCACGCCAGATATGAGCCTCCGCCTGGACCCGGCGGAGCTTGCCGGCGATGTCCCCGGCCGCGCCGCAGCCGATACCCCGGTCGGCCCGTGCGATCGCCGCGCCGAGATCTCCGCCGCGCAGCGCCTCCTCCGCCGCGCGCAGGTACGCCTCCGCTGCCCGCGCCGGCGCGCCGCCAATCTCGAAGTGCTCCGCCAGCACCATCGCGCCCGCCCCGTCGGCCCGCACCAGCCAGTCGCCTGCAAGGCCGTGCCCGACGCGGCGGTCGCGCTCGGTCAGCATGCTGTAAGCGGCCTCCCGCACCAGCGCGTGCCGGAACTCGTACTCCACCTCACCCGCGACGCGCGCCTCGCGCCGCCGCCGGATGAGCTCTCGGCGGGCGAGCTCGGTGAGCTGCCGCGCAACCGGCGCGCCGCCGACCAGAGCGACCACCCCGCCTTCCCAGAGTAGCGAAACTTTTAGTACACGCAGAGGAGGCTGAAATTCCGGCCAAAACCGGCGATTTGCTCAGCCGGGCGGGCTGGAGCATGATCAACCTTTCGGACAGGTGAAACAAATGAAAGACGCAACCCCCAACGCCGCGATCCGGCGGACGCTCGGCTACCCGCGCGTCAGCACGAGGGAGCAGGAGATCGCAGGCGTCTCCCTGGACGCCCAGGCCGAGAGGATCGGCAACTACTGCCGGCTCCATTCGCTGCCGGCGCCGATCCTGTTCCCGGAGGTAGAGAGCGGCGGCGAGGAGAACGAGGTGAACCGGAAGAAGGTCGCCGCGCTCCTGGCGGACGTCCGCCGGGGCGACATGGTCGTCGTGACGGACATCGACCGCTTCGGGCGCGACGTGGTCTTCATTGTCAAGAACGTTCGGCAGATCATGCGCAAGGGCGCCGTGTTCGTCGCCATTGACAAGGGGTTCGATTCGCGCTCGCCGATGGCAGAGGACACGCTCGCCAACTGGGCGGTCGGGGCGGAGCAGGAGCGCCGTCGGATCAAGGAGCGGACCGAAGGGGGGCGGAAGCACCTGCGCGCACAAGGGCACTTCGTCGAAGGGCATCCTCCGTTCGGCTACGAACGCCAGCCGAAGCCCAAAGGGACGAAGACGCCGCTCCCCCTCCGCGTGGTTCCGGAGCACGCCGCGGTGGTGCGTCGCATGTTCGCGCTCTGCCTTGAAGGCCATAGCGTATTCCAGACCGCCAAGCGGCTCCGTCAGGAGTATGGCAGCATCAAGGCGTTCGGGCGCGCCTGGGTTGTTACCGCGCTGCGCAACCGAACCTACACGGGCCGTGTCGCAAAGACCAGCGTGCGGCCGAGCGCCACGCGTGGCGTCGTGCAACTTCCGGCCGAATGGATCCCCGCACATGAGGCGATCATCGACGATGAGACATTCAACAATGCTCAGCTTGCGCTGAGAGGCCGGCGCCGCGGGAGGAAACCCCAGGACGCGTCTGCGACAGCGAACTACTTGCTGCGCGGCTTCTGCCGTTGCGCGGAATGCGGCGGCAGCGTCGCTGCCCGTCCGGTGGACCGCAGAGGCCGACACAAGGTGGGCTACTACGTCTGCCGTGGCCATGTGGAGCAAAAAGAGAAAGGCGTCCGATGCAAGCTCAGCGCATGGTTGCGACAGCCGGATGCGGACGCCGCCGCAAGCGAGCAATTCTTGACGTTTGCTCGCTCGCTCCTCACTTCGCTGACGAGACCACCGCGTCAAATCGAGAAACCAGACTTTGCCGCGCAGCGCCGCGAGATTAAGATCTCGCGACAGCGAGTCGTGGAATTTGTCGCAAAAGGGCTCTTCACCGTCGACGATGTGAAGATGGAACTCAATCGCCTCGACGACGCGCTTGCAGCGATCGAGGCGAAGGAAGCCGAGTTCAAGGAGACGGCGGGCAACGATACCGTCGAGACTCGGAAGCATGCACACGCCTATGTGCAGCAGGTAGTCGACGAGTGGGATGTTTTGCCGCTAGACATCCAGCGAGCACTGATTCGCTCGTTCTCGTCGAAAATCGAGGCAACGAAGGATAAGCAGCTCAGGACCACCTGGCGCGATCCATCGCAGATATCAGCGGCGCATGGAGCGCAGGAATTGCCAGCGCTCCGTCCTGCGCCGAACGTCGTTGCGCTTCCCGACACCTCGCCCATCGCCTCGCTGTCCCCGATCGTCGCGGTGCTCCCCGCGCCGACCATGTCTGCGCGTGATTACCTCGGCTCGCCGGAACGTGCCGTCGCCCCGGACGAGCGTTCCCAGGTAACCACCCAACCAAAGGCACCATGATCGTCTGAGCGGTGCCGGAGACCTCTTCTGTTCCCATCACGACGAAGGAGAAAGCGATGGATACAAGGGCGGAGTGGGCCTAGCGGATGCCGCGATCCCCCAGCATGAGAAGCATTTTCGACGCAGCGGATCTCCCATATATATAACGACACGTCGCGTCGACAAGGTGTCGTGGCGCCAGATGTCACACCGACCTCAGGTCGCCAAATGCTACGCCGTGGGGAAGAGCCCCTCCCATTCGGCCACGAGAAAGCGGTAGCAGAACTCCGCTGCGGTGAACGCTGCATATGCTCGCCACGCATCCTCCTTGTCTTGCGCAAAATCACTAATCGACTTAAGACAAAGAAATTTGGGCTGAGGCTCGATGGTGTCCTTGCATGCGCGGTGGACTGCATATGCCTCCATCTCGACGCCAATGAGCTTGCGCCAGTGCTCGACGACTTCGTCGATCGGTGGCTTGGCGTCGACCACTGCTGCCCCCGACGCGAGTGGGCCCACGTGCAGTTTGAGAGATGAATCCGGCGGCCCCGGATTCCACGCGCGACGAATCTCATCGAGGATGTGGCCCTTGTTCGACTGCCAATTTCGGAGCCTCTGCAAAAGACGACCATCGACATCGAGCGGCTTTGGGTCGGGATGAAAAATTACCGCTCTCTTGCTCTCATCACCGGTCATCTCGACCTTTCCGGAGCCATAGTCGAACGTGTGCTCCGCAGCCAAGATGTCGCCGAACCCACGCTCGGTCTTCTTTTTTACCCCGGCAGCGATACCAACCATGGCTACAAGCTTTGGCCGAAAGCGAATGATCATCTTAGTGGCGAGCACGGCGGACGCTGACATTCCCATATGATTGGGCGCCGCAGCCACCACCCGAATTTGCCTTCCCTTCGCCGTCTTGTATATCGAATGATAATAGGACTGAGGATCCAGCGGCACCGGCTCTAGCTCGCCCCACGAAGTGCCGATTACCCTTTTTACCTTATCAAGTTCGAGGTCGGGCACCGCACATACGATGACCACGTCGGCTGGCGCGATGACATTTGTTTCCATTTCCAGATCCCCTCTCACGGCGGCAAGTTCCTGCATAGGGCTCGGGTGTAGATCAGTCATTTCATGCGGGTTCCGCAGGGCCCAAGTTCCTTGCGTGGCAGCTTCTCTAGCTTGGAGACGAACAGCGCCGGGGCGTTCGTAGGTGATCCTCGCTTCGCGCTCGCCTGCGGACGCGACCTGGCCCGCTGCGCGGGGAAGGAGCGAGATCACCTCCATCGGTGAGAGGACCCTGCGTGTCCCCTGCAGCGTAATCTCCTGCGCATGGATGCGCACGAAGCTGATCCAGTCCTTGCCCGGGTGCGCCTGCTCGATGCGCAAGATGGCGTCGAGTGCCGCGCGGGTTCCTCGCTCCGACAGGCTGTTGAGCAGCGCATTGCGCAGCTCCGCCGCCTCGTCGCGCGGCTCGATCGCTTGGAGTTCCCCGGTGAAGAGGTTGCGATCTTTCGCTCGTGGAAACTGCTCCTCCATCCATAGGAACAGCTCTGCAACCTCATCCTCGGAGAGGTGCAGCCAGCGTGACCTCTGTCGGCGAGGCATGTCCGCGACGGCTCCGAGCACGACCTTGCGCCCGAACCCTCGAGCCGCTCGAAATACCTGCTTGAGAACAGGCCAGCCCGCGTCAGCCGTATGCACGAAGAGCGCCTGGGCTGCTGCCCGCGCACGTGCCCTGACGCCTCGCCGTCTGGGGAGCGGCAGAGCCAGAAGAGACGCTGCATACTCCCGCGCCCCCTCGACGCCGCGCTCGAGTAGCTCGCCCAGCAGGGAGCCGAAGGGGGACGGCGAGAGCGAGAGGTCCTGCGCCTTGAGTAACAGGAGAGCGTTCAGCCGATCGTCCCAGCAATGGCTCAGCTTGCGGTAGATAAAGATATCATCGTGGATCCGGATCTCCTTGTCGATGAGGATGGCCAGCGTCCACAATGTCTCTTCGGGGGCGAGGCGATAGGCAAGGCGCACGAGTTCGCTGTGCGACTCCTCTTCCGTCGGCTGGTCGGATGAAGAGATGGGGTACCCGATGATGGCCGGGGTCCACCGTTGCCATGCGCTCGCCGGAAGCGCCTCGAACCCTGTGGGGTCCAGGTCCTTCAGCAGCAACAGCGCCCGGTAACCGGCGATGGCAGGGTGATAGAACGAACCATGTGCCAGCCACTGTCCTGGCGCTGCATCGCGCTCCATGATGTATCGCCTCGCCACCAGCAGGACGCGGCGACGTGTGGGATCGTCGGCGTCCCTCCAGCCAGGAAAGCTAGTCAAGCTCGGTTGGCCGTGGTCTGAATAGTGGGTGCTCGTCGGATGCAGCGACATCACGCGCTGCATCTGCCAGAAGGCATCCAGATCTCCTTGCTCGGCGCGCTCGAGGCACCGAAGGACGCGCTCCGCGGGTGGCGGGGCGAGGAGGCGCTCTCGGCGCTGGAGTCGGAGCTCTGCCCCGAGCTGCTGGGCCTCCTGCCATGATCTCTTCTGCTGCTCTGCGAGCGGCGAGTCTAGCTGGACCGGATCCAGCATCCACCGGAGCGCCTCGTGGAGCTCGGGATGCCGAGGCGCCGCGTCGATGACGGCGCTCACGGAGTCGTAGGTGAACCCCTGGTGCTGGATTGCGGCGTTTACGAGGCTGGCCCAGCGCCGCCTCAACGCCTGCTCGCCCGCGGCTTCGAGGCGAGACAGCATCCAGAACAAGTCATCTGGGTGGAGCATGCCCTGTGACACAAAGGTCCAGTATTCTCGATCGGGCTGAGCAGGCAGCTTCGTTAATTGCAGGTACGTCTCGATGAAGCGCTGCTGCTTCCGGTGCTCGTCCGGTGTGCGGGCCCCTGCCGCCTCGTGGCGTATAGGTTCGGGAAAGAGGTGCTCATGCCGACCGAACTTGACATGGGCCAGATGAACGAGCGCTTCGAGGATGGCTGGGTCATCCATGCAGTCCCACGCCCTCCGGGTGAGCCGACCGATGAGCTTTGCGAACCGGTCTATCGGGTGGTCCGTACGAGGCTGCCGCTCCGCCCACGCGAGGGCTTCAACGAGGTCCGCATCGGAGAGTCCCTTTTCCAGCTCGCGCTCGATGAAGGCGCGGTACGCGCCGAAGTGGCCCTTGTTCTTGGGTCGCGTGAGGCAGCTAAAGAGCTCGCTTGCTGGCATGTGCCCCGGCCAGAGCGCGGTGAGCGCGTACCCCTTGAGCTCGTCGTATGGATCCTTCCCGGCCTGTCCGTGAGCAAGCGGCCGGAGGCGCAACCTCGCGGCCTCGTCAGCGATCGTCACGACGGCCCGCGTAGCCCGGGTCCGAAGGTTCACGTCGTCCGCCGGATCGAGCGCGACATCGGCCAGCGCGTCCTGGAGACGTCGCCGTTCCTCGCAGGCCTCGGCGATGTCGATCGCCCCCCGCCGCGCGATGAAGTACCGATCTCGCCCTCGAATCCACGGCTCGAGCTGCTCCGGCAGCCGGTGGTGCGAAAGCTTGCGGTAGACCGCTTTGTTTCCCACGTCGACATCGATCAGCTCTCGGTCTGCGAAGCTCTGGAGCAGCGCGCCGACGAGCCTCTCGCGCTCCACGTCGCCCACCATGGCCACGTCACTCCGCAAGAGCGTCCGTGGATCGTCGTGCGTGAGCTTCGTGAAAATCTCCGCATCAGCGCTCGCCATCCAGGCTGCGACCTCGCGCAACGCCGGCACGATCTGCACGCGCTCCACGGAAGGGAACAGGATCCCCTCCAGGGCCTCGAGCTCGAGCCCCCGCTCGCGCAGGAAGTACGCAGCCAGGAACTCCGCGTACGTCTGGTGCGCCCAGCCGAGCAACTGGTCTCTCCCACGATCTGTGAAGAGCCCAGTCATGGTCAGGGTCTCCCGCACCGCCCTGGCGTCGACCTCGAAATCCTGCTCTCCGACCCGCTCACTACGGCCTCTCAGCACCTCGGCAAGCAGCGCGTCTTCCGGGAGATCGCCGGGGTCAGTACCGAGATGGATCATGGATCGGTTCCCGAGCAGGCAAACGGCCGCGATGCGAGCGGCGACCATCATCCGCTGCCGCGCGTCCAGCCGTCCGGTCTCGCCGCGGTCGCGCCGGGTCAGGCTCCGCTCCTCGCAAAGGAGCTGGCACCCCTCCTTGTAGATCGCCCAGCGGGTGTTCGGCAGCGCGCCCCGGGCGCGGTAGCGGCGCAGCAGGAAGCTCAAGGTCACGGGCTTGGTCGCCAGCGCCACTGCGCCGCGATGCGCGACCTCCGCGAGGAACGCGCCGGCGTCGAGGCCATCGTCGCGCGCCGCGAGCTCGACGTCCTTCTTGCGCAGCGGCGCGAGTTCGTAGATCCCCACGAAACTCTTTCCGCCGTCGTCCTGGCTCCAGAGTTCCTGGAGCCCCTGCTCCAGGACAAGCGGCACCTCGGCCGTGCGGCAGGCGATGCGTAGCCGGAGCTTCTCCACGGGACCCCGGCGAAGCTTGCCGAGGATCCGGGACGCGGCGTCGGCCTCGGGACACTCGTCGAGGCTGTCGAGGAACAGGTGGAGCGTGTGCTTGCCCTCGAGCCATCCTTTGAACTTCGGGTGCTCGAAAAGGTCGCTCTTCAGATCGCGGTCAAGGCGAAAGTCGATGTCAAGGAGCTCTTCCCCGGGCGGAAGCTGCCTCGCCGCGATCTCACGCTGCCTTGCCATGGCGCTCGACTTCCCGATGCCCGGCTCGCCCAGCAGGAGCAGGCAGGGCCTGGATGCGATGTCGTCGAACGCCACCGCGCAAGGCTTCGCGTACCAGCCGTGCTCTCCGTCGGGATCGAGGAGATATCCCTCGCAATCCAGCGTGTTCTGGCCTTCGCGCGGGCACCAGAACCGCTTCCAGTTATATCGTCGATTCACGGTTCCCATGGACGGATGAGCTCCAAGACGAGGCCTGGGTGCTCGTAAGGGCAAAGGCTACGTTCCTTTGCGGGAACCTGCAAGCCGGCGCCGCTCCAGGTCACGCCCGCAAGACAGGCGACGCCTCATCGACCCGGGGCGCGCACGATCCCTCGAGCTGCCCCTCCCTGCTGACCGCAGCTGTCACACCTCCCTGTCACTCCGCCCGCTCCGCCTGCATCCCAGGCAGGCACATGCGCAGGGTGGTGCCCTCGCCGGGATCGCTCTCGACGCGGATGCTGCCACGGTGTTGCTTGATGGACCGGTGCGTCAGCAGGCGGAGTCTACCGCCGAAGCTTAAGCACATACGCGAGTATCTTGCAGCCCAGGCGGAGCCGTGAGAACGCGGTTTCGATGGGCGTCCTCAGCATCCGGGCGAGCTGGCTGACCGGTCATGCCCATGGCGATGGGGCCGTCCGGGCACCGCTGACCTCTGCCCCCTCTGCGGGGCCCGTCGAGGTGCCCCACGATCTACGGTAACACTGAAGGACCCGTCCGCTCGTCCAGCGCGGCGAGGCTCGGACAGTCGGTCTCCTAGCCAGCACTTGCAACTGCAGCCCATTTGGTGCGTTTTCGCGCGGCGGCGCGTGACCGCTCCCGGGACGCGCGGTGCCCGTGGTAGCATCGCGGCATGCGAGTGCGGCTCATTCTGGAACACGGCGGTCGTGCCATCACTAAGCGCGTGGACATACCCGAAGCGCACGCTGTGGGCGCGGTTGTCATGGCGGAGCGCGAGCGCAGAGCGTGGAACTCGACGCTGAGCGCGGTGGCGCAGACGTCTACCTTCTATTACCGCGCAGGTCCGCACGATGCGCGCGCAGTGCCAGGTGTTGCACCGTCTTGCCCCGGCGCGAGAACGTGCCCAGCTGTGCGCGTTCTCGGTGAGGACCAGCTCTGCCTTCGGCCGTCCCGTTCGCATGTTTGACTTCAATGCCCATGGGCGGCGATTTATTTCGCGCTCTTCAGGGACGGGACACTAGACGATGAGGGCATTAAGATAATGAAACAATGTTCGCACCGTGTTTATGACCAGCATGGCTTCGGGTTCGCTCAGCAAAGCGGGGTTGGGGTGCGCGAGAGTGGCGTTATTTCGTATCGGATTGAGCGCGTCGACAATATTGGCCAGGGAGTTCACGATGCGGATCGATTCAGGCGACACCGAGGAGCCGGTTGTAAAGGAAGGATGCTGAGTTCGGAGTAGCTTAAACAGCTGTGTGATGGATGGATTAGCTGGTACTGGTATACTTGAATGAGAGCAGGCAGCGAGTAGATAGCCGTGGAAGGCCGTATGGACGCGGTCGACGGCGGATGATGCCCCGGATGCAGTTGTGAGGTTGTCGGCGTCGCGAAGAGATCGCTCGACCGCTTGAGAGCTGACCGCGAGTACGGGAGGCGCCACGACAGGAGCTGTGCTTGTCGCCAGTTCTGCAGCGATGAATCTGACATAGTAACCCAACTCTGAGAAGACGCCCTTGACCTGGTTGTAAGTAGATGTGCTGTAGGAATCTGCCTTGGACGCGGAGAGGTTCACGTACTCGTCCAAGTTCAAGGTCGCCTGAAGCACCGCAAACTCATCGTTGAACCCGTTTGTGGCATTAAGCAACTCAAACGGAATCGATTCCAGCGCATCTGCCGCTTCGGTCTGCCCTCGCTTACGCAATAGCTGGAGAGCGGTAATGCGAACACGCTGCCACAATTCCGGTGGTAAGGCGCGGTCCAGAGTGTAGAAGTCCTGGGCGCCGGAGCCGTGAGCGAGGACGATCATGAAAAGATCCTCCGACAATGCTTGCACCGCCTGACGGTCCGCCCGTCACCTGTGGACGCCCGACAGAGCCAGAGACGCCGGAGGGCAGTTGTCCGGTTCACGGGACCGTTAGACATCCTGCCTCCGGGGCGTGTCGGTGTGGTGACATTCAGCAGATTCCAAGTGCTCCGAAGGATGCACATCGATCTTTATGATGGAAGGGTCATCGGATCGGATAACACGGAGGATCGCTACGGGGAATGAGCTGGGTGCCGCCACGCCTCCCTCCAGACGTCGAGTCTCTGTGGCACCGAAAACCCAGAAGCCGGCTTCGTCGAGGATGCGGAGGGAGTTCGTCAAATCGAAGGTCGCGCGGACCCGATCCGCAGCTTCGAGGTCGTCAGAGATCTCGCCCCAGTCTCTGGCCTCTTGAAGGAAACCGCCCACGAGATCCACTTCGCTTTCGGACCTCAAGTCGTCGTGGTCAAACAGGTAGCCGCTTGCGCGGTCCACGATTTTGAATACATCGCTACCCGACATCAGTCGGATAAGGTGGGAGGGAATGTTGTCTTTGACTCGGCGAATGCGAACGGGCGGGATCTTACCGTCCTCCGCGAGCACTGACGAAACCCAGCGCTGATGGTTCGTCCTGATCGTCTTCAGCACGTCAGCGGTATAGGTCTCGGACTGGTCGTCAACCATCTTGTGGTGCACACGACACAGTAGAAGCAAATTGTCAGGTTCGTCCAAGAGTTCTCGATGGAATGCTGGATCGGCGCGCGGGCCACCGGGCTTCCCGGAGATGATATGGCATTCGTCTCCCACGACTGAGTCATTGTCTTCAGGTGTCGCATCGACCATCAAAGATGTCCGGCAGAACGCGCAGCGGTTGCCCGAGTGTCCCCACAGGATCTTTCGCGTTTTATCTGAGATGGTCATGTGATTGTCGCCGGATGTCTAACGGCCGGGGCTTGTGCCGCCCGTGGGTGCGCTAGGCGAACCCACGCGTCGATCAGCAAGCCCTTGTTGGGCGGCCATTTCATCGCGAGCGAACCGCCTTAAATGCCTCACGGATAGCTATGTCGGCCGAGGTCGAGCTCCAATTCTCCTCCTCATACCACTCCATAGCCGCGGGGTGCGTGCGAAGTGCCCTTGCGACGGTCTGTGCGGATACGCCGCGCAGACTTAGCAACCATCCGCGGGTCCGCCTTCGCTGATCAAAGCGCTTCCAGTGGGCTTCGGCTTCGAACAATGCGCGGGCAGCGTCCTCTAGGAGACCTTGACGATTTGCAGAGGCAGCTGCCTGCGCAAGCTGCAGAATCCATGACATACTAGGGTTCGCGTCGTCGAACGATCGGTGGCCCCAGTCGTGAGAGAGATGGTACGCCATGGACGCGAGGAGCGCCCCCGCGTGTGCCTCCGAGCCCCGAACAAGGAACTCCGTGTCCACGGCGGTAATGTAGTCGAGAAACAGCTCAGAGTTGCGCGGCTCGTCGAGTCCGAGTTGAACGAGTGCGCGCGAGGCGGCGGTGTCGCCACGCACGGCACGCTGAGCCAAATCTGGGGCCGATGCCGCGGTGTTCGGCTGCTCCTCAACGACGGTTGCCAACAACTCTCGCACTTCCGTCATGCTCTGGGGTCGCGCCCTCGGATCCGGTTCCGTCATTCGTCTTACGAAATGGCGCCAGGGCCCCTCGGGAAGGAGTGGCTGGGTTGTCACGGGCTGCGTACCGGTAACGAGCCACGCCACCACACGGCCGAGACTATAGATGTCTGCGGTGATTCCAGCGCTGTGAGGTTCGACATACATCTCCGGTGCCGCAAATCCCTGCGTCCCGATAAATCGGGTTTCCGAGGTGAGCAGCGCGGTAGTCTTACCGTGCGGCTGCCGCACAAGTCCCCAGTCTGCAACCACGTGGCGCGACGCTTTTCCTTCGGTAATCCGAAGGATGTTTCCGGGGGTGACGTCACGATGCACGTGCCCCGCCTCATGCGCCGCTTGCAGGCCGAGGCTCACTTCAGTCGTCATCGCAACGATCTCCGAGTGCCCGCGCGGAGGCAGCAATCTCAGATCGCCGTCGGCGAGCGGCATCGTGAACCACTTTCCCTTGGAGTCGGCGTCAAGGACGGGCATGACGTGAGCGTGCTTGAGGATACCCTGGATCTTGATCTCGCGGGCCATCCTACGTCGCGCATAATCGTCAGCGAAGGACTCTTTAAACGCAACGATTTGAGCAGCGGGCTTGTAAACCGCACGGTACACGGTAGCGCATCCACCCCTGCCAATCGGCGAAGCTTTCGAGACTTGGTACGCGCGTCGGTCGCCAGGCATCAAGGTGCCCCTAGCATGCTTTTGCGCGGGACGCTATCGGGAAGTCAGGCGCAACTACACATCACGCGCCCCACGGGGATGGCAGCTGCACATCAGAAAGAACGTCCCGAAGCGCTGCTTGCTAAAAGCGACCCCTCTCCAACCAGCGGGCCCCCACGCGAGACGCCCGCCTGCCCAACTATCAGTCTATTGGTCAACCGAAACCGCCGGACCAGGCGTGCCTAGATCTTCGCTTTTTGTAGCCTCTCCCACGAAACATGTCCCGGATCGGCTCTGCGCCGCAAGGCCCAGGTGCTGTCCGGCGCCGTCGGGTAGATCCATCTAACACCAACGGCAATCGCCGCCTCTTCGGGGTCCGGGGGCGCCTGGAGGGGGCGCGGCGGACGCGTAGCCGGAGGCGTCGCGCCGCGTCGCGCCTGGATGACACGGCGCGGCCTCCTCATCGGGAGGTTGCCGGACACACACCGGTCCATTCACGACCTCGGACCGATGGGGCCGTCGAGCGCGCTGCAGACGGCCAGGCCGCCGCGGTTCAGGACGTGGGTGCAGATCATCGTCGTGTTCACGTCGCAGTGGCCGAGGAGCTCCTGGAGCGTGCGGAGTCGTAGCCGGTTTCCAGCAGGTGCGTGGCGAAGGAGTGACGCAGGGGGCGGCAGCTCGCGCGCTTCGATAGACCTGGGGCAGGTGCGGCCTCTCGCACCGCGCGCTGGAGCACCGTCTCGTGCAGATGATGCCGCCGGAGCTGACCTGTCTCCCTATCGCGATAGGGGCACGTCGCATGGAGGACCCATTGCCACGGCCAATCTCGGCCGGCGTTCGGACACTTGCGGTCCAGGGCGTCAGGGAGGGCCACCCAGCCGGCGCCAGCCGCGACATCGGCGGCGTGCTGGGCGCGCACGGCGGTGAGGTGAACGCGGAACGGGGGACGGGCGCGAAATGGTGGCGGCCTCCTCGGCGCGGTAGCGGAGCGGTGCGGGAGCTGGAGCAGCGCCAGGGCGGCGCCGAGGCGGGCGTGGACGCCGCGAGCGGCGACGAGCTGGCCGGCCGCGAGGAGCCCACGGATCTCCTCGGAGAGGGCCGCCGCGTCGGCTGCCGAGACGGCGGCAGGTGCCGCCGAAACGGTGGCGGCGGTCGCGAGCGGTCGCGACCGGCTCTGGATTCCCCGGGTTCTGCGGCCTCCGCGACGCCTTGCGCCCGCTCGCTACTGCTCGAGGTAGAAGCGCCGCGCGAGCTCGGGGCCGTCGCCATCCACCTGGTCGAGGGGGACCACGTCGCCGGCATGCTCCTCGAGCGCGGACTCGGCGCCGCAGCCTGGTCAAACCGCGACGCGGCCGCGGCGTCGAGATGGACGCCAGGGAGGCCGCGATCGCGCTGGCGTCGTTCATGACGCCGGAGCAGACGGCGCGGCTCGCCGGTCGGGGCGCCGCTCCACGCCTAGCCAACATCGAGATTTCCGAGCACGAGCTCGGGGGGCCACCATCGCCTACCCCGGGCGAGCTCGACGCCGTCGCAGAGATCGAGGCGGACGTCGGCGAGCGTTGCGCCGTCGGCCTCGTCCATCGGGCCGAGCGCGGCGCCGTACCGGCGCGGTGACAGCACTCCTTGACGCAGCTGGAGTTGCACGACGTCGCCCGAACGCCAGCGTCGCCTGCTCTCTGAATAGGATCGGCAGGCGGCCGCGATAGGCACGCACGGGAGATGCAAGCGGCGAAAGTCCATCGCGACGCCGCTTCATGTGCTCGACCGGCGCGCTTCCTGCCGGCCAGCGCTTCACCGCATGCGAGCCTGCCGATCGCCCGGACGTGGGCTTGGCACCGCGCGCGTCCCGCGCTCCGCCGCCTCCCACGCGGCTCGCAGGCTGCTTGCAAGTTTTCCTCCCCCCTCCATCGGCGGTCCCATTCGCTTCAGCGCCTCCAGGCGCACAGCCTCCAGCCTCGACCGGCGCGGCGCCGTCGCCCGGCGCTTCTCCACGAGCTCACCGAGCACCTGCTCCGCGCGCTCCCACTGCGCCGCCGCCCCCGGCGCGTGCGCGATCCTTCGCACGGCGTTCCAGGGCGCTTCAAGCTGATCACACAGGTTGCCGATCTCGGGGTGCAGCCGTGCGATCGCGCGCAGGTGGCACCGGGTCTGCTTGTTCATCTGGAAACACTCTTCCAGGACGTGGCTCGGCGCGCGGACAACTCCGCACGCGAGCTCGTACCAGCGCCGCGAGCTCATGCGTCTACAAAAGCACCGAACCACAAACCTGCCAGAGCGAAGCCTTCATTTTCCGTTCAACTTTAAAGAGCGTTAAAGCACAGTACCAGAGTCGGCTCCTGGGGAGGACGACGGCATTAAAGTCTGATGTAGCGTGCGACCAAGAGGACGCCGGTTCTCACGTGGCACCGTGACCTGACTGGCATTCGCTGGGGCCCGATCACGTGACCTCGGTGTGCTGGGTGCCCCCCCGGGCGGTCGCCGTCGAGCGGGGCCAGCTCGCCCGGCGCCGCGGTCGCGAGCCGCGCTGGCATCCACCTGGGCGAGCTCCGCCTTGCGCCTGCGCCAGCCTCCCGCCTGGACGAGCTCCGCGGCCCCGTGCGCCGAGTTCGCGCCCCGCGTCAGGCCGCCCCGCGGTCGTGCCCGTCGCGCGCCGCCCTGTGGCACGCGTACGCAACAAAACGGAGGTGGGCGGCTCGCCGGAGCCCCTCAGCCGACCCCGCGCAAAATTACCAAAACGACCCCTTCGCGACCCCCCCAAATTGGCCCCTCGGGCGCTCCCTCGAAGCGGTCTAACTGCGCGACACCAGAGCGGTTTCCACACCTGACCAGATCCCGGTAACTCGCGACGAGATACCAGATCGTCAGAATTACCATTTCGGGCCTCCTCACGGGCTCTCGTTCAGGCTCCGTCCCGAACCCGAAACACACAACAACCGAGGTTTGTATATGGCAGGAGCAGCTACCCTCGCGCTCTGGCGGCCCCCGACGCGCGGTCGTCGGGCCGCGCTGGCGGGCGACGCTGCTGCACGGGCGGCATCGTGCGCAGCCCCAGGCGTTCGGCCGTCAGCGTGCGGTGACCGCGACCTGCCCCACGGCGCGCTCCGACGAGCCGCCCGCGCGCGGCACGGCCACGCATGGGCGACGTCGTGTAGCTCCAGCCGCGTGGTCGCCAACACTCCGCCAACGCCGTCGAGCGCCGTCCTGCCCACGGCGCCACGCCGGGCCGGGAGGCGGACGACGGTGGCGCACGGACGGCGTCATCGCCACGCCAGCGGGCCGGCGTCGCGGCGGTCGGCGCGTGCCTCCGTGACGCCGCCCACGCTCCCCGCGCCCGTGACGGGCGCGAGGCCAAGCGCCAGCGGCGGCCCTTCACGTCAGACCGGGCAGACCGGACGATGGCGCGCGCGATCGGCCAGCTTGGCGCCTCCGACTGTCTCTCGAGAAAATGTCTCCCAGGGCGCCTCGCGCGCGGACGTCCACGCGCGCCGATCCGGGCCGCGCATGGCGACGCTGAACGCGGGCGCCACGTTGGGGCCCTGCACCCGTCGATCGCGTACGAGACCATGGGGCTGCCGGCCAACGTCGCAGGCTCGCCGAGCTCCCTCGCGTCCGCTCGGCTTCAACTGCGCACGGTAAACACCATCTCTTGTGGGAATGGAATCCAGCGCGACCCCTGGCATGTGCGCGTAGAACCCACACGATGCCGATTCGCCGCGCTCGGCTCGCGCATCGTGATCAGAGGCGCACGCTTGGAGCGGCACGACGTCGTCCGGGCGCCAGCGTCGCCCGCGAGCGCGGCCCGATGGCGGCACCGCGGGCCTTTTGCGTCGACACCACGACGACGCGGGTTCGTCGGCAGCTAGATCGGGACCTCGTCATCTCTCAGAAGGCCATCAATCTTGCTTAGCAGTTCTCGCTTGACCCGCTGCCGGTTCAGTTCGTCTTCGTAACCGGCCTTGACAGATGATACCTTGGCGACGCCCTTCAGCATCATCAGAGCGTCGATCATTCGCTCCGCCTCGTCGTCATCCAGGTCGCGCCGGAAGTGAACAACCAGGCCCTTGACGCTCATTGCAGTCCCACTCCCCGCGAAGAGATCTCGCCGGCTTCCCGAAGCATAAGAATATTACGCAACTCACCGATGGCCCGTGCGCGTCGCCTGTAAAGCGTCGAGAGGGGCAGCCCTGCATCTTGGGCGATCTGGGCCATCGAAACTCCGCCCAAATCGTGTGCCACGAGAACGAGTCGCAGCACCGGATCGAGCTCATTCACTGCATCCATGGTGCTGGCCCTGACGTTGTCGGACTCCATCACAGCGGCAGCATCTGGCGCTGGATCAAGCACCTCGATCGAACTGACCAATTCCTCCCTGCGCTTTCGCGCACGCTCGTGGTAGTGGGAGGCAACGTGTACGGTGATCGCGTTCAACCAGCGCTCCGGCCTGCCGCGTTTCGGATCGAACCTGGGCCAGCTCTCGCAGGCGTTGAGCCAGACCTGACCCGCGACGTCGCCACGCTGGCACTGAGGGACCCCCATCCTCTCCAACCAGAGCAACACCGCACGAACCAGCATCGGGCAAAACAAGCGCGCGTACGCCGCAGCGCGCTTTCCTTCATCCGGACAATCCATGACTTTACCCCCCTTGCGAAATCGCACCCTATGATGAATGCGAGGCACGGCTGCGCTCACCCATGGCTCCCTACTCCCGGAAGTGTCGTGTTCAGCGGAGAGCGCTCAACGTCCTCCCAATCGGCAATGTTCGCGGAACCCGGCCCGCCTTCGTCACGCTGTAGCGGGAAGCTTGTCAGCGTGGCAGCGCGCCGGGCGGGCTCAGTCCCCGTGGCGGCGCGGACAGGGAGCGGCGACCTAAGGCGCGGCTGCGGCGGCGGCGGGAGCTTCGCGCGCGGGCTCATGGCCGCGAGCTCGGGCGACGGCACCACAGGCGGAGGAACGTCGAGCGCGCGGGGAGGTAGCGTCGGCGGCGTCGAGCTCTGCGCCGGCGACGACGCGGGACGCGCCGCGCTCTCGCGCTTGGTGACGGGCTCGCCGACCTGGATCACCACGGTCTCCTCGGCGTCCGTCCGGTCGTCGTGGTGCAGCTGCCAGAGGCGCTCCCAGTACCGCGCCGGCGTGCCGGTGAAGGCCTCCAGCTGCCGAGCAAGGCCGGGCGTCATCGGGAGGTCGCTCCTCAGCAACCGTTCCACCTCCCTCGGCTCCAACCCCGTGCTCTCGGCCAGCTTCCTCCTCCACGAAGGCATCGTCGCGCAGAACGACTCGAGGACCCTTCCTGGCCAGGGGACGGGGCGCGCGCGGGCATCTGTCAGCTTCGCGAGCGCCGCATCCACGTGACAGTCCAGAAGGCGCCGGCATCGGTCCCGCTCCCCCACTGCCTGCTCCTTCGCATCGATGAGGGCTGCCTCCTCGTCGTCATGCGCGTGCTCGCGCGCCTCGCGAAGGCCGCGCTCGCGTCCCAGCGCTTCGCGCGCGGTGACCGCGAAGCCGATCGCGACACAGGCTATCATCGCGAGCCCGAGCGGCGAGACGAGCCACATCGCACCCAGCATGTCCTCCATAGCGATTCTCCTCCTGGACGTAAGCATTCCTACGCAAGACAGATCTCGGCCCTGTGCTGTCTGGTCTGAAGACACCATCAGCGTCACCGTCAGCTCGCCGTCAATCGACGGCCGACGATTCAGCGAATGTGCCTGAACAGCGCTTCGCGCTCCGCTGCGAGCCGACCGCGCGGAAACTCCCGCGCATGGGCTTCGAGCAGCAGGCGCGCCTCGTGATCGCCCTCTCCGTCGTTGTCCTCAATGGCCCTTCGGGCCTGGCTGATCAGGCGCATCTCGCGTGCGGTGACCGCTGGCCACACGGGGCTCCCCGGGGACGAGATACGAGGTGCTGTCGGCACGGAGGGCGCGGGCGTGCTGCTCGCCACAGCCTCAGCGCGCGCGCTGCCTGTCGCCGCCGGCGACGCGCTCCCGGGCGCGACAGCAGAATGCGCGCTGTCACGTGAGCCTTGCGCCGTGACGTCGTCTGGTGCGGGCGCGCGCCCCGGTGCGCTGAATGCGGCCGGGTGCAGCCACGATTCCGCGCTGGGCAGCGGCGGCACCGCCGAGAGGAGCGCGCCGGTCAACACGACGAACGCACCCTGCACGACGATCCTCACGCCCAGCCGGCGCAGCCAGGCCGTCCACGACGCACGGCGGTCCAGCCCGAGCACCAGCGGGACGCAGGCGCTCTCGTCCCTACCGTGCGCGGGTTGCTGGGCCGTCCACCGCTTGAAAGCCGCAACGAGTCGATCCCAAGCCCGGCGGTGCTGCGCCCTCACCGTATCCAACGGGACGTTCAGCTCGGCGGCGATCGTGGAGAGCGGTGTCCCCTCCAGCTCGTGCTTGACCAAGAGATCCCGGTCCTTGGGGCCGACCCGGTCGAGCAAGTCCCGGGCCAGCTCCTCCTGCTGTCGCAAGCGCAGCAGTTCCTCCGGCGTGGGGCATTCGTCTCGGGGATCGCGCTCCTCGAACGACGTCAGCACCTCTCCGCGGCGGCGCTGGTTCCGTCTGTGCTTCCGTGCCTCGTTGAGGGCGATCGTGACGAAATACCGCGCCGGATCGCCGCTCAGCTCGACCCGCCTCGCCACTTCCAATCCCCGCAGCAGCGCATTCTGCGCGACGTCCTCGGCGTCGCGCGCCGGCACGCCGTGGAGCCTGGCCAGGCGCCGGAAGCGGTTGAAGCTGAGGAGATGGGTCGCTGGCTTGCCCACGGTTAGGTAGCATCCCTGAGCCGCTCGAAACGGTGCAGGAAAGTGCAAGGAGCGGCAACTTCGGTAGCACCAGGTGGCACCGATACATGCGTTCAGGCGATCGCGCCCTCGCTGCCGCGAGGAGGCGATCGCATTGCCGCACCCGAACGCAATTTGCCACTGCCAGGGCCACTTTGCATCGATTCGCTCCCGTTGACGCCGCGCGGCTGGCGCGAGTACCGTCCAACCATGCGATGTTCCGCATGTGTTCTGCTCCTCTCTGCGCTCCTCGCCGCAACCGGCGCTGCGAGCTCGGCCAGCGCGGAGGACACCTATCCGGAGCCAGGACCACGTGACGGCGCCACGGTGAAGGACCATGTTCGCCGCGGTCGCAGGGCACGCAACGCCGGGCAGTGGACTGAGGCATACGCCGCCTACAAGGCCGCCTTGGAGGCAGCAGACCCAGCGTCCAGCACGGAGCGAGAGCGCGCGGAGCTCGCCGGCGAGCTTGGTCTCTGCGAGCTCGCGCTGCGCAAGTACCGCGATGCCGCCGAGCACCTGGCCTTTAGCCTCGAGCAGCGCACGGCGCTGCCGCTCGCGCTTCAGCTACGATTCGAGAAAGGAGAGCGCGAGGCAACATCGCACGTCGCGACACTCGTGCTCTCGGTCGATCCGCCGGATGCCGAGGTGCTCGTCGACGGCAAGTGGGTAGGCCGGGTCGCGCGGACGTACAAGCTGTTCTTGGAGCCCGGCCAACGCATGGTGCGGGCCCGCGCACCGGGCCGCCAGGATGGTTTCCATGAGTTCGGGGCTGTGGCCGCAACGGCGTACAACGTCAGAATGCCGTTGGCGCGTATGGCGGTGAGCCAAGCTCCGGAGAGCGCGCCGGGTTCACCGAAGGAAACGCCGAAGACCAGGAGCTCGTCGCCTGCCGTGCGGGGCCGGCCGTCCAGCGCTTGGACATCCTGGCCAGGCGCCCTGCGCATCACCGGTATCGGGTTGACCTTGGCAACAGGCTCGCTCGGTGCGGTCTTCATGGTTCGTGCGAGTGCCGCCGACGGAGACCTGGACGAGCGGAACGCGAAGCTCGACGCCGTGGGCGTCTCTCAAGGGGTATGTCGGGGAACGCCGAAACCCTCCGCGTGCGGCGAGCTGACGAGTCTCCAACGAGAGCGGGATCTCTTCGCCGGGCTCGGCACGGCGATGGTGGTGACGAGCGGTGTGGTGGGCGCTGCGACTCTGGCTTCATTCTTCATGGACTTCTCTTTACTGCAGGCTGAACCGACCAAAGCTCGGGTCGCGCTGATGCCGACGGTCGCGCCGACACAGGCCGGCCTCGTGGCGTACGGCGCGTGGTGATCAGGGGGCCAGGACGTGCGTCTTCTCGAACCGCGACGAATGCGGCTGCTGTTGGCTGTAAGCACCGTCTCCACGGTCGGCGCGGGCGGCCTCTCCGGGTGCGCTTACGACGATAGCTGCTACGACCGACGCCTCTGCCTCACGCCGCCGACGTCTCTCTGCGACGGCGACCCCAAGACGGCGCCGGCGCTCGACGAATGCGGGGTGTTCGTCAGCGCGTCGTCGGGTGACGACAGCAACCCCGGCACGAAGGGCGCGCCGGTGAAGTCCCTGCAGCATGCCATCGGGCTCGCCGCGAGCGGACGAGACCACGGCGAGGCGCCGACCCGGCGCGTGCTTGCGTGCGGCGGGACGTTCGAGGAGGAGATCTCGCTGCCTTCTGGGGTCGACCTCTGGGGCAGCCGCCTCTGTAATGACGGCGGCGATTGGTCGTATGAATGGTCGGGCATCGGGCCGAATGCGTCGACCGTCATCGCTCCGCCCGTGGGGATCCCGGTGCGGGTCCTCGGCGGGGACGATGCGGTCAACGCAGGGGACGACGCGATGTCGGTGATCTTCGGCGTGCGCGCCGTGGCGGCCGACGCCTCCGCGAGCGACCGCAAGTCGTCGATCGCGATGCTCCTGAGCTATGGAGCCAGGGCAATCGTGCGGGAGAGCGAGATCCTCGCAGGCGACGGTAAGGATGGAGAGCCGGGCGAGGACGCGCCGAGCTACCGTGCGAACGCCGGCGCTTTGGGGAACGACGGCGTGGATGCGTGTACGGCGAACATGGCGCCGGGCGCCCTTCCGGTCGTGACCGTGTGCGGCGAGGGGATCGAGTCGACGGGTGGCCAGGGGGGCGATGGAGGCCTCGCGACGGGCGATGATGGGACGTCAGGACTGCCGGAGCCGGTCGAGATTCCGGACAATCACGGCTCGGCTGGCACCGGCGCGTCCAGCATGCCGTGCACGGTTGGGGGCCGCGGAGCAGACGGCTCCGACGCGGAGCGCGCTGCCGGAGCGGCAAGCGCTGGCCTCCTGGGCGTCGAGGGATGGGTCGGCGCCCGCGGGAAGGACGGGAAGCCGGGCGGCGTCGGTCAGGGCGGCGGCGGGGGTGGCGGTGGCAAAGGGCGCGACCCCATGAACGCGTGTCCGGCGGGTCGGCCCCAGGGCGGTGCGGCCGGCGGATCGGGGGGCAGCGGCGGCTGCGGCGGCAAGGGGGGCAAAGGTGGCGACTACGGCGGTGCGAGCATCGGGATTGTGGCCTTGCAGGGAAGTGACCTCACGGTCGAGGACAGCAAGGTCCTCGGGGCCAAGGGCGGCAATGGTGGGGTCGGCGGAACGGGCCAGTGGGGCGGATTAGGCCCCGATGGCGGCCACGGTGGGCACAGTCTTGGGCCCGACTGGTCGCGAGGCTGCGCCGGAGGCGGTGGCGGCAACGGCGGCCGCGGGGGCGATGCCGGCGGCGGCCTCGGTGGCCACTCGCTCGGCATCGGCTCCGTGAGCGCCACCGTGACCCTTGGGTACAAGGCGACGGTCTTGCCCGGACAAGCCGGCACCGGGGGGCTTGGCGGCAATTCAACCCCGGAACGCCCGCTCGGCAAGGGGAACGATGGGACTGCGCAGTTCTGGTACCGGTTCGATGCGCCAGACCCGGAGCCGCCTCAATGAACTGCCCTGTGCGGGCGGCGCACGTCAGGAGACGCCCATGAGGAAGAGCACCGCTGGTACCTTCGTCCTTCTGTTGTCGCCGTGGGCCACTGGCTGCGGAACTGCTCCCGGCGTGAACGCCCCTGGCGTGACGCCGTGTGAAGGCACCTCGTGCGAGAACGAGCCGCCTCCCGAGTCGGTCTGCGTCGAGCACGTCGCCGCCGGAATCCTCGACGACGGCTGCGGCGTCTTCCTCGCCGGAAACGTCGGTGGCGGCGACGACAGGAACCCCGGCACGAAGGCGAAGCCGGTGTACACCGTCGCGCGCGCGATCGAACTCGCGCGCGCTGGACGGGGGCGCGTGTTCCTCTGCAACGAGGGATTCGTGGTGGATCAGATCAGGGTGCCCTCCGGCGTGGACCTCCTGGGGGGTTTCCACTGCCGGAAATGGGAGCGCGACCCCCTGCTCCCGCGGACCCAGTTTTCTCACGCTAGTGTCTTCGGCCCCATGGTGATCGTCGAGCCCGCGGGCCCCGAGGACACGGGGGCCGCGGACGGGGTGTCGACGCTCGCCGATCTCTACGTCCGGTCGGCGGGCCAGGTCGGAGTGCTCGTTCAGTCGAGCACGGCGATGGAGATCCTGCAGAGCGAGATCTCCGCCCGCGGTGGACTAAGAGGGGAGGCTGGCGAGAAGTGGCAGACCTCGCAACCCACTGGACCGGATGGCATGTTCGGTGGGGACGCTTGCTCGGCGGTCGTCGTCGCCGGCGGCCCTGCGGTCGTGAACCGGTGCGAGAGCGGGCTCACGAGCATCGGTGGCAAGGGAGGCGATGGGCTGCCCGACAGCGCCGAGGACGGAGGAGACGGGGAGCCCGCCGACCTTTTGCCGCCCGCACGCGGTGGTATCGGGGAGCGGGACAACGTCAGTTGCAGCAGCGGATCCGAGGGGGGCCCGGGGGCTCCGGGGACGCAAGGCGCGCCCGGCAAGGGCATCGGGCGCCTCACCGAGGCAGGATGGGAGGGCGACACGGGGGCCGAGGGGACCTGGGGCACGCCGGGCCAGGGCGGCGGCGGCGGCGGCGGTCGCTGGGGCGGGCTCGCCGTGTGCGGTGTGGCCTCCAAGGGAGGCCCAGCAGGCGGCTCGGGAGGGGCCGGCGGCTGCGGAGGCAGAGGAGGCCGCGGGGGAGCGAACGCACCGCCGTCCATCGGCATCCTCGTGCTTCACGCCCGGGTGACCGTGCGCGACACCAAGATCACGGCGGACTTTGGCGGCAATGGCGGCGACGGCGGGGAACCCCAGCGCGGCGGCATAGGCGGCCGAGGCGCACCGGGCGGAACGCTCGGGGATGAACTCGCCGCCTGCTTCGGCGGCCGAGGCGGCCAAGGAGGGCCCGGCGGATACGGCGGCCCGGGGCGCGGCGGCGACTCGATCGGCGTCGCCTACCTCGACGAGGACCAGCTCACGCTCGAGGGCGTCACCATCGAGACCGGACAGCCGGGCAAGGGCGGCACCAGCTGGAACCACGATGGCAGCATGACGGTTGGGGAGAGCGGCGAGGCCCACAAGACGCTTAGGTTTCCCGAATAGCCGCGGTCACGTCACAGGAGGACGGCGCGGATCTCGGCGAGGGCTACGAGGAGGCTTTGGGGTCCGAGTCCACGAGCCAACTTGCCAGGAAGCTGGAGGCCCAAGCGACCATGGAGGCTGGCGGCTCGCCTTCACCATCCCACCCAGCGACCAGCGCTTCGACTTCGCGGATGGCAACTTCGAGTTCGCGCTTGGAAGCGATGCCGCGGGGAGTCTTCGGCGGATCCATGAGCACCCGAATTTCTGCAAGCACTCTCAATATTTCTTCTTTGCGCAGTACCCCATCTGTTGTCACGCCTCCGAAGAAAACGCCCCGCGCCTCTGGCATCAGGCTCCACAAGATGTTGTAGAGCGCTGCCAGCACCTTGAGGACTGCGACGAATCGTCCTGTCAGGCTGCTCGCATCGACCTCTACCCCTGGCGTCCGCACTTCAGACGGCGAAGGGGGCACCCATTCATGACCGGCCGTAAACAGGCAATCGCACAGTCTAGCTTTTCCGAGAGCCCGTGGGTTCACCGCCACATCCGGCACGAGCACGGCACCGACCTCCGGCGGCATGCGTTCACAACCGAAGGTCGCTTCGATGTCGCGGGCGATCCACTCTGCGTATGGCAGCTCATCGTCCGATAGCTCGAAGTCGATATACGACTCACCAAACGTGACACTCTTTAGTGTTTCATCATCCGAATTTGCTACAAGCGCCGAATCATTCGGGCTTCGCGGAATGAAGAAATTCACACCACCAAAGACAACTCTAAATCTCTCTGGCTGCCTCACGAACTGGATCAGGCGCCAACCATAGACGATATAGTAAGGAACCAGGAAGCCAATGTGAAACCACAGCGTTCGGCCGCCGGTTGTATCTGGCAGAGAAACCGAAAAGGAGTAGGAAGCGTCCAGGGCCCCCGTAGGCAGGTGAAACGAATTATTCGTAACAATGCTAGAGGGGAATCGTTCTTCGATCCGACGCAGCAAGGCAGGCCAACGTTCGTCCGCTGCCGCGCGCCGCCGCGCGACCACCAGGCGGCCGTACTCTTCGGTTTCCTTGTAGCGCTGAATGTCGGCCTGCTCGATGACATCAATCCCACGTGGGTAATATCTGTAGACGACGTCCAGCAGCTCTCTAACACTGTGCTTCATAGCCGTACCGCCTCCGCCTTGAGATCGGGCGTAAACGCCTTCCTCTTTCTCCGTCCCATCCCTGCCTCCCTTTGCCTTCGGGGGTGTCTAGGGAAGCGGGGAGAATCAACCCATAAGCCTGGCACCGAGGCCCTCGTACTCTTTCTCTTTCTCAAACCGTTGACGTATCTCGGTCTTGAATCTCTCGCAGAATACACCAGGTGGAAGATCGGTAAGCCCTTCTTCGTAAAACTTTGCAGCTATCCGATTCACCAGATCGGCACTGATGATCGCCGCCCTCTCCGCCGAGATCGCCCCCCAAGTCTGGGTTCGCAATGGCATCCCGATGTGAACCGTGCACGCGTCGACGCCTCGGACGCCTCGTCTGAACACTAACCCCGCCGTCGCCTCCTGCCAACCACCTGCTACGGTCCCGTCGTAGGCTAAGGTCGTAACAAATTGAAACATCGACGGCTCGAACGCCGAGATGTTGCAACCCATCTGCGGAGTGCCGCTCTGCTGGCAGGGATCTGGCGGGCTCGTCGGGCTAGCTGTCGGCCTCTCCGAGCTGTCGCTCGGGCTTTCCTCCTCGTCTTCGTCGTCCGTTTTGTTGCACTGGATCTTGCGCTCGCTGCCGTACTCCGATCCGCTCGGCGGCTCCGCCCCGAAGTCCCCCGACGAGACGGAGGTGAAGACAGGAACGGGCGGCCCGACTGGTCCACCTGCACCTTCGCCCTTCACCCACTCCTCGCGGGGATAGCAGTCTCCTACCGTCCAGTTGCAGGCCGCCAGCATGCAGATGGCGACAGCCAGAATCGGAAACAGAATTCTTTTTGCGTTCACTTTATACTCCATCGAAGCACGGGACCGACGACGACAAGCACGGACACGTAACCTGGGAGCACGAGGCTGCTCCCGCCGACCCAATCCACATTGGCGCTCACCGACACGCCGAGCGGCCCTGCAACGTACGCGTTGGTTTGCGCATGCGCGCCTACCGCCATCCCGGCAACGTGCCCACACAATGTACTTCCGCAAGCCGGCATGAAGTAGAGCGCAACGGATGGGCCAGCGCTAAAATCGCCATTCTTCCAGCCATATCCGAGAGCGGCGACGGTGCTATTGTAGACACCGACCCCACCTATCTGGATTGGAGGCACGACGCTCAGAAGATCGTGAACATTTAATAGAATGTTGCCGTTGATGCGCCACGATATTCCCGCGTGCGGAGTCACCGCCAGGTGCGTCACGGTGCCAGCCTGGATCCCCCCGAAGCTAACTCCGGCACTCAGCTCGGATGCGTCTGCCTGCGTCGGAACGACACTGAGCAGGAGAGCGAACACTGCCGACGATGAGATCTGCCGGTCTGTCGTCCTCATCGTCTCCCTCACGGTCGTCCGAAACACGCGAGCAGCGTGGCGACGCGGGCCATTCTTCTGATCACAGGATCGGCGTCAAACGGAATCTAGACGAGAACACTACACCGGCCAGGGGTCGTACCGTCCAGAGCGTGCGCCAGCGCGCAGCGACCTGCGCGGCTCCAGCGCGTGTCGGCCTACGGGCGCCAGCTGCCTGCCCATGCCGCCGCGAGAGCGCGCTACCGGCCACGCGCCCCGGGATGCGCGTGTCGGCTGCAAGCCCGCCCCAGCGCGGCGCCGCGCGCAGGCAGCGGTGACCGCGCGCTGTGACGGCTACGTGCGTGGCGCGGCACGACATCGCTCGCGCTGCCACGCCGCCCGCGAGCGCGGCGCCTGACGGTGGCCTGCGGGGTCGGCGGCGACGACGCGCTAGCGCTCACGCGCCTGGAACTGCAGGACGTCGTTCGCGCGTCCGTGTCGGCGCGAGCGTCACACGTCGTGGCCCCATCGGCAGGCAGCCATGAGACCGGCTACGGATGACCCGCCAAGGCTCCGCGGGCCCCGCAGCCCGGACGATCCCGCAGGCCGCTCCGGTGCTCGAGGGCGTCGCCGCTGTTCTTCAGCGGCGCCTTCCAAGTGTTCCAGTTCGCGGCGCGATGTTGATCCACCTGGCCGCCGAACGAGTCTTGCCATGGCGGCCCCTGGAGGTCTGCAATTCTTGCGAGACTCGGACCTCGCTGCGAGGTCGGGATGCGAGCATCCCGACGTAGCCGCCTCCGTGCAACCCGCGCAGGAGAGCACAAGGGTGGCCGCAGGCCACCGACGCTTCGGCCCGCGCTACGCGAAGCGCTTGATGACCTCAGAGTGGAACTCCTCGATGACACGCGCGTCGCGCACGAGCGTGCCCCACTCCTCACGGAATGGCCTCGACGCATCGCCCCGGTACGAGAGCCAGTTGAAGCTGGTGATCACCATCAGGTCGCTGTCTTGGATGAGGACCTTCGCGTGGGTGTTCCCTAGCCGCCGCACGACTAGGTTCGGGAGGTCCTTGGCGGCCTGCTCCAACGCCCGGCGCGCTTCGGCGTCCCGCGGCTTCTCGCCTTCGTCCACGTCCCCGAGCCCAAAGCCGATCGAGACGCGAACCCCGCGTCCGCACGCCTTGTGAAGCCCCCGAAGGAACGCTTCGGTCACGACAGCATGACGGATCCAGGGCGAGAGGATGACTAGCCGCTGCTTGGCGTCCTTGACCGCGGCCTCGAGGATTCCTGGGTGTTCATAGACCGGGAGCGGCCGAACGAGGGCCTTGTTGAGGCCTGCCTCCACCGCCGAGAGCGTGCTCCGCGCACCCTCCTCCTTTTTCGCTGCCTCCGCTCTGGCCTCGTCCGTCCCCGCCAACGCATGGGCGACGGCGGCCTTGTCGATGGCCGACCGTGTCGACGTGATCTGCGCCACGTCCCTGCGCAGCGCGCTCGCGGCCTCGAGCAGCTCGGCCGCGCGCCCCGCGAGGGGACCGTCGAGCCGAGGCATGCTGGACTTGTCTCGAAGCCCGTCGAACATGGCCTGCCGCTCCGGGCCACCACCGCGCGCGAACGCGAGCTCGTGCTCCTGCGAGAGGCGGCCCTCGATCGCGAATCCGACCTGAATCTCGTCTCCCTCGACGGCGCGGTAGAAGAGCGCGAGCGCGGGCAGGTACATGCGGTAGCGCTTCTCGACGGTCTGGATGCGCAGGACCTGTCGCTCCGAGCGGGCCGCGCTCGCCGCCAAGCGCACGACCTCCGAGACCTCGGCTGCCCCTAGCTCGCCGGCCTCTGGTGGGCGCGCAGGGATGGCGCGAATGGCTGTGATGCCTTGCTCCCTGAGGTCACTTGGGCGAAGGAGCTGCGTGTCCCCGAACCACTTCGGTCGCCGCAGCAGGCCGTCGTACGGGAACCACACGGTCTGCTCCGCGGGCGAAACGAGTTCTCGCTCGCTCAGGAGCTCGCGCCCGCGGTCGGTGACGGAGAGGCGCTCGCCGCCGGCGCTCGTCCGAATCGCCTCCTGGCGCACAAGATCGGCCAGTGTCGTCGCAACGATTCGACGGGGCAAGCCGAGGATGCCCTCGATTTGCGCCACCGTCTCCAGGCCCGCGACCATCGCGCGCAGCACGAACTCCTCGATACAGCTTCGCTCCTGCCGCTCTTGGACGAGCGCCATGGCGTGGACGCTGAAGATTGGGAGGCCGACCTCGCGATAGGTCACGAGCTCGTATCCGGCCCGGACGTCGAGCCGCTTGGCGATTTCATCGGCCCTCATGCTGAGCCTCCTCGATCGAGCAATCCGCCGGATGGGCGTCGATGTACTCGAGCACGACACGGAGGGGGTTCGGGCTCCGCGCCGACCGGCAGAACACGTGATCGCCGACGATCACGAGGCCCTGGCGCCCCCGGGAGAGCGCAACGTTCATTCGCCGCGCATCGCGGAGGAAGCCGATCTGCCCGCGGTCGTTCGACCGCGTCACCGAGTAGACGCAGATGTCTGCCTCACGGCCCTGGAACGCGTCGACGGTGTTACACTCGAGTGAGAGGGCAGTGACGTCCTTCTGAAGGAGCGCAAGCGCCCGTTCCAGCTCGACGCACTGGCCGGCGTAGCCTGTGATGACGGCGACGCGCAGCTGCCTGCTCGCCGCTTTCGCGATGAAGTTCAGGCGCCGGAGCCACTGGCCGATGAAGCGGGCCTCGGCCAGGTTCTTGATCGAGCCGTTCGACGCCGTCTCGTGGTGGCCCGGCAGCTTCGCGGTGGTGAACCACGTGACCGGGCTTGGGAGCGCGGCCGCGAGCGCGCGTCCGTCATCCTCGCGCACGCTCTTGAGCTTCCCCTCATAGAAACAGGTGCTGATCAGGTTGCCGATCGGGCGGACCATCCGGTGCTGCGTCGTGAGCGACGCGACGCAGGCGGGCGGGAGGGACGCCACGAACCGGTCCAGCAGCGTCGTCTGGAACGACTCGCGGTCCAACCCGTACTCGTCGAGCAGCTTCGGATCCTCTAGGAGGTCCTCGACGAACGGGGGCAGCTGCTGCGTGTCTCCGACGAGGATCCACCGCTTGGCGCGCGACAGCGGCACGAGCAACTCGGTGGCGGTGGCCTTCGACGCCTCGTCGACGATGCACACGTCGAACTCGGCGGAAAGGATGCCAGGGACGCGCGCGAAGCCGAGGCAGGTGCCCGCGACCACCGACGAAGTCGCCACCATCGCCGCGTAGAACTCGCGAGAAGACGAGAACCGCAGCTGCCACTCTTCAGCGAGGCGGATCAGGGCGTGCACCTTGCGGTCCGCGTCGCTCCCCGCGAGGAGCCCCTGCTCCCACTCCGCGAGATCCGCCGTCGCCGCCTCCGCGAGCTGGCTGCCTAGCTCCCCGATGGCCGCGAGCCGTCGGGCCGCTTCCCGCCGGCGCGCGCCGACGGTCTTCCGCTGCTCGATCAGGTTGCGTACCTCGTCGCGGACCTCCTCGAGCGCCTCCGTCGTCTCGTGGTAGCCGTCGGCCACGTGACCGGCTTGGGCGACCTTCACGCCCCGCTCGAGTTCGTCGACGCGCCGCTCGCACTCGGCGAGCCGTGCTTCGACGCGATCGAGCTCCGCGGACTCGACCCGTAGGCGTCCCGCGGACATCCCCATCGCAATGTCCTGCCGGTTGACGCCGAGCTCCTTGGCGATTGCGGAGAGGAACGCCTCGGACGCCTTCGCGACGTCCTCGCGCCATCGCGTCGCCACGTGGTCGATGGTCAGCTCGCGGACCTTGGGGGAGACGCGATCATCGTCGCGCTGCGCGACGCGCAGGATCCGCGCGCTCGGCTCGAGTACGTGCAGGCGCTCGAGGGCGTTGTCGAGCGCGACATGAGTTTGCGAGGTTAGCAGCACTTTGCACTCGGGCGACTGCCGCAAGAGCTGCACCACAAGCTCGGTGATGAAGCGCGTCTTCCCGGTCCCGGGCGGGCCCTGGACGACGAGGACGTCGAACGCCGCCAGGGCCATCTTGACGGCCGTCTTCTTGTCGTCGTCGAAGTCGCTCTGAGCCCACTCTAGGTCCCCTCCGACATTCGGAGGCCGGGCTTGCGACGGGTCGAGGATGACGTCGCGGAGCGCGGGGCGCACCGAGCGCCCGTAGCGAACCGCGTCGAGGGCGCCCTTTTGCCGGTCGAGCGCGATGCGGCTCGCCCGGTTGTCGAAGACTATTTGCCCCTGATCGGGGAGCGACTCGGACACGCCCCGCTCGACCCAGAGGGCGACCATTGATGGGGTAAACTCGTCGACGACGCCGGACGCGAGCGTCCGTTGGTCTCGGCGAACCATTCGTGGCTGCTCGATGACGACGGCGTCCGGCAGCGAGGTCACGGCGAAGTAGATACGATTTCCCTCGACTCGGTAGGAGCTGTAGGGGACGGGCGCGTAGCGCCCGTCCTCGACGGTCTGACGAAACCTGAGCGTGTTGGACCACTCCTTCAGCAGTTTCTCGCCCTTGCGGTCGCGGCGCGCGTCGGCGTCGTCGATCTCGTGCTGCTCGAGCGCGTCCACCAGCCAGCGGACCATGGCGACGCCGTCGACGCCCGCTGGTACGCGGTCGAACGCGAACGGGAAGGGCGGGCGGAACCCGTACTCGCTGTGCGCCTCGCCTTCGACGGATTCGTCCGGCCAAGCGCTCAGGACGACGAGGTGATCGCCCAACCGGCTATCGACACCAAGGTGGAGCTTGAACTGAGCCGTGCGACCGAGGAACTGGTGCGGGACTTTCCGCCCAGTCTCTCGCTCGCGCCAGAAGAACAGCACCAGGGACTCGCAGACGTCCCGCGCGAGCAGCGCCTTGACGCGGCGCTCGTCGCTCTGATCTAGCCGCTCGCAGAGCTTTGCGACCGCCTGCGGTAGCGCCGAGACGTAGCAGGCGCGCGCGCTGCCTTCTGCCGCGCGCGCTCGAGTGCGGACGGCGTCGAGCGCCGTCTGCAGCTCGACGACGTCCCGGAACCGATCGGCCGGGTTGGCGGCGAGGGCGCGGCGCAGGACGTCTCGGACCTCAGCCGGTCCCGCGAACGCCTCGAGCGCCTTGCCGACGTGCTCATGCGCCGTGAAGTCGGTGCCGCTGAGGCACCGCAGCGCCAGGACGGCGAACGAGTAGGCGTCGCGCGCGCCGTGGGCGTTCCCCTCATCGAACGGCGCGTACGGCTCCGACTTGTACTGCGCGAGCGTTGGCGCGCCTGGAGCCGGAGGCGACGCCAGGAGCTTCGCGATCCCGAAGTCCGTGATCTTCGGCGTACCCTGGTCGTCGAACAGGATGTTCCCCGGCTTGAAGTCCCGATGGACGATGCCTTTGGTCAGCGCGTAGAGGAGCGCATCAAGCAGGGGTCGACCGATGCGCTCATAGAACTCGCCCCAGTCGCGCGGTGGCGTGGTGGCGAGCCAGCCTGAGAAGTCGTTTTCGAGCCACTCGAGGACCATGTACGGCGGGTCGTAGTGCGGGTCGAAGTCGATGATCTTGACGATGTTGGGGTGCTCCAGCGCTTGGAGGGCAGCGAGCTCGCGGGCGAAGGCCTCCCGCACGATCCTGTCGTCGCGGACGCGGCTGCTCTTCACGAACTTCACCGCGACGGTCTTAAGCCCGTCCTGCACGTCGGCGCCTTTGCGGATCTCCGCCATGCCCCCTACGCGTGGCTCCCCCGCTGCCAGAGCGAAGCGACCCCCGACCATCGTCATTGGAGCAGCGTACCGAGACGGCTCCGCTTTTCCAAGGCGGCCCGTCGTGCAAGGTGGACGACGGCGGCCCCGAGTCCGTACCCAAGGACCTCGACGCCGGCTAGGCGTGGGGCGGCACCCCGACCGACGCCCGCGCCGCGGCGAAGGACCGCGCCGATCGACTCCGGCGCCATGTGATCGATGGCGGCCGCGCCGAATTCCTCCTCGTCGAGTTGCTGGATGGTGAACGATCACAGCCCCGAGCGCGGGCCCCATGCGCAGCGATCCGAAGCCGGGCCCTTGACGACCCGCGACCACTAGGACCGCACAGACGCGCCCCGATGGCCCGCGCGCGGCCTCCCCGACCTCTGCCGGCTAGCCGCCGCCCCTGCCGGGCACAGCCGCCAACCATTCGAAACTGTTTAGTATTGTTTCTGCGTGTGGAAATTGTTTCCCCCTTGCAGAACGTCTCGCCAAAGACGCTCGCCGCGCGCAACACGCGGCGCTCCTCGACGCCTAGCGCCCCGAGCCGCGCCTGCACCAGCGCGAGCGCCGTCTCGGGCATGCCCTCACCCTTGCCCTCGGCCACCGCGCGAATCTGCTCCTCCAGCACGAATGCATTGCCCTCGGCGCGCGCGACGAGCGCATCCACCTGCTCTGGCCCTGCGCCATCGCCGAGCACCTCCCGCACGAGCCGCTCGCTCTCACGCCGGGACAGCGGCGCAAGGCGGATCCGGAGCCCGTGACGCTCGCTCCAGAGCGTCGGGAAGAGCTCGTGGACCTCCGGACGGGCGAGCGCCAGCACGAAGAACGGCAGATTGCCGGCGCGCTGGAGCGCGGCGTCGACGATCGTCACAGTGGGCAGGTCGCCCCAGTGCAGATCCTCCAGCACGAGGAGCACCGGCTGCTCTTGGCACTCGGCCTGAATGAAGTCCTCGAACGCCTCGCGGAGGCGATCCCCCATCAGCACGGGGCTCTGGCGCGCCGCCTGGAGCTGCACATCGCCCTCGTCGGAGAAGGGCGCCCCCACCAGCTCGCCGAGGAACGCCGCGACGTGTGAGGCCTTGGCCCCGAGCTCGCCGAGCCGCTCCACCCGGGCGAGCACCTTGCGCCGCCGCACCTCCAGCGGCTCGCCCTCGAGGATGCCCATGGCGCGGCGGAGCGCCTGGGCGAGGAGGCCGAACGCAGAGCCCGCCGCCATCGGATCGGCCCTGCCGATCCAGACCTCGGCGGCCTCGCTCCGCTCGCGGAGGAACTCCCAGGCGAGGCGCGACTTACCTAGCCCGGGGGCGCCGACGACGACCACGGCGCTCGCAGCAGGCTCGTCCACGCAATGGCGCCACTCGGCCGCGAGCTGCAAAAGCTCGCGCTCGCGCCCCACGCACGGCGTCGGCTTGCCGAGGAGTCGAGGGACGGTGTCCGGCTCCTCCTTCGAGCCGCGGAGCCAGGCGCCTTCGTCCGCCTGCGTGATATCGAAGGACCTGGCGAGCAGGCCTGCCATCGCGCCGTCGAGCCGGATGCCCGACTCTGGCAACCGAGCGCGCTGCGGGAAGGTCTGTACGACGCGGTCGATCAGCGCCCCCACCGGCAGCCGCCCGGCGACCTCGGCCATCCCCGTGGCGATGGACATGGGCACACCGCCGAGCTCGACCCGCAGCGCGAACGCGCAATGGGCCGCACGCGCGGCGAGATCGGTCGGGGCCTCGGCGCCGGACAGCGCGATGAGCAGCCACCGCGACTGAAGCAGCTCGAGGCGTCCGCCGTGACGCGCGGCAATCTGACGCAGCACCTCTGTGCGAGAGGCGCACTCGGCCTCCGAGAGCGTGGCGTCCGCCTCCGCGCTGCTATCAGCGGCCAGAATGACGCAGATAACCCGGCGCTCCGCCGTCGTGATCTCCACGCTCGGCGCGGGCGGCTCCGCCGTCTCGCCCTCTCCGCTGGGGAGCGCTGCGCGCGCCAGGGTTGCGAGCTCCTCGGCAACAGCGGCGCCATCGCGCGGCCGGCGCTCCGCCGATTTCGACAACATCCGGGCCACGAGGCGCTCGAGAGGCTCCGGGAGACCGTCGCGGAGCTCCCCGAGCCGTGGCGGATCTTCCAGCACGACCTTCACGAGGAGCGAGAGCGCGTTGTCGCCGAGGAACGGCGGGCGCCCCGCGAGGCACTCGAACAGCATGCAGCCGAGCGCGAACACATCGGCGCGGGCGTCGACCGGCGACTCACCGCGCGCCTGCTCGGGTGCCATGTACCCGGGTGTGCCGAGGATCGCGCCGGGCGCTGTCAGGCTCCGTGCGATCCGGACATCCCGAGCAATGCCGAAGTCGAGGAGCGTGGCGCGCTCGCCCGCGCCGCCCACCAGCATCAGGTTGCTCGGCTTTAGATCGCGGTGAACGATGCCGAGCTGGTGGACCGCGCCGAGCGTCGTCGCCACCCGTGCTGCCAGGGTCACGCTCTCGGCAATCGAGAGCGGTCCTTGAGCGAGCCTCTCTTCCAGGGTGATGCCGTCGAGCCACTCCATGGCAAGGTAGGGCCGCCCGGCGGCGGTCATTCCGTGCGCCACGTACTGCACGACCCCTGGCAGCCGGAGCGTGACGAGCGCCCCAGCCTCCCGCGAGAGCCGGGTCAGATCGCGTACGTTCGTGCTATGCAGCACCTTCAGCGCGACCACCTCCCCCGACAGCCGGTCCCGCGCACGGTAGACGTCGCCCCCCCCACCCGATCCGGCGAGCCGCTCGATCTCGAACCGATCCTCGACCACGTCCGAAGCGCGCATCACCGTTCCTATGTAGTTCGCGCGATCCCCCGGATGCCTGCGTATCGCGCGCGACCAGCACACGTCACCACAAAACCAAGGTGACTTCCATCATCTGAGAGCGTTGGGTTCCCCTCGATGCCCCGGCTCCGCATGCCCCGACAAGCCGCAACGCTCTCCCGTCCTTCATCAAAGCCGTAGGCCCTCGCGGAGGGAGCCCGCCGCGGGGCGCGCGCACGGGCTGTTGTCTGAGCCCATTTGACGTCCTGTGTCCGGCGCGCGCAGCGCGACGGGCACAGGACGTCTCAGGCGAGTTCAGCCCGTGCGCGCGCCCCGCGGCGGGCTCCCTCCGCGAGGGCCGGGCCTATCTCGATACCGTACTACTCCGTAGCCGCCGCCTCCCCTGCCCCGGCCGCCGCCGCAGCCGCCACCTCCAGCTCGCAGCGCACCACCTGGACCTCACCGTCCGCCAGCTCCGCCCGCTCCACGAGCTCGTGCGCCCCTGCCCGCACCGCCGCGAGCACGTCTCCCAGCGCCGGCTTCAGCCGCGCCAGCGTCGCCGCGTTCGCCCCCAGCGCCAGATGCGTCACCACGCGCCCCACGCTCGCGCCCAGCTCGCTCTTCCGCTTGTTGACCGCCGCCATCGCCGCAGCCGCCAGCTCCAGGAGCCCCGCGTCCGCAGGCGCCGCGACCTCCGCGAAATCCCCCGCCGCCGGCCACTTCGCCCGGTGGATCGACCGCTGCCCCGTCTCCTCCGCGTACACCCAGGCCCAGACCTCGTCGGTGATGTACGGAAGCACCGGCGCGAACAGCCGCAGCAGCACCGAGAGCCCGAGCCGCAGCGCAGCCACCGCCGAGCCCCGCGCCGCGTCGCCAGCGCCGCCCTCGCCGCGCGCACGCGCCTTCGCCAGCTCCAGGTACGCGTCGGTGAACCAGCGCCAGAAGAAATCCTCCGTCCGCTCGAGCGCCGCCGCGAACTCCTGCGCCTCGAACGAGCGCGTCGCGTCCGCCACCACCGCCGACAGCTTGTGCAAGAACGCCCGGTCGAGCTCCTCGGAGACCGGATGGACCTCCGCAGACTGGCTGAGCACGTACTTGCCCGCATTCCAGACCTTCGTCACGAGCCGCTTGCCGATCTTCAGCACCTTCTCGTCGAACGCCGTGTCCGTGCCGAGCCGCGCGCTCGCCGACCAGTAGCGGACCGCATCCGACGAGTAGTTGTCGAGCAGGTGCATCGGCGTCACGACATTGCCCTTGCTCTTTGACATCTTCTTGCGATCGGGGTCCAGGATCCACCCCGAGATCGCGATATGACGCCACGGCACCGACGCCTCGTGCAGCATCGCCTTCGCGATCGTGTAGAACGCCCACGTCCGGATGATGTCGTGCGCCTGCGGGCGCAGATCGGCCGGGAACAGCCGCGCGTGGCGCCCCTCGTCGAGGCCCCAGTGCGAGCTGATCTGCGGCGTGAGCGAGCTCGTGAACCACGTGTCGAACACGTCGGACTCCGCCGTGAAGCCGCCCGGCTTGTCCCGCTGGGACGCGTCGTACCCGGGCGGCACGTCGACCGTCGGATCGACTGGGAGCATCTCGCGCGTCGCGAGCAGCGGCCTACCGTGATCCGGGTTGCCCTCGGCGTCGAGCGGATACCAGACCGGGAACTGCACGCCGAAATACCGCTGGCGGCTGATGCACCAGTCGCCCTGGAGCCCCTCGGTCCAGTTGCGGTACCTGAGGCGCATGAAATCCGGGTGCCACTCGATCTTGTCGCCGAACTCGAGGAGCTTTTCCTTCTTGTCCGCGAGCCGCACGAACCACTGCCGCGTGGGCACGAACTCGAGCGGCTGATCGCCCTTCTCGAAGAACTTCACCGCCCGCTCGATCGGCTTCGGTTCGCCCCGCAGCGCCGGGCCCGTACCCACCACCGCCGCGTGCTCGTCGCGGCGGAGCAGCTCGACAACGGCCGCGCGCGCCTGCTTCACCCCCTTGCCCTGGAGCGGGGCATACGCCGCGTTCGCGGCGGCCGGATCGCGGCTCTGCCAGTCGCCCTCCCCGAACGTCACCGGGAGGACACGGCCGTTCTTGCCGAGCATCTGGCGGAGAGGAAGCTTCTGCTCCCGCCACCAGATCACGTCCGTCGCGTCCCCGAAGGTGCAGACCATCAGGATGCCCGTGCCCTTCTCGCGATCCACGAGCGTGCTCGGGAAGATCGGCACCGGCGCGCGGAAGATCGGCGTGAGCGCCGTCTTGCCGAAGAGGTGCTGATACCGCGGATCCTCGGGGTGCGCCGTCACGCCGACGCAGGCCGCGAGCAGCTCCGGGCGCGTCGTCGCGATGACGAGCTGCTCGCCCGTGCCCTCCACCGCGAACGCGATGTCGTGGAACGCGCCGGACTGCGGGCGATCCTCGACCTCCGCCTGCGCGACCGCGGTCTGGAAATCGACGTCCCACATCGTGGGCGCGAAGACCGAGTAGAGGTGGCCCTTCTCGTGCAGATCCAGGAACGACAGCTGCGCCGTCCTGCGGCAGTGATCATCGATGGTGGCATACTCGTACTGCCAGTCGACCGAGAGGCCCACCCGGCGGAAGAGCGCCTTGAAGACCTGCTCGTCCTCGCGCGTGACCTTGTGGCAGAGCTCGATGAAGTTCGGCCGCGACACGATGCGCGGCGGCTCCTTCTTGAGCGCCTCCGGCGCCGCCTGCGGCAGCGAGAGGCCGCGCTCGTACGGCGTGCGC
This sequence comes from Sorangium sp. So ce124, assembly GCF_051525235.1. Lineage (NCBI taxonomy): Bacteria > Pseudomonadati > Myxococcota > Polyangiales > Polyangiaceae > Sorangium > Sorangium sp. So ce124. The sequence goes on from NZ_CP150312.1 coordinate 7,798,935, forward strand.
ACGTCCGTGCGGACGTGGAAATAGTTCTGCACGCGCCGCTCGGTGGGCAGGCCGTTGTCGTCCCAGCCCATGGGATAGAAGATGTTGAACCCGAGCATCCGGCGCTGCCGGACGATGACGTCCGTGTGCGTGTAGCTGAAGACGTGGCCGATGTGCAGCGAGCCCGAGGCGGTCGGCGGAGGCGTGTCGACCACGAAGGTCTCCTCGCGGGGGCGCGAGGGGTCATAACGGTACGTCCCGTCGGCCTCCCACGCGTCGGCCAGGCGCTGCTCGGCGACGGGCGAGTCGAAATGCTTCGGGAGCGTCGCTGGATCGATGGTGCGGAACGTCTTCTTGGTCGTCACGTGATCACCTGCAGAACTGACCCCGCAGGTACCGCCCGCGGGGGCGCGCATCCTACGTCGTACCCAGGGTAACGCTCAAGGCGCGCCGCGTCACCGGAGGGCGATCCACGCTCGAGTCCGCCCGAGATCGGCGGCTCCATCCTGGAGAGCCCGGCGGCTCCATCGCGGCGCTCGACCTCGATGCGCTCGACGCGCCCGCCGAGGCGGCGGCTCCGTCGTAGCGCTCGGCGTGGACGCGCCCGCCGAAGCGGCGGCTCAGTCGTAGCGCTCGACGTCGACGCGCCAGCCGAGGCGGCGGCTCAGTCGTAGCGCTCGACGTGGACGTGCTTGCGGGGGACGCCGAGCTCGCCGCGGGCGAGCTCGCGGACGAGCGAGACCATCCGATCGAGGCCGCAGATGAAGACGTGCGGGGCCGGATCCCCGCTCACCCCGGCCAGCTCCCGGTAGAGCTCGGGCACGTGCGCTTGCACGTAGCCGCGGCGGCCCGGCCAGGACGGGCCGCCGCGCGAGAGCGTGATCTCGTAGCGGATCCGGTCCGAGCCGCGCGCGAGCGCCTCGATCTCGTCGCGGTAGATGACGTCGTCCTCGAAGCGCGCGCCGAACAGGACCCACAGGTGCGCGGCCGCCCCTGCGCGCAGCGACGCGTGCAGCATGCTCCGGAGCGGCGTGACGCCGGTGCCGGTGGCGACGAACAGCGAGGGCGCTGGGCTCTCGGGATCGCGCGTGAAGAGCCCGTGCGGGCCGACGGCGCGGAGCGTCGCGCCGGGCTCCAGCCGGTGCAGGTACTCCGAGCCGGCCCCGCCCTCCACCCGGGTGACCGCCAGATCGAAGCGAGGCGAGCCGTCGGGCGCAGAGGCGATCGAGTAGGCGCGCTTCGCCTCACCGCCCGGGAGCGGGAGGACGAGGTTGACCCATTGCCCGGCCTCGAACAGGAACGCCCTGCCGTCAGTGCGCTCGAACGAGAGCTCTCGCACGAAGGGGCTGAGAGGCCGGACGGCGACGAGGCGGGCTTCGAACGGTTCGGCTTGGATCATGATGGGGCCTCTGCGGGGCCACAGGCTGCCGGGCCGCGCGGGTGGCGAGGTCTTACCGCAGCCCTCGCCCTGGCCCAATCACGATCGGAGCCGTCATGGCGCCGCCGGACGGCGTGGAGTCGCGGAAGTCTAGGCCTTCCGGCTCCACGCCGCCGGCGCGCACGGCCGGGCCACCGCCCGTTGGCGGCGCTCCGGCGCCGGAGCGGCAGCGGATCTACCGCTGCACGCCCATGCGCCGGCGCTGCGGGATGTTCAGCGCCGGCCGGGAGCGGTCCTGGTGGGGGAGCTTGCTCGGCGGGCGGGGCTCCCTGTGTGCGGGCTTCGGCGCGGGGACAGGCCCCGTCTGCGGCGGGCGCCGGTCGGGCGTCTTGGCCGAGCCGAGCTCCAGTGTGTGCTCGGGGAGATGCGCGGGTCGCTCCGTCATGGAATCCTCCATTCGATCACTCATCACCACGGCAGAAAGAGCACCAAGGCTGAACGAACCCTTCGAAGAACTGACTCTCATACACCCTCCATTCATCGTACGACCCCGGATTGCAGGCACACCGATGCCGCGACGGACGCTGGCCATGGACGCCGCCCAAAGGCCGCTCGACTGGCGCTCTCGCGCGATGGACGCACCTCCACGCATCGCCCGGGCAGGGCGGTCCGCATCACCACACGCCCCCTCGCAAGGCGCCTCAGCGCCTCGCCGTCAGAGGAGATGGCGAGTCGGCCCGCCGCGCCCCGAACCATCCGGCTCGGTGCTTCGCGCGAGCGGCCAGCGAGCGAGGGCCTGCGACCGCGAGGTCAGCGACCTCCAGCGCATCGGACTCGTTCGCATTTCGGCCACGCTCCGTCCCCACGAGCACACGACCCACACCCGCGCGGGAAGGCTGCGGGCGGCCGTCGTGGCTGCTCACGCGCGGCAGCAGAAGGGCGCCGTGCCTACATGGGCAACAGGCGCTCCCCCTTCGGGGCCGCGTGACGGAGCGATGGTATCAGATGAAAGTGTCCATGATTGACGCGGGCGACGCGTCGACAGCAACGCTAGCACCAGGGCCAGAGATCGCCCAGCACTTTCTGCGTCTGTGGAGAAGAGCTGTGCGCGTGGTGCTCTCGCGCTGTGCTCGCGGAGCGTTCGTGTCCTCTTTTACTTCCGCTTCCGCTTCTTCTCCGCCTCACGAGCCACAGGAGCGCGCGGGCGCGCCTGGGCGCCGAGCCGCAGATCAGAACGCGATGCGCAGCCCCACGCCGAGGGGGACCGCTCCAGGCGACGCGCCGACGGCGCCCGGACCGACGAGGAGGCGCGCGGCGGCCGGCCCGCGCGCATCGAGCCCTTTCCGCAGCACCCGCTTCTTGCCGATCACGTAGAGCGGCAGGCCGACGCCAACCGCAGCCACGCCCCCGGCCGCCGTCGCCAGGGCCACCGTGTACGTGTCACGGTGCTCCGTGGCGGCCTCGTCGTGGTTCGCGGTGATCAGCACCGCGCCGGTGACGAGGGCGGCTGCTCCGAGGCTCGCGAGGACGATGCCCGAGACCATCATGACCGTGCTGTTCCGCTCGGTCGTCCGCTCCACGAAGTCGCGGAGCTCTCTCTTCGTCGCCTCGATCTCCAGCTCGATCTGGCGCCCGTGGGCGTCTCGCATGTCCTCGTCTTCAACAAAATCGTGGACGGCGTCCGCCTCGTACTTGAGCGCCTTGATCCTCGCCTCGTACGCAGCGACCGTCGCCTCCCACATCGCCTGCGGCGGGAGCCCCTCCACGGCCGGCGCGGCAGGGGGCGCGGAGGGCGCGAGCTGCGGGGGCGGCGTGCGGTCCGCGCCCTCCGCCGGCGCCTGCGCGGCCGCGCTCGACGCGAGCACCGCGCCGGCAAGGGCGAGCGCCCACGCGACGAGGCGGCGGCGCACCGCCGACGCGGCAGTGGAAGACACGCGCGCCGGGGGCGCGGAGGGATGCGCGAAACGGGAATGGACTCGTCCCATCGGCGAGCGGCATACCTCAACGGTGGCGCAGCGACATCCGTCGCGTCCCGCTCGCCGGCTTACGCTCGCGATCGCGGCGCGCTCACCCCTCCCGCGGCCGGCCGCGGCGCTTGCTCCCCTCCCCGTCCCCGACCGGCCGCGCCTCGGCGGCCACGCGGAGCAGCTCCTGGAAGTGCCGCTCCACCGGGCCGAGATCGATGCCATCCATGAACGAGGTGAACGCGAAAAAAGGCAGCAGCGTCTGCCAGGCGCGCAGCCAGCCCGGCAGGTAGCGCGGCCGCTCCAGCACGCCGGCCGCGCGCAGCTCCGCCAGCACCGCGATGTCGTCGAGCGCGATCCGGCCGCAGACGAGCAGCTCCACCTCGTCGCGCAGGCCGCCGCGCAGGACCGCGGCCAGGAAGGCATAGACCTCGAGCAGGCCGGCCAGGTAGCAGGCGTCCTTCGTGAAGGGCGCGCCGCCCTCGACGAGCCCGCCGTGGCAGACGCGCTGGGCGTCGAAATAGGCGTCGCGGCGGCCGGCGCCGCGCTCGCGCAGGTACCTGTAGAGATCGAGGAAGCTCGCGCCCTGCTCTGCCATGTCCACGAGCCGCACCCGCTCCGCGAGCCGGGTGAGGCGGCCGATGGAGAGCGAGCGGCTGTACAGCTCGGCGAAGATGGCGAGCCCCTCCTGCGTGCGCGTGGTGCGGGGGCCGCCCGACCGCAGGAACGCGCACCGCGGCTGCGCCGCGCCGTTGTGCGCGGTGAGCGCGTGCGTCTCCACCTCGTGGTGCCACAGCCCCTCGGCCTCCCAGGACGCGAATGTGGCCTCCGGGCGGATGCGGACGCGGCTCATGCCGGCCACCACCTTGGCCGTGATCCGCGGGTCGAGCACGATCTCGATGTCGAGCGGCGGCGTCCGCGCGGCGACGCGGGCGGCGAGCAGATCCCGGAGCGCGCCCGCGTCGAGCGGCTCCTCCTCGGGATCGCTGGCCTCGTCCCAGCCGTGGACGCGCAGGCGCGCGGTGAGGTGCTCGGCGAGGTCGATGTTGCGGACCTCGCCGCCGAAGAACCGCGAGCGCGCGCCGCCGTAGAGCGCCCGCGACCGCTCGGCGAACTCGCGGGTCCCCGCCGCCTCGAGCAGCTCCGCGGCCTGGATCTGCGCGCGGACGTTGTCCCGCAGCCAGCCGAGCGCGGGCGCGTCGCCGTCGATCGATCCGAGCAGCTCGCGCAGCTCGGCGATGCGCCGCGCGAGCCCATCGCGATCCACGCGGTGCTCGATCTCGGGGAGGCGGTCCTCGCCGGCGGCGAAGAAGCGCTCCTCGACCTCGCGAGGCCAGGCGATGTCCTCGAGCAGCCGGAGCGCCTTGCCCTCGGAGAGGCGGGCGCCGACCCGATCGAGCTGCTCCAGCACGGCGCGGTCGATGCTCATGGCCCCATGCTCGCGCGAACCGCGGGGCGCGGAAAGCCGCCGGCGCGGGCGCTTGCGGCTCCGGCGCGGATCCGCGAGGGCGCGCGCCGGCGCTCCCCGTGGCCACGCCGAGCATGTTGTTCAGCTCCTCGCATCCGGGATACATTGGAGCCTGAACAGCGATGAATGATGATCCCCAGCTGGCACACTGTACAGCACGAATCGGAACGGTCCTCCGGGGCAAATGGCGCATCGATTCGCTTATCGGCGTCGGCGGGATGGCTGCGGTTTACGAGGCGACACACAGGATCGGCCGGCGCTGCGCGATCAAAATCCTCCATCCGGAAATCGCGGTCTCGAAGGAGCTTCGAGCCAGGTTCGAGCAAGAGGCGCTCGCGGTAAACCAGCTCGGTCACCCCGCAGCCGTCAATGTCCTCGACATCGACACGAGCGAAGATGGCTCGCCGTTCCTGGTGATGGAGTTGCTCGACGGTGAATCGCTCGGCAAGCGCGCCCACGGCTCCGGCGGCATCACGGAGCGCGAGCTGCTCCGCGTTGTCTCGACCGTGCTCGAAGTGCTCGAAGTCGCGCACGGGCTCGGCATCGTCCATCGAGACATCAAGCCTGACAATCTGTTTTTGACCTCTTCAGGCGGCGTCAAGGTCCTCGACTTCGGGATCGCTCGAATGCAACAGGGCGGCTCCAACGTTCATACACGCACCGGCGCGATGCTCGGGACTATACCTTACATGTCGCCCGAACAGCTCACGGGTGGCCAGATCGATGGGCGGGCCGACGTCTTCGCCGTTGGCGCGACGATGTTTCGAATCCTAGCAAAACGCCGTGTGCACGAGGGCTCCATGGAAAGCGAGCTCCTCATCAAAATGGCGACGCAGCCTGCGCCGGCGCTGCGCACCGTTGCCCCCTCTGTCAGCCCAGAGGTTTGCGCCATCGTCGATCGCGCGCTCGCTTTCGATCCATCGCGCCGCTATCCGACGGCCCGCGCCATGCGCGAAGACATCGAGCGCGTTCTGGGCGCCAATGCTGCCCCTCACGCGCCAGCCCCAGTGTCGATCCGAGCCGACGTGTCGTCTCCCATCAGCGTCGATGGCCCGACGATGGCCGCTCCCGCTCCCGGCCAAGCGATGCAGGCACCGATGGTCGTACCCGTGCCGCCTCGTTCTGCTGCAACCAGCCCACGAGCGAGCTCGAATTCGCCATTCTTGATGATTGCAGTGATTACCTCGTTTGCTGTCGCCGTTTGCCTCGCCGCCGTCTTCTTCGTTGTTCGTTCGCGAGACTCCGCCGAAGGCACTCGTGAGAGCGCGGACGACGAGACAGCGCAAGAGGACAAGACGAGCGGCAGCTCTGGCACGATGGCCACGTCTTCCCCAACCAGCACGCCATCCACGCCATCCTCGACCGCTGCGCCCCCATCGACGCGCCGGCCAGCCCCCAATGGCAAGTATCGCCTCCTCGTCAAAGATGGCAAATATCCATTTTGCGTCACGTCGAAACTGAAACACGCCTATCCGGTACGCACGAATGACGAGGGCGTCAAAGTGTGCAGCGGCACCCCCGATGGGCCCATTCCGATTGAAGGCCTCAAAGCCTATCACCCCTCCGAGCTTCAATGGGAATAGCTTTGTGAGGAGCGGCGGCCTCGTCTTGCACCGAGGCGGCTTGCCGAAGAGCACGCAGCCGCCCAGCTCTTTGATCGCTGGCCCCCGCTCTCTTCATCGCTCCTTCGGGGCGGGGCTGGAGGTTCCGGCGATGCGGGCGGCGACCAGCGAGCTACAGTTCGATGCACTGTGGACATCCTTGTAGGCCGATGTCGGCATACGGAACCAGATACGCGAACATAGCGGAATTGCACGGATTTTCCGTACGGAGGGTGGGTTGAGCAGGATGTCCACTCGGACGGCGGCGCGGTTCCTCCGCTCTCAGCGCCTTTGTGCGTGTACAGTCCTCGGCATGCCAGGGACAATCCCACCCAAGGGGCCCTCAAGCACCGACGACGTCACGGTGCCGATGCTCGGGAGACAACGCGACGCATCCGTCGTTGAGCTCACAAGCTCGGCGCTGGTGGAAGAAATCGAGACTGCGGCGCGGCCGTGGTCGGACGACGCACCCACGTTGGTGCGCTCAGACGACAGAGCGCCAGCGCTGATCGGGAGCTTGATCTCGGAGCGGTACCGCGTCCACGAGCTCATCGGGGAGGGGGGCATGGGAGCCGTGTACCGCGGCGAGCAGGTGCACCTCCGCAAGCAGGTCGCGATCAAAGTCCTCCAGCCGAGCGCCCGGAACCTCCCCCAGATCGTGGCGCGGTTCGAGCGCGAGGCGATCGCGGGGGCGCATATCCAGCATCCGAACGTGGTCTCGGCAAGCGACTTCGGTCAGCTCGCGGATCGGTCGCATTTTCTCGTCCTCGAGTATGTCGAGGGCACCCCGCTCCAGGACGTGATCGCCTCGGCACCGCTCCCCGCGCGGCGCGCGCTCCACGTCGCGCGGCAGATCGCGTCTGCTCTGGAGGCGGTGCACGCGAAGGGGATCGTGCACCGCGATGTGAAGCCGCAGAACGTCCTTCTCGGCGCCCGTGATCAGGTGAAGCTCATCGATTTCGGCCTCGCCAAGGTGAACGTTGAGCTCCTGTCCACGGAGAGCCGCGAGGCCGCGCGCAAAGGCCAGGACCTCACCGCTGCCGACCAGGTCCTCGGCACGCTCAGTTATCTCGCGCCGGAGGCCGTGCGCGGCATGGATGCCGTCGATGCTCGCGCAGATCTTTATGCACTTGGAATCATTTTGTACGAAATGCTGTCCGGGAGAAGCCCGTTCGACGCGAGCGACGGCCAATCTTCCTTCCGGAAGCGGCTCCTGGAGGATGCGCCCCCCCTCCGCCAGCGTGCTCCGGGATCAGGCATCCGCCCCGAAGTGGAGGCGCTCGTGATGCGGCTCGTCCAGCGAGACCCAATCCAGCGCTATCCGACGGCCACGAACGTGATCGCGGCCATCGACGGGGCCATTGCGGCGATGGAGAACGCGCCGAGGCAGCTCGAGCCGACCGTTGCGATGCAGCCCGGTGCTCCGGGGCACCAGACGAGCGCGACATCGCTCGCGTCCAGGTGGAGCTCGCCGGCGATGCGGCCGTGGCTCATTGCGTCCATCGTCGTGTCGCTCTTGCTCAGCGTCGCGCTCTTGATCGCCATCCTGCTCAGCTGACAGAGACTCACAATGGCCACATCGAGAGAGCAGGCTCGTCGCTCGGCGGCAGCTCCATGAGCCCCGTCGGCTCGGTCCCCCGCCGCTGACGCGCGCCACGGCCGCGCAGGGCGCCCTTCGCGAGGTGAGCTCCCTCAGCGACGCGGAAGCGGGGCCCCCGCCGGGATCCGCCCTTCCTCGACGGCCACGACGTAGGGCGGCAGGCGGCCCGACCGCACCGCGCGGACGTCGGCGCGCATCGTCGCCGCGTCTGGGTAACGCTCGACCTTGTCGAACGCGAGGGCACGGTCCACGACGTCGCACACCTCCGAGGGCACGTCCGGCGCGCACTGCGCGAGCGACGGCGCCCGCGCCGTCGCCGCGGCGATGAGCAGGCGCGCCTCGGCCACGTGGCCGTGGATCGCGCGACCGGAGAGCAGCCGAAACATCGTGGCGCCCAGGCCGAAGACGTCGGTCCGGCCGTCGATCTCGCGGACCATCCCCCTCGCCTGCTCTGGCGCCATGTACTCGCACGTGCCGAGCGCCACGCCCGTCTTCGTGGCCGTCTTCTCCGGCAGCTCCCCCATCCCGAAAGGAAGCGGATCGAGCACGCGGGCGATCCCGAAATCGAGCACCTTCACCCGCCCATCGCTCCCGATATGCAGGTTCTCGGGCTTGATGTCCCGGTGAACGACGCCGTACGCGTGCGCCACGACCAGCACATCGAGGACCCGCTCGGCGAGCGCCAGCACCTCGCCCACCGCGAGCGTCCCCACCCGGGCCATGCGGTCGAAGACCGTCTCGCCCTCGAGCACCTCCATCGCGAGGTAAGCGGCGCCGTCGTCCGCGACGCCCGACTCCAGCACGAGCGGCAGCCCCTCGCAGAGCGGGCCGACAGCCGCCAGGGCGCTGCCGATCGGGCCCTCGCGCAGGAAGCGCTTCCGGAGCTCCTCGATCTGGCTCAGCGACGGGTGCAGGACCTTCACCGCCGCGACGCAGCCGTCAGCGCGCCGGCCAAGGAAGACGCTCGCCATCCCGCCGCCACCGAGCACGCGCTCCACCGTCCAGGTCCCGATCTGGGTGCCGATGCGCCGCGCCGCGAGCTCCTCGTCGTCCATCGAGCGGGCGGATGGTACCATACCGTTCACCAGGAGCGATCTGGAGTACGTAGCTGCGCCGCTCCTCGGCGCGGGCGAGGTCCACGCGCGGAGAGTAGACGCTGGGACCCTTGATCCGACCTGCGAGAGAGCAGCGCATGAGCGCGACGCGACGATCAGTCGGGGCATGGGGCCCCGCAGGCCATGACGTTGCCAGGACAGGCTTCTATCTGCCCGAGACACGTGCCGATGACGCAATCGGAGCCAGGCGTGCAGTACACCAGACATGGAGCGCTCGTCATGCAATTGACCGAGCAATCACCTTCGCACCAGATCTTGTGCATCCCCGCTCCCATGCAGTTCACCAGCGCGTCTCGGCGCGCCCCGATGTCGCAGACGGTCCCGTCCTGACAAGCGATCTGGCACGGTTCATCGCACACGTGATCGCAGTCGTTTGTCAGCATACAGCTGGTCCGCTGCGACGCGCCGCGCCCTTCCTCGGGGCCGCGGCTCGATGGGCCAGGGAGGCGAGCTCTCGTGTCGCCCTTCTTCTCGGGGCCGGGATCCGGAGCCTTTGCCAGGGGGCGATCCGCCGCCGGGCCACCGGGAACCTTGGCGGGCGGTGAGGCCGCCGGTCGCTGCGCGCCGGTCGCCCCCGGCGATCTCGCGTCGGGCTCGACGTTCACCGCACGGAGAACCACGGCGGCGAGCACGCCCGCGGCGAGCAGCGGGAACGCCAGCACGGCCCATCGCAGCCTCCGTCCACGTACCGTGGTCGCGGTCCACGGCGTCGCCTGGGTGAACCCCGACGCCGCCGGTGAGGGGGCACGAGCCGGAGCGACGGCCGATCCGCCGCCCGGGACGCCCTGCGCGCTCGACCTATTCGGGGCGCTGGCGATGGAGACATCGCGGATGACGCTCCCCATGTCACCTGCCGGCGGCGAGGCGGGATGCAGGCCACCGGCGCCCGAGGCGCGCACCGAGACGGCCGAGGAGGGGGCGAGCCCCTGCGGCATCCACACCGTCGTGGCGGTGCTGAGCGGATCCGCCGCGGGAGCCCCGGCCGCGCCGAACCGCAGGGCAAAAGCGGGCGGTTGACCGGCGAGGACCGCGCGCACGTCCTGCTGCATGACCGTCGCGCTCGGGTAGCGCTCGCCTCGATCGAACGCGAGCGCGCGATCGACGACGGCGCACACCCACTGCGGGGTCTCCGGAGCGACGCTCGCGAGCGGCGGCGCAGGCAGCGTGGCCATCTTGACGACCAGATCGGTGTCAGAGCTCGCGTCATGGAGGCGCCGCTTCGTGATCAGACGAAACATCGTCGCTCCGACCGCGAACAGATCGGCACGCGCGTCGATCTCGTCGCCTCTGACTTGCTCCGGTGGCATGTAGGCGACCGTGCCGAGCGTCGTTCCCGTGCGCGTCCGGACGTAGTCGGCCGCGGCCTGCCTGACGCGGGCGACGCCGAAGTCGAGCACTTTCAGGCGCCCGTCGCGGAGGCGGAACAGGTTGTCTGGCTTGATGTCGCGGTGGATGATGCCGTGCGCATGGGCCGCTGCCAGCACGTCCAGCAGCCCGTCCACCATGGCCAGCAGCTCGGCCATGTCCATCCTGCCCAGGCGCCTGGCGTACCCGGCGAGCGACTCACCATCGAGCAGCTCCATGACGAGGAACGGGCAGCCGTCCGCCGTCGTGTCGATATCGCGTATTTCCACCGCGCCGGGATGGACGAATCGATTGACGGCTTGCGCTTCCTGATCGAACCGCGCGCGCAGCTCGGGCATGCGCGCGATCTCGGGGTGGAGGATCTTGATGGCATCTCGCCGCCCGATCTTGTGCGCGCCGACGTAAACAGCGGCCATGCCGCCCGAGCCCAACAACCGCTCGATCGTCCACTTCCCGCACAACACGGTGCCGACTCTGCGCTGCAGTTCCTGGTCGTCCATATCCGGGTTCAGGGTTGCTAATTTGTCGAACGGAGTCCTCGCGGCGCCCCAGCACCGCCCTGACCGTCGCCCATCCTAGCCGATTGGCCGTGGCGTCGTGACCGCGCGACACTCGGCGTGCCGTCCCGGGTGTGTCGACGACCGAGCGCAGCCGCAGGCCGACCAGGCCAACCCAAAGTGCCCGAGTCGAGACCAGCGCCCTGCCCGAGGCACGCGTGTCGCGCGACGAGGGAGCGTGACCGTGGATCCGCCCGAAAACCGATGGTACCGTCGCCGCGATGTCGGGGAGCGTGGATCAGCTCGAGGAACACCGCGCGGCGCTCACAGGGCACTGTTACCGGATGCTCGGTTCCGTGGTCGACGCCGACGACGCCGTGCAGGAGACCATGGTGCGCGCCTGGCGGAGCCTCGACAAGTTCGACGGGCGATCGTCGCTGCGCACCTGGCTGTACCGCATCGCGACGAACGTCTGCCTCGACGCGCGGGCCGATCGCGCGCGCCGGGCGCGCCCGCTCGAGGAAGGCCCTGTCGGCACCGTGGACGACGAGCTCCAGACGCGCCCGCGCACGCACTGGCTGGAGCCCGTCCCCGACGCGCACGCCCTCCCGGCGGACATCGACGCCGCGGAGCGGGTGGTGCTCCGCCAGAGCATCCGCCTCGCGTTCGTCGCGGCGCTCCAGCACCTGCCGCCGAAGCAGCGGGCCGCGCTGCTGCTCACGGAGGTGCTCGGGTGGTCCGCCGCCGAGGTCGCCGACAGCCTCAGCACCTCGGTCGCCGCGATCAACAGCGCGCTCCAGCGCGCGCGGGCGACGCTCGCGAGCCGCGATCTCGGCGACGTGCGCGCCGCGCTGCCGGAGCCAGAGGCCGCTCTGGTCGACCGCTACGTCACCGCCTTCGAGCAGTACGACGTGGACAGGCTCGCGGCGCTGCTGCACGAGGACGCGACCCTGTCGATGCCGCCTTTCACCCTCTGGCTCCGCGGCCCCGACGCCATCCGCGCGTGGCTGCTGGGCCGGGGCGCGGGCTGCCGCGGCTCGCGGCTCGTGCCGACGGCCGCCTGCGGCTCGCCGGCGTTCGGCCAGTACCGCCCCGCGCCGGAGGGCGGCCACCGGGCCTGGGCGCTCATCGTGCTCGAGCTCGCGGGGGACCGCATCGCCAGCATGACGTCCTTCCTCGACACCGAGACGCTCTTCCCGCGGTTCGGCCTGCCGCTCGATCTCCCCGCGTAGCCCCCGCGCCCGGCCGGATCGGGGCGGCGACTTTTTTTTCGGGTCGACCGATGAGTCCCGGCGCAGGCGGGGGTCTGTGGGGGTGAACTCCGGCACGACGGCCCCCATGGCCGCGATCGTGGCCGGCATCACCCGGCGTCCATGCTCGAACAGGAGAAGAGGACCATGACAACGAACAGCGCTCGCAAGATCTTCGTCAACCTGGCCGTCCGCGACCTGAAGCGGTCGATGGAGTTCTTCGCGAAGCTCGGCTTCGAGTTCAACCCGCAGTTCACGGACAACAACGCCGCCTGCATGATCGTCAGCCAGGAAGCCTTCGTGATGCTCCTCGCGGAGCCGTTCTTCAAGGGCTTCACGAAGCGGGAGATCTGCGACACGCGCACGCACACGGAGGGGATGTTCGCGCTCTCGTGCAGCAGCCGGGCCGAGGTCGACGAGATCGTGAAGAAGGCGATCGCGGCGGGCGGATCGCACGCCATGGATCCGCAGGATCACGGCTTCATGTACGGCTGGAGCTTCTACGACATCGATGGTCACCACTGGGAGGTCGTCTGGATGGCCCCCGAGGCGATCCAGTCGTAGCCGCGCCTCGACGAAGGAGAAGGAGGAGAGCCATGGTCGAGAGCCAAACAGCGAACAGCGATAGCTTCCAGGTCACGACGCCGTCGGCGGACGAGGTCCGCATGACGCGCCTGTTCGACGCGCCGAGGCGCCTCGTGTTCGAGGCGATGACGAGGCCCGAGCACATCAGGCGGTGGTGGGGCTGTCTGGGCGAGGGTTACTCGGTGCCCGTCTGCGAGATGGACCTGCGGCCGGGCGGCAAGTGGCGCTTCGTGAACCGCCACCCCGGGGGCGAGGCCGCCTTCCACGGCGAGAACCAGGAGATCACGCCGACGAGCCGGCTCGTGTTCACCGAGATCTTCGAGCAGTTTCCGGACACCGTCACGGTGGTGACGGCGGTCTTCACCGACGAGGGCGAAAAGACGCGGCTCACGGCCACGGTGCGTTATCCGTCGACGGAAGTGCGCGACATCGTCCTCGCGTCCGGGATGCCCAAGGGCGCGGGCATCAGCTACGACCGCCTCGAAGATCTGGTCGCGCAGCTGCAGCAGCGATGAGCCGACCGGCCGGCTGTGAGCGGGCGCGGCCCTACCGGCCCGCGCTCGCTCGCCCGCGCCGCTCGGCGAGCACCTGCCGCAGCGTCGCGCCGCCCACGGGCTTCGTGAGGTGCAGGTCGAAGCCGGCGTGCCTCGACGTGGCCTGGTCCTCGGGTCCACCGTAGCCCGAGAACGCCACCAGGTAGAGCGCGTCGCCCCCGGGCGCGGCCCGCGCGCGGCGGGCGACCTCGTGGCCATCGATGCCCGGCAGGCCGATGTCGATGAAGGCCACCTCCGGGCGCAGCTCCAGGAGCTTCGTCACGCCGTCCAGCCCGTCCACCGCGACCGTCACCTCGTGCCCCAGCGCCTCGATGAACTCGCTCATCACCCGGCGCACGTCCTCCACGTCCTCCACGACGAGCACCCGGCGCCGCTCGGCGGCCTCCGCCGGCGGCGGGGCGGCGGGCGGCTCGGCGCCCAGTACGGGGGGCGGCAGCGGCGCGCCCCGGCCGAGCGGAAGGCGCACGATGAACTCGCTGCCCTGGCCCGGTCCGGCGCTCTCCGCGACGACGCTGCCGCCGTGCATCTCCACCAGCCGCCGCACCAGCGTGAGCCCGAGGCCGAGCCCGCCCGTGCTGCGGTCGATGCTCTGATCGACCTGCGTGAAGAGCTCGAACACCCGCTCGAGCATCGCCGCCGGGATGCCGCGGCCCGTGTCGCGCACCCGCAGCACGGCCTCGGGCGCGCCGCCCGCCGCCTCACGGGTCAGGCGCACCGAGATGGCTCCCTCCGGCGGCGTGTACTTCGCGGCGTTCGTCAGGAGGTTCGTGACCACCTGCTCGAGCCGCGTGGCGTCGGCCCGCATCCCGAAGTCCCCCGGCCCGACCTCGACCGAGAGCGCGTGGCGCCGCGCCTCTACGGCCGGGCTCACCGCGGCGGCGGCGCTCCTCACCGCTGCCGCGAGATCGACGTCCTCCAGGCGCAGCTCCACCGTGCCGCGCGTGATGCGCGACACGTCGAGGAGATCGTCCACCAGGCGCACGAGGTTGCCCACCTGCCGCCGGGCGATCTCGCGGTAGCGCGCCGACCTGGGCGCCTCGCCCGCCAGATCGCCGAGCAGCGTGAGCGACAGGCTGATGGCGGCCAGCGGGTTGCGGAGCTCGTGCGCGAGCGTCGCGAGGAACTCGTCCTTGCGCTGATCCGCGAGCTTCAGCGCCTCGACGAGCGCCTCCACGCGCCGGCGGGCGTTCACCTGGTCGGTCACCTCGAAGGCGAACACGAAGATGCCCTCGACCGCCCCGTCGCGGTCGCGCATCGGCTGGAAGACGAAGTTGAAGAAGCCCTCCTCCGTCGTGCCCTTGCCCTTGCGATCGAGCCGCACCGCGAGCTCCCTTCCCACGAAGGGCTCACCGGTGCGGGTCACGGTGTGGAGGAGATCCGGGATGGATTGCCCCTCGAGCTCGGGCAGGGCGGCCAGGATGGGCTTGCCCACCTGCGCTCGTCCGCCGACGAGCTGCTGGTAGAGCGGATTGACCACCTCGAAGACGTGCTCCGGCCCGCGGAGGATCGCGATGGGCCCCGGGGCCTGCATGAAGAGGTCGTTCAGGTACTGGCGCTGCCCCTCGGCTTCCCTCCGCCGGCGCGCGAGCTCCACGTGGATGCGCACGCGCGCAAGCAGCTCCCTCGCGGAGAACGGCTTCACGAGGAAGTCGTCGGCGCCGGCCCCGAGGCTGTCGACGCGCACCTCCTCGCCCGCGCGCGCGGAGAGCATCATCAAGGCGACGCCGCGGGTGCGCTCGTCGGCGCGCAGCGCCTTGAGCAGGCCGAAGCCGTCGAGCCGCGGCATCATCACGTCGGTGAGCACGAGGTCCGGGACATGGGCCCGGGCGCTCTCCAGCGCGGCCTGGCCGTCGGCCACGGCCTCCACCGTCCACCGCTCGGCGAGGAGCAGCCGCTGCACGTAATCGCGCATGTCCGCGTTGTCGTCCGCGACGAGGATGTGACCCGGCCGCTTCGGGGCCGGGCGCTCCTCCGCCGGCAGGGCGCCCAGCGCCCGCTCGTCGCGCCCCCACTGCGCGGCCTCGTCGAGGAAGGGCGCCGCGCCGCGCGCCTCCGCCGCGGCCGGCGCGGGGGCGAGGTCGATGCGATCCGCGGGCAGGTGCGCCTTCCCGAGCGGGATCGCGACCGAGAAGCGGCTGCCCGCGCCGAGGCGGCTCTCCACGGCCACGCTGCCGCCGTGGAGCTTCGCGAGCTCTCGCACCAGCGCGAGGCCGATGCCGCTGCCCTCGTAGCTGCGGCCCCTGGCCCCCTCGACGCGGTAGAACCGATCGAACACGCGCGGCAGCTCCTCCTCCGGAATGCCGGTGCCCGTGTCCTCGACCGACAGGACGATCCGCCCCCCGGCCTCCTCCAGCGTCACCCGGACGCCCCCCGAAAACGTGAATTTGAAGGCGTTCGAGATGAGGTTGAGCACGATCTTCTCCCAGAGCTCGCGGTCGACGTAGGCCGGCTCGGAGAGGGGCGGGCACTCCACCGTGAGGGCGAGGCCGGCCCGATCCATGAGCGAGCGGAACGAGCTCGCCAGCTCCGCGGTGAAGGAGCCGAGATCGGTAGGCTGGTAGCTGGCCTGGATGCGGCCCGCCTCGATGCGCGAGAAATCGAGCAGCGTGTTGACGAGCCGGAGGAGCCGGAGGCTGTTGCGGTAGACGATCGCGAGGCGGTCGCGCTGCGGCGCGGGCAAGGGGTGCTCGGCGTCCGAGAGGCCGTCCTCGACGGGCCCCAGGATCAGCGTGAGCGGCGTGCGGAACTCGTGGCTGATGTTGCTGAAGAACACCGTCTTGGCGCGGTCGAGCTCGGCGAGCGCGTCCAGCCTGCGCCGCTCCTCCTCGCTGGCCCGGGCGTTCTGGAGGGCCGCGGCGCCGTGGCCGGCCAGGAGCCGCAGGAAGCGGCGGTAGTCGTCGTCGAGCACAAGCCGGGGGCTGGCGCCCGCGACGAGGAAGCCGGCCGGACGACCTCCGTTGCCGGCGCGGGGGAGCGGCAGCACCACCGCCTGGCGAGCGGCCTCCGGCCACGGCCCCCCCGGAAGGGAGCCGACGCCTGCGGGCAGCTCCGACAGCTCCACCTCCACGTCCTCGCGCAACACGCGGTGCAGCGGCCACGGCGCGCCGGCCGCCGCGCCGAGCTCCACCTCCGCCGGCGCCGCCGCGTGGCCCGGGTCGAGCCCGGCGGTCCCCGCGAGCCGGGCGGCCGCGCCGTCGTCGTCCACGAGATAGAGCAGGGCGAAGGCCACGTCGCGCCCGGCCTCTGCCAGGGTCTCCATCGTCACCCGACAGACGTCCTGAATGCTCCTGGCATCCGCCGCCCTCGCCGCCAGCGCCCCGAGGATCTGCAGCCGTCGCTGTCCGAGGATGTACCCTGTGCTCTCGGAGCACGCGACGAGGATGCCCGCGACAGCGCCCCTCTCGTCCCGGATGGGGCTCTGACCGTAGCTGAAGTAGCACTCCTCCATGAAGCCGTGCCGATCGAGGACGAGCAGGCCATCGCGGACGTAGGTGGCCCCTCCCGCGAAGACCTTCTCGATCATCGGCTCGAGGATCTCCCAGATCTCCTTCCAGCACGCGCGGCCCGCCTGACCCATGGCGGCCGGGTGCTTCTTGGAACCGAGGATCGGGCGGTAGCCGTCGTTGTAAAACTGGATGAGCTCCCGGCCCCACCAGAGGAACATGGGGTGTTCGGACGAGAGCAGGATGGACAGCGCTGTCCGCAGCGACTGGGGCCATGCCTCGACCGGGCCCAGCGCTGTCTGCGACCAGTCGATCGAGCGTATCAGCGCCCCCGTCTCCCCGCCGCCGGCGAGCGCGCCGCCGGCCGGATCCGGCCCAGCCCCGGCGCTCGCTTTCTCGACGCGCCCCGCGCCGGTCCGCTCCTCGACGCGGTCGTGCTGGCCGGTGCGCCGTCTCGCCATGGCGAACACCTGCTTTCTTACCACAGCCGAGTCCAGCCATCCTCGGCGCCGCGACGCCGGGGACGGTCGCCCGCTCGGCTCGACGACCATCGCGATGCGTACCGCGTGGATACGCCGGCCCAGCCCCATCAGGGCGACTGAATTTCCTTGACACCTCAATCACGCCACCGCCTGCGGGACACCTCCGTGGCACCCTCGCAGAGGCTCGCGCGCGCTATCACCATCTCCTGAAATCACGCGCGGACGCGCGGCCCTCCTGCCGCCGAATGAATATTTACAGAGCTCCGCAAAGGCCACTCCGGCGCGGAGCGCTTGCTCGATCCGAACAATCGGTCTAAGCTCTCTCGCATAACTTCGGAGGCCGAAATGGCCTCCCATTGCAAGAGGAGCGTCCATGCGTCGTCTCAGCCCTGCTGCCCGCATTCGGTACTTCTTCGCTGCCCTGACGGCAGGCGCAGCGATGTTGGGCACCACTGCCCTACTGGTCCCCTCGAGCGCGGCGGCGCCCGGGGGGAATTGCACCTTTTACAGCGACGAGAGCCACGACACGGTCGTCGGCCAGTACGGCCGCGACTGCTGCAACAACCGGATCGCGTGGGGCACCACGACGCAGCACTACGAGTGCGGCGGGTGCTTCACCTGCACACCGCCTCCTCGCTGAGGGAAGCGCCGGTGAACGGCGGCGGCTCGATGGCTATCGCCGGCCCCAGTCGTTCAGCTTGCGAGAGGAATTGAACAGGGAGACGGGGGATCGGTTGGATTTTTCTCCCCGTCTCCCTGTGAATTTTCCCGAAAATTCGGGGGGGGATCTTCCGGTCGGCATGAACAAGAACCGTTCTTCTCGATGGTTGTACGGCACAGCCAGCGTCGCGCTCGGAATCGTGGCCCTCTCCGGCTGCTCTGGCCGGGTGGACCGGGGCGACGATGCGCCGGGCGGCTCGTCGAGCGCGGGCGGCCATGGCGGCAACGCCGGCACGACGGGCGTCGGCGGAGCTGGCACGGGCAGCACGAGCGCTGCTGGCTCTGGTGCGGGCGGCTCGTCGAGCGCGGGCGGCTCGGGTGACGGCGGCTCCGGAGGTCCTGGAACCACCAGCTCCGGGGTCGGCGGCTCCAGCGACGGGTCGGGCGGCTCGAGCAGCACGAGCACCGTCGAGTTCGTCGGCAACATCACGACGGACCGCGCCGTGCGCGACGGCTTCGTCCGGTACTGGGACCAGATCACGCCCGAGGTCGAGGGCAAGTGGGGCGCCGTCGAGCCGTCCCGCGGCGAGCGAGACTGGAGCAGGCTCGACGCGATCTACAAGTACGCGCAGGACAACGACATCCCCTTCATGCAGCAAGCCTTCGTGTGGGGAGCCACGAGCCAGGGCTGGCTCGGGCGCCTCTCCGCGGAGGAGCAGCGGCAGGCCGTGATGGACTGGATGCAGGCGTTCTGTCAGCGATACCCCGAGACGAAGTACATCGTCGTCGTGAACGAGCCGCCGCCCCACACCACGCCTTCCTTCAAGAACGCCATCGGCGGCGACGGCGAGAGCGGAGTCGACTGGATCGTCAACTCCTTCAAGTGGGCTCGCGAGTTCTGCCCGGACGCGACCCTGATCCTCAACGACTACAACATCATCGAGTACCAGAGCGACCACGACCGCTTCGTCGCGATGCTGAGCGCGGCGCTGGAGGCGGGCGCCCCGATCGACGCCGTCGGCGCGGAGGCCCACGACGTGTACAAGAAGGACACAGGCACCGTGAAGGGCTTCCTCGACAGGTTCGCCGCCATGGGCCTGCCCGTGTACATCACCGAGCTCGACATGGACATCGCGGACGACGACGAGCAACGCAGGGTGATGGAGGAGCAATTCACGATGCTCTACAACCACAGCGCCGTCAAAGGCATCACCTTGTACGGTTACATCGTCGGCTCCACCTGGCGGGACAGCACGGGCCTCATGCACCCGGACGGCACGATGCGGCCGGCCATGGCCTGGCTCATGGACTTCCTCGGTCGCGGCCAGTGATCCCGCCTGCGTGGTGAGCGCTCGAGATCGATGTCTGGCTGCGCCGGAGGCGGCGATGGCGCAAGAGGCGCTGTCTGCCAGACTGCCAGGGCTACGTCTGGCCGAGCCACGCGATCGCGGCGTGACGCGCCTCGAACACGCCGAAATGCTGGCCGCGGCGCTCCTCGGCCACCATCTCCCCGAACCGGCTGCTGAAATCAACGGCCCCCGGAGGGCACACCACCGCGAGCCGGATCCAGTAGTTTCTCAGCTTCTGCAGGATCTCCCCTGCCTCCCCTGAGCTGAGGTCGAAGAAGGCCGCCGTCAGGTTCGCCGGGTGGAGGAGCGCACACCGCACGCCGCCCGAAAAACAGGCCTCGATCACGCGGTCGACGTCGCGGACGCTCGCCATGAGCCCGTGGTCCGGCGACCCCTCGACGAACTGCACACCGCCCTCGTTTACCACCGCCAGATCCATGGCACCCCTCCGACACCGCCTCTGCGCCGCGGGCTCGGCGGAGAGCTCCGCTCGGCCCGCGACCAGGGTAATCCCACCGAGCGGCCGCTGTACAGGCGGCAGCGCGCGGCGGCCCGGACGAGGGCCGTGCTCGCCCCCGCCGCGCGGCGCCCCGGGCGTCACTGGGCGCGCCTGACCTCGTCGGAGAACCTCACCGCCTCGCGGAGCACGTGATCGGCGAGCGTCGGCTCGATGATGCTCTTGATCTGCCCCGTCTCGATGCCCTGTTCCGCTGCCGTCTTGAAGTCGATGACCTCGTCGGCCATCGTCGCGAGCTGCCCGCTCTCGACCCGGAACTCGTGCGCCTGGTACAGCTGCCCGGCGCGCGCCGTCGCCTGGTCGATGAGCGCGCGCTCCTGCGGGTCGAGCAGGTGCGCGATGAACTCGAGGTGCTCCGCCATGATCGTCGTCCAGAACGCCCCGATTTCGTCGCTCTCGAGCGCGGTGTTGCCGTACGCGAGCCGATCGAGCCGGGCGACGAAGCGCTCGGCCTCCCGCGCGATGTGGTCGAAGAAGAGCGGCCAGACGAGGCTCCGGAGCGAGCCGCTCTCCTGCGCGCGCTGCATGCGGCGCTTGTACTCGATGAACCGCTGGACGCTCGGCCGCATCGAGGCGAGGAGCGAGGAGATCCCGTAATCACCATAGCCCCGGTCGCGCGCCGCGAGGAAGTGCCTGGCGAAGAGGTTCTGGTACTGCCGCGCCTCGTCCCGGGGCCCGCGGAGGTGGTCGCCGGGCATGAGCAGCGCGATGAAGAACGCATGTTCCATCATCTGGTCCGTCCAGAAGAGGACCTCCGAGACGGCGTGCGCTGCATAGCCGGCGCCCGGGGCGGGCAGGAAGACCGGCTTCCTCGAGCGCCGGTCGACGGAGATGCCGGGCGTATAGGCGACCCCTTCCGGGAGGGCGAGAGGCGCGATCGACTCGCAGACCGCGTAGCTCTTGTCGGGGAGCGCGAGGCTCGGTGTGGCGAGCAGCGAGGCACCCGCGGTGGCCATCGCGCCGCCGGCGAATCGCCGGCGTCCAAGTTTCCCTTGCGGAACACGCTTCTCCATCGACGCTCCTCCAGGTTGATGCATCCGTGAGAATCGGAGCGTGAGGTGCATGTCCCGCGCCCGAGCCAAGGAGTCGACTCGCAGGGCGGTCAGCCGGCGCGCGCCTCACCGATCACGACGGCCGGTGACGCGCGGAATCACCACGCCCGAGCGCTTCATCAGCGGAGAGGTCACGTGGGGGCGCGCCGGACGTCACCCGCGGAATCCGCCCGTGATGGGCCGCCTCGCGGTCGGCGCCCTGCGAAGACAGAGCACATGACCCCTCCTCTACCGACCACCTGCGACCGTGGAGCACATCACGCCGTGGAGGACAGACGCTCGCGACGACAGACCTGCACACCCCCGCTGGCGCGTTCAACGCACCCACATCCACACACGGCCGTCCTTTGTGTCGGCTTCCAGATTTCTTCGCTATCGTCGCCCGGGATGTCGAGGAACCGCCCTCGGCTCCGACATCCCCACGAAGGCGCGCCCGATCCCGGGGCGGCAGCGAAGAAAAGGAGCCGATCATGAAGTACATCCTGATGATGAACACCCCGAGCGGGGGGCCGTACCAGGTCGCCAACTGGCAGCAGAAGGACTTCCAGGCGCACATCGCGTTCATGAAGAGCTTCCACAGGAAGCTCAGCGAGTCGGGCGAGCTCGTGGCGGCCGAGGGCCTGGCGGGGCCCGACCAGGCCAAGCTCGTGCGCGCAGGCAAGGACGGCGCGCCGATCACCGACGGGGTGTTCCCGGAGACCAAGGAGTTCCTCGCCGGGTACTGGATCGTGGACGTCGAGAGCCCCGAGCGCGCGTACGCGATCGCCGCGCAGGCGTCCGCCGCGCCCGGCCCCGGCGGCGCGCCGCTCAACATGGGAATCGAGGTGCGAGAGGTGATGAGCGCGCCGCCCGTCGATCTCTAGTGGCCTCTCCGTCCCAGGGCCCCACGGCCGAGCGCCTGCTGCGCGATCTCGCGCCGCAGGTGCTCGGCGCCGTCATGCGGCGATTCCGAGATTTCGGCGCCGCGGAGGACGCGGTCCAGGAGGCGCTGATCGCGGCGGCCACGCAGTGGCCGCGCGAGGGCGTGCCCGACGAGCCGCGCGCCTGGCTGATCCACGTGGCGTCGCGGCGCATCGCCGATCACGCCCGGAGCGAGGCGGCGCGCCGCCGCCGCGAGGCGATCGTGGTCAGCCTCGTGCCGCCCGAGCTGCAGATCGCCCTCGCCGCCGACAGCGACGAGGCGCCGCTCGAGGACGACACCCTCACCTTGCTGTTCATGTGCTGCCACCCGGCGCTGTCCACGCCGTCCGCGATCGCGCTGACCCTGCGCGCCGTCGGCGGCCTGACGACCGCCGAGATCGCAAGGGCGTTCCTCGTCCCGGAGGCGACCATGGCGCAGCGGATCAGCCGGGCCAAGCAGACGATCAAGGCGTCCGGCGTGCCGTTCGAGCGGCCGACGCCCGAGGCGCGCGCGGAGCGCCTCGGCGCCGTCCTGCACGTGCTCTACCTGATCTTCAACGAGGGTTACACCTCGAGCTCCGGCCCCGCGCTGCACCGCGACGATCTGTCGGGCGAGGCGATCCGCCTGACGCGCGCCGTGCACGCGCTCCTCCCGGACGACGGCGAGGTCGCGGGCCTCCTCGCGCTCATGCTCCTGACCGACGCGCGGCGCGCGGCGCGGACCGGGCCTCTGGGCGAGCTGATCCCGCTCGCGGAGCAGGATCGAGGCCTGTGGGATCAGCGCGCGATCGCCGAAGGCGTCGCGCTCGTCACGGCGGCGCTTTCCAGGGGCTCGATCGGCGCGTACCAGGTGCAAGCCGCGATCGCGGCGGTGCACGACGAGGCGGCGCGGGCCGAGGACACGGACTGGCCGCAGATCCTGGCGCTGTACGGCGTGCTGATGCGGATGTCCGACAATCCCATGGTGGCGCTCAGCCACGCGATCGCGACCGCGATGGTGCACGGCCCTCAGGCGGGGCTCGATCTGCTGAAGGAGCTCGACGCCGACGCGCGCCTCTCGGGTCATCACCGCCTCGACGCCGCCCGCGCGCACCTCCTGGAGCGGGCCGGCGATCGCGAGGCGGCGATCGCGCACTACAGGCGCGCGGCGAGCCGCACGACGAGCGTCCCGGAGCAGAACTACCTGGCGACGCAGGCGGCCCGGCTGAGCGACGCGATGAGATAGACTCGCTCGTCCATGCCGTCTTCCCCGTCGCGGCCCACGGTGTCCATGGCCATCGTCGGCCGGGTGATCTCGTATGCCGCCTCTCGCGGCCTCCGCCACGGCGATCTTCTGGAGGTCGCCGGCGTCTCCGCCGAGTCGCTGACCGACGCGGATAGCCGCATACCGGTGACGTCGTTCGACGCCCTGTGGGCGCACCTGGTACGCGCGCTCGACGATCCCGGGGCGCCCATCCGCCTCGCCGCGCGGACGCGCATGGAGGAGATGCACGTCATGGGCTTCGCGGTCATGACGAGCGCGAGCGCCCGTGAGGCGCTCGACCGTGTCGACCGCTACATGGTGCTGCTGCAGGACACACCGCGCTGGGTGACCGATACCACGACGGACCGGGACGCTCCGTTCGCGGAGATGCACCGCTCGCCCCGCTTCACGCTGGGCGCGCGCGTCGCGACAGAGTGCAGCCTGGCTGTGTACATCCGTTGCTTCCGCCAGTGCGCCGGCGTCGAGTTCTCGCCGCTCCGGGTCTGCTTCCGCCACGCCGCGCCGCGCGATCTCGCCGCGCACCGGGACTTCTTCCGCTGCCCTGTCGAGTTCGACGCGCCCCGCGATGGCTTTGCCTTCCCACCGTCGTTGCTGGACCTCGTGCCTCGCGACGCGAACCCGGCCCTGAGCGCGTTCTTCCACCAGCACGCGGAGGAGCTCCGCCGCCGTCGCGTCGTAGACGCGTCGCCCATGTCCGATCGGGTGCGTGACGTCATCGCGCACCTCCTCGCCTCGGGCGAGCCGTCGGCGACCGCCGTCGCGCGGCGGCTCGGGACGAGCGAGCGCACGCTGCGGCGGCACCTCGAGGACGAGGGGACGACGTTGCGGCAGCTCGTCGGCGAGGTGCGCCGTCAGACCGCCGAGGAGCTGCTCCGCGAGAGCGACACATCGATGTCGGAGATCGCCTTTGTGCTGGGGTTCTCGGAGGTGACGGCCTTCGCGCGGGCCTTCAAGCGCTGGTCCGGGAGGACGCCCGGCCGGTTCCGTGAGGACGCGCGCGGCGGCCGGGGGCGCCGCGCCGCAGCGGGCGTGGACCGCGCGGCGGACGACGGCTGACCGCCGGGGCGATGGCCCGCCTGGCGCGGGGCCTCGGGCCGCGGCCGTCGAGCGCGCCCGGCCTCAGTACGATATCTCGGCGGCGGCGACCTTCTCTCTCGCCGCTTCCCACGACAGCGGGAGATCACCCGCGCCGACGGTCCACTGGGTCACGACGCCGTGGACGCTGACCGCGCTCGCCGCGCTCATCGCCGAGAGGTGGGCGTCCGACATCACGAACTTCCCCATCGCCTCTTCGTCCTTCCACACCGTGATGGTCCGCGCATAGCCGCACTTCGCCGACGTTCCGAGCGTGAAGCCGATCAGCCCTTCCTGCGCGGGCAGCTGGGCGAGGATGGGCCCCATCAGCTCGCCGAACCTCCGCTGGGCCGCCTCGTCGGGCTTCATCCAGAGCAGGGTCGACGAGACGACATAGGAGTCCTGCGCGGCGCCCGTGAGCGCGCCGTCCGCGAACCCGGGCCCGCCGAACGGCGCGCCCTGCAGGTCGTCATCTGTGCACGTGAACTCGGATGCGGCGGTCTGCGTGCCCGAGCCGCCGCCCGTGTTGCCCGTTGTCCCCTGCTGGTCGTCCGCGCCGCACGCCGGGACGAGGGCTGCGACCGCGACGAGGAACGGGACAAACGCGACGCGAGAGAGGGAAAAATCGATTCGAGACATGATGGACCTCATGACAGGTAAGTGAGTGATGTTGTCGGGTGCAAATCAGCGCTCGTCGACGCGCACGGGCGAGACCACGCCGAAGACGAGCACGGGGAAGGTCCGCTGCAGGCGGCGAGACGTGAACTCCGTGCGCCGGCCGAAGCGCCTGACCGAGACGCGCGCGCCCACCGGCTGTCCGCTGCCGAGGGTCACGGCCCACATCGGGCTGCCGCCGTCCGGCCGCACGGCGAGGTAGGTATAACTCCCCGCTGCGAGCCGCTCCTCGACGACGCCGACAACGGGCGCGAGGTCGCCGAGGGATCTCGATAGATCGCCGAGCGGGCTGCCGGGCGGCGCGTCGCCCGCGGCGTTCGGGTCAGCGTGCGTCCCAGGATGCGCGGCGGCGTGGAAGCCGAGCCAGCTGCCGGCGGCCACGAGCCCGACCAGCAGGGCAGCGGCCACGAGGGCGCGGGTCCGAGGGAAGCGCGAGGTGCGGTGAGCGGCGAGCAGCATGCCGGGAAGCTACGCGCCGCGGCTGGAGCCGGCCTTTGCCCGTACGGCCAAGTTGTTGGCCCGCTCGGCCACGCCGCAGTCCGCCGACCCGACCCAGGTTGGGCGCCCCCCCGGCCCAGGAGGCGACCTGACCCCGGTTGCGTCGGCCGGTGTGGCGACCTGACCCAGCTTGCGTCAGCTGACCCAGGGCGAGTGGGTCAGACCGGGGCCGCCGCTCAATCCACGGAGAAATGTTCCGCTATCCAGGCCTCCCAGCCCGGCGGGACGCGGGTGGCCTCGAGGTAACGACCCAGCTGGTGGGCGTCATCGATGGCAGACATTCCCCACAAGCGGAACGCGTCGACATAACCCATGTCGTCCTCGAAAGAATCGGCGAAGTCGGCGGGCTCCAGGCCGAGCTGCCAAGGCGCCTTGACGTATCCGGCGCAGAGCAGCCGAGCCAGCGAAAGGAGCCCGTTGCGAGGCTCGATCGGATCTGCGTTGCCGCTCGCGAGCGCCGTCGCGCACGCTCGCCACCCCTCCGGCACGGCGGGAGGCGTCCATCCGTCGCCTCTCCGGAGCTCGGCGACCTGGCGCGACCAGAACCAGAGTTCGCGGGTGTTGTAACGGGCCGCCTCCTCGGGCGTCTCGTACGATTCCCAGGGCCAACGCACGCCGTCCTGCTGACCGAGCCATATGGTGAAGGAGACGTCGCTCGCGATGAGCCCCTGCTCCAGGAGCGCCGAGCGACGCGAGGCCGCCGCGATAGGGTCCTCCTCGTCGCCGCCGTCCTCCTCGTCGCCGTCCTCGTCAGCTGCCCGGTCATCCGTCGGGTGCAACACCTTGTGAACGGCCTCTGCCCAGGTGATCGGCGCGGGAGGGTGGCGCCGCAGGTAGGCGATGCGTGTTTCGCGGTTTGGCGCGAGCTGCTCGAGAAAGACGCCCCACATCCCCAACCAGTCTTCGCCGGAGCCCATTCGCCAGCCGATCGTGTAGCGCTCGTAGTCGGGGAAGCGCTCCCACGGCGGAGCGATGTCACCGTGCGCATCGAGGTGCTGGCGGAGGCGGGAGCGACAACTCTCTTTCCAATCCATGGCGACAATCCTCCTCTTGGATCAGAGCCGGCGGAGCTGCACGGCGCGCACCGCGTGGTCAGGCCCCTTCTCGAGCACGACGTCGGCGCGCGCGCGCGTCGGCAGGATGTTCTCGGTGAGGTTGGGGCCGTTGATCGTGCGCCAGATCTGCAACGCGAACGCGCGCGCCTCGTCGTCGTCCATCGCGGCATAGCGGTGGAAATAGGAGGTCGGGTCGCGAAACGCCGTGGCCCGCAGCGCGAGGAAGCGTTCGATGTACCATCGTTCGAGGTCGGCCTCGTCCGCGTGGACGTAGATCCCGAGGTCGAAGAAGTCGCTGACGGCGATCGCCGCGGTGCGGTCGGGGCCCTGCAGGACGTTCAGCCCCTCGAGGATCACGATGTCGGGCTGCCTCACGGTCTGCGCCTTGCCGACGACCACGTCGTAGGTGGCGTGCGAGTACACCGGCACGTCGATCGCCTCGACGCCGGCCTCCAGGTCGGCGAGGAACTGCACGAGCCGCCGCAGATCGTAGCTCTCTGGAAAACCCTTGCGGTGCAGGCCGGCGCGCGAGGCGAGCACCGCGTTGGGGTACAGGAAGCCGTCGGTGGTCACCAGATCCACCCGCGGGTGGTCGGGCCACCGCGCGAGCAGCGCCTGCAGCACGCGCGCGGTCGTGCTCTTGCCCACCGCGACCGAACCCGCGATGCCGATCACGAAAGGCCGCCGCCCGACGGGGCGGCCGAGGAATGTGTCCTTCACGCGGCGGAGCTGCTGCGCCGCGCCGACGTGCAGGTTGAGCAGCCGGGAGAGCGGCAAGTAGATCGTCGCGACCTCGTCGAGCGAGAGCCGATCGTTGAGGCTCCGGAGGACAACGAGGTCGGCCTCGGTGAGGGGGAGCGGCGTGGCCGCGCGCAGGCCGGCCCACTGCGCGGCGGAGAAGACCTCGTAGGTCGTGACGGCATCCATGGTCGGTCGGGAGCGATAGTACGCTCCCCGCCCGCCGTCGTCGCTCAGAAGAAGCTGTAGAGGGACAGCTTGATACGCTCGTTGGTCGCGGTCACGTCGTCCGCGAACGTCTGCTCCGAGTACTGGAACGAGAGGCCCGCGCGGATCGCCGGCGTGATGTCGGCGAACAGGTTCCCGTCGATGTAGCGCGACTTGTGGAAGGCCGTGCGGAGCGCGCCGTAGCCGTTCTCCTCCGTCACCCGGTCGTTCGAGCCCTGGGTGTAGTTGCCGGAGACGGAGAAGCGCCCCGAGGGTGGCAGATAGTACTGGAGCCCGACCATGAACCCCGTCCAGCCGATCGTCTTCAGCTTGTTGTTCGCGTCGTACACAGCGAGGCCGTTGTCGATGTTCGGCGTATAGGTCGCTCCCTCCTCCGGGAGCGCCGGGTGCGGCACGTTGCTCGCGACGCCGACAACGTCCGAGATGCCCGTGCCCGTGAAGAACGAGCCGGTCAACGTCAACGCGTTGCCGGACTCTTCAAGCGACTTGGCCGGGATGATCGGGAGCAGCGCATCGACGGAGATCCCGTAGCCGTTGGCCGAGCTCGACTCGACCGGGGCCGCGGCGTGCTCGTTGACCCTGAACTTGCGGAAGATGCCCGAGACGCCGAGCGTCAGCGGGTCGTGCAGCATCCCGCCGGCGCCGAGCGTGTGGATTCCCTTCCAGCCGTTGAGGCCGACCTTCAACCCCGCCTGCATGTCCGGCACCTCGGAGTCGCGCTGCGGCGGCTTGAGGACGGCGGCGGCGAGCTCCACGTTGGCGGCGTCCCCCTTGAAGTTGTGGCCGACGCGCAGCTGCGGCATCCGTCCGAACACCTGGTTCATCACCGGGAAGAAGGACGTCGTGGCCGGGAAGAAGTACGGCTGCCACCCGAACAGGTGATAGCCCTGTCCAATCAACAGATCGACGTAGTCCGACTCGACCTTGATGTTGGCCTGACGCAGACGGAAGGTGCCGCTGCTCACCAGCGAGGCCTCGGAGACGGTGGGCGGCTGATTGCCGAAGAAGTCGAGCTC
The DNA here is from genome assembly GCF_051525235.1 of Sorangium sp. So ce124. Taxonomy (NCBI): domain Bacteria; kingdom Pseudomonadati; phylum Myxococcota; order Polyangiales; family Polyangiaceae; genus Sorangium; species Sorangium sp. So ce124. The sequence continues at coordinate 7,827,242 of NZ_CP150312.1, forward strand.
CAGCATGGCCGTGGCCTTGATACCGGACACCTCGGGCGCGCTCACCTTGACGCCGAACCTGGAGTTCCGCGCCGTGAAGTGCGTGCGGCCGTGCGAGCCGGCGTAGGTGTCCTCGCGCTGGATCACCGTGGCCCCCACCGACTCCCCGAAGCTCTGGGTGGAGTCGTGCATGATGTCGAACTCCGCCATCCCGTAGATCGTGGCCTTCCACTTGGAGGTCACCGGAACGGGATCCTTGGAGGCCGGCTTGACGGCCTCGGCCGGCGGCGCCGCCGGAGCGGCCACGCCCGCAGGCGGCGTGGCCGGCGCCTGCGCGTCCGCCGGCTGGGCCGGCGCAGCGGCCTGCGGAGCCGCCGCGTCCGGCGCCGGCGGGGGAGTCTGGGCGTGCGCGACCGCCGCCACGAAGAAAATCGACGCACCGACTAGGTTCGCAACCTTCGATTGATCCATGTTCGAAGCCCCTGGGTTATCCATGGCGCCGGGAATCCCCTACAAACGCCGTAACTATTGGTTTTAACTACGTTTTACGTCGCACCGCGCAGCGCGCGCACCACGCCCGTCTCCCCCCGGGGAGCCGCTGGAATCGATAGGGTGAACGTCGGGCGCGCCTGCTGCGCGCTTCCTCAAGATGCGCGGCCCGCGTCGCAGAACGCACGGGCGCGGGCGACGAGCTCGTCGCGCCGCCCGTCGCGCAGGAGCTTGAGATCCACGAGGTTGCCGCCGACGCCGACCGCCACCGCGCCCGCCGCGAAGAAGGTGCCCACGTTCTGCAGCGTCACGCCGCCCGTGGGCATGAGCGGGATATGGGGCAAAGGCGCCTTGAGCGCCTTGAGGTACGAGGCGCCGCCGAGGGCGTCGCAGGGGAACACCTTCACGACGTCTCCGCCCGCCCGGTGCGCCGCCACGACCTCGGTGGGCGTGAGCGCGCCGGGGGCGTGGACGACGTTCATCGCGACGCACGCCCTCACCGTCGCCTCGTCGAGCGCAGGGCTCACGACGAAGCGCGCCCCGGCCTCGACGCACGCCTCGGCGGTGCGCGCATCGAGGACCGTCCCCGCGCCGACCAGCGCCCGCTCGCCGTGGCGCGCGGCGACCTCGCGCACGACCTCCACCGCGCCGGGCACGGTCATCGTGATCTCGAGCACGTCGATCCCCCCCTCGAGGAGGGCCTCGACCGCCTGCAGCGCCTCGTCGGCCGAGCCGGCGCGCACCACAGGGACGATGCGCCCGCGCGCGATCCACTCGAGCACAGAGCGCTTGTTCATCGGTCCACCCGGGCCGTGCCCAGCTTCATCGCCTTGAGCACCTCGTCGAGGGTCGCCATCGTCGTGTCGCCGGGCGTCGTCATCGCGAGCGCCCCGTGCGCCGCGCCGCAATCGACCGCCCACTGCGGCCCCTTGCCCATCAGGAAGCCGTAGATGAGCCCCGAGGCGAACGAGTCGCCGCCGCCCACGCGATCGAAGATCTCCAGGTCCTTGCGCTCCGGCGCCTTGTAGAGCTGGCCGCCCTGGTACAGCACCGCGCTCCAGTCGTTGCGCGTCGCCGAGGTCGCGACACGGAGGGTCGTCGCCACCGCCTGGATGTTCGGAAATACCCCGATGACGCGCTCGATCATGCTCTCGAACGCGCCGACGCGCAGGGTGGCGTGCCCCTCGTCGACGCCCTCGACCTCGAAGCCCAGGGCAGCCGTGAAATCCTCCTCGTTGCCGAGCATCACATCGACGTACGGCGCGAGCGCTCGATTGACCTCCTGCGCGCGGGCCTGACCGCCGATCGACTTCCAGAGCGAAGGACGGTAGTTGAGATCGTAGGAGACGACGACGCCGTGCCGCCTGGCCGCCTCCATCGCCTCCTTCGCCACGAAAGGCGTGGTCTCGGAGAGCGCGGCGAAGATACCGCCGGTATGGAACCACCGCGCGCCCTGGGCGCCGAAGATCGCATCCCAGTCGATCTCGCCGGGCTTCAGCTGAGACGCGGCCGTGTGGCCGCGGTCCGAGAGGCCGACCGCCCCGCGGATGCCGAAGCCGCGCTCGGTGAAGTTCAGGCCGTTGCGCACGAGGCGCCCCACGCCGTCGTGCGTCGCCCAGCGGACGTGCGTGAGATCCACGCCGCCCTGCAGCATGAGATCCTCGAGCAGGCGGCCTACGGGGTTGTCCGCGAGGGCGGTCACGATGGCCGACCTGAGCTTGAAACAGCGGCGCAGGCCGCGGGCGACGTTGTACTCGCCGCCTCCCTCCCAGGCGTGGAAGCTGCGGGCGGTGGAGATCCGCCCGTCGCCGGGGTCGAGGCGCAGCATGACCTCGCCGAGGGAGACGAGATCCCAGCGGCAGGCGGAAGGATCACGGAGCGTGAAGGACATGGATCACTTGCAGGGGTGCGGGCCGCGTGGCCGGAGAGCTGGTGGACAAGCAGGGTTCAAGGGGCCGCCGCCATCGCGGAGATGCGATGAGGCGCGCCGACGGCGGTGATCACCGATCGCCTCCTGGCGCGCGAGACGACTCGACCTCCGCGGCGGACGGGCCCGTGTAGCCCTTGGCGGCAGCGCCCTTCCCCTCGACGATGGGCCGCCCGTCCCGGTCGAGCTTGACGAGCTCCGCCTTGGTCCCCGCGGCCGTCGGCCAGAGGTACCAGCGCGCGTCCATCCAGCCCACGTGGGCGGCGGGGCCCTCGACCGGCGCGCCCGTCGCTTTCAGCTGGGCCTGCCGCGCCGCGCGGTACTGGTCGAGAGAGGTGTACGCAGGGCGGTTGAGGGCGAACTGCAGCCCCGCGATGCTGGCGAGCATCGCCAGGCCGCCGGCGACGACTGCCACGCTCGGCACGCGCCGCTTCGGCGCGACCGGCTCGACGCGCGGCAGGATGAGGTGCAGCGCGAGCAGGCCGACGAGGTACAGCGTCCCCGCGAGCAGGAACGGCAGGACGTACGAGCCCGTGGCCGTGAGCGCCCAGCCGACGAAGATCTGGAAGAGCGCTCCGCCGACGACGCCGAACGCGGTCATCACGCCGACCACCGTGGCCATCGCGGGGCGCGGGAGGGCGTCCGAGACGAGCGTGTAGAGGTTGCTGCTCCAGCCCTGGTGCGCGGCCGCGGCGAGCGACAGGATCGCGACCGCGACGTAGATCGTGGGGATGCCCGCGACGCTCGGGACATCGACGAGCAGCCCGACGGACATCACCGGCACCGCGGAGAGCGCACACGCGAGCATCGCGAGCTTCCGCGCCGTGCCGACCGATCGGCCGCTCGCGATGAGCCTCGACGACAGCCAGCCGCCGCCGATCGCGCCGCCGTCGGCCACGAGGAACACGACGGGGATCGCGTAAGCCATGAAGGTCGGCTTCAGGTTGAACTCGCTGACAAGGAACTTCGGCAGCCAGGTGAGGTAGAACCACCACGGGGCGTCGGTGAAGAACTTCGCCGCCGCGACCGCATAGACAGGCCGCATCCCGAACACCTCGCCGACGCCGAGGGACCCTGTCGCCTCCTTCGCGTCCGAGCGGATGTGCGCGAGCTCCTCGGGCGATACCTTCGGGTGCTCCTCGGGCCGCCGGTAGAGGCGCGCCCAGAAGAAGATCCACACGACGCCTACGCCGCCCAGGAGGAGGAAGCAGGTCCGCCAGCCGTACGACTCGGCGATGCGCACGGCGAGGAGCGGGGCCAGGATGGCGCCCACGTTCGATCCGCAGTTGAACAGCCCGGTCGCGAGCGCCCTCTCCTTCTTGGGGAACCACTCGGCCACGGTGCGGACGGCGGCCGGGAAGTTACCGGCCTCGCCCACCCCGAGCAGGAAGCGGATCCCGGCGAAGCCGGCGAAGCTGGCGACGATGGCGTGGCCGGCCGAGGCGATGTTCCAGAGCAGGAACGTCGCGCTGAGCCCCTTGTGCGGGCCGACACGGTCGATCCAGCGCCCGACGAACACCATGCCGAAGCCGTAGGCGAGCAGGAAGCTCACGTTGATGAGCGCGAGGTCCGTCGGCCCGAGGCGCAGCTCGTTCTCGAAGAACGGGATCAGCAGGGAGAACAGCTGCCGATCGAGGTAGTTGATCGTCGTCGCGAAGAAGAGGAGCGCGCAGATGGTCCAGCGCGTGCGGGTCATGACGCCGGCGGTCGCCGGGGCCACGGGAGACGCTGCGGTCATTGGTTCACCCCGGAGGCGAGGAATCCACCGTCGACTGTGATGCTCGTGCCGGTGATGAAGCTCACCGCGTCAGAGCACAGGAAGAGGGCCGCGCCGACCAGCTCCTGCGTGTCGCCGAAGCGGCCGAGGGGCGTGCGAGCGAGCAGCTCCTGCCCGCGCGGTGTGCCGTTGAGGAGGGCGCGGTTGAGGTCCGTCACGAACACGCCCGGCACGAGCGCGTTCGTCCGGATACCGTGCTTCGCCCACTCGGCGCCGAGGCTCCGGGTGAGCGCCAGCACCGCCGCCTTCGACGCTCCATAGGCCGCGACCTCGTGGAACGCGACGAAGCTCGACAGCGAGGCGATGTTGACGATGCGGCCCCGGCCGCTGTCCTTCAAAGGGCCATGGAAGGCCTGGCAGGCGCGCAGCATCCCGGTGACGTTGGTGTCGAGCAGGCTGGCCCACTCGGCCTCTCCAACATCGGCGGTGGGCCTCCGGAAGGTCCGACCGGCGCAGTTGACGAGGATGTCGACGGCGCCGAACGCCTCGAGCACGCGGTCGCGCAGGGCGTCGAGCGTCGCGCGATCGCTGACGTCGCACGCCGCCTCGATCGAGCGGACGCCCCGCTCGCGGATCTCGGCGGCGACGGTTTGCACGCGGTCCGCGCGGGTGCCCGTGGCGACGGTGTGGGCGCCCGCCTCGGCGAGGCCGAGGGCGATCGCGCGCCCGATGCCGGAGGTGCCACCGACCACGACGGCCGTGCGGCCCGAGATGTCGAAGCGGTTCGTCATGCTCCCAGCCAGTCCTTCGCGATGCCGCCGAGGAGCGCCCGCGCGTCGCGCTCGATCTGCGCGTCGGTCGGCGGGACGGGCATCGCCCCGTAGCGCCGGGTCAGCGCTGAAGCGATCGACCGCCGCGAGTGGCGCCACTTGTAGATGAGCTGATCGAGGACGCGCGCGTCGGAGTGCTGCGGCACGAAGGTCGGCCCGAGCATCTCCAGGCGCATCATCGTCGTCTCCTCGATGAGGCTCGGGTTGTTCATGAACCACCAGCAGCCGAAGGGCAGGACATTGGCGAACTTGCGCGCCACGACGCAGAGGGGGTGCGTGTTCTCGCGCGCGAGCGTCGTGACGAGGAAGCGCACGTCGGGGTTCTCCGCGGCGAGCCGCTCGAGCGGGATCAGGTCGACCGTGCTCACGCCGTCGCCGGCCACGCCGAGGCGGGGGTTCACAGCGCGCCGGACGCCGATCATCATGGCGAACGGCAGCTCGTGCTCGCGGCACGCGTCCAGCACGGCCCGGGGCGGCGCCGAGACCTCGTTGACCGAGATCGCCAGGTAGCGCGGCCGCATGCGGGCGATCCACCGCTCGAGCTCGGACGCGAGATCGCTCGCGTGGATGAGCCGATCGAGGCGCAGCGCCGTGTAAAACCGCGGATCGGGCGTGGCGCCCGACTCCCAGATCGCGCGCTCCGCCGGGTCGGTCGGATCGTTCGTCATCGCGAGCGCGCTCACGCCCGAGAGCCGCAGCACGTCCTCCACGTGATCCTCGACCCGGCGCGCGGCGAAGAAGGCGCGGGCCTCGCGCAGATCCGGCGCGGCGGGGTCGAGCCCGAACGCGGCGAGCACCGTCGCGACGCCCGCGGTGGCCTCGGACAGCGGCGATCGGCGGACGAAGAGCGACGCCCACACGAGATCGGCCTGCGCCTTCTTGTCGAGCGCGAAGAACGCCTCGGGCGTGACCTTCGGCTCGGCGCGCAGCGTCTCGGCGACGAGGTAATGGTACGTGAGGAGCTCGTCGACGCCCCAGAGGTTCAGCGCGGGGAACTGGGGCGCGAAGAGGTGGGTGTGAAGATCGATGATGGGCGCGGCGTCGACGGCCGTGGCCACGCGCTCGGCGAGGGTCATCTCGGCACCTCGGGGATTCGGTCGTCCTTCGGATCGGCCCAGCGGTCGTTCGGCACGGTCGCGCACCAGGCCGGCCGCAGCGGGTCCTTGTCGTAGGGATAGGAGCCCAGCCGGCGGTACTCCTCGGCGTAGTGAGCGAGCTTCTCGCGATCGAGGCGGACGCCGAGGCCGGGGCCGGCGGGGACGCGGATGCGGCCATTCCGGTACGGGAGCGGGCCTCCCTGGATCACGTCGTCGCGCAGGTGGTGATAGTGCGCGTCGGCGGCGAACGAGAGGTTCGGGATGACGGCGCCGAGGTGCAGCATCGTCGCGAGCTGCACGCCGAGCTCGCCCGAGGAGTGGACGGCGACGCCGAGGCCGAACGTCTCGCAGATCCCCGCCGCCTTCACGCACGGCCGGATGCCGCCCCAGAACGTCGTGTCGAGCAGGATGACGTCCACCGCCGTGTCGAGGACGTTCGCGGCGAGCTGCTCGAAGCCCACGACCACGGTGTTGGTCGCGAGCGGCATCCGCACCTTCTCGCGGGTGCGCCGCATCGCGTGGAGGCCGAAGACGGGGTCCTCGAGGTAGTCGTTGTTGAGGTCCTCGATCGCCTGCCCGAAGCGGATGCCCTGCTCCGTCGACCAGACCGCGTTCGGATCGAAGCGGACGCGATCCCGGCCCACGGCGTCGGCGACCGCGCGGTAACACTCGAGCTCGTAGTCGGGGTGGAACACGCCGCCCTTGAGCTTGTGCGAGGTGAACCCGTGGTTCTTCTTCAGCTCCTTCGCCTGATCGACGAGCTGCTCCGGCGTCCGCACCTCGCCTGATCCGTCGGCGTTCGGGTAGCGGAAGAAGAGGTAGGACGCGAACGGCACCTCGTCCTGCAGCTTGCCGCCGAGGAGATCGTGGACCGGCACGCCGAAGGCCTGTCCGAGCAGGTCGAGGCACGCGAACTCCAGCGCAGCGAGGACCTGGGTGCGGTTGTTGTAAAGAGAGGCCGTCGGGTTCGCGATCTTGAACCGCATCTCCTCGAGGCGGGCGGGGTCGTGGCCGACCAGGTAGCCCTTCATCGCGCGGAACACGGCCTCGGCCGACTCGCCGCCGCCGCCCATCTCGCCGAGCCCGATCAGCCCGTTGTCCGCCTCGATCTCGACGATCGTGCGCACGAAGCGGCCCCAGTGACAGCCGTTGGCGTGGCGCAGAGGCGCCTCCAGCGGCACGGTGACGGTGGTGGCGCGGATATCGACGATTTTCATGCAGGACGGGATTCCTGGAGCCCCCAGCGGTCCGACGTGCCTCGACAAGAGGCATCCCGACGGGCAGGAACACCTGCCTCGGCGGGCCATCGCTCGATCGTCTGCAGAGCGCAGGGAACCGATCGGCGATGTGGCAAGTTATATACGTAGCGGCCTCGTTTGGAAGTAGACTTGCCGAACGGCCCGGATGAATTCCCGGACCGCGACAGAGTGATCACACCTCGCGGTCGAATCTGGACGGAGGCCATCGCCGCGCCGACGACGCCGCGAGAGGGGGCTCCGGGGGGCGGCCGAGGTCGCTGCGGCGCGGCACCGTCACGCCGGAGCCGCGCCGGGCGGGGCGTTCACCGCCGCTCGCTGTCCAGCTGCCCCCTGCGTCGTGATGTAGCGTCAGTTAGCAAGGCGAGGCACACGCGCGCGCGATGGACGTTCGGTGGCGCGCGCCAACACGTCTGCGGGTCTCCGCCGTGATCCGCCGCATTTCTGCCCTTGCATGGCCATCCACGATGGCTGATAAAGAGGGGCTGGTCGGGGTCGGGGGAGATGGGCTTGGCTGAATGGCGTTCACGCTCCGCTGCATCGACGTCTCGGACTGGAAGACCTTCGGGCTGCTCCAGCTCGTGATCGACACCATCCCGGATCCCATCTTCGTCAAAGATCGGCAACATCGCTGGATCGCCTGTAACCCGGGCTTCTGCAGGTTGATCGGGCAGCGCTACGAGGATCTGATCGGTCGCAGCGACCCGGACTACTGGCCGAAGGAGCAGGCCGAGGTCTTCTGGAGCTACGACGATGTCGTCTTCAACTCGGGTGAGCCGAGCGAGAACGAGGAGAGCGCCACGGGCTCGGACGGGGTGGCGCGCACGATCTGGACCCGCAAGTTCCCCATGAAGAACGAGCAAGGGGAGGTGGTCGGCCTCTGCGGGCTCATCACGGACATCACCGACCTGAAGCAGCGGCACATGGAGGCCGAGCGGATCGCGGCCGAGAACCGGGAGCAGCGCGCGATCATCCAGATGCAGGCGGAGCTGCTCGATCGCGTGGCCATGCCGGTCATCCAGGTCTGGGAGGGGATCCTGCTCATCCCGCTGGTCGGCGAGATGAGCGATCGGCGCGCGTCCCAGGCGCTGGAGAGCCTGCTCGCGGCCATCGGGCAGCGGCGCGCGGAGTTCGTGATCCTCGACATCACCGGCGTGCCGGTGATCGACTCCGCCGTGGCGCGCCACCTGGTGCGCGCCGTGCAGGCGGCAGAGCTTCTCGGCTGCCGGAGCGTGATGGTGGGCATCGGCCCGGAGATCGCCAGGACGCTGGTCGGCCTGGGCATCGACTTCGGCCGGATCACCACGCAAGGCACGCTCCAGAGCGGGCTCGCCTACGCGATGAGCCGCCTCAGCGGGCAGCGCGCGGCCGCCCGCTGAGCCCGGGGGCTCGCCCCGCCGGCGCAGGCGATGCCGGCGCGCGCAGGGCGCGGCCGCCGCCGCGTCGGCTCATGGCGCACGAGCGTCGAGCGCCCGGATGCGACGGACCGAGTCGGCGATCGTGATGCCATCGGTCTCGGCCGTCTCCCAGTGGGTGACCACATAGGTGGGCTCGAGCAGGTCGTCCGCGGCGTCGATCGCCGCGAGGTGGGCCTGGCCCATGACGAACTCGTACATCGCGTCGGTCGAGGCCCACACGGCCAGCGTGCGCCCGGAGCCGCAGGACGGCGACAGGCCCAGCTGGAGGGCCAGGAGGCCGGGCTGCGACGCGAGGTCCGCCTGGATCGCCCCGAAGATCTGCCCGTATCGCTCCATCACGGCCTCGCCCCGCCGTGGAACCCCGTACGTCGCGCTGACCGTGTACGACGACCCCTCCGGAGGCGGCCGGAGCTTCCCCGTCTCCGGATCGACGCCGGGCCCGCTCAGCGTGTCTGCCTCCAGATCGGCTTCGAGCACGCCCCCCGTGCACTCGGCGAGGGGAGCGTCGGCCGTCTTCCCGTCGGAATCGGAGCTGCACCCGGACAGGATCGCGCCGAGCGCCGCGATGACGGCGGCGGCGAGCGCGCCCGAGGAGCGATCGATCGTCGCGCTCGGCATCTTGTCGAATCCACGTGTCGTCATGGTCATGGTCCTCTCTGCTCTGTCCGTTGCCGGAGGCTGTGTCCGTTGTCGGGGCTCAGTCAGCGCGCGAGACGATCCCGAAGACGAGCTCCGGGAACGTCCGCGCGAGGCGGCGTGAGTGGAAGTTCGCCTTGCGACCCATGCTCCGCACCTGCACCGGGGTGCCGGGAGGCGGCGCGTCGCCGACGGTGACAGCCCATGTGAGGCTCTCGCCGCTGCGCACGGCGACATAGGTGTACGGGCCGGCCGGGAGCCGCTCCTCGACGAGGCCGGCGATGGGCGCGCGGTCGGCAGCGGCGCGGGAGAGCTGGCCGAGCGGGTTGCCGGCCGCCGCGTCGAGCGGCCCGGCGGCCACAGAGGGCCTGTCGAGTCGCCACGCGAGCACGACGAAGAGCGCCGCGAAGACCGCGAGGCCGAGGAGCGGCTTCACGAGCCGGCGCCGGGCGGATCGCGGCGCGGAGCTCCGCGCGGCGCGGGCCGAGGAGACGAGCGTCATCTGTGGCTCCTTGCGATCACGCGTCGGGCCTCCCTCCGTGGGGGCGCCGCTGCGTGATCGGATGGACCTCAGTTCCCGGACGGTCCCGGAACGTTCAATCGACGCCGCTCTTTCGTCCGCGGCGGCCCCCGAGGAGCCGCGGCGTGCGGCGTGCGGCATCGACGACCCCCCCAAGGGTCGCCCTCCCCCGGAGCGCCGTCGCACCCCGATGTTGCGGGTGGGCCCGTGGCTGCCTAGCCTGCACAGCCCCGATGACATCGACGTTCATTCGACCTGCCGTCGAGTCCGACCTGCCTCACCTACCCGAGATCGAGCGCTCGGCGAGCCGCGCATTCCGGGGGACGGACCTCGACGTCGAGGCCCTGGCGAACGCGACGCCGGCGGAGGGCTGGCGCGGCGCGCTCCGGGCCGGGACGCTCTGGGTGATGGACGACGGCACCGGCACGCCTGTCGCGTTCCTGGGCGCCGAGGCGGCCGGCGAGGAGCTCCACATCCGCGAGCTCGACGTCGTCCTCGACCGCCAGGGGCAAGGGCTGGGGCGACGCCTGCTCGCCCACGTCATCGCGTGGGCGCGGGCCGCGAGGCTGGAGGCGCTGACCCTGACCACCTTCCGGACCGTGCCCTGGAACGGGCCGTTCTACGCCTCCATGGGCTTCCGCGAGCTGTCGCCGGCCGAGACGCCCCCGCGGCTCACGGAGATCCTCGGGAACGAGGCGCGCCTGGGCCTCGACCCGGCGCAGCGCTGCGCCATGCGGCTCGACCTCCATCGCGGTGACAGCGCTTCGTAACGATTCCTGTCCAACTCGGTCCACGCCGCGATCGGCCCGTTGAACGGATCGAGCGGGTCCGCGGACAGCCTTCTTGGGGCGGATCGAGCCGCCATGATAGGGCTCGATCCATGAGCACCGCGTGGGACTGGGTCGTTCCGATTCGACAGAAGCACTTCGGCGAGCCGCTCGCAGGCCTCTACCCGCTCGAGCGCCTCGCCGACGGCGACGCCTACTGGGCGCTGCACAAAGCCGAGCTGCTCCGCCATTTCCCGCCCGAGGTCTTCTTCAATCTCCGGACGCTTTCCGGCGAGGAGGGGGAGCGCGCCCGCGCCCGCCTCACGGCGTCGGAGGGAGCCCACCGCCTCGCAGACTTCTGGGCGGCGCGCGACGGCGAGGCGATCGTGGCCATGTTCTCGGGCCACCAGAAGGACGCGGAGACCTACCGCATGTGGCACTCGGCCGTTCACCCCGACTACCGCCGGCGCGGCGTGTACCGGGAGTTCGTCCGCCGGGTCCTCGCGTACACGCGAGAGCTCGGCTTCGACTACGTGGTCAGCGAGCACGCCCCCGGCAACAACGCGGTGCTCATCGCCAAGCTGAAAGCAGGGTTCCGCATCGTCGCGATGGATATCGACGCCGCCACGGGCGCCAGCCTGAACCTCAGGTATTTTCACAACGAGGCGCACCTCAGGGTCTATGAGTACCGCTGCGGCCTGGCCACGCTCGACGAGCGCCTCCTCGCGGCCGGCACCGGCGCGATGCCGCTCTTGCTGGAGCAGCTCCGGCGCGGATCGGGCGCCGACCCGGAATCATGACGCATCGAGGCGGCTCAGCCTCCCGACAGGCGGGTTGCGGCGTGAACGAGGGAGCGTGATCGGGCCAGGGTCCTCGCGGAGCTCGGAATCGGACGATGCGCGTCCGCGCCGGCCGAGCTCGCCTTCGCACATCGCGCGGGCGCCACGGCACGGTCGCGCCGTCCGTCCGCCTTGCCTCGCGCTCCAGTGAAGGTGCATCCTTCACGCGCATGCTGCCTGGCAGGCTGCTGGACGGCCGCTTCGAGCTGGCGGAGATCGCCGGATCCGGCGGCATGGGCACCGTTTACCGGGCCCTCGATCGCTCGAGCGGGACGGTGGTCGCCGTCAAGCTGCTGCGCAAGGCGGCGGACGCGCGCGCGCAGGCGCGCTTTCTCCGCGAGGCAGAGACGCTCTCCCGGCTGGAGCACCCCCACATCGTGCGCTACGCGACGCACGGCATGGCGCCGACGGGGGAGCTGTACCTCGCGATGGAGTGGCTCTCCGGCGAGAGCCTCTCGGATCGGCTGGCGCGGCAGGAGCTGCGCATCGACGAGTCCATCGCCCTCGTGAGGACGGTGGCAGACGCGCTCGGCGCGGCGCACGCGCGCGGGATCGTGCACCGCGACATCAAGCCCAGCAACCTCTTCTTGGTCGAAGGCGCGCTCGATCGGGTCAAGCTCCTCGACTTCGGCATCGCGCAGCTGGCGGACGCCTCGAAGCGGCTGACGCGGACGGAGGCGGTGCTGGGCACGCTGGGCTACATGGCGCCGGAGCAGGCGCGGGGCGAGCGCGACACCCTGGACGCGCGCGCGGACATCTTCTCGCTCGGCTGCGTGCTGTACGAGTGCCTGACCGGGAAGCCGGCGTTCCGCAAGCAACACCCGATGGCGCTCGTGTGGAAGCTGCTCCTGGAGGAGCCGCCGAGGACGAGGGAGCTGCGGCCCGAGGTGCCCCACGCGCTCGACGAGCTCGTCGCGCAGATGCTGGCCAAGGATCCCTCGGCGCGGCCCGAGGACGGCGCGGCCGTGGCGCGCACCCTGGACACGCTCGGCGCCTGGAAGACGAGCAAGGTGTCCTCGGCTCCCCTTCCCAGCGCGGTCATCACCACGGGCGAGAAGCGCCTTGTCTCGATCGTTGCGGTCCGGCCGGCGCAAGCCTCGTTCTTCGAGTCGACAGAGTCGCTGGATCTGCACGCGTCGCCGCCGAACGCGCTCGCCGTGGTGCGCCGCGCGGCCACGCCGCTGAGCGCGCAGGTGGAGGAGCTCGGCGACGGGATGGTGGTGACGCTCGTGGTGAGCGCGGGCAGCGCGACCGACCAGGCGGCGCTCGTGGCGCGCTGCGCGCTGCAGATCTGCGCGCAGCTCCCCAGCGCGGCGGTCGTGCTGGTGACGGGGTGGGGCGAGCCGGCGGGTCGATCGCCGCTCAGCGAGGTGCTGGACAGGGCGGCCGCCCTGCTCGACGAGGCCGCCGCGCCCGGCCGCGCGGAGAGCCGGCGCGAGGGCGTCCAGATCGACGCTGTGACGCGCGCCCTGCTCGACGTGCGCTTCGAGGTCGTGGAGCGCGGCGGGATCTCCTGGCTCAGGGCGGAGCGCGAGATCGGCGAGGGGCCGCGCAAGCTCCTGGGCAAGCCGAGCCCCCACGTCGGACGCGAGCGGGAGCTGCGCCACCTGCTCGACCTCGTCGACGAGAGCTTCGCCGAGCGGCGCGCCGCGGTGGCGCTGGTGACCGCCGCGGCGGGCATGGGCAAATCGCGCCTGCGCCACGAGGCCGTCGAGGTGCTGCGCCAGCGCCACCCCGACGTGAGCCTGAGCGTCGTCCGCGGCGACTCCATCGGCACGGGCGCCGCGTTCGCGATGCTCGCCGGATCGCTGCGGGGCGCGCTCGGGATCGCCGCGGGCGAGGCCGTGGACGTGCGGCGACGGAAGCTCGCGCAGGCCCTCGCGCCGCTGTTCTCGGGCGAGGAAGGGCTACGGGTGGCCGGGTTCCTTGGCGAGCTGCTCGGCGTCGCCCCCCTCCCCGACGAGGATCTGCCGGCGCTGCGGGCCGCTCGGCACAACCCGGCGCTGATGGCCGAGGGGATCCAGCGAGCGTACCTCGACTACGCGCGGGCCGTGACGGGCGCGCGCCCCGTGCTCGTCGTGCTCGAGGATCTCCACTGGGGAGACGCGCCCTCGATGGGAATCTTCGACCGGGCGCTGCGGGAGCTCGGCGACCGGCCGTACGCGGTGCTCGCCTTCGCCCGGCCCGAGGTTCACGCGGTGTTCCCGAGGCTCTGGGCCGAGCGGGGCCTCTCGGAGCTCCGGTTGCGCGAGCTGCCCGCCCGCGCGGCCGAGCAGCTCGTGCGGAGCGCGCTCGGCGGCGCGGGCGGGCAGCTCGCGCCCGGGGAGATCTCCGCGCTCGTCCAGCGGGCCGGGGGCAACGCCTTCTATCTCGAGGAGCTCATCCGGGCCCTGGCGGAAGGGCGCGGCGGCGCGCTGCCGGAGACGGTGCTGGGCATGGCGGAGGCGCGCCTCGCGGCGCTCGGGCCCGAGGCGCGGCGGCAGCTGCGGGCGGCGAGCGTCTTCGGGGAGGTCGCCTGGGTGGGCGGCGTGCGCGCGCTGCTCGGCGCCGGGACGTCGGGGACGAGCGAGCGCGACGCGTGGGCCGAGCTGGTCGAGCGCGAGATCATCGAGCGCCGGCCGAGCTCCCGGTTCGCGGGCGAGGAGGAGATCGCCTTCTGCCACCCGCTCTTGCGGGAGGGGGCCTACGCGATGCTGACGGATCGCGACCGGGCGCTCGGCCACCGGCTCGCCGGCGAGTGGCTGCTCGAGGCCGGCGAGCAGGATCCGATGGTGCTGGCCGAGCACTTCGCGCGGGGCGACGACCCGGCGCGCGCCGCGGAGCAGTACCTGCGCGCGGCCGAGCTGGCCCTGCGCGGCGCCGACGTGCCCGCGATGCTCACGCGCGTCCAGAAGGGGCTCGACTGCGGGGCCACGGGGGAGACGCTGGCCGCCCTCCACGTCCGCCAGATGGACGGCCTCCTCTGGAGCGACGCCCACGACGAGGCCTACAGGGCCGCGCTCCGGGCGCTCGAGGCCTCCGCTCCCGGCAGCCACACCTACCGGCGCGCCCTGATCGGCGCCCTGAGCTACATCGTGAGCTTCGACGACCGAGGGGCGCTCGACGCGCTGCTCCCGCGGCTCGATCCAGCGGATCTCCCCGCCGATCTCCAGGGGGCGGAGCTCGCTTGCCGGATCGTCCTCTGCCTGCTGTGGGAAGGGATGCCCGCGCTGGCCGAGCGGTACCTGAGCCGACTCGAGAGCGACGTCGCCAAGGAGCTCGCGAGCGATCCGCGCGCCGAGGTCTGCGCCCAGGTCGCGCGGGGCGCCTGGCTGTGCCAGGCGGCGCGCGACCCGTGGGGGGCGCTCGACGCGCACCTCGCCGTGGTGCGGCACTTCGAGTCGCTCGGCCATCAGCTCTACGGGCTCGTGGCGTCGGTGCTCGCGGCCATGGACTGCGTGTGGCTCGGCGCCTTCGACGCCGCCGAGCAGCACCTCGATCGCGTGCTCACCGCCGAGGGCGCGCCCGGCTTCGTCTCGAGCCGCGCGCTGACGTTGCGGATCGTCACGCTCCTCGAGCGGCGAAATCTCACGGAGGCGCTCGAGCAAACCGGCGCCGCGCTCCAGCGGGAAGCCACGACGCCCATCGCCAGGCGGCGCAGCGCGGCGACGCGCCTGCTCCGCGTCGAGGCGCGCTGCCTCCTTGGCGAGCTGGTCGAGGCGGAGGAAGAGCTCCGCGCGGTGGGGGACCCGTCCGCGCTGATGCCCCCGCTCCAGGCGACGCACCTGTCCTTGATGGCCGAGATCCGGCTCCGGCAGGGGCGCGCGGAGGAAGCGGCCGCGCTCGCCCGCGAGGCGCTCGCGGCGGAGCGGCGCGCGGGCGCGGTCTTCACGCCTCGTCAGGAGGCGCTCCCGGCGCTCTACGCCCAGGCGCTCCGCGCGAAGGGCGACGTCGAGGAGGCCCGCGAGATCCTCCGCGCGGCGCGCGACGATCTGCTCGCGCGCGCCGACCGGATCGGCGACCCCGCGTTCAGGAAAGGCTTCCTGGAGAACGTCTCCGCCAACGCCCGCACGCTCGCGCTCGCCCGCGCGTGGCTCGGCGAGGTCCCCTCGCCGGCCACGCGCGCGCCCGCATGAGGTGGGCGCGCGCGCTCATCCCTGCGCCGCGTCCCCGCGCGCGCGGGCGATCGTGTGGATGAGCTCGTGCGCGTCGAACGGCTTGTGCAGGCACGCGTACCCGCCCTTGCTCATGATCGCGTTGACCATCTCCGGGACCGCGTGGCCGGTCATGGCGATCACCGTGACGCGCTTCTTCAGCCCCCGCATCTGCGCGCACGTCGTGACGCCGTCCTGATCGGGCATGACGAGATCGAGCACGCAGACATCGATGCCCCGCTCGCTGACGTACTGGACGGCGGCCCGCCCATCATGAACGGCGAGGGCCGACAGCCCCGCGGCCCGGAGCACCGCCACGATCGAGTCGGCGACCTTCGGGATGTCGTCCACCACGAGGACGGCCGGCGAGTCCACCGCGCGAGCGACGATGCGCGCGAGGTGGTCCATCGAGAACGGCTTGTGGATCACCGTGTACACCCCCTCGGCGATCGCCTCCTCGATGAGCTTCTCGAGCGCGAACGCCGTCATCAGCACGACGGTGAGCTCCGGCTGGATCCTCTTGAGCTCCCGGAACGTCTCGACGCCGTTGAGCCCGGGCATGCGGATGTCGCTGATGACCAGCGTGAACGCCTGCTGCCGGACGAGCTCGAGCGCGTGGATGCCGTCCCTCGCCTCCACCACCTCGTAGCCCTCGAGCTCGAGGCTGGCGGCGAGCGTGACGCGCATGCCCTCCTCGTCGTCGATCACGAGCACCCGCTTGCCCCGCTGCGCGGCCTCCTGCACCTGCATGGCTTGCCCCCCCGTCATGCGCCCTGAGTTCCGGTCGGCGAAAGGGATGGCTCCGCGGCCTCCGGCTCCTCGCGCACCGGCAGCCGCACGACGAAGGTCGTGCCGTTGCCGAGCGCGCTCGTCGCCGCGATCGTGCCGCCGTGCCGCTCCACGATCCCGGCGCTGATCGCCAGGCCGAGGCCCGTCCCCTTCAGCTTGGTGCTGAACAGCGGCTCGAAGATCCGCGCGAGCGTCTCCTCCGAGATGCCCGTCCCATCGTCGACGACCGAGAGCGTCACCCCGTCGCCCGTCCGCTCCGCGGCGATGCGCACGCGCCCCTCGCGCTCGGCCGGGATCGCCTCGGCCGCGTTCTGGATCAGGTTCACGAGCACCTGCCGGAACTGGTCCTTGTCGATCTCCACGACGGGGAGCGTGTCCGGCACGTCGTTGTCGACGCGCACGCGCGGCGGGATCTCGACGACCGAGATGGCGTCGTCCACGAGGGGCCTCAGCGCGCACGCCGCGAAGCGCGGCCGCCGCTCGCGCGCGAAGTCGAGCAGGTTGCCGATGATCTTGGTGCACGCCGCGAGCTCTTTCTCGATGATCGAGAGGAACTGCGTCACGCGGGGCTCCGCGCCGAGCTCGGTCCCGGCGAGGCGCTTCTTGAGGTAATGGTTCGCGTTCCGGACGGCGCCGAGCGGGTTCCTCAGGTCGTGCCCGACGCTCGCCGCGAGCTGCCCGACCGCCGCGAGCTTCTCCATGCGCATCCTCGCCTCCTGGGCGGCGCGGAGGCTGGACGCCATGTGGTTGAACGCCGCGCTCATCCGGCCGAACTCGTGCTCATCGAGCTCGGGGAGGCGCAGCTCGAGATCCCCCCGGGCGATCCGCCGGGAGCCGTCGATCAGCGTGTTGAAGCCGCGGTCCACCGAGCGGAGGAGCCGCCCGAGCAGCACGACGAGGACGATCAGCGCGCCGCCGGTCGCCGCCGCGCCGAGCAACGCGATTCGCGCCCGGAGGTGACGCTCGTCGTCGAGGATCCTGGCCACGTCGCGCTCCGCGTCGTGCACGGCCGCGGTGATGTGCGGGAGGAACGCCGCCTTGTACTCGCGGTCGGAGAGCTTCACGAACATCTCGTGTCGCTCGTTCGTTCGCTCGCGCTCGACATGGATCGTGGCCGCCACGCCTTCGGCGATGCGCTCGAAGCTCTCCCGCATGAAGTGGATGTGCTCGATCTCCTCCGACGATTCCTCGTCGCTCTCCCTGATCTCCTCGTCGGCGCTCATCGCCCTCTTGCGCGCCTCGATGGCGTCGAGATCCCGCGCCGTGGCCTCGCCCGCGCTCGTGAGCTCGGCGCTGAGGCTGCCGTGGAGCACCGACTTGACCGCCTCGTTCATGTAGCGGCTGGCGTTGCTGGCGAGGGTGACGTGCAGCCTCAGGTCGTCGTAAGACGCCTCGGCGCGCCGCTGGAAGATGAGCATCTCCGCGATGGCGAAGTAGAAGGCGCCGCCCGCGACGAGGACCGCCGCCAGCGCGACGCCGAAGATGGCGGCCAGTGTGGCTCGAATGCTCATGGGGAGCGGCTCCTGCTTGCGTGCTTCACGTGGTCGTCGCCGTCGCCCGCGAGCTCGATCTCCCTCGTGAAGAGGAGCATGAGCCCGGCGTCGGGCGTCTCCCCCGCGAGGCCGAGCTCGAGCGCGGCGCCGAGCTCCAGGCCGGGCGCGGGGTGCCAGAGCACGCCGGGCGCGACGAGCAGCGACGTGGTGTCCTCGAGCTCGGCGGCGAGCTCCAGGGTCGGCACCACGCCGCCGAGCGGCACGATCACGCCCAGCGAGGCGCCGGGGCTGAGCTCCGTGGCGTCGCGCCCCGCGGCCGGGAGCCGGATCTCGGCCGACGCGGAGATGCCCACGTGGACGCCCCCGATCGCCTTGTCGAGGCTCACGAACGGCTCCAGCGCGTACCCCGGCGCGCCGAGCCCGCGCGCGCCGGCGGGGAGCCCGGCCCCGAGCCCCGCGGACAGCGCGAGCCCGAGCCCCCGCTCGTTGACGAGGTTGTACAGGGCCTCCAGCTCGACGGAGCCGAGCCCGGCCACGACGCCGCCGTCCTCGCGCGCGAGCTCCAGGGGAAGCTCTCCCCCGAGCTGCAAGCGATCGGTGATACCGAGCTCCAACAGCAGCGGGATGCGGAAGCCGACCTGGCGCCCGTCGCGTTCCCACCTCGGCGCGCTCGTGATCTGCAGCTCATGCGCCTCCTGCGGAAAGGCCGTCTCGCCGAGGAACAGCTCCTCGATCGGCGGCCGCACCGGCTCGTCCTCTGGCTCCGTCCGCTCCGGCTCCACGGGCGCGGCCGCCGTCGACGCGACCAGGAGCGAGACCAGCGAGGCCCGGGGGCGCGCGCGCCGCGCGGAGGTCCTGGCCGCTGGCTCCCGGGCCGCCGGCGGGCGCCGCGCGCGCCCTGCGGGCTGACCGCCCACGCTCACGGGGCCGGCTCCGATCCGACGTCGCCGAGCACCGGCGTGGCGGCGAGCGGCAGCGCGATGACGACCGACGTGCCGGGCGCCCGCTGCTCGACGGCGAGCGTCCCGCCGTAGCGGCGGGCGACCCGCCTCGCGATGTTCAGCCCGAGGCCGGAGTGACCCGGCTTGGTCGTGTAGAACGGCCGCAGGATCGCCTCGCTGTCCGCCTCGCACGGGGCACCCGCCGTGTCCGTGACCTCGATGCAGTACCGCGCGCCGCTCGCGGTGCCCCGAACCGTGACCACGCCGTCCCCCGGCGTCGACGCCACGGCGCTCTCGATCAGGCACCGCACCGCGACGGCGAGCTCGATCGGATCCGCCTCGACGTCGCCGTCCTGAGCCGAGAGGACGATGCGGGCCCCGGACGTGCCGATGCGCGCGCACGCCGCCGCGCGGCGCACGCAGCCCGCCGCGCTCACGCGCACGCTCCTGCGGGTGAAGACCCTCGCGGCGTCGACCGACTCCTCGAGCCGCGCGCTCGCCGCGACCACCTCCTCGTCGATGATCCCGAAGAACTCCTCGATCCTCGGATCCGACGAGTAGGCCGCATCGCGCGCGACCTTCCGCTTGATATAGAACGACGCATTCCGGACGATCGCAAAGCGGTTGCGCAGGTCGTGACGCAGCACGGACAGGATCTCGTCCGCGACCGCAGCCTGCTCCGCTGCACCCAGGGGATCCCAGCTGTTCATGCCGTTCCTCGCTCCTCGGCCCTCGCGAGCGGCGCGGCTCGCGTGTCGCCGCCGACGAGGAGCACTCGAACCCTTCTCTGCACCATCGCGCCAACGCCGCCGTCGCCTCGACCGTGTGAGAGCTCGGGATGAGTTCTTAAAGACACTGACACAAACGCCGTCTCCCTGGGGCCATCGCGCGCCCGAGCCTCGCGCCGCTGCGTCGCGGACGCACGAGAGCACGCCTGGCTGATCCGTGCCATCGGTCACGTCTTCACGTCTGCACGTCTGCACGTCTGGTGCGACGCCACCCCTCAACCAGCGTCACCCTTGATAAACATACGTGACAAAGTTTGTGTCAGTCAACGGCATAATAATGCCCTCCACAGCACATCTCCGTTCACCGGATTTCCGTCCACCTTCCGCCCTCGTGCTCCTTGCGCTGCCTTAACCTGCATTTCCCTGCCTCACCGTGATTGCCTTGGTTGCCCGGACAACTGGCCAATTCGTCGCTGGACATCGCCGTGTGTCGTGAACGAACCGCCGCGGCTCTCCTCTCCACGAGCGTTGCGTCGGTGCGATGGGTGGACAGGCGGACGCGCTCGACGGCGCGTCCTAGACTCCGATGGCCGACAGCCGGCAGACGCGCCGTGTGCCGACCGACTCACGACCACCGGCGCGTCCCGGGGTGACGCCGCCAGGAGCGCGCCGAGCGCCGCGTCTCCAGGCGGCAGCCGCTCGCGCCGGCACCCGCGTGGCCCTCGATTCTGCCACTGCTTCAGATTTGCGATGGGTGTGCTCTGGAGCGCGCCCTGGCAAGCAGATCCGAAAAAAAACGGCTATCCGTGATTGGTTTGGAGCCGTTCCCGACACAGTGACGCGAGCCGTGCTCGCACCCCGTCGCCCCCGCCGCTCGCCTCGTCGGCGTTGCCTTGCCGCTCCCGGCGCGCCCTGCGCGCGCAGCGGCGCGCGCTCGTCGTGCCGCTGGCCTGGCGCCTCGACAGAACGTGCCGTGACGGCCTGCGGGACCGGGAGGCGAAGGGCCAGCGCCATCCGGCGTGGATGGGGCTGGTGCTCGTGTCGTGACTGGAGGAAAGGCATGTTCATGGACTGGAACGTTCGATCGGCCGCGCGCGCGCGCGGCCGGATGCTTGCCCGGGTGTCCTGTCTCGCGCTGCTCACCGCCGCCTGTTCCGCCGATCCGGAGACGGCAGCGGGCGGCGCCGGCGGAGGCGGGGGGACGGGCGGCGCGGGCGGGAGCTCGCAACCAGAAGCGAGCAGCTCGAGCGCGAGCGCGGGCAGCACCGCGATCTCGGCCGGCTCCACGGGCGGCGCGGGGGCCGGGGGCGACGCGCCCGCCGGCTCGGGAGGCTCGGCGGGATCTTCAGGTGGGCCGAGCGGCAGCGGCGGCGCGGGCAGCGGCGGCGCGGGCAACGGCGGCGCGGGCGGCGCGGGGCCGCTGCAGGACATCACGATCTGGATCGCGGGGGACTCGACGGTCGCCAACGGGCAGACCCCCTGCCCGACCGGCTGGGGTGGCCAGTTCGCGGCCCTCTTCGACGAGCGGGTCACCGTGGTGAACAGCGCCGTCGGGGGCCGCAGCGTGCGCACGTGGCTCTACAACGTGAAGACCACCATGGATAGCGCGGGGGAGTGCGAGCTCGAGCGTGACTCGAGCGGCGAGCCCGTACTGCAGAGCAGGTGGGTCCAGATGCTCGACGGGATGAAGCGGGGCGATTACCTGTTCATCCAGTTCGGCATCAACGACGGCTCGAGCACGTGCGATCGGCACGTGGGGCTCGACGCCTTCAAGTCGAGCTACGGGATGATGGCCCGCGCCGCAGAGGAGCGAGGCGCCCAGCCCGTGTTCGTGACCCCTGTGAGCGCGATCTCCTGCAACGGGAGCACGGCCCGGGGGACGCGCGGCGGCTACGTGACCGCGACCCAGGAGGCGGGCAAGGAGTACGGCGTGCCGGTGATCGACCTGCACGCGCTCAGCATTGCGCTCTACAACACCCTGGGCTTCTGCCCTGTCCCCGGGGGCGACGTGAGCGCGACGACCAGCGGCCCCGTCGGCGAGTTCTTCTGCGATGATCACACGCACTTCTCGCGCTCCGGCGCGGAGCAGATCGCGAAGGTCATGGCCGGCGCTGTCCGCGATCAGAAGCTCGGCCTGGCTGCGTACCTCGAGTGATCCCCGCCGGCGCGCGCCGGCCAACGCCGCGCCGCCCTCGCGGCGCGGGCCCCCTCGGAACCTGACGAATCGTACAGGCTGACCTCGCTGTCGCCGGCGGCGACCGTCAGCTCGACGCCCGGGTAGCTCTACTGCGGGAGCTTGGCGCCGTCGAACTTGGCGCCTTCGAGCTTGGCGCCAGTGAGCTTCGCGTACCGCAGGTCCGCGTCGCGGAGGTCGGCGCCGCGGAGGTCGGCGCCGTCGAACTCGGCGCCGGTGAACTCGGCGCCGGCCAGCTTCGCTTCGCGGAGGTCGGCGTTCGAGAAGACGACGCGGCCGCAGCGAGCGCCTTCGAGATCCGCCCCGCGGAGGTCGGCGCGGCGGAAGACGCAGTCGTAGAGATCGACCCCCTCGAGGCGCGCGTTCGAGAGCTTCGCCTCTTCGAACGGGATCACCATGAGGTTTGCCTTTCGCAGGTCGGCTCCCGTGAGGTCGATGCCCGAGAGCTGCACGAACCCGCCGCTCAACGTGCGCCAGCGCGACCGCCAGCGGTTCCAGCGCTCGATGCCGTCTTTGACCTCACCTCGCAGCATCGCGCGCGACTCTTCGAACGTAGGGAGCAGCATCTCGATGAGCTTCTTCTCGCTCAGCGTGATGACCTTGTCGCCCTTGGCGATGCGCGCGTCGATCTCGGTCTCCGCCTTCGACGGGACGTGCTTCGCGTACGGAATACGCGCGCCGACGAAGTGCGTCGCCTCCTTCGCCTTCTTCGCGACCGCGCCGCCGAGCTCGATCAGCATGTCTTCGCGGAACTCGCGCGATGTGCGCACATCCATCGCCGAGCTCTGGAATTTGCCTGCGTAGAGGATGCATACCCCGGCGAGGCGCTTCTCGAACATGCCCTGCGGCTTCTTCTCCGCCAGCGGGGTGAAGCCGAGATCGAAGGGAGCGACACGCTCCTTCGTGCCTTCGATCACGCGGATGGCGAGGTTGCCGTGCCCGTCGATGTGCGCGATCTCGGTTCCGTCCTCGGAGGCGGTGAGCGGGAGGATCTCGAAGCCGTGGAACTCAACGTCTTCCGGAGCCTCGGGCTCGTCGAGCCATTTGCCCGTCTCGGCGTCGGCCGTCCTCGTACGGCCCGCGGAGTCGACGACGACCGCGCGGGCATCGTCGATGAACGCGACCTGCCCGAGGCGCTTGTCTGGATGGGAGAGGGTCGCTGTCACCTCACCCGAACGCGGATCGATGAAGACGAGCGCGCTGTCCGACGAATGATTGCTGATGTCACGATCGATGCTGACGGCGATCCATCCGACGCGCGAGACGGCGACGCCGCCGCAGTACTCGGGCGCACCGCTCTCCAGCTCGATCGTATGGACGGGTGTCTCCGGATCGTCGAGCCGCCAGATCCGGACGGCGTCGGACACCGAAACGGCCCAGGTGTCGTCGGACCCGAACGTGCACGCCGACACCTTGGCGTCGTGCGAGAGCGCCGCCGCGCGGACGCCGCGCGCGCGGTCCCAGAGCTCGACGTTCGACGCGACGGGGAGCATCACCGTCTTTCCGTCGCGCGAGACCGCCACCACGCCCTGGGGAGAGCTCGCGTCGTTCGCGAAGATCGCCTTGGCCTCGTCGGTGATCTCGCGCACCACGAAGGCGTTTTCGGGCTCGACGATGAGCAGCTCTCCCTGCGGGAGGTTCGCGAGCGCCGCGGGACCCCTCGCGCGCCGCTCGCTGACCGTGCCGTCGGCCCTTCGCCAGGACCAGATCCCCGACGAGCCGGCGACGACGATGCGCTCGCGGCTCAGCGCGATCGCGTGCGGCGCGTCGATCCCGAGCTCGCTCGAAGCCGGCTCACCGTCCGAGGTCCAGATGCCGATTCCAGACGCCGTCGAGCCTGCGGCGAGCCACTTCCCGTCGCGCGAGAGCGCCATCGCGGGGCCTTGACCGTACGCGTGGTGGCGAGGCGTGCGGACGCGACGGATCTCCGCGCCGCTGCGCTTCCACCAGCGAAAGTAGCGATCGTTGCCTTGCGAGATCACCGTCTTGCCGTCGGCCAGGAACGCGAGCCAGCGACAACCGGCCGGCCCCCCGTCCTGCTCGCCCGAGCCGTAATCTTCCTGGAAGCGATGCGAACCCAGGAGGCGAACGGGCTCGAGCGATGCGCCGTCCCAGAGCTGGACGTCGCCTTGTCCGTGGCCGCCGGCGAGCACGCTACCCTCGGGTGAGAACGCGAGTACGAGGATCTTGGAGCTCTTTCGCTGGGCGAGCTCCTCCTTCGACTTGCGATCGAAGACGCGGACGATGCCCTTCTGTCCGCCGGTCGCGAACGTCGCTCCGTCGGGTGAGAAGGCGAACGCGAAGATCTCGCCTGCCGGCTCGCTCAGGTCGTGAAGTCGGTCGCCGGTACGCGCGTCGAAGACGCTGGCGACGGAGTCTCCGCCGTAGGTCGCGACGATCGCGCCGTCGGTGCTCACGGTGGCGAAGGCGAACTTCTTCGTCGCCTTCTCTCCGAGCTTCCACGAGAACTCGCCGTCCTGACCGAGGCGCGCGATGGATCCACGCGCCCACAGGAGAAGGTCGCCGTCAGGCAACGCGGAGACGCCAGTGAAGCAACCGGTCACCGTCTGCTCGTCGAGGGCACGACCGTCGTCGACGGCGAAGCGATGCACCTTCGTGCGCTTTTCGCCGGTCACGAGCGCGACGAGCGTCTTGGAGTCCGGAGAGAAATCGAGACCAGTGAAGTTGCCGGGCGCGTTGAAGCGGGTGGCGCCGAAGACCTGTCGGATCATCGAACCCATCTTATTCGGATCCGTTACCTTTCAGCGCCCCATCGGTCGTTATTTTCGGACGTGAATCGCTCCGTCAGAACCCGATGTCCTCGCGGATGGCGACCACGATCTTGCAGTGGTTCACGAGATCGTCCGTCGTCTTGACCTCGGTCGTGTAATTGAGGCCGTACGGCCAGAAGTGCTGCGTGTCCGCGTGCACGACGTCGCTCTCGTTGCCCGTGATGGCCCTGAGCTGGCGCGTCGCCGCCTCGCCCGTGAAGACGCCGTCCACCACCAGCGCGCCGAACTCGCGGCTGCCGACCCCCACGGTGTGACCGATCTCGTGCATGGCGGTGATGTAGTTCATGGAGCTCGTCGCGCCGAACCTGATCGATCCATTGACGTTGCCGTCGGCCGTCGCGACCGACGGCACGTAGGACACCGACAGGCGCTTCTCGATGCTCGTGTGACAGTTGTAGTACGACAGCGCCTCATCCATCGCGCTCGTGATCTTGTCGTAGGCAGACTGCTCCTCCGCCGTCGGCGAGGCGACCTTCGCGAGCGTGTAGGTGATTCCCCCCGTCCCCGGGCAGCCGGTGCCCGCGCCGCCCGCGCCGCCGTCGCCCGCGCCGCCGGTGCCCGCTTCGCCCGCGCCACCCGTGCCGCCGGTGCCTGCGCCCGCACCGCCGGTGCCTGCGCCGCCCGTGCCCGCTTCGCCCGCCCCCGCGCCGCCGCTCCCCGCGGCGCTGCCGCCCGTTCCGCCGTCTCCTCCGGTCGCGCCGCCTCCCGAGGTCTGTCCGCCGGAAGCGGCCGCGCCGCCGCTCCCGCTGGCGACGCTGCCGGCGTCCGCGGGGCTGTCACCCGAGCCCGCGCACGCGACCGG
Organism: Sorangium sp. So ce124; assembly: GCF_051525235.1. Classification (NCBI taxonomy): domain Bacteria; kingdom Pseudomonadati; phylum Myxococcota; order Polyangiales; family Polyangiaceae; genus Sorangium; species Sorangium sp. So ce124. The sequence continues at coordinate 7,852,589 of NZ_CP150312.1, forward strand.
ACCAGCCGCCGCCAGCGCGAGCAAAACGATGTGGGTCGCCAGTTGCCTCAGCATGTTTCGTGCTCCTTCCGCAAAGGATTGAAAAGCATTGAATCGTCGCTCACCGTCCGAGGAAAGCTCGCGGCTCCCCTCGCGCGTCGCGCGCCGACGAAGTCCGCGATCTGCCCTCTCACCGGCCGTGCCAGAGGTCAATTCGCCGCTGTTCGCCGCGACTTGCCCGGTCGCCGCGGCAGCAGCCACGATAGAAGTTTGTAGCCGAGTCGAACTCAAGAGGAACTCGGCCGCCGCCCCGCGAGGGGCGCGCTTGCGCACGCCGGCCCGCCTCCACGAAGCCAAGCCCGACGGAGCCGGCCGGGCGCGAGCGCCTTCCGGGGTTTCTTCGCCGGAGGCACCGGAACCCGGTCGGCATCGACGGACGTCGACGGAGTACCACCCTATATGAACCAACGTGAGCAGCGAGGTCGGCCGCGGACGAGCTGTGCTGACGAGATCGACAGCCGCTCTGTCCAAACGCTTCATCGATGAGGCGGGCCGACCGGCGCAGCGCGCCGCCTTCCCCGGATCACGCCCGCTCCCCCGGCCGCGCCGGGCCGCCCGATGGAGGGAGATGGGATGAGCCACAGCGCCATCGCGTCGGGCGCCGTGTTCCAGGAGCGCTACGAGATCGTCTCCGCGCTGCGCGAGAGCGGCTTCGCCGACGTCTACAAGGGGCGTCAGCTCGCCACCGGACAGGCGGTGGCCATCAAGGTCATGCACCCGATCCGGGGCTGCAAGCCCGCCGACGTCGCGCGGCGCTGCGCCCGCTTCCACCAGGAGGCGCGGTTCTGCGCGCAGCTCCACCACCCCAACATCGTCCGGCTCATCGACGCCGGACAGGCGGACGACGGCACCCTTTATACGATCTTCGAGTTCGTGCCCGGCCAGAACCTGGCGGAGGTGCTGGCCGAAGAGATCGCCCTCGATCCGCGCGAGGCGCGGTACCTGATGCTCCAGGTCCTCGACGCCCTCGGCTGCGCCCACGCGCAGAACGTCGTCCACCGCGACCTCAAGCCGAGCAACATCATGATCGTCTCGACCGGCGCGCGGCGAAACGCGCTGGTGCTCGACTTCGGCATCGGCGCGGTCATCGCCGGGGCCATGGAGGGCGTCGATCCCAAGCTCACCCCGAGCAACGAGATCCTCTGCACGCCCGCGTACGCGGCGCCGGAGCAGCTCCTCGGACAGCCGGTGAGCGTGCGTTCGGACCTGTACGCCTGGGGGCTCGTCTTCCTCGAGTGCCTCACCGGCAGGCCGTCGATCACCGGCAGATCGGTGCAAGAGGTGCTCTTCCGGCAGGCCAGCCCCGAGCCGATCCCGATCCCCCCGGCGCTCCTCGGGCACCCGCTCGGCGCCCTCCTCCGGCGCGCGACCCTCAAGGACATGTCCGCGCGCGTCGTCACGGCCTCGGGCCTGCTGCGCGAGCTCGAGGCCTGCGACGTGGACGCGCTGAGCCGCGAGGACCTCGCCGAGCCCGCGCGAGCGCCGCGCTCGCCGTCAGCCCCGATCCGAGGCGCGGCGGACGCGAGCCCGTGGCGCCGCGTCGCCAGCGAGACGGCGCCGCTCGACGCGCCCCCGCGGGAGCCCCGGGCGCTGCCCGGCGACAACGCGGCGGCCGAGACGATGCCGTCTCCTGCCACGCCCCGGCGCGTGGAGGCGCCGGCCACGCAGGGGCCCGAGGGACCGGAGCTGGAGCGACCCGACGGCGAACGGCGGCCCCTCACGGTCGTCTGCTGCACCTTCACCGCCTCGGGCCCGGGGCTGAAGACCACCGACGTCGAGGAGATCGACGATCTGCTCGACGAGCAACAGGACGTCTGCGCCGAGATCGCCCGCCGCCACCGAGGGCGCTTCGCCGGCGCGCTGGGGGATCAGGTCCTGCTGCACTTCGGCTATCCCTCCGCGCAGGAAGATGACGCCCGGCGCGCCGCCCGCGGGGCGCTGGAGATCGTGGCGGACGTGAAGGCGCGCAGCGCGCGGCTCACGGCGGCGCGGGGCGTGGCGCTCGAGGTCCGGATCGGGCTCCACACTGGCCTCGTGGTCGCAGGCCAGCTCCAGCGGCACACGCAGCACCTCGGGACGACACCGCAGATCGCGGCCCGGCTGAGCGCGATCGCGGCGCCGGGCACGGTCGTGGTCAGCGGCGAGACCTTCAGGCTCCTCCGGAGCCGGTTCGCGCTCGAGCCGATGGCGCCGCCCGATCTCTCGTCCGTCGCGCGCCCGCTCGCTGTCTACCGCATGGGGCAGGAGATCCCTCCCCCGGCCCAGGACCAGGACATCGCCGGCCGCGACACTGAGCCGCTCATCGGTCGGAGCCAGGAGCTCGATCTCTTGCTCCAGCGCTGGGGCCAGGTCCGGCAGGGCATCGGGCAAAGCATCCTCATCACCGGCGGCCCCGGGATCGGCAAGTCGCGCCTCACCGGGGAGCTCGCCCGGCGGCTCCGCGGCGAGCGGCACAGCTGCCTCGAGTGCCGCTGCGTGCCCGATCAGCGGAGCAGCGCCCTCTACCCGTTGATCGAGCTCCTGGAGCGGCTGATCGACACAGGCCGGGACGACGCGACGGGGCGCCGTCTCGCCCGGCTCGAGGCGCTCCTCTCGCGCCGCGGCTTCGATCTCTCGGAGATGGTGCCGCTGCTGGCGGCGCTGCTGTCGATCCCCCTGGAGGGGCGCTACGCCGCCCCGCTGGATCCGCCGCCGCGGCAGAAGGAGCGGACGCTCAACGCGCTCGCGACGATGCTCTTCGACATGGCCGAGGAGCAGCCCGTCCTGTTCGTGGTCGAGGACCTGCAGTGGGCCGATCCGACGACCCTCGAGTGGCTCGGCGTGATGATCGCCGACGTGCCGTCGGCGCGGCTGATGGCGGCCTTCACCGCGCGGCCCGAGTTCTCGCCGCCGTGGTCGATGTCGGGCATGCTCCAGATCCAGCTGAGCCGCCTGGATCGGTCGGACGTCGAGCACCTGGTGGCGCGCCTCGCCGGCGGCCGCGCCCTGCCTGAGCCGGTGCTGGCGCAGGTGGTCGACCGGACCGACGGCGTCCCGCTCTACGTCGAGGAGCTGACGCGGATGATGCTCGAGTCCGGGGCGCTCGTGGAGGAGGGGGACCACTACCGCCTCGCCGAGCCGCTCTCGGCGCTCGCGATCCCCACGACGCTGCGGGGCCTCCTGGTGGCGCGCCTCGACCGGCTCGGCAGGGCCAAGGAGACGGCCCGCATCGCCGCGGCGCTCGGCCGGGAGTTCTCCCAGGACGTGCTCTGCGCCGTGTCCACGCTCGACGGGGAGCATGTCCAGGAGGACCTCGAGCGGCTGATGGCCGCGGATCTCATCCACAGGAAGCGGCGGCTGAACAACCCGACGTACCAGTTCAAGCACGTGCTCATCCGGGACGCGGCCTACGAGTCGCTCTCGAAGCGGAGCCGGCGGAAGGTGCACGCCACCATCGCCCGGACGCTCGAGGCGCGCTTCCCCGAGATCGTCGCGGCGCGGCCCAACCTGCTCGCGCACCACCACGCGGCCGCCGAGCAGCTGGAGCGGGCGATCGCGTACGCGGAGATCGCGGCCGAGCGCGCGCTGAAGCGGCCCGCGAACGCCGACGACACCGAGGCGATCGTCCACGTGACGCAGGCGCTCGGCTGGCTGTCGGCCATCGCGGACGCGCGGGAGCGCGCGCTGGCGGAGCTGCGCCTGAACAGCCTGCTGATCCTCGCGCTCATCGGCCGGCGCGGGTACATGCCGAGGGAGCTGGAGGCGGCGGTCCACCGCTGTGAGGAGCTGAGCGACGAGCTCGGGGAGAGCTCGATGACCCCGCCGACGCTGTGGGCGATGTTCTGGTACCACCACATGCGGAACCATCGCCCCGAGGCGCGGGCGATCGCCGAGCGGTGGCTCGACCTGGCGAGGCGGTCGCAGGACACCGGGCAGCTGGTCTCGTCGATGGTGCTGCTGGGACAGTGCTCGTTCTTCGAAGGAAAGCTCGCAGAGGCCCGCCAGCAGCTCGATGGCGGCATCGCGCTCTACGACCCTCGGGCACATCGGGAGCACGCATTCTTCTACGGCGTCGATGTCAAGGTCTGGGGCCAGTACACGCTCGCTGTGGTGCTCTACCTGATGGGCTTTCCAGCCCAGGCGCTCGCCCACGGGCAGGCCGCGGTGGCGTGGGCGCGCGAGCTCGATCACCTGAACAGCGTCGGGATGGCGCTGCTCCACCTGGCCGGCGTCTACCACTATGGCCGCGAGCGGGCGCAGGTCGCCGCGGTGACCGACTCCGTGCTGCAGCTGACGGAGCATCATCAGCTCTGGTTCAAGGTGCACTGCTGGGCCCTGCGCTGCTGGGCGCAGCGCGATCTCGAGCAGCTGAGGCAGCACGTCGAGGTGATCCGGGACGCCGGCCAGAAGACAGGCCTGCCGTACTGGCTCTCGCTGGTGGCGGAGCTCGAGGCCGAGCGCGGACAGCACGAGGCCGCGATCGAGCAGCTGGCGAGCTGCCTTCTGCTCGCCGAGGAGTCGGGGGACGTGTACTACCTCCCGGAGCTCTGCCGCCTGAGGGCGCTGTCTCTCCGCGCCTCCGGCGCCGACGCCGAGCAGGAGCGCGAGCGGTGCTTGCGGCGATCGATCGCTGTCGCGCGCGAGCAAGGCGCGCGAACGTTCGAGCTGCGCTCGACGCTGGCGCTCTGCCGGATGCTCGCGCAGCAGGGCCGGCGCGACGAGGCGCGCCGCCTGCTCGGGGAGATCACCGACTGGCCCGCGGAGTGCGCCGATCTTCCCGATTTTGCCGAGGCGCGAGCGCTGCTCCAGGAATTGACCGATTGATCTGCCCCGGCGCCGCCTCGGTCGCTCTCATCGCGTATGCATTTATCTGCATTGGATGCGCGCAGGGCTCGACGGCGCGCGGCGCCGGTTCCATGAGCCTCATATCCCACGCCAGGACCTGCGGCGCCGGCAAGTGGAGGGAGCCATGTTTTCCCATCAGTCATCCAAGTACACGTCCAGGATGCCGAACACCGGCGGCGATCCCGCGCATCACGACGAGGAGGCGCGCCCCCCGAGCGAGCGAGGCGCGATGGAGGAGGGTCTCCTGGAGCTGGAGGGAGCGTGGCTGCGCGCCGTCGCGATCTGCTGGGAAGACCCGACGCAGCTCGATCGGCTGAAGAGCGACCCACGGGGCTTCTTGATGGCGTGCTGCGGCTATCGGCTGCCGCCGGGGATCGACCTCACCATCCGCGAGGCGCGGGAGCCAGGCTCGCCGGGCGGCGACGCGCTGCGCTTCTGCGAGCAGCGCAAGGGCTGGGACCCGTCGGCGCGCGCCATCACCCTCTATGTCCCACCGTCGCCGGAGCTGGACGATCAGCCTGTCGCGCTGGCCGAGCTCGCGAGCGACCCCGGGTCGGTCGGCGTCATCTGCTGAGTCATCCGTCGATGCCATAGAAGCTGGCGGCGTTGTCCCAGAGGATCTTGCGGAGGCCCTCGCCGGGTAGCCTGCGGCGGAGCGCGAGCGCCCGCTCCACCATGCCTGCGTCGTGATCGATGTGGGGGAAGTCCGTCCCGAAGATCGCCCTGTCCTCGCCGAGCCACGGGATGGCCTGCTCCAGGCACGGCTCGTCCGGCTCGATCTCGACGAAGCACTGGCGGCGGAAATACGCGGACGGGTCGCGGCGGACGTGCGGCGCGACCTCCTCGGCGAGGCCCCGGTACTCGATCTCGTCGAGGCGCCAGAGCCAGTAGGGCAGCCACCCGCAGCCGGCCTCGAGGAAGGCCACCCGCAGGCCGGGGTGGCGCTCGAGCACGCCGCCCTCGATCAGCGCGAGCAAGGCCATCATCTGCTCCATGGGATGCGAGCAGGCGTGCAGGGCAAAGCGTGTGCGGAAGCGATCGGCGCCGGCCGCCGGCAAGGAAGAGTGCGTGCCCTCGTGGATGGCGACAGCGATCGAGCGCCGCTCGCACTCGGCCCAGAACGCTTCATACGCAGGGTCGCCCAGCGTCCGCCCCGCGACGGGGTTCGGCCGGAGCACGACGGCGCGGAAGCCGAGCGCGGCCGCGCGCGAGAGCTCGGGCACCATCTGCGCCGGATCGTGCGGGCTCATCAGGGCCACGCCCCGGAGGCGCGAGGGGTCGTGATCGCAGAAGCCCCGTAACCACGTATTGTACGCCCTGGCGAACGCGCTCCCCAGCGCGGGCTCCAGCCCGGTCATGCCGAGCAGCGCCAGCGCGAGCGTCGGATAAAGGAACGCCACGTCGATGCCCTCGCGATCCATGTCGTCGAGCTGCGCCCGCGGCTGATCGAGCGGCCCGAGCGACGCGAGCGCCCCGAGCCGCCGGCGGCCGGCAGCGGCGATCACGCGCCTGGTCCGCGCGCTCATCCGGTGATGGACCGGCCGGCCATCCACCATCGGCTGCGGCGGGAGCCGGAGCAGCCCCTCCGGCCCGAGGTGCGCCACGCGGTCGGCCAGGGGCTCGCCCTCGCCTGCGTACGCGAGGTAGGGCGCGTGAGCGCGGAGCTCCGGATCGAGGTGGTCCTTCCACAGATCGAGCGGCTCGATCACGTGACGATCTGCGTCGAGGATGCGATAGCCGTCGCGCACGGGACATCTCCTCTTCTGCCGCTGCTGAATCCCTTGGACCTGGCCTGGTGCCGCGGTCAGAAATCCTGTCAGCATTTCTGCGACGACGCCGCGAATCCGGACAAAATTACAATAATTTCAAATAGTTCTATATCGTTTAAGGCCGAGCCAGTCTCCGGCGTGACCCGACGCGCCGCCTGTAGCCGTCGTGTCGCTCGCTGCGGACGGACGGACTGATAGACCGCGCCGGGCGCTTGGCCGTTCAGCGCATGGGCGAGCGACGCGTCGTCGCACGGTGATTCTGCGTCGCCGGTAATTCTGCACGAATCACCCGAATCACTCGGAGAGCTGCGTCGAGGGAATACCCTGTCGCAACGCGGGGTTTGGCATGCTGGAAAGCCCTGCCGAGGAGACCGGGAACGGGGGGTTGCGAAGGGCTCGACCCAACGGCCCTCATCGGTCCCGAGTTCGCCGCCCCGTTTGCGGAGACCCGTGCGCCGCTGCGGGGCGGTTCGAGCGCGCGGTCGAGGTCCAATGCGCCGACGCTCTCGAGCGGATCATTCCGCCCACACCCTCTCGCAGTGACAGCGCAATGCGAGCCCGGTTGCTTGCATGGCCCACCAGGCGGGGCCATATTCGTCCAAAGTGACAATCTCCCCGCAAGCGCGCTTCTCAAACTCACCCGTCGTGCGCCATGGCGTACCCCTCATTGCCGGCGCAATCGCATTGACACTCGCCATCAGTGTTCCTTCAGAACTTCCGCTGAAGCTCCCGCTCATCCAGCTTTACGCGATGCTCATCATTGCCAGCGCATGGCTTGGCGGATTCTGGCCGGGGCTCGTCGCCACGGTGTTTTGCACTGTTGGAGCCAGTTACTGGCTCGAGCCGCGCGGGCTCTTGCTCCAGATCCACCATTCAGTCGACGTTGTCGCGCTCGTCCTGTTATTCCTGATCGGGACGGCGCTCAGCGCTCTCGGCGAGAACGCACGCAAAGCAGTCCGCTACGAGCGCACCTCGCGCGAGCTGGCCGAGAAGGTCGCCGAGGCAGAGCGCTCCGCTGCGCAGGCCAGGGAGGACATGCTCTCGATGGTCGCTCATGACCTGCGCGATCCGCTCGGCGTCATCGATCTGAACGCCGCGCTGATCTCGAGGGCTTCGACGGCAGAGGGGAACGCGGAGATCTCGCGGCGCGCGGCGCTCGTTCACCGGACGGCACAGCGGATGGAGGGCATCATCCGCAACCTGCTCGACGTCGCGCGGATCGACGCTGGAGGGTTCTCCCTCGACATGGCGACTGAACCCGTGGAGCCTTTGCTCGCCGAAGTGGTCGAGGCCCACGTCGACCACGCAAAGGTGAGAAACATCGAGCTCCAGCACGATGTTCCGGCAGGGACCCCGCACATACTCTGTGACCGTGCTCGAATCCACCAAGTGCTCACCAACCTCGTGATCAACGCGATGAAGTTCACGTCGACCGGAGGGAAGGTGGTCCTACGTGCCGGCGTCTCGGGGCGCTTCGTGCGATTCAGCGTGACGGATACGGGAGTCGGGATCGACGGCGACGAGCTGCCCCGAATATTCCAGCGTTACTTCGGCGAGAAGCGCACGCGCGGCGGGGGAATCGGACTAGGGCTCTTCATCTCCAAATCGATCGTGGAGGCGCACCATGGCACCATAGAGGCTGAGAGCAGGGTGGGCCATGGGTCGACCTTCTCGTTTACCGTGCCTATCATCGCTCAAGCCAGCGCCACGGAACCGACGACGACGAGCGCAAGCGGCTCGGGGAACGGGTAGGCTTCGCTCGGCCAGGCGCGCGCGGCGCAGGGGCTCGTCGCCCTAGTAGGTCGCGCTGTAGCGCTCGATCGCCTCGCACAGCGCGCTCGCCCTGGCCTGGGCGGGGGGCGGCCCTTGCCGCCGCTCGTCCGGTGGAAATCGCCGAACGCAGGGGCGTCCCCCGCCGGCCCAGCACGGCCGCGCGCCCGGCCGGAAGACCGGGCCGATCCACGGCTCGACCCCGCCGGGCTTGGAGACCTCGCCGTCGAGCGCGGCGACGAGCTCGCCCGCCGTCCGCCGGCCGTCGAGGAGCGGCCTCAGGAGGAGATAGACACGGCCGCGGAGCATGGTGCGCTCACGCTCGCCGATCAGGAACACCGTCTCCTTGTCACCACCGAGCTCGACGTTCAGGTGGTGCTTGAATTGCAAGGTGCTGCGGGTGCATTGGACGCGTTGGAGGCGCGGGGTGCGTGGGATGCGCTTCATGAACACCAGACCCTGATGGACAAAGCTGGTGGGTCACGCCCGCCGGAGACGCCCGTGCTGGTGCGCAATTCAGCGTCAGCGGGCGCCTGCCCGGAGCGCGGGCGGGCGGGCTCGCCGGCGCGCGCCGCGGCAGCGCGCGGGCGGGCGCGACGCGCCGCTCGCGAGCCAGGAGGCGAGGTCGTGTGAGAAGGGGGTGAGCAGCGTGGCAGTCATTCGCGAGACGGACATCGGCCCGGAGACAACGCCGCTGTCCAGCAGCTTCATCGATGCGATCCAGGGTGTCAGGCAGGACGATCGACGCGTCGCCCTGCTCGTCTACCACCGCGACGGCGCCGAGCGCGCCGTGCTGAGCCCGGGCGTGCCGGTCGTGATTGGCCGCGCGCCGCCGTCGCAGGTCCAGATCGGCGACGTCAGCCTCTCGCGCGAGCACGCCCGCTTCACCCAGTCCGGCGACAGGGTCGTCATCGAGGACCTGCGCTCGACCAACGGCACATGGCTCGGCGGCGAGCGCATCACGCGAGGCGAGGTGAAGCCGGGCGAGGAGGTGATCCTCGGGAAGGTGGTGGTCGCCGTCCGCTCGATCACGGCGGCCGAGGACGAGCTGCCAGGGCTGATGAGCCACGAGCAGCTCCGCGTCGCCCTCGAGGAGGAGGTGAAGCGCGCGCGGTACTTCGGGCGGAGCTTCGCCGTCGTGATGGCCCGGGTCGCCCGCCAGCCCGGCGCCCACGTGAGCCACCTGTTCCCGCGCGTGCGGGCGCTGCTGCGCCCCGTGGACCGGATCGCGCTCTACAGCTCGGACGTGGTGGCGGCGCTGCTGCTCGAGGCCGGGGCCGAGGTGGCGCTCGACGTGGCGCGCGCGCTCGCCGCGCCGCCCGGGGGCGGGTCGCCCGTCGTGCTCGCGGGCTTCGCGACGTTCCCCGACGCGGGGACCGTGGCGGAGGAGCTGCTCGATCGGTGCTGGAGCGCCGTGCGCAGCGCGACGGTGGAGCAGCCGGTGCGCTCGGCGCCGGGCGGGACCTGGAAGAGCAGCCCGGGCCCCGGCCACGCCGAGCCGGTCGTCGTGAGCCCCGCGATGCGCCGCGTCTTCGAGATCGTCAAGCGGGTCGCGCGCTCGTCGATCCCGGTCCTCCTGCTGGGCGAGACGGGGACGGGCAAGGAGGTCGTGGCGCGGGCGATCCACGACAGCGGCCCGCGGAGCGGCAAGCCGATGGTGTGCGTCAACTGCGGGGCGATCCCGCAGCAGCTCGTCGAGAGCACGCTCTTCGGCCACGAGCGCGGCGCGTTCACCGGCGCGTGGCAGCAGCAGCGAGGGGTGTTCGAGGCGGCCGACGGCGGGACGGTCTTCCTCGACGAGATCGGCGAGCTGCCGGCCGTGGTGCAGGCCGCGCTCCTGCGCGTGCTCGAGACGCGGCAGGTGACCCGCGTCGGCTCGAACAAGCCGATCGACGTCGACGCGCGCGTCGTCGCGGCCACCCACCGCGACGTCGAGGCGATGTGCGCGTCCGGCGCGTTCCGCAGCGATCTGCTCTACCGCCTGAACACGATGACGATGACGATCCCGCCGCTCCGGGCGCGTCCGGAGGACATCGAGCCGCTCGCGCTGCGCTTCCTCGACCAGGCGAACCAGGCGAACGGCCGGTCTGTCCGCGGCTTCGACGCCGGATCGCTCGCGCGGCTCCGGGCGTACTCCTGGCCGGGGAACGCGCGGGAGCTGCGGAACGCGATCGAGCGGGCCGTGGTCATCGCCGAGGGCGAGTGGATCGCCGAGCAGGATCTGCCAGAGCGCGCCCGGGCGACGCCCACCTCGGAGCCGGCGGCGGAAGGGGAGCCGCCGTACCAGGTCGGAGAGCTCACGGCCGCGCCCGCGGGCGGGGACTACCTCAAGACGCGGCTGCAGCGCTGCGAGGCCGAGCTGATCGTCGAGGCGCTCCGCAAGGCGAGCGGGAACCAGACGGAGGCGGCGCGCGCGCTCGGCATGCCGCTGCGCACGCTCGTGTACAAGCTCAAGGCGCTCGGCATCAAGCGGCTCGGGTACGCGCCCCCCCGGGAGCCGTAGCGCGCGGTCGGGGAGCGGCCAGCCGCACTGGCTGGCCGCTCCGCCCTTTCCTTCCCGGGAGCCGCCTTCGATCCTTCGATGCTGACGAGCGACGCGTCCCCCTCCCTCGCTGGACAGCGTGCGAAGCCAGGAGACGATCCAGTGCATGGCGTTGGGGTTCTCCGGAATCAGGTGGAAGAACGTGCCGTGATCCAGGACCGCGAGCACGGCCTCATGGCTGAGGACGTCGCTCAGCGCGCTCCAGAACCCCTGTTCGTAGAGGAAGGCGGCTCCCGGCGTGGCGCGTGGGCGGGCGTCGAAGGAGCGACGATGTCAGGGAGCGAGCGCGAGGGTGGCCCGACTGGCGGGCTCGGGCTCGAGGGGGAGCTCGACCATGAACGTCGAGCCACAGCCTGGCGAGCTCTCCACGCCGATGGTTCCGCCGTGAGCGCGCACGATCTCGCGCGCGATGTAGAGCCCGAGCCCGATGCCGCCGAAGTGCACGACGCCGCCCACGCGCTCGAAGCACCTGAAGATGCGGGCCTGGTCCTCCTCCGCGATGCCCGCGCCTTGATCGCGGACGAGGAGCTCCGCCCCGCCGGGACAGGCCTTCACCTCGATGGATATCGGCCGGCCCGCGCCGAACTGGATGGCGTTCTTGACGAGGTGGAACACGAGACGTTCCATCAGCTCGCGGTCCCAGCGGCCGACGATGCACTCCGGCGCGTCGACGGAGATCGTGGAGGACGGGGAGCGGAGCTCCACCGGGAGCCCCGCGATGACCTCTCGGACGAGCGCCCCGAGATCGACGGTCTCGCGCTCGGGATCGAGCGGGCCCGCTCGGAGCCTGATCGCCTGGAGCATGTCATCGCAGAGCCGGGTGAGCCGGTTGACCTGCCGGCCGACGACCTCGAGCGAGGCGACCCACGTTGACCCGTCGTCCGCACGCTGCTCGCTCAGCCGCTTCATCCGCTGCACCTGCAGGTTGAGCGAGGTCAGCGGCGTCAGGAGCTCGTGTGACGCGAGCGTGAGGAACTCGTCCCGAACACTGGCGCCCGCGTCGGGCTCGCAGGCGCGGGCGGGCCGGCGAGCTTCGGGGGTTCCAGTGAGAGGGGCGTTCGAGACGGGCATGGTTCAACTCCCGTTGGAGAGTGGATCGACTTTCGCGATCGCGTCCGAAGCATCGGCGATGCCATGCGTCACCGCCCTCGGAGAAGCACGGTTTCCGCCGCATCTCGCGCCGGCTCCGGGCTGCCGAGCGCCCGTGTGTCGTGGCGCCCGGCGAACGGTTGCTCAGGTACGCAAAAAGCAGCGCCGGTGCCCGCGAGCGGCAATGCCAGGAACGTCCGTCCGGGATGGAGCGACCCGACCCAGGTTGGGGCGGCGACCCAGGTTGGGGCGGCGACCCCGGCGGCGACCCGACCCAGGTTGGCGGGGCGCCGACCCAGGTTGGGGCGGCGGGGCGGCGACCCGACCCAGGTTGGGGCGGCGACCCAGGTTGGGGCGGCCCGGCCAGGTGGGGCGACCCGACCCGACCCGACCCAGGTTGGGGCGGCGCCGGCGCAGGTTGGACCAAGCCGCTTCGCGGCAGCTCCTGTGCCTGCTGAGGTCGACCGCGATGACTGCTGCGACCGCGAGCGCGATGCGGACGAGGTGCAGGAGCTCGGCGTGAGGCTCAAGAAGCTGCTGCGGGCCCTGCTCCGTTAAGCATTGCGGATACCGAGCCGCGGTTTCCTGCCGCGGCTCGGATCCTTGTCTTCGCTGCGGTTGTCACGGCAGGCATTGCTGCCGCAGCGCGGATTTTGCCAGTATTTATTGCGAAAAAAGAGCCCGGCGCCGCGCAGGACTGGCCGCCCGCCGCCTCATTCCCTGCCCACCCTGCCGTTCGCGACGCCCCTGCCCGGGCGCCGCGTCCACCAGGAGGGCAGCGATGGGACAGCTCCGCGATCGAATGGCCGAAGACCTGAAGCTGCGGCGATACAAGCCGTCGACGTGCGACAATTACCTCCGCTGCGCACGGGCCTTCGTAGCCTACCACCGCAAGCCGCCGCAGCAGATGGGTCTCGACGAGGTGCGCGCGTTTTTGCTCTACCTCGCCGAGCAGCGAAAGATCGCGGAGGCGACCCAGCACCAGTACGTGGCGGCGATCAAGTTCCTCTACGCCACCACGCTCGGGCGTCCGGAGGTCGCCGTCGCGATCCCCTGGCCGAAGGTACCCCAGAAGCTGCCGCCGGTCCTCAGCGGCACCGAGGTCGAGGCGCTGCTCAACGCGATCGGCTCGGTCAAGCAGCGCACGATCGTCCTGACGGCGTACGGCGCCGGTCTGCGGATCGATGAGGTCTGCTCGCTGCGGGTCGAGGACGTCGACAGCAAGCGCAACCTCATCCACGTCCGCAATGGCAAGCTCGGGCGTGATCGGTACGTGATGCTCAGCGCCCCCGTGCTGACCGCGCTGCGCATCTACTGGCGGGCGGAGAGACCCGCTGGACCGGAGCTGTTCCCGGGTCGCAAGCAGGGCTCGGTCATCTCGCACGAGGCGGTGCGCAACGCGCTGCGCGAGGCGGCGAGGCGCTGCAAGCTGCACAAGCGCGTCACCCCGCACGTGCTGCGGCACAGCTTCGCCACCCACCTGCTCGAGCTCGGCACCGACATCCGCGTCATCCAGGCCCTGCTCGGCCATCGCTCCATCCGCACCACCGTCCGCTACGTCCGCGTCAGCCAGGCTCACGTCGGTCGCACCCGCAGCCCGGTCGAGGTGCTCGGCACCCAGGAGGCCAAGAAGAAGCTCGGCTGAGGTCGCGTGCACCCGCATCGCCTGGCGCCGCGGCCCGCGGCGACGGGTAGGCCTCGTCTCGAGGTCGCGGATATCGTCCGCGCCCACGGCGAGGCCTACCTGCGCGCCCACGCCGTCTCCGCCGCCCAGCGCAAGGTCCTACGCGACATCGCCGCGTGCAGGACCGCGGTGCTGGGCGGCCATGTCGACGTGTGCACGAGCTGCGGCCACGAGCAGCCCTCGTACAACTCCTGCCGCAACCGCCACTGTCCCAAGTGCCAGAGCCTCAGCCAGGCCAGGTGGATCGCCGAGCGGCAGCAGCGCATCCTGCCGACGCACTACTTCCACGTCGTCTTCACGCTCCCGGCTGAGCTGCGCCCGCTGGCGCTCGTCAACCCGCAGACGGTCTTCGATCTGCTCTTCCAGTGCGGCTCGCAGACCCTGCTCACGCTCGGCCGCGATCCCAGGCGGCTCGGCGCCGACATCGGTGTCACCGCCGTGCTGCACACCTGGAGCCGCAATCTCAGCTTCCATCCGCACCTGCACTGCATCGTCACGGGCGGTGGGCTCTCGCTCGACGGCTCGCGCTGGATCGAGGGGCGGCGCGGCTACCTCTTCCCTGTGCAGGTCCTCGGCAAGCTCTTCCGTGGCAAGTTGCTCGCCGCGCTCCGGCAGGCCTATGATCAAGGAGAGCTCGACCTGACCGGCGAGGCCGCCGCGCTGGCCAACCCCGCTGCCTTCGCTGCGCTGCTCGGCGCGCTCTACCGCAAACCCTGGGTGGTGTACGCCAAGCCGCCCTTCGCTGGGCCCGAGCAGGTCTTTGCTTACCTCGGTCGCTATACCCACCGTGTCGGGCTGTCCAATCACCGGCTGCGGTGGATGGATGAGCGCGGCGTGTGCTTCCGGACCCGCGGAGACAAGACCGTGACGCTCTCCGCAGAGGAGTTTCTGCGTCGCTTCCTGCTGCACGTGCTGCCTCATCGCTTCGTGAAGATCCGACACTTCGGCTTGATGGCTGCGTGTCACGCCACCACCACGCTCGAGGTGGCACGCACGAGGATCCTGGCGGCGCGAGACGCAGGGCAGTGCGCTGTCGGGGGAGATGAGCACCGGGAAGCCAGCTCTCACGAGCACGAGCCCTCTGCGCGCCACGTCGTCAAGGTCGACTGGTGCACGCTGCTCGCCGAGCTCACGGGGATCGACCTGTCCATCTGTCCTCGCTGCGGTCAGGCTGCGATGGCTCGCCGCCCGCTGCCGTCGTGCGTCGTCGCCTCTTCCGCTGCCCCTCCGGACACGTCATGAGCATTGCTGGCCTGGGCAGGAGCAACAACACCACCTCCGTTGCGCGGCGGTCAGGGATCGATCCGCCTTCTGCGCCGTCCACGTCGGCGGCGTGCGTGCTTCTGGGCCTCCGTCGGCGCCGCGCTCTGCCTCGGCACGTCTGCGCCCAACGTCGTGGCGGCGGGATGCACCACGCGTGCGAGCCCCGCCACGCCCGCCCTCTGCTGCCTTCTCGGGCAGGATCTCCATAGGCCTCGCGACCGCCTCGCCCGGCCGCGAACCGGCCCGGTCCAACCCGACGTTTGCGGGACTGCGCCGGGACCTCGCCGCCGCTGCTGCTCAGGCGCAGTCCCGCAAACGCCTATTCATTGGGGCGGCAGGGGGCGGGGCGGCGACCTGCTGCCCCAACCGCCGGCGGAGCGGTCAACACCAGCGGAGGCGTCGTCGACCCCTCGTCACGCGAGGCAGGGTCACGCACGCGCGCCGACCAGGCTGCCGCAGGCGGCTCGACGCACAGGTGAACGGCTGAGGCGCGCCGGAGCCGGCCGGTCGACGGCAGCGAAACCGCGGAGGAGCTGCCGCGTAGCAGCCGATGAACCCGCCCGGCGGAGCGCGCAGAGCCGCGCGCCCGCGAGTTCGGGCGCTCCGTGCCCGTCATCACGACGGAGATGCGCCTTGACGATCGACGCACCGACAAGCCCGCGCCGCTGGGTTCGCGGCGCCATTCCCCAGGAGCTTTCTCATGTTTCGCAGCACGATGAGCATCACGGCCCTGAGCTTCGGTCTCTTCGCAGCGGGCGCGCCCGGCGACGCCATGGCGCACGGCAGCGGCGTCCACCGGCACGGCCAGATCTTCGTCATGACCAACGCCGGAGACGGCAATTCCGTGATGGAATATGACCGGGCGGCGGACGGCTCGCTCTCGTATGCCGGCACGTACGCGACCGGAGGGCTCGGCGCGCCGACCCGGCCGATCAACGCGCTCGGATCCCAGGGCTCGCTCGTCCTCAGCGACGACGGGAAGCTCCTGTTCGCCGTGAACGCGGGCAGCAGCGAGGTGTCGATGTTCCGCGTCGGCCCGCACGGCCTGACGCTGCTCGACGTGGTCGACTCGGGCGGCGACTTCCCGGTGAGCGTCGCCTCGCACGGCGACCTGCTCTATGTCCTCAACGTGGGCGGCGAAGGCAACATCGCCGGCTTTGAAGTGAACCCGTGCGGCGAGCTCGTCCCGCTCGACGGGTCGAGCCGCGATCTCGGCCTCGGCGGCACGACACCGCCGTCGCTCGGCGCTACGCCGGGTCAGATCGGCTTCTCTCCCGACGGCGAGGTGCTGGTCGTGGCGGGCAAGGGGTCCAATCAGCTCCAGGTGTTCCCCATGAGCGGCCGCGGGCTGCCCAGCGACGCGCCGGTCACGACGATCTCCAGGGGCCTTGTCCCGTTCGATTTCACCTTCGATCGTCGCGGCCATCTCATCGTGGCGGAGGTCGGCGGCGACGGCATGCCCGCGACCGGCGACACGAGCGTGGTGTCCTCGTATAAAATCGGGCCCGACGGGAGCCTCGCTGTCATCAGCGATACGGTCGACACCTTCCAGCGGGCGACCTGCTGGATCACCGGCGCCCCTGGGAGCCGCTATGTCTTCACGGCCAACACGGGCAGCAACACGCTCTCCGGGCTCCAGGTCGACGCGCGTGGCGCGCTGACGCTGCTCGACGACGGCGTGTCCGCCTCGTTCCCCACCGGAACGGCGCCGATCGACCTCACGATGACGCGCGACGGCCGCTTTCTGTACACCCTCAACGCCGGCGCCGGGACGATCGCGGCATTCCAGGTGAGCCGCGACGGCGGCCTGATCCCGCGAGGCGAGGCGGGTGGATTGACGCCTGGAGGCGGCGCCCAGGGGATCGCTGTGAGGTGAGGCTCGTTCCTGGCGACCTGGCGACCCGACCCAGGTTGGACAACCCACCCAGGTTGGGTGAACGGCGGCGGATCCTGGCCGTCGAGGACGGTGGCCCGGGCATCGAGGATCCCGGGCAGCCCTGACGAGGGGATCGTCGGGTGCCGGGTCGACCGGTCTGGGTCTCGACATCGTCCGCCGCGTCCGCCACCACCGGCGAGAGCCTCGACATCGGACACAGCCGTCTCGGTGGCGTGCGCATCGCCCTCGTCTTCAGGCAGCCGGCGGAGGAGAAGCAGCTGCGCCGCACTGGCGCAGCAGGCACCAGGCCGAGGAGACCGGCCGCAAGGCGGCCAAGGAGACCTGAGCGTTACGGGGCGGGCGTGCCGGTTCCGCCGAGGTCCTCGGGCGTCAGTTTCAGCGCCTCCGTGATCGCCAGGACGTCCTGGTACTCGCGCCAGCTCTTGATCAGGCCGTCGCGGACCCGCAGCACGCCGATGAGGGTCGTCGAGGCGCGCAGGCCGGTGGTGGTGACCGTCCCGCCGAGCTCGTATTCGACGACGATGACCTCGGGGTCGTCGGTCTGATGGGTGGCCAGCTCGCGGAACCTGTCGAAGCACACCGGCAGGACCGCGCTCCTGGCCTCGTAGAACGCCAGCCACGCCTCGCGGCCTTCGTGACGTCGCATGCCAGGAGGGGAGAACGGGGTTTCGACCACGATGTCCTCGGCCAGCAGTTCGGCCGGGAGGAGAGTGGGACTGTCCCCGAAGAGTGCTTCCTGCATGCGCCGGTAGATCGTGAGAGGACCCGCGGCGCCGGTCGTCGACTGGGGCATGGTGGAGGCTCCTTGACAGTAAGATGAGTTTGACTCATGATCAACATGGTGAGTTCGACTCACTTTGTCAAGAACGGAGTGCCGATGGATCGAGACGGTGTGCCGCCCGCCGGCGGCGGTGCCGGTGAACGACCGGTTCGCGCCGACGCCCGCCGCAATCGCGCGCGCATCCTGGAGGCGGCCGAGGCGGTGTTCGCCGAGCAGGGTGCCTCGGCCTCGACAGAGGCCGTGGCCGCGCGCGCCGGCGTCGCGATCGGCACCGTGTTCAGGCACTTCCCGACCAAACCCGAACTGCTCAAAGCCGTGGTGATGAACCTGCTGGACCGGCTCATCGCTGAAGCCGACGCCATGGTCGGCGACCCTGACGCTGTCGCCGCCCTGTTCGAGTTCTGCGGCCGCGTCATGGAGATCGGCGCCCAGAACAGGGCCGTGTTCGCCCGACTCGCCGAGACCGGGGTCCAGGTCCGTGTCGGCGACGCCCTGACACGCCTCCGGCCCGCCGTCGATCTGCTGCTCGAACGCGCCAAGGAGGCGGGCACCGTCCGCGACGACTTGCTCCCCGCCGAGCTGGTCGCCCTGCTCGCGGCGATCTGCCAGGAGGCGATCACCGACGAGTGGAGCGAACCGTTCCGGCAGCGCGCGCTGACCATCCTCTTCGACGGCATGCGACCGGCCGCGGCCGGAGAATCGATCGCTCGAGCGACCCGAGCGCGCCGATAGGCTTGGACGAGCTCGGCGTGGGTCGTGCCGCTCCTCCGCAAGAACGAGGCGGCGCCGCGGCGACCCGGCGGGCGACCTGACCCAGGTTGGGGCTGTGACCCAGGTTGGGGCTGCGACCCGCTGCCCCGGCTGCGACCCAGGTTGGGGCTGCGGCGACCCAGGTTGGGGCTGCGGCGACCCAGGTTGGGGCTGCGAGGTTGGGGCTGCGACCCCAGGTTGGGGCTGCGATCCCTCGTCCCGCTCGACGCGCTGCCCCAACCGCCGGTGGAGCGGTCAACGCCAGCGGAGGCGCCGTCGATCCCTCGTCCCGCTCGACGGGTCGAGCCGCGATCTCGGCCTCGGCGGCACGACACCGCCGTCGCTCGGCGCTACGCCGGGTCAGATCGGCTTCTCTCCCGACGGCGAGGTGCCGGTCGTGGCGGGCAAGGGGTCCAATCGACACGGTCGACACCTTCCAGCAGGCGACCTGCTGGATCGCCGGCGCCCCTGGGAGCCGCTATGTCTTCACGGCCAACACGGGCAGCAACACGCTTTCCGGGCTCCAGGTCGACGCGCGTGGCGCGCTGACGCTGCTCGACGACGGCGTGTCCGCCTCGTTCCCCACCGGAACGGCGCCGATCGACCTCACGATGACGCGCGACGACCGCTTTCTGTACACCCTCAACGCTGGCGCCGGGACGATCGCGGCATTCCAGGTGAGCCGCGACGGCGGCCTGATCCCGCGAGGCGAGGCGGGTGGATTGACGCCTGGAGGCGGCGCCCAGGGCATCGCCGTGAGGTGACGGTCGTCCCTCGGTGTCCAGGGTTTGCCGCCCTGGGTCAGCACGCCAACCGGGGCGCGGCGCTCACGCGGCGCGGATCACCTCCTCCGCGGCGCGGCGCGGGCCGCATACGCCCTCTCGCTCCGGGAAGCCCAGCCGGAACGCGAAGGTGAGCTGCCGGTCGCCCAGGCCGAGCGCCTCGGTGAACGAGCGCTCCATTGCCGGTGCTCGTCCGAGCATACGCTCCCGGTCGATGATCTCCGGCACCTGGTTCAGCGGGTGCATCGCGATGCCGCGCGCGGTCGCCCAGAGATGCATGCGTTGCCACAGGCGCCCGGCGCGGAGCGTCGAGCCCAGGTCGTAGCGGTCGCGGACCGCGATGACGCCGATGGCGGGATCGCCGGCGAGATGGACCTCGCGGGTGACGCGGAGCCAGTCGTCGTGCATCTGCTCCGCCGACGGACGCGGCAGCAGCTTGACCGCCGCGGTGAGCAGCGGACCCAGCCCCATCACATCGAGGGTCAGCCCGTCCCGATGGCTCGGTACCGCCTCCGGCGCCAGCCTGAACCACGCGTCGCTGTCCCGCACCATCGCCGCGTCGCGGATGATGGTCTCGGTGGCGCGCAGCGTATGAGCGGCGAAGCTCTCGCGCTGATCGGGGCGCTCCAACCAGACGATCTCACCGTCCGAGCCCGCTTCGCTCAGGCGCGAGAGCTCCTGGAGCGCCGATACCGGCACACGCTGCGCCTGGTACGGGCCGCGGTTCGTGTGTCGCCGTGCGATGACCTCCGCGAGCGGGGACTCCGCTGCGCCTGGCTCGATCCGGACGCTCGCCACCCGGATCGCCCGCGGCGCCGCGCGCTCGAGAGCGCGCGCCCCCTCCGGGTCGGAGCCCCGGAGATGACCGGCTTCGAGCTCGACGCGGGGCGCCCATCCCATTGAACCCGCCGCGAGCGCCAGGTTCTCGATCGCGCAACCAAGCCCTATGTGCATCTCGCGCAGGAACGGATCCATGGTGCCGAGCGATCGAGACCTGTCCGAGAACACGTCGATGCGATCCGGGTGGACCTCGAACAGCCAGGGTTGCGTGTTGTGCGGGCTCGCGGCGAGCACCGCCGCGCGCACGAGCTCGGCGAGCTCGCCGCCGCGCTGCCCGCGGAACGCGGTCCACGGCGCGAACGGCGCGCCCGTCCGAGCGTCGAACACACCCCGACCGGCCGCGTACCAGCCCGCTCCCGCGGCCACGGCGAGCGTCGCGACGCCTTCCAGCAGGCGCCGCCGCGAGACCTTGAGTTTCCTCTCCATGATGCGCTCCATCCTCCAGAGGACGTCTGGCCGGGCTCCGCGAGCGACGGCCATTGCCCAGAGATTGAGGCGGTTCGAACGATTAGTACAGGCTATCGCTCTACTATGATGTATTAGCAAATCTAATGATCGAGGCGCTCCCCGACGACCTGAATCTCCTGCTCGCGCTTGACGTGCTGCTGCGCGAGCGGCACGTGACGCGCGCTGCGAAGCGGCTCGGCATCACGCAGTCGGCTGCGAGCCAGCGGCTCGGACGGCTGCGCGAGTTCTTCGGCGATGCGCTGCTCGCTCCGGGGCGGCCGCTGCTCGCCCTCACGCCGCGCGCCGAGGCGCTCGCCGATCCGCTGGCTCAGGCGCTCGCGAGCCTGCGAGCGGCGGTCCAGGCCGGCGCGCCGTTCGACCCTGCGACGTCCGAGCGCCGCTTCGTGCTGCTCGGCAACGACCTGCTGGAGGCGGTTGCGCTGCCGCGGCTCTTGCCCATGCTGGCGCGCGAGGCGCCGTACATCACGGTGCAGGTCGACCGCGCCGAAGCGGACTTCGTGAGGCGGCTCGAGCGGGGAACGGCGGATCTGGCGTTCGTCCCGGAGTTCCTCGTGCCCTCGTCGTCACGACAGCTGCGCTTGCCGGAGGAGCGATTCGTGACGCTGATGCGCAGCGACCATCCTGCGGGGACACAGCGGCTGACCCTGGAGCGCTATCTGGAGCTCGGGCACGTGCTGATCGCTCCGCACGGCATGCCGGGCAGCCTGGTCGATCGCGCGCTGGAAGCTCGTGGGCGGCGCCGGCGAATCGTCGCGCAGGTCCAGCACTTCGTGACGGTGCCTTTCCTGATCGCGGCCTCGGACCTCGTGGTGACGTGTCCAGCGACCGTCGCGGCATTGTCGACGCCCTTCGGCCTACGCGCGGTCCGGCCTCCGGTCGAGCTCGGCGTGGACCGATCTTCGGCTGTCTGGCACGAGCGCGTGCACGACGATCCAGGCCATCGCTGGCTGCGCTCCTGGCTCAGCAAGGCGATCCGCGCGGGCGCGAGGACCCGACCCAACCAGGTTGACCCGAGGACCCGACCCAACCAGGTTGACCCGACCCAGGTTGACCGGAAGGGCGACCCAGATTGACCCGACCGCAGGGGTTGACCGGAAGGGCGACCCAGATTGACCCGACCGCAGGGGTGGTTGAGCACAGTCCGACATGGCGCCGCCACCAGACGGCACGGGTAAGTACTTGAAATCGTTCACCTCAATCGCCGGCACGGCTCTTGGAGTTCTGTACGACCATGAGCCAGCCTCGCCAGATCGCGCCCGGCGCAACCTACCTGATCACCCGTCGCGTCCTGCGCCGGCATCTCCTCTTTCGCCCCGATGCAGCCATCACTCAGCTCTTGGTCTACGCCCTCGCGGTCTCGACCCGTCGCTACGGCATCAGCGTCCACGCGCTTTGCGCGATGTCGACGCACCTGCACCTCGTCGTGACCGATGCGAACGGCGTTCTGCCGCGCTTCCTGCAGTTCTTCCATCGCATCGTCGCGCTGGGCACGAAGGTGCTTCGCGCGTGGGAAGGGCCGGTATGGGACCACGAAGCCACGAGCGTGGTGCGGCTACTGACACGCGCGGCGGTCGTGGAGAAGATCGCCTATGTCCTCGCAAACCCTGTGGCCGCTGGACTCGTCCCGCATGCGCATGAGTGGCCGGGCGCCAAGGTGAAGGTGGACGAGATCGGCCTGGGCGTGTTGTGCGCAGCGCGTCCCGCCGCATACTTCGACCCGAAAAATCCACAGTGGCCGGAGGAAGCTACACTGTCACTCGCGCTGCCGCCGACCATCGACCATGACCGCGCGGAAGACTTTCGCCATGCCATCGCCGCCGAGCTCGAGAGGCAGGAATTGCAGGCGCAAGCGGAGGTGAAGCAGCAAGGGCGCCGCTTCCTTGGCGCGGAGCAAGCCGGCAAGGTCTCACCTCATGAGCGCGTCACGAGCTTCGAGGCGCCGCGCTCTGGCAATCCGACGTTTGCTGTCGGCCGCAAGCAGGGCGACGCATGGCGCGTGGCTCGTGCCGCTGTGCGCGGTTTTCGCGCCTTGTACCGCGCGGCGCTCGATCGGTGGCGTGCCGGAGTGCGCAGCGTGGTATTCCCGGCAGGAACGTGGTGGATGTGCACGTTTCACGGCGCCAACACGGCCGATGTCGTGCTCACGGTGTAGGTGCTTCGAGGGGGAAGGGTAGCGACAACCTGGGTGAGGTAGCGCGCAGCTTGAGGTAGCACGCGGCTCGCGGGTCAACCTGGGTGGCTCGGGTTGTTCGTGACGACAAACCCCAGCGCCTCCACGCTGGCGCGGGCGTCGCCGTCCCAGCCGAGCTGCGGATCCAGGCGAAGCTCGCCCGGCGCGAGCACGGCGGGCAGCGCCATCAGACCAACGAGCTCGACCGCATCGAGCTCCGCGCCGGTGTCGCCCGCGAACGGCGGACACAGTACGCGCCCTGCCGGCGCGAGCGCCAGCGCTGCGCGCAGCGGCTCGCCCAGCGTCGCGCGCAGCACGGCTAGATCGTTGCCGATGGCGGCTGGCGTGGCGGCCGCCGGCCAGATCCAAACCGTGAAGCCGGGCAGGTCGGCCACGCAGACCGCCATCGCGCGCTCGGGGGGGAGCGCGCGGCCACGGGTGCCGAGGGGCGATGCCGCGATCGCCGCGACGATGAGCCCCGGCCGGGCGAGCGTCAATGCTGCGAGCCGACCGAGGTTGCGCTGAGCCGCCGTCCGGCGAGCGGCAATCGCGGCAAGGTGGTCGGGACGATCGTAAACGAGCTCGACCTCGCGCTGCATCGCCACGTGAGGCGACGTCTGCGCCGCCGCGGCGAGCGCCCGCTCGCGGGCCTCGCCATCCGGCGCCGGCCCCCCCGTCTCCGGGAGCGGCTGCCCTTCCTCGATTTCCAGATGCTCCCGGAGCAGCTGCGCCACCCGCGAGGACAGACCCAGCGAGCCGAGCGACCAGGCGGCGGAGAACCAGTCCGCCGGCTCCGCGAGCGCGAGCGCCTCGGCCGACGCGCGATCCCAGGCGGCGAGCGCCTCTCCGAGCGGAAGGCCGAGCGCGCGGAAGAGCGCGCCCGCCTCGTCGAGCGCCGCCGCCGCGCCCGGATCGCCGAGATCCCGCCGCGCGCGCCCGATCGCCCTCGAAGCGTAAGCGACCCAGGTTCGGAGCGGCGGCGCGGCGCGCTCGGCAACGTCGCGGGCGGAGGTCGCCAGCGCGAGGGCGTCGTCGGCGCGGCCGAGCTCGAGCGCAAGCTCCGAGAGGAACGTGAGGGCGCGCGCGCGGCCGAACGCGTCGCCGAGGCGCGCGCACAGCCACTCCTGTCGCTGGAGCGGGGCTCGGGCTCGCTCCAGGGCGCCGAGGCCGAGCGCCGCCGCGCCGAGCTGGCCGCAGGCGATCGCCTCGCCCACGGAATCGCCGCGGCGGCGGTGGAGCTCGGCCGCGTGCTCGAGCAGCGCCTCGGCCGCGCCGTGAGCGCCGAGGGTCACGTAGAGCGTGCCGAGCGAGTTCAGGATCTGCGCGCGCTCGCCGAGGAACGGCTCCGAGCGGCGCAGCGCCGACAGCAGCGTGCGCTGCGCAGCCGCCGCGTCGCCGAGGAGCCGCTCGGCCGTACCGCGGTAGTGGGCGGCGACGACGGCAGCGCGGCGGCCGGGATCGCCTGCGGCCGCGATGGCGTCGAGCTCCGCGATGGCGGACGCACAGGCCGATCGTACGTCGCGGCGCAAGCGCGCAAGCGCCGCCTCGCACCGCGCGAGGTCACGGGCCTCCGTGGCCCCTTCTCGGTCGAACGCGGCGACAGCGCCGTCGAGGTGCAGGACGGCGGCGTCCAGCGCCCCCTCACGCAACGCGAGCGCGCCGCGCCCAAAGCCGAGCGCCGCCGCGACGAGCGGGCCGCCATGAAGCGCCGCCGCCGCAGGATCGCGGCCGACACCGAGGAGCGCCTCGACACGGTCGAGCTCGGCGCGGACCTCTGCGCCCGGCGCGCTCCGCAGCAGCCGCGAAAGCGGCGACACGCTGTCGATCGGATCAAGCGGGAGCACCGCGCTCCTCCGCCCCCTCGCCGCGCGCCCCGCGCGCGAGCCCGTGCAGCGCCGCCTTCACCGCCTCGATCGAGAGCTCCGGCCAGGCGGCGCGGATGCGCGCGACGTGCGCGGTCACGTGGGGCGCCGCGAACGACGTACCGGTCCAGCGCCGCTCGCCGCCGCAGGGCGCGGGCGCGAGCACGTCGTCGCCGGGCGCGAGGATCTCGTGGTCGAGCGTGAGCTCGCTCCGGAGCGCCTCTGGGTCCTGGAAGGCACCTCTACCGACGCCGATCAACGACTTGAAGCGCCCTGGATAGGTGCGGAACGCCGCCGCGTTCGGGCCGGCGGCCACGAGCACGACCTCCGCGGTGTAGGCGGCGTCCGCGACCTCGTAGAGCTCGACCAGCGAGCGGTAGTCGCCCGGGCGGAGCGGCGCGTTCTTCGGGATGTCGATGCCGAGGCTCAGGTTGACCACAGAAAATCGCTCGCGGACGCAGAAGCGCAGCGCGGCGACGAGCCCGTCACGCGAGCACCGCCCGTCGTCGCCGAGCGCGCGGACGCTCGTGATCTCGGCCGCGGGCGCCATGCGGTGGACGATGCCCGCGCACGCCGTCCCGTGCCCGCTGAGATCTCCCGGAGCGCACGGCGCGACCCCGTACGCGCCGCCGCCAGCGCCGCGCTGGACCAGGGCGACGTGCCGCAGCGCCGCTGCGCGCAGCGCGGGGTGCGAGGCATCGACGCCGGAGTCGATCAGCGCGACGCGTACGCCGGCGCCGCTTCGCGAGCTCGGGCGTGGCGCACCGTGGAGTTCGCCGCCCGGTCCTGCCGGAGAAGCCGTGGTCACGCGGCGCTCCCCTCCCCTGCGGAGGCCGGCTGCCCTGCATCGCCGGCGCCGCTCGCGTAGGCGTCGATCCGCGCGAGGAGGTCGAGGGCCAGGCGGGCCTCCGCCTCGCCGCGCTCGGCGAGCCTCCCCACCACCGCAGCGAGCTCCAGGCGGCGGCGGTACTCGGGCGTGAGGCGCAGCGCGTGGATGTGCCGCTCCAGCGCCGCGCGGAGCGAGGTCGGCGGCGGTGCCGCTCCTTCCGGGATGGGAGGCTCCGCGCCCGACGCTCCCCGCCGGCCCGGCCCCGCCGCCGGCTGGCCTGGCGCCTGCGCGAGCAGGTCGGGCATCGCGCGCGCGAAGAGCTCGAAGACGACACGCTCGGTGCGGAACGACTCCACGGTGAGCGCGAGGACCTCGGCGAGACGCTCGGCCATGTCGAGCTCCCGCCCTCCGAGGGGCGCCTCGTGCGAGAGCAGCGCGGCGCCGCCGACGATCGCGTCGCCGACGCGGATCGGCACGAAGATCGCGGACGCCGGCGCGGCGGCCAGGAGCGGCCGGAGCGGCGCGATCATCGGATCGCCGTCGGACAGCTCCACCGCGTGCCCGCCGCCGCCACCGAGCAGGTACGCGAACGGGGTGCCGCTCGGCGGCAGCTCCGCGCCCGGGGCGCGGAAGCCGACCGCGTCGGCGACGACAGGGACCGTGAGCCGCCCGAGCGTTTCCATCTCGAGCGCGACGAGCGCCTCCGAGCACGGCATCGCGAGGCACGCGAAGCGCAGGTGCTCCCCGAGCCCGCGCACCCGCGCCTCCACCGCGCCGAGGAGCGCCGCCGACTCAACGGTCGAGAGCAGGTCGCGGAGGCGCGCCGTGAAGGGCGCGAGCGGCGAGCGCAGCGCGTGCGGGTGGGGCGGGAGGGCCCGCGCCGGGGCGGGCGAGACACCCGGCGCGGAGCGGTCGGCGAGCGGCATGGGACACCGATGCTACCGCCGGACCGCGCCGGAGCGAACCGCCATGACATCCGTGAGATCCGGTTGACGTACCCAGCTCCTCTCCTAGCATGCAGCGACATGCGGCGATTCGGCTGTCCGGCGCACCGTCCGAAGCGTTCGTCCGCGCGCGCGGCCGTTCGAGCGCGATCCACGGGCGCGAGGCCCCTCGATCCGGCGCGGGCGCGATGAGCCCGCCCGTCCGCGAGGGGCGGCGTCGCCTCGCCGTCGTCCTGTGGGGTGTCCTCGGTGTCGTGGCCGTCCTGATCGAGGCCCTCTGTCGTCTCGGCGCGACGGCGGCGCGCATCCTGACGGTGCATGCGCTCACGACGGGACAGCTCGTCCTGCTCGCGGCCTGGACGGTCACGATCGCCTACTTCGAGGGGTACCGCGGCTTTCAGCAGCGCTTCTCGCCGCGGGTCGTCGCGCGCGCGCTCCACCTCGCCGAGCACGGGCGGCCCCTCCACGTGGCGCTTGCGCCGCTCTACTGCATGGCGCTCCTCCACGCGACGCGCCGTCGGCTGATCGCGACGTGGGCGCTCGTCGCAGGCATCGTGGCGCTCATCCTGCTCGTGCGGCAGATGCCCCCGCCCTACCGCGCGATCGTCGACGCAGGCGTCGCCTTCGCGCTCGCCTGGGGGGCCGTATCCATCCTCGTTTGCCTCGCGCGAGGGCTCGCGGGCCGCCCGCTGGGAATCTCGGCGGACGTGCCCGAGGAGCCGCGCCGCGCTGCCATCGACGCCGAGCATCTCGCCCGCCAGGCCGCGCGGGCAGGCGGCCCCTGCGATCCGTGACCTCCGCGCGCGAGCGGGGTGACCGCGCGCGCTTTCATCAGCCTGCCGCCGGGCTCGCGGACCGCTGCAGCGCCTCGGCCAGAAGCGACCGATAGAGCGGCGAGCTCTCGCGAAGGGATTCGTGTGTGCCCACCGCCGCGACCCGACCGCCGTCGAGCAACACGTTGAACGTCGACCTGAGGAGGTGCGGCGCGTGGGTCACGACGATGGCCGTGCGCCCGGCGGCGACCTCGCACGCCGTGCGGAGGACCGCCTCGGCGGTGGCGCCCGGCAGGCCCGCCTCCGGCTCGTCCAGCACGAAGACCCGCGGCTCGCGCAGCAGCACCCGCGCGAGCAGCAGCCGCCGCGCCTCACCGCCCGACAGGCTCGGCGGTGAGGCGCGCACCTCCGTCGCGAGGCCGCGCGCGGGCCGCGCCTCGCCCTCCGCCGGCGGCGCGCCTGCGAGCTCGTCGAGCTCTACCCGGCGGAGCGCCTCGCGCATGCGCTCCTCCGTGGGCGCGGGATCGAGGCCGAGCGCCAGGTTGTCCGCGATGCTCCGCTCGAACAGCCGCGTCGATTGCCCCACCACGCCGAACAGCCGCGGGAGCTCCTCGGGCGGGATCTGCCGCAGATCCACGCCGCCCACGGCGATCGCGCCCGACGACGGATCGTCGAGGCGCAGGAGCAGGCGCAGGAGCATCGACTTGCCGCTGCCGGAGCGACCGCAGACGCCGACCACCGCTCCGGCCGGGATCGAGAGCGACACGCCGTCGAGGACGGGGCGGCTCGCGCCCGGCGGCGTGAACGTGACCCCCTCGAAGGCGATCGACAGGGGGCGCCTCGCCTCGCCGTCGAGGTGCACCGCGAGGCCGCCGGAGGGACGCGGCGGGTGCTCGGGGAGGCGCAGCAGCGCGAGCGTCGCGCGCAGCAGGGGGGCGCGCTCGATGAAGCCGGCGCGGAGCGCGTCGAGCGCCTCGAGGCGCGCCATCAGCAGCGGCACCACGAGCAGGAGCTCTCCGACCTCGCCCGCGCCGGCGCCCCCGCGGGAGGCCGCGAGCGCGGCGACGATGACGAGCGGCGAGAGCGCCGCGAGCGAGCCCTTGATCTGGCCGGAGACGGCGAGCGCCTGACCGAAGCGGCGGCGAGCGTCCGCGACCCGTCGCGCGGCCACGGCGAGCTCTCCCTCGGCCTGGGCGCGCGCGCCGAGCAGGCGAAGGTCCTCCGCTCCCGCCAGCGCCTCGCCCACCGCGCCGAAGACGGCCGTGTCGGCGTGCTGCATCTCCCGCATCGCCCGCGCCACGCGGCCCGAGGCCCGGTCCGCCGCGAGGCGCGAGGCCGCGAACAGCGCGGCGCCGCCCGCGAGGACGAGCGCCATGCCGCTCGAGACCAGCGACCCGGCGAGGACCGCGAGCGTCGCGAGCGCCTGGGGCATGCCGGTCGCGACGGCGATCGCAAAATCGGCGACGAGGCCGGCATCCCGCGCGATCGCGAGCCGCACGACCTCCGCGCCCCGGACGGGCGGCGCGGGCCCGGCGCTCGGCGGCCGCGGCGCGGGCCCCGCCGCCTGCGCCGCGACGAGCGCGCGCCCGGCGGCGTCCACGTCGCGGGCCGAGGCGGAGAGCGCCGCCCGGAAGAGCGCGACGCGGAGCGCGGCGGTGAGGTCGCCGCCGAGCTCCGAGCTCTTCCGGCCCGGGAGCACCGCCAGGGAGGCGGACACGAGCGTGGCGCCGAGCGCGGCGAGGACCGCGGCCGCCGGCGGTGCGTCGGCGAGCAGCCGGGCGAGCGCGCCGCCGATGCCGCCCGAGGGCGGCGCCTCGCGCCCTGCGACGGCGCCGAGGGCCACGCCGGCGATCGCCGGGAGCAGGCCGGACAGCGCGCCCGCGAGCGACGACAAAGCCACGACGAGGGCGAGGCGCGCGGCGGCGCTGGCCGAGGCGCCGCGCACGCCTCCCGATGACGACGACATGGGCGGCGCGCCCCCCTCGCGCAGCGAACGAAGACCGATCCGCAGGATCGCGAGGAGCGCGCGCATCGACGTGCGACGCCACGGTACACTGCCGACGCCGTTGCGCGCGACGCGCATTCGATCGACCCTCTCCTCGTGCGCACCGCGGTCGTGGTCCTGCTCCCGCTGCTCGCGGCCTGCGAGCGCCCGCCGCCCGCGCCGCCGGCGGGGACCGACGCCGGGGTGCTCACCCCCTGGACGCGCGGCGTCGCCGCGTCGCTGGACGACCGCGGCGCCCGCCTCCGGACGGACAGCGCATCGGCGGTGGGCTCCGTCGAGCCAGACGCGCTCGAGGAGATCCTCGCCGCAGCGCGGGAGGCCGCCCCCAGGCCGGCCGATGGCGTGAGCGTCGAGAAGATCGGCACCAGCACAGGCCTGCCAGCGCCCTCGGCGCTCCCGCCCGAGCCGGCGCCCGCCCCCGCCCCTGTCCCCCGGTCGCGCGTCGAGATCGGCGCGCCCATGGTGCAGGCCAACATGTCGAGCCCGGCGATCGAGAAGGCGGCGCGGGCGCAGCTCTACTGGGACCTCGTACAGCGCTGCCGCGGCCCGGGCGGGAGCCTGCTGCCGCCTGACGCCATCCGGGTGGAGTTCAACGTCGACGCCGAGGGCTATATCGTGGTGCCGACGATCATCGGGAGTGCGTCCGACCCCCGGTACGACGAGGCGGCCACCTGCATGCGGCGGGAGCTGTCGGGCGCAGCGTTCCGCGCGCCGGCGGGCGCGCGCGGGCTCCCAACCCGGGTCGACGCCACCGTGCCTTCGGTTGACTGAGCCGGAGCGGCTCCGGCGGGCGTGCTGGCTGGCTGCCGCGAGCTACCCACTCCACCGGGCTGCCCACCCGGGCTGCCCGGCTGCCCACCCGGGCTGCCCACCCAGGTTGGGTTGACCCAGACCTCCAACCCGGATCGACGCCCCAACCCGAGTCGGCTCGACGGCTCGACGCCCCAACCCGGGTCGGCTCGACGCCCCAACCCGGGTCGGGTCCACCGGGTCGGCTCGACGCCCCAACCCGGGTCGCCCAACCCGGGTCGGCTCGACGCCTCAGTCGAGGCGTGAGACCCCGAGCGACCGCATGAGCGCCCGCTTCTTGTCCTGGTGCTCGTGCATCCGGCGCAGGACGTCGACCACGAAGGCGACCGTCGCGACGATGTTCTCACCCTGGTTGAGCATCACGCACTCCGCGCGCGAGCTCATCGCCGCGTCCGTCACCTCCCCGCGGGTCGGCACGCCGGTCTTGTTCAGGCTCTCGAGGACCTGCGTCGCCCAGATCGCGGGGACCAGCGCGGCCTCGCAGAGCCACAGGAGCTCCTCCTGGACCTCCGCCAGCCGCATGAACCCCATCTCGACGGCCATATCGCCGCGCGCCAGCATCACCCCCACGTTCTCGCTGCGCATCGCCGTGAGCAGGAGCCTCGGAAACCGCGCGAACCCAGGCGTCGTCTCGATCTTGAGGACGATCCCCAGGTGAGCGGCCTCGCGCGCGCCGAGCTCCGCCTGGATACGCTCCACATCGGAAGGAGACCGAACGAACGAGAGCCCCACCATGTCCGCGTGGCGCGCGATGAAGCCGAGATCCTCCAGATCCTTCGGCGTGAGCGACGGGATCCCGAGCTCGGTGTCCGGAAAGTTCAGGCCCTTTCCTGGCTTCAGCTTCACGGAGCCCTGGCGCGCGAAATCCACCTCCACGAGCGCGGCCCCCTCGGTCACGAGCTTGACCGTGCCCCCGAGCCGCCCGTCGTCGTAGAACACCCGGTGCCCGGGCCGGAGGTCGTCGACGACCTCCGGGATGGTGCAACCGAGCGCGAGCACCTCCCCTGCGCCGGTGCTGCCCGCCGAGGGGCGCGCCCGCTTCACGTCCTTGCAGAGCCAGAGCCACGGCCGCTCACCCGGCTCGGACAGCGTGACGCGCGCCGGATCCCCGTCGATCTTGCTCACGCGCGGGTTGGGCCCGGCGATGTCGCAGAGGACCTTGCACCGGATCCCGGTCTCCCGTCCTGCCTCCCGGAGACGCTCGATGAGCCCAGCCCACGCGCCCGCGTCCTCCTTCGCGCAGTTGATCCGCGCGACGTCCATCCCGCCCTCGAGCAGCCGCTTCAGCTCGCCCTTCCGCGCGTCCCCGGGCAGCGTCACCATCACCCGCGTCGTTCGCCCCTGGCGCCCCTCCCCGAGCAGCACCCGCGCGTGCTCCTCGAGCAGCGCGCCCCCCGAGGCGAACGTGGTGGGCGACTCGCCGGGAGGCCGCACCTCCGGGCGCCGCGCGAGCGCGTCGAGCGCGCCGCGCACGGCGTCGAGGGAGGCCAGCGCACAGCGCTCCAGGCGCCCCAGCGAGCTCAGTCCGAGCGACGCGAGCTGCCGTTGCAGCTCGCGGATGTCCTGCTGCCGGACGGCGAGGTAGTGCAGCAGGTTCGTCGCTCCCGCTCGGTGCTTCGGGTGCACCGCGTCGATCAGGTGCCGGTTTCGCTGCTCGTGCTCGATGGCGCTCGCACGCAGCGCCTCGACGGCGGCGAGGGCGCGCTCGACAACCTGCAAGTCGGGATAAACCATGGCGCGATCTCCGGGCTCCGGCGCGCGGACCCTCACGTCCGCTGCGGCGCGACGCGCGGCGCGCGCCGCGCCAGTGAGTCCAGCATCGCGCGCAAGACCAGTCCAGCGCCCCACGCCGGAAGAGCGCGGGCGAGGACGGAACGTCTCCGTTCCTCCACAGCAGCGTCATCGAGCGCTGCCATGCGTCGGACGACGCGACGGCAAGGCAGCGTAGCCCCCGGCGCTACGCCGGCGCCCGGTACCGAGCCACGACGACCGTGATGTCGTCGTCCGGGCTCGGGCACCACCCCTCGACCTCCCTCAGGATCCTGTCTCGGATCGCCTCGACCGGCGCGCTCTGCACGGCCTCGATGGCGGTGCAGAGCCGCTCCAGCCCGAACTGCTCGCGGTGCGCGTTGCGCGACTCCGTCACGCCGTCGCTGTAGAGCACGAGGATGTCCCCGTCCTCCAGGACGAAGTGGGCGTCCCGCGTCACCTCGTCGATGACGGGCAACACGCCGATCCAGACGCCCGAGCTCGGGATGCACACGCACCGCCGCGTGCGCGCCGAGCACACGATGATGTCGTCGTGCGCCCCCGCGAACGTCACCCGCCCGCCCCGCTCGTACCGGAGCAGGAGCAGCGTCGCGTGCTCGTCCCGCTTCAGGCGGCCGCGCACGTTCTTGTAGAGCGCCTTGTTGAGCGCCGCGAGCAGCTCGCTCGGGCTCGCGCCCGGGTCCCTGCTCGTCAGCGCCGACACCATGCTCTGGATCATCAGCATCACGAGCCCCGCAGCGAGCCCGTGCCCCGCGACGTCGCCGATCCCGAGCCACCCCCCCTCGGGCGTCGCGATGACATCGTAGTAGTCGCCGCCCACCTCGGCCGCCGGCGTCATGGCCGCGGAGAGCTCCAGCCCCTCGATGTGCAGGTGCTCCGGCACCAGCGTCGTCTGGAGGCGCGCCGCGAGCACCGTCTCCTGCCGCTCGCTCTCCTGCTCCAGCCGCTCGCGCAGCTCCACCTGCCGCACCATCTCCCGGTGCAGCGCCACGGTCTTCACCGCAGAGCCGATCTGGAGCCGCAGCGCGTCGTAGACCATCTCGTTCATGCCGCTGTTCAGCGCCATCACCCCGAAATACTCCGTGTCACCGAAGGTGAGCGGCATCACGACGACGCTCCTGCGCTCGCTCGAGCTCAGGAACCCCGGAGGGGCCAGGGAGCGCGACGGGAAGCTCTCGGTCGGCGGCGCCACCTCGCGGCCGTCCTCCATCAGGAAGAGCGTCTTCAGCGTGGCTCGCTGGGCGTCGTCGTAGAGCGAGACGGCGGCGCGCGTGAAGTGCAGCCTCGGCATCTCCGAGGCCAGCATGCGCTGGAACAGGGGCAAGCTCAGGCACGTCGAGAACCACCGCCCGCTCCAGCTCAGGTCGATCGAGGCGACCTCGACGTCGAGGCGCTGCCGCCCCTCGACGCGCACGGACGCGCTCCCGATGAGGACGCGGCACGCATGCCACAGCTGCTCCAGGGCCTCGTTCACGGCGGCGTCGCCCCCGTCCTCGACAGGCCGCCGGAGCCGCGCGCGCAGGAGCGTCACCACGCCCTGGAACAGATCGAGGAACACCCCCTCGCGCCCGGCCGTGTCGAGGACGCGCTCCAGCACGTGCAGGAAGCACCCCTCGTGGCCCTCGAGCTCCTCTTCCAGCGCCGACAGGAGCCCGCCGGCCCAGCCGTCGAGCGACGCGGCCGGGATCCCCACGGCCTGCTCGAGCGCGCGCTCCAGCTCGTCGCGCCGGCCGCCGAGCGACATCGCCCCGAGGCGCGGCGGGCTCGTGAGCGGCCGCATCGCGACCGCCTGGTACGCGCAGCCGCAGGACTCGCGCCGCGTGAGCTCGATCTGCTGCATGTTCCGATCGGGGACGGCCTCGCCGTCGAGCATGCGCACGACCGTCTCGAGCGCGATCTCCCCGAGCCGCTTGATCGGCTGGCGAACCGTCGTCAAGGACGGCTTCGCGTAGCGCGCCACGCCCACGTCGTCGAAGCCGCACACCAGGATGTCCCTCGGCACGTGGAGGCCACGCGCCTTCAAGAGCTCGATCGCGCCGAGGGCCATGTTGTCGTTCGCCGCGACAACGGCGTCGAGCTCGACCCCGCGGTCCAGGATCTCGGCCATCGCGGCGCGGCCCGTGTCGATCGTGAACTGGCCGCTCGCGACGAGGCGCTCGTCGTACGGGATCGCGCGCGCGGCGAGCGCCTTGCGGAACGCGCCGGCGCGGATCCTCGCCTCCTCGTTGTTGGCCGGCCCGCCGATGTACGCGACGCGCCGGCACGCGTGCTCGTCGAGCAGGTGGCCGGCCGCCATCTCGATCCCGAGGCCGTTGTCCACGACGATGCTCGGGATGCCCTCCAGCGGGATCCCGATGCTGCAGAGGGGCATCGGCGCGTAGTCCTCGCAGAAGCGCTGCACCCCCTCGGCGCCGACGAAATTGCACAGCGTCGCCGACGCGACCACGATGCCGTCGACCGCCTCCGCGCTGACGAGGCGGTAGATGCTGTTCTGGGCGGCCTCGGAGGGACCATGGGCGGAGAGCGTCTCCCCGACGGCGATCACGAGGTTGACGTCGTGCGCCTCCGCGGCGCGCTCGACCCCGATCCGCAGCGCGGATTGGTACTCGCCGCGCACATAATCCATCACGAGGGCGATCGTCCGGCGCTTCTTCATCTTGTCCCGCGGCTCTCCGTCAGGTGTCCTCGATCGAGACCAGCTCCGGAGACATGCGCTCGAGCGCCGCCAGGCTCCGTCTTTGCCATCCCAGCCGCGCGTCCGTGCGGAACTGCACCTTGCACTTCAGCCCCTGGCCCGCGAGCCCGCAGGTGAAGCTGATGAACGCTTTCAGGCAGCTCGAGTTGAGAAAGTAAAGAGCCCTTATATCGAACTGCACCGCGCTGATGGAGAGGCGCATGACCTCCGCCTGGAGGGCCTTGAGGCAAAGGCCGAGCGGCGGCGCCGCCGCCATGTCGCCCGTGCCGGTGAGCTTGACGCCGAGGGTGTCGTCCCTCAGCGTCGGCTCGATCCCGAAGCTCTCCGTGACGACAGGCTCAACCCGTAAACCGCTCATCTCCCCTCCATCCCGCAACGGGCGCCTGCGCGATGATCGTCAGCCTGCTCCCCTCGATCGTGTAGTCCACGTCGAGCCCGCCCTCCGCGCGCACCCGCGCGAGGCCGAGCCCGGATACCCCTTCTACCATCGCCGTCTCACAGATGAGTTCGTCATAGTGCTTCACAGGATCGCTCGCCGACCTCAGCGCGGAGAGCCGCCGCTCCACCTCGCGCAGCCGCTCCGGCGACGCCTCGTTCCGCGCGCGAATCACGAGGACCCGCGCGCCCTCGCCCCCCTCCAGCGCGAGCTCGAGGCTGACCTCCGGGCCGGACGAGTACTTGATGAGGTTCTCGGCGAGCTCGTGCGCGGCCATGTAGAACCGCGAGCTCGCACTCTCATCGTCCAGCACCATCCCACAGAAGCTGGACACCAGCCGCAACACCGCGCTAGCCATCCGTTCACTCGGGAAAAACGTGATGCACAAGAACGGTGAAGCGTCCTGGCTCAGTCCGGAAGCTAACACGGTTCACGCAGCGTACGTAATTCTTGCACCGGATCCAATCCCCCTTGGTCGGCCGTGTGCTCATGTAGGCGAGCGAACGATCGCGAGCGCCCGGCGCGCCGTTCACGTCGTCCGTCATGACCCCGGCGCTCGCCGCTCCGCCGAGCGCGTCGGCCGCGCCTCGACCGATGCGTCAGGGCTGCCGGGGGGCGCGGTACCTCGCCACGACGATCGTGATGTCGTCGTCAGGGCTCGGGCACCACCCCTCGACCTCCTTCAGGATCCGGTCACGAATGACCACGACGGATTCGGTCTGGACGGCCTCGATGGTGGTGCAGAGCCGCTCGAGGCCGAACTGCTCATGGTGGGCGTCGCGCGCCTCGGTCACTCCATCGCTGTAGAGCACGAGGACGTCGCCGTCCTCCAGGACGAACTCGGCGTCTCGCGTCATCTCGTGGATGGATGGCAGCGTGCCGATCCAGACCCCCGTGCTCGGGATGCACACGCAGCGGCGCGTCTTCGCGCGGCACACGAGGATGTCGTCGTGCGCCCCGGCGAACGTCACCCGCCCGCTCCGCTCGTACCGCAGCAGGAGCAGCGTCGCGTGCTCGTCCCGCATCAGGCGGCCGCGGACGTTCTCGTACAGCGCCGCGTTGATCGCCGAGATCACCCTGGCGGGGCTCGCCCTCGGATCCCTGCGCGTCAGCGCCGAGACCATGCTCTGGATCATCAGCATCACGAGCCCCGCAGCGAGCCCGTGCCCCGCGACGTCGCCGATCCCGAGCCAACCGCCGTCGGCGGTCGCGAGCACGTCGTAGTAGTCGCCGCCGACCTCGGCAGCCGGCTTCATGACGGCGCAGAGCGAGAGCCCCGCGACCGACAGCCGCTCCGGGACCAGCGTCGTCTGGATGCGCGCCGCGACGACGCTCTCCTGGCGGACCCTCTCCTGCTCCAGCCGCTCGCGCGCCTCCACCTGACGGACCATCTCCCGGTGCAGCGCCGCGGCCTTGACCGCGGAGCCGATCTGGAGGCGGAGCGCGTCGTAGATCAGCTCGTGCGCGCCGCTGTTGAACACCGCGACACCGAACTTCTCCTCGTCGCCGAACGCGACGGGGAGCGCGATCATGTTCGTGCGCTCCCGGCCTCTCAGGAACCCGTCGGGCGCGAGGCGCCGCGCCGGGAAGCTCGCCGCCGACGGCTCCACCTCGCGGCCGTCCTCCATCAGGAAGAGCGGCCTCATGACACCTCGCTGCGCCTCGGGAGCGTCGTCATACAGAGACACCGCGGCCCGCGATATCCCGAGGACCGGCAGCTCCGACGCGAGCACGCGCTTCAGGCTGGGCAGGCTCAGGCACGTCGAGAAGCTCCGCGCGCTCCAGCTGAGGGAGGTCGCCGCGAGCTCCACGCTCAGCCGCCGCTCCCCCTCGATCCGCATCGACGCGCTCGAAATGACGATGCGCGACACGTGCCAGAGCCGCTCGAGGGCATCGTAGAGAGCGACGCCCCCGCCGCCCGACGGCGGCCGGCCGAGCCGCTCCCGGAGCACATCGATCACGCCCTGGAAGTGATCGAGGATCGCGCCCCCCCGCCCCGCCGCGTCGAGGAGCGCCTCGAGCGCGTGCCGGAAGCGGCCCTCCCGCCCCGCGAGCTCGTCCTCCAGCGCCGACAGGAGCTCGCCAGGCCAGCCGTCGAGCGAGCCAGTCGGGATGGCCACGCTCCTCCTGAGCGCGGTCTCCAGCGACTCCCGCCGCGCCGCGACCAGGGACGCCCCGTCGCGCGCCGCCGAGGCCGACGGCGAGAGCGAGGCGCTCGCCTGAACCCGGCAGCCGCACGACTCACGGCACGTGAGCTCGACGTCGAGGAGCGCCATGTCCTGGACGACCTCGCCGTCGAGCATGCGCATCATCGTGTCCATCGCCTGGGCCCCGAGCCGCTTCATGGGCTGGCGAACGGTGGTCAGCGACGGCTTGGAGAATCGCGCGATGAAGGCGTCGTCGAAGCCGGATACGAGGATGTCCTGCGGGACGCGGAGCCCCCGCTCCGCGAGCAGCTCGATCACCCCGAGGGCCATCTTGTCGTTGGCGGCGACAACGGCGTCGACCTCGACACCGCGGTCCAGGATGTCGCGTATCGCGACACGGCCGCTGTCGATCGTGAACGCGCCCACC
Organism: Sorangium sp. So ce124; assembly: GCF_051525235.1. Classification (NCBI taxonomy): domain Bacteria; kingdom Pseudomonadati; phylum Myxococcota; order Polyangiales; family Polyangiaceae; genus Sorangium; species Sorangium sp. So ce124. The sequence goes on from NZ_CP150312.1 coordinate 7,889,955, forward strand.
GCGAAGAGGCGCTCGTCGAGCGGGAGGCCGCGCGCCGCGAGCGCTCCCCAGTAGGCGTCGGCGCGCGCCCTGGCCTCCTCGTTGTTGGCCGGTCCGCCGACATACGCGATGTTCCGGCGCCCGTGGACGTCGATCATGTGCCCGACCGACAGCTCGATCCCGAGGCCGTTGTTCACGATGAGGCTCGGGATACCGTCGATCGCCATCCCGATGCTGAAGACGGGCAGCGGCGCGTAAGCCCGGAAGAACGCCCGCATCCCCTCGATCCCGATGTGGTGGCAGAGGGTCGCCGACGCGACGATGATGCCGTCGACCGTCTCCGGGCCGATGAGCTGATAAACGCTGTTCTGGGCCGCCCCCCCCTCGCCGGGCAGCGCGAGCGTCTCTCCGAAGGCGATCACGAGATTGACGTCGTGGGCCTCCGCGGCGCGCTCGATGCCGAAGCGCACCTCGGACTGGTAGTCTCCCCCGACGTAATCCATCAGGAAGGCGATCGTCCGGCGCTTCTCGCTCATCTACCGCGGCTCTCGCGTCAGGCGTCGGCGATGGAGACGAGCTCCGGAGACATGCGCTCGATGGCCGTCAGGCTCCGCCGCTGCCAGCCCAGCCTCGCGTCGGTGAGGAACTCCACCTTGCACTTCTGCCCCTGGCTCGCGAGGCCGGCGATGAAGCTGATGAACGCCTTCAGGCAGCTCGAGTTCAGGAAGTAAAGGGCCCTCACGTCGAACTCGATGGCGCTCACGCGGAGGCGCGCCGCCTCGGCGTGGAGGTCCTTGAGGAGCAGACCGAGCGGCGCGACCGCCGCCATGTCGCCCGTGCCGGTGAGCTTGACGACGACGGTGTCCTCCCTCAGGGCAGGCTCGATCCCGAAGCTGTCCGTGACGACGGGCTCAACCCTTAAGCTGCTCATCGACCCTCCACCTCCCCACCGGCGCGTGCGCGATGATCGTCAGCTCGTTCCCCTCGATCTTGTAGTCCACGTCGAGCCCGCCCTCCGCGCGCACCCGCGCGAGGCCGAGCCCCGACACCCCTTCTATCATCGCCGTCTCACAGATGAGCTCGTCATAGTGCTTCACAGGATCGCTCGCCGCCTTCAGCTCGAAGAGCCGTCTCTCCACCTCGCGCAGCCGCTCCGGCGACGCCTCGTTCCGCGCGCAGATCTTCATGACGCAGGAACTCTCGCGCTCCTCCAGCGCGAGCTCCAGGCTGACCTTGGGGCCCGAGGAGTACTTGATGATGTTCTCGGCGAGCTCGTGCGCGGCCATGTAGAACCGCGAGCTCACGTTCGCGTCGTCCAGCACCATGCTGCAGAAGCTGGACACCAGCCGAAGCACGCTGTTGGCCATACGCTCGCTCGGGTGGAACGAAATGCAAAGAAACAGTGACCCGTTCTGACTCGGTTCGGACACTGACACGATTGGCGGAGCGTACGTGGTTCTCAACCCGGATCCAATCCCTTCTGCTGACACCGACGATAGCGCTCATGTAGGAAAGCGGGCGGCCTCGGGCCACAGTTGCCACAGTTACAGTTATCGAGGCGCGCTGTACCTCGCCACGACGACCGTGATGTCGTCATCGGGGCTCGGGCACCAGCCCTCGACCTCGCCGAGGATGCGGTCCCGGATCGCCTCGGCGGGCGCGCCCTGGGAGGACTCGATGGTGGTGCAGAGCCGCTCGAGGCCGAACTGCTCATGGTGCGCGTTGCGCGCCTCCGTCACGCCGTCGCTGTAGAGCACGAGGACATCCCCGTCCTCCAGGACGAACTCGGCGTCTCGCGTCATCGCGTCAATGGCGGGCAGCGCGCCGATCCAGACGCCAGAGCTCGGGATGCACACGCAACGGCGCGTCTTCGCGCGGCACACGATGATGTCGTCGTGCGCCCCGGCGAACGTCACCCGCCCGCTCCGCTCGTACCGGAGCAGGAGAAGCGTCGCGTGCTCGTCCCGCTTCAGCCGACTGCGGACGTTCTCGTACACCGCCCCGTTCACCGCAGAGAGGATGTCCCCGGGGCTGGAGCGCGGGTCGTTGCGCGTCAGGGCCGAGATCATGCTCTGGATCATCAGCATCACGAGCCCTGCAGCGAGCCCGTGCCCCGCGACGTCGCCGATCCCGAGCCAACCGCCCTCGTCCGTCGCGAGCACGTCGTAGTAATCGCCGCCGACCTCGGCGGCCGGCTTCATGACCGCGGAGAGCTCGAGGCCTTCGACCGAGAGCTGCGCCGGCACCAGCGTCGTCTGGATGCGCGCCGCGACGACGCTCTCCTGGCGGACCTTCTCCTGCTCCAGCCGCTCGCGCAGCTCCACCTGCCGCACGACCTCCCAGTGCAGCGCCGCGGCCTTGACCGCCGAGCCGATCTGGAGGCGGAGGGCGTCATAGACCATCTCGTTGGCGCCGCTGTTGAGCACCGCGACACCGAACTTCTCCTCGTCGCCGAACGCGACCGGGAGCGCGATCACGCTTCTGCGCTCTCCGCCGCCCAGGAACCCTTCGGGCGCGAGGCGGCGCGCCGGGAAGCTCTCCGCCGGCGGCTCCAGCTCGCGGCCGTCCTCCATCAGGAAGAGCGCCTTCATGGTGGTGCGCTGCGGGTCGTGCGCGGTGTCATAGAGCGACACCGCGACCCGCGAGAACTGCATCCGCGGCAGCTCCGACGCCATCATGCGCCGCAGGATGGGAAGGCTCAAACAGGTCGAGAAGCTCCGCGCGCTCCAGCTCAGGTAGAGCGACGCGAGCTCCACGTTGAGCCGCTGCTGCCCCTCGGCGCGCACGGACGCGCTCCCGATGACGATGCGCGAGGCGTGCCAGATCCGCTCGAGCGCCTCGTCGAGGACCGCGTCCCGGAGGGCCCCGTGGCCCCGGCGGTACTGCTCCCGGAGCAGCGTGATCATGCTCTGGAAGTGCTCGAGGATCGCGCCCTCGCGCCCCGCCGCGTCGAGGAGCGACTCGATCGCGCGCAGGAAGCGGCCCTCGCTCCCCTCGAGCTCCTCCTCCAGCGCCGACAGGAGCAGACCGGCCCAGCCGTCGAGCGAGCCGGCGGGGATCGCGACGCTCTTCTCGATCAGGCGCTCCACGTCGTCCCGCTGGCCAGCGGAAGGGAGCGACGCGCTCCACGCCTTGCTCGAGGGCGCGCCCACGGGCTCCACCTGGTAGCCGCAGCCGCAGGACTCGCGCAGCGTGAGCTCGACCGGGAACAGGTTGTACTCGGGGACCGGCTCGCCCTCGATCATGCGCACGATCATGTCCACGGCGCGCGCGCCGATGCGCTTGATGGGCTGGCGGATGGTGGTCAGCGACGGCTTCGCGAAGCGCGCGATGACGGCATCGTCGAAGCCGCACACGGGGAGGTCCTTCGGGACGCTCAGGCCGTGCGCCTTGAGCTCCTCGATGGCCCCGAGCGCCATGTTGTCGTTGGCGGCGACCACGGCGTCGAACGCGGCCCCGCGCCCGATGATCTCCCGCATCGCGGCGCGCCCGGTGTCGATCGTGAAGCCGCCGAACGCGACGAGGCGCTCGTCAACGCGGAGCGAGCGGTCCGCGAGCGCCCGCCGGTAGGCGTCGGCGCGGACCTCCGCCTCCTCGTTGCTCGGCGGGCCGCCGATGTACGCGACGCGCTGGCGCCCGTGGTCGTCGACGATGTGCCCGACCGAGAGATCGAGCCCGAGGCCGTTGTCGACGACGAGGCTCGGGATGCCGTCGATCGCCATCCCGAGGCTGCAGATCGGCAGCGGCGCGTAGGACCGGCAGAACCGCTTCATCCCCTCGATGCCGACGTGGTGGCAGAGCGTCGTCGACGCGACGATGATGCCGTCGACCGTCTCCGCGCCGATGAGGTGATAGATGCTGTTCTGGGCCGTGCTGGCCGCCCCGGGGAGGGCGAGCGTCTCGCCGAAGGCGATGACGAGATTGACGTCGTGCGCCTCGGCGGCGCGCTCGACCCCGAAACGCACCTCGGACTGGTACTCGCCTCGTACGTAGTCCATGAGGAGGGCGATCGTCCGGCGCTTCTTCATCGTGTCCTGCAGTCCTCGCTTCAGGCGTCCGCGATGCGCTTCAGGCGTCCGCGATGGAGACCAGCTCGGGGGACATGCGCTCGAGCGCCGTCAGGCTCCGCCGCTGCCACCCCAGCCTCGCGTCCGTGACGAACTGCACCCTGCACTTCAGCCCCTGGCCCGCGAGCCCGCAGATGAAGCTGATGAACGCCTTCAGGCAGCTCGAGTTCAGAAAGTAAAGAGACCTTACGTCGAACTCCACCGCGCTCACGGAGAGGCGCGCCACCTCCGCCTGGAGGGCCTTGCAGTAGGAGCCGAGCGGCGCGGCCGCCGCCATGTCGCCCGTGCCGGTGAGCTTGATGCTGAGGGTGTCCTCCCTCAGGGCCGGCTCGATCCCGAAGCTGTCCGTGACGACGGACTCAACCTTTAAGCTGCTCATCTCCCCTCCATCTCCCAACCGGCGCGTGCGCGATGATCGTCAGCTCGTTCCCCTCGATCTTGTAGTCCACGTCGAGCCCGCCCTCCGCGCGCACCCGCGCGAGGCCGAGCCCCGACACCCCTTCTACCATCGCCGTCTCATGGATAAGCTCGTCGTAGTGCTTCACAGGATCGCTCGTCGTCTTCAGCTCGAGCAGGCGCCTCTCCACCTCGCGTAGGCGGTCGGGAGAGGCCTCGTTCCGCGCGCGGATCTTCAGGATACAGGAGCTCTCGGCCTCCTCCAGCGCGAGCTCCAGGCTGACCTTGGGGCCCGTCGAATACTTGGTGATGTTCTCGGCGAGCTCGTGCGCGGCCATGTAGAACCGCGAGCTCACATTCGCGTCGTCCAGGATCATCCCGCAAAAGCTGGACACGAGCCTCAGCACCGCGGTCGCCAGGCGGTCGCTCGGGAAGAACGTGATGCACAGGAACAGCGATGCATTCAGGTTCGGTTCGGACGCGGGCACGATTGCCACAGCCTACGTCGTTCCCGCAGCGGAGCCAACGCCTTCTGCTCTCGCGCGAGCGCGATCGCGATCGCGATCGCGCGCGGGTGAGGGCAGACCCTACAATACAGCGCGACGGCGGGCTTTGGCTTTGACCTGCCGCGTCGGCCGCGTCGGCGCGGCCTCACAGCCGCGGGACGAGCCGCTTCCCCTGGGCCCTCAGGTTCGACACCGCCTCTCCCACGCGCTGGGCGAGCGGCAGCCCCCGGGGCACCACGTGGCCGGTCGCCCCGCCGACGCGGCCGAACGACCATGAGAGCACCGAGCCGTCGGCGTCCCACGGCGCGAGCCGCTCGCGGCCGTCGGACGGCATGGCGCCGACGAGCTCGTGGCGCTCCAGGTCGAGCGCCGCGATCCGGTCCGCCGACGAGAGCAGCAACGTCTTGCCGTCGGGCGCGGCGGCGATGTCCTCCCACTCCGCCCCGCTCACGCCCTCGAGCACCCGCTCGGTGAGGCCGGCGCGGCGGATCACGACGACGCCCGTCGCGTCCGCGAAGGCCGCGTCGCCCGGCAGGGGGCCGTCCGCGATCGCGGTCGCGCGCGGCGTGGCGTACCCGAGGACCCGCACCTCGCCCCGCGCCTCGTCGATGCGCGCCAGGGCGCCGGAGCTGAACGCGAGCCACAGCCCGGGGCCGACGTCGCCGCGCGCGGCGCTCGGGCGCGCCTCGTAGACGTAGCCGTCGGTCACCGCGATCGTGCGGGACGACAGGTCGCGGAGCGACGTCGCGACGAGGTTTCCGTCGAGCTCCTGCGTGAACAGCGTCCGGCAGGCCGCGTCGACGCCGAGCACGAGCGCCGGCGCCCTCGGCACCACCTCCACGGTCGCGCCCGTCACCGCGTCGAACAGCGTCCACACCCCCTCGTCCCGGCGGTACCCCATGAGCCGGCCGTCGTCGCAGGCGCGCAGCAGGTGGCCCTTCCGCGCGGCCGTGCGGCGCCGCGAGCCCTCGTCGTACAGGCGCACCTCGCCGCCGATCTCGAAGGCCACGACGCCCCCGCGCCGCAGCGCGGCGGCGGCCGAGGCGGCCGCGTCGCGCGCCTCGGGGCTCCCCTCCGGGTCGAGCCCCTCGAACCCGAGGAGGCGCTCCGCGGCGGGCGCGCCCGGGCTGAACAGGACGAGGTCGCGCGTGAGCACGCGCCGGTCCGGCAGCCGCCACCCGCCGACGAGCGCGTGCGGGCCGACGTCGCGCTCGGCGATGTCGGCGATCTCGCCGCGCGTGCGCAGCGGCCGCGGCGCTCCCTTGCCCGGGGACGCCTCGCACGGCGAGCCCTCGGGAGGCGGATCGCCCGCGGCCCGACCGCCCTTCCGGAGGTAGTGCCAGACGCTGCCGCCGCTGCCGCACACGCCCAGATCGAGCCCGCCGGCGTCCCAGCGCGCCGACGCGGGCGCCGGATCGGTGTCGAGCTCGAAGAGCGGCGCCTCGGGCCGGTCGAGGGCGTAGATCGCCGTCCTGCTCTGCTGCACGAGCGCGATCACGGGATCGCGCGGGCTGAACCGGCCGAGCACGGCGGGCGCGCCCAGGGTGATCTCGTCGCCCGCGCCGGCGCCGGGCCCCCAGAGCAGCGCCCTGCGCCCGAGCACCGCCGCCACGTGCGCGCCGTCGGGCGAGACGCCGAGCACGTTGCCGCGGAACGGGTGCCGATCGACCGCCTCGGCGCCGCCGCCGCGCCGCATGTCCCAGCGCGCGATCCCGCCGTCGGTCGAGCAGGCGAGGACGGGCGCCGCCTCGGCCGCGTGGACGGCGCTGCTGCAGCGCACCGGCGCGACCGCGGCCAGCGCGACCGTACCGCCCTCCCGCAGCCGGAAGACGCGGACCTCGCCGGTGACCGAGCGCGTCGCGAGCGCCGTGTCGAACGCGAACGGCACGCGCTCCACGTGCGGGGCGTCGTGCGGCCGCAGCGCGAGGACGCGCGGCGATTTGGCGCGCGGGGCGCTCTCCGGATCGGCGTCGAGCGCCACGTCGTCGATGACCTCCGGGTCGGGCGGGCGCAGGTCGGCGACGAGCAGCGAGCCCCCGGGGCCGCCGGCGATGACCCACCGATCGTCCCAAGGCAGCGCCGGCCCCACCACGCCGTCGACGGTCAGGAAGCGCGCGCGCGGCAGGCCCACCGCGGCGGACGCGAGATCGAGCGGCAGCGCCGCGTCGTCCGCGCGCCGCGCGAGGGCCGCGGCGATCCACGCGGCGCGGTGGTACGGGTCCTCCGTGCGGCGCGCCTTGCCGATGAGCTCGGCGAGCTCGGCGCGCTCCTCGGCCTCGCGCGCCTTGGCCTCCGTCTGCGCCTGGCGCGCCGCGACCCACCGCTCGGCCACGAACGCCGAGGCGACCGTGAGCCCGAGCGCCACGGCCGCGCCGATCTTCTTGGCGCGCTGGGCGCGGGCGTGCCGGAGGCTCTCGCGCACGAGCGCCTGCTCGCGCCGCGGCAGCCGCGAGACGAAGGCCGCGCTCTTGCTCACCTGATCGAGCAGGTCGCGGCGCAGGAGGAGATCGCGGCTCTCGCCGGAGCGATCCCACACGTCGGCGGCCTCGCGGAGCCGCTCGAGCAGGATGAGCCGCTCCATGTGCAGCGCGCGGGTGGCGGCGGCGTGCGGCCAGCTCGAGACGAGCGACTCGTGGGCGAGCTCCACGGACCTGTCGCGGCGGACGAGGAGGCGCGCGCGCTCGAGGGCGCCGAGGACGCGGTCGACGTCGGCGGGCGGGGCGGCGACGGCCTCGACGAGCTCTGCCTCGGCCCAGCGGACGCGCGACCCGTCCATCGCGCCGAGCCGGAGCAGCGCCTCGTCGGCGATCGCGCGGTCCTCCGGGGCGAGGGCTTTGACAGCGGCGTCGGCGTGCCGCGCGAGGGCGCCGCGCACGCCGCCGAGCTCCTGCCAGGTCTCGCCGCTCAGCGCGCCGCGCGGGTCGCGCGCGCGCTCCCACCATTCGGCGAGGGCGAGCGCGATGAACGAGAGCGCCGCCCCGCCGCTCCGGAGCTCGCGCTGCGCCTCGGCCGCGACCTGGGCGAGCCCGCGCACCTCGGCGCCGGCGAGCTTCGCCGGGCCTGCGACGAGGTCCTTCACGGCGGCGGCGGCGGGCAGCCCCACGTAGCGCAGCGCGGCCCGGAGGCCCTCGCCGGCCGGGGTGGCGAGGAGGGCCGCGGTGCGGTCGTCGGCCTCGTCGAGCACGCCGATGAGCCGGAGGCCTCGCCGCGGCTCGCCGGTCGCGAGCGCGCCCACGAGGGCGGCGAGGCGCCCGTCGCCGAGGGGCGCGATGGGGTCGACGATCAGCGCGACGCCGACGGCGGACGCCATGCAGAACCTGGTGAGGGCGTCGAGGTCCGCGGACTCGAGCTCCGGCGAGACGGCCGCGAGCGCGCGGGCGAGGGCGCCGTCGGGGTCGTCGCCGGGGGTGAGGCGCGCCTCGATCCAGTCGTCCTTCTGGTCGACGTGGCGGCGCGCCAGGTGGGGCACGAGCCCCGCGGAGGCGAGCGAGGTCTTGCCCGATCCGCGCGGCCCCTGGAGCACGACGCACGGCTCGAACTCGAGCTCGCGCCCGAGGCGCGCGGCGTCGTCGTCGCGCCCGAACAGGAGCCCCTCGTCGGTGGACGAGAGCGGCGCGAGGCCCCTGTACGGCCGGTCGGGGACGCCGTGGGGCCGCTCCCAGACCTCGTCGAGCAGCTGCGTCAGCTTCCCCGGCGTGACGCGCCGGTGCGCGGGGTCGACGGACAGGAGGCGCTGGAGGAGCGCGACGAGGCCGCGCGGCAGCCGCGCGGGGTCGCGCTCGAGGTCGCGCATGGTGCCGCGCAACGTCGCGGCGCGGAGCTCGGTCCACCAGGCGGAGACGCTCGCGGGATCGGAGCAGTCGTCCGGCTCGTCGGGCACGGCGTGCGGGAGGCGCCCGGTGGCGAGCTGCGCGATGCAGACGGCGAGCGCGTAGGCGTCGGTGGCGGCGGTCGGCTCGGCCATCTCGAGCACCTCCGGCGCCATGAAGCCCGGTGTTCCGATGACGTTGCGCGCGGCGGCGGGGCTGTCCGCGCCGGCGAAGGCGCGGCGCGTGGAGGCGTAGACGTCGCGCTCGGCGAGGAACGCCGCCGTGCCGAGGTCGCTCCCGCCGCTGTCGTGGCCGCCGCCGACGGCGACGGCGGGGGGCGCGCCGGAGGCGCGGGAGACGGGGGCGCCTGCGCGCCGCGAGATGCCGAAGTCGAGGACCTTGAGGGCGCCGTCCTGCGTGAGGAACAGGTTGGCGGGCTTGAGATCGAGGTGGACGACGCCGCGCGCGTGGATGACGTCGAGCGCGCCGGCGACGTCGCGGGCCCAGGCGACGACGCGGCGCCAGGGGATGCGGCGGCGGAAGCGGATCAGGTCGGCGAGGTTCCGGCCCTCGAGCAGCTCCATCGAGACGAACGGGGTCTTCGGCGCGCCGTGGAGGATGCCGGCGGCGTAGATGGTGACGAGCGACGGGTGGCGGAACGAGGCGAGGAGCTTGGCCTCGTCGGCCCAGTCGGCTGCGTCGGCGAAGTCCGAGACGAGGAGCTTGAGGGCGACCTCGCGGAACGGCGCGCCGTCGGGCAGGAGCTCCTCGGCGCGCCACACGTCGCCGAAGCCGCCCCGGCCGAGGCGGACGCGGAGCCGATAGCGGCGATCGAGCACGTCGCCGGGGGCGCGCGCGAGCCCGCCCGCGGGCATGGGCACCGGGCCCGGATCGCGGGAGCTCCCCTCGTCGACGAGCGTGCGGTCCATCGCGGGACGACGGTATCACCGGCGCAGCGAGAGGTGGACGGTCCCGCTCACCGCAGCCCCCGACGCCGCGGCGGTCCGCCCGGCTGCGTGGACATCGGAAGCCCGGCGCGCGACACTGCCGCACATGGGAGAAGCGGCGCCGCGACGGAAGCTCTCGCCGGAAGAATACCTCGATCTTGAGCGCGCATCGGAGGCGAGGCACGAGTACGCCGGCGGCGAGCTCTTCGCGATGTCCGGCGGTACGTTCGAGCACAGCGCCATCGCCGCGAACATCGGCCGACTGCTCGGCAACGCGCTGGGCGAGCGCGGATGCGTGGCGCTCAACTCCAACATGCGCATCAAGATCCCCGCCGCGGATCGCTACGTCTACCCGGACGGCTCGGTCGTCTGCGGCCGCCCCGAGTTCGAGGACGAGCGGCGCGACACCCTCCTGAACCCAGTCCTCGTGATCGAGGTGCTCTCCGATTCGAGCGAGGCGTACGATCGCGGCGACAAGTTCGCGCATTACCAGACCGTGGCGTCGATCCGAGAGGTCGTCCTGGCGTCACAGAAGGCGCCTCGCATCGAGGTGTTCGCGCGCCAGGCCGACGGGAGCTGGGTGCTCCGGGTCCATGGCCCCGGCGCTCGGGCTGCGCTGTCATCGGTGGGGTGTGAGATCGGCGTGGACGACGTGTACCGGGGCGTGCTCGCTGCCACCAACCTCTGAATCTGTGGTTTCAGCGACACCGCATCGAACCGGTCCACCAGCGCTGTAGCGGGGAGTCGCCCCGGTTCAGGACGAAGACTGTCATGACGCCAAATTCGCCACTTCGCTCCATTCCCGCACGGAATGCCCGGGGAGGCGCCCCGAGGACGCCGCCCGAGGTCGCGAGGAGCGCTGAGCGCCGCCAGGCTGGACTTCCATGCCTTGCCGCGTATTCTGCCGGCGGGCGAGCCTCTGTCCGACCGGGGGACGGCGGAGGCTCGAGATGATGTGTGGGGGGCGTCACGCTCCTTTGGGTGGCTGACGCGGAATACGGGACCTTGGTGCCATGATCGATCTATCAGGTCACACGCTGTTCGAGAGGGTATACGAAGGCTCCGAGAGCGTGCTGTACCGCGGCCGCCGGAACGAGGACGGCGCGCCGGTCGCGGTCAAGATGCCTCGGTCCGAGTTCCCGACCGCCAGGGATCTCGCGCGGCTGCGGCGCGAGTTCGCGATCCTGCGGGACGCGGGCGAGGTGGCCGGCGTCGTCAAGGCGCACGCCATCGAGAAGTGCGGCAGGGGCCTCGCGCTCATCATGGAGGACCTCGGCCCCTCCTCGCTGCACGCCGTGCTGAAGGCGCGCAGGCTCGACGTGGGCGCGGCGCTCCGTATCGGCATCGCGCTCTCGGGCACCCTCGACGCGCTCCACGGACTCCGGATCATTCACAAGGACATCAAGCCGCTCAATATCCTGATCGACGAGAAGACGCACAGCCCGCGGCTCGTCGACTTCGGCATCGCGGCGCGCATCTCGAGGGAGACACCGGAGACGGCCCCCCCGGACGCGCTCGAAGGCACCTTGTCGCACATCGCCCCGGAGCAGACTGGCCGCATGAACCGGAGCGTCGATCTGCGCGCCGATCTCTACTCGTTCGGCGTCACGCTCTACGAGATGTTGACAGGGGCCCTCCCGTTCCAGGAGGGCGATCCCACCGCGCTCATTCACAGCCACATGGCGCGGATGCCGACGCCGCCGCACGAGCGCGCGTCGGGGGTGCCCCGCGCGCTCTCGGAGGTGATCATGAAGCTCCTGGCCAAGATGCCGGAGGACCGATACCAGAGCGCCCGCGGGGTCAAGCTCGACCTCGAGGAGTGCCTCCGGCGGTGGGAGGCAGCGGGCCGCGCCGATCCGTTCCCCCTGGGCCAGCACGACCGGCCCCTGGATCTGCGCGTTCCGCAGCGGCTCTATGGCCGGGATCACGAAGTGAATGTGCTCCTGTCCGCCTTTCATCGGGCTCGCCGGGGCGCGGCCGGGCTGGTGCTCATCTCGGGTTACTCCGGCGTCGGCAAGACCACGCTGGTGAACGAGATCCACAAGCCCATCGCCCGTCATGGTGGGTATTTCGCGAAAGGGAAGTTCGATCCGATCAACAGGGATGTCCCGCTCGCGTCGGTGGCGCAGGCCTTCCGTGAGCTCATCCGGCAGATCCTGACGGAGTCGGCGGCGGCCGTCGAGGGGTGGAAACGCAAGCTGCTCGCTGCGGTCGGCGCGAACGGGCAGCTCCTCCTGGAGCTGATCCCGGAGCTCGAGCTGATCCTCGGGCCTCAGCCGGACGTACCGGCGCTCGGGCCGACCGAGGCCAGGAACCGCTTCGATCTGCTGGTGCAGCGCTTCGTGCAGGTCTTCGCTGCCTCGACGCACCCGCTGACCCTCTTCCTCGATGATCTGCAGTGGGCCGATCCGGCGTCGCTCAGGATCCTCGAGCGCCTCCTCACGGACGCGGAGGGCAACCACCTCCTGATCGTCGGCGCCTACCGGGACAACGAGGTGGACGCCGCCCACCCGCTGCACGCGACGCTGGGCGAGCTTCGCAAGGCGGGCGCGGCGATCGCCGAGCTCACGCTCAAGCCCCTCGACATGCCCACGGTCGCGCAGATCGTCGCCGACACGCTGAGCGCGCAGCCGCATGCGAGCGCGCCGCTCGCGGCGCTGGTCTTCGAGAAGACCGAGGGCAACCCGTTCTTCCTGGGCCAGCTCCTCGGCGCGCTCCACGACGCGGGGGCGCTGTGGTTCGATGCGCCCTCGGAGGCCTGGGCATGGGACGTGGCGCGCGTCCGGGAGGCGGTCGCCGCCGACAACGTGGTCGACCTCATGCTCGACAAGCTGCACCGGCTCCCGCCGGCGACGCAGCGCGCGCTGAAGCTCGCCGCGTGCCTGGGCCACGCGTTCGATCTCACCACGCTGGCGGCCGTCCACGAGAAATCGCCCGCCGCGACGGCCGCCGATCTGTGGGACGCGCTGCGCGGAGGCGTGATCGTGCCGCTCGACAGCGATTATCGCTTCTTCGACGAGAGCGCGGGCACGGAGCCCTCGGCCCCCTCCGAGGTCAAGGTATCGTATCGGTTCCTGCACGACCGGGTGCGCCATGCGGCCTACTCGCTCGTCGAGCCTTCGCACAAGGAAGCGCTGCACCTGGCGATCGGCCGGCTGCTCCGGGCGCGGGCCGGCGAGACGCCGCCGGACGAGGACTTGCTCGACATCGTTCGCCACCTGAACCTGGGCGCGCGGGGCATCGCCGACGAGGCCGAGCGGGTCGCCCTCGCCCGGCTCAACCTGCGAGCCGGCAGGGCGGCCAAGACCAGGACAGCCTATCAGGTGGCCGCAGGCCACTTCAGCGCGGGGATCGAGCTGCTCGGGGACGCGGGCTGGGGGCGCCACGAGGATCTCTGCTTCACGCTCAGCCGCGAGAACGCGGAGTGCGTATACCTGAGCGGCGCGCCCGAGCGGGCCGAGGCGCTCTTCACGTCCCTCTTGCCCCGAGCGAGGTCGAACGTGGAGCTGGCGCAGGTCTACACCCTCCGCGTGCTGCTCTACACGACGCTGGGGAGCTTCGTGGACGCGGTGCGCGTGGGCGGCGAGGGCCTAAGCCTGCTCGGCTTCACGCCGCCGCGCACCGAGGCGGAGCGGCAGGCGTGCTTCGAGGCCGAGCTCGCGGAGCTCCAGGCGAACCTGACGGGACGGCGCATCGAAGACCTCATCGATGCGCCGAGGATGGACAACCCGGAGCAAACGGCGTTGCTGCAGCTCCTCAGCGATATGAGCGGGTCGATCTTCACGATGAGCCCGGAGCTCTACCCGCTGTTCGTCCTCAAGCAGGTCAACACCTCCCTGAGGTACGGGAACTCGGACGTGTCCGCCTTCGGGTATGCCGCCTACGGGTTCATGCTCGCCGCCCTGCACGGGCGGCCCGCGGAGGGCCGTGCGTTCGGCCGGCTCGGCCTCGCCTTGAGCGACAAGCTCCGAAACGCCAGCCTGGCCGCCAGGGTGAACAACGTCTTCGCCGCGTGCTCCCACCTGTTCGAATCCGTGCGTGACGGGATAACTTATTTCCTGAAGGCGCGCCAAGGAATGCTGGAGTCAGGTGACTTGGCCTATCTCGGCAGCGCATGGATGTCCTCGGTCTGCAACATGTTCACCGCGGGCTATCCGCTCGAGGAGCTGCGCGAGGAGGTGGGGCGAGGCCTCGTCGTGTCGCGGCGAACGAGCGACGTGCTCACCACTGCCGTGCTGACGCTCGTGAGACAGGCGATCACGAGCCTGCAAGGAAAGACGCGGGGCCGCGACAGCCTGAACGACGACCATTTCGATGAGAGCGAGTTCCTCGCGAAGCTCAACGAGAGGGACCATTTTCCGGCATTCTTCGTTCACGCGATGCTCAAGCTGCAGCTTCGTTATCTCTGCGGCGATCGCGAGGGGGCCGCGGCGAGCGGCGAGGACGCCGAGGCCAGGAGCGCGGCCATGTTCGGCATGTATCAGCCGACAAAGCTGCATTTTTATACCTGCATGGCGCTCCTCGCGCTGCCCGCCGCGGCCTCGCCCGACGAGGCGGAGCGCCGCGCGCGGACCATCGCCCGCCACAAGGAGCGGATCGCGGGCCTCGCCGCGAGCGCTCCCATGAACTTCCAGCACCTGCTGCTGCTCATCCAGGCCGAGGAGGCGCGCGTCGCCGGCGATCAGCTCGAGGCCATGGGCCTTTACGACAGGGCGATCTCCCTGGCCCGGGAGAACGAGTTTCCTCACGACGAGGCGCTCGCGAACGAGCTGTGCGCGATGCTGCACCTCCACGAGGGCAGGACGAAGGTGGCGCGCGCCTACATGATCGACGCGCACCTCGGCTACCGGCACTGGGGAGCGACGGCCAAGGCGGACGCGCTCGCGCGCGATCACGCCGCGCTCCTGCCCTCTTCGATCGGCAGCGAGCCGATCTCGTCCATCCCCTCGGCGACGTCGGGCCCGGCGCACGCGGGGACCATCCTCGGCCGGACGACGGTCGGCAACCTGCGGGACGCTGCGCTGATCGTGCGCGCCGTGCAGAACATCGCCGGCGAGACGGAGCTCGAGCGGGTGATCGAACGCCTTGTGACGCTCGTGCTCGGGAACTCCGGCGCGCAGCGGGGGGCGCTTGTCCTGGAGCGGGACGGGCGGCTCTTCGTCGAGGCGACCTTCGGGGTCGAGCCCGGGACGCTCGCGCTCGGGCCGAGCGAGCCGCTCGATGTGCGCCCCGACCTTCCGCACAAGGTCGCGCTGTTCGTCGCCCGCACCCGCGAGCCGCTGGTCCTCGACGACGCCAGCGCCGATGCCCGGTTCTCCGACGACCCGTGCATCCTCCGGCAGGGCACGCGATCCGTCCTGTGCCTGCCGCTGATCCACCAGGGCCGCATGAGCGGCGTCCTTTACCTGGAGAACAACGCCGCGAGCAGGGCGTTCAACGCGAGCCGCGTGGAGCTGCTCGGCCTCCTGTCGTCCCAGGCCGCGATATCCATCGAGAACGCGCTGCTCCTCTCGGGCATGCGGGTCGTGAAGGAGCAAGTCCTGCACGCCAACCGGCGGCTCGAGGCCGAGGTCGCGCAGCGCACCGAGGAGCTCCAGCGCTCCAACACGCAGCTCAGCGCGAGCAACGAGCGGCTGAAGATCGAGCTCGCGCAGCGCGAGCAGGCGGAGCGGGAGCGGGCCGCGCTGCAGCGGCAGATGTTCGAGGCGCAGCAGTCGAGGCTGGCGGAGCTCTCGACGCCGCTCATCCCGATCACCGATCGGATCATGGTGATGCCGCTCATCGGGACCATGGATGCCGCGCGGGCGGCCCAGGTGCTGGAGGTCGCGCTCGACGGCGCCCAGCGCCACCAGGCGCGCGTCGTGATCCTGGACATCACGGGGATGAAGCACATCGATACCCAGATTGCGCAGACCCTCGTGGGGACCGCCAATGCGCTGCGGCTGCTCGGCACGGAGGCCGTGCTCACCGGCACACGCGCCGAGGTCGCCCAGGCGATGGTGAGCCTGGACATCGAGCTGAAGTCCATCGTCACCATGGGCACCCTTCAGAGCGGCATCGCCTATGCGCTCCGCCGCGCCGGGCAGTCGACCGGGATCGGCGCGCCGCTGTCCTCTGGTCCAGCCCGCGCGCGCCCGCCGGCGAGGTGAGGGTCGGGCGGTCACGCTCGAACCGATCGTGAAAGTCAGAGAGCGCCGACGGCGCTCTCCTATGTACGTGCGGATCCGGGCCTGCGGCGTGCGTCCGGCCGCCTCACGCCTTGATGGCGTCGAGCTCCCCCGGATTGCTGATGCCAGGCCCGTCGGTGACGTTGCCTGCACCGTCGGTCGTGAACGCCGGCCCGCTGCCGCCGAAGCCGGCCGCGACCGCATCGGAGACGCCGAAGCGATCGACCGGAACCCAGTTGGGCGTCCCGGCGCCGAGCGCGTTGATCAACGTCGTGTAGAGCTTGTTCAGCGGGACGGTTCCGCCCGACGAGCCGGTGTTGCCGCTGTTGCTCTCGCCCTCCGCGCCGCTCGAGCAGGAGGCTTCGCTGTTGCCTGCCTCGAGCTTCCCGCTCCCGACGTTCACCGAGACGCCCTGCTTGAGGTAACCGCCGGCGCTGCCGGCGATCACGATGGGCAAGTTGTTGTTGTTGTGCGCGTTGCCGTCGGCGAGCTCCGGCAGCCACATGACCGCGGAGTTGTCGAGCATGGTGCCTCCCCCCTCCTCGACGCTGTCGATGGTCTTGACCAGCTTGGCGTACCGACCCGCATACCAGCGGTCGATCTCGTGGATCTGCTCGATGACGCCGCTCACGCACTGGCCGCCGACGGCGGCGCTCCCGTTCCGGTGCGACAGCCCGTGATGATCGTGGGTGTGCGCGATGCCGTCCCACTTGAACGTCACGAAGCCCGGCCACTGGAGCACGATGGAGCGGTTGTTGTCGCACATCATCGTGAGCGCGATGAGCCGGATCATCATCTCGCTGCCGAGCGTGTACACCGTCTCGTTGTTGGGGAAGCCGCCGCCGCGAGCGGGGTAGCCCGCCTGCGTGAGGGCGGCGTCCGTGATGCCGAGAGCGGTCGCCGACTCCGCCGTGCAAGCCGAGGGGACGACCCGCTGCTCGGTCTCGCGGAGCAGGGAGAGCCAGTCGTCGATCTTCTTCCGATCGCCGCCGCTCATCTTGCGGGCCTTGTAGGCGTTCAGGTCATGGCTCACCAGATCGATGATGCTCTCGCCGCGAGCCACGCGATAATCCGCTTCGGTCGCGGTGCCGCTCGTGAAGAGCCCGGTCAGGCTGCTGTACACAGTGCGCGCGTTGGTCACGGGCGCGTACGGCGTCTTCGGCGCCGAGTACGACACGATGCCCTTGACGTTCGTGAACGCATTGCCGACGGAGAGCACGAGCGGGACCTTGTTGGTGCCCTGGTTGAAGCGCTGCGCGATCTCGTGATCGAGCGAGTGCGACAGCGCCCAGTGATCTCCGGCGGGATCGAGGGGCGCGCAGGTCAGCTTGCTGCCCATGCCCTGATCGTGGGGATCGAAATACGCCGTGCCGTCCACCTTGTTGTTGAAGCCGTTCAGCGGCATCGCGAGCCCGCGCGGGAAGAGCAGCTTCGACGCGAAGGGCGCGAGCGCGGCGAGGGTCCGCGGCTTCCCGTCCGCCTGCGCCGTCTCCAGGGACGCCGCGGTGACGCTCCCGACCCCGTTCTCGATCGTCGGGAACCAGCGGTTCGTCAGGCAACCGTTGTTGGTGTAGAAGATCACCAGGCGGCGCGGCGACGGCGCCTCCTGCGCTCGCGCGGAGCGGTCGAGCGTATTCAAGAAGGGGACGGCGAGGGCCGCGCCGCCAAGTCCACGCAGGAACAGTCTTCGGTTCACGGCTCCACCTCCGCCTGCAGGGCACGAACTCGGAACGATTGACTCTGTGTGAGGTCCGCGATGAGGTCGAGCACCGTGTAGCCGCCCTGGGTGAGCTTGGCGGTCAGCTCGTCCACGGTGCAGGAGTCCTCGTTGTTCAGCTCGCGCTGGTAGGCGAACGAGACCCACTTTCGCACGTAGCACTTGTGCGCTGCCGGGGAGCTCGCGATGGCCTCGGAGAGCGCCACCGGGCCGTCGACCGCCACGGTGTCGTCGCCCACGCCGACGTCCACCCGTGTGTCGATGGGCGCGCCCGAGAACGATTCTGTCTGCTGGTAGGCGCCCACGGCGTCGTACGCCTCGAGGGCGAAGCCCGCCGGGTTGATGTACGTGTGATGGCAGAACTTGCAGGAGTCTCCCGCCGTCTGCGCGTCGACCCGAGCACGGTTGGTCGTCAGGCTCTCGTCCGTGGGCAGCGGCGTTCCCTCCACCATCGGCGGCGGCGGCGGGATGTCCGCGCAGAGGACCTGCTTCTGCAAGAACGCCCCGCGCAGGATGGGCGACGTCCGGTCGTACCCCGAGTGCGACACCAGGAAGCCCAGGCGGGTGAAGAGGCCAGAGCGCTTCGTCGGGTCGAGCTCGACCGGCACGAGCTCCGCGCCGTTGAACTCCGCAGGATCCAGGTCATAGAGCGGCGCCAGCGAGGCGTTGACGAAGCCCACCGGCGTGGTGACCAGATCCTGGAACGTCCCGGCCTGGTCGAAGACGACGTGCTCGATGAAGCGCTCGGTCTCCTCCGACAGGAGCGGGCCCATCGACGCCTTGAAGTCCGGGAAGGCGGCCGGATCACGCTGGATGTCCGACCAGCGCGTGCCGGGGCCCATGTGGAGGTAGAGCTCGTGGAAGGCCTTGACCATCCCGCGGCTCTTGGGATCCGCCAGCATTCGCTGCGCGTGCGCGAGGATCTGCTCCGGCGTCTGCAGCGCGTCGGCGTCCGCCGCTGCGAACAGCGCGTCGTCCGGCATGGTTCCCCAGATCAGGTACGAGAGGCGCGACGCCACTTCGTGGCTGTTCAGGACGAAGTACTCGCCCTCGGGCTTCTCGCTGATCTCTGCGCGCATCAGGAAGGAGGGCGAGAGCAAGAACCCCTCGATGATCAGCTGGGCGCCGTCGTCGAACGAGCCGGTCGGCGTGAGCGCCTGGCGGCGAGCGTAGAGGGCCTGGAAGAGCCCTCTCTCCTCCTCGGTGAGCGGTCGCCGGAAGGCGCGCCGTCCCAGCGTATCGATGAGCTGGTGGGCGCACGCGGCGCCGTCGCCCGACGGCGTGCACGGGATGGTCTTGGCGCGCGCCCTCGGGTCTGCCATCACCGCCGCCGCCACCGTCGCTGCAGCGGTCTTGTACCCGTCCCACGCGCGCTGATCGACGCTCCCGACGCCGTCGGGTGCGAGCATCGACGACGGCTGGTTGTCGATGCCGACGAGATCGCGAATCGTGTTGTCGTACTGCGCCCTCGTCAGACGCGGCAGCGCCGACGTCCGCGGGATGCCCGGCACGCACACCGTCGGCTCGACGCCGGGGCCGCCCCCCGCCGAGCCGTCCCCTCCGACGCCGTCTCCGGTTCCAGACCCGTTGCCAGAGCCGTTACCAGACCCGTTGCCAGAGCCGCTCCCAGGCCCGTCGCCAGACCCGCTGCTCGCCTCCGGGTCATCGCCGCCGCCGATCATCGCGGTGCAACCGCCCATGGCTGCGTAACTCGCCGTGAGCAGCACAGGAACGATGAACCGTCTCGCCCACGTGTTCATAGGACTCACCTCGTCCGAGGAGCTCTCACATCGAGCATCGCCCAGACATCAGGATGCCTTGTCGTGGGTCGCAGATCACGAGTTTTCTCGTATTTTCGTCTTGGCGCAAGTTTGCTTTCGCCCGGCAAATCCCCTGGTTTGCAAGGCGCCGGGGCGAGGCGCGTGAGTAGAATTTCGACTTCTCTTGTGATACAGAAATTATTGCGTGAGAGTGGCATGGCATTAGTGAACGTTCACATGGATTCGACGTACAGCGGACAGCGCCACGCGACCCAATGCGCTCTTCGCGAGAACCGGACCAAGCCTGTGCAGGAGCGGCCGGACACGCTCTCGGCGCTGCGCCGCTGAGCGATTCGAGCGGTCGCCGACCAAACCAGCTTTCGGGCATGGAGGACCATGAGAAAAATTCTTCTGACTCTGCTGTTCCTGTCTATCCCCGGCTGCGGTGATGACCCTTCCGACACCACGACGTCGAGCACCACGACGTCGAGCGGCGGGGACAACAGCGGCGGAGCGGGCTCCTCCGGCAGCTCATCGGTCTCAGGAGGGGGTGGGAGTGGATCCACCGGCACGGGCGGCCCAGGCGGCGTCGAAGACAGCGGCGCGAGCTGCCCCGAGCCGACGTTGCCTGCCGCGGCATCTCTCCCTGTCTACGAAACTCATCACGATCCGTTCACGATGCTGGATGGATCGCGCATCACGAAGAAGTCGGAATGGGCATGTCGACGCGCGGAGATCAAGGCGCAGGTCGAGGAGTACGAGTCCGGACCGAAGCCCGCGGTGTCCAAGGATGACGTGACGGGGGAGTTCTCGGGGAACAAGCTGACGGTCGGCGTCAACGAGGGCTCGAAGAGCGTCTCCTTCTCCATCGACATCAACAGGCCTGCCGCGGCGCCTTCCGCGCCGATTCCGCTGCTCATCAGCCTCTACGGCTTTGGCAGCGTGACCCTGGACGCGAGCGTGTTCAGCCAGAACGGCGTCGCGACGGCCATCTTCAACAACAACGACATGGGCGCCCAGGGCGGCGGCGGCACGCGTGGGACGGGGATCTTCTACGACCTCTACGGCAAGGACCACCCGGCCAGCTCGATGATCGCGTGGGCCTGGGGTATCAGCCGGATCATCGACGCACTGGAGAAGACGCCGGCGGCCAACATCGATCCGAAGCGCATCGCCGTGACGGGTTGCTCGCGCGATGGAAAGGGTGCTCTCACGGCGGGAGCGTTCGACGAGCGCATCGTGCTGACCATCCCCCAGGAGTCGGGCGCCGGCGGCTCGGCGAGCTGGCGCGTCTCACAGGCAGGGAAGGACGGCGGGGAGAACGTGCAGACCCTGTCCAGCGCGGCGGGTGAGCAGCCGTGGTTCCGCGAGAGCTTCGGCTCGAACTTCGGCAACAAGGTGACGACCCTCCCGTTCGATCATCACATGGTCATGGGCCTCGTCGCTCCGCGCGCGCTGCTCGTCGTTGACAACAAGATCGATTGGCTCGGCATCGACAGCACCTTCACGGCCGGGGCCATCGCCCACGCGATCTGGGAGGGGCTCGGCGTGCCCGACCGGATGGCCTACTCGCAGCTCGGCGGCCATGAGCACTGCCAGTTCCCCGCGCAGCAGAGGGCGATCCTGGAGGCGTACGTGAAGAAGTTCCTCGTCGGGGGCGGCACCGACGACACCAACCTGCTCGAGAGCGACGGGGCGAAGGCCGACCTCGGCCGGTGGATGACGTGGACGCCGCCGAACCTCCAGTGACCCCTGGGCTCACTCGTCGCGGAGGCCGAGCCCGAACCGGTCGATGCGCCGGTTGACCGCATGCTCGGGCCTGCTGCGCCCTACGCCATGTACATCCAGGTCTGCCTCTTGCAGAGCTGCGCGGATCTCGGACTCTCGCTCCAGGCCAGGGGCAAAGGCATGCTCCGTCCACGTCGCGGACGGGAGACAGGAGACGGGACGAAGCGAGCCCGCCGCGCGACCGTGCCCCTCAGCCGCCCGCGGCGTCCAGCATCGCCCGCAGGAGCGGCGGCGTGCGCCGCGGATCGCAGGGCGCCTTCACCGCCCGGCCCGCGACGACCGCGCTCATATGGCATGTTCCCGGCCGCGGCAGGTGGTCCATCCAGTAGAGATCGAACCGGTCGTCCGGCGCGAGCCGCCGCACCATCGGCTCGAGCGGCAGCATCAGCCCCTCGCGGAAGCGGGCCAGATAGACCACGTTCGACAGGCGAACAGGGGAGTTCAGCCCGATGCGCCGCCGCGTCCCGGACGCGTACGGGCCTGTGTGATCGATGAACTCGACCGTCTGGAGATCGCCGTAGAGGTCCGGCTCCGTCTTCTCGACCGTCACAAGCGTCCACGCGCAGAGCGGCCGCTGCGCCCGCAGGAGCGCGCGCGTCATCTGCTCGAAGTCGGGCAGATCCGCGGCCGCCCGCGCCTCGGTATAGTGGCCGTGCGCGAACTGGTTGCGCTCGGCCTGCATCAGGTTCGAGAGCGTCTCGAACGTCTGGTTGTGCGACAGCTTGACGTCGAGCACCTCCCTCGCCATCGAGCCGATCGGATCGTCGCGATCGCCGAACGCCCGCGCGGCCGTGCGCGCGAGTTCGCGCCACGCGCCGAGCGCCAGGCCGTCGCGCGTGCGCGTGCGGCCGTGGAAATCGAGGAGCGCGCTCCACCCGGGAGGCGCCCCGCCCGCGCCCGCCCCGCTCGCGCCCGGACCGCCCGTGCCCGGACCGCTCGCGACGCCGCTGCGCGCCGAGGTCGGGGGCGCGCTGCCGCCGCTGAAGAAGGCCGAGACGAGCACCGTCGCGATGAAGCGCCACGTGCCCTCGAGCACGTCGAACAGCATCTTCACCCGCTCGATCGCGCTCGACGCCCCGATCGCCGCCCGCACCCGCCCCGCGATGGGATAGGGCAGGCCGCCGCTCAGCGCCGAGAGCACCCCGTGCGGATCGCCGCACTCGCGCGAGATCTCCGCGGCCCGCGCGCCCGCGTCGGCGTCGTGCAGGAGCTCCCACGACAGGGTCCGCGCGTGCTCGACCCTCCCGTCCAGGATGGGCGGCCGGCCGTGCCAGTCGCACTGCACCGCGCTCGCCATCACCGCTGGATCCGCCTTGCGGGGCACACACGCGGCGACCACGCCGTGCGCGAGCGGCGCGATCAGCGCACCGGCGCCCGCGTGGGTCGCGACGACCGCCGCGAGCTCCTGCGCGAGCGCCCCGATGACGTGCGGCCCGACGCCGCCGAGCGCGCTCTGCTCCTCGATGCCGAACAGGACCGTCGCCCGGCGCCCGCTCCGCGACGCCTCGATCACCTCGAACGGCGCGGCGAAGCGCGCGCTGGCCGCGCCGTCGCGGAGCTCCACCACGGGGGTGGACGCGCCGTCCGTGCCCGCCGCGCCGCGCTCACGCTCCGCCACGGGCGACGCGCCCCGCTCGCGCTCCGCCGCGAGCGACGCAATGGCGTGCAGCCCGAGCTCGACCTCGCGGCCGGCGACGTCCGCCTCGCCGGCGACCGTGAAGTAGCCACACGCGAACGCCCCGAGCCCCGCGGCCTCGGCGGCCTCCAGGGCCTGCCGGGCCGCGGCGGCCGCCTCCGCGGCGCCGCCCCGCACGAGCACCACCGCCGTGCCGTCCGCGTCGCCGACCGGCCGATCCGGCCACAGCCGGTGCACCGCGACCAGCGCGGCCGCCGCGCGCGAGGGCGCGCCCGCCGCGATCGGCCGCAGCAGGACGAGCGCGCCCTGGCCCTTCCGCGCGAGGAGCGACGCGCACTCCTGCTCCAGCCCGGCGCGCGCGAGCAGGCCCGTCGCCGGGTCCACCGCCCCGGCGGGGACCGACAGCGCGGCGTAGCGGCGGTCGAAGAACGTCGCGCGCATGCCGCCGACGCAGACGAAGGTGCCGTGCACGAGCGGCGACTCCTCCCCGCGCGCGAGGTGCCGCGCGCCGACCTGCACGGGCACGCTGCACTCGTCGCGGCGGCGCAGCCACCAGCGGACGCCGTCGTGGCGCAGCGAGGCCGCGAGCCGCGACGCCACGTCGGGGTAGACGAGCTCGTTGCGCTCGTCGCCCACGCGCTCCACACGGCCGAGCCGCAGGACGCCGACCGGCTCGAGCCGGAGCTCGTGGAGGTAGCCGTCGCGCCCCTCGATCCGCAGCCGATCCGGCGCGGCCACCTCGCCGCGCCACAGCGAGAACCCGGGCGCCTGCGTGAGCCAGAGCGTGGCGCCGCCCGCCGCGACGGACCGCAGCTCGGCCCCGGGCGCGCCCTCGGGGCCGCTCGCCTCGATGGGCGCGGGCGGGACGCTCTCGCCCGCCGGAAGGTCCCCGCCGCTGTCTCGTCCTCCCGTCACGCGTCCCTGTCCATGGTGATCCCGCGAGCCGCGTCCCCCGAGCACCCGGGGGGCTCCTCGGGCGATTACCGCACTGCGGCGCGGCAAATTCAACGCAAATGCGCCGCAGCGAATTCCGCGATGCCGCCCCGCGCCGCCTGCGCTGGCCGCGGCGCCTGCCTCGCCCCGCGCGTTGCGCCGAGCCGAATCAGCCTTCCTGCCGGCGGCAGCGAGCGTGGTCGCATTCGCCTGGTTGCTCACTCATCCTCCGAACGGAGCCGGCCGCACTTGCGTGCGCGGCAGCCGGCATAGGAGGCTGCCCCTCGCCGAGAGCGGGGCGCCCCCTCAGGGCCCGTGCGCGAGTTGATGGCGGCGATCCTCGCGGAGGGGAGCGCATTCAGCTCAGGTGCTCTGCCGTCGTCATCGAAGGATCGGGCTTCCACGCCGCGGCAGTGCGCCGCCGCCGCGTCGTGACAGGGCGCTCGCTCGTGGCCCGCCTGCAATTCCCGCACAGGCTGTTCGAGATGGGCGAGGCCGAGCGGAGGTGTGCCGTCCGCGCTCCGGCTCCCGCGGATTTCCGAGCCTCACCTCGTGACGCCAGGGGCGAGCGGGGCGGTGGCCATGCCGCACGTGGGACGGCGAGAGCCGAGCGCCGAGCGCCGAGCGCCGGGCAGGAGACGACGCGGAGCTGTCAGCGACGCGGTGACGGTGAAGGCGTCACGTGCGCCCAGGGCGCGCCGGGCGAGCTTGCGCTCCGGCCAGGGTGAAGGGACACCTGCCTCGACAGAGCGGCCCCCCAGGGGTGGGCGATGGACGCGGGGCCTCGGAAGGCGAGGTCCCCGCAGATAGCGCGGGCGCCCCGCGGCGGAAGGCGTCTCCCCCGGGTCCGAGGGCAAGCGCCCCGCAGGGGATGAGGCGGGAGAGGTGGGGGATGAGACGGGCGAGGCGGCGGATGAGTCCGCGAGCCGGGGGGCGACGTGGCCGGAGCTGGGGCATGCGTCGTGCGAGCCGGGGGAGACGGCGCCGGAGGCAGGGCAGCGAGCGGCGGAGGTGGGGGGTATGAGCGCAGCCGCCGGCGAGAGCGGAAGGGCTGCCTGAGGAGAGGACGGGGTGTGGTATGACGAGGGCGGGAGCACCGGCTGCGAGCGGTGGCGTGATGCGAAAACCCCGAGGGGCGCTCGCAAGGCGGGCAGGTGTTTGAAATCAGGAAGAATTTTTGAATGGCCGAGGGCACGCCACGGGCCTCGGACGGCCCGCGCGGGGGGCCGGAACGGGAACCTCTCGCAAACCGGGTCGTAAGTACGCGAAATGTCAGATAGGCATGGGAGGCCTCTCTCCGCCGCTGAAAGGCGGCGGCCCCATTGAAGCCGTCACGCAAAACCCTTCGATGCATCGCCCGGCCACGCTCTCCGCCGCTGAAAGGCGGCGGCCCCATTGAAGCAAACTCGCCGCGCGCGCGCTGGTCGCGCCCGTGGCCTCTCCGCCGCTGAAAGGCGGCGGCCCCATTGAAGCAACTGGCCCTCATCGCTTTTGCTCACCACCACCCCCTCTCCGCCGCTGAAAGGCGGCGGCCCCATTGAAGCTCTCCTCCCGGTTCCGCCCCCGCCGGCACCGCATGCTCTCCGCCGCTGAAAGGCGGCGGCCCCATTGAAGCTCTACGCACATGCCGTTGATATCGCACGAGAAACCAGTCTCTCCGCCGCTGAAAGGCGGCGGCCCCATTGAAGCCGGCCGCGCTGGACGCGATAGGCAAGCTTGGACGTCTCTCCGCCGCTGAAAGGCGGCGGCCCCATTGAAGCATCTCGTTGGGGTACGCCTCGTCCGTCGTCTTCACCCAGCTCTCCGCCGCTGAAAGGCGGCGGCCTCATTGAAGCGTTCGTCCGGTCTCGACCGCGAACGCGGGAGAGGAGAGCTCTCCGCCGCTGAAAGGCGGCGGCCCCATTGAAGCCTCGTCCTCGTCAAAGACCTCCACCAGCCGCTTGATTGCCTCCTCTCCGCCGCTGAAAGGCGGCGGCCCCATTGAAGCGGGAAGGTGTGCTCGTACCCGCCGTAATGACCGTCCGGCCTCTCCGCCGCTGAAAGGCGGCGGCCCCATTGAAGCACCGAGGACGAGATCAACGAGAAGCGCACCGAGGCCTCTCCGCCGCTGAAAGGCGGCGGCCCCATTGAAGCAGGATCAGTGGCTTGCCGCCGCGCTCGCACCCCTTGAACTCTCCGCCGCTGAAAGGCGGCGGCCCCATTGAAGCTTGGCCGGCGCCTTGGCGGCCCCCTCGGGAGCCGCCTTCTCTCCGCCGCTGAAAGGTAGCGGCCCCATTGAAGCGCTATCCTTTATCTACTGGATTACCTCAACAAGACGGCTCTCCGCCGCTGAAAGGCGACGGCCCCATTGAATCAAGCGAGGTTCGTCATGGCACGATGGCTCGTTGTGCAATGTGTTTCGTCGATTCTTTGTTCTCTGCCGTTCGTCGTGATCGTCGCTGGATGCATGAAACTCGTGCCGGACGAGTGTTATAATCCTGGCGAGACGGTCTGGCTCTGCGAGTACGCGGTGACCGCGGAGGCTTGCGATTGCTTCGTCGAGCAGCGGCAGACTGAATGGGCCTGCGCGACCAGCTACAGCATGGCCGCCGACAGGACGGATTCGCTGGTCATGGTCACCCCGGGCGTGCGGAGCTATCGTCTGGTGCAGTGCACGGATACCTATACCCGCTATCCGCAGTCAATGGAGCCGGATCTGGTCGTACGTCCGGTCTGCGATGCAGCTCGCGAGGACGACGAATGCGCTGTCTGCGCGAAAGCTTCGTGCTGCGAGGAGTTCAGCGCGTGCGCGGATGATACAGCGTGTGCTCGCTGGATGGACTGCCTGTTCGCAGGCAACGATGCGCCCAGCTGTTCGGCGGTCGAACACAGCGGGCCTGTTGAGGGCCTGGCGGCGCCCGCGGCTGCGTGCCTGGAGGCATCCTGCGCTGCTCAGTGCCCAGGCCTGAGCACCCTCGGCACGTCGACATCTCGACTTCCTGCGCCTGGACGGGGGGCCCGATGACGAGGCGCATGGACTCCACCCAACACGCCGCCTTGATTCTGCGCGGCGGCGAGCTTGCGCGCGCTCACGACGCGCACGTCTTGCTCTCGGCGCTCGCGGCGCGGCTCGACCTCGACGGATTACACACCCTGGGGCGTCTGATCTTGAGAAGCGCTGAAGCGGAGGCCCGCGGGCCGTCGGCGCGCGCGGTGTTCTTCGCGATCGCCTTGATAGGGCGGTTGCGCATCGAGGGGCGCGGCGAGCTCGCCGACGCGGTCGTCACCTCGCTGAGCGGTCGTTCCGACGTCGACCCGGTGCTCTGGCTGAACGAGGCCCACGCGCTCATCCGCATGGACCGCGAGGTGGCCGCGCGGGGTCGCGCTCAGGGCCTCCTCCGCCCGGCGGATGACGTCGACGCCAACACATGGACCTACTTGAGGAGCCTCTTGGTCCGGCGCCTCGAGGCCGACGGGCGGGAGGAGCTCGCGCGCGCCGTGAGCGCGGCGAGCAGGGCGGTCGAACGCCAAGAGCGCGTCGAGCAAGCGCCGCAAGCCCAGCATCGCGTCGCCGCCGTCCCGCGCGAGCCCCACCCTGCGCACGGCGCCGAGAGGGCGCTCGTCGACTGTGTGGCCCGCGCCGACACCGCGGATGTCCTTGCCCACGCGGCCGTCACGAGGCTTCGCACCGAGGGACGCGACACCCTGGCGGCGTCGATCATGATGTTCTGGGCGCGTGAGATCGCCGGACCGATGGTCGATCCAGGCCAGATCGCGGCCGAGCTGCTCGCACGGCTCCGGGCTCGAGGGGACGGTGAGCTCGCGGATACGATCGCGCAGCTGCTGCGCGGTGCCGCGATCGACCGCGATCCCTGCGAGATCATGGCGCTCTGGTTGCACGAGCTCGCCAGGCCGATGGTCGATGCGGCGTCGCTCGCCGCCGCGCTCGTCGCGGCCCTCCGCAACGAGCGGCACGAAGCGCTGGCGGATGGGGTCGAAGCGCTGCTCGTGCCGCATTCCTAGATGGCGTCGCCGTGCGATGTGTGCACGTTGCGGCGGAGCCCGCCGGGGCCGCGCCTGCGTCGACCGAACGTGCGCCGGAGCTCGGCGTCGACGTCGAGCTCACGGAGGAAGACACCGAAGCCGACCAGCCCCGCCACGCCGGTGAGCATCGTCTCCGTCGCGCGGAGGTGCAGGATGCGCGAAATCCAGGCTCAAGAGAGCATGCGCGCGATCCAGGGCCTCTCCGCCGCTGAAAGGCGGCGGCCCCATTGAACGTGGATTTCGCGCCCAGGGGGCACGACTGGGCCGAGGGCGACGTGCTATCACCGCGCGCTGGCCGGAGCCGCTGCTACCCCTCACAGCCGAGCGAGCCGGCCATCTTCGAGCAGCACCCAGGGGGCTGAGGCTGAGTACGCCTCGGTCCCGGCAATGGGCAGGCTTGGCGCATCCGTGAGCTGATCGAGCCCCTTGTCTCGGAGTCGCGTACCACGTTCGGTGAGGCGATACACCTCCGAGAGCATGGGATAGCCAGCATGAGGCGGCTTTGGACCAGGTGCGCGCTCCACGGCCGCACTCGAATCGTGGTCTGCCCAGTGCCCGAGCCGGCGCGGTAGGAACAGATCGCCCGTGCAGGAAAGGAGATGCCAGAGGTTCATTTGCATCTCCGATTCGTTGGCGACCAAGGCCAACGGAGTTTTCCACTCTATCGAGAGGAGGGCCAGCGTGTGTTCGTCGAATCGGCTTAGGTGCAGGGACCCCTCCGCGGTCTTTCTTGGGAAGAAGCAAGAGAGAAGCGTCCAGAGGGAGGCAAGCTCCGGGAATCCTTCAACGCCACGGACGCAGCTATCGACGAATTGCACGGGGTTCTCATCGACGTAGCTCTCCCAGAGGAAAATGGCATTTTCGTGGCGTTCCCGCGACCAAGGCCGTGCCTTACCAAGGTGGTCCAGAAGAACCTCGTCAGCATGATCGGACACTGACTCGGAACAGGTGAACGGACGAGCCAACACCTCGCGGCTCGCCGCTCTCGATGGTGGAACAGGCTCGAAATCGACAACAAATATGTCGTGATGCGCGAAGCCGAGATGACGCAGCCAGCTACAAATCCTCCAGAGGTTCACCCGCTCATGCAGGCTCGCCGACACCCACAAGGTGATGGGGGGCTCCCAGTGGACATCTGACGAATAGGCCTTGTCCCATTCTTTGGTCGAATTCCACCACGCACGACGCGCCCGGACATGTTCCAAGGCATCCCGACGACTCGAACCGACGATAAGGCGATCGGACGCGCACACAACATTGGTCGCACCAACTTGCAATAGCTGCTCCGTGGTCAGCCCATCGAACGCGACATGGGTACCCCCGCCAACATCAACAACGCTCGCCATACTCAATAGAACCCGCACTTGTAGCACTGCCCAAACTTGCAACCATGACCCTTCAAACAATTTTCTTGGCATACCGCACAGAGCGTTATCCCCTCATCAAGGAAGGGCGGCGTCAACGGTGTTCTGAACCGCAAGTCGGCCGTGATCGCGGATGTCGAGCCGGGCGCGTGCGCTCCGCACGGTGGCGAGCCCGTGGGCGAGCTCCGGGCGAGCGCGCCATCCACCTTCTGCTGCACGGCCTGAGCGGGGCGCTCCCGGAAATCTGAAGCGCGAAGCATCGTCGAGCAGGGGGTGGATTCGCACGGTGCCCCTGCGCCCGGCGAGAGGGTCGGCGGGGGCGCTGAGGTGCTGCAAAGTGTCTGACAGTTGGAGCCATGGATCGAAAATACATACGATGGACGCCCTGAGGTCGTGAGGATTGAGACTTTGTGAGCGTTCTCCGCGCTCCACGGCTCCAAGCGAACAAGCGGGATAGGACCGATGGATAATTCACCGAGATAGAATGCAGTCACCTCGACGCGCCGCGACGCCCGGCGCTCCTCGTCCGCGCGGCCCGAGCCGAAACACGGTCGCTCGCGACGAGCTCCCCTCCTCGCCGCGGCGATCGCGCTGATGACCGCCGCGCCGGGGCGCCCCGCGCTGGCCGCGGACAAGGCGCCGGAGGGGCGATGGGTGTCCGCATGGCACAGCAGCCCGACGCCCGGCGGCACGTTCAACTCGCAGGATTGTCCCTCGGATGTCGGCCTCGCCGACCAGACGGTCCGGAACATCGTCCGCGTGAGCGCCGGCGGGAGCTCGGTGCGCGCGCGCATCTCCAACGCCGGCAGCAGCGAGCCGCTGAAGGTGGGCTCGGCGTCGGTCGCGCGCTCGGCGGGCGGCGCGGCCACGGTCGCGGGGAGCTCACAACCGCTGCGCTTCGGAGGCCAGACATCGATCCTCATCGCCGCGGGCGGCGAGGCGGTGAGCGACCCCGTGGCGCTGAAGGTCCAGCCGCTTCAGACGCTGGCGGTGAACGTCCACAAAAAAAAATGAACTTCTCCCTCTTACCGTCTCTCGCTCCCCGCCTCCCTGTGAAATTCCTGCTTCTTCTCGTGGTTTCAACCCGTTTGTCGCTCTAGACGATCTTCAACATGTTTGTCGTCCTAGTCAGGACAGGGCAGCGTGAACTGGAAGCTCGTCTTCCCGGGCGCGCTCTCGGCCCAGATCCGCCCCCCGTGGGCCTCGACGAGCCCTCGCACGATGTAGAGCCCGATGCCCAGCCCGGCGGCGCCTCCCGCCTTCGCCTCGCGCGTCCGGTAATAGCGGGTGAAGAGCCTCGGCAGCTCGTCCGGAGCGATCCCCTTCCCCTCGTTCTCGACCGCCACGAACACCTCGCCGCTCCGCCGTTCCACCGCGATCCTGATCGGCGTCCCTGGCGCGCCGTACTTGGCCGCATTGGACAGCAGGTTGGTGAGCACCTGCTCCAGGCGCCCGGGATCGGCCCAAAGCGGCGGCCCCCCGTCCAGCACCTCGACGTCGACACGATGTCCCCTCGTCGCGTCGGCCGTCCGCTCCACCGTCGCCCGGATGAGCGCTGGCAGATCGACCTCGACGCGCCTGAGATCCAGCCGATGCGACTCGAGGCGGGAGGCGTCGAGCAGATCGTCGATCAGCCGGTTGAGCTGCATCGCGCTGGCCAGGATGTGCTGCGCCCTGTCGCTGCACTGCGGCTCCGCCGCGAGCAGAGAGGCCTTGAGGACGATCGTGGTGATCGGCTGACGCAGATCGTGAGCGATGATGCTCGTCCACTCCTCGCGCATGCGCGCGAGCTCCTTCAACGCGCTGATGTCCTCGCCAGCGACGATGGCGCCCGTGATCTTCCCCGCGCTGTCGCGGAGCGGCGCGGCGGCGATAAGGAACGTCCCGACAGAGCCGTCCGTCTTGGTAATGAGGAGCTCTTCGCCGGGGATCGTCTCGCCGCGCAACGCCCGGCTCGACGGCAGCTCGTCCAGATCGAGGGCGGCCCCGTCCGGGCGCCGCACGCGACCGACGCACCGCGCCCGCTCCTCCGCGCCCCCGGTGAGATCTCGCCCGTGCGGGTTGGCGAGCAGGCGCTCCACGCCGCTTCGATCGATGAGCAGGAGCGGGATGGGCGCGCTGTCGAAGACCGTTTGCAGCGTCCTCCGCTCGGCGTCCAGCTGCGCGAGCAGGCGCTCCCGCTCCTCCTCGGCCTGCTTGCGCGCCGTCACGTCCTCCACCTGGGCGATGTAGTGAACCGGCTCGCCCTCCTCGTCGCGCACCACGGAGGTGTGCAGGACGACGTGGATGATCGTGCCGCTCTTGTGGATGTACCGCTTGGCGAGCTGATAGCGCGGGATCTCACCGCGGCGCAGCCGCTCGACCAGGCCCACGTCGATGTCCACGTCGTCGGGGTGGGTGATGTCCTGGAAGCGGAGCTTCGAGAGCTCGTCGGCCCCATAGCCCACGATCTCGCAGTAGACGTGGTTGACGAGGAGGAACCCCCCATCGAGCCCGACGATGGCCATGCCGACGGGCGCGTTCTCGAAGGTGAGCCGGAAGCGCTCCGCGCTCTCGCGGAGCGCCTGCTCCATCTGGTTGCGCTCGGTGATGTCGCGCCCCTCGGGGATGAGCATCACGACCCTGCCACGGTCGTCGGTGATGGGCTTGATGGAGAAGTCGATGCAGCGCCGCCCGCTCGCTCCGAGCACCTCGATCTCGTCCCGCACGAGCCGGCCCGCCGCGGCCTCGGCGACGGCGGCGCGGACTCGCTCCCTGTGCCCGGGGCTCCACCCCGTCAGCTCCCAGAACGGACGGCCCATCGTCTCTGCCTCCGTGGCCCTGCAGAACTCGAGAGCGGTGCGGTTGTTCTCGAGGACGATGCCCTCCGGCGAGAGCAGGCCGATGAACTGGAGGGCCCCGTCGAAGATCGCCCGAAAGCGCTGCTCTCTCTCCCGGAGCGCCCCCTCCAGGTGACTCGTGCGTCGGAGCTCCTGGGCCATCGACCGCCGGACCGCCTCGCTCTGGGCCTCGGCGCGCGCCCGCCCCTCGCGCGCGAGGGCGCTGTCCAGGCCGATCGCGAAGAGCGCGGCGCGCGCGCCGAGCTCGACGCCGGCGTGGGGATGAGGGCAGGGCAGGCAAAAGGAGAGGACGCCGAGGCAGCGATCGCGGACGCAGAGGGGCATCGAAACAGCGCTCTGCGCGTCGGTCCGCGCGCAGAGATCACGCGTCATGGATGGCCCCCGATCGAGCGAGCGCACATCGCTCATCACCTGAATCCGACCCGAGCTCGCCGCCCATGCATCGAGCAGCGGCGCGCCCCGCGCGACCCGCGCGAGGGATCGACGGAACTCGGCGGGCAGGTGGCGATCGGAATGGAGCCCCAGCTCGCCGGTGTCCTCGGAGGTCAGGAGCAGGTAGGCGGCGCGCGCGCCGAGCTCCATCGCCTGGTCGAGCAGGAGCCCCGAGAGCTCGTCGAGATCGGCCGCGCGCGCCATGCGGAGCGCAGCGCGCTCCACGAGCTCGCCCGGCGCAGGGTGAGGCTCGCGGCACCCGCCCTGGTAGGGGGAGGCCACGCAGCCGATCTCTTCGTCGCGGCCGCTCGGCGCCTCGATCTCCATCTCTTCTGGCGACACCGTGACCCTCACCCTGATCGGCCGATTGTTGCACGAGAGCCGCGCTGCCTGCAGCGCCAACGTGGACAGGCCGATGGGGAATGCCCTCCCCGAATGCCGATCTGTTCACGCTCGCCGGCGACAGGAGCTCAGCGCGGCGCTCTGAGCGGCTCGCCCCGGCCGCTCTCATCAACGCACGCTCGGCGCGCCCAGCAGGCGGCGCTCCCACCATCGAGCGGCGAACCCGCGGCTCGCGACTTGCTACTCCGCTGCCGAGCACCGAGGCCCGCGAGCGCTGACGGCGGCCTCTTCTGTGCGTGGGCGAGTTTCGATACCACGTCATTTTTCCAGGGCGAATCGGCTCGCAGAAAAGCGCGCTGTCCCCCCGGGCAGATCGGGCTTGACGCCCCCGAAGTGTTTGCATTTCCTTCTCCCCGCCTCCCCGCGCTGGCACCCTGCCTCCTGGCCGCGCCACGGCCCGAGCTTCGGCCCATCTCCCGCAGTTTCGAGGATCACGTCGGGCGAAGCGAGCGCGCGGCCCCCGAGGAGCCAGGGGAGCTCTCCGCGCTCCACGCGAACCAACGAGATAGAACCGATGGGACATCAACAGAGACACCACGGAGTCACCTCGGCGCGCCGCGACGCTCGCCGCTCCTCGCTCGATCTGCCCGGACCGAAGCGCCGCCCCTCGCCGCGAGGTCCCCTCATCGCCGCGGCGATCGCGCTGATGACCGCCGCGCCGGGGCGCCCCGCGCTGGCCGCGGACAAGGCGCCAGAGGGGCGATGGGTCTCCGCCTGGCACAGCAGCCCGACGCCCGGCGGCACGTTCAACTCGCAGGATTGTCCCTCGGATGTCGGCCTCGCCGACCAGACGGTCCGGAACATCGTCCGCGTGAGCGCCGGCGGGAGCGCCGTGCGCGTGCGCATCTCCAACGCGGGCGGCAGCGAGCCGCTCAAGGTGGGCTCTGCGTCGGTCGCGCTCTCGGCGGGCGGCGCGGCCACGGTCGCGGGGAGCTCACAACCGCTGCGCTTCGGAGGCCAGACATCGATCCTCATCGCCGCGGGCGGCGAGGCGGTGAGCGACCCCGTGGCGCTGAAGGTCCAGCCGCTGCAGACGCTGGCGGTGAACGTCCACCTTCCGGTCAAGACAGGGCCGATCACGCAACATTACTTTGCGGCACAGGACAACTTCCTCGCTTCGGGCAACCAGACAGGGAACGGCGCCGACAAGCAGTTCACGCGGAAGATCTCGTGCTGGATGGCCGTGTCGGGCGTCGACGTCAAGGCCTCGCCGGACGTCGTCGGCACGCTGATCACGCTCGGCGATTCGATCACGGATGGATATCTGTCGACCAAGAACGACAACCATCGCTACCCCGATTACCTCGCGCAGCGCCTCGCCAGCCGGAAGGGGCCGACCCTCGCCGTGGTGAACGCCGGGATCATCGGGAACGAGCTGCTCACCGTCCGTCCCCAGCTCCAGTTCGGGTACCCCGTCCCTGCCCGCCTCGCACGCGACGCGCTGACCCAGCCCGGAGCGCGCGCGATCATCCTGCTGGCAGGCATCAACGACATCGGCGATCGCTCGGCCAAGGCCGCGGATCTGATCCCGGCGATCCAGCAGATCATCCAGTCTGCCCGCGCCGCCGGGCTCAAGATCTACGGCGGCACCCTGGTGCCGTTCGCCGGCTCGACCGGCACCTACAAGGGCGATTATGGAACCGCCAAGGGCGAGCAGGAGCGGCAGAAGCTGAACACCTGGATCCGCACGAGCGGCGCCTTCGACGGGGTGATCGACTTCGACAAGGCCCTGCGCGACCCGGCCGATCCGAGCCGCCTGCTCCCGGCCTACGACGCTGACAAGCTGCACCCGAACGACGCCGGGTACCAGGCGATGGCGAACGCCGTGGACCTGGACGCGATCATCAACGGCGTCGTCAAAGCGACCTCTCCGTAACGCCGCGCACAACGCGCTCGCATTCGAGCCCCCGCGCGCCCGTGCCTTCGCCCGGGCGAGCGCCCGAGATGCAATGATTGTCTGTGGGCGCCACACATGATAAGTGGCCTTATCATGCCCGTCCGTGCGCCGATCAAGCCGCCCGAGACGAACGAGATTGTCCTGGTCGGATGTGATCTGGGCGTGAAAGGCCGGTATCACGCGTCGAGGGGATATGAGCTCTGACGACGGCGATCAGGGGGACTACAGGAAGCTCGCCAACGCGCTGCCTCAGATCATCTGGACGTGCGACGCCGAGGGCCGCCTGGATTGGGTCAACGATCGATGGACGGAGCTCACCGGCCTCAGCCTCGAGGAGTCGCTCCGGGACAAGGGCGCGCTCGCCGCCGTGCACCCCGACGATCGGGAGCACGTGCAGCGGTGCTTCGCCGCGGCCCTCTCCACCTCCAGCACCTGCGAGATGGAGTACCGGCTCCGCACCCGGGCGGGTGTCTATCGCTTCCACCTCGGCCGGGTGGTGCCAATCCGGGGCGACGACGGCAAGGTCATGCGGTGGGTGGCCGCCGTGTTCGACATGCACGATCGAAAGGAGGCGGAGCAAGCGCTCCGCGCGTCCGAGCGAAGGTTCGAGGCGGTCTTCAGCCTCAATCCCCAGCCGACGGTCATCACGCGCGTGTCGGACGGGATGCTCCTGAGCGTCAACGACGCTTTCCTCAGGATGACCGGCTTCTCGCGCGACGAGGTCCTCGGCAAGAACCCCGTGCTCCTCGGCATCTGGACGGCGCCGCAGCGGGCGTCGACCGTGGCGCTCCTGCGCGCCGGCGCGGAGGTCGAGGTCGCCTGCGTCCGCAAGGACGGGCGCGTGCTCACCCTCGTGCTGTCCAGCGCGCCGATCGACGTCGGCGGCGAGCCGTGCCTCGTCACCGTGTCGACCGACGCGACCGAGCGGCTGGCCGCCGAGGCCGCGCTGCGAGAGAGCGAGGCGCTCGCGCGAGCGCGGGCAGACGAGCTCGCGGTGCTGATGGATGCCGTCCCGGCCGCGGTGCTCGTCGCCCGCGACCCTGCCTGCCAGGAGCTGCACGGCAACCGCGCCTTGCACGCGCTCCTCGGGAGCGATCCAGGGCAGAACCTGGCACGGACGGCCCTCGGCGCGGGAGACGACCGCGGGTTCAAGGTGCTTGTCGACGGCGTGGACGTGCCCCCGGGGGAGCTTCCGCTCCAGCGGGCGGCGCGCGGCGACGAGGTGAGGCCGCACGAGATCGTGCTCGAGTTCCCGGGCGGGCGCGCGATCCACCTGTACGGCGGGGCGGTGACGCTGCGCGAGCCGAGCGGCGAGCCGCGCGGCGCCATCGGCGCGCTCGTCGACGTGACGCGGCTCAAGGAGACAGAGGCTCGGCTCCACGAGGTGGCGCGCCAGAAGGACGAGTTCCTGGCGCTCCTGTCGCACGAGCTCCGCAATCCGCTCGCCCCCATCCTCACGGCGGTCCAGCTGATGGAGCTGCGCGGCAACGTCGCGACGCCCCGCGAACGCGAGGTGATCGCGCGCCAGGCGCAGCACCTGATACGGCTCGTCGACGACCTGCTCGACGTCGCGCGGGTGGCGCGCGGCAAGGTCACGCTGTCGAAGAAGTGGCTCGAGCTGGCGAGGGTCGTGGAGCAGGCTGTCGAGGCGACCGAGCCGCTCCTCTCGCAGCGAAGGCACCAGCTCACCTTGTCGGTGCCCGCCGAGGGCCTCGCGATCGAGGGCGACGAGGTGCGCCTCACCCAGGTGGTCAACAACCTCCTCACGAACGCCGCGCGCTACACCCCGCCCGGAGGCCACATCGAGGTGACCGCCCGCCGCGAGGGCGGCGACGTCGTGCTGCGCGTCCGGGACGACGGCGAGGGCATCGATTCGAGCCTGCTGCCCCACGTGTTCGAGATGTTCGTGCAAGGCGAACGTGGCTCGGATCGGGCCCTGGGCGGGCTCGGCCTCGGGCTGTCCCTCGTGCGAACGCTGACGATGATGCACGGGGGCGCCGTGAGCGCGAAGAGCGCCGGCGTCGGTCGAGGCAGCGAGTTCACGGTGCGTCTTCCGGCGGCGGCGGCCGCCCCACCCTCGGCGGCGCCCGAGGCTCGCCCGCCGCAATCGAGGCCGCCGCAGGCGCGGCGCCGGCGCGTCCTCGTCGTGGACGACAACCGAGACGGCGCCGAGCTGATCGCGGAGATGCTGAGCAAGAGCGGGCACGAGGTGCGCATCGCTCACGACGCGTCACGCGCGCTGTCGCTCGTGGACGCTTTCCGGCCCCAGATCGCCATCCTCGACATCGGCTTGCCCGTGATGGACGGCTACACGCTCGGGCGCGAGCTCCACACGCGCCTCCAGGACGCCCCGCCGATCCTGATCGCCCTCAGCGGTTACGGCCAGGACAGCGACAAGCGCAGCAGCGACGCAGCGGGCTTCCGGCTGCACCTCGTCAAGCCGATCGACGCCAGGGTGCTCGTTCCGCTGCTCGACGGGCTCCCCGACGACGCCGGCGGGCGCTGAGCGCCGCTCAGGCCGAGAGCGCCGTCGCCATCGCAGCGGCGAGGCCGAGCCGCGGCGCGCGCCGCCTCAAGCCACCTTCGCGGCGGCGAACGGATCGACGTACGTCGTGGAGCCGATCGGCGCCCACGTGTCGTGGAGCCCGTCGACGTACACAACCGGAACGCCGGTGAGGTCCGCGTCGTCGAGGCAGTTCAGGTTCACGGTGCAGTAATCGCCGCCGAGCATCGGGAGGTGCCCGTGCCCGAACACGCGGATGCCGCAGGTCTTGCAGAACCGGGCATGGCCGGCCTCCGATCGCGAGTGGTCGCCGAGGACCTCCTCGCCGGCGAGCAGACGGAAGGCGCTCGGCTTCACGATGATGCCCCACCACCTCGTCTTCGCGCAGATCGTGCAATTGCACTGCCCCGTCCCGGCGCTCGGGTCGAAGTCGGCCTCGAAGCGGACGGCGCGGCAGGCGCAGCTGCCCTTGTAGGTCCGGAGGCCGGCGGTCGTCGTTGTGTGCTCGGAAGCGGCGTTGCTCATGGGCGGTAGCTCCAGGGATTGGGCGGGCGGGGCGCCTTCGGGCGCCTCGCCCGTGGGATGAGAGGAAGCTAGACTGGGTTGCGGACAGATTCGGTCCGCAAGGAGAGAGGCGGCACAGGGTCCAGACCTCCGCGCGGCTGCCACCGCTGGTACCTGCTCGCGTACGATCTCGATCGGGGCGCATCGAGGCGCTGGCGCCGGACCGCCCGCGGGCGCTGAGCGCCGCTCACGCCGAGAGCGCCGTCGTCATCGCAGCGGCGAGGCCGAGCCGCGGCGCGCTCCGGCTCAAGCCACCTTTGCGGCGGAGAACGGATCGACGTACGTCGTGGAGCCGATCGGCGCCCACGTATCGTGGAGCCCGTCGAGGTACACAACCGGGACGCCGGTGAGGTCCGCGTCGTCGAGGCAGTTCAGGTTCACGGAGCAGAACTCGCCG
Organism: Sorangium sp. So ce124; assembly: GCF_051525235.1. Classification (NCBI taxonomy): domain Bacteria; kingdom Pseudomonadati; phylum Myxococcota; order Polyangiales; family Polyangiaceae; genus Sorangium; species Sorangium sp. So ce124. The sequence continues at coordinate 7,928,082 of NZ_CP150312.1, forward strand.
CCGAGCTCCGGGATGTTCCCGTGCCCGAAGACGCGGACGCCGCAGGACTTGCAGAACCGGGCATGTCCGGCCTCGTACCGCGAGTAGTCGCCGAGGACCTCCTCGCCGGCGATCAGGCGGAAGGCGCTCGGCTTCACGACGATGCCCCACCACCTCGTCTTCGTGCAGATCGTGCAGTTGCACTGCGTCGTCCCGGCGCTCGGGTCGAAGTCGGCCTCGAAGCGGACGGCGCGGCAGACGCAGCTGCCCTTGTAGGTCCGGAGGCCGGGGGTCGTCGTCGTGTGCTCGGAAGCGGCGTTGCTCATGGGCGGTAGCTCCAGGGATTGGGGGCGGGGCGCCTTCGGGCGCCTCGCCCGCGGGATGAGAGGAAGCTAGACTGGGTTGCGGACAGATTCGGTCCGCAAGGAGAGAGGCGGCACATGGTCCAGACCTCCGCGCGGCTGCTGAAGCTCCTGTCGCTGCTGCAATCCCGGCGCTTCTGGACGGGCGGCGAGCTGGCCCGCGAGCTCGCGATCACCGAGCGCAGCGTCCGGCGCGACGTGGACAGGCTCCGGAGCCTCGGGTACCCGGTCCACGCGGCCACCGGCATCGGCGGCGGATACCAGCTCGGCGCCGGGAAGGAGCTGCCGCCGCTGCCGCTCGAGGACGACGAGGCCGTCGCCGTCGCGGTGGGGCTGCGCGCGGCGGCGACCGGGACCGTGCGGGGGCTGGAGGAGGCGTCGGTCCGCGCGCTCGGGAAGCTGGAGCAGGTGCTCCCCAAGCGGCTCCGGCGCAAGGTGACCGCGCTGGGCGCCGTGAGCGTGCGGCTGGGCGACGGCGGCCCCACCATCGACGCGGACGCGCTCGCCGTCATGGCGAACGCGTGCCGCGACGCCGAGATCCTGCGCTTCGACTACAGCAGCCACAGCGGCGCCGCGAGCACGCGCGCCGTCGAGCCTTACCGGCTCGTGCACACGAGCCGCCGCTGGTATCTGCTCGCGTACGATCTCGATCGGGGCGCATGGCGGACGTTCCGCGTCGATCGCATCCAGGGCAGGCCGAAGACCGCGGGCCGCTTCAAGCCGCGCCCCCTGCCCGAGGAGGACGTGGCCGCCTACGTGTCGAAGTCGGTCTCCACGGACGCCTACCCGATCCGCGCGCGCGTGACCGTGCACGCGCCCGCGCAGGCCGTCTCGGAGCGGCTCTCGGGCGTGGCGGGGCGCATCGAGGACCTGGCGCCGGACCGCTGCGTCGTCCACACCGGCGGCGGGAGCCTCGACGCGCTCGCGTTCCACCTCGGGTTCATGGGGTTCGAGTTCGAGGTGCACGAGCCCGAGGAGCTCATCGACCAGCTCCGCCGCCTGGCCGAGCGCCTCGGCCGGGCCGCGGGGCGGAGCGGGGCGGCCGGAGAGGGCTCAGGCGCGCCGTGAGCGGGTCGCGACGTCAGGTCCAGTTGCAGAACTCGAGCGAATCCGGGTCCGATGTGACCTGGACTTCCACTTCAGAGCAGTCGACCGGCTCGTAGGAGTCGAACCCCTCGCCTGGCGGCGCCGCGACGCACTTGCCGCAGCCGAACCCGGCCGGGAAGCTCTTGGACCAGCCGAATCCCTGGCCGGAGGTCTCGTGCCAGACGATGACGTGTCGCGAGCTCGCCCCGAGGAGCGCTGTATCGAGCACATCGGAGTCGATCTCGCCCTCGGGCACCTGGGTGCCCGGCGCGAGGAGCATGACGAAGCCCATGCCGACACCGTTGCTGTTGATCGCCTCGCGCGGCGGCGCCGACCCCAAGCCGACGGTGAACGTCGCGCCGGAGGCGGTCCCTTCGCCGAAGCGGAAGCCGTAGTCGGGGCTGGACGAGCTCACCACCCAGACGACGGCCACCACGGCGTCCTCTGGAGCCGTCTCGCCGGAGATCGGCCCGGTGACCGTGAATCCGCCTGTCCCGCCGCCGCCCTCTCCCGTGCCGCCGCCGCCCTCTCCCGTGCCGCCGCCGCCCTCTCCCGTGCCGCCGCCGCCCTCTCCCGTGCCGCCGCCCGAGCCTTCCTGCGTGTCATCGGAGCATGCGGGCAAGGCCAACATCATCCCGATCAACCCTGCGAACAACCATCGTGCGCTCTTCATGTCCACCATCGAGCACGGCGCGCTCGACGACGGAAGCGAACCGCACTGTTTCCAGGGCGCGAAATCCTGCTCGAACCGCCCCGTTCACCCGCGTTGAAGACCTGTTCCCTCACGCGACGCGAACGGGCTCACTCCGAGAGCGCCGCCGCGATCGTCGCGTCGAGCCCGGCGCCCCGGCCCTCGAGGAGGCAGGCCTCGTGGACCGCTCCCCCCAGCGCCGCCCGCGCGGCCGCGGCGCACTCGGTGAGCGCCGGCCGCTCGATGGGCGGCACCGGCGTGCCGATGTCCTCGCGGAGCGCCGCGGCGCCGCCGAGCAGGCGCGCGCCGCGCTCCGCCTTCCCCGCCCGCACCGCCGCGCGCGCCAGCGCCTCCAGGACGCTCGCGGAGCGCCAGAGATCGCCGAGCTCCCGGTGCAGCCGCAGGCTCGCCCGCAGGCGCCGCTCCGCGAGGGCGAGATCGCCGCGCTCGATGGCGATGAGGCCCAGGATGTTGCTCGTCCAGGCGATCCCCTCCTTGAATTTGACCTGCCGCGACAGGCCCTCGCTCTCCTCGCAGAGGCGGACCGCCTCGCCGAGATCCCCGCGGTAGAGCGCCGCGCAGCCGAGGTAGAGCAGCGCCGTCGCGGTCCCCTCGCGATCGCCCGCGCGGCGGAGCTCCGGCAGGGCGAGGCGGCACGCGCCCTCTGCGCGCGCGGTGTCGCCCGAGAGCCACGCCGCGAAGCCCGAGTAGCCGAGCGCGCGCGCCGCCTCGAGCGTGTCGCCGCGGCGCGTGGCCAGCGCGAGGCTCTCGCCGTGCAGCGCGAACGCGCGCTCGTAGTCGCCCTGCTCCCGGGCGACGCTCCCGAGGATCTGGATCACCGAGGCGAGCCCGCCCTCGTCCCCGAGCTCGCGGTAGAGCGTCGCGCCCCGCTCGAGCAGCGCGCGCGCCTCGCGGTAGTCGCACTGGAGGAGCGCGAGCCGCCCCGCGCCCCGGAGCGCCGAGGCCACGTGCTCGGGCGCGACGCCCGCGGCGCCCGCGAGCGCCCGGCCGAGCCACGCGCGGCCCTCCTGGTAGTGCCCGTGGATGTACCAGAACCGCGAGAGCGCGGCGGCGAGGCGCACCGCGGCGCCCGCGTCGGCGCCCGCGAGCGCGAGCTCCAGGGCGAGGCGGAGGTTGTCGTGCTCGAGATCGAGCGCCGCGAGCCACGCGGCCTGCTCGGTCCCGCCGAGCGCCTCGGCCGCCCTGTCGGCCAGCTCCAGCGACAGCTCGACGAAGCGCCGGTTGCACGCCGCGGCGGCGCCCTCCTCCGCGAGCCGATCGAGGCCGTACTCGCGGAGGATCGTGAGCATCTGGAACCGCGGCTCCTCGCCCGCGACCTGGAGCACGAGGCTCTTGTCGATCAGCGACTCGAGGATCCCGAGCGCGTCGAGCGCCGGATCGCGGAAGGCGCACATCTGGTCCGCCATGGCGAGCGAGAAGCCGCCCGCGAACACGGCGAGCGTGCGGAAGGCCAGCTGCTCCTCCGGATCGAGGAGGCCGTAGCTCCAGTCGATGGCGGCGCGCATGGTCTGCTGGCGCTCGGGCAGATCGCGCGCGCCGCCCGTGAGCAGGCGGAACGAGCCCGCGGGCGCGGAGGCGCGCCCGGCGGCCCCGCGGTCGCCGAAGCGCGAGAGGAGCGCCGCGGGGGTGAGGACCCGGAGGCGCGACGCGGCGAGCTCGATCGCGAGCGGCAGGCCGTCGAGGCGCGCGCAGATCTCCACGATCTCCGCGGCGTTGTCGGGGCCGAGCTGGAAGCCGGGCTTGATCGCGGCGGCCCGGCGGCAGAACAGGCTCACCGCCGAGCTCGCCAGCGCGGCGTCGACCGTGACGTCGCGCGGCTCCGGCACCTCCAGCGGCGGCACGACGTAGCGCCGCTCGCCCGAGAGGTTCAGCGCGGCGCGGCTCGTCACGAGGAGCGAGAGGTGCGGGCAGCTCGCGGCGAGGTGCGCGATCGCCGGCGCCGCGGCCGTCAGGTGCTCGAGGTTGTCGAGCAGGAGCAGCAGGCGGCGGTCGCGGAGGAACTGGACAACGCGCTCGAGGTCCGGCCGCGCGCCGCCCTCGCCGAGGCAGAGCGCCTGCGCGATCGCCGAGGGCACAAGCGCCGCCTCGCACAGCGACGCGAGGGGCACGAAGCAGACGCCGCCGGGGAACGCGGGGACGAGCTCCTCGGCGACCTGGAGCGCGAGGCGGGTCTTGCCGGTGCCGCCGACGCCGGTGAGCGTGAGCAGCCCGGCCCTCGGGTCGAGCAGGAGCGCGGCGATCTCGGCGCGCTCGCGGGCGCGGCCCACGAACGGCGTGCGCTGGACCGGCAGGTTGTCGCGCGGCCGCTCGGCCTCCGGCGAGCCGAACAGACCGAGCGGCGGCGTGCTGTAGGAGCCGGACGGCGGCGTGGTGCCGCGCGGCGGAGCGCCGGAGAGGCCGTGGGGCGACGTGCCGTGGGGGCCGGGCGGCGGAGCGCCGTGGAGGCCGGGCGGCGAGGTGCCGTCGAGGCGAGGCGGCAGGAAGCGGTCCGAGTCGCGGTGCGCGCCGCCGGCGAGCGCCTGGGGCGGGGCCTCGACCGTGCCCGCGAGCTCGATGGTGTCGGTGCTGAGCATGTCCGCGGGCACGCCGCCCCCGCGCGACGCCGGCCCGCCGGCGCCGGGCGGCTCGGCGGCCGCCGAGGAGCCCTCGAGCGCGGCGCGCAGCGCGAGGCTCTGTTGGCGGACCGAAGGGAAGCGCCCGGCCGGGTCGCGGTCGCACGACCGCAGGAACCACGCGTCGAACGCGGGCGGGAGCCACCGCCAGCGCGTCGACGGCGGGTAGAGCCGCATCACGAGGAGCGCCGCCATCAGCTCGGCCATGCTGTTCGCGGTCCAGTAGATGTCGCCGGTCAGGAGGCGGATGGCGATGAGGCCGATCGCCCACACGTCCGCCGCGGGGCCGATCTGGTCCGAGCGCCCGCGCGCCTGCTCGGGGGCCATGTAGATGGGCGTGCCGATCGCCGTGCCCGTCGCGGTGATGCCGCCCGACGCGCCGAGCGCGCCCGGGTCGACCGCCTTGACCAGGCCGAGGTCGAGGATCTTCACGCGCTCCCGCCCGTCGTCGCCGATCGCGAGGAAGAGGTTCGCGGGCTTGAGATCGCGGTGGGAGAGGCCCCGCGCGTGAGCGAGCTCGAGGGTCTCGGCGACCTCGCCGAGCCAGCGCTGCACCTCGCCGGGCGAGCGCCTGCCCTGGGTGGTGACGAGCTGCTCCAGGTCGTGGCCCCGGAGCAGCTCCATCACCAGGAAGGGGGCATCGTCGAGCTCGCGGGCGGAGCCGGCGTCGAGCATGCGCACGAACCCGGGCGCGTCGAGGAGCCGCATGGCCCGGATCTCGCGCTCGAACCGGGAGGCCGCCGCCGTGCCGGCCGCGTGCGTCCGGAGCAGGACCTTCACCGCGACACGACCGCCTCCGTCGAGGTCGTCGGCCATGTACACGACGCCCGCGCCGCCGCGGCCGATCTCGCTCAGGAGACGGTAGCGGCCACCAAGGACGAGCGGGCAATCCGGAGAGAGCATGAGGCGGCCGCGACCGGGACGAGCTCGGGAGGGGCCACGGCGGCGGCAGCTTACCACAGGGGGCGCCGGCGCCCCGCCGCCGGCGGCTTCCGTTCCGCGTCGATCTCCCGGCGCGATGCTCCCGCGCAGCGCTCCCGCGCGACGCGTCCGCGGGGCGGATCCGCGCGAGGGAGAGGGCATGTCCATGACATCGATCAACGCGATCGCGCCGGTGGTCGGCGCCACCGGACACGCGATGTCCACCCATGCGCCGCAGGTCCCTTCTCGAAACGATCGTCGAGAGCGGCGGGCCCCCTCGCGGCGGCTCCAGCGCCGAGAGCGCTGGAACACCTCGGCCCCGCGTGCCCGCGCCGCGCGAAGCGCTCCCTCGCGTTGCGGGAAGCGGGTATGCTCGGCGCCGCGTTGGAGGGACGGCGCCGAGCACCGGTGAGAGCCCGCGCTCCGGCGCGACCCGCGGCCACGGAGCCTGCGCTCCGCGGCCCGGGACGCCGCCCCCCGCTGCTCGCCCGGAGAGAGCTCCATGACCAGCACCGTTGACAAGAGCGACGTGTTCCTCATCCCGATGCCCGGCAAGCGCGTGGCGCGCATCCCCATCGCGGTCCTCGAGCGCTACCTCGACGAGGCCACGCAGGTCGTGCACGACCCGGCCGAGCCGGAGAGCGACGTGACCGCTCACGGGATGTCCGTCGACCCCGCGACGGGCGCGAGCGTCTGGCACACCGAGTGGGAGCTGGGCCCTTGCGACTACACCGACGAGAGCGGGTTCCCGCAGAGCGCGTACGCCTGGCACCGCCACCCGCTCGGGACCGAGTACACCGAGATCTACCAGAAGTGAGCGCGCCCCGGCCGGCCGTGCCCCGCTCCTGCCCACGCGCGCTCCACGCGAAAGCTCGCCCGCGCCGCCCGCACGACCCACGCCGCCCACGCCTACCGAGCGCGCCGCTCCTCGCGGCGGCCGCCGGCGCGCTCCTCCTCGCCTCGCTCGCCTCGGCCTGCATCGAGCGCGGCTACCCCCTCGCCGGGAGCGGGCAGGTCGAGCTCCGCGCCGACGTCGCCGGGCCGCTGTTCGCCGCCGACACGCTCGACGAGGCGGGCAAGCCGGTGCTGCCCCGCCAGAGCCCCTGGTCGACCGCGGTCTCGCTCAAGCTCACCGAGGCGAACGAGCCGGCGTACGGCGGCTACGTCGAGGTCCGCGCGGTCCCGAGCGAGGCGCTCGCGCTGCATCCCGCGGGCGACGACCAGGAAGTTGGGGCCTCGTGCGGCACGAAGGACGGCGCGTTCCGCTGCACCGCCGGAACCCAGGGCTACGCCCGCTTCACCGCCGCCTCGGAGGGCGACTGGTCCGGCGAGGCGCGGCTCGTCGTCTCGTGGGCCGACCGCACCGAGGAGCTCCCGATCACGGTCCTCCCCGCTGGCTTGCCGGAGGACGCCACCAACTTCGCGCTCATCGCGGGGGGCCTCGGCGACAGCGACCGGGTGCTCGCGACCTACGTCCCCCTCAGCTGCACGATCGGCCCCCTGCCGGACGATCTCGGCGCCACCTGGCGGCCGGGCGCGATCCGGGCGCGCGAGGCGCGCGTCCGCGCGTCGCCTCCCCTGAACGCGCCGGGCGTCGTGGAGCACGCGCCCGTGATCATCGAGTCGCTGCACAGCGAGGCCGCCCTCTCGCTCACCCCCGATTGCCGCGAGCGGACCTCACGCCTGCGCGTGCTGCTCGGCGCGACCGGGGAGAGCCCGCCCTTCATCCTGTGCTTCAGCGACCTCGGCGGCGAGGTGAAGATCGCCGTGAGCTCGGGGCAGAAGGCGCTCGACCCGATCCCCTCGCTCACGGTCGACCCCGAGCCGCGCCTGCTCCGCGTGCGCGCCCTCCGGAGCGTCGTCGCCGCGGGGACGCCCGGCGATCTCTTCGAGGTGAGCGCCTACAACGCCGAGCGCGTGCGCATCGCCGTCCCCGTCGACCTGACCGTCGGCGACGACCAGGTGATCGCGCTCGGCGAGGCGTCCGTGACCCTGCGCGGCGAGGACAGCGAGGCGACGATCATCCAGGGCGTCGCGGTCGCGCCGGGGACGACGACGCTCCGCGTGACGCCCCGCCTGCTCGCGAGCCCGGAGTGCTCCTCCGAGCCCATCACCGTCACGCGGAAGCCGGAGCCGGAAGCGGACACCGAAACGGAGACTGAGCCGGAGCCCGAGCCGGGCGCCGGAGGGGGAGGCTCGCCGTGAGCGCACGCAGATCCGCCATGTCCCTGTCGGCCGCGGCGCTCGCGATCGCGCTCGCCGCGCCCGCCACCGCGCCGGCGCAGGACGATCCCGAGGCGGACACAGGGGAGACCGAAGAAGAGGCGACGCCGGAGGCGGCCACGCCGGCCACCCTGAAGCGCTCGACCGACGCGGCGCCGATGGCCGTCCCCGCCGACTTCGGCGGCAGCCTGCAGGTCGTGCGCGCGCCGCCGGGCACGGCCAGCGCCGCCGCGTCGTCGGCCGGCGGGCCGGAGATCTTCCCGGACGCGCGCCGCGTCTGGATGAGCGTCCGCGACACCGATCCGGTCCCGATCGAGGCCGCGCGCCGCGGCGGCCGCTGGCTGTGCAGCGGCGGCGGCTGCGCGGCGCAGACCGGGGATCCCGGGCAGAGCGCCATCGGCGACCAGATGCTGCGCTCGATCAAGCTCCAGACCCCGACGCTGCCCCTGCCGCTCACGGTGTGGGGGCGGCTCACCGAGGACGGCCAGCGCCTGCTCGACTTCGACCCGGTGCTGCTCGGCCGCCGCTCGTACCGGCACGTCTGCGCCTACCGCCCGGTCGCCGACGCCCCGCGGTCACCCGTGGGCGCGCCCGCCGCGCCGGGCGCGCCGTCACCGCTGTCGCCTGAGCGAGTGGACGTCTGCCGCGACGGCCGACCCGAGCCGCCGCCGGCCGACGCCGGCGAGCTCACGCTGGGCATGCAGTGGCCGAAGCAATCGGAGATGGCCGATTTCCACTACCTCGCCATCGTCGACAGCTGCGGCAACGCCCGCGTGCAGCCGTTCCAGCGCACGTTCACCGTGCCGGTCCTCGAGGTCGCCTCGGGCGGCTGCGGGCGCCCCGATGGCAAGATCCTCCGCGTCTTCCCTGGCGGCGGCTGGCTCCGGGTCACCGCCTTCAACCTCCACGCGCCCGCGGCGGGCAACGTCGTCAACGCGACGTACCGGGTCACCATCCCGCCGCTCGAGAACCTCGTCGAGTCGAACCCCGCGCGGCTCCTCTTCCCCGATCCGCTCGCCGACGACCTGAAGGTCGACTGCGGCCCCACGCCGATCGCGCCCCGCACCGACGCCGGGAGCATCCCGCCGCCCGGGAGCGCACGCCCGCCCGGGCCGCGGGCGCCGTCCCCTGCCCCGCCAGGCATCCGGAGCCCTCCCCGCGCGGCCGGACAGGTCCAGGGCGGCGCAGGCGCCGGCCGGCGGCCTCCGACGGCGGCGCAGGCCGGCCCGACGGCACAGCCCGGCGCGGCGGAGCAGGCCCCTCAGGCCCCCGCGCCGCCGGCCGGGCTGCCGCCTCCTCGCCGGGCGTCCGACGTGGATCCATCGCGCCCCGGGCCGCAGCCGCTCGCGCACGGCGCTGTCGTCATCTCGCCGGCGCCGCTCCGGCTGGGCAACTGCCGCATCCGGCTGACGGGCCAGGCCAAGCACCGGCTCGTGGCGCCGCTCGCGCTCTACGTCTCGCTGACGCGCACCGATCAGATGCGGGGCGGCACGCCGATCGAGCTCCTCCAGAACGGCACGTGGATCGTCACGCCGAGCAGCGCGGAGTTCCCGCTCCCGCCGCTCGCCGAGGACTTCGACGGGGACGCGCGGCTCCGGCTGGCCGTCTACAGCGATCCGCTGAGCCCGCAGGGCAAGGTGGTGCTCGTCTCCGACGCGGGCCGCGTCGCGAGCTCGCTGCGCTCGAACGAGCCCGGCGAGCCGGAGCGCGCCCGGCGCCTCGTGGGATCGGTGGCGATCCACTCGGTCCCGCTGTGCGGCGAGGACAACTTCCAGACGCTCGAGGCCGCGGGAACCTGCTTCCGCGCGTACCTCACCGTCCCGGCGATGCTGGCGACGCTGCAGGTCACCCGCGCGCCGTGGGTGGAGAAGCCCCTCGTCACGCGGAGCGTGCTCAGCGCCGTCGGCGTCGCGCTCGCGATCGACCGCTACGACCCCGTGGAGCGCCGGGCCTTCCCGATCGCGGCGCAGCTCGGCGGCTTCGTGCAGACGCTCGGCGAGGGGCGGGTCGGCCTCCTCGGCTACGTCGGCGTCGCGCCGACGATCCCCATCCTCGGCTCGGGCGGCAACACAACGTCGTTCGGCTTCCTGGCCGGGCTCGGGCTGGAGTACATCACCAACGAGGCCGGGCCCGACGAGGGGCTCAAGCCCGCCGCGTTCGTGTCCGCGGTCGTGCAGGTCGGCCAGGCCGCCCCGCAGGTCTCCACGAGCGGCCGGGCGAGCTTCGGCACCTACGCCGGCGACTGAGCCGCCGCGGCGCAGAGCCCGCGGCGGCCCGGTCGCCCGCTCACCGGCGGTTCAGGATCGTGTCCAGCTCCTCGATCGTCCGCCGCTGGATCGCGGTATCGAGCCGCACCTCCTCGAGCAGGGCGCGCGCCTCGGGGAAGCGCCCCGCGATCACGAACGCCCGGATCCAGAGCACCTTGCGCTCCGACGGGAAGAGGGTGTTCGGCATCTCGCGCTCGTAGCGCTGGAGCGCCGCGATCGACCGGCCCGGATCGCGCGCCTGCAGCGCCTCGGTGACCGCGTCGAACAGGGCGATGTCGTGATTGCTGCCAGGCCCGTCGATCTCGATCTTGAGCTTCTCGATCGTCTCGGCGGCGACCGGCGCCGGCGCGCGCTCCCCCCGGTCGGGCGTCGGCACGCGCGCTCGCCGCTGGGCCGGCGGGCTCCGCCGCGGCGCCTCGACGGGCGCCGGGGCCGCCGGCGGCTCGACGAGCGGCGCCGCCGGCTCGACGAGCGGCGCCGCCGGCTCGGGGGGCCGGCGCGGCGGCATGGCGGCGACGAGCGCGGGCGCGACGTGCTGCACCTCCGGCGGAGGCGGCGCCGGTGCCTGGAGCGCGAGCCAGGCCGCCCCCGTGGCCGCCGCCGCCGTGGCCGCGGCGGGCGCGGCGACGAGGCGCGCGGCGCCCAGGGTCGGCAGCTGGACGAGCTTCGCGAGGCCCTTGAGCCACGTCGCGGCGTCGCTCAGCGCCTGGCCGACACCCCCGGCGGCCTTCCCGGCGCTGCCCGCCTTGAGCGCCCCCACCGACTCCTGCACGCCGCGGAGGATCGAGACCCGCACGTCGTCGGGCACGCGCGGCGAGATCCGCGCGGTGGCGAGGAGCGCCGCCAGATCCAGGGGCAGCACGAGGCGCGAGCCCTCCCGCTTCCGGTCCTCGCGCCGGCGCTTCACGACGATGTCGTGGAACAGGCGGATGGCGCGCGCGCGCCACTTGTACGCCGTGGACAGCGGAATGCCGCGCTGCTGCGCGAGATCCGCCATCGGGATGCTGTGGAGATCGTGCCCGACCAGGATCCAGTGCGCATCGGCGTCGAGCTGTTGCATGAGCTCCAGCACGACGAGCCGCTCCTGATCCGAGATCAGCAGCTCTTCCGAGGTCTTGGCGGGGTCGACGAGGGGGGGGATCTCTTCGTCGGGCAGGAGCTCTTCGTAGCGGTGCTGGGCCCTCTGCAGGTAGTGCGAGGCCGTGTGGACCGTGATCCTGTTCAGCCAGCGCTCGGGCCGGGAGATCTCGGGGTTGTATTTGTTGAAGCTGAGGAACGCCGCGAACAGGACCTCCTGCGCGAGGTCCTTGCGATCGCGCAACGGGACCCCCAGGCCCGTCAGCCAGCGCCCTACGAGCGCGGATGTTTGCTCACGAAAGAGAAGCTCGAAAGCGCGCTCTTTCTCGGGTGGACCGCCTTGGCCCGGGCGTCGAGGTCTTGTCATACACAAGTCCAGTTCCCGGCACGGACGGGAGATTGCCGCCCGAGGCAGGCCACGCGCGACGGACGGGGGGCCGGACGGCTGCTCGAGGGCGTCCGGAGGCCGGAAATGCCGCAAAATCCTCGCGAGAACGGGGCGCCAGGGCGCTCCGGAGCCATCCGAATTTCGAATGACACAATGAAATACAATTCATGCGGAGAATGGATCGTTCCGCACCCGGGTTGCGGCTCGAGGCGGCGCCGGGATGCACCGGCTGGCCGGGGATTCCGGGTGCGCCCGCGCGCGATTCGAGGCAGGCTGCCGCCCCCGCCCCGCGGCTCCAGCGCATGAAGCTCACCGACTTCTCTCTCGCATCGCTCGCGGCGACCTCGCGCCGCAACACCATCCGCGACGTCTGGGACAAGCTGAGCCCCTTGCCAGGGGGCAAGCGCCTGTTCAGCAGGCTCATCGGCGCGATGGCCCCGTACACGGGGACGATCCGCGCCGAGGTCGAGGTCCTCGAGCGCGGCCGCGCGGAGGTGTCGATGCGCGACCGGCCGGGGCTGCGCAACCACCTCCGCTCGGTGCACGCCGTCGCGCTCGTCAACCTCGCCGAGCTCACCGGCAACACGGCGCTGTCCTACGCGCTGCCCGACGATGCCCGGTTCATCGTCGCGGGCCTCTCGATCGAGTACCTGAAGAAGGCCCGCGGGACGATCCGCGCCGTCTGCGAGTGCCCTCTCCCGGAGACCAGCGAGCGCAGGGAGTACGATATCCCGGTGAGCCTGCGCGACGCGACGGGGACCGAGGTCGCCCGCGCCGTCCTCCGCAGCCTCGTGGGTCCGAAGAAGCATCCCTGAGCTCGGCGACGCGCCGCCCCCGGAGCCCCGGGTGCTCCCGCCCCGTGCATTCCGGCACGGCTCCACGCGCCGGAGCCCCCCCTGTACGCCAAAGCCCCCTGCGCTCCGGCGGAGCCCTACGCTCCGGAGCAGCCCTGTGCTCCAAAGCACCTTATGGTCCGGAGCAATCCTGTGCTTCGGAGCAATCCTGTACCCGCAAGCACACGGGGAGCTCAGCTATCGCCTGACCTCGAAGCGTCTCACCCCGTCCCACATCGAGCCAGGGTCCCGACAGAGCGTTCGAGTCAACACGCTCGACAAAGCGCTTCCAGGATGTTTCGATTCTTCTCATGAGGAACCGGTCAACGAGGGTGGCGCTCGCCGCGACGGGGATCAGCGTGATCTTCGCGGCGTGCGGGGGGTCCGATGGCTCGGTCTCCGGCGGAGCGGGCGCCGGCGGAGCGGGCGCCGGCGCCAACGCGAGCTCGGGGAATGGCTCGGGGAGCGGCCCGGGATCAGGCGGAGCGACGAGCACCGGATATGGCACCGACGGGCCTGGAGAGATCACCACCGGGCCCAGCAGCGGCGCCGGCGAGGGCGCCGGCGGCGAGGCTTCGTGCGCCGGGGAGACGAAGACGGCGGAGCTCGTGCCGCTCGACCTCTACATCATGCTCGACTCGTCGGGGTCGATGAGAGATCGGCTCGCGACCGGCGGCACCAAGTGGGACGCCGTGACCGACGCGCTCGAGGCCTTCTTCACCGACCCCAAGTCGGAGGGGCTCGGCGTCGGGCTCCAGTACTTCCCTCTGCTCAACGCCGGCCTGCCCCAGAGCTGCAGGAGCAACGAGGAGTGCGGCATCAGCGGGCCGTGCGCGCTCCGGGGCTGTAGCAGCTCGTTCGGCGCCCGCACGGGCATCCAGGTCTGCGTCGCCGACGCGGACTGCCCGGCCGGCGACACGTGCGTCGACCTCGGCGTGTGCTCCCAGAGCCCCGACACCATCTGCGGTGAGATCGGCGAGCGCTGTCCTGGCCGCGCGGGCACGTGCAACAAGCTGTCCCGGAGCACCTGCGCGCACCCGTACTCGTGCGTCACCGAGGACTACGCGACGCCCGACGTCTCGATCGCGCCGCTCGACGCCGCCTGGGCCGACGAGCTCATCGGGTCGATCGGCCGGACATTCCCCGACGGGGGCACGCCCACCGCCGGCGCCCTGTCCGGCGCGATCGCCCAGGCCCGGGCCCACGCCGAGGCGAACCCGACCCACAGGGTCGTCACCGTGCTCGCCACCGACGGGATGCCCACCGAGTGCAATCCCACGTCCGCCGACGGCATCGCGGAGATCGCGGCCGGGGGGCTGAGCGGCTCGCCGAGCATCTCGACCTTCGTCATCGGCGTCTTCGGCAGGGACGACGACGGCGCCCAGGACACGATGAACCGCATCGCCGAGGGCGGCGGGACGACGTCCGCCTACTTCATCGACACGAGCTCCGACGTGACGCAGGCGTTCCTCGACGCGCTCAGCGAGATCCGCGGGACGAGCCTCGCGTGCGAGTACCAGGTCCCGGCGCCGTCCGCCGGGCAGACGCTCGATTACGGGACGCTCAACGTCCAGCACACGCCGCCGGAGGGCGCCGACCCGTCGACCATCTTCTACGTGGCCAGCGAGGCGCGCTGCGACGCGACCGCCGGCGGCTGGTACTACGACATCGACCCCACGACCGGCGGCACGCCGACGAAGATCGTGATGTGCCCGGCGACCTGCACCCGCTTCCAGGCGGGCGGACAGGTCCAGCTCCAGGTCGGCTGCAAGACCGAGATCCCGCCGGTCAACTGAGCCCTTCCCCCCGCACGCCCGCGCCACGCGCCCCCCGTTGCTCGCCCGCACCACGCGCCCCCCGTTGCTCGCCCGCACGGCTGGCGGCGGGCGGCGCGCTCACGCGTCGAGCGCCGCGGGCCGCGCGGCGGCGGCCGGGCCGCGGGTGCGCAGCCAGAAGTACACCGCAGAGGCGGCGAAGAGGGCCCCGCAGACGAGCGCGGTCGCGTAGCTGAAGCCGAGGAAGAACTCGATCCACGAGCGCTTCGCCTGGCCAAAGCTCTTGTAGAGCAGGAGCGCCACGCTCCCGAGGTAGCCGAAGGCGTCGGCCGCGGTGATCAGGAAGCCCGCCGTGGCCACTGAGCCCACGGCCGCGATGAGCCGGTCGAAGAGGACGCAGTTGTACGGGACGTACCCCACGTAGAGCCCGAGCCCGACGCTGATCATCCAGGCGACAGGGCCGATGACGCCCGCCTGGTAAAGCGCGGTGCTCAGCCCCGCGAGCGCCGCCCCGGCGACCATGACGCCGTGGATCGCGGCGAGCGCCGTGCGGTTGTTGCGGATGCCGATCATCGCCGCGACCGAGAGGAGCGCGCCGACCGCCACGGGGATCTCGGCCGTCGTCAGGATGGCCGGCTGGTCGGTGTAGCCGAGGGCGTCCCAGATCTCGCGGGCGAAGTTGTCCCGGAAATCGCGGTAGGCGGTGAGGACGACGTAGCCGAGGACGAGGGTCGCGAGCCCGCCCGCGTTCGCGAGGACGAACGCGCGCCGCGCGGCGCTGTCCATCGGCGCGCGCCGGGTCCGGAGCGCTTCATCGTCCACCGACGGCGGAGGGATCTGTGCGAGCATCCACACCGAGAGGAGCAGCGGCGGGAAGAAGAGGGCCCCCGTCACCGCCGGCATCCAGACCTCCGGGACCCCCCAGCCGAGCGTGATTTTGCCAACGGTCTTTACGAAGCCGCTCGCGACGATGAAGCTGGCGCAGAGCCCGGCGCCGAGCAGATCGCTCACGCGGCGCCCCTCGAGGAAGCCGAAGACGAGCCCCCAGACCATGCCGAGGGGCAGGCCGTTCAGCACCAGGAAGACGGCGGCGTACGGGGCCGGCGCGAGCCCGAAAAGAACGAGCGCGACCTCGCTCACCCCGATGCACGTGAGGATGGCGAACGCGCGCCGCTCTGGCGGCATCTCGGAGACGATCTTGATGCCAAGGAACTTGGAGGCGCAGTACCCGAGCACCTGGGCGATGATGTAGAGGCTCTTCAGGTCGAGCGCGGGGAGCAGCGGCAGCGCGACCATCCCCTTGTAGGAGCCGACCGCGAACGGCTTGCGGAAGGCGTACATGCAGAAGTAGGTCGCGAACGCGGCGATCACGGCGAAGGCCGTGAACACCGGCGCGGGGGCTCGCTCGAGCCATTTCGTCACGCTTCGCTGGGCCGGCATGGGAGCTCCGAGGAAGGCGCGAGGGTAGTCGCGGCCGCGCAGCGTGCGCATGGATTTTCAGTGAGGAGCGCGGCCGGTTCCCTTCGGCCTGCGTCCGTGCGAGACATGGATCCCGCGCCGCGGCCTGCGGCGCGGTCAGGGAGGGCACGCCTTGGCAGACCCGTCATCGCTCGCCGCAAGGAAGATCCTGGAAGATGTCGTGGCCGCCGCCCCTTCGGCCGGGCGGGCGGCCCCGGCGTTCGCGCGGGATGAAAGGCTGCGCGGCGCAGCCGCCCTGGTCGCGATGGGCCTCGCCGCCGGGGGAGCGGGCGAGCTCTCGTACGACCAGCTGAAGCAGCGCTTCCGGAGCGCGATGACGCGCGATCCCCTCGACTCGCTCGCGGTGATGATCCTCGGCTGCTCGTACCTCTTCTACCTCGCCGAGCACGGCGAGAACCCGCGGTGCGCGAGCTTCATGGACGCCCTTCTGTTCATCTCGACGTGCCTGTCCGTCGGCTACGCCGACATCTTCGCGCGCACCGCTGCGGGCAAGGCGATCGCGTCCTTCGTGATGACGTGCGGACCGACGCTCGCGGCCTCCGCGCTCAGCACGCCGCAGGGAGCGGAGGCCGAGAGCCGGGCCATCATCGAGCGACTGGACGGGATCCTCGAGGCGCTGCGCGCGCCGCGGTGAGCGGCCGCGGGCCGAGCCGGCGACACAGCGCGGACCGCGCCGGCTCAGCCCGAGAATTCACACGCTCGGCGCCGTCCCCTCGACCGCTCGGAGCGCCATGCCCTGGCTCTCCGCGGCGCGGATGAGCCTGCCAAGGCGCCGGCCAAACCGGGTGGAATGGCTCCGCGTCGAGCACGACCGTGCTGTCGACGTCCGGGGCACCTGACCCAGGATGTTTTGCCCGCAGACCTTCCCATGAGCCCTGTAGCGCAACCTCGATTGCGCCGGAGATCGGTCCGTCGGTTCCCTAAGCATGCTCAGGGGAATCCCTAACTCACACGTCATCACTGTGGCATGACGTCTCGATGGGACGCTTTGTCGCTCTGACGTGGGGCGCTTTGCACCTCGGCGCGCGCGCGGCGGGGCCGTAATCTTCCTGAAAAAGCAGCGAAACATCGCTCCGCCGGCTCTGGAATACCTCTTGCGACGTCGGGCCGCGCCGGGGCATCGAGGCCTCGGATCTCCAGGTCACGCGGAGCCGGACAGGCCCGCATAAAAGGCGGCCCGATGACGGCTGTCCGCCGTGCGCCTGAGCGCCGACGGAGCGTCGACCGGACGTCGACTGGACGTCGACTGGATCACAAAAGCGTCGCGACACGGGCTCGCTGCGGTGTCGCTCGTGCTGCGAGAAAGGCGGAGAAGCCATGCCGAATCGCCATGGTTGGATCGACGAGGAACATAACGACGGGCGAGGTCACGACGAGGACAGGGGCGGGCGACACCAGGGACCGCGAGGAGACGAGGCGTATCGCAGCGAGCGCGGAGCGACCGGGGATGCTAGTTACGGGCATCGTGGCAATTACGAGCAAGTCCTCCAGCGAGACGATCGAAGCCATTCCCGAGGAGGTCACGATGATTTCCGCGCCGTATCCGATCAGCGAGAATCCGGCGGACGCGGCTACGAGGGCGACCCGAGCTGGCGCGGCCACGGCGGCGAGCGCGGATGGGAGGGCAGGCAGGATCGCGGCTGGGGCCAGCGCGAGGACGTCCAGCGCCAGGCGTGGGGCGGCCAGCGTGATGACTTCCAGCGAGGAGGTCGAGACGATCTTGGCTCCAGGCGCGGCTACGGCGGCGGCGAGGGCGGCTTCGGCGGCCGCCAGGGCGGCTTCGGTGGCGGCCAGGGCGGTTACGGCGGCCAAGGTCACTTCGGCGGCGGCCAGGGCGGCTACGGCGGCCAAGGCGGCTTCGGCGGCGGCCAAGGCGGTCACGGCGGCGGCCAGGGCGGACTCGGCGGCAGCCAGGGCAGCTTCGGTGGCAGCCAGGGCAGCTTCGGTGGACAGGGTGGACTCGGCGGCTACGGCGGCCAGGGATTCGGCGCCAGCCACGGCGGGTTCAGCGGTGGGCAGGGCGGCTATGCCGATGAGGGCGGACAGGGCCACTTCGGCGGACAGGGCCACTTCGGCGGACAGGGCCACTTCGGCGGACAGGGCGGCTTCGGCGGACAGGGCGGCTTCGGCGGCGGCCAGGGCGGTCAAGGCGCCGGTCAGGGCAGCTTCGGCGGCCAGGGTGGATTCGGCGGCCAGGCTGGCCAGGGCAGCTTCGGCGGCCAGGGTGGATTCGGCGGCGGCCAGGGCGGTCAAGGCGGCTTCGGAGGCCAGGGTGGATTCGGTGGCCAGGGTGGATCTGGTGGCGGCCAGGGCGGCTTCGGTCGCCAGGGAGGCCTGGGCGGTGGCCACCACGAAGGATACGGAGCCCGCGGCGGCCTCCGGCAGTGGGCCGACGACGAGCGCGGCTGGAACGAGCGGCCAGGACAGCAACGCGGGTACGAAGGCAACGAGTCGTCCTCCGGCGGCGATCAAGGCGTTTATCCTCAGCCCTACGGCGGACAGGGGTTCGGCGGACAGGCCTCAGGCGGCCGAAGCTTCCTCCAGACCGCTCGACAGGGCGGCGGGCTCAGCGGCTCGCGCGGTCGCCCGCCCAAGGGGTACAAGCGCTCGGACGAGCGGATCCGTGAGGATATCTGCGATCAGATCTCCGATCAGCCGGACCTCGACGCGAGCGACGTCGAGGTGAAGGTGCAGAACGGCGAGGTCATCCTCTCCGGGACCGTCCGCGAGCGTCGCTTCAAGCACCAGCTGGAGGCGCTCGCCGAGCGGATCTCGGGCGTGAGCGACGTGCGGAACGAGATCCGGCTCTACCGCGAGCAGCAGCAGAGCGAGGCGAGGACGAGCGCGGGGCTGTCGTCGAGCGAGCGCGCCGCCACGAGCACGACCGGCGCCACGGCGAGCTCCGCGACGT
Organism: Sorangium sp. So ce124; assembly: GCF_051525235.1. Classification (NCBI taxonomy): domain Bacteria; kingdom Pseudomonadati; phylum Myxococcota; order Polyangiales; family Polyangiaceae; genus Sorangium; species Sorangium sp. So ce124. The sequence continues at coordinate 7,946,707 of NZ_CP150312.1, forward strand.
CCATCGGCGCGACGTCACCCCCGGAGACGAAGAACAACGAGTCGCGCCGGAACGCCTCCTGAGCTCTGGCGCGAATGGCCGAGGTGGGCGGACCGCCGCGCAGAGGTCGATCGCAGGCCGAGCGCGTGGCACACGTGGCGGCAGGAGCCGCCGCGGCCACGCCCAGGGCGACAAACGGGTTGAAACCGCCCGAATTGCGCAGATTTTCGAACCGCCAAGACGCCATAAGACGCCAAGATATTTGTTTTATTTTTCGGCGCCTTGGCGTCTTATGGCGTCTTGGCGGTTCATCTCTCGCTAGAACAACGTGATCGTTGTTCTAGCCGCAGCCGCCTTCGGTGTCCTCGCCGCCGGCGCCCTCGCCGCCTTCGTTGCCCCCGCTCCCGTCTCCCTCGTCACCGCAGCTGATAGCCCACAACCCGGTCGGTCCGTCGCAAGTGGCGCTCACCGTGCCACACTCGCGCTTATACCTGCACGGCTCCACGCTGTAATAGGCACTGCAGTCCGTTCCGTTCTCAGGCTCTATCGAGGGACATGCGGTGCAGTGCTCGACCCACACGCCGTCGGTGCAGGTGACGCTGCAGGGGGAGCAGGCGTAGTCGCAAAGCTCGCCCTCATTTGCGCAGCGCGCTCCCGGCGGAGCGCCCCCTCCTGAGAAATCACACGCGACGGGGGTATCGCCACCGGTCGATGCGCTGGACGACGTGGTCTCCTCGGGCGTGCCGCCGGTGCCGCTCGATACGCTGGAGGACAGGGTCTCGTCGGGCGTGCCGCCCCCCGAACCGCCGCCGGAAGGCTGCTCGACCGCGTCGGAGCAAGCGAACACAGGAAGGAGCGTGACGGGAATGAGCCACCGGATAAAGGTCTTCATGCCGCCCCCTCAGCAACGGATACGCCAGCCTAGCGTGCCTGCGCCAATCGCGGATTTTTGAGCGTGAGACGATGAGGATGTGCCATGATGAGCCGTCTGCTGCTCCATCGATGGCACATCGGGCGATGACGCACGCGTGAATGCACGACCGTGCGAGCGCAACCAACGATGCGGCTGGCGCGTCGTGGGCAGCGCCGTGCTGCGCGCCCTGGTGCGACCCCAGCCAAAGGAGCGTCATGAGGGGTTCTTTCTTTGCGGCGTCCAGCGGATCCCGATGGATCGGAGGGCTCGCCATCGGGGCAATCGCGCTGAGCTCGTGGACCTGGGCCGCCGCCGGCTGCTCGGATCAGGGCGAAGGCGAGCCCGGGGCGGCGCTGCGAGGGCGCTCTCCTGACCGGCACCAGCTGGTCCTCGAGGACGGCACCGGCTTCGCCCGCACCGCGGACGGCTTCGCGCCGCGCGCGGGGGAGGACGCCGGCGGCGGCGCGCGCGTCGCCCCGGGCTGGACGAGCGCCTCTGGCATGCTCGTTCCCCGGGCGTACCACGCCGCCACGCTGCTGCACGATGGCCGCGTCCTCGTCGCCGGCGGCGCCCGCAGCGACAAGGACCCCTGCACCACGGCGGCGGAGCTCTACGACCCGGCGACCAACACGTGGTCACCCGCCGCGCCCATGCGGGGCGGGCGCTGCTGGCCTGGAGCGGTCCTGCTCGAGGACGGGCGCGTCCTCGTCGCCGGCGGGCACAGTCGCTACGAGCGCGTCGAAGGTGACCTCGGTGTCGGCAGCGCCGAGATCTACGACCCGGCGACCGACACCTGGGCGCTGGCCGCACCCATGCTCGCGGCGCGCACGAGCGATGTCATGGATCAGCTCGTGGTGCTGCTCCCGGACGGCAGGGTCTTCGTGACGGCCGGCATCGATGAGGAGAGCCGGAACGCTGAGATCTACGATCCCGACGCCGACGCCTGGACGCTGACCTCGCCCATGCTCGGGGCGATCACCGCCGGAGAGTTCGCGACCGTGGAGAGCGCGACGCTGCTGCTGGACGGCAGGGTGCTCGTCGCCGGCGGCGGATACGACACGTCCGGGGACTGGCAGCTGGCCGCAGAGATCTACGATCCCGCGGCAGATGCCTGGACGGCAGCGGCTGCTGCCAACAGCGGTCGCACCTCGCTCACCGCCACCCGCCTCCTCGACGGCAAGGTGCTCTTCGTGGGCACCAACGGCCGGGTGAGGGACATGCAGGTCAACACGGCGGACATCTACGATCCGGTGTCCGACACTTGGACGATGGAGGCCGGGCCTGGGGGGTTCGAAGGCCCACTTCATCTCGGCGGAGGCAACGGCGGACACAGGGCATCGTTGCTGTCGGATGGCCGCGTGATCGAGACGGGCGGCTCGCTCGCGGACTGGTTCTGGTGCGGCACGAGCGCGTGCGGCTCGGATTACGGGCGGATCGATTTCGACATGGCGCAGGTCTATGACCCCGCAACCAGCACGTGGTCGTGGCTCCCCCCGATGAGGCTGGAGAGGAGCTGGCACTCGTCGACGCGCCTCCTGGACGGCCGGGTGCTCGTCGCCGGTGGCAGGTACTGGACGCCGGAGTGGGGCAGACCCGAGAGCTTCACGGCGACGGCATCGACGGAGCTCTTCTTGGCGCCGGGCACGCAGGGCGCCTCCTGCGCGAGCAGCACGGAGTGCGGAGGTCGCCCTTGTGTCGACGGCGTCTGCTGCGACGCGGCCTGCGACGGCACCTGCGAGGCCTGCTCGGTCGCCGCGGGTGCCGCGCGAGACGGCACGTGCGGGCCAACGACCGGCACCCGCTGCGACGACGGAGACACCTGCACCGAGGCCGATACGTGCCAGGCCGGCGTCTGCGTGGGCGTGCCTGGCGACGTCGGGTCGTGTCACGGCGGCGGCGGCGGTTCCACCTCCTCCGGCGCTGGCGGCGACGGTTCGGTGAGCTCGTCCTCGTCAGGCGCTGGCGGCTCCGGCGGCGGCGGTTCCACCTCCTCCGGCGCTGGCGGCGACGACGCCGCTGCCTCGGCCACCTCCTCCTCGGGCAGTGGCGGCGCCGGCGGCGCTGGCTCGGCCGCCTCATCATCGAGCGTTGGCGGCGACGACGCCGCTGCCTCGGCCACCTCCTCCTCGGGCAGTGGCGGCGCCGGCGGCGCTGGCTCGGCCGCCTCATCATCGAGCGTTGGCGGCGACGACGCCGCTGCCTCGGCCACCTCCTCCTCGGGCGCCGGCGGCGCCGGCGGCGACGCCGCTTCGAGCACCTCCGCTTCGTCCGCCAGTGCCAGCAACGGAGGCGGAGGCTCGTCCAGCGCTACCGCCGCGAGCTCTTCCTCCGGCGCTGGCAGCTCAGGCGACACCGGTGTTGCTACCACCGGCAGCGCCTCTTCCGGCGCCGACGCTGACAGCCCCGACCGCAGCAGCAGCGGGTGCAGCACGAACGGCGACCCGACGTCTACGGGCACGACGGCCAGCTCCGCATGGCTCGGCGTCCTCGGCCTGCTCTGCTGGTCGCGGCGGCGGAGCCTGACCGGGAAAAGACATCCTCCGAGTCCACGCCGCCCGCCATTCCGCTCCAGGAGCGCGTCCTCCACGTCCTGAATTATCGCGCCACAGCGAGCAACAGAAGGCGGCGGAGGCCATCGGGACATGAGATCGATCGGAAGGCTCGGGAGCGCCGCTGCCTGCGGGTTCGTCATGCTGTGCGCGGGCGTCGCGTCGGCAGCCAGCGCGCCGTCCTGGGAGAGCGTGCCGCCCATGATCACCCCGCGGGGCGAGCACACGGCCACGGTGCTCCAGGACGGCAGGGTGCTCGTCGCGGGTGGATACCCGGAGGTGGACGAACCGCCGTACACGACGAGCGGAGCGATGAGCCTCCAGGCCGTCGAGATCTATGACCCGGCGACCGGGACATGGTCGCCCGCGGCGCCGCTCCTCCAGGCCCGCAGCGGACACGCGGCCGTCCTGCTGCCAGACGGCCATGTCCTCGTGGCCGGCGGAAGGGCGAGGAACGCACAGGCGCAGGGAACGTCCCTGTCTTCGGCCGAGATCTACGACCCGTCGACCGACACCTGGACGCCCGCGGGGTCGTTGTCGATAGCCCACCCCGCGCCCTCGATGATGCTCGCCGGCGGCAGGCCGGTGCTCGTCGGGCTGGCCTGGCAAGACGTCTACGACGAGTTCGATGGCCAGTTCGTGCTGCACTATTACCAGAACGCAGCCATCTACGACCCGGCGTCGCGCGGCTGGACGGACCTACCGCACTGCAACGCCGTGGACCGGTGGTTGAGGCTGCCTTACAGGCCCCAGCCTGTGAGCGCGACCCTGCTCAACGACGGCCGCGTGATGGTGGCCGGAAGCGGCTGCAGCGTCTATGACCTGGAGACCCGGCTCTGGACCTGGGAGCAGGGCGCCGTGAAGCCGACGACCGAGTATGGGTATCCCGGCGCGACGACGCTGCCGGGAGGCGGGGTCCTGGTCGTCGGAGGCACCTTCCCCGCCAGCCTGGACCCGGAGATTCACGCCTTCTCGCAGCTCTACCTGCCGCAGGACGACCGCTGGGAGCCGACCCCCGGGCCGTATGCGCCGGCATCGAGCCCGTGCGGGTGGGATACCTCGAGTATCCAGGGGATGCGCACCTCGCTGCTCCCGAGCGGAAAGGTGCTGTTGACCGGAGGCGTGGAGCCATGCAGAGCCGTTGGTTCGACAGCGAACCTGGTCCCCTTCTATGCGACCCAGGCGCTCTTCGATGAGGCGACCGGCTCCTGGTCGAGCCTCGACCTGGCGCCGCCCGTGACCATGGCGCGCGCCTACCATTCCTCGACGCGGCTCAACGACGGCAGCGTGCTGATCGCCGGCGGCTACGTCGACGCCGCGACCGCCACCGCGTCTGCCGTGCTCTTCCGCGAGCGCTCGGCGCTCGGCGAGGCCTGCGACACCGACAGCGACTGCGGGAGCGGCTTCTGCGCGGACTCGGTCTGCTGCGACGCGGCCTGCGCCGGCCCCTGCGACGCCTGCGCGGCCGCCTCGGGCGCGTCGCAGGACGGCGTCTGCACCCCTCTCACAGGCGTCGCCTGCGACGACGCGGACGCGTGCGTCGCCGGGGGTCTCTGCGAGGCGGGCGCATGCGTCGGCGGCGCGCCCGCGCCGGACGGGACGCCGTGCAGCGACGGCGACGTGTGCTCCGCGACGAGCGCTTGCGAGGGCGGGGCCTGCGTGGGGTCGAGCCTCGCGGTGTGCCTGCCGGTCGACGGCTGTCATGAAGCGCCGGTGTGCGACCCCGCGGCGGGGTGCGCGGCGCCCGCGTCCGCGAAGCCGGACGGTACGCCCTGCGACTTCGCCGGTTCCGCAGAGGGTTGGGAGGTGACGGGGCGGATGGGCGTCCTCCTCAACCTGCCTGCGGCCACGCTGCTCCAGGATGGGACGCTCCTCATGATCGGCTTCGGCGAGACAGGGAATCCGCCGCGGGCGGGCGATGTCTGGCTCCGCTACGACCCGAGCACGGGCTCGTGGCAGCCCCCCGAGAAGTTGAACGCGGCGAGGCGCCCGTCGAAACTCGTGTCGCTTCCGGACGGGACGGCGCTGGGGATCGCCGATAGCGTGCTTCGGCGCCCCGCGCAGACGGTGCGATTCGACCCTGCGACACGACGGTGGACGCCGGCCGCGCCCACCATCGTGTCGCGCCAGATGACCGACGCGACGGTCACGCCGCTTACGGACGGCCGGGTGCTCGTCGCCAGCGGCGACGGCGACGTCTTCAGCGGCGGAGAAAAGGTCGAGATCTACGATTCCGCCACTGACACGTGGACCCTGGCAGCGCCCATGAACGTTCCGCGGAGCCGCGCCAGGGCGACGTTGCTGCAGGACGGCAGGGTCCTCGTCACCGGCGGTGACAGGAGCTCCCAGAAGATGAGCGCGGAGATCTACAGCGCGGCGACCAACACGTGGACACGCGTCGCCTCGATGCGCTGGAGTCGCAGCTCGCACGCGGCAACGCTGCTTCTGGACGGCCGGGTGCTCGTCGTCGGGGGACGAGGAGGAAGCAGCGGAGGCGACATGAAGACGGCCGAGATCTACGATCCGGCGAGCGACACGTGGACCTCGACGGGAGAGATGGTCGAGCTACGGGAGAACCCCAGCGCGGCGCTCCTCGCCGACGGCAGGGTCCTGGTGATGGGCCTCCCGTCCGTATCCCGAGCCAACGACGGTGCCTTTGCCGCCGAGCTCTACGACCCGGCGAGCGACACCTGGACGCTCGCGCCGGCGCTGGACGTGAGGGCTCAGAGCGCCGTGATGGAGCGGCTCCACGACGGCCGCATCCTGATCGCCGGCGGCGGCACGACGTATCAACGTCTCGACAGTGCGTGGCTCTATGTCACAGCGCAGCCGGCGTCGCCCGGGACGTGCCAGAGCGGCGCCTGCGTGCCGGGCGAAGGCGGGGGCGAGAGCGCTGGCGCGGGGGGCGGCAGCGACGGCGCCGGCGGCAGCACCACGGGCGAAGGCGGCGGGGCTGTGAGCGGCAGCGGCGGCGCAGACGGCACGGCCGCGGGCGGCCACGGCGGCGGCGACGACAGCAGCGGCGGCGGCGGCGCCGGCGGCGCCGGCGGCGACGCCAGCGCTGGCGTCGGTGGCAATCCAGGCGGCGTCGGTACCAGCAGTGGCACCGGCGGCGGCGCCAGCGGCGGTGTCGGTGGTAATCCGGACGGCGGCGGCGGTGTCGGTGGTAATCCGGACGGCGGCGGCGCCAGCGGTGGTGTCGGTGGTAATCCGGACGGCGGCGACGCCAGCAGCGGTATCGGTGGCAATCCGGGCGGCGGCGCCAGCGGCGGTGTCGGTGGCAATCCGGACGGCGGTGATGCCAGCAGTGGCGTGGGTGGCAATCCAGGCGCCGGCGGCGGCGATGCCAGCAGTGGCATCGGTGGCAACCAAGGCGGCGGAACCAGCGGCGGGGGCGACACGGGCGCCGGCGGCGAAGGCAGCGCAGGCGGCACGGCCACAGGCGGCCAAGGCGGTGACACCAGCCATCAAGGAGGCGCCACATCCAACACGACCGGCGCTGGCAGCGATGACCCCACGACCACCAGCGCCGGCGCGACGGGCACGCAGAGCAGCGGCGGCGGCGATCTCCCGAACGCAGGCGGGGGCGGCGGCTGCAGCATGGCCAATGGTCCTCGGGAGGCACCGTCCTGGTTGCTCGCCCTCGCGGCGCTCGCCGCCACGCGGCTGCGTCGGCGCCTCGTAAGGCCCCGCCGCACCGCCTGAGTTCTCGAGAGCACGTGTACAAATCGCCCCCTGGCTCGTCACCACGCCCGCGGATCATTTCGTCCTCGCAAGAGCCGGGCGCACGGCGATGACCGACGCCGGGCGCGCGCCCGCAGGGTCGTAAGCCTCGCGTCGGCTCCCTCGAGTCCGGTTGACTCGACTCGATGACTCATCGACCATGTCGTCATGGTCCCCTTCGTTGCCTTCGTTCCGCTGTCGAACTGGCTGCGGGGCTTCGATCGCTACGGAATGCGTTACTCGAAGGCGTTGATCCGCGAATCGACCTCCCGGACGCTTTTTACATGCTGAAGGAGGACGAGCCCTTTGCGCCCGGTCTCGCGAAGGCGCGGAGGCTCGTGATGAGGCTCGGGCGGCCGAAGGATCGCGTCGTGGGGCTGCGAGCGCGGCTCCCCATCGGGCGCGACGCGATGCGCCCGAACGACGTGACGGGCACGGGCATCGGCTGGCGCTGGCCGTCGAGCGAGATCCCCTTGAGCGGCGTGGCGTGGGTCGATGCGCATGGCGCCCTCGTGCCCACCCGGCACGAGGAGATCACCGCGGAGGCCTTTCGCCTCGATGACGCCGGCCTCATCGACTGGGCGAAATGCCGGCCGCGGAGCGTCTCGGTGCTGCCCGTCGCGAATGCCTGCCAGGCGCGTTGCGCGTTCTGCTTCTCGAAGGCGAGCGCCTCCGATCTCCCGCGCCAGCGGAGCGCCACGCTGGAGCGCTACCTCGACTGGGCGAAGCGCGCGAAGGGACGCGGCGCCGAGCGCGCCGTCATCACCGGCGGTGGCGAGCCGACGTTGATCGAGCCCGAGCGGCTCCGCGCGCTCGTTCGTGGCCTCTCCGAGCTGCTCCCGAAGGTCCTCCTCATCACGAACGGCGCGCGCGTCGATCTCGCGCAGGTCGAGAGGCTCCGGGACGCCGGGCTCACCACCCTCGCGGTGAGCCGGCACGGGGTGACGCGCAAAGACGATGCGCGCATCATGGGGCTCGAGGTCGACTCCGGCGCGCTGGGCGGCGCGCCGGGCCTCCGCACGCGGGCCATTTGCGTGCTCCAGCCCGGCGGCGTCGATGACGCCGCGAAGGTGCGCGCATACCTCGAACGCAGCGCCGAAGAGGGGTTTCAGGAGGTGTGCTTCAAGGAGCTCTACATCTCGAGCCTCTCGGAGAACCCGTGGGCGCCGAGCGCGGCCAACCTGTATTGCGAGGCAAACCAGGTGCCTCTCTCGCTCGTGCTCCACGCGCTCGCGGGCCTCGGCTTCGAGAGATGCGCGGAGCTCCCCTGGGGGAGCCCGGTCTTCGAAGGAACCGTGGGAGGCCGCATGCTCCGCGTGGCTGCCTACACGGAGCCATCGGTCGGCTGGGAACGGACGCATGGTCTCGTCCGCTCGTGGAACGTGATGGCCGACGGGTCCTGCCTCGCCTCCCTGGAAGATCCGAGCTCCACGTTATGAAGCACGAAGCGTTTCTCGCGCACCGCGCCGAGCTCAGGGCCTCCCGTCCTTCGCTCGTCGATCTCTCGGAGCTCAATGTTTACCGGAGCCTCGCGCGTTTCTTCCCGGCCATCGCGCCCTCGACCCACCCCGAGGCGTCGTATCGCTGTCACCTCGCGGAGCGATTCCTCGCGCACCTCGAGCTCCCGCAGACATTCAAGCCCCGCACGCAGGTCAGCCACGGTATCCGTCGTTCGCTTCGCGCGTTGTTCGAGCTCCTCGCGAAGCGGGACGCGCGCGTCGGTGTCCCCGCCGACGTCTACCCCGTCTACCAGCAGCTCGCGACCGAGGCGGGAGCGACCCTCGTCCCGTGGGATGCACGCCTCGGGTTACCTGTCCTCGACGGGCTCGACGCGGTGTTGATTTGCGAGCCCCTGAAGCCGTGGGGCTCGCACCTGTCGCCGCTCGAAGCGGCCCAGCTCCGGCGCTGGACGCGCGCGGACGAGCGGCGAATGCTGATCCTCGATTCGGCCTATGCGATGCCGCCGACGGAGCAGGCGCGGGCGCTGCTCGACGACGAGAGCGCGATTCTCCTCACCTCGCTGTCGAAGGGCTGGCTGATCCCGGATCACGCGGGGCTCTGCGTCGTGCCCGCGCGTTTTCAGAAGGAGGCGCGGGACGCCTTCGCGAAGCTGCAGAAGGACGAGCCGCGGATCCGCATCGCGTACGCGGCGCTCACCGAACATGCCTCGCGTCCGCGGGAGGTCGGCGCGATCCTGGTCGAGCGCGCGCGCAGGCTCGACGCGCTGACGGGCGCGAGGCCCGATCTGAGAGCTTTCCAGTGCATGGGCTACTTCGCGATCGCGGCGAGGTCGTTCGGGGAATTGCTCGAGCTCGGCATCCTCGGCGTGCCAGCGCCGGTCTTCGGCGGGCCCGAGGACCTCAGCGTGCTCTCGAGCTTCGAAGGCAAAGAAGCCCGCTGAGCCACGGCGTTCGAGGCATGGATGAGTTGTTGATACCGCGCCACTCTTCCAGGAGGAAGGCGGATCGTGTAAGGAAGCTTCTGTCACTTGCGACGAGCGGCGCTTCGCCCTCATCGTCGACTCGCTTCGGAGCGAGCGACGTGACTGATGGCGCTCGGGCCGCATAGGTGCGCAGTGCGACATGACCGCTCCCCTCACCTTGACGACGCCGATCTCTCGCCCAGGCCTCGACGGCCTGGCACGGGATCTGACGCGGCGCGGGGGGACCCGGTGTCCGTGGCCGTCACGCTGGCGAGGGGATCAGGATTTGGATGCGTCGGTCGACGCCGCCCGTTGCGACCGCGTGATTGGCTCAGCCAGCCAGCTCGCCGCTCGGCTTACGCCGCGTGGCGATGTATCCCTACCCGTTCGTCGACACATCCCCATAATACCCCCGCCGCAATCGACATGAATGTAGAGCTTGAGCGGCGCCTCCCGGCGCAAGGGGTCGACCACGACGGGGAACCGGCCCACGGGAAAGTGGAGCAGATGTACGTAGCGCTCGGCGCGGCGGGTCGCCAGAGGTAGTCGGATACCAGCACCGCGTCGTCCGGGTAAAAGTCGGCGCCCGCGACGACGAACCCGGCCTCGCTCGGCGGGTGGCACGAAGAACCATGCACACGCGCGCGGAGCTGGGCTTGCCGGAGCCTCTCGCCAGCGTCGCCAGGGGGACCCGACGCACCTCGGAATCCAGACCTGCTCTCGACGGCCACCCCATTGCGAGTGGTTGCAAGTGGCATAAGTTTACCATGAGGTGCTCCCGAGCCGATGGGTGTACCAGATCTGGAGTTGACGATGAACAAGGATATAGACGAACCCTTTCACGCTGCGGCGGCGCCGTGTGGCGATGAATCCCACGAGATCAACCTTGCTACGCTGAACCCTGACCCGGAGCACATCCGGAAGATCCAGAAAGAGGCGGTAAAGTCGGCCATCCTGTCGGTCGCCGCTCTGCGCCAGGGTCGGGGGCGCCACGACTCGCTCACCCTCAGCGAGTTTACTCAGTTCGCCTCCGCGCCGACGCCCGGCGTGCTGCCAGAGGGCTAGCGACAGTGGCATAACGAGGAAACATGCCGCCTCTGAGGCTGAGAACGGCGCGCGTCCGGGACGGCAACAGGCGCGGCCCAGGACGCAGGCGTCGTTGTCTTGAGTCCGCTTCCTCGCAGCCACCCTCATCGTGGAGAACGGCTGAAATGGCATCCACCGTGAGATTGCCCCTTGCAACCGACCAAGCTCATGCCGTGCCCATATCGACCTATGTGGTGAAGGTGGTGAGCCGCTGCAACCTCAACTGCAGCTATTGCTACATGTATAACCTGGCGGATCGGACCTACGTGTCCCAGCCCGCGGTGATGCGCGAGGACGTCACGGCGGCGTTGTCGAAGCGCATCGTATCGCACGTGGCACGGCACGGTATCCCGACCGTCCACGTCATCCTGCACGGCGGAGAGCCGCTCTTGCTCGGCAAACGCCGCTTCCGCGCGTGGGTGGAGCACGTCAGGGGCGCGCTGGAGGAAGGCGGCGTCTCCTCGCGCTTCAGCGTCCAGACCAACGGTGTGCTGATCGATGACGAGTGGATCGATCTCTTCGCGGATCTGTCCATCAACGTGGGCCTCAGCATCGACGGCCCGAAGCCCTTTCATGACCGCCACCGAGTGGACCACCAGGGCGGCGGGTCGTTCGACGACGTCGTAGCGGCCATCCGGCGCCTCCAGGCGCACCCGAGGGGGCCTGGAGTCTTCGCGAATGTACTCGCTGTGATCAACACGGACATCCCACCTCGGGAGATGTTCGATCTGTGGAAGTTCCTCGACGTTCCGGGTATGGAGATCAACCTCCCGCATGCCAACCATGAAAATCGTCCGCCCATGGGAGCAATGTCGTACGGGGACTGGATGATCGAGCTCTTCGATCTCTGGTTCGAGCAGAATCGTTCTGATCGACACGTGCGGTATTTCGAGAACATCCTGCGCCTCTTGTTCGGGCATCCGATGAGCACTGACAACATCGGTGGAAGACCTGCGGGCGTGATCGTCGTCGAGACCGATGGCGGCATCGAGCCGACCGACGCGTTCAAGTGCTGCGAGCACGGGCTCACGAAGCTGGGTATCAACGTGCTGCACAATGAGTTCGATGATGCGCGTCGCTCGCCGATCGTTCGCGCGATGCAGGACGGCGTCACGGCGCTCTGCGCGACGTGCCACGCCTGCGATCTGCGGGATGTGTGCGGAGGCGGCTACATGCCGCATCGCTTCAGCCGGGAGCGTCGGTTCGACAACCCTTCCGTGTACTGTGAGGACCTGCAGAAGCTCATCCGCCATATCCGTCAGCGCGCCATCGAGTCACTGCCCCCCGAGCTGATCGCAACGGTCCGCCAAGACGCGGTCTGCCCCTGAAGGAACAGACCCACGCCCGCCGGTGAAACCCGGCCGCCCACGGACCTGACGCGCAAGGCAGGCCAGGGCCCGCTCGACCACGCTCACGGGCGAGAGAGCCCTGACGAAAACACGCACTCACAAGAACTCGCTGCCGGGGATGGGGGCGCGTGAAGTGCGCAGGTAGTTGATTGGCATGTGATCGGCCAACGAGTAGCGAAACAGGAATTGCCTGCGCAGGAGGGGGGGCACGAGCCTCTCCTTGACCCAGTCCACGGCCGGGAGATCGGGGAGCAGGCCGCGAACGGAGAACTGCTCGGCGAGATAGCCCCCAAGGCCGCTGAGTAGTGCACATCCCCCAATGCGCGCCTGGCCCACCGGCCTCCCATTGCTGGTCCAGCCCTGGGGCGTAGACCTGTACTCCTGACCGAAGTGCTCGAAGGTCCCTGCCGTGCGCGGCGGCAAGTGCGGCATCACGTCCTTTCCGTAGATGTGCCGGAAGAGCTTGTTCCCGAACTCTCCCTGGAAATGCCTTGCGAAGGTCGGGTCGCCGACCATCGGCTGGCCGAATGTGTAGATCCCGCGCAGTAGCGGTCGCAGCTCGCGGAGCTCCTCTTCCGTGTGGATCAGCGCCGCCGCGAGGACGGCCAGCGAGCCGCCCAGGCTGTGGCCGGTGAGATAGAGCGCCTCCAGCTTGTACCGGAGTGCCTCCTCGAGCGCCTGCACCACGGACAGCAGCTTCGCCTTGCTGAGACGTCGGGCGCCATGTTCCAACACGTTCGACGCTTCGCCGCAAGATGCAGAATTATCCACGTTCCAGGACTCCGGAGGGCAGCGCCTGCTCACCGCAACGCGCTGCATTGTGTGACAGATGGATTCGCCGTTCTTGGCGGCAATAAGGAAATCTTTCACGCGCGGCCACACCGGCATGATGCCGGTATGAAAGCCCCCATGCACGCGTCCTGCGGCGTGGAACGGCTCCGGGGCGATGTTGATGTTTGCCAACCAATTGATATTGAGGTATGGCAGGATCTGTGATCCGCGGAAACTGATAATTGCCACCCGTCCATCCCTGCTCTGGATGAAGTGTACGAGTGCATCCAGGAGGAGGCTCTGGTTCTCAAGGGCGAGTGTGACACCAATGCACGGTAATCTGGCTCGGTCCATCATCCTGACAATTTCCTCGTTGCTCGAGTATGCCCACATCGACGCGGTGGCGAGGACAGATGCGGCAGTGTGGTCGTATGCGCCTGGTCTTACGTTCGCGAGAGAGTCGACGAGGTCAACGGCTCTCGTGCTCGCCGCAGCAGCCGCCGCCCACTCCTCCGGAAAATGAGCGATTGCGCGCTGCAGAGTGTTAGTGACACGGTCCTCAACGCGTAGGTTCGGCACGCCATCGCCAGGCCACAAATGCTCGTTTTTCATCGCTCACCTCATCCCTCATCTCTGCTCGGCCGGCATTCGCTATGGAAGCTGCAACGAGCACGCGCCCCGCCCGGGGACGCGCGTGCAGGCGCTCGGAGGCCCGTTCGCGCGATCCGCACCTCCCATCACTAGCGCTCATCGTGCGCTGGTTCGACGCGCACAGCCGCCTTCGCGCCGACGACGCGCCCCGCGCCTACCAGCGCCGGTGAACCCCACACATCAAACTACCACCGCCTCCCCCCTCTGCAACCATCTGAGCGCGGCGGCGGCTTGCGGAGAACCTCCCAGGTCTCCCGACGAGAAGACGTGCGCACCCGCACCAGAAGGTCACGCGCGCTCGCAAGATATGGAGGAACGAAAGACCAGGTCGATTCGAGGATACGAAGGGTGGAGCGCCACGCGCGCCTCGGGTCACAAAGTGCCCCTTGGACGAAGCGGCTACCTGGCGGGTTGGCTTTGCCGCCTCTCCTGGCGTCCGCGCGGCGCTCAGCGCACCCACGCTGCGCTCCACCCGATCTGCGATCGAGCGCCTTGCCTCATCGCCCATGAGCTGCCCGCCACGCCCCCGTCGGCCGCGTGGCGCGCGCCGGGCGAGGGGACAGGACGGAAGGAGATCGACACGCTCGTTATCTCCTCATCTCGTTCCCGCGTCTCCTCCTGCGCGCCGATCACCACTGATCGGAGCGGCTGGCAGCAGGCGCCAGTCCAGACTGTCAAGCCTTTTCGGCAACACCCTGGACGACCGAATTTGGCCCCATCCCTCCCCTCCTTGTGATCCAATCCGAGACGCTGGTCGCAGGCGCCGCATCCTGCGCCCTGCCCGCGTCTGCCTATGGCCGAGGTGCTCGCCGCATCGCTCGCGTTCCCTGCCGTGATCTTCACGGTCTTGCTCGCGCTCGCGCTCATCTACTGGCTGTTCGTCCTCCTCGGCGCGCTCGACCTCGACCTGCTCGGCGGCGCCCATGGCGACGCCGCGCCCGACCTGGGCGGGCTCGAAGGCGCCGCCAAGGGCGCGCTCGAGGGCGCCGCCAAGGGCGCGCTCGAAGGCGCCGCCAAGGGCGCGCTCGAAGGCGCCGCCAAGGGCGCCGCGGAGGGTCTGGCCGACGGTGCCGACGGGGCCGACGGCGCGCACGGCGTCGGCTCGCTGCTCGCGGCCCTGGAGCTGCACCGGGTGCCGGCGACCGTGACGCTCTCGCTGATCGCGACCTTCGGCTGGTTCACGAGCGCCCTGTCGACGGTGCTCCTCGGGCCGCTCTGGCTCGGCTGGGGGCTGCCCGGCTGGACGCTCGGCCTCGCGGTGCTCGCGGGCTCGCTCGTCGCGGCCGTGCTCTTGACATCGCTCGCGGTGCGGCCGCTCGGCCCGCTGTTCGTGACCCGGCACGCCCAGTCGAAGAAGGATCTCGTGGGCCGCGTGTGCGTCATCTCCACCGGGCGCGTCGACGAGCGCTTCGGCCAGGCCACGATCGACGAGGGCGGGGCGAGCCATATCCTCGACGTCCGGTGCGACACGCCCGGCGCGCTCCGCCGGGGCGACCGCGCGCTGCTCGTGAGCTGGGACCCGGACCGAGAGGTCTTCGGCGTCGAGCCGCTCGACGCCCTGCTGGGCCCTCCCCCTCCCCTGGCCGAGCGGGGTGCGTCCCGCATGGAAGCTCGCCCGGCCGGCGTCGAGGAGGAAGAAGCGCCCGCGGCGCGCGCAGCGGACGAGCGGCAGCGCCGCGGCTGAACGCCGGCGTGGGCGCCGCGGCTGAACGCCGGCGTGGGCGCCGTGGCTGAACGCCGCTGTCGGGCAGACGGTTTCGTGTACGCTCGTCCCCGAGGGGGCGTCAGTCGGCCCCCGACCCGGCTCTGAGCGGGCCTGGACGTCCGACCCTCACCGACGTGAACGCGGGGGCTGGCGCCCTCCCCTCCACCGAAACGCGAAGGAGCTCCGCGTGCCCACTGTGACCGTCCCCTTAATCATCGTCCTCGTCGGCGTCCTCGCCTTCGTCGCCCTCGGGATGCTGGTGATGTACGCCAAGTTCTACCGCCAGGTGGATCAGGGCAAGGCGCTGATCATCAACACGAGAGGCCAGGACCCCATCGTCACCTTCACGGGGACGCTGGTGCTGCCTATCATCCACCGCGCCGAGTACATGGATATCTCGGTCAAGACGATCGAGATCGACCGGCGCGGCAAGGAAGGCCTCATCTGCAAGGACAACATCCGCGCGGACATCAAGGTCACCTTCTTCGTGCAGGTGAACAAGACGCAGGACGACGTGCGCACGGTCGGGCGGACCATCGGCTGCGTCCGCGCGTCGAACCCGGAGACGCTCGAGCAGCTCTTCGCCGCGAAGTTCTCCGAGGCGCTCAAGACGGTCGGCAAGCGCCTGAACTTCGAGGACCTCTACAAGGAGCGGCAGAAGTTCAAGGACGACATCATCGACGTCATCGGCAAGGACCTGAGCGGGTTCGTGCTGGCCGACGCGGCGATCGACTACCTGGAGCAGACGCCCATCGACCTGCTCGACAAGGACAACATCATGGATGCCGAGGGCATCCGGAAGATCACCGAGCTCACGGTCGCGCAGAACGTGCTGACGAACGAGCTCCGCCAGAAGGAGCGGATGGAGATCGGCAGCCAGAACCTGAACTCCGACGAGGCCATCTTCCGCTTCGATCAGCGCCGGGCCGAGGCCGAGGCGAAGAAGAACAAGGAGATCTCGGTGGCGCAGGCGCGCGAGCAGAACGAGGCCGCCCGCATCACGAGCGAGGAGCGCAAGAAGACGGTGCTCCTCCAGGAGAAGAACGACGAGGAGGCCTTCGTCGCCCGGGAGGCGAAGGAGCGCGGCGTCTCGGTCGCCCAGAAGAACAAGGAGCGAGAGGTCGCGGTCGAGACCGAGCGCGTCGAGAAGGCGCGTCAGCTCGAGATCGTGAGCCGCGAGCGCGACGTGATGCTCCAGCAGATCGCGCGCGAGAAGGAGATCGAGCTCCAGAAGAAGGACATCGCCGACGTGGTCCGGGCGAGGATCGCGGTCGACAAGACGGTGGCCGAGGAGGAGGAGCGCATCAAGGACGTGCGCGCGGTGGCCGAGGCGACGCGCCTCAAGGACGTGACGCGCATCAACGCGGAGGCCGAGGCGCAGGAGCAGCTCGTCAAGCAGCTCAAGGGCGCCGAGGCGAGCGAGGAGGCGGCGAAGTTCCGGGCGCGCGAGAGGCTCATCACGGCCGACGCCGAGCTCGAGGCGAGCGACAAGGCCGCGCGCGCGAAGATCCGCCTGGCCGAGGGCCTGCAGGCGGAGTCCGCGGCCGAGGGGCTGGCGCGCATCCGGGTGAAGGAGGCCGACGCGCAGGCGATCGAGAAGCAGGGGTTCGCCGAGGCGCGCGTGACGCTCGAGAAGATGAACGCCGCCGCCGCCGGCGAGGAGAAGCAGGGCCTCGCGCGGGTGATGGTCAAGGAGGCCGAGGCGATGGCGATCGAGAAGCAGGGGCGCGCCGAGGCGCTCGTCGCCAAGGAGCGGCTCCTCGCCGAGGCGGCGGGCATCGAGCAGAAGGGGCTCGCGGCCGCGCGGACGCGCGAGGCCGAGGCGCTCGCCCTGGAGAAGACGGGCCTCGCCGAGGCGACCGCGATCAAGCAGCGGCTCCTGGCCGAGGCGGCGGGCACGGCGGAGAAGGCGGCGGCGATGAAGGCGCTCGACGGCGTCGGGCGCGAGCACGAGGAGTTCCGCCTCCGGCTCGAGAAGGAGCGGGCGGTGGAGCTCGAGTCGCTGCGCATCCGGGCCGAGATCGCCAAGGCGCAGGCCGAGATCCTGCACGGGGCGTTCGAGCACGCGAAGATCAACATCGTCGGCGGCGACGGGGCGTTCTTCGATCGCTTCGTCAAGGCGGTCACCCTGGGCCAGTCGGTCGACGGGCTGGTCGACCAGAGCGCCACGGTGCGCGCCCTGGCCAGCGACTACCTGAACGGCAACGCGAGCGTCACGGAGGACCTGAAGCAGCTCGCCGCGCACGGGGGAAGGCCCTCGGACGGCACGCTGTCGGGGATGCTGACGTCGCTCCTGCCGAGCGCCGACGCCGACGGGAAGAAGAAGATCGAGGCGCTGGCCCAGAAGGCGCGTGAGCTCGGCATCGACGAGCTCGTGAAGCCCCGCCCCCCGCGCGCTTGAGCGGCGCTCTCCCGCCCGGGAGACGGTAGGGGGGTGAGAAAAAGATGATCGGTAGTCGTCGACCGCTACCGATTTCCCACACCCATCAAGACACGGATCGCTACTAATTCCTCGTGACGTGGATCACGGCGGCGAGGCACATCTCGTCGAGGGTGCTCTCGCCGAGGTGCACGTCCACCGGGGCGGGGAGGTGCTGCTCCTTGAGCGCCTTCGCGAGGAATGGATTGCTGTTCGAGTTGTCGTAAGTGCAGCGCATCGTCAGCAGGTCGCCGCCGCGGAGGCGCGGGAGCCGCTCGATGGGAGCGTCGTAGTAGAACCCGCGCTGCCACGAGAAGTCCCACCTCGGCGTCTGCACCAGGCACTGCTCCTCAGGCGCGCCGGCGGCGCCCTCCTCGCGCGCGAGGGTGACCTTCATGTCCGTGCCGACATAGTGCATGTGCGTGCCCGCGCCGTAGAGGTACACCTCCTTGGCAGACACCGCCGCGGGCAGCTTGAACTGCATCGTCTCGACATGGTCCTTCGCGCCGGCGGGGATCCGGAACTCGACGCCATCCGCGTCGTCCGGCCCGGGGAGGAGGCCGCGCCCCTGCGCGAAGGGAGACTCGAAGTTACCGATCAGCGCGATGCCCATGAGCCACTCCGGCACGCCCTGGGTGAAGCGCAGCTGGAGGCGCGTCGCGTCGGGCTCGGCGGTCGTCCCGGCCGGGTGATAGTGGACCTGCATCACCAGCCGCGCGCCCGCCGGGAGCTCAGCGCCGATGTTCGGCTCGAGCTCGATGGGGACTCCCCCCGGCGCCCACGCGGCGACGAGCTCGCCGGAGAACCCGGGGCCGCCAAAGCAGTCGTATCCGCCGTGCTCATCCACGAGCGCATCCGATGCGCCGTCCCTGTCGAGGAACACCAGCGCGTGGTGCACCACCTTGCTGTTGCCCGGCATGAGGTGCACGCCGTTGATGTACCGCGCCTCCGTGAGCCCAGGATCCATCACGAAACACCGGAACTGATCGGCGTCGCCGCTCGCGACGAACGGCTCCTTCGGCGCGACCTCCAGCTCGACGCCGGGCAGCCCCGGCGCCTCGGCCACGAACGGGGGCGGCGCGTCCGCCGGATCCCCCTCGGGAGCGCCCGAGGCGGCCCACGCCTCGAGGAGCGCTATCTCCTCCTCGGTCAACCGGAGATCGTCCTTCCAGCCGTGAGGAGGCTGGCACTCGTCCGTCTCCATCGCGCCCCACGGCGGCATCGTGCGCTCTCGCGCCGAGCGCGCGAGCAGGCTGGCCACGCTGTGCGCGGAGTCGTACTCCGTCAGGCTGAACGGGGCGATGTTGCCGGGAGAATGGCAGCTCATGCAGTGCTTCTGCAGCAGCGGCTCGACGTCTCGATGGAACGTCGGAGATGCCGCCGTGGAGCCGGGCGCATCCTCGCCGGAGCACCCGAGAAGGAACCCCGGAAGGAGCGCAAGCAATGTGAGCACTCCAGATGTCGAATTTCGCATGGTACCCCTTTTCGATAGCCCGCGTGTTCAATAGCCCCCGTCGCGCCGACGCGGCGCCGAGAGCACGAATGTCCCGCCGCAACACGGCTCGCCAGACGTTGACAGCATGAGCACACAGATACAGTAACACGGCTCCCTCTCCAGCACAGGTGTCCGGAGGCGGAGGGTCGGCACGTCGGTGTCGCTCACGGGCAACGTCGTCGCGCGCGGCTGGCACGGTCGGCGCCGCCCTGGGCGACGCCGGCTCGGCGGGCGCCTCGGGCGACGTGTTCTGAGCTGTCGGGAGGGCAGCGCGGCGGCTCAGGCGGTCCCCCACGCGAGCACGGCGGCCCAGGCGGTCCTCCACGCGAGCACGGCGGCTCAGGCGAGCCGCCGCGCTCCCGTCGCCGTCAGGGCTCGCCCAGGATCAGTGGACCTCGTTGTGGCACGTGGCGCTGCAGCCGTCGCCGCTCGCGGTGTTGCCGTCGTCGCACTCCTCGAACGCCGCCTGCCGCACGCCGTCGCCGCAGTGCGGGCCGAACACGCAGCCCGGCGCGCACTCGCCGTAGCCGCCGTCGTTCTCCCCGTCGTCGCACTGCTCGGGCGGCGCCTGGGTCACGCTGTCGCCGCAGCGCGGGCCGTACACGCAGCCCGGCGCGCACTCGCCGTAGCCGCCGTCGTTCGCTCCGTCGTCGCACTCCTCGCCGAGCTCACGCTGCACGCTCCCGTCGCCGCAGACGGCGCCGATCCGGCAGCCGAGGCAACCCATGCTGCCGTCGTTCACCCCGTCGTCGCACTCCTCGCCCCACGCGTCCTGGGTGACCCCGTCGCCGCACTTCGCCGCGTCGCCGCACTCCGACGTGCACCCGCCGTAACGGCCGTCGTTCACCCCGTCGTCGCACGTCTCGTTGGGCTCCTGGACGACCGCGTCGCCGCACCGCGGCCCGATCAGGCACTCCGCCGTGCACCCGCCGTAGCGGCCGTCGTTCACGCCGTCGTCGCACTCCTCGCCGAACTGGCTGTCGATCTCCTCGTCCCCGCAGCGGGGGGCCGCCACGCAGCCCGGCGCGCAAGCCTCGGAGCCATAGCCGCCGAGGTTGGTGCCGTCGTCGCAGATCTCGTACGGCGAGGTCGTCACCCCGTCGCCGCAGTAGAGCCCCAGCGTGCAGCTCGTGGAGCACTTCCCGTACCCCGGGCCGTTCTCGTCCTCGTCGTCGCACTGCTCGTCGGGCGTGACGATGCCGTCGCCGCACACGGGCTCGCAGACGGACGAGGCCGCGTTGAAGCCGCCGAGCGTCAGCTTGTAGCTCGACGCCGTGGTGTGGCGCTCCGCCTGGAACACGACGACCTCGTAGACGCGCCCCACCGTGAGGCCGAGATCATCCATGAGCACCGTCCCGCGATCGTCCTCGTCGCCGGCGACCTCGCCGGTCCCCATCGGGGTGTGGATGCCGCCCAGGTCGATGCGGAGCCGGTTGTTGATGAACACCCAGACGTCGTCGTCCCCGTAGAAATCGAGCCGCTCCCCGCCGCGGTACTCGAACCAATAGCGGACCTCGCTCGTGAAGTAGAAGTTGTGATTGCCCGCCACGGCCCAGTCGTTGAACGGGTCGCGGGCCTCGCGGCTCGCCTCCCGCTGCGCCGCCGGCACCGACGGGTCCTGCCAGCCCTTGCCGTCGAGCGGGAAGAACAGGTGATCCTCGAAGAGGAACACGTCCGACGTCCCGACGCGCGCGAGCGGGAGCCAGTCCACGACCGTCTTCGAGAGGGACGAGTCGTTGTACCAGCGGCTGAAGTCCGTGGCGTTCGTGAGGAAGGCATTCGGTCGCGCCGCGGCGAACTGGGGCTTGCCGTCGGCGCCGAGCGCGCTCTGCACGATGCCCGTGACGATGCCGTCCGGGGGGTTGGTCCCGGGCTCGAAATTCGGCTGACCTGCCTTGAAGTCGCGGTACACGATCGGCACGCGGAGCTCGTCGCCCAGGACCGAGTCGTTCCTGCAGCTGTACCCCGGCTCGACCGTGCACCCGGACGAGCAGCCGTCGCCGCTCCTCGTGTTGCCGTCGTCGCACTCTTCGTCGCCGAGGCGCAGGCCGTCGCCGCAGGCCGACGTGCACCCGCTGTCGCCGCAATCCGGCTCGACCTGGCAGAACGGCGTGCAGCCGTCGCCGAGGTTGGCATTGCCGTCATCACACGGCTCCGAGCCCTCCCTCTTCCCGTCGTTGCAGACGGTAGCGCGGCAGGTGTAGCCGCCGGGCGCGGGCTGGCACACGAGGCCAGGCTCCCACTTGCAGCTGGCGTCGCACCCGTCGCCGTTCCTCGTGTCGCCGTCGTCGCAGTCCTCGCCCGCGACGACGCGCCCGTCGCCGCAGACCGCCGTGCAGCGGCTCCCCGCGCGCGCGCAGTCGAACCCGGCCTCGAGCGCGCAGGTCGACGAGCAGCCGTCGCCCGAGACCGTGTTGCGGTCGTCGCACGCCTCGCCCACGCCGATCTGGCCGTCGCCGCACACGACCGTGAACGTGCAGTGCACGCCGTCCGGGCATTTCCAGCCGGCCTCCACAAGGCAGCTCGGCGAGCAGCCGTCGCCCGGCTCCGTGTTCCCGTCGTCGCACCGCTCGGTCGGCCGCAGGCGGCCGTCACCGCAGCGCTCGACCGGCTTGCAGGGCTGCCCGGGGACAGGGCACGTGACGCTGCCGGGGTCCTCCAGCGCGCAGACCTCGGAGCACCCGTCTCCGGACACCGCGTTCCCGTCGTCGCAGCTCTCCCCGCCCGAGACGCGCCCGTCGCCGCACGAGTGGAGCCGGTAACACGGCTCCCCCGGGGTCCGGCAGACCCAGTCGCCCGGCTCCCTCTGGCAGCGATCGTCGCAGCCGTCGCCCGAGGCGGCGTTCCCGTCCTCGCAGCTCTCGCCGGGCTCCACCGCCCCGTTGCCGCAGGCGATCGTCGTGTGACAGAGCTCCCCGGGCTCGCAAACGCAGTACGGCTCCACCTTGCAGGCGCCAGAGCAGCAGTCCCCGGGAAGGCTGTTCCCGTCGTCGCACGCCTCGCTCGCCTGGTTGATCTCGCCGTCGCCGCACGCCGGCTCCACCGCGTCGCACTCCGGCGGAGGATCCGGCGACTCGCAGGGATCGCCCCCGCCGCCGCTCCCGCCCGATCCGACCGTCATGAACCCGCCGAATCCCCCGCTCGTATCCTCGCCGCCGGTGCCCGCGGCCCCGCCGCCGCCCGCACCGCCCACGCCGCCGCCCGCGCCGCCCTCGCCGCCGCCCCCGTCGTCGCCGCCGCAGGCGACGAGCGGACCGGCGAGCACGACGAGGAGCACGGAAGTAAGTCTCTTTCCCAAGCCCATCGACGCCACCATCCCAACTTGCTGCAGAAGGTCGCCACGCTGTCCAAGCCACGCCGCGAGGCGCCTCGACCGACGAGGTGCGCTGGAGGCGGCGTGAGCGCGCGTCGCACAGCCGCGCGCTTACATCGACATGTGGGTTGCCCTCGTTCCCGCTCATCGCAACGCAACCACCCCCGTGGAGCAAGCGGATTTCACGGCATGGCGGGTTCCCGACGCGCCGCCCGCCGAGGCGCGACGGAATCCGCGGACGGCGCGGCGGCGCGGAGACGACGGCGGCGCGGAGACGACGGCGGCACGGAAACGACGGCGGCGCGGAAACGGCGGCGGCGTCGCTCGGGCTTGACATCCTCGGAAGGCATCCCGCCGCCAACGCCGAGAACGCCGCCTCGCGGCGGCACCGCCGCGCGGTCGCCATCTCGCCCCCCGGACGCGGCGAACGGCTGTAACCTGGCCGCGGGCAGGCCGAGGCCCGCGCGGATTCGACGCGGGGGCGGGCCTTTCGGCTGACCACACGGAGCATGCATGGTGTCGACAGGGGCCTTGGACGGCGCGGCCCGGGCGGCGGGGGCGTCCCCGCCGCAGGCGGCGGAGCCGCTGGATGGAGGCAATTACGAGGTCATCCGGCGGAGGCTCGTCGAGCGCGCCGAGGAGCTCGCCCGCCGCGCCGAGGCGCTCAACGCGCGGCGAAAAGAGGTGTTCGGCGGCACGGACCTCGCGCTCCTCGAGAACGCCCGCGTCAGGACCGAGAACAACTGCGTGCCGCGCGACATCGTGAGCATCCGGGGCAAGCTGCTCGTCGGCTACCTCGTGTTCATGGGGCTGAAGGAGGTCAACGTCGGCGACGTCTTCAGCCTCCACCGCTTCGCGAAGGACGGCGGCGCCTTCGACCTGTCCCCCGCGCCGCTCGAGGAGGGCGACGCGCTCCTCGGCGACCCCAACTTCATCAAGGAGTTCAAGGACCTCCACCGCTACGTCAAGGAGCCCCGGCTGCTCCAGCTGCGGCGCAGCGACACGCGGCTGCTCGCCATCTTCCAGGTCGGCGCGACCGAGCGCGACACCAAGGTGTTCCGCTGGAGCATCGACGCGACCGGGCGCGTCCGGTACCTCGACGCGCGCGGCGACGAGGACAACGTCCGGCCGCGCGCCCACGACTTCGCCTGGACCCAGGCCACGCGCGACGACCACGTGCAGGGCAAGCACCCGCACGTCGCCGTCCTCGGCGAGATCTTCGTCGAGACGGTCGGCGGCGATCTCACGGTCAAGATCGAGAACAACACGACAACGGGGCTCGGCATCTACCGCGAGCCGGTCGACGACGCGGGCCAGGCGCTCGACGACGCCGACATCCAGTACGCCCGGCTCGGGCCGCTCATCCTGCTCAAGATCAAGCCGTTCCGCGAGCCTTCGTACCGCTACCTCGTCTACAACGGCCGCACCCGGAAGGTGACGCGCATCGACGCGATCGGCCTCGCCTGCCTGAGCCTCCCCGAGGACCAGGGGATCGTCTTCCCGAACGGCTACTACCTCATCACCGGCGAGACGAAGCGCTTCGAGGGCAGCACCGAGAGCCTCGTCTTCGAGCGGGTCATCCGCTCGCCGAACGGGGAAGACGTGCTCTACGTGTTCCACCAGGTCGTCGAGGGGCGCTACGTGCTCTTTCCGTACAACCTGATCCGCAAGGAGATCGCGACGCCGATCCAGTGCCACGGGTACAGCCTCTTCGACGACGGCAAGATGGTGATCTTCCGGGCGTCGGGCGACGAGGCGACCCGCGTCCACCCGATGCAGATCTGGCAGACGCCGTTCATGACCGCGGAGTTCGCGGCGTCGGCGCCGACCGACGGCTCGTACCTCGCGAAGGTGGGCAACGCCGACCTCGTGCGGGGGATCTCCGACGCGCTCAGCATGCGGCGCGCGGCGCTGGACGGGTCGCCGACCCGGCAGACGTACGAGGATCTCATCAAGACCGCCGAGCGGATGACCGACGCCTACTACTGGCTCGGCCACGCCGAGGCGGGCGATCTCCTGTCGGTCGTGGGCGAGCTCCGGGGCGTCTCCGAGAGCATCGTCGACGAGTTCGAGAAGGTCGAGGGCATCAAGGCGCGCGCCGCGGCCGCGCTCGCCGAGACCGAGTCGGCGCAGCGGCAGCTGCTCTCCGGGGTGCGGCCCGAGGACGCGGCGAGCGTCGACGCGTTCCTGAAGGCCCTGACCGCGCTGCGGCGGCAGCGGGGGCACCTCATCACGCTCCGCGAGCTCAAGTACATGGACCTCGGCCGCGTCGACGCGCTCGAGGCCGAGATCGTCGCGCGCGCCGACGAGGTGAGCCAGGCGTGCGTGACGTTCCTCCTCGGCGAGCAGGCGTTCCGCCCGCTGGCCGACCGGCTCGCGGGCCTCATCGCGAAGATCGAGGCGGTCGCGAAGTCGCCCGAGCTCGCGCCGTTCGCCGCGGATCTCGACGCCGTGAACGAGGGGCTCTCGGTGCTCGCCGAGATCGTGGCGAGCCTGAAGGTCGACGACCCCACGGCGCGGACCCGGATCCTGGAGGGGATCAGCGAGGTCTACGCGCAGCTGAACCGCGCGCGCGCGACGCTGAGCGCCCGCGGCAGGGACCTGCGGGGCGCGGAGGGGCGCGCCGAGTTCGGCGCGCAGTTCAAGGTGTTCGGCCAGAGCGTCTCGAGCGCGATCGCGGTGTGCGACACGCCCGAGCGCTGCGACGCCGAGCTGTCGAAGCTGCTCGTCCAGCTCGAGGAGCTCGAGGGGAAGTTCGGCGAGTTCGACGAGTTCCTCGGCGAGCTCGCGGCCAAGCGCGAGGAGGTGAACGACGCGATCGCGGCGCGCAGACAGGCGCTGCTCGACGAGCGGCAGCGGCGCGTCTCGAACCTCGTCGCCGCGGCGGACCGGATCGTCCAGGGGGTGGCGCGGCGGGCGCGCACCTTCGCGGGCGTGGACGAGCTCAACACGTACTTCGCGTCCGACGCCATGGTCGCGAAGCTCCGCGATCTCGCGGCCGATCTCCACGCGCTCGGCGACAGCGTGAAGGGGGACGAGGTCGAGGCGCGGCTCAAGTCGGCGCGGCAGGACGCGCTCCGGGCGCTGCGCGACCGCGAGGACCTGTTCGAGGGCGGCGGCGACGTCATCAAGCTGGGCCGCCACCGCTTCAACGTGAGCACGCAGGCCCTGGAGCTCACGCTGGTCCCGCGCGGCGACGGGCTCGCGCTGCACCTCACCGGGACCGACTTCTTCGAGCCGATCGAGGACCCGGCGCTCGAGGGCGCGCGCGATCTCTGGGGACAGGAGCTCGCGAGCGAGACCCCCGAGGTCTACCGGGGCGAGTTCCTCGCCGGCTCGATGCTCGCGGACGCGGAGGCCGGGCGAGGCGGACTGTCGATCGAGCGGCTGCGCGAGGCGTCGCTCGGCCCGGGCGGCCTGCTCGGCGCGGTGCGCGCGTACGCGGAGGGCCGGCACGACGAGGGCTACGAGCGCGGCGTGCACGACGCGGACGCGGCGCTGATCCTGGAGAAGCTGCTCGCGCTGCGGTCCACGGCGGGGCTCCTGCGCTTCGGCAGCGCGCCGCGGGCCCTCGCCTGCCTGACCTGGGCGGGGCTCGACGCGCGCGCCCGGGATCTCGCGCACCGGCGGGCGCGGAGCCTCGGCCGGCTCGCTGCGCAGCTCGGCGAGAGCGAGGCGCGGGCGGCGCTCGCGGCCGAGCTCGCGCAGGGCGTGGCCGCGGCGGCGGCGGCGCACCGGATCGAGGCGAGCGCGGCGGACGTGCGCGTGGCGGCGCGGTACCTCGTGGAGGAGCTCGCGGCGGAGCGCCCCCGGTTCGTGACGAGCGACGCGGCGCTCTCGCTGCGGGACGCGCTGCTCGCGCGCCTCGACCTCGCGGGCGGCCGCGCGGCGTTCGAGGAGGACCTGCGGCAGCTCGAGAAGCACCCGGCCGAGCGGCTGGAGCTCGCGCTCGCGTGGCTGCGCGGATTCGCTGCGGTCGCCAACGATGGGGGCTCGCCCGGCAAGCCGGGCTCTGCCCCCAAACCCCCGGCCGCGCTTGCCCACCTCGCGCTCGAGGCGGCGGTCGTCGTCGTGACGGAGCGGCACATCGAGCGGGAGCCGAGCGCGGCCGTCACCGAGGCCCGCGTCGAGGGGCTGCTCGGGCAGCACCCGCGCATCAAGGAGCGAGCGATCGCGCTCCGGCTCGACGAATTCCTGAGCAGGATCGAGGACTTCCTGCACGAGAGGGCGCCGCGCTACCGCGCCTACAGGAAGGTGCGGAGCGAGATCGCGGAGCGGGAGCGGAAGCGGCTGCGCCTCGAGGAGTTCGCGCCGCGGGTGCTCACGTCGTTCGTGCGCAACCGGCTCATCGACGAGGTGTACCTGCCCCTCGTCGGCGCGAACCTGGCGAAGCAGCTGGGCGCCGCGGGCGACGTGAAGCGCACCGACCTGATGGGCATGCTGCTGCTCATCTCGCCGCCGGGCTACGGCAAGACGACGCTGATGGAGTACGTCGCGAGCAAGCTCGGCCTCGTGTTCATGAAGGTGAACGGGCCGTCGCTCGGCCACGAGGTGACGTCGCTCGACCCGGCCGAGGCCCCGAACGCGACGGCGCGCCAGGAGGTCGAGAAGATCAACCTGGCGTTCGAGATGGGCAACAACGTGATGCTGTACCTGGACGACATCCAGCACACGAACACGGAGCTGCTCCAGAAGTTCATATCGCTCTGCGACGGGCAGCGCCGGATCGAGGGCGTGTGGCGGGGCCGGACGCGGACGTACGACCTGCGCGGCAAGAAGTTCTGCGTGGTGATGGCGGGCAACCCGTACACGGAGTCGGGCGCGCGGTTCCAGATCCCGGACATGCTGTCGAACCGGGCCGACACGTACAACCTCGGCGACATCCTCGACGGCAAGGAGGCGCTGTTCGCGCTGAGCTACCTGGAGAACGCGCTCACGTCGAACCCGACGCTCGCGCCGCTCTCCGGGCGGGCGCCGGGCGACACGCACAAGCTCATCCGGATGGCGCAGGGCGAGGCCATCGCCGCGACGGAGCTCGAGCACGCCTACTCCGCGGCGGAGGTCTCGGAGATGGTCGCCGTGTTCGAGCGGCTCTTCCGGGTGCAGAAGGTGCTCCTGTCCGTGAACCTCGAGTACATCCGGAGCGCGTCGCAGGACGACGCCTTCCGGACGGAGCCGCCGTTCAAGCTGCAGGGCAGCTACCGGAACATGAACAAGCTGGCCGAGAAGGTCGTGGCGGCGCACACGCACGAGGAGGTCGACCGGCTCATCGACGATCACTACGTGAGCGAGTCGCAGACGCTGACGACGGGCGCCGAGCAGAACCTCCTCAAGCTCGCCGAGCTGCGCGGCCGGATGACGCCGGAGCAGGCGGCGCGGTGGGACGAGATCAAGAAGAGCTTCGTGCGGATCAAGCGCATGGGCGGCAAGGAGGACGACCCGGTCGTGCGCGTGACCGGCACGCTGTCGATGCTGGGCGAGCAGCTGGAGGGCATCCGCGGGGCGATCGGGAAGGCGGCCGCGGTGGCGCAGGCGGGGGACGCGCGGGCGCGGGAGATGAAGCAGTGGCTCGCGCCCGAGATGGAGCGGCTCTCCGCGGCGCTCAAGGGGGTGGCGCAGCCGCGGGTCGACGTGAAGGTCGAGACGGATCGCTCGGTGTCGGAGTTCGTGGGGCACCACCTGTCGCTTGTGGAGCGGCTCGTGGCGCCGCTCGCGAAGGCGACGACGCAGAGCGCGTTCGGCATCCGGGCGATCGAGGCGCAGGTCTCGGAGCTCGCGCAGGCGCTCCGGTCGCTCGACGAGAAGGTCCGCGCGGCGGCGCGCCCGCAGAGCCAGCCGCCGCCGCGCTTCGAGGCGCGGGTCGGGGCGGCGTCGCCGGCGAACTTCTACCGGACGGCGCCCGCGGCCGACGTCGTCGACCACGGCGGCATCTTCGTGCCGACCTTCCGGCCGCCGCCGGCGCGGGGGACGACGGTGGCGCTCAAGATCCCGTTCGCGGAGGGCGGCGAGATCGACGCGGTGGGGGTGGTCGAATGGACGCGCGAGGCAGAGGAAGAGGGTCCGCCTGGGTTCGGGGCGCGCTTCGTGCGGCTCTCGGGCGAGCAGCGGGAGCTCGTGGAGGGGTTCGTGCGGCAGCGGGAGCCGATGCTGCTCGGCATGTGAGCGCGCTCGCACAGACGGCGCTCGCGCGCTCGCCTTGTGACGCCGACGCCGCGCTCGCGCGCGCAGGGCGGAGCAGGGCGCCGTGCGCCGGCGCGGAGGTATGCGGCCCGAACACAGCACCCGAGCTGAGCCGATGCTCGTCCCCCGAACGAGCGGCCGCGCGCGGCGGGCGCCCATCCATGAGGAGTGGAGAGGCCTCCCTCGTGCGTGATATCACCGTCCGGTCGCGGTTCGTCGGTGATGGCCTGGATCCGAAGCCCGCGCTCCGGCGCCGGGCACGCAGGAGCTTCAGCGCATGAAGATGATGACCCTCGGACCCTTTGACGGGAACGCGTGGCTGCTCGGCCGGAAGATCGAGCGGACGGTCGCGGAGTGGAAGGAGCCCGCGCGGCTCGCGATCGTGGCCATGCCGAGCGGGACGAAGCACGAGGACTACCTCGCCGCGGTCGAGGACGCGACGGGCGTTCCGGTGGTCGGAGCCACCACCGGCGGGGCGTCGTTCACGGAGCGCGGCTTCAGCAGGAGCGGGGTGACGTGCGCGTTCCTCGGCGGCGCGAACATCGACGTGGCGTGCACGGCGGCGCGCGAGCTGCGCTCGGATCACGCCAAGAGCATCAGGGCGGCGCTGAGCGACATGGACGAGGCCGTCTCGAGCGGCAGCGGGCGGAGCGGGGCGACGAGCTCGATCCTGGTGCTGGCGGACGCGTTCGCGTGCGACGGCGACGATCTGGTGGCCGCGCTCCGCCAGGGCGTGCCGCCGCACACGCGCGTCTTCGGCGGGACGGCGGGCGACGGGTGGACGTTCGAGGGGGCGCGGGTGTTCCTGGGCCGCAAGGTGCTGACGGACGCGGCGGTCCTCGTGCGCCTGACGCACCGGCAGCGGGTGAACATCGACGTGGTGCACGGGTTCCGCGCGGCCGAGGGCGGGCGGGATTTCACGATCACGGACATCGAGCGGAACGTGCTCAGGACGCTGGACGGGCAGCCGGCGGCGCGGGTGTACGAGGAGGAGCTCTCGCGGCTCGGCTTCCGTTCGAGCGGCGAGGGGCTGCTCCAGACGATGGCGAAGCACGCGCTCGGGGCGAAGACGCCGTTCGGCGAGGCGCTGAAGATCAGGTCGCCGATCGCGATCCGCGGGGACGGCGCGGTGGTGCTGACCGGGGGGCTGGCGCGCGGGCAGGTGGTGCGCGTCGTGAACGCGGCGACCGACGCGGTGCTCCAGGCGGCGAAGAGCCTGTCGACGAAGGTGCTCGGGCCGCTGCCCGGGGTGGCCGGCTCGCTGGTGTTCGACTGCGCGGCGCGGTTCCGGATGCTTGGCGAGCGGTACCGCGAGGAGGTGCGGGCGTTCCTCTCGCCGAACGCGGCGTCGAACCCGATGTTCGGGATGGCGTGCTACGGGCAGATCGCGAAGTTCGGGGGGAGCGTCGAGGGGTTCTACAACACGAGCGCTGTCATGGTGGCGTGGGGGGAAGCGGACCAGGGGACGGCTGGCGGGTGAGCTTTGGGAAGAGGCGGGGCGGATCGTTGGGCGGTGCGGGGGCTTTGCTGAACTGACCGGCCCGAGGAGAGGCAGCTCGTCGCGCGGAGTGGGGGCCCCGCCGAACTCGCCTGAGCCATCTTTCATCCGGCTTCGCCGGATGAAAGATGGCTATTGGGCTCGAACATCGGCCCGTCCCCCACTCCGCGCGACGAGCTGCCTCTCCTCGGGCCTACGGCCTTGCCAATGAGGGCAAGCTCGAACATCGGCCCGTCCCCCACTCCGCGCGACGAGCTGCCTCTCCTCGGGCCTACGGCCTTGCCAATGAGGGCGAACGCGCTGGTTTGCCACGGATGAGCAGACGAGAGGGGTTGGTCGGCAGACGGACGATAGACGCCTTCGACGGGCACGGGCGATTGGGCCCGACGGGAATCACGGGGCGCGATGGCAGTCGCGGCACACCCGGGGTCGCCTCAGAATCCTAGCGATCGGATCGCCTTGCGGATCGTGTCCGCGCTGGCCCGGAGGCCGGCCTCCTCCTCGGGGCTCATCGGTATGGGCAGCAGCGACTCGACGCCGGACCGGTTCACGATGCACGGCACGCTCAGGCAGACATCGTCGATCCCACGATAGCCGCTCAGCAGGCTGCTGACGGGCAGCACGCGGTGCTCGTCGCGGAGCAGGGCCTCCAGGATCTTGGCGGTCGCGAGGCCGATAGCGTAGTTCGTCGCGCCCTTGCCGGAGATCACCTGGGCTGCGGCGTTCTTCACGTTGGAGAAGATCTCCGCCCGCTCGGTCGCGCCGAGGTGGCCGTGGCCGGGCACGGACCACGCGTCGAGCGGGATGTTCGCCACGTTCGCGCTGCTCCACAGCGGTACCTCGCTGTCCCCGTGCTCTCCCGCGATGTACGCGTGGACGTTCTGCACGGCCACGTCGAGCTTCCTCGCGATGAGGAACCTGAAACGGCTGCTGTCGAGCACCGTGCCGCTGCCGATCACACGGGCGGGCGGGAGGCCTGTCAGCTTGAGCGTGACATACGTGATCACGTCGACCGGGTTCGTGACGAGCAGGTAGAGCGCGTCCGGCGCGACGGCCTGGAGCCTCGGCAGGAGCTCGCGGCATATCGCGACGTTCGCGGTGGCGAGGTCCATCCTACTCTGCCCGGGCTTCTGCTTCGCGCCGGCGGTGATCACGACGACGTGCGCCCCGCGGCAGACCTCGACATCGTCGCTGCCATCGAGCGTGGCCACCGGGACGAACTGCAGCCCATGGTTGAGGTCGAGCACCTCGGCGTCGACCTTGGCCCGGTTCGTATCGAACAGGGCGACCTGCTTTGCCGCGCCGCGGATCAGGCACGCATAGGCGATCGTCGCCCCGACGCTGCCAGCACCCACGATCGCGACCTTGCTGGGAGAGACGGACTGGTGATCAGGCATGCCGCCGGGGTACCGCGGCGAGGCGGCTGCACCAAGGCAAATCAGGCCGCTGAGCCCGCGCGGACGCGGCGGTGATCGCCCGACGGCGGGGCGGCCGGCGCCACGACCTGAGGCCGCGCGGGCTCAGAGGTGAGCGTCCGGCGGCGGGGCGGCCGGCGCCACGACGATCGCCGCCAGGACCGCCGGCGCCGCCCTCGGGTCGGCCGCGGGCCCTGCGGCGCCGGCGGCGGCCCCTGCGGCGCCCTCGGCGGGCCCTGGGGCGCCTGCCGGGGGCCGTATCTCGACGGCGAGGGCCGGCTGCGCCGCGGCGGGGCTGAGCGCCACGCCCTCGTCGCGGCACGCCCGGAAGAACGCCTTCATGACCTCGGACTCCAGGAGATCGTGGCGCTCGAAGTCGGCGATCCAGAACTTGATGACGTAGCGCTGGAAGAGCGGCGTGACGGAGGCGAGCCAGAGCCTGGGCGCGGGCTCGCGGAGCACCTCGGGCACCTCGCCGCAGGCGCGCTGGGCGGCGCGCTCTACGGCCTCGGGGGAGGCGGCGAGCGCGACGAGCATCTCGATGTTGCGCGCGCAGTTCCGGTCCGGCGCGCAGAAGTTCTGCACGCGCGCCTTGGCGATGATCGAGTTCGGCAGGATCACGACGTCTCCGGAGAACGTCCTCATGCGCGTGGAGCGCCATCCCACGTAGATCACCTGGCCCTCGACCCCGTCGACGAGGATCCAGTCCCCGACGCCGAACGAGCGCTCGGAGTGCAGCGCGAGCCCGGCGAAGAGGTTGCCCAGGGTGTCCTGCAGCGCGAGGCCGAGGACCACCGTGATGACGGTCGAGGTCGCGAGCAGCGGCACGAGGTCGACCCCGGTGACCGCGCCGACGATCGAGAGGCCGGCGACCAGGTAGAGGATCGTGAGCAGGAGGTGCCGCACCAGCGCCGGGAGCAGCACCTTCCGGCGCTCGGCGAGCCAGTAGTCGATGATCAGCGTCTCGGCGATCTCGATGGCGAGGTACGCGGCGAGGGTGAGCTCCAGGAGGAGCACGCCCTTGTGGAGCGTGGGCAGCTCTCCCCCGCGAAGGGAGATGAACGCGTGCATCGCGAGCAGCGCGACGAGCATGCGCGCCGGCAGCCGCATGCGGCGGACCAGGAGGTCGTCCAGCGACGTCTGCGTGGCGCCCGCGAGGCGGGAGAGCGAGGCGAAGATCAGGCGGTAGGCGAAGAAGCCGAGCGCGAGGACGGAGGCCGAGAGCGCCAGCGCGACGGGCAGCGAGGCGGGAGAGCGGATGAGGTCGGCCCAGAGCGCGGGGAGCCGGTCGAGGTTCACGCGGCCGAGTCTGCCACAACTCTGCCGCGACCCGAGCGCGGGGATCTGTCGCCGAGCGGCGCCCTGGGACGTAGACTCCCTCCATGGACGACATTCGCGATATCAGCCACGACGAGGCCCGGGTGGCGGAGCTGGTGCGCTCGGCGCGGCGCGTCGCCGTGCTCGGCATCAAGACCGAGGCGCAGTCGGATCAGCCTGCCTTCTACGTGCCCAGCTATCTGCAGGGCGCGGGCGTGGAGGTGATCCCGGTCCCTGTCTATTATCCTGACGTGAAGACCATCCTCGGCCAGCAGGTCTATCGCCGGGTGGCCGACGTGCCGGGCCCCATCGACATCGTCGATGTCTTCCGGCGGGGCCAGGACGTCGCCGGGCACCTCGACGACCTGCTCGCCGCCCGGCCGCGCGCCGTCTGGCTGCAGAGCGGCATCCGGAACGACAAGGTGGCCGAGCGGCTGGTCGAGGCAGGCATCCTGGTCGTGCAGGACCGCTGCCTGATGGTGGAGCACCGCCGCCACGCAGGGCGGGGCTGAGGCGCGGCGCAGGCGCCCGGCGGTCCGGTCAGGCCGGACCGGCTCCTCCGCTGGCGACCATGAGGGCGGTCCGGGTAGAGTTCGGCGCATGTTCCTCAAGAGCCTGCGGCTTGATCGGTTCCTCTCGTTCGGTCCGGGCGCCGATCCGATCGAGCTCAGCGAGCTCAACGTCCTCATCGGCCCGAACGGCTCGGGCAAGTCCAACTTCATCGAGGCCATCGACTTCCTGCGCGCCGCACCTACGGATCTGCTCGCCGCCGTGCGGCAGGGCGGTGGTGTGAGCGCGTGGCTCTGGAGGGGCGAGCCGGGCGCGAAGGCCGAGGTGGAAGCCGTGGTCGCGTACAGGCCCGGGTCGGACAAGAGCCTGCGCCATCGGATCTCCTTCACCGAGGTCGGGGCGCGCCTGGAGATCGTCGACGAGCGCATCGAGAGCGAGAAGCCGGCGACCGGTGAGGCCGGGCATCACGTCTACTTCGGGTACGAACATGGGCGTCCGATGCTCCACGTGAGTGCGGGCAGGCGCGAGCTCCGGCGCGAGGACATCGACCCGCAGCAGTCCATCCTCTCCCAGCGCAAGGATCCCGATCAGTACCCGGAGCTCTCGTTCGTCGGTGACCAGTACAGCAAGATCAGGCTCTACCGTGACTGGGGCTTCGGGCGCGCGTCCCCTCCCCGGCGCCCGCAGCCGCCCGATCTGCCGACCGACCATCTGCGCGAAGATACACAGAACCTCGGGCTGATACTGAATCGCCTCCGTCGGGATGTCCCGACCAAGCGGCTTCTGATCGACGCCTTGCGGCAGCTATTCGACGGTATCGTCGACTTCTCCGTGCAGATCGAGGGGGGGACGGTCCAGATCTTCCTCGAAGAAGAGCGCTGGACCATCCCCGCGACGCGCCTCTCCGATGGCACGCTCCGATGGCTCGCGCTGCTCGCCGTCCTGCTCGATCCAGCGCCGCCGCCGCTCATCTGCATCGAGGAGCCGGAGCTCGGCCTTCATCCGGACCTGATGCCCACGCTGGCGCGGCTCCTCGTCGCCGCGTCGGAGCGAATGCAGATCGTCGTGACGACCCACTCGGATGTCCTCGTCGATGCGCTCTCCGACACGCCAGAGGCCGTGATCGTGTGCGAGCGCCGCGAAGGGCGGACGACCATGCGACGCCTCACGCGGGATGCTCTCTCGACGTGGCTGGAGGAGTACTCGCTCGGTGAGCTCTGGCGCAAGGGCGAGCTCGGAGGCACGCGATGGTAGCCGTGCGCGTCTACGTGGAGGGGGGCGGCGCCACGCGGCGGGCTCAGGAGCCCCTTCGCGAAGGCTTCGGCAAGCTGTTCGCGAGGATCCTCGGTGGGCGCGCCAGGCCGAAGGTCATCGCGTGCGGAAGTCGCAAGGAGGCCTTCAACGATTTCAAGCGAGCGCTCAAGAGCTACCCGGACACGCTGTGCATCCTGCTCGTCGACAGTGAGGAGCCCGTGACACCCGGGACCTCGACCTGGGATCACGTCCTCAGGCGCGAGGGAGATCAGTGGCTCAGGCCGGATGGTGTGATCGATGAACAGCTCCACTTGATGGTCCAGGCGATGGAGGCCTGGTTGGTCGCTGACCCCGAGGTGCTCGCGGCGTACTACAAGAAGGGATTTCGAAGGGACGCGCTCCCCCATCAGCAGAATGTCGAGCTGGTCGCGAAGCGAGACCTCTACGACGCGATCGAACGAGCGACCAGGGACTCGAAGACCAAAGGGAAGTATGTGAAGTCGCATGGCTTCGAGCTGATCGGGCTGGTCGACCCCCACAAGGTGCGCGCCGCTTCCGCGCATGCCGCGCGGTTCTTCGACACGCTCGTCGATCGTGCTGCGGCCGGCCCGCCGTGAGCGGTTCCGGCAGGCGCCGCCCATCCACCTGGTTCTGCAACAGCTCGGCGAGGCTCGGCCCCGGAATGTCGGACGGGGGGCTCGCCGCGGGGCGACTACACCGCTCGGTGCTGCGTCCCCTTGCCGTACGTGATCGCCAGGAAATCCCCCGGCTCGTGGACGATCATCCGGTGCCACACCCCTTGCGGCACCGTGCACGCGGTCCCTGCGCGCAGCGCGACGACCCGCTCGCCGCCCTCGTCCTGCAGCACGACGTCGATCGTGCCCGAGAGGAGGTACAGGATCTCGTCCCCGGCCGGGTGCATCTCCCACCGGGCCGTGTCCTCGGCCATGTGAAACCTCGTCACGAGCCAGCCATCCACGCGCTTGACCCGCCGGATGTCGGCGCCCGTCGGCTCGTCGGACATGAGCTCTTGCCAGAACGTCGGCTTCACATCGATCTGCAGCGCGTCCCCGCCCTCCGCGAGGTGCAGGTAGGTGCTGCGGAGATCGAACCCAGGCTGTCTCGGCTCGGCCATATTTCCCTCCCCCGTCTCGACTGAGGGCGTCCATGCCAGCAGGGCTCCCCTACCGCGTCAATCCGCTCTTCCCAGCGTCCCACCGTCGCCCCCCCCGGACGCACGCCCGGCGCAGCCGGTGCGTCCCAGGCGCCCCGGCGGGGCCCGCCGGGCTCTACTGAACAAACGCTCCCATCCTGACCGGGACGCGCTACACTGCGCTCGCAGCGCTCGCCTCTTCGCCCGGAGCACTCCGCACCATGCCGCGCCCCGTGAACAACCCTCCGAACCCGTGGTCGTCCACGCAGGTCGAGTACCTCGAAGAGGCACCCCCGGCGACGCTGCAGATCTTCGAGGAGCAGGCCCGCTCCATCGTGACCGCGAACGACAGCCCCGATCTTCCGTTCCGGTACAGCGTCAACCCGTACCGGGGCTGCCTCCACGCCTGCGCCTACTGCTATGCCCGGCCGTCGCACCAGTACCTCGGGTGGGGCGCCGGGACGGATTTCGACCGCAAGATCGTGGTCAAGTCGAATGCGCCCGAGCTGCTCGAGAAGGAGCTCAACAAGCCGAGCTGGCAGGGAGACACGATCGTGTTCTCGGGCAACGTCGATTGTTACCAACCGCTCGAGGCCAGCTATGAGCTCACGCGCCGTTGCCTCGAGGTGTGCCTCGCGTTCAGGAACCCTGTCGGGCTCATCACGAAGGGCGCGCTGGTGCGGCGCGACGCCGCGTTGCTCGGCGAGCTGGCGCGCCGGGCCCGCGCCCGGGTCCACTTCAGCATCCCGTTCGCCGACGACGCGGTGGCGCGCAAGATGGAGCCGTATGCGAGCCGCTCGTCGCTGCGCTTCGCCGCGATGCGGGCGCTCTCGGACGCGGGGGTGCCGACGGGGATCTCGCTGTCGCCGATGATCCCTGGCCTGAACGACAGCGACGTCCCGGAGCTGCTGGAGCGCGCCCGCGACGCTGGCGCGGAGAGCGCGTTCATGATGCCGCTGCGCCTCCCGCGCGAGGTGCTCCCGGTCTTCGACGAGCGCCTCGAGGAGGCGTTCCCGGACCGCGCCGCCAAGGTCCGCCGCGGCATCCAGGAGATGCGCGGCGGCAAGATGAACGAGGCCGCCTTCGGGGCGCGCTTCCAGGGCGCTGGCCCGCGCTGGGCGGCCATCCAGCGGCTGTTCGAGGTCCACTGCCAGCGGCTCGGCCTGAACCGGGCGCGCGTGGGCGACGCGGTCAACGAGGCGGAAGAGCGGTCGACCTTCCGGCGGCCGAGCCGGCAGGGGACGCTGTTCGACCTGTGAGGGTGGGCATGCATGGCATGCCTGGGCCCATCGCGCGACGGAGCTGCCGCCGTGCTCGCGCCGAGCCACCTCGTGTCCTCGCCACGCTCGGCATGAGCCTGCGCGCGGCGCGCCTACCGGACCGAAGACTCTATCCGCGGCTCGGACGCCGTGGAATTCGAGGCTGAATAGGTCTGGTTGCCGTCCTCATCGAAGAACTGCTCTGTGAGGCGATGGTCCTCAAGGGTCAGCAGCGCAAAGCCGTTGCTCACACGGCCCCTGCTGTGCTCGACCGGGGTCTCCTCGAACCAAGCGACCGTCGGGTTCGGCCCGGACCGCAGGGCGTCGAGCCCCCAGGGTCGGCCCTGAGGGATGCAGCCGTGGCCGACGCATCGGCCGTGGATCTGCGCGCCCTGGGCGGCGCCGGGCTGCGGCGTGTAGACGATGCCCGCGTGCGCGTGACCCCAGTACCAGTAGCCGCCGCGCGGGAGCAGAGGGGCCACCTGAGCCCAAAGCGGCGTTGTTCCGGTCCCGTTCAGCACGAGGCCTTCATGGTGGCTGAAGACGACCATCTGTTTTCCCTTGCTGGCCAGCTCGTCCAAGAACGCGAGCTGCCCCTCGTCGAGCCGTCCGACCATGCTGAGCTCGCACCAGTCGGAAAAATAGGCGGAGTCGAGGCCCACGAGGATCCACGCGTCGTTCTCGAGAGCGAAGTAGCTGCTCCCCTGCTGCGCGGTAAACGGCGTTCGGCGCCGCGGGTTGAGGGCGATCTTGAAATAGCCTTGCGCGCCTGCGTACATCTCGTGGTTCGAGTTGAGCGCAAAGGAGGTGCCAGGCGCGCCCGGCCAGATGTCGACGAGGTTCAGCCGTTCGCGCGCGAGCAAGCCGCCGAAGTAGTACACATCGCCCAGGTGAATCGTGTAGTCAGGCTTCAG
Source organism: Sorangium sp. So ce124 (assembly GCF_051525235.1). Taxonomy (NCBI): domain Bacteria; kingdom Pseudomonadati; phylum Myxococcota; order Polyangiales; family Polyangiaceae; genus Sorangium; species Sorangium sp. So ce124. The sequence goes on from NZ_CP150312.1 coordinate 7,984,582, forward strand.
GCGCTCGACCGCTCGCCCGACCCGGCGGCCAGCGAGGCTCGCCGGCCCGCCCCCCCAGTCGCCGAGGAGCGCGATGGTCGTCTTGTTCGGGATCCGGATCGTCTGCGGGTTCGCCGGGAAAGGGGCGTAGATTCGGTCCGAGTAGATCATCCAGGCGATGAGCGACGTGATCCACCCGACGTCGAGCTGCCTGTACAGACCGACGCCCCAGATCGCGCCGTCGTTCGCGACGAAGGGGACGTGATGCAGCGAGCTCCGGATCTCTGCCTCGGCCACGGGATCGAGGGCGGCTTGGCCGAGGGCCGCGACGCCGAGGTCGTGGTTCGCCTGAGAGGCGGCGCCGGCGGTGTTGAGCACGGCCATCGCGTGCCGATGCGCGCGTTCGAGCAGATCGCGCGCACAGTCCCTCTTTCTTGGAGGCAGCGCGTCGAGCGCCCTCCGCAGGCGTGCCCTCGACCAATCGGGAATGTCCATGTTCGACTCCGCGCCTTGCGCCGCGGACGGCCAAGGCTGATAAGATGAAGTTTAGTGTCCCGATCCCTTCACCGCAATTGCCCTTGCGCGCGCCTTGCCGACCCGCCCCGCGCGCGTTGCGTCGTCGTCGGAACCTCTTTCACGCCTCTATCGCGAAAGCGACTGGGCAGCCGGAGATCTGTCGTCCGTCGCGGCGGTTGCGATCGAGCGCTCGCCCATCGCCGCCTCGATGAGGCGTCCTCAGCGAGAGCGGCATGCAGCTGGGGACGCATGTCGTGGAGACCGACGGACAAGCTCTTGCGGAGCGCCTCAAGACGATCGCTGGCGACACGTACGTGGCGCTGGAGGAGGGCACCCAAAGCGCTTGGCTCTACGAGATCGTCTCGCCGCATGCGAAGGATGTTGATAGCCACCCCGATCCGCAGATTTCTGCCTATCAGCGAGCGAGACCCGCGCTCGCTGATGTAGAGCCTCGCGAAGCGAGGCCGGAGAGGTGGGGACCCCGAAAAACGTGGGGTTTCGTGGCGGGAGGCGAATGCCTCCCCCGCGATGACAAGGGCTAAAGTAGCCGAGCAGGCCTCGAAAGGTTGAATGCGAGCGCTGAGCCCCCTCTCACTGGGCGAAAGCCGCCGAAACGGGTCGGATTCATCGATGCGCGAAGACCCGTTTGCTCGCCGGGGTAGTGGACGCAGCACGTACGCACGCAAGGGCACGAAACACGGGAGACCTTGCGCTGCCCGACGTTCACGAGCCCGAGGAGCTCGCCACGCCACGTCATCGTGACAGGGTCGCCTGGATCGCGAGCTCGACGCGAGCACAAATTCGACGAGTCAGCATCAACCGACGAGCCCGCACCAGCTGACGAGTCCGTGCCAGCTGACGAGTCCGCATCAGCCGACGCGAATACCAGGCAAACAGCGCCACATCCCGAGCTCGTGCACATCGGATACCAATGCCGAGATCCAGGGGTGGATCGACGAGGATCTATCATTTTTGCTACAGGCTCGAATTACCAAATCACCTTGACGGACAGACCACTTCCATTAAATCAATCGCGTCCGAGTTGCTTCGAGCCCAACATGTCGGCGGCGCCGCGAGAGCAGCCTCGTCGACGGAACGAAGGGGAATTGTCATGAAAATGATGCAATTCGCGTCTGGCGTCATCGCGCTCGTCGTGTGCGGTTCGACCCTGGCCATCGGGTGCGCCGGTGCGGGCGATGAGGCTAAAAACGATACGCCCCGGGAGGAGGCCACGAGCCCCGAGACCTTGACGATGGATCTCGACAACGTGGTCGCGCGCAGCGCGAAGCTCAGCCCGTCGCTCGTGCGCGTTGACATCTACGATCGCGCAGGGACACCGCAGTTCTCGGTGGACTACCAGCTTGGCAGCGCCGAGGAGGAGACGGTCCGCTGGACGCTGCTCGCCCAGGAGGGCGCGGAGGCCCAGGGCGCGCCGGTCGAGGGCAGCCTGCGGCCCCAGCTCGATGAGCTCCCCACCCTGGAGAACTCCATCGAAGGGGCGCTCTATATCCAATCGAAGATCGTGAACTCGCTCCAGGGCCAGGAGTACGACAACTACGGGTGCGATCTGCCGTCGTGGGTGTGGTTCGGCGACAGCTGCGGGAGCAACGGCGCGTGCTGCGATGTACATGACGCCTGCTACGCGGAGCACGGCTGTACCGCGTCCAGTTGGTACTGGACATGGCCGGGCGGCGACTGCGATCGATGCAACGGCGCTGTCGTCTCCTGCATCGCGTTCGACAACCCGGGGCCGAGTTCGTGCTGCGCCGCCGGGAACTGCGGCCAGCCCCGCTGACGCGGCGCCGACAGGCGAGCGCCGAGCAAACCTGACGCGATCCACCTCCATCCTGGAAAAGTGACGCTGTATCAACAACTTATCCATGCATCGAAGAGGCCGCGTTCACTCCACAGCCTGCGGGGCCGCCCTGCTCCTGCTCCGCGGGACGGGGTGCGCCCCCGCGGACGGTCCCCTGCCGCTAGACGCCGCCGAGGCGCGGCAGGAGGTGAGGAACGGCACGCCGGCGACCGAGGACTCAGCGGTCGTCGGCATTGCCGCGGGCGGCGAGGTCGGGTGCACGGGCGTCATCATCCGCCCGCGCGTTGTCGTCACCGCGGCGCACTGCCTCGCCGGCCATCCGGACACGGTGCTCGTGGGGCCGTCCGCCGTCGAGGGCGTCCACGTCGGCGTCGCGCAGGCGTGGCCTTCGCCGGACTACCGCGCTGGCGCTGCCGATCATGACATCGGCCTGCTGCTCCTGCGCGAGCCGCTCGACGTGGCGCCGATCCCGGTGCGCGCGCAGCCCCTGACCGACGAGGACGCCGGCCGGAGCGTCCGGTTTGTCGGGTTCGGTAGGGAGGACGTCGAGGAGCGCGGCGACGCCCGGAGGATGCAAGGGACGGCCGTCCTCGGCGAGCTCGACGCGCTCACGTTCTCCCTGACGCCCTCGCCCTCCAGCGCTTGCGCCGGCGACTCGGGCGGGCCCGTCCTCGGCGCGGGCGGCGGGGGAGAGATCCTCCTCGGCGTGATCTCACGCGGCGACGAGGCGTGCGCCGTGCGCGCCAGCGCCGTCCGCGTCGACGCACACCTCGGCGGCTTCATCGAGCCGCTGCTTGCGGCGATCGAGCAGAGCGGCGGGCAGGCCGGCGAGCCCTGCGTGGAGCCGGGCAACTGCGCCTCGGGCCTCTGCGTGTCGCCGGAGGACGCGCCGAGCTTCCCCTACTGCTCGCGCGCGTGCGGAGGCCCCGCGGACTGCCCCGCCTCGATGCGCTGCGAGGGCGGCGCGCCGGGGACATCGCAGTGCCGGTACGCCCGGCCGAGCCCGGGCGCGATCGGCGCCCGGTGCGATCGCGACGAGACGTGCGAGTTCGGCATGTGCGCGCGGTTCGACGGGGAGGAGAGCCCGACCTGCAGCGCGCTCTGCTTCCCGGAGGATCCGGAGCCCTGCCCCCATGGAGGCGTCTGCTCGCCCGCGGCTGGGGCGGCGCGCGCTCACGGCTGCAGGTACGAGGCACCCGCGCCGCCGGCGGCCGCGGGCGGCTGCGCGGTCGAGCGATTCCCGCCGCGCGCCCGCGCGCGCTGGCTCGCGCTGGTCGAGGTGGGCGCGCTCGTCCTCGGGCTGCGCGCGCTGCGCCGCCGCGCCGCCTCCCCGCGGTGCTCACGCCGACCGAGGTGAGCGCTCTCCTGGAGCGCATGACCGGCGTCCCGCGACGCATGGCCTCTCTCCTCCACGGCGCCGGCCTCCATCTGCTTGAATGCGCCGAGCTCCGCGCGAAGGACGTCGACCTCGAGCGCCGCAAGATCCTCGTTCGCGACGGCAAGGGCCGGAAGGATCGAATCACGATGCTGCCGCTCCGCCTGGTCCCCCTACTCCGCAATCACCGCACCGCCGTGCGCGCCCAGCACGCCGCCGATGTCGCGGCCGGCATTAGAACGTACTCCGAACCCGACTACATCGGAGAAGCGAGCCGTGCCTTCGACTATCGACGCGCGTTGCAGATTGAGGGATCGCCTCTTGCCGTGTGGGAGTAGGATTACTACCAGCTCGCTCTACGGGTCTGCGCGAGAACCGAGCGGTACGCGGAGGTCATCGCGAGCGTTCATCACCCATAAAGCCAAAGCCCAGGATGCCGCCCAACCAATAGGCGTTTGCCCGGAGGCGGGCAAGAGCGGCGGCAGCGTCCGGGCAAACATCGTGTTGAACGAAGCCGGTTCGTGGCAGCGGGGTGGCGTTACGGGGAAGTCTGGTGCGGGCCGTGCAGATGCAGAAAGTAACCTTTCGGCCTGGCCGAGATGCTGCGGGTCCAGAGCGTCGCCGGGTGGCGGCTGGTGGGCCGGGCGGGGCGCGGAGGGCGAGCGGGGCGGCGGTGAGCGGCACGTACAGCGAAAAGGCGGCGGCGAGGCCTCCAACAAAAGACGGGTGGCACCCATCTCCGTGCTGGAGGAGGCTGGTGGTGGTCAACTTTGCCCGAGAAAGATCACAGGGAGGCGGGGAGACACGGAGATTTACTCAGTTTTTTCTCCCCGCCTCCCCGCCTCCCTGTTCCAATTTGACCAGTACCAGGAGGCTCCAACAAAAGATGGGGTGTACCCATCTCCGCGCAGAGTCTACGCGGCGCAATGCTTGCTATCATCGCACCGTGACACTTGCTCGCCGCCTCGCGCTCGGCCTCGGAGCAGGCGGTCCCATACACGCTTCGCACGGACGATGCCGTGATGTTCTATGTGCAAGCGGCCAGCATGGTCGGCTGCTTCGTTCGCGGCGACGGCGCCAGGTTGCGGAGCCTCATGGATGCGATGGGCACGGCTGAAGAAGCGGCGCTCGGCGGCTCATCCGACGAGCTCTCGCAGCTCCTCGAGCCCTCCACCTGGAAATCCTGCATCGACGATCTGATGCAGGACATGCCCCCGCTGCGCTAGTCCCTCGTCGCCCTGGCATTACACAGCCGAGTGAACTCGTTGGATCTGTTGGTTTTTGTAGGCGGATCAGCGGAGCGCACTTTTTGGCCTCTTCAGAAAAATTTGTGGGTGATCCATTCGGGCTCCGGCAGGTTCCCGAGCGCGTGGCAGAGGGCGATCTCCCCGTGTTCGCAGGTCCGAAACCCATACGCTTTTCTGGCCGTAATTATCGCTTTATTTTGAATCCCTCGGTGGCGCCATGAGCGAAGGCGCTCCGTGCGCGGAACCATTTGAGCAGGAGCTCTCGATGGCCACGGAGCGAGGCGGCGAGTCGCCCGGCGTCGTAGCGCAGGATGGCGTCGCCCGTCGCGACCCACAGGTTCCCCGCCGCGTCGAAGGCCAGATCCGCGCTGTCGCTCACGCCGGAGATCACGGTGCCGGCCGTCGCATCGCCCGAGCGCGCGAGAGCTTCCGCCGGGCTCTCGAGATCGTCGTCGGTAACCCGCATCGCCGTCACCACGTAGGTGCCGTCCCCTTGATCCATCAGCGTCGTGGAGCACGCCGGTCCACTGCCAGCGGCTCGGGCTCAACGTGGCGCGCGGAAGCGCGCGAGGAGCGCGAGGGAGAGGGCGAGTCGACGTTCCGGCGGCCGAGCGGGCAGGGGACGCTGTTCGATCTCTGACGCTGAGCGAGGATCCAGTTCCCCTCTGCGGCGCGCGGCGGCAGGCTGCATCATGATGGTGCGGGGACGGCGAGCGTCGCGGCGCCGAGACAGACTTCTGCCCAGAACATCACGGGTGCAGACGGCCGCGCCCTCTGCCATCTCTCGCAAACTCGCCTCAGAGCTGCGTGGGACAGAGCCTCATCGTTCGATTCTCGAGCTTGCTGCGGGACTCAACGCCTGAGCGCCAAGCGGCGATCCGGCGCTTGGCGTCACGAGGCGAACGAGCTATAAAACCAGCCGTCGCGTGGGGCCCGAGAGAGGGTGGCATATGAAGTTCGAGGCAATTCGGGTGACCAGAAGCCACGAGTATGATGCGTGCGCAGAGGATGCCGAATCCGCTGCAAGATCGCTCACGCTGGAGAACGAGCGCGAACATGTCGTCAACGTAGACTACATGATCAAGGCGACGGCAGGAGAACACGACCACCGTCTCGCCTCTGTCTTCGGCGTAGCGTCGATATGGGCCTATTCCGACACGGACACCGTCGCCAGGGTGATGCACCAGCACGCCGGGATCACCTGGAACGAGACCGTACGCCTCACGGTGGCCAACCCTGCCCTCCTCACGGATACGACCGCATACCTCGTCCAGAGCGAGGACCGGAGGTTGTGCATCCTCTGCTTCCCCGGCGCGGATTACTTGGCGAACGCGATCCAAGCGTTAATGACCGCCAGTTGCAAGGCGGAACCCTTCCTCTCCGCGGGGCACGTCCACTGCGGCTTCTTGCGCGGCGTCATGGTGCTGGCCACCGCCCTGACGAGCTTGCTCCAGACCGCCCGCATGGGCGGATCGATTTGCGACGCGGTCGCGCAGGAACGAGCCATGTGGAGTGACTGCGCCAAGGAGTACTCGCAGTACAGCGAGGGTGATCTGCGCCCCCCCGAGCCGGATCCGGTCATCTCGCAAGGGGTGCTCCGGCAGCCCGGCGAGGAAGGCCCCGATGTGCTGGAGGCGCTTTACATCACCGGTCACAGCCTGGGGGGCGCGCTCGGTGTCATCATGGCCGCGCTCCTCTTCGCGGATCCTCAGCTCGCCTACTTCCGGGAGAAGCTGCGCGGCGTCTACACGTACGGACAGCCGATGGTCGGTTACCAGGACTTCAAGGACAGGTTCGAACGAGACCTGGGAAAACGGCTCTTCAGGCATGTCTATCGCAATGACTCCATACCGCGCCTGCCGGCATGTACCATGGGCCCGTTCGTGCACTTTGGCTCGCTGTACATCTCGGAGGAAGGTACTGGATGGGTACCGAGTCGAGGCTCGACGACGCAGGCGTGGACCTATGTCGGCTCCATGCTCAAGGCGTCCGGGTCGTGGATCATGCAGGAGATGTTTCCCATCCTCGGTCGTCTTCCGCTGCGCATCTCGTATGCCGACCATCTGCCGATCCACTACTTACGCACGTCCGAGGCAGGCACCACCGGCGCAACATTCACATAGAATGTCCGACCAATCGATGGATGGCATGACGCGCGTCAGGTCGACCGACCGACGGCAGGCGGAGCGCAAGAACTCGACGAATCCAGCAGCACGGCAGACGTCGAAAGACACGAAGAGATTTTAGCAACAAACGATGCTCTCTCCGCGCCTCATACAAGCAACGTGTAACCAAGGCGAGGGCGACACATGAAATTCGATGCCATTCGCATGACCAGGTTCTCCAGGCGCAATGTGTACGGGGAGAAGACTGGATCTATTGAGACCTGGTCGCCTGCGGCGGCCGGGATCGAGCACGTCGACCATGTCGACCATATGGTTCGGGCGAACGCGGGGGAATACGACCGACACGTGGCAGCTATCCTTGGCGCAGCGTCATCGTGGTCATATTCCGACCCGGATACCTTTGCGAAGGTGATGCATCGACGCGCCGGGGTCCCCTGGAACGAAACCGTAGCGCTCACGGCGAGGAGCCCTGCGCTCCTCACCGATACGACCGCGTATCTCGTACAGAGCGAGGACGGGAGGCTGTGCGTCCTCTGCTTCCGGGGCACGGGGATCCTGAACATCGTCAACTGGCTATCAAACGCCAGCTCCAGGGCGGTTCCCTTTCTCTCAGCGGGGCATATCCATGGTGGCTTCTTCCGCACGGCGATGATGCTGGCTGCGCCCCTGCGAAACTTGCTCCAGAGCGCCCGCAAGGGCGGATCCATCTGCGACGCGGTCGCGCGGGAGAGGGCCATGTGGAGCGACTGCCTCAGGAGAGACCCGCGGGACTGCGCGGACGATCGGCGCCACGCCGGGGCGGACATGGGCACCTCGCGCGGGGTGCTCCGGCCGCCCAGGGGGGAAGACCCCGATGTGCTGGAGGCGCTTTACATCACCGGTCACAGCCTGGGGGGCGCGCTCGGTGTCATTATGGCGGCGCTCCTCTTCGCGGATCCTCGGCTCGCCTACTTCCGGGAGAAGCTGCGCGGCGTCTACACGTACGGACAGCCGATGGTCGGTTACCACGATTTCAAGGACAGGTTCGAACGAGATCTCGGGAAAATGCTCTTCAGGCACGTCTACCGCAACGACGTCTTCCCGCACCTGCCGGCGTGGACCATGGGTCCCTTCGTGCATTTCGGCTCGCTGTACACCGCGAAGGAAGGCGCTGGATGGATGCCAAGCCGAGCTTCGACGAGGCAGGCGTGCACGCTCCTGACGACCCTTGCCTCGGCTGCGATGGCGTGGTTCCAGCAAGAAGTTTATTGTCGATTTCCCCTTCCTCGACCGCGTTCCGCTGCGCCGCTCCCTTGCCGATCATGCGCCGCTCAATTACATGCGCGCATCCCAGCAAGGCGCCGCCAGCGTGGGACTCCTGTGAACCGGGAATGGCCGGGCGGGCCGTCAGGCTCCGACAGAGGCAGAACACAGGCGGTGGTCGAGGTGTTCGGCGGGACCCGGCATCACGGGCAGCTCGTCGCCGTCCACGCGCGCTTCGGCGAGGCCTACAGCGTCACGACCGTGGTCGTCGCAAGGTAGGGCGGGCCGCCCGATGGCCGGCCGCAGTGGAGCGCCGCCCGGGGTACGCTGCGGAGCCTGATGCAGAAGATCGAGGGCCACGCCGCGCCGGTGATCCCGGGGAGCACGGCGCTGGCCGTCCTCGTGCTGGCGCCCTGCACCGAGGTGGTCGACGATCTTGCGGGGCGCCGATCCGCTCACCGGATCGCGAGCGGGATCCCCGGTGATCCGGACGCGCCCCGGAGGGGCAGCGGGCTGTAGACGTAGAAGAACTCGTACGGGCTCCTGTGCCCGTGCGGCCGCTCCTCGAGCTCCGCGGCCAGATCCGCTGCCAGCTCCGAGAGCACCATCGCCTCGTGCAGGAAGATTCCGCTCTTCACCAGCAGGTGATGGTGCACCGGGAAGATCACCCCCGGCGCCACCGGAGCCTTCGGCGGGAGGACCTCGATGCCGAAGTTGTCCGACCCGACGCAGGCGATTCCCTTCGATGAGAGCCACATCGCGACCTCGATCCCGATCCCCGGCTGGGCCAGCCCCACGCCCGGCTGCGTGTAATACCCCTCGGTGCCGAGCTCCCAGTTCTCCTCCCAGCCCGTGAAGATCAGCACGACGTCGCCGGCGCCGATGTCGCGCGCGTCCATCTTCTGCGCGCGCAGCGTCTTCATCACCATGGACAGGGTGATCTCCTGGCCGAACGCGAGCGTCTCCCCACCGTTCGCGTAGCGCTTGACGTCGAGGAGGACGCCGCGCGTGACGATCGGTTTCACGTTCTCGACGCCGAGGTGCGCGAGCCCGTCTCCCGTGAGGATCTCGGCGCCAGTGAACTGGTTGTAGAAGAGCGCGTCGGCGGGGTCCGAGCTCCCGGGAGGGATGTAGCCGAAATGGCCCAGCGCGTCGAACTCCGTCCCCATCTGGCCGAACTCCCCGTGCATCACCTCGGAGTTCGTGACCTGCTGCTGGATCACCGTGGTCGGCCCGGCCTCCACGGAGAGCCCCTGGTTGCCCGGGAACGCCGGCATACCCGGCTCGTAGACGTGACCCAGGCGATAGACCTTGCCCTCTTTGATCAGGCGCTTGCCGTCGAGGACCTTGTCCGGCGTCTGCGTATTGGAGGCGCCCGCCTCGTCATCAGGGCCCCACGGCGAGGGACCGGGCACCGGATCGTAACTCCGCAGCATCGGCACGCCCCGAGCCAGCGCCGCGCCCCCGATCAGGCTGATCCCCATCGTCACCACGATCGCGCCACGTAACCCCATCACTCCAGGCTTCATGGACGACCTCCTGGGTACCATCGCTCGTTGTACCGACAGCGCCCCGCGCTCCAGGGATGGGTGCGGGCGCATGTCATCGACATAGTACACCGTCAGGGGCGCCAGGATACGGCTCTCCCGCGGTCCTCGCGGATCCCTCCAATGCCGTGGAAGCCTTGTACGCACGCGCGTACACCCGGCCTCTCGGTGGGAGCGCGCTGATATCCACCGAGACCGTCCCGACCGCGTAGATCTTCCCCGCGGCGTCGCGGATGTGGAACTTGGTCGACAGGTAATTGCGCGGACCGTTCGGGAAGACGAGCACATGCTCGGATACGCCCGGGCGTCCGGCGGCTGCCACCTCTTCATTGGCCTTTCGTATCGAGGCGGCCGCCAGCGCCGGGAGCATGTCGTAGACGACCCGCCCGAGCAATTCCTCGCGGCTCATCCTGTAAAAGGACTCGATTTCGTGGTTCACGAGGAGGAGCCGGCCCTCGGCGTCCACCGCGACCATCATGGACGGCGTGTATTCGAGGAACGTATGGAGCAGGCTCTCGCTCCGCTCGAGCATCTGCTCCGTATGCTTGCGCGCGGTGATGTCGTGCGCCGAGCCCAGCATCCGGCGCCCCGGTCCCTCCGGATCGCGGCCGAGGGCGACGCCTCGCTCGAAGAACCAGCGCCAGCCGCCGTCGCGACCGCGCGCGCGGTACTCCACCGTCGCCTGCTCCCCGCTCTCCGAGGCGGCCACGCGAGCCCGGTACTCCTCGATGCGACCGATATCGTCTGGATGGAATAGGGGGGACAGGCCGCCGCCGCGGAGCGGGCCTACCGCGGCTCCGCCGCCCCCTTCGGCGAGATCGGCGAGCTCCCGGTTCCAGTAGATGTACCGCCGCTCATCGAGATCGAGCACGTAAACGAGGCTGGGCAGCACGTCGAGCAAGCGCTCTGGGGGGCTGCGGTCGGCCTCCTCCAGCTCGGCGATGCGGGAGCGCAGGCGCTGCACTTCCTTCTGCAATGCGTCCAGCTCCGACTCGATCGCCACGGTGTTCTGCTCGTCCATCGCCCTCCCAGGGCGATGCTATCCCAGCTTCGAGCTTGGGTGGATCACAATTTTCCTGGGTATCCAAGGCCCCGATAGCGGCCCTGGCGCGCGGGACGCATTGCCTCCGCCAGAGTGAGAGGCGGGCCCAGGTCGAGCGCGAGGGCAGGAAGCTGCATAGACCTCGCCCATGCCGAGCCGCGAAAGCACGAGGTAGCGGCCGATCGAGGCCCCGCCGCCAGGGCTCCCGCGGCCTGGACGGAGGAGGAGGAGGAGGAGGAGGAGAGCGACCGTGAACGGGTAAGGACGTCACCGAGGCGGTGAAGCGGATCCGGCCCTGAACGATCGTTCATTACCCCCATCACCGGATGGCTCGATCCGGAGGGCGTGCGTGTCGTGGGGTGGGCCGATGATCAGCGAAACGCCCCGCTGGTATCCGCTTTCGAAACGCGCAACGATGGGTGGAGATGACGACACCCGAAAATGCAGGCACGATGAGGTTCGAAGGTAAATCTGCGCTGGTGACCGGCGCGAGCGAGGGGATTGGGCTCGCGATCGCAGCAGGGCTGGTGAAGGAGGGCGCCCGCGTCGTGCTCGTCGCGCGGGGGGAAGACAAGCTCGCCCGAGCGGTCCAGCAGCTCGGCCCCGCGTCCTCTTTCGTGGTCGGCGATGTCGCGGACGCTTCCTGCGCCGAGCGGGCTGTGGTCGAAACAGTGGCTCGCCATGGAGGGCTCGACCTCTTGGTGAACAACGCCGGCGTCCTGCTCCCTGGCACGGTCGGGGAGCAATCGCTCGAGGACGTGGATCGGATGCTCGCGGTGAACCTGCGGGCGACCATCCTGTTCACCCGGGCGGCGGTCGCGCCCATGACCGGCCGCCCGGGCGCGGCGGTTCTCTTGATCTCTTCGTGTGCCGCCCGAATGCCCACGCCGGGCACGACCACCTACGGCGCGACCAAGGCAGCGCAGGTCTACCTCGCCAAGGCCTGGGCCATCGAGCTTGCTCCCGCGGGGATCCGCGTCAACGCGCTCTGTCCCGGCGCCACCGATACGCCCGCGATGCACACCGCTGAACGAGCGATACCGGGGCTCATCGAGGCCAACATCGCGACCAACCTGATCAAGCGAATGGCGCCCTCCGCGGAGATCGCCGAGATCGCGCTGACGTTGCTCGACGAACGCCGGAGCGGTTTCGTCACGGGAGCGACCTGGGACGTCGACGGCGGCTATCGCCTCGGCTAGCTGGGGAGACTCACCTCAAGATGACCGTGCCGAAGGCAGTCGACCTTCAGGCGTCCGAGCCGGCAGGGGACGCTGTTCGACCTCCGAGCGTAGCCTGCGGGCTCGTCGTGATCGTGCACCACGAGCAGCGCGGTGCTTGCCGACGGATTCGCTGCTGACGCTCAGCGCGCCACGAAGCAGTAGATCCGGCCGGCGCCGCCGGTCTCGACGAAGCGTTCGGCCGAGCAACCGCTGGTGGTGTGGGCCGAGACCCACGAGGTCGGCATCTCGCCGCCGCCCATGCGGTCGTGGTGGCCGACCCGAGCGGTCACGCCGGTCTCGGCGGAGCTTGTCCAGTTGTCGCAGTGCACCCCCATCGACATGCCGTTGACGTCGGAGCCGGTGAGGATGTCGTGCTGGTTCGGCATGTCGCCGCGGCCGGGGACCTGAGCGCCGTTTTCGTCGAGACCATGGGTCTTGTCGATCAGGTTCTGCGCCGGATCGTGCAGCGCGTCGACCGAGGCGGCGATCATGACGCCGTTTGTCCCGCCGCCCGATACCCCACCGTTCGACGTCCCGCCGCCCGATGTCCCGCCGGCCGATGTCCCGCCGCTCGCAACCGAACCGTCGACGTCATCGGCCCTGCCACACGCCGTGGGCAAAGCGAATGAGACGCCAAGGAGCGCGATCCAAATTGGCCAGCTGGAAACGTGCACTTTCTGAGGGTATCTCAAGGCGGCAGGGCTGGAATCCTCTCTGCCGCCGGCGCCTTGAGTTTTCGTAACGTCGCCACCACCCGAGAAGGGGTGCTCACCGCTGCCCTTCGCCGATCACGATCCGGGCGGACGGAGCTGCTTGCGGACCTTCTTGATGAAGGTCTGGGTGCACTTTCCGTGGGTGGCCTCATGCTCCATGATCTCGAGCGTGAGCTTGGACTTCGTCGCGCTGGAGAGATGTGCAACCGCGTTCACCTCCCTGGCGAGCTGGATGCCTTCCAGCGACGCAGGTCCCTGCGGCTTCTCGACGGCCGCCTGCTTGTTCGGCTGCCGGAAGTGGGAAGGCTTTGTCTTGGTGACGTCGCGGAAGCCGGTGTCGTCCGAGCGCCGGCCGGTGCCGTGGCAGCCCGGGCAGGTGGCGGTGGTGCCGGAGAACGAGTTGGCGATGCGGCCGTCGCCGCCACAGATGCCGCAGGATTCACCAGCCATGAGCCTGGCCCTCGGGTCGGGGCAGGTGCTTCGGGTCCTTCATGCCCGAGAGCATACAGCCGATCGTGGCTCGTGGAAGCTTCGCCTGGGGCGATCCTCCATTTTGTGCGTTGCGGCTGTCGTCCGCGTCGCGCGGCGTGAGCGAGATCCGCGTCGTTTGGCCCGCAGACGGGGCGGACGATCTGATCGTGGTCGGCGACGTCGCGCCGCGCCGTCGCGGCGGTGACGCGCCAGTCCCGCGAAAGAGAAGGGCGCGCAGGCCGTGATCGAGTGGTTCGGCGGGGCTCGGCAGCATCGGCAGCCTGTCGATGCCCACGGGCCCCTCGGCGAGGTCTACGGCTCGGTGACCGTGGTCGTCGCAAACGAGGGCCGGGCCGACCGGCGGCAAGATGAACGAGGGAACGAGGCCGCCTTCGGTGCGCGCTTCCAGGGCGCGGGCCCGCGCTGGGCGGCGATCCAGCGGCTCTTCGAGGTCCACTGCCAGCGGCTCGGGCTGAACCGGGCGCGCGTGGGCGACGCGACCGACGAGGCGGAAGAGCGCTCGACTTTCCGGCGGCCGAGCCGACAGGGGACGCTGTTCGACCTTTGAGGGTGGCGCTCGATGCCGGGGGGCGAGGACCACAACACCGTGATCATGGTGCCAGACCGCAGGATCGTGCGAAGCAGACGTTAGTACACGCCGTTGCGCTTGAGCATGGCCGGCGCCTCGCGCCACGAGCCGGCCCAGAGGATCTGGACCAGGCTGCTCACGTTCAGGTAATCGGACGTCAGGCAGTAGATGTGCAGATCGGCGTTCTCGCGCGCGGCCGAGATCATGTAGGCCGTGCCGTCATCGGCTGCTGAGCGGGTGCGGCGGTTTCGCCTTGACATCCTCGGGTCGGTTCGTCTTTTCTAACGCTGAGCGCGTCCGATCATGGCTGTCGGGTCACGCGAGATCCCGTGAAAGGGAGCTGGAGCTCGGGCCATCGAGTCAGGCGTACAACACATCATGAAGCGCACAACCGAGAAGCCGAGCAAGCCGCGCGCGAAGGCGCAGAAGGCGTCGCCCGAAAGGCGCGAGCCTCGGGAGGCCCCCGGAGCGCCCGCCGCGCCCGCCGACGCGCAGGAGAGCCCGGCCGTCGTCGCGTTCCTGCGCGAGCTGGATCATCCGCAGAAGGAGGCGGTCGTGGCCCTCCGGCAGATCATCCTCGGCGTCAGCCCGGCGATCCGCGAGGAGATCAAGTGGAACGCGCCGAGCTTCCGGACAACCGAGCATTTTGCCACGTTCAACCTGCGCGCAAAGGACCGCGTCCGGCTCATCCTTCACCTCGGAGCCAAGGTGAAGGACACAGCGGCGAAGGGGCTCGAGATCGCGGACCCGGCTGGCTTGCTCGAGTGGCTTGCCAAGGATCGCTGCCTCGTGACGTTCAGCGACGGAGAGGACGTCCAGGCGAAGCGGGCGGCGCTGGAGTCCGTGCTGCGCGCCTGGCTGCGATGGGTCTGACCCCTGCGCTGGTAGCGGGCGGGCGGGGTCGAGCATGCCTGTCCGCAGCGGTGCAGCGCGACATGGACCCGCTGCGCTAGTACTACAGCCGTACTTGGTCCCAGGTGCGGCTGTAAGCATCAAAATCGTCGAGAAATCCATGTCCGTGCGCCCGCCTTACAGCCGTAGATCTTGCCCATCCGGTCGTGGCGCTGCTGCCGATCCAGGGATCGAAGGGCGCGTCGTCGCCGGCATAGACGCCGAGGGCCGCATACTCCGCTGCGGCGATGGCGCGTGTCCGGTCCGCTATCCGCGCCAGCACCACGTGCCCGTCGAGATCCTCACCGATGTCGGAGATCGACCGCCGGACCGCGTCGACCTGGGCTTCGGCACGCGCGCTCTTCTGACGCACGAGGGCGCTGTCCAGGCCGACCGCGAAGAGCGCGGCGAGCGAAGCGAGCTCGCTGCCGGCCGGCTGGAGAGGATTGGGCAGAGACCACGAGATGACGCCGAGCAGGCGATCGCGGGCGACGAGGGGCATCGAAATCATGCCCTGAGCGTCCCCGCTTCGATCGATTATGACATGAAACCTGGCTATGCCCGGAGCGCCATGCGAGGCGGAGCGCGTAGGACGATTTTCCAGATGGGCAGCTCGCGCTCGCCGGGCCCCGGTCCAGGGCCGCGAGCAGCTCGCCTCGGCCGCTCCTCTCGCCGCGCGAGCCGGCGGCCGATCTTCATCCTCGGGGTGTCTCGGCGCGCGTCGGGTCCCGCCAGCGTGGTGTAAACGATGTTACACAGCCGAGTGAACTCGTTGGATCTATCAATCGATATCACGTGTGCATGGGAGTCCACATGGGAATGAATGCCTGGCGCGCCCGTACGAGCGCGCAGCGCGCCGGCGGCGCTAGCGCCGTGGAAGAAGGCGGCGCTCAGGGGGTTCGTCCCGAGCCGTCCACCTGCCTGTTCCTTCGCCGTGCCATCCCGGCGCCTGACCTGGAACGAGAAGAAAATGCCGTCCCCGGGCGGGTTGCGTCGCGAGGATGGGACGGGCGAACGACCGTCCGTCTGAAGTCGCCCGCGGCCTATAACCTTTCGATGCCTTCGCTGACGGGGCCAGTAGCCTCGCCTGCTCCGGAGCGCTCGGCCTGGGTGTACCTGCGCAGGGCGGCCGCAAGGCGTCAACCTCTGCTTCGGCAGCGCCACGACCGAGCAGCACTGCCACAACTGAACCGAGTCGCCGAGAAGGACCGCTGAGGTCCTGAACCCCGACGCCCCGGCGGATCCTCCGCTGGGGCGTTCGGCTTTTTGTGCTCCGCCGAAGCGCCGCAACTATGCTTCGGCCATGAACCCCGCCAAGCTCTTTCCGTTCATCGCCGCTCTCTCGGAACGCGGCCGCGCGGAGCTCGGCGCGCTCCCGGCCACGCACGTCGCGGCGCACGAGCAGCTGCTGCGTCGCGGCGATACGGCCGCCGGGGCGTATCTCATCCTGCAGGGCGCGCTGCGCGTCTATTACGTCACGGACGACGGACGCGAGGCAACGCTCTATCGCGTGGAGGCTGGCGAGACCTGCGTGCTGGCCCTGAGCTCGGCGCTGCGCGCCCACCCGTACCCGGCGTGGGTGCAGGCGGCCGGGGTCGGCAGCGCGTTCACGCGCGTCCCGAACCCGGCCTTCCAGCGCCTGATGGACGCGGAGCCGGCGTTTCGCAACTTCGTGTTGAGCTCCATGACGGAGCGCATCTTCGAGCTCATGGCCACGCTCGAGCGGCTCGCGACCTCGACGATGATGCAGCGCGTGGCCGCGTACCTCGTTCGCCACGCCGACGCGGCCGGCGAGGTCGCTGCCACGCAGATCGGGATCGCCTCGGAGCTCGGCACTGCGCGCGAGGTGATTTTCCGCGCCCTGCGGACGCTCGCGGCGCGCGGCCTGATCACGACCGCGCGCGGGCGCGTGCGCATCGTCGACGCGCGCGCGCTCGCGGACGTCGCGCCCGCGTGAGGGCTGTCCCTGCGTCCGTTCAGAGCAGCCCGCACTTAACGTAGAACAGGCAGCCCAGCGTGGATCGCGGCCGGTGCTGGCTCCCGGGCGGTTGGCGTAGCCACGTCCCCGCCGGATACACGCCGTGTTCGTCGCGGAGATCGCCCTCGAGCACCAAGAACTCCTCGCCGCGCTCGTGGACGTGCAGGCCGAAGCGCGATCCTGCGGCGTAGCGCACCACGGAGGTCGCGCGCGCGACCTCACCGCCCTCGCGGTCCAGGAGGATACGCTCCACGCCTGGCTCGGGGCTCGCCACCCGCGGAGCCGTGGTGGTATCGACGAGCGCGCGTTCGTTCAGATCAGCGCGGACCTTCATGCTCAACTCCACCGCTCCACGAACGGCCGCAGATCCAGCTCGAACGTCCAAGCCGAGCGCGGCTGCTCGATCAGCGCAGTGACCGTTCTTGCCACGGCGTCCGCTTCCAGGCACGCCTCGCGTCGTGCGTCCGGAAAGCGCTGGCGTGTGCGCTCGCCCCAGACCTTGCCGTCGAGGACGAGGTGAGCCACGTGGACTCCCTGCGGGCCGAGCTCCTTGGCGAGCGACGCCGCGAGGCCGCGCAGTGCGTGTTTTCCCGCTGCGAACGCAGAGGTGCGTGCGCCACCGCGCACCGAGGCCGTCGCGCCCATGAAGATCATGGTGCCGCGGCCCCGCGCCAGCATGGAGGAAGCGACGACCCGCGCGCAATGAAACGCCCCCAGCGCGTTGACCTGGAGGCTCGCGAGGAACATCGCGGCGGTCGTCTCCGCGAGCGGCGCGAGATCGATGCGACCGGCGTTGTAGACGAACACCTCCACGTCTTCGAGCGGACCGAAGCGCTCGCGAACGGACTCTTCTGACGTGAGCTCGACCTCGAGCAGCTCGCATTCCGTGGCTCCGAGCTCGGCTTCGAGCCCTGCCCGATTGCGCGCCGCGCTCACGACCTGGTAGCCGCGCGCGCGTAGCTCGCGGCCGAGCGCGACGCCCACGGCGCCCCCGCCGCCCGCGATGAGTGCCCGTGCGCGCGTCACGTGAGCGCTCCCGCGTTCACGGCCGCGAGCAGCAGCGCCACCTGCGCCCCGAAGCCCGTGATGAACGCCAGTGTGCGCAGGACCGGGATCCCCGCCGTGTAGACCCGGAAGTGCGCGACGCGCGAAAAAAGTAGGTCGCAGCCGCCGTCGAAGCGAGCGGCGTGCTCGCTGCGCCGAGCTCTGCGACCAGCAGCGCGAGCGGCGCGAACAGCACCAAGCTCTCGACCGCGTTGGCGTGCGCGGCTTTGGCCCGGAGCGCCCACGCGGATTGCTCGGCGTCGTTGCCGGGCGCCGGAGTGGCGAACGTGCGCGCAAGTCCCAGGCGCACCATGCGGTCCAGGACATACGGCACCCACAGACACGCTGTGAGCGCCACGGGCGCAAATAGCCAGAAGATCGTGTTCATTCGTGCACTCCTCGAGTTCGCGAGCTCCTACGTGGCCGCCGCGCGGGCGGCGCGAACGGGCCGACGCGTCGTCGCGTGCTCGAAACCTAGGCGGAGCGCCTCCGGCCTTCTGGAACCGGAGTCACTTTGTGGACACTTTTCGCGGCGACTTTCGGACCGCGCCGCGCTCGTCCCAGGACCAGCTCACCGGCGCGACGATGGCACGCTGGTGAACAAGCCGGGGCTCTTGATACAGCCTGCTGCGAGCTGCCGCGCGCGACCTCGACGCTGCCGTCCACCCCCGACGGTAGACCGGTCACCTCGATGGTCAGCATGCCGGTGCCATCGCTCGTGCACGCGCCCGCCTCCTCGTTCCGCCACCTCCCCCCTCCGGCCGGGGGTGTCGGCTCCTCGCCGTCGTTGCACGCAACGAATGCCCCCACCAACAAGGCCAAGCCGAGAACGGACAGGTGCTTCACGCACTGCTCCTTTTCGGACGCTCGCGCGAAAAGGCCAAACCCTCGCGCGCAGCGGAACCCCGTGTGGGGGGAACGCGCACCGGCGTCGTTCGCCAGCGAGACGACGCAGGGGTTCACCGGGCACGAGAGCGACGACGAGCTCGGGCTCGTGAACATGAAGGGCAGCATCTACGATCCAAGGATCGGGCGGATTTTGACGACGGACCCGATCGTGTCGATCCCGTCCTTCGGCGAGTGCCGCATGAATCGGTGACAGAATAAGAGTAGGCCGATGCAGGCGTGGCGGGGTACCAGCGTGCGAGCTTTGCATCACGGGATTCCGCAGCAGGTTCGACGCGTCGCCGGTCTCAAATAAGAGATGAGCGCTCTCGAGGAGCGCTCGTCACGGTTCTCGAGGAGAAGAGCGTCACGCCACGGCGGCCGGCTCAGGGCCCCACGTTCAGCAGCGGCTCGCGCGCGAGCTCACGAAGCAGGAACTGCTCCACCACGCGCACGCGGTCCGGCGGTCGCTTCTGAGCCGGCCGCACGAAGAAGAGAGGAATGGGCTCGGGCTCGTGTCGCCGCAAGACGGCCCTCACGGCGCCGGCCGAGAGATCCTGCGCGACGAGCCACCCCGGCACCTGGGCGAGGCCGACGTCGGCGAGCACCGCCGCGCGGATGTCGTCCGCGTTGCTCGAGAGGAAGGTCACACGTGAAGGGTGATGGCTCGTCGCCGCCGGCCGCCCGAATCGCCACGCGCGCCGCACGCCTCGAGTGAAGAACACGACGCACTCGTGCTCCTGGAGATCGGGCAGCTCACGCGGCTCGCCGTGGCGCGCCAGGTACGCCGCCGAGCCCACGGTGAGCAGCGGCGTCTCCCCCACACGCCTCGCGACGTGGCCCGAGTCACCGAGCGCCCCAGCTCGAACGGCGAGGTCGATGTTGTCGGCCAAGAGGTCCGCGAGCCGATCAGAGACGGCGAGCTCCACGGAGATGCCCGGGTGTTCGGCGCGGAGCGCCCGCAGGAGCGGCACGACGCAGGCGCGGCCGAAGCCTGGGGCGACCGCGATACGCACGGTGCCGCTCGGCGCGCGATCGCCGCGCGCGAGCCGCGCGACGCGCTCGTCGAGGGCTCGGACGAGCGGCCCGATCTCGTCGACGAGGCGCTGCCCGGCCGGGGTCGCGCTCACGTGCCGCGTCGTGCGCCCGACCAACCGGAGCCCGAGCTCTTCCTCCAGACGCGCGATCGTCTTGCTCACAGCGGGCTGACCCACGCCGAGCTCGCGCGCCGGCACCGAGAAGCTCCTCGTCTCGACGACTCGAAGGAGGATCTTGAACGCTTCCAGTCTGTCCATGCGCCGCTCCGGTTATTCCGATGAGGAATGGATCTTACCCTCCGCGACGCCGTTCTCAAGCCACGTGGAAGGTCGTATTCGTTCACGACGTCACCCCTTTGCCGAGGTCGCCTATGCCGCAAACCCATCACCCGCTCTCTTCCGCCGACCGCGACGCGATGACCGCGCTGCGCTCCCAGCTCGCGAAGAGCCGCGGCGCTCCGACGCGAGCGTCGTTCGACCAGCTCATCGAGCTCACGCCGCCCGGCGCGGGCGCCTCGCACCGCGAGGCTCGCGTCGGCGGGGTGCCGGGCACATGGTGCATCCCGCCCTCGCCGCGGCCCGGTCGAGCGATCCTCTACTTGCACGGCGGCGCGTTCATCCTCGGCAGCGCTCGCGCGTTCCGCCACTTCGCCGGCCAGCTCGCGGTCCGCGCAGGCATCTCCGTGTTCGTCGCCGACTACCGCTTGGCGCCGGAGCACCCTTTCCCCGCCGCGTGGGAGGATGCAAGGGACGCTCACCTCGGCCTCGCCAGCGAGCTCGGTGTGGAGCGGGTCGCCATCGCCGGAGACTCGGCGGGCGGCGGGCTCGCGCTCGCCCTGCTGATCGCTCAGCGCAAGGCGCCGTGCGGCGTGCTCCTCTCGCCGTGGACCGATCTGTCCATGACTGGCGCGAGCATCGAAGCCAAGGCCCTTGAAGATCCAGTGCTCTCCCGTGGGGTGCTCGAGGCCGGCGCGCGTCACTACCTGTGCGGCCACGACCCTCGCGATCCGCGCGCCTCCGCGCTGTACGGCGCGATGGACCACCTCCCGCCTGTGCAGGTTCACGTGGGCACGGCCGAGATCCTGCTCGACGACTCCGTTCGCCTCGATGCGCTCGCCGGCGCTGACGTCCACGTCTGGGAGGGCATGCCCCACGTCTTCCCGAGGAGCGTCGCGATGTTCGAGGCCGCGCGCGACGCGCTCGACCTCGCGGGCGCGTTCTTGCGCCAGGGCATCGACCGGTAAGAACGGAGGACGGAGGCGACGATGCGACGGATCACCGCGCGCCAGTTTGTGGTTGACGCCGCCAATGTGAGCGTTCACATTCGGTGCTCCGGAGCTTCTTCTACCTTGCCCTGGATAGGCCGTCATGCGCACCGGGCTTTGCGTCCTCCTGCGCGTTCACGTCGACGGTCGCGCCATGGCTCCAGACGAGGCGCACGCAGCGGAAAGGAAGGCGTTGCAGGTGGGCCCGGCTGGAATGACATCAGGGCGCACTCCGGAAGACGATGCCCCGGGAAGTCTGGGCCCTCTTGAGTCGATCCTCGATTCATAGCGCGCGAAGCAAAGCGTTGCTGGCTTGCGTACCAGATTGGCGTTGATATAGAGTCTCCGCCCAATGAATCAACTTCAAAATCACGTTCTCGGATTCGCATCGCTCTCGTTGGCGCTGCTCGTCGCGCTGCCTGCGCGCGGGGCGTCGCTACAAAAAGTCAACCAGAGCGAATGGGGGGCGGACGGCCTGCCCAGCTACGTCAACATGTACATTTACGTGCCTGACAAGCTGGCGAGCAAGCCTCCCATCGTCGTCGCTCCCCATCATTGCCAGGGCAATGGCCAGGGGACGTTCAGCGAGATGTCGAGCCTGGTTTCCATCGCGAACACCAGCGGCTTCATCATGATCTTCCCGGAGGCCACCGGGCAGAACTGCTGGGACGCGGGGTCGACGAGATCGCTCCGCCACGGCGGTGGTGGCGATACGGGGGCCATCGTCCAGATGGTGAAATACGCGCTCGCGAAGTACAACGGCGACGGGGGCCGCGTGTACTCGGTCGGCGGGTCATCGGGCGGCATCATGACCGAGGCGCTGCTCGGTGTGTACCCCGACGTGTTCATGGCCGGCGTGTCGCTCATGGGCGTTCCGTGTGGCTGCTGGGCCGAGGGATACAACGACGTCACGGGGACGGGGAGCTCGGCCCAGTGGAGCGGCCCCTGCGGGGGCGGCAACGTCACGAAGACCGGGCAGCAGTGGGGAGATCTCGTTCGTTCCTACTATCCCGGTTACAGCGGCCATCGCCCGCGCCTGCAGCATTGGCATGGCACCGCCGACACGGTCCTCAACTACAAGAACATGGCTGAGGACGTCAAAGAGTGGACGAACCTTCTGGGTCTGAGCGAGACCGCGGATGGGACCGACACGCCAAAGCGTGGAACCACGCGCCAGTTCTGGAAGAGCTCTTGCGGCTACACGGTCTACGAGACCTTTGCGATGGACGGCGTCGGGCACGCCGTGCCGTTCGACGGCCCCGCCGTCGCCGCCTATTTCGGCCTCGACAAGGCCGGCGGTCAGGATCCAGAGACGGCAGCGTGTCCCGGCGCTGTTCCCGGTGGCGACGGCACCGTTGGCGCGGGTGGCGCGGGTGGCGCGGCGGGAACCGGTGGTGCGGGTAACGCGGCAGGAACCGGTGGTGCGGATAACGCAGCAGGAACCGGCGGTGCTGCTGGCGCGGCAGGAACCGGTGGCGAGGGCGGGGCCATGGAAACTGGCTCAGGCGGCAGCGTAGGCAGCGGCGGCGCGATTGACGCGGGAGCCGGAGGGGCGAATGGACAGGACGCCAGCTCGGGAGCTGGCGACTCGACGGGAGGAGACAGCTCGAGCTCCGGTTGCAGCTGCGCCCTGGGCAACGACGCGAGCGACTCCGGCGCCCAGGCGGGGTTCCTCCTCGCGGCCCTGGGATTGCTGCTCGGTCGCCCGAAGCGCCGCCCTCGCTGAGCGCGCAAGACCCCTGCCTTTTATGGCGCCGCGCCCTCCACGAGCCCTCCGCGGCGCGTCCGCCGTCTTCTTCTGCTCCACGTCGCGCTCAAAGGCGGCGGGCTTCCAAGCACTACCAGTCGTTTCTGGCCTCGAATTGCGGGACGCAGGCGCGGGCGAAGGTGTCGGGGTCGTCGGCGCGGCAGGGGTCGGCGCGGCGGAAGCCGGTGAAGGTGATGTCGGCGGTGGCGATGTCGCGGGCGTCGCCGCTCGCGGAGCCGAAGCAGTAGAGCTCGCCGTCGCCGCTGAGGTAGGCGCCGGTGACGAGGGCTTCGGTGGCGCCCTGCTGGGCGAGCTTGGCGATGAGGACGCTCCAGCCGACGTGCAGGTAGAGCGTGTCGCCGGCTCGAGCGTGATCACCGGTCACCTCGACGACGGAAGGGCGTGCTCGTCCTACGCAGCCGCGGAAATGCCGCCGGCCGCAGCCAGCAGTGAACGCACCGTCACAACGTGACGCGCCGCAGGCACATCCCTCGTCTACGCCACCCTGACGCTCGCGCGGAGGATCTCGATCACAAGTCGTTGTGGCGCGGCGCGCTCGAGCGCTATCGTTGGTTTGTGCCGGCGACCGGTTGGCGACAGTTCAAGGCCGAGGGTAAGAAGAAGCAGCCGTATCAATTTCGGCTGTCACGGCAGTTGTTCGCGTTTGCCGGCCTGTGGTCGCGCTGGAGGTCGCCGGACGGTGAAGTCGTCGACTCATGCGCGATCGTGACGGCCGCGCCGAACGCCCAAGCCGCCGAGGTTCGTGACCGCATGCCGCTGGTGATGGAAGAAAGCGCCGCGAGCGCGATGAACCTCCGGTCTTACGCGACCGTCTTCGCGATGGCATGGCTGGCCGCGTGCGGCAGCGGCTCGAGCGAGCCGCCTCTACCATCGCCGTCGGGCGGAGCAGGCGGTACGTCGGCGGCCGGCGCCTCGTCCGTGGCAGGAGGCTCGGGCGGGAGCGCAGCACAAGCAGGCGGTGCGGGGGCGAGCGGCGGCGCTGCGGCTGTCGCGGGTTCGACCGGCGTAGCCGGCTCCCCGAACGCCGGCGGCGCCGGCGGAGCCGCCGACGGCGCCGGAGCCGGTGGTGCGAGCGCGGGGGCGGGCGGCGCCGACGCGTGCCCGGCGGGCTCGACGCAGCTGTCGCCGTGGCCCGGCAAGGCCGAGGTTCGCACGCTCGACAGCGAGGACGCGTTCGAGAGCGATCTGAGCGGGCTGACCTACGAGGCGCCCGGAGTGCTGTGGGCGACCAACAACCTCTCTTCCAAGCTGTTTCGGTTGCTGAAGAGCGGAGGGAGCTACGCGCCCGACACGTCCAATGGCTGGGCCTCCGGCAAACGGCTGCGCTACCCGAACGGCCAGGGCACGCCCGACGCGGAGGGAGTGACGCTCGCCGCCACGAGCGCCGCGGGCGTCTACGTGTGCGCCGAGCGCGACACGGACAATCCGTCCGTGAGCCGGCTGTCCGTGTTGCGCTACGACGTGACGGCCGCCGGAGCGACTCTGACCGCGACTCACGAGTGGAACCTCACCGCGCTCTTGCCCGAGGTCGGCGCGAACGCGGGTCTGGAAGCTGTCACCTGGGCGGCCGACAGCTTGCTCACGGCGCACCACTTCTTCGACGAGAACAAGGCCCGAGCTTACGCCCCGAGCGACTACGGCGAGCACGGCGCCGGCCTGTTTCTGGTGGGCGTGGAAGAGACCGGCAAGGTGTATGCTTTCGCGCTGAATCACGAGAGCGGCGCGGCCACCCTGGTGGCCAGCATCTCGACGCCGCTCGCGGGCGTGATGGGGCTCGAGCTCGACCGTGATACAGGGAGCTTGTGGGCTCACTGCGACGACACGTGCGACAACCAAGCCGCCGTGTTCGGTATCGACGATGCGCTCGGACGCTTCGTTCTGGAGCGGCGTTTCACGCACCCCAGCGGGCTGCCGGACTCCAACAACGAAGGCATCGCGCTCGCGCCGGACGCGGAGTGCAGCGGCGGCGTCAAGCCGTTCTTCTGGACCGACGACGCCGACGCCGACGGCTTTTCGGTGCGCGAAGGCTCGCTCGCCTGCGGTTGCCTCTAGCGACTGAAGGTCGTGTGGTGGAGCGGCAGCGCCTCGGGCGCCGGATAGAACGCCCCCTGAGCCCGCTCCGGAGCCCGTCGCTCGTGACGATGAGATGGGGAGTGACCGGGGCGCCCGTGTCGCAGCTCTTCCTGAGCTGGGCCGGGCCGAACGACGCCTCCCGCGGCTCCGACGACCTCCTGCGCTCCGACTGGGCCCGACAGGAGCGCACACAATGCCCCGGCCGGATGCGCCGCCATCACGTCGCGCCTCTGTGTCGGTGCCGCGCCGGCCCCGGATAACCAGCGCCGCGGCCTCATGGGCCTTACAAGCCGCGAACCGCGTCGGAGCCCCCGCCCGCGGATTGGCCCTTGCGACCGGCGCACGGAATGCTGTACCACGGAGACCGCAGTGCGTTTTCGTGGGGGGTCGCACCGGCGCGGCCCGCTCCTGGTCTATCCTGGGCACGCGACGATACCGCACGCCCGCTGACGAGCCCTCATGACCTCACCTGCCCAGGATCGCGGCACAGCCCGCCCGGCATCCCGCCGCAAGATGCTCCTGAACCCGAGATTCCAGCTCAAATACACCGGGCTCCTGGTCTCGGTGGTGCTCGCCGTGATGGTGGCGCTCGGACTCGTCATCTGGCAGACCGCGAGCGTCGCGAACGAACAGGCGCGTTACGCGGCGACCCAGGCGGAGCTCGCGCTCAAGGAGGCGGCGAACAGCGCCAAGATCCTCAAGATGAGCACCGCCGCCATGGGCGGCGACGGCGCCGAGCTCGGCAGCACCCTCGACGAGGAGCTCGAGAAGACGAACCGCGAGTACGAGCGCAACCTGGCAGAGGTCGCGAAGCGGCGCGCCGACGTCGAGGCGCTGCAAGGTCGCCTCCTCGCCATCCTCTTCGGCGGCGGCGCGTTCCTGCTCGCCGTCCTCGGCGTGCTCGGGATCTTCATCACCCAGCGCATCGTGGGGCCGGTTCACCAGATGAAGCGCATGTGCCGCCAGGTCGGCACGACGCGGCTCACCATCGGAGAGGGGCTGCGGAAGGGCGATGAGCTCGGAGACCTGTTCGACACGTTCGTGCAGATGACCTACTCGCTCAAGGCGCTCCAGACAGGCAGGCTCGCCTCGCTCGACGCGACCATCCAGCGGGCCGAGGCCGAGTCGGCCTCGGCCGAAGTGCTCGCGGGGCTGCGCGCGCTGCGGGCGCAGCTCTGCCTCGGCCTCAGCGAGTCCGAGACGGTGCGGCGCCGCGCTCCGAAAGGTGGTGAGTCATGAGGCGAATCGCCTGGGCGGAGGCGACATGAAGCCTCCCGAGCTGATCCAGCAGGCGGCCGGCTTGCTCCGAGCCCGCTTCGATCTCAACGAGTACAACCCGACCCCGATCGTCGACCTCGGCGCGCTCGTGGCGAACGCCGACGGCACCGTCGACGCCGAGGAGATCGACGCCCTGCGGCAGCTGATCGAGCCGATGCTGGGCGCCCAGCTCAACGCCGAGCTCGTCCGCTACCTCATCGAGGCGAGCCTGAAGGTGATCGCGGCGGCGGGCGTCGAGCCCCGGGTGCGCCTGCTCGCGGAGATCCTCATGGACTGCGACGCGGTGGAGGAAGGCATCCTCATCGCGCTGGCGGTCGCCCACGCGAGCGAGGGGATCTCCGACGCGGAGCGCGCGGTCATCGAGCTGCTCGCCCGCGCGGCCGAGCTCCCCGCGCGCCGGCTCGATCAGCTGAACGAGCAGGTCCGGGCGGCGTTCGCCGCCTGACGGCGGCATCCGCCGAGGGAAAAAGGCCTTGGCAGACCGCGCGTGGCGTCAGCCCTCGTCCTTGGTCGCGAGCAGCCGCGAGAGGCGATCGCCCTCGATGCGGACGGCGATGACCTTCTCCCGGTCGAAGACCACCGCGCCCGGGGCCGCGCCGCGCGGCTTGCGCACGTAGCGGCGCTGGACGTAGCTCACCTCGCATACCGCCTCGCCGCGCGCGTCGCTGAAGTGCGCCGCGAGGGTCGCGGCGTCCACGAGCACGTCCGCCGGGCAGCTCGCCCCCTTCGCGAGCGGCACGACGACGTGCGAGCCCGTGACGCCCTTTGCATGAAGCCAGAGGTCGTGCGGGCGCGCGTGCTTCGTCGTCAGCGCGTCGTTGTCCTCGGCGCCTCGGCCGACGAGGATCGCGGCGCCGGACGCGCTGCGGTAGGCGTGGAACGGCCGCCGCGGCGCGGGCCGCCCGGCCCCAGGGGCGCGGGCGCCGGACGTCCCGGGCTCGCCGGCGCCCGCGAGCTCCGCGCGCGAGACGCCGAGGGAGCGGGCGCGCTGCGCGAGCGGATCGAGCGACTCGGGCCGCGCCTCCGCCGCGGCGACGTCCGCCTCGAGCGCGGCGATCGCCGAGAGGGCGCGCTCGGTCTCGGCGAGGCGCGCGCGCATCACCGCCTCGCCGCGCTGGTAGCGCCGCGCCTTGGCGAAGAAGACCTCGGCCTGCGCCTTGGCGGGGCGCGACGGGTCGAGCGCGACCTCGATCTTGCCGCCGGTCTCCCAGTCGTCGAGGAGCGCCTTCGCGGCGCCCCGCGGCACGCGGGCGGCCTGCGCGAGCAGGAGCTGCCCCGTCTTCTGCAGGCGCGCGACGCTGCCCAGCCGCCCGAGATCGCCGCGCACCGCCTCGGCCCTGCGCTCGAGCGCCGCGCGCCGCGCCTTCACGGCGCGCGCGAGCGCGGCCTTCTCCTGCCCGGCGGCCGCATCGTCGCTCGCCTCGACCAGCGCCGCGCCGGCGGCCAGGGGATCCGCCGGGTAGGCGACCGCTGCCGGCGGGGCGCCCCCCTGAGGCGGCCAGCGGAGGATCAGGTGGCCGGCGGCGTCGAGCAGGCGCGCCTCGCCGCGGCGTCCTGGAGCGAGCTCCAGCCGCGCCCCCGGGGACGATCCCAACCTGGGTGGGGGTACCACCGGCCCCAACCCGGGTTCGGGAACTGCCGCCGGCCCCAACCCGGGTTCGGGAACTGCCGCCAACCCCAACCCGGGTTCGGGAACTGCCGCCAACCCCAACCCGGGTTCGGGAACTGCCGCCAACCCCAACCCGGGTTCGGGTGCGGCCAACCCCAACCCCGGTGCCGCCGGCCTCAACCCGGGTTCGGCCGCCGCCAACTCCAACCCGGGTTCGGCCGCCGCCAACCCCAACCTGGGTGCGGTCTCCGCACTCCCTCGGTCATTTTCCACCATGACCGCATCGCCACCCCCCGCGACGATCACGATCCCGTCGCTCCGCACGTCGATCGCCTGCACGCGGCGGCCGACCAGGTGCGCCCTCATGGCGGCGACGAGCGGGTGCGACGCGCCGGCGCGGAGCCGGGGCAGCCTCGGCAGGATCCCTGCCCCCGCCACGCGTGGTCCGATGCCGACCCCGAGCACGCGCCGCGTCCCGTCGTAGACGGCGAGCGCGACGAGCCCCGTCGCCGGGTTCGCGTGCGCCGCGTCGATCCGCGCCCCCACGCAGCGCGCGAGCGCCTCGGCGAGCGCCCCGCCCTGCGCCGCGCCCCCCGGGTGGTCCTCCATGGCGAACGCGGCTCGTTCAGCGCAACGCTTCGAAGTACGGCCCGCAGCAGCGCAGCCCGAGATCGCACGCCGGGCCGCGGTCCTCGCACGAGGCCACCTCTTCACCGTTGACGAAGCAGGAGCAGACGGTCCTGCCGGCGCCCTGGGCGCGGCACTCGGCCGCGACGACGAAGCCCTGGCACGCTCCCTTGCAACTGCAGGCCCTGTCGCGATCGCCGGCGCACTCGATCCCCGGGCAGCCGTCGCCTTTCGCGCACACGTCGTACTCGTCCAGGAACCGCTGGCACCGGGGCCCGACGACGTCGCAGTCGAACCTGCCGTTCGTCAGGCAGTCGAAGAACGGGATGAGCAGATCGTTGCACTGGGGCGCCTGGGCCAGCTCCGTGTCACACGTCGTCCCGCAGCCGCCCGGCTCCGACGCTCCACACGCCTCCGCGTAACGCTCGCAGAAGCGCACGCACGCCGACCAGGCCTCGCCGCCGCCCGCCCCGCTGGAGGCGCTCCCTGTCCCCGACGTGGCCATCCCGGTCGCGCTGGTGCTGACCGCGCTGGAGCCGCTCCCGCCGATGCCGCCCCCACCGGTGCCCACCGCGCTGGAGCCGCCCACGCCGACGGTCACCCCGGTGGAACCGCCCACGCCGGAGCCGCCCACGCCGACGCTCGCCGAGACCGCACCCGTGCTGACCGCGCTGGAGCCGAACGCGCCCGTGCTGATGGCGCTGGAGCTCGTCGCCCCGGCGCCTCCCGACCCGTCGGGCATCCCATCGACGACGACGTTGCCACCGCACGCGCTCCCCCACGCAAGGGCCGCAAGCGCAGCGGTACGCATCCTGAGCATCGTCATTCCCATGGACCGCGAGAATACCCCAGGTGCGCGCCCGGGCGCGAGCGCCGCGTCGATCCGCGCCCCCCGCAGCGCTCGATCGTCTCGGCGAGCGCTCCGCCCTGCGCCGCGCTCCCCGGCTGGTCCCCCATGGCGGACGCCGCGCGGGCGTCCCTCAGCGAAACTCGTCGAAGAACGGCTCGCAACAGCCATGGGCGAGCTCGCACGCCGGGCCGACATCCTGGCATGTGGCCAGCTCCTTGCCGTTGACGAAGCAGGAGCAGACGAACCCGTCGCGCATGTCGGGGTGGCACTCGACCCCCAACGACGCGTTCGGGCACGAGCCATTGCAGAAGCAGGCCCGGTTGAAATCGGTGAAGCACTCGAGCGGCGAGCAGCGGCCGTTGCCCCGGCACTCGTCGTACTTGGCCAGGAACGGCTGGCAGCGCTCCAGGGCGAAGTCGCAGTCGACGCCGCCGTTCGTCGCGCAGTC
Source organism: Sorangium sp. So ce124 (assembly GCF_051525235.1). Classification (NCBI taxonomy): domain Bacteria; kingdom Pseudomonadati; phylum Myxococcota; order Polyangiales; family Polyangiaceae; genus Sorangium; species Sorangium sp. So ce124. Next base: position 8,014,218 of record NZ_CP150312.1, read on the forward strand.
GAAGAACTGGGAAAGCAGGTAGTTGCACTGGGGCGCCTCGCCCAGATACTGCTTACAGAACCCCTCGCACTGACCCGGCTCCACCTGCTCGCAGGTATCCGTATAGGTCTCGCAGAACTTCATGCACATCGCCCAGGAATCGCCGCCGCCCGCCCCGGTGGAGGCGCTCCCTGTCCCTGACGTGGCGGTCGCGCTGGTGCTGACCGCGCTGGAGCCGCCAACGCCGGCGCCGACCGCGGTGGAGCCGCCCACGCCGACGCTGACCGCGAGCGCGCCCGTGCTGACCGCGCTGGAGCTCGTCGCCCCGGCGCCTCCTGATCCGTCGGGCATCCCGTCGACCACCACGTTTCCACCGCAAGCGCTTCCCCAGGCCAGGGCGGCGAGCGCAGCGGCGCGCATCCTGAGCAGCGCCATTCCCATGGGCCGCGAGAATAACCCAGGTGCGCGCCCGAGCGCGAGCGCGGCACAGGCGCGACGGGCGGATCGAGGCGAGCCGCCGCGCGGCCTCTCGTCCGCCGCGCCGCTTTGCGATAGAGACCCGCCGCGTGCTCCTCGACCTCCTGCTCGCCCCGCTGCTCGCCCAGGCTGACGCGCCGCCCCGGCCCGGACCCGCCGCGTCCTGCCCGTCCGACATGGTGCTCGTCGAGGGCACCCACGCAGAGAACGTGCAGCGGATCTGCACGAGCTACCGCGGCGGCCACTGCTTCGACTTCTTCCCCGGCCTGTTCGCCGCCGAGCCGCGCTTCACGCCTGTGCGCACGTGCATGGACCGCCACGAGTGGCCGAACCGGGCCGGCGCGCTGCCGGTCGTGATGCTCCGCTTCATCGAGGCCGAGCGGGAGTGCGCCGCGGTCGGCAAGCGCCTCTGCACCGAGTTCGAGTGGGAGCTCGCGTGCGAGGGGCCCTCCGCGCTCCCCTTCCCCTACGGTTACGCGCACGATCCGGCCGCCTGCAACGTGAGCAAGCCGTACCGAGGGATCAGCGAGCGGCGGCTCGCGTCCGACGACCCGGCGGTGCGGGCCGCCGAGACGCAGCGGCTCTGGCAGGGAGAGCCGACGGGCTCGTATCCGGCGTGCGTGAGCCCGTACGGCGTCGTCGACATGGTCGGCAACGTCGAAGAGTGGGTGTCGACCTCGCGCCCCGAGTGGCCACACCGCTCGTCGCTGAAGGGCGGCTACTGGTCCAAGCCGTGGGCCGGGTGCCGGGGGACCAACGACTCGCATGGACCGATGTTCCGGTTCTACGAGATCGGGTTTCGCTGCTGCAAGGATCCGCGGCCAGGACCGTAGCGCAGGGCCCCCCGAGGGCGAACCGGCGAGAGGATCGGTTGCCGATTGCACAGAGCCGACGTCTTCGGCGAGACGATCGAGACCTCGATCGATACCACCGCTGCCGAGCAATTCACCTCATCGCAGCTCCCTGTTTGCCAGTGATCGGTGTGCCCCGGCGGGCGCGGTCGCATCGACGACCTTGACGAGGCAGAGATCAGCGGGCGGGAGCGCCGGCGCAGATCCAGTCGTTGATCGTCTTGATATCGGCCTCGGGCAGGGGTGCGGTCGGCGGCATCCTGCTCTCGTCAGGGTCGCACAGGCCGACCTCCTTCAGCTTGTTCATGAGATAGCTGCTGCTCGGCTTGAACGGCACGACGAGCGCCTGCTCGCGGGAGCAGGACGCGCTGTCCTGATCGACGAGCTTGCCCACGGCCGCGCTCGCGCGGAGATCGAGCCCGCCGGTCGGTGCGCCGGCGTTGCCGTGGCAGTACTGGTTCGCGCAGCTCCTCGTCAGGATGGGCTCCACGTCGGCGAACGCCGCCGTGTCCGCGCCGCAGGCGGGATCGCTCGGAGGCGCGCCGCCGCCCTCGCCCCCGGTGCCGGCCGCCGCGCCGCCGCCGCCGCCCTCGCCCCCGGTGCCGGCCGCCGCGCCGCCGCCGCCCTCGCCCCCGGTACCGGCCGTCGTGGTGCTGCCGCCCTCGCCCCCGGTACCAGCCGGCGCGCCGCCGCCGCCCTCACCAGCGCCGCCGCCGCCCTGGCTGGAGCCGCTGCCGCTGCTGGTCGTGCCGGAGGCGGCACCGCCGCCGGTGCCCGTGGAATCGTCATCGGAGCAAGCCACCGCCGAGAGCCCGAGAGCCAGGCAAACGACCAATCGAATTGAATTGTTGCGATAATACAAGGGACCTCTTCATGATGGTGTTGGTCACGCGGCGTTCGCCGCGCGAGCGATTCGCGAAGAGACTAGAAAGCATGCGGACGCACGCGACGCAATCGCGCGATGGTGGACGAGGGGGTCGCCCAATTCCAACCGTGGCAGCGGGCCGGCGCGTTGACCTTCTTCCTGCCGACGGGAGTCGACGCGTGTCGATCAGGAAATGACATTGCGCGCGCGTCCGGCTTCTCCACCGCAAGCACGCGGCGGTAGAGTACCGAGATGCGACAAACCTATTGGACCGGCCTGGCGGTGTGCGCCGCCCTGAGCACGGCGCTCGGCTGCAATGCGATCTGGGGGATCCCCGACGGGGAAGCCAGCGGCGATCCCGCGGCCAGCAGCGCAGGGAGCTCAGGGGGCGCAGGGGCCACCGCGGGCGCAGGGGCCGGCGGGGGCGGCGCGGCCGGCGGGCCCCTTGCGGAGTGCCCGAGCGAGCCGTTCACAGGGCGCGCGCCGGACGCGTGCCAGGCCGCCGACGGCGACCACGATTACCTCTCCGATCGGGAGAATTGCTGTGTTCCCGGCAGGAGCTGCCTCGGCGGCGCCTGCGAGCAGGGCAGGTGTCTGCCGGTCGTCCTCACCACGACCAACGACGAGGAGCACGAGGCGATCGGCCTCGTGGTGGAAGGGGACGGGGACGATGGGCGCGTGCTCTGGGCGAGCGGCTATGGGAACACGATCTTCGCGACCGAGAAGGCGGCTTCCGGCTCGACCGAGCCGCTGGTGGTGCTCGACTCGCTCGCGACCCTGCTCGCGCGCACGGAGAGCTCGCTGCTCATCACCGACGAGACCGAGCCGGACGTGTACCGGATGCCGCTCACGGGGAACGTCACCGTCTCGACGGCCGCCAGCGCCCAGGGAGCGGCGGGCTACCGGCGGCCCGTGGCCGGCGGCGGCTGGGTCTACTGGACCACCGGAATGATCGAGGACCCGGAGCAGGATCCCGACGCGCGCGAGGTCCCGAAGCGCATCTGGGCGGCGCGGGCCGACGCGACCGCTCAGACAGGCCTCTCCGTCTTCGACCGGGACACGTACGTCGGAGGCCTCGCGCTGGACGCCACCCATCTCTACTGGACCGAGCTGGAGCCCGGCGGAACGCACAGCACCGTTCGGCGGATGGCGCTCGGGGAGCCCGGCCAGACCGAGATCGTCGCGTCGATCCCCATCCACGACGGAGATCTCCCCGGAGACATCGCTGTCGGCGATCGGATCTTCTGGATCAGCGGCTACGCCATCTACGCCGCGAACAAGGACGGCACCGACGCAGGGACGCTCGTGGCGACGGACTTCCCCACGCGCCTGCTGGCGGACTCCACCTTTGTCTACTGGTACAGCCGCGAGGGGCAGCTCCAGCGGGTGCGCACCTCGGGCGGCGCGCCAGAGCCGCTCGCCGACAGCGCGGACATCCGGGATCTCGCCCAGGACTGCGGCGCCCTCTACTGGACGACCTGGGCCACCGAGGAGCAGCCGGCGTCGGTGATCAAGCTGGCCAAATGAGCTGCGCCCCGATCGCGCTCCCGGCGAATTTGCTACGATGGTTTTGCCACGATGTGACGAAATACCCCGTGGCCGCGCCGCGCACCATCCTCTCGCCGACGCGCGCCACGCGAAGCTCCTCAACGGCCTAAGGATCCCACGTACGCAGAATCATGCCCTCGGCCGCCGCGCGCGTCGGGGCACGCTCCTTGCTAAGTTCAAATTACCAATAACGAATAACGACCGCGACCACCGATTCGGCTCGCTCCGAAGCTCTCGCGCCGGTCGACGCGACGGAATCACCAGCTCTCCATCCCCCGCCGATCCCCCCCGGCCCAGCGCGCTCTCCACGGCAGACGTGGCGATATCGCCCCTCGAACGGCGTGGAGCGCGCTGAGGCGCATCGAGTCATCACGATCGAGAACGGAACGCACACCCTTCGATAGGGCGGCCTTGCTTTCCTTGCGCTTGCCGCGCGCAGGCGCGCGTGGCTCTGGTTCACATGCATCTGGCTCGAGTCGTTCGCCAGAGCGAGAGAGGCACCATGACCCGTAACAGCGTGATTCCAGAGCTCGTCGCCGGCCGCTACAGGATGGAGCGACGGATCTCGGCAGGCGGCATGGGGACGATCTGGCATGCTCAGGATCTCGCCCTGGAGCGCCCGGTAGCCCTGAAGTTGATGCTTGACACCTATGCCTCGGACGCAGGCGCGCGCGAGCGGTTCGCGCGCGAGGCGAGGGCGGCGGCTCGGCTCGGCGCGGAGACGGACTATGTCGTACGGATCCTGGATTTCGGCGTCGACGCCGCGACGCCGTACATCGTGATGGAGCTGCTGAACGGGGAAGATCTCGAAGCGCGGCTCGTGCGGCGCGGGACGCTGTCCGTTCAGGAGGTCGCCGCGTTCCTCCCTCAGATCGCCTGTGCGCTGCGGAAGGCGCACGCGATCAGGCTCGTGCACCGGGACATCAAGCCGGCGAACATCTTCATCTCCTCCCAGGATGAGGAGGAGAGGATCAAGCTCCTGGATCTCGGCATCGTGAAGGAGCTCGGGCCGGGGGCGATCTCCACGTCCGGCAAGATCCTCGGCACGCTCTGGTACATGAGCCCGGAGCAGCTCGACGGCAAGCCGCTGGATCACCGCACCGATCTCTGGTCGCTCGGCCTCGTGATCTACCGAGCGCTCACGGGGCGGCTCCCCTTCCAGGGGAAGACCGTTGGAGAGCACCTGATGGTGCTCTTCGAGGGCAAGGCGCCCCGCATCGCCGAGATCGCGCCGCACCTCCCCGCCGACCTGGATGGCTTCTTCGAGCGCGCGCTGAAGGTGGATCCCGCGCCGAGATTTCAGACGGCCGATGAGCTGGCCCGGGCGTTCGTGGCGATCTCCAAGGTATCCTGGCGGCCGCCGCCTCCGCTGGCGGAGGCCCGCGGCGAGCCCGAGGGCGCTCCGCTCCACGCCGTGGCGCCCACCGTGCCGAACGAGGCGATGGGGTGGCGAGCCGCCGAGCAGCCACAGAGCAGCTCGGCCCGGTGACCCCCCGGACGGCGTACGCCGGGTGCTCGCTCGTCAGCGCGAGGAAGCCCCTCGATCGCCGAGACCCGCTCCGCCCCCCTCGGCGGTCACTGCGCCACGACGCCGAGCTGCTGGAACAGCGTCAGGTTGTCCTCGATGTGCCAGTTGTCGGTGATGCGACCGTCCTGCACGCGCAGGATGTCTGTTGCGATGAAGTCCACGGCCTGCCCGGCGCCCTTCCTGTCGCCGAAGGCGCCGGTGAAGCGGCCCCGGAAGCGCAGGTGCGCCACCACGCGATCGCCGGCGACGATCAGCTGCTCCACCTCGCAGCTCAGGTCCGGCACCGCGGCGCGGAAGCTCTTCGACGCGAACGCCGGGCCCTCGGGGCCCTGCGGGCGCCCCTTGGGCAAGGTGCGGTCGGTGAACGTCGGCGCGATCGCCGCGTCGAGGTAGCGCGGCTCGCCGGTGCTCCAGAACGCGTAAAAGCGGCGCGCCGCGAGGATCTCCGCGTCCGCCTGGGCCCTGGGCAGGCTCGCGTCGACGACCATCGACCGCGGCGCGGGCAGGTCGTCCGCGCCGGCGCCCTGCACGTAGCAGGCGCTCGCGGCGGCGAAGAGCGAGAGGGAGAGGGCGCTTATCGACAAGGGCTTTCTCATGACGTGTCTCCTTCGAAAGGCGATCTCGGGCGGCCGGTCGGCGCGCACGAGCCGACCGGTGGCGCCGCCGGCACGGCGGGGCGCAGCGCCGAGCGCGGCGGGCCCCAGGCCCGCCCCGGCGCGGCGACAGGGACACCTTGATCCTTTCCCCTGCGAAGGAGAACGACCGCATCGACCGAACCAGCTTTTCGATAAAGTTGAAGATGCTCGCCGGCGCGCCTACCCTTCCGGGGTTCGCCGAGGTGCGCGCGATGGTCGAGCTCGAGGACATGCAGCTGTTCGTGTGCGCCGTCTCGAGCGGCAGCCTGTCGGCGGCGGGGCGCGAGCTCGGGTTCTCACCGGCGGTGGCGAGCAAGCGCATGACGCGGCTGGAGGCGGCGCTCGGCGTGCGCCTGTTACAGCGCAGCTCGCGGCGGCTCACGCTCACCGGCGAGGGCGCGACCTACCACGAGCGCTGCATGGCCATTCTCGCCGACGTGAGCGAGGCCGAGCTCGCGGTGACCGCCGGAAAGGCCGAGGCGCGCGGCGTCTTGCACGTGGCGGCGCCGGTGGATCTCGGCCGCCAGTGGGTGGGGCCGGCCGCGGCCGACTTCGCGGCGGCGCACCCGCGGCTCAGCGTGCGCGTCAGCCTGTCGGACCGCGTGGTGGACCTGTTCGAGGCCGGCGTCGACGTGGCCGTGCGCATCGGCGCGCTGGCCGACTCCCGCCTCGTCTCGCGCCGGCTGGCCCGGAGCCGCCGCGTGGTCTGCGGCGCGCCGGCCTACCTGTCGCGGCGCGGGCGGCCGCGCACGATCGCAGACCTGGCCGAGCACGAGTGCATCGTGCTGCAGCGCCCGGGCATGCGCGCCCTCTCGTGGACCTTCCGCACCGAGCAGGGGCTCCACGCCGTCCGGCCCTCGGGGCGGCTCGTGGCCGACAGCGGCGACCTGGTGCGCGACTGGGCCGTGGCCGGCCATGGCCTCGCCTTCAAGTCGATCTGGGACGTCGCCGCCGACATCGACGCCGGGCGCCTCGTCCCGCTGCTCACCGACCTGCCCGCGCCGGGCTCGGCCGTGAACGTCATCTACCCGAGCCGGCGCTTCCTGCCCGCGAGGGCGCGGCTGTTCGTCGACTTCCTCCAGCGGCGCTTCGCCGCGCACGAGGCCGCGGTGCTGGCCGCGTCGACGCCGCGCGCGGGGCCGCCTTCACCGCCGCCATCGCCTCACGACAAACGGCGCGCCTGAGGAGCACCCCCGCGGCGCGCGGGGCGGGGCCGCTGCCGGGACGAGCGGCGCGCCTCAGGCGTCGGCCTGCGGCCCCGTGTCGATCGCCGACAGGAACTGCTCTCTCTCCTCGTCCGTCGGGCGCCGGCCCGAGAGGTAGCGCCGCTGGTGCGCGCGGGCCGACGCCAGCGACGCCTGATTCAGGACCGTTATCGGCACCTTGGGCGCATACAGGCTCGTCACCTCGATCAGCGTCGTGCCGTCCGAGCCCGGCGAGAAGCGGTAAGTCCCGAGCCCCCGCGTCCACAGCACGTTCTCCTCGAACGCATCGACGACGATGACGAAGACCTCGGGCGAGACGCGCTCTGCAGAGAAGCGCGACGTCTGGGTGAAGTGACCGACGCCCGGGAGAGGCACGCTCATCCGGACGACGAAGCGCGGCTCACGGTACGATCCCGACTGCATCTCGCACGCGGTCCCGGGGAAGAGCTCCCGCGCGCAGCCATGCTGATCCCACCACACGGCGGCGGCGTCGAGCGGGTCGATGTTCCCGATATCGATGACAAACCGGACCCCGCGCATGCCCCGCGCCTCGTCGTGGACGCTCTCGGCGTGCGCGATCTCCGTGTCTTCTTGCTGCCACATGGTCGTCTCCTCGCCCCGCCGAGCGAGCATAAGTGAAGCACCGTTGCGCATCAAGGAAGCGGCCCTTCACGCTGAATCCGCGCCGCCGCCACATCGCGACGAGGCCTCCGGCGCGGCGCGCGGCGCCTCTCGCGCGCTCGGCGGCGCCGCCGCCGGGCCGGCTCATGACGGCGCGACTCAGGCAGAACCCTACGACGCGTTCAGCCCTGGGGCGTGGACGGCTCACGGAGCGCGTTGCTACCCTCCCCGTCGCATGAACTACCGCAATCTCGGACGCACTGGCCTGAAGGTCAGCCCCCTGTGCCTCGGCACGATGAACTTCGGCCCGGAGACCAGCGAGCCCGACAGCTTCGCCATCATGGACCGGGCGCTCGGGCACGGGATCAACTTCTTCGACACAGCCAACGTCTACGGCCGGAAGCGCGGAGAGGGGATCACCGAGCAGATCGTCGGGCGCTGGCTCGCCCAGGGCGATGGGCGCCGGGACCGCATCGTGCTCGCCACGAAGGTCTACGGCCTCATGGGCGAAGGGCCCAACGACAGGAGGCTCTCGGCCTATCACATCCGGCGCGCCTGCGAGGCGAGCCTGCGCCGCCTGCAGACAGACCATATCGACCTCTACCAGATGCACCACATCGACCGCGAGACGCCCTGGGACGAGATCTGGCAGGCGATGGAGCAGCTCGTCCGCGAGGGGAAGGTCCTCTATGTCGGCAGCAGCAACTTCGCCGGATGGCAGATCGCGCACGCGAACGGCCTCGCCGCGCAGCGGCACTTCCTCGGCCTCGTCTCGGAGCAGAGCCTGTACAACCTCGACGCGCGCACCGTCGAGCTGGAGGTCCTGCCCGCGTGCCGCGCGCTCGGCCTCGCCGTGCTGCCCTGGAGCCCGCTCGCCGGCGGGCTGCTCGGCGGCGCCCTCCAGAAGGCGCGCGAGGGCCGGCGCTCCTCCGCCGACGCGCTGGCGCGCATCGAGAAGAACCGCGCCAAGCTGGAGGCGTACGAGGCGTTCTGCGCCGAGATCGGAGAGCGGCCCGCCGACGTGGCCGTGGCCTGGCTGCTCCGGAACCCCGTCGTGACGTCGCCCATCCTCGGCCCGCGCACCGTCGAGCAGCTCGACGGGAGCCTGCGCGCCATCGAGATCACGCTGACGCCGGAGCACCTCGGGCGGCTCGACGCGATGTTCCCCGGCCCCGGCGGCGAGGCGCCGGAGGCCTACGCCTGGTAGCGCCGACCGCGCCACACTGCGCGGCGCTCGCTGCCCGCGCCACACTGCGCGGCGCTCGCCTGCACCCGGGCGCCACGCCTGCGCCATCCTCATGAATCGCGCCGCGGGACGGGTCGATTTCGATTCCATGGCGTCGCGCGGGTGGCCTACGCTCAGAGATCTGGAGACGCGTCAAGAGACGCTCGCGCACAAGGGGACGGATATGGGCCGATGGCGGTATGAGCGAGGGCTGCAGGACATCGGCAATGGCTGCTTTGCCTATCTCCAGCCGGCCGGGACCTGGGGCCTCAGCAACGCGGGGCTCGTCACGTCGGACGGCGAGGCCCTGCTCGTCGACACGCTCTTCGACCTGAACCGCACGCGCGAGATGCTCGACGCCATGCGCGCGGCGGCCCCCGCCGCGGCGCGGATAGGCACCGTCGTGAACACCCACGCGAACGGCGACCATTGCTACGGCAACGCGCTCGTCGAGGGCGCGACCATCATCGCCACGCGCGCCGGCGCCGCCGAGATGGACGAGGTCCCCGCGCCGATGCTGGCCACGCTGATGCGACAGGCGCGCAGCGGCGCCGCCGGCGCGCTGGGCGAGTACCTCGTCCATTGCTTCGGCGCCTTCGACTTCGACGGGATCGCCCCCACGCCGCCGACCCGGGTGTTCGACGGGGAGCTGACCATTGCGGTCGGGGGCAAGGAGATCCGCCTCATCGAGGTGGGCCCGTCGCACACGAAGGGCGATCTGCTCGTGCACGTGCCGTCGGACCGGGTGATCTACACGGGAGACGTCCTCTTCATCGACGTGACGCCGATCATGTGGGCAGGGCCCGTCGGCAACTGGCTCAAGGCCTGCGACGTCCTGCTCGCTGCCGACGTCGACGTCATCGTGCCGGGACACGGCCCCATCACGGATCGCGCGGGCGTGCGCGCGGTCCGCGACTATCTCGTGTACATCCGCGACGAGGCCAGGCGCCGCTACGACGCCGGCATGCCCCCGGCGGACGCCGCCCGCGACATCGCGCTCGCCGACTACGCGAGCTGGGGCGACGCCGAGCGCATCGTCGTCAACGTGCACACGCTCTACAGCGAGTTCAGCGGCGGGAAGCTCCCCTTGCCGGGCCCTATCGCGCTCTTCGGCCTCATGGCCGAGCTCGCGCGTCGGCCGCGTTGAGCGATCCAGGAGAAGATCACGATCATCATGAGTCTGTCGTCGCGAGCAGCGAAGTTAAGCTAAGCGAAGACCACGCCCGTCGTCGTCCCTGGCAGCAGGCGATCCTCGGCGCCTCGGCCGCGCACAGAGGGGCGCCGCCCGCCGCCATGGACACAGAGTTTCCCCTGAGGACGATTCCTGGTCAAGCGAGGTCGCGGGCTCGCTGGGACAGCCAATGTCCTTGCCGTCGCAACTGCATTTCGCCCCCCGTCGGGCGCCGATCACCCTTTCAGGCCGGTGCGAGCGACACCCTCGATCACGTACCGCTGGGCCGCGATGAACACGGCGAGGATCGGAACGCTCGCGACCACCGCGCCCGCCGCAACGAGGGCGTAGTCGGTGGAGTGAGCCGCCTGCAGCAGCGCGAGGCCGGGCGACAGCGTGAGCTTCTCGGGGTTGAACAGCACGTAGATGGGCCAGAGGAAGTCGTTCCAGTTGCTCAGCACGCTGAGCACGGCCAGCGTGGCCAGGGCCGGCTTCGACAGAGGCAAAACAATTTTCCAGAGCACTTGGAGCCGGGTGGCGCCGTCGAGCGCCGCCGCCTCCTCGATCTCTCGCGGGAAACCGAGGAAGAACTGGCGCAGAAAGAGAACGCCGAACGCCGAAGCGGCCGGCGGCACGACGAGCGCCGGGAGGCTGTCGAGCCAGCCGAGGGACCTGACGATGAGATAATTCGCAGGCAGGAACAGGATCGGCGGGACGAACAGCGTGGCGAGGACCGCGGCGAGCACGAGCCGCTTGCCGCGGAACTCCATGCGCGCGAGCGCGTACGCCGCCGGGGCCGCCGTGGCCAGCACGAGCAGCGCGTGCGCCACGGCGGAAAGGACGCTGTTCAGGAGCCAGCGGAGCACCGGCGCCTGGGAGCCCGAGCGCGCGAGCGCCTCGTAGCTCTCGACGGTCACCCGCGCGGGCAGGAGCGTGGGCGGCATCGCCGTCGCCTCGTGCGGCGACTTGAGCGACGTGAGCGCCATCCAGATCACCGGGGCGAGGTAGACCACGGCGAGGAGGATCAGCGCAGCATACGAGAGCGCTCTCCAGACCTGCAGGCGGCGGACAGGGCAGCTCCCCTGGACCCGCGGGCGCCTCATCGAGCCTCCTCATCGCCGCCCCGGCCGAAGAGCAGGAGGACCATGCCGAGGTTCACGAGCGCGAGGAGCAAGGCATGGACGTAGCTCATGGCCGCCGCGGCGCCGAGCCGGAAGCTCCGGAACCCCTCCTCGGCGATGTACATGATGACGGTGCGGGTCTCGCTCCCAGGTCCGCCCCCGGTGACCAGGTAGGCCTGTCCGAACATGTTGGCCGACCCGAGGACGGTCATCATCACGACGAACATGACCACCGGCCTGAGCCCAGGCAGGGTGACGTGGCGGAACAGCTGCCAGCGGGTCGCGCCGTCGATGCGGGCAGCGTCGTAGAGCTCCCGGTGGATGTTCTGCAGCCCGGCCAGGTAGATCACGGTGTTGTATCCGAGGGTCCACCAGACCGTCATGCCCACCAGCGAGACCCACACCCAGGGGACCGCCGTGGTCCATCCCGTGCCGGCGGGCAATCCCACCTTCCCCAGCAGGTGGTTGATGACGCCGACGTGGGGGTCGAGCAACAGGCGCCACACGAGGGCCACGACCGCCACGCCGAGCACGTAAGGCGCGAAGAACAGGGCCCGGAAGAGCGATCGCCCGGGAAAGCTCCGGTCGAGCGCGAGGGCGAGGAGCAGCGGGAGCGTCACCAGGACAGGCACGCTCAGCGCCGTGAAGAGGCCTGTGGCCCGCAGCGCACGCCAGAAGTTGCCGCGGATCGGCGAGCCGGACCGGAACAGGTCAGCATAGTTGTCGAGCCCGACCCACGGACTCGACGGCAGGAACGGGTCCCAGTCGTGAAGGCTTATCCACACCCCGAGGGCGATCGGCGCCAGCACGAAGAGGCCGAACAGCGCGAGGTACGGCGTGAGGAACAGGTAGGGCGCCCACCAGCGCGAGCGCGCGGGGCCGCGACCCCGGAGCTGCCCGACGCCGGGGGCGCTCTGCGCGCCGCCGTCCACCTCCGCTCGGCCGGGCTCCACGAGGGGTACGTCGACCGCGCTCACAGGGCCCTCGCGAACTTCCTCAGGTTGGCCGCGAGCAGCGCGTCGGCCTCGCGGGCCGCGCGGCGCAGGGCCGCCCTCGGCGCGGCCCGCAGCAGCACGGCCTCGTTCACCGCGAGATCGAGCGTGGACGCCCGGACCGCGTCGATCCCGGCGATCGCCGGCGGAAAGCGGACCACCGGGAGCTGCTCGGCGAAGATCGCCTGCTCGGTCATGCGCTGGAACGCGGCGCTCTCCCGCGCCTCGCGCCGGGCGGGCACCATGCCGGCCTCCGCCCACTCGAGGGAGTGCCTGCTGAGCCAGTCGAGGAAGACCACCGAGGCCTGCAGCCGGCGCTCGCCGGCCGAGGGCTGGCGCGCGAGCACGAGGTGATGCGCGTTGGCCCAGACCGCCCGCTGCGCGCCGATGGTGGGCACCGGCATGACGCCCCACCGGAGCCCGGGGGTCGCCCTGTAGATGTTGATCATCCAGATGCCGTTCCAGATGAAGGCGTTCCGGTCGTTGGTGAAGGCGATGCTGTCGGCGTCCTGGCCGACGTCGCGCGGGCTGTAGCCCCGCTGGATCAGCTCGAGCATGAAGCCCAGCGCCTCGACGCCTGCCTCGGCGTCGAACGTGGCCCGGGCGCCGTCCTCCGAGAACAGCTGTCCGCCGTCCTGCCACAGGAGCGACTGGAACATCAGCCCTCCGGTGAACAGGGCTGGCGACACCCACGATCCCTGGACCCCCCTTTGCTTCAGCTGCTCGAGGATCGCCAGGTAGTCGCGCCGCGAGCGCGGCAGCGCGGCGTCGCCGAGGCCGGCGCCGGCCAGCACGGCGCGGTTGTAGTAGAGGCCGAGGGGGTGGACATCGAGGGGAACGCCGTAACGGCGGCCCCGGAAGACGCCCACGCTCCAGAGCTTGTCGGAGAAATCGCCTGCGCCGAGGCCGAGCGCCTCGGTCACCTCGTCGAGCGGAAGGATGGTGCGGTGGACCGCCGCCGTGGCCAGCTGATCGGCGTGCATGGCGGCCACGTCGGGGCCATGGCCGCTGTCGACCGCGGCCGGCATCTTTTGATAGAAGTCGCCCCACCGGGTCACGCTCATCCGCACGGTGATGTTGTCGTGCTCGCGGTTGAACCGCTCGATGAGCCGCTCCATCGGCAGCCGGTCGCCGCCGGTGAAGCCCGTCCAGAACGCGAGCTCGACGGCCGGGCCCCCGTATCCCCGGCTGCCGCCGGCGGCGATCGCGGCCTGATCGCGCACGTCGACCGGCTCGCCGCGACAGCCGAGCAGCAACAGCCCCGCTGCCGCCCCCGCGCCCGCGAGGAGCTCGCGGCGGCCCGGCGACCGCTCAGGCCCTCCTCGCGTCTCCGGTGCTCGCGCCCTCTGCATTTGCCCTCTGTTCCTGCGATCCCCGCAGAGGGCTCGCTTCGGCCTGTCGCGTGCGCATGTCGCGTGCGATCGAGCCGAGCCGTGGCTCAACCCCGGGTCCCCCGGCTGCCGCGGCGATTTGCACCGACGTCATCCGCCGTCCAGCGGATTATTCCCGGAGAGCAGCGGAGACCACGCGATCATCCCTTGATGCTCTAATCTTCTGTTTTTCGAGGGCAGATTTCATCCCGGTTCATCGCCGAGGACAGGAAAGCTGCCAGGAGGACATGATGGCTGCCGGACGGCCTCCTGTTGCGCCTATGGCGCTCCCGGCGCGGCGGGGCCGCGGCGGAGAGCGCCGCCGGCCTTCGCGCCGAGCACAACGACGTCGACGATGGACTCCAGGGCGCCGGCGTCGACGGGCCCGCGCAGGCGGAACAGGCGGTTCGTCACGACGCCTCGGATCATCTCCACCAGGAGGTCGAGATCGGTGCCCGGCGGCAGCTCGCCGCGCGCGACGCCGCGCTCGAGCACCTCCCGCCACGGGGCGAGGCGCTCCTCGCGGAGCGCGCGGGCGAGCGCCTCGACCTCCGGCACGTGCAGCTCGGCGAGGAGCATGCGGTAGATGCCCTGCCCCTCGGGCGTCGAGGCCACGGCGACGAAGCGCCGCACGAGCTCGAGCAAGTCGAGCCGCAGCGCGCCGGTGTCCGGCGGCGCCTGGCGGCCGTCGGAGAACGAGCGAAGCGTCGCCTTGACGAGCTCGGCCTTGGTCGGCCAGCGGCGGTAGATCGTCGTCTTGTTCACGCCCGCCCGCGCCGCGACGTCCTCCACCCGGAGCGCCGCGTAGCCCGCGCGCGCGATCTCCGCGGCGGCCGCGTGCATCACCGCCCGCACCACGCGCTCGCTGCGGCCCCCGTGCCGCGCGCCGTGCACACCGGTCCGACGGCGCCCCACCGCGGGGGCGGGCTCAGCCGAGGGCGGCTCTCTCAGGGTGGGCGACATGGCGCTCCGCATCTCGAGGGCGCTCCATGGAACCACGACCGCACAGGGCGGTGGGTGCGGGAGACCTCGCTCCGACTATGGCAACAAACAGTTGTCTTTGGTAGCCCCCGTGGTACCACTATCGCAACGATAGGTTGCCTTAGAGATGCGGCCGTTCGATGCGCCGCGGTCGGGGCGACGAGGAGCAAGCGGCGACCATGTCCACGACGACGAGCGCTCTCCCTCGAGAGCCGGGGGCGGCCCCCGAGGCGATCTCCGGGGCGGTCAAGGCCGGGAAGCCGAGCAAGGCGGCCGGCTTCATGGCGGCGGTCGCCGCGCTCGGCGTCGCGGCGGGCGCGGGCTGGTACGTCGCCCACCGTGGGGTCGAGGCGACGGACGACGCGCAGATCGACGCGGAGGTGGTGTCGGTGCCCGCGCGCGCGGCCGGCGTGGTCGTGAAGGTTCTCTTCGCGGAAAATCAAGCGGTGAAGGCGGGCGACGTGCTCGCCGAGCTCGACGCCGAGCCCGCGCGCGCGCGGCTCGCGCAGGCGGAGGCGAGCCTCTCGGCGGCCAGGGCGAGCGCCGACGCGGCCGACGCCGACGAGCGCATCGCCGAGACCAACGCGCGCAGCAACAAGTCGGTGGCCGAGGCCTCGCTGCACGGCGCGGCGAGCAGCGCGACCGCGTCGAAGCAGCAGATCGCCGAGGGCGAGGCGCAGGTCGCCTCGACGACGGCGACTCTGGAGCAGGCCACGCTCGAGCGGGACCGCGCGAGCAAGCTCGTGGAGACCGGGGCGCTCGCGCAGGCCCAGCTCGACCAGCTGCAGGCGTCCGTCGACGTCGCCCGCGCGTCGCTCGAGCAGGCGAAGGCGCGCCTCGCGGCGCTCCGGGCGACGACAACGCAGGCGTGGAGCCGGGTCGAGGAGGCGAACGCGAAGGTCCAGCAGGCCAGCAACGTCGACGCGTTCATCGCGCAGGCGCGCGCCCGCGCCCGCGTGGCCCACGCCCAGGTGGAGACCGCGCAGGCCGCGCGGGACCTGGCCGCGCTCGAGCTCTCGTACACACGCATCGTCGCGCCCCAGGACGGCACCGTGTCGAAGAAGACCCTCTCGGTCGGGCAGATGGTCTCGGCGGGCCAGGCCGTGGGCGTGCTGGTCCCGGCGCGGCAGATCTGGGTGACCGGCAACTTCAAGGAGACGCAGCTCGCGCACATGCACGTCGGGCAGCCGGCGCGCGTGTCGATCGACGCCTACCCCGGCGTGACGGTGCACGGCGAGATCGAGAGCTTCTCCGCCGCCACGGGCGCGCGCTTCAGCCTGCTGCCGCCGGACAACGCGACCGGCAACTTCACGAAGGTCGTCCAGCGGGTGCCGGTGCGGATCCACGTCCACGACGCGCCGCCCGACGTCGTGCTGCGCCCGGGGATGAGCGTCGAGCTCGCGGTCGACACGAGCAAATAGGATGAGGAGGGAGCCATGGCAGAGGTGGCTATCGCGGCCCCGCCGGCGTACGCCGACGCGCCCGCCAACGCGAACAGGTGGCTCGTGGCCGTGGCGGTGGCCCTCGGCGCGCTCCTCGAGATCGTCGATACGAGCATCGTCAACGTGGCGCTCACCGAGATGCAGAACTCGCTCGGCGCCACGCTCACGCAGGTGAGCTGGGTCGTCTCGAGCTACGCCATCGCGAACGTCATCATCCTGCCGCTCACCGCGTGGCTCGGGCACCGCTTCGGCAAGAAGCGCTATTTCGTCTTCTCGCTCGTCGCCTTCACCGCGGCGTCGGTGCTCTGCGGCGTCGCCCACAGCCTCCCGATGCTCATCGTCGCCCGCGTGCTCCAGGGGCTCGGCGGCGGCGGCCTGCTCGCGAAGGCGCAGTCGATCCTGTTCGAGACGTTCCCGAAGCACGAGCAGGCGATGGCGCAGGGCTTCTTCTCCGCCATCGTCATCGCCGGCCCCACCATCGGACCGACGCTCGGCGGCTACATCGTCACGAACATCGACTGGCGCTGGATCTTCTTCATCAACGTCCCGCTCGGCATCGCGGCCGTGCTCATGTGCCTGGCCTTCCTGCCGCCGGACGCCGCGGGCGAGCGGGAGCGCGGCGGCGTCGACTGGCTCGCGATCGCCCTGCTCGCGGCCGGCGTCGGCTCGCTGCAGACGGTGCTGGAGGAGGGGCACTCCGAGGCGTGGTTCGACTCGCCGTTCATCCTCGCGTTCTCCGCGGTGGCGGCCGTGAGCCTCGCCTTGTTCATCCACCGCGAGCTCACGTCGAAGAGCCCGATCGTCGACCTGCGCGTGCTCCGGTACCGCTCGCTCTGGGCGGGCAGCCTCCTCTCCGCCGTCATCGGCATGGGCCTCTACGGCGCGCTCTTCGCGGTGCCCATCTTCGCCCAGTCGATCCTCGGCTTCACGTCGCAGCAGACCGGCCTGCTCCTGCTCCCCGGCGCGCTGGCCTCCGCCTTCTCGATGCCGCTCGTGGCGCGGCTCCTGAACCGGTTCGACCCGCGCGTGCTCCTCGTGGTCGGGGGGCTCATCCTGCTCGCCGCGCTCTTCCAGCTCCAGACGCTGACCCCGATGACGGGCTCGGGCGACCTGTTCTGGCCGCTGATCATCCGGTCGTTCGGCACGACGCTGATGTTCCTGCCGCTGAGCATGGCCACGCTGGGGCCGCTCCCCAAGAAGGACATCGCGGCCGCGACCGGCCTCTACAGCCTGACGCGGCAGCTCGGGGGCAGCGTCGGGGTCGCCTTGCTCACCACCGTGCTCGCCGACAGGCAAGCGTTCCACCGGGCGGTCCTTGTGAGCGACATGGGGGCGAGCGACCCGAAGACCCTGGAGCGCGTCGCCGCGTACACAGCGGGCTTCGCCGCGAAGGGCTTCGATCCGGCCGACGCGCGCGACAAGGCGCTCCACGTCCTCGACGGGATCGTGAACATGCAGGCCGCCGTCATGTCGTTCAACGACACGTTCTGGGTCACGGCGGTGCTCGTCCTCGCCACGCTCCCCCTGGTGCTCCTGCTGGGGAAGGGCCGGGGCGGCCCCGCGTCCGCGGGGCACTGAGCCGCTCGCCGAGGGGTCCGGCGCCCTCGACCGAGCTCACATCGAGTAGGCGCCGCCCTGGCCCCCCGCAGCGGGGGCCTCCCCCTCGCGGAGCTCTTCCACCGCCTTCGCGTGCTCGGGGAGCGCCGGCAGCGCCTGCGGGTCGTAGTCGGGCGCAACCCAGAAGACCTCCGGCGCGGGCTTGTACTCGCTCGAATAGCTGCGCTCCGAGGCCCTGCCGTCCTTGTAACGGATCGAGACGAAGGACCTCACGTCGTATCCGCACGAGCCCTTCTGGTGGCGCTTCACCTTGCCCTCGGAGAGCTCGGACTTCACGTAGATGCGCCGGATGAAATCGTCGGTGTGCTCGGCCGAGACGTGGTGTTCGACCTCCGCCACGGGGTCTCCGCCCAGGATCTCGACGCGGAGCACCGTCGGCTCGGGGAGATACGCGTGGATCATGATCGGGAACGGGAGCGTGTTCCTGATCTTCAGGTCCGACTCCGGGTAGGTCACCATCGCGTCGAGCCCCATGGGGATGTAGGCGCTCGGGCGGGAGTGGCTCTGGCGATCCGGCGTGTCGAGCGCGCCGAAGAGCGACGCGGCGTAGAGCGTGCTCGAGACCTGACACGTCCCCCCGCCGTAGCCGGGGACGGTCTCGTCCCCCAGGATCTCCGGGGCGATCGTGAACCCGTTCTTGGCCGTCCGGGGGCCGACGTGGGCGTTGAACGAGAAGGTATCGCCCGGGGCCAGGATGGTGCCGTCGATCTTGGACGCGGCGTTCCTGATGTTGCGGGCGCGCCCCGCCTCCTTGCCGAGCTGCTTGAACTTCGTCTCGTAGGCCGCGACGACCCTCGTGACATCGACGCTCACCAGGTCGGCGACCTCGACCTGCGGCAAGACCTGCCGGACGGCGAGCTCGATGAGCTCCTCGTCGCCGTGCTCCCCGGCCCGCAGCGCCGCGAGGGAGGCCTCGACGTCGAGCGCCCGGCCGGCCTGCTCCGGGATCTTGCGCCGGTTCGCGAGGTCGAGCCGCGCGTCCACGGGCGCCCGGTAGATCTGCGGGGCGAGCCGCTCGAGGAACGCCCGCGCCCGCTGCTCGTCGACGGCCCAGGCGAGCGGCACGTCGATCTCGCCGCGCCGCGCCTGCCGGCCCTCCCGGAGCCGCCGCGCCCAGGGCCCCTCGTGGCCTACGCGCAGCGCCGCCGCGAGCGTCTCGTCGACGTCGACCTCGACGCCCGCCTCGCCGAGCGTCGCGGTGAGCTCCACGTCGTCGTGGCGCAGCCGGACGACGCGCTCGCGAAGCGCGTCACGCCGCGCCGCGAGCCAGGCCGCCGGCGCGGCGCCGTCCGGCAGGAAGCGCTCGCCGACCGAGAGGCCGCGGACCACCGGAGAGGCCGGCAGCGCGTGGTGCACCCCCACGGCGGCGCCCACGCCGGCCGACCCGCCGAGCGCCAAGACCAGAACGAGGGCCCTCGTATCCACGGCAGCTCGGCATGGTAGCCGGATCGCGAACGTTCTGGAAGATCGCTAAACCGTCGAGAAGGGAAAAAACCGCCATGGCGCCAAGGACGCCATGAGAGAGAAAAAACGCAAAGGCGCGGAGGCGCGAAGACGCAAGGAGATTTTCTTCCCCTTTTCTCGCGTCATTTTGCGCCTTCGCGGCTTTGCGTTTCTTCTCGTCCCTCCAGAAGCCGCGCCGCCAGCCGAACGGCCTCAGCCGCCGCCGACGAAATGGACGATCTCGATCACGTCCCCCTCGGCGATCTCGGCGGCCGTGTGCTCGGCGCGCGGCACCACCTCGCCGTTGCGCTCCACCGCCACCGGCCCCTCGGTCAGCCCGAGCAGCTCGACGAGCCTCCGCACCGTGAGCGCCGCCGGCACGTCGCGCGCTTCCCCGTTCACCGTGATGTTCATGGCTTCCTCACCTCTCGCATCACCAAGCGCGCCGCGACCTCCGGCGGCTCGACGGCCTCGCCGGCGAGCGCCGCCCGGAAGCGCCGCGCGTTCTCCACGTAGCCCGCGGCGCCCAGCTTCCCGAGCTCGGCCTGGTCCGGTCGCACCTCGCCCACCACCCGGGCGGGGTTGCCGCGCACCATCGAGCGCGGCGGGATCACCCGCCCCGGCGGCACCACCGCGCCCGCCGCGATCACCGAGCATTCGCCGATCTCGACGTTGTCGAGCACGATGCTGCCCATCCCGATCAGGCACCCGTCCCCGACGAGGCAGCCGTGCAGGATCGCGCTGTGGCCGATCGTCACGTCGGCGCCGACGATCGTCTGCGAGACGCCGCCCGTCAGGTGCAGGCACGCGAGATCCTGCACGTTGGTCCGCGGGCCGACGCGGATCGCGCCGATGTCCCCGCGCAGCACCGCGCCGAACCACACGCTCGCCTCGTCGCCGAGCTCGACGTCGCCGATCACCGTCGCGTTCGGCGCGAGGAACACGTCGCGCCCGAGCCGCGGGGACACCCCGCCGAGGTCCAGGACGAGCGCCACGTCAGCCGCCCTCGGCCGCGACCACCGGCAGCGAGCGCCGGGCGGGCCGCGCCTCCACGCCGCCCCGCTGCCGCGGCCGGGCCGCGGCGCGCGCCGCCTCGGTGAGCTCGGCCTGCAGAGAGTGCTTGTTCGCCCGCGTGATCGAGACCTCGACGACCTCGCCGAGCAGATCGAGCTCCCCGGCGCCCTCGATGTGCGCGATCTCGTGGCGCCCCGTCCGGCCGGACCAGAGCGCCCCCCCGGGTCCGCCGTGCCCCCGCTCCTTGTCGCGCCCCTCGACGAGCACCTCCTGCGTCGTCCCCACGAGGGACGACAGGTGGGCGGCGAGCAGCGCCTCGCTCTCCTCGAACAGGCGCGCGAGCCGCTCGCCCTTCACGCCCTCGGGCACGTCGTCCGGCAGCTTCAGCGCGGGCGTGTGCGGCCGGCGCGAGTACTTGAAGCCGAACAGCCCCTTGAACCCCACCTCGCGCACGAGCGACAGCGTCGCCGCGAAGTCGTCCTCCGTCTCGCCCGGGAAGCCGACGATGACGTCGGTCGAGAGCGTCAGCCCCGGGACCGCCTCGACGAGCGCCCGCGTCCTCGCGACGTACTCGGCGCGCGTGTAGCGGCGGATCATCCGCCGGAGGACCCGATCGCTGCCCGACTGCACCGGCATGTGCACGTGGCGCGGCAGCGCCGGGAGCTCGGCGTGGGCGAGGACGAGCGACGGCGTGAGGTGCCGCGGGTGCGGGCTCGTGTAGCGCAGGCGCGCGAGGCCGGGGACGTCGGCCGCGACGCGCCGGAGCAGCGCCGCGAACTCGCTCTCGTCCGGGTCGTCCGCGCTCGCGCCCGGGGCCCGCGGCAGCGCGCCGAGCGGGTCGCTGTAGCTGTTCACCGTCTGGCCGAGCAGCGTGACCTCGCGCGTCCCCGCCGCCACGAGCCCCGCGATCTCGGCGACGATCTCGTCGCTCGGCCGGTACCGCTCCGGCCCGCGGGTGTAGGGGACGATGCAGAACGAGCAGCGCTCGTCGCAGCCCTTCATGACGGTCACGAACGCCGTCGGCGCGGCGCGCGGCGAAGAGGAGGACGCGGGCGACGGCGGCGACGGCGGCGATGCGACGAGGAACCGCGGCGCGTCGAGGTCGAACACCGTGCGCGCGATCGGCAGCCCGCCGATCGCGAGGTCGCCGAGCAGGCCGGGCAGCTCGGGGATGTTGTCGGGCCCCACAACGACGTCGATCGCGCGCATCTGCTTGAGGAGGCGCTCCCCCTCCTGCTGCGCCACGCAGCCCGCCACGACGAGCACCCGGTCCGCGCGCTCCCGCTTCCAGCGCGCGAGCCGACCCACCTCGCTCCGCAGCTTCTGCTCGGCCTTCTCGCGCACGCTGCACGTGTTGAGCACGAGCACGTCCGCCTCGTCGGCGCTGCCGGCCTCCGTGTAGCCGGCGCAGCGGAGCACGTCGTGCATCCGCTCGGAGTCGTGCACGTTCATCTGGCAGCCGAACGTCGTGATCGAATACCGGGGCATCGAAGCGATGCACGCTCTAACAGAAGGGGCCCGAGGCCGCCACCTCGCGCGCCGGGAGCCCCGCCGCAGGCGCCGCGCGCCGCTCCCCTCGCCCTCTCCATCCGCCGCACCCGCCCCACGGTCGCCCTCCGTCTCCAGCCTCCGCGGCGCAGCCCCCCTCCGTCTCCAGCAGCCCCGCGGCCGCCCTCCGTCTCCAGCGCCGCGCGAGCGCTCCCCCCATCGTCAACAACCCCGCGCGAGGCAGCCTCAGCGGCGGCGCGACGACGGCCGGCGTCGCGCGCCGCCAAAAGGACACGGACGCGGCGCAGTACCATGTTAACAATCAGCTCGGGAGGAGACCGATGGCGAAACTGGAGAATCTGGTAGACCTGCTCGATCGCGCGCTGAAGCGTCATGGCCACCGGCCGCTGTTCGGCACGAAGACCGATGGCCGCTGGGACTGGATCACATACGCGGAGTTCGGGCAGCTCGTCGCCAGGTTCCGCGGTGGGCTGGCGTCGCTCGGCGTCCAGCAGGGAGATCGGGTGGCCCTCATCTCCAACAACCGCGTCGAGTGGGCGGTCTCGGCTTACGCCTGCTTCAGCATGGGAGTCGCCGTCGTGCCGATGTACGAGGCGCAGCTCCCGAGCGAGTGGGCGTTCATCATCAACGATTGCGAGGCCGTGGCCGCGATCGTCGCCACGCCGCAGATCTACGGGAAATGCAAGGACCTCCCCGAGAAGGCGCCCTCGCTGAAGCACGTTGTCTGTCTGTTCGACCCCGAGGGGGCGAGAGACGGCGTTCCCGGGGCGAAGACCAGCTCGTACAAGGAGCTCCTCGCCGCGGGCGAGGGGAGCCCGGCCCCGGCCATCCAGCCGACATCGAAGGACACGGCGTGCCTCATCTACACGTCGGGCACGACCGGCAACCCCAAGGGGGTGATCCTGTCGCACGGCAACATCGCCTCCAACGTCTGCGCGGTGCTGGATCTCATCCCCTTCGGCGGCGACGATCGCAGCCTTTCGTTCCTCCCGTGGGCCCACTCGTTCGGCCACACCGGCGAGCTCCACGTGATGATCACGGTGGGCGCGTCGATGGCGCTCAGCGAGTCGGTCGACAAGATCGTCGCGAACCTCGCCGAGGTGCACCCCTCGGTGCTGATGAGCGTCCCGCGGATCTTCAACCGCATCTACGAGGGCGTGCAGAAGCAGATGGCCGAGAAGCCCGCCGTCATCCAGGCCCTGTTCCGCGCCGGGCTGCGCGCCGCGACGAAGAGGCAGAAGGGCGAGCCCCTCGGCCTCGTCGAGCGCCTCGCGCTCGCCGTGGCGGACCGCGTCATCTTCTCGAAGATACGCGCCAAGTTCGGCGGCAAGCTGAAGTACGCCATCAGCGGCGGGGCGGCGCTCGCCTATCAGGTGGCCGAGTTCGTCGACGCGCTCGGCATCACCGTCTTCGAGGGCTACGGCCTCACGGAGACATCGCCCGTCGCCGCCGTGAACTACCCGGGAGCCCGCCGCCTCGGCAGCGTGGGCAAGCCGATCCCGGGCGTCAAGGTCGTCATCGACAGGTCGGAGACGCACGACCCGAAGCAGGGAGAGATCGTGGTCTACGGCCCGAACGTCATGGTGGGCTATTACAAGCGCGACGAGGAGAACAAGGCCGTCTTCACGGAGGACGGCGGCTTCCGCACAGGCGATCTGGGCTACCTCGACGACGACGGCTATCTCTTCGTCACGGGCCGCATCAAGGAGCAGTACAAGCTGGAGAACGGCAAGTACGTCGCGCCGGCCCCGCTCGAGGAGAAGCTCAAGCTGTCTCCGCTGATCAACGGCGCGATGATCCACGGCGACAACCGCCCCTTCAACGTGGCGCTGATCGTGCCCGAGATGACGGCGCTCACGGAATGGGCGCGGGCCGAGGGGCTCTCGTTCGAGTCGACGGACGCGATGCTGAAGCACCCGCGGGTGGTCGCGCACGTCCGGGCGGAGGTCGACAGGTACGCGTCCGATTTCAAGTCCTTCGAGAAGATCAAGCAGATCGCCCTCGCGGCCGAGGATTTCACGGCGGAGAACGGGATGCTCACGCCGACCCTGAAGCTGAAGCGGCGCGTGGCCCTCCAGAAGTACGGGCCCGTGATCGAGGCGCTCTACGCCGGCGCGGGCGGCGCGGGCGGCGCGGAGAACACCGCGCCGCGCGCGGCCGCGCAGCCCAGCTGAGCCTCCCGCGCCCCCCCGACCTGCCGTCCCTCGCCGCTCCCCCGCCGCGACCTGCCGTCCCCCGTCCACGCCCTCTCCCCTCCCGGCGCGCCTTAGCGTACGCTGGGCGCGCAGGGGACGCGCCGGCGCGCGCGACGCGCGACGTCGGCCGACGAACGGGAGCGGCATGACGACGACAGGCACCCAGAGGCGAACGCTGTATCCCGAGATCGAGCCGTACCGCGCCGGGAGGCTGCGCGTCTCCGATCTTCACGAGATCTATTTCGAGGAGTCGGGCAATCCGCGCGGCAAACCGGTGGTCTTCGTGCACGGCGGCCCCGGGGGCGGCACGGAGCCGAAGCAGCGGCGCTTCTTCGACCCGGCCGCCTACCGGATCGTGCTCTTCGACCAGCGGGGCTGCGGCAGGAGCACGCCGTACGCGAGCCTGGAGGAGAACACCACCTGGCACCTCGTCGAGGACATGGAGAAGCTCCGCGAGCACCTCGGGATCGAGCGCTGGCAGGTGTTCGGCGGCTCGTGGGGGAGCACGCTGTCGCTGGCCTACGCCGAGCGGCACCCGGAGCGGGTGACGGAGCTCGTGCTGCGCGGCATCTTCCTCCTGCGGAAGCAGGAGCTCGACTGGTTCTATCAGCGGGGCGCGAGCGCCATCTTCCCCGACGCGTGGGAGGAGTACCTCGCGTTCATCCCCGAGGCCGAGCGGGACGACCTGCTCACGGCGTACCACCGGCGCCTCACGAGCCCGGACCCCGGGTTGCAGCAGCGGGCGGCGCGCGCGTGGAGCGTCTGGGAGGGGCGGACGAGCTGCCTGTTCACGAACCATGAGCTCGTCGCGAAGACGTCAGGTGATGATTTCGCCCTCGCGTTCGCCCGGATCGAGTGCCACTATTTCATGAACAAGGGGTTCTTCACGGCGGAGACGCAGCTGCTCGACGACGTGCACCGGATCCGCCATATCCCGACCGTCATCGTGCAGGGCCGCTACGATGTCGTCTGTCCGCCGGAGAGCGCGTGGGCGCTCCACCGCGCTTTCCCCGAGTCCGATCTGCGCATCGTGGCGGACGCAGGGCACTCGGCGATGGAGCCGGGCATCCTGCACGAGCTGGTCGAGGCGACCGACCGGTTCCGTTGACCGGCGGTCAACGAGCGCGACCGCGGCGGCGCGGCCGAGGTCGCTGGACACGCGCGGTACACCAAACTCCGTATTTCGCGGTCAACCACCTCCCGAGCGCCGCTCTCCCCCTCTCGCTCTCCACGAATTCAGGCCGAGCGCAGGTTGTCGAGTCTGCTGGAGCCTTCCTCTCGGGGTGCGATCCGGCCGAATTGCGCCGGACTCGGCCCTCCGGCCGCTTGCGCCGCGTGGGGTCGGTCTTTAACGTAAACCAAGGGAAGGGTTGATTCCCCCGTGGAGGCTTATGGCAAAAAAGGCAGCACGGAAGACGTGGATCCTGGTCTCCGACGCAAGCCGCGCCCAGCTCTATCGCGAAGAGCCTGCGGGCAAGGGCTTCACCCTGCTCGAGTCATACAACCATGACGAGAGCCGGGCGCGCGTGCGGGATCTGATGGCCGACGCGCACGGGCGCAAGCCGAATGGCACCTCCAGCGGGAACGGCAGCGTCGGCAACGTCGCAGGGGGCCAGTACCTCGGCCGTCCCGGCGCCGCTCCCGACACCGATCCCAAGGAGGTCGAGAAGCAGAAGTTCGCCCAGGAGCTCGCGGAGGTGCTGGAGAAGGGGTTGAACGAGCACGCCTACGAGACGCTGGTGCTCATCGCGCCGCCGCACTTCCTCGGCCTGCTCCGCGGCACGGTGAGCAAGCAGGTCAGTAACCACATCGAGACGAGCGTGGACAAGGACCTGAGCTGGCTGGACGGCCCTCGGCTCACGGAGCGGCTGCGCGAGCTGCGGGCCGGGTAACACCGCTTCCAGCTGCCTCGAACGTGTAGGCGACGCCGAGCCCGACGACGTTCGCCCGGGCGCTGTAGGCGCCGCCATTGATGGTGTTCGGGTCCTCCGGAGGATTGGCCCGCACCGGGCTCACCTGCGGGAGCCGCGCTTCCCTCGGATCGACCCTCACGTCCGCGGCGAAGACGTGCGCGTAGCTCGCATCGAGGCGCCACCGGCCGAGGTGGACGCCGAGGCCGGCCGCCGTCGTCAGCTTGGTCGCGTCGATCGTGAGGACCGACAGGTACTCGGGCGGGACGGCGCTCTGCTCGAGGCTCACGCCGGCGCGCAGATCCCACCGCGCGCCCGCGAGGTCGAAGGAATACTCGCCCCCGAGCCTCGCCGAGAGCGAATTCTCGAATCGCCGCGGGAACGAGACGGCTGGCACGCGGAACGCCTCCGGGAAGCCGACGACGTTCCGGAGCACCACGCCGTCGGGCTCGACGAGGATGTCGTCGTGCATGCTCCAGCCCTCGACGCCGAGCCCGAGCTCCACGCGCAGGTCGTCCACGACCCGCGCCTCCACGCCGGCGCGGAGGACCCACGGCAGGTCGAACGCGACGTCGGCGTCCTCGCCCTCCTGGACGGCGCGCTCGAAGACGGGCGCCGCGGGGAGCCGCGCCCTGAATTTGGCCGGCGCGCGCACCCAGATGGGCAGCTGGAAGGCCAGGCCGACACGCCAGCGCGGCGTCGGGACGAAGAGCGCCCCGAGCTGGCCCGTGGGCGCCACGATGGGCGCGACGCTGAGCTCGGAATGGATGTCCCACTCCGGATCTTCGGGCGCGCAGAACATCCGCTCCGGGAGGCACCCGGAGACCACCATCCGGCTGTTGAACGTGCCGACCAGCGCGCCGAGCCCGGCGCCGAAGCGCCACTCGGGCGACGGCGCGTAAGCCGCCCCGACCCCCAGGAGCGCGAGCGCGGAGCCCTCGAGCGTGATCAGCGCGTAGCGCTGGGGCGCCGGCATGCCGTTCACCTGCTCCGGATAGCTGGAGAGGGCCGCGTACGGCGCCCACATCCCGCCCCAGACGACCCACCGCGGGTCGACCTTGAACGACGCCGCCAGCGTGGGGATCGGCAGCACCGGCGCGCTGCCGGTCACCGGATCCATCGTCTGCACGAAGCTCGCGCCCGTCGGCTCGCCGGTGTTCGGATCGACCTGCCGTACGATCGCCTGGCGCGTGTGCCGGCTGCGCCACTCGAAGAGCCCGACGTCGAACAGCACCTGGGTGCCGGCCTCGTAGACGCCCGCGGGGTTGTAGGCGATCGCCCCGAGATCGTCGCCGCCGGCGATGTACGCCCCGCCGCGGGACGACGGGCGGACGCCGCGGTCGGTGAAGTACAGCCCGGCCGCGACGGCGTCGCCCGCGGGCAGGAGGAGCGCCCCCGCGGCGGACGCCACGGAGAGCACGGCGCGGATCGTGGGCTTTTGCACGTGGATCACTCGTGCGGCCGGTTCTTGACGATGGCATAGATCTGCTCGAGCCCGCGGGTCTCGTCCGTCAGGAAGTCCCTGGCCGAGACAAGGAGCTGCCGGTAGTCCTCCGCCGTCAGCGGCGCGCCGCTCCCGGCCTCGATGCGGTTCACGTCCACGAACGCGTCGAGGAACACGTCGAGCGGCGCTCGGCCGTCCGCCATCGGCGTCACGAGCGCCGGGAGCACGTGCTCCATCGCGTGATACCTGTCGTACCGATCGTCGTTGAGCGCCTTCAGCGCGTTGAGCCCCGCGTCGGCCGCGCCTGGACCGCCAGCGCCCCCCGCCGGGGTCAGCGCGGTCGACGCGGCCTTCAGGATCCGGCGCAAGGCGTCGTCGTCGGCGAGGAGCTGGAGGCCGTCGGCGAGCGTCGTCGAGAGCGCCTGGAACGGGGCGCCGGCTGCGTCCGCGTCGAGCAGGTAGGTGAGGAACCGCTCGATCTCCCGCCGCGCCGGCTCGTGGGCGCGGACTGCCTCCATCACGTCGACGGCGGCGGCGAACAGCGGGTGGCTCAGGAGGTCGCTCACCGTCGCGCCGAGCTCCTTCTGCGCCCAGGCGCACCGCCCCGTCGTCTCGCGATCGGGGCAGTGGGCGTTCAGCTGCTCGCGGAGGACGCGCAGGACGAGGGCGCCCATCCTCGGGAGCGCGCGGTTCTTGAACCGGGCCTCAGGCCCCGACCCCTCGACCGCGAGCAGCGCATCGACGAGCTCGTCCACGCCGCGCTTCCACTGGCCCTCTCGCTCGGCGGCGTCGGGCGCATTGCGCTGCGCGAAGCGCGCGTCGATGCCGTTCAGAGCGCCGGCGAGGAGGGTGAACACGGTGAGCTGGTCCTGGACCCGACCATCCGCCCACGTGGCCTTCTTCTTCCCCCAGCGATCGACCATGCCCACGCCGGCCGCGTAACGGGTGCTGAAGAGGGTGCGCGCGAGCTTCTCGAGGACCTGCGCCTTCGTCAACGGCCGATCTGCCGCGGGGCCGCGCCGCACGGTCACGGACGTGTCGCGCGCCATCCGGGCAAACGCCACCGACGACGCGAGGACGTCCTTGGCCCGGAGCGCGTCGGCCATGAGCGGCTCGTAGGAGTTGGCCCCTGCCTCCGAGCAGTACGCGGTGTTGGTCTTGGGCGAGCCGGCCTTGATGCACTCCGGCCCGTGCTGCTTGCCCGGCCAGTGATGGTACGCCGTGCTGAAGAGCTCGATCAGGAGGTCCTCCCCCGTGGAATCCGGGGCGACCTCGGCGAACGCCGCCACGATGGGGCTCAGGTACTCGCCGAGCCCGAGCTGCTCCAGCAAGAAGGCCGTCCCCGGATGGCGCACCCGGATCAGGCCCTCGGGGGAGCTGCACTCGTTCACGCCCAGCGCGTTCCTCGGGCAATGGATCGTGCCGGCCGGCTCGAGCGTCCCCGAGATGAACAGGTTCGTCGTCAGGTTCCCGCCCGTTCCCGACAGCGCCCGGAAGGGGTCCAGATCCTGCAGCGCCGGGAACCTGTCCGAGTCGGCTCCGAAATAGATGAGGCGGTTCAGCGCGGCCGGGGTGGGATGGCTCGTCAAGCCGTGGATGCCGCTCGATGACTGGAGCACCGAGTCCGTCACGGCGAGCGCGAGGACCGTCGGCTTGACCTCGAGCACCGCCTTCTTGTCGTGCCCCTCCGGGAGGAGCGAGTCGAGGTAGAAGGCCGCCAGGTTGTCGATCTGGAACAGCTCGCACGCGGCGTACTCGACGAAGGGCACCGTGACCTCGAAGACGCTGACCACCGCGCCCTCCTTGTTGCACTGCCTGACGCCGGCGGTGTCGTGCATGAGCTGCATCAGCCGCTCCATGCCCGAGCGGTTGTCGCCGATCTTCGGCTTCGTCTGATCCACCGGCGTCCGCGGCGCGGCGATCGTCGGCGCCCCGACCGTGAGGTTGATCGCCGGGCCGTTCAGCTGCGCCGGGTTGTACGCGTACTGGTCGCGGGTCGTGAGCATCGCCGCGATGGCGTCGCCCGCGTGCCGCGCGCCGCCGCGCGAGGCGAGGAGCGCGTCGCTCCCGAGCGCCTCGATCAAGCGCGCCACGAGCCCC
This sequence comes from Sorangium sp. So ce124, assembly GCF_051525235.1. Lineage (NCBI taxonomy): Bacteria > Pseudomonadati > Myxococcota > Polyangiales > Polyangiaceae > Sorangium > Sorangium sp. So ce124. The sequence goes on from NZ_CP150312.1 coordinate 8,043,461, forward strand.
GGCTGCTCGACCGCCCTACCGAGCACCGCCGAGAGCTCGTCCCAGAGCGGCGCCTTCTGGTCGATCCGCGCGGGCGCCTCCTTGCCCTGGGCGGCCAGCCGGTCGTGCTCGCGGGTGACATCCCGGATGCGCAGCGCCGCGGCGGTCATGCGCGCGAGCTCCGCCTCGCGGTTCTCGAGCAGATCGATGAGCGTGAGCAGGAGGGCGTCCGAGTCCTTGTCGGCGAGCACCTGGCCGATCGCGTGCGCGAGGTCGGCGAGCGGCGAGTCCTCGCCGCGGAAGCGGCGGTACGAGAGGCAGCCGTCGCACCGCTCGCCCGCGGGCACGATCCTGCCGCGGCGGGCGTCGTAGCGGGCCTCCTCGCGGTCGCCGAAGAGCAGGTACGCGCCGGAGAGCGCGTACATGAGCCCTTCGTGCTCGGTCTTCCACGGCTCCGGATCGCCCTTGCCCGCGTACCGGGTCCCGTCGACGAGCGGAACGATCGACCGCAGCGCCGCGCCGAGGACGGTGCGGGAGGTGTCGACGTAGGCGTAGAGCTCCGGCGACAGGCCCCCGAACGGGTCCCGCGGCGGCTCGGTGACGCCGGGGATGGCGAACGGCGGTTCGATCGCGAGCGGCGCGCCGCTCCGGTCCAAGAACCTGCCGGACGCGTCGATGTCGGCGAGGCCGTCGCGGTCGGCGTCGGCGAACGGCGCAGGGACCCCCTCGCCCTGGGGGAGGACCCACCCGCGGCCATCGCGGCGGGCGATGAAGATCGACGGCGGCGCGGCGAGCCCGGGGTGCTCCGCGAGCAGCGCCGCCTGCGCGAGCTCCAGGGTCGTGCGCGGGCGGCTCGGCTGCGCGGTGGCGGCGTCGACCGCAAGCGGCGCCCGCTCCGGCAGCGACAGCGCGGCCAGCTCCTGCTCGCCTGCCGCGAGCAGCGCCTGGAGCGCGGGCGCCCCCGGGCCGCCGGGGCCGAGCACGTCGAGCGCCGCCACGGTCATCGGGCGCAGCCCGGGGTAAGCGAGCGCCGCGCCCGCCATACCGAGCCCCACCTCCGCCGAGCGATAGCCCCGGCGCCCCCAGATGCTCGCGAGGGCGCAGACCGGCGCTCCCTGCCCCTCTGCCCGATCGCAGGCGATCGGCGCCCGCTCCCGCTGCCTCTTCTGGTCGCCCTCGTCCAGCTTCGCGTTCTCCTCGCCGCCGTGGATGAGCGCGTCGAGGAGCCGGGCGATCCCCCGGGTCGACTCGGGCAGGACCGCAGGCCCCGCCGCGTCGAACGGGTTCGTCTCGTAGAGCGGCGCGAGGGTCTGCGAGAGGCTCAGGACGGCATCGTGCAGCCGGATCTTGCCGCCCCCCTCGCCGGGCGCGACGTTGTCGATCTCGATGTCCGGCACGGCGGCGTTGACGGCGTCCACGAGGGCGTTGCGCCACCGCGCCATGGCCTCCACCTTGGCCACGCCCAGCCTGCGCGCCTGCGCCGCCCGCTCGCCGGAGACCGGCGGGAGCACCGAGACGTCGACCTCGTCCTCGTACCGGCCCTCGCGGTCGTAGTGGCAGACGCGCTGGTACGAGGCGCCCGTGTGGTCCTCGTGGAGGCTCGACGCGCCCACGCGGTCGCAGAGCATGCCAAAGACGTCGTCGCCCAGCCCGCCGCCCTCCTTCACCTTGGGAGGCGCCTTCCGCGTCGTGTCGAGCGGCTCGTGACACGAAGCGATCGCCCCGCCGGCCGCGATGAGCGCGACGAGCCGGAGTACAGCGACCGAGGAACCCAGCGCGCGCCTGCGCATGACGACAACCTCCCCCAGTTGCCTCCAGGGTAGACGATTCCACTCCAGGTGCGTAGGGGGCTTGGCGCCCCAGCGGGGGTGAGGTGGGCGACGCCGGAGCGCGCGTTCTCCAGTTCTCCAGCGTCACTGCGCTGCGACGGGGACGGCGGCGGGCTCGTGGGTATAGGCTGCGGAGCGATGGCGACCCAACCCACCCCGCTCACCGCTGTCGTTCTCGCTGCTGGACAAGGGACTCGGATGAAGAGCGCCCGGCCGAAGGTGCTCCACGAGCTCTGCGGCCGGCCGATGCTCCATTACGTCGTCGACGCGGCGCTGGCCGCCGGCGCCTCCGACGTCGTGGTCGTCGTCGGCCACGGCCGCGACGAGGTCTCCGCGGCCCTGGACAAGGCGTTCGGCGCCCAGGGGAAGAAGGTCCGCACCGCGCTCCAGCCCCAGCAGCGCGGCACGGGCGACGCGGTGCGCTGCGCCATGCCGCACATCGACGCGACCTCCGAGGCGATCCTGATCCTGTGCGGCGACACGCCGCTGCTCGATCCGGAGCAGCTCACACAGCTCCGCGGGGCGCTCGACCGCGCGGGCGGCGCGCCGATGGCGATGCTCACCGCGGAGGTCTCCGATCCGACGGGGTACGGCAGGATCCTCCGCGACGCCTCGGGCCGTGTGATCGGCATCCGCGAGCACAGGGACGCGACGCCCGAGGAGCGCGCGATCACCGAGGTGAACCCCGGCGTCTACCTCGCCCGCAGCGGGTTCCTCGAGCGCGCGCTGGCCGGGCTGACGACGGACAACGCGCAGGGTGAGCTCTACCTGACCGACATCGTCGCGCAGGCGGCGAAGGCCGGCGGCGCCGCGGCGGTCGTGGCCAGGGATGTGGGCTCGCTCGTGGGCATCAACGACCGCGCGCAGCTCGCCGCCGCCGAGGAGGTGCTCCACGGCCGCATCGCCGACCGGCTGCGCAAGAGCGGCGTCACGATCCGCACGAGCGCCCGCATCGACGCGGGCGTGGCCGTCGAGCCGGACGCCGTGATCGAGCACGCCGTCGTCCTGCGGGGCCGGACGCGGGTGGGCGCGGGCGCGCGGATCGACGTGGGCTCGGTGCTCACGGACGTCGTCGTCGAGGCGGGCGCCTCCGTGAAGCCGTACACGGTCGCCTCGCAGTCGTCGATCGGCGCCGGCGCGCAGATCGGGCCGTTCTCGCACCTCCGGCCGGAGAGCCAGATCGAGGCCGACGCGCACATCGGCAACTTCGTCGAGACCAAGAAGACCGTGGTCCGGAAGGGCGCGAAGGCGAACCACCTCGCCTACCTCGGCGACGGCGACATCGGCGAGGGCGCGAACGTCGGCGCCGGGACGATCTTCTGCAACTACGACGGCTTCCGGAAGCACCGGACCGAGATCGGCGCCGGCGCCTTCATCGGCAGCGACTCGCAGATCGTCGCTCCGGTGAAGATCGGCGCGGGCGCCTACGTGGCGACGGGCACGACCGTGACCCGCGACGTGCCGGACGAGGCGCTGGCGATCGGCCGGGTGAAGCAGGAGAACAAGGAGGGCTACGCGACGCGGCTCAAGGCGCGGCTGAAGGACGCGGCGAAGAAGTAGGACCTCGTTCGCCGAGCTCGCCAGCGCGGCCGAGAAGAACGCGCGGCGGGCAGCGCGGCTCAATCCCGGCGGCGAGCGGAGGCAGGTTGACTCGGCCGCCGGCGCCGCCTGATGTAGGAGCCATGGGGTACCTCGAGAGGCTCCGGAGCTACCTCGAGCGCGTCGCGCGCGCGCCCGAGGGGCTCGCCGTTGTCTATATCGACCTCGCCGCGCACCGGCGCCACTTCGCCGCTGCGTGGGAGCGCGTCGTGGCCTCCAGAAAGCTGAGCCAGGACGACACGCCACCAGAGAGGTGGGAGCGGGACACCTGGCACAGGGAAGACGAGCTCCTCTACAACATGAGATGGGATCTGCCGACCTTCGTGGAGGAGGTCGCGGATCAGCTCGTCGAGTCGCTGGTGCCGGATGCGTCCGCGGAGGAGCTCCGAAGGCTCATTGATGTCGCCATCGGCTTCGGTATCGGTGACTGGGACAGCTCGGGCGCGCGCGGCCTGGATGAAGAGATCGGCAGGATCGCCGAGGCTGCGTCTGAGCGGCTGAAGCGCTCTCAGCAGCGGTACGGATGGGAGTCGCCGGCACGCTACGCCTTCGAGATCCGAGCGATCCGGAAGCACGCCGACCGGTACACGCTGACGAGGAGCGGCGCCACGCTCCTCAGCCTCCCCGGTCTCGACGCGGTGCGCTGGCTCCTCGCGCTAGAGGCTGCGCAATCGCTCGGGCCTGCGGACGAGTGGCGGATCTCCCCGGAGCTCGCCGCGCAGCTGCTGAAGGAACCGCGGCGCGAAGTGGAGGTGGAAGAGCAGCTCGATGGCTCATGGCCCTTCTCGCTGGCCACCGTGCGCCGCCTCGGAGCGATGAAGCTGCTCCAGTACCAGCGTCAGGATCCCGAGCAGGGGCTCATGGGCTGGTCCTACACCGTCTTCGACCGGGCTCGCCCTCTCCTGGAGGACATCGCCGAGCAGCGCGCGACCCCCTTTGCGGTGCTCGCGGACGCGCTCCTGCGGGACGAGGTCGCGCTCGCGCTCGACAGCGTCCGACCGGACCCGGAGCGGGCGCTCCGGGAGAGCGCAGCGGCCGCAACCGCGCTCCAGGCCCGGATGGTCGTGCATGAGATCCGGAACGCGCTCGTTCCCGCCCAGATCGCGCTGTCCCGCCTGGTCAGAGAGCTCGGGCACGCGATGGATATCGAGCCGCTCCAGCGTCATCGTGGCCGGGTGGACGCCGGCATCCACCGCGCCCTCGCGTTCGCTGACGAGATGCTCCGGGTCGCCAACCTTGGCGAGGAGCCGGCGGCGCCGTTCGACGTCTCCGCCGCCCTGCGGGACGCCATTGCAGGCCTCGCAGGGGAGCTGAACGGCGGCCTTCGTTGCGCGCCGATCGAGGGAGCGCCAGCTGTCGTTGGGCCTCGCGGTCGCTTCGTCCTCGCCATCACGAACGTGCTGCGAAACAGCGCTCAGGCCGTGGCCGGGCGGGAGGGCATCGTCGAGGTCTCCCTCGACGTGAAGGACGACGAGATCCTCCTCCGCGTGGACGACAACGGCCCCGGCGTGCCGCCTGACCAGCGCCGCGCCATCTTCGAACCAGGGGTAGCGCTGCGCGCCGGTGGCAGCGGTCAAGGCTTGGCGCTGGTCCGCCAGGTCATCGAGGGAGAAATGGTGGGGTCCGTCGTGTGCGGAGAGAGCCCGCTCGGAGGCGCCCGCTTCGAGATCGTGATACCGCTGCGGAGAGGAAGGACACCATGAGCGGCGACGGACGCATCCTCATCGTGGACGACGATCCGGCCTTCCTGGAGACCTACGAGGAGATCCTCGCAGCCGAAGGATACGCCGTCGAGACCGCCACCACCCACGGCGAGGCGCTGCGCCGGCTCGACGAGCCAGGCTGGACCGTCGTGCTCGTGGACCAGAAGCTCCAGGGTCCAGGAGGCCCGGACAGCGGCCTGGGGCTCATCGACGAGACCCGCCGGCGCGCGCCCGGGGCGAAGGTCCTCCTGGTGACCGCCTACGCGTCCAGGGAGGCGGTCGAGCGAGCCTTCCGCGAGGGTGCGTACGACTACCTCGAGAAGACCGCCGTCTTCGAGGCGTTGCTGCGGGTCAAGGTGCGCAACGCGATGGAAGCCGTCCGCGAACGGTGGCTCGCGACGCTCGATATGGATGAGACAGAGCGTGCGATCCGAGCGACGTGGGCGGCGGTGCAGGCGGAACACGATCGCAACCGGCGGGGCACACTGCTCGAGCGCCTCATGGCGCTGCTCCTCAAGACGCTCCCAGGCTTCGAACGCCTGGACACGCGGCTCCGGAACGAGGTCGAGGAGATCGACATCATCGTCCAGAACAGGTCCACAGACCCCTTCTGGCAGAAGGAATCGCCCTATCTCCTGGTCGAGTGCAAGAACTGGTCGAAGCACGTGGGGAGCAAGGAGCTCCGAGATCTCTGGGCCAAGATGGAAGGCCGCTTCGATCGCTGCCGACTGGCGTTGCTCGTCGCCCCGGGGGGCATTGCGGACACCGTGCGCCAGCTGCAGCTCCGGAAGGCGGAGAAGGGCCTGCTCGTGGTGCTGATCGGGCCCGGCGAGCTCGACGATCTGGTCCAGCGGCGAGATCGGAACGACGCGCTGCAGGAGATGCACCGTCGCGCGGTCATGGGGGCGGCCGCAAAAGATAGCGACGAGCTGCCATGATGTGCGACAGAGTGGCCGCGGACGCCGCGGCCTGGGTTTCCGGTTTCCAAGGGAAGCTCAGCTGCCCGGCCCTAACCGTTGCCGGTTTCCGAGGGGCAGCTCAGCTGCCAGGTCCTAACCGTTTCCGGTTTCCGACGGGCAGTTCGGCTGCCCGGCCCTGACCGTTTCCAGTTTCCGAGGGGCAGCTCAGCTGCTCGGTCCTGACCGTTTCAGGTTTGGGCCACGGCCCGGTCGATGCGACGCCGTGCTGTTCACGCACGGTGGAAGGCGGTAGCGAGGCGACCGGCCGACCTGTCGAGGTCACACGTTCCAGCGCCGGGAGGCACGCGGCGAGCGCATGGGCGCTCCGGCCCGAGCCCCCGCCGCGGCTGCAGCTCAGCCTCCGACAACGGCCGCGCAGCGTCATTTGCGCGCGATGCCGACGACACCCGCGGTCGTCCGGCTGCAACCTGGGTCGGCTCGAATCCTGGGAGGGCACGGATCTCGCTTGTGCCCGCACATGTGATTCAGTTCACATTTGCAAGACAGGAGCTCCATGCCGACGTACGAGTTCAAGTGCAACGACTGCGGCGCCGAGTTCGAGGTGGTCGCGTCGCTCTCCGAGTTCGAACGCCTGAAGCGGGAGCGCACGGCCCAGTGCACGGCCTGCGGCCGCTCGAACGTCGAGCCGGAGATCGTGGCGTTCCAGGTGCAAACGGCGCGAAAGAGCGCCTAGGCAGAAGGACAGAGCGGCGTGTCGAGCGAGAATTACCACGAGCTGCCCGAGCTCCTGTCGGAGGCGACCAAGGAACGGCACCGCGCGATCGTCTCGTTGATCGAGGAGCTCGAGGCGATCGACTGGTACCAGCAGCGCGCCGAGGCGTGCACGGACGCGGAGCTCCGGGCCGTGCTGCTCCACCACCTCGAGGAGGAGGTGGAGCACGCGATGATGAACCTCGAGTGGCTCCGGCGGAATGATCGCGTCTTCCAGGAGAAGATCGACATCTATCTCAACAGCCAGGGGCCGATCACCGAGGTGGAAGCGGCCGAGGAGGCGGCGAAGCTCGGCGCCACGGCGAAGACCGGCGCCATGGCGCCGAGCGGTGCGCTCGGCATCGGGAGCCTGAAGGGGGCATGATCATGGATCTTCTCAAGCGCGAGCTCGCTCCCATCCTCCCCGCCGCGTGGGACCTCATCGATCACGAGGCGACGCGCGTGCTCAAGCTGCACCTCGCCGGCCGCAAGGTCGTCGACTTCCGCGGCCCGTTCGGCTGGGAGTACGCCGCCGTCAACACGGGCCGCACGCGCGCGCTCGAGCGGAAGGAGGCGTCCTCGGTGAGCGCGGGCATCCGCCTGGTGCGGCCGCTCGTCGAGTTCCGCGCGCCCATCCGCCTCGATCTCGCCGAGCTCGACGCCGTCGGGCGCGGCGCGCAGGAACCCAACATCGAGGACGTCGTGCGCGCCGCCGAGCACGCCGCGCGCTTCGAGGACGGCGCCATCTTCAACGGGCTCGCGGCCGCCGGGATCGAGGGGATCCTGGAGGTCGCGCCGCACAAGCCCGTGGTGATCCCCGCGCCGGAGGCGTGGCCGCGCGCCGTGGTGGCGGCGAGAGAGGTGCTCCGCGCCGCGGGCGTCGACGGTCCCTATGCGCTCGCGCTGGGTCCGAAGGCGTACGACGAGCTGGCCGCGGCCGCGGAGGACGGGTACCCGCTCCTCAAGCACATCGAGCGCCAGCTCATCGACGGGCCGATCGTGTGGGCGCCCGCGCTCGAAGGCGGCGTGCTCCTGAGCACGCGAGGCGGCGACTTCGAGCTGACCGTCGGGGAGGATCTGTCCATCGGCTACGACGGGCACGACAGGCACGTCGTGGAGCTCTTCCTCACCGAGAGCTTCACCTTCCGCGTGCTCGAGCGCGCCGCGGCCGTGGCGCTGCGGCGGGGCTGAGAGCAGCCCCCGCGGCTACTCGGCGTCGCCGACCGCAGCGCCCTCGCCGTCGCGCAGCGACGGGATGACGTGGCCCATCCGGAGGCGCTTCGCCTCGAGGTAGGGCGCGGAGAACGGGTTGGCCGGGACGATGGCCGCCGAGCGCGAGGCGATCCGGACGCCGAGCGCGCGGAGCGCCTCGACCTTGTCCGGGTTGTTCGTGAGCAGCCGGATCGACTCGATGCCGAGGTGCTCGATCATCGCGGCCGCGGGCTCGTAGCCGCGGGCGTCGTCGGGCAGGCCGAGGATGCGGTTCGCGTCGACCGTGTCGTGGCCGAACGCCTGGAGCTGGTACGCCCGGATCTTGTTGGCGAGCCCGATGCCGCGCCCTTCCTGCCGCAGGTAGAGCACCACGCCGAGCCCGCGTCGCCCGATCTCGGCCTGGGCCGCCTCGAGCTGCTCGCGGCAGTCGCACTTGAGGGAGCCGAACACCTCGCTCGTGAGGCACTCGGAGTGGACGCGCAGGGTCACGTCCGACCGGCCGCGCACGTCGCCCATGACGAGCGCGACGTGATCGGGCGAGAGCCCCTGGTCGGGGCTCGTCGTCCCACCGAAGTGGAACACCAACATCTGAAAGACGCCGTGCTTCGTGGGCACGGGCGCCTGGGCACGAATATCGAGCTGAGGCCGGATCGCCGTCGTCGGGACGTGCATCTCGCTCTCCTGGTGGAGGAATCCTGGGTCACCTGTAAAGCAAGGAGCGCGCCTGGTAGCCCGCTGCCCTGCCTTGTCCGGCCACCCCTGAAGGTGGCGTCAATCAGGTAGCGTAAGCACCGGGCAGGAACAAGATAAGCTCTCCAAGATGTTGCTCCAAGGACATACCTGGAGCAGCCGAGCCGCATCGGCTCCTCGCGAGCACTGGAGCCACCAGCAGTGCGGTAGCTCACCGTCGAGGAGGCTGCACCAGTTCCTTCCTCGAGAACGTCATGAAGTTCAGCACGTGAGGCCTCGGTCACCCGAGGCAGGCCGCGACCGCCGCGGCCAGGTTCGACGCTCGCGGTTCGCCGATCCGGAATGACCAGAGGTTCGTGACGTAGCCGAAGCCGACACCGGCATCGGGGTCGGCGAAGCCGACCGATCCGCCGGAGCCGGGGTGGCCGAACGACCCGGGCCCGGCCCAGGGCATCGGCGGGCAGGCCCGCCAGAACCCGAGCGCCATGTAGAAGGAGCGGTCGGCCGGAACGTCCAGTCCTGGCGGCAGCCCGTTCATCTTCGTCTTGTCGGTCTGGACGACGGTCATCTTCTCGACCGTCGCCGGATTCAGCAGCCGCACGCCGTCGACCTTGCTCACCGTGGCCGCATACATCCGCGCCAGCGATCGAGCGTCCGTGAACATGTTCCCAAAGGGGAGCTCAGCAGCGCGGAAGGCACGCGTGTTCATGTAGTCGCTGGCGGGATCGAAGGCGCCGCCGAGCTGGCCGGCGCGGGCTTGCACGGAGTCCGGGCCCCACACGGCGTTCATCCAGGCGATGACCGTGTCCCTATCGAGGCCGGTGGTCTCGATCATCCCGGCGGTCATCTCCTCCAGCGTGAACGGAGCGGCGTACTCGATCCGCGCCACCCGTCCCTCTTGCTCCCCGGGCAGCCCGATCCAGGCGCTCAGCCCGAGCGGGGCAGCGACCTCGTCGGCGAAGAAGGTGCCGAGCGACTTGCCGGTGATCCGCCGCACGACCTCCCCGACCAGGAACCCGAAGGTCATGCTGTGGTAGACGTGCTCCGTGCCCGGCTGCCACAGCGGCTTCTGCGCCTCGAGCGCCCGGATGACCGGATGCCAGGCGCAGGCGTCCTCGAATGTCAGCGGACCATCGACGACCGGCAGACCGGCCTGGTGTGAGAGCAGCCAGCGCACCGGGATATGCTCCTTGCCGGCAGCGCCGAACTCCGGCCAGTACTGGATCACCGGAGCGTCCAGATCGAGCTCGCCGCGCTGTGCCAGCAGATGGGCGCAGATCGCGGTAGCGCCTTTGGTCGTGGAGGCGACCAACGCGATGGTGTCCTCGTCCCACGGACGGTTCGCCTCGCAATCGGCGAAGCCGCCCCACAGGTCGACGACGGGACGGCCGTCCACGTAGACGCAGCACGCCGCGCCGACCTCGCCTGGGCTCCCTTCGAAGTTCCCGCGGAAGGCATCGGCCACCTTCCCCCAGCCGTCCTCGACGTGTCCCTGCACTACTGTCCCGCTTGTCGTGTCCGACATGCTGCACCGCCTTCTCTGGAGGGTCTGAAACGAATCGCATGCGCAGCGCCGCAACGCTTACGGCACTGTGCTTCGCGGGCTGACGTCATAGGTCCGCTGCTGCTCGTGTTTCGAGAGAGCGGTGAATCGTGATGTCGCCATAGCCCGTCCGAGCACGGGTCTTGACGGCTTCCTCGCTCGGCTCTGGTGCGCTGGCAGCGTGGAGCTCGTTGCGAACGTTCCCGTAGTTCGTGGGGAGCTCCAACCAGGCCGGTACATCCGCAGCCTGCGTGGCGACATCGAAGTCGTTGACGCTGGCAGTCCCGGCGTCGGCCCGGAGCAGCGTGGACAGGCTTCTCACGACCGTGGTCTTGCCCGCCCCGTTCGAGCCGAGCAGGGCGAAGATGCTGCCCCGCGCCACGTCGAAGTCCGCGCCGCGCAGCACCTCCAGGCCGTTGAACGATTTCTCCAGGCCCTGAACGTGGAGTGCGTGCTGTCTCGCCATCAGACTCCCCTCGCTTCTTCTTCGGCGGCGCGCTCGATGGCGTTGGTCAGCCGTTCCCGCTCCCGGATGATCCACTTACCCTTCGGGTAGTTCCGGACGAACGTCTCGATGAACTCCACGGGGTCTTCCCCGACGATCTGGCGGATCGGGGTCCGGTTCGCCGCGCTCTGTTCGAACAGGTCGACGAGGTCCGCGTAAATCGCAGTCCCGTCGCCCCCCGTCCCGAAGTACATCAGGTATCGCTCCAGCGCATCGACCGCCGTGCGATAGCTCGCGGGAAGTTGTCTCGCGCGCGCCTTGTACTGCCGCCATTGCCCCTTCTCGCCGATCACCTTCGAGATGAACTCTGAGATGAACATGTCATCTGCCTCCTTCATGGAGCTGCTCGAGCCGCTCAGCGAGGAAGCTCCAGGTCCTCCAGAACTCTTCGAGGTATTCCCGCCCCTGAGCGTTGAGCGAGTACACCTTGCGCGGCGGCCCCTTCTCGGACGGGACCTTCTCCACGTCGACGAGGCCGCGCTGCTCGATCCTGACGAGCAGGGCGTAGACGGTGCCCTCGGCGATGTCGGAGAAGCCCTGAGCCCGCAGCCGCGCCGTGATCTCGTAGCCGTACGCGGGCCGTATGGACAGGATCGCGAGGACGATGCCCTCCAGGATTCCCTTAAGCATTTCCGTCATTTGCTTGCCCACGAACAGCTCCTCGAACTACCTAACGTCACTGACTACCAGTACATAGTAACACTGAATAGTGGCGGAGCAAGCCCCGAGGGGCACGCATCCGTCCGAAGCGCTGCTGCCACAAGCTGCCCATCACCGCTGATTCGTGGCGCGAGACGCACCCGTTCGACGAGGTCCCGCGCGAGCTGCGCGGCGAGCAGGCGCGCCACCTCCGAGAGGTCAAACGGCCAGGCGTAGCGGAGGGTGACCGACGGGTGCTCTGCGCGGAGCCGCGCGATGGCCTCCGGGGTCTCCACCTTGGCGTGGGCGCCGCCCGGGGTCCGCATCGACGGAACCACCAGCACCTCGGTCGCGCCCGCAGGACCGCAATCGCGACGGTCTCGGCCCGCGTCGGGGCGCAGAGCTCGTTGCGCGCGACGAGGAGCTCGGCGCCCCGCGCCGCTCCCGCCTCAGAACCACCCGGGTTGCATCCTGGCGTACGAGTCCTCGCCGGAGCGGCAGAGCGCGGCGAGCGCCTCGACCCGGGGCAGCTCCGTCGAGAGCCAGTACTGCGCCGCGCAGAGCTTGCCTTCGTAGAAGCCGGCCGGGGCGGCGCCCCTGGCCAGCCCTTCGCGGGCGGCCGCGGCCATCGCGAGCCATTGCCAGGCCACGACAACAACGGAGACGAGCTCCATGTAATCCGCGCTGTGCCGCAGCATCCGCTCGGTGTCGCCGCGCATCCCCGCCTCGGCGAGCTGCACCGTCACCTCGCCGAGCAGCGAGAGCGCCGCGCCGAGGCGCTCGCCCCACGCGGGCTCGACGTCGGCTCGCTGCGCCCGGACGATCGTCTGCTGGATCTCGCCGCCGAGCGCGATGAGCGCGGCGCCGTTCCCGGCCACGACCTTGCGGCCGAGGAGGTCCATGCCCTGGATCCCGGTCGTGCCCTCGTGGATCGAGTTGAGCTTCTGATCCCGGAGCCAGGCCTCCGGGAGGTACTCGCTCGAGTAGCCGTAGCCGCCGTGGACCTGGAGCGCGAGGGCGTTCGACTCGAAGCCCGTCTCGGCGGGGAAGGTCTTGGCGATGGGGGTGAGCAGGTCGAGGAGCCGCTGCGCGCGCTCCCGGTCCGCCGCGTCCGCGGCGTGCGCCGCGAGATCGGCGTACAGCGCGGTCGTGGAGACGAGCGCGAGGCCGCCCTCGACGATGGCCTTCTGCCGGAGCAGCATCCGGCGCACGTCGGCGTGCTCGATGATCGGCACCTGCGGCGCCCCCGGGTCCTTCGCGCCGAGCGGCCGGCCCTGCGGCCGGACGAGCGCGTAGCCGAGCGCCTCGTGGTAGGCCGCGGAGGCGGTCGCCACGGCGTTCGCGCCGACCATGATGCGGGCCTCGTTCATCATCTGGAACATGCAGGCGACGCCCTGGTGGGGGCCGCCCACGAGGTAGCCGTGGCAGTCCCCCTTCTCGCCGAAGCTGAGCGACAGGCTGGGGAGCCCGCGCCAGCCGAGCTTGTGGATCATGCCGGCGACCTCGACGTCGTTCGGGACGAGCTGCCCCCCCTCGGGCCGCCGCTTGGGGACGGCGAACAGGCTCACGCCCTTGATGCCCCGAGGCGCGCCCTCGATGCGCGCGAGCGTGAGGTGGACGATGTTCTCGGTGAGGTCGTGATCGCCGCCCGAGATGAACATCTTGGACCCGCGGACGAGGTAGTGGCCCGCGTCTGTCTTCACCGCGCTCGCCTGCACGTCGGCGAGGCTCGAGCCGGCCTGGGGCTCGGTGAGCGCCATCGTCCCGGTCCACTCCCCGGCGTACATCCGGGTCATGAAGGCGGACCGCAGGGCGTCGTCGCCGAACGTCTCGATGAGGTGCGCCGCGCCGGCCGTCAGGCTGAGGTAGCCGCACGCGCTCAGGTTCGCCGCCTGAAGGTAGGCGCCGGCGAGCGTGGCGACGACGAGCGGCAGCTGCTGGCCCCCCACCGCGGCCGGCCGCGTTGCGGTGAGCACCCCGAGCTCGACCATCGGCCGGAAGACCCGCTTGATGGCGGGGTGCACCGTGATGGCGCCTCCCTCGAAGCGCGGCGGCGCCTCGTCGACCGGCCTGTAGGTCGGGAACAGCACCTCCCGCGCGAAGCGCCGGCAGCTCTGGAGGTAGAGATCGAACGTGTCGCGCGAGTGCTCGGCGAAATAGGGCAGCTCGCAGAGGCGCGGCGCGTCGAGCACCTCGTAGAGGAGGAACTCGACGTCGCGGTCGTTGATGAGGGGGTTCTGGGGAGCGGTCATGTGTCTCTCGCCGAATGTGGCGCACGCTAGGCGCGCATGAAGCTGGATGTCGAGCGGCTTGTCTCGATCATGGGTCCGGCGAGCGCGGGCGGAAACGAACCGACAGGATCCGGCCGGCGCCGGCGCCGGCGCCGAGTTAGCCGGCTCCGCCTTCGTCTCGAGTGCGTTTCTTCCAAACAGACGGGCGGCGCCGCTGATGGAGTACGGCAAGGATTACCGCCGCCCGCTGGTCGGCTTCACCACGAAGCAGGAAGTAGATCGCATAGGGGAATCGCTTGAGCAGTGCACGACGAGTCCCCCGCCCGACGTCGGGGAACTGCGACGGGAGCTCGCGGATCCGGCTGACGATGTGCCGTAGTTCATCAACGAACTGTCCGCCCAGCCCGGCCTCCTCGTCCTCGTACCATTCCGCCGCCTCCCGGATGTCCAGCTCGGCAGACGGGCGTACGATGAGCCGGATCATCGACGCGTCGCGAGGCTCGCACGAAGGTCGGCCTCGACCTCTTCCCAGGACCGGCCAGCGTCTGGCGCTGCTTCGTACTCGGCGCGCCGGCGATCGAGCTCGGCGCTATGCCACTCGGGTACCGGCACCTCGTCCTCCCTCGCCGCGATCCGCTCCCAGAGCGCTTGGACGTATTCGATCTGCTCGTTCACGGTGAGCTCGTCGAAGCCAGGCGGCGGGTTCTGGATGGCTCGCTCCATGATCCGCAGGATACCACAAGGGGCACGCGACGGCGCAGCGCGTGGTTGACGCGGTCAAGAGCGAGCGGCGCCGACGGCGAGCCGCGCACCGCGGCACCGTCACGCCAATGCGGGACCGCAGCGCCGCCGGTGAACGTACACATGAACCCTACCGTGGCCCTGTCGTCGAGGTCCGTGCGTCGCTCCCCCGGATTTCGACACTGCTGCGGTATGCTTCATCTCGGCGTCGAGATCGCCCGCAGCGGGTCGACGGAGCTGCGCTGGCTAGCGCCTCGCTCTCTGCTCAATTGAGCCCCGCCACGCGAAGAGAGGCTCGATGCGGTGTCAGCAACAGCGGCGAGTTGGCAGCCTATTCCGCGCGATGCGACTGGGCGCAGGAAACAGCTCATTGGCCTCGCCACGCCGGCCGGATGCGTGCTGCTTCAATGGATCGTCTTGGTGCAAGGGGAAGGATTCGAACCTTCTAGCGTCACTCTCGGGAAGCACAAGTCGCGCGCGCACGTCCACGCGGCGCCCGCTGTCGTTGGTAGATCCACGCTTTTTTTTCGAAATCGAGCGTTCGGCGGCCACACGCCCTTTGCGGTGTTTGCCCCGGGTTCCTAGACTCGTGCCCCATGAAACGACTTTCCTGGGTTCTGCTCGCGGCGTTGGTTTCCGTGGGCTGTGGGGACAGCGACGACGACCCGTCGGAGGCGGGTTCGGGCGGTGAAGGCGGCGGCGGTGAAGGTGGTGGCGCGGCTTGCGAAGCCGGAGGCGACGGGACGCTCGACATCGAGATCGTGAGCCCGAACGACGCCGGAGACGTCGCCGTGACCTCGCCCGGAGTGCCGGACGAGCGCGTGGTCTCGAGCGCGTCCCTCGACACGCCGGCGGGCGAGTACACGCTGCGCGCAGGCAGCGTGGCCGACTACCCGGAAGGCGAACGCGTCGGCTTCGTGTACCGGCCCGATGACCCGGAGCAGAGCGCTTGCGTCGCCGACGGCGCGACCACCGAGGTCACCTTCAACTACGAGCTCACGCCCGGGAGCCACAAGCTCTGGTTCACCGCGCAGAACGGCGACCAGCTGGTCGGCGCGCTCGACGGCGAGGCGCTGCTCGAGTCGGGCGCGGTCACACCGAGCGTCGCGTTCCAGGGGAGCGCCGAGATCATCAACCAGGGCGCTATCGCGTTCGACGGGGCCGGCAACCTGTGGGTCTCGGCCAACGCGGGGCAGATCACCGTGCGGCTCGTCGACACGCTGGGCGAGAGCAGCGAGGCCGCCCCTGACCGCGTGCTCGACGTGTCCGAGGCGTGCGCGGGCGTCATCCCCTGCGCCGCGGGCGGCCTGGCGTTCGACGCCGCCGGCAACCTCTGGGTCGGGATCCGCGATCATTTGCTGAGGATCGACGCAGCCGATCTCGAAGGCTCCGGCGTGGTGGAGCCCTCCGCGACCATCACCGGAGACGAGATCGAGAACGTTCAAGCGCTCGCGTTCGACGGATCGGGCAACCTGTGGGTGGCGAGCGCCGAGCAGGACGCGGTGCTGATGTACACGGCCGAGCGGCTCGCCGCGGACGACGGGGATCCCGCCGACGTGGTGCTGAAGGCGCTCACCCCCGAGCCGGTGATCGGGCCGCTGGGCCACCCGACGGGGCTCGCGTTCGACGAGCAGGGCGCGCTCTGGGTGGGTTACTGGGGCTCGAACACCATTGCCAAGTTCGAGCCCGGCGATCTCGAAGCGTCAGCGGAGCTCACCCCGGACGTTCAACTCGAAGTGGGGGTGCTGGCGCTTCCGGAGAGCATCGCCTTCGATCAGCAGGGGAACCTGTGGTTGCCCTCCAAGATCGGTTCGGCGGCGGCGATCGCCAAGGCCGAGCTCGTCGCGGGCGGAGACGTGGAAACGGGAGCCACCGTCCTCACGAGCGAGGCGTTCGGATCGCTCATCGACCTCGCCTTCAACCCGCCCCCCGACTGGTCACCGATCCACGGCCCCAAGTGAGCTCGTGGCGGCCGTGGAGCCCGACCGCCGGAGCCGGGCGAGGCGCGCCCGCAGGTCGTCCGCGACCACGTAGAACGCCGGCACGACGAGGAGGCTGAGCGCCGTCGAGACGACGAGGCCGCCGATCACCGCCGCGGCCATCGGCGCTCGGATCTCGGCGCCTGGGCCGAGCGCCAGCACCGACGGGACAGCGGCCATCAGCGTCGCGATCGAGGTCATCAGGATAGGCCGCAGCCGCACCGGGCCTGCGCGGAGCATCGCCTCGCGCGCGTCCATCACCTCCCCTTCCCCCTCGCCGTGCCCGCGCCTCACCTCGATCGCGTGATCCACGAGGATGATCGAGTTCTTCTTCACGATCCCCATGAGCAGGAGGATCCCGATCATGCTGAAGATGTTGAGCGTGTGCCCCGTCAGCAGCAGCGCAAACGCGGCGCCCGCGATCGACAGCGGCAAGATCGTCAGCACCGTGACCGGGTGCAGGAACGAGTTGAACTGGGACGCGAGCACCATGTAGGCGACCAGGATCCCGAGCACCAGCGCGAACAGGAGGCCGCCCATCGACTCGCGGAACGTCACGCTCGCGCCGCCCAGCACAAGGCGGTAGCCGGCCGGCAGATCCCGGCCGAGCTCCTCGACGCGGGCCACCGCCTCGCCCTGCGAGCGCCCAGGCGCGACGTTGCCGAAGACCGAGATCGCGCGCTCCCGGTCGCGGCGCGTGATCGCCTGGAGCGCGGGGCGCTCGTCGTAGGTGACGACCGACGTCAGCGGGACCAGCGCGCCCGACGCGCTCCTCAGCTGGATGCGCGCGAGATCCTCGGGCCGGCTCCGCTGCTCCGCGAGCAGGCGCGCACGGACGTCGATGCGGCGCCCGTTGTCGTTGTACTTGGCGACGCGCCCGCCGCCGATCAGCGTGTTCAGCGTCGTCGCGATGGCCTCGACGCTCACGCCGAGATCCGCCGCGCGCGCCCGGTCGGGCACGATGCGGAGCTCGGGCATGCCGAGCTGGTAGTCGGAGTCGAGATCCACGACGAGGCCGCTCTGCGCGAGCTCGGCCCGGATGCGCTCGCTGTGCTTCGTGAGCTCGTCCCAGTCGGGGCCGCGGATCGAGAACTCGACAGGGAACCCGCGCTGCGCGGTGAAGCCCGACTGCGAGAGGTCCTGGACCACGGCGCGCAGGCCGGGATAGCCGTTCAGCTCCTTGCGGAGCGCGCCCTGGAGATCGGCCTGCGAGAGCGCCCGCTCCGCGGCCGGCTTCATCGTGACGAACAGGATGCCCGTGTTCACGCCGCCCCCTCCGCCGAAGCCCCCGACAACGGCGAAGACCCGCTCCACCGCCGGGTTCGCGCCCACGGCCGCCTCGGCGCGGCGGAAGAGCCTGTCGGTCTCCTCGATGTCCGAGCCGACCGCCGTCTGGAGGCGGACAAGGAGCCTCCCCTGGTCCTGCGACGGGACGAACTCCGTCGGGAGGCGCTGCATGGCGACGATCGCGCCGGCGAAGAGGATCGCGCCGAGCAGGACGACCGCGGCCGGGAACCGGAGCGCCCGGGCGAGGAGCCAGCCATAGCCGCGGGAGAGCGCCTCGAAGCCGCGATCGACGAGCCGCCCGAGGCGGCCCCGGCCCTCGCGGGAGACGTCGAGGATCTGCGCGCAGCGGGCGGGCGCGAGGGTGATCGCCTCCAGGTACGAGAGCAGCACGGCGATGCAGAGGGTCACGCCGAACTGGAGGAAGAACCGGCCGACAACCCCCTCCATGAAGATGATCGGGAGGAAGATCGCGACGACGGCGAGCGTCGCGGCGAGCGCCGCGAAGGTGATCTCGGCCGTGCCCTCGCGGGCGGCGCGGACGCGGTCCTTTCCCCCTTCGGCGTGCCTGTGGATGTTCTCGAGCACCATGATCGCGTCGTCGACGACGATGCCGACGGCGAGCGAGAGCCCGAGCAGCGTGAAGGTGTTCAGCGTGAAGCCGAGGAAGTAGATCGCGGCGACCGTGCCGAGCAGCGACATCGGGATGGCCAGGACGACGTTGATCGTGCTCGAGAGCGAGCCGAGGAACATCCAGCAGACCAGGGCCGTGAGCGCGATGGCCATGCCGAGCTCGAGCTCGATCTCGTGGACCGACTCCTCGATGAACTTCGTCGAGTCGAAGTTCACGCCGACCTCCATCCCCTCGGGCAGGGACTTCTGGACCTCGGCAAGCGCGGCCCGGACCCCGCGGGCGACCTCGACCGCGTTCGAGCCGCGCTGCTTCCTCACGCCGAGGCCCTGGGCCGGCTCCCCGTTCACCCGGGCGAGCCGGCGGACGTCCTCGAAGCCGTCCTCGACGAGCGCGACGTCCTCCAGGTACACCGTGGCGCGCGCCGACGACGGCGGCCCCGCCGCCTGGGCGGCAGCGCCCGGCTGGGCGGCCGCGCCGGGGTTGCCCTGGCGGAGGACGATCCGCTTGAAGGTCGCGAGATCGAGCGCCTCCCCCATCACCCGCACGTTGAGCTCCCGCCCTTCGGTCTCGATGCGGCCGGCGGGGAGCTCGATGTGTTGCCGGCGCAGGGCCTCGGTGACGTCGGCGACGGTGAGCCCCTTCTCGGCCAGTCGATCGGCGTCGATCCAGATGCGGACGTTGCGCTCGAGGTAGCCGCCGAGCGTGAGCTCTCCGACGCCGGGCACCGTCTGGAGCTTCTCCTTCAGCCGGTAACGCGCGATGTCGGCGACGAGCTGGGGAGAGAAGGGGCCGGAGAGCCCGACCCACATGATCGGCTGGTCCTCCGGGTTCGTCTTGGAGACGACGGGCGGGTCGAGGTCGAGCGGGAGACGCCGCTGCGCCTGGGAGATCTTCGTCTGAACGTCCTGGAGCGCGACGTCGACGTCGCGCGACAGGTCGAGCTCGATGGTGACCGAGGCGCTCCCCTGGCGCGACGTCGACGTGATCGATCGGATCCCCTCGACCTGGACGGCCGCCTCCTCGAGCGGCTCGACCACGTCGTGCTCCATGATCTCGGGCGCGGCGCCCTCCAGCGTGGCGGAGATGGTGATGGTGGGGAAGTCGACGTCGGGGAACTGGCTGATGCCGATGCGCGACACGGCGACGAGGCCGAAGACGATGGTCGCGGCCATCAGCATCCAGGCGAAGACCGGCTTCCTGAGGCAGGCTTCGGTGAGGCTCACGGCACGCTCCGTGACGAGCTGGCGGGAGAGGTCAGCGGCGATGCGCCCGCCGAGGCGGGTGGCGACGCGCCGGCCGCGGAGGCGGGCGGCGGCGCGCCGGACGAGGCGGGTGGCGACGCGGGCGGTGATGCGCCGGCCGAGGCGGGCGGTGGCGCGCCGGCCGCGGAGGCGCTGGCATCTGCGCCTCCCTCGGGGCGGCGCGCCGGGGATTGGCCTCCCGGTACGCTGCCTGGCGGTGCGATGCGGACCTGCGCCCCCTCGCGCAGCGCCTCCGCGCCGCGCGCAACGAGGAGCTCTCCCACGGAGAGGCCCGATTTCACCTCGACGCGCCCGTCGGGCGTGCGCAGCCCCAGCGAGAGCACGCGCTCGCGCGCGGTGGTGCCGTCGACCACGTACGCGAGGAACCCTCGCTCGCTCGGTCGCACGGACGTCAGTGGGATCACGGGAGCGTCGCCGCTCGCGCCCACGGGCACGGTCACCTCGGCGAAGGTGCCGGGGCGGAGCAGCTCCTTGCCCTCGCCCTGCACCTCGCCGGTCACGGCGACCATGCGCGTCGCGGGATCCGCCGCGTCGGCGACGTGCGTCAGCCTGGCGCTGAAGGTCCGCTCGTCGCCCTTCACGGTGAAGCGCGCCTCCATGTCGGGCCTGACCCGCAGGGCGTCGGCGGCGGGGATCTGGAAGCGGAGCAGGAGCGGGTCGCGGCGCAGGAGCGTCGCGAGCACGGTGCCGACAGGCACGTGCTGGCCCGTCTGCACGGTGCGCGTCTGGATCTTCCCCTGGATGGGGGCGCGCACGTAGGCGTCGCGCAGGTTCAGGAGCGCCTGGTCGACGGCGACCTTCGCCTCGGCGACCTGCGCGGCCGTCGTCGCCGCCCGAGAGCGCCAGGACGCGACGTCTTCCTTGCTGAAGACGCCCTCGGCGCCCTCGGCCTCGCGCCGCTCGAGCCCCGCGGCGGCCTCGGCCTGGGTGGCGGTCATCCGCTCGAGCGTCGCGCGCGCCGCGCGGACGGCGAGGTTGTACCGGGCCGGGTCGATCTCGACGAGCACCTGCCCCGCCTTGACCTCGGCGCCCTCCATGAACCTCACCGCCTCGACGACGCCGGCGACGCGCGCGGTGAGCTGCACCTGCTCGAACGCCTCGACCGCTCCGACGGCCGTCACGGCGTACTCGACCCGCTCCGCCGTGACGGGCACGACCTCGACAGGGAAGCTGAGCCCCTGCTTCGCGGGCTTGCGCCCCTGCTCGGGCGAGGCCTCCCCGCCCTTCTTGCACGCCGGAGATCCGAGGAAGACAAGACCTGCCACCAGGGCGAGCGCGGCCACGCGAATCGGTTGGAGCACCATCTAGGTGGAGGAGTAGCGCAACTTGAGCCGCTGTGCGCGCGGGCCGAGCGGGGGTGGCCCGGCAGCGTCACGCCGGCCACCGGCCGCGCAGCGGGGCGTGCACCCGGCGAGGCCTGCGGGGCCGGTCCTGCGCGCGGCGGGGTCTGCGCCGCGCAGCGGAGGGGCGCCGGGGAGCACGGTGCACGCGGCCCGATCTCGCCGGCGGCGTGCACCGCCGCGCTCGCGACGTGCGCCCGGGACTTCCGGTGCCCGCCGATCGAAAACCCCGCCGATCCAGCACAAAGACACGCACTGCCGCACAGGACGGACAGTCCGTACATTCCTGGCGTGCTGCGCCGATGCGAGGCGCGACGAACATCACTGGACGAACTCGCGGAGACGACGATGACCGACCTGGTCAACGACATGACCGAACGATTTCTGCGCGACGCCGGCATCGCTCCCGGCATGCGCGTCCTCGACGTGGGATGCGGCCGAGGCGACGTGAGCTTCATGGTCGCCCGCATCGTCGGCGAAGGGGGCTGTGTGCTCGGGGTGGACCGCGATCCGGCGCCCATCGCGGTCGCTCGCCGGCGAGCCGCCGAGCTGGGGCTCGGCCGAGTCGCCTTCGAAGAGCGGGACATCGCCGCGCTCTCCCCCACCGCCGAGCGCTTCGATGCCGCCGTCGGCCGGAGGGTGCTCATGTACCAGCCGGATCCCGTCGCTGCGGTCCGCGCCATGGCCGGTGCCGTGCGCGCCGGCGGCTTGATCCTGCTCCAGGAGAACGACCCGACGATGGGCCAGGGCAGCCTCATGCCCATGGATCTGCACCGCCAGGTGCACCAGTGGATCTGGCGGACCGTCGAGCGCGAGGGCGCGAGCCTCCACATGGGATTCCAGATGCCGAGCGTCTTTGAAGAAGCGGGCCTGACCGTGCAGCTCGTGAGGGCCGAGGCCATCGTGCAGACGCCGAGGATCCAGCATCAGCTCGCGTTCATCGTTCGCGCGATGCTCCCGCGCATCGTGCAGCAAGGCGTGGCGTCGGAGGCCGAGGTCGACGTGGACACCCTGGAAGAACGTCTCGCCGCCGAACGGACGAAGGCCAATACCACCTTCGTCGGCGACCTCGTCTTCAGCGTGTGCGGCCGGACGCCGAGTCCCGCGTGAGCGTGCGGCCCTTGCTCCGCGCTTCTGCGCGCCACGCCGCCGGCGTCGCCCCGTGCTCTCTACGGAACATGCGGATGAAGTGCGTCGCGTCCGCGTAGCCGACGCGCTCGGCGACGAGTTCGACCCTCTCGTCGGAGTGGAGGAGGATGCGGCGAGCCTCCGCCATCCTCCCAGCCACGATCCACTCGACCGCGCTCCGGCCCGTCGCCCGGGAGAGCGCCGTCGTCACGTGCGCCGGGCTCCGCCCCACGGACCGCGCGACGTCCTTCAGCGAGAGCGGACGAAGGCAGTTTCGCTCGATGAAGCGAAGGGCATCGACGACGACTCCCGGCGACGCCGAGGCAGGGTGTTGCGAGCGCGCGGCCTGCCGAACCTCGTCGAGGATGAGCACAAGGAGGCTCCGCTGGACGACGTCAGGAGCGCCGCCATCACGCGATTCCGTCGCGCGCATCAGCTCGCGGAGGAGCATTTCGATGTGCGCGTGACGCTCCGCGCCCACCCGAACGACGGGGGATGCGCCGGCGCGCACGCGCTCGAACGGTTCGAGCAAGGTGCCCGCCTCCTCGGCGGCCAGGCAGGGGACACAGAAGCCAAGGCCGATCCACTCCGGGGCCGCCTTCTCGATCGAGCGGTGCGGTTGTCCGGCAGGCACCAGGAGGACGTCTCCAGCTTCGACTTTCCATCGACCGCGCTGCTCGATCCGGGAAGAGCCGCTCGTGTAGAACGCCAGCGCGGCAAAGGCGTGGGTCACGGACGCCCGCATGGCGGGCTGCACCGGAGAGGGCTGCCGGCAGCAGAAGATCGCTCGGCCTCCGCCCACGAGGTCTTCTCGCTGGAACGCCGGCGCGGGGGGCATGCGCGCCATGATGACATCGGTGGCACCAGGGGGCGAGCGCCGACGCTCTCCGTCGAGCAGGCTGCCGAATGGTAAGGAGCTCTTCCCTACGGCGCGCCAGCGAAAGGCCGGCGAAAATCTGGCGGCCCGACCTGCGCGCACGCCTGGAGGACGGCGCTACGGCTTCAGCGTCATCCGCATCTTGTAGACCTGCATCCCGAACATCACGCCCGCCGGGGCGCCAGGATCGATGGTCCCGTCCCGACCGCGGCTCAAGCGCACGAAGGCCTGACACCCCTCGGCGGGAAGCCCCGTGGGGTACGAGCCTTGGGGAACGGTGAAGGAGCCGGTGTCGTCCACCTCCCCCGACGAGTCGTCCCAGGATACGTCATCCAGACAAGGGCCCGGCTCATCGAAGCTGACAGGTCCGATAGACCACCTCATCATGTCGTCCTTGCCCAGCGCCTCCCACGCCAGCACCAGATCCTCGCCGGCGCCGACGCTGAACACGCTCTCCGGCTCGGGAGACGTGAGCTCCGAGAGCTCGGGCATCACGATCTCCCAGCCGTCGAGGTCGTTGAACCGGGCGTGGATCGCGCGGCCCGGCTCGGCCTGCTTGAGATAGCCGCGGCACTTGGCGGCGATGAGGTCGTCCTCTGGATGGCTGTCATGCCACCAGTAGCAGACGAGCTCGGCCTCCTCCACGCCGTTGCTCACGACGAACCTGTCGGGGAGGTACTCCCCGTCCCCGGGATCTCGAACGCCGGACGCGCCGCTGACATCCACCTTCGTGACGTAGGCCTCCGCTTCGCCCAGGTATTCGACTCCATCGCGGACGATCGGCACGTTGTATCCGTAGACCCGGATGACGACCGCCTCGTTCTCCGCCAGAGGCCGGTACTCGTCCGGGCCACACGCTGCCCCGGAGAGCCCCAGGACGGCGATCAAGGCCAGCCACACAATGCCTCTCATGAACTCCTCCACGATCCGATGTCATTGCAACAGACGGCTGCGCCGCATGGGGGGCAACCTGTGCGCCTTCTCGCTGGAAAGAAGCTAGGGTTTCAGCGTGATCCGTACCTCGTGAGACTGGCGCGCGAAGATCGAGCCCCTCTGGACGCCGGGATCGATGGTCCCGCGGCGGCCGCGGTCGAACCGAAGGAAAGCCTCACACCCGTCGGGGGGAAGGCCCGTGGGATACGAATCCCTGGGAACGACGAACGCCCCGGTGTCGTCCATGGACCCGTCCGAACGGTACCACTCTACGTCATTCACACACGGCCCCGGGTCGTCGAAGCTGGCGGGTCCGAGAGACCATCCCATCCGGTCGTCCGTGCCCAGCGGCTCCCACGAGAGCACCAGATCCTCGCCGGCGCTGAGGCTGAACTCGCTGTCCTGCTCAGGAGAGGTGAGCTTCGAGAGTTCGGGCATCACGACCTCCCAGCCGTCGAACTCGTTGAAGGTGGCACGGATCGCACGGCCGGGCTCGGCCTGGACGAACTGACCGTGACAGGAGGTGGCGATGAGGTCGTCCTCCGGATAGATGTCCTCGTAGAGGACGCAACGGAGCGTGGTCTCCTCGAGGCCGTTGCTCACGACGAACCTGTCGGGGAGATATTCCCCGTCGTCGTGCTTCCGGATACCGAACGCATTGGGGTTGTCCGTCTTCCAGACGTAGCCCTCCACCTCGCCCCGGTACGTGACGCCATCGCGGACGAGGGGCGGCTCGAACCCGTAGACGTCGATGCGAACGGCGTCGTTCTCCGCGAGCGGCCGGTACTCGTCCGGCGCGCACGCCACTCCCGAAAGGCCCAGCGCCGCAATCACGGCCGGCCTCGCGAACTTGCTCATGATATCCGCCTCGCTCCCGTGCTCTTTGAGAGAGACGGCGACGATGCCCCTTCCGCTCAGGGGAGCCCTGCCGGGCAAGGAGGGCAGTCACCACCGCAATCTACACCTATTTCCAAGCCATTCTGGCGATCATCATCGCACCTCGGCGGCTGGCACCTGCCCTTGAAGCACACCTTCGTCAGACAATCCGGGCCGTCGATGCACTTGTCTCCAGCGGCGCAGGTACGGCAGTTGGATCCGCAGTCGATATCGACCTCATGCTCGTTCTGGATGCCGTCGCTGCACGTGGCAAAGCTGCACCGATCATCGAAGCCACACACACCGGTGTTGCAATCCTCTCCCGTGGTACACGGGTACGTCGGGCGACACGGATCGCAGCGACCACCGCAGTCCACATAGGACTCGCCGGTGCCTACATCGAGCTCCCCATTGTCGCAGTCGAGCGGGATGCACTTGCTGCGCGGGGAGCAGTACATGGTCGGGTCCCCGCAGTCGGCGTCCGACAGGCACTCGACCAAGTTTTGCTGGCCGTCGCAGAGCCCCGAGCCGTCAGGAGCCGGACCTCGCCGGGTCCATTCGTTCAGCTGATGCGCGCCGTCGCAGAAGTCATCCGTGCAAGGGTTGCCGTCGTCCGGCACGTCGTCCGGGGCGGGCAAGACGACCTTTTGCCCGTCCCTGTCGCACGCGATCGTCATGCAGTCGCCTGGGTACTGGCCGCGGTACTCCCCCACCTCTCGCTGGCACTTGCCTTCGACGCACTTCACCGTGCCACAGGCGGGGTCCGGCGGGTCGTCGCAATCGTACTCGGTCACGCACTCGGGGCGCTCCGGCGGAGGCGCCGGGGCCCCCTCCGAGCACGCGATCCACAGCGTGGCCACGGAGAGCATCGCGCCGGCAGCAAAAAGGTGCCTGCTCGTGGTCATGTTGCCTTTCTTCATGTCTCTTCGCCTGAGATGAACAGCGGGCAGGCAGTGGGGCAGCTCGCGCCGCAGTCGATGCCTGTTTCCTTGCCGTTCATCACTCCATCCTCGCACGTCGGGCGACGGCACCTGCCGTCCGCGCACACACCGCTCTGGCAGGACTCGTGGGCGTCGCACCGCCGGCTGGCAGCGCATGCGGGACACGACGGCGCGCCGCAATCGACATCGGTCTCGGCGCCGTTCAGGATGCCATCACGGCAGCTCGTCTCCTTGCACAGCATGTCCGAGCCGCACCCGCCCGCGATGCAGTCGCTGTCGGCCGTGCACGGCTGTCCTGCCCTGCACGGCTGGCACCGGCCGCCGCAGTCCCGCGCCGTCTCGCCCGAGGCATCATCAAAGATGCCGTTGTCGCACCACTCGAGGACGCACGTGCCGGATGTCGAGCAGGCGTACGATGGGCTCCCACAGTCCTCGTCGCGAAGGCATCCGACCAGATGCCCTTCGCCATCGCAGTACCCGGAGCCCTCTACGGCGTTCCCCGCTGCCCTCGGACGGTGCACGCTGACCCCTTGCACGCATGCGTCGTTCGTGCACTCGTTGCCGTCGTTGAAGACGTCGCCGTCGTCGGCCACGGCGACCACCCGCCCAGCCTCGTCGCAGCGCAGGGTCACGCAATCGCCAGCCCGCTGGTTCGGGAATCGCTCTCGGAGGGCCAGCCTGCAGACCTCCGCTTCGCACACGCCCTCGCCGCAGCGGGGGTCTGCAGGCTTCGGGCAATCCTCGGCTGTCTTGCACAGCATGGCGTTACACTCGCTGATGGGCCGACACTCCCGCTTGCAGGAATCGCCCTCTTCCTCCCTGGCGCCGGGCTCGCAGCAGCGCGCCTCCTCCGGGTCCGGACACCGGCAGCGCCCATCGATGCACTGCGTTCCGCTCTGCTTGGGCTGGCAGTCTGCGGTTGAATCGCACAGAGGCTCCTGTTCCACATCGACATAGGGGTCACCGCTGCAGGCAGCCCAGAGCAAGCACCCCAGGAACACCGCGCCGGAAGCGCGCAGCCCGCGCTGCCACATTGGAGCCATGATATCAGGCCTCCTCGTCCGGAGGATCGCGGAGATCCCCGCCATGCGTCGAACGACGCGCGTTGTTCGCATTGCGATCGATGTCCGCAAATTCTCCACCAAAGATGAACTGCCATTCAGAAAGATAAATTCGGCTCTCTGCCCGGGACCACGTCTCTGCGGAGCTCGGGCGCTACCACGCGAACGAGAGCCCTACGCCTGGGGCGGTCCCTACGACCCCAACGCGGACCTTTACCTCTGGCGCGAGCAGGAACCCCGCGGCCACGGCGCCGCCGGCCGAAAGACCCGCACCGACGAAGGCGCCCACGGACAGGGCCGTGAACGTCTTCGTGCGCCCATCGGCGTCGGCATACGCGTCGCAGGCAGGGAGCCCCGGCCGGCAATGGAAGACCTCCCACTGCGCTCGGTCCATGGCGGCGTCCCGGTCCTCGGCAGCGTCGTTGGCCTCCAGGACCGAGAGGGCCCCGACGGTGGCGAGGGCGGCCGACGTGGTCGCGAGGGCGCCCACGATCCACCACCGCAGCGCGGGGCTGGGCGTGGAAGAAGGGGGCGCCGCGACGGGCCACGAGGCCGCCTTGCTCACCGGGGGAGGATGCGCGGGCGCTTCGGCTCGGGTGCGCGGGAACGTCAGCCAGACGGTCCTCTCGCCGCCCGCGTCGGCGGCGGCGGTGGTCTCGATCTGCTCCCCGGCGAGCTGTCCGCTCACGCGGTACTGGCCGGGAGCGACGTACACGGGTCGCGGGAGCGGGGACAGGCCGACCTGCCGCCCGTCCACGAGCACAGCAGCGCCGGGCTCGCTCACGCGCACGTCGAGCGCGCCGACGTGCCGCCGCGCTTCCGCGAAATTGGCCCGCGCGAGCTCGTAGCTCTCCTTGAAGCCCGGGGGCACCCAGATCTTCGGGGCGTCGGGGGTGCCGACCATATCGAAGTAGATCGAGAGGAACTCCGCCGCCTTCGCGAAGTCGTGCAGCCTGAACGACAGCATCCCCACGCGGAACGCGTCGGAGGCGCTCTTCGTGAGCCCCCACAGCGTCAGGTGGATGTCGCGCGCGTCCGCGAGCCGCCCTTCGTCCAGGAGCCGCTTCGCCTCATCGAGCATCTCCCGCTCCGGCCCGGTCGGCGGCGGTCGCTGCGGGAGCGGCGCTGCCGCCGCCGGCGCCGTGCACCAGAGCAGCAGCAGGACCGTGGTGATCGGGCTGTGCAGCGGGCGTCGCATCGTCTTGTCTCCCGGGTACCCTTCACGCAGCGATGGGGCCCTGCGCAGCTCGCGAGGGCGTCGCAGGCGCGGTGCGCCTCGGGCTCAGGGTCGAGGCCTGGCACGAGAGCTCAAGCAGCGCGCTCTCTCGATTTCCAGCGCCTCTCCTACCAGAGATCACCGCACGGTTGCGCTCGAAACGCTCGACACCAACATGAAGGAGCGAGGACGAACGACACGAGGAGAAGGCGCCAGGAGCAACGAATCCATTGCGTTTAGAGAACAAAAATTCTCACACAAGATGAGCTTTCGCGCCAAAATTTTGACTGTGTTCTCAACCTGGGTCAGCGGATGCCCGAGATCACCGTGCAGCTTCGTTCGAACCACTTGATATGTAGGCCAAACACCAAGCAAGCGCCTTGCATTGCATCGATCTGTATAAATTTCTCACCTTTGATGAGCTAACGCTTCGAAAAATTCTCAACCTGGGTCAGCCGACGCGACGCCGCTCCTCAACCTGGGTGAGCTGGCGCCTCAACCTGGGTGGGCTGACGGCTGCTCAACCTGGGTGAGCCGACGCTGGGTGAGCCGACGCTCCAGAAATTCCCAACCTGGGCGAGTTGCGCGGGGCGGACAACGCGGCGAGCCTTCAACCAACCGCCGGAAGCCTGCGCCGACGTTACAACCGCGCCGCGATCGGGCGGACCGCCGTGCTACTGGCTGGACGCCCGGTCGCCGGCCGACGCCGCCGGGTTCCGGTGCCGTGGAGCCGGACGAGCGCTGATCCCAGGCTCCAAGGTCGACCCGCGCCGGATCGCCGCCTTCAAGGTCGACCCACGATGACGCCGACGACCCCCGGTCCACCCGCCTGGCGAGGCCGCACGAGGCCGTCGCGCCCGCCGCCCGTCCGCGCTCGCCCTGGGGCGGCGCCGATCTATACCATGGGGACATGCGCCCCACCGTGCTCCTCTGGGACATCGACGGCACCCTGCTCTCCACCGGCGGCGCAGGCCGGCGCGCCATGGAGCGCGCGTTCGCCCGGTACGCCGACCGGCGCGACGCGTGCGAGGCGTTCTCGTTCGCCGGCATGACCGACCGGGCCATCATCCGGACAGGGCTCGAGACGGTCGGGCGCGAGGCCACGGAGGACGCCATCGACGCGCTCCTCGCGATCTACGTCGAGCTCCTCGCGCAGGAGATGTCGCTCGCCGGCGACACCCGGGTCCACGTCGGCGTCATCGAGGCGCTCGACGCGGCCGCCCGGCGCGCGGAGTGCGCCATCGGCCTCGGGACGGGGAACGTCCGCGCCGGGGCGCAGGCGAAGCTCACGCGGGTCGGCATCTACGAGCGGTTCGCGTTCGGCGGCTTCGGCTGCGATCACGAGCTCCGCGACGAGCTCCTGCGCATCGGCGCGGCGCGCGGGGCGGCGATGCTCGAGGCGCCGCTCGCGGCGTGCCGCGTCGTCGTCATCGGCGACACCCCGAAGGACGTCGCGGCGGCCCGCGCGATCGGCGCCGAGTCGATCGCCGTGGCCACCGGCACCTACGCCCTGACAGAGCTCGCCGCATGCGCCCCGACCCACAGCTTCAGCGACCTCCGGGCGAAGGGCGCGCTCGAGGCGCTGCTCGGTTGAGATCCGAGATCTCTCGACGAAGCGAGACGAGCGGCCGCCTGACCGCTGCGGCTCCGATGCGACAGCGTGTCTCTGCGAGATCACGCCAATGGTCGACTGATCCTCCGGAAGAGGCTCGGATGGCGCGGCGAGTTCTCTGACACGTGGGGCGGCGGGTGCTTGGAGGTCAAACCCGCGTCGGTCCGCCGAACGAGAACCTGTGCTCAGTGACCGATGCGACGCCGGATTGCGGTTCGCAGCTCGCGGATCTCCTGCGGTACCCGATTCAGATCGAGCTGAGCTCTGGCGATCTCCTGGACGAACGTGAGCCGACATTCGGGGTCTTTCGGACGCTTTCTGGTCCAGATCCTGGTCGTGAGGTCGCGGAGGATCTCCTTCCCGGAGAACTCCTGCCGCCAGGCGCCGGTGCTCAGCATCGCGCGGTAGCTGGCCTCGTGCTCCGTGAGCTTCCTCGCGATCGTGGCCACGTTGCCCCAGTCTGGCTGGAGCGTGGGCAGGACCCGCGCCCACCAGAGGCTACCGGTGATAGCAGCCTCAGCGTCCCCTTGCGATTTGACGCGATCCCTCCGCGGATGTTCGAGAAAATCGTCGACCACCGCATCGCGGATCTCGGTGATCGTACGGCGGCAGCTCATCCACCAGGTGAGCGGCGTCGCGAGCATCGTGAGCTCCTGCTCGACCTGCGCTGCGTTGAGGCCCGAGGTGTTGACCTGGCAAGCAGCGATGGCATCCGGGTCGAGGAGGAGGTTCTCGATCTCGACGACATCCGCCGTCAGGACCACCACCGCGTCCTCGTTCCACCGTGCTCGATTGGAGCCGCCGAAGTCTCGATCGCGAAAGCCAAAGACGTGCGTATTGTAGTCATTTCGTGCGGCATTCACGACGGCGTGGAGGTGCCCGTGACCACCGGCGACGAGGACCTTGATGTGCAACTCACCTTCCCACGCCGTCTGGAGGTACGTGCGCGTCTCCTCGTCCTCGACCCAGAGATAGGCCGGAAAATTACGGTACAGGCCCGTCACGTCCGACGACGGCTTCATGACGCCTCTTGCGTGCGCGGAAGAGGCTGCGCTTCACGCCATGCGCGCGAGCGGGGATCCGTGTCCGGCACGAGGAGGAAGCGCGCGTAGCTGGCCGTCTGATCCCAGACCGCATCAGCGTGCGAGGCAACGAGGATCTGCACGTCCGGGGCGAGCGAGTGGAGGGCCGGGAGGATCGTCGCCTGCCATTGCGGGTGCAGATGCAGCTCGGGCTCATCGATGACGAGCAGGCCGCCCTTCCAGTCGTTGAGGATGATCCAGCCCGCAAAAGAGAGGAGTTCGATCTCGCCCGAGCTGATTTGGTCGATGGAGCAGATCCTTCTCCCGTCGTCGGTCACAACGAAGAGATCGGCGAGCAGCTCTTCATCGTCCGGATCGACGATCTGGGCGTCGATGCGGGTGCCGTCGTCCCCGTGAAAGCGGCTCCACGCATCGTTGAGCCGCTTGAGCCAAGCATCCGCCTTTCCGAGTCCCGGCAGGGTCCCCTTGTACCCTCCTCGCGCGCGCTCGTCATTGATCCGTTGCTTGAGCCGCCACAGGCGGTTGGTCTCGTTGTCGATGGGACGCCCGCCGCGCCCGACGAGCGGCTTGATCGGGCCTACCAGCTCCGGCGCGCGCCATGAAGAGAAGTACTCGACGGCCAGGAACTGCAACCACTGAGGAGGAATCGGCTCCTCCGCGCCGTCAGGGAGACGGTGGACATGCTTGTCCGCCGTGCGGATCCAGGTGGTCGGATTCGCACCGTCGATGGCGACGTCTATTTCGATGACGGCACCTTCAGGCACGAGGACACGCCAGTGCTCTTCCCTGCGGGAGCGCTCGAGGTCACGCACGATGAGCGGGCCCATCCCCAGGCCGAGGAGCACCGCCTCGATCACGCTGGTTTTCCCGCAGCCGTTGGGCCCGGCAAAGACGGCCTGCTGCACTGATTCTCCCCGGGGCGTGGTCAGATCCACCTCCAGCGCTTCCTGGATGCGCCGGAATTTCTCGATCCGGATCCGGAGAATCTTCGGTGCGTGCAAGGGAGCCTCCTTCGCGGGCGCGGGACCCTAGCACAGGCCACAGGGTGTTCGAAGGATGGGGCGGGCTCCAGGATCGAGCCGACGTCCGCGTGGCGCCCGACCTGGACCCCGCCGACCGCGAACCGGAAAGCCGCCGTGAGTCACGCCCCCGTCGGCGCTTACGGTCGAGCACATCCATCGTTGGCGATCGGATCCCGCGGATGTCGTGCTCCGCGATCCGACGAGAGGCGTCTCCGAGCGGCGGCGGACGCTCTGTTCTGCGCTCTGGAGGGGTCCCGAGCGGCGGCGGACGCTCTGTTCTGCGCTCTGGAGGGGTCCGCCCCCCCATCTGGCACAACAAGGAGGGCGTTCGCAGGGCTCTTGGCACAAAAATGCGATGCGAGACGCGAATTTTGGCACATTTTTACTCCCGAAGACGCTCTGCGGAGCGATCTCGAGGGGTCCGGCCCCCGGTGTGTCGCAATGCATTGCGCTTGAGCCAGTGCCAGACCCCCCTCCCCTGGCACAGGTCACGGCGGCCTGGCACAGGTCACGGGCGCTGTCCGCTCCGTGGCACACGGAGGCAGGGGGACGGGACGCCCGGGCGCCCGTGGCGCCGGAGGGCGCGAGGCGGGGGGGACGGAGGCATGCTCCTGGGGAGGGGGACGAAGCGGAGGGAGCGCAGCGCCAGCTGCGAGCATGCGTTACGCGAGCGGGCTCAGAGATCGGCCGGTACCGGCTCGGCGCCCTGCCCATCGGGCGGAACGGCCGCGCCGGGCGGAACGGGCGCCGCGGGCTCGCCCTCGGGTTTGCCGTTCTTCCGGGCGGCTCCCCGGCCGCTCGGCCCGACGCTCCAGCTCGCGAGCGGCGCGAGCAGCTTGTCCGCGAGCTCCTGCGTCTCCGGCTCGTCGGGCTCGACCGAGCCCATCACCTTGATCACGTACGCGCGCAGCGCCTCGGTGAACGCGTCGAGCGCCTCGCGCACGCTCGGCGGCGCCGCCGCGGCGGCTGCAGGCGCGGTGACGCCGAGCGCCTTGCCGTACGCGGCGTGCGCGGCCTCGAGGGCGGCGAGGAACCGCTTGCCGCCGAGCGCCTCGATGCGCGCGTCGAGGCCGTTCTTGTGGATCCGCTGGATCCGGAGCTCGCTCTCCGACCATTGCAGGACGTACGTGAGCTGGAGGAACTTGAGCCCTCCGGTGAAGAGGGTCGCCTTCAGCGAGCTCGCCTCGGCGACCTCGGGCGCGCCGGGCGGCAGCTTGGTGAAGGCCGTCAGGAAGTCGTGGAGGCCGCTCCAGCAACCGTCGAGGACGCGGTCGCACTCGACGGAATTCTCGCTCTCCTCCCCTCCCCCTGAAAGCGAGACCTGATCGCGCAGCGCCGACGCGAGCTCGCCGTGGCGCGACAAAAGCGCCGCGAGCACCCGCGCAATGCCCTTCGCGAGCTGCTTCCTGGAAGGCTTCGCCGCCGTGAGCAGCTGCTCGCCCAGCGCCATCGCCCCCACGGCCGTGAAGCGGGGGAGCTGGATCACTTCAGAAGCGGTGTATTTGCTCATGAGATCACCCTCGTCCGTGGCAGGAGCGCGGGATTGCGCTGGAATGCCAGACGGGCCAGCGTCCTCTATTCATGATGTGAAGATAGGTGTCCAGGGATAACTGGAGAGGAAGACGATTTATAGAAGAAGCGAGGGTGTCGAATTCCTGCTCTGTGGCGGGGAGCGCGGGGGAAAAGGAGTCGAGAGAGGGATGAGGGAGGTTGCGGGTCAGACGAGCGGCAAGGCCGCCGCCGCGGAGCTCAACGGGAAGGTTGCCGGCTGGGCCACCGGGAAGCCGGCGAACGGCGACGGCGGGCAAGGCGAAGGCCGCGGCGGTGCGGACCTCGGCTTCGAGCACATAGGGCCAAGGTGGCGCGCGCGAGGGCTCGGGCGGGGCGAGAGGGTACCGGAGGGCGCGCGCGTCCCGCCCCACGAGCGGGTTGACGTCCGCGAAAGTTCTGAGATTACCTTCCCCCTCACGCGCCGGATCACCTCTGCTTCGCCGACGAGGCGCAGGGCGCCCTGGTCTGCGGCGACAGGGTGGCGAGCTGCGTCGTGCAGTCGATCGAGGGTCTCGTCCTGAGGCCCGCGGACGAGAGGCCTTCCTGCCGCAGCCGCAGCACCAGGCGCGCGCGCGCCAGCGCCTCGTCGGGCGTGTCGAAGTAGCGCGCCCGCAGGCGGGTGCGCCGCACCGTGCCGCGCTTCAACGCCGCCTCGACGCCGGCCGCGCTCCCTTCGCGAACCTGGAACTCGATCTCGAGCTCGGCCATTCCCTCAGTATTTCTCCGGCACGAACATGTCGCGCGGCACCGGCCGGCGCGAGTAATCCTCGTGGCGCACCCGCGCCGGCAACGCGACGGCGGGGTGGTCGACCTCGGCATAAGGCACCTGCGCGAGCAGGTGATCCATGCAGTTCAGCCGGGCCTTCTTCTTGTTGTCGGCCTGCACCACCCACCAGGGCGCCTCGCGGATATGCGTGCGCGCAAGCATCACTTCCTTGGCCCGGGTGTAGTCCTCCCAGCGGCGGCGCGACTCCAGGTCCATCGAGCTCAGCTTCCACTGCTTGAGCGGATCATGGATGCGGCTGAGGAAGCGCAGGTGCTGCTCCTCGTCGGAGATCGAGAACCAGTACTTCAGCAGCTGGATGCCGGAGCGGATCAGCATCTTCTCGAACTCGGGCACCGTGCGAAAGAACTCCTCGTACTGCTCGTCGTTGCAGAAGCCCATCACGCGCTCGACGCCGGCGCGGTTGTACCAGCTGCGGTCGAACAGCACGATCTCGCCGGCGGCCGGCAAGTGCGTCACGTAGCGCTGGAAGTACCACTGCGTGCGTTCGCGGTCGTTGGGCGCGGGCAGGGCGGCCACGCGGCACACGCGCGGGTTGAGGCGCTGCGAGATGCGCTTGATCACGCCGCCCTTGCCGGCGGCGTCGCGGCCCTCGAACAAGATCACCAGCTTGTGCCCGGTGGCCACCACCCAGTCCTGCAGCTTCACCAGCTCGCCCTGCAGCCGCAGCAGCTCGCGGAAGTATCGCCGCCGCTCCTGCTTCTCCAGCAGGCTCAGCGGCACCTCGTTGCCGTCGGCGTCGAACGGGCGGTCCTCGAGCTCCAGCTCGAGCTCCTCGTCGTAACTGTCGATCACGTCGGCCTGCTGCCGGCGGACGAATTCGTCGCTTTGCATGCTTCTACCTCGAAGCTTCGATGATAGCGCAGCGCCGGATCGCGGGAGTGACGACCTCGCTGCCGCGCCTCACCCGGGTTGGATGTTGACGAACAGCGCTCGGACGTCAGGCGTCTCGGCGACGGGGGCGCTCTGCTGTGAAAGCGACGTCCGTGAAGCACATTCGAATGACAAGTCCGTGAAGTATTCAGAACATCAGGGTGTCATCTCCGCCCTCCGCATCTGGCCGGATCGCCCCTCCGAGCGCGACCAGCGCCGCGTCAGAAGAGTCCCTGTTCGCGCATGCATGCCTTCAATGCCTGACGCAAATTCTGATACAGGCGGAGGTGGTCGAGCCCGACGCCGAGGCCGACGAGCGTCTGGGCGACATCGGCCCGGATGCCCACGAGGACCCCAGTTGCGCCGAGGAGCCCCACGGCGCCGACGATCCGGAGGAGATGGTCGCTGGTGGCCGTGTCGATCACGGCGATGCCGGTGAGATCGAGGATGACGTAGCGGGCCTGTGTCCGCACGACCGCGTCGAGCAGCTCCGACGTCATCCTGCTGACGCGTTCGGCGTCGAAGTGCCCGAGCAGCGGCAGCGTCACGATGCCGTCCCAGACCTCGATCACGGGCGTCGAGAGCGCGTGAATCGTCATCTTTTGCGCCTCGATCTCCTTCCGCGCGGCCTCGAGGGAGATGATCGTGTCGCGCTGGAAGTCGATCTGCTGCTTCGCCGCCTCGATCTCGTTGCGCGTTTGGATGAGCGCCGAGACGTCGCGCTGGATCCCCAGGACGTACGGGGCGGTGCCGTCCGGAGCTCGTTCGAGCGGGATGAGCAGCGTCTCGACCCATGTCAACGAGGCGCGGACCTCGAGGCCGGCCAATCGCTGCTTCTCCAGCCGCATCTCCGTCGGGGGGAGGATCTGGGTCTCTCCGCGGAACGCGTTCCGATAGCCCTGCATCAGCACCGGACCCACCACCGCCTCGTTCGCGAACAGGTTGAACACGCCGACCGCCGCCGCTCGTGGGACCCCGGTGAGCCGCTCGCAGGTCGCATTCATCGCGACCAGCACCCCATCATCGCG
The DNA here is from genome assembly GCF_051525235.1 of Sorangium sp. So ce124. Lineage (NCBI taxonomy): Bacteria > Pseudomonadati > Myxococcota > Polyangiales > Polyangiaceae > Sorangium > Sorangium sp. So ce124. Next base: position 8,079,246 of record NZ_CP150312.1, read on the forward strand.
GTAAATGTAGGATATCTCAGGGATATCATCGAGGGCGCTCACGATGCTCAACGAGGACAGCGGCGGGTAGTCGGGCATGCTGTAGGCTCCAGGGGTTGCGCACACCGGATCGGGCGTCATCGCGTGTCGAGCTCGGGAGCGCGACCGAGCACGCGAACGGACACGGTACTGTAAAGCGTTCGTCCCCAGAAGCCCGATGCCGCCGTGGCAGCGCGCGGCGCCACTATTTTCATCGGTGTTCCCCGCGCGGGGGAACTTTTCCTGCGAGCGCGGGTCGTCTGCTCATGCATCCGATCCGCGCGCAGGTCCCCACCGAGAGCATCGCCCGCCCGCCCGAGCCCGGTAGGGCCTACGCGCCCGCGCTCCCGTCCACGGACAGGATCCCCAGCCTGCTCTTCGTGGACCCGCCCGCGCGGGCCGATCTCGACGAGCTGCGGCAGTCTCTCTCGTTCGCGTTCACCAGCGGCGTCTCCGGAGGGCTCTTCGCCCAGGCGCTCGATCGGGCGCCCATCGCGCCCTCCACGTGGGATCCGAAGAGCTTCGCGCCCGACCTGTTCCTGGAGGAGCTCGTGGCCCGGTGCTTCCGCGTCCGCGTCGGGGGGCACGAGGCCGTCGTCCACCGAGGGTTCATCCTCCGCGTCCTCTCGCGACCCCCGAGCGACCCGCGCGTGACCGAGCTCCGGAGGGAGATCCTCCACGAGCTCTCGGGCTCACCCACGTTTCGCAGGCAGCTCGAGAGGCTCTACACGGCCTCGTGCCGATTGCGGGGCGCGCTCGAGGGCGCGGTGGCAGGGAAGAAGTTCGATCCGACGCGGCGGCAGCTCGACGTGCTCGCGATCGTCAAAGAGGTCTTCGACCTGATGAGCGAGTCGTTCGAGGGCGCGCGATCGGGCCTCTCCCGGCTGCGCGATTTCGGGCAGGCGGTGCAGGCGACCGAGGGATATCGATCGATGGCCGATCTCCTCAATTACGACGAGCACCTCGCGACGCTCCGCCTGGACATCCGCGTCGGCGCCGACGGCCGCATCCGAGGCTTCGACGTCGTGACCGTCCGGGAGCGGCAGGAGAACCCGTTCGTCCTGTCGCCGGTGCGGCGCTGGCTCGCGAAGCTCGAGATGTTCTTCCGCGGGTACAGCTTTGGCGACGGAGAGGTCATGGCGAGGCTCGTCGACGCGGTGTTCGAGGGCATCGAGGATCAGGTCGTCAAGCTGGTCCCGCTCGTCGGAGAGATGGAGGTCTACCTGGGGGCGCTCGGCTTCCGGGATCTCGCCGAAGCGGCGGGGCTCGAGGTCTGCCTGCCAGAGCTCCGGTCCGCCGCGGAGGGCGAGCGCGTGCTTCTCGGCCTCTTCAATCCGCTCCTCGTCGCCGGCGGAGGGAAGGCGGTGCCGTGCGACGTCGTGACCGATCGGGCCGACACGACGCTGCTGGTCACGGGGCCGAACTCGGGCGGGAAGACTCGCCTGCTCCAGTCGGTGGCGCTGACGCAGCTCCTCGCGCAGGCAGGCATGTTCGTACCGGCGCGCAGGGCGAGCGTCGCCCGCGTCCCAGGGCTCGTGGTGTCGCTCATCCAGGAGACGAAGTTCGATCAGAGCGAGGGGCGGCTCGGCATGGAGCTGCTCCGGATCCGGGCGCTCTTCGAGGAGCTCGGCCCGGGAGCGATGGTGATCCTCGACGAGCTCTGCTCGGGGACGAACCCGTCCGAGGGTGAGGAGATCTTCGAGCTCGTCGTCACGCTGCTCGAGAAGCTCCGCCCGCAGGCGTTCATCACCACGCATTTTCTGACGTTCGCGGCGCGGCTCGAGCGGGAAAAGGCGATAAGGAACCTCCGTTTTGTCCAGGTCGAGCTCGACGCGGCGCAGAGGCCCACGTACCAGTTCGTCGACGGCGTAGCCGCGACCTCGCTCGCGGCCCAGGCAGCGGCTCGGCTCGGCGTGACCCGCGGCGAGCTCGAGGGCCTCATCGATCGCAACATCGATCGCAACCTGCTCGCCTCTCGAGCGCTGTCCGACGTGGGTCGGGACCCCGCGTTCGCGGGTCCCTCCAACGTGGGTCGGGATTCCGCGTTCGCGGGTCCCTCCAACGTGGGTCGGGACTCCGCGTTCGCGGGTCCCTCCGGGGAGAGCTGACGTGGCGACGTTCCTCACGACGGAGCGGATGAACCCCGCGCTCCGCGCGCGCGTGGAGCGGGCCGCCAGCCACCGGGCCCGCGCGCGCCATCACGCGGCTCGCGCCGGGATCAAGGGGACGTTCGCGAGCGACAAGCGGCTCGGGCGCGCGCGGCTGCTCACGCTGCTGACGGCGGCGGCCGTCGTGCTCCTCGCCGTCGCGATGTACGTCCAGGATCGCCGCGCCATCGAGGCCGAGCGGCGCGCCCTGCTGGCCGTGCTCGACGAGCGCCGCGCGGAGTTCCCGGCGGGCTACGAGGGCTTCCTCGAGGCAACGGATCGCTGGCTCGGCGAGGCCGCGAGCGACGGGGACCCCGCCGATGTCGTGGACCCTTCGCTCCGCGCTCCAGGGGCGCTCGATGCCCTGCTCCACCGGCCCGCGGTGTACGTGCGCGCGCCTCGCGTCGAGCTGCGCGACGCGTGCAGGATCGACGACGCCGCGCGCGGATCCGACAAGGACGCGTTCCTCCTGTGCCTCCTGAAGCCTCCGCCCTCGCCCTCGGAGCGCGATCTGCTCACGAAGGTGCGAGGCGTGTATTTCGGCGGGACCAAGGTCGACGAGGAGACAGCGAACGTCCGCCGGCTCGCCGAGGCGCGGCTCGGCCTCGCGGTGCTCGGCCCCGCGTTCGAGGGCACGGTGCGCGCGGCCAGCGACGTCGCGGCGCTAAGGCGGCACCGCAACGAGCTGGATCGATCCCCGATCGAGCTGGCGAAGAAGGCGGCCGGCGCGGAGGTGCTGATCATCGTGGCCGACAGCCCGGTCGAGACCACGACGTCCGCGAGCTCGGCGCGCGTCTCGGTCGTGGATCTCGCGGCGAAGAAGGTGCTCTTGCGCGTGGGCCGGCGGGTCGACCAGCAAGGGCTCTCGCCGATGGGCGTGCTCCATCGCGAGCAGATCGAGGGCTGCGGGCTCGCCTTCGCGGTGCGGCGCAACGTCGAGGAGTGAAGGCTTCGATCCCCGGCGCGGGAGCCGCTCGCGGCGCTGCGCTGGGCGGCGCTGGCGCCGGCGCTCCTGCTGCTCGCGGCGGGGGTGGGGGCAGTGACGAGCGAGGAGAAGCCGGGCTGTGAGGGGTGGCGGGCCGCCTCGGCGGGGGACGAAGGTCGTGGTGGAGCTGCCACGTGGGGATGCTGGACGGGGGTGAGGCACCGGACGGGGCGCTTTCGCACCGTGGTAGGCTGCTCTTCGCTACCGAAGGATCCGGAACAACGCCGATGCTGCGCAAGAAACACCCCGGGAACAATCATCAGACAAAGAAGAACACGACCCTCAGCGGTGCCACCCAGACCGGTGCCAGCAAGATGAATTCGGATCGCGGCCGCGCCGCGACCAAGACGAATATCCCCCTCACCAAGCAGGCCCCCCCCGCGACGACCCTGACCGCCGCCCCCACTCCCTCGACCTCCAGCACCTCCGCGGCGCGAACCCCGCCTCCGCCGATGACACCCGATCAGGCGCAGGTCACGGCCTACAACAGTCGGCGACGGCCGACCCTCGATCATCTGCCCGCTGACCGCTGGTGGAAGCTCTTCATTGACAGCAAGCATCACGGCGAGGCCCAGAAGACGGAAAAGCCGGAGGCGTTCTACGACAACGACAAGTCGCCCGGGTACAGCAGCGCCATCATGGACGTGTTCGATAATGTGCTGCTCAGCGACGGACCTCACTTCAAACGCAGACTGGACGCTGAATATTATCGATTCCTGCATGAGAAGGTCACAGCTGGCGTGACCATCAACGAAGGCGGAAAGCAATGGAGTGAGTACGAGGACGGCAGGCAGACCTCGTTCGGGTCATATGACTGGGACAGCTGGCCCACGGGAGATACCCGCGCCTATGGCATCAGGGAAGCGGACGTCAAGGCGGCCATCGAGGAGATGAGGCGGGAGGGGCTCATCTACACTCCTGACGACGTCAACATACGAAAGATGAGCCAGGAAGTTCAGGACAGGATTGGCGTGCACCTGCTCGACAGCAATGGCACGATGAGCGCCGCTTACCGCCCGGGCGAGGCCGAGAAGCGCGTGAAAGCCATCCTGGACAGGTACAACAAGGAGATCAACGCGGCGAAGACACACGACGCCGCGCTGGCCGCGATCGCCAGGACCGTCCGGGCCCTCCACGTCGGGCATTTCTTCCGCGATGCCAACGGCAGGCTCAACATCTACGTCGTCCTCAACAAGCTCCTCACCGACGAGGGGTACAGCCCGGTGATCCTGCCCTATGGCCCGGAGGTCTTCGGCGGAATGAAGACCATCGACGAGCTGGTGAAGGACATCAAGGACGGCATGGATGCCTTCTGGGACGAGGTGGACGACGCTCGCAATCGGCAGCGCGTGCAGTAGAGCGGTGACCGTCGAGCCCGACGGGACACGCTTACCTGCTGAAATCGCTCGGTTTTCCGCCTCAGAGAATGTGTGGGTAAGCCATCGAGGCTCGGGACGGGACCACGGCGGGGGCGCTATCGGCAGCGGCGCAGAGCTCGACGGCGGGGCGAAGACGTCGGCGACGCGCACGGAGCCACCCACGGTGACGCTCTCGATGAGCGCGCGGCGCCCCCCGCCCTCTCCCGCTCAGCGCGCGCACATCTCCATCAGCATCGTCTCCAGCACCGCCTGCGCCGGGCGGCGGCTGCTCTTCAGCGCGAGATCCGTCTCCGCGAGCACGCGCATCCAGCCGGCGAGCGCGCCCTTCGGGAGCTGGCGGACCGACTGCGCCACGTCGTTCGCCTTGAAGGGGGCCACCCCCGCGCGCTGGGCGGCCTCGGCCTGGCTCGCGCCCCCGGCGAGCGCCGACTCGAACTTCACCATCTGCCGCACCGACCACGACACCGCCCCGAGCAGCCGCAGCCCGCCGTCGCGCGGATCGTAGGCGTCGGCGAGCGCCGCGAGCGCGCGGTCGAGGCGCCGCTTCCCGAGGGCGTCGATCAGCTCCCAGACGGTGCTCTGCCGGACGCGGATGACCACCTGGGCGATCGCGTCCTCGGTGATCGGCTGCTTCGCCCCGACGTACAGCGAGAGCCGCTCGAGCGCGTCGACGACGTAGCCGAGCTCGGGCCCGGCGAGCTCGGCGAGCTGATCGGCCACGTCGGGCGCGATCGGGTTGCCCTTCTCGCGGGCGACGGTCGCGATGAAGCCGGGCAAGGCGCGGCGGTTCAGGGGCTCGCACCCGACGAGGAAATCGCCCTTCTTGGCCGCGGTGACGAGGCGGCGCTGGCCGTGGAGCTTCGTCGCGACGAGCACGAGGACCGCGCTCGGCGACGGCGCCTTGGCGTACTCCGCGAGCGCGTCGAGCGGGCTCAGCTGCTTCGACACGCCTCGTTTGCCGCTCGCGCCGCTCGCGCCGCGCTCGTCGTCCCCCTCGCCGTCGTCGCCCTCGTCCTTCTTCTCCCAGCGATCGACGCCGCGGACGAGCACGAAGCGGCGCGGGGCCATCATCGGGAGCATGCGGGCGGCGCCGAGGATCGACTCGACGGGCGCGTCGCCCGCGGTGAACTTGTCCTCGTTGAAGCCGGCGATGCCCCCCTTGGCCGCCGCCTCCCGGATCGCGCTCACCACGCGATCGACAAACCAGCGCTCCTCCCCCAGCACGAGGTAGACGGGGCGCAGGGCGCCGGTGGCCGCTTCCTTCAAGGCTTGGTCGGGCGTCACCGCTCCGGCATCGGGCGTTCAGGCGGGTGCGTCAAGGGCGCCGCGCTCGCCCCCGGCGCCGGCGAGCCCGCGAGCCCGGTCCTCCCCTCGATCACGGCAGCGAGAACGGGACATCGACGCGCACGTTCGCCCCTGGCGGCGGGACGGCGACCGCCGGGAGCGCGTCGACCACGCAGGCCGTGACCTCGGGGCGCGACGCCTCGCGGTCCTCGATGATGCCGCGCGCGAGCTGCCGGCCCCGCGCGTCGAACGTGAGGTTGAAGATGTACTTCACCCCGCGCGGCGCCCGCTGCGCCGCGGCCGCCGGCTTGTAGCAGCGCTCGATCAGGGCCGGCCTGTGCGCCTCGATCGCCCGCGCGGCCTGCATCGCGACCTGCTCGCGCGGCACGCTCGGCGCGGGCGCCTGGAGCGGGCGCGCCGACGCACCTGCTCCAGTCGCCAGCGCCGCCTCGGCGGAGGACACCGCATCGGCAGACGGAGAGGGCGCTCCCCCGGCGGGGCGCGGTTCCGTGGGGACGCCGGCCGGGCCGTGGCGAAGGCCGAGATAGACCGCGGCGGAGATCATGGCGCTGCCGAGGAGGATCGCGGTGGGGGTCGAGAGCTGCCTGCCCATGCCTTGGCATTCCCAGTTTGACAGGATCCCCCCCGACGACTCTAGATCCGCGCCGTGTGGTCCGTCCTGCTCGTATTCGCCGCGACGTACGTGCTCATCGCGGCGCGGCGCCTGTCGATCCTTCCCATCGGACGCCCGGCCGGCGCGCTCGCGGGCGCGTGCGCCATGGTCCTCCTGAGCGCGATCCAGCCGGGCGCCGGCCTGGACCCGCATGAAGCGTTCGCCGCGATCGAGCCGAACACCATCGGCCTCCTGCTCGGCATGATGCTGCTCTCGGCGTCGCTCGACGCCGCGGGGGTGTTCGAGCGCGCCGCCGCGTGGGTCGCGCAGCGGGACCTGTCGCCGGTCCGCCTGCTCTACCTCGTCACGGTGACCTCCGGGCTCGCCTCCGCGGTGCTGCTGAACGACTCGGTCTGCGTGATGCTGGCGCCGCTCGTCGACCGGACCGCCCGGCGCGCGGGGCTCGAGCGGGCGCCGTACCTCCTCGCGCTCGCGATGGGCGCCAACGCCGGCAGCGCGCTCACGCTCGCCGGCAACCCCCAGAACATGCTCGTGGGCCACCTCTCCGGCATCTCGTACCGCACGTACCTGCTGGAGGCGGGCCCCGCCGCGTTGATCGGGCTCGCCGTCACGGCCGTGACGCTGCACCTGCTGCTCCGGCGCCGCATCGCGGTGCGGACGCCCGCGCCCGAGCTCGCGCCCGAGCCCGCGCCCAAGCCCGCGTCGACGCGAGGCGACAGGCCGAGCGCCCTGGCGCCGCTCGCCTGCATCGCGGTCGTGTCGGCGCTGTTCATGCTCGGCGCGAACCTGGCGTGGACGGCGATCGGCGGCGCGACCGCGGTCATCCTGCTCCACCGGCGCGACGCGAACGGCCTGTTCGAGCGGGTGTCGTGGACCGTGCTCGTCTTCTTCGGGGCGCTCTTCATCGTCGTGGCGAGCCTCCAGAAGACCGGAATGCCCGAGCAGGCGCTGCGCGCGGCCAGCCCCTTCCTCCCCTCCGGGCCGACGCTGGGCCTGCTCGGGCTGAGCATCGCGATGCTCGCCGGGTGCCAGATCGTCTCGAACGTGCCCTTCATCCTTCTCGCGGACTCGTACATCCGCAGCCAGCCCGATCCGCACCTCGCCTGGATCACGACGGCGCTGGTCTCCACCCTCGCGGGCAACCTCACGCTGCTGGGCTCGGTGGCCAACATCATCGTCGTGGAGACGGTGGGCGCCGAGCGCGAGATCGGCTTCCGCGCTTACGCCAGGGTGGGTGTCCCGGTGACGCTCGCCTCGACCGCCGCGGCGCTCGCCTGGCTCCTCGTCGTACGCTGAGCGGCGCCGCCACCCCGCCGCGCCATCCACCGCAGCGCGAGCGCCGCGGCGCTCACAGCGGCGCCTGCTCGCGCAGGCGCAGCCGGCGATGCCGCACCCCAGCGCGCGCGAAAGGACGCCGCGCCGGCGACCTGCGCCGAACGTCGAGCCACGCATGGATCACCGTGATCCCCACGGCAGCACAGAACACGGGCCCCATCGCAAGCATCACCAGGAGCCGCAAAGTTTGCCGGATCGTGCGCTTGTTCATGTGGCCCAGCGTACACCACCCCCGCCAGGCCCCACAGCGGATTGAATTGAAAAAATTCAACTGTGCTGCTGGAAAGACCCATGTTCAAGTTTATACGCGGAAAAATCTTGTATTGCTGGATCCTGCTCGTTTACAGCTGGGGGTGACCGACCTCGACCATCTGTCGACCCTTCTGCCGCGCGGCCAGCGGTCCGCGCCCGCGCGGCAGGGAGGCTCCCGGAGGCGCGCCTGAGCGGCCGACCTCCTTCGCAGCGGCGAGCGAACCGCGGTCACCCATCCCCTGGAGAAGCCTGAATGGCGCACGAACTATCCAAACGAGTCGCCCTTGTCACCGGCGCTTCCCGCGGCCTCGGGGCGGCCATCGCCCGCAAGCTCGCGGCCTCGGGCGCGCGGGTCGCGGTCAACTACTTCGGCAGCCGCGAGGAGGCGACCCGCGTTGTCGAGGGCATCCGCCAGGGCGGCGGCGAGGCCGAGGCGTTCCGGGCCGACGTGCGCGACGAGCAGGAGGTCGCCCGGCTCGTGGGCGAGGTGCAGGCCCGCCTCGGCCCCATCGAGGTGCTGGTGATCAACGCGACGGGCCCGCAGCCGTTCGTCAAGCTGGAGGACCTGACCTGGAAGCACTGCCTCGACCAGCTCGAGTTCTTCGTGAAGAGCCCGCTCCTCCTCGCGAAGGCGGTCGTCCCGGGGATGAAGGAGCGCCGGTCGGGGCGGATCATCAACATCGGGTCCGAGGTCTTCGAGCAGGGCGTCCCCGAGTTCTCGAGCTACGTCTCGGCGAAGGGCGCGCAGCTCGGCCTCACGCGCTCGTGGGCGATGGAGCTCGGCCCGCACGGGATCACCGTCAACCAGGTGTCCCCCGGCTGGGTCGTCGTCGAGCGCCACATCCAGGAGGGCGCGAGCGCCGAGGCGATCGAGGCCTACAGGGCGAGCAACCCGCTCCGGCGCATGGGGACGCCGGACGACATCGCCGAGGCCGTCACCTTCCTCGCGTCCGACGCCGCCGAGTTCATCACGGGCCAGAAGCTGTCCGTGAACGGCGGCCGGACCCTGGCCTGAGCTGCGCGTCGAGACCGAGACGAGGAGGCTCCTCGGGATCTCAGACCTCCCCGCTGCGCGCCGCCTCGGCAGCGAACGGCAGCGTGAAGCGGAACGTCGTCGCGCCCGGGGAGCTCTCGACGGAGATCGTCCCTCCGTGGGCCTCGACCAGACCCTTCGTGATGTAGAGCCCGAGGCCGACCCCGCGCACGCGGCGCGCCTCGCCCTCGGGCGTGCGCGTGAAGCGCTTGAACAGAAGCGGCAGCGACGCCGGGGGGATGCCCGGCCCCCAATTCTTCACCTCGATCTGCGCCGCCCCCCCGGAGGCCTGGACAGCGACGACGATCTCTCGCCCGCGCTCCCCGTATTTCGCGGCGTTCGAGAGCAGGTTCGTGACGATCTGCTCGAGGCGACCCGCGTCCGCCCACACGGGCAGAAGCTCGTCCTTCATCTCCACGCGCACGGCGTGGCCAGCCGTCATGCCGGCCGCCTTCTCGACGATCTCCACGAGCTGCGCGCGCAGCGCCACGGCGCGAGGCTCCAGCTTGAGCGCCCGCACCTCGAGGCGCGACGCGTCCAGGAGATCCTCGGCCATCCGGTTCATGCGGTCGACGGACACGGCGATCCTCGCGAGCTGCTTCTCGCCGTCGGGGGGCACCTCACTGCCCAGCCGGACGCGCAGCAGCTCGCTCGCGGTCGCGATGCTCTGGATCGGCTGGCGGAGGTCGTGCGCGATGACGCCCGTCCACTCCTCACGCTGCCGCTGCATCTCCTTGAGCGACGTGATGTCCTGGAAGACGGCGACGGCGCCCTGGATTTCGCCGTCGTCCGACCGCACAGGCGCCGCGTTGACGAGCCCCGGGACGAGCGCGCCGTCCGCGCGCCGGAACAGCACCTCGACGCTCGTCACGATCTCCCCGCGGCGCAGGGCCCGGATGATCGGCAGCTCGTCCCACGGCACCGGCTCGCCCGACGGACGCCGCACGTCGCGGGGCGCCCGGCGGCCACGGGGGTCGAGCACCTCGTCGGACTCACAGTGGTAGTCGGCCGCGATCCGGTTGAGCATGGTGAGCTGCGCGTCGGCGTCGACCAGCATCACCGCCTCGGGCATCTGCTCGATGATGGCCTGGAGCCGCCGCCGCTCGCTCGCCTCGGCGTTCCGGTGGCGCAGCTCCGCTTCGTGAGCGCTCGCGAGCTCGGCCTCCATCGCCTTGCGCCGCGAGATGTCACGGCAAATCCTCGAGAAGCCGACGAGGCCACCTGCCTCGTCGAAAATCGAGGAAATCGTCATTTCGAGCTCGAGCCTCCTCCCGTCCTTGGCCCGGCCCACCGTCTCGAAATGCTCGCCGCGCTCGCCGCGGCGGAGGCGCGTGACGATCTCCTCCACTTCGCCGGCGCGCTCGGGGGGTGAGAGCATCGCCACAGGCCGCCCGATCACCTCGTCGGCGGCATATCCATAGATGCGCTCCGCGGCCGGGTTCCAGCTCTGGATGATCCCGTCAGGGTCGCCTCCGATGATGGCGTCGTTCGAGGAGTGGGTGAGCGTCGCGAGGAAGGCGCGCGCCACCTCTGCCCGACACCGCACCTCGTCGAGCAGATTCAGGCGCACCGCGCTCATCCAGACCACGATCCCGAGGAGCAGCGTCGTGACGACCGAGACGAGCGTGAACGCCGACGCCAGCGCGTACGCACCCGTCGCCATGCCCGCCAGGAAGAGACGGCCGAGGACGAGGGGGAGCACGAGCACGTACGGCAGCAGGCGCCGCAGCAGGATGCTGCCCGGCGCGCTCGACCCGCGCATGGCCATTGCCCCGCGATCGGGCCGCGCCGCGAGGATCCCGGCGCACAGCGCGAGCAGGGCGATCGCCCCGTGGAGCGGCATGCCGGTGAACGGAAACAGGAGCGGCAGCCCGTAAAAATAGCCGTCGCCGAACAGGTACGCGGTCAGCGCGCTCAGCACGAGGGCCGCGGCCGGCAGCACGAGCAGCTCCGCGATCGGCCGGCCACGTCGCGTATCCGTGCGGAGCATCAAGAGCCCCGCGCCGATCAGGATGAAACAGAGGAGGGTGTTCGGCGGGGGTCTCCCGGGAAACGGGGCAGGGAAATCGACGGTGTTCGGGAAGAGCAGCGTGTCGATGCCGAGGTCCCAGCCGAAGGCATACTCCGCGAGGACGCCGACGCCGAACGCGACGACGGCGGCGGCGCACAGCTGCCCGAACCGGCGCAGCAGCGCCGGACGCCCCTCCCCGCCCAGGATCCAGAGCGCGGCGCCGGAGAGGATGAAGGCGACCGCGGCATTCGGCACCATGCTCGGCAGATCCTCCCCGACCGAGACAAGCGGGGTCACGCCCATCGACCACCCCAGCAAAGCCGCGGAGCCGATCCCGATCGCGCAGGCGGCTGTCACGGCCACGCCGCGCGGCGCACCATGCCAGAGCTCAGCCGCCCAGCGGTACTTCATCAGATTCTCCTATCACAGCGTCGTGCGGAGTCCGATGGTTCGCCTCGGGTGACGCTGCTCCTGGCGAACCCATGACCCGGGTTGAGCTCGTCTCCCCGGGCGCGTACCGGGGACGCACATCCCGGACGACGATGCAGGGCTCGGACCGAGGGCAACGCGCGGCGGCGGACGCTGCGCGAGTCCCGGCGAGCGGTCACCCGGCGCGCTCAGGCTTTGCGTCCGAAGTTCGCCGCGTCGGCCGAAGACCGCCCTGGCCCCACGGGAATGAAGACGACCGAAACGAGGAAATAGATCGCCGCCAGCTCGCACGAGCCGCCTTGCCTGACGAACGGATGGCCAAGCACGACCACGTGACTCGTGACTGTGGATCGCCACGGCCATGGGGCATGCGATCGCCAGCGACGCGATCGGCATCAGCAGGCCGATGGCCTACCCGGTGCGGCCCCCCACCTCCGCGAGCGCGGCTATAGGTCCTTTTTCGCGTGGCCGACGATGCCACCTTAGAACACGTTGTCCGACCAAAGTTGCTCCTCGGCTCCTTTTTGTGAAGCGTTTTGGCCGGCTCAAGTGTGCGGCTTACCGTGGACAAGCCAGCGGCCGTCGCCCCCGGCTTGGAGCTCGCCGAGATCGCCGCCGAGCAGGGACTTCCGCTGGACACGGTGAGGACGCTGGCGGGCGCACAAGGCGCTCGAGGCGCAGAGGGAGCGATGGCAGGCAAGCGACCAGTTTGGCTCCCCGAGCTGAATAACGGCGGCTGACGTCGTGGCGCGGTCGCAGACACCTGCGGAAAAAGCCGGTGATCGGTGCCGCGCGCCAGGTCGACCCTCGATAGCCGCCCGACGCCTCTGCTCGCATGGGCGGAGCTATCATCATAGGGCGAGATTGCCCAAGGGGGATAAAGCTTTGGATCGGCCGAATGAAGCCAAGCGCGCTGCGGCGTACGCGCGCTTGTTTTGCCGGATCGCACGATCGCGCGCCCGAGGATTGCGAACTCTTCCACCGCGTCGTCGAGACCGAAGCCGGCGCGTAAGCGCGAGGATACATGGCTCTCGATGAGTTCGTTCCGCTCGCGGCGCACATCCTCCCCGTCCCACCCGTGCGCAAGCGACCGCACGTACGCGGGCATCATGTTCGTCAGCTCGGGGCGCGCGAGCCCTCGCGCCGCTGCCGCCCTGTTCGCCTCGTCGGTCCAGGACTCAACGGACGGCGTTCGCGAGCCAGCGTGCGGGGCAGGCCTTGCCACGATATCATGACAGCGAAGCGCCGGTGTGAGGCGCGGCGTGCACGCTGGGGATCCGCGGGCGTAAGATGGGAAGATGGATGATGTCCGGCGCCTCGCCCCGCTCAAAGCGATGGCGATGCGCGCCGACCATGGCAGCATGCGTCGCACAATCCCCGTCGTACAGCTCCTGTGAACACCATTCCCGTCTGCTCCGATCATGGGGCGTCGTCCCGTTACGCCATCATCGAGGTCCTCTGCGAGGGTTCAGACACGCTTCTTTACCGAGGTGTACGCGAGGGCGACGGCCTTCCCGTGGTGCTCAAGGTGCTCCGGAGCGATCACGTGAGCCCCCGTGCCCGTGAGCGGCTGCGTCACGAGTACGAGGTCGCCCGGGCGATCGACACCACGGCCATCGTCAAGCCCTATGCGCTCGAGATGCTCGGCGATCAGCCGGCGCTGGTCCTGGAAGATTTCGGCGGCGTGTCGCTCGATCGGCTCCTGGAAGGGCCGATGCCGCTCGAGCGCTTCTTCCCCGTCGCCGTCCGCCTGGTGGAGGCGCTCGCCGGGCTGCATCGACACGGCGTCGTCCACAAGGACATCAAGCCTCAGAACCTGCTCCTCAACCCCGCCACCGGCGAGGTGAAGATCACCGACCTGGGGATTGCGTCCCGGATACCCCGCGAGCTCCAGCATCTCGAGCACGTCGGGCTCATCGAGGGGACGCTGGCGTACATGGCCCCAGAGCAGACAGGCCGGATGAACCGCTGGATCGACGAGCGGACCGATCTTTACTCCCTCGGCGTCACCTTCTACGAGATGCTGACGGGCACCTTGCCGTTCCAGGCCAGCGATCCTGTTGAGTGGGTCTATTGCCATATCGCGCAGAAGCCGGTCCCGCCGCACGCGCTCGTCCTTTCGATTCCCCCGCTCCTGTCGGAGCTCGTGCTCAAGCTGCTCTCCAAGGCCGCCGAGGAGCGTTACCAGAGCGCGGCCGGCCTGCGGCACGACCTGGACGAGTCCTTCGCGAGGTGGCGGGCGAGCGGCGCCATTCCGCCCTTCGCGCTCGGGGAGCGCGACCTCTCCGACCGGTTCCAGATCCCGCAGCGGCTGTACGGGCGCGAGCGCGAGGTGGAGGCGCTGCTCGCCGTGTTCGAGCGGGTGGTGGCGCAGGGCCGGCCAGAGCTCGCGCTCGTGTCGGGCTACTCGGGCATCGGGAAGTCGTCGCTCGTCGCCGAGCTGCACCGGCCGATCGTCAGGGAGCGGGGCTTCTTCCTCGCCGGCAAGTTCGATCAAACCGCGAGGGACGTCCCCTACCGCGCTTTTCATCAGGCGTTCCGGGCGCTTTTGCAGGAGATCCTCTGCGCGAGCGAGGAGCAGGTTGAGCGCTGGAGGCAGCGTTTCCGGGAGGCCCTCGGCGAGAGCGGCAGGCTGCTCGCCGACGTGCTCCCCGAGCTCGGGCTGCTCCTCGGCCCCCAGCCGCCCGTGCCCGAGCTGCCGCCCGCCGAGGCCCAGAGCCGGCTGCTCGCGACGCTCCAGCGCGTCGTCGCGGCGTGCGCCCAGAAGGAGCACCCCGTGGCGCTCTTCCTCGACGATCTGCAGTGGGCCGACGCGGCCAGCCTCCAGCTGCTCGAGCAGCTCGCCACCTACGCCGGGGCCGAGCACCTGCTGCTGATCGGCGCGTACCGCGACAACGAGGTCGGCCCCGCGCACCCGCTGCGGCTCACGCTGGCCGAGGCGCGGAAGCGCGGCGCCACCGTCTCCGAGCTCGTCCTCGAGCCGCTCTCCGCGGCCCACGTCGGGGCGCTCGTCGCGGAGACGGTCCACGCGCCGCACGCGCCCACAGAGCACGTCGAGCCGCTCTCGCGGCTGGTCTACGAGAAGACCGGCGGCAACCCGTTCTTCGTGCTCCAGTTCCTGGTCGAGCTGCACCAGGAGGGGCTCATCGCCTTCGACGCGGAGGAGGCCAGGTGGCGGTGGGACATCGCCGCGATCCGCGACAAGGGGTTCACCGACAACGTCGGCGAGCTGATGGCGGGCAAGCTCAAGCGGCTCTCGGTCCCGACGCGGGACGCGCTCACGCTCGCCGCGTGCCTCGGCAGCAGCCTGGGCCTCGACACCCTCGCGGTGGTCGCGGGCCGTCCGGCGGCGGAGCTCCGCGACGCGCTCGAGGAGGCCGTGCAGGAGGGGCTGCTGCTCCGCCGGGGCACTGACCATCGATTCCTTCATGACCGGGTACAGCAGGCCGCTTATGCGCTCATCCCGGCGGGACAGCTCGCCGAGATGCACCTGGGGATCGGGCGGGTGCTCCTCAGGGCGCAGCGCGCGGAGGAGCGCGACGAGGCGCTCTTCGATGTCGTCGGCCATCTCAACCGCGGCGCCGCGCTCATGCATTCCCAGGCGGAGCGGGACGAGGTCGCGGCGCTGAACCTCCGCGCCGGCAGGAAGGCCAAGGCCGCCGCGGCCTTCCAGACCGCCGCCGCGCTCTTCGCCGCGGGCCTCTCGCTGCTCGCGCTGGACTCCTGGGAGACGCAGCACGAGCTGGCCTACGACCTGACCTTCGAGCGCGCGCACTCCGCGTACATCACCGGCGGCATCGACGAGGCCGAGCGGCTCCTGGAAGAGCTCATGGAGCGCGCGAGGACCCGGCGCGAGACGGCCGCCGCCGTCGAGCTCGCCGTCGCCTTCTATCAGACCCGCGGGCAATACGCCCGCGGGGTGGAGATCGGCCTCTCGTGGCTCCGCGCCTGCGACATCGATCTGCCGCTCCACCCCGCCGGCGCACAGATTGACAAGGAGACCGAGAGCGTCTGGCAGGCCCTGCGCGACCGGGCCATCGAGGACCTGATCCATCTGCCCCCGATGACGGACCCGGAGATCGAGATCACGATGGGCGTGCTGCAGCGTATAGTGCTCCCAGCGGTCTTCGTGGACCCGAACCTGCACGTCCTCGTCGTCCTGCGCATGGTCCAGCTCAGCCTGCGCCACGGCAGCGCCGAGAGCTCCGCGTATGCGTACACTGCCTTCGCGAGGGTGATCGGTCCGACGTTCGGGCGATACCAGGAGGCCTATCGGTTTGGCAAGCTCGGCCACGACCTGGCGGACAGGAGCGGCCTCCTCACCACGAAATCGGTGGTGATCAACCTCTTCGGACAGCATGTCGTCTTCTGGACACGCCACTACAGAGAGACGTATCCGTACACGCGCGCCGGCTTCAGCGCCGCGGTCGAGTCCGGCGATCTGAACAACGCGTGCTTCAGCTGCCTCTGGGCCGCGGTGTTCCGGCTGCTCTCTGGCGAGCCGCTGGAGGACGTACTTCACGAGGTCGACGAGCGCCTCGGCTTCGTGCGCAGGGCCGGTTACGCGTTCGCGCACATCGCCCTCCTCAGCGACAACGCCATGATCCAGATGCTGCGCGGGAGACCGGTCCGCTTCTCGATGCTGGACGGGTCCGATCTGGATCCGCCGGCCTTCGAGGCGCAGCTGGAGGAGGGGGATCTGCAGGGCGTTCGCGCTCTCTATTACAGCTTGAAGGCGCAGGCGCTCTTCGTCCTTGGCTCTCCCAGGGAGGCGTCCGCGGCGGCGATCCGCGTGATGGTCGAGCACCCCTTCAGGACCGCGCCGTACCCGCTCATCGCCGAGAACTTCTACTATCTCGCGCTCGCGCTCGCGGCCCCCTTCAACGAGCCGCACGAGGCGCACGAGGCGGAGCCCTCCCCGCCGCAGGCGCTCCCTGAGCGGCTCCTCGAATGCGAGCGGCAGCTCGGCGAGTGGGCCAGGAGCGGCCCCGACAACTTCCTCCACAAGCACGCCCTGGTCCGCGCCGAGATCGCCCGGCTCCGTGGGCAGGACATGGAGGCTATCGGGCTCTACGAGCAGGCCATCGCGGCTGCGCGGGAGGGCGGTTTCGTCCAGCACGAGGCCATCGCCTGCGAGCTCGCCGCGGGGTTCTACCGCGCGCGCGGCATCTCCACGCCCGCCGACAGCTACCTGCGAAAGTCCCGCGCCGGCTACTTGACGTGGGGCGCCCACGCCAAGGTGGAGCAGCTCGATCAGCGTTATCCCCACCTCGCCCCGCGCAAGCCGATCGCCCCCACCGTCACCTTCGCCGTGCGGGCCGAGCAGTTCGACGTCCTGTCGGTGGTGAAGGCCGCGCAGAGCATCTCCGGCGAGCTCAAGCTCCCGCGGCTGCTCGAGACGCTGCTGCGCACCATGGTCGAGCACGCAGGCGCCGAGAAGGGGCATGTGCTCCTGCTCCGGGAGGATCGCCTGTCGACCGCGGCGGCGATCGAGGCGCCCGGGGGCGCGGTACGGCTGCTCGGTGCGGGCGAGGCGCAGTCGGCCGCGCTGCCGCAGTCCGTCCTCAACTACGTTCGCCGCAGCCACGAGCGCGTGCTGCTCGACGACGCCGCCGCCGCCCGGCACCCCTTCATGGAGGACGAGTATTTCAGTCACAAGCGCCCGAGATCGGTGCTGTGCCTCCCGATCGTGCGTCACGCCCGGCAGATCGGCCTGCTCTACCTGGAGAACAACCTCGTCACCGGCGCCTTCACCCCCGGCCGGCTCAGTGTCATCGAGCTACTCGCCTCGCAATCGGCGATCTCGCTGGAGAACGCCCTGCTCTATGCCGAGCTGGAGCAGGAGAACGCCGAGCGGCGGCGAGCGGAACAGGCGCTCAAGGCCAATCAGCAGATGCTCCAGGCCATCGTCGACAACTCGACGGCGGGCATCTATCTCAAGGATCGCGAGGGCCGGTTCCTGCTTGCCAACCGGCAGGTAAGCACCCTCCTGGGCGTGCCGAGCGAGCAGCTCCTTGGCAGCACCGATGCCGAGTTCTTCCCTGCTCCCGTCGCCGAGATGATCCGCGAGCACGACCGGAAGGTGCTCGAGGCGGGCGCGCCGATGGAGTGGGAGGAGACGGTGCCGCTGGAGGACGGGCTGCACACCTTCCTGTCGGTCAAATTCCCTCTCGGAGAAGGGGCCGTGCCCCACAGGCTCTGCGGCATCTCCACGGACATCACCGAGCGCAAGCGGGCCGAGCTCGCCGAGCGCTTCCTGGCCGACGCGAGCCGCAAGCTGATGGCCCTCGGCTACAGCGCCACCCTCGAGAGCGTGGCGCAGCTCGCAGTGCTCGATCTGGCCGACCAGTGCGTCATCGACGTCGACCTCGCCCTCGGCGCCCCGGGACACTCGGTCTCCGCAGGCGTGCCCGCCGAGCTGGCCGACGCCGTGATGGACGCGCTGCGGCCGCTGGCAGCGGCGTCGCCGGACCGGCCCGGGATGGGCGACATCCGCGCCGCGCCCCTCCTCGGGCAGCTCGGCATTCACACCTTCCTCCGGGTTCCGCTCCTCGCACGCGACCGGTGCTTCGGGGCCATGACCCTCCTCGCGACCGCGCCCCGGCGCCGTTACGGCCCCGCCGACCTGCGGCTGGCCGAGGAGCTCGGGTATCGCGCGGCGCTCGCGCTCGACAACACCCGTCTGTTCGCCGAGGCCCAGCAGGCGATCGCGCGGCGGGACGAGTTCCTCCTCGTCGCCTCGCACGAGCTCAACACCCCGTTGACCTCGCTGAAGATGCAGGCGCACCTCCTCGAGCGGCTGCTGCCCCGCTACCAGCGCGCGGAGGTCGCCCCGGAGCGGATCGACGCCGCGCTCCAGGTCCTCCATCGCCAGATCGCGCGGCTCGGGCACCTGGTCAACGAGCTGCTCGACGTCACGCGGCTGAACGCCGGGCGGCTGACGCTCGTGCCCGCGCCGGTCGATCTGGCGGCCTTGGCGCGCGAGGTCGTCGAGCGGATGAGCCAGCAGCTCGCCGACGCCCGCTGCTTGATCCGGCTCGAGCTGGACGAGCCCGTGGTCGGCCACTGGGATCCGTCTCGTGTGGAGCAGGTCCTCATCAACCTCCTGTCGAACGCGATGAAGTACGGCGCAGGCAGGCCTATTTTCGTGGGCGTGCGGAGGCAGGCCGATCGCGCGCTGCTGGTCGTCCGGGATCAGGGGATCGGGATCGCGGAGGCCGATCAGAGCAGGATCCTCGAGCGCTTCGAGCGCGCGGTCTCGGTGCGCAACTTCGGCGGCCTGGGCCTGGGGCTCTACATCGTACGTTCGATCGTGGCGTCGCACGGCGGATCCATCCGCGTGGAGAGCAAGCCGGGCGCGGGCGCGACGTTCGTGGTGGAGCTCCCTCTGAACCCGCCGGAGGCGGAGGAGCGCAGCGCCGCGCCGGCCTAGCCCTGCTTTCACCATCTGGACGCCCGGGAGCCGCCGCGCTCGCCCGAGCTCCTCGTGGCCCCTGGAACTAGAGGAGCCCGCGATGGGCCAGGGAGAGCAGGTCCATCGACGTCGCGACGACGATGTGGATGGCGCAGCCGCCCCAGATGGAGTCGCTCTTCAGGCTCACCGTGCCGAGGATGAACCCGGCGAGCACCGAGCCGAGCGCCTCGGGCAGCGGCTTGCCGAAATGGATCATCGCGTAAGGCACCATCATGGCGAAGATGGAGGAGTAGCCGAGCGCGCGGCGGATCCCGTGGAGGAAGAAGCCGCGGTAGAAGAACTCGAGCGCCACGAACTGGGCCGCATAGAGCGCCTCCCACGCCCAGAGCCAGGGCCACAGGCCCTCGCCCGGCGCGAGCTTGTAATAGGGATACTTCGCCTGGAAGGCCGGCGAGAGCGACGCGGCGAAGAGGAACGGCGCCATGACGGCGAAGAGGACGCCGTAGACGGGCAGGTGCCGCGCCGTCCCACGGACGCGCAGGCCGAAGCTCCGGATCGGCGCCCGCAACACGAGCTTCGCGACGACGAGGGTCGGGATCAGATAACCGACGAGGCGGCCGAGCGCCCAGACGATCCGCTGGTGAAAGCGGCGATCCGGCGACGTGTTCAGCGCGTCGTGGAGCCTCGCCGCGGCGCCGTCGAGGCCCACGGCGCGCAGGCCGTCGACCATCCAGCGCGTGTCGTTCTCGTTGCCAGCGAACCGGACGAAGAGGAGCGCCCCGATCACGGTGAGGAACACGCACACCATCCGGCGGGTGACCACGCCCGCGGGCGTGGTGGCCCGGTGGTGCGCCGCCTCGGCGTCGAGCCGGTCGCGCAGGTCGATGACGTACTCCTGCCAGATCCGGCGGAAAAAGCGTCCGATCACGCGCCGTGCTTAACACCGCCGGCGCCCCCCGCACAATCGTGGGGCAGGCGCCGCTATTGCTGGCCGGTGGGATTGACGATGATCTCGACGCGCCGGTTGTTGGCCCGGCCCTCGGCGCTCGAGTTGTCCGCCACAGGGCGATCCGGCCCGTGGCCCACGGTCGCGATCTTGTCCCCGGGCAGCCCCGCCGTGATGAGGTGGGCCTTCACGGCGTCGGCGCGCTCCTGCGAGAGCTTGCGGTTCGCCTGGGCGGAGCCGGTCGAGTCGGTGTGCCCCTCGATCCTGATGGGCGGCGACCCCTGGTCCTTCAGCGTGGCCGCGACCTGGCTGAGCTTCTCCTTGGCGATCGGCAGGAGATCGGACTTGCCCGAGGCGAAGAGCACCGCGCCGGAGAGCGTGATGACCACGCCGCGCTTCTCCTCCTTCACCGCGGCGATCTCCTTGAGGCTCGCGAGCGCCGCGTTCGCGACGCGCTCGGCCTCCCGCCGCGCCGCCTCGGCCTCCTGGCGGCCCTTCTCGGCCGCGGTGCGCGCGCTCTCGGCCTGCTGCCGCGCGCTCTCGGCCTGCTGCTGCGCGGTCTCGGCCTGGGCGCGCGCGAACCGCTCCCGCTCGATCTGCTGCTGGCCGCTGTGCAGCGCCTCCCTCGCGCTGGCGAGCTGCTGCTGCGAGAGGTCCTTGAAGGCGTCCTCGGCCGCGGCCTTGTCGCGCTGCGCCTGCAGCAGCGCCGCCGCCGCCTCGGCCTCCTGGGCCTTGCGGTCGGCGATGTACGCGAGATCGCGCGTCTGGGGGGCCTCGGGGTCCTCGCCGAACGCCCCCTCGGCGCGGGAGAGCGCCTGCTTCGCCGTGTCGAGCTGGGCGGGCGCGAGGCGCGAGGCGGCGCCTTCCGCCGCGCGCCTGTAGCTCGCGCGGGCGTCGACGAGCTCCTTCGGCGGGACGGCCGCGCCGCACCCCGACGCCGCGTAGAGCGCGGCGCACAGGGCGAGAGACCGGCCAGGCCAGGACGGGTTCTTCACCAGAGAAGCCATCGCAATCACCTCTCGCTTCACTTGACCCCCGTCTGCTTCAGTTTCTCGACCTGCTTCAGCGCCTCCTGCGCCTCGGCCTGCGTGGAGCGCGCCTTCGCGAGCGCCAGCGCGAGCTCGGCGTCGGCCTCGGCGCGCTGGAGGAGGCGCGTGGCGGACTCGTTGTCCTCGGCCTGCATCTGCTGCTTGGCCTTCTCGAGCTGCTCGCGCGCGAGCTTCAGGTGGAGGGTGGCCTGGGGGTCGGACCCGGCGCCCATCTCGTCGGCCGCGCGGATGGCGGCCTGGGACGAGGCGAGCTGGTCGTTCGGCGGAGGCACGGTGCCGCCGCACGCGGCGAGCGCAAGACCGAGCACTGCAGCGAGCACCGCGGCCGGGCTCGCGAGGCGGCGTAGGGGTGGCTTGTTGTTCGGGCTTCGGTTCACCCGGCCGTTGTACAACAGCCGAGGTCTCCGAGAAATCAGGAAACCCCTACTATTGCGAGCGATCTCGGCCGTCTGCCCCGGTCCGCCGCGCCAGGACAGGCGCTACTCGACGCGCATCGAGCTCGCGCGGACGATGCGGATCCGCGCATCACGCGCGTCGGGCTGGTTGACCGCGCGCGCGAACTCGGGCGCGGCCGGGGAGGCCACCTCGACGACGGACGCGGTGGAGCCGATGCGGATCGCGCCGATCTGCTGGCTCGACACGCCGCCGCGGCGGCACACGAGCGCGAGCAGGCGCCGGGGGTCGGCGCCGTGGCGCTCTCCCCAGTTGACCTGGAAAGGCACGAAGGGGAGGCGCGGGGGCTGCTCCCCATTGCCTTGACGAGCGGCGGGGCGAGCGCGCGACGGGGCCTCGGACCAGGGCGGCGCGGAGGACCGGGCGCGCGAGGGGGCTCCGGACCAGGGCGGCGCAGAGGAGCGGGCGCGCGACGGGGCCCCGGACCAGGGCGGCGCAGGCGGCCGGGCGCGCGACGGCGGCTCGGAGCGGGGCGGCGCGACGGCGGTGACGGGCTGCGGAGCGCAGGGGCCGGTGTGCTTCGCCCGCGCGAGGAGGGCCGCGACGAGCTCGGTCGCGTCCATGTCCGCGAGCAGGCGGGCAGCGAGCTCCCTGTGCCGCGCCTCGGGCGCGGGGCCGGACGCCTCGCGCGGGCCGCGCACGTTCGCATCCACCACGGCCGTATCGACCGCGGCCGCGTCGCCCGCGACCGCATCGCCCGCAGCCGCGCCCTCCAGGCGCACCGCGGCGAGCTCGGCGGCGAGCCGCTCGTCGGCGGCGCGGAGCACGTCGTCCGGCGACGGCGCCGGCCGGAACGTGGCCTCGACGCGCGCGCGCCGGAGCAGGCGCAGCGCGTGCTCTCGCGCGAACGGCGCGACGAGCAGCACGCTCGTCCCCTTGCGGCCCGCCCGGCCGGTGCGGCCGCTCCGGTGCGTGAAGATCTCGGGATCACCCGGGGGATCGGCGTGGATGACGCGCCCGACCTCGGGGACGTCGATGCCGCGCGCGGCCACGTCGGTCGCGACGAGGGTCGTGATGGCGCCCGAGCGAAACGCGTCGAGCGTGCGGGTCCGCTCGCGCTGCTCGAGGTCGCCGCTCAGGGCGCGCGCGGGCAGGCCGAGCGCGGTGAGCTTGTCGGCGAGCTCGGCGGCGCCCTCGCGGGTGCGGACGAAGACGAGCGTGCGCTCGCCGGGCGCGAGCAGCAGCAGGTTCACGACCGCCGCGTCGCGCTCCGCCGGCAGCACGAGGTGGGCGACGTGGGCGATGTCGCCGTTCGCGGCGCCGGGGCGCGTGCCCTCGACGCTCACGGCGTCGCGCTGAAAGCGATCGGCGAGCGCGCGGACCTCGCGGGAAAAGGTGGCCGACACGAGGTGGGTCTGGCGAGCCTCGGGCATCTTGCCGACGATCGCCTCGAGGTCGTCGCGGAAGCCGAGGTCGAGCATCTGGTCCGCCTCGTCGAGCACGAGGGCGAGGACGCCGCGCGGATCGAGCGTCCCGCGGTCCAGGTGATCGAGCAGGCGGCCGGGCGTCCCGGCGATGACCAGGGGGTCGCGCCGCAGCGAGCGCGCCTCGTCGCCGAAGCTCGTGCCGCCGGTGACGCACGCGACGCGCGCGCCGAGGGGCGAGAGAAGCCAGCTGAGCTCGCCGGCGATCTGCGCGGCGAGCTCGCGCGTCGGCGCGATGATCACCGCGGCCGGAGCCGCCGCGGTGCGGGGCGCGCCGTCGGGCGCGGCCGCGCGCTCGGCGAGGGCGCGCGCGAGGCGGGGGGCGAGCGCGAGGCCGATGGCCACGGTCTTTCCGGAGCCGGTCTGCGACGAGACACGAAGGTCCCGCCCGGCGAGCTCAGGGGCGAGGACGGCCTGTTGGACGGGGGTGAGGGAGGTGAAGCCGCGGCGGGCGAGGGCGCCCGCGAGCGGCGCGGGCAAGGCGTCGAGCGATGAGGCTGGATTCATGAAAGCCGCGCAACCTAGCAGAAGCTGGACGGTTGTCGCGGCCAATCGCTCATCGGGCGTGGGGCGCGGCATGGCGCGGCGCGGCTGCGCGGCGCTCCGGGGTGGCGGCAATCCCCCACCCTGCCGGGATGATGGAACCGCCAAGGCGCCATAAGACGCCATAAGACGCCGATATTATTAGATTTTTTGGCGTCCTTGGCGTCCTTGGCGTGCTTGGCGTGCTTGGCGGCTCAAAAGCCCCCACCTTCAGTCAACGTGCCCCACCCCCGCGCTCCGGGTCACTGGGCGCTCGCCTTGGCCTTCTCGTCCAGCCAGGCCACCGTCCACGCGAGCGGGCTGTTCCAGTTGATGGTGATCTCGTTCGCCGACCACGCCTCGATGTCGTCGATGTAGCACTTCTGCGGGACGCACTTCGCGCGGCCCTCCGCCGCGTCGAGCGCCTCTTTCGCCACCGGATCCTCCAGCCCGGAGTTCGGCCCACCGGAGACCGCGCCGGGCGGAGCGGACGGGAACGACGCGTCCAGCTGGTGCGCCCAGAAGCGATGATGCGGGTTCTCGAGCGGGTTCTCGCCGTAGCCGGAGACATAGGACTTGTCCATCGGGTTGCGCCCGAGGAGGTAATCCGCGCCCGACGCCACGCCGTCGAAGTACTTTTGCTCGCCGGTGAAGTCGTGCGCCAGGGCCAGGACCACCATGTTGTTGAGCACGAAGGAGTTGGAGCCCCAGGGATACCCTTTCTCGTTCGCCTTGAAGGGCACCCGGTACCCCTCCGCCCCGAGGACCTCGAGGTACTTGTCGGCGATGGCGATCAGCTTGGTCCGGGCCGCCTCACGCTCCGCCGCGGCATGCTGGGCCTCGACCACGGCGAGCGAGATGGCGCCCAGCCCGTCGACCTGTCCCCACGTCATGGCGCTGAACGTGCCGTCCGCGCCGGCGAGCTCCTCGCTGTACGGCGACGCCGCGAGCTCGGCCTGGTACGCGGCGTCCTTCGTGGTGAGGAAGAGCTCGGCGGCCGCCCAGTAGAACTCGTCGCTCAGCTCGGCGTCTCCGTAGCCGCCGCCGCCCACGACCTTGCTCTCGTCCGGGACGACCTTCGGGTTCGCCTTCGCCGCGGTCCACGCCCGCGTCGCGGCCTCGAGGCACTCGGCCGAGAACCCGGGATCGAGATCGCGCCAGATGCGCGCGGCCTGGGCCGCGGTGGCGGCGAGGTTGAGCGTCGCCGCCGTGCTCACCGGGCGCAGGAAGCGCGGCTGCGGATCCTCGTGCGGCGGCATCGGCAGGCCGGTCCACTCCAGGTCGTGGATCTTGTGGTGCACCATGCCCGCGTTGGTCTGGCCCTCCGGCACCTGCATCGCGAGCATGAACTCGATCTCCCACCGGGCCTCGTCGAGGAGGTCGGGGATCTGGTTCGCGTTCTCGGGGATCTTCAGCTTGCCGTCGCCGAAGTCGTCCGCCGTCGACCCGAGCGCGACGAAGCGCTCGTACTGGTTCAGCAACGTCCAGGCGGAGATACCGCCGTTGACCACGTACTTGCCGTGATCGCCGGCGTCGTACCACCCGCCGGTGACGTCGAGCGTGTACGTGCAGCCGATATCCGCGCCGCAAGGGGCCTCGTCCGGCAGGTGCCCCGCCGGACGCGCGTGGTCGGGGCCGACGTACTGCTCCAGGATCTCGATGCCGGAACGGTTGTGATAGAAGTACGCGAGCGCGTCGTACTTCATCTGAGAGTAGATGGTCGGGCCCACGTCGAACGGGTGGCTCGACACCTCCCCGACACGGAGGGTGTACCCCTCGCCGACGGTCGTGAAACCGCTGAAATCGATGGTGTGCACGTGCTCGCCGGAGCTCGCGTCGTCGCCCACGACGCGGGTCGCCCCGCTGGCGACCACCGTGCCGCCGGCGTCGACGAGCTCCCACGCATGCGGCTTGTCGGCCGCGGCGACGACCGTGGCGACCTTGGCGGCGGCCGGCAGGTACCCGACCTGGTTGACGCGGATCAGCTCGGTGCCCGACGGCGGCACCGTCTCGACCGGCGCCTCGCCGCCCGCGCCGCCCGCGCCGCCCGCACCGCCGGCACCACCCGCACCGCCGGCGCCACCCGCACCGCCGGCGCCACCCGCACCGCCGGCGCCACCCGCACCGCCCGCGCCGCCCGACGCCTCCGCACCGCCCGCGCCGTCCGAGGGGCTGTCGTCGCCGCAGCCAACAGCGGTGAGGCCGCCCGCGAGCGCCAGAAGAAGAGACCCTCCCAACCAAAGCCAAGAACGCTCCCGACGAGCCGACTTCGCAGCCGAAAGACAAAGCATGATGTGTATCTCCAGGTAAAGTTGAAGCCGCGCGACCAGATGCCGCGCACGGAATCTTACAACGCCGCCACCATCAAGGAAGTGGATGTCGGTGTCAAGCGCTATTGTGCGCTCCGGGCGTGGAGCGGCGGCTCGCCGTCGTCAGTAGTGCCAGGGATAACGCGTGAAGTCCGGGCGGCGCTTCTCCAGGAAGGCGTCTCGGCCCTCCTTCGCCTCCTCCGTCCCGTAGGCGAGCCGCGTCGCCTCGCCGGCGAAGAGCTGCTGTCCGACGAGCCCCTCGTCAGGCAGGTTGAAGCCGTACTTCAGCATCCGCATCGCGGTCGGGCTCTTCGAGTTGATGATCGCGCCCCACCGCAGCGCCTCCTCCTCGAGCTCCGCGTGAGGGACGACGGCGTTGACCATGCCCATCGCCGCCGCCTGCTCCGCCGTGTAATCGAGCCCGAGGAAGAAGATCTCCCGCGCCTTCTTCTGCCCGACCTGCCGCGCGAGCAGCGCCGAGCCATACCCGCTGTCGAAGCTCGCGACGTCCGGGTCCGTCTGCTTGAACATCGCGTGCTCGCGGCTCGCCAGCGTCATGTCGCAGACCACGTGGAGGCTGTGGCCGCCGCCCGCCGCCCAGCCGGGCACCACCGCGATGACGACCTTGGGCATGAACCGGATGAGCCGCTGCACCTCCAGGATGTGGAGCCGGCCGAGCCGCGCCGGGTCGGCCTGCCCCGCGCTCTCACCCTCGTATTTGTAACCGTCCTTCCCGCGGATGCGCTGATCGCCGCCGGAGCAGAACGCCCAGCCGCCGTCCTTCGGAGAGGGCCCGTTGCCGGTGATCAGCACACAACCCACGTCCGAGGTCGTGCGCGCGTGCTCGAGCGCGGTGTACAGCTCATCGACGGTGCGGGGACGAAACGCGTTGCGGACCTCGGGACGGTTGAACGCGATGCGGACGGTGCCCTGGTCCACGGCGCGGTGGTAGGTGAGATCCTCGAACGAGAACCCATCGACCTCGCGCCAGCGCGCCGGGTTGAAAATCGCAGAGACGGTCATGGTCCACTCCTTTGGGGCGCGGACCGTACTCGCCTCATCGTGGGCTGGCAACCTCGGCGACATGACAGTGGCGACCTCCGAGCCCGCGCGCTTCGCCAGGCCCGGGCGTCCCTTCTGGCGCGGCCGGCCCAGCACGCCCGCTAACGAGCCTCCCGATACCCTTGACACATAAGCCGTTCTCGTGGACAAGCAGGCTTCGACGCGCGGTGAGGTCGACGTCGCGCCGCCTGGGCATTGCGCGTGCGCGCTCTGGCCAGGCGGCGCGCGAGGCGCTCGCCGGCGTTCGGACAGGAGAATCGCTGATGGCGGGCGGCCTCGACGACGGGCGCGCATCAGCCTGCCCGCGAGGGGGACGATATGGGCTTGAGCTACGAACGACTTTTCCAGGTCTCGTCAGGACTCCTGGCCACCGCGGACGCGCGCGGTTACTTCCATGATCTGAGCTCTGCGTGGGAGCAGACCCTCGGCTGGTCCCTCGACGAGCTCAGGGCCAGGCCCTACATCGAGCTCGTCCACCCCGACGACCGCGAGGCCACGCTCGCCGAGGCCGCCGCCCTCTTCCAGGGTCGCGCGAACGGCCGGTTCGACAATCGTTATGTGTGCAAGGACGGCTCGTACCGGTGGCTCGGCTGGACCGCCCGAGTGGACATGGACGGAGCGCCCTCCGAACGCCTCATGGTCGCCACGGCGCTCGACCTGACGAGCGACCGGGAGCGGACGGCGCAGCTCACGCAGGCGGCGGAGCTGACCACGGTCTACGAGAAGCTGTTCCGGGTGTCCGTGGGCCTGCTCGTGACCCTGGACGCAGAGGGGTACTTCCGCCACGCCAACCCGGCCTGGGAGCGCACCCTCGGCTGGTCCCCCTCGGACATGATCTCGAAGCCGTTCATCGAGTTCGTCCATCCCGACGACCGCGAGGCCACGCTCGCCGAGGCCGCCGCGCTCTTCCAGGGCCACACGACCATCAAGTTCGACAACCGGTACGCGTGCAAGGACGGCTCCTACAGGTGGCTCGCGTGGACCGCGCACCTGGACGCGGCCGAGGAGCCGTCGCGCCGCCTCGTCTACGGCACCGCCCACGACGTCACGCCTTACAGGGAGCTGCTCGACAAGCTCGAGCGGACGCTCGCGCGGCTCCGCGACACGATGCAGGCGATGTCGACGCCGCTCATCCCGATCACCGATCGCATCATGGTCATGCCCCTCGTGGGCCAGATGGACTCGGAGCGGATCGATCAGGTGATGTCGGCCGCGCTCGCTGGAGTCCAGTCCACCCAGGCTCAGGTGGTCATCCTCGACGTGACGGGGCTCAAGGAAATCGACACGCGGGTCGCCGCCGGGCTCGTCGACACAGCGAAGGCGCTGCAGCTGCTCGGCGCACGGACGATCCTGACCGGCATCCGGCCAGCGGTGGCGCAGACGCTCGTCGGGCTCTCGCTCGACCTGGCGGGCCTCGTGACGAAGAGCACCCTCCAGAGCGCCATCGCCTTTGCGCTGCAGAGCGACCAGGGCGCGCCACGGGCCCTCGCCCGATAAGAGCGTCGGAAACGTGCCGGCGCCCGGCGGCGGAGCAGCCGACCGCGCTGGGCGGATGCGCGCGCCGGGGCGGCTGGTGTATAAGGCCGCGTGGCGTGTGTTCGTGTCCGTGGAGGTCGCATGTCGCTCGGCCGAGGTTCGGTCGCAGGAGCCTGCTGCGCAGCCATCGTGTTGCTCGCCGCCGTGTCGGCCTGCTCGACCAGGGTGCGGAGGTTCGGAGACGGCGACGCCGGAGGCGGCGGGAGCGCCTCGGCGTCGAGCGCCGGCGGCGGCTCGGCCGCGAGCACCGGCGAGGGCGGCTCGGCCGGGAGCGCCGATGGCGGCGCCTCGGCGTCGAGCGGCGGGGGCGGGTGCGAGCCCGGCCGCCAGGAGGCCTGTTACGAAGGGGCGCCGGCCACGTTGAACCGCGGACCCTGCCGCGCCGGCATGAAGATCTGCGACGACGAAGGGAACGGGTTCGGCCCGTGCGCCGGAGAGGTGCTGCCCGCCGCCGAGCGCTGCGACACCGCCGAGGACGAGGACTGCGACGGCGCGGTCAACGCGGGGTGCGTCTACGCCCGGTGCGCCGACGTCCCCCGCGGCCTGCCGAGCGGCGTGTACACCCTCGATCTGGACGGCGCCGGGAGAGATCCGGAGTTCCCCGTGGTGTGCGATCTGGAGACGGCCGGTGGAGGGTGGGCGCTCGTCTACAACAGCGTTGGTTCGGCGGAGGGAACGACGCTGGCGTTCTGGGACATCCCGTACGCCGAGCGGCTCGGGACCAAGGGCGAGCCGGCGCTCACGCGGAACTTCTACAGGGGCTCTCTCTACCTCGTCGGCCGGGAGTACCGCGATGAGATCGAGGACATCGAGGGCACCGTCGCGGAGGTCCTGCGCGCGACCGCCGAAGGCATCGACACGACGACCATGAAGTTCCTCCGCCCCCTGCACCGCTCCGGGGACGCCGACGTCTTCTTCTCCCATTTCCTCTCGGGGTGGTCGTCGCCCGACCACGACGGTGACACGGCCCCGGACAATAACTGCGCGGTCGAATCCCTGAACGTCACGCAGCACTACGCGCAGTGCTGGGACTACAACCTCGGCGCGGACGGGGACGCGCCGTTCGACGACGGCGGCTGGGGTCCCCACCTCGGTACGCACGTCGCGGACCAGGTCGGCCTCGCGAACGACGATACGCGGTATACCCGCGTGCGGCGAATCTCGCGCTGGACACGGTGGTGAGCCGGGGCCTCAGGCGCACCTCCGCGTGTACCTCCGCGGATTTTGTGACAATTTCCGGGAGGCTCGGGTATGCTCGCCCGGCCATGCGCTTCTATGCACTGACTTTGCTGACGCTCTTCGCGAGCCTCTGCCTGGCGAGCTGCTGGAACAGCGGCGCCTGCGTGGAGGGAGACGCGTGCGAGTGCTCCAACGGGGATGAGTGTTACCTCGGCTGCGACGGTGACAATTGCGACCAGCGCTGCTTCCAGATGGATCGCTGCGGCGCCGTCTGCGAGCACGGGTGCTCGTTCGAGTGCTTCGATGTCGACGAGTGCTCGGCCTCCTGCGGGGACGATTGCGACCTCAACTGCCATAACACGGCGGCGTGCGGGGCCATCTGCGATCGCGACTGCCGGTACGAGTGCCACGACACGAGCCGGTGCGGCGTCGTCGTCGGCTCGCGCAGCGTCGTGACCTGCCGGAACGTGGCGACCTGCGAGGTCGAGTGCCGGGGCTCATGCGAGGTGTTCTGCGACAACGTGGGCGGCGAGTGCCGCGTCACCTGCCCCGGCGGCGATGCTGCGGTCATGTGCCCGAACGGCTCGCGCTCGTGCGGCGGATGCTGAGGAGACCGAGACCGATGCAGAGAGCGATGACATCGCAGCTTCGCGCGCCGCGCCTCCTGGCCGCCGCGCTCTCGTTCGTGGCGCTGACGATCGGGTGGGCCGAGGTCGGCGAGGCGCAGATGACGATCAAGCGCCCCGGCGATCGCCCCGATTACAAGGTCGAGCTGGAGCCGCACCTCCTCCTCACGCCGTTCGAGCCGCTCGGCGGCCCTGGCGCCGGGAACGGCCTCGGCGCCGGGTTCCGCGCCACCATCGACATCGCGCCCGACGGCTTCATCAAGCGCCTCAACGATTCGGTCGGGATCGGCTTTGGCCTCGACGGCATCCACTACGGAGGGGACGCGGACTACCGCGGCGTCTGCACCCGCTTCGAGAACGGGCCCGCGGGCACGCGGATCTGCACCGAGGTCGACCGGTACGGTGCGCCTTCGAACTACGTGTTCGGCTCGGTCGTGATGCAGTGGAACTTCTGGCTTCACAGGAAGTGGTCGGTCTTCGGCGAGCCGGGGCTGTCGCTGTACCTCGGCGACGTGGGCCGCGACGGGGTCTTCGGGGTCTCACCTGCCCTGTTCGTCGGCGGGCGCTTCCACTTCACGGAGAACGTGACGCTCACGATGCGGCTCGGATACCCGGCGTTCTCGCTGGGCGTCTCGTTCCTCCTGTGAATTTCGCGCGCTCGCGGACGCCCGCGTCGTGCGCCCCCGCGCCCCTTCCGCTCGTGGAGCGCCCACGCACCGCTTCCCCGCGACGCCGGCCGACCTGATATCCTGCGCCGCATGCCGGAGACGCCGCGATCCGAAGAGACGCTCGGCTCGGCCTTGGTCGAGGATCTCACGGTCCCGAGGCTCGGCGCGCCGGCCGCGCAGCCCATGGAGGAGCTCTCGAGCTCGGCGCTCACCGAGGACATCGAGGCGATCGAGGCGGCGGCGGCCGGGGGCGCGGGCGGCGACCCGCTGATCGGGAGCCTGATCTCGGGGCGCTACCGCGTCCACGAGCTCATCGGGGAGGGCGGGATGGGCGCCGTCTACCGGGGCGAGCAGGTGCACCTCCGCAAGCAGGTCGCGATCAAGCTGCTCCGGCCCCTCGCCCGGCGGATGCCGGAGCTCGTGGCGCGGTTCGAGCGCGAGGCCGTCGCGGGAGCGCACATCCGGCACCCGAACGTCGTCGCGGCGATCGACTTCGGTCAGCTGGACGACGCGTCGTTCTTCCTCGTCCTCGAGTACGTCGAGGGGACGCCGCTCAAGGAGGCGATCGCGGGGGGACGGCTCCCGCCCGCGCGGGCGCTCCGCATCGCGCGCCAGATCGCGTCGGCGCTCGCGGCGACGCACGAGAAGGGCATCGTCCACCGGGACGTGAAGCCCCAGAACGTCCTGCTCGACGCGCACGATCAGGTCAGGCTCATCGATTTCGGGCTCGCGAAGGTGAACGTCGATCTCCTGTCCAGCCAGAGCCGCAAGACGGCGGCGCCGACCCCCGCCCTGACGAGCGCCGGCGAGGTCTTCGGCACGCTCGCGTACCTCGCGCCGGAGGCGCTGCGCGGGATGGACGCGGTGGACGCGCGCGCGGATCTGTATGCGCTCGGGCTCATGCTCTACGAGATGCTCACCGGACAGCACCCCTTCGGCACGAAGAACGTGGTGGAGCGGCTCAAGCAGCAGGGGCCGGAAGGTCCGCCGGCCCTCCGCGCGCGCGCTCCGGATCTGGAGGTGCCCTACGAGGTCGAGCAGGCCGTGATGCGGCTCATGGAGCAGGATCCGTCGTTCCGTTTCCAGACGGCGGCCGACGCCATCGCGGCGCTCGATGAGGGGCTCGCGGCGATCACGCGCGCCGCGGCGTCGGCAGGCGGCGGGATCGCCGCGGCTGGCCAGGCCCCGTCGGGCGGGGCCATCGCGGCGAGCGGGGCCGCCGCGGGAGCCGCCACCGCGGCGGGCCCGAGCACCGCAGCGGGCCCGAGCATCGCGGCGGGCCAGGCCACCGCGGGCGGGGCCACCGCGGCGGGCGGGGCCGCCGAGCAGGCTGCGAACGCGGCGCCCAGGGCTCAGGCGCCGTCTGCCTGGCCGGGGCCCCGGGCGACCTTGCTCGCGCGCGCGCACCGCCGGCCCGCGGCCTCGCCGGGCTGGGTGCCCCTCGCGGCGGCGCTCTCGGCCCTGGCGGCGCTCGCGATCGGCGTCGCGCTCTGGCTCGTCGTCCGGCGGCCCGCAGCGACCACGGAGACGCCCGCCGTCGCCTCCGTCGAGCCCCTGCCGGCGCCGGCAGCCCCCCCTCCCGCCTCGGCGAGCGCGGCGCCCGAGGACGACGCCCGCAGCGCCCCGAGCCCGCGCGCGCAGCTCAGCCGGGCCGTGGCGACCAGGAACTGGGTGCTCGGGGCGCGGGCGCTGCTGGCCCTCGCGGAGGCCGATCCGGAGCTCGCCCTGAGCAGGGGCCTGCGCGAAGAGGTGCTCTCCACCGTGGCGGGCATCGGGTTCGAGGAGGACAACCCGGCGGCGGACGAGGTCTTCGACCTGCTCACGAACCGGCTCGGCAGCGGCGGGCTGGACGTGCTGCTCGACCTCGTGCGCGCGCGCGGAGGCACCAAGGCGGCCCGGCGCGCCAGCGAGATCCTGGCCCGGCCCGACGTGATGGCGCGCGCGACCCCCGCGCTCCGCGTCATCTTCGCGTTCCGCAGGGCCAGCTGCGGCGGCAAGCGGGCGCTCTTCGCCCGCGCCGCGGCCGAGGGGGACGAGCGCATGCTCTTCGAGCTCCAGGTGCTGCACGGCGCGCGGTGCAGGCGGAGCGATCCGTGCTGCTTCCGCGACGACAAGGCGATCGCCGACGCGATTCAGCAGCTGAAGACGCGCCTCGGGACGTGACCGGCGCGCGCGGCGCGCCTCCTTTCCGCCGGGCCCGCCGCAGAGGCGCCGCTCAGAGCAGGCCGCAGCCGTTGTAGAGCGGCAGGAGATCGCTGTCGCGCACGTAGCTCTGGATCGTCTCGGAGTAGCTCTGGACGCGCGGCCCCAGCAGCGGGCCCAGGACCGCCCCGAGCAGCGGGAGCGGGTAGCAGGTCTGGTTGCCAGCGGCGTCCTTCAGGCAGGTCAGATCGCAGAGACCGAGGAAGGCGATACCGCACGTCGGCACGTGGCCACAGAGCCGCTCGAGCGAGAGGAGGCCGAGATCGAGCGGGCAGCTCAGCGAGAGCGCCGAGAGCTCCCCCGTGAGATCGGGATCGATGCAGGCATACCCGGCGATGGTCCCAGAAAGGAACGCGTTGCCGTACATCGTGGCGTCGTGGACGACGAACTCCGAGTAGGGCTCTTCGTCCAGGGAGCAATCGAGGGCCGGGTGGTTGCCCTGCAGCAAGATCTCCACATGCTCGCCGGTGCCGTTCAGGTGCTGAAAGATGCACGCCGAGACCCAGCGCTGCTCCGAGGGGAGGAGAGCACGCGTCGTCCATCCCGGCGCGAACCCGAAGGAGCCGTAGAACCTACGGCCGTCCGGAGCGTAGACGACCTGGTCCGAAGACAGCGCGCAGCGAACGGTGTAGTCGAGCACGCTCCTGCCGCCAGAGGTGCCGAGCAGCGCCGTCGGGACCACGACCTTGTTGGCGTCGGCGAGCGGAGCCCGGCCGAGCGTCTGGAACGCCGTGCGGTTCGCCGGCGCCCAGAAGTCGCTGGGCAGCAGGCCGTTACATCCGATGGGCACCGCAGTGCGCCGTATTGGCAGCTCCGCTGTCTCGACGGGGTCGGCGTCCGACGGGGCGTCGGGGTCGGTGTCCGGCGGGGCGGCGCATCCCGCCGTGAACACACCGGCACCAAGGAGACCAACTGCGATGAAACGGATCGATGACATTCGGCTCTCCTCCGAGGTGGTCGCGCAGCCAGGTACAGGGCCAGATCAGACATCGACCAGCAATATCGCGCTTTCTTGAATTGGCAATCTCCCACCCTCAAGAAAGGCGCGCAATGCTGAAAATCGGCACACGGTGGTTGTATGAAACTGCGGGCTTACCCGAGCACGACACGGGATGAACCCTATCGCAACAGGCTCGCATCAGTCCGGCACGGGTGGACGAACGTCCGGAGCCCGCGACGTCTCCGCCAACGCGCGCTCTAGCTCGACGAAGCGGGACAACCATAGGGGGCTCTCCCCGCGGTGCTCCCGCGCGCTCGCGAGGGCCTCCTCCGCCGCACGCCGAGCTCCAGGTGCTGCACGGCGCGCGGTGCAGGCGGAGCGATCCCTGCTGCTTCCGCGACGACAAGGCGATCGCCGACGCCATCCAGCAGCTGAAGACGCGCCTCGGGACGTGGCCGGCGCGCGCGGCGCGCCTCCTTTCCGCCGGGCCCCGCCACAGAGGCGCTGCCCTCAGAGCAGGCCGCAGCCGGGGTAGAGCGGCAGGAGATCCCTGTCGCGCAGTTCGGTCCGGATCGTCTCCGAGTAGCTCGGCCCGAGCAGCGAACCCAGCAGGGGCCCGAGCAGCGGGAGCGTGCGGCACGTCTGATCCCCATCGGCGTCCTCCAGGCAGGTCAGATCGCAGAGCCCGAGGAAGGCGATACCGCACGTCGGCACGTGGCCGCAGAGCCGCTCCCGCGCGAGGAGGCTGAGATCGAGCGGGCAGCTCAGCGAGAGCGCCGAGAGCTCCCCGGCGAGATCGGGATCGATGCAGGCATACCCGGCGATGGCCGAAGCAAGGAACGCGTTGCCGTACATCGTGGCGTCGTGGACGACGAACTCCGTGAAGGGCTCCTCGTCCGGGGAGGACTCGAGGGCCGTGTGACTGCCCTTCAGCAAGATCTCCACATGCTCGCCGGAGCCGTTCAGGTGCTGGAAGATGCACGCCGAGACCCAGCGCTGCTCCGACGGGGTGAGACCACGCTCCGTCCACTCCGGCGCGAACCCCAAGGTGCCGTGGAACGGAGAGCCGTCCGGACCGTAGACGACCTGTTCAGAGGACAGCGCGCAGCGCACGGTGTAGTCGAGCACGCTCTTTCCACCGGAGGTGCCGAGCAGCGCCGTCGGGACCACGACGTCGTTGGCGCCGGCGAGCGCAGCCTGACCGAGCGCCTGGAACGCCGTGCGGTTCGCCGGCGCCCAGAAGTCGCTGGGGAGCAGGCCGTTACATCCGATGGGCACCGCATTGCGCCGTATTGGCAGCTCCGCCGTCTCGACGGGCTCGGTGTCCGACGGAGCGTCAGGGTCGGTGTCCGACGGGGCGACGCACCCCGCCGTGAACAAACCGGCGCCAAGCAGACCAGCCGCAATGAAACGGATCGATGACATTCAGCTCTCCTCCGAGAAAGGCGCGCTGCCACGCACGGGGCCGTGCTCCGACACCGACCAGCGATCTCGCTCTTCCTTAAATTAACAGTCTTTCATTTTCCAGGAAGATGCGCAATAGTGAAAAGCAGCATACGGAGGTTTGTCGCCCGTATCCGGGCTCGCCGGAATATCGAGCGGAACGCGCCTTATCGAGTCAGGATCAAGCCAGGATCGAGTCACTGCGACACGGCTGGACGAACGTCGAGTGTCCGCAATGTCTCCTCCAGGTTGCGTTCTAGCTCGACGAAGCGGGACAGCCACAGGGGGCTCTCCCCGCGGTGCTCCCGCGCGCTCGCGAGCGCCTCCTCCGCCTCACGCACGTGTCCGCGACGTAGCGCCATGCGAGCACGCCAGTAAAGGAACATCAGCGTCTGCTCGGCGATCGACTGGTCTTTCGCCCGCCGGATCGCTTCGCCCCACGCGAGAGAGGACGGAGGTCCCGGCCGGAGCCCGACCTCCGAGAGCACGAGCTCGAGCAAGCCGTACTCCGTGAGATCGCCCGGCTCGAGGGCGCACGATCGCTGGATCCACAGCACCAGCTGGCTCGCCTGCTCGTACTCGTCGAGCGCCAGGTGGATCTGCGCGAGCAGCATCGCCGTCTGGGGCATCGGGCGCTCGGAGGCCTGCTCTTCCAGCCACCGGGCGCGCCGCAGGAGCGCGAGCGCCTCCCGCTGCCTGTCGCTCCAGTGGAGCAGCACGGCGACGTTGTACGAGGCCATCTTCTCCAGCCACGGATTGCCGATCTCGCGCGCGAGATCGACGGCGCGGCGCAGGTCGCCGACCGCGCCCGGCAGCGACCACCGCCAGGCCCACAGCGCGATGCGGTTGATGTACGCCCCGCAGAGGTGAAATCGATCGCCGGCCGCCGTGACCAGGGCGATCAGGTCGTCGGAGGCGCGCTCGGCGTCCTCGCGGCGACCTGCGCTCGCGAGCTGGAACGACAGCATGATCAACGCAGGGACACGCGCGTCGTAGTCTCCCGACGCCGCGGCGCGATCGGCGCACGCGGTGAGCTCCGCGATGGCCTCCTCGATCTTCCCCCGCCGCCACGAGGTGCGGGCCTCGGCGACCCGGAGGCGCAGCGCGAGCTCGGGCGAGCCCTGCGCGTGCGCGTGCGCGTTGTTGACGAGCGGCCGCGCCTCCTCCACCCGGCGCGCCGACGCCTCGAACTCGAAGGCCCAGTCGAGCACGGTCGCGTCCTCGAGCAGGAGGCTCGCCCTCGCCTGCGCGTCGCCGAGCGCCTCGGCCAGCGCGAGCGCGTCGCCGAAATCGCTCCGCGCCTCCCGGACGCGGCACATCCGGTACCGGCTCCTGCCGCGGCCCGCGAGCGCGCGCGCGCGCCGGGGCGCGTCGCCTTGCTCGGCGATCTGGAGCGCGGCGTCGTAGCGCCGGTCGGCCTCGACGGCGTCGTGCCGCGCGGACGCGAGATCGCCGAGCGCGAGGTAGGCGTCGGCCGCCTCGGCGCGCTCGCCGCACACGGCCGCGTGGCGCGCGAGCGCGCGGAGGCCGTCGGTCGAGCCGGCCGCCACCTGCGCCCGCCAGTACGCGAGGGCGCTCCGGTGGATCGCGGCGCGGTGCGCCGGGTCGAGCATCTCGTAGACCGCCTCCTGGAGGACCGCGTTCTGGAACGCGTGCCGGTCGTCCACGCCGCCGCCGCGGCCCTCGCCGTCGCGCAGCAGGATCCGCCGCTCGACGAGGGCCGCGAGCCCGAAGCCCGCGTCGACCATCGCTCCGGCGCCGCCCGCGCGCTCCAGGCCGTCCAGCACCGCCTCGAGCTCGGCGCGATCGAACGACATGCCGAGCGCCGAGCAGACCCGGGCGCACGTCGCGAGCTCCGGCGGCAGATCGTCGAGCCGCTGCGCCGCGAGCCATTGCCACGCCGGCGCCGGCGGCAGCGCCTCGACCTCCGCGGTCGCCACGTACGAGCCGCCGCCGGCGCGCCGGCGCACGACGCCCGCGCGCTTGAGCGAGCGGACGAGCTGCCGCAGGCAATCCGGGTTGCCCCCCGCCCAGTCGGCCAGCCGGCGGAGGATCTCCGCCGGCGGGTACTCGGCCGGCAAGAGCAGGCGCGAGGCGAGATCCATCGCCGCCTCCTCCGCGAGGGGCGCGAGCGTCACGCGGGTGTGGCGCTGGTTGCGCTGACCCCAGCTGGGACGGGCCTGCTCGAAGCGAGGGCGCGCGGTCACGACCACCCAGAGGGGGGTGCCCTCGCCGTCGAGCGTGGCGTACTCGAGCGCGTCGAGCAGGACGTCGTCCGCCTGGTCGGCGTCGTCGAGGATCACGGCGAGGGGGCCGCGGCGCGCCCCGCGGCGGAGCGCCTCGGCGAGCGCCAGCATCAGGCCGTTGCGGGCCTCCCCGGCCAGGCGCCCGCCGCGGGGCCCGGCCCAGCCGAGCGCCGCGGCGACGGCCTCCCACGTCGCGCCGCCGAGCGTCTCGCCGAGCCGCTCCACGCAGAACTGCCGCGGATCTCCGGGGCTCTCCCTCGGCGCGTCGAGCGCGACGGAGAGGAGCGCACGCACGGCCTGCGCGGCGCCGCCGTGGATGGGGTGGAGCGCGCGCACGGCCACCACGCGCACGTCCGGGACCGGCACGCCGGCGATGCTGGCCGCCTCGGCCGCGAGGCGCGTCTTGCCGAGACCGGCGTCGCCGATGAGCGTGAACAGGCCGGGGCACGTCCCGTCGAAGGCGTCGGTCGCGCTGGCCGCGAGCGCCGAGAGCACGTCGTCGCGGCCGAGCAGCGCCGGCTCGCGCAGGCTCTCCGGGTCGCCTGGCGGCGTGGGGGCGAGCTCGTCGTCGGGCAGCGCGCGCTCGAACTCCTCGGTCATCGCGAGGCCGCCCCAGGGCTCGGCCGGCAACCACGCCTCGGGGCGCTCGACCGGCGCGCCGTAGGCGGCGTGCAGCCCGCCGGCGATCCTGCGCAGGCGCACGCTGGCGAGGTGCAGCGCCACGCGCGCGCCGCCGCTCAGCGCGAGATCGCGCGCCGCGGCCAGCGCGGCGCGGGCTGGATCGTCGACGTCCCTCGCGGAGAACACGGCGAGGCAGCGCTGCCCCCGCTGCCGCGCGACGAACCCCCGGCGGCCGCCGATGGCCGCGATCACCGGCCCGGCACCGCCCTCCGCGAAGAGCAGCGCGACCGGCTGCAGCCCCTCGGCGACGGCCGCCGCAGCGCCGTCGCCCTGCCGCTGCGATCGCGGCGCGGACGGAGGCGGGATCGAGTCGGCGCGAGGCCGCGCGCGCAGGGCGTGCAGGGTGCGCCGGAGCGCGGCGGCGCTGTCCGGGCGGCGGCTCGGGTCCTTGGCGAGGCAGGCGAGCGTCAGCGCCTCAAGCCCCTCGGGGACGTCCACGAGATCGCTCGGGCGCGGCGGGCGCAGCGCCAGGTGGCCGTGCTCGACGGCGGTCTCGCCCCCGACGAACGGCGGGCGCAGGGTGAGCAGCTCGAACAGGATCACGCCGAACGCGTAGATGTCCGCGCGCGCGTCGATCCGCGAGGCGTCGCCCCGGAGCAGCTCCGGAGCCATGTACTCCGGCGTCCCCACGATGTCGCCGGCGCGCGTCACGCCGACGGACACCGCCTGCGGCTCGCCGCCTTCGGCGGGCCTCGCCAGGCCGAAATCGAGCAGCACCGCGCGGTCGCTCGAGCCGAGCAGGAAGAGGTTCTCCGGCTTGAGATCGCGGTGGATGACGCCGCGCGCGTGCGCCGCCTCGATCACGGCGAGGATCGCGTCGGCGCGCCCGGCGGCGCGATCCGGATCGAGCGGCGCGGGCAGCGCCGCCAGCTCCTCGGCGAGGGTCTGGCCGAAGAGCCGCTCGATCACGAGATAGGGCCGCCCCCCGGGGAGCTCGCCGCAAGCGACCAGCTGCGGGGCGTGCGGCACGCCGACGCGCTCGAGCAGCGCGGCCTCCCGCCGGAACCGCTCGCGCAGGTCCCACGCCGCGTGCCTTCCCACCTTGATGGCGACCGGCGCTCCATCGCAGTCCTGCTGCGCGGCCCAGACGTCGGAGAAGCCGCCATGACCGAGCGGACCGAGCAGCGAGAAGCCCTCGATCGCGGGCGCCGCGCGCTCCACGGTGTCACGCTCAGCGGGCGGCGGGACAAAGCCATCTCTGACACACGGAGCATCAGCGGCGAGCCGCCCGCGACATACGGAGCAACGGTGCATGATTCGGCTCGTCTGCCGGCAACCGGGGGTCGCGTTCGACACCGGCCTGCGCGTACTGTAATGCGCGGGCTCAGCAGTTGTCATCGAGGAAGTAAGCGGCTGTCGCATATCCGATGAAGAACCCTGGCCAGAACGATGAGCCGCTTCCCGCCGCGCCGCCGGCCGACGCCCCCGCGGCGGGCGAGCCGCTGATCGTCACGTCGCGGACATGGAAACAAAACACGCCCGACACGCGCGATCGCGAGGGCGCCGGTCCGGGCGCCCCGCGCGCCGCGACGCTGCGGGCAGGCGAGTACCTCCTCGACGGCGTCATCGCCGAGGGTGGGTTCGGCGTCGTCCACCGCGCGGTGCACGCGGCGAGCAAGGCGCCGGCGGCGGTCAAGATCATGCACGCCGACCTGATCTCACGCGCCGACGTCGTGCTCCGCTTCCAGCGCGAGGTGGACGCGATCGGGCGGATCCGGCACCCGAACGTCGTGGAGATCCTCGACGTCGGGCGGCTCGACGACGGGAGGCCCTACTTCGCGATGGAGCTCCTCCAGGGCAAGAGCCTCGAGCAGCACCTGTTCGCGCGCGGGCGGCTCCCGGCGGACGAGGCGCTCGCGATCCTCGATCCGCTCTGCGGCGCGCTCGCCGCGGTCCACGCGCTCGGGATCATCCACCGCGACGTGAAGCCCTCGAACGTGATCCTGTGCGAGCGCGGCGGGGAGCTCAGGGTCGTGCTGCTCGACTTCGGCATCGCGAAGCTGCTCGGCGCGACGGATCTCTCGCTCACGTCGTCACGGCACGTCGTGGGGACCCCGGCGTTCATGTCGCCCGAGCAGCTCCTCAACCGGCCTGTCGACATGCGGACCGACGTCTATGCGCTCGGCGCGCTGCTCTACACGATGATCGCGGGATCCATGCCGTTCCTGGCGACCACGTATCCGGTGCTGCGCCACCTGCACCTGCACCAGGCGCCGCCCCGCCCGAGCCTGCACGCGCCGGTCGACCCGGCGTTCGACGATATCGTCGTGCGGGCCATGAGCAAGGATCCCGCGGGCCGCCACCCGGACGTC
The DNA here is from genome assembly GCF_051525235.1 of Sorangium sp. So ce124. Classification (NCBI taxonomy): domain Bacteria; kingdom Pseudomonadati; phylum Myxococcota; order Polyangiales; family Polyangiaceae; genus Sorangium; species Sorangium sp. So ce124. The sequence goes on from NZ_CP150312.1 coordinate 8,119,765, forward strand.
GCCGCGTTCCTGGGCGACGTGCGGGCCGCGACGGCGCGGATCGCGCGGACCGGCGCGGTGGAGGCGGGTCACATCCGGCGCCTCGCCATCGGGCTGCTCGTCGAGGTCCTCGCCGAGAGCCGCGCGCTCGAGGCCCCCACCGACGCTTTCCTGGCCGATTTCGAGGCCGTGGTCCCGGACGCCGTGGCCGCGCTCGCGCCCTCGGGGTTCTCGCCGCTCGCGATCACGAGCACCAGCGTGCTTCTCGCGGCGGACCTCCGGCGCGGCGAGCGCGGCACCGAAGAGGCGCGCCACCGCGCGATCGCGGCCGCCATCGAGCTGCACACGCGGCTCGCCGGGCCGGGCCAGCGCGATCCCAGGATCAGCGTCCGCTTCTGCCTCCACGCCGGCGACGCGGTGCTCACCGAGGACGGCGCCCTGGTGGGCGGGAACCTCCTCGAGCTCTCCTCGTGCCTCCCGGAGACGGCGGAGCCGGGCGTGTACGCGTCGCCGGCCATGCTCGATGGCGTCGCCTTCCTGTCACACCGGGTCTCGGGGGCCGCCGGCGCCACGATCCCGATGCGCCGCGTGTTCGTGCGGCCGCCGGGCCGCGCCGCGGCGCCCGCCTAGTACTACAGCCGCACTTGCGGCCCATCTGCGGCTGTAGACGGGCGGACGGACGCGGATTTCTCGACGATTTTGATGCCTACAGCCACACCTCGGACCAACTGCTGCTGTAGTGCTGGAGGTCGAGCTCAGAGCACGCCGGGCGCAGGCGGCGCGGCGGGGCCCGACTTGGCCTTCGCCTTCGTCTTGCGGTGCGCAAGCCCCAGCCGGACCAGGAAGTCGCGCCGCTTGACGACCGCGCGGGCCGTCTCCGACCATTCGCGGTACCAGCCGTAGAGGGCGCGGAGCGCATCGACGTGCTCCTGGCTGTCGACGACCGCCCTCACCTGCTCGGCGTCGCCGGTTTCTTCTCCGTCGCCCTCGACGGCCGCCGTTCCGTCGCCCGACGCGATGTCGACGAGCTGCCGCAGGCGGCTTCGTTCTTCCTTGGGGTACCCGCGCTTCGCGAGCGTCTCCAGCGCGGCGTGGTCGTCCTTGCGGGTCGCCTTGCGCTTCGCGCTCTTCTCGAGGGCGTCGAGCCGGTCGAGCAGCGTCTTCACGGACACGACCGCGCCCGCGCCGACCTGCGGGGTGAGGTTGTCGAACACGAACTTCTCCTGGAGCGGGTGCCGCCGCTCGAGCATCGCGCGGATGATCCGGAAGTGCGGCTCGTCCCACGCGTCCAGCTCGGCGACCGCCTTGCCGACCTCGGCGTCCTCGACCTCGTCGGGCTCGCCGATGCCGAAGCCGGAGGCGCGGTGGAGCAGGTCCCAGCCCTCCCTGTGGTCCTCGTCGGTGTAGCCGCGCTCCCGGAGGAGCGCGCGGATCTGTTTGTTCTTGCCTGCTGCGGACAGAAACTTCAGCGCACGCGCTGGGATCTCGGCGAGCACCTGCCGGCTGGGACCTTCGCCGTCGACGTCGATCTCTGAGCTCAAGTCAACCTCCCGGATGCGAGGTGAGCACAGTGCCCCGTTGACTGGCAAGCCGGCGGTACGGCGCCGCATGAACCCGGCGTCGAGGGAGGAGGTGTCCAGCGCGCGGAGGAGGCCATGTCGGCTGGTCCGGAGCGTCGTCGCGCGGTCCTGAAGGGCCAAGGGGGCGGTTTTTAAGCCATGGCGCGCGGGTTCGTAAGGCATGGCGCGCGGCTTCGAGGGCCTCCGTGGCCGGCTGGAGGGCGGGGTGGCCGGGATTTGAGCCGGATCTGGCGGCGTGGAGGGCATGTCGGGCGGACCGACATGCCTCCGGAGCGCCCGACAAGGCCTCCGGAACGCGGGGATGACCTTCCGGGGCGGCTGACATGGCCTTTGGAGCGGTCGCCAAGGCTTCGGGAGGGGTCGCCAAGGCTTCGGGAGGGGTCGCCAAGGCTTCGGGAGGGGTCGCCAAGGCTTCGGGAGGCGTCGGGATGCCCTCCGGGACGCGGGGGGTGGCCTTCCGCAGCGGCCGACGGGGCTTGCGGAGGGAGGCGGCGGGGTTCCGAGTTCGCCCCGCGCGTCGCACACCGCGGGAGCCGTGCTAGGCACGGAGGCCGCCCCGTCGACCGCCGCGGGTCGGTGCGGAAGAAAAGAGGCCGTCGCGATGCTTCAAAGGGGCCGCCGCCTTTCAGCGGCGGAGAGTGGTCTCGACGACTACGAGACATGTCGCGCACTTGCAATGCGGTTTGCGAGAGATACCCGATCCTACCGCGACGTGGACGGGCTTCCGGTGCCGGCAGGTGGACGAGCACGCGAGCCGCGCAGGCAGCTGCGCATTGGCGTGCGCTTTGGACGGGACGACCCCTGGTCCGTGGTGTGTGCTCGTCCAGATTCCGTTTGACGGCGGATCTCTATTATCAGAAGAATGCCCCGCGTCGGCACGTTGCTCACGAGTTGCGGAAGACGGGAAGGGGACGATGGGCACAAGAAGGCGGCGGATCCCATGGGGGATCCTGGTCATCCCGCTGCTCGTCGCCGTACCGACGCAAGGAGAGGCCTCCGAGCTGAGCGCCGGTGTGAGCCTCGGGTGGCTCCAGGCCGGTACCGTTCCGCGCCTCGCGGTGGGGCCGCACGCGAGCATATCTTGGCCCATCCAGCGAGACATCCTGTTCACGGTGCACGACCTGTGCACGATCCTACCCCCGATCCAGGAGGACGGGCTTGGGATCTACAACCAGACCTCGGTTGACATCGGGTACGCGTGGAAGGACGGCAACGTCGGCGCGGGGCCGTCTGTCGCGTTCTACCTCATGCCGGCGTGCGGCGTCACCTTGTGCGGCCACGTCGGTGGCTTGGCCGTAGGCGGCCACGCGCAGACCAACGCGTACGTCGCTGGACCGCTGGGGGTGTCGGCGAGCGTCAATGTGGATTGGGTCGGTCGGGGCAGCCTGGTGCTCCCGGGCTATGTGTCCGTCGTCATTGTTGCTGGTCCTGTGCTTCGATGGAGTGAGAAATGAACGTGAGAAAAGTTCTATTATTGATCTTGGTCATCGCGGTTTGGGCGCTGGCGGCGTGCAACATGACGTTCGGCGACTGCTATCCTGTGGGGGAAAGAACTTCGGGTGCAGGGGCCGGTCCGGGCTCCGAGCCACGTCCCGTCTTCACCTCCTCCGCATCCGGTGACTTCGGGGCCGACCCCCAAGGCGGCGGCGAGCGCAAGATCGCCTGCAACGAGTGGGAACTCGAAGACGAAGAGGAGAGACCGAGCGACAGCTCGGAGACCCCAACGACATACCGCCCGGAGAGCCCGCGAGACCAGTGCCCCGGAGCCGGCGATGTGGCGGGAGCCGGAGCGACCTTCTTGAGCTGTAGCGGTGCATGCAGCTCGAAGTGTCCGAAGCCTGGAATGGCCCACTTTGTCTGGGTAGATTTCGATTCGTCGTTCTTTACGTTTGTTACCATTGTCGAGGATGACGGCCGGGGGAAGGCGGGCGGGTGGCAACAGGCCAAGACAAACCTGAATTTCAAGCACGTATTTTCAGGCGGCACCACCGAGTGGTCCTGCGCTGTCACCATCAAAATGCCGATCCGGACTGAATTTATGGGGAAAATCGATCCACTTCGTGCAGCCAGCCTCAGCGAAGAGATCACGGAGGATGTTGCCAACGTCATGGACTACAACCTGCCGCCAGGGATCTTTTGTACAAGATTTGGCACTCAGGCAAAAGCCGCGTTCAAGTCCAAGTACCCGCTACTCGGCGCGTCGGTGACGAGTCCATGAAGACAACTCGCTCCGAGCTGCTCGACGTTATCTACCGATTCTACCCGCGGGGTGTGCAACAAATCATGCGCATCTATGTGCCTCCGGGCGAGCCCGTCTACGAGGACACGGAGGAGCACGGCCGCCTGGTGGAAGCCGCAAATCGCGGGCGAGCGGAGTACCCGAGGTGGGAAGCGATGATCCACCGTATGTACGAACGATACGGCCTTCAAAACGAGTCGCTCAACCTGTTTGCGGGGGGGATCGACCCGGCGTACTCGGCCCGCATCTATCGCCCCAAGGACTTCGAGCCCGCTCCTTCGCTCAGCAGCAGGGCTTCGCTCAGCTTCCACGTGAGCCTTCTCGGGCCTTATTATGGAATCCACAGCAGGGGCGAGCCCGACGAGATACCGGCGGCGGTCGCAGAAGAGATCGAGGCCACGTACCCCGGCTACCAGCCGATCCCGCCGGAGCTCGGGAACGAAGTGGTGCCGGATGTGGCGATGGACGGGGTGATGATGGGCGAGGCGACGATCTACGTGTGCCTCTTCTCGGACGTCTGGACTTGGGTGGATCCGTAACCACAGCCCCGGGCGGCTGTCGTCCACGTGACCGCATTCGGCGCCACGGTTTGCGGAGCGGCCGCGCGCGTCGAGGTCGACGCCCGCAGGCGCGCGATGACGCCGGCGTCGACCATGGCGCCGGAGCAGATAGCGGGGCCGCGGCGTCAAGGAATATCGCGGCGTGGTCCGCACCTTCCGGCGGACCGGCGGCGGTGGTTGATGAAAAGGACGGTTGCCTGATGAAAAGAGCGTGTTCTCCCGGGTGCGGCGCGGTGGCTGTCTCCTTCAGCTCGGAGCCCCGGGATTGGGTGTGGGTCGCCGTGGCCCTGCTCGTGCTCGTCGGCATGGGCGCGGCGCTCGTCCTCGGCTTCACGCGCCGTCGCTGAAGCGGTAGGCCGCCCGCACCCCGGAGGGGGCCCGCTCCCTTGTCCTTCCGGTCGGCAGTGGCCGTCGCCGCAATCGGCTGGAGCGCGGCGATGGTTCCCGCGATCACGCCATGGCGGATCGCCCGAGGCGTATGCGCTTCACACCGTTTGCAGGGTTCGCCTGATGTGTCGTGATCCTAGTCAGGGAAGCGCTGTGTCTCGACCTGGATGCCGTCCTCCCCGTGGATCTCTTCGCCGGACCAATCCCAGCTCACGCCGCCCTTGCCCGGCGGTCCCAGCTCGTAGGTCACGCCCTCCAGCGTGAGCTGGTCCTCGTCGAGGTAGGCGATGCCGATCGAGTCGCCGCCGCGCCCGGGGCCGCCGTAGCCGCCGTCGCCCCCATGGCCGCCGTCGCCACCCTCGCAGGACCACGTGCCGTCCCCCACGGCGCCGCCTAGTTCGCCTCGGCCCCCATCGCCGCCTTCCTCGGGCTCCCCGCCGTTGCCACCTGGGCCCGCGCCGAGGGTGATGATGACGCTATCGCGCAGCGTCAGCTTGGCGTGGAGCGCGACGATGCCGATGGTCGGGTGCCCGTTTTCGCCCCCGCGACCGCCCCTGCCGCCGCAGCCGCCGACGCCTCCCGAGCCGCCGCCGGCGCCTCCCTTGGAGGCCACGCCGCACGTGGAGAGCCCCCCTCGACGGCCGCCGCCCCCGCCGCCCCCTTGGCCCGGCATCCCCCTTTCGCCGTCGCCTGCCCAGTCGCTCTCCCATCCTGTCTCGGTGATACGCCCGATGCCCAGACCCGCGGCGCCGACGGCGCCGTACCGGCCGGAGCGCCCGTTGTGTCCACTGCTGCAGTGGGTGGACACGCCCCCGACGCCTCCCCGCCCATCATACCCGGAGTTTGGCGTTGGCGACGGCTCCCCGTCGTCCCCGTCCTCCGCGCCGTCGGGGAGCCCATCGCCTCCCTTGCCGCCAACGCTCGGGATTCCGCCGTCGCACCGATTCACCACCGCCGGGCCGCCGGGGACGGTGTCTGCCGAGCACGCATCGCCGCCGTACATGCCATCCGGTCCTGTCGCTGCCTCATTTAGCCCGCCCCATTTCTCCCCTTCGTGACCTGCCCATCCGTACGACGTGCGAACTTCGCTCCGGATGACCTCCACGACCGTGCCGGATTGCACGAGCATTCCGATCGGGCCGCCCGACTGGAGCCGCATGTCGATGATCGTCGATACCCCGTCCGCGGCTCCCGTATCTCCGGCGCTCGCCGGTACGACGGTCAGAGCGATGCCGTCGGTAGCTCTAATCTGAAGGATCGAGGGCGCGAAGCGGGGCATCCGCTTCCAGTCGATGCAGCTGAAGCCGCCGATCAGGTCCACGCCGGAAGGCAGCGCGAGGGGCCCGAAGAAGCCGTCGGCGCACGCAAACACGCGCCCGCGTGCGGCACGCGCGAGCTCCACGGCGCGCTGCAACGTGCGCACGGGCCGCTCCTTCGTACCCGGGTTCGCGTCGTCGCCGTCGCCCCAAACGCCGGCCACGAACACCCCGCAGCCATCCTCCCACACGTCCGCGGCGAGGCGATCGAGACAGAACGACTCTGGCGGCGCGTCCCCCTGACACGACGAGGTGCCGTCGCACCCCGTTCCGCCCGGCTCATTGGGACCCGGTGCGGTGCCGCAGCCGGCCGCGACGAGCAGCAGCGCGGGGGACAGATGGATCGCTCTTGTGGTTCGCATCGTTCTCCCTCGATGTCGTGTCGTGAAGGGGGGGCATTCACTGGGGCGGTGGGGGATCGGGGACTTCGAATTGCCGATAAGTCATGGATTCGCCTTGCAGGCCCATCCCGACGGGGTCATCAGGCGCTGCATAGCCGGCGAGACCCCCGTCCCCACCTCTTCCGGCCGTTGCGGGCGCGTCCGGACCGAAGGTCACGGAGGCAGCGATGGACGCGACGCCATACGAAGGGCCGCCAAGGCCACCTCCGGCATCGCCTCCGCGGCCGCCGTTGCCTCCACGGCCGCCTCTGCACGCGGGCCACATATTGTTATAGCCGACCCCACCCCAACCGCCCTGAAGCCCAACGCCCCCCAGTTGGCCCGTCCCGCCAACCCCACCGCCGCCGCCGTTGCCTGCAAACACCTCCGTGCGCTCGAGCGTCAGCGCGCTCCCCTGCAACGCAACGATGCCGATGCTCGCCCCGCCATAGCCGCCGCCCTTGCCTCCCTGGCCGCCGCAGCCGCCGCTTCCTCCCGAGCCGCCGGCCGCCCCGGCCTGAGGTCGGCCCGCCGGGCACGCCATCATCTCGCCTCGCGATTTGCTGCCGCCACCGCCGCCGCCCCCCTGGCCGGCGCCGCCCTTCTTCCCGTCCTGACCCCGGACGCCGATCCAGCCATTGATGCTGAGCTGGCCTATGCCCACCGCGCCGGCCGCGCGACCGCCGTCAAGGCCGTCCTTCCCGCCTTTGCCAGCACCGCAATGCTCGCTCCCCGCGCCAGTGCCTCCAAGCCCGTAGCGGTCTGGATTCTCCGCGGGCACCGGCTGCCCCGCGGCGCCATCGCCCCCCGATTCGATGTCGCCGTAGCCCCCAGGTCCGCCCGCCGACTCGATGCCGTCGTCGCACACCGTCACGACGGGGAGAGCACCTTTCGCGAAGTCCGCGGTGCAGGCGTCCGCGCCGTCATTCCCCTGCACGCCGTTGTTGGCCGGATCGCTGCGCGCGTCCTCCCCCGGCTCCCCGTCCTTGCCGTTGCCGGCGACGATCACGCTGTCCTGCACGATCGCCGCGGCCGCCGTGCTCAAGATCATCGCGATCGACGACTTTCCATCGCGCGCGGAGGCGTCGGCCGCCACGGCGCGCACGCCGAAGATCACGGACGTCGCGTCGTCCCCTGCGATGACCGCGTCGTTCCCCCCGAGGACCCGCAGAGGGATCCCCACCGGCGGAGCGATGATCGTCGGGTGATCCGGTCCGTCGAACGACCCCGCATACGACCAATCCCCGCCGTCACACAGGCGCCCGCCCCAGAGGTCGACCCCGGAAGGCAGCGTGATCGCCTCCTCGAACGACCCGCCGCACGCGTACACGCGCCGGGTCGCCGCCTCGTCGTGGCCTCGCCCGTGCGCGGCGAGCCCGATCGCGTGTTGCAGGGTCTTCACCGGCGCGTCCTTCGTGCCGGGGTGCCTGTCGTTGCCTGACGACGCGCTGACGAACACCCCGCATTCGTCCAGCGCCGGCGCGGTACCAGGCTCTCCTGCGCAGGGGTCGGGCGGAGGCTCCGGATCGGGGGCGCAGTCCAGCCCTTCCCAGCAAGCATCGGAATAACGGCACGCGGTCGACGCGCCCGCGCTCCACGCGCACAGCACCACGGCGAAAACGGAAGCTCGAGCGCTTCGGCCGCCCTGCGAACGCATCTCCACCGCCCCGCCTGACCTCACCACCGTCCCTCGATCCTCACGCCGGTCTCACGCCCGGTCGCCACGGGCGAGACGTGGATCCGCTCCTGAGCCGGCGAGAGCCCCAGGAAGGAGAAGTCGGTGAAGAAGGACGCGGCCGTCGCTGCGCCGAGGACACCCCCCGTGATGAGCAGGGCCGTGCCCAAGCCGTCGGAGAGATTGCGCTCGTCGAGGAGGCGGCGCAGGGCGCCGCACGAGGAGCGCTGGGACGCTTGCCAGCACATCGACGAGCTGGACGTCCGACCACGCGTGAGCCCGTCGCGTTGCTCGCTCGCGTCACCATCCAGCGTGCTGGCCCTGATCATCAGGACGGCGCCCGTCGACAGGGTGGCCGTCGTGGCGGTGATTCCCGCGATACGCAGCGTCCCCGGCCAGGAAGCCCACGGGCTGGGGGCCTGCGCGCGCACGACGGGTGAAGAGCTCCTGGTCTCCGGCGTTTCCTTCGGTGAACCCGGCGCGCTCTCCGGAACTTGGCTCACCGCCATACGCGCCAACGGCATTCTGACGTTGTACGCCGTGGCGGCCACAGCCCCGAACTCATGGAACCCATCCTGGCGGCCCGGGGCGCTGGCCCGCACGATGCGTTGGCCGGGCTCCAAGAACAGCTTGTACGTCCGCGCGACCCGGCCTACCCACTTGCCGTCGACGAGCACCTCGGCATCCGGCGGATCGACGGAGAGCACGAGTGTCGCGACGTGCGATGTTGCCTCGCGCTCTCCTTTCTCGAATCGCAGCTGAAGCGCGAGCGGCAGCGCCGTGCGCTGCTCGAGGCTGAAGGCCAGGTGCTCGGCGGCATCGCGGTACTTGCGCAGCGCGAGCTCGCAGAGGCCAAGCTCGCCGGCGAGCTCCGCGCGCTCTCGCTCCGTGCTGGACGCCGGGTCTGCTGCCTCGAAGGCGGCCTTGTAGGAGGCGTATGCCTCGGTCCACTGCCCGGCGTCGCGCGCCCTGCGACCGCGGCGAACATGGTCCTTCACCGTTGCGCCGTCACGTGGTCCTGGCTCCGGATAGGCGTCCTCCGCGCTGGCCGAGCTCGCAGCGCCGGCTGCGGCGAGGAGCGCAGAGAAGAGCAGAGCGCGTGCGGAACATCGCATGGTTGGACGGTACTCGCGCCAGCCGCGCGGCGTCAACGGGAGCGAATCGATGCAAAGTGGCCCTGGCAGTGGCAAATTGCGTTCGGGTGCGGCAATGCGACCGCCTATTCGCGGCAGCGTAGCGAAGACTCGAGCACCTGAACGCATGTATCGCGTGCCACCTGGTGCTACCAAAGTGGCCGCTCCTTGCACTTTCCTGCACCGTTTCGAGCGGCTCAGGGATGCTACCTACCGTGGGCAAGCCAGCGACCCATCTCCTCAACTTCTTCAACCGCTTCCGGCGCCTGGCCAGGCTTCACGGCGTGCCGGCGCGCGACGCCGAGGACGTCGCGCAGAACGCGCTGCTGCGGGGATTGGAAGTGGCGAGGCGGGTCGAGCTGAGCGGCGATCCGGCGCGGTACTTCGTCACGATCGCCCTCAACGAGGCACGGAAGCACAGGCGGAACGAGCGCCGCCGCGGAGAGGTGCTGACGTCGTTCGCGGAGCGCGATCCCCGAGACGAATGCCCCACGCCGGAGGAACTGCTGCGCTTGCGGCAGCGGGAAAAGCTGGCCCGGGACTTGCTCGACCGGGTCGGCCCCAAGTACCGGGATCTCTTGGTCAAGCACGAGCTGGAGGGGACACCGCTCTCCACGATCGCCGCCGAGCTGAACGTCCCGTTGGATACGGTGAGGGCGCAGCACCGCCGGGCTTGGGATCGACTCGTTGCGGCTTTCAAGCGGTGGACGGCCCGGCAACCCGCGCACGGTAGGGACGAGAGCGCCTGCGTCCCGCTGGTGCTCGGGCTGGCCCGCCGTGCGTCGTGGACGGCCTGGTTGCGCCGGCTGGGCGTGAGGATCGTCGTCCAGGTTGCGTTCGTCGTGTTGACCGGCGCGCTCCTCTCGGCGGTGCCGCCGCTGCCCAGCGCGGAATCGTGGCTGCCCCCGGCGGCATTCCGCGCACCGGGGCGCGCGCCCGCACCAGACGACGTCACGGCGCAAGGCTCACGTGCTAGCGCGCATTCCGCTGCCGCGCCCGCCGCGCACGAGAGCTCGGCGCCGGCGGCAACAGGCAGCGCGCGCGCTGAGGCTGTGGTGAGCAGCACGCCCGCACCCTCTGTGACGACAGCACGTCGTATCTCGTCCCCGGGGAGCCCCGTGTGGCCAGCGGTCACCGCACGCGAGATGCGCCTGATCAGCCAGGCCCGAAGGGCCATCGAGGACAACGACGGAGAGGGCGATCACGAGGCGCGCCTGCTGCTCGAAGCCCATGCGCGGGAGTTTCCGCGCGGTCGGCTCGCAGCGGAGCGCGAAGCGCTGTTCAGGCACATTCGCTGAATCGTCGGCCGTCGATCGACGGCGAGCTGACGGTGACGCTGATGGTGTCTTCAGAGCAGACAGCACAGGGCCGAGATCTGTCTTGCGTAGGAATGCTTACATCCAGGAGGAGAATTACCATGGAGGACATGCTGGGTGCGATGTGGCTCGTGTCGCCGCTCGGGCTCGCGATGATCGCGTGCGTCGCGATCGGCTTCGCGGTCACCGCGCGCGAAGCGCTGGGACGCGAGCGCGGGCTTCGCGAGGCGCGCGAGCACGCGCGTGATGACGAGGAGGCAGCTCTCACCGATGCGAAGGAGCAGGCCGTGGGGGACCGGGATCGATACCGGCGCCTTCTGGACTGTCACGTCGACGCGGCGCTCGCGGAGCTGAGAGACGCCCGAGGGCGCCCCGTCCCCTGGCCGGGAAGGGTCCTCGAGTCGTTCTGTGCGACGACGCCTTCGTGGAGGAGGAAGCTGGCCGAGTGCACGGGGTTGGAACCGAGGGAGGTGGAGCGGCTGCTGAGGAGCGACCTGCCCATGACGCCCGGCCTCGCGCGGCAGCTGGAGACCTTCACCGGCACGCCGGCGCGGTACTGGGAGCGCCTGTGGCGGCTGCACGACGACTACCGGACGGACGCCGAGGAGAGCGTGGTGATCCAGGTTGGCGAGCCCGTCACCGAGCGCGAGAACTCGGCGCGTCCCGCGTCGTCGCCGGTGCAGAGCTCGACACCGCCGACGGTACCTCCCCGCGCGCTCGACGTTCCCCCTCCTGTGGTGCCGTCTCCCGAGCTTGCGGCCAGGAGCCCGCGAGCGAAGCTCCCGCCGCCTCCACTGCCGCGGCTTCGGTCGCCGCTCGCTGTCCGCGCCGCCACGGGGACTGAGCCCGCCCGGCGCGCTGCGACGCTGACGAGCTTCCCGCTACAGCGCGACGAAGGAGGGGCGAGCTCCGCCAACGGGTCCGATTGGGAGGAAGCAGAGCGCTCTCCGCTGAACACGACGCTTCCGGGAGTAGGGAGCCATGGGTGAGCGCAGTCGTGCCTCGCATCCCGTCGACGTGGACATGCGAGCCGGAGTACGCGCCGGGCAGTAGATTGCCCAAGGAGGGTAAGTCTATGTCTCGTCCGAAGAGAGACGAGGGCGGCGCCGCGCACGACCGCTTGTTTTGCCCGATGCTGATGCGTGCCGTGCTGCGCTGGCTGGCGCGGCTAGTACTACAGCCGCACCTGCGGCCCATCTGCGGCTGCAGACGGGCGGACGGACGCGGATTTCTCGACGATTTTGATGCCTACAGCCGCACCTCGGACCAAGTGCGGCTGTAGTACTAATGCGTCGGCGCTGGCGGGGCGCAGGGCGGGTCAGCGGGCGGGCTTGACGAACTTGAGGGTCATGCGGTCGCTTTCGCCGATCGCGGCGTAACGCGCGCGATCCTTGTCGCCGAGCCGGAAGTTCGGCGGCAGGGTCCAGACCCCTTCGGGGTAGTCTTTCGTGTCCTTCGGATTCGCGTTGACCTCGGACTTGCCGCCGAGCTTGAAGCCCGCCGACTCGATCTTCTGGATCACCCACGCTTCCGGGAGGTATCCCTGCTTCGCGCTCTCATCGGGGTTGGCGTCGGGCTTGGCGCGGTGCGCCTCGACACCGAAGACGCCGCCCGGCTTGAGCGCCTTGAACGCCTCGGCGACGTAGGCGTCGAACTTGCCGTTCCGGTGCCAGTTGTGCGCCTCGCGAATGGCGATGACGAGGTCGGCCTTGCCCTCGATCCCGAGCTTCGGGCTGTCGCGATCGATCACGATGACATCGACCTTGCCGAAGAGATCGGGTGACTTCTCGAGCATGCGCTTCACGCGCTTTCCATAGAGCGTGTTGCGCGAGTCCTCGGGGCCGTTCGGATCGAACGCCGTGATGAGGAGCTTGCCCTTCTTCGCGAGCACCGGCGCGAGCAGCTCGGTGTACCAGCCCTCGCCGGCCCCGAGCTCGATGACCGTGCTCGTCTGCTTGAGGCCGAAGAACTCCAGGGTCTCGACAGGGTGCCGGGCGGCGTCGCGCTCGGCGTTGCCCGGGGTGCGGTGCTTCCCCTTGAGCGCCGCCCGCAGCGCGGCGCCCGCGCTCGGGTAATTGGCCGCGATGAGCGCCTTGACCTGGGCCTTGAGCGCGTCGTCGAACCGCGCCGCCTCCTTGTCGGCCTTGGCCTCCATGGCCTTCGTGTCCTCGGCGAGCTTGGCGAGCTCCGCCTGCTTCTTCTCGGCTTCCGGGTCCGCCTTGGGCGGCGTCGCCGCCTCGGGCTGCGCGGCCGGCGCGGCGGCCGGCGGCGCCGGCGCGGGGGCCGGCGGCGGGGGCGGGGCGCTCTCGACGGGCGGGGGGCTCCCCGCGCAAGCGGAGAGGGAGAGCGCGCCAGCGAGGACGAACAGCAAGGTCCTTGAAGTGATGTGCATGCGCGGTTGCCTAGACCGGAGGGAGGACGGCCGCAAGGCGTCGCAAGACGTGGCGAGACGACGCAAAGCAAGGCAAGACACCGCGAAACCACAGGGAAAACCGGCGAGGTTCCGCGTTGACCGGGCGACGGGGCCAGGGTAGCGTACGCGGTCCCGGGGGGTGCTCGCACACTCACGCAGGTGGCCGATGCCGCTCAAGGTCCATAACACGCTCACGAGGAAGAAGGAGCCTTTCGTCTCCGCCCGGCCGAAGGTCGTGCGCATCTACACGTGCGGTCTCACGGTCTACGCTCCGATGCACATCGGGCATGCGCGCACCTACTGCTTCTGGGACGTCTTCCGCCGCTACCTCGAGTACCGCGGCTATCATGTGCTGAGCATCATCAACTACACGGACATCGACGATCGCATCATGCAGCGCGCGAGCGAGCGCGAGGGCGCCGTCGACGTCGCCGAGCGGAACATCGCGGCGTTCCGGCGCGACTGCCGCAAGCTCCACATCAAGGACTACGCCGTCTACACGCGCGCCACCGACTTCGTCGACGAGCAGGTCGACATGGCGAAGCGCCTGATCGAGAAGGGCCACGCCTACACGGTGAACGGCGAGGTCTTCTACGAGGTCGGCACGTGGGCGTCCTACGGTGAGCTCTCGGGGCGCAAGGTCGACGAGCAGGAGGTCGGGGCGAGCGGCCGCGTCGAGGAGGACTTCGCTCGGAAGAGGCACCCGGCGGACTTCAGCCTCTGGAAGCCGACCGGCACGGGCCAGCCGAGCTGGCGCACCGGCGAGGAGGGGTGGCCGACCGGGCGCCCCGGCTGGCACATCGAGTGCTCGGCGATGAGCACGGCGCTCCTGGGCGACCATTTCGACGTCCACGGGGGCGGCATCGACAACATGTTCCCTCATCACGAGAACGAGATCGCGCAGAGCGAGCCGCTCTGCGGGCGGCCCTGGGTGCGCTACTGGCTGCACCCGGAGCACCTCGATCTCAAGGACGTGAAGATGTCGAAGAGCCTCGGGAACGTCATCTCCATCGAGGAGCTCCTGTCGAGGCACGGGCACGACGAGGCGCGGTGGTTCTTCGTGACGCAGCATTACCGTTGCAAGCTCCCGTTCGGCTGGGAGCTGCTCCAGCAATCCGCTTCGGGCTATGCGCGCATCAAGAAGCTCGCGACGGTCCTCGCCGAAAAGCTGCGCGGCGCGACGGAGGCTCCCCTCGCCCCGGGCGCGTACGCGTCGCAGCGCCCCGAGGAAGAGCGGTTCCCGAGGATGCGCCACCAGTACGTTCACGGCCAGTTCGGGGAGCTCACCGAGCGGTTCATCGCGCGCTTCATCGAGTCGATGGACGACGACCTGAACACACCGAACGCCGTGGCTGCATTTTTCGATTACGTGAGCGCGCTCTACTCGGCGGGGATCGAGCAGTGCGAGGATCGCCCCTCGATGCTCGCTGTCTACCGGGCCATCGTGCGTCACCTCGCGGTGTTCGGGGTGGAGATCGCCGAGCCGGCGCTCTATCCGGAGCTCGTCCCGGACTACGCGCTCGCCCCTGCCGAGGGCGCGGCGGGGCGCGGGGGTGACGCCGCGATCGACCGGCTGATCGCCATGCGCCAGGCGGCCCGGAAGGCGAAGGACTTCGCCAAGGCGGACGCCATCCGCAACCTGCTGACCGAGGCAGGCGTCGTGCTCGAAGACACCCCCCAAGGCCCCCGCTGGTCTTCCTCCTGAGGAGCTCTCCCGCTTCGGAGACGGGCCCATCTCGACGTTTTCGGTGCTCGGCGTACATGAGTACGCCTCCGCGCCGAAAACGCCGATCTGGGCCCGTCTCCTGTGCGGGAGAGCTCCGCAAACGGGTGTATCAGAGGCCGGAGAAAGAGCGGAGAGGATCGCGCGGCGGAAACCTGCCGGGGGCAGGTGCCGCGCGGCGAAGGTGGATGCGGCGGCGCGGCATATAGAAGCGGCGCAATGGATGGTCGCTCGACGGCGGAGCTGCGGTCGGGACGAAGTGTGACGGGCGCGCGGCTGCGAGGAGGAACCTTGTTGTCCCTCTTGGCCGCGCGCAGCTGCGCACCATTTGGACGCGTCGGAAGCGTGCTTGTTTGATCTCGAGCAGCCGCCTGGGACCGCAAAATGGGTGTGCCAGATGTGCCAGTGTCGGGGTTCAACGACATGGCCAGGCACGCTGGGATCGACGCGACAAGGCGAAAACCTCGATCTTGAGCCGGGCATATCAATTGCCAATCGGGTGCTCCGCACCGGCATCCAAACCCGAACAGCCCGGTCGGGTCTGACAGACGCCTGTTCGCGTCGCCGGCCGCAGCTCGAGCTGCGGCCGGACGGCGCTCGTGCAGTCAACTCTTACCCAACGAGAACGCAGATGCGGAACCTCTCCTTCGGCTTCGCCCATCCTCTCTCAATCAAAACCAGCTCGGCCGCGGTCCTCGCCCTGCTCGCCTCGGGCGCCGCCGCGTGCGGAAGCTATGGCGTCGATGAAGGCTCACTCGGCGATGCAGAACTAGCCCTCGAAGCGACAGTCGGCGCGTCGAGCGCCGTCAGCGGCGTCGGCACCGGCGTCGGCGGCTTCGGCAGCAGCTCGGTCGCCACCTCCACCACCGGCGTCGGCGGCGGCGGCTCCGGCAGCAGCGTGGTCGCCAGCTCCAGCAGCGTCGGCAGCGGCGGCTCGGGCAGCAGCAGCACCTCGTCCATCGCCGGCGTCGGCGGCGGCGACCCCGCCACCACCACCGGCGGCGGCGTCGGCGTCGGCGGCGGTGACCCCGGCGATCCGCCCCCGGTCGGGCCGCCGGCCGTCGGCTTCTGGCAGCTCGACGACTGCAACGCCGCGACGACGGCGCTGTTCGACTCGTCGGGCAACGGCAACACGGCCACCCGCTCGGCCAACGCGGCGTGCGCTCAAGGGATCAGCGGCCTCGGGGTCGCCTTCAACAAGGACAACGACAAGATCCTGGTCGACGACGATGCAAGCTTCACGTTCGGACAGAACCTCGCGGTCGCCGCGTGGGTCAAGCCGACCGCGGTGTCGGGGTCGACGCCGCGGACCATCGTGCAAGAGAAGGGCGGCGGAGAGACGAGCTTCTCGCTCGACATCAAGAACAGCCAGGCGCGGTTCACCGTGACCTTGACCAACGGGCGGACGGTCACCTCCCGCGCCCCCATCCAGGCCAACGTGTGGACCCACGTCGCGGGCACCTACGACGGCAGGTTCGTGCGGCTCTTCCTGAACGGCGAGCAGGTCGGCCAGATCAGCGCGGCGGGCACGCTCCACGACATCGACGCGCCCATCCGTATCGGCAACAACGTGCAGAAGGAGCGCTTCACGGGCGTGCTCGACGAGGTCTGGCTCTCGGCCTCACCGACGACCGGCTCGGAGATCGCCCAGCTCTCCTGCCTGAGGCGCCCCGTGACGGTCGTCGTCACGCCGGAGAGCAGCGGCCCGGTCGCCCCGAACACGCCGGTGACGTACCAGGTCGACGTCACCAACAACGATGTCGGTTCGTGCCGCCCCGGCGACTACCTCCTCAATATCTCCAGCCCGTCGGCGGGCATCGACCTCTCCGTGGATCCCGCGTTCATCCCCGGCGTCCTGCCCGGGAACACGGCGACGTTCCCCGTCACCGTCACCGGCACCGAGGACGCGGAGCCAGGCGCCCACGAGCTCCCCTTCTCCGTGATCAACTTCAACTCGCCCGAGTTCGTCGTCGCCTCGGGGGCCCTCGACTTCGAGCTGATCGAGCCGACGGGGTGCTTCGTCCGGACGAGCCGAGAGATCTTCGTGAAGCACCTCAGCGTGGTCGAGGATCCCCTCCGCACGACGTTCAACGGGCCGCCGGGCGATCCGCGCACGGGCGCATGGACGTTCGCGCGCCTGATGGAGGACATGGCGCCCACGCCCGCCGAGGCGCCGGCCATGGTCGAGGAGCTCTTCAGCACCTGGCTGACCGATCAGGTCGTGAACGGCTTCACCGTGCCGGCACGCCCGACGATTCAGCAGGTCGTGCTCGACGAGTGGCCGAGGAGCCCTGACGGGTCGCTCGACCTGCAGCAGGCGCCGCTCCTGCTGCTCGGCATCGTCAACAGGATCGACGTGCGCAACCTCGCCGAAGGCAACGCCGGCGAAGGGAGGTTCGTGTTCGGCGTCGTCAGCCAGGGCTTCTCGCAGCAGTTCACCGTGATCCTGGAGTACAAGCTCCCCGCGTCGACCGAGGCCGACGTGCTCGACTGGGCCAACGACTGGCACGCCCTCGGCAGCCTGCCCTTCCCCTCCGAAGCGTACAACGCGGCGCTCCAGGACATCACCACGCGGTTCGCAGGCCGGAACGCCGCGCCCGGCAAGCCGAACGGGAGCTCGCTCGGGCAGCTCCGCACGAACGAGATCGCGCTCGCGGGGCCGTGGGAGCTGCGCGAGTTCGTCCTCTCGCCCCAGACGGGCTTCCTGCGGCCGGAGACCGTCAAGCTGACGCCGGATCTCGGGTTCGACGGATCGCCCACGCTCGCTGCCTTCGTGAACCAGAACGAGGCCTCGATCATCGCGGAGCAGCACACGGTGCCCGACACGTTCCAGGGGAGCCCGTTCCTCGGCGGATCGTCGTTCAACAACCTCACGGCCTGGACCGCTCCTGGCATCCTCAACAACGAGGCACGGCACAAGTTCTCGCTCAACACCTGCAACGGGTGCCACGGCGCGGCGGAGACCGGGACGGGGTTCCTGCACGTGAACCCGAGGTCGCCAGGGAACGAGGCGTCGCTGTCGGGCTTCATGACCGGGACCACCATCCCTGATCCGGTGACCGGCGAGCCGCGCACCTTGAACGATCTGAGGCGCCGGAACCAGGATCTCACGGCGCTTGTCTGCGAGCCCCCGACCTCCGCGGCGCTCAGGGCCGCGCCGAGCGGCGGCGTGTCGGCCAGCGCGGCCGCGAGCCGCTCGGCGTTCATCCGCCGCGGCATCGGGCGCGTGCACTGATCCGGAAGCGCCCCGGCGCGAGGGGCGGCGGGCGCGGCCAGCGAGCCGCGCCCGCCCGGCCTCCCGGGCAGGCCCCGAGGAAGACGCGCTGTCGCTTCAGCTGTCGAGGCCCGCGCAGGAGAGCCGCGTCCCGGCCGGGAGCTCCAGCCCGAAGCGCTCTCTCAAGACGTCGACGAGCGCGTCGTCGCGCACAAGGACGCGCTCGACGCCGTCCCTCCTCCAGATACCCAGCTCACGGTTGCGCAGCGTCACCCGGCCCTCCGGCGACGGGAGCGCCGCGATGAGGTTGTTCACGAACAGCGAGCTCGGGTGCGTGGACGTGTAATGGTTCGCCACCTCGTAGTCGATCGGGAGGTTCTCCTCGAGCGTGAACGCATAGATGTCCTGACACGCCTCACCCGCACTGGAGACGAGCACCCATGACGCGCCCTCCCGGCGCAAGCCGATCACGTCGAGCACCCGCGCGCGGCCCTCGCCCTCGGCGAGCGGGAGCGGCTGTAGGAGCCCCGGACCGCCGAAGCCGACATCCGCGATGAACGGCCCCTCGGGCAGCTCGACCAGCGACAGCATGTGAGATCGAGGGCCCGTGTCGCTGCGCTGGAACCGCACCCGCGCGATGAGCGTCGTGAGCTTGAATCCGAGCCGGCGCAGCACCGCGGCGAACAGCGTGTTGTGCTCGAAGCAATAGCCGCCACGGCGCGCCCCGACGAGCTTCGCCTGGACGCTGGCCAGGTCGAGGCGGATCGGTCGGCCGAGCAGGACGTCGAGGTTCTCGAACGGGATGGAGTAGACGTGCGCCGCGTGGAGCGCGTCGAGGACCTCCCGCGTGGGGGCGAGCGCGCCGCGATGGCCGATGCGTGCGAGGTAGGCGTCGAGGTCGAGCGATGCGCTGTCCTGTGTCGAAGGTTGCATTGGATCGGTGCAGCGAGGATACGCGGCCCCTCGCTCGACCGTCAACGCGCCGGCCAGCACATTGACGGCGGTGGAGTCGCCCTCCGCCTTCCTCCCGGCGTCTCCGCGGCTCGATTCTGCGTCACGGCCCCTGCGGGTCGGGGAAGAGCTTCTGGAAGCTGTCCTTGTCGATCGCCTTCTCCAGCGCCGCCTGGACCGAGATGGTGTCCTTCTTGACGAGCCGCTCCAGCGCCATGTCCATCGTCTGCATGCCGGCGGAGCGGCCTGCCTGCATCAGGTTCGTGATCTGGAACGTCTTGCCCTCGCGGATCATCGAGGACAGCGCGCTCGATCCGACGAGGATCTCGTGCGCGGCGACGCGGCCCGTGCCGTCCTTCGTGCGGAGCAGCTGCTGGGCGATGATCGCGGCGAGGCTCTCGGCGAGCATGCCGCGGACCTGGAGCTGCTCGTCGGCGGGAAACGCGTTGATGATGCGGTCGATCGTCGCGGCGGCGCTGTTCGTGTGGACGGTGCCGAAGACGAGGACACCGAAGCTCGCGAGCTGCAAGGCGAGCTTCATGGTCTCGTTGGTCCGGAGCTCGCCGATCAGGATCACGTCGGCGTCCTCGCGCCCGGCGCTGCGGATCGCGCTCGCGAAGCTGCCCGCGTCGGGGCCGACCTCGCGGTGCGTGATGTGGGCCTTGATGGGGCTGTGCACGAACTCGACCGGATCCTCGATCGTGAGGACATGGCAGGCGCGCGAGCGGTTGATGTGATCGATCATCGCCGCGAGCGTCGTGGACTTGCCGGAGCCGGTCGGCCCCGTGATCAAGATGAGCCCGCTCGTCCGCTCGGAGAGCCGGCGGATGATCTCGGGGCAGCCGAGATCGTCGAGCGAGAGGATCTTGCTCGGGATGGTGCGGAAGACGGCCGCGAGCCCGGTGGTCTTGTAGAAGTAGTTCGCGCGAAAACGGGCCTTGTCCGCGTAGGAATAGGCGAAGTCGAGATCGAGCTCGTCGACGATCCGCCGCGTCTCCTCGGGGGTCGTGATCTCGAAGAGGAGCGCCTCCATCTCGGCGGCGTCGAGGGGCGTGTCGCGCAGGGCGAGGAGCTCGCCGCGGGCGCGCACGAGCGGCGGATAGCCGATGCCGAGGTGCAGGTCGCTGCCCTTCCTGGAGAGCAGCTCGTCGAAGAGGCGGTCGATCCGGGCCACGTTACGCTCCCTTCTTCCCGAAGAGCGCGCCCGCGCGCTCGAAGAGGCCCTTGCCCGCCTCGACGGGCGCGGACTTCGACGCGTCGGGCGGTGGGGCGGGCGGCCTCCTGTCCGGCGTGAGCATGGGCTGCCGCCTCCCGGCGAGGACGGCCTCGAGCTCTTCGGGGGCCTCCGCCACCTTGAGCGCGGCCTCGAGCGTGGTCTTGCCGGCGCGGACGAGCTCGGCCAGCGAGTCGTCGAGGCGGATGATCCCGAGGCCCTTCCCTCGCTGCTGGAGGCTCGGTATCTGGAACGTCTTGGAGTCGCGGATGAGGTTCCAGAGCGGGACGGAGCCGGGCAGGACCTCGGCGGCGGCGACCATGCGCTTGCCGCCCTCGCTCGGCAGGAGCCGCTGGCTGACGATGAGCCGGAGGCCGCCCGCGAGGGTGACGCGCACCTGCTGCTGATCGCCGGGCGGGAAGAGGTCTATCAGCCGATCGATGGTCTTCGCCGCGCTCGGGGTGTTCATGGTGCCGAGGACGAGGTGGCCAGTCTCGCTCGCGGCCAGCGCCATGCGGACCGTCGCCGTGTCCCTGAGCTCGCCGACGACGATGACGTCGGGATCCTCGCGCAGCGAGGCCTTGAGGGCGTTCTCGAAGGAGCGGGTGTGCGTGCCGACCTCGCGCTGGCTGATCATCGCCTTGCCGCGCGCGTGGACGAACTCGACGGGATCCTCGACCGTGATGATGTGATGGCTGGTCTCGCGGTTCAGGATATCGATGATCGCGGTGAGCGTCGTCGTCTTGCCGTGGCCCGTCGGCCCGGTGATCACGATGAGGCCCTGGTGGTGGCGGGTGGCGAGCCCGATGGCGTCGGGCAGGCCGAGCGACGCGAGGGTCGGGATGCTGCGCGCTATCAGCCGGAACGAGCCCTTGTACCCCTGCCGGTGGCGCGAAATGTTCACCCGGAAGCGGCCGAGCGCGCCGAGCTCGAGGGCGAAGTCGCAGGAGCCCTCGGCCTCGAGCACCGGCGAGAGGCGCGCCGGGACGCGCGGCAAGAGGAGGGACTCGACGGCCGCCGGGTCGAGCGGCTCGCCGTGGGGCATGAGCTCGCCCGCCACCCGCAGGAGCGGCGGGCGGCCGGCGACGAGGTGGAGATCGCTCGCGCCCTGATCGCGCGCCATGGCGAGCAGCCCATCGAGGGCGGCCGACGGCACCTCGGCGGAGGAGGGCCGCGCGCGCCCGCCCGCCGCGACCGCGCGCGCGGCTGCGCGGGGCTCCGGGGACGGTGATGACGGGCGGGCGGCCGGCGCGGCGCGCTCGGCGGCCGGCGCGTCGTCGGCGCGCGCCTCGAAGCGGGCCACCGAGGGCCGGTTGGCGCGAGGCTCTGCAGGCGGCGGCGGGGAGCGAAGGTCGAGCGCGACCTCCGAGGAGCTCGTGCGCTTCGCGTCCGCCTCGCGCGGCGGAGGGCGCTGTCCCTCCTCGGGCGCGAGGTGCTCCCGCATGGAGAACTGCTGCGAGGGGCGGGCGGGAGGCGCGGCGGCGGCCGCGGTCCCCGACGCGGCGGACGACTGCATCCGCGTCATGCGGGCGTGCACGAGGTCCCCCTGGCGCGCGGCCACGACGGAGATGGCGCCGATGCCCTCGATGCGGATGTGCCACTGCGACGGCTTCGCGCCGAGGGCCTCGACGTGGCGGCCGCCGCCGAGCGCGCTGAGGAGCATGAGGATGTCCTCCGTGGAGAGGGCGCCGGGATCGACGGCCTGGAAGGCGCCCGAGACCTTGACGCTGGGCATGCGCCCGGTCGCCACGGCGAACTCTGTCACCTCGGGGCGGTTCAGTTGCGAGAGCCAGGATCGAAGGGCGTTCATCGTCGTCGCTCGTCTCCGCAAGCCGACTCTATCAACGATGAGGCGCCGCGTTTCAAAATGTCGTGCGACGGCGGCGACATTCGGCGGCGGCGACCCGCGCCGCGCGGCCCCGCGCCGACTCCCTCCCACCGCCACCGCTCGCGGCGCCCGCGCCGGTCCTCCTCGGAGCGGTGCGACCCGGCTCACGCCCGCGGCGCGCCGCCGGGCTACTGGATCGCGAGCTTGAGCCTGGCGCCCTTCACGAAGTGGCCCGGCGTCTTGCCCTTCTCGCCGGGAGGCGCCTGCTGCTCCGAGTCGATGGTGAGCTGCATGTTGCCGGTCGACTCGATCTTCTTCATGGTCACCCTGGCGATCTCGACCCATTTCGAGGATCTCGGTCCGTCGGGGTCCTCGACCTTGCGGAAGAGCACCGCCTTGGTCCCCGCGACGACCGGCTTCTCGGTCGTGGAGACGAGCGGCAGCAGGGTCGCGACCTTCCCCGTGCGCGAGACCAGCCTGCCGTAGACCTCGATGGAGTAGCTCTCCCACTCGCCCGCGCCGGAGGCCGAGGCGGGCTCTGCCGTAGGCGCGCTCTCCGCGCCGGCAGCCACCGGCGCAGCCTGCCGCGGCGTGGCGGGGTGCTCTGCCGAGGCCGCGGTCGGCGTGGCGGAGAGGAGCGCGGCCGCGCCCGCGGCGACGAGCGATCGCGAGCACCTGGAGAGCCAATCACCAACCGTCTTCATGCACCACGCTCCTTCGTTACTTCGAAGCGATCCCACGACCCGCGCGAACTACGCAGGTTCGCAAACACCGCAGTTACAAAACTTCTCATCGTGACGCAGACTGGCCCCCTCCGCAACTCATTTCTCGATCTCGACGGGGTTTGCGATCATGAACCATTGGCCACATCCACATCCACATTCACATCCATATCCACATCCGCATCCGCATCCGTCATCATCGCGGGTGTCCCCGGCGCGGCCCGTATCACCGGCGCCCAGCCGTGGCTGCTCCCGCGCGCCGCGCAGCTTCACCTTCATCGTCGGCGGCTCGTCCGCTTCGTCCCTGGGCGTCTGGCGCGCCTCGCTCAGATTCCGGTGCTGGCCGCCTCGGCGAGAGGCCGACCGGGCTCCGGCTGCGCGGCGCACACAGGAGTGCGGCGCGGCTCGCCTGAGCTCACCAGGTCATCTGGCTTGCCTGTCGTTCTGGCTCGCCCGTCGTTCCGGCTGCCTGGTTGCCCGGCCTGACCGCCTGCCTGGGCTCTCCGGCTCGCCTCGCTGGTTCTCCGACAGGTCCATCAGCGCGCTTCGCGAGGCGCGCTCTCGAAGAGCGAAACACCCACGCGAGCGACAGGCTGGCTCGGTCCAAGCCCGCCGTGCCTCATTCTCACCCGTCCGACCAAACCAGCTGCGCACAGCAGCGCGACCTCTCCCTCTCCAACCTCGCTCCGGGAACCTTCCCGGTGCCTTCCAACACCGCCGACCCGAAAATCGATGTCGGAGTAAGAGTCGCGTTTCAACCAAGATATCATGTCTTCGTCAAAGCAGAGCAGAAATTTTCGGACCCAATCGATTCTGGTGCGCCCCCGTGCGCGCATGTGTGACGCGCGCCGGCGCAGGGCGCACGCGCGAGCGAGCGAGCGTCCATGTGCGCCGTCTGGCCATGTGTGCCGGCGCCGGCGGGCCCTGCGGCTGTAGGATGGCCGCGGAGGAACAAAGCCCATGCCCACGGTCGCCGCTCACTACGACACGCTGCTCGCCGAGCACTATTCGAGGATGTTCGGAGATTACGACGCCAAGGTCGCCGAGCAGCGGGCGCTGTTCGAGCGCCTCGGCCTGCGCTCCGAAGGCCCGTCCGGCGGCTCACCCGAGGCCATCGACCTCGGGTGCGGCTCCGGCTTTCAGTCCATCGCGCTGGCGCAGCTCGGGTTCAGGGTGACGGCCGTGGACACCTCGGACAGGCTCCTCGCCGAGCTCGACGCGCGCCGCGGGCCGCTCGCCGTCGAGATCGTGAGAGAGGATCTCCTGGACGCGCTGGAGCGCTCGGGGCCCCCTTGCGCGCTCGCCGTGTGCATGGGCGACACGCTCCCCCACCTCGGCAGCAAGTCGGACGTGGAGCGGATGTTCGCCGGCTGCGCCCGGCGACTCGCGCCCGGCGGCCATCTCGTGCTCACGTTCCGCGACCTCACCCGCGAGCTCGAAGGGGTCGACCGGTTCATCCCAGTACACGACTCGGCAGATGTGATCATGACCTGTTTCCTCGAGTACGAACCCGAGACCGTCAAGGTGCACGATCTCGTTCACACCCGCAGCCGAGACGACGGCCGGTGGACGCTGTCAGCGAGCTTCTATCGCAAGCTGCGCCTCTCCCCCGATTGGGTCTGCGACAGGCTCGACGCGGCAGGACTCCGCGTCATCCATCGCGAGATCGCGCGCGGCCTCGTCACCCTCGCCGCGCGCTCCTGAGCTGACGTGGGCCGGGATACGAACACCCATTCAAATACCTCCTGTGGAGGTTGATGATGCGGCCGACGCGGCGCTAACTTGATATGGGAGGATCAGACCCATGTCCGAGAGAGCAAGTCAGACAGGCACGAACGACGCGGGGCAAGCTGCGGTCGTCAACCGGCCGTCGCGGGATGAGGTCCAGGACCTGCGGCGAGAACGAGACGAGGCGCGCGAGCTCCTGGCCACGCTGGTCGTGGCGCTCAAGCGCGCGACGTTCCGGCACGGCACCTACATCGACGGGCTCGGCGCCGCGATGGTCGCCGTGGATCGGTGGTCCAAGCCACGAGGCCGATGACCGGAGGGCCTGCCCCGGGCTGCGGTGACGCCCGGAGTCGCGAGGCAAAGCCCGGAGAGACCTGGTGAGCGCGCCGCCTTGGCCGCTCGAACGACCTCGCCGCTCGTGGACGCAGCGCGCGGCGGGCGCGGTAGGCGCGGCGGGCGCGGTGGTCCCACGAGCGCCGGCCCCGCCTGCCGGCTAGGCGCGAGGGCCGGAACGGAGTAGGTTCCCGGCATGGCCGGATACCGCAGTCGTACATCCACCCAGGGGCGCAACATGGCAGGGGCGCGCGCGTTGTGGCGCGCCACCGGCATGAAGGACGCGGACTTCGAGAAGCCGATCGTCGCCATCGCCAACAGCTTCACGCAGTTCGTTCCGGGGCACGTCCACCTCCACGACGTCGGGCAACGGGCGAAGAAGGTCATCGACGCCGCGGGCGGGTGGGGCGTCGAGTTCAACACCATCGCCATCGACGACGGCATCGCGATGGGCCACGCCGGCATGCTGTACTCGCTGCCGAGCCGGGAGCTCATCGCCGACAGCGTCGAGTACATGGTGAACGCGCACTGCGCCGACGCGCTGCTGTGCATCTCGAACTGCGACAAGATCACGCCCGGCATGCTCCTCGCCGCCATGCGGCTCAACATCCCGACCGTCTTCGTGTCGGGCGGCCCCATGGAGGCGGGCAAGCTCGTCGGGACGCACGACCGCGACGGCAAGCCCCTCATCCGGAAGCTCGACCTCATCGATCCGATGATCGCCGCGAGCGACGACAAGGTGACCGACGCGGATCTCGCCGCGATGGAGCGGTCCGCGTGCCCGACCTGCGGCTCGTGCTCCGGCATGTTCACGGCCAACAGCATGAACTGCCTCAACGAGGCGCTCGGCCTCGCGCTGCCCGGCAACGGCACGCTGCTCGCGACGCACGCGGCGCGCTGGGAGCTCTTCGAGGCGGCGGCGAAGCGCGTCGTCGCGCTCGCGCAGCGGCACTACGTCGACGGCGACGCCTCGGTGCTGCCGCGGAGCATCGCGACGTTCGAGGCGTTCGAGAACGCGATGGCGCTCGACATCGCGATGGGCGGCTCGACGAACACGGTGCTCCACATCCTGGCGGTCGCCCGCGAGGCGCAGGTGGACTTCAAGATGGCGGACATCGACCGGATGTCGCGCAAGGTGCCCAACATCTGCAAGGTCGCGCCGTCGTCGCATTACCACGTCGAGGACGTGCACCGCGCGGGCGGCGTGCTGACGATCCTCGGCGAGCTCGATCGCGCTGGGCTCATCCACCGGCAGGTGGGCACGGTCCACACGGGCACGCTGGGCGAGGCCATCGACGAGAACGACATCCGCCGCCCCACGGCGACGGCCGCCGCGAAGAAGCGCTCGCTCGCCGCGCCGGGCGGCGTGCCGACCACGGTCGCGTTCTCGCAAGACAAGTACTTCGCCGACACCGACGATGACGCCCAGAAGGGCTGCATCCGCGACGTCGATCACGCGTACAGCCGCGAGGGCGGGCTCGCCGTGCTCTACGGCAACATCGCGGTGGACGGCTGCATCGTGAAGACCGCCGGCGTCGATCCCGAGATCTGGAAGTTCGAGGGGCCCGCGCGGGTGTTCCACTCGCAGGAGGCGGCGTGCGACGCGATCTGGGACAACCAGATCCGCTCGGGCGACGTTGTTGTGATCGTCTACGAGGGGCCGAAGGGCGGCCCCGGCATGCAGGAGATGCTCTATCCGACGTCGTTCCTGAAGGGGAAGGGGCTCGGGAAGGCGTGCGCCCTCATCACCGACGGCCGGTTCAGCGGCGGGACGTCGGGCCTGAGCATCGGGCACGTCTCGCCCGAAGCGGCCGAGGGCGGGACCATCGGGCTCATCGAGGAGGGCGACCGCATCCGCATCGACATCCCCGCCCGGACGATCGATGTCCTCGTCAGCGAGGCGGAGCTCGATCGCCGCCGCCGCGCCGCCGAGGCGCGCGGCGCCGATGCGTTCAGGCCGAACCGCGATCGGAAGGTCTCCCCTGCCCTGCGGGCGTACGCGCTGATGGCCACGAGCGCCGCCAACGGCGCTGTCCGCGACGTCGGCCAGATCGAGCCGGGCCGGCGCGCCGGGGACGGCGCGGCCGCGAGCAGCTCCGGGCAGCACAGGTAACGGAGCTCCAGGCGCCGTCCAGCCGCCGTGCCGCGCTGGCGAGGCGCGAACGGGGCCACAGCGCACGCAGCGCGGCGTTCGCCGTCGATGGAACGGTGGCCGCCGCGCCGGCCACCCGGAGGCCGGCGCGCCCGGCGCGGGTCGAGCGCTGCAACGCTCCGGGCCGGTCCGGCATCAACAGCGACGGGGGGTGCGCCCGGTCGCGTATGATGCCGTACATGAGAACATTGGCGCTCATCGTGGCCACCTCTCTCGTCTCGGGTTGCAGCCCGAAGGTGCGTGATTTCCCTGGTGACCACGACGTCGGGAGCGGTGGAAGCGGGGCCGGTGGCAGCAGCGGTGCCACCACCAGCAGCAGTGACACCGCCAGCAGCAGTGACGCCACCAGCAGCGGCGCGAGCAGCAGCAGCGGCGGCGGCGGGACAGACAGCTGCGTCGACCCAGCGGAGGACTGCCCGCCAGCGCAGGGCGCCTGCATGGAAGCGGTGTGCAGCGAGGGGGAGTGTGCGGAGCGGCCGAGGCCGGCGCGGACCCCCTGCGGGGCAGACGGCAGCGCGCAGTGTGACGGAACCGGGGACTGCGTGACATGCGCGGGCGGCATGGCGTGCGAGTGCGGGGAGCCGGGATGCCCGAACACGTGCGGATCGATGGACGTGATGGTCATGCCTCCGAGCTGCGCGGGGGGCGGGCCGGGCGCCGGGGACAGCTGCGGGCCGGGCGACGCGAGCTGCTGCGGCAACAGGATGGTCCCCTGTGGCACTTTCCTGAGGGGCTACGACGGGACGCCGAGCACGGACGACTCGTTCCCCGCCGCCGTCAGCGACTTCCGCCTGGACAAGTACGAGATCACGGTGGGGCGATTCCGAGCGTTCGTGGATGCCGGGCAGGGCGTCCAGGAGAGCCCGCCGGCCATCGGCGCTGGCCGGCACCCCCACGTCAACGGCAGCGGGTGGGTCGCGGGGTGGAACACGCGGCTCGCGCCGAACACCGCGGCGTTGAAGGCGGCGCTGCAGTGCAATGGCGATCGCCTCTGGACGTGGACCGACGCCCCCGGGGCGAACGAGGAGCTGCCGATCAATTGCATCACCTGGTTCGAGGCGTTCGCGTTCTGCGCGTGGGACGGCGGCCGCCTGCCCTCGGAGGCGGAGTGGAACTATGCGGCTGCGGGAGGCGACGAGCATCGACCTTACCCCTGGGGCTCCGAGATCGACGGCGATCGCGCGTCGTACAGCTGCACCGGGGATGGGAGCGCCGCGGGGGCTTGCGCGCTGAGCGACATCCTGCCGGTCGGGTCGAAGCCGCGTGGCGACGGGCGATGGGGGCACTCGGATCTGGCCGGCAATCTGTGGGAGTGGACGATGGACTGGTGGCGGGATGCGCCCCCCACGCCGTGCATCGACTGCGTGCATCGCGTGGACGGCGATCGCGACGCGACGCGGGTCACCCGCGGCGGGAGCTACCGCGCGCCGGCGGCCGACGTGCGCGCGGGCAACCGCGACTTCAGCTATCCCATCGACCGCGTAAACAACATCGGCGCCCGCTGCGCCCGCTAGAGCGACGGTCGCCCGCTTCGGAGACGGGCCCATCTCGACGTTTTCGGTGCTCAGCGCACTGGAGTGCGCTTGCGCGCCGAAAACGCCGATCTGGGCCCGTCTCCTGTGCGGGAGACCGTCGCTCTGCTCGGCACGTGGCAGAGGGGGCGGAGGGAGACCGTCGCTCTGCTCGGCACGTGGCAGAGGGGGGCGGAGGGATGCCGTCGCTCTGCTCGGCGTGTAGCAGCGGTGGGCGGAAACGGCTGTGGATCGGACATCACGGGACGGCGCTGGACGCAGCGGGACGGCGCTGGACGCAGCGGGACGTCGCGGGACGTCGCGGGACGTCCACGTGACCGGATTCGACGCCGGGCGTGGTGTGCGATGTCGACGGTGAGGCGCGGCGTGCTAGAGCGCGCGATCGTGGCGTCATCGAGGGGCCAGGCTCAGGCGCAGCGGATCACCGTCGTGGGCGCAGGGGTGATCGGGTTGACCACGGCGGTCGTCCTCCAGCGCGACGGCCACCGGGTGCAGGTGATCGCAGCGGCGCGCGGCGAGCGCACGACGTCCGCGGTCGCGGCCGCGCTGTGGCACCCTTTCCTGGCGAACCCGCCCGAGCGCGTCAACGCGTGGTCCTCGAGGAGCCTCGATGAACTCACGCGCATCGCGAACGAACACCCGGAGGCGGGTGTGGATCTCCTGACCGCGCGCGAGGCGGAGGACGACACGCGCCTGCCGTGGTGGGCTCCGAGCGTCCCGGACCTCGCGCTCGAGCCTGGACCCCACCCGCTGGGCGCGCCGTACAGCCTGCGATTCACGGCGCCGCGCATCGAGCCATCGTTGCACCTGCCCTGGCTGGAGGCGCAGCTCGACTGTCCAGTGCGCACCGAGCACGTGCGATCGCTCGCCGAGGTCGAGGGCGACTGCGTCGTGAATTGCACCGGGCTCGGGGCGCGCGCGCTCACCGGCGACAGCGAGCTCATCGGCGTCTATGGCCAGGTAGCGATCGTCGAACCGGGCGAGATCCCCCCAGATGTCGCACTGGGTGATGAAAGGGACGAATCGGCGCTCGTCTATGTTATCCCAAGGCGTCGCGAGATCGTGATTGGCGGTTGTTTCATCCCGTCGCCCGATGATCGCCCGTTGACGCCTGATCCTGAGCTCGCTGACGCAATGCTCCAGCGGGTGCGCGCGGCCGGGCTCAGGCCGGGCCGCTTGCTCGGTTCACGTGCCGGGCTGCGCCCTTATCGGAGCACCGTGCGGCTCGAGCGTGAAGGCCGCGTGATCCACAACTACGGCCACGGCGGTTCGGGATACACGCTGGCATGGGGTTGTGCCCACGAGGTGAGCGCCATGCTGCGGGACGGCAACGCCTCGACATACGGCCATGTCTAGTGGAATGTGCCGAGCGCACTGTTCTGACGCGCGCCGTGATGTCAGCGTCAGAACGGCGCCTCCGGGCCTGTTCCTCGGACAAAGGCAGCGGCGCCAACGCCAGCTCACGCACGCCGCCGCGAACGCCGCCGCAAACCAACGCAGGCTGACGCAGGCGGACGACGTCATCGCAAACCGACGCAACGGTTGCGTCGGTCGCAACGGTCGCAACGGTCGCAACGCTCGTAACGGCCACAACCGTCACAAACCGAAACAAACGACGGTGCTTCTGGAATCCAGCCAACCAGAAAGCCCAACGCGACGCTCCGAAAGTCCCGTTGTGCTCCTGTTGCTAGGCTGCTAGATTGGATTCGTGCTCGTCTGCGAGTGTCTCCCGCCTTCTCTCGCAGTGGAACCGCCCGTGGCGCTCCCCTGTTCGTCCGAGAGAATGGCCGTGGACGGCCTCGCTCTGGAGGTCGCTAACCCCTGACGACCTCTCGGTGCCATCCGTGGAACGGTCCCGAGTGGTCGAACGTTCGTTTGCGCTTGATCCGGCGTACACCGTCCGCTGTCACCAACGTGAAGATCCGAAGCTTCCCCCGGGAGTTTTGAGCGCCATGAACAACGACGAGAACCGACTCAGTCGTCCATCGGGGCGGCCAGCCGTCTGGAGTTTCACGAGGAACAACGACGAGAATTGCCCGAGCCGCCCCTCGGGAAGGCCGTCGGGGAGGCCCTCGGGCAGGCCGTCGGGGAGGCCCTCGGGAAGGCCGTCGGGGAGACCTTCCGGGCGGCCGGCCCTCTGGAGCGTCCTGCCGCTCGACAGCGGCTTGCTGCAGACCCGGACGATCGAGTGGCCGACGGTGGCGCTCTTCGCGGGGTCGTACGCCCTCTGGGCGACGGCCGTCTACGCGGGCGTCGCGGGCTGGGTGTCGACCGTGCCGGCCGTGCTCGCAGCGGCCGTCGCCGCGTATGCCGCCTTCACGCCGATGCACGAGGCCGCGCATCGGTCGCTGGCGCGCTCCGCGCTGCTGAACGGCGTGATCGGGCGGCTGTCCGGGCTGCTGCTCGTGGCGCCGTTCCTGGCGGTGCGTCACTTCCACCTCGAGCATCACAAACACACGAACGAGGCAGATCGGGATCCCGACTACTGGAGTGGGCGCGGCCCGTGGTACGTCCTGCCGCTCCGCTGGGCAACACAGGATCTCCACTACTACTATCTATTTTTGCGCTCCTACCGCGCGCAGAAGCGCGCGGAGCGGATCGAGACGGTCGCGTCGCTCGCGGCCATGCTCGCCCTCGTGGCCCTGGCCTTCGGGCTCGGTTACGGCGAGCTCGCGCTCCTCTACTGGATCTTGCCGGCGCGGCTGGCGATCTTCTTCCTCGCGTTCGCCTTCGACTACCTGCCTCACTACCCCCACGAGATCACGGCGGCGCAGGACCGGTACAGCGCGACGCGCGCGGTCGACAGCGCGCTGTTCAACGTGCTGCTCTTCGGGCAGACGTATCACCTGATCCATCACCTCTACCCGGCCGTGCCGTTCTTCCGCTACCGGACCGTGTGGAAGCACCAGCGCGAGGAGCTCATGAAGCTCCGCTCGGAGAGCCTCCCCCCGCCGCGGGCGCCGTTGCCCCTGATCACGGCGGGCAGCCTCGCCGCGCCGCGGGCGCCCACGATCCAGACGGCCCACCCCCCGCAGGCCGCGGCCGAGCTCGACGCCATCTGATCCGAGCCGCGCCCCGCTCCACGGCGGTATCCACCCCCCGCCCCTTCTCCTGTCACAAGCCCCGCCGAGCGGCGGTCTCCCGCACAGGAGACGGGCCCAGATCGGCGTTTTCGGCGCGCAAGCGCACTCCGGTGCGCTGAGCACCGAAAACGTCGAGATGGGCCCGTATCCGAAGCGGGTGACCGTCGCTCTTAGAGGCGCGCGCGGCGGCGGGCGCGAAGCGCTCGCGGCGGCAGCAGGACCTCCCGGAAGAGCAGGGCCTCCGTCACGGCACGGCGGTCCAGCGTGACGCAGGACGCGTCGAGGCGCGATCCGAACGGGCCGGGCCGTCGCTCGCTCGTGCCGAGCGCCGGGATCGCAGCGCGCGCCTTGATGAGGATCGACAGCGACTGCGCGGGCGCATGATGCGCCGCCAGGACCGCGCCCGCGAGGAGCGCCCGGGCGTCGAGGACGGCGGGGACCCGGCCGGCGAGCAGCGCGTCGCGCGCGCGCGAGGCCTCCTGCCGCTCGTGCGGGCCGTAGTCGAGCCCGCTGATGTCCTGCAGACCGAAGCCGGACAGGGCGGTGAGCGGGCCGGCATAGAGGCGCTCCACGATCCACGCGGCCATGCTGGCGAAGGGCGAGAGCGGGAACGGGCGCCACGCCCCCCTCACGGGCAAGAGCAGGTCATCGAGGCTCACCTCGGCGTGGCGGCGCGCCCACGCCTCCCGCAGGGCGCGCGCGTCCTCGTTGAGCCCGCCCCGCTCGAGGACCATGCACCCGATGAGCACGCGCAGGTGCGGAGGAGGGTGCTCGTCATAACGCGCGCCGGTCACGTCCGTCTGGACGGCGATCGACGCGTACGGCTCGTCCTCCTGGAAGAACAGCTCGCTCATCGTGAGCACGTAGGCGGGGCCGAACATGAGCGTGCCAAAGACGTCACAGAAGATCTCCTCGAACCACACGCCGAACACCCGCCTGAGCTCGGGAGCCTTGACGCGATCACCGTCCAGCGCGGGCGGGCGCGCCCGCTCGCCCCCCAGGCCGAGCTCGCGGCGCAGCGCCGGCTCGAGGCCGTCGACCGAGGCCAGGAAATCGTGCCCTATCTCGTGCGCGAGCGCCGGCCAGCGCAGCGGGGTCGAGAAGAAGTCGACAGGGAGGAAGATGGGCGCGATCGACGTCGGGATGAAGCCCGTCCAGATCGCGAGATCGAAATCCGTGAGCTGCGTGGCCGGCGCTCCGCTCCGGAGCGGCAGCCCCTCCGCCCGCGCGAACGCGATCACGGGGGCGTAGCAGGCGTCGGCGAGGGCGTCCGCGTCGCCGAGATCGGGCAGGAGCGATGGGTCGCGGCGCTGCCGCACGAGCACCGCGATCTCGCCCACGACGAGCTCGATGCGGTCCGCCGCGGACTCCGCCTCGCGCGCCGTGAGGCCCGCGTCGACGGCGGCGCGCAGGGACCCGATCTCGTGCGGGACGGCCCCGAGGAGCACGTCCGTGAAGCGCCGGTTCGCCCGTTCGTGGCGCACCATCTCGCCGAGCGCCGCGGCGCTCTGCTCGAGCTCGCCGAGCCGCAGGAGTACCCCGCGCAGCCGGTCGGCGTCGGGCGCGCGCGGGGCGCCGAAGGGCATCTCCGCCCACGGCGCAGCGCTCGGGGGCGCGACATCAACGAGCCCCATATCGCTCCCCCGCGCGACATCGATGGGCGCCGTATCGCCCCGCGGGGCGTCCGCGTCGCCGGGCCGCGCGGCGGCACGCGCAGCGCGCTCAGCGCGCCTGGCTTGCACGCCCCCGTACAGGCTCGCGAGCTTGACGATCGCCCAGATCACTCCGATGAGGGCGCCGACGTATTTCTCGAGGTCGATGTCACGCATGGCGCCCGTCCAGCGTCGTCGGGGCGCGGCCCTCCGGCCGCGCGGCTCTCCGGCCGCGCAGAGCGCGGCGACAACGCCCGGGGCGGGCCCAGCACCTCGGCGAGGACGAAGCGCCGCACGAGCGCGTCGCGGCGGCCGAGCCACGCGAGGAGCGGGCTCGGCGGGTCACGCGGCGGCACCTCACGACTCCCCGACGGGATCGGGCTTGCCCCCCGTGGTGCCGGCGATGCCCTGGCGCATCTCGGTGTCGGCGATGACGTTGCGCATGTTGTAGTAGTCCATGACGCCGAGCTTGCCCGTGCGGAGCGCCTCCGCGACGGCGAGCGGGATCGTCGACTCCGCCTCGACGAGCTTCGCGCGCATCTCCTGCGTCTTGGCCTTCATCTCCTGCTCCTGCGCGACCGCCAGCGCGCGGCGCGACTCCGCCTTGGCCTGCGCCACCTGCTTGTCCGCCTCGGCCTGCTCCGTCTGGAGCTTCGCGCCGATGTTGGAGCCGACGTCGACGTCGGCGATGTCGATGGAGAGGATCTCGAACGCCGTGCCCGCGTCGAGGCCCTTCTTGAGCACGTTCTTCGAGATGGTATCGGGGTTCTCGAGGACGTGCTTGTAGTCGTCGGCCGAGCCGATGGTCGAGACGACGCCCTCGCCGACGCGGGCCAGCACCGTCTGCTCGCCCGCGCCGCCGACGAGGCGATCGATGTTGGCGCGCACGGTCACGCGCGCGATCGCGAGGAGCTGGATACCGTCCTTGGCCACGGCCGAGACCTTCGGGGTCTCGATGACACGCGGGTTCACCGACATCGCCACCGCCTCGAGCACGTTGCGGCCGGCGAGATCGATGGCGGCCGCGCGCGAGAAATCGAGCTCCATCCCCGCCTTGCCCGCCGAGATGAGCGCGTTGACGACCGCCTCCACCCGGCCGCGGGCCAGGTAGTGGGCCTCGAGCATGTCGACGGACACCTCCTCGAGACCCGCCTTCACGGCGCTGATCCGCGCGTTGACGATCTGATCGGGCGGCACCCGGCGCAGGCGCATCGCGATGAGCGTGAGCATCGAGACCCCGGCGCCCGACGCCTGCGCGGCGATCCACAGCCGGAGCGGCACCATGTACAGCGTCGCGACGATGGCGACGAGCACGAGCCCGCCGATCACGATGACCGAGATGATCTCCATATCCCTCTCCACCCGTCCCTGTCCGTGAAGGGTCGCCTCTCGCGCGCTCTCTAGGGCTTGCGCGGCTCGACGACGACCCGGTTCCCCTCCACGCTCGCGACCCGCACAGGCGTGCCGGCCTCCACGTAGAGGCCGTCGGTCACGACATCGACCGCGCGATCCTCGATCTCGACCGTGCCGGCGGGGCGGAGCGGCGTGAGCGCCCTGCCCTCCTTGCCGGCAAGCGCGGCGAGCCGCGCGTCCGGGCCACGCCCGCTCCGCTGGGTCTCGAGCAGCACCATCTTGCGGCCCACAGGCGTCCTCGGGACAGCCCAGAACAGGAGCCCCGTCACGCAGACGCCGGCGCCCAGGGCGAGCAGGCCGTAGCCGATCCCGAGCGACGCCCATGCGAGCGCGACCGCGCCGAGCACGGCGGCGCCGCCGAGGACCCCGACGAGGCCGACGCCGGGGATGACCAGCACCTCGATGGCGAGCAGCACGAGCCCCGCCACGAGCAGCGCGACGACGAGCAGCGCCGGCGTCACGCTCCGCGCTCCTCGTCCGCGCCGCGCGCGATCGCCCTCACGACGACCCGGCCCCCCTCCGCGCGGATCACCCGCACGCGGGCGCCGGCCTCGACGTAGCCGAGCTCCGAGAGCGCCTCCACGCGGCGGCCGTCGAGCACGACCTTGCCCGAGGGGCGCAGATCGGTCGCGGCCGTGCCGAGCCGGTCCACGAGCGACGCGGGCGCCGCGGAGACCTCGGGAGGCCCTCCGACGGCGACGCCGCGGATCGCCGCGTCCAGGACGAGCCGCCGCCCGAAGCGCGTCCTCGGCGCGATGCGGGCGGCGGCCACGGCGAGCGCCGCCGTCGCCGCGAGCGAGCCGCACACCGAGGCGAGGGCGCGCGGCAGCCAGCCGGCGTGCCAGGCGACGTCGACCGGCACGCGCTCGAGATCGAGGAGCGAAAGGAGGAGGGCGCTCGCCACGCACGCGGCGCCCGCAACCCCAGGGACGACGTGCCCCGGGACCAAGATCTCCACCGCGATGAGGATCGCGCCGACGGCGAAGAGCGCGAGCTCCTCCCAGCCGGCGAGCTTCACGACGTGGTGCCCGAAGAAGAACAGCGCGAGGCACGAGAGCCCGACGGCGAGCGAGACGCCGTGGCCCGGCGCGTAGAGCTCGAGGAGGATGCCGAGCATCCCGAGGGTCATGAGGACCCCGGAGAGCGTGGGATCCGAGAGGAAGCGCGCGAGCTGCTCGGCGAAGCTGGGGCGCGGGCGGATGATCTCCGCGGGCTGGGCGCGGCCCAGGGCGCCGAAGAGGTCTGCCTCGCTGCCGGCCTGCACCTCGGCGACGCCCCACGCGAGCGCCTGCGCGCCGTCCAGCGTGAGCAGCTTCCCCTTCTCATCGAGGCCGGGGACCTCCACGTCGGCGTCGACCATGGCCTCGGCGATGTCGCCGCGCCGCCCCTTCGCCTCCGCGGTCGCGCGCATCTCCTTCCGCATGTAGGACACGACCTTCTCGGCGACAGGCTTCATCTCGCCTCCCTCGCCGATCTGCACGGGCGTCGCCGCGCCGAGGGTGGCGCCGGGGGCGACCGCGATGACATCGCAGGCGAGCGAGATGAGCGCTCCGGCCGAGATGGCGCGCGGGTTGACCCAGCACACCGTGCGGGCGCGCGCCCGGAGCAGCGCGTCCCGGATGGCGAGCGCGGCGTCGATGCGGCCGCCGAGCGTGCTGATGTCGAGCACGAGGAGGTCGCCCTCCCCCTGGGCGGCGACGACGCGCTCCAGGAAGGGCGAGAGGCCGAGATCGATCGTCCCGGAGATCGCGACCACGGTGACCTTCCCCGCGCCGGGGATCGGCGGCAGCGGTCGCGGGCCCGGCGGCGCGGGGGTCCCCGCCGCGGCCGCGCCACCCGGGCCCCCCGCGGGCGTCGCAGTCTCGCCGCGGGCGGGAAGGCACAGCGCCATCGTCGCGAGGAGCGCGAGGAGCGGGGTCGCGAGCCGCGCCCACCTCGCGGCCTGTTCCAGCAGGCGCCACAAACCAGTCAAGCCCCGCTCCCTGCTATGGCGGCTCGGCTCGCGCCGCGCGCCATGCTCCTTGAGGTTCACGCCGAAGAACGGCATGGCGAGGGTAGCGCATGGCGGCGCTCCACGATACCCCCTGCTCAGGCGGCTCCGCCGCTGCCAGCCATGAACCTCGCCACCGCGTCCGCGAACTCGGCTGGTCGCTCCACGATCCAGTCGTGGTTTCCCTTCGAGGAGACGACAAGGGTCGAGTCGGGGATCAAGCGTTGGATGGCGAGGGCCGAGCCGATCGGCACCGTGAGATCGCGCGCGCCCCAGGCGAGCAGCGTCCTCACGCGCACGCGCGCCGCATGGCCGCTCAGATCCGCGGTCGCGGCGATCCGCAGGAGGCTCAGCGCGCTCCGCGTGTGGAAGAGCAGGTTATGGAGGAGAGCAGGCGCCCCCCGCGCGATGAAGCGAGGCGCCAGCGCCACCTCGGCCGCGCGCGCGAGGACGAGCGAAAGGACCGAGCCCGGCGGGTTGAATCCGATGGAATCGACGAGCACGAGCCCGGAGAGCCGCTCGGGGTACAGCGCCGCGACGACCAGCGCCACGGCGCCAGACAGCGAGTGGCCGATCAGCGTGACGCGCTCGAGGCGCAAAGCCCGCAAGGCCTCGGCGACGCAGCGCGCATACCGCTCCAGGGTCCACGGCGCGCGGAGCGGCGAGGCGCGGCCCGAGCCGGGCAGCTCCACGACGAGCACCCGCGCGTGGCGCGCCATCGCCTCGACCGTGGGCCGGTAAGTCGCGCCGTCGATCAGCATGCTGGGCAGAAGCACCGCGGGCTTGCCGGTGCCCGTCTCGGTCACATAAAGGATCTCGTCTCCGACCCAGATCTCACGCCCACGGCCTTCCGCCCGAGCAGCCCGCCTCGCCGCGGGGCCCGCGGAGATGGGCAGGATCTTCTCTCCTCGACCCGACCGCGGGACATACGAGCCGGCGACGAGGAGCGAGCGTCCGGCGCAGGATCCCGTCGTTCCGCTTCGTCGAACGCGCTTTCCCATGATCGG
This sequence comes from Sorangium sp. So ce124, assembly GCF_051525235.1. Taxonomy (NCBI): domain Bacteria; kingdom Pseudomonadati; phylum Myxococcota; order Polyangiales; family Polyangiaceae; genus Sorangium; species Sorangium sp. So ce124. The sequence continues at coordinate 8,157,284 of NZ_CP150312.1, forward strand.
CGAGCCGTTGCCGGACACGTGCCAGCGCGGGCTGGTTCGCCGCGAATTCGCCGCGGGGATCGCGTGAAAACCTGGAAGGCCGTTGAGCCTGTCGCGCGCCGCGCTAAGCTCCTCGACACAGGCTTCGACATAGCAATCTCCAGGCTGATTGGGGGCCAGCAGGCATGTCGCCGCGGGCCGAGAGCCGGACGGCGCCTGCTCGGATAACCAGCTCTTCTGGAATGACAGAGGCGATATGTTGAGGTTCCGCTCCACGTCCGGAGATCGGAAGCCGCCCGAGCTCAGCGTCTCGGCGCTCTCCGTATCCGCTGCGATGTCCGTCCTCTCCCAGGGTGCATGGGGGACGGACGCGCCGCCCGTTGCGGAGGTCCAGTGGGCCTACGCGCTCGTCGCTGCGCTCGGATATCTGCCGGCCGCGATCGAGATCGCCGCAGCCACGCTGCGGCGGACAGGGATGTCGGCCGAGGTGTATTTGCGGAAGAACGCAGCGCAGCTGGATCCGGGGGGACCCGAGGGGGAGATCATGGGCGCGGTGCTCGGCGACGCGCTGGAGTCGCTCGGCGAGGAGGCGCGCCGGGTGGTGCATGCGCTCGCCGTGCTGCCTCCGACGGGCGTCCCGCTGGAGGTGGTCGCCGCCGCGGCGGGGAAGCCGGCGCCCTCCGCTGCGCGGCCGCTCCAGCTGCTCGTGCATGGGCGGGTGGTGTCGCTCGAGCAGGGCTCGCAGACCTTCACGATGACGCCCCCCGTGCGCGCCGCGGCCCGCGAGGACGCGGCGGCCGACGCGAGGCGCTGGGATGCGCTCCACCGGGGCTCGGCGGACGCGATGCAGGCGCTGCTCTTCTGGACGGCCGCGGTCGAGGGGAGGCCGGAGGCGGCGTCACGCCGGCGCGTCGCCTGCGAGCTCTTCGCGGCCCTCGACCTCGCGCCGTTCCGGGACGGCGAGCGCGGCGCCGAGGTGCTGGCACGAGCGCTCGTCGATGCCTGCACGGTGGTGGACCTCGGGCTGCCGGCCGAGCTCCAGCAGCGCTTGCTCGACGAGGCGGCGCGGCTCTCGGGCGACGCGCTCCCGGAGCTGCGCGAGCGCGCGCTCGCGGCGCTCGAGAGCGCGCGACGCTCCGAGCTCGCGAGCAAGCGGCGCGGCACCTTCGGGACGCTCCGCGCGACGCCGGCCGCTCGCGAGCGCGGCCGCCCGGGTCACCGCGACGTCCTCCGCAAGGCGGTGCGCGCGAACGCGCAGCGCGCGGCGGCGCGGAGCTCGCCGCCGGCCGACGACGAGGTCTTCCGCAGCGCAAAGGAGCTGCTCGCGCGCGGCAACCGGCGCCTCGGCGAGGGCGCGCTCGAGGCCGCCGTCGCGGACTACAGCGAAGCGCTCGCCGCGTTCGAGGCGGCCACGCACGGGCGCGGCCAGGCGACGGCGCTCCTGCTCCGCGGCGACGTGCGCCGGCGGCAGGGAGACCTCGCGGCCGCCTCGCGCGATCACGAGCGGGCGCTGTCGCTGTTCAAGGCGGCGTCGGACAAGGCCGGAGAGGCGATGGGGTTGCTCGCGCGCGGCAACCTCCGGCTCGACCAGGACGAGCTGGCGGGGGCGGCGAGCGACTACGGGTGCGCGCTCACGCTCCTCAGGGCTTGCCGCGATCGCCTGGGCGAGGCCAACGTGCTGAAGGCGCAGGGCGATCTGTGCTTCAAGGAGGGGGACCTCGCGGGCGCCGCGCGCGACTACGATCGCGCGCTCTACATCCTCGAGGGCGTGGAGGAGCGCGTCCTCAGCCAGCTCCGCTCGCCCCCGCCAAGCAGCCGCGATGAGCGTCGCGGCCCGAGCTCCCACGCCCGCGCCGCGCGCGAGGTGCTCGCGCAGCCTGATCTCCTCCGGGCGCTCGGGTGCGAGCAGACCCATGCGCGCACGTGGCAGGCGCGCGGCGACCTGCGCCTGCGAGAGCGGCAGACGGCGCTCGCGGCGCGCGACTATGGCAATGCGATCCTCTTGTACCGGGACAGCGGAGATCGCCGCGGCGAGGCCGCCGTGCTCAAGGCGCGCGGCGACCTGCGCCGCCAGAGGGGTGCGCTCCCGGGCGCGCAGCGCGACTACGAGGATGCGCTGCGGCTCTTCGAGGAGCTCGGGGACAGCGCGGGCCAGGCCGCGGTGCTCCACGCGCGCGCCGATCTGCGCTGCGAGCGGGGCGACACCGCGGGGGCGGCGCTCGATTATACGAGGGCGCTCGCCCTGTTCGACGCGACGGGCGATCCCGCTGCGCATCCGGGCGCGAAGGGCGCCGTCACGGGCGTCTCCCACCGCGAGGCCCCGCCGCGCCGCGCAGCGGCGGCTGTCCCGCGGTGAGGACGGGGCTGCGCGGGGACCGAGCTTCAAGGCCCCCAGTCGCGACCGGCCACCTTCCTACCAGGCTGCGCGCAACATCGACTCCGCCCGCTCGACATCGCCGAGCTCCGCGTCGGCAAAGCCGGTACGCTCAGCGGTGGGCTCGTGGATTACGAGCCGGCGTGGGCGGCTCGCCGAGCATCCGGGCTAGCGACCTCGCTGCCGGTGGAGCCGCTCCCGCATGACATTGGGGATCCGCCCGGCTACCTCGATCGCCCGCTCGAGCGCCGCCTCCGCCTCCGCGTGGCGGCCACACCGCGCGAGGGCCCGCGCGCGCGCCTCGATGACCTCGATCTGCTCCTGCCCCACGGAGAACCGGGCAGACCGCTCCTCCAGCTCGTCCCACGCCTCGGCGCTCGCGTCGCGTGTCGCCAGGTCGATCATCGACCACTGCACCTCTTCCGAGGGCGCCATCTCCATGCCCTCGCGCCCCTCCGCCGAGGCCTTCGCCTGCTGACCCCGGATCGCCTCGATGATCTCTCGCGCCTTGCTCTCTTCTCCCCGGTACAGGAGCACCCTCGCCAGGAGGAGCTGCACCACGGGGCGCGCTTCCTCCCCCCGCTGATGGCGTTCCAGCGATACGGCCCGCTCGACGTGCGGCATCGCCATATCCAGGTTGCCCATCAGATAGAGGTACTCGCCCAGGTTGAACTCCCCCGCGACCTCCATTTCCCCGAGCCCCAGCTCGCGCGCGATGGAGAGAAGGCGGCACAGGTCCAGGACCATCCCGTCGTTGTCCCCGAGGCACGCGCGCAGCAGCGCCCGGTTGTTGATCGCCGGACCGAGGTGCACGAGGTCGCCGCGCGCCTCGCACATCCGGACCACCCGATCCAGCGCAGCCCCTGCCTCGTCGAGCTTCCCGAGCCCCTGATAGATGAAGCCCAGCAGGAGCAGCGACACCAGCAGCGTCTCGTACCCCTCGTCGCCGACCTCCTCGGCCTGCGCCGCCGCGAGCTCGAGCAGCGGCGTCGCTTCCTCCTCGCGGCTCTCGCGGTGCAGCGAGCGCGCCATCCCCATCGAAAGGCGCGCCGTGAGCGCCGGCGGCAGGTTGCTCCGCGCGAGCGCGCTCGCCTGCTCCACCCGCTCCTTCGAGCGCCCATAATCGTGCATCCAGTCGAGCACCGTGGCCTCGTCGAGCAGGATCTCGATCGGCTCGAGATCACCGCCCCCCTCGACCGCCATCGCGCGCGCGTGATCGAGATCGCCGAGCGCATCGTGATAGCGCCCCAGCCGGTAGCGCATCAGGCCCCGGCCCCGGTACGCCGCCCTCCTCCGCGCGCCGCGCTCCTCGACCGGCTGCGCGAGCGCGCGGCTGTAGTGGAGCTCCGCCTCGACGTAGGCGTGCCGCGCCCGCGCCCGCTCGGCCAGCTCCAGGTAGGCCTCTTCCGCGATCTCCGCGAGCCCGGCGTTGGCCGCGTGGTACGCGAGCTTGAACCGCCGCTGCTCGCGGCTCTCGTGGTTCGCTTCGCGGTGGTGCTCGTACGCCGCCCGATGGATCCGCCGCCGCTCCGCTTCGTCGACTCCCCGCGCGATCGCCTCCCGCACCAGCGCATGCCGGAAACCGAGCCGGCCCTTCGTGTCGGTGGCCAGCACGCCCGCTTGGAGCAGCCGCTGGGTCCCGACACGTGCGTCGAGCGGAAAGGCCGCACCATGGCCGCTCCGATCCAGGTGGCTCAACACACCCGCGATCTCGTCGATCGACACCTCGGCGCCGAGCAGCGAGACGAGCCGTGCGTGCGCCCCCAGCGCCGGCCCGAGCGCCGCGAGCTCGCCCTGCGCCAGCGGGTCGATGAGCGGCAGCATGGGCAAGCGATCGAGCTCATCGGTCGCCAGGTACCACGCCTCGCCCCGCGGATGCCGGCGCAGGATCCCCTCGCGCTTGAGCCCGTGCACGAGCTCGACGAGCAGCAGCGGCACCCCCTGTGAGCGCTCCAGCAAGCGCTCGATCGCCGGCTCCGGCACATCGCGGGCTGGCAGGAGCAACCGCCGGCACAGCGCTCGCGCGCTCTCGGCATCGAGCGGCCCGAGCCGGATGCTCTCGCGCCGCGCGGCGCGCTCGCCCCAGGTAGGGTGCGCCTCCGCAAAGGCGGAGCGCCCCATCGCGCAGATCCACAGCGGCGAGGCCGAGTCCTCGAGCGCCGCGTACTCGAGCGCCGCGAGCGTCGCGTCGTGGGCGAACTGCGCGTCGTCGAGGATCACGATCAGGGGCGACGACACCGCTCGCCAGCGCAGACACTCGCCCGCCGCCCGAACGCGCGCCGAGCGCAGCGCGCCCGGCGCGGACTGGAGCGCCTTGAGCTCGGGGTAGAGATCGCTGCCCGTCCGCTCGTCCACCCAGCCGAGCGCCATCGCCAGCCCCGAGCCGAGCACCTCGCCGAGCACGGGGCCGAGCTGCCCGGTGAGGGCCTCGCGGACGCCGCTCTGCGGCGGCGCGTCAGGTACGTCGAGCACCCCGCGCACGAGATCGTTCAGCGTCGCGTCGGAGACGCCGCTCGTCGGCTCCTGCCCGCGCAGGTCGATCAGCTTGGCGTGCGGCAGGCGCGCTCTGAGCTGCTTGCCGAGCTCGGCGAACAGGCGGCTCTTGCCATAACCAGGCTCGCCGACCACGGACACGATCGTGGGCTGCTTGAGGCGAAGCGCCTCCTCGGCGCTGCGCAGGAGCTGGTCGAGGACGTCACGACGGCCGACGAACGCGTCGGGGCTCGTCTGCTCTTGCGGCCTGTCTCTCGCGCCGGGCGCCGCATCGCCTTGCACGGAGGAAGAAGGCGCTTCGTCCGCGAGCGCGGGGTGCGCCTCGGGGAGCGCGGCCGCCGCCGCGGGCGAGAGGAAGGGGCCCAGCGGACCGGAGGCGGCTGGCCACCGCTCGGCGCGCGAGAAGAGCGGGCTGAGGAAGCGCTGCGCCCCGTCCGGCCGGGTCTGGACCGAGACGGGCGCCAGGTCGATCAGCACCCGCGCGCACAGCCCTCCCCGCAGGAGCTCTTCGGCCGCCCGCTGCGCGTGCCGCGCCGGGTTCGCCGCGCCCCCGTAACCGAAGACCGCCACATAACGGGAGCCCGATGCGTGCGCGAGCTCGCCGCCGAGCGCCCGGATCCGGCGCTGCACGACCATTCGATCGGCCGCGCCCTCGAAGAACAGCAGCCCTGCCGGGCGACGCTCGACGCCGCTCGACGCGAGCGGCCCACCTCTCTCGCTCGGCGCGGTGTCGTCCCCGAGCGCTCGCTCCAGCGCGACGCGCAGCTCGGTCGCGCTCGCGAACCGCTCGCTCCGATCCTTGGCCAGGCAGCGGTGCACCACCTCCTCGATCGCCTGCGGCACCGCCGCGCGCGCCGAGAGCCGCGGAGGCCTGCGGCTCCTGTGATCCTCCAGGACGGCCGCGCGCGGCCCCCAGAACGGCGGCCGGCCTGCGAACAGCTCGTAGAGAATGACGCCCATCGCGTAGATGTCCGCACGTGCATCCAGATCCGTCCGACCAGCGGACTGCTCCGGCGCCATGTACTCCGCCGTCCCCAGGGCCAGATCGTCGTCCTCCGCCTCGTCGCGCCGCCCCACCACCCGGGCGATGCCGAAGTCGATGATCGACGCTCGCCCCGCGCCATCGACGAACAGGTTCTCGGGCTTCAGGTCGCAGTGCACGTAACCGCGGGCATGGACGGCCTCCAGGGCCGCGAGCGTCGCGAGCCCGAGGCGCGCCGCCTCCTCCACCTGCAGCCCAGGGCGCGAAGCGAGGCGCGCGGCGAGCGTGGGCGCCGCGAGCCGCTCGATCACCGCGTACGGAGAGCCGTCGTCCAGCGCACCCGACGCGTACACGGCCGGCGCGTGCGGGGTGCCGACGGCGGAGAGCGCCTCGATCTCGCGCCGGAGGTGGACGCCCGCGCCGCGGCGGTCGGCGCGGGCGAGCTTGATGGCCACCGACGCCCCGCCCTCCTCGGGCTCGGCCTCGTACACGAAGCCAAAGCCGCCCTGCCCCAGCATCCTGCGGGTCCAGTAGCCGGCGAACCGCGGCAGCGCGACGGGGACCGCCTCGGTGATGTCCGGGGGGCTCGGCTCGCGAGGCCACGGCCGACCAGGCAGCGCACAGTCGGGGCACGAGCCCAGGTTCCGCCGCCCGCAGTCGGGGCAGCGCGCGGCTTCCTGGAGCGCGCTTCCTGGCTCCTCGCCTCGCAAGGCTTCCGAGCGCATCCGCTCCCCTACGGGGTCAAGAACGACGTGACGACCAGATCCGTGCGCAGCCATGGCCAAATCGAGGGGTCCTCAAGACACTGGCGGTAGAAACCCCTGGTCGTGTCCACCCCGCTGCACAGTGTATCGCAAGAACCCAGGATGACCATAGGACCACACCCCTGAACCGTCGTGGCACCGGTCGCGGGGTCGACAGTGACGTGGCCGGCCGCGCAGTCGCGCATCATCTGGCGCGCGCGGGTGACCCCTCCGGGCGAGTAGCAGGCGCGCACGTACGGCGTCGAGGAGAAGAGATTTCCCCAGAACGCGCCCTCCCTTACCGTGTAGGTCGAGATCTCCGACGGCTGCGTGCCCAACCCGTTGTAATCGTCGCGCAAGGAGACCATCACCGAGACGCCGTACCAGTTCGTCCGCGCGGCGACGCAGGCCGTGATCAAGCGCTGATGGAAGGTGTCATTTGCGATACCGCTGCTGGACCACCAAGGCGCTATCCCGAGCGAACCGCGGTACGCCTCCGGGTGGACGACCCCACCGCTGTCGGTCCACGAGAACGAGAACGTCTGGGCAGGTCCGAGCGAACAGCTCACGATGTAGCGCAGAAGATCCCTTGCCAGCGCGCCGTTCGCTCCCGGATTCAGGATGGATGCGCGCGCGTTCGGGTCCATCCCGTTGAAGTTCAGCGCGTTGAAGTTCAGCGCGTTGAAGTTCAGCGCGTTGAAGTTCAGCGCGTTGAAGTTCAGCGCGTTGGCCAGGTAGCCGTTATCGGTCTCGAACGCGCCCTCGGCTTCCCCGACGAGCTCTTCTTCGCCGACGAGCCCCTCCGCCTGCTCGTCGAGCTCGGCACCGATGCAGGCAGCGGTAAGCAGAGGTAATGCCAAGACCGCAACACTTCGTGCACAGCAAAGAACCATGACGGTCCCCCTTTTCATCGCCGCGTTTTGGCGTTTAAGGTCGAGTAGCCGCAAAGTTTAAGTTACCATTTCGAAATGCTTCTGCATAGCGCTTTAGTAAAGGATGCGTTCGATCCGGAGCGCGCGCTGGCAGCGGCACTGTAACGCACCGCGACGCATCACGACGCATCACGACGCACGGCGCGGAGGGGCAGATGAGCGACGAAGAGGACGAGACCAGGCCGTTTTCGGATTTCGAGAGGTCGGCCGCGCGCGGCGAGTTCCCGCCGGGGACCCTGGCGGGCGAGTACATCCTCGAAGGATTCATCGCGCGTGGCGGCTGCGGCGTGGTCTACGGGGCGAGGCACGTCCAATCGGGCCGACCCGCCGCGGTCAAGGTGCTGAGCGAGGCGGTGGCCCACTCTCGCCGCGTGGTCGATCGGTTCGCACGCGAGATCGACGTGCTGCGGTCGATATCCCACCCCAACATCGTGGAAATCTACGGAGTTGGTGAGCTGAACAACTATCAGCCATTCTATGTCATGGAGCGCCTCGAGGGCCAGACGCTCGACGCGTTGATCCGGTCCGAGACGCGGCTCACGCCGCGCGAGACCCTGGAGTTGATGGAGCCTGTGTGCGCAGCGCTAGCAGCCGCGCACACAGCTGGCATCGTTCACAGGGATGTGAAAGCGAGCAACATCTTCATCTGCTCGGGCTCGCCACGTACCGTGAAGCTGCTCGATTTCGGAATCGCGAAGATGATGGCGCCCGAGGAGGGGTCGACATGGCTCACCACGGCCGGACGTATGCCCGGGACGCCATCCATCATGGCCCCAGAGCAGATCCTCGGCGGTCCTATCGATGCGCGGGTGGACGTCTATGCGCTTGGCGTCCTCCTTCATCGCATGCTGGTGGGCCGGTTGCCGTTCCACACGCACGACATGGATGAGATGGTGCGGAAGCACCTGGAGGAGCCGCCGCTGCCGCCGAGCCTGCGGGTCCCGCTGCCCATCGAGGTCGACGCGGTGGTGCTGCGGTGCATGGAGAAGCGGCGGGAGCGGCGCTTTGGCTCGGTCGAGGAGCTGATGCGCGCGCTCAGGGACGCCATCGGCGGGCCCGCGTCGGGCATGCCGAGCGGGCCCGACCCGACGCACCCTGCGGTGGCGGTCTACCTGGAGGTCCGGACCCGCGGCGACGCCGGCGAGCTCGACGACACGCTGACCTTCGATATCGGTCGGGTGCTCGACATCGCCGAGTCACAGCTCTCGCGCGCCGGGTTCATCCTGGCGTCGATCACGGGCAACGAGGTGCTCGGCGTTCGCCTCCTCCCGGCAAACGCGGCAGAGGCGCTGCGGGAACGGCGCGCTGCGATCGAGCTCGCGACCGCCGTGCACCGCGCGCTGGCCCAGCGACCGGAGGCGGACCCGCGCCTGCACGTCAACGTGTGCGTGCACGCGGACGACGTGCAGGCGCGCCTCTCGACGCAGCCCGAGATCACCGGGGGCGCGCTCATGTGCGCGGGGCACTGGGCTCCGGCCGACGACGTGCACGGGGTGTTCGCGACGCTGAGCGCGAACGCGGGCCTGCTGGACGACGAGCCGACCCCCACGCGCCGCGCGTAGCCACGAGCCGTAACGAACGAGAGCGCCCTCGATCGCGGGCGCGTCAGCGCCGCGATCGAGGGCGGGTGATCCAGCGCGCGATCGTCGGCCACGCGCGGGCGCCGACGCCGACGATCACCGCGGGCGCGGCCGATACGAGGCCGCCGGCGGTCACGAGCGCGCAGGCGGCGAGCAGCTGAAAGCTCGCCTCGGCGTGGCCGGCGACGCAGAGGAGCAGCGTCGAGAGGATCGGCGCGCCGTAGGACAGCGCCCCGAGCTGCGGCACGTCGCCGTGCTTCGTCGCGTGGTCCCACGCGAAGAACGCGACGCCCACGGGGCCGAGCCCGAGCGCGAGCAGGCCGAGCGCCTCTCCGGCCGTGGGCACGACCGTGCGCTCGAGCGCGAGGTGCCCGGCCAGGCCCAGGGCGGCCGTCGCGGCGCACGGGCCTGCGACGGCGTCGGCAGGGACCTCGGCGAAGCGGCGCTGGAGCACCGAGTACGTCGACCAGAGGAGCGCGCAGCCGAGCGCGGCCAGGTAACCGGGCGTGTGTGCGGCGCTCAAGCGGACGGTGCCCCCGTCGGCGACGAGCGTCCAGACGCCCGCGAGCCCGAGCAGCGCCCCAACCAGGTGCCTGCCGCGCAGTCGGCCGCCGGGGAGCGCCGCCGAGAGCAGGACGATGAGCAGCGGCCACAGGTACGAGATGACGCTGACCTGGACGGGCGGCGCGGCGGAGAGCGCATAGAAATAGAGGGCGTGATAACCGAACAGGGCGCCCACGCTGAGGATCCAGCTGCCGAACGGCTGGCGCAGCGCGCCGAGGCCGCCCCTGCCACGCCGTGCGAGCCGCGCCGCGCCGAGGAGCGCCGCGACCGCGAACGTCGACGCGAGCACCTGGAGCGGCGGCAGGCTGCGCACCGAGGTCGAGAGCGGGGCCAGGCTGCCCCACAGGCCGATCGCGGCGACGCCCGCCAGGGTGGCGGCGCGCCGCGAGGGGCGCGCCGCTGGCGTCGCTGACATCGCCGCGTCCGATAGGGCGGCGCCGTGAGTCGTGTCCGACATGGCGCCGAGCATGGCGCGCCGCCCGGCCGTGGTCTTGGCTCAGGCTCCGCTGTCCTGTGCCTGGACTCAGGGCTCGCGCCCCAGCGACATTCACCCGCGCCCCGGCGCGCCGTGCCTGGGCTGCGCGCCTGCAGCCCGGCTACGCTCGCCTGCGCCGCGGCTCGCCCCGACCCTCGGCCCGGGCGGCGCGGCGCAGGGCCGCCGGGGTCACGCCGCGGCGGCGCCGCAGGCTGCGGGTCAGGCAGCTCTGGTCGGCGTAGCCGCAGCGGATCGCGATCTCCGCGATCCCGAGCTCGGTGCGGGACAGGAGGTCGATCGCGCGCCTGAGGCGCAGATCCGCGATGCGCTCCTGCACCGTCGTCCCGAGGACCGTACGGAACAGATGGTGGAGGTGCCCCGGGCTCAGCTCGGCCCGGGCAGCCACGTCCGCGACGGTGAGCGGCTCATGCGCGTGGTCCTCGAGGAAGCGCAGCGCGCGGCGCAGCTTCTCCGGGGCGCGCATCGGGCCGAGCGCGCCGCGCGCCCCGCGCTCGGCCAGCGTGAGCACGAGCAGCCCCGCCCACTGCCGACGCAGCGCGATCGAGCCGCTCCAGTCGAGCTCGTCCGCCGCGGTCCGGACCAGGTGCGCAGCGGCGGCGTCGAGGGCGATCGGCCCGTCGGCGATCCGCTCGAACCACGGCGCGGCGCCGAGAGCCTCCGCGGAGGCGGGCGGCACATCGATGACGAGGAAGCGATTCCGGTCCGGCGCCGCGAAAGCGTGGCGGATGTCGCACGGGACGAGCACACCGGAGAGCCCCGCCGCCGTGAGCTCGCGCCCGCCCATCGAGAGCGCTATCGCGCCTTCCAATGGCAAGACCAGCTGGTGGTGCGCGTGCCGGTGCGCGACCACCTCGGCCGAGTATCGCCGGACGCCGAGCTCGACCTCCTCCATGGCGCGCCATGATCTCACGCGCGGCGCGCGCGCGCCATGATCCCTCGGGCTCCCCACCTCGCCAGCGCTCTCGCCGGCGCGCCGCCCCGTCGGCGCGCGGCCCGCAGCGCGCGCCGCGGGGCGGAGCTCACCGGCAGGGCCGGCCGTAGAGGGCCGCGGCGCCGCGCGCGTCGTGCTTCGTCAGATCGAGGTCGCCCCAGTTCGTGCCGTTGCACCACGGATAGTGCATCACCGAGCCCGCGTCGTACGGCGTCAGGGCGCGCCAGCCGTCGTCCTCGAAGCAGGCGCCCGCCTCGGGCCGCGTGTGCTCGTGCCGGAAGCCGAGCGCGTGGCCGAGCTCGTGCCGCAGGACGCCCGTGAGCGTCCAGAGATCCAGCGGGCCGAGGGCGGCCGAGTCGATGAGGAGATTGCGCGCGCGGCGCGAGCTGTCGGGGAAGAACGCGCGCGCGTAGTACGGCTGCCCCTCGACCGGGCTCACGTCGAAGACGACCCTCTTGTTGCGCGCATCGCACGCGGCGTCCTGGTCCGCGCGGTGAACGAAGCGGACGTCCGCCACCTCCTCCCACGCCGCCGCGGCGCTCTCCACCGCGGAGACCACCGCGCCATGGTCGTCACCGAACGCCTCGCTCACGCAGTAGCTGAGGTTCCGCTTCTCCCTGTCGCTCCACCTCACGTCCCTTCCATGGCTCTGGTCGACGATGAGCGCTCCGCGCTGGACGTGGCGCTCATAGAACCGCTCGAGCCCGTCGACGCCCTCGATGGGAGTGTCGCCATCGACGATGTAGATACCGCTCTCCGGCTCACGGTAGGTGCGCGCCTCGAACTCGTCGAAGCTCACCTCCGTATCGCCGACCCGCTCGGAGATCTCCTCTCCTGCGGGCGCGCCAGCGGCGCACCCGACCGACGCGAGCGATAAGACAAGGAGACCAAGGGTGCCATGAATGAGACCACGAGACTCCGCAAACAGGTGACTCATCATACAAGCTCCTCTCGTTCATGCCTCTCCCTCTCGGGTGAGGCGAGGGCGCGCAGCGCCGCAGCGAGCTCCGCCAGACGGCGCCATGGGACTCCCACGGCGGGTCGGGCCGACTCGACGGCTGGTACTGACGCGGATGGCGTCCGGTTTCGGTGTACGATATTGGCAAGCGACGTGCCGCACGCGCGATGGCGTGACTTTGCGGTCCGCAGGCCGAGCGCGGAGCGATGGAGTCCACACCTGCGGAGCGGGTGCTTGCGCACCTGTGCAAGGACTTGCGTATCGAGATCGAAGCAGCGCGCGCCGCCGGGCCCGCATCGAGGGGGTGGATCGAGGGGTCCTTCGTCCCGCCGTCGCGCCGGTCGGATCGCGCGAGCAGCGTCGAGCGCCGTGATCGTGCGCCGCGCGCTGCCGGGGTGGCGTACGGCGCGGCGGCCTGCGCGTTTCGCTGGACGAGCGGCCGCGGCTCGCCAATCCTTGAGCGCATGAAGCTGACCAGCATCGCCGCAGAGACCGTGCAGATCGCGAGTCGGGGCGAGTACACCGCGCCCTCGGGCGCGACGGTTCGCATCCGCGACCGCGTGCTCGCCGCGGTGAAGGGGACCGTGCTTTACCGGCCCGGATCACTCGACGCCTGGGAGCCGAAGGAGCGCCTCGATCGCCCGACGGCGATCCAGGTCACCGGCGAGACCACGGGGGCGGCGGGGCGACGGCTCATCGAGCAGGAGGGCGAGGCCCGCGTCATGGCCCTCAACTTCGCTTCCGCCAAGAACCCCGGGGGCGGGTTCCTGCGCGGGGCCAAGGCCCAGGAGGAGGACCTCGCCAGGTGCTCGGGGCTGTACGCGTCCCTGGTCGAGCAGCGCGACTATTACGACCAGAACCGCGCGTGCGGGAGCTTTCTCTATACCGACCACATCATCTACTCGCCGGACGTGCCGTTCTTCCGCGACGAGCAGCACGCCCTCCTGGACCGGCCGTTCGCGCTGTCGATCGTCACGGCGCCGGCGCCGAACGCCGGCGAGGCGTTCCAGCGCGACGACGCCACGGACCAGGAGATCCGCGCCGCCCTGGAGCGCCGCGCGGACATGGTGCTCGCCGCGGCGGGCGCGCACGGGCACCGGTGCCTGGTCCTCGGGGCGTGGGGGTGCGGCGTCTTCCGCAACGATCCGCGCGAGGTCGCCGACGTCTTCGCCCGGTGCCTGGGGAGCCCGCGCTTCCGCGGCGCGTTCTCGCGCGTGGTGTTCGCGGTGTACGACCGGGGCGACGATCGGCCGAACTACCGGGCGTTCCAGGAGCGGTTCGCGCAGGCGTAGGCGCGTACGGCCGCCAGCGCCGCCGATCCCGCGCGCGCCGCCACGGCCCCGCGCGGATCACACCGTGGGATCCCCACACCGGAGCTGCGTAGACGCCGCGCTCCCCGCCTACCTCCACCGAGAAAATCGAGGACTGCCCCCCTCCACCAGGTCCGTTTCGAATTGTCGGGTCGCGATCGAAGAGCGAGAGTCATGGCTCCGACTTGAGGACGATCGACGACAGGCTCGCCGCGCTCCTCGCCGCGGCCGTCTTCTCCGCGTCACCCCTTCTCCTGTGCGGGTGCGCATCGACCGCGCCCGCGCCGCGGGCCGCCGCGCCGGTGGCCGCGGCGCCGCTCGCCCAGCGCTTCGCCAGCGAGCCCGCGCCGACGCCGCGCTTCCCCGATCCCGAGCGCGGGCGGAAGCTCCGCGCGGCGGCGGCCGACGTGCAGGCGCTCGCGCGGCGCGCCGCGGAGAGGGAGCGGCTGCCGGCGCTCGCGCTCGGCGTCGTCATCGACGAGGAGCTCGCGATCCAGGCGGTGCTCGGCGTGCGGGACGCCGCGGCGGGCGGAGCGGTCGACGAGCACACGCGCTTCCGCATCGGCTCCGTCACCAAGCCGCTGACCGCGGCGGCGATACTGCGGCTCCGCGACGAAGGCCGGCTGTCGATCGACGCCCCGGCGGCGCGCTATCTGCCAGCGCTCGCCGGCGTCGTCTACCCGACGCGCGACGCGCGGCAGATCACGGTCCGCGACCTGCTCACGCACAGCTCCGGCCTGCCGCGGCTCGGCGTGTTTCCTCCCGCGTCGACGTCGCGCGACGTCACCGAGCGGGAGATCCTGGCGACGCTCGACGGCTTCGGGCTCGAGAGCGCGCCGGGCACCGGGACGTCCTACTCGAACCTCGGCTATTCGCTCCTCGGGCTGGTCGTCGCGCGCGCCTCCGGCGTGCCGTACCGGCGCTACATGAGCGACGCGGTGCTCGGGCCGCTCGGCATGCGCGACGCCGCCTGGGAGCCGTCGCAGGTGCCGCCCGGCGCGCTCGCGTCGCCCCACGCGCGCGGCGTCGACGACGGCGCCGTGGCGTCGATCCAGCCCTGGCGGCTCGGGGCCTCCGAGGCGACCGCGGGGCTCTACGCGAGCCTCGCCGACATGGGTCGCTTCGTCGGGTTCCAGCTCGCCGCCTGGCCCGCGCGCGACGCGCCCGAGACAGGGGCCCTGCGGCGGAGCACCGTGCGCGAGTCGCACATGATGGCGCGCAACGGCTCGGCGTTCCCGGCCGGCGGCGGCGACGACGGCCCCGGGCTCGGCTGGCACGTGCGCGAGGACTGCGACCTCGGCCACGTGGTGTTCCACGACGGCCTGATCGACGGATTCTCCGCGTCGGTGACGTTCCTCCCGCAGCGGGGCGTCGGCGTCGTCGCGCTCGCCAACGTGGCCGGCGCCGATCTCGAGTCGCTCAACGCGGAGGTGCTCGGCCGCCTCGCGGCGACCGGCGCCATGGAAGCGCGCGTCGCCCCGCCCTCCCCGCCCGTGCGCCGCGCCGCCCACGCCGTCGCCTCCGTCATCGGCCGCGCGCGCACGGAGGCGCTCGATCGCAGGCTCAGGCCCGGCTGGTTCCCGGAGGCTCACCTCGCGTCCCTGCGAAAGGCGCTGCGCGACGCCGGCGCGCGGGTGGGAGCGTGCGCGCTCGACGGCTCCGCCGCGGTGGAGAGCGCCACGGCGGCGCGCTTCGGCCTGCGCTGCGAGCGCGGCGCGCTCTCGCTGGCCGTGCGTGTGGACACCTCGCCGGACGCGCGGATCACGTCCCTCAGCGTGGAGGAGCAGACGGGGGCGATCGCCCGGGAAGCCCCCCGCCCGAGCGATCGCCCGGCGCGCTGCCGCTGAGCGATCTGCAGCCCGGTTGAATCGCCACACCTGCTAGTGTAACCGCGCCCATCGTCCCGGGCGTCGAACCGTCCCCCTCACCTCGCGGAGACCCGCTTGAAGCACAACGACGTGGTGGTTTTGATCCTCGGCGGAGGCGTAGGAAGCCGCCTCTACCCGCTCACCAAGCTGCGCTCGAAGCCAGCCGTCCCGACCGGCGGCAAGTACCGGCTGGTCGACATCCCGATCAGCAACTGCCTCAACTCGGGCTTCAACCGCATCCACATCCTCACGCAGTTCAACTCGGTCTCGCTCCACAACCACATCACGCAGACGTATCGATTCGACGTCTTCTCGGCCGGCGCGGTGCAGATCCTCGCGGCCGAGCAGACGCCGACCCACAGCGACTGGTACCAGGGCACCGCCGACGCCGTCCGCAAGCAGCTCGTCGAGGTGAAATCGCCGAACCCGCGGGACGTCATGATCCTCTCGGGCGATCACCTCTACCGCATGGACTACGAGCCCTTCCTCGAGCACCACCGCGAGACCCGGGCCGACGTCACGCTGGCCGTTCGCCCCGTCCCGACGGCCGAGGTGTCGCGCCTCGGCATCGTGGACACCGACGACACCGGGCGGGTGGTCAAGTTCATCGAGAAGCCGAAGGACATGAAGCTGCTCGACAGCGTGCGGCAGCTGCCCGATCCGGCGAACCCGTGGCTCGCCTCGATGGGCGTCTACATCTTCAGCGCGAAGGCGCTCTACGAGATGCTCGAGCGCGACAACGCCTCCGACTTCGGCAGCCACATCCTGCCCCGGGCGCTCGATACCCATCGGATGATGACCTACACGTTCGACGGGTACTGGGAGGACATCGGCACGATCCGCAGCTACTACGAGGCCAGCCTCGCGCTCACGGACTCCGATCCTCCGTTCTCGTTCTACGACCCGCAGCGGCCGATCTACACCCGCCCGCAGTTCTTCCCCCCGGCCCACGTCACCGCGGGCTCGGTCCTCGACCAGGTGCTCCTCGCCGAGGGGAGCCGGATCGTCGAGTCGAAGATCTCCCGGTCGGTCGTCGGGCAGCTCTCCTCCATCGGGCCCCACGTCTCGATGTCGAACACGGTCATGATGGGCGCGGACTACGAGTCCCTGTTCCAGGCCCACGGCCCCGAGAGCACGAGGGGCCTCCCGCCCATCGGCATCGGCCGCGGGTGCACGATCGACGGCGCGATCATCGACAAGAACGCGCGCATCGGCGACGGGGTGGTGATCCGCAACATCCCCGATCGGCCGGACACCGACGCCCCGTACTACGCGGCCCGGGAGGGCATCGTGGTCGTCCCGAAGAACGCCGTCGTCCCGCCGGGCACGGTCATCTGAGCGCGGGCCGCGCCCCGGCCGCCGAGGGGACGGCGGCTGGGCGCGCGGGCGGAAGGCGGAAGGCGGAAAGCGGAAAGCGGAAAGCGGAAGGGGACGCGCCGCGCGGGTAGGCACTACGTCGCTGCGGCGCCCGGCCACTCGCCCCTCGTCGGCTGGGCCCCGGTCTGGTAAAGAGCGCCCTTATGCGAATCTGCATCCTCGGCGCCACGGGCCTTGTTGGCCGCGAAACCATCACCCTCATCGCGCGGGCCTGGCCCGGCGCGACGCTCGCCCTGTTCGCGAGCCGGGACCAGGAGCTCACCCTCGACGGCAAGTCGTACGAGGTGCTCGGCGCGTCGCGCCTCGAGGCGCAGGACGCCCCCCGCGGAGACCTCGCGTTCGTGGCCCTGGATGACGATCACAGCAAGCGGTACGTCCCGCGGCTCGTGGAGCTCGGGTACCGCGTGATCGACAAGAGCAACACATACCGCGCCGACCCGAAGGTGCCGCTCGTCGTCGCCGGGGTGAACTCGAGCATCGTCGATGACTCGGTCCGGCTCGTGGCCAACCCGAACTGCACGACGATCCCGCTGATGCTCGCGCTCTCGCCCCTGCGCCGGGAGTTCGGGCTCAGCGAGGTCACGGTGAGCACGTACCAGGCGGTCAGCGGCGCCGGCATCGCCGCCCTGGACGCGTTCCTCGCGGACGCGCGCGACGGCTTCCAGGCCCTCGATCGGCTGGGCCTGGCGTTCAAGGCGTCGGGCTACGCCGGCAACACCGTCCCGCACAACGGCGGCACCGACGAGAGCGGCTTCTCCTCGGAAGAGCGGAAGCTCATCTTCGAGAGCCGCAAGATCCTGAGCACGCCGGAGCTCGGCATCTCCGCGCAGTGCTGTCGGGTCGGCGTCGCGGTGGGCCACTACGAGAACGCGTGGGTCACGTTCGATCGCCCGGTGGATCTCGAGCGGGTCGCGAGCATCCTGAGCGATCCGGCGCGGTCGCCCTTCGTGAAGCACCTCCCCGGCGCCGCCGGCGAGGGCCTGAGCGCGCTCCACTGCGTGCAGGACCGAGACCTCGCGCTGGTGGGGCGGATCCGCCCCGATCACCGGGACCGCGACCGGAAGAGCGTGTGCCTCACCGTGGTCGGGGACAACCTTCGGCTCGGCGCGGCCACCAACGCGGTCCGCGCCGCGACGCGCTGGTTCCCGAGCGCCGATCGGGACCTGCAGGCCCCCTGACGGCAGACGATGCAACCTACCCAGCCCCTCATGATCCTCGTCGCCGGGCCCTATCGCTCCGGCACGGGCGATGATCCGGTCCTGATCGCGGCGAACGTTCGCGCGATGAACGACATGGCCGTGCGCCTGTTCCGGGCGGGCCACCTCCCCGTCCTCGGCGAATGGTTCGCGCTGCCGCTCATCGAGCACGCCGGGTCGCGGCAGATCGGAGACGAGGTATTCAACGAGATCTTCCATCCTGTCGCCCGCCGGCTCGTCGCGCGCTGCGACGCTTGCCTGCGGATCGGCGGCCCCTCGAAGGGAGCCGACGAGATGGTCGAGCTGTCCCGCTCCATGGGCAAGCTGGTCTTCTTCAGCTTCGACGAGGTGCCGGGCCGCGGTTAGCCGCGGCTGCCACACGAGAGGCACGTGAGAGACGCGCGAGACGCCTCGGCGGCGCGGTCCCGTCATGGCTCGGGCCCCGGCCAGACTGCGCCGACAGGGAGCGCCTGCACGTCGGGGAAGAGCATGTAGACGCGCTTGCCGTCCCCCATCTGCCGGTGGGGCGGCGAGGGCGTGGCCGCCGCGACGCTCGCGCGCACCGCGCGCCCGAGCGCGGCCGGGCCGTCGAGCGCCTGGCTGAGCGCGGCGAGCGCCTGCGCGAGCTCGGGGAGCGACGCCTCGCCCGAGGTGCCCCGCGCGACGAGGGCGTCGACCTCGCGGCTGCGCACCCCGAAGTCCGACGGCAGCGGGTGCGCGGGCTGCGCCGTGGCCGCGGCGTGGAGGAGCTGGCGCTTCGCCATGCTGCCCGCCTCGCCGAAGCCCGCGACGAGCTCGAAGAGCGCCGACGCGACGCCGAAAGCCGGCTCGAGGTCGCTCGGGTCCGGGAGCGGGGAGACCCTGATTCCCAGGTCGTCGAGGAACTCGAACCCCGAATCGCTCAGCGCGGCCGAGCGCTCCGTCTCCGGCAGGGGCGGCGCGACCCGCACCTCGCCGCTCTCGAACACGATGACGCGCGCGTACGTGAAGCGCGCATGCGGCACCGCGAGCCGCACGCGCGCGAGCTGCGCCGCGACCTCCGCCGCCGCGCCGATCTCGAAGCGCGAGCCCGGAAGGTGGCGCGCGATGCCCTCCAGCGTCATCCCCGCCGCGTCGGGCCAGGGGCACACGGCGACGTGCCGCGGGAGCGCCTCCGCCTCGCCCGGCGCGCACACGCGCTCCAGCCCGAACGAGGTGGGGGCGAGGAGCGGCGGCCGCTGGCCCTCTATCCGCCGCAGATCGCCGAACAGCCAGGCGCGGTTCTCCCCGTGGTGCTCGGGCGCGAGCATCCGCGCGCCGACGAGCAGCGCGACGGTGCCCCCGGCGCGCGCGAGCCATGCCTCGGGCACGGAGAGGTGCTCGTACAGGAAGCCCTCGACGATGAGCTGCCACTCGCGGGGCGGCTCGGGAGGCAGCGGAGCGGCGGTTCGGTACATGGCGGGTGCGGGGCTTCGAAGAACGGCGCGCTCGGCCCCGGATCCACACGCGAGACGGGCGAGCTCGTGAGGTAGCGTATCCAAGCCTGGACCGCCGCGGAACACGGCAGCGCGCCGCCGCCGGCGATCGGCGGGCGCGCTGCCCGATCCGCCCCGACCGCGCGGCGCTCAGGTCGCCAGGGTCGATCGGAGCGCGGCCGCCTGGCGGGCGGACATGCAGTGCTTGATGCCGTCCTTCAAGCTGCGCAATGGCCGGATATCGCCGAGCTCGACGCCGAGCGCGACGAACGCGCGCGCGATATGGGGGCTGATGCCCGTCACGATGCAGTCGCACCCGAGCAGCCGCACGGCCTTGGCCACCCGGGCGAGGCGCGCCGCGACCTCGTCGTCGATGGCCGGCAGCCCCGTCACATCGAGGATGATCCAGCGGGCCTGCGCGTCGACGATCCGGCGGAGCAGGCCATCCATCATGTCGGCCGCCCGCTCGGAGTCCACGGGCCCGACGATCGAGAGCGCGAGGATCTCGTCCCACACGTCCACGATCGGCAACGACAGCTCCCGGATGGTGACGCGCTGGCGCTCGATCGTCTGGAGCTGCTGCTCGAGGGCGCGCTTGGTGGCCTGCAGCTCGCAGAGCGCCTCCTCGCGCTGGGCGAGCGACTCGGTCTTCGCCTGGGACGCGGCCGCCGACGCGCCGAGCGCCCCCTCGAGCTCGCGCTGCGCGACGATCCGCACCTCGATCTCCTGCTCCAGACGCTCCTTCGCGCTGGTCAGCAGCCTCGATCGCTCCCGGAGATCCCGCTGGATGCGGCCGAGGAGGACGTGAAACATCGCGAGCAGCCCGCCGCTCACGCCGGCGAACGCGGCGCAGCCGGCCACGAGCTGCGCGCGCGCGGCGGCGGCGACGCCCGTCACGTCGCGCATCACGAGCAGCTTCGCTGTCTCGAGCGACCGGACGTCGTCGATCGGGAGCAGCGTGCACTCCAGGACGCGCCCGTCCGCCTGTACGGTCACGGTCGGCTCGTCGAGATCCAGGCCCTGCCGCGCCAGCCTCGCCGAGAGCTCGTCGGGCAGCGCCTGCGCCGTGCTGAAGACGGCGACGATCGAGGGGAGCGCGTCCCACGGAGGCAGGCGCTGCTCCGCGGCGGTCGGCTCCCAGAGCGCTCGATCCACGTACTTCTTGTCGACGAGGATGGCGACATCCATTCCGTGGGCCTCGCGCAGCGAGGAGGCGACGAGCTGGAACTCCTTGCCGAGCTCGATATAGCCGAGGAGGCGATCCCCGGAGCGCCACGGCATGACGTACCGGAGGGTATACGTGCCGAGGGGCCCCTGCTCGTTGCCGACGCTCGGCTGTCCCGTCCGCTCCGCTTCCATGAGCGTGACGCGAGAGATCGTGTCGCCGAAACGGTGAGGCTGGTGAACCCGCAGGAAGTTCACGCGGTCGGGAGCATGAAAGTAGAGGTGCGTGATCCCCGCGCGCGCCTGGAGCTCCTGGAGGAGCGGCGCCCCCCGCGCGAGGAGCGCCTCGCGGTCCTGGCGGCGCATCGCGTCCTCGAGGAGGGGATCGCGCCTGATGGCGCTCATGAGGGAGCCCAGGGTCGCGATGTTGTCCTCGCTCGCCCGCCGCAGGAGCTCCGTTGTGGTCTCGGTCGCCTGCTGGAGGCTCGCTTCGCGCTGCGAGGTGAACGCTCTGTAGGTCGTCACCAGATAGAGCGAGAGCAGCAGCGCCAGGGCGAGCACCAGCGGGGCGAGCACCCTGAAACGTACGTTCTGGTCCGCGCTCGCGCGGGCCGTCCTGCGATCCTCCATGAGCCTCCTCCCGTGCCACGGGCTCCGCCGAAACCGGCAATCGCACCGATACGCAGCCGCCCGGGCCCCCCCCGACCGATGGTTCACATGCGCCCGTCGCGTGGAACAGCTCTTCACCTCCGGACGCGACGACGATCCAGTTGGCAGGACGAGGCTACGAGTTCCTCGGACGCCAGTCCATCCAGTTCACGTGGGGCAGCTCTCGCCACATCGTCGCAGACCACGGGAATACGCGAAGTTGCGCCCAGCAAGCAGCAGAGACGGCGGCGACGCGGCGCGATCGACCCGGACAGAGGAATCCTGCCCAGCACCGCCATGGCGCCGGGCGTGGAGCTCGCGACATCGACCGAGACGAAACGCGGCGTAGGGCGGAGGGGAAGAAGAGAAGATTCACGGGGAGGCGAGAGATAAAATCGCTCGAACCATCGAGCTACCTGAAAGCAGTCGCCCCCAGGCGAGCAGGCTCGAACGATGGCCCCCTCACCAATCCACCTTGTTCTCGAGTTCTCTCTCCTCCCCGCCTCCCCGTCTCCCTGTGTATTCTCTCTTGCTCTGTCTGTCTCCCAGGCAACAGGCCGCTGATGCCGACCACGCTTCGCGCGGCGGCCCACCGGAAAGACGAGAGGCGCTGGTGAACGCGCGCGACAACAGCTGCGATTAGCCGACGACCCGGGCCGACTCCGCCGTGGCAAGCTGGAGTCACAAAGATGAAATCACAAAAGAGAACCGCCCGCAGAGCCTGGCTCTGCGGGCGGCCTTCTTCATCAGCGACTCGGCCTACTTGAGACGCGCCAGCATCTCGACCTTCTCGGTGTCCAGGCCCGTCCACTTGCCCCAGCCCGTCTTGTCGGCATTGGTGTACGCGTGCAGGTAGATGCCACCCGTATCACCCGACTCGGGGTTGATGGACCAGTACGTGAAGTCCGTCATCTTCTTCTTGATGAGGTAATCCACGTACATGTTCTGCCACTCCCAGTCGTAGCGCTTGCCGGCAGGCAGGTGCGCCCACGTCTGGGCCAGCCCCGGGTCCATCTCGTTCTTCGGCCAGTCCTTCACGCCGCCGAACTCGCCGGTGATCACGCAGAAGTTCTGGTCGTGCAGGAACCCGAAGTGCTCGTCCCACTGCTTTGTCAGCTTCGCGACGGCGTCTGCGTTGCTCCGTTCCAGGATCAGCCCGCACTTGGCCTTGGCGGCCTCCTCGTCCTCGAGCCCGACGCACTCGGGCTTGGACTGATCGACGTGCTGCTTCTGAACGAACACTGCAGGCCCGTAGGTGTGGGGCGAGAAGCAGAGCCGATTCCTGGGGATCTGGATCGGGTAGGCCGTCTGTCCGTAGAAGTTCTCACCCCAGTTCGGATTGAGGTCGGGATCGCCGTGGGGCTCCGGCTCCAGCGTCAGGCCGCTGGCGCCCGCGGGCTGGTGGCTGCCGGACACGCCCTGGACCACGGCGACCATGTCGTCGTTCTCCTCGGCGATGACGTCGTAACACGCCTTGGCCATGTCCGCCCACTCGGGCCAGCTGTACTTCCACGGCTCGTTGAAGCAGTCGATGCCGATGATGTTGTCGATCCCGAGCTTCTTGGGCAGCTGCGCCATCTCACGGATGGTCGCGAGCCACTTGTCGTAATCGTAGGCGTCCTCACCCGTCTTGCAGCTGTAGGCGTCCGCCTTGTAATCGTAGTTCTCGCGATCGCTGTCCACGTAGGGCTTGTCGTCGTCGAGCCTGCCCGCGCGCCACCCGAGGTGGTTCGAGCAGGAGTGGATGCCCAGGATGACGTTCAGGTTGTTCTTGTCGGCCTGCTTGAGGAAGTCCTCGAGCGCCGCGCGCGCGTTGGCGTACGGGTAGACCTTCTCGTTGTTGTTCCTGATCCGGGGCGAGGTGCGGCTGTAGTCGCCGTCCTCGTGGTTGGCGACCAGGGTCTGCGGCGCGATGGGGAGCCGGATCGTGTTGAACTTGAGGTTGGAGCTCGTGAGCTCCTTCATCGTGGCCTCGATGGTGCGCGGGGCATCGTTCTCGGCCCACCACATCGACCCGATGAAGAGCTCCATGGCGCCGGGACGCTCGAGATCGTCCTGTCCCTCGAGCCCGAACCAGTTGCCGCCGCGAACCTGGATCTCCTGGCCGTTCTGCATCAGGCGGCCATTGTCGAGGTTGACGCGGAAGATGCCGTCGGGCGAGCCATCGGTGTCCGGCGTGGGCTTCGCGTCCGGGTTGCCGCTGCCGCTGCCGCTCGGGATTCCAGCGCCTGCGCCGTTGCTGGTGGTGCTGCCCGCGCCCGCGCCGTTGCTGACGCTGCTGCCCGCACCCGAGCCGTTGCCGCTGCTGCCGGCGCCCGCGCCGTTGCTGACGCTGCTGCCCGCACCCGAGCCGTTGCCGCTGCTGGCGCCGCCGGAGCCCGTCAGCCCACCCCCGGTCGCCGCGGTCGAGCCGTCACCGCCGCAGGCGATGCCCACCAGACCGAGGGCGGCGAAGGAACACAAGAAGATATGGCTTCTTCGGATTCTCATAGGTTCGTTCTTTCGTTAAGCACAAATTCAGAGCACGGCGCACTGCTTCGAGCGACAACCCCCAAAGGCTCGTCCGTAAGGTAATCCCAGCCAGATCAACGGTTGGTCGCGCTCGACAGTCGACCCTGCGCAGAATTCGCAATCAAGCAACACCGACGGGTTGCCAACCGGGCTCGCATGTTACCCGCCACCAAACAGAGGGTCAAGACGAGACGCACCCCCCGATGCCGGAACCAATATCGATATGGCGGTGCTTTTCCCACGACGGTGGATCGCAGGAGGCGCTCTCCTCCAACGGGATCCTGCAGGAACGCTGGACGAGGGGACCGCCATCACGAGACACTTGACTTTCAAATTGCGCTTGAATGGCCGAGCCGCTCCGCAGCCCCGCGCTCCCATCGCACGCGCGGCGTCATTTGCCAGGCGCACAGCGTCATTGGATAGGTGCGCAGCGTCATTCCACATACGCGCAGCGTCAAACGCCGTGAAAGGGGCCTTGGTCAGATCTCGTCAATGGGAGAGGCATGTTGGAAGGCTGCGACTCGCCACAGTGCCAGTCACAGGGGCACGCGGTGCGTCGACGCGTCGACGCGCTGCTCCGACCTTCATCGATCCTCACGGCGGCGGGTGTGCCGGCAGCCGAGCTGCCAGCGCTACTCCCCTCCTCTCCCACGGCCCTCGCCCTCTCCTACGGGTCTACGCCAGCGCTCCGGCAGGCGGGCGAGGAGCAGCGCGAGCCCCGGTAGAAGCACCATCCCCGCGAGCAGCAGCAGGGAGGAGGTGAGCCGCGCGGCCGAGGCGCCGACTGCGGCATAGGTCGCCGAGATGCCCAGGTTGGCCAGGGCCGTCACCGCGACGAACGCGCGCCAGGGCATGCGGCCCGCGCCCGCGAAGACGAGAGATGCCTCCGCGAGCACGGGCACGCCGCGGAAAAGGAGCAGGAACCAGCGGCCGTGACGCTCGGCGGCCCGCGTCAGGCGCGCGAGCTCCGCCTCGCCCACCATCCGCTGCAACGCCGGCGCGCCCGCGCGCGCGCCGACCAGATAACCCAGCCCCGAGCCCACCATCATGCCTGCCCACGAGACCGCCGTCCCGCGCCAGAAGCCGAGCAGCCCGCCCGCCGCCGTGCTCACCAGGCTCGATGGCACCGGCAGGACGATATCGCCGGCGAGCAATCCGCCGAGGACGAGCGCCGTCGCAATGGGCGAAGGCGGCGCCGCGAGCAGCCTTCGGGCCGCAGCCTCGAGGCTGTCGGCGAAGAGGAAGAACGGCACGAGGATGATCAGAAGGAGCAGGCCAGAGAAGCCGGCCCACCCGGCCCAGAAGCGCCGGGGGCGCGCGGTCGCGCCGGGGAGGCGGGCGCTCCCCGGAGGAGGGGTCGAGTCAGACGATCGCAACATGCAGCGCTCCAGGTCCGGTGACGGGCCGGCCGCCCCGCGAGGAGGAGCGAGCCGGCCGGCGCGCGAGTATACGTCCCTCACGCGGTCCGCCCTCGGGGGAAAGAGACGCTGGTTGAGGATTTATCCACGCACAGGGGGAGCCCCTTTATTCAACAGCCCTGGAGGTGACGGCTCGCGCAGGAAGGGCTCGAATTCAGGGCACTCGCGTGGGAGACTGCCGCCAATTCACGCATCCCGAGAGGTCCCGGGCAACCGGAAGGAGCAGGTCATGCGTCCTCGATCTTCGTGGTTTGGTTCGACCATTTTCATCATGAGCTGCGCCGCCCTGACGGCGAGCTGCTCTGCGAGCCGCGAGCGTCCGGCCGGAGGCGGTGGCACCGGCGGCGGCGGGGACAACCCAACCACCACGACCGGCGGCGATATCGGCGACGGCGACACCACGGGGAGCGGATCGGACATCGGCGACGGCGACAGCGCGTTCCGTTGCGGCGACGGGGGCCTGACCAAGGACGAGGCGTGCGACGACGGGAACGCGGTGGGCGATGACGGCTGTGCCGCGGATTGCCGCTCGGTAGAGCTCGGCTGGTCGTGCCCGCTGCCCGGAGTCGCCTGCACGCGCATCGCCCGCTGCGGTGACGGCGTTGTGGTGTTCCCGGAGCTCTGCGACGACGGCAACACCGAGGCGGCCGACGGCTGCTCGCCGACCTGCAAGGTGGAGGTCGGCTTCAAGTGCAGCGGCAACCCGAGCGCCTGCACGCCGACGACCTGCGGCGACAGCACCCAGGAGGGCGCGGAGAGCTGCGAAGACGGCAACACGATGCCCTTCGACGGCTGCTCCGCGAGCTGCCAGGCCGAGCCCGACTGCTCCGCGGGCTCGTGCGCGTCGCGCTGCGGCGACGGCCTCGTGCTCGGCGAGGAGTGCGACGACGGCAACAACATCGACGGCGACGGCTGCTCCGCGACGTGCAAGCAGGAGCCGGGCTACACCTGCGCCGTCCCCCAGCCCTCGGGATCGATGGCCGTGCCGGTCGTCTTCCGCGACTTCAAGGCGGCCCACCCCGACTTCGAGCCGAAGGGTCCCGCCAACAGCAAGCCGATCTTCAACATGGTCGGGCAGCGGCTCGACGCCCAGAAGAAGCCGACGTACATGGCCGCCGCCAACAGCCTGGTCACGAGCGCGGACAGCTTCGCCCAGTGGTACCACGACGTGCCCGGCACCAACAGCACCACGGCCACCACCCTCACGCTCTGGGACACCGGCGACGGCCGCTTCGTGAACCGCTGGGGCGAGGACGGCCAGCAGTGGACCCTGCTGTCCCAGGAGAGCGAGCACTATTGCGGCAACGTGGGCAACGAGATCAACGACGAGGAGTGCACCTCGTCGGCCCAGGCCACCCCGCAGTGCGGCGACATCCACAGCGAGCAGTTCCACAGCTGCAACGTGCGCGACGGGGTCTACTGGGCGAGGTATATCGAGGAGACCTACGACGGGAACCCGCTGTTCTTCCCGGTCGACGACGATCCGTTCACCCCGGCGGCCGAGCGCGTCGCGGCCGACATCTTCCCGAGTTACGGCGGCGGCGACTGGCTGAAGGAGGCAGGCAGCCCGAAGCACAACTTCCACTTCACGAGCGAGATCCGCTACTGGTTCCAGTACAACGCGGGCGAGCAGTACGAGCTCGACTTCACCGGCGACGACGACGTGTGGGTGTTCATCAACGATCGCCTCGCGGTCGACGTCGGCGGCATCCACAGCGCCGTCAACGGGCGCCTCGTCATCAACGCCAACGGGGGAGGCAGGGTGACCTACGCGACGGAGGAAGACGACGTCATCCAGCCGCGGAACGTCGATCTCGGCCTGATGGACGGGGGCGTTTACCAGATCGCCGTGTTCCACGCCGAGCGCCAGACCGCGGCGTCGACGTTCAAGCTCACGCTGCAGGGCTTCGCGACGGCGCGGAGCGAGTGCAAGCCCGTCTGCGGCGACGGCGTCGTCAGCCTGGGCGAGGAGTGCGACGACGGGGTGAACGACGGCGGCTACGGCGAGTGCGCGCAGGACTGCAAGCTCGGCGAGTACTGCGGCGATGGCGTCGTCCAGGCCGTGGAGGAGTGCGACGACGGCAACAACCGCGACGGGGACGCCTGCGGCAGCGGCTGCCGCAACCTCATTCCGCGCTGACCCGGCGGCTCAGGCCATCCACACCCTGAGATCGCTCGCCGCGCGCTCCGGGGCTCCCGGGTGTGTCGGCACCAGCACCCGCACGGGGGACGGCGCGCGCGCGGCGACCCCCGCGCCGGGTGAGAGCGTGAGGCACAGCTCTCCGCCCGTCGGCGTCGCCCGGAGCGCGAGGTGCACGACGCCGCGGCGCGCAGCCCGGACGGCGCTCAGCAGCACGCGAAAGAGCGCGCGCGCCAGGGTGTTGTGGTCCGCCTGGACCACCACGGGCTCGAGCTCCTGGATGCTGGTCGTGACGTCGCAGACAGCCGACTCGACCTCCAGCAGCTCCGCGAGATCGCGGATCAGCGCGTCGAGCGCCACCGGGCGCGGCGACGTCGCCCCGTCCAGCGCGAGCGCTCGCCACAGCGCAGCGGAGCGCCGGAAGCGGCGCAGCACGTTGGCGGCGAGGTGGAGCAGATCGCGCGTCTGGGCGAGGACGCTCCCGGCGAGCTGATCCGCGGCGAGATCGATCCTGAGTCGCGCGGCTGCCCGCGCCTGGAGGATGTCCTGGAGGAACCGCGTCAGATCCTCCATGGGCACGTCCCGCGCAGTGAGCACACGATCCATGTCCCGCTCGAGGCGCATGGCGAGGAGCTCCATCTCGATGGCGCGCGCGGCGCAGAGCAGAATTTCGCGCAGACGCCTGCCAATCTCGGGTCTCCTGACAGAGAGGCTGAGCACGCCGATGGCTGTCCCATCGCCGTCTCGGAGCGGGAGCCCATGGCAGGTGAAGGCGTGGAATCCCTGAATGAAATGCTCCGGCCCCACGAGCTCCGTATAGCCATCTTCGGCGAGCGCCGTACCGACGCCGTTCGCGCCACAGACGCTCTCCTCGAGCAACGCGCCGGGACCGGGCAACCGCTCGGGACCGTGAATGGTGTGCTCGTCACCGTGGACATCCAGGAGAATCGCCCGCTCGTCCCCCACCATGACCGCATGGCGCTCGTTGCCCGAGGCCTGGCTGAGCGCGCGAAGGTACGGTTCGGAAGCGAGGATGAGCTCCTGGTGCCGCTCGCGCAGGCGCTCGGTGTCGAGCGCGCTCAGGAACTCGGCCTTGGGACGGCGCGGATCGGCCCCTCCCCCATGAGAGCGCACCCAGGCGCGGTGCACGTGAGGACGCAGCTGCTCCGCCTCCAGGGCGCCGATCGAGCGGTAGAGGCGTCCTGCCTCGAGCGCTGATTCCAGCCACGCTGCCATGAGCCAACCCCTCGTTCGAGCGCGCGGTCGCGTGCGCCGTCGTCCGCGATTCTGCTCCGGGATCTTGCACAGTTCGTACCCTCGACACGCCTCCGCGAGAGGCGAGCCGCGAGAAAGTGAGCTACTTCAACTCTCCATTCTCCCAAGGAAGAGCGCGGACCGTATGCAGGCACCTACCGTCCTGATCGTCGATCATGACGAGGCCCAACGAGAGGAGATCCGCCGCACGCTCGAGGCCGCTGGGCTGCGGGTCGAGCTCGCAGCGACGATCGCAGAGAGCCTGCGAAGAGCCCATCGACCGCCGGACCTGGTGCTCATCAGCGTCGATCTGCCGGACAGCGAGCGGTGCGAGCTCTGCCAGCGCCTCCAGGCGGCGCTGGGCGCGGCGGCCATCCCGGTGCTGCACGCCGGCCGGGCCCGCGCGGCCGTCGGTCAGCCGTCGACCTTGAATTCGTGCGGTTCCACGTATGATTGCTGTCGTGCCGGCTCGCGCGCATGGCCGATCGAGAGCCGGCTCCTGATGACGGCCGTCCGCGCTCTGCTCGACGCGCGCGCAGCGAACGTCGCGCGCGCCGAGAGCGACGAGCGGTTCCGCGCGGCCTTCGACCAGGCGGCGGTGGGGATGGCCCACGTCTCCCTGGATGACCGCTTGCTCCGCGTGAACCCGAAGCTCTGTGAGCTGCTCGGATACACCGTCGAGGAGATGATGGCGCTCCGCGCCCAGCATCTCCGGCATCCGGACCACGCGGAGAGAGCGCTCCGGCATGTCCATGCGCTGTGCGACGGGGAGATCCCCTCTTCCACCACCGAAGAGCGCTGCGTGCGGCGGGACGGGTCGACGCTCTGGGTCGCGGTCACGCGCTCGCTCGCTCGCGATCGCGCGGGGGCGCCGCTGTACGTCGTCGAGGTCGTGAGAGAGATCGAGCGCCGCAAGCGGGCCGAGGAGGCGCGGGAGCGGGCGCTCGCCAGCGAGCGCGTCGCGCGCATCCGGGTCGAGCTGGCGGAGGCGCGCGTCGCGCGCCTCCAGACGTTCACGTCCGAGCTCTCGCGCGCGGCGACGCCCGCGCAGGTGGCCGAGGTGGTCCTCTCGCTCGGGCTCGCCGCGCTCTACGCCGACGCGGGGTACGTCGCGCTCCTCGCGGAGGACGGCGTGATCGAGGTCCTCCGCGCGCCCGGCTACCCCGAGGACGTGGTCGAGCGCCTACGCCGCATTCCCATGTCCGCGCGCCTGGCTGCCGTCGACTGCATCCGCACGGGTCAGCTGCTGATCTTCGAGTCGCTCGAGGCGTATAAGGCTGCCTATCCCGACGCGCCGGTAGGCGACTGGGCCAAGACCATGATCTGCGTCCCCATGACGCTGGGTGACGTGACCATCGGGGTGCTCGGGGTCACGTACCGCGACGCCTGTCGGATCAGCGAGGAGGATCGGCGCTTCATGACGACGCTCGCCCTGCAGTGCGCGCAGGCCCTGGACCGCGCGCGCCTCTACGAGGCCGAGCAGCGGGCGCGGCGGCTCCGCGAGGAGGCGCTGGCCATCGCGGCGCACGACCTCCGAAACCCGCTGTCGTCGATCATCCTGGCCGCGTCCCTGCTCGAGCGATCGGCCCCGGCGGACGCGGCGGGGCAGCCGATCCGCAATCGGGCGCGGCAGATCAAGCGCGCCGCGGAGCGCACCGTCGAGATGCTCGGCGAGCTCCTCGACGCCGCCATCATCGAGGCGAAGGGCCTGAAGCTGGACGTCCAGCCGTGCGAGGCGGGCTCGCTCGTGCGCGAGGTCACCGAGATGCTCGCGCCGCTCGCCGAAGCGAAGCGGATCCGGCTCCACACCCTCCTTCCGGGGAGCGGCCTTGAGCTCCGCTGCGACCGTGGCCGCATGCTCCAGGTGCTGTCGAACCTCGTGGGCAACGCCCTGAAGTTCACCGCCGAAGGACGAGAGATCACGATCGTCGCGGAGCGCCAGGGGCCCGATGTCCGCCTGTCCGTCAGCGACACGGGCACGGGGATCCGGCCCGAAGACATCCCGCGCCTGTTCGATCGCTACTGGCAAGGGCGGGCGGCGCGCTGCGCTGGCGCGGGGCTTGGGCTGTACATCGTCAAGGGCATCGTCGAGGCGCACGGGGGGCAGATCTCGGTCGATAGCGAGCTCGGCGCGGGGACGACGTTCTCCTGCACGATCCCGGTCGCGCACCGAGCCCGAGGAGGCTAGCGCGCTCCTCACCGCATGTCCGACGGTGAGCACGACTCCAGAAGACTGGAGCCAGCTCCACTCTATGAGCGGTTGCTCCTGCGCTCCGCGTCGCGGTCACTGCGCCACGTCGACGGACTCGACGGATGCGGTCAGCTCGTTGTCCGCCGCGGATCGCCCGCCGAGGACGATCACCTCGCCGCCGCCAGGACAGATCAGGGGGCTGAAATACCGCGTGAACTCCAGGGCTCCCGCGGGCTCCCAGCCGTCGCCCGCCTCGTCGAGCCGGAAGAGGCCGTCGGCGAAGTTGACGTAGAGGTCCTGTTCGTCGTTGCACGCCGTCGCGCCGAAGCCGGCAATCGGGATCTCCGAGGGGAGGGCCGGGCCCGGCGACCAGGCCTCGGTCTTCGTGTCGAACCGGTAGACCTCGCCCGAGAACGCCATCCCCTCGCCGACGCCGCCGAGCGCATAGATCGTGTCACCGCGCCTCGCGACGCCCAGCGAGCGGAGCGCGAACGGCGCCTCGGGCAGGGGGACCCACGCCGCGTCGGGCGTCGAGAGGTCGAGCACGGCTCCCCGGGTCAGCAGCTCGCCAGGGCCCGCGAGCGTCCAGCCCCCGATAACATATAGCCGGTCCCCCACCACGACGGCCCCGTGCCCGGAGCGCCCCTCCGGCAAGTCCGGCATGGCGTGCCATGTCCCTTCGCGCGGATCGTAGCGCTCGACCGTCGCCACCGAGGTGAGGACCTCCGGCTCGTCGATGGCGCTGTCCACGCGGAGGCCGCCGATACGATAGATGAAGCCGCCGTGCGCCACGAGCGCGATGCTCTCGAGGTGCTCCACGGCCCCGAGGTCCTCCCAGGCGCCGCCTTGCGCAAGGGAGAGCCGGCGGAACCCGGTCGACTGGTGTTCGGCCGCAAAGCCTCCTCCGAGGTTCCCCCCGTACGTATAGATCGTGTCGTCGGCGAGGGCGGCGCCGAAGGAGCTGACGGCCTCGGGCAGGTCGGGATAGCGGCGCGGGGGCTGAGCCCGCGGCAGCTCGAGCTCCCGGGCCTCCCCCGTGGGGACGGCGGGGAACGCGCGGAAGGCTGCGGGCGTCGGGGCCGGCCGCACCTCCTCGTCGTCGCCGCAACCCAGGACTGTCAGAGCGCTCGCCGCGGCGAGCATGCACCGAGTGAACCACAGCGAACCGTTCCTGTGAGACATCGTGACGGATCTCCTTGTCCGTGAAACCATCGACCGCTGGCGGCCTCAATCGATCGCCGCGCCATGAGCGATCCAGCGGCGGACGGTGTCTTTCTCGTCGGCCGAGAGCGGCTTCAGCGTCGGCGGCATCGCGAGGCCACAGCCCTCGTCGCACGAAACGAGCCCGCATTCGAGCGTTCCATCGATCTTGTGCATGACGTAACTGTGCTCCGGGTCCCCCGGCGCCACGCGCTTCATCCCGGAGGCCTCTGCGGAGTCGACGTCCACGTTCTGCTCGCGGATGGCAGCGAGCTCGTCCGCGCCGACCTGCGCCGGCGGCGTGCTCGCGGTCGGTCCCAGGTAGGGCCGCGTCGGGTCGCCGCGCGAGTCGGCATGACAGGCGGCGCCGGTCGCGCAGGAGCGTTGCAGGAGCGGCAGCACCTCCGTCCGGAACTCCACGGGGCGCCCGGCGTCAAAGCGCGTGTAGTCGTGGCAACGCGCGTCGCCCTGGCCGGCGCTCCCGGCGCCTCCGCCCTGATCGCCGGCGCCGCCGTTGCCGCCAGCAGCGCCGTTGCCACCGGCGCCGTCATCACGCGTACGATCGGGGTCCCCGCGCGAGCCGCCGCCGCACGCGGCGGCCGCGAGCGCCAGCAGGAAGACGGGGATGAGCCGGCAGCGCCTCGACGGCGCGCCCGGCGTGCGCAGCGAGCTGCGCTCGGCGGGTGGGAGGTTCGGGAGCTGCATAAGTAGCGCCGCAATCTAGTTCAAGCGCACCGCTGCGCACTATAGCAGCGCGCATCTGCGGGCGTGGCGCCGAGCCCGCCGCTGCGCCGGCGCTCGGCCCCGCCTCGCGTCGAGATCGGAGAGGGCGGGCGCGGGCGCCAGGCGGTCAGTAACCGAACATCTTCTTTTGCTGCTTTTGCTTGGTGGTCCCCTCGTCATCGTCGTCACCCTCCAGCTCGCCATCGGAATCGGACGAGGACTCGCTGTCCGCCTCCTCTAGCGTGAAGACCAACAAGCTGCGGCACGTCGCCTTGATGAGCTTGCGCGGCTCGCGCCTGGTCAATGGGGTGCTGACGGTCCACGAATCGCACGCATTCGCCCCCACGCCGATGAGCGCACCTTCCAGCTTCGCGAATGCACCCTCCAGAAAGCCAAGATCGGTGTTGCTTGACACGATTCTGTACTTCCTGGCGTCTCCTCTCTCCGCAGCGCATGCGCGCTGGCCGCCGCAGGCGCCAAAGCGACGGGTCCGCAGCCATCCTGGCGAGCCGGACGCCGCCGAATCTAGCATGGCACGACGACCGCAAGTCGACGGCTCATTCGTTCTGTCCCCACCCCAATACAGCCATACGGCAGCGCTTTCGGGCGAGGGCAGGCCCGGAACGTGTGCGCCGCACGCAGACTGCCGAGCAGCGGGGCTCTCTGGCCCACGGGCCCCATCATGCCTTCGGCCTGGTCGCGTCATCGACCGATGGACACGAGATGACCGCCCCAGGTGCGCATGCGGACGGCCCACGAGAGGTTCCCCGAGTTCTGACGTCCCAATCGCCGACTGAGCTCGTCAAGATGCACTGAGGCCGGATCGCGCGGAGCAGGGCGCGGCCGCACCGCGGTGCTTCGGCCGCTGCCGCTGGACGGCTTTCGCCGTCGCTCCGCCTCAAAGCTCTCTGCGAGCGCGCTTGCCGGCCCCTCGCGGGCCGAGCTCATTCCTCGTGAGCCGTCCGGTCCGTATCGGACAGATTCCCTCCTCTCCTTGTGATGCGTCCCTCGTCAGGCAAGCACCGGCGCGACGTCTACGAGGCCCAAGGGCGCCCCGGCACCGCGGCGACCCTGGCGCGGCGCACGATGAAGGACATAAGCGCACCTGGAACTGGCCACGCTGGACGGGGCCTTTGTGCGCTCAGCGTCGCTCGATGAACCACGTTGGACATGTCTGGCAATGCTCCTGACAAACAGGCGCATTCTCGGCTGGACGACCCGTGGCGCGCTTTGGGATGTTCCAAGATTGTGCAGTTCGGGTGCAACCACGGTGATCGCCCGAGCTGTGGCGCGCCGTCCACGCGTTTCTCGCTTGTTTAGTGTATTCTTTCTTTCTCCAGGACTTGCTCGTTGGGAAATGAGGGGTATCGTCAGCCCCGTCCGATTCGAGGAGTTCCTGTCCAAGCCGACAGGAGTTCCGGTTCCATCGGGGCGTACGTCGGAGGGGCCCGCTGTGGCGTGCCCTCTCCGCTGGCGCCACGCGCCATGAAGTCGATGGCAGGGAGCGACGCCTGCGGTGGCGTTCCCTCGCCAGACATCCGGCGCGGCGGTCTTCGGGCAGCGCATGGCCCCAGGAGAGCGAGCGCATCTGGCGCTCTCCGTAGGGGTTGTCGTCCCGCGTTCATCTCAAGACGCACGTTCCACAGGTCACGAAACACAAGGAGTTGTGCTTATGAAGAAGCTCGTCATCCTCACCGCGCTCGCCACCATGTCGTTCTCGGGCAGCGCCATGGCCATCAGGACCATCCAGGTCACGCCGCCCGAGCCGCCGCGCGCCATCACGATCGAAGGGCTGTCGGCCGGCACAGGGCGGTTCGTCTTCCTGTTCTCAGGCGGCCCGATTCCCAACAGCGTCGCCGCTCCGAACGGAACATGCGGGTACAACCTGCTCTGGAGGAACAACCCCCTGTTCGGCGACGCGGTCTGCAACGTCCTGGAGGCGACGACGGCGACCAACCCGAGCTGCATACAGAACATGATGACTGACATCAACAGCACCGCGTACGCCGGCGATGGCTTCACGCCCACCTGTATGGGGTTTACTCAGATGGGTATGCCATTCGGTCCCCCCTTCTCACCCAGCGCCATCATGATCCTCGGCGAGGTTGCGAACACTGTGGCGCTGACGCCGTCCCTGGTCGGCATCATTCAGATTCCAGTTTTCCCATTCCTTGGTGCCCAAGGCATCACGTTTGCGTGACGCCGAGCGCACCCCGCCGCGTCGACGTCCGATGATGGGAGCCTCCGGGGCCGGGCGCGACCGGTCCCGGAGGCCTCCTCGATGCGCCGGTGCTCGCTCCCTGTGTCCGCCGTTGCCTCGCCCCGAGAGCGAGCGGGAGCCGCAGTGGATATCCCCGCTCCTCGCGGCGGTGACATCGCTGCGAGCGCCACAGCTCCCCACACCATGACTCGATGGAGAACTTCTCATGCAACCCCCTGCCTTGCGTCACGATACTCCCCGACGATGGCCGCTCTGGTGCCTGCTCGCGGCGCTCGCCCTCGTCGCCGTGCTGTTCTTCCGGCCGAAGCACGAAGCGCCCCTCACCACGCAACGCGAGCCGGCGCCTGCGCAGAAGCGATCGGGCTACATCAACCGGGCGCAATGGAAGCTCCCCGCCGCGCGCCCTGCCGAGCAAGCCCTCGAGCAGGCGTCGATCTCCGGGACGGTTTACGACCTGACCGGCGTCCCGCTCGCCGGGGTCGCGGTCGCCGCGGCCACGTACGAGGTCGCCGGCAACTTCCCGACCACTGCGGCCTCCGTCCAGAGCGACGAAGATGGACGCTTCGAGCTCCGTGTCCCGAACGGCACGTACAATCTCGTTGGCAACAAAGAGGGATACGGCCCGTCGCTTGTCATCGCGCACAGCGGTGAAGACGTCTCCCTCATGCTCCCGAGGAGCGGGATCGTCGAGGGACATGTCTACAACGAGCGCAAGGAGCCGATCACACGGTTCACCGTCGATGTCATCACGATGGCCCCCGACAGCACGGCGGCGCCTGCGCCCCTCTTATCGAAGCGCTTCGAGGGGCCGGACGGCGCCTTCCGCGTAGACCAGCTCCCTGGCTGGCCGGTGCTCCTCAGGGTCACGGCGTCCGACTATGCGCCGACGTTCTCCTCGCTCGTCTACGCCAGGGCCGGCGAGAGCCGCAACGTCGATCTGACACTCTCGGGCGGGTGCACGCTTACGGGGACGGTTCACGACGAGAAAGGCGCGCCGCTCGCAGGGGTGTTCCTCGACGCTGAGTCGCGCCAGGCCGCGGGCACAGCGAGCCAGTGGTCGATGGATGCCGCGAGCCAGGCGCAGAGCGACCTCGAAGGCCGCTTCCGGCTGGAGCACGTCCCCGCTGGCGACATCCTGGTCCGCGGGTACGCCAGCGACTACGCCACGACGACGACAGGCGTCCAGGTCTCCGCGTGCGGCGATCTGGCGCCAGTCGATCTCACCATGTCCACGGGCGGCAGCGTCGTCGGCATGGTGCGCGGGAGCGACGGCAAGCCGCTCGCCGGCGCGAGGCTCGTGGCGTCTCACCGGAGCATCGGCTTCGTGAACACGGTGACCGACGCCGAGGGTCGGTATCGCTTCGAGCAGCTCCCGCCGGTCGTGGTGCGCTTGGAGCTGGTCGACCCTGTGCAGCGCAACGTGACGCACGTCAGCGTGACGGAAGGGCGCGAGGTCGAGCGGAACCTGGCGCTCTTCGCGAAGGGCTCGGGCGAGATCCGCGGGCGCGTCACGGCCGGCGAGAAGCCACTCCGGGGGATCCAGGTCCAGGTGGCCTGCAACCAGGGAGAGGGCGGGCTCGACATGCGCTATCCGACGACAGGGCCCGACGGGACTTACCGGGTGACGGATCTGCCGGACGGCGCCTACATGGTCCTGGTCAACTCAGCAGGCCGGGCCACGTCGACCAACGTGCGTGGCGGCGGCGTCGCGGAAGCGAATCTAGATGTGGCCGAACAATCCAAGCCGGCCGATGCCGCGGTTACTCCGACGCGGTTCTCCAAGGACTGAGCGGCGCGAGGCGGGAACCTCCGGCTCGCCCGGGCTGTCGATCGCCCTGCCCCACCGCCGGCGGGCCCGCGCTCAGGCTCGGCCCGCCGCGCAACGACCGGAGATCCCCCGTGCCTAGAGCCCTCCTCCGCAGCCGCGCTGCGCTCGCCGCGATCGCCGCCCTCGTCCCTGCCCTCTTCAGCTGCGCCGACAGCCCCTCGCCGCCCACCACCGCCGCCTCGCTCTCGCGCGGGCCCGCACCGGCCGCGCCGCGCGCCCTGCCCGCCGCGCCGGCCTTCGCCGTCGCGGCGCGCCGCGCCGAGGCCGCGCCGTTCCGGCTCACCGCCGCGGACGGCACCGGGCTGCGCCTCGTCGCGCTCACCGGCCGCGCGGTGATCGAGGCGCCGCTCGCGCTCGCCGAGCTGCACCTCACCTTCGAGAACCCCGAGGATCGCGTGCTCGAGGGCACCTTCAGCGTGACGCTGCCGCCCGGCGCGAGCGTCGGGCGCCTCGCCATGAAGATCGACGATCGGTGGCAGGAGGGCGAGGTCGTCGAGCTCCAGCGCGCGCGCGAGGCGTACGAGGACTTCCTCCACCGCAAGCAGGACCCTGCGCTGCTCGAGCAGGCGGCGGGCAACGAGGTGAGCGCGCGGGTCTTCCCCATCCCGGCGCGCGGCGTGAAGCACATCGTCCTGTCGTACTCCCAGGAGCTCCGCCCGGGCGCGCCCTTCACCGTCCCCTTGCGCGGCCTGCCCGCGGTGAGCCGCCTCGACATCGAGGCCGCCGTCGCCGGCGCCGCCGCGCCCGTCCACGCGCTGCGCCGGAACGACGCCGCGCCCGAGGCCGATTTCGTTGTGGATCCCGCGCGGCTCACGTCGATCGAGGCGCGCGGCGGCCTGCGCAGCGGCGAGCTCGTGCTCGCCCGCGTGAACGCTCCGGTGGACGCGCGGCCCGATCCGCTCGCCTCCGCGGTGATCCTCGTGGACACGAGCGCCTCGCGCGCGCTCGGGCTCGAGGAGCAGCTCGGCGCGCTCGCGGCCCTCGCGCGGGCGGTCGCCCAGGCAGGCGGCCCGGGCGCGCCGCTCACCGTCGCCTGCTACGACCAGGCCGTCACCCCCATCTTCGACGGCGCGGCGTCGGCGTTCGGCGAGGTCGAGATCGCGCGCATCCGCGAGCGGCAAGCGCTCGGCGCCTCGGATCTCGGGCGCGCGCTCCGCTGGGCCGGCGAACGCGCGCGCACCCGCGGCCAGCGGCGCGTCGTGCTGCTCTCCGACGGCATCGCGACGGCGGGTGAGGTCGCGCCGGGCGCGCTGCGCGGCGCCGCGGCGGCGCTGCGGGGCGCGGGGGTCGAGCGGCTCGACGCGGTCGCGCTGGGCGGCCTCCGCGACGAGGCCGCGCTGCGGCAGCTCGTCGCGGCTGGCCTGCCCCGCGACGGCGCCGTGGTCGACGGCGCGCGCGGCGCCGCCGAGATCGAGCGGCGCCTCGGCTCGGCCACGCGCTCGGGGATCGCTGTGAACATCGAGGGCGCGCGCTGGGTCTGGCCCCGCACCCTGAACGGCGTGCAGCCCGGCGACGAGGCGCTCGTCTACGCCGAGGTGCCGGCCGCGCTGCCCGTCCGGCTCACGGTCGACGGCCGCACCACGACGCCCGACCTCCGCGGCGTGGAGCGCCCGCTGCTCGAGCGCTCGTGGGCCCGGGCGAAGATCGACGGCCTCCTCGCCCGAGAGGACGCCGGGGGCGACCAGGACGCGATCCGCAAGCAGATCATCGATCTCTCGATCGCGCACCGGGTGCTCAGCCCGTACACCGCGCTGCTCGTGCTGGAGACCGAGCACGACTACGCGCGCTTCGACATCGCCCGGCGAGGGCTCTCCGACATCCTGACCGTGGAGGGCGGCCGCGTCGCCGTGCAGAGGCGCTCGCGGTCGCAGGCCGGGAAGCCGTCGGCCCCCGCGCCGGCCACCAGCCCGCTCGCCGGCGCTTCGCCTGGCGAGCGCGCCGAGGTTGCCACTGAGCAGAGCGCCGACGTTTCCCCTGGCGGGAGCGCTGCCCTGCGCCCTCCCCCCGCGCCGCCGGCGCCTCCTGCCGGCGCGGACAGCCGATACGCCTTCCTCAAGGAGGGGCCCGCGCCGTCAGGCGCCGGCGGGAGCGCCGGCGGGCTCGGGCTATCGGGCGTCGGCGAGGGCGGCGGCGGCCGCGGCGAGGGCATCGGCCTCGGCGCGATCGGCTCCATCGGCCACGGCAGCGGGGCCGCGGCGCCTGCGCCGAGCGCCGCGTCGGCCACGGGCACCGGCCAGGGCTTCGGCAGCGGGCACGGTCGCCTCGCTGGCAGCCACCGGACCACGGCGCCGCAGGTCCGCATGGGCGCCACCCAGGTGAGCGGCCGCCTCCCGCCGGAGGTGATCCAGCGCATCGTCCGCCAGAACTTCGGCCGCTTCCGCCTCTGCTACGAGCGCGGGCTCCAGCGCGACGAGGGCTTGCAAGGCCGCGTCACCGTGCGCTTCACCATCGACCCGAGCGGCGCGCTCGCCAACGCGCGCGACGGCGGCTCCGATCTGCCCGACAGCGCCACGGTCTCCTGCGTGGTCCGCGCCTTCCGCGACCTCACCTTCCCCGCGCCCGAGGGCGGCAGCGTCGACGTGGTGTACCCGATCCTGTTCACGCCGCCCCCGGACGCCGCGCCCGCGCCGGCCGCGCCCGACGCGCCCGACGGCGCCGCGCCCCCTCGGTCGGAGCCGTATACCGGCCGCTTCAAGCAGATCCACGACACCCTCGACCGAGGCGACGCGCCGGCCGCGGTGCGCGACGCCCGGGCCTGGCACGCCGAGGCTCCCGGCGACGTGCTCGCGCTCGTCGCGCTCGGCGAGGCGCTCGAGGCGGCGGGCGACACGCCGGGCGCTGCCCGCGCGTACGGCTCGCTCATCGATCTGTTCCCGGCGCGCGCGGACCTCCGCCGCTTCGCCGGCGCGCGCCTCGAGCGGCTCGCGGGCGGCGCCAGCCTGGAGCTGGCGGTCGACACGTACGAGAAGGCGCGCGAGCAGCGCCCCGATCACCCCGCGAGCCACCGCTTGCTCGCGTTCGCCCGCCTCAAGCGGGGCGAGCACGCCGCCGCCTTCGACGCGCTCGCGGCGGGCATCGCGCGCCGCTACCCGCCGGGGCGCTTCTCGGGCGTGGAGGGCATCCTGCGCGAGGATCTCGGCCTGGTCGCCGCGGCGTGGCTCAAGGCGGAGCCCGCGCGCCGGGCGGCCGTCCTGGCCCGGCTCGCGAAGGCCGGCGCCGCGCTCGAAGACGCGCCCTCGCTCCGCTTCGTGCTGAACTGGGAGACCGACGCCAACGACGTCGACTTCCACATCCGGGACGACCGCGGCGGCCACGCCTATTACGGCGACCCGACGCTGCCAGGCGGCGGGCACCTCTACGCCGACGTGACCACCGGCTACGGACCCGAGTGCTTCACCATCCGCGCGCCCCGGGAGCAGCGGGCCAGCCGGTACACCCTGCAGGCGCACTACTACGCGCGCGGACCGATGGGCTACGGCATGGGCAAGCTGCAGATCGTCGACCACGACGGCAAGGGCGGCCTGACCTTCGACGAGCGCCCCTTCGTGGTCATGACCGACGGAGCGTTCGTGGAGCTCGGCGCCGTCACGCGCTGACGCGCGATGGGACGGGCGACCGTGGACATCCAACCCAACGACCACGTGCACACGCACAACCTGGCCACCGCGCTCTCCGGCCTCCTAGAACTCCAGACGCTGGCGTCAGCCCTGTTGCCGCCCGCGCCGCCCACACCGCGGCGCGTCAGCGCACCCGCAGCTGCGCCGCCGATTCTCCGAGCTTTTCGCCCTGCGCATCGACGACATACAGCTTGTACGTTCCGGCGCTGGCCGGCACGGCGATGGACGTAGCGTCTCCCGCCGCCTTCGTCATCGTCACGCCCTCCGTGAACGAGCCGGTGCCGGCCGGCGCGAGCCAGACAGCGTTGGTCGCCGCGCCGGTGCTCCTGATCTTGATTGTCTTGGTGCCGGATGCCACCGAGGCGCTCGCCGGGAACACGTAGTCTTGGACCGCGAGCAGGCTGCTGGGAACGATGCCCCGGTGCTCTTCCTGGACGCCGGAGCTCAAGCAGATATCGTATTGCGACGCCGGCCACATGTTGTCCGGCACCGCGACCGGCGGGTCGATCCTGCTATCGGGCGGGTTGACGCCCATCTTGTTCACGGTGGCGTACGTCCTCAGGATGGTGAGATGGTGCTTGGCCCCGAAATCCTCGCAATTGATCGTGTATTTTACGCCGGGGTCGATGTCGAGCACGTTGTCGTTCTGCGTGATGTACGCGCTGCCCTCGTCGTTGTGCAGGCCGTACGTGGGGCCGCTCGTCGCGGGCGGAATGCCCTTGACGTAGTTCTCGTTGATGGTCGTGCCAGGCATCTGACCTAGCGTATAGATCGCGCCGCTGTCGTGCAGCCTGCTCAAGGTATCGATGAAGCGATTGTTGTTGATCGCGTTGTCTTTGCAGGTGGTCGAGTCGGGGAAGTTCCGCCAGCCCCAGCCCAGGTTGATGCCGTTGTAGGCCGTCTTCTGGATCTGGTTGTAGGTGATCTTCAGGCCATCGACGAAGAACGCGGTGATGCCCGAATGGCCACCGAAGCCCGGCAGTGAGCTCACGTCGTACAGCAGGTTGTTGCTGATGGTGTCGTTTTTACAGATGCCTTCGACACCCGAGCCGAACCTGTTGTGCGGGCCGGTGTCGCCCACGTACACGTGCTGCGGGTGGCCGACCGTGATGCCGCTGCCGGCCATGTCGGTGATGTAGTTGCCGAGGATGCTGGAATTCACGACGTCGTTGATGAAGGAAATGCCCTCATTACCGCTGTGCTTCACCACGTTGCCGATGAAGTCGATCGAGTCGGCGTTGTTGACCGTGATCATCCCGGGCAGCGTGTCGATGATCTCGTACTTGCTGTTGTGCCAGTTGCCGTCGCCGTAGGCGACGTAGACGGTGGCGCCCTGTACCGTCGCTTTGCCGCGAGACTCGTCCACGCTGTACAGGTTGTAGTCGGTGTTGGCGAAGGTGATGCCCTGGAAGGTGAGATTTTTGACGCGGCTGGCGGTGGAGGCGCCGGCGATGTCGATCAGCTTTTCTGCGATCGGCGCCTGCACGTCGGCTTGAGCCATGTCCTCGCCCTGCCGCGGGTAGTAGTAGAGGGTGCCGGTCGTCTTATCGAAATAGAACTGACCGGGCGAGCTGAAGAACTCGCGCGCGTTGTAAATTGTGTGGGTACCGGAGACGCTGAAGCCCGAATTCCAGCCGGGGGTTTGCGCGATGGCGCCGTAGGGCTGTTGAAAGAGCAGCGCGCGGCGGTTGTCCGGTGTGGTGGTGACATCGCGAACGCAAACGATATTCTCGTTCCAAGTGGTGCCGTTCACGATCTCGAGGTCGTCTTTGTTGCTGGCGATGGCGGGCACCGCGTCGATATCGTACTTGGCGCCGTCACTCGCGCTGCCGCTCGCCCAGGCCCAGCTGTGTTGCCCGGCCGTCACGCTGTACGTCCCGACCCCTCCGCGCGACGTGACCCGCTTGCTCGTCATCAGGGCACGCGCATCGTTCACGTACAGGTTGCGCAGCTTCGTCGTTCGGTCCAGCTTCGCCTTGTAGATATTGCCTGCGTCCGGCGTCCATCCGGTCACCTTCGTCGCGCCGTTCAAAACGGGCTTTTCCCCGGGGTAAGCCTGATAGTGGATGCGATGGCCGTTCGTGCCCGAGTCCGATGGCGTGAAGGCGATGGCTTCGGTGAGGCTGTACGTGCCAGCTCGGAGGTAAACGTAGATGTCACCGGTCATGTCGGCGTTGACGGTGCGGACGACGTCGCGCGCCTTGGCGACCGTCTTGAACGGCGCGCTGGCCGTGCCTGGATTGTCGTCGCTACCGGAAGGCGACACGTAGTACGCCGCTTGCCGCGTCCCGGTCTCGTCCGGAACCTCGCCGTCGCCGGCCGCTCCGCCGCCGGCCATCGCGCCCGAGCTGCCGCCGCCCCCGTCGGCTACCGCCCCTCCGGCTCCTTCAGTGGCGTCGGCTCCGCCGGTTGCGTCGGCTCCGCCGGTTGCGCCGCCGCCGGCCGAGCTGCTGCCACCAGCCAGGTTGGGGCTCGCTCCGTCCGACGAACAAGCAGCCAACCCAGCGAACGCCGTGAGTGATGCGGCGACCAGCAGCTTGACGTGACGAACGGTGGGATCGTGACTCTCACGCATGATTTTTTGCCTCGAACGCAAGGTGAGCCGGCCGCCGACGCGGAACACAGCGCCGCTTCCAGATCACATCAACTCAGGAAGGAACCGACCCGCAGCGATGCTGCCGGAAGCGCTGCTGGGGCCTCGCGAAGCAGCGGTATGTTGCGAAGCAGCGATGCCAACCGAGCGGGTGAGCCGGCACGCTCCTCCCCCTGCATGCGCCTCACCTGGAGCCAGCAGCCCGACCGGCAGGGTGAACGCGCATGAAGAGAAAGGCCTGGTGCGCATGACGCACCTATCCGAGACGACGCGAAAGAATGACGGGGCCAAATGTGAACGTTCACATGGCTGGTGTCAATCGAAATGGACGGCGCGCGGATGTCG
The DNA here is from genome assembly GCF_051525235.1 of Sorangium sp. So ce124. NCBI lineage: Bacteria > Pseudomonadati > Myxococcota > Polyangiales > Polyangiaceae > Sorangium > Sorangium sp. So ce124. The sequence continues at coordinate 8,200,374 of NZ_CP150312.1, forward strand.
TCGATCCGGAGGGGTGCGTAGCGGCGGCCGGCCGAGGCGCCCGCATGAGCCGTCCTACGAGCCCGGCTCGTGCGAGCTCGTGGGTTTCCGGGGAGATCTGGGCGGTGCTCGTGCGCAGGACCAGCTCGGCCTCGACGGCGGCGCAGCCGTCAAGGCGCTGTTCGGCCGTCGGGCCTGGACCCGCCTTCGCCGTCGCCGGGGTCGCCGCCGCTGCCGCCTTCGCCCCCCTCGCCGCTGTCGCCGCCGTGGGCGCAGCAAACGTTGGTGACCGCCTGGCTCGGCGACGCCGGGCGCAGCACGCCGCTAGACCCTCTCCCAGTGCCCGCTCTCGACGGAACGGAAGAGCGCGTCGATGACCCGCATGTTGCCCACAGCGACCTCAATTGAGTTCTCGACCGGGCCGCCCGTGCGGATGGCGCGCGAGAACGCCTCGCTCTGCAGGTGGTACTGGTCGACGGCGGGGAACGAGGTGACCCTGGCCGAGCTGCCGTTCAGCGTCGAGCCGTCATCGAGGAAGACCTTGCACGGCTGGTCGGCGGGGGCGTTGAACGGGATCTCGATCTCGATGCGGCCCCTGGTACCGAGCGCGTTCACGCGCTGGTAGGCCGCCGCCTGCGTGCTGCACGTGAACGTCAGGTGCGCGCCGCCGTAGTCGAGCAGGCCCGAGGTCAAGCGATCGGTGCCGAACTCGGGATCGCGCTCGACGAGCGCGATGGCCCGCACGGGCTCCCGTCCGAACAGGAAGCGCGACGTGTTCAGCGCGTAGCAGCCGATGTCGTAGAGCGCGCCGCCCCCGACTTCCTTCTTGTTGCGGATGTTGGCGGCGTCGCGGTTGAAGTACGAGAACGCCGTCTGGACGCTGACAAGGTCGCCTATCTGGCCGCCTCTCACCCAGTCCCTGGCCTGCTGCCACTGCGGGTGGTTGCGGATCATGAACGCCTCGGCGATCAGCTTGCCCGTCTCGCGCTGGACGTCGACCAGCGCCTCGGCGTCCTTGGCGCTGAGCGCGATCGGCTTCTCGCACAGGACGTGCTTGCCGGCGCGGGCCGCGCGCGCCGTCCACTTCACGTGCAGGTGGTTGGGCAGCGGGTTGTAGACGGCATCGATCTCCGGATCCTCGAGCAGCTCATCGTAGCTGCCGTACGCCTTCGGGATCCCGAGCGACCGCGCGGCGTCGCGCGCCTTGCCGGAGTCACGCGACGCCAGCGCGGTGAGCTGGGTCAGGGGCCCCCGCTTCATGCCGGGTAGGCTGACCGTCAACGCGAAGGTGCTCGCCCCGAGGACGCCCCAGCGCACGGGGGTGAGGGATTGGTTGGAGTATTGACCTTGGACAGATGTGGACATGGGCACCTCGCTGCTCGCGAAGCTAACGGTCGGCGGCGCGCCTGTAAACGCTCGACTCGACGATGGCCCGACGTACGGGCTCGACGCCTTCGCGGCGTGCGTGATCGGAGGCGCCCCGACGTCAGGCGGCCTCGGGACCGCCGGCGGCCGCCTGACCGGAGCGCTCCTCTTCGAGGTCCTCGACTAGGGCCCTGGCGTCCTCGAGATGTCCCCCGCCGACAGCAGCTCATCAAAGGCATCCTCCTCGCGGCCGTCTCCGTCGAACTCCGCACGTGCCTGCGGAAGCGCTGAGGCGCCGCCGCACCGAGGGCCACTCGATCTCCTCGCCGCCAATGACATATCCGACATCGGCCAGGGGCGGAACAGCGCCTGCCATCGAAGTCCCCCTCACGATCCAGACGTCTGTCCGTCGGACGTCACGTCAATACTTCGTCGGCTCGCTCGACAGCACCGGCAAATTCTGCCACTATTACCAGAATTGCAGCCTTTCAGCGGGGACTGATATGGCTCGAAATTCCATGGTAGGTCTCATACCGCTCATCGTTCTGGCCGGAACCGGATGCGGCGAGGGCGGAGAGTGGCTGGAAGCACCCTTGGGCGAGGCGCCGAGCGCGCTGGAGGCCGGCAATGCGCTGAACCCCAACGCGCTCAATCCCAACGCCCTGAACCCCAACGGGCTGGCTGTCGGCGCCTTGAGCTTCGTCGCCCTTGGCTCGCAGGCGCTGACCGCGATCCTGGACCCCGGGCCGAACGGCGCCCTCTCACGCGAGCACCTGAGGTACGCCGTCGAATGCGCTCTCGATAGCTCGCAGTCATTCCGCTTCGGCTGGTTCGACGCCTCTGGTGTCTATCACGACGAAATCTACACAGGCGTGCTCGGGCTCGCCAGGAGCTGGGCGTGGTCCCCGCTGGGTGGTGAAGATCAGCACTGGGTCTCGGCGTGCCTCGCGGCGCGTACCAACTACTACAGGGTCCCCGTCATGCTCTCCTCGCGTGGACCCACCAAGGCGATCAACAAACAAAACACCCCGGAGCTGTTCGCGTTCACGAGGGAGGAGGGTGCATTCTGGGGCAACATCTACGGGAGCTCGCCGGCGCTCTATGCCTGCCATGTTCCAGAGAACGATGCGGGCTCACGCGCGGCCCTCCGTGACTGCGCCGCCGGCCACATCGACGCGACGACCGGATCCATCCAGCCGTGCGGCGCGATCCAGCTTCTCGGCCCGTGTGACACCTATTGCGAACCCATCGCCCCCAAGAACGGCATCTATCACCGTTCCTGTTTCACGGATCCGGCGAACCGCTGGGCCACCATGAGCCTCCAGCCGATCACGGTTTTCCTCCAATGAGAGGGAGGCGTCGCGTCTAGTATTCGCGGCAGTCGCCGGGCGCGTCCAGCGTGCCGAAGCTGTAGGGCCGCGCCTGCTTGACCAGCAGCCGGCGCTCCGGGCCGATCAGCTTCCATTCGATCTGCATCGCGTAGAGGTGGTTTTCCCCCTTCGGGTCCACCAGCGGCCGGTAATGAGCGTGGACGGACTCGAGCACGCACCCGAGCCGCTGGATCTCCGGGAACGACAGCACGTCGCGCCCGCGCGACAGGCTCGAGCGCGTGTGGTACTCCGCCTTGATCGTGCGAGGCGGCGGCGTGTACACGATCTCGTCGCTGGTCACGCCGGGCGCGGGGTTGGTGACCGAGGCTTCCCCGATCTGCGCGTTGATGTAGTACTGGCTGTCGCGGGTGGCGTCGAGCGCGTTGCGGCTGATGGCCACGCCCTGCGCGCGCTCCGATTGCCAGGCCTGGTGCACCAGCACGGCCATGGCCGCGCGCGCCTGGTCGACGTGGCCGAACTCGCGCTCGTCGTAAGCGCGCGTGTTCCACAGGCTCGACCAGACCGTGCGCAGCGCGTCCTCGATGGAGCTCGACTCGGCGTCCAGGTCGCCGCTCGTCGACGTGTGCAGGCCCGCGCCGTTGAAGGTCGCGAGATCCTCGGTGTTGCTGCTGCTGCGCAGGCGCACGCGGTCGCCGCCGAAGCGCTGTTTGATCGCGCCCGTGACCTCGCGCAGGATCGCGGGGTCCACCGGGTGCGCAAGCATCCGCGCCCGCACCTCGGCCAGGCCCTCGGCGTGCGCGTGCGGATCGGCGCGGAACTCGGGATCCTGCTCGAGCTCGGCCAGGAGCTCCGCCGCGCCGCTCGCCTCGAAATGGTCCATGTAGTGCGAGAACGGGATCGCGAACGCGGCGGGCGGCACGTACAGCGGCAGCAGGTCGAGCGGGCAATACTGCCCCACGCCGCTCACGCGGTACAGCTCGGCCATGCCTGCCGCCTTGGAGCCGATGCTGTCGCCCATGGCGTAGCCCGCGGCGTCGAGCGGCACGATCCCGCGCACGGAGAGGTCGAGCGCCGGCGACAGCCGCTCGCCGGTCGGCTTGCGCTTCTCCCAGTAAGCGTCCGCCTCCTGCGCGGTGGCCTCGCGGATGTCGAAGTCCGACGCGCGCACCTCGAGCCGCACCAGCTTGCCAAACAGGGCCTTGAGGCGCTCGTCGTCGCGCGCGCCGCGCAGGGCCATGTTCGGCGTGCCCCGGCCGCGCGCCAGCACGTTCACGTGCGCCAGCGGCGTCTGGAACGCTTCTGTGATGAGGCCGCCCATGAACGCGGTCTCGTTCGGCACGTCGTCGGTCACCACGATCACGTTCGGTCCGAGCTCGGCCGACTCCAGATCGCGCGCCGGGACGAACGTCAGCGTGCCAAAGCCCTCGGCCGGGTTGAGCGACTGGTACGTGAGCCCCTTGTACGGCGCGTTCGGCCCCACGATGGGCGCGGTCCCTTCGATCTTCCGCAGCTCGATGATCTGGCGCCCTTCGGTGGGCCGTATCGCCCACGCCTCCGGGTCGGGCACCGCCTTCATGGCCGCGAAGAACGCGCGCCGCATCTGCTCGCCGACGATCTGGTCGCCGGGCGAGAACTCGACGGTCCTGGCGCCGTTGGTGTGCTCGACAAGGGTGCCGAGGAGGTAGCGGCGGCCCTCGGACCGGAAGTACTCGGTCTGGCTGAACAACCCCCAGCCGACGTTGAACTCCGCGGCTTGCTCGGGGTCGCAGCGATCGAGGTGCGGCTCCTTCCGGATCTGCTCGCGGACCCAGGTGTAGTGGAGCGCCCACTGGCGCGTGCTCAGGAGGTGCACCGTGTCGTTCGCTGCCATGTCGACCACGAACTTGACGCCGAGCTCGCCGACCGCGGTGCCGCCCTCGGCCAGCTCGGCGAAGTCCGCGGCCGTCTCCAGCCGGTGCGCGCGCCCGCTCGCGAGCTCGCGCCCAGGGAGCTCGGCGCAGCCCTCGTTCGCGGCGCCGGGGCTCGCAGCCCCGCAGAAGCGCGGCGCCCCGGTGGCGTCGGGCACGCGGGCCAGCGACGCGCCTTCGGGCCAGGCCATGAAATCGACGCGATCGCTCGGCTCCGGCGTGTCCTCGCGCCACAGCGTCGCCACGCCCTCGAACTCGGGCGAGGCCTCGAGGTCGGCCGTCTCGCTCGCGCTCACCGGGACGCTCACCCGCTCCCCGGGCGCGAGCGTGGCGGACGGCTCGGGCCACGCGAGCAGCACGCCCGCATCGGCGCCGGGGAGCGCTTGCCCCGGAGAGAGCGCCGCGAGGCGCAGCGCGAAGCCGTCGAGCGCGACGGGCGCGCCGCTCGCGTTCAGCACCTCGACGAACCCCGCGGGCCGCAGCGAGAGCTCGGAGATGACCAGCGGCCCGGCGATGGCCGGGAACGGCTCGGGCCACTCGAAAGGCGCGAAGCGGATGCTGTCGTCGAGGTTCGGTGGATCCGGCGGGCCGCAGGTCTCGCCGTTCTCCCGGTCGGGCGTGGCATAGCGGCAGATCGACAGCTCGCCCGTGCCGTCGGGCAAGCGCGCGTAGCTCTCGGACCGCGGCAGCTCCGGCACATTCACCAGGTCGGCGAGCTGGCACGACGCCGACCACAGCGCCACGCGCGCGCCCGAGTTCGAGAGCTTGAACGGCAGGTGCAGCGGGCCCTGCTCCGGCGTGTCGTCGGCCCAGAGCAGCACCCCTCGCCCCGGCTCGATCGTCATCCGGGGCAGCGGCGCCGCCTTGCCGGACTTGTCGCTCAGCGAGAACTCCCCGAGGTCGAGCGCGCGCTGGCCGATGTTTATCAGCTCGATGAAGTCGTCCGTCTCGCCGACCTCATCGACCCAGGCGCCGTCGTTGCCCGTCATCACCTCGTTGATGCGGAGATCGCCGCTCAGCGCGGGCGCGGCGGCCACAGGAAGCTCGAAGTCGCACACCTCCGGCTTCGGTGGGTGCTCCTCCGTCGGGAGCTGGGTCTCGCCCGAGCAGCCGACGCCAAGGGCGAGCGACAAGAGGGCCGCACCCACGCGCGGCTGGGACAAAGGATGAACGTGGTGATTGCTGGGTGAGCGCTCCGTCATGTGTGCTCCCGTCGTGCCTGCTCCGTCATGCCCGCCCCATCATGCCCGCTGCGTCAGCGTCAGCGTCAGCACGCAGCGTGCCGCACGCACCGGCGCCTGGCCCATCGCAGAAAACGCATGGAACGAAGCCGCCCGGCCACACCGCCTGGCCCGCCGTGCGCCGGGCTGTGCCAGCCCCTGCGCCGTCACCGCCAGGGGGTTGTGCCGGCGCGCACGGTCAACTGCCCATTCAGCCGGCGCGTGACTTGGATGCTGGCCTGAGCTCCTGTAGCATCGCGCGCATGCGTGAAAGCGTGCATGGTCGATATGCATGGATCGCTCTCCTCACCTGCGCCCTGGCCGCCTGTTCGGAGTCGCCGGCCGACGAGGGCGGCGCGGGCGGCGGCGGCGCGGGTCCAGCCGGCAGCGGCGGCTCCGGCGGCGCCGCGGAGGCCAGCTCGAGCGCGGCCGAGGGCGCGACCTCCAGCGCCGCGACGGGCGCCGGGGCCGGCGGCGGCGGCGGCGGCGACGGAGGAGGAGAGCCGGAGGGCGGGTGCGGGAGCGTCTCGGAGGTGCCGCCCGAGCTGGGATTCGACCCTTTTTACAAGAAGTACATCGACGCCGCCGGGATTCCCGTCATCAGCTCCGAGAAGGTGCCTGACGCGGCGCTGCTGCGCGCGTGCTCGGTGGTCGTCCGCATGCTCGGCCACCGGGACGACGTGCGTCAGGCGATGATCGAGAACCACACGCGCGTCGCCGTGATGGCGGAGACGGAGGTGACAACCGACATCCCCGAGCACAGCGACCTGTACGAGGCGTTCCCGGGGACGGACTGGGACACGCGGGCCCGCGGCCTCGGCGCGACCCCCGCCCGGCCCGCGAGCTCCTGCGCGGAGGAGAACGTCCTGTGTTATCCGAGCGATCCGTACCTCGGCGAGGACATCCTGGTGCACGAGTTCTCGCACGCCGTCGCGATCATGGGCATCGCCTTCGTCGAGCCGACGTTCGACAGGGAGCTCGAGGACGTCTTCGATGCCGCGCTCCAGGCCGGGAAATGGGAGAACACCTACGCGGCGACGAACAAGGACGAATACTGGGCCGAGGGGGTCCAGTCCTGGTTCGACGCCAACACCGAGGCGATCCCCACGAACGGGATCCACAACGAGATCGACACCCGGGCCGAGCTGCGTGACTACGATCGCCCGCTCCACGATCTCATCGCCAGGTACTTCGCCGACGACGCGTGGCGGCCGAGCTGCCCCTGAGGCCTCGTGAGCCGGGCGAGGGCCCCAGCGCCTCCAGGGCTCCGCTACGCGGGCGGATAGAAGACATCGAGCGTCGGGAAAGCTGGTTTGGCCCGGATGCAGTCCCAGAGGTAGATCGCGAACCCCAGATCGCCCGTCCAGAGCGAGTAGCGCAGCTGTCCGTACCGGCGCGCGTCCTCCTTCATCTGAAGGATGCCGTGCATCGCGAAGGCGCGCGCGCGATGAAGCCAGAGCGCGTCGCCCGTGCGCGCGTGGAGCTTGAGGAAGGCGTAGCCGTTTCCGCCCGTGCCATGGCAAAGGTTCGAGCCTTTGCAAAGCGGCCCGGCCGCCCAGGTCGCCTCGCCGGCGGCCCAGAGGAGCTCGTCGAGCGTGGGGCCGCGGAGTTCGGCAAGACAGATGACGAAGCCGGGCGCGCCATGGCAGAACTGCATGAGCCGGGGGTACGGGGCATCGCCTTGTAAAGCCAGCTGCGCCGGCCAGCTGGCCATTCTGCCTTCTCGCGTGGCTGTCCGCCCGATCGTGGTGGCGATGACCTGCTCCCAGGCTGCCCAGTCGCCCGCGTCCAGCAGGCGCTGGCCGTGGAGGAGCGCGCGCGCGGTCGCGACGAACCCGTGGACGGCGTCGAGATAGGCGCTCCGGCGGCCATAGAGGTCCTGCGACCAGTAATGGCAGCCGTGCTCGTCGGACCACTGGAGCTGCGACCAGAGGCGCGCGGCGGTGCGGCGGAAGAGATCGGCCCAGCGCGCGTCGCCGAAGCGCTCGTGCAGGAACGACGCCGCCAGCATGGTGCCGGGCGCCCCCCACATCAGCTCGCGCGCCGGGTGGTCGAGGTTGCCCTCGATGAGCGCCGCGAGCCGGTCGGCTCGCTCGTCGGTGGGCCGCTCGCCCTGCGCCATCAGGAGGATGGGCGTGTCCCCCATCATGAACGCGGCGCTCTCATCACCCGGCATCGAGGCAAGCCATGCGCGGTTGCGAAGCAAGAGCGCGTCGAGCTGCTCGGTGGTGCGCCTCGCGCCCGGCGCCGCCCCCACCTGATGCAGGTAGCGCAGCGCCCAGATGACGCCTGCAGCGCCGTGGTAGAGCGGCAGCGCCGGCTGGCTCGGGTCGTCGCCGGGCTCGACGTCCTTCGGGTGCAGCGGCCAGTATGCGTCGTCCGAGAAGCGCCCCTCGGTGTCGCGAACGATGTCCTCGATGGCATCGCGGGCGACGCCCTCGTCCCATGCGACGGACGTCAATGCCTCGTGGCGCTCGGGTTCGTGCAGCATACGGTGCCTTTGCCTGCTCTGCGAGCGTCGCGCTCGACGCGGGCCGCCGCGCGGCGCTACGCCGCCAGCGCCTCGGTCAGCGCCCAGAGCCGCTCCTGCGCGGCCTCGTCGAGCGCCTCCGCCGCCGCCGGCTTGATACGGCTCTTCTCGAAGTATTCGCCCGTCACCCCGGCCAGCTCCGGCGCCGTGGCCACGTGCAGCGAGCACTCGGCCCCTTGCTCGGGCGTGAGCAGGAACAGGGTGAAGAGCTTCACAAGGAGCTTTGGATAATCGCGCATCAGCTCCGTCCTGACCACGCCCGGATGGACGGCGTTGACCGTGACGCCGGTGCCCTCGAGCCGTCGGGCCAGCGCCTTGGTGAAGAGCACGTTCGCGAGCTTCGACTGCGCGTACGCCGCGGTCGTGCCGTACTTCCGCCGCTCGAACTGCAGGTCCTCCCAGTCCATCCGGCCGCGGTAATGCAGCTTCGAGGACAGGACGACGACCCGCGACGGCGCGCTCTTCTTCAGGAGCGGCAGGAGGTCCTGCGTGAGCAGCCACGTCCCCACGTGGTTCACCCCGAACGTCGCCTCGAGCCCCTCCTCGGTCGTGCCGCGCGAGTTCCGCCACACCCCGGCGTTGTTCACCAGGACGTCCAGGCGCTCGTGCGCCGCGCGGAAGCGCTCCCCGAAGGCGCGGATGCTCGCCTTGCTCCCGAGATCCAGCGCGATCACCTCCACGTCCTTGCGGCCGGTGGAGCGGGCGATGTCGTCGCGCGCCGCCTCCCCTCTGGCGGTGTCGCGGCACGCCAGCACCACCTTCGCGCCGCGCTGAGCGAGGCCGCGGGCCGTCTCCTTGCCAATGCCCGTGTTGCCCCCGGTAACGATGCAGACCTTCCCGTTCATGATGCTCCTCTCTCAGGTTCCGGCGGTGGGCGCAAGGCGCAAGGTCACAGCGCGCGCGCCACGGAAACGGAAGACGTCACGGAAGACGCCGGGGAAGCGAGGCGCCCCCACCTCGTGACGGCGTAACGTCCTTATCCCGCGAAACTCCGGCAAGAACCTGCGACCCCCTTGACGTGGACGCGCCCCCAGCTTCTCCTGATTCTCTATGCTCAGCCTAAGAGTATCTCTTGTGCGACGGGCGTGCTTTGTGTTCGGCATGCTGGCGATGACCGCGGGGTGCGGGACCAGCGGACCCCCAGACGATCCCGAGCCGATCGGGGCCGCGATCGGGGCGCTCAAAGGCGACGAGCCCGACCTCGTCATCTCGAGCGTGAGCGCGCCCGGGAGCGCCGTGCCGGGCAGCTATTTCACGACGTCTGTCGCTGTGTGCAACCAGGGCAACTCGGCGAGCTACGGCACCCATGTCGAGGTGCGGCTGTCGGACGACGACATCATCACACCATCGGATCCCGCCGTTGGCTATGCGCCGCTGGGGTACCTCGGCCCGGGGCAATGCGTGGAGGTCGGCGCCCAGACCGCGGCCGCCGTGCCCGACGGCGCATACACGCTCGGCGTCGTGGTGGACCAGCTCGACCAGGTGATCGAGCTCTCGGAGACCAACAACACGGCGCTGGCGGGCGAGATCGGCGTCGGCTACGGCCCAGATCTCATCGTCTCGGCCGTGAGCGGGCCGCCGAGCCAGGTGCCCGGCGCCTGGTTCGACGCCTCGGTCACCGTCTGCAACCAGGGCACGCAGACGAGCTATGGCAGCAACGTGGAACTGTACCTCTCCTCGGACGCGATCATCACGGCGAACGACGTGCCCATCGGCGGCGAGCTGGTGCCGTACCTCGATCCGGGGCAGTGCACCACGCGGACGGTCCACGTCGGCGCTTACGCGCCTGACGGCGCCTACCACCTGGGCGCGATCGTCGATCGGTACGGCGGGGTTCCCGAGCTCATCGAGAGCAACAACGCCGCAGCTGGCGACGTGATCGGCATCGGCCATCGGCCGGATCTCATCGTCTCCTCGGTGAGCGCCCCGCCGAGCGCCCTTCCGGGCAGCGCCTTCGGTGCCACCGTCACTGTCTGCAACCAGGGCACGACCCCGAGCTACAGCGCCGCCGTGGAGCTGCGCCTGTCAGCCGACGACAACATCACGGGGACCGACCCGCCCGCCGGCGGCGCCCCGGCGCCGTACCTGGATCCCGGGCAATGCGCGGCGGTGACCATCCCTGCGAGCGCGTACGTGCCAGACGGCGCCTATCACCTCGGCGCGATCGTCGATCCGTACAACTGGCAAGAGGAGCTGAACGAGGCCAACAACGCCGCGTCGGGCAGCCTGATCGGCGTCGGCCATGGCCCGGACCTCATCGTCTCCGCCGTGAGCGGGCCGCCGAGCGTCTTCCCCGGCGGCGGCTTCGACGCGTCGGTCACCGTCTGCAATCAGGGCACGCAAACGAGCTACGGCGCCCAGGTGGAGCTGCGCCTCTCCGCGGATGCGACGCTCACGACGGCCGACTTCCTCGCCGGCGGCAGCGGTCCTGTGCCGTACCTGGATCCCGGCCAGTGCGCCACCGTGACCTTTCCGGCGAACGCTTATGTGCCCGAGGGTGCCTACCACCTCGGCGCGATCGTCGACCCGCAGGGCTGGGTCCCCGAGCTCATCGAGACCAACAACGCGGCGCCGGGCGATCTGATCGGCGTCGGCTACTGGCCTGACTTCATCGTCGCTTCCGTGAGCGGCCCGCCCAGCGCCCTTCCGGGCAGCGGCTTCAGCGCCACCGTCACCGTCTGCAACCAGGGCACGACCCCGGGCTCCAGCATGGTGGAGCTGCGCCTGTCCGCCGACGCCGCGATCACGCAGGCCGATGCGCCTGCGGGCAGCGCGCCGACGCCTTACCTGGATCCCGGCCAGTGCGCGGCCGTGACGATCCCTGCCAGCGTTTACGTGGCCGACGGCGCCTATCACCTCGGCGCGATCGTCGATCCGCACGGCTGGCAGCCCGAGCTGATCGAGACCAACAACGCGACGCCGGGCGACCTGATCGGCGTCGGCTATTGGCCCGACCTCGTCGTCTCGTCCGTGAGCGGGCCGTCGAGCATCACGCCCGGCAGCAGCTTCAACGCCGCCGTCACCGTCTGCAATCAGGGCACGACCCAGAGCTACGGCGTCGACGTCGAGCTGCTCCTGTCGGGCGATGGGGCGATCACGCCCTCGGACATCCACGCCGGGAGCGGCTATGTCCCCGGGCTGAGCCCCGGGCAGTGCGCCTCCGTCGCCGTGCCCGCGAGCGCCTATGCGCCCGACGGCGCGCATCACCTCGGCGCGATCGTGGACCCGAACGGCGCGATCGCCGAGCTCATCGAGACGAACAACGCCGCGACGGGCAGCGTGATCGGCGTCGGCTACGCGCCGGATCTCGTCGTCTCCGCCGTGAGCGGACCGCCGAGCATGATCCCTGGCGGAAGCTTCGACGCGTCGGTCACGGTCTGCAACCAGGGCACACAGACGAGCTACGGCACCCAGGTGGAGCTGCTCCTCTCGGCCGACGCGACCCTCACGATGGCCGACTCCCCTGCTGGCAGCGGTCCGGTGCCGTACCTGGATCCGGGCCAGTGCGCCAGCGTGACCTTCCCGGCGAGCGCGTACGTGTCCGACGGCGCCTACCACCTGGGCGCGATCGTCGACCGGAACAACTGGATTCCCGAGCTCATCGAGACGAACAACGCCGCGGTGAGCGCCGTGATCGGCGTCGGCTACTTGCCCGACCTCATCGTCTCCGCGGTCGACGGCCCGCCCAGCGCCATGCCGGGCAGCGGATTCGACGCTTCCGTCACCGTCTGCAACCAGGGCACGCAGCCGAGCTACGGCGCCGACGTGGATCTCTACCTGTCCTCCGACGCCACGATCACGCACGACGACATACCGGCAGGACACGGTATGGTCCCCTTCCTGGCGCCCGGGCAGTGCACCTCCGTGCTCGTCTTCGCGAGCGCCTATGTTCCCGATGGCGCCTACCACCTCGGAGCGATCGTCGACGCGTACGACTGGCAAGAAGAGCTGATCGAGTCCAACAACGCCGCCTCGGGCGACCTCATCGGCGTGGGCTTCCAGCCGGACCTCGTCGTCTCGGCTATCAGCGGCCCGCCCAGCGCCATGCCGGGCAGCGGATTCGACGCCTCCGTCACCGTCTGCAATCAGGGCACGCAGCCGGGCTACGGCGGCGACGTGGAGCTCCGCCTCTCGTCGGATGCGACCATCACGACGGCCGACCTCCTGGCCGGCAACGGGCCGGCGCCTTACCTGGCGCCGGGCCAGTGCGCCACCGTGACCTTCCCGGCGAACGCTTACGTGCCTGAAGGCGCCTACCACCTGGGCGCGATCGTCGATCCGCACGGCTGGACTCCCGAGCTCATCGAGACCAACAACGCCGCGGCGGGCAGCGTGATCGGCGTCGGCCATCGACCGGACCTCATCGTCTCGGCGGTGGCGGGCCCGCCCAGCGCCCTCCCGGGCAGCAGCTTCAACGCCGCGGTCACCGTCTGCAACCAGGGCACGCAGCCGAGCTACGGCGCCGACGTGGAGCTGCGCCTGGCGGCCGGCGACCAGGAGGTGAGCACCGGGTTCTACGCCGGAAGCGCGCCGGTGCCGTACCTGGATCGCGGCCAGTGCGCGGTCGTGACGATCCCCGCCTACCTTGCGGCGCCCGACGGCGCCTATCGCCTCGCCGCCGCGGTGGACCCCAACGGCTGGATGCAGGAGCTCATCGAGACCAACAACACGAACGCAAGCAGCGTGTTCGGCGTCGGCTACCGGCCGGATCTCATTGCGTCCGTGAGCGGCCCATCGGCCGCCGCGCCGGGCACCGGCTTCAACGCCGTCGTCACCGTGTGCAACCAGGGCACCACCCCGAGCGGAGGTACGAGCGTCGATGTGCTGCTGTCGTCGGACGGGACGGTCACGCCGTCCGATATCCATATCGGCAACAGCTGGGTCCCCGGGCTGAGCCCTGGCCAGTGCGAGAACATCACCGTGGCCGCCGGCGCCTACGCTCCTGACGGCGCCTACCACCTCGGCGCGATCGTGGACCTGAACGGCCCGGTCCAGGAGCTCATCGAGACCAACAACGTCGCCGCCGACGAGCTGATGGCCATCGGCCATGGCCCCGATCTCGTCGTCTCGGCGGTGAGCGGCCCGGCGAGCGCCACGCAGGGCAGCCTCTTCAACGCCTCGATCACCGTGTGCAACGAGGGGACGGCCCCGAGCTACGGCACCATGGTGGAGGTCCGGCTGTCGGCCGACGCGACGATCACGACGGCCGACTTCCTCGCCGGAGGCGCCTGGGTGCCGAGCCTCGGCGTCGGCCAGTGCGAGAGCCTCCTCGTCCCCGCGGATACCTACGTTCCCGTGGATACCTACACGCTCGGGGCCATCGTGGACGCCTACCGCGAAGTCCCCGAGCTCCTCGAGGGCAACAACGCCACAGCCGGCGGCGAGCTCGTCGTCAGCTTCTGATCTCCCGCTTCCGCAGCTCGCGGACGTGACGGCGCTCCCCCGGATCGAGGCGGAGAGCCAAGGCCGTCTCCACGCTTCCCAACCCCCCCCATGCCCCGCTAGGCTCGCCGGATGCCCCTCGACCCGCAGCGCCTCGCCCGTGTTCGCGCCCATTTCCTGGCGGCTGCCGCGCTCGTCACCGGGTGCGGCGGGAGCTCCGCGCCCGATCACACGATCAACGAACGGGCTCCCATCGACCACGTCCCGCCGACACCGACCGCGGCGCCCACTGAATCCTCGCCCTCCGCGACCCCGCCGGAAGCACCGCAGGCCAATCCGAGCGACGCCACCCCCAAGCCGCCGGTGGACGTGAACACGCCCCCGCCTGGGCCGCCGACGGTGCCCCCTGCGTCGTCCTCCGCGACCGTGGGTCATCCTCCGCCCGGCCAACCGCCGCCCACGTCGCCGGTGCACATCAACACGCCCTCGCGCACGAAGCCGTGACGCGAGCGGCATCCCCCGCCGCCCCCCTCGCTCGCCGACGGCCGCGCCGCATCCCCTCATGAACACCGCGTTCCCTCTCGGCACGACCGAGCGGCTCTTCGCGACGCTCCACCGCCGCTTCCTCGATCGCCATTACCCCGCGCCCCCGTGGGACCACCTCGACCCGGCGTCGCTCCCGCCGGCCGACGTCGAGATCGCCCGTCAGGCGTGGGCCGCGCGCGCGGTCGCCGAATACCGCTCCATGATCGTCTTCGGCGAGCTCATCGCCCGCTTCGCCGAGCTGCGCTTGCCCCTGGAGGTCACGACCGCGGCCTCGCGCCTCCTCCAGGACGAGGCTCGCCACACCGAGCTGTGTGCGCGCGCGGCCGAGGCGCTCGGCGGCAACCACGGAGCGACCCTCGTCCCCTCGGATCTCCAGCTCCCGCGGAGCGGCCTCCCGGCCCATCTCTTCGTCGCCCGGTGGACAGCATCGATGTTCTGCGTGGGCGAATCCGCGTCCGTCGGCATCCTCGACGTCCTCCAGCAGCACACCACCGATCCTTGCCTGCAGGTGGTCGTGGGCACCCTCCTCCGGGACGAGATCCTTCACGACCGCTTCGGCTGGGCGCTCGCGCGCCTCGTATTTCCGCGCCTCACCGACGACGAGCGCGACTGGCTCGCCGCCGATCTGGCGTTCTCGCTCGCGCACTACGACCGCATCCACGCCGGCGCCTCGCGGGCCGACGGCGACCCTTTGCCCGACGCGCCGCCGCCCTCCGGCCCGAACCTCGGGATCCCCTCGCGCCCGGCCGCGGCGCGCGCCTTCTACGAGCGGATCGACCGCGTGATCCTCCCCTCGCTCGCCGCGCTCGGCGTGCCGGCGTACGAGGCATGGGCGTTGCGCCTCGAGGTCCCGGCCCAGGCCGAGAACCGCTGAGACGGCGCTCGCCGCCTCAAGCGCGAAACACCCGAGAGACGGGCTCGCCTATCAGCGCAGCGAGGAGCCGCTCGCCCTCGGGCCAGGGCCCGAAGCCGGCGTCGACGTTGATGTGCCCGCACGGCCCCGCATGGATGAAGCGGCTCCCCCAGGCGCGCGCGAAGGCTTCGGCTCGCTCCGGGGTGCAGTACGGGTCGTTCGAGCTCGCGACGACCATCGACGGGAACGGGAGTCTGCCGCTGGGCAACGGGTGGAACGTCGACGCCTCGCGCGGGTAGCTCGGCGATTCGGTGTCGGCCGGCGCGACGAGCAGCGCGGCGCGCACGGGTCGCGCGCCCAGCGCCGCCCAGTGGACCGCCGTGCTGACGCCGCAGCTGTGCGCGACGAGCACCGGGGGCTCAGCGCTGGCGGTGACCGCCCGGTCGAGCGCCTCGACCCACGCGCGCCGGTCAGGGTGATCCCAGTCGGGCATCTCCACGCGGCGCGCGAAGGAGAGCTTCTGCTCCCAGAGCGTCTGCCAGTGGCGGGGGCCGGAGCCGCTGTAGCCAGGGACGATGAGCAGCGAAAGCATCGTGAGAAGACCTCCCCGCGAACGAGGAGGGTACAGAGGAAGCGGGTGAAAATCACCTCGTCGCCACCCCGCAGACCCCGGAGCGGAGTCGACCCCTTCGACGCATGGACAAGCCCTTGATATGGCTCGCTTTTCCAGCAAGGAGGCGGGACGCGTAGAAAAAGTTGCGTTCGGCCGTGCGCGGGTCGCCCCGGGGCGTCGCGGCTCATGTCGCATGCCAGACGCCTTCGACGTTCTCCTCCTGGCTCGCAAGGCGCAGTCGCCGCCGGGACGCCATCCCCCGCCGGCGGCGATCAAGCTGCCCCTGCAGCTCCCGCATGGGACTTCCATGTCCCTCGATTCCTGTGTAAATATACCAGATGCTGGCGGCGCTGGATGTCGAATCGCCGCTGGCAGGATTCTCTTGGTTGAAACAACGTGTGACCTGACCGCGAAAGGGGTTTCAATGAATCAAGGATCGTCTTCGGGGCGTCTGCCCAGGAGCCGCATCGGGAGCTCGCTCTCTGTGTTTCTCTGCGTGCCCGTGGTGGCGCTCGCGCTCGCCGGTTGCGGCGCCACGGATCCCTCCTCCTCGTCCGAAGCTGGCGAGTCCACGCCGAACGGAGACGAAATCATGAGCTGGGAGGAGTTCAAGGCGAACGTCTACCGCGACCCGCAGCGCGGGGTCTACATCGTCGACGACGAGCAGGGGCTCAACGACGCGGAGCTGCGTGTCGTCTACGAGCGCTATGTCAAGACCGGGGCGCTCGTCGTGAAGCCGCTCGAACGGCGCTGACTACACCTCACAGACTCGATGCCTCACGCCGCGCCGGCCGGCGACAGGGCGAGCCAGTCGTCGAAGCGCGTCGGCATGACGCGCGCGCCGTCGTCTGGGGTGAGCGACCGATCGTCGATCCGGACGCCGAAATAGGTCGCCTCCGCGTCGGCGATCACCTCGCGGCGGTCCTTCTTCGCGCTCAGGTACTTGCCGACGAACTCGGCGAGCGGGCGTTTCTCCGGGCCGGCCACCTCGACGATGCCGTTCACGGGCGCCCCGAGCGTGACGTCGGCCAGGGCCTCGGCGACGTCCTCGGACGCGATCGGCTGCAGGTGCGCCGACGAGAGGCGGACCCGCTCCGCGTCGGCGCTGGAGCGCGCGATCCCGTCCATGAACTCGAAGAACTGCGTGGCCCGCAGGAGGGTGTAGGGGATCCCGGAGGCCATGATCAGCGCCTCCTGCGCCATCTTCGCCCGAAAATAGCCGCTGACGAGCATTCGATCGGTGCCGACCACCGAGAGCGCCACATGATGTCTGACGCCCGCGGCGGCCTCGGCGGCGAGCAGGTTGCGGCCTGAGGTCTCGAAGAAGTCGAGGACCGCCTTGTCCTCGAACGACGGCGAGTTCGCCACATCGACAACGACCTCGCCTCCTGCGAGCGCTCCGGCGAGCCCTTCGCCCGTGAGGCAGTTGACGCCCGTGGAGGGCGACGCCGCGACGACCTCATGGCCCTGCTGGCGGAGCCTGCGTACGAGCTTCTTCCCGATCAGACCGGTTCCACCGATAACCACGATCTTCATGTCTTTCTCCCTTGTCCGTCACGCGAGCGACCGGCGCCTTGCTCCTGTGACCCCGCGCTCACCGTCGATGACGAAGCGGGTCTAGCTCGTGTGACAGGGGGCGAAGGAAGAATGACAGCCGCGCTCCCTCCGTCCGGAGATCCAGCGCGACGACCCGGATCAGAACGGCGTGTCGCCTTCGTCCGGAACGATGATCGACTTCAGCGCGCCGTCCTGGCAATCCGCCTGCAGGCGGAAGCCCTTTTCGGCCTCGGACAGGTCGAACCGGTGGGTGACGATGGACTCGACGTCCACCGCCCCCTCGGCGACCAGGCGGATCGCCCGCGGGTACACGTGCCCCATGCGGCGGGAAAACTTGATCTTCAGCCCCTTGCGGCGGCACAGCGCCGCCGGCAGCGCGTAGCGGTCGCCGTCGGGGATGCCCGCCAGCAGGATCCGCCCGCCGATGCGCGCGGCCTCGGCCGCGTGGTGGAAGCCCTCGGGCGAGTTCGTCGCCTCGAGCACGAGGTCGACGCCGCGGCCGCCCGTCCACTCCGCGACGGCCGCGAAGCTCGGCGCCGCGTCGTGCGCGCCCAGCCGGCGCGCGGCCTCGGCCCTGTACGCGACGGGGTCGACCGCGAAGACGCGCGCGACGCCGGCCAGGCGCGCGAGCTGGACAAGGCACAGGCCGATCGGCCCGCACCCCAGGACCAGCACCGTCTCCTGCAGGTGGGGCCGCGCCAGGTCGATCGCGTGGACGGCGACGCCCAGCGGCTCCAGCATCACGGCCTTCCGCACCGAGAAGCCGCGGGGGACCGGAACGACCTGGTCGGGGCGCACCGCCAGCCGCTCCGCCATGCCGCCGTGGAGCGGCGGCGCGCCCAGGAACTCCACGTGCGGGCACAGGTTCACGTGGCCGCGGTGGCACCACTCGCAGCGGCCGCAGGCGTGCGCGGGGTCGACGGCGACGAGCTGCCCCCTCGAGAGGCCCAGCTCCGGGTGGTCGTCGACGACCCAGCCGGCAAACTCGTGCCCTGGCACGAAGGGGTCCCGGACCTGCGCCGCGCCGATCCCGCCCTCCAGGTAGTAGTGCAGATCGCTGCCGCAGATCCCGCAGCCCGCGACCTGGATCGTCACCATGCCCTCGCGCGGCCGCGGAGGTTCGACCTCGCCCAGCCGCACATCGCGGATCCCGTGAATGAAGGTTGCGCGCACCGTTCCAGGCTCCCTTTCAAGACGCCGCCGGCTCCCCGGCAGGGCCGCGCTGGACGATTGTGCCGGCGCGATTCCCTACTGTAGTCTGCGCCCGTGATCGCTTGTCAATCCTGCGTTCCGGGGCGCTGACGGCGCCATGCGGGCCGACCTCGTCCTCGGCATCGACCTGAGCACCACCGCGGCCAAGGCGGCGGCCTTCGACGTCCAGGGGCGCTTGCACGCCGCCGGCCGGGCGCCGCTCTCGCTGGCCCGGCCCGCCCCCGACCGGTTCGAGCAGGATCCCCGGGACTGGTGGGCCGCCCTGTGCCAGGCGGTCTCCGGCGTCACCGCCGCGGTGGACCCGGGCCGCATCGCGGGCCTCTCCATCGCGCACCAGCGCGAGACCTTCGCCTGCCTCGGTCCCGACGGCGAGCCGCTCCGCCCCGCCATGCTCTGGCTGGACGGCCGCGCGCGCGGGCACCTCGGCGCCGTGATCGACCGCATCGGGCAAGACCGCTTGAGGGCGCTGTCCGGCAAGGCCGCGGACTTCGGCCCGGCGCTGCCCAAGATCGCCTGGCTGGCCAGCGAGGAGCTGGAGACCCACCGCCGCACCGCCCTCTTCTGCGACGTGCAGGCCTACCTCGCGCAGGCGCTGACCGGGCGCGCCCGCACCAGCTGGGCGAGCGCCGACCCGCTCGCGCTCTTCGACATCGGCGCGCACCGCTGGTCCGAGGAGCTCTGCGCCGCCGCCGGCATCACGCCCGACCGGCTGCCGGAGGCGCTCCCTCCCGGCGCGCCGCTCGGCGCGGTGTCCGCGGCCGCAGCGGCGGCCACCGGCCTGCGCGAGGGCACGCCGGTGCTGGCCGGCGGCGGCGATGGCCAGATGGCCGGGCTCGGCGTCGACGCCCTGGACCCGCGGCGCGCCTACCTGAACCTCGGCACGGCGGTGGTCTTCGGCGTCTTTTCCCAGGAGCCGCGGCAGGACCCGGCGTGGCGGACCATGACCAGCGCCTCCGGCCGCGGCTACGTGCTGGAGAGCAGCCTGCGCAGCGGGGCGCTGCTCTCGGACTGGTACCTGCGCCGCCAGCTGGGCGTCGATCCGCGCGACGGCGCCGCGATGGCCGCGCTCGAGGCCGAGGCGGCGTCGCTGCCGCCCGGCAGCGGCGGCCTGCTGCTCTTGCCCTACTGGGAGGGCGCCATGAACCCCCACTGGGATCCCGACGCCCGCGGCGCGATCCTGGGCCTCACGGACGCGCACGGGCGCGGCCACGTCTACCGCGCCCTGATCGAGGGCGTCGCGCTGGAGCAGGCGCTGGTGCTGGACCTGATGCGGGGCGCGGCGGGGATCGAGGTCGCGGAGTTCGCCGCGGTCGGCGGCGTGGCCGCGAGCGACCTCTGGTGCGCCGTGATGGCCGATGCGACGGGCGTCGCCATCGAGCGGTCCGAGACGGTCGAGGCCGCCTGTCTGGGCGCCGCCATGTGCGCGGCCGCCGGCGCCGGGCTGGCCGGGAGCATCGAGGCGGCCGCCAAGGCGATGCGCGGGAGCGCCACGGCGACGTTCCATCCCGATCCCGCGCGCCGGGAACGCTACGCGGCGCTGCTGGGGATCTACCGGGACATGTATCCGCAGCTCTCGGGGCTGCTGCGCCGCCTCTCGGCCTTCACGAGGGACTAGCCCCGGCGCGCGCTCCTCTCCCGAAGGAGCGAGCTGGGCCGGTGCCATGTGTCCGAGGACAGGGTAACCTCCAGGGCATGGCGACGGAACTGCTCGCAAGGATCACTCAGGACGCCGCAGTGATGGGAGGCCGCCCGTGCATCCGTGGGATGAGGGTCACGGTGGGCACGATCCTGGGACTGCTGGCGGCCGGACACTCCGTGGAGAAGGTGCTGGATCTCTACCCGTACGTCGAGAAGGACGATGTGCTGGCGGCGCTCACGTATGCAGCCTGGCGCACCGAGGAGGTCGAGCTTCCACTGAAGGCGTCATGAAGATCCCGCCTGCCTCACGTCTCCTCAGTGCGCTGTCGGATCGTTGACGCGCCCCGCGAAGAGGAGCGCCCCCGTCGGCAGGTCGCTGATGAAGAAGAAGAACGGCCGGTCCAGCACGATCTCCGCTGGCTCGGGGAAGTAGCCCGAGCCCGTGGCGCCGATGAGGACCGCCGTCGCCGCCGCGGCCTCGGTCCCGGCCTCGTCCACGTCGATGACCGCCTTGTGGATGACGTCCTGGATGAAGAGATCTTCGCCCGGTTCGACCGGGAGCAGCCCCGAGAAGTCGGCGCCGGGGCCGAAGGCGGCCCCCATGCCGAGATCCGTCAGCGCCTTCTTGAGAGAGGCCGAGGTGCCGAACGAGAACTTCGGCATCGTGATATCGACCGACCGCGACTGCGTCGAGGCGATGATCGTCTCGAGCCCCTCGCCGTCGAGCGACTCCGCCAGCGCGTCCGCGTTCCCCTCGGCAGGCAGGACGAGGTACATCGAGACAGGGGTGCCCGCATAGGGGATCTCCACTGCTTCCCAGCCGTCGCCGGCGCCGTAGCGCGTCTCCTGCGTGCCGTGCATCATCTGGGCGGTGACGCTCGTGCCGTCGCCGCGCTGGAACTCCCCGGCCTTCGTCGCGTCCTCTTTGAACGGCGTCTGCCACGCGGCGTCGAAGTAGATCGCGTTGGTGAGCACGACGAGCGTGTCGGAGTTCACGTTCTTCTTGAGGAGCTCCGGAATCATGCCCTCCGTCTGGTCCTTCACCCACGCGTTGATGAGGCTCTCGGCCTCGTCCGGGGCACCGAAGTCGGCGAGCCGCACGCGCGCACCATAGTTCTCGCCGAGCACCTTCAAGAACGGCTGTTCGAGCGGGAGGTCGATCTGCGACCAGATCGCGTTGGCCGTGTGGAGCCGGAAGCCGCCTCCCTGGACGTTGCTCGAGCCCTCGGCGCGCTTGTGGAGCTCGAGATCCACGTAGTTGAACGCCGGGTGCAGCCGCTCCTGCGGCAGCTCGAACCGCATCGCCGCGGCCATCGCCTGCTCCGTGGTGGTCCGCGCGCCCGCGTAGGTCATCGCGAGCGCCGTCGAGATGCTGTAAGGCGAGTAGACGACGTTCCCGTTCGCGCTGGGGAGCACGCGGCCGAGGTCAAGCGCGAAGCTCGCGTTGTTGCGCGTCAGCAACACCTGATCTTCCTCCGAGACGACCGGGCTCTCGATCCGCGCCGCGTCCGAGGGCAGCACGCACCCAGCCTTCTTCTCGAAGCACTCGGCGGCCCCGCCGCCCCCTCCCGGGCCCGAGCCGCCCTCTCCCTGGTCCGGGCCACCACCGCCGGTGCCGCCTCCATCGTTCGAGCTGCACCCCGCGAGAGCCGACATGAGCACGGTCGCCAAGACAATTGATGTTCTCATGATGCCAGGGATTAGCAGCCTGCGTGCCAGAGCGCTTTTGCGCCGAAAACTCGCCTGTTTGTCCTGGGAAGACGCGCACACCCGGCAAGCCTGGAGCAGATTGTGCCAAGATGAGCCCTCAGCGGAGCTCACGGGTGGGCGGGGAGGGCCCGGTGACGCCGAAACCGATGGATCGGCGCGGTCGATGTGCCTGCGCCACCTCGGCAGATCCCGTGGTGGGCTGGGAAGATCGTGCCGCGCGAGCGGGTTGCGCCGAGGTGCGCCACGGACCATCCTTCCTGCCGACGCGCGAGGCACATGAAGACGGACGCAGGAGCAGGAGAACCGGCAGGCACGCGCTCGGCGCGGATCGATCGCGGCGATGTGTTCTGGATAGGGCCCGACGACTCGCGGGGGCCTGTCCCGAGCTACTCCCATCCCCATGTGGTGGTCCAGGACGACGTCTTCAACCACTCGCGCATCGCGACCGTGGTCGTATGCGCGCTGACGTCGAACTTGCACCGGGCGAACGAGCCTGGGAATGTCCTGCTCGATGTGGGCGAAGGGAACCTCCCCAGGCAGAGCGTCGTGGTCGTGTCGCAGATCTCCTCGGTCGAGAAGGCCCGCCTTGGCGAGCGGATCGGGTCGCTGTCCGACGCACGGGTGGATCAGATCCTGGCCGGCCTGCGCTTCCAGCAGGCGTCGTTCTTCAGGCGGTAGCGAGCGGGGACACCTCGTGGGGCAGGTCGACGTCACCGAGGCAGCGACGTTGGGCGAGCGCGGCTCCTGGGGAGGAGGATGAATGCCTCACCACGGCGACCCGGAGGTAGCCTTCAGAGAGACGCTTGCCCAGGATCGGGCGCGAATCGATGCGGCGATCGAGCGGCTCTCCGGGGAAGAGACGAAGGCTGAGCGGTTCCTGCTCGCGCTCGCCGGGGCGTGGGGCCGCCCGGTTCCATGTCGGGTGTCGCTCGGACGGCGGCTGCCGCCGGTCGCCCCGACCGAGCGTGGTGTGAAGTGCGTGGCACGCTGGGTATCTGCGGCCAGTCCAGACGTCCAGCGAGCCGCCCTCTCCGCCCTCGAGAAGGCCGGGGTGGTCTCCCGGCCGGTTCTGGGTACGGTCGCCGACGCGCTCGCGAGCAAGGAGCCCATCGTGCGGCTCGCCGCAGCCCGCGTGCTCGCGCGCGCTGCGCCGTGTCCCGAGCAGGCGCCGGCGCTCCGTCGTGCGCTCTCCGACGAGCTGTTCACGGTGCGCTGGCTGGCGGTGGAGGCGCTCGCGCGCAGCGGCGATGAACATCCGCTGGCGCCGGTCCTTGCGGCGTCGCGTCCACGGCTCGACGCTCGGCTTGCTGCCTATCGGCTCGAGAGCTGGCTGCGCGCGGTCGCCGCCCTTGGAGGGGATGCGGCCGCGCTGTTGCCCGAGATGAACGAGCTCCTGGACCGGATCTCCGCGCTCAGCCGGAGCGATACCTCGTGGCACGAATCGAGATTCATGATCGAGCGACTCGTACGGGAGCTTCGTGCGACCCAGGGTGCCCCCTGAACGGCTTCATTTCACGCACGCGCGAGGCCGTGCCAGCGCCTCCGTCCATGGACGACATGACCATGCTCCGACGACCGAGCGCCTGTCTGCAGTTCGCCGTGCTCGCGCTCTCCGCTGCCGGTTGCGGCGGCGTGGCTGGCACCTCCGCCGCCAACATGCCCTGCCCGCCCCCCACAGCGCCTCCGGCGGCCTCGTCGGCCGATTCCTCCGGCAAGCCTGGCCGTACGAAGCTCAGCGTGGCCCTCGTCCCCTGGATTCCAGACGCCGCCGGCGATGCCTTCGCGTCCCTGCGAAAGATGATCGAGGACGGGTTCGAATCGGAGCATGCGGCGATCGATCTCGACCTGCGCCTCGTCAAGTCCGACGACAGCTACCACAATCCAACGCGCCTCGCCGGATGGCTTGCGTCCGGTCGCTACGATCTGGTCGAGATCGACACTGTGGTTCTGGGAGATCTGATCGACGCGGACGTCCTCGAGCCGTGGCCTTCGGTGCCGGAGCGGGACTACCTCGCCGCAGCCAGGTCAGGCAGCACCGAGATCGACGGAAGCGGCAAGCCCGCCTGGTGGGGTGTCCCCCATCTCACCTGCGGGTTCTTCCTGGTCACGAGATCCGAGAAGCTCGATGCCGCTTCCAGCATCGTCGGCCTCGTGAAGGCCGCGCGCGAGAGCGGGAAGCCCCTGCTCGGGAACTTCGTGAGCAGCTGGGATCTACCCGCCCTCTACCTGGACGCACGTGTCGACAACGGGCTCGATGCCACGAATCCAGCGGCCCTGAGCAATGCCCTGAAGCCGCCCCTCGAGGCCGCCAGCACAGCGGCGCTCAAGCAGCTCGCCGAGCTCTGTCGGAAGGGTGACAACAACCCATGCATCGACGGCACGTACGACGAGACGCAGGATGCTCCGGTCGATGAGTTCGTGAAGGGCAGCGCGATCGGGTACTGGGGATTCAGCGAGCGCCTGCATCGGACCGTCGCGCTCATGAAGGCTCAGGGCATGCCCGTCGCGGGGCTGCGTGTGTCGACGATCCCGCTCGGGGCCAGCGCCACGCCCCTCCTGTTCACCGACGCCTTCGTGCGGCGAAAGGGATGCTCCGGCGATCCAGCCTGCAATGCCGCGGCCGCCGCGTGGGCGGAGTTCATCACCCGCGACGACGTGGTGCGCGATCTGCTCGTCTCCAGGGATGCCGGGCCGGCCGCGGTGCCGCGCTACCTGTTGCCGGCCACGAGCTCGGCGTTCCAGGTCGAGCCGATCGCCAGGGACGCCATCTACGCGGAGCTCCGTCCTCTGGCCCAGTCGGGGAGATCGTTTCCGTCGCACGCGTCGATGTACGAGCGGCGGGGCGTGCTCGTGCACCTGCTCGAGACCCAGCTCGCGGCGCGCTGAGAGCCATGTCGCTCGAGAGGCTGGTCGGCTCGCATCGCTCGGGCCGTGCTGCGCATCACGTTTTTAGTTGCATTGACAACCAAATCCTTCGCTGTATGCTGGGCCATCATGCGCGACCAGTTCACGGCCGAAGGGGGGATCGTCCTCGACAACGCGCTCAGCTACTGGGTGGCGCGCGTCTACCTCGCTTCCCGCACCGCGATGTACCGGCGCTTCCGCGCGCACGGCGTCGAGATCACGCCCGAGCAGTGGATGGTCCTCGTCCGCCTGTGGGAGCAGGAGGGCGTCACGCAGACGCACCTGGCCGAGCGCACCTTCCGGGACGTGCCCACGATGAGCCGGATCGTCGCGCTCATGGAGCGCGACGGGCTCGTCGAGCGCCGGCTCGACCCGACGGATCGGCGCGCGCGGCTCGTCTACCTCACCGCGCGCGGGCGAACGCTGCGCAAGGCCCTGTCGGGCGAGGCCATGGCCCTCGTGGACACGCTGCGCGCCGGCATCCCGGAGGAGGATCTCCTCACGACCCGGCGCACGCTGCAGCGCATCCTCGCGAACCTCGAGCCCGAGGGCTGAAAGGATCCAGGCCCTCCGCGCCGCCTTCTTCACGACCAATTAATTGCATAGACAACCAATTCAGGAGACACCCGCATGAGCCAGACCGCTGCTTCCCCTCACTTTCCTGCGCACACGCTCGACACGGCGCCCGCGGCGGCCCGCCCCGCGCTGGAGCGGACCTCGCGGAAGTTCGGCTTCCTGCCGCTGCCCTCCGCGCGCTTCGCGACGTCGCCGCTCCTGGTGCGCGCCTTCGACGAGCTCCTCTCGGTCTTCGAGGGGGCCACGCTCTCGCCGGTCGAGCGCGAGGTCGTGGTGATGGTCGTCGCTGGCGAGAACGGCTGTGATCTCTGCCGCACGATGCACCGCGGGCTGCTCCTCCGCGCGGGGGCTTCCCCCGAGGTCGCCGCGGCGCTGTTCGAGCGAAGGCCTGCGCCCGACGCGCGCCTCCAGGCGCTCGCGGCGTTCACCGAGGCGACGCTGCGCGAGCGGGGAGAGGTGCCAGACGCCGATCTCGACGCCTTCCTCCGCGCGGGCTTCACCGCGGAGCAGGCCCTGGAGGTGATCGTCGGTATCGGCACCTACACGCTGTCGACGTTCGCGAACCGGATGACCCGCACCCACGCGCTGCGCTGATCCGCACGGAAGCACGGGGCCGAGAGCCCGAGCCGTCCTGGCCGGGCCGCGGGCCTGACCTGTCGGAGGCGCCCGTGCGCGCAGCTCCGGAGCCTGCGCCCGCTCGGCCTCCGGCTGCATCCGCGCAGGCTTCACCGCCGCCCGAGCGCGCTGCTCAGGAAGAAGCGCCGCCCTGTCGGCCCAGTCCGCCTCCGCCTCTGGCATCCCCGCCGGTCCACGCGGCTCCGCCTCCTCCCGAACCGCTCCGCGGTCCGGACCACCCGAGGTGTCCGAGGGCGAGAAATAGCAGCGCCAGCCCTGGCAGCGTGTCAGATCGAGGATCTACGTGATGGCAACCCGGACCACCAGTGAGTTGCCCGACTCCGCTTGCCGCCCACGTGCGCGCGGCAGCAAGCGGAGCTGGGCAGACAGAGGATTTGGATGACCGCGCAGATCAATGACATCGTCGCCTATGCGGGCGCTGACTGGAGCCTGGCGGGCGTGAACGGCGGCGATCTGTTCGACCCGGCGAGCCATGGACTTCGCGTTCGCTCGGCGAGCACTGCGTGCTGGCGTGGCTTCGTTTGTCGCTATGAAATTCGCGACAACGCCCTGTACCTCGACGGCCTGAACGTCGCGCTGGAAGGCGAAGCGCCTCCCTTGTTGGACAAGGTGTCACAGAAGCCGAAGATGCCCTTCGGATTCACGGCCGCCTACGTTGGCGTCGGACTTCACGTCCCCTTCAGCGGCGGCCTGCTCCTCGCGCGCGATTTCTTGCGCGAGCTCTATGTTCACATGGGCTTCCACCCGGCGTGGAAATACGCCCACGTCCTCGAGGTCGAGCTCGAGGCGGGACGCATCTCACGCGTCACCGACTGCTCGAAGCCGATGGCCGACATCCGCGGCCGCGTCGCGGGCACGGATCGACCCGGCCCGGGGAGCTCTCACGAGGAGATTCAGGCGTGGGTCGAGCGTGCCTTTTCCCGCAAGTACTGACGCAGCCCAACCCGCGGCTGCTGCGGGCCGCGCTACACGCGGCGGCAGAGCCGCGGGCCGATGAGCGGGCCAGACGATGAACAAGGTCATCAGGCTGTACGACGCAGGCCTCGACTGAGGGGCGCCCCGCTCGTCGAGCGGAGCCGCTCGTCGGCGAGCACCAGGCGCATCGTGTCCTCGGCGGTCTTCGGATGTCTGCTCGACACCCGTCTCTCCGGCGCGTTCGTGCAGCGCCTCCTGCACCTTCTCGCTTGCCGCAGAGGACCGCAAGAGGTACCTCGTACCCATGCCCAAGGACGCCAGAGTCTTCGTGTTCGATCACGTTTCGGTCGGTGTCGAGAACCTCGAGCGTGCTGCGGAGTTCTATGACGCCTGTCTGGCGCCGCTCGGTTTTGTCCGGCTCTCGCAAAACGCCCGCAGCGTGGGGTACGGGCCCGAGGGATACGAAGCTGAGCCGCCCTTCGCCATCGTCGCGTCCGGTCCTGACGCGAAGGCTCCCGGTCGCGGCTTCCACCTCGCCTTTGTCGCCCCGAGTCGCGAGGCGGTCGATCGTTTCCATGCGGAAGCCCTCAGCAAGGGCGGTGTCGATGAAGGACCGCCCGGCATTCGCGAGAACTACGAACCCGGCTACTATGCGTCCTTCGTTCGCGACCCCGACGGCCACCGGCTGGAGGCGGTGTTGCACGAACGTTGACCGCGCGGCCCGTCCGAGCTCGCCGGGCTCTCGTCGTTCCGCCGGACGGGAGGAGACGCCCGGGCGCGCTCGTTCGAGTCGTGATAGAAACGGAGGAGAGAGGTCGCCATGCGCCGGATCATGTACGTGGAGAACAAGTCCGGCGGGCTCGACGGCGACGGTCGCATCGGCTGGGTCGAGCTCTCCCGATCGGGGCGGACGTACCATTACCGCGGCCGCCACCTGGCCAAGACGGGGAGCGGATACAAGTACAACTGCATCGACGAGGAGACCCGGGAGGCATACTGGGTCTCCGGCCCACGCAAGGACGGCGCAGACAAGCTCTACGGCGGCGTCGTCCAGATCGACGAGGACGCCAGGGTCGAGTACTGGACGCGGATCCGCGAGCGGCCCGACCTTGTGGAGTTCACCGAGTACCGCGCGGGCGCCTCGACGCGGACCGCCGGCACCACACGCCGCAACGACGAGCGGGTCCGGGGCCGCGCCCGTCCACGGCCGAGCGCATGATCGCGGACGCAGCCGATGGCGACGGGGTGGCGACCGCCGCGCGCCTCCTCCGCGCATCGAGGGCCCGCCTCCCCGGTGCCGTCGACCCCGAGCCGCCTCGTCCTCCGACTTGACGGCGCGGGAGCGCGTTGCGGCGCTCGAGCGATCCGACTGACCGCCGAACCAGCCGCTGCTGGTGACGAGTCGAGCCGCCGTGCTCCGCGCGGCAACTCGATCCGCAGCAGAGCAGCAGTTCGTCAGGCCCGTCGACGAGCAGCATCCTGTGACGGACGATCTTAAAGCGAGGAGTTGGGTGGGAGCACGTCGGACACGTGCACACCGCATCGGCCCTCCGCCTTCGCGTCTCGTTCGCACGCTTCCGCGGCTCACACGCATATGATAGGATCAGAACAATGGCCGAGCAGCTGCCTGTCGAGTATATCGAGCCCTTCCGTTCGAGGGGATTCGAATTGAAGGCAAAAATCGGCTCTGGGTTGTCAGGAACGGTCTTCCGAGCCCACCAAGCATCGCTTGACCGCGATGTCGCTGTGAAAGTGTTCGACAACCCCATCGCTACGAAGAGTGCGGCTCTTCGAAAGCGGTTCGAGCGTGAGGCAAGACTCCTGGGACGCGTGAGCCATCCGTCCCTCCCAGTTGTGCTCACTCGCGGCGAGCTGAATCTCGGCCAGCGCACCGTACCGTACACCGTCATGGAGTTCATCGACGCAGAGACGCTCGAAGATGTAATCAAAAGGGATCGTCGTCTTGATATCTCACGAGCGGTCGCGTACGCATCGCACGTTCTTGGCGCGCTGAGCGCGGCGCACCTTGCTAAGATTGTCCATCGCGACGTAAAACCGGCAAACATCCTCGTTCAGTCGACAGGACACGTGTACCTGATCGATTTCTCGGTGGGGGTAAGCCTCGAGGGCGGCGCCGGACTTACACGCGTTACTGCAGAAGGCCAAGGTGGACGAGTCGGCTCGTGGGACTATATGCCTCCTGAGCAACATGCCGGAGGCGAAGCCGACCCGCGATCGGACCTCTACGCGACCGGAGTAATTTTGTTTGAAATGCTTGCAGGACACAACCGAATCAACGTCGATACATTGGACAAGGATCTTCCAGGCGTGGCTGCCCCTATGCGCGCCGTCATCAAGAAGGCGTGTCAGTCGAAACTCGACGAACGATATGAAAGCGCCAATGCGTTTCGGCGCGCGCTCAAGCGTTTTGAGATTTCTACCATCGTGCCCGAGCAGCCCTCAACCGCCCTGTGCACAAACACTAAGTGCGAGGCCGCCCAGTGGACGGAACGGGGATACTACGGAGCACCATGCGTTATTGCCGACACCACGGACTCATTTTGCAAGAAGTGCGGCAACCAGCTGACGTATCCATGCGAGGGCTGCGGTCGCCCGTTTGGAGGCGACCAGTTTTGTGGCTCGTGCGGCAGAAAGCACTACGATGTTCCTTTGTGCAAACAGTGCGGCTCTTGGTTGATGTTGCAGGATATGGATATTGACACCGGGGAGAAGGGTTGCCAGAAATGTCGCCGAAAGGCAGCCGCGGCGACTCGCTATTCGCGCCCCGTGTCCGCGTCGCCGCCACCAGCTGAAGACGACGATATTCCGTTCTGAGGGGTCAAATGATCGAGTCAGCTTCTTGTCGTATGGCTTTGACCTAACTCGGCGCTGCATCCGACGGGGCGCCTTGCCGAGCAGTGCTCGGCAGCGCGCCCCGTCGGGTGAATGCTGGTCGTTAGCCGGGCGGTCTCGGTGTTCTGCGTCTCCCTCTGGCGCTCGCAGCTGAACGCCGGACGTTGGGCGATCGCTGTAGCATGGCGGGGTGACGCCGGAGGCACTCACCTACGACGACAGAACAGGATGCGAGGGGTCGGCCACTACCCGAGCAGCCATACCGCCGGGCTCTGCTCAACACGTTCGCCGGCGAGTGTCGCAGCGCTGTCGAGGATCTCGGTCCACGGCAGCGCTGCGTACCCGGCGCGGTGCGCAAGGTCGGCGCCGAGCGCAGCGACGAGCAGGGCGTGCGCGGAGGGCACGTTGTAGCCCGCGGCATAGAGTGGGTTGAGCTCAAGAACCAATGCCTGGCCGCCTCGAGCAAAGGCTACGTCAGCCACGTAGTTCGCCGGAAGATCAGCAGTGAGGAGCGCTGGGACAAGGTCGCGAATCGCCCGCTGCACCACCTCGCTCCTGGCAGTGAGTTCATCGGAGAGGTGCCGGCGCGCGTCGTCGATGAGAACCTCGAAGGGGCCGTGGTAGCTGGCCATGAGGAGACGGCCACCCAGCACCGTCAGCCGCACCTCGAAGGGCACCCGGATGGCGTTGCGGTCTCCGGGCAGGGTGGCGAGCTCGATGCGCTCGAGGTCGAGGTGCTCGCGCAAGGCGAGGCCACCAACATCGAGAGCGACACGCAGGCGGCGGACCACCTCGAAGACCGTGGCCTCGATATCCGCCTGGTTGTTGCCGTAGTAGAGCTCGGGGTTGGCGGACTTGGCCGACGAGTAGAAGCCGCGGACGAAGACCCCGGCCTGGGGATCGATCTCCGCATCGAAGAGGGCGCCGTAGATCGCCTCGGTCAACAGACGGCGCACGGCCGCGGGAGAGTCGATCGCGGCAGCGACGGCGGCGTCCACGGGCAGCAACGCGGTGCGTGGCGTGGGGACACCGGCGTTCGTGAGGACCGAGTGGAATCGATCGAGCCCGAGGACCCGCTCCACATGGTCGGGGAGGTCGAGAACGCACGCGGCACCGGCAGCAACCGCCCGAGCGAAGACGGATTGGTAGGCGGCGCGCGGGAGCATCGGCAGATCGACCCAGGACACACTGCCGCGGACCCCCTGCGGCGCGTCGAGCAGAGCCACGTCGCAGACCGCGAGATCCCAGCCATGAAGGCGGGAGAGCTCGGCCCAGAACGCATGGCGACGCCGGATCATGGCCACGTTGCGGGGGTCGGCCCGGGCATCGAAGGCACGGTTGAGGTCGGAGATGAGAGCGACGCGGGACACGGGTCAGGTATCGCACGTTTCCGTGGAGGCGCTTCGACACGAGCTCGATCGCAGCATCGGCTGACCCGAGGCCGGCGACCGCCGCGGCAGCGCGGTGGCGGCGGCGCGGGTCGGCTGCCTCGCGCATGGGGCCTCCTTGGGAGGGCGACCCGCGGCGCCGCGCGGGACGCGGGCGCAGGGAGTTCCGCGGAGCGCCTTCGCGGGGGCGCGCTGCGCGGCGCGGATCATCGCCGCCACCTCAGCCGGCGGGTGAGGGAGCGAGCGACGAGGCAGACCCGCGTGGCAACCGTCGACCTTGGAAGCGCAAGCGCTGCGGCGATCTCGTGCATCGTCAGGGGGGTGGCGGCGAACGCCAGGACCTCGCGCAGCTCAGGGCGGTGACGGTGGGAGGGCACGGAGCAAACCGCGCGCGACAGGGCCGCTTTCTCGGCTCGGCGGGTGGGGCATCGAAAGCCCGTTCGCGCCGTCGTCCGGGTGTGGAGCCCGCACGAGCACGCGTTGGTCTCCTTGACAAGGCGGGGGAAGCGTCAGGTACGCTACCTTTCCACGATGCGTGGGGGGCGGAACGACGGGGCGGGGTCGGAGCGCAAGGCGCTCCGCGCTGAGGCGGCGGCCAGCGGTCAAGCGGGGCTGATGACGCCGAGAAGGCCGCGGTCGATGATGTGGATGGAGATCATCGTGGTCCGCGCGAGCCCCTTCTTGCGCCGCCGCGCGACGGCGTCGAGCTGGGCGCGCAGCTCGTCGCGCGCTCGAGCGGTGAGCAAGGCCGGCCGATCGTGCTGTCCCTTTTCGCGGCGCACCATGGGTTGCCGTCGATCGACGGTCGACATCTTCGACACGAATCGGAAGCGCCTCGAGGAGCCGGAGGCCGCTTCCGCGGAAAAGCTCGCCGATCTCGCCTTCGAAACAGGGGTAGACATTCCGACCTCTCATGGATGGAGCACATTGGATGCAGCCCTTCGACGACCTGGCTATCCCGCACTCGATTGAGATCGTGGACGCTCAACGCGCCGTATGGATCGCTGGCCCAAGGTGCCTGCGCCATGAGGTCGTCGGCGAGGTATATAACCCGGACCAGATGCGACGAGTAGTCTCGGCCGTGCACGGTCGAACGGACGCACTCATGCAAGCATGGCTGCTACCCGATCCGCAAAATCCGCACGACCCGAACGCCATCATCGTCTGGATGCTCGGTGGGAAGGTTGGCTATCTGCCGCGCGAGCTGGCCTTTCAGTGGAAGCCCGTCTTCGCTAGTTTATATGGCCGGTACGGAGCCCACGTGGCCTGTCAGGCGCAACTCGATCCGCCGTCCCACTCGAATCAGGGGTCCTTCGGCGTGGTGGTCTGGCTCCCTACCTTGCCATCGCCTCAACCAACGCCGTCGCAGCGTGTACCCTCGTCAATGACGGCGCCAGCGCCGCAGCCCGCGGCTGTGGCCCGACCAGCACTCGTCTCGGTGCCGCCCGCGCAATCCCCGCCGTTCGCGGCTCCCGTTGCCGGGCAGTCGCTGCCGTCGGCCGCACGGGAGCTGGAACAGCTCCGCGCCGAGTTGAGGGCCGCTCAGAGCGATCTCGCCCGGGCGCAAGCCGAGGCGAAATCAGCGCAGGACTCGACCACCGCAGCGCATCGAGAGCTCCGGGCCGCCCAGGAGGCACTCAGGGCGGCGGCGCGTGATCCCGACGAGCTCGAGCGGATCCGAGGCGACATCGTGCGCGCCAAGGCGGAGTTCGACGTCGCGGATCGAGCGCTTCGGTCCATCGAGGAGGCTCTCGACATCCAGTCGTTCGGTTTCTACGCGCCCAAGTATGGGTTCGAGTCGTCCGCACAATACACCGCCCGCCTCAAGGGAACGCGCGACGAGCAGCAGATGCTCATCAAGGAGGACAAGGCGGCGCCGTGCGACACGAAGTGGTCCGTCGGTGGTAGCGCAGCAGAGGGCAAGAAGATGATCCGCCAGCAGTCGAAGCTGATGCTGCGCGCCTTCAACGGTGAATGCGACGCTGCGATCGCGAAGGTTCGGTATGACAACGTCACGACGCTGGAACAGCGGATCACGAAGGCCTACGACGACATCAACAAGCTCGGCGAGGTCCAGCGCGTCTTCATCTCGCGTCGGTACTTCGAGCTGAAGCTCGCCGAGCTGCACCTCGTGCACGAGCACCGCGAGAAGGTCCAGCAGGAGAAGGAAGAGCAAAAGCGCATCAAGGAGCAGATGCGCGAGGAGCAGAGGGCCCAGGAGGAGATCGATCGCGCCAAGGCCGATGCCGAGAAGGAGGAAGCCAGATCGGCAGCCGCGCTCGCTCGGGCGCGCGCGGAGCTCGCCGCCGTGGACGCCGCTGCGGCCGCCGAGGCAGCCAGGATCGAGGCAGCGGGAGTCGAAGCGGCCTCGGCGGAACTCGCGCGGGCCGCGACGGCGAAGCAGCACGAGAAGCTCGAGGCCCTCGTGAACCGCCTCGAAACCGACCTCAAGGACGCGCTCGATCGGAAAGCGAAGGCGATCGCGCGCGCGCAGCTGACGAAGTCCGGCCACGTCTACGTGCTGTCGAACATCGGTTCGTTCGGTGACGGCATCTACAAGATCGGCATGACACGCCGGCTGGAGCCGCTCGAGCGTGTCGAAGAGCTCGGCGACGCGTCGGTGCCGTTCCCGTTCGATGTGCACGCGATCATTTACTCCGAGGACGCGCCAGCGCTGGAGGGCAAGCTCCATCGTGCCTTCGCGGCTCGCCGGGTCAATATGGTGAACCATCGCAAAGAGTATTTCCGCGTCACGCTCGAGGAAATCCGCGACGCCGTCCAGAGGCTTCACGGCCTCGTGACGTTCCTGCTCGTTCCAGCGGCCGAGGAGTACAGGAAGACGCAGGCGGCTGCGGACGCGTCTCCCACGGGGCTCGCTGCTGCTCCACCGCCAGAGCTCGCTCCCGCGGTGAGCTCCTTTGCGGGCGAGCCGTGAAGGGCACCGTGCGCGCGATCAAGCCTCATGATCACCCAATTGCGCAGCAATGCGATGGTGTTGACCGTCGACCTCCCTCCTTCGTCGGTCGGACGCCGGCAGCACATCGCAACGGCGTTGAGCGGACCTCCGTGCCACCTCCCGATACGTGAAGGCGACGTCCAAGTGCCAATCTACAACAGGCTTTTGCAGGACCTTCAAGACGCGACTGTCGACGTGTGCGTGGCCGCCGTACGCGCACGGTGGGACGAAGGATCCATCACCATGGGGGAAGCGCTCGACGCGTACCTCGACGTGGCTGTTGACAAGGGCATCGACGCTGTACTCGACCGGCTCGACGAAACCTTTCGGCACGAGCTGTTGCAGGTCCTCAAGGGGTGGGCATTGGCAGGGCCCAACCCCGAGATCATTCGGATTTTCGGGGGAATCCACAGACACGAGCTCGAGCCGGACCCGATGAATGCTGCGCAAATGAAGCGTGATGCCGAAGCCAGGCACGCCGAGGAAGATGCGTACTTCGTCGACATCGCTCTGCCGAGGATTCGTTCGTGGTGGGCAATTCGAACCGGATCTGCGACGGGCTGACCTTCAACGATGTAACTCCAATACATCCGCTGCACCGGAGGTCCGCTAACCTGTCGCTGCAACGGACGCCTGACATCGCGCTCTTCGGTCGCTCGGTCGTGGGCTGCTGAACGCCGGTTCGTCGACGCGCCCGGGTCTGCTCGAGGACGTCCGCGGACCGACCTACCGCGGACGCTGAATCAGGTGCGCGTCGCGTCGGCGAGGCGCCTCGGAGGAGCCCCCTACCGCACCGCGAGCCCGATGCGCTCCCAGCGGCCCAGGCCGTTCGTGTCGATGGAGAAGTAGATCACGGCGGCGACCCCTTCGATGGCCTCGACGGACACGGGGCCAAAATGCCGCGAGTCATGCGAGTTGTCCCGGTTATCGCCGATGACGTAGACGCTCCCTCGAGGCACCGTCGCATCGATCGGGGCGCTCGACGCCGGAACGCCGGGGGTGCGCAAGATCGGATAGCGCCTCCCGTCGAGGGTCTCTTGCCAGAGCGCCTGGATCTGCCCGTCGTCTCCCGAGATGACGTGCTCTGCGTCGACGAGCTCCGAAGGCACCAGGCGACCGTTGATCCGCAGGCCTCGTTCGTCGATCTGAACGCGATCTCCGCCGGTGGCGATGATCCGCTTGATGAAGCGCTGGCTCGGGTTCGCTGGGGAGCGGAACACGATGACGTCGCCCCGGCCGGCCCGCTCGCCACGCTTGTCTTTCAGCACGAAGAGGTGGTCGCCCGGGATCACGGTCGGGCTCATGCTCCCAGAAGGCACCTTGAAGGACTCGATCACGTGCCGCCGCACGGCGAGCGCCGTGCCCGCGGCGCGCGCGACGTCCGTCGCGATCTTGATCCTCAGGACGAAGCCGTCGGGAGGAGCGGCCGCGATCTCGAGCGCCTCCAGGCCCGCCGTCCCGCTCTGCCGCGCGGTCGCCAGCGCCTCCGCGAGCCGTGCGCCTGCGAGCGGCGCGTCGGAGCGACCGGGCGACGATAGCCTCGCCTCCAGGTGATCGGTCACGGTCGCGACGAGCTCGATCGCGGCATCGGTGGACCCGAGGTCGGCGACCACCGCGGCGCCGCTGCGGGAGAGCGCTTCATCCAGCCGCCGCGCGAGCGCCTCCTTCGCGCCTGGGCCGTCAGCGAGGGCGGCGGGCGTCGCGACGCGCACGCCGCCGTGGGGCAGCGGGACGATCTCGAGCGGACCGGCGCGGAGCTTCTCGCCGTCCTGCTCGGCTTCGAGGAGACAGCCCACGTCCTCGATCGTGAGCGAGCCCAGGATGTCGGCGCGGATCTCCGCTGGCTCGGCGACGGCGATCTGAACCCGCGAGATGCTCCGCTCGATGTCCACGCCGCACCGCGCGGCGCCCCATCCGAGCAGCGCGCTGACGTCGGCGGCGGGCAGAGCCTTCGGCTCGATCTGCGCGAGCAAACGCGTCCGTGCAGGCGCCCGCTCGGCGAACGTCCGCCGATCCTCTACCGGCTGGGGCTCCGCCGGCCCCGTCGGCGCCGGTCCGATCGCCGCGCTCGGGCCGGGCGTGCTCCCGCCGCAGCCTGCGAGGAGATGGCCCGCCGCGAGGGCGGACGCGACCAGGAACGAACCGCAGAAGATGCGACGAGCGCAGGGCGCGTTGACGCGCATGGTGAGCTCCCTGCGACTCCAGCTCTCCTCGGCATCGTATGTCGGCATAGGGCGCAGGATAACACGATAACCTGCGTGAGCCCCCGCCGGCTACGCGGGCGTCTCTGGTCCCTCCTGCCCCTCCTGCTCCGGGCACCGGCACACTCCAGGTCGTGACTTGACAGCTTCCCAGGATCCAGCACAATGGACGCCATTTCGCTCATCACAAGGGCCGCCAATCGACGAAGGAAGACCGTGGAGAGCAAGACCAAGAACACAAAGTCACGCCCGCAGATCGCCGCCATGGTCGCCAGGGCCTTTGACGGCATGGCGCTCGCGGACGGCGAAGGCGCCGTGGTCGAGCTGAAAGACGGCTGGTTCAATGCGGCTTACAGCGTCCGGCTCGCCGACGGCCGGGAGGTCATCCTCAAGATCGCGCCGCCCAGAGATGCGGAGGTCATGTTCTATGAGAAGAACATCATGACCACCGAGGTCGCCGCCATGCGCCTGGTCCGGCGAAACCCGGCCATCCCGGTGCCCCAGATCTACCATTTCGATGACGCTCGCGACCTGTGCGACTCGGACTACTTCTTCATGGAGAAGGTCGCCGGGGACAACCTCGAGCACGTGAAATCGAGCCTTTCCCCCGAGGCGCAGGCGTCCATCGACCTGCACATCGGCGAGATCGTCCGGGAGATCAACGGCTTCACCGGCACCTATTTTGGTTACGATGGGAACCCGGACCTGCGCGCGAGCACCTGGAGAGAGGCGTTCATCAAGATCATGGAGTCGGTGCTGGAAGACGGCGCCCGGAAAGGCGTTGTGTATGACCAGGGCTACGACGAGATCCGCGCCGCCGTTCTCAGGCACGCCCCCGCGCTGGAGGAGGTCGCCACGCCCCGCCTGGTCCACTGGGACGTCTGGAACCCCAATGTCTTCGTCAAGGAAGGCAGGGTCACCGGCATCATCGACTTCGAGAGGGCGCTCTGGGCCGATCCCTTGATGGAGGCCCAGTTCCGGCTGCTCTCCTCCGAGGGCATCAACAGCAGCATGCGCGGCTATGGCAAGACCTCCTTCACCTTCGAAGAAGAGCGGAGGTGCCGCCTCTACTCGCTGCACCTCGCCCTCGTCATGAACACGGAGTGTTATTACCGCAACTACGACACCGACTCCGTCCTCGACCTCTCCAGGCAGTGGATGGGCGAACACATGGCCTGGCTGAGCGCGAACTGAACGCTCATGGGCGAGAGCTCCAGGGTTGAAAGTCTGGGGACCGAGCGGGTCGGGAAGCTGCTGCTGGAGATGTCGTCCCAGACAACGCTCTCGCTGCTGGTCTATGCCATCTACAGCCTCACGGACATCTACTTTCTCTCCGTGGGCGTCAACTCGCTGGCCGCGGCGGCGGCCTCGATCATCTCGCCGGTCCTGATCGCCCTCGGCGCCGTCGCCACGACCGTCGGGGCCGGCGGCGCCTCGGTGGTCTCCCGGGCGCTCGGCGAGCAGGACGTCGAGAAGGCCTCCCGAACGGTGGCGAACACCTTCCTCATCTTCTGGACGGCGGCGATCACCATCACGGTCCTGGGCTCGGTCTTCATCGAGCCGATCGTCCATCTGCTCGGGGCCACCGACAGCATCGCGCCCTATGCCATCGAGTACGGGCGGATCATCTTCCTCGGCGCGATCGCCGGCACCGGCTACTCGGCGATCGTCAGGGCGGACGGCAACGCCAGGTACTCGACCGCCCAGTGGATCATCCCCATCTGCGTCAACATCGCCCTGTGCTGGCTCTTCATCATCGTCTTGCAGATGGGCGTCTCGGGCGCCGCCCTGGCGACGGTCTGTTGCCAGGCCACCTCGGCCGGCATGGGCGTCCACTTCTTCTTTTTCAGGAAGAACCGCTCCTATCGCATCAAGGCGTCTTATTTCAAGCCGGACTGGCCCATCATCATCGAGGTGGTGACGGTCGGGTCCCCCTCGCTCATCAAGAGCGCCAGCGTCGGCCTGATCGCCGTCGTCACCAACAACCTGCTCAGGCTGATCGGCGGCGACAGCGCCCTGAGCGTGTTCGCGATCGTCGGCCGGCTCTACTCCGGGCTGCTCGCGCCGCTCACCGGCATCGTCCAGGGGATGCAGCCGCTGGTGGGGTACAACTTCGGCCAGAAGAAGCTCGAGCGGGTACGGGAGGCCATCCGGCTCTCCCTTGGCGCCGCGGTCGTCTATGGATCGCTCGTCTGCGGCGTCTGCCTGGTGATGCCGGCTGCGCTGATCGCCCTGCTCTCGAAGGAGAGCGCGATCATCGCCGAAGGGCAGACCGCGTTGCGGCTGCTGGCGCTCTCCTACCCGCTTACCGGCGTGGCCATGGTCACGGCGGCCTCGTTCCAGTCGGTCGGCCGGGCCAGGGA
Organism: Sorangium sp. So ce124; assembly: GCF_051525235.1. NCBI lineage: Bacteria > Pseudomonadati > Myxococcota > Polyangiales > Polyangiaceae > Sorangium > Sorangium sp. So ce124. The sequence goes on from NZ_CP150312.1 coordinate 8,239,009, forward strand.
GGCGCTGCTGCTCACCCTCGGAGGCATCCTCCTGGTCAAGCTGCCGGTGCTGCTGCTGGCCTCCCGCCTGTTCTCCCTGACCGGTATCTGGGCCTCCGAGGCGATCTCGGAGCTGATTCTTTGCATCGTCTCCTTCCTCTTTCTGAAGAATAGCCACGCTGGTTCTGGGCATGGCATGGCAAGAGCGCCTGACGCCGGCTGAGCCTGGCTCCAGGCCACCGAAATGCGGCGCAGAGGCCGTCTGCGCACCGCGAATGTGTCCGTTGACACTCGTCGCAAGGTGCGGCTATACACTCGGCCATTCACCTGCTGGCCGACACCGTTCATTTCAAAACACAGCAGGGCCGGACGTAAGTAAACAGAAGCAACGATACCAGCCGCGGCGCGCGGCTGAGGAGGGAGGCATCGATGAAGCTCTATGAGTTCGCTCCTACCCGCTCGATCCGTGTGCGCTGGGCGCTCCAGGAGCTGGGCGTGGACTTCGAGACCGTCCAGGTCAACCTCCGGGCAGGCGAGAATCGCCGCCCCGAGTTCCTCAAGCTCAACCCTGCCGGCAAGCTCCCCGTGCTCGTCGACGGCGACCTCGTGCTCACCGAGTCCGTTGCCATCGTGCTTTACCTGGCCGAGAAGTACCCCGAGAAGGGCCTGCTCCCCACGGACCCGAGGGAGCGGGCCAAGGTCAACCAATGGCTGCTGTTTGCGGCGACCGAGCTGGAGCAGCCGCTGTGGCGCATCGCGCGTCACAAGTTTCTGTATCCGGAGGACAAACGCCAGCCAGGCGACATCCCCGTCGCCTGCGAGGACTTCAAGGCCATGGCCGACGTGCTGGAGAAGCACATGGATCAGCGGCAGTTCGTCGTCGGCGACAGCGTGACGGTCGCCGATCTCGTGATGGCCTACACCCTCGACTGGGCCAACGAGATCCACCTCCTGGACGGCTTCCCGCAGCTCCGGGCCTACATGGATCGGATGTACGCCCGTCCGCACGCGGCTCCGCGCATCGCCCAGGCGTTCGCCAGCCTCAAGGCGTGAGGGGCAGCTGGCTGGAGGAGCTCTCGTCCTCCAGTCCGAGAGCCCGCTCGTCGTCGCCATGGCGCGTGCCCTCGCGCGGCGCGCGCCCGGCCGCCACGCAGCGCACGCTCGGCCACCGCGCGGCGCACGCTCGGCCGGGAGATCCCCCGCGATGCCCGCGCGCGACCCGCGATGATAGAGTGGCGCGATGAGCCGCCGCGTCAGCAGCGACGGGACCGGGACCCTCCAGATCCACTTCGCCTTCGATCGCAGGCTGGTGGACGTCGTGAAGTCGCTCCCGTCCCGCCGCTGGAATCCCGAACAGAAGACCTGGCGCGTCCCGGAGACACACGTGGTCGCGGTGGTGGAGGTGCTGCACGCCGAAGGGTTCGGCTTCTGCGAGGTGACGCAGCGCCTCTACCGGGAACGCGGCGGGGCCCTCGCCCTCGACGAAGGGGGCGTCACGCCGATCCCCACCGTGGAGCCGGCCCGAGCCGATGAGCCGCGCGACGGGGACGCTCGGCCGAGGCCAGCTATGGCCGCGTCCGACTTCACCGTCTCGAAGCTCAACGGGCAGGTCCGCGCCGCGCTCGAGGCGGCGTTTCCAGCCTCGATCTGGCTGGTGGGCGAGGTCTGCGGGTACAACCGGGCCGCCCACAAGAGCATCGTCGGCTTCGAGCTCGTCGAGCGCGACGCCAACGGAAAGGAGATCGCCCAGGTCAAGGCGACCCTCTTCGAGAGCGCGCGCGCCGAGATCGAGCGGCGCCTCGCGGCGGCGGGCGACCCGTTCCAGATCGAGGACGAGATCCAGATCCGCGTGCGCGGGCGCGTCGAGCTGTACGTCCCCTGGGGCTCGTACCGGTTCCTCATCGAGGACCTCGACGTGGGCTACACGCTCGGCGAGGCCGCCCGGCGGAGAGAGGAGATCGTCCGCCGGCTCGCCGAGGAAGGGCTGCTCGATCGGAACCGCTCGCTGCCCTTCCCCGCCCTGCCCCTCCGCGTCGGCCTCGTGACCAGCCTGGGCTCGGACGCCTACAACGACGTGCTCGGCACGTTCAGGGAGTCAGGTTTCGCGTTCCGCGTCGTGGCGCACGGGGTGCGCGTCCAGGGGCGGCAGACGGAGCCGTCGGTCCTGAACGCCCTCGACTACTTCCGGGCGCGCGCCGCGGAGCTCGACGTGCTGCTGATCTGCCGCGGCGGCGGCTCGCGCACCGACCTCGCCTGGTTCGACTCGGAGCCGATCGCCCGCGCCGTCGCCACGTTCCCGCTCCCCGTGGTCGTCGGCATCGGCCATGAGCGAGACATCTCCGCGCTCGACTTCGTGGGCTTTCGCGAGAAGACCCCGACCGCCGCGGCCGCGATGCTCGTCAAGCGGGTCTCGGACGCGAGGGATGAGGTCGAGTCGTCGCTCCTGAGCATCCTCGATCAGGGCCGGCGGGTCCTCCGGTCGGCCTCGTCGGATCTCACCCGCCGGGCGGCCCGGGTCCCGCGCTCCGCGTCGCTGCTGATCGCGCGCCGCGCGGGCCAGCTCCAGGAGGCGGTCCGCCAGCTTCGACAGGGGGCGAGGCGCGATCTCGACGCAGCCTCGCATCGGGTCGACGAGATGGCCTCGCTCCTCGGGCCGCGCTCGTCCCGGCGGCTGGCGCTCGAATCCGAGCGCCTCGAGTCGCGCGAGCGGCGCCTGCGCCTCCTCGATCCGCGGCGCGTCGTGGAGCGGGGATATGCGATCCTGCGCACGACGGAAGGGGCGGTGCTCACCGACGCGGCGCGCGCGCCCCAGGGGACGATGCTCATCGCCGAGCTGAAGCAGGGCGTGCTGCGGCTTCGCTCGGATGGATCGGAGGAGACATAGGGTCATGGCAAAGCCGAAGCGCGGGACGAAGGAGCTGTCCGACGGGGACACGGCAAGCCCGCAGCGCGCCGCAAAAGAGGCCTCGTATGGCGAGGCGTCGTCGCGCCTCGAGGAGATCTTGCAGAACATCGAGGAAGGTCAGGTCGACATCGACGCGCTCTCCGCGCTCGTGAAGGAGGCCGCGGATCTGGTGACGCTCTGCCGCCAGAAGATCCATGCCGCAGAGATCCAGGTGCAGACCATCACAGAGCAGCTCGAGCGCGAGGCGCCCGTGACCACGGACGCGGACGACGACGAAGACGACGAAGACGACGAGTAGGCGGGCGCAGGAGGAGGAAAGGCTTCGTGGCCGACGGACGGCCACCGGCGCCCGCGCCTGGCACAACGGCGCGGCCGGCTCCGGCGTCCGCCGTCCGGCGGCGGGCAGCGCTACGGCAAGTCGAACGCGAAGAGCGTGTTGCCCGGCGTGCCGATGCCGAAGCTCTCGTAGCCGCTCCCCCAGAACACCATACCGCGCGTCACCGCCGGCCCGGCGTTGACGGAGCCGTCGGCCGGATGGCTCCAGAGGACGTCGCCCGTCTCGGCGTCGAGCGCGTGGAAGTCGCCGCTCATCGAGCCGCCGTAGACCACGCCGTTCGCGACCGTCAGCGGCCCCCTGGTCTGCGCGCCCGGCGTGGGATCGGGCGTCTGCCACAGGATGTCGCCCGTGGCGGCGTCGAGCGCGCTCCACGAACCCCAGTTGATGACCTCCCCGGAGGGCTGCAGCGTGTACTCGACCTGGCCGTTGTTGCCGATCGGCACGTAAATCCTGCTCTCGTCGACGGCGACTCCCCACATGATGCCGCCCAGCTCCCCGCCGGGACCGACCAGCGTGCTCCACACCACGCTCCCGTCGTCCCGATCGAGCGCCCAGAAGATACCGCTCTTCTGGCCGGCGCCGACCAGATCGCGGCGCTCCGCCCCCTCGCCGGCCGTGAAGAGCGTGGCGCCCGTGCCGAAGTCGTAATCCGGGCCCGCCGGATCGGGGCACCAGTTGCCGCCGAAGTAGCAGGCTCCCGTCCAGGCGTCGAAGCCCTGGAGCCGCCGCGCCCACTTCAGCGCGCCGGTGCGGAGGTCGAGCGCGAGGACGGCGTCGATATAGTCGTCCGGCGCAAGGCAGGCCTCGGCGGCGACGGTGTCGTCTCCGGCGGCCTCCACGCACGCGGAGACGGACGGCGGAACGGTGTAGTTGTTGCCGGTGGTCACGTACAGCGTGCGGCGCTTGAGGTCGAGCGCGGGCGCGCCGCCCCAGACTGCGCCGCCGGTGTAGCCGGCCGGAACCGTGTAGCGCTTCCAGAGCACCGCCCCGGTCCCCGCGTCGAGCGCGACCACGCTGCCGCGGAAGCTGCAACACGGATATGCGTTGTCCGCCGCGAAGAGCTCCTCGCGCGAGGAGACACCCACGTACACGCGGCCGCCATGCACGACGGGAGACTGCGTGAGGATCGCCGCGGGGTGCGTGTCGAGCTGCCTCTTCCACAAAAGCGCCCCGGTGCGCGTGTCCACGGCGATCATGTGCGCGCCGGCGAGGGTGCTGAGGAACAGCGTGTGGCCGTGGAGCGCGGGGGTCGTGCGCGAGACGGCGCCGGCCGTGCCCGTGAGGCCCGCGATCGTGCGCGTCCAGATCGGGTGCCCGGTCCTGGCGTCGAGCTTGTACAGCTTGCCGCCCCCGTCCGGAAAGTAGACCGCGCCGTGCTCGACGGCCGGCGTCGCGGGGACGATGCCGGTCGTGGTGAAGGCCCACTTCACGGCGAGCGATGCGACGTTCGATGGCCCGATGTCGTGCTCGTCGCGCGCGTAGTGCGTGTTGGCCAGATCGTAGCCATAGACGGTCCAGCGCCCGGCGCCCGTGCCCATGGCCGTGCTCCCCAGGACGACACTGAGGAAGGCAAGACATACGGCGGCCCCGATCGCGGACCGGACCCAGAAGATACGCTTCATGGTGCTCCTCCCGGGGCATCGAGGTGAGCGGCGATCGGCCGCGCGACGCGCCAGTTCCGTCGCCTCCGCAGCACGAGGTCCCGAGTCTAGGTCACGCGGAATCGAGCTGGGCGTCAATCGGATAGAGAAAGGCGGCGCGGCGGCGCGGAGCCCCTTCCCATGGCTGGATACCGGGGTAATCTCGGCCACTCGGGAGGTGGGCCACGAACCGGAACAGCACATCGAGTCCGCGCTCGCGGGCGACGACCACGAAGACCACTGCAGCGAGGAAGAGCAGCGCCGAGGAGCCGAAGAAGGCCGCCGCGCCGCGGAAGGCCGCCGCGCCGAAGGCTCCCGCGAGGCAGAAGGGCGCGGCGCGCAAGAAGAAGGAGCCGCCGCCCTCGCCGGTGCCGAGGCTCCTCGGCGTCCTGGAGTCCCAGAAGCAGCTCGGCGGCGCGTCGTACCCGCCGACGCTCGAGCGGCTGGCGGAGCTGACCGGTGACACGCTCGCGGTGACGAGCAAGGCGCTGACGACCAGGGAGGCGAAGGGGCGCGTGCTGCTCTCCCGCGCCGCGGGAGGCAAGAAGAAGCCAGCCCCCGGCGCCACGCTGGTGCTGCTCGCGGAGGACCTGGAGGCGATCGCGCAGTCCGATCGGCTCCTGGAGGTGCAGCTCCAGTCGGCGCGGACGGCCGACGCTCCCGCGGTCGACGTGGCGCAGCTCCCCAAGGGCCTCGTGACTCCCCTGGGCCGCGCGTTCAAGGCAGCGCTCGCTCAGCGCATCACCGAGCGCCGGCTCCCCCGCACCATCGGCGCTTTGCTCGGGAAGAAGCCGCTGTTCTTCTTCCTCGCAGACGCCGTCCTCCCGGCCGCCGGCGCGCCGGCGCGGCCCGCCGCGATCGCGACCGACGGCGCCGCCCGCCCCACGGCCGCCGACGGCCCCGGCAGCTCGGCCCCCAGCAGCACCGGCGGCTCGGCCCAGAGCGGCCCCGGCGCGCCGGCCGTCTCCTTCGCCGATCGCTTCGACGCCGCCTTCTCCTCGCTCGACCGCGCCTCCGGCCGCCTCAACTACGTCACCCTCCACGCGCTCCGCGCCGCGCTGCCGGACATCCCGCGCGCCACGTTCGACGAGGAGCTCGGCGCGCTCCGGCGGCAGCGGCGCTACTCGCTCGACCCGTCCGACGGGCGCCACCACCAGATGGCCGAGGCGGAGCGCGAGGCCGGCATCATGGAGGCCGGGAACCTGTTCGTCTACGTGGCGCGGAGGGACGACGCATGAGCGAGGAGCCGACGTTCGAGCGCTTCCTGGCGGCGGTCCGGGGGACCAACCCGTTCCGCAGCCACCGCATCACCGACGTCGGGGGCGGCGAGGCCACGGTCGAGTCGATCCACAAGAACGCCTTCACCAAGCTCGTGCGCGTCGTGCAGGACGCCGCGAAGGAGCCGATCAGCATCGGCGCGCTGCTCATCGGCGCGCCCGGCGTCGGCAAGAGCCACCTGCTCGCGCGGCTGTTCCAGTGGGCCGGGGAAGACAAGGCGACTGTCGTCTACCTGCACAACATCCTCGCCTCGCCCGAGCGGATGCTCCGGTACGTGCTCAGCGCGACCGTCAGCGATCTCGCAGGGCACCGCGGCAGCGACTACACGCAGTCGCGCCTGTACACGGTCCTCAACCGCGCCGTCATCCGGACGGGCGCGCTCAAGGGCCGCAAGATGATGACGGGGCCCAGGGAGATCGACGCGCGCAAGGAGGCGCTGGCCCGCCTCGGCGCCAAGATCGACCCGCAGAACGCCGTCATCCCCGTGCTCAACGCGTTCCTCACCGGGACGTCGCACGCGAGCCTCGGCGACGCCGGCGCCGAGAAGCGCGCCCAGGCGGCGGTGCTGTGGCTCTCCGGCGAGACCCTCGGGCCCGACGAGGCGCGCCTGCTCGACCAGGCGGCCGGGGAGGACGGCCTCGCCCTCGCGGACGACGCCGCGGTGGAGCGCGTCCTCCACGTCCTCTCGCACCTGTGCGCCCTCGCCGAGCTCCCGCTCGTGCTCTGCCTCGACCAGATCGACAACCTCGACGCCGACGCCGTGCGCGCCCTGATGTCCTACGCGCACGCGCTGCTCGACCGGGCGAAGCACCTCGTCGTGATCGTCTCCGGCGTGAAGCAGTCGATGCTCTCCCTGCGCACCGGCGAGGTGATCCCGGCGGCCGCGTGGGACCGCATCGCCGAGCGGATCCTCGAGCTGCACATGATCTCGCCGGAGGAGGCCCGCGCCATCCTCGAGGGGCGGCTCGACGCCGCGCTCTCCGGCTTCGACGAGAAGGAGATCGAGGAGCTCATGGCCGCGCGCAAGCGCGATCGGCTCTTCCCGCTCGGCAGCGCGTGGCTCGAGCGGCGCCTCGACGGCGTGCAGGAGCTCCGGCCGCGGGACGCGATCCTCTGGGCGCGCGACCGCTGGGAGGCGCAGCAGGATCGGCTCGCGGCCGTCGGCGGCAAGCGCTGGCTCAAGGAGTGGCCCGGCCCGGAGATCGGGCCGAATCCGCCGCCGGCTCCGAAGCTGGAGGACGTCATCGACGCCGAGGTGAAGAAGAAGCTCGTCGAGGGCACGACCCGCCGCCGGCTGCAGCAGGCGTCGCTGCCGCCCGACGAGGACAACCTCGCGAGCCTGACGCACCACCTGCTCGCCAGGTGCGCCGGAAAGGGTGCCTCGACGCTCCTGAGCGTCGAGCACGCGACCGCGAAGAAGCGCGGCAAGGCCGCCCCCGCGCACCACCTCGTGGCCAAGGAGAAGCGCGCGGACGGCGTCGTCGTGACCACCGGCGTGACGTTCCTCTGCGCGCCGAGCGGGCACGGCGCGCGGCTGCCGCTCCAGCGCATGGTCGAGGACACGAAGCACACGGACAAGCGCATCCTCGTCACCGACGAGGAGCGCCGGCCGCTGCGGCTCGGCGGCGCCGGCAAGGCCGCGTACGACGCGCTCTGCAAGCTGGGCCGACAGCGCTTCCTCCACCTCACCCTCGACTTCGCCGGGCACGCGGAGCTCGACTCGCTCGTGGGGCTCCTCGGCGCCGCGAGGAGCCACGACCTCGAGATCGAGCACCCGCGCGGGCAGTACCGCAAGGTGACCGAGGCCGAGGTGCTGGCGTCCTTCGAGCGCCAGAGCCTCCTGCTCGCGCACCCGCTGCTGCGCGAGCTGCTCACCGAGGAGATCGTGAAGGGCGGCGGGGACTCGACGCCGCCCCCGGCGTGGGATCCGCAGCAGACGCGGGAGCACATCATGGCCGAGCTGTCGTGGCGCCTCGGCCTGATGGCGAAGGAGCTCGCGCAGATCTTCGCGAGCCGGAAGAAGCTGCAGGAGAAGCGCTTCCCGGAGGTGTGGTCGCACATCAAGAAGACGGCGCAGGCGCTCCATGACGAGGGCCACGTCCACGCGACCGCGACCGACGACGACCTCTTCGTCCAGCTGCGGGGCAAGAAGTGAGGCTCGTGCACGTCAACGTGACCCAGCTCCGCGTCGCGGCGACGTGCCCGAGGCTGCACTGGTTCGACGCGCGCGCCACGGCCGAGCGGCAGGACGGGCGGACGGTCGTGAGCCGCATCTGGCGCAAGGGCGGCGAGGCGCCCGGCTGCGGCGCGCTGTTCCACACCGCGGTGGAGCGCTTCAACGCCGCCGCGGCGAGCTCGGACGAGGTGCTGGCGGCGCTGGAGGCCGCCGGCGACGCCCCGGGCCTCCAGCAGGCGCTGATGCGCTGGTTCAACGCCTCCTGCCTGAACCTCGACGCGCTCGCGGCGCGCCCCGTGCCGCTGCGGCTGGGCTTCATCTCGGCGGTGCAGCTCTACATGGAGGAGCTCGCGCGGCTCGCGGCGCACGCGAGGGCGGCGGGCCTGCCCGCGGCGGAGCTCCGGGCGCAGCTCTTCGGGGACTCGCGCAAGCGGGTCGACGTGACGTTCCACGTGGGGGAGGACGTCCACGTCCACGTGACCGGGGCGATCGACTACGTGTACTTCGATCCGCGGCTCGGGAAGCACCGCATCGTGGACTACAAGCTCACGCCCGCGACCTCCCCGAACAGCGATCTCTTCCAGGTCTTCACGTACGCGCTGATGCACCACCACCAGCACGGCACGCGGCCGGACGTGGCGGTGTTCTACCTGCACCCCACGCGCAGCGTCCGGGAGGCGCGCTGGGAGGAGATCGAGGCGAAGCGCGGCAAGGTCTACGAGCTCATCGCCAGCATGGTGGCCTGGTCCGACCACGCGGCGGGCGCGGGCGGGCTCCCGCCGCCGGGCGACCGCGCGTACTGCGGCGGCTGCAAGCACGAGCGCTCCGGGGCCTGCGTCGCGCAGCTAGGCCACAAGGACGTGGGCGCGTGGGACAGGCGCTGGACGGCGCTCGAGGCCACGCGCGGCGGCGGAGCGCCGGAGGGGAGCGAGCGCGCCGCCGCCAGCGCGCCAGCGGCGGACGAGCCGGCCGCGGACGAGCCGATGGTGGAGGACGATCCCGAGCTCGACGAGGCGCTGGCGGTCGTGAAGCCGGCCGTCGAGCGCCCGAAGCCGGCGCCGGCGCCGGCGCGGGGCCGTGGGCGAAAGGCGCCCGCGGAGGCGCCGCCGGGCGGTACCAGCGCCAGGCCGCCCGAGGCGCCGCCAGGCAGTACCAGCGCCAGGCCGCCCGAGGCGCCGCCAGGCAGTGCCAGCGTCAAGCCGCCGGAGGCGCCGCCAGGCGGCCAGCGCTCGACCCCCGCGGCGCTCGACGCGGGAGCGAGGCCGCCGGAGGCCCGCACTGCGAACGTCACCGGCATGCTCCTCGGCTTCGACGACGGCGGCGCGCCCGTCTGCGTGGACCCTGCGGTGCTCCGGACGCACGTCTCGGTCGTCGGCGCGGCGGGGAGCGGCAAGACGTGGATGGCCAAGGTCATCGCCGAGGAAGCGCTGCGCGCCGGAGTCCCCGTCGTCGCGATCGACCCCCAGGGCGATCTCGTCCAGATGATGGAGGCGCGCCCGCCGTCCGACGTGCCGCCGGAGCTGCACCGCGCCTGGGAGGAGCTGAGGGAGCGGATGGAGCCGCGCATCCTCACGCCCGGGTCCTCGCACGGCCTGCGGCTCTGCCTCGACCCCCTGCGGCTCCCGAGCGCGGGCGAGCTCTCCCACATCACGAACCCCGCGCTCCGCGCCGAGGAGGAGGAGGGCTTGCTCGTGGCGGTGGCGGCCAACCTCGTCAGCCTCTGCGCGTGCGGCGGCGAGGAGGAGTCGCAGCGCACGTTCCTCTACCAGGTGCTGCGGCACCTGCCGCGCGCGGCGCCGGTCCGGCTGAGGGACATCGTGGCCGCCGTCACCGCCCCCGAGGACCTCGGCATCGACGACGTCGACAGCCTGATCCGCAAGTCCGAGCGCGAGCGGCTCGCGCGCAAGCTCAACACGTTCGTGCAAGGCCCGTCCGCGCGGCTCTTCTCGGGGGGAACGCGCCTCGACTTCACCGAGCTGCTCCGGCCCTCGAAGCCCGGGCGCGTCCCGCTCAACGTCGTTTACCTGAACGCGCTCAGCAACGACGACGAGAAGCACTTCTTCCTCGCGGCCCTCGCGACGGAGCTGTACCGCTGGATGATCACGACCGTGGACGCGACCTCCGGCGGCGTGAACCTGCTCTTCTACATCGACGAGGCGCGCGACTGGATCCCGGCCGGCGGCAGCAAGCCGCCCGCCAAGCAGCCGCTCATCCGGCTCTTCACCCAGGGCCGGAAGTACGGCGTGGGCTGCTTGCTCTGCACCCAGAGCCCTCGATCGGTGGATTACAACGTTTTCGGCAACACGAGCACGAAGCTCATCGGGCGGCTCGAGGCGGCCCAGGACGTGGAGCGCGTGATCGACTGGTTCACGATCGAGGGCGGGGCCCCTCCGTGGGTCGCCGCGCGCAAGGGGGCGCCGAAGGGGAGCTTCGTCGCGCGCTGGCCCGACATGCCCGCGGAGCTCGCGGGCCGCGCGTTCAAGGGGCGAACGCTCTTCACATGCCACGCCGGCGCGTGGTCGCCCGACCGCGTGGAGCGGGCCGTCACCGATGCGGGGCTCCGTGGCACAGGCGGGTGAGGCGGCGAGCGCGGGCGGGGTCGATGCCTCCTCACCAGCGAGGCACTCCCCGGGATCGAGGTAGGCACGACGGTGGTGCATGGACCTGGATAATCCCGTGATTCGACTCTGCGCGGAGGGCACCCGGGCGGAGTTCGAAGGCAGGAAAGAGGATGCCCGGGAGCTCTACCGTCAGGCGTGGGCTGTCTGCAAAGACGACTACGACGCCTGCGTGGCGGCGCACTACGTCGCACGGTTTCAGGACACGCCAGAGGAGGCGATGTCGTGGAATCGAGAGGCGCTCGTTCGCGCAAGGAGAGTCGACGATGAACGTGTCCGGAGCTTCTACCCTTCGTTGTATGTGAACCTCGGCCGCTCCCATGAGTTGCTTGGCAACCGAGAGGAGGCGGAGCACTTCTACCGGCTGGCGGCCGAGCTCGGCCTCGAGCATCAGCCGGACGTGTAGAGCTCGTGACATCCCAAGAAAGCCCGCGACACGAGGCGCTTCCATGAAGAGCGCGCTCGAAAGAAGGAGGAGGGTTCCTCTGATGCTGCTCGCCCTGCTTCCTCATCGTCGAGGCCCAGGGCTCGGATCCGCTGCCGCCCAAGGCCGATCGGCTGCGCTTCCTCCGGTCGCTCAAGCGGACAGGAAAGCCGGTCTGGTGAGGTTGCCCCGCGCGCCGCTCGCTTCTGTGGTGGACAGCCAGGGACAAGCAGATCCCTGAACCCGGTCGCCGAGGCCCTCGTTCATATGGCTGCCATGGTTCGCAGCGCGATCATGGGTCGCAGCGCGATCGCGCGCGGTCAATCGGCTGCCGTCGCGGAGCTTGCGGTCGGCGACGTGGGCCGTTTGCCGAGCACGCGCGAAACGAGCGCGAGCAGCATCTCGCGCGCGTGGCCGCCGTCGACGGCTGGATCGCGCAGCCGGATCGCCTTGCTGCCATCCAGCACGGCGAGCAGCATCGTCGCGAGGGCCGCCGCCGGCAACGTGTCGTCGACGAGGCCGGCGGCCTGTCCGCGCACGATCGCGCTCGCGAGGAGCTGCTTCATCTCGGCGCTGTGGCGCCGGAGCCGATCCGCGATCGCGGCGTTGCGCTGCGACTCGGCGAGCAGATCGAAGAGGAGGGACGGCCCCTTGCCGCCGTAGAGGTCGGCCACGAGCGCGGGGAGGTCGCGCGCGTCCCGTACGTCACCCGACAGGTGCGTGGCCGCCTCGTCGAGCACGAGCTGGAAGATGCCCTCGAGGATGGCCTCCTTGCTCGGGAAGTAGTGGTAGAGGTGCCCGGGGCTGACGCCCGCCTCGGCGCAGATGCTCGCGATGGAGGCCTGCACGCCCTCCGCGGCGAGGCGGCGCAGGGCGGCGCGGAGGAGCTCGCGACGCTTCTTCTCGTGCTGGTCGGGGTTGACAGTGCGCATGCGGCGATTCATTGATAGAGCGTTCGCTCTAACATTGAGGGGGGGTTGAACGATGCCCATGATACCGCGCACGCATCTCGGCAAGAACGGCCCGCTCGTCGGCGCGCTGGGCCTCGGCTGCGGCGGAATGTCGCCCGGCCGCGGCGCCGACAGCGACGCCGAGAGCATCGCCACGATCCAGGCGGCGCTCGACGCCGGGATGAACCTCCTCAACACCGCCGATTTCTACGGCATGGGGCACAACGAGGCGCTCATCGGACGCGCCATCGAAGGCCGGCGCGACCGGGCCTCCGTGAGCGTGAAGTTCGGCATGCTGCGCACCCCGGGCGGGAAGTTCCTTGGGATGGACGGCCGCCCGGCCACGGTGAAGACGTTCGCGGCCTACTCGCTCCAGCGCCTCGGCATCGACGAGATCGACCTCTACCAGCCCGGGCGACCCGATCCCGACGTGCCCTTCGAGGAGACGATCGGCGCCATCGCCGACCTCGTGCGCGAGGGCAAGGTCCGTCACGTCGGCGTGTCCGAGGTCGGCGTGGAGCTCCTGCGCCGCGCGCACGCCGTGCACCCCATCACCGCGCTCGAGATCGAGTACTCGCTCGCGTGCCGCTTCATCGAAGCGGAGATCTTGCCGGCCGCGCGCGAGCTCGGGATCGGCATCGTCGCCTACCGCGTGCTCGCCGACGGGCTGCTCAGCGGCGCGACGGCGCCGAGCCCTGGCGCGCACTTCGTCGCGCCGCGGATGGAAGGACACGCGCTGGAGCAGAATGTCCGCGCAGCTCGCCCGCTCGTCGAGCTGGCCGCCCGGAAGCGCTGCACGCCAGCCCAGCTGGCCATCGCGTGGCTCCGCGCGCGCGGCGACGACATCGTGCCGCTCGTCGGCATCCGTCGGCGCGCGCGGCTCGACGAGAACCTCTCGGCGCTCGACGTGCGCGTCTCCCCGGACGAGCTCGCGCAGCTCGACGCTGCGTTCGCGCCGGGCGCGATCGTCGGCGATCGGTACCCCTCGTTCGTCATGAAGTACGCGGCGCGCTGAATGGGCGTGGATCACCCGCCCCGCTTGCCGGCTCGCCCGCGGCGTGCCTTGATCGCGCGGTGACGACGGGGTTCTTCGAGGCACGTGGCTTTCGTTTCCGGCTCGATCGCGAGGGCGCCGAGGTGAGCGGGGCACCGACGCGCGCGGTCCAGGCCACCATCGAGCCCGGCGAGGCGGGCCTCGACGGTGACGAGCCGCTGGCCGAGCTCCTGGGCCGCCGGCTGTCGGCGCTGCTCGGCGCGCCGGTGAGCGACGAGGAGGGGATCTTCGACCTGGCGGTCGAGCGCGATGGCGCCGTGGTCGCGGCCGTACAGCTCTCGTGCGGCGAGGACGACGAGGACGTGCTCGAGCTGCTCGGCGAGCGGTCGCCCTCGCTCCCGGTGCGCGCGCTGGTCGAGGCGCTTGTCGAGGCGCTGCGGGGCCCGGGGTGACGGCGCGCGCGGCGCGCCAGCACGGCGTTTCGGTCCAGGTGAAGCCAATCGAGGACGGGTTCCTCGTTCCGCCCGGATATCCGGGAGCAGGTGCTGTCGCGCCGGGCCGCTTCGTCATGCTTCCGGTCCCTGGCGTCGAGCATAGCCCTCAGTTCTTTCGCTACAGCGCTGCGCTCCAGGGTGACCTCCGCGCCTCCGAGCTCTTCGTCCTGATCGCCACACCTGGAGGTGATCCGTCAGCCGCCCCTCGAGCGCTCCCCCATCTCGAGCGCGCATTCCCGTCCGCGACCGTCGCTCTGCTGCTCGATGCTCGGACCGGCTGGGCTCGCGCCACGGTCTCTGCGCTCAAGGATGCATGCTGCAATGAGCTTGCTGCCGGCTGTGTGGCCGCCGTCCTCGCCGGTGCGAGCTGGGACGAGTCCGACCCCATCCTCGTGGAGCTGGACGAGGAGCGCTTTGCCGTGAGTCTCGTCCACGACGATGGACTCTGGAAAGCGGTCGTCGATGCCCACCGCATCGATGTCGCCGCATCCCCGTGACCGGCCCGGGAGCCCGCCTGACCGGGGGCGACACAGAAGGCACCTGCGCAGCAAAGCCGCCTGGCGATCGCGTCAGAAGCGCGCCGCGCCCCGGGGCTCCCGGCGCCCGAACCGGCCGGAAATCGCGCTCGGCGTGACAGGCCTCGCGGACAATCACGCAGGGCGAGGCAGCGCGCGCTCGCGGGCGCGCCACGCGGCCGGGGCCACGCCGTGGCGGCGGCGGAAGAGGCGGCTGAACTGGCTGGCGTCGGCATAGCCGACCCGCTCGGCGATGATCTCGACGAGCTCGTCCGTGTCGCGCAGGCGACGCCGCGCCTCGGCGAGGCGGCCTTCGAGGATCCACGCCACCACGGAGCGCCCCGTCGACCGCTTCACCGCGGTCGTGACGTACGCGGGAGATCGGCGCACCGCGCGGGCGACCTCACCGAGGGTCAGCGGCCCCAGACAGCGCGCCTCGATCACGGCGAGCGCCTCGGCGACGATCGACGGGGCCTCGGGGGGAGCGGCGTCGCGCGGGGCGGCGCGCACGATCTCGGCGAGCAGGAGCCCGAGGAGGCTCTCGGCCACGACGGGCAGCATGCCCGAGGATCGCGACAGCTCGCGCTCGAGCTCCTCGAGCAGGCCGAGCACGTGGGGCTGCCTGCTGGTCGGCAGCTCGACGACCGGGAAAGCCCCGCGCCGGACGCGATCGAGCGGGGCGAGCAGCTCCTGAAAACGATCCTGGGGGAGGCACGAGCGACAGAAGGCCACGCCGCGCAGATCCGCCTTGCTCGCCGTGAGCCACCGGTGGGCATCACCGGCAGGGACGAGGTGGACCTGGCCCGCCGTCAGCTCCAGCTCGCCACGGTGCTCCACACGCACGCGGCCGCCGAGGTGAAAGGCGAGGACCGAATAGGTGTGCACGGCAGCGCGCCGCATCGGGCGGATCTCCGGCGCGCGACAGGCACGCACGTGGATCACGCCGTTCTCGAGGGCGTCAATTGTAAGCTGCGACTCCATGGCCATCGTCGGAGGGTAACACGCGCCGACCGCGCAGGATCCCGAAGGATCCCCCGCGAGCGCCGTCGGAGGATGGCTCCGGGCGCGACGACAGGGAATGGCTGGGTCTTCGATCGGCCTGGCCAGGCTTTCGAGATTCCGTCGGTGCGACGTCAGAGGCGTCTGCGGCGTCACAAAAGGAGCAGAACGCGGCGTGCGTGGGCGCCCCGACATGCACACATGTGGAACGGGCAAGAAATGGTTGAGCTCGCTTGACAGCCAGGAAGTCCTTCGTTCTTCTGAATACCTGCGAGGTCACCCGGGGGTCCTTATCGCGGCGCGCCGCAACCTCGCGCGGACGCCCGAATTCACCATGATCTAGATCGAACATGATGGCTGCGCGCCCGGTATGGGCGCGCGTCTCTCGACCGGCGCGATCACGACACCGGGATCGTGCCGGGCGATGCTCCCCTGTCAGTTCATCACCAGGGAGGGTTTATGCAACTCAAGTTCAATTCCCATCAAGGCGTGTTATTGGCCTGTCTCTTCTTCCTTGTCCCGCTGCTGGGGGCCGGCGCCGCGGGTTGCGTCGGGCAGGAGGAGGAGTGGGACTCCGAAGAGGCCGTCGCGGTCGCCGTCCAGGCCCACCAGGCCCAGAGCGGCGAGCAGCTCTTCGAAAGAGAGACATTCGGCGGCAACGGGCGCCGCTGCGTGACCTGCCACAGCGAGGAGACAGGCACGCTGTCCCCGGCGGACGTGCAGCGGCGGTACGCGGCCAACCGGCGCGATCCTCTCTTCCGCCCGATCGACAGCGACGATGGCGTCGGCAACAGCTACACGCGGCTCCTCAACGAGGCCACGATCCGCTACGAGTTCCCGCTGCCGCCGAACATCTGGCTGCACGACGACCCCGCGGCCACGAGCGTGACCGTCTTCCGAGGCATCGCCTCCACCAAGAACTCGCCGGCGCTCGATCCGCTCATCACGTTCGATACCCGTGAGCCCGACCTCGAGACGCAGGCCGCGAACGCGATCCTTGCGCACTTCGAGCCGACGGTCACGCCCACGCGGCGACAGCTCGAGAAGATAGCCGATTACGAGAGGACGCTGTTCAGCTCGCGGGAGCTGCGCCGCTACGCTCACGGCGGGCCCGAGCCCGAGCTGCCTCGTGGCTGCACGCCGTCCGAGAAGCGCGGGCGCAAGCACTTTCTCCCGAACAAACTCTGCGGCCAGTGCCACAGCGGGCCCATGCTGAACACGGCCAGCGACCAGTTCGTCCTCGGGCCGTTCCTGAGGATCACGGGCGTGCTGACCGGATTCTCGGGCGAGGTCCTCGGCACCACCGAGACGCGGCCAACGCCGAACCCGATGCGCCGCTACGATATGGTCTGCCCGTCGGACGGGAGCAGCTTCCTCTGCTCCGATCCAGACCAGTTCTTCCCGCTGATCGCCGTCTATCAGCCGCGGCTCGAGAACGGCATCCTCTCGATGCTCGCCGCCGATCCGGCCTACGCCCTCGTCCTCGGCAGCCTGGACGGCCTGGGGGACGGCAAGACCACCTCCCTCTGGGGCATCAACGAGACGGCGCCCTATTTCCACGACAACTCGGCCCATACGCTGGAGGACGTCGTCCACCACTACAAGCTGGTGTTCGAGGCCGCCCCCATCCTGGCCACCCCCCTCGGGGGGCGAACGACCATGACCGCCCAGGAGGAGGCGGACATCGTCGCATACATGAAGCTCCTCTGAGCGGAAGGCCCTCTCCCGGGCGGGCCGGGGGCCTCCTCGGCCCTGCGGCCCGGCCGGAAAAACAGCACCGCCGTTGAGCGGAAACCGGACGAGCGGGCACACAGGGCACGGCGCTCGACCTCCACGCGTTCGACGCCGCCGGCGCCCTGGTCACGACGCACGACCACCGAGACCCCGCGCCGTTCAACGGCCCTCCGGCGATTGCGAGGTTCACGGATGATCGACGATCGTGTCCTTCGGGCGGGGCTCCTCCCCGCAATGCTCGGGCTCGCGGCGCTGGCTACGGGCTGCTCCGGCGGCGGAGACCAGGCCAGCGCTGGCACGGCCGGCGCTGGCGGCTCGGGCGACAGCTCGGCGATCCCATGGGGAAGCTGCCCAGACGATTTCCTCTCCGAGTGCGCCGCGGTCCCCCTGCCCCTCGACCCGTCGGCGCCCGACGGCGAAGCCTTGCCCGTCTTCGTATCGCGCCGCCTCGCGCCCGGCGGCGCGGCGAGGGCGCAGGTCTGGCTCCTGCAAGGCGGCCCCGGCGACTCCGGCTCCGTGTTCAAGGACGTCATCGAGCAGCTGTGGCAGGGCGTCATGCCCGACGTCGACTGGTACGTGCTCGAGCACCGCGGCGTCGGGCGCTCGGGCCGCCTCGGCTGCCCGGTCCAGGAGGACCCGGGCTCGGACGGCGGCGAGGACATCACCGCGAGCGAGTGGCCCGCCTGCATCGAGGCGCTGAAGGAGCGATGGGGCGACGATCTCGATCACTTCACGACGTCGGCCGACGCCGAGGATCTCGCGCGCCTCATCGATCGGACGCGCGAGCCGGGCAAGAAGGTGGTCGTGTATGGCGTCTCCTACGGGACGACGCGCGCGCTGCGCTTCTTGCAGGCGCACCCCGACGGGGCCGACGCCGTCATCCTCGACTCGGTCGCATCGCCGGGCGCGCAGCGCCTGTCTCGTTACGATACCCAGTACGATCCGGTGGTGAAGGAGCTGTGCGCGATCTGCGCCGCCGATCCAGCCTGCGGGGCGAAGCTCGGCCCCGAGCCCTGGGCGAAGCTCGACGCGCTCTTCGGCAAGCTCGCAGAAGGCCACTGCGCGGAGCTCGGCGCCGACGTCGGGCTGTTCGCGTCCATCGCTCCGCTCTTCGTGCAGATCCGGAGCCTGCGGACGCACCTCTTCCCGCTCGCTTACCGCATCGATCGCTGCGAGCCCGGCGACGTGCAGGTGGTCGGCCATTACATGAAGACGCTGCTCGATCTGATGTCGCAGCCCGGAGGCGAGCCGCGGGGATCGATCCTCCTGGGGACACACGTGGCCCTCTCCGAGCTGTGGGAAGAGCCGGCCCCCACCCCGGCCGAGCTCCAGGCGCGCTGCGATGCGCAGCGCATCTGCCCGCGGGAGGCGCTGGAGCTAGGCCAGCTCTACGAGGCCTGGCCGCGCTACCCGCACGACCGGTTCTGGAGCGGCTGGCCGGACTCCACCGTGCCCATCCTGGCGATGAACGGCCTGCTCGACCCGCAGACGCCCATCGATCTGGCGGAGCTCTCGGCCGACGAGCTCACCGCGCCTCATCAGACGTTCGTGGCCGTGCCCTGGAGCCCGCACGGGGTCGCGTTCGAGTCCCCCGTGAAGACCCCCGGCGCGGCGCCGTGCGGCACGCAGATGATGGCGAAATTCATCGCGGCCCCCGAGGCTCCCATCGACACGACGTGCCTTGACGACCTCGCGCCCGTCGCGTGGGACGAGGACCCGGCCGTCGTCGAGGTGCTCTTCGGCGCGAAGGACATGTGGGAAAACCCGTCTTCGCCCGCCCACGAGCTGCGGAGAGCGGCGCCGATCGACTGGGCGGCCGTCGCGCGCCTCGCGCGTGAGAGGACGCGCTGGCTCGGGCGGTGAATGACGCACGCCTCACTCGCCTGCCTGGCGGCTGAGCCCGTATCCCACGAACCTGCACCCCGCTGCAGGCCGGCGCTGATGGCGTGGACGCCGCGAATGGGCTCCACGAACGAACGCCCCCCACGCCGCGCGCCAGGAACGCGGCGCGCGCCTCGGGGTCCCGCAGCCTGGTCGAGCACTCTCCCGCGTCGAGCGAGTGCGACCGAGAGGACGCCATACCACCACCAGGATCGATTCCCTGCGATTCTTCACCCTTGAAGGGTAATCAGGTCCCGCAGAACGTGTATTGCACACGCTCGTCCAGCTGCGGGGGCTCGCTCAGATGAGCGCTCTCCGGCTGTTCGTCGTACGGTCGCTCGAGCACCCGCACCAGCGTCTCGAACGGGTCGAAGTCGTCACGGAGAACGGCCGCCTGGATGAGCGCCTCGATCCGGTGATTGCGCGGGATGAACGCCGGATTGACGAGCCGCATCGCGCTCGCGCGCGCCTCGGGAGCGACCTCCTCCCGGGCGAGCCGCCGGCGCCACGACTCGGCCCAGTCGCGGAAAGCGCCGGGCTCCGCGAACAGGGCGGCCACCTGCGTATCGGCCGCTGGATCCGCCGCTGAAGCGCAGAGCCGGCGAAAGAAGACCGTGTAATCGACGCCGTTCGACGCGAGGCGCTCCAGCAGATCCGCGGCGAGCGCGAGATCGCCCTCCTCCTCGCGCGCGAGCCCCAGCTTGGCCCGCAGGACGCGCTCGTGCGCCGCGACGAAGAGCGCGGAGAAGCGCTCCACGCGCTCGGTCGCCAGGCGGATGGACTCCTCCTCGCCCTCGGCCAGGAGGGGCAGGAGCGCCTCGGCCAGCCGCGCCATGTTCCACTGCGCGATGCGCGGCTGGTTCCCGAAGGCATACCGGCCGCCCCGATCGATCGAGCTGAACTTCTTCGCGGGATCGTACTCGTCGAGGAACGCGCACGGCCCGTAATCGATGGTCTCCCCGGAGATCGACGTGTTGTCGGTGTTCATCACGCCGTGCACGAAGCCGACGCCGAGCCAGCGCGCGACGAGGGTCGCCTGCGCGTCGACGACGCGCTCGAGCAGCGCCAGCGCGTCATTGCCGCTGCCCACCGCCTCGGGGTAATGCCGGGAGAGCGCGTACGACGCCAGGGTGGCCAGCGCCTCGCGGTCGCCCCGCGCGGCGAAGAACTGGAACGTGCCCACGCGGATGTGGCTCGCGGCCACGCGCGTGAGCACCGCGCCGGGGAGCACCTCCTCGCGATAGACCGGCTCGCCCGTCGTCACCGCGGCGAGCGCGCGCGTCGTCGGCACGCCGAGCGCCGCCATGGCCTCGCTCACGACGTACTCGCGCAGCACCGGCCCGAGCGCCGCGCGCCCGTCCCCGCCCCGCGAAAACGGCGTCCGCCCCGCGCCCTTGAGCTGGAGATCGCGCCGCTTGCCGTCCCTGCCGACGACCTCGCCGAGCAGGATGGCCCGCCCGTCCCCGAGCTGGCTCACGAAGCTGCCGAACTGGTGCCCCGCGTACGCGAGCGCGATCGGCTCCGCGCCCTCGGCCAGCGCGTTGCCCGCGAGCACCTCGGCCCCCTCCGCCGAGGCGAGCTGCTCCGCGTCGAGCCCGAGCACCTCCGCGAGCGCGCGGTTGACCTTCACGATGCGCGGCGCGCGGACCCGGGCGGGGGAGACGCGCGCGTGGAAGCGGTCGGGAAGGCGGGCGTAGGTGTTGTCGAACGGGAGCTTCATCGGCGAACCTTACGCGCGGAGGTGCCGCTGCTCAAGCCGCCGGAAGAGCCCGTCACCGGCTGCGCCAGGACGCCGCGGGAAGCCGTCGGCGCCGGCCTTCACCCCGATGGCGTTCGTCAGGTTGCAGAGGTACTTGCGGACAGGCTCTTCGTCCTACCGTATTCCCTCCTCAGTCTCCCGCGACGCGCAGGCGGAAAGAGTCCGTCTGGGTGAGATCGGTGAGCAGATCGAGGAGGGTATAGCCGTCGACAGACAGGCTGGCGCTGAGCCCGTCGACGTCGCAGGCGTCGTTCCCGTTGGGCGCCCGCCCGGTGGCAAAGGCGACCCACCGCTCGGCATAATGGCGCCTGGCGCCCGGATCGGCGGCGAGCTCGTTCATCAGCTCGAGGGGTGACGTGATCCTCTTGACGTTGTTGGCGCCAAAGGTGACATCGGCGGTCCCGTCGATGGCGCCGCCGAGCGGATCGATGGTCTGCACCTTGCCGACGGCGTCGTACCTCTCGAGAACGAAGCCCGGCGGGTTGACGTACGTGTCGTGGCATACCGCGCAGTTCGTGGGGGAGGTCAGCGCCTCGACGACCTCACGCTCCGTGGAGAACTCGCCCGGGGGCCGCGGCGTCTCGCTCGCGCCGGGCACGGGGGCCAGGTCGACCCCGAGCAGCCTGGTGGAGACGAACGCCCCCCGAAGGATCGGGCTCGTGGCGTCATGGCGCGAGTAGGAGCTCAAGAACCCGACGCGGGTCAAGAAGCCCGGCCGCTCGTTCGGATCGAGCTCCACCCGCGTCAGCTCCGCGCCGTAGTCCGCCGCATCGAGCCCATAGAGCGGGGCGGTGTCCTGATTGACGTAACCGACGTTGCTCAGAAAGAGGTCCTTGAACGCCCCCCCCTCGAACGCCACGTCCTCGAAGAGGGCGTCCATCTCTGCCATCATCGGAGCGACAACATCCGGGGAGTAGTCGGGGAACCGGGTCGTGTCGTGTTCGACCGCCCCCCAGCGCGAACCCGTGCGAATGTCGGCATAAACACGATGGAACTGGGCCACGACCGGCGCCGTCTTCTCGCGGTCCTGGATCATCCGCTGGGCCTGCGCCAGGATCTGCGCCTTGGTGGCGAGCTGGCCAGCGTCGGCCGCGGCGTCCAGGATGTCATCTGGAATGGAATCCCACAGCAGGAACGAGAGCCTCGCCGCCACTTCGTGGCTGGAGAGCTTGATCGCGTCTCCTTCGCGGTCCTGCGTCAGCTCGGGGCGCATGAGGAACGAGGGCGAAGCGAGGAAGGCGAAGAGGATGGCCTCGGCGATCTCATCGGGCGTGCCCCGGGGCTCCACGGCGGTGAGCCGCAGCAGGCTCTGCACCTCTTCTTCGAGCAGAGGACGGCGGAACGCCCTGCGACCAAAGGTGATGATCGTCTCTTCCAGGCACGTCGGCGCCGCCGGATCACAGCCGAGGAACCTGGGTTTGTTCGGCCCGCCCATCACCTCGGCGGCGACGTGTTCGGCGGCCGCGAGATAGCCGTTCCATGCGGGGTCTGTCATGTCCCCCTCGAAGTCGGGGACGAGGAGCGCAGACGGCGGGAGGTCGCCGGCGCTCGCCAGCGTCGTCACGCCGAGCAGATCCCGCACCACCGCGTCGTACTGCCGATCGAGCAGGCGCGGGATCTGGGACGTCACCGGGATGCCGGGGAAGCAGGGATCCCCCCCTCCGACGCCCGATCCCGTCCCGACGCCGGTCGCTGTGCCGCTGCCGCCGCCGCTCTGCTCGTCGGCGTCGGTGCCTTTGCCCAGGATCGTGATCCCGCACCCAGGGGCGATGAGCGAGAGCGCCGCGAAGCAGCAGAGCGAAGATACGGCGTGCAAGAGCCTCATGACAAAGCCTCCCGCCGTAGCAATCTCCGAGTCTCTCCCCGGGGATCACAATTTCGTCGCGCGCCGGGCGGCCGGTGATCAGAGCGAGAGACCGGCGCCGACGCGGAGCGTCCACGTGACCGCGGGCACCTCGTGGATGAGCTGCGCGGGGTTCTCGAACACGAACGATCGCCGCACCAGCGGAAATTCCGGTCCACCTTGCGCGTCGACCCGCACGAGGGCCCCGAGCGAGGCGGTCACGCGCGCGAGGAGCCCGAGGCTGGCCCAGGGGACGGTGCCCTCCTCCACGTCGGAGATCGCCTTGCCGACCAGCCCGCTGCCGTGAAGGAAGCCGCCCTCCGCGCCCACGCAGGGCCCGAGCGAGAGCCGGCGTGCCGGGCGGAAGAGGTCCGCGCAGGCGTCGACCCGGCCGATCCCGCGCAGGAAGCGGGCGCCGCCCGGCCCGGCATCGACAGCGCCGGTGGAGGCCACCTCGGCAGCGACGCGGAACGCCGCGCCGAGGCCCAGATCGGCGCGCAGCTCGACGAAGGGCCCCCCGCCGAGCAGCGCCTCGGGGGCGACTCCGGACACCGCGCTCCCCTGGAGGCCGAGCGTCCACGGGCGCTCCACGGGCCGTCGCGGCTGCGGAGAGCGCGAGGCCCCAGCGACCGGTGACGGCAGGCCGATCGGCACGGTCGCGGGGCGCACGGCCGGTGGCGGCGAGACCGGGGGCGGCGGCGCAAGCTGCGGCGGGCTCCCCGCGCCGGGCGCTCCTTCGGCGGAGACGCCGGCCGCGGCCGGCCGCGCAGGACCGCCTGGATCCGCGGCGGCGGGTGGAGCGGCGTCCGGCGCCCCTCTGGCGCCCGGCGCCCCTCCGGCGTCCGGCGCTCCTCCGGCGTCCGGAGCCTCGGACGAGCGCGGCCCAGCGGCCGGCGGTTGCGGATCGAGAGACGCGGTGGGGTCGACCCGGAGGGCCGCGATGAGCGCGAGGGCCGCGACGACCTCGCCGCACGTCGCGCCGTCGACCTCGCGGACGCGCGCGTCCTCGCCCTTGCCGAGCGTGATCCGGCCACGGCTCCTGCCCTCGCTCGAGGTGATGCGCACGCGCACGTCGAGCGCCGCTTCGTCCGCCGCGGCGGCGCGGGCGCGGTCCGTGCGCGCGGTCACCTCGCGCAGGAACGCCTCGGCGTCGGGACAGCCGTCGTGCGCCTCGTACGCGATGCGCAGGCGCTGGGCCTCCGCCCAGGCGTCCCCCCCCGTCAGGGCGCCTGCGAGCACGACGACGGCTGCGAGCCAGCGCGGGTGGAGCACGGCACTCTCGAACGCACGCACGGCGCGGGAGGGTACACCGAGCCACCATCCGCGGCGGCATTGCGGTGCATTGCGGTCATCGCCGCGCCCTTCTCGCGCTCGATCCCGGGCCATGTGGCGCCTCCGTGTGGCCCGGAGCCGTGAGGGCGCTCGGCTCCCCTCCTCGCCGGCGCGCGGCTGACGCGCCCCATCGCACATTGGCACACCTCGAATCGATTCAGGCCATTATGAGCCGAACACCGTGGCGCAACGAGGTGCCCATCGCCAGAATGATTGACGATTTTATCTGGCACCCCCCGTGCGAGAGCGCACGGCCCGTGGAGGTGTTCATGGCACAGTTTCAGCGTACGGCGCTCGCTCTCATCATCCCTGCCTCGTTGTCGATCGCCTGCTCCTCGTCGAGCGACGCGCCGCCGCACGAGCCGCTCCAGCTAGGCGAGGCGCCGGCGGCGATCTGCGGCGGCGGCGCGACCCGCGAGGGGGACGGCTCCGGGCGCGACCCGGTGGCGGGCGTGGGCGCGGGCGCCGGCACGGGCACGGGCGCGAGCGCAGGCTCGAGCGCGAGCGGCGGCTTCACGGACCCCAACGGCGAGCCGCCGGTGGGTGAAGGAGGCACCACGGGCAGCGGGGGTTCCGGGGGCAGCAGCGGCGGCTCCGGGGGCGGGTGCGCCGAAGGCGGGGCCGGCGGCGGCGGCGACGGCGACGGCGGGTGCGGCGACGAGGCAGGCAGCAGCGGCTCCGCCGGCGGCAGCGGCGGCTCGGGCGGCAGCGGCGGCTCGGGCGGTGCGGCGACCGGCGGCGGCGCAACGGCGGGCAGCGGGGCCGGCAGTTCACGGGACGCCGGGCCCCGGCTCGCGCCGCAGGCCAGCGGCGGCTCGTGCGCGGGGGTCGACCTCTCCACGCCGCTCACGCTCTACCTCTCGTCCGACGACTCGAACTCGATGGCATCTCCGGTCATCGTCCGCCGCCAGATCGAGCGCGGCGCGCCGCAGGTCGACCCCTATGTCGTCCGCACGCACGAGTTCCTCAATTACTACCGGTACTCGTTCGCCCCGGCCGAGCCGGGAGAGCTCTCGATCGTATCCCAGCTCGGCTCCTGCGTGCTCACGGGCGATCTGGCGCTCCAGATCGCGGTGCAGTCGAGCCGGGCGCCCGCCGCGCGAGAGCCCATGACGATCACGCTCGTGCTCGACACGTCGGGATCGATGTCGGGAGAGCCGATCGAGCTCGAGAGGGCCGCCGTCCGGGCCATTGCGTCGACGCTCGTCGAGGGCGACGTCGTGAACGCCGTCACGTGGAATACGGGGCAGAGCCCCGTGCTCGAAGGCCACGTCGTCTCGGGCCCCGACGACCCCGTCCTCCTCGGCGTCGCGAGCGCGATCGAGGCCGATGGAGGCACCGACCTGAACAGCGGCCTCGCCGCGGGCTACGCGCTCGCCAACGCGCACAGGACCGCGGGCGGCATCAACCGCGTCGTGCTGATCAGCGATGGACAGGCCAACGCCGGTGTGACCGAGGAAGCGATCATCGGGGCGAACGCCGAGGACGCGGACGGAGAAGGCATCTACCTCGTCGGCGTCGGCGTCGGCGACGGCGTGAACGACACGCTCATGGACGTGGTCACCGACGCCGGCCGCGGCGCGTATGTCTATCTCGACAGCGCCGACGAGGCGAGGCGGGTCTTCGTCGACCGGTTCGCCGAGACGCTCCTCGTCGCCGCGCGCGACGTGAGGATCGAGCTGACGCTCCCGCCGTACTTCGGCATCCAGAAGTTCTACGGAGAGGAGTACTCGCCCGATCCGGCCAAGGTGCGCACGCAGCACCTCGCCCCGAACGACTCGATGATGCTGTATCAGATCCTCCGCCCGTGCGACCCGTCGCTGCCGAGCGCGAACGACCCTTACCGGGTCCGCGTCACCTGGCGCGACGCGACGACCGGCGAGGCCAGGGAGGCCGTGCAGCAAACCACGCTCGGAGGGCTCGGGATCGACGACGGCAACCTCACGAAGGCGGCGGCGATCATCGCGTATGCCGAGGCCCTCAAGCAGCTCGTCGAGCTCGACGCCGGAGGGCGCGCGAGCGCGCTCTCGGCCGCCCGGGAGACCGTCCTCGCCGCGAACACGACAGGCGCGGACGCCGATCTCCTCGAGATCGCCGCGACCCTCCAGCAGATGATCGACAACCAGCCATAGAGCTCCGAGCGTCGCAGAGCGGCGGTCACCCGCACAGGAGACGGGCCCAGATCGGCGTTTTCGGCGCGGAAGCGCACTCCCGTGCGCTGAGCACCGAAAACGCCGAGGTGGGCCCGTATCCGAAGCGGGTGGCCGCCGCTCTAGCAGGCGAGCCGCTTCACCCAGGCAAGGACGAAGTCGCGGAACACCACCACGTTCCGCGGCACGTGCCGCGCGCTCGGATAGACGAGGTACACCGTCCCGGCGCGCTGCGACCACTCCGGCAGCACGTGGACGAGGCGCCCGCTCGCCAGCTCGGGCGCGGCGAGGACGCGCGGGAGCGGCCCGATACCGCCCCCCGCCCGGAGCAGCGAGCGGATGAGCTGGAAGTCGTCGGTCGCGATGCGTCCGGTCGCCATCGGGTCGCGCACCGCGCGGGCGCCGTCGACGGGCTGCTGGCCGCGCCGGGCATCGGGGAGGAACACCACCCGCTCGTGGTCGGCGAGCTCCTCCAGCGCGCGGGGCATGCCGCGGCGCGCGAGGTACGAAGGAGCAGCGAAGAGCTGCACGTAGGAGTCGAGCAGCTTGCGCACGACGAGCGAGGAGTCCGGGAGCTCGCGCATCGCCCGGATCGCCACGTCGAAGCCCTCGCGCAGGAGGTCCACCCGGCGCGTGGACATGTCGACCTCCACCGACAGCAGCGGATAACGTGCGCCGAACTCGACGAGCATCTCGCCGAGGAAAGACTCCCCACCATCCGGGGGAGCGCTCAGCCGTATCGTGCCCTGAGGCTGCCCTTGATAAGCATCCAGCGCCTGCGCCGCGTCGCGGAGACCGGCGATGTGGGGCGCCACGTCGCCGAAGAAGCGACGGCCCGCGTCGGTCAGCGCCACGGCGCGCGGCGACCGCTGGAGGAGACGCACCTTGAGGCCGTCCTCGAGCCGCGTCACCGCGCGGCTCACCGTCGATTTCGGGACCCCGAGCTGCTCCGCCGCGGCGGTGAACGAGCCCAGCTCCGCCACCCTGGCGAACGCGGCGATCTCATCGAGCTGGGGCGCCCGGGCAGGGCGCGCTCGGGCTGCCGCGCGGGGGCTGGGCATGATAGGACCTCACGAGGGGTGGGCGGCGTCGGTCGAGGGCTCACGCCAGGTTGCGCCAGCGCAACGTTGAGTTGAGCCGTTGCACGATAGCACCGGGCGTCGCGAGGGCGCATCAGGAAAGGCGTGGGCGCTCCGCTCGGGAGAGCCCGCCACACCTCAGCGAGGCTCATCATGAACAACGTCAAGCGTTTCGCCCCCGCCGCCGCCCGCATCCTGCTAGGGCTCGTGTTCTTCGTGTTCGGGCTCAACGGCTTCTTGCATTTCCTGCCGCAGCCCCCGGCTCCGGAGGCCGCGGCCAGCTTCGGGGGCGCGCTCGCGGCGACCGGGTACATGTTCCCGCTCATCAAGGGGACCGAGGTCGTCGCAGGCGCGCTGTTGCTCTCGAACCGCTACGTCCCCCTCGCGCTCGCGCTCCTCGCGCCCATCGTCGTGAACATCGTCGCCTTCCACACGTTCCTCGCGCCGGGGAACCCGCTCGCGTGGTTCATCCTCGCCATCGAGCTCTACCTCGCCTTCGCGTACCGCGCCGCGTTCCGCCCGATGCTCGCCGCGCGCGTCGACGCGAGCGTCGGCGCGGAGCAGAGCAAGCTCCGGCCGGTCGAGAGCGCGGCTTGAGCCGCCCGCCCGGCGCTCCCCCGATCGGCCCCCGTCACCGCCGCGGTGAGCCCTGATAAAGGATGCGGCCGCCGGTCTTCGCCAGGGCGTACCGGAAGCCGCGCGCCAGGTCGACGTGCGTGACCATCGCGCCGACGTCCAGGCCCTGGGCGACCATCATCTGCGCCGCTCCCGCGGTCACGCCGACGAGCACCGCCTCCGCGCCGAGCAGCGCCGCCGCCTGCGCCGCCCGGACGAGCTGGTTCGCCGCCGTGGCGTCGACCACCGCCATCCCCGTGACGTCGATCAGCACCACCTGCGCGTCGTGCTCGTGGATCTCCTTCAGCAGCGACGCGATGAAGCGGCTCGAGCGCTGCGCATCCATCGTGCCCACCACGGGCATGACAAGGATTCCATCGGCGATCGGCACCACGGGGCTCGACAGCTCATGGATCGTCCGGAGCATCGACTCCTGGAGCTCGTTGGCCCGCTCCAGCTCGGCGGTCCGCTCGGAGATCCGGCTGAACAGCCGGGCGTTCTCGATGGCCACGGCCGCGGTGCCGGCCACGCGCTCGAGGAACGGCACGTCGTCGCTCCCGCAGGCGTCCTCACGCTCGCTGCTCAGGACGAGGACGCCGACGACGCTGCCCCGCGCCCGCAGCGGCACGCCGACGAGCGTCCGCGCGCCGGCGTGCTCGCGGAGGAGGGAGGCGTCCTCTCGCCCGTCGTGCCCGGCCGGATCGATCACGATCGGGCGGCCGGCATCGAGCACACGGCCGACCAGCGAGCGCGGCGAGAAGCGCACGCGCTCCTCGACGATGGGCTCGCTGCGCGCCGCCACGCCGATCAACAGCACCTCGATCGGCCGGCCGGCTGCGTCGCAATCGATGCGCCGGCTCGCGACGCGGCGGGCCGCGTCGAGCGCGAGGTGATCGCTGAGCGTCGTGGACCACGGCGTGTGCTCGAGGGTGACGCAATCGACGCCGGTGTGGATGATGCGCGAGGCCGGCAGCTCCGCGAGGGTCGCCTCGATGCCCTGAGCGATCATCCGGTGGACGATCTCGGCGGCGCGATACCCCATATCGTACTCGCGCTGCACGATCGTCGCGTGGATCGCGCCCCGGCGGAGCAGCGCGACCGTCGCGGAGAAGAGATCGAACGCGACGATCTTGAGCTCTCCGCCCCTGCCGATCTCCCTCGCGGCGCGGCCCCAGGCCGGCCCGCCGCCGCCCGCCACCCCGAAGGCGCCTGCGATGTCCGGCCGCTGCTGGAGGGCCGCCCGCGCGAGCACCGTCCCGAGCTCCTGGTCGTGGTCGTTGTCCTGGTGGGGGGGCAGCACGGTGAACTCCGCCCCTTCCATCGCCGCGCAAAACCCCTCGATGCGCTCGCGCGTGTTGATCGCGTCCTTCGTGGGCCGCTGCGGCGCCACGACCCCGCCGCTCGGCAGCAGCCGGCGCATCACCTCGCCCGCCAGCCTGCCCGCCGCCACGTTGTCCGTGCCGATATAAAGCGGGGCCCGGCTGCCCGGCACCGGCGGCGTGTCGACGACGACCACTGGGATCCCCGCCTCCGCCGCCCGCCGGAACCCCTCCTCGGCCTCCTCGGGGGCGCCCGGAGCGATGATGATGCCGTCCACGCCCCGGCGGATGCCGTCCTCGAGGATCTCGCTCTGGCCTCCCGGGCCGCTGGCGGGGCCGACGCGGAAATCCACGGAGATGCCCAGGCAGCGCGCGGCGTCGACCGCGCCGTCGCGCATGTTGTGGAAGTACGTCATGGGGGCCGAACGCCTGGCCCGGAACACGCGGGCTTCCTGCTCGCCCAAGGCGGCCGCGGCGCCCTCTCCGCCGCCGGCGTCCTCGACCAGCCACAGATCCACAGAGGCCCATTGCTGGTCGATCTGCACGCTCTTGATGCCGTGAGCGAGGGTGTCCAGCAGGTGGCGCGGCTCCACCGTGGTGCCCACCGCGTTCAGCACCTGCTCGAGAAGGCGAATCTCCTGTGCCAATCTCGCCTTCTCGTCATAGAGCCTGTGCCGCTCCAGCGCGGCGCCGGCGGCGTCCAGGAACACCTCCAGCATCGCGCGGCGCTCGCCCTGCGGAGGCTCGAGGGTCGCCTGCTCCAGGGCGAGGTAGCCTGCCGGCGCTCCCCGGACGACGACGGGCGCGACAAGCACCCCCGCGTCGGCAGGCACGGCCCCCTCCGCCGCGATCGCGAGAGGAAGGTGCGCCTCATACCACGCATGTGCGCTGACGACGCACATCCCGCCCGCCGCCTCTGGCGCCGCGCGCGGGGCGCGCAGACCGCTCTCGCTGGCGAGGCACGCTTCGGTCGAGAGGATCAGCCCCTGCGGAGCGAGCGCGTCGAACCCCTCGAGCGCCCTGTAGACGAGGCGGTGCCCTTCGCAGAGGAGCAGGCTGCCGCGCGGCGCCCGCGGCGCGATCGCCATGGCCCGTCGCACGATCTGCTGCAATGTCGCGAAGAGATCCACTCCATGGCGCATACGGGTCCCGCTCGATCCGCCGTCACGACGCGCGACGCGGTGGTCCAGAAAGCGCGATCGATCACAGTTCTGTCAAGGTCGATTTACCCCTCTCCCCAGGCGTGCGGGCCGGCTCGCGGCCCGCCGTCGGCGGCCGGGGGCGTCGCGGCGCGCGCCGCGTCGTTGTGGAGGTGGCGAGTCGCCCGGGCGGCGCGCGTTACTCGCAGGGCAGGATGCGCAGAACTCGGATCGAGGTGTTCGTGCTGCCGGGCGCGGCGAAGGCCACGCTCCCGTCGGGGAACGCGACGAAGTCCTGGTAGCGATTGCCGAGCACGTCGACCTCCAGCGGCTCGCCCTCGGCCTCGCCGGTGGCGCGATCGCGCGTCTGCAGGTACAGCGCGCGCGCCGCGTCGTTGCGGGCGATATCGCCGGCCTTCGTCGTCGTCTCCCAGGCCGCGAGCATGCGGGAGCGGCCATAGGCGGCCAGGTGCGGAGCGCGGTGGTTCATGCCCGCCTCGCTGGCGATCGTGAGGTCCTTGTCCGCGGCGCCGTCGGTGAAGTGGAGCAGCCGGACGTCCGCGAGCCCGTTCGCGCCCGCCGGCTGGCCCGAGCGGATATTGCTCGTCGTGAGCCAGTAGCCGCCGCCGGCCGCCGTGACGAGGTTTCCAAGGTTCGAGTAGGCGAGATCGACCGGATAGATGGTCTTGTAATTCGGCGCGAACGCGATGCGGTTGTTGTTGTCGGTCTTGCACACCGTCACGAACTTCCGGGCGCTGTCGTCCCAGAGGATGCGCTCGTAACCGCTGTGGCTGCATCCCCAGTCGAAGCCGTCCCGCTGCAGCTCCCCGCTCGCGTCGACGACCTTCATGCGATCGCCCTGATGGATGTTGATGCACCCGCCTTGCGAGACGCTGATCGCGGCGCCGAAATAGCCCGCATAGCGCGAGCCGTCGAAGGCGATGCGGCCGTGGTGCGCGTACCACCAGATCATGTACACATCGGGCCCGGCGGGTCCGGTCGAGTAGGGCGGCAGCGCGGCGCTCGAGCTCGTGAGCTTCGTCGCCCAGGTCGCGCGCTCGCCGTCGAAGCGGACCATGTACATGTCGTGACAGGCGATCGGGGGGGACGGCGGCGTACCGCACAGGTTCGAGGGCGTTCCGCAATTCAGTGTCCCGCCGCCCTCGGCATCGCGGGTCAGCAGCAGCACGCCGCCGCTGTCGTCAGCGTAGATGTCGGCGAAGTCGTTCGCCGGCAACCCGAACGAGCGCCCTGCGGCCTTGTCATCGGCGTCGAGCTGGAGGACGTGGACCTGTCCGTCGTCGCTCATCCATGCCAGGCGCGACCCGCCGGACGGTATCGGCGAGATGACGAGCGGCTTCAGCGCGGCCTCGTCTTCGTTGTTGATCACGCGGCCCCCGACGTCGACCTCGGTGATGCGGACGCGGTCCCGGGTAACGCCGCACGCACCAGGTCCCGGATCCCCGCCCGCACCTCCGCCGCTGGCGCTCGACGCTCCACCGCCGGTCGTGCTCGATGCCCCTCCCCCGCTCGCGCTCGACGCTCCACCGCCGCTCGCGCTCGACGCCCCTCCGCCGCTGGCGCTCGACGCTCCACCGCCGGTCGCGCTCGATGCCCCTCCCCCGCTTGCGCTCGACGCTCCGCCGCCGCTCGCGCTCGACACCCCTCCCCCGCTCGATGCGCCTCCGCCACTGCTCGACACCTCACCGCCCGACTCGCCAACG
Organism: Sorangium sp. So ce124; assembly: GCF_051525235.1. Classification (NCBI taxonomy): domain Bacteria; kingdom Pseudomonadati; phylum Myxococcota; order Polyangiales; family Polyangiaceae; genus Sorangium; species Sorangium sp. So ce124. The sequence continues at coordinate 8,270,893 of NZ_CP150312.1, forward strand.
CAGCCCGGGGGCAGGGAGACGAGAACCAAAGACCAGATGACTCGCATGCATCGTCTCGACATCTCGCCACGCTACCGCGCTGACCGGCCCCTGATGGGGCAGAATCTCCGCTCGGCGCGGAGGAGCGCTCCTGGGCTCTCCGCTTGCTGTGCGGAGATCTCGCCGCCTGGGAAGCCACGCCAGCACCCTGACCCAGAACAGCCATCGATGGAGGACATCCGCTCACCCACCCCCGCGCGACGCGCCACCTCACCGGGGGCCGGGCGGCTCGGCAACGCCTCCTCTGCGCCCTTCCGCCCCCTCGTCACGCGGGTCCTGGCGAGCGTTGACACGCACACGTTGACCTGGTACGTGACCCGACCGACCGAGCGAGCACGGCTGACGGCAAAAGATGCGGGTGAGTTCTTGCCTCGCGAGGCGACGTCGCGCAGCGCTTGGCCCTGCCCAGGCGCCGCCCACGTCGAGTTCCGCCGCCAGGCGCTTTAATGCCATGTGGCTGTAAGAGACCACCACCGCGGACCGGCTCCCCCAACACGGCCGGCGTCGCAGAGGGCGGCAGCCTGAGCGCCTCGACGGATCCAGCGAGGGAAACGCAGGCAACCTCGGTAAGGTCCAGCGGCTCGTCCGCGCGGGGGAGGTTGACGCGGCACAGCTAGCCAGAGTCGACGGTGCGAGGCCCCGGCGCCGGAGGCCCGCCCTAGCCTCCGACCCGGCACCATGTTATTGCTAGCCCGCCGATTCCGCCACGCGCGCAATTGATGCGCGCCGGTGGTTCACCTGACTTGAGGAGCGCTGGAGCCACAACAACCGCAACATGCCTGGAAGCCCAACCTGGGCGTGGAGACGCCGCCTCCACCCTGGCCCGCAGACCAGAGCCCTGGGGCTTGCCGCGGACACCGTTGTCGAAAGCGCCCTCTGAACTAAGGCACACGCAAACCACGAGCTGGAGATCCGTTTATGACCGTTGTCACTGGAGACAGAGAGTACTTCCCGGGTGTTGGCAAGATCCCCTACGAGGGGCCCGAGTCCGACAACCCCCTCGCCTTCAAGTGGTACGACGCCAACCGCGTCGTTGCCGGCAAGGCCATGAAGGATCACTTCAAGTTTGCCGTGTGTTACTGGCACACGTTCTGCGGGCGTGGGCACGATCCGTTCGGCCCGGGGACGATCAACTTCCCCTGGGATGAGGGCAAGGACGCGCTGGCCCGCGCTCGCATGAAGATGGACGCGAACTTCGAGTTCATCACCAAGCTGGGCGCGACGCACTACTGTTTCCACGACATCGACCTCGTCGAAGAGGGCGAGAACCGCGCCGAGACGTCGCGTCGCCTCCAGAGCATCGTCGAGTACGCCAAGCAGAAGCAGGCGCAGTCGGGCGTCAAGCTGCTGTGGGGCACGGCGAACCTGTTCTCCAACCCGCGTTACATGAACGGCGCCTCCACGAACCCGGATTTCTCCGTGCTGGCCTACGCCGGCGCCCAGCTCAAGGACGCCCTCGACGCCACCATCGCGTTGAACGGCGAGAACTACGTGTTCTGGGGCGGCCGCGAAGGCTACATGAGCCTGCTGAACACGGACATGAAGCGCGAGAAGGCGCACTTCGCCCGCTTCTTGACCATCGCTCGCGACTACGCGCGCGCGCGCGGCTTCAAGGGGGTCTTCTTCATCGAGCCCAAGCCGATGGAGCCCTCCAAGCACCAGTACGACTTCGACGCCGAGACCGTGATCGGGTTCCTGCGCCAGCACGGCCTGGACAAGGACTTCAAGCTCAACCTCGAGACGAACCACGCGACGCTCGCCGGCCACACCATGGACCACGAGATGCAGGTGGCCGCGGACAACGGCATGCTCGGCAGCATCGACGCCAACCGCGGCGACTACCAGAACGCGTGGGACACCGATCAGTTCCCCTACAACATCAACGAGACGGTCGAGATGATGCTCATCCTGCTCCGCAGCGGTGGGTTCCAGGGCGGCGGCGTCAACTTCGACGCCAAGCGCCGCCGCAACTCGAGCGATCTCGTCGACACCTTCCACGGGCACATCGGAGGCATGGATGTGTTCGCTCGCTCGCTCCTCATCGCCGATGACCTGATCCGCAAGTCGCCGCTCGAGGCGATGCGCAAGGCGCGTTACGCGTCCTTCGACGGCGGCAAGGGCGCCGAGTTCGAGCAGGGCAAGCTGACGCTAGAGCAGCTGGCCGAGATCGGCAACGCCGGCGGCGAGGTCAAGCTCACGAGCGGTCAGCAAGAGCTGTACGAAAACATCGTCAATCGCTGGATCCGATAAGTCGAGCGATCGCGGGAACGACGGCCGGGCGACGCAGCTGCGCGCCCGGCTGTTTTTCTTTCCGAGGAGATGTCGCTCTCCTGCGGATGATCCGCTCCGCGACGGCGACGTTGATCACCCAGCCGGCGCCCATCAGGAGCGCTCTGACGCCCTCGCCCGGCACGCCGACGAGCAACACCCACGGTACGTGGGTCAGCACCTGAGTCCCCGCGCCCAGACCGATCGCATAGCCTCGCAGCATCCAGGCGCCGTGACCGACGAAGTCGCGCCGCCAGATGGCGACGAGGCCGAGCACGAGCGACGCGAACATGGCAGAGCCGAACAGCACCCGGAGGACGGCGAGAGCGTCGCCGTCCCCCCTGGGGAGCTCGTAGGAAGCCTGCATCCACAGACCCGAAGCGGCAGCGACGAGCCCCGACGGGGCGACGGCCCACCCCGTCATGCGATGCCAGCGAGGCTTCCGGCGGCGAAAGCCCGAGGAGAACTGGAACGCACCCAGGACCGAGAATACGGTCACACTAAAAATATGCAGCACGATGGGCACGGGCGCAGCGAAGAAGCGGGCGTTGTCCGGGGTGACCTTGGCGCCGACGCTCAGCTCGGCCAGGCGGAAGGCGCCGGCCACTACAGGGACCGCGCTGAGGCCGAGCAGAAGCGCGGGTACGAGCCAGTCTCGCTTCGCCGAGGGGGACGTGGTGCTCTCGTTCGTCATGCCGCCAAGCTAGGGACGGCCATGGTTGCGTCGCAATTGGCGCAAATGTCGGATCCGAGTCGGCCGATTGCCCGATGGGGCAATCGTACTTTCGGCCAGGTGCACCGCCACCTCGCCCCGGGCCGACGGGTCAGTCCCGGACGCGACCCGTCTCGTAGGCCCAGATGGCGATCTCGACCCGGTTGCGCGCGCCGAGCTTGGTCATGAGGCTGGCGATGTGCGCCTTGACGGTGCTCAGGCTGATGTGGAGCTCGTCGGCGATCTCGGCGTTGGTTCGACCGCGGGCCACGGTGAGGAGGACCTCCTCCTCGCGGGCGGTGAGGGCCTCCCCGGGCTGCGCTCGCGGCAGCTGAGGCCGAGAGGCGGCGAACGTGGAGAGGAGGCGGGCGGTGACGCGTGGAGCGATCAAGGCGTCGCCGCTCGCGGCGGCGCGGATGGCCTGCGCGAGCAGGTCGGGACCGGCGTCTTTCAGCAGGAAGCCGCGGGCGCCGGCCTTGAGGGCGCCAACCACGTACTCGTCATGATCGAAGGTGGTGATCACCACGACCGCCAGGGGAGGATCGACCGCCGGGCCGGCGAGCCGTCGGGTCGCCTCGATGCCGTCGATCCCGGGCATGCGAATGTCGAACAGGCACACGTCGGGACGGAGAGCGAGCGCCAGCTCGACCGCCTTGTTTCCGTTGTCGGCCACGCCCACGACCTCGATGTCGGGCTGGGCGTCGAGGATGATGCTGAGCCCGGTGCGGACGATCTCCTGATCGTCGGCGACGATGACGCGAATGCTCAACTGGGTTGTCCTTTCCGAGGCAGTACGGCCGTCACCGTCCAGCCGCGCTCTGGGCCCGGGCCCGCATGGCACGTACCCCCGAGCAGCGTCGCTCGTTCGATCATGCCGACCAGCCCGTATCCCGTCGACGTCGAATGGCCGCCGTGGGCCCCCTGGCCGTCGTCGGTGACCCGCAAACGTACCGATGTGTCGTCGGCCGTGACCTCCACGTCAATCCGGGTCGCGTGGCGAGCATGCCGGCGAGCGTTGGTGATCGACTCCTGCGCGAGGCGAAAGATCGCGGCGGAGACCGACGATGGCAGGTCATCGAAGCTCCCGGTCAACTTCACCTCGACGGAAGCCCCCGTGGCGGACGGGTCCGCGAGCTGTCCGAGGTCGGCGACCCGCGGGCTCGGCGCGAGCTCGGCCGACTCGCCGCGACGCAGGAGCCGGACCATCGTGCGCATCTCGCCGAGGGCGCGAGATGCCTCGTCCGCGATCACGCGGAGCGCGTCGACGGGAGCCTCGGGGCGAGCCGACGCGGCGACCAGGCCAGCCTGCGCGCGGATCGCGATCGCCGAGACATGGTGGGCCACGGTGTCGTGCAGGTCGCGGGCGATACGCTCTCGCTCGGCCAGCTTGGCTTCATCGAGCTCTCGCAGACGCACGCGATCCCGATAGCGCACCGCCGCGCCGAGCGCCATCGTGGAGAGCAGGACCGCGTAGCCCCCGATGACGTCGCCCGTCCTGGCATGAGAACGGATCATGTCGAGCGCCGCCGAGGTCACCATGATCGGCAGCCCGATCATCGCTTCACGCCCCGTCCCCCACCGGAACAACGAGTAGGGCAGCAGCACCATGTAGACCATCGCGTACAGCCCCGGCGACGCGCTGCCGGTCACCATCACGGCGAGCTGTATCGCCATGAGGAGGCCGAACGCGATCACGACCATCTCCAGCGGCCTGGTCCTCCGCCAGAGCAGCGTCGGCAGGAGCCCGAGGCAGAGGACGAGCGAAGCGCTCCGCCACGGCAGGTCGCGCCGGGTCGCGACCTCGAGAGACCCGAGCGCGGCGAACACGGCCAGGAGCACCCAGTCCATCCGGGCGCGTCGAGGGGGGTGCGGTGCTCGTGGCTCGGACCACACGGATCGAAAGAACTCGCGCACCTGCCTCATGACGATGGCTCACATCCTCGGCGCTGCCACGGATCGACGCTCGTTACACGCAGAGCTGCCATTGATGACAGAGTAAGCACGCGCTGCGAGGGCGTCCGCGTCCGACGCGATGAGCAGACCGCCTTCATAGGCGCTGCCTTCGAGCGCCTCCGGGCCGCTCTCGCGATCTCCGGCGCCGCCTTCTCCGGAATCCCCAGCGCCCCCAGCGGAAGCCCCCGACGTCGCGCCAGGGTCCGTGTCCCCGCCCGAGCCGCCCTCCCCCGCCCCGCCGCCACCGCTACCTCCGCTCAGACCTCCCGACGAGCCGCTGGAGGCCCTGCTCGTCGGGCCGCCCGAGCCCCCCGTGGCCGTGTCGCCCGCGCTGGCGCTGTGCCCATCGCCTGAACCGCACGCGACGAACGATGATACCGCGGCCATCAGCGTCAGCCGGCCGAACCACAAACGGACCGCCCCCCGGGCTATCGCGCCTTGGCCGGAAGTTCCGGCGGCTGAATTCATACCACGCATGAGAGAGAAGGAAATCCAAACGCTTCGAGGACGTCAAGCCCCAGGAGTGAGCCTCCGGGCTGGCTTGTGACCCCAGTCTCGGAGCAGGTACGGGATGAGGAGCACGACGAGCGCGGGCAGCGCGCTCCCGTCCCCGCTCGTGTCGCCCCGCGTGACCATCCAGATCGTCGTCAGCGCGCAGGCGAGCCACGCGAGCCCGAAGACGGCGGCGAGGTCCGCGTCGGTCCGGGGTTCATCTCCCGAGGTCGACGGGTCGTCTTTTTTAGCATGCACCCTGAAGGGCGTGGAGAGAAAGGCTATCGGCGATTTCATGCTGCGCTCCGTGGATGTCCGCCAGCCGGCGATGGCGACAACGTAACCCTCGCCGCGTCAAGATCTCCTCAGGACGCAATTGCCCCGCGTAAAGACCGCATCGATGACGCCGCCAGGCGTCCCGGCCGCCGCGAGGACACCGGCGCTCGCACGCCCTCGCGCGTCTGGCCTCCCCGAGCTCGTCGCCGAGCCCGCGAGCGCCCTCTGCTTGACGACTTCTTGACGCCGCCCGAACGACTCTTGACGTTTTCCTGAAGCCGGCGGCCCTAGCTTTGGGGCTGTCATGCAGAACAGGCCACCACTCTTCGTCATCCCCACGTACCGGTTGCGCGACGTGGGCGAGACCATCCACCTCTACGACGAGCACTTCTGGCGCAACGGACATGCGATCCCGATGGTCGTCTTCGACGACTCGAACGTCCACAACCAGCAGAAATACTACGCGCTGCTCGAGGCGACGGCGACCTACAACGACCTCTACTACGTCGGTCCGCGCGAGAAGGAGGCGTTCATCGCATACATCAACCAGCGGCTCCGCGACCGCAAGCTCGAGCCGCTCGTCAGGAATTTGTTTAGGCCGAGCTACGGCGGGAACCGCAACTACACCCTGATGTACACGCTGGGAACCCGCATGCTGAGCGCCGACGACGACATGCGCCCTTACGCGCTGGTCGAGCACAGCCCGGAGTCGCTCGAGCGGGACGAGGTCTGCCGTGGCAAGCTCCTGAAGGCGAGCGGCGACGGCTTCACCCGCAAGTCGTTCGACATCCTGGCCGCGTTCCTCGACGTGCTGGGCAGGCGCGTCGCGGACGTCCCGGCCAACCACGCGCGCGGCGAGCTGCTCCGCGACAGCGCCATGGACCTCGAGACCAACGCCACGCAGGGCCTCGTCCGCGAGAACTCGCTGCTGCTCGACTCGGGCGAGGTGCCCGACGACGCGGTGGTCAAGGTCGCGCAGACGTTCCGGTCCGGGACGAACGACATCGACGCCATCGATTACGTGGAGATGTTCCTCGACGACGAGGGGCAGGTGGAGCTCGATGAGCTGAACGACGTCTACGTCCTCGTCAACTTCCGCCCCGCGGTCACCAACAAGAACTGGCGCATCGACTGCGGGGTGGCCGGCTATGACAACAGCTTCGGTCTCCCGCCGTTCTTCCCGACGCGGCTCAGGTTCGAGGACTACATCTACCGGCTCTGGATCCAGCAGCAAGGCGTGGCCGCCGCCCACGTCGACGCCGCCCAGACGCACATCAAGAGCAACTACATGCGGAGCCCGCTCGCCGCGGAGGTGTTCAACGAGGAGGTGTCGAACCTCCTCAAGCTGAAGATCAAGTCGACCCTCTCGAAGGTCGAGGACCTCAGCATCAGCTTCGACTACGGCGGCGAGGTGACCGCGGAGGACTGCGACCGCATCCTCGGGCGAATCACCGCGCTCCATGCGCGGGTGCAGGGCGCGGCAGCGACGACGGTGAATCACGAGCGCGCCGACGCCCTGCGCCGGTTCGCCGTGACCCTCGAGAAGACATTTTATGGGTTCGAACACGATTTCTTCCAGCAGAACCTCGTCCGCATCGTCGACGACGTGATCAGCCAGTTCAAGGGCTCGCTCGAGCTGTGGCCGACGCTCGTCGAGATCTGCTACCTCCAGAAGAGCCGCGCCGGACTGCCGCAGTCGCGCGTCCAGAACAAGCGGCGGCACTGACCCGCGGCCGCCGTCGCGGGCCCCGGCGCGCGACGGCGCCGTCCCGCATGCCATCCCAGGCCCCGGCATCACTGGGTGCCTCCGGGGGTTGCCGCCGAAGCGGAGGAGGATCACGAGGTCGTCGTGATGACCTCAAACGGGTGGCTCTTCACCACGTTGCTCGCACACCGCAACGAGGGCTCGGGTGGCGTTGCCGGCCGCGTTGCACCATATTTGCTGATATCGATGTAGCACACCGCTCGGCACGAGTGGTCGCTGGTGAGAGATGATCGCGTGGCCACCGCGACGCACAGCGCGCACAGGAGCGACAGCGTCATCTTTGCGCGTTGGCTATTCTGGCAAATATGGACCGCTTGGAGCCAGTGCACGAACGCAAAAGGAAGGCGGGGCATGCGACTCGTCATGGTGGCCAATCTCATGAGTACAATCCCTGTACTATGCGCCACGTGGGCCTGCGCGTTTGGCACCGGGCGCGAAGCAAGTGGTCCGCACCTCGAAGGCCAGAGCCCATCGCCCGGCGTGGCGTCGCCGCGGTCGGACGGCAACGGGTGGAAGACCATCTACCCAGCCGACTTCAATAACGACGGCATGGTGGACGTGCTCTGGCAGCGCACCCGCCAGAACCTGATGGCCGTGTGGCTGATGAACGGCAGCCAGCTCCTTGCGCCGGGGCCGGTCATCCCCGGACCGATAGGTGATGGGTGGACGGCGATTTCGGCTGGTGATTTCAACGAGGACCACATGGCGGACGTGTTCTGGTACAACAGCCCACGGAACCTGATTGCCATATGGCTGATGAACGGCGGCCAGCTCCTTGCGCCGGGGCCGGTCATCCCCGGACCGATCGGAGACGGGTGGGTGGCTGTAACGAGCGCTGCCGACTTCAACTCTGACGGAATGAATGACGTGGTCTTGAACAATCCCCGCCAGAATCTGATGACCGTGTGGCTGATGAACGGCAGCCAGCTCCTTGCGCCGGGGCCGGCCATACCCGGACCGATCGGAGACGGATGGATCGCCTCTTCCACGGCCGACTTCAACGTCGACGGTATGGCGGACGTGCTATGGAACAATCCCAGACGGAACCTGATGGCGGTATGGCTGATGAACGGCACGCAGCTGCTCGCGCCGGGGCCGAACATCCCCGGACCCAGCGGAGACGGGTGGGTCACCATCACGGCGTTCGACTTCAACGTCGACGGTATGGCGGACGTGCTGTGGCATAACGCCGGACAGAACCTGATGGCCGTGTGGCTGATGGACGGCAGCCAGCTGCTCGCGCCGGGGCCGAACATCCCCGGACCCAGCGGCCATGGGTGGGTGCCCGCGCAAGGCGCTGCTGATTTCAACTTCGATGGCACGGCGGACGTGCTGTGGAACAATGCCGCGCAGAACCTGATGGCGGTGTGGCTGATGGACGGCAGCCAGCTGCTTGCGCCCGGTCCGAACATTCCGGGACCGTTCGAGAACTAGCGTTTGAGTTGCGACGTACCGCTGGGAGGATCCTGCCCGCCTGCTCACGTTGGCGGAGGGGCGCGGCCCGCGGACGCTCGACGCCGCCATGCCGGCGAGCGTCGAGCCCTCGGTGGCCATCGAGAGCACCATTTCACCCACGGCCCGCCGCGATGACGGGCACGCTGTGACGATATTTTTTCTTTCTCCTGGATGAGCATTCGAAAGACGCGCGGGGGCAATATGATCAAGATAACCTTGACGTGCCGGCGCGGGAGATGTAGCCGAGGACATGGCTGACCACGGCATGAGATTCAGGCTCTCTGCGCGTCGCTCCCTCCTTGGCTGCCTGCCGCTGCTTGCGCTCTTCGCCTGCGGCGGAGACGGCGATAACACGCCGGCGCCGGCTGAAACGAGCGGCAGCAGCAGCAGCAGCGGAATGGGCACAACGTCAACCGGTGAGGGCGTCGGCACGACGGGCAGCGGCGGAGCCGGTGAGTCGTCGGCCAGCGGGACCGGTGGGGGAGGATTGTCCGCTGGAGGCGGGGGCGGCAGCGCGACCACCGGGACAGGCGGAGGCGGGAGTTCCACGGCTTGCACGCGCGAGCTCCTGAAGAGCACGATCGACGCTTATTTCGAAGCGCTCGCGGCGCACGATCCGTCGACATTGCCCCTCGCCGACAGCGTAAAATTCACGGAAAATGGCAAAGCTCTGACGCTCGGCCAAGAAGGGCTCTGGAAGACCGCCGGGGCGCTCAAATATGCTCACAGCGCGCTCGACACCGAGACCTGTAGCTCCGCGAGCCAGGCCGTGGTGCCGGACGGCAGCATGGACATCCCGCTCGCCCTTCGACTCAAGCTCCAGGGCCAGGAGATCACCGAGATCGAGACCATCGCCGTGCGGCCGGGGGACTACAAGGTCTCCGGGCAAAATTTTGCCTCGAACACCGGCGCCATCATCGCGAGCGGGGATACCGTCAAGTGGGAGGAGCCCGTTCCGGAGAGCGAGCGCAACTCGCGGGACGAGCTCGAGGGCTGGATGGAGAAGTACTTCTGGATGTTCCCGCGCGGCGTCTGCAACACGGTCAGCAACTGCAAGCGCATCGAGAACGGCGGCGGGTCGTTCACGTGCAGCGCCGGCGCGAGCTGCGATCCTGGCCAGCCGGGCTCGGGGTCACCCGCGCTGCCCCCTCGCCTCATCTTCGCCGACGTCGAGAGGGGAATCGGGGTCGGGTTCACCATGTTCATGGGGAACACCGACATGCACATGTTCAAGATGCGCGGCGGCCAGGTCTACGGCGTGAGCGCGTTCCTGGGCGCGGCCACCAGCTCCGGCTGGGAGTGAACGAGCTTCGTCTCCGCTCGTTCCTATCGGTCCGCTGACCGGGCCGCCGGACGGGCCCCTCACCTTCGGTGCTCGGGGCCCTTCACTCAGCCACGACGTTCCGTCACGGGATCGTCGGGGCCGTCCACTCCACCCACTTCGCCTTGTCGAGCTCGTTCTTCGGCTTCCAGACGTCGGTGTTCGCGCTGGCGTCGTTGAGCAGGAACTTCTTGACGAAGGCGTCGATCGCGGCCTGCTCGCCGTTCTTGTAGTCCGTGCCGCAGTGGTTGTGCCCGCTGTCGACGTACCCGATGTTCTGCTTCACGCCGAGGGCCTCGTAGACCAGCCTGGCGGCTCCGCCGGCCTGGTCTGCGTTGTTCGTGCTCAGCCACTCGTAGTTGAGGTTCCCGAGGATCAGGAGGCCGCGAGGCGCCACCATGCTGACCAGCTGGTGGTGGTCGAGCGGGAGCTTGGTCACCGCGCTGCCGAACTGCTCGATCGTCTTGCTGAACCACTTCTGCTCGCCGTAAGTCCTCGTGAGGTTCTGGACGCCGGCGCTGCCGGTCTGGCCCTTGTTATCGACCTCCGAGACGCGCCACGCCGCCACGCCGCCCGAGCCAGACTCCTGCGGGATCGTCAGCGCGAAGCGCGAATCCATCGCGCCGACCATCAGCGCGCCCTTGCCGTTGCGGGAGCAGCCCGTGATGGCGAGCCGCTTCGGATCGATCTGCGCGTCGGGCGTGGACTCGAGGGCATCGATGATGCGGCTCGCGCCCCAGGCCCAGGCGATCAGGGCGCCGCTCTCCGCGTTCCCATGGAACCTGGAGAAGATGCCGCCGCTCCGGTCGCTCTCCGGCTGCACACCGTTGTGATCGTAGTTGATGATCGCGACGCCCATCTGCTTCAGATGGTTGTTGTCGAGCGAGCCGTTGCTGAGCCCGATCAGCGCAGGGTAGGGAGGTGAACCGGTGCTGGGCAGGGAGATGCTCACGGAGAAGGAGACATCCTGGGCGCCGCCGCTCACGTTGATCGTCAGCTTGCCGCCGGCGAAGCTGCCCTTGACGGTGGCCTTCTTCACCTCCTTCGGGCCGGTCTCCCAGTGCTGGACCAGCTCGGAGATCTCACGATGCCGGCACACCCACTGCGCGCGTGTCGTCACCTTCGTACCATCCATCATGGTGAAGGGATCGTGCAGCTTGTCGTACGCCTTCAGCTCGCCGAAGGAGGGCATGTTCGGCACAGCACAGTCCTCGCCGGGGGTCTCGACCCCGACCAGCGTCGTGTCCCCGCCGCCCGTCGGGTTCGAGCCGCCGGCGCCCGTCGGATCCGCGCCGCCGGCGCCCGTCGGGTCCGACCCACCGGCCCCCGAAACGCTCGTCGACGGACCGCCCGTTCCCGAGGTCACGCCGCTGGTGCTACCGCCGCCGGTGCCGGACACGGACGACGTGTTGCCAGCCGACGAGGAGCCGCTGGTCTGGCCGCCGGAGCTGGTGGTGGTGGTGTCATCCTCATCAACTGTGACGCCACCATCGCTGGGGCCGCACGCGACGAACAGGGGGAGGAGGGCGGTCAGGGGGAGAAGCTGGGAGAAGTTTGGTCGGAACGACATCATGGGACGCCCATTCCCAGCGGACGACGGTTCGATCACGCTTACCGCTGGGAATCGCATCGCTGGAGTGGGCAGCCTTCAACCCAGCCGCAAATATCCATTATACATGCAGCCGATGTAATCCATCCTGATCGGCTCTGGGAACGCCTCGCACCAAGTGGCGCTTGGGGGGGCATCCGATGAGGCGACATTTTTCGAGCAGGCTTCTCCCCTCGCGATCTCGCAGCGACTGGTCGTCTGCTCGTGCTCGTGCTCGTCGCCGGCGAGCGAGCCGGGCCTGGCCGGCGAATCACCGACGCCCGGGAACCACGCCGAATGGGGGGCAAGGCCAGAACGGCTTTCATGCCCCCCAAGGGCATCACTACTGCAGCACGGTATCCATATCCCAGTCAATCCACATGTCTTTCCATTCGCTGACCGGCTGCTGAACGCCATTGTCCATGATGTTCAGCACGTCCGTGTTTGCGCTGGTATTGCCTTCGAACGCTCGCTTGAACATTTCGCCTGCAAGGGCGGTTTGAGAGGCCGATGCGCCGCAGTGGTTTGCGCTGTACATCTGAAAACCCATGCGCTCCGGGACACCGAGCGCTTTCCATACCGGTTTTGCTGCCCATGCGGAGAGCGCCTCACAGGTTCCACCCAGGTGACACCATGAGTTCTTGCCATTGGCATTCGTGAAGTGCACCAGATACCGTGGAGCGATGGTCGCCAGGAGCATATGCGTATCGAAGGGGAGGTTGTACACCTTCGAGGGGTCGCTCCGGAGCCAACGGGCTGCACTGGTCACCCAGGGTCCGCAGATGCCGCTGTCTTCGAGGTTGTCGATGCTCTGAGGCTTGGCGTCTGAGCACTGCCAAACAGAACCACCTTCACCGTGCCTGAACCACTCTGCCTGACGCAGGTTGGCTACACCACCACCGCCCGACTCCACGATGACGACCACCGGTGCACGACTGAAGACACCCGCCAGGTAAGCACCTTTTCCACATCCGGAGCACCCCGACACCATCACCTTCGTGGGATCGTGCCCGCTGCCCGGGTTCTGCTCCAACACGTCCATCACCCGGTCAATCATCCACCCGTTGGCGATGTTGGTGTTGACCTCGGACAAGCCGAAGAGATTTCTAATCTTGCCTTCAAAGCCGCTTCCAAACGACAGCGTTTTACTGCCTGACGGGAAGATTCCACCGGACAACTTGAGGGCGATCACACTACCGGATCCACTGATACTCGCCGAGAAGCTCTCTGTTTTTCCACCCACCTTGGCGGTGATTGAAACGTTACCTCCGGATACGGTTCCGGTCACCTCATCCGGCTCGGCGGGAACTGGACCGTAGAGGTACTTGGCTGCCATTGCCAGGATTTCCTTGCGGCGGCACTCCCACTGCTCCTTGGTGGTGACCTTCGTTCCGTTGAAGAACGTAAACGGATCCGGGAGTTTCTCGTTTACCTCGGTCAGACCGCTCGGCTCAGGCAACGTGGGCAGGGTACACGTGAAGGCGCCGCCGCCGGTCCCGCTGGTCGCGCTGGCCCCGCCAGTCCCGCTGGTCGCGCTGGCCCCGCCGGTCGGGGAGCCGCCCGTGCCGGCTCCGCCCGTCGGAGCTCCGCCGCCCGTGCTGGCGGCTCCGCTGGTCGCGGAAGCACCGCTGGTCGCGGAGCCTCCACCCGTGGTGACTCCCCCGCTCCCGCTCGGCGTCCCGCCGCCTGTGCCCGAAGCATCTCCCCCGGCACCTCCGGATCCTACTTCTGAAGCGCAGCCAGGGAAGTTCAAGAGGGCGAGGACGGGAATCGCGAGGGCGGTTAACTTGCGCGAGGCACGAGAACGGACAGACATGAAGGCCTCCATGTTTCGAGTGCACATTCCCGGCGGAGGGCGGTTCGATCACGCTTATCGCCGGGAATCGTACGACCGGAGCAGGCAGCGTTTGGTCAAGATGCAAATGTTCAACAAGTTTGTAGTCGATGTCATCCATCCGGTTCGTCTCCGGGAACACATCACAAAAGCTCGCACCTGCGGGACATCCGAGGACGCGACACTTTTTGGGCAAGACTTGTTTCGTCGCGTCGCGTCGCGTTCACGTAGAGTCTGATCGTCTGCTCGTGATCGAAGGACGGACCTGACTCCGGCGGCGATGTGCCCGCGGAGGCACGGGCTCGGCGGCACCGGGTGGCCCTTCTTCCGCCGCCGGGCGGCCTGCACGCTCGCCCTTACCCGGCGCGAGCTTGCCGTTCCGCCGCGGTGCCCCAGAGGATCCCATCATGGCGCGACTGCGACGCCTCATCGAGCCGGGGACGCGCGCGACGCCCGACCTCTTGGCCGGGCTCCGCGCGCTGGCCCGGCCGCTGCGCTCCACGGCCGATCTCGACCCCTTGATCGAGCGCATCGGCGACGCGCGCTGCACGCTCCTCGGCGAGGCGACGCACGGGACGCGCGAGTTCTACACGTGGCGCGCAGAGCTCTCCAGGCGGCTGATCGTCGAGGCGGGCGCCTCCTTCATCGCCGTCGAGGGCGACTGGCCCGATTGCTACCGCGTCAACCGGTATGTGAAGGGGTACGCGGACGCGGGGAGCAGCGCCCGCGCGGTGCTGCGCGCCTTCGATCGCTGGCCGACCTGGATGTGGGCCAACGAGGAGGTCGCCGACCTGATCGAGTGGCTGCGCAGGCACAACGAGGGTCGCCCCGAGGAGCAGCGGGTCGGCTTCTACGGGCTCGACGTCTACAGCCTCTGGGACTCGCTCCGCGAGGTCATGCGCTACCTGGAGGGGGCCGCCCCCGACGCGCTGCCGGCCGCGCGGCGCGCGCTGCGCTGCTTCGAGCCGTATGCCGACGATGCCCAGGAGTACGCCCGGGCGACGGTGCTCGTGCCGGAGTCGTGCCAGGCGGAGGCCGTCAGGCTGCTCGCCGAGGTGCGCAGGAGAGCGCCGGCGTTCGGCGCCGACGGGCGCGACGGGCACTTCGTCGCCGAGCAGAACGCGCTCGTGGTCAAGAACGCCGAGGCCTACTACCGGGCGATGGTGCGCAGCGACGCGGAGTCCTGGAACGTCCGCGATCGGCACATGGCCGAGACGCTCGATCGGCTGCTCGAGCAGCACGGCCCGCGCGGGCGCGCGATCGTCTGGGCGCACAACACGCACATCGGCGACGCGCGCTTCACCGACATGGCGGAGCGGGGCGAGGTGAACCTCGGCCAGCTCGCCCGCGAGCGCCACGGAGAGGAGCGCGTCGCGCTCGTCGCCTTCGGCACCCACCGCGGCACGGTGATCGCCGCCCGGGAGTGGGACGCGCCGATGGAGGTGATGCGCTTGCCGGTCGGGCGGCCCGAGAGCTGGGAGGACCTGCTGCACGAGACGGGCGGCCGGGATCAGCTGCTGATCTTCGAGCCGGGGCGGCTGCCGCAGGAGTCGCTGGCCTGGCGCGGCCACCGCGCCGTCGGCGTCGTCTACCACCCCGGGTACGACTGGCACGGGAACTACGTGCCGACGGTGCTGCCGCGCCGCTACGACGCGCTCCTCTTCGTGGACGAGTCACAGGCCGTCCGGCCCCTGCACCTCGCGCCGCGGGCAGAGAGGGAGCCGCCGGAGACCTACCCCACCGGCGTGTGACGCCGGCGGCATGGCGCGCGCGGTGCAAAGCGCGCTGGGGGCGCGGGCATCCCGGCGCCGGAGGAGGTGAATCCAATGAACCGCGAGAGCGCTGTGTACGCGATCCTCTTCGACCTCGACGGGACCCTGGTGGACACGGTCTACGCCCACGTCCTGTCGTGGCAACGCGCGTTCGCCGAGGCGGGCATGCCGATCGACGCCTGGCGGGTGCACCGGCGCATCGGGATGAGCGGCGGGCTCTTCGCTCGCGCGGTCGCGCGCGAGGTCGGCTATCCGCTGGCGGCCGAGCGGGCGCGCTTCGTCCAGGAACGCCACGGCGAGATCTTCCAGCAGATCCTGCCGGAGCGACGCCCGCTGCCGGGGGCCGTCGCGCTGCTCCGTCAGCTGCGCGAGGCGGGCGTGCCGCACGGCATCGCCACCTCCGGACGGCGGCCGGATATCGACGCCTCGCTCGCGGCGCTCGAGCTCCCGCCGGACATGGTCGTCGTCGCTCGCGGCGACGTGAGCCGCGCGAAGCCGGCGCCCGATCTCTTCTTCGCTTGCCAGCAGCGCCTCGGGGTGGCGGCCGAGGACTGCTACGTTGTCGGTGACTCCGTATGGGACCTGCTCGCCGCGCGCCGAGCCCGCATGTTCGGGGTCGGCTTGCTCTCCGGTGGGTACGGGCAGGACGAGCTGCTCGCGGCGGGGGCGTACCGCGTATACCGCGACCCCGCGGAGCTCGGCGCCGCGCTCGACGAGCTCGGCGTCCTGCCCTGAGGGCCGCCTGGCGAAGGCGGTCCGCGCGCGGCGGCGGAGATCAGGCATGGGCCTCAGGGAGGCTCTGAAGGCGAGGTGTTCCGATGCTCTCGTTACAATCTCCCGATTTCCACGATGGCGATGTGATCCCGATCGTGCACACCTGCGAGGGCAAGGACGTGCCGCCCGCGCTCTCCTGGTCGGGTGTCCCCGGCGGCACGAGGAGCCTTGCGCTCATCGTCGACGACCCGGACGCGCCCGATCCGCGCGCCCCCAAGACGACGTGGGTCCACTGGGTGCTCTACAACATCCCGCCCGACGCCGGCGGCCTGCCCGAGGGCGCGCGCAAGGCCAACCTGCCGGCGGGCACGCTCGAGGGAAGGAACGACTGGAAGCGCGCCGGCTACGGCGGCCCGTGCCCGCCGATCGGCAAACACCGTTACTTCTTCAAGCTGTATGCGCTCGACACGGTGCTGCCCCCGCGAGACGGGCTCACGAAGGTGGAGGTCGAGAAGGCGATGGAGGGACACGTCCTCGCGCGTGTCGAGCTCGTAGGCACGTATCAGAAGCGGAACCGCCCGTAGTACATGGACGCGCCTCGGGCGCGCGCGCTCAACCGCACTTGCAGACCGGGCGACCGTCATCGTCACAGTGGCACTGACATACTCCCTCGGGACACGTGACGACTTTATCGCCCTTCGGGCAGGTGGCGACGCACGAGGCGATCGAGGCGTCCTCGGCGCCCGCCGCGACCTCATCGTCGCTGGCCTGCGAAGGGTCAGGCGCCTCGGCGTCGATCGACGCCGAGGCGCTTCGGTTTACAGCTTCCGCGCCCGCGCTCGTCCAGAGCGCCGTGGAAGCGGGCAGCATCGACAACCCGAACACCGATAACAGCGTACCGCGCATCTTCACTCCTCCTGTTCAGCGATGATTCCATGAATGGGCATCATGGGTCGCCAGGGGCCGAAGCACGCGGCGTGCCGAATGGCGCGGACGGCGGCGGCGCTCGCGCCGTCGTGACGGGTACGGGAGCGCTGCCCCGCGTGTGTCTGCGGTGTTCGGCCGGCGGAGCCAGCCCGGCTGCGCCGGTCGAGCTCGCCTGTCACGCCGCATCATCACCGAAGGCGGCGAGATCGCTGCCTCGAACGCGGCAATCCGAGCAAAGAGTTGCGCGCGATCGTTTGCTCGAACACGCAAACCGCCCGCGGGCGGGCGGCGCCGCCGAGCGGCCGCGGCCTCACATCGGCGCGGCGAGAGCGCGCGGCGCGCGCTGCACCAGCAGTGAGCACGGCTGGCACGACGAGTGCTCTTCCGCCCAGGAGCAGGCACACACAGGGGCGGATGGCCTGCGAGCTGGCTCGATGCACCGAGTCCTGCGGAGCCGCTCGAACACAGGGGCTCCGCGCGGCCGGCAAACGCAGCTGGCGTGTCTAGCCTCTCTGACCATCAACCATCACAAGATCGAACGAAAGAGGAAGAACATGACACGAAAGATCATCACCGCGGTCGCTGGTATGTCGTTGTTCGTCGGCGTGGCGATGGCCCACGCGGCGACGCTGCCCACCTCGAGCCTGAAGGGCCGCTCAGTCCTCCAGACCAACGCGAGCTCCGGGATCCCCGAGAAGGTGGCCTATTACTGCGGGTTCCCGGGGGCCAACGTGGCCACCACGACGAACATCGGCATCGCGGGCATCGCCATCGGGACCTCGGGGTCCGTCGCCCAGTCGTCGGTCGCCCAGGCCGGCGGGTACGGCAACGTCGGTGTCGCGACGGCCAACGCAGGGGGCTTCCACGGCCGCGGCCCTGGAGGCTGGAGGAGCGTCGCGCTGAACGACGCGCCGGCGCCGGGTCAAGCCGACATCCTCTTCGACAACTAGCGCTCCGCCCGCCCCGGCCGGCCCGCTGGGGCCGGAGCATCCACGGGCCGCGCGCGGCGCTCCGGCCGCGCGCGGCCTTCTCTCCGACGACCCCGAACCCGGGATGGACGAAACCATGCGCCGTTTACTCCGTGTGCTCTCGACGTCCGCGCCCGCGCTGCTCGCCGCGGCGCTCTGTTTTCATTTCGCGATGACAGTCGCCTACCTGACGCCGCAGAACCCGCTCCAGCTCCGGTTCGCGCGGCTCATCAGCGGGTACATGAACCCGTTCCTCCAGCAGAACTGGCACCTCTTCGCCCCCGATCCCATCACCGACACGCGATTCGTGATGGTCGCCTGCCGCCTGCGCGAGCCGGACGGGAGCACGACCGAGACCGGGTGGACCGATATCACGACCCCTTACTGGGAATCCCACCTGGAGAACCGCCTCGGCCCCGCGACGCGCCTCGGACGATCGGTGACGGGCGCTGCGCGCATGATCTACACCGTCGATCCGACGTCGCTGCAGATGGCGAAGAAGCTCGATCAGCAGCGCGCCCGCGCGCAGGCGGGCGGAGGCGGCGCCGAGGCCACCGATGCTCAGGTGGTCGACATGCTCAGGGACCAGGTGAAGAAGGAGCAGGACGCGGGCTTTCAGCTCGGCAAGACCGTCCTGGAGCGGGCCGGCTCCGCGCACTGTGACAGCCTGTTCGGCCCGAACCGCACCGCGGCGGTGCGGCTGCGCCTGGCGGTGCTGAAGTTCCCGCGCTTCTCCCGGCGCGACCTGCCCGACGCGAAGGGTGAACTGTCGTACTACGATTTCGACTGGGCTCCGTATCAACCGGTGGCGCCGCTGGAGGCGACGACCGAGGACAGACGAGAGACGCCCGTGGCCCTCGGGGCAGCGGCCGTGGAGGAGCGGTGACGCCATGCTGAGCAAGCTGAACGCACGCTGGCGCCGCGTCGTGGAGCTCGCGAGCCGCGAGCGCTGCCTGATCGGGGCCAGCCTCTTCCGGATCGTCGCCGGGTTGACCATCCTCCACCTCTACCTGGCCAACTATTTCCAGCGCCATTACCTCTACGGCCCCGAGGGGGTGTGGCCATTCGCGCGGTCGCTCGAGGAGGCCCACAGCACCGGCGCGTTCTCGATTTACCTGCTCAGCAGGTCGCCGCTCTACTTCGAGGTCGTCTTCCACCTCGCCATGCTGTTCGCGGCGCTGTGGGTCATCGGCTTCCGCACCCGTCTCATGTCGCTGCTCACGTATGTCGGGCTCTGGTCGCTGCACCAGCGGAACCCCGTCCTGCTCGACGGCGGCGACAACCTCGTCCGGCTCGCGCTCCTCTATGGCATCTTCGCCGAGCTCGGCGCCTACTTCTCGCTCGACGCCGACCGCCTCCGCGCGCAGCGGGAGCGCGGCGGGGACCTCCAGCGGATCAAGGGGACGCTCCACAACGCGGCGATCCTCGCCTGCGCCGTCCAGGTGTGCCTGGTCTACGGGGTCGCAGGGCTCTA
Source organism: Sorangium sp. So ce124 (assembly GCF_051525235.1). Lineage (NCBI taxonomy): Bacteria > Pseudomonadati > Myxococcota > Polyangiales > Polyangiaceae > Sorangium > Sorangium sp. So ce124. The sequence continues at coordinate 8,290,451 of NZ_CP150312.1, forward strand.
CAAGGTGCAGGGGGAGCTGTGGCAGAACGGGACGGCCCTTTATTACATCACCCGCGTCGGCGAGTTCACCTGGCCCGGCCACAGCGACAGCCTCTCCCGCAGCGTCGCGGTGGTGACGGCGCTGACCTACGCGACGGTCGGGTTCCAGCTCAGCTTCCCGTTCCTGTTCGCCCTGAACCGGCACACACGCAGGCTCTCGCTCGCCGCGGCGTTCCTGTTCCACGCCGGCATCGCCGTCATGATGGGGCTCGGCACGTTCGCCGCGTTCATGATCAGCGTCGAGCTGGCGCTCATCGCGGACGCGGAGTACCGGGCGATCGGCGCGTTCGCCAGGCGGCTCGTGTCCATCGAGGCGCCCGCGCTCCGGCGCTTCCTGCCCGCGCGCCGGATCCAGACGAAGTAGCGCGGCGTGGCGCGGGCGCGCTCGAGCGCCCGCTCCATGTCCCTCCCGCCGGCGTCCCGGCGCTCCCCGCCCAGCCTCACCAGCCTTCCGCCACGCGGATCGCGATCTTCCCGATCGTGCGGCCCGACTCGATGGCGCGGTGGGCCTGCGAGAGCTCGCGCACCGGGTAGCTCGCGCTGACGATGGGCCTGATGTGGCCTTGCGCCGCCAGCTCCGCCACAGCGGCGAGCGCGCGGCCCTGCGCGTGCGGGTCGAGCCGCCAGATCGTGGCAGCGCCCATCACATGATAGATGAGCGACGCCGCCTTCATGAACAGCCGGTCCGCGACCGGCGTGGGCGTCGGCACGATGCTCACCACGGTGCCCATCGGCGCCACGGCGTCGAGCGCCTGATCGAGCGCGCGGCCGCCTGCGTTGTCGAAGGCCACAGCGACGCCCGCCCCACCGGTCAGATCCCGGCACGCCTGGCCCACGTCCTGCGTCGTGTGATCGAGCACGACCGCGGCGCCGAGCTCGCGGCAGAGGGCCGTCGACTCGGGTCGGCTGGCGGTCGCCACCGCCCGTAGCCCGAGGTGACGCGCGAGCTGCAGCTGCAGATGGCCCACGCCGCCTGCGCCCGCGGTGACCAGCACCGCGGCGCCGGGCGCGGGCCGCGCGCGCGAGAGGCATTCCCAGGCCGTGACGCCCGCGAGCGACAGGCATGCAGCCTGCTCATGGGAGAGGGCCGCCGGTTTGCGCGCGAGGGTGCGGCTGTCGGCCACCACCCGCTCCGCGTTCGCGCCCTGCCCGAACAGGCTGGGTGAGCCGAACACCTCGTCTCCGACCGCGAGCTCGTCGACGCCGGGGCCGACCGCGTCGACGATCCCGGAGACGTCGTAGCCGAGCACCAGCGGGAACTGCCGCTCGATGCGGCGGGGCCCGGGCGCCGCCGAGCGCGCCCGGATGTCCGCCGGGTTGACCGACGACGCGATCACCCGCACCCTCACCTGGTGAGGTCCGGGCGATGGCTCGGGCAGCTCCAGCGGCACGAGCTGCGAGGCGTCGCCATGGTGATGGATTCCGATTGCCTTCATTCGCTGCAGTCCTCTCGAACGACGCCGGCGTGCGGCGGCGCAGGCGCAGTGTGTCCGCCGGCGGCGGCCCTGTATTGAACGATGTCGACATCGACGCTCACCATCGCCAGGAGCCCCCTCCGCGCGCCGCAGCTGTCCGCGCATGCCGCGCCCGGGGGCGGCCAGCGCGGCGTCACCGGGCTCGTCGACGTGGCGGGGCGGGTCGCGTCGTGGGGCCCGCCGGCGCCGTGCGCCTTGCCGTCGCTGCATGCGGTGCTGAGCATCGGCCTGCTCGGCGAGATCCAGAGCGAGCGCGACGACCGCGCGGGGGGCGCGGTATGGCTGTCCGGCGTCGCGACCCGGCCGTTCAGCTACCGGCTGTCGGCCGAGCTGCACGCCGTGATCGTCCTGATCGAGCCCTGGGCGATCTCCGAGTGGTTCGGCGTCGACGCCGCCTGCCTCGTCGATCGCCGCGTCGATCTGCGCGACGTCCTCGGCGCCGCGCCGGTGGCGAGGTTGCTGCCGGCGGTGCAGCGCGCCGGCACGGCGCAGGGCCGCTTGCTGGCGGTGCGGCGCTGGCTGGCCGCGCTGACGCCGCGCGCGGCGGCGCCAGCCCCGCTGCGAGACGCCCGGCTCGCCGACCGCGACGCGGCCGGCCTGGCCCGCGCGCTGGGCGTCTCGCTGCGCCAGTCCGAGCGGCTGCTGCGGCGCCACCACGGGGTGACGCTGCGGGAGATGAAGGGTATCCGGCGCTTCCAGCGCGCGCTGGAGCGCCTCGATCAGGACCTGTCGTGGGCCGCGCTGAGCGCCGACGCCGGGTTCGCCGACCAGAGCCACCTTTGCCGCGCCGTGCGGCGGTATGCCGGCATGACGCCCGCCGCGCTGCGCGGCGCGACCGGGGCGAGCCTGATCGCGCCGGTGTACCGGCCGCTGGGTTGCCAGGACCGGTTCGTCGCGATCTGACGCCGCCATCCAGGGGGTTCGCTCGAGACTCGATCGCCCAGCCCCCTCGTCGCGCCTTCATGGCTCCAGCCTGGCGCCGGGCGAGCCGCGGCGTGAGATCAGCGGCGCTCGCGCCGCTGCTGGACGATCGCCTTGCCCTGACGGGCTAGGGCATAGAGGATCCCGGCCTGGAGATCGCGCTGCGTCAGGAGGTTGCCCAGATCGATCCCCTGCGCGACAAGCGTCCGGGCGACGTCGGGTGACGCCCCGACGAGGACGCACGTGGCGCCGAGGAGCGCGGCGGCCCGCGTGGCCTGGAGGAGGCGGTCAGCCACGTCGGCGTCGAGGACCGGCACGCCCGTGATGTCGATGAGCACCGTCTCGGCCCTGTGGCGCTCGATGCCCTGGAGGAGCGTCTCCAGGAGCTGGGCGCCGCGGGCGGAGTCGATGGTCCCCACGAGGGGCACCACGAGGATGCCTTCGTGGACCGGGATGACCGGCGTGGACAGCTCCTGGATGACGTCGAGGAGCTGCCGCTGCGTCGCGAACCACGCGAGCTCTTTCTGCACCGCCTCCTCGGCGCGCTTCTTCTCCGTGATGTCCTCGATCATGACAAGGAGGTAGCGGCAGACGCCGTGCTCGTCTTTGAGGGGCACCTTCATCATGTGAATGCACCGCTCCCCGGTCGGCGTGGCGATGCGCGACTCGGGCACGTCCACGATCTCGCCCTTCTCGATCACGTCGCGATCCATGCGATCGAGCCACCTGGCCTCCTCCAGTCGATGCGGGAAGAGGTCGAAGACGTTCTTGCCGACAACGTCGCTCCGCGGGGCGCCGAAGACCTTTTCGTAGTGGCCGTTCATCCGGACGACGCGGAATTCCGTCACCTCCTTGATGAAGACCGAGACCGGCACGTGCTCGATGATGGTGTCGAGGAAGCGCTCGATAGGCACCGTCCCTGGCGTGCTGCGCGGCGCAGCCGGGCTGTGGACGCAGACGAGCGCGCCGCGCGCGCCGTCGACGCAAAGCTGCGTGACCGAGATCTCGCAGGACGGCGCGCCGGGCGCGCCGCCCCGGAGCTCGATGCCGGCCTGCTCGCGCTCGCCTTCGAGGACGGCGCGGATGGCTGCGAGCACCTCCTGCGCCTCACCGGCGAGCCCCTCGGGCGACGCGGGCAGGACGGCCGGCGCGTGCGCGGGAGACACCGGCCAGGCGGGGAGCGCGCCTTCCGCGAGGATCTGCTCGAGGCGGGGATTGGCGCACCGGAGCGCTCCCTTTGCATCGAAGACGGCGGCGGCTACCGGGAGCGCGCAGAGGAGCGGCAGGGGGTCGACGCCAGCGTGCGGCAGGGGACCAGCGCCGACGTGCGGAGCGGGCCCATCGAGATCTAGGGTCATTCGGGATCCTTCCACGCGACACGAGCTGCCCAGCGTTCTCCGAGCCGGATGACCCGTCGAATACCCCAACCTTTCAACGCGCTCTCCGGGAATCGTGATGCGCTCACCATTATGTAATACATCTAACAATCTCGTGCAGGTAGCGCTGTAGCTCCCCCGAAAGACCGATCGTTGATCAAACCCTGTTCAGGCGCGCGGCCTCCGCTCGAGCCCTGCTCGGGCCGCTCGCGGTGCACCGGCAAGGACACGGCCTGATCGGGCGGCATCCAACGCGCCTGGCACGGAGGTTGATACCGTTTCTATCGATGATTCTATCGATGATATCGATGCTCCCCGTGGATGCCGAATACCTCTCTCGGCCGCCTGCCGCCACCGGGCCGCACGCCGCGCCCGGCCGCCTCGTCCTGCCGCTGCCCGATCGCTCGGTGCCCGGACGAGGCGGGCAGCGCGCCGTTCGCGCCCGGATCCCCGGAGCCAGCGGGAGACGCCGTGCGCGCGCGTGAACTCGGCGTCGCGCCTGGCATCTTCGATCCGGGCCCGCTGAACGCGATCACCGACGTGGGCGGGGTGCGCGTCGGGCACGCCACGGTGATCGAGGGGGACGCGATCCGCACCGGTGTCACCGCCGTATTCCCCCACGGAGGGAACCTCTACCTCGATCGCGTCCCCGCGGCGATCCATGTGGGCAACGGGTTTGGCAAGCTCGTCGGCGTGACCCAGGTCCGCGAGCTGGGTGAGCTGGAGACTCCCATTCTCCTCACGACCACGCTTTGCGTGTTCCGGGCCGCCGACGCGCTCGTCGAATGGATGCTGGCGCAGCCGGGCATGGAGGAGGTGCGCTCGCTCAACCCGGTCGTCGGCGAGACCAACGACGGCGCGCTCAACGCGGTCCGGCTCCGTCCGATCACCGCCGAGCACGTGCGCGCGGCGCTGGGCTCGGCGCGGGAGGGGCCCACGCTGGAGGGGTGCGTCGGCGCGGGCACGGGCACCGTCGCCTTCGGATGGAAGGGGGGGATCGGCACCGCCTCGCGGGTGCTGCCAGCGTCGCTCGGCGGGGCCTGCGTCGGCGTGCTCGTCCAGTCGAACTTCGGCGGCGTGCTGCAGGTGATGGGCGCGCCCGTCGGCGAGGAGCTCGGCCGGTACGCTTTCCGGTCGCAGGTCGAGGCGGCGGCGGGGGACGGCTCCATCCTCATCCTCGTCGCGACGGACGCGCCGCTGTCGGATCGCAACCTCGGGCGACTCGCTGCACGCGCGATCCTGGGCCTGGCACGCACCGGATCCTCCGGCGCGAACGGCTCCGGCGACTACGCGATCGCCTTCTCGACGAGCGCCTCGGTGCGGCGCCGCTCCGGCGCGAAGCGGCTCGCGATCACGGAGCTCTCGAACCAGGAGACGTCCGCCCTCTTCCAGGCCGTGATCGAGGCGACGGAGGAGGCCATCTACAACTCGCTCTTCACGGCCGAGACCACCACGGGGAGCGGTCGCACCGTGGACGCCATTCCGCTGGATCGCGTCCGTGAGGTGCTGTCGAGGCACGGCGTCCAGCGGCCGTCCGGCCGCTCCCGCCCTGCATGACGCAAGAGACCGCCGCAGGCGGGCCGGCGCGAGAGCTCGCCGCCATTTCCCGTGGCGCAACGAGGTGCTTTTGGCAACATCACGAATCGACCCGGCGCCTCGGAGACCGATCCGGCCTTGGACACCCTCCCTTTATGACCGACAGTCCACGTTACCGCGTGCTGGGGGTGCTGCACCAAGGTGCGGACACGATCCTCTACCGCGCGCGGCGCGAGAAGGACGGCCGGCCGGTGGTGCTCAAGGCCCTGCGGCGCGACCACGCAAGCCCCCGCGCCCTCGGCAGGCTCCAGCACGAGCTCGAGGTCGCCAGGGCGCTGAGGTCGCCCGCGGTCGTCAAGGCCTGCGGGATCGAGCCGTTCCGCGACCAGGTGACCCTGGTCCTCGAAGACTTCGGCGGCCGCTCGCTCGACCGGTTGCTCGATGACGATGGGCCGATTCCGCTCGAGCGCTTCTTCCCCCTCGCCCTCCGCCTCGCCGCCGCCCTCGCCGAGCTCCACCGGCACCACGTCATCCACAAGGACATCAAGCCCCAGAACCTGCTCTACAACCCCGACACCGGCGAGGTGAAGATCACCGATCTCGGCATCGCCTCCCTCACTCTCCGCGGCGCCCAGGAGCTCACACGCGACGGCCTCATCGAGGGCACGCTCGCGTACATGGCGCCCGAGCAGACGGGCCGCATGAACCGCCGGGTCGACGAGCGGACCGACCTGTACTCCCTCGGCGTCACCTTCTACGAGATGCTGACGGGCACCCTGCCCTTCCAGGCCAGCGACCCCGTCGAATGGGTCTATTGCCACATCGCGCAGAGCCCGGTCCCACCCCACACGCTCGTCCCCTCGATTCCACCAGTCCTGTCCGAGATCGTGCTCAAGCTGCTCTCCAAGGCCGCCGAGGAGCGTTACCAGAGCGCCCTCGGCCTGCGCCACGACCTCGAACGGTGCTCTTCCCAGCTGCGCCAGAGCGGCGCCGTCGAGCCCTTCCCGCTCGGACAGCGCGACGTCTCCGACAGGCTCCAGATCCCGCAGCGGCTCTACGGCCGCGAGCGCGAGCTCGAGGCGCTGCGCGCCGCGTTCGAGCGCGTGGTCGCTAGCGGCCGGCCAGAGCTCGTGCTCGTCTCCGGCTACTCGGGCATCGGCAAGTCCTCGCTCGTCGCCGAGCTGCACGGGCCTGTCGTGCGCGAGCGCGGCTCCTTCCTCTCCGGCAAATTCGATCAGCTCAAGCGCGACGTCCCCTACCGCCCCCTCCTTCACGCCTTCCGGGGGCTCGTGCAGGAGATCCTCGGCGCCAGCGAGCAGCAGGTCGAGCGCTGGAGAGAGCGCCTCCGCGAGGCCCTCGGCGCGAGCGGCGGGTTGCTCACCGACATGCTCCCCGAGCTCGCCCTGCTCCTCGGCCCGCAGCCGCCCGTGCCCGAGCTCCCGCCCGCCGAGGCCCAGAGCCGGCTGCTCGCCACGCTCCAGCGCTTCGTCGCCGCCTGCGCCCGGAAGGAGCACCCCGTCGCCCTCTTCCTCGACGACCTGCAATGGGCCGACCCCGGCAGCCTCCTTTTGCTCGAGCAGCTCGCCACCCTCGCGGGCGACGCGCACCTCCTCGTGATAGGCGCTTATCGCGACAACGAGGTCGGCCCCGCGCACCCGCTCCGGCTCACGCTCGCCGAGGCCCAGAAGCGCGGCGCCGCCCTCTCCGAGCTCGTCCTCGCGCCGCTCTCCGCAGCCCACGTCGGCGCGCTCGTCGCCGAGACGGTCCACGCGCCCGAAGCGCAGGTCGAGCCGCTCTCGCAGCTCGTCTACGAGAAGACCGGCGGCAACCCCTTCTTCGTGCTCCAGTTCCTCATCACCCTGCACGACGAGGGGCTCATCACCTTCGATGCCGACGAGGGCGCATGGCGGTGGGACAGCGCCGCCATCCGCGACAAGGGCTTCACCGACAACGTCGTCGAGCTGATGGTGGGCAAGCTCAATCGGCTCTCGGTCCCGACGCGCGACGCGCTCAAGCTCGCCGCCTGCCTCGGTGGCAGCCTGACCCTCGACGCCCTCGCGGTGGTCGCGAGGCGGCCGACCGAGGAGCTCCGCGAGGCGCTCGAGGAGGCCGCGCGGGAGGGTCTGCTGCTCCGCCGGGACAGCGCCTATCGCTTCCTCCACGACCGGGTGCAGCAGGCGGCTTATTCGCTCATCCCGCCAGGACAGCTCGCCGAGGTGCACCTCGGGATCGGCCAGCTGCTCTTGAAGGCGCAGCGCGCCGAAGAGCGCGACGACACGCTGTTCGAGATCGTCGGCCACCTCAACCGCGGCTCCGCGCTCCTCCGTTCCCGGGCCGAGCGCGACGAGCTCGCCGCCCTCAACCTCCGCGCCGGCAGGAAGGCCAAGGCCGCCGCCGCCTACCAGTCCGCCGCCGCCCTCTTCGCCGCCGGCCTGGCCCTCCTCGCGAGAGATCCCCGCGAGCGCTGGGAGACTCGGTACGATCTGGCCTATCCCCTGAGCCTCGAGCGCGCTCACGCCGCCTACGTCATCGGCAACTTCGATGAAGCCGAGCGGCTGCTCGAGGAGCTCCTGGGGCGCACGAGGAACGAGCTCGATCGCGCCGCGGTCGTCGAGCTCGCCGTCACCTTCTACCAGACCCGAGGCCGGTCCGACCACGCCGTCGAGCTCGGGCTCGCGTGGCTCCGCGCCTCGGATATCGATCTTCCTCTCCACCCCACCGACGCGCAGGTCGAGGAAGAGACCGAGGGCCTCTGGCAGGCCCTGGGCGACCGGGCGATCGAGGACCTCATCCACCTGCCCCCCATGGAGCACCCGGAGTGCAAGGTCGTGATGGCGGTGCTGCAAGCCGTGGCCGGCCCCGCGATCTTCGTGGACCAGGACCTGCACTACCTCATCGTCCTGCGCCAGGTGAAGCTCGGCCTGCGCCACGGCAACGCGGAGAGCTCCGCCCACGCGTATGCGGCCTTCGCGCGGATGTTCGGCCCGCGGTTCGGGCGATACAAGGAGGCCTACAAGTTCGGAAAGCTCGGCTACGACCTCGCGGACAGGAGCGACCTCCTCACCGTGAAGTCGCTGGTATTCACCCTCTTCGGGCAGCAAGTCGTCTTCTGGACACGCCATTACCGGGAGACGTACCCCTACACGCGCGCCGGGTTCAGCGCCGCGGTCGAGTCCGGCGATATGCGCATGGCGTGCTTCAACTGCGTCTGGGCTCCGCTGTTCCCGCTGCTCGCCGGCGAGCCGCTGGAGGATGTCCTCCACGAGGTCGAGGAGCGCAGCCGCTTCGTGCGCAAGGCCGGCTACGAGTTCACCCACGGCGTCCTGGCCAGCGCCCGCGCCCTCATCCAGACGCTGCGCGGGAGGCCGGTCCGCTTCTCGAAGCTCGACGGCTCCGAGCTGGATAGGCAGGCCTTCGAGGCGGGGCTCGATGAGGGGGACATGAGGGGCGCCCGCGGCCTCCATTACAGCATGAAGGCGCGCGCCCTCTTCATACTCGGCTCCCACGACGAAGCGCTCGCCGCGGCGACGCGTGTGATCGTCGACCACCCCTTCAAGAGAGAGCCTTACGCGCTCATCGCTGAGAACTGCTATTTTCATGCGCTCGCGCTCGCGGCCCTCGCAGACGAGGGCGCGCGCGGAGCGCGGCGGTCGCCGGCGCAGGAGCTCCCCAAGGGCCTCCTCGACGGCGAGCGGCAGCTCGGCGCGTGGGCCGCGAGCTGCCCCGACAACTTCCTCCACAAACACGCCCTGGTCCGCGCCGAGATCGCCCGGCTCCTCGGGAACGAGCCCGAGGCCATCCGGCTCTACGAGCAGGCCATCTCCTCGGCGCGGGAGAACGGCTTCGTCCAGCAGGAGGCCATCGCCTGCGAGCTCGCCGCCCGGTTTTACCGCAACCGCGGCCTGTCCACGCCCGCCGACGCCTACCTGCGGGACGCCCGCGCCGCCTACTTCCGCTGGGGCGCGCACGCCAAGGTCGAGCAGCTCGACCAGCGTTATCCCTTCCTCGTCGAGCGAAGGCCGATCGCCCCGACCGTCACCTTCGCCGTCCGGGCCGAGCAGTTCGACGTCCTTTCCGTCGTCAAGGCCTCTCAGAGCATCTCCGGCGAGCTCAAGCTCCCGCGCCTGCTCGAGATGCTCCTGCGCATCGTGGTCGAGCACGCGGGCGCCGGAGAGGGGGTCGTGCTCCTGGTCCGGGAGGAGCGCCTGTCGACGGCGGCGGCGATCGCGACGTCCAGGGGCGCCGCGCGGCTGCTCGACGCGGGCGAGGCGTCGACGGCGCTGCCGCAATCCATTCTCAACTATGTCCTCCGCAGCCACGAGCGCGTGCTGCTCGACGACGCGGCGGCCAGGCACCCGTTCTCGGAGGACGAGTATTTCCGCCGCAAGAGGCCGAGGTCCGTGCTGTGCCTGCCGATCATGCGGCAAGCCCGGCTGCTCGGCGTGCTCTACCTGGAGAACGGGCTCGTGGCCGGGGCGTTCACCCCCGGGCGGCTCACCGTGCTCGAGCTGCTCACCTCGCAGTCGGCCATCTCGCTCGAGAACGCCATGCTCTATGCCGATATCGAGCAGGAGAACACCGAGCGGCGCCGGGCAGAGCAGGCGCTGCAGGCGAACCAGGCGACGCTGCAGGCCATCGTCGACAACTCCGCCGCGACCATCTTCCTCAAGGATCGCGAGGGCCGGTATCTGCTCGCCAACCGCCACGCGGGGAACGTCGCCGGCGTGCCCAGCCAAGAGCTCCTCGGAAAGACCGACGACGAGCTCTTTCAGGGTTCCAACGCCGAGGTCCTCCGAGACAACGACCGGCGGGTGCTCGACGCGGGCGAGCCGCTGGAGTTCGAGGAGGTGGTGATGCAAGAGGGCGAGCCGCGCACCTACCTGTCCCTCAAGTTCCCGCTCGGCGAGGGCGTCATGCCCGGCGTGGTCTGCGGCATCTGCACCGACATCACCGAGCGCAAGCGCGCCGAGCTCGCCGAGCGCTTCCTGGCCGACGCGAGCCGCAGCCTGATGGCCCTCGGCTACGGCGCCACCCTCGAGAGCGTCGCGCAGCTCGCGTTGCCAGCGCTGGCCGACCGATGCGTCATCGACGTGGACCTCGCCCGGGGCGCCCCGGGGCGGACGGTCACCGCGGGGATGCCGGCCGAGCTCGCAGGCGCGGTGACGGACGCGCTGCGGCCTCTGACAGCGACGTCGCCGGACCGGCCCGAGATAGGCGACATCCGCGCCGCGCCTCTCCTCGATCCGCTCGGCATTCACTCCTTCCTCCGCGTCCCGCTCCTCGCCCGCGACCGGCGCTTCGGGGTCATGACCCTGCTGGCGGCCGCGCCCCGGCACCGTTACGGCCCTGCCGACCTGTGGCTGGCCCAGGAGCTGGCGGGCCGCGCCGCGCTCGCCCTCGACAACAGCCGCCTGTTCGCCGAGGCCCAGCAGGCGATCGAGCGCCGCGACGAGTTCCTCCTCGTCGCATCCCACGAGCTCAAGACGCCGCTCACCTCGCTGAAGATGCAGGCCCACCTCCTCGCCCGGCTCCTGCCCCGCCTCCAGCGCGGAGAGGTCGCCCCGGAGCGCATCGACGCCGCGCTCCAGCTCCTCGATCGCCAGATCGCGCGCCTCGCCCACCTGGTCAACGAGCTGCTCGACGTGACCCGCCTGAACGCCGGCCAGCTGACCCTCGCGCGCGCGCCCGTCGATCTGGCCGCCCTGGCGCGCGAGGTCGTCGAGCGGATGCACCAGCAGCTCGCCGACGCCCGTTGCCGCACCCGGCTCGAGCTGGACGAGCCTGTGATTGGACACTGGGATCCTTCCCGCATGGAGCAGGTCCTCATCAACCTCCTGTCCAACGCGATCAAGTACGGCGCGGGAGGCCTCATCCACGTCATCGTGCGCCGCGAGGGCGCTCGCGCGGTGCTCGTCGTCCGCGATCATGGCATGGGCATCGCGGAGGCCGATCAGGCAAGGATCTTCGAGCGCTTCGAGCGCGCCGTCTCCGTCCGCAACTTCGGCGGCCTCGGCCTGGGCCTCTACATCGTTCGATGGATCGTCACCTCCCATGGCGGCACCATCCGCGTCGAGAGCAAGCCGGGCGCGGGCGCCACCTTCATCGTCGAGCTGCCTTTGCACCTGCCGGAGGCGGAGACGGAAGGCCAGGGCACCTTTCTCCCCCCGGCGTGAGCGTTCTCCGGGAGCCTCAGCGGGCGCCGATGCGCCGCCGTTTGCTCGTGACGGGTCGCAGCGCTTTTGGCAATGTACCAAGTTGAACCGCAGCACGCTGCAGACGCTCCGGGTTCAAAGGTCCTCCTATGCCCCATAGTCCACGTTACCGCGTTCTGGAGGTGCTGCACCACGGTGCGGACACGATCCTCTACCGCGCGCGGCGCGAGGAGGACGGCCGGCCGGTGGTGCTCAAGGTCCTGCGGCGCGACCACGCAAGCCCCCGCGCCCTCGGCAGGCTCCAGCACGAGCTCGAGGTCGCGACGGCGCTCGCTTCGCCGGTCATCGCCAAGGCCTACGGGATCGAGCCGTTCCGCGACCAGATGACCCTGGTCCTTGAGGACTTCGGCGGTCGCTCGCTCGACCGGCTGCTCGATGGCGACGGGCCGATGCGCGGGATGGGCGGGATGCGCGGGATGGGCGGGATGCGCGGGATGCCGATCGAGCGCTTCTTCCCCCTCGCCCTCCGCCTCGCCGCCGCCCTCGCCGAGCTGCATCGGCACCGCATCATCCACAAGGACATCAAGCCCCAGAACCTGCTCTACAACCCCGACACCGGCGAGGTGAAGATCACCGATCTCGGCATCGCCTCCCTCTCTCACCGCGAAGCCCAGGAGCTCGCCCACGACGGCCTCATCGAGGGCACGCTCGCCTACATGGCGCCTGAGCAGACGGGCCGCATGAACCGCCGGGTCGACGAGCGGACCGACCTGTACTCCCTCGGCGTCACCTTCTACGAGATGCTGACTGGCACCCTGCCCTTCCAGGCCAGCGATCCTGTCGAATGGGTCTATTGCCACATCGCCCAGGCGCCGCAGCCGCCGCACGCGCTCGTCCCCTCGATTCCACCGCAGCTCTCCGCCATCGTCCTCAAGCTGCTCTCCAAGGCCGCCGAGGAGCGCTACCAGAGCGCCCTCGGCCTGCGCCACGACCTCGACACGTGCTTCGCAAGGTGGCAGTCGACCGGCGCCATCGAGCCCTTCGTGCTCGGCGGGCGCGATCTCTCCGACCGGTTCCAGGTCCCGCAGCGGCTCTATGGCCGCGAGCGCGAGCTCGAGGCGCTGCGCGCCGCGTTCGAGCGCGTGATCGCAAACGGCCGGCCAGAGCTCGTGCTCGTCTCGGGCTACTCGGGCATCGGCAAGTCCTCGCTCGTCGCCGAGCTGCACGGGCCTGTCGTGCGCGAGCGCGGCTTCTTCCTCTCCGGCAAGTTCGATCAGCTCAAGCGCGACGTCCCCTACCGCCCCCTCCTCCACGCCTTCCGGCGGCTCGTGCAGGAGATCCTCAGCGCCAGCGAGGCGCAGGTCGAGCGCTGGCGAGAGCGCCTCCGCGAGGCCCTCGGCCAGAACGGCAGGCTGCTCACCGACATGCTCCCGGAGATCGAGCGCCTCCTCGGCCCGCAGCCGCCCGTGCCCGAGCTCCCGCCCGCCGAGGCCCAGAGCCGGCTGCTCGCCACGCTCCAGCGCTTCGTCGCCGCCTGCGCCCGGAAGGAGCACCCCGTCGCCCTCTTCCTCGACGACCTGCAATGGGCCGACCCCGGCAGCCTCCTTTTGCTCGAGCAGCTCGCCACCCTCGCGGGCGACGCGCACCTCCTCGTGATAGGCGCTTATCGCGACAACGAGGTCGGCCCCGCGCACCCGCTCCGGCTCACGCTCGCCGAGGCCCAGAAGCGCGGCGCCGCCGTCTCCGAGCTCGTCCTCGCGCCGCTCTCCGCAGCCCACGTCGGCGCGCTCGTCGCCGAGACGGTCCACGCGCCCGAAGCGCAGGTCGAGCCGCTCTCGCAGCTCGTCTACGAGAAGACCGGCGGCAACCCCTTCTTCGTGCTCCAGTTCCTCATCACCCTGCACGACGAGGGGCTCATCACCTTCGATGCCGACGAGGGCGCATGGCGCTGGGACAGCGCCGCCATCCGCGACAAGGGCTTCACCGACAACGTCGTCGAGCTGATGGTGGGCAAGCTCAATCGGCTCTCGGTCCCGACGCGCGACGCGCTCAAGCTCGCCGCCTGCCTTGGTGGCAGCCTGACCCTCGACGCCCTCGCGGTGGTCGCGAGGCGGCCGACCGAGGAGCTCCGCGAGGCGCTCGAGGAGGCCGCGCGGGAGGGTCTGCTGCTCCGCCGGGACAGCGCCTATCGCTTCCTCCATGACCGGGTGCAGCAGGCCGCAACTTCGCTCATCCCGCCAGGACAGCTCGCCGAGGTGCACCTCGGGATCGGCCAGCTGCTCTTGAAGGCGCAGCGCGCCGAAGAGCGCGAGGACACGCTGTTCGAGATCGTCGGCCACCTCAACCGCGGCTCCGCGCTCCTCCGTTCCCAGGCCGAACGCGACGAGCTCGCCGCCCTCAACCTCCGCGCCGGCAGGAAGGCCAAGGCCGCCGCGGCGTATGAATCTGCCGCCGCCCTCTTCGCCGCCGGCGCGGCCCTCCTCGCGAACGAGCCGCAGGAACGCTGGGAGACGCAGTACGCGCTGACCCACGCCCTGAACTTCGAGCGAGCGCACTGCGCGTACATCATCGGCAACTTCGATGAAGCCGAGCGGCTGCTCGAGGAGCTCACGGATCGCTCGATGACCAAGATCGAGAGGGCGGCCGTCGTCGAGCTCGCGGTCGCCTTGCACGTGACCCGCGGGCAGAGCGCACGCGCAGTGGAGCTCGGTCTCTCCTTCCTGCGCTCCTACGACATCCATCTGCCGACCCACCTCACCGACGCGCGCATCGAACAAGAGACCGAGAGCGTATGGCAGGCCCTGGGCGACCGGGCGATCGAGGACCTCATCCACCTGCCCCCCATGGCGCACCCGGAGATCAAGATCGCGATGAGCATCTTGAAGAGCGTGTCCGTCGCTGCGTATTTCGAGGACCAGAACCTGCATCATCTGGTCCTCGAGCGCATGGTCACGCTCAGCCTTCACCATGGCAACGCCGAGAGCTCCGCCCATGCGTACACCGCCTTCGCGCGGGTGCTCGGCCCGCGGTTCGGGAGATACAAGGAGGCTTACCTGTTCGGAAAGCTCGGCTATGACCTCGCGGAGAGGAGCGACCACCTCGCCGCGAAGCCCACCGTGATCTTCCTGTTCGGGCAGCTGACCGTCTTCTGGACGCGCCATTACAGAGAGACCTACCCCTACAATCGCCTCGGCTTCAACGCCGCCGTGGAGTGCGGCGATCTGAACAACGCATGTTTCCATTGCGTCTGGGCATCGGTGTTCCCCCTGCTCTGCGGGGAGCCGCTGGAGGACGTCCTCCACGTGACCGAGGAGCGCCTCGGCTTCGTGCGCAAGGCCGGTTACGCGTTCATCCATGGCATCCTCCTCAGCGTCCGGTACCTCATCCAGACGCTGCGCGGGAGGCCGGTCCGTTACGCGATGCTGGATGGCTCCGAGCTGGATCAGGAGGCCTTCGAGGCGGGGCTCCCGCCGGGGTCCTCGTACGGAGCTCATAGCTTGTACTACAGCCTGAAGGCGCAGGCGCTGTTCCTTCTCGGCTCTCCCCGGGAGGCGCTCGAGGCGTCGACCCGCGTCGTCGTCGATTACGACTGGAGGATGGACGCATGCGCGGAGATCCCCGAGACCTTCTATGTTCACGCGCTCGCGCTCGCCGCGGTATCTGACTGCGCACACGACACGCACGACGCGCCGCCGTTGCCAGAGCGGGAGCTCCCCGAAGGGCTCCTCGCGTGCGAGCGGCAGCTCGGCGTGTGGGCCGCGAGCTGCCCCGACAACTACCTCCACAAGCACGCCCTGGTCCGCGCCGAGATCGCCCGGCTCCTCGGGAACGAGCCCGAGGCCATCCGGCTCTACGAGCAGGCCATCTCCTCGGCGCAAGAGGGCGGCTTCGTCCAGCATGAGGCCATCGCCTGCGAGCTCGCCGCCCGGTTCTACGGCAACCGCGGCCTGTCCACGCCCGCCGTCGCCCACCTGCAGCGGGCGCGCGCCGCCTACTTCCGCTGGGGCGCGCACGCCAAGGTCGAGCAGCTCGACCAGCGTTATCCCTTCCTCGTGGAGCGAAGGCCGATCGCCCCCACCGTCACCTTCGCCGTGCGGGCCGAGCAGTTCGACGTCCTGTCCATCGTCAAGGCCTCTCAGAGCATCTCCGGCGAGCTCAAGCTCCCGCGCCTGCTCGAGACGCTGCTGCGCATCGTGGTCGAGCACGCGGGCGCCGGAGAGGGGGTCGCGCTCCTGGTCCGGGAAGATCGCGTGTCGACCGCGGCGATCACGGCGTCGGGGAGCGCGGCGCGGCTGCTCGACGCGGGCGAGGCCGTGGCGGCGCTACCGCAATCCATTCTCAACTATGTCCTCCGCAGCCACGAGCGCGTGCTGCTCGCCGACGCCGCCGCCGAAAGGCACCCGTTCTCGGACGACGAGTATTTCGGCCGCAAGAGGCCGAGATCGGTGCTCTGCCTCCCGATCGTGCGGCAAACGCGGCTGCTCGGCCTGCTCTACCTGGAGAACAACCTCGTCGCCGGCGCGTTCACCCCAGGGCGGCTCACCGTGCTCGAGCTGCTCGCCTCGCAGTCGGCCATCTCGCTCGAGAACGCCATGCTCTATACCGACATCGAGCAGGAGAACGCCGAGCGGCGCCGGGCGGAGCGCGAGCTCCGTGAGAGCCAGGCCACGCTGCAGGCCATCGTCGACAACTCCGCCGCCGCCATCTACCTCAAGGATCGCGACGGCCGGTTCCAGCTCGTCAACCGGCGCGTGAGCCGCGCCCTCGACAGGCCGGCCGAGCAGATCCTCGGAAAGACGAGCGCCGAGCTCTTGCCTGCCACCGCCACCGCGATCATCGACGAACACGACCGGCGGGTGCTCGAGGCGGGCGAGCCGCTGGAGTTCGAGGAGGAGGTGCTGTTGGAGGGCGAGCTGCGCACCTACCTGTCGCTCAAATTCCCGCTCGGCGAGGGCGTCATGCCCGGCGTGCTCTGCGGGATCTCCACCGACATCACCGAGCGCAAGCGCGCCGAGCTCGCCGAGCGCTTCCTGGCCGACGCGAGCCGGAGGCTCATGGCCCTCGGTTACGGCGCCACCCTCGAGAGCGTGGCGCAGCTCGTCGTGCCCGAGCTCGCCGACCGGTGCGTCATCCACGTGGACCTCGCCCAGGACGCCCCGGGGCGGACGGTCACCGCGGGCGTGCCGGCCGAGCTCGCAGGCGCGTTGATGGACGCGTTGCGGCCCCTGGCAGCGAGCTCTCCGGAGCACCCCGAGGTGGGCGACGTCCGCGCGGCGCCCCTCCTGGAGCCGCTCGGCGTTCACTCCTTCCTCCGGGTCCCGCTCCTCGCCCGCGACCGGCGCTTCGGGGTCATGACCCTGCTGGCGGCCGCGCCCCGGCGCCGTTACCGCCCCGCCGACCTGTGGCTGGCCGAGGAGCTCGCGAGCCGCGCCGCGCTCGCCCTCGACAACAGCCGCCTGTTCGCCGAGGCCCAGGAAGCGATCGAGCGCCGCGACGAGTTCCTCCTCGTCGCATCCCACGAGCTCAAGACGCCGCTCACCTCGCTCACGATGCAAGCGCACCTCCTCGCTCGGCTCCTGCCCCGCCTCCAGCGCGCGGAGGTCGCTCCGGAGCGCATCGACGCCGCCATCCAGCTCCTCAACCGACAGATCGCGCGCCTCGCCCACCTGGTCAACGAGCTGCTCGACGTGACCCGCCTGAACGCCGGCCGGCTCTCCCTCGCGCGCGCGCCCGTCGATCTGGCCGCCCTGGCGCGTGATGTCGTCGAGCGGATGCACCAGCAGCTCGACGACGCCCGCTGCCGCACCCAGCTCGACCTGGACGGGCCCGTGGTGGGCAACTGGGACGCTTCCCGCATGGAGCAGATCCTCATCAACCTCCTGTCCAACGCGCTCAAATATGGCGCGGGGGGCCCCATTCACGTCATCGTGCGCAGCCTGGCCAGCCGCGCGGTGCTCGTCGTCCGCGATCACGGCATCGGCATCGCGGAGGCCGATCAGGCAAGGATCTTCGAGCGCTTCGAGCGCGCCGTCTCCGTCCGCAACTTCGGCGGCCTCGGCCTCGGCCTCTACATCGTTCGATGGATCGTCACCTCCCATGACGGCACCATCCGCGTCGAGAGCAAGCCAGGCGCGGGCGCCACCTTCATCGTCGAGCTGCCTTTGCGCTCGCCGGACACGGAGACGGACGTCCAGGGCACCTTCCTCCCGCAGGCGTAGGCGCGGCAGGCGCAGGCGCGCGCTGCGCACTCGCCGCCGACGGCTGCCTCATCGGGCGCTGACGCGCCGCCGTTTGCTCGTGACGGGTCGCAGCGCTTTTGGCAGTGTATCGAATTGAACCGCAGCACGCCGCTGACGCCCCGGGTTCAAAGATCCTCCGATGCCCCATAGTCCACGTTACCGCGTGCTGGAGGTGCTGCACCACGGTGCAGATACCCTCCTCTACCGCGCGCGGAGCGAGGAGGACGGCCGATCGGTGGTGCTCAAGGTCCTGCGGCGCGACCACACGAGCCCCCACGCTCTCGGGCGGCTCCAGCACGAGCACGAGATCGCCAGCGCGCTCGATACGGCGGTCGTCGTCAAGGCCTACGCGATGGAATCGCTCGGCGACCAGGCCGCGCTGGTCCTGGAGGACTTCGGCGGCCGCTCGCTCGACCGGCTGCTCGATGGCAACGGGCCGATGCGCGGGATGCGCGGGATGCGCGGGATGCGCGGGATGCGCGGGATGCCGATCGAGCGCTTCCTCCCCCTCGCCCTCCGCATCGCCGCCGCGCTCGCCGAGCTCCACCGACACCACGTCATCCACAAGGACATCAAGCCCCAGAACCTGCTCTACAACCCCGACACCGGCGAGGTGAAGATCACCGATCTCGGCATCGCCTCCCTCTCCCCCCGCGAATCCCAGGACCTCGTCCACAACAGCCTCATCGAGGGCACGCTGGCTTACATGGCGCCTGAGCAAACAGGCCGCATGAACCGCTGGATCGACGAGCGGACCGACCTGTACTCCCTCGGCGTCACCTTCTACGAGATGCTGACGGGCGCCCTGCCCTTCCAGGCCAGCGATCCCGTCGAGTGGGTCTATTGCCATATCGCGCAGAGCCCGGTCCCACCCCACGCGCTCGTCCCCTCGATTCCACCGGTCCTGTCCGAGGTCGTCCTCAAGCTGCTCTCCAAGGCCGCCGAGGAGCGTTACCAGAGCGCCCTCGGCCTGCGCCACGACCTGGACGAGTGCTTCGCGAGGTGGCGGGCGACCGGCGAGATTCAGCCCTTCGCGCTCGGAGAGCGCGATCTCTCCGACCGGTTCCGCGTCCCGCAGCGGCTCTACGGCCGCGAGCGCGACGTGGAGGCGCTGCTCGCCGCGTTCGAGCGCGTGGTCGCAAACGGCCGGCCAGAGCTCGCGCTCGTCTCGGGCTACTCGGGCATCGGCAAGTCCTCGCTCGTCGCCGAGCTGCACAGGCCCGTCGTGCGCGAGCGCGGCTTCTTCCTCTCCGGAAAGTTCGATCAGACCGCGAGAGATGTCCCCTACCTCCCTTTCTTGCAGGCGTTCCGGGCGCTGTTTCAGGAGATCCTCGGCACGAGCGAGGAGCAGGTAGAGCGCTGGCGAGCGCGCCTCCGCGAGGCCCTCGACCAGAACGGCAGGCTGCTCGCCGACGTGCTCCCCGAGGTCGAGCTGCTCCTCGGCCCGCAGCCGCCCGTGCCCGAGCTCCCGCCCACCGAGGCACAGGCCCGGCTGCACGCGACGCTCCAGCGCTTCGTCGCCGCGTGCGCCCGGAAGGAGCACCCCATGGCGCTCTTCCTCGATGATCTCCAGTGGGCCGACGCGGCCAGCCTCCTCCTGCTCGAGCACCTCGCCACCCATGCCGGCGGCGCGCACCTGCTGCTGATCGGCGCCTACCGGGACAACGAGGTCGGCCCAGCGCACCCGCTCCGGCTCACGCTCGCCGAGGCCCGGAAGCGCGGCGCCGCCGTCTCCGAGCTCTTCCTCGAGCCGCTCTCCGCCGCCCATGTCCGGGCGCTCGTCGCCGAGGCCGTCCACGCGCCCGAAGCGCAGGTCGAGCCGCTCTCGCAGCTCGTCCACGAGAAGACCGCCGGCAACCCCTTCTTCGTTCTCCAGTTCCTGATCGCGCTTCACGAAGACGGGCTCATCGCCGTCGACGCAGAGCAGCGCATGTGGCGGTGGGACATCGCCGCGATCCGCGACAAAGGCTTCACCGACAACGTCATCGAGCTGATGGCCGGCAAGCTGAACCGGCTCTCTGTCCCGACACGCGACGCGCTCAAGCTCGCCGCGTGCCTCGGCAGCAGCCTGGACCTCGACACCCTCGCGCTGCTCGCGCGCCGTAGCCCGGCGGAGCTCCGCGACGCGCTCGAGGAGGCCGTCCGGGAGGGGCTGCTCCTGCGCCAGAGCAACGGAGTTCGATTTCTCCACGACCGGGTGCAGCAGGCCGCAACTTCGCTCATCCCGGCAGAGCAGCTCGCCGAGGTGCACCTCCGGATTGGCCAGCTCCTGTTGAAGGGGCGGCGCCAGGACGAGCGCGACGAGGTGCTCTTCGACGCCGTCGGCCACCTCAACCGCGGCGCCGCGCTCCTCCGTTCCCGGGCCGAGCGGGACGAGGTCGCCGCGCTGAACCTCCGCGCCGGCAGGAAGGCCAAGGCCGCCGCGGCCTTCCAGTCCGCCGCCGCGCTCTTCGCCGCGGGCCTCTCCCTGCTCGCGCCGGATTCCTGGGAGACGCAGCACGAGCTGACCTACGGCCTGACCTTCGAGCGCGCGCACGTCGCGTACATCACCGGCGCCATCGACGACGCCGAGCGGCTCCTCGAGGCGCTCGAGGATCGCGCGAGGACCAGGAGCGAGACGGCCGCCGTCGTCGAGCTCGTCATCACGCTGAAGGTCACCCGCGGGCAATACGCCCGCGCGGCGGAGATCGGGCTCGCGTGGCTCCGCACCTACGACATCGATCTTCCCTTCCTCCCCACCGACGCACAGCTCGAAGAGGAGACGAAGAGCGTCTGGCAGGCCCTGGGCGACCGGGCGATCGAGGACCTGATCCATCTGCCCCCCATGACGCACCCGGAGATCAAGGCCACGATGAGCGTGCTGCTGGGCGCTGGCATCCCCGCGTCCTTCGTCAACGCGAACCTGTCCTTTCTCATCGTCCTGCGCATGGTCCAGCTCAGCCTGCGCCACGGCAACGCCGAGAGCTCCCCTCACGCGTACATTTCCTTCGCGAGGATGTTCGGCCCGAAGTTCGGGCGATACAAGGAGGCCTATCGGTTCGGAAAGCTCGGCTGCGACCTCGCGGACAGGAGCGGCCTCCTCACCACGAAATCGGCGGTGTTCACCGTCTTTGGACAGCATGTCGTCTTCTGGACGCGCCACTACCGAGAGACGTATCCGTACTCGCGCGCCGGCTTCAGCGCCGCGGTCGAGTCGGGCGATCTGAACCACGCGTGCTTCAACCGCATGTGGGACGCGCTGTTCCGGCTGCTCTCCGGCGAGCCGCTCGCGGACGTGATCCATCAGATCGACGAGCGCCTCGGCTTCGTGCGCAGCGCCGGTCACCCGTTCGCCCATGGCATCCTCCTCGGCGCGCGCGGCATGATCCAGATGCTGCGAGGGAGGCCGGTCCGCCTCTCGATGCTCGATGGATCCGAGCTGGATCTGCCGGCCTTCGAGGCGCGGCTCGGCGAGGGGGACCTGCAG
This sequence comes from Sorangium sp. So ce124, assembly GCF_051525235.1. Classification (NCBI taxonomy): domain Bacteria; kingdom Pseudomonadati; phylum Myxococcota; order Polyangiales; family Polyangiaceae; genus Sorangium; species Sorangium sp. So ce124. Next base: position 8,311,655 of record NZ_CP150312.1, read on the forward strand.
AACGTTCAAAGCTTCTATCATGAAATGAAGGCCCAGGCGCTCTTCGTGCTCGGCGCTCCGGGAGAGGCGCTCGAGGCGGCGGCCCGCGCGATGATCGAGCATGGACACGGGGTCGTGCCGACCGCCCTCCTCGCCGAGAACTTCTATTATTCCGCGCTCGCGCTCGCGGCCCTCCTCGACGCGCCGCACGCGGAGCGGGAATCCCCGCCGCTGGAGCTCCCCGAGCAGCTGCTCGACTGCGAGCGGCGGCTCGGCGAGTGGGCCAGGAACGGCCCGGACAACTTCCTCCACAAGCACGCCCTGGTCCGCGCCGAGATAGCCCGGCTCCGCGGGCAGGAATCGGAGGCGATCCGGCTCTACGAGCAGGCCATCTCCTCGGCGCAAGAGGGCGGCTTCGTCCAGCACGAGGCCATCGCCTGCGAGCTCGCTGCCCGGTTCTACCACGCGCGCGGCCTCGCCACGGGCGCCGACGCTTACCTGGAGAAGGCCCGCGCCGCCTACTTCCGCTGGGGCGCCCACGCCAAGGTGGATCAGCTCGACCAGCGCTATCCCCACCTCGCCCCGCGCAAGCCGATCGCGCCCACCGTCACGTTCGCCGTGCGGGCCGAGCAGTTCGACGTCCTCTCCGTCGTGAAGGCCTCTCAGAGCATCTCCGGCGAGCTCAAGCTCCCGCGCCTGCTCGAGACGCTGCTGCGCATCGTGGTCGAGCACGCGGGCGCCGAGGAGGGCCATGTGCTCCTGGTCCGGCAAGATCGCGTGTCGACCGCGGCGGCGATCGCCGCGTCCGGCGGCGCGGCGCGGCTGCTCGACGCGGGCGAGGCGGCGGCGGCCGCGCTGCCGCAGTCCATCCTCAACTACGTTCGCCGCAGCCACGAGCGCGTGCTGCTCGCCGACGCCGCCGCGAGGCACCCGTTCATGGAGGACGAGTATTTCGGCCGCAAGAGGCCGAGATCGGTGCTGTGCCTCCCGATCGTGCACCGGGCCCGGCTGCTCGGCCTGCTTTACCTGGAGAACAGGCTCGTCACCGGCGCGTTCACCCCAGGGCGGCTCACCGTGCTCGAGCTGCTCGCCTCGCAGTCGGCCATCTCGCTCGAGAACGCCATGCTCTATACCGACATCGAGCAGGAGAACGCCGAGCGGCGGCGGGCAGAGCGAGAGCTCCGTGAGAGCCAGGCCACGCTGCAGGCCATCGTCGACAACTCCGCCGCCGCCATCTACCTCAAGGATCGCGACGGCCGGTACCTGCTCGTCAACCGGCGGGCGAGCCGAATCCTCGGCACGAAGGCCGAGCAGCTCGTCGGCAAGACGGGCGCCGAGGTCTTGCCCGCCGCGTTCGTCGAGGCCGCCGGCGACCACGACCGCAAGGTGCTCGAGGCGGGCGCGCCGATGGAGTTCGAGGAAGAGGTGCTGATAGACGGGGAGCTGCGCACCCACCTGTCGATCAAGTTCCCGCTCGGCGAGGACGTCATGCCCGGCGTGCTCTGCGGGATCTCCACCGACATCACCGAGCGCAAGCGCGCCGAGCTCGCCGAGCGCTTCCTGGCCGACGCGAGCCGGAGGCTCATGGCCCTCGGCTACGGCGCGACCCTCGACAGCGTGGCGCAGCTCGCCGTGCCCGAGCTGGCCGATCGCTGCGTCATCGACATGGGCCTCGCTCACGGCGACCCGGCTCACGCGGTCACCGCGGGCGTGCCGCAGGAGCTCGCAGGCGCGTTGATGGACGCGCTGCGGCCCCTGGCAGCGAGCTCTGTCGACCGCCCCGAGGTGGGCGAGCTCCGCGCTGCGCCGCTGCTCGAGCAGCTCGGCATTCACTCCTTCCTCCGGGTCCCGCTCCTCGCGCGCGACCGGCGCTTCGGGGTCATGACCCTGCTGGCGACCGCGCCACGGCGCCGCTACGGCCCCGCTGACCTGTGGCTCGCCGAGGAGCTCGGGTTACGCGCGGCGCTCGCGCTCGACAACACCCGCCTGTTCGCCGACGCCCAGGTGGCGATCGAGCGCCGGGACGAGTTCCTCCTCGTCGCATCCCACGAGCTCAAGACGCCGCTCACCTCGCTCACGATGCAAGCGCACCTCCTCGCTCGGCTCCTGCCCCGCGTCCAGCGCGCCGAGGTCTCTCCGGAGCGCATCGACGCGGCGATCCAGGTCCTCAACCGACAGATCGCGCGCCTCGCCCACCTGGTCAACGAGCTGCTCGACGTCACCCGCCTGAACGCCGGCCACCTGACGCTCGCGCGCGCGCCGGTCGATCTGGCCGCCCTGGCGCGTGAGGTGTTCGAGCGGATGAAACAGCAGCTCGCCGACGCCCGCTGCCCCACGAAGCTCGATCTGGAAGGGCCCGCGGTCGGGGACTGGGATGCTTCTCGCATGGAGCAGGTCCTCATCAACCTGCTGTCCAACGCGATCAAGTACGGCGCGGGAGGCCCCGTTCACATCGTCGTGCGCACCGAGGGCGATCGCGCGCGGCTCGTCGTCCGCGATCACGGCATGGGCATCGCCGAGGCCGATCAGACAAGGATCTTCGAGCGCTTCGAGCGCGCCGTCTCCGTCCGCAACTTCGGCGGCCTCGGCCTCGGCCTCTACATCGTTCGATGGATCGTCACCTCTCACGGCGGCACCATCCGCGTCGAGAGCAAGCCGGGCGCGGGCGCCACCTTCATCGTCGAGCTCCCCTTGCGCCCGGCGGACGCCGAGACAGACACCCAGGGCGCTCCCTTCCCGCCGGAGTAAGCCTCCACCGGGCAGGCGCGCTCACTCAATCGGCCGCGACGGACACGCACCCTTTCCGTCCTGGCTTCCGCCGTGCATGACGGCCGCGCCGCCGCAGGCGAGCCAGCGCGAGAGCAGGCCGCCGTTTGCTCGTGACGCGGCGCACCGCTTTTGGCAGTGTATCGAATTGGACCATGGCACGTCGCTGACGCACCGTTTTCAAGGTTCTTCCTATGCCCCATAGTCCACGTTACCGCGTGCTGGAGGTGCTGCACCAAGGTGCGGATACCCTCCTCTACCGCGCGCGGCGCGACGAGGACGGCCGGCCGGTGGTGCTCAAGGTCCTGCGGCGCGACCACGCCAGCCCCCGCGCCCTCGGCAGGCTCCAGCACGAGCTCGAGGTCGCCAGCGCGCTCTATACGGCGGCCATCGTCAAGCCGTACGCAATCGAATCGTTCGACGACCAGGCGGCGCTGGTCCTGGAGGACTTCGGCGGCCGCTCGCTCGATCAGCTGCTCGAGGGCGACGGGCCGATCCCGCTCGAGCGCTTCCTCCTCCTCGCCCTCCGCCTGACAGCGGCGCTCGCCGAGCTGCACCGGCGGCACGTCATCCACAAGGACATCAAGCCCCAGAACCTGCTCTGGAATCCCATCACCGACGAGGTGAAGATCACCGATCTCGGCATCGCCTGCCGTCTGCCCTGCGAATCCCAGGACGTCATCCACAACGGCCTCATCGAGGGGACGCTCGCCTACATGGCGCCGGAGCAGACAGGCCGAATGAACCGCCGGCTCGACGAGCGGACCGACCTGTACTCCCTCGGCGTCACCTTCTACGAGATGCTGACGGGCGCCCTGCCCTTCCAGGCCAGCGATCCCGTCGAGTGGGTCTATTGCCATATCGCGCAGAGCCCGGTCCCACCCCACGCGCTCGTCCCCTCGATTCCACCGGTCCTGTCCGAGGTCGTCCTCAAGCTGCTCTCCAAGGCCGCCGAGGAGCGCTACCAGAGCGCGGCGGGCCTGCGGCACGACCTGGACGAGTGCTTCGCGAGGTGGCGGGCGAGCGGCGCCATACAGCCCTTCGCGCTCGGGGAGCGCGATCTCTCCGACCGGTTCCGCGTCCCGCAGCGGCTCTACGGCCGCGAGCGCGACGTGGAGGCGCTGCTCGCCGCGTTCGAGCGCGTGGTCGCAAACGGCCGGCCAGAGCTCGCGCTCGTCTCGGGCTACTCGGGCATCGGCAAGTCCTCGCTCGTCGCCGAGCTGCACAGGCCTGTCGTGCGCGAGCGCGGCTTCTTCCTCTCCGGAAAGTTCGATCAGACCACGAGGGATGTCCCCTACCTTCCTTTCCTTCAGGCGTTCCGGGCGCTGTTTCAGGAGATCCTCGGCGCGACCGAAGAACAGGTCGAGCGCTGGAGACGCCACCTGCGGGAGGCGCTCGGCCAGGACGGCAGTCTGCTCGCCGACGTGCTCCCCGAGCTCACGCTCCTCCTCGGCCCGCAGCCGCCGGTGCCCGAGCTCCCGGCCACCGAGGCCCAGAGCCGGCTCCTCGCCGCGCTCCAGCGCTTCGTCGCCGCCTGCGCCCGGAAGGAGCACCCCGTCGCGCTCTTTCTCGATGATCTCCAGTGGGCCGACGCGGCCAGCCTCCTCTTGCTCGAACAGCTCGCCACCTACGCCGAGCCCGAATACCTCCTGCTGATCGGCGCCTACCGGGACAATGAGGTAGGCCCGGCGCACCCGCTCCGGCTCACGCTCGCCGAGGCCCGAAAGCGCGGCGCCGCCGTCTCCGAGCTCTTCCTCGAGCCGCTCTCCGCAGCCCACGTCGGCGCGCTCGTCGCCGAGGCCGTCCACGCGCCCGAAGCGCAGGTCGAGCCGCTCTCGCAGCTCGTCTACGAGAAGACCGCCGGCAACCCCTTCTTCGTGCTCCAGTTCCTCTTCGAGCTGCACCAGGAAGGTCTCATCACCCTCGACGCCGAGCAGCGCGTGTGGCGCTGGGACATCGCCGCCATCCGCGACAAGGGCTTCACCGACAACGTCGTCGAGCTGATGGTGGGCAAGCTCAAGCGGCTCTCCATCCCGGCGCGGGACGCGCTCAAGCTCGCCGCGTGCATCGGCAACACGCTGGACCTCGACCCCCTCGCGATCATCGCACGCCGTCCGGCGGAGGAGCTCCGCGACGCGCTCGGGGAGGCCGTGCGGGAGGGGCTGCTCCTCCGCCGGGGCTCTGGCTATCGCTTCCTCCATGACCGGGTGCAGCAGGCCGCGTATTCGCTGATCCCGCCCGAGCAGCTCGCCGAGGTGCACCTCTGCATCGGCCAGCTGCTCGTGAAGGCGCAGCGCGCCGACGAGCGCGACGCGTCGCTCTTCGACGTCGTCGGCCACCTCAACCGCGGCGCCGCGCTCCTCCGTTCCCGAGCCGAGCGGGACCAGGTCGCCGCGCTGAACCTCCGCGCCGGCAGGAAGGCCAAGGCCGCCGCGGCCTTCCAGTCCGCCGCCGCGCTCTTCGCCGCGGGCCTCTCCCTGCTCGCGCCGGACTCCTGGGAGACGCGGCACGAGCTGACCTTCGAGCTGACCTTCGAGCGCGCGCACGTCGCGTACATCACCGGCGGCTTCGACGAGGCCGAGCGGCTCCTCGAAGCGCTCCGCCAGCGCGCGAGGACCCATGGCGAGACAGCCGCCGTCGTCGAGCTCGCGCTCGCCTTCTACCTGACCCGCGGGCAATGCGCCCGCGGGGTGGAGATCGGGCTCTCGTGGCTCCGCGGCTGCGGCATCGAGCTCCCGCTCCACCCCACCGACGCACAGCTCGAAAAGGAGGCGGAGTGCGTCTGGCGGGTCCTGGGCGAACGGGCGATCGAGGACCTGATCCATCTGCCCCCCGTGACGCACCCGGAGATCAAGATCACGATGGGCGTGCTGCATGCGATGGCCACGCCTGCGTTCTTCGCGGACGTGGACCTGCACTGTCTCATGGTCCTGCGCAGGGTCGAGCTCAGCCTGCGCCACGGCAACGCCGAAAGCTCCGCTTACGCGTACGCCGATTTCGCGAGGGTGCTCGGCCCCAGGTTCGGGCGATACCAGGAGGGGTATCTGTTCGGCAAGCTCGGCCACGACCTGGCGGAGCGGAGCGGCCTCCTCACCACGAAATCGGTGGTGTTCACCGTCTTTGGACAGCATGTCCTGTTCTGGACACGCCACTACCGAGAGACGTATCCGTACTCGCGCGCCGGCTTCAGCGCCGCGGTCGAGTCCGGTGACCTGAACATGGCGTGCCTCAACTGCATCTGGGTCGCGCTGTTCAGGCTGCTCTCCGGTGAGCCGCTGGAGGACGTACTCCGCGAGGTCGACGAGCGGCTCGGCTTCGTGCGGAGGGCCGGGTACGCGTACGCGCACAGCTCCCTCCTCGGCGCCCACGCGATGATCCAGGCGCTGCGCGGGAGGCCGGTCCGCGTCTCGATGCTGGACGGGTCCGAGCTGGATGCGTCGGCCTTCGAGGCGCGGCTCGACAAGGGGGATCTGCACCGGATCCGCAGCCGCTATTATAGCTTGAAGGCCCAGGCGCTCTTCGTGCTCGGCGCTCACAGCGAGGCGTTCGCGGCGGCGACCCGCGCGATCCACGAGAACCCCTTGAGGACCGAGCCGCACGCGCTCATCGCCGAGAATTGCTACTATCTCGCGCTCTCGCTCGCGGCGCTCGTCGACGCCGGGCGGGAGCGCGGGGCGCGCGAGGCGCATGATGCGCGGCCCTCCCCGCCGGTGGAGCTCCCCGAGCAGCTCCTCGAGTGCGAGCGGCAGCTCGGCGAGTGGGCCAGGAACGGCCCTGACAATTTCCTCCACAAGCACGCCCTGGTCCGCGCCGAGATCGCCCGGCTCCGTGGGCAGGAATCGGAGGCGATCCGGCTTTACGAGCAAGCCGCGTCGTCTGCGCAAGAGGGCGGCTTCGTCCAGCACGAGGCCATCGCCAGCGAGCTCGCCGCGGCGTTTTACCGCGCGCGCGGCCTCGCCACCCCCGCGGACGCCTGCCTGCAAAAGGCCCGCTCCGCCTATTTCCGCTGGGGCGCGCACGCCAAGGTGGAGCAGCTCGATCAGCGCTATCCCCACCTCGCCCCGCGCCAGGCGATCGCGCCCACCGTCACGTTCGCCGTGCGAGCCGAGCAGTTCGACGTCCTGTCCGTGGTCAAGGCCTCTCAGAGCATCTCCGGCGAGCTCCAGCTCCCGCGCCTGCTCGAGATGCTCCTGCGCGTCGCGATCGAGCACGCGGGCGCCGGAGAGGGGCACGTCCTCCTGGTCCGGAAGGATCGGCTGTCGATCGCGGCCGCGCTCTCGACATCCGGTGGAACGCCGCGGCTGCTCGACGCGGGCGAGGCGGCGGCGACCGCGCTACCGCAATCCGTGCTCAACTACGTTCGCCGCAGCCACGAGCGCGTGCTGCTCGACGACGCGACCGCGAGGCACCCGTTCCTGGAGGACGAGTATTTCAGGCAGAGGGGGTCGAAATCGGTGCTGTGCCTCCCGATCGTGCGGCATACCCGGCTGCTGGGCCTGCTTTACCTGGAGAACAGGCTCATCACCGGGGCGTTCACCCCCGGGCGGCTCAGCGTGCTCGAGCTGCTTGCGTCGCAATCGGCCATCTCGCTCGAGAACGCCATGCTGTATGCCGAGGTCGAGCGGGAGAACGCCGAGCGGCGGCGGGCCGAGCAGGCGCTGAAGACCAACCAGGCGACCCTCCAGGCCATCGTCGACAACTCCGCTGCGTCCATCTACGTCAAGGATCGCGAAGGCCGGCTCCTGCTCGCCAACCGGCACGTGCGCGCCGTCATGCGCATGCCGATCGAGGCGATCGTCGGAAAGACGGTCGCCGAGATCGTGTGTTCTCCGGTCGTCGAGACCTTGCAGGACCACGACAGGAAGGTGCGCGAGACGGGCGCGCCGATGGAGTGGGAGGAGGAGCTGCCGCTGGAGGACGGGCTTCACACCTTCCTGTCGGTCAAGTTCCCTCTCGGGGAGGAGGTCATGCCCGGCGGGCTCTGCGGCATCTCCACCGACATCACCGAGCGCAAGCGCGCCGAGCTGGCCGAGCGCTTCCTCGCCGAGGCGAGCCGCAAGCTCATGGCCCTCGGCTACGGCGCCACCCTCGAGAGCGTCGCGCAGCTCGCCGTGCCCGCGCTGGCCGACTGGTGCGTCATCCACGTGGACCTCGCCGACCGCGCCCCGGGAACCACGATCACCGCAGGTGTGCCGGACGGCCTCGAAGGTGCGGTGATGGACGCGCTGCGGTCCCCGGCGGCGACCTCGCCGGATCGCCCGGAGGTGGGCGACTTCCGCGCCGCGCCCCGCCTGGAGCAGCTCGGCGTTCACTCCTTTCTCCGCGTTCCGCTCCTCGCGCGCGACCAGTCTTTCGGGGTCATGGCGTTGCTGGCGACCGCGCCTCGACGCCGTTATGGCCCTGCCGACCTGCGGCTCGCCGAGGAGCTCGGGAGCCGCGCCGCGCTCGCGCTGGACAACAGCCGTCTGTTCGCCGAGGCCCAGGCGGCGATCGAGCGCCGGAACGAGTTCCTCCTCGTCGCATCGCACGAGCTCAAGACACCGCTCACCTCGCTGAAGATGCAGGCGCACCTGCTCGAGCGGCTGCTGCCCCGCTACCGGCGCGCGGAGATCTCCCCGGAGCGCATCGACGCCGCGCTCCAGGTCCTCAACCGACAGATCGCGCGCCTCGCCCACCTGGTCAGCGAGCTGCTCGACGTCACCCGACTGAACGCCGGCCGGCTCACCCTCACGCGCGCGCCGTTCGATCTGGCGGCCCTGACGCGAGAGGTCGTCGAGCGGATGAGACAGCAGCTCGCGAGCGCACACTGCCGCGCCGAGCTCGATCTGGAAGGGCCCGTGGTCGGGCACTGGGATGCCTCTCGCATGGAGCAAGTCCTCATCAACCTCCTGTCCAACGCGCTCAAGTACGGCGCGGGGGCTCCCATTCACGTCGTCGTGCGCGGCGAGTGCGATCGCGCGCGGCTCGTCGTCCGCGATCACGGCATCGGCATCGCCGAGGCCGATCAGGCCAGGATCTTCGAGCGCTTCGAGCGCGCCGTCTCCGTCCGCAACTTCGGAGGTCTCGGACTCGGCCTCTACATCGTTCGATGGATCGTCGCCTCTCACGGCGGCGCCATCCGCGTCGAGAGCCAGCCGGGCGCGGGCGCCACGTTCGTCGTCGAGCTGCCTTTGCATGCGGCGGAGACAGAGACGGACGGCCAGGATGCCCTGCTCCCGCAGGCGTAGGTGCGCGCTGCGCGCTCGCCACCCGACTGCGCGTCAGCAGCTCGCTTTCCGTCCACGCCATCGCCATGCCTGGGCGAGGGAGTCGCCACAGGCGAGCTGGCGCGAGAACGCGCCGCCGTTTGCCCGTGACGAGGCGCACCGCTTTTGGCAGTGTAGCGAGTTGAGCCGCAAGTCGTCGCTGGCGCCTCGGTTTTCAAAGATCCTCCTATGCTCGATAGTCCACGCTACCGTGTGCTGGAGGTGCTGCACCAAGGTGCGGACACGATCCTCTACCGCGCGCGGCGCGAGGAGGACGGCCGGCCGGTGGTGCTCAAGGCCCTGCGGCGCGATCACGCGAGCCCCCGCGCCCTCGGCAGGCTCCAGCACGAGCTCGAGGTCGCCAGAGCGCTCGATTCGCCCGTCGTCATCAAGGCCCATGGGATCGAGCCATTCCGCGACCAGGTAACCCTGGTCCTCGAGGACTTCGGCGGCCGCTCGCTCGACCGGCTGCTCGATGACGACGGGCCGATGCGCGCGATGGGCGGGATGCGCGGGATGGGCGGGATGCCGATCGAGCGCTTCTTCCCCCTCGCCGTCCGCCTCACCGGCGCGCTCGCCGAGCTGCATCGGCACCGCATCATCCACAAGGACATCAAGCCCCAGAACCTGCTCTACAACCCCGACACCGGCGAGGTGAAGATCACCGATCTCGGCATCGCCTCCCTCTCCCCCCGCGAAGCCCAGGAGCTCGCCCACGACGGGCTCATCGAGGGCACGCTCGCCTACATGGCGCCTGAGCAGACGGGCCGCATGAACCGCCGGATCGACGAGCGGACCGACCTGTACTCCCTCGGTGTCACTTTTTACGAGATGCTGACGGGCACCCTGCCCTTCCAGGCCAGCGATCCTGTCGAGTGGGTCTATTGCCACATCGCCCAGGCGCCGCGGCCGCCGCACGCGCTCGTCCCATCGATTCCACCGCAGCTCTCCGCCGTCGTCCTCAAGCTGCTCTCCAAGGCCGCCGAGGAGCGTTACCAGAGCGCCCTCGGCCTGCGCCACGACCTCGACACGTGCTTCGCAAGGTGGCAGTCGACCGGCGCCATCGAGCCCTTCGCGCTCGGCGGGCGCGATCTCTCCGACCGGTTCCAGGTCCCGCAGCGGCTCTACGGCCGCGAGCGCGAGCTCGAGGCGCTGCTCGCCGCGTTCGAGCGCGTGGTCGCGAACGGCCGGCCAGAGCTCGTGCTCGTCTCGGGCTATTCGGGCATCGGCAAGTCCTCGCTCGTCGCCGAGCTGCACAGGCCCGTCGTGCGCGAGCGCGGCTTCTTTCTCTCCGGCAAGTTCGAGCAATTCAAGCGCGACGTCCCTTACCACGCCTTTCTCCGGTCATTCCGGGCGCTCTCGCGGGAGCTCCTGTGCGCGAGCGAGGAGCAGCTCGAGCGCTGGAGAGAGCGCCTCCGCGAGGCCCTCGGCCAGGACGCCAGTCTGCTCGCCGACGTGCTCCCCGAGCTCACGCTCCTCCTCGGCCCGCATCCGCCCGTGCCCGAGCTTCCCCCCGCCGAGGCGCAGAGCCGGCTGCTCGCCGCGCTCCAGCGCTTCGTCGCCGCCTGCGCCCGGAAGGAGCACCCCGTCGCGCTCTTTCTCGATGATCTCCAGTGGGCCGACGCGGCCAGCCTCCTCCTGCTCGAGCAGCTCGCCACCTATACCGGCTCCGAGCACCTCCTGCTGATCGGCGCCTACCGCGACAACGAGGTCGGCCCCGCGCACCCGCTCCGGCTCACGCTCGCCGAGGCGCAGAAGCGCGGCGCCGCCGTCTCCGAGCTCGTCCTCGCGCCGCTGTCGGCCGCCCACGTCGGCGCGCTCGTCGCCGAGGCCGTCCACGCGCCCGAAGCGCAGGTGGAGCCGCTCTCGCAGCTCGTCCACGAGAAGACCGGCGGCAACCCCTTCTTCGCTCTCCAGTTCTTCATCGCCTTGCACGAAGAGCGGCTCATCACCCTCGACGCCGACGAGGGCGCATGGCGGTGGGACATCGCCGCCATCCGCGACAAGGGCTTCACCGACAACGTCGTCGAGCTGATGGCGGGCAAGCTCAAGCGCCTCTCGGCCCCCGCGCACGACGCGCTCAAGCTGGCCGCGTGCCTCGGCAGCAGCCTCGACCTCGAACCCCTGGCGGTGGTCGCGGGCCGTCCAGCGGCGGAGCTCCGCGACGCGCTCGAGGAGGCCGTGCGGGAGGGGCTCCTGCTCCGCCGGGGCTCTGGCTATCGCTTCCTCCATGACCGGGTGCAGCAGGCCGCTTATTCGCTCATCCCGGCAGAGCAGCTGGCCGAGGTGCACCTCCGGATCGGCCAGCTGCTCTTGAAGGCACGGCGCGCCGACGAGCCCGACGAGGCGCTCTTCGATGTCGTCGGCCACCTCAACCGCGGCGCCGCGCTCCTCCGTTCCCAGGCCGAGCGCGACGAGCTCGCCGCCCTCAACCTCCGCGCCGGCAGGAAGGCCAAGGCCGCCGCGGCCTTCCAGTCCGCCGCCGCGCTCTTCGCCGCGGGCCTCTCCCTGCTCGCGCAGGCCTCCTGGGACGCGCAGCACGAGCTGACCTACGACCTGACGCTCGAGCGCGCGCACGCCGCGTACATCACAGGCAGCTTCGACGAGGCCGAGCGGCTCCTCGAAGAGCTCATGGAGCGCGCGAGGACCAGGACCGAGACGGCCGCCGCCGTCGAGCTCATCGTCACGCTCCAGTTGATCCGCGGGCAATCGGCCCGCGCCGTGGAGATCGGCCTCTCGTGGCTCCGCACCTGCGACATCGCTCTTCCACGCCTCCCCACGGACACACAGCTCGAAGAGGAGACGAAGGGCGTCTGGCAGGCCCTGGGTGAAGGGGCAATCGAGGACCTGATCCACCTGCCCTCCATGACCGACCGGGAGGTCAAGCTGACGATGGGCGTGCTGGAGGGCGCGGGCATCGCGGCGTCCTTCATGACCCCGAACCTCTACTTTCTCATCTTCCTGCGCATGGTCCAGCTCAGCCTGCGCCACGGCAACGCCGAGGGCTCCGCTGTCGCGTACACGTCGTTCGCGAGGATGTTCGGCCCGAGGTTCGGGCGATACAAGGAGGCCTATCGGTTCGGCAAGCTCGGCCACGACCTGGCGCAGAGGAGCGGCCTCCTCACCACGAAATCGATGGTGTTCGCCACCTTCGGACACCATGTCGTCTTCTGGACACGCCACTACAGAGAGACGTATCCGTACGGGCGCGCCGGCTTCAGCGCCGCGGTCGAGTCCGGCGCGCTGAGCATGGCGTGCTTCAACTGCATGTGGGACGCGCTGTTCCACCTGCTCTCTGGCGAGGCGCTCGACGACGTGCTCCACGAGGTCGACGAGCGCCTCGGCTTCGTGCTCAGCGCGGGCTTCGCGTTCGCGCACGGCGCCCTCCTCAGCGCCCACGCCATGATCCAGGCGCTGCGCGGGAGGCCGGTCCGCTTCTCGATGTTCGACGGCTCCGAGCTGGATACTCCGGCCTTCGAGGCGCGGCTGAAGGAGGGAGAGCTGGAGACCGCGCGCGAATTCTATTACAGCTTGAAGGCGCAGGCGCTCTTCGTGCTCGGCGCTCCCGGGGAGGCGCTCGAGGCGGCGACCCGCGTCGTCACCGAGCAACCCTTCTGGAACCAGCCGCACGCGCTCATGGCCGAGAGCTTCTATTATCTCGCGCTCTCGCTCGCGGCCCTCTCCAGCGCGCCGCACGCGGAGCGCGGCTCCCCGCCGCGGGAGCTCCCGGACCAGCTGCTCGACTGCGAGCGGCAGCTCGGCGCGTGGGCCGCGAGCGGCCCCGACAACTTCCTCCACAAACACGCCCTGGTCCGCGCCGAGATCGCCCGGCTCCGCGGGCAGGACCTGGAGGCCATCGGCCTCTACGAGCAGGCCATCTCCTCGGCGCGCGAGGGCGGCTTCGTCCAGCACGAGGCCATCGCCTGCGAGCTCGCCGCCCGGCTCTACCGCGACCGCGGCCTGTCCACGCCCGCAGACGCTTACCTCCAGAAGGCACGCGCCGCCTACTTCCGCTGGGGCGCCCACGCCAAGGTGGAGCAGCTCGACCAGCGTTATCCCTTCCTCGTCGAGCGAAAGCCGATCGCGCCCACCGTCACCTTCGCCGTCCGCGCCGAGCAGTTCGACGTCCTTTCCGTCGTCAAGGCCTCTCAGAGCATCTCGGGAGAGCTCAAGCTCCCGCGCCTGCTCGAGATGCTCCTGCGCACCATGGTCGAGCACGCGGGCGCCGAGCAGGGGTGCGTCCTCCTGGTCCGGGGCGAACGCCTGTGGAGCGCGGCGATCGAGGCGCCGGGGGGCGCGGTGCGGATGCGCGACGCGGGCGAGGCCCCTCCGGCCGCGCTGCCGCAATCCATTCTCAACTACGTCCGCCGCAGCCACGAGCGCGTCCTGCTCGACGACGCCTCCGCCAGACACCCGTTCTCGGAGGACGAGTATTTCACGCGCAAGCGGCCGAGATCGGTGCTGTGCCTCCCGATCGTGCGGCAGGCGCGGCTGCTCGGCCTGCTCTACCTGGAGAACAACCTCGTCACCGGCGCGTTCACCCCGGGGCGGCTCACCGTGCTCGAGCTGCTCGCCTCGCAGTCGGCCATCTCGCTCGAGAACGCCATGCTCTATACCGATATCGAGCAGGAGAACGCCGAGCGCCGCCGGGCGGAGCGGGAGCTCCGCGAGAGCCAGGCCACGCTGCAGGCCATCGTCGACAACTCCGCCGCCGCCATCTTCCTCAAGGATCGCGAGGGCCGGTATCTGCTCGTCAACCGCCAGGCGAGCAACGTCGCCGGCCTGCCGGGCCATCGGCTCCTCGGAAGGACCGACGCCGAGCTCTTGCCTGCTGCGCTCGCCGAGATCATCGGCGATCACGACCGGCGGGTGCTCGAGGCAGGCGAGCCGCTCGAGTTCGAGGAAGAGGTGACGATGGAGGACGGGCCGCACACCTTCCTGTCGCTCAAGTTCCCTCTCGGGGAGGAGGTCATGCCCGGCGTGCTCTGCGGCATCTCCACCGACATCACCGAGCGCAAGCGGGCCGAGCTCGCAGAGCGTTTCCTGGCCGACGCGAGCCGCAAGCTCATGGCCCTCGGCTACGGCGCCACACTCGAGAGCGTCGCGCAGCTCGCCGTGCCCGAGCTGGCCGACCGGTGCGTCATCCACGTGGAGCTCCCCAGCTGCACCGCGGGACACACGGTGACCGCAGTCACGGCGGGCGTGCCGGCCGAGCTCACAGGCGCGGTGACGGACGCGCTGCGGCCCCTGGCAGCGACCTCGCCGGACCGCCCAGAGGTGGGCGACGTCCGCGCCGCGCCCCGCCTGGAGCAGCTCGGCGTTCACTCCTTCCTTCGCGTCCCGCTCCTCGCCCGCGACCGGCGCTTCGGGGTCATGACCCTGCTGGCGGCCGCGCCCCGGCGCCGGTTCGGCCCCGCCGACCTGTGGCTCGCCGAGGAGCTCGGGCTCCGCGCCGCGCTCGCGCTCGACAACACCCGCCTGTTCGCCGAGGCGCAGGAGGCGATCGAGCGCCGGAACGAGTTTCTCCTGGTCGCCTCGCACGAGCTCAAGACGCCGCTCACCTCGCTCACGATGCAAGCGCACCTCCTCGCCCGGCTCCTGCCCCGCCTCCAGCGCGCGGAGGTCGCTCCGGAGCGCATCGACGCCGCGATCCAGCTCCTCAACCGCCAGATCGCGCGCCTCGCCCACCTGGTCAACGAGCTGCTCGACGTCACCCGCCTGAACGCCGGCCGGCTCTCCCTGGCGCGCGCGCCCGTCGATCTGGCGGCCCTGACGCGCGAGGCCGTCGAGCGAATGAGGCAGCAGCTCGCGGACGCCCGCTGCCGCACCCAGCTCGATCTGGACGAGCCGGTGGTCGGGGACTGGGATGCTTCTCGTATGGAGCAGGTCCTCATCAACCTGCTGTCCAACGCGATCAAGTACGGCGCGGGGGCCCCCATTCACGTCGTCGTCCGCGGCCTGGAAGGCCGCGCGCTGCTCGTCGTCCGCGATCACGGCATGGGCATCGCGGAGGCCGACCAGGCCAGGATCTTCGAGCGCTTCGAGCGCGCCGTCTCCGTCCGCAACTTCGGCGGTCTCGGCCTCGGCCTCTACATCGTTCGGTGGATCGTCACCTCCCACGGCGGCACCATCCGCGTCGAGAGCACGCCAGGCGCGGGCGCTGCGTTCATCGTCGAGCTGCCTTTGCATGCGGCGGAGACAGAGACGGACGGCCAGGGCACCTTCCTCCCGCCGGCGTAAGCGTTCTCCGGGAGCCTCAGGCGGCGCTGACGCGCCGCCGTTTGCTCGTGACGAGGCGCGGCGCTTTTGGCAATGTACCGGGTTGAACGGCAGCACACCGCCGGTGACCCGGATTTCAAAGATCCTCCTATGCTCGATAGTCCACGTTACCGCGTGCTGGAGGTGCTGCACCAAGGTGCGGACACGATCCTCTACCGCGCGCGGAGCGAGGAGGACGGCCGGCCGGTGGTGCTCAAGGTCCTGCGGCGCGACCACGCCAGCCCCCGCGCCCTCGGCAGGCTCCAGCACGAGCTCGAGGTCGCCAGGGCCCTGGAGTCGCCCGTCGTCGTCCGAGCCTACGGGATCGAGCCGTTCCGCGACCAGATGACCCTGGTCCTGGAGGACTTCGGCGGCCGCTCGCTCGACCGGCTGCTCGATGGCGATGGGCCGCTGCGCGGGATGCGCGGGATGCCGATCGAGCGCTTCCTCCCCCTTTCCGTCCGGCTGACAGCCGCCCTCGTCGAGATGCACCGGCGGCACGTCATCCACAAGGACATCAAGCCCCAGAACCTGCTCTACAACCCCGACACCGGCGAGGTGAAGATCACCGATCTCGGCATCGCCTCCCTCTCTCACCGCGAAGCCCAGGAGCTCGCCCACGACGGCCTCATCGAGGGCACGCTCGCCTACATGGCGCCTGAGCAGACGGGCCGCATGAACCGCCGGGTCGACGAGCGGACCGACCTGTACTCCCTCGGCGTCACCTTCTACGAGATGCTGACTGGCACCCTGCCCTTCCAGGCCAGCGATCCTGTCGAATGGGTCTATTGCCACATCGCCCAGGCGCCGCAGCCGCCGCACGCGCTCGTCCCCTCGATTCCACCGCAGCTCTCCGCCATCGTCCTCAAGCTGCTCTCCAAGGCCGCCGAGGAGCGCTACCAGAGCGCCCTCGGCCTGCGCCACGACCTCGAACGGTGCTCTTCCCAGCTGCGCCAGAGCGGCGCCGTCGAGCCCTTCCCGCTCGGACAGCGCGACGCCTCCGACAGGTTCCAGATCCCGCAGCGGCTCTACGGCCGCGAGCGCGAGGTGGAGGAGCTGCTCGCCGCGTTCGAGCGCGTGGTCGCCAGAGGCCGGCCAGAGCTCCTGCTCGTGTCGGGCTACTCGGGCATCGGCAAGTCCTCGCTCGTCGCCGAGCTGCACAGGCCCATCGTGCGCGAGCGCGGCTTCTTCCTCTCCGGCAAATTCGATCAGCTCAAGCGCGACGTCCCTTACCGCCCCCTCCTTCACGCCTTCCGGGGGCTCGTGCAGGAGATCCTCAGCGCCAGCGAGCAGCAGGTCGAGCGCTGGAGAGAGCGCCTCCGCGAGGCCCTCGGCGCGAGCGGCGGATTGCTCACCGACATGCTCCCCGAGCTCGCCCTGCTCCTCGGCCCGCAGCCGCCCGTGCCCGAGCTCCCGCCCGCCGAGGCCCAGAGCCGGCTGCTCGCCACGCTCCAGCGCTTCGTCGCCGCCTGCGCCCGGAAGGAGCACCCCGTCGCCCTCTTCCTCGACGACCTGCAATGGGCCGACCCCGGCAGCCTCCTTTTGCTCGAGCAGCTCGCCACCCTCGCGGGCGACGCGCACCTCCTCGTGATAGGCGCTTATCGCGACAACGAGGTCGGCCCCGCGCACCCGCTCCGGCTCACGCTCGCCGAGGCCCAGAAGCGCGGCGCCGCCGTCGGCAACATCGTCCTCGAGCCGCTCTCCGCAGCCCACGTCGGCGCGCTCGTCGCCGAGGCGGTCCACACACCGGAAGCGCAGGTCGAGCCGCTCTCAGGGCTGGTGTACGAGAAGACCGGTGGCAACCCCTTCTTCGTGATCCAGTTCCTCATCACCCTGCACGACGAGGGGCTCATCACCTTCGATGCCGACGAGGGCGCATGGCGCTGGGACAGCGCCGCCATCCGCGACAAGGGCTTCACCGACAACGTCGTCGAGCTGATGGTGGGCAAGCTGGAGCGGCTCCCCGTCGCCACGCGCGACGCGCTCAAGCTCGCCGCGTGCCTCGGCGACGGCGTGGACCTCGACACCCTCGCGATCATCGCGCGAAGGCCGGCGGACGCGCTGCGCACGGCGCTCCAGGAGGCCGTGCGGGAGGGTCTGCTGCTCCGCGGGGACAGCGCCTATCGCTTCCTCCACGACCGGGTGCAGCAAGCCGCTTATTCGCTCATCCCGCCAGGACAGCTCGCCGAGGTGCACCTCGGGATCGGCCAGCTGCTCTTGAAGGCACGGCGCGCGGAGGAGCCCGATGAGGCGCTCTTCGATGTCGTCGGCCACCTCAACCGCGGCGCCGCGCTCCTCCGTTCCCAGGCCGAACGCGACGAGCTCGCCGCCCTCAACCTCCGCGCCGGCAGGAAGGCCAAGGCCGCCGCCGCCTACCAGTCCGCCGCCGCCCTCTTCGCGGCGGGCCTGGCCCTCCTCGCGCAAGATCCCCGCGAGCGCTGGGAGACTCGGTACGATCTGACCTACGACCTGAGCCTCGAGCGCGCGCACGCCGCCTACGCCACCGGCAGCTTCGAGGAGGCCGAGCGGCTGCTCGACGAGCTCATGGAGCGCGCGAGGACCAAGATCGAGCGAGCCGCCGTCGTCGAGCTCGCCGTCGCCTTGCACGTGACCCGCGGGCAGTGCGCCCGCGCCGTGGAGCTCGGGCTCTCATGCCTTCGCGCCTGGGACATCGAGCTGTCGCTCCCCGTCACCGACGCGCAGGTCGAAGAAGAGACCGAGAGCGTCCTGCAGGCCCTGGGCGGCCGGGCGATCGAGGATCTGGTCAACCTGCCCCCCATGGAGCACCCCGACATCAAGGTAGCGATGCGCGTCCTCATGGGCGTGAACATCCCTGCCTATTTCGTGGATGTGAAGCTGCACTATCTGCTCCTCGTGCGGATGGTCAAGCTCAGCTTGCGCCACGGCAACGCGGAGAGCTCCGCCCAGGCGTACACCGCATTCGCGCGGATGTTCGGCCCGCGGTTCGGGCAATACCGTGACGCCTACCTGTTCGGAAAGCTCGGCTACGACCTCGCGGACAGGGGCCACGTCCTCGCCACGAAGGGCGCGGTGTTCACCCTGTTCGGGCAGCAGATCGTCTTCTGGACGCGCCATTACAGAGAGACCGGCTTCACTGCTCGCCGCGGCTTCAACGCCGCGGTGGAGGGCGGCGACTGGAACAACGCATGTTACAATTGCATCTGGGCGGCGATGTTCCCGCTGCTCTCCGGCGAGCCGCTGGAGGACGCCCTCCACCTGACCGAGGACCGCCTCGCCTTCGTGCGCAAGGCCGGCTACGCGTTCGTCTATGACATCCTCCTCGGCGCCCGGCACCTCATCCAGGCGCTGCGCGGGCGGCCGGTCCATTACGCGATGCTGGATGGCGCCGAGCTGGATCAGGCGGCCTTCGAGGCGCGGCTCGGCCGGGAGGGGGCGATCGTCTCTGGCTGCTTCCACTTCAGCATGAAGGCTCAGGCGACGTTCATCCTCGGCTCTCCCCGGGAGACGCTCGCGGCGACGACCCGTGTGGTCGTCGACTACGACTGGAAGTTCGACGCGTGCGCGCTGTACGCCGAGTGCTTCTATTATCGCGCGCTCGCGCTGGCCGCGCTCGTCGACGATGAGGATCGCGCGGCGGCGCCGTCGCCCCGGCCGGAGCTGCCGGAGGGGCTGCTCGACTGCGAGCGGCAGCTCGGCGCGTGGGCCGCGAGCGGCCCCGACAACTTCCTCCACAAACACGCCCTGGTCCGCGCCGAGATCGCCCGGCTCCGCGGGCAGGACCTGGAGGCCATCGGCCTCTACGAGCAGGCCATCTCCTCGGCGCGCGAGGGCGGCTTCGTCCAGCACGAGGCCATCGCCTGCGAGCTCGCCGCCCGGCTCTACCGCGACCGCGGCCTGTCCACGCCCGCAGACGCTTACCTCCAGAAGGCCCGCGCCGCCTATTTCCGCTGGGGCGCGCACGCCAAGGTCGAGCAGCTCGACCAGCGTTATCCCTTCCTCGTCGAGCGAAAGCCGATCGCCCCCACCGTCACCTTCGCCGTGCGAGCCGAGCAGTTCGACGTCCTTTCCGTCGTCAAGGCCTCTCAGAGCATCTCCGGCGAGCTCAAGCTCCCGCGCCTGCTCGAGATGCTCCTGCGCATCGTGGTCGAGCACGCGGGCGCCGGAGAGGGGTATGTGCTCCTGCTCCGGGAAGATCGCCTGTCGACCGCGGCGGCGATCGCCGCTTCCGGGGGCGCCACGCGGCTGCTCGACGCGGGCGAGGCGGCGGCGGACGCGCTGCCGCAATCCATTCTCAACTATGTTCGCCGGAGCCATGAGCGCGTGCTGCTCGACGACGCTGCCGGGCGGCACCCGTTCTCGGAGGACGAGTATTTCACGCGGAAGAATCCGAGGTCCGTGCTGTGCCTGCCGATCGTGCGGCAAGCGCGGCTGCTCGGCCTGCTCTACCTGGAGAACAAGCTGGTGGCCGGGGCGTTCACCCCGGGGCGGCTCACCGTGCTCGAGCTGCTCGCCTCGCAGTCGGCCATCTCGCTCGAGAACGCCATGCTCTACGCCGATATCGAGCAGGAGAACGCCGAGCGGCGCCGGGCGGAGCGCGAGCTCCGCGGGAGCCAGGCCACTCTGCAGGCCATCGTCGACAACTCGGCTGCGACCATCTACCTCAAGGATCGCGACGGCCGGCACCTGCTCGTCAACCGCGAGGTGGGCCGCCTCCTGGGCATGCCGCCCGAGCAGCTCATCGGCAAATCGACCACCGAGCTCTTCCCTTCCACGGATCTCGAGATCATCGCTGACAACGACCGGCGGGTGCTCGACACGGGCGAGCCGCTGCAGTGCGAGGAGGAGGTGATGATGGAGGACGGGCCGCACACCTACCTGTCGCTCAAGTTCCCGCTCGGGGAGAGCGTCATGCCCGGCGTGCTCTGCGGCATCTCCACCGACATCACCGAGCGCAAGCGCGCCGAGCTGGCCGAGCGCTTCCTCGCCGAGGCGAGCCGCAAGCTCATGGCCCTCGGCTACGGCGCCACCCTCGAGAGCGTCGCGCAGCTCGTCGTGCCCGAGCTGGCCGACCGGTGCGTCCTCCACGTGGATCTCGCCCGGGACGCCCCGGGGCGGACGGTCACCCCGGTCACCGCGGGCGTGCCGGCCGAGCTCGCAGGCGCGTTGATGGACGCGCTGCGGCCCCTGGCAGCGAGCTCTCCGGATCACGCCGAGGTGGGCGACATCCGCGCGGCGCCCCTCCTGGAGCCGCTCGGCGTTCACTCCTTCCTCCGGGTCCCGCTCCTCGCCCGCGACCGGCGCTTCGGGGTCATGACCCTGCTGGCGGCCGCGCCGCGACGCCATTACCGGCCGGCGGACCTGTGGCTGGCCCAGGAGCTGGCGAGCCGCGCCGCGCTCGCCCTCGACAACAGCCGCCTGTTCGCCGAGGCCCAGGTGGCGATCGAGCGCCGCGACGAGTTCCTCCTCGTCGCATCCCACGAGCTCAAGACACCGCTCACCTCGCTCAAGATGCAGGCGCACCTCCTCGCCCGGCTCCTGCCCCGCCTCCAGCGCGCCGAGGTCGCTCCGGAGCGCATCGACGCCGCCATCCAGGTCCTCAACCGACAGATCGCGCGCCTCGCCCGCCTGGTCAACGAGCTGCTCGACGTCACCCGCATGAACGCCGGCCGCCTCACCCTCGCGCGCGCGCCGTTCGATCTGGCGGCCCTGACGCGCGAGGTCGTCGAGCGGATGCACCAGCAGCTCGCCGACGCCCGCTGTCGCACCCAGCTCGATCTGGAAGGGCCCGTGGTGGGCGACTGGGATGCTTCTCGTATGGAGCAGGTCCTCATCAACCTGCTGTCCAACGCGATCAAGTACGGCGCGGGGGCCCCCGTTCACGTCGTCGTGCACGGCGAGGGCGATCGCGCGCTGCTCGTCGTCCGCGATCACGGCATCGGCGTCGCGGAGGCCGACCATGCCAGGATCTTCGAGCGCTTCGAGCGCGCCGTCTCCGTCCGCAACTTCGGGGGTCTCGGCCTCGGCCTCTACATCGTTCGGTGGATCGTCGCCTCCCACGGCGGCACCATCCGCGTCGAGAGCCAGCCGGGCGCGGGCGCCACGTTCGTCGTCGAGCTGCCTTTGCATGCGGCGGAGACAGAGACGGCGGCGGACGGCCGAGGGGACGTGTTCCCACACGCCTAGCTCCGGGTCGCCCAGGTTCCTCCCTCGTCGGTGGGGTTAGGCCCGTTCGTTTCTCCCCAAGCGGGGCCTTGGTCATCGCCATCGCCCCGTCCATCGCCAGCCAGTGCCGCTCGATGCCGATGAACTCGTCGTACGCCAGCGGCCCGCGGCGCCAGACCTCTCGAAACACACCCGCTTCGATCCCTTCAAGGGATCGCCAACGCGCTGAGGAATGGCTGCAGATTCCTGTCGCATCGGGTGCCTCCACTGACAACCTGTCCATAGGACGACGAAGATGGGGGCCATGGACATGCGATCGGATAGGTGCGAGTTCTGGCAGCCGAGTGGGTGCGCCTTGCGCGGCGGCAGCGATGGTTCCGTCTCTGTCCAGCTAGCGTCGGGGAGCCCCAACCATCATCCTTGAGCTGCTTCGTGTGCCGGCGACTGCCGCGTCTCGCGCTAAAGTCAAGCCATCTCGCGAGGACATCCGCTTGCTTCCGATTATAGTCTCCCGAGATCCCAGGCGCTTCCTACTGGGATAGGTTCTAACGGAGTCTCCGTCGGGTGTGCCCCGTAGCGTGCGGGGGCCGCTACCGGACAGTTCGCAGACCTGCGGCGACGCGACAGCAAGCCCGCCAGACAGACCGCGAGTAGCCAAGTTGTCATCTCGCCCCACACAGCCGGCGAGCTTGACGGCCAGCGAGTCGAGCACAACGCTATCCTCGAGCAGCGAGCAAGTTCCGAAAGCGGGAGAATCGACAATGAAGGACCGCGAAGGCACATCAATGCCCCTCAAGACCATTATCTACACGTTGGCCTGCCTTGTGACGCTTGGCGCATCGACAATCGTTACGATGCCAGCAGCAGCGGATTCGAGCTTCATGCTTCGCAATGAGATGAACAACAAATACCTAGAGCTCACGGGCTTCCGGAGTGAAAACGGAGCCCCGGCGGGCATGTGGGACGGTTGGGGCGGCGCCAATCAGCGCTGGTACTGGGATGGGAGCCAGCTCCGCAACAAGCTTAACAACAAGTGCCTGGAAATCATTGGCTTCAACAACGAAAACGGAGCAAAGGTGGGACTATGGGACTGTTGGGGCGGCGCCAATCAGCAGTGGTATTGGGACGGGCGTCAGATCCGGAGCAAGATGAACAATAAATGCCTGGAAATCACTGGATTCCGGGGCGACAATGGGGCGCCGGCGGGTATGTGGGACTGCTGGGGCGGCGCCAATCAGCGCTGGTATCAGCAGTGACCGGCAATGACGTTACCTCTCACGTCCGCCAGCCTCTGGTGTCCCGAGCCTGATTCCCAAGTACAACCGCATTCATTGAATCAGCTCGCAGGCCTGCGGGGCGGCACCGGCCAGCCCGGCGAGCGCCCGCGCGCCCAGGCAGCACGGCCTTGAACGGTCGCTGGACGAACGTCATGCGCTGGTGCTCCCTCTCCGGGGCCGATCGCGGGTCGGTGCACCCCCGCCGCACAGGGCGCCTCGACTCGCCGTGATCACGGGATCGTGTCGTCGACGTAGTATCCGGCGCTTCCAACCGGGACCGTCACGGCGCCGGAGCCGACAGTGAACGCCCCGTTCGGCGTGATGTTGGCCGGGTTCTGCCCTTGCGTGATCGTCTGGTACCAGGTCAGCCGCGTGATCTCTCCGCCGCCCGTGCCGATCCGCAGGTGCACGTTGCCGCTGTCATAGCGGTATCCACCGCTCACCTGGTCGCTCGAGGACCACGTCCAGGAGGAGCTCACCGGAAGCTGAAACTGCTGCGTTCCGCTCTGCGTCGGCGGCGCGCCGCTGCCGTCCGTGTGGCTGAAGCTCACGCCCTTCTTGCCGAGGTACTGCAGGCTCGCCGTGGTCACATAAAAGTACTCGGTGTTCGCCTGGTAGCTGCCCACGTTGCTCCCGCCGATCGCAAGGGCTCGAAAGAACGGCTGGCCGTTCGAGAAGGTCGCCGTGTACAGCCGCCATGGGGTCGACATGCCAGGGTCGAGCTGCGCTTCGCTCACCGAGTCGACCTCCTCCTCTCCTGGTTGCTCTATCCTCTCGGCGACGACGCAGCTCGACGCCACCAGCATCGCGAAGACCGCCGTCCCTGCCTGCACCAACATGCTCTGCGCTTGCATACGAGCCGAACCTCTCTATGTGTTTTCATGGCCCAGCTCCGCCGGGAAGCCGACGATCCCGGGAGGCCTGCCGGACCCCAAGTAAATGGAGTAAACGAAGCAGGAGATCAGCGGGATCCTCCGCGAGCTTTGCCTCCAGCGCGAGATCGAAATGGCGACAAGCGCATGAAGGCGGTACGTTCAGGAGGCTGGCGGGGTCGATCGAGCACCATGATCCCGCTGGCGGGCAGCGGGCCCTGGTCGGCACAAGTCGGCACGACTCGGCACGAATTCACGGGACCGCCATCGCCAGCGCCGAGCGCCGCATCGCCGGAATCAGCGGGAGACGAGATCCGTCATCCAGGGCACGTCGGGGGTCGTTCCCAGGACCGTACGAGCCCACTGCTGGTCGTCCATCCGCTCGAAGTCCTCGGTGACGGCCTCGAAGTACGACGAGGCGAGCCCCACGAACGCGCGAGGCGCGCCGCCGCAGGGATCGGCCGTCACGACCATGAGCCGTGGCAGGCCGGTGCCCACGTGCAGCACGCGGCCGACCGGCGCGCCGCCCTCGTCGGTCGGCTGGGTGTGCACGTCGGCGATCGTCGGATCCTGCTCCAGGCTCTTCATCTGGTCGAAGAAGAGCTGCATGTACCACCCCTCGACATAGGGCGCACCGCACCCTTGCGGCTGGACCTTCACGGCCTTGTTGATGAAATCGAGGTGCTCCTGGGTGAGGGGCAGGCCGGCGCGCTCGTTCGCGGCCATCTCGCCGAGCGTCCGCGCGACGTCGTGGAGCTGCGAGAAGTACGCCGACACCCTCTCCCCGAGCTGCGGCGCGCTCGACAGATCGAGCGCGCCGGCGATCTCGACGCCGTGCTCGGCCAGCTCGGCGATGCGCGTGAAGAAAGACGGGTACGGGTCGACGTACGCGTCCGGGAACTCGCACGTGTCCCCGCCCGTGTACGACTGCTTGGCGTAGAGCAGGGTGTCGTGGCGGAGCTCGGCCCAGGAGGCGAGCTGGGTGCTCAGCAGCCGCCGGCCCCACGCCTCGGTCTTCGTCACGCCGGGCAGCCCCTCGCCGTCGCCGATCGCGCGCGCCGGCGACAGCTCCCGCAGCGCGCCGAGCCAGCGGTTGTAGAGGTTCTTGCCCCAGAAGTCCTCGGGGTGCGCGTCGACGAGCACGCGCATCATGTGCAGGTCCGGCGCGTAGCCGAACTGCCTGAGCTCGGGGGCGAGCAGCTGGCCCGCCTGATCGTTGCCGAGCGCGGCGAAGCCCACGTCGAGCGGGTTCGGCATCATGCGCTTGACGGCGCCGCCCTGCACCCGGTCGAAGACCACGTTCGAGAAGACGTGGGAGTCGACGACGTACCGCTGGCCGAGCAGCGCGAAGCTCGACGAGAGGGGCAATGTGCCCTTGCCGAGCCCGTTGATCATGATGTGGCTCGAGATCCGCTGGGTGCCGTAGCCCTCCTTCACGATCACGTCGGCGATCCGCGCGTCCGGGACGCCGGCGAGGCCGGAGGCGTCGCTGAGGCCGAGGTCGGCGAGCAGGTCGTCGAGCTCCGGCAGGGTCATGTAGTCGCTCTCGCCGACGAAGGCCTGGACGGCGTCGTCGATGCGCTTGTAGCGCGCGAGCGTCTCCGCGTCGGCCAGGGCGCGCAGC
This sequence comes from Sorangium sp. So ce124, assembly GCF_051525235.1. NCBI lineage: Bacteria > Pseudomonadati > Myxococcota > Polyangiales > Polyangiaceae > Sorangium > Sorangium sp. So ce124. The sequence goes on from NZ_CP150312.1 coordinate 8,336,820, forward strand.
ATGTACGCTCCCTCGAGGTGCCGCCGCTGGAAGCGCTGGGTGCCGTCCTCCTGGGTCTCGAGGAAGCGGAAATCCACGCGGCCGAGCCACATCATGCCGCGGAAGTAGCGCGCGAGCTCGGGGTGCAGCTCGTCGATGTAGTGGCCGCGGGGCTCGAACTGCGAGAAGTCCATGAGCCGCTCCGAGCCGAAGAGGCGGACCTTTCCCATGCCGTCGTGGGCCTCGGCGCCCGCGACGAGCTCGTCGATCGCCGCGGCACTGGCGCCCGCGACGGGGGCGACGGGCGCGCCCTCGAGCAGCGCGAGGGCGACGGCCGTGAAGAGATCCGCGTCCGCGCGCGCCTCGGCGCCGAGCTCTGCTCCGGCGCCCGAGGCGAGCCGCGCGCGCATCTGCTTCAGCATCGTCCCGAGCTCGGGCGCGAGCGAGGCGAGCTCCACCGCCTTCAGGATCTCGTCGTACGAGCGGTGGACCGCGAACAGGATCGAGTCCGCGGACACGTAGAGCGGCAGGTCGAGCGCGTAGATGCTGCTGTAGCCGTAGGCGAAGGTCGGGAAGGACTTCTTGCTCGAGATGACGAAGCCGTTCTCGGAGAGCTTCGCGAGCTCGCCCTCGTCGAGGGCGAGCGCGGTGCCCTGGAGGAGCGAGAGGCCCGCGGCCTCCGCCGGCGCATAGGACAGGCCCGACGCGAAGGGGACGGGGTACCGCGAGGCGAAGTCCTCGGCCGTCATGCTCGCCGAGGCCTCCTGTTCGGCGAGCAGCGCGGTGAGCTCCGCCTGCTGCTCGGGCCCGAGCTCCGTGGCCGGCAGCTGGGTGCCGCCGGCGCCGGGCGCGGGCTGGCTCCCCTCGCCCGAACAGCCGGCGGCGAGGGCGACGAGGATCGGGACGACGTGAAGGCGAAGAAGCAGGTTGCGCATCGAGCTCCCCTTTCGAAGCGTGCCCCTCGGCCCGGGGCGCGACGGCCTCGCAAGCAAAGGTGGTGCCGTGGGCTCTTCTCCGGCCTCGGGGACGATCGCGCGACCTCCTGAGCCGTGAGCCTCCCCTCGCGGGACTTCAGCAGAGGAGCCCCGTTTGACCCGCCCCTTGAAGCTCGTCCGACCGCCGCCGCCCGCCCCGAAGCGGGCCTTCGCGGGCGACGACGCGACCCTCGTGCACGCGTTCCGGCGGGGCGACCCGGGGGCGCGCGCCGCGCTCTACGACCGGTTCGCGGATCACGTCCACCGGGTGCTCTACCGGCTGCTGGGCTTCAGCCACGACCTGGCCGACCTGCACCACGACGTCTTCGTCCGCGCGCTCGGCTCGCTGCCGGGCCTGGAGGACCCGAGCGCGCTCAAGGGCTGGCTCACGATGATCGCCGTGCACGTGGCGCGATCGTCGATCACCCGCAGGAAGCGGCGCAGCTGGCTCTGGTTCCTGCCGAGCGAGGAGCTGCCCGAGGTCGAGTCCGGCGCGGCGTCGGGCGACGTGCTGGACGCCTTGCGCGCGACCTACGCGGTCCTCGACGCGCTCCCGGTGGACGAGCGCATCGCCTTCGCCCTCCGGTTCATCGACGGGATGGAGCTCACCGAGGTCGCCGCGGCGTGCGAGACCTCGCTCGCGACCATCAAGCGGCGGCTCGCCCGCGCCAGCGCCCGCTTCGAGGCCGAAGCCCGCAAGCAACCCGCGCTCGAGGCGTGGCTGGATGGAGGTACCCGGTGGGGCAATCCGAGCGCCCGCTGACCGCCCTGGGGCGGCACGTGGCCGAGCTGCAGGACCGGACGCCGGCGGCGCGGCTCGATCGCGAGCGCGGGCGAGCGCGGCTGCTCGCGGCGGCGCGGCTGCCCGATACGGAGCGAGCCGATCGTGGATCGGGGCTCCGCCACGGGTCCCCCGGAGCGCCGCGGCTGGCGAGGCTCCGCGGCGGTGGCGCGGCGAGCGGCCCCGGACTGCCGGCGCGTGGAAGGCCGTTCGCGGCGCGGCGCGCCGTCTCGCTGGCGGCGGCGGCGCTGGTCGTCGCCGCGCTCGCCGTGGCGTTCGTGGCGCGCCCCCGCGCTCCCATGCGCTTCGAGCTCGGGACAGCCGAGCCAGGGGTCGTCGGCGCGTGGATCGCCGCGCCGACCACGGCGGAGCTGCCGATCCGGTTCTCCGACGGCTCGCTGCTCCGCCTCGCGCCCGGGGGGCGCGCCCGCGTCGCCTCGGTGGACGCGGACGGCGCGGAGCTCTCCCTCGAGCGAGGCGCGCTCGATCTCTCGGTCATCCACCGCGAGGGCGCGCGCTGGACGGTGCGGGTCGGGCCGTTCCAGGTCCACGTGATCGGGACGCGCTTCGAGACCCGCTGGAACCCGGAGACCGAGCAGCTCGTGGTCGCGCTGCGCGAGGGGGAGATCACGGTCTCCGGGCCGGTGGTGGGTGATGCGCGTGCCGTCCGCGCCGGCGAGCGGCTCACCATCTCGGCCGCGACGAACACCCTCGCGGTGGGCTCGATCGACGCCGCCTCGGGCCTCACCTCGACGGCGGCCCCCCAGGACGCGCCTGCCCCGAGCGCGGCCGCTCCAGGCGCGCCTGCCCCGAGCGAAGGCGCTCCAGGCGCGGCGGCCACGAGCGCGGCCGCTCCGAGCGCGGCGCCCACGACGAGAGGGCCTTTCGCGACCGCCCGCGCCCCGGACGCCCGGACGGCCGCGCAGGAACGGCAAGCGGGCGGCGGGGGCTCGGTCGCTCCCCTGCCCGCGCGCCGACAGGCGTCGTCGTGGCGCGCCCTGGCCCTTGAGGCCAGGTACAGGGACGCCCTGGCCGCCGCGGAGGGCGACGGCTTCGACGCGCTCTGCGATGCCGCGAGCGCGAGCGATCTGCGCGCGCTCGGCGACGCCGCCCGGCTCGGCGGGAGCCCGGCGCGCGCCGCCCAGGCCTTCGCCTCCCTCCGCGCCCGGTTCCCTGGCTCGCCCGAGGCGGCGTCGGCCGCGTTCATGCTGGGGAGGATCGCCCAGGACCAGAGCAAGGACCACGCGGCCGCCGCAGGCTGGTTCGCCCGGTACCTGAGCGAGCAGCCGGCGGGCCCGTTCGCCGCCGACGCCGCGGGGCGCCTCGTCGAGGCGGAGGACAGGCGGGGCGATGAGGCAGGCGCCCGGAGGGCGGCCGAGCAGTACCTCGCCGCTCATCCGAGCGGCTCGCACGCGGGGTACGCGAAGCACGTGCTCGCGCGCGGCGCGAAGGCGGTCACCCCCGGAGGCTCGCCTGGCAGGCCAGTCACCCCCGGGGGCTCGCCCGGCGAGCCGGGCCCTGCCGCCGAGCCTCCGGCGCCGTGAGACGCCGCTCCGCGACGCTCCTCCTCCTCGCCGGGGCCGCGCTCGCCGCCGGGGCCTCGCTCGCGGAGGACGCGCGCGCCGACGAGACCCGGACCGAAGCCCCCTCGACCATCGCTGTCCTCTGCGCCCCCGGTGATCGCTTCGGCCTGCGGATCGTGGCCGAGATCGAGTCGCTGGGCTTCCGGGCGGAGCGCCTCGACCCCGCGGCCGAGCCCGCGTCGCGCGCGTCCCTCGAGGCCTCGGCGCGCGAGGTGGGCGCCATCGCCGCGATCCGCGCCGTTCCCTCCGAGCGCGGCGTCGAGATCTGGATCGCCGATCGGGTGACCGGCAAGACCGTCCTCCGCGAGATGGCGGACGACGGCGGCACGCCCGACCGCGACGCGGCGCTCGCGCTCCGCGCTGTCGAGCTCCTGCGCGCCAGCCTCCTCGAGGTCGGCCTGCCCGCGCCCCCGCCCGGAGAGGTGCCCGCGACGCCCGAGATCCGCGAGAAGCTGCGGGTGCGCGCGCCGGACACGCCGCCCGCGCCGGCCCAGAGGCCGTCGCCGGCGCTCCGCCTCTCGCTCGCTCCCGGCGTGCTGCTGAGCCCAGGCGGCTTCGGCGCGGAGGTCAGCGTCGACGTCGGCCTCTCCTGGATGCCGAGCGAGCACGTCGGCGCGATCGCGTTCGCCGCGATTCCGCTCAGCCCTCACCGGATCGAGCGATCGCAAGGCACCGCCGATCTCTCCGTCCTGCTCGCCGGTGGGGGCGCGCGCTTCCAGCTGGCCTCGCGCGATAGCCCGTGGACGGCCTCGGCAGACTTCGGCTTCTCGGCCGTGTTGCTCTGGAGCTCGGGGGTGTCCAGCCAAGGCTTCCGCTCGAGCGCATCCGCCGCGGTGGCCGCCAGCCCCTTCGCGGGCGTCGGCCTCTCCTTCGCCCTGACCCCGCGTCTCCGGCTGCGCGCCGACGCCCTCGCCAGCGTGCTCGTCCAGGGTGTCTCCGTCCGGTTCGTCGAGCGAGAGACGGCGACCTGGGGCAAACCGTTCATCCTCTCATCAGCCGGCATCGAGCTGGATCTGTTTTTATGAGCCGCCGTCACGCGCCGGAGGGACTTCACCTCTGGAGTCTGGCCTGGAGGTCGTTCGAATGAAACGATGGATGATGGTCCTCGGAGCGATGGCGGTGATGAACAGCGGATGTGGCGAGATCGTCTTCAATCCCATTCAGAACGGGGGTTGGGAGAGCTCTCCGGAGGCCATCACGCCCATCGACGAGGCCCCGGACGAGGAAGACAACGACGCCTCGCCCCCCCACGTGATCGCGCTGCGAGGCAGCGACGTGGACTTCGAGTCGCTCCCCTTCAGACCCACGCTCAACCCGCACCCCTGGGCTGATCCCGACGCGCTCGTCCTGTTCTTCAGCAGCGCTGTCCAGCAGTGTACCCAGCCCGCGATCCCGATCGAGATAGAGTCCGACGGCACGTGCAAAACCGAGCCTGTCTGGCAACACATCTTGATGATCCCGCCCGAGCTCAACACGCCCGGGTTGATCGATCTTTCCAATCCACGGATCGGCTTCCATCAGTTCATGGCCATGGCCGGGTGCGCCGGCGGCGGCGGGGGTGGGACAGGCAACAGGTACTGGGGCACGCTCGAGATCGTCGAGAGCGACGAGACCTCGCTCTTCGTGAAGGTGCGCGGCACGGAGAACCCGAGCTTTCCGATCGACGGAGATCACTCGGTCCAGCGCTGCGGCTCGTAGCTCCACGGTCGCACGGCGGCTTGCCGTCAGGCTCCCGGAGGAGCAGCGCAGCGCGCCCGTGCGGTAGGCGTCGGAGGATCCTGGGCGAATTCCCTCTCTTCCCTCGTCGTCGCAGGCGAGCCGGCGCGAGGGCGCTTCGCCATTTTCCATGGCGGAGCGCGGCGCGTTTGGCAACATGCACCCACGCTCGACGCCTCGGAGGCCGCCGCGTTGGCCTTCGAAGATCCCCCTATGGCCGATAGTCCACGCTACCTCGTGATCGAGGTCCTGCACGACGGGCCCGAGACGATCCTCTACCGAGCCCGGCGCGAGGAGGACGGCCGGCCGGTGGTGCTCAAGGTCCTGCGGCGCGACCACGCGAGCCCCCGCGCCCTCGGCCGGCTGCGCCACGAGCACGAGGTCGCCAGGGCGCTCGACTCGACGGCCATCGTCAAGGCCCACGGGATCGAGGCGTTCCGGGACCAGATGACGCTGGTCCTCGAGGATTTCGGCGGCCGCTCGCTCGACCGGCTCATCCAGGGGCCGACGCCGCTCGAGCGCTTCTTCCCCCTCGCTCTCCGCCTCTCGGGCGCGGTCGCCGAGCTGCATCGACACCACGTCATCCACAGGGACATCAAGCCCCAGAACCTGCTCTACAACCCCGACACCGGGGAGGTGAAGATCACCGATCTCGGGATCGCCTGCCTCTCGCCCCGCGAATGCCACGACCTCTGCCACGACGGGCTCATCGCGGGGACGCTGGCGTACATGGCGCCCGAGCAGACGGGCCGGATGAACCGCCCCATCGATGAGCGGACCGACCTGTACTCCCTCGGCGTCACCTTCTACGAGCTGCTGACCGGCGCATTGCCCTTCCAGGCGAACGATCCCGTGGGATGGGTGTATTGCCACGTCGCCCTGCGCCCATCCCCACCCCACGCGCTCGTCCCCTCGATTCCCCCGCAGCTGTCGGCGGTCGTCCTCAAGCTGCTCTCCAAGTCCGCCGAGGATCGCTACCAGAGCGCGCTCGGCCTGCAGCACGACCTCGACGAGTGCTCCGCCAGGTGGCGAGCGAGCGGGGCGATTCCGCCCTTCCCGCTCGGTGAGCGCGATCTCTCCGATCGGTTCCAGATCCCGCAGCGGCTCTACGGCCGCGAGCGCGAGCTGAGGGACCTGCTCGCCGCGTTCGACCGGACGGTCGCGAGCGGCCGCCCCGAGCTCGTGCTCGTGTCGGGCTACTCGGGTGTCGGCAAGTCGTCGCTCGTCGCCGAGCTGCGCGGGCCGGTGGTGCGCGAGCGGGGCTTCTTCCTCTCCGGCAAGTTCGAACAGCTGAGGCGCGACGTCCCTTACCACGCCTTCCTCCAGGCGTTCCGGGCGCTCTTGCGGGAGATCCTGTGCGTGAGCGAGGAGGAGCTCGAGCGCTGGCGGCAGCGCCTCCGGGAGGCCGTCGGCTCGACCGGCGCGCTGCTCGCCGGCGTGCTCCCCGAGCTCGCGCTGCTCCTCGGCCCGCAGCCGCCCGTGCCGGAGCTCCCGGCCGTCGAGGCCCGGCACCGGTTCCACGCGGCGCTCCAGCGCTTCGTGGCGGCGTGCGTCCAGAAGGAGCACCCCATGGTGCTCTTCCTCGATGATCTCCAGTGGGCCGACGCCGGGAGCCTCCAGCTGCTTGAGCAGCTCATCACCTACACCGAGACCGAGCACCTCCTGATCATCGGCGCTTACAGGGACAACGAGGTCGGCCCGGCGCACCCGCTGCCGCTCATGCTGGCCGACGCGCGGAAGCGCGGCGCGACCTTCAGCGACCTCGTCCTCGCGCCGCTCTCCGCCTCCGACGTCGGGGCGCTCGTCGCGGGGGCGGTCCACGCCGCGGCCCAGCGCGCCGAGCCGCTCGCGCGGCTCGTCCACGAGAAGACCGGCGGCAACCCCTTCTTCGCGATCCAGTTCCTCTTCGAGCTGCACCAGGAAGGCCTCATCGCCTTCGACGCGGAGGCCGGCGCCTTTCGCTGGGACATCGCCGCGATCCGCGACAAGGGCTTCACCGACAACGTCGTCGATCTGATGGTGGGCAAGCTGAAGCGGCTCCCCGTCCCGACGCAGGACGCGCTCAAGCTCGCCGCGTGCCTCGGCGCCAGCCTGGACCTCGACACCCTCGCCCTGGTCGCGAGCCGCCCTGCGGCCGAGCTCGGCGAGGCGCTCGCCGAGGCCGTGCGCGAGGGGCTGCTGCTCCGCCGGGGCGCCGCCTACCGGTTCCTCCACGATCGGGTGCAGCAGGCCGCCCATGCGCTGATCCCCGCCGGACAGCTCGCGGAGGTGCACCTCTGCATCGGCCGGCTGCTCCTGAAGGGTCAGCGCGCGGACGAGCGCGAGGAGGCGCTCTTCGACGTCGTGGGGCACCTGAACCGCGGCGCCACGCTCATCCGTTGCCAGGCGGAGCGGGATCAGCTCGCCGCGCTGAACCTCCGCGCCGGCAGGAAGGCCAAGGCCGCCGCGGCCTTCCAGTCCGCCGCCGCGCTCTTCGCCGCGGGCCTCTCCCTGCTCGCGCCCGGCTGCTGGGACGCGCGGCACGCGCTGACCTACGATCTGACCTTCGAGCGCGCGCACGCCGCGTACATCACCGGCGGCTTCGACGAGGCCGAGCGGCTCCTTCAAGAGCTCATCGATCACGCGAGCACCGAGGCCGAGCGAGCCGCGGCCGTCGAGCTCGCCATTGCCCTGAGCGTGACCCGCGGGCAGTGCGCCCGCGCGGTGGAGATCGGGCTCTCGTTCCTCCGCTCCTGCGACGTCGACCTGTCGATCCCGCTCACCGAAGCGCGGCTCGCGGAGGAGACCGAGGGCGTCTGGCAGGCCCTCGGCGACCGGGCGATCGAGGGCCTGATCCGCCTGCCTCCCATGACGCACCCGACGTGCAAGATCGCGATGAGCGTCCTGGCGAGCGTGTCTGTCCCCGCGTACTTCGTGAACCCGGACCTGAACTACCTCGTCGTCGCGCGCATGGTGAAGCTCAGCCTGCAGCACGGGAATGCCGCGAGCTCCCCTCACGCGTATGGGGCCTTCGCGAAGGCGGTCGGCCCGAGGTACGGGCGATACGAGGAGGGATATCTGTTCGGCAAGCTCGGTCATGACCTGGTGGAGAGGGACAACCTCCTCGCCATGAAGGCCATGGTCTTTTCCTTGTTCGGCAATCTGATCATCTTCTGGAAGCGCCACTACCGAGAGACGTATCCGTACACGCGCGCCGGCTTCAACGCCGCGGTCGAGACCGGCAACCTGAACGAGGCGTGCTTCCTCTGCATCTGGGCCCCGCTGTTCCCGCTGCTCGCCGGCGAGCCGCTGGAGGACGTCCTCCGCGAGGTCGAGGAGCACCTCCGCTTCGTGCGCAAGATCGGATACGAGTTCGTCTACAACATCCTCCTGGGCGCCTACGCGCTTGTCCAGGCGCTGCGAGGCAGGCCGGCCCGGCTCCCGATGATGGATGGATCCGAGCTGGATCCGGGCGCGCTCGAGGCGCGGCTGCCTCCCGGGGACATGGGCGGCGTGCTCAGCTTTTATTGCAGCTTGAAGGCCCAGGGGCTGTTCTTGCTCGGCTCCCCCGCGGAGGCGTGCGAGGCGACGCGCCGGGTGATCGTCGACAGGCCCTGGAGGACCGAGCCGCACGCGCTCGTGGCGGAGGACTTCTATTATCACGCGCTCGCGCTCGCGGCGCTCGTCGACGACGACGACGCGCGCAGCCCGCACGAGGCGCGCAGCCCGCACGAGGCGCCGCCGTCGCCGGAGCGGGAGCTGCCGGACGAGCTGCTCGACTGCGAGCGGCAGCTCGGCGAGTGGGCCAGGAGCGGCCCCGACAATTACCTCCACAAGCACGCCCTGGTCCGCGCCGAGATCGCCCGGCTCCGCGGGCAGGAACCGGAGGCGGCCCGGCTCTACGAGCAGGCCGCGTCGGCGGCGCGGGAGGGCGGCTTCGTCCAGCACGAGGCCATCGCCTGCGAGCTCGCCGCGGCGTTTTACCGCGCGCGCGGCCTCGCCACGGCCGCCGACGCCCACCTCCAGAAGGCGCGCGCCGCCTACTTCCGCTGGGGCGCCCACGCCAAGGTGGAGCAGCTCGACCAGCGTTATCCCTTCCTCGTCGAGCGAAAGCCGATCGCCCCCACCGTCACCTTCGCCGTCCGCGCCGAGCAGTTTGACGTCCTGTCCATCGTCAAGGCCTCTCAGAGCATCTCCGGAGAGCTCAAGCTCCCGCGCCTGCTCGAGATGCTCCTGCGCACGGTGATCGAGCACGCGGGCGCAGAGGAAGGCTATGTGCTCCTGGCCCGAGGAGATCGCCTGTCGACCGCGGCGGCGATCGCCGCTTCCGGGGGCGACGCGCGGCTGCTCGACGCGGGCGAGGCGGCGGCGGCCGCGCTGCCGCAATCCATTCTCAACTACGTTCGCCGGAGCCACGAGCGCGTGCTGCTCGATGACGCCGCCGGGAGGCACCCTTTCCTCGAAGAGGAGTATTTCACGCGGAAGAAGCCGAGGTCGGTGCTGTGCCTGCCGATCGTGCGCCAGGCGCGGCTGCTCGGCCTGCTCTACCTGGAGAACCGGCTCGTGGCCGGGGCGTTCACCCCGGGGCGGCTCACCGTGCTCGAGCTGCTCGCCTCGCAGTCGGCCATCTCGCTCGAGAACGCCATGCTCTACGCCGATATCGAGCAGGAGAACGCCGAGCGGCGCCGGGCGGAGCGCGAGCTCCGCGAGAGCCAGGCCGCGCTGCAGGCCATCATCGACAACTCCGCGGCGGCCATCTACCTCAAGGATCGCGACGGCCGGCACCTGCTCGCCAACCGCGGGGTGAGCCGCGCCCTCGGCAGGCCGCTCGATCAGATCATCGGAAAGACCAGCGCCGAGCTCATGCCTGCCGCGCGCGCCGAGGCGCTGGACGCGCACGACCGGCAGGTGCTCGACGGGGGCGAGCCGCTCGAGTTCGAGGAAGAGCTGATCATGGAGGACGGGCCGCACACCTACCTGTCGGTCAAGTTCCCGCTCGGCGAGGACGTGATGCCCGGCGTGATCTGCGGCGTCTCCACCGACATCACCGAGCGCAAGCGCGCCGAGCTGGCCGAGCGCTTCCTCGCCGAGGCGAGCCGCAAGCTCATGGCCCTCGGCTACGGCGCCACCCTCGAGAGCGTCGCGCAGCTCGCCGTGCCCGAGCTGGCCGACCAGTGCGTGGTCGACGTGCGCCTCGATCCGGACGCTCCGGAGCGCACGGCCACCGCGGGGGTGCCGGCCGAGCTCGCAGCGGCGGTGATGGACGCGCTGCAGCCGCTCTCGGCGGCGTCGCTGAGCCGCCCCGAGGTGAGCGACGTCCGCGCCGCGCCCCTCCTGGAGCCGCTCGGCGTTCACTCCTTGCTCCGGGCTCCGCTCCTCGCGCGCGACCGGTGCTTTGGCGTCATGACCCTGCTGGCAACCTCGCCACGGCGCCGCTACGGCCCCGCCGACCTGTGGCTGGCCCAGGAGCTGGCGAGCCGCGCCGCGCTCACCCTCGACAACAGCCGCCTGTTCACCGAGGCCCAGGAGGCGATCGAGCGCCGCGACGAGTTCCTCCTCGTCGCATCGCACGAGCTCAAGACTCCCCTCACCTCGCTCAAGATGCAGGCCCACCTCCTCGCCCGGCTCCTGCCCCGCTTCCAGCGCGCCGAGGTCGCCCCGGAGCGCATCGACGCCGCCATCCAGGTCCTCAACCGACAGATCGCGCGCCTCGCCCACCTGGTCAACGAGCTGCTCGACGTCACCCGCATGAACGCCGGCCGCCTCACCCTCGCGCGCGCGCCCCTCGACCTGGCCGCCCTGACGCGCGAGGTCGTCGAGCGGATGCACCAGCAGCTCGCCGACGCCCGCTGCCGCACCCAGCTCGACCTGGACGAGCCCGTGATCGGGCACTGGGATGCTTCTCGCATGGAGCAGGTCCTCATCAACCTCCTGTCCAACGCGCTCAAGTACGGCGCGGGAGGCCCCATTCACGTCGTCGTGCGCGGCGAGGGCGATCGCGCGCGGCTCGTCGTCCGCGATCACGGCATCGGCGTCGCGGAGGCCGACCATGCCAGGATCTTCGAGCGCTTCGAGCGCGCCGTCTCCGTCCGCAACTTCGGCGGCCTCGGCCTCGGCCTCTACATCGTTCGGTGGATCGTCGCCTCCCACGGCGGCACCATCCGCGTCGAGAGCCAGCCGGGCGCGGGCGCTGCGTTCATCGTCGAGCTCCCTTTGTGCCCGGCCGAGGCGGAGACGGCGACCCATGGCCGAGGGGCTCTGCGCCCATCGGCCTAGGCGCTCATGCGCTCACGACAGCGCTTCCCGAGCCCGCCGTGCACGCTCACGCGACGGCGCTGACAGGCGCTTTGCTCCTCTGATAGGGTAGTCGTCCTAGGAGACTGCCATGCCTCGCTTGAACCAGATCATCGCCATCGAGAAGGGCGTCAAGGCCCGCTCCCACCAGCGCCTCACCGAGGCGCACCACGCGCTGCAGAAGCCGGCGCTGCTCTCCGGGATCTCGCGCACCTACCGGTCGAAGGACGAGGAGGGCGAGCAGCTCCCGCCCGAGGCGACGAGGGTGCAGGCGAAGGCCGAGGACATCATCCGGAGCACCGTCGACATCCTGAGCGAGCTCTTCGACGTCACGGCCACCAAGGACTACGCGAACTGCAAGGCCCGCGCGGACGTGGTCGTCGACGGCAAGGTGCTCCTCACGGGGGCGCCCGTGACTTACCTGCTCTTCCTGGAGAAGCAGCTGGTCGACATGAACACCTTCATCAAGAAGCTGCCGGTGCTCGACGCGTCGGAGAGCTGGACGTTCGATCCCTCCGCGGACTCCTGGGCGACGGAGCCGGTGCAGACGGCGCGGACCAAGAAGATCCCACGCAACCACGTCAAGGCCGAGGCGACGGACAAACACCCGGCGCAGGTGGAGGTCTATCACGAGGACGTGGTCGTCGGTTACTGGAAGACGGTCAAGTTCTCGGGCGCGCTGCCGGCGCGGCGCATCAACGAGCTGCTCGATCGGGTGGAGAAGCTGCAAAAGGCGGTCAAGTTCGCCCGCGAGGAGGCGAAACCCCAGGCGGTCGAGGAGCAGAAGGTCGGCGCCGCCGTCCTCGGGTACCTCTTCAGCGCCTGACGCGCGCCGCCCAGGCCGCGCTTGCGCCGCGGCCGCCGGAGCGATATCGTGGCGGCGGAGTGCAAGTTGAAGCTCAAGCTCAGCTTGATGGGCTCGGCGCCCAAGCGCAGGTTCGAGTCCTGCCCCCGCCACCTCATCTTCTCTCGCGGCGGGGTAGCCCAACTCGGAAGAGGCAGCGCCGGCCCGTTCAATGGTCTCAAGCTCTCACTCCAGGCTCGAGCATTCGCCGCCGATCACCCAATCGAACGGGAGGAGGCTTGAATCGTCGGATGCTGGTTCAATTCCAGCCTGGCCAGCCCGCGCCGAGGTGAGGCGTCGCCTCGCCTCGCCTCGCGCGGCGCCGGGGCGCTCCCGCCCCGGCGCGCAGTCCGTGATGGCCGGTAGTTCAATGGCAGAACACGGCGGTGTAAGGACTGACCTTCGACCTTAAACGTGTGGGTGTGCGCAGATGGCGGCAAACCGAGGCCCGGGACTAGGCCACAGTCCCGGGTCTCACCTATTTCAGGGGCCTTCGGGTCGCGGGAGCTCGATCGACGACGCCTCGTTTTCCGCCGCTGACGACCGCGGGGCGGGGTGAAGCTGGGCGCAGCGCGCGAGAGCGCCGGCGGTTCAGGCCCTCAGGAGGAGCTCGAACCCTTCGGCCGCGAGCCCCTTGAACACGGTCGGGCCGGTCCGGCAGAATCCTAGCTTCTCCAGCACCTTGACCGACGCGACGTTCTCGAGCATCGCGTGCGCGACGAGGCGTGGGAGCCGGAGCTCCTGGGCTGCATACCGGATGCACGCGGCGGCCGACTCCGTGGCGTAGCCTTTGCCCCAGTGCTTCCGGAAGAAGCGGTACCCGAGGTCCGCGACCTCGAGGTCGTCGTGCCACCTGAGGCCGCACCAGCCGAGCTTTTCCCCCGTCTTCCGGTCCGAGACGATGAGCCGGCCCATGCGGAAGTCGTCGAACTGGCGCGCGAGCCGCGCGACGACCGCGCGCGCTTCGTCCTCGCACCCGAACGCGGTGTCGCCGGTGTAGCGGACCACGTCGGGATCCGAGTTCAGCTCCATCATGAACCGGACGTCCGCCAGCCGGTGGGGGCGGAGGCGCAGGCGCTCCGTCAAGAGGAGGGCGTCGTCGTCTGTGTCGAAGCTGGGCACCCGGCGATCCTACCCGGTCCGCCGCGTGTTCGCCATTTCCTGCCCCGTGCGCGGTCGTCTCCTGATTCTCGCCTTGGTGCTCCTTGGCGCCATTGCGCGCTCCCAGGCGCGAGTTGCTGCCTTTCCACGCGTTCGCCCTGATCTGCTCTCGATGCCTGCAAATACCCCTGCTTCGCGTGGAGGCGCGGCGTTCCCCCGGCGCGAGGACGAACGATCGCCGGCGGCTCGACGGGCGCCGTGGCCGTCAACCCCTCCTCAGGGGCTTGGTGAACCGCCCCCATCAACTTAGGATCGCTCCAGACACAGCGGGTTGGCGACTGGAGCCTTCGAGCGCTGGCTGCACCTGGTCACGCCCGCGTCGTGGCGTGGCCTGTCGGGTGCCGCATCGACGAATCGCCCTGACTTTTCGTGCCGGCAATTGGTGGGACTCTCATCGAGAAGTCGGTGCAGGGCACGGGCGGAGATCCGTCCCGCAGTCGGCCTTCGCCCGATTCACTCGCCTTCTGGGCTCCACCTCATCTGAACGCGGCTGTCTGCGGGATCGAGCGCATTGAAGCTCGAAATCGATAGAAAGGCGGAGTCACATGCGAAAGTATCGAGCGAGTGCGGTTTCTGCTGGAATCCTTGCCGGGCTTGCCGGCGTGATGGCCAGCGCAGGCGCGAGCTGGGCCGGCGATTCGCGAGACGTCAAGGCGGAGGCCGGGGCGTCCGACGAGGTCGGGCACCACATCCCCGGCAAGGGCAAGGGGTTCGTGGGCCAGCAGTATCAGCAGTATCAGAAGGGGGAGCGCGGTCCCCAGGGGCCCATGGGGCAGCGGGGGCCCGCTGGGCCGCAGGGCGAGCGCGGTCCGCAGGGTCCGCAGGGGCCCAAGGGTGAGCGTGGCGAGCCTGGCCCGCAAGGGCCGGCAGGCACCGCAGGCACCGCGGGGCTCGTCGGTCCCCAGGGCCTCCAGGGCTTCAAGGGCGTCGACGGCGCGCGCGGTCCGCAGGGCCCGCAGGGGCCCAAGGGCGAGCGCGGCGAGCCTGGCCCGCAAGGGCCGGCAGGCACCGCGGGGCTCATCGGCCCGCAGGGCCTCCAGGGCTTCAAGGGCGTCGACGGCGCGCGCGGTCCGCAGGGACCCATGGGGCCCAAGGGCGAGCGCGGCGAGCGCGGCGAGCGCGGCCTCCCCGGGATCGTCGGTCCTCAGGGCCTCCAGGGCTTCAAGGGCGTCGACGGCGCTCAGGGCCTCAAGGGCGTCGACGGCGCGCGCGGTCCGCAGGGCCCCGCGGGACCCATGGGACCCAAAGGCGAGGTCGGCCCCCAGGGGCCGGCGGGGCACACGGGCCTCCAGGGCCTCAAGGGCGCTGACGGCGCGCATGGTCCGCAAGGGCCCGCGGGCCCCATGGGGCCCAAGGGCGAGCGCGGCGAACCCGGCCCGCAGGGGCCGGCAGGCACCGCGGGGCTCATCGGCCCGCAGGGCCTCCAGGGCTTCAAGGGCGTCGACGGCGCGCGCGGTCCGCAGGGGCCCATGGGGCCCAAGGGCGAGATGGGTCCTCAGGGGCCGGCGGGGCACATCGGTGCTCAGGGCTTCAAGGGCGCTGACGGCGCGCAGGGTCCTCAGGGGCCGGCAGGGCCCAAGGGCGAGATGGGTCCTCAGGGGCACACGGGCCTCCAGGGCCTCAAGGGCGCTGACGGCGCGCGTGGTCCGCAGGGGCCGATAGGGCCCAAGGGCGAGATGGGTCCTCAGGGTCCCACTGGACCCAAGGGCGAGGCTGGTCCTCAGGGTCCGCAGGGGCCCAAGGGCGAGCGCGGCGAACGCGGCGAGCGCGGCCTCCCGGGGATCGTCGGTCCTCAGGGCCTCCAGGGCATCAAGGGCGTCGACGGCGCTCAGGGCCTCAAGGGCGCGGACGGCGCTCAGGGCCTCAAGGGCGCGGACGGCGCGCGTGGTCCTCAGGGGCCCGCTGGACCCAAGGGCGAAGTCGGTCCCCAGGGGCCCATGGGACCCAAGGGCGAGCGCGGCGAGCGCGGCCTCCAGGGCCCCGCGGGGCTCATCGGTCCTCAGGGCCTCCAGGGCATCAAGGGCGTCGACGGCGCTCACGGCCTCAAGGGTGCTGACGGCGCTCAGGGCCTCAAGGGCGCTGACGGCGCGCGCGGTCCGCAGGGTCCCGCTGGACCCAAGGGCGAGGCTGGTCCTCAGGGTCCGCAGGGGCCCAAGGGCGAGCGCGGCGAGCGCGGCGAGCGCGGCCTCCCGGGGATCGTCGGTCCTCAGGGCCTCCAGGGTATCAAGGGCGTCGACGGCGCTCACGGCCTCAAGGGCGTCGACGGCGCGCGCGGTCCTCAGGGCCCCGCTGGACCCAAGGGCGAGCTCGGTCCTCAGGGGCCGGCCGGACCCAAGGGCGAGGCTGGTCCGCAAGGGCCTGCCGGACCCAAGGGCGAGCGCGGCGAGCGCGGCCTCCCCGGGATCGTCGGTCCTCAGGGCCTCCAGGGCTTCAAGGGCGTCGACGGCGCTCAGGGCCTCAAGGGCGTCGACGGCGCGCGCGGTCCTCAGGGCCCCGCTGGACCCAAGGGCGAGGCTGGTCCGCAGGGGCCTGCCGGCCCCAAGGGCGAGCGCGGCGAGCGCGGCCTCCCGGGCATCGTCGGTCCTCAGGGCCTCCAGGGCTTCAAGGGCGTCGACGGCGCTCAGGGCCTCAAGGGCGTCGACGGCGCGCGCGGTCCTCAGGGCCCCGCTGGACCCAAGGGCGAGGCTGGTCCGCAGGGGCCTGCCGGCCCCAAGGGCGAGCGCGGCGAGCGCGGCCTCCCGGGCATCGTCGGTCCTCAGGGCCTCCAGGGCTTCAAGGGCGTCGACGGCGCTCAGGGCCTCAAGGGCGTCGACGGCGCGCGTGGTCCTCAGGGCCCCGCTGGACCCAAGGGCGAGCGCGGCCCCCAGGGGCCGGCCGGATCGCCTGGACTCGTGAAGATCCACGTGGTCTCCGTGACGCGCGAGGCGTCGCCCGGGAGCGCGTTCGTCAACGTCAAGGCGCTCTGCGACGCGGGTGAAGTCGTGCTCGGCGGCGGATTCTCGATCTCCGGCGGCGCACAGGCGACGAGCAGGGTGGTCGAGAACTCGCCGTCCGACGCCACCGAAGGCCGCACGGGCTGGACATCGACCGCCGTGTTCGAGAGCGGCTACGGCAAGAAGGCGCAGACGGTGTCGCTGACCACCTTCGCCGTGTGCGCCGAGCTGTCCGAGCGCTGATCCCGGAAGACCGGAGGGCCCTGCTCGCGTGAGCACGGGCCCATCGCTCGACCCGCTGTCCCCCGCCCGTCCACCGTGACACCGAGGGCGGGGGCAGCTGGCTAAGCACCTCACCGTTGCTCTCTGCACGCCGCACGGCAGCCGTGCCATCGCCGCACAGCCCCACCTGCCGCCCCGCCTGGACGGGTCACCGCGATCCGCCCGTGCTCCCCAGGAGCACGGTCAGCGACGCCGCCGGACCCAGGTCGCGGCCCTCCCCGGAGCCCCTTACACAGCCGCATCAGCGGCCCCGCGCCACCATCGCCATACATTCACCCACAAAGACGACATCCCTCGCCGTCGTGGCACCGTGGGGTACAGCTGTGCCGCAGGGACGCGTGAGGCAGCTTGCACGCTTTTCGCATGAATTCCTGACCGGTGACTGCGTGAACAACGGGCTCTTCCACGTTCCGAAAAAAATGCGCGGCTTCCGGCATTTCTGCCGGAATGTTGGCGTGGCATCGCTGCTGCCCTGGATCAGGGAGAGCTGCGATGGCACGCACGTGAAGCCGCCGCGACGCTCTTTGTCACAGCTGTTGCCATCTGCCACAGGCGCGCTTGCACGTAGTCAGCGGACGGGCCGATGAAGACATCCCCTCACGTCAATCCAGCGATACCCGGCATATCGAGGAGACACACAGAGAAATCTCCTCGCTTCGTAAATGCTGTGGTAATTTGCCCCTCCCCGGGGACGCGGACACGAAGGAGGGGTTTCTCTCAGGTCGGACCACATGCGCCCGAAGCGCACCCCAGAGGGGAACCATGAGCATAGATTACGATATGAAGACCACCGAGCATGCGACGATGACCGGAGCACGCCGCCACGACCGTCTCGTGATTGCACACGTGCTGAACTCCTTCCAGGTGGGCGGCGCCGAGCAGGTCGTGGTGGATCTGGCCGGGCTGCAGCGCGCCGCCGGACATGAGGTGGTGGTCGTGGGCATCGAGACGAACCCCGACGGGCCGCGCGCGGCGCAGCTCCGGGAGCGCGACGTCGCGGTGCACATGCTGCCGAAGCGCTCCGGCTTCGACCTCAAGCTCCCCGGGAAGCTCGCGGCGTTCTTCGCCAAGCACGGTGTCTCGATCGTGCACTCGCACAACCAGCTGCCGCTCATCTACGCCACGGCCGCGGGCCGGCTGCACCGTGTACCCGTGTGCCACACGCTGCACGGCGCCATGTTCGATCAGGGACGCAGGGCGTGGCTGCGGCACATGGCGGCCAGGCTCGCCGACGCGCACGTGGCCGTGTCGCAGTCCACGGCCGACTTCATGCTGAAGCACAAAGAGGTGCCGAGCTCGAAGCTCCATGTGGTCTTGAATGGAATCGACCTCTCCCGGTTCAGGCCGGACGCCGCGGCGCGGCACCGCATCCGAGCCGAGCTCGGGATCCCCCAGGCCGCGTGGGTCGCCGGGGCGGTCGGGCGCCTGTCGCAGGTCAAGAACCACGCGCTCTTGCTCCGCGCGGCCGCCGCCGCGGGGGTCCTGTCGGGCGACTCGGACGACGCGCGCCTCCTCCTGGTCGGAGACGGGCCCGAAGCCGCCGCGCTGCGCGCCCTCGCCGAAGAGCTGGGCATCAGCGACCGCGTGGTCTTCGCAGGCGAACGGCACGACGTACCGGGGCTCCTCTCCGCCAGCGACGTCTTCGTCCTGTCGTCGAAGTCCGAGGGTCTGCCGCTCTCCATGGTGGAAGCCATGGCCACAGGGCTGCCGGTGATCTCGACCGCCGTGGGCGGCATCCCTGCCCTGATCGCCGACGGGGAGACGGGCTTCCTCGTGCCGTCGGACGACGAGGGCGCGCTCGCCGCCAAGCTCGCCCTGCTCAAGGGGGATCCCACGCAGTCCGCAGCGATGGGCAAGCGCGGAAGGAAGCTCGCGCTGCGGCGCTACTCGGCCGAACGCATGATGGCGAGCTACATGGATATCTACGAGACCCTCCTCGCCCGGCGCGAGTCGGAGCGGCGAGGCGTGCTGCGGCCGAGCGAGCTGCTCGCAGGCCTGAACGCATAACCCAGCGAGCGGCTCGCAGGCTCGCCCCCATCACCCAGCGAGCGGCTCGCAGGCTCGCGTCCACGATCCACAACCCAGGCGAACCGCGAACGGCGCGGCAAGCGCGTCGCCAGGCTCCGGGGGCAGGCTGTGGCTGCCTCGCTCGCTTCAAGGCACGCGGGGGATCGTCGAGCGCGCACGCCGGCTCGTCGCGAGCGACGGCGGCGACGAGAGCGCCGCCGTCCGGGAAAGCCGCGCCTGGGGAAGACCCGAAGGCGGCCGTTCGTCCAGCGCGCCGAGGTCGCGCGGGTCCGTCGCCGGCGCGAGCGTGCTCCGGGGCGGCGGCACCTGCGTGCTCCGGGGCGGCGGCACCAGTGTGCTCCGGGGCGGCGGCACCTGCGTGCTCCGGGGTGGCGCGAGCGCGAGCGCGGCGTGCGCCTCGCGCAAAGCTGCCAGCATCGACCGCGCATCAGGCCAGCGATCCGCCTGCGCGAACTCGAGCGCGCGGTCCACCACCCGCACCACGGCCGGAAACATCGAGGGCGCGACCCGCGCGAGCGACGGAATCGGGCAGGTCATCCTCAGGAAGAAGAGCTCGTTGACGGTCGGCGCCTCCTGGACGTAGCGGTCCGTCAGCAGCGAGAACATCGTCGCCCCCAGCGCCCAGAGGTCCGTCCGCGCATCGACGAGATCCCAGCGCGCGCGGGCCTGCTCGGGCGGCATGTACGCCGGCGTGCCCATCGCACGGAGCCCCACGAGGGAGGTTTGCCCCGAGGGGGCCCGCAGGCGCGCGATGCCGAAGTCGAGGATCTTCACCCCGCGATCTCGCGTGAGGAAGATGTTGTCAGGCTTCAGATCCCGGTGAACGACGCCCCTCGCGTGCGCTGCCGCGAGCACCTCCAGGATCTGCTCGCTCACCGAGAGGACCTCGGCCGGCGGGAGCGGGCCCCTCTGCGCCTTCCAGCGCTGGAGAAGGCTCTCTCCCTCGAGGAGCTCCATCACGAGGAACGGCGAGCCGTCCTCGGTCACGTCGTCCGCGATCACCGCCGCGACCCCCGGGTGATCGACCGTCTGCGCGATGGCCTTCTCTCGGAGAAACCGCGCGCGATCGCCCCGGTCCCTCGCCCTCTCGGGGTGCAGCAGCTTGATCGCGACCCGCTGGCCCTTCCGGTGCGTCGCGGCATACACGGCCGCCATCCCGCCGAGGCCGATCAGCGCGTCCAGACGCCATGCGCCGTTGAGCGACGTTCCCACCCGCGCCTGCGCTCTCTGGGCGTTCGTGACATTCTCGAACTCCATCGCTGGTCCTCTCCGTACCTCGACCCAACGGCCCTCCCGGCGCAGGAGAGCCTCTCTGCTCCGCGTTTCCCGTGTCCCGGCGACGGCGCTACGGTCGAATCGGCGCTCCGCGACGGAAGGCCGGGGTTGCAGCTCGTCGGCACCGCGACCCGCCCGGCCGTCCCGCGTCACCGACACGAGAGCCGCAGGGGGTGGGCGACATCCAACAACACGTCATTTCATGGAAAAGTTCAGCAAAACCCGAGCCACGCCGGCGCGCCTGGAGCGCCGCGGCAAACGCGCGGCCGCGTGGGGCGAATCGCCCCATGCGGCAAGATGCCCCGACCATTGTGGCCTCGCCGGGGCCTCCGCCTCGTCATCGTGAGGCTGCCAGGGATGTGCTCGGATGTGCTCGGAGTCGTGGGGCCGCAATCGGACAGGATCGGATGTGCTCGGGCGTGGGCTCAGTGGAGGCCCTTCATCGTCGGATCACCCAGCTTGAACGCCGCCAGCGCTTGCCGGATGAAGGCGGGCACCGAGAGGTAGCTCTCGAGCGCGCCGCAAGCGCGGTTCGAGGAGCACGTGCACTTGTAGAAATCGCTGAAGTCGTCGTCGTCCGCGTCGGCGTCCGCCTTGCAGCCGTCCACGCCTTCCCGCAGGACCTCGCCGTCGTCCGCGATGGCGGCGATCGTCGGATCCCACCGCACGATCGGCTGACCGGTCTCCGGGTTCGGCTTCACCTTGTACCAGTCCGCCTTGCCGTCGCCGTCGAGGTCGGGTCCAGGCTCCGTGACATACGCCTTTGCCAGGAGCTCATTCCCGTACTCCAGGACGCGCGCGCCGATGCCCTTCTGCACGACCTTGCCAAAGACGGTCTCGGTCCCGTAGGCCTTCGCCACGAACACCTTCCCGGACGGGTGGTGGAGCTCGATCCGGTCCGGGAAGCCGGGATCGGTGTCTGCCCCGGCCTCCCAGACGTGCATCATGTCCAGCCACTTCTGCTTCTGGTTCTCCGGCAGGTAGAGGAGGGTCCACGCGATGAGGAACTTCTGCTGTTCCCAGCCGATCTGCGGGTCGAGGATGGCGACCTTGGCCGGGGCCCGCGGGTTCCACGGCGCGCTGTCGGGCGCGCCGTAGGAGCTGCAGACGATGCTCCCGGCCCCGGGGAAGCAGCTCTCCGGCCCGCTCTCGGCCCACCACGAGGTCCAGCCGAGCGCGCCGGCCGGGTACCCGCTCGCGTCCCGGACCGGCCGCCCGCGCTGGTCGGCCTCGACGCGCACGCCCTTCAAGGCGTCGTCGCCCGTCAGGTTGTTGGCGAGCCAGCGGCGGTACCCTTCCGGGAAGACGTCGGCGAGCGAGACCGCGCGGTAGCGCGCGTCGAGGAAGTCGTGCCGCGAGTCGCTGATGAAGTTGTCGACCGACTCGGTCATCAGCATCGACACCCACGCCTTGTCGTAATAGGCCCCGGCGTTCATCGTGTACGACGAGTCGTACTCGCCCTTGTCCTCCGCGAGCGCGTTCTCGAGCGGCTTGCCCCCGATGGCGATGTCGCCGAAATAGCCCGTCGCGCCGTTCGGCACGACCACCAGCGGCTCCCCGGGATCGCCGAAGACATCGCTCGATGACCGGAGGACTGTATCCCCGTCCGGCAGGAAGTGCTCACCCGGCTGCGGGCGCGCCATCTGGAGCGAGAAGTGATCGAACGCGATCCCGGCCGCGAGGGTGTTCTCCTTGAAGAGGCTGTTCGCAGCCTGGACCCAGAACGTGTCGAAATCGTAGCCGCGGCCCAGCGCGAACTCGCGGTAGATGTTCATGATGAGCCCGAGGCCCTTCGCGCCGTCGCGCATCTTCGCGTTGTACCGGTTCAGGGTCCGCTCCGACGCCGCGCGCACGCTGAACGCCTGCCGGCCGCGGCGGTAGTTGTCGAAGATGTGGTTCACCTCCTGCTGCGTGACGAAGAAATTGAAGAGCTCGTAGGCGTCCGCGCCGTTGTCGTGCCGGTACACGCTCAGGTTGCCGAGGTCGGCCCACCTGTCGCTCGCGAAGCCGTAGGGCAGGCGGGTCCGCCCCGCCGGGTCCACCGAGGGCCCCTTCACGTCCTTCGGCGTCGCCAGCGCGCGCCAGGTGACATAATCGACCTTCTGCTGCCGGCACCGCGTGGTCTTGCCGCCGATCGACACGATCTGGCCGTCGAGCAAGGGGTGCCAGGCGCCGTTCCGCTCCTCGTCCCAGTCCGAGGGCACGTACGCGCTCGGGTCGACCTCGACGCAGCTGCGCGGCTTGATCAGCTCGTACTTGCTCTGCAGCTCGGAGTAATGGATGTCCTCGTCGTCGTACTCGGGCTGGATGCCGAGGATGCCGCCGAAATCGTCGATCTTCGCGAGCATGCCCTTGCCGCGCGGGGTGGTCGCCTTGTAGCTCGGGTCGGCGTGCACGGCGACGGCATCGCCGTAGAACATGCGGGCCGCGGCGAAATCGTAGGCGCCGAGCCCGATGAGGTCCTGCGTGGGCTCGCCGGCGTAGTCCATCGTCGACGACTGCATGAACATCCAGATCAGGTTCTTCCGCTCGTTCTCGGTGACGGGGTCGTAGTACCTCGGCCCGACGCAGGCCTCGCCGTCCTCCGAGAGCGTCTCGCATTGCGTCTTCACCCGTCCATCGTTCGTGCGAAGCTGCCAGTACTGCGGCCGGTAGCCCCAGGCGTCGGAAGAGCTCACGAAATTGTGCCGCAGCCCGACGGAGTGGCCCATCTCGTGGAGGATCACCGACGTGTGCGCCCGCTGCGCGAGGTAGCGCCGCATGGCCTCGGCGCGCCGCGCCTTCTGCGCGGCGTCCCCCTCGCCGAAGCGCCCGTATTTGCTCGCAAATTTCTCCTCGAGGACGTCCGCCAGGTTGGCGGTCGCGAGCGGCGCCGGCGCCTCCTGCATCACGCACGCGCCGCGCTCGGCGAGCGCGAGCTCCTTCAGGTTCCCGAGCTCGCGCCGCACGCTCGGGTTCGCCCCTCGGAGCGGCGAGGCGAAGCGCATCACCTCGTCCGTGAGCGGCAGCCCCTCGACGCCGGTGAGCTCCTGGATCGCCTTCGTCGTGAGCTCGGCCTCGAGCTCGGTGCCCACGGCGGCCCTGCGGCGCGCCTCGTAGACCCCGCGCATGCTGTCGGGCGCCGTGGCGTCGGCCGCGATGCCGCGCACCTCCTTCGAGAGCCGCCGGAGGCTCTCGCGCAGCGCCGGGTTCTGCGGCATCTGGCCGGCGCCCTCGGAGACGGCTGCCTCGTTCGCCCCGGCGGACCGGGCGATCCGCCGCGCCAGCTCCTCCCGCGTGAGCCGCGGCAGCGCGCCGCTGCGCGACGCGCCCTCGCTCGCCTGCGCCCAGTCCCGGACGTAGTCGCCGTCGGTCACGTCTTCGGTCTTGAGCTCTCCCTTGATGTAGCGGGCCGTGTCCACGACGCCCTGGCTCCAGATGTCGCTGACGTGCGTCCAGACATTGATGCTCGCCGCGACCTTCTCGCCGGTGAGCGGGTCTTCCGAGTCGCTGTAGATGCCCCAGGCGGAGGGCGATTGCGGCGCCTCGAAGTTGTTGATCTGGTGGTAGCGCAGGTCGCCGATCCGCGCGTTCAGCGCATCGCCGCACGACTTCATCAGCTCGGGATCCCGCCCTGTCTCCTTGCGGCGCTCGTCGCTGCACATCCTGGCGGTCACGCCCGCCGGCAGCCGCGGACCGCCGCACGCCTCGGGGTCGGCCGCCTCGACGGGGCTGTGACAGAGCACGATCATCTCGGGCATCTTCGCGAGCGCGATGACGCCCCTCGAGTACCCGCGCCGCGCGCCGATCTCGTCGGCGAGGGCCTCGCAGCGCTGCCCCTCGGGCGCCGCGCCGCGCCGGCACGCGTCGACCTCGCGCGCGAGCGCGACGGCGTCGGCGTCATCGTCCATCTGCCCGTCGTAGACCGGGAACGCCTCGCCGCAGCGCGCCGCGTCCCCTTGCGTCCGGACGCACTCGGCGTACTTGGCGGTGACGACGGCGCTGCGCAGGGCGACGTCCCACTCGTGGGCTGCCATGTCCGTGGCGGCGAAATAGTCGGGGTTGCTGTCCGAGGTCACGTACCACGCCTGCGGCACGGCCTCGCGCCGCTGGTACGGCAGGGTGCACCGTTGCTTGAAGGTATCGCACCGCGAGCCGGGCCCCACCGCCTCCATCCCTCCATCCCGGGCCATCGAGGCCCCGGTGACGGCCTCGCACTCGTCCTCGGTCCCGTTCCGGTCCTGGTCGCGGTGCGGATCTGCGCCGGCGGGGGTGGTCTCGGGCGTGAAGCACGGGATCTCGCCCGTCATGCTCTCCGGATCGTCGTAGTAGTGGCTGCGTTCCCAGATGTTGTAACGGGAGATCATGCGGTGCCACTTGGCGTCGCTCATGCCGTAGTTGCGGGCGTAGCCGAAGCGCTCTCGCACGAAGGCGCCGAACGCTCGGAACCGGTAGCCGTCCCACTCGGCCGGCTCGTAGTCCCGATCGACGACGCGCCGGAACGACTGCCGGAGGGTGATCTCGACCGGGTTGCACGAGCCGACCGGCGCGGTGCCGCCCGCGAAGTCCGTGTCGAGCATGCAGGCCGGGAAGCTGTCGATGCCCCACCCGAGGTGGCTGAGATCGACGAGCTGGGGCACCGCGAAGGCCTTGTTGGTGACGTCGAAATACCCCTCCTCGGGGTCGAAATGGGGCGCGTCGGGGTGGCTCGGGTCGCTGACGTAGTAGGAGAGCGGCTCGTACTGCACGCCGCCGTAGACGCCGATGAGCGACAGCGTGTCGAAGTCGTAGGAGTCGACGTTCAGGTTCTTCGACCAATCGACCCGCATGTACTCGCGCTCATACCATGGACGGTCGGTCGTATTTTCGACGACGACGTTGCTCTCTTCCCCCGTCGCCCGGTTGTAGTCGCGCTGGATGTCGAAGTGCGAGAGGATCTTGTAGGCGACGACCACGACGCCATCGTCCGTGGCGGCGCCGGCGCCCTTGCCGTCGCTGTCTTTCACGCGCTCGTAGGTGAGGCGCCCCAGCAGGAGGTCTTCCTGGATGATCCACTTGATGCGCGCGACTTCGGCCTGAGCGTACGAGGAGGAGAAGAGCCCGTCCTGCGAGGCGCCGTAGCCCACGTCGACCACCGTGGTCCGCGCCCAGAACTCTGGATCGTCCTCCTTGCTCTGCAGATCCGCGCCGACGAAGAACGATTTCGCCAGCGCGTTCGCCTGAACCTGGCGGATGGCCGGCCGCTCCTCGGCGCAGCCCGCGATCGAGCACACCGCTGCCGCGAGCAATGCCTGTCTCACAATCCAACTCATCGCAGAGTCCTCCTCTGGCAGCTCGGTCCCGAGCGCGCATGCCCCCATGAGAACCTCGGCGTCAGTCGCCGCGACGACCGCCCCGGTCGCGCGAGGGGCGTGCCTGCTCGCCCTCGCCGGCACAGCGGCATACCACGTACCACGCGCGCAACCCCCTCGCCATTCCTGGCCAATCCACGGGCATTCAATGCCTTTTCCGCCTCGCGTCCCTCTCACCGCGCCGCCGGGCGTTAGGCGATTGACAGCCGCTACCCCCTTTGTCGCGCGCTTCTCCGTGCGTGGACGGAATAGCCTGTTCTAATCGGCGAGCGGCTCGGCTGTTCCAGTCGTTCGCGGTAGGCCCCAGGGGCATAGACGTTAACCAAGATCGTTCGGTCACGTTCAGGGCACGAAACCCGGCCCCATCCGTCATTAACGTGAACGTGAACGTTTACGTGGTCGTGGTCGTGGTCGTGGACGTTCACGGCCTGCCGTTGACGACCACGACCACGACCACGACCACGACTACGACCACGTAAACGTTCGGATGTAGGAGAACGCGGTGCGAAGCTTGGTCCTCGCCTGAGGCCCCCGGCCGCTCGGCACGACCTTCGCCTCCCCTCGCCTCGCCCCCGAGGCCGCGGTATTCGACCACCTCACCCGATCGGGAGGACCGCAGTGCCTGACGGAGACGTCCTGCTCTCGAACACCGACGGCACCATCCTGGCGCAAGGCCCCGCTGTGCTCGTCTGCGAGTGCCGTGGCGACGGCCTGGACCTCGCCGTCCGCCGCGTCGCCACGTTCGCGCTCGTCGCCTCCCTCGTCGTGGCGGGCATCGTGGCCGCGCGCGCGGCCCCCTTTCCCATCCTCTTCATCGCGGGTACCTGGACCGCCGGAGCCACGGCCGCGCTGCTCGCCGTCCGCCGGCGCCGCCGGCTCCACGGGGTGTTCCGCCTCGACTTCGAGCGGAACGAGCTCATCCAGGACGGCCGTGGCTTCCGGCGGACCCTGCCGATCCAGGCGATCGTCGGCGTCTCGACCCCGCCCGCCTCGGACACGGACGTCGACGAGCCGGGCCTCGCGCCGCGCTGGCTGCTCCTCCACCTGTCGACCGGGGAGCAGCTGCGCCTGGGCAGGGCGCCCGCCTACGCGCTCGGACCGGCGCTCGCCTTCCTCAGGCGGGCCGGCGTCGAGGCGTGAGGGGCGCGCCCGCCGCCGGCCGGCGCCGCGCCGTCAGGGCCTCGGCAGGCTGGGGTAGGCCGGACCGAAGTCGTTGCGCATGTCGCGGACCGTCGAGAGGAACGGCGTCTTCACGGCTTCGTCCCGGTAGATCGGCCTGACGACGCACGTATCGTCTCCGCACTCCCCTGCTTCGGGGAAGATCACGTCGGCGACGAGCCAGAACCTGTCGCCCGAGTCCTCCGGAACGAAGGCGACGGGCACCTCGGGGTCGTAGAAGCCGGTGGGCCCGAGGTCGGCCCCGAGCTCGCCGTTGCAGTAGATCTTGACCCGCGGGTGCACGTCGAACGACACGCTGCCGCCGAAGTAGTGCACGGCGATGCGCATCCAGCTGGCCTTGGGCGGGAAATCGACGTTGATGTTCTCGGGCGCGCAGAAGGTCGGGTCGTCCGGGTCCGTGGTGCGGTGGGCGCAGGAGATGTTGTCGAGATCGAGCCGCGGGCTGTGGCACCCCCTGCCGTGTTCGCGCCATTCCTCCCCCACGCCGCGAGGCGCGTAGAAGCAGCTGTTGTTGGTCTCCTCCGGATCCAGGTACCAGTTCACCGGCTCGGGGGGCGTCGCCGCGTCGCTGAACCACGTGAGGGCCGAGCCGCCCGAGAGGCTGTCGAGCGTGCAGTTCCCGTAGCCGCACGCGGCGCTGGAGCCGCCGACCGTCCAGGGCTGCATGTTGCTCGGCTTGTGGAGGTAG
This sequence comes from Sorangium sp. So ce124, assembly GCF_051525235.1. Lineage (NCBI taxonomy): Bacteria > Pseudomonadati > Myxococcota > Polyangiales > Polyangiaceae > Sorangium > Sorangium sp. So ce124. Next base: position 8,363,846 of record NZ_CP150312.1, read on the forward strand.
AGATCCATATCGACGCTGGCCGGCTCGTGCTCCCACTCGAGCTCGACGCGGAGGCCGCGGGCGCCGACGAACAGCGGGTAAACGCAGGTCGCGGTCTCGCCGCTCGCCAGGCTCTTCGTGTACGTGACCGTGTACTCGCCCGACTGGAGCGGCTTGAAGTCGTCCGCCGGCCCCTGCCCCCCCACCGAGGGGCACGGGTTCACGCCCGGCGGGCACGTCACCGTCCACACCTCGGAGCCCGGCTGCGCGTCCTCGCTGAACGTGCCGGTGCCCTCCTTCAGATCGACGGTGGTGAACGGCGCCGCCTGGAGCGGGTGGCAGCCGGCCACGTCGTTCCGGTGGCAGTCCTGGTCCGCGTGCACGCCGCCGACGCACGGGCCCCACGTGCCCGTCTCGTCGCAGATCTGGGTCCCGGGGAAGCACCCCGGGCTGCGCCGGTACGACGGATCGCCCCGGAAGCAGGAGTGCGCCTGCCCGGCGATGCACCCGCAGCTCTCGTCGATCATCCCGTTGCAGTCGTCGTCCAGCCCGGCGTGATCCACGCCGAGCTCATCCACGCCGCACAGCTCCGTCGGACCGCAGGCGCTCCCGCACGGGTTGACCGTCACCGGCAAGCCCTCGTGCGTCCCTTCATCGATATCGCCGAGGAAGCCGCCGTAACCTTCCGAGTCGCCGGGCTGGGCGGTCGCCACGCCGGCGCCGCCCGCCCCGCCGGCGCTGCCGGCCTCGTCGGCGCGCGAGCCGCCGCCCGTCGCCGGATCGAACGTGAGCCGCTTTCCCTCGGCGCTGCAGCCGGCCGCGGAACCGGCGCCCGACGCCGCGATCGCGATCGCGACGGGGAGCACGGAGGAGACACGAAGACGAGACATGATACCTCCACTTGGAGACCTAGACGCGGTGTCGCCGCGGCCTGCGCCCGCTCCGCGCGACGGCGAAGCGCGCCGTGCACCAGGCACTACGGCGTGAAGCAAAGCGGATACCGGTGTCCCCAGCGCGCGCGGACGCGCGGCTCGGGACGCCAGATCACGAAGCCCCGACCCTCATCGAGTAACAAGAACCACTGTCATGCAGACTCAGCAGGGTGAGTCGCAGGAGGAGGACTCCCTAGCACGGACTCCGTCCGGCGATGGACACAATGAGCCGCCTTCAGCCGGCGAGAGGCGCCCTCGCCAGAGGCAGAGTCAGGCAAATCACCAGCTCAGCCAAGGAGCCAGACAAATCATCCTCAGACAGATCGCCACGGAGCTTGCCTTGCTGGCCGGTGTGGCGTTGCGCCTCACCGCTCCTCTGCGTGGGGCAAGGCGGCGCCGGCAGAGCTCGTGCGCTCGCGGCGGCGCGCTCGTGCGCGCTGACGTCGCGAGGCCTGGCCGGTGAGCTGGATGGGATACGGCTCAGGGCGCGCGGCGCGCGCTCTCTTCAGGGCAGCGTGGGGTAGGCGGGACCGAAGCTCGCCTCGACGTCGTTCCGCGTGGTGAGCAGCGGCGTCATCGCGCTGGCGTTCTCATAGAGTGGCTGCACGATGCAGGCCGCCTGGCCGCACTCGTCCGGCTCGGGGAAGAGCACGTCGGCGACGAGCCAGAACCTCTTGTGCCCTTCCGTGGGCTTGAACGCGACGGGCCGCTCTGGGCTGTAGAACCCCGTGTGCCCCAGATCGGCCCCGAGCGCGCTGTCGCAGAAGATCTTGATCCGGGGGTGGATATCGTGCTTCGCGCTGCCCTGACCATAGTAATACACGCCGATGCGCATCCACTGCCCCTTCGGCGGATAGTCGAGGTTGATGTTCTCCGGCGCGCAGAAGTCTACGTCGTTGGGGTCCGTCACGGTGGGGTCGCATTTCCAGTTGTCGAGGTCGAGCCGCGGGTTGTGGCAGCCAAGACCGTTGGCCTCCCATTGTCTCCCCACGCCCCGAGGGGCGTTGAAGCAGCCATTGTTGCCCGGCACCGGGTCGAGGTACCAGTTCACGGGATCCGGGAGCCTCGCGCTGTTCAAGAACCAGCGGATATCCGAGCCCTTTGACGAGAAGTGGTCGATGGTGCAGTTGTAAAAGCCGCAGTCCACCGACGAGCCCGACATGCTCCAGGGTTGCGTGTTGTTCGGCTTGTGGAGGTGTAGATCGAGATCGATGTCGCCGACCTCGTGCTCCCACTCGAGCTCGACGCGCAGGCCGCCCGCGCTGACGAAGAGCGGGTACTGGCAGCTCTGGGTAGCGCCGCTCGCGACGCGCTTCGTGTACGTGACGGTGTACTCGCCGGACTGCAGAGGCTTGAAATCGTCCGCCGGATCGGTGCCGGCCACTCCGGGGCACGGGTCGACGCCGTCGGGGCAATCCACCGTCCACAGCTCGGATCCCGCGACCGCATCCGCGCCGAACGCGCCGGTGCCTGCCTTGAGGTTTACATCGGCGAAGGGCGACGCCTGCATCGGGCGGCACGGAGCTCCGCTATCCATATGGCAGTTCTCGTCGGCGTGCACGCCGCCGACGCACGGGCCCCAGGTGCCGGTCTCGTCGCAGATCTGGGTGCCAGGAAAGCACCCCTCGCTGTTCCGGAACGACGGATCGCCGCGGAAGCAGGAGTGCGCCTGACCGGGGATGCACCCGCAGCTCTCGTCGATCATCCCATCGCAGTCGTCGTCCAGGCCGAGGGTCGCGCCGGTACATAGCTCCCTGTCGCCGCACGCGCTCCCACAAGAGTTCACCACCACATCGCCCTGCGGCTCGCGCCCTCCATCGATGTCGAGGAGCCCACCCAGCCCGTCGACTCCGCCGGTCGTGCCGCCCCCTCCCACCCCTGTATCGTGAGCTCCGCTCGAGTCGAGCTGGTTGGACGGACCCGTCGCGCTACAGCTGGCCGCGAAGCCAGCGCTGGACACGGCAGCGCCAACCACGATGAGGAGCGAGAAGGAGAACCGACGTCGACCCATGACACCTCCGCTTGAGGGATGCTCGATGCCGCGACAAAGCGGGCTCACACCCCGCTCGATACCCCGGCATTCCAGGAGCTCACGCGAGTGTAGCAAAATCAGCAAGCGACAATCGCACTGCAAGCGCGACAGAAGAACGTCGCTCGCTCACCGTATGCTGCTGTCAATCCAGGAGCGGTCGATTGCCCACATCCACCGATGCGCTGCGGGCGCTCCGCGCGCCGCGGAGCGCTCGGCCTGCGCGGGCGCAAGAGCGGCCTAGACGCGGCGTCCTGCGGCGCCCCATCACGCGGCGCCAGGGCGCCGCCTCATAGCCGGCGAGCGGAGCGCGGCGCCAATGCGCCGTGGCGTACCATTGCGCCGCAGCGTGCAGGACGGCGCCCACGCACGCACAGGGCGCGAAGCTGGCGCCAGGGGATCGCCTATCCGATGATCGGGAGCTGCCGAGCGCCCTTGGCCCTCGCAGGCTGCGGCTCCGGCTGCGGCTGCGGCTGCGCCACGGACGAAGCGGCCGCCTCCTCGATGTGCACGCCGGAGCGGAAGCGCTGCTCGCCGCCCGCGATCTTGCGGTGCGCCAGCGTGTGCTGCATGAAATTCAGCGGGAAGAAGCCCGCCAGCTGGATCCAGCTCGACTGCCGCGTGAGGGTGAACCTGCGCCATATCGAGGACGGCGAGTAGAATTTCGTCCACGCGGACACCCACCCCTCCCGGAGCCGCTCCCGCGACATCTGCTTGGGAACGAAATAGGGTGAGCCGGCGTCGTGGTCGCGGCGCAGCCACCAGCGCTCGTCCGTGAGGCGCCCCTCCGCCTTGAGGCGGCGGTACAGCTGCGTCGCAGGGTACGGGGTGAGGATGGCATACAGCGCCATCGTCAGCTTCATGTCGATGCCGAACTCCACGGTGCGATCGAACACCTCGGGATCGTCCGTATCGAAGCCGAAGACGAAGCTCCCCCAGACGGAGATGCCGTGATCGTGGAGCATCGCCATCGTGTCCTTGTACTGGGAGGGCCGGTTCTGCCGCTTTCCGGTGAACTTCACCGTCTCCTCGTCGATGCTCTCGAAGCCGATGAAGAGCGCCTTGCACCCGCTCTCGGCCATGAGCTTCACGTTCTCGAGGCGCTTGACCGCGGCGAGCGAGCACTGCCCTATCCAGTGCTTCTTCAGCGGGACCATCCGGGTGAAGAGCTCTTTCGAGTAAGCCCGGTGGATCATCACGTTGTCGTCCGCGAACATGATGAGCTTGCCGAGCGACCGGAGCTCGCTCAGCACCTCGTCGGTCGGGCGGAACCGCATCGTGGTGCCGTTCGCCGTCGACACGCTGCAGAACTCGCACGGATACGGGCAGCCGCGCATCGTCTGCACGACCTGGAACGGGATGTACTTCTTGGAGGTGAACAGGTCGCGCCGCGGCGGGGGCCTGCCCGCGAGGCTCGGCAGCTCCGGGCGGTAGATCGGCTTGAGCTCGCCGCGCTTCACGTCCGCGAGCAGGGCGGGCCAGGCGTCCTCCGCCTCGCCGACCACGACGGCGTCCGCGTGCTGCAGGGCCTCGTCGGGGCAGGCCGTCGGGTGGATGCCGCCGAGCACCACCTTCACGCCGCGCCTGCGGTAAGCGGCGGCGATATCGTAGCTGCGGCGGGCTGTCTTGCTGTCGACGCTGATCCCGACGAGGTCGACGTCCTTGACGTCGCGCTGGAGATCGAAGGGCTGTACGACGTCATCGGTGTAGATGATCTCATCCTCGGGGGGCGTGAGCGCCGCGAGGGTGCCGAGCCCCACCCGGGGCAGGTACGCGGAATCTTCGCTTGCCGTGGCGATGAGCTCGATCTGCATGGCCGATCGTGCTTATCACGGAGCCCCAAGGAGACCCACGACGAATGAGCTTGCTCTCTGACGCCGCAGTCTTTCTCGGCGCGGCCGTGGTCGCCGTGCCGCTGTTCAAGCGGATCGGCCTCGGCGCGGTGCTCGGCTACCTCGTCGCGGGCGCGCTGCTCGGCCCGTGGGGGCTGCGGATCATCACCAACGTCGAAGACATCCTCCACTTCTCGGAGCTCGGCGTGGTGCTGCTGCTCTTCCTCATCGGCCTCGAGCTCCAGCCGTCGCGGCTCTGGGTGCTCCGCCGCGCCGTGTTCGGCCTCGGCGGCGCGCAGGTCGCCGTCACGGGCGCGCTCATCGGGCTGAGCGGCGCCGCGCTCGGCCTGCGCGCCGACACCGCGGCCATCGCGGGCGTCGGGCTCTCGCTCTCGTCGACGGCGTTCGTCCTGCAGATCCTGGCCGAGAAGGGCCAGATGCAGTCGCAGCACGGCCGCTCCGCGTTCGGCATCCTGCTCTTCCAGGACCTCGCCGTGATCCCGCTGCTCGCGGTGCTCCCCCTGCTCAGCCACGCGGGCGGGGCCCCCGCCGAGGGGAGCGCCGTCGCCTCGTCGCTCAAGGCGGTGGCCGTGCTGCTCGCGGTCGTCGCCGGCGGCCGCTACCTCGTGCGCCCCGTCTTCCGGGCCATCGCCGCCACCCACGCCCACGAGATCTTCACCGCGGCGGCCCTGCTCGTCGTGCTCGGCACGGCGCTCCTCATGGTGCAGGTGGGCCTCTCCATGTCGCTCGGCGCCTTCATGGCGGGCGTGCTGCTCGCCGACTCGGAGTACCGCCACGAGCTCGAGGCGGACATCGAGCCGTTCAAGGGCCTGCTCATGGGGCTCTTCTTCATCGCCGTCGGCATGTCGGCGAACATCGGCCTCGTCGTCGCGCGGCCGCTGCTCGTCCTCGGGCTCGTCCTCGGCGTGATGGCGCTCAAGGCCGCCGTCCTGTTCGTCCTGGGCAGGGCGACCGGGCACGCGCGGGGCTCCGCGCGCGACCTCGCGCTCGCGCTGCCGCAGGGGGGCGAGTTCGCCTTCGTCCTCTTCGGGATGGCCGCGGGACAGGGCATCATGGACAGGCTCCTCACCGACCTCCTGGTCGTCGTGGTCACCCTGTCGATGGCGCTCACGCCGCTCGTCATCGCGCTCGGCGACGCGATCGTGAAGCGATGGCGGCGGGGCGCGCCAGAGCGCGAGTTCGACGCGATCGACGACAACGACCCCAGGGTCATCATCGCCGGATACGGCCGCTTCGGGCAGATCGTCTCTCGCGTCCTCCGCACGAGGAAGATCCCCTTCACCGCGCTCGACGCGAGCGCGACGCAGGTCGACTTCGTCCGCAAGTACGGCAACAAGATCTACTACGGGGACGCCTCCCGGCTGGACCTGCTCCGCGCGGCGCGCGCCGACAAGGCGAAGATCTTCGTGCTGGCGATCGACGACGTCGCGTCGTCGGTGAAGACGGCGGAGGTGGTGAAGCAGCACTTCCCGGACATCCGGATCTACGCGCGCGCCAGGAACCGCCAGCACGCGTATCAGCTCATGGATATCGGCGTGACGGTGCTGGAGCGGGAGACGTTCCTGTCGTCGCTCGAGGTGGCGGGGCGCGTGCTCGAGGGCCTCGGGATGCGGGAGCGGGACGCCCGCGCGACCATCGAGCGGTTCAGGGCCCACGACGAGAAGGTGCTGCTCCGCGGGCACGCTGTGCACAACGACGAGGTCAAGCTCATCGAGGCGGCGAAGCAGGCGGCGCAGGAGCTCGAAGGGCTGTTCGAGTCCGACGAGATCGCGCCGTCCGGAAGGGACGACAAGGCCGCGGCGGTGTGACGCGAGGCGAGCGAGCCGCGGTCGGCTCGCTCACTCCTGTTCCTGCTTCGCGCCGATGCCGTGGCGGCGCAGGTAAGCCCGCACGTGCGCCCGCTCCATGCCCGCGCGCCGCGCCATCTCGCTCACGTTGCCCTTCGCGTCCTCGGACAGGGCGGCGAAGTAGTCGCGCTCGAACCGCGCGAGGACGTCGCGCTTCGCCTCCTGGAACTGGCGGCCCTTCATCGACGCGAACGAGCTGCCGGCCGCGCTGCCGCCGGCGCCCGGGGGGATCGACGGCGAGGAGGAGCTCGGGTGCACCGGCGTCTCGGTGAGGGCGCCGAGGTGCGCCGCGATGTCGATCTCCTCGCCCTCGGCGGCGAGCGCGAACGCGACGGCAACCGCGTTCCGGAGCTCGCGGACGTTGCCCGGCCAGTCGTGCCGCATCAGCCGCTCGAGCGTCATGTTCGAGACGCGCTCGTAGGCGCTCTCGTCGCCGAGATCCTTCAGCATCCGGCGGACGAGCACGGGGATGTCCTCCACGCGCTGCCGGAGCGCCGGCAGCTCGATCTTGATCTGCGCGACGCGGAAGTAGAGGTCGCTCCGGAAGTTGCCGCCGTTGACGGCCCGCACGAGGTCGCGGCGCGTCGCCGCGAGCACGCGCACGTCGACCTCGCGGTAGCTCGAGCCGCCGACGCTCTTGATGCGGCGCTCGGCGAGCGCGCGGAGGAGCTTCGGCTGCACCTCGAGCGGCAGCTCGCCGAGCTCGTCGAGGAAGATCGTGCCGCCGTCCGCCTCGATGAACGGCGAGAGGCGCTTGTCGACAGCGCCCGTGAACGCGCCGCGCTCGTGGCCGAACAGCGTCGCCTCGGCCAGGGTCGGCGGGATCGAGCCGCAGTCCACGACCACGAACGGCTTCTTCGAGCGGGCGCTCGCCAGGTGCAGCGCCTGCGCGACGAGCTCCTTGCCCGTGCCGGTCTCGCCCGTGATGAGCACCGTGAGATCGGTCGGCGCCATCTTGGACAGGCGCTCGAAGATGGCCCGCATCCCGGGGCTGCTCGCCACGAGCGGGCCGAACGACGGGATCGCCGAGACCGTGATGCGCTCGGGCCGCAGGGGCTCGAACTGGATCTCGGTCTCGCCGAGCCGCAGCTTCGTGCTCGTGAGCAGGTAGATGTCGCCGACCCGCACGCCGCCGACGAAGGTCCCGTTCCGGCTGTCGAGATCGCGCACGCGCACGCCCTGCTCCGTGGCGACGAACTCGGCGTGCACCGCGCTGACCTTGGCGTCGTCGAGGACCAGCTGGCAGGCCGCGTTGCGGCCGACGATGACGGGATCGGTGCCGATCTCGATCCATCCGCCGCCGCGCGCGGCCGACGATTTCGTGAGGCGGATGCGCCCGCCGCGCACCTCGACCCGGTTCTTCGTGCCTACCGTTGCGTCGAGCAACTCAGTGCCTCTCTGTCTTGCGGCGCGAAGGGGGTCCCTCCGGCCGGGGAATCTCTGCGCCCCCGCCCCTGCTCGGCGGTGGCGGCGGCGCGCCTGCGCCCGCCCTGCTCGGCGGTGGCGGCGGTGCGCCCGCGCCCGCCCTGCTCGGCGGTGGCGGCGGCGCGCCCGCGCCCGCCCTGCTCGGCGGTGGCGGCGGCGCGCCTGCGCCCGCCCTGCTCGGCGGTGGCGGCGGCGCGCCTGCGCCTGCCCTGCTCGGCGGTGGCGGCGGCATGCCCGCCCTGCTCGGCGGTGGCGGCGGCGCGCCTGCGCCCGCCCTGCTCGGCGGCGCCGGCGGCGCGCCCACGCCCGTCCTGCTCGGCGGCGCCGGCGGCGCGCCCACGCCCGTCCTGCTCGGCGGCGCCGGCGGCGCGCCCACGCCCGTCCTGCTCGGCGACGCCGGCGGCGCAGCGGCCCTGCTCGGCGGCGGCGGGGGCACGGTGCTCCCGGCCCTGGGAGGGGCGAGCGGAGCAGGGGGCGGCGAGCTGTGGCCGGCGTCGGTGAAGCCGCCGCCGTTCTCCGTCATCGTCGGGGGGCCGTCGACGACCGTGGGGTTGTCTTCCAGGAACGCGTCGGGCAGCTCGGAGGGATACCTGCTCCGCTGCGAGCGGCGCGTCGCGCGGGTGATGTTCGCCGGCTGGATGGCGCGCCAGCTCGACAGCGCCTCTCCCGCGGAGCCGAAGCGCCCTTCGCGCCGGCGATCGAGCGCCCGCTCGAGGAAGCGCTCGATGCCCACCGGCCATTTCTCGCCGGTCGCCTCGGCGAGCGACGGCGCCGGGCGGTCGAGCTTCATCGCGACGAGCACCGCGGCGTTCGCCCCCTCGAACGGCAGCCGCCCGGACAGGGCCCGGAAGGCCACCGCGCCGACCGCGTAGATGTCGGCCCGCTCGTCGGCCCGCGCGGCGCCCCGCACCTGCTCCGGCGCCATGTACGCGAACGATCCCAGCGTCGCGTCGAAGGCGGTGAGCGTCGGCTCTTCCTTCTCGCGCCGCGTGAGCTTCGAGATGCCGAAATCGAGGATCTTCGCGCGCTCGCGCCGGTCCGGCAGGCCGAGGTGCTCGAGGTAGATGTTGCCCGGTTTCAGATCGCGGTGGATGACGCCCGCGGCGTGCGCGGCCACGAGCCCCTGGAGCACGTCGTCGATGATCGGCCCGACCTCGCTGAACGGCAGGTACTGCTCGCGCTTCAGCCGGTCCGCCAGCGACTCGCCGTCGAGCTGCTCGAACACGAGCAGATGCTCGCCCTCGTCCGTCTGGCCGACCTCGAGCAGCTGGCAGACGTACGGGCTCTGGATGGCCGAGGCGATCTTCGCCTCGCGATCGAAGCGCCGCACGAGATCCGGCTTCATCGCGGCGCGCGCCAGCAGGACCTTGATGGCGACCTGCTGATTGTCCGATTCCCGTGTTGCTGCCCAGACTTCGCCCATGCCGCCCCGCCCGAGCAGGCGGGTGACACGGTAGCCAGCAACGACGTCGCCCGGGTGGATCGCCACGTAACCTGGATCGGGACCGTACCACCGCAACTCTCGGACAGGTGAGAAAAAAGCGAGCGTCCGGGGAAAGGCGGTGATTCCCGTAGCGAGCAGAACCGATCACGGAGCGGCGCGCGTCGCGGCTCGCGGCGCGCAATCCAGGCGCGCGGCGCGCGTCGCGACGTGACAGCGCGCCGATGCGATCGGAGCACGAACCCAACGAAGGGGGCGCCATGGTTCGGAGGCCCACGGCGAGCCGCGCGCGCTCGATGAACGATCGTCGCGGCGTCGTCGCCGCAGCCCGCAGCCCGCGGCGCGCGGAATCCCGGGAAGAATCCGAGGGACGCGGCACTAGCCCGAGGCGACATGATTCTGTAGGCTCGGCGCGCCATGCCGCGCACAGCCGAGGATGTCGAAACCTACCTCCTGCAGCTCGATCGCCGGTTCGAGAACGACGCCGGTACCTACCTCGTCTCGGGGGGCGCGGGAGCGCCGCCGATCGCGATCCGCATCGACCCGCCGATCGTGGCGGTGCGCGTCTCGATCGGCCCTGTCCCCGGGGACGACGCACACCAGACCAAGCTCTTCCGCCGCCTGCTCGAGTACAACGCGACGGATCTGATGCATGCTTCGTATGGGATCGAGGCGGGCACCGTCGTCCTGTCGGCGGCGCTGGAGCTCGAGAACCTCGACATGAACGAGCTCGAGGCGATCCTGAGCGACATCGATCTCGCGCTCGCCCGCCACGTCCCCGTGCTGCACGATCTCGCGCTCAGCTGAGCAGACCCGCCGCGCCTTTCGACCCTGCGCACCCCGAGAGTTGGAGCTGATCTATGGGAATTTTCGCGCGCCTTGCGACCCTCATCAAGTCGAACCTGAACGACCTCATCAGCCGCTCGGAGGACCCCGAGAAGATGCTGAACCAGGTCGTCATCGACATGGCAAACCAGCTGATCGAGGCGAAGAAGCAGGTCGCCGTCTCGATCGCCGACGAGAAGCGGCTGGCCAAGCAGGCCGAGCAGGAGGCCGCTCACGCCGCGGAGTGGGAGCGCAGGGCGATGCTCGCGATCAAGGCGGGCGACGACGCGCTGGCCAAGGAGGCGCTGAACCGCAAGAAGGAGCACGACCAGCTCGCCACCTCCTACAAGGACCAGTGGCAGAAGCAGAAGCAGGCCGTCGACCAGCTGAAGACGGCGCTGCGCCTCCTGAACAACAAGATCGAGGAGGCGAAGCGCAAGAAGAACGTGCTCATCGCCCGGAAGAAGCGGGCCGAGGCGCAGAAGGCCATCCAGGAGACGATGAGCGGCCTGAACAACGCCTCCGCCTTCGAGACGTTCGACCGGATGGCGAACAAGATCGACCAGATCGAGGCCGAGGCCGAGGCCGCCGGGGAGATCGCCGAGCAGTACACGGGCGACACGCTGGCGCACCGGTTCGGGCAGCTCGAGGCGACGGCGGGCGCGGACGACGAGCTGCTCGCGCTCAAGCGGAAGATGGGCGTGCTCCCGCCCGAGCCGCCGCCCGCCGCGGCGCCGCCGCCTCAGGTGCGCGTGGCCGGCGCGGGCGGCGCGCCGGCCGCCGCGCCCCAGGCCGAGCAGGACGAGCTCGCGGCGGCGATCGCGGAGCTCGAGGCCGAAGAACAACGTGAACAAGCCAGGATGAAGCGCTAGAGCACGCCTGCCCATGAGCCAAGCCGCCACGGCGCTCCGCCCGGCCGGACCGAACGCCTCTCCCGCCGCTCCCATCCCAGTCCACGCCGAGGAGGTCGGCGCCTTCCTCGAGCGCGTCGGGGTCAGCTCGTCCGGCGGGCTCTCCGACGCCGAGGCGCAGAGGCGCCTCGCGGAGCACGGCAAGAACCGGCTGCCCGAGACGAAGAAGAAGAGCGCGCTCGTCCGCATCCTCGAGCAGTTCGCGAACCCGCTCGTGCTCACGCTCCTCGCCGCGGCGGCGATCGCCGTGGTCGTCGGCTTCACGGCCGACCAGGACGAGAGCTTCCTCCACCGGTTCGGCGACGCGATCGCGATCCTGCTCATCGTGATCCTGAACGCCTTCCTCGGTTACTACCAGGAGCGGCGCGCGGAGGCCGCCCTGGAGGCCCTCCAGAAGCTCAGCGCGCCGAACGCGCGCGTCCGACGCGGCGGCAAGACCGTGGTCATCGCGGCCGAGGACGTCGCGCCCGGCGACATCCTCGAGCTCGAGGCGGGCGACTCGGTCCCGGCCGACGCGCGGCTCGTGCAGACGATCAGCTTCGCGACCGAGGAGGCGGCGCTGACGGGCGAGAGCGCGGCCGCGGTCAAGGACGCGCTCGCCCCTGTCGCGCGCGACGCGCCGCTCGGCGACCGGGTCACGATGGTCTTCACCGGCACGAGCGTCGTGCGCGGCAAGGGGCGCGCGGTGGTGACCGCGACCGGAGTGGGCACCGAGCTCGGCCGGATCGGCGAGATGATCCGCTCGGTCGGCGAGCAGAAGACGCCCCTCGAGGAGCGCCTCGATCGCTTCGGCTCGGTGATCCTGCGGGTCTGCCTGGCGCTCTCCGCGGTGCTGCTCGGCTGGGGGTTCATCCGGGGCGGCCGGCCGTGGCACGAGCTCCTGCTCGAGGGCGTGAGCCTCGCGGTGGCCGCCATCCCCGAGGGGCTGCCCGCGATCACGACGATCACGCTCGCGCTGGGGATGCAGCGCATGGCGCGGCGCGGGGCGATCGTGCGCAAGCTGCCCGCGGTCGAGACGCTCGGCGCCGCGACGATCATCGCGTCGGACAAGACGGGCACGCTCACCCAGAACGAGATGACCGTCCGCAACGTGTACGCGGGCGGCCGCCGCTACACGGTGACCGGCGAGGGGTACAACCCGGCGGGCGCGCTGCGGGACGAGCGCGGCGCGGAGGTCGTGGAGCACGCGGCGCCCCTCACGTACCTGTTCGCGACGGTCGCGCTCTGCAACAACGCGTCGCTCGACGAGGACCGGGCGACTGGCCGCTGGAACATCGTCGGCGATCCGACCGAGGGGGCGCTGCTGACGCTGGCCGCGAAGGGCAACTACTCGCGCGAGTCGGTGGCGCCGTCGCACGCGTTCGTGCACGAGCTGCCGTTCGACAGCGACCGCAAGCGGATGACGGTGATCACGCGGGACGAGCGCGGCCGCGAGATCGCGCACGTGAAGGGGAGCGTCGACGTGCTCCTCCCGCTCTGCGTGAAGTTCGCCGACGACAAGGGCGTGCGGGCGCTGACCGAGGACGACCGCGTCGCGATCGTCGCCGAGGCCGATCGCATGAGCGCGGCCGCGCTGCGCGTGCTCGCGATCTGCCGCCGGGTGCGGCTCAGCCGCGACGAGGACGACATCGAGCGCGAGCTCACGTTCCTCGGCCTGGTCGGGATGATGGACCCGCCGCGGCAGGGAGTGAAGGAGGCGGTGGCCGAGTGCCGCCGCGCCGGCATCCGCGCCGTCATGATCACCGGCGACCACCGGCTCACCGCGACGGCGATCGCCAAGGAGATCGGGCTCTGGGACGAGGGCGACGAGGCGCTCAGCGGCGCGGAGCTCGCGGCGATGGGCGACGAGGAGCTGGCGCGGCGGATCATGCACCTGCGCGTCTTCGCCCGGACGACGGCGGAGCAGAAGCTCCGGCTCGTGCGGGCGTTCAAGGCGCACGGCCACATCGTGGCGATGACGGGCGACGGCGTGAACGACGCGCCCGCGCTCCGGGAGGCGCACATCGGCGTGGCGATGGGGCGCGGGGGCACCGACGTGGCGCGGCAGGCGGCGGACCTCGTGCTGGCGGACGACAACTTCGCGACCATCGTCGAGGCGGTGCGCGAGGGGCGCGCCATCTACCGCAACATCCAGAAGTTCATCTTCTTCCTGCTCTCGTCGAACATGGGCCTCCTCGTGGCCGTGTTCGTCGTCTCGTTCTTCGGCAAGTGGCCGCCGCTGACGCCGCTCATGATCCTCTGGATCAACCTCGTGACGAACGGCCTGCCGGCGCTCGCGCTCGGCATCGATCCGCCGGATCCGCAGCTCATGTCCGAGGCGCCGCGGCCGCGCGACGAGGGCCTGCTCGTCAAGCGCGACTACCTCGGCATCCTGTACGTCGGCGCGATCATGGGGCTCGCCGCCGTCGCGCTCTACGCGACGTCGGACCAGACCGAGGAGGCGCTGCTCCGCACGCGCGCCGTCGCCTTCTCGCTGCTGGCGCTGTCGCCGCTCTTCCACGCCTGGAGCTGCCGGAGCCCGGTCATCTCGCTCTTCGCGTCGAAGCCGCTCATCAGCCTCCCGCTCCTCCTGGCGGTCGCGGCGAGCGCGGCGATCCACCTGATCGCGCTGCTCGTGCCCGCGCTGCGCCCGGTCTTCCGCACGTACGCGATGTCGTCGAACGAGTGGATGCTCCTGCTCGTCCTCTCGGCGCTCATCGTGCCGGCCGTCGAGATCGCAAAGCTCGTGTACCGCCGGATCCGCCCCGAAGGCGCCGGCCCCGCCCGCCTCACGCCCTCTCCCAGACCCCAAGGATGACAGCAGGCGAGGGCCTCGGCACCGCCGGGCCCCCTCGCCTGCCACGTCGAAATCGTCGCCTCGCGGCGTCCAGGTGACGCCTCGGGTGGGGCGACGCTGAGCGATCCGGAAAGAAAGTGCTCGTGGTAAGAACAAGCGGGCGCGGAGAGGCGTCCAAACCCGAGCTTATGAGACGTAAAACACACTCGCACCGTGCGCCGGGGGCTCGAACCTCCGGCTCCCGCTTCGCCGCGCTCGCGCCGGTCGCGCTGGCGGCGCTGACCACCGCCGCCCCCTCCTCCGCCCTCGCCGCCGGCACGCCGATCGCGGCGCCGCTCGTCGAGTCGAAATGGCTCAAGCTCGACGGGGTCCCGAAGGAGTGGCCGGTGGCGTTCACCTCCCTCGGCCTCAAGCTCAAGGGCAAGCCCAGCAAGGCCGATCTGGCCGCGCAGGTGGCCATCGCCTACGACGACGCGCGGATCTACGTGGCGGCCGACGTGACCGACGACACGCTGCGCGGCGGCGCCGATCACGTGAAGGTCGTGATCGGGTTCCCGGGCGGAAAGGTCCAGGAGGTGGCGCTCTACCCTGGGCAGCCGGGCAAGACGGCGGGGAGCGTCAAGGTCCCGGGCGGCAAGGCGGTGGCCGGGGCGAAGGTCATCGAGGCCCCCCGCAGCGGCGGGTACACCCTGGAGGCGAGCGTCCCCTGGACGGCGTTTCCCGAGGCGGCGACGACCCGGGTCGGGCTGCGGGCGGGGCTCTTCGTCCACGACGACGACGGCGGAGGGGTCGACGCCGTCGTCGGCAGCGCCGCCTCGGAGGCGTACGCGTCGCTGTCGCCGCTCGCGACCGAGCCGGAGCTCGCGCTCACCGACGGCCTCCTCCGGAGCAAGGGCATCCAGGGTCGCGCGAGCTACGACCTCGTCGCCGACGTGGCCGGCGATGCGATGCGGGAGCGGGTGCTCGTCTACGAGCGCTACATGATCGTCCTCGGCCCCGGGTTCCGGAAGGGCGCGCAGTACTACTTCGAGGACCTCGGGGTCGACGCCAAGGACGGGATGCTGCCGTCGCTCACGGCGCGCGACCTGACGGGCGACGGCCAGGCGGAGCTCATCCTGCGGAAGCGCTCCGGCAGCGGCGCGAAGTACCGCGAGGTGATGCACGTGCTCCAGTTCGGCGCCGGCGACACGCCGAAGCCGATCTTCCAGCACGAGATCGCGATCGCGACGGAGAAGGGCTCGGTCGTCAACGACGTCGACTTCGTGGCGGACGGCGACAAGGTGGCGATCCGCGTGGAGCCGGGCAAGGCGACCCGGTACGACGCGAGCAACTACGCGGAGGGGGTCGAGACGACGTACGACCCGCTGCTGTTGCCGTGGGGGTCGATCAAGTCGCAGCTCTACAAGCTGACCGGCGGGGTGTTCACCAAGGCGAGCGAGCAGCGGCAGGCGGGCGCCGCGGGGCCGCGCCCGGCGCCGGCGAGGGCCGAGGAGGCGCGGGCCGCGCCGAAGCCGGCCGGCCTCTCGCCGGCCGAGATGCTCGACAAGGTGTACGCCCTCTACCGGCGCGACCGGAGCGCCTCGGCGAGCAAGCCGCAGTTCGACCTCGGTGCCGACATGGCCGGCGGCAAGGAGCCCGAGCGGGTGCTCCTGCACGACCGCGACATCGTGGTGTTCGGCAAGGGGTTCCGTGGCGGCGCGGGGTACGCGTTCATGACGCTCGCGCAGTTCGCGTCTCCGGCCGACATCCGCTCGATGAGCGCGCGGGATCTCACCGGCGACGGCAAGGCGGAGATCATCGTCCACGGCACCGTCCGCGCGGCGGCGCCCAAGGAGGCGGGCGGCGGGACCGTGGACCGCGACGTCGTGATGATCTTCCGGGTCGACGGCGAGAGCATCCAGCGGATCTTCGCGGCCGAGGTGGCGCGCAGCGTCGGCGACAAGAAGATCGCCGGCGAGCTCAGGTTCGTGCGCGTGGGCGACAAGGTGGGGATCGAGCTCGCCCCGGGGAAGGCCGTCGAGTGGACGGAGCAGACGTACCCCTTCAACCAGGACAAGGCGCCCGTCGGCGGCTTCGAGCCGCTGCTGCTGCCGTGGGGCGGAGCGCAGCCGGCGCGGTACGTCTGGAACGGGTCGATCTTTGCCAAGTAGGCGGGAAGAGGGCCTCGCGGCGTCAGAAAACGCCATGTCTCACCGCGAGCGGCGCGCGGTGAGACGGGGGCCGTCGCGGGCCTGAGGGGCGCAGGTGGCCGAGTTTCGCTTCACGACCTCGTCGGGTCCCTCCGGCGCGCCGGGGGCCACGATCGCGCTCGTGGCGCGCCGCGACCAGCCGCCGTGCGACGGCGTGAGCGGCGCCTTCGACGCCCACGTGCTCGGCGTGCACCTCGGGGCGCCCGCGCGCGTGCGCCAGCGCCGGGAGGGTCGCATCCACGAGGGCGTGTTCGGGCGCGGGGATCTCACGGTGATCCCTGCCGGGTGGCAGAGCACGTGCTGGACGCGGGACCGGTCCGGCTTCCTCCACGTGCACGTGCCGGACGCGCTGGTCGCGCGGGTGGCCGAGGGCATCGCTCCGCCCGGCGGCCGGGAGCTCGCGTGCCTGTTCCGCTTCGACGACCCCGTGGGCCGCGAGCTCGCCCTGTCGATGCTGCACGAGGCCGAGACGGGGGGCGACGCCGCGGCCGGGTACGTCGAGGCGTCGGCCGTGGTGCTCGCGGCGCGCATGCTCCGGGCTTCGGGCCTCTCGCTGCGCCCTCCCCCGCGTTCGGGGCTGCCGCTTCCGGTGCTCCGCCGCGCGAAGGAGCTGCTCCACGAGGGCATGGAGCGCAACGTCGGCGTGGTCGAGCTCGCCGACGCGGCCGGCATGAACGTCCACCACTTCTCGCGGATGTTCAAGCGCTCGACCGGCCTCTCGCCGCACCGCTACCTCGGCCAGATCCGCGTCGATCGCGCGAAGGCGCTGCTCGCCGACCCCGGCCGCCGGATCATCGACGTCGCGGCGGAGATCGGCTTCGCCAACGCGAGCCACTTCGCCGCGTTCTTCCGGAAGGCGACCGGGATGACCCCGGGGGCCTACCGGCGCGCATCGACTGGCACCGGCGCCGGCGCCGGCGCGCGAGGCGTCACGAACGCGTCCTCCGCGCCCCGAACGCGGTAGAGGCGCAAAACTCCGTCCTGCTACGTGTCTCGCTCGAAGGAGCGTGAAGATGGCAGAGAGCAAGGACGTGCTCGTCACCGGGTGCTCGAGCGGCTTCGGCAGGCTGATCGCGCTGTCGCTCGCGGGCCGCGGGCACCGCGTGTTCGCGACGGTGCGCGACCGCGAGGGGCGGGCCGCGGGCGCCGCCGCGGAGCTCGCCGCCCAGGGGGCGGGGCGGATCACCACCGTCGAGATGGACGTCGAGCGCGACGCGTCCGTGGAGGCCGCGATCGGCGCGCTCGCCGCGGACGGCGCCTGCATCGACGTGGTGGTCAACAACGCAGGCCTGTCGGCGATGGGGCTCAGCGAGGGGTTCACGACCGACCAGGCGCTGCGGCTGTTCCAGGTGAACGTGCTCGGCGCGCACCGCGTGAACCGCGCCGTGCTGCCGCTCATGAAGGAGCGGCGCCGCGGGCTGCTCGTTCACGTCTCCACCGGGCTCGCCCGCATGGTCATGCCGTGCTTCGGCCTGTACGCGGCCAGCAAGGCGGCGCTGGAGATGCTCGCGGAGGCGTACCGGCTGGAGCTCGCGCCCCTCGGCATCGAGTCGGCGATCGTGGAGCCCGGGCCGTACCCGACCGCGCTCGGAAGGAACATGCTGGCGCCCGCGGAGCCCGCGCGCCTCGCCGGCTACGGCGAGCTCGCCGAGCTGCCCGCGCGCATGAACGCCGGCCTCGCCGCCATGTTCGAGGCGGCGGGTGCGCCCGACCCGCGCGACGTCGCCGACGCCGTCGTGGCGCTCGTCGAGGCGCCGGCCGGCAAGCGACCGCTGCGCACTATCGTGGGCGGCGGCTCCGGCCAGGCGCTCGGCGAGCTCAACGCGGTCGCGGAGCGGCTCCAGGCCGAGACGCTGCGCGCGCAGGGGCTGGGGCACCTCCTAGAGGTGGTCACTCGGGAATGACGCGGAAGTCCCGAGCTCGGCAGGCGCGCGAGCGCCGCCCTCCCGGTACGGCCCTCCGGGGTTGTGCTCCACGTCGAGGATCTCCCAGCGGTAGTAGCTGAAACTCCCGCTCTCGAGCTTCCACAGGACCTCCCCTTGGCTCGGGATCCGGACTCCCCGGAACGTGCGCCAGTCCGAGCACGACACGGACCAGGGGGTGAGCTTCGCGTCCGCGCCGCCGCCGAGATAACGCTCTGCCTGGAGCCCGACCACGCGCCCCTGCGGATCGAACGCGAACACCGCCGACGCGACCTTCCCTGCGTGCCGAATCGTCGCCTTCGCGCTCGTCGCGTCGATAGACTCCCACGCGATGTAGGGGCGGAGCGCCGCTGACGGGAACCAGACGATCTCGCCAAGAAATCGCAGCATGGCGCCCTGGTCGATCTTCTCGTCGGCCGCGTCGACGAGGCTGACGAGCGACGCCGCCTTGATGAGCATCTGGCCCTTGCCAGCGGCGTACTTGTCGCGGCCCTCGATCGGGAGGATGCCCATCATCTTCGTGGTGACCTTCCAGACGAACGCAGGCTCGTCGACGGAGAAGTACTGCTCGGCCTCCGCGGGCATCCAGGCGGCGTCGGGGCTGGTCCGGAGCTCGCCGCGCTGCTTCAGCCGGACCGTCTGAGCCCTGTCCCGGCCGACGACGCCCGAGGCCTCCAGCCAGGTGCGCACCGGCGCGGGCAGGCGCTCGATCTCGGAGGGCTCGACGCTAGAGGCGTGCGGCTCGGCGGGGTGCGCGAGCAGCGCTCGGACCTCCGAATCGACCTCGTGCTGGAAGCGTGCGTGTTTGGCAACGGACACGATCGCGAGGAGGATGAGCACGTTGACCAGCGTCCCGAACTTCGCCTGGG
Organism: Sorangium sp. So ce124; assembly: GCF_051525235.1. NCBI lineage: Bacteria > Pseudomonadati > Myxococcota > Polyangiales > Polyangiaceae > Sorangium > Sorangium sp. So ce124. The sequence goes on from NZ_CP150312.1 coordinate 8,382,844, forward strand.
GCCACGCGAAAACGATGACGCCCTGGGAGAGGAGCACGCCGGAGAGCGCCAGCGCCCCCCACGCGTCGCGCCGCAAGACCTCGAGCGCTGCCGCCGCGAGCAGCGCGATCACCGCCGCGAGCCAGAGCAGGGCGAAGACCCGACTGCCCGTGGGAGAGAGGGGCACGAGCGTGCGATCGCTCGGCTGACCGGCGGCCGCAAGCTTCGACCACTCGCGGTATCCGATGAGGTGAATCGCGCCGTGGAGCGCGATCAGGATCGCCAATCCGAGCCGCATGACGTGTCTCTTTCCCGGAATCGCCTGCTGCGCACAGCCGTCGCCTGGTCGTCCGCAGACGACTCCGTCTCTCACGTGCTCCTTTTTACTTCTGCAGCCCGCGTGCCAAACCAGGAGCGACGCCCAGGGCGCGGTCCATTCGCGCGGAACCGAGCACCGAGACGCGCAGCCCGGCCATCATACACGCAGATCTTGCGCGTCCCGCTCGCCGTCGCCGCTGCTCCTGGGCTCAATTACGATGAGGTGTTGATCAGGTATGCACACAGCGGGCATGATGGCGGGCGCCCCGAGGACAAGAGCGCCTCGCGTCGCGGACCATGATGACCGCCGCGAGGCCGCAGCTCGTCTCCGCCCCCTTGCGTTTCAGCGCGCCCATCGACGCCCGTCCTCCGGGGAGCAGCGCCCGGGCTCGTTGATGACCCACGTCGCGCTCAGGCTGCTCCCTTGATGTAGACCCACATCGGTCCGTCATTTTTCCGGCTCCGGCAGACAGCAGACGGTGATGGCCCGTGGCCCGCCGCCGGTCGGGATGCAGCTCCCCGGCTCGTTCACCATCCATTCTGCGCGGATGCTGCCGAGCGCCGGCCCGGCATCGAATTGCAGGCAACCGTCTCCCTCGCCCGCAACCACGTCCTCCGCGCCGATGAGCGCACTGTCGCTGCAGGTACGGTCCGTGTAGGCGCTCACCCGCGCCTCGCACCGGCTCGGCGCGCTGGGTAGGCAGGCGCAGGGCGCGCATTCCAGCGCGTCTACTCCTCGGCGGTAGAAGGTCAGTTTGTCCGAAAACCTCGGGGCATCTCCAGGCTCGGAAGGCGCGTAACAGCTCTGGTCACCTCCGTTCCCGACGATGCAGTAGCGCCATCCTGGGGGCACATTCGCCTCTTCCTGGTTGACCATGCACAGGTCCCTGAACGCTGGGCACCGGCCCTCGGCCACGATGCCCCGACATGCAACCGCGATCTGCTGAGGTCCCTCGGGAGGCGGCCGCTCGAAGGTGGTGGGCGTACACGACGCCTCCGTGGCCGGCCCCGTCCAGATCGATCTGACCTGCTCTGACGGCACGATGCCCGGGGAAACGCAGGCGCCTCGCCAATCCGCAGGCGGATTGAATGGCATATAGGTCGCCGGCGGCGTCTGCTCGCAGGACGCAAGGGAGTTCGCCGCGACCATCCGCGGCAACACGCAATCCGGCCCGCTGCACGCACATTCAGGGCAGGCCTCCCCACCGGGCCGGTTCGACTGGAGCAGGAACGCCGTGGTCGGGGCGATAGTCTCGTCTTTGCCCGATCTGGGATCGACGAACACGAGCTCCTCGCACGCCGGCTCGGACTCCTCGGGTCCCGTCCAGAGGAGCAACGGCTCGGTAAAGAAGGCCAGCTCTTGCAGAACGCATTTGCCCGAGCAGACTCCGTTGCTGGTGCCATCGTCGTTGACGACCGGGCAGAGGTTCCACGGGTCGCCACACGCCTCCTCGCGCGGCGTGCACGCCCCCGCCGCGAGCGCCCAGCTCAGGCCAGCCAATGAGAGTGCGCTCAGCGAGCGCAGAAGCCGCCGCGTTCTGTTCCGCCTCATCTCGACCTCACCGCTCTGTTCCACGCGCCCTCGCTGAGACCACGCTCCGTTGCGCCTCGGGTTGGCTCCGTCCGGCAGGGAGCGCCCCGCCGGGCGGTTCGCCCGCCTGCAGCCTCACGACTCCCTCGGCAGACAGCACAGCAGCTTGGGCTGGCCGTGCGTCACCTCGGTAAACGGCTCGCCGCCGCTTGGCGTACAGCGCCCAGGCTCGTTGACGAGCCACGTCGCGCTCAGGCTGCCCAGGCTGGTGCTCGGCGGCGGGACCGCGCAGGTCTCCCCACCGCTCGTGGTCGCATTGACGACGAAGAGCAAGTCCCTGCACGCGCGATCCTCGTATGTATACACGAGCGCTTCGCATCGGCTCGTAGCCGGCGCGTCGCACGCGCACGGCGTGCATGCGGGCTTGGTCACCAGATCGTCGTAGAATACCGAAAGCTTCTCGGAGAACACCTTTCGCGGGTCAGCCGTCTCCCCAGGCTGCGGGCACTCCTGCGTGCCATCGTCCTCCGCGACGACGCAGTGGCGCCATCCCTCCGGCAAATGCGCCTGCTGCTGTTGGGTCATGCAGAGCTCCGAGGGGTCCGGGCACAGCTTCAGCTCCAGGTCACCGCTGCATGCGATCGCGACATTACCCGTGCCCGCCGCCAGCGGTCGCGAAGGCTCGCCGGTCACGAAGGGCATACACATCTGCACGGACCCTATGGAGATCGAGGTGAACTGCTCCGGCGCCAGGAAACCTGGCGATACGCACGACCCGTCCCAGCCCGGCGGCGGAGAGAACGGTGTCATCGTGTCCCCGGTGCCGCACATCCCAAGCGCGCTCGTCATCACGGCAGACGGCAGCGTGCACGCCGGGGCCATGCAGTCACACGCTGGGCAGTCGTGGGTAGCGATCGGTACGGCTCGTCCAACGAACTTCGGCAAAGCGGCGACGAGAGGGACCCGTTCGCCCGTCTCTGGAACGACCCACGCGAGCTCGTCACACGATGACGGAGCGAGCGTCTCGGGCCCTGTCCAGACAAGCACTGGCGCGCCGAACGAGCCCGGCGGCACGCGAACACACTGGCCCCAGCAATGCCCGTTGCTCGTGCCATCCTCGTTCACCACCTCGCACATGACGTACTCGGCGCAGTCGCGCTCGCTGCCGCAACCGCCCGCTACCGCTATGCTGCCTGTAACGAGAAGCGACGCCCCCGTCAGTATGCTCCGCACGATCCGCATGGAGGCTACCATTTCTTTCGGTCGACTTCGCTCCCCTACCATGTACCTGAGAGAAGCACACCATGGTGCTGCGCCGTCGCAATCGGCCCCACGCGCAGGATGTTCTTGCCAGGCGCCGGGGCCCACCAGAAGGACGAGAGCGCGATCGCGGCGACGATGCCTGCGCTGAGGAAGCCCGCTACCGCGGCAGCCTCGAGCATGTCGCGGCTGTGGTTCAGGTCGTGCAGGACGGCGCACTGCACGACGTAGTCCGTGTTCGCGCACGCAAAAGGCCCGCCGCGCTGGCGGATCCGATCCGCCTGAGCCTCCGCCTCGCCGCCGCGCACCGCCGCTGCGAGGGAGAAGCCCGCGCCGACCGCAACTCCGGCCGACGCGAGCGCGAACCCACCGATGCGGAACACCGTACCCGCCGGCGGCCCCCCGGGCGCAGCAGCCGGCACAGGCGCCACCGGCGCCGCGACCGGCGCACGCGTAGCAGGCGGCGGAGGCTTTAACTCCAGGTGAAGGCCGACCATCGACTCCCGTCCCCGCTGCGCCTCGAACGGATAAACGTCGTCGACATACCCATCGAGCTTGCCGCGCGCCTCGTGCCGCCCCGGCTCGAGGTAGACGAAATACATGCCCTGTCCGCGGCCGATCCGCCGGCCGTCGATGAACACCTCGGCCTCGGGTCGGCTCACCGCGACGGTCGCGGACGAGATCTCGCGCTCCGCCTTCTGGAGCCCCGCCCGGAAGCGCCGCTCCGCCGCCGGCTGGAGCGTCTCTGGATACAGCAGCGACTCCCTCAAGTGCTCCGCCGCGTCCCGGGACCGCCCGAGCGCGAGCTCCGAAAGCCCGAGCTCCCCCGCGAACTCCGGCCGCGGATCCGCCTTCCACGCCGCGCGATACGACGCCTCCGCGTCCTCCCTCCGCCCCGCGCGCCGCGCCCGATCGCCCCGTGCGAACGCCTCCTCGGCCTCGGAGCGCATCGTGGCCGCGCCGGACGGTCCAGCAGAAGGACCTTCTCCGGCGGCCACCGCCACGCGACTCCACACGGCAGACGCGGCAGCCACCGCGAGGAGCAACCGTCCTGTGGACGCCATCTCCGCGGCATACTACGTGGCGAGTCTCGTTTCGGTCAAGCCACCTTGGTCCGGAGAAAACGACGGAATCGGCTCTACCGTCAGGCAATTCTGGTCGCGCCGCGAGAATGCTCGTCCTGCTGCGCGGCGCGCCGAGGGGGCCGCGCGCACTCGAACGCCGCGCGCCTGGCTCGGCTCAGCGGGGCATGTCGATTCTCAAATGTCCAACGCGGCCACCAGGTAACTACGCTGGCATGAGGAAATCGTCTCGCACGACGGGCACCGCCGCCGATCAACCGCCGCTCACCATCGAGGCGATCATGGCCGAGCACCTGGATCTCGTCCGCCGCTACGTCGAGCGGCAGGGCTTCCGCGGCGCGGATCGGGACGACCTGCTCCAGGAGATCTTCCTCGGCGCCTCACGGTCGCTGCCCCGGTACGATCCCCGCCTTGCCAGCGTGCGCACCTGGCTCCTGCGGATCGCGTTCAACCACATCTCCAACGAGCGCAAGCGCGCCCATCGCCGGCACGAGGAGCCCTGGCCGGAGGAGGCGCTGGACGGGCTCTCCAGCCCAGCGCCTGACTCCGAGACACGGCTCATCGAGGCACAGCAGCGCGAGCTCCTCGCGGATCTGCTCCTGGAGGTGCCCCCGATGCGCCGGGAGATCCTCGTCGCGCATGACCTGGAGGAGGAGGCGGTCCAGGACATCGCCGAGGAGCGCGCGATGCCGCGCAACACCGCATGGAATCACCTCCGGCTCGCGCGGCAGACCCTCGTCGCCGCCGGGCGCCGCTGGCGGGCCCGGAGCCGCGGCCGCGGCGCCCTGATCGCGCCGCTCGCCATCGCCTTCGGCGCGCTCGATGCGCGCGCCGCCTCGCGGCCTCTCCACGAAGGCCGTTTGCGGCGGCTGCTCGACCGGGCCTGCCGGGCCCTCCGGCGCGCGCCGGCTCGCGGCGAGGCCGGCCCCGCGGCGAGCTCGTGGCGCAGGCCGCTCCTGGCCAGGAGGGCCGGCAGACGCAGCGTGGCCAGCACCGCGACCGGCGCCGTGGCCGCCGTGGCGGGCGCGCTCGTCCTGCTGGTCCCGGGCCCGCGCAGCGAGAGCCCGCTGCCGCAAGCTCACGCCGTCGCGCTGCGCTCCCCAGCGGCCGCGACAGAGCGCCGCGGCGCTCTGCCCTCAGGCCCGGAGCTGCGCCCCGAGGAGCCGCCCACCGGCGCCCTCAAGGCGCTGCGCCCCGAAGAGCCGCCCACCGGCGCCCTCAAGGCGCTGCGCCCCGACGCGGCGCCTCCGCGCGCTCCGCACAGCCTTCCTCGACGCGACGCCGCCGTCTCGATGCCGGAGGACCGGTTGATGCGGCAGGCCTTCGCGGCGCTCACCTCCGGTGAATACGGCGCTGTTCGGGTCCTGCTCGAGCAACACCGGCGCGACTTCCCGAAGGGCTCCTACGCCGGAGATCGCGAGGTGCTCCTGCAGCGGCTACGAGCGGTGGCGCGCCGCGACTGAAACGGGACTGCGGCCGGGTCAGTCAGCCCAGCTGAGCGTCCGATTCGCGCCATTCCGTCCCGTTGAGCCCGTCAGGCGTTGCCATGGCCCCTCGGGCTCTGCCAGCATCAGGCCGTTTTGCTCAACCCAAGGAGGCGCCTATGGCAGACCCCTCCATCGATCCTTTCGAGACGAAGATCTATCGCAAGTTCGCGCGCGAGCAGATGGCCGCGGTCCTAAGCTGAGGACGCCTCCCCCGGCCCAGGCTCCTCTTCGGGGGGTGGTTCCCACGCGTCCCACCCCTCGTCCGGCGCGAAGATGCCGAACGCATCCATGAACTCGCGTGCCGTCTGCACGATCGGCGGAGAAGCCACGGTGCTGAAGCGCCAGCCAACGAGCAACGCCCGCATCCTCCGTAGGATATCGAGGATCTTCAACTCCTTCTCTCCGCATGTCTGCCCTTTCATCATTTCAACAAGATCGTCGAGGAGAGACAGGATCTCCGCTTCCGGCAGCGGCTCTACGGTGGTTGCTCGCGCGAGGTACCGTGGCGCCGCGAACGCGGTCATTAAGTTGAGTACGCCACCAAACGCAGACATGAGCCGGCGCTGTCTGTCTCGAGCTGCTTCGTCGACCACGACATCGCGGAGCACCGCGCAATCCCGTTCGCCTTTCTCATCCTCCACGACCACTGCTCCTCATTGTAAAAAACAGAGGGGCCCCACAAAATTTCCCTTGAACGCCGACACGGCGCCAGCTCCTACGGCGACAACCTTGGGCGGTGACGTATTGATCTCAATGCAGACATAAGAGCACCATGTCTTCCACACGAGTCCCTTCAGACGTTCGGCGACCCACTCCGGGCAGTTGCGACACGCTGCGCTTCCGCAATCATCTACATAGCAATAGTGATCAACGGGAGGAGGAAAGTACCCGCATGGCGTCGGGTTCTTGCAGCCCTCTCGACCACACTCCCATTTTATGGAAAATGAAAGCTCGGCGGCGGCTGGATCAAGGGTAGCGAGCCATCTGTCTGCCTCCTCGGCAGCGAGTGGCATGGTCTGCTGAAGGAGATCAGCGAGAGCCGCTTCGTCAAGCGTCATAGGATCAAGGCCCAGTGCCTCGGTGGCGCCCACGAGGTAGGTGGTCACGAATCCTGCCTTCTGCGAAGCCACGGCAAGTTCGCTCGGATCGATTTGTTCGTAAGCCTCGTTGGCCCGCTCCTCCGGCGTCTTGACGTCGTCGGGGAGGGTCTTGTCGTCGTCGGGGAGGGTCTTGTCGTCGTCGGGGAGGGTCTTGTCGTCCTCGCCCGTCTCGGAATTGGCCGCTTTGTCCTCGGTTCCGGGTCCTATCTTTATGGTGCAGCCCGAGGCCGTCCAGAGCGCCATGTTGCAGAATAGAAGAATAGCACCGGCGCACAAAATTTGCCACGGGCGAGGGACGATTCTCTCATCAGCAGCGTTTCGAAGTTCATGTGCTGCATGAATCGCTGAATAGACAGACGGCCTCGACCCAGGTCGTCTCGGCTCGGCCATTTTGAGGTACCGGCAAGCGCGTCGTCGGAAGGTGGGAGCCTTTCCTCCTCGGGCGTAGCGGTTCGGCGCTCGCTGGTCAGGTCGCGATTGAGGACACCTTCGCGACGGACCTCCTCGTCGCTGCCTTCACCCTTTCGGAATCTTGGCGCCGCGGTAAAAACGGTCGGTTGTTGCGCATCCGCGTCGCTTTGCTTCTTATCTCGTCCCATAAACCACCGGTCCGGAAGGTGCTGCCGTGGTGCTAGGCAGGGCCAATTTGTACCGCGCGTCGCTGCGCAAGGTCAACTTGCGGAGCTGCTCGTCTGGAGCAGAGAGCGGGGCGGGGAGACCGATGGAAGCCGGATCCTCGCCCGGATGCCGCCGACACCCCGTCGGACTTACATCCGCTCACTTTTTGCTGTCACGTAATCGTGCCTGACTTGCCGACGAGGCGATCGCTACACGCGCGGCCCTTGTGGACGGACACAAGTGCCTGGCATCGGCTCCCGGCGACTTGCAGAAACACGGTTCGTGCCGCTCGCCGTCGCCTTCAGCGCCGTCGCCCCCCCCGCCTCGGGGGCCGCTCCACTGAGGCCGCCTGCGGAGGCTGCTCGACGGGACCCGCCGCGCCCCCGGCACCATGCAGGATAGGAGCAGGAGCCCCCTCGGCCCGGTCAGCCGCGGAGAGCGTCCGATTCGTGCCATTCCATGCCGATGAGGCAATGAGCCATTGCCATGGCCCGAGGAGCTCTGCCAACATCGGCGCGTTTTGCTCAACCCAAGGAGGCGCCTATGGCAGACCCCTACATCGATCCTTTCGAGACGAAGATTTACGGGAAGTTCGCGCGCGAGCAGATGGCCGCGGTCCTGATGGGCAAGGTCGCTGCCCTCGACGGCATGGTCGAGTTCGCGATGGGCAAGCAGCTCCTCGCCGATCAGGCGATGTCCGACGTCCTCGACCGCCAGCCCAAGCCGGCGCCGGAGCTCGACACCGCCGAGGTGCTCGACGAGGCGCGCGACGTCATCGTGCGGTTCGCCTCCTACCTCGACTCGCTCAAGGGGAGGCCGGTCGATACCCGGCTGTTCTTCCGCGGCGAGGCGCCGAGCGTCCTCGCGCGCCGGCGGCTCACGAAGCTCACCGCCGCTGTCGGGCACATCGCGGACGAGCTCGAGAGACAGCGCGACAAGGTCCGCGGCGCGGACATGTGGCTGGCCGAGCTCCGGGAGGCGCACGAGAAGCTCGGGATCATCGAGCGGCAGCAGCGCGCCACGCGCGTCGAGCGGCTCGAGCTCGGCCCCGAGGTGTCGACCGCGCGCGAGGCCTGGCTGGGTGTCTACAACGCGAACAAGAGCCTCGTGCGCGGGCTGCTCGCCCACCTCGGCAAGCCCGAGCTCCTGCCGCTCATCTTCGACGACCTGGCCGAGATCCACCGAGCGTCCGGCGTCAGCGACGCGGTCCCGCCGGGCCAGCCGGCCGCGCCGACGGCGCCGGCCGCCGCCCAGCCGGCGCCCTCGCCGGAGGCGTGAGCCGACGGCCCGCTGCAACGCTCGATGCAAGCGTTGCAGCGGGCGACTCGGTCGCCGAGTTGGCCGTTTCAAGGCTCGAGACGGCCGACTCGGCGGCCCAGCGGGTCGTTTCAAGCCTTGAGACGGCCGACTTGGCGGCCCAGTGGGCCGTCTCAGGCCTTGAAATCGCCAACTCGGCGACCGAGTCGGGCATTTCAAGCCTTGAAGCGGGTGACTGTGCGCCAGGGAAGGCGATCTCAACGCAGAAGAGGGCTCACCGCCGCTCCGGCCGGCGCGCGAGCCCGAGCCCCTGACGGCCTCTGCGCTTCCGGGACTTCTCCGGGACCGCTACGTGCCAGTGCGACCGGTCTCGTCAGTAGACCTCGACCGCGGCGTAGATGTCGCTCCGGCTGCGGAACACGACGATTGCCCCCTGGCTGTTGGGCAGCCCCGCGACGCCCGGCGCCGCGCCGGCCGGCGCGATCAGCCGGGCATCCGCGGCCGAGATGACGCCCGATTGGTACACCATGCGGTCGAGCTGGATGCTCTCGTCGTTGAGCTGGCTGACGACGTACGCATTGCCGACCGGATCGGCGTCGATCGCGCGGAGGGGGTCAGGACCGTTGGCGGGGAGCCCTTTCACCTGGGTCGATGTCCCGGGCGCAGAGAGGGGGATGATGTCGATGTCCGTGCCGCCGAAGGTGCCCGTCGTGTAAAGGAGCCCGTTCGAGCCCGCCCAGTCCGAGTAGAATGCTTGCCCGGGGGGGCTGGCCTCGGGGCCGAAGGTGACGCCGCCGTCCGTGCTCGTGCGGATGTGGAAAGCAGGGTCGTCCGACGCCGAGATCACGGTGCCGCTGATCTTGTCGACGATCACCTCGTGGAAAGCGCTCGACTGCGCGATGGTCGTGGAGGCCCACGCGCCGGAGTCGCCGCCCTGATCGTTGCGCAGGATCTGGAGCTGCCCGGCGGCCGGGACGACCGAGATGTAGACGTGCTGTCCGAGCGAGTCGATGCTCACCTCCGCGTCGACGATGGGCTCCACGAGCTCCTGGACGGCCTCCCAGCTCGCGCCGCCGTCCGTCGAGCGCGTGAAGCCGAGCTTGCCGGAGCTGCGGGTCGCCGCGACGTAGGCGGTATTGCCGGCGCCGCCTTCGATCGCCGCCTCGAACACGCCGGTGAGGCCGGTCGAGATCGGCGCGCTCCAGGTCTGGCCGAAATCGCGGCTCACGACCGTGAAGGCCTCACCCCCGCAGAGCATCACGACGTAGACGTTGCCGAACACATCGCTGGAGATCTTGCGCCCTGTGTTCGAGAATTCACTGTTCGGGCACGAGAGGGCGCCGTTGATCTTCTGGGCGGGCACGCTCGTGATCGCAAGCCACTGGCACGTGTGACAGCTGTCGGCCGGATCGGTGTCGTCACCGTCGTCACATTGCTCCGTGGGGTAGTCGGTCAAGCCGTCCCCACAGACCTCCAGGCCCTTGCAGTCCGCGCGGCAACCGTCGCCGGCGGTCTGGTTTCCATCGTCGCAGACCTCCTCAGGCGCCTCGACGAAGCCGTTGCCGCAGCCGGGCAGGACGCACGTCACGCCGTCGCCGACGTATCCCTCGTTGCAGGCGCAGGTGAACGAGCCCGGCGTGTTGGTGCACGCCGCGTTCGCGTCGCAGTCGTCCGTGCCCAGGGCGCACTCGTCCACGTCGGCGCACGTGCCGCTCTGGCAGGTGAGGCCGCCGCAGCACGGCACCATGGCGTCGCACGGCGCGCCCACAGGCAGGCAGCCCTGGCCGCTGCAGGTCGGGTCGTAGAGCGGCGAGCTCGGGTCGAGGCTCGTGATGTAATCATTGGCGTGGGCGCTGTGGTCGTCGATGCACGCCCGCCTGCTGACGCGCATGATCGTGTACGGCTTCGTCGCGGAGCCGGTCCTGTGACAGAGCTGGACCTTCCCGTTGACGTCGGCGTAGTCGCACTGCTCGGGGGTGAGCGCGCCATGGGCCTCGCCCGCGGCCTCGTCGTCGCCGTCGGCCGCGGAGGGGCCGACGCTGGAGCAGTTCGCGACCGACAGCGCGGAGAACGCCGGGATCGCCAGATAGCCGAGAAGAGAGCTCTTGAGATAGCGCATGGTGTGTCCCCCCGTTCGTGTTCAAGCCGGAGCGCGACGCCGCGCATGCGCCGGCTGAAGAAACCTCGGTGCATCCAAGTCGACAGCTCAGGATCGATGCCTGTGCGAGTACGCTGCTTGCGGAGGTGATGTCGAGGCAGGCCCCTGCGCGTCTCTCGACGCGCCGCCGCGCGAGTTAGCTGCTCCCGCGCTTGAATCGCGCCAAAGTCAGGGAACACTGCCCCATCAAGCCCGTTTGCCCGGCGTCGCGCGCACCGCGGCACCGGGCACGAGCGGCCCCCGCCGCCAGTCGCGCTCCGCCGCTCCCCTCGCCCGAACCCCTCAGCTGCGAAGCGCGCCCAACCATCCTGAACGAATACGGACGCTCTGCCGCGACCGATAACAGAGCGCTGGTCTGCATATGAATGACGGGGTGAGCCATGTAAACCAGAAAATGCGCTCGCCCCATTTATTGCCATTTTCTGGACTATTGCCGCCGCTCGTGGACGGACGCTGCCGTTCATGCGCGGGCGGCGCTGTTCGTGGACAGACGCCGCCGTTCGTGCACGAGCGACATCGCTCATGACATATCCTCGGTCGCGACCCGCGCAGTCCGCCGCGTTCGACGGCAGGCTACCGGCACATCACGAGCTTTGCGGGCGGCGAGCCCGCCGGGCTTCCGCCGCCCGAGCACGGCTTCGGCATCGTGCAAGAGCTTGATCTCAAGGCAGGTGCAGGCCGCCGCGAGGGTGCGCCGCACCAGCACGAGCGGCCGCGGCCGTGCAACGCCGCCGCCCCCTCTTCAACCGAGCCCTGCGAGCGCGAGCGCCTCCACGAGATCGTCGACAAGGGCCTGGTCCGCTGTCAGGCGGCTGACGACAGCCCGGGGATCCCGCGCGACCTGGGGCAGGATAGCGGCGAGCTGGCAGCTGGCGGCGCGGGCCTCGGCGAGGCGGCCGAGGCGGGCCAGGGCGACGGCGCTGTCGAGCGCGCTCCAGGCGAGGTTGGGGTGGCCGATGGCCCCGGCCTCGACGAGGGCGGCCTCGTAGTCGCCGCGGCGGCAGGCGTCGAGCGCGAGCGCGTGGTGGACGGCGCCGGGATAGCGCTTCGCCATGCCCTGATGCTTGCGGAGGATGGCAGTGCCGCGCTCCCAGTCACCGGCGAGCGCGAGGAGGAAGCCCGTGAACATGAGCGACCCGCCGAGCTTCAAGGCGATCTCGGCCTCGGCCAGCGCCCCCGGACCGTCGCCGCTGTCGAGCAGCACGAACGCGAGCACCTGGCGGGCATTGGTCAGCTCCGGCTCGAGCGCCACGGCCCGCCGCGCCTGGTCCGCGGCCCGGCGAAGGTCGTGATCCCTGCCGGCGGCCGTCCACGAGGAGAGCACATGAAACAACGCGGAATACCCCAGCAGCACCCCGTCATCGGGGTCGCGGTCGAGGAAGCGCGCGCAGTGGTCCGCGAGCTCGGCTTGCAGGCCGCGATCGAAGGTGGCGAGCCACCGGGGGAAGCGCAGGAGCACTTCATACGCCGAGCGCGGAGGGTGGGCAGAGCGCTCCTCGGACTCGATGGCATGGACCGCGCCGAGGGGCAGCGTGACAAGCAGGGTGGTGATCTCGCGGGCGATCTCGTCCTCGACGGAGAACAGACGGCCATCGACGTCGAAGCGGTCGAACTTCTCGCCCCACACCTGGATCCCATACGCGGTGTCGTGAAGCTTGACCGTCACGCGGAGCGCGCCGGGGATGAGGCGCACGCTCCCCTCGACCACGTAGCGCGCGCCCCGCGCCTCGGCCTCATCCAGGGTGGTGGCGCGCGAGAGCACGCGCACGCGCGGGGCGCGAACGAAGAGGTCGCCGAGCCGGTCGGTCAGGCCGTGGGCGACGGCGCGGCTCCGCGCGCCGGTCGAGCCCGCCACCGGCGGCTCGCTCTCCGGCGCGCCCGCGTTCAAGGAGGCGGAGACGGCGATGATCGAGGTGAAGGGGAGGATCGCGACGACGGGCCCGTCGGCGCCGTCCGGGATAAAGCCCGATCGGGGGGACAGCGGACCCGACCCATCAGCGGGCTGCGAGTCCATCGGGGGGCGCGGCGAGGCGCCGGACTGGGCGGGGTCGGCCGCGGCCGGCCCCGTGGCGAAGACGGGGGCATAGCGGCCGCGTGGCAGCTCGATGCGCACCAGGGCGGCGGGGCTCGCGGCGTAGTAGCGCTCCAGGGCGCGCCGGAGCTTGCTCATCTCGACGCGTACGATCGAGTCCTCGACGGAGTCGAAGCCCTCGGGCCGATCGAAGACGCGGGTGGCGAGGAGAGGTGCGCGCAGATCGGCGCCGCGCCCCGCGAGGGCCTCGCCGACAAGGAAACGGAGCAGCCGGATCTGCCGCGCCGACCCGCCGAACACCGGACTCGCCACCACCTGCTCCAGCTCGGCCGCGACGGCGGCGTGCTGGGCGCTCTGCGGAGAACGCTTCATTCGTCTGCACATCCTCACCCGTGGCCCTCGTGGACGCAACAGCGTGAATCGGACCGAGCTCCCACCCGGCTGGCCTCGCCCACGCTCTGCGCGCCCGGCGGTGACGCGCTCCCATGGGAGGCGCGCGAGGCGATGGCCGAGGTGCGCGAGGCGGCCGCCGCGACGTTCGGGGGGCGACGGCCCGGCTCTGGCTCTCTGGGGCGCCTCTCCGGGCGCGGTCTTCGATGCCGCGCTCCGCGCGACGCAGGCCGGGCCTCCCCCTCCCCCTCACAGCTCGGCCAGGCCCTGATCCCGAGATCCCGGGTTCCGTGCTCCTTCACTGCCCATCGACAGCCGATGCACGGACATGATTGAATGAACATTTCAATACAAAGGAGCGTTCAGCGATGCGTATCTCTCGAATCCATCTTGCAGCCACGGCGCTCGCCGCAGCGACCGGAGGGCTCTTCGCCGGCGCCGGGGGCGCTCTCGCGGAGGGCACGGACTTCGCCGGGACCTACGTGGCGAGCCTCCCGGATCGCGCGGAGATCATGCACCTTCACCGGGACGGCACGGCCGGGATGACCCTCTCGGATCAGGTCACGTTCGGCGCCGGCGGGTTCACGTTCAGCGACAGCCTGGGCTCCTGGAGGCGCTCGGGGAACCATGCGATCTCCGTGCGTATGCTCAACCTCAACTTCGATCTGACCGGCGCAGCGCCGGCGTTCTCCGGGATCGCCGTCGTCGACTACCTCCTGGTGTTCGCCTCTGACAAGGAGACGTTCACGGCGAGCTGCCAGGGCAAGATCTTCGCCACGGGCGTCGACCCGCTCGATCCCGCCGCCACCCCGGTCACGGTGTTCGATTGCGCGTACCTGAATGGGCATCTCTACCATCGGTCGTCCGCGCCCTAGCTCTCCGCGCCGAAAGAGCTTCCGGCGGCGTCGCTGCCGTGAGATAAGAGAGAGTTTCTCCACGCTCGTTTAACGGACCTGTCGCGGCGCCCTGGCGCGAGGACGCGCCGAGAGCACGCGCCTGGTTCATGGGAAGGATCGACACGTATGCGAAAAAGGCTTCTTGTTGCTCTCTCGCTGCTCCCGCTCGCGGCCCTCGGGCTCGCCGTCAGGCCGGCGCCGACGCTGGCCGGCGGCTTCCCTTCCAGATGCGCCGGGACCTACCTGATCTCGGAAGGGGGCGGTGCCAGGGATTTCTGGACGTTCGCGGCCGACGGGTCCTTCTTCGGGACCACCTCGACACAGCCCCTCTACAACTTCTCCAACCAGCAGGGGAGCTGGGAGAAGGTCGGCCACAACGGCGCTCGAGGCGCCCTGTTCGCCTTCGTCTACGACGAGGACAACACCCTGATGACGACGGCCCGGATCGACATCGTCCTCGACACGGTCGGCCAGGGCTGCGACGAGATCGCCGGCTCCCTCGTCGTGCGCACCTTCGAGGACGGGGAAGATCCGCTCGACCCTTCGACCGACACCGGCGATCCCATCGCCTCCGACACCTTCACCGGCCGCCGCGCGAAGGCGAGCCCATAAAGGCGGGTCAGAGTCCGTTGGGGATCACGGTGAGGGTGCCGGATCCCGTGTTGGTCAGGACGAGATCGTCGTACCCATCGCCATCCAGGTCCGCGACGGCGATAGCGTTGGGGCCGGGCGAGGTGCCGGTCGGGACGACCGGGCCCGCGCTGAAGGTCCCGTTGCCGTTGCCGGTCATCGGGCGGACGCCGCCCGATGACGTGGTGACCAGGATGTAGGCGTCGAGCTTCCCATCGCCGTTGAAATCACTGGCCACGACCCCCAGCGCCGAGTTGGCGATCGCGCTGGATGACGCGGTGGACTGAACGCCGCTCGCGAACGTGCCGTCGCCGTTCCCTCTGAAGAAGAAGAGGTACCGGCCGGCCGCGCCGTTCGAGAGGATGTCGAGCTTGCCGTCGCCGTCGGCGTCGCCGAAGGCGATGCCCGCCGTCTGGCCGTTGGCGGAGTTGGTGTAGGCGGCCGGCGCGGCGAACGAGCCGTTGCCCTGGTTGATGAGGATCGACAGGCGTGCGGAGCCGGGGCTCGTCACCACGATATCGGAGGAGCCGTCGCCGTTCAGATCACGGCACGCGATGCTCGACTGCACACCCCCGGTGCCCGCGATGGAGATGAGCGTGGGCGCGCCGAAGCTGCCCCCGCCGGTGCCCATGATCACGCTCACCTGATTCAGGGTCACGCTGGTGGTGGCGATGTCGGCCGCCCCGTCGTGATCGAAGTCCCCGGTGCAGAGGTGGACGGAGCCCGGGGTGCCGGTGGTGAAGCTCGTCGGCGCGCCGAAGGTCCCGGGCGCGCTCGGGCCCTGGTTTCGGTAGACGCTGATGCTCCCGTTGCTGCTGGGCAGGTTGGTCTGGCCGTCGACGGTGACGGCGTCGAGCCACCCGTCGCCGTCCACGTCCACCGCCACGACCGCGTTGCTGGAGAGCGGGGCGCCCGTGGTGTAGAGCTCCGACTGGACGGTCGCGTCGCCGTTGCCGTGATACACGGAGAGCGACCCGGAGGGGGTCGTCGACGACCCGGATTCGGCGTTGGCCACCAGGATGTCGAGCTTGCCGTCGCCATTCACATCGGCGACCGCGGGAGCCAGCGGGTTGTGGGGCGCGGAAACGCTGATCGGCGTGCCGGGGACCTGGCCGGAGGGCGGGTCCTGGCAGCCACCGTTCGAGCAGATTTGACCCGCCGCGCACGCGCTGTCGCAGGCGTTGCAGTGGGAGGGGTCGCTCTGGAGGTTCACCTCGCAGCCGTCGGACGTGAGCCCGTTGCAGTCCGCGAGGGTGCCTTCGCACGCCTCGCAGCTGGTCCCCTCGTAGGTGGGCAAGCACTCACAGGTGTAGCTGTTGATGTCGTCGACGCAGGTCCCGCCGTTCTGGCACGGGCTTTCGGCGCACTCGTCGATGTCGGTCTCGCAGCTGTCGCCCGTGTAACCGGGCAAGCACTCACAGGTGTAGCTGTTGATGCCGTCGACGCAGGCCCCGCCGTTCTGGCATGGGCTTTCGGCGCACTCGTCGATGTTGGTGCAGGTCACGCCGTCGCCCTCGTACCCCGCGTTGCAAGCGCAGGTGAAGGAGCCCGACGCATCGATGCATGTAGCGTTCGCGTCGCAGTCGTCAGTGCCCAGGGCGCACTCGTCGACGTCGGTGCACGTCACGCCGTCGCCGAAGTAACCTGCGTTGCAAGCGCAGGTGAAGGAGCCTGGCGTGTTGGTGCACGCAGCGTTCGCGTCGCAGTTGTCGGTGCCGAGCGCGCACTCGTCGACCTCGGTGCACGTCACGCCGTCGCCGGAGTACCCTGCGTTGCAAGCGCAGGTGAAGGAGTCCGCCGTGTTGGTGCACGCCGCGTTCGCGTCGCAGTTGTCGGTGCCCAGGGCGCACTCGTTCACATCGGTGCATGTGCCGCTCTGGCAGGTGAGGCCGTCCCAGCACGGCACCGTGGAGTCGCACGGCGCGTTCACGGCCAGACAGCCCTGGCCGCCCGCGTCCCCGTCGTCATCGCCGTCGGCCGCGGAGGGGCCGGCGCTGGTGCAGTTCGCGAGCAGCAGGGTGGTGAAAGCAGGGATCGCCAGACAGCTGAAAAGAGAGCTCTTGCGATAGCTCATGGTTTGTCCTCTGTTTTTTGTTGAAGCCCGGGGGGGCTGCCGCGCGAGCCACCGGATTCCGCGCTGAGCTCGCGCGAAAATCAGTGCACACCACCTCATCGGGCCCGTTTGCCCGGTACCGCGCACATCACGGGTTCAAGCACGAGCAGCCCCCCGGGTTCAGGCGCGCTCCGCTGCTACTGCTGCCTGAATGCCTCAGCTGCAGAGCGCGCCACTCATCGTGCGAAACGACTCCGTACGATCCGCCGTCGATGGAGCGCTTTCAGCTCACGTAGGATGCTCCAACCGGGCGAGCCACGTAAATAAAAAAAGGGCGAAAAGGCGGGTCAGAGTCCGTTGGGGATCACAGTGAGGGTGCCGGATCCCCTGTTGGTCAGGATGAGATCGTCGTACCCATCGGCATCCAGGTCCGCGGCGGCGATGGCGTTGGCGCCGGGCGAGGTGCCGGTCGGGACGACCGAGCCAGCGACGAAGGTCCCGTTGCCGTTGCCGGTCATCGGGCGGACGCCGCCGGACGACGTGGTGACCAGGATGTAGGCGTCGAGCTTCCCATCGCCGTTGAAATCACTGGCCACGACCCCCAGCGCCGAGTTGGCGCTCGTGGTCGGCGCGGCGGCGGACTGAACGCCGCTCGCGAACGTGCCATTACCGTTCCCCTTGAAGAAGAAGAGGTACCGGCCGGCCGCGCCGTTCGAGAGGATGTCGAGCTTGCCGTCGCCGTCGGCGTCGCCGAAGGCGATGCCCGCCGTCTGGCCGTTGACAGCGTTGGTGTAGGCGACCGGCGCGGCGAACGAGCCGTTGCCGTGGTTGAGGAGGATCGACAGGCGTGCGGAGCCGGGGCTCGTCACCACGAGATCGGAAGAGCCGTCGCCGTTCAGATCACGGCAGGCGATGCTCGACTGCACGCCGCCGGTGCTCAAGATGGAGATGTGCGTGGGCGCGCCGAAGCTGCCCGTGCCGGTGCCGAACATCACGCTCACCTGGCTCAGGGTCACGCTGGTGGTGGCGATGTCGGCCGCCCCGTCGTGATCGAAGTCCCCGGTGCAGAGGTGGACGGAGCCCGGGGTGCCGGTGGTGAAGCTCGTCGGCGCGCCGAAGGTCCCGGGCGCGCTCGGGCCCAGGTTCCGGTAGACGCTGATGCTCCCGCTGATGAGCGGCAGGTTGGTCTGGCCGTCGACGGTGACGGCGTCGAGCCACCCGTCGCCGTCCACGTCCACCGCCACGACCGCGTTGCTGGAGAGCGGGGCGCCCGTTGTGTAGAGCTCCGGCTGGACGGTCGCGTCGCCGTTGCCGTGGAACACGGAGAGCGACCCGGAGGGGAACAGCAACGACCCGGATTCGCCGTTGGCCACCAGGACGTCGAGCTTGCCGTCGCCATTCACATCCGCGACCGCCGGGGCCAGCGGGTTGTGGGGCACGGAGACGGTGACCGGCGTGCCGGGGACCTGGCCGGAGGGCGGGGTCTGGCAGCCACCGTTCGAGCAGATTTGACCCGCCGCGCACGCGCTGTTGCAGCCGCCGCAGTGGGAGGCGTCGCTCTGGACGTTCGCCTCGCAGCCGTCGGACGTGAGCCCGTTGCAGTCCGCGAGGGTGCCCTGGCACGCCTCGCAGTTGGTCCCCTCGTAGGTGGGCGCGCACTCGCAGGTGTAGCTGCTGAGGCCGTCGGTACAGGTCCCGTCGTTCTGGCACGGGTTGGGCGCGCACTCGTCGATCTCCGCGCACGTGGCGCCGTCGCCGGAGTAGCCCAGGTTGCAGGCGCAGGTATAGGAGCCCGCCGTGTTGGTGCACGTCGCGTTCACGTCGCAGTTGGCCGTGGCGGCGGCGCACTCGTCGACATCGGTGCACGTCACGCCGTCGCCGGAGTACCCCGCGTCGCAGGCGCAGGTGAAGGAGCCCGGCGTGTTGGTGCACGCAGCGTTCGCGCCGCAGTTGTCGGTGCCCAGGGCGCACTCGTCGGCATCGGTGCACGTCACGCCGTCGCCGGAGTACCCCGCGTCGCAGGCGCACGTGAAGGAGCCCGGCGTGTTGGTGCACGCAGCGTTCGCGTCGCAGTTGTCGGTGCCCAGGGCGCACTCGTCCACGTCGGTGCACGTCACGCCGTCGCCGGAGTACCCCGCGTTGCAGGCGCACGTGAACGAGCCCGGCGTGTTGGTACACGCAGCGTTCGCGTCGCAGTTGTCGGTGCCGAGGGCGCACTCGTCGACATCCGTGCAGGTGCCGCTCTGACAGGTGAGGCCGTCGCAACACGGCACCGTGGGGTCGCACGGCGCGTTCACAGCCAGACATCCCTGGCCGCCGCAGGTCGGGTCGTAGGTCGGCGAGCTCGGGTCGAGGCTGGTAACGTAGTCGCCGGCATGGGCGCTGTGCGCGTTGACGCACGCCTGCTCGCTGACGCGAATGATCGTGTACGGCTTCGTCGTGGAACCGGTCCTGTGACAGAGCTGGACCGTACCGTTGACGTCGAAGTAGTTGCACTGCGCAGGGGTGAGCGCGCCATGGGCTTCGCCCACGACGTCGCCCTCATCGCCGTCGGCCGCGGAGGGGCCGGCGCTGGTGCAGCTCGCGAGCAGCAGGGTGGTGAAAGCAGGGATCGCCAGATAGCCGAGAAGAGAGCTCTTGCGAGAGCGCATCGTTTGTCCTCTGTTTGGGTTCAAGCGGGGGTGCCGCGCGATGGCGAGCCGGCGCTGGCTGAAGAAACCCAGGTCGTCCGACTCGCCAATTCAAGATCGATGCCAGCGTGAATACGCCGTTTGTGGAGGTGATGTAGAGGCAGCCCGCAGCGCGTCTTTCGGCGCGCCGCCGCACGAGCCACCGGCTCCCGTGCTGAAATCACGCTAAAATCAGGGCACACCTTCACCTCGGGCTCGTTTGTCCGGCATCGCACACACCGCGATGCCGGACGCGTACAGCCCCGGGGTCCGGGCGCGCTCCGCTGCTGCTACTGCTGCCTGAATGCCTCAGCCGCGGAGCGCGCCCCTCACTGTCGAGAACGACGGAGGAGTGTCCGCTCGGATACTACGAGCCGGTCGAGTCAAGTAAATCGAAAAAATGCATCGACCCATGTGATTCACGCTTGTGATTCACACCCGTGAAGAGGCGCTATCGTTTGTATTCTGCACAGACGGCGACGTTTGTGCACAGGCGACATAACTCTCAACACATTGCTGAACCGACCCGAGTGGCCAAACGCGATTCCGCTCCTCTTCGCTCGGCGAGGGCACGCCCCTCATCTGACGTCACGTGGCGTGCAACCGAATCTGGCCAGCGAAAAGACGCGGTCTGCGGACCGGCTACCCTTGAGGATCTCGAGGTAGGGCGAGCGACGATTCGGGGCGCGAGCAGCTTTGCCGACACGCCCTGGCGAGACTCGCTTTCGAATCAGTAGCTCGGCGGCAGCGGGCACGCCCGCGGAGTCGTCGCGGTCGTGCGCTCCGCTGCCAAGAGAGAAAGGTTCTGCTCGATGCCTGGCAAGTGCGGATTGGCGTTGCAAGCGCGACGGTAGCTTGCCTCCGCGCTCTCGAGATTACCGAGCAGCTGTTCGACGGCGCCAAGGCTGGCGTGGGCCTCGGACAGCTCCGGAAAGAGGCCGGTGGCGCGGATGAAGGCTGCTCGCGCTTCGGTCAGCCGTAGCTGCCGGCGCCGCTCGTTGCCGACGTTGTATTCGACGACGCCCAGCACCTCGGATTGGCGGAGTGGACGCGCGTATTCGCGCGCCGAGCCGCCCGGTACCGGAAAGCGCTGGCCGTACCACGCGTCCGGCATCGCCTCACCGGCGCGCAGCAGCTCCACGTTGCGCGCGCCGCCCTGTTCCTGCGCCCGCACGTAGAAGTGCCCAGGCATCATCACCCCGGACGCCGAATAGCCGAGCGCGTCAGCCAGCGCGAGAAACAAGGTACCAAGGCCAACGCAGCTTCCGCGGCGGCGCTCCAGCACGCCGGGCAGGCACACGAAGGCTAGGTTCGTGTCGGCCACTTCGCGCACGAAGCTCCAACGACCGAACAAGAGCTCACTCAACACCGTGGCAGGTGAGCGCTGCGGCGACGAAGCGAGCGCGCTCTCCGCCTCGTCGACGAGACGCGAGAGCTCCGTCAGGCTCCATGTCACCTGGCTCTCGTCGACGAACGCGGTGTCACGGGCCAGGCCGATCAGGGCGCGGCCGAACGCAAGCTCTCGGCGCGGAGCGCGAAAGCAGCCGCTGCCCGCGAGCAAGAGCAGGAGCGAGCGGCGCTTCATGGCTTCTTCAGCGGCTCCCAGTCTTCCCAGTAGTTGTAGAGATCACGCGCCGTCATCATCCAGATGACCAGCTTCTTCGTGCCGAGCGCCTCGACGCTGCGGCGCAGCAGCTTTTGCCGCACGTTGGGGCCACCGCCGTAGCTCATGACCAAGTCGAGCGGATACGCGATGCCACGCGCGAGGTGCGCCGAGACGCCAGCGTGCTCGGCGTCCGTCAGCTCATAGACGGCGGTGAAACTGTCGCCCAAGAGCACGACCGGGCTATCCGGGTCGTCATCGTAC
The DNA here is from genome assembly GCF_051525235.1 of Sorangium sp. So ce124. Classification (NCBI taxonomy): domain Bacteria; kingdom Pseudomonadati; phylum Myxococcota; order Polyangiales; family Polyangiaceae; genus Sorangium; species Sorangium sp. So ce124. Next base: position 8,404,171 of record NZ_CP150312.1, read on the forward strand.
GGCTTGCCGTCGGCAACGACCTGGTGCGCCACGAGCGTCTCAGGCGCGTATTTCTTCTGCTCAGCTTCCGGCAGTCGCGAATGCAGATCGCCGAAACGGGTGAAGCTGGTTTCGCGCAGGTCGTAAGCGCGCTTCTGCTTGGCGAGATCGGCGTACCAGGGGTACTTTTTCACGCGGCTGGCCAAGAGGTCTGCGGCCAAGCGCAGCCCACGGTCGGTCCAGTGCGTGTCCTGGTGCTGGAACAGAAACGGCTCCGCCGCGCTCGTGACCTTTGCCTGCAGGAATGCCGGCAGCAGGTCCACGATCTCCACGCCTTCCTTGCTGAGCCTCTCGATCAGCTTGCGGAACGCCGGATTGATGACCTGGCCCGAGAGCGCTGTGAAGGCGGGGTCCAGCTTTTCCGGATACACCTCGAGCTTCGTCGGGACCGGCACGAACAAGAAGTCGACCCCCTGCTCGTCGAGCAGCTTCTTGAACTCGAGGATCACCGGCAGCGGGTTCTTTCCCTTGGGTTGCTGCTCGAGATCACCACCGCTGACGTATTCGAGGTCGTTGCGGTAGAACAGAAAGCCATCTCGCCCAGCCAGCGCCTTGACCTTCGGCGGCATGCCTTTGAGCCGCTTCTTCAGGGCGTCATGGGTCGGCGCGAGCTTGGCCATCCACTTCGGCCAAGAGCCGCCCGCCTGGGCCAGCTCGCGCTGCACCGTCTCGAGCCCCGGCGCGGGATTCGGCGACGGACGTGTCTTGCTCAGCCGGAGCGCCGGCTTCGCGGGCGCAGCGGCCGCGAGCGCCGCGCCTTCGCCACGCACCAGAAAGACGTTGTACGTGGCTTTGCCTTGCGGCTTGCCGCGCAGCACGATGGTCGGCGCCGGAAAGGCGCGCCCGCCCAGCTCTTGCTTGATGTAAGGCTCGGTCTGCGCGTCGGGAAAGCTCGGTCCCACCGGCATGAGATCGGTGTTGAAGGACGGGTACCAATACGACGAGAGTTGGTTCGCCCAAGCCTTCACCTCGCTCGGCGACAGCACCGGCGCGACGTAGTCCTTCTGAATCGCAGCCACGAGCACGGGAGTGACGACGCCAGGCGCCACCCGGCCATAGAGCTCGGGAAAGCCGTCCCCGTCCTGATCGGCGGAGCCCGCAAAAGGCTTGAACCAAGGCTGAAACTCTACCTTGGCCCACAACTCCACTGCGCCCGACGCGGCCTGATGAACGAACACCTCGCTCAGGAGCTGGCCGGAGGTGCCGGGCGGCAACTGCAGGCCCCACCGCTCGCTGCGCACGGCTGAGCCAACCCCGGCCAGCGCTTCAGCCCCCGCTACCTTGTGCGCTTGCAAAAACTCCGACAGCGGCGCGAAAGCCAGCGCTTGCTGCTGCTCGACCGGCGAGAGCGGCGTCTTCGCGAGATCGCTCGTCAGGCTGCCCTGGTCGAGCTTACCCGCGAACGCGTGCGAGGTATCGGGCGTGCCCGCAGCCGACATGGGCGTCTCTGGCTCCGGGTCGGCGATCATGAAGTTGCTGTGATAGGCGGCGTAGTCGAGCGCGGCGCGCGTCGGGCGTGCCACCTCACGCACCCAGACCTGCGAGTGCGTTCGCGCATAGCCTTCGTTCAGCGTATGGACGTAAGCGTGTTCGACGCGCGTGCCCGCTCTCGCATCACCCCAGGGAAAATTCGCAGACCCGGCGTGACAAGCAACAATGCCAAGCGCCGATGCGGCGGCGAGCAAGCCCCAGACCCCAAGTGCGCGCTTACGCTGCGTCATAGCGACCTCGACGATAGTTCCACATCACTCGAAGCACCCGGAGCCCGTACGTCAGCGGGTTCAGGTGCGAGACCTCGTCCCCGTAGTGCGTGGGCACCGGCGCCTCGCCGACCGAAAGCCCACGTGCCCGCGCCGAGGCGATGACCTCCAGATCGAAATCGAAGCTGTCAGACAGGTCGTGAAACGGCAGCGCCAGCGCGCGCGGCCCATAGAGGAGGTAGCCGCTGTGGTAGTCAGTCATCGAAAGCGACAGCGTCCGGTTCTCGATGCGGTTCAGCAGCGCATTGCCGACGTACTTGTAGAGGGGCATACCCCCCTGCAAGGCCGTGCCCGCAGCGATGCGCGAGCCCTGCAGCAGATCGAGCCCGCGACGCGAAAGCTCCCCGATCAGCCCAGGCAAGGCCTCCGGCGCATACTGACCGTCGGCGTGGATACAGGCGACCAGCTCCGGCGCATCGGCGCAAGCCCTGGCCAGACCGTCCTTCATCGCCGCACCGTAACCGCCGTTGTTGCGCCGCCGGACCAAGCTGAGGCGAAACGCCGACGAGCTGTGGCGCTCGACCCGACGGGCGGTGTCGTCGCGACTGCCGTCGTCGACGACCACCACGTGGGTGAGTCCCGACGAAGCCAAGCCGCCGACGCGCTCCAGCACCGACTCGATGTGCCGGGCAGCGTTGTACGCAGGGATGACGACCGTTAGCTTCATGCGGAGCTCGCGAGCTGGGAGAGCGAGGATGCCGCTGCGACGCGAGCGCCGTAGCGCTCGACGTAGTCGTGCACGATCGGCGGCAAGGAGGTGGCCAGGCGTCGCTGGGGCTTCCAGCCGAGCAGTCGCTGCGCTTTCTGAACGTCCGGGATGCGTTCCTGCGTGTCGTCGTAGCCGGGGCCATAGAACTCGGCGGCCGACACCGCGCGAAACTGCGCAGGCGCGCGCTCGGGCAACCGCTCAGCGAAAGCGTCGGCCAACAGCCGAGCGAGCTCCGCGATACTGACGTTATTGTCCGGGTTGCCGATGTTGAAGATCTGACCTCTACTTTGCTTCGGCCGCTCGAGCACGCGGCACACGGCTTCGACCATGTCGCTCACGTCCATGAACGCCCGCCGTTGCGCGCCGCCGTCCACGAGCGGCAAAGGCTCCCCTCGCAGCAGCGCGCTCATGAAGCAGGCCAGTACGCGGGGTGTCCCCTCCCCGTCGATGCCGGGCAGGAAGTCCATGCGCGCGCCGATGGTGTTGAAGGGCCGAACGATCGTGAACGGCAACGCGCCGTGCTGACCGTGCGCCCAGATCACCCGCTCGAGCAGCTGCTTCGCGCACGAGTACGTCCAGCGCTCGCGCCCCACCGGGCCGAGCAAGAAGCACGAGTCGTCCTCGTGCATACGCGCGGTCGGCAGCCCCTGCGCGTCCAGCGCGGCGCGCCCGTAAACCTCGGCGGTCGAGAAATGAATCAAGCGCACGGCGCGCTCCGCGCAGCGTTTCACGAGCGGCAATAGGTGCGTGAAGCTGGCGTCGATGACCTCCAGCGGGATGGTCGAGTACTGGGCTGGGTTGCAAAGCGCCGTGAGCGAGATCACCACCTGACAGCGCTCGGTCACGTCCTCGACGAGCCCCGGCGCCTCGACGCGCGCCTCGATGCGCCGCACGCGCGGGTCCCAGCACTCGAGCTTGGTCAAATCCACGTCGACGGCGTCGACCTGGCAGGCAAAGCGTTCAAGCAAAGCCGGCACCAGGTGCGAGCCGATGAAGCCGCCCGCGCCGACCACGGCGATGCGCGTTTCCCTCACGGTGAGCCGCTCCCGGCGGACGGAATGAAGATGTCGGGCCAGCGATCATTGGCCGAGTTGTAGGTGAGGCGCGCGGCCTTCTCGGGCGGCGTGCCCACCTCCCACAGGTAAATCTCGTAGTCGGCGGTGTCGTGGTCATGACCGCGCTGGGTGATGCCCCAGACCAGCCATTTGCCGTCGCGCGACAGCTGCGGGAAGTACTCGTGCGAGCGGCGACCCGGCAAGTCCATGAACTGGAGCTTGTCCAGGTCGACGTCCTTCGGCGGCGTGCCGTCATCGATCGGCATGCGCAGCACCCGGCTATCGCCGTTCCCGGTCGGGTGAACCCAGTAGATGGCCGTGTGATCCGGCGTCCAGTTCACCTGGCAGCCCAGCCCGGTCTGGGTCCAGGCCTTCTTGGCGATGTTCCAGATGCCGGTTTCGCGCTTCGAGCCGCGCAGCGTGATGGCGAGGTACTTGCCGTCACTCGAAAGCTCCGGCTGCTGCAGCAAGGCGCCGTCCAGCTCGGATACGCCCTCGCTGTCCATCAACTGCGTCTCTGCGCCGCTGCCGAGCTTGCTGCGAAAGACCTTCGTGCCGCGTACGAACAGGATCTCATCCTCCGAAATCCAGCTACCCCAGCTCGCGCTCTCGACGACCTTCTTCGGCTCGGAGCCGTCCGGCTTGATCGTGTAGATGTCCCATTTGTCGCTGGTGTTGGCGTCGCGTTCGCTCACCCAGCCTTGTTTGCTGCGGCAAAACAGGATCTGCGCGCCGCTCGGAGAGTACCTCGGGAACCAGTCGACCTCGTCGCCCTTGGTGATCTGTTTGACGTCCGAGCCGTCCGTCTTCATCGTGAACAGGTCGTGATTGCCCACGCGGGAGCTGGACCAGACGATGGTGCCGTTGGCCTTTCCGCCGACCTCGCGCATCAGCGCGACGTCCTCCGCGGGCGGGGCTTCGTCGGCACCCTTCGGGGGCTCGCCCGAAAAGGCCGAGCATCCGAGCACAGCCGAGCAGCACAGAGTACCAATTTGCCGCAGTGGGAAACGCAGGCTCATCTAATTTGTCCTTTCGCGAGCTCCACTCGCGCGGGGTGCGAGGGTGGCCGCCTCGACGGCGGGTGAAGGGGAACAGTGACGCAACCCAGCGCGCACGCCGAGCGGCGCATAGCCGATGTCGTTCATGGCTTCGGTCGGGTCGAGATCGGCGTCGTTGACGATGCCGGCTATCGCGCTCGAGGTGAGCGGGGGCCGCTTCATGAACACGGGGAGCACGGCTGCCAGCGCCTGGCACGCCCACACCGGTAGGTGCAAGAAGGGCCGAGGCCGATCGTGATGAAGCAGCAGCAGCTCCGCGAGCTCGCGCATCGAAATCACCTCCGCGCCGCTGAAGTTGTAGATCTTGCCGTGCGCGATCGGCGCATTGGCGAGCCGCACGAGGCCGTCGACGATATCCTCGGACCAAACGGGCCTTTTGAGCGCGCCCCCGGCGCCGATGAACGGCACCACCGGAAACCGCCGCAAGTAGTCGAGGAACATCAGGAGCTCCTGACCGCCGCCCTGGTCGTAAACCAGCGTGGGCCGCACGATCGTGTAGGTGAGCCCTGAGCCCTGGACGAGACGCTCGGCCTCGAGCTTGGACTCGGCATAGCGCGTGCGACGGGGGTAAACGACCGAGGCCGACGAGACGTACACGAAGTGCGGCACCCCCGCTCTTCGCGCCTCCGCAACGAGGTGCGCCGTGCCGTCGCGGTTGACGCGCTGAAACATCGTGGGGTCGTGGGTGATGATGATGGCGGCCAAGTGGTAGACGAGGTCGACGCCGCGACACACGCCGGCCAATGTGTTCGGATCGCTGATGTCGCCTTCGCGCACGTCGCAGCCCAGCGCGTCGATGCGCGCTCGCGACGGATCACCGGGCAGCACGAGCGCTCGCACTTGCCAGCCCGCTTTGCGCAGCCGCGCCGTCAAGCGGGCGCCCATCACGCCGGCGGCGCCAGTGACCAGGGCTGTCGGCATCCTACGGAGCCCCCGCAGGCTCGGGAGTCGGGAGATCCAGCGGAATCCAATCTCCGACCGACAGCTCGCGCGAAGCGAACTCCCAGACCACCACGCGCTTGCCCGCCAGGCGATCTTGGCCGGCCTTCAGCTCGCGCGCGAGCGCCTGGCGCGTAGCGAAGGCGCCGGAGTCGTTTTGCGCGATCACGTCGAGGGGGCGACCAAGCGCCAGGGCCAGGTGCGGGGCCAGGCCCGACGCATTGCCCCAGCCCATCCCCTCGAGCGTGAAGATGTTGGTGAAGCTGTCGCCGAGCAGGAGCACGTCGGCGCTCTCGTCAGGCTCCCAGGGGGTGCCGGCCGCGTCCTGCACCTGGTGCACGACCACGCTCTCCGCTTGAAACAGGCTCTGGTCGTCGGGCAGCTTGAGCATGTCGACCAGATCACCGACGCGCGAAGCCGGCTGCGGAACGCCGCGCAGCACGGGCTTCTCGGCCAGCTCTGGCAACACCCCGAGCCCGATCACGAGCTGGCCGAGGTCGGCGGCGATGCGCTCCATGTAGCCGGGCGTAAAATGCGTGTCTTGAGCCAGGAAAAGCGGCTCGGTACGGGGCTCAGGCACGCTGCGGCGCGCGTCGAGGACGGCCACGCCGGCTGCTCGGAGCTCGCTCAAGAAGCGGTCGTAGTCGACATTCTGCGCCATTTCGACGCGCCCATCACGCCCAAGAAGTGGACCCGGCTCGATCCCAGCCTTGTCCGGCATCGGCAGGAGCACGAGGCGAATCCCGCGTTGCGCGAGCGCTTGCTGGAACGCGAAGATGGCGGGTCGCGGATCCGGGTGGATGGGCTCCTGGCCTGCGTCGAGGGCTTCCCTGGCGCGGCCCCGCAGCACCTCGGGCTCCAGGAATCCGGGCCCGCCGACGTGCAGCACACCGGGCGTGTAATAGAGCCAGCCGCCGTGTCCGACGACCGCGAGCTTGTTGCCCACACGACCTAGACGAGTGAGCAGAAGCTGCACGCGGGGCTGGACCCAGGACTTGGCGTACGAGGCATCCTCGATGCCCTTCTCGAGCTGACGCAGGTTCTCGGCCGTCGGTGGGCGGCGCACCAGATCCGCGAGAGGCGATTCCTCACCCTCGCTCTTCTCGAGGTAGGCCTGCGCGAGCGGAACAGCGTAGATCGCCCCCAGAAACAGCAGCGTGAGCAGCCAGGCCGCGCCGCGACTCACGTCGGTCGCGATGATACCGCGGCGCAGCTGCTCGTCGCCTGTGGGGTCGGTCGGACCGCCGCTGCGTTCGATGGCGGAGGACGAGGGAGGCAAGGTACTTTGCATCGCGCGGCCTCAGAACTGAAAGTACAGAAACGGGTTGATGGTCTGCGTCCACATCATCAACGTCGCGAGCGCCATCGTGGCCGTCACGAACGCGGTACGTGGCAAGGACAAGCGCCGCGTGAGCTCCCAGCTGTTGGGCATGCCGAAGATCACGACCGCGGCCAAGGCGAATAGCCCCACGTAGTACCGCGGGTGGAATGCGCCCGCCACGACGTCCGCCGCCGGCGAAACGGCGGCGAGCCCAAACAGCGAGCCCAGGTAGGTCACCGCCTGCTCGAGCGTCTTGGCGCGGAAGAACACCCACGACAAGCACACGATCAAGAAGGTGAAGGCGACGCCGACAGCAGGTGGCAGGCGGCGCAGCGGGTGAGCTTTACCGAGCCTGCGCTCCACCCCGAGCATGCCACCGTGGATGCCGCCCCAGATGACGAAGTTCCAGCTGGCACCGTGCCAGAGCCCGCCGAGCAACATGACAGCCATCAAGTTGGCGTACGTGCGCAAGGGGCCTTTGCGGTTGCCACCGAGCGGGATGTACAAATAGTCGCGCAGCCACGTGGACAGGCTGATATGCCAGCGCCTCCAGAACTCCGTGATGCTGCGCGACTTGTAGGGTGAGTCGAAGTTCTGGATCAGGACGAAGCCGAGCATCAGCGCCAAGCCCACGGCCATGTCTGAGTAGCCGGAGAAATCGAAGTAAATCTGGAACGCGTACGCTACCAGCCCGAACCACGCGTCGTAGAAGTGCTTGGCGCCACCGGCGAACGCCGTATCGGCGATGTGCCCCATCGGGTTGGCCAGCAGAATCTTCTTGCCCATCCCCAGCGAGAAGAACGCGACGCCGCGCGCGAACTTCTCGAGCGTGTGCTGGCGCACGCGCATCTGCTCCTCGATCGCCGCATAACGGATGATGGGGCCCGCCACCAGGTCGGGGAAGAAGGCCTCGAAGCACATGTAGTCGGTGAAGCGCCGCATCGGTCGGGCGTCGCCGCGGTACACGTCGATGGCGTAGCTCATCGCCTTGAACGTGTAAAAGGAGATGCCCACCGGCAAAACGACGTGCAAGACCGGCACGATCTGCGTCGAGCTGCCGAAGAGCGCGCCAAGCGCGTTGATGTTCTCGGCGACGAAGCCCGTGTATTTGAACGCCGCGAGCAGCCCGAGGTTGGTGACGATGGACGTCGCCAGCACCAGCTTCATCTGGCGGGTCCGCACGACCTCGGGACCGATCACGGGCGGCAAGCCGTCGACGTCGGGCAGCCGTGACATCTTCAGAAGCAAGAGGCCGCACACGTAGTCGACGCTCGAGCCGAAGAACATGATCACGGCCCAGCTCGGGTTCGCCCAGCCGTAAAATACGTAGCTCGACACGGCGATGAGGGCCGTGCGGGCCCGGCCCGGCAGGGCGTAGTACGCGGCCAGTACCAGCGGCAAGAAGTAGAACAGGAAGATATGGCTGGAAAAGACCATCTCAGCGGCTCACGGGGCCCACGGGCGCCAGCCCTTGTCCTTCATCGTCGCGAGCGCTCGTTGCACCCAGGTGCGATGGCCGTCCAGATTGAAGTGATGGTCGTCTTGCATTCCCACACCCTCGGCCGAGACGAGCGCGAAGTTCGACACCACGCTCGGGCACCTTTCGATCTCGGGACGGATGGCGGTCGCCACGGCGCCGCCGACAACGAACTCGCCCGAGCCTTCCACCTCGTAGTCGTTCATCAATGCAGGCAGCGTGGGCTCGCCGACGTCGTTGCGAATGGCGGTCACGAGAGTATTGATGCATTCGGGAAAACCGGAGCGATCGGCGGCAGTACCGTGTCGCTCGGTGATCCCGAGATAGATGAAGATACCGCCGAAGGTCACCCGCCCCTTGATAGCCTTCGGTGCGGCGATCAGCTTGTCGTAGTAGAGGCCGCCCGGAATGAACTGGGAGCAGTAGGCCGAGGGCCACCCAAATCCGAGCGAGATGAAATAGTTGTCGGGCGCGAGCATCGCGGCTTCCTTGACCAGCGCCGTACCCGGCCCGCCGGCGTCGGTGTCACCGGCGGTTTTCGGCTCGATCGCGAGCTCCGGCGCCGAGCCAGGGTGGTACATGAAGGCGTGCGGATGGGTCTCCGTGAAATGGAACGGGCGTGAGCTCTGGGGCCTCGTGGCGCGACCGGCCATGTTGGAGTGACCGATGTGAATGAAGGCGATCGCGCGCTCCCTCGGGACGTCAACGCCTCCAAGGTTGATGGTCACGCCCGAAGGCGCCGGCCCACCGCCGGCCCCCGCGTCGCTGGTCCCGCTGCTCCCGCCGCCACCGCTCCCGCTCGCCGCGGTCATGGCACCGCCGACCGAAGCTCCACCCGTGGTGGTCCCCGCTCCAGCGCCGCTCGAAGGCCCGAAGTCGTCCCCCGTCCCGACGGACTGCGTGTCGTGCGGATGCTCGGCGACCCCGCAGGCGAGCCCGCCGACCAGCGCGAACAAGGAAACGAGCGCCCACCGAGACCTGGACAGGCTCACGTTGAAAAGTGGTTTCATCGTCGACTCTCCTCCAAGTTCACCAAAATCCGCGTCGCTTCGGGGTCGAAAGGCCGGACGCGCAAGGCACGCCGTAGAAAGCCCAGGCCTTGCGCCGATTCGCCCCTTCGCAGGGCGATCAACGCCATGAGATTCAGGCTCCCGACGTCGTCGTCCTGGGAAATCAGGCTCTGCCGGGCGAGCCGCTCGGCGGCATCGAGCTCACCCGCCGCGAAGCGAAGACGCGCTTCGAGGGCCCGGGCTTGCGGCGTGTCGAGGCCTGCGAGCGTACGCTCCGCTTGCTCGAACTGACCGAGCACGCCGTGCAACGTGGCCAGGCTCAGACGTGCCGCGGCGTGCACCTTTGGGGAATCCGCGAAGCGCTGCCCCAGCTGGACCAAGGTGCGATCCGTCTCGCTGGCTTCACGGACCGGCTGCTCCGCGACGCCGGGCGCAAGGTCGCGGCGAGCAAACAGCACCTCCGAGCCGTCCGTGTAGAGTAGCTTCCAATCAGCGCTCGCGTAGAGGTGGCCAATCAAGCGCTGGTAGCGTTCGGGGAACATCACCGGCAAGACCACGTAGGCGAACGAATGACGCGCCTGAAACGCTTCGAAACGTTCTGGCTCGTCCGCGAGCCTCAGGTATTCGGCATACTCGTCGGCGGTGCGCAACACGAGCCGGGTGTCAATGTACGGCCGAAACCGCGGATAGAGCCGCCAGATCAGGTAGCCTCCGTGATGATCGGCCGCAAAGACGTCGCCCCCGGGCAGCGCGTCGAGGCGCGCAGCGCTCTCGGCCGGCACCCGGAACGGGCTCGGATCCGCCAGCGGCGGCTCGCGCGCCGCCGCCGATGCCGAGACGAGCAGCAGCGCGCTCAGAAGCGCCGCGTTGAGACCCACCGCCACGCGCACGCCCGCGCGGCGAAAGCTCGAGACACAAAGCCGCCGGAGCGCCGGGGCCAGATTGACCGCGAAGATCGGCGCCCCGAGCCAGTACAGCAGGAGCACGTTGCGGTTGCTCATCAACGCCAGCCCGGCGAAGCCGAGCAGCAGCAGCGCATGGCTCAGTCTCAAGCGGCGCCCGGCCAGGAGCACGGACAGAGCGAGCAGGGCCAAACACCATTTGAAGTGCCAGAACTCGCCGTCTGACAGGCGTTCGAGCTCGAAGGGCGGCAGGTTCTCCGCCACGTCGTGGGCGAAGACCTGGTGCTCGCCGGGCAACAAGCGCCCGAGCAGCAGCGCCGGCAACGCTGCGCCGCGCAAGCCAAACGGCGTGAGACACGTCGCCAGCAAACACCCCCCTAGCGTCGCGAACAGCTGCTGTACCCGGGCCCACGGTGCCAGCGCACCGGCGTGTTCGCGCGCAAACGGCCACGCACGCGTCTGGCCAAAGCTCGCCCAGCCGAGCGCCGCCACCGCGTACGCCGCGATCACCGCGGGGCCAAGCGCCGAAAGGCCCTGGAAATTCGCCCAGACCAGCTGCGCCAAGGGCAACACCAGCAGGTGCCGGACCCGGCCGTCGCGCCGAAAGCGCTCGAGCGCGAACCAGAAGAACGCGAGCAGGACGAGCGTGCCTATCACGGGCCGGACGAGCAAGAGCGAGCGAGCCGCCAGGAGCCCGCCGACCAGCGACGTCACGAGGAGCCCCCTCGCCCACGAGCCGCGCCGCGCTTCGAGCGCGAAGTAGAGGAAGCCCGCGCCCAGGCCGATCAGCGCGCACTTGACCAGAACAAGCCCGACGAGGCCGACCGCCTGGTGCACCGCGTACACCGCGAGCTGAAAAAGCCAGTGCACGTCGACCCAGGCACGCCCTTGCGCGCTGACCGAGAAGGGATCGGTGAACAGGAGCCCACGCCGAGCGACCATTTCGCGACCTGCCGCGAGGTGCCACCAGATGTCACCGTCGGCCGAAGGCGCGAGCCCCGTCGAGGCCGCAGCCAGGCCGAGCAACGCCGCGACGAGCGGCGTGCGATGGCGGAGCAGGGCGGCGACGGGCAACATGACCACTTCTCAGAACGGTGAGACGGTGAAGCCGATGCCTGCCGTCCACGGCTGCAGGCTCGCGCCCTGGCTGCTGCTCTCGGCGCCGTCGACGACTCCGCGCTTGTCCCAGCCGAGCGGCAGCGACACGCCCCCCAGGATCGCCAGCCAGGCGTTCGACCACTCCACGGCGAGCGTGCCGGTGACTGCCCACAGCTGCACCTCCTGGTCAAGCCCACGGTCACGATCCGCACCGAAGAAATGCGACAGCGACAGGCCGAGCGACGGCACCAGCGGCCCCCAGAAATAGCCCGAGTAGCCGTAGATCGCGGCCGCCGGTGCGCGGTAGTTGCCCAGCTCGTTTTCCCCGCCGCGGTAGCCGAACGAGCCGCCCAGCACGATCAGCCCCCACGTCTTGTCGATCGTATGGTCGAGCGTCAGGCTGCCGCTCACCTTGCCAAGGCCAAGCTGCTTTTCCTGCGTGAGATAGTCGTTCTTGTACTGGGCGTCGTGCACGCCGGTCGGGACACCGACCTGCAACGTCAGGCTGGTGGAGTTGATCTCGCCGAAGCGCCGCGTGACGAACCCCGCGACGTCACCCACGCCGGAGTTCGAGATGTCCACGGGCAGGCCGTAGTAGTCGCGGTAGTACTTGTAGAGCAGCGGAACCACGAGCCCCACATTCCATTTCTCGTTCAAATTACGCGAAACTTGAGGGCTGAGGCTGAGGTTGTAGCCGTCGTCCAGGTGCGTGTACGTGCCGAGTGTCTGCTGCTCGAATAGCCCCCCGGTCACGCTGTGGCCGATCCACTTGATTCCGCCCCCCGCGCCCGTGGAGGCACCGGCTCCGCAGCCGCCGATCGTCTCCCAGCTCGAGAGCAGGCCTTCCAGCCGTGAAACTCGTAAAGACAGCGCTGGTCCGAGCTCGGCGAGCGCGTCGCCTCGCTCGCCGAGGGTCGCCTCCAGGCGGGCCACTCGCACATCGTTTTGCCGAGCCGCGCGCTCGGCCGCAATGAACGGAAAGCTGGCGACCGCGGCCAAACCACATGTTACCAGCCAGGCGCCCGGGACACGTAGTCGTCTGAAGTTCAATCGAGTTTCTCCCGAGCGCAAGGTCAAGCTGGGTCGACTTGGAGGCACCAATAGCGAACGCTCCCGCGATCCGTAGCGGCATATTCGTCTACGAGTGCACCTTTCCAGATGGCTTTCAGATCAGCCGTCAATTTCATCTGGTGAACGTCGCCTTGGTTGAAGCTGCGCAGCTTGCCGCCGACCTGCTCCTTCATCTTGTCCTTGATCTTGGAGCGCGGCACGAGCGGCTTGTAGTGCGCGACAAGGATGAACTGCTTGTCGAGCGGCCCGCCCTGGACCTGGTAGCGCATCACGTAGGCGTAATCGTACAGGTCATCGGGGGGCATCTTGGAGGGAATTTCGACGAGCTTTGCCGTCAATTCCAGGGGTGCGACCCCGTCCGCCCGGGCGCTCCGCTCGACACCGGCTATTGCGAGCAGCAGCACGCTCATAAACGCTTGGCGACCAAACTGGCGTCGGCTTGAATGCATCATCGTCGCAGAATAGGGCGAGAAAGGTTGATCTTGCAACAAGGCAAGCGCCGATTCTGGAGATGAAGCAACCCACGCCGGAGATCGCTCCAGGCTGTCGGCATCTTTCCACCGTGAGGGCAGCACTACCGCTGGTAATTTACGGCGGGGTGCGCGAGAGCCGCCATGGTGACCGAGCCAAGCAGCATCGCCCGCTTCCTCTCCGCGCTCGGCGAGCCGACCGACGTTCCTGGCCGCTCACCCGACCGGGGACCGCCGTACTGGAAGAACACCGTCCTGCGCCATAAGGCGCTCGGCGACGCCGCGTAGCGCATCGCGACAACATCCCGGGCCAGATCAACGTCCGGCGGGCGAGGTGTGCCCGCGGCACGCCGACGCGCCCCTTGTCTCGCTCTGCGCCGGCTACTGTATGAAGATCCTCGCGGATCAGGAGCGGCCTTAGGCCAAGGTGACCCTCATAGGGATCAACCCGATCGGTAGCTCGTTCATTGAGGCGCTGCCCGACCTCTCCGGCCGATTCCGGATCATCCAGATGGATCGCCAGAAGGACGTCAAGGTCGCCGAGCTGATCATCAAAAGAGAGCAAGCGGCGAACATCCGATTCACGCGTCGCGATGAGCTCATCACGGAGGCCGGCGGGAGCTTTTTCATCGCACAGCTCCTCTGTTATCAGGCCGCCGTCAACGCCGGGATCCGGTCCGCGCAGGAACGGCGCGTGGCGGCACGACGCCACGTGGCTGCAGGGGACGAGCAGAGACCCGTTGCCTCGGTATCAGATCCAGCTGGAGTGACGCGCTGCCCACTGCCCGGCGCGCGCCGCCGCCTCAGATCACCCGGTCCACGAGCGGCTCCCCCCGCTCGAACCGCCGCAGGTTCGCCAGGAAATGCTCGACCTGCGCCATCGGCTCCTCGCGCCGCCCACCGGCTGTGTGCGGCGTGATGGTGCAGCCCGGGGCGCGCCAGAGCGGGTGCTCCGGCGGCAGCGGCTCGGGATCCGTCACGTCGATGTACGCGCCCGCGATGCGGCGCGCCTCGAGCGCCTCGAGCAGCGCGGCCTGGTCCACCGTGACGCCCCGGCCGACGTTGTAGAACCACGCGTCCGGCCGCATCCGCGCGAGCAGCGCGGCCGAGACCAGCCGCCGCGTGCCCTCGGCCTCGGGCAGGCTCGAGACCACGTGATCCGCCCAGGCGAACGCGTCGCCCAGCTCCTCCCTCACGACCACGCGGAAGGGCTCGCCGCCGCGGGGGCGGGCGCGCAGGACGCGCAGATCCACATCGAACGGGGCGAGCAGCTCGGCCAGGCGGCGGCCGATGGCGCCGAAGCCGAGGAGGAGCACCCGCCGGCCGCGCAGGAGCGCGCTCCTCGACCGCACGGAGGCGTCGGGCCAGGCGCGCGGGCCGAGCTGGTTCTCGAGGCACTCGGGCAGCCGCCGCGAGGCCGAGAGCAGGAACGCGAGCGCGTGCTCCGCGCAGGGATCGGCGTAGACACCGCTGCTCGTCGTCAGGGCGGCGCCGCGGGCGGCGAGCGCGGCGCGCACGGCCGCCACGTCGTAGCGGGCGTACCCCGCGGTGCTGAGGTGCACCCAGCGGAGCCGCGGCGCCGCGCACACGTCATCCGGGTGCGGCTGGCCGAAGACGACCTCGGCGCCCAGGACGAGCGGATCCGGCTCGACGACGGCGAGGTTCTTCGCGGAGCGCGCCGCGGCCAGCTCGAGCGCGTGCGGCGCGACGCCCTCCGAGAGCGAGCGCGCCGCCTCCGCCGGCAGAACAACGGTGCTCACGATGATCAGCCGATCCACCGACGCCTCCCCCCTCACCCGTGCACGGCGCGCCCGAACTCCCGCATCCACGCCTCCTCGTCGGCGGTGAGCGGGCCCTTCGCGAGCGCGTCGAGGTTCGCCTCCACCTCGGCGCGGCTCTTCGGCCCCGTCAGCGCGAGATCCACGTGCGGGCTGGAGAGCTGGAATCGATAGCAGTCGCCGGCCGTCATCGCCGGGCGATCCCAGCCCTTCGGCTGCTTCAGCAGCCGACGCCACGCCGTCGCCGTGTAGGCGAGGATGCTCGGCTTCGCGTCGCGCACGCGCGGGAAGATGTCACGCTCCGCGCCGGGGTGCGCGGCGTTGTAGCGGATCATGAGCAGGTCGAGCGGCGACGACTCGGCCAGGCTGCCTGCCCGCGCGCGGTCGTGGATGCTCACCCCGAGCGCCCGCACCTTGCCGCTCTCGCGCAGGTGAACGAGCTCGCGCTCGGTCGCGCTCGTCCAGGCAGACCCGACGCCGAGCCAGCCGAGCAGATAGACATCGAGGTGGTCGGTCCCGAGCTCCCGGACCAGCTTCTCGGCGCCCCGGCGCACGCCCCAGCCGAACCAGCCGGCCTGCGCGAAGCCGACCACCGCCACGCTGTCGCGGCGCCCCTTCAGCGCCTCGCGCAGCGGGTTGCCGAGCCCGCCCGAGCGCACCGTCCAGAGGAAGAGGTTGACGCCGCGGTCCATCGCCGCGCGCACCCCGCCCTCGTCGATGCCGTAGTTCGCCGCGAGCCCGAGCCGGAAGATGCGCTTGCCGTGAAAGGCGGTCGGCGCGCGGTGGAGCCAGTCGTCCATGGGCCGGATCTACCATCACCTCCGTCGATGTCACCGGCTCCGGCGCGCCGCACATTCGCCGCCCACGGCCGCCCCGACCTGTGCGAGACTCCCGGTCCACCGATGGGCCAGGACTCGCCTCCCCGGTGCGCCGGCTGCAGCGCTCCGCTCCCGGAGAACGCCCGCTTCTGCCCCTCGTGCGGCCGGCTCGTCACCGCCCCGGATCCCGGCCCTGCCCTCGCCCCGACGGCGTTCCCCGCGACGCAGCCCGGCGCCGTCGGGCTGCCGCCAACCTCCCTGCCGCTGCCGCCGGTGCGGCTCTTGCCCGGGACGGAGATCAGCGTCTATCGCATCGAGTCGACGCTCGGCGAGGGCGGCATGGGCGTCGTCTACCGCGCTTACGACCGGGCGCGCGAGCGCGTCGTGGCCGTCAAATGCCTCCACTCGAACCTCTGCGGCAACCCGGAGATCCGGCGGCGGTTCGCGCGGGAAGCGCGGGTGCTCCGCTCCTGGAGCCACGACAACGTGGTCGCCGTCTACGATTTCGTCGAGCGCGATCACCTGCTCGCGATCGTCATGGAGTACGTCGACGGGTCGACGCTGGTGAGGCACCTCGAGCGGTGGCGCGGGCGCATCCCCTTCCAGGAGATCCGCGCGCTGTTCGGCGGCGTCCTCGAGGCGATGGACGAGGGGCACCGCATGGGCATCATCCACCGCGACCTGAAGCCCGACAACATCCTCGTCACGACCGGGAAAGACGGCCTCTCCCCCAAGATCGTCGACTTCGGCATCGCCAAGATCCTGGAGGGGACGACGTACACGCTGAGCGGCGCGTTCCTCGGGACGTGTTGTTACATGTCGCCCGAGCAGGTGAAGAGCCCCCACGCCGCGGACAGGCGCTCGGACATCTACTCTCTCGGCGTGACGCTCTACAAGCTGACGACAGGGCAGGTGCCGTTCGACAGCCCCAACCACTTCGCCGTGATGATGGCCCACGTCGCCGACGCCCCGGCGCCCCCCTCGTCGCTGCGCCCCGACCTCCCGCCGGCCCTCGACCGGCTCGTGCTCGACGCGCTGTCGAAGGATCCGGCAGGGAGGCCGGCGTCGTGCGCGGAGTTCCGGGCGCGGCTCGACGAGGCGCTCTCGGAGTTCTCGCCCGCCCCGTCGCGGCCCTCGTCCGATGGGCGCGAGCTCGCGCCGACGGTCCGCGAGAAGACCGGCGAGCAGATGATCCTCGTCCCGGGCGGGCCGTTCCTGAGCGGGCAGCAGCGCAGGAAGGTCCATGTCGACGCCTTCTACATGGATCGCACGCCGGTCACGAACCGCCAGTTCAAGGCGTTCCTCGACGTGACCGGGTATCGCCCCGACGACGACGACGCGAGCCGGCTCCTCGCCCATTTCAGGCGCGGCGAGATCCCCGCGGGCCTCGAGGACCACCCGGTGGTGTACGTGTCGTGGGACGACGCGCGGGCCTACGCCAACTGGGCCGGCAAGCGCCTGCCGACCGAGGCCGAGTGGGAGAAGGCCGCGCGCGGCGCCGACGGCCGCAAATACCCGTGGGGGCGCGCCGAGCCCGGGCCCACGCGCGCGAACTACGACAACCGCGAGGGCGGGACGGTGCCCGTCGGCTCGCTGCCGGGGGGCGCCTCCCCGTATGGCATCCTCGACCTCGCCGGCAACGTGTGGGAGTGGTGCGAGGACTACGACGATCCGCATTTCTACGCGGACGGCCCCTCCCACAACCCGCGCAACACGCGGCCTTCGGATCGGCCGCTGCTCGTGATGCGCGGCGGCTCGTGGATGTACGGCGCGCAGTCGCTCCGCACCTGGGCGCGCACGAGCTTCGAGGCGCACTACCGCTTCGCCGGCGGCGGCTTCCGCTGCGTGCGAACGGCATCGGCGAGCTGAGGGCGCGGGCGCGGCGGCTGCTCGGCGCGCGCGCGGCTGCTCGGCGCGAGCTCGGCTGTTCGGCGCGGCGCGCGGCGCACGAGCGCCTGGTCAACCGGCGGCGGCGCGGATAGAACGCCGGGCGCAGATGCAGACGAACAAGGCCAGGGCGAGCGGCGGCGTCCGCGTGCGGCTGACCGGCGTCCGGCGCGTCTTCCCGGTGCTGGACGACGCGGGCCGCGGGCCGAGGGACGGCGCCCCCGGCGTGATCGCGATCGACGGCATCGATCTCGACATCGCGCCCGGTGCGTTCGTCGCGCTGCTCGGGCCCTCCGGGTGCGGCAAATCCACCCTCCTGCGGCTCGTCGCCGGGCTGGACCGCGCCGACACCGGCGCGGCCGTCGTGGAGGCCGAGGAGGCGCGGGGCGGCGGAAGCGGCGCAGGCGGCGCGCGCGCGCCCCTAGCGTACGTCTTCCAGGACGCCCACCTCCTGCCCTGGCGGAGCGTCCTCGAGAACGCCGCCCTGCCGCTCGAGCTCGCCGGCGCCCCGCTCGACGAGCGCCACGCGGCGGCGCGGGCCGCGCTCGTCCAGGTCGGCCTGGCCGACGCGGGCGCGCGCTACCCGGCCGAGCTCTCCGGCGGCATGCGCATGCGCGTATCGCTGGCCCGCGCGCTGGTCACGCGCCCGCGGCTGCTCCTGCTCGACGAGCCGTTCGCCGCGCTCGACGAGCTCACGAGGAGCCGGCTCGACGACGAGCTCCGCGCGCTCTGGGCCGAGCTCGGCATGACGGTGCTCTTCGTGACGCACTCGATCACCGAGGCCGCCTACCTCGCCGAGCGCGCCGTCGTCCTGTCCCCGCGGCCGGCGCGCGTCGTCGCCGACCGCACGCTGGCGCTGCCGGACGAGCGGACGGCCGCGCTGCGCACCGAGCCCGCGTTCGCGCGCGAGGTGCGCGCGCTGCAAGAGGCGCTGGAGAGCGGCGGGGCGTGAGGCCCCGCGGGCGGAACTAGCGCGCTGTCGGACTCCGGCGCTGCACGACACTCCCGCTATCGAGCGTGGGCAGCGCGATCGGCAGTCGCACCCAGGTCACCTCCAATACCCTCCGTGCACCGAAGCTCTCCGCCCCCACCGCGGCCGTCCCCACGGCCCGCGTGGCCCGCTTCTACTCTCCCCGCTTGCCGCTGACCGCCGCCGCGAGCGACGCCGATCGTGGGCAGAGCTCCCACTCGCCGCACGATCCCGCGCGCGAACGCGCTTCCATGCCGACAGCGCGCTCGTACAATCGCCTCATGCCCACGTGCCCCCGGCGGTTGCTTCCCCGCGCCCTTCCTTGGTTTTTGTTCGCTGTAGCCGCCTGCGGCGGCGATCCGGATGTCGTGATGCCGCCCGGCGATGGCGGCGGGGGCGACGGCGGCGCGAGCAGCAGCTCGAGCGATGGCGGCGGGTTCGTCGGGTCGATGGCCGCCTCGGGCGGCGCCGGCGGCGGGACTGGCTGTGAGGGCGTGAGCTGCCGGGCGGACCAGCACTGCGAGGAGGAGGACGGACAAGGCACCTGCGTCAACAACACGTGCGACGACCTCACCTGCGACGCGACCGAGGTGTGCGAGACGCCCCCGGATGCGGGCGCGCGCTGCGTCGATATCGCCTGCGAGAGCGACCTCCAGTGCGCCGTCGACCAGTTCTGCAACGGCACCATCTGCGTCGTCGACGCCTGCACGGCCGGAGCCCGGACGTGCGACGGCGACAGCCTCCGGCTGTGCGTGTCGAACGGCAGCACGACGAGCGAGCTCTTCACGTGCGGCGGAGAGGCCTACTTCGAGAGCACGTGCACCGACGACGGCGCGGGGCACGCCAGCTGCCCCTGCGAGGACGACTGGGACTGCCCGACGTACGCCGCCTGCGAGGTCGGCTCCTGCGCAGGCACGGGCGCCGCGCCCACGTGCCTCTTGCCTCCGGAGCCGTTCGCGGGCGCCCTGCCGCAGAACGAGATCCAGTGGGGAGGGCAGAACCGCGCCAACTCCGACGCCGCCAACAGCCCGTTCAAGACCTCGGCGCAGACCGTCATGACGCCGCTCGTCGCCAACCTCGACGACGACAACGGCGACGGGCTCATCAACGAGCTCGACTTCCCCGAGATCATCTTCACGACGTTCTGCGGCTCGAATTTCGGCAAGCAGGGCGTCCTCCGGGCGATCCACGGCGGCGGGCCCCGCAAGGGAGAGAACTACTTCGCGGTGCTCGGCGCGCAGGTCTGGCACGAAGGCGACCCCATCGACGCGCCCTACGCCTGCGCCGACGCGACGCTGATGCCGACCGCCGGGCTGGCCGTCGGCGATCTCGACGGCGACGGCGTCCCCGAGATCGTCGCGATCACCGCCGTCGTGACGGGGTCTGGGGCCACGGAGGTGACGAAGACAGGGCTCCAGATCTTCAGCAACACGGGCGAGACCAAGGTCCTCATGAACGAGATCTGGACGGGCTACAACGAGCCGTCGCCCGCGCTCGCCAACATCGACGGAGAGGGGCTCCCGGAGATCGTGGTCGGGCCGCACGTGTTCACGCTGCGGGTCGACGAGGCGACCCGCGAGCTCTCGATCGTCGACCACTTCAAGGGCGACAAGGCTCAAGGGGTACAGGGGTCACCGTCGAACCAGCAGAACCGGCTCGGGCCCATCGCGTGCGTCGCGAACCTCGACGACGACCCCCGGCTGGAGATCGTCGCGGGCAGCACCGCCTACCGGCTGCCCCGCCCGCCGGCCGGCGTGACGAGCAGGGCCGGGTGCACGCCGCCCTACGCCAACGAGGACGCGACGGCGTTCTGCGAGGGGAGGCTCCTCGAGCTCTGGGACGGGCAGATCGTCAACGGCACGGCCCAGATCCCGAACGCGCAGCGAGACGGCCTCTGCGCCGTGGCCGACATCCTCGGGCGCAACCAGGCCGCCGCGCCCGGGCCGAACAACCCGCTCGATCAGCGCCCGGAGGTGATCCTGTTCAACAACGGGCACTTCTTCGTGCTCAACGGGCAGAACGGCACCATCCAGCGCCACCAGGTGATGACGGCCGAGGGCACCACCTTCGACGGCGGCGCCCCGAACGTGGACGACTTCGACGGCGACGGCTTCCCCGAGGTCGGCACGGCGTTCGGCCTCCGCTACATGATGTTCGATCTCCAGGAGCCGACGGCCGAGTGCCCGGCGTGGCCCAACGCGTTCACCGACGCGGGGACGGGGCTCCAGGGCAACCCGCCGCGGACCCCGAACGGGAAGCCGTGCACCACCGACGAGGACTGCGGCGCCCCGGGCGCGGCGACGTGCAACCAGCAGCGGGGCACCTGCGTCTGCTACCACAACGGCTGGCAGCGCTTGACCGAGGACGACTCGAGCCGCACCACCGGGTCGAGCGTGTTCGACTTCAACGGCGACGGCGCCGCCGAGGTCATCTACAACGACGAGTGCTACTTCCGCATCTACGACGGCGTGACGGCCGACGTCCTGTTCAAGGAGCACTCGCCGAGCCGCACCCGGTCCGAGTACCCGATCGTCGCCGACGTCGACAACGACGGCAACGCGGAGATCGTGTTCGGCACCTCGAACGAGTCCAACCACTGCTCGGAGGGCGCCGACTACAACAACGGCCTCGAGGTCTGGGGCGCGCAGAAGGACCTCTGGGTCTCGGCGCGCCGCATCTGGAACCAGCACAGCTACCACGTGACGAACGTGCTCGAGAACGGCGGCATCCCCGTGCGGGAGCCCGAGAGCTGGAAGGCGTACGGCGGCCGCGTCTACAACACCTACCGCTCGAACCCGCGGTCGTACGGCATCGCGCCGGATCTCGCGCTGAGCGGCATCCAGGTCTCGTCCCCGGACGCGACATGCGGCGAGCTCACCGACGAGATCGCCATCACGGTGCGCGTCGAGAACCTCGGCGATCTCCGCGTGGGCCCCGGCGTCGCCATCAACTTCTACGGCGAGTGGGACACGCCGGACGTCGATGAGCCGCTCTACGGTGAGGACCTCGCCCCGCTGCAGTTCGTCCTCCAGAGCAGCATCGAGCCGCACAGCTCGCTGCTCCTGACGGTGAGGTACGACGCCGCGAACAACGCGCAGGGGACGCTGCCCGCCCGCCTGCGCGCGGTCGTCGACGAGGACGCCGTCGAGCGCGAGTGCCACGAGGACAACAACGCGCTCACCGCGCCGCTCGACGCCGGCAGCGCGCGCCCGGACCTCCAGATCGAGATCGGCCGGGTGACCGGCGCGAAGTGCAACAGGAAGCAGGTCGACGTCCCGACGACCGTCACCAACGCCGGCTCCGCGCCGGCCAGCGACGTGCGGATCCGGTACTACGCGGGCGATCCCGGCCAGGGCGGGACGGTGCTCCACGAGGAGGTCATCGCGGGGCCGATCGCGCCAGGGGCGAGCGTGGATCTCACCGCCACCATCGACAAGTTCCCGTCGAACCTGTCGATCCTGATCTACGCCGTCGTCGATCCGGACGGGGCGATCGACGAGTGCAACGACGGGAACAACAAGGACGCCGCCTCGGACAAGCTCCTGTGCCCGGAGATCAATTGACGCGCCGGCGTCCGGCCGGCGGGCCTCCCCGCCGGCCAGGCGCGCGCCACGCCGGCGTCGCGCGCCGCGCGCCGCGCTGACGCACGAACACAGGCTCCCGCCCGGAGCGCGGTGCTATGCCTGTGCGCCCCGCCGCGCCGCTGACGGCGCGCCGCCCCGGCGCGCGGAGCCCCGCGCCCCGCGCGCCGCGACCCAAGCCCCCACAGCGCCATGCTCGGAACCTCGAACCTCGCAAAATCATTCGGTGATCGGACCCTCTTCGAGGGCGTGTCGCTCAAGCTGAACGCCGGGTCCCGCTACGGCCTGGTGGGCGCGAACGGCTCGGGGAAGACCACCTTCCTGAAGATCGTGGCGGGCGACGAGCCCGCGAGCGACGGGAGCGTCAGCTTCCCGAAGGACGCCCGCGTGGGTGTGCTCCGGCAGGACCGGTTCCTCAGCGACGACCAGATCATCCTGGATCTCGCGATGATGGGTGATCGCGTCGTGTGGGAGGCGCTCGTCGAGTCGCGGCGGCTCGCGGAGGACGGCGGCGACGCCGGCCGGGTGGCCGACCTGGAGGATCGCATCCGCGCCCACGACGGGTACACGCTGGAGGCGCGCGCGAGCGCCGTCCTCGAGGGGCTCGGCATCCCCGTGGAGGCGCACCGGAGGCCGCTCTCCACGCTCTCGGGCGGCTTCAAGCTGCGCGTGCTGCTCGCGCAGGTGCTCCTCGGCGGCGCGGACGTGCTGCTGCTCGACGAGCCCACGAACCACCTCGACATCCTCTCCATCCGCTGGCTCGAGAAGTTCCTCGCCGGCTACAAGGGCTGCGCGGTCGTCATCTCCCACGACCAGCGCTTCCTCGACAACGTCGCCACGCACGTCCTCGACGTCGACTACGAGACCATCACGCTCTACACGGGCAACTACGCGGCGTTCGTCGTCGAGAAGCAGGCGATCCGCGAGCGCAAGCAGGCCGAGATCGCCCGCGCCGAGAAGATCATCGCGGACAAGCGCGCGTTCGTGGAGCGGTTCGGCGCGAAGGCGACGAAGGCGCGCCAGGCGCAGAGCCGGCTCAAGCAGATCGAGAAGATCGAGGTCGAGGAGCTCGCCGACACGTCGCGGCGTTCACCGGTGTTCCGGTTCGCGGTCCAGAGGCCGAGCGGGCGCGACGTGCTCGAGGCGAAGGGGATCTCGAAATCGTACGGCGCGAAGCAGGTGCTGCGCGACGTCTCGCTGTCGGTGCGGCGGGGCGAGCGGGTCGCGGTGATCGGGCCGAACGGGCTCGGCAAATCGACCCTGCTCAAGATCCTCGTGGGCCGGCTCGCGGCCGACGCCGGCGGCGCGTCGTGGGGGCACGAGGCCCGCGTCGGCTACTTCGCCCAGGATCACCGCGAGCTGCTCGTCGACGGGTCGATGACGCCGCTCTCCTTCCTGTGGGCGGCGTGCCCCGACGAGTCGCCGAGCTACGTCCGCGGCCAGCTCGGCAAGGCGCTGTTCTCTGGCAACGACGTCGAGAAGAGCGTGGGCTCGCTCTCCGGCGGCGAGGCGGCGCGGCTCATCTTCTGCCGGATCATCGTCGAGCGGCCCAACGTGCTCGTGCTCGACGAGCCGACCAATCACCTCGATCTCGAGGCGATCCAGGGGCTCGTCGAGGGGCTCAAGGCGTTCGAGGGGACGGTGCTCTTCGTCTCGCACGATCGCTATTTCGTGTCCGAGCTGGCGACGCGCATCCTCGAGGTCACGCCGAGCGGGCCGCGCGATTTCCCAGGCACCTACGAGGAGTACCTGGCCGGCTGCGGCGACGATCACCTCGACGCCGACACGGTGGTGCTCAAGGCGAAGCGCGACCACCAGAAGGCGGCCGCGCCGGCCGAGGCGGGCGGCTCCTGGGAAGAGCAGAAGCGGCGTCGCAACCGGCAGAAGGAGCTGCCCGCGCGGCGCGACAAGGTGCTCGCGGCCATCGAGGCGGCCGAGGCGCGAAAGAAGGCGATCCACGACCTCTACTGCAGCGACGGCTTCTTCGAGCGCACCGGACAGGCCGAGATCGCGGCGCTCCAGGCCGAGGACGAGGCGCTCGGGCCGCGCATCGACGCGCTCATGGCGGAGTGGGAGCAGCTCGAGCAGGAGATCGCGGAGCTCGGGGTGGCGCAGCCGCAGTGAGGTCCTGCCGGGTTGCCCCGGTCCGAAGGTCCTGCCGGGTTGCCCGGCCCCGGGAGAGGGGGTCCGCCGCGCGGCGCGGGGGCCCCGCCGAACTCGCCTGAGACGATGATCCTCCGGCTTCGCCGGAGGATCATCGTCTCAGGCTCAAACATCGGCCCATCCCCCGCGCCGCGCGGCGGACCCCCTCTCCCGGGGCCTACCGGTGCTCTGTTGATGACCCGCTCAGCACGCGGCGGCTCCCCTTGGCGACGCGAGCGGCGGCTCACCCGCACAGGAGACGGGCCCAGATCGGCGTTTTCGGCGCGGAAGCGCACTCAAGTGCGCTGAGCACCGAAAACGTCGAGGTGGGCCCGTATCCGAAGCGGGTGAGCCGTCGCTCAGTGACTTCTTGTCTTGCGGCTGGCCATGTCGATGCCGACGGCCAGGATGAGGATGATGCCCTTGATGATCGGCTGCCAGAAGCTCTCCGTGTTCATCAGGCTCATGCCGTTGTCGAGCGAGGCCATGACGAGCGCGCCGAGCAGCGCGCCCCAGATGGTGCCCTGACCGCCGAGGAGCGACGTGCCGCCGATCACGGCGGCCGCGATCGCGTCGAGCTCCATCATCCGGCCGGCGTCCGAGGTCGCCGAGCCGACGCGGGCGGTGAGCACCACGCCCGCGATGCCCGCCATCACGCCCATCAGCGTGAACACGGCGATGAGGTGACGATCGATGCTGATGCCGGAGTAGAAGGCCGCCTCTCGGTTGCCGCCGATCGCGTAGAGGTGCCGCCCGAACGTCGTGTGCTTCGCGAGCACCGTGAACGCGGTGGCGAGCACGAGCACGACCAGCACGGGGAACGGGACACCCTCGTAGGAGTTCATCAGGGCGGCGAACGCGACGGAGAACACGGCGAGCCCGATCCACGGGTAGCGCGCCGAGCCGGTCGCGCGCACCGCCTTGTACAGCAGCCCGACGCAGAGGACGCCAGCGCCCGCCCAGCCGAGGGCGTGCGGCACGTACGCCTGGCCCACGAACAGGTAAGGACGCGCCGGCGAGATGGACACACCGCCCGTCAAGCCGAGCATGGATCCCTGGAAGATGAGCATCCCGCCGAGCGTGACGATGAAGGGGGGAATCCGCAGCCGCGCCACGAGGGCGCCCTGCACGAAGCCAAGGACGGCCCCCAGCAGGAGCGGCAGGACGAAGGCGGCCGGCAGCGGCCAGCCGAGGCTCACGTAGATCATCGCCGATGAGGCGCCGAGCAGACCGGCGAGCGCGCCCACCGAGAGATCGATCTGCCCCGAGACGATGACCATCACCATGCCGATGGCCAGGATCGAGGTCACCGACATCTGCCGCGCGAGGAGCGTCAGGTTGCGCGGCGTCACGAACGTCCCATCCGTCGTGATGGAGAAGGCAATCCAGATCGCGATGAGCGAGCCCACCATCGAGAGGGCGCGCCAGGGGATACGCACGCGAAGCTTGGCCTCGCTCATTCCGTCACCTTCCTCGTTGCAGCAGCCATCACGCGCTCCGCGGTCGCGTCCTTCCGATCGAGGCAGGCCGTCGGCCTGCCCTGGTTGAGGACCAGCACGCGGTGGCTCATGCCGAGCAGCTCCGGTAGATCGGAGGACACGAGCACCACCGCGAGCCCATCCGAAGCGAGCTTGTGGATGAGCTGGTAGATCTCCGCCTTCGCACCGACGTCGATTCCCCGGGTCGGCTCGTCGAGCAGCAGCACGCGCGGCCCCGTCATCAGCCATTTGCCGATCACGATCTTCTGCTGGTTGCCGCCCGAGAGCTGGTTCGCGAGCGCGAGCGGCCCAGACGCCTTGGTCCGGAGCGCCTTCATCTGCTCGACCGCAGTGACCTCCCGATCGGCGTGATCGAGGAAGAGCCCCTTGACGAACCGCCGCAGGGTAGCGAGCGTGATGTTGTCGAGGAGGGTCGCCTCGAGCACGAGGCCGTAGCGCTTGCGATCCTCGCTGACGAGCGCGATGCCCGCGTCGATCGCCTGCGCGGGCTCCTTGAACGGCGGCGTCGCGGGCCCGCCTCGGACCGAGATCGCGCCGGTGACGCGGCTCGTTGCAGCGCCAAATATCGTCGAGAGGAGCGCGGTGCGGCCGGCGCCCATGAGGCCGCCGACGCCCAGCACCTCGCCGGCGCGCACCTCGAAGCTCACGTCGCGCAGCACGTACCGCCCGGGGTGCCCCGCGTCCTCGACCGACCAGCCCTGGACCGACATCGCGACAGGGCCCTCCGGCGGCGGGGGGCAGGGATAGAGGTTCGTCACCTCGCGGCCGACCATGTACGAGATGACGTTGTCGGGCGTGAGCGCGGTCCGCGGCTGGGTCGTGATCGACTTCCCGTCACGGAGGACCGTGATGCGATCGGCGATCTCGAAGACCTCCTCGAGCCGGTGGCTGATGTAGATGCAGGAGACGCCGCGGGCGCGCAGGTCGCGGAGCAGGCCGAGCAACGTCCTCACGCCAGACTCGGTGAGCGCCGCCGTGGGCTCGTCGAGGACGAGGATCTTCGCGTCCTTGAGCAGCGCCTTCGCGATCTCGACCATCTGCTGCTGGCCGATGCCCAGCTCCTTGATCGGACGCTCGGGATCGATGTCGAGCCCGACGCGCGCGAGCGCCTCCCGTGCCACGGCCCGCACCGCGTCCCAGTCGATGAGCCCCCCGCGGACGGGCTCGCGCCCGAGCACGAGGTTCTCGGCGACGGTGAGATCAGGCACGAGCGCGAGCTCCTGCGCGATCAGCGCGATGCGGTGCTCCTCGGCGCTGCGCATGCTGCTGAACTGCACGACGCCGCCGTTCAAGCGGATCTCGCCGCCGTAGGTGCCTGCGGGGTAGTAGCCGCAGAGGATCTTGATGAGGGTACTCTTACCCGCGCCGTTCTCGCCGCAGAGGGCGTGAATCTCGCCTTCCTGGAGGTCGAACGAGACGCCATCGAGGGCTTTCACCCCGGGGAACTGCTTCGTGATCGATGCGAGCTCGAGGAGAGGCATTGTCCTGGGCGCAAGGGGCGTCAGCGCGCGGCCACGTTCGCCTGGGAGGGGCCTGCGATGCAAGCACTTTGTTGGAAGCGCGAAGAGGAGCTGGGCGCTCGGGTCGCCGCGTGACGCGCGACGCGGGTCACGCGGCGCGCGTCACGCGTGTTCCCTGGGAAGCGCGGGGGGCGAAGAGTGGATGAGAGCCCCCGGCGCGAGGGCTCCCGGGGCGGCCCGGGCGAGGGCGCTCAGTTGTAGAAGCCGAGGTCGTCGATGTAGAGGTCGAACTGGGGCGCCTTGCCGATCTGGAACTGGAGCGAGTAGAGCTTCGATGCGTCGATCTGGTCCGTGCCCGCCGGATCGCCCCAGCCGCCCTGCTTCAGGTCCGCGAAGGGAATGGTGAACTGCTGCCACTCCTCGGTGGCGGCGAACGTCTTCTGCCACGCGTCGCACTTGTCTGAACAGGCACCGCCGGCACGATCCGTCCCCGGGTCCGAGATCATGACGGTCGCGCTCGTGCCGGAGCCCGGGCCGAGCTTCGCCCAGAAGGTGATTCCCGTGTACGCCGAGGCGTCATAGGAGGCCTTGACCCCCTCGGGGCTGTTCAGATCGAAGCCGAAGCCAGCGCCCCACTCGGTGAAGCCCGTCCCCCACGATCGCGCCGCGTACGTGCTCGGCCCGCGCGCCGG
This sequence comes from Sorangium sp. So ce124, assembly GCF_051525235.1. Lineage (NCBI taxonomy): Bacteria > Pseudomonadati > Myxococcota > Polyangiales > Polyangiaceae > Sorangium > Sorangium sp. So ce124. The sequence goes on from NZ_CP150312.1 coordinate 8,431,907, forward strand.
CTCGAGCGCCGTCATCGTGAAAGGCTCTTCCCCGGTCCCCTCCGGATCGGGCGGCGGGGTCTGCGTGGCCCCCTCCGTCGCGTCATTGAAGGTGTACCAGTAACCGACCCGCCCGCCCTTGGCGAGGATGGCGTTGTCGTTGTCCTCCATGTCATCGATCATCTCGATCGTCTGGGGGCCGGCGCCCGAGCCCGTCGACGCGGAGGTGCTCGCGGCCGTCGAGGTCGTGGTGGGATCGGTGGCCCCCGTGCTCGCCGCCGTCGTCGTCGACGGGTCCACGCTGCCCGAGGAGGTGGTGCTGCCGGCGCTGCCGGCGCCGCCAGCGCCCCCGCTCCCGCCGCCATCGTCGTCGCCGCCGCACGCCGCGAACGCCGCGACAGCCAGTCCGCACACCGTCAAGTTAAAGGCACGCAGGAAAATTCTAGTCTTCATACGTTCATATCTCCGAACCTAGGTTATGCTAATCAGCGCTCGCACTGGGCCGGACGTCAATTGAATCAAGGAGCGTCCTGGCGCGGCGAGTATCGCCTGGAAGTTCAGGCCCTGCAACCTTCTTCTTCCTTCGCTGCAATCCATCTTTCTCATCGTTCGCCGCAGTGCGCCGCAGTTCGCCATGGAGAGCAGGCTCGCGCGAATGTCCTTGTTGGGGCCGCTCGCGACGGCGGTGGCACGTTCGAAGCGTCGTTGAGACGTGAGCGCCTGGATCAGCGCGAGTGGCCGCCTGCTTGCAAGGCGCCTTCGCGGGCTCTCTCGGCGAGGCTCGAAGGAGGAAAGATGGCACGGGCGAAGGCTGGCCGGCGAGCGCGCGCCGCGGCGCAGAGGGGCGCGCAGAGCGCGGACCGGGAGCGGAGCGAAGGCGAAGGCGCGCCCCCGACGGAGCAGGAGAGAGCCCCGCGGAGAGAGCGGCAGAGCGCGGCGGCGCAGCGCGGGAGCTGCGCGCGGCTGCCGGGGAGGAGGGGAGTCGCGGGGCTGCTCTTGAGCCGGCTGGAGACGGCGGCATACCGCATCTACGAGCGGGTCGCCGGGCTGTCCGAGGAGCGGCCGGCGCTCGGGGTCGAGATCGCGGCGTCGGCGCTGCGGGCGTTCGGGGCCCGCGCCCCGCGGGTCGTGAGCAGCGTCACGGTGAGCCGCGCGCGGGCGGCGGTCCTGAACGCGCTGCAGGACGCGGCGGGCGTGCGGCGCCTCCTGCCGAGCATCGGGCGCGTGGAGGCCGGCGCGAAGAGGCAGGCCTCCACGCTCCGGGCGGCCGGCGCGGGTGGCCCGGAGCGCACGCCGGCAGGCGTCGTTTCGCTCGCGACCGCGCCGGGCGACAGGGGCACGGAGATCAAGGTGGTGCTGCCGGGCGCGCGGCCGAGGGGGCGGCTCGCGCGCGCGGCGGGCGAGCTGCTCGCGGAGCTGCCCAGGCGGCAGCTGCGGGGCGAGCTGCGGCGGCTGAGGCAATGGATCGAGATCGGCGAGATCCCGACGACGGCGGGGCAGCCGTCCGGCCGGACAGACCGTGAGGGGGAGTGACCATGCGCGCGATCTGCTGGAACGGGGTGGATGACATCGTCGTGGAGTCGGTGCCCGAGCCGGGGCTCATCAGCCCGCACGACGCCATCGTCCGCGTCTCGCTGTCGTCGGTGTGCGGCTCGGATCTGCACCTGCTCCACGGGTACGTCCCGACGATGAAGCAGGGCGACATCCTCGGGCACGAGTTCCTCGGCGAGGTCGTGGAGACCGGCGCGGAGGTGAAGCGGGTCCAGCGGGGCGATCGCGTCGTCGTGGCGTCGATCATCGGATGTGGGCGGTGCGCGTATTGCCAGCGCGAGCTGTGGTCGCTCTGCGAGAACTCGAATCCTCATCACGTGGTGGCGGACAGGGTGTTCGGGGACACGACAGCCGCGATATTCGGGTACTCGCACGCCTTCGGGGGCTTCGCGGGGAGCCACGCCGAGTACGTGCGCGTTCCGTTCGCCGATCACGGCGCGTTCAAGGTCCCCGACGGGGTGCGGGACGAGAGCGCCCTGTTCGCCTCCGACGCGCTCTCGACGGGCTACATGGCGGCCGAGCTCTGCGACATCCGCCCCGGCCAGGTCGTGGCCGTCTGGGGGTGCGGGGGCGTCGGTCAGATGGCGATCAAGAGCGCCTATCTCCTCGGCGCCGAGCGCGTCATCGCGATCGACCGGATCGCGGACCGCCTGGCGATGGCGAAGGCGCACGGGGGCGCCGACGCCCTCAACTACGCCGAGGTCGACGTCCAGGAGGCGCTCCGCGAGATGACGGGAGGGCGCGGCCCCGACGCCTGCATCGACGCGGTGGGCATGGAAGCCGACGGGACGGGCCTGCAGTACGCGGTCGATCGGGTGAAGCAGGCGTTCCGGATGCAGAGCGACCGCCCGCTCGTGCTGCGCGAGGCGATGCTGGCGTGCCGCAAGGGCGGCACGGTGTCCATCGTGGGCGTCTATTCCGGGTTCGCCGACAAGATCCCGCTCGGCGCGCTCATGAACAAGGCGCTCATCGTCAGGACCGGTCAGCAGCACGGACAGCGGTACATCCCGAGGCTGCTCGATCACATCCAGCGCGGCGACATCGATCCGTCGTACCTCCTGACGCACCGGATGTGCCTGGATGACGGGCCGCGCGGATACCGCCTGTTCGAGGCGCGCACGGAGGGGTGCATGCGCGCGGTGTTCGCCCCCTGACCCTGGCGAGGCCGCCGCGCCCTGGCGAGGCCGCCGCGCGGGATCTAGCGCTCCTGCCCCTCCGCCAGCGTCGCCTGGATGGCCTGCGCCCGCTTCAGGTGGCTCGCCGCCGTGTCGCGAATGCGCTGGAGCTCCTGCTTGAGCTCCTGGTCTTTCACCCGCGGGATGACCTGCTCGTCCAGAATCCGCACGGCATAGCTGTGCATCCTCACCTGGATGGCGATGTACTCCTGGTCGAACCTCTCGACCGGCTGCGCGCGGAGGTGCGCCGCGATGATGGACGAGTGCGCGGCGAGCATGGCGCTCGCCCGCGTCGGCTCCGCCTTGATCCCGAGGCGCCGGAGGTGCGCCCCCAGATCGTTCTCCGCCTGGGTGTGGGCCTTGATCATCTCCCGGGCGAAGTCCTTCACCTCGCGCGACTTCGCCAGCTCGAGGGCGATCTTCGCCTGGGCGATCTCACCCTGGTTCGCCGCGGAGATCACCTTGACGAGGGCGCCGTCCGATACCCGCTTCTCCGCTGGCTGCAGCCTCGCCAGTTGCGGCCTCTGCTGCTGGGAGATCTGCGCGCCCTGATGGACAACACCTCCCCGCCCACCCGCGTGCGCGGAGCTGCCGATGACGCTCGCGGCGAGCGCGGCGATCACCGCGACGCGATGCTTGAAATGATGGCGCATCATGGTGGATTCCCTTCCTGGATTTCCGCGGCGCGCTTCACGGGCCGATCCGTGGATGCCCGCGGCTCACGACGTCTCGAACGTCAAGCAAGCGGCGGACCCGCTCTCGACGTAATCCGAGGGACTGCCCTGCTCATGGCGCTGCGCGCGGGCGCGCTCGCGGGGCGCTCGCCGCACACCCGGCGAGTCGTCCTCGCCGTGTCTCGGGATTCCACGTCGAGCCAAGAGGGCCCGTTATCCCCCGTTCAATCGACCGTGCAAGGGAGGTCGCCTCCTCGAAAGGCGCCCTCTCCGGCGGAAGCCCCGCTCCCTCGGCAATCGGGCTCCTCCGGGAAATCCCCTGCGCCGGGGGCGAGAGGGGCTTGCGGGGCGCCGGTCCCGGTGGTCAAGTGCAGCGTGGCGCGGCCCCCGGGCCGCCTCGCGCGCTGGCGAAGAGCTCGCCTGGGGGCCTCCGCGAATTCGCACATGCCTGACCGCGGCTTCATCCTCACGCCCACGACCCGCGTCGTCGCCGGGTGCCCGGAGATCCACCTCCACGCGGTGATGGAGGACGGCGCGCCGGCGCTCGTCATCGAGGACAGGTTCAGGCCCTACTTCTTCGTTCGCGCCCGCGACGAGGACGTCGCGCGGCGGCTCGCGGACCGCCGCGTCTCCCCGCAGGCGCTCGAGACGCTCGACGGAGAGCCGGTCCTGCGCGTCGACGCGGCGCTCCCCCGGGACGTCGCGGCGCTGCGCGACAGGCTGGCCGAGGCCGGCGCCGACGCCCTCGAGGCGGACGTGCGCTTTCCCTACCGCTTTCTCATCGATCGCGGCATCCGCGGGGCGTTCGCGGTCTCCGGGCCTTTCGAGCTCCACCCGGGCGTGGGGCGCGTGTACCGCAATCCCACGCTCGTGCCCGCGAGCTTCGTCCCCCGCCTCCGCGTGCTCTCGCTCGATATCGAGACGAGCCTCGACGGCGAGAGCCTCTATGCCATTGCCCTCGCGGGGGCGGGCGGCGAGCGCTGCCTCCTCGTCCGCGACGAGCCGGTGCCCGGCGGACTCCCCTCCTTCGTCGAGCGCTTCCCTGACGAGCGGGCGCTCCTCGAGCGCTTCCTCGAGCTCGTCGCCCAGGCGGACCCCGACGTCCTCACCGGCTGGAACATCCCGGATTTCGATCTGCCCGCGCTCCAGCGCTATTGCCGGCGCGCCGGGCTCCCGTGCGCGCTCGGGAGGGGCGATGACGAGATCACGATCCTGCGCGATCCGGGCTTCTCGCGCGAGGCGCGCGCCGTCCTGCCGGGGCGGGTGGTGCTCGACGGCCTCGCGCTCCTCCGCGGCGCCTTCCTGCGGCTCGAGGATTACCGCCTCGAGACCGCCGCCCGGACGATCCTCGGGCGCGGCAAGCTGTTCGGCCCAGACGACCGGGGTGAGCAGATCGAGGCGTCGTACCGCGACGATCCGGCGCGGCTCGCGGAGTACAACCTCGAGGACGCGCGCCTCGTCCGGGACCTGCTGGAGAAGACGGGGCTCATCGAGCTCTCGGTGCGGAGGAGCCTGCTCACCGGAATGCAGCTCGACCGCGTGGGGGCGCAGATCGCCGCGATCGACTCGCTCTACCTGCCCGCGCTCCGCGCCCGCGGCAAGGTCGCGCCCTCGGTATCGAGGGAGGGGCCGGAGGGAGAGGCGGAGATCGCCGGCGGCCTTGTGCTCGATTCGCTCCCGGGGCTCTACCGCAACATCGTGGTGTACGATTACAAGAGCCTCTATCCGAGCCTCATTCGCACCTTCAACATCGACCCGCTGACGTTCGTCGCCGGGGGCGCCGGGCCGCCCGAGGCGCTCATCGTGACGCCGGGCGGCGCGGCCTTCCGGCGCGGCGAGCCGGGCATCTTGCCCGAGCTCGTCGCGCGCCTCTGGGACGAGCGGGCCGAGGCGCGGCGGGCAGGCGACGAGCGGGGCGCGATGGCCATCAAGATCCTCATGAACTCGCTCTTCGGCGTGCTCGGCTCTCCCGCGTCGCGCCTGTTCTCCCCGGAGGTCGCGAACGCGATCACGCGCGCCGGGCAGCACGTCATCCGGCTCACGGCCGAGGCGGTGCGGAGGGCCGGGCACCGGGTGCTTTACGGAGACACCGACTCTCTCTTCGTCGATATCGGCGAGCCCGACACGGCGCGCGCCGTCGCCCGGGCCGAGGAGCTCCGCGACGCCGTCTCCGGGTCGGTCGCCGCCGAGATCGCGAGGACGTTCGGCTGCGAGAGCCGGCTGGAGCTCGAGTTCGAGAAGGTCTATGCGCGCTTCCTCCTGCCCGAGCTGCGCGGCGCCGCGCAGGGCAGCAAGAAGCGCTATGCCGGCCTGGTCGCCGGGGAGGGCGGCGACAAGCTCGAGATCGTCGGGCTCGAGGCGGTCCGGCGCGACGCGAGCGCGGTGGCGCGGCGCTTCCAGCGGGAGCTGCTCGACCTGGTCTTCCACGATCGCCCGGTGGAGGGCTTCGTGCGGAGCTTCGTGACGGAGCTCCGCGCGGGGCGGTTCGACGCGGAGCTCGTCTACAAGAAGGCGCTGAGGAAGCCGCTCGGCGCTTACACGAAGACGACGCCGCCGCACGTGAAGGCGGCCCGCAAGCTGGGCGGGGACGCGGGGAGGATCGTGGCCTATGTGATCACGCGCGCCGGCCCGGAGCCGGCGGGCCAGACGACGGCGCCGCCGGACTACGATCATTACGTGTCGCAGCAGCTCAAGCCGATCGCGGACTCGGTGCTGCGGTGGCTGGGCGGGGCCGATTTCGATGAGATGACGGGCGCGCGGCGGCAGCTCTCGCTGTTCTGACCCGGCGCTGGTCGCGCGAGGCGCATCCGGGGGCGGGCGGCCGCGAGGTCCCCGGCGGAGCGCCGGGAGATCAGGAGTTCGCGGGGGCGCCCGGGAAGCTCACTTGGCCGACAGCGCGTCGGTGACCATCGCGCGCGCCTCGTCGAGCACGCGATCGAGGTGCGCCTGGTCCTTGAAGCTCTCCGCGTAGATCTTGTAGACGTCCTCAGTGCCCGACGGCCGCGCGGCGAACCAGCCGTTCTCCGCGACGACCTTGAGCCCGCCGATCTCGCCGCCGTTGCCGGGCGCGCGCGTGAGCTTCGCGGTGATCGGCTCGCCCGCGAGGGTCTTGGCGCGCACCGCGTCGGGGGAGAGCTTCTTGAGCACGCTCTTCTGGCTCGGCGTGGCCGGCGCGTCGATGCGCGTGTAGATCGGCGCGCCGAACCGCGCGGTGAGGTCGCGGTAGTGCTCGGCCGGATCGCGCCCGGTGCGGGCGAGGATCTCGGCGGCGAGCAGGTCGAGGAGGATGCCGTCCTTGTCCGTCGACCACACCTGCCCGTTCTTCCGCAGGAACGAGGCGCCCGCGCTCTCCTCGCCGCCGAAGCCGAGCGAGCCGTCGAGCAGCCCATCGACGAACCACTTGAAGCCGACCGGCACCTCGCGGAGCGGGCGGCCGAGGTCCTTCGCCACCCGATCGATCATGCTGCTCGAGACGAGCGTCTTGCCCACGGCCGCGTCGGGCCGCCAGAGCGGGCGGTTCCGGAAGAGGTAGGACACCGCCACGGCAAGGTAATGGTTCGGGTTCATCAGCCCGGCGCTGCGCGTGACGATGCCGTGGCGATCCGAGTCGGCGTCGTTGCCGAACGCGAGATCGTAGTCGTCCTTGAGCGCGATGAGGTTCGCCATCGCGTGGGGCGACGAGCAGTCCATGCGGATCTTGCCGTCGTGATCGAGGGGCATGAAGCCGAAGGTGGGGTCGACGGCCTGGTTCACCACCGTGATATCCAGCCCGAATTTCTCGGCGATCGGCGCCCAGTACGCGATGTTCGAGCCGCCGAGCGGATCGACGCCGATGCGCAGCTTCGCGCCGCGGACGGCCTCGAGATCGACCACGTTGCCGAGATCGGCGACGTAGGGGCCGATGAAATCGTACGGGTGGGTCGTCGGCGCGCGCAGCGCGGCCTCGTAGGGCGTGCGCTTCACGCCCGCGTTGTCGGCGCGGAGCAGCTCGTTGGCGCGATCCTCGATCCAGCCGGTGACGGCGGTGTCGGCCGGCCCGCCGTTCGGCGGGTTGTACTTGATGCCGCCGTCGTCGGGCGGGTTGTGCGACGGCGTGATCACCACGCCGTCCGCGAGCCCCGAGGTGCGCCCGCGGTTGGCGGTGAGGATCGCGTGCGAGATGGCCGGCGTCGGCGTGACGCCGCTCCGCTCGGCGATGAGGACGTCGACGCCGTTGGCCGCGAAGACCTCGATGACGCTGCGCTGCGCCGGCTCCGAGAGCGCGTGCGTGTCCATGCCGAGGTAGAGCGAGCCCGTCGTGCCCTCCTTCGCGCGGTACTCGCAGATGGCCTGCGCGATCGCGAGGACGTGCGCCTCGTTGAAGCTGCGCCGGGCGGCCGAGCCGCGGTGGCCGGAGGTGCCGAAGGCGACGCGCTGCTGCGGATCGCCCATGTCGGGGCGCTCGCTGTAGTACTGCGCGCGCAGCTTGTCGGGATCGATCAGCACGTCGGGAGGGGCCTTGCGGCCTGCGAGGGGGTGGAGCGGCATGAGCCTCCGCATAGCCGAGCGCGCGGGACGAGCCAACCCTTCCACGGGTGCCGCGGGTCCCGGGCACGGCGAATCTGGATTGCCGCTCGAGCTCCGCCTGGCCTGCTGGAGCGCCGGCCAACTCGTCGGCGTGGCGCTCGTGGAGGGGTTCCTGGGGCGCGCGGCCGTCAAGGAGGAGGCCTGAGCGCCGTTCGCCGCCGCCCGCGGGGGCGCGATGGGCGATGGCGAGGAGAGCCGAACGCCACGCGCTCAGGAGCGGCGGTTCACAGCGGCCTGTCCTTCGCCGCCGCCTCGAGCCAGTCCGCGCACGCGCCGTCCTCGGCGGGCGGCTGAACGCCCTTGATGAGATACCACGCCTCCCGGTGCTCCACGCGGGCGCCGGGCTCCACGTGCTGCAGCGGGCCGAGCGACTCGACCTCGAGCATGTCCGCGTTCGTGAACGTCTCGAAGTTGCACCCCATGTCCGGGTACCTGGCGCCCTCGATGAACGGGAACCGCTTCAGGAACACGTTCCCGTGGTTCGCGTACGCCGCGTAGCCCTGGCTCACGAGCGCACCCACCTTCTGCGGGTCCTTGCCGGCGACCTGCCGCAGGCGGATCACGCGCTTGCCCCATGTCCACCGGGGCTCGGCCATGTCGGTATACGACCACAGCACGAGCGGCCGCGCCGGCAAGACGCGATCGGGGTGCGGGACGAACGGCGCCTGCGGGAACAGGCACTCGCCGCCGGCCGCCATCACGGAGAGCGACCACGGGGCGAACTCGACGGCATAGGCGCTGTGGTTCTCGATCGCATGATCGATGACGAACCTGCCCGCCGCGGCGTCCGCCGCGATGCGGACCTCCTTCTGCATTCCGTACCTGTCCGGCGCGGTCCGGAGCACGAGCGCGCCGTTCTCCTCCCGGTGCTCGACCGGATCGTTGTCGGGCTGCAACGTCCGCTGCTCATCCTCGGGGCCGATCCAGAGCCGGTGACCGCCGTAGAACCTGTACTTGGTCCCGCCTGTCGCGCCCATGTCCTCGGGGATCTCGGAGAGCTCGTTCGGGCCGCCGATGACGCCGTACCGGATGATGCGCGGGCCGATGTCGAGCGTGACGACGAGCTCCGTGTCGCCGCAGACGAGGCGCGCGGCGCGCTTCCAACCGCCGTAAGGGATGATCTCCATGCGGGAGGTCTCGTACCGCAGAACCGGAGGGCGGTTCAACCCCGACCGCCGCGCCCGCTCCCACGCCGTCGCCCTGGACATCCGGCGCCGCAGCCGCCTCGCCCTGCGAGCGGCGCGACCGCTCAGGTGCGCTCAGGTACCGCTGCCGGCCAAGCGCTCCGGAGGCGCGAAGTCGGCCGGGCGGCCGCCGAGGCCCATGGAGATGACGCGCCGCCAGCGGAGGTCGCCGAGGTCGAGCGCGAGATCCTGCAGGGGCGGCAGCGCGTGCGCGCGGCTCGACGCGGCGGCGACCGCGCGGAGCAGCGGCACGACGAGGGGCGCGCGCTGCCGGGGCACGCCGAGCTGCTCGGCGAGCTCGTCGCCCAGCACGGCCCTGGAGAGGCTGCAGGAGATGGCCATGAACCGCTCGGCGCTCCGGCGCTCGCCTGCGGTGCGCGCGCTGCGGACCTTGCCGGTGAGCAGCGCGTCCACGAGCATGCGCGAGTCGTGGTCCGGCGCGCCCTGCGTCGCGAAGATCATCTCGGCCAGCCTTCGCGCCTCGGCGTAGGACCCGGGGATGAGCTCGGGCTCGACGCCGATGACGTGGGCCACGTAGCGCCAGAGGTGGACGAGGTCCTCCCTCTGGGCGGGCGTGAAGCGGTAGGCGAGCTTGTCGAGGCCGTCGATGACCGCGACCGAGAAGAGCAGCGCCGTCGCCACCATGTCGTGCTGGTTGATCGGCTCGCCCCAGAGGGCCGTCTGCCACCGGCCGCTCGCGCGGATGAGGCGCCGCACCTGCGCGTGCATGACGCGCACCTTGACGGTGATCGCGAAGCCCTCGCCGGAGCGGCGCATTCCGTTCGCCTGGCTCACGGCGTAGACGAACCGGCTCGTCTCGGCGAGGCGGCGCGCGGCCTGCTCGCGGAGCCTCCCCGAGAAGACGAGCGGCTTGTTCCCGCCGGGCGACGCGTACCCGAGGACGAGCGACTGCATCGCGAGCAGGATCCCTCCGAGGAAGCCCGTGCGCAGGAACGCCGCCCCGCCGCGGTTCACCGCCTCCCAGTCCACCCAGAGGGGCACGTGATCGACCGACGCGAAGAGCGCCCGCAGCTCGGCCGGCGCCTCTTTCGCCGTGCGGTCATCGTCGATGCCGCGCGCGAGGGCAGCCTCCAGGAGGCGGAAGCCCTGGCCCGGGGGCATCGACGCGAACGCCTCCACGACGGCGTCGGCCGCCGGATCGACGCGGAGCAGGAAGGGCCCCAGGCGATCGAGCTGGTCGCCGAAGCGATGGCGGGCGTCTGCGGTGTCCTGGAAGCGAGCCGGAATCGTCGCGTTCTCCATGCGCTGGAACAGAATATCCCCTGGCGCACCGGCTGCACTCCGCAAAGGCGACGCCGCGCGGATCGTCACGCCGAGGCGAGCAGCCGGGCGCTCCACCGCGGGGCGTCGCTGCGGCTCAGGGCGCCGCCTTGCGCGACGCCGCGCGCCGACCGGAGCTCCGCGGATCACCTCGGTGAGATCGTGCGCCCGCGCTGCGCAAGGCAGAACCTGAGCCCCTCCCGCAGGCTGCGCATCGGGTTCAGCTCATCGAACGCGACCCCGATCGCGACGAGCGTCTCCGCGACATGACCGCCCAGGCCGGTGAGGACGCAGCGCGCGCCGAGGAGCTGCACCGCCTGAGCCAGCTTGATGAGGTGCTGGGCGGTCATCGAGTCGATGAGCGTGACGCCGGTCAGATCGAGGATCACCCACTCGACGTCGCTGTCCTCCGCCACGCGCACGAGGAGCCGCTCGGTCACCTCGACGGCGCGCACCGAGTCGAACAGCCCGACGAGCGGGAGCGTGAGGATGCCGTGCCAGATATCGATGATCGGCACCGAGAGCTCCCGGATCGCGCACTCCTGGCGCTGGATGGTGTCGAGCTGATGCTCGAGCTCTCGCTTCGAGGCGGCGAGCGCGGCGAGCGCCTGGCTCTTCTGCTGCGTGGTCACGGAGAGCTCGGAGAGAAAGACGCGCAGCGCCTCCTCGATCACCCCGAAGGCGTCGTGTTCGACCTCCGTCAGCTGCGTCAACGCGAGCTCGACCTCTCCGGTGGACGCGAGCGCAACCGCATCGATGACGCGTTGCATCCGGCGTTCCTCGATGGAGATCATGTTCTCGGATTCTTGCATGGGCTCCTGGGGGCGCAGCAGAGGTTGACCGGTGAGGAAGCGGAGTCACCGGGCTCATGCGCTGGGTCGACCTCGCCGGCCGCATGGGATGTGCCCGCGGTGATCTGGCATCGTGTGCCCGATCGCACGGCTCTACCTATCCCTACATCGTACCTCGCGAGCGGGCGTGTGAATCGACCTTCGACCAAGATGGGATAGATAGCCTATCCGCGGCGCGGCTGAAATGAGCCTGGCCGGTTGATCCGCGCTTCCGCGCTTCCCCGCCGCCCGCGCTGGCGACCTCGTGTTCAATCGACCGAGCGAACGCAACGAAATCCGGTCGACACGTCACCTGCCTCACGATCGTACGCCAGCCGGAATGTCGCCTTTGCGGTGCTAGCGGAGAAGTCCCACGATCCACCCCGGAGCACGCCCCTGCTGCCGGTCGCCGGCACCTGGGGATCTGTCTGGGCGCCTCTGGCGTACACACCCGGATCCCAGCCGTCGGCCACCCATTCCCAGACGTTGCCCGCCATATCGAGCGCGCCCGACGGGCTCGCTCCGGCCTTGGCCGAGCCGACCTCCTGGGTGCCCTTGCCGCGCCCGCCGCAGCCCTGCCCAGGAGGCCGAGACACGATCGCGTGCGCGCACCCTGGCGCCTCGTTGCCCCACGGGTACTCGCGGCCGTCGGCGCCGCGCGCGGCGTATTCCCACTCGGCCTCGGTCGGGAGCCGCTTGCCGGCGAAGGCGCAGTACGCGGCCGCCTGCGCCTGGTCGACGCACGAGATCGGGTGTTGCGACTTCGCGGGATCCGCCGCGGTGCAGAGCGCGCCGCGCTGCTCGACGTCGGCGTCGGTCGCGCGGGGGCCGTGCAGGCCGCTCGGCGTGCACCGGCCCGCCTCGACGCAGCGCTGGTAGGCGGCGACCGTCACCTCGGTGCGATCGACGTCGAACGCGCGGGTCAGCGTCACGTCATGGGGCGGGCGCTCGGATTTGCCGCCCTTCTCGCTGCCCATCGTGAAGCGGCCCGCCGGCACCCGGACCATGTCGGGCGGGGGAGGCGCCTTCATCTGGGGCGCGGTCAGGCCGCCGAGCGCGCGCGCCGGCCGCGCATCGTCGGGCGCGCGGTAACGGACGAACGCGACGGCGCCTGCGCCGGCCGCGGCGGCCAGCGCGACCGACGAGGCGAGCGCGGGCAACAGGCGCCGCCGCGGAGCGGCCCTGACGGCCTGCGGCGCGGGAGGGGGCGACGCCGGTTGCGGGGCTGCCAGCGGCGGCGCGCTCGTCGCCAGGCCGCGCATCGTCGTGAGGGACGGCGTGGGCGGCGCGCCGACGGACGTGGGGGGCGCGCCGACAGACGTGGGAAGCCCGCCGGCGGGCGGGCCAGCGGCCACGCGCTCCGTCCCCGCCACGCCCAGCGCCGCAGCGCCGGGCGCTGCGCCCGCAGGCGGGATGCCCGCCTCGAGCGCGACAGCGCCGGCGGGCGCGGCCGTCGCCATCGCAGCCTCGAGCGCTCCCCAGAGCTCGCCTGCCGTGCGGTAGCGCTCCCGCGGGTCGATCGCGAGCGCGCGGCGCACCACCGCCTCGACGGCGTCGGGCGCGCTCACGCCCGCGCCCTGCAAGCTCGGGCGGAACGCCGGATCGGTCGCCGCGATGTAGAGCTGCGTGACGTCGCTTCCCAGGAGGGCGCGGTTGCCCGAGGCGACCTCGATGAGCACCAGGGCGAGCGCGAAGACATCGGTCCACGGCCCGGTCGCGCCGAAGCGGTGGTGAAACTGCTCCGGCGCGCCGTAATGGACGGTGAAGGCCCGGAGCGCGCTCCCTGTCTCGGCCATCGCCTGCGTCATGCTCGAGAGCTCGCCGAGCACCTTGGCGATGCCGAAGTCGAGGACCTTCAGCGTGCGCCGGCCGCCGATCTCCGCGAGGAACAGGTTGGCCGGCTTGACGTCGCGGTGGGCGACGCCCTGCGCGTGCGCGACCTCGAGCGCGTAGGCCGCGGGCGCGAGCAGGGCGACCGCCTCGGCGAGCGGGCGCGCCGCATCGCCGCGGGCGCGCCGCTCGGCGATCTCGCGGTCGAGCGGCACGCCATGGAGCCACTCGAGCACGAGATAAGGCGTCCACTCGCCCGACGGCGAGACCGCGGCGCCGGTGTCGAGGGCCTGCACGATGCCGGCGCTCGCCCGGGAGAGGCGGTGGAGGAGCCGCCCCTCGTCGAGGAGCATCCGCTGGAACGACGCGCGCTCCGCCGGGGCCAGCGATCCGAGCAGCTTCAGGCACTTGACCGCGACCGGCTCGTCGAACCCGAGGTGCTGGCCGCGGTAGACGACGCCGAACCCGCCCTCGCCGACCACGGCGTCGAGCCGGTACTTGCCGCCGATCGTCGCGCCCACCCAGCCGAAGGGATCCGAAGGTGCCATCTCGCGGCGCGAGTGTACACCGGGCGCCGCGGCCGCGCGGAGCTCGCGCCGAGATAGGCGCCGAGCGCCCCGACGTCGTCTGAGCGTCGGCGCCCGGGAGGATCCGGACGGATCCAGAGCGTGTCTCCCGATCCCCTCAGGGCGCCCGGTCCTCGAACCCGCCCGGCCTCAGCGCCCGCTCGAAGAACGCGCACAGCTCCTCGTGCCGCGCGCGCGCGTCCGCGCGGCCTATCTCGATGAGCGCCCCGGCGAACTCCCCGTCGAACAGCAGGTAAGACAGGAAATCGGCCTCGCGCTGCTCGTCTCCCTCGGCGAGGCGCCGCATCACGCGGCCGAGCACGCTGGTGGTGCGCGCGCGGAAGGCGGGGGAGCGCACGAACTCCGCCGCCAGGCTGCCGATGTCCTTGGAGGCGCGGATGAGCAGCGACCGCATCGGCCGCAGCGCGCGCCCCGGCGGCAGCCCGAGCTCGTCGTTGAGCTCGCCGACGAAGCTCTCTCCATAGCGCCGCCGCCCCGCCTCCAGGATCCCGTTGATGCTCTCGAGGCGCGCCAGATCGTTGTCGATCCGGTCGAGCATCAGCGCGTTCAGCGTCTTGCCGAGCAGGAAGAGGGGCCCGGGGAAGCCCGGCGCGTCGCGCTCGGTCGCGCTCGAGGCGGGCTCGATGTACCGCGGATTGACCACGATCACGCCGTCGGCGCCGAGGCGCCGCGCGGGCGACAGCGGGACGTTCTGGCGCAGCCCGCCGTCGCAGTAGAGCTCTCCGTCGATGCTCACCGGGCGGAACAGGATGGGGAGCGCCGACGAGGCGAGCGCGTGCTGCGCGCGGATCGCGGTGGCGCGCGGTGAAATCGTCGGGTCATGGCTCCAGGGCGGCAGGCCGGGCTCGCGGCGGTGGACAAAGACGACGGTGCGGCCGCTCTTGACCAGCGTCGTCGACACGGTCAGCGCCGACAGGAGCCCCCTCTCGAGGTGGCCGTCGATCCGCTCGAAGGGCACGGCCTCCGCGATCTGCCGCTCGAGGCCCGACGTGTCGAGGATCGCGGCGCGGCCGCTCGAGGGCGCGCTCGCGGCGCCTCCGCGGAGCAGGTCGTGCCCGACGGCGAGCACGCCGCGCACGTCGAGGCGCACGAGGTCGTCGATGCGCAGGCGCGTCCATACCCCGGCGAGCCGCCGCGCGCGGCTCCGCGCCTCGTCCGCGAACGCGGCGAGCCCACAGACGTTGATGGCGCCGACCGAGGTGCCGCACAGGATATCGAGCGGCGCCTCGCGGCCGAGATCGCGAGAGACGTCCTCGAGGATGTGCTGCACCACGCCGACCTCGTAAGCGCCGCGGGCGGCGCCGCCGGCCAGGACGAGCGCGATCTTGGGGGCGCGGCCACTCCGGGTCGAGACGGGCGCCAGGTCAGCCATGTTCGCAGAATACCATGATCGCCATCACGACATGGGCTCTTTGGCGCGCTTCACGCGTCGCCGCGGCGTGCTACACCCGCCGTGAACGCGGGCACGGAGGCGCGCGGTGACGGCAGATGACGGCAATCTACCTGGCCCTTGCCTACCTCCTCGGAGCGATCCCGACAGGCTACCTCTTCGCGCGGTTCGTCAAAGGGGTCGACCTCCGCCAGGTCGGCTCGGGGAACATCGGCGCGACGAACGTCTTGCGCGCCTTCGGCTGGGGGCCTGGCCTGGCCGTCCTGGCCGCGGATGTGGCGAAGGGCGCGCTCGTCGCCGGGCCCCTCGCGTCGTGGCTCTCCGTCGCGCCGGGCGGGTGGGTCGCCGCGGCGGGCGGCCTCACCGCGGTGCTGGGCCACGACTACACGGTCTTCCTCGGGATGCGGGGCGGCAAGGGCGTCGCGACCTCCTGCGGCGTCCTGCTCGTGCTGGCGCCGCGATCCACGCTCGCCACGCTGGCCGTCTTCGCGGTCGTCGTGCGGGCGACCCGCATGGTCTCGGCGGGCTCCCTCGCCGGCGCCCTCGCCCTGCCCCTCTTCCTCTGGCTGCTCGGCGAGCGGGCCGCCCCGGCCCTCTGCCTCTCGCTGCTCCTCGCCGGGCTCGTCTGGCTGAAGCACATCCCGAACATCCGGCGGATGCTCGCGGGCACCGAGAACACGATCTCGTTCGGGAAGCGGCGCGACGACGAGCGCAACGACGAGCGCGACGGCGCGCCGCGCGACGACGAGCGCCGCTGACGGCCGCGGCGTCGCTCGGCCGCCGAGCGCGGCGCCCGCTCACTTGGAGATGGTCTTCGTGAAGATCACCGCGCCTTGCTTGTCGATGAACTCGAACAGCAGGTTCCTCCCCTCGAACCGCAGATAGGCGAAGCCCTCGGTCTTGTCCGTGAAGAAGAGCTGCCCCCGCTCCGTCGGGACCGAGGGGGACACCGGGCGGGTCTTCGAGCCGGCGCCGCTGACGGCGAAATAGGTGCTCGGGCAGACCTCGTCTCGCCCCTTGTCGATGAACTCGAGGTTGTGGTCGTGGCCGGCCATATACATGTCGGCCCCGCAGTAGATGGCCTGCTGCATGGCGAACATCCCGCTCATCCCGAGCGACGGGTTGTCCGAGGCGTGAGCTCCGGACGTATAGCGGGGGTGATGGCCAAAGACGATCTTCCACGTGGCGTCCGAGGCGGCGACTCGCGCGCCCATGTCGCGCGCCTGGTCATCGGAGGTGAAGTCGACGGTATCGATCCCGAAGAGATGGACGTCGCCGACGCGAACGTCGTAGTACGAGGCGGGCATGTGCCACTTGGCGGTCATCCGCATGCCGGGCCCGTCGCCCACGGGCAGCTGCGAGTAGTCGATCTGCGCTTGCCGCACGCCGTTGCTGCTGGGGCCGTGGTCGTGGTTCCCCAGCACCGCATAGAATGGGAGGCCGTTCAGGCCGGCCCTGTCGTAGGGCTGCTCGAACTTGGGACCCCACTGCGCATCGCCCGTGTCGGCCACGCCGTTGTCGTAGAAATTGTCGCCGTTCATCATCACGGCATGACAGCCCCCGACCTCGATGCACTTCTCGCTCATCCGATCGGCGACCTGGTTCTGCGCCAGGTTTCCCTCGCCGGTGTCGCCGATAGCGATGATCCTGACGACATCGAGGTGAGAGACGACGGTCCCGATGGCCTGGGCGCCCGCCGCGCCCAAGCTCGCGCCGTGGTCCGCGGGGATCCCGCCGCTCGGCCCGGCGCCGCTGCTCGCGGCGCCCGTGCTGGTCGGCTCATCGCCTGCCCCCGCCAGCGCTCCTGCGCCCGGGATCGGCACGCTGTCCGCCACGCCGCAGCCCGCGCCGAAGACGATGGCCGGCGACGCCGAGAGGACGAGGGCAACAAGGGACTTCGTGGAGATCGCGAGAGGACGTGCTGCGCGAAGAGGCTTCATCTGGCGCTCATTGTAACCAACGCCGGTCTCCGATGATCACCCGTCCAAAGCTTTGTTCGTCCCGGCACGCCAGGAAACTCGAGCACACCAGCTCTTCCACCCAGACCGGACACTGGCGTCAACACGGTATCCGCGCCGCGGCCCGGCCCCCTCCAACGGTGCCCGTTTTTGCTTGACGTCGGCGAGATCCACACGCACAAATTGAACACCACTTTCAATATCAACAACGGAGTCAGCGTGATCCGAGAGACGGCCCCTGCCTCGAGCCTGTACCCATGCGCCGCGCTCGCCGCTTTCCTCTGGTCCGACGTTCGCCGGGAAGAAGCCTCGTGAGCTCGCGCACACCGCTTTCTGTCGGCCGCCTGCTCCCATCGGAGCTCTCGTGCCTGCCGGAGCCCGCGCACGAGGAGGGCTCGCCTCCGCCGCCGACGATCCTCGCGAGCGCGAGCTCGCGCCGGATCAGTACACGCGAAACTGCCCGCTCAGCGTGAGCAGCGAGAGCATGTGGAGCAACCCCGAGAAGTAGCGGGTCTCCCCGGTCGCCGGCGGCGTCGTCCACACCGCCGCGATGTAATCGGCGCGATCTTCGGTCGTCGCGACCAGCCCGGTGACCCCGTTCATGAAGATGAGCGCCGACTCCGGCGTGGCGTTGAGCATCGCGCCGTCGATCTTGAAGACCGCGCCGTATTTGCCGATGCCCAGCTTCGAGAAGAACCCGAGCAGCCGGTCCGCCTCCTCCACCTGCCACGGGTCGACCCCGAACCAGACGTGGTCGAGCGCGAGGCTCAGCTGCGTGCGGTAGGCCTCGGAGCCGAAGTAGTCCCAGTTGAGCACCGGCGTGCCGTCGAAGTGCGTGCGCACCGGGATGAGCCCGGTGCTCGGGTGCGCGGCCTCCTGCCAGTGTGTGCGCGCGCTGGCGGCAGCCTCGGACCAGAAGGGGTCGCGCATGGCCTGCGCCCAGAGCTCGTAATAGGCGGGCATCTCGATGGAAGGACGGGTGACGTCCGCCGCCGAGACGTGCGGGTAGTCGTAGACGAGCTTCGTCGTCGAATCGAAGGTGTTCGTCACACCCGAGTCGACTCCCCCGTTCAGGGCCTCCTTGTGGCGCATCACCTCGAGCAAGTTGATCGCGTCCAGCCCATAGTCGATGGTCCCGGTGTCGCTCCCCCAGCGGCCGTGGGCGAAGAACAGCGCCATCGCGATCTGCTGGAGGCCAAAGGGATCGGCGCACAACATCGGGCCTGCCGGGGTGTCGCACCACGACATGAGATAACCCTGGTTGGGACCGGACGTGGGCTGGAGCGTGGACTTGGCGTATCTCCAGAGCCGGTCGAACTCGTCTCGCTTGTCGAGCTCGACCGTGATGATCATCCCGAGGCCCATGCCCTCGGAGCGCACGCTATTGTGGTAGTCGTCCCAGATGTAGGCCTGTTGCTTGCCGGGCACCGTGTAGTAGACGGTCTCGTCGCTGGGATCGCCGTAGAAGAGCTGATTGAAGCTGTCCTCGATCTTGGCCGCGATCTCCTCGTCCGTCTTGCCGAGCACGTCGCGGAACGCGTTGGGGTACTCGGAGGGGCCCGCCAGCGGGCCGAGCTCATCGCTGCTCATTCGGTCGTAGCCGAGCGAATCCACCGTGGTCATACACCCAGGCAGCACACACACCGCCATCCAGGCACCGGCGACGCCGGAAGCTGCGCGGAACGAACGGAGGAGGGCAGGGCAACGCATGACCCAGAGTTCAGTTGTTTACATAGCGCCGTACCCGGGAAGCAAGCACGCTGTTCGGATGCCGGCGAAGAAATGCCGCGGCGCGCTGCGAGGCAGCGTCGGAGCGGCCGCTCTTCGCGAGCGCGTCGATCCGCAGGACCTCGGCCTCGAGGCTCAGCCGCCCGCGCGGATGCGTCCTGGAGTAGGCGTCCAGGAGCGAGAGCGCGCCTCGCGCGTTCCCGCTCGCGAGCATCGTGCGCGCCGCGTCCAGCGCGCCGAGCTCCGCCTCCAGGGCGGCGGCGCCCGTACCGGACGGCTTCGGATCGAGCTTCGTGGCCGCAGCGCTGCTGCCACCAGCGAGCGCCGGGGCGATCGTCTCCTCCGCGATGGCCTCCACCGGCGCTGGCTCCGAGGCAGGCGCCTGCGCAGGCCCCTGCACCGCCGTCTGCGTGACCGGACCGGCGAGCGCGGCGCCGAAGCGGTGCGCCGCGACGACCTCCGACGCGTCTTGCCCGCGCCAGGCGAGGTAGCCCGCCGGGATGCCCGCGAGCATGCCCACCGTCGAGAGCGCGACGAGGATCTTGGTCCAGCCGAGCTTCACGGCGAGCGACGAGGACGTAGAGGACACCCCTGCCGCGGAGAGCGCCGCAGGCGCCGCCACGCTGGCCGACAGGGCGGCAGCGCCGGCGAGTCCCAGCGCGGCAAGCGTCTTCGCGCGCGTCTCCGGTGACGTAGAATACGACGCGCCTGCGCTCAGCAGCGCGCGTTCGAGCGGGTTGTCGCTCTCCTCCAGTAGGCGACGTGGTTCCATCATCGTCTCACCTCGCTCGTCGAAACGAGCTCCAGCGCGCGGACGCGCTCACGAAAATCGGCCCTGGCCCTTCGTAGCCGAGAGGCCACGGTGCCCTGCGGGATCCCCAGCACGCCGGCGATCTCCACCATGCTCATCTCCTCGAACTCGTACAGCACGAACACGGTCCGCAGATCTGACTCCATCTGGTCGAGGACCTGATCGAGCATCTGTCGCGCGTGTTTCTGGCTGGTGAGCTGCTCGGGTGTCGCAGCGTCCACAACCTCCGGCGGCTCGGCCGCGGGGAACTCCCGCCGACGCGCGGCGCTGCGGCGCGCGTGGGCGGCTACGTGAAGCGCGGTCTGGAGAAGAAAGCTCTTCTCGGCGCCCGGCCGGACGTCGTCCAGCCGCTGCGCGGCCGCGATGAAGGTGCGTTGCACCGCATCGTCGATCTCGGCAGCAGGGGTCCCCGCGTTGCGGAGCACCCGCCCGATGAAGTCAAGATGAGCGTCCACCATCCGTCGCAAGCGCGCGTCCCGCTGCTTCACGCTGGCCGCCGGTGGCGCCACGCTCGCCGGCTCGCTGTCAGGCAAAGCAGACGATGTCATGACGTCGACAACCATACTCACCGCGAGGCGAGGCATGAGACCAGTGAAGAACGGACACTACCGGGAAGCAATGGGCGACAGCCAGAGCGGAACATTGTCCTCGGGTCGGGGGGGGCAGCGTGCCTGCGGCCCAGCTTCCGGATGCCGTCCATGGGTCATAATTCCCAGCGCGAGTCGGAGTGATCACAGAATCCTGGCTTAGAAGTTGTGCACGATTCCAACGCCGACGAGCGGCGAGATCGCCGGCGTTTCACCGACGGTCTCTGCAGACCACCCCAGTGTGAACCGCCGGTGGACGAGCGGCACGGAGGCGCCCACCTCGAGCTCGAGGGCGGTGTCCTCGCCGAGGAGCGCAGCGGCGCGCACGAGGCCTCCGGCGCTCCACCACGACCGCACAGCGGACTCCGGGTTCGAGATACCTCGCCCCGCCGCCGCGAGCCAGCCGCCGGCGGCGACGACGCAGGGCTCTGCGGTGACGATACGGACGAGCTGCCAGCGCAGCGGGCACGCGGAGAGGGCCGCTGCCGCCCACTGGATGAGGGCGCTGTCGCCGCCCGACAGCAGGTCGTTCCGCGCGTACATCAGCGATAGACCGAACGACGGGCTCAGCGGGCCCTCGACGTGCGGGGTCACCCGGACACCGAGGGCGCCGCCCAGGCTCACATGAGGTGCGACGACCTGGGTCACCAGGGCGTGCGCGCCGAGCGTGAACCTGAGCGGGAGCGGCGGCGCCTCTTGCGGGGCGACCGGAGGCTCCGGGGGGACCGCGGGCGGCGGCGCAGGGGGAGAGAGGGGCGCGGTCACCTCGGCCACCTCGTCGAGCGCGAGCGACGCGGTGAGCGAGAGCGCCTGCACCACAACGTCGCACGACGTGGCATCGACGATCCGCGTGTCGGTCTCGCCGCCTGCGTGGACGACGCGCAGCTCGCCGTGGACCCCGGCCCCGCCGCGGCTCAGCCGGACGCGGACACCCCAGCCGTTCTCGCCGTCAGCCGCGAGGCGTACGCGGTCCGACCGGGCACGGATGCCCTGGTAGAACTGGTCGGCGGTCGCGCAGTCCGCCGGGGCATCGAAGTCGATGCGAATGGGGATCGGCGCCGGCGCCGCGGTGGCTGACGACCAACCGAGGACGACGAGCTCGATGAGCGAGATGCCGTCACCGGAAGCCACGGGCCCGAAGGTGCCACGAACCGTTCGCGAACCGCCAGATGGTCATGCGGCCAGCCGATGTGCAACGTGCAAAAATCCAGGGTGGTGACGCAGCGCGGCGGCGGCGCGCACACTGGCGCTGTGAGCTACCTCATCGCGCAAACGTGGGGTCGCGCTCACGCTCCTCCGAGGCGAACGAGCACCTCGCGCAGCGACCCGAGCTCCGCGTCCGCGCCGGTGAAGTCCGACGGCGCGGTGAGCGGCGACGGGACGACCCAGCACGTCATGCCCGCGGCCTTGGCCGACCGGAGCCCGCGCTCGGAGTCCTCGATCACGAGGACATCGCGCGCCGCGAGCCCCAGCCGCTCGCAGGCGATCCGGTACGGCTCTGGATCGGGCTTGGCGCGCGCGTACTGGTCCCGCGTGAGCGCGAACTCGAACCACCGCAGGAGGCCCGTCGCCGCGTGCGCTCGTTGGAACGGCTCGGGCTTGCTGCTCGTGACGATCGCCATGCGAAAGCGCGCGGCGAGCTCCGTGACGACCTCGCGCACGCCCGGCAACAGCGTGTCTCCGCCCGCGACGAGCTCGAGGTACCGGCGATCCCTCTCATCGGCCAGCCGCCGCACGCCCGCCTCGTCGACCCCGCGAGCGCTGGCGAGGTGCCAGGCGCCGCGCGCCTCGACGAGGAACAGCTGGCGATAGTCGTCGATGGTGAGCTCGACGCCGACCGACGCGATCGTCTCGCGCGTCGCCTGGAAGTAAAGCCCTTCGGTGTCGACGAGGACTCCATCGTTGTCCCAGAGGATGGCCTTGAACACGCCGGGCCTTCGTAGCGCCGCCCCTCGATGCCGGCAAGCGAGCTCCGCGGCAGCGGACGCCGCGCCTCGACCTCTCGGCGCTCGGAAGGACGCGCCCGCGCGAGCGCGGATGCGCGCCGCCGGGCCGTCGCGACTCACGTCGTGGACGCCCGCAGCGGACCCCCATCTGCTGCAGGCAGCGAGGGACCCGGCCGAGCGCGTCGGCCGTTTCCCTGCCGCCCTGCCTGTCGGCGGGAGAGGCAACCCAGAGGCAAACCTACGAGGCGACGAGGCGACGAGGCGACAAGGCGACACACGGAGAAGCCGAGACATAAGCGCTCGCGAAGTACAAAGTTCGTGACTGCGCCACCAGGGATGGTGCTAGCCTCGGTCAAGGCGGATAACACCAACGCATCCACCGAGGCGGTGCTCCCATGGGCGACAAATCTCCGAAGGCCAAAGAGCGACAGAAGAAGCAGGACACGGCGGAGAAGAACCAGAAGAAGGCAGCCGCGACCGCCAAGGCGTCGCCTGCTCCGGCCGCGCCCGCCAAGAAGGGCAAGTAGTCGGACCGAGCGGGGCCGCGCTCGGCGCGATCCACACCTCCTTTCGACAAGCTCCCCACCTCGCCTCTCCCGGGGCTCGGCGCGCGGGTCGCTCGGCGCCGGGCCGCGGAGGGGCCAGATTTCTTCCACCGCAGCATCTTCCTGGCGCGGCGGCCTCGCGCTAGAGAGGGCCGAGCCGTGCGACCCACCCCGCTCCAAGCCGTCGCGCCGCCGCTCGCCGCGCTCGTGATCCTGCTCGCGCTCTGGGAGGCGCTCGCCCGAGCGCTCAGCATCCCTGCCTACCTCCTGCCGCCCCCCTCGGACGTGGCGCGGGCGGGCGCGGTGGACGCCGGCCCCCTGCTCGCCGGCGCGGTCACGACGGCGAAGGCCGCGCTCGCGGGCTTCTTCCTCAGCGCCGTGGTCGGCGTGCTCGCCGCCATCGCGCTCGCCTCGTCGCGCCCGCTCGAGCGGGCGCTCTATCCCTATACCGTCTTCCTGCAGACCGTCCCGATCGTCGCCATCGCCCCGCTGCTCGTGCTCTGGTGCGGCCCCGGCCTGCGCGCGGTCGCGGTCTCGGCGTTCATCGTCTCCGTGTTCCCGGTCATCGCGAACACGCTCACCGGCCTGCGCTCCGTCGAGCCCGCGCTGCGGGATCTCTTCCGGCTCTACGGGGCCGGCCGCTTCGCCACGCTCCGCAAGCTCGAGCTGCCCTCGGCGCTCCCCCACCTCGTGACGGGGCTCCGGATCGCGGCGGGCCTCGCGGTCATCGGCGCGATCGTCGGGGAGTTCGTCGCCGGCTTCTCGGAGGACGCCGCCGGCCTGGGCATCCTGGTCCTCTCCGCCTATCGCCAGCTGCGCACGGATCTGCTCTTCGCCGCCGTGCTGCTCGCCTCCGGGCTCGGCCTCGCGCTCTTCGGCGCCGTCGACCTCGCCGGCAGGCGGCTCTTGCGGCGCTGGCATCCTTCGGAGATCAATCGCTGATGCACTCCCCCGACAGCCGCCGGTTGTTCCTGCAACGCCTCGCCTCCCTGGTCGCCGTCCCCCTCCTCGCCCCCGCCTGCTCGCGCTCGCAATCGTCGGAAGGCGACGGGCGCGCGTCGTCCGCGTCCCCGCAAGGAAGCGCGCCGGCCACGCCTTCCCAGAGCGCGCCGGCCGCGCCCGCCACGGCTGCCCAGAGCGCGCCGGCCGCGAAGGTGAAGCTCGCCCTCAACTGGGTCCCGGAGCCCGAGTTCGGCGGGTTCTACGCCGCGCGCGAGTCGGGCGCGTTCGCCAAGGAGGGGCTCGACGTCGAGA
Organism: Sorangium sp. So ce124; assembly: GCF_051525235.1. Lineage (NCBI taxonomy): Bacteria > Pseudomonadati > Myxococcota > Polyangiales > Polyangiaceae > Sorangium > Sorangium sp. So ce124. The sequence goes on from NZ_CP150312.1 coordinate 8,455,783, forward strand.
TCCTCGGCGGCGGCGCCGGCGTCCCGGTCGTCCAGATGGTGGCCGGCGGGCAGGTGGATTTCGGCATCTCCGGCGCCGACGAGGTGCTCACCGCCCGCGCCCGCGGCGCGGACGTGCTCCCCCTCCTCGCCGTGTTCCAGACCTCGCCGCAGGCCATCATGACCCACGAGAGCCGCGGCGCGAAGAGCATCGCCGACATCCTCAAGTCGGGCACGCTCGCGATCGAGCCGGGGCTGCCTTACGCCGCCTACCTCAAGAAGAAGTACGGGTTCGACAAGGTGAAGGTCGTGCCGTACGACGGCGGCGTCGCCCGCTTCGTCGCCGACAAGGACTTCTCCCAGCAGTGCTTCATCACGGCCGAGCCGATCGCGGCCAAGCGCAAGGGGAGCGACCCCGCCGCGTTCCTGGTGGCCACCGAGGGGTTCAACCCGTACGTCGTCGTCGTGATCACGCGCGCAGCGCTCTGGAAGGAGAACCCGGAGCGCGTCCGCGCGTTCGTCCGCGCGACGCGCGAGGGCTGGCGCACCTACCTCCAGGATCCGACGCGGTCCAACGAGATCATGGCCAAGCTCAACACCTCGATGGACGCGGAGACCTTCGTCGCCGCGGCCGAGGCGCAGCGGCCGCTGATCGAGACCCCCGAGACCAAGGAGAAGGGCCTCGGCGTGATGACCAGCGAACGCTGGGAGACGCTCGCGAAGCAGCTCGTCGACCTCGGCGTGCTCCAGAAGGCGCCGCCGATCGACGAGGTGCTCGTCGCGATGCGCTGATCGGCACGACAGGCGCCCCGCGCGCGGCGCGCGGCGCGAGATCTCGGCGCGCGACTTCGTCTAGAATGTCGCACGTCGCCGCGCCTCCCGGCGCAGCCGCGCCTCAACGCAAGGGAAGAACGCCCTCCATGGCTTCCACGCATCGACCTCGGGCCAGCCGGCTCCCGTTCGCCTCGCTGCCCCTCGCGGCGGCGTACGTGCCTGCCGCCGTCGCCATCGCCTTTGCCGCGTGCGGCCCCGAGTTCACGGCGCGCCCGCCCGACGCGTCGACGAGCTCGAGCACAGGCGGCGGGAGCGGCGGGAGCGGCGGGAGCGGCGGCGGGTGTCCTGGAGGCGGCATGATCTGCGGCGACGCATGCGTCGACCCGATGACGGACGCGCAGCACTGCGGCACGTGCGACGTCGCCTGCCCGACCTTCGGCGGCGAGCCGACCTGCCTGGACGGGGTCTGCCAGTCGCCGGCGTGCGAGGAGAACCGCGGCAACTGCGACAAGGACCCCGAGAACGCCTGCGAGGTGGATCTCCTCACGAGCACCGCGCACTGCGGCAGGTGCGACAAGCCCTGCGGCGGCCAGTGCGTGCGGGGCGCCTGCGTCGCGCCCACGCACATCGCGGCCGGCACGGATTACACGTGCGCGGTGCTCAGCGACGGCTCGGTCTGGTGCTGGGGCAGGAACACCTGGGGCAACCTCGGCGACGGGACGCTGCAGCAGGATCGACCGCTCCCCAGGCCGGTCGCGGGCCTCAGCGGCGCCACCAGGGTCGCGGCGAGCATCTCGTCGGGGCGCGCGCACACGTGCGCGGTGCTCAGCGACGGCTCGGTCTGGTGCTGGGGCGCGGGCAACAGCGGACAGCTCGGCGACGGCGAGGCGACGAACTCCCCCTCCCCCGTGCGCGCCAAGGAGCTCGCGGGCGCGACCCAGGTCGCCGTCGGTGGGACCCATACGTGCGCGGTGACGACATCGCACGAGCTCTATTGCTGGGGCGAGGGCAGCTCCGGCCAGCTGGGCTATGGCGACGAGGTCGATCGGGTCGAGCCCACCGTGATGCTGGACGGCGTGGACTCGGTGAGCGCCGGCCTCTCGCACACCTGCGCGGGCATGATGGAGCGGATGGGCGAGCGCACGATGAACTGCTGGGGCCACAACGAGAGCGGCCAGCTCGGCATCGGCAACTTCAACCAGCAGAACACCCCGCAGCCCGTCGCGGGCCTCACCAGCGTCGCGCTCACGGCCGCGGGCGCCTTGCACACGTGCGCCGCGCCGGCGCGCGGCGTGGCCTCCTGCTGGGGCAAGGGAGAGCAGTACCGCCTCGGGACTGGCGTCGTGAACCCTGAGGCGATTCCCCGGAAGATCTCGGACCTCGTGGACGTGACCCGGATCTCGCTCGGCGCGAGGCACTCCGGCGCGGTCCTGGCGGGCGGCGAGGTGCTCATGTGGGGCGACAACGCGAAGGGGCAGCTCGGCACCGGCACGCAGGATCCGGGGCTCCTTCCGGAGCCGATCGGGCTGACCGACGTGGTCGAGCTGGCCCTCGGCGATGACCACAGCTGCGCGCTCAAGCGCACGGGCGAGATGCTCTGCTGGGGTGACAACAGGAACGGCGAGCTGGGCGACGGGACCGTCGAGCCCCGGCTCGTGCCGACGCGCGTCGTCTGGCCGACGCCGCCGTAACGCGACGCCTCGACCGCGGGGACCGCCGACGCACGCGCGGTGAGCCGACTGGGCATCGCCCGACGCGCCTCAATGGCCTTCGAGGACATCCGGCAGCATTCACCGCTACCCGACCAGGACGCGATCTCCGCCTGTTGCACACATCTGCCGCCAGGGACACCACGTAACATGACGTGGCAGACGTGGCAGACGTGGCAGACGTGGCAGACGTGACCGACGTGACGCGCGCCGTGCAGCAAGGGCGCAAGCGCGCAACCACGCGGACACACATGCGAAAACAGACGTGGGCGACGCGGGCGACGCGCGCGATGCGAGCGCCGGTCAGCTGGTCAGCTGGTCAGCCGCCACCCTGATATTTCATGAACCGGATAATTTCGACTCGACAGCCAATCAACTCAACCGCATATACTCCAGCTATCATGACCGCGTCGTCAGCCTGACGAAGCCAGGCAGTTTGCACTTTGGCTTCTCGACGCGGCCTATTTCGACAACCCCGGTCCGGCAACCATGGACCCCTGGAGGGCATATGTCGCATTCCGCCACGTCAAAATCATCGCACTCCAACGGAAAATGGTTGGCCTGCGGCGCGCTGGTGCTCCTCTCCGCCGTGTCGCCGCTGATCCCGGGTCCGGCGCTGGCGCAGGGGGGATGCTACGGCGAGATCAAGACGTTCGCGACGGTTCCTGCGGCTCCGGGGTTCCCCGAAGGGATCGCGGTCCATGGGAATCGGGTCTACGTCTCCGGCCCAGCGACGTTCGGCACCGCAGGTCAAGGCCCGTCCAAGATCGCTGTATTCGACAGGGACAGCAAAGTCCAGAAGAATACGATCGTGGTGGCGGGCGAGGCGCTCGGCGCCGAGCATGCCCTGAGCTGCATCGCCGTCGACGACGACGGCCGCGTCTACGCGCTCAGCACGCAGCTCGGCCTTCTGCGCTTCACGAAGACTGGACACGGATATGTCCAGGAGAGCTACGGCGATCCGCTGCCGGATCTACCGGCTTGTGTGATGGCCGCGCCGGGACAGGCGTGCTCGCCGACGCCCTTCCCGACGCCGCCGCTACCGAACGATATCGCCTTCGACGAGGAGGGTTACGCGTATGTGACCGACTCGCTGCAGGCGACGATCTTCCGCTACGCGCCCGGCGGCGGCGCGCCGGAGATCTGGTTCCAGAGCACGGCCCTCGTCGGCAGCGGCGACCTGCCGATCGGCGTGAACGGGATCCGGCTCGATCCGGAGCGGGAGCACGTCTATTTCTCTGTGACGTTCTCCCCGACGGATACGAGCCTGGGATCCATCTACCGGCTCCCCCTCGTCGACGCCCCCGAAGAGGCCGATCTGGAGCTGGTCCACGACTACGATGCTGGCGAGGCGCCCGACGGGTTCGCGTTCGGCAAGTCGGGGAGGCTCTATGTCGCGCTCGCGGCGGCCAACGCGATCTCGGTGCTCGACGAGCACGGGGTCGAAAAGTCGCGCATCGAGAGCGCACCAGGCGAGGAGATTCCCCTCGACGCCCCCGCCAACGTGGCCTTCAACGACCCGGCGCAGATGCTGCTCATCGTGAATCACGCGAGCTTCACAAGGAACCCCGAGCACTTCGGGGTGCTGAGGGTCTGGGTCGGCGACAAGGCCGATCCGCTCGAGAAGCCGTCGCTTCCTTGAGACGAGACCAGGGCTCCGGACGCCGCCCTCGCCTCAGGTGAGGCCCCCGCGCCGGCGCACGATCCAGTGCGCGCCGAGCGCAGCGGCCGCCGCCAGCGTCCAGGCCCAGGGGGGCAGGAGCGGCGCGACGTGGCGCTCGGCCGCCACCTGGGTCGCCGCAGGCAGCGCCAGCGAGCCGGCGCCCGACGGGAGCACCGACGCGCCGCCCGTCGCGCGGGCGATCGCCTCCAGGCGGGCGACGTCGGGGCGGGGATCGGCCCACTCGTCGCCGCCGCGCTCGCACGCGAAGTCGCGCCGCGTCGTCGCCCGCTTCTGGTCGCCTCCGTCGCCAGCGGCGCCTTCAGGGACGATCTCCACCGTGGCCGAATACCCCCCGGGATCGAGGCGACCGGCGGCGAGCTCGACCGGCTCGCCGCCCTCGCCGATCGGCGCGGTCAACGTCTTCACGACCGCGCCGCTGCCGAGGCGCGCGATGGTCACCCTGGCCTCGCCGCGCTGCCCGGCGAGGGGGCGCAGCACGAGCGCCGTCTCCTCGCCCGCGAGGCAACCGCCGCGCGGCTCGATCGCGGCAGGCTCGAAGCGCGGATCGCGCATGAGCCAGCCGAGCAGGGCGTCCCAGAACGCGCCGTGCGCGCGGCCCGCGGAGCTCGAGGCGAACGCGCTGAAGAGCAGGCGGTGGCTGCCGTCGAGCGTCAGCGCGATCGTCCGGCCGCTCTCGTGCTCGCCCAGCGAGAGCACCGGCATCGGCGCGCCCGACGCTGTCGTGCGGGTCGGGTGCGTCATCAGCACCGTCGCCCCGGGGAGCGGATCGCCGACGACGTTGGTCCCCGGCATCTCCGGCATCTCGTCGCCGATCAGCGCGAGCAGCGGCGCGAGCACCGGCGCCGCGCGGCCCGCGGCGGTGATGCGCGGCACGAAGGCGCCGAGATCCACCTTGGGCGCGCGGCCGATGTCGAGATCCACCGGCAGGACGCGGGCGAGCCGCGTGCGCGCATAGTTGCCCGACACGAAGGCGTTCGGGCCGCCCACCATGATGAGCCCGCCGCCCTTGTCGACATACTGGGCCAGCGCCGGGAGGTGCTTGGTCAGGCCGTACGGCGCGGCGTCGAAATCCTGCAGGACGACCGCATCGAAGCTCGAGAGGTGGACGCTGAAGAGCTCGTCGACGGGGAACGGGATCAGCGCGAGCTCGTCCGAGGACGCGTTCACCTCGTCGCCGGGCGTGCGCAGGATGAAGAAGGCCACGACGTCGACAGAGGCGTCGGCCTTGAGCCACATCCGGAGCGCGCGCACGTCGTACGTCGGCCGGCCCGCCACGTGGAGCACCCGGATGCGGTCGCGCGCGACGTCGAGCGTGACGTACCGGACGTCGTTCTCGGGGAGCTCGTCGCCGTCCGGCGCCTTGATCGACACCTCCAGGATGCGGGTGCCGGCGCGGTCGAGCGTCACGCCGAGCTCGACCGTGCCGACGCCGCCCTCGACGTGCGCCGTGCCCGTGGCGAGCGTCGTGGGCGCGCCCTGCTCGCGCAGCTCGCGGGCCACGACGGGCACCGCGTCGCACGCGAGGCCGCCGCTGCAGCCGATGTCGATGCGGAGCGAGAGCGGCTGGTGGGCGACCGCGGCGCCGGAGGTGCGGACCGCGCGGACGCCAGCGTCGCGCACGGACTCGGTCGCCACCGCGACCGTGTGCACCGGGACGTCGAGCCCCTCCAGCGCGGCCCGCGTCGCTGCGGCGGTGTCGTCCGGGCCCGGGCGATCGAGCCGGCCATCGGAGACGACGACGAACGCCGACGGCCGCTCGTCGGCGGCGCGGGCGAGCGCCTCGAGCGCGGCGCTGAGGTCCGAGCGGCGCTGCGGCCGGCCTCGCGCGGCCGACGCGGACGCAGCGGACGCAGGGGCCGGCGCCCCCGCGCCCGCGTCCCTGTCGGGGGTCGCAGCGGCGCCAGCGCTCCCGCCCGGCGCCGGCGCGGCGCTGCCGCCCTCGCCTGCCTGCCCGTCGGCCGGCAGCGGCGCGCCTTCGCCGAACACGTAGCGGGAGAGCCGGACGTCGGCGCGCTTCCCGAGCTCCTCGAGCGCCCGATCTGCGCTGTCGCGGCGCGTCCCCGCGACGCCCGGCAGGTCCATGGATCGGGAGCCGTCGACCAGCACCACGACCTTGGGGCCGACGAGGCTCCCGCGCGAAGTGACCGCGACAGGACGGAGGATGGCGGCGAGCAGGCCGAGCACGGCGAGCGCGCCCGTGAGCGCCGTGCCGAGCGCCGCGCGCGCGGGCGGGGCGCCCACCGCCCCGGCGGCGCGTCCGCGCGCGCGGACGAGCTCGAGCACGAGCAGGCCGAAGCTCAGGGCGGCGACGACGCAGGCGACGGCGACGACCGGCGACGAGAGGTCGCCCGAGGGCGCGAAGCTCCGGGTCACGGCCGCTCCGGGAGCGAGGGGAGCCCAAGAAGCATGCGAGGAGAGGGAGGCCCGCTCGCCGCGCCGGCGTGGGAGACCGAACGCGCGGGCTGCGAGTCGAGGGCGCGTGACACGCGCGGAGCCTAGTACATCGGAGCGGGGTGTCCCAGCCCGGCGCCGTCACTGCGACCTCTCGGGCGACCTCGAACGACCCGCGAGCCACCTTGAAACGCCGGGCACGCCGCGCGTAGGCTCGAAGCCTTGTGACGATGCGCGAAGAGCTGGACGAGGCAGGGCGGCTCAGGGCAGAGAATGCAGATCTACGCGCGCGCGTGGAGGCGCTGGAGAAGGCGCTGGCGGAGCGCTCCAACGGTCACGCGCAGAACGGAGCCGCGCCGGCAGGCGCGGAGGCCCTCGATGCGCTCGAGGGGCTGCCCACGGCGGTGCCGGCGGTGATCCACTGGCGCCTGGACGGCGCAGTGACGTACTGGAACGACAGCGCCGAGCGCCTCTTCGGCTGGAGCGCGAGCGAGGCCGTCGGGCGCCCGCTGGCCGACCTCGTGGGCGCGGTCCCCGTGTCCGCCGCCGCGGCGCAAGCGTTCAACTTCGCCAGGGAGGAGAGCCGCTTCGCCGCGACCGCGAGCCAGTGCAGGACGAAGGGAGGTCACGCGCTCAGCTGCCGATGGACCTACGCCGTGCTGCGCGACGGCCGAGGCGACGCGCAGGAGCTCGCGGCGCTCGTCGATGACACCAGCGACCGGGAGCGGAGGGAGAAGACGGTGCAGGGGCGGTACCAGCTGCTCCTGCAGCTCGTGGACAACGCGCGGAGCTCCATCTTCGTCAAGGACACCGCAGGGCGCTACGTCCTCGCCAACCGTCTGCATGCGCAAATGATGAATAGGCACGTCCTCGAGCTCATCGGCCGAGATGAGTTCGAGCTGGCCGCCGTGGACCCCGCGGCCAGCGCGATGATCGTGGCGAAGGAGCGCGAGGTGATGACCGGCGGGCAGGTCATGCAGTTCGAGGAGGTGGTGCCGATAGGCGGCGCTCAACACCACTTCTTCACGGTCAAATTCCCGATCCACGACGAGCGCGGCGCGCCGATCGGCATGGGCGGCATCGTGACCGAGATCACGTCGCTGAAGCGCGCGGAGGCGGAGCGGGCCGCGCTGCAGGAGGAGATCATCTTCGCGCAGCAGGCCGCGCTCCGGGAGCTGTCCACGCCGCTCATCCCGCTCGCCGACCGGGTGGTCGCGATGCCGCTCGTCGGGACGATCGACAGCGGGCGCGCGGAGCAGATCATGGAGACGTTGCTCTCCGGCATCAGCAGCCAGGGCGCCCACACGGCGATCCTGGACATCACCGGCGTGCGCGCCGTCGACACGCATGTCGCGGACGCGCTGACGCGCACCGCGCGCGCCGCCCAGCTGCTCGGCACCCGCGTTGTGCTCACCGGCGTCCGCCCGGAGGTGGCGCAGACGCTGGTCACGCTCGGCGTGGATCTCTCCGGGATCACCACGCTGAGCACGCTGCAGAGCGGCATCGCGCACGCCCTCCGCCACGCCAGACGGTAGCTGAGCGCGCCCGGATACCGGAGCTCCTGGCCGCTCAGCCCTCCTGCGTGAGGTACCGGAGGAGCGCTTCCTCATCGCTCGTGATCAGCCGCTCGATGCCGTCATCCCTCGCGAGGCGCTGGATCTGGAGCGCGCCGATGACGCTCTGCACGAGCACGCCGACCCTCCGGAAGCCCCGAAGCCAGTGCGGCCGGCAGCGCTTCATCGTCGCCTCGAACGACGGGTCGTTCCTGCCGGGGACGGCGCGGACATCGATGAAGAGGGCGTGGTGGGAGCGGCCCAGCCTGTCGAGGACGCGGATGAGCTCTCCCATCACGGCCTCGATCTCCTCCAGCGAGGCGAACGGCCTGGAGCTGCGGACGGTCCAGACGACGCGCAGGGACGCGTCGAACAGCACGGTGAAGTGGTCGTCCTGCCAGACCAGCTTCGGAGCAGGGGCGAGGCGACCCGACGTCATCGCGCCTCACGGCCGCGAAGGCGCGGAGCGGGGTCGGTTGTCGTCGATGGCGCGGCGGCGCATCAGGAACGGCGCGTGCACCTGATCGTCCTTGTAGTTCGAGCAGAGCACGTACATCGCGATGTTCACGGCCAGGCGGAACGCGCGCTCCCGCTGCGCCTCGCCCCCGGGCGTGACCTCGACGCTCGGCCCCCCGCCCTCCGAGCGCGCCAGGGCGCCGGCGAGGTCGTGGTCGGAGAAGATCACCTGCGGCATGCCGCCGCGCACGATCGCGGAGAGCTTCGGCGGGCCCTCGACCCGGCCGACGGCGCGCGGGAGGAGATAGAAGGAGCGGAAGACGACGTTCTCCGTGCCGATCGGGATGGGAGAGCCCTCCGGCAGGACGCGGGCGAGCTCGCGCCGCGCGGCGCGGCCGAACGCGCCGCTCCCCGGGGCGAAGTCGTCGACGAGGAGCACGCCGCCGAGCGCCAGGAAGCGGCGCAGGCCGAAGACCTCGCGCTCGGTGAGCGGCGGGAGATCGCCCTCGCCGCCCCAGAACGCGAACGGCTCGGCGAGCAGCGCCGGGTCGTCGGCGCGGACCGTGGTCGGGTTGCGGCGCGCCGGCGCGCTCGTCCGCCGCTCCAGCTCGAACGACCAGCGCGCGGGGGCGGTGGCGCGCACCCCCTCCCATCGCGCGTCGCCCGTCAGCAGCGGCCGCGGGTTCCACGCCCCCTCCTCGCCGAAGGCGCGCACGGGGCGCGGCACCGCGAGGAGGAGCAGCGCGGAGACCAGCACCAGCGCCAAGACCGCGAGGCGCCGCGGTCGCGCCGTGACGAGGCGCAGCGGCCGGGCCGAGGCGGCTGGGCGCGAGGGCGGCAGCGCCACCTCACCGCCCCGGCCGCGCGGCCGGCGAGCGCCGAGCCGGCCGAGCCATCGCCTCAATCGAAGTCCTCGACCCGCCATACGCCCGCCTCGCGCCGGAGCTTCACCTCGTGCCCACCCGGGATCTGCACCGTCGCGGAGTCGCCGGCAATCCGGACCTCGAGCCCCTCTGGCTGAGCGAGCCCCTCGACGAGCGAGCGGAGGTCGCTCTCGATGGCGGCGCGCGTGGCCGGCGTGAGGACGCGCAGCAGGCCGGCGTAGCTGCGGCGCGCGAGGACGCGGCGGAGCTGCTCGAGGGCTTGCTCGGGGGTGCGGCCGCCCGCAGGCAGCGCGTCGGCGGCCGAGATCCGGAAGGCGCGCTCGCGCTCGTCGAGCTCGAGGGTCGCGATCTCGCCGTCCGGGTAGCGGACGCGGGCGCGGGTCTTGACCACGACCCCCGGCGCCGTGACGCTCCGCGCCTGCTCCGCGAGCTCGGCGCGCGCCTCGGCGACGCGCCGCCGCACCTCGTCGCGCGACATCGCGGTGCGGCTCTTGTCGCTCAGCATGCCGTAGATGGCGTCGGCGTCGCCGCGCGCCGCGGCGTCGGCGTAGACCTGCACCGCCTCCTTGGGGTCGGGGAGCGAGGACGACGCGCAGGCGAGGCCGGACAGCGGCAAGAGCGACAGGAGCGACAGGAGCGGCAGCGGCAGCCGCGGCGATCGGGGCAATCGCGGCAAGAGAAGCGCGAGCAGCGGGGTGAGGGCGCGCGGCACAGGGCGAGCCTAGTACATCGGCGGCGGCGCGTCCCAGCGCCATGGACGAGCGCGGCGGCCGCCGTGAGGGGCCCGGCCGTGGTAAGCCGGCTCCTTCCGCGCCTCGCCTTCCCGCTCCACGACCCGAACGAAGCCGCCGCCGCATGACCGACGTTGTTGGAAAGCTCTGGGGGTTCTGCCACACGCTGCGCCACGACGGCATCGACCACGGGGACTACATCGAGCAGATCACCTACCTGCTCTTCCTGAAGATGGCCGCCGAGAGAGGCATCGATCTCTCGCGCGTCGAGCACAGGACGCCCCGCGGCGAGGTCGATGCGGCGGACTGCTCCTGGCCCGCGCTGCGCGCGCGCAGCGGGCAAGCGCTGCTCGACCGCTACGCCGACGTCCTCCGATCCCTCGACGGAGCCCCGGGCGTCCTCGGGGAGATCTACGCGGGCTCACAGCCGCGCTTCAAGAGCCCCGCGAGCCTCGGGAAGCTCGTCGACCTCATCGACGAGATCGAGTGGACGCGCCTCGGCGTGGACATCCAGGCCGCGGCGTACGAGGGCCTGCTCGAGAAGGCCGCCGCCGAGGGCAAGAAGGGCGCGGGGCAGTACTTCACGCCCCGCGCCCTGATCCAGTCGATCGTGCGGTGCATCAGGCCCGATCCGCAGGGGAAGCCGGGCTTCTCCCTCTGCGACCCGGCGTGCGGCACCGGGGGCTTCCTTGTCGCCGCCTGGGAGTGGATCGAGGCCGAGGCGCGGGGAGCGCTCGACCGGGAGGCGGCGCGCCGGATCAAGGCCGGGGCGTTCTTCGGCCAGGAGCTCGTCGCGCGCCCCCGCCGGCTCGCCTTGATGAACCTGTACCTCCACGGGATCGAGCCGAGGATCGCGCTCGGCGACTCGATCGACGCCACCCCGCCGGACGAGCGGTTCGACGTGATCCTGACGAACCCGCCGTTCGGCACGAAGGGGGCGCACGAGACGCCGCGCCGCGAGGATTTCGCGATCGCGACCGCGAACAAGCAGCTCAACTTCATCCAGCACGTGCTGACGATCCTGAGGCCCGGCGGCCGGGCGGCGATGGTCCTGCCGGATCATTGCCTGTTCGCCGACCAGGCAGGCGCGGTGCTCGAGATCGTCGCCGGGGGCTGCGACCTGCACACGGTGCTGCGCCTGCCGCACGGGACCTTCACGCCGTACAGCGCCGGGGTGAAGGCCAACGTCGTCTTCTTCACGAAGGGCCGCGCGACGGAGAGGGTCTGGATCTACGACGCCAGGACGGGCGTCCCGTCGATCACCAAGAAGGGCCGGCCGCTATCTCCGGCGCACTTCGCGGAGTTCGAGCGGTGCTACGGCGGCGACCCCGACGGGCGCGGGGCGCGCGAGGCGGCGAGCTCCAGCGAGGGTCGGTTCCGCAGCTTCGAGCTCCGCGAGGTGAAGGAGCGAGAGTTCAAGCTCGACGGGCTGAGGTGGCTCAGGGAGGAGTCGCTCGACGAGGCCGGCGAGCCGCCCGAGCCGGAGGAGCTGGCGACCGACGCCCTCCAGGAGCTGGCGGAGGCGGTCGCCGCGCTGAACCGCGTGCTCGCGCTGCTCGAGGGCGGAGCGAAGGCGGCGGAGGCGTGAGCGGGCCGCTGCCCGAGGGGTGGGCCGAGACGACGCTCGCCTCGATCTGCTCGCACCGGAGCGGGAGCTCGAAGCTCATCAAGGGGAAGCTCCACGCCGAGCAGCGGCCAGGGCGCTACCAGGGGTTCAGCGCCGCCGGCCCCGACGTGTGGTGCGACGGCTGGGCGCACGAGGGCGATGCGATCGTCGTCTCCGCCGTGGGGACGCGGTGCGGGAAGGCGTTCAAGGCGCGCGGGCGGTGGTCGGCGATCGCCAACACCCACGTGGTCTGGCCGGATGAGCGGGCCATCGACGTCGATTACCTGTTCCTCCACCTCAACGACGAGGGATTCTGGGCGAAGGGCGGCTCCGCGCAGCCGTTCGTCAAGGTGCGCGAGACGTTCGAGCGGCCCTTCTCTCTGCCTCCCCTCCCCGAGCAGCGCCGCATCGTCGCGAAGGCCGAGGCCCTGCTCGGCGAGGTGGACGCGGCGAAGGCCCGGCTTGCGAGGTCGTCGCTGCTCCTCCGGCGGCTCCGGCAGGCCGTGCTGGCGGCGGCGTGCTCGGGGAGGCTCACCGAGGACCTGCGCGCGCCGGGCGCCGCTGGGCCGGCCGAGGGACCGGCGGAGCCCCTGCCGCGCTGCTCGACGTCGGCGCCGGCCGCGCCCGGGGCGAGCAGCGACGGTCCCGGGCGTCCCCTGCCGCCGTCCTGGGTCCTCTGCCCGTTCGGCTCCCTGGTGGACAACCACGATGGCCGACGCGTCCCGGTGAGCTCCGCGGTTCGAGAGAGGCGCCGGGGGCCCTATCCGTATTACGGCGCGTCGGGGGTCATCGACTCGATCGATGGCTACCTGTTCGACGGCGATTACCTGCTGATCGCCGAGGACGGCGCGAACCTCCTGTCGAGGAACACCCGGGTGGCGTTCGCTGCCAGCGGGAGGTTCTGGGTGAACAACCATGCTCATGTGGTCCAGCCGAAGGCCGGCGTGGTCCTCGGGTACCTCGAGCTGCTCCTGAACTCGCTCGACCTGCAGCACCACGTGACCGGCTCGGCGCAGCCGAAGCTCACGCAGGCGGCGCTCAACGGCATCCCCGTGCCGGTGCCGCCGGCGGAGGAGCAGGCGGAGATCGTCCGCCGCGCACAGGCGCTCTTCGCGCTCGCCAGCGAGGTCGAGGAGCGCGTGGCCCGAGCCGCGGCCCGGGCCGACAGGCTACCGCACACGATCCTCGCCAGGGCGTTCTCCGGAGAGCTCGTCCCCACCGAGGCGGCGCTGGCTCGCGCGGAGGGGCGGGGCTACGAGCCGGCGGAGGCGCTGCTGCGCCGCGTCCGGGAAGATGGGGTGAGCGGCTAGCGCTCGGTTTGATCGACATCGAACTTCATCGATCCTCTCGCTTCCTCGGCCCCCGCACGCGTCCACCACCGTCCCTCCACGGTAGCTCCTCCCGCTTCTGGAATCGCCGCGGGCCGCCTTCCGTTATCCTCAGCACGCCTCATCGGATCACCTTCGCCCACGGCTCCACGCCGTCATCGCGGATCCGATCCGATGAAGCGCATGATCCCGAGGAGGTGCTCATGAAGGTGCGGATTGTCGTGAGTTACGTCCCCCGCTATCGCCGGGGCCACCGCTTCCACTTCGTCCCGCCCGTCACCGGGATTCACCTCGCGGCGATCACCCCGCCTGAGCACGAGGTCGAGCTCTTCCACGAGCAGGTGCGCCCCGTCCCCGTCGACGCCTCGCCGGACGTTGTCGCGCTCTCGTTCTTCTCCGGCTTCGCGCGCCGCGCCTACGCGCTCGCCGATCGCTACCGCGCCCTCGGCGTGCGCGTCGTCGCCGGCGGGCCGCATGTCTCGTACTGGATCGAGGAGGCGCTCGAGCACGTAGACGTGGTGGTCACCGGGGAGGCCGAGGCGGTCTGGCCCTCCGTCCTGCGCGATCTCGCGCGAGGCACGCAGCGCCGCGTCTATCACGGCGAGCCGACCTCGCTCGCCGGGCTGCCGACCCCTCGCTACGATCTGCTCGAAGAGCGCTTCCTCGTACCCCGCGTGCTCCAGGCGACGCGCGGGTGCCCGTTCACCTGCAGCTTCTGCACGGTGCCGGACCTCAACCCAGGCTTCCGCGTGCGCCCCGTCGACGAGGTGATCCGCGACATCGCCACCACGCATTTCCCCCGCTTCTGGCAGGAGAAGGTCGCGTGGTTCTGGGACGACAACCTGCTCGTCCAGCGCCGCTGGGCCAAGGAGCTCCTGCGCGAGCTCGCCGGGCTCGATCGCTGGTGGCTCACGCAGGCATCCATCGATATCGTCAAGGACCGGGAGCTCCTCGACGCGATGGAGCGGTCCGGCTGTATCGGCATCTTCCTCGGCATCGAGAGCCTCGACGAGGCCGATCTCAAGAGCGTCGACAAGCGCCAGAACCGCGCGCGCGAGTACCGCGAGGCCATCCGCAAGCTGCACGATCGCGGGATCTGCGTGATGGCAGGCTTCATCTCGGGCTTCGACGATCAGACGCCGGAGGTCATCGCCTCCACGGCCGATCGGCTGAACGAGATCGGCGTCGACGTCCCGTTCCTGAGCATCCTCACGCCGTTCCGGGGCACGCCGCTGTACGACGAGCACCGGCGAGACGGGCGCATCCTGGAAGAGCGCGACTGGCCTCATTACAGCGGCTATGGGGTCGCCTTCCGGCCGGCGCGCATGTCCCCCGAGCAGCTCCTGGCCGCCCACCGCCAGATGTGGAATCGCGCCTTCGCCCCGGGGGCTGTGCTCGAGCGCCTCGCGCGCGGCGCGCGGTCGCTGAGCCGAGGCGCCATGATGCTGTCGGCGGCGATGAACGGCTTTTACGGCCTGAAGCAGATCACCGGCAACGAGCCGGCCGCGCCGCCGCTCGAGCCGAAAGGGACGATCCGGCACCCCGCGCCCGGGGACGCCCCGGCCCGGCTCTCGCGCCTCGGCCTGAAGCGGGCGGAGGCCGCCGTCCTTCGCCCGGAAGGGTTGCACGACCAGGGATCTCACGAAGAGCCAGATCTGCGGCGGTCATCCCTGCTGGCGTCCATCAACAAGCGATCGCTGCGATTGCAACAGACTTGAAGAGCACCCGTGTCGCGCGTGGTTCGAACCACGGCGCCATGTCGAACCAGCCATACGGTCACTTGACGCCGATGGCGCAAGGGGGTGATGCTCCGCCGCCATGGCGGGCTGGAAGCGGGTGAACGCGTCCCTGGCGATGGCGCTGATCGGGCTTGCGGCTGCCGCGGCGGGCGCGTGCACCGCGCTGGCGGGGCTGGACGAAAGCTACCATCTGGTGGGCGGGAGCGGAGGCGGCGGCGCCTCGGGCGGCAGCTCGGCGGGAGGCGAGGCCGGCGGCGGCTGGGCAGGAGGCGAGGCCAGTGCCTCTGGCGGCAGCTCGACGGGAGGCGAGGCCGGCGGCGGCGATGTCGGCGCCGGCGGAGCCGGTGGCAGCGTCGAGTGCGCGACCTGCTCGTTGCCCCCTTACGACACCGACGATCCGGCCGACCTGTGCGAGGCGTCGGCCGAGATTTACGAGGGGCTCATGGACTGTCTCTGCGCTGCCTGCGGCCTGGTGGAGGAGTTGCCCTGCTATGGCGCGTGCGGCGCCGGCGAGGCGCGGAGCGCCGAGTGCAACGACTGCCTCGTCTCCGTGGCCGCCGAGGTGGAGGGCGAGTGCGAGCCGGAGGTCGCGGCGTGCGAGTTCGACACGGGCGAGTGAGCTCGGCCCCCGGGTATCAGCGCTCGCTCAGCAGGGCGTGAACATCTCGGCGCCGAGATAGGTGTTCGTGAACTGGCTGTTGACCGGATTGCCCAGGTAATCGTAGCACTGCACGTTGACCTGGGTGTCCGAGCCGACGCCGGTCCAGTACGAGACCTTGCAGTACTGGTTGCCATAGCCGTACGCCGTGACCATCGCGGTCGAGTTGTACGACAGCATGTTCGGGTACTGGACGAAATGCGACCCGACGGGCGCGTTGTGCCCCGCGCTGATGCCCGGGCCGAAGTAGCAAGGATGCAGCGTGTTGTACAGACGCGCGTAGCTCGCGGGCGGGGTGTACGACGACGACACCGGGTCGCTCGCCCACGCGAAGCCGCCCACGCGGCCGGTGCTCGGCAGGCCGAGGTGATAGCTGAGGCTGAACAGGCTGTCGGCCGACGCGCCCGCCGCGCCCCAGCAGCCCACGTCGATGACGGTGTCGGCGCCGCTCTGGTTCCAGCCAGAGACGTTGCAGTACTCCATACCGCCGCCGTACGCGGTGACATGCACGGTGCTGCCGGTGGCGGACATGCCCGGGACGCGGACGGTGTACCGGCCGGTGTTCACGCGGGTGATGGTGCTGTACTGGCTGCCGCTCGTGTACTGGTACGTCGTCGAGGGCGTGTACGGCGCGTTGAGCGAGGCAGACGCCTGGTCGTTCCACAGGTACGCGCCGCCATAGCTGTTGTTCTCGCGCGAATAGAGCGCGACGAAATACGTGTTCACCGGGGCGCCGCCCACGGTGTGGCAGCGGACGTTCACGCGGAGCGTGGTAGCGAGGGCGCCGGTGCCCCACGACGCCACCTTGCAGCGGTCGCTGCCGCTGCCGTAGCTCGCGACCTGCACGTTGCCGCCGGCGCCGGCGAGGTTCGGAAAATCGACGTAGTAGACCCCCGTGCTCGTGTTGGTGATCGTGTTGGTGCCGCCGGCCGAGTTGTACGAATACCAGGCGTTGGCGTTGATGGTGCCCACGCTGGTCAGGGTCGACCATACCCATCCGAAGCCCTGCGTGGACGAGCTGGAGAGCATGGCCTCCTCGGCGCTGCCGGTGTCCTCTTCGGAGAGCGCCGCGGCCTCGGGATCCTGCGTATCCGCGACGCAGCCGACCGCGACCGTGGCGGCGAGCGAGGCGAAGGACGACACGAGTACAGCGAAGATGCCATTCTTGAGCATCGACATGGGGAGACCTCTCGGGGTGAAATAGGGACTGGGGTGCGCGCCCTCTCTCGCGGTGCGCAGCTTCGTGGCGACGCGGGGCTCATTGCAGCGCGCGGGCCAGACGCCGGACGCGCGAGTTGCTGCGGTTTTCCGGGGGTTCTCGCGTGGAGGGCGGGGCCGACGGTGGTATTGGCGTCACACGCGGCGGCGGGACTGTCGCCTGGCAGAGGACAAGGGCGGCGCCGCCCCGCAGCCCATCACGACCATCGCACCGCCCGGCGCAGCGGCGCGCGTGATCTCGCGAAGACCCCGGCTCAGCCTGCGGGAGGCCCCGCGCCTCCGCCCCTGGCCGCCCATACGCCTGAGCTTATCACCTCATGGCTTGTGGCGCGCCGACCGCGCGGGCATGAAGCCCGCTCATGCCCCTCCGAGAGCTCCTTCCCATCGTCCTCCTCGGCGCAGGAGTCGCGCTCGGGGCAGGGAGCGCGGCCTGCGCCGCGCGACAAGGCTCGACCGGCGCGACCTCGTCGAGCGCCGCCGCGCAGCCGGCGCTGCCGAGCGCAGCGACGAGCGCCTCCGCGGCGGCGCCGGCGCAACCGGCGGCGAGCGACCCGGCCGCGCCCGGGGGAGCTGCGCCCGAGCCGCCGCCCCCGTCGGCCGAGCAGATCGCGCGCCTCCCGCCGGGCGCCGCGATCTACGCCTCGCTTCGCAACAGCGCCCTCGACGTTGCCGTCCAGTACGTGCCCCAGATCGCCGAGGTCCTGATCGAGGCGAACCGCGCGCTCGGCAGCCAGGATCCGCCGGACGTGACGCTCGCGAAGGCCGGCGTCGATCCGCGCAGGCCGATCCTGGGCGCCGTGGTGCCGGCGTCCGAGAAGCGCGCGCGCGCGGTCGTCGACGCCATGGCCAAGGGGGCCTCGGGCAAGGCGCTCGAGAAGGTCGTCCGCGGGCACGCGGCGGACGCGACGCGGGTGCGGCTCCTCGTTCCGCTCGTGAGCGGGGCGGACCCGCGGCGCGCCCTGGCGACCGTGGTCGACGTCCTCACGGGCGGCGCCCCGCTGGACGCGTGCCCGGGCGCAGCGCGCTGCGCCGGCTTCGGCGCCCGGGCGCCGCTCGGCGTGGCGCAGGGCGGGATCGCCGCCGTCGCGGTCTACGCGGACGGCGCCGACCTCCGGCTCGACGTCGTCATGCCGCTCTTCGGATCCGGCGGCGATCCCGCCGCCCTGAAGGAGCTCGTCGCGTTCAGCGAAGAGGTCGGGGGCCCGGAGGGCCGGTGCTCCAGGTTCGACGCGAGCCCCGTGGTGTCTGTGTGCCTCGATCCCGACCGGATGGGCGAGCTGGGCGCGACGGACGGCTACGGCAAGATCACGAGGGCGCTCTCCGGAGGCCACGTCGATCCGAGGGTGATCCCGGGCATCGCCGCCCAGGGCTTCGCCGAGGCCCGGCAGAACCTCTGGCTCGCCGCGCCGGCGCGCAGGCTCGCCAGCGACGGCACCCTCGGGGTCACCGTGCAGGGCAAGCGGGGCCGCTTCGTCGCGTCGTGGGCCCTGACGGACGCCTCGCGCGCCGGCGTCGAGAGGGCGTTCGCCGCCGAGCGATGCGCCGTCGGCGACGCGGCGGTCACGGAGCTCTTGCCGGCGCTCCGCGCGGCGGTCGGCGATCCGGGGAAGGGCTTCGACGACCCGAAGAAGGTCGTCACCGCGTTCGAGGAGGCAGGCTGGTCTGCCTATCTGATCGCCGCCGCCGGCACATGGCCAAACCTGCTCGGCGTGATCGCGGGCGTGCTGGAGCAGGGCCCCGGGACCGACCCCGACTACCATGTGTGCGCCCGATACGATGACGGGCGGCTCGTCCTCGTGTCCGAGATCCGGAGATGACAGCGCGCCTCTCGCCGGGCGCCCAGGCCGCGCCGGCGCGATGGTACAAGAGGAGTACGCACCCGCCATGAGCACCGCCCTCCCCGCCTCCTTCACCGATCTCCCGCTCCTGCGCGGCCGCAATCCCCTCGCCCGCCGCATCGAGACCCGGCATGGCTTCCCCATCCTCCCCGGCCGCTTCCCGGTCGTGGGCCACCTGCCGGCGATGGCCGTCGACGAGCTCGACCTGCTCCGCGAGGGCCAGCGCCGCTTCGGCTCCCTCTTCTTCTGGGCCCCTGGCGTCGATGCATGGCAGCTCATCTACGCGTCGAACGAGGCCTTCTCGCTCTTCAAGAGCAAGGCCGTCGACTCCTCGTACCTGACCGAGCGCGGCGTCGGTCACATCTTCGGTCAGACGCTGATGGCCCACGACGGCGCCTCGCACCGCCGCCTCCGCACCGCGATGAACGGGCCCTTCTCGCCGAAGGGCCTCGACGCCGCGGAGGTCGGCGCGATCGTCGCGACCAGCGTCGAGCGCAAGGTCCGCTCGTGGCTCGGCCGGCGTGAGGTCCCGCTGCTGCGCGAGACCCGCGAGCTGGCCCTGGAGGTGATGTTCAAGATCACCGGCGTCGAGGACGACGAGCTCCCCGAGTGGCGCCACCATTACGAGGATCTGATGCTCGTGGTGTTCAGCCTGCCCGACGTGCCGGGCTCGCCGCGGCGCCGCGGCCTCCGCGCCCGCGCCTGGCTCGACGAGCGCATCCGCCGGATCCTCGCCGGCGTGCGCGCCCGCGGCGACGCGAAGGGCCTCCTGCCCGCGCTGCTGGAGGCCCGCGACGAGAACGGCGAGCCGCTCTCGGAGGAGGATCTGGTGGGCAACCTCCGCCTGCTCCTCCTCGCCGGCCACGAGACCTCGGCCTCGGTCATGGCCTGGTGCGTCGCCCACCTCGCCGAGAGCCCCGCGGTCTGGCGCGCGCTCCGCGACGAGGCGTCGAGCGCGCCGGATCTCCCGCGCTCGCCCGCGGATCTCCGCCGCTTCCCCTACGCCGAGGCCGTGTTCCGCGAGGCGCTCCGCCTCCACCCGCCGGTGGCGCACGACGCCCGCCGCGCCGTCGCCGATTTCGAGATCGAGGGCCGCGCCGTCCCCGCAGGGACCCACGTGGCGATCCCGCTGGTCCTGCTCTCGCGCGATCCCGAGCTCTACCCGGATCCGGACAGCTACCGCCCCGAGCGCTGGCTCGGCCGCAAGGAGGCGCTCTCGCCGCTCGAGATCGCCCAGTTCGGCGGCGGCGCGCACTTCTGCCTCGGCTATCACCTCGCCTGGATGGAAATCGTCCAGTTCCTCGTCGCGCTCGGGCGGAACCTCCCGGCCTCGGGCCCGAGGCTCCAGAACGGATTCCCCGCCTCGCGCTACCTCCCGGTGCTCCGCCCCGCGGGGGGCACGCGCGTCCGATTCGATGGCTGAGGGCACGAGGGGAAGACTTAGACCAAGTAGAATCGCCGGGCTTCGCGCGCAGGTGTCGTCGCAGAGGGAAGCTCTTCGGGCGACGATCATGGCCACGGCGCGTGGCGCGCCTCTCAATCGGCTCCGGCGAGCAATCGCTCGATCTCGCGCATCGTCTCGACGTCATCGCCGACCATCGCCTTCATCGACCGGATCCTGCGGCACACGATCTCGGCGATCTTGTCTTCAACGGTATCGTCGGCATACGCCCAGTAGACCTGCGCAAAGCGTCCATCGCGGTGACAGCGGCCCTCGATCTGCGCCATCTGGATCGCCGACCACCGCAGATCGTGGATCACCTCCGAGCGCGGCACCTCGTTGTGCTCGCCCTGGTGGAGCGAGATCCCCTCTTCCACGGTGAAGAGCACCACGCGCGGCTCGCCGCGCTGGAAGCGGAGGCGCTCTGCCTCCTTCTCGCCGGCCGGCAGCGCGCCGTGGATCAGCGCGCACGGGACGCGCTCCCGGGCCAGCGCGGCCTCCACGGCCTCGAGCGTCTCCATGAAGGCGATGGAAACCGCGACCTGATGCCCGTTGTCGAGCAGCTCACGCACCAGCTCCACGGTGCCGGCCACGCGGAGGAGCGAGCTCTTCTGTCGCAGGCGCAGCGTCGCGGCGAGCGCTGACCTCGGGTTCGCGCCCTTTGGCAGGAGGTCCATCTCCCGGCGGAACGCGGTCCACGCCTGCGCGTAGAGCTCGCGCGCGGAGGCGTCGAGCTCGAGCGGGGTGAGGATGCGGTTGATCTCGGGCCAGCCGGCCACGTCCTCCGGGCGACGCCGCATCCCGACCGCGGGACGGCCGTCGAACAGGAGGGCACGCACCTTCTCGCAGTCCGCCGGATCGCCGCGCCAGTCCCACTTGCCGAACGCGCCGCGCGCAACCCCGAGCCCCTGGCCTTCGCACCACTGCTCGAAGTCCTTCAGATCCGCGGAGCGGCTCCCGGTCGCGCTCGCCAGGAGCGGCGCGAGATACGACAGCTCCAGCGGGTTCTGCCCGGCGGTGGCCGAGAGCCACAGCACGAACCGTGCGCGTGCGTTGAGCTTGACCGCGAGCTTGGAGCGCGCCGCCGCCGGGTTCTTGCAGCGGTGGCTCTCGTCCCAGATCACCACGTCGAACTCCGCGGCGCTGCCGGCGCGCGCAAGGCCCTTCTTCGATCGGATCCTTCGCCGGGCCTCCGGGGTCACCTCGAAGAGCTTGCCCAGCCGATCATAGTTGATGATCACGATCTCTTTGCCTGCGTCGCCCATGGCCTGAACCGTGCGGCGCCAGTGCGCGACGACGGCGAGCGGGCAGACGATCAGCACCGTGGTGACGTCCGGCATTTCGAGGACCGCTGCCCAGGCGGTGATCGTCTTGCCGAGGCCGACGTCGTCGGCGAGGAGGAACCCGGCGCGCCTGGCGGCCTTCGCGGCGGCGATGGCCCGCACGCCGTCCAGCTGGTGCGGGCGGAGGACCATCGCCCCGGCGGGGGCGGCCGGCGCGGGCGCGGGGTCGTCGTTGAGCTCGTGCTCGACGCGTCGCTCCCACGAGTACGGCGCGGCGCGGAACGGCGCGAGGGCCGGCGGGAGCGTCTCTGCGCGAACGACGAACACGCCGTGCTCCGCGTCCCAGCGCGCGCCGCTCGCGGACGCGACCGCGCGCATCGCGAACGGGACGTCGAGCACATGGGCTCGCTCCGGCGCCGCACGCGGAGCGGGAGCCGGAGCAGCCGCTGTGGAAGCTCTACGCGGGGCCGACACCGTTCGCTTGGCACGCATCGTCGTCATGACGACCCTGATACCAGCGCGGACGCGCGCCCGCGCAGAAAGCAGCCATGATGTCGCGATCGGGCCGTACGACGCGCCGGGCTCACTGCGCTGGAGCTCGCTCGCGGGCAGCCGGGGAGACCAGATCCCGTGTTGCGCAACGATCGATAAGGAGCAGCTCCGAGCGGTGGGGGGCTCGAAGCAAGACCTCTCACGGTCGAGCTAGAAGACGCCGCGCATGGCGGCGCCGAGGTGCAGGATCTGGAGCGGCGTGTCCGAGGGCGTGCGGAGGGGGCGCAGCTGGTATTCGAGGACCAGCGCAGGCTGCGCGTCCTCCTCGGGGAAGAGCACGAAATCGAGGCCAGCGCCCGCGTAGAGGTCGGCGCGGAGCGCGTCTCGCTCGCCGCCGACCTCACCGCCCAGGCTCAGAAAGGGATCGATCCGCTCGTAGGCCGTCATCTCGGCGAGGGCGAGCGGCCGAAACTGGCCGCCGAGCGCGAGCACGCCGCCGCCGCGCCCCTCCACCTGCTCGTAGCGGAGCGCGCCGGCGAGCCCGATTCCGCGCACGCTCATCGAGGCGCGCAGGCTCACCCCGCCCGGCTCCGCCCAGTCGCTGATCGCGCCTGCGGCGCCTATCTGGGCCTGGCCCCAGAAGCGGAGCTCATTGAGCGCCTCGACGACGGCGGAGCCCAGGCCGGTGAACGCGGGCGCCGAGTCCGAGGCGCTGGCGGCGGCCGGAGACAGGAGCGCGGCGGCCACGGTCGCGGCGCCGAGGGCGCGCCCCGCGGGCGAGCGCGCGGGGGGGAGGGCGCGGAGGAGGACCTCGTCAAGGGCGGGCGGCGCGGCGGCGCTCATCGCGCGAGCCTATCACCCCTCGCGTGGGCGCCTGAAGGAGCCCTGCCGTTACGGCGGCAACGCCTTGTGGAGCCCCGTTCCCTGGAGAGACGCCCCTTCGGCGACAGCGCCGCGCCGGCTGCTCGGGCCGCCGGCGGTGCTCCTGGTGGACGGGCGTCGCCGCGCCTCAGAGCCCGCAGCTCGGATAGAGGTTGAAGGCGCCGTCCGCGGTGAGCTTCGACGAGATCGACTCCGGGTACGACACACCGTCCGCGTGGCACGTCGCATAACCGGCGGCGTTCGTCGTGCAGTCCGTCTCGTTCGGGAGCGAGCCCTTGCACGATCCGAGGAGGGTGAGCTTGCACGTCGGCGACGAGTCGCAGATGCGCAGCTTGGCAAACTGGCTCCACACATTGCCGCACGCGAGCTGCGCGCCTTCATCCGCGCAGGCATAAGCGACTTCCTGGCCCGGGACGAAGATGTTGCCGAACATGGTCGCGTCCGGGAACGTGTACTGCGCCGGGTTCATCCACGGCGCGTCCGCGAGGCCCGGGTGCTGGCCCACCATGCGGATCGGCACCTCCTCCAGGAAGCCGTTCAAGGTCTGGAGGATACACGCCGTCACCCAGCGCTGCGGGGACGTGGCAGTCATGGCCTGGCTCCGCCACGGCGCCGCGAGGCCGAGCGCCCCCTGGTACACGTAGGAGGACGCGCCGACCACCCCCTTCACCGTCATGTCCGGGCGGAGCGCGCAGCCCACGACATAGTGGAGGAGCTTGCGGCCCTGCGCTGTCTCCAGGAGCGGCGTGTTCACGAGCTTGCCAGCGGCGTCCGCGAGCGGCGCCATGGCGAGCCGCTGGAGCATCTGTATCGTCCGCGGCTCCCAGAGGAACTTCGGATCGTCGCCGTTGGGAAAGACATACGCCTGCTCGACCGACGCCACATCGCCCTCGGCAGCGATGTCCTCCTCGTTGCCGTCGGCCGGCACCGGCGTCACCACGCATCCAAGCGCGAACAGGCACGTACCGAGCAGCGCAGTCACCGGGGTTCCCAAGCTCGACATGATTTTCTCCTGAGGCGACGCCGTGCGGCGCGTCCTGACCGGCTACTTCCAGCTTTCGTGCCAGGCGGCCGACCCCCTGCCGCGCGGGAGGCCGACGCGCGTTTTTTTGACAAAACATCAGCAACATCAAATATTTACAATCTGACCCCGGCGCGAAGACGGATGCCCGGGGGCGTCGGATGGAGGCTCCGCCCCTCACCCGCTGATGCCCGGAGCCGCCATCCGATCCAGCTGAGCCGCGAGCCGCGCCAGCCGCGTGCGGAAGCCCGGCGCCTCGTCGAGCTGCGCTGTCGCTTCCTGGAGAGCACAGGCGGCCTCCAGCGGCCGCCCGCCGGCGATCGCCATCTCGGCGCGCATCGAGAGCAGCTCGACGAGCTCGATCGCCAGGAGACCGCCCCGGCACCGCGACAGCACGTCCTCCCACGGATCGGCGCTCGCGGACGGCTCGCGGGCGCGGAGGCCCTGCTCGCAGAGCGCCAGGTGGAGCGCGCGGTAGAACGCCCACAGCGAGGGCGCCGAGGGGTCGGGCGGGCAGCTCCGCTCGATCCACGAGAGGTGGCGGCTCGCCTCGTCGTGGCAGCGCCTCGAGACGAGGATGCGCGCAAGGAGCAGGGAGCACTCGGGCGCGGCGTGCTCGAAGAACCGCCGCTCGAGCACGTGCGCGCGGCGGGCCAGCTCCAGCGCCTCGTCCCCGTGGTCGCTGGCGTGGAGCAGCTCCGCAGCGTTCAGCGTCACGTGGCGCTCCAGGACGGGGTTTCCGAGCTCGCGCGCCAGCGCGATGGCGTGGCGCATGTCGGCCATGGCGAGGTCGAGCTCGCGCCGCATCGCCCGCAGCGGGATGCGGCACGTGCAGGCGGCGCAGAGGTGAGGCCAGTCCTCGGCGGACGACGCCAGGGCGAACGTCTCGTCGAAGCGGGCGTTCGAGAGGTCGAGCTCTCCCAGCCACATCAAGGCGGGCGACAGCAGGAGGAGCGCGACGATCCTGGTCCCATAGTCGCCCTCGGCCTCCGCGCTGGCGGCGCCTCGCGTGAGGAGCTCGACGGCCTCGGCGACCCGGCCACGCCGGAAGCAGGAGCGCCCCTCGGCGACGAGCACGCGGCCCTCGAGCGAGCGCGCGTGCGCGCCGAGCCGGTCGACGAGCGCGCGCGCGCCGAGCCGGTCGACGAGCGCGCGCGCCTCCTCGACGCGCTCGGCCGAGCGCTCGAACTCGCCCGCCCAGTCGAGCGCGGCCGCCTCCTCGAGCAGCACCTCCGCGAGGGAGCCGCCATCGCCGAGCTCCACGGCGAGCGCCCGCGCGGCCGCGAGGTCGTCCGTGGCCTCGCGCGTCCGGTCGACGCGGTAGCGGCTCTTGCCCCGCCCCGCCAGCGCGCGCGCTCGCCGGCGCGCGTCGTGGGCCGCCGCGAACGAGAGCGCCGCCGTGTAGTGCCGGTCCGCCTCGACGTGGCGGTGCCGCGCGAACGCGAGATCGGCGAGCGTGAGGCACGCGTCCGCCGCCGCCTCCCGCGCCCCGCACCCGCCGGCGTGCCGCGCGAGCGGCGCCAGGAGCTCCGGGCGAGGCCCCTCCGCCTCCACCCTGGCCGTGAAGTAGGCGAGCGCGCGCAGGTGGATCTGCGCGCGCTCCGCCGGGTCGAGCAGCTCGACCACCGCGTCCCGGAAGACGGCGCTCTGGAACGAGTATCGCTCGCCCGCGCCACGCTCCAGGATCGTTTGCTCGACGAGGGCGCTCAGGCCGTAGCCCGCGTCGATGGGCGTGCCGGCGTCCCCCGCCCGGGCGATCGAGTCGAGGATCTGCTCGAGCTCCGAGCGGGCGAACGAGTCGCCGAGCACGGCGCAGAGCCGGACGCACGCCGCGAGCTCCGGCGAGAGCGCGTCGAGCCGCCGCTCCGCGAGCCATTGCCACGCGGGCGACGGGGGGAGGTTGTCGAGCTCGGCCGTGGCGACGTAGTGGGTGCCGGCGTTCACGCGGCGCTTCACGAGGCCGGCCCGCTTGAGCGAGCGCACGAGCTCCGTGAGGCACGCCGGGTTGTTGCCCGCCCAGCGCGCGAGCCGGCGCAGCGTCTCGGCAGGGGGGTACTCCGCCGGCCGCAGCAGCTCGGCGGCGAGCGCCATCGCCGCCGCGTCGTCGAGCGGCGCCAGCGCCGCGCGGTCGTGGCGCTGGGTGCGCGCGCCCCAGGCGCGGCGCACCTGCTCGAAGCGCGGGTGCGCGGCGACGAGCACCCACAGCGCGACGCCGGAGCCGTCGAGCGTGGCGTACTCGAGCGCGTCGACCAGCGCGTCGTCGGCCCAGTGCGCGTCGTCCACGATCACCGCCACCGGCCCGCGCTGGGCGCGCCGGCGCAGCGCCTCGCCGAGCGCCTGGACCACGCCGTGGTGGAACGAGGCGGGCGCGCCGCGCGCGGGCAGCGGCGACCAGCCGAGCGCCGCCGCGACCGACGGCCACGTCGCCTCGCCGAGCGCGGCGCCGAGCCGCTCGCGGCAGAACGCGGCCACGTCCGGCGGCGCCTCCGCGGGTGCGTCGAGGACACGGCCGAGGAGCTCCGCCGCGTCGCGCGCGGCGTCGCCGAGCAGCGGCTGCGCCGCGCGGAGCGAGACAACGAGCGCCCCGGCGTCGCAGCGGAGCGCCGCCGAGGCGGCGTAGGCCGCGAGGCGGCTCTTTCCGAGCCCGGTGTCGCCGATCAGCGTGAACAGACCGGGGCACGTGCCGTCGAAGGCCGCGCGCGCGCTCTCCGCGATCGCCGCGAGGACGTCGTCGCGGCCGGCGAGCGGGACCTCGATCTCGACCGACGGCTCGGCCTCGGCCGAGGCGGGCCGGCTGTCGCCGTCCTCGCGCGCCGGCAGGGCGCGCTCGATCTCGGCGGAGAGGGCGACGCCGGACCACGGCTCGGGCGGCAGCCAGGTCTCGGGTCGCTCCACGGCGGCGCCGTACGCCGAGACCGCGCCCCGCGCCCTGCGGCGGAGGGTGACCGACGCGAGGTGCAGCGCCGCGCGCGCCCCGTGCTTCCCGGCGAGCTCGCGCGCGGCGGCGAGCGCGGCCTGCGCCGGGTGATCGGTGTCCTTGCCGGAGAAGACCGCCACGTAGCGGCTGCCGCGCTGCCGCGTGATGAACCCTTTGCGGCCGGTCACGGAGGCGATGACGGGCGACGCCGCGGCGGTCGTGTCCGCGACGAGCAGCACGACCGAGCTCCGCCCCCCGGCGATCAGCCTGGCACCGGTGGAGTCCGCCGGCGGCGCGGCGCGTGCGGGCGGCGCGGCCGGCGCGCCCGGCGCGCCCAGCCCGGCCGGCGCGAACGTGGCGCGCGCCGCGGCGAGGGCGCGCCGCAGCGCGGGCGCGTCCGACGGGCGGCGCTCGCGATCCTTGGCGAGGCACGCCAGCGTGAGCTCCTCGAGCGCGGCGGGCACCGGCGCGAGCTCGCCCGGACGCTCCGGGCGCAGCGTGAGGTGCGCATGCTCGAGCGAGGCGCCGTCGCCCGCGAAGGGCAGCCGAAGCGTGAGCAGCTCGAAGAGGATGACGCCGAACGCGTACACGTCGGCGCGCACGTCGACCGCCTCGCCGCGGAACTGCTCCGGCGCCATGTACTCGGGCGTCCCCAGGACCACGCCGCTGCGGGTGAGGAGCTCCTCCCGCGCCGCGTCGCCAGGCGTGCGCTCGGAGCGCTTCGTGAGCCCGAAGTCGAGCAGCACGACGCGCTCGTCCGCCGCCCCGGAGCGGCGCTCGATGAAGAGGTTCTCCGGCTTCAGATCCCTGTGGATCGCGCCCCTTCCGTGAGCGGCCTCGAGCGCGGCGAGCACGGCGTCGGCCCGCGCCGCGGCCCAGCCCGGATCGGGCGGGGCGGCGAGGGCGGCGAGCTCCGAGGCGAGGGTGCGGCCGAAGAGCCGCTCCATCACGAGGTAGGGGCGACCATCGTCGAGCCGGCCGAACCTGTGGAACCGCGCCACGTGCGGCGGGCCGATGCGCTCGAGCGCGTCGGCCTCCCGGCGGAAGCGCTCTTCCAGCATCGGCGTGGTGGACATGCCGACCTTGACGGCGACCGGGGCGCCGTCCTCGTCCGAGACCCCCGCCCACACGATCGCGAAGCCGCCCTGCCCCAGGCGCTCGCCGAGCGAGATGCCGGGGACGCGCGGCGGAGCGGGCGCGGAGGGCTCGCCGGGCGGCGGCGTCCATCCGTCGAGGGGGCACGGCGCCATGCCCTCGCGACGCCGGTGACACAAAGGACAGCGATGCACTCGGCCTCTCCAACGCAGGCGCACAGGCGCGCGCGCGAGCGCGCACCACGCCTATGCTATCGTCGCGGGCCAGCATGGCACACGTCGATGACGACACCATCCCCAGCGCGCCGCGCGGGGTGGTGAGCCCCACCGACGAGACGGTCACCCTCTCGGCCGGGGAGGAATCCATCGCGGGTGGCCGGTGCAGCGCCGAGGTGCCCTCGCGCGCCGGAGACTATGTGCTCCAGAGCGTCCTCGGCGAAGGCGGCTTCGGCGTCGTCTACCGCGGCGAGCACGCGACGCGCGGCACGAAGGCGGCGATCAAGGTCCTGCACGCCGAGCTCGCGCTGCACCCCGACGTGTGCCTCCGCTTCGAGCGCGAGGTCGTCGTGATGCAGCGGGTGCGGCACCCGAACGTGGTCGACGTGCTCGACGTCGGCAGGCTGGAGGACGGCCGCCCCTACTTCGTCATGGAGCTGCTCGACGGCGTCAGCCTGGAGACGCACCTCGAGGCCCGCGGCCGGCTCCCGCTGGAGGAGGTGCTCGCCCTCCTCGAGCCGCTCTGCAGCGCGCTCGACGCGGCCCACGCGCAGGCGATCGTGCACCGCGACGTGAAGCCGTCCAACGTCTTCCTGTGCTCGGGCGACATGCAGAGACGCGGCCCCCGCGTGGTGCTGCTCGATTTCGGCGTGGCGAAGCTGCTCGACGCGCCGGGTCCCGCGCTGACCACGTCGCGGCACGTCCTGGGCTCGCCCTCCAGCATGTCGCCCGAGCAGCTCCTGGGCCGCCCGGTCGACGCGCGGACGGACGTCTACGCGCTCGGCGCGCTGGCGTACGCGATGCTCACGGGAGAGCCGCCGTTCTCGGGCGCGTCGTTCCCGGTGCTGCGCCAGCTCCACCTCTTCGCGAGCCCGCCCCGCCCGAGCGCGCAGGCGCGCGTGAGCCCGTCGCTCGACGACGTGGTGCTGCGGGCGCTCAGCAAGGACCCTGCGGAGCGCCAGCCGTCGGCGGGGCAGCTGCTCACCGAGCTGCGCGCGGCCGTCGCGGCGCCGCGGGCGGCGGGCGCGACGGGCGCGGCGCCCCGGCGATCGGCCATCGGCATCCATGTGGAGGTGCAGGCCGACCCGGGCGCGCTCGATGAGCCGACGCCGGACCTGCTCGACGACTTCGAGTCCGTCCTGCCCTTCGCGCTGTCCGAGCTCACGAAGGCGGGGTTCTCGACCGCGGTCGAGACGGGCACGACCGCGCTGGTCACGGCCGACCGGCCCCTCGACCCGGCGCGCGACGAGGCAGCGCGCCGCGACGCGCTCGGCGTGGCGCTGTCGCTGAAGCAGCGGCTCGAAGCGCGCTCGGGGCGCGACCGGCGGGTGCACGTCCGGCTCTGCGTGCACGTCGGCGAGCTCCTGGCGAGCGCGGACGGCACGCTGACGGGCGGCGACTTGCTGGAGCTCTCCGGGTGGGTGCCCGAGGGGGCGGCGGAGGGGCTCTTCGCATCGCCCGCCCTGCTCGACGGTCTCGGCGTCACCGCGCACCCCGCGCCCGTCTCGCCAGGGTCGAGCGCGCTGCTCCGGGTGCTGGAGCCCTGGCAGCGGGCGTAGCCCTCGGCGCCCGCGCCGAGGCGGACTCGACGCGGCGCTCCCCGGCGGGCGGCGGCGCGGGAGGCCGCGAAGCGCCGGCGCCCCCGGATTAAGGCCCAGCGCGCCGATCGAGCGGCATCCTCGCGATCATGAGCACAGACGGCACCGTCTGGTGCTGGGGCTCGAATTCCCACGGCCAGCTCGGCCGCGGCCCGGGTGCGTCGTTCGAGGCGACTCCAGTGCGCATCCAGATCCCGTGGGAGCCGAGGGACTGATTCCGCGCGTCACAAATCCCGCCAGAGAAACCGATCGGACATGAGCAGCCGCCGAAAACAACAGTAATTTCCAATGCTTCCGCCTGTTTCGCCGCCGAGGGCGGCTCCGGTGTGGCCCGACGGGGCGCCCTCCGCCGCTGCGTCGCCCGCGGTGAAGGGCTCGCGGCATCACCGGTCCCACCGTACGGCCACGCTGCGCGCGCTGGGAAGAAAGAATTACCTACTTGCGGGCTCGGACAAGTGGGCTGAACGCCTCGCCATCCGCCCCGCGCCCAGCATCTCGACCCCGGCGAAAGCCGCAAGAGACCAGGCCATGGCGGTTGGTGTGCGGTTACGGCTGAACGTCACGACGTGACGTCCAGCAGGACCTTGCCGACCGCGCCGCTCTCCACCGCCCGGTGCGCGTCGGCGGTGCGATCGGGCGGAAAGCGGACCAGCGGCAGGCCGTGCTCCTCGACCCTCGCGACCATGCTGCGCACGGACGCTGCAAGGACCGAAGCCGCAAGGACGCAAGGGGCTCGAGCGAGAGAGCGCACGCGCGTCTACTGGAGTTTGTGGAGCAACTCCGTGTCCTGGTCGCCCAGCAGGTAGGTGGCGATGAAGGTCGCGGGGGCCGAGCTGGAAGCGTTGTCGAAGCGCTCGATGGGCGCGCTCGCGGGCTCGAAGATCGTTTGCCCTGCCGTGTAGTACCTGGCCGGTTGGCCTTTTACCTGGAATAGAATACGCCCTTCGGTCACATAGCAGACGACCGGACCGGGGTGCGTGTGCGGCCCTGCCTCGAACCCAGGGGGCAACGTCAGCCGCTGCACCTCGACGCGAGTCACGGCCTTCCCGCCCGCGACCGCGTGAGTTCCAAGCGAGGCTCGCTCCAGGACCGAGTCCCGCGTGCATCCCGCGCCGGCACAGAGCAAGGCTGTCGCCATCGCGAGCGCAGCCCGGGAGAGGCGGCGCCCGCTCCCGGGGAGCGCGCTCCCCGGACGCCGCGTGCGACGAGGGCTGTCGGCGAGATCGCGAGGGAGGTCCCCTTCGCGCAGCGGCGGCTCGCCGTTCCGCCGTGAGACGTGAGCGAAACGCATAGAGTGTGGGTCCTTGTGCTCTGTCAGGCGGCTCCGGCTCGCCTTGACGCCACCAGCATGACGGAGCACCATCATGCTGAAAATCAGGAAGTTTGGTACGGAGAGTTCAGCAAAACGGGACGGTCGGCATGCAGCGCGTCACCTTCGATCTCGACGTGCTGCGCAGCTTCGTCACGGGGATGGAGCTGGGCAGCTTCGCCAAGGCGGCGAACCGGGTGGGCCGGTCGACCTCGGCGGTGAGCGCTCAGCTCAAGAAGCTGGAGGAGCAGGTGGGCACGCCGCTCTTTCGCAAGGCCGGGCGCGGTCTCGCGCTGACGGAGGCGGGCGAGACGATGCTGGCGTACGCCCGCCGCCTGCTCGATCTGAACGACGAGGCGGCGGCCGCGGTCCGCGGCGTCGATCTCGAGGGCTGGGTCCGGCTCGGCTTGCAACAGGACTTCGGTGACGTGCTGCTCTCCGAGGTGCTCGGGCGGTTTTCGCGCGCCCACCCGAGGGTGCGGATCGAGGTGCGGGTCGCGCGCAATGCGGAGCTGCTCGAGCGGGTCACGTCGGGCCGGCTCGATCTCGCGCTCGCGTGGGGCGACGGTATGGGCGCGCCGCACGGCGAGCGTCTGGCCGAGCTGCCGATGCGCTGGATCGGGTCGGCCGCGGGGTGCTCTGCGTGGACCGGGGCGGAGGGCGAGCCGCTGCCGCTCCTGGCCATCGAGGCGCCGTGCCGGTTCCGGGATGCCGCCGCGGCGGCGCTCGATCGCGCTGGCATCCCGTGGCGGCTCGCGTTCACCAGCCCGGACCTGGGCGGGCTCTGGGCCGCGGCGGCGGCAGGACTCGGGTTCACCGTGCGCACGCCGATCGGCCTGCCCGCCGGCGTGCGGGCGCTCGGCTCCGGGGAGGCCGGGCTGCCGGCGCTGCCCGCGCTCCCCCTGGCCCTGCACAAAGCAGAGGCGGAACCGGGGCTCCCGACCGCCCGCCTCGCGGCCCTCGTGGTGCAGGCGCTGCAACGTCCCGTCGAAATCGCTCGTGGAGTCCAGCGCGAAGCCCTCGTGGAGGGCCGCGAACGCATCGCTCCCCTCGAGCACGTTGGCCGCCTGGTCCGGAAACCGGAGGCGCAGGTCAGAGGCCACAGGCACCTCGACCTCCTCGGCGCAGCCGGGCCCCGCGGCGGACGCGGTGCCGAAGGCGGTGCCGAAGAATGATGTCATGAGGTTCTGTATCAGAAGCTGAAGCGATGCTTTGTACCGAGTCATGGGATCCTGCATCACAACGAGCCGGTGCCCGCTTCAGTGCTCGCCGGTCTTGCCGAGCTCGGAGGCCAGGCGCGCCGTGCCGTCGCTTCGCATCGCGAGTGTCCGCGCGGTTGACTCGAACGGTTCCGGCACGACGCCGACGCAGCCGTGCGGCTCGTCGCCGAGACGCGCATAGGCCTCTCAGCGACTCCTGACGACGCGGTTGGAGCGGGGGTGGGACGATTCAGAGGGGGCGCGTGCTGATTCGATCAGGGCGAGCGGGACGGGGGGAGCGCGCCTCGGGGAGGGGGCCGGGGCATTTGCCTGGGGGGCGCCCGGACAGCGTACGCGCGGAGCCGCCGGGCTTCGGCTTCACGACCTGCGTGCACGCCGACGCGAGCGCGGCCGAGAGGTCGCCGACCGACTGAGATCCAAGGAGACGCACATGACCATCACCCTGCACAGCCTGACGACCGGGACCTTCATACCACCCGCAAGGCTCCGGCAGCGCGTCCATGCGAGCGGCGCGCTCGACGGTTCGCCCCGGCGGGACAGTCCCGCCGGGATTTCTGCGACGATGCGGCGGACGCGGGCGGGATATCAATAATTTCAGTCTGTTCTGTCTGATTCACGGCAGAGCGCGCGCCCTGCGCGAAGAGCGGAGAAGGCGAGAGCGGGGCGCGGCGCCTCAGAAGGCGGCGTCACGGTGCTTCGCCTTGTACTCCGCCTTGTACAGATCATGGCAGGCCTTGCAGCTCGCCTTGGCGCCGTCGATATCGCCCTTCTTGGCCTTCTCCGCGCCTTCCTTCGAGATCGCGACCCACTTCGACATCCCGGGCGGCGGCTTCGACGCCACATAGTCCAGCGCCGACGCGATCTTCGCGCCGTCGCCGCTCGTGGTCGCCGACTGCATCACCGTCTTCATCCAGCCCTGCATCGGACAGGCCTTCTGTCCTTTTGCGCCACAGCCGAAATCCTTCCCCTCGGCGACCGATGCGGGGACGTCCGCCGCCTCGCCCGCGGCCCACGCTGCGCCCGCAAAGCCGCCGGCAATGCCAATGCTGGCGCTCATGATCATGGCCCCCATCAGCTTCATGCTCATCGACATCTGACGTCTCCTGGTCTGGTGAAAAGCAAGCTCAACCACCCCATCGCAGCACGAAATGTGATCGTTCACATTGCCGACGTCAATCCAAATCGGCCGAGGATGGGGCGAGCTCTTGGCCGGACCGCGCGCTCGAGTCGACGCGCACAAGAGGCGATACCCAGGGAGCCGGCCGCCCGCGGCCTCGAGCGCCAGCCGTCCGTTGACAGGTCGGCGCGGGTCCGCGCAGGTCGGCGCAGGTCGGCATCGAGCGCATCGGGCCGGCGATCACCGCGGTCCGGCGCTCGCCCCGCCCCGTGACGCGGCGCTCCGGATGAGCCCGCCGGCGCTGTCCCCCCTTCGGGATCGAGGATCCGCTCGGGCCGGTCGATTGGGTTTGACACCAGAAATGTGATCGTTCACATTTCGAAAGGGAATACTTGTTCTTTGCCATGGGTGGGTCGTCCTGCGTGCCTTTGCGCGGGCCATCCCCCCATCTGATGGGCGCCTCCGTCGAGTCAGCACCAGGGGTGCGGGGCGCCGGTAATTCCGCTCGCGAGAGGATTCAACGTGCGCCTTAACACAACGTGGTACCGAGCAAGAAGAATGACCCTGTCGGCGATGGCGCTGGCCACCGCCGCCGCGATTCCGTCCCCCGCTCGGGCGGACAACCCGATCGTGCAGACCTCCTACACGGCCGACCCCGCTCCCATGGTGCACGAAGGCAGGTTGTACCTCTACACGTCACACGACGAAGACGTGTCGGTGAACAACTTCTACACCATGAACGACTGGCACTTGTACTCTACCACGGACATGGTCAACTGGACCGACCACGGCACGCCCGCGGGCTACAAGACCTTCAGCTGGGGAACCGGCGACGCGTGGGCGCCGCAGGGTATCGCCAGGAACGGCAAGTACTATCTGTACGTACCGCTGAACAACGCCACCGGCGCGAAGATCGGCGTGGGCGTATCGGACAATGTGGCAGGCCCGTTCATGGACCCGCTGGGAAAGGCGCTGGCCCAGCAGGGATCCGGCAACATCGACCCGACGGTGTTCGTCGACGACGATGGCCAGGCCTACATGTACTGGGGGAATGGCACCCTCCGGTACGTGAAGCTGAACTCGGACATGATCACCACCTCGGGAAACATCACCAACGTGGCGTTGAATGGCTTCACCGAGGGGCCGTGGTTCTACAAGCGAGGGTCGCTGTACTACATGGTCTACGCCGCCATCGCCGGGAGCGAGAAGATCAGCTACGCGACCAGCAACAGTCCGACCGGGCCCTGGAACATCCGCGGCGACGTCATGGACGCTGGCCGCACCTTCACCAATCACCCCGGCGTCGTCGACTACAAGGGGCACTCGTACTTTTTCTATCACAACAGCGCATTGCCGGGCGGCGGTGACTTCAAGCGCTCGGTGTGCGTGGAGGAGTTCAAGTACGGCGCCGACGGCAGCATCCCGAAGCTCACGATGTCCACGAATGGACCGCCCGCCATCGCCACGCTGGATCCGTTCAAGCAAGTCGAGGCCGAGACCATCGCCTTCTCGTCAGGGCTCAAGACCGAGGTGTGCACCGACACCGGCGGCGGCATGAACGTCACGTCCATCAGCAATGGCGACTACATCAAGGTGAAGGACGTCGATTTCCTGGACGGCGTGACCTCCTTCGAGGCTCGGGTGTCGTCCGCAGCCGGCAACGCGAAGATCGAGCTTCACCTCGACAGTCAGAACGGCACGCTGCTCGGGACGTGTGACGTCTCGGGCGCGACGTCCTGGACCACCAAGACCTGTGCGGTCAGCGGGGGCAGCGGGAAACACGACTTGTTCCTGAAGTTCGTCGGTGGCGGCGGCGACCTCTTCAAGTTCAACTGGTGGCGGTTTACCGGACCCACCATGCCGGGTGACGGGGGCGACGGAGGCGGCGGAGGCGGCGGAGGCGGCTCGGACCCGGGAGCGGGCGGCAGCGGTGGCAGCGACGGCGCCGGGGGCGCGACGCCGGGCACCGGCGGCAGCGCCGTCGCCGGGGGCACGACCTCGGGCAGCGGCGGCTCGGTCACCGGAAGCACCAGCGGAACGACCGGCACCGCTGGCTCGGGCAGCAGCGGCAGCGCCGGATCCTCCGGTGGGAACGACGCGGACGGCGACGACTCAGACGGCTCGTGCGCTTGCCGGACGGGCGCGAGCACCGGGAACGGCGGAAGCGCCGTCGCCCTCTGGCTGGTCGCTTCTGCGCTCGTTCTCGGGCGTCGGCGCCGGTAGGCGCTCGCGATCCGGTCGCTGATCGCTGCGAACGGCGGCCGGCATCGCTGGCCAGGTTGGCGAAATCGAACAGGCGTTTGCGGGACTGCGCCTGAGCGGCAGCAGCGGCGAGGTCCCGGCGCAATCCCGCAAACACCTGGATCCGCGAGCGCGCCGGGGGCTCTCGTCAGCGCACGAGGGGCTCCGAGGCGCGCTTCAGGCCGGTCAGCGCCCTGTAGCGGGCGGCGATGGCCTCCAGCTCGCCGGGGGCGAAGACGTCCTCGATTCGGTCGAAGCCGTCTGGCGCGCGCTCATAAGCGATCTGCAAGCACTGCTCCGGACCGTTGCGGCGATTGGCCGCGACGATGGCGGCGGTGGCGGGCAGGCGCTCGGCCTCGTAAGCGGCCAGCGCTTCCACCGGATCCGCATGGGCGGCGAGCGCGCGGACCAGCGCGCGGGCGTCCAGGATGGCCTGGCTCGCCCCGTTCGAGCCGTTCGGATACATGGGATGGGCGGCGTCGCCCAGCAACGTCATGCGCCCATGGCTCCAGCGCGGCAGGGGATCGCGGTCGACAAGCGGAAACTCGTAGATCGCCTCGGCGCCCCGGATCAGGTCGGGCACATCCAGCCAGCCGAAGCGCCAGGCCTCGAACCTGGGCAGGAAGTCGGCGGGGTCGCCCAGCCGGTTCCAGTCCTCCCGTCGCAGGCTCCTGGCGACCGCGAGATCGGCGGCCCAGTTGATCGTCTGGCGGCCGTCCGGCCCCGGTGGGGAAATCGGATAGGCGACGAACTTCTGGTCCTGATGCCCGGCAATGATCATGCTGGCGCCGGTGAGGAAGGGCGCCGCCAGGGTGGTCGCCCGCCAGAGCATGCGACCGCCGTAGATCGGCGGCCCCTCGTCCGGATAGAGGCCGGCGCGCGCCGCCGAGTGGATGCCGTCGGCGCAGATCAGGAGGTCGGCGGAAACCTTCCACGCCGCGCCCGCGCGATCGTGGAAGCGCGCCACGATGCGGCCCTCGCCCTCGTCGTGGCCCGAGAAACGCCGATCGCAGAGCACCCGATCGGTGCCCAGCCGCTCGACGGCGGCGTCGAACAGCACACTTTGGAGGGCGCCGCGGTGGAGGGACAGCTGCGGCGTGGCATGACCCGCGAAGCGGCCGCGCGGCTCGCCCCAGATGCGCTGGCCGAAGCGGTTGAAATAGATAAGCTCGCGGGTCGCCACTCCCTGGGCCAACAGGGCCTCGAAGAGACCCAGCTCGCCCAGCACCTCGAGGGCGTGGGGCAGCAGGTTGATGCCGACCCCGAGCGGCAGGACGGTGGGCGCCGCCTCGAACACCGTCACCTCATGACCCGACGCGTGCAGCGCCAGAGCCGCGGCCAGGCCGCCGATCCCGGCGCCCGCGACGATCACTTGCATAGGTCCTCCCGTAGACATGCGGCTCGACGCCGCCCCGTGTTGAAGCCGCCGCCCTCTCGATCGCCGGCACGGCGGCCGCGGAGCGTCATCATCGCGGCCTCCGAGCATTGAAACAAGCGCGCCGAGCGGTCCACGGCTCCTTTCACGATGACCTCGCCGTCGCTCGAGGACAGCACGTACCTGGCATCCGTCACCGTGCTCGATGCCCTTCTCTGGGACAGCTCGGCCGCCACGCGTCGTCGGCGAAGTACTCGGAGATGAGATCGTGGAGCGGACGATCGGCGGGGGGCAAGTCCAAGCGCTTTGTAAATTTCAAGGTTGCTGTTTGCTGGCGCCCACACGAGAAGTCGTTCCTGGCCCGGTCAATCCACAAACCCGTGGCGCGCCAAAGCCTGCTGTTCATCAGCTGACATCAACGGGCTCAAGACGATAGTATCGTCGAAACCGTAGAGGACCCACCTCCCGTTCACTGCAGCACGCCAAGCGCCTTTCATTCCCTCGACTCCCAGCCAGGTAAGTACACGATCGTGATGGGCGGCCCTGTGCTCGACCAGGATCTGTCCGGGATCAAACGAGCGCAGGCGCGCCTTCTTTGGGAGCCCCTCGAAGATGCGCTGGGCATTCTGAAAGTCCCCTTGGATTACTGCATTGACGTACTGCTTCGTCATTTCCTGTTCGGTCGCGC
Organism: Sorangium sp. So ce124; assembly: GCF_051525235.1. Classification (NCBI taxonomy): domain Bacteria; kingdom Pseudomonadati; phylum Myxococcota; order Polyangiales; family Polyangiaceae; genus Sorangium; species Sorangium sp. So ce124. Next base: position 8,493,224 of record NZ_CP150312.1, read on the forward strand.
GGATCGTGGAGGTCGCGAGCGCGAAGGCTGACGGCTCAGCGAGGGCGGGCGCGCTCCATCGCCTGCGCGAGCGCGAGGTCGTCGGGCGTGCCCTGCGCGCGCAGCCCGGCGATGGCGCCGTCGCGGTCCTCGGGGCGGCGGTTCTGCGAGAGCTTGAGCTTGCCCTCGATCCGCGTGATCTCGATGGAGAGGCCGACGATCGCGGGGAGCAGCGCGGCTCGCTTCTCCGGCGAGAGCTCCGCGACGCTCCAGGGCTCGGGCCGCCCGCGCTCGTTCACGTCGGAGAGGCGCGCGAGCAGCGCGAGGAGCGCGTCGTGGTCCTCGATGGCCCGCGGCGCGCCGTGCGCGTGGACGACGGCGTAGTTCCAGGTCGGCACGTCGTCGCGCGAGGCGTACCACCCGGGCGAGATGTACCCGTGCGGCCCGCGAAAGACGGCCAGGACCGGCGTGCTCCCGTCGAGCGCGCGCCGGATCGGGTTGGCCCGCGCGACGTGCGCGAGCAAGGTGCCATGAGGGCCGCTGTCGCGATCGAGGAGGAAAGGCACGTGCGCAATCATGGGCGCGCCGTCCTCCCCGGGCGCGATGAGCATGCCGAACGGGTTCGCGTCGATGAGATCGTGGAGGTCGGCGAGGTCGGGTGCCTCGTAGACCCGGGGAAGGTAGATGGATCGCGGCGCGCCCGTCGTCATGACCGCAGGGTGTACCACGGCGCGCGCCGGCAGCCCTTGGCGACCCGACCAGCACGATCGGGCGACTCGATTGGCTCGATTTTTGAGCCGTTTTTCTGGATTCAGGGTGCATTATTCTAGTTCTCTGACAAGATTCTTTGATTCATGCCCGTTATTAGCCAGATTCCAGAGCTAAATCTCTCGTTGGAGTCTCCACCCACCTAGAAATCAGAATCTATTGTCTAGATTCTGTCGACTTTTGTCTGGTTCTTTGGCTAGGATGTCTCGATGCCCCTGGTCCCTGCGCCCCCTGTCGCCCCGCGCGGCTACAGCGCCGTCGAGCTGGCGCGCGCTGCCGGTGTCAGCACCGGCACGATCAAGCACTGGTTCGCGGAGGGTCTGATGGACAAGCCCGCGTTCCACGGCCGCCGCACGACGTACGGCCGCGAGCACCTCGTGCGGGCGCTCGCCATCAAGAAGCTGCGCGAGCACAACCTGCTGCTCCCGGAGATCAAGCGGAAGCTCGCCGAGATCCCGCTCGAGGAGCTGGCGAAGGAGGTGCTGCCGCCCGAGCTGGCCGAGAGCGCGGCGCCCGGCGCGGGGGAGCGCGCGGACGCCGCGGAGCTCGGCCGGGCGTGGCGCCGCGTGGAGCTGATGCCGGGGCTGGAACTGCACGTGCGCGCGGACGCCGGCGCGGTGGTGCACCGGATGGCGGTGGAGATCCGCGAGAAGTACGGGTGTGAACGCGAGGAAGGGCGGCAAACCCGATAGCGTCTGCTCGGCGGGCCGTCGCTAGCCGCTCGCCTTCTGCGCTCCCAGCGCCATCATCGCGTCCCAGAACATCTTCTCATACGCCTGAAATAGCCTGGTCGTGCGGCGGATCGCGCGGGGCTCCACGCCGCGGTCGAGCCCGTCCTGCACGATGGCGACCGCGGTGTCCTCGAACGACGGCAGCGCCGCGAACGCGTCCAGGAAGGCGGTGTGCTCGGGGCCGAAGCCGTACCGGTCGCGGAGCGCCTTCCCCATCCTGCCACAGTTGAACCCCCACGCCGGGAAGTTGATGAGCAGGGCGCACGCGATCTCTGCCGCCGAGGCGTTGGCCGCCGCCCAGGCCATCTGGACCGCGTACGCGAACCCCTCCGCGGTGACCTCGTACCGATCCAGGTCGTCCTTCGTCATGCCGAGCTTCCGGCCCATGGCGGCGATCCCGTCCGGCGCCACGAGCTCGCCCTGGAGGACGCCGGTCCAGAAATCGCGCCAGGGCGTGTCCCCGAAGCGCTGGAGCATCATCGCCATCGAGCGCAGGTCGCTGAGCACCACGTGGTGCTGGTGGCCCGGGAAGGCCCTCAATCCAAGGGCCGTGACCTCTCCCCGTTCGATGGCGTCCGGATAAGGGTGGACCCTCAGCTGATCGTCGATGTTCCGGAGCTCTTCGTGAATGTCCTTCACCAGCGCGGCCGCGGTCTTCATGGATCTCTCCTCCTGATCGGGCGCCATCCTACTACCGCATCGCCGCCGAGATCCCACGACCTGCGGGGCGCTACCCGCCGGCGCGCTGCCCGCTTGCGCCCCCCGGCGCCGCCGCCCGGTGGGCCCACGCGCACGGCGCTGTCCGCGATGCTCCAGTCGAGCTGCTGCCTGCCGACCCTTCATCTGCCCGCACCGCGAACGCAGAGATGGTCAGCACGGTCATGATGGCTCCGAAGACGCCGAGCCCCATGAAGGCCGCGATGCCGACGTGGAGCGCCACGGTGGCCGCCACCCAGAGCCGCCGGGTGCGCCGCGGCCAGATCATGACGGGGTAGCCGCATTCGATGAGCAGCACCATCCAGCCCGCGCCCACGGCGAGCCATGGATAGCGGGCAAGCCAGGTGAAGTCACGCTGGCGATACTCGGGCATGTTGAGCGTCCGCCAGATGGCATCGCCGTTCCACCACTGCTCACCGAGCGCCTTTCCCAGCCCGCTCGCGAGGTAGACGATGCAGAGGTGTATCTGCACCACGCGCAGGGAGAGCCGCGCCATGCTCGTGGGCCCGGCGGGCGCGCGGCCGAGCCGTCGATCGAGCGAGAGCGCCGCTCCCGCCGGCATCCACATAAGATAGAACAGGAAGATGTTGGCGAACTGGTCCACGCCGTAATTCGTGCTGTCCGCCGTCATCATCAGCATCAGGTGGGCGAACCAGGCGCCTGCCGCGGCCACCCTCGTGTACCATCCCGCGAGCAGCGCGCCGAGCGCGAGCACGTAAAGGGCGCCCACGGCGGCGATGATGGGCGACTCTCCGATTCCGAGCGTGGCGAGGCGGTCTATCAGCCAGCTGAGCCGGACAGACCCTGGCCTCCCGAGCGCGTCGAGGAATGGTGTCTGGAGGATGCCCGATCGCCCATAAAGCTCGAAGAGCGCAGGAGCGACCATCGCCGCCTGGATGAGAAGAACCGCGGCGAGCCCGATCCGGAGGACGGCGAGCGGCGCCGCCGACGCAGGAGCGAAGGCGAAGCGCTCGACGGCCGCGCACGCTCGCGCGATCCCACGCTCGATCGCGGCCCGGGGAGCGGCCGTCGACCGCGCGTTCACGGCGCGCTCCCGCCGCTCTGCTGCGCGCGCACGAGCTTCGCGCGATGCACGAATTTCGCTCGATAATTCAGCTTCCATCCCGTGGGCTTGCCGTCGCGGTACTCCGCCATCGTGGGGAGCTCGAACGTGTCGAGTCGTACGACGACGCTGTCGGCGTCTGGGTGCCTGGCGAGCACCTTGCCGGCCCAGGAAGCCACGAGCGAGCGCCTCACCATCGGATCGTCCTCCAGCGAGAACATCCCGATGATGTTCCTGACCCGGATGTCCGCTTCACGGCTCACCCCCGTCTCCAGGGCATCGGTGGCTTTGCTCCCGTTCGCGCCGTTCACCTGAAAGCTCGCGGAGAGCGTCGTTCCGACCCCTGGAGCGAAGAACGAGTACCCGCTGTCCGCTCCGGAGAGCAGGCCATAAACCTGCACCGCCCGGCGCGCCCAGCCCCCGTCTCCGACGCTGACGTGCAGAGCGCCCAGGCAGACCACCGCGAGGTGCGCCGCCGCTGCGGCGAGCAGAAGGATGGCCCGCCTTCGGCCCATGGCTGTTCCGTTCATGCGACTCACCTCCAGGGTGCCGCGACGCCGGCACCTCTCCCGACCGGGCGACCCGCGTTGCCGGCAAGGCGGCGCTGGGGGCCGAGCGTCGACTCGACCTGCAAGCGGCGCCATGAACCGTCAGGGATCAGCGCTGACCAGCCGTCAGGCTCACGACCGGAGCCGGGAGCCCTGCCCGCGAAACGTCGGCCCCGACCCCCCGATGGCCGCGGTAGCCGTGATGGCCGTGGTGGCCGTGATGGCCGTGCGGCCCGTGGATGCCGTGACGATCGCTGGCGCTCGCGTCCGCCGAGCCCGATGCGCTCGTCTCCTCGACGAGCGCGAGGTCCTGAATCGGTATCGTGCTGGCCGCACGAGCGAGCGGAGCGACAACAACGACCGCGGTCGCCACCAGAGCGCCGTTCAATCTCGACTGTTTCATGTTCGATTCCTGTCCTTCTATCCGGGCACGCTGACTTACGTGCCGGGTGATGGTGCGCCCGACGCCCCGAGAGGCAAGCGCACGGCCAGGGACGGCCCGGCGCCGTCCAAGGAGGGGCTTTGGACCCGGCGAGAGTGCCAGCGACTCCTGGCCCCCTGTGAAGGGAACGAGGCGCCTCATGCGCTCGGCAGGCACGAGGAGTTCCTCCTTCTCGTGCTCGTGCGGCAGCAGCGCTACCGCCTCATGGCCGCCACGATCCCACCGCCGCGGGGCGCTACCCGCCGTCGCGCTCCCCGGCGTGTGCCCCCCGCACCCGCGCGATGATCGCGGCGGCGACCTCCTCGGCCGGCCAGTCCTTGGCGAGCCAGCGCTGCGGGATGCTGTGGGCGCGATCGTCCTCGCGGATCACCAGCGTGATCGGTTTGGCCGGGGGCTGCAGCTCCACCGACTCGACGCGATCGAGCGGCACGGTGACCTCCCGCGCGCCACGGAGCGGATGCATCGACGGCAAGGTGATCGATCGGGGGCCAAGGACGATCCGGAACTGTTTGAGCGCCGCAAACCGCGCAGCGCCGGCGACGCCGAGCGCGCAGAAGGCCCCTGACAGGATCGCCAGCACCCCGTAGAAGACGCCGGCGCCTCCGGGCTCGAAATGGATGATCCCGTTCAGGATCAGGCCGCGATCGTTCGTCTGGGCCCGGTGGGCCAGGACCGCCGCGCAGACCGCAAAGAAGAGGGCGCCCAGGAGGAGCTCCGGGTAGGGACGGCGGAGCGGGATCTCGAGAGCTTCGTCCGCCGCGTGTTCGCTCGCCTTCATCGATAATCCCCTCCGCTGGCGGCAGCCGCCTCGTGCAGCCGCAGGGCCAGGACCTCTGCGTCGATCGCCGCCTGGTGCTCGGTCAAGAGGAAGGTGTCGCCGTCCCGGTGGGCGGCGACCCAGGGGAGCGCGCGCGCGTCGCCGATCACCTTGTCCCGGCTGCCGACGAGGACGAAGACGCCCCGCCCTTCGAGGCCGGCGCCGAGGCTCACGCTGCGGATCTGAGCGGCAGGGATGGTGACCGGAGCGCCGTTGGCGGTGAGACGAACGGCGTCGGCCGAGATCGACTCCAGGCGGACGGATTGACCGTGACGCGGATCGCGGAAGACGGCGATGTCACGCCGGAGCGCGAGGGCGACGCCGGTCGCGCCGGCGCCATAAAGAAGCCAGGCGAACCAGGCGAGCGACGGCTTGAGCGCGGGCAGCGCAGCGCCCCACAGCGCGCCGGCCGCGATGAGCGCGGCGGCCACGATGCAGAGGCCCACGCCGGCGCGGATGCGCCGGATCCTGCCGAGCTCCTCGATCGACGTCCCCAGCGCCATGAGGGCCAACGCGGCGACGCCCAGCCCCGCCGGAGACGCGAGGAAGGGGAGCACGCCCTTCGGGCCGGGCGGCGCCATGCACGCGAGCGCCGCACAGCAGAGCCCGATGCACATCGCGCGCGCCTGGAAGCTGACCGGTGGGCGGAGCACGTGAGAGAATCATGACATCGCGGCGACTCCGGGCTGTCAATGCCCCGCAGCCACCTCCGCCTCTCCTCGTGTCGCTCGCCGATATCGGCCGCTCCCGAGCCGCGCTCAGGTCCTCTCCGCAGCGCGCTCCGTCGCGCGGTCGTCGAAGAAGCGGGCGTTGATCTCCCGGTAACGCTGCCACTCGGCCGGCAGCTCGTCCTCATCGAAGATGGCGCCCACCGGGCACTCGTTCTCGCAGGCGCCGCAGCAGATGCACGACTCGGGATCGATGTAGAGCTGGAGGCCGGCGAGGCGTGTCTTCCGCTCTGCCTCGGGGATGCGCGAGATCTCGTCTGCCGCGAGCGGGCCGTGGATGCAGTCCACGGGGCAGACGGGGACACAGGCGGTGTCACACGTGGCGACGCAGGGCTCGGCGATGACGTAGGCCATGAGGGTTCCTTTCCGCGGCGCGGTCCTCCGCGCGCTCTCCTCTCCCTCCCTCCTTCGGCAGAGAGCAGGGAGCGTGCCCGCGGCCCGAGCGGCTTTTCCCGGGCTTTCGCCGGCCTTGTGCGGTCCAGGCAACGCTCCTACGGTGCCGCACGACGCCATTTCGTCGGCCTCGCTCCGCGCACGATGACCGCCTCCGCCGATCACGCCCTCCTCCTGCTCGCCGACCTCGGCGAGGCCTCGGCCCGCGCGCACACCGAGGCGACGCTCGTCCCTGCGGTGAGCGCCGCGCTCTCGCGCCATCTCCCGCTGCGGAGGCTCGATCTGCGCCGCGGCGCGGCCGCGCCAGGCGCGCCGGAGGTCCGGCGCGGCGCGGGCGGCGAGACGATGGCCGTCTTCGCGCTCCGCGACGCGGAGGGCGCCGTCGGCTGCGCCACGATGGCGCTCGGCGACGGCGCGGCGCTCGACGTCTCGCCCGCCCTGCTCGAGGCGATCGGTCGCCTGCTCGCCGTGGCGCTGCGGCAGGTGCAGGTCCTCGGGCGCGTCGCGGCCATCGCGCGCCGCGCGCAGGGGGAGAAGCGGACGCTGAAGGAGGAGCTCGATCGCGTCGCGCTGCCGAGGGAGGTGGTCGCGGTGGGCCCGGCGATGCGGGCGATCTTCCAGCAGATGGTGCCGCTCGTCGCGCGGCAGGACACGACCGTGCTTGTGCGCGGCGAGACGGGCACGGGCAAGGAGGTGATCGCGCGCCGCATCCACGCGCTCTCGCGCCGCGCAGAGCGGCCGTTCCTCGCGGTCAACTGCGGAGCGCTGCCCGAGGGGCTCGTCGAGAGCGCCCTGTTCGGCCACGAGCGCGGCGCGTTCACGGGCGCTGCGGCGCGGCACCTCGGGCTGTTCGAGCGCGCGAGCGGCGGGACGCTGCTGCTCGACGAGGTCGGCGAGCTGCCCAGGGCGGCGCAGGCGAAGCTCCTGCGCGTGCTCCAGGAGGGCGAGATCGAGCGCGTCGGCGGCGACGGCGCGGTGCGCGTCTCGGTGCGGGTGATCGCCGCGACGCACCGGCCGCTCGAGGCCATGGTGGCGAGCGGAGCGTTCCGCGACGACCTCTATTATCGGCTGCAGGTATTCCCGATCATCGTCCCCCCGCTGCGGGAGCGGCCAGAGGACCTGGAGCCGCTCACGCGCGTCATCGTCGAGAAGGTGGCGGCGACCTTCGGCCGGACGCCGCCGCGGGTGAGCGCGGAGTCGATGGCGCGGCTGCGGGCGCACGGCTGGCTGGGCAACGTGCGGGAGCTGGAGAACGTGATCGAGCGGTCGATGGTGATGTCGACAGGAGACGAGCTCATCTTGTCAGCGCCGCTCTCCGCTGCGCCCGGCGCGACAGGGCGCGTGACGACGTACCGAGAGGCCGCTCAGCGCTGCATCGAGGAGGCGCTGCGGGCCGCGGGCGGGAAGATCTACGGAGAGGACGGGGCCGCGGCGGCGCTGGGGCTCAAGCCGACGACGCTGCAAAGCAAGATGCGGAAGCTCGGGATCCGGAAGGGCGGAGAGAAGGGCTGACGACCGAGAGGCCCGTCAAACCACGCGACCCTACCCGGTGTGGGGGCGTGATCCACATGGCCTCCAGGCGGCTCCGCCATCGCACCGACGAGCCCGGCGGTCGAGAGATTCCCCTGGATCCGGAGCGCCCCAGGATCGTCGTATCAGAGCTGCTGCATCAGTTCGACCCTGACGGTCAGGCCCTGTTCCTCGTGGAGTTTCACCGCAATACCGGATGACGCCGATCGTCGCAAAACCGGTTTTCTTCGAGAGTTCGTCGCTTTTCGAGGAGAGTGAACGAATCTGGATTCTATCGTCGGACGTACGCGCGCAACGTGGCTGGATCTTGCGCTCTACGAGACAACCAACAGCAGCAGGCCAAGGACGCAGCTGGGCGGGCCGGGGAAAAGCGGACGCGACTTAGAAAAGAGTCTTGACTTTCACCTCCTGTCTGTATGAATATTCTAATCCCCTTTGACGATCCGGACCGTACTCGGCCGGGGGCCGCAGACGGTTGCAGGATCGTACAGAGGTCGACTCCGGGTGACACTGCCGGGGCTACTTGCTTCTTGCGGCTTCGCGTTCGAGTTGTTCTTGCTTTTTCCGAGTTGATGCCCGGCCCCGTCACACGGGGTGTTCGCATGTGAGCATCTGTCCGACCAACATCGTGATTGCCAGGCATGTGGTCGGCGCAGGCCCGCGGGCGCATCCGTGATCACCGGATCACGAGCACGCTGGCCGGGAATTTTGAACTTTAACCAAGGACTCGGAGGGCTCGCGTCTTCCTCGATGGTTCACTAATCCATTTCGAGCAGAGGCCGTGACTCCGCTGATCCGATCATGGAGAAATCTTAAATGCGCATCGTTCCCTTACTTGGCTATCTATCCGCTTCGATCGCGTGTGGCCTGCTGGCGTGCAGCGTCGAGAACATCGTGGACGAGGACATCGAGGCACAGGAGGGCGCGCTGGACAGCGCGGACCGCTCGATGTCGGCGAACGTCGCCGTCACCTCGGACTGGGGAAGCGGCTACTGCGCGAACGTGACGGTCAAGAACAACTCCCGCGGCCCGGCGACCACGGGCTGGAACGTCGTCGTCGGGCTCAACGGCTCGACGAGGAGCAACTCGTGGAACGTGAACGCCACGGATTCGGGCGGCCAGTTCACCGCCACGAACGTGAGCCATAACGGCGCGATCGCCAAGGGCTCCTCGACGGAGTGGGGGTTCTGCGCGAACGGCAGCGGGCGGCCCACGATCGCCTCGGTCACCGGCTCCGGCGGCACGATCGACGGCTCGAGCGCGTCCTCGTCGTCGAGCAGCAGCGCGAGCTCGAGCAGCAGCGCGAGCTCGTCGAGCAGCAGCGCGAGCTCGAGCAGCAGCTCGGGCGCGGGAGGCGCCGGCGGCGGCGGCGGGGCGGGCGGCTCCGGCGGGTCGGGCGGCTCCGGCGGCTCCGGCGGCGGCAGCACGTGCAATTCACCCAACCAGCAGGTCTGCGGTAATCAGACGGGCACCCACTGCGGCTACACCTTCGAATACTGGAAGGACACCGGGAGCGGATGCCAGACCAACACGGCGAACGGCTTCAACGTCGAATGGAGCAACATCAACAACCTGCTGGGCCGTAAGGGTCTGAGGCCCGGGTCGAAGAACCAGATCGTGACCTACTCGGCCGACTACCGGCCGAACGGCAACTCGTACCTGGCCGTCTACGGGTGGACGAAGAGCCCGCTCGTGGAGTACTACATCGTCGACAGCTGGGGCACCTGGCGTCCGCCGGGCGGCCAGGGATTCATGGGCACCGTCACCAGCGACGGAGGCACCTATGACATCTATCGGACCCAGCGAGTCAACCAGCCGTCGATCGAAGGCAACTCGACCACCTTCTATCAGTTCTGGAGCGTCCGGCAGCAGAAGCGCACGAGCGGAACCATCACCGTCGCCAACCACTTCAACGCGTGGGATCGCCTGGGGATGAAGATGGGGAACCTGTACGAGGTCTCGATGGTCGTGGAGGGCTATCAGAGCAGCGGGAGCGCCAGCGTGAACGTGTCGATGAAGTGAGCGCTCGGCCTTGAGCGTCGCATGATGAACGCGCGCGGGATGTCCATCCCGCGCGCCACGTGCCCGGACTTCAGCCCCAGGCACGACTCCCCACCCATCTGGCAGACACGCGGCGCGAGCTCGAGCAGCTGGCGGCCGCCGTCGCCGATCGCTCTCGCTCGCAATGCATCGGGCGCGCTCAGCTCGCCTACCTCGCAGGAGCCCCTTCGCCGCTCCGGCGTCGCAGCTCCGCCATGGCGTCGCCAACCATCGGCGGCGAGAGGGGCGTCGCCCGCGCACGCCCGGGTGTTTGCCTCCCCGCGAGGGCCTGCCGCTGGCCGGCCGCGCTTTCCCGAGGGCCTCCGGGGCGAGGTTCGGGTTCCTTCCGGCCATTCTCGCAGGTATGGTCACGCCAGGCGTCCTGGCTGCCCTCGTCGTTGACCACCCGGCACGACGACCGCACCCTCCGGGTCAGCCAGGCCTCGGAACAGCAGACCATCGCCCGCACCGAGACCTCGATCCCCCAACGGGGAGCCCTCATGCCGCCGACCCGACCCCCCCAGGTTGACCCCACCCTGCACCTCGGCCCCTCGGCTTCGTCAGCCCTCCAGGCGAGCCTCGGGCCCGGCAAGATCACCCGCCACGGGAGCTTCTGATGAGAGAACACGCAGCAGTCCGGACGACGAAGCCCCTCGCGACGGTCATGGCCGCGGCGCTCGCCGTCGTCTGCTGGAGCGCGGCATGCAACGCGATCTCGGGGGTCGACGATCTCGATTTCTCGGGCACCGCGGGCGCGACGGGCGGCGGCGCTGGCGGCAGCGGCGGTGGTACGGCCGGCGGTGACGCGGGCGGCGGCGGCGCCGGTGGCACGGGCGGCACCGGCGGCACGGGCGGCGCCGGCGGCACGGGCGGCGCCGGCGACACGGGCGGCGCCGGCGGCACGGGCGGCGCCGGCGGCACGGGCGGCGCCGGCGGCACGGGCGGCGCCGGCGGCACGGGCGGCGCCGGCGGCACGGGCGACGACAACTCTTACGTCATCCCCTGTGGTAGCGGCAACGTGGCAGTCGGCGTCCACGGCCGGAGCGGCGGCTCGATCGATCAAATCGGCCTGATCTGCGCGCCGCTCGCCGGCGACGGCACCCTGGGCACCGCCTTCCAGACCGTGACCGCCGGCGGCAACGGCGGCGGGCCGGGCAGCGTGATCTGCCCTGCGAACCAGGTCCTGGTCGGGATCAACATCTGGGTCGACACCCAGGTTTACCGGGTCGAGCTGCTGTGCCAGACGGTCGAAGCGTGGAAGATGAGCGATAGCGTCAATGTCGGCCCCGGCATCGGCAACATGCACAGCACAGGTTACGGGGTCAAATGCCCGATGGGGAGCGCCATCGTTCAGATCATCGGCGAGGCCGACGACTATGTGCACTCCGTCAATCCAGGTTGTCGCGCGCTGTGACGGACCGCTCTCATTCCGGGGCCGCGGCTCTCGTGAGAACGCCTCGCAGAAGCGGAGCGATCCAGCGACGGCAGACGCGAGCCGGCCAAGGCGGCGAGCGCGGAGGACGACCTCTCCGCAGCCACGTGGCCATGCGCTCTTCCCATCCCTGCTGGCACATATAGGCATACCTTGGCCCTCTCCTGGCGTGACAAGGCCGCAAATGGCCGTCTAGCCCGCCCAGGCGCCGCGCCATCCGCGTTCGCCGCTCCGCTGAGAAATTTACTGCCCATCTGGACCCGGAAGAACGCCTCCCGAGGTGCGGCGAATTCTGCTAGAGCTGTGAGCCGCGTCGGGCGCTGGTCGCGCCTCGGCGCAGCGGCAGCTTCTTAGGATCACCGGCAGACGTGCCGCGCTGCGGCAGCGCGCAGCTCCGGCGAACGGGCCTACCACCTTTCGGGCATCAACATGACTTTCCATCGCGAAATCGCACGCTTCACTTGGGTTGGGATCTCCTGTCTGGCCCTGTCCGCTGCGGCGGCGGGCTGCTCGGACGGCGCTGGCGACTCCTCGGAAACGGGGGGCGCGGGCGGCAGCGGCGCGGGGACCGGCGGCGCCTCGAGCGTGAGCTCGGGCGCGGGCAGCCCCGTCGCCGGCAGCAGCAGCAACGGCACCACCAGCAGCGGCAGCAGCGGCAGCACCACCAGCAACGGCAGCACCACCAGCAACGGCAGCAGCAGCAGCAGCAGCAGCGGCGGCGGCGGTGACCCCAGCAGCACCAGCACCACGAGCACCGGGACACCCGAGACGAGCGCCACGTCGAGCACCGGCAGCGGGACGCCCACCGGCGGGTGCCCGGCGAGCGCGACGTTCTGCTCCGACTTCGAGGGCGACGGGCTGCCCGAGGGCGCGACGTACCGTCCCTCGTACCAGGCGGCCGATGCGCTGAAGAACATGGCGATCGACTCCTCGATCTTCCATGCCGGCACGCGCGCGCTGCGCGTGAACCCCGGTGCCGCCGGCTACGACTGGAGGATGCTCTCCGTCCCGTCGCCCAGCTCGACGTTCTGGGTCCGGCTCTACGTGCGCAGCAGCGTCGATCTCGGCCAGTCCGACCACAACGCCTACTTCCAGGCCATGACGGGCGACGGCGAGCCGAACGCGGGCGACAACATGGAGGTCGCCGAGCAGTACTGCCAGATCGTGCTGAACCTGCACGACGATGTCACCCTGTCCACGGGCGGCGAGACCCGGTGCGGGAGCAACGGTGTGAAGCTCCCCAAGGACCAGTGGCACTGCATGGAGGCCTACTTCGACGGCGCCAAGGGCGGCGTCCAGGTCTACGCCAACGGCACCAAGATCATCGACAAGACAGGCGTGAAGACGCTCAACTACAAGACGTTCAGCTTCGGCTACCTCGGCTTCCACGGCCCGGCGCGGACGATGTGGTATGACGACGTGGCGGTCGCGCCGGAGCGGATCGGCTGCGCCCCCTGACACGGCCGAGCGCCGGCGCGTGGGTGATGCCAGCGCGATGGCCTGACCGCCGTCGCGCGCGCCGCGCGGCCTCCCTCCTGCTTCTCCCCCGAACGCGCACCGCCCCCCGCTCGGGGCACGGCCCGTCGGCGGAGGGCCCCGGCGGCCCCGGGCACGCTTGCTCCCTCGCTCCGCCGGCCCCATAGCCTATGTGGCCAGCGCTCCGCGGGCGCGCGCAAGCGCGAGCCGTGGTGGCAACACGGTGGCGACGCGACCGCGATCCCGGCACGAAGGTAGATGCGATGCCGTACCTGGTTTTCCGGAATTTCCCCGACAATACACCCATCCCCGATGACTGCTATAGCTGCGACGGCGCGCCGGACTGGGCAGCGTTGCTGGAGTGGATATGCCCCGATCTCTCGCGCGACGAGGCGGAGCGGCTCGCCGCGATCGGCGAAGCGAGCAGGAGCCGGCCCGACGTGGCGGGCCTGAAGCGGCTCGTCGAGGAGCACCTGAAGCCATAGGCGCGCGATGAAGGGCGCACGGACGATCATCGACCCTCGACGCCACACGTGGTGCGACACCCCGGTGGACGACATCGGCCTGCTGGTCGACGCCGACGAGTATTACCCCGAGTTCTACCGGGTCGCGTCCAGGGCGCGGCGGTATCTGCTCCTCGCCGGCTGGCAGTTCGACAGCGACGTCGCCCTGCTCCGGGGCGGTAGGGAGGAGCAGGTGTCGAGCCCGATCACGCTGCTCAAGTTCCTGAACCACCTCTGCGAGCAGAGCCCCGATCTCCAGATCTTCATCCTCGCGTGGGACTTCCACCTCGTGTTCGCGCTCGAGCGCGAATGGCTCCAGCAGCTCGTCTTCGAGTGGACGAACCATCGCCTGCGCTTCCTCTTCGACGCCACCCACGTCGAGCGCGCCTCGCACCACCAGAAGTTCGTGGTGGTGGACGGCGAGCTCTCGTTCCTCGGCGGCCTCGACCTCTGCGACCACCGCTGGGACGACCGCAGCCACACGAACAAGAACCCGCTCCGCGTCAGCCGAGGAGAGCCGCACAAGCCGTTTCACGACGTGCAGGCCTACCTGCGCGGCCGCGCGGTCGCGCGGGCGCTGACAGAGATCTTCACGGATCGCTGGCGGCGCGCGGGCGGCGTCGACATCACGCTGCCGGACCTCGACGGGGCCGATCCGACGTTCCCCGACTACCGGCCCGAGGGCGGCGTCCCCCTCGCGGCGGCGCACGTGACGCTGAGCCGCACCGATCCGCACGGCGCGCCCACCGGCGCCGCGCACTGCACGGAGATACGCGACCTCTACCTCGACGCCATCGACGCCGCGGAGCGCTTCATCTACATCGAGACGCAGTACTTCAGCTCTCACGTCATCGCCGAGGGGCTCGCGCGGCGGATGCGCGCCGAGGGCCGGCCGCTCCTCGACGTGGTGCTCGTGCTCAACATGGAGGCCGAGACGATGAAGGAGCAGATCGCCGTCGGCCTCTCCCAGGCCAAGGTGCTCGGCGGGCTGCGCGACGTGGCGGCCGAGACCGGCCATCACCTCGGCGTCTACTACACCCTGCCGGCGTGCGGCGAGGACGAGACCGCCGATCGCGCCACGTACATCCACTCGAAGCTGATGATCGTCGACGACCGCTTCCTCACCGTGGGCTCGGCCAACCTGACGAACCGCAGCCTCTCGATCGACACGGAGATCAACGCCTCGGTCGAGACCGACGACCCCGACGACGCGCTGGGCCGCTCGATCCGCGCGGCGCGCGCGTCGCTCATCGGCGAGCACCTGGGGGACACGGACTTCGATCGGGTGGACGACCTCGTCGCCTGCCTCGACGGGCTGGCGAGCCCGGCGACCGGGCCGCGCACGCCTGGGAGCTCGTGCCGGCTGAGGCTCCACCCCTCGCCCACGGCGGACGAGCGCGCCCTGCTCGAGGTGATCGACCCGCAGCAGCTGCCGTTCGACCCCGCCGCGGTCGAGGACATCGACCAGCGCCAGGGCTCGCTGTTCGTCGGCGGGCTCGGCGCGCTCTGGCGGCACCTCTTCGCCAGCCGGGACCCCGCGAAATAGGCGCGCGCGAGGCGCTCCGGGCGAGGGCGCCTGGGAGGCGCGGGCGCGGGCCCGGGCACCCGCGGTCTTCCTGGACCCCGAGGCAGGGCGCGCCCCTTCCGGCCGCCAGGGGCACATGGTAGGCTGTGCCGCGGAATTGCGAACGGTTTCTTCAGGTTGTCTCTCAAAGTTGAAGCGTTGACGCGACGAGGAGTATGCAAGAGGCAGAGATCAAGATCGGGGGCATTTCGGTCCGCGACCTCGCGGAGCAATACGGAACACCGCTCTATGCCTACGATGCCGAGCGCATCCGGGAGAACTTCGGTCGACTCACGCGGGCGCTGCGCGGCAATTACCCGGAGGTGTCCGTCTTCTATGCCATCAAGGCGTGCAACAACCTGGAGATAGCGAAGCTCCTGGTCAACGAGGGCTCCGGCGTGGACGCCGCGAGCCCGAACGAGATCCGCCTGGCGCAGGCGCTCGGGCTCTCGGGCGAGCAGATCATCTACACGGGCAACAGCCTGTCGGACGAGGACCTGGCCGCGGGGCTGCGCGCCGGGGTGGTCTTCAACGTGGATGATCACGGCATCCTGAAGCGCCTGTTCTCGCTCGGGAAGCCGCGCTGTCTGTCGTTCCGGATCAACCCGAGCGGCGAGGACATCGCGACCCCCGATCTGAAGCCGTTCGCGGGCCCGTCCGCGAAGTTCGGGATCCACCCGCGCTACGTGGAGGAGGCCTATCGCACCGCGCTCGAGAACGGGGTCGAGCGGCTCGGGGTGCACATGATGCCTCACTCGCAGGCGCACAAGCCGGAGAACTTCGCGCACGTCACGGGCAAGCTGCTCGACCTGATCGGCCCGGTGGCCCGGAAGCTCGGCTTCGACCTCGCGTTCATGGACATCGGCGGCGGGCTCGGCATCCCTTACCGGAGGGAGCAGCCGCCGCTCGACGTGGAGGCCGTCGCCCGCGGGATCGCCGCGGTGGTCCGCAAGAAGTGCGCGGAGCACGGCCTGAAGGAGCCGCGCCTCGTCATGGAGCCGGGGCGCTACTTCGTCGGGGACGCGGGCTACGTGCTCGGGCGGGTGATCTCGATCAAGCAGGGATACAAGACGATCATCGGCACGGACATCTCGATGAACACGATGGCGCGCCCGGTGATGTACGGCGCGTACCACGAGGTCCGGATCAACGGCCGCCTCGGCCCGACGGCGCCGATGGCGATGACGGGCCAGGTCTGTGAGAACACGGACATGTGGATCGCGGAGCGCGAGTTCCCCGCGGACGTCGCCGCGGGGGACGTTGTCGTCCTGATGGATGCGGGCGCGTATGGCCACGTGATGAGCTACGACTACAACGGCCGGCTGCGGCCGGCCGAGGTGCTCATCGACGGCGGGAAGAGCCGGCTGATCCGGCGGCGCGACACGTTCGAGGACATGGTCTCGCGGATGTGCCTGTCCGAGGAGATCAAGGAGCGCCTGCGCGCGGCGGCGACAGAGCCGGCCGGCGCGCCCGGCTGCGGCTGAGCGGCATACCCCTGGGGCGCACGAGTCTGCGCTCCGCTCTATCGCACCTGAGCTTCACGGCGAGACCGCTACAGGGACGCTCGCCACCCGCACCACCTTCCCATCGAACGCGACCGCCAGCGCGAGAACCGGCGACGCCCCCGCCGCCCGCAGCTCCGCTGTGTAGTCGTTCCGCCGGATCTGCTCGATCCCCTCGTCGAGCGCCTGCTCCAGCGTCTTGCCCGCTCGCGCCACCTTCAGCTCGAGCACCACGCCCGGCCTCCCCGGCTGCGCCGGCCGGATGATCACGTCCGGCCGGCCGCGCCCCGACTCGCGGTTCGACCGCACCTGGTGCTCCGGCTCCAGCGCCGCGAGGAGCCCCAGCACGAAGCCCTGCATCACCTGCTCTGGATCGGGCCGGCCCGTGTCGTGGTACGAAAGCACGTCGGTCGCGAACGCTTGGAGCTGCGCCTCGAAGCGCGCCGCGTCGCCCGCGAGGAGGGCGTCGAGGAGCCGGTCGAGCCCACCGCTCTGCCGCTCGAGGCGCGCGCCGAGCCACCGACGGAACGTCGTCGTGTACACGCCCCGGACCTCGCGGTTCGGGATCGAGAGCAGGTGCGAAGGCTGCTCCATCGGTCCGCGCGAGCGCTTCTCGGCCCTGAGATACCCCGTGAAGACGAGGAGGCTCCACAGCACCTCGTCGCTCCGGTCAAGCTCCCCGAGCGGCACGCTCTCGTCGAGCACGCGCTCGACGCTGCCGCCGTCGAGCAGCGCCGCGAACGCCGGCTCGAGCGCGAGCGCGCGCCGCTCGAGCTGCTCCCGCACCAGATCGTTCGAGCTCGTGTTCACCCAGTAGGGCTGCGGCGCGCCATCTTCACGGGAGAGGAAGTTCAGGACGCTCCACGGGTTGTAAACGACGGTATTTCCGAAGAGATACCCGTTGTACCAGGCGCGCAGCGACGGGAGCCGCTCAAGCCGCCCAGACCTCGTGAGCAGCGACTCGACCTCGGGCTCAGTAAACCCGAAGCAGGTGTCGAACTCCGGCGCGAGCAGCGAGTAGACAGCCACGTTGTTGAGACCTGAAAAGATGCTCTCGCGGGCCACGCGCAGGACGCCCGTGAGCACCGCCTTGAACAGGTGCGGATTGCCCTTGAGGCCCTCGGTGAGGAACGCGCGGAAGAAGCCGATGACCTGCGCGGCGTAGCCGTGGAGATACCCGGCGTGGAGGGGCTCGTCGTACTCGTCGAGGAGGATGACCACACGCTCGCCGTGGGATCGGTGGAGATAGCTCGACAGGTCGAGCAGCGCTGTCTCGTATGCGATCCTGCCAGCCGTGCCGTCGAGGACTTCGCGATACCGCCGGGCTTCACGCTCGCTCAGCGCGCCGCTGTCGAGCAGGTCGCGGTGCTCGTCGAAGAGGCGCGCGATCCTGTCCTGCACGCCCTCCCAGAACGCGTCGAAGCTCTCGGCCTTCACCCCCTTGAAGGTCAGGTGGAGCACCGGGTAGCGCTGGAAGTGCGCGCGGTACTGCTCGCCGGCCTGCCAGATCCGAAGATCACGAAACAGCGGGGAGAGATCCTGTGCGTGCCGCTCGAAGAAACAGCGCAGCATGGAGAGGTTGAGCGTCTTGCCGAAGCGCCGCGGGCGCGGGAGCAGGACGACCTCGGTGCCCGGCCTGTCGAGGAGTTCCTGGATCAGGTGCGACTTGTCGACGTATTCGAGCCCCAGCTCGCGGAGCCGGCGGAAATCGTCGATGCCGATGGGGACCTGGATGCTCATGGCGCCTCGGGCGGGGCGGCGTGCCCTCCCCGACACTACTCCGCCACCCGTCAGCGGCAAGAGCCCTGAGCGAGCGGCACGAGCCCTGAGCGTCCAGCACAGTGGGCCGGGCGTTCTGCTTCTCTGCCGGACCCATCGGCACGGCCAGCTCCACGAGCTCGAGCCAGACCAGGTGCCTTCAGGCCGCCGACGCCCGCGGCTTCGCGCCGGCCGCGTGGCGGTTTGCCGGCCGAGCCAGCCCGAGGTTCTCCCGCAGCGTGCGGCCCTCGTACTCCGTTCGGAACAACCCGCGCCGCCGCAGCTCCGGGATCACCAGCTCGATGAAGTCGTCCAGCCCGCCCGGGAGCCACGGCGGCATCACGTTGAACCCATCGGCGCCGCCCCGCGTGAACCACGCCTCCAGCTGATCCGCGATCTGCTCCACCGAGCCCACGATCGTCCAGTGCCCGCGCGCTCCAGCCACCCAGAGGTAGAGCTCCCGGATGGAGAGGTTGCGCTTGCGCGCGATGTCGAACATCAACGCTTGCCGGCTCTTGTTGTTGTTGGTCTCGGGCAGCTCGGGGAGCGGCCCATCCACCGGATACGCGGACAGATCGATCCCGCCGGACAGGCCCGAGAGCAGCGACAGCCCGACCTCCGGCAAGATGAGGTCCTGCAGCTCCTGGTACTTCGCCCTGGCCTCCGACTCCGTCCTTGCGACCACGGGGAACACCCCCGGCATGATCTTCAGCTGGTCGGGGTGCCGCCCGTACTTGGCCATCCGGCCTTTGACGTCGGCGTAAAAGGCCTGCGCGTCTTCCAGCGTCTGCTGCGCGGTGAAGATCACCTCGGCGGTCTCGGCCGCGAGCTCCCTGCCCGCCTCCGACGACCCCGCTTGCACGATCACCGGGTGTCCCTGCGGCGGACGCGGGATGTTGAGCGGACCTCGAACGGAGAAAAACTTCCCCTTGTGATCGAGCGTGTGCAGCTTCGCCGGGTCGTAGTAAGACCCCGACGCCTTGTCGCGGAGGAAGGCGTCGTCCTCCCAGCTGTCCCACAGGCCGGTCACCACATCGACGAACTCGCGCGCCCGGACATAGCGCTGCGCGTGATCGGGGTGAGCGTCGAGCCCGAAGTTCCCCGCCGCCTCGCCCCCGCCGGTGGTGACCACGTTCCAGCCTGCGCGCCCCTGGCTGATATGGTCCAGCGACGCGAACTTGCGGGCCAGCAAATAAGGCTCCTCGTACGTGGTGGACGCGGTGGCGATGAAGCCGATGTGCTCGGTGACGACCGCGAGCGCAGAGAACAAGGTGACCGGCTCGAAGCTGGCCCCATAAGCGGTGCGGCCCTGCGCTCCGGGCCGGTTCTGCAAGGCGAGCCCGTCCGCCAGGAACACGGCGTCGAACTTGGCCCGCTCCGCCGCCTGCGCAATGCGCTTGTAATGCGCGAAGTTGATGCCTCCGTCCGCCTGCGCCTGCGGGTGCCGCCAGGCCGCCACGTGGTGTCCTGCGCCAGGCAAAAAGGCGCCCAAACGGATCTTCCGCTGATTGTCGCTCATGGATGTCCTCGGTCTCGGTCCTTCACGTGCGCGCGAGGGCGCGTCGCCGCGCGACCGCCGCACGCGATCACCACGCCCAGAGCGCAAGCGCCGTGCCCGGCGCCGGAGCCACGGGCGCAGCGGCGGAGATCGAAGGGCCGCCCCTCCCCTGCCCCCCGACGTGCTGCGAGGGCAGCAACGGACCACCAGCGCTGCGGAAGCATTGCTGTCAGGGAAGCACCCGTCCGCGGCAGCTCACCGGTCGATGGGCGGGTGAGCGCGCGCGATCGTTCCGCTCAGCGATGCGGCCACGGGGGCGGCCCGTGCGGTCCCCGTCGCGGAATGCTCTGCGGGTCGGCCGGGTCGCTGCCGGCGTCCCGCTCGTCACCGTCGCGGAAGCCGTCGCCGTCGCGATCGACGCCGATGCGCTCGCCCGACCCGGGCGGCACGCAGGTATACGTCAGCTCGCCGCCGCCCCTCGTGCCCAGCCAGCGGAGCTCGCCGTCCGATCGCCGCGGCGCGCGCGCGCGGTCGGCGTCGAAACGGCCATTGCCGACGTACAGAAAGCCCACCTCGTCCCCCTGTGACCAGCCCTTGACCACGAGATCGCAGTCGCCGACGTCGGCGCGCGCCACGAGCAGATCGACGCGCGGGCCGGCCACCGCCGCGTTCGACGACGTGAGCGTGATCTGCTGGCCCACGATGGGCTTCAGGTTCGACTCCAGCGCCAGCATGTACTCCGCCACCTGGCGCTTCAGGAGCTCCCCCTCGGGATCGACAGGGAAGCCGCCGGGGTTCTCCGGCGTCTGGACGAAATCGGAGAACGCGTTGAACCGAACGAGCGTATCGACGGCGCCGTCGTGGAGGAAGCCAAAGCCGCGGACCTGATCGCCCATGTGCGCGTTGGAGCCGCCGAACGGGAACACGAACGACTCCGCCATGCCGAACATCCCGACCTTCTGGTACTGATTGCGCAGGTGCGGGACCTTGAAGAGCTGGGTCTCGTTGGCGTTGGCCGAGCCGCCGTCGCTGCCGAAGAAGCCCGGCGCGAAGTCGTCGGGGTTGGCGTCGGGGTCGACGACGTGGCACCCGATGCACGAGGCGCCGAGGATGCTCGACACGGGCCCCCCGAAGAAGTCGCGCCCCGCGCTCTGATCGGGCGTGAGCGAGTCGTCGAGCGCGCGGATGGGGTTGGGTGGATACGTGACCTGGAGGATGAAGTCCGTGAAATCGTCCATCTCCTCCTCCGAGATCGTCTCGTCTCGCCCGAGCAGATCGACGAACGATACGCTGAATTTCTTGAACGCCGCCCGCTCGTCGAACACCCCGCTGTCCGGCTGGGACGTCGGCGCATCGTGGCCGCCCGTGCGGTCGCCGCGCCAGTGCATCGGCCCGTGGTTCGCCATGCCGCGCAGGCTCTGGGTCGTCATCGGCCCCTTCATCGGGTGCAAGCTCGTGTCCTGGCCGAAGAGATCGGTGCAGAACGGTCCCGGGTTCTCCAGCGCGGTGCCGTCCGGGTTTCCGAGGTCCCACGCGAGGCTGTCGAAGTCGCCGAAGATATGGCAGCTCGCGCAGGACGAGTCGCCGTGGCTCGAGCTCCACGACGCGTCATAGAGGAGGCGGCGCCCCCGGACGACGCTCGGAGGCTCCGGGTTGTGCATCGGCACGTGCGCGACCTCGCGGCGGGTCCGGGTATCGATGACCGAGATCGCGTTATCGAAGCGCGCGAGCACGTAGAGCCGCTGCCTGTCTTCATCGAGGACGAGGCCGGTCGGCCCGCCGCCAGGGACGCGGATCTGGTTCGCGGCGCTGGGCACGAACGTGTCGTTCTCGAGCTTCGCTGTGTCGAAGACGCCGATCTTGTCCGAGCCGAGCGCCGCGACATACAGGGTCGCGCCGTTGCGCGTCACGGCCATCTGCGTCGGTTGCGCAAGGCTCTTCTTGCTCTCGTCGTTCGGTACCGGCGCGCAGCAGCTGCTGTAATCGATGTGCTTGTTGAGGTGCCTCGGGGCGACGCCGCCCGGACCGAGGACGGTGATCCTGCTCTCGTGCAGGTGGCCGCGCACGCTGTGGCCAGCGAAGATCCCGGGCCCCTCGAAGCGCTGCTCGTTCCGGGCGTCGGTGTTGGACACATAGACCTTCCCGTTCACGGGGTTCACGACCATGTTGAACAGGATGGTCCCCACGCCCGTGAAGAATCCGCCTGGCCCGTCCACCTGGCGCGGCGGATTGGCGAGCGCGTCGATGACGAAGACGTCCTTGTCGGGCAGCGAGAGGCGCACCGCGTCGTCGAAGGGGCGGCCCAGCTCGTCGACCCAGTGGGCTCCGTTGAATTTAAGGATGAGCCCGACCTCCGGCCGGGGGACTCCCTCGAAGTTGGTGTCGGGCCCTGGCAGCCCGCCCGCGGCCTCCCCGCCGTCCGGCACGAGACTCTCGTCGATGACGGTCGTGCGGTTCCCCGAGTGGAAGGCGGCGGCGTAGACCCGGCTGCCGTCCGGCGTCACAGCGAGCGCGCGCGGCGTATCGCTGAAGAGCGTCACGATGGAGAGCGGCGTGCCGCCGAGCGACGTCCCGAGCCGCCTCGCATCGAACACCCAGACGTCCGCGCGCCCTATGCCGGGCGTCAAGAGCTGCGGATCGAAGGGGGCGTTCTGCCCGCGGTGGGCCGTGGTGATGAAGGCCCGCGAGCGCTGCGGACCGGCGAACACGATGTCGCGCGGCTCATCGCCCACGAGCAGCGTGCGGACGACGCGCGCCCTGGCGGGGTCTCGAACGTCGACCACGCTCACGCTGTCGGACAGGTGGTTCACCACCCAGACTTCATCGTCGCCCCGGGCAGCCACGGCGACCGGCTCGAGCCCCACGGGCACAGACGCCTTGAGCTGCAGACGATTGGCTTCGACGCGGAAGATCTCCAGCCGGTTGTCGGGCGTGTTCACCGCGAAGAGCAGCTTGCCGTTCGCCGACAGGGCCAGGGGGCGAACCTGGCCCGATTCGAACGTCGTGAACGGCGTGGCGGCCGCCGCGGGGAGAGCGGCGGCGAGGAGCATGGCCGTAGCACCTGCGCTCACAGCCAGGGAACGGCGCAGACAGCGTGATGGCAGCATTCTTTCAAGCTAGGAAAAATAAATACAATTAACAACAAAAAAAGCGTTCGAGCGGTCGCGCCGTCATGGCCATCTCGTTGGCGGTGAGCTGGCTACGTGGTCGCACAGCGTGACTGTCATGATATCGAGTTACCGTGTGCCGCCTCACCGCGATCCCGCAGGCGTGCCGGCAAGACGACGTCAGCGGACCTGTCGCAGCGCGTAGTCGATGCCGCTCCGGAGCGTCCCCCGGGTGACCACGGTGCTGAGATCGATCTCGAGCGAGACGAGCGTTTGCGCCAGCTCGGGGCGCAGGCCGGTGATCACCGTCGTCGCGCCGAGCAGCCGGAGCGCCGCCGCCGTGGCCATCAGCGTGGTCGCGACCGCGGAGTCGATGATCGTCACGCCCGTGACGTCGATGATCACGACGTCCGTCCGGTTCCCGTGCACGGCGTTCAGCGCCGCTTCGAGCGCCTGCTGCGCGCGGCTCGCGTCGATCGTCCCGATCAGCGGCATGACCATGATCCGCTCGGTGATCGGGATGAGCGGCGTGGAGAGCTCCGCCAGCCGCTCTTTCTGCACCCGGATGATCTCCTCCTGCAGCGCCGCGCGCGCCAGCTCCGCGCGCTCGCGCTCGGTGAGCTCCAGCGTCAGCCGCTCGTTCGTCCTGCGGAGCTCCTCGGTCTGGCGCGCGACCTCCGTCTCCAGCTGCTCGTTCGACCTGCGGAGGGCGGCGTAGAGGAGAGCGACCTTCACGGCCACGGCCGCCTGGGAGGCGAGGAGCCGCAGCGTCTCCAGCTGCGTCGGTGTGTAGGGGTGAGGGACCGCCTCGCGCTCGACGTACAGGACGCCCGTCAGCTCGCCCTGATGCATCATCGCCATGCACAGGATCGACCTCGGTCCGCTCGCCCCGAGGTATGGGTCCCCGGCGAGGCCAGGCTCGCCGCGCGTATCCTGGATGAAGACGGACTCCTTGGTCCTCGCCACTCCCTGGATGACCGTCACGGCGAGCTGCGCGTCCGCCTCGACGGGCGTCGCGAGCCCCAGCCGGACCGCGTCCGGGCGATCCCTCGTGATCGAAGCCTCCACGAAGAGCCCGCCCTCGCGCGCGAGGACGAGGACGCACCGCTCGGCGCCGGCGTGCTCGAGCGTGATCCGCAGCAGCCGATCGAGCACCCTGTCGAGGACGACCTCGCCGGCGACCGTCTGCGCTGCCCCGATGACCGTCGCCATCTGGGCTTGAGCCTGCGTGAGCTCCTCCAGGGCCCGCTCGAGCTCCGCCGTCCGCGCCGCCACGCGCCGCTCCAGCTCGTGCGTGAGCTTCTGCAGCGCCGCCTCGGCGGCGACGCGCTCCTCGACCTGCGCCGCGAGGCTCTTCATCAGCTGCCTGAGCTTCGTTTGCACCCGGACGCGCGCGAGCAGCTCCTCGCTCTGGAACGGCTTGAGGAGGAACTCGACGGCGCCGAGGTTCAGCCCCTTCACCTTGTCCGCGTTCATCTCCGTGCTCGCCGTCATGAAGATGACAGGGATGTCGCTCGTGACCGGATCCGCCTTGAGCCGCCGGCACGTCTCGAAGCCGTCGATCCCTTCCATCTTCACGTCCAGCAAGATGAGATCCGGCGCCACTTCCTTCGCGAGCTGGATGGCTCGCAGGCCGTTCGTCGCGGCCGCGATCTCGAACCCCCAGCCCGAGAGGTTGTCGCGGAGCAGCCTCAGGTTGCGTGGCTCATCGTCGACGATCAGGACCGTGCCCGTATCACTCACATTCGTCACACTGCCCTCTCCAGCGGCTAACCTCACCCTTCGCGCCAGCGACGCTGCATGAGGATGACTACACTCACAGCAAATCCCAAACCGACGCTCATGGGGCGCTACCGTCGATGCGCCCGGCGACGAACTCTTCTATCGACTCCAGCCGGAAGTCCTCGGAGAGCTCGCGCAGGTGCTTGGCGAAAGGCGCGAGCCGCGGGTCGCCCAGCTCGAGCTTGTCCGCGTATTTCTGGATGTGGTTGACTAGCCCCTTGCGCGCGAGCTCGCGCAAGGCCTTGAGGTCCTCGTCCGGGGGCAGGACGACATCGGGGGGGCTGGCCACACCCGAGTTCGGGCTCGGCTCCGTCTCCTCGCTGGCGCCGTCCTGCCGCTCGTAGATCCACTCCAGCTTGAGGTGCCGCTGCAGCTTCTCGAGCAGCTCATCCATCTGGAGCGGCTTGGCGAGGAAATCGTCCGCGCCTGCTTCCAGGCTCTTGTCCTGGTCGGTGATGAACGCGCTGGCGGAGGACGCGATGATGACCGTCCCTCCGAGCTCTGGCACCTTGCGCATGCGGCGCATCATCTCCCAGCCGTCGAGCACGGGCATCGCGAGATCGGTGATGATCAGATCGAACCTCTCGCTCGCCGTCCTGGCCAGGCCCTCCTGGCCGTCGTTCGCCTCCGCCAGCTCGAACCCGAGGGTCGCGAGCATGTTGATGACCACGGCGCGGTTCTCCGGCTTGTCGTCCACAACGAGGAGCCTCCGTCGCGGGCCCCTGTAGCCCACGATCTGCCCCTGCGCCGTGCGCCTCACGGTGTCCGTCCAGTTGGGCGCCTCGGCGAGCGTCAGGTCCACCCAGAAGACGCTGCCTTTCCCGAGCTCGCTCCTGACCTGGATGGAGCTGCCCATCAGCGTGACGATGCGCTGGCTGATCGCCAGCCCGAGCCCGGTGCCCTCGCGGTGACGACTCTTGTCTCCTACCTGCTTGAAGGGCAGGAATATCTCGCCCAGGTGCTCGGCGCTGATGCCGGTCCCCGTGTCCTCGATCTCGAAGCGTATCCTGTGCAGCTGGGTTCGCGACTCGGGGCTCGCGCCGCCCTCCGGGAGATCCTTGCGCGCGCCTTGGGGCCCGCCCGTCACCTCCACGACCGTGAAGGTGACGCTGCCGTTCTCGGTGAACTTGATGGCGTTGCCGAGCAGATTGAGCAAGATCTGACGCAGGCGCCGCTGGTCGGCGCGCACCCCCGCGGGCAGCGTGGGGCCGGGCTTGAACACGAACGCGATCCCCTTCTGCTCCGCGCGGATCCGGCAGATCTCGGCCGTCGCGTGCAAGAACGACGGGAAATGGAAATCGTTGGGGTGAATCTCCATCGTCCGCGACTCGATCTTCGCCAGATCGAGGACGTCGTTGATGAGGGTCAACAGATGAGAGCCGGACTCGGCGATGACCTCGACGCCGCGCAGATCCTGCTCGCCCAGGCTCTTGGAGCGCCGCAGGATCTGGGCGTACCCGAGGATGCCGTTGAGCGGCGTCCGCAGCTCGTGGCTCATGTTGGCGAGGAAGTCGCTCTTCGCCCTGTTGGCCGCGTCCGCGGCGACCGTCGCCTCCTTGAGCTCGGCGGTGCGCTGTTCGACGCGCTGCTCGAGCTCCTCGTTCGTCTTCGCCAGGGCGGCGAACGTCTCGCGGAGCTGCTGGGCCATGCCGTTCAGCGCGTCGCCGATGTGCACGAACTCCCGGGTGCCTGACGCCTCGAAGCGCTGCTCGAGGTCACCGCCCCGGATCCGCTCGGCCGCTGTGACGAGCTGCCGCACGGACGGCAAGGTCACGCGCATGATCACGAGCACGGGCAGCGCCACGAGCGCCAGGATCGAGAACGCCGCGATCAGCCAGTAGTCCCAGTACAGCCCCTTCACCGACGAGAGCAGCGCCGCCCGAGGTACGTCGGTGAGCAGGTACCAGTCCGGCGCGGCGATGCGCGCCGCCACGATCACCCGCTCGTCCGTGCGGCCGACCACGTGCGCCGCCACGGCGTTGTCGCGCTTCGCCGCCTCGAAAGCGCGCTTGAGATCGTCGTCGCCGATGGAGTCGACCGTCAGCGCCCCTTTGCTCCCGTGGATCTTGTCCTGGTGCACGCTCGAGACGAGCACCGTCCCGTCGCCCCTCACGAGGGCGTGCTCCGTCCCCGGATACAGCGAGAGCTCCCGGAAGCTGTCCATCACCGCGTTGACCGTGACATCGTGCCCGGCGCTGCCCGCAAACACCCCGTCGTGGAAGAACGGCACCACGACGCTCACCATCCACTCGCGCGCCCCTGGGTCGTAGCTCGTCGGCGTCCAGCGCGGCTTTCCTTCAGGGTTGTTCGCCGGCAGCACGAGCGTCGTCCACTCCGAGTTGACGAAATCGACGGTCGTGTCGACCTGGTCGATGTAGCTCGTGTAGCTGGGCCAGTACATCACGAGCCCGTTCCGCCTGGGGATGAGCCAGGTGTTGATGGGCTCCCCCGGCGCTCCGGCCGAGTACAGCTCGGTCATGCGCTTCAACTGCAGAAGAAAGACCTTCTCCTGGTCGTCGAGCGGGTACCCGGCGGGCAGCCAGATGATGGCGTCTCGCTTGGGCTCGAAGCCCGCGTTGCGCGACACCATGCCGCCGTCGCGCGACGACCCGACGAGGGCGTCGAACTTCTGCGGGGACTCTCCCTCGACTTCATGCAATGCCGAGGTGAGCAGGCGGCCGTACCGGACGACGCTCGCCTCGGCCTGGATCAGGCGGTCGTTCATGCGGCGGGTCCACTCGTCATGCGTCCGCGCGAGAACGCCCAGCTCGTTCTTCAGGATCGCGCCCTCGATGGCCCACGCCGCGATCCACAGCCCCGGCCCCACGAACACGAGCAGCGCGACAGCCAGCGGCCCCGCGACCCAGAAGGACAGACTCGGTGCGGTGCGAGGGCGTTGGCTGCTCCGCTCCCCCCGTTCATTCATGCGGTCATCGTACACGAATACAGGACCGCGCCACTTTGGAAGGTCAATGTCCCGAACAGAAAATATGGACACACGGTAGGATCATGCGAGCCTCACGAGGACTGCGCCGCCACCTCGACGCAGGTTGACTGACATGCTGGCTCAGCGAGAGATCGATTGGCGCACAGCGTGCGCCGGTGAGCTCGCGCACCGTGGCCCGGTGGCGCTGGCCGCGGGGGCTACTCCCAGCGGAAGAGCTTGAGGGCGAGCGCGAAGGTCGCGACGCCCCAGACGACGAGGAGCGCGAGCTCGGGCGCGATCGCGACGAGCGGCGCGCCCTCGAGCATCACGCCGCGGAGCGCGTCGTTCAGCGCGGTGAGGGGCAAGGCCTGGACGAAAGGCTGGATCGCGTCGGGGAAGCGATCGGCCGAGAAGAAGACGCCGGAGCAGATCCACATCGGGAACGTGACGAGGTTGCCCAGGCCCGAGATGCCCTCGAGGGTCCGCGGCCGCGCCGCGATGAGGAGGCCGACCCCGGCGAACGACAGCGCGCCGACCACGGCGACCAGCGCGAGCGCCGCGAGCGAGCCGGCGATCGGCACGCCGAGCACGAGGACCGCGAACAGGAGCAGGGCCGCGACCTCGAGCGCCAGGAACACGAGCCGCGCCCCGAGGTGCGACGCGAGGAGCTGCCACCGCGGCATGGGCGACGCGACGAACAGCTTCAGGAGCTTGCCGATGCGCTGCTGCACGATCGCGACCCCGATCCCCCAGATCCCGGTCAGCATCACGTTCATGCCGAGCAGCCCGGGCACCAGGAAATCGACGTAGCGAGAGCCCCTCTCGGCCTCCGTCACCTCGAGCGCGGCGGGGCGGAAGGCGTCGGCGCGGCCCGCCGCGCGCTGGAGCGCCTGGTCCACCTCGAGCCGGGCGAGGCGGCTCTCCGGCCGCGCCGGATCGAACCAGTACGTGGGCGGATCGGTGGCGAGCACGACCAGCGCGGCCTTGCCCGTCCGGAGCTCCTGCTGCGCCTGCGCCCGCGGGACCACCCGCGGGACGACCTGCCCCGACGCCTCGAGCGCCGCGCGCCGCGGCTCGGCCCCGGCGCCCTCCTCGACGCTCACCCGCACGGGCTCCGCCGGCTGATCCCTGAACGCGACGGCCAGCGCCGACGAGAGCAGGATCGGGAACACGAACATCCAGAAGATCGCCTCGGGCTCGCGCAGGAACTCCGCGACCCGCGCCCGGATGAGGAGCGCGAGCGACGAGGCGCGCAGGGAGCGGAGCCACCGCGCCATCACGCCGCCCCGTCGTCCGCGAGCGTCCGCCCGGCGAGCGCCATGAACACGTCCTCCAGGCTCGCGTGGTGCGTCGCGAGCCGCTTGGGCGTGGCCCCGCGCGCCGCGCAGAGCGCGAGCAGCGGCGGGATCACGCGCGCGACGTCGCGCACCGTCAGCCGGAGCGCCCCCTGCGCGGAGCGCACGGCCTCCACGCCCGGCAGCCCCATGAGCTCCTCCTCGGCGATCTCCGCGTCCACCTCGACCTCCACGACGTGCTCGGCGCCGAGCGAGGCGACGAGCGCCGCCGGCGTGCCGAGCGCGAGCAGCCGCCCGCGATCGACGATCCCCACGCGGTCGCAGAGGCGCGCGGCCTCCTCCATGTAGTGCGTGGTCAGGAGGATCGTGCGGCCGCGGGCCTTCAGATCCTCGACGATGGCCCATATCTGTCGGCGCGACGCGGGGTCGAGGCCGGTGCTCGGCTCGTCGAGGAACAGCACCTCCGGATCGCCCGCGAGCGCGCAGGCGAGCGACAGCCGCTGCTTCTGCCCGCCCGAGAGCGCGCGCACGAACGCGCTCGATTTCTCCTGCAAGGCCACGCAGCGCAGCGCCTGCTCCGGCTCGATGCCGCGCGGGTAGAAGCTGCGGAACAGCGCGATCACCTCGCCCACCCGGAGCTTGTCCGGAAAGCGCGTCTCCTGGAGCTGGATGCCGAGCCGGGCGCGCAGCGCGATGCCGTCCCCCACCCAGCGCTCGCCCAGCACCTCGACCTCGCCGGCGTCGGGGCGGCTCAGCCCCTCGAGGATCTCCACCGTGGTCGTCTTGCCCGCGCCGTTCGGGCCGAGCAGACCGAAACACTCGCCGCGCTGCACCTCGAGGTCGAGCCCGTTCACGGCCACGACGTCCCCATAACGCTTGACCAGGCCGCGGCAGACCAGGGCGGGAGAGGCAGACACGGCGCGTCTGTATCGCAGAGGACGGCAGAAAGGAACCGGGACACTTCAATCCATCCCGGCCTTCGGCGCGGCCCATCACGGCCTCCGGCGCGACGACGCGTGCTGGGCGGAGGCGCCCTCGTATCGCCCTCAGCAGACGAAGCGCACCTCCACGCGCCCACAGGAGCGCCGGAAAATTCGACAGACGACGCGACGTATCGCCTCTCCGGAGAATCGAATCTCACCAGACACCTGCGGCGAGCGCGTCGAGCGCGGCCCTGCAAGGAACCATCCGGTCCGAGATCGCGGCTGGCCGGTCTGCAAGCTCAGAGCGACGGAGTGGGGGGCGCGTGGTGAGCGATGAAGAGGGAGTGGTGCCCGTGCACTGCGGCGAGGTCATCGCAGACCGCTACCGGGTCGAGCGACCGCTCGGCATCGGCGGGATGGGGGCCGTCGTCGCGGCGCGGCACCTGTCGCTGGGCGAGCTCGTGGCCGTCAAATTCATGCGGCCGGAGCACTGCGGCAACGCGGCGCTGCTGAGGCGGTTCCAGCGCGAGGCGCGCGGGATGTTCCGGATGAAGACGGAGCACGTGCCGCGGATCTACGACCTGGGCGCGCTCGCCCCGAGGCCGGGGATCGCGCTGCCGGTGCCGTACATCGTGATGGAGCACCTCTCGGGCAACGATCTCCGCTCGATCCTGGAGCGCCGCGGGCGGCTGCCGGTCGACGAGGCGGCGGAGTACGTCCGTCAGGCCTGCGTTGCCCTGACGGAGGCGCACGCGCTCGGGATGGTCCACCGGGACCTCAAGCCCGCGAACCTGTTCCTGACGTACCGGACCGACGGCACGCCGCTCCTCAAGGTGCTCGACTTCGGCGTCGCGAAGTTCACGAGCGCGAAGCCGGAGCACGACGGGCTCGAGATGACGACGGCGCGGTCGGTCATGGGTTCCCGCCGCTACATGGCGCCGGAGCAGATGCTGACGCCCAAGGACATCGATCTGCGCGCGGATCTGTGGGCGCTCGGGGTCGTGCTCTACCAGCTCGTGAGCGGCACGCTGCCGTTCGGCGCGGAGACGCTGGAGCAGTTCGTGCTGGTCGTGTCGGAGAAGGCGCCCCGGCCGCTCCGGAGCGTGTGCGCCGATGTGCCCGAGGGGTTCGAGGAGATCGTGATGCGCTGCCTCGAGAAGGACCGGACGCGCCGCCCGGCCTCGGCCCGCGAGCTCGCCGCCGCGCTCGCGCCGTTCGCGCTGCGCGGAGCGCCCGACGCGACGCTGCCCACGGGGGTGCACCGGAGCCAGCCGACGTTCACGTGGCTCGACGATGGGCCACCCACGACCGCCGCGCGGCCGCCCATGACCTCCGCGCGGCCGGCCATGACTTCCGCTCGGCCGGCCGCGATCTCCGCGAGGCCGCCCACGACGTCCTCCGGGCCTGCCGAGACGCGGCGCGAAGGCCGCCGCCCCAGGCGAACCTGGCTGGCGGCCACGGCCGGCGCCGTCTCCGCGAGCGCCACGCTCGCCGCGATCCTCCTGTCGCCCGGGTGGCCACGGGCAGCGGGATTGACCTGGGCCGACGGCACCGGCGCGCAGCACCTCGCGGCGGTGCCGCAGGGGCTCGCCGCGGTGCCGAAGGGGAACGCGGTGGCAGCCAGGTCGTTCCAGGAGCCCGATGACATGGCCGAAGGTGCACCGCACGACGGCGCTGCCAGCGCGTGCGACGCTCCCCAGGCCGACGCCAGAGGCGCGCGCCCGGCCGCGCGCAGCGGAGCCGGCGCCGTCCTGTCCACGAGGACCGCGCCGCCCGCGCGGGCGGCCGCGGGGAGTACGCAGCGCGCGCCAGCGCGCGGGGCGCGCGCGTCTGAGACCTCGCCGGCGCCCGCAGCTGGAGCCGCTGTGCGGACGGCGGCGGATGCGCCGGCGCCCGCCCGGGGCGCGGCTGCAGGCGCGCCGTCCCTCGCGGCAACGCCCGGTAGCGGCGCTGAAGCCGCGGCGCCGGCGGGCGCGCCGGACAGCCCGTGGTGATCGCCATGCGCCGAGGAGCCCTGCCGAAGGTCCCCTGTTGCTCGCGCCCGCGCGGGCTCGCCTCCGCCCTCGCAGCCCTGTCGCTGTCGATCGCGCCGGCGAGCGGCAACGCTGGCGGGCCCGGTCCGGCGCAGTCCGACATGGCACAGACGAGCCCTGATCTGGCACAGCCCAACCCGGGACAGCTCAACCCGGGACAGGCCAAACCCAACCCGGGACGGCTCAACCCGGGACAGGCCAAACCCAACCCGGGACGGCTCAACCCGGGACAGCCCAACCTGGGACACATCAAACCCAACCTGGGACAGCCCGACCTGGAGCAGCCAAAACCCGACCCGGGACAGCCGGGCGGGCACAAGGAGCAGGTGCTCGCGCTCTATCAGGCCGCGACGCGCCTTCTCGAGGCGGGCCGCATCGCCGAGGCGTGTGCCATGCTCGAGCAGGGCCGGACGCTCGATCCAACCGCCCTCAACCTCCTCCTGCGGCTCGGCGAGTGCCTCGCGCGCGCAGGCAGAACCGCGGGCGCCTGGAACGTCTTCAGCGAGACCGCGGCCATCGCGAAGAGCGCGGGAGATCCCCGCGCCGCGCGCGCGGCCGCGCTCGCGGCGGCGCTCGAGCCGCGGCTCTCGCGGATGGCGATCGCCGTGCCCCCCGGGAGCGCCGCGCCGGGCCTGGAGATCCGCCGCAACGGCGTGCTGCTCCTGCCCTCCCAGTGGGGACAGGCGCTCCCGGTCGACCCGGGGACACACACGATCGAGGCGCAGGCGCCCGGCAGGAAGCGCTGGTCGGTCGTGCGCGTCGTCCCGCCCGACGGCGCGGGCATCGTCATCGAGCTGCCCCTCCTGGCGCAGGAGCCGCCTCCTCGCGCGCTCGCCGCCGCGCCGAGAGGCCCCAGGACGCATGCGCCTCCCGTCCTGCCGATCGACGACCGCGGAGGCGACGCCGGCGCAGGGCGCGTGCAGCGCGTGATCGCGCTCGCGACCGGCGGCGCCGGCCTGGTCGGGCTCGGCCTTGGCGCCGTGTTCGGCGCGGAGGCGATCGCCCGCAGGGACGCCTCGAACCGGGGCCACTGCGACGCGCGGAGCCGCTGCGACGCCGTCGGGGTCGCGCTGCGCGAGGACGCGCAGAAGGCCGGCACCGCCTCGACGATCGCGTTCTCGACCGGCACCGCCGCGCTGCTCGCGGCCGGCCTGCTCCTCTGGACCGCCCCGCCCAGCCCCGCCGGCCCGCCCTCGCGCCGCGCCACGGCGACGGCCGCCGCCGGCCCCGGCGCGTTCTCCCTCGTCGTGGGTGGGAGTTATTGACGTGGGCGTACGCGGCACGACCGGGCTCGGCCTGCGGTTCACCCTCGTGGCGCTCGGCTGCGCCGGCTGCAACGCGCTGCTCGGGCTCGAGGACGGCATCCTCGTGGACGAGGGCTGCGTGCCGCTATCGACCATCGCCTGTTACAGCGGGCCGCCGGCGACCGAGGGGGTCGGCGCCTGCCAGACCGGCCTCATGCGGTGCAACGCCGCCGGCGACGGCTACGGCCCCTGCGAGGGCGAGGTGACGCCTGCGCCGGAGCGCTGCGGCAACGCGGCCGACGACGACTGCGACGGCGCGATCGACGAGGCGGACGGCGACGGCGGCCGCCCCGAGGATCCCGCGGCCGACGGCGGCAGCGCCGTCTGCGCCTGCGCCCCCGGGACCGTCGAGCCGTGCCCGTACGGAGGACCGCCGGGCACCGTGGGGGTCGGCGCGTGCAGCGCCGGCCAGCGGACGTGCGGCGTCGACGGCCGGTGGGGCGCCTGCGCCGGCGAGGTCACGCCGCGGGTCGAGGACTGCACGACGCCGGCCGACGAGGACTGCAACGGCGGATGGGACTGCGGCGCGGTGCTCCCCGGCGGACCGCTCGGCGCGCTCCTCGGCGGCGCAGGCCAGGAGAGGGCGCGCGCGCTCGCGGCGGGCCCCGGGGGCTTCGCGATCCTGGGCGGCGAGTTCGAGGGCTCCCTCGATCTCGGCGCAGGGCAGGTCGCGACCGGCGCGGAGCAGGACGTCTTCGTGGCGCGGCTCGATCCGGACGGCGCCGTGGCGTGGACGCGCCGGCTCGTCGACGAGGGGCGAGGCTCGCTGCAGGCGCTCGCGGTGGATCTCGAGGGAGAGGTCGCTATCACGGGCGAGCTCGTGGGGGTGATGAGCGCCGTGGGGCTCACCGCCGACGCGCCGCAGGGCTTCGTGATCAAGCTGGACGCCGGGGGCGGGCTGCGCTGGGGGGCGAGGCTCCCTGGCAGGCCGCAGGACGTCGCGGTCTCGGCGGCAGGCGAGGTCGTCGTCGTCTCGACGCTGATGGAGCCCAGCGGGACCGACGTGGCGGTGACCAAGCTCAGCGCCGCGGGCCTGCAGCTCTGGACGCACCAGTTCGGCGGCGCGGGGAACCAGGAGCCGACCGGTGTGGCGGTGGACCCGCGCGGCGATGTGGTCATGACAGGGACCTTCGAAGGCGAGCTCCAGCTTGGCGAGGAGGCGCCCCGGCTCTCGTCCGCGGGGATGAGCGACGTGTTCCTGGCCAAGCTCGACGAGCGCGGCGAGCACGTCGCGTCGCTGGCCTTCGGCGACGGCCGCCGGCAGCACGGGGGCGACATCGAGATCGGGCCGGGCGGCGAGATCGCGCTGAGCGGGACGTTCGAGGGCCTGCTCGATCTGGGCGGCAGCGCGCTGTTCTCGGAGGGGATGTCGGCGTTCGTGGCCGAGCTCGGGCCTGCGCGAGAGCACCGCTTCAGCCGGGCTTACCCCGCGGAGCGGCCGCCGCGCCTCGCGCTCGAGGCGGACGGCGGGCTCGTCCTGGCGGGCGACGTCGATGGCCCGACCAACCTCGGAGGGGGGCCGCTCGACGGCGCCGGTGGCGGCAGCGACATCGTCGTTGCGCGGCTCGACGCCGGGGGGCGCCACGTGTGGAGCAAGCGGCTCAGCGCGGCCGCCGGGACCCGCGGCGGGAGCCGGTCCGCGGCGGGGGTCGCGTCGTTCGTTGACCGCGGCCACATCCTGCTGGCCGGAACCGTGGAGGGCAGCGTGGACCTCGACGGCGCCACGGCCGAATCGACCTGGTCCGACATCCTGGTGGCGCGGCTCTCGCCGTAGGGCGCCGACGATCGCCGGCAGGGTATCATCCGCCAGGACGGCTCATCGCAGGGGGGCTCCTCGGCGCGCTCGACCCTCGATGGTCGCCGGCAGGACGGTACGCGACAAAACAGGACAGGCGATCTCGACGAGATCGCCTGTCCTGTCCGGCCGGCTCGGATCACCTCAGGATCGATGACGCACGACGCCGGCTCGGCGCCTGAGGGCCATCACTGGCAGGTGCCCAGGCACTCGAGGTACGGGCTGCACGCCGCGTCGTCCTCGCAGGCGGCCGCGGCGG
Organism: Sorangium sp. So ce124; assembly: GCF_051525235.1. Classification (NCBI taxonomy): domain Bacteria; kingdom Pseudomonadati; phylum Myxococcota; order Polyangiales; family Polyangiaceae; genus Sorangium; species Sorangium sp. So ce124. The sequence continues at coordinate 8,528,137 of NZ_CP150312.1, forward strand.
CCTCGATGCAGGCATCGTCCTCGGCGAGGTCATTCAGGCACGCCACGCAGTCGGCGTTGTTCGCATCCAGGTTGATGGTGCCGTCATCATTGCAGACGTCGCTCGTGGCATCGGTGGTATCGCACACGCTGGCGCACGCGGAGTCAGCCGCGCAACCGCACTGCTCGAACCCGTGAATCCCGAGGGCCTCCACCCCTTCCGCGTACGTCTCATCACAGCAGTCCGAGCAATCGTCCGCGGTCTCGGCGTCGGCGCACACTTCGCCCCCGCCCCCCGCGCCGCCCTCGCCTCCGCCCGTCCCGCCTGATCCGCCCTCGCCCGTGGTGGCCGACGACGTGGTCGTCGAGCCCGAGGCGCCCGAGCCGCCGTCGCCGCTCGTGTCGCCGTCACCGCTCTTGACCGTACAGGCCGCCATCATACCCACGCTGATCAGGATCGCTGCGAAACCGAAAGCTTTCATGAATCCACCTCCAGACGAGTAGGGTCGCGCCGCGCGGCTCGTAACTCGGCACTACACGTCGAGCGACGTCGCCGGGCCACGCTCCCTGTGCACTTCAACGCCACCGTCGGCGCCGGGCGCTGTTCCTACACCAGAATTTTACGTGATGGTATCTGCTTCGTGCCTACAGCTGCGCCTCCGCGCCGCAAGCGGCCGCGCCAGGAGCACGCATGTCTCTGCACAATGTGCGCACAATCCACCGGGACAGATCGGTTGTCAGCCGTTTTATGCAACAGGAGCAGACCCTAGCACAGGGCAGGTGCGGGAGATCAAGCGGCTCTGCGTGGATAACCTGCTCCAGGGGAACGCGCTGGGCACGCGGGCGACCTCGACGGCAAAGGTGAGGCAGAAAGCGCCAACCAGAGCTCGCTGGTGGCCTGTCGCGCTCCGAACGATCGAGATCTCGATGGAACGGCGGGGAGCTCTCGGCCCTTCTGCTTGCGCGCGCGGCGTTACGAGCCGCCCGCGGCGCGCCGCATGGCGCAGTCGAGGTCGCCTTTGCAGGGGTCGCCCGCTGTACGCGCGCCGCCTGGGCTCGCCGGCGGGGCGGCGGCCGCCGGTCCACTGCTCCCCGCGGCGCGCTTCGCCGAGGCCTTGCCCCCGGCTGCGGGGGCGGCGGGTGGGGCCTTCGCCCCGCCCTCGCGCGCCTTGTCGCCCTTCTTCTTCTTGGCCGGAGGCGCCTCGGCGGGCGCGGCCGCGACCTTCGCCTCCACCTTCGGCAGCTGCGTCAGCGCCGCGCTCGCCGCGTGCCGCACGCCGGGCTGCGCAGCGGCCTGGAGCGTCTCGCGCGGGGCGCCGAACCACACCGCGCCGGCAACGGCGGCCGCCGCGAGGACGCCCACGATTCCGTAGCGCACGCCCGCCGCCCGTCGCGCGCGCGGCGGGCGCAGGTCGATCGGGACCTCGGACGGCACGGGCGTGAGATCGGGTGGCCTGAACGCCGGCAGCTCGGAAGGCACGCCGAACGGAAAGATCTCCAGGTAGCTGCTGCGCTCTCCGTCGCCTGCGGCGGACCCGTGGATATCCGCCATCCCGGAGCTCCTCGCGCCGTGATCGGCCCGCGCGCCGTTCGTCGTGGTGGCGGCCTTCTCCACCGCGAGCAACGCGCTCAGGGAGATCACCACCGAGTTCTCGTCCCGCGGCCCGGCCGCAACGCCGTCCGGCGCCGCTCCGCCGCTCGTGGATCGGCCATCCGTCTCGCCGGGCAAGTGATTGGTGCTTCTCATACGCTCCACCCCGCCTGCCCTCCGTGTCGACCGAGCACAGGGCGCAGACAGCATCTACCAGTGTACTCGCCATTTACCGCTCTTGATACAAGTTTTTTATTGCACTGGAGAGCGCACATCATCGCAATAGCTCGCAACAGCTCGCAACAGCGCCGGAGCGCTCGGCGCTCGTGCGCGCAGCGGCCAGAGCGCCCCACACCGTGTCGGCTCAAGCGACATCGGGCGTGACGACCCGGGGCGAGGTCGAGCGTGCGCGTGCAACGGCCCCGCGCCCCGCGCCCCGCGTGCGGTGCATCACACCGGAGCCGGAGCGATTCTCGAGCGGAACGGGAACAACGATGGATCGCGCGACGCGCTTTGTGGTCAGAAATCCAAACGGCCCGCGGAAAACGCACCGCGCCTCCCGGCCGGGCGACATTTCACGTCGACGAAACCTCGACGAAACATGCCACTCGGCATAAGGCCTTTCACCACGACGTCGTGTGGCTGGCCCTTGTCCGGGGACCGCGCTCTGCTGCGCAGGGCGGCCCTCCGGTGTGTCCAGCCGGGAGTCTCCACTGGCCGGCTCCCGAACTCCCAACGGCTCTTGTGCAGTCGAATCGCCGCGCCGCGTCGATGCAGGGCATTGGACGCGCCCCCGGCACCCAAGGAGGATGCGTTGAATATGTACACGTCTGGGTTGGACGTTGAGGATCGGCCGGCGGCGGGCACCTCTCGGCGTCGGGCGCTCTGCGTCGCGATGGCGGCGCTCGCCGGCGCGGCCCTGCTCTCTGCGTGCGGCAAGGCGAACGAGGAGGCTCCTGCGCCCGGGACGACGCCCGCGGCGCCCGCCTCGGACAGCGCCTCCATCAAGGTCGGCGTCCTCCACTCGCTGAGCGGCACCATGTCGATCAGCGAGGTGGCCGTGAAGGACGCGACGCTGCTCGCCATCGAGGAGATCAACAAGGCGGGCGGCGTGCTCGGCAAGCAGCTCGTGCCCGTGGTCGAGGACGGCGCCAGCGACTGGCCCACGTTCAACGAGAAGGCCAGGAAGCTCGTGCAGCAGGACGCCGTGGCGGTCGTGTTCGGCGGCTGGACCAGCGCCAGCCGCAAGGCGATGCTGCCCTCGTTCGAGGAGCTGAACGGCCTGCTCTTCTACCCGGTCCAGTACGAGGGCCTGGAGCAGTCGCCCAACATCTTCTACACCGGCGCCGAGCCGAGCCAGCAGATCGTCCCCGCGGTCGACTACCTGCTCGAGAAGGGCAAGAAGCGCATTTACCTGCTCGGCTCCGACTACGTCTTTCCGCGCACGGCGAACAAGATCATCAAGGCTCAGCTCGCGTCGAAGGGCGGCGAGCTCGCCGGCGAGGAGTACCTGCCGCTCGGCGGGACCGAGGTCAGCACGATCATCAGCAAGATCAGCGCGGCCAAGCCGGACGCGATCTTCAACACGCTGAACGGCGACAGCAACGTGGCGTTCTTCAAGCAGTTCAAGGACGCCGGTTACACCGCCGACAAGCTGCCGGTCCTCTCGGTGAGCGTCGCCGAGGAGGAGGTGCGCGGCATCGGCGCCGACAACATCGCCGGACACCTCGTCTCGTGGAACTACTACCAGACGACGGACACCCCCGAGAACAAGAAGTTCGTCGACGCGTACAAGGCCAAATACGGCGCCACGCGCGTCACGGACGATCCCATCGAGGCGGGCTACTTCGGGGTCTATCTGTGGAAGATGGCCGTCGAGAAGGCCAAGTCGACCGAGGTCGCCAAGGTGAAGGAGGCGGTGAAGGCCGGAGGCATCGAGTACGCCGCGCCCGAGGGCCTGGTCCGGCTCGACGGGAAGAACCAGCACACCTGGAAGACGGTCCGTATCGGCGCGGTCCGGAAGGACGGCCTCATCGAGGAGGTGTGGAGCTCGGGCAAGCCGGTCCAGCCGGATCCGTACCTGAGCGCGTATCCCTGGGCGAAGGAGCTGGCCGCGAAGTAGCGGGGCGCGGGCGCGAAGCCTGAAGCCCGGACCGCTGAGCCGCGGAGGGCGCGGGGCCTCGTCATGATGCTCTCCGTGCCTCCGCAGCTCGAACCTCTCTGTGCGCGGCGTCTCGATCGGTTGGGTGCTCTAGAATGAACGAAGTTCTCCTCCACGCCTTCAATGGCCTGAGCCTGGGCTCGATCCTCCTGCTCATCTCGATGGGCCTCGCGTTCTCCTTCGGGCTCATGAACGTGATCAACATGGCCCACGGCGAGTTCATCATGGCGGGGGCGTACACGACGTACGTCATAGGGCAGCACGTCGCGCCGCTCGTCGGGGGGACCGAGGCCGGGCTCTGGTTCCTGCTCGCGCTGCCGGCCTCGTTCCTCGTGGCCGGCGTGCTCGGGCTCCTGCTCGAGCTCTCGATGATTCGCTTCCTCTACGGCAGACCGCTCGACACGCTGCTCGCCACGTGGGGCGTCGGCCTCGTGCTGCAGCAGGCCGCGCGGAGCCTGTTCGGCGCGTCCAACGTGCAGGTCTCGAGCCCGTCGTGGCTGAGCGGCGGCGTGGCGCTCTCGGGCGGCGTGCAGCTGCCTTACAAGCGGGTCTTCCTCATCGCGCTCGTGATCGCGTGCATCGCCGCCGTCTACACGTACCTGCACCGCTCCGCGGGGGGCAGGCGGCTGCGGGCCGTCATGCAGAACCGCGAGATGGCCTCGTGCCTCGGCGTCCGCGCGCGCCGGGTCGACGCCGCGACGTTCGCGCTCGGCGCCGGGCTCGCCGGGATCGCGGGGTGCGCGCTGACGCAGCTCGGCTCGATCGGTCCGTCGCTCGGGACGAACTACATCGTCGACGCCTTCATGGTGGTCATCCTCGGGGGCCTCGGGCGGCTGCCTGGCACGGTGGTGGCCGCGCTCGTGATCGGCGTCGCGAACACGCTGCTCGAGCTCTCGACGACGGCGTCGCTCGGCAAGGCGCTCGTGTTCGCGCTGGTGATCGCCTTCTTGCAGTGGCGTCCGACAGGCCTGCTCGCCCTGCGCACACGATAGGAGAGGACACGGACATGGCCCCTCGAGACTCTGCCCTTCGCACCTTCGTCTGGACCTGGGGAGCGCCGCTCGCCGTCGCGTTGCCGCTCCTCGTCGCGCCGCTCGTGCTCTCCGACTTCCGCCTGAACCTGCTCGGCAAGTTCCTCACGTACGCCATCGTCGCCCTGGGGCTCGATCTCATCTGGGGCTATGGCGGGATGCTGAGCCTCGGGCAGGGGCTCTTCTTCGGCCTCGGCGGCTACGCGATGGCGATGTACCTGAAGCTGGAGACCTCCGGCTCGCGGCTGCCCGATTTCATGAGCTGGAGCGGCCTCGAGGCGCTGCCGATCTTCTGGGAGCCGTTCCGCTCGCCGGTCGTGGCCCTCTGCGCCGTCGTCCTCCTGCCGATGGCGATCGCGTCCGCGGTGGGTTATCTCGTCTTCCGGAGCCGCGTCCAGGGGGTGTATTTCTCGCTGATCACCCAGGGGCTCACGCTGATCGCGTCGATCCTCTTCATCGGCCAGCAGGCGGTGACGGGCGGCACGAACGGGATCACGAACCTGAAGACGATCTTCGGCTTCACGCGGGGGGCAGCCGGGACGCAGACGGTGCTCTATTTCGTGACGCTCTTCTGCCTCGGGGCGCTCTATCTCCTGTGCCGGAAGCTCACCCAGTCGCGCTTCGGGCGCCTGCTCGTGGCGATGCGGGACGACGAGAACCGGGTGCGCTTCCTCGGCTACAACCCGGTCACGCTCAAGACGCTGGTGTTCGCGCTGTCGGCGGGCATGGCGGGCGTCGCGGGCGCGCTGTTCGTCTGCCAGGTCGGCCTCATCTCGCCCTCCTCGATGGGCGTGATCCCGTCGGTCGAGATGGTGACCTGGGTGGCTGTCGGCGGGCGCGGCACGCTGATCGGCGCCGTCGTCGGGGCGATCCTGGTCAGCCTGGGCAAGAGCGCGCTCAGCGAGTCGTACCCCGAGGTGTGGCAGCTCGGCTTCGGCGCGCTCTTCGCGGCGTCGGTCATGCTGCTCCCGAAGGGCGTCTCGGGCTTCCTGCAGCGGCACGTCGCGAAGCTCTCGCGCCGCGGCACGGACGTCGCGGCGGGGCCGGCGGGCGGGGGTGAGGTCGACCCGGCGGCGGGCCCAGAGGCGCCGGCGACGACGGGGCGCTGAGGGGGAGGCGCGGAGATGAGCGGAAGCGAGCACGGAAACGAGCGCGGAGACGAGGAGAGGAGCAGCGCGATGAGCCGCGGCAACATCGTCGAGGTCCAGCGGGTAACGGTGAGCTTCGACGGCTTCAAGGTGCTGGACGAGCTCGACTTTTCCATCCAGCGCGGGGAGCTCCGGTTCCTGATCGGGCCGAACGGCGCGGGGAAGACGACGCTGCTCGACATCCTGACCGGCAAGACGAAGCCGTCGAGCGGACGTGTGGTGTTCCACGGAGGTGGGGAGTCCGGACAGGAGGCCGTGGAGGTGAATCGCCTGCCTGAGCACGCCCTGGTGCGGCTCGGGATCGGGCGCAAGTTCCAGACGCCGGCGGTGTTCGGGAGCCTCACGGTGCTCGAGAACCTGGAGGCGGCCATGGGCTTCCGGGAGAGCGCGCCGGGGCTGCTCCGCGGGCTGTCGGCACCGCAAGAGAGGGAGATCTCCGAGACGCTCGATCGCGTCGGGCTCAGGCGGCGCGCGGACGTGCGGGCCGCGGTGCTCGCGCACGGGGAGCGGCAGTGGCTGGAGATAGGCATGCTCCTCGTGCAGCAGCCGAAGCTGCTCCTGCTCGACGAGCCGGTGGCGGGGATGACCCGGCGCGAGCGCGACCGCACGGGGGAGCTCGTCCAGGAGATCGCGAAGCAGCGGTCGGTGCTGGTGGTGGAGCACGACATGGAGTTCGTGCGGCGCTACGCGAGCACAGTGACGGTGCTGCACGCAGGCAGGCGGCTGTGCGAGGGGCCGGTCGAGGAGGTCCAGCGCGATTCGAAGGTGATCGAGGTCTATCTCGGGCGGGCGCACGACGCGGGGCACGCGCGCGGCGGGGCCAAGGCGCCGGCCGAGGCTCAGGCGGAGGAGCGGTAGCGAGCATGCTGGTTGTCGAGGATCTCGCGGTCTATTACGAGGAGAGCTGCATCCTGTCGCAGGTCAGCCTGGACGTCGCGCCAGGGCGGGTGTCGTGCCTGCTGGGCCGCAACGGGGTCGGCAAGACGACGTTGCTCAAGGCGATCATGGGCGTGCTGAAGCCGCGGCGCGGCAAGGTGACGCTCGACGGGGCGGACCTCACGGCGAGGTCGCCGAGCGACAGGGCTCGCGCGGGGATAGGCTATGTGCCGCAGGGGCGAGGGATCTTCCCCTACCTGACGGTGCGAGAGAACCTGCTCATGGGCTTCGAGGCGAAGAGCGATGCGACGCCTGGCCCTGCTGCGCTGGAAGAGATGATGGAGATGTTCCCCATCCTCAAGAAGTTTCACGCGCGGGCGGCGGGGACGCTGAGCGGCGGACAGCAACAGCAGCTCTCGCTCGCGCGGGTGCTGCTGAGGAAGCCGAAGCTGCTCTTGCTCGACGAGCCGACGGAGGGGATCCAGCCGTCGATCATGCAGGAGATAGGCGAAGTGATAAAGGGGCTCGGGAAGAAGGGGGATATGGCGATCCTGCTCGTGGAGCAGTTTTTGGATTTCGCGCTCTCGACGGCGAGCGAGTACTTCATCATGGACAACGGGGGGATCGTGCGGCGGGGGAGCGTGGCGGAGTTCGACGACGAGATCGCCAGGGAGTTTTTGGCGGTGTGAGGAGCCCCTCGAGGGCGGCCCGGCCCCGGGAGAGGGAGTTCGTGGCGTGGCGGTGCGCGGGGGCCCCGCCGAACTCGCCTGGGACGTCCTCTGCCCGGCGCGCTGCGCACGCCGGACAGAGGACGTCAAATGGGCTCGGACATCGGCCCTCCCCCGCGCACCGCCACGCCACGAACTCCCTCTCCCGGGAGGATGGCGCGCTCGGGGCGACGGGCCGCCTCGACCGTGTCTGTCGCGCTCGGCACCGCCTGCTGCTCGGCACGGGCGGGCGCATGTCGAGCGTGCGGCGCAGCAGGGAACGCGTGGGAGGACGCGCGTCGGTGGACAGCGGGCGCCGAGCGGCAGTAGGACAGGGCATGGAGAAGCGGAAGGGCGCTAGATGGCTGTGGGCGGCGTGGGCGGTGACGGCAGGCGGATGTGCGCTGGCGGCGGGGCTGGAGGACGGTTATTACGTGCAGAAAGAAGGCAGTGGCGGAACCGGAGCCGAAGCCGGCGCCGGGGGAGCTGGCAGCGGGAGGGGAGGCGCCGGGGGAGCTGGCAGCGGTATGGAAGGCGCCGGGGGAGCTGGCAGCGGTATGGAAGGCGCCGGGGGAGCTGGCGGCGAGGACGAGTGCACGCTGGCCGGACAGCGGTGCGTCGGTCAGACGTGCGTCGATGGGCAGTGCACCGGGGAGTGCGGTCCGGAGGACGTGCGCTGCTCGGAGGACAATCGCCCGCAGCGGTGCGGAGAGCGCGGGTCGTGGGAGGACGCGGAACCGTGCGGTGCGGCGACGCCCGCATGCGACGCAGGGAAGTGCGTGCCACGGAGCTGTGTCGGACTGGCCGAGACGTGCGGCCCTGACAGCAACGAGAGCTGCTGCGCGACGGGGGAGGCGGTGTCCGGGGGCACGTTCAACCGGGGCAACGACGCAGCGTATCCAGCGACGGTGAGCGGGTTCTTGCTGGATCGGTTCGAGGTGACGGTGGGTCGCTTCCGGAAGTTCGTGGAGGCGTATCCCGGGAGCAAGCCGGCGGCGGGAGCAGGTGCGCACCCGAAGATCGCGGGTAGCGGGTGGAATGCGGATTGGGCGAGCAAGCTGCCTGTGGATGCAGCGGCGCTGAAGGCGGCGGTGAATTGCGAGTCAGAATTCCAGACATGGACGGATGCAGCGGGTGATCACGAGCACCTGCCGATGAGCTGCCTGAGCTGGTACGTGGCGTTCGCGTTCTGCGCGTGGGATGGGGGCCGTCTGGCGACGGAGGCGGAGTGGAACTACGCGGCGGCGGGAGGAGGAGGCGCGGACGGGCAGCGCGTGTATCCATGGTCGAAACCGGCAGACTCGACGGCGATCGATGCCGATCACGCGGTGTATGGCTGCGGGCCTGACGCCTCGTGCGCCCCCCCGGCGACATGCAGGCCGTCGGGTCGAGGTCGCCGGGAGATGGGAGGTGGGGACAGGCGGACCTGGCCGGGAACCTGCGGGAGTGGGTTCTGGACTGGTACGCGGAGCCGTACCCATCAGGCGACTGCAAAGATTGCGCCAATATGGCCATGGCCTCGTATCGGGTGATCCGGGGCGGGGGCTGGAACGACGTTGCGTCGACCCTGCTCTCTTCCGGACGCAACTACGACGACCCGTCGGCCCGCAAAATCGACGTCGGGGCCCGGTGCGCGAGGACACCGCGGTAACATGGCATCAACTTCGCTCAACGCATCGCTTCCCTTGAAGCTTGATCCTTGAACTCTTGATCAAGCAAGGCTCACCGCCGATGTCGGGCGATAGCAGCCGCAACGCAGGGAGCCGGCGATCCGGGGCTCCGTCCCCGGCCCGGCTGCAGCGCCGGAGATCGCGGTCCGCAGGCTCCCCCGGGCCCGAGCCGGCGCGCCAGCAGCATCGCGTGTCGGGCGGAATCCCCAGCAGGGGTCCTCAGCTCGGCCCGTCGAGCACTTCGGCGAGGGTCTTGGCGCTGAGCACCCGCTCGGCCCACTGCTCGAGCGCTGCGATCTCGGCCCCCTCGACTCGGGCGATGGCGGCTTCCGGGAACTCGCCGAAACGAGCGCGGAACTGCCGCAGGAGCACGGCACGCTCTCCTTCGAGGCGCCTTTCTCTGCGGCCCTGGTCGCGCCGAATCGCGACGGAGCCTGCCCCTCTCCTCATCGAGGTCGCGGAGGGCGGGCAGCGCTGCGGCAGCAATCTGCGTGCCCCGCTCGCCGCCGCCGTGAGCCAGGGCAGAGAGGACGGACCGCTCGTACTGCCTCGGCGGTGTCCGTCACGCTCGAAACCGCCTGCCGCCCCAGCACGGGTGTGCGCGGGTCGAGCGTGCGGCGACGCAGCAGGGCAAGAGGTGGAGGACGGGCGTGGGTGGACAGCGGAAGCGTGTCGGCAGTAGGACAAGGCATGGAGAAGCGGACGGGCGCGAGATGGCTGTGGGCGGGATGGCGCTGACGGCGGGCGGATGCGGGTGGGTGGCGGGGCTGGAGCCCAGCTACCACGTGGTGGAAGCGGGCAGCGGTGGCAGTGGAGGGGCAGCGAGCGTCGGCGGGGAGGCAGGCAGCGCGGGAGGGGGCGGGAGCGGAGGCGAGGGCGGGAGCGTGGAGTGCACGCCGAGGGAAAGGAATGCGAGGAGCAGACGTGCGTGGTTGGGAAGTGCACGGGGGAGTGCGGGCCGGAGCAGGTGCGGTGTACGGACAACCGGCCGCAGCACTGCGATGAGCGTGGGCGATGGAGGGACGCGGCGCCGTGTGGAGCTGCAGCGCCGGTGTGCCGCGGAGGGACGTGCGTGACGCCGCCGAGCTGTGTCGGACTGGCCGAGACGTGCGGCCCTGACAGCAACGAGAGCTGCTGCGCGCCGGGGGAGGCGGTGTCCGGGGGCACGTTCAACCGGGGCAACGACGCAGCGTATCCAGCGACGGTGAGCGGGTTCTTGCTGGATCGGTTCGAGGTGACGGTGGGTCGATTCCGGAAGTTCGTGGAGGCGTATCCCGGGAGCAAGCCGGCGGCGGGAGCGGGTGCGCATCCGCTGATTGAGGGCAGCGGGTGGGACGCGGCGTGGGACAGCAGCCTGCCCGCGGATGCTGCGGCATTGAAGGCCGCGGTGAAGTGCGACTCGACCTACCAGACCTGGACGGATGTCTCCGGAGCGAACGAGCATCTTCCGATGAACTGCCTGCGCTGGTACGTGGCGTTCGCGTTCTGTGCGTGGGATGGGGGTAGGCTGGCGCGGAGGCGGAGTGGAACTACGCGGCAGCGGGAGGAGGAGCAGACGGGCAGCGGGCATATCCATGGTCGGATCCGCCGAGCTCAACCGCGATCGATGCCGATCACGCTGTGTATGACTGCGGGCCCGACGGTTCGTGCGCTTTCAGCGATATTCAGGCGGTGGGGTCGAAGTCGCCGAAGGGGGATGGGAAGTGGGGTCAGGCCGACCTGTCCGGGAACCTGTGGGAGTGGGTCCTGGATTGGTACAAGTACCCATACGACTCATATTGCAGCAACTGTGCCCATTTAACCCCCCCCGCCTCGGACCGGGTGATCCGCGGCGGGAGCTTCAACAACGATGCGTCTTCCCTGCTCTCCTCCACGCGCAACAACGACGACCCGTCGGACCGCGACAATGACGTCGGGGCCCGGTGCGCGAAGACGATGACCTTCCCCCTCGCGAGGACACCCGGAGCCGGTGCGATCACGGTCGCGCCGGGCGTGGTGCTCCACGCGTGGTGCTCCACAGTCCACCGTCGCGGCGCCGCGCCCCTCGGGGCGCGAAGAGCGCCCGCGGCGCCCGCCGCGGGCTCCCCCGGGCCGAGCCGGCGCGGGTGCAGGCGCAACCGCACCGCCTCCCCCCGCGCCCCACGCGGCGCGCTGCCTCCCGGGTTCGTCACCGGCGGACAGCGGCCCTCCGTCCCCTTGACGCCGCCCACCCGGCGCGTGAGCCTCGGCCCGTGTCGGTCATCCTTGCGGAGGGGACGGTCTTCGCGCGCCGCTACCGCGTCGTGCGCCTCATCGCCGCCGGCGCGATGGGGGCCGTGCACGAGGTGATTCACCTCGAGACCGAGCGCCGCCGCGCGCTCAAGGTCATGCACGCTCACCTCTTCCAGAGCGAGGAGATGCGCGAGCGCTTCAAGCGAGAGGCGCGCATCGGGGCCAGGGTCGAGAGCGAGCACATCGTCGACGTCTTCGACGCGGGCGTCGACGAGGCGACCGGAATGCCGTTCCTGGTCATGGAGCTCCTGCGCGGCGAGGAGCTCGGCGAGCGGGTCGAGCGCGCCGGCCGCCTGCCGCCCGCCGAGGCCGTCACCTACCTCTACCAGACCGCGCTGGCCCTCGACCGGACCCACGCGGCGAGCATCGTGCACCGCGACCTCAAGCCCGCGAACATCTTCCTGTCGCAGCGCGAGGACGGCTCGGTCCGCGTGAAGATCCTCGACTTCGGCATCGCCAAGCTCGTCGCCGAGGGCTCCACCGCCGCGGGCGCCACGAGCAGCCTCGGCACGCCGATCTACATGCCCCCCGAGCAGTTCCACGGCCGCACGAGGCTCACCGGCGCCGCGGACATCTTCGCGCTCGGCATGATGGCCTATACGCTGCTCGTGGGCGCCTCGTACTGGGATCCCGAGGCGAGCACCGTCGACGGCGTGTTCGCGTTCGCGATGATCGCCGTCGGCGGCCCGCAGGAGCCGCCGGTGCAGCGGGCGCGCTCGATGGGCGTGACGCTGCCGCCGGCCTTCGACGCGTGGTTCGCCCGGGCCACGGCGGTCGATCCCGCGGCGCGGTTCCAGCGGGCCACGGACGCGGTGCGGGCCCTCGGCGAGGTGCTCGGCGTCCCCGTCGCCGGCGGCCAGGCGACGTTCCCGAGCCCGCCGTCCTGGCCCGGAACGGCCCCCACCGCGGCGGAGGTCGCCCCCGCCGCGGCGGCGTTGTCCCCCGCCCTCGTCACGACCGAGCCGGCCCCGGCGGCGGCGATGAGCGCGGGCGCGGAGCGCGACGCGCGCTCGTCCGGTCCGGCGCTCGTGGGGAGCTCGACCGGCGTCGCGGTGTCCGGCATGCTGTCCAGCCCGTCGAGACCGAGCCGCGCCCCGCTCGCCGCGGGGCTTTCGGCGCTCGGGCTCCTCGTGCTGCTGGGCGGCGGCTGGCTCGCGCTGCGCGCCAGCCGCGGCGGTGAGCCGGCGGCGGCTGACGTCACGACGGCGGCAGCGACGCCGGAGTCGACGGCGGCAGCGCCCGAGCCGACCCTCGCACCGGCGCCCGCGTCGACGCCCGAACCAACCCTCGTGCCGGCGCCCGCGTCGGCTCCCGCGGCAGCGGAACCGTCCGCCACAGCGCCGCCTCCTCCCGCCTCGACGACGGCGCCACGCGCGCCGTCCATAGCGGCAGTGCGAGTCTCCGCGGCACCCACGTCGACAACGCTCCGCCCGGGTGCGCCGTCGCGGGCCCCCGCGGCCAAGCCATCGCTATCGGGCCCCAGGCCGCCCTCGAGCGACAAGAAGCCGCCCGCGCTGCAGCCAACGACATCGACCTCCCCGTACGGCCGGTATTGAGCTGTACCTCCGCGGCAGCGCCGGCTCGCGCCCTGCGCGCCGAGCTCCGCGTCCACGGCAACACCGTGCGCGCCCTGGGCGCCCAGCTCCACCTCCTCTTGCCCCCGAGCGGTTCGAGCGCCGTCGTGAAGAGCACGGCACGGCGCCCCGTTCCCCTCTCCTTCCTCCCCTTCCCCGCCTTCCCACCTCGCCGCCTTCGTGCTCCAATCCGCCCGCCCACCGCGCCAGTGCCCGCGTCTCCCGCTCTCTCCTCACCTGCCGAGTGCCAGCGCATGCCCCCTTGTCTCCGCCGCTCCGCCCCTCTCCTCGCCGCCCTCGGCGTGCTCTCCCTCTCGGCTCCTGCGGCGGCGCAGGACATCGCTGCCGCCGAGGCGCTCTTCGAACGGGGGCTCGCCGACATGCAGGCAGGCCGTTACGAGACGGGCTGCAAGGCCCTCGCCGAGAGCGAGCGCATCGACCCTCAGCCCGGCACGCTCTTCACGCTGGCGTCCTGCGAGGCCCAGTGGGGCCGCATCGCCACGGCGGTCGCGCGCTTCAAGGACTACCTGGCGCGTTTCGATCGGATGACGCCGGCCGAGCAGGCCCGCCAGGGCGAGCGGCCGAAGCTCGCGATGAAGGAGCGCGATCGGCTCTCGCCCCGGATCCCGAGGCTCGCGCTCTCCTTGCCGCCGGGGGCGCCGGCGGGCACCGTGGTCCAGCGCGACGGCTCCGTGCTGGGCGAGGCCGCGCTGGGCGTCGCGCTGCCGGTCGACCCGGGAGATCACCGGGTGTCGATCCAGGCGCCGGGAGAGCCCGTGCGGGAACAACACGTCACGATCGCGGCGGGCGAGACGAAAGAGCTCACGCTGGCGCTGAAGGACGCGCCGGCCGCCCGAGCCCCCGCGCCGCATCCGGCGTCCCCGACGCCCGCGATCGTGCCGGCGCCTGCACCGGCCCCGCCGGATGCTCCGGAGGCGCCCGCAGGCCGTCGAACGGCCCTCTACCTGGCGGGCGGGCTCGGCGCAGCGGGCTTCGTGCTGGGCGGCATCACCGGCGGGCTCGTGCTCGACAAGAAAGGCACCATCGACGAGCACTGCGGCAGCGGCATCCAGGCCACGGACCCGAAGGCCTGCGACACGACAGGGCGCGACGCCGGGGACAGCGCGAACACGCTGGCCACGGTGAGCACCATCGGGTTCGCGGTGGGCCTGGCCGGGGCCGGGACGGCGCTCGTCCTTTATCTCACCGAGCCGAAGACCGCGGCGCGGGCGGCCAGCGCGAGCCCGAGGTGGATCAGCGCGGGCGTGCTGGAGGCAGGGCCAGAGGGGGCCGTGTTCGGCGCGCGAGGGCGCTTCTGACGCCGGCGATAGCGCCTGCGTAAGAGCAGCTCCTGGGGACGGGACGGCCTCGTCGTCCACAGGCCAGCCGGACGGGCGCACGCGGTGGAATGGCGCCGTCTACCGCGGCCCCACGCGGCGTCCAGCGAGCGATCCCGCGATGCCCCCGCGAGCCAGCCGTCGCTCCTCCGCCCATCTCACGATGCCCCCGCAAGCCAACCGTCGCTCTCCCGCCCATCCCGGAGTGCCCTCACGAGCCAGCCGTCGCTCCTCCGTTCCCGAAGAGTGAAGCGCGTCGAGCGCAGCCATACCGCTGGAGGCGGCGCAGCCGCGCGCATCGCCGGATAAGATCGCGGGCGCGCGCCGCGGTGGACAGCGCGGGGAGAGCGGCCCAAGAGGAGATATGAAGAGCAAGCGCACGCGTCGGTGGTGGTGGGCGGCATCGGCCTTCATGGCGAGCGGTTGCACGGCGATACTGGGGCTGGACAAGGACTATCACCCGTTCGAAGGCGCAGGCGGCGACGCCGTCTCCGGCGGAGGCGACGCAAGCTCGGGCCGCGGCGGCGCCGGCAATGGCAGCGGCGCCGGCAACGGCAGCGGCGGCGCCGGCGAGTGCACGCGCGGCGACGCGCGGTGCTCGGACAACCGGCTGGAGCGGTGCAACGACCGCGATCAGTGGGACGCCCCGGAGCCGTGTCCTGCGGAGGCGCCCGTGTGCAGCGGAGGGGCGTGCACGACGCCTCCGAGCTGCGAAGGGCTGCCATCGACGTGCGGGCCGGGCGAAAGAGAGAGCTGCTGTGTGAGCGCGGTGGTGCCCGGGGGGACCTTCGACCGCGGCAACGATGCCGCATATCCAGCGACGGTGAGCGACTTCCGGCTGGATCGCTTCGAGGTGACGGTGGGGAGGTTCCGGAAGTTCTTGGAGGCGTACCCCGGCAGCCAGCCCGCGGCCGACGCGGGAGCGCACCCGGGCATCCAGGGGAGCGGGTGGAACCCGGCCTGGAACAGCGAGCTGCCCCCGGACGCGGCGGCGCTGAGAGCAGCGGTGATGTGCAATCCGGACAACGCGGACATGCGGACGTGGACAGAGGAGGCGGGCGCCCAGGAGCACCTGCCGATGAACTGCGTGAGCTGGTATGTCGCCTTCGCGTTCTGCGCGTGGGACGGGGGCCGGTTCCCGACAGAAGCCGAGTGGAACTATGCGGCGGCCGGCGGGGACGAGCAGCGGCGGTATCCGTGGTCGAATCCGCCGGAGTCGACGACCATCGACGCGAGCTACGCCTCCTACGATTGCAGGGAGAGCGCTGCGCCCGGCTGCACATTCCAGAGCGACTTCAGCGACATCGTGCACGTCGGGTCCCGCTCGCCGAAGGGCGACGGGCGGTGGACGCAGGCGGATCTCGGCGGGAGCATGCGGGAATGGATGTTGGATGGGTACGGGACCTATCCGGCGGAATGCGTCGACTGCGCCAACCTGACGGACACCTCGAACCGGGTGGTCCGCGGCGGGAGCAGCTTCGGCACAGCGAGTTATCTGCTGACGTCCGAGCGGGTCAGCGTCGCGCCGTCGGCGCCCTATTACAGCCTCGGCGTGCGGTGCGCGAGGACGCCGTAGCGGCCGCGCTCAGCCGAAGAAGTCGAACGCCGTCCCGGCGCCCCGTTCGCGCGCGGCGGCGTAGATGACGCGCGCGAGCGCGACGTCCTGGATCGCGAGCCCTGTCGAGTCGAACACGGTGATGACCGCTTCACCGCGCCCGCTCGACTTGCCCGCGACGATCTCGCCGAGCGTCCCCTGGATGTGCTCGCGGCGCAGGGCGCCCGCGTGCAGCGGCACGTTGACCTCACCGCTCTCCGTCGCCTGGTGCCAGTCGTCGATGAGCACGCGCGCGTCCCGGAGGATGCCGGGATCGAGCTCCTGCTTGCCGGGCGCGTCGGCGCCCATCGCGTTGATGTGCGCCCCCGGACGGACCCACGCGCGCTGCACGACCGGCGCGCTGGCGGGCGTGGGCCAGTGGGCTCGCATGCTACGCACGCCGCCTCCGTGCGCTCTCTTTCCGCGAAACGGCCCGCTGTCCTGCGCGGATCGCGTGTGACGAGCGCGGCGCGCGGCAAACGCGGCGCTCCAACGAACACGGATGCCGTGAACCGGGGGTTGGCAGGCGAAGCCGTTGCACTGAAGATGGTGCGGCGCTGCGCCGTGGGGTGAAGTGCACCTCGCGTCTCGACAATCTCTCTTCTGGTGGAGCGGGTGGATGAACGTACGACTCGTAGCAGGTCTCTTTGTGCTCGCGCTCTCGACGACCGCTGGGTGCGGCGGCGATGACGGCGAACGTGGCGAAGGCGGCGCCGAGCCCACGGGCAGCGGCGCCGGTGCGTCGGACGCGACCGGCACGGGCGGCAGCGGTGGCGCCGAGCCTACGGGCACCGGCGGCAGCGGTGGCGCCCAGCCCACAGGCACCGGCGGCGCCGAGCCCACGGGCACCGGCGGCGCGGGTGGCTCCGAGCCCACGGGCACCGGCGGCGCCGGCGGCGCCGAGCCCACGGGCACCGGCGGCTCCGGCGGAGGGAGCCCCGCGCCCTATGGAGCGGCGTGCACTCGCGATGCGGCCTGTCCCGAGGACTACTGCATCACAGAGCGCGAGTGGGGATGGCCGTCCGGAGCCTGTGCGGGCCAATGCGATCCCGCCGTGGGGGACTGTCCCAACGGCGGCCTTTGTGAAGATTTCGGCGAGGGCCTGGGGTTGTGCCTCCTTCGGTGCAGCGGGCCGGACGATTGCCGCGACGGCTACCGGTGCGGCAAGATCAGCGGCGAGCGCACCGCGTGCATCCCTGGGTGTACGGAGAACTCGCAGTGCGCGGCGCTCGGCGTGTGCGACACGCTCGACGGCCTCTGCAAGCTCGGCGAGACGGACTGCTACGACGGCAAGGACGACGAGGGCGACGAGCGCGTCGACTGCGCGGACAGCGACTGCGCCGCGACTTGCCGCCCGCTCGTCGACGCCGCCTGCGCGGACGCGCCGCCGGCGACGACGACGACGTTCGAGGGCGATACGTCGCTGGGCACGCGAGTGTTCGAAGGCACCTGCGGGGGCGTGGGGCCCGAGGAGGTCCACCTGTTCACGCCTCCCGCCGGGCAGTCGGGCACGCTCCGCGTCGTGCTCCAGTCGGGGAGGGATCACGTCCTCTACGCCCGCACGGCATGCGCGGACGGGTCCACCGAGCTCGCTTGCCAGGACAAGACCGCCCCCTCGGGCGCAGGGCCTGAAGAAGAGGTGATCGAGATCGTCGTGCGCAAGGACCAAGAGGTGCCGATCTTCGTCGACGCCGTCACGTCCGCTGGCGCGGGGCCGTACACGCTGGATCTCTTGTTCTCGCCGGCCATGTGCGGGGACGGCATCGTCAGCCCGCCCGAGGAGTGCGACGACGGCAACACAGTCAACGGCGACGGCTGCTCCGCCGAGTGTATCCTGGAGCTCGACGACATCTGCGCGGACGCGCCCGTGGCCGTCCTCGGCGAGAACCGGGGCGACACGGCGAGCGGGACGATGGTGTTCGAGGGCACCTGCACCAGGACCGGGATGCGGGAGGGGATCCACGCGTTCACGCCGCCGAGCGCCGGCGGGCTCAGGCTGGTGCTGTCCTCCGCGACCGACCAGGGCTTCTACGTGCGGACCGGCTGCACGGGCCGCCAGCTGACGTGCATCGAGGAGCAGATCGAAGGCCGCGACGAGAGGACCGATATCGCTGTCGACGGCGGCGTGCCGCTGTTCATCTTCGTCGAGCCGTACCGCTCGCGGGACGCCGGCCCCTACACGCTCAACCTCTCCTTCACGCCCGCCCGCTGAGCTCCCGCGCCTCGGAGCGCCCTCTCGCGGGGGCGGATGCGGTACGCTGCGCGCGTGCTCGCCGCCCCGCCTCCGCCTCAGCCACCTCGCCCCGCGCGCTGGCTAGCCGCCGCGTTGCTCGCCGTATGCGCGTGTCAGCCACCCTCGGCGCCGCCGGCCCGCGCCTCCCAGGACGCCGCCGCGCCGCCCCCTGGCGCTGCCGGCGCCGCGACGCCGGCGCCTCACGACGGCGCCCCGCCGCCGCAGCCCGCGCCGCCCCGCCGCGGCGGCAACGGGAAGCCGGCGCTGGTGGCCGCGGACGACGGCGCGGCGCTCGATAGCCGGTCTCCGGTGAGGCTCCCGCCGCCGCCGTTCGGCGCGGCGCTCTTCCGGCGCGCGCCTGCCGGAAGCTCCGCTGCGCCGCGCCTCGTGAAGGTCGCCGAGAAGAAGAACCAGATCACGGACGAGGCGGCATGGTTCACCACGAACGGCCTCGCGCTGCCCATGAGCACGCCGGCGCCGAACGCGGACGCCGGCGGGGCGGGCGACACCTTCCCCTCCTTCGCTCCCGAGCGCTACCGCGATCACGTGCTCGTCAAGGCGATCGGCCACGGCGACCACCTCGCGCTGTTTTACGGCCCGAACTTCGCCGAGGCGCGCTTCGTCGCGATCCTCGACGCGGCGCACACGATCGTCGCCTTCTTCGACTTCGAGAGCTTCCTCATGCCACCTGAGTTCGATCCCAAGGAAGCCGGCTTCGTGAAGGGCAGCATCGGCTGGGCCATGGTCGAGGACGGCGTCCTCTACATCTCGTCGGGGCACAGGACGTATGCAGCCTCGTCGAAGGGCAAAAACGCCTACCTGTCGGCCATCGAGCTCGCCTCGGGACAGCTCCTCTGGCAGAGCGCGCCGCTGGTCTGCAACGCCGAGAACTTCGCCTTGCATGGAGATCACCTCCTCTGCGGATACGGCTTCACGGCCGAGCCGGATTTCCTCTATGTCCTCGAGCGCGCCACCGGCAAGGTGGTCTCGAAGCTGCCGCTGAAGAGCGGCCCCGAGTTCCTTGTCGAGAAGGACGGCAAGCTCTTCGTCCGCACCTACGACACGGATTACGTCTTCGAGATCCGCTGAAGCGGCGCCCCGAGGCGCCGAGGAGCGAGCTCGAGACAAGGCCACGGCGAGCACGAGGGCGAGCTCGGCGCACGGCGCAGGGCGAGCCGAGCCGGAGGAGCGCGCGCCGGCGGCGCCGCGACGTTCGCGGCGCGAGCGCTCGCCCTCGTGCTCGCCGTCCTGTCGCTGCTCCTGCGCCGCACGACGACACAACGACGCACCGCGCGCACGTGCTCCCGATCGGCACGGCGGGCGGGCCTTCGCGTCGCTCCGCGCTCCGGGAGGGGCCGTCGTGGCCGCCGTCCCTCGCGGCCCCCCTGATGGCAGAGCTCGTCAGGAGCGGGCGGCATCGCGCCCGGACCCGACACGCGTGGAGCGCCGACGAGACCTGATGGAACGACGTGACGCGCGCCGCACGTCGCAAATTGCCCCAGGAAAGGACGCCCCGTCGCTTCGTGCCTCACCACCGCGCCAGCCTGGAGATCCACGAGGGACGCAAGAAGTGGCTCCCTCCGCGCAGAGCCTGCGCCTCCGCGCACGCGCCTGGCGCGCTCGACCGTGAAGGAGCGCGCTGCACGGCCGTTGCGCGGCTGAGCGGCCGTGGCAGCGAACTTGCTACCTGATCACGCTGAGCACACGCGAAGTGTTCACGGTCCCAGGGCCAACCCCTCGGAGCCTGCGCCTCCGGCGAAGCAGACGCATGCCGACGATGCTACAGCGTGATTTGAAGCCGAGCCACGTGGGCGGGCAGGACATCGGGGACGGGCCCTCCCCCCTGGATCCCGGCGCGAAGCGCGCGCCGGACATCGAGGAGCCGACGGGTCGGCTGCAGCGCTTCGCTTCGGCCGATCTCCGGGAGATCCCGGTCTTGCCTGAGGAGGCCCGGCTGCCGCACCACGCCATCGATCTGGCAGCCCTGGAGCGGCGCGTTCCGAACGACGGCGCAGAGAGCCACGAAGCGGGGGCGGCGCCCGGCGCCTGGACCGGAACTCCAAACCATGTGCTGGAATCAGCTGATGCGGATCAGCGACCCACAGCGACTGCAGTGACGCGTCCCCGCGACGCAGGATGAAAGGAGAGAGCATGCAAGTGGAGCTCACCTTCCGACACATCGGCAAAAGCCCCTCGCTCGAGGAGCTGATCCGGGAGCAAGCGAACAAGATCGAGCGCTTCAACGACCACATCAACAGCTGCGCGGTGGTGGTCGAGCGCGACCACGCGAGCATGGGCACGGGCGGAGAGTACCGCGTGCGCGTCGACCTCCACGTGGCCGGAAAGCATGAGATCGTGAGCGAGGAGCGGGCGGCGAGGAACCTGCTGCCGGCGGCGGTGCGCGACGTGTTCCAGCGCGCCGGTCGCCAGCTCAAGAAGCTCTCGGACGAGCAGCGCAGCGAGGTGAAGGCACACCCGGCGCAGGACACGGCCGGCGTCATCGCGAAGCTGTTCAACGACTACGGGTTCATCACGACGATCGATGGTCGGGAGATCTATTTCCACGAGCGAAGCATCGTATCGGCTCCGTTCTCCGATCTGAGGGTCGGCATGGGCGTCGCCTACACCGAGGAGGACGGCGACGAGGGGCCTCAGGCGAGCAGCGTGCGCGTCGTGGACGCCCGCGGCGGCAACCGTAGCCGCGAGGAGATACCTACGCTCAGCTAGCCGGAATGCGCAGGACGCGCGCGGGGCTCGGACACGCGGCGCGAGCTCCGCTTCCCCGGCTGTCCGCCGAGGCTGCGGCTATATCGTCGTATCGCGTCGCCACCGCCAGCGGGGCGCCGGCCGAGGCCTCGAGTTCACCGGGGGCTCGGCCGGCGGCGTCGCGCTATCCTCTCTCTCTTCCTTCGAAGGGGCCATGTCCCCGTCCGGAGGAGGCTCTGGCTGCGGCTGCGCCCTGGGCTGCCGCAGGGCGCACTCCTCGTTCTGCCTCTCCAGCGCGTCGATCTGCGCGGAGGCCTCGTCGAGCCTGCGCTCGAGCAAGCCCACGCGCGTGGACTCGCGCCTCAGCTCCGACAGGGCCGCCCTGAGCTCTTGCTCTCTCGATCGGAGGGCGGCCCTCACCCTCTCGCGCTCGTCCTCGGCCTGTCCGAGCCGCGCCGACAGGCGCTCGCGGTCGCCCTCGAGCCCGGCGATCTCGCGCTCCATGGCGCTCCTCGACTGCTCGTAGCGCTCGTCGGCCTCCGCCTTCGCGGCGGCCGCCGCCTGAGCCGCGCGCCTCGCGCGGAGCTCGGCGCCCTCGGCCAGGCGCTTCGCCTCGGTCATCGACTCCCTGGCGGAGTTGGCGCTCTTCGCGTCGTCGCTCGCCTTCATCGCGAGCGCGAGCGCCTCCTCGGTGGCGCGCTGCGCCTCGGTCATCTTCGCGAGGGCCTCCTGCGCGGAGGCGTTCGCGGCCGCCTCGAGGCGGCTGTGCTCCCGCGCGGCGCGCTCGGCGGCCTCGGCCGTCGCCCGCGCCCGCGTCGCATGCACCCAGAACACCGAGGTCGTCGCGACCATGCCCATCAGGAAGACCACGCCGAGCGCAAGGAGCACCCTCGTGAGCCGCTCGCGTCGCGCCTCCGCGCCCAGGGCCGCGTCGAGGAAGCCGCGCTCCAGGCCCGAGAGGTCGTCGATGTCCCGGGCCCACGCGGACAGCTCGTGCAGCACCTTGCCGCGCGGCAGGAGCCTCGGGGCCCTGCCGCTCGCGACCCACCTCGAGAGCGCCTCGTCGAGCTCTTTCTTCGCCCGGCCGAGCCGGTGCAGCGCCGTCGCCACCTCCGCCATTCGCGGCCGCGCATCGGGGTCGAACGACAGCACCCGGTGGACGAGGGCGACGAGATCGGGCGGCGTGGCGGTGCTCATCGGGGGCGGCCACGCGCCGCGCGGCGCGTCGGGCGTCTGCCCCTCGAGCAGCTCGTAGAGGATGACGCCGAGGGAGTAGACGTCCGCCTTGACGTCGACGCTCCCGGAGTGGCGCTCCTGCTCCGGCGCCATGTAGCTCCTCGTGCCGAGGCCCCACACGCCTTCCTGCGTGAACGGCATCGTGGGCTGTCCCGCGCCCCCGCCGCTCGCGGGCCCGGCAGGCTCGACGGACACGCGCCCTGCTGCAGAGGAGACCACCCCGGGCGGGATCTCGACCGGCGCGGGGAGGACCTGGATCGCAGGCCTCTCGAGGCTCACGCGAGGAAGGCTCCGGAGCGCGTCGTCCTCGCGCGGGTCGCTCTCCGCTGGCGAGCTCCCTTCGCTCTCCGCTGTCGAGCGCGCGTCGCTCGCGGGACCGCTCGCGATCCCCGCCCAGCCGACGGCGCTCTCGGGGTCGGGTGCCATCCCCACGGTCGGCGCCGTCGGCGCCGAGAGCTCGGTGCGGAGCGCGGGCACGGACGCGGGCGCGAGGGGGCCGCTCGCCTCCAGCTCCAGCACCTCGGGGAGGCCGCCCCAGAGGACCTTCGCGATGCCGAAATCGAGGATCTTGACGCGGCTGCCCCCGGGGGCGAGCTCGTCGTCGATCACCATGATGTTCTCCGGCTTCAGATCGCGGTGGACCACCTTGGACGCGTGGGCCGCGGCCATCGCCGACGCGATCTGGTAGCCGAGCCGCACGACCTGCCGCGGCCGATCCGCGGCCGGCACGGCCTGGACCCAGTCACGCAGCCCCCGCCCGTCCAGGTACTCCATCACGATGTAGGGCGAGCCGTCCTCGAGCTCGCCGGAGTCGAAGACACGGACGATGCCGGGGTGGTTGATGATGTTGACGGCGATCGCCTCCTGCCGGAAGCGAGCCACGACGTCCGGCCGGCGGGCGTAGTCGCCGAGCAGCACCTTGATCGCCGCCCGCGCCCGCGTCTTCGGGTGCCGCGCCCGGAAGACGCGCCCCATCCCGCCGCGGCCGAGCTCTCCCTCGATGAGCCAGCCCCGGAGGATCGCGGGGAACGGCGCGTGCTCGTCCTCCGCGCGGCCTTCGGCCTGCCGCGTCTCCATGCCTGGCCATCCTGCACCCGCGCGGCCGCCGGCGGAAGCCCCGACGCGCGCCGGCGCGCCCGACCCGCCGTCTGCACGACGGGCCGCGCCGGCGCGAGGGGGTCAGCTCACCCCGAGCTCGCGCAGTAGCCTGCCCACAGCTCCGGGATGCGCCGCTCGCTCAGGCCCATGACGGGCGCCGGCGGCAGCCACTTCGGCTTCGCCGGGGCGCGGAGCAGCTTCATGCCGGCCTGCTCCGGCGTACGCCCCCGCTTCGCCGAGTTGCACGCATAGCAGGAAGCGACGATGTTGTCCCAGACGGTCTTGCCCCCCTGCACACGCGGGATGACGTGGTCGTAGTTGAGCTCACGGGCCACCTTCTGCACGCCGCAGTACTGGCAGCGGAAGCCGTCGCGCAGGAGGACGTTGATCCTCGAGAACTTCACGCCGCGCTTCATCCCCAGCGTCGGCCGCTTCAGCCGCACCACAGCAGGCGCCTTGATGGAGAGCGACGGCGACCGGATGACGTCGTCGTACACCTCGATGACCTCCACCTTGCCCAGGAAGCTCATCGTGACGGCGGTCTGCCACGGGATGACCTTATGGGGTACCATCCATGGCGTCAAAAGCAGCGTCTGCGCGGTCATGGCCCACCTCTCTATCGTCTCTTTCTCTTCATGACGTCACTCCAGGTTAAACGCAATCGGTGCCCGGGGAGGGAGTCGAACCCCCAGATGGCTGGGTCTAAGCCAGCAGCGTTTGCCGCTTCGCCACCCGGGCAGGGTGTCACCGGTGGGACTCGAACCCACATACCCCGAAGGGCGCAGGATCTCAGCCTGCCACGTATGCCGTTCCGTCACGGTGACGTCTGCGCGACGCGGTCTGAGTGGGAGGATTCGAACCTCCACCCCCCGGCTCCCCGAGCCGGTGCTCTACCAGGTTGAGCCACACCCAGAGGGTCTTCGTCGCGCGTCGCGGCGGAGCTCTCGCCCCTCCGCGGTCTGGGTGGGGGGATTCGAACCCCCAGTCCCCGGCTCCCGAAGCCGGTGCTCTACCAGGTTGAGCCACACCCAGAAATCTATCATCAAGATGGAATTGGCAGGCTCGCTCGCTCGGGCGCGGGCTCCCGAAGGTGCACGCTGGCGAGCGGAGCGGCCCAGTGTCCCCAGCGGGATTCGAACCCGCGCCTCCGGAGCGAAAATCCGGCCGCCTGAGCCTCTAGCGAGATGGGGACAGGGGCACATGATGCGGAGAGCCGACCTGCGGCGGCCCCGGCGCCGCGATGTCGCGGGCGCAGAGCTCCGCGAGCCCTGACTGGAGCGGTGGAGGAGAATCGAACTCCCGTCGCGAGCCTGGCACGCTCGCACTCTACCGTTGAGCTACCACCGCGGGTTCATCGAAAGAAAAAGGAGGCGGGCCGCCGGGCGCCGCGCGCCCGCACATCGTGTATGGCCGCCGGACGGCGGCCCGCCTCGGCAACGAGACGAACGGACGGGCAAAGAGCGCCGTGGGGAGGCCCCAAGGGGGAAATGCCAAGCGGCATGGTAACCCACGAGCATTGGCCCGTCCGGTGGAGCGACGAGGGGTCGAACCTCGATCCCTGCCGTGCGAAAGCAGTGTTCTCCCGGTTGAACTATCACCCCGAGCCAGCGGTCCTGGCGTCAGATCTTCATCATCGAACATCCATCTCCTTGCCTCTGCACATCCTTTACCTCCTTGCCCATTGGACGATCACCCATCGATCTTATTGGGATCATCGCGCTCCTTTTTTTTTGCGGCGGGGTGTGAAGAAATCGAACCTTCTCGCAGGAGTTTTGGAGGCTCCGCCGTCTCCATGACGCACACCCCGTGGCGCCCCCGAGGAGGATCGAACTCCCCTCACCTGATCGACAATCAGGCTGCCTCACCAGATGCATACGAGGGCAAACCAGCGCCGCCGACGGGATTCGAACCCGCGTCATCCAGATTAACGGTAACCGTCCTCCTTCGGCCCGGATCGGGCAAACGGGTGGAGAGCGGAATGTCAGGTGCTCTACCAGGCTGAGCTACGGCGGCAAGGTCGGGATCCGAGAACCGTCGTCCTTCGGCCCGGATCGGGCGAGAGAGCGGGCGACGGAGAGGGGATCCCGGCGCCCCCGGCGGGACTCGAACCCGCATCGACCGGCTTCGTAGGCCGGCCCCTATCCATTCGGGCTCGGGGGCTGTTGCTGAGAGCGGGACGCTGGAGTCGAACCACGAGAACTGTCCCTCTGAGGCCCGGGGGATCCCGGGCGAAGGGTGAAGGACAGGCGCCATCCATTCTGGCGGCGTCCCGCAAAAGGAGGGCGCTCGTGACGCGCCCTCGTCGGACGGACGGGCCGGCGGAGCCCGTCCGTCACGCTGCCTGTCACGAGACACCCCGGGTGAAATCCGCCATCACCTGGGGGGCCGCCCCGTCGAACCCCACGACATCGAGCATGCCGGGGTCCGTCGGATCGGCGATCGAGAAGCCGGTCGACGTCATTCCGACGACGATCAGCCGGGCCGGTCGGCCCATCGCCTGCCGGTATTCCCTGAGCGCCTGGAACGGGTGAACGCCGCCCGCCCAGGTCTCGTTGTCCGTGTAGACGACGAACGAGTCGACCTCTACCCGGTTCCGCTTCGCCCAGACCATCGGCAACGCGCAGTCGGTGCCGCCGAAGGGGAGGCCACCCACCGCGCGCAGCACGTCGTCGAGGCGCTGCTCCGGCGATATCGACAGCGGCATGAGGCCGGAGACGCCCCCGCCCCACTTGCCGCCGTACCCGCCCGACGCCGCCGAGAAGCCGACAACGCCGTACTCGCTCTCGATCCTCGCCGTCGCCATGGCCATGGCCGCGCTCGCCACGCGCGGCGTCAAGCCAGGGACGCCGGCGATGGATCCGCTGGTCATGGACCCGGAGATGTCGAGCGCCAGGAGGTGCTTCTTCCCCGTCGGCTCGACCGCCCGGAACGCGAGGTAGAACGCCTCGTTCAGCGCGTCGACGACCTCGCGGACCGGGGTCCACGAGCGCGCGTTGGCGCGCCGGCGAGCGCGCTCGCCGTGGCCCTGCTCATAGACCTTGAGGGCCGAGAGCACGGCGATGGGGTGGACCCGGGCCGCGCGCAGCCGCCCGGCGTCGGTGAGCTGTTGCGCCACCCTGCGGGACGCGTCGCTCATCGGCGAGAGCAGGCCGATCGCGGTCATCTTCCCCAGGTTCCGGAGCAGCGCTGTCTGAGGCATGTGCTCGAGCAGCGCCTCCCAGACCACGGGGTCGCTCTTCCACTCGGTCAGGAGCATCTCGTGCGTGAAGCGATGCTGCCTGATCAGCGCGGTGACCTGCTTGCGGTTCGTCGCCGCGCGGAGCGACTCGAACGCGCGCACCGCGTCCGGCAGATCGGTCATGGGCAGCGCCTTGCCGCGCGCCGACTCCTTGCCGAGCGCCTCGATGCCGCCGACGATCCAGCGGTAAAGGGCGTCGTGCTGCGGGGTCGGCGCGACCGGGTGCGCGAGCCGCAGAAGATCGCGGTGGCTGAAGCCGTCGCGCTGCTGGTACTTCATCGCCTGGTACGCGACCCTGTCGACGGGCTTGTCGTTGTACCAGGCGGCGACGGCGGACCGGAGGCCGCGCCCCCACTTGCGGAACCCCTGCACGTCGCGGGCGAAGTGGAAGAGATCCGTCCCCGTGCGGCACACCTCGGGCAAGGCCGCGAGGGCGGCCTGCCGGGTCTCGAGCTTCGCGTCGGCGGCGGCCATCGCGAGCGCGAAGATCGCGGGCGCGTTCTTCGGCGCTCGCCCCGAGCCGCTGATGTCGACGATGCGCTGCACGGCGCAGGGCCCGTCCGCGGCGAGGCACGCCTCGACGGCGCGGGCGTTCTCCACCGTGAGCTTCCGCTCGGTCGCGTAGTAGGTCCCCCCCTCGGCGCCGAGGATCAGCCAGCGGTCGAGCCTCGCCCACTCGTCGAGGGCGAAAGCGAAGCCGCCGGCGCTGTTCTTCACCTGATCGGCGCGGGCCTTCTGCCGCTGCGGGGTGACCAGCGCGGCGAAGTGCTTCAGATAATTGGCCATCACACCACCTCCGGCCCGGCCCCCCGGGCAAAGAGGACGGATAAAAGAGCGTGCTCGGGTTGATCTCCCAAAGATAACCGAGCACGTTCGACCCGTCCTGGGTGGGCGTACGGGGATCGAACCCGCCTCCGCAGGGTCACAACCTGCCCTCTTCACCAGAAGAGAAACACCCACGCAAACCATCGTCGGGATGGCCGGAATCGAACCGGCGGATCTCCTCACCCCAGATGAGGCGCCTTTCCACTAGGCTACATCCCGCAGCGCCTGCTCGAACGAGGCGCCGACGCGCCTCTGGCCGGTGGCGAGCCGGCGCCTCGCGTGATCGAGGCGGGCCTGCCTCCCGCGATGGGGGCGCGGCTCCGGCGGGAGGAATCGAACCTCCAACCACCCGCTTAACAGACGGGCGCTCTACCATTGAGCTACACCGGAACATGGAGGCGCAGCGCGCCTCCATCTACATCATCCTGGATTGTCACAGATCAGGTGCCCCGACGCCTGCGCTGCTGCGCCGGCGAGGACAGGTGGACCCGAGAGGAATCGAACCTCCAGCCGTCCGCTTAAGAGGCGGCTGCTCTATCCATTTGAGCTACGGGTCCGCGCGGAGGGCACACCTCCGCATGGCCTGCTGTGTCAGCAAGCCAATGCACGTCGGCCACTCCGCGAAATCATCACCCGGCGCCGTGAACGCGCCGCGGCTCTCATTCTCGAATAGAATGCTCCCAACGCATTCTCTGCCGCGCCCCCCTTTCTCCAGGCGCAACTCCCCCTCCGCAGCGCGCGACGAGGCCGCGCGCTGCGCAAGACAACTCATTGCCTCGACTCGCCGGCAGCCTGCAATCCACAGCAGGCCGACAGCCCACAGTAGATCTCCAGCCCACCAACAGGCCGACAGCCCACAGCAGATCTACCGCCCACGAGCGGGCCGATAGCCGCAACGAGCTGACAGCTCACAAGCCCCCAGAACGCCGAAGGCCGCCTGGGTTTCCCGAGGCGGCCTTCGCGAACGTCGTCGATCGACGCGTGCTTAGCTGCCTCTAGGCGCTATTCTCCGGGTTACCGAGCTTCCGCGACGGGCGGAGGCTGCAAGGGTAGCCTGGATTATGCGCCAAATGTTCACCACCCAGCAGGCGATCCCATGCCATGGCCGCATCGGGCGTTCCCGACTTGGACAGGATGGTGACGAGCTGCAGGTTGTCGCGGCGGCTGAACATGGCGAATCCTCGTGTTCCGACTAAGTACCCCTCTTGGAGGGGCTGCGCAACAGAAAAGTTCCTCGAGTCGATTCTTTTTTTCGGTGCCTTCAACGCCTTCAACATTGGCGCTCCCCGGTCCGGGCGCGGTCGGCGCAATCGTCGGAGCAATCAAGCAATCACGCCATCTTCCCTTTGCCGGCGCCCGCCCTGGACCTGGATATGCCACGGGCATCAGGCGCGACCCGCGACGGCGCTCGGGCCCCCTGAGGCGGAAGCGACGGCAGGAGGCGCCCACGCGCAGCGCACCTCGTGGCCTATTTCGTGCTGACGTTGGTGCCGGCGCCGGCGCCGACGTCGAGCCGGAATCGCTCGTCGCAACCGCCGCCCGAGACGACCAGCTGACCGCCCTGCACCTTCACGTTGGCCTCACTCCCGGCCGGCCAGCGCAGCGCGACCATCGCCCGGCCGGTGCGCGCGTCATAGAACGTCCGCTCGCGGTAGCTCGCGCCGTCCCGGCAGCGCATCTCGTCGTTGACCTCTCCATCGTAGACCGCGCCCGCGCCGTCGAAGGTGCCCTCGACCACGAGCAACCCCCCCTCGACCGAGCCGCTCACGCTGCGTGTCCCCTGGCAGTGCGCGGGCCAGCCCCCCGAATGACCGCCGTTCACGACCAGGAACCCGTCCGGCTTGCGGGGGAAGACCACATGGTTGCTGTGGTGCACGTACATCATGTAGTCGCGAGGGAAGACCCACGGCGGATCGCCGGCGCACGGGCTGTCCGCCCACCTCGAGTCGGGCCTGCACAGGCGCTCTCGCGCCGCGGCCTCGCTCGTCGCCTCGCCGGGCATCTCCTCGGCGGTGCCGATCCGCGCGAGGAGCTCGCTCCACTCCTTCACGAGCTCGGCGCCCTCGAGGTCGGCCTTGCGGACCTCCACGGTGCACGTCGATCTGCCGGCGAGCTTGCCGCGCGTCGCCGCCGAGGGCTTGAGCAGGTGCGCGTTGGCGTAAGCGACCCGGGCCGCCTCGGCGTCGCCCGCCCCGTCGCGCAGCAGCCCGAGGTTGAACCATATCTGGGAACGGAGCTCGGGATCGCCCGCCCCCGCGAGCGCCGCGTTGAAATCGCCATCCGCCGCGTCGCGGTCGCCCGCGGTCAGGTGCGCGAAGCCTCGCTCCGCGAGCGCCCGCGCGTCGCTCGGGTCCGCGGCGATTGCCTCGGAGAACGCCTGGATGGCCGCCTTGAAGTCCTGCTTCTTGGTCGCGAGCCGGCCTCTCGCCAGCGCGGCCTTGTACGTGGCGAGGGCCTGCTTCTCCTTCTCGGTAAGCGGGCGCGCGCTCGGCGCGGGCAGAGCCGGCGACGCGGGCAACGCCGACGGCGCCGGCGGCACAGCGCCGCTCGCCGACGCGACGGCGGCAGGTGAGCTCGCCGCGACGGGCGGCGCGCTCTCGGCGGTCGGCCGCGGCGGCTGGTCACGGCAGCCCGCGGCGACGCACGCCGCGATGAAGCCGAGCGCAAGGCGCCCCCCGACGTCGAACGCGCAGCGAGGGCCGGTGATCTCCGTGGTCATGGTACGTATCCTCGCCCGTCCGGGTCGAGCCTGTCACCGCAGATCGATGCCGGCGGGCCGCGCTGCTCGCAGCGCCGGAGCGCGACAGCGCGCTACAGGGCCGCGACCCGCTCCGCGGCCGCCTCGGCGGAGCGCACGGCGGCGTCGATCCCGGAGCCGTGGAACGCCGAGCCGGCGAGCAGCACGCCGCTGCCCGCGAGCGCCTGCTCGGCCTCCCGGACCCGCGCCGCGTGCGCGGGAGTGGAGACCGGGAGCGCGCTCGACCAGCGCGAGACCCACGCGCGTTCGGAGGGCCCGTGCACTGGCAGCACGCGCGCGAGCGAGGCCTCTGCGCGCGCCGTCCAGGCCTCGTCGCTCATCTGCTCGAGGTCCGCCGGATCGGGGCGGAAGAAGAGGCGAAGCGTGACGTGGCCGGCGGGGGCGCGCTCGGCGAACTTCGAGGTCGTGAACGTGCACGCGCGGAAGCCGTGCGCCTGGTGCCCCGCGGCGACGACAAAGCCGGTGCCGTCGAGCGGGTGCTCGATCGCGGCGCGCGGGTACGCCAGCGATACGGTCACGCTGGAGAGCGTCTCTGCGTCGCGGAGCGCCCGCCCCGCCTCGCCGAGCAGCGCGGCCGCGCCGGCGGCGTGGGTGGCGAGGACGACCGCGTCGGCGTCGATCTCGGCCCCTCCGGCGAGCGCGACGCGGAGGCCGCCGGCCACCGGCGCGAGCGAGGCGACCGCCGCGGAGGTGCGCACGTCGACGCGCCCGGCGATCGCGAGCGCGAGCGTCTCGGTCAGCTGCGCCATCCCGAGGCGGAAGGTCCGGATCCCCTTGCCGAGCTCGTCGCGCGGCACCTGGAAGCCGAGGAACTCCGCCGCCTCGCCCGGCGCGAGCTCCCGCAGCGCGACGCCGTCGAAGCCAAACGACCGGTGCGTCTCCTGGCCGACGAGATCGCCGGCGATGCCGAGCGCGCTCGCCAGCCCAGGGACGGCCTCGCTCCGCGCGATGAACCCCTCGGCGCCGAGCTCGATGACGAAGCCAGAGGCCCGCTCCGTCCAGAGCTGCCCGCCGATCCGCGGAGCCGCCTCGACGAGCGTCACCTGGTCGCCCGCCATAGCTCGCCGGAACGCAACGATACACCCGGCCAGACCGCCTCCAATGACGGCAATGCGTCGCATCGCGCCTCTATACCACGAGGCGATAGCAATGTGAGAAACACTGCATCCGGCGAGCAGGATCCGCCCGGGCTCGCCCGCCGGCGATAACACTGTGAGAAACACTCCATTCACCGAGCGGGAACCACCCGAGTTCGCCCGCTTACGCGCTCAAGCGCTCAAGGAAGGCTCGCCGGCGCGCGCCCATCGGTCTAGGATGCCTCCCATGGTGAGGATCTCAAAGTATTTCGACGTCAAGAAAGACGCCTATGGCCGCGAGTACATGGAGGTATACTTCGATGGGATCGCCCTCCTCAGGCTCGTCATGACCAACAAGGGGACGGCCTTCACGCCGGAAGAGCGCGTGAACCTCGGGCTCGACGGGCTGCTCCCGCCGCAGGTCAACACCATGGACCAGCAGCTCGCCCGCGTCTATGGTGGGTTTCGCCGCGAGCCGACGCCGATCGCCAAGTATCAGTATCTGCGGGCGCTCCAGGAGCGCAACGAGATCCTCTACTATGCGCTGCTCAATCGCCACCTCGGCGAGATGCTGCCCATCGTCTACACGCCGACCGTGGGCGAGGCCGTGCAGCAGTTCAACTTCCTCTATCAGAGCGCGCGCGGCGTCTCGTTCTCTCCCGCGAACATCGATCGCGCCCAGCGCGTGCTCGCGAGCTTCCCGTGGGAGGACGTGCGCATGATCGTGGCGACCGACTCCTCCGCGATCCTCGGCATTGGCGACCAGGGTTATGGCGGGCTCGCCATCCCGATCGGCAAGCTCGCGCTCTACACCGCGGGCGGCGGCGTGAGCCCGTTCCACACGATGCCCGTGGTCCTCGACGTGGGGACCGACCGGGCCGATCTCATCGAGGACCCGTTCTACCTCGGTGTTCGCCAGCGCCGCCTGCGCGGCGACGCGTACTTCGACTTCTTCGACAGGTTCGTCGACGCCGTGAAGAGCAGCTGCCCCCGCGCCGTCATCCAGTGGGAGGACCTCTCCAAGGAGGCCGCCTTCTCCGTGCTGGACCGGTACCGGAAGGTGATCCCCTCCTTCAACGACGATATCCAGGGGACAGGGGCAGTCACCCTCGCGGGCGTGGTCGCCGCGTGCAGGCTTCGCGGCGAGCGGCTCGGGGATCAATCGGTGGTGATCCACGGCGCAGGCGCTGGCGGCGTCGGCGTCGCCTGGGCCATCTGCCAGGGGATGCTCCGCGAGGGGCTCACCGAGGACGAGGCGCTCGCCCGCATCTTCGTCCTCGACTCCAAGGGCCTCCTCGCGAAGGACCGCCCGATGGAGGAGTACAAGCGCAAGTTCGCGCAGGATCCGGGGAAGATCGCCGCGTGGAAGAAGGCCGGGGCCGTGCCGACGCTGCTCGAGACCCTCGAGAACACGCGCGCGACCGTGCTCCTCGGGCTGTCCGGGCAGCCCCGCTCATTCAGCGAGCCCGTGATCAAGGCGATGGCCGGCAACACCCCGCGGCCGGTCATCTTCGCCCTCTCCAACCCGACGAGCGCCTGCGAGGCGCTCCCCGAGGAGATCCTCGCCCTGACCGAGGGCCGCGCGCTCGTCGCGACCGGCAGCCCGTTCCCGCCCGTGGAGCTCGACGGCAAGACCATCCCCATCGGCCAGGGCAACAACGCCTTCATCTTCCCGGGGCTCGGGTTCGGATCCATTCTGTCCGACGCGCGCGAGATCACGGACGGCATGGTGCTCGCGGCGGCCTACGCGCTCGTCGACTACACGGCGGAGAAGCACCTCGATAAGGGGCTCATCTACCCGCCCGTGGAGGAGCTCCAGGAGGTCTCCACGCGCGTCGCCGTCGCGGTCATCCGGGCGGCGTTCGAGGACGGCGTCGCGAGGAGCAAGAAGGTCGACCCCGGGAACGTCGAGGCCTATGTGAAGGCGCGGTTCTGGCAGCCGAAGTACCTGCCGTTCGTGCGCGGCTAGGGCCTGCCCCGGAGCGCGCCCGCGCCCCCGCGGCGCGGGTGCGCTCCGCCTCAGCCGAGCTGCGACAGGAACTTCCGGAGTTGCTGCGCCTCCACCATCGTCATCACCGGGACGAGCCAGGCCTCGAGCGAGGTCGTGTCGCGAAACGCCTTTCGGCTCGAGTTGTGCGCGTCCCGGATGAGCCGCTCGACCTGGAGCCCCAGGATCGCGTTCGACACCGGCAGCAGGTAGGCCGTCCGGTGCACCGTGGCGTTCTGGACCCGCATCATCTCCAGGAATTTCTCTGCGCTCTCGGGCGCGAGCACGTCGACCTGGAGCAGCTCGATGCAGACGACAGCGCCGTGCCGGTTCTGGGTCACGATGCCCTGGATCCGGGCGATGCACGCGTCGACCTCGCCAGTCGGGAGCGGTGATGCAAGCCTCACCTCGATGAGACGACCGGCCCTGTTGTCAACGGAGTACATGCGCGAAATTCACCCTACCGTAGACGTCCAGACCAGAGCGCGTCAATGAACGGCGGTTCCGCGCGGCACGGCGCCGTACGCGCGCACACGCCATCGACGGTTTTTGTCAGCGCCCTCATCAAGCACCACAGAAAAAACCGTCTGCGACGGCGCTCACGCGTCGGACGAGAAGATCACCTTCCCGGCGCGCGCCTCTTCCTCGGAGGCCGCCTCCCGCTCGGCTTCGAGGGCCTTGGCCTCGGTCTCCAGATCGGGAAAGCGGTACCGGATCCCCTCGCCTGCCTCGAGGTCGACGTCGCCCCCGAGGGCGACCACCTCGCGGGTGATCTCCTCTGACCGCGGCGGCTCCCCCGCCGCCTCCTGCCACGCCCGCTGGAGCACCGCCTCCGTGATCGGCTCCCGGCCGTGCTGCGCGCCGACGCGGGTAAGGATCGCGCGTAGCATGGCCCGCCGGCCGTTCCGCCGGGCGAGCCTCCGCTGCTTCAGCGGGCGCAGGAGCGCCCGGCCGAGCGGCAGCGCGAAGAGCGCGAGCGAGAAGACGAGCGGCACCACCCCGAGCGCGACCGCGGTCCCCGTGGCGGGCAGCTCCGTCATCGGGACGCCCCGCGCCAGGAGCCCGAGGTTGTCCAAAGTAAGGTGGGCCCCGAGCGCGTAGAGGCTCATCAGCAAGTTGAACCCGTTGAGCGCCACGATGAGCGCGTTCATCCCCGGCCCGTTCCCGGTCAGCGGAGGCAGCTCCTCGCGCTTCGCCCAGACCGGCGCGGGCGCCCGCGCGGGCGCCTCCGCCGCCGTCCGCCGGATCGCCTCGAACCGGTAGACGATGCCCCCCTCCTCGGACACGTCGACCGCGCCGTCGTAGTCGAGCATCAGCCGCGCCATCAGCGGATCCGCCTCGTCGCGCGAGAGCCCCGTCACGCGCATCACGTCGGCGAGCCCGATCCGGCCCCGCTGCGCGCGGATCTCGGCCAGGATGAGCTTCTCGGCCTCGAGCGGATCGCGCGGCGCGGGCGTCGGGCCGAAGAAGAACCGGTTCACCTTCTCGTAGAAGGGCGTCTCGTCGCGCCGCTGCCCGAACGCCCCGCGGCGTCCATACGACGAGGACCACGCCGGCTCGGCCGTCCACACGAACGGCGAGAACGGGTGGAACGTCCAGAAGATCGCGTCGAGGACCAGACGAAAGAGGAAGTAGCCCGCGAACGATCCGGAGAAGTCGTCGTGGTCGCGCGAGTCGCTGTTCGAGCGGGCGAACAGCCGGGCGATCAGGATCCCGACGAAGATCGCGACATACGCGATCAGCACGATCGCGATCCACGCCCGCACGACGAAGCGGGCCACGCCGGCGGCGGCCCGGAGGACGGCCTGGAGCGCGCGCGTGAGGCGCGTGCGGGTCTCCCACGGCTTGGTGAAGCCGTACGGGAAGCGGAAGAGCAGCTCCCCTTCGGACGTCGCCTTGAGGTGCCCGCGGTGCTCGCTGACGAGCAGGTGCAGGCCGCTCTCCGCGTCGCGCAGCGGCAGGCCGCTCTTCGCCGACGCGTCGGCGAGCGTCAGATCGCCCGTGTGCCCGCGCAGGGCGGACCTCAGGATGCCGGCGGCGCGGCGGGCCTCCATCAGCTTCGGAGATTTCAGCGTCAACGGTCGCTCGCCCTTGTTCTACGGCGGCGCAGCCGCGCCCGTCGGTACGGCATCGCCGCGCTCGTCCACGGGGGCAGAACCTCCCCCGTGCCGAGGTTCATGGTGGCCCGCACGGCTCCACGCAAAGGCCACGGCGACTTTTTCGGGCGTCGACCCCGCCCGCGCTCGCAGCGGCGCCTCGCGTCAGCCGCCGCGAGCGCGGTGGTGCCTCGCATCAGCCTCCCGCGTTCGCGGCCGAAGGCGGGCGCGATCTCGGCGTGGCGTCGACCATCCGCACCTCCAGGCCAAGCGCGTCGCGCAGCATCCCCGCCTTCGCGACGACCGTCCACTCCTCGAGCGCCCGGTCCTCCGCGCCCTGCACCTCGATCACCAGCGTGTCGCCCTCGATGCGACCGGTCACCTCCGCGACCTTGGCCCGGTGCTCGCGATCGAGCGCGTCGGCGATGCGGAGGATCGACGCCATCGACTTCACCTTGGCGCGCGCGTCCCGCGAGAGCGCGCGGAAGTTGTCGTGATCCATGCTGGGCGGCGACTTCCTGTGGTAGCGCGCGATGTTCGCGACGATCGCGCGCTCCTCCGGGGTCAGGCCCATGAGGTCGCTGTGGACGATGACGTAATAGCTGTGCTTGTGGTGCCCCTCGTAGCGGACGAAGTCGCCGATGTCGTGGAGCAGGGCCGCCGCGCGCAGGAGGATCCGGTCGCGCTGGCCGAGGCGGTGGCGCGGCGCGAGGTCGTCGAACAGCCGCTCGGCGAAGCGGGCCACGAGCGCGCCGTGCTTCTCGTCGAAGTGGTAGCGGCGGCCGAGCCGGACGCAGGCGTCGCTGACCGCGGCGGCCTCGCCGCGGAAGTCGGGCCCGAGGAAGTGGGCGTGGGCGAGATCGACGAGCACGCCCTCCTTGAGCCCGACCCCGGGAGCGACGATGACCCGCTGCGCGAACGCCCGGGCGATGCGGCCCAGGATCGTCGCCGCGGGGACGATGGTGTCGGCGCGGTCCGGGCGCAGGCCGTAGATCTGCGCGCGTTCCTCGGGCGTCTTGGACGCCATCTCGTCGAGCAGGCGGGACATCGCGGGCACGTCGATCGCCCGCCCCTCCGGGGGCGCGCCCGGCGCGGGGCAGAGATCCGCGAGCGTCTCGATGTTGCCGCCCGTGCCGACGAGCAGATCGATCCCCGAGCCCGACCCCTCGCCGAGCAGCTCGACGATCTCGCGCGTGGCCTCGACCATGACGCGATCGACGTACTCCTCGACGAGCCGCCGGTGCCCCGCGTCGACCGGGCGGCGATCCTCGAGGAAGGCCTCGACCATCCGCACCGTCCCCACGGGGAGCGAGCGCGAGAAGACGGCACCGCGGCCGCGGAGCAGCGTGAGCTCGGTGGAGCCGCCGCCGATGTCGACGAGGAGCGCGGTCCGCTCGCCGAGCGCGACGCGCTCACGGACGGCGAGCTGGACCAGGCGCGCCTCCTCGACCCCCTCAATGACCTCGATATGGACGCCGGCCTCGCGCGCGGCGCGCTCGACGAAGAGGTCGCCGTTCTGGGCCTCGCGCGCGGCGCTCGTCGCCACCGCGCGGTAGCGGTCGACCTTGGCCGCATCCATCGCCGTGCGGAAGCGCCGGAGCGCCTCGCAGGCGGCGCCGATGACCCCCGACTCGAGCCGGCCCTTCGTGAACACGTCGTGCCCGAGACGCACCGACGCGCGATCCGCATGGACATCGCGGAACGGGTGGAAGCGCGGCGCGTCGGGCGCGCCGGTCGCGGCCCCGGCGAGCGCCGGATCCCAGCCGGCCCCGAACGCCCCGAGCGCCGGAGGATCGACGTCGACGATGCGAAGTCGGATGGCGTTGGATCCGATGTCGATCGCAGCGAGCCGCGCCATGTCGGGAGAAGTAGCGAAGCTCCGGGCGGTTGGCTACTCTCATGCCGCTCATGTCGAGGAAGCTTCATCAAGGCTCGGGGGCTCGCCATCTCGGCCCCCTTCAGCATCGGCCTTCAGCGCCCGAGCTCGCGCCCGGGCAGGCTCGGGACGCGCGCCGTCTCCTCGGCGGCGCGCGATGGGCGGCGCGCCTCGCGCTGGGGATCGCGGCCGCGGCGCTCGCGCTGGCGGCGTGCAGCGGCGGCGAGGCGCGCGCGCCGAACCCGATGCGCGCCCTGGACGAGCGCAGGGCGATCGAGGTGATCCGCCGGGCGATGGCGCACGAGGGCGCGCAGCCGGCGCGCGGGCGCGAGGTCGAGCTGACCAGCGGGAAGAAGGTGCGCGTCGATGTCGGCGTGCAGAGCCGCTCGTACGGCGTCGTCTACGTGACCGAGGAGGACGCCCAGGCGCTCGGCGCCGCGATCCCGCCGCCGAACGGCCGGGACGAGAAGCTGCGCATCGTCCGCGGCGGGGCGGACGGGGCCATCCGCCTCGTGCTCCTCTATCAGCAGAACTACCTCTACGACGACCTCGTCGGCGAGTCGCACGAGCGCACGACGATCACCGCCGAGCGCGAGCTGACGCGCGACGTGCAGGACTTCATCACCTACGCGCGGACGCAGAAGTTCCAGTGAGCGAGCTCGAGGAGGGCGGGGCGGCGCGAAGTCGGGGGCGCCGGAGAGAGCGAGACGCCGAGGAGCGCGCGCGACGCGCGCTCGGCGGCGGGGGGTTGCTCCTCGTGGCCGGGCTCGCGCTGGTCGGCGTCGGGCCGTCGGACGCGGGCATGGCGCTCACGGTGCTCGCGCTCGTGGTGCTCATCTACGGGATCCACAGCTTCGGCCGGCTGGGGACGGAGCAGGACGGGCAGAGCGAGCAGGCGCGGGCTCCGTCGCGTTGAGGCTTGCAGAGCGGGGCGCGTTCGACCAGCATCCGCCGCCATGAATCGCCCTACGCGCCAGCACCAGCACCTCACCCTCAAGGTCACCCAGAAGCAGGAGAGGAGCACCCAGAGCTCCCGGAAGCCCGGCCGCAAGCACAAGCGCTGGAGCAAGTTCCTCGCGCAGTACGCGCCGCTCGTCGCTGGCGCCGAGACGGCCGCCTCCGCCGAGAGCTGAGCTCCCGCCGCCGGCCGAGGACGCCCTGGCGCCCGGCCTTCACGATTCCTTCCTACACGTAATTTTGCGATAACATCGCACATCAGAGCACGCCGCCTCCGCATCCGACGAGGCGGCGGCGCCTCCGCCCGCGATGGAGGCTGCGCTGCCCGTGTCGTGACGGCGGCGCCTCCGCCCTCGATGGCGGGTGTGCCGCCCATGCCGCGACGGCGGCTGTGCCGCCACTGTGCGACGCCCCCGCAGCGCCGCGCTCTCTCCATGGTTCGTGGATTTTCGTGATGGTGTCGCGCTCATCTCGCCACGTAGCCAAGAGAACGCCCCCTCTCGGCGTCTGATACGCGATCGCCAGGCAGCCTGTCATCCACTCCGCGCGAGACGGGCTCGCCGGCTCCGCGCGCATGGCGCGCGAAAGGGCCCACTCCATCTCTCGCGCAAGGAAGGATCCATGCCCGCTCGTCCTCCGTCCCGTGCTGCCCGCGCGGCAGCGTTGCTTTTGTGCTCCCTCGTCGTCGGCGGCACATCGCTCCTCCCGGGGTGCCTGAGCCGCCCGATAGCCCATCAGGACACGCGCACGACTGGCACCGTCGTCGAGCGGCTCCCGCGGCGCGTCGACAAGATCGATCTCCTCCTGACCATCGACAACTCGTCGTCGATGAAGGACAAGCAGGACATCCTCGCGCTGGCCGTTCCCGACCTCGTGAGACGCCTGGTCGACCCCCGGTGCATCGATCCGCTGAACCCCCTGGATTCGTCCCCGCCGCGGGAGGACGGCAGCTGCCCGAGCGGCAAGGAGCGCGAGTTCGAGCCCGTCGTCGACATCCACATCGGCATCCTCAGCACGAGCCTCGGCAGCCATGGCGCGGACTCGTGCCCCGACGGGCCGCTCGTCTTCAACAACGACAAGGGACACCTCATCGCCCGGAGCGACAGGGACGACCACAATGACGCAGACAACGACCCGCCGACCTACCAGAACATGGGATTCCTCGCCTGGGATCCAGAGCAGAAGCTCAACCCCGCGGGCGAGTCGATCCTCGACGACAGCGCGGGGCGCGGCCTCGTACCGACGCTGACGAACATGGTCCGAGGGGTGGCCGACAACGGCTGCGGCTTCGAGTCGCAGCTGGAGAGCTGGTACCGCTTCCTCGTGGACCCCGCGCCCTACGAGACCCTCGAGGTGGTGAACGGCAAGGCGGAGCGGCGCGGCCTGGACAAGAAGCTCCTGGACCAGCGCAAGGCGTTCCTGCGGCCGGACTCGCTCCTCGCGATCGTCATGCTGTCGGACGAGAACGACTGTTCCATCAAGGAGGGAGGGAACGCCTTCTGGGTCGCGAGGCAGAAGGACGAAAACGACAACCTTTTTCGGATGTTCGCGCCGCGCAGGGAGTGCGCGGAGAAGGGCCTGGACGACCCGTGCTGCAAGTCCTGCGGGGCGCCCAGGGGCGAGTGCCCGCTGGACGAGGAGACCTGCGGCCCGGATGGACGGCCCAAGACGCTCCTCCCGAACGAGGACCCGCACAACCTGCGCTGCTTCGACCAGAAGCGCCGGTTCGGCATCGATCTGCTCTACCCGATCGACCGCTACACGGACGCGCTCACGCAGGCGCGGATCCAGGATCACCAGGGCAACCTCGTCGACAACCCGATCTTCTCGGATCTCGACCCGGACGACGAGAACAGCGCTGTCCGTCCGCCGGAGTACGTGTTCTTCGCGGGCCTCGTGGGCGTCCCGTGGCAGGACATCGCGCGCCAGGACGACGCGGGTCAGCCCGATCTCCGGGAAGGCAGGGACCAGGACGGCAACCTCGTCGGCGGCTTCAAGAGCGCCAAGGAGCTGAGCGCTCCGAACGCGGGATTCGCGAGCACCTGGGACATCATCCTCGGAGATCCGAAGTCGCGCCGGAGCCCCGGCGATCCCCACATGATCGAGTCGCCGCTCCCCCGCGAGGGCGAGAACCCGATCACCGGGACGCGCATCGCCAGCCCGGACTCGCCGGACGACGCCAACACCATCAACGGCCATGAATGGAACCCCAACCCGGGTTTCGGCGACCTCCAGTACGCTTGCACGTTCCCGTTGCTCGAGCCCGTGACGGGCGATGACTGCAAGGGCAATGAAGACCGAGACAGCCCCCTGTGCAAGGACAACCCCGACGGCACCGACAGCAACCTCCAGGTCAGCGCGAAGGCCTATCCGGGCCTGCGGCAGCTCGAGCTCATCCGGAACCTCGGGGAGCAGGGCATCGTCGGCTCCGTGTGCCCGGCGCAGCTCAAGTTCCCGGAAGAGGGCCGGCTCGACTTCGGCTATCGGCCGGCGATCGGCGCGATCGTCGATCGCCTGAAGACGAAGCTCGGCGGGCAGTGCCTGCCCCGCGCGCTCCAGCCGAACGAGAGCGGACAGGTCAGCTGCCTCGTCCTCGAGGCGCGGAGCACGGCCGAGGGGAAGTGCGGCTGCGACGGGCTCACGGCGCGGCGGGAGGTGCTCCACGAGAACCTCGCCGCGAAGCAAAGGGTGCTCGAGGATCCGGTGGCGGCGGCGAACGGCTGGAACTGCGTCTGCGAGGTCGAGCAGCTGAGAGCGCCGGACGAGCTCGCGGCTTGCCAGAACACGGTGCCTCCGGCGCCGGTCGAGATCGGCGGCGAGAAGGTGCACGGGTGGTGTTATGTCGACCCGCGGCTCGGCCTCGGCCAAGAAGAGGTCGTCGCCAAGTGCCCGTCCACGGAGCGCCGCCAGATCCGGTTCACCGGCGACGGCGAAGCCCTGGATGGCGCGACGCAGTTCGTCATCTGCTCCGGCGACACCGCCAACCAGTAGCGCGGCGCACGCTCTAGCGCTCCGCTCCGCTGCGCTGGACGCGGCATTTGAGGTGGTCGAGCTTCGGTCCTTCGGAGCGGCGCAGGGGCAGGCGCCGCTCGTCCCCACCTGCGCTTCGTGGATCTTTGCAATCAGCGTGAAGGGCCGCCTTCTCGGCGCGAAAGCCGATAGACTGCGACGCGTGGACTCCACGGCACACCACGGCGCGGAGCGGCCTCCGTCGGTTCCGCCTTCAGCCAGGTACGACCCCGAGCACGGCACGTTCGAGCTCGTGGTGACCGACGCCGACGGCCGTCGTTCGGGCGAGTGCCACGTGTACCGCGCGAGCGACGGCTCGTTGCTCTCGCGCTGCTGCTACGCGGGCGGGGTGAAGGACGGGCCGTTCACCTTGTTCCACCCGAACGGTCAACCCGCGCAGCGCGGGCGCTACCGGGGCGGCGAGCTCGACGGCGAGGTGGTTGTGTACGGCAGCGACGCTCCGACGGAGCTCAAGCTGCGACCGTGCTGTGTGCCGCCTGGCGCCTGGGAGCTGCGAACGCGCTACCGGCAAGGGAGCATCGTACGCCAGGTCTTTCACGACCGCGACGGGCACCCGATCTCCGCGGACGGCTCCCGCTGGCCCGACAGACCCGCCGGCGTCGCCGGAGAGGCCGACTACGACCACGGCTCGCAACGATGGCTGGTCCGCGAGGAGGACGAAGCCTCGGCGTCGCTCATCGACCGTTACTTCACGTGCGAGGGCAAGCCCTCTCAGGAGATCGAGATCCGCGCTGGCGCGCGTTATCGCGAGCTCCGGTACGACGCGCTGGGCCGCCCTTCCGAGGAGCGGCACCTCGATCCCCAGGGACGCTTCCACGGCCCGTCCGTCCGCTGGTTTCCCGATCCGGACACGAGCCCTTACCTCGACCGGCGCGTGCGCGAGGAGCGCGGCCAGTACACGCACGGTCACCCGGTCGGTGCGTTCACCGCGCTCGACGCGGACGGGGCGCTGGTGGTGCGACGCGAGCTCGGCGCGGCGCTCGACGAGGCGAGCCTCGGCGCGTCGCCCGCGCTCGCCGAAGACCTCGCGGCGTGGGACGCCGAGCGCGTCTGGGCCCTCGCGCGAGAGCTCTTGCAGGATGGCCGCGCGCGCGAAGCCTGCTGCGCCGCGGCCCGCGCGGCGGCCTGCGGGGGCGAGCGAGAGAGGCTCGTCGAGTTCCTGCGCGCAGCGACGCTGCAGCCGAAACCCGAGGTCGTGGAGCAACGCGGGCGAGCGCTGCTCGAGGCGTCCGACGCGACCGCGCTCGGCGTCCTGGACGAGCTGCTGCTCGGCGCCGAGCCGAGCGCGGCTTACCGCACGCTCGCCGCCGTCTTCCGGGGCTCGCGCCGCGTGGCGCTCTCGCTCGTCGAGGCGGCGCTGCTGCTCGTGCCCGACCGCCGCTCGACCTGCATCACGCGCGCGCTCCTGCGGCTCGAGCTCGGCGACACGCGCGGGGTGCTCGAGGACGCCGACCGCATCGAGGTCGAGGCCCCCGCCGTGGCCGAGCACCTCAGGACCTTCGTGCGGCTGCTGTACCCGGAGTTTGCTTTCTGGCCGGCGCGCCAGGCCATCGATCCGGTGCCCGGCGACGCGTCGATCACGGTCGAGCTCGACCAGCCGATCGAGCAGGTTCGGCGGAAGATCCAGCTCTACGCCACCCGCTTGCTGCGCCTGCGCGAGGCCGTGCTGCGCAGCCTGCCGGGCACGGAGCCCTGTCCGTGGCTCCCGCCCGACCTGTCGCACCTCTTGCCGGACGGGCCGGTGGAGCTCGCGCGGACGGAGGCGACCTTGACCGAGGAGACCGAGAATGGCGTCGAGACGGTCGAGCTCACCGTGGACGAGACGCTCGACCCAGGAGCCCTGCCGGTCTCTCTCCTGATGCGGAGGGCCCGAGCCGAGTGGGCCGCCCTCTGCTGGCTTTGCTGGTCGGCCGGCCTCGACCACGTCGCATTGCCGGATCGCATCGCGCACCGGCCCGACTTCACCGCGGCGGTCAACATGTCGCTCACCCGCTGGTTCCGCGCGCGCGACCAGCTGCAGAGCGGCGGGCTCGTCAGCCGGGCGCGCGGCGTGCCGGGCTTCGCCTGGGAAGGGCACGACATCGGCGAGCTCGACCCCACGCTCGCGGCCATCGCGGCCGACGAATACTTCGAGATGCGCTGTCTCTTCGTGTGGCTCATGTTTCCGGAGAACGTCTCCCCGTTCCAGAGCGACATCCGCGCGGCGTGAGCGCCGATTCAGGGCGGTCGATGCCCGGGCTCGCAAGGCGATCTGCCTGATGGCTTTGCGCTCCGCGCGGGACCGCGAGCAAAGTCGATGATCACGGCGACGCCCGCTCCGAGCAGATCCTCTGCACGAGACGGAGCAGGGGCCCCTGGAGGAGGAAACGAGACTGGTAGTCGACCAAGCTCCTCGTGGCGCACCATCTCGCCACAGGGGACAGGTCGAGGTGTGGCGGTCCTGCGCGCGACGGGTGACCCCTTGAGCTCGCGCGTCCAGCCGATCGGCCGCAGCCGTCGGTCTGGCGCCTCGCTTGCATCCGCTCCCGCGCATGCATCTACACCGGATGAAGACTCCGGGTCTCGCTCACATCGCCTACCTGCTCGGCAACGAGGGCGAGGCGATCGTG
This sequence comes from Sorangium sp. So ce124, assembly GCF_051525235.1. NCBI lineage: Bacteria > Pseudomonadati > Myxococcota > Polyangiales > Polyangiaceae > Sorangium > Sorangium sp. So ce124. The sequence goes on from NZ_CP150312.1 coordinate 8,571,800, forward strand.
GTCGACCCGCGGAGGGACATCGACGAGGTCCTCGCGGCGGCGAGAGAGAGGGATCTCGTGATCAAGTTCATCCTCGAGACGCACCGCCACGAGGATTTCGTCATCGGGTCTGGCGCCCTCGCGAAGGCGACGGGCGCGAAGATCGTGAGCGGAGATCATCCGCTCTTCGGACAGAGCGACATCCGGATGCGGGACGGCGAGGAGCTCGACCTGATCGGGCTGCGCGTCCGAGCGCTGCATACGCCGGGGCACACGCCGGAGAGCACCTGTTACGCCGTGTTCCTCCCGGACGCGCCCGGGCGCGCCTTTGGCGTCTTCACCGGCGATACGCTGTTCATCGGGGAGACTGGCCGGACCGACCTGCCCGACCGCGAGAAGACCAGCGACAATGCGCGCCTCCTCTTCGCCTCGGTGCACGAGAAGCTCGTCCCGCTCGGCGATCAGGCCCTCCTCTGGCCCGCCCACGGCTCCGGCTCGGCCTGCGGGGGCAACATCGCGGAGCGCGATGACTCCACGCTCGGCCTCGAGCGGGCCTACAACCCCGTCTTCGTGAGGTCGGTCGACGACTTCGTCCGTGCCAAGGTCGCGGAGCGCATCCCGCGCCCACCCTATTTCAGCTTGATGGAGAAGCTGAACCTCGAAGGGGGCAAGCCGCTCGCCGCGAAGCCCGGCGACGTCCCTTCCCTGCCGCCGAAGATGTTCGCGGCGGACTCGAAGCAGGGGCTTGTGCTCGACGCGCGCGACCCCGAGGCGTTCGCGTCGGGGCACCTGCCCGGCTCGTTCAACCTCTGGCTCGCTGGGCTCCCGGTGTTCGGCGGGTGGATCGCGGACGAGACGACGCGGGTCTACCTCGTCCTCCCGCGCGCCACGGACGTGGAGGCGGCGTTCCTGCACCTCGCGCGCGTCGGCGTCGATCGCGTCTCCGGCGTGCTCGCCGGAGGGTTCGACGCATGGCGAGACGCGGGCATGCCCATCGAGAAGACGGGCACGATGACCCCGCGCGAGCTCCACGACGCGAGCGACGCCTTCGCCGTGCTTGACGTCCGCGATGATCAGGAGTTCGAGACGGAGGGGCACATCGAAGGCGCGCGGCACATGTACGTGGGATATCTCGATGAGCACGTCGAGAAGATCCAGCCCGCGCTGCCGCGTCATGGCCGCATCGCGCTCGTCTGCAGCGTCGGGCACCGCGCTGGCCTCGCGACGAGCATCCTCCGCCGCCGCGGCTTCACCGAGGTCACCAACGTCCTCGGCGGGATGACGGCGTGGGAGAAGCTCGGGTTGCCGAGGAGGCAGGGCCCCGAACGCACGGTGACCACCGTGGATATCGAAGGAGCGCGACGATGAGCTCGCAGGGAGGCACGCGCTGGGCACCGGAGATCGCGGGACTCGCGATCGGAGCGCTGGAGACGTTCGCGATGGGGACCGCGAAGCGGCCTCTCGGCGTGACGTCCGCGTTCGAGACGGCGGCGAGCACGCTGGCGCGCCGGCTCGCGCCGCAGGCCAGCCGAGTGAACGAGTTCGTGGCCAAGCGTGAGACGACGCCGAAGATCGACTGGGAAGTGCTGCTCGCCCCGGGCATCGTTCTTGGCGCGTTCCTCGCCTCGCGCGCCTCGGGCACGCGACGAACCACGCTGCCGGACGCGTGGCGGGCACGGTTCGGGGAGAGCCGCGGAAAGCGCTACGCTGCCGCGTTTTGCGGTGGCGCCCTGATGATGTTCGGCGCGCGGCTCGGCAAAGGATGCACCAGCGGGCACGGCATCAGCGGCACGATGCAGCTCGCCGCGGCGAGCCTCGCGTTCGACGTCGCGATGGGCGTGAGCGCCGCCTTGACGGCGAAGCTCCTGTTTCGAGGAGGTGCGCGATGAAGCGGGATCCGCTCGGAAAACTGGCGCTCGGCCTCGCGACCGGGACCGCGTTCGGCGCCTTTCTCCAGCGAGGAGGGGCCTCGGACGCCGACCTCATCATGAGCCAGCTCCTGCTGCGCGACGGCGCCGTCGCGCGGATCATGTCGACGGCGGCGGCTGCCGGCTCGATCGGGACGCACACCTTGCGCGCAGCCGGCGCGACCGAGCTCGACGTGAAGCCGTTCCAGGTTCGTTCGGTGATCCTGGGCGGTGTGGCGTTCGGCGCCGGGATGGCGGTCCTCGGTTATTGCCCCGGCACGACCCTCGCCGCTGTCGGCGAAGGCCGACGCGACGCGATGTTCGGGCTGCTCGGGATGGTCGCGGGAGCGCTCGCCTTCATCCGCGTGTACCCGCACATCAAGGAGGTGGTCGAAGCGACGGACCTGGGCAAGGTCACCGTCCCTTCGGCGACGAAGACGTCCCCTTGGCCCTGGGTGGCTGGCCTCGCCGGGCTCGCCGCCGCAGCGGCGCTCGTCAGCCGCGTGCGGGCGGCGCGATGAGGCAGTCGAGGCGCCTCCTCGCCAGCCGAGACGCTCGGATTTGAACGCAACGAGGACGCTTCACTCGAGGGCCATCACCGCGGTCTCGCCCCCGATGTCCAGGCGCGAGAGAAGCGATTGTACGGCCTCCATGGACAGAGGGGCCGCCCTCACCATCAAGGCGGATTCACGCACGATGGTGAGCGCTGGGAGCCAGTCGAAGCCGGTGAGCTCACCCGAGTTCACGAGTCTGAGCTCACCCACCTCCGCGAGGGCGTCAAACCCGTCGAGGCCCGGGCCTTCCAGCAGATGCATCTGAAAATTCGCGCCGACGCGGCGCAGGTTGCGCAGCGCGGTGAAGTCGTCCGTGTGGTTGCGGAAGAGGGTCAGCGAGCCGTCGATGTGGACGAGGGAGGAGAGCGGCTCCAAGGCGCCCGGCGACGTATCGCTCAGGTGGATCGAGCCCCGGAAGCGGGTGCATCCGGCCACGCTCGTGTAGGGCTCGATCAGCAGATCGCCCGGCTGGCCACACACGACCGCATCGGCATCGGGGTCCGGCGGCTCCTTGGGAACGGCGTTCGTGAGGGACACCAGCGCGCCCCTGCGCACGTGCGACGTCGCGAAGGACTCCAACGCTTCAGCGGTCAGACTCGCGTTGCGCCGAGCGATCATGGAGGCGCCGATCTCCGCGAGAGCAGGAAGCCACGAGAGGTCGGCAAAGCCGCTCTGGTAGAGCCACAGCCCGGAGACGTACTGGATCGACTCCAGGCCGCGCAGGGCCTCCGGCGCCGTCACGACCAGCAACCGACCTTCGATCCGCGTCAGGTTGGAGAGAGGTCCGAGATCCTCAGGAGGCGAATAGAGCAGCAAGGATCCCGCTATTTCCCTGAGATCCGTGAGCGCGTCGATCGCCTCGGGGCCGCCCAGGCCCAGCAGATGAAGCGTGCCGAGAAAGCGCGTACAGCCACGCAAGCGCTCCAGCTCGGGCGCGGGCCCGGTCGTGTCTTGAAGGAGGTTCGCGCCCACCGCGATCACCTCTCCCGCCGTCCCGCAGTCACGGCCCTCGGGAGATCCCCCTTGCCCGCCCCCGGATGGCCCGGCGGTCCCGGAGCCGCCGCTGCCAGCTGTCGCGTCTCCTCCGCCGCCCGCGCCGGCGCTCGAAGCTCCCGTGGAGGCGCCGCCTGCCGCTGCGCTCGGGCCGTCGGGGGTGGTGCCACAGGCCGCAGCACCGAGGAGCAGCAACCCCGCCGCGCCGCTCAGCCCGCGCCGCAGCATGTGCCTTTCCACTCTTCCCCTCGCATGGTCGCGCGATCCTAACAGAGCTCTCACGCGCGAGGCACGACGGACTGAAGCGGCGCCCGCGGGCGGGCTAGTTGCCTGCCGTGTGGGCGATCGCGAAGATGAGGTTGCGCTCGAGGCGGATGCCCTGCGGCGTGCGGAGCGCCTCGAGCTCCTTCGCGAGCCGCTCGCGCACCTCGCGCTTCTCCTCGGAGGTCAGGTGCGAGAGGTGGTTGCCGAACGAGCTCGAGCCGCTGTGCTTCAAGATCTCGTCGACGTCGGCGGCGTGGTCGACGAAGGTGAGGATCTCCACCGTGTCGGCGATGAAGCCGGCGCGCTCGAGCAGCGCCCGGACCTCGTCGACCGTCAGCTTGTACGGGCGATTGCCCTGCGCGTCTCTCCCGAGCTCGGCCAGCACCTTGCGCTGGATCGGCTCGAGCTGGTGCGGCTTCTCCCGCGATCCCGTGCTGAATCCGAGCTTGCCGCCCGGCTTCAACACGCGCGCCGCCTCGGCGATGGCGCGCTCTTTCTGAGCGTCGTTCAGCCAGTGAAGGACGCTGTTCAGGTACACGACGTCAAAGCTCTTCGTGGCGAAGGCGGAGAGGTCCTCTGCGCGGCCGACCGCTGTCGCGAGGTTCACGCGGGCCTTCTGCCGGGCGATGTCGACGCGGAGCGGCAGGGGATCGATGGCGGTCACGCTGCCCTCGGGGCCGACGATCTCTGCCACGTGAGCGGCGAGCCGGCCGGTGCCCGCGCCGACGTCGAGCACACGCTGGCCGCGCCGCACGCCCAGCGTTTCGACGAGGAGCTTGCCGTGGTTGAACTGCCGGTCGCTGCCGTGCTCGTAGGCCTGGGCGAGCTCAGGGGTGTCGAGAGAAAGGCTGATGGTGGTCATCCCGGCCGCCCGAGCAGGGCCCGTGCCGGCGCCCGGCGCCGCGCCGGCAGGGCCCGCGCGCCGGGGCGCCGCGCGGGCGGCGAGGACCCGCGCGCGGCAGATCACGATCGCCGCTGCTCGCGGGACAGCAACGATGCTGCTCTGCTGCTGCGCCGCGAGCAGCGTGGCCGCACGGGGAAGGCGGCGGGCAGGGACGGCGCTCGCCAGGACGCTCACCGCTCGTCGATGCGCCGCCGAAATCACCAGCTCACATGTGCAGGCCAGAGCGGCTTGCAGGACTCAATCCTGCAGCGAGCAGGCGGGCTCGATGTCGTGCGCCGCTCGATGCGGCGCAGCGCAAGAGCGGGGCTTCAGGCTAGGATGCGCGTCATGGGTACGGCGCTGACGGTGGAGCGCTACGCGGAGATGCGCGCGCAGATGGAAGCCGGAAGGCTCCGCGACGAGGTGCTCGCGCGCGCCGGGCTGACGGCAGACGAGTGGACGGCCGCGCAGCGCGAATGGCTCGAGCGGATGGGCGCGGAGCTCGAGCGCGGCAGTTCGGAGCTGACCAACCGCTACACACGAACCTTCCTCGAGCACCTGCGGGCGTTCGTCGCGGCCTCGCCGCCGGTGAGGGCGCCGTCCGGTCGAGCGCCGGCCGCACCGCGGCTTGCCGCGCCAGCGCCGCGCCCCACGGCGCCGGCCGCACCCGCGGCGCCGGCTGCGCCCGCGGCGCTGGCCGCACCCGCGGCGCCGGCTGCGCCCGCGGCGCTGGCCGCACCCGCGGCGCCGGCTGCGCCCGCGGCGCTGGCCGCGCCCGCCGGCACAGCCCCTCTCCCAGACATGCCGGCGCTCGTCGCCGCCCTGCCCTTCGTGCCGAACGCGCCGCCCGGTCGAGCGCCCGCCCCACCGCGGCTCGCCGCGCCAGCGCCGCGCCCCGCGGCGCCGGCTGCACTCGCGGCGCCGGCCACACCCACGGCGCTCGCCGCGCCCGCCGGCACAGCCCCTCTCCCAGACATGCCGGCGCTCGTCGCCGCCCTGCCCTTCGTGCCGAACGCGCCGTCCGGTCGAGCGCCGGCCGCACCGCGGCTCGCCGCGCCAGCGCCGCGCCCCGCGGCGCCCGCCGCCACCCCCGCGGCGTTGGCCGTACCCGCGGCGTTGGCCGCACCCGCCGGCACAGCCCCGCTCCCAGACATGCCCGCGCTCATCGCCGCCCTGCCCTTCGTCCCGGCGTCGGAAAAGCGGGGTGCCCCCACGCCCCCGCCGAGCGCCGCGGCCCACACGGCGCCCGCCCTCTCGCTGGAGCAGTACGCCGCGCTCTGCGCGGAGCTCTCGCTGCACCCGCGGAGCGCCGCGGCGATCTACCCGCGCTACGGCCTCCGCGACGCGGCCGCGTGGCAGGCGACGGACGCCGTGTGGCAGGCCCGGATGCGCGGCGACTCCGCCCTCGAGGCGCGCTGGCAGCAGCTCATCGCCCATTACCGAGCCCACTACAGGGCTCGCTGAGCCGACCCGCTCGCCGGGCCCACGCGCGGCGACCCCGCAGCTCTCCCTGCTCCGCTGCTGACCTGCCGCGCCGTCCCCCACCGTCGAGGCCGGCTCCGCCACCCGACCGAAGAGACCGAAGACGCGAAGACCAGCGAGGCGTGCCTCACGGCCCACGGCCCAGGGCGGCAGCGTCCCACGGGCCGTCGCGCCGCCTCGGCGGCGCGACGCTTCGGTGCGCCTCACTTGCAAATCGAAAAATTTCATTCGATACTGCATTCACTTCGAATGACAATGACCATGGATGCCATCGATCTGAAAGCGATTCACCTCCTCGCCCGCGACGCCCGCCGGTCGTGGGCGGACCTCGGCGAGGCGGTCGGCCTCTCCGCGCCCGCCGCGGCCGAGCGGGTGCGGCGGCTCGAGGAGCGCGGCGTCATCACGGGGTGGGAAGCGCGCCTGGACGCCCGGGCCGTGGGCGCCGGGCTCACGGCCTTCATCTCCGTCTCGATCGCGAACCGCCGCGGTCGGGGCGAGTTCCTGCGCGCCATCGAGCGCGCGCCCGAGATCCAGGAGTGCCACCACGTCGCCGGCGACGAGGACTACCTGCTCAAGGTGCGCTGCCGCGACACCGAGGCGCTCGAGCGCCTGCTCACCCAGGAGCTCAAGGCCCACGACGGCGTGGTGCGCACGCGCACGACGGTCGTCCTGTCCACCGCCAAGGAGACCGCGCTCCCGCCCCTGCCGTCCGAAGAGGCGCGCGACGGCGAAGCGCGCCCCCGCAAGGCGCCCGGCCGCGGGGCCTCCCGGAAGGAGGCGCCGTGAGCGGCGGCGACGGACTGCCGCCCTTCGCGGATCGAAGCGATCCCGGCGAGCGCCGCGATCGCCCGCTCGACGAGCGCGACCTCGCGGCGCTCGCGGCCGCCATCGAGGACGCCGCGATCCCGCAGCGTGATTTCTCGCACGCGCGCCACCTGCTCCTCGCCCTGCACTACGTGCGCGCCCACGGGCCCGAGGGGGCGCTCGCGCGCATGCGCTCCGCGGTGCAGGCCTTCAACGCCCGGCACCCGCCGACCAACGGTTACCACGAGACGATCACGGCCGCCTGGCTCACGCTCGTCGCCGGCCACGCCGCCGAGCACGGGAGCGCCGCCGTCCACGACCTCGCGGAGGGCCTCCTCGACCGCTACCGCAGCAGCAAGGCGCTCTTCGCCCATTACTCTCGCGCGCGGCTGCTCTCGGACTACGCCCGCGCCGCGTTCGTCGCGCCCGACCTCGCGCCGCTCCCGGCTCCAGGCGACGGCGTGCGCATCCGCCTGGCGACCGAGGCCGATCTCGCGGCGATCGAGGAGATCTACGCGTTCTACGTCGAGCGCTCGACCTGCACCTTCGCCACCACCGTCCCGACCCCGGCGGAGCGGCGCGCCTGGCTCGCGGCGCACGGCCCCCTGCACCCCGCCACCGTGGCCGTCGAGGGCGACGGGGCCGGAGCCGTGGTCGGCTGGGGCTCGCTCTCCCAGTGGAACCCGCGCGAGGCCTACGCCCGCTCCGTCGAGAACTCGGTCTACGTGCGCGACGGCCTCCAGCGGCGGGGGCTCGGGCGCCGCATCCTCGCCGATCTCGTGAGCCGCGCGATCTCGCTCGGCCACCGCACGATCATCGCGCAGATCGCCGGCGACCAGGCGGCGAGCGTCGCGCTGCACCGCGCGCTCGGGTTCGAGGACGCCGGGTTGCTCCGCGACGTCGGGCACAAGTTCGACCGCTGGCTCGACGTGATCCTGATGCAGCGTGCGATTCCTTACTCTGCAAGCGATGGCCAGCAGCCGTGAGGTAACTCACGCGCTCGCAATCACCATCAACGAATTCGAATTGCGTCGCCTGAACGCGCACAGAAACGCACCCATCGTCATCGAAAGAATCGCCTCGGGATTCAACGCATCGAGGGCTCGCTGCGAGGCCGGCTCGGGTCGTCCGGAGCAAATGGCACAGTGGCGCAGCCCCCACCGAGCGCAGAAAGCGACAGCACAGCATGTTCGTCACCAACGTCGAGCGCCGAGAGGAGCGCAAAGGGGCCCCTGCCAACGGGAGGGCCATCGACCTGCTGGGCAAGATGGAGCGGAACGAGCGAGAGTACGACGAGGCGATCGCGTATGCCCTCTCGCTCGCGTCGGCGTGGTCCTACGCGGACCCGCAGGCGCTCCACGACGTCATGAACAGCCTCGGGTTCGAGAACCGGTGCTACGCCATCACGCTGAACAACGACGCCCGCTTCGCGCGCACGAGCGCATCGCTCCTCCAGCACGTCGATGGCTCGGCGGCGATCCTGTGTTTACGCGGCACAGAGCCGGCGAGCACCATCGACCGGCTGGCGGACGCCAGCGTCGCGCCGGATCGGCTCCACGCGTGGGACGCCGTGCGGAGCGGCGTTTACCGCAGCCGCAAGCCGATGGCGCGCTACATCGCCTGCCGTCTGAGGAGGGCGATGAACGCGCGGTCGGTCGTCGACCAGGAGGGCGAGCTCGTATCGGTGGACGCCCCCGTATGCTCCGACGCGACCGGCGAGCCCCTCAGGCACCACCTGAAGGCGCTCTACATCACAGGACACGGCCTGGGTGGCGCGCTGGCGGCCCTCGCTGCAGCCACGATCTTCCAGGACAAGGAGCACGAGGGCATCAGGGACGTGGTGCGCGGCATCTACACGTACGGGCAGCCGCGCATCGGAAACGAGATCTTCGCCCGGAGATGTCAGAATACCTACGGACACCTGCTCTACCGCCATGTCCTCTGCCGTATCCGCCCTATCCATGCCAACGACAGCGTGCCGGTGTTCCCTCCGCCGTCGATCGGGAGGTTCGAGCACTTCGGTCACGAGCTCCGATCGAGCGCGGCAGGCTGGGTGTTCTCGGAGCAGCCCCTGCAGCGGGCCGACACGGCGCGCTTCGGCTCCACGGTGGACGTCCTGGCCTGGGTCGAGCAGCGGCTCTCCCTGGTCCGCCGGCTGCAGCTGCCGTTCTCGTCGGACGACCACGCCCCGCACAGGTACGTGAGCGTCTCCCAGCGTTCGTTGCGTCTGCGCCGGTCGGAGCTCGGTGGAGAGAGCAGTTGAGAGGGGGTCGCCACGGTGATAGCCACCGTGGCCGCGCCCCGAGCGGACGAACGGCTCCGCACGGGCCCAGGAGTGCCCTTTCGAACACGCCCCGGGGCTCGCGCGCCCAGGGCGCAGGCGGGCGCGCTACGAGGCCTTGGCGTTCTTCAGCGCTTCCGGGTTCCCCGGCCCCTCGAGGTACTCGTCGTACGTGCCGTTGAAGACGCGCGGCTCCTTCGCCGACAGATCGAGCACGCGGGTGCCGAGCTTGCCCACGAAGTGCCGGTCGTGGCTCGTCACGACGACCGTCCCCTTGTACTCGACGAGCGCCTGGAGGAGCGCGTCGATGCTCTCGACGTCGAGGTGGTTCGTCGGCTCGTCGAGCACGACGATGTTGTTCTTCACCAGGATGAGCTTCGCGAGGAACAGGCGCGCCGCCTCGCCGCCGGAGAGGTTCTCCGTCTTCTTGAGCCCGGCCTCGCCGCTGAAGAGCAGCTTCCCGAGCACCGAGCGCACGTGCTCCTTCGGGGCGGACGGGTCGAAGCGGTACAGCCAGTCGTAGGCCGTGAACCCCGCCTCGATCGCCTCGTGGTGATCCTGCGCGAAGTAGCCGACGTTCGTGTCGTGGCCCCACGTGACGGCCCCGGCGTCCGGCGTGTACTCGCCGACGAGGAGCTTGAGCAGCGTCGACTTGCCGATGCCGCTCGGCCCGATGACCGCGAGCTTGTCGCCGCGGTTCAGGTTGAAATCGAGCTTCTGGATCACGCGCCGATCGCCGAAGCCCTTGGAGAGGCCCTCGACGCGCAGCACGTCACGGCCGGAGGGCTTCTCGATCTCGAACTTGATGTACGGGCGCACGACGCTCGAGCGCCGCACCTGGATGCCCGCCTCGAGCTTCTCGATCTCCTTCACGCGCGACTGCGCCTGGCTCGACCGGCTCGCGCTCGCGCCGAAGCGGGCCACGAAGTCCTTGAGCTCGGCGATCTTCTTCTTCTTCTGCGCGGCGTCGGCCTCCGACTGGCGCTTGCCGGTCGTCTTCTGCTCGATGAAGTCGTCGTAGTCGCCCGTGTAGAGCGTGACCGTCTGGTAGTCGACGTCGGCGACGTGCGTCGCGATCGCGTTCATGAAGTGCCGGTCGTGGCTGACGACGAGGAGCGTGCCGCGGAAGGTGTCGGTCAGGTACGACTCGAGCCACCGGATCGAGTCGAGGTCGAGGTGGTTCGTCGGCTCGTCGAGGAGCAGGACGTCCGCGCCCCCGAAGAGCGTCTGGGCGATGAGGACGCGGAGCTTGTACCCGCCCGCGAGCGTGCTCACCGCGCTCGCGTGCCGGGCGGTCGCGATCCCGAGCCCCTCGAGGATCTCGGCGGCGCGCGACTCGGCGGTGTAGCCGTCCTCCTCGCCGATCGTGCCCTCGAGCTCGGCCAGCCGCATGCCGACCTCGTCGGTCATCTCGACCTCGTACAGCCGATCGCGCTCCTGCATCGCGTCCCAGAGCGCCCGGTTGCCCATCAGGACCGTGTCGATGATCCGGCAGGACTCGTAGGCGAAATGGTCCTGCTTGAGCACCCCGACGCGGAGCTGCTTCGGGATCTCGACCGAGCCCTGATCCGACTCCTCCTCGCCGGAGATGACCTTGAGGAGCGTCGATTTCCCCGCTCCGTTCGCGCCGACGAGCACGTAGCGCTTGCCGGGGTCGAAGCGCATCGTGACGTTCTCGAAGAGAATTTTGGGACCGTACCGCTTGGTGAGCTTTTCGAGCGTGATCATCTCAGCGGCGCCGGGCGTAGCACGTGTGCGCCTGCGGTTCCGGTGAATTCCGGAGGCAGCGCGCCCCCCGGGCGCCGGCGCGTCGCCTCGGCGCGCCGGGCGGCGGGCCGGCGACGCGCCGGGGCTTCCTGGTCGTGTTGCGCATGCTCGCTCGATCCCCTGTGAGGCCCCTGTGAGGCCCCTGTGAGGCCGGCGAAGCGTCCCCGTTCGCGCGCGACGTCAAGGTCGTCGGGCGCGCCGAGCCGCGCGCCGCTGCCCGGCGACGCCCGGGATCCGCCCGTTCCGGCGAGCGCGCGGGCGTACCTTGGACGGTTTCACGCACCGCGGCGGCAGACCGGGGTAACATGCGCCCGTCATGCCTCGCGCGCCCGTCAGCCGTCCCCGTCGCCAAAGCCGCGCCGGCCTCGCTGGCTCCGCTGGCCTCGCGGGCGAGGCGACGACCCACGTCGCCCGGGCCGGGGGTGATCCTCGCCGATGACCCGGGTCCCTGAAGGCTTCCGGCCCGAGGCGCTCGTAGGCCAGGTCCTGCGCGGCAAGTGGCGGCTGGAGCGCCTGCTGGGCTTCGGCGGGATGGCCATGGTCTACGCCGCCACGCACCGCAACGGGATGCGCGGCGCGGTGAAGATCCTCCGCCGCGAGCTGTCCGAGGACGAGGAGGCGCGCTCGCGCTTCCTGCGCGAGGGCTACGTCGCCAACCGCGTGGAGCACCCGGGCATCGTCCGGGTGCTCGACGACGACGTCACCGAGGACGGCTCCGTGTTCCTGGTGATGGAGCTGCTCGAGGGCGAGACCGTGGAGGCGCGCCGCGCGCGCGAGCCGGGCGGCGTGCTCGCCGTGAGCGACGTGCTCGGCATCGCCGACGACCTGCTCGACGTGCTCGCCGTCGCGCACGAGCGCGGGATCGTGCACCGCGACCTCAAGCCGGACAACCTGTTCCTCACGCGCCACGGGCAGCTGAAGGTGCTCGACTTCGGCATCGCGCGGCTGCGCGAGCTCTCCTCGCCGGCGAACGCCTCCACGCGCGCCGGCACCCTGATGGGGACGCCGCAGTTCATGCCGCCGGAGCAGGCGAGGGGGCAGTGGGACAGGGTCGACCCGCGCAGCGATCTGTGGGCCGTCGGGAGCACGATGTACCAGCTCCTCTCGGGGCGGTACGTGCACGAGGCCGAGACGCTCCCGCTGCTGCTCCTCGCGGCGATGACGCAGCCGGCGCCGCCCGTCGGCAGCGTCCTGCCCGCCCTGCCCCCGCCGATCGCCGGCGTGATGGACGTGGCGCTCGCGTTCGACCCCGACCGCCGCTGGCCGAACGCCCGCGCGATGCAGCGCGCGCTCCGCCAGGCGCGCGGCGGCGCGGCGCTCGATCCGGCCCCGGGCGCGCCCTCTGCCGGACGCGCGCCCCTGCACTCGGAGCACGGGCGCGCGCTCCTGCACTCGGATCCTCCAGGGCGCCCGTCGGCGCAGGCGCGAGGTCCCGGGAGCGGGCCGCGCGGCACGGAGTTCGCCGCGGCGGGCACGGCCAGCGGCGTCGCGGCCGGCGGCGGCGCGGCCAGCACCGGCACGGTCTCGCCGGTCGTGGAGCGCTCGGCCAGCGGGGAGCGCTCCGCGCCGCGCGCGGCGGCCGCGGGCGCGCTCCTCGCCGGCGCGCTGGCCGTGGGCGCCCTTGTCGCGCTCGTGTGGTGGCAGCGCGCTGGCGCCAGGGGCGCGGAGGATCCGTCGCACGGCTCCACGGTGGAGGCCGAGCCGCGCCTCACCGCGGGCGCCGGGGCCACGACAGCGCCGCCCGACGGCGCGGGCTCGCCCGGGGCCGGCGTGCAGCCGGCGCCGTCCGGCGATGCGGTCCCCGCGATCGCGCCGTCCGCGCCCGCGACGACGCCGGAGCCCGAGGCCGCGCCCACGACGGCCGCGGCGCCGGCGAGCGCGAGCGCGGCCGCGCCGCGGCCCGCCGCCGGGGGCAGGGCGCGATCCCCCGCGACCGCGACGAAGGCGCCCGCAACGCCGACGCCGGCCCCCGCGCCGACGCCGGCGGAGGACCCGTACAACCGGAGACGTTGAGGCCGCACGGATGCGTAGATCGAGCTCGCGTAGACGATTCCCGGCGGAGGTGCTCGCCGTGGGAGGAGCCGTGCTCCTCGCCTGCCCCGACGCCTCCGCGCAGGGGCGTGATCCTGCGGCCGCGGAGGCGCTGTTCGACGCCGGCAGGGCGGCGCTGCAGGCGAAGGACTACGACGCCGCGTGCCCGAAATTCCGGGAGAGCTACGAGCTCGATCCGGCGCCCGGGGCCCTGCTGAACCTCGGCGATTGCGAGGAGAAGCGCGGCAGGGTCGCGACCGCGTGGTCGATCTTCCGGCAGCTCGCGCGCGATCTGCCCGCGAACGACGACCGCCGCCCCATCGCCCAGTCGCGCGCGGCGGCGCTCGAGGCCCGCGTCCCGAGGCTCACGATCCGGCTCGCGCCGGGGGCGCCCGCGGACACGGCGGTGCAGCGCGCGGGGGTCCCGGTCGGCGCGGGCTCGCTGGGCTCGCCGTTGCCGGTGGATCCGGGGGAGGTCCACGTGACGGCGGCGGCGCCGGGCCGGAAGCAGAAGACCTTCACGGTGCAGCTCGCCGAGGGCGCGCAGATCGAGCTGCTCGTGGCGCCGGAGGAGCCTGCGGCCGCCGCGGGCGCGGGGCCTGCGCTCCCGCCGAAGGCAGCGCCGCAGGAGGCGGGGGGCTCGCCCCGGCGGACGGCCGGCTGGATCAGCGCCGGCGTCGGCGCGGTCGGGATCGGCGTCGGCGCCGTGTTCGGCGCGCGGGCTATCGGGAAGAAGGGCGACGCCGAGGCGTACTGCGACGAGGACAACGTCTGCCTGGATCAGGGGATCAAGCTGCAGAAGCAGGGCGTGACCGCGGGGACGATCTCGACGGTCGCGTTCCTCGTCGGGGCGGCGGCGCTGGGCACGGGCGCGGTGCTCGTCTTCACGGCGCCCTCCTCGGGGCAAGGGTCTGCCGCGCCCCGAGCCACGATCGGCGTGGTGCCGGGAGGTGCGGTGGCGACGGTGGTCTTTTGACGGCAGCTGCGCGGCGTCGCCGCGAGGGAGGGGCCCGGGTGGTGAAGCGCGATCAGAGGAGCGTCCGAGCCTTGTTCTCCGCCGTCCTGCTCGTCGCGGCGGGCGTGGGAGGCTGCAACGCGCTCATCGGCCTCGAGGTCGGCCAGCTGGACGCATCGACGGGCGGCACGGGCGGCGCAGGCGCAGGCGCGGGCGGAGGGGCCGAGGGCGGCGGCGGCAGCGACAGCGGCGGCGCTGGCGCGGGCGGCAGCGGCGGAGGCGACGGCGGCGGCGCTGGTGCTGGCGGCAGCGCCGGGGGCGGCGGCGAGGCGCCGTTCTGCAGCGGGGATCGCGAAGGCGCGATCCGCGGGCCGCAGGCGCGCTGGGGCACGACCCTCGGGCTCGACGTCGCCGACGTCGCGGCGCACGGCGACGGGGTGACGGCCATCGTCAACGAGAAGGGCACGATCTCCGTCGCGCGGTGGGCGCGCGGCGGCGCCCGCGATGCCGGGTATGGGCTGACGGCGACCGATCTGCTGGAAGGCGACATCAAGGCCACGCACCTCTCCATCGGCCAGGGGCTCGCCTATGTGGCCGGGTGGTCGGGCAGCGGCCCCCAGCTGCCCGGCGCGTCCACCGGGTGCGCCATCACCGGGCGCGCGCTCTCTCACCCGAGCTTCCTCGCTGCCCTCGACGAGAAGGGCCAGTGCCGGTGGGCGTGGTCGCCGAACGGCGGCGCCACCTCCACCCCGCTCGGCCTCGCGGCGGCGCCCGGCGCGGTGGTGATCGCCGCCTCGGTGAAGGGGCCGAGCGTGAACGACGGCACGTGCACCCTCGCGATGGGCGGCGCGGAGACGTCCGTGGGGCTGGCCGCGCTCGATCCGGCGGCGGGCGGTTGCCTGTGGGGGATGCCCATCGGCCCGTCGCCGGCCGTGACCGTCGGAGAGCTCCTCGTCGACGAGGCGCGCGGCGAGGTGCTGGCGATCGGCCGCTACGAGGGGGAGGAGGGCTACGTCGTCGGGGGAGCGCTGCTCCCTCCCTCGCAGGATCGCGATGTGTTCGTTGCGCGCTTCGCGCTGACCGAGGGGTCGCTCAAGGGCATCGACGCGTTCCCCCTGCCCGGGCGTCAGGACGTGGATCAGCGCGGGGCCGCGCTGCTCCCGGGCGGCGACGTCGTGATCGTCGGCTCCTACGCCGGCTCGCTCGATTTCGGCGAGGGCTGCCCGCCGGCGCCCGACGAGGACGCGCCGAACATGGAGAACTTCTTCGTCATGCGCGTCTCCGGCCCTTCCGTGGTCTGGGGCCGCGGGTTCGGCGACGCGGGGCATCGGCAGTGGGTCACCAGTGTGGCGGCGGACCCCGATGGCCTGATCTACGTGACGGGGAACTACCAGGGCGAGATCGACCTCGGGAACGGCGGGAAGCTCGTCGCTCCGGCGACGGACGCCGATCCGATGGTCGGGTTTCTGATCGTGCTCGACGCCCGCGGCAACGTCGTCTCCGCCTCCGAGCTGAAGGGGACGGGCGACGCTTACGTGTGGGCGGCCGCGCCCGGCCCGGCCCCTGGCGACGCCCTCTATCTCGGCGGGGAGCTGGGCAGCACCCTCGATATCGGGCGCGACCCGCCGCTCACCGACGCGATGGGGCACGGGTTCATCGCCGAGCTCCCGGGCGCGCGGTGATCCCCGCTGTCCGGCGCGCCGGGCCGTGAGCGCTCGACGCCCCGCCCCCCGCGTCGGCCGCCGCGACCGGATCGCCGCGGCGCGCGCTCCGGCCGATGGCTGACGGCGGAGAGCGCGCCTTTCGGTGGGGGATGCGCCGGAACCCTCTCGACTCCTGGAGCGACGCTCGCCATGAAGTCGATGGTGGCGAGCGAGGCGAGAGCTCTCGCTGACGGCCGCGGCGGCGCCGCGCCACCAGGAGACGGGAGATGAAGCGCGATCTCAGGAGCACTCGACCCATGTTCTGCGCCGGGCTGCTCATCACCGCGGCCGCGGGGGGCTGCAACGCGATCATCGGGCTCGAGGTCGGCGAGCTCGACTCCTCGACGGGCGGCGCGGGCGCGACCGCTTCGAGCGTGTCGGCCGGCGGCGCAGGAGGCGAAGGCGGTCGCGGCGGGGGCGGCTCCGGCGAGGGCGGCGCCGGCGAGGGCGGCTCCGGCGAGGGCGGCGCCGGCGAGGGCGGCTCGGGCGGCGGGAACGAGGCGTTGTGCAGCTACACCCGCGAGGGAGCCGTCCGGGCACCCTCGGGAGAGTGGGGCAAGCTGTCCGGCCTGTCGGTCGTCGGCCTCACGGCGCGAGACGGCGAGGTGACGGCCCTGATCAAGGAGAGCCGGGAGCTCGCCAGCGAGCCCACCAAGATCAGGACGGGGTTCTCGGTCGCGAGGTGGAGCGCGTCCGGGGTCCGCGATAGCGCGTACGGGACGACGACCGGCGACATGCTCGGCAGCGTCTCGGCCGAGCACCTGGCCGTCGTCTCGGACCTCGCCTATGTGGCCGCCTGGTCGGAAGCTCCCCTCACCTTGCTCGCGTCCGGCGGCAGGTGCACCGCCAGCGCGGGCGCGGACACCGGCCGCAGGCCGAGCTTCCTGCTGGCGCTCGACGCGCTGGGCAAGTGCAGGTGGGCCTGGAGCGTGGAGGCCGAGTCCAACGCCCACCCGCTCGGGCTCGCGGCGACGGCCGACCGGGTCGCCTTCGCCGTCTCGCGATCACGGGCGACGAGCGCGACCACCGACGATTGCGTCCTCGGGGCCGCCGACCAGCGCGGGGTCACGGATCTCGTGACCTTCAACGCAGGCGGCAGGTGCCGGTGGAGCCGCGCGCTCGGATCCTCCGCGGCCGTGCACGTCGCGGAGGTCATCGCCGCGCCGGAGACCGGCGAGGTGCTCGTCGTCGGCGACTACGATGCGCCGGACGGGCCGCTCGCCATCCAGGGGAGAACGCTGCCCCGCGCGCCGGATCGCGACCTGTTCGTCGCGCGCTTCCGGCTCGATGACGGCGCCCTGACGGGCCTCATCCCGCTCACCGCCGCCGGGAGCCAGGCGGCGGCGCGGCACGGGTCCGCGCTGCTCCCGGGCGGCGACGTCGTGGTCGCCGGGACCTACACCGGGCCGTCCTTCAGCTTCGAGGACGACTGCCCGCTCCTTCCTCCCACGGGAGACACGGAGAACTCGTTCGTCGCGCGC
Organism: Sorangium sp. So ce124; assembly: GCF_051525235.1. Lineage (NCBI taxonomy): Bacteria > Pseudomonadati > Myxococcota > Polyangiales > Polyangiaceae > Sorangium > Sorangium sp. So ce124. The sequence continues at coordinate 8,588,884 of NZ_CP150312.1, forward strand.
GTCTCGAAGGAGGGAGTGGTCTGGAGCCGCGGGTTCGGCGACGAGAAGCGAGATCAGATGGTCGTCAGTCTCGCGGTGGACGGAGCTGGCGCGATCTACATCGCCGGGACGCTCGAGGGCGAGATCGCCCTGGGGAACGGCGAGAGCCTCACGGCCGGGGCGGACGAGCTGCAGAGCTTTCTGATCGTGCTCAATCCCGGCGGCAACGTCCTCTCCGCGACCGCGTTCGCGGGGACAGGCACCGTGGGCGTGTGGGCGGTCGCGCCGGGCGCGACGATCCGCGATCCCTTCACCATCGGCGGTGAGCTGACGGAGACGTTCTCTCTCGTCCCCAGCGACCATTCCAGCCCTGCGTCGGGCGAAGGGTTCATCGCCCGGGTGAAGGGGTTGCCGTGAGCGCCATGCGCGGACGCCAGCGCACCACACGAGCAGTCCATGACATTTCCGCACGACGACACGGAGCCTGCGACCGGACCGCAGCGGCGCGCATTCCGGCCCGGGTTGACGAAGGGGGGACTGGCAGCTTCCATGAGAGGATGCGCTCGCTTCACCGCCTCTTCCTGTTCTGCCTGGCCCTTCCTGCCGGACTCAGCTGTGGATTCCCCGACGCCACCTTCACGGAACGCTCCAGCACCGGCACGGGCGACGGGAGCGGCGCCACGGAATCGGCGAGCACCGCCGCCGCGTCCTCGGGCGCGGCGGGCCCCGGCGGCGGCTCGGCGACCTCCAGCGCCGGCGGGAACGGCGACGGCTCGACGGGCGCCGGCGGCGACGCGCCGGGCGCTGGCGGCAGCTCCGCGGGCTCGGGCGGTGGCTCGGCGACCTCCGGCGCGAGCGCCGGCCCGGCGACCTCCGGCTCGGGCGGCGGCTCGGCGACCTCCAGCGCGAGCGCCGGCCCGGCGACCTCCGGCGCCGGCGGCGGCGCGACGACCTCCAGCACCAGCGCCGGCCCGGCGACCTCCAGCGCCAGCGGCGGCACCGTCGACTGCGACGCCGACGGGGATGGCTATCTGTCGACCGCGTGCGAGGGCGGCGACGATTGCAACGACGACAACCCCTCGGTCCACCCGAACCAGCCGAGCACCTTCTATGACACGCCGATCCCTCCGGGACGCAGCTTCGATTACGACTGCAGCGGCGTGGAGGAGACGGAGTTCGACGCGGTCAAATGCACTGGCCTGCTCGTCTGTACCGCGAAGAACAACGTGTTCCTGAGCGACGTCGCGTGCGGAAGCCGGGGCCCGTTCGGCTCCTGCGACCTCACCTGCAAGTCGACCATCACTTTTCCCAATTACGTCAGGGAATGCCATTGAGCCCGCGCTGCCTCGGTGGCGGATCGAGGATGCCACGCAACGGAGAGCCGACCCGATGAGACCCGAACCGCGTGCCATCCGGTCCGTCGTGTCGTGCGCCTGCCTGCTCGCCGCGGCGGCGGGAGGCTGCAACGCGCTCATCGGGCTGGAGGTCGGCGAGCTGGCTCCGTCGGAGTCCAGCGCGGACGCCGCCTCGGCCTCCTCCTCCTCGGGGGGCCCTGGCACGGGAGGCTCGGGCGCCGGTGGTACGGGCGCCGGTGGTGCGGGCACCGGGGGAGCAGGCGGCGATGGCGGCGGCGGAGGCAGCAGCGGCGATGGCGGGGGCGGCGGCGGGGGCAGCGGCGGCGGGGGTCCGCTGTGCAGCGACGCCGAGGGGACCCTCGTCGAGCCGTCGGCCAGCTGGGGAGCGACGCTCGGCTTCGACGTCGGCGATCTCGCGGCGTCGGACGGCGCGTTGACGGCGGTCATCACGGAGGTCCTCGACAGCGGGGCGTTTCGCTTCTCGGTCGCGAAGTGGACCTCCGGCGGGACCAACGATTCCCGGTACGGGCTGTCGGCGAACGATGTCTGGGGCCTGCACCTGGCTGCGAGCAACGGCGCCACCTACGTGGCCGGGGAGGCCGCGGGGGCCACCAATCTCCCCGGTGGGCTCCTCGACGCGTGCCGCGTCGGCCCTCCGCTGGTCGCCACCAGCTACACGACGAGCTTCGTCGCGGCGCTCGACGCGAACGGCCGTTGCGGGTGGGCGTGGAGCCTCGACGCGCAGCACAACACCACGGCGCGCGCCATGGCGGCGAGCTCCGAGGCGGTCGTCTTCGCCGTCGACGTGTCGGACGCCGCCCGGAGCTTCGGCCCGTGCGAGCTGAAGAGCGTCCCGGCGGAGTCGGCGCTGCTCGCCGCGCTCTACCCGGCGGACGGCGCGTGCAAGTGGCAACACCGCCTCGGGCCGCGGGCGGCCGTGACCGTCAAGGCGCTCCCCGTCAACCCGAAGGCGAGCGGCAACCTCGTGACGGTCGTGGGCGACTACGAGTCGCTCGACGGAGCGGTCACGTTCGGCGGGGACACCCCCTTCGCCGCCGAGCAACGCGACGTCTTCGTCGCGCGCTACGCGGCGATCAGCGGCGCTCTCGTGGACGTGACCACGCTGAGCCTCGAGGGGGATCAGCAGGTGGCGCAGCACGGCGCCGCGCTGCTCCCGGGCGGCGACGTCGTGATCGCCGGCTCGTACCGGGGGGTCGTCGACTTCGGCGGCGGCTGCCCGGCGTTGCCCGACGCGGGGGACACGGAGAGCTTCTTCGTCGCGCGCGTCTCGAGGAAGGGCGTCGTGTGGAGCCGCGGCTTCGGCGACGACAAGGAGAGCCAGGTCGCGGCCGGCGTGGCGGTGGACGGCGCGGGCGCGATCTACGTCACGGGGGAGTTCACGGGCGAGATCCCGCTGGGGAGCGCCGGGAGCCTCACGACGTCGCAGAAGCGGGCGGGGTTCCTGATGCGGCTCGACGCGCAGGGCAACCTGATCTCCGCGGCCAAGGTCGAAGGAGCCGGCACCGTCGCCCTCCGCGTCGTCGCGGTGGACGGGGCGCTCGGCGGGCCCGTCTACGTCGCCGGCACCGTGACGGGCGCGCTCCACCTCGACGGGCTCGACGCGCCGCTCGGGAGCGAGAGCGACAACGAGTCCCGGGGGTTCATCGCGAGGCTCTCCGGCGCGCGCTGATCCGGGGGACCACCGGAGGAACACAACCGCGGACGACCTTGGGCTTCTTCCCTGGTGCCGGACAGCGGACAATGGATAGGTCGACAATTTCAATGACTTGACGGGCGCGCCGACGTCGTCGCGGTGCGCGGGGCTTCCCGGGGCGCGCACACGCCTGAACGCGCCAGCGAGGCCGCGCCGCTCAGCGATAGTGACCGGAACGTACGGCTCACGGCGGACACTACGGTACTCGAGGCTGCTCTGCACGGCAGTCCGACCACGGCGACACGGACCTGGGACGCCAGGCGGCAGGTGGAAGGCTAACCTTGTCGAGCGCTGATCGCGAGGTCGCGCATGCTACCGTCCGTTCCCATCATGGAAGGTTCGATTCTGCGGCACATCGTTGCAAGCGATGGGACGCGCATCGCGTGGCACACGCACCAGCGCCCAGGCGGCGAGGTGCAGCTGCGAGATCGACCGCCCGTCGTCCTCACGAGCGGCCTCAGCACGACGGAGAACTTCTGGAAGCACCTCGTCAGCGCCCTCGCAATGACGACCCACCTGGTCCACTGGAGCTACCGGGGTCACGGGCAGAGCGAGATAGCGCGCTCGGGCGACTACGCCATTCGGACCCACGCAGACGACCTTCTACGGGTGACGGAGGCGGTCCGTGCTCGCAGCACGTTCGCCGGCGCGCCGGTGCACATCGCCTTTTCCATGGGCGTCACAGTGCTGCTCGATCTCTATCGCCGCCGCCCTGATCTCGTGCGCGCGATGGTGCTCATCGCCGGCGGCGCCGATCACCCCTACGCGTCGAGCGCCGCCTTCCGGATCCCCGGCGCGCGCGCGGCCCTCCGTGTGGCGCTGCGGACAGCGGCCCCCATCGTCCCTCGCGTTGCGCCGGTCGTGCGCCGCGTCACGGCGTCCAGGGCCCTCTTCCCCCTGGGCCGGGCCGCGGGCGTCTTCGGGCCCGAGGCGCCTCGGGAGGAGCTGGAGCATTTCCTCCGCGCCGTCGGGACCATGGACCTCCGCGCTTACTGGACGTCTCTACGGTCGTTGATGGAGGCACGCGCGTCGGACGTCCTCCCCCATGTGCGGGTGCCGGTCCTGGTGATCGCGCCCGAACGCGACGTGATGGCCTTGCGGGCCGATCTCGACACGCTGCGCCGCCTCATCCCGGGTGCCCAGTGGATGATCGTGCCCCGCACAGGCCACGCGATGCTCCTCGAGGCAGGGGGTGTGGTGTCGGCCCGCATACGGGAGTTCTTGCTCGGCCTGCAGTAGCGGCACCTCCACTCCGCAACCCTGCGGGGCGGCAAGCAGGAAGACATGGAGTTCAGACGCCATACAAGCTCAAAGGAAGCTGTGAAAGCCCTCTACGGCACTTGGCTCCCCTGGGTCGACGTGCCCGGATTATTGATGCCGTTCATTACCGAACGAAACGACGAATCCATCGTCGGAGGCCTCTCGGCTGAGCTGCGCGACCCCTTTATGGGCAAGCCTACGAGCATCAGCGCTTCTCGCGGCAGCGGTGCCTTCCCGGGCAATCTCCGCGCTGGGCTCATCGTGGCCTCGGCCATCCCCCTGTCGATGCTCTTCGCCGTTCGGATGCTGCGCGCCGGCGAGGCGGGGGGCCGGCCGCGGCGCCCCGGCACCGGGGGGGGGTGTCCGGCGTCCACGTGGCGATCCGCCTCGTCAACCGGGTCGCGGGGTACACCCTTGATGGGGTCCTCTTCGTCGTCGAGCAGCAGATGGAGTCGGCGGGGACGGCGGGCGAGGGCGAGGCCAGCGCGCCGGGCGAGGGCGAGGCCAGCGCGCCGGATGCGCCGGCTGGCCGTCGAGGGACGGAACACGTCGGCCCGTGACCCGGAGGATGCCCGCGAAGTAAGGCCAGATCCCGTCCTCAGACAGAATGAGTGAGCGCTCACTCTTGACGAGTGAGCGCTCACTCCGGTACACGGGACGCATGGCACCACCTAGCCGGCGAGCTCCTCCCCTGCGTCCGGAGGAGCGTCGCGCGAGCATCATCGCCGCGACGATCCCGCTGCTGCGCTTGTACGGCCGCAACGTGACGACGGCGCAGATCGCGATGGCTGCGGGTACCGCGGAGGGGACGTTGTTCCGCGTGTTCCCCGACAAGGAGTCGCTGATCCAGGCCGCGATCGCGACCCTGTTCGATCCGACGCCGACGCTGCGAGAGCTGGAGCGCATCGATCTCGCGGCGCCGCTGCGCGATCGCTCGATCCAGGCGGTCGAGATCCTGCAGCGCCGCGTCGAGGGCATCTGGCAGCTCATATCGATGCTCGGCATGACGATGCCGCCCCCCATACGCCCCGAGTCCGGGTGCGCTCAGACGCCGCGCCAGGATGAGCAGGTTCACGTGCAGCTCGAGCGCCTGTTCGAGGCGTCGCGCGACGAGCTGCGCTGCGATCCGGCGTATGCAGCGCGGCTGCTGCGCATGATGACGTTCGCGGGCACCCACCCGCGGATCACCGACGGCATGCCCCTGACCGCCGCGGAGGTCGTGGCGATCCTGCTCGATGGTATCCGCCGCCGCCCCGAAGAGGAGGAGCCTTGCTGAGGCAGCTATTGGGCCGTTTCCTGCGCCCGCAGGCGCGCTTGCTCGCGCTCGTCGTCGCGCTCCAGCTCGTGGCGACGCTCGCCTCGCTGTACCTGCCGAGCCTGAACGCCGACATCATCGATCAGGGCATCGCGCTCGGTGATACGTCGCGGATCCTGGAGCTCGGCGCGATCATGCTCGCGATCACCGGCGTCCAGATCGTCTGCTCGGTCGCCGCGAACTACGCCGGCGCGCGCGCCGCGATGAGCTTCGGTCGCGACCTGCGCGCGGCGGTGTTCCACCGCGTCGGCGCGTTCTCCGCGCGCGAGCTGTCGCGGTTCGGGGCGCCGTCGCTCATCACGCGCACGACCAACGACGTCCAGCAGGTGCAGATGGTGGTGATGATGGGCTGTACGATGCTCGTCCTCTCGCCGATCATGTGCGTCGGCGGCATCGTGATGGCGCTGCGCGAGGACGAGTCGCTCGCCTGGCTGCTCGCGATCGCGGTGCCGCTGCTCGCGGGCGCCGTCGTCGCGATCATGTCGCGGATGGTGCCGCAGTTCCGGCGGATGCAGCCCCTCATCGACACGGTGAACCGCGTGCTGCGCGAGCAGATCACCGGCGTGCGCGTGATCCGCGCCTTCGTGCGCGAGCGCGCCGAGGCGGCGCGCTTCGAGCACGCGAACGGCGACCTCACCGAGACCGCGCTGCACATCGGGCGCCTGCAAGCGCTGATGTTCCCGACCGTGATGTTCGTGTTCAACGCTTCGAGCGTCGCCGTCCTGTGGTTCGGCGCGCACCGGATCGCGGACGGCACGCTCGCGATCGGCTCGATGACCGCTTTCCTCGCCTACCTGGTGCAGATCCTGATGGCCGTGATGATGGTGACGTTCATGGCCGTCATGCTGCCGCGCGCGGCCGCGTGCGCGGAGCGCATCGTCGAGGTGCTGGACACCGAGCCGTCCGTGCGCGCTCCCGACCAGCCCGTGACGCTCGTCGAGCCGGCCGGCCTCGTCGAGCTGCGAGACGTCGAGTACCGCTATCCGGGCGCCGAGCTGCCCGTCCTGCGCGGCATCTCGTTCGTGGCGCGCCCCGGGCAGGTCACCGCGATCATCGGCAGCACCGGCTCGGGCAAGACCACCCTGCTCGACCTGATCGCGCGGCTCATCGATCCGACGAGGGGCGAGGTCCGGCTCGACGGCGTCGACGCGCGCATGCTCGCTCTCGACGCGGTGTGGTCGTGCATCGGGCTCGTGCCGCAGCGACCCTTCCTGTTCTCCGGCACGGTGGCCTCGAACCTGCGCTACGGCGACCCCGCGGCGAACGACGAGCAGCTCTGGGCGGCGCTCGCCGCCGCGCAAGCGCGCGACTTCGTCGAGGCGATGCCGCGAAGGCTCGACTCGCCGATCGGTCAGGGCGGCACGAACGTCTCCGGCGGCCAGCGCCAGCGGCTGTCGATCGCCCGCGCCCTGCTGCGCCGGCCGCGCGTGTTCCTGTTCGACGACGCCTTCTCCGCGCTCGACGTCGCGACCGAGGCCCGGCTGCGGGCCGCGCTCGCCGAGCGCACGCGCGCCGCCACGGTGATCATCGTCGCGCAGCGCGTGTCGAGCATCGTCGACGCGGACCAGATCCTCGTGCTCGACAACGGCGAGATCGTCGGCCAGGGCAAGCACGGCGAGCTGCTCGCGTCGTGCCCGACGTACGCCGAGATCGTGGCCTCGCAGCGCGAGACGGCGGTGGCCGCATGAGCGCGCGTCACGCTGGTCCCCCTCCCGCCGCCCCCGCGGGGGCGCGCTCCCCGATCCTGCCGCGCGGCCCCTTTGGCATGGGGGCCGCGCCGCCCCAGAAGGCGAAGCAGTTCGCGCCTTCCGCGCGGCGCCTCCTCGGCCGCCTCGCCCCCGAGCGCGTGCGCCTCGCGGTCGTGCTTGCTTGCTCGCTGCTCAGCGTGGGGCTCGGCCTGACCGGTCCGAAGCTGCTCGGCCACGCGACGGACATCATCTTCTCCGGCGTGATCGGCGCTCGCCTCCCGGCGGCCGCCACGAAGGCCGAGGCCATCGCCGAGCTCCAGCGCTCCGGCCAGGCGCGGCTCGCCGAGCTCGTGGGCCACATGGACGTCGTACCCGGCCGCGGCATCCAGCTCCGCGAGCTCGCCGAGCTGCTCCTGCTCGTGATGGTGCTCTACGCCGGCGCGTCGCTGTTCGCCTGGCTGCAGGGCTACCTGCTCAACAAGGTCGTGCAGAGCACCGTGCGGCAGCTCCGCACCGAGGCGCAGGACAAGCTCGCCATCTTGCCGCTCGCCTACTTCGACGGCCGCCCGCACGGCGAGCTCTTGAGCCGCGTCACGAACGACATCGACAACGTCGCGCAGGGCCTCCAGCAGACGCTGACGCAGATCATGAACGGCGCGCTGACGCTCATCGGCATCGTCGTCATGCTCGTCGTGATCTCGCCGGTGCTCGCGGTGATCACGCTCTTCACCGTGCCGCTCTCGGTGCTCACCACCGCGGCGGTCGCGAAGCGCGCGCAGGCGAAATTCGTCGCGCAGTGGGCGCAGGTCGGCGTGCTCAACGGCCAGATCGAGGAGGCGTTCACCGGCCACTCGCTCGTCAACGTGCTCGGGCGACGCCGCGACGTCGAGGCGCGCTTCCAGTCCACGAACCAGGAGCTGTTCGAGACCAGCTTCCGCGCGCAGTTCATGTCCAGCATCATCATGCCGGCGGTCAATTTCGTCGGGAACCTGACCTACGTCGCGATCGCCGTCGTCGGCGGCCTGCGCGTCGCGTCGGGCGCGATGCTGCTCGGCAGCGTGCAAGCGTTCATCCAGTACTCGCGCCAGTTCTCTCAGCAGCTCGGCCAGCTCGCGTCGGTCACGAACGTCCTGCAATCGGGCGTTGCCTCCGCAGAGCGGGTGTTCGAGCTGCTCGACGAACAGGGACAGTCCCCCGACGCCACCCCGCCCGCGGCCCTGCCGAAGGTCAGCGGCGAGGTCCGGTTCGAGCACGTCACGTTCCGCTACAAGCCCGACGAGCCCCTGATCGAGGACCTCGATCTCACGATCATGCCAGGCCAGACGGTCGCGATCGTCGGCCCGACCGGCGCCGGCAAGACCACGCTCGTGAACCTCTTGATGCGGTTTTACGAGCTCGACGGCGGTCGGATCCTGATCGACGGCGTCGACATCGCGCGCCTGCCTCGCCGCGAGCTGCGCGCGAAGCTCGGTATCGTGCTGCAGGATACATGGCTGTTCTCTGGCACGATCCGCGACAATATCGCCTTCGGCAACGCGGCCGCGACCGAGGCCGACATCCAGGAGGCCGCGCGCGCGGCGCACGTCGACCGCTTCGTGCGCGCCCTGCCCGCCGGTTACGATACGGTCATCAACGAGGACTCGGGCAACCTGAGCGCCGGCGAGAAGCAGCTCATCACGATCGCCCGCGCGTTCCTCGCGAACCCGGCGATCCTGATCCTCGACGAGGCGACCTCCTCGGTCGACACCCGGACCGAGGTGCTCGTCCAGCGCGCGATGGCCGCCTTGCGCGCCCAGCGCACGAGCTTCGTCATCGCGCATCGCCTTTCGACGATCCGCGACGCCGACATGCTCCTCGTGATGAACGCAGGGCGCATCGTCGAGCGCGGCACGCATGCGGAGCTCCTCGCCGCAGGGGGCCACTACCACGCGTTGTACCAGACCCAGCTCGCCGGCAACGGCGGAAGCGGCGCGCAACTCGCGGGCTACTCTGCTGCGCTCAGTCGATGACCGCGGTGGCCTCGACTTCGACAAGGTGCTCGGGGTCGGAGAGCGCGCTGACCCCCAGCAGCGTGCCTGGCGGCACCGGGGTGACTCCCAGCTTCGCGGCCGCCCGAGCGATCCCCTCCAGCAGCAGCGGCATCTTGTCGGGAGTCCAGCCGACGGCGTAGATGGTCAGCTTCGCCACGTCATTGAAGGAGCCGCCAACCCCGGCCAGGGCGGTGGCGACGTTGAGATAACACTGCTCGACCTGAGCGGCGAAGTCGCCCCTGCCTATCGTCCTCGCGTCGGCATCCCAGGCGACCTGGCCTGCGATGAACACGAGCTTCGACCCGGTGGCGATCGCCACCTGTCGATACGCCTCGATCTTCGGTAACCCGCTGGGGTTCACCAGGGTGATGGCCATGCTGCCTCCTTCGTCCTCTCCCTGCGCGCAGGGCGGAATGCCCCGCCGCGCGCTGGTTAGATGTACCCGCCCCGCCGCGACAGGTAGACCCACGGCGCCAAACGAGCCGATCAGCGCTGCTATACAATCGCGCCATGAACCGCGCGACGGACCGCTTCGAGGGTCTGACCGTCTTCCTCACCGTGGCGAGGCACCGCAGCTTCCGCGCCGCCGCCGCGGAGCTCGGCGTGACCACGGGCGCCGTGAGCCAGGCGATCCGCGCGCTCGAACGCCGCGTCGGCCTCCCGCTCTTCTCGCGCACGACGCGCCGCGTGGGGCTCACCGAGGCCGGCGAGCGGCTGCACGAGCGCCTCGCGCCCGCGGCCGGGGAGATCAGCGCCGCGCTCGAGGCGCTCGACGAGCTCCGCGGCCAGCCCGCGGGGCTGCTCCGCCTCACCGTCCCTCGGACGGCCGTGCCCTTCGTGATCGAGCCGGTGCTCCCGCGCTTCCGCCGCGCTTACCCCGACGTGGCCGTCGAGATCTCGGTGGACGACGCCCTGGTCGATCTCGCCGAGAGCGGCTTCGACGCCGGCGTGCGGCTCGGCGAGGACCTCGCCCAGGACATGACCGCCGTGCGCCTGACGCCGGATCTCCGCTGGCTCGTCGTCGGCGCACCGTCGTACTTCGCCGCCCACGGCCGCCCGGAGGACCCCGAAGATCTGCTCGCCCACACGTGCATCCGGTACCGATTCCAGAGCTCCGCGCTCTATCGCTGGGAGTTCGTGCGCGATCACCGCGAGATCACCGTGCACGCTCCTGGCACGCTCACGGTGAACGACGCCAATCTGGCGGTGTCCCTTGCGCGCGACGGGCTCGGGCTCGCGTACATGTTCGATCTGGCCGTCGCCGAGGATCTGGCGAGCGGGGCGCTCGCGACGGCGCTCGAGCGCCATGCGCCGACGGGGCCCGGATTCTTCCTCTACTTCCCCGCCCGCGCGCAGACGCAGGCGAAGCTGCGCGCGTTCATCGACATGGCGCTCGCCGTGCTCATGCCCAAGGGCCGGCGGAAGCCGAATGAGACGCGCGCCGCCTCGTGACCTCCCCGGGCGCCTCCAGCGACCCCCCGCCGCTCACCGCGCGCGCTGGCGCTGCCAGGCGACGATCCGCGTCACCGCCTCGTCGACCTGCTCGACCGGGGCCGCGAAGGACAGCCGGACGTACCGCGCGCCGCCGATGCCGTCGAAGTCCGTGCCCGGCGTGAGCGCCACGCCCGTGTCGGCGAGCAGCCGCTCGCACCACGCCACCGAGTCGTCCGTGCCGACGTCGGCATAGAGGTAGAAGGCGCCGTCGGGCGGCGCGACCTTCCAGCCGAGCTCGGGCAGCCGCCGCAGCAGCAGGTCGCGCGCCGCCGCGTAGCCCTCCACCAGCCGGTCCGCCTCGGCGTATGCCTCCGGGGTCAGGGCCGCGAGCGCCGCGTGCTGCGCCAGGGCGGGCGGGCACAGCGCGAGGTTCCCCGCCAGCGCGTCGACCGTCGGGACGAGCTCGGGCGGGAGCACGAGCCACCCCAGGCGCCAGCCCGTCATGGCCCAGTACTTCGAGAAGCTCGAGACGACGACGGCGCCCGCGTCGACGTGGCGCGCCGCCGTCGCCTGGCGCCCGGCCCACGGGCCGTACGTGAGGCCGTGGTAGATCTCGTCGCTCACGAGCCGGACGCCGTGCTCCGCGCACCAGCGCGCCATCGCGTCGAGCTCCGCGGCGTCGACCATCGTGCCCGTCGGGTTCGCCGGGCTCGCCAGGATCACGCCGTCGAGCTTTCCACCGTCGCGCGCGGCCATGAGGTGCGACGTCGTCAGCTGGAACCGGCTCTCCGGGCCGCACGGCAGCTCGACCACCTCCACCCCGAGGGAGCGAAGGATGTTCCGGTACGCCGGGTAGCCCGGGCGAGCGAGCGCCACGCGGTCGCCCGCCTCGAACGCCGCGAGGAACGCGAGCAGGAACCCGCCCGACGACCCGGTGGTGAGCGCGACGCGCGACGGGTCGAGATCCACGCCGTACCAGCGGCCGTAGTGCTCCGCGAGCGCGCGGCGCAGCGCCGGGATGCCGAGCGCCTCGGTGTACCCGAGGTCGCCCTCCGCCAGGAGCGCGGCCGCGCGCGCGCGCACGACGGCGGGCGCCCCCGAGCCCGGCTGGCCCGCGCACAGGCTGATGACCGGCTCACCCGCCGCGCGCCGCGCGTTGGCGGCAGCGAGCACCTCCATGACAGCGAACGGCGGCACCTGCGAGCGGCGGCTGATCCTCACCCGACCATCCTTCTCCCCCGCCGAAGACAGGCCATTTACAGCACGGAAGCTCCGCTGTCAGCAGAGGAACTTCGATGGCTGAGGCAGGACATCCGCCTCAGTCGCTCGCGAGCGCGCGCGAGGCCACAAAAGCGAGAACGCGGCCGGTAGGGGCCGCGTTCTCCATCGTCGCTCGCCGCGACGGCGCGTCCGCTCAGGCGATGAGCGGGGCGATGAGGAGCGACACGACGCCCATCACCTTGATGAGGATCGAGATGCCGGGGCCCGAGGTGTCCTTGAAGGGATCGCCGACGGTGTCGCCGACGACCGCGGCCTTGTGGGCGTCGGAGCCCTTCGCGTGGCCGTCGAGGCCGCCCTTCTCGATGTGCTTCTTGGCGTTGTCCCAGGCGCCGCCGCCGTTCGCCATCATCAGCGAGAGCACCGCGCCGACGACGAGGGCGCCGGCCAGCGTGCCCGCGAGGACCTCGGGGCCGGCCACGAAGCCGACGACGACCGGCGCGAGCACCGCGATGGCGCCGGGCGCGATCATCTCGCGGATGGCGGCCGACGTGGCGATGTCGACGATGACCTTCGGCTGCGGGTCGACGCCCGGCTTGCCCTCGAGCAGGCCGGGGATCTCGCGGAACTGACGGCGGATCTCCTCGACGATCGCCCCGGCCGCGCGGCCGACGGCGGTCATCGTGAGCGCGCCGACGAGGCACGGGAGGAGCGCGCCGAAGAGGAGCCCCATGAGGACCTTCGCGTCCGTCAGGTAAAGCACGAGCTCCGGCAGGCCCTTCGCGCGGCGGACCGCGTCGACCTCCATGTTGAAGGCGGCGAACAGCGCGACGACGGTGAGCACTGCCGAGCCGATCGCGAAGCCCTTGCCGACGGCCGCGGTGGTGTTGCCGACCGCGTCGAGCTCGTCGGTGATCGCGCGGACCTCCTTGCCGAGGCCGGCCATCTCGGAGATGCCGCCGCCGTTGTCGGCGATCGGGCCGTACGCGTCGACGGTCATGACGATCGCGGTCCCCGCGAGCATGCCGACCGCGGCGAGCGCGATGCCGTAGAGGCCGAGGTAGTGGTTCGAGATCCAGCCCACGGCGACGAGGGTCATGAGGGGGATCGCGACGCTCTCGAGGCCGACCGCGATGCCGCGGATGACGTTGGTGCCGGGGCCGGTGAGCGAGCTCTGGGCCACCTTGTGGATGGGGCCCATCGACGTGTAGTAGTCGGTCACGAGGCCGACGATGGCCCCGCCCGCCGCGCCGGCCGCGAGGGTGATGACGGTGCCGGAGCTGAAGCCGAGCCCGGGGAGGATGCCGGCCGCCGCGAGCACGACGAGGAACGGCGGGACGATGAGCGCGAGGCGCAGCACCCGGGCCGGCGGCAGGTTCTTGAGCGCGCGCGTGATGAAGATGCCGACGACCGAGACCGCGAGGCCGATCGTGGCGAGGAGCAGGGGCAGCGACACGGCCATCGCGCGGAGCTCCTGCTCGCTCACCGACGGGGCGAGCTGCTGCAGCTTGGCGATCGGCAGCGTGAGGCCGAGCGCGATCGCGGCGACGACGGCGGCCACGTAGCTCTCGTAGATGTCGGCGCCCATGCCCGCGATGTCGCCGACGTTGTCGCCCACGTTGTCGGCGATGACGCCCGGGTTGCGGGGGTCGTCCTCGGGGATGTTCGCCTCGACCTTGCCGACGATGTCGGCGCCGACGTCGGCGGCCTTCGTGTAGATGCCGCCGCCGATGCGGGCGAAGAGCGCGATCGAGCTCGCGCCGACGGCGAACGAGTGGACGATCGTCGCGAGGTGCTCGTGGCTGCGGAACAGGGCATAGATGCCGCCCAGGCCGATGAGGCCGAGCCCCGCGACGCAGAGGCCCATGACGGCGCCGCCGTCGAGCGCGGTGACGAGCGCGGTGGGCTTGCCGTGCGCGCGGGCGGCCTCGGCCGTGCGAACGTTGGCGTACGTCGCGGCCTTCATGCCGAAGAAGCCGGCGATGAGCGACAGGAACGCGCCGGCGGCGAAGGCGCCCGCGGACAGGAGCCCGAGCGTCGCGGCCAGGAGCGCGAAGACGGCGGCGGCGTAGACGGCGAGCACCTTGTACTCGCGCGCGAGGAAGGCCATCGCCCCCTCGCGGACGTAGCGCGCGATGCGCGCCATCGTCTCGTTGCCTTCAGGGGCCTTCTTGACACGCACGTAGAAGGTGCGTGCGACCATGAGCGCGACGGCGCCCGTTACGAGCGACTGGTACGACAATGCATCCACGGGTGATGGTCCTCTCGATCGCCCCCGGCCGGAGCGAGCGCCGGCTCACTTGTCCGTCCACGACGGCGGATCAAGTAGGAAATTGCGCTGCCTCGGTTCCAGACGGCCGCCCGGGGCGAAATCTTGAGCTGGCCTCCGGGAACCTGGCGTCCGCAACGCCGGTCTTGCTGGCTCCCGCGCAAGCCATCGGAGACCGTGACATCGGAATATTACAGATAGAAACGACGCGCGCGACGGCGACGAGAGAGAGCGCGCGTCGACGCGCGGAGCACGGGGGCGATCCAGCGGCGCGTCCGACGACGGCCAGCGCTACTCGAGCAGCGCGAGCGTTCGCGGATCGGGCTCGCCGCCGCAGTACTTGTCGAGCGCCGCGAGGAACGCCCCCTCGTCGGGGGCCGCGCGGGAGAACAGGGTCATCGACGAGCAAAACTTCATGTCATCGGGGCTATCGAAGATGTCGTAGAGCGAGCGCCCCTCGATCTGGTTCACGAGGCGAGCGCACTCGATCAACCTCGGACCGAGCGTCGGGTGCTGCAGATACGCCTCGGCTTCGGCCTTCGAAGCGATGCCGTACCTCTGGGCCATGGCGCTGTGGCCCAGGCCCTTCAGCTGCGGAAAGATGAACCACATCCAGTGGCTGGTCTTCTCTCCTCGGCGCAGCTCGGCCAGGACGCGGGCATAGACCGGAGCCTGCGCGTCCACGAATCGTTGCAGGTCGTGCGGATCGGACATGGGCGCTCCTCGACCCCAAGAGTAGCGTTCGATCGGGCCGCTCGACACCGCGGATCGTCGCGCGCCGATCACAGGCCCGTGTGCGTCCCCGTGATCCAGACGGTCGCGTGGGAGCCGTCGGGCTGCGTGGCCCAGGTGCGGACCCGGTACTTGCTCGTGGCGACCTGCTGCGCGGTGCCGTAGTTCTCGTGGAAATAGACGAACGCCGGCGTCGAGCAGTGCCCGCGGCCGGCCAGCGGGCTGTCCCAGATCCATGCGCCCGCCTGCTCCTTGTACGTGAGCTGAACGAACTGGCTCGTGGCCGCGTCCCAGCGCTGCACGCGCGTGGCCATCTTGGTGTTCGCGCACTCGCTCATCGCCTGCGACGCGTCGCTCCACGAGGTGGAAGAGGCCCCCCAGAAGGACGGCTGCACATCGAAGCGGTAGGTCTCCGGGATCTGGTGCTGGTAATAGCCCGGCACGGGGAAATCCACGATCGTCGTCGCTCGATCCTGCCCGATATCAGGACAGATGCCGTCGATCCACTGGTAGGCGCGGACGTAGTTCTCGCTTGCTCCGACCGCGGTGAGCTGCGCGCTCGTGAAGTTCGGGTCGGTCCCCATCGCGCAGGGGTCGGGGTTTCCGCCGAGCGCCTCGGCGCTCTCCACGGTGTCTTCCTCATCGATGCTGCCGTCGTCCGCCGCGACGCAGCCCGTGACCATCGAGAAGGTGATGAGACCGAGACAGAGATGATACGCAGCGATCTTCATGGTTCGACTCCCCTTGGTGTGCCGGCCTCTCGGCCGCGCCCGCACTCCAACAGAGAGCAGGGAGCGTGCCTGCGACGATCCCCTGAGCGCTCCCGTGCCTTCGATGATCTCGCAGCGCAGGATCGCGATGCGGGCCGTGGGGCAGACCGCCGCTCGCCCCCAGCGATGGAGGCGGCAGCCTCCTCCATCGGCAGGGCGGTGAAGGCTTGCGCCTCCACCTCGGCGGGAGCCTTGGTGAGGTCGGTCCGTTCGTGCCTGTCGAGCCGGCGCTCGATCCCGGCTGGTGAACGCCAGGGCCGCGATCGTGGCAACGGGGACAGGGACGATCAAGGAGCGTGGTAGGACGCGACCTGCCCCTGGTAGCGGTAGTCGCCGGCGTTGGACCAGAACACGCCCTGCCCCTCCGGGGCGATGACGCGCCAGGGGACGGGCTGTCCGAACGCCAGCAGGACGGTCCTGTTGCTCTCGAGATCGTGCGCGTTGACGCTGCGGTTCCCGCGCGTATCCGTCGAGAACAGCGTCGAGCCCCGGAGGGCCAGCCCCGACATCGAGCTCCCCTGATGGACCAAGGTCTTCTGCCCTCCGGCGATGGGCGCCTTGAAGACGCCGCCGTCGCCGGCGTTGGCCCAGTAAACGAACTCCGCGTCCACCGCGATCCCGGCCGGCTCGGCCTCGTCGTCGGCGATCACGGTGACCTCCCCGCCCGACTTCGCCACCTTGTAGACCTTGTTGGTCGCGGCTCCGCCGGTCCAGTAGAGGTTCTCTGCGTCCTGCGCGAGGTACGCGGGCCTCCCGGCGTCCGACGCGAGGACGACCGGCTCGCCGCCGTCGAGCGGCATCGTGTAGATGTTCCCGCCGTCGCCGTCGCCGAAGTAGAGGGCCGACGCGTCGCCGATGACGCTCACCACATAGCCGACCTGGGCCAGCGTCTCCACCTCCAGGCTCGCCTTGTCGACGCGCCGGAGCGCCGAGGGGATCACGGGATCATCGTCGCCGCCGCTCGCCCAGTACACGTGGGAGCCGTCGACCCACAGCGCCTTGGGATCGGGATCGGCGGGGATCATCGCCTCTGGCTCGGCGGTGCCCAGCCTCACGCGGTAGATGAACCCGTCGTTGTTGTCCCCGGTCGCGACGTCCTCGGTTCCGCCGCTCGCGAAGTAGAGAAAGGACTCGTCGGCGGCCAGCGCGCTCGGGTAGCGGTGCTGGCTCGCCATCGGGGTCGGCAGGATCATCCCGGGATAGATCCTGGAGAGGCGGTCCGTCTCCGTGACGACGCTGTCCCTGGAGACGTCGTGTCGCGCGAGCGGCGCGAAATCGTCCGAGCCCTCCTGCGCGGTGAAGCCATAGGCGCCGAGGACCGTGTTTTCGCCAAGCTCCGCCTTGAGCTCGACGGTGATCGGCAGCGTGAGCGTGATCGGCCTGGCGAAGGTCAGGCCCTCCGGGCCGAGCACGTACATGGGCCCCACCGCGCCCTCGGGCGCCTCATCGATGCGCTCGATGGTGATCACCGTGTCCTCGCTCACCGCGCCTGGCGGCACGTCGATCGTGAAGCCGTCCTCCGCGGTGAAGGTCGCGCCCTGCGCATCGACGGAGAACTGCTGCCCGGACCCCGGCTGCGCGCCGGTCCCCGACGTGGCGCCGCCGCTCGCGTCGCTGCCGTTCACGTCGCCGCCGCTCGCGTCGCTGCCGCCCGCGTCGCCGCTGCCCGTATCGCCGCCGCCCGTGGACCGATTGCCCTTGTCCGTCCCTCCGCACGACGCGCTGCTCAGCGCGGCTGCCGCGCACGCCAACACCATGAATAAGGTCCTTGTCATCGTTTCGCTCCTCCGCGGGCGGTCGTCGCCGCCATGTCATGGAAGGCCATGGTTCTGCCGAGCTCGCCATGGGGGCGGCTGCGACATCACCCTTGATCAGACAACAGCGTAGCGCCCGATGAGACGGTGGCGAGCTGAGCCAGAGCAGGTGAGAGACATACAGTCTTTACCTGTCAGGGTTATCCCAGGCGTCCACTCGCCATGCCCCTTACCCATCGTGGTTGTCCCACGTGTCCACTCGCTACGTCCTTGCCCGTCAGGGTTGTCCCAGGTGCATGGTTGGACCGCGCGTCGCCGGCGGCTCATGACCCGTCGCGGCGGGGCGGGGGCGCCGCGCGGGCGCTCAGGCCGCGCTCGACGACGGAGCGGGCGAGCGGCTCGCCAGCGTCGGGGCTTCCAGCGCCGCGCCCGTCGACGGTGTGCGGGCGGATTGAGTTCGTGAACGGTCCGCGTATCCTGGCCTCGCTGCACCGAAGCCCCCCGCAGTTCCTCGGAGTCGTCGCGCGAGCGTGACGGGAGCCAGCATGCCGATCGGGCAAACGAAAGGGAGTATCGTACCGCATCGCCGCATCGCCGCGCCGCGCGCCCGCGGCGCGCGGGCCGCCGCGGTGCTCGCGGCGCTGCTCGGGCTCGCCGCGCCGGCGGCCGCGCAGGCGCAGGGCGCGCCGAAGCCGGCCCGCGGCGACGCAGCGAGGCCCGGCGCGCCAGGCACGGCGCCCGCGACAGCGGGTGCCCCGCTCGCTCCAGCGCCCGCCCCGATCGCTCCAGCGCCCGCCCCGATCGCTCCAGCGCCCGTCCCGATCGCTCCGGCGCCCACCCCGATCGCTCCGGTGCCCGCCCCGATCGCCCCGGCGCCCGCCCCGATCGCTCCGGCGGGTGGCGCGCTGCTGCCCATCGCGCAGGGCTACTACCTGCCGACGCCGCCGCTCCCGCCGTGGGCCAACCCACGGACCATCGAGTACGAGGAGGGTGACCCGATCCCGCGCGGCTACGCGCTCCGGACCAGGGCGGACCGCAAGCTCGTCACGGCGGGGCTGCTGACGTTCGGCATCCCGTACGCGCTCACGTTCACGGTCGCAGGCATCGCGTCGCTCGACAACGACGATTTCGACGAGTTCGGGCCGCTGTTCATCCCGTTTGCCGGCCCGATGCTCGCGGCCGGGACCATGGAAGCGGAGGGCGCGGGCACCTTCTGGCTCACGATGGACGCCGTGACCCAGGTGGGCGGGCTCCTCCTGTACGCCGCCGGTCTCGCGAACGAGGACGTCTACCTCGAGCGCCAGTTCACGGTGAGCTCACGCGACCCCGGGCCCGCGGTGTCCCGCTGGCCTGCGGTCTCGATCGGCGCGTCCTCCGCTGGCCTCCGATGGCGATTCTGAACCGGCGACCCCGCGCCGACAGCCCTCACCCCGAAGGGAGACGCACGTGACCGCGATCCGCACCGTCCTCTCGCTGGCCGCGCTGGTTGGCGCGCTTGCGCTCGCAGCGCCGGCTACGGCGGAGGGCGAGGCCCCCCCGTCCGCGCAGAGCGCGCCGCCGCCAGGCTATGCGCCGCCCGGCTACGCGCCGCCGCCAGGCTACGCGCCGCCGCCCGGCTACGCGCCGCCCGGCTACGCGCCGCCTGGCTACGCGCCGCCGCCTGGGCACGCGCCGCCCGGCTACGCGCTGCCGCCTGGATACGCGCCGGCGCCAGACCACGTGCCGCCCGGCTACGTGCC
Source organism: Sorangium sp. So ce124 (assembly GCF_051525235.1). Lineage (NCBI taxonomy): Bacteria > Pseudomonadati > Myxococcota > Polyangiales > Polyangiaceae > Sorangium > Sorangium sp. So ce124. The sequence continues at coordinate 8,608,141 of NZ_CP150312.1, forward strand.
GTATTCGCCGTCCGTCATCCTCGGCATGCCGCGAAAGCTGACCTACACGGAAGGCGGGATCCGGCCCGCGGGCTATCGCGTTGAGACGCAGATGAACCGCGGGCTGGTGGTCGCGGGGTCGATCGTCCTCGGCAGCGCGTGGGCGCTCGCGGCGCTGACGGCGGGGACCATCCTCAGCGAGGGAGACAGGGATGCCGTCAGCTACTCGCCGATGCTCGTGCCCGTGGGCGGCCCGTTCATCACGCTCGGCACGGGCGAGGATGTCGACGTCGACGATGACGACGGCCAGCTCGCCGCCGCCCTCCTCCTCCTCGACGGGGCCACGCAGGTGACCGGCTGCGTGCTGCTCATCGCGGGCCTCGCCTCCAACCAGCGGGTCTGGGTGCGCGACGACATCCCTCACAAGGTGTCGTTCCAAGCCCCCGAGCTCACCGTCGGCCCCACGGGCGCGACCCTGCGCATGAGGTTCTGACCATCGAGCTCGCGTGAGCGAGCGAAACAGGTGAAACCCGCTCCCCCCTCGGTCACGAACGTGGTCGTCAACGGCCGTTCGTGAACGTAAACGTCCCCCAGAAGTCCCCTCTCTCATTTCCCACGACTCACCTCGCTGGCGGGCGAGGTGACAGGTGAGACTCCGCACTGGGTGGTCCACGAACCGTCTGCCGACGGAATGCCCTGGCTCGTAGGCAGCCGGTACTCGGCGCGCGTTCGCGACAAGTCCACATCTATCGCCCGTTTCGAGAGCGTTGACGTCACCAAACAGGAGCGACTCTCAACATTCCCGAAACGCGAACTCAATCAAATCGTATCCATACAAAACCCTGCCCTTCTCATAACATGACCTGCTCCCGCGATGCCGAGCGTGCAGCGACCTGGCTGTCACCGGGTCGAGTGACAGCTGCTCTGGCAGATACGGACCTGGAACGGAGTAGGACCATGAAGGTGATGTCTGCGTTGTTTTGCGCGAGCTTCCTCGCTCTGGTCGGGTGCGCGGCCGAGCCGTTCGGCGACGGGGAGCCGCTGGATGCTCTTGAGCGAGACTTCGGCGGACCCGACGGCGTGATGGACCTCTTCGAGAGCGGAAGCGAGGACGAGATCCGCGCCACGCTCGACGAGTACGGGATCGGCTATGCGGTCCAGGAGCTCATCAGCGACTGCCCGCAGTATTTCCCTTCGGTCGACCGCAACGTGTGGCATTCCTTCGATGGGGAGTTCTATTACCTCGACGGCTCTGGCCGGCCCTACAGGGCATACGCCTATCTTCCGCCGATCGCCGCCGCTCCTCGCAAGGACACCTGTCAAACGAATGTGGGACGCTGGGGAGACGCCGAGAATCCGTCCAACGACTACGATGGCGGTCACATGATCGGCTCGCAGCTCGGCGGATGGGGAGGACGGGCCAACCTCGTGCCCCAGGACGCGAACTTCAACCGCGGGAACTGGGTGGCGCTGGAGAACAAGATGGCCACCTGCGGCTCGCTGCCCAGCGGACGGCTGCGCTACTACATCGGCGCGAACTACCCGAACAGCAGCGCGCTCATCCCGAACAACATGACCATGGAGATCACCAACCGCTCCACCGGGAGCAGCGTCTCCATGTCGTTCGCGAACACGGACGGAGGCGGCTCGAACGGGACCTCGGAGAAGAACCGCGGGGTGTCGTGGCTCAGCAGCCAGGGCTGTAACTAGACGCTGCGCCGATCCCGCTGCGGTGGGGCCGACTGTGCACAGGCATGGATCGGCACCCGCGCCGCGCGCATCGCCACCAAGCCTGCGCGGCGGTCCGAGCGGCCTTCGGAAGCACGTCGCACGTCAAGATCGACCGAGGCCCATTGCTCAAAATCGAGCACTACCGGGCTCGGGCCCCTCGGGCGGCGGAGGCGCCACCGGTGCAGCAGGCAGCCCCGTGGAAGCCTCGGTTCGTTGCTATGGCGTCCTCGCACACCTGGCCCCGACGTGGTAGTACCGGTTCGACGGATCGTGGCTGTTGCGAGCGAACGAGAGCAGGTCCGCCACCGCGTTGTTCCAGCTCCCGCCCCGGCGCACCCGCTCCGAGGTTGAGGAAGCGTTCGCATTGGTGCAGTTAGCGCATTTGCTGGGGTAGTCTGCGTACCAGTCCAGCACCCACTCCCACATATTCCCAGCCAGGTTCGCGTGTCCCCACATCCCATCTCCATTCGGCGACCGCGACCCAACCGCCTGGATATCGCTGAGCCCACATGCGTCGGACGCAGACCCATCCCCTGTGCAGTTATACACTGCGCAAGCGTTATCGATCGTGGTCGATGTCGCCGGATTCGACCATGGATACGCCCGCTGCTCCCTTCCACCCGCCGCCGCGAAGTTCCACTCCGCTTCCGTCGCCAGACGGCCCCCATCCCACGCGCAGAACGCGAACGCGACATACCAACTCAGGCAGTTCATCGGCAGATTCTCGGCACCTTCATCCCATCTCCCGGCGCCGGCTTGCTCCCGGGATACGACTCTACGAACCTGCGGAACCGCCCCACCGTCACCTCGAATCGATCCAGCAAGAACCCGCTCACCGTCGCTGGATACCTCGTATCGTTGTCCCGGTTGAACATGCCCCCAGGCACCGCCTCCGCGATCGAGCAGCAGTTTTCATCGCCACTAGGCCCGCATGTCACCGGTACACTCTCGCAGCTCGGTGGTAAGACACACGTGCCTCGATTGCACACTGGATCCTCTTTCGGGCACGGCTCCTCATCCTCCCATTGGCCATCATCATTGCACCGCCGTGGCGTATTCCCCGAACATTGCTTTTCTCGGTTTGGAACGCACACAATGACTGGGGGCCACCTGCGCCCGCACCATCTGACGTGCTTCCGTTCAACCCGCCACCGTTCTGGGCGCCACCGGTGCCGCCATGGCCGCCCAAGCCGGGATCAGTCCCGGTTCCGCCACTGCCGCCCGTGCCCGCTACGCCGCCAGCTCCAGCGCCCGGCCCATACTCCCCCCAATCCACGCCAAGGATCTGCGCGCAGCCGCCGCGTGCAGCCGCAGCAGCGGCCCATAGGCACACCGTTGCCGGCGCGGACTGTCTCCTGCCTCTCATGACGCGCAGCCTCTTGCGGCCCATTACGGGTGTCAAGGCGCCCCGCGTGCACCTGGGGAATCACTGGGCGTTGGTCGTCTCGGCCGGCGGATCTCCGAGCAGCGACAGCTGCACCGGCGTTCTCGCCTTCGGACGCCACGCGAACAGGGCGAGCTGACGGGAGGCTCCGGTGGAGGCCCAGCGGGCTCGACGGCGGCCGGCGTCGCGGGTGTTGCGACGGGCGCGAGGACCAGCGGAGGAGCCACCGGGGCGGGCGCCTTGGGCGGCGGTCGTGGAGCACTGGGCACTGCGGAGCGGAGCCGCCCGGGAGCACCCGCAGCCATCCACGCCCGGCGGTGAGCGCACGAGCGGCGCCCTCCGGCTTCGGGCCGACGAGCGGCTGCGGCTCGGGCTTCTCGCCAGCGGGCTCGGCCAGCGCGGCGACCATGATCTCCTCCAGGGTCCTGATGCAGGTCTTCCCCGAGGCGCACCTGCCATTCGTGGAGTTGATGAAGCGGAACTGGTGGGACGTGGAGGAGAGCACGCTTCGGGCGTGACTTCCCGCTCGCGACCTGAGCGCCATTTCAGCAACTCCTTCGCCACTTATCGTCTGACCGCCGCCCACGTGCTGACCCGCTAGGTGAACGAACGGAGGAGCGAGGAGGAAGCGGCGCTGCCGGTTAGGTCTCAATCGGGGAGGCCGGCAACCCTGTTGAGGACGTCGCTACCGCACCCCAGGGACCGGCAGCTGAGAAACTTTTGCATGCATGGCAATTGCGTGATGACCAGCAGGCCCTGCGTGTATTTCTCGCTGATTCCCAGCGGCCGGCTTTCCTGTGCCTTGGCCGGCATCATATCCCACGCATCAGACAGGGACTTCTTGGTCATGAGCCTCTTCAGAGTGGCCGCGTTTTGATCCATCCATGCCAATTCATCTCCAAGGTAGGCAACACGACCGTCAACGAAGTCACGATGCACATTTTCGACCTCAATGCCGCACGCAGACTGCACCTTGAGCTTCGATGGCATCTTCGACTGAAGCACCTTGACCTCGTTCAACGCCTCTTCGAGACATGTTCGCGACGCCTCGAATCCAACGGTATGATCGGAGCATCCTGCCCATCGAAAATCGACCGAACCGACCTTTTTGGCATGTGGCCACATGAATTGGACCACCGCCCGAACCTCTTCTCCCTCGGAGAGAACCGTCGGGGGTGGCTGCCTCGGAGGCGTCGTGGCAGTGGCCCGCTGGGTAGGCGTCGACTGATCCCCCTTGCCGCACGCGACGAGCAAGAGGCTTCCGATCACGATGATTCCAGTGGTGCGATGAGTGGCTCGATGGCCGATTGTCTCCGAAGACATTGCATGGATCGTACAGGTGACGGCCAAGCGGAGTCCAGTTCCATGGAACCATCGGATGTTGCAGGCAGCCGGACCCAGGTGATCACTCCGTGTCGGCTGGCGGATCCCCGAACAGCGACGGCTGCACCGGAGCTCGCAGCTTCCGCCTCCACGAGAACAGGTCGAGCTGACCGGCCGGCCGCCCTACCATATCGCGACATCCCCGCCGCCTGCTCTGCGAGCTACTGGTCAATTTTGACCAATCGGCCCGCCCCCGTTTGACGGTCGATCCGCTTGCGAAGCCATGTTCGCAACGTCGCCTTATCTTCGACCTCCCACCCATCGCGCTTCATGAGTTCGATGTACGTCAGGTGCGCCTCTGCGAGGACCTAGATCGAGAGGTCATCCGCTTCTCGCACAGCGTCCGTCGTCGATTGCGTGCTGGTTGTTGTGGTTCAACCGGCCCGAAGGCATCGCGGCGGCGCCGCCTGGCAGCGGCAGCGGTTGCGGCTGGCCTGATAGCGGGCGCTGACCGTGATCGGGTCGAAGATCCGGGGCATGCACGGCGATCGTGGCACGGCCGGATGACACGATTTATGCTCGGGTCCGAGTCTGCCGAAAAGGCAATTCCACCGCATGCCGGCCACCACCAACCTCTCCTTCGAGCTCACGAGCTCCCGCGTTGCGCAGCGTCACCCGGGGCTGGGACGTGTCCTCGAGTGCCTCGCGCTGCTCGCGAGCGTGGGAACCCTGCTTGCCGGCGCGCTCGCCGCCGTCCTCGGGCAGGAGCTCGCCTCCCCGCTCCTCGAGCAGATGGCTCGCAGCATCCTGGCCTTGAGCGAAGCTGGCTTCCTCGCCGGCATCGCCTTCGCGCTGGTGAGCTTTCTCGTCACCTTCACGCCGCTCACCCAGCGCGGAGACGTGCGCGTGGCCGCCGGCGCGACCGGCTTGCGCCTCACCCGTGGCGCCGCGGCGCGCTGGATCCCGCGCGCCGCGATCCGCTCCGGCCTGGTCGTGCCCGAGCCGCGCTCCCACGTCGCGCTGGAGCTCCACGGCGGACGGCAGCTCGAGGTGCAAGTCGAGAGCGAGGAGGAGGGCACGCGGCTCCTCGCGGCCCTCGGACTCGGCCCGGAAGCGCGGCGCGTCGCGGCCTCGCTCGCCAGCACCAAGCGCGACCGCGCGGCCTTCTGGACCGGCATGCTGGCCTACATGCTCGTCATGGGCTCCGCGAGCGCCTTGTTCGACAACCTCAGCGCCTTCGTCGATCGTTCCGTCCTGTTGAAGACGAAGTACCTGATGCTCTACGTGCTGTTCAGCTGGTTCAGCCGCAGCGTCGCTCGTCCCGTGCGGCTCGTCGTGGGCAGCGACGGCGTGCTCGTCGAGCGCCCCTTGTCGCGCACCTGGCTCCCCTACGCCGTGCTCACCGCGATCAGGACGCGGGGCGATCGCCTCTTGCTGGTCCGACAGGGGGACGATCGCCCGATCGATCTCCGGGCGGAGCGCGGCATGGCCAAGGCGCTCGCCATGCGCATCCGCGAGGCGCGCAAGCGCGCCGCGAGGGGCGCCGCCCCGCGCGGCGTCGAGGCGCTGGAGCGGCGCGGCCGCAACCCCGCAGTCTGGCGCGAGGAGCTCCGCAAGGTGCTCAACGCCGACGACTACCGCGCGGCCGGCTTGACCGTGGAGGACGTGCGCCACGCCCTCGACGACACCAGGGCTCCGCCGGATCGCCGGATCGGCGCTGCCCTCCTCCTGCGGATTGCCGGAGTTCCCGAGGCGCAGGACCTCATCCGCGTCGCCGCCGAGGCCACGGCAGACGACGAGCTCCGCGCGGCGCTCGAGCGCGCCGCCGAGGACGAGCTCGACGAGGCGTCCCCCGCGCGGACCGTGCGCTGAGCCCCGCGCCGCGCGCGGGTGCGTCGAGGAGCGCCGGTCGCGGGGTCGCAACCTGCCTGCCGGCCTGCTCCACGAGGCTCCCGATCCTCTCGCGACATGCCTGTCGACCCCTCCGCGGGTGGTGCGGTGCTCACCGCATCACACGGAGCGGCACGCGAAGATGTGCTCGATCGCGTCGATCACGAGCTGCTCCACCTGGTATGCGGTGATCTCGGCGGGGCTCGCGAAACGCAGGAGATCCATCGGCGGCGGCCTCACGATGAGATAGGCGAGGACCTCCGGCGCCTCGCGCCGCTGGATGACCGCGAAGGCGATGCGGTCCGCCCCCGGCGGGGCGCTCGCTCCCCGGATCCCGAGCTCGAGCGCGATGCTCGGCGCCTCGGGCTCCTCATCGAGCGCAATGCGCGGAACATGCCCGGCGGAGCGGAGCTCGGAGGCGACCTCCTCGAGGACGGGCTTTATCACCTCGCCGCTCACCGCCCGGAAGGCGTCGTCGAAGGCCCGGCGATCGCTCGCGAGCTTCTCTTGCTGCCGCGCCGCATAGCGGCTCGTGATGAGCGCCAGGCGGTGCCTGCTATGGTCCCTCACGGCGCGAGGAGGAGCACTTTGACCTGGCTCGGGACGATCGAGACGGCCGGGCAGTTCGTCGAGTTCGTGATCGTCATGCTGGTCAGTCGCGTGGCCGGGATGCCGCCGGCGAGCACGGTGAACGACGCCGTGACATGCCGAGACGGGCCCATCACCATGCCCGAGGCGACCCCGAGGGCGACGCCGGGATTGTCGCCGTTCGTGAGCGGCACGGTGGTCGCGAGGTTGTGCGCCGGCGTGCACATGAACAGCACGTTGTACGCGGCCGGGATGCCCATCGGCTGCATCGCGATGTTCGGGTACGGGACCGGGGTCGGGGCCGGCATCGGCGTGAGGCACACGTCGGGTGCGCCGAGAGACATGCCCATCATCTGCGTGTTCGCGAACATCTCGCCCCCTCAGCCAAGGTGGATCTGGGAACCGTCGATCTTGGTCAGGCCGCCGCTGTTCACGAGCGTCGTCTCCGCCTTGACGTGGAACGCGGCCCGCGCCTCGAGCTCCAGGTACTCGGCGCGCACCGTCTCGGAGCGCGCGATGAAGCGATAGGCCCGGTCGAGCCGCTGGACGAGGCGCTCGGCCACCGTCTCCACCGACTGCGCCACGGTCTTGATGCGGTCGACCTTCGCCGTGAGGCTGTCGCCGAGGAGGCTCAGGACCCCGACCACCGCGTCGGCGCGCGCCGCCGAGAGGCGCGCGGATCCCGCGGCGATCGTGGCCTCGGCGGGCGTGATGAGCTCGACCCCATCGCGCCCGCTCACCGAGACCCTGCCCGACGCGGCGGCGATCTCGAGATCGCCCTCGGCCGAGAGCCGCGCCGGCGCCGCGTCGTCGCGCTCGAGCACCGCGAGCACGTGCGAGCCGCGCTCGTGGTGCGCAACGAGCACCTCATCGCCGAGGGCGGGATCGAGCAGACAGCTGGCGGCCCGCCGCGCCTCCACCTCGCCCGAGCTCGACCTGACACGCAGGCTGCGACCCGAGACGCCCACCACGATCGCGACCTCCTGCGCAGGCCACGCCAGCTTCCTCGCCAGATTGTCTCTCATCGGTACCTCCGTGCCGAGCTCATCGGCCCTCCGTACGCCGCTCCGCGTTGCTGAGCTCCTCGTCGTCGCCGAGCGCCGCGGATCGGTTCGTGAATCGTGTGTCCTGCTCGCGCGTCCGGTGGAACCGCGCGCGGAACAGCGTGCAGTGCGAGAAGTCGGCGCCCGCGAGGTCCGCGTACGAGAAATCGGCGTACGTCAGGTCGGCGCCGGCGAACGTCGCGCGGGCGCAGCTCGCGTGCTTGAAGATGGCCTGGTGCGCGCTCGCGCCCGCGAGGCTCGCGCCCTCGAGCCGCGCCTTCACGAAGAGCGCCTGGTCGAGCTTCGCCTTCCTGAGCGTCGCGTCCGACAGGCAGGCCTCCGCGAAGAGGGCCCGCTCGAGGCTCGCCTCGTCGAGGCGCGCGCCCGCGAGCGAAGCACCCTTGAAATTCGCCTGCGCCATCCGCGCGCCCCGGAGGTCGCAGCCGCTGAGATCGACCTCCATGAGCTGCGCGAGCGTGAGATCCATCCCCGAGAGATCCTGGCCAGCGAGCTTGCCCCCGATCAGCATCGCCTTCTCTAGGCGCGCGCCGCGCAGGCGCGCCGTCGACAGGTCCGCCTTGAGGAGCACGGTCTGCACGAGGTTCGCGCCCTCGAAGCTCACCCGCGGGGCGTCGGCGTCGACGAGCGCGGCGCGGTCGAGGTTCGCCCCCTTCAGGCTCGCCTCCTCCAGACGCGGCTTGATCAGGCTCGCGATGGTCAGGTCGGCGCCGTCGAGCGAGGACCGCGACAGATCGCACTCGACGAGGCTGGCGGCGACCAGATCGGCCTCACGCAGGTCGGCCGCGAGGAACGTGCACCGGTCCCACGTGCCGTGGCGGAGGCGCGCCCCCGCGAGCTGCGCCCCCTCGAACCGGCAATCCGAGAAGATGGCCTCGTGGAGCTGCGCGCCCGTGAGGTCGGCGCCCCGGAACGACACGCGCTCGAAGACGGCTCCGGAGAGATCCGCGCCGCGGAGGTCCATGCCCGAGAGATCCTCGTCGGCCACCGGATCCGCGCTCGCGACGCGGGCGAGGAGATCGTCCTTGGTCATCGCTTTCGCCTCGGGAACAAGGTCCGGACGACGTGGGCGTCCTTGAAGCTCGTGCGCGCGTCGCCCTCGGTGCCCATCAGGTTCGCCCGGAACAGGTTCGCCCGGAGGAACGACGCGCCGTGGACCTTCGCGCCTTGCAGCATCGCCTCCATCAGGTTCGCGTCCGACAGCTCGGCGTCGCCGAGATCCGCGCGCATCAGCCGCGCCCCTTGCAGGCTCGCGCCCGCGAGGCGGGCCTCCTGCAAGTCCGACTCGCTGAGGTCGCAGCCGTCGGCCCGCACGCGCGCGAGCCCGGCGCCCTTCAGCGAGGCGCCGCGCATCGTCGCGAGGGCGAGCTCCGCGCCCGAGAAATCGGCCCCGCCGAGCTGGCACGCGAGCACGAGGCGCAGGTTGTTCGCGCGGGCGGCTCGGAAGCAAGCGCCCTCGGCGGCCGTCTCGACGAGCGCCGCGCCCTCGATCACGGCCTCCGCGAGGCTCGCGCCGGCCATGCGGCACCGGAAAAATGTGGCTTTCCGAAGACTTGCGCGATCCAGCCGCGCCCCCTCGAGGTCGCACTCGTAGAAGAGGACCTCGTCCGCGAGCGCGCCCGCGAGGTCGCAGCGCGCGAGGCGCGCCTCGAACAGGTCGGCGCCGCGGAGGTCGGCGCCGGCGAAGCGCGCGCCCTCGAGCTCGCCGCGCTGCAGGATCGCCTTGGCGAGGCGCGCGCCGCCGAGGTCGGCCCCGCGCGCCTCGACCTCGCCGAGGTTCGCGCCCTCGAGGCGGACGCCCTCGAGGCGGGCGCCCTCGAGGCGGGCCCGCACCAGCACGGCGCCCGACAGATCCGCGCCGGCGAGCGCGCAGTCGCGCAGGTCCGCGCGCTCGAGGAGCACCTCCCGCAGGACGGCCCCGGACAGGTCGAGCCCGCGGAGGTCGGCGCCGGTGAGGTCCCAGCCGGTCATCGGGCTCCCCGACGCGACCGCCGCCTCCACGCGCCCGCGGAGGTCGCGCTGGGCGGCGTCGTCCAGGATCGCCGCGGGCGCCATGTGGTGCGCGGCCTGCCTGTAGGCGAGGATCTGCGCCTCCTCGAGCTTGCGCAGCCTCGCGAGGAACCCCGGATCCTCGAGCTGGGCCTCGAGCTCATCCATCGGGGCGCCGAGGTCGCGGCCGATCTGGGCGGTCTCTCGCATGCGGGCGAGGTGCTCGTCCGCGCGAAACCTGGGCGGCCCGCCTGCCTCGCGCTTCGATTTCTCGATCACCTCGTCGATGTCGATGCCGTGCTCGGCGAGGTTCTGGCGCGCCTGCTCGAGGGCCTCGGCCTGCTTGACCTTGGCCTCGGCCTCGAGGCGGGCGGCCTCCGCCTCGACCCGCTCCATGTACTCGGGCAGCTCGTCGAGCTTCGGCGGCGCCTCCGGCGGCGGCAGCTCGCGCGGGATGCCCTTCTCGTCCGGATCGAGCCCGAGCACCCGCACGGACATGCGGGCGCTGTCGAGCTCCCGCTGTGCGCGCTCGCGCGACCGCCGCTCCAGCACGCCCTCGCGGCGCAGGAGCTCGTCCATGTCGCTGATCTTCTCGTCCGGCAGCGCGGGGGCGTCGGGGTCGGGGTCCGGGAGCAGATCGCGATCGCGCAGGGCGACGAGGTGCCCCTTCTTCTTGTCGAGGCGCTGCGCCAGGACGGCGTCGTAGTGCTCCTTCGGCCGGGGGGCGCCGCGGCGCTCGAGCGCGGCCAGCAGGCACTTCACGTCGCGGGCGTCGTCCTCCTCGACGCGCGCGACGCCCCGGAAGATCGCGATCATGCGGCGGATGTTGGGCAGGAGCACGAGCGTCTCGAGCCTCGTCCCGATCTCCTCGAGCGCGTCCTCGCGCGAGGTCCGGGTCACGAAGCAACGCGCGACGAGCTCGGTCACGCGGCCCGTCAGCGTGGCCTGCTCGGGGTGGAGCTGCTCGAGCGCGATCGGCTCCCCGCCCTGGAAGAAGCCGGGCAGGCGTTGATCGGGCGGCGCCACCATGAAGTACTCCGGGTCGAGATCGCGGGCGAAGCCCGGGAAGTCGTTCTCGAGCCACGCCGCGTCGTACGTCCCGAGCTTCGCGTGGCGCTCGGGCCAGGTGGGGTCGAGGGGCCCGAACGCCATGGGAGGCGGCCGATCGCCTGGCGAGGTGATGAGGTGCTTCGGGTGCTCGAGCTGCGGGAGCGGGTGGTAGCTCTTCCCGTCCTCCTCGGCCGGGGCAAACCCCGTCCCGATCGGGTTCGGGGCGAAGCCTGGCCCGCCGAAGGCCCTGTCCCAGCCGAGGGCGAGCTCGGTCAGGGGCTCGGGCTCGCTCGGCACGCCGCGCTCCCAGCGGCGCTTGCCGACGACGTACACGGCCTTGTCGATCGGGCCGACCTGGACGCGGGCCCGGAACGCCGGGCGCGGGGTGCCGCCCGCCGCGAAGGCCTTGCCGAAGGCGAGGACCTCGCCCCGCGGCTTCGGCAGCCCCTCGTCGAGCGCGACGTCCTTGCCGAGCTGCTTCGGGATCTCCTGCCACATCGCGATCTCCGGGAGCGGGAGCTCCGGAGCGTCGAGCGGGAGGTACGCCGTGAGGCCGAGCGCGAGGAAGCGCTGCTGCTGCAGCTCGAACACGCGCTGCAGGACGGAGACACGTTGGGGTTTGATGACGCGCATAGGGGATGGGGGGTCGCTCAAGCCGGACGAGCGCTCAGTTGGCGCGGGTGGCGCTATTGGCGCTATTGTCCCTCGCGCCGCGCGCGATGTACGAGCGAGACAGATTGGCCCAGCTCACGTCAGGATAAACGAGCTCGGGGTCGTCACCATCGATCTTGACGGCGACGCGCTTTCCCGGCTCCGCCATCGACAGCGAGCTGATGTTCAGCTCCCACTCCGTCCTCGCGAGGTACACGGCCCCGCCGGGCGGCTGCACCTCCAGCCGGAGCTCGACGAAGGCCATGGCGCCGTCTTCGAAGGTGCCGAGGGTCCGGCTCGACACCACCGTGGCCTGAGCGAGGCTCGCGCGAGCCGCTCTCGCGGCGAACTGGGTCATCCGCTCTTGCCCTGCGCGGATGCCGGCTTCTTCCCTGCGGAAGACGAAGAAGAGGATGGCCGCGAGGACGAGGAGCGGCACGAGGATGGCAGAGAGGACGATGATCGTACCCATGTCGCTGCGCGATCTCCCCTTCGGGCTCACGGGCGCCGAGCCGCGGCCTGGCCGCGGATGCCGGCGGTCGAGGCCGAGCTCCTGGACGAGATGACCTTGCTCGCTCTCTCAGCTGAGCACATGGACGCCGGAGAGGTGATAACGCAGCGCTGTCATCGCGAGCCGCGTCGGCAGCTGAGAGATCTTCGCCGCGCCCGACTGGATGGAGACAGGCTTCACCGTGACCTCGACGGCGCTGTTGATCGCGAGCGAGGCGCCCCATTTGAACGCCAGCGCCACGCCGCCCGTGATGTCGAGCTTGGCCGCGTAGGTCGCGGTGAGCGCGGCCGAGAGCTCCAGCGTCGCCTTCGCGCCGATGAAGGTGGAGACGCTGGCGCCGACGGCGTTGGTGTTCGAGAGGCCGAGGAACGTGTCGGACTTGATACCGGCCGTCACGTTGACGTTGTTCGAGACGAAGAGCTTCTTGAACGGACCGTAGGTCTTGAGCTCTTCAGCCCCCTTGATCTGCCCCATCAGGTTGCCGTCGACCTTCTGGATCATGTTGCTCTTGACGCTGACCTCGCACTGGTCCTGCGTCTCGAGCGTCATCTTGCCCTTGCTCTTGACGGTCGTGGTCCCGGCCTTCGTGTCGACGAGGGTGTCCCCGGCCTCGACGTTGACCGTGTAATTGCCGGTCTTCACCGTCGTGGTGGTGTCTCCCTTCACCGTGGTGGTCATCACGCCCGCGTCGACGTCGGTGAAGAGGTTGCCGCTCAGGACGTGGAGCGACGTGTCGCCCTTGACCTCGGTGTACGAGGTGTTGGCGTCGACGAAGAGCTCGTGGATCCCGGACTGCACGTGGGTGATCCAGTTGTCCTTGATGGTGGCGACCCACGAGCCTCCGCCGTTCAGGCCCACGGTCTGGTCGAAGTTCTTGCCCGCGTCGAGCAGCGTGTTGTCGTCCGTCTTCACGATGAGCTCGTGCTCGTCGTTCGGCGCGCCCATGCGAAGGTACGTGTTCGAGTAAGGCGTCGAGAGGGTGACGCGCTGCTGCCCTGTCTTGTCCTCGAGCTCGAGCCGGTTCCGCCCGCCGGTCTGGAGGACGTTCTTCGTGTGGTTGCCGCTCGTGACCGGGCTCGGCGTGAGCGCGTTCGGCACCACACCCGCGATCACCGGCCGGTCGGGGTCGCCGCCGAGGAAGCTGAGCACCACCTCCGTGCCCCTGCGGAGCGGGAAATGAAAGCCCTCGATACCGCCGCCGTGCGGCTGCATCATGCGCACGAACGTCGAGGCCTTCCCGCTCTTCAGGTTGCTCTCGTCGAACTTGAACTTCACGTTGTAGCGGCCGAGATCGTCGATCTGGGCGTATTCGCTCTCGGCCGGGCCGTCGACGGTGCCGTTCTCGTATCCGTAGATGCGGGGCCAGGGCGTGCGGGACTCCGCGCGGAGCTGCGTCTTCGCGGGGATGGCGGTGATCTCGACGAAATAGGCCTCCTCGTGCGGCAGATCGAGCAGCTCGCGGTACCCGGTGGCCCCGGCCAGCTGGTTGCCGTGATGGTGCGCCTCGATGGTGAGGTGCTTCGCGTTGAACGCCGCGCGCGGGTGCTCTTCGAGCTCGAACGTGTAGCCGGGCCGGAGGTGCAGCCGCGTGCCCGTCCCCTGATAAAGCACCTGCCGCGCGAGCAGCTCCTCGGCCCGGATCTTCGCGAGCCGCTCGCCCGCGGACGGCGTGAAGAAGCGCTCGCCGTACAGGCTCACCTCGCCCGCGCCGTTCGGCGATACGCGCGCCGACCCGGCGACGCTCAGGTTGGGCCGCGCATAGTCGTAATCCTTGAGCTTGATCACCGCCGGCAAGGTCGTGTGCTGGCTGGTGAACGTGCGGAGCGACATCCCCGCGCTCACGTCGTACCCCAGTTGCGGGTGGTACCGGACAGGCTCGCCGATCGGGTCCTCCTCGTACGACTTCGTGTCGCAGAAGACGACCTTGTCGCCGTCGGGCGTGTGCTCGAAGAAGTAGATGATGCCTTCGCGCTCCATCCACCGCGCCAGGAAGTCGAGATCGCTCTCCCGGTATTGGCAGATGTGCTCCTCGACCTCGTAGCTGCCGAGGCGCATCTCGTACTCGTCGGGTCCGATGCCGTTCTCCTCGAGGACGGCCTTCATGACGTCGGGCAGCGACAGCCTGGTGAAGATGCGGCTGCGCTTGGAGAGGCCGAGCAGCCAGAGCTTCGGGACCAGCACCGCCCGGAGGAGCGAGCGCCCGTCCAGCTCGTGGAGCAGGCCCACGGTCGCGAGGACGCCGGCGAAGACGAAGGGCGGGACGTTGTCTCTGGGCCAGTCGAGCACGAGCGACGCCTTGGCGCCGACGGCATCGGGCAGGTCCAGGGACTCGGCGTCCTCGCCCTGGAGCAGGAGGAAGATCTCGATCTGATACGGGCGCGAGATGGCCTCGACGCCTCGAAAGCCGACGACGCGCGTGGAGCTGGGGAGCACGCCCGATGAGATCTTGATGAGGTCGTCCATGGCCTTCCGTGCGTTGTTCGAGGGCACGCGCCCGATGCCACCAGGTGAGTCGTCCGCCAGTCGTCCCGAGGAGCTCACTGATAGAACTAGGCAGAATCCGTCAGGCGGTCAACCTGCCGAAGAACCGTCGATGCCGGCGTCCGCCGGTGGGATCTCGACGAGCGCGCGCAGGATGGCGCCGCTCGATTTCGCGCTCGCGAGCTTGACCCCATAGACGTTGGCGCCCGCGAGGTCCGCGTCGCGCAGATCGGCGCCCTCGACGTTGGCGCACGGCAGGCTCGCCTCCTTCAGCTTCGCCGCGCGCAGGACTGCGCCCGCGAGGTTGGCGCCCGCGAGGCTCGCTCGCGAGATGTCGGCCTTCGTCCCGTTGATGTCCACGAGGCACGCCCGATCGAAGACGGCCTCGACGAGGCGCGCTTGTCGCAGGTCGGCGCCCTCGAGCGACGCGTCCTCGAAGCGCGCGCGCGCCCCCTTCGCGAAGGCGAGGTCGGCGTTCTTGAGGAGCGCGGAGGAGAGCTGCGCGCGGTCCAGCGTGGCGCGGGAGAGATCGGCGCGCGTCAGATCGGCCGCGTGGAGGCTCGCGTCCGTCAGATCCGTACCGCTCAGGTTCGCCCCGGAGAGGCGCGCCGACGCGAAGTTGCATCGGGTGAGCGTCGAGCCGGCGAGGTTCAGGCGCTCGAGCGAGGCGCCGCTGAAGTCGATGCCGTCGAGCTCGGCGCCCGCGAGCTCCAGGTCGTGGAGCGGCTGGCCGCTCCTGAGGCGGGCGAGCAACGTTGCGCGGAGGCCCCGGATCTCCGGCTCGGGCGACATGACGGCGGGCGCGGCCGCAGCGGGCGACACCACAGCGGGCGCGGCGGGCGTGCCGAGCGAAGCTACAGCGGGCGCGGCGGGCGCGCCGAGCGAAGCCACAGCGGGCGCGATGGGCGCGCCGAGCGAAGCCACAGCGGGCGCGGCCGGGGCGTGCGGTGGTGCGACAGGCCCGGCAGTGTTCTCGGTGATCGCCGTCACCGTGAGGTCGAGGGGCGCAGCACCGAACGGCGGTGCATCGAGGTTTGTCGGGCCGCTCGCCATGGCGGCGGGCAGCGGAGGCAGCGGCGCCAGGTGCGGACGGGCGCTCCAGGGCGCCCCCGGGATCGCTGTCACCGGGGAAGCACGCCCGCTGCCGGGCGCGGCAAGCGCGAACGGCGACTTCATCTTCCTGTCCACGACGAGGCCGCCGTCGCGGGCATCGACCGTGTTGTCGTCGACCACCAGCGTCCTGGCGATCGGCCGCTCGCCCGCGACGGGGCCGAGCGCTCCATGCCGGCGATGGGGCGGCGAAGGCGCGGCCGCTGCAGAAGGCCACGCCAGGGGCTGCCCCGGCATCTCGACGCCCGCGACCACGCGCATGCGGGCCGGCGTGTCGCCCGCCAGCAGGGCGACGTTCCCTCGCCAGAGCACGGAGCAGAGCAGCCGGTCGGCGTCGATGGTCAGCGTGTCGGCGACGAGCTCGACCGGCTGCCCGTGGTCCTCCCCTTCCGGCCCGGCCCGATAGAGCCGCGCGAGCCCGCGGGCCGAAGGCAGGCTGGACCGGAGCCACGGCCAATGCGGGTGCAGGCCCTCGAGGAAGATCCACTCGTCGCCGCGGAGGAGGTCGATCTGCTGATCTGCAGGCGCGGCGTGGAAGTACCGGAAGTCGAAGCTGCCGTCGAGATCCAGCGCCGGAGGGTCGGCCGCCTGATCCCGCGCAAGGAGATGCCGCCGCGGGGCCCAGTGCCTCGCGATCGGGCCGAAGCCCGCCGGCCGCATCGGATCGCCCGGATCGACGATGCTCGGCAGCGCAGCGTCGGAGCCCACGCCCACCGGGTTCACATCGAGACGTGGGCCGCCGAACGCGCGCTCGTACACGAGCGGCATCCTGCTGAACGGGCGGGGGCTCGGCGCCTCTCGCGTGCGGTCGCCGAAGACATGAAGGGTCTTGTTGAGGATCCAGCGGCCATCGCGGAAGAGCGCGAGCCGCACCGGGAGAGCGGTGGCGGTCGTTCCCGCGGGCGCGCAGGCGTGCCCGCGCACAATGACCCCGGCGCCCGGCAGGTAGGGTGCTGTCTCACTGGCCTCTTCGAGGCTGCCCCACCCCTCCCGAAGCTGGTCGGTGCGGACCAGATCGGCCGCTGCGGCGAGCTCTGCGCTCCTGTCGTGCACGAGGGCAAAGGTGGCCTTGACGACGACGGTGAGCCGCTCTGCGCCCCGCATGCGCCACAGGACGGCGCCGCAGGCGGATGGCGACAGGGCGACGACGGAGAGGGGCCAGGGCGATTGCACGACGCGTGGTCACGGGGCCCACGCACCTCGACGGCGGCGAAGGGCTCTGAGCCGCTCAACATAGCCTCGCTCGCCTATCGGGCGCAAGCGCGGGACCTCACCGGAGGCGCCATGTGACGAGCGAGGCAGTCGCGACGGCGCTGGCCATGATGCCAGTCAGCTGCCGAGCCAGACGCGAGGCGGTCGCAATCGAATCCAGATGGTGCGTTTCAATCCAACACGACCTGACCGCTCCGCGAGGCACCCGCCCATGTCCGACATGCCCGGGGGCCTGCTCCGCGAGGCCCCTCAGCGCGCCAGACGGTACGTCGCGTCGAACGGCGAGCCGCCCTGCGGCACCTCCCGCGCGACGCCGCGCTCCGGGTTCGCCGCGAGGTGGCGCAGGATCCAGAAGACCGTCTCGACGTCGTCCGTGCCCGCCGCCTTCGCGACCTCCGCGAGCGACAGCGCGCGGCCCGCGCTCGCGCCGAGCGCCGCGAGCACCTTGGCCTGCAGGTCGAGCACCTCCTGCGCCGCCTTCTTGCCGGCCTCGACGCCGGGCTGGTGGTACGCGTTGATGCCGACGAGCGACGCGTACAGGCCCACCGCGCGCTCGTAGAGCGCGATCAGCATGCCGACGGCGCGCGCGTCGACCGTGTCGATCGTGATCGTGATCGACTCGCGCCCGCTCTCGGTCAGCGCCTTGCGCGTCCCCTGGAGGAAGCCGTCGAGGTAGTCGCCCGTCGTGACGCCGGGGTCGACCTCGAGCACGCCGCGCGACGGCGCGCGATCCCGCAGCACCTCGATGAACGTGACGAAGAAGTTGTCGAGCCCGTCACGGAGCTGCTGCACGTACGCGTGCTGATCCGTCGAGCCCTTGTTGCCGTACACGGCGATGCCCTGGAAGACCTCCTTGCCCTGCCGATCGAGCCGCTTGCCGAGCGACTCCATCACGAGCTGCTGGAGGTAGCGCGAGAAGAGCTCGAGCCGGTCCTTGTAGGGCAGCAGCACCATGTCCTTCCGGCCCACGCCGCCCGTCGCCGAGTACCAGGCGAGCGCGAGCAGCGCCGCCGGGTTCCGGGGCACCTCCTTCGAGCGCGTGACCTCGTCCGTCTCGCGCGCACCCTGCAGCATCTCGACGATCGACAGCCCCTGGAGCGCCGCCGGCAGCAGGCCGACCGCAGAGAGCTCGCTCGTGCGACCGCCGACCCAGTCCCACATCGGGAAGCGGGCAAGGAAGCCGTGCTTCGTCGCGTACCGGTCGAGCTCGCTGCCCTCCCCCGTCACCGCGACCGCGTGCGCGCCGAGCGAGAGGCCGAGCCGACGGTACGCCGCCGCGAGCTCGAGCATTCCGTTGCGCGTCTCCTTCGTCCCGCCCGACTTCGAGATGATCACCGCGAGCGTCGCGCCGAGATCGTCCCCGATGGCGTCCAGCGTGCGATCGATCCCGTCGGGATCCGTGTTGTCGAAGAAATGGATCTGCATCCGGTCGGCCGGCGTCCCCAGCGCCGAGGCGACGAACTGAGGCCCGAGCGCCGAGCCGCCGATCCCGACGACGAGCACCCTGCTGAAGCGGGCCGCCCGCTCCGGCCGGACCCGCGCCGCGTGAACGTCCGCGGCGAAGCTCAGGATGCGCGCGTTCGTCTCCTCGATCGCCGCGCGGAGCGCCGCCTCGGGCGCGAGCTCCGGCGCGCGCAGCCAGTAGTGGCCGACCCGGCGGCCCTCGTCAGGATTCGCGATGCTCCCGCCCTCGAGCGCCGCCATCTCGGCGAGCGCCGCCTGAATCCGCGGTTCCATCGTGGTAAAAAAGTCGCTCCCGAAGCGGATCCGGCTCACGTCCAGCCAGAGACCGAGGCTGGGATCGTGGAAGAGGTGGTCCCGGAAGCGATCGAAGGGGAGGACGGCGGGCGCCGGTCCTCGACCCGGGGTTCTGCGGTCTTGATCCATGGCCCCCTTCTACCGCTTCTCCCTACCGTTTCTCCAGGCGGTCGAACCCCTTGCCCGGACGATGTTCCGGCCCACGAGGCGGAGTCATCGGAAAACGACTCTAGCGTGCCGGCCCGACACGCGTTATTTGCAGCCCGACCACGATGCAGCTTGATTTCGGAATCAATGCAGGGCTCGTCGAGGAGCTCTATGCCCAGTACCTCGAGAACCCGGAGTCGGTAGACCCCGGCTGGCGCTCGTTTTTCGAGGGAAAGAACGGCGGAGCGACGCCGAGCAGGCTGCCCGCTCCGGCGGCGCCGCCGACCATCCAGCATCAGGTGCTGCGGCCCGGGAACGGGAACGGGCACGGGTACGGGAATGGCAAGACCAACGGCGAGGCCGCGAAGACGCTGGAGGCCGCGTTCGCACGGACGCTGAGCGAGCACCCGAGCTCGCCCGAGTCCTCGCGCGATCTCAAGGTGCTCGCGGAGGCCGCGATCAAGGCGCGCGTCTACGCCCTCGTGAACGCCTACCGCGTGCGCGGCCACCTCTTCGCGCACGTCGACCCGCTCGGCCTGCCGCCCGCAACGCCGCCCGAGCTCGACCTCACGAACTTCGGGCTCCGGGTCGAGGACCTCGAGCTGCCCTTCCCGACGACCGACCTCGCCGGCGTGCCGCCCGTCCTCACGCTGCGCGAGATCATCCGCCGGCTCGAGGAGACGTACTGTCGCTCGATCGGCGTCGAGTTCACGTTCATCGAGGAGCCCGAGGCGCGCCAGTGGCTCCAGCAGCAGATGGAGTCGACGCGCAACCGGCTCACGCTCGACCGCCAGAAGCAGCTCCGGATCCTCACGAAGCTCTCCGACGCCGAGATCTTCGAGCAGTTCATCCACAAGTCCTACGAGGCGGGGACGAAGCGCTTCTCCCTCGAGGGCGCCGAGAGCCTCATCCCGCTGCTCGACCTCATCATCGAGCGCGCGGGGGCGCACGAGGTCGACGAGATCGTGGTCGGCATGGCGCACCGCGGCCGGCTGAACGTCCTCGCGAACATCATGGACAAGAGCCTGCGGGAGATCTTCGCGGCCTTCGAGGACAAGAACGCGGAGCGCCACCTCGGCAGCGGCGACGTCAAGTACCACCTCGGCTACTCGACCGATCGCACGCTCGAGAACGGGCGCAACGTCCACCTCACGCTCACGTTCAACCCGAGCCACCTCGAGTTCGTGAACCCCGTCGTGCAGGGGCGCGTCCGCGCGAAGCAGGACCGGCGGCTCGCCGACGGCGCCGCCGACGCGCGCCGCCGCGTGATGCCGCTGCTCATCCACGGCGACGCGGCGTTCATCGGGCAGGGCGTCGTCGCCGAGACGCTCAACATGATGAACCTGCCGGGCTACACGACGAGCGGCACGGTCCACGTCATCGTGAACAACCAGGTCGGGTTCACGACCGATCCGATGGAAGGGCGCTCGACCCGCTATGCGTCCGACATCACGCGGATGCTCAAGGTCCCGGTGTTCCACGTGAACGGCGAGGATCCGGAGGCGGTCGCCCACGTCGCGCAGCTCGCGATCGACTACCGCACGCGCTTCGGCTCCGACGTGATCATCGACATGTACTGCTACCGGCGGTACGGCCACAACGAGGGCGACGAGCCGCGCTACACGCAGCCGCGGATGTACGCCGCGATCGACAAGAAGCCCACCGTCCGGCAGGTGTACGTCCGGCGCCTGATGGAGCTCGGGCAGGTCACCGAGGAGAAGGCCGACGAGATCGTCGTGCGGCGCCGCGAGGCGCTCGCCGCCGCGCTCGACGAGGTGAAGCAGAAGGGCTTCGCGCCGGTGCTCTACTCGATGGGCGGCGTGTGGTCGCACTACCGCGGCGGCGCCGACCAGGCGACGCCGGAGGTGCCGACGAGCGTGCCGGCCGAGAAGCTCATCGCGCTGTCGGAGAAGCTCCTCGAGCTGCCCGAGGGCTTCAAGGCGCACCCGAAGGTGCTGCCGACGCTCCAGCAGCGGCACGACAAGCTCGTCGCCGGCGAGCCGTTCGACTGGGGCACGGGCGAGATGCTCGCCTACGCCTCGCTGCTCGCCGAGAAGACGCCGGTGCGGCTCTCCGGTCAGGACGTGCAGCGCGGCACCTTCAGCCACCGGCACGCGGTGCTGCGCGACGTCGAGACGAGCGCGCGCTTCGCGCCGCTGTCGCGCGTGGCCGAGGGGCCGGCGCGCTTCGAGGCGTACAACAGCCCGCTCAGCGAGGCGGGCGTGCTCGGCTTCGACTTCGGCTACAGCCTCGACTACCCGGACGGGCTCGTCATCTGGGAGGCGCAGTTCGGCGACTTCCTGAACGGCGCGCAGGTCATCGTCGATCAGTTCCTCACGTCGAGCGAGGACAAGTGGCACCGGCTGAGCGGCATCGTGCTCTTCCTGCCGCACGGCTACGAAGGCCAGGGGCCGGAGCACTCGAGCGCGCGCATCGAGCGCTGCCTGCAGAACAGCGCCGAGGACAACATCCAGGTGTGCAACCTCACGACGCCGGCGCAGCTGTTCCACGTGCTGCGGCGGCAGGTGCACAGGCCCTGGCGCAAGCCGCTCATCATCGCGACGCCGAAGAGCCTGCTGCGCGTCCCGGCGACGTCGAAGGGCCCGCACCGGCCCGTGTCGACGATCAAGGATCTCTCCGAGGGCCAGTTCCACCGCGTGCTGCCCGACACGAGCGGGGTCGATCCGGCGGACGTGAAGCGGGTGCTGCTCTGCTCGGGCAAGGTCTACTACGACCTCGCGCTCGCGCGGGAGACGCGCGGGCTCAAGGACGTGGCGATCCTGCGGCTGGAGCAGCTGTTCCCGCTGAACGACGAGATCGTGAACGCGCTCGCGCCCTACAAGGACGGCACGCCGCTCGTGTGGGTGCAGGAGGAGCCGCGCAACTACGGCGCCTGGTACTACATCCTCGCGGTGCTCCGGCAGCGCATCGGCGACCGGCTGCCGCTCTCGTGCGTGAGCCGCGCGCCGAGCGCGAGCCCGGCGACCGGCTCGCGCGCGAGCCACCTCCTCGAGCAGAAGATGCTGATGGACGAGGCGTTCGTCGGGGGCACCCGGTGAGCGGCGACGCGGCGAGCCTGCAGGACAGGTACTCGCCGCGAGGCCGCTGCTTCGGCTGCGGGCCGGCGAACGACAAGGGGCTCCGGCTGAAGAGCCGCGTCGAGGGCGACGCGGTGGTCTGCGACTTCACGCCGGAGCCGCACCACGAGGCGTTCCCGGGGATGCTCAACGGCGGCATCATCGGGGCGCTGCTCGACTGCCACTCGAACTGGACCGCGGCCTACCACCTGATGAAGGCGCGGGGGGCCGACGCGCCGCCGTGCACGGTGACGGCGGACTTCCACGTGAAGCTGAAGAAGCCGACGCCGCTCGGCGGCCCGGTGCACCTGCGGGCGCAGGTCGCCGAGGCGGAGGGCGACCGCGTCGTGGTCGAGGCGACCCTGGAGGCGGGCGGGCGCGTCACCGCGACGTGCCGCGGGACGTTCGTGGCGGTGAAGGAAGGGCACCCGGCCTTCCACCGCTGGTAGGCGCGGGCTGACGCGCGGCGCGGGCGGCTGCCGCCGCTCGTTGACACTCGCACACGCACACGCCCGCGCCGGCTGACGCGCGGCGCGGTCGGCCCGTCCGCGACCGGGAAGGCGTTGCTCGCCGCCTCCGTGGCACACGCAATGCTCGCGCCCCGGCGCGCGGCGTTCCCGGCGTGGCGCGTGGATCGGATCCGCCGTCCTCGCGGCGCCGCGCAGCGAGGAGGATCCGCAATGAAGGCAAACACCGGGGTCGCGATCGCCGCGGGAGCGGTCGCCGTGCTCTGCGGGAGCGTCGCCGCTGCACAGGACTTCGAGGGCGAGGTCCCGCCGAGCTACCTGCGCTCTCCGCTGGGGGCGCCTGCCAACGCGCTCGAGCTCGGCCTCAACCTCGGGTACGCGCAGGGGTTCGGCGACATCGGGAGCGAGCGGCGCCTGCGCGACGTGGCGGGGCCGGGGGCGGGCGTGGGCGTGAAGCTCGTCTACCGCGCGGTGCCGAAGGTCGGCCTCGGGCTGACGTCGCGCTACGAGCAGTACACGGCGCAGGGCGCGGAGCAGGGCGGGGCCGACGTGCGCGGCGTGACGCTGGGCGCGGAGGCGAGCTTTCACCTGGCGCCGTTCGAGCGGGTCGATCCGGTGATCTCGCTGGGCAGCGGCTACCGGGCGCTGTGGACCGCGGCGCCGCCGGGGGTGAGGGGCGGCACGGTGACCCACGGGATCGAGCTCGGGCGACTCCAGGCGGTGATCGACGTCCGCATGTCCGAGAGCGTCGCGCTGGGGCCCACGATCGGCGGCGGGCTCAACCTGTTCCTCTGGGAGAACGCCGAGGGGTCGAGCCTCGGCTGGGAGGTCCCGGGCGGGCGCGTGAACAGCTTCGTGTTCGCGGGCCTCGAGGGCCGCTTCGACCTGGGTGGGCAGCGCGTGCGGGAGGTCGTCCAGGTCGCGCGGCGGCGGTGAGAGCGGCGCGGGGATGTCATCGTGGAGGCCGCACGCCGCGCGCCTTCCGGACGACGCAAGCGCCGGCGGGTGGCTCCGCGCGGCGCGGGCGGGCGGGCGCGGCGAGCACCGACCGAGGTGCCATAAGGTCTCAGGTGGCTCGAGGTCTCAGGCGCGCCTTGTGTGGCGCGCGACGAGACGTCCCGGGTGGCAAGGCCCGAAGGGAGACATGCCGGGCGGTGTTCTCAGCGCAAGCTCCTCGGCCCCTGTCTTGGCGGATGGCCGAGCGCCCGCCCGCCCGCGCCGCGCGGAGCCACCCGCCGGCGCGCTCGGCTCGGGATCACCTCGAACCGCCGCCGCCGCACGAGGACGACGCCGCCCCGGCCCTCCCGATTCCGTCTCCGCAGCGCCCGGCCTCGGCTACGCTACGCGGCCTGCGCGGCGCGGACCGACGCGCGCGCCTGCCCGATCGATGCAGCTGTTCATCGCGCTCGCCCTCTTCGAGGGCTGCCCCTTCGATTTCCTGAACAGCCCGGCCGCGCTGCGCGGCGCGCTGGAGGCGGCCGTCGCCGCGGGATCGTTCACGCTGCTCGAGATGGCGGTCGTCCCGTTCTCTCCGCAAGGGATCACCGCGTGCGCCGTCGTCGGCGAGTCGCACGTGGCGCTGCACTCCTGGCCCGAGTCGGGGCGGCTCTTCGTCGACGTCGCCTCGTGCAGCACGCTGGAGAGCGTCCGCCGCGCCGTCGCCGCCATCGGGAGCGCGCTGCCCGAGGGGCGGCTCGCGACCCTCGACGAGCGGGTCGTCGACCCGGCCGGCGCGCGGGCGCCCTGACGCGACGCCGCGCCCTCTCGGAGAGGGCGCGCGGCCGCGCCGGGCGCGGTGTGGGTCAGTGGTGGCCGAGCACGCGGCGGAGCGGCTTGTTGAACGCGAACATCGCGGCGCCCGCGCCCACGCCGAGCACGGTGAGCATCAGGAAGAACATGTCCTTCGACCAGCGCGTGTAGAAGATGCCGATGTAGCCGCTCAGCGTGTTGCCGAGGAAGCTCGAGACGAACCACATGCCCATCATCATCGACACGATCCGCACCGGCGAGACCTTGGTCACGAGCGACAGGCCGATGGGCGACAGGTAGAGCTCGCCGATCGTGAGCAGCAGCGTGCAGAAGACCGGCCAGAACAGGCTGCCCTTGCCGTCGCCGACGGCCTGCGCGCCGAGGATCATCACGATGAACGACAGCCCGAGGATGGTGCAGCCGATCGCCATCTTCGAGACGCTCGTCGGCTCGGAGCCCCGCTTCGCCTGCCAGCGCCAGAAGACGTCGAGGAGCGGGGCGAACAGGATGATGCAGAGCGGGTTCACCGACTGGAACCACGTCGACGGGATCTGGAAGCCGAGGACGCTCGGCCACACCGTCTTCTCGTCGGCCCAGGTCTGCATCGTGTTGCCCTGCTGCTCGTAGACCGCCCAGAAGACGATGTTGAGGGCGCAGAGCGCCACGAGCGCGCCGACGCGCTTCCACTCGTCGCTGGAGAGCGGCTGCTTCTGCTCGCCGGCGCCCTCCGCCGTCTTCATCAGGTTGTCCTTGGCGAGGTACTTCTGCCCCGCCAGGTAGACGACGAGCCCAAGGCACATCCCGACGCCCGCGGCGGCGAAGCCGTAGTGCCACCCGTAGACGGCCGCCAGGGTGCCGCACACGAAGTTGCAGATGAAGGCGCCGAGGTTGATGCCCATGTAGAAGATGGTGAAGGCGCCGTCGCGGCGCGGATCACCCGCCGGGTACAGGCTTCCGACCTGGGTCGAGATGTTGGGCTTGAACGCGCCGTTGCCGAGGATGAGCAAGAGCAGCGCGATGAAGAACGAGTTCTCGAGCGCCATCACGAAGTGCCCGGCGGCCATCAAGACGCCGCCGATCACCACCGTCTTGCGCTGCCCCCACACCTTGTCGGCGAGGATGCCCCCGAAGAACGGCGTGAGGTACACGAGGCCCGTGTACAGCCCGTAGAGCATGGACGCCTGCTCGTTGGGGGCGCTCGGGAGGAGGCCCTTGATGAACTGCCAGGCGAACACGGTCGTCGGATCGCCAGCGACGAGATCGCATGGCTGCGCGTGCTGCCGGCACCCCTGGTAGGCCTCTCGCGCGGTGACGAACAGGTAGTTCGCCATATACAGCTTGAGGAGGCCGCGCATGCCGTAATAGGAAAAGCGCTCCCACATCTCCGCGAAGAAGAGGATCACGAGCCCCGGCGGGTGCTTGAAGCGCCTCTCGAAAGCGGTGACGGGCAGGGCCGGCTCGATTGCTTGCACGCTCAATGCTGTCTCTCCACGAGCTGGGACCACGCTGCGTGGTGGTCGGGCGATGCGGGGGATCGTGGGGCGCGCTGCCCCTCGGCACGCGGATCCTAGACGATCCGCGGCGCCCACGTCACGCGCTTGTTGCGCACAGCGTCGAGCCGGGTGAACAGGGTGTCCACGTGGGCGGCCCTTCTACCCCCGCCGGCGGACAGGTGGGCGGGATGCTCCGGTCGGCTCTGCGCTGGACGAAGCGGCCGCGGGCCGGCGAGCGGCCGCTGCTGCTGGCGGAGCGAGCGCTGCTGCTGGCGCACCAGCCGCCGCGCGGGCGCTGCCCGGCGACGACCGCCGCCGCGGATGGACCGTGTCAGCCCACGCCGTCCTCGGTTGTGCCGGGAGCGTCCCCTTCGCCGCGGGCTCCGCCCTGGCCGCGCGAGGGCCCCTCCCTCCGCAGGGGAGATCCACAGTCGAGGCTTCCGGTGAGAAGCAGTCGGCCGCAGATGCTTTGTGATGCAACATCCCAAAACTCGCTATGTCCCGAGGGACAGAGCATGGTCGACGGGTCTCCTTTGGATTCTTCTTCTCCCTGCCTGCACGGGCGTCGAGCCGTCGCCGCCGGAGGCGTGCTCTCCTGGCGAGGAGCGCTTTCGCGGGCGGTGCGTCCAGCCCGCCGCCCGCTACGAGCCTGAGGAGCGCATCGACCGGGACAACGTCGTCGCCTTCGGCGCCGAGCTCACCCGGCTCGCGCTGCCGGAGCCGCCGCGCAGCGGCTTCAGGATCATCGCGCCGCCGCGGCTCATGGCGCCCGGCGAGGAGGTGACCTTCTGCGTGTCATGGCCTTTTCCCGCGCTCGAGAACACGACCGTCCACGCGGCGCGCGTCTACGCGACAGGCGGCCTGCATCACAGCAACGTGATCGCCAAGCCGGTCAATCCATCGTTCGGGCCGAACCCTTACCCGGGCTGCCATCCTGGCGCCGACGATCCCTTCGGGACGCTGCCGGCGGCCATCCCGGACGTCCTCTTCGCGAGCTCCACGCAGATCGTCGGCGAGGAGACGCTCGTGTTCCCGGAGGGGATGGGCTTCACCCTCGACACGTCCCGCGAGATCGCCGCGAATGTCCACCTGCTCAACACGTCGCCCGAGCCCGCGGTCGTCGAGCTCGCCTACGACTTCTTCACCATGCCTCTCTCGGAGCGCAAGGAAGAGCTCGCGCCGTTCGTCTTGAGCGTCAACGACTTCCTCGTCCCTCCGCGCGCCACCCGGAGCGTCGGCACGACGTGCTCGACGTTCGGCGGGAACATCGTGTCTCTGATGCCGCACACGCACCGGTACGCCGATGCCTTCGACGTCGACGTCGTCCGCGCGGACGGCGGCGAGGCGCGCGTCTACGAGGGAGGGGCGTTCGATCTGGAGAGCGACATCGAGGTCTACAGGCCGGCGCTCGCGCTCGGCGAAGGCGACTCCCTCCGGTACGCGTGCAGGTTCCGGAACACGTCGGACCACGATCTCACGTTCGGCTACGGGGACAACGAGATGTGCATGCTGTTCGGGTACATGTACCCGCCGGACAAGCAGGTGGCGGGGATCTCGCTGCACGACGGGGAGCCCTGCATCTCGCTCGGCCTCGGCGCGCTCCGGTGAGGAGCTCCGTCGCCGCCTGATCCTCACGCAGGGCGCGGGCCAACGCCCCTGGACACACCTCCGCCTCCTCCAAGCGAATGGCGCCATGAGCAAGAACGTGTCCTTGCATACATATTTCTAGAGAAAAGATTGGACTAAGATTGAACAACCATGAACAAACGGTATATCGACGAACGCTCACAGGGCATCCATGTGAGGCAAATCACAAACGACTTCGTCCGAAGACGACGTTCAGGAGATTCGACCGTGAAGCAAGAGCTCCTCCGTTCACCGCACGTGATGCTGGGCGCAGCGCTCCTCGTCTCGGCCCTGGGAGGGCTGGGCGCCTGTCAACGGACCGAGGAAGACGCCGCATCGGGGGCTCCAGGGGCCTCCGTAACGCCAGATCGTTGCGTCTATACGAGCGCCTTCAGCCAGGCCGAGGAGTGCCGCGAGTACACAGGCGCAGGCTGGACCGCAGAGGCCGCGGAGGCCGACTGCAAGGCGCTCCAGGGCTCCACCTTCACCAGAGCCGAGCGCTGCGCGTATCCGCAGACGCTCGGCCGATGCGTGCTCGGCGGCGGGACCGACGACGAGGTCAGCCTGGTCCTCCCCGGCGGCGACACGAGCCAGTGCGCCTCGACCCAGCGCGGCTGCGAGATGTTCGGCGGCGGCCGGTTCGAGCCCGACGCCTGCGAGGGCGCGGCCGAGGAGCCGGGCGGCGGCGTGGGCACGGGCGGCGCCGTCTTCCAGTGGCCCGCGCAGGTCTGCGTCGACCCGCAGGCCGGCGAGCCGGCAGGGCAGAGCGGCGGGAAGGTCTGCACGTTCGGCGCGATCTCCGGCTGCACCGAGCCCGGCCGCCTGTTCACCGACTATGCGTCGTGCGAGCCCGTCTTCACGCAGCGCCCGTACTGGCCGGCGCCCCCCTCGGATTACAAGACTCCGAGCGACGATCCACGCCTCTCGGATCCGCAATGGCTCGGCGAGCTCGCCTGGGTCACGGAGCAGACCGAGGCGTGCGGGTGCGTGTGCTGTCACTCGGAGAAGGCCGCGCCGGCCACCGGGCCGTCGAACTGGTACATCGAGGCCGGACCGGTCTGGACCGACAGCTTCTATCCGACGGGCCTCGCGCTGGCCGCCGGCTGGGTCTCCTCGGCGGCGCTCGGCGCGTATCCGCCGGATCAGAACAACGGATTCTCCCGTGACGTCAGCGGCCTGCCCTCCACGGACCCGGCGCGCATGGTCGCGTTCTTCGAGGGCGAGCTCCTGCGCCGCGGATTCACGAAGGAGGATTTCGCGGACGAGACCCCGTTCGGCGGGCCGCTCCATGAACAGAGCCTCTACGTGCCCGGCGACTGCGCGGCGGGGGAAGGCGTGGACGCTGCAGGCAAGATCACCTGGACCGGCGGCGACGCCCGCTACGTTTACGTCCTGTCGGCGGACGCCGAGAACCCGGGCGCTCCGCCGAACCTCGACCTGCCCGAGGGGACGATCTGGCGGCTCGACGTGCCCTCGAGCGCCGAGCCCGTCAAGAGCGGTATCATCTACGGCGAGGTCCCGCCGAACACGAAGCAGGGCTATCCGGCCGAGGGGAACCCCGAGGAGCTCGTCCCGGGCACGAAATACTACCTGTACGTCTGGAAAGACGTCGGCATCCCGATCACGCGGTGCCTGTTCGAGGTTTCGCCCTGAGAGGGAGCTCCACGGCGGAGCCCCCTCCCTCGGGCGTTTAGCCGGCGTCAGTCCGCCGCTTTACCGCCAGCGCCGCCAGCATCCCCGTCGCCGCCACCCGCTCCGACAGGCGCTTCGCCGCCGCCCGCTCCGACGCCCGCGTCTCCGCCGCCCGCGCCGACGGGCGTTTCGCCGCCGCCCGCTCCGACGCCCGCACCTACGCCGCCGCCGCACTCCTTGGGATAGGCGCAGTAGCCGCCGCAATTGACCAGGGGAGGCTCGCAGAAGCCGCCGCAGTCCTGGGGAAAGCCGCAGTAGCCGCCGCAATCGATCTGGGGAGGCATGCAGAGCTGCGGCTGCTCGCGGTTCCTCTCCAGCTCCACCGGCAGGACCTCGATCTGCTGGGTGAGCCAGGCGTCCAGCTCCTTGTATCGCTGCTCGTCGCCCGGGCGGAGCATGCCCTCATCCGACAGCTGCTCGTAGATACCCTTCAGCACCGCGTTCGGGTCCAGCGCGGTGAACTCCTCGATCACCTGCTCGCACGCCGCGATCGTGTCGGCCCAGCAGCCCGGCTCGCTCTGGCACCCGCGCGCCAGCGTGTTCATACCGGCCAGCGGGACCACCGGATACCAGCTCTGCCCCAGGCTGATGTCGACCGAGTACGGCAGGTACTGGAACAGACCATCGGCCCGCTCGACCAGCACGACGTTGTTGCTGTTGTGGAGCGCGTCGTCGCCGGTGGCGAGCACCCACGACAGGCACTGGAACCGATGGAACGCCGGCCAGTCGATCCAGCCCGCGAGCGCAGCCTTGAAGCCCTCGCCAGGCGGCGTCTCGGCGATCGCCTCTTCGAGCTCCTTCGCGCGGGTGTTCTCACACTCCTTGAGCTGGCAGTTCTCCGGCTCGTCGAAGACGCTGGCGCCGAACGGCACCAGGTCGACCGGGAGCGGGATCCCGCCGCCTCCCGGAATGTTGCCGGCGAAGTCTCCGGCGAACTCCCAGATGTTGGCGCAGCCGCCGCCGAACTTGCCCTCGAGGCGGGTGCAGAACGCCTTCTTGTAGCGCTCGACCACGATGTAGGGGATGGACACCTCCTCGCCCCAGACGTTGCTCGACAGCCAGGCGTAGTTGGTCAGGGGGGCCGGATAATCGAGGCGAGCATAGAGATCGAGCGTGAGGCGCTCGCGGAAGATGCTGCCGACCTGGCCGTTGTTGAAGCGCACGTGCTCGAAGCCGCCGAGCCGCTGCTTCTCGACGAACTCGTCGGCGTCGACGTTGAGGTTGGGGATGGTTCGCTTCGTCCAGGGCCGCTGCGTCGACTGGCCGGCGATCCCCACCTGGACCTTGCCGTAGTCGGCCGTCTTGCCCTTGGCACCGGCCGTCGTCACCCACAGGTGATCCACGAAGGTCGCGTCCTCCCCTGTCGGGGAGTAGATATCTCCGAACATATCCCTCTTGATGGGGCCCCCGATGCCGCCGAGCCCTTCGTTCATGAGCTCGAGCTGCTCCTCCGAGACGGCGAACCAGTAGCGGTTGCCGATGGTGCCGAAGAGGTCGAGCTCATGCTCGGCCACCTCGGTGTCCACGACAGGCGCTCCCGGGTACTCCTGGGGTGCGCCGGCGGCGCCGCCGGCGCCGCTGGTGCTCCCGGCACCTCCGGCACCCCCGGCGCCGCCCTCCCCGTTCGTGTAGTAGTAGTTGTAGATGTTGTCCGGCTTGTCAGCGCACCCCGCCGAGACGACGACAGACGGGAGGGCAAGCAGGGCGAGCAGCGAGATGGCTCGCGTGCGAGACGACCATGATCGAGCAGAGGAAGACGACGGCAGCTGATTGGACATGAAGCGCAACCTTTCCGCTTCACGCCCAGTGCAAATAACGTACCGTTTATGGCGGAATTCTGACGCGTCGGTGTCGGTGCCCTGGTGGCACGTCGGCCCTGCGGGTCCTGCGAGCATGGTGAGGAGCTCGGGCCGTCCATGCGGCGGTGCGCGGGCGCGCCGCCGGAGCCCCCTCATGACACGAGGGTCAGAGCCTGGCACACCTGTCGAGGAGCTTCGTCCTTGTGTGCCAACGCCGCGACGCGGCGTAGATCCATCGGGTCGCGGATCGCCCCGGGCTCCCGGCGTGCGCCGTCGATCGCTCCGCGGAGGTTTGCGAAGGGCTCGTAGCTCACCGGCTCCGGATCTCCCACCAGACCCACTCCTCGTCCTCCAGCGCTGGCGGGCGTAGCGCTTCCGCCGCCCGCGCGAAGAGCCAAAAGCTGTCGATGGGGGCCGACGAGGCTGGCAGCGTGGCGTCGATGGTGAGCCTCCCCTCGCCGCCTTTCACCGCTGCCTTCGCGCCTTCGACAAGGCGTCCCTTCCCGCCCTCGCCGATCACCCCGAGAGGCGGCCGTGATCCAGCCGGAAGAAGCTTCGAAGCTCGGCGGCTGCGAGGCCTTGGTGGACTGCCATGATTCGAAAGCGTACGCTCCCGGAATGGCGGGGCCAGTGGCGTCCGTTTTGCTGCCCTCGAAGATGAGCGTTGAGCGAGTCGCCGCGCTTCGAAGTGGAATCTCGCGCATTGCCAACGACGTCCGTGGGGATGACTTCTGGCTCGACCAACGCCCGTTCATTCTGACCGTTGGGCCCGAATACCCTGAGGCGATATCCGAAATCCTCGAGGCGGGCCTCCCGGAGGTGCTCGGATGGTCGCCAGAAGACGTCGTTTCATTCGCTGCGATGTGCAACGACGACGAAGATCATCGGTTGCTCGCCAGGCTGTGCATCGACCTGGCCGAGGCGGAAGGTGGAGTCATCGACTTCGGCGGGCTGCTGGCGATCGGTCCACTGCTGGACGGCCTTCAAGACGACAAGCCCGTCAGGGTCGAGAACCCAGGTGGGGTCACGGGCGTGCTGTTCGCGACGGCGCGCTCCCACTACGGAGACGTGGCGCTCGCGCGCTCCTGGCTACGGCACGCGAGCTTCCGCATGGTCAAGTAGATGCAACTCGGGTCGGTCCAACGTCCGCGGGCGAGCGACAGATCTAACCAACGACTGGCATCAGGCGGCGTTGTCCCACGCGCAACGAGGGCCACGTCAGCTTCACGAGTCGAGCTGGACCCCTTGATTCAGGTCGTCGCCACCAGCAGCTCCTCTGAGTTGTTCGGCGGACGAAGGCCATCCGTCCTGTCCGCGAAGTAGCGCTCGGCGAGCGCGGCGGCCGATACATGCTGGACCTCCCTGAAGCCGGCATCTCGGGCCAGCGTCAGCATCTCCG
The DNA here is from genome assembly GCF_051525235.1 of Sorangium sp. So ce124. Classification (NCBI taxonomy): domain Bacteria; kingdom Pseudomonadati; phylum Myxococcota; order Polyangiales; family Polyangiaceae; genus Sorangium; species Sorangium sp. So ce124. The sequence continues at coordinate 8,640,308 of NZ_CP150312.1, forward strand.
CCGGCGTGAAGAAGCTGATGAACGGCGTGCCGTTGGCCCTGGCCCCCGCTGCCGCGCGCTCGATCCCCGGACGCACCTCCGGGTCCGCCAGCTCGATCGGGAGCATGAACGACATGGCGAGCGTGGAGCCCGGAGCGAGCGCCGCGACCTGGCGCAGCGTCGCCGCGATCGCGTCCCTGGTCAGGTACATGCTGACACCGGTGGACGCCACCACAGCCGGCCGCCCCGAGTCGAAGCCCGACGCCGCCAGCCGCTCCCACCACGCATCACCCGCCTCGAAGTCGACCGGCACGAGCCGCAGGAACGATGGAACGCCGAGGCCGAGGTCGAGGAGGCGCTGGCGCTTCCATGCCTGGGGGCTGGGCCGATCGATCTCGAACACGACCAGGCGGGCGGCGAGCTCCGGCCGACGCTGGGCGAACGTGTCCAGGCCCGCTCCGAGGATGACGTACTGCCCGACGCCACGGGCAGCCTGCTCCGCGACGAGATCCTCGACGAAGCGGGCGCGGGCCAGGATGGATGCGCGGAAGGGCCGCGTGAACGGGCTCATGTCCGGACGGCTGCGCCATCCGTCGTCGGGGGCCGCGAGCTTCAAGCCAACGTCGTCTTCGAACACGTGCGGCGGCGCATCGGCTTCCACGTGCAGCGCACGCCAAAGGGCGACCCGAATCGCCGTGTCGTCGGGCGCGGCAACTTGTCTGTCTTGCATGACGTTCTCTCTTACGCTCCTGCTTCACCCAATGGTACGCAGATCCTTTCCGTCGCGCAACGCCCCTTGGCCCGCCAGCGTGAAGGCCTGACACGGACGGGCGGAGCTCGACCATCGGCAGCAGCCGTGAGTCAGGCTCAGCCTATTCCCTCCCGAGCAGCAGATCGATGACCCAGCAGCCGCGGACGTGCGGCCCGTGGCCGCGGCAGTGGCCGAGCACGTCAGCGTCGTCGCACCCGGCGTCCAGCAGGGCGTTCGCGAGGATCGGCATCGGCCCGAACACGCGGCTTTCGTACATCTGCCGGGCCAGCCCGACGGCCGTCGAGGTCCGCCAATCCGGGTCGAATGCAACCGCGCGGAACGGGTTGCCAAAGATGTCGCGGAGTACGTCGGCCTGGGCGTGCTCTTCCGCTGCACTGCTGGCAGCGTGGGAAGTATCCCCAGACGCGGCGCCAGGATTGGCCATGGCAGCAGCTGCCAGATGAGCATTGGACGAGGCGTAGTACGCGGCCTTCGGAGCTTGTGGCCGAACCACCTGATAGCTCAGGGCCAGTGCGTCGTGCGTCGGCTGGAGCGAGATACGTTCGGCCCCATGGGACGCCCGCCACCGACCCTCCAGAGAGTCGAGCGCCTGCCGGACCAGCGCCTCGGCCGCCTGAAGTTCTTCCAGCGTGGCCAGGCCATCGGCGTGACGGCTCGCTGTTTCCACTGCCGCTTCTGCAAGCTCATCGGGGAGCAGGGCGCGCACGCGGTGATAGCATTCACAGGCGAACAGCCGCAGCTTGCGGTCAGTCCCCCTGCACGCCGGAAACGTCTTGATGTCCGCAACCCGCACCTCTTCCGGCCCGAGTCCGAGCAGGAAGCGGAGCATGGGTTTGGTCCGATCACACACCAGCCATTCCGTCTCGTTCATCTGGCGACCTCCGGCCGGCACCTTTTCCGATGCGACGACGGGTATTTCTCGCGCTCCGCGGACCTGACGGTTCGGCGTTCACCGGCGCCGGGCCGCAGTTCAGCAGCGGATCAACAAGGTGTCGTGTGAATGCCGTATCACCGCCCGCCGCAACTGCATGTCATCCGGCGGTTGACCGCGGCGCTGGATGCCCTGTGGCCGCGAGCGCCGCAGCTGCCGCGAGCTTGTGGATGGCCTGCCAAGGCGGCCCGATCGATCGGCCCATCGCATGCAGAAGATCGTTCACGTCGTCGCGGCCGAGCGCCGTTGCAGCCTCGCGAAACACGCGCTCGCGGTCGTACCAGCGCACGGACCAGCCGCGCGCCTCGGCCGCGGCCGCGAGGGCCTCGCGGTACATGACGGAGTCGGCGACGGTCTGCGCGCGATTGTCGGCGATGCGCTCCTCGGTCGTCGGCGGGAGCTCGGGGCACACGCGGATCGCGATGCTCGCGATCGGCACGGCCACCGCCGCGGCCAGCGCCTCGAGGCTCTCGCGCGCGCCGCGCGCCGCGGACGCTCGCACGCGCTCGACGAGCGCGACGGCGTCGGCGAGCGAGAGCGCTCGCGCTCCCGGGGTGTTGAGGTAGCGCCCCACCGCCCACGACCCTTCGTGGTGATGCGGGTGCGTCGGCAAGCCGTCGGTGAGGTCGATGCGCCGGCGATCGAGGAGCTCGCCGCCGGGCGCGACGGTGACGAGCACCGCCGAGTTGCCGTGCTCGGCGACGCCGACGGTCGCGGTTCGCTGCGTTCGTCCTCTCGCCACGTCTTCCTCCTCCGGGGGCGCGCCCCCGCGGCTGACGCCGTCGATCCCTCTCGTCCGGGTAACGGCCGGGAGCTTACCAGCGAAGCCCGCCACGTTCACCGAGACAGGGATCGGAATGTGAGGCTGATCCGCGGGCCCGCGGCTTCGACGGCGAGGACCGCATGCTGCCACCCCTCCTGAACGCTGGCGCGCATGATCAGGAGCGAGCCGGGCGCCAGGGCCATGTCGCGCCTCTCGTCCCGGCGAAGATTCCGGCGGAAGGTGAGGACGCGAGGCGCGCCCAGCGACAGGATCGAGGTCGTCGTTCCAGCGACGACACCGGCGCTGGAATCCGAGTGAAAGCCCATCTTCGCCGTCCCGTCCGCATAGAAGTTGGCGAGGCAGTTGTTGATCGGATGCCCCACCACGCCGGCGAGGCGGGCCGCGAGGTCCTGCACGAAGGCCGGCATCTCGCAGTCCGGGTAAGAGATGCCTGAGTAGTTGTACGCCACCCCGCACGAGGCGGTTCGACGTGAATGCATCCGATCATCCCACGATAGATTTCGCTCCGCCATGTCGAACATGGCCGTTGGATCCGCGACGAATCCCTCCAGGTACTGAACGTCCAGGTCTTCCGGCATGAGTCGCTGCGATCGCTAGAGTACAGGAGTGGTTCCCGCCCGTCCAACGGCCGGCGGCTCGCGGCTCGCGGCGCGCCGCCGCGCCGCCCCGACCCGCCGGCTCTCGACTCGATGCGGGAGTACGGGGTCGCTGCGGTGGGTGACGCGCCAGGCGACCCCTCATGGCGCCGCGTCCGGTCGGCCGTAGTCGAGTTGCCGATCCGTGTAGAGATCCGCCTGAATCAACCGCACGTATTCCGTGGGGAAGAGTCCTACGATCTGCCCCCGCACATCGGCAGGATAGCCGTACACGACGAACATGTCACCATCATGGATCTGCTCGGAAACGGACTTGAACGCTTCAAGGGGCATGGACCATGCTGCCCTGATGGCCCCCTCCCCTCTCGGGGAGAGGAAGTAGCGAGCCCGCTGAAGGCCAGAGTCTTCGATCCAGTCAAAGTACCGATGCTCGATGTCGAACCGCAGCACCGTGGCGTCGTTCTCCTTCGACACCTTGTACGATCGCAAGACGCCCGCCCAGGCAACCAGTGTCTTGCCGTATCGGCCAGGATTGCCGCGGACATCGTCCGGATGAATATCCCGCGTTGCTCGCGCGAAGACCGCGGCCTCTTGCTCCGACACCGGGTGGTACGTGCGCGAGCCAGGCGTGAGTGAGGGCAGGCGGCCCGAAAGGGCCAGGAAGGCCAGTCCGGCAAAGCAGACGCCTCCGACCGCCAGGGATACCGCGAGTACTCTTCGGCCAGTCAAATGTCTCTCACCTCCGCAGAGCGATTCCGGTTCAAGGGGGCACGCATGGCGATGCGATCCTCTCGTCCTGGTCTTCGCGCCTCTGTCCGCCGAACCGTCAGTCGGTTGGTCGACCTGAGCCGCCGGACCAGGTCTGTCGCGATCGTCGCCATTTGTGCTCTCCCCCACAAAAGTCTCACGGATCGGCTCTGCGCCGCAAGTCCCAAATGCTGTCCCGCGCCACGGGATAGGGAGCTTCGGTTCGGAGGGGATATGCAAGATCCGTCGAACAACGGCGCGAGTCGAAGCCATTTCTCGAAGCCCCAGGCGAACGGGTGCGGAAGCATGGGGTCAGCTCTGCCGACATTGCGCAGCGCACGACCGGCGTGCGCGCACCGCTTCGACGCGCTTGACAAGCGCGGACCACCGCGATACTGGTAACCCAACGGTTACCTATATGTCACCCGCGAAAGCCGACATCGATGTGTTTTTTGTCATCGCCGATCCGACCCGTCGCGCGATCCTCGATCGTTTGCGCGCGGGCCCTGCCCCTGTGAACGAGATCGCGGCCGACTTCTCTCAGAGCCGCCCCGCGATCTCGAAGCACCTCCGCGTGCTCAAGGCGTCACGGCTGGTAACCGAGGAGAAGGTCGGGCGCGAGCGGTTGTACACGCTGCGACCCGCGCCGCTGCAGAAGGCGATGGCATGGCTCGAGGGCTACCGCGCGTTCTGGGGTCGCAATCTCGAGTCGCTGAAGCGTTACCTGGAGGATACATGACAGCCAAGAGCATCCACGCCCGTTCGATCGCCGACGTCGCGCAAGGGACGATCCTCGCCCGCATCGAGATCGCCGCGCCACCAGAGCGCGTTTTCCGTGCGCTGACGACCGACGAGCTGACGAAGTGGTGGGGTTCTGCGGAGATGTATCGTACGACCGCCTTCACGATCGACCTTCGCGCAGGAGGGGCCTGGCGGACCGAGGGCGTGGGCGCAGACGGGAAGCCATTCCATGTCGGCGGCAAAGTTCTCGAGCTCGATCCGCCTCGAAGGCTCGTCCAGACGTGGGAACCGTCATGGGATGCGGACGCGCCCCCTACGACGGTCTCCTATCTCCTCGACGCGATCGGGACGGGCACGCGCCTCACGGTCCGACACACTGGATTTGGCACGCGTGCAGCATCGTGCGAGAGCCATGCGACAGGCTGGGAGCGTGTCCTGGGTTGGCTCACGAACCACGTCGCGCCGCAGCCGCAGCGGAGCTTCTTTCTCTGTCGGCTGTTGCCGTCGCGCGCCACCTTCATGCAGGACATGACGGCTGATGAACTCGCGGTCATGCAGGCGCACGGCAAATACTGGCGCGGCAAGCTCGCCGAGGGCCACGTGATCGCCTTCGGACCCGTCGCCGACCCAGCGGGCGGATGGGGCGTCGGCATCGTCGCTGTCCGCGACGAAGCCGAGCTCCGTACATTCCAGAGCGAGGATCCTGCGATCAAGTCAAACATCGGGCTGCGGTACGAGGCGCTGCCCATGCTCACGGCCGTGTACTGACGGCTCACGCAATGGCGGGCTCCGGCCGCGCGCTTCGGGGCGCTGCCGGTCCGTCGCGAGGTCCTGCTCAGGCCGCTCCGGGGCGCCCCGCCGCGAGCGAGCGCACCTCCTCCGCGTGGATGGGCACATAGACAGGCTCGCCCGACTCGGCGAACACGCAGATGGCCACGGCCCAGCCCTGGCCCGCTCCCCACGAGAACAGGGCCGCGGGCTCCATCCCGGCGATCGCGAAGGAGCCCATCGGCAGCCCGAGATCGCGCGCGCTCGTGAGAAGCGAAGCGTTGTCGGCGTAGACCGCCAGCGCCTCGAAGCCGCCCGGCCAGGCGCGCAGGTGGATCCCGCGTGTTCTCGGGTCGATCATGAAGAGCAGGGGGATCTCGCGGCCGAGCAGCTCGTCATAGAGCGCCGTCTTGGCCGCGGCGCCGCCCTCACTCCCCACCGCGAGGAGCAGCCGACGGAGCCGCGGCGCCCGATCGACCGCCGCGACCCGCCTTGCACCGCCGGCCGGCGCGAGGCGCTCCTCCAGCACGCGACGCTCCTCCTCCTCCAATCGCGCGCGCCGCTCGCGATCGCCCGCGGCGAGATCCTTCTCCGCGTTGACCTCGCGCGCCCAGGCGCCCGCGGCGTGCGCCTCCTCGTACGGCGTGCCGGGGAGCGCGGAGAGGATAACGCCCTCCGGCCGGTGCACCTCGACGAGGACGGCCTGCTTCTTCGGCTCAGGCGCGCGCACCCCGATACCGAGCTCGCGGATCAGCGTCACGACCGCGCGCGCCGGCGCCGCATCGTTGCTCAGCGCGAACACGCTCTGCGTGATCGCGGCGCGCGAGGTGACGTACATGCGCCGGAGCAGGCGTTGCACGAGCGCGGACGCGCGCGGCGCTCCCGCGAGGGCAGCAGCGTCGAGGCTCCACACGAGGTGACCGGAGATCGGGGTGAGCGCTGGGTCCGCGGGCGCCATGAGGGAAGAAAGAAGCCCGTGGTCCGCGGCGAGGAAGATCTGCGGCCGAGGGCCGCTGAGCAGCATCTCGACCTCGCCGAGGACGCGATCGAGATCCTCCTCCAGCTCGTCGCTGCTGCCGCCCACGTATGCCAGCCACACGCCCGCAGCGGAGCGAGCGAAGCCCGGCAACGGGCTCACGCGGTGGATGTCGACCCGATGCCCCTTGGGCACGACGACGTGCTCATCGTCCGCCGGCGAAGCCGCGGGAGCGTCGGCGCGCTTTCGCCAGCGATCGAAGAGCCCCACGGCGGGACACCTTATCACTCCCCGCGCAGGCTTCCCAGCCTCTCCGGTGATGCGGAATGCTCACCCACGGTGCGGCTCCGCTCAGGCGGCCCAGGGTCCCCCGCCCGGCCAACACTTCGTCTGCCTGACGCTCGGCTTTAGCGGCGGCGCGACGCAACGTCCGCTGCAAGCCGAGCGTCAGGCGCTCCACCCGTCATGTCTGTGGCTTTCGGCATCGCGGATCCCATCTTCGATCCTCTCTCCCGTCAAGGTCGGTCCTGACCTCCCCGGACTCGTCGAATTGCCAGGCAGAATAGCCGTAGAAGAACCACTTCTTGATCGGGATCGCTCGCATCCCGTGGAGCTCGTCCGGCGTGTGATGCCAGTGAGGTGGAATCATCGAAAAGAAGAGGTCGTTCGCGACTCGCCTCGCCCGAAGGGACATCGACGAGAAACAGTGCTTCAAGGTCCCACGCGCCGCGACCTCATCACAGTCCGGATGAGAATGGAAGTATCGGACGCCTTGCATCACTTGGCCCAAGTTGAGCGCCGTGTGCTTGGCGTACTCCTCTAGAAAGATCGTCCATTTCATTTCTCTCTCCTCGAACGAGCCGGCGCAAAGCTCAGCGGATCTGCCTTGAAAGGTGCGGACATCAAAACCCGTACGGGCTTCGTGGTGGGCATCGAGACACTCCCTTCATGGCCACCGGCACGACTACGTGACGCCCGGCGTCGTCGTTCCAGTGAAGGCATCCCAGGCCCGAATGTACGCTCGCGCATCCGCTCCCAGACGTGAGACGACGCGCGCAACGGCGGCAGGGTCACGAACACTCTGGGCGCAGATCGCCTCCAGGAGCCCCGTGGCCACCGCATCGGCCTCCGGGCCGCTTCCCGACAGCGAACGCTCCACGAGCCGCGAGACCTCATCGAGCGTGGCGTCATCGAGGTCGGATTCGAGCTGGACGAGAGCACGACCGATGCTGCCGAAGCCGACCGTGATAGGGACCGCATCGGGCTCCCAGTAGGCGACGACCTCAGACACCGCTTCCCGCAACTTCGGGTGGCAAGCGGCAAAATCCTGGTACGGGTGGAGCGAGTCTGCCATCGACGTTCTCCTTCCTGGCGAAGCTCCCCTCGACGTTCAGGCGGTACCCCCCGGGGCGGCCACGAGCACCGACGGGGCGGCAAGCTGGAGGAGCCGCCGCACGCGCCGCGCACCTGCGCTGCGGCGAGGAGCGGGGGGCGAACAGGAGAGCGCGCGCCGTGTCACGGTTCCCGGTAGCTCTCGTATTCCCAGGCGAAGTAACGCCGGAGGTTCTCGACGCAGGCGGGCCAGGTCTCGGCCTCGCACGACGCGACGGTCTGCTCGAGCCAGCGCCAGAGATCATCGAAGTCGTACCGGCGCATCACGAGCAGCGGGCGGGTGGCCAGGATTCCATCGCGTGCCTCCAGCCGGTCCAGCCCCGCGGGCGTGGCCACCCTGAGGGTGAAGAGGAATCCGCGCTCGCGCCCTTTCTGGGCCCGACGTCCAGCATCACGAGCTCGGCGAACGCGTCGGGCTCGTCGGGCGCCCACGTCCGGAGATTGGCATGCCCCCAGACGCCAGCGGAGCGGATGACGAGCTTCATGGCCGGGGAAAGCGAAGAGCAAACCGACCCGCACGTCAAGGGCGTCACGCGTGTTTCGCCGGTGAGGCGCTCGACTCTACCTGCGCGCGATGCCTGGTGCGCGGAGCCACGAGCGCCGAGGCGACCCCACCAGCGCGCCCCGCCGGCTCGGCGAGCGCGCGAGCTCGCAAGATTCCGTCGTCGCATTGCGCATCATCGGGTCACGCGCCGGCTCGCTGTGTTCGCCTTGCGAGCAATCAGCCGCGACCTTGGACATGGTAGCTTCGCACGGTGACAGTCCTGTCTGGTGGGCCCAAGTCGGGCCTCTTCTGGTTGTGGGAGTCCGACCAGCACAGGGGTTCTCCACTGTCCGACAACACATACCTCTGGTGACAAAAGTCCTCTCGCACCCATTCGTGACGTTCGATGGGCCGCAGGATCTCCCGTTCCATCCAGTCGGCGGCCGCGGTCGCGAGAGCCAAGGGCGACCCTTCTTTGACCACGAGCACGCGTGGATTCTCCTCGTCCAGGTCTGTGGCGGCCTGCAACGTCTCATCCTCTCCAACCACAATGCGTGATTCGTGAAAATCGACCCGGAGGGTTCGGAGGACCTTTCCGTCCGCGGAGACGTCGAGTAGCAGCATGACGAACGGTCCGACCGTGCCGAGGAGATGGTCGCCGGGAACCCCCAGGCTGCGCCACGCCAAGGCTCGACGCGACATCTCCGTGATGAAGGCGCGCTCCGCATCGGTGCGACGCTCGTCCAAAGCGAGCCAGAGATCTTCTTCGCTGAGCTCCGTCGGATTCATTCGCCGGGTGCCTCGTAGCGGCTGCCAAACGACTCAGCGGCCAGCTGGGCGGGAGCCATCCAAGCTCGGATACGAGGTCATGACCTGGGCGTTCCAAGCAATACTTGTCGTTTTTTGTATCTTCCCTCACACAAAAAAATCTCACGTATCGGCTCTGCGCAGCAAGACCCAAATGCTGTCAAGCGCCGCGCCATAGGGTAGACCTGCCTCGCACCGTCGGCAGCACCGCCGCGAGGCGCGCGGGGCGGCCGGCCCGAGATCGCGCGGATGGCGGCGGCCATCGCCCCTGTGCGGCTCGCCCCCTCCTGCGCGGTCCGCTCGCTCCGTCCGCTACCGCCGGCCGCTCCTCCGCGCTACGTTCGCCGCCGTGGACGCCCCCCGACCGTCCGGCGCTCGTCGCGCGCTGCTCATCGGCCTCCCCGTCGCCGCGCTCGCCGCGGCGGCCTTCCTCTTCGTGGATCGCGATGAGCGCCCCGCCCCGGACGCGCGCCCGCCGAGCGCGGAGTCCAGCGCAGCCCCCCGGCCGCAGCGAAGCGAGGAGGCGCCCGTCGTCCCCCCCGCTGCCCCGCCGGCCGCTGCCACCGTGAGCGCCGCAGCACAGGAGTCGGAGCCGGCGCCGGACACCGACCCCGAGGCCAGCATCATCGACCGCATGCGCGCCGCCTTGACGAGCAACCCCGAGGAGGTGCTCCGGCTCGACGACGCGGCGTCGCGCGACTTCGGCGACAGCCCCCGCGCCGCCGAGCGCGGCATGCTCCGCGTGCGGGCGCTCGTTCGCCTGGACCGGATCGGCCAGGCCCGCAGCCTCGCGGAAGACCTGATCGAGCGCTACCCGGACGATCCCTCCGCGAAGAGCGCGGCCGCGTACATGGGGATCCACCCGAGGCCGCGCGGGCCGTCCAGGTAAGCGGCGATACCGCAGGTGCCCCGCGAAGTTCACTTGATCTTCATCAGGGCCGCTGCGACCACGATCTTGTAGCAAGAGCAGAACGTTGCGCAGTGAGTCACTGAACCGATTAAGAGTTCGGGCTGGTCCGGCGCGCGTTTCTGGTGATAATCGGGCATGCGCAACTGGCTTTTTCTTGTCGGGGTTCTCCAGCTCTCCGTGGCTGGATTCGGCTGTGGCGACGGATCGGACGGCGGCGGCGACGGCGGCGCCGGCGGCGAAGCGGGGGACAGCGGCGTCACCGGGAGCAGCTCCTCGGGCGCCGGCACGCCCACGGGCTCCGGCGCGGGCGCAGGCACACCCGCGGGCTCGGGCGCGGGCGCAGGCACACCCACGGGCTCCGGCGCGGGCGCCGGCGAGCCCACGGGCGGACCCGCGAGCACGGGCAGCGGCGACCCCGTGGCCGGCAGCAGCACCAGCAGTGGAGGAGAGCCCAGCGCCTGCGCCGGCGCCGAAGAGGACGAGTGCCCGTTCGAGGCAGGGGTCGAGATCGCCTGCCGCCTCCGCTTCATGTACGGCGTGAACTACGCCTGGCGCGACTTCGGCGCCGATTTCGGCGGTCAGTCCAAGTGGAGCCAGGCGGGCATCTCGGGCAAGAAGAGCCAGGTGCTCGCCGACCTGCAGGACATGCGCGCCAACGGCGTGGACGTGGTCCGCTGGTGGATCTATCCCCGCTTCTACGGCGACCAGATCAACTTCGACGCACAGGGCAACCCGACCGGGCTCGGCGGCACCTCGACGCAGGACATCCTGGCGGCGCTCGAGCTCGCGGACCAGGCGCAGGTGAACGTGATGTTCACGCTGTTCTCCTTCGATGGCTTCTACAAGACGTCTTACAATCCGCCGAACGGCCTGTCGGTCGCGAGCATGGGGCCCATCGTCGCGGACGCGGGCCGGCGCGCCAAGCTCATCGAGAACGTCGTCCGCCCCATCGCTCGGACGGTGGCGTCGAGCCCGCACAGCGACCGGATGCTGGCCTGGGACGTCATCAACGAGCCCGAGTGGGCGATGACCGGGCCGAGCCTCTACGGCGGCGACCCCGCGTTCGAGGGGGACTCCAGCAAGTTCGATCTCGTCACACACCAGCAGATGGAGGCGCTCGCCAAGGAATCGGCCGCCGTGCTGAGGGGAGAGACCGGCGCGCCCGTGAGCGTCGGCAGCGCCGCCATCAAGTGGGGTCAGGCGTGGACGCGCTCGGACGTCGACTTCTACCAGGTCCACATGTACGGCTGGGTCAACGATTACTTCCCTTACAGCAAGCCCCTCTCCGAGTACGGCCTCACCGACAAGCCGGTCGTCATGGGCGAGTTCCCCATCAACATGGCCGAGATGGACGTGCGCTACGACAAGTTCGTGGGCGACCTCTACACCATGGGGTATGCGGGCGCGCTCTCGTGGTCGATCACCGATCGGAACTTCCCGTGGTCGTCCAACAAGACCGCCGTGAAGGCGTTCGCCGATCAGCACCCCTGCGAGACGCGCTACTGAGGGCCGGGTGAGCGCCGCTGCACGCGGCGCTCTTCCTCTTAGTTTCCCTGTTTCCCTGTCTCTCCGCCCCGGATCCGAACCGGGCCGCCGTGCAGGCCCGGCGAGCTCGTCCTCGATGAGACGAGCCGCGCCTGCGTGACAGCTTGCCCCAGCGTGTGGCGCATTGTCGCGCGGGGGCGCGATCCGGCCTGCGAGGCCGTCTGTCGGAGCGCCGGCGCTCTTCTCCTCTCGACCGGATTCCAACCGGGTTTCAACTGGGCACGTCGGTTGCTGACCGTCGCTGACCGGGGTGGGCCCGCTGCTCACGGAGGTGACCACCTGCGTGAGCCTCGACAGTTGTTCACCAGCACCCAGAGGGAGAGCGAGATGGCACGAGATCGCTACGAGGGCCGGGACTTCCGTGACGAGGGGCCGCGCGACGACTGGCGTCACCGGGACGAGCGGTGGCGCGCGCCACGGGACGACGATCAGCGCGGATTCCGCGGTCACGAGGGGGAGCGCGACGCGTTCGAGCGAGGGTCGTACAGCCGCGGCAACTACGCGAACCAGAGCGGCGGCAGCCGGCAGGGCGAGCTGGGACAGATGCCGCAGCCGTACGGTCAGCAAGGGCGCGGAGACGGCAGGGGCGCGTGGAGGGCGGGCGGCCAGCACGCACAGGACGATCGCGGCGGAGCCGAGCGGCGCTGGGAGGAGCAGGGCGGGGCCGGCGCGCGCGGCTACCGCGAGCCCGAGGAGCGCCGCGCCTACGGACAGGACAGCCCCTCGTGGGAGCGGATCGGCGGGCGCGACGACCACTTCAGCGGGCGGGGCGCCGAGGACGAGCGAAGAGGGTTCGGCTCGGCGCAGCGAGGGCGGGAGGAGAACCGCGGCTACTACGGGCGCGAGGCGTACTACGGCCGCGACGCGGCCCGCGGCTTCTCCGGGCCGGGCGAGGACCAGGGCCGCGGGGCCTACGGGCGCCGCGACCACGGCCGCGACGAGGAGGGTCAGAGCCGGCGCTACCAGGGCTACGACGACGGGCGAGACGACTACCAGGGCCGCGGCACCACCCGGGACGACTACCAGGGCCGCGAGCGCTACCAGGGCCGCGACTCCACAAGAGACGACTACCAGGGCCGCGAGCGCTACCAGGGCCGCGACTCCACGCGAGACGACTACCAGGGCCGCGAGCGCTACCAGGGCCGCGACTCCACAGGAGACGACTACCAGGGCCGCGACTCCACGCGAGACGACTACCAGAGCCGCGAGCGCTACCAGGGCCGCGACGCCACAAGAGACGACTACCAGGGACGCGAGGTTTGGTATCGCAGCGACGGCTACGGGCGCGGCGATGACCAGGATCGATATCGAGGCGGCGAGGAGCGAAACGCCCCTGGCCACCACGACGGCCGAGGCGTCCACGGTGGCGGATACCAGGGCCGCGGCGAGGAGCGCGGAGGCCGCGGCCGCAGCCAGGAGCTCCGCGGATACGGCGACACGTACAATCGCCCGGAGCGCCGGCCCGGGTTCGGCCGCTTCATGGGCGACGAGATCCCGCAGGGGTACTCGACCCGCGTCCACGAGCGCGACGACGTGCGCGCCTCGCAAGGCCGCGACCGCGAGCGCTCCCCCGCCGAGGACGGCGGCCGCTCCAGAGCCCAGAGCCAGGACCGGACCTGGAACTGAGATCAACCGATCTCCGCAGCTCGACGCCCGCGCCGCGGTGTCTGCCCCGGCGCGCAGGAGGAGATTGGAGTTGTCCGCGCCACGGAGCTAGAGCATCCTCGCGCGCATGAAACGACAAGCTTACTCCACCCTCCCGAAGCTCGCTTCCGTCTGCTGCATCGCCTGGTCGGCGCTGGCCGGCTGCGGTGACGACGACTCGAATGGAACGACTGGAACGACGGGCTCCGGCGGCGGCTCATCCACCTCGAGCAGCGCCGCCAGCACGGGCGGCGGCGGCACGGACGAAGGCGGCGGAGGCGGCGGCGGCGGCGCGGATCCCGGCACGACCTCGTCGAGCGCGGGCGGCGCCGGCGGCGGAGACCCCTCCAGCGACACCATCCGCTTCATCGGGCGCTTCGATACGACGAACGCCGAGGGCCCCCGCTTCTCCTGGGCAGGCAGCGCGATCGTCACGCGGTTCTCGGGGACGTCGCTCGGCGTCCGCTTCAACGATGAGTCGACCGCGGCTCAATCCAACTTCTTCCAGGTGGTGATCGACGGCGAGGCGAAGGGCGTCCTCAAGGTCAACAGCGAGGAGGAGCTCTACACGGTCGCAGACGGGCTGCCCGACGGCGAGCACGACCTCGTGCTCCACCGCCGCACCGAGCCGCTGGTCGGCGTGTCGCAGTTCCTCGAGTTCGTCCCGGAGCAGGGCGAGGCGCTCCTGCCGGTCCCGGCGGCGCCCGCGCGCCGGATCGAGGTGATCGGCGACTCGATCTCCGCCGGCTACGGCGTCGATGGGGCCAACGAGACTTGCCCGTTCACGAGCGATACGGAGAACAACTACCTCGCCTACAGCGCGCTGACAGGGCGGCTTGTCGGGGCCGATACAACGATCGTCGCGTGGTCCGGCAGAGGCGTGTACCGGAACTACAACGGTGAAGTCGCGCCCACCATGCCCGAGATCTATGGCCGGACGATCGCCGACGAGGAGCAGCCCGCGTGGAACTTCTCGTCCTGGGTGCCGCAGGTCGTGGTGATCAACCTGGGCACGAACGACTTCAGCATCAACGTCCCGGGCGACGCCCAGTTTCGCGCGCCGTTCACCCAGGCCTACGCGGGCCTCGTCGAGACGGTCAGAACGAACTATCCGGACGCGTTCATCTTCTGCACCATCGGGCCCATGCTGAGCGACTCGTACCCGGAAGGCGCCGAGGCGCTCACCAGGGCGCGCGCCTACATCGGCCAGGTGGTGGAGGACCGGAACGACGACGGCGACGACAAGGTGCGCGTCCTCGAGTTCCCCGCGCAGGACGGCGCGGCGAACGGGCTCGGCTGCGACTACCACCCGAGCGTCAAGACGAACGCGCTCATGGCCCAGCAGCTCGCGGAGGCCATCCGCGAAGAGCTCGACTGGTAAGGGCCGCGCGGGGCCGGGGCATCGTGCCACCGGCCCGTCGCGACCGCTGTGGCACGACGCACCACCGATCCCACGCCAGCGCAGCGCGCATCTCGCGGGGTGCGAGCGCCGGTCCCATCTGCTCGCCGTGGCGCGCGCGGATCAGCCATCCAGCGGCATGGTACACGCGGTGCATCTCTCGCCATCAGAACAGCGGAAGGGCGGCGGCTCCGAGAGCGCGTGAGAGCGCGCCGCCGAGCGAGGAGATCATCCATGCAGACCAAGCGAGACAGCACCCTGCGGGCCACGAGCAGGACCCACAGCCATGAGTTCGTGGAGGCGGCGCGCAGGAGCGCCGGTCGCGCGGAGAGCCGAGATGCGTTCATCCCCGACCCCGGCGACGGCCCCCCCGAGGTGCTCGACGAGCTCGCCGAGCAGATCGCCGAGCAGTACGTCGCCTCGGCGACATCGGGCAGGGGCGACACCACCGAAGACTACGAAGACAGGGTGGAGCCGGAGGAGATCGGGGGCCCCTTCGTCATCACGACGGCCGAGCAGGAGATCGGGTACAGCAGGGACTCGACCAACCCCGATGACGGCGAGGTCGAGCCGTTTCCCCTGGTCCATCGCTCGCCCCTCCGCTGAGCGCGCGCGCGGACGATCGACGTTTTCGCACGTTTTCGCACGTTCTCGCACGATCGCGCGGGCAAGACCGCCCGGCCAGCGCAGCGTCCGCACGCCGGACGAGCGGAGCTCTGGCCGAGGCGGTCTGGCTGGTTCTGCTTGGCGTCCGCCCCCGGCGCGCCTACGAGAGTCGCTGCCGCACAGCTGCACAGAGCACAGAGGAGGATGCGACCATGGCTCAGACCAAGTTCAAGGGAAGCCCCATCCACACCGCCGGCGAGCTGCCGTCCGTCGGCGCGACCGCCCCCGATTTCACGCTCGTGAAGACCGACCTCTCCGAGCGCAAGCTCTCGTCGTACTCCGGCAAGAAGATCCTCAACATCTTCCCGAGCGTCGACACCCCGGTCTGCGCGAGATCCGTGCGTACGTTCCACGAGCGCGCCGAGAAGCTCCCGGGCGTGACGGTGCTCAACATCTCGGCGGACCTGCCGTTCGCGCACACCCGCTTCTGCGCGTCCGAGGGCATCTCGAACGCGGAAGGCCTCTCGACGTTCCGGGGAGATTTCGGCCAGAAGTACGGGGTCACGCTCGTCGACGGTCCGCTCGCCGGCCTGCTCGCGCGCTCGGTCCTCGTGCTCGACGAGCAGAACAAGGTGCTCCACGTCGAGCTCGTCCCGGAGATCGCGCAGGAGCCCGATTACGACGCGGCCCTCGCCAAGGTGCAGTGAGCCGGAGCGCCGGCGCTTCCCCGCCACGCGCGCGAGCGCCCCGTGATCTCACGCGCTCGCGCGCCTCGTGAACCGGATGCGCAGCCCCTCCGGCTGCATCGCGAACGCCATCCGCTCCCCCACCGGAGCTGTGTGATCCGCGAGGTGCACCGTGAAGCTCCGGAGCACCATGCCGACCGTCACCGCGCACTCCAGCAGCGCCATCGCGCGGCCCGGGCAGACGCGCGGCCCGCCGCCGAACGCGAGCGCCATCCTCGGCTCGTGGGGCAGCGTCGCGGGCGCGCCCCCGAGCCAGCGCTCGGGGCGGAACGACTCCGGATCGCCGAAATACTCGGGTTTCCGCCCCGTCGCGCGCGTGAGCGCGACGACGCCGGCGCCAGCGGGCACGGCCACGTCGCCCACCGCGGTGTCGTGGTTCGCCTCGAGGAAGAGCAGCGGGGCGGCGGAGCGCAGGCGCAGCGTCTCCTGCGTGACGGCGCCCGTGTACTCGAGGCGCTTGCACTGCTCCAGCGTCGGGATCAGCCCGCCGCCGAGCACGCGATCGGCCTCCTCGCGGGCGCGCGCCTGCACGTCGGGGCGCGAGCCCAGGTAATAGAGGATCCACGCGAGGGTGTTCGCTGTGGTGTCCTCGCCCGCGAGCAGCATCGTGAGCACGTTCGCGTAGACCTCGGCGTCCGAGAGGCGCGCCCTCGGGTCCTCGCCGTCCCGCGCGGCGATCATGAGCTCCAGCAGCGTCCGCGGGCGCGCGGGCCGGTCCGCGCCGCCCTCGAGCTCGCGCCGCGCGGCGGTCACGAGCTCGAGGATGAGCCGCTTCACCGCGACAAGGGCGCGGTCGTAGGCGCGGTCGGCGGGGAGGCCCAGGTAGCGCCAGTAGGGCAGCGGCGCGAGCATCCGCCGGTTGAGCCCGAGGAACACGCGCTGGAGGTGCTCCTGGAGCGCGTCCGCGCCGCGCTCGAGCGTGTTGAGATCGCGGCCGAAGGCGACGGACGAGGTGACGTCGACCGAGTAGCGCATGAGATCGCCGAGCACGTCGCGGGCGGCGCGCTCGTCGGCCGCCCGCGCCCAGAGCTCGCGCAGCCGGCCCGTGATGTCGCGGATGCTCGGGAAGAAGCCCTCGACGTGCCTCGGGTGGAACGTCGGGTGGATGAGCTGCCGCTGCTTCCGCCACGCGTCGCCGTCCGCCGAGAACAGGCCGACCATGTCCGCCTCGCGCGACACGGCCTCGATGGCGCGCACCCGCCGGAACACCGCGGGGCGGCGCTGGAGCACGTCGCGCACGAGCTCGCCGTCGACGACGACGAGGACCGGCTGTCGGCCCATCCGCACGACGAACAGGTCCCCATGGGCGCGCCACCACCGCTCGAACTCGAGGTGCCAGCGGTCGGGGTGGAGCGCGAGCAGATTGCCGATCACAGGCAAGCCCGGCGGCCCCGGGAGATCCGCGAGCGTCCGCCGAGGACGCGCAGCCGCGTCGCCGCGGCCGATCGCGTCATCCATGGCAGGGGGCGTGGCGTTCATGGCCCCCTTCATACAGAGGCGGCGCGCCCCGACGCAAACCCAGAGGCGGCGCGCCCCGACGCAAACCC
Organism: Sorangium sp. So ce124; assembly: GCF_051525235.1. Classification (NCBI taxonomy): domain Bacteria; kingdom Pseudomonadati; phylum Myxococcota; order Polyangiales; family Polyangiaceae; genus Sorangium; species Sorangium sp. So ce124. The sequence goes on from NZ_CP150312.1 coordinate 8,657,682, forward strand.
GACAGGCGACACAGGTCGCGTCCCATCGTGCTGGGCGATATCAGCGGGCGGAGCGCCGGCGCTGGCGAGGCGGCGTCGACACGGAGTAAGACGCCGACATGACGGAGCCGCTGGAGAGAGAGCTCGCGAACCTGTCCGGCGCGGAGATGGTGGCGGCGCTCGGCCTCGGCGGGGCGCCGGCGTGGGTGCGCCGCGCCGGGCGTGCCGCCTTCGCCGTCCCTTCGTGGCCGCTCGGGCGCGTGCTCGCGCGCTTCGATCGGCGCACCGGCGAGGCCGGGCTCCACGTCGCGGCGCGGGAGGCGCTCGCCGGCTTCGGGGCGCGCTGGAGGGCCGACGCGGCGCCGCCGTCGCGCGGGGCGCTGCTCGTCGTGTCCAACCACCCCGGCGCCTACGACGCGCTCGCGCTGATGGCGGCGCTCGGCCGGGAAGACCTCATGATCGTCGCGGCCGAGCGGCGGTTCCTGCGGGCGCTGCCCCACGTGAGCCAGCGGCTGCTCTTCGTGCCGATCGACGAGGATGGCGCGCCCGCGCTCGCGGCGCGGTCGGCCGGCGTGCGCCGCGCGCTGCGGCACCTGCGCCGCGGGGGCGCGCTGCTGCACTTCCCCGCGGGGCGCATCGAGGCGGATCCGGCGTTCGCAGGCAAGGGCGACGCGCTGCTCGCGGAGTGGCAGCCGAGCGCCGGCGCGCTGCTGCGCGCGGCCGCGGCGGCAGGGGGGCGCGCCGCCGTGGCGATCGTCTCGGGGGTGCACTCGCCGCGGGCGAAGCGGCTGGCCATCACGCGGTGGGCCGAGCGCCGCGGGATCACCACGCTGGCGCCGCTCCTGCAGGCGGCGCTGCCGGGCTTCGACGACGTCGACGTGCGGGTGCGCCTGGGCGAGGCGCGGGACGCGGCGGAGGTGGCGCGCGGGGCCCGCGACGACGCGGCGCTCACGCGATGGCTGAAGGACGAAGCGGCGGCGCTGCTCGCGGGGGCGTGACGGCCCGGCGCCCCGGCGCGCGCTCCTGCCCGTTCCTCGCCGAGCCGGTCATCGGCTCATCCGCTCATCCGCTCATCCGCCCGTCGCGCGCGCGAGCGCCGCGCGCACCGCGGCCGCGGTGCCGTCCCAGGTGGGCAGCGTGGCGGCCCGGGCGGCCGCCGCGCGGCTCATGCTCGCCCGGAGGGCGCCGTCCTCGAGGAAGCGGGCGAGCGCCGGCGCGGGGTCCTCGACGTCGTCCCAGAGCAGCGCCTCCGCGCCGTCCTGGACCGCCTCCGCGATCGCGCCGGCGCGGGCGGCGAGCACCGGGACGCCGGCCCGGACCGCCTCCGTGAGCACCATGCCGTAGCCCTCCAGCGAGGAGGGCAGGACGAGCGCGTCCGCCGCCGCGAGCTCGGCCGCGAGCGCCTCGTCCCCGAGCACGCCTGGCGCCGAGACGCGCGCCCGCAGGAACGCGGAGCCGGCGATCGCGCGGCGCACCTGCCCGGCGTAGGCCGGGTCGCGCGCCGCGTCCCCGATGAGCACGAGCGTGGCATGCGCGCTCCCGACCCGCTCGAACGCCGCGAGGAGCTCCAGCAGCCGCTTGCGCGGGATGAAGCTCCCCACGAACAGGAGCCGCAGCGGGCCGCCGTCCCGCCGGGCGCGGGCGAGCAAGGGGAGCCGGTCCGCGCCCGGCGTCGCCACGTCGACCCGCGCGAGCCCGAGCTCGCGCCGGAGCCGCGCCGCGGTCGTCGCGCTCGTCGCGAGGTGCGCGTCGCACAGGCGGATCACCGCCGCCTCCGCGAGCGAGAGCGCCGCGCGCCGCGGGCCGGGCGGGAGCTCCCACGCGCTCAGGTGGTGGACGAGGAGCGCGCGCGCGATCCGCCGCGGCAGCACCGCGAACGCCGGCCCGAGCTCCGGGAAGCAGAGCTCGTCGCCGACCACCACGGCGGGGTCGAGCCGGGCGAGGCGCCGCGCGAGCGCGAGGCCGGCGATCGCCCGCGACCGCGGCGCCGGATCGAGGGACACGACCTCCACGGCGTCGCCCTGGCCGCGCAGCCGCTCGACGACGAGCCGATCGTAGATGTAGCCGCCCGTGGTCTGGTCGAGGGCTCCGTAGACGATCCAGGCGATGCGCATGCGTCAACCCAGTACCACGGGACCTGGCCAGCCCCGCGCGGACGGCCAGGCGCCGCGCCCGGGCGTCACGCGTCGCGCGGCGGCCACCGGCGCGCCCTCCGCGCCGACAGCTCCCCCGCCGCGACAAGGCCGGCGCCCAGCGCGAAGCACACCAGCGAGGTCGCGAGCGCGGGCAGCGGGATGTCGCGATCGCCGCCGTTGTACGCCTCGACCGTGGACGTCAGGAGCCAGTACTGGAACGCGCAGAGCATCGCCACGGCGAGCAGCCTCGCGCTCATCGCGCCCTTCGCCCCAGGGCGCAGATCGTGTTTCGGTCCAGGGATCGGCATCGCTCACCTCACGTCGCACGCCGCCGCGAGAGGCCTACCGCGAACACCTTGCCGCCCTCGACCTCCAGCACGATGCGCCCGAGCGGCCGCAGGTCGCGCGGCGGACCGGACGTGCCCTCGCCCGAGGCCACGTCGAAGCGGCCGTTGTGGCAGTAGCACCGGAGGCACTCTTCCCCGCCCTCCCGCGCATAGGAGACCGGACATCCGAGGTGGGAGCACTTCTGCTCGAACGCCAGGAGCTCGCCGTTCTCGCGGCGGATCAGCAGCGCCGGCGTCGTCTCGTCCGGGTAGCGAAAGACCACGGCGCTCCCGGGCGCGAGATCGCCGACCCGCGCGATCTCCATGCGGCCGGACGGCTCCGCGGGCGGGCGGCGCGAGCGGAGGTACACCACGGCGTTGCCGGTCGCGAGCCCGCCGCTCAGCAGCACGAGGAAGCGGGCGAAGTCGCGACGGGTCACGTGGTCATCGCCCTCGGACTCGTAGGGGAAGTCCTCTCGCCACTTGGGCAGATCCTCCGCGCCCATCACAGAAACTCCGCCTCCGGCCCCGCCTCGTCCGGCGCTCGCCCGTCGCGCGCGCCCGCCGCCTGCGCGACCGCGAGCGCCGCGGGGCCGCCGCCCTCGTCGAAGGCGGGCAGGTCGACCGCCATCTCGTCCACGTCGTGCGGCACCATCACGTGCACGCGCGTCGCGATCCGCTGCTTGCCGAAGCGCCAGCGGTTGATCGGCTTGCTCGCCGGCCGCTGCTGCGCGATCTCCTCGCGCGTCCCGTAGAACAACGCGCCCGTGGGGCAGACCGTCGCGCACATCGGCTTCTTCCCTGCGCTCGTCCGGTCGAAGCACATGTCGCACTTCTGCATTTGCTGGATCTCCATCTTGATGATCGGGACTCCGAACGGACACGCGAGCTCGCAATTGCCGCACGAGATGCACCGGGGCTTGAGGCTCGAGTGCACGATCCCGTGCTCGTCGACCTTGATGGCGTCCGCGGGACAGACCGACGCGCAGGTCGGATCGGCGCAATGCATGCAGACCATCGGCGCGGTCTGGAGCGACACGCCCGGCGCGACCAGGTCCACGTGCACCATCGGCAACCCCCGGTGCGTGTGGCACTCCGAGCACGCCGCGGCGCACGCCTGGCAGCCGATGCACCGCTGAAAATCGATGAAGAAATCACGCACAACAGCGCTCATGAGGCCTCCAGCTTGAGCTCGGCGAACAGCGACCGCGCCAGATCGGCCTCGCCGCGCGTGGCGGCGCGCACCCTGCACGCCGCGACCTTGAACTCCGGCATCTTGCTCACGGGATCCAGCGCGCGGACCGTGAGCTGGTTGGCGGCGAGCTTCTCGGGCCAGTGGTACGGGAGGAACACCGTATCCGGGCGGATCGTCTCGACGATCCGGAGCGGGACCGTTATCCCGCCGCGCCGGGTCTCGACCGTGACCAGCTGCCGATCGGCGAGGCCGAGCCGCGCCGCGAGCGCGGGGTGCATCTCGCAGATCGGCCCGGGGCTCTTCTCGACAAGGAACTTGATCCGCCGCGTCTGCGTCCCGCTGAGGTAATGAAACACGCTCCGGCCCGAGGTCATGTACAGCGGAAACTCCGCGTCGGGCACCTCCGCGCTCGGGCGGTAAGGCGTGGGGAGCAGCTTGAACTTGCCGTCGGGGTGGTAGCTCCTCCCGTCCTCGAAGAGCCTCGGGGTGCCCGGGTGCCCTTCCGATGGGCAGGGCCAAAACACCCCCATCTCCCGCTCCACGCGCTCGTAGGTGATGCCCGCGTAATCGGCGGTCCCTCCCGCGCTCGCGCGGCGCAGCTCGTTGAAGATGTCCTCGCTGCTCGAGAAGCGGAAGTGCTCCTCCTTCCCGAGCCGCCTCGCGAGCTCGAGGAGGATCCACGTGTCCCGCCGCGCGTTGCCGGGCGGCTCCACGGCGGCGCGGATGCGCACCACGCGGGCCTCCGCCGTCGTCGAGGTGCCCTCTTCCTCCTCGTGCAGCGAGCCCGGCAGCACGACATCGGCGTAGCGGGCCGTCTCGCTCATGAAGAAGTCGATGACGCAGAAGAACTCGAGCCTCTCGAGCGCCTCGCGGGTGAAGCCCGTGTCGGGGTGGCTGACCATCGGGTTGAAGCAGATGTTGAGGAGCCCGCGGATCCCGCCCGCGTGGATCGCCTCGACGATCTCCACGGTCGTCTTGCCCTTGCGCGGCAGCTCGGCGTCGGAGATCCGCCAGACATCGCAGATGTGCTTGCGGTGCTCCGGGTTCTCGATGTCGCGGTTGCCGGGGAGCTGATCGCACTTGTGCCCGTGCTCGCGCCCGCCCTGCCCGTTGCCCTGCCCCGTGATGGTCCCGTAGCCGCAGCCCCTGCGGCCGATCCTGCCGGTGGCGAGCACGAGGTTGATCAGGCCGAGGACGTTCTCGACACCCTTCGTGTGCTGCTCCACGCCGCGCGCGTGCAGGAGGAAGCTCGTCTTCGCCTGCCCCCACGCAGCGGCGACCTCGCGGATGAGCGCCGCCGGGACGCCGCAGATCTCGCCGGCCCACTCGGGCGTGCAGCGCTCTACCGAGGCGCGGAGCTCGGCCCAGCCCGTGCAGCGCTGCTCGACGAACTCCCGGTCGAACCAGCCGTTGGCGACGAGCTCGTGGAGCAGCGCCTGGTTGAGCGCGCTGTCGGTCCCCGGGCGAAGCGCGACGTGGTGGTCGGCGGTGCGGGCGATGGGCGTCTCGCGCGGATCGACCACGATGAGCTTCGCTCCCCGGTCGCGCGCCTTCCAGATGTAGTGCGTCAGCGTCGGGAAGCACTCGCTCACGTTGGTGCCCGCGAGCAGCACGACGCCGGCCTCGGGGATGTCGTCCCACGGGTTCGCGACGCGGTCGATCCCGAACGCCTTCTTGTTGCCCGCGCCCGCGGAGACCATGCAGAACCGGCCGTTATAGTCCAGGTTGGCGGTGCCGAGCGCGAGGCGCGCGAACTTGCCCACGAGGTAGCTCTTCTCGTTGCTCAGCGAGACCCCGCTCAGCATCGCGAACGCGTCCTTGCCCCGCTTCGCCTGGATCGCGCGCGCCTTCGACGCGACGAGATCGAGCGCCTCGTCCCAGCCCGCCTTCCTGAACCCGGCCCCCTCGCGGATCAGCGGGTCGGTCAGGCGGTCGGGGTGGTGCGTCTGCATGTACCGCTTGACCCCCTTCGGACAGAGCCGCCCCTCGTTGAACGGGAACTCCTCCCACGGCTCGATGCCGATGACACGGCCGCTCTTGACCTGCAGCTTCACGCCGCACTGCATCCCGCAGAAGCAGCAGTGCGTCTCGACCAGCCTGTCGGGCTCGGGCTTCGGCCCCCACCCGGTCACGGGCGAGTCCGAGACGTGCGGTCCGTACTCACGAATGTAGTCGGAAATAGGCAATCTCAGGTGAGCCATATGTCGTCTCCTCCGCTCCGTCACTCACGAGAAGCGGCCGCCACGCGCGCGGTGGTGCGCGCGGCCGATGAGCATCCGCCGGCCCCGCGGGGAGATCTCGCTCCACGCAGGTCCGGTCCCCGTCCGCGCCGCGTAGTCGAACCCCACCTCCTCGAGCACCCCTTTGAGATCGTCGGTCTGGAGCTTCGCCGCGAACGCCTCGCGCGTGACCGGACAGACCGCCTTCTCGCCCCAGTCGCCCGCCTCCTTGTAGAACGTGACGCCCACCGACGCGGGGCGCTGGAACACGTGGAAGAGCTTGCCGAACGGCAGGTAAACGAGCGTCACGATCACGGTCAGCGCGTGGAGCTGGGCGAGCGCGCCGTAGAAATACCCGTGCAGCCACTCGTAGCTCACCCAGAGCAAGAGCCCGCTCGCGCTCACGGCGAAGAGCAGGAGGAGCGGCAGGAGGTCGCGCTCGAAGCGCTGTGCCGCCACCGCGCCGCCCTCCCGCATGCGGCGGAGCATGGCGAGCATCACCCCCGGCATGACCATGAGGCCGCTGACGACGAGCGCGTGAAAGACCGCCCACCCCACGACGCCGTGGACCGGGATCTCCGAGACGGGGTATCCGAAGAGCACCACGCGATAGACCGCGCCCGCGCCGGACTCGAAGTGAAGCCAGCCGAACACGAGCGGGAACGTCACGGCCGCGGCGAGCGCGCAGCCCCACGCGATGAGCATGTGCGCGATCCACCGGGTCAGGCCGCGGCGCAGGATGAAATCCTGCGCGATGATCTTCGACCACAGCGCCTTGACGACGAGCGTCGGGCGGCGAATGCGCGGCCAGCGGCGCGGCGAGAAGAGCACCTCTACGCCGCGGACCCAGAACTTGCGGGTCGGCGGCTTGCTGAGCCAGACGGAGTACCGGTAAACGACCCCGAAGGTCATGAAGAGGCACGCGAAGGTGTAGCCCACGAGCGCGGAGTCGAAGTCCGCGAGATCGCGGCTGCCGAGGACGATGAGCGCCGCGAGCGCGGCGGCGGCGACGGTCCCGTTGCGGACCGCGCCCCAGTGCGCGAGCGGGGCGCGCTGCGGCGCGAGGATGGCTTGCACCGTGCCGTCGATCATGCGCCGCAAGCTCCGCGCTCGCTCCGCAGCGGCGCCAGCGCGGGTCGCTCCTCGCGCGGAAAGGGGGAGCTGCCCGCCTCGGGACGCGAGAGGCGGACGAGGATCTCCCCCGACGCGCTCAGCTCCACCGCGAAGCACGCGAGCGCGCTGCACTCGGCGCCGATCGGGTGACCGGTCGACAGGTCGAAGGCGAGCCCGTGAAGAGGGCACTGGACGACGTTGCCCCCGAGGAGCCCGTCCGCGAGCTGCCCTCCCCGGTGAGGGCAGCGCGCCTGCACGGCGAACAGCTCCCCTGCTCGCGTCCGGAACACGGCCACCTCGTAGCCGTCGACATGAAACGCCTTCCCTTCTCCTTCGGGTATCTGGCCCAGGGGGCCAAGGTTGAAGACAGCCATCTCCTTCAGCGCGACCTCGCTCATCACACGAACTCCTCCCCGGCCGGCGCGCGTGCCGGCCGGATGACACCCCTCGCCTCCGCGGGCGCCGGGCGCTGGCCCGGCGCGCCTCTCCGCCGATCCACGGCCTACTCCGCCTGCGCGGGCGCGCCGCTCGGCGGCGGGAGCAGGGTCGTGAACTGGGACGGATGGATCGGGCTGTCGGCCTCGCTCCAGGGGTCCGCGTAGGCGTCGACAGAAGCCTGGACCTCCGCGTCGAGGCGCGCCGCAACCCCTTCGGCGTCGTCCACGATCACCCGCCGCACTCTCTCGATCCCGACCCGCTCGACGAAATCGTACGAGCGCTCCATGTACCTGGCCTGCTCTCGGTAATACTGCATGAAGCGGCCCGCGTACCTGATGACCTCCTCCTGCGTGTCAACCACGCACAGCAGATCTCCCTTCCTGACGCGCGAGCCGGCCCCGCCTCCCACGTAGATCTCCCACCGGCCTCCCTCGATGGCGACGGCGCCCACGTCCTTGGTCGTCGCCTCCGAGCAGTTGCGAGGGCAGCCGGCGATGGCGAGCTTCAGCTTGTGGGGCGCCTCGAACCCCTGGAATCGGCGCTCGATCGCGATGCCGAGCGCCGTGCTGTCTCCGACCCCGTAACGGCAGAACTCGCTGCCGACGCACGTCTTGCAGGTGCGGAATCCCTTGGTGTAAGCGTGACCGGACGGCATGCCCAGGTCGCGCCACACGTCCGGCAGCCGCTCCTTCTCGATGCCGAGGAGGTCGATCCGCTGGCCGCCCGTGATCTTCACCATCCTCGCCTCGTAGCGCTCGGCCACGTCGGCGATCTTCCGGAGCTGGGCGGGCGTCGTGACGCCTCCATAGATGCGCGGGATGACGCTGAACGTCCCGTCGCGCTGGATGTTCGCGTGCACCCGATCGTTGATGAAGCGCGCGTCGCGCTCGTCCTCGTACTCTCTCCCCCAGATGCCCTTGAGCAGCGAGGCGAGCCCCGGCTTGCTCGCCAGGTCCTCCTGCCCGCCCGCGAGCTCCCGGAACACCGACGAGACGCTGCGCAGCCCGCGCTCCTTGATGAGCCGGACGAGCTCCGGCTTCGCGTAGGGCACGCCGGGCACGTAGTAATGGGCCGAGGGGTCCTCCGCCGCGCCGCTCCCGAGGACCAGCTCGAGGACGGCCTGCACCTGCGGCTTGCACGCCCCGCAGCCCGACCCGGCGCGCGTCGCGGCGCACGCCTGCCGGAGGGTGCGGCACCCGCCCCGCGCCGCCGCGGCGATCTGGCCCTTCGAGACGCCGTTGCAGTTGCATACCTGCGCCTCGTCCGGCATGTCCCCCACGCTGGGCTCGCCCGCGCCGGCGTGGGCCCCTGCGGAGAGGAGAGCCGCGCGATCCTCGGGGATCTTGAGGCCCCGCTCGAACGCCTGGAGCAGCCTCCCGCCCGGCGCCCCGCCGCCGAGCAGGATGGCGCCCGCGAGGGTCCCGTCCCGGATCACGAGCTTCCGGTAAATCCCGCGCGACGGCTCGGCGTAGGCGACCTCTTCCTCCGCGTCGCTCGCGGCGCGCTGCTCCCCCATCACCAGGAGATCGACGCCCATCACCTTGAGCTTGGTGGAGACCTTCGAGCCCGCATACGCCGCGTCGGGCCGGCGCTCCGTGAGCCGATCGGCCAGGATCTGCGCCTGTTCCCACAGGGGAGCCACGAGCCCGTAGGTGCGCCCGCGGTGCTGGACGCACTCGCCGAGCGCATGGATGTCCGGATCGTCGGGCGAGCAGAGGTCGTCTCCCACGACGATCCCCCGCTCGACGGTGAGCCCCGCGTCGCGCGCGAGCTCTGCGTTCGGGCGGATGCCGGCGGAGATCACCACGAGATCGCACGCGAGCTCGCTCCCGTCCTCGAAGCGGAGCCCCTCGACCCGCTCGTCTCCGAGGATCTCCCGGGTGGATTTCTCGAGGTGGACGGCGAGCCCCATGTCCTCCAGCGCGCGCCGGAGCACGGCTCCGCCGGCCGCGTCGAGCTGGACCTCCATGAGGTGCTTCATCAGGTGCACCACGTGCACCTCCAGGCCGAGCCCGAGCAGGCCCCGCGCGGCCTCGAGGCCGAGGAGCCCGCCGCCGATCACGGCGGCCCGCCGCGACCGCTTCGCGTGCTCGAGGATGCCGCTGCAGTCATCGAGCGTCCTGAACACGAAGACCCCGCTCTTGTACCCTCCCCCCTCCCGCTCCAGCCCCTCGATCCTCGGCACGAAGGCGCGGCTCCCCGTGGCGATGACGAGCTTGTCGTAGGCCTCGGCGACGCCCGAGGCGCCGCGGACAATCTTGCTCCTGCGGTCGATCGAGGCGACCCGGACCCCGGCGTGGAGGCGGACGCCGTTGTCCTCGTACCAGGACAGAGGGTTGATGAAGATGTCCTTCGGATCCTGGATTCCCGCGAGAACGTTCGACAGCAGGATACGGTTGTAATTGCCGTACGGCTCATCGCCGAACATCACGATTTCGAAGCGGTTTCTGCCCCCCCGCGCGACGAGCTCCTCCACGAACCGCGCGCCGGCCATCCCATTGCCGATCACCACGAGGCGCTCCCTCTCCCGTTTTGGGACCGCCTGCCCGCTCCTGCCGGTTGTGCCTCCCTCGACGACGGCAGATCCAGGTTCATCGCTCATGAGATCCAGTCCTCCTTGCCCAGGCAACCGTCCGACGCGCGCTGCGCGCGTCCCCGAGCGCTATCGCCCGCGGTCCTACGCGAGCGCTCGTCGGGTCATCCAGTACAGCGGCCCTCGACGTCACGAGGACGCGGCGGAGCAGGCTCGGTCGCGTTCTCGCATCGAGTTGCTGATGCAACAGGAATACAAAAATCGATCCAGCCCCGCGCGGGTCGCCTTGAAGTGTTCCGCCTTTGTGGCCCAGAAGACGGAACGGGGGGGGTACCGGGTTCCGGGCGTCGTGACGAATTATGAGGTTCCGATCGCATACAGCGAGACACCACGGGTCTCCTCCGGGCGCCCCCGGCCGGGCTACGTGGCGTCTCTGTGAAGATCGCTTCGTCAGAGGAATAAGGGTGTCTCCGCCTTGTTATGCGGCGGAGTCGACTGCCCTAGTCCCGCGCGAGCGCCGGAGCAGGCGCCGAGCAGCTGGCCGCTCGGCCTCGGACGGACAGGCGCGCGCCTCGCCGGGCTCAGGAGCGCTCGGCTCTGCCGGACGAGCGTCGCGAGCGGCCTGAGGCCGGGAGAGCACGCGAGAAAGCCAGCAGGTCCTGGAGCGGGCTCGGCCGGCCGTTCGGACGACGCAGCAGCTCGTCAGACGGAGCCTAGAGATCGCGTTCGAAGCCCGCGTAGGCCGTGGGCGACTCGCGGACGAGCACCCGCAGCGTCGCGCCCGAGCAAGGCGCCTCGTCCGCGGGCAGCTTCGCGATGTCCGCGGCGAGCAGGCCAGCCACGTGCTCGGCCACGCGCTCGGTCGTGGAGGTGCGCCCGGGGAAGGCCGGGTGCTCGTCGAGGTTCTGGTAGTCGATCGTGTCGAGCGCCCGGCGCAGCGACGCGTGCAGCGCGCCGATGTCCATCACGACGTGGTGCGGGCCGAGCGCCTTCGCGCGGATCTCGATCTCGACGGAGTACGTCGCGCCGTGCATCCGGGTCGCCGGGCCGAAGAACGGATCGGAGAAGCTGTGCGCGATCATCACGTGATCGCTGACGCCGAGGAGGAACATGGCGGTGGTGGGCCTCTACCCTCTAGGTTGCCTCTCGCGTAGCCGATCGTGCGCCGTACCGGAAGACCGTCTGTAGCCGCGCCCCGGGCTCGGCCGCGAGCTCTGCGTACACCGACGGCGCCGCGTCGAGCGGGACGGGCGGGTCCAGCAGCGCGTCGAGCGCCGGATCTTCGAGGACGGCGCGGACGAGCGCGAAGCGTCGCGCGTGGTCCCATCGGGGCGCGCGCTCCGGCGGGATGGTCGAGACCTGGCTCGCCCGCAGGCGCAGGCGCCGGCGGTGGAAGTCCGCGCCGAGCGCGACCGGGCTCGTCCGCGCCCCGTAGAACGACGCGACCGTCACCGTCGCCTCGCGCGCCGCGTGCGCGATCGCGCGGTCGAGCTCCTCCGGATGGCCGGTCGCGGCGATGACGGCGTCCGCGTCGCCGCGCGGCCGGTCGTCCTCCGGCCGGAGCGCCGCGACGGCGCCGAGCGCGAGGCCGACCTGGCGCCGCCGCTCGCTCGGCTCGACGAGCCGGACCACGGCCCCGGCGCGCCGCGCGAGCGCCACGATGAGGAGCCCGACGATCCCGCCGCCGAGCACCACCACGGCGTCCCCGAGCCCCAGCCCCGCGTCCCACACGCACGTGATCGCCGTCTCGAGGTTCGCGGCCAGCACCGCGCGCTCGGCCGGGATCGAGCGTGGCAGGCCGCGCGCCGCGCCCGGCCCGAGCAGGTGGAGATCGCCGTGGGGCGCGAGCGCGAAGACGCGGTCGCCCGGCCCGAGCGCCGCGCCGTCGCCGCGGGCGACGACCTCGCCGACCCACGCGTAGCCGTAGCGGCGCGGGTAGGTCGGCGCGCACTCAGCGTCGGGCGCGTCGAGCGACGGGTCGAACGGCGTCGGCCCCTCGCCGCGGAAGAGCAGCAGCTCCGTCCCCTGGCTCACGCCCGACGCGAGCGCGCGCGCCACGACCTCGCCAGGCCCGGGCGCGCGCGGCGGGGCCCCCGGACGCACCTCGACGAGCCCCGGCCGGACGAACCAGAGCTCGCGGGCGAGGGGCGGGGCGGCGTCGCGCGGCGCGACGGCCCCGGGCGGCGCGGGCGCGTCAGTCGGGATAACGCACCTCCCCTCGCAAGAGCACGTTGCCCCCGAGGAGCTCGACCGCCGGCTCGCGCAGGTCGATCGCCGACGCGAGCGGCGCCTCTCCCAGCGCGCCGACCGCGGGGATCGCGGTGTCGCCGAGGAAGCGCGGCGCGATCTCGACCTCCGCCCTGTCGGCGAGGCGCGCGCGCAGGAACGAGGTGAGCACGGCGCCGCCCCCCTCGACGAGCAGCCGCCGAACGCCGCGCGCGTGGAGCTCGGCCAGCGCGTGCGGCAGCGAGACGAGGCCCTGGTCGTCCGCGGGCACGACGACCACCTCTGCGCCGCGCTCCTCGAGCCGCGCCCGCGCCGCGCGCGGCGCGCGCCCCGCCGCGCCGAAGACGACAACGCGCCCGCCGGCCGGCTGCCCGCTGCCGGACGGCTGCAGCAGGCGCGCCCCTCCCGGCACGCCGAGGGCGCTCGCCAGCACCACGCGCATGGGCTGGCGCCCCTCGCACCCGCGCAGGGTCAGCAGCGGATCGTCGATCACGACGGTGCGGATCCCCACGAGCACCGCGTCGTGCTCCGCGCGCGCCCGGTGGGCGCACACCATCCCTGCGGGTGTGCTGAGCATGACGCGCTGGTCCTGGGCCGCGATGCGCCCGTCGAGCGTCTGGGCGAAGTGGAGCGTGACCCGCGGGCGCGGCAGGCTCATGGCGCGCTCGCTGGTGCGCGTCCGGCGCGAGCAAACGCGCGGGTGAGAGGGGACTTTGCCTCCGTCCCGATCCGGCAGTGGAGCCTAGGTGGCACGACGGCACTCTAGACCAGAACGTGGGAACCGGGGAGGAGCGCAAGCGCCCGGTCACTCGGTTCCGCGCTTTCTGGGGACGCGTTCGTCTCCGCAACCAACGGCCTCATCCGTCATCGAGCGACTCGGAGCATCGATGAAGATCAGCGAGGCACGGCTCGAGCGTCCCTCTGGCGACTCCAACCCTCGATGGGCGTAAAAACGATGTCGAGCGGCGCTCCCACGCGAACACGCAAAGCGTCGAGGTCGCCGGAGCGACGTCAAGTCCAGGAAGCGCGTGACGCGGGGGACCTCGCATGCGAGCAGCACAACGGCAGGGACGGGCGGCACCGCGAACCCGGGCTCCGAGCTCGGCAACGGCGCCATGGAGGGCTCCGGCAGATCGAGCGAGCGGTACGAAACGGGCCTCGTCTCGCGCGACGGCACGCCGTACGTGCTCATCACCAACGGCTGGGGCCCCGGCTTCGGCAACCACACGGTCTCGTGGGAAGGCACGTCGTTCACGGTGGAGAGCATGAGCGGCTCGGCCGGCTCGATGGGGCAACCCGCCTCGTATCCGACCGTCTTTTGCGGCCGATACTCGGTGAAGGAGGTGCCGGATTGCGGCTTGCCGGCGCCGAGCAGCTCCATCAAGAGCCTGCGCACCGGCTGGCGCTGGGCGAAAAATGGCAACGAGGGCCAGTACAACGCCGCGTACGACATCTGGATGGGCAACGGCACGCAGCTCCGCGGCTACCTCATGGTGTGGCTGCGCGATCCGACGCGCTATCAGCCCGCCGGGCAGCCGAACGCCGCGCACCAGGGCGTGACGGTCGCGAACGTCCCCGGCAAATGGAACATCTGGAACGGCATGGTGAACGGCCTGCCGATCGTGAACTGGGTGCGCGCCGAGGGGCAAGACAGCTCGGAGATCGAGTTCGACGTGATGGACTTCGTGCGCGACGCGGAGACGCGCGGCCTCAGCGTCCCCGGCGACACGGTCAACGCGGTCGCCGTCGGGTTCGAGATCTGGGAAGGCCCGATCACGAACCTGAAGAGCCTCGACTTCTACGTCGACGTGAACTGAGCGCCGCCGCTCGCTTGCCGCGCAGGCCCAGGCGCCCTATCGCGGGGCGCGATGCCCATCAGCTGGCCGGATCTCTCCTCGCGTTGCGAGCGCGCTGGCCTCCCGCTCCGCGGCGGCTTCCACCCGCGCGAGGGCGACGGCGTGCCTGCGGCAGGCGACCTCCCCGCGGGGACGCTCGCCCTTCTCGGCAACGCCGGCCCGTCGATGTGGCGCGCGTTCTCGCGCGCCCGCAAGGACGCCCCCGATCTCGCGCTCGACGACTGGACCGTCGCGGTCGTCTCCCCGCTCGCGGCGGAGCTCGGCGCGACTGCCCTGTTTCCCTTCACCGGCCCTCCCTACTGGCCGTTCCAGCGCTGGGCGCAGCAGGCCGAGGCGCTGTCCCCGTCGCCCCTCGCCATCCTCATCCACCCGCGATTCGGCCTCTGGCACGGGTACCGCGCCGCCCTCGTCTTCGCGGAGCGGCTGTCGCTCCCGCCGCGCGAGGACCTGGCGAGCCCCTGCGCCTCGTGCGCCGGCCAGCCCTGTTTGAGCGCCTGCCCCGTGTCTGCGTTCTCCCCTGGCAGCTACGATGTCGCCGCGTGCGTCGGCCACCTCCACGCCGGGCCAAACGCGACGTGCATGACGGGAGGGTGCCTGTCGCGCCGCGCCTGCCCGATCGGGCAGGAGCACATTTATCCCGACGAGCAGCGCGAGTTCCACATGCGCGCGTTCCGGCGCGCAATGTCGCGCACGGGCAGCTAGACAGAGCTAGTCTCCGTTTCGGGGGGCGGGGCCGCTGTCTCGCGGCGCCTCGAACAGCCCTCCTGACTCGACGGATCCCCGCGCCTCGCGCGGGACGAGGAGGCACCGCCCATGCTCGCCGGCCGCATGATGGATTACCCGCTCACGCTGACCCACTTCCTCGACCGGGCGCGGACGTACCACGCGCGCTGCGAGATCGTGACCCAGAACCCGGACAGGACGGTCTCCCGCTCCACGTACGCCGATCTCCACCGCCGCGCGTCGAAGCTCGCGCACGCGCTCACGCGGCTCGGCGTCCGCGCGGGCGACCGCGTCGCGACGCTCTGCTGGAACCACGCCCGGCACCTGGAGCTCTACCTCGGCGTCCCGGCCATGGGCGCGGTCCTCCACACCCTGAACCTGCGCCTCCACCCGAGCGAGCTCGGGTACATCGCCTCGCACGCCGAGGACAAGGTCGTCGTCGTCGACCGCTCGCTCCTCCCGCTCTTCCGCAAGTTCGCGCCGGAGGTCCGCAGCATCCAGCGCGTGCTGGTCCTCGACGACGACGGGCCCGTGGATCCGGCGGCGGGCGACGGGCTCGACTACGAGGCGCTGCTCGCGCCCGAGCCGGATCATTTCGACTTCCCGAGCCTGGATGAGCGCTCCGCCGCCATGCTCTGCTACACGTCGGGGACGACCGGCAACCCCAAGGGCGTGGCCTACAGCCACCGCTCGATCGTGCTCCACACGCTGGTCTCCTGCATGCACGACGCGCTCGGCTTCCGCGACCGCGACATCGTCCTTCCGGTGGTGCCCATGTTCCACGCGATGGCCTGGGGGCTGCCGTACGCGGCGATCGCCACCGGCGCGAGCCTCGTGCTCCCCGGCCCGCACCTCGACGCTTCGTCGCTGCTCGACCTCATGGCCAGGGAGCGCGTCACGTTCGCCGCGGGCGTCCCCACGATCTGGCTCGGAATCCTCGCGCTCCTCGACGAGCACCCGAAGCGCTGGGATCTCTCGTCGATGCGCGCCATGGTGATCGGCGGCTCGGCCGCGCCGCCCGCGCTCATCGACGGCTTCCGCGCGCGGCACGGGCTCGTGGTCCTCCACGCCTGGGGGATGACCGAGACCAACCCGCTCGGCACCGTCGCCCACGTCCGGAGCAGCCTTGGCCGCCTCCGCGACGACCCGGCCGCCTCGCTGCAGACGCGCGCGTCGCAGGGCTACCCGGTCCCGTTCATCGATCAGCGCCACGTCGACGCGGGCGACCGGCCGCTGCCCTGGGACGGCAGGACGATGGGCGAGCTCGAGGTGCGGGGCCCCTGGGTCGCCTCATCGTACTTCGGCGGCGAGGGCGAGGACCGCTTCACGAAGGACGGCTGGTTCAAGACCGGCGACGTCGTGACGATCGACGGCGAGGGCTACATGCGCATCGCGGATCGAACGAAGGACGTGATCAAGTCGGGCGGCGAGTGGATCAGCTCGGTCGCGCTCGAGAACGCGCTCATGAGCCACCCGGCTGTCCTGGAGGCCGCGGTGTTCGCGGCGCGCCACCCCCTCTGGGGCGAGCGCCCGCTCGCCGCGATCGTCCTGCGGCAGGGCCAGAGCGCCTCGAAAGAGCAGCTCCGCGCCCTCCTCGAGCCGCGCTTCGCGAAGTTCTGGCTCCCGGACGAGTACCTCTTCCTCGAGCGGATCCCGCGCACCTCGACCGGCAAGTTCCTCAAATCGAAGCTGCGCGAGGAGTTCGCCGATCTCCTGGAGAGGAAGGTATCCGGATGACGCGCTGACGCGCCCGGGGAGAAATCGCCGGAAGCTCCCGGCAAGGCGTGTACTACGCTGCCGCCATGGCCGAAGGGGAACCCGAGGATTTCGCCGCCGCGCTGAACACCGCG
The DNA here is from genome assembly GCF_051525235.1 of Sorangium sp. So ce124. Taxonomy (NCBI): domain Bacteria; kingdom Pseudomonadati; phylum Myxococcota; order Polyangiales; family Polyangiaceae; genus Sorangium; species Sorangium sp. So ce124. The sequence goes on from NZ_CP150312.1 coordinate 8,674,275, forward strand.
GCCATCGACGGCTGGATCAGCGCCATGGGTCTCCGGCTGATCCGCGCCACGCGCGACGAGGTGGAGGCCGAGCTCGACATCGGGCCGCAGCACCGGCAGGCCTATGGCATCGTCCACGGCGGCGTCCACGCGGGCATCGTGGAGACGCTGGCGTCGATCGGCGCCGCGCTCCACGCCCTGCCGGACGGCCGCTCGGTCGTAGGGCTCGAGAACCACACGAGCTTCCTGCGCGCGGTCCGGTCGGGGCGGCTGCGCGCCACCGCGCGCCCGCTCGACCGCGGGCGGCGCACCCAGGTGTGGGAGGGCTCTGTCTACGACGAGGAGGGCCGGCTCTGCGCCTCGGGGCGCGTGCGCCTGCTCGTCCTGGAGCCGGACGCGACGCTCGCTGGGCAGCGCGCCGGCACGCCCGGGTGATCGCCGACCGGAAGAGCGCCTGACCGCCACCTCGCCCGACCCCTGATTGCCCGATCGCCGGCTCGCCTGACCCCCGGATTGCCCGCTCGCCCGATTGCTCGCTCGCCCGATCGCCTTACACCCTTCACGAGGTCCCCTCGTTGCGCGACGCAGCCGCCCTCCGGATGATCGACGACATTCCCAGGCTCGGCTGGGTCGGCGCGCCCTCGCCGGTCACGGCGCTGCCGCGGCTCGCCTCCGCGCTGGGCATCGAGTTCCTCGGCGTCAAGCGCGACGACCTCTGCGAGCCCCTCCACGGCGGGATGAAGATGCGGAAGCTCGACTACGTGCTCGCCGCGCCCCCTTTCTCGACCGCGGCGGCGTGGTCCGCGGCCGGCGGCATCGGCTCGGGCAACGTGGCCGCGCTCGTCGCCGCGGCCCAGCGGCTCGGCCGGAGCGTGCACGCGCACCTCTTCTGGACCGACCTCTCCAGGGGCGTGCTCGACAACCTCGCGTTCACCGCCTCGGGCCCGGCCTCGATCCGCTTCTACCCGTCGCGCGCCGCGCTCGCGCTCGCGCGCCCTTCGCTCTTCCTGCCGCTCCGCGCGCGGGACGACGACGGCGCGGCGATCGTGCCGCTCGGCGCCACGTCGTCGCTCGGCATGGTGGGCGCCGCGCGCGCGGCGCTCGAGCTCGGCGCGCAGATCCGGGCCGGCGAGCTCCCCGAGCCCGCGCGCGTCTACGTGCCGCTCGGCTCCGGCGGCACCGCCGCCGGGCTCGCCGTCGGGCTCGCGCTCGGCGGCCTGCGGTCGCGGGTCGTGGCCGTCGCCGTGGTCGAGCGCCTCCTCGCCTCGCGCTTCCGCCTCCGCGCCCTCACCGCCGAGCTCCGCGCCGCGCTCGCGCAGCGGGGCGTCGCGCCCGTGCCCCCCGCGGCGCCGATCGACGTCGTGCACGGCTACCTGGGCCGCGGGTATGGCTCGCCCACGCCCGCGTCGCTCGCCGCCTGCGACGCCCTCGCCGCCGAGGGGATCTCGCTGGAGCCGGTCTACACCGGCAAGGCCATGGCCGCGCTCATGGCGCACGCGCGCGAGCGCCGGCTGGGCCCGGTGCTGTTCTGGCAAACCGCGCGGCGCGAGCCCCTGCCCCGGAGCGACGGTTTCTGCGAGCGGCTCCCGGCCGCGCTGGCGCGGCGCCTCGGCGCCCACCGCGGCGTCGGATCTCGATAAACGACCTACATCTCGGCGCCTCCCCGGCGCTCGTGCGCTGTCGCCCAGCTGCACTTTTCTCCGCTTCGGCCTCGCGCTGCGCGCTGCCAGCGCACGGCGGCAATTTTCTGGATCGCGCCGCCATTGCGACGAGATAGAATTGCTGTCTCACTTGCGTCCTCGGCGACCGCCGGAAGCGCCGCGCCCCGCGCACAAAGAACGCGCAAAACATGCGCAAACCACGCACAACGGACGCGCAGACCACGCGCGATGTCCCCCACAGAAGGAGTCTTCACATGCTTAGGCCGCTACAGTTGAACTGGTGTGCTCCGCTCGCGACAATGCTGGTGCTGGCCGGGGTCGCGTGTGGGGGCAGCACCGATGGAGCGAGCGACTCCAGCAACACCTCCGGCGCCGGCGCTGGCGCGGGCACGAGCAGCGGCGGCGACTTCGGGTCCGGCGTGTCGGCGGGCGCGGGCAACGGGAACGGCAGCAGCGGCAGCGGCGACGGGTGCAACGCGAGCCTCACGGGCATCGTGCGCGACTTCCGCGCCTACGACGGCGGCAAGGGGCACCCCGACTTCGAGACGTTCACGGGCCAGGGCCTGAAAGGCATCGTCGAGCGCGAGCTGGGCCCGGATCAGAAGCCCGTCTATGCGCACCCGGGGGGCACCGAGCACACGACCGGGCCAGACGAGTTCAACCAGTGGTACCGCGACGTCGACGGCGTGAACATGCCGATCCAGTTCACGATCACGCCCGTGGTCGGCGCCGACGGCATTGCCACCTACGAGAACCGGGCCTTCTTCCCGATCGACGAACAGGGCTTCGGGAACGAAGGGAGGCAGCACAACTACCACTTCACGTTCGAGCTCCACATGACGTTCGTGTACAACGGCGGCGAGGAGTTCAGGTTCTCCGGCGACGACGATCTCTGGGTGTTCATCAACAACCGGCTCGCCATCGATCTGGGCGGCCTCCACGGCCCGCAGGACGACAGGCTCGACCTCGACGCGATGGCGAACGAGCTGGGGATCACGCCCGGGCAGGAGTACGCACTCGACTTCTTCCACGCCGAGCGGCACACGAGCGAGTCGAACTTCACCGTCCAGTCGACGCTCGCGTTCACGAACTGCGAGCCCATCTTTGTCGACTGATCTGCTCGACTGATCTGCTCGACTGAGCTGCTCGACTGAGCTGCTCGACTGAGCTGCTCGACTGATCCGCTCGACCTATCCTGCGCAGCGAGGGCGGCGGGCCCGCTTCAGCGAGCCCGCCGGTGCTAAGGCCGGAACGACCCGCTGACGAACGTCGAATCGGCGAGGCGGTACGGCACGCCCATGAGCTCGCTGGGCCTCTGCCAGCGCACGAGCTCGCTTGGGAGCTCGTAGGTCTGGTCCATCAGCCGGATCTCGATCGGCCCGGAATCCTCGACCTCCAGCGACCACTCGATACCTCCCGACGGCAAACCCATGTAGGTGAACCCCCAGCGGACATCCGGCTTCGCGTCGGCCCCGCGCACCGGCTCCTCCACGCCCTGCCCGTCCACCTCGGCGCGGATCACCCGGTTCGGGGACGTCACCTCGGCGAACAGCCAGGGGGCTCCCCGGGATGAGGCGACGCGGAGCCGGAGCGCCCGCACGCCGTCGCGCCGCACATCACCGAGCACCGTGAGCGACGGCGCCGGGAGGGCGAGGGCCGGCGCCTCGGCCTGGCGCGTCACGCGCACGAACGGCACGGCGAACGAGGGCGCCTGCCCGCGATCGTCCGGGAAGTACGCGGCGGTCCACGGGTCGAGGTCGCGGTCGGCCGAGAGCCAGTGGGCCTTCCCGGCGGCGGCGTCGACCGCGTAGGCGAGGCTCGCCGGCCGGGGCCGCGCCTCGGTGAAGCCCGTGGTGGCGCAGGCGACGAGGAGCGCCGCGAGGCCCGGGAGGGCGAACGCGAGCGAGAGCCGCGGCGAGCGGCCGCCGCCGAGCAGCTCGGCGTGCGGCAGGAAGAGCCCGAAGACGAGCGCGACGGCGAGGGCCGGGACCGCCGACTTCGGCAGGCCCAGCGCGACGAAGAACAGGTACGGGCCGGGCACGGCGAGCGCGACCGCCGGCACCGCGGCCGCGACGAGGATCGCGGCGTCCGCGAGCGTGGGCGGGGCGTCGCCGCGCCGGATCGTCACCGCCGCGAGCCCGAGCAGGGCGAACGCGAGCGGCCAGGCGAAGTAGAAGCTCGCGCCCGGCATGAAGAGGCTCGCCGCGACGAGGAGCAACAGCCACAGGAGCAGCGCGCCGAGGGCGAGCTCGCAGGCGCCGAGGCGCCGCCGGAAGAACCGGTAGCCCGCCGCGCAGGCCGCGAGCGCGGCGAGCGCGAGCGCGAGCCGGTACGCGGGCGCGTTGTACGGCTCGAACGGCATCACCCGGAGGGCCGGGTGCACGCTGCGGAGGATCCACGCGAGCCCGCCCACGGCCGCGGCGACGCCGAGGAGCAGCGCCAGGAAGGCGAGCAGCCCCGCGGCGATCCGGCCCGGCGAAGCGGCCCGCCGCCGCACAGCGTGGAGCGCCACGCCCGCGAACAGGCAGGTGACCAGCGCGGCGATCGGGAGCGTCCAGCCGATCGGGTGCGAGACGAGGTGGGCGCCCCACGTGTTGAAGTACACAGCATCCCCGCGCCCGGGATCCCGCAGGTCGAGCGCGCCGAAGCGCCGCGCGAGCGAGAGCGCGTAGTCGCCGGCGTGCTGCACGCTCCGGAGGTCGAGGTTGCCCACGGTGTCGGACGGGGCGTGGTAGTGCGCGGCGGCGTCGCTGAAGGCGAAGTTCAGCCCGGGGATCCCGGCCCGCTTGAAGACGCTGAGATCGGTGCTGTGGCCCATGCGCCGCGCGACCTCGGGGAAGAGCGACGACGCCACCGGGTAGGCCGCGGCGCTGGCGAGCTCGCGGACGGGGAAGGCGTCGCCGGGCCCGGTGTCGAACATCGCGACCACGCCGCCGGCCCCGCGGGCGTCGAAGTTGAGCGCGATCCCCACCTCGCCGCGCAGCGGGTGCTCGTCCATGAATGCCTTGCCGCCGAGGACGCCTCCCTCCTCCGCGTCGGTGAACAGGAGCAGCACGTCGTTGCGCAGCGGGGGGCCGCTCTTCAGGGCGCGCAGCGCCTCCAGGAGCGCCGCCACCCCGCTGCCGTCGTCGGCGGCGCCCGGGCTGCCGGGCACCGAGTCGTAGTGCGCGACGAGCGCGACCGCCCGGGTGCTGTCCGCGCCCGGCAGCCGCGCCACGATGTTCTCGACGTGCGCCGCGTCGTACGGCAGGCCCCACTGCCGGCTGAGGACCGAGGCGCGCTGGACCTGGGGCTGCACGCCGAGCTTCGAGAGCTCCCCGAGCAAGTAGTCGCGCGCCCGCCGGTGGCCCGCCGAACCGGTGGGGCGCGGCTCGGCGGCGATCTGCGCGAGGTGCGCCCTGGCCCGCTCGGCCGAGAACACCTCGGGCGGCGCGCTCGCCGGGACGACGTCGGGGGGGCTCAGCTGTGCGATGCGGAGCGCGACCAGCGCGAGGAGCGCGAGGGCCGCGGCGAGGCGAGGAGACCACGCCATGGCGATCGGTCGATCTCAGCGCGCCGGCGCCGGGGGCTCTCCCTGGGCGAGGTCGTCCTCGGGCCTGCGCGCGAGGCGCGCGGCCGCGCGCCGGTAGAGCGCCATGAGCGGCGCGCGGTGCGCGGCGAGGAGCACCGTCACCCCGGCCAGCCACAGGAGCACGAGCGGCACGAGCGCCGACGAGGTCGTGTAGACGAGCACGGGGCGGAAGGCGCGCTCGCGCGTGACGAGCTCACGGCGCGCTTGAACGGACCGCTCGTAGTCCGGGAGCGACAGCGCGACCGGCGTCACCCCCTCCAGCACCGCGCCTCCAGGGGCGAGCGCGCCTCCGCCCTTGACCAGATCGTCGTCCTTCGCCCTGCGCACGGCGGCGGGCGACGGCGCCGCCGACTCGCTGTACGCGGAGTTCCAGCGCTCCGCCCTGTAGCTCCTCGCCGAGACGGCGAAGAGCCCGACCAGGAGCGCCAGGCCGCCCATGCCCAGCAGCACCACCATCGCGGCGGCGCGGCCACGGCCTCCGAGGAGCCGCCCCGCGAGCCACGCCGCCACGGCCGTCGCGATGCCGACCACGAGCGCCACGAACGTGGCGGGCGCCAGGAACCACAGGCCCGCCATGAGCAGCCCGCCCAGCGCGCGCAGCGCGCGAACGCGCCCGCGGCTCGTCGCCCCGCCGGGGCGCACGGCGATCCACGCGGCCACGAAGCCGATCGCCACCGCGAAGGCGTCGCCCGCGTCCGCGAACCACACGGGGCGGTCGCCGCCGAGCAGCGCGAGCGGCACCACGCGATCGGGCAGCCCGACCGTCAGCGCCACCTCGCTCGCGGTGAGCGGGTAGCTCGGCATCGGCAGCTCCAGGGTCCCTCCGAGCGCGTGCACCGCCGCCTGCGCCAGCGACTGCACCTGGATCGTGTGGCTCCCCGTCTGCAGCGGCACGAGGACCTCCTCCGCGGCCTTGCCCTGGTGCATGATCCGCTGGGCCTTCCCGTCGGTGGCGAGGTAGATCGGCCGCCCGCCCGGCGCGTAGGTCAGGTAATCGATGCCGTTGTTCTCGTAGGTGAGCGCGTCGTCGGCCACGAGGTCTCCGCGCTCGGTCAGGACCAGGGTGCGGCGGTGGTCGCGCACCACGGCGGCGAGGACCTCGACGCCCGAGAGCGGCTCGACCGCGACCTCGACGCGCTGCCCTCGCTGCACGAGCAGGAGCCGCGACGTCGCCTGGGTCCGCGGGATCGGCGACTCGGCGGCGTCGACCTGGCGCGCGTCGCCCTTCACGGTGAGGCGGTGCTCCGCGTCGGACTCGAACAGCCACCACTCGTAGGCGGAGCGCGGATCGGGCGAGAAGGCGCCGACCGTCGGGAGCGTGCCCGAGATCTTCATCTCCGCGGCGCGGCCCGAGGTGGGCAGCACGAGCTCCCCGCCCTCGACCCGGAAGCCGCTCGCGCCCGCGACGTCGAGCACCTTCTCCCCGAACGCGAGGGGAAGGCGCACGACGCCCAGGTCGCTGCCCGACCGCATGACGAGCCGGTACTCGAAGCCGATCTCCCGACCGACCCGCACCGCGCGCGACAGCTGGAAGACCGTGGGGCCCGCGCTCTGCGACCCCGCGCCCCCGTCGGGGGTGAAGTGGAGCGTCGCCCCGCGGAGCCCCGAGAGCTGCGCGCCCTCGGCGACGGACCCGCCGGTGATGTCGGCCTCGAACGTGTTGAGCGGACCGGCGACCAGGAGCGTGAGGTCGCCCTCGAGCCACAGGGTGCCCCGGAGCACGAAGCGGCGCGCGGCCGTCCAGAGGTAGTAGTGGTCGTCCTCGAAGCTGATCGGCGCGGCCTCGCGGCGCGACGCGGGGCGTCCATCGTCGAGCGTGGCCTCGATGCGGAGGTGCGCCGGCGGCCCGAAGAGCGGCACGGCCACGGGGCGGTCCGTGAGCACCCCGCCCGAGAGCTCGAACTGGAGCGGCCCCTCGCCCACCGCGCCGGTGATGCGCAGCCGATCGAGCGCGTAACATCGCTCCTCGCATCCCCCCGAGCCGCCGCGCTGATCGACCCAGCGAGAGAGCATCTCCAACTGTCCAGCCCACGAATCGGGCGGAGGCCCGTGCGCCTGCGCCTGCGCCGCGGCGCCCTTCGCCGCGGGCGCTGATGGCGCCGCGCCCGCGGCAGGCGCCGCCGTCGGCGCGTCAGGCGCCTGCCCCATCGAGAGCGACGGAACGGCGAGCAGCGACAGCACCACGAGAAGCCACAACAGCATTGGTGGCGTGGCCTTGTTCCAGCGCGCGAGCGACATAGGGTGACTCCCTTCCTAGACCTGCCGAGCGAACGCGATGGCCGCCGCAGCGTCCTCATCAAACAACCTAGGGAAAAACGACGGCAACAAAATCGACATGAGGCCTTGACAGTTAACGCGTCGCGTCGCAGTGTCGTGGCGTCGCGATTGTGCCTCCGACGAAGCCACAAGGTGGCTCTGTTCGCGGGCACGGCCGTGCGGCGGGGCTCCCCTCGCTCCAGTGCACATCGCGTCTTGCGAGCCCGCGAGAGCGGGCGACGCGCGGGGCACGGGGGTCAACGCTTGATTCATCATTTCTGTGCGCCCGCGGTCGTCGCGGGGGGACATAACGAAGTGGGAGGCAGACCATGAGTGAGACCCAGAGCATCACGGAGCCGAAGGCCGAGAACAGCGTGAACGGGAGCGCCGGGCACGCACAGGCGTCGGACGCCAGCGCCGGGGCGCCGGCGATCAAGCCGCCGTTCGTCGAGACGCTGCGCGAGCTGGGCACCTCCTGGGCAGGGGTGGCCATCGGTTACGGGCGGATCGCGCTGGAGGGCGCTGCGCGCGCCCTCGAGCGGTCGGCGGGGAAGCTCGGCGAGCTTCAAGAGAAGCTCAAGAAGGGCGAAGTGGCCGCGGAAGGCGCCCGCTGAGCCTCCCCTCCAGCGCGCTGCCGAGGAGCGTCCATCACGGCGCTTCTGGCGGCGCGGGGACCGGCGCGCCGGCGATGCCGACGGCAACAGCGTAGATCGAGCCGGCTGCGCCTCCGACGTAAAGGGTCCTCGCATCGAACCCCGGGCCCGCTCCGAATTGCGCATTGGCCACCCCGGTCGGGAAGCGCGCCAGGAGCTCGGCCTCCCCCAGGGCGGCGCCGCCCGCGTCGAGCCTCACCCGATAGAGCGTCCGGTTCTCGCTATCGACCGTGTAGAGGTAACCACACGTATCGAGAGCGAGCCCGTCGAGCACGGACGAAGCGACCGTCGCCACGAGCGAGGGACGTTCGCCAGGGTTGTTCAGGTCGATCCTGCGGATCTCGCCGGCAGAGGAGTTGGTGTAGAAAACCACCCGTCGCGCAGGGTCGAAGGCGATTCCGTTCGGCTCGCTCACCTCGGGGGCGCCGCTCGCGATCTCGTCGATCGTGGCATCGGGGTTGAGGCGGATCACCCGATCGCCCGCGAGGTCGGTCGCCCAGACGTTGCCCTGCGCGTCCGGAGCGAGGCCGTTCGGGTCCGTGAGGCCTGTCACGTAGTCGTCGACCCTTCCGGTCGCCGAGATCTGGACGACGGCGCCCCGGGCCGGCAGCGCCGCCACGAGGGTCCCGTCGGGCCGGTATCGGAGCCCGGGCACGGGGCCCTGGGGGCCCGGCAGTGACGCGAAGTTCGAGGTCCGGCCCGTGGCGTCGAAGCGAACGAGGTTCGACCCCTGCTTGGCGACGAGGTAGCCCCGGCCGTCGAACGCGAAGTCCTCGCTGCCGCTGAACACGGCCGTGACCAGCGCCGGCTCGAAGGGGCCGGGCGCGAGTGCCGCGCACTCGCCGCTCGGCCCCGCGCCCGCGCCCGCGCCCGCGCCCGCGCCGACCGCCGCCCCGCCGCCTTCGCCGGCGCCCACCGCCGCGCCGCCGCCCTCCCCGGTGCTCGTGGCCGCGCCGCCGCCTTCGCCGCCGCCTGCGCTCGCGCCCGACGTCGCGCTCGCCCCGTTGCTCGACGCAGCGCCGACGTGGCCGCCGCTGCACGCCGACGGCGCCCCGGACAGGAGCAGCGCCCAGCCGAGCAGCCGGTACCCTCGCTTCATCTACCTCGCCTCCTCGCTGCGCACACTACACGCCGCCCCCCGCATTGCCTACGGTCGACGGCGCGCGCGCGGGGCGCGAAGGCGGCCGGCGCGACGCGCCGTCGGAGCGGGGCGGGGTGGTCCGAGAGCGCAGCGCGCCTAGCGCCGCGAGACGATGACGACGCCGGCGCCGACGATGGCCGCGGCGGCCCAGGTCGTCGCGGAGGCCCGCTCGCCGCCGAGCAGGACGCCGAGCGCGATGGCGACGATCGGGTTCACGTACGCGTAGCTCGTCGCGATCGCCGGGCGCGTGCTCCGGAGCAGGTACGTGTACGCGCTGAGGGCCACGATCGATCCGAACACCGCCAGATAGGCGAGCGCGAGGAGCGACCGCGACGAGGGCGCCGCCGCGAGGTGCTCACCCGAGAGCGCGCTCACCCCGAGCATCACCGCGCCGCCCGCGAGCATCTCCGCCGCGACAGCCATCGACCCTTCCGGGAGCGGCAGCGAGCGGCTGTACAGCGAGCCGAGCGCCCACGACACGGGGGCCAGCAAGATGAGCAGGGCCCCGGCGTGCGCCGCGTGCAGATCGCCGCCGAGGTGGAGCAGCGCCGCGCCCGCGAACCCGACGAGGAGCCCGATCCACTCGCGCCGGGAGACCTCCGGGGCGCCGGCGGGCGCGCCGCCGGCGGCGCCCCGGCCCCGCGCGGTGGCGAAGAGCGCCAGCCAGAGCGGCATCGTGGACACCACGACCGCGGCGACGCCCGAGCTCACCCACTGCTGCGAGACGACGACGAACCCGTTGCCGAAGACGAGCAGCAGCACCCCGACCCGCGCCGCCGCGCCCCACTGCCGCAGCGTCGGGCGAGGGGCGCCGCGCAGCCGGAGCACGCCGTACAGCAGCGCGCCCGCCGTCATGAAGCGCGTCCCGGCCAGCAGGAAGGGCGGCAGCGTCTCGAGCGCGACCGAGACCGCCAGGTACGTCGAGCCCCAGATCACGTACAGCGCGAGGAGCGAGAGCAGCACCAGCCAGCTCCCCCGCGCCCTCGCCAGCACGGCGCGCGCCGTCTTCGCTGCCTCGCCCCTCGCCACCGCGATCTGCGCCGGCTCGAGCGCCTCCACCACGAGGAGCCCGCGCCCCTCGCCTCCATAGCTGGCGCCGGCCTCCAGCACCACGTCCTCCGGCTCCCCCTCGCGGGTGATCCAGACCGCGCCTGCGGTACAGCTCAGGCGCAGCGGGCCGCCCCGCAGGCGGTGCGTCCACAGGCCCCCCTTCCCCAGATCGATCCGCGACGCCTCCAGGAGGCGCGATGGCGGCTCCGAAACAAGTGAGGTCAATTTCATGGCCTGAAGGGTGGGGTCAAGCGAGCGACCGGTACAGAGGCAGTCGGTCGGTAATTGAGGCCGGTACAGTTTTCGGAACAGGCGACTGTGCTGGTCCTCACGCCCGGCAGCTGTACCGGTACCGCAGCGCCCGCCCGGCTGTACACTTCGTCTCGTGCAGGTGCAGGCGCCCATCGAAGCGGAAGCAGATGACGAGGCCCACCTCTACGACCGCGTGGCCGCGCACATCGCGGATCTGATCGCGCGCGGCACGCTGCGGCCGGGCGACCGGATCCCGTCGGTGCGGCGGCTCAGCCGGCAGCAGGGGGTCAGCGTCGCGACGGTGCTGCAGGCGTACATGCAGCTCGAGAACCGCGGGCTCATCGAGGCGCGCCCGCAGTCGGGGCACTACGTCCGCGCCCGCCGGGGCACGGCGCTGCCCGAGCCCCGGGCCGCGCGCGCCTGCACCACCGCCACGCGGGTCAGCGTGAAGAGCCTCGTCTCCAAGGTCTACCGGGCGTGTCGGGACCCGCACATCGTCCCGTTCGGCGCCGCGTGCCCGAGCCCGGAGCTCCTGCCGACCGACAAGCTGAACCGGATCCTCAGCGCGATCGCGCGGAGCGCGGGCGGCGCCGGCGTCTCGTACGATCCGCCGCCCGGCCTGCCGGCGCTGCGGCGGCAGATCGCCCGGCGCTCGGTCGAGTGGGGCGTCGTGCTCTCCCCCGACGACATCGTGACGACGGTCGGCGCCATGGAGGCGCTCCACCTCTGCTTGCGCGCGGTCGCCCGCCGGGGCGACACGGTCGCGCTGGAGTCGCCCGCGTACTACGGGCTCCTCCAGCTCATCGAGAGCCTCGGCATCAAGGCGCTCGAGGTCCCCTCGCACCCCCGCACCGGCATGGACCTCGACGTCCTCGAGGAGATGCTGGCCCGCCACCGCATCAAGGCGTGCCTCGCGATCCCGAACTTCAACAACCCCCTCGGCAGCGCCATGCCCGACGAGGCGAAGGAGCGCCTCGTCGCGATGCTCGCGCGCCGCGAGGTGCCGCTCATCGAGGACGACATCTACGGCGACCTGCACTTCGGCGACGTCCGCCCCCGCCCCGCCAAGGCGTTCGACAAGAAGGGGCTCGTGATGCTCTGCTCGTCGTTCACGAAGACGGTGGCGCCGGGCTACCGGGTCGGCTGGACGGCGCCCGGCCGCTTCCTCGACGAGGTCGAGCAGCTCAAGTTCGCGCAGAGCGTGGCGACCGCGACGCTGCCGCAGATGGCCATCGCCGAGTTCCTCGAGATCGGCGGGTACGATCACCACCTGCGGACGCTCCGGCGCCGCCTGGCCGCCCAGGTCGCGCGCATGAGCGAGGCGATCGCCGAGCACTTCCCGCCCGGCACCCGCATCTCACGCCCCGCCGGCGGCTTCGTGCTCTGGGTCGAGCTGCCGCCCGGCACGAGCGCGCTCGACGTGAACGAGCGCGCGCTCGAGCACGGCATCAGCGTCGCGCCGGGGCCGATCTTCTCGGCCAAGCACCGTTTCTCGAACTACATCCGGGTGAACTGCGGCTACCCGTTCACGGAGCTCAGCGAGCACGCGGTCCGGACGCTCGGACGGATCTGCGCCGAGGCCGCCGAGGAATGACGCGGTGGACGGCCGCGGCCACGGCCGGCGCGCCCTGGATGCCGTACCCGCGCTGAAGTAGAACTTTCTCTCTCGATCGAGCGCCCGCCCCGACGAGCCCACGCCCTTGCGCCCCCGACATCCCGCGTCCCTTCCTTCGCCCGCGCCCCTGCCGACGCCCGCCCGCGCCGCCTGGGCGCTCGCGGCCTCGCTCGCTGTCCTGCCCGCGTGCCGCGCCGGGGCGAGCGCCTCCCAGGGCGCGCCGGCGCCGGAGACGCTCCGCGCGCTGCCCGATCGAATCGACGGCAGCACCCTCCTCGGCGCGGACGCGCAGCGCGCAGCGCAGGCGGGCGCGAGCGCGCTCCGGGTGATCGGCGCGGACATGGCGTCCGACGGCGATCGGCTCGGCGCCTTCGTCGAGGTGCCCGCCGGCGAGTGCATGCTCGCGATGGCGCGGGTCTCGCCGACGATCAGCGACGTCGACCTGTTCGCCTTCGAGGACGACGGCAGCGCCTTCTCCACCGACGAGGCCGCCGACGCGCGCGCCTCCATCCTCGTCTGCCCGCCGCACCCGCGGAGGCTCTATGTCATGGCGCGCGTGATGTCGGGCGCCGGGGCGGTGAGCGTCGGCGTGCAGAGCGTCCCGGTCAAGGTGGCCGACGCGGTCGCCCGCGCCGTCGACGCGCGCGGCAGGTCCGGCGACGAGAGCGGGCGCCTCGAGTCGTGGCCCGGCCTGGAGGCGAAGATCAGGGCGCGCCGCGCCGCCGTCGGCGCGCGCTGGGACGACGTCCGGCGCGTCGCGCTGCCCGTCGGCTCCAGGACCGCGAGCCGTATCGGGGCCACCCTCGACGGCGGCCGCTGCCTCGACGTGCTCGTCTCCCCGAGCGACGAGGTCGCCTCGCTCGAGGTGGTCGCGGAGGACGAGACCGGCAGGGTCGTCGCGCGCGCGCGCGAGCGAGGCCAGGATCGCTCGCTGCTCCTCTGCTCTGCGGTCTCCGTCGAGCTCTCGATCGCGATCCGCTCGCGCGGCACGCAGGGCCTCGTGGCCGTGGTCGTGGGCCGCTCGCAGCCGGGCGCCGAGGCGGAGATCTCCGGCGCCACGCCGATCGAGCGCGTGACCGAGGGCCGCGACCTCGCCGAGGCGCGGGCGGACCACGGCCGCGCGCTCGCCGGCCGGGGCTACGGCGCGCCGCGCGTGTCGACCGGGGCCGCGCGGCTCGGCAGCCGGACGACGCTGCCGATCGAGCTGCCGGCCGGCTGCGCCCGGATCGACGTGCTGGCCGGCAAGCCGCTCGCCGACGTGCTCGCGGAGCTCTGGAGCGAGGGCCACGCCCTCCTCGGCCGCGCCCGGGGCGGCGCCCGGGCGACGCTCTTCACCTGCGGGCGCGGCGGCCCCGCCCGTGTCGACGTCGAGTCGATGGCGCAGCCCGGCCCGTTCGCCGTGGAGGTCCGCAAGGAGCCCGAGGCCCCGCCGGCGCTCGTCGCCCATCCGCTCGCCGCCGCGAGGCTGCTCGGGCGCATGAGCGCCGCCGGCCCCGCCGACGCCGCGGGGGCGGCCGGCGCGCAGGCGGTGGCGCTCGACGCCGCGCGCCTCAAGATCCTCCCGCTCGCGATCCCGGCCAACACGTGCGCCGAGGTGATCGCGGCGCTCGACGCCGACGGCGCGGGCGTCGATCTGCGGCTCGTCGACACCTCGACGGGGGAGAGCTCGCTCGCCAGGGCGCGGCACGTCGTGTCCGACAGCCGCTGCGCCGGCCCGGCGGCCATCCCCGCGTCGATCGAGCTGCGCCTCGCGGACGGCAAGGGAGACGCCCTCGTGCTGATCCGCACGTCGCCCAGGTCGCGCTGAACGAGCAGGCGCGAGCGCGCGAGCGCGCGAACGCTCGACCGCCCGCCGCGCCTTGACAGCGGAGCCCCCGGAGCCCTCAGATAACGGCCGAGGGGCCGTTCGATGTCCTCGGGTCGCTTCGCCATCGCCACGCACGCCCTCGCGCTGCTCGCCCAGTCCGACGAGAGCTGCGCGAGCGACGCGCTGTCGGCGAGCATCAACACGAACCCGGCCTTCCTGCGGCGCATCCTCGCGCGGCTGTCGCAGGCCGGGCTCATCGAGGCGCGGGAGGGCCGCTCGGGCGGCTATCGCCTGGCGAGGCCGGCGAAGAAGATCCGGCTGAGCGAGGTGTACGCCGCCGTCGAGCCGGAAGGCGCCATCGCGCCGAGCCCGTGCGAGCCGAACGCGAGGTGCCCGATCGGGTCGGGGATCCAGCGGGCGTTCGATGAGGTCGCGGAGGCGGCCAACGCAGGGCTGCTGCGCGGCCTCGCGCAGAAGACCGTCGCGGACATCGCGCTCCGGGCGCAGCACCTCGGCCGCCCAGCGTCTGCGTCGGTCAAGGCCGGCTGATCTCTCGGGCGCCTGGCCGCGCGGCGACGCCGCGCCCGGCCCCCTGCCGCGGACGCACGCGACGGCGCCACGCCTGTGGGCGGCCAGGCCTCGCCCCTGGCAGAAACTGAAACCGTGCATATAACAGTTGGAGCGAGCGTGGCTGTCGAGGATCGGGCCGGCATCGCGCCGGCGCATCGCAGCCAGGTCCCGCTCAATCCAGAGAAGACCGAAAGGACAGCGCCATGGGCAGCAGCAGCAATGTCATCGAAGTCAACGACCAGAATTTCGCTCAGGAGGTCCTGCAGACGGACACGCCGGTGCTCGTGGACTTCTCGGCATCGTGGTGCGCCCCCTGCAAGCGGCTCGCGCCGATCGTCGATGAGATCGCCGCCGAGACGGCGGGCCAGGTCAAGGTAGTCAAGCTCGACGTCGACGAGTCGCCCGCGGCCGCGCAGCGCTTCGGCATCCGCGGTCTGCCGACGGTGGTCGCCTTCCAGAAGGGCGAGCCCGTCGGGCGGCACATCGGCCTCACGAACAAGAAGACGCTGCTCGCGCTCCTCGGACGTTGAGCACGTCGAGCACGCCGAGGGCATCGAGCGCGCCGAGCGCCTCGCGCGCATCGAGCCTCCGCCGGCGATCGCCCGCGCGGTGACGCGCCCCACATCGCGCACCCCGCGCGACGGAGACGCCACCACAGCTCGCGCCAGGACCGCTGGACACCCGACATCGACCTTCATTTCGCGAGCGGCCCCCGCCTTCACCCCGGTCGCACGGGATGTGCGCGGCGCGCGGCCGTCGCATTGCGCGTCGGCCGTCTTCTACGGACGCAGCATCCCGTTGACACGACCACCCGATACGAGATTTTCTCGTCCGAGGAAGCCCAGCACTCCGCAACGCCGCTCGCTGCCGCCTGTCGAGGCGGTCGAGGGTCGCCACGCGGAGCCCTGCCGGTGTGGGTTTTTCTGGCACGGCGCGACCGAGCCTGGCTTCCCGGACGCCATGGCCCTGTTCGACGACGATTTCGAGACGCTCGAGCAGCTCCCCGAGATGCGAAAATCTCGCGGGAAGGGCGGAGATTCGCACGGCCAGAGCCCCACCCCCGTGAGCCTCGGGCGCGCCCGCGCGGAGCTCACGGATCTGTCCAGCGACGGTCCCCGCTACGAGATGCGGTCGCTGCTCGGCGTCGGGGGGATGGGCGAGGTCCACTTCTGCAGGGACCGCCGCATCGGCCGCGACGTGGCCATGAAGGTCATCCGCGCCGAGCACCAGGGCGACACGACGCTGCGCCACCGGTTCCTCCGCGAGGCCCGGGTGCAGGGCCAGCTCGAGCACCCGTCGATCGTGCCCGTCTACGACCTCGGCGTGGACAGCAAGGGCTCGGCGTACTTCACGATGAAGCGCCTCCGTGGCCTCACGCTGGCGAGGATCCTGAACGAGCTCCGCGAGGGCGACGCGACGGCGCTCCAGAGCTTCTCGCGCCGCAGGCTGCTCACCGCCTTCTCGTCGGTCTGCATCGCCGTCGATTTCGCGCACTCGCGCGGCGTGCTCCACCGCGACCTCAAGCCCGCCAACATCATGCTCGGCGATTTCGGCGAGGTGTACCTGCTCGACTGGGGCGTCGCGAAGCTCATCGACACGCCGCTCCAGACCATCGACATGGGCGAAGATCCCATGAGCACGCGGACCATCCCGGGCGACGTGCTCGGGACCCTGGGGTACATGTCGCCGGAGCAGGCGCAGGGGTGCGTCGACACGCTCGACGTGCGCAGCGACGTCTACTCGCTCGGCGCGATCCTCTTCGAGCTCCTCACGCTCAAGCCGCTGCACCCGAAGAAGGACCGCACCGAGATGCTCGACTCGCTCATCCACGGCGCCGACGCGCGGGCGTCGGTGCGCGCGCCCGAGCGCGAGGTGCCGCCGGAGCTCGACGCGATCTGCGTGACGGCGACGCGGCGCGAGCCCTCCGAGCGCTACCCGTCCGCCCGCGCGCTC
Organism: Sorangium sp. So ce124; assembly: GCF_051525235.1. Taxonomy (NCBI): domain Bacteria; kingdom Pseudomonadati; phylum Myxococcota; order Polyangiales; family Polyangiaceae; genus Sorangium; species Sorangium sp. So ce124. The sequence continues at coordinate 8,690,783 of NZ_CP150312.1, forward strand.
TACGAGGCGGTCGAGCGGTTCCTCGACGGCGACAAGGACGTGGAGCTCCGCCGCGACCTCGCGGCGCGGCACGCGGGGCTGGCCGAGGAGCGCGTGACGGAGGCGCTCGCCGGCGGCAAGGAAGCCGAGGGCGCCCGGAAGGCGCTGCTCAGCGAGGTCGGCCAGGCGCTCGCCTTCGATCCGTCCAACGAGCGCGCCCTGGAGACGCTCCGGCGCGTCCTGACCGAGCCGCCGCGCGAGATGCCGGCGGAGGTGCTCGCCGAGCTGGACGCGGCCGCGGCGGCGCGGCACCGGCTGCAGCTGCGCGCGGGCATGCGCGCCGAGCTGCTCGCGACGGCGATCGCGACGCTGGTCGCCGCCGTGTGGCTGGGCATCCGGGAGTGGCAGGTCTTCGCCTTCATCCTGGGCTTCACCGCCCTCGCGGCGCTGATGAAGTTCCTCGCCGCGCGCGTCGTCCACCGCCCCTCCGCGGAGTGGTACGCCTACGCCGGCTTCGTCTTCAACGTGCTCAGCTTCCTGTGCATCGGCCGCGGCTTCGGCCCGCTGCTCTTCATGCCGATGCTGCTCGTCATCCTCACGTACGGCAACTCGTTCACGTACCGGACGGCCTACCGCTTCGCCGTCGTCGTGACCAGCTGCGTCGCTGTGCTGGCCGCCGCGTGGATCGAGTACTCCGGCGTCCTGCCCCGCTCGTACGAGTTCGCGGGCGGCGCGATGGTCATCCTGCCCCAGGCCGTCGAGCACTCGAAGATCGCGACGATGACGGCGCTGACGCTGACGACCCTGTTCATGCTGGTCGTGCCGGCGTTCATGATGGGCCAGCACCAGCACGCGCTGCGCGCCGCGGAGCGACGCGCGTTCCTGCAGGCCTGGCAGCTCCGCCAGCTGCTGCCGGAGCGGGCCCAGCCCGGCGCCGTGACCAACCCGGGCCCGGAGCAGGCCCCGCGCCGCCGCCCGAGGCGCCCCGGCGCCCCGGCGTGAGCGGGGTCAGTCCATCGGCCAGACAGCGACGACCCAGACCGGCGAGCCGCCGCGCGCGGACACGCGGAGGGCGGCGCTCTCCTCGATCTCGGAGCAGAACGCGACGCCGGCGCTCTCGCCGTTCTCGCCGGCGTCGTCGCGCCCGGCGCGGTCGCCGACCTCGACGGAGATCCGGAGCGCGCGCAGCTCGCCCCGGGCCAGCGCCGCCCCCGCGAAGTAGCAGCGGCCCGGCTCGACCTGGACCGGGACGAGCGTGTCGCCCTGCGCGCCGATCGCCTCGGCGATCGCCTGCGCTCGCGGCGCGGGCGCGTGGCGGCGGCGCAGCGCGGCGGCCAGGTTGCCGCGGGCGCGCGCGCCGAAGTGCCCCGGCACGAACGCGGACATCGGCCACTGCGCGTCGGACAGCACGACCTTCACCGGCCCCGCGGCCCCGAGGAAAGGCACCTCGACGACCCCCTGCTCGCCCAGACAGAAGTCGAGCCGCGCGTCAGGCGCGTCGGACCTGTCGCGATCGAGCACCCTGCCCGTGGTCTCCTCGCGCGCCTCGGCGTCGAGGTCGGTCGCGCGGCGCAACGTGGCGCTCGGCACCTCGGCCATCAGGTCGAGGCGGTGGCAGCCCTCGGGGAGCCTGACCGAGAACTGCCCCGTCCCGAGCGACGAGGCGCGCATGTCGGTCGGAGCGACGCGCGGCGCCCCTTCCGCCTGCGCGCGACGCGCGGCCCGCGCGACCCGGGCGTCGAGCGGCCCCGGCTCGGAGGGCCGCCCAGGGTCGCCGCGCGGCGCGACGGGCCCGGACGCGCGCTCCGGCAGGATGGCCTCGACGCGCTCCAGCGGCGCGCTCGACGCGGCGACGACGACATCGAACGCGCTGCGCGTCGACAGCACCTCGACCGCCAAGCTGCGCAGCCCCTCGCGCTCGGCCCCGCACAGCGTGATCGCCGCGACCCCGGTGACGCTGGGGACGCGGCGGTCGTCCTCGGGCTCCGCGCCGCGCAGCCGGTGGATGAGGCCCTCGAGGGCGGGGACGCCGCCCGACGGCCCCTCCGGCGAGAGCGTGAACTCCGCCGTGCGAGGCGCGAGGAACGCGGCGGTGAGGCACTCGTCCGCCGCCGCGCCGGCCGCGCCTGCGACGCGGGCCGGGCCGGCGGGCGGATCGATCGCCACGACTCGGGCGCGGCCGTGCTCGAGGAAGATGGGGGGGAGGCGCGCGACGCGCGCGCCCGAGAGCGACCACATCCGCGCGACGCGCGCGGCATCGTCGCTGAGATCCGCGCGCGCCGGCGTCCCCGCGGAGACGCCAGCGAGCGCGGCGAGGAGCGAGAGGACCGCGGCGCGCGCCGCGCGCGCCACGTGAGGGGCCGCGCGGCCCCGCTCCATGGCGCCGCCCGCCGCGGCCCTCAGGCGCCCGGGGCTACGACGAGCTGCGCATCGACTCGATGAGAATGCGCGCGACCTCCGGACGGGAGAACTCCGGCGGCGGCAGCTCGCCACGCTGGAGCAGCTCGCGCACCTTCGTCCCGGACAGATTGACCTGCGTCGACGCATCGCCAGGCGCCGTCTTCGCCGTGGCCATCGCGCCGACCACGGTCGAGTAGAACGCGTTCTCGAAGTTGAGCGTGGTGATGCCGAGCTCTCCGGGGCTGAAGGCATTGAAGATCTCCTGCGCGTCGTACGTGCCGTAGTAGCTGCCGACGCCGGCGTGATCGCGCCCCACGATGAAGTGGGAGCAGCCGTAGTTCTTCCGCGCCAGCGCGTGGAAGATCGCCTCGCGCGGCCCCGCGTAGCGCATCGCCGCCGGGTAGATCGAGAGCAGCACGCGGTCCTTCACATAGTACTTCGCGATGAGCTCCTCGTAGCAACGCATCCGCACGTCCGCCGGGATGTCGTCCGACTTGGTCGCGCCGACGAGCGGGTGGATCATCAGGCCGTCGCAGATCTCGAGCGCCGTCTTCGTGATGAACTCGTGCGCCCGGTGGATCGGGTTCCGCGTCTGGAACCCGACGATCCGGCGCCAGCCCTTCTCGGCGAAGTACGCCCGCGTCGTCGCCGGGCTCCGGTCGTACGTCGGGAACGCCGAGTCGACGGGCCGCTCCAGCACGCGGATCTCGCCGCCGACGTACACGGGGCCCGTGCTCATCAGGTACGCGACGCCCGGGTGCTTCGTCTCGGTCGTCCGGAACACCTCCTGCGCCTCGAGCTCCTTGTTGGGCCGCCACTTGTCGCTCAGCTCGATGACCGCGACGATGCGCCCGTCGCGCGCGCGGAGCGCCGCCTCGGAGCCCACGCGGAGCCCCTCGGCCGCCTGCTCGGAGACGGCGAGCGTGATCGGCATCGACCACGGAAGGCCGCTCTCGAGCCGCATCTCGCGCACGACGCGCAGGTAGTCCTTCGAGTTCATGAAGCCGCGCAGCGGGGAGAACGCCCCGATCGCGATCATCTCGACGTCGCTCTCGGTCCGCTCGTCGAGCTCGATGACCGGCAGCCCCTTCGCCCGCTCCGCGAGCGACGCCTTCGCCGCGCCCTCGACCCACCGGTTCACGAGCTCGCCGCCGTGCGGCGCGATGAGCCCGCGCGCGCCGCCCGCGGCCGCCCCCGCGGCGGCCGCGCCGGACACGGCGACCGCGGCGCCGCGGCGCGGGACGTAGCCGAGCTCCTCGAGCTTGGCGAGGATCTTGGCGAGGCTCTCCTCCTTCGTCTCCTTGCCGGTGTCGACGACCACCTCGGGGCTCTCGGGCGCCTCGTACGGATCGTCGATGCCCGTGAAGTTCTTGATCTCGCCCGCGAGCGCCTTCTTGTAGAGCCCCTTCGCGTCGCGCTCGGCGAGCACGGGGATCTCGCAGGAGCAGAACACCTCGACGAAGTGGGGGATCTGGGCCCGCTGCTCGTCACGGATCGCCTTGTAAGGGCTGATCGCGGCCGTCATCGCGCACGCGCCCGACCGGGCGATGAGCTTCGCCACGTATCCGATTCGCCGGATGTTCGTATCGCGGTCCTCCTTCGAGAACCCGAGGCCCTTCGAGAGGTTGGTGCGCACCTCGTCGCCGTCGAGCACCTCCACGTGGACGGAGCGGGCGCGGAGCTCGGCCGAGAGCATCGCCGCGAGCGTGCTCTTGCCAGCGCCGCTCAAACCGGTGAACCAGACAACAAAACCTGACATTTAGGCAACTCCTTCGATGATCAAGTGACGACTACGGACTCGGCCGCTCCGGGCCTCGGGTGCGGACCCCTCGACGAGCGGAGGAGGGCTGCGCGAGAGCGCGTGGACGCGCGCCCCGGCGCGATGAGCTCAATCGACGACGGAGAACGTCGACGCGACGAACGCGGCGCCGTCCCACACGAAGAGGCGGTGCTCGGCGATGCGGGGCGCCTCCTCCGGACGCCCTTCGCCGGAGCCGCCGCGCACGCTGGTGACGAGGAACGCGAGCGGGAACGCCGGCCCGGGCCCCATCACGATCGGGGCCCCTTCCTCGGCCGGCGGCTCGCCGCCGCTCATCATGGCAGCGTCCGTCGGGCTGAAGTAGGCGCCGGCGTCGAGGTGAGAGTGATAGAGCACCTTCACCGGGCGCCCCGCCGAGGCGCCCTTCTCGACGGCGTCGGAGAAGCGCTTGCCGTTGAAATCGAAGAACGTCCGCGCCGTCCGGAAGTACCGCTCCGGATCGACGGCGTGGAGCTTGTTCGCGATGTTGTCCATCCGGACGTGCTCGTCGCAGAGCAGCGGCTCGGCCGCGGGCCCCTTCAGGTACCCGCAGGCCTCCTCGTCGCGCGCGTAGCCCGCGAGCGCCTCGTCCTCGACCGCCTTGAGCACGCTCGCCTTGAGGACGACCCCGCCGGCGGTCCACGGCTGTGGAGACATCACCATAAGTAACGCTTCTCCCATTTCATGGGCGCAAAATAGCGGTCGCCCCGGTCCGGGACAATCGCCACGACGCACCCTCCTTGCTGTTCGCGGTGCAGGCGCTTCGCCACCTCGAAGGCCGCGAAGACGGCCGCGCCGCCCGAGTGCCCCACGTGCAGCGCCTCCTCGCGCGCGAGGCGATCGGACATGTCCCAGCCGTCCTCCGTCGTGATGCGCATCGTCTCGTGGTACGCGCCCTCGTCGTGGATGGCGGGCACGAGCGAGCTCGGCAGGTGCTTGAGCCCCTCCAGCCCGTGGAGCGCCTCCGTGGGCTCCACGGCGATGCAACGGATCGGGCGGTGGTGCTCGCGCAACCGCCGACTCGTCCCGACAATGGTGCCGCTCGTGCCGATGCCGGCCACGAAGTGCGTGATCCTGTCGCCGACCGCCTCCAGGATCTCGCGCGCCGTACCGTGGTAGTGGGCGAGCGGGTTGTCCTCGTTCGAGTACTGATCCGGGTAGAAGTACCGCTCCGGATCCTTCTCGACCAGCGAGCGCACGAGGCGGATGGCGCCGTCGGAGCCCTCCATCGGGTCGCTGAAGATGAGCTCCGTGCCGAACGCGCGCGCGATGTCCTTGCGCGCCTTCGACACGTTCGACGGCATGACGAGCGCCACCTTGAAGCCCATCGCCGCGCCGAAGAGCGAGTAGGCGACCCCGGTGTTGCCGCTCGTCGAGTCGATGAGCGTCTTCTGGCTGGTGAGGCGCCCGTCCGCGGCGGCGCGGGTCATCATCCGCAGCGCGGCGCGATCCTTCACCGAGCCGCCGGGGTTCGCGAACTCGAGCTTGGCGTAGACCTCGACCGACGGCGTCTCGCGGCCGACGCGCGAGAGGCGCAACAGCGGCGTGTCGCCCACGGCGTCGACGACCGACCCCAGGCGCCGGGAGCGGGCGAGCGAGTGCCTCATGACGGGTCGACCTCCCCCGCGCTCCCCTGCCCCGCGCTCCCTTGAGCCAGCGCGGCGCGCATCTCGGCGAGCGCCGCGCGCGCGCCCGCGAGCACGGCGCGCGCGGCGGGCGAGGCGACGAGCTCCGCGGGCGCGAGCGCAGCGAGGTCGATCGCGCCCTCCGCGAGCGCGCCGAAGCCGGCGCCGCGCGCGTAGCGCTCCGCCACCTCGTGCGCGAGCGGCGGCGCGTCCCTGCCGCCGCCGAGCACGCGCGCCGTCGCCGCCTTGAGCCTCGCTTGTCCCTCTGGACCGATCTCCGCGAGCAACACCTGGCGGAGATAGCGCGGGTCGTCCACCTCAGCCCCCGGCGATCGCGGGCACGATCGCCACCTGGTCACCGCCCTTCACGGGCGTCTTCAGCCCGTCGAGGAAGCGGATGTCCTCGTCGCCCACGAAGATGTTCACGAAGCGCCGCACGCCCTTCTCGTCGAGGAGTCGGTCGCGGATGCCGGGGTAGCTCTTCTCGAGGTTCTCGATCAGCTCGCCGACGGTGCCGCCGGCGGCTTTGACCTCGTCCTGCCCCCCGGTGAGCGTGCGGAGGGGGGTCGGGATGCGGACGGTCGCGGTGTCAGCCATGGTCTTGCTCTCCAGTCTTGAGGTGGGTCGAGGATCCGCTCTCGCGGTCCTTTTCAACTTCAACAGGGCTCGGGGATCCGCTCTCGCGGTTCCCTTCAACGTGGGTCGGGGATCCGCTCTCGCGGTCCCCTTCAACGTGGGTCGGGGATCCGCTCTCGGCCGCGCACGCGACGACGTAGCGGGATGCGTCGATCGTCGCGATCGCGGCGCGCGCCCCGCAGAGGTCGCAGGCGGGCCGCGCGGAGACAGGAACGCTGCGCAGCGTGTCCGTGAGGCCGTCGTACGTCGCGATCCGGCCGAAGATCGACGCGTCGCCCGCGAGGATCGCCAGCGCGCGATCCGCCGCGATCGCGCCGGCCACGCCGCACACCGGGCCAGCCACGCCGGCCGTGGCGCAATCCGGCGCGTCCCCGGTCGGCAGGTCCTCGAACAGGCAGCGGTAGCAGGGCGCCCCCTCCCCCGCGACCGCCATCACCGTCGCGCGCCAGCGGATCGCAGCGGCATGGACCACCGGCGTCCTCGTCAGGCGGCACACGTCGGCGATCAGGAACCGCGACGCGAAGTTGTCGGTCGCGTCGACCACCACGGAGACGCCCGGCATCAGCCCCGCCGCCGCGCTCGGCGCGAAGCGGCCGTAGCGGCGATCGACACGGAGCCCGGGGAAGCGGCGGCGCAGCGCCTCCGCGAACGCGTCGAGCTTCGGCCGCCCGACGTCGTCGTCGTCGAACAGGATCTGACGATGCAAGTTCGTCAGCTCGACCTGGTCGTCGTCCGCGACCCGCAGCTCCCGCACCCCGGCAGCGGCGAGCGCGAGCGCGGCGGGCGCGGCGATCCCCCCCGCCCCGACGAGGAGGACGCACCCGCGGATCGCCTCGCCGCCGCCGCTCATCGGAAATACTCGTCCAGGCTGAAGTAGCGCTCGCCGGTGTCGCAGAGGACGGTCACCACGTTGGCGTCGGGGCCGAGCTCGCGGGCGACGTCGAGCGCGACGCGCACCGCGGCGCCCGCGCTGATGCCGACGAGCAGCCCCTCCTGCCGGGCCAGCGCCGCCTTCGTGTCGTACGCCGCGCGATCGCTGACCGTCCGCACCTCGTCGACCACGCTCGGATCGTAGTTCGTGGGGACGAACCCGGCGGCGAGCCCCTGGATCTTGGTGGGCCCGCGCTCGCCGCGCGAGATCGTCGCGCACGACTCGGGCTCGACCGCGATGACGCGCGTCGCCCGGCGGAGCCGCTTGAGCACGCGCCCGACGCCGCTCACCGACCCGCCCGTCCCCACGCCGGCGACGAACGCGTCGATCGTCAGCGACTGCCGGGGACCGGGCCGCCCCGGCGCGTCGAGGCCGGCCATCGCGTGCAGGATCTCCCGCGCGGTCGTCTCCGCGTGGACGCGCGGGTTGTCGGGGTTGTCGAACTGGCTGAGGATGAGCGCCCCCGGGATGTCGGCCGCGAGCTCGCGCGCCCGGGCGATGGCCCCCTCCATCTGCAGCTCGGGCTCGGTCAGGACGACCTCCGCGCCGTAGGCCTCGAGCAGCTGGCGCCGCTCCAGGCTCATGCTCGCCGGCATCGTCAGGATGCAGCGGTACCCCTTCGCCGCGCACACGATCGCGAGCCCGATCCCGGTGTTCCCCGACGTGGGCTCGATGACCACGCCGCCCGCGCCGAGCAGCCCGCGCGCCTCGGCGCCCTCGATCATCGCGAGGCAGATCCGGTCCTTCAGCGAGCCGCCCGGGTTCTGCTGCTCGGCCTTCCCGAAGACGCGCCCCCGGGGCGTCGCCGCGTCGACGCGGCGGATCTCGTAGAGCGGCGTGTCGCCGACGAGGTCGAGGAGGCTGTCGACGACGCGCGGGTGCGACGGCAGCGGCGGGAGCTGCGCTGCGCCCTCCGCGGGTATGCCGGGTACGCCGGGTGCGCCGGGTGCGCCGGGTGCGCCGGTGGATTGTGAGGATCGTTCGGGGCTGCTCATGGTGTCGGCTCAGATCACGTAGGTCGAGCGCTCTGGCCGCCCCTTGCGGCGCACGCCGAGCTCGACGCCGCGCTCGCAGACGTCGGCGATCGAGACCGAGTCGAAGCAGCGCTCGATCGCGAGCGCCAGATCGTGGAACACGGCCGTGGGCGGGTCGAGCGGCGAGCCCTCCGGCCTGCCGTCGTCATCCGGCGCGATCACGGCGACCGGCCCCTCCAGGGCGCGGACGACGTCGCCCAGGCTGATCTCGCTCGCGGGCCGCGCGAGGTGATAACCGCCGCGCGGCCCCCGCTTCGAGCTGATGAGCCCGGCTTTCTTCAGGTCCTGGAAGATCTGCTCCAGGAAGCGCGCAGGGATGAGCTCTCTCTCAGAGATCTCGCGGATCTGGGTCGGCCGCCCGTCGTTGTGGAATGCGATATCGAACAATGCGCGCACACCGTAGCGACCCTTGTTCGAGAGCTTCACCGCCAGCCATATGCATTGGTGCATCGGAGAAGTCAAGAACGGCACATTCAGCGACTTACCCTTCTTTCCGTGCGACACAGCACCCGAACAGCGCACAAAAACCGGCGGTCGCGGCGAAATTACCAGCAGAGGTTCACCGTTCGCCGCGTCGCCGCGACGCGGCCTCGGCTTCCTGTTGAACCGGATGGGACGGGTTCAGTAGCTTCGAGCTCTATCGAGGCTGCGAGTCGCCGCGCGTGCACGGAGGGGCGCGCGGAACGTGATCGGCGCGCGGGCGTCGCACGGTTCGGGTTGCGGCGCACCAACCTAGGAGTCGGCCGGTGGCTTTCTATCAAGACCCCCCCACACTCGGGAACCAGTACGACGACGACCGCGTGCTGCGGTCCTATCTCGCGCGGGCCCTGCCGCGCGAGGTGGCCGCGTCGATAACCCCTTCGCTGCGGGAGATGGGCGAGCTCGCCGGCGGCCGCCTGTACCAGCTGCAGCTCGCCGATCGCGCGAACGAGCCGAAGCTCACGTCGTGGGACGCCTGGGGAAGGCGCGTCGACCAGGTCGAGGTGACCCAGCTCTGGAAGGAGGCGGCCCGGATCGCGTGCGAGCGGGGGGTCGTCGCGACGGCCTACGAGCGGGCGCACGGCGCTTTCTCGCGCGTCCATCAGTTCGCGCTGGCGTACCTCTTCGACGCGTCGAGCGACGTGTACACGTGCCCGCTCGCGATGACCGACGGCGCCGCGCGGACGCTCCTCGCGAGCGGCAACCACGCGCTCATCGACCGCGCCGTGCCCCGGCTGACGAGCCGCGACCCCGCCGCCGCGTGGACCTCGGGCCAGTGGATGACCGAGCGCACCGGCGGCTCGGACGTGGGGCGGAGCGAGACGGCGGCGCGCCTCGGCCCCGACGGGGCCTACCGGCTCCACGGGACGAAGTGGTTCGCCTCGGCCACCACGTCGGAGATGGCGCTCACGCTCGCGCGCCCCGAGGGCAACCCCGAGGGCAGCCGCGGCCTCGCGCTCTTCTACGTGGAGCTCGCGGGCGAGGCGGGCCGCCGCGAGGGCGTGCTGATCAACCGGCTGAAGGACAAGCTAGGGACGCGCAAGGTGCCGACCGCCGAGCTCACGCTCGACGGGGTCCTCGCCACGCCGGTGGCGGGCCTCTCGAACGGCGTCCGGGCGATCGCGCCGATGCTCAACGTGACGCGCACATGGAACGCGATCGGCGCCATCGCGGGGATGCGCCGGGGGCTCGCGCTGGCGCGCTCGTACGCCCAGAGCCGAGTCCAGTTCGGCACGACGCTGGCGGAGAAGCCGCTGCACATGGACACGCTCGCCGAGCTCCAGGCCGAGTTCGAGGGCGCCTTCCACCTGACCTTCCGCGCGATCGAGCTGCTCGGGCGCGAGGAGACGGGCTCGCTCACCGACTCGGAGGCCAAGCTGCTGCGGCTGATCATCCCGCTCGCGAAGCTCACGACCGCCAAGCAGGCGGTGTCGGTGCTGAGCGAGGTGCTCGAGGCGTTCGGCGGGGCCGGCTACGTCGAGGACACGGGCCTGCCGCGCCTGCTCAGGGACGCGCAGGTCCTCACGATCTGGGAGGGCACGACGAACGTGCTCGCCCTCGACGCGCTGCGGGTGATCCTGAAGGACGGCTCGCTCGACATCCTCGCGGCCGAGGTGGCGCGCCTCCTGACCGGCGTGGTCGAGCCGAAGCTCGCCGAGGCCGAGACGTCCGCGTCGCGCGCGGTGTCGCACGCCCGCGCGTGGATCAAGGAGATGGCCTCCGCCGACCGCCCCGGCCTCGAGGCGGGCGCCCGCCGGGTCGCGATCACGCTGGGCCGGGCGCTGCAGCTCGCCCTGCTCGTGCGACACGCCGCGTGGGCCATCGACCGCGAGCGCAGCCGGACCGCGCTGGCCGCCGCCGTCCAGTTCGAGCGCAACGGCGTCGACTGCATCCGGGACCACGATCGCGACACGATCGAGGCCCTCGCCGAGACGCGACAGCGGCCCGACACCTGAACAAACGGTGGGGTCCACCCACTGAACAGATCCCTCCGGCAACCCGGGTGCGGCGACGGCGCGAGGCGGGCCTGGCGCGGTGATCCGTGCCCATCCGCGCGCCTCGACGATTTTTCCTGGGCCGCGCCGCGTTCTGATCATACGGAATTAACGTTTGGTTTCGGACGGTTGCGAACGCGTGTCCGCCCTGGAAGCGGACGGCATTTGTCCTAGCGGCTTGCGAAGGCACTAGACGGGACAACCTGAACGGGCTTACAGTAATGCGTAGCTGCGGCGCTGAACGCGTGCCCGACGCGGGCGACGTGCGGGCGGGCCCGTCCATCGAGGCGGGCTCCGCCGGCGCGGCGTCCCCGGTGGGGTGAGATCCGCCTGCGCGTGCCTCCGGCGCGTGCGTGGGACTTCGTCCGCCTCCTGGACGGATCGGGCTCGCGTGGCCCCGGGCACGCGTGCGGCGCGCGGTGTGGGCGAGCGCACACGACGAGCTGCGAAGAGGCGAGATGAAGACGCAATACACGCTGCTGTCCGGCGAGACGGTCGAGTTCCCGACGCCGGCGGGCGAGCTCGGCGCCTTTCTGTCCCGGGTCCTTGTGGCGGCCAGGGATCCGTCGGTGTCCGACGTCGAGCTGCTGGATCTCGTGCTCGGCCAGGAGAACCCGTTGCTGGACAGGACCGCCGTCGCGGGCCGGAGCGTCGCGACCGCCGACGTGTACCGCGACCCGACCTTCCACGTGATGCTCGACTGCGTCGCGCGGAAGCGCCTGCCGCCCGACTCGGCGGTCCTCACGCCGCGCACGCGCTTCACGATGACGGTGCCGGACGCCGCGCAGCGGCTCGGCATCTCGGAGAGCGCTGTGCGCCAGGCGATCTACGCGGGGCGGCTGCGCGCGAGCAAGGAAGGGGGCACCTACTACCTCGATCCGCAGTCGGTGGCGGGCTACCGGGTGAGCAAGCGGGGACCGCGGCGCCAGGACCAGATGGCGAAGGGACCGCCCGGGGCCGCGCTCGACGCGCGCATCGGCTCGGGGCCGGACGCGAGCTTCCGGGTGAAGCACAGCCGCGACGACTTCGAGCTGACGGAGAAGCGCGGCCCCGAGTGGACGGGCATGATCCCGGCGGGGTGGCGGCGGATCGCTGTGCTGGGCACGTCGAAGGACCGCTCGCGCTACTGGGAGATCGAGCCCGCCGAGGGCGAGAGCGTGCTGCACTTCGAGGGCTTCTACCTGCGCGGCGGCTTCCGCATCGTCGAGACCGTGAGCACGTCGCAGCGGGCCGTGGCGGCGTTCAAGGATTTCGAGCCGCGATGAGCGGCGGCGGCGGAGGCGCGGTGAGCGGGGGAAACGCAGGCGCGGCGAGCGGGCGCCGCGGGCGCGCGCATCGCGGGCGTCGGGTCAGAAGCGGGCCTGGAAGCTCGTGCCGAGGCCGAAGAAGTCGGGGTTCACGAAGGTGCGCAGGGCCACGGTTCCCTCGGAGGGATCGCGCTCCATGAACGTGCCGTTGTTGTCACGCACAACCTGAGCCCACGCCACCGCGGAGAGGATCTTGCTGATATCCCACTTGAGGCTCACGCGGGCCTGGAAGATGGGCACAGCCGAGGCGTTGAAGGGGAGGATCGACACATTCCCCTGGTCTCGGACGACGGACGTGCGCGCGATCACCGCGCTCATGGTGTCGATGGACATCGTCCTGAACGCGGCGGGGAACTGCAGGCCGACGCCAAGGCCGGGCGTGAGCCGCGCGGATGCGAGGTAGTAGTCGGCCGCGAGCGCGAAGAACAGCTCGTCGGCCGTCGAGGTCTGGGCGGTCTTCGGGATCGTCTGGAAGGGGATGAAGCTCGGCTGGTTGCGCAGCACGAACGGCAGGTCCCTGTAAATGCCGGTGACGCTCGCGCGCGCGTATCCGGACTTGACGACCGCCTGGAGGGCGCCGGCGCGTGCCGGCTGATGGGTGGTGGCGCCGGCGGACTCGAAGTCCTTGAGGTTCTGGAAGAGGTTCGTCGCCTCGAGGATCACTGCCCATGTCGTCTTGCCCGGCGTGTACGTCTCGGGCTTGAAGATGATCTGCGGCTTGTCGGGATCGTTGCGATAGAGGAGGAAGTCGACCGACTGCGGGATGGGCTCGTTCCTGGCATGCGCGACGATCCGGGCCGAGGCGCCGTAGGTGTAGACCGGGTCGCCGGCGACGTCGGGCAAGTCGAAGCGGCCCTGCTGGAAGTAGCCGGCGCCAAGGTCGACGTGAACGGAGGGGTGGAGATCGGCTTCCCCGCCAAGGAGAAAGCCCCAGTTGGTCTGAGCGATTCGGATCTCCTCGGTCTCGCTCGTGCCCGGGGTGCGCACCTCCTGGACCTGGGTGAGGCTCGCGACCTTGAACCCCGCGTACACGCTGAACCGGTCGGAGTCGAGCTGGACCTTCGCGCCGGGCGCGGTTCCGATGATGCGCGGGAAGATGGACTGGTTGGCGGAGGCGTTCGTCCCGCCCCACGAGATCTCGTAGAGGTAGCCCAGTCGAAACCGGTCCGTGTCGATGGGCCAGAGCGTGACGCCGATACCGGTCTTCCCCTCTGCCTTGCCGTCGGTGTGACAGAAGGCGCGAATGAACGATCCCGCGTCGTAAAACGCCTGATTGACGTTGTTGTCGTTCCTGGACAGCGCGGCGAGATCGATGCGCAGGATGAGCGAAGCCTCGGTGTCGAGCCGCTCGATGAACCCCGGCATCCTCTTGTAGAGCGCGAGGTGCGTCAGGTTCTCGCGCCCGGTGAAGCGGGAGTTGAGGTTGTCGAAGAAGAGCCGGTATTGCTTCCGATCGCCGACGCTGAGGTTCGGCGAGAGCGGCTGCGCCTGGCCGGTGTCGTGGAGCAGATCGTCGTCCCCGAGCGTCCACGTGAGGCGCGTGTCCATCGCGTCCCCCACGCGGACGGGCGGCTCCTCGGCCGCCGGCGGCAGGTAGGGCTCGAGCCGTGGGAGGGTGGGGACAGCCGGCGCGGGTGCGGGCTGCGAGATCGGAGACGCCGTGGCCGGCGCGGCGGCCGCTGGGGCCGGCGCGGCCTGGTCCGGGCCCGGCGGCACCGGCGCTGGCGCCGCAGGCGCAGCAGGACCGGGCGGCGGCTGCGGCTGCCCTAGCGCCGGCGGCGCGAGCGTGAACAGCAAGGCCCCGGAGACAGCAGGGGCGAGGAGCGCGCTTCGGTGCATGTCGGGAGGTGGCTTTCGTGGGCCTGGGGGATCCGGCGGGCGCGGCGCGACCGCGGCGAAGGTGAAGAGAGGTGGCTAGTTGGTCTCGGCGTCGTTGTCGTCGAGGCTGCGCGTCCGGACACAGGCCTCCTTCGAGGGCTTCGTTGCGGGCGCGCAGCCGGGCGCCGCGCAGACGAGGTCGTCCGGGCAGCGGGCTTCGATCGTCCAGTTCAGCGAGCCGCCCGAGAAGTTCCGGAGCGTGCCAGTCACCGCGTCGATCACCTCGCCCCGGTGGGACGTCGGATCGAAGGCGCTCACCGTGCCCGTCTGGATCTGGATCATGCTCGACCCGTCCGTGATCTTGTAATTGCCGCGCGCGGCGTAGCTCGTCCACTCGCTGCACTCGGGGTCGGCCGAGCACGCGTTCGCGCAGCTCCGCTCGGCCTGGCTGTCGAAATCGACCCGCCCGTCGCCGTTCAGATCGCAGTTCGACTGCTCCGCGGCGAAGACGTTGTCCCTCGCGGACCTCGGACCGAAGCGCTCGCCGATGTGGAACCCCTCGACGCGCACGAGCCCGCTCTCGAGGCGCTCCATGGCCGAGGCGCCGGCGATCGTGGGCCCGTCGAGCGCCGTCGGCTCCGGGACCAGGCACTCCGCTCCTCGCTGCTCGCGCGCGATCTCGTACGAAGGGAACGAGAGCTCGGTGAAGCCGAAGAACTCGTCGACGGTGCCGGCGAGGTACTCGAGCCGATCGCAGACACGCATGTTGGAAGGTGTGTTGAAATTGTACGCGAAGAGGTGGTTGAAGCCGCTCCCCTGGCCCGTCAGATCGGTGACGTAGAAGCCGTCGCTCGAGACGCGCGTGACGACGACCTGCTGGGGAGCCGCTGTGTTGATCTGCATCGCTTCGGTCGGGTAGGGCGTCGCCGGGCCGCCGCCCTGCACGTCGGCGATGCGCGGCACGGCGTAAGCGACCGGCTTCGAGACGCCGGCGCTGAAGGAGCCGCCCTCCTCGGTGTCGTCGTCCGCGAAGGCGCACCCGGGATCTGCAGGGAAATCGACGAGCACGTCGCCCGGCGCGTCATCGTCGACACCGTTGGCGCACGCGGGCCGGTCTCCCCGGGACGCGGGCCGGTAGCCGACGTCCTCGACCCACAGCCGGGTGGGCCCGTAGACGGCCGTCACGTGGGCGATCCCCTCGGCGACGCCCCCCCGCAGGCGGATGTTGCGGCCGACCGCGATGCCCTCGTCCTCGGCCGCGACGTCGAGCACCGCCCCGGGATCGACGCTGAGCCTGACCATTCCGCCGAAGGGCGCCCGGCGGCCGGCAGCGTCGCGCGCCTCGATCCTGAACGACCAGGCGTCCACCGTGTCGCCGCGGTTGGCCGGCAACGGCGCCTCGGCGGAGGGCGGCGCTTCCCCGTTCACCTGCTCGACCTGGACCCAGAAGCTCGAGACGCCCCGGGGCGGCTCGAAGTCGCTGCTGCACCCGGCGAGCGCGGCGGCCGCGAGCGCCGCTCGATGCCGCGCCCGCGGCGTCACTGGCCCACCATCCGCAAGCGGCCGTCGGAGAAGTTGCCGAGCCGCCGGTCGACGCACGCCAGGTACTTGCACTGCTCGCCCGCGGCGCTGCACGGGGCGAGCGCGCTCTCGCACCGCTCCCGCACCCAGTCGGTCGGGGCCTCGGCGCAGACGTCGCGCTGGTAGGCGGCGACGTCGTCGCGGCAACGCGCGAGCACACACGCGCCCCGGGAGCACGGCGCGGCGCCTGTCTTGCACGCCTGCCCCTCGACCACCGACTCGGGGCACGCGCAGACGAAGCCCTCGCCCACGCCCGCGCAGTCGGCGTCCCGCCGGCACGACGCGAGCTCTCCGCGCTCGTCCGCGCCGCACGGGCTGCCCGCGCGGATGTGGTCGATCAGCGCGTCGCGCTGCTGCACCTGGGTGTCGAGCTGCGTCGTGTTGCGCTGGAGCACGCGGAACCCGCTGCCGCCCTCGGCGAGGTAGCTCGACGTCGCGAGCTCGTAGGTCGCGATCGGATCGATCGGCTGCCAGCACCGGCTCGCCTCGACGTCGCAGCTGCCCACCTCGCCGCCCGGACAGTCGGCGTCGCCGTTCGGGCACGCGATCGCCGGCTGGCGCGCGCCGATGTACACGTGGGTCGCGACGCCCGGCGCGGCGCCGCCTTCGGAGCGCGCGGCGCAGTCGATGACGACCCGCGCGCCCGCGATCTGCGCCTGCGAGACGCACCCGCGGCCGCTCGATCGGCGCGCCACGAGGTCGAAGAGCTCCTGCACCTCGAGGCCGGAGAGCTGCATCTTCGAGATCGAGTTGTCGAAGGGGAAGATGTTGAACATCTGCTCGACCGTCACCGGGCCGGGCGCGAGGTCGGCGCGGATGCCTGTCGTGTTCGTGAGCGCGAAGTCGGTCTGGATGCCGAGGCGCAGCCACATCGCCCCGGCGATGAGGTTGCCGAGCGGCGGGTCGCCGCCGCTCGGCGAGGCGCCGCGGGAGCCGCCCGGCGCGTAGCCGACCAGCAGATCGAGGTTCGCGAGCGCGTCGAGCCCCTGCGCGTACGGCTCGAGCGCCGAGGCGACGATCGGATCGGCGGGCACGTCCTCAGTCACGGGGAAGAGCTCGTACCGATCCGAGAGCACCTCGAAGCCGTTCAGCGGGTCGTAGCCGCCCCCGAGCTCGGAGGCGTCCCTGGACAGCACGAGGTCGAGCCGGCCCACGAACTTCGCGAACGCGCCGGAGTGCGCGAGCACCACGTCGCGCGGCGTGCAGTAGCGCCGGCGCTTCGCGCCCTCCCCGGGGGAGCGCTCGTCGTTCAGGAGGATGTAGTGGCTCTGCTGCTCCTCGTCGTAGTACCGCGAGCAGTCGCGGACGCGCTTCGGCGGCTGCAGGACGATATGGTTGTGCCCGCCGAGCACGACGTCGATGCCCGTCGTGGTCTCGATCATCCGCTCGTCGCCGTCGAGGCCGAGGTGGGTGACGAAGACGATGACGTCCACCGTGGGGCGGAGCAGATCGACGTAGAACTGGGCGACCTCGGTCGTGTTCAGCGGGGTGACACCGAGCCGGTTCGGCGCCTCGAAGATCGATGTCAGGCTGGAGAGGTTGCCCATCCCGACGACGCCGACCTTGAGGCCCTCGAGGTCGAAGACCGTGAACGGCTGCAGGATGGCGCCGAGCGGAGAGGCGCCGGGCTGCGCGGGGTCCTCGAGCTGGTAGTTCGCCGCAAGGACGGGGAAGCCGGCGTTCTGCTGGAGCTGGATGCCGAGGTTCAGCGCGCCGCGGTCGAACTCGTGGTTGGCGACGATCATGGCGTCGACGCCCATCGCGCCGAGGGCGCGGATCTCGGCCTCTCCGGAGTAGAAATTGAAGATCGGCGCCCCCTGGAAACAGTCTCCTCCGTCGAGGTGCAGCGCGCGCGACGACCGGGCGCGCTCGCGGCCGAGGAGATGGGACATGCGCGCGGCGCCGCCGACGTTGACGATCGAGGTGGCCGCGCCGAGGCCGAGCCCCGCGTCCACCTGGCCGAGCTGCAGGTTGTACGGGAAGAGCCGCGAGTGGATGTCCGACGTGTGGAGCAGCGTCAGGTGCACCTGGCCGACGAGCCGCGTCGGCGGCGCCTCCTCCTCGCAGCCCGCCGCGCACAGGCCGAGCGCCACCGCGCAGGCGGCCAGCGCGCGCGCCACGCCGGACGCGACCGGCGCCGCAGGCGTCGGCTCCACCGCACCGAGCACGCCGCTCACCGCGTGGCGCGCTCTCCCGTGAGCAGGTCGTAGAGGTCCGGCGCGAACGCGGCGGCGACGCAGCACTCGACCTCCTCCGCCGTCGCGCAGGCGAGCGCCTCGGCCGCGACCGCCTCGGCCTCGGCGACCGTGATGCGCCGGAGCGTCTCCTTGATCTCCGGGATCGCCGCCGCCTCCATCGAGAAGTCGCGGAGGCCGAGGCCGAGCAGCAGCAGGGCGGCGAGCGGATCGCTCGCCATCGCGCCGCAGAGGGAGACCGGCCTGCCGAAGTCCTGTCCTGCCTGGATCACCTTCGTGATCAGCCGAAGGATCGACGGATCGAAGGGCGAGGCCAGGTAGGCGAGCGAGCGGCTGGTGCGGTCGACCGCGAGCGCGTACTGGATCAGATCGTTCGTCCCGAGGCTCAGGAACGCGGCCTCGCGCGCGAAATGGTCGACCATGACCGCCGCCGAGGGCACCTCGATCATCACGCCGAGCGGGATCTCGTCGGCGCACGCCTGGCCGCGGGCGCGCACCTGCTCCTGCGCGCGGTGCAGCAGCGCGCGCACCTGCCGGAGCTCGCCGAGGCCAGCGACCATCGGGATCATGATCCGCACGTCGCCGTAGGCGGAGGCGCGCACCATGGCGCGGAGGTGCTCGAGGAAGACGTCGGGGCGCGAGAGCGCGAGCCGGACCGCGCGGAGGCCGAGCATCGGGTTCATCTCGGGCGGCACCTGGAACGTGGAGACGAACTTGTCGCCGCCGATGTCGAAGGTGCGCAGCGTGACCGGCTTCGGGCGGAGCGCCTCGACGACGGCGCGGAAGATCTCGAACTGCTGGTCCTCCGAGGGCGGGGACGAGCGGTCGATGTAGAGGAACTCGGTCCGGTAGAGGCCGATGCCGTCGGCGCCCTGGTCGCGCGCGAGGATCGCCTCGGCAGGGAGCTCGACGTTCGCCCGGAGCGACACCTTGACGCCGTCCTTCGACTGGGCGGCCCGGTGCCTGGACTCCGAGAGCTCCTTGCCGAGCGCGACGTAGCGTTCGGCGCGGGCGCGCGCGTCCGCGAGCTCGGCGGGGCCGGGGCGAACGACGACCGTGCCGCGCAGCCCGTCGATCACCACGACGTCGCCCGTGATCACGCGCTGCAGCACGTCGCTGACGCCGACGACGGCCGGGATCTCCAGCGCGCGCGCCATGATCGAGGTGTGGCTCGTGCGGGTGCCGACCTCGGTGACGAAGCCGACGACCGGCTCGTCGACCATCGCCGCGGTGTCGGCCGGCGACAGGTCGTGCGCGATCAGGATCGTCGGCCCGGAGAAGCGCGGGAGCGCCGCGCCGAACGTCGCCGGCATGGCGATCGAGTTCTGCAGCTCGATCAGGCTGCGCGTGGAGAGCGGCGAGGTGTCGCGCGACGACGGCGGCTCCTGGGGCGGGAGGCTGAAGGCGCGCAGGAGGCGCTCGCCGACGAACATGACGTCGTGGCTGCGCTCGCGCAGGTACGGGTCGTCGAGCGCGGCGAAGCGGCCCGCGATCGCCTCGCACGCGGCCGCCACCGCCCACTCGGCGCAGCGGCGCTCCTCGGTGACCTGACGCTTCACGGCGTCGGCGAGCGCCTCGTCGCCGAGCATCAGCAGGTAGGCTTCGAGGATCGACGCCTCGGCGCGGTGATCGCCGACGCGCTTCGCCATGTCGCGCAGCTCGTCCTGCGCGCGCTCGACCGCGGCCTCGAAGCGCTCGAGCTCCGCCGTGATCTCGCTGGAGCCGACGCGGCGGCGCGGGTGGTTCGTCCGATGCCCGCCCATCACGACGGCCGCGCCGATGGCGACGCCGGGCGACCCGGCGATGCCCCGCAGCGTCTCCGTCCGGGCGCCGGGCGGCATCGAGTCGACCCGGGCGCCGGGCGCCGCCGAGTCGCTCCGGACGGCGTCCGCCGGGGCGGGGTGCTCGTCCGGGGCGTCCGACGAGAGCGCGCTCGGGCCGCGCGTCACTCGTGCTCTCCGAAGCGCGCGGCGATCAGCTCGCCGATGGCGGAGACGGCGTCGGCGGCCTGATCGCCCGTCGCGCTCACCTCGATCTGGGTGCCCATCGAGCCGCAGAGCAGCAGCACGCCCATCACGCTCTTCGCGTTGGCCGACTGCCCGTCCGGCCCGGCCAGCGAGATCTCGCAGTCGTAGCGCCCCGCGAGCTGCACGAGCTTCGTCGCGGCGCGCGCGTGGAGCCCGCGCACATTGATGATGGTGAACCGCCTCGTTACCGCCTCGGTCGTCACCGCTCGCCCCCCGTCACGCTCGTGTCCGACGCCGGGCGAGGCTCCGACGGGGTCGCTCCCGGCTGCGCCAGCCGGAGATCCACGCCGGGCGCCCCGGCCATGCCCTCTCCCACCCCCGAGGGTACACCACTCGCGCTCACCCGGGCGACGTCCCGGTGCACGACCGTGATGGGCAGCCCCGTCTTCCGCCGCAGGCTGTCGCTGAGCGCGTTGGTGAGCACGACGGAGCGGTGCCGACCGCCGGTGCACCCGATGCCGACGGTGAGGTAGCTCTTTCCTTCGCTGGCGTAGCGCGGCATGCAGAACGAGAGGAGCTGCTCTGTCCTGCAGATGAACTCGAGGGCATCCGCGTTCTTCAGGATGTACTCCCGCACCGGCTCGTCGTTCCCCGTGAGCTCGCGGAGGCCGTGGACGAAATACGGGTTGTCGAGAAAGCGGACGTCGAAGAGCAGATCGGCGTCGAGCGGGATGCCGTACTTGTAACCGAACGAGACGAACCGGGTGGACATCCGGGGCACCTCGACCTTCGCAGGGCGCAGCCGCTCGATGACGACGCGGCGCAGGTCGTGCGTCGACAGCCGGGTCGTGTCGAGCTCGATGGTCGCCCTGGCCCGCAACGACGCGAGCCGCTCGCGCTCGAGGAGGACGCCGTCGAGCATCGCGATGGCGCCGCTGCCGCCGGTCGTCAGCGGGTGCGGGCGCCGCGTCTCGCTGAAGCGCCGGAGCAGCGTCTCGTCCGAGGCGTCGAGGAAGAGGATCACCACGTCCCGTCCGTTCCGGATCGAGTCGAGCGCCGCCGTGGCGCCCGCCAGGAAGGAGCCCACCCGGACGTCGATGCCGAGCCCGATCCGGGTGATGCCGCCCGACTCGCACGCCTCGACCGCCGGCTGCACGAGCGACGTGGGCAGGTTGTCGACGCAGAAGAAGCCGAGATCCTCCAGGGCGTGGAGCGCCGTCGACTTGCCCGCGCCGGAGAGGCCCGTGACGACGACGACGCGCCCCGGCGCGCCGTCGGGCCCGTGCAGGCCGTGCTGCTGCTGATCGCCTGCGTTGCTCACCCTCGCCTCCTCGGCCGCGGCAGGCTCACGGACGACTCCGTGGGGCTGAACCCGGAGCTCGGGCGATCAGGGGGCGGCCTGCCCCGATCCGCGGGCGGCCGGAAGGCGCTGCTCGGGGGGTTCGGCGCGTCCACGCCGCGGCCGGACGGCGGAGGCCGGGGCGGGCCGGGCGGCGCGGCGCTCCGCGAGGCGCCTTCCTCGGCGAGCCTCGCCGGCGGCGGGATCGACGACTCCTCCGGCGAGCGCTCGCGGAGCAGCTCGCCCTCGACGTTGCCGAAGAACTCGCGGGCCGCGTGGAACCCCGCGTTCTTCAGGAGCTCGTTGCGGGCGGCGACCTCGAGGATCGACGCCATGTCGCGGCCCGGGCGCACCGGGATGACGAGCTCCCGGATCTTCACGCCGAGGATGGTGTGGTACCGCTCGTCCAGCCCGAGCCGATCGTACTCGGTGTCCTTCGACCACTCGACAAGCTTCACCACGACGTCGATCCGCTTGCGCTCGCGGATCGACGTGACGCCGAAGAGGTCCTTCACGTTGAGGATGCCGAGGCCACGCACCTCGAGGTGGTACCGGAGGAGCTCCGCCGGGGCCCCGAAGACCATGCCAGGCGGGCGGTAATCGCACTCCACGGCGTCGTCGGCCACGAGCCGGTGGCCGCGCATCACGAGATCGAGCGCGCACTCGCTCTTGCCGATCGCGCTCGACCCCATGAGAAGGAGGCCCACGCCGAAGACGTCGACGAGCACGCCGTGCAGGCGCAGGCGCGGCGCCAGGCGATCGTCGAGCAGCGCGTGCAGCGCGGTGATCGTGGCGCTCGATCGCACGGCCGAGACGAGGAGCGGCGTCCCGGTCTCCTCGGCGCACTGCGCGAGCTCGGGCACAGGGACGAACCCGATGCCGGAGCCGTTCGCCTCGAACGGCTGGTCGCCCTGCGTGACGATGACGCAGCACAGGCCGAGCTCGAAGAAGCCGCGCAGCGACAGGAGCCGGTCCTCGCGGGAGAGCTTGTGGAGGAACGAGAGCTCGGTCTGCCCGAGGATCTGCACCCGCGTCGGCACGATGCCGTGGAAGTGGCCGACGAGCGCGAGCCCGGACTTCTGGATGCGGGTGTTCATGATGGGCCGGTCGAGGCCCGCGGCGCCGGCGATGAGCGTGAGATCGATGCCGAGCCCCTCGTCGGCCATCAGGCTCCGCACCGCGATGGCGGGGCGGTCCGCCCGCCCTCCGCCGGTGGAGGGGGGCATCCGGCCGCCTCCTTCCCCTTCCTGTCCGCTGCTGCGCGGGCCGTTCATGACACCGACCTCCCTTCCTCGGCGGCGATGAGCTCGAACGCCGCGCGCCCGGTCGAGGCGCCGAGCAGCCGCCGCCTGAAACTTTCGTCCCTCAGCAGGCGGGAGATGCGCGCCAGCGTCTTCAGGTGCTCGCCCGTGGCGCGCTTCGGCCCGATCACGGCGACGAGGATCGACACCGGCGCCCCGTCGATCGCGTCGAAGTCGATCGGCTTCGGGCAGATCAGGACCGCGCCGATCAGCCGGTCGACGCCCTCCATCGCGCCGTGGGGGATGGCCACGCCGCTCCCGACGCCGGTGGACTGCAGGCGCTCGCGCTCGCCGAGCACCCGCTCGATGTCGTCGGCCTTGACCCCCGGCTGTCCTGTCGCGAGCAGGGCGGCGAGCCGGCGGAGCGCGTCCGCCTTCGAGCGGACGACCCCCTCCTGCTCGCTGGCGACGGATACCTGGTGCGCGGTCAAGATGTCGCGGACTTGCATGCTGATTTCGGCGCTCGGGCGAGGTGAGAGGGCTCTGGAAGGGCGCACGTGGCACGGTCGGCGCGGCGCTCGGCCAGGGCCAAGCGAGCCGATGTGGCCATCGTACCCTGGGGACCTCGGGTACGCGACTCAAGGACGCTATCGCGGCGAGCGGCCCAGGAGGGAGCGTTCTTCGCGTTCTTCGCGTCGCGATCGCTGGGCGACCGCCGCGCCGCTCCAGGCAGGCCCTCCCGGGCAGGTTGGGCATGCGCAGGGTGAGCTGATGGAGACGAGCGCCCTTCGCCGCGGCGGCTCACGCGGAGGGAGCGCGCCACCTCGCCCCGGAGCAGCGGCTCACAGGATGGGAGCGCGCCACCTCCAGCGGGCGCGGCGGCCCTCGCTCCGGTTCGCGCGCCGCGCCTGGGCGACGCGCGCGGCGGCTCACGATCGGGTGCGTCCCGTCGCGGCCACCGCTTCGCGCTCCACCTCCACGGCGTACTCGCCGGCGCTCGTGCCGCCGCGCTTCCGCGCTATGGTGTGACCCTTCCCATCCCGGATCTGCCGCTCGAGCTTGTCGTGGACCATGTCGATCGACGCGTACATGTCCTCACCCCGCTCGGTCGCATGGAAGGCTAGACTGCCGGAGGAGAGGCGAACGTCGGCGACGTGCGTCAGACCCTCGACGGAGAGGGTGACCTGCGCCGTCATCGCCTGCCTAAGGAACTTCTGGAGCTTGGCCACCTTCTCATGGGCATAATTCTTCACGGCGTCGGTACCCACCATATGGCGGAACGTGATCGTGATGTTCATCGGGTCCAGCCTTCCTTCCCTGATGCGTAGATGAAACAATCGACTACGGCTACAGAGCACCCCTCCATCTCCATCGTAACACTGATGTAGAGCTCTGGTCTGCACTCAACGGCGCAGCGCTTTCGTTTTGTTTGGCGTCGTTCCGCTTCTGCGTGCCTTGCCCCGGCTTGCCACCTCTCGCGCACCTCGTCGTCCCCACGCGTCACCATGGCTTGCCGCGCTGCGTCCTGCGCGGCGAGCGCGCCTCCTCTCAACAAGCCTTGGCACGCCCCGCTTGTTCCAGCGCCCGGCGCACCGTGTGCGGGGCATGGCCCGAGGCCAGCGCGATCTCGCCGATCGTGGGTGTGCGCCCGAGCTCGGCCGCGAGCCGCCTCGCGCCCGCGAGGACGGCGCGCAGCACCTCGACATCGCCCGGATCGAGCGGCTCGGCGACGCGGAGGCCCTCCGACTCCAGCCGGTCGATGATGTACTCCACCTCCTCGTACGAGACCGCCCGCCGGTCGACGACTTCGGCGATGTCGTTGAGGTCCACCCGACCGGTCGACCTATGGCGTGTAAGGAGCTCCTGGATCATGTCGTCGATGACAGGCGGCACGGCGCTAGCGTGCCACCTTCGCGCAGGCCGCGCACGCGCCTGCGCGCGCGAAAGCAGGCCCGAAAGCCGAGCGCGAGGCCGAGCTGATCGAGCGTCTCGGCGCCGCGCTCCGCGGCCTCGCCGCGCGGAGCCTGGCCAGCCGGCTCGCCCGCCGCGGGCCCGCCGCCGCATCACGGCTCATGATCACGGCGCTCCACGGTGAACCGCACCTCACCTCGTCTCGCCACGCTCGCCACAACCGATGTCTTCATCTGTTCAGCGATGTTTCCGCCAGGATGCGCGAGGCATGATAGAAATGGACGCGTCATCGGGCGGATACACATCAGGAGATCTTCCATGCGCTGGGCCCCTCCCGAATCGCGATCGCGTTATGCGATCCGCGACCACATCGAAGCAAACCTGGATCCGGTCAAGGATCATCAGGAGATCGCATTTCTCTCGACGTGCTATGATTTCCCCTGGGACACGCAGCACGCCCTCGAGCTCGCGCTGTTCCGTGTGTTCGGGATCGCCAAGGGCACACCGCTCCTGGTGCAGACAGGGGAGTTCCTCCAGCGCACCCAGAAGCGCTACGACGACACGGTCCTCATCCTGTCCGAGATGCTGGAGAACGGATACGACAGCGACCGCGGCCGGGCGGCGCTGCGGCGCATGAACCGGCAGCACGGGCGTTACGCCATCCCGAACGACGAGTACCTGTACACGCTGTCGACGTTCATCTTCGAGCCCATCCGCTGGAACGAGCGCTTCGCCTGGCGCCCGCTGCTCGAAAAGGAGAAGCTCGCGGCGTACCATTACTGGAAGCAGGTCGGGGGGCTGATGAACATCAAGGATATCCCGCCGAGCTACGAGGCGTTCGAGCGGTTCAACCTCGATTACGAGGCGGAGCACCTGCGGTTCTCGGAGGACAACCGGAGGCTCGCCGTCGCGACGCGGGACCTCGTGCTGGGCTGGGCGCTGCCGAGAGCGCTATGGCCGCTCGGGGCGCCGGTCCTCCACGCGATGATCGATGATCGCATGCTCGACGCCGTCGGGCTGCCGCGGCCTCCGCCCGGGCTGCGCAGCCTCGTGCAGGCGGCGCTCCGCGCGCGCGGCCCGCTCTTGCGGGCCATGCCGCGCCGGCGCTCGCCGCGCCTGCTCACCCGGCAGAGGAACCGCACGTATCCGGACGGCTACCGTATCGAGGATCTAGGCGCGCGGTGACCAGCGCAGCTCCACGGGCCGGCGAGCCCGGCCGCCGCGCCGGGCGAGCGGCTTCCTACCGGCTCAAGGCTGCCTGCCGGCTCAGGGCAGCTGGCGCCGCAGGAACTTGAGCGCCTCCCGGGCGGCGCGGTTCACCGGCTCGTAGACGTCCGGGGTCTTCCTGAGCGGCACGCCGATCGGCTCGCCGGGGCGGACACCGAGGATGCGCTCGACGTCCTCCAGGAGCGATTGCATCGAGTCGTAGCGGTTCTCGGGGGCCTTGCGGAGCGCGGTGGCGACCAGCGCCTCGATGCGCCGATCGATGCCGGGCCGGATGGTGCTGAGCCGGGGGGCCGGGGTGCAGGCGTGCTGGGCGACGACCACCACGTCGTCCGGCGAGGAGAACGGCAGCAGGCCGGCGAGCATGCGGAACATGGTGACGCCGAGGGCATAGACGTCGGTGCGGCCGTCGATGGGATCGGCGAGGGCCTGCTCCGGGGCCATGTAGGGGACGGTGCCCAGCACGAGACCGGCGGCGGTGGTGGGGCCCGTCTTCAGCTTCGCGAAGCCGAAATCCATCATCTTGAGCACGCGCGGGCCGCCCGGGGAGCGGACGAGGAACAGGTTGTCCGGCTTCACGTCGCGGTGGATGACGCCGGCCGCGTGCGCCAAGGCGAGCGCCGACGCCGCCTGCCGTATCAGCGGAAGCGCGACGGCCTCGCTCACGGCCACCTCGCGGCGGAGCAGGACGCCGAGCGACTCGCCGGTGAGCAGCTCGAGCACGATGAACGGGGACCCGTCCTTGCGCTCGCCCGCGTCGAGGACCCGGACGATGTTGGGGTGCCCGAGCTCGGCCGCCACCTCGAGCTCGCGGAGGAACCGCTCGCGCTGGGCCCGATCGGCGGCGAAGCTGCGGTTCAGGATCTTGATCGCGACCTGCTCCTTCGTGCGGCTGTCCGCGGCGAGGTACACGCGCGACATGCCGCCGGCGCCGATGAAGCCCTGGATCACATAGCGATCCTCGAGGATGGCGCCGAACTGCCGCGTCGGCTGCGCGGGCGGCGCGGCCGACAGCGACTGGACGAGGCGCGCGCCGTCGTCGGGGCAGAAGCCGTACGAGCGATCGGTGTACGCGCGGTGGCAGCGCGGGCAAATCATGGGACCCGCGTCATGATGGCGGCGGGGGCGGGGATCCTCAAGGGACTTGCGGGCGGGCGGCGCGCGGCGCAGCTCCGGCGAGGTGGATCGCGGCACGCACCTCGGCTATGCGTGCGCCTTTCCTCGTCGACGCGACGACTCACCCCGAGATCGAGAGACAGCCCGTGACCTCACAGAAGCACCCTGCGACCCTCATCCCCGGCGACGGCATCGGCCCCGAGATCGTGGACGCGACGCTGC
The DNA here is from genome assembly GCF_051525235.1 of Sorangium sp. So ce124. Lineage (NCBI taxonomy): Bacteria > Pseudomonadati > Myxococcota > Polyangiales > Polyangiaceae > Sorangium > Sorangium sp. So ce124. The sequence goes on from NZ_CP150312.1 coordinate 8,717,581, forward strand.
GCGCCCTCGACGCGCTCGGCGCGCCTTTTGAATGGGAGACGTGCGTGGCCGGCATGGCCGGCGTGAAGGACGCCGGCGACCCGCTGCCGCGGGCCACGCTCGACAGCATCCACCGCACGAAGCTCGCGCTCAAGGGGCCGCTCGAGACGCCGATCGGCGGCGGGTACCGCTCGTCGAACGTGCGCCTGCGGCAGGAGTTCAAGCTCTTCGCCAACGTGCGCCCCGCGCGGACGCTCATCCCGGGCGGTCGCTACGAGAACATCGACATCGTGCTCGTGCGGGAGAACCTCGAGGGTCTCTACGTGGGGTTCGAGCACTACATCCCGATCGGCAGCGACGAGCAGGCGGTGGCGATCGGCTCCGGCGTGAACACCCGGGTCGGCTCGCGCCGCATCGCCGAGTTCGCCTACGACTACGCGGAGAAGCACGGCCGCAAGAAGGTCACCATCGTCCACAAGGCGAACATCATGAAGGCGCTCACGGGCATCTTCCTGGAGACGTCGCGCGAGGTGGGCAAGGGCTACGAGGGACGCGTGGCGACCGACGAGCGGATCGTGGACGCGTGCGCGATGCAGCTCGTGCTGAACCCGTGGCAGTTCGATGTCATCGTCACGACGAACCTCTTCGGGGACATCCTCTCGGACGAGATCGCGGGCCTCGTCGGCGGCCTCGGCATGGCGCCGGGGGCGAACATCGGCCAGCACGCCGCGATCTTCGAGGCGGTGCACGGCTCGGCGCCGGACATCGCCGGCAAGGGCGTGGCGAACCCGATCGCGCTCATGCTCGCCGCCGCGATGATGCTCGACCACGTGGACCAGCGGGAGCTCGCCGGCCGCCTGCGCGCCGGGATCGACGGGGCGCTGAACCTGGACGGGGTCCGCACCCGCGATCTCGGCGGCAAAGCGGACACGAAGACGCTCACCGACGCCATCGTGGCGCGCATCAAGAACGGCTGAGCGGGCGACGTCAGCACGGCGGATCTCGCCCCATCGCCGCGGAGCAGGCCGCGGTGGCCGCGGGGTCAGCCGCCGCGCGAGAGCGGGAGCGTGAAGTGGAAGGACGTCGTCTTGTCCAGCTCGCTCTGCGCCCAGATCCGGCCGCCGTGCGCCTCGACGATGCCCTTGCAGATGTAGAGCCCGAGGCCGGTGCCGGGCGGTCGGCCCCGGGACGGGGGTGACGAGAGCCGCTGGAAGCGCTGGAACAGCCTCGGCAGCTCGTCCGGGGGGATGCCCGGCCCGCGGTTCTCGATCGCGACCTCGACCTCGGCGTCGCGGAGAGAGAGCGTCACGCGGGTCGGCGCGTCGGGATCGCCGTACTTGGCGGCGTTGAGAAGGAGGTTCCCGAGCACCTGATCCATGCGCGCCGCGTCCACGAGGACGAGCGGCACGGCCTCGTCCGCCGTCAGCACGATCGCGCGATCGGGCCTCTCAGCGGCTGCGAGCTCGACGTTCGCGTGGAGCAGGGCGCGCACGTCCGTCGGCTGCCGCTCGAGGGAGAGATGCCTCGCCTCGATCTTGGAGGCGTCGAGCAGGTCTTCGGCCATCCGATCGAGGCGGCGGACGTTCGACAGGATCTTCTGGGTCCACGCCGTTGCACCGGCGGACTCGGGCAGCCGCGACAGCATGCCCGCGTAGGCGGAGATCGCGGAGAGCGGTTGCTTGAGGTCGTGCGCCACGAGGGAGGTCCACTCCTCGCGGAGCCGCTGGATCTCCCTGAAATTGGTGACGTCCTCGTAGCTCGCGATGGCCCCATGGATCGCGCCCCCCTCGCCCCGGATGGGCCCAGCGCTCACCACGACGGGGACGTAGCTCCCGTCCGTCCTTCGAAACCACAGTTCCTTACACGTCGTCCCCTCGCCACGCGCCGCGCGAACGAGGGGCATTTCAGGCAGCAGGAGCGGCCGTCCCCCTGGTTCACACAAAAGCGCACCTCGCCCCATATGCAGCACCTCGAGCGGGTGTGGCCCGCCGCAGAGCTCCTGGCAGCGGCGGCTCGCGAGGAGCGAGGGGCCGCCGCGCTCGTCCAGGATGGCGATGGCGACAGGGAAGTCTTCGATGACGCTGCGCAGCCATCGCCGCTCCTCCGCGAGGCGCCACTCGACCTCGTGCAAAGCGGCTTCGGTGGGCCCCGGCGCGTCCGCGCCCCGCACGTACTCGGCGCCCCCGGAGCGCGTTCGCGCGCCCGCGGCGGGCTCGGCGCCCGCGAGCGCGAGCGCGAACAGCGCGCAGAGGGCCTGCACGCACGGGAGGATCTCCTGCAAAGGTGCGCTGCGGCTCCCGAACGCGCAGAAGAGGACGCCGAAGAGCCGGTCTGCGCTGAGCAGGGGCGCAGACAGGACCCAGTGGGGCCTCGTGCTGGCCGCGAGCGCGCTCAGGTCGGAGAAGCGCTCGCAGGCGGCCTGGTCGACCACGGCATGCTCGATTCGGCGGCTCTCCGCGGCGCGCAGCACGAGGGACGACGTGCCTGTGAGGTCCGCGAGCTGCGCGGCGAACGCGCTCGGCAGGTTGGAGGAGGCGACCAGCCGGATCGGCCGCGCGTGGTGTTCCACTGCGGCGCCGTACAGGAGCGAGAGGTCTGCGTTGAGCGACCGGGCGGCTTGCTCGGCGATGATCTCGCGGAGCGCTTGCGGCTGAAACTTCCCTGAAAGCGCGGCGGCCGCCTCGACGACGACCTCGGCGAGCTGGGCAGCGGCGGATTCAGGCTCCCCGTCGCCGTCGCCGAGTTGGTCGTGCGCTGAGATTCCCGCCACGCTTTCCCTCGCCGCCATGCCCATAGCACCTGCGCTGGCACGCGCCGTTCCACGAGCGACGCGCCCTGCCTGCTCCCAGGGTACAGTATGCGCAGTGCGTCGACGGAATGCTTGTGTGCCTGCGCAGCGACGACTCGCGCCGAGCGCCGAGAGAGGAGCGTGCAGGCTGGTCAGCGGGAGGGGTCGAAGCGGCGCTTCGCCCAGCTCACGAGTGGGCTGTTGTCCCGGGTCCGCACTGCGCCGGGCGCGCCGCGGCGTTTCCGCCAGTCGCCCTCGCGGACGCGTCGGCAGCCGGCGGCCTGCTCCATGGAGAGGAGATAGGCCTGCGCTTCGCGGCCATCGGCGAGGCGGATGGTTGCTCTCCGGTGCAAGACCGGGTGTCCGCGGTGCACGTCGAGCGCGGCCAGCGCGGCCGGAGCGATGGCATAAAGCTCGCCGGTCACGGCGATGAGCCCTCCCTGGACGAGGGCGCCGCTGGTGCCGAGGTCGACGAGCGCGTACTGCGGTGTCGTGGTCGCCGCACCGAGCGGGCGAGCTGATGCGAGCCATTCGTGTTGCTCCTCGCCCGTCATGAGGTTGTCGTAGACGAAGAGGACGATCTCGTGGGTAGTCATTGGCGTGGTCCTCGGACGGGCTCTGCGGCCCGCCTCAGACGCTCGCAAAGGGAGGGCGCGAGCGCAAGGCTCGTCGGAGCGACGCTGGCGAGGCCGTGATGATCATGTAGCTCCAGAGGAATGTTGCACCTGCGCACCTGCGGCGAGCTGCGTTTCCCGCGAGCGACTCGCCAGTTCCAAGGAGCATCCACCAGTTCCTACAGCGCCTCATGCTCGCTCGACGCTCGCGTTCGACAGCAGTTCGAGCGCAGTCTTGCGCACAGCCCCCAATTCTCCTGCTCAGCGCGAATGCGGCTCTCATTCGACCAAGCATTCACTATCTGGGAAGGCGACATCCACTTCTCGGAGGCGACCTCGATCCCTCCCCGCCATCGATTCAAGATCACCTCGCGCTGAACGAAGATATCGATGGTCGCCAGGTTCGATAAGGCGGCTGCAAGCCGACTCAAATCATCGCAATTCTATATGTCTCGACTACCCCGCCCCGATCCGGCCCCGCCCTCACCGCGAGCGCGCACGACAAACGCTCATCGAAGTCGCCCCCCGCTCCACCCCGGATCCCCCTCCCCCTACCACCGTAGCGCCGGCGGGAGGGTCCACGCGGCGGGGGCGGGTGGGCGCGGCGAGCACCGACCGAGGTGCCATAAGGTTGCAGGGGGCTCTACGTCTCAGGCGCGCCTTATGTGGCGCGCAACACAACGTCCCAGCAGGCATGGCCCGAAGGGAGACATGCCGGGTGGTGTTCTCAGCGCAAGCGCCTCGGTCCCCGTCTTGGCGGATGGCCGAGCGCCCGCCCGCCCCCGCCGCGTGGACCCTCCCGCCGGCGCGGCCCACCGGCCCGCGGGTTACCAGCTAACGAGGAACTGAAGCGTCTCCGCCCCCCGCACCTCGACCGAGATGGTCGGCTTGGCGCCGTACCCCATGACGAGCGCCTCGAAGTTCCCCAGCGGGTACTCCAGCGTACCGCGGTGGCTGCTGATGTCGATCTGCACCTCCGACGGCCCCAGCTGCCGCGCCCTGGCCAACGGCCCCTTCACGAGCGCGCCCAGGCTGCCCGTGTAGCGCATCAGCGCGGCGCCCGGGTCGGTCGCGAGGTGCATCGTGATCCGGCCGAGCGCGCTTTCCCTGAACGCCCCGACCTGCTGCCGCGCGAGGCGGCGGTAGCCTTCCCGCGAGCTCCGGTTCGGGTGCGAGAGACGCGCGGCCGCGTCGTAGAGGCGCAGGAAGTCGCGCGTCGGATAGTTTGAGAACGGCAGGTAGAGCCCTCCCCTCGGCGGGCTCGACAACGTCGACACAACCTGAGCGAAACGCTCCCCGAGCGTCGCCGCCAGCGCGTTGAAGAACATCCCCTTCATCGCGTAGGACTCGGGGACCCCCGCCACCACGGCGTCGATGTCGATGTTGCCGAGGAGCGGATCGGAAGGACGCACCTCGAACGAAGCTCCGTTCGGCCCGACAAGCAGCCCCTCTGTGGACGGTGCGCTCGGCGGCGCGACGCTTCGGGGCACGGCGCGCATGACACCGCTCTTGGGAATGGGCGTCTCGTTCGCTTGCCGGCGCTGGTCGCTGCGGACCTCTTTCATAGGGAGCTCGCCGCAAAAAAAGACTCAACACAAAGGCCGCTTGCGGCAACCGCCGCAGCGAAGGGCACACGACCCATCTAGCAACGGCCATGCCGACCACTCACTGAACGAGTCACCGCGTGAACCCGGGGTTCATGCCAGATTTCCCTTGCATGGATGAAACGCTGGTTCAGCGGTGCAACCGCGTGGAGATGACCGGGACGGTGTCGTTCTCCGCTCCCGCCGGCGCACGCGTCTGCGGCGGCACACACCCGCCAACGTGCCGAGCCGAAGGAACAGCGCGTCAATGCGCCGTGAGGCTCGCGTCAAGTTGCCTCGAGGCTCGCCTCGACGTGCCTTGAAATTCGCATCGATACGCTCCACGACTCGCCTCGACGCGCCGTGAGGCGTCGCGTTGACGCACCCGGAGTGCCGATCTCGCGGAGCTCCGCTCGCGCCGCGGAAGCTCCTCGACCCTGAAGAACCGTCGAGCGGCGGCGGTTTCACGCGAGCACCGGCGAGCATCACGTGCGCCTGCCCACGATGAATCTGGTGGACGACGAGGTGGACCTGCGCGCTCCCCACGCGCTCGACCTGGACGTGGTCCGCGTGCAGAAGCCGCACTTCGGCCGCGCAGAAGCCGCACTTCGGCCGCGCAGAAGATGCACCTCGGCGTCGAGCGTGGGGAGCCTCTGGTTCAACCGGGCGTCGTGCTCTGCCATCGATCGAAGCGTGGTGAGGGGGTTCATGCGCGAGCGTTTCGCGCCTCGCTCGCGCCCATACATCGAGCGAGGCTGCTGACCGGACGCTGTCAGCAGCGCCGCCCTAGGATGCCGGCGCGTGGGGCAGGACCCCCGAGGAGGACCTCATGAACACAGGACTGGGTGGCGTGATCGTCTATGTGCCCGATGCGGTGGAAGCTGCCGCGTTCTACGAGCGCGCGTTTGGCTTCGAGCGCAGCTTCGTCTCCAACGGCAAAGAATACTGCGAGCTGAAGGGCAAGGTGCCGCTCGGGTTCGTGCAGGAGGACTTCGCCCAGAAGGGCCTCCCCGAGCTCGCGAAGAACCGGCCAGGGGAGCGCCCCGCCGGGCTCGAGATCATCGTCACGAGCGAGGACGTCGACGCGGCGTTCGCGCGCGCCGTGAAGGCCGGCGCAGCGCCTGTATCGGAGCCCCACGACAAGCCGTGGGGACAGCGCGTCTCCTACGTTCGCGACCTGAACGGCGTCCTCGTGGAGATCTGCTCGCCGTGGACCTCTCCATGAGCTCGCCGCAGCTCACCCCATGAGCTCGCCGCAGCTCACCCCATGAGCTCGCCGCAGCTCACCCCATGAGCTCGCCGCAGCTCACCCCATGAGCTCGCACGGACCGTGCGGCTGCGAGCGATGCAGCGCGCCGTCCGCTGCCCGCTGCAAGAATGCGCTCGTCTCCCTGACGGTGGTTCTCCTGACAGGCTTTTACGGCAAGTCCTTGCCGCGCCTGACACGGCCTGCTTAACCTCCGGCCGTGAACGCGAACGGACGGACACGGGTGCACCTGCTCGTGGCAGCAGCGATCGCCCTGCTCGCGGCCGGCCCCTCGGGGCTCGGCGGCGGGCCCGTCGCGGAGGCCAAGGAGCCGGCCCGGGGAAAAAAGGCGAAGAGCTACGAGTGCCGCGTGCAGAGCCCGCAGAAGTTCCTGAAGCGGCGCACCTTCGTCCAGAAGGGGATGCTCAACCCGACGAAGCACGCCAAAGCGGTCCGCTACCTCGCCGAGCACTACGGCCACGTCGAGACCGACGAGACGCGGCGCCACAACTCCGAGAGCGCCCACTCCCAGGCGACGACCGTGCAGTTCATGGGCCTCCCGCTCTCCATCCACGAGAAGATCGCGCCCGCGCTCCACTGCGTCGAGAAGCGGATCCGCTCGACGTGCACCCGCAAGTCCCGCCGCTACACGCCGCGCGCGGTCGGCGGGTTCCGCACGGCGAACAGCTACCGCGGCGCCGAGATCTCGAACCACCTCTTCGGCATCGCCATCGACATCGATCCCGACCGCAACCCGTGCTGCGGCTGCGTCGACCCGTGGCCAACGAGCCCGCTGTGCCAGGAGAAGAAGCGCACTGCCTACGAGCGCACGGCCCTGTCCCGCTGCTGGATCAAGGCGTTCGAGCGCTACGGCTTCGACTGGCTGGGACACGACGACCTCGAGGACACGATGCACTTCGAGTTCCTCGGGGATCCCGACCGGATCAAGAAGAAGTAGCGCGCGGCGATCACGCTCACGCGCCGCGGCCGCCCCCGCGCCGCGAGAGCCGCCGCGCGCGCCGCTCCGCCGCGGCCTCGGCGAGGCGGCGATCGTCGTCCGTCTCGAGGACGATCGGCGGCACCGCGGTCGGCCTGAGCGACGCGTCGACGGCCACGAACGTCACGAAGGCCGTGACCATGGGCCAGATGGCGCCCGTCATCGCGTCCTCTCCCTCGACCGACACCAGGATCTCGAGCGACGTGCGGAAGGTCGCCGTCACCCGCGCGGCCAGGCGGACGACCTGACCGACCTTGATCCCATGATCGAACGAGAGGTCGTCGATGCCCGCGGTGACCACCGCGCTGCCGGTGTGCCGCTGCGCGCAGATGGCGGCGCACAGGTCGATCCACGCGAGCACCTGCCCGCCGAAGATCGAGCCGAGCGCGTTCGTGTGCGTCGGCAGGACGTACTCGGTCATCGTCGTGACCGACTCGGAGACGCGCTTCTCGTGCAGGGCCTTCACCCGGCATGCGTATCACGGGCGCCCCCCCGCGCCAGAGCACGCCGGCCCGCCTGGATCACCCGGCCTCAGCTGGAGGTCGAGGCCCTGCCCGGGCTCGGGAACGACGGCTCTTCGGGGGTAGGCGAGCGGCCAGGGCTCGCGTTGACCGACGACTTCGTGGGGGCCGACTGGCCCGGCGGGCCCGTCGGGAGCGTGGGCTCGTCCTCCAGGCGCACCGACGTGACCTTCAGCCGCCCGAAGATCGCCTCGGCCTTCTCGTTCATCGCCACCGCCTCGCGCCGCGCCGCCATGTTCGCCACGAAGCTGCGGTCGGTCGTCAGGAACCGCGCGTAGGCCTGGAACGTGCGCGCGAGCTCGAGCTCGTTCCCCGTCTCCTCGAAGATGCTCACCGAGCGCGCGAAGTACGCGCGCGCGCTCTTCGTGTGCGCGCTGCCCCAGCCGCCCGCCGCCGTGATCTCGCCGAGCGTCCGGAGCGCGATGCCGAGGTGCACCTTGCTCCGGACCGACGCGAACAGGTCCACCGCCCGGCTGATCGAGTCGCGCGCCTTCTCGAGATCGCCCCGGAGCATGTAGGCCTTCCCGAGGGCGCGCCGCACCTCGGCCAGGCCGAGCCGGTCGCCGAGCCCGTCGCAGAGCTCCTCGGCCTGCTGCAGCACGCGCACCGCCTCGTCGGGATCGCCGCTCCGGTAGAGCGTCCCGCCGATGTTCGTCAGGATCAGCGCCGTCCGGTTGCGATCGCCGACCTGCCGCGCCACCTCCAGCGCCTCTTCGAAGAGCTCGAGGGCGTGGCGGTGATCGCGCTGGTCCTGCGCGATCATGCCGAGGTTGTTCAGGCTCATCATGACGCCGAGCAGGTCCGAGATCTCGCGCCGGATCGCGAGCGACCGCTCGAACGTGTTGAGCGCCTGCTTGAACTCGCCGGAGTCCTGCAAGGCGAGGCCGAGGTTGTTCAGCGACAGCGCGATCGAGCGGCGATCCCCCATCCGCTCGCGGCGGGCGAGCGCGTCGCGCAGCCATTTCAGCGCCTCCTGGTACTCGCCCCGGAGCCAGTGCAGCTTGCCGATGTCGTCGATCGTCGAGGCGATCCCCCGCTCGTCCCGCGCGCCCTCGAAGAGGCGGAGCGCGGTCGTGAGGTGCTTGCCGGCCTCGTCGAGCGAGCCGCTCTCGCGGTAGAGCCGCCCGATGCGGTTGTGCGCGGCCCCGCCCTTGCGCCGGTTGTCGAGCCGGTAGGCGAGCGTCAGCATCTCGCGGAACGCGGCGAGCGCGTCGTCGATGCGCCCGGCGAGCTGGAGGACGTCGCCGTAGTCGTGGAGCGCGTCGATGCGCCGCGCGACGTGCGCGTCGCCGAGCAGCGAGAGCCCGCGCGCGTAGTACTCCGCCGCCTTCGCGTTCGAGTAGCGCCCGCGCGCCACGTCCCCGGCGTCGAGCAGCGAGAGCCCCGCCCGCACCGCGTCGCCGATGCGCTCGCGGTGCGTCGCGAGCTCGGCGAGGAACTCCTCGCTCGCGCGCACCGCCACCTGCTGCTCCAGCCACTCGGCGATGGCGTGGTGGTACCGCCGCTGGGCCGCGGCGCTCATCCGCTTCTGGAGCGCCTCGCGCTCCTTGGCGTGCACGAACACGTACTCGTCCGAGCCCGCGAAGCTCGACTCGCTCTGCTTGCGCAGGTAGCCGCGGTCGCACAGCGAGCGCAGCGCGGCGTTGATCCGGTCGAGATCCTTGTCGCTCTGCTCCTCCCCCCACAGCTCGGGGGCCTGGCAGCCGGCCCTGCCGAGGACGAACAGCGCGCCGCTCCAGAACACCGGGCCGATCGTCGCGGCCTGCTCGAGCAGCTGCCGGCCGTCGTGATCGAGCGCGGCGAGGCGGACGTTCACGGCGTCCTCGACCGTCATCGGCAGGCGCGCCGTCGACAGCTTCCCGAGGTGCACGCGCCAGCGCGGCCCGCCCGCGGAGTCGGGCGAGAGCTCCTCGATCACGCCCTGCTCGTGGCAGATGCGGACCATCTGCTCGAGCAGCGCCGGGTTGCCGTTCGCGAAGGAGCAGGCCGCCTCGACGAGCTCCGACGGCACGCCCGGCTGGGGCTGCGAGTCGGGGCGCTTAACGTCGACGCCGTCGACGGCGTCGACGACGTCGATGATGACGACGTCGTCGCTCCCGCGCGGCGCGCAGGGCGCGAGCAGCGCCCTCGCCATCTCCGCCGCGGCGGCCTCGCCGAGCGGCGTGAGCTCCAGGAGCGCGTGGCGCCGGTCGCCGACCTTGCCCCAGTCGTCCTGGCGGGTGAGCAGCTCGGGGCGGGCGGCGCAGACGATCAGGACCGGGCCCGTGAGGTACTCGATGAGGTAGCGCAGGAGCGCGAGGGAGTCGTCGTGGGCCGCGTGGAGGTCCTCGAAGACGAGGCACAGGGGGCCGTGGACGGCGTCCGCCTCGAGGAACGCCTTCAGGACGGCGCGGCGGATGAGGTCGGCCTGCGCGGGATCGTCCTGCACCGCGCGGGTGAGCGGGCTGTCGCCGAACGCGAGCCCGATGAACTGGCCGAGGAAGTAGATGACGTCGCCGACCTTGCGGTCGCCCATCACGTGCGCGACCTGCGAGCGGACCTCGGCGCGGGCCGCGTCCTTGTCCATGCCGTCGGAGAGGCCGAAGCGGGCGCGCAGGAGCCGGGTGAAGACGCCGTACGCGGACGCCATGTCGCCGGCGCTGCCCGAGGTGACGCGCAGCGCGGCGGAGCCCTGGCGCCGCCGCTCGAGGAACTCGCGCACGAGCCTGCTCTTGCCGATGCCCGGCGGGCCGACGAGCGTCACGGTCCGCGTGGAGCGCTCCCTCTCCACCGCGTCGAGCGCGCGGGCCAGGGCCGACAGCTCCGCCTCGCGCCCGATCAGCGGCGCGAGGGCGGGCGGCGCCGCGCCAATTGCACTGTCCTCTCGGCTCATCTCCTGGCCTCCACGTCCCCGGGTGCCGCAGCGCCGGACACGATGTCCGGAGCCTATACCAGGTTCGGCTTCGGTGGCGTGTGCGGTAAGCTGCCGGGCGTGGACGGCGAGGGCACGGGGACGTCGGGGAGCACGGCGCGCAGCGCCGCGGAGATCCGCGGGCGCATCACGGCTTGCTTCAGCCTGGCCGAGCTGCGCCGCTTCGCGGAGGAGCTCGGCGTGCCGGACATCCCCTGGGAGCGGGGGATCCAGGGAGCGGCGTACGAGCTCGTCCGGCGCTTCGAGCAGCGGCGCGAGCTCGGGCCGCTCGTCGACAGGCTCCGCGCGACGAGGCCGCTCGTGGAGTGGCCCGACACGCCGACGGTGCCGTCCGCCGCGTCGAGCGAACCGGCGCACACGGACATCCCCCGGCCGGCGCCGCTGCCGAACCTCTCGCCGATGGTGGCCCCATCGCCTCCCCTGGAGGTCGCGACGCTGGCGCCGCCGGCGATCGCGCCTACCCCGCGGACGCCGAACGTCACCGGGCCGCAGCCCGAAAAGGCGCCGCCGCCCGGCGCCGCGGGGCCGGCGCATCTCCCGGCCGGCTCCCCGCGCGCCGGCGCGCCGGCGCGCGGGCCGCGCCGCATCGATCCGCGGCTCGCGCTCGCGGCCCTGGGGCTCGTGGCGGTAAGCCTCATCGTGGCCTTCCTCATCGGCAGGGCGTCGAGCGCGACGGGGGACGACGCTGTGCGCGGGATCACCGCGTCCGCGAGCGCCACGCAGAGGGGCGCCCCACCGCCGGCGGCGCGGCCGGACGGGATCGCGTCGCGCGCGGCCGCCGCGATCGACCGCAGGATCGAGAGCCTCGCGCGGGCGTGCGAGATCCAGCCCGGCTCGGCGGAGGACGTGATGCGCCGCGCCTTCGAGCGCTGCGGTCCGTCGCCCGCCTCGGCGGGGTACCGGACCACCCCGGCGCAGCGGAGCGATCCGCCTGCCGCGCAGGCGCCGGACGCGCCGCCGGCGTCTCCAGGGGCGGGGCCCCGTGCGGCGGCCGCGGCTGGCCTTGCGCCCGCCGGCGGCAACACCGGGTGCCTGGGCGCGTGCGAGCGGCGACACCAGGCGTGCAGGGCGACGCAGTGCGGTAGAGAGCCAACGCAGAGCACGCAATACCAGCGCTACCAGGGATGCCTGTCGGATTGCCTGGCGCAGGCGTCCAAGTGCCGCCTCGGCTGCCTCTGAGCCCAGGGCGACGCGTCAGAGCGACGGACGGCTGCGGCGCATCACGTTGAGCGCGACGGTCGGCTCGTGCTCGGGGCAGCCGGTGCGACCGGACAGGCTCGGATCGAAATCGATGCGAAAGCAGGTCTTGCAGACGCAGAGATGGGCGTCGTGGAACGCGCGGAAGTTGAGGATGTCCGCGGCGAAGAGGCTCAGGACGATGTCGCTGAGCAGGTCTTCCTCGCACGGGCACGGCTCCCACGGCGCGAGGCCTCCGGCGCGGCGCACGCGCCCGCCGTCGATGGCCGCGGCGAGGAAGCGATCGTCTGCGACGGGCGGCATGAAGGCGCGAAGCGAGGCGAGCACCCGGAGCCGCGCCGCGTCGACGAGCTGCTCGATCTCGGATGCATCCGGGGCCGCCGGGACCTGAGGGCCGAGCGCTACCTGCTTGGAGAAGCCCTCGGTCACGTAGGCCGGTCGCTGCATCCTCCCGGCTGCAACGAGGTGCTTCTCGAACCAGATCGCGAGCGCCCCCGCGCTCCGGGGAGGCCTGCCGACGAACGTGAGCGCCGCGAGCAGCGCGCGGCGATCGTGATCGCTGGCGACGAGCGATGCCGCGGACGGCGGCGTGGGAATCGAGGTGTGGGAGTCCTCTTGCGGCATGAACACCCCCTTGATCCGCCCCAGTCTGCCCGAGGACTTCTCTCCGGGTCCAGGCGCGACGGCGCCCAGGTCAGAGATTGCGGAACTTCCTGCAATGCATTGCGTTACCGGCTCTTTGCCGCTTTTGTAGTGAACGGCACCCGGCAGATCTCAGTCCGTGATCTTGAGCACCCCGCTGTCGTCGAGCGCGCCGCTCGCGTCGGCGCCGTCCGAATCTGCCTCGATCTCCACCTCGGACGCAGCAGGCCGCAGGAACGACAGATCGAGGCCGCCCATCGGCTGCTGCGCCGCCGCGCGCGAGGCGGCGAGCGGCAGCGCCTCGGCGTCGGCAGCGGCGCGGCGCGCTTCCCGTTCAGGTCGCCTGTCGTCGCGGCGCGAGGGCTGCGCCGGGCCGCGCCGGCCGGCGCCGGCCTCGCGGGGCCGCTCCGGCGCGGGCGCCGCGGCGGCCTTCGGGGGGCGCGCGGCCTCCGCGCGCGCGGGCGGTGACGGTGTCCGGAGCGCCCTGTCCGTCTTCCTCGCCATGCGCGCGCGGGCATGGGAGGGAGCGTTCTTCGCGAGCTCGATGCAGCTGCCGCGCATGGCCGCGGGGCAGGAGATGCGCACGTGCATGTGGTCGTCGTGCGCCTCGGCGCCCGTGGGCTGCATCATCGCGAGCTGCGCGCGGACGAGCAGCGCGCGCGAGACGCCGATCCGCTTGGCGTGGGCGATCAGCGCGGACCGGAGCGGATCGGAGATGAAGATGTGGCTCACGCGGGCGCGGGGATCGGTGAGCAGGTGCTGCACGAGCAGCCAGTTGCGCGGCAGGTCGAAGCGCGCCCCGGGCACGTTGGTCGAGACGAGCCGGGCGTCGAACCGCAGGAAGACCGGCGCGTGGACCTGCTTGCCGCGCGCGTCGAGCGCGTAGAAGCCGAGGTCGACGTCGCGGCCGCTCTCGTGGGAGTTGTGGCGGTGGACGTCGCCGCCGCGCTGGCGCGACAGGTCGCCGACGCCGAGCACGGCGCCCGGGAAGCGCTTGGCCACGCCGCGCGCCGCGCGCTCGATCATGCCGACGAGCGCCGGCAGCCCCCAGCGGACGTCGGCGCCGGCGTAGGCGGGCACGACGCGGATGTCCTTGCGCGAGGTGTCGAGCCGCACGCCGCCCTCGAGGCGCCCTTCGTTGGGGTGGCCGACCGACGAGGCGGGCGCCTGGGGCGCGGCCTTCTTCGTGGCCGGCTCGGGCGAGCGCGGGCCCGCGTCGCCGGCGCGGGGGCGGTGGCCCTTGACGTCGTCCTTCGCGAGCCGCGCGCGCGGCGCGCGCTTCGTCGCCCCGCGCGCCTTGGCGGCAGCGGCGGCGTCCCGCGGCTTTGCTTCCGCGGTGGGGCGCGCGTGCGAGCGCGCCGGCGCATCCGGCGCCGCGGCGGCCGCCCGGGAGCCGGAGAGGGAGAGCGCCAGGATCGTGAACAGCACGGAGAGCGGTCGAGGCACACCGGTGCGTTACGGGGTTTCGTTGAGGCGGGCCAAGAAGCCGGCGCCGCCTGGCCGCGCCCTCCGAGGGCCGCTCCTGAACCGTGCGCTGAGCGTGCGCCGAATGTGCGCTGAACGAGCGCTGAACGAGCGCTGGCTGAATGAGCGCTGAACGAGCGCAGGCGGACGCGACGAGCGCCTCATGCACCCGGGACACACGCGAGCTTCCGTCGTTCGCCGGAAGCGCGGATCACCGCGCGGCGCCGTGCAGCGGCCGGCGCCGCCCGGCCCCTGTGCCGCGCTGCGGCGCCGGCGCCATGGCATACCGCGGCGGCAGCGGAGGCTTTTGCCTCGCGGCCAGTTGGGCTACCTCTCGGTCGGCCATGGACAAGGTCTACAAGAGCGCGCTGGATGCCGTGAGGGACATCCCGGGCGGCGCCACGATCCTCTCGGGCGGCTTCGGCCTCTGCGGCATCCCGGAGAACTGCATCGCGGCGCTCCGGGAGCTCGGCACGAAGGATCTCGTGGTCGTGTCCAACAACTGCGGAGTCGACGCCTTCGGCCTCGGGATCCTCCTTCAGAACCGGCAGATCCGGAAGATGATCTCGTCGTACGTCGGCGAGAACAAGGAGTTCGAGCGCCAGTACCTGAGCGGCGAGCTCGAGGTCGAGCTCACGCCGCAGGGCACGCTGGCCGAGCGCATCCGCGCCGGAGGCGCCGGGATCCCTGCGTTCTACACCCCGACCGGGGCGGGCACGGCCATCAGCGAGGGCGGGCTGCCCGTGCTCTATGGCCCAGGCGGCGCGGTGAAGAGGTACTCCGAGAAGAAGGAAGTGCGCCAGTTCGACGGCCGCGACTACGTGCTCGAGCCCGCCATCCGCGGCGACTACGCGCTCGTGAAGGCCTGGAAGGGCGACCGGTTCGGCAACCTCGTCTACCGCCACACGGCCATGAACTTCAACCCGATGATGGCGATGGCCGCGAAGGTGACGATCGCCGAGGTGGAGGAGCTCGTCGACGTCGGCTCGCTCGACCCGGACCACATCCACACGCCCGGGATCTTCGTGCACCGGATCTTCCAGGGCGAGCGCTACGAGAAGCGGATCGAGCGGCGGACGGTGCGCAAGGCGTCGGCCGCCTAGGCGCGGGGACAGGGGACACGATGGGACTCACGCGGGAACAGATCGCGCAGCGCGCCGCGCTGGAGCTCAGGGACGGCTACTACGTCAACCTCGGCATCGGGATGCCGACGCTCGTCGCCAACTACATCCCCGCGGGGATCGAGGTGGTGCTCCAGAGCGAGAACGGGCTGCTCGGCATCGGCCCCTACCCGATCGAGGGCGCGGAGGACCCGGATCTCATCAACGCCGGCAAGGAGACCGTGACGATGCTCGCCGGCTCCGCGATCTTCTCGAGCGCCGAGTCCTTCGCGCAGATCCGGGGCGGCCACATCGATCTCGCGATCCTCGGGGCCATGGAGGTCTCCGAGAAGGGCGATCTCGCCAACTGGATGATCCCTGGCAAGATGGTGAAGGGGATGGGCGGGGCGATGGATCTCGTGGTGAGCGCGAAGCGCGTCGTCGTGATCATGGATCACGCGGCGAAGAACGGCGCGCCGAAGATCCTGGACGAGTGCTCGCTGCCCCTCACCGGGCGGGGCGTCGTCCACCGGATCATCACCGATCTCGCCGTGCTCGATGTGACGCCCGAGGGGCTCGTGCTGCGCGAGCTCGCGCCCGGCGTGAGCGCCCGAGAGGTGCAGGAGAAGACACAACCAACGCTCCGGGTCCCCTCCGACGTGAAGGAGATGGACCTGCGGAGCGCCTGAGGGCTCGCCGATGACCTGGCCTGAAAAGACCCTGCCGACGACCGACGCGAGCGAGAAGCGCTCGCTGGGAGCGGGCGTGTTCCGTCGCTGCGACGGCTGCTCGCACACGCACGACGCCGCCGAGCTCGCGCGCACCTTCGAGGTGTGCTCGCAGTGCGGCCACCACCACAAGCTCGACGCCGACGGCTGGCGGAGGCTGCTGCTCGACGACGGCGAGCTCGCCGCGTGGGACGAGCACCTCGTCCCGAACGACCCCCTCCGGTTCAGCGACGGCAAGAGCTACAGGGACCGCGTCGCGGCGCTCCACAAGAAGGGCCGCGCGAAGGAGGCGATCGAGATCGGCCGCGGCAGGCTGGGCGGCCGCGACATCGCCTACGGCGCGTTCGTCTTCGCCTTCATGGGCGGGAGCATGGGCTCGGTCGTCGGCGAGAAGATCACCCGCCTGTTCGAGCGCGCGACGCGCGAGGAGCTCCCGGTGGTGCTCCTCCAGGCGTCGGGAGGCGCGCGGATGCAGGAAGGCATCCTCTCGCTGATGCAGATGGCGAAGAGCGTGGCCGCGCTCGAGCGGTACCGAAAGGCGCGGCTGCCGTTCCTGTCGGTGCTGCTCCACCCGACGACGGGCGGCGTCGCGGCGAGCTTCGCCTTCCTGGGCGACGCGAACATCGCCGAGCCCAAGGCGCTCATCGGCTTCGCCGGCCCGCGGGTCATCGAGAACACGATCCGGCAGACGCTGCCGGCGGGCTTCCAGCGATCCGAGTTCCTGCTCGACCACGGGATGGTCGACGCCATCGTCCCGCGCCCCGAGATGAAGGCGTACATCGGGACGCTGCTCCAGCACCTCACGTCCAACCGCCGGGCGCGGCGATGACCTCGGCGGCGCCGCGGCTGCCCGCGCTGCTCGAGGCGCTCGGGCAGCGGGCGCCGCGGGGGATGGAGCTCGGGCTCGGCCGGGTCCGCGAGGCGCTCTCCGCGCTCGGCGATCCCCACGAAGGCCTCCCCGCGGTGCACGTCGCCGGCACGAACGGCAAGGGCAGCGTGTGCGCGATGGTCGAGTCGATCGCGCGCGAGGCCGGGCTGCGGACCGGCCTCTACACGTCGCCGCACCTGTCCCGCTTCGCCGAGCGCATCCGCGTCGGGGGGGAGATGATCGGCGACGCGGCGCTCGAGCGCGCGCTCGCCGCCGCGCTCGAGCGTGTCCCCTCGCCGCTCACGTTCTTCGAGGCGCTGACGGTGGCCGCGTTCGTGGCCTTCCGCGAGGCGGACGTCGACCTCGCGATCCTCGAGGTGGGCCTCGGCGGGCGGCTCGACGCGACGAACGTGATCTCGGCGCCGCTCTGCACGGCGATCACGTCGATCGCGCTCGACCACCAGGCCGTGCTCGGCCCGACGCTGGCGGACATCGCCCGGGAGAAGGCGGGCATCCTCAAGCCGGGCGCTCCCGCGGTGCTGGGCCCCCTCGATCCGGAGGCCGACGCCGCGATCGAGGCTGCGGCGCAGGCGATCGGCGCCGGGCCTCGCCTCCGCGTCGCGCGGGCGGAGCGCGCCGGGAGCGCGGGCGAGATCGCGGTGGGGCGCGGCGGTCGCGGGGCGCGCGCGGCGCGCGTCGCCGGGCCGGGGCGCCGCGAGATCGAGGTGGAGCTCGGCCTCCGCGGCGCGCACCAGGCCGAGAACGCGGGCGTGGCGTGCGGCATCGCGTGGCAGCTCGCCGGGCGGTGGCCCGAGGTCGAGCGGGCGCTCGCGGGTGGGCTCGCCGCGGCCCGCTGGCCCGGTCGCCTGGAGCAGATCGACGCGGGCGGCGCACGTGTCCTGCTCGACTGTGCGCACAACCCGCACGGCGCGCAGGCGCTCGCGGCGTGGCTCGACGAGGAGGGTCCGGGGGCAGCGCTCACCACGCTCGTGTTCGGCGCGATGGCCGACAAGGGGTGGGGCGAAATGCTACAGACGCTCGCGCCACGAGCGCACCGCCGGCTCTATGTGACGCCGAAGGGCCGCGCGGCCGCCTCGCTCGATGCGCTGCGCGACGTGGCGCCGGGCGAGGCGATCGGCGATCCGCGCGCCGCGGTGGCGCGCGCGATCGAGGCCGCCGGGCCGGGCGGGCTCGTCGTCGTGGCCGGCTCGATCTACCTGGTCGGCGAGGTGCGCTCGGCGCTGCTCGGCATCGCGGCGGATCCGGTCGTCACGCTCTGAAGCGGGCGCGAGCAGCGCGATGTGCAGGCGCGTCGCTGCCGCCGGCGCGCGCAGCGTGGCACGGGCGATGCCGTCCTCCGCGGCATGGCGTTCAGGAAGCGGCGTTCTCCGGTGCTCTTCTCTGCGGCGGCCCTCGTGGCGGCCGCGCTCGCGCGGACGGCGTTCCGCGCCCTGCGGCAGCTCGATCTGCGCGGCCGGGTCGTGGTGATCACGGGCGGCTCTCGCGGCCTGGGGCTGCTGCTGGCCGAGGAGTTCGGCCGGCACGGCGCCCGGGTGGCGATCGCCGGCCGCGACGCGGAGGCGCTCTACCGGGCGGAGCAGCGGCTGCAGGCGCTCGGCGTCGAGGTGCACGCGGCGGCCTGTGATCTCGGCGACCGCGCCGCGGCCGAGGCGTTCATCGACGGCGTGGCGAGGGCGTTCGGCCGGATCGACGTGCTCGTCAACAACGCCGGTGTGATCCAGGTCGCGCCGATGCAGGACCTCCGGGTGGAGGAGCTCGACGAGGCGATGCGCTCGAACTTCTGGAGCGCGGTCCACGCGACGCTGCGCGCGCTGCCGCACCTGAGGCGGCAGGGGCGCGCGGCGCGCATCGTGAACGTGGTGTCCATCGGCGGGCGCGTCGCCGTGCCGCACCTGCTCGGGTACAACGCGTCGAAGTTCGCGATGATGGGCTTCTCGGAGAGCGTGCAGGCGGAGCTCACGCACGGCGGCGCGAAGGGCCCGCGCGTCACGACGGTGATCCCGGGGCCGATGCGCACGGGGTCGATCTACAACGCTGCGTTCGGCGGCAGCCCGCAGCACGAGTTCGGCTGGTTCGGCCTGGCCTCGTCCCTGCCGATCGCGACGATCGACGCGCGGCGCGCGGCGCGGCGGGTGGTGGCGGCGGCGCGCGAGGGGCGCGTCGAGGTGAAGCTCGGGCTGTCGTCGCACCTGCTGAGCTGGGCGCACGGCATCGCGCCACAGGCGACGGTGAGGCTGATGGGCCTCATCAACGCGCTCCTTCCGCCGCCCGGCGGCGGCGAGGGCACGACGAGGGGCCGAGACCTGCGCACGCCGGCGCAGGGGTCGGTCTTGCTGCGCCTGAGCAACGAGGCCGCTCGGCGCAACAACGAGGCGCCGCCGGAAGCGGCGCGATAGCGACCGCGCTGTAACAGCGGCGCGATAGCGACCGCGCTGTAACAGCGGCGCGATAGCGACCGCGCTGTAACAGCGGCGCGGTAGCGACCGCGCTGCAAATACGGCGCGATAGCGACCGCGTCACCGTCGCCGCGGCGGCGATTGGCCGTAGGCCTTCTTGGCAAAGGTTGCTAAGGGTGGTCTCCTCAGCCCCACACCACAGAGAGGGACCGTGCCGAAGCACACCAAGAAGGATCCTAGGGAGGGCGCTCCGTCGGCGACGGGCGAACCGCAGAAGCAGGCCGCAGGCCGCAAGCTCTTCGGCACCGACGGGGTGCGCGGCGTGGCGAACCAGCCGCCGATGACGCCCGAGATGGCGCTGCGGCTCGGGCGCGCGATCGCGTTCGTCGCGAGCCACGGGAAGTCGCGGCAGGTGCGGGTGGTGATCGGGAAGGACACGCGCCTGTCCGGCTACATGCTCGAGACCGCGATCGCGTCCGGCGTGTGCGCCATGGGCGGGCGCGTGATGCTGAGCGGGCCGATCCCCACGCCGGCGGTCGCGCAGCTCACGCAGAGCATGCGGGCAGACGCCGGGGTCGTGATCAGCGCGAGCCATAACCCGTATCAGGACAACGGCATCAAGATCTTCGGCCCCGACGGCTACAAGCTGCCCGACACCGCGGAGGAGGAGATCGAGCGGCTCATGGAGAGCCACGAGCTCGACGAGGCGCGGGTGGTCGGGGCGGCGATCGGCAGCGCGGTGAAGCTCGACGACGCGCGCGGTCGGTACGTCGTGTTCTGCAAGAGCACGTTCCCCACGGCGCTCTCGCTCGACGGCGTGAAAATCGTCGTCGACGCGGCGCACGGGGCGGCGTACCGCGTGGCGCCCTCGGTGTTCACCGAGCTCGGCGCGAACGTGACGGCGCTCGGCGTGAAGCCGAACGGCCGCAACATCAACCGCGAGACCGGCGCCCTGCACCCGGAGCACGTGAAGGCCGAGGTGCTGAAGCGCGGCGCGGCCATCGGCATCGCGCTCGACGGCGACGCGGACCGGGTGATCATGGTCGACGAGCGCGGCGAGGTCGTGGACGGCGACGCGATCATGGCGCTCTGCGCGCTCCGGATGCTGCGCACCGGCAAGCTGCCGCGGAACACGATCGTGACCACGGTGATGTCGAACCTCGGGCTCGAGCGGGCGCTCAAGGCCCAGAGCGGGCACGTCGTCCGCACGGCGGTCGGGGATCGCTACGTCGTCGAGGCGATGCGGAACGGCGGCTACTCGTTCGGCGGCGAGCAGTCGGGGCACCTCATCTTCCTGGATCACGCGACGACGGGCGACGGCATCGTGGCAGCGCTGCAGGTGCTCGCCATCATGATGGAGGAGGACAAGCCGCTGAGCGAGCTCGCCTCGAAGGCGATGCAACGGGTGCCTCAGGTCCTGGAGAACGCGACGTTCGCGACGCGGCTGCCGCTCGACAGCATGCAGCGGACGCGGGTCACCGTGGATCGCATCGAGAAGACGCTGGGCGACAAGGGGCGCATCCTCGTGCGCTGGAGCGGGACGGAGCCGAAGCTCCGCGTCATGGTCGAGGGCGAGGACGCTTCGACCATCGGGGCGTACGCGCTCGAGATCATCGAGGCCGCGAAGCAGGACGTCGCTGGGGCATCGGCGTAGCCAGGGGCGTAGCTGGGGCTGACCGGCCCCCGGAGAGGGTGTCCTCTGCGCGGGGTGGGGGCCCCGCCGAACTCGGCGCACGGATGGATCATCCGGCGTTGCCGGATGATCCATCCGTGCGCCTCAAACATCGGCCCATCCCCCACCCCGCGCAGAGGACACCCTCTCCGGGGGCCTACGGCTGTCTGAGGGAGGCCACGGCGCTGGCTAAAGCGCGCGGCGCATGAAGAGGTCTTCCAGCGTCTCGCGGCGCGGCGCCACCTCGACGACCTGCGCGCCCGCCGCGAGCGACGCCTGCAGCACGTCGCGCACGCGCGCCTCGCCCTCCACATCGACCACCACGACGTCGCCCCGGCGCGTGGTCGCGAAGCCCTTCGCGCCGAGATCGGCCAGGAGGGCTTCGCTCGCGCCCGCCAGCGTGACCTCGGTGCGCAGCACGTCGCCCCGCAGCAGCTGGCGGATCGCGCCGCTCACCACCACCTGGCCCTCGCGCAGGATCGCCACGCGATCGCACATCGCCTCGACGTCGCTCAGGATGTGCGTCGAGAAGAAGATCGTCCGGCCCTGATCGCGCTCGGCGAAGATGAGATCGCGCACCTCCTTGCGGCCGACCGGATCGAGGCCGCTCATGGGCTCGTCCAGGATCAGCATCTCCGGATCGGCGACCAGCGCGGCCGCCAGCCCCGTGCGCTGCAGCATCCCCTTCGACAGCCGGCGCACCTGACGATCCGCGGCGTACCCGATCTTCACCTGATCGAGCACCTCCATCGCCCGCCTGCGCAGCGCCGCGCCGCGCATCCCGGAGAGGCGGCCGCAGAGCTCCACGAACTCGCGCGGGGTGAGGTAGGGGTAGACGTACGGGTTCTCCGGAAGAAAGCCGATCTTCCGGCGCGCCTCGGGCGACGGCACGCGCGCGCCGAACAGGTACGCCTCGCCGCCGGTCGGGGCGATGAGGCCCGTCAGCATCTTGATCGTCGTCGTCTTGCCGGCCCCGTTCGGCCCGAGGAAGCCGAAGATCTCGCCGCGCCGTACGCCGAAGCTCACCCCCTTGACGGCCTCGACCGCCTTCCGGCGCAGGAACCCCACCTGGAACGTCTTCAGGAGGCCGCGGACGTCGATCAGCAGCTCGCCGTCCAGCGCCCCTTCCCCGACGGAGCTGGCCGGCGCGGCACCCGGGTCGCGCGGCTCGACGATGCGCTCGGCTGCGTTGCTCATGCGCCCTCCTCCCCCTCGGGGATCTCGCCGGGCGCGCCGTCCCCCGGCCGCGCCCGGCCACGCGCGTTCGCCGCGCTGTACTCGTGCAGCTTGTACTGGATCTTGCGCGGGCTGATCCCGAGGATCGTCGCCGCCTTCGAGGTCGAGCCCTTGCACGCCTCGAGCGTGCGCAGGATCGCGTAGCGCTCCAGGTCGTAGATGGTGCTCCCGGGGACGCGCGGCATCGCGTCGACGGACTCGGTCGGCTCGGACGACATCTGCGCCGGCAGGTGCCGGAGCTCGATGCGCGCGCCGTCGCAGAGCACCGCTGCCCGCTCGATCGCGTTCTCCAGCTCGCGCACGTTGCCGGGAAACGAGTAGGACGTCAGCGCCGACAGCGCCTCGTCGGTGAAGCCCTCGATGCGCTTGCCGTTCTCCTGCGCATAGCGGCCGAGGAAGAAGGTCGCGAGCTCGGGGATGTCGCTCCGGCGCTCGCGGAGCGGCGGGATCTCCAGGGTGACGACGTTGAGCCGGTAATAGAGGTCCTCGCGGAACAGACCCTCGGCGATGCGCTGGCGCAGATCGCGGTTCGACGCGGCGAGGATCCGCACGTCGACCTTGAGCGTCTCGTTGCCGCCCACCCGCTCGAGCGTCCGCTCCTGCAGGAAGCGCAGGAGCTTCACCTGCGTGGCGAGCGGGATCTCGCTCACCTCATCCAGGAACAGGGTGCCGCCGCTCGCCTGCTCGAAGCGGCCCTCGCGGCGGCCGACGGCGCCGGTGAAGGCCCCGCGCTCGTGGCCGAACAGCTCGCTCTCGAGGAGCGACTCGCTCAGCGCGGCGCAGTTCAGCCGGACGAGCGGCGCCTTCGCCCGCGGGCTGGCGCGGTGGATCATCTCGGCGATGAGCTCCTTGCCCGTGCCCGTCTCGCCCACGATCAGCACGCTCGCGCGGCTCGGCGCCACCTGCTCGACCAGCCGGAGGACCTTCGCCATGCTCGGGTGGCTCGCGATCACGTGCCCGAACGCGTTGCGCTCGCGCAGCCGCTCGCGGAGCCGCGAGTTCTCCTGGAGCAGCCGCGCCCGCTCCACCGCGCGCTCGACCACGACCGCGAGCACCGAGAAATCGAGCGGCTTCGTCAGGTAGTTGTACGCGCCCTTCTTCACCGCCTCGACCGCGCTCGAGATGGTGCCGAACGCCGTCATCACGACGAAGGTCGCGTCCGGCAGCGCGAGCTGCGCCTTCTCCATCATCCGGATGCCGTCGAGCCCGGGCATCTTCAGATCGGTCAGGACCACGTCGGGCGCGAACTCCTCGAGCTTGCCGAGCGCCTTGAAGCCGTCGGCCGCGGTCTCGGTCGTGTACCCCTCCTCGCGGAGGATCTCGGAGAGCGCCGCGCGCGCGTTGGCCTCGTCGTCGACGATCAGGATGCGCCCCCGGGATGCCATGGTGATGGCTTTCCTAGCATGCGCGCCTGCCGGATTGGACGGCTGCTCGGCGCCGGCCGAGCGGCGGCGGGGCGCCGGGGCGCTCTGGTCGAGCACGTTTGCGACCGGGGTGCCGGCGCGGCGGCGCAGCGCCGTGACGCGCGCAGAGGAGGCCGAAAGACGCGGCATCACCGCGCGGTGATGCCGGACTTATCGAGCCGCGCGGCGCGCCTGTCGCGGAGCTGCTGCCAGCGAAAACCGCTGTTTCACGCGCCGCCCGGAGTGATACAACGGGCCGCGCGCGAGGTCTCCACCGTCCCGATTGGCGGGCGTTTCCTTGTTCGACCTCGCGGGTGAGGCTCGATGCATACGCTTCGGAAGGTGTTTGCCGACAGGCCCCGGCGCGCTGCGCTCACGGCGCTGCCGCTCGTCGGCTCGCTCACGCTCGCGGGCGCTGCCGAGGCGCAGCAGCCGCAGCCGCCCTTCGGACCGCAGCCGATTCCGGGCCAGCCCACGCAGCCGCCCTTCGGACCGCAGCCGATGCCGGGCCAGCCCGCGCAGCCGCCCGGCGCTTTCGGGCCCGAGCAGCCTCCCGCCCAGCCCGGCCCCTTCGGGCCGCAGCCCACCCAGCCCGGCCCCTTCGGGCCGCAGCCCGCCCAGCCCGGCCCCTTCGGGCCGCAGCCGGGCTTTCCGGGCGACGCTCCGCCGCAGTTCGGCCCGCAGCCGGGCTTTCCGGGCGACGCTCCGCCGCAGTTCGGCCAGCAGCAGCCTGGCCAGCCGCCGCCGGACGCGAACTTCTCGTTCGGCGCGCAGGCATCGGTCGGTGATCAGGGCCTCCAGGCCAGCGCGGCGGCGCCGAGATCCACCGCGTGGGACGAGGAGGAGCGCGCGCTCTCCCTCACCGCACAGCCGAACCTGTGGGGCTCGACCGGCCTCCTCAGGACGTCGTACGCGGGCTCGGGCGCGCCGGGCACCTTCCGGGTGTCGTTCCTGCTCGACTGGTTCTCCACGAGCGGCTTCCTCTGCGATCCGGCGGAGTCGACGCTCGCCGGTTACCCGATCACGTGCGGTCCTGACGCGAAGGAGGACTCGGCGAGCCACGTCGGAGCGTTCTTCGCGCTGAACGCGACCCCCCTGCCCTTCCTCGAGGGGTACGCGTCGATCCGCACGTTCGCGAACGCGAACGATCAGGGTCGTCCGCGGCTGCTGCAGGTGCTCGGCGACACGACGTTCGGCGTGAAGGCGTTCACCCCGACGAAGATCGGCAAGCCGTTCTCCTTCGGCGGCGAGGCGCAGCTGCTCCTGCTCAACGGGACCGGCGAGGTCGGCCTCGCCGGCGGCGGCACGAGCGCGGTCTTCCGCGGGCTCGCGTCGCTCGATCTGCGCAAGCCGCAGGGCAAGGGGTTCCCGCTGCGGGTGAACGTGAACCTCGGCTACAAGCTCGACAACTCCGGCGTCCTCGTGGAGGAGGTCGAGAAGGCGCGCGCGAAGGCGTTCACGGACGGGCGCGAGCGGCAGCCGATCTCGCGGATCGAGCGGTTCGGGCTCGGCATCAACCGCGTCGACTTCTTCCAGACGCACCTCGGCGTCGAGGTGCCGCTGCCGAAGGTGCAGCCTTACCTCGAGTACACCCTCGACATCCCGGTGAACCGGCAGGGTTACGAGTGCCACACGAAGACCGTGTCGCGCGGCGACGTCTGCCTCGGGCTCGACGACTTCGCGTCTCCTGACCCGCAGAACCAGGGCGGACCGGGCTATGCCGCGGCGCCGTCGCGGCTGTCGCTCGGCGTGCGGGTGACGCCGTTCGAGAAGGCGTTCCGCGGGCTCTCCGGACACGCGGCGTTCGATCTCGGCCTGTCGGCGACCTCCGTGTTCATCGAGGAGGTCGCGCCGCAGGCGCCGTGGACGCTCTATCTCGGGATTGGCTATGCGTACGATACGAAGCAGAAGGAGCCGCCGCCGGCCGCTGCGCCGCAGATCATCAAGGAGCCGCCGCAGCTCGTGCCGGCGCCGCAGAGCTTCGCGCGCGGCTTCGTGCACGAGCAGAACAAGCCCGACGCGGCCGTGGCAGACGCCATCGTGACGATCGAGGGCGCGGCTCAGCCGCCGTACGCGACAGGGCCGGACGGCCGCTTCCTCACGAGGCACCTCGAGCCGGGGACGTACACGTTCAACATCCGGGCGAACGGGTACAAGCCCGGCACCTGCCAGGCGACGATCCTCCCTGGCGGGGCAGCGCCGGGGCAACCCGGGGCGTTCGGCCCGCAGCCCGGCGCCTTCAGTCCGCAGCCCGGGCAGCCTGGGCCTTTCGGTCCGCAGCCCGGGCAGCCGGGCGCCTTCGGTCCGCAACCCGGACAGCCTGGGCCTTTCGGCCCGCAGCCCGGCGCCTTCGGTCCGCAACCTGGCCCCTTCGGTCCGCAACCCGGGCAGCCCGGCGCCTTCGGTCCGCAACCTGGGCAGCCCGGCGCCTTCGGCCCGCAGCCGGGCCCCTTCGGTCCGCAGCCGGGACAGCCCGGCGCCTTCGGCCCGCAGCCGGGACAGCCTGGGCCTTTCGGCCCGCAGCCCGGGCAGCCGGGTCCCTTCGGTCCGCAGCCGGGAGGGCCCGGCGCTGCGCCGAGCCCGACACAGCCGCAGGGGCCGACGTTCGTGGACGTCGACTGCTCCCTCGAGGCGCTGCCCAAGACGGGCAACATCGTCGGAACGGTGAAGGACGCGGAGAGCGGGGACGCGGTCGCCGGCGCGACGATCCGGCTCGTCGACGCAGCAGGCCGCGAGCAGACGGCGACGGCCGACGGAAGCGGAGCCTTCCGCTTCCCCGACCTGCCGGCCGGCGCGGTGACGCTCAAGGTCGAGGCGCAGGGCTACATGAACCACGTCAACGAGGCCGACGTCCGGACGAGCGAGGACACGCGCGCCACCCTCACGGTGAACAAGCGGCCGAAGATCTCGCTCGTGAAGGTGCTGGGCAACGAGATCAAGATCTCGCGGCAGATCCACTTCGAGACCGACTCGGCGAAGATCCTCGGCGACTCGAACTCGCTGATGGAGGAGATCGCGGACGTGCTCCAGCGGAATCCGAACATCCGCAAGGTCGAGATCCAGGGGCACACCGACAACACCGGCGGCCGTGAGCACAACCAGACGCTCAGCGAGGCCCGGGCGAACGCGGTGCGCGCCTGGCTGATCCGGGCCGGCGTGGACGGGTCGCGGCTGCTCGCGAAGGGCTATGGCCAGGACCGCCCCGTCGCGCCGAACGTCACGCCCGCCAACAAGGCCAAGAACAGGCGCGTTCAGTTCATCATCGTGGAGAAGTGAGCCAGGTCCGCCGCCGGGCGGGCCCCGCATCCGGCCGCGCCTCGGCGTCGCTTGTCGGCGCCGGGGCGCTGCGATAGGGCACGCGCATGATCAAGCAGGTCGTCGCGACCGCGCTGGCGATGGTCGCGGGTTGCGCGGCGCCCACCCCGGCGCCCGATGCCCGGCCGGCCGAGAGCGCCCGGCCCTCCTCGGTCGGCGCCGCGCCCACGGCGGCAGCAGCGACGCCAGGCGCCAGCGCGGCCGAGGCGGCGTCAGCGCCTCGGCCCGAGGACGCAGGCGCGCCGGAGCCGCCGCAGGACGGGGGCGATCGCGCGGCCGAGGCGCCCGCGGCCGACGCGTCGCCCGGCCCAGGAGCGGAGGCGAGCGCCGGCGCCGACCCCAGCGCCGCGACATCCGCCCGCGCGGACAACAAGATCCTGCCGGCGCTCGAGAACGAGGAGCTCACGGCGCGAGCCAGGGCGTTGTTCGACGCCATCGTGAAGAAGGAGCCGGCGCTGGCCGACCCCTTCTGGTTCCCCAAGGAGCCGTTCATCCCGCTCAAGGACGTGAAGGACCCCGGCAAGTACTGGGACAACCTCCACGCCGCTTACGCGAACGACGTGAAGTCGATGCATCGGAAGCGCAAGAGCTGGGAGGGGGCGCGGTTCGTCGGCTTCGTGTTGGGGTCCAAGCCGAAGTGGGTGCCTCCTGGGGACGAGGTCAACAAGATCGGCTATTACCGCTCCTTTCACGGCAAGCTGAAGTACGAGATCGACGGGAAGCCGGCGAGCCTGGACGTCCACACGATCATCTCGTGGCAGGGCCGCTGGTACATCACGCACCTCGGCGACTTCAAGAAGCACTAGGCGTCCGCGCCCGTTCTTGTGGACGCTGCGCGGGCGCGCCGCCATGGTCTCCGTGTGGCGCCGCTCGTCTCCGTCTTGCTTCCGTACCGGCAGGCGGAAGCGACGATCGAGGAGGCGCTGGAGAGCGTGCTCGCCGAGCGCGCGGTCGATCTGGAGGTGGTCGCCGTGGACGACGGCTCGACGGACGGCGGCCCGGCGAGGGTCGCGCGCGTCGCGCAGCGCGATCGCCGCGTCCTCCAGATCGCGACGGGCGGCGTGGGGATCGCGCGGGCGCTCTCGCGCGCGGCGGAGGCGGCGCGCGGCGAGCTCCTCGCCCGCATGGACGGAGACGACATCTCGGTCGGCGAGCGGCTCGCGCGGCAAGCGGAGACGCTCCTCCGGGATCCGCGGCTCGGCGTCGTCGGGGCCCGCGTCGAGGCGTTCGCTGCCGGGCCGATCGGCGAGGGCATGCTGCGCTACGTCGACTGGCTGAACTCGATCATCACGCCGGAGGACCACGCGCGCGAGATGTTCGTTGAGTCGCCGCTGTGCCACCCGTCGGTGATGCTGCGGCGGAGCGCGCTGGAGCAGGTGGGCGGGTTCCGGGAGGTCCCGTGGGCGGAGGACTACGATCTGTGGCTGCGCCTCGACGCGGCGGGCGCGCGGATGGCGAAGCTCCCGGACCTCGGCCTGCGCTGGCGGCACCGCGAGGGGCGCGCCACGTTCGCCGATCCGCGGTACGCGATCGCGAGGTTCCTCGAGGCAAAGGCGCACTACCTCGCGAGGAAGCTGGGCCCGGCGCGCCCGGTGGCCGTGTGGGGCGCGGGAAAGACAGGCCGGCGGCTGGCGAGGGCGCTCGCCCGGAACGGCGTGACGCCCGCGCGGTTCGTGGACATCGACCCGCGCAAGATCGGCCGGATCGCGCAGGGCGCGCCGATCGTCGACCCGTCGCGGCTGGAGCGCGGCGCAGAGACCCTCGTCGTCGCCGTGGGGGCGCGAGGGGCGCGCGCGCTCATCCGCGGCCACCTCGCGGCGCGCGGCTTCGTCGAGGGCTCCGACTACGTGTGCGCCTCCTGAGCGAGCGCCGGGCGACGCTTTGCAACCGCGCGCTCTTTTGGGAGGATTCGATCCCACAGCGATGCGGGTCCCGATGCTCACGAGCAAGCTCGACTTCCCTCCGCCAGAACGCGCGACCCCGGAGGGGATCGTGGCCGTGGGCGGCGAGGCCTCGCCGGAGCGGCTGCTGGCCGGCTACCGCCGGGGCATCTTCCCCTGGCCTCACGAGGGGCTGCCGCTCCTCTGGTTCTCCCCGGATCCGCGCTTCGTCCTGCCGCCGCGCGAGGCGCACGTCCCGCACTCGCTGCGCAAGCGGGTGCGCCGGGGCGAGATCGAGGTGCGGACCGATACGGCGTTCGAGCGGGTCATGCGGGCCTGCAGCGCCGCGCCGCGACCTGGGCAGGACGGCACGTGGATCACCGAGGAGCTCATCGCCGGCTACACGGCGCTGCACACCGCCGGGGTCGCGCACAGCATCGAGGCGTGGTCGAGCGGCGAGCTCGTCGGCGGCCTCTACGGCGTGTCGCTGGGGCGGATGTTCTTCGGCGAGTCGATGTTCGCACGCGCGCCCGACGCCTCGAAGATCGCTTTCGCGACGCTCCTCGGGAACCTCGTCGCCTGGGACTTCGCGCTGGTGGACTGCCAGGTGTACACGGACCACCTGGAGCGATTCGGCGCCGTCGAGTGGCCGCGCCGCGAGTTCCTCGGCGCGCTGAAGGTGGCCCTCGACGCCCCGACGAAGATGGGACCGTGGCGCTTCGACCTCGATCCCGCGCGGTCGATCGAGCGGCTCATCTCGCGGTGATCGCGGCCGAGCTTCGGCCGCGCGCCGCTCGACCCCGCGCTAGGAGCGCTCGCCCGAGCCGTCCTTGATCTCTCGGAGCAGCTCCTCGATCCGCCGCTCGGCGTCGGGTCCCTCGTCGTAGAAGAAGCGCAGCGTCGGCACCACGCGCAGCCCCATCGTGCGGGCGACGTCCCTGCGCAGCCGGCCCGAGGCCGCCTCCAGCCCCTTGAGCAGGGCGCGGCGCGCAGCGGCGTCCTCCGCCCCGAACTCGTGGCGCACGTGGACCTTCGCGCTCTGCAGGTCGTCGGTGATCTCCACGCGCGACACGAGCACGCCGGCGATCCGCGGGTCACGCAGATCCCGGAGCAGGTTGGACAGGTCCTCACGGAGCCGCTCGGCGACCCGCGTCGCCCGCTTCACCACGCCGCTCATTCGTCGTCCTCTGCGTCCTCGAGCATGTCCGAGGGCGCTCCCAGATCTCCATCGTCACGGCCGAGCGCCTGCTCGATACCGCCCTGCACACCAGCGCCTCCGTCGCCGAACGGCACGATCTCGGTCGCCCGATCCGTGAGGACGGCGTGCGGCAGCGATCCCGCCATCGCGGCCACGTCCGCGAGGACCTTGTCGCACATGACCGACGAGTTCGAGACGACCGCGACGCCGAGCGTCGCCCGCCTCGGATCGTCGAGCACGCCGACCTCGGCGATCGACACGCGCATCCGGCTCTGCGCCCGCTCCTTCAAGGAGCGCACCACGCTGCGCTTGTCCTTGAGGGAGCGGGCCCCGAC
Organism: Sorangium sp. So ce124; assembly: GCF_051525235.1. Taxonomy (NCBI): domain Bacteria; kingdom Pseudomonadati; phylum Myxococcota; order Polyangiales; family Polyangiaceae; genus Sorangium; species Sorangium sp. So ce124. The sequence continues at coordinate 8,747,675 of NZ_CP150312.1, forward strand.
GATATCGAGACGGAGACGGAGGACGCCCACGAACATCGGATGAAGCTCAGAGCTTCGTCTTGATCTCTTCGATCTCGAAGCTCTCGATGATGTCGCGCTCCTTGATGTCCGAGTAGCCCTCGAGCGAGATACCGCACTCGAACCCCTCGACCACCTCTTTCACGTCATCCTTGAACCGGCGCAACCCGGACAGGCGACCCGTCCAGACCACGGCGTTGTCCCGGATGAGGCGCGCCTCGCCGGTGCGCTTGACCGAGCCGCTGATGGCCATGCAGCCGGCGACCGTGCCCGCCTTCGTGATCTTGAAGACCTGGCGGACCTCGGCGCGGCCGAGGACCTTCTCCACCTTCGTCGCGGGGAGGAGCCCCTCCATCGCGCTTCGGATGTCGTCGACGGCGTTGTAGATGATGTTGTAGAGCCGGATCTCGACGCCCTCGTTCTCGGCCAGAGCGCCCGCCTTGCCGGCCGGCCGGACGTTGAAGCCGACGATGATCGCCTTCGACGCGACCGCCAGGTTGACGTCGCCCTCGGTGATGCCACCGACGGCGCCGTTCACGATCGTGACCTTCACCTTCTCGGTCGAGAGCTTCGCCAGCGCGTGGGTGATCGCCTCGACCGAGCCCTGCACGTCGCCCTTGATGATCAGCTTGAGCTCGAGCTGATCGGCCTCCTGCAGGTTCTTCGTGATGGACTCGAGCGAGACGCGCGAGTCCTGCGGGATCAGCGTCTTCGACGCCTTCTTGCGCCGGGTCTCGGCGATCTCCTCCGCGGTCTTCCCGTCCTTGACGGCGTGGACGGGATCCCCCGCGCTCGGCACCTCGTTGAGGCCGAGGACCTCGACGGGCGTGGCGGGGCCGGCCTCCGCGACGGAGCGCCCGAGCTCGTCGGTCATCGCCCGGACCTTGCCCCACGCGGCGCCGGCCAGGAGGATGTCGCCCGTGCGGAGCGTGCCGTCCTGGACCATGACGCGCGCGACCGGGCCGCGGCCACGATCGAGCAGCGCCTCGATGACGGTGCCGCTGGCGCGCTTCTTCGGGTTGGCGCGGAGGTCCTGGACCTCGGCGAGGAGCAGGACCGACTCGAGGAGCTGGTCGATGCCCTGCCCCATCTTCGCCGACACGCTGCAGAACATCGTCTCGCCGCCCCACTCCTCGGGCTGAAGCCCGAGGGCCGCGAGGTCGCGCTTGATCTTGTCCGCGTCGGCGCCCGGCTTGTCGATCTTGTTCACCGCGACGATGATCGGCACCTTCGCGGCCTGGGCGTGCGAGATCGCCTCCTTGGTCTGAGGCATCACGCCGTCGTCGGCCGCGACCACCAGGATCACGATGTCGGTGAGCGAGGCGCCGCGGGCGCGCATCGCCGTGAACGCCTCGTGGCCCGGCGTGTCGAGGAACGCGATCGTGCCGCGCGGCGTCTCGACGCGGTAAGCGCCGATGTGCTGGGTGATCCCGCCGGCCTCTCCCTCGGCGACCGTGGCTTTCCTGATCCTGTCGAGGAGCGAGGTCTTGCCGTGGTCGACGTGGCCCATGACCGTGACGATGGGCGGCCGGATCTCGACCTCTTCGTCGGTCTCGGCCCCGGCCTGCATGGCCGCGGTCAGCGTGTCCTGCTCGCTGACGGCCACGTCCTCGACGCTCCAGCCGAACTCGCTGGCGAGGATCTTCGCGGTCTCGGCGTCGAGCGTGCTGTTGATGTTCACGCCCGTCATGCCCATCGACAGGAGCCGCATGAGCACGTCCGTCGCCTTCAGGCTCATCTTCGCGGCGAGCTGCTGGAGGGTGACCTGCTCCTCGATCTTGATGACCTTCTTGTGCGAGGCCATCTCCTGCGTGGAGACCTGGACCGGCTTGCGCGGGAGACCACCGCCTCCCGGACGCTGCCGCCCGAACGTCCCCGGGCGGGTGTTCCGGCCGCCCATGGGCCGGCCGCCGGGACCGAAGCTGGGACCACCGGGGCGCGCTTGCTGCGCGTTGGCGCGCGGATCGTAGGTCGTGCGCCGCGCCGGCGGCGTGCTGGTGCGGGCAGCCGGCATCGTGACGCCGGGGCGCCCCTGCCAGACCTCGATGCCGGTCTTCGGCGGCGAGGACGGGCGGCGCGGCGCCTGTCCCGGCGTGCCGGCCGGCTCTTCCGGCTTGGCCGCGGGAGCCGACGCGGGCGGCGTGGTGGGCCGAGCGCCCGGGCGGGCCGCGGCCGGAGGCGCAGTGGGCCGGTGCGGCGCGGGCGGCGGCGACGTCGGCCGCGATGCGCCCTGCGCCGGAGCAGGCGCCGAGGGCCCGGCTTGCGGCCGGGCCGGCGCCTGCGCCGCGGCTGCTGCGGGAGCAGCGGCTGCTGCGGCAGGCGCGGTGGCCGCGGGCGCTGCGGCTGGCGCAGCAGGCGCGGGCGCTGCGGCTGCGGCGGGCGCAGCTGCTGCGGGCGCAGCGGATGGCGCCGGGGTCGGCGCGGGCGCAGCCGCCTGCGCAGGGGCGGCTGCAGGCGCCTCGGGCGCAGCCGCAGCGGGGGCGGGCGCCGGCGCGGCGGCGGTGGCAGGCGGCGCCGCGACAGGCGGCGCAGGCTTCGGCTCGGGCGAGGTCACCTTCGTCTCCTCCGCGGCCGCGGACGCCGCGGCAGGCGCGGTTGCTGCGGGAGCGGGAGCCGCCGGGGGCGGCGGCGCAGGGGGCGCAGCCGCAACAGGCGGCATCGCCGGGGCAGGCGCAGTGGGCGCGGGTGCGGGAGCAGGCTCGCGCAGGCTCGCGGCGACGACCGGCTCGTGGGCCGGCGCCGAGGGCGCTGCGACGGGAACGGCGGGCGGCGGCGGAGCGGGGCGACGGGGCGGCGCTTCTTCCTGAACGGCGCGCTCGGGCGGCGGCGAAGCCGGAGCGGACACCGCCGCAGGCCGCGAGGGCGCAGGCTCCGGAGCAGCGCGAACGGGCGCCTCCGACAGGTCGGGCCCGCGGCCCGGCGAGGACGGCTCGGGCTCGGCCCCAGGCCGGGCGCGGCGCTTCACGACCGTGGGGCGGATCCTCTCCTCCACCACCTCAGGCGACTTCTGCCGCTCGAGGTGCCGCTTCACCCGCTCGACGACGTCGGACTCGACGGCGCTCATGTGATTGCGCACGTCGCCTATACCCATGGACTGGAAGAGCGCGACCAGCGTCTTCTGGTCCATGTTCAGCTGCTTGGCGACCTCGTAGACCCGGACTTTGCTCATGCACCTCGCTCCACGTTAACCAATCCGCCTCACCCATCCGCGCGGGCGACGATTTGCGGCCACTCTGTCCACCGTCGAGGCGCGTCCGGTAGGACCGGACATCGCCGCCCTGCCCCCGACCGCGCCGCCTCCCCCCATGCCCGGCGCAGTAGCAAGAAGCCGACCGGACTCACTCTCCGGCCCCCGCCGCTCCTCGCGGCTCGTAAGCGCGCCCTGCGGGCTGCCGGGTCTTCCCCCGACCTCTTCGGACGCCGAGAGAACCCCGACCCCGGGGCTCTCGCGCTCCACGCCCGACGTCCCCGGCTCACGGCGACGCCGGAGGCCAGCATGGCCAGGCGGCGCCTTCCGTTGCTCGGGGCTCCCGCCTTCCTCTGATCGGGCGGCTGCATTGCGCGAAGGCCGCCCCCTGCGACCGGCGCCGCGGCGCGCATCGTCCGCGGCGCCCGCGGCGTCCTCGCCTCGCTCGACGCGCGCGCACGTGTCCACGACGTGCGCTGCGTTCGCGATGGCAGCGGCGATCGGCGCCGCTGAGATCGCCATCACGGCAACGCCGCGCTCGCGCGGGCCGCCCGCCAGGGCGCCGAGCCCCAGCTTGCTGCCCCACGCGACGGCGCGCCCTTCGGCGACGGCGCGCCGGACCTCCGGCAGATCCGCGCCTGCCGCCGCGTCGCACGCGACCAGGACGAGCGCGGCCTCACCCCGCACGCACGACCCCACGACGGCATCGGCGCCGATCGCCGCGCTCTGGGAGCGGACGGCGGCGCGGATGAGCCCCTGGAGCCGGCGCTCGGTCGCTTCTCGGATCGCCCGCGCCAGCGAGACGGTCGTGAGCGGCTCGACGCCCTGCGTGGCCTGATCGCCGGCGCCCTCAGCGCCTCCTCCAGCGGCCCCCACGATCGCGTGGACACGTCCCTTCGCGGCGCGGGCGAGCCCCCGGGCGACCGCCGCCGAAAGGCAGTCCTTCCGCGGGTGCACGTGTGCGCCCCGCCCGAACCCGCCGTCGCCGGGATCGACCGCGATCACGCCGCCAGGACCAAGGATGAGCCGGACGAGCGGACGAGCGCCGCGGACGTCGTCGACGCCGACGCGCTCCCCGCAGCCGACGCACGTGCGCACTCGCCCCTTCTCGAAGGGCTCGCGCTCACCCGCGTCGCTCTGTCTGCTCACCGCCGATTCCATCCTCGATCCTCTTCCTCCCCGACAGCCTATGCGTGCCTCGCCTCTACAGCGCGACGAACGTCCGCCCGCGCCGCATCGAGCACCTTCTGCTCGCTTTCAACGAAATCCCGCGCCCCCTGCTTGATGGCGCGCGCCTTCTTGATGCCGAGGCCGGTGCGGATCGCCAGCCGATCCTCGTCCTCCCGCAGCACGTCCTCGACGCTGCGGTACCCGGCCTCCTCCAGCAACACCACCGTCCGATCGCCGACGCCGCGGATGAACATCAGTCGCTCGCGGTCGGTGAGCGGCTCGGTGCGTGAGCTCGCCGAGCGGATGCGCTCCTGCCGCAGCCGCTCCATCGTCGTGTCCGCCTGCGACTTGATGCGCTCGGCGGCCTCGGCGCCGCCGAGGCCCGGGATGGCCGCGAGCTCCTCGACCGAGGCCTCGCTGACCTCCTCGAGCGCGCGGAAGCCGAGCCGATACATGGACTTGGCGATCTGCTCCGTCACCACGTCCATCTGCTGCAAGGCGGAGATCGCCTCTTCTTCCATCTGCTTGAACTTGGTCTCGCTGATGATGTCGAGCTTCCAGTTCGTGAGCTGCGCGGCGAGCCGCACGTTCTGGCCCTTGCGCCCGATCGCGAGCGACAGCTTCTCGTCCGGGACCACGAGCTCCATGCGCCCGTCGGCCTCGTCGACGATCACCTTGTGCACCTCGGCCGGCTGGATCGCGGCGATGACGTAGCGCGCCGGATCCCGATCGAACGGCACGATGTCGATCTTCTCGCCGCGGAGCTCCTGTACGACCGCCTGCACGCGCGAGCCCTTCATGCCGACGCACGCGCCCACCGGGTCGACGTCCGCGTCGCGGCTGGTCACCGCGATCTTCGAGCGGGCGCCCGGCTCGCGTGCGACCGACACGATCCGCACGATGCCCTCGTAGATCTCGGGGACCTCGGCCTCGAAGAGCTTCTCGACGAGCCGGGGATCGGAGCGAGAGAGGATGACCTGCGGGCCGCGGGCCTCGCGATCGATGTCCTTCACGTACGCCACGATGCGGTCCCCGGGCCGGTACGTCTCGCGCGGCGTCTGCTCGCGGAACGTGAGCACGCCCTCGGTGCGGCCGATGTCGACGATGATGTTGTTGCCCTTCTCGAACCGCCGCACGATGCCGCGGATGAGCTCGCCCTTGCGATCCTTGTACTCGTTGAAGATGAGATCGCGCTCGGCGTCGCGCACGCGCTGCAGCAGGACCTGCTTCGCCGTCTGCGCGGCGATGCGCCCGAAGGTCGTGCGGCCGTGCTTGAGCTTCAGGATGTCGCCGTATTCCTTGTCCTGATCGCGCGCCTTCTCCGCGTCCTCGGGCCGCCAGAAGACCTGGAAGCCGAGCTCCTCGCCCAGGGTCGCGTCCAGCTTCAGCTTGTCCACGTCAGTGATGGAGATCTCGCGCTCCGGCTCCGTCACGGCCTCGACCACGGTCATGTACTGGAAGAGGTCGATCTGCCCGGTGTCCTCGTTGAAGCGCGCCTCGAGCTCGCGGGTGGGGCCGAAGACGCTCTGCGCGGCCTTCAAGATCGCGGCCTCGATCGTCTCGACGAGGATCTTCTTGTCGATCCCCTTCTCCTTCGCGACCTGATCGAGGATGCTGCCGAGGCTCGTCTCCGAGGTCGGCATCGCTGCCATCGTTGCCATGACGTCCCTGTCTCCTGATCTTTCTTCTCTCTACTTGCGCTTCTCGGAGCCGCGCTCGCTCCGCTTCGAGCCCGACCGCGGAGCCGCCTCCGCGAGCTGCCTGATCTGCCCCGACTCCTTAGCGGGCTCCTTGCCCTGCCGCTGCCCCTTCTTGGCTTTGGGCTGTGACGGGAGCTCGAAGACGAGGCGCGCCTCCACGACATCCGCGAACGGGACCGCGATCCGCTTGCCATCGACCAGTACCGCGACCTGCCCCTCCGGAGCCTCGAGGAGCTCGCCCCGGAGCAGCCGCTGGCCGTCCGGCGCGGGGCGCGACAGCTTCACCTTCGCCGTCCTGCCGAGGAAACGAGCGAACTCGGCCGCTGTGCGCAGCCGCCGATCGAGGCCAGGAGAGCTGACCTCGAGGTTGTAATGGTTGGGTATGAGATCCTCGACGTCGAGGACCGATGAGACGTCGCGCGACACGTCCGCGCAGTCCTCGAGCGTGACCCCGCCGCCCGCGTCCTCCACGTCGTCCACGTTCTCGCGCTCGATCGTGAGCCGCAGCGTCCAGCCCGCCCGCTCCCGCTCCGTGGTCCACTCCAGATCGACGAGCGTGACCCCGTGCGAGGCGAGCACCGGCGCGACGGCGTCGCGGACGCGCCCGAGATCGAACACGGCTCTGGTCGAAGGCTCCATGGGTTGCTGCATGTGAGAGACGTCACCCTCGGCGGATCCGGGTCCTCCTAGCGCGATCGGCCCCGAGCGAGGGTGCCCGGTACCACTGCGCCAAAAAAAAAGAGCCGATTCCCCGAACTGGGAACCCGGCTCGCGGATCCGCCTAGTTGTCGGCGGACAACCTAGTCGAATGCGGGCCTTCATGCAAGGGGGGATACGGGCAAACCGCCCCTGCGCGGCCGGGGATCTCCCGCCGGTTCATCTTCGCGTTTTTCGCGTCTTCGCGGCGTCTTCGCAGCGTCTTCGCGGCGGCCTGCGGCGGCCTGCGGCGCGTCAGCGCCGGAGCGCTCCCCGCCGCGCGGCAGTCGCGACAGCCTCGCGTCGCGCCCGCCGGGTCCCTCGAGTTACGCCAGATTCGGCAGCGCGACGATATCCACGTGCAGGACCTCCTCGAACGCCGCGATTTCCTTCAGACAGGCCTCGCTCGGCCGGCCGGAGACGCGCATCTTCGTGCAGGTCGCGGTGGCCCCCTCGAAGACGGTGTTTGAAATCTCCTCGATGTTGATCCCGTGGCGCTTCATGACGCTGAGCGTATTCGCGAGGACGCCGACCTTGTCCATCATCCGGACGACGACCGCGTAGCGGGCGGGCGACGTAGCGCAGATGTTGACCACGTTGGGCAGCTCCTCCTCCGTCATGAAGGCGCGGATGATCCGGGCCGTCTCGAGGGCCACCGCGCGCTGGGCCTGCTCCGTCTGCGCGCCGACGTGCGGGGTGCCGTAGACGAGCCCTCGCCCGAGGAGGTGCGACTCGAAAGGCGCCGAGCTCTTGTCAGGCTCGGTGGCGAACACGTCAAGGCCGACCCGCAGCCCCTTGCGCGGAATGAGCTCCTCGAGCGCGGCGTAATCCATCACCTCGGGGCGCGCGGCGTTCACGACGATGGCGCCGTCGGGGAGCGCCTCGAGGACGCTCCGGCTGACGATGCCGCGCGTCTGCGGGGTGGCCGTCAGATGGACCGTGAAGATGTCAGAGCGGGCAGCCAGATCCTCCAAGGTCCGGGCATAGCTGACGTCCAGCTTGGCAGCGCGGCCCGGCGTCAACGAGCGCGACCAGGCGTGCGGCTCGAGGCCGAACGCGCGGGCGCGCAGGAGCACCTCACGGCCGATCGCGCCGAGCCCCGCGATCCCGATCCGCCGACCGAACAGGCCCCGGGCCACCGAGTACTTCGCCTTCTCCCAGCGGCCGGCCCTGAGCTCCGACGTCGCATCGACCAGGCGGCGGTCCAGCGCGAGGATGAAGGCCATCGTCAGCTCTGCCACCGCGGTCGCGTTCTTGCCGGGACAGTTCGCCACGTAGATGCCGCGCGCGCTCGCGGCCGCGACGTCGATCGTCCCCACGCCGACCCCTGCCCTCACGATCAGGTTGAGCTGCCGCCCGGACGCGATCGCCTTCGCCGTGACCTCCGTGGAACGAACGACGAGAATGCCGATCCCGTCGAGGGCCGCCGGCAGCGACTCTCTGGTGAGCTCCGGCCGGGACTCGATCTCGATCCCGAGCACCTTGAGCTCTTCCAGAGCCGAGAGGTCCATCTTATCGGCTACTAGCAGGCGCATGCGGACGGGAACCGTAACAGAAAAGCTCTCGCAGACGATGGGCGTTCTGCTCCTCGTCTGCGGCGTCTGCGTCCGTTGCGCCAGCTCCTGCGCCAGCGATCATCAGGTCTCTCCCTGGGGTGCAGCGGGCAGACCGACGCTCGGCGCGTTCATCGCGCCGCCGGACCTCGACGCTCGGCTGCACGCCATCGACGTGGAGGCCGCCGAGCTCGGGCTGACGCTCGAGGTCGAGCTCCGCGGCGCGCTACGGCGCGGCGGCGCGGTGGTCGTGCGCGGCTACAGCGGGACCGACGCGCTCGGGCGCCGCACCTCGGCGGTCCGCGTGGCGACGCCGCACGGCGTGGTCCTCGCCGCGGGGCCCCTCGACGCCAGGCGCGTGGACCATGGCCAGGCGACCCAGCTGATACCGTCGCTGCTCCCGGGCTCCGAGCCGGAGGCGACGGAGCAGCTCGGGGTGTTCCGCTCCGGGACCGATCTCAACCGAGACGGCGCTCCGGACGTCGTGCTCAGAAACGAGAATGGCGAGCTGGAGATCTGGGCCGTGCAGCCGCTCGGCGCGGCCCGGTACGCCGTCGAGCTGGCGGCGCCGCCGCGGTTCGCGCTCGACGTCGATCGAGACGGCACCCTGGAGCTCGCCGGCCGGATCCCGCTGGACGAGGGGGATCCCATCGCGCCGGATCTCCTCGACGTCGCGGGGTTCGAGGGAGATCGCTACACGCACCGCGGCAGCGTCGCTCGGGCGTTCCATGCAGCGCGCGCCGAAGGCCCCGGCGCGGAACCGGCCGGCCAGGGCAAGCGGCAGGAGCCGCCGAAGGACGACGCCGCGCGCCTGCGGGGAGCGCTCGAGCGGGCCTGGCACGCGGTGCTCGCGGGCAGGCCGGCGGCCGAGGCGCTCGCGGCGCTCGACCGAGAGCCGGTGCCGCCAGCGCTCCGGGGCGCGTTCTCCGCGCACCGCGCGCGCGTCGCGGGCGCGATGGCGGCGGCCGCGAGCGGTCCACCGGCCAGGGGGGCGCCGCCCGGCGCCGGCGGCGCCCCTACTCGTCCGCAGGGAGCATCGGAAACGCCTGCTCGAAGGTGACGAGGATGTCGCCGGGGAGCGCGTCAGGCTCCTTGTAGCCGCGCGTCAGCGGCACCCCCCAGTCGGCGCGCATGACGACACGGTTGAGCTGCGGGAAGAGGGCTCGCACCCCGAAGCCAGCCGACTGCTTGAGGCGCAGATCGTCGAAGCCGTCGAAGGCGTCGCCCGCGTCGAAGAAGGCCGCGCCCGCGACCTGGCACGACCAGACCTCGACGGGCCGCGTGCGGAGCTCCAGGTTCGCGGAGAGCACGTCCTCGCCGATGAACGCCGCCGTCGGGTACCCGCGGAGCCGCGTGTCGCCGCCGAGCACCGACCTCCTGTTCAGGTAGTTCCTGTATCGGTCGAGCAGGCGCACGTCGAACACGAGCCGCCCGACGCCGAAGCTCGGCGTATGAACCCGCGCGCGCGCCTCGATGGAGGCGTCGAAGATCTGCGAGCCGTCGAGCTCGGTGACGCTCTCGACAACGGCGCGCGCGAGGCCGTCGCCGAGCGCGACCGTGTACGCCGCGGCGGCGGAGATCCCGACGAAGTTCCGGCTGGAGTTGAGCGCGGTCGTGACCGGATAGATCAGGATCGCGAGCTCGTGCCCGAGCCGGTAGTCCTCCTGCAGCGCGAGCGTGTTGAAGTCGAGGACGCGCAAGAAGCGGGTCGAGTACGTCGCGTACTTGAACGTCGGCGCGACGCGGGTGTCGCTCACCGGCATCACGCGCCTCTCGAACTCGGCGATCGCGGCCGGGGCGAGGCCCTCCGGCGCGTCGAAGCGATAGACCTTGCGGCTCGCCTCGATGCCCACCGAGAAGTCGTGCTTCACGGCCGAGGACCTCGCCGCGCCGCCGCCGAAGCTGCGCGTGACGGCGTAGCTGCCCACCAGGAGGTCGCTCCGGTAGCGGTACGGGACGCGATCGTCCCCCGGCGTGGCCGCCGCGTCGAAGGTGGCGAGCTTCGTGCCGACGAAGCGGCGGGTCACCTCGTCGCGCCAGGAGATCTCGGCTCCCCAGGCCCACTCCGCCTGCGTCGCGTAGAGCGGCTGCCCGTAGATGAACTCGCCGCTCGTGCCCTCGAAGTCGCCGGTCTCCCGGTCGATGATCGCGTTCGCCTGGGTCCGCAGCCGCACGTGGCTGCCCCCGATGCGCGGCATCGCGTAGGTGGCGCCGAGCGAGAGCGCGCCGGGATCGAGCGCGAGCTGCGCCGCCACGGCGTGGTGGATCCCGAGCAGGTTCTGCTCGCTGGGCTGCAGGAACAGGTACTCGAGCTGCCCGCCGGCGATGCGGTAGTCCGAGTTGAGGCGCAGGCTCCAGACGTCCTTGGTGACGACGGCGACCCGCACCCGATCCGGAGCGCCGCCCCGCACGGCGAAGACGAGGACGAGCGACAGCTGGCTCAGCTCGCGCAGGTTGCGCGCCGACTCGTCGGCGAGCGCCTGCTCGTAAGGAAGCCCGACCGCGAGCAGCACCTCGCGCCGGATGACGTACGGCCGCGAGAGCGCGTGGAACCAGTTCAGGAAGGCCGGCGCAGGATCGCGGTCCTCGATCACCTCGAGCGGGACCACGTCGATCCCCTCGACGATCTTCCCTTCGGGGGCAGGATCGAGGGTCGCCCGGAGGCGCGACAGGACGCGCTCGATGGTGGCGCTCTCGTAGCTCGAATAGCCCTCGCGCCGAGCCGGCGCGGCGAGCGCCGCCGTCCCGCCCTGCTTCGCGGCGGGCGCCGCCGTCCCGCCCTGCTGGGCCTGCGCCTCGATCGAGAGGAGCGCCCCGAGGGCCGGGATCGCGAAGCGCACCAGCACGATCGATGCGCTACGCACGAGCCGCTCGCCTCAGAAGGACTCGTTGGCAGGGTACGTCGCCATGACGTTGATCTTGTACTTCACGTACTGGTGCGGGATCGTCCCCCAGTCGGGCGTCGGCATGGCGCGCTTCACGCAGCGGAGCAGCTCCTTCGTCTTCGCGCGGCTCACCGTCGTCGACTTGCCCACGTAGAGGTTGGTCCGCTTCCGCCGGAAGTCCATCTCGAGGACGAAGCTCACCGTGACGCCCGTCTTGTCGGAAGGGGCGCACTGGACGTTGTCGCGGATCGCGCGCGACAGGCCGTCCTCGAAGAAGGTGACGTGATCGCAGCGCTCGGGCGGGGTGGTGCCCGGGCCGGGGTTCTCGCACTTGATCGTCGTGAACGGCGAGAGCGTGACGCCCTCCGCCAGCGCGGCGCCCGCGTCGGAGAGCGCGCCCGCGTCCCAGGCGTAGGCGCCGGCGTCAGCCGTCGCGGCGTCCGCGGAGGGGATCGACTCGGGCTTCGGCCGCCGCCACAGGTAGAGCGGCACCGCCACCACGATGAGGCCCGCGACGAGCGCGATGATGATCTGGAGCCGCACGGGGCGCTCGCTGCCGCCGCGACCGAGGTAGCGGTACGGCGAGGGTTGAGACGGCGGACTGGAGGTGGAAGGGAACGGAGGCCTGCTGTTCATCGGACACGCTCAGGCTCAATCGATGAGCGTCCGCGCAGGGCGCCCGGGCTCGCCCTTCACCAGCGTCGCGCCGAGCTCCAGCGTCTCGGGGAGCATCCCCTGAACCTGCGCGACCACCTGCTCGACCACGTGGCGGGCCTCGTCGATGCTCGGACCCACGATCGAGACAACGAACTTGAGCGGCCCCGTCCGGCCCGCGACGGCCGGCGTGAGGCTGAGCAGGAGCATCTCGGTCAGATCGATCACCCGCTGCGCCGCCTTCCGCAGGGCGAGCATCTCCAGGATGGTCGGGCGCTCGCTGACCTGGCGGTTCGGCCCGCGCAGCTCGTACCGCGCGACCTGCATCGGCACCTCGGCCCAGTCGGCGAACAGGCCGTCCTCGTCGATCGCCTTCATCAGGTGCTCCCGCACGAGCAGGCCCGTGAGGCCGTCGCGCTTCGCGAGGTACTGCTTCGCGCGCCGGTGCTGCGGCGAGTCCGGGCCGAACGTCACGAGCTTCATCCGGCACTCGCCGACCTGCACCTCGCCGCCGTGCAGCAGCGAGACCTGCGACTTGCGCTCGTAGTTGAAGTCCGCGTAGCTGCCGTTCGTGCTGCCCTGGTCCTCGATGAACCACGAGCCCGTCTGCCACTTCAGGATCGCGTGCGCCCCCGAGACGGTCGCCTCGGGCACGCACAGGCTCTGATCGCTGCGGCGGCCGAGCGCGAGCTTCGTGTCGTGCAGCGGCAGCAGAGAGCCCACGATCTCGGGCGCGTTCGTCGCGTACGTCACGAGCAGCGACTGCGCCCCGGGGGTGAAGTTCAGCTTGAGCGCGCCGCCCGGCGGCGGGCCTGGATCGAGGCGCTCGCGCGGCAGCTGGATCGGGCTCGTCGTGAGCTGCGACGGGTTGAAGAAGCGCATGTGCCGCGCCTGCGGCCGCATCGACGGGTCCTCGTTGAGGCCGCGGAAGATCTGCCGCACCTCGTCGATCGACAGGCCCGCCGGGACGTCGAACATGATCTGCTGCTTCATCGTCTTGACCCGCGGCTTGTAGCCGGGCTCCGGGACGCGGCAGGTCCACATCTCCCAGAGGGTCAAGGCCATGGCGTACACGTCGTCCTCGGGGCTCGCGCCGCCATTGCGCAGCCGCTCGGGAGACATGTAGTTCGGCGTGCCGCCGTCGGGCGGGGCGCCTGGACGGCGCGCCGAGGCGCGCGCGCGCTCCTGGGCGAAGCCGAAGTCGAGGATCACCGCGCGGCCCTCGGAGACCATCACGTTGCCGGGCTTCAGGTCGCCGTGGACGAGGCCCTGCGCGTGGATGGCCGCGAGCCCGTTGCAGACCTCGCTCGCGATCTTGCGGAACTCGTCCGCCGAGTAGCCGCCCTGGGCCTTGCGCTTACGAATGTGCGTGTGGAGCGTCTGCCCGGGGATCTGCTCCATCACGAGGATGGGGCCCCACGGGCTCGGCGCGAGGTCGTGCACGCGACAGACGTTCGGATGGCCCACCGAGCGAGCGAGGAGGAGCTCCTGGCGGAGCGCCTCGTCGTCGCCTGGCATGCGCGACTCTTCGCGGACCACCTTGAGGGCCACGGTCTGCTGCGTCGAGCGATCGAAGGCTAGGAAGACCTCGCCCATGCCGCCCTTACCGAGGCTCTGACGGATGTCGTAACGGTCATTGATGACCGTTCCGGCAGTGATGGGAGGAGGGGGTGTCTTGGTCACGGCCCGCGGTGGATAAAAGGAGCGCGAACCGGAGCGTGCCCGACACCGGCTGCGGCGCACAGCGTCGTCCATCTGAACGTAGAGCGCAACGGTCGTTCGGAGGGAGAGGCCGGACGCAGCGCGGAGGCGGCCGCTTCCCCGCTGATTTGGGCCAAGATCGCCCTTCCGAACGTCCCGGCCGCCGGGATCCCTTGACGATGACGGCTGATTTGTTTACGCGCCTCGGCCAGCCCGGCGCGACCGCCCCGCGCACGCCGGCGAGCGCGCGCTGTACGCCGGGCCAGCGAGCCGTTGAAGCCACGTCCATCCACCGGACGGGCGAGAAGGTCGGCCTCTCCGCGATGGCCTGAGAACGGCCCAGCGGATCGATGTTCGTCCGGGACGACACAGAGGGCGCGACGCGCTCGCGCCGATCGCCGTCGCCTTCCTCGCGCCGATCGCCGTCGCCTTCCTCGTGCCGGTCGCCGTCCCGTCGCCTTCAGCGACGACGGTGGCCGCGTGCGCAACGCGTGCGCGCCGACGGCTCCCTTGCTCCGCTCATGGGCTTCGCGATCGCAGGCGCGTCGCTCGCCCTCTCTCTTCGCCGACGACGCGAACCGCCGCTGGATGGGCGGCCTCGCGCTGAACGCGGCTCCCTGTCCGTGGTCGTGTCCGCCGCAGATCGACCCCCTTCCGACCGCGCGCCGCGTAGCGCTCCACGACGGAGCGATCCGACCGCGAACCGCGCAGACCGAGGCGATGCGCAGGCCATGCAGACGTCCCGCTCCTGCGCGCGATCCGTCTACGTTCTTCGCGCCACAGCGACGCGCCAAGGAAACCGACGTTCAGCCTCGTGCGGCCCGCCACGCATCACTGACCGTACGGACGGCAGCGCACCATACGCCGCGCATTTCCTGCTTGTATCGTGGCACTGCAGATTGACACCTCAGAGTCGCCTCAGTCACACTGCTCCCGAGGCGGCTGCTGTGTGTCCAATCTTCACCTCCTCCCGCTGCCCGAGGAGAGGCGCGACATGCCTGATAGCGGACAGCGAGAGGTAACCGGCAGCTCGAAGGTCTCGAGGGCTGCCGCGACAGACCCGCTGCTGGGGCGTGTCATCAACGGCCGCTTCAAGATCGTCAGCGTCATCGCCCGCGGCGGCATGGGGAAGGTGTACAGGGCCGAGCAGGCGCCGCTCGGCCGCATCTGCGCGCTCAAGGTGCTGAGCCCCAAGTACGAGGGCGACCACGATCCCGAGTTCCACAGGCGCTTCTTCCTCGAAGCGTCGATCGCGGCGAAGCTCACGCACCCGAACACGGTCACCGTGTTCGACTACGGCCAGAGCGACGACGATATCTACTACATCGCGATGGAGTACATCGAGGGGAAGACCCTGCACCGCGTGCTCCGCGAGGAAGGGCCGTTCTCCGAGGCGCGCGCGGCCCACATCGCGCGCCAGATCTGCCGGTCGCTCCGCGAGGCGCACGGGCTCGGCGTCGTGCACCGCGATCTCAAGCCGGGCAACGTGCTGCTCGTCGATCACGAGGACGAGCACGATCACGTGAAGGTGCTCGATTTCGGGCTCGTCAAGGACACCCAGAGCGGCGAGGACCTGACCCAACAGGGCCTGTTCATGGGCTCGCCCAAGTACATGGCGCCCGAGCAGATCACCGGCAACGACGTCTCGGCGCGCACCGATATCTACGCGCTCGGCGTGATGATGTACGAGATGCTGTCGGGCCAGGTGCCCTTCGACAAGGGCGCGAGCGTCGGGACGCTCATGTCGCACGTCCACGACCAGCTCCCGCCGATGCAGGCCCACAACCCGCAGCTCTCCATCTCGCAGACGATGGAGGGGATCGTCTATCGCTGCCTGGAGAAGGACCCGGCGCATCGCTTCTCCTCGATGAACGAGCTCGTCACCGCGCTCAAGTTCGCGGCGGGCGGCATCTCCACGCGAGACACGGGCGAGAACCCGCCCATGTCGTCCGGCGCGACGGGCTACCGCGCGTCGTTGCCCTCGTATCCGTCGGCGCCCTCGCGTCCGTCGGCCACGCCGTACCCATCGGCGCCTTCGTTTCCGTCGGCCGCTTCGTACCCGTCGACGCTCTCGCATCCGCCGGCCACGCCGTACCCATCGGCGCCCTCGCATCCGCCGGCCACGCCGTACCCATCGGCCCCTCCTCTCTCGACGACGAGCGATTTTCCGGGCCTCTCGACGCCGAACTCGTCGCCCCCCACGAGCGCACCCGCCACCTCTACAGCCCCCCTCGCCACGGACAGCGCCCTCAAGCAGCCGGCGGCGCCCGTCTTCGTCCCCCCGTCGATCACCGACGCGATGGGATCGCGCCCGGCGCCGCCCGCGGAGGGGCTCTCCTCTACCCAGACCGGCGCGGGCCCGGGTCGAAAGGTCATCCCCTGGGCGCTCGCCGCGACCCTCGGTGTCGGGGTCGGCGTCACCGCCGTCCTGCTGGCGCGCGCGCCGGCCGCCCAGACGGGCGCGGCGGCGCGCGAGCAGGGCGCGGCGAGCCCGCCTCCGCCCGCAGCGCCGGCCCCGGCAGCGCCGGCGGCGCGGGGGCTGCAGATCGAGAGCACGCCGCCCGGCGCGGCCGTCAGGGAAGGCAACAAGGAGCTCTGCGCCGAGACGCCGTGCGAGATCGTCTGGCGAGGGGCCGCGGCCGCGCTCGCGCTGGAGCACGAGCTCGTGTTCGAGAAGCCGGGCTACAAGCCCGCGACGGTGCGCGTCTCCGGCGCCGAGGAGAAGGTGCGCGCGAAGCTCGACCCGGCCGCGATCGCGGCGCCAGCGGCCCTGAGCAAGCCCAGGGCGAACATCCAGAAGCCCGAGCCGTACAAGAGCAACCCCTACTGACGAGGGCGCGGACGCGCCCCGGCCGCTCTTCTGGTAGAGTCGCCGCGCTCTCGCGGCTGCGACCCCTCACCATGGCCGCAGCGGCTTCGCGTTCGCGCGAGAGCTCACCGGACGCTCCTCGCGTCGACCCGTCGATGACGTGTTCGGTGTGATGTGGGGAGCAGCGCCGTCAGCGCTCCCGAGCTCTCGCCGGGATCGCCGTCGCTCCCCGGCCCGCTGAGGACAGGGCGAACTCATGTCGTCTTCCGATTCCTGCTCGCACCGCCGCCGCGACGCCGTCCCGGCGCTCGACCCGACCCACGACGCCCGCGCAGCGCGGCCGCGCCGCGCGAGGGCGCTCCAGCGGAAGCTCCTCGCCTGCGCCGTCGCCTTCGGCGCGATGACCGCCGCGCGCGGCGCGCTCGCCGACGCCCGCACCGAGGCGCGCCTCCACTTCCGGGCAGGCATGGATCTCATCGCCCAGAAGCAGTTCGACGAGGGCATCCGGCAGCTCCAGAAGGCCAACGAGATCCTCCCGCACCCGAACGTCACCTTCAACATCGCGCGCGCGCACGCCGAGGCCGGCCACATCGAGCAGGCGCTCGCCGCCTACCGCGAGTACATCGCGAGCGATCCCCCGGACCGTGAGCAGGTGACGCGGATTGTGGAGCAGCTGGAGCAGCGCCTCGCCGCGCAGCGCACCGCGGCGATCCCCGAGCCGAAGCAGCCGCCGGCGCCCGCGCCGCAGCAGACGGCGCCGCAGCAGCCCGCCCCGGGCGAGGCGCCCGCCCCGCCCGCCTCGCCGGCCCCCGCCGGGGAGCCGGCCGCGCAGGGCGCGCCCGCGGCGGCCGCGACGAAGGCGGCAGCGCCGGCGCCAGGGCCAGGATCGAAGGCGGCCCCCGGCGACGCCGCGGGGATCGTCGGCGCGGCCCGGACCGAGGACGTCTACCAGGAGACGGTCGTCACCGCCTCGCGCGGCGCCCAGAGCCCGCTCGACTCGCCGAACTCGACGACCATCGTGACCCGGCAGGACATCCGGCTCTCCGGGATCACGCGCATCCCCGAGCTGCTACGGCGCGTCGCCGGCATGGACGTCATGCAAATCACGGGCGGCGACGAGAACGTGTCGATGCGCGGCTTCAACAGCCGCCTCGCCAACAAGATCCTCGTCCTCGTGAACGGGCGCACGGTCAAGAACGACGTGCTCGGCTCGACCTTCTGGGAGGCGCTCTCGATCGACGTGGATCAGATCGAGCGCATCGAGGTCGTGCGCGGCCCGGGCTCCGCGCTCTACGGCGCCGACGCGTTCGCCGGCATCGTCAACATCATCACGATCGAGCCCGGCGTCGGGAAGAGCGGCTTCCGCGCGGGCTACGGGGATCACCGGCAGGGCTACGCCTCGGTGTGGGCCTCCGCGCGCGAGGGCGATTTCGCGTACCGCCTCTCCGCGGGC
The DNA here is from genome assembly GCF_051525235.1 of Sorangium sp. So ce124. Taxonomy (NCBI): domain Bacteria; kingdom Pseudomonadati; phylum Myxococcota; order Polyangiales; family Polyangiaceae; genus Sorangium; species Sorangium sp. So ce124. The sequence continues at coordinate 8,765,501 of NZ_CP150312.1, forward strand.
TACACCCGCTACCCCCGGTGGTCGCGCGAGGTCGCGGACGACCGCATCGACCTCGAGACGAGCGGCCAGAGCCAGGATCTCGGCGCGCAGAACGTCCGCATCGACCTCCGGACGTCGCAGCGGCTCGGGCCGCAGCGCGAGCTCACGGTGGGCGCCGGCTACTCCCGGAGCGAGCTCGACATCTACGGCATCGGCCCGTTCAACGACTACAACCTGGAGGTCGCCAACGCCGACGTCGCGGTCGCGTACCGCAGCGAGAACGTCAACGCGCGGACGTACTACTCGAACCTCGACGGGTACTCGCTGCTCAACGCCGCCTACCTCGGGCACACCCTGTTCGCAGGGCGGCCGCAGCAGCACGTCGTGAACGCAGAGCTCGAGTTCGTGAAGACGCTCCGCGCGCCCAGCCCCGTCGTGCACGACTTCCACATCGGCCTCGGCTACCGGCTCAAGGCGACGTCGTGGAGCTACCTCGAGGACGACATGCCGCTCGAGCACCAGGGCTCGGTGTTCCTCCAGGACTCGATGAAGCTCGGCGAGCGCGTCACGGTGGTCGCGTCCGGGAGGCTCGACTACGTGCCCTACCTGGAGCGGCTCATCCCGTCGCCGCGCGGCTCCGTCATCTTCAAGCCGACCGAGCGCCAGGCGATCCGCGTCTCCGGCTCGACGGCGTTCCGCTCGCCCACGTCGCTCGAGGCCTACGTCGACCTGCCCATCCAGCTCGCGCTGCCCGGCCTCGAGCTCCTCTCGACATCGAGGACGCCGGACAGCTCCGAGCGCCCCATCGACCCCGAGCAGATCATCACCGCCGAGGCGAGCTACCTGAACCAGCAGAGCGATTACTTCGAGTTCGAGGTCACCGCGTACTACAACCGCGTGAGCGATCTCATCGTGCTCGCCGAGCCTCAGCGCACGACCCTCTCGCAGCGCGCCCACGGGTCCGGGGGGCTGAACCCGGAGACGGGGAGATACACCTCGGGGTTCGGCGGCTTCGAGAACCAGAGCGACGTCTACCACGTCTTCGGCGGCGAGCTCGGCGGCCGCGTCTACCCCATCGAGGGGCTCGACATCTTCGCCAACTACGCGCTCAACCGCTCGGTGCACCGGCGCCCTGACGGGCGCGACACGCTCGAGGATGCCCGCACCAGCCGGCACAAGTTGAACGCAGGGGTCCAGGTCCGCACGCCGATCGGCGTCGACGGCGAGGTCACGCTCCACTACCAGTCCTCGCAGGTGTGGGCCGAGCAGGTCCCGACGGGGACGGTCATCGCCACCAAGCAGTACGAGCTGCCCGCGTACACGCTGCTCAACGCGCGCGTCGGCTACCGCTTCCTGGACCGCGCCGAGATCTCCGCGACCGTGTTCAACGCGCTCGACGGGCTCGGCGACAACGCGCTGCAGATGCACCCGTTCGGCAACCGCATCGGCCGGCGCTTCATGGGATTCTTCAGCTACTCGCTCTAGTGCTCGCTCTAGCCACCGCCATGCTCCGACCCAGCCCCCGCACCGGTCTCCTCCTGCTCGGCGCACTCCTCGCGGCCCTCCCGGGCTGCGACGACGTGGAGGTCTTCGTCCCGCTGCCGGACCAGAGCGGCCCCGCCGGGGTGCTCGACGGCACGGTGACGTACGCCGGACCCAGGCCCTGCACGAAGGACGGCCACGTCGTCGGCGCAGCGATCGTGCTCGGCTTCGACGCGCGCCTGCTGCCGCCGCCCGAGGGGCTCGGCACCTCGGCCGCGAGCATCGACGTGATCCCCGGCGACGAGCTCTTCGGAGGCCTCGGCGCCGCGCTCGATCGCACCGAGGACGGCGCGCTCCACTGCCCCGAGCCGGACGCGCCGCCCGTCACCGTGAGCGCTACCTGGAGGCTTTCGCCCCTGGCCGCAGGCACCTACCAGATCCGCGGATTTTACGATCACGACGGCAACTTCGACCCCACCTTCGGCATCGCCAACCTGCCGACCCGGGGCGACGTGGCCGGCGGCGCGATCGAGAACGCGACCGAGGTGCTCGCTGGCGCCGCGCCGCGGTACCGCGCGATCACCATCGCCGCCCCCATCCCCGAGACGGGCACGCGCGTCAGCGGCATCGCCGTCACCCTCGGGCTCCCGCTCCCGCTGGAGCGGCCGCTCTTCCACGTCGCCGAGGTGCTCGCGCCGGCGTCCGGCGTCACGCAGAGCCCGAGCGAGGTGGTCATGGCCTCCGACTTCCAGCTGGAGACGTTCAGCCAGGCCGATCCCGCCGGCACCGAGGCGTCGCTCCTGCGCCTGCGGCTCGCCGCGGGGGTGCCGGACGGCGAGGTCGCGCGCGCGGCGAAGCCCCCGCTGTCGCTGCCGGTGGGCGGCGAGGCCGCGCCGACCCTCACCTACGCGCGGCAGGACGTGAACGGCGACGGGGCGATCGACAGCGACGACCATGTCCCCGACTCGGCCCTGATCCCGGCGCTCTTCCCGATCTCGGTGTTCGCCAAGCAGGACGACGAGGAGCCGTTGACCAGCCAGGCCGCGCCCGCGGTGCTCCTCCAGGGGCTCACGATCTACGACGATCTCCTGACCACGGCGACGCTCGGCCCGGAGCCGCTGAACGAGCCGCGAGACAGCGCGCTCGTCGGCGTCCGGCCCGCGGCGCTGTGCATGCACCCGACCGAGCCGCAGCAGGGGGGCGTGCTCGTGCTCAGCCACAAGACCGACAAGGAAGGGCACGACATCATCGCGGAGCGGGACGTGGCCCAGGTCGAGGAGGCGCTGAGCCGGCAGTTCGGGCGCGAGATCAGGGTCGCGTTCGGGTGCCTGCCCGAGGGGCGCTACGCGCTCAGCCTCATCTACGGCACCGGCCAGGCCTGGACCGTGCCCAACGAGGCCGGCGTGTGCGCGCCGTCGGAGACCGAGACCTCCGACGGCGAGATCTGCGGCGCGCGGCCGCGCCTCGCGTCGCAGCGCGTCGCGCTGGTCATCGGTCCGCCGGACGACGAGGCGTACTGCGCCGAGCACCCGACGCCGGCGGCCTGCGCGCGCTGAGCGCGGCGGCGGCGTCCGGTCCCGAGCGGCGCGGAGGCCGCCGCGATCCGCGCTCGGGCGCGGCGAAAGCGCCGGTTTCCTGCTGGAGGCGGCGGTTGCCTCGCGCGCGCGGACCGATGGTAGGGTCTCGGCATGCGCTGCACTTGCTTTCCCTCGCTTGCTCTTCTGGGGGCGCTCGGCGGCGCCGCGGCGGGCGTGCTCGTTCCATCCGACGCGTCCGGCGGCTGGCCGCCGCCCATGTCGGCCAGCGCAGAGGACATGGCCGAGCCCGAGCACTGGCCGAACGACCCCGACTACGGCACGTCGGTCACGCAGAGCGGACAGTGGAGCTTCTACTCGTTCATCCCGGCCTCGAGCGGGTACGTCCGGCAAGAGGAGTCCGCCGCCGGCATGGCGATCGATCTCGCCTGGCGCTTCACCCAGGGGGATCCGCGCGTCAGGATCGCCGTCGCCGACTCCGGGATCCTCTGGGGAGAGGGGGATCTCCTGGAGAAGGTGTGGCTCAACCAGGGCGAGCTCGCGGCCCACAAGCCGCTGCGCGCGGACGGCGCGGCGTGCGGCGGCGACGGCGCGCTCGAGGGCTTCGACTGCAACGGCGATGGGGTCCTCTCCGTCGCGGACTACAGGGACACGCCGGAGCTCACGCCCGCGGCGTCGGAGGGGCGACCGCGGGGCGATCGGAACGGGAACGGCCAGCTCGACGCCGGCGACCTCCTCCTCCACTTCTCGGACGGGATCGACGACGATCAGAACGGCTACGTCGACGACATCGCGGGCTGGGACTTCTTCAAGAACGACAACGATCCGTTCGACGACGCCCGCGACGGTCACGGCACCGAGGGCGCGAAGACGTCGGCCGCGCAGACGAACAACCAGCTGGGCGGCGCGGGCGTCTGCCCGCAGTGCCGGGTCATCCCGCTGCGCGTCGGCGAGAGCCACGTCGCCGACGCGCAGGACCTCGCGAAGGCGCTCCTCTACGCGGCCGACGGCCGGGCCAACGTCGTGCAGTGCCCTGTGACCGCGGTCGACAACACCGGCTTCGTCCAGGCGGCGCTCGACTACGCCCACGCCCAGGGGACGCTCGTCGTCGCGTCGATGGGCAACGAGGGCTCGCGCCACCACGGCGTGCCCGCGACGAGCAACCACGCGCTGCCCGTGAGCGCCGTCCGCTACGACGGCCAGAGCGTCGCGACGTCGACCACGTTCGTCGACGCGTCCCCGTGCTCGAGCTTCGGCGGCAACAACGTCCTGGCCGTGTCGAGCCCCGGCTGCGCCAGCGACGCGACCGCCGAGCTCGCCGGCGTCGCGGGGCTGCTCTACTCCGTCGCCCTCGACCGCGGCGTGTCGCTGTCCCCGGGGGAGGTGCAGAGCTTGCTCATCGCGACCGCCGACGACATCGCGGTGCCGGAGTCGCAGGAGCCCGGGTCGCTGTACCGCTTCTCGCAGGCGGGGTTCGAGCAGCGGTTCGGCCACGGCCGCGTCAACGCGAACCGCGCCGTGGAGGCGCTCAGCGAGGGGCGCGTGCCGCCCGCCGTCGACATCACGTCGCCGCGGTGGTTCGAGGTCGTCTACAAGGATCAGGTCCAGGGCCCGGTGCCGATCGAGGGCACCATCTCGGCGAAGCGGGCGATGGCCTACGACTACTGGGTCGAGTGGGCTGCAGGCGCGCAGCCGCTCGAGGCGGATTTCAAGGTGATCCATAAGGAGGCGAACCTGGCGCCGACGGTCGTCACCGGCACCGAGGGCCCGATCGCCTCCCTCGACGTGCGCACGATCGACACGTCCCACCTCCGCGACCCCGACAGCCCCCACGGCGAGGACGATCGCGCGATCACGGTGCGCGTCCGCGCGAGGGCCCACTACGCCGCCGGCAACGTGGAGAGCGAGGCGCGGCGCACGGTCCACGTCGACAGCGATCCGACGCTGGTCCAGGGCTTCCCCGTCCGCGTCGGCGACAGCGGCGAGGGCAGCCCGAAGATGGCCGACATCGACGGCGACGGCGTCCGCGAGCTCGTCTATCCGACGGCCGGCGGCGCGCTGCACGTGCTGAAGGTGACGCCCAAGGGGCCGCAGCCGCTGCCGGGGTTCCCGTTCATGACCCGCGCCACCGACGGCCTGCTCGCTCCGCCGCCGTCCCCGGCAACGCCCGATTACCTCGGCGCCCCCGCGTACAGCAAGGTGAACAGTGAGCTCGGCCGCGAGCCGATCCTGAGCGCGCCCGCCATCGCGGACCTCGACGGCGACGGCAGGCAGGAGATCGCCATCTCCACCTGGCCGGGCACGATCTACGTCATCGGCGCGGACGGCAGCGACCGGTACGGGTGGCCGATACGCCTCCCCGAGATCCCCTCCTGCCCCCTCGATCCCGGGGCTCCGGCGAGCGCGCCGTGCATGTCCGCGGCCGCGCGGATCGCGCGCGGGGCCTTCGCCTCGCCGGTCCTCGCGGATCTCGACGGCGACGGGCGGCTCGACGTGATCCAGGCGGCGTTCGACGGCACGGTCCACGCGTTCGACAGGGATGGCCGCGCGCTGCGCGGCTTCCCCGTCGAGGTGCACTACGCGGGTCCGCTCGCCGAGGAGCCGGCGCGGAGCCGCCTCCTCGCGACGCCCGCCGTGGCCGACTTCAACGGCGACGGGCTGCCGGATCTGCTGGTCGCGTCGAGCGAGCGGCTCGGCGAGGACGGCGAGGCCGGGGCGGTCTACGTGATCGATGGGCGGGGCACGACCGCGCCCTCCGGGCCCGTGCTCGCGGGGTGGCCCGTCACGGTGCCGTCGCTCTCGCTCGACCCGCTCGCCGCGGAGGGGATCACGGCCTCGGGCGTCGTCGGGCGGTTCGACGGCGCGCTGGCGGGCGTCGTCCAGGGCAACGGCGCGCCGCCGCTCGTCCTACCGGCCTCGCCCGGCGAGCAGCGCGATCTCCTGGCGACGCCGGCGGGCGCGCTGCCGCGGGCGAGCGACGGCTCGCAGGCCGGGCTCGACCCGACGTTCGGGCCCCTGTCGCCCGCCGCCGGCGCCCGGACGATGATCCCGCTGCTGTCGCAGCCCGCGCTCGGCGACATCGATCAGGACGGCACCCCCGACGTCATCGCCGCGGGCGCGTCGAACGCGGCCGCGCTCGCCCTCACGGGCGCGCAGGGGGCGGCGCAGCCGGGGCCTCACCTGCTCGCCATCTGGAGCGGCAGGTCGGGCGCGATGCTGCCTCGCGCCCCGTTCGTGCTCGAGGACTACGCGATCTCGGGCAGCCAGGCGGTCGTCGATCTGAACGGCGACGGCTACCCCGAGGTGCTGAGCGGCTCGAGCGGCTACTTCCTTCACGCCTTCGACGGGTGCGGCCGGGAGCCGCGCGGGTTCCCGAAGTTCACCGGCCAGTCGATCACCACGACGCCCGCCGTGGGCGACCTCGACGGCGACGGCACGCTCGAGATCGCGGTGGGCACGCGCGACGGCTGGCTCTTCGCCTGGCACACCGAGGCGACGACAGGCGCGCTCATCGCCTGGGAGAGCCTCCATCACGACAACCAGAACACGGGCAACCTCGACACGCCGCTCGAGCAAGGGAGCGCGCGGAGGGCGCCGCGGCCGCTCACGGTGGACCTGTGCGAAGGCCCGCAGCAGGCGCCGCTCATCCTCCAGCTGGGCGGAGGCTGCGGGTGCGAGGCCGCGGGCGCCGAGCCGCGGCGCGGGTCCGGCGCTCGCGGCGCGGGCGCGGCGCTGGGGGCAGCGCTGGTCGGGGTGATGGCGCTGAGGGGGAGGCGGCGGAGGGGCTGTTGACCGCTAGGTGACCTCGACGCCGCGGCCGCCTTACCTGCATGGGCGCCATGTACGCCGCGCAGACGCCAGCGCTGAGCGGGCCGACTTCCGCCCGCCGGCGACGGACCCGGCACACGCCTCGACGCCAGCGACGGACCCGACCTCGCCGACGCACCTCTCGACGCCTCGGCCGCGGAACTGCTCCGGATCGGCCCACAGCTCCCTCCCGGACATCGCACGTCGTCGCTTAAGCAGAGGAGCAGAAAGAGGAAGGGCGGTCGACGTGGAAAGAGGCTGGTGGGCGCCGCGGCGAGAACCAAGAGGACGGTTCCCGACGTGACCTGTTCATGCCCCAAAGCCTTTGGTTTCTAGTTCGGAAGAGATGCGACACGCCCCAGGGAAGCACACATGAGCCCGGCACGCCGATCGCAATAGACGCGACATGCGAACAATCACCACCGCCATCACAACAGCTTTCATTTTCTGCTCCACCCCTTCATGCACGGTTGCCCCGACACCAGAATCAGAGACCGCATTGAACGAGGAGGCGCTAGAGCACGAAGAGTCGATCACAGCAGAAGAAAGGTGCTACAACGCGGTAGACGACGGCGTCAACACCTGGACTCTCATGTGCGGCGCAGCGCTAGATATCTATTTAGCACGTCCACAAGCAGGTCACTGCCACTCGGAGAGCAACGAAGGACGAGCCGCGGGCTACAAGAAGTGCCGCTCCAGTTGCCCTACGGCATGCTTCGCGCTTTCGACGCGATGGGAGCTTTACTGTGAAGAGCGCTCGCCGTTCCTCATGAAGAGCATCTGCGAACAGGCGCGTCAGAACGGGCAGAGCAAGTGCTTGAGCTCCTGTTGAGCCAGGGCGCTTGACATCGCCGAAGAGGGCGCTAGCTGGTGGGGCATGCCGGACGTGATCGCGGAACGTACCATCGAGCTGACACTTCCGAGCGGGACGCAAGAAAGCATCCGAGTTCGAGTGTGGGCACCCGAGTACAGTCCATCTCTTCGGAGCTGGGTCGCTGATGTGGAAGTTGCTGGAGCGGGGCACAACCATAAGACCCACGGAACCGGCATCGATGCTTTCCAGGCGCTGTACAGCGCGCTCTTCTTAATTCCGGTGATGCTCGACCACTATAAGGAAGATGGCCGGCTCTCGTGGCTCGATGCGGAGTGGCTCGGGTTCCCAGAGATCAAACTCACTGAGCCGTGACTCCGGCGCGCTGACGCGCGAACGCGCGGCCGGCCCAAGGGCGAGCCGCTGGCCACAATAAGTAGTGTTCCAGCTGCCCTACAGCATGCTTCGCGCTATCAAGCCGATGGGATCGCCAGTTGGACATAGACGGCGGCCCCGCGCGCCGGCGTCCACCTGGATGGCGGCGAGCTCGCCGGTGAGGGAAACGGCGGCACGCGCGGCCGCCCGAAAAGCCGCGCCGCCCAAGATCGTTGCGAAATGTAGGGGCTTCGTGCCCGGTCGCTCGGCTGGCGTGGTTGTCCCTGGAGGAGATCATCCCTGGCCCAGGAGCGCCCTGCGGCGCGTCCGTGCCGCCGACGCCGGCCGCTCCGCCCTCGGGGCGAGCCCGACCACGTGAACGGTGCCTGCGCCGAGATCGCCGACGCCCACCTCGACCTCCGCGGCCCGCGCTGCCGCGGAGAAGGCGCCGCCCGTCGATGCATCTCAGGCGCTGTATGGCGCGCTCTACTTGATCCCGACGATGCTATCCAAAGTTGAAGCAGTTGGCCGGCTCTCGCGGCTCGAAATGGATTGTGTCGGGTTCCCAGAGATCGACATTTCGTTGTCATGAGCCCATGGCCTCGTCGATCTCGCCGACGCGCACCTCGACCTCCACGGCTGCGCTATCCGCTCGACGCCATGGTTGGGTCCTGGCGGCGGTCTGCCGGGAAGCAGGCTCCAAGGGCAAGGAATGCGGGAAAGAGAGCAACCGCAAGGGGCGCAAGGGACCAAAGACGAGATATTCTCTTGCCTGCCCCTTGCGCCCCTCGCGCCCTTGCGGTTGCTCTTCCCTTCTGTTGATTTCCTCGGGACTCTAACGAGATCGGTGCTCACTCCAGCAGCAGCACAAGCGCGAGGATCGGGCTGTAGAGTGGGCGTGGCATGATCTCACTCCGGGGATCAGGGGTGGGAATCGCCCCGCAGGTCGGGGCGTCGTCTTCGCTACCTCCATCCGGGCCGTCGGCGACGCGCGTTCTACCCTGTCCGCGCCGCGTCGCCCGGCGCCGCGCCGGCACCTCCGGCGGCTCCGCCAGCAACCCCGGGACGCGTGCCAGCACTCGCTGGTACGGCTCCTCGAACCTGCTGGTACGCTTCCTCGGACCTGCTGGTACCGCGCCCTGGAGCTGCTGGCACGCTTCTCGGAGCTGCTGGTTCACCTTCTCGGAGCTGCTGGTTCACCTTCTCGGAGCTGTTGGTATGGCTCCCCGGACCTGCTGGTACGCTTTCTCGGACCTGCTGGTACGCTTTCTCGGACCGGCTGGTACGCCTCCCCGGACCGGCCGACACGATTTCTTGCCGTCTCGGCGGCGCTGGCCGCACTCCTGGCCCGCTGGCCGCACTCCAGGTCTGCTGGCCGCGCTCCACGGTCTGCTGGATTCGCGCCCCGGCCTGCTGGGACGCGCCCCGGGCGCGCCGGCGCAGCCCCCCGGCGTCGACATTGTGCTCTCCAGGCGGCCGAGCCTGTCCGTGTCATGACGAGTTCTACCGTGGTGTTACGCTCGCCCGCTCGCCACCCCCACTGGAGGTAGGTTATGGGAATCGAACTCTCACAAGAACAACACGCCGTCCTGAAGGAGACCCGCGCGGTCGCGACCCCCGCGGAGTTCCAGGCCCTCCTCGATACCGCGCGGCCCGAGATGGACCGCATCGTCCGCGAGGTGATGGAGCCGAGCCAACCCGTCTCGACCACCCTCACGGAGCTCCGGGACCTCTATCTGGCCGTCGTCCAGCACGAGGCGCACCTCGCGAGCAAGGCCTATGGCCCCGAGCGTCGCGCGCTGCTCCGCGGCGCCATCCAGCTCCTCGATACGGCGAACCTCTGGTTCGGCGAGGGCAAGCGCACCGGCGCCTATCAGGTGCGGCCCATCGACCAGGTGATCAAGGCGAGCCGGCCCTGGCGCGCGCGACTCAAGGCGTTCGCCGACCAGGCGTTCGCGTTCGAGCCGGACGTCGCCGAGCAGTTCGCCGACGTGAACTCGAGCGGCACGCTCACCGAGGAGACCAGCGATCTCGCCATGCTGCTCCGGCTCGCCCAGCAGCACCAGGCCCGCCTCGCGCCCGTCGGCCTCACCGAGGACTTCCTGCGCGAAGGCAGCGCGCTGCTCGACGAGGTGAGTGGCCGCGACCTGCTCGGCATCCTCGGATTGCGCAACCGGGAAGAGGCGATGGTGCTCCGCAACTCCATCGTGACCTACGCCACGCTGCTCGGGAACGAGGCGCGTGCCGCCGGCGTCAACGCTTGCTGGGACATGCCCGAGGTCAAGCGCCGCTTCGGCGCCACCTCGTTCCGCAACGCCCTGCGGCGGCTCCGCCCGAAGCGCCGCGGCAGCGCCGCCGCGGCGGACGAGCCGGCGACGCCCGAGCCGGCGCCGGGCGAGCCGGCGCCGCCCGAGCCTGCGCCGGGCGAGCCGGCGCCGCCCGAGCCTGCGCCGGGCGAGCCGACAGGCGCGCCGGTCTGAAGCCGCGCCGGATCGAGAACGCGGCGTGTTCGTCGGGTAGGCCGGGGTCGACTACGTAGTGACCCCGCAGCTTCATGGGCAGGCCCTCCCGCTGGTTGCTCAGCTCATCGTGCATGTGATCGCCGCAACGCGCGGCTGAAGCGGTCCTTGGCGGTCCTGCGTTTGATCGCCCAGTTGCCTCTGGTCCTGCAGGAGCGACGATGGCTCCGTCACGGGAGCCAGGGCAACACCTCGCTCCCGTTCTAGGCGCCCGCGCCCCGCTCCGAGACGCCGCGCCGTGCCGCTCGCCCGCACTGAGCTCAACCGATTCGGCGAACGAACTCCCCACGCTCGGAGACGCAGCGTGGTCGTCTGTAAGCTCCGATACTTGGCGGACCGCCGAGCCTACGCGCCCCGCGGGTTGGGAGGCTGGAGATAGAACGGGCTTACCTCCTCGTCGAGCGCCTCGTACTCCTCCGAACTCGACTTGTGATTTAGGTACATGAGGACCGCCCGTGCGGCCTCCTGCAACGGCATGGGCGGCGCTGTGGTGCCGTCCCATGCTTCGCAGAGCGCCCGGAAGCTCTCGAGGCGCTCGAGCAGCGCTAGCCACCATGCCCGCGTCTCCGGCTGATTCCGGCGGACTGGCCGGAAGGTGGCGAGCAAGCTGTCGACGTGGCCGAGCGCTGGACGGCGCAGATCCGCGGGGAGGATCTTCGCGACCATCTTGGGCGACGCGAGATAGCCGCACCACACGAGGGCTGCGGCGAAGGTGGCCGTATCCGGGATCGCTGCCAGCTCCGCCTCGGTAGGCGGCGGGCGCGGGTCCTGGCCTTCTGGATCGGGCGGCGCTTCAGGTGGCGCGCCTTCCCAGGTGTCCCACCCACCGGCCGGCTCGGGGACAGCGAACGCAGCGAGCACGCCACGCGCGGCATGCTGGATCTCGGCCGGGATGTCCGGAGAGGGCGACCACCCGTGGCACAGCGCGAGAAGTCTCTTCACCTGCGGCGCTGCATCCTGCACCCGCTGTCCAGCGCCGAGCATTGCATAGGGAGCATCGTCGATCTCGCTCTGGAGAGCGCTCAGGTGCTCTACAAGGTGTTCGCGTGACGGCATCTCTCCGGCTTTGCGCGCTGCACGTGGCGACGCGAGCAAGCTCGCCAGGTTGAGCGTTCCTACGAGACATTCCGCCATCCGGGCTGCACGCGTCGAGGCTTCGTCATCGTCCATGGCGAGTACCTCAATCACTTCGGTCTACAGAGTTGGATCCAGGGAACTATGCTGCTCCCGATGCGGGGCTTTAGCGTGATGGCTGCGCCGACGATATCCCGGCCGACGTAGCAGGTGTAGGTGCACCATCCGCTGATGATGAGGTTATCAAGGTCCCAGACGCCGGGGCACGTCCTGCAACGACCATCGCCGCAATCGTCGAGCACGCATAGCTCGGCGAATGGACACTTCACGCTCGACTGACACAGAAGGGGGTGGATCCATGCACTCGACTTTGATCGGATACCCGACGGACAACGTTGTCGGATCGAGCGTTGCGATCCACTGCTCGGCTAAGAGCACCTAACAATAGCCCGCTGACCACGCTCGTCTGTTCGCTCGCACATGCCCAGGCCGCCGGCGAGCGCCGCCCCGATGGTGGCGGGTCGCGCTGACGCGAGCCAGGTCTCGGCGAGAACGTTCCAGGCGGCGCACCCGCGGATCCCGCCCCTGGCGAGCCCCGACGATGTCGTCATAGTGGCTGCCTCACCAGTTCTCCCTTCGCCGAGATCTCCAGCAGGTGGCCATGGCTCGTACCAGCAAGCCATCCACCGGGGATCTTGCCCCCACGGTCGGGTACGGCGAGCAGCACGGCGCCGACACCGGATGGTTGACGCACCGTTCCCAGAACTTTCCCGACCGCAGTCAACACCTGCACGAGGCCGTCCCAGCGCGCGACGGCCAGGCGCTGGCTGTCGGCGGACCATGCGACGTCGCTGACTTCCTCCTCGCCATCGAGCGTCAATATCCAGTGCTTGCGCGTCGCGAGCTCGACCACCGTCACTCCGTCACGGTAGACTGCCAGGAGCTTCCCGTCGGGGCTGAGGCACGGTCGGCCAGGGATCGCATAGGAGGCAGAAAACTCGAGGCACTCGTCATAGACGTTGTGGTTACCGAACTCATCGCTGGCGACGACGCAACTGCCGTTGCTGGAGACGGCCAAGTGGTATCCGAGCACCCGAGGTTGCAAGACCAGCCTGCGTTGGTCCAGATCCTGGCGTGGGCTCTGCCCGGGCACGACGAACGCCGGGTAAATGGATCCGCGGGGCGCGGTGACGAACGCGGGGACGGTGCGCGCCGCCGCCTGCGCCGACAACTTGCCACCGCCGTCCAACAGCAGAAGGGAGTGGCCACCTCGATCCAGCCAGCCCGCGTCCACGTCGTAGGAGACCACCGACACGGCGAGGCGCTCGTCACCCGCGAAGCGCAGGCGGTGGGCGTCCCGAAACACTCCCCCGCCTGGGGAGATGAGCGAATAGGATCGTTCCCAGAGCTGTTTGCCGTCCTCCGTACCATAACAGACCAGCCGCTGACGGCTCTCCCGGACCACCACCTTGCCACTCGGGGCAAGGGCGAAGTAGTCGGGCTCGTCATGCACAAAGTACTCCGGATCGTAGTGCCTCATGCGCACGCGGTCTCGAGCTGGAATGCCTTGCAACGTCGAACGCGGATCGCTGCCCCAGTCGAACGGGACGTCCGTCTTGTACCACCGGACGTCGCCGGCGGCGTTCAGCACGAAGACGGCGGGCGGCTGCGTGCTCGCGACGACGGTATACTCTCCATCCGGCGTGAGGGCGATCTGCTGGACGAACCGCCCGTTCTGCGGAATCATGACCGCCTTGACAGCTCCGCTCACCGCGTCGACGCGGATCGCCCTGCCGCTGTCGGTGCCCGCCGCGTACACGCGACCGTCATCGCTCACCGCCAGCGCCCGGATGGTGTCACCGGCCGGGTGGATCACCGGGCGAGAGGACCGATGTGGAGCGCCGTCGAGCGGCCTCAGCGTGCTCCGCGTGGCGGAGGCAACGGGTGACGGCTCCAGCGCGCGCCCTGCCCAGGTCGCGCGGAAGAGCGGCGGCATCATCTGCGCGCGCGCACTCTCCAGGCTGGGTACGGGATCATAATAATACCCGCCGCCGGTGATATGCCGGACGGCGTTCGCCAATCCATCGTCCGACGCCGCCAGCACCGCCAGCACCGGGTTATCACCGGAGAACGCCGACCAGACGTGTGCGATCACGGCTCCATCGCCGCCCGGGTAACTGGCGCTGGCCTCCCGCAACAGAACTCCGGCCCGAGCGAGCTGCGCCAGCAGCTCGTTCTCTTCTGGCCTGCCCAGGAGGATGAGCGCACCCTCCACCGGCTCGTCGGGGAGCAGCGCGCTGCCCGACCAGAGCAGCTTCGAGTAGGTGACCTGCCCGCGTGGCAGCTGATCCAGCCAGCAGCACTTGGTGGGCTGCCCGGCATTCGACAACCAGGCCGCCAGGTCGTGGGCGAGCTTCGTCAGTGTATCCCGATCCTGTCGGCGATCGAGGGCAATCGTCAACGGGCGGCGCGACTTGAAGAGCTCCGCCAAAGCTGCGCGGTCGGTGACGATGATCAGGGGGCGAGCCGCGCTCGTCCCGCTCACGGCTCCCCACGGGGGAGGGGTGACGTGGAAGATGGAGCACGTCCTCGACTGGCCGGAGAGCAGCTCCCGGACGGTGATCGTCCACCACGAAGAGCCGTCGACCGCCGCGGTGTCGTTGAGGGCCACCGGCAGCTGCTCGCGCCATCCATTCAGCCCCGCGGCGCGGTAGATGTGGTAACGCTCGACTCCTGCCGCGTCGGTAACGACGATCTCCAGCGGCGCCGGGATCTGCTCGCCGCCCTTGTCTACCACGGAGGCGTACAGAGAGATCGCGCCCTCCGAAGCCCCACACTCGATGACGACCTCTTCGATGGGACGCGGAAGGAACGCATACAGGGTGCCGCTCAGCTGAGCAAAGGAAGCTGTAAAAGAGAGCTCGCCCTCCGTGTGCGACAGATCCACCGGGCACATCTGCAACGCGTCGTAGAGCACACCCTTCTCAGCGTGAATGGTGACACGCACCTCTGCCAGAGGCGAGGTCCAACACTGATGCATGTACGCGTAGGGGCGCGGCATCTCGACGGAGTATTCGTATGGTAGCGGCGTATCATTTACCGCGTAGATCAGTTTACAGCGCTCCCCCAAACTGCCGGTGGAAAGCAGGATGCCAGACCGCTCGGTCTGGGCAAAAGGTCGAGCGATGCCGTCCAGCGCGTCGACCAACGTTTTGCGGTGGCCCTCGGCAGCCCGACGCATGTGCCACCAGTAGCCGCTGGAATACTCACTGCTGTTCATCTCCAACGAGAACTCGGTTTGACCGTCGGGATCCTTGTCGGCCTCGTAGGTCCAGTAGGCATCGAAGGTGACGTTGTCCGGCTTCGCGAGGCACGTCGCGAATGGCAATTGGAGGACTTCGCTCGGTTTGTCGACGAACACGGAGCCCGCGAACGTCCTCAGAGCGGCGACGACCTTGTCAGGCAGCGGCTCCGTGATGTCGACCAGCAGCACGGCCTTGAAGCCGGACAGCACGCCGGGTGCGGTGGGGCCGGCGCCGACGATCTCCTCCTCGTAGACGAACGTCGGCGAGTACCCTGCAAGCAGGCAGGCCACGTAGGCCTCGTAGATGCTCGCCCCATGCCGTGATACGCGCGCATAGCCGCTGCGCAGCTCGCCCATCGCGCTCTGGGTGAAGGATGCGAGGATGGCGATCGGCTTTTCGACCGCAAAGCTCCACGCCCACTCGCCGTAGGCCGTGGTCATCTGGAAGACGCGCTCGGTCGCTTGCCGTCGCCCCCAGTCCTGGTGCATCCAGTCGTCGTTGGCGCGGGACGCGAAGACGGGGGCCAGAGAGCCGCCGTACAACGCCGGCAGCGCGCCGCGGGCGAGGGTCTCGATCGCCTCGCGCATGTACTCGGATTGGGCTACGCCCTTGTGCGCCCAGCCCCCCACCCAGACGGGCTTGCGCTGCCGCCAGCCGAACCCGAAGATGTCCGCCATCAGCTCGAGTGAATAGGGCTCGATCCCCCAGTCGTCGTTGGTCACGGCCTCGATCAGGTTCAGGCCCTGGGTCGAGAGGTAATGGTTGCCGGGGATGTAGGCGTCGTACGCGGAGCGCGGACCGGCGAAGAAGCCCGGAGCGCCGCGGGCGTCGGTGCTCACGAGGCGCTGGCAAATCTCACCGGCTGCGCTCCCCCAGTCGCCATGGACAGAGGGCAGCAGCTTGTTCGTGTAGAGGACCCAGCTCCTCCAGAGATCCTTGTTGTTGGTGGGTGTGGCCGCTCCCCCGGTGGGTGTGCCGATGCTGACCCAGTTTTGGCCGTCCGGAGTGTCCGGCGGTGGATCGTCGAGCGCGTCTTGAAATCCGCAGGTCTCGCAGAAGTCCCTCCAAATCGCGGTGCGCGTCGCGGTCACCACCTCCGGAGGCGGCGCGTTCGTGGTGCCTCCTACATAGCCGGTGTAGGTGGCGCCGCTCCAGTGGGAGTAGGAAGTACCGGCGAAATTCGGGTAACGGCGGAGGTACTGTGTCTGCAGCCGCACGAAGCGGCGTTGCTCTGCGAGGAGACCGTCGAGCTTCGTCTCGATGCGCGGCGTGTCGCCCGGGCAGAGGCTGGGCAGCAGCGCCGTGCCGTACGGAAGGGCGTGATCGAAGGCTCGCCAGAGCATTCGGGGACCAGCCGTGACCTCCACTGGCGGCAGATCGTCGTCGTCGGGCAGCACGGGTCGATCCAGCGCACCGCCCTCTTCGGTCTCCGACTCGCACGGGTACGGACCGCCCGTGGTGAGCGTCTGCCACCAACCATCGAAGCGCAGCACGTCGGCGCCGACGCCGAGGATCCGCCGAGCGCCGTATGCCATCATCCGGTTCGCCTGATCGACCTCTGGTAGCCAGTTGAGCCAGGAGGAGTTCAGCCAGTCATTGCCGTAGCAGTCGATGATCCCGGGGAAGAGGGTGCGACGTACGGCGGAGGTCAGCGTCACGTACTGCGGGCATGACTCGTCAACGACATCCCCGCTCTTGTCGGTGAAGACGACGGTGAGGGCGTACTCGCCCGGCTTCAACGCAGAGGTCAGCGCCCCACTCAGCACCCATCCCTGCGCATGACGGGCGCCGTCGGAGGCGAGCTCCTGCACCAGGCAGGCTTGCAGCCTCGCATCCAGATTTTCCCCGCGAATGCGCAAGCACAGGAGCCCCTCGACGGATCCTCGCGGCGTTTGCCCCGCCTCCGGCCTCGTCGATTGCACCGTACACTGCACCTCGATCTCTTCGCCCGCGACGTAGCTCCAGCGCTTCGCTGGAAGAAAAAGCGCAGTGACGGCGACCTTGCGGCGGTTCACGACCCCGATGACGAAATCGCGAAAGATTCTGCTGTCTTCGCTCGTGCTACCCTGGTGGACCATCGCCAGGCGCAGGCGATAGCGATCCGTGCGAAGGTCGGACGGCAGCGTGACCGTGACCTTCCGTAGCCCTTGCGGATCTCCCACGACGCTCGACGGCGTGAGCGGCCACCAGTCTGGCGCCTTACGGGTGGAGGAGATCTCGGGCCGCAGCAGGACGGCGAGTTGCGCGTCGTCCCCGCACTCCTGCGACGGCAGCGTGCCCTTCGGGTAGGCGTAGACGAAGTCGATCGAGTCGCCGGCCTCGTATTTCAGCCTGGGGACACCAGCCAGGAGGGTATGTGCGCCGTCGCACCGCTCGTCCAACCTCGAGACCAGCAAACTGTAGGAAGTGCCGTCAGAGATCAGCGGCAATGGTGGGCAGAGCGGCGTCTGATCCTCGACGCGGAGCGCCCCGCCCTCCTGCGCATTCTGCTGGATCGCGACGATCGGCGGCCGCGTGGTCGCCGGGAGCAACCACTTGTAATCGCACGAGATCAACGTCTGGTTACTGGAAGAGTGGGACTGATTGAGCGTGCCGCCCAGGATGATCGAGGTACCGCGCCCATCGTGGTTCCCGGCGTGCTGGAGCGTGAAGCGGAAGGGCGTCATGGTCACGGTTACCGCGAGCCCATGCGTGGACAGGGATCGGGTCGCGTCCTCGGAGATCTCGACCTTGCTGGCGCTCAACTGCAACCGTGCCCCCTGGGGTTGCAGGCTCAAGTCGAGCGGGGTGGGCGACGTGGGATCAGCCGAGTGGCCGGTCGGGATGTAGATGGTAGCAAAGCTCGGAGAGAGCGGCTTGTTGTTCCACGGACGCTCGAAGGTAAAGCGGGGCTCGTCCGTCGTCTCGAGCGAAATCTGCAAGAGACCGGGGACGCGCCGCCTGCCGCTCTCGCCGTCCCTCGTCTCCAAGGTCAGCGGCGTCATCAAAACGGTCAGGCAGTCCCCGTCGGCGGACAACCCCGGCGTCTTCGGGTGCAGTTGGACGTTCCCGTCCGGGTCCGGGTAGACGTCGAACACGAGATGTCCCGGGTCCAGCCTGTGCGTGCCGGGCTCGAGTATCACGGGGATCTCGGGCCCCGGTGACACGAGGGGCATCGTCTGATCCAGAACCAGCCAATGATCCAGGTACGAGTCGTCGAATATCGCAGCCTGTGGGATCTCGTTCGCTGGGCTCTGGTTCTCGACGAGTCGCAGTCGGACGCTGAATTGCGTGGGGGTGGTGTTGCTCTGCATCATGACCGCCTCTGCGGAGAGGAACTCCTGTCGGCTGCATAGAGCTTCGGTGCGAGCTTGGGTAGCCATCGTTCATGGAGCGGCACGGTCGGTGGCCTTGTCCGCCGGGGGTGGCGGCGCGCCGCCGTCCATCACGGCCATCTACCGCCATCACGGCCATCTACCGCAGAGGACGGTCCGTCCGCCGGAATTTCCCGCCCTACCGGGTGCGCAAGAGGCCCGAGAGGCCCAGGTCGAGCCGGCTGCGCATCGTCCGGGCCACGCTGGAGACCTCGGACTCGCTGGTGCCGCGCGCCGCCTGGAGGCGTGCCTTCTGGAAGTGAGGCAGGCTGCTCCGCTTTACGAACGCCGGCCCTCGCCGCTACCAATCGTGGAGCCATGTCCGCGTCCTCCAGGGCGCCTGGGGTGAGGACGCCGACCAAGGAGCGGCCGCGGTGCTGGCCAGCTCGTTGACGGCGGCCAAGTCTATAGCGCCGATTAGCTTGATTTTGCGGTGATTCCGATCGTTTGCCCGCCGGGGATCGACAAGGTGCCCCTGTCGTGACCACTTGCACGCCGCGAGGTGTGCGCATGGATCATTGGAAGCCGCCGGTAGAGCTGTCGAAGCGGGGGGCAGTTGATCATGAAGCGCCTGAGCCGGGTGCGGACGCTGTTCGGGTTTCTCCACCCGAACCGGCACAAGCTGTTCGACGACGCCTTCCAGGAGCAGCTTGAGAGCATGTACCGGCAGACGGGGGCAGGACCAACCGGGCCGTGGGGTGGCATCTGGACGTTCGCGACCGCTGAAGTTGGACGACGCGGTTCGCTGGGCGAGCTCCAGTCCGGCTATTCAGGAAACCGAAGCGTTTCGGCCGCTTTGCCGTCCTCTCCTCGGATCTCGTCGCCATTCCACTCCCAGCTCACGCCGCCCTCGCCCGGCAGCCCCAGCTCGAAGGTGACCCCCTCCAGCGTGAGCTGGTCCTCGTCGAGGTAGGCGATGCCGATCGAGTCGCCGCCGCGCCCCGGGCCGCCGTAGCCGCCGTCGCCGCCCCTGCCCCCGTCGCCGCCGTGACAGGCCCAACGGTCGTCCCCCAAGGCGCCGCCCCGCAGCCCTCGGCCGCCCAGGCCGCCTTCCTCGGGGGCCCCTCCATCGCCGCCCGGGCCGCCGGCGCTCGTGATGATCACGCTGTCGCGCACCGTCACCTTGGCGTGGAGCGCGACGAGGCCGATGCTCGGGTACCCGTTCTCGCCCCCCAGGCCGCCCCTGCCGCCGCATCCGCCGGCGGCTCCGGAGCCGCCGCTGGCGCCTCCCTTGGTGGCCGTGCCGCATACGCTGAGCCCGCCGCGCAGTCCGCCCCCTCCTCCGCCGCCTTGACCCGGCATGCCCCTGCCGCCGTCGCCGGCCTTGTTGCTATTCCATCCTGTCTCGTCGAGATTTCCGATGCCCTCACCCGCCACGCCGGCGGCGCCGTACGCGCCGTTGATCCCCAGCGTTCCACCGTCGCACGGGGTGCCTGTCGACTCCCCGTCTCCTCCCCGCCCGTCGTTCCTGGGGTTCGGCGTGGGCGCCGGCTCCCCGTCGTCCCCGTCGCCGGCGCCATCGGCGAGCCCGTCGCCCCCCTTGCCGCCGATGCTCGGGATGCCGCCGTCGCACGGGTTCACCACCGCGGCGCCGCCGGGGACGGTGTCCGCCGAGCACGCATCCCCGCCACGCACCCCATTCGCGCCGTCTGGCGCGTGCCCCGGTCCGGACAACTCCTTGCCATCGCGGCCCGCCCATCCATACGAGGCGCGAATCCAGCCTCGGACGATCTCGACGGTGGCGCCGGACTTCACGAGCACCGCCGTCGGGCCGGCTGCGGCCACCCTGAACTGGACGATCCTCGATACACCGTCCGCGGCGCCCGTGTCCTCGGGGCCCGCCGGCTCGATGGTCAGCAGGACGCTCGTGTCGCGCGGGACCTGCAGCGTGGGCCCACCACTTTCGGGGTCGCGCTTCCAGTTCAGGCAATTGTACCCTCCTATCAGATCCACGCCGGAGGGAACCGTCAGGGGGTCATAAAAGCCGTCGTCGCATGCGAACACGCGCCCTCGTCCCTTTCGCGCGAGCTCGACAGCGCGCTGCAGCGTCCGCAGCGGCTTGTCCTTCGTGCCGGGGTTTGCGTCGTCCTCGCCGCTCAAGATACCGCCGACGAACACGCCGCAGCCATCGAGTAGCTCACCGGCGGCGAGATGATCGAGACAGACCGACTCCGCCGGCGGCTCATCGGGGCACGCCGCCCCGTCGCCTTCGCAGGGCGCAGGGCCCGTGCCGAGCGGGCCGGTTGTGGTCCCGCAGCCGGCGGCGAGGAGCAGGAGGGCGGAGACGAGGTGGACGGGAAAGGTCGGCTTCATGGTCCTTCTCCATGCGGCGCAGGGCGCAGGCCCATCAACGGGGCGGCTCCGGGTCGGGCACGTCGAACGGACACCAGGGCTCCGCGTCGCCGCCAGCGCCCTTGCCCTCGTCGTCCTCGGGCGAGGCTGCGTTGCCCGCGAGCCCGCCGTCGCCGGCCACGCCGGGTCGTAGCGTGGCGTCCGGCCCGAAGCTCACATGGGCCGCGACGGACGCGACGGCGCACGACGGACCCCCGAGGCCGCCGCCAGCGTCGCCTCCGCGGCCGCCGTTGCCGCCGAGTCCGCCATCGCACGCACGCCACTCTCGGTTGTCACTGAAAGGATGGTTCCCGCCGCGGCCGCCTGCGCGCCCCTTGCCCCCGAGCTGGCCCGTTCCGCCCACTCCCCCTTGGCCGCCGTTGCCCGTGAAGACCTTGGTTGCCTCCAGCGTGAGCGCGCTCCCCTGCAACGCGACGATGCCGATGCTTGCCCCGCCATGGCCGCCGCCCTTGCCTCCCAGGCCACCGCAGCCGCCGCTCCCGCCCGATCCGCCGGCCGCGCCGCCCTGCGGGCTGCCCGCGCGACACGCGACCATGTCGCCTCGCCCTTTGCTGCCGCCTCCACCACCCCCTCCTTGGCCGGGGGCCCCTCGTTGCCCGTCCTGACCCCGGACACCGACCCACCCGTCTTGCTCGGTGAGCTGGCCAGGGCCCACGGCGCCGGCGGCGCGACCCTGATTGGCGCCGTCGGCGCCGTCTCTCCCTACCGTGCACGGCTCGCTGCCCGCGCCGAGCCCTTCGCGGCCCTTGCCCTCGGGATTCTCCGCCGGCGCCGGCTGCCCCGGCGCGCCGTCGCCCCCCGACTCGAGCCCGCCGTCGCCCCCGTAGCCGCCCGTGGACTCGATGCCGTCGCCGCACACGGTGACGACCGGGAGGGCGCCCGTCTCGCCGTCCGCCGTGCAGCCGTGCGCGCCGTCGTTCCCCACCAGGCCGTCCGCTGCCCGCCTGCTGTCCGCGTCCTCGCCCGGCTCCCCGTCCTCGCCGTCGCCCGCGACGATCTCGCTCGATCGCACGATCGCCCTGGCCCCCGGGCTCACGATCATCGCGATCGACGACTTGCCGTCAGGCGCCGAGGCGTCGGCCGCCACGGCGCGCACGCCGACGATCTCCGACATCACGTCGTCGCCTGCAATGGCCCGCTGGTCGTCCTCCCCGAGGACCCGCACCGGGATGCCCACGGGCGGCGCAATGACGGTCGACGCATTCGGCCCGCCGAGCAGCCATTCATCCGACGGATCGCCGCCGTCATCACAGCGACGGCTGCCCCAGAGGTCGACCCCGGAAGGCAACGTGATCGCCTCCTCGAACACCCCGCCGCACGCATACACGCGCCGGGTAGGCGTCTCGCTGTCGCCTCGGCCGCTCGCGGCGAGATCGATCGCGTGTTGCAACGTCTTCACCGGCGCGTCCTTCGTGCCAGGGCTTCTGTTGTCACCCGACGACGGGCTGACGAATATCCCGCATTTGTCCAGCGCCGGCGTGGTACCTGGCGCTCCCTCGCAGGGGTCGGGCGGAGGCTCCGGATCGGGTTCGCACGCCGCCACCTCCGCGCAAAGATCGGTGTAACCGCACCCCGTCAGCATGCTCGCGCCGCACGCGCAGATCGCGACAGCGACGACGAACGTCGCCGCGCGCCGGCCTTTCTTCGAACGCATGTCCTCTACCCCCGATGTTCTCACCACAGCCCCTCGATGCTCACGCCGGCCTCTCGCCCGGTCGCTACGGGCGCAACGTGAATTCGACCCTGCGTCGGCGTGCGCCCCAGGAAGGAGAAGTCGGTGAAGAACGACGCAGCGGTCAGTGCCCCGATCACACCACCCGTGATGACCAGGCCAGTCCCCACGCCGGCGGACAGGTTGCGCGCGTTTCGCAACCGGAACAGGTCAGCGCACGGGGAGTTCTGCTGCGCTTGCCAGCACGTGGACGAGCTCGACGTCGAATCACGCGTTAGCCCCTCGCGCC
The DNA here is from genome assembly GCF_051525235.1 of Sorangium sp. So ce124. Classification (NCBI taxonomy): domain Bacteria; kingdom Pseudomonadati; phylum Myxococcota; order Polyangiales; family Polyangiaceae; genus Sorangium; species Sorangium sp. So ce124. Next base: position 8,788,054 of record NZ_CP150312.1, read on the forward strand.
GCTCGCTCAGGTCGCCATCCAGCTTGTTAGCCCTGATCATGAAGATGCCGCCCCCGAGCACGGCGCCCGTCGTGACGGCGATGCCCGTGATACGCAGCGTCCCCGGCCAGGAAGCCCACGGGCTGGGGGCCTGCGCGCGCGGAGCGGGCAAAGCGCGCGCGGGGGTCGGCGTCGTTGCCGCGGCCTCCTTGGCGCTGCTCGCCTCCTTGGCGCTGCTCGCCGCCGCACACAGCAACGGAATCGTGAACTCGTGCTCCGCGCCCGCCACGGCGCGCAAGTGATGAAGCGCATCCTTACAGCCCGGGGCACGGCCCCGCACCATGTGTTTGCCCGGCTCGAAGAACAGTTTGTACGTTCGCGCGGTCCGGCCGAGGCTCTTGCCGTCGACGAGCACCTCGGCGTCCGGGGGATCCACTGCCAGAAAGAGCGTGGCGACGAACGGCAGGGCTTTACGCAGTCCCTCCGAGAACCGTTGTTGCTGCGCGAGAGACGGCGCCTCGCCCTGCTCAAGGCTCCACGCCAGGTGCTCCGCCGCGTCACGGTACTTGCGAAGCGCGAGCTCACAGAGCCCGAGCTCACCGGCGATCTCGGTGCGTTCCCGCTCGGTGGCAGACATCGAGTGGGCTGCCTCGAAGGCCGCTTTGTAGGCGGCAACTGCCTCGTTCAACTTTCCCGTTGCGCGAGCGTGCTTAGCGCGGCGTAGATAATCCGTTACCGTCGAGTCGCCGCCTTTTCCGGGTGCCGGATAGGGGTCCTCCGCGCGGACTGAACCCGTCGAGCCGGTCACGACGCCAAACACCAGGCATATCCACAGGGATTTCGCGACGAAACGCACGGCTGGACGGTACGCATGCCGGCCGTACGGCGTCAACAGACGAGAAAAAACCACAAATCGACGCTCCGGGTGAGAAATTCGGCCCGATGGCGTAATGCGTTCGGCCGTCCCCGGCGGCGGAGAGCCTGTGCGCGCGTCGAGGAGCCTCGTCCGCCGCACGCTTTCCGCTTGAGACAGCACCGTACCCGCCATTCTGTCGTCCTGGGTCGTGCCGCCACGGACGTTCGGACGGCCGGCGCGTCACGACAGCCTCACGCGCACCACCACAGCCACGTTGACGCCGCGTGTTTTGCGCCGCGAGCATGCGGCATGGCGCGCACGGCTCCGGTCCCGAACATCCCTGCGATCCCGAGCATGAATCCCGGCACCTTCATCATGGGTGGCGGCGGCAACGGCCTCCGCGCGGAGCTCCGCGAAGTCCGCGAGACGCGCATGCTCGCCCGCGGTGTCGACGACGCCCTCTACGCAGGCCGCGCGACCATCCTGCGCGCTGCGCTGGACATGGCAGCCATCCGCTTCGTCCTGGCCCATAACCACCCGAGCGGCGATCCGACGCCGACCGGGGAGGACCAAGCGATGACCCAGGAGCTGCGCGACCTCTCCTATGCGCTGAACGTCCCGCTCCAGGCCCACGTCATCGTCACGCCCAGCGGGCGGTACCACGCCGTCCTCGAGTAGGCACGGACCGGCGCCACTGTCCGGAGGGTAACGCTCAACTTTGGCCCCGAGTGCTCAACTTTGCCTGATCGGTGCGCCGTCCGGGAGGACGCGCGCGTCGACGTGCGGGTGACGGCGTGCTCGATGGATGGGGTCGAGTTCCGCCTGGTGGAGGCGAAGCGCTGCCGGGTGCTCGCCTGGGGCTTCCAGGCCGAGGGGCGGGTCGTCCGAAACTGGTCGGGCGCCTGGCGCGGCGGGTCGTCCGGCGATCCGGGCGGGCGCGGCTACTCCTCGTCCCTGAGCCCGCGGGCGCGCCGCTCGCGGGCACGACCCTCAGCCAGCCAGCACTGTGCGAAGACGTAGAGGTAGATCGGTAAGCCGGCGCGGAGCCAGCCGACGAACGAGAGGGCCCCGGGAGTGGGCGCGTCGAACCACGCCGCGACGACGATGGCCGCGCCGGAGGCCAGGATGCCGATGGTTCTCAGGGCCCTGTCCATGGCTCAGATGAGGCTGCAGAGAACGCCCAGAGTACCGAGGGCGGCGCCCGAGTAGTTGGAACAGCGCTGCGCATCCCGTGGATCTCTTGCCCTGGGGCAAAGCGCGGAGGTCGCTACCATCGTGACCCCGAACATGAAGATGCTGCACCCAAGCCCGATCGGGCTCAACGGCTGCTGGGCTGTATCGATCTGCTCATCGCCCTGGTCGTGGGCCGTCGTGGCGCGCGTATCGCCGTCGCGGAGCGTCGATGCGCAGGGGACGTCCGCGTAAGCTCCCGGGTCGAGCGGGTTGAAGATGCGGATCGCCGCCTCGGGACGGTCCGCGCAGGCTGCCGCGAGTTCGGGGCGCCCGGCCTCGAGGATCTGCGGGATCACGCTCTCGGTCGTCGTCTCGCCGTCGAGGTCCACCTCGAAGCTGCGCGGCGCAGCGGCCTCGCCCTCCGCGCCGCCGTCGCTCCCTGCTTCGCTTGGTTCGTCTGCCGCGCCGCAGGCCGTCGCTCCCATGAGCGCGGCCATGGCCAGGCCGATCCTGGTGTGCATGTACCACCTCCCCGCGCCGCATTCCGTCGCGCACGGACCTTGGCTGCGAGCAGCATGCCAGGGCCGCATAAACCAGCGCGCGCGAGGATCAGCGACCCGCGCCTTCGACGTTGCCGGCCGGCGAGCGGCGCGACCCGGGCACTTCGTGCCCACACCGCAGTTCGGCTGCCCGCTGCCGGTGGTTGACCGTGGCCAGGCGCAGCGCGGGCGCCGCACCGAACTGGCGGGCCTCGACCCGGCGGAGACGGCGCAGGTGGAGAGCGACGACCAGGGGCGAGCAGGCTGACGGCAACATTGCTCGAAATTGAGCATTGCCGTCCGGAGGGGGCCCGCGCCGGAGCGCGCTCGCGCCCCGCGCCGGAGCGCGCTCGGACCGGGCAGCACGGCCCGTCGCGGCAGCGCGGCCCCTCGTCCCCGGAACCTCCGCACGCCGCCGCTGTCTTTCCGCAGGCACGACAGACAGCCGGCCAGCGCGGCCGAGCGCCCGCCTGAAGGACGCGAGCCGCGCGCCCTCCGCGCGGTTCCTGATGACGTGAGCGCGCCGCTCCGCGCGGCGCACAGGGGAGATCTATGCCCAGCGCGAACACGACGGACGCCGGGGATGGCGTCGCCGCCGCCACCGATCCGAACCTCACGGCCGCGAGGCAGCCCGACGCGGCGAGCGCCGGCGAGGCCGCCGAGGCCCCGGTGCGCTCCGTGGAGATCGTCATCTCTTGGGGCACGACCGTGCTCTTCGTCCAGCACCTGACGCCGCCGCGCGCGTTCGACATCGGCGAGGGGCGCGACGACGGCCGCCCATGCGACTGCTTCCTCCCCGAGCGCGTGCTCGGCGCGCGCCGCGCGCCGCTCCTCGAGGTCGACGGCGCGGGGCGCGTCCGCTTCGTCCTGCCGGGCGCCGCTACCGGGACGCTCACGCTCACCCCGGGCGGCGCGCCGCTGTCCGCGGCCGCGGCGCGGGAGCTGCACGCCGGCGCGGCGCGCGCGGCGATCCCCGGCGCCAAACTCGTGCCCCTCCCCGCGCACGGCCGCGTGGACGTCGAGATCGCGGGCGTGCGGATCCAGATCCACGCGGACGTCGCCGCCGGCGAGCGCGTGCGCCGCTCGCTCGTGAGCCGGAAGAGCCTCGCCCTCCACGCCGCCTCGGCGGTCCTGCACCTCGGGCTCCTCGGCGCGCTCGCGCGCTGGGCGCCGCCCCTCGTCGACCCGTCCACCGGCATGAGCGCGGATCGGATCGCGCTCGTGCAGCAGTACCTCGCGTCCGCGGACGAGCGCGACCTGCGCGCGTCGCTCGAGCGCGAGGGCGAGCGCGCCGAGGGGCCCGCCGCCGACGCGAAGGAGGGCGGCGCAGGGACGCGAGCCAAGGGCGAGGAAGGGGCGATGGGCCGTCCGCCTGCGTCCCGCGCGGAGGCGATGGGGAACGTGTGGGGGGTCAAGGGCCCGAGCGACAGCCCCGATCCGCACGTGGCGCAGCAGCAGGCGCTGCGCGACGCGGCCGAGTTCGGGATGATCGGGCTGCTCAACGCCGGGGGCGGCGGCGATCCGAGCGCGCCCACGGCGGCGTGGGGGCTCGACGGCGCCGCGTCTTCCGCAGGCGGCGCGGGCCTCCCCCTCCTCGGCTACGGAGGTCCCGCCGGCGACGGCGCGGCGCTCGGGGGCGGATCCATCGGGACGATCGGGCACGGCGCGGGCGCCGGGTCGGGCCAGGGGTTCGGGAGCGGCCACGGGCGCGCCGGCGCCTCCTCGCCGCCGGTCTCGGCGCGGAGCGCGGCCGCCTACGCGCCGGAGCCCGAGGTCGCCCTCGATCCGAACGGCCGCTTCGCCACCACGTACCGGCCCGGGGGCGGCCACCTGGCCGCGTTCGAGGCCGCCCTCGCGCGCGGCGTCGTGCCCGCGGCGGAGCGCGAGCTCGTCGGCGACGTCGCCGCCCGCTACGCCCCGGAGGTCCCGCTCGCCCCCGACAAGGCGCTCGGCCTGCGCACCGACCTGGAGCGCGCCGCGCTCGGCCCGGGCGGCGGCGCCTTCCACCTGCGCCTCGCGCTCCGCTCCGCGGCGGCGGCGGCGCCCGCGCGGCCGCACCTCTCGGTGCACCTCGTCCTCGACACGAGCGGCTCGATGGCCGGCGCGCCGATCGACAGCGCCCGCCGCGCCGCGCAGGCGCTCGTCGATCGGCTCGCGCCGACCGACGACTTCTCGCTCACCACCTTCTCGAGCGACGCCGAGGAGGTGATCGAGGACGGCCCTGTCGGCCCGCGCCGCGCGGCGATCCGCCGCGCCATCGAGGGGCTCCGCGAGGGCGGCGGCACCAACATCGGCGCGGGGCTCTCGCTGGGCTACGCGCAGGCGAGCCGGCCGGGCATCCCCGAGGACGCCGTGCGCGTGGTGCTGCTCGTCTCCGACGGTCGGGCGACGAGCGGCCTCACCCACGGCGAGCGCCTGGCGCGGCTCGCCCTCGACGCCTTCCAGCGCGGCATCCAGACGAGCGCGCTCGGGCTCGGCGACGACTTCGATGGACAGCTCATGAGCTCGATCGCGAGCGACGGGGCCGGCGGCTACTACTACCTGCGGCACCCGGAGCAGATCGCGCCCGCGCTGTCGACAGAGCTCGACAAGCGCCTCGACCCGGTCGCGACAGCGGTCGAGGTGCGCGTGCGCCTGAAGGCGGGCGTCGATCTGCTCCGCGTCTACGGCTCGCGCCGGCTGGACGAAGCCGAGGCCTCTCGCGTCCGGGCCCAGGAGATCGCGGCCGACGTCGCCGCCCTGTCGCGGGACCGGATCGCGGCCGACCGACGCGACGACGCCGAGGGCGGCATGCGCTTCTTCATGCCTGTGTTCGCCCGCGATGATCGGCACGCGCTGCTGTTCAAGCTGAGCGCCGGCCCCGGCGCGGGGAAGCGAGCCGTCGCGACCGTCGAGCTCAGGTACAAAGATCGGCTCTCCAGAAAGAACGTGATCGAGGAGATCCCCATCGAGGTGCGCTACGCGGACAGCGACGCCGCCAGCGCGGCGTCCGCCGACCCGTCGATGGCGCGCACGCTCCAGGGCTTCGCCGCGGGCGAGTCGCTCGCGGAGGCCGCTGCCCGCGTGGCGCGCGGCGATCGCGCCGGCGCCGCAGCGCTCCTCTCCGAGCGCGAGGGCATCCTGCGCGAGGCTGCGACCCGGCTGAACGAGCCGCTGTTCCTGGAGGACGCGGCGCGCCTGTCGCGCCTCCGCGCGCACATGGGCGCAGAGCAAGGCCTCGGCGATCCGCTCGTGCTCGCGATGTTGCTGGAGACGGCGGGGCGATCCCGCCTGCGCTGACGCGCAATCGCAGCGCGCTCACGGGCGGAGGTGTCGCCCAGGTGGTAGGCTGAGCGCGGCCATGACAGACAGAGTCTCATCGACCGGACGCGCTGCGCTGCGAGAGTCGCTGCTCCAGTTCTCCGCTTTCGCCGACGCGCTCGAGTCCCGATCCATGCGCGAGGCCATCGATGCCTGCATCACCGTCCTGGACGCACCAGGGCCGCTCGACAAGCGCGACCTTGCCCCATGGCTCAAGGTCGTCCACGAGCGCGCGGCCGATGTCTTTCGACGGGGCATCCGTCAGACCACGGGTGTGCTGCGCCAGCAGATGATGCACGGCCTGAAGCAAGCGGAAGAAGACGCGGTCTGGATGCAGCAGGCCATCGACGCGCTCAGTCGAGACCGCGCGAACTGACATGCTGGACTGAAACAGCGCTCGTCGCCCCGTGGACCGGTGGGCGTCTCCTGGCGGCCAGGAGAGCACGAGCCACGCTAGCGAGCCGGCCGGGAGACGGAGCAGGGGGCCGTGCACGGCGTGGCACGACGCGCGCCGTCCGTGCTACGAGACGGGGCATGTTCGCCTCGGCGTTTCCGTTGCTGCTCCTCGGCTTCTCTCTGGGAATGCGCCACGCGACCGACGCGGACCATGTGATCGCGGTGGCGACCGTCGTGAGTCGGGTGCGGAGCCTCGGGACGGCGCTGATGATCGGCGCGATGTGGGGCGTCGGCCACACGCTCACGCTGATGGTGATCGGCGGCGCCATCCTGCTCTTCGGGCTCGTGGTGCCGCCGCACGTCGGCCTGGCCATGGAGCTCACCGTCGCGCTGATGCTGATCGGCCTCGGGGTGTTCCACCTGGCGCGGCTCTACCGGGCGGTCCGCCGGGGCGAGCCGCCGGCCCACGACGTTGCTCCGGTGAAGCATGTCGCTCACCACGACGGCCACCGGCACGACCTCGGCTGGGCGGATCGCGTGTTCGGCGGCTCGCGCGTCTATGCGAGCCTGCGGCCGCTGCTCATCGGCGTGGTGCACGGCCTCGCGGGCTCGGCCGCGGTGGCGCTCCTCGTGCTCACCACGGTGCGCGACCCGCGGTGGGGCATCGGCTACATCGCGCTGTTCGGCGTGGGCACCATCGCCGGAATGACGCTCATCACCGGGGTGCTCGCGCTGCCGTTCGCCTATGCGCGCGCTCGCACCAGCGGGATCCACAACGCCTTCGGCGCCGCCGCCAGCCTCCTCAGCGTGGGCTTCGGCCTGTTCCTGGCCTACGACATCAGCTTCGGGTCCGGGCTGTTCACTGCCCACCCGCAGTGGACGCCGGGCTGACGGCGCCCGGGCGGGCCGCGCTCTCCGCCGGAGCGACGCCCGGCGCTCACCGGCTCGCGGTCGACCAGGCGCGCTCGGCCTCGCGCGACGACGCCGGCGCGAGGTGCGCGTCGATCTGGGTCATGAGCCAGTCGAGGAACTCGTCCTTCAGGATCGTTTGCGCCACGTGCAGATCGGTCCAGACGGGCGCGCGCGCGGCCGCTCGGTCGCTCGTCTGCACCACGACCGGGATCGTGCAGAACCTCGCGTCGTCGCGCATCGCGCGGATGAACTCCACCCCGTTCATGACGGGCATGTGGACGTCCACGATGGCCAGCGCCACGGGCTCGCGCGCGAGCAGCTCGAGGGCGTCGCGCCCGTTCTCGGCCTCGAGCACGCTGAAGCGCGGCTCGAGGATCAGCCGGTAACACTCCCGGATGTCCGCGTCGTCGTCCACGACGAGGATGGCGACCCCCTCGACGGCGCCGAGCACGCGCTCGACGGCGGCGCGGAGCTCCCCCGCGGTGACGGGCTTGCGCACGTAGCCGGCGACCCCTCGCAGGATCGCCTCTGCCGGCTTGTTCACGACGGAGACGAGCATCACGGGCACCCGCTCGCGCGACTGCACGAGCCGGTTGAAGGCGAAGCCATCCATCTCGGGCATCAGGAAGTCGGCCAGGATGAGGTCCGGCGTCCACGTCCGGAGCAGCTCCAGCGCCGCGCTCCCGCCGCGCACGGTCCGGACGTCGTACGCCGCGCCTTGCAGCGCCTCGGCCATCCACGCGAGCGTCCCCGAATCATCGTCGACCAGCATGAGCTTGGCCATGGCATCACTCCCCTTGCGCCCCGCCGCCGCCCGCCTCGCCCGCGGCGCCGACGCGCCGCAACCGGAGCCAGAACCTCGCCCCTCCTTCCGGCCGCGCCTCGTACCCGATCGCCCCGCCCCACCGCTCCACCGCGATCCGGGCGCCGTAGAGCCCGAGGCCGCTGCCCGCGCCGGGGTCGCCGCCGTGCGCGAACTTCTGGAACAGGCGCGGCGCGATGGCAGGCGAGACGCCAGGCCCGTCGTCCTCCACCGTCACGCGAGCCCAGCTGGCATCGTCGTGCACGGCGACCCGCACCGACGCGCGCGCGGGCGTGAAGCGGAGCGCGTTCTCGACGAGGTTGGAGACCACGCGCGCGAGCCTGCGCTCCTCACCGACCACGGTGCACGGCTGCGCGCGGCCGATCTCCGGCGGCGCCTCCAGGCGCACCCCCCGGCTGCGCGCCATGGGCAGGAGCGCCTCGACGACCCGAGCCACGGTGCCGCGCACGTCGACCACCGCGGCGAGGTGGCCGCTGGAAGCGTCGGACGCCATGCCCTCGGCGGTGAACACGTCGAGGATCTCCCGGATCAGCTCGCGCTGCCGCAGGGCGGCCTTCAACGCGACCGCGGCGAGCGCGCCGCTCTTCTCCGGGAGCGGCTGCTCCCCCAGCAGGGACAGGGCGCCGAGGAGGCTGTTCAGCGGGCCGGAGAGGTCGTGAACGATGCAGTGGACGAGGACGTCCTTGCGCTCGACCTCGCGCGACAGCGCCTCGTGGACGAGGCGGAGCTCGCGCGCCCGCTGGAGGACGCGGCGTCGCTCCTGGAACAGCGCGTCGTTCCGGGTGATCACGAGCAGCCGCGACGAGCCCACGCGGAGCGCCGTCGCCTCGAGGTGGAGCGCCTCGTCGTCGCCGATCATCTGCGTCCAGAAGTCGGATTGCACGCTCGGCGCTCCTTCCACGGACCAGGCCCGCTCCGCCTCGGCGAGGAACACCTCCAGAAAGGGCAGCGCGCGATCGATCGGGAGCGGCGAGTCGCGCCACGGGGGCGCGAACCCGAGCCGGCGGAACCACGGCGGCGGCTCGCCGCGGATGACGAAGGTGCCGTCGTGCAACCGCTCGAGGACGAGCTTGTCGAGCGCCGCGAGGAGCCACGTGTCCACGTCCATCAACCCCGCAACGAAGGCGCTTCGCTCGCCAGCATGGCGCGCGTCAGCGCGTTGAACGCGCCCTCGACCCCGGCGCCGGTCTTGGCGCTCGCCCTCGTGATCCAGAGGCCCGCCCTCCTCAGCCTGGCCTCGATGGCGTCGTCGATCTCCCACGCCGCGGTGAGATCGGCCTTGTTCAGGACGACGACGGCCGGGACCTCTCCGACGATCGTCCGCGCAGCGGTGTAGAGGCGGAGCCCGGTCTCCGCCGTGAGGCGCCGCGTGCCGTCGATGACGAGGAGCCAGCCCGCGGAGCCGCGCAGGTACGACGTCTGGACGGCCTGGAACTCGTCCTCTCCGCTCAGGTCCCAGAGGATGAGGTCGAGCTCGCCTTCATCGCATTTCACGCGCCGTGCCTCGATCGTCACGCCGATGGTCGTCCGGTAAGAGTCGGAGAAGATGCTGCGCACGAAGCGGGCGACGAGGCTTGTCTTGCCGACCCCCGTCGCGCCCAGCACGCAGACCTTGCGTCTCTCCGCCATGACTCAGTCCTTGCTCTCGGCGCGCAGGTCCACAAGGAAGATCACGCTGCGCGCGCGGCGCTCGTCCGCGCCGGCGAGGCACCTGGCCCCGGCCGCGCCGCCGGAGCAGGACGGGGGCAGGACCTCACGCCGCAGTCCCCCGCCGCTCGCTCGCAGGCGATCCGCCGGGATCCCCCGCGCAACGAGCTCGGCCGCGACGTGCTCCGCGCGTGCCTGGCTGAGCGCTCGATTCGACGCCTCCGATCCGGCGGAGTCCGCGTAGCCGATCTCGCGGATGTCGGCGGTCATGCGGGCCTCGCGCGCGCGCGCGATCAGCCGCAGCGCCGCGGCCGCGACGGCGTCGAGGCGCGCGGCCTGCTCGCCGGAGAGCCGCGCGGCGCCGCGGCGGAAGAGGAGCTCCATCGCCTCGAGGGATCGCGCCGCCGCGCGCGCGCGGTCGATCGACTCCTGGACCGTCAGGCGCTCGCCGTCGAACCCCGAGACGCCCGGGAGCACCGCCGCCGACCAGCGCGCGCGCTCGATCCAGCGCTCGGGCGCGACCCCGCTGGCCACGACGACGCCGCCGCGCAGCGCCAGGGCGACCCCGGGCGGCGGCTCCAGCATGCGCGCCACCCTGCGCTCGACGATCTGCGGGTGGAGCGAGTAGAAGGGCTCGAAGCGCAGGGCGACCGCCGGGGGCACGGGGCCGCCGCGCTCGAGCACGGCCCTCGGGTCCGCGGCGAGCGGATCGCGGAGTCCCGTGAACGCGACCTGGCCGGCGCGCCGCTCCGCCGCGGTGACCAGCAGGCCGGGCTCGCGCTGCAGCGCCTCGTCCCAGCCCTCGAAGCGGCGCTGATCCTCCTGCGAGGCGCGCACCCGGAAGACGAGCGCGGTCGCGACGACCCCGGCCAGCACCGCGGCCGCCGCGAGCAAGGCCCGAGCTCGGCGCGGGACCGGCTGGCGTTGCTGCTGGAGGCAGCGCGAGAGCAGCTCGCGGGCGCCCGAGAACGGCGTCCGATCGCCGCGGAAGCCGGCGAGCTCACCGCCGTACGCGAGGTGGACGCGCTCCAGCGTCTCGCACAGGACGAGCCCGTACGCGGGCGGCGCCACGCCGCGCACGATGGACACGAGGAGCGCCGACGGGCCGTGCTCGACCCACCCTGTCAGATCGCCGACGCGGAAGCGCTCCAGCTGCGCGTCGGTCCGGAACGCGTCGTGGGCGAACGCGTCGATGGCGGTGAGCATCGCCGTGACCTGATCGGGATCCCTGTAGGGGATCTCGTCGGCGCTGAGGTGCTCGAGGACGAGCCCCGTCCCGCGGTGGACGAGGAAGAGCTGCTCGGTCCGGTAGACCATCGAGCGGAGAAGCACCACCTCCGCGAAGGGACGCCCCGTGCGGCGCGCCTCGACGCGCCAGCGCACGCTCCGCCAGGACAGGCCGAGGGCGGCCGCCTCGTTGAGGCGCTGGATCATCGCCCGGAGAGCGCAGCGCACGGCCTTGCGGATGGCCGGCCCCATGGCGGGGGAGATCGCGTCCGCGAACGATCCCGGGTCCCGGCGCACGCGCTCCTCGATCGCGCCGGTGAGGAGCGGCTCCAGCGCCCACGAGAGCGCCTCGCCCTTCTTGCGGCTCTCGATCACCGCCTCGGGCAGCGCCCCCGCGACCATCTCGACCATCGACTGGTCGAGCCGCTCCTCGATCCGCTGGATCCGTTGCTGCTCGGGGCCCACGAGCAGGGGGCGGAGGTCTTCGAGCGTCTGTTTCGGCGGAGGCGCCCCGCGGCGCGCTCTCGGCTCTCGCATCGTTCTTCTCCAGACCGCCGCGCTCGCTCCGCCGGCCGGAGCGGCGCGGTCGCCTCACGCGGCCTCGTCCGAGCGGCGCTCCGTCCTCTGGTACCGCTCCGATTCCGCGGCCGCCTCGCGCGCCGGCCCGGCCGCGTCGGTGCCGTCGGCCCACACGGCGGCCAGCTCGCGCTCGAGCATCGCGCTCAGCTCGCTCCGCGTACGCCGCGTCTCGTCGAGGAACGACTTGGACTGATCCAGCAGCTGTTGCCGGAGCTCACGCTGCGTGCGCGCCACGAGCTCCTCCAGCCGCTGGACCCGCTGCGCGATCAGCTCGAGCGCCTCCCGCGACTCGCGCGCGGCGCTGCCGAGCGCGCCGTCGGCGGCCGCGCGCTGGGCCTCGATCGACGCGCTGAGCGAATCGATCTCGCTGCGCATGTGCGCCTCCAGCGCGTCCAGACGCCGCCGCGCTTCGCTCCGCAGCTCCTCCGCCTGGGCGGCGACCTGAGCGTCGGTGTGCGCGAGCCGGCGAGCGAACTCGCGGAACTGGGCGCCGCACAGGATGTCGCGCACCTGCTCCAGGCTGTTGGTGATCGCGGACTCTGCGTGTCCTGCGGCGGCTTCGTGCTCCGCCCGCCCGCTCGTCCTCATGGTCATGATGAAGCCCCCCTCTCCCTGCGTTCCGCGCGTGTCGCGTTCTGCAAGCCGAGCTCGCTCCTCATCGCGCTCTCGCATCGCTTCGTCGCGCTCGCGACGCCTCACTGAGCGCGCTCCCCCAGGTTTTCTCTTCCGTCTGGACACGATGCCCCTCGCTCATCACGTCACGCGCTGCGCAACATGGGTCAGCACCCCGGCTGCGGGTAGCCCTTGGGACAGCCTCCGGGCGGCCGCGGCTCGGCCGGGGAGCCGCTCGGCTGCTCCGAGGCGCCGCGCCGAACAGGAGCTCTCGGAGCCCGGTAAGATGCTTCCATGCGAACTCCGCGAACCTCGCTGGTGGCCGCGGCCTTCCTCGCCGCCTGCGGCGCTCCTCCCGCGAGCGCTCCGGCCGGCGGCGCTCCTTCCGCGAGCGCGTCAGCCGGCGGCGCTCCTTCTGCGAGCGCCGCCGCCTCGGGTTCCAGCTCGCCCCCGGCCGCCCCGCCGCCGCCCGCCGCGCAGGCCGCCGCCCCCGCGGCCGCGGCCTCCCCTGCGCCGGCGCCCTGCGGCGCGCTGGGCTGCCTCGCCTTCGATACGCCGGCCCAGGCCTTCGCCCACGTCCTCGAGAGCGGCCCGCGCGTGCTCGCGGTGGGCGAGGCGCACGCACAGCGAGGCTCGGAGGGCATCCCCTCGACGACCCGGCGCTTCACGGAGCTCTTCCTGCCGGCGCTCGCCGGCCGCGCATCCGACCTGATCGTCGAGCTCTGGGCCGTGGATCCGCGCTGCAAGAAGGAGCAGGTGGCGCGGGTCGAGGCGGAGCAGCGGACGGTCACGCAGGGCCAGGCGGCGCAGAACCAGGACGAGTTCCTCGCGCTCGGCCACGCTGCGAAGCGGCTCGGCATCCGGCCCCACCAGCTCAAGCCCTCCTGCCAGGAGGTCGACGCCATCGTGCGCGCGGGGCCGGACGCGGTGACGGCCATGCTCGAGATGATCGCGCGCCAGACAGCCGCCGAGGCGAAGGCGCTGCTCGGCCGCGAGGACGCCGCGGGAAAGATGGTGATCGCCTACGGCGGGGCGCTGCACAACGACGTCGCCCCGCGCCCTGGGCGCGAGCGCTGGAGCTTCGGACCGGAGCTCTCCGCGATCACCGGCGGCAAGTACGTGGAGCTCGATCTCATCGTCCGCGAGTTCATCAAGGAGTCGGAGTCCTGGCGAGCGCTGCCGTGGTATCCCCATTTCGACAGGGAGAAGCACCCGGACAAGGCGGTGCTCTTCAACCCCGCGCCGGGCTCGTACACGCTCATCTTCCCCCGCTCGTCCTGAGCCGGCACCGCCGCGCCGCGCGCCGCGCGACGGCCTCAGGGCAGGATGGTGAAGGTGACCGGCTCGCCCATGAAGGGACCGCCCCCCTGCACGATGCGGTTGTTCTCGAACAGCGCGCTGATCACGCTGACCGTGATCGGTACGCCGGCAGCGCGGAGCTTGTCCCAGGCCGCCGCGTCCGGCGTGTAGCTCAGCTTGGTCGTGAACACCCGGAGTAGCAGCTCGCGCTCCGCCGTCGTGAAGACCAGGAAGTAAGCGCGCCCGTTGATGGGCGTCCCGTGAGCCCAGGCGGCGCGCGCCGGCCCAAGGAGCGCCCCGAGCTCCGCGGCGATCGACGCCCTCGGCGCAGCGAGCTCCCGTGCTCCCGGCGCAGCGGCCGCCGCGAGCTGCAGATCCGGCGCGGCCCGGGGCGTCGTCCGCTGCGCCGCGCCCGCCACATGGAAGGTCAGCTCCGGCGCGGCGTCGCCGGGGAGCATCGCGCCGTCCTCGGGCGTGTCGAACACCGTGCCCTGCGAGGGCTCGTCCTTCGGCTCCACCGCGAGCAGCTCCTCCAGGGCCTCGTCGGTCGCGCCGCCCTCGAAGATGACGTCATCCAGGCTCGAGTCGGACGACGTCCCGCTCGACGTGTGGTCGTGGCTGTGGCCGCACGCCCCTGTGTACATCGCGGCCGATACGAGCGCCGCCAGCGCGGGCACGAGGAGCGCCCGGCTCAGGAAGGGCCTTCGGCTCACGGCGCCTCCGTCCAGGGATCCGCGAAGCGCGGGTCCTTCAGAAACTCGTCGTCCGTCAGGGTTTGCAAGAAGGCGATCACGTCCGCTCTCTCCTCTTCTGTGAGATCGAACCCGCTGATGAGCTCGCTCTTGAACTTGTTCTCGCTGCCCACACCGGCGTTGGGGAAGCCAGCCTCGATCGTGCGCCCTCCGGCGGCGTAATGGTCGAGCACCCCCTCGAGCGTCTCGATGCTGCCGTCGTGCATGTACGGCGCCGTGAGGGCGATGTTCCGCAGCGTGGGCGCGCGGAACCGGCCCATGTCCGCCTCCTTGTGGGAGATCTCGTAGACTCCCCCGTTGCCCTCCGGGTAAGCGCCGTTGCCGTCGATGTTGTAGAGCCCCGTGTTGTGGAACATCACCTCCGTGAAGGTGGTGCCGTCGTGCTCCACCGAGTCCGACAGGTTGAAGCCGCCGTGGCAATGGAAGCACTCCAGCTTCTCGGAGAAGAAGAGATCCATCCCGCGCAGCGCCGCGTCGGACATCCCGGAGGGGTCGCCGCCGTACCGGTAACGGTCGTAAGGCGCGCGGTAGGAGAGCAGCGATCGCTCGAACGCCGCGATCGCCTTCGTGATGTTCGCGAGGCGGAGGGGCTCGTCGTCGCCGGGGAAGGCCTCGGGGAAGAGATCCTGGTAGACCGGCTCGCCCTGTAGCCGCTCCAGCAGCTCGTCCTCCATGCCGGCGAGCCCGAGCTCGACAGGCGTCTCGCCGAACATCGGGAGGAGCGCCTGCTCCTCGAGCGCGTCGACGAGCGGATTCGCCCAGGTCAGCGTCGTGAGGTAAGCGACGTTGGCCAGGCTCATCGAGCTTCGCGAGTGCAGCTGGCCCGTCGAGCCCTCGGCGTTCGCGCGGTGGTCGGTGAACGCGAGCTCCTGGCGATGGCACGAGGCGCACGAGTACGTGAGGTTGCCGGACAGGCGCACGTCATAGAACAGCCGCCTGCCGAGCTCGACCTTCACCGACGACATCGGGTTGTCCTCGGGGACCTTGGGCACCGGAAAGCCCGTCGGCAGCCCCCACGGGTAGGCGCTCGCGCCGCCTCCCCCATCGCCGCCGCCGCCCTGGCCGCCGGCGCCCTCCCCCGTCGACCCACCGGCGCCCTCCCCCGTCGACCCACTGACGCCTTGCAGCCGATCGCCGTCGCCGCAGGCACAGCAGAGGGCCGCGAGCGCGGCGAGGGCAGAGGAGATCGCAGAGCGGCGGAGAGCGGTCATCGGAGCCAACATCGCCATGGCGCCTATTCTATCCTGAAGAACGACTGCTGGTCGGGCCGCGGCGAGCCGTCGGTGCTGTCGATGCCGAGATGGGTGAAGAGCGGCAGACACTCCGAATCCGACGGATCCGACATGCAGCCGGGGATGTCGTCGGCGCTCGCCGACAGGTCGCTGTCCAAGACGAGCGCCGCATAGTCGACGAGCACCTTCGTCGTGAGCGGGTCGATGTCCTGGAAGGCGATCTCGGCGATGTTGGGGTGATCGCACGCGGTCACCTTGCCGCCCGCGTCGGCGACGCAGCCAGTGCTCCCGATGTGCACGAGGAACGGTTTGTCGTCTGCCGTGGAGACGCTGTCGAGGCGCAGGAACTTGTACCCGTCGTTCCAGCTCCAGAACAGCCCCGTCAGGTTGAGCGGCGACGGCGCGACCGACGCGTCGCCGTGGTTCAGGTCGAACGGGACGCCCAGCTTGAACGACAGCCCGTCGTAGTCCCCGACCGGGACCGTCCCGCGCACCACGCCGTTCGTCTCCTCCGTCCCGTTGGCGCAGGTGCCCGATCGATCCTCGAAATCGAGGAGCGCGACGTCCTGGTACTGCCACAGCCCGTCCTGATCGAGCGAGAGCGGCACCTCCTCGCCGTCCGCGCGGCGCAGGCGCACGTCGTGGATGTAGAGGCGGAAATCGTTCAGCCCCACCTCCGTCGCGGCGCTGCCGACAGCGTACGTCTCGCTGCAGGAGAACACCTCGTCGCGGACGCGGCCTTCGAACTGCAGCTCGACAGCGATCGTCTCGGCGCCGCCGCTCCCCCCGCCGCCGTCAGCTCCGCCGCTCCCTCCGCCGCCACCGCCAGCCCCGCCGTCACCGCCGCTTCCCGCGCCGCCACCGATGCCCGTCGAGGTCGACGCCCCGCCGACAGGGTTCACCACATCATCGTCGCCGCACGCCATGAGCGCGAGCACCGCCCCGACCAGCGGGAACCAGAGCCGTGATGCACGAAGACCGGATTCCATGAGCGTCCTCCCGAGGAACGATGCGCGCTACGATAGGCCGCGTCGCCCCTCGCCTGAATGCGACATGTTGTCGCTATCGCGATCCGCCCGAGAGCGCGAGTCGATCCAGCGTCGGAAGAGGGCTCGCGGACGGCCCCGGAGCAACCTTCGGCAGCCAGCGGACAGCGACGCCGACGACGACCGCACGACCGCGTTCGCCGCCAGGGACGTCGACCAAACAAACCACCGGCGCGCCCACCAGGCGAGCGTACGCATCTGCACGATAACACGAACTGAGAAAATCGTGCTACTGACCGGCCCACCTGTGGTCCGTTCCCTGAGCACGCCGTTCCCGCTGCTTCTTCTCATCGCGTCCGCCGCGCCTGCACGCGCCGGCGACGGCGCCGCGCCTGCACGCGCCGGCGACGGCGCCGCGCCTGCACGCGCCGGCGCCGCGGCTCCGCCCGCGGCCGAAGCGGCAACCTCGGTGGGCGGCGATGCCTCCGGCAGCGCCGGCGCAGCGGCGCCCGTCTCCGGCGCAGCGGGCGGAGCGGCGCCCGTGCCCGACGCCGCGCCCATCACGGTCGTGGTGCAGGGCGCCGCGCCGCCGCGCAGCGCCTCGGAGTCGGTGCGCGGACAGGCGGAGATCCGGGCCGCGCCCCACCGGACGGCGAGCGACGTGCTGCAGCTCGTGCCGGGCGTGTTCACCTCCCAGCACAGCGGCGAGTGCAAGGCGCACCAGATCTTCTTCCGCGGCTTCGACGCGGTCCACGGGCAGGACCTCGAGGTCTGGGTCGCGGGCGCGCCGGTCAACGAGGTCTCGAACGTCCACGGCCAGGGCTACACCGATCTCCATTTCGTGATGCCGGAGGTGATCGGCGAGCTCCGCGCGCAGCCGGGGTCGTACGACCCGCGCCAGGGCGACTTCGCGGTCGCCGGGACGATGCGCTTCGATCTCGCCTACGGCGAGCCCGGGATCACCGCCACCGCCTCCGCGGGCTCCTTCGGCGCGCGCCGGCTCTTCCTCGCCTACCACCCCGAGGACGCGGACGACGCCACGTTCGCGGCCTTCGAGGCGTACGGGACCGACGGCTTCGGGCCTGCCCGCGCCGCCGGCCGGGCGTCGCTCGTCGCGCAGGCCGTCTACCGGCCGCTCGCCGGCGTCTCCGCGCGGGTGATGGCGTCGGCGTTCGCCTCCCGCTGCGGCTCCGCCGGCGTCCTGCGCCTCTGCGACATCGAGTCGGGCAAGGTCGACCGCTTCGCCTCGTACGATCCCGATCAGGGCGGCGACTCGTCGCGCGCGCAGCTCGTCGTCGATCTGCGCGGCTCGGGCGACGGCGCCGCCCGCGGGGAGGGCCTCTCGCTCACGCCGTTCGTCGTGCTGCGCTCGCTCCGGCTGCGCTCGAACTTCACCGGGTACCTCGCGGATCCCACGAACGGCGACGCCACCCAGCAGCTCAACGAGGCGATCACGGCGGGCGCCACCGCGTCGTACCGGCTCACCTTCCCGCTGCTCTCCGACCGCGACACGTTCGAGGCGGGCGTCGTCGCGCGCACCGACTGGATCGAGCAGTCGCAGCGGCGCCTCGCGGCCGTCGACGACAGGCCGACCGCCACGCTCGTCGACGCGAAGGTCCGCGCGACCGACATCGCCGGCTACCTCGACGCGTCGATCCGGCCGGCGCGGCGGATCACGCTGCGCGGCGGGCTGCGCGCCGACGGCCTGGCGTACCAGGTCGTCGACGACATCGGTCAGGGCGCGCAGGCGCGCAGCGCGCTGGGCGTCCACGTGGGTGGCAAGGGCACGGTCGACGTGGTGCTGCTCCCCGGGCTCCGCGCGCTCGCCAGCGTGGGCCAGGGGTTCCGCTCGCCCCAGGCGCGCAGCCTCGGCGACGGCGAGCGCACCCCCTTCACGCGCGTGCTCTCCGCCGAGGCCGGGCTCCGCTACGCCGACGAGCGGGTGCGGGCGTCGGCGGCGCTGTTCCACACGCGCCTCAGCGACGATCTCGTCTTCGACGAGGCGACCGCCCGCAACGAGCCCGTGCCCGCCACGGCCCGCACCGGGGTGGCCATCGACGCGGTGGCGCACCCGGCGCCGTGGCTCGTGTCGAGCGTCGGCCTGACGTACACCCGGGCGGCCTTCACCGCGTCCGGCGGGCGCTACGCGGCGGGGGATCTCCTCCCCTTCGTGCCCCAGGTCGTCGCCCGCGCCGATCTCGCGGTGACGCCGCGCCTCGGCGCGCTCTTCGGCCGGCGCCTCGAGGCCCGCGCCGGCGCCGGCGTGACGCTGCTCCACGGCCGCCCCCTGCCGTTCGGAGAGGTCGGCCACGACGCGCTCGTCACCGATGTGACGGCGCACGTCCGCTACCACCGCGTCGAGCTCGGGCTCGACGTCTACAACCTCCTCGACGCGTCGTGGTTCGACGGCGAGTTCGTCTACCCCTCGAGCTTCACCCGCGGCGCGGCGCCCGACCTCCTCCCCGCGCGGCACGTGACGGTCGGCGCCCCGCGCAGCTTCCTCGCTTCGCTCTCCCTCTACATCGGCTGAGGTCCTCGATGACATCCACCACCGCACAGACCCGATCCCGCCGGCGCGCCGCCCTCGCCGCGGCGGGGCGCCTCGCCGCGGCGCTCGCGGCGGGCGCGCTCGCCGCCGGCTGCGGCGCCGGAGGCGACGGCGCGACCTCCGGCAAGCGCCTGACCCTCGCGACGCGGATCGCGCCCGACGCGGCGTCGGTCGCGCCGTTCACGAACGCGCTCGGCTGGACCATCACGCTGTCGAAGGCGCACCTGGCGATCGGGTCGCTCCACTACTTCGAGGGCGCCCCGTTCACGGCGCGGCGGCCTTCGCCGCGCGGCGGCCCCTCGCTGCTCGAGCGGCTCGCCCGGTGGGCCGTGCCCGAGGCGCACGCGCACCCGGGCCACTACCAGGCCGGCGAGGCGAGGGGCCAGATGACGCAGCCGACGTCGGTCGACCTGCTGCAGGGGACGACGGCGCTCGAGGACGCGGACGCCGTGAGCGGCGTCGTGCGATCCGCGCGCTTCACGTTCGGCGCGCCGCCCTCGGGCCCGCTCGCCGCGGCGCTCGACGGGCACGTCGTCGCCGTGGAGGGCCGCGCCGAGAAGGGCGAGCTCGCGCGGGTGTTCCGCGCGCGCGCGCTGGCCGCCGACGTCCTCGACGACGCGACCGGCGAGCCGTCGGTGGAGGGGTGCGTCTTCGAGGAGGTCTTCCTCGACGGGCCCGGCGTCGTCACGCTCGTCGTGAAGCCGACGGTCTGGCTCGATCAGATCGACTTCGAGGCCGTCGCCGCGAGCGATGACGGCGCGCCGGTCGACCTGGAGCCCGAGAGCGAGGCCCAGCGCGGCTTCACGCGCGGCCTCAAGAAGGGGACGGCCTACGCGCTCTCGTTCGCGCCCGGCTCCGCGGAGGAGAAAGAATGAGGATGAGGACCACGAGACGAATGGGGGCGGCGGCGGCGCTCGCCGCGGCGGCGCTCGCCGGCTGCGGCGAAGGCGAGCCTGGGGCCGGGAGCGTGACGTTCTCGACGTGGGGAGAGGACTACATCGAGCAGGAGATCCCGGCCGCGGATCTCGCGGACGGCTGGAGCATCCAGTACGAGAAGTTCCTGTTCGTCGTCCGGAACGTCACCGTCGCCGATCGCGAGGGGAACGTCGGAGCGCGCATGCAGGGCTCGATCCTGTTCGACCACACGAAGGCCGGCGCGAAGCCCGTGGTGACCTTCGACGACCTCGAGGCGAAGCCCTGGGAGGCCGTCTCCTACGAGATCGGGCCGGTGGACGCGGACACCGCGCTCGAGGGCGCGACGGCGGAGGACAAGGCGCTCATGCTCGCGGCGGGAGCGTCCGTGCACATCGAGGCGATCGCGCGGAAGAGCGGTGACGGCGGCGAGGTCGAGAAGCGCCTCGACTGGACCTTCTCGCTCGCGACGCGCTACGCCGACTGCAAGGGCGACAAGGCCGGCAAGGAGACCGAGGGCGTCCTCGTCACGAACGGCGGCATCGACGACGTGGAGCTCACCATCCACGGCGACCACTTCTTCTACGACGACCTGCAGGCCGCGACCGCCGCGCGCCGGTTCGCGCCCATCGCCGCCGCGGACGCCGACGACGACGGGGCCGTCACCCTGGAGGAGCTCGCCGCGGTGCGCCTCGTCGCGATCGAGGAGGGCACCTACGGGACGGGCAGCGCCGGAGACATCAATGATCTCGGCGCGTTCGTCGCGGCGCTCTCGCGCACGATCGGGCACTACCGCGGCGAGGGCGAGTGCGTCTCCGTCGACCCCTGACGGGTCCGGCCGCGCGCTCGCCCGCGGCGATCACTCGATCCCGACCGTCGTCGTGACGTCCTGGAGCTCGCTCCCGTCGAACGCCGGCACCCGCGCGGAGCCGAGCAGCATCTGCACGCAGCCCCCGGCCGGGGTCATCGCGACCTGCGGCTCGATCGAGATGCGCTGCACTGCGCCCGCGGGGTTGAAGAACACCCGCGCCGTCACCGCCTTCGGCCCCGCCTTGCCCCTGCAGTGGATCCGCGCGGTGTCGGCCTTCGCTTGCAGCGCCGCGTGGGCCGCGCCGCGATCGAACGGCCTCGCCGCGATCGCCGTCGCCGCCGGCGTGGTGCCGCCTTCGCGCATGGGGCGCGGAGACCTCGGCGCGGGCGCCGGCACCGGAGCGTCGCGAGGGCCCGGCGACGGCTGCCGCTCGCCCGCGCCGCTCGCGTCGCCCGCCAGCGCCGGTGAGCGCGCGTCGCCG
This sequence comes from Sorangium sp. So ce124, assembly GCF_051525235.1. Lineage (NCBI taxonomy): Bacteria > Pseudomonadati > Myxococcota > Polyangiales > Polyangiaceae > Sorangium > Sorangium sp. So ce124. The sequence goes on from NZ_CP150312.1 coordinate 8,809,118, forward strand.
CGGCCCGGGTTGACCACCGTCGGGTGCGCCGGCACCGGCAGGCGCTGCACCATCCGGACGTCGCTCTGCGCGCGGCCGGCGTAAAAGGCGATCGCCGCCATCGCGAAGGCGCCGGCCAGGCCGCACGCGAGGAGCATCGGCCCGCGCCGCGCAGACCTGGGAGGGGCCTCCACCGGCCCGCTGCTCGCCAGGACGGGCGCGGGCGTCGACGGGGGGCGCGCGCCGGCGGGCGACGACGATGCGCCCGCACCGGCGGGCGACGACGATGCGCCCGCGCGGGCGGGCGACGACGGCGCGCGCCGCGCGTCCGAGGCCACCTCGGTCGGTCCCGTCATCGACAGGCGCGAGGCAGACCCCGCCGAGGTGATCGCCGCCGCGGCGCCGAGCGGCACCACCGAGATCGCGGCGCCGGCGGCGCGCACGCTGCGCGGGTCGACGAAGAGCGCCGGGCCGAGCGCGTCGAAGGCCTCCTGCGCCGTCTGGAAGCGCTGCGACGGCTCCCGGGCGACGCAGCGCGCGAACCACGCGTCGAACGGGTGCACGATACAGCCGGCGCGCCCGAGCGCGGTCGCGCGCACCGACGCCGGGTCGATCGGCTCGAAGAGGATCTCGCGGAGCAGCACCGGCATCGCGGTGCCCATCGGGTCGTTCGCGGCGCGCCAGTACATGCGCCCGGTGAGCAGGGCGAACGCGATCAGCCCGAGCGCCCACACGTCGGTCGCCGGCGAGATCTGCCCGCGCGCGTCGGTCTGCTCGGGCGCCATCCAGAGGGGCGTGCCGAGCGACGCGGTCGCCATCGTGCTCGCCTCCGCGGCGATCTTCGCGATGCCGAAGTCGAGGACCTTGACCGACCAGCGCGCCGTCGCGCTCTGCGTCTTCGCGAGGAACACGTTCTGCGGCTTCATGTCCCGGTGGACCACGCCCGCCCGGTGGGCGGCGCCGAGCGCGTGGCAGAGCTGCCGGAAGATCTCGTGCACGTCCTGCGCCGGGAGCAGCCCGCTGCGTTTCATGCGCTGCGAGAGGTCCTCCCCCTCGAGCAGCTCCATCGCGAGCCAGGGCACGCCGCTGGCCGCGTCCACGCCGGCGCCGATCACCTGCACGACGTGATCGCTCTCCACCAGCGCGCCGACGCGCGCCTCCTGCTCGAAGCGCTCGCGCAGCCGGGCGTCCGCGCAGAGCTGCGGGTGCATGAGCTTGAGGGCCCGCAGCTTGCCAGTGCTCGCCTGCTCGGCGATGTACACGGCCCCCATGCCCCCGGCGCTGAGGGGCCGAACGATCCGGAACTCTCCGAAGAGCATCCCGACCGCCGGCTGGAACGGCGCGACCATGGAGGGCGATGCTAGCATGGTGGCCGTCGCGGGGGTGTCGGGGCTCACGGGCGCGGCGCGCGGCGCGCACGGCCCGCCTCGCTGTCTCGCTGCCTCGTCAGGCGTGCGCGCCGTCGCCGCTGCCGGCGCTGCGCGCGCGCGGCGGGAGCGACGCGACGAGGCGATCGATCCCGATCCGGCCCGCGACCAGCGCGCCCGTCGCCGCGGCGCGGAGCGCGTCGCGCGCCGGCTGGGCTCTGCCAGCGAAGTGCCGGACGCCGAAGCGCAGGAACGACGGCTCGCCGAGGAGGTAACGCTCGACGCGCTCCCGCGGCGCGCCGTAGAAGGCGCGCATCACCCGGCGCCGGAAGCGCAGATCGAGGCCCAGCAGCGATCGCTCGACGCGCCGGCCCCAGTCGTGGAACCCGAGATCGCGGGCCTCGAGCTTCTCGGCGAGGTACTCGCCCGCGAGGGCCCCGTACGCGATCGCCTGGGCGATCCCCTCTCCCAGCATCGGATCGATGCCCGCGGCCTCGCCGACGAGCAGGGCGGCGGGCCGCGCGATCACGGCCCGCCGGTCGAGGCCTCGCTCGGCGAACCGCTTTCGCCGGTAGCGGTCCGGGTCGAGGCCGAGCGCCTCGAGCCTGCTCCGGAGCACGCGCTCGGCGTCGGGCGCGGGGCGCGCCATGCCGAGCGCGCCCTCGTGCAGCACGTAGGCCCCCCGGCAGACGAGCTCGCGCCCGTCGACGATCGTGGGGAAGTCCCACAGGTAGCCGGCGAACGAGCGATCCCGCATCTCGAAGTGCAGGAGGTCGCGCGCCCGGTCCCCCGCGACGGGCTCGGTGTCGACCTCGACGGCCTGCGCGCGCAGCCTGCCGAACGGCAGCCCCATCGCGCGGCGGACGACGCTGCCGACGCCGTCCGCGCCGACGACGACGCGGCCGTCGAAGACCCCGGCCGAGCTCTCGACGCGGGCGCCGCGCTCGCTCAGCGTGGCGCCGGTCACCCGCGCCCCCTCGACGATCCGCACGCCCCGCGCCCGCGCGGCGAGCGCGAGCGCGCGATCGAACTCGACGCGCCGGACGACGCGGCCGATGTTCCCCTCGCGGAGCGCGACCTCGCCGGCCTGGAAGGCCGCGCTGATGCCGTGCACCACGACCGAGGGCACGTCGATCGTCACCCCGATCGCCGACAGCGCCCTGTCCGCTCGCTCGCCGAGGCCGCCCGCGCAGGACTTGTCCCGCGGGTAGCGCTCCTTTTCGAGCACCACGATCCTGTCGGCGAGGGCCGGACGATGGTGGGCGAGGAAGAGCGCCGTGCTCACGCCCGCCGGCCCGCCCCCGACGATCACGACTTCATGCGCCGCCATGCGGGGGCCGCTCTAGCACGGCGCCCCCGTCGGCGGGCTCGCGGACGCTCAGCGCCGCTCGTACAGGGGCACCAGCGTCCGGTAGGGGAAGAGATACACGCTCTTCCCCGCGAGGTCCGGGTGGGTCGCGGCCAGCTCCCGGATCTCGTTCAGGACCGCATACCGCTCCTGCAGGGGGAGCGCCGAGATGTAGCTGATCGACGCGACGCGCTCGAGCAGCCCGTCGAGGTCGAGCTCCTGCGTATGGGTGAACTCGTGCTCTCCGAGCGGCGCGAAGAGGCGAGAGTCGGAGAACGTCCGGCGCCAGGCGCCGAACCTGTGTATCGGGGCATCCCGGCCGTGGCGGTCGAGGACGTGGGAGATGCGGGCGACCCAGTCGACGCGCTCGTCGCGCAGGTTGAAGAGCAGGGAGAGGCGCCCTCTCGGCCGGAGCACGCGGTGGATCTCGGCGAGCGCGAGATCGCCGTGAAACCAGTGGAACGACTGCGCGGCGACCGCGGCGTCGACCGATGTCTCGGGCAAGGGGATGGCCTCGGCGACCCCATCGAGCGCGATGGCGGACGGGACCATCTGACCCAGCTTGCGGCGCATCCCCTCGACCGGCTCGAGCGCGAGCAGCCGCGCGCCCGTGGGCACCAGGAGGCGCGTGAGCTTGCCGGTGCCGGCGCCGAGATCGAGCACCGTGCTCGTCGCGTCGATGCGGAGCGTGTCGCGCAGGAGCTCGATCGCGCCGCGCGGGTAGTCCGGGCGCCCCTTCTCGTAAGCATCCGCTGCAGTCGCGTAGCCCTGTGCAGCGAGGCGATGGAGAGTCATGGCCTGCATCCGCTCCGCGTTAAGGAGGATCTCACGCAGCGCCGGAGGGACCACCCACCCCGACGGCCCGTCGAGAGAGGCTACGCAACCGGGAGCCGTGTTGGAAGCGGGTTGTCGCTCAAAATGCGCATCACGTTCTCTCGAAGCACCTTGGCGATCACACGCTCGCTCAAGCCAGCTCGCAGCAGCGCATCCGTCAAGAGCGGAAGATGGGCCGCATCACGCAGCTCGCGTGTGGGAATGATGAAACCGTCCCAATCGGATCCGAGCGCGGGTGTGTCCTCGCCGGCAACGTTGATGATGTGCACGAGGTGCTTGACGACGGGCGCGAGCCCGTTTCCGCCGAGATAGAGCGGACAAAAGATGATCCCGGCGCACCCGCCGCGGTCGGCCAGGGCGCGGAGCTGGTCGTCATCGATGTTGCGCCAGTGCTCGAACGCGCCGGCGATACCCGTGTGGCTGACCATGGGTGGCCGGCGGGCGAGCGCGCATGCGTCGAGGAAGCCAGCCCGGTTGATGTGCGCGAGATCGACGATGACGCCGAGGTCCTCGGCGAGGCGCACGACATCACGGCCGAAGGCGGTGAGGCCTTCACCATCCCTCCGGCCGCTGCCGTAGGCGGGATAACACGCTTCGTTGGCGCTGAAGTGGCAGAGCCCGAGGTAGCGCACGCCGCGCCGCGCGAAGCGAGCGAGGGTGTCGAGGTCGCCTTCGAGCGCGTGCGCCCCCTCGACGCCGAGCAGCGCCGCGACGGCGCCGCCGGCCCTCGCCGCCTCGATGTCCTCGGCCGTGAGCGCCTTCACGAGGCGGCCGGGCCGCGCGCGGACGGCCTGCTCCAGGAGATCGATCTGCTCCTCGACGACGGCGGCGAGCCCGCGCCGATGTCCGATGGGCAGCGAGACCAGCCCGAAGAACTGCGCGCCGACGCCGCCCTCGCGGAGCCGCGGGACGTCGACGTGCCCGCCGAGGGCGGCGAGCGGCAGCGGCGGCTCGTGCCGCTCCTGCAGATCGTAACCGACCCAGCGCGCCCACATGAGGCTGTCGGCGTGGAGATCGATGGCGGGGTACTGCGCGTGCAGGGCGCGGGCTTCCGGGGTTCCGTGCATGGAGGGAAGGCTAGTCGACCCGAGGCGTCCGGTCGCGCGCCGGGTGACGAGCGCTCAGGGGCTCGCCAGCTTGAGGCCGAGGATGGACACGACGAGCAGCGCGAGGAAACCGAGCCTCGCGGCCGTGGCGGGCTCACCGAACAGGAGGATGCCCGCGATCGCCGCCCCGAACGCGCCGATGCCGACCCAGACGGCGTACGCCGTGCCGATGGGCAAGGTCCGCGAGGCGGTCTCGAGGAGCGCGATGCTCGTGATGATCGCGCCGACCGTGAGCGCCGTGGGCAGCGGGCGCGTGAAGCCGTGTGTGTACTTGAGACCGATAGCCCAGCAGACCTCGAGCAGGCCTGCCAGGAGCAACGCCAGCCAGGACATGACGACTCTCCTCGTGATGCGGCTGCGTCGTCTTAGCCTGACCGGGTACGGCGCGTCTCGTCCGGGACGCTCTGTCTGAACGAGCGCCGCGGGGAACCTAGCAGGGGCGACGGCCTACGCAACAGGCAGGCCGGCGCCGCGCCGCGTCGCGAGGCCGCACCGCCGCCGCCCCGCTTCGCTGGGCGGAGCGGCGCGGTACGCTGGACCAGGCCGCGGCCTCGCGATCGCGCTCTGCTGGGGCTCGCTACTCGATCTGCTCTTCGATTTCCCCCTCGTCCGCGAGCATCGCGGAGCTGCCCGCTGCCTTGTTGATCAGCGCGGCGGCGAGCTCGTTGATGTACTCCTCGATCGCTGTGTACCCGGACGGCATCACCTTGGTGTGGTCGTTCGCGTTCGACGAGCTGAGGCCGTGCGCCCGCTCCCACGCGTCCGCCATCCCGTCGCGATCGGCGTCCGCGGGGGCCGTCCCCGGGCTGAGCCCGTCCATCAGGTTGTTCACGTAGCGGGCGCCCCACGAGCCGTCGCGGCGCTCCATGTTCTTGAAGACGCCCTTCGTCACCACGTCGCGCGGCAGCGCGCCCGCCTGCGCGACGACGAGCCGATACGCGTCCTGCGCGCGCTGCGTCGTCACCGGGATGTACCCCGGGACCTCCCGCGTGAAATTGAACTGCGTCGCCGAGCGGTACGACTCGGGCTTGTTGAGCTTGCTGAAGCTCGGGTGGAGGTACGGCTGCTTCCAGGGGTTCTCGACGGTGCCCGTGAACTTCCCGGGATCATCGATGTAGTTGTCGCCGAGGAAGTACTTGAGCCCCGCGCCGGCGCTGTCGTCGAAGTAGAACGGGATCAGCTGATCGCTCGGCCCCTTGATGTACGTGTTGCCCACGATGTTGAAGTGGCCGGTCGCCGGGTTGTGGTGCACGAACCCGTGCCTCACGTTGTAGGCCACGTTGTTGAGGATGTCGGCCGGGCCGTTCGCGACCGCGGGGCAACGCGCCTTGTGGTGGGCGAACAGGTTGTGGTGGAGCGTGATCCGGTGGCCATCAGGGCCGTTGATGAGACCATAATTATGCATCCCCTCTGGATGCCCCGTGGTCGACGACGACTCGATGGTGGACCACTGGACCGTGACGTCATCTGCCTCATAGAGGTCCAGGGTCTCGTCGACTCCCCAGGAGATCGACATGTGATCGAGCATCACCTTCGAGTTCCGCGAGATCTGCGTTGCGTCGAACTGCTCTCCGGCCGAGCCGTCGTACACGGGCCGGACACGCAAGAACCGTGCGACGATGTTGTTGACCGCGGTGGAGTACTTCGCGGTCAAACGACCGTGGATGGTGATGCCCGCGCCCGGGGCCGTCTGGCCCGCGATCGTCACATCGCCGTTCCGGATGAGGACATCCCCTTCGATCACGCCGCTCACGTCGAAGACGATGATGCGAGGCCCGCTCGCGTCGAGGGCCGCCTGGAGGCTCCCCGACCCGCTCGTGCGCAGGTTGGTGACCTTGATGACGCGCCCGCCGCGCCCGCCGGTCGCGACGGCGCCAAAGCCCTCTGCCCCCGGAAACGACGGGAGCGCGCTGGCTGGCATCGAACTCGCAGTGAACGCAGAAAACGCAGAAACCGCGGCGATCGCGCAGCCGAAGCGGCGAATCCCCTGTGCGCCAATGAAAGAACAAGTGGGAAGGTATGCCATGTGTCTCGTTCCCCTTTCGTACGTATCAGGCGCCGAACAAGACCGGATCGAACAAGGAAGCCCAGGGTGGGCGCGGCGCTGGGCGCGACGATGTGCCCTGATGAAGCAGGGCGACGCGGAGCAGCGACGCGATGGGCCCGCCCTCGGCTGCCTGGCGCAGGAGGTCTCGACCGGCGCTCTCAACCGCAAGCCGTACTGTGATGACCCTACAGGACTCGATTCATCGATGGCAATCGCCAATTACCAATCTGTACGACAGGGCACATCAAAATCGACATGAAAATTCCATGTCGCCAGATGAAGCGAGGTTGGTTATCCTGCACGAGCAGCGCACGAGCGGGCTCATGAAACGCCGAAGCGCCCCCCCCGCGACATGAATTACCCCCTCGAATTGGTCGAAACAATTCACAGGGAGATGGGGAGATGGGGAGATGGGGAGATGGGGAGATGGGTGGAATTGAACTCCCCGTCTCCTTGTCTCCCTGTTCAATTTCCCGCCAAACCGGACTCGGTCGATTGAACGGCGCTCGCTCAGCGCGCCACGAGGTCTCCTGCCTGGCGCGGCGCGACCGCGTAGGCCGCCTCGTAGTGCACGACGAGGCCGGTCACATCGACGGCGTGGTCGACCGCGAGCGACGCCGTGTCGATGATAGGCTGGCCGTCCACGAGGCGCTCGAAGACCTGAGTCTCGCTCGAGCTGCCGCTCGCCGGCGACGACCGATGACGCGCCCTGCCGGCGCTTCGCCTCGGACGATGGGCGAGGCGCCTCGCCCCGCTACTGCGCCGGCGCGGGGCGCCCCTCGACGGCCGCGAGGTAGTCGCGCACGGACTGCTTCATCCCGACCTCAAGCGCATGCGCCACGAGGTGGTGACCGATCGACACCTCTTGAATCTGCGGCGCCTCGCGGACGAGCGGCGCGAGGTTCTCCACGGTGAGGTCGTGCCCCGCGTTGATCCCGACCCCGGCCGCCACGGCGGCCCTCACGGTCGCGACGATCTTGTCGAGCTCCGCGCGGTGATCGCCGCGATCGAACGCCTGGGCGTAAGGCCCAGTGTAGATCTCGATGCGATCAGCCCCCATCTCCGCGACCGCCGGCACCACCGCCGGATCCGCCTCGACGAAGAGGCTTGTCCGGATCCCCTCCTCCTTGAGCCGCTTCACCACCGGCTGGAGGACGAAGCGCCACTTCGCGACGTCCCAGCCGCGGTGCGAGGTGAGCTCGCCCGGCGTGACCGGGACCAGCGTGCACTGCGTCGGCCTGAGCTCCAGCGTGAGGTCCAGGAACTCCTCGCGGAGATCGCCCTCGAAGTTCGTCTCCACCGTCGTGATGTGGCGAGTCACCGCCCGCGCGTCGTCGGGCGTGATGTGCCGCCGGTCCGCCCTCGGATGGATGGTGATGCCATGGGCTCCGTAGTCCACGATCTTCCGGGCGAAGGAGAGGACATTCGGGGCATCGTGTCCCCGCGAGTTCCGCAGGAGCGCGATCTTGTTCACGTTGACGCTGAGCTTCATGGGACATCCTCTCGCCGGCTCGTGCGCGGCGCTCGCGACGCCGCTATACACGATCGACGCCGCGAGGCGAACACGCCGCGCGCCGGCGCGCAGCCGGGGGAGCGCCGCCGGCCCGCTGCTGGGAGAGCGCCGTTGGCGCTGCCGGCGCCGGCCCTCGGGCCGCGCGCGGCGCTCCCCGCGCTGCGCGGCCCTTCGACGCCTACACGCGCGGCGCGGCCCGCGAGCCCCGCACCGCGGCCTCGGTCGCGAGGAGCGACACGACGAGGATGGCGACGGCGACGAGCGCGTTGTTCCACACCGTCGCCATCAGCAGCGTCGGTATCGTCCAGGCGCTGACGAAGAGCCAGACCGCGAGGATCGCGGTGACGTAACGCACCCTGGGCACCCAGAGCGCGATCAGGGCGAAGAGGACGCACAGCGCGCCCACCACCCAGGTGTTGGTGAACTCGGTCCGGCCGTGGCGCCAGGCGAACGCGGAGATGAACAACCAGATCCCGAGCGCGATGTTGATGCCACGCAAAGCCGCCATCCGATTCTCCATTGGCCTTCCTCCCTCGCGGATCGCCGTGCCGGCGCCTCCGCCGCGCGACGCCCTGGCTCCCTCGCTCTGCCCGCTCGCCGCGGCCTCGGGCCAGGCGCCCTGCCCCGAGCGGCCTCGGCCCGTCGAGCGCGGAGCCCGCTCACCCCACCTGCCGAGCGCCGACGTCCCTGCGCCCGGTCCACACACCCGAGAGCTCGGCGAACGCCGTGCGAATCCAGTGCCACGCGCCTCGCCCTGGGAGCGGCCGCGCGGCCAGAGGCCGCGTTCGTGAGGGCCGCCGCGCGGCGGTTCGGCTAGAAGCCCCGTCGCCATGGACTTCTTCGCGACCGCCGCCAAAGGAACCGAGCCCGCCCTCCGCGACGAGCTCCGCGAGCACCGGTTCCGCGGCGTCCGCGCGGATCGCGGCGGCGTCCACTTCTCCGGCCCGCCGGACGAGGGCTTCCGCGCGTGCATCGAGCTCCGCACCGCGGTGCGCGTGCTCGTCGAGCTCGCCTCCTTCGACGCGCCCAGCGGGGACGCGCTCTACGAGGGCGTCTCGCGCGTCGACTGGGCCCCTTACCTGAGCCCGGTCCACACGCTGGCCGTGCGCGCCTCCTGCCGCTCGAGCGCCCTGACCCACACCCAGTTCATCGCCCAGCGGACCAAGGACGCCATCGTCGACCAGATCCGGCGCCGCGTCGGCGCCCGGCCGTCGGTCGACCTCGAGGACCCGGATCTGGCCCTCTTCCTCCACCTCGTCCGCGACAGCGCGACGCTCTACGCCGACCTCGGCGGCGCCGCGCTCCACCGCCGCGGCTACCGCACGCACATCGGCGGCGCGCCGCTCAAGGAGACGCTCGCCGCCGCGCTGCTCCGACTCTCCGGCTGGGACCGCGCCCGCCCGCTCGTCGACCCGATGTGCGGCGCCGGCACCATCGCCCTCGAGGCGGCGCTCTGGGCGCGGGACATCGCCCCGGGCCTGCGCGCGCAGCGCTTCGGCTTCGAGCGGTGGGCCTGCCACGATCAGGCCGCCGCGCGGCGCACGACCGAGCTGCGCGACGCCGCCCGCGCGCGGATCCGGCCCGAGGGCCCCGCGATCGTCGCCGCCGACATCGACCCCCGCGCCGCCGAGATCACCCGCGGCAACGCCCGGATGGCCGGCGTGCAGATCGAGGTCCGCTGTCAGTCCATCACCGCGCTCGCCCCGACCGCGCCGCCGGGCCACGTTCTGACCAACCCGCCATACGGCGAGCGCCTCCCGGGCACGATGGCCCTCTACCGCGACATGGCGACGGCGCTGTCCCGGCTCGCGGGCCACCGCGTCGCCATCCTGGCCGGCACCGAGGACATCGAGCACGCCATGCGCCGGAGGCCGGAGCGGTCGCTCGTCGTGTTCAACGGCCCTATCGAGTGCCGGCTGCTGACGTACGACATCCCCTGAAGCGGCTCGCGGCGCGCGGCGTCGGAGACGCGCGCCGCGCGAGAGGGCGCGTGCGAGACGGGCGAGACGTGCGAGACGTGCGAGACCTCAAGAGAGCAGGCGCATCACGAGGAACATGGCCAGCGCCGTAAGGAGCATCCCTGCGACGAAGCCGATGATGAGCCCCCGCTTGCCCGCGAGCCAGCTCGGCTCCCGCGCCGGCGGAGGCGCTGGCGCAGGCGGCGCCTGGGGCGCGACGACGTGATCGGGCATCGTCGCGCGGCGCTCCAGCGCCGTGCGCTGCTCTGCGATGGTCGCGGCGAGCTCGAACGGCACCGACGCCGCCGGGGTCGCCGGCGAGGCGCCGTCGGCCGCGGCCGGCGCTCTCTGTACGACCGCCGCCGGGGAGTCCCCGGCGGTCTCTGCGCTCGCCGGGCCGAACCCCATCGCCCCGAACCCGTGCGGGCTCGCCGCCTGGAGCTCGCCGGGGGTCACCGTGGGCATCTGGCTCTCGGCCGGTGGGTGGGACGAGACCAGCCGGAGCGTGTTGGCGACGCGCGGCGATCTCCTGTCCCACGCCCCCGCCGCGCCCCCGTCGAGCGGGCTCTGCGGCGTCGCCGGGACAGGCACCGAATCGACGCGCACAAGGCCGACCTCGGCCCGCCTCTCGGGTGTGCCCAGCCCGAAGTCCTCGGCGGAGCGGAGCGTCGCCTTCACATCGCGGCCAGGAGGCGTGATGTCGAGCTCGTCGCCCTCGTCATAGGCCGCCGTGTGGACTCGCACCTTCGCCGGAGCGAGGAGCTCGTCGCGACGGACCATGGTGAGCGTGCTGTCGTCGTCCCCGCTCACGTCGTCGTACGCGCCCGGCTCGGCCAGGCCGTTCCCCGAGAGCAGCGCCTCGCTGGGGCCGTGGGACCAGGACGGAAGCTGCAGCGAGATCTCCGGCACCGACTCCCCTGCCCAGCGCTGCGGATCGGCGCCCGCCCCCGGCGGAACCGCCTGCGGATCGAGCGTCTGTGGGAGCTCCGAGGGGGGCGGCACGTGGTGGAGCAGCACCGGCGGCGGGGGCGCGACCTCGGTCCCGCCCCCCCCGGAGACGAGCGTCCGGGCCGATTCGATCGAGAGCTCCGACCTCGGCGCCGGGCCCGAGAGGGGCCCCGACGTCGAGCTCGGCAGCGAGGTCAACGGCGGGAGCGACATCGGCCCCCGCTGCAGCGACGCGTCCCGCGAGAACAGCGAGCTCGGCTGCCTGCGCGAGATCGGCCCGAGCCCCACGGCCGTGTCAGGCAGCTCGGCCAGCAGGCAGTGCAGCGTGTACCCGAGCTCACGCGCCGTCTGATACCTGTCCGCAGGCTGCTTGGCGAGCGCCTTCACGATCAGCGCCTCGAGGCGCGGGTGGATCCCCGGCGCGCAGCTGCTCGGCGCCGGCACCGGCGCATGGATGTGGAGCGTCGCCGTGTGGAGCGGCGTCTCGCCCTCGAACGGCAGCCGCCCCGTGACGAGCTGGAACAAGAGGACCCCGCACGTGTACAGATCGGCCCGCTGATCCACCGGAAGCAGCCCGCACTGCTCCGGAGCCATGTAGGCCGGCGTGCCGACGAACGTGCCCGCGCGCGTCACGACGGACAGCGGGTCGGCGAGGAGCTCGGGCTCTTCGCCGGACGAGCCCGTGTCGAGGACCTTGGCGATCCCGAAATCGAGCACCTTCACCCGCTCGCCGTGAGGGTGCGTGGGGTCGGGGACCACCATGATGTTCTCGGGCTTCAGATCGCGGTGCACGACGCCCATCTCGTGGGCGACCGCGAGCGCCTCGCACACCTCCGAGAGGATGCGGACCGCCCGCGCCTGACCGATCGCGCCATGGCGCTCGAGGAGGACGTAGAGGTCGTCCCCCGAGAGCAGCTCCATCACGATGTAGCTGAGGGCGCCCTCGACCCCGTACTCGAAGATCTTGACGGAGTTCGGGTGCTTCACCCGCGCCGCGGCCTTCGCCTCGCGCTGGAAGCGCCGGATGAACGCGCGGTCCGCGGTGAACTCCGGGTTCATGATCTTGATCGCCACCCGGCGGGGCTCGGCGTCGCGCTCGGCGATGAAGACGCTGGCCATGCCGCCCTCCCCGAGGAAGCGGGTGATCGTGAACCGCCCGGCCACCTTGCGGCCGAGGAGCGCCTCATGCCTCATGCGCCCGGCACCTGCCGGCGTCTGCCCCGCTCGCCCGCTTCCGGGCGACCGCGCCGCGTGCCCGCCCCAGGGCGGCCCTGCCCCTCGCGCAGGAGAGCGCTGCGCCCATGGCCGTCCGCGCGCCCGCGCGACCCGCGCGTCCGATGCGAGGGAGAGTGCACGCGGCGACCATACCAAAGAACTCGACAGCCGACGACTTGTCGGCCCCCGGCGGCGTGCGGTTGAGGGCGCGCCGCGCGCGCCGCGCGCGCCGCGCGCGCCGAGCGCCCACGAACGCGCGCCACGGACCGTCCCGAGCACCGCTCCCGGCCGCCGTCACCCCCGAGACGGGCGCCGGCCGCAGGCTCGTCCGGCAACAGTTAACTCTTTAACGCCACCCCCGGTGCGCATGTGCGACAGGTGCTTAACTTATCGAAAGAGCTCGCCTTCGAGGGTTGGCAACGTTCTTGCCTGAAGGGGACTGCCTCGCGCTGCGCCCTGTGCGCCGTGAAGGGTCAGCTTGTGCGTCGATCTCGACAGGCAGCTTCCGGAGGATCGTTGATGAATCGAATTTTTAGGCGCGCGGTGCTCCTCGGCACCGTCGCGCTGACCGTCGTGGGGGCGGGCTGCGCCGAGGAGCGGCCGTCCATCAGAAGGGTGCAGAGCGATGCGCTCGCCAAGTCCTTTTTCGTTGGAGGGAACCTGAAAGACATCGTCGATGACCCCGAGTTCTACATGCGGGGTACGGTCGTCGACGTCGGGTACGGCGCAGCCCAAGATGGCCTCTTCACGTCGACCTATGCTCAGCCCGTCTCCCGGATCAAGTGGGAGATCACCGAGCACCAGCTCAACGCTCGGCTCGCTTACGAGCGCATCGAGGGGACCGACGGCAAGGGCAACAGCTACAACGGGCTCGCCAAGAAGACGACGAACGACGGCCAGATCGTCGCGAGCTACGCGATCGAGTCGCATTTCGACATCGTCCGCGAGTACAACCCGTCGACCGGCGAGGAGTCCAACGTCATCTCCGAGAACACGAGCGACCGGCTCTGGTACGAGCGCGAGTACTTCCGCGTCGACTGGTCGCGCAACCTGGCCACCGACGCCTACAACTTCGACACCCTGTCGCAGGTCGGCCTCTACGGAGGTGTCGAGTACGAGCCGCTCGCCTATTACGTCAGCGACCCCGCGTCCGCCGACGCTCCGCGGTTCGACGGCGAGAACGGCTACTTCGACGTCACGACGAAGGCGTTCGCCACGCCTGTCCTGCTCGACCTCTCGAGCCTCGGCTGGGGCATCGACAAGTTCCCGGCCTGCATGCTCCCGGGCGACTTCGCGGGCGGCACCGACCCGTACGGCAACTGCAACCCGGTCGAGATCACGATCCGGCAGTCGTTCAAGAAGGTGGTCGACAGCGACTACGAGCCGGTCGACGTCGACGGCGTGAGGTTCCAGGCGTTCGGCATCTTCACCGCCGATTCCCGCTACGGCTACGAGCGCAACTACGGGATCGTGGACAACCAGTGGCGGCGCTTCGCGGCCCGCTACAACCTCTGGGAGCGCAGCCACTTTTACGAGAACCCCGAGGAGATGGAGGGCGCGATCGCCTGCGCGACCGAGGAGACGACTCCCGTCGCGAAAGACGGAACCTTGGACCCCAACCTGGACGAGCGGGACAAGGACGGCAATCTCGTCAGCGACGGCACCGCGGACGCGTGCGCCGCGGCCGGCGCGGGCTCGCAGTGCGATGTGTACAAGCAGAAGTGCACGCTGCCCTACACGGAGCGCAAGGCCGTCGTCATCCCCTGGTACGTCGGCGGCAACACGTCGGAGGACATCTTCGAGGCGACCGAGTGGGCCACCGAGGAGTGGGATCTCGCGATGAAGACCGCGATCCAGACCTCGCGCCTCGTCGAGTGCCGGAAGACGGGCGGCCAGGACTGCGAGGCGAAGTTCCCGATGTGGAAGGGCCAGCAGGACGACATCGACGAGGCCGTCGCGCTCTCTCGCGCGCTGAACGCGTGCCGCCGCGAGCAGGGCTGGGACGCGCCGGCGTGCGACGCCCAGGTCAAGCAGGCCGTGGAGCAGCTCGCTCAGCGGCGCGGCGGCGACCCGGCGACGCTCGCGATCGGGAGCGTCGTCACGCAGCCTTCGGTGATCGTGCTCTGCCACAACCCCATCGTGGAGGGCGATCACCCCGCCTGCGGCGACACGAGCGTTCCCCTCGAGGAGCGCGTCGCCCCGCGGCTCGGCGACCTCCGCTACAACAGCGTGCTCATCGTCGAGAAGCCGCAGACCCCGTCGCCCTGGGGCATCATGGTCGACGCCGACGACCCGCTCACGGGCGAGAAGGTGGCCGCCAGCATCAACATCTGGAGCCACGTCACCGACTCCGCGGCGCAGCAGCTCGTCGACATCGTCCGCTACATCAACGGCGAGATCCCGACCGCCGATATCACCGACGGCAAGTACGTCCGCGACTGGGCGCAGGCGAGCCGCATGTCCGGCGGCGGCCAGGGGCCCACGATGACGAAGCAGGAGGTCACGTCGCGGCTCGCGAGCGCCACGAAGCTCGACGCCGAGGCGTACGCGGGCCTCGTCGCGCAGGGCGTCTCCCCCCAGCTCAAGGCGCTCATCGAGCCGATGAAGGCGAAGGTCGCCGACATCGCGGTGCGGGGCGACATCCCCTCCCCGCAACAGGCGGTCGTGGGCGCCCGCATGAAGGCCGCCCGGGGCAGCCTCGCCGAGTCGGAGCTCATGAACCCGGCGATGCTGAAGCGCGCGGGCGTCCCCGCCGGCCTGCCCATCGACGGCCCGCTCGCGGACGCGGCGTCGCCGTTCGCGATGAACAACCCGAAGATGCACTCGCAGCTCCGCCGCATGCACGACAACGCGCTCGCGGAGCGCGGCGCCTGCATCCTGCACGAGGCCCCCGAGGCCTCGGCGATGACGGGCCTCGCGGAGGCGCTCCGCGAGAAGTTCCCCGTCGGCGACGGCGAGACGGCCGACGAGAGGCGGGGGCGCTACGAGAAGATGTTCAAGTACATCCAGCGCCGCTACCAGTACGCGGTCATCGCGCACGAGATGGGGCACTCCATCGGCCTCCGGCACAACTTCGTGAGCAGCTACGCCTCGCTCTTCTTCCGGCCCCAGTACTGGCAGCTCAGGACGAAGAACGGAAAGGTCAAGGCGGAGTGCAAGGGTGAGGCGGACGAGAGCCCGGAGGCGTGCGTCGGCCCTCGCTACTTCGACGCGATCACGGACGAAGAGCAGAAGAACATGATCTGGATGTTCCAGCACTCCACGGTCATGGACTACCCGGGCGACGTCTCGCAGGACCTGGTGGGCCTGGGCGTCTACGACTTCGCCGCCGCGCGCTTCTTCTACGGCGACAACGTGAGCGTCTACGACAACGGCGACAGCAAATACCTCGCCGGCGGCAGGGTCGGCGGCGGGCTCCTCGCCGCGACGGACAACTTCGGCGGGCTGGCCGGCATCAAGTACGGCACGTTCGCGAAGGGCAACGCCACGAACGCGCCCAGCGTCAACGACTTCCACTACTCCCAGCTGCAGTCGCAGTACCAGGTCATCCGCGACTGCTACGACGTGGAGTCGACCCCGCCCGCGACGTGGAACGAGCAGCTCGACGGCAAGTGGCACCCGCTCCTCGACGGCGGCATCGTCACGGTCGGCGGGGAGACGAAGCGCTGCCGCCAGCAGCCTGTCGACTACGTCGGCTGGACGCAGCTGCGCAAGCCGCAGGACAGCGAGACCGCGATCGGCTCCTTCCGCGGCGGCCCGGCGGTCGACGCCAAGAGCCGCGTCCGCGTGCCGTACGGGTTCGCGACCGACAACTGGGCCGACACCGGCAACGTCTCGGTCTTCCGTCACGACAACGGCGCCGACCCGTACGAGCAGCTGATGTTCCTGATCACCACCCAGGAGAACAGGCACATCCTCGACAACTTCCGGCGCAACCGCACGACGTTCAGCGTCCGCGCCGCGGCGGATCGCTCCTACAGCCGCTACAACGAGAAGATGCTCGGCATCGCCGGCGGCATCGGGTTCTACGGGACGATCTACCAGGATCTCGCGACGAACCAGGGCCTGTCGTTCGACACGCTGTGGCCGGTCCTCATCGAGGGCAGCTTGCAGGAGAACGTCGTGGCCGCGACGGTGGCCTTCGATCACTTCGCGAGGCAGCTCGCCCGCCCGGAGGAGGGACCGCACTACCTGCGCAACTGGGAGGCCGAAGATCGGTCCAGCCCGTGGTCCGAGTGGAACGTCCTGCGCTCGAACAACGACGGCGACGACTACGGCGCCGGCGAGGACTTCAGCGGCTTCGGCGGCACGATCAACACCCCGGTGCTTGTGCAGATCCCGAACGGCTCGACCGGCTACCTGAAGGACGTCGGGTTCGGCGGTCATCCGCTCGAGAACAGGAACTCGGAGGACCACGGCGACTTCGACACCGACTACTCGTTCAACGCGGGCAGCTACTACGACAAGATCCACACGGCGATCCTGCTCTCCGAGTCGGAGGACCGGTTCGTGAGCCAGTCCCGCCGCGACTTCTACGACGCCCGCTTCCGCGCGGTCGGCATGGCCGACGTGCTTCCCGAGGGCTACCGCCGCGTGCTCGCCAACGCCCTCACCGGCGACCGCTCGCTCCTGGCGCCTCGCCTCGAGGCCGGCGAGGACGGCCTCCCGTTGCTCGACAAGGAGAGCAAGGATCCCGACCCGCTGGCGAAGGAGTTCCCGGCGCGTGCGATGGGCTGGGTCAGCTGGTGGCCGAACGAGGGGCCGAAGGTCTGCTTCCCGACCGACGGGAAGAACCTTTGCACGAACTACACCGGCGGCGACTTCGACCCGGCCGTCGTGGACCGGACCATCGCGGTCGATCCGCAGATCGGCTGGGAGGTGCAGAAGTTCCTGATCGCGTGGACGCTCGCGAACATCCCCGCGAACGGCAAGACGAACTGGCTCGACATGATGCGTATCTACCGGCTCGGCAACGACGCGGACCCGGGCATCGAGCAGCGCATCGAGTGGCAGGACCCGACGTCCGGGCAGATCTACTACGCCCGCACGTACGGAATGGAGTGCCTCTTCGGGGCCGGCAAGAACAGGGCGGCCTGCGAGGGCTCCGGCGGCAGGTGGGTGCAGAAGGGCATCGCGGCCCGCGTGCTCGAGTACGCCAACGCCCTCACCGCGAAGGGCTACCAGCTCGACCCGAGGCACGAGGCGCAGCCGGGCAACCCGGCGGACAGCATCCCCGCGGATCCCGCGTACGTCGGCGACTACGGCCCCGGCTTCAACAAGTACGGTCGCGCGATGATCACGTACCACCCGGACGGCACCGCGATCATCATCCCGGATCCGGCGATCAAGGACGTTCCCGCGGTCGGCGACCTCAAGGAGGTGCCGCCGTGCGATCAGAACGTCAACGCGAACTGCACCCAGCTCACCATCTACAAGAACCACTACGCGTACGAGCTGAAGGGCTACAAGTCGGTGCCTGACTACCTGCTCAAGATGATGGCCCAGTTCGGCCTCGCCGACCCGGAGCAGCTGGGCATCTTCCCCGACTGATCCGCGCCTCCCCACGCCGGGGCCCCGTACCGGGGCCCCGCGCTCCTCTCTTCTTCGCCTCTCCCCTCCTAGGCGTTAACCAAGCTTCGCGCCGCGTTCTCCTACCATCCGAACGTTTACGTGGTCGTGGTCGTGAACGTTTACGTGGTCGTGGTCGTGAACGTTTACGTGGTCGTAGTCGTGAACGTTTACGTGGTCGTGGCCGTGGTCGTTCACGGCCTAACGTTGACGACCACGACCACGACCACGACCACGACCACGATTACGTAAACGTTCACGTTGGTGACGCCCTGCGGCGGCGCCGGACGGCCGCGACCCTCCGGCCCGAGCTCGCCTTGCCGAGCCCGCCCTGCTGCCGTTGGAGGTCGCGCGGGCGCCAGGGCGGCACTACGCTCTCCATGGCGCCGCGCGCGCCGCGGCATGATCCCTTCCGCCTCCCTCCACGCCATCGCCCCGGCCCAGCGCTCGGACGCGCGGGCCTTCGCCATCTACCTCATCGAGCATGTGGCCGAGTCCGGCCGGCGCGGAGTGCCCCATTTCGCCGTCGCGACGTCGCTCAGCCGCGACGAGGTCGAGCACAGCGCGCGCGACCGCTGGGGCAAGGCGCTCGACGAGCCGCTCTGGGGGCGGGCCTGGCTGCTCCGGTCGAGCGAGCCGCGGGCGCGCGTCATCGGGCACATCGAGCTGCGCGGCGGCCGCGTCTGGTCCGAGGGCCACCGCGCCGTCGTCGCGATGGGCATCCTCGGCCCCCACACAGGGCAGGGCCACGGCCGGCGCCTGCTCGAGACCGCGATCGCCTGGGCCCGCGACGAGGCGGGCCTCGAGTACCTCGACCTCGGCGTCTTCGCCAACAACCAGCGCGCCAGGCGGCTCTACGCGGGGATGGGGTTCGTCCCGATCGGCACCCGGGAAGACGCGTTCCGGGTCGACGGCGCCATCCTCGATGACATCCAGATGACCCTCGCGCTCCGCTCTCCCGACCCGCGCGCGGTCGCCCCGCCGGAGCGCTGAGCCGCGGCCCGGGCGGCCCCCGGGACCCGCCCGCGGCCGGCCCGTGCCCCGCACGAGCGCTGGACGCGCGCTGGAGGGTACCCGCCGCGGCGCAGATGCGTCATGAGGACAACGCCGTCCAGGCGCCCGTCCAGAGGCCAGGCCATCGCCGGCCCGGATCGCCGGCGGCCGCCACCGCAGTCCATCGCCACCGAAAGCCACCATGCGCCGCTCGCCGCTCTTGCCGATCTTCCTGACCGTCTTCGTCGACGTCCTCGGCCTCACGCTCGTCCTCCCTCTCCTCCCGTTCTACGCCGAGCACTTCGGCGCCAGCGAGCTCGTGGTCGGCGTGCTCGCGGCGAGCTACGCGGTCTGCCAGCTCGTCTCCGGGCCGATCCTCGGCCGGATCTCCGACCGGGTGGGCCGCAAGCCGACGCTGCTCGCGAGCCAGACCGGCACGTTCATCGGGTTCCTGGTGATCGGCTCGGCGAGCTCGCTCTGGATGCTCTTCCTCGGGAGGATCATCGACGGGCTCACGGCCGGGAACCTGACGATCGCGCAGGCGTACATCAGCGACGTGACCCGGCCCGAGGAGCGCACCAAGGCGTTCGGCCTGATCGGCATCGCCTTCGGCTCCGGGTTCCTTCTCGGCCCGGCCATCACGGGGGAGCTCGCGAGCCGCTTCGGCTACGGCGCGCCGGCGTACGGCGCGGCCGTGCTGTCGCTCCTGTCGGTCCTCCTCACGGCCACGCTGCTCCCGGCGAAGCCGCCCTTGCCTGCGGCCCAGGAAGGGGCGGCCACCGGGGCCGCCCGGCCGGCGTCGATGCGCCGCGGGGACGCCTTCCGCCGGTACTTCGACCGACCGCTCCCGCGCCGCCGGCTGCTCGAGTTCTTCGCCTTCTCCCTCTCCTTCTCGACGCTCATCGGCGGCCTCGCGCTCTTCCTCGAGCGGCGCTTCGCGTTCGGCGTCAAGGAGACGGGCTACCTCTACGCCTTCTCCGGGCTCATCGGCGGCAGCATCCAGGGCGGCCTCATCGGCCGGCTGGCGAAGCGGTACGGCGAGGAGCGGCTCGCGCTGCTCGGCTTCGGCACGATGGTCGTCGGCTACGGCCTGCTCGGCGTCGCGTACACCCTGCCCGTGCTGCTGACGCTCGTGGGGATCGCCGCGTTCGGCGCGGCGGTCGTCCGTCCGGCCGTCACAACGCTCCTCACGAAGAGCGTCGGCCGCGACGAGCAGGGCGCGGCGCTCGGCGTGAGCCAGTCGCTCGCAAGCATCTCGCAGATCATCGGCCCCATCGGCGCCGGCTGGCTGATCGAGCACCGCGCGCTCGCGGCGTACGGCCTGATGGCGGCGAGCTTCGCCGCCCTAGGCGTCCTCCTAGGCCTCCAGAAGATCCCCGTCAGCGAGCCCATCGAGCTCTGAGCGGGCCGCTCTAGGCGCGCGCGCCCTTTACGAAGGGCAAGAGTGCGTCGACGAGCGGCGGCGTGGCGTCGTCGAGCCGGCGGGGGTTGTGCCAGGCGAACGGCTCGACGAGGCGCGACGGCCGGAGGCCGAGCTTGCCGCGCGAGCACTCCACGAGGAGCGACAGCGCCCCGTGGCGATCGTGGAGCCAGTCGATCTCCAGGCCCGCCTTGCGGACGCCCCAGGCGAAGCGGACGTGAGACATGGCGCGGTACGGCCTGCGGTCCGCGGCGCGCGCGACGCGCAGCGCGAAGGCGCGGTGCTCGGCGGCGTCGGCCACGGGCCAGAGGCTGTGCGCCGGTGGGTACAGCACGGCGCCGCCGGCGCTGTGCAGCGACAGGGCGCGGTCGATCCGGCGCGAGGACAGCGCGTGCGCGATGGCCTCCACCTCCGGCTCGCTGGCGGGGCGGCTGCCGGGCGAGAAGAGGAGCCCGATGAAGCGCTGGATGAGGCCGCGCTCGTACCATCCGGCATCGAAGTTCCGGTTCAGGTCGACGCCCCGGGCATTGCCCCGCACGTACCGGTGTCGCCCGGCGCGGAGGTTCATCTCGACGCGGAGGAGCCCGTCCGGGTTCACGATCGGGACGGCGAGGATCGACCGGCCGCCGAGGTCCTGGGTCGCGAGGCGATCGAGCAGCGCGAGGTGGGCCTCGATGCCGATCCACTCGAGGGGGTGGATCCCGGACAGGATCACCGTCGTCCGCACGCGCTCGCGCGACCCGGCTCCCGTCGAGGGGCGCAGGCTGGCGCGCTCGGCGCGCTCGGCCAGCGAAGCGATGGCGGCGTCGCTCGCCGCCGGATCGTCCGCGCCGCCCGGCGCGCGGCTGCCATCGGCATCCGCATTGGCATCCGGCGTGCCACTGAGATTGAGATCGGGATCGAGCGGGCGGAGCGAGATGCCGTTCGCGACGCTCCGTCCTCCGTGGCCGCTCGGCGCCATGCGGCCCGCGGCTTGCTTCTCGGCGCGCGCAGCGGGCAGGCTGGCTGCGCCGAGGTGAACGGCGAGCAGCGGCTCGCCCCGGATCGAGCGCCCGATCAGCGTGACTTGCGCTCCGCGGTCGGCGAGCCGGTCGATCGCTTCCAGGAGCTCGCCGTACCCGCGGTAGGGACCGAGCCCTCGGCGAGCGAGCAGACGGGAGAGCGGCGCGCGTCGGTGTACAAAGAGGGCCGCCCTCAGGGCAGCCAGGCCTTGCTCTTCCGACGCCTGATCGGACTTCGGCATGCAGGGCTCACCTTTACCCTAGATGGCACGAACTATAGACCACCGGCCGCGCATTCGTGCGATCCGGACCAGGTCAAACCAGGGATTACCGTGGCAGCGGGCGCGCGTATGGAATTCGACGGCAGCGGGTGGGCGGAAGGACGTATCGAGCTGCTCCCTCCGAGCGAGGGCTGGTCGCTCCTGTCGCCGGAGCCCGAGGCGAGGATCGACGAGCACCGCTGGGCGCATCAGGCGCGCGTCTTCTTCGGAGCGGAGCTCACGCTCG
This sequence comes from Sorangium sp. So ce124, assembly GCF_051525235.1. NCBI lineage: Bacteria > Pseudomonadati > Myxococcota > Polyangiales > Polyangiaceae > Sorangium > Sorangium sp. So ce124. The sequence continues at coordinate 8,830,922 of NZ_CP150312.1, forward strand.
TGCAGAAGAAGGCGTACCCGTCGGGGACCACGCCGATGGCCGACGCCGTCGAGGTGGACATCGCGCGCACCTCCTCTTCATCGTCTTCCACGCTGTCCACGCTGCGCGCGGCGAGCCGCGTGCTCGTCATGACGGTGCCGCTGGATCGTGCGCCGCTCGTGCGAGCGGCGGCCGCGGCGGGGGTACGGGCGATCGGCGGGCGCGGGTTCGACGCGCTGCTCGCGCGGGCGCGGCGGGTCTGGCAGGTGCGAGAGCCGCCGATCGCCGGCGACGACGCGCGAGCGCCGCTGGTCGTCACCGCGGTGCTCGCGGCGGTGCTGCTCGCGCCCGTCGTGCCGCCCGGCGAAGAGACGATCTTCGGGGTGAAGGGGGCCAGGGAGCGGCTGCAGCGGCTCGGCTGGTGACGGGGCGGCGCGGCGCTCGTTCGACCCGGCGCGCCCGAGGGCCGGGCGGGCGCATGCGAGGCGATCTCGGCTCCGCGCGCTCACCGCGCGGCGCGGCGGGCCGCGAGCCCGAGCGCGACGAGCGTCGCGACGTACGGCAGGAGCTGCACAAGATCGCCCGCGCGCGACGCCCCCCGCGCCGCGGACTGGAGCGCGATCTGCAGCGCCTCCAGCGCGCCGAACAGGAGGCACGCGAGCGCCGCGCGGCCGGCGCGGAGGCCGCTCACGACGACGGCCGCGAGCGCGATGAAGCCGCGGCCGTTCGACATGCCGGAGTCGAAGCGGCGCTGGTCGTACGCGAGGTGCGCGCCGCCGATCGCGCAGATCGCGCCGGACAGCGCGAGCGCGGCGCAGCGGACGCGGGTCACGGGGACGCCCGCCGCGGCGGCCGCGGCCGGGTTCTCGCCCGCGGCGCGCACCCGGAGCCCGAAGCGGGTGCGGGCGATCCAGAGCGGCGTCGCCGCGATCGCGAGCGCCGCCGCGATCGAGACCGGATCGAGGAGCACGCGCGCGAGCAGCGCCACGCCGCTCCTCCCGGTCGGGCCGGCGCGGAAGCCCTCGATCGAGGGGGAGCTCGAGGCGCTGTCGTACAGACCGCGCAGGAGGAGGCGCGTCCCGGCGTAGGCGAGCAGGTTCATCGCGATGCCGCTGACGACGGGGTCCACGCGGGCGCGCTCGACGAGCAGGGCGTGGCCGAGCGACAGGGCTGCGCCCGCGGCGATCGCGGCAGCGAGGCCCGTGGCCGCGCTTCCGGTCGCGTGGGCGACCGCCACCGAGGTGAACGCGGCGGCGAGCAGCACCCCCTCCAGGCCGATCTGGACGATGCCCGCGCGCTCCGCCCAGATGCCGCCGATCGCCGCGCAGGCGTACGGCGCGGCGATCCGCAGCGTCTCGGCGAACATCACCAGGGCGGAGGCGCTCACGCGGGCGCCTCCCCGGAGCGGCCCCCGCGCGCCGTGGCGGAGGCGACGAGGACGATGGCCAGCGCCTCCAGCACGTCCATCGCCTCCTTCGGCACGCGCGCGTTGATGGCGAGGCCGGCCTGCTCGAGGGTGCCGAAGAGCACGGCGGCGAGGAGGAGCCCGAGCGGCGTCCCGCGGCCGAGCAGCGCGACCGGGATGCCGGCGTAGCCCGCGCCCGCGCCGAGGCCGACCTCGTAGTACCCCTTGTAGCCGAGCGTCGTCGCGGTCATGGCGGCGCCCGCCACGGCGCCGGCGGCGAGCATCGCCTCGAGGCGCCGGCGCGGCACGTCGATGCCCTCCGCGCGCGCGACCTCGGCGCCCTGCCCCACGAAGCGCGCCTCGCGGCCCGCGCGGCTCCGCGACAGCGCGCGGTGCGCCGCGAACACGAGCGCCACCGCGAGGAGGAAGGCGACGCTCGCGGCGCTGCCGTGCAGCGCGGGGACGAGGCGCTCGAGCCGAGGCAGCCTCGCCGCGGGGATCGCGTCCGCGGTGCGCATCGCGGCCCTGCTGAAGACCGACGCGAGCAGCCACGGCGCGAGCACGTCGGCGACGCGGTTCATCATGATCCCGCTGATGATCTCGTGGGCCCCGAGGCGCGCGCGCAGGACCGCCGGGACGAGCGCGACGGCGGCGCCCGTGGCCACGGCGCACGCGATCGACGCCGGGACGGCGACGAGCCACGGCGTGCGCGCAGGGAGCTCGGCCGCGACCACGGCGCCCGCGAGGCTCGCCATCGTCACCTGCCCCTCGGCGCCGATGTTGAAGAGGCCCGCGCGGAGCGCGATCGAGAAGGAGAGCCCGGTGAAGAGGAGCGGGGTCGCCTTGAAGAGCACCTGGCCGACGCCGTACGGGGTGCCCCACGTGCCCTCGAAGGCGCGGCGCAGCGTCGACACGGGGGCCTCGCCGAAGCCGAACGAGATGAGGTTCAGGGCGAGGAGGATGCCCCCGAGCACGAGCGCCGCGGGGAGGGCCGACCCCTGGAGGCCGCGCAGGCGGCGCCGCCAGCGCGCGGGGCCGGGCCGCTCGCCGGCCGGGCTCACGCCGCCTCCACGCCGAGCATCGCGCGCCCGATCTGCTCGTCGGAGCACGCGGGCGGGAGCGTCGCGACGATCCTGCCCTTGCGCATCACGAAGATCCGGTGGCAGAGCCGCCGGAGCTCGCCGAGATCCGCGCTGATCACGAGGACCGCGAGCCCCGCCCTGGCGGCCTCGGCGATGGCCCCGTGGATCACGGCGGCGGCGCCGACGTCGACGCCCCGGGTCGGCTGGGCGAGGATCGCGGCCGCGCGGCGCGGCGCCCGGGTGGCCTCGCCCGGGCCGGGCGCCGCCGGCGCGACGCGATCGAGCGCCCGCGCGACAACGATCTTCTGCTGGTTGCCGCCGGAGAGCTCGCCCGCGAGGCGGGACGGATCGGGCGGCACGACGCCGAAGCGGGCGATGCGGCGCGCGATGAGGGCCGCCTCGGCGTCGCGGCCGCGGGCGCCGCGCGGCAGCGCGGCGAGGTCGCCGAGGACGAGGTTGTCGCCGACCGACGCGTCGAGGAGCAGCCCCTCGGCGTGGCGATCCTCGTGGACCACGCCGAGGCAGGCCCGTCGCGCGGGGATGCCCCACGAGGAGAGCTCGACCCCGCCGACGGCGACGCGGCCGGCCGCGCGTGGCTCCATCCCGGCGAGGGCGCGCACGAGCTCGCGCTGGCCGTTGCCCTCGACGCCCGCCACGCCGGCGATCTCCCCTGCGCGCACCGTGAGGGTCACGCCGTCGAGCAGGCGCTGGCCACCGGCGCCGGCCACGGTCAGCCCCGCGATCTCGAGCGCCGCGGGCGCGCCTTCTGGCAGCGGCGGCCGCTCGACCCGAGGCGGCGGCTCGCCGCCCATGATCGCGCGGGTGAGCTCTCCCTCGGCGTCCGTGGACCAGCCGATCGCGGGCCGCGAGAGCACCACCTGCCCGCGGCGCATCACGGTGACGTGGTCCGCGAACCGGATCACCTCGTCGAGCCGGTGGGTCACGACCGCGACCGCGCGGCCCTCGCGCGCGAGGCGCCGGAGGGTCGCATACAGCGCGTCGGCCTCCAGCGGGGAGAGCACGGCCGTCGGCTCGTCGAGCAGGATCGCCCGGGCGCCGCGGTAGAGCACCCGCAGGATCTCGAGCTTCTGCCGTTCGCCCACGGTGAGCGACGAGGTGATGGCGTCGAGCGGGATCTCGAGCCCCGCGGCCTGCATGAGCGCGCCGGCGCGGGCGCGGGCGCCGGCGAGGTCGAGCCGCCCGCCTCGGAGCACGGGCTCGCAGCCGAGCACGACGTTCTCGAGGGCAAGGAAGCTCCCGACGAGCATGAAGTGCTGGTGGACCATGCCCACGCCGCGGCGGGCGGCCTCGGCGGGCGTCGCCGGCCGGAGCGCGGCGCCGGCGACGCGGACGACGCCGGCGTCGGGCGCGAGCACGCCGGCCGCGAGCTTGAGGAGCGTGGACTTGCCGGCGCCGTTCTCGCCGATGATCGCGTGGAGCGCGCCGGGCGCGAGGCGGAGCGAGGCGGCGCGCACGGCGATCTGCGCGCCGAAGCTGCGGCTCACGCGGTCGAGCTCGATCGCCGCGCCGCCGTGGGCGGGTGGCGAGGGCATCCCGAAGGCCGGCGGCGCCGTCATGAAGCGGAGCTCCGCGGCGAGGGCGGTCGAGCGAGGGCGGGGCGGCGCTGGGCGACCACGCCGGGGATCAAGCGGCCCGACCTGTCGTGGCGCCAGTCGCGCCGGCGCTCCTTGGGCGTCCGGGCTCGCCGGAGGGGCGCCGCCGAGGACGGCGCGGCGCGCCCGCCCTCGGCCGCCTGGCCAGGGAGATCTCGCGCGGCGCTCTGAGGTGCCTGCTCGTCGGGCGCCTGTACTAGCGTGCGCGCCCGTGCGCTCCCGCTTCCCGCTCGTGGCCGCCCTGTTCTTCGTCTCCGGCGCGACCGGCCTCCTCTACGAGGTCGCCTTCTCCAAGCTGCTCGCCTACGTCTTCGGCGCCACCGCGTATGCCGTGAGCACGGTCCTCGCCGCCTTCATGGGCGGCCTCGCCCTCGGCGCGCACCTCGGCGGCCGCCACGCCGCGTCCGCGCGCCGCCCGCTCGTCGTCTACGGCGCGCTCGAGGCGATCGTCGGCGCGATCTGCGCCGTCTCGCCGTTCCTGTTCGAGGCGCTGACCTCGGCCTACGTCGCCGTCGCCCGCGCCGCGCCCGACTCGCTCGCGCTGCTCACCGCGGCGCGCGCCGCGCTGACCGCGCTCGTGGTCGTCGTCCCCACGGTCGCGATGGGCGCCACGCTCCCGGTGCTCTCGCGCATCCTCCGCGCCGGCGCCGCGGCGGACGGCGGCGCGCCCCCCGCCGAGCACGACGCCGCGCGCCGCCTGGCTTCGCTCTACGCCATCAACACGGCGGGCGGCGCGGCCGGCGCGCTCTCCGGCGCCTACGTGGTCCTCCCGCACCTCGGCATCCGGGGCGCGCTCTGGTCCGCGGCGATCGCCAACGTCGCCCTCGGCGTCGTCGCGATCTCCGCCGGGCTGCGCGGCCCGGCGCCCGCTGCCGCCCCCGAGGCGCGCTTCCCCGAGCCGCGTTCCCCCGAGGCTCCCGAGCCGCGTTCCCCCGAGATCTCCGAGGCCCGCTCCGCGGACGCCCCGCTCCTCGCCGCCGCCGGCCGGGCCGAACCGCCGTTCCTGCTCCTGCTCGCGTTCGCGTCGGGCTTCCTGGTCTTCGCCGCCGAGGTGGTCCAGACGCACCTGCTCGCGCTGCTCATCGGCAACAGCGCCTACGCCTTCGGGCTGATGCTCGCTGTCTTTCTCGTCTGCCTCGCGGCCGGCGCCGCGCGCTCGCCTGCCCTCGCGCGCCGCCACGGCGAGGGCGCGCTCTCCCGGGGGCTCGCCGCCGCCGCGCTCTCGCTCGCCGCCACCGTCCCGCTCTGGGACCAGCTCCCGCGGCTCTTCGCCTTCGCCGGCAAGCACGTCGACGGGTGGGCCGGCCGCGAGGCGTGCCGCGCGCTCGCCGCCCTCGCGATCCTCGCGCTGCCCACGCTCTGCATGGGCACCACCTTCCCCCTGCTCCTCGCGCGCGCCGCCGCGCACGCCGACGTCGCCGCGCGCGTCGGCAGGCTGACCTCCGCGAACACCCTGGGCACGATCGCCGGCTCCATCGTCACCGGCTACCTCATCCTGCCCGCGCTCGGCTCCGAGCGCGCGCTCCTGGCGATCGCGCTCGCCTTCGCCCTCACGGCCGTCCTCGCCGCCGCGCGCGCCGGCGCGGAGCTCCCCCGCGCCCTCGCGCTGGCCGCGGCGGCGGGGGCGCTCGCCGTGCTCGCGCCCCGCTGGGACATGGCCCGCCTCACGAGCGGCGCGAACGTCTATTTCGCCATGGGGCCGCGCCCCGAGCGCATCGACTTCGTGCGCGAGGACGTGCACGGCGGCGTCACCACGGTCGCGCACCTCGCCGGCGTCACGACGATGTACACGAACGGCAAGTTCCAGGGCGACGACGGCCCGGAGATGACGGCGCAGCGGCGGTTCGCGCACTTCCCGTCGCTCTTCCTCCGCGACACGCGCGCCGCGCTCGTCATCGGCCTGGGCACCGGCACGACGACCGGCACCATCGCGGCCTACCCTTTCGAGCGCATCGACGTCGCCGAGATCTCGCCCGCGATCGTCGAGGCGTCGCGGCGCTTCTTCGCCGGCCCGAGCCTCCGCGCGCTCGACGATCCCCGCGTCCGCCTCTCGCTCAACGACGGCAGGAACGAGCTGCTCGTCGCCGCCCCGGGCCGCTACGATCTCATCGCCATCGAGCTCACCAGCGTCTGGTTCGCGGGCGCCGCGAGCCTCTACAGCCACGAGTTCTACGAGCTCGCCCGGTCCCGGCTCACCGAGGGCGGCGTCCTGCAGCAATGGGTGCAGCTCCACCACATCCGGCGGCGCGAGCTCGCCGTCGTCGTGCGGACGATGCGCAGCGCGTTCCCGCACGTCGCGCTGTTCGTGGGCGGCGCGCAGGGCATCCTCGTCGCGAGCGGCGCGCCGCTCGTCGCCTCGGGGGCGCGCCTCGCCGGGCTCGACGCGCGCCCGTCGCTCCAGGCGACGCTCGCCGGCGCGCGGCTCGAGGACCTCCTCGACGCCCTCGTGGCATCGGACGACGATCTCGACCGCCTCGTCGCCGATGCGGCCGAGGACGGCGGGCCGATCGTGTCCACGGACGACAACCTCTACCTCGAGTACGCCACGCCGAAGGGAAACGTGCTCCCGTACGGCGCGTCGCTCGACGCGACGCTCGCGCTCCTCGAGCGTTACCGGACGCGGTCGCCGCGCGCGCGGCACCTCGCGCCCTGAGGTCGCTCAGCCCCCCGCGGGCGCCTCGCCCTGAGGTCGCTCAGCCCCCCGCGGGCGCCTCGCCCTGACGTCGCTCAGCCCCCGCCCGCGGGCGCCGCGCCGCCGCCGTCGCGCGGCGGCGCGCTCTCCTTGGCCGGCGCGCTCGGCGCGGGGGGCTCGCCCTCCTGCGCTTCCGACGTGGCCCGCGGCTTGACCGGCACCGGCTTGATCTCGTCGCCCGTCGCCACGAAGCCCTTGCGGGGCGGGGGCGCCTTGAGCTGCGCTGCCTGCTCCGCGCGCTGCTTGCGCTGCTCGAGGCTCAGCACCTCCAGCGCCAGGCCGCCCCTGTACGGGTCCTGCCCCAGGAAGGGGCGCCCGTTCACCTCGGCCACGTGGAACTCGACCCGCCGGTTCTCGCTGCGGCCTGCCGCGATCTCGTTCGGCCCGAGCGGGCGCGACTCGCCGAAGCCCACCGCGATCAGCCGGTCGCTCTCGACCTCGTGATCGACCAGCCAGTCGGCGACCGCGAGGGCGCGCCGCGCGCTGAGCGACTGGTTGAGCTCCTCGCTCGACTGCGCGTCCGTGTGCCCCTCGATCCGCAGCCGCGTCACCTCGGGGTGCTCCTTGATGAACTGGAGCAGCGTCTCCAGCGTCTTCTCGCTGCCCGGCCGGATGGTCGCCTTGTTCGTGTCGAAGACGATCTTGCCCTCGATGTAGACCTGGCTCTCCCCGCCCTGCTCCGACCAGGGCTTCTCCGGGTACCATCGCGGGAGCGCGCGCTGCTCCTCGGCGCGCGGCAGCTCCCGCGGCGGCAGCCGGTTGTCGCTGCACCCCTGGCCAGCGAACGCGGCGGCCGCGAGCGCCGCCGCGAGCGCGAACGGCAGGGAGGTGCGGGCGGCCTGCTTCCTCTTCGGGTCCATCTCGCCCTGCAGCGTGTCAGAACCGGCGCTCGGACCGCAAGTAACCTGGCGGACGCCGGGCCGGCCGGCGCGGAACGCGGCTTGTGGTAAAGGGAGGATCGCCATGTCCGCGCTGTCGTCCACGCCCGAGGGCTCGCTCATCGATCCCAAGCTCGCCGGGCTGCGCGCCCGGCTCCGGGAGCTCGGCTCGGTCCTCGTCTGCTACTCCGGCGGGGTCGATAGCGCCTTCGTCCTCGCGGTCGCGCACCAGGAGCTCGGCCCGAGGGCCGTCGGGATGACCGCGGTCTCCCCGAGCCTCGCGCCGGCCGAGAAGGAAGAGGCCACCTCGATCGCCCGGCTGATCGGCGCCGACCACCGGCTCGTCGAGTCGTCCGAGATCGACGATCCGCGCTACGTCGCGAACAACCCGGATCGCTGCTTCCACTGCAAGAGCGAGCTCTACCGGATCGCCGCGCGAAAGCGGTCCGAGTGGGCGATCGCGGCGATCGTGAACGGCACCAACACCGACGACCTCGGCGACTACCGCCCCGGGCTGGAGGCGGCGCGGGAGGCGGGCGTGCTGAGCCCCCTCGTCGAGCTCGGCTTCAGCAAGGCCGACGTGCGCGCCGGTGCGGCGCGCGTCGGCCTGCCCATCTGGGACAAGCCGGCCGCGGCCTGCCTCTCCAGCCGGATCCCTTACGGGACCAGCGTCACGCGCGAGCGGCTCGCGCAGATCGGCGGCTTCGAGGCGGCGCTGCGCGGCCTCGGCTTCCGCCAGGTCCGCGTCCGCTACCACGACGACCTCGCGCGCATCGAGCTCGACGCGGGCGAGCTCGCGCGCGCCGCCGAGCCGCCCGTGCGCGCCGAGATCGTGGCCGCCGGCAAGCGGCACGGCTTCCGGTACGTGACGCTCGATCTCGGCGGGTACAGGACCGGAAGCCACAACGAGGTCCTCGTCGGCCGCGCCCTCAAGATCGTGAGCTGACCCCGCTGGAGCCGCGCGGCCTCACACGAGCGACGAGCGCGCGACCTTGGCGCGCTCGTCGCGCTCCTTCAGGTGCTCCAGGATGATCACCGCCGTCTCCTCGATGGCCCGCCGGGTGACGTCGACCACCGGCCACTCCGGGTGCGCGGCGAAGAGACGGTTCGCGAAGTCCAGCTCCTGCCGGACGTGCTCGCGCATCGCGTAGTTGGTCTCGGAGGGCATCCCGAGCTGGCGCAGCCGCGCCTGCCGGATCTCGCAGAGCTGATCGATCCCGATGGTCAGGCCGATGACCCGATCCTGCGGAGCCTCCATCAGCTCGAGCGGCGGCGGGACACCGAGCACCAGGGGCAGGTTCGCGACCTTGAGGCCGCGCTGCGCGAGCAGCGTCGACAGCGGCGTCTTCGATGTGCGCGAGACGCCGACGAGGACGATGTCGGCCCTCCTGAAGTTCCGCGGCTCCTTGCCGTCGTCGCTCTTCACCGCGAACTCCACCGCCTCGATGCGCCGGAAGTACTCCTCGCTCAGCGGGAGCATCGCGCTCGGCAGGTTGATCGGCTCCCGGTCGAGGAAGGTGCCGAGCCGGACGATGAGCGAGCCGATCAGATCGATCGCCTCGATGTTCAGCTCGGCGGTGGACGCGTGCACGAACTCGCGCAGCTCGGGGCTGACCACGGTGAACACGACGAGCGCGCCCTCCCGGGCCGCGCGCTCGAGCACCGGCCGCGCGACCTCCGGCGTGCGCACCCGGGTGTGGAGGCGGATCTGCACCCCCGCGTCCGGGTACTGGAGGAGCGCGGCGCGCACGGCCTTCTCCGCCGTCTCTCCGGTGGAGTCGCTCAGGACGTCGATGAACTTCGCCTTGTCCATGTCCCATCCCTCCGTCGCCATGTCGGCTCAGGCGCTCGAGGCAGGGCTCGTGCCTCGGCGTTCAGCACAGCGCGGAGGATCGCGCGCGGCCGCGCGCCAGGTCAACCAAACAGCCCCTTCAGCTTCTCCATGAAGGTGGCCTGCTGAGGCTGCACGTTTTCGCCGAGCTCCTTCGCCAGCTGCGCGATGAGCTCCCGCTGCGGCGCGGTGAGCTGCGTCGGCACCTCGACGCTCACCTCGACGAGCTGGTCGCCGCGCCCGCCCACGACGCGGCGCGGTATGCCCTTGCCCTTGATCCGGAGCACCGCGCCGGGCTGCGTGCCCGGGGGGATGCGGAGCCGGCCCTTCCCCTCCAGCGTCGGGATCTCCAGCTCGCCGCCGAGCGCCGCGCGCGCGAACGAGATCGGCACGGAGCACACAACGTCGTCGCCGACGCGGCGGAAGAGCTCGTGCGGCGAGACGCGGATGGTGAGCTCCAGATCGCCCGGCCCCCGGTCGGAGCGGACGGCGTTGCCGCCGCGCTCCACGAGCCGCGTCGCGCCGTTCTCCACGCCCGGAGGGATCGTCACCTCGATGGTCTTCTGCTTCGCAGCGAGGCCGGCGCCCCGGCACGTCCTGCACGGGTCGGTCACGATCCGCCCCGTGCCGCGGCACCGCCCGCAGGGGCGCTCGATCGCGATGGGGAACATCCCCTGCTGCATCCGGACGCGGCCGCGGCCCGAGCACGCCGAGCAGCGCTCGGTCGACGCGCCCGGCGCGGAGCCCGAGCCGGCGCAGTCGCCGCACGGCTCGACGCGATCGTAGGTGATCTCCTTCGCGCAGCCGAACGCCGCCTCCTCGAAGGTGATCCGCACCTCCTTTTGCAGCGTCCCGCGGTCGCCGACCCGGATGCCCAGGGCGCCGAGGAGATCGCCGAAGATGGCGTCGAGGTTGAGGTCCTGCATGTCGAAGGGCACGCCCGGGACCCCCGAGCCGGCGGAGGCGCCGACGGCGGCGGGGCCGAACCGATCGAACGCCGCGCGCTTCTGCGGATCGCTCAGGATCTGGTAGGCCGCGTTCAGCTCCTTGAAGCGGACGTGCGCGCCCTGATCCCCCGGGTTCTTGTCGGGATGGTGCTGGCCGGCGAGCCGCCGGAAGGCGCTCTTGATTTCATCCTGCGTCGAGGAACGCTCGACGCCCAATACTTCGTACGGATCCCGCACGACGTGCGAAATAGCATCGATCGCCCTCCCGGGACAGCGGCTACCGGGCCGCCTAATCCGCTGATTTCCCTTCAGGCCCGGCGAGTTCGCGCTTCATCACCTTGCCCGTCGGGTTGCGCGGCAGCGCGCCGACGAAGACGACCTCGCGCGGGACCTTCGGGCCCGCGAGCCGCGCGCGGCAGTGCGCCCTGATGTCGCCCTCGCTCGCGGCCGCGCCGGGGCGCAGGGCGACGATCGCGCGCACGCGCTCCCCGAAGTCGCGATCCGGGACGCCCACCACGGCCGCCTCGGCGACCGCCGGGTGCTCGTGGAGGACCGACTCCACCTCGGCCGGGTACACGTTCTCGCCTCCCGAGATGATGAGGTCCCGCTTGCGGCCCTCGAGGTGGTAGCAGCCGCGCGCGTCGCGGCGGGCGAGGTCGCCGACAGAGAAGTAGCCGTCGCGCGTCGACTCGCGCGTGGCGCCGGGATCCCTGTGGTAGCCGGAGACCAGCAACGAGCTCCTCACGTAAAGCTCGCCCACCTCGCCGTCCCGGCACGGCGTCCCGTCCTCGCGCAGGAGCAGCAGCTCGCTGCCGGCGACGGGGCGACCGATGGTGCCCGGCGAGGCGCGCAGATCCTCGGGGCCCGCGATCGTCACGATGCCCGTCTCGGTCGCGCCGTAGAAGTTGAAGAGCCGGTCGCCGAACGCCGCCATCACCTCCGCCGCGAGCGTCGGCGAGAGCGGCGCGCCCCCCACGAAGATCGCGGTGAGCGACGACGTGTCGTAGGCGCGGAGCCGCGCCTCGCCGAGCTCGAGGACGCGGTGGAGCATCGTCGGGACGACCGCGGTGGTGGTCACGCGGTACCGCTGGATCGCCTCGAGGAAGAGCTCGGGCTGGAACTCCGGGAGGATCACGATCGTGGCGCCGACGATGAGCGACAGGTTGACGAAGCCGAGCGCCGTGAGGTGGTAGAGCGGGCACACGGCGAGGTGCACGTCCCCCGCGCGCATCGGGGTCGCGCCGATGGCCCCGAGCGCCGGCAGGACGATGCCGCCGCCGAAGCCGCGCACCGCGCCCTTCGGCTTGCCGGTGGTGCCGGACGTGTACATCACCACCGCGGCGCGCTCGCTCCGATCCGGCGAGGCGCCCCGCTCGGCGGCGAGATCGTCGAACGCGGCGAGGACGTCGTCGAGGTGCGAGAAGCCCGGGACGCGCTCGCCGATCGCGATCATCTCCTCGGGCGAGATCCCCTCGAGCCGCGGCCCGGCCTCGCGGATCACGCCGGCGATGTCCGAGTCGAACAGGAGCAGGCGCGCCCCGGAGTGGCCGGCGAGGTAGGCGAGCTCCGCGGGGGTCGATCGCCACGAGGCCGTCACCACGGACGCGCCGACGCGGGCCAGCGCGACCTGGCACATCAGGAACTCGGGGCGGTTCTTGAGCGCGAGCAGCGCGGTGACGCCCGGGCCGACGCCGCGCCGGTCGAGCGCGTAGCCCAGCCGATCGATGGCCTCGTTCAGGGCGAAGAAGGAGTAGACCCGATCCTCGGCCGGCGGCCCCGCGCCTCGCTCCTCCGCGCGGGACGCCAGGCTTGCGAGGCTTCGCGGCTCGATCACGGCGATCCGGTGCGGGCTGTTCTCGGCGTGGAAGCGGAACAGGAGCGACGGGTTCGCCTTGCCCCTCGCGAGCTCGCGCGCGAGCACCCTGAGCCCCGGCCAACGCAGCGCGGCGAGGAGCCCTGCCTGCGTCACCGCCCGGCCGGCGGCGAGCGTCGCGTCGATCGTGTTTCGCCCGGCCGCCAGCGCGGCCCTGACCCCACCGAGTCCCATGGCCGGCGACTTTACTCTGGCCCGCATGCGCCGTGGTAGGGTGGGTCCCGTGACGGATGCTGACCGCCGCTCAGCCCAGCGCGCCGCGATCGAGCTGAGCGTAGAGTACAAACGGCTCAATACGTTCTTCGCCGACTACACGCGCAACATCTCGAAAGGCGGGACGTTCATCCGGACGGATCGCCCGCTCGCGATCGGCACCGAGTTCGTGTTCGCCCTCTCGATCCGGAACCTGACCGAGCCGCTCCGCCTCCGCGGGCGGGTGAAGTGGATCGTCACGCCCGCCGAGGCGACGGAGTCGGCTCCGGCGGGGATGGGGATCGAGTTCCAGTACGCGAGCGACGCGGAGCGCGCCGGCACCGAGGCGGTGGTCGAGCAGCTGATGATGAGCGAGCTCGGCGAGACGCTCGCCTCCAAGCTGCTCGGCCGCAAGCTCGGCGACGGCTCGCGGTAGCGCCGGAGACGGAGCGGCCCCCGAGGGGATGCGCGCACGCTTCCCCCGTGTACACTGGCTCGCAATGTCGCTGCCGCCCCTGTTCCCTCGGCGCCGTCTCGCTCGGGGTCTCGCCGCGCTCGCCCTCGCGCTCTCTCCCGTCGCCTGCGCGGCCTCTGGCTCGCCGGGGGCGAAGGGGCCGCCAGGCGCCGAGGGCCGCGTCGCTGCCGTCGAGGTCCGCGACGCCGATTTCTCCGCCAGCCTGTACACGATCGTGCGCGACGGCAAGCAGAGCCCGCAGCGCACCGGCCTGCTCATCGGCGTGGTCCGCAGGCAGCTCGCGCACGCCGCGGGGCGCTTCAACGCGGGGCAGCCCGACAGGGCCGTCGACAGCGTCCTCGGCGCGCTCTCCCTCGTCCGTCCAGGCGAGGGGCGCGCCGAGATGATCGACGCCGTGGGCGAGCGCGCCATCGCCGGCGCGATCGAGCGGCTGAGCCCGCGCGGCGACGAGGGGCGGGTGCGGGCCCTCATGGAGCTCCGCTCCGCCGCGCTGCCGAGCGGGAGCCGGGCCCGCGCCGAGAGCGACGAGCACCTCGCCGCGCTCGAGCAATGGATGAAGGAGACCCGCACCGGCGGGCCGCTCGAGCAGCTCGGCGCGGATCAGCGCGCGGCCGTCTCGCGCGCCCTCGTCGACGGCCGCGCGGAGTCCATCCAGCGCGCGGCCGCCGCCACCGTGGCGTGGATCGATCGGGCGATCGAGTTCAACATCGAGTACCGGCAAGGCGGCGCGAGGCCGGAGCGCGAGGAGGCGGTCGAGGCGGCGCGCGCGCTGGAGTCGGGCGGCGCGAGCCTGGCGGCGCTGTTCCTCCGCTTCGGGGACGCGAAGGGCGCGATCGACCAGATCGACCGCACGAGCGTCCGCCGGGTGATCCCGCCGGGCCTCTACCAGCGGCTCAAGGCCGCCGCCACCGACGACGACGCGGTCTCGTGGCAGGCGCTCGCCGCCGCCTTCGCGCAGCACGAGGCGCAGGAGCGCGACGCGGAGACCGGGATGCGGCAGGATCTGCTCGACGGGGCGATCTGGGGCGCGGCCCTCGAGGCCTACCGGCGCGACCCGCTGAACTACGACAGCGCCACGCTCCTCTCCCAGGTGATGATCCGCCTCGGCATGTCCGAGGCGACGCCGCTCGTGATCGCCGGCGCGCTCGGCGACCGGCCGAGCCCCGGCGCGCTCGGGGCCGCGCTCGGGCTCGTGCTGAGCGCGCTCTCGGAGGAGGCGTCGAACGACGATTTCGAGGCCGCCCGGCGCACCTACAACGCGGCGGGGCCGCTGCTCGTGCTCGCCGATCGGGCGGCGCGCGGCGGCGGCGCGCTCGATCCGTCGGGCGCGCGCGTCCGCTCCCTCATGGCGTCGGTCGAGCTGCGGGCCGGCAACCTCGTGGCCGCGCTGCCGCTTCTCCGCGCGGCGACGGCGGCCGAGCCGACGGTCAACGGGCTCACGCTGCTCGCGATGGCCGAGCGGCAGTCCGGCGAGCCCCAGGCCGCGCTCGAGGACGTGCGGCGGGCGCTGGGCGCGCCGGACGCGCGCAGCGCGCCGCTCGAGATCATCCAGGCGCACCTGCTCGCGTTCGAGCTCCACCGCGACGCTGGCACGCAGGACCGGGCGAAGGAGTCGCTCGACGCGGCGCTCGCCGCCGCGCTCGACACCCGGCAGCGCGCCCGGGATCCCGGCGCGAAGGCGCGGACGGAGCGGCTGCTCGGGCGCATCCTCGACGGCTATGGCGACGAGAAGGGCGCGACCCGGGCGTACGACCGGGCGTTCGCCCTGGTGGCGGCCGAGCCGCCGCAGCTCGGCGCCACGATGCTCGACGCCGTGGGGCGCGCGCTCGTGGAGCGCGATCTCCCCGCCGCGCGGCGCGCGCTGAAGCGCGGCCTCGAGGCGAACGTGGACGAGGAGGATCTCGTCTACGGCGGGCTCTGGGTCCTGCTGCTGGAGCGCGCCCTCGGCGTCGCGACCGACGGCACAGCGGGCCGCGCGCTGGACAGCGCGACGAGCCGCGCGTCCTGGACGGGAAAGCTCGCGGCCTGGGCGAACGGTGGGCTCAACGACGCGGATCTCGGCAGGCTCGCCCGGAGCGCGGCGCAGCGGGTGGAAGCGCAATTTTACACGGCGATGGCCAGGAAGGCGGCGGGGGATGCCGGCGCGGACGAGCGTCTCCGCGCGGTGTCGAAGAGCCCCGTGATCGACCTGCTCGAGGTGCACCTCGCGCGCGAGATGCTTGCGCCCGTGCTGCACCTCGATCTGCCCCGCAACGCGGGCCTTCCGTAGAACGCGCCAGCGATCCCGCGCGGGATGACCGGCGCCGGATGTGCGATGGGGTCTCCGCTGGTCAGGTGGCGAGTTGGTCGGATGACCAGCGCGGAGCGCGCGACGCTGCGCGCCAACAGCGCGCGGAAAAATAAAGGGCTTCCACGCGTGCGCCTTGTCGTTCGATCATCGATGAATGTCCGATGACCGGAACGATCCGCTCGAGAAGCTCACCGCCGCTCACCGGAGCCTGGAAGAGAACCTGAACGATCTCGCGCGCGCCGCGCGGGCGCTCAGCGAGCCGCGCGGGCGCGCCGCCGCGCTCGAGGGTCTCTCCAGCGTGGTGTCCTACTTCGAGCGGTCGATGAGCCGGCATCGCGAGGACGAGGAGCGCTCGCTGTACCCGCGGCTCGCGGTGCTCGAGGCGATCGCGCCGACCCTCGAGCGCCTCCGGCAGGAGCACAAGGCGCAACAGCGCGCGATCGACGCGCTGCGCGCCGCGATCGACAGAGACGGCGGCCCCGAGGCCGTGGAGACGATCCCCCAGCTCATCGAGGACCTGCGCGCCGCGCACCATCGCCACGTCGAGTGCGAGGAGCAGGAGGTATTTCCGGCCGCTCGCCGGTTCCTGCAGGCCTCGGCCAGGCAGGGGATCTGGAACGAGATGGAGACGCGCCGAGGGCGCGGCGGGCAAGGCAACCCGGCCAAGGGCATCAGCGGGCGACCTTACCGCCCGGGCGGGATGCGCAGGGGCCCGTAGCACCGGCCCCGGGGGATGCGTCGCGGCCGCGATCGCTCGGCGCGGTCGACAGGAGCCCGTTCCTAGAACTGCTCCTCGCGCGCGCGCTCGAGCGCGGCGCGCAGGTAGTTCTGCGCTCGAAGCGTGTACGCCCCGTCGGGGTGCTGGTCCAGGTGGCTGCGGAACGCCTCCGCCGATTGCATGAAGCTCCCCAGCCGATAGAGGGTGACGCCGCGGGCGAGGTGCCTGGGATAGGAGGGGTCGAGCGCGGCGATCTCGTCGATCTTCTTCAGGCGGTACTGCTCCTCGGCGCGCCGCGCCTCCGCTGCGCGGAGCGCCGCCGCGGGCGCGCGCGGCCCCGAACCGCCCGCCTGCTCAAGGCGCGCCGCCGTCTCCTCGTCGGGAGGAGCCGGAAGGGCCTGCGCGCTCCTCGCGGCGACGGTCGGGTGCGCGAGCAAGAACTTGAACAGCGCGCGCTCCTCGTCGAGCGCCGGGGCGAACGGATCTCGCTGGACGCCGACGATGGCGCTCCAGCGCTTCTTGAAGAGCACGCCGAGCACGACGCCATCCATGGCGACGCGGCGGGCCCCCTCCCCGCCGCCGCGCTGCGCCTCCCCCTGCCCCAGCCAGGCGTTTCGGCGGAGCAGCCCAACGAAGTCGCCGCCGAGCTCGCGCAGCTCGTCGGACGCCTCGCCTGTCGCCTCGAAGCGGCGCACCTCGCGCACGAACGCTCTCAGCTGGTAGGCGCGCAGCCGGAGCACCGCCTCGTCTCCCTGAGCGAGGGCGGGACCGACGGCGCCGCTCACCCGCGCGCGCGCGGCCAGGAGCTCGGCCTCGGTATGATCCGCGTCGGCGTCCACGAGCCCGAACGCGCGGACGGCGGAGCCGAGCTCGCGCACCTCGGTGTCGAGCCCGAGCTCCTCGGCCTCGCGAGCGCGGGTGATATCCGCGTTTCGCACGCGCGCGAGGGCTCGCGCGTCCGCGAGCGGCAGCGGCAGCTCGGCCGGCTCGACCGACCGCGGCACGGCGAGGACCGCCGCGGAGCCCGCGATGAACACGGCCACGAGCCCTGGCTCCCAGCCCTCGAGGTGCCGCTTCCAGCCGCGGCGCGCCCCCGCGTCGGCCCTCGTGGACGACGCGACCGCGGGGGTGCTGCCGCTGTTGCTCGGGCGACTCGGGCGACTCGAGCGACTCGAGCGACTCGAAGAAGAACTCGAGCGCGGCTCCCGGCGCTTGACAGCGACGCTCTCGGCTCGCGACATTGATCGTCTCCTCTGCGCTCCAGAATACCCCACGCGGCGCGCCTCAGCGCCGCGCAGCTAGCCAGCGAGGAACGTGCGAGATCACCGGAAGCACCCGCGCAAGCAAATCGAGCTCTCGATCGCGTTCCGGATCGGCGACGGCCCGCGCGTCGACGCGATATGCCGCGACCTAAGCCTGGGCGGGATGTTCATCGAGACGAGCTCGCCGGCTCCCTTCGGCGCGACCGTCGAGGTGCTGCTGTCCCTGCAAGGACTGAAGCAGGCCGCCGTGATCCCGTCGGTTGTGCGGTGGACCACCCCCGAGGGGATGGGAGTGCAGTTCGGCGTGATGGGCGCGCGAGAAACCTACGCGCTCACGCAGCTCCTAGGCTCGCTCTAGAGCGGCAGTCTAGAGCTAGGCTCGCTCTAGAGCGGCGGTCACCCGCACAGGAGACGGGCCCAGATCGGCGTTTTCGGCGCGCAGGCGCACTCGAGTGCGCCGAGCACCGAAAACGTCGATCTGGGCCCGTATCCGAAGCGGGTGGCCGCCGCTCAGTCGTCGATGGTCAGGGGGATGTCGAGCTGCCTCGATCCTCCCGCGAAGCGACCTCGGTAGAGGCCCTCGGCGCAGGACTGCAGCGCCGGGCGGAGCGGCGGGTTGAAGCGCAGGGCGGCGACGCTGCCGTCGGGGCGCACGGAGACGTGCAGCGTCGAGACGATCGAGCGGCGGACCGAGGACCTGCTGCCCGCGCTCTCTCGCGCAAAGCAGCTCGAGAGCAGCGACTGCACGGAGGCCGGCGTGAGCGCCGGCGGGCTAGGTGCTTCCTGCGCCTCCGGGACCGGCGGCGCGAGGGCAGGCGCGGGCTCGGTCGTCAGCGGCGACAGCGGCGCATTCGGCTCGGCGACCGACGGGGCGGCGGGCTCCTCCGCGCAAGCCACGACCGCCGGGGCCAGAGCGGCTCCGCCCGGCGGACGCGCGCCGATGGCCGGCTGGGGCGGAGCAGGTGCAGGCGCCGGCTCCGGCGGCGCGACCTCGGCGGCGCCGTCCTGCGGCGCGGGGCGATCGAGGAGGCGCGCCTCGCGGCCGCCGTCGAGCGAGAAGGTGCCGCGCGACGGGCCGACGAGGAGGTGCGCGGTGGTCGCGCCGCGGTACGCCGCGGGGCCGACCGCGACGGTGCCGTGCTCCACGTCGACCTCCACGCGGCCCTCCAGCCGGGTCACGGTGAAGAGCGTGCCGTGCACCGCGACGCGGGTGCCGTCCACCTCGACGGCGAACGCCTCGACGAGCCCCTCCTCGGGCGCGCGCGTGACGACGTCGGCGCGCACCGAGCCCCGCTCGAGCGAGATCACGTGGCCGACCCCCGCCGCGCCCACGGCGCGCACGACGGCGCGGCTGTCCGGCAGGAGCGTCCAGCGCACCGAGCCGACGTCGACGAAGGAGACCGCGTGGTCAGCGGTCTCGATGGAGTCGCCAGGCCGGAGGGCGCGGAAGTCCAGGTCGCCGGACGCCAGGTCGCCGCCGGCTGCCGCGGGGACCTCGGCGAGATCGCGGGCGCGCGGCGGCGTCGACGTCGCCGTGACGGGCGGGGCGGAGCGCCCGGCCGCGAGGACCGCGAACGCGATGGCCGCTGCCGCCGCCGCGAACCCGAACGCGCGCCCGAGCGGCGAGCGCCGCGGCGGCGCGGCGCGGTGGACAGGAGCGGCCCGCTCGATCCGCGCGAACAGCTCGCGCTCGATGGTCTCCCAGCGCGGCTCGGGCGGCTCCTCGGCGCGGAGCAACCGCTCCATGTGCTCGCGTGCCCGATCGTAGTGCTTTGCGCCGCTCATGCGTCCTCCGCGTCGACAGCCGATGGATCCGCCGCGGGATATCCCACGGCGGCGCCCCCCACGGAAACGCGCGCGCGCGCCGCTGCCGGACCGGCGCCGTCCGGCTTGTCCGCGCCGCCCTCGGCCAGCTCGGCGGCGAGCTGGGCGAGCGCGGGCTCGGCGCGCATCATCGCCTCGATCTCGCGGCGCGCATAGAACAGGCGCGTCCGCACCGTCAGGACTGGCGCGCCGACGATCTCGGCGATCTCGGTCGGCGGGATCCCCTCGAGCTCGTGCAGGACGTAGACGACCCGCTTCTTCTCGGGCAGGCGCTCCAGCACCCGCCGAAAGGCGTCGATCCTGCGAGCGCGAGCGGCGTCCTCGTCCGGGAGCATGCCGCGGTCCACCTCGATATCGACGCCGAGCTCGCCCACGAACACAGGCCGGCAGCGGGCAGCGCGCCGCGCCATCAGCACGGCATTGACCGTCACCCGGTGGAGCCACGTCGTGAACTTCGATTGCCCCCGGAAGTCGCCCAGGCTCCGGTGCACCTGGATGAACACCTCCTGGATGACGTCCTCGACGTCGGCGGTCGGCCCGAGCATCCTGAAGACGAGCCGCGCGACGTCGCGGCGGTAGCGGCGGAAGATCTCCGCGAACGCCGTCGGGTCACCGCTCTGGAAGCGGCGGATCCACTCGCCCCCGTCGTCGGGCTCGGTCACCTGCGGAAGCCTACCCGCCCCCTCGGCGCTCATGGAGCTCGACGGAGAGACGACGAGCGCCGGAGCGCGGTCACCGCCCGCAAACGCGACGTCGAGCGCCGCGTGGGCGTCTCTGGCAGCGCACTCGGGCAGGTCGTCGCCACGACCGTCCGGCGCAGCCGTGTCAGCAGGGAAGAACGACCGCGAGAGGTGCACCCACAGCGCCCCCGTCTCGACCGCCACGGTATGCACGGAGGGCTCTGATGCGCCGAGCCGCCGGATCATTCATGGCGCCGCACGGTCGCTCCCCCACGGGCGGCGGTTACGCCGAACGCAGAAAAGTTGTTCCTTGAGCCACATTGGCGCGACCTTCCGGCGCATGATCTTCATCGCCGTATCGCTGACCGTGGCCCTCGTCGCCGCCGACCTGCTCGATCTCGGCTCCCGCCGCCGCGATCGCGTGTAGCGAGCGCCTTCAGCCCCTGACAAAAAAGCCCGGCTGGAGCCCGCGCCGGCCTCAGGCCAACGAGCGCTCCAGCCGGGTGAGTCGAGAGATCACGGCGCCGTCCGGGTCGTCCCCGTCGGCTTCAGCCCGCGGCCTCGGCCCCCGCCGCGCCGCCCTTCTTCGGCAGGTCGAAGAGCGCCGACAGCTCGACCTTCTCCTGCTTCTTCTGCTCGAGGAGCCGGTTGACCGCGCGAAGCACGCGCGTCTTCGCGGGGCCGCTGATCGGCTTGCCCTGCAGCGCGGCGCTCAGCGTGCGGTCGGTCACGGGACGACCGCTGCGCGGCTTCTTGGTCCCGGCCGCCTCCTTCTTCTTGGCGGCGTCCTCGCTGCCACGCGCCAGCCGCTTGGTCAGGCGAATCGCCCGATCCTCCGGCTGCAGCCGCTCGATCTTCGCCGACGCCGCGATGATGCGGCGGGGGTCGATCTTCTTTTCCTTCAAGAAATCTTCGATCTTGGTACCCATCGTCGTCACTTGCCCCGAAAGGGCGGCGACCCTATCACGCGCGGCGCCGCCGTGCATCTGCGACGTTTACGCTTTGCGCGGCCCTGGGGTAGCTTGTCGGGGTGACCCTCCTGCCCGAGCTCGACGAAGCCGCGCGCGTCATTCGTGAACGAATTCCAGTGCCTCCGCGCGTCGGTGTGGTGCTGGGATCAGGGCTCGGCGGCTGGGGCGACGAGCTCGCCGAGCTCGTGAAGGTGCCCTACGCGGACATCCCCGGCATGCCCCGGCCGGCCGTCGCCGGGCACCCCGGCTTCCTCTGCGCCGGCCGCGTCGGGGACGTGCCGGTCGCCTGCCTGCAGGGGCGCGCGCACCTCTACGAGGGGCACCCGCTGGCGAAGGTGGTGTTCGGCGTGCGGGTGCTCGCCCGGCTCGGCTGTCGCGCCGTGCTGCTGACCAACGCGGCCGGCGGCATCAACCTGGGGTTCGCCGCCGGCGACCTGATGCTGCTCACCGATCACCTGAACCTGATGGGAGCGAACCCGCTGGTCGGGCCGAACGACGAGGCGCTCGGCAAGCGCTTCCCCGACATGACCTACGCGCACGATCCGCGGCTGATCGAGCTCGCCAGGGCGGCGGCGGACGACGCGGGCGTCGCCCTGCGCGAGGGGGTCTACGCCGCGCTGCTCGGGCCGACGTACGAGACGCCCGCCGAGATCCGGATGCTTCGCACGCTCGGGGCCGATGCGGTCGGGATGAGCACGGTCCCGGAGATCATCGCGCTCAGGCACATGGGCGTGCCGGCCGCGGCCATCTCGTGCGTCACGAACCTCGCCGCGGGGCTGACCAAGCGCGAGCTCGACCACAAGGAGGTCGAGGAGACGGCCCGGGAGGCGCGCGCCCGGTTCACGGCGCTGCTCTCGGCGTGGGTCCGCCGCGTAGGCGCCGACGTCGCGGCCGGGAGCTCGGCGTCGTGAGCCGCGCTCCGCACGACGCCCGCCACGACGCCGGACACGCGCCCGCCTCCACCGAGGCGGCGCAGGCGATCGACTGGGACGCGCTCGACCGGGCCGCCCTCGCCGTCCGGACGCGGGCGCACGCGCCGTACTCCAGTTACCGGGTGGGCGCGGCGATCGTCGTGCGATCCGGCCGCGTGTTCACCGGCTGCAACGTCGAGAACGCCTCGTACGGGCTCACCATCTGCGCAGAGCGCTCCGCCATCGTGCAGATGGTCGCGGCCGGCGAGCGCGATCCGATCGCGCTCACCGTCGCCACCAGCGGGCCCGTGCTCGGCAGCCCGTGCGGCATGTGCCGGCAAACCCTCGCGGAGTTCGCGGTGGATCTCCCGATCCGCCTCATCGCCGCCGAGGCCGACGGCGTGCCGGCGCGGACCACCTCGCTGTCGGCGCTGCTCCCCGAGGCGTTCGGGGCGGCCGCGCTCTCGCGCTGAGCGCCCCGAGCGCCCTCCAGGGAGCGCCGAGGGCTCACTCGATCGAGAGCGCCTCGGCTTGATCGATCTGCGACAGCGCCGAGGCGAGCGCCTCCCGCGCGCGCTCGAGCGAGACGCGGTCCTCGCCCCACTTCGAGCGTGCCTTCTGCAGGCGGGCGCGCTCGACGGCCAGCTGCTCGGTGAGCTGCTCGCCGTGCGCCCGCAGGGTGTCGCGCTCCTCGGTCCGCTGCGAGAGCTGAGCGCCGAGCTCGCTCCCGCGCCGCTCGGCCTCGGCGAGCCGGCCCTGGAGCGCCTCGATGGATTGCGCCCGCTCGGCGAGCTCGCCCTGCAAGCGCTCGCGCTCCGCGGCGGCCGCGGAGAGCTCGCCCGCGCGCTGCTCCAGCTGCTGATCGAGCTCCTGCTTCCGGGCCTCGAGGTTCGCGATCTGGCTGCGCGCTTGCCCGAGCTCGGTGGAGAGGCCGCGGGCGACCTCGTCCAGCTCGCTCCGCTGCGCCGCCCAGGCGGCCTCCCGCTCGGCGGTCTCGGCCTGGTGCGCCGCGCGCGTGTCGGCGAGCGCCTGCGCATGCGCGGCCTCGAGCTGCGCCTGCCGCTCGGCGGCGCGCTCCTCGAGCTCGGCCACCCGCTTCGCGTGGGCCTGCTCGGCGTCGCGGACGGCCTGCTCGCGCTCCTCGATGAGCTCGCGCTCCCGCGCCGCGAGCTGCGCTGCGAAGCTCTCTCGCGCGGCCGCGAGCGCCCGCGCGTGCTCCTCCGTTTGCTGAGCGACCGCCCGCGCGTGCTCCTCGGCCTGCCCCTCGAGGGCGCGCGCGTGCTCGGTCTGGAGGCGTTGCAGCGCGCTCGCGTGCTCGCGATCCCGCCGTCCGATCTCGTCCGCGTGCTCGCTCCGGAGCGCCTCGACGGCGCTCGCGTGCTCGCCCCGCAGCGACTCCAGCTCGGACGCGTGCTCGCCCCGCAGCGACTCCAGCGCGGACGCGTGTTCGCCCCGCAGCGACTCCAGCTCGGACGCGTGCCCAGCCTGCTGCTTCTCGAGCGCGGCGGCGTGCTCGGCGCGAGCCCCCTGGAGCGCGGCGGCGTGCTCCGCCTGCGCGCGCTCCAGAGCGGCGGCGTGCTCGCTGCGCGCCGTGTCCAGCGCGGCGGCGTGCTCCCGGTCGCGCCGCTCCGTCGCGGCTTCGTGCTCGCGCCGCAGCGCCTCGACGGCAGCCTCGTGCTCGCGCCTCGACGCGTCGAGCGCCCCGGCGTGCTCGGACCGCAGCCCCTCCATGGCAGCGGCGTGCTCGGTCTTCGCCCCCTCCGCCGCCGCCGCATGCTCGGCCCGGAGGCGGTCCAGCGCCGCGGCGTGCTCGCCGGCCAGCTTCTCGGTGGCGGCGGCGTGCTCGCCGGTCAGCTTCTCGGTGGCGGCGCGATGCTCGGCAGCCTGCTGCTCGCGCCGGGCGGCGTGCTCGGCGTTGAGCCGCTCGATCTCCGCCCGGTGCCCCGCGGCCGCCTGCTCGAAGCGCTCGCGCTCCGCCTGCGCGCTCTCCTCGAGCTCGCGCTGCGCCGAGGCCTCGACGGCGGCGATCGCTTGCGCCTTCTCGTCCGCCGCCGCGCGCAGCGCCTCCGTGTGCGCCGCCTCCGCGTCCATCAGCGCCTGCCGGGCCGCCGAGAGATCCGCGTCGCGGGCGGCGATCTGCCCCTGCAGCTTCTCCGCGCGCGCCTTGAAGTCGTCGGCGCGCTTCGCGGCGAGCTCCTTGTCCGCGCGGAGCGACGCGACCTGCCCGTCGAGGTCCTCGCTCGCGCGCTCGAGCTCCAGGATCCTGTCGACCTGATCGGCCTTCTCCCGCTCGAGCGACAGCGATTGATCCCGGAGCTCCAGCAGCTCCTTGTCCTTGCGCGACATCTGGTCGCGAAGCGCGAGGATCTCCTTGTCCTTCTTGTTGAGCGCCTCGCGCAGATCCAGGAACTCGCGGCTCGACACGCCGCCGGGCCTGGAGCCGGCGCCGCCGCCGGCCGCGAGCTTCACCTTGAGCTCGTCGAGCTCGCGCCGCAGGCGGGCCGCCTCCTGGCTGCCGTCGTTCGCCGAGGAGAGCTCGCCCTCGAGGCGGAGCGAGGTCGCGCGCGCGGCCGCGACTTCCTTGGTGAGGCGGACGATCTCGCCCTTGGATCTGTCCAGCTCGCCACGCAGGCGCTCGATCTCGGCCGGGTCGGCGTCGGAGCGAGGCGGCGCGGGCGGCGCAGGGGTCAGCCGCCCGCGCTCGGAGATCGGCGCCCGGTACGCGGCCCCGCGCTCGGAGACCGGCGCCCGGTACGCGGCCCCGCGCTCGGAGACCGGCGCCCGGTACGCGGCCACCGGCGACGAGCTCACGGGCGGCGGCGCCGAGGCTGGTACGGGCGTCTTCGTGGGCGCCAGCGTCCGCGTCGACGGCGCGACCGAGGGCCTGACGTCGGTCCGCTCCTCCTCCTCGTCGCGGATCAGCCGGGTGAACGCGCCGCCGATGAACTCGTCGATGTCCTCGTCCGACTTGCGGACGTCGGACCGCGGCGCGGCGCCCTGCGGGGGCCTCGGCGGAGCTGACGCCCGGGCGCGCTCCTGCGCAGCAGCGACAGGGGGTGCCGACGGTATGGCGGCAGGCGGCGGCGCCGCGGACGGCGGCCTCGGCGCCGCGGACGGCGGCCTCGGCGCGGGGGGCGGCGGCACAACGGACGGGGCGGCGGCGGGCGGCGGGGGCGCCGCGGACGGCGGCCTCGGCACCGGCGGCGGGACCGACGGCGCAGCAGCGGGCGGAGGCGCGACGCTCGCGGGCGTACCGTTCGAGGCCACGGCGGCCGTGATGATCGTGGGATCGCCCGAGTCCTCGTCGATGTCGGCCTCGAGCACCTCGGCCTCGTCGATCATGATCGGATCGGCCTCCGCATCGTCCCCGTCGATCGGGACATAGTTGCGGATGTGCTCGAGGAGCTCGCCGAACGCGATCGGCTTGTGAATGTAGTCCTCCGCGCGCGTCCTGAGCTTCCGGTGCTGCTCGAACGTCTCTTCGCTCGACTCGCTCGACATGATGACGAGCGGGACGTCCTTGAGCTGCACGTCCTTCTTGAGCTTGTTGCAGACCGAGAAGCCGTTCATGCGCGGCAGCTCGATCGACAGCAGGATGAGGTCGGGGCGCTCGGCCGCAGCCGCCTGCAGGCCGACGTTGCCGTCGTCGACCACCTGAACGGTGCAGCCGAGGCGGCCCAATTCCGTGCGGAGCTCCCCGGCAAACGCCGGATCGCTCTCAAATACGAGGACTTTCGTCATGTTCCGGGGTGTGCGCGGGTTCGGAGGGGAAACCAAGATATCGGTCCCCTTCGACGAGTGTCAAACACGAGGCTGGCGGCGCAGCTCAGGTCGCGCGGTCGCCGTCCGCCTGCCAATCCTGTCGACGGCGCGCCGAGCGGAAATCGCCCGGCCGGGCGCGATACCGCACAATCCTACATGGCCCTTGCCGGGAAGGGGGGAAGACCGCGGAAGAATCGCCCGCTCGCCGATCAGGGCGCGACGAAGTGGCCGGGCGCCTCGTCTCCGAAGCACAGGCCCATCTCACGGGCCGTGACGACCGTGTCCGAGTCGAGCGGCACCGTCTTCGTCTTGCCGGCGACCTCCTCGAGGGGGACGAGCTCGATCCGGTTCGCTCGCAGCGCCACCATCCCGCTGCCGCAGTCCTCGACGAGGCAGCGCGCCGCGGCCGCGCCGAAGCGGAGGGCGAGCAAGCGATCCGCCGTCGTGGGTCCGCCGCCTCGCTGGAGGTGGCCGAGCACCATCGAGCGCGCTTCCTTGCCGGTGCGGGCCGCGAGCTCCTTCGCCACGCGCTCGGCCACGCCCCCGAGCACGGCGGTGCGGCGGAAGGCGTCGCCCGCGTCCTTGATGATCAGCTCGCCCCCTTGCGCGTGCGCCCCCTCGGCCGCCACGACGATGGAGAAGCGCCGCCCGCGCGACTCCCGCAGGCGGATCTTCTCGGCGATGGCCTCGAACCGGAACGGGATCTCCGGCATCAGGATGGCGTCGGCTCCGCCGGCGATCCCGGCGTTGAGCGCGATCCAGCCCGCGTGCCGCCCCATCACCTCCACGACCATGATCCGCTCGTGCGCCTCGGTCGTGGTGTGGAGCCGGTCGAGCGCCTCGGTCGCGATGGAGACCGCCGTGTCGAAGCCGAACGTGAGGTCCGTGCAGCAGACGTCGTTGTCGATCGTCTTCGGTACGCCGATGACGAGGGGCAGCCCGCGCTGGAGCAGCTCGTGCGCGATCCGCATGGAGCCGTCGCCGCCCACCGAGATGAGCGCGTCGAACCCCTCCGCCCGGAACCGCCGCACGAGATCCTCGGACCGATCCCGGGGCACGAGCCCGTGCTCGCCTGGCGTCGGGTAGTGGAACGGATCGCCGCGGTTCGCGGTGCCCAGGATGGTGCCCCCGAGGTGCGCGATGCCCCGGACCCGCTCGCGATCCAGGCGGATGAGCCCGTCCGGAGCGTCGTCGAGCAGCCCGCGGTACCCCTGCCGGATCCCCCAGACCTCCCAGCCACGCTCGAGCGCGCCGAGCGTGGCCGCGCGGATCACAGCGTTGAGCCCAGGCGCGTCGCCTCCGCCGGTACTGATAGCGATCTTTCGTCCCGCCATGACGCTCGCAGCATCGCGAGCCGCCCCCGGATACGCAATAGACATCTCCTCGGCCTGGCCTCGAAAGGCACGGATGCGCGCAACGATGCGACGGCGCGACGACGGAGGACGGCGGCGAACGCGGCGCGCTGGAGGAGCCCGGGGAGCGCGGCGAGGGAGGGAGTGCCTGCGCGAAGCGGCCTTCGCACCCGGCGCGCGCGTGCGTCGTGTGGTCGGGTCCGCCGCGGGAGGGATGTCGACCTGGAGGAGCGCAGGCATGACGGTCGCGAGCGCCGGCGACAGGGTATAGGGGGCGTGCGCATGCGATCACCCCGGCTGCGTGCCCCTGTATGAACCGCGCCACCCTGATCCGAGGCATCCAGCTCATCGTCACGCTGACGCTCGCGTCGTTCGCTTACGTCCTCTACAACGAGATCCACGACAAGCAGGCGAGCCTCACCGCCGCGTTCGCGCACGTGCGCCCGGGCTGGCTGCTCGTCGGCGCCGTGCTGGCGCTGCAAGAGGGCGTGTTCGGAGGCCTCAGGATCTGGAGCCTCGGGCGCGTCCTCTGGCCCGAGCTCCGCCTCCGCACCGCGGTGACCTCGGAGTTCGTGCTGATGTTCTGCGCCGGGGTGACCCCCGGGCAGGCCGGCGCGGCGCCGTCGCAGGCCGCCGTGCTCGTGCACGGCGGCATGCGGCTCGTCGATGTGGCCACGGCCGAGCTCCTCACCGCCTCGTGCACGATCACCTTCTTCCTCCTGTCCGCCCTCGTCATCTTCGCGCTGCAGCAGGGCGGGATGCTGGTCGTGCAGGCGGGCCCGCAGATCGAGTGGCTGCTCATCTTCACCGTCGCGATGTTCGGCTCGGCCCTCGTCGCGCTGATCGCCGCGGCCGCGTACCCGCCCCTCCTCAAGGGGATCGTCCGCGCGCTGTCGGTGCCGCTCGGGAAGCTCCTGCGCGCCGTCCTGCTGGGCGCCCGGCGCGTGCCCCGGCTGCGGGCCCGCGCCGAGGCCGCGCTCGCCGCCCCCGGCGCCACGACCGCGCGCCTGCTGCTGAGCGTGGACGAGTTCCACCAGGGCTTCCGCATCTACATGCGCCGCGGCAAGCGCGCCTACGCCGCCGCGCTGCTGCTCACGTTCGGCTTCTTCTGCTCGCGGTTCGCCGTCGCCTACTTCATCCTGCTCGGGCTCGGCATTCCGACCTCGCCCTCGACGTTCGTCGCGGTAGGCCCGCCGATCGTGCAGGTCGTCCTGATCCAGACGCTGCTCAACTTCGCGCTCTACATGACCCCCACGCCCGGCGCGAGCGGCGTCGCCGAGCTCGGCTCGAACGCGCTCATGTCGCCCTGGGTCCACGGCGCGTTCGTGGTGCCGTACGTCGTCCTCTGGCGGGTGCTCACCCTGTTCCTCTGCATGTTCGTCGGGGGGGTCTACGTCTTCCGCTACCTCGGCACCGACGTGCTCGAGGAGCGCGTGAAGCAGACGGAGGCAGAGAAGCGCGCGCTCGCGGAGGCGGCGCGCGCCGGGAGGGCGCCGCTGGATGGGGAGGACGCCGCCGACCGGCAGCGAGGCGTGGGGTGACGCGGGAACGGGGTTGACGCGGCTGGCGCAGGCCGGCTCACGCCAGCCGCGGCAGCCACGCCCGGCGCAGGATCAGCGCGCGGGGATCGGCACGGCCGCGAACTGGACGAGCTTCCCGCGCCGCACCTTGAGGAGGGCGACCGACCCGTCCTTGAGCTTGCCGATGGCCGCGCGGAGGCCGGCGACATCCTTCACGGGGGCGCCGTTCACCTCGAGGATCACGTCGCCCACCTCGATCTCCTGGACCTTGCTGCCCGAGGCGAACCCGTCGACCCGCACCCCGCCGCCCGGGGCCTCGGAGACCTGGATGCCGAGCTTCTCGGCGCTCAGCTGGCGCTCGGGCCGGGCGCCCTGGCTCGGCCGCTCACGGCCCGCCGCGTCGCCCTCCTCGTCTTGCAGCGCGTCCAGCTTGGCCGTGACCTGTTGCTGCTTCTGGGCGCGCACCAGCGTCACCGCGATCTCGGCGCCGGGCGCGTTGCGCGCCACGTTGCGCCGCAGCTCCTCGGCGTGGTTGATGGGGACGCCGTTCACGTTCACGATCACGTCGCCCGGCTTGATGCCGGCGCGCGCGGCCGCGCCGCCCGGCTCGACCTCGGCGACGAGCGCGCCCCGAGGCCCGTCCAGGTGGAGCGCGCTGGCGAGATCGCGCGTGACGGGCTGGAACAGGAGGCCGAGCTTGCCGCGCTCGACGAAGCCCTTCTCACGGAGCTGCGGGAGCACGTCCTTCAGCGCGTCGATCGGGATCGCGAAGCCGATCCCGTTCGCGCCCGCCCGGATCGCGGTGTTGATGCCCACGACCTCGCCCCGCCAGTTGAACAGCGGGCCGCCGCTGTTGCCCGGGTTGATCGACGCGTCGGTCTGGATGAAGTCGTCGTACGGCCCCGCGCCGATCGCGCGCGCCTTCGCGCTGACGATGCCGAGCGTGACCGTGTGGCCGAGCCCGAAGGGGTTGCCGACCGCGAGCACGTGCTCGCCGACCCGCAGCTGCTCGCTCGCCCCGAGCGGCGCCACAGGCAGGCCGCTCGCGCCCTTCAGGCGGAGGAGCGCGAGATCGAGCTTGGGATCGCGGCCGACGACCTCGGCATCGAACTCCCGCTCGTCGGCGAGCCGCACGCGGACGCCGGACGCGTCGTGGATGACGTGCTCGTTCGTCACGACGTAGCCGCTCGGATCGATGATGAAGCCGGTACCGAGCGCCGTCTGGGTCGGCTGCTGGCCCCGCGGGTTGAGCCGGCCGCCGCCTTGCGGACCGAAGAAGAACTGGAAGGGGTCGAGCCCTTCGGGTCCCTGGACCTCATGCGTCGTCGTGATGTTGACGACCATCGGCTTGACCCGCTCTGACAGGGCGGCGACATCGAAGGTGGCCGGCACCGGCGCCGTCGCCGGCGGGAGCGTCACGGTCGCCACCGGCGGCGCCGCGGCCTGCGGCGAGGCAGCGGCCTGGGTGGAAGGCGGCGCGGCGTGGGCCTGTTGACCGCAGCCGCCCAGGGCCAGCCCCGCTGCCATGAGCAAGGCGAAGGCCGAAGCGCGCGAACGATAGGAAACCGCTTGAATCATGAAATCTCCGTCAGGCAGTCGAAAGGTCCCGTCCTGCCATCGACGAACATGGGAGCGACTGCGTTCATTCCGCCGCACCAATAACGCCGCAGCCTCGGCTGACAAGGGCGCTCGCCTCGGTGCTGGCGAGCGGGCCCCGCGCCTGACTGCCCGTCCATGGCGGCACGCAGCCGGACGGCGGTGTCCGTCGAGATTTGAGCCGCGAGCTCGGCAAGGCTGCTAGGGTGCGCCCTCCTGGAGGAGAGGCGAGCGATGGCGAGCGATGAGGGTCTGCTGCGAGGGCGCAAGATCGGGTTTCTTGGCGGCGGAAACATGGCGGAGGCGCTCATCCGCGGCCTCGTCCAGGGCGGCGCCGTGGGCGCGGAGCAGATCCGCGCGAGCGATCTCAAGGGCGAGCGGCTCTCGTTTCTCCGCGGGCGCTACGGCATCGAGACCACCGAGGACAACGAGGCGCTCTGCCAGTGGGCCGACGTCCTCGTCATCGCCGTCAAGCCGCAGATCGTCGATCGCATCCTCGCCCCCATCTCGTCGGGGCTCGGCCGCTCGGACGTCGTGATCTCGGTGGCGGCCGGCGTGCCGATCGACGCCATCGAGGCGCGCCTGCCCGAGGGGGCGCGCGTCATCCGCAGCATGCCGAACACAGCGGCGATCGCGCTCGCCGGCGCCACGGCGATCGCCGCCGGGAGCCACGCCACGAACGAGGACGTCGAGATCGCCCGGACCCTGTTCCAGGCGGTCGGCCGCGTCGTCGTGCTCGACGAGTCGCTGCTCGACGCGGTGACCGGCCTGTCGGGCAGCGGCCCCGCCTACGTCATGGTGATGATCGAGGCGCTCGCGGACGGCGGCGTGAAGGTCGGCCTCGGCCGGGACGCGGCGCTGCTGCTCGCGGCGCAGACGGTGTACGGCGCCGCCAAGCTCCAGCTCGAGACCGGCGAGCACCCGGGCCGCCTGAAGGACATGGTGACGAGCCCCGGCGGCACGGCCATCGCGGGGCTTCACACGCTGGAGGCAGGCGGCCTCCGCCGCACCTTGATCGACGCGGTCGAGGCGGCGTCCAACCGCTCGGCCGAGCTGGGCGCCCAGATGGCGCAGAAGCTCCGCCGCACCTGAACCTGACAGGGAGCGCGCCTGTCCCTGATCGCTGGATACGAGCATGGGGGCAACCCCAGGCGAAGCGTTTGCCACCTCTGTCGAAGTGCCGTGTGTCCACGAGGCACGCTGAGCAAACACGCCACACAAAGAGCGTTTCACCCAGGATCTCGACAGCGCTCCCGCCCGCGCCCCTCCTGAGAGTTCGACCACGCGGAGCCGGCATTCGCCGGGCATCCTCATGATCGATCGATGTGGACTCGCGTCGAGATATCGCTCTCTCGTTCAGCCGTACTTCCGCTCCCCGTCGACCGCACCACGCGCGGTGTCACCGCCGGAGCTTGGCCTCGAAACTACGAGACGAGACACTCCATGGCATGCAGATAACACGACTTCTCCTTGCAGAGGTGGGTTGACGGGTCCAGCGGCGGCGATGTCTGTCGTACCGCGTACCGCGATCGAGGCGCTCTGCGAGGTCGCGCCCGTGACGTGCCCCGAGGTCCACGACGCGCGCACGCGCTGCGCGCGCCACCCCCTGGCTCGCGCAGCCCGTTCTCCGACCTCAGGTGTTGGCGTTCGGCCGGCTCTTGACTATGTTCGCCGCGTCGCAGCGGGACAGGCGATCGCCGGTGGACGGGGAAACCCGGCCGCGGGAGGAAAGTCCGAGCTCCGCAGGGCAGGGTGCCGGGTAACGCCCGGTGAGAGCGATCTCGAGGAAAGTGCAACAGAGAACAGACCGCCGCGCCGCGCGCTTCGCGAGGGCAAGGAGCCTCCTGCCCGGATGGGCTGGGCTCCGAGCCTCCGCTGGCTCGCCGCGCGGCAAGGGTGAAACGGCGGGGTAAGAGCCCACCGCGCCCTTGGCAACAAGGGCGGCACGGCAAACCCCACCTGGAGCAAGGCCGCGTAGGGAGGCGTCCGCGACGGCGACAGCCGGCGCGGCAAGGGTTGCCCGCCCCAGGCCTCCGGGTTGGCTGCTTGAGGCGCGCGGCGACGCGCGTCCTAGAGGAATGATCGCCAGCGCGAGGGGGGCGACTCCCCGCGCAACAGAACTCGGCTTACGTCTCCTGCGACCACGAAGCTCCGCCCCGGCGGGGCTTCGTGCTTTTGTGCTCGCCCGCCGCTCACCTGTGGCAAATCGCTACGCTGCCAGCGGCTGGAGGCGGTCGCGCAGCTTTTTCTTGGCGCGCGCCTCGAGCTGCCGAGCCCGCTCGCGCGACACGCCCAGGCGACGCCCGATCTCGGCGAGCGACAGCTCCTCCTCGGGATCCGCCATCATCCGGGTCTCGACGATGTACCGCTCGCGCGGGTCCAGGTTCTCGACCGCCTGCGTCAGCCGCTCCCGGAGCAGGGCCCCCTCCTCCGCGCGCGAGAAGCGCTCCTCCTGGTCCTGATCGTCCGCGGGCAGCGTGTCGACAAGCGACCGGGCGCCGTCCTCGAACACCTTCGTGTCGAGCGAGACGTCCCGGGCCTCCAGCCGGTGAGCCATCTCCAGCACCTTCTCCGCCGGCGCCCCGAACTTCTCGGCCAGCAGCCGATCCCCCTCCTCCCCTTCGCCCACGAGGCCCGCGATGCGCGCCCGCTCCCGCCGCAACCGGAAGAACATCTTCGAGCGGAGCGGGCCCGAGCCCACGCCGACCAGGCTCCAGGAGTGGATGACGTGGTTCAGGATGTACGCCCGGATCCAGTAGGCCGCGTAGGTCACGAAGCGGTTTCCGCGGTCCGGGTCGTACTTGCGGATCGCGTGGACGATCCCGAAGTTCCCCTCGGCGATGAGATCGGCGAGCGGGATCCCGTAACGCCGGTAGCTGATGGCTATCGAGACAACATGCCTCAGGTTTGCGAGCGCGAGCGCGGCTGCGGCCTGCTCGTCGCCGTGGTCCCGCCACCGTCGAGCGAGCTCGACTTCTTCCTCGCGCGACAGCTCCGGGATCTGCCGAACATGCGTGATGTAGCGCGAAACCGCGCTGGCCTGATCTCGGGACGTTTGCACAGGGTTTCCTTCGAGGTCCGAAGACCCCGGTTCGGTTGATGAGGCCGGCCGATGCCGGACCCCGGCTCCTGCTGTCGAGGTCGGCCGGGGCCGGACCTCGATCGCGTTGATCGCCTCGCCGGCACTTGCCGCCGAAGTGGTTGGTTCGAGATTCCGAAGAGAGCAGCCCACCCAGGCTGCGATGCAGCTGGCATGCCGCCCCGGGCGGGCAGCTTGTACACCATGGCTGCGAAGCGCTGGCGCATGCGCCTCAGGCTCGCCCGCGCGAGGGACGAGCCTAACCGGAGGCGCTAGAGAGCCAGGAAGTCCGCGATGCTCCGGGCAGACGCGCTCACGCGGCCCGTGTGCATCTCGCGTCGGCCGCTCCAGAGACGAGCGGCGCGAGCCAAGACGGAAGCGACGCCCGCGAAGAGGGCGGGCGCCTGATCAGACGGAATCTGACGGAATCAGACGGAGAACGAGGAGCCGCAGCCGCAGGTGCTCTTCACCGACGGGTTGCTGAACTTGAAGCCCGAGCCGTGGAGGCCTTCCACGTAGTCGATCTCCGTGCCGTCCAGGTACTGGAAGCTCAACGGGTCGATGTAGAGCTTGACTCCTCTGTCCTCGAACTCCTCGTCGAACTCCGTGGGCTTGTCCTCGAAGTACAGGTCGTACGAGAAGCCGGCGCACCCACCGCCCACGACGCGCAGGCGCAACCCCTGCCCCAGCAGCTCCTCCGCTGTCGCGATCTCCATCACCTTCTCGGCTGCCTTCTGCGTGATCGTGATCATCCTGGAATCTCCTCTGCGTGCTTTGTCGGCGGGTCCTGCCTCTGACGGGGCGCTCGCCCCGCCGGAAGGCGAACCGTGCGGTGAACCCGGCCGGCCGTGCCCTGGGTGGGGTGCTCAGGGCTCCCCAAGGATACGCACCTTCAGCGATGTCCGCCAGTGCCTCAGCCGGAGCGGCGTCGGGCGGCGCCCTGGCCGCCCGTTCGTCCAGGGAGAGCCACCAGCCCGCCGTTCGCCCCGCCCGTGCGCCCCGCTCATGCGCCCAGACGCGACCACGCGGCCGCTCGTCCAGCAGCGTCGCGGCGTCGCAGCGGCGCAGTGTCGACAGATGAGCCCGCTGCCAGAAGCGCCGCCGCCGCCACCCGCTCGCAGCCGACGCTTGACACCGGCCGGCAGGCCCGGCATTGATCAATCTGCTAATCCGGATTGAGAGATTAAACATCTCGGTCCACACCCGCCACGTGGGACCGGCCTCGACCGCCCCTCGGACCGCAAGCCGGACGACGGCGGGCCCCGAGCCGCCCTGCCCTCGCAGCAGAACGGCTGCCCTGCGGCCGCAGCACCCACGGGAAAGAAGCGCAGGAGATGAGCAGAGTCATGAACGGAAGCGAACACCCCGCGCGCATCGAAGAGATCCTCGAACACAGGATCCTGTGCCTCGACGGCGCGATGGGCACGATGATCCAGCGCTACCGCCTGGACGAGGCCGACTACCGCGGCGAGCGCTTCCGCGATCACGCGATCGACCTCAAGGGCAACAGCGATCTGCTCGTGCTGACGCGGCCGGACGTCATCTCCGAGATCCACGGCGCGTACCTCGACGCCGGCGCCGACATCATCGAGACGAACACCTTCACGGGCACCTCGATCGCCCAGGCCGACTACCGGCTCGAGTCGCTCGCCTACGAGATCAACCTGACAGCGGCCCAGATCGCCCGGCAGGCGGCCGACGCGTGGACTGCGCGCACGCCCGGCAAGCCGCGCTTCGTCGCGGGCTCGATGGGGCCGACGCCGAAGACGCTGTCGATCTCGCCGAGCGTGAGCGACCCGTCGTTCCGCGCCGTCAGCTTCGACGAGCTGCGGCGGGCGTTCGCGGAGCAGGTGCGCGGGCTCGTCGACGGGGGGGTCGACGTGATCCTCGCGGAGACGTTCCTCGACACGCTGAACATGAAGGCGTGCCTCGTCGCGATGGAGGAGGTCTTCGCGGAGAAGGGGCGGCGCCTGCCGATCCTGCTCAGCGTGACGATCACCGACAGGAGCGGCAGGACGCTCTCCGGCCAGACGATCGACGCCTTCTGGACGAGCGTGGAGCACGCGAGCCCGCTCAGCGTCGGCCTCAACTGCGCCCTCGGCGCGAGCGACATGCGGCCGTACCTCGTGGATCTCGCGAAGCTCGCCCGGGCGCGGGTGAGCTGCTACCCGAACGCGGGCCTCCCCAACGCGTTCGGCGAGTACGACGAGCTCCCGGAGACGACGTCGCGGCTGCTCGCGGAGTTCGCGGAGAGCGGGCTCGTGAACATCGTGGGCGGCTGCTGCGGGACGACGCCGGATCACATCCGCGCGATCGCCCGGGCGACGGCGGAGCTCCGGCCGCGGCCCGTGCCCGCGGAGCGCGACGGCTTCGGGCGCTTCGCCGGCCTGGAGACGCTCGTCATCCGGCCCGACACGAACTTCCTGATGATCGGCGAGCGGACCAACGTGACCGGCTCGGCGCGGTTCATGGAGCTCATCAAGAAGGGCGACTTCACGACCGCGCTGGAGGTGGCGCTCGATCAGGTGCGCGGCGGGGCGAACATCCTCGACGTGAACATGGACGAGGGCATGCTCGACTCCGAGCAGGCGATGACGACCTTCCTGAACCTCGTCGCCACCGAGCCCGAGATCGCGCGCATCCCGGTCATGGTCGACAGCTCGAAGTGGTCGGTCATCGAGGCGGGGCTCAAGTGCATCCAGGGCAAGGGGATCGTCAACTCGATAAGCCTCAAGGAGGGGCCCGAGGACTTCCTCGAGAAGGCGCGCGCCGTGCGGCGCTACGGGGCGGGGGTCGTGGTGATGGCCTTCGACGAGATCGGCCAGGCCGAGACGGTGGAGCGCAAGGTCGCGATCTGCCAGCGCGCGTACAGGCTGCTCACCGAGGAAGCGGGCTTCGATCCGCAGGACATCGTCTTCGACCCGAACATCCTCGCCGTCGCGACCGGCATCGAGGAGCACAGCGACTTCGCGAAGAGCTTCATCGAGGCGACGCGGATCATCAAGGCGACCTGCCCGGGGGCCCGCGTGAGCGGCGGCGTGTCGAACCTGTCGTTCTCGTTCCGCGGGAACAACGTCGTCCGCGAGGCGATGCACTCGGCCTTCCTGTTCCACGCGATCCGCGCCGGAATGGACATGGGCATCGTGAACGCGGGGCAGCTCGCGGTCTACGAGGACATCCCGAGGGACCTGCTCGAGCGGGTGGAGGACGTCCTCTTCAACCGGCGCCCGGACGCGACCGAGCGGCTCGTCGAGTTCGCCGAGCAGGTGAAGGGCAAGGGCAAAAAGAAAGAGCTCGACCTCGCCTGGCGCGACGGCCCGGTCGAGGAGCGGCTGTCGCACGCGCTCGTGAAGGGGCTCGTCGACTTCATCGAGGCGGACGTGGAGGAGGCGCGGAGGAAGTACGACAAGCCGCTCTCCATCATCGAGGGGCCGCTGATGGACGGGATGAAGATCGTCGGCGAGCTGTTCGGCGCCGGGAAGATGTTCCTGCCGCAGGTGGTGAAGAGCGCCCGCGTGATGAAGCGCGCCGTCGCGCACCTCCTGCCGTTCATGGAGGCCGAGAAGGCCGCCGGGGGCTCGTCGTCGCAGGGGAAGGTCGTGATGGCGACCGTGAAGGGCGACGTGCACGACATCGGCAAGAACATCGTGGGCGTGGTGCTCGGGTGCAACAACTACGAGGTGATCGACCTCGGCGTGATGGTGCACCAGGACAGGATCCTGGAGGCGGCGCTGCGCGAGAAGGCCGACATGATCGGGCTGAGCGGCCTCATCACGCCGTCGCTCGACGAGATGGTCAGCGTGGCGCGCGAGATGGAGCGCCGGGGAATCCGGCTGCCACTGCTCATCGGCGGGGCGACGACGAGCCGGCAGCACACGGCGGTGAAGATCGCGCCGGAGTTCAGCGGGACGGTGGTGCACGTGCTCGACGCGTCGCGGGCCGTGGGCGTGGTGTCGAGCCTGCTCGATCGGGAGAACCGGCCTGCCTTCGACGCGCAGAACCGGGAGGAGCAGGCCCGGCTGCGCGAGCTCTTCGCGAGGAAGCGGGCGAAGCCGCTCGTGACGCTCGCGGCGGCGGACAGGGGGCGGCTCGAGCTCGCGTGGCGGCCGGAGGACATCGCGAGGCCGTCGTTCACGGGGCGCCGCGTCGTGGAGGTGCCGCTCACGGAGGTCGCGAGGTACATCGACTGGACGTTCTTCTTCACCGCGTGGGAGCTCAGGGGGCCGTTCCCGCAGATCCTGGAGCACCCGCAGTACGGCGAGGCGGCGCGCGAGCTGTTCGATCACGCGCAGAGGGTGCTGCAGCGGATCATCGATGGCCGGTTGCTCACGGCGCGGGGCGTCTACGGCTTCTGGCCGGCAAGCGGCGAGCAGCGGGACATCGTGCTCTACGCGGACGAGGCGAGGGAGCGGGAGCTGCTCCGGTTCAACATGCTGCGCCAGCAGCAGGTGAAGGGGCAGGGCGGCGCCGAGGAGGACGGAGACGGCGGCGACAAGGCCGCGGACGGGGTGAGGCCGCACCTGTCGCTCGCCGACTTCGTGGCGCCGCGGGAGAGCGGGCTCGCCGATCACGTCGGCGCGTTCGCGGTGACGGCCGGGCTCGGGCTCGACGAGATCGTGCGCGCGTACGAGAAGGACAAGGACGACTACAGCGCGATCATCGCGAAGGCGCTGGCGGACCGGCTCGCGGAGGCGTTCGCCGAGCTGCTCCACGAGCGCGCGCGCAAGGACTGGGGGTACGGCGCAGGAGAGACGCTGACCAGCGAGGAGCTCATCGAGGAGAAGTACCGGGGGATCCGGCCGGCGTTCGGGTACCCGGCGTGCCCGGATCACACCGAGAAGCGCAAGCTGTTCGCGCTGCTCGACGCGCCGTCGGTCGGCATCGAGCTGACGGAGAGCTGCGCGATGACGCCGGCGGCGAGCGTCAGCGGCATCTACCTCGCGCACCCGAAGGCGCGGTATTTCATGGTGGGGCGCCTCGGCAGGGATCAGGTCGCGGACTACGCGAAGCGCAAGGGGATGACGGTCGAGGAGGTGGAACGGTGGCTGTCGCCGAACCTGGGGTATGACCCGAAGGCGGCTGTCGATGAGGTGAGCGCCGTCGTGGCGGCGTAACGACCGACGTAAGCGGCGATGAGCCCAGGGGCGCGCGTTCCAGCGCACGCGCGGCGTCCGAGCGCGGCAGCAATCCGACGCAGACCGCGCGACGAGCCTTGTGATAACAACATCCCCATGTCCGAAGCCGACTGGTTTGCGCTGAACCGCGCCGCCTGGAACGCGCGCACCCGCGTGCACCTGGCGTCCCAATTCTACGATCTGGCCTCGTTCCGGGCCGGAGCGAGCTCTCTCAAGCCGATCGAGCTCGAGCAGGTCGGCGATGTGCGCGGAAAGACGCTGCTCCACCTGCAGTGCCATTTCGGGCAGGACACGCTCTCCTGGGCGCGGCTGGGCGCCCGTGTCACCGGGCTGGACCTCTCCGACGAGGCCATCACGGCGGCGCGCGCGCTGGCGAAGGAGCTCTCGGTGGACGCGCGCTTCGTCGAGGCCAACGTCTACGACGCTCCCGAGGCCCTCGGCGGCGAGACGTTCGATATCGTCTTCACCTCGTACGGCGTCCTCGGGTGGCTCCCGGACATGAAGCGCTGGGCGCGCGCGGCCGCGGCGTGCCTGAAGCCGGGGGGCGTCCTGCACCTCATCGAGTTCCACCCTCTCGTGTGGACCTTCGACAATGCGTTCGAGCAGATCGCCTATGCATATGACGGCCACGGGGAGCCGATCGTCACCGAGGAGACAGGCACGTACGCCGACAGGAGCGCGCCCGTGACGCTGAAGGAGGTCGGGTTCAACCACGGGATCGGGACGGTGGTGTCAGCGCTCCTCGACGCGGGCCTCACGCTGGAACGCCTGCGCGAGCTCGACTGGTCGCCCTACGACATCTTTCCGGACATGGTGGAAGGACCGCCAGGGGAGTTCCGCATGAAGAAGTTCGAGCGCCGACTGCCGCTCGTCTATGCGCTCGCGGCGCGACGGCGCCCCTGAGAGCGGGGCGCCGCCACGCCGGCCGAAGAGGGCCGCCTTCAGGCGGCAATCGCGTTCAGCGGGCTCGTCCGGCCGAGGCCGCCGTAGAGGTCCTGGACGCGGCCGAGCCACACGAGGAGGGGATCGTCGGCTTTGAGGAAGGGGGCGGTGGCGATGGACCCCACCCAGAGCAGGAGGCCCGCGACGATGTAGTCCGCATAGCCAGGGTTCGCCCCCGCGAGGAACGGCGCGCCCCCCTTGAGCGTGAGCCGGACCGAATCGAAGCCGGCCCGCGCCGCGTCGAGCCGCGCCGCGCGCCCGCTGGCGAGCTCCTCCAGCGTGGAGCCGAGCAGCTTCTCCCGGGTCTGCCGGAAGTAGGCGCGATCTCGCTCGTGGGCGTGGTCGTGGATGTCCTTCACATAGCTCATCAGAAGCGACCTGCCGGCGCTCACGAACAGGCTGGCCTCCACGAAGCGACAGAGCTCGCGCTCGGCCGGCGAGGCGAAGAGGCGCGGCCGGTCGGGATAAGCCTTGTCGAGGTGGTCCGCGATCGCCCAGGAGTCGGAGACGGTCTTTCCGCCATCGTCGATGATCGGCACGGTCTTGTGCGCGCCGCCCTCGATCGCTGGGATGTCCGTGAGCCCGATCGGCACGGTGTCGAACGGGAGGCCCTTGTGGGCCAGCGCGTACTTGATCCGCCAGCAAAAGGGGCTCGGCCGGCGGTCGTCCCGCACCTGGAGATCGTAGAGTCGGATCGCTGTCATGGCGGCGGCCATCTTCCGGTCGAGCTGCGCGCCGCTGCAAGCCCCTCGCACGCTCAGGGCGCCGTCGTCCGCCGGCCGCGGCCGTCACTTACCATCACCGGCACAGGACGCGCTCGTCCAGGGGGAGGCGCGGGCTGCGCTCCGGGCGCGCGAAGCTGTCGGGCGACCGCAGCACGTCGCCGAGGCGCGCGTCGGCCAGCGCCACGAGCGCGGCCGGCGCGGCGGGCAGCGGTCCGTCGCACTGGATGGGCTGCACCATCGCGTGGACCATCGGACCGCGCTGGAGGAGGCTCTCGTACAACGCATGGCCGAAGACGAGCGCCGCGGCCTCGCCCCGCTGCACGGCGTCCCGCACCTCGTCGGCGCAGCGCTGCAGATCGGAACCGTCGCCGAGGAGGGGCGCCGCGCGCGTGTCGGCGAGCAGCAGGAGCCCGCCTTCGTCGAGGAGCGCGAGGCCATCCAGCTCGCGCGTGCGCGCCGGAGGGAGCGCCTCCGCGCCTGGATGGAGGCGCGCGGCGATCGCCCGGTGCTGGCGCGCGTGGAGCTCGGCCTTCGCGCGCGGGAAGGCGGCCCACACCAGCATGTTGAGGAAGTCGTGCCAGTTCCTCGGACGCGTGGGCACGCAGCCCTCGACGTGGATGCGCGCGTCGTAGAGCGCCGAGGGGTCGACAGGCCCGCGCCGCCCGCGCCGACGAGGCCGCGGCTTTTGCTCCGCAAAGCGCACGGGGAACCCCTCGCCGAGCGCCCGGTTGTAGTCCTCGACAGGCGGCCAGCCGGCGCACCCCGCGAACGCCTCGGCCAGGGGGCGGATGGGCCAGTAGAGCCGGCTCTTCTCGTAGAAGAGCGGCTCCCAGGGAGCGGGGGTGCTCCCTGGCGCGCCGCTCGAGTGCGGCGCAGCTCGGTCGGCGGCGCTCACGCGACGCAGGGTAGGAGCAGCGCGGCGAGAGCTCAAGCTGCGCGCAAGGCAAGGCGGCGCCGGGACGCGCTGAGCGCGAGGCGGCGGCCACGCGCCGGGACCCGGGCCGCCCGGCAGGCCCGCGGTGGACCGAGCGCACGGAGCTGGACAGCAAGGCGCCGGTATCCCGAGACTCCCTGTTTCAACTCACCCGGTTTCCCGGGATATCCATGCTCGCCATCACGCAGCCATCACGCAACGAGGCCTCGCGCCACGCCTGAAGTGATGGCTGTTCGCTGTAGACGTGGTTGCGACGGATCTGCCCCCACGCCCGCCGTCCGCGTGTCATCCTGAGATAACGAGATGGCTCGCCTCAAGGACCGACTGCCAGAGAACGCACCCGGCGATTACTTCGTCGACCGGTCGTGCATCGACTGCGACGTATGCCGCCAGCTCGCCCCCTCGGTGTTCACGCGCGCGCCCGCCTTCGAGCAGAGCATCGTCGCTCGCCAGCCCACGACGCCGGACGAGCACCTCCGCGCGGCCATGACGCTGGTGTCGTGTCCGACCGCCTCCATCGGCACCGCCGCACCGGCGGCTGGAATGGCGGCCGCCACCTTCGCCTTCCCCGAGCCGATCGACGAGGATGTCTATTATTGCGGCTATACCTCGTCGTCC
The DNA here is from genome assembly GCF_051525235.1 of Sorangium sp. So ce124. NCBI lineage: Bacteria > Pseudomonadati > Myxococcota > Polyangiales > Polyangiaceae > Sorangium > Sorangium sp. So ce124. The sequence goes on from NZ_CP150312.1 coordinate 8,872,208, forward strand.
TCCTTTGGCGCGGCGAGCTACCTCATCCGGCGACCCGAGGGCAACGTGCTCGTCGACTCGCCCCGCGCCGCCAGGCCCCTCATGAAGCGCATCCGCGAGCTCGGCGGCATCCGGACCCTGGTGCTCACCCACCGCGACGACGTCGCCGATCACCGGATCTTCCACGACGCATTCGGGTGCGATCGCGTGATCCACGAGAGCGACGTCGACGACGGAACGACGCTCGCCGAGGTGAAGATCAGGGGGCTCGACCCCGTGGCCCTCGCGCCCGATCTCACCTTGATCCCCGTCCCGGGCCACACGCGGGGCAGCGTCGCGCTCCTCCTCCGGGACCGATACCTCTTCACCGGGGATCATCTCTTCTTCTCCGGCGAGCTCGGGCGACTCATCGCGTCGCGCGATGTCTGCTGGTATTCCTGGGCCGAGCAGATCCGCTCGATGGAGCGCCTCCTCCAGCACCGGTTCACGTGGGTCCTGCCCGGCCACCTCCGCCGGTACCGCGCTCCCTCCGAGGATGCCATGCGCGCCGAGCTCGCCGAGCTCATCGATCGCATGAAGATGGCGTGACGCGCGGATAGGCGCGCGCTTCGGCGAGCGGCCCGCCTCGGTCCGCCGGGCGCCGTGGTACGATCGCGTCCCTGATGACGCCGGACCTCATCGTTCGCGGGTTGCGGGTGGTCACCGGGGGCGCCGTGCGGCCGGCCTCGGTGCACATCCAGGGCGGCACCATCGTCTCCGTCGCCGGCTACGACGAGCTGCCGGAGGGCTGCCCCGTCGTCGACGCTCAGGGCGCGGCGGTGATGCCCGGGCTGGTCGATGCGCACGTTCACATCAACGAGCCCGGGCGGACCGAGTGGGAGGGCTTCGAGACGGCGACGCGCGCGGCGGCCGCGGGCGGCGTCACGTCGCTCGTCGACATGCCCCTCAACAGCGTCCCGCCGACGACAACGGTCGCGCACCTGGAGAAGAAGGCGCGCGCGGCGGAGGGCCGGTGCGTCGTCGACGTGGGCTTCTGGGGCGGCGCCGTCCCGGGCAACGCGGGAGAGCTGGTCCCGCTGCTCGAGGCCGGCGCGCTCGGCTTCAAGTGCTTCATGGTCGACTCGGGCGTGGCGGAGTTCGGCCACGTCGCCGAGGCGGACCTCAGGGCGGCGCTCGAGGTGCTCGCGGGCACGGGGGCGCCGCTGCTCGTCCACGCCGAGCTCCCCGGCCCCATCGACGCGGCGCGCGCGGCGATCGCCGGCCTGGATCCGCGCACGTACGCCGCCTACCTGCGCTCGCGCCCGCGCGAGGCGGAGGACCAGGCGATCGCCCTGCTCGCGTCGCTCTGCCAGGCGACGGGCGCGGCGGCGCACGTGGTCCACCTCTCGTCGGCCACGGCGCTCGACATCCTGCGGAGGGCGCGCGACGGCGGCGCCGCGCTGTCCGCCGAGACGACGCCGCACTACCTGCACTTCGCCGCCGAGGAGATCCCGGACGGCGCGACGCCCTTCAAGTGCGCTCCGCCGATCCGGGAGCGGCAGAACCGCGAGGAGCTCTGGGCCGCGCTCGCGGGCGGCCTCATCGATTTCGTCGTCTCGGATCACTCCCCGTGCACCCCCGAGCTCAAGCGGCTCGAAGCCGGCGACTTCGACGCCGCGTGGGGCGGGATCTCGAGCCTGCAGCTCGGCCTGTCGATCGTCTGGACCGACGCCCGCCGCCGGGGCATCCCGCTCGAGCGGCTCGCGGACTGGCTGTGTCGCGGGCCCGCGAGGCTCGCCGGATTGCGCCGCAAGGGAGAGATCGCGCGAGGCTTCGACGCCGATCTGGTGATCTGGGATCCCGACGCGAGCTTCCGGGTGGAGCCGCCGGTCCTCCAGCACCGGCACAAGGTGACGCCCTACGCCGGCGAGGAGCTCCACGGCGTCGTCCAGACCACCTACCTTCGCGGCGAGAAGGTCTATGAGCGCGGGAGCTTCCCCGCGGAGGCGAGAGGGCGATGGCTGAAGCGAGAGGGGTGACGGGGCCGGCGTTCACCGAGGCGCTCGATCTGGCCTCGGAGCGCCTGGGCGGGGCGGTGCTCGCGGCGAACGACGAGTTCTTCGCGCCGAAGGAGAACCTGCTCAAGGCAGGGAAAGCGGTGTTCCTCGAGCACGAGTACACAGATCGCGGGAAGTGGATGGATGGCTGGGAGACGCGCAGGCGCAGGACTCCCGGGTTCGACTGGTGCCTCGTCCGGCTGGGGCTGCCAGGGATCATCCGCGGGGTCATCGTCGATACGGCGTTCTTCCGGGGCAATTACCCCGAGCACTGCTCCATCGAGGCGTGCGCGGCGCGGCCCGACGCGCGGGTCGAGGACTTGCTCGATCCACGGACGCACTGGGTCGAGATCCTTCCGCGCTCGCCGCTGGCCGGCGACTCGCAGAACGCGTTCGAGCTGAGCTGCGCTTCGCGGTTCACGCACCTCCGCCTGAACATCTACCCGGATGGCGGGGTGGCGCGGCTCCGGGTGCATGGCGACGCCCTCTCCGACGTTCGCCGGCTCGATCGCCCGGGCGCGGAGATCGACCTCGCGGCCGCGGAGAACGGCGGGCGCGTGCTCTCGTGCAGCGACATGTTCTTCGGGGTGCGCCACAACCTCATCATGCCCGGCCGGGCGGCGAACATGGGAGAGGGCTGGGAGACGCGGCGCCGGAGGGGGCCCGGGTACGACTGGGCGCTCCTGGCGCTCGCGGCTCAGGGCGAGATCGCGCGGATCGAGGTCGACACGAACCACTTCAAGGGCAATTACCCCGACAGCTGCATGATCGAGGGGATCGACGCGGCGGGGCGCTCCGCGGCGGAGCTCGCCGGCGCGGGCGAGTGGCGGGAGATCGTGCCGCGGACGAAGCTCCAGGCGCACACGCGTCATCTCTTCGAGGAAGAGCTCCGCGCGGCGGGGCCGTTCACGCACGTGCGCCTGAACATCTATCCTGACGGCGGCGTGAGCCGGCTCCGCATCTTCGGCAAGGCGACCCGGAGCGGGGCGGCCGAGCAGCGGCTCCGCTGGCTCAACGCGCTCACGGAGCCGGAGGCCGAGGCGGAGCTCCGGGTGGCGTGCGGCTCGCCGGCGTGGGCATCGCAGATGGCGGCGGCGCGGCCGTTCCGCGACGAGGAGCAGCTCTCCGCGGCGGCGGGGCAGGCCTTTGCGCGGCTCGCGCCGGAGGACTGGCTCGAGGCGTTCCGCGCGCACCCCCGCATCGGAGAGACCAGGCCGCAGGCGGAGGCCGCGGAGGCGAGCGCGACGACGAGGCGCTTCTCCAGCCAGGAACAGGCGGGGATGAGCGCCGCGGCGCAGGAGACGCGGGAGGCGCTCGCGCGCTTGAACCGCGTCTATGACGAGAAGTTCGGGTTCATCTACATCGTCTGCGCCACCGGGAAGAGCGCGGACGAGATGCTGGAGGCGCTGCGCGCCCGGCTCGAGCACACGCCGGAGCAGGAGCTGCCCATCGCCGCGGACGAGCAGCGGAAGATCACGGCGATCCGGCTGAAGAAGCTCTTGTGGGGCGGATAGAGCCCCGGGGCGCGGCCCCCGAGGCGGGAGCGCGTCGGGCGATGGGAGCGCCGGCGCATCGGGTGTCCGGGCGATCGGCGTCCGAGCGTGGGGCGCTCAGCGCGAGAGCTGGCCTCGCAGCGCGCCGTCGGGGAAATCGGCGGTGCGCACGGCGACGTAATACCTCTCCGGATCATCGAGCAACGCGCTCAGCTCGTCGCGCGTCGCGCTCACGCAGCCGTTGGAGCTGCCGCCGGTCGGCGGCATCAGCGTGATGATCCCGCGGCCCGCGCGGCCGATAGGGCCCTCGTGGATGCGCGCCGCGGTCGCCGGCGCGATGCCGGCCACCGCGAGGTCGAAGCAGATCTCGCCGCGGTCGAGATCGAGCGTGACGCGGGCCGTACCGCTCCCCTTCGGATCGCCGGGGCCGGGCACTTCGTCTTGCCCCGTGAGCGCCGCCGTGAGCGAGGGGACCGGGCGCTCAGGCAACGCCGCGCGCGCCAGCGCCGTCGCGAGCAGGACGGCGCCCAGCGCGAGCATCTTGAGGTGCTGCATGTCTCCCCCCTGCACATCGCGGGGATGTGCGATTCGAGGGCGCCACGAAGAGCAAAGAAGACGCCGCCCACGCGCCGCAGGCCGCCCCGCACGTCGGCCGATCGCGGCAGCGGCGAGGAGGCCGCGACGGACACGGCGACTCGCGCCGATCGCCGAAGCGCGCTGGAGAGAGATTGCGGCGGACAGCGGACCCGGATCAGCACACGACGCGGGGAGCCGGCGTCGCCTGCCGGAGGTGGCAAGACGGCCGCTGCTCCACGCGGGCGGACAGGCCACGGGCGCGGCCAAGAGCAGCGGCGGAGGCATCCGCATGAGCACGCCCGGTCCGTCGCGGGCGGGGGGGTCAGGGTTGACGACGAGTCCGCCTTCTGCCAGGAGACGGACGCGCGCGAGGCGCGCGGAGAGCACGGCGGAGGAGCACGATGAGCACAGAGATCTCGAAGACCGACAACGACGACTGGACCATGCCCAAGCTCATCGCGCTCGCGTTCACGACGCTCGTCGTGGCCTTCTCGGTCATCTACCTCATCTCTCCCTGAACGGCGGCCGTTCGCCCGTTCCCCGGCGCGCGCCAACCCCACGAAGGGCGGCCTGCGCTACAGCTTCCTGGCGCAGCGCACGCCGAGCGCGTCCGTCACATCGGTCGGGTCCCAGCCGGTCCGCAAGCGAGAGGAGAGGTCCTCCGCTTCAGGCTGCCACCAGCTGCCGCCGCGGATCACCCGCGCGGAGCCGCGCTCGACGTTCGCGCAATCACGGCACGGCTGGGGGTACGTCCCCTCGAAGTCCAGGGTCCACTCCCACACGTTCCCCGCGAGGTCGGCCTGCCCCCACCGGCCATCACCCCTCGGCGATCTCGATCCGACGACGGCGCTGCCCGCGACGTCGAACACGGCGTAGGTCGAGTTCGGAAACGCGTTGCCCCACGGATACGCCCGCTGCTCGCTCCCGCCAGCCGACACGTAGTTCCACTCCGCCTCTGTCGGGAGCCGCCCGCCGTCCCAGGCGCAGAAGGCGAACGCGACGAACCAGCTCACGCAGCTGATCGGCTTGAGCTCGTTCCCGCCCACGTCGTCAGTCCACGAGTGCAATCCCGGGTTGCACTTCAAGTCTTCCTTCAGCGCGGCCTGGCTCGCGGGCAGACGGGAGTCCCATGCCGCGTCCCAGCCGCTCCGCACGATGGCCGGGTGAGCTCCAGCGCCGGCTGCGGGTCGGCTCGCGGGATACGCCTCGACGAACTTGCGGAACCGTCCGACCGTGACCTCGTAGCGATCCAGGCGCAGCTCGCTCACCTCCGCCGGATACGCCGCGTCGTTGCTCCGGTCGTACCGGCCGCCCAGAACGCGCAGGCTCGCGCAGCAGGGCTGGCTCCGATCCGGCCCGCAGGTCTCGCCCGCCCCGGTCTCGCCCAGGCGGCAGCTCGGCGGCAGGATGCACCGGCCCGCGCCGCACCAGCCGGCGCAACCGGCGAGAGCCCACCGCCCGTCGCTGCCGCACACCTCGATGAGATCGCCGGCGCACCGCGCCTCGTCCGGAGAACACTCGAGAGGGGTCCCCCCGCCCCCGCCTGCATCACCGCCGCCGCCGGCCTCGCCGCCGCCAGCCGCTGCGCCGCCGGCCTCGCCGCCACCCGCCGCGCCGCCACCCGTCGCGCCGCCGGTCGCACCGCCACCCGTCGCGCTGCTGCCAGCCTCGCCACCGCCGACCGCCGTGCCCGACCCACCTGCTCCACCGCCGGCGGCGCCAGCGCCTCCGTCGCCATCGACGAAGCTCCGCACCTTCTGCTCGCACCCCGGCCCGAGCGCGGCCATCACGACGGCCAGCCAGCCGGCACCGCGCCGGCGATCCCGAGCTTCACCCGAACGAGTTCGTAGAGCGCCCACCGTTCACCCTCACAGTCGCCCACCGCCGGGCACCCCCACCGTATCATGTGGGACACCGCCTTCGCTCCGCCGGACCGTCGCCCTCGCGGCGCCCCCGGGCGCACCACGGACGGCAGGCGCACGCGTCGCGCTCGCCGCGCGGGACGGCGCTCTCGCACGCACGCGCGCTCAGCTGCCGCGGTACGTTGTGTAGCCGTGAGGGCTGAGCAGCAGCGGGACGTGATGGTGCTGCGCCGGGTCCCGGATCTCGAAGAGGATCGACACCGTGGGATAGAAGCTCTCGCCTCCGAGCGCCGCGTAATAGGCGCCTGTGTGGAAGGTGAGACGGTAGCAGCCCTGGAGGGGCCTTTCGCCGGGCGGCAGCAGCCCCTTCTGCCGGCCGTCGCCGTCGGTCGTGCCCCGTCCGACCTCCCGGTAGCCGCCGCCGTCGCCGACCTCCAGCACCACCAGCACGCCGCTCGCCGGGCAGCCCCGTGACGTGTCCAGTACGTGCGTCGTGATCGCGCTCATCGGTCCTCCTCGCCGCTCGGGCCCTCCGCGGTGCTGTCCATTCCGGTGCTCTCGTATCACGCGCTCCGGCGCGCCACGATGGCTTGAAAGGATCGGCCCCTGAGCTCGTCCGGCGTGAGGCCGGTCCTCTCCGCCGCCTCGCCCTCCGTCATCGCCCCCGCGCCGATCGCGCGCAGGAAGAAGCCCAGGAGCCCCTGCCCCGTCGCGGCGTCGTCGAACACCGTCCCGGCGACGGTCGCCTGGGCGGCCCGCTCGACGAAGCTCCGCAGCCGCGCGGCGGCCGTATCGACGCCCTCGAGGAAGAACGCGTACGTGGCGGCGTAACGGACCGGCAGCTCCGCGGGGTGGAGGTCCCAGCCCTGGTAGTAGCCGCTCTCGAGCGCGCGGCGGACCTGCCCGTATTTCAGCCGCCACGCGCCCACGATCGCACGGCGGTTCTCCTCGCTCTGCTGCGGCGTGAGCGGCGCGCCGCCGGGGCGCGCGCGGTGCGGGCCGACGGGCAGGAGGTTGCTCGCGCCGTCGGAGAGCCAGAGCCCCGAGCCGGCCAGCGCGACCTGCATCACGTGCCGCGCGAAATCGCACGCCGGGTGGGCGAGGTGCTGATGGGCGGCCGTGATCTCGCAGCTCGCCGTGTAGTCATAGGCGCCGAAGTGCGCCGCCACGCACCGCCCGCGGGCCGCCTCGACCAGCCCGGGCAGCGCGACCTCCCCGCGCGGGCCGAGGATCGACGCCGGCGTCTCGATCATCAGCTCGATCCGGATCGAGCCGGCCGGCAGCTGCAGCGCGCCCTCGAGCGCGTCGAGGGCGTCGGCCAGGGCGGAGACCTGCTCGGGCGCGACCACCTTCGGCAGCGTCACCGCGAAGGCGGGCGGGAGCGCGCCGCCCGAGGCGGCGACGAGCGCGGAGAGGAAGACGTCGAGCGTCCTCAGGCTCCGCTCGGCGCACCCGTCGCCGAGCGGCTTGATCCTGATCCCGAGGAACGGAGGCAGGCTGCGCGCGGCCATGCCGAGGGCGACCTCGCGCGCCGCGGCCGCGGCGTGCGCGTCCTCCTCGTGCCCGGGGCGCACGCCGTAACCGTCCTCGAAATCGATGCGCAGGTCCTCCACGGGCTCACGGCGGAGCTTGTCGAGCACGCGCGCGTGCACCGCGTGCGCGAGCCGCGCAGCCCCGGAGGCGCTCTCGGCCGCGCCTCCGCCCGCCTCGATCGCGGCCGCGAGCGCGAGCGCGTCGGCGCGCCCCTCCGGGAGCCCCTCGGCCCCCGGAAGGCCGATCGCCCGCGCGAAGGCCGCGAAGTCGGGCGCGTGCTCCTCGACGGCGCGGAGCGCCACCGCCCCGAGCTTCCGGGCCGTGTCGGCCTTGAACAGGTGGGCGCCGCCGTAGACGGTGTGGACCGGCTGGCGCGCGCCGGTGTGGTCGAAGACAGAGCGCCCGCTGGGGAGGCGCGAGAGCGCGCCGCGCAGCGCTTCGGAGGAGAGGCTCGTCTGGAACATGGTGTGCTTTCAGCAGGGTGGGTGCACACGAGATGCCGCCTGACTCGGCACGTCAAGCGGCGCTCGCGCTCCTCGCGACGAGGCGCCATGCTGCGACCCGCGCCGCTCGAGCGAGCGCGAGGAGCGCCGCGCGCGGCGGCGCTGGCGAGGGCGGCGGCGCTGGCGAGGGCGGCGGCCGCCGTTGCGCGCGCAGCGCTCGGGGTGTATCCGTCGTTGGAGGACTTGAATCGATGATGAGACGCCGAGACTTTCTTCGCGCGACCCTGGTGACCGCTGGTTCGGTGGTCGTGCCGACGGCCTGCTCCGATGATGGGGACCCCATCGGCATCTGCGACGTGCACGAGGATGACCGGTTCTTCCCGCAGTCGGTGGCCTCCGGCGATCCGAGGCACGATAGCGTCGTGCTGTGGACCCGGCTCGTCGATCGCAAGCAGCCGCAGTCGGATCTCACCCTGGCGCTCGTGGTCGCGCTCGACGAGGAGTTCACGCAGCTCGTGGTGCTCAACCCGAGCTCCGACAACGTGGCCACGGTGGGGTCGGGCAGCACGCAGCTCCGCGTGACCGCCCGGGTGGAGTTCGATCACTGCGTCAAGCTCAAGGTGAACGGCCTGAGCCCCGGCACCACGTACTATTACCGCTTCTACTACATGACAGGAGACGGCTGCGTCAGCTCGCGCGTCGGCCGGACGCGGACGGCGCCCGCCCTCGACGCGGACGTGCCGGTGCGCTTCGCGTTCGTTTCCGGCCAGGACTACATCGGTCGCTATTACAACGCTTATGTGGCCCTGGCGAAAGAGGAGCTCGACTTCGTCGTCCACCTCGGGGGCTACATCTACGAGACGACCGGGAACCCGAGCCTCCAGGCCGCCCCGGGACAGCGCAGCATCTCGTTCTCCGACGTGGACGGCGCCATCGCCTTCCAGCCGGCGGAGGGCGCGGCGTACCACGCCGCCAAGTCGCTGAGCAATTACCGGGAGCTCTACAAGACGTACCGGTCCGACCGGGCGCTGCAGAGGGTGCACGAGCTCTTTCCCATGATCGCTGTCTGGGGCGATCACGAGTTCTCCGACGATTGCCACGGCGCGACGGCGGCCTATCTGGACGGCCGAGAGCCGGAGACGGACGAGGACCGGCGCAAGGCGGCGAACCAGGCCTGGTTCGAGTACATGCCGGCCGAATACCCGAATGATCCGAAGGGCGACGACTTCCGCTACGACAGGGCGGTCGAGTACCCGGACGATATCACCATCTACCGGGACTTCTCGTTCGGGAAGCACGTCCACCTCGTGATGACGGATCTCCGCTCCTACCGGGCGGATCACCTGATCCCGGAGGACGCCTTTCCAGGAAAGGTCGTCGTTCAGGAGGAGCAAATCGTGGACAGCTTGACCAGCTTGCTGCCCTATACGAGCCGCTACATCCTGGACATCAACGAGGACAACTGGGTGATGACCTACAAGAGGGCGCTGGACGAGGCCGCGGTCCTGTTCGGATTCGACCCGAACCTCGGTTTCGCCCAGGGCGAGCCCCGCCCCGTCAGCGCCAAGGTCGTCGACGAGATCGTGGTGAAGCTGAACGAGCACAAGGCCGAGCAAGGGGAGGAGCCGATTCCCCCCATCCCGCCGAGTGAGCTCGCCTTCATGCAGAGCGGGTTCGCCTACGCCGATCTCGGAAAGACGGACTATCACAGCGCGTTCGGGTCGCGCTACTTCGTGATCAAGGACGCCTTCGATCCCTACTCGACGCTCGCCGCCAAGGCCGAGGTCATGGGCGAAGCGCAGAGAGCCTGGTTCCAGAAAACGATGGAGGAATCGAAGAGCACCTGGAAGGTATGGGGGAACGAATACCGCCTTTCACAGCTCACCGTCGCCCACACCACGGAGCCCGCGGGGCCCGACCAGGAGTCGCTCACCCGGCACTTCTACCTGAACTGCGATGGCTGGGACGGCTTCCGCGAGGAGCGGAACGAGCTCATCGAGATGCTCGCCGGGGTCGAGGGCAACGTGGTGTCGATCACCGGCGATCTCGGCGCCTTCCTCGCCGGAACGCCGGCTGTGGAGGGCGCCACGTCCGCGGCCAAGATCGTGGAATTCGGCGGCTCCGCGATCTCGTCGGCCACGTACCGCTCGGTGCTGACGAAGCAGCTGGCGAGCCATCCGACGCTGAAAGACGTCCTGAAGGCGGAGGCGGAGGACATCGACGGCAGCATGAAGACGGCCAATCCGCACCTCGCCTTCAGCAACTCCACGAGCAACGGGTTCTGTATCGTCGAGGCGAACGCCGACGAGTTCGTCGTGAGCATGCACATGATCCCCGAAGACGCGCTCGGCGCGCCCCTGTACGAGGAGGCTCAAGCGGCAGCGCTCGACGAGCAGATCACGATCACGCGGTACAAGACGGTGGCGGCCGAGTCCGAGCTGTACTGGGACGACAAGGGCACCTGGAAGCAGTGGATCCCGGCCACCGAGAGCTAGGACGCAGGAGCCACCGGCCAGGATCGTCGGCAGATGCTGCCGGCCATCTCGGCCGGCGGCGCTCAGCCCTGGCCATGTGCGACGGCTGGCGCTAGCGCGCCAGCATCACCACGGTGCCGTCACGGCAGGCGATCGCCATCCGCTCCTCGCCGGCAGGGACGACGGCGACCGGCGCGGAGCAGACGCGCTCGGCCGCGATGGAGACGTTGCCGTCCGCCTCGACGACGCCGGCGCGCCCGCCCGCACGCACGAAGCCGACGCGGCCGGTGCGATCGAGGACGATCGGCGGGCTCGGCTTCGCGTCCCCCGCGCCGAAGAGGCCGGAGAGCCCGCCGTCGGCGGGCTGGGCGCCCGGAGGCCTGTCGATCGCGACCCGGAACGCCAGGTCGCCCGACGCGTTGACCCCGAGGAGCAGGCCGGTCGTCGACAGGACCACGGCCACGCCCCCGGCGCCGATGGCGGGCGGCCCGTCGAGCGCGCTGAAGGCCGCGCCGGCGCGGACCCCAGCGGTCCCGGTCGGCAGATCCAGCGCGACCAGGCGGCGGGCGTCGACGACCGCGAGCAGCGTGCGGGCGTCGGCGAGGGCCGCGCCGCGGCGAGGCACGCCGCCGAGAGAGCCGAGCCGCCGCGGCGCCCCGGGTGGACGCCAGGTCAGCACCGCGCCCGACTCGGTGGTCACGAGCGTGCCTTCAGGGCCCGCGAGCAAGGCGCCCGTCGCGCGATCCGCGATCTCGGCGCGGGCGCGCACGGTCCCGTCCGCGGCGAGCTCGACGAGGGAGCGCCCCAGGGCCGCCACGAGCCCGCCGTCGTCGAGCGCGAGCGGCGTCACGTCGGCGTCGCGCCCGCGGAGACCGAGGGGGACGGCGAAGCGCACGCTCCCCGCAGGCGTGAGCCCGACGGCGACGCCGGACGAGGTGATCAGCGCGAGGGTGCCGTCGCTCGTGAGCACGGCAGGCGCGAGCGGCGCGCTGTCGCCGATGCGCACGCGCCAGCGCTCCCGGCCGTCCGCGCCGAGCTTGACGACCTCCGGGACCGTCAGCGTGAGGAGGAGATCGCCCGCGGCGTCCACGAGCGGCGCAGCGTCGATCCCGCCGCGGAGCTGCCTTCGCCACGCCTCGCGCGCCGGGAAGGGCAGCCGCGCGGCGGAGCGGCCCGTGCGGCGCGCGTCGAGCCGCTCGCTGGGCGCGAAGCCGCGGGGCGCGCCGACCACGATCGTGTGCGGCCGGCTCGTGTCGACGGCGTCGGCGAAGGCGAGCGGCGCCGCAGCGGAGAGCAGGAGCCCGGCTGCGGCGAGGCCCGCGGTCCGGGCGCGACGCGGCCTTCGCGGGCCGGGCGCCGTGGTGCGCGTGGCGCTCATCGGCCGCCCTTCACGGTGAACTCGACCTGCACCTCGGGGATCTCGGCGCCGCCCGGCGCGACGAACGGCGGCGCGACGCTGCCGTAGGCGGTGAGGATGTCCCCGCGCTGGGCGGGGTTGTCGGCGCCGTGGACGAGGCGGACCTTGCACGCCTCCGGAGCGCGCGGCGCGGCGCCCGGGCTCGCGCTCGCGGCGGCCGCGCCGCCCTCCTTCCCGCCCGCGCAGCCGGACGCGGGCGGGATCGAGAGCAGGATCAGCGTCGCGTATCCCTGCCGGCGCACCTCGACGACCTCGCCGGTCAGCGCGATCGGCTTGCCGATATGGTCCTTCCCGCCGGCGGCGAGCTCGGCGTACCCGATCGGGCCGCGGCCGGCGAACTCCTTCGCGGCGGTGTCGAGCCGGTCGACGCGGCGCACGGCGAGCTTCGCGATGCGCGGCGCCATCCCCTGCATCTTCGCGCGCACCTCGAACTGGGTCGCGCCCACGGACGAGACGTTCATCACGTGCGCGAAGGTGCCGTCGGGGCGAACCGCGATCGGGTGCGCGCCGGCGAAGATCTGCGCGCCGCGGGCCGTGCGCCCGGCGAGCACGAAGCTCTCCTTGTCGATGACCACGCTCGGGCCGGGCGCCTCGATGGTGAGCGGGACGATGCCGACCGCGACGCTGACCATGCCCTGCTCGCGCGGGCCGTCGGGCGGCGTGACCGTGTACGGCACCTGCCGGCTCAGCGTCTTCGTCTCGTCCGAGGGCCCCTCGACCGCGTCGGTGACGTCGATCGACTCGATGGCCCGGCCGCTCGTGAGCGCGACCTCCTTGCCGTCGAGGATCACCTGCGTGCCCTTGCTCGCCTCGACCACGACCTGGATCGAGGGCCGCTCCCCTTGCAGCGTGCCGAGGTCGGGCCGGATCCGGTAGGCGACGTGGATGGAGACGCCGACCGTCTCGTCGCGCCCGCTGCCGGGGCGGTCGATGGCGACCTTCATCCGGTTCTCGCCGACCGAGAGCGGGCTCGCGAGCGGGATCTGCGCGACGCGGCCGGCCGTGGTCGCGCGCCCCTCGCCGATGGAGACCGCCGTGCCGTCAGGACAGCTCTCGCACCGGAGCTCGATGACCTCGCGGCCGCCGGCGTCGGCGCGGGCGCGCGCGGTCACCGGGGGCGCGCTCGGCCAGAGGAGCGCGAACAGGACCGCGCCGAGCGCGAGCACGCCGCCCGCGACGACGACGGCGACGGCCCGGCGCGACGTGCGCGGGCGCCGCTCGCCCTTCGGCGGCGGGAGCCGATGCTTCAGGCGATGAGGGCGCATGAGCGCCGGGTTCTGCAGCGGAGGGGCGCGGAAGCGCGCCGGCGCGATCGTGGCGCCGAGCTCTCCGGCCGGCTGGTAGCGGGAGTCGAGCTCGGGATCGGGCTCGGGATCGGCCGGGGCGCCGGGCGTGAGCGGCGCGATGCCCGGCCGGGCGACGCCGACCAGCGTCCGGGACACGGCGGGCAGCGGCACCGGACCGCGCGCCGCCGCGAGGCCCGGGGCGATCGGCACGGTGTGGTCGAGGCGCAGCTCGCCCGGCGCTGCATGGAGCGGCGCGGCCGCCGCTGCGGGCACGTCGAGGCGCGCTCCCGGGGCCACTGCCGCCGGGGTCCCGACGACGAGCGTGCCCCCGGACAGGCGCGGATCGGCCGGCGCCGGCGCGGGCGCCGCGCCGAAGATCGCGGCGGGCATGCCGACGATCGTGCGCGAGGCGGCGCCCGGCGCGCCAGCCATGGGGGGCAACGCGGCCTGGCCGGGGCCTGCGCCGCCCGGATCGGCCGGGGCGGACGGCGTCTGCCGGAGCAGGTCGGGGAGCGTGACGCCGACCATGGTGCGGGCCGCGGGCTTCATGCCGTAATAGCCGGCCGCTCCGCCCAGCGGCGCGAGCGCGGCGCCGCAGTGCGGGCACGCGATCGAGCCCTCGGGTACGGGTCTCCCGCAGTGCGGGCAGTGCATGGCGCCATGGTAGCGAGGAACCGCGGCGCGGTCAGGCTCCGGGCGCAGCGGCCGGCGTGCGGCGCCTCGCCGGCAGCCAGAAATACCGTCAAAAAGCGCGCAAGCACGCCCCGCGCGGCGCCGGAGCGGGCGCACAGCGCAACAGTTGGCCCTGACGCGGCAGGTAGGCTAACGCGGACGTATGCTCGCGAAGCGCATCATCCCGTGCCTCGACGTCAAGGACGGCCGCGTCGTGAAGGGCGTCCGCTTTGTCGGGCTGCGGGACGCCGGCGATCCCGTCGAGGCCGCCCGCCGTTACGACGCGGAGGGAGCGGACGAGATCACGTTCCTCGACATCACCGCGTCGCACGAGAAGCGCGGCATCATCCTCGACGTCGTGGCGCGCACTGCGGAGGTGCTGTTCACGCCGCTGACGGTCGGAGGCGGCGTCAAGTCCGAGCAGGACATCGAGGCGCTCCTCGACGCGGGGGCGGACAAGGTCGCGATCAACACGGCCGCCGTCAACGATCCCGACCTCGTGCGGCGCGCCGCGGACCGCTGGGGTGCGCAGGCGATCGTCGTGGCGATCGACGCGCGCCGGATCGCGGATCCCTCGCGCGTGGCCTGGACGGTGGTGACCCACGGCGGCCGGCGGGACACGGGGCGCGACGCGGTCGCGTGGGCCGAGGAGATCGCGCGGGCGGGCGCGGGCGAGCTGCTCGTCACGAGCATGGACCGCGACGGGACGCGCGACGGCTACGACCTCCTGCTCACCGCCGCCATCGCGCGGGCCGTGCCGGTCCCGGTGATCGCGTCGGGCGGCGTCGGGACGCTGGATCACCTGCGCGCCGGCCTCGTCGAGGGCGGCGCCGACGCCGCGCTCGCCGCGTCGATCTTCCACGACGCCGAGTACACGATCGGCGAAGCGAAGGCGTACCTCGAGGCGGCGGGGGTGCCGGTCAGGCCGGCGCGCGCGGGCGGGCCGGGCGACGCGGCGGGCCGGGGGCGGTCGTGAGCGCTTGCGTCACGCTGGAGGAGGTCGTCGCGGCGGCGCACGCGCGGAGCGCCTCGCTGGTGCCGGAGACCTCGGGTTACCTCGCGCTCGCCGTGAGCGACGCGACCTCGCGCCTGCCCCTCAGGCTCGACGATCGCGCGGTGCTGCTCACGACCGAGGGCACCGTCACGGTGCGCACGCGCGGCGAGGCGGTGGCGCCGGCCGAGGCGGCGAGGCTGCTGCGCGACCTGCTCGCCAGGCTGCTCGCCGCGTCCGCCGGCAGCATGCCCAACCTCACGGCGACGGCGCGCCCGCGCCCCGCGCACGAGCAGGACCCGGAAGCGGTCGCGCGGGAGCTCGAGGCCGCGCTGATCCCGGTGAACCGCAACGCCGCCCGGCGGGCGCTGGCGCGGCTCGCCCGTGAGACGCTGCGCGCCAAGGAGGCCGGCCGGCTGAGGCGCCCGCGCCCGGAGGTCCAGGCGAAGCCTGCCGCGCCGGAAGCGGAGGAGATGCAGCCGCCGCCGCAAGCGGAGCACGCGCGGCGCGATGCGACCGTCGCTGCCCCGCGCAGCGACGCCCCCGCTGCCCCGCGCAGCGACGCCCCCGCTGCCCCGCGCAGCGACGCCCCCGCTGCGCCGCTGCAGCATCCCATCGTGGAGCTCACCCTCAGCCCCGGACCGATCGCGCCCGTCATCGTGGAGCTCACGCTCAGCCCCGGGCTGGTCGCGTGCGCGACCTCCGGGGCAGCGCTCCCGGCGCCTGCGACCGCAGGCGATGGTGCCGTGGCGGTGGCAGTCGAGCCGTGTCCCGACGTCGCGACGGCGCCTGCGCACGCCAGCCAGCAGGCCGAGGCGCCCGAGCGCGCATCGCACGCCAGCGAGCACGTCGAGGCGCTGCCGGAGCCGACCCCGACCATCGTGCAGGCGGTGGTGGAGCTCGATGTCGCTCCAGCGCCGGCCGAGATCCCGATCATCCCGGAGCTCGTCGAGCCAGCTCGGTCGATCGCGCCCGTGGCGCCGATCGCGCGCGCGGCCGTGGAGATCGCGCCTGAAGGAGCGCGGCCCGTGCCAGCGCCATCGCTCGTTGCCTACGGTGCCTCCGCTTGCAGCGAAGCGCTCACGAGCCCCGAGGGGCTCGAGGTGCTCCTCGTCGACTTCTCCCCTGGCCCTGCTGCCGTCGCGCTGTCGTCCCGGGAACCGACGCCGACCGCGTCGATCCTCGTCGAGTTCTCCCCCGAGCCTGCCGACGTCGTCCCGCTTTCGCAGGAGCCGACTCCGACCGTGGCCACGGCCGTCTGGGAGGAGAGGGAGGCGGCCGGCGAGCCCGTGCTCTCCCGCGTGGCGGAGGCGCCCGCCGGCGCGACCGACGTCCCGGAGCCCATCGAGACGTCGCGCGCGCCCGCGATCCAGTTCATGGCGCCGGACGCGGCGCTCCAGGTCACGCCGGCCTATGGCGCCTGGCCGCTCGTCCGTCGGGCGGACCTCGCCGTGCCAGCGGGTCCTCGAGCGGCCGTCGCGCCGTTCGAGGAGACGCCCGCAGCGCGGCACACGCTGCCCTGGCCCGTTCCGACGCGTTGCGACGACGACGCTCCGGCTGCGCCGATCCCGACGGCTCTGGCCGCGCCGGTCGAAGCCTTGCTGACGGCGGACGCCGACGGTCCGGAAACCGCGCACGCCGGCACGCCAGCCGAGGACACTCCGGCCGCGCCGGTCGAAGCCTTGCTGACGGCGGACGCCGACGGTCCGGAAACCGCGCACGCCGGTACGCCAGCCGAGGACGAAGCGCCCGAGCAATCGCCCGCTGACGCGGCACTCGAGCAACCGCCCGCCGTTCTGGCTTCCGAGGAACTGCCCGCGGATGCAGCAGCATCCGAGGAACCACCCGCCGTTCTGGCTTCCGAGGAACTGCCCGCGGATGCAGCAGCATCCGAGGAACCGCTTGCTGTTCTGGCTCCCGAGGAACTGCCCGCGGACGCAGCTCTCGATCAGTCGCCCGCCGATCTGGCTCCCGAGCAGCCGCCTGCTGATCTGGCTGCCCAGCAGCCGCCTGCTGATCTGGCTCCCCAGCAGCCGCCTGCTGAGCAGCCGCCCGCCGATCTGGCTCCCGAGCAGCCGCCCGCGGACCTCGTGCCCACGGATGCAGCTTCAGCGCAGTCTACCGCCGACGTAGAGCCAGAAGAAACGCCGTGCCCGGCGGAGCTCGGCCCCATCGATGCGATCGTGTGGAACGCCTCCCGGCGATCCCGGAGCGCGCGCTCTCCCGCGGAGGGCGTCGACGCAGGCGCCTCGCGGGTCGACGAGCTCGTCGCGCGCTTCGTCGCGCAGTCCGAGCACAGCACGCAGCGCCGCGCGGCGCGCAGCATGAAGGCGCTCGCCGGCCTCGATCTCACCCGGACGCCGCCCCCGGTCGCTGCTGTCTCCGCGATGTCGGCGCTCGCGGTCGCCGGCGCGCGCCCGCCGCTCGTCGGGGTGCAGCGCCCCGTCGCACCCGAGCTCGCCCCCCCCGAATCTGCTCATGTCGTCCCAACGGGCGCCGGCAGCAGGCCGCCTGTCCCGCTGGTGGCCCCGCGCCGAAGAGGTCTCTCCTTGTGGCTTGCGCTCCTCGCGCTCGCCCTGCTCTGCGCCGGGCTCGCAGGAACGCTGCGGCCGGACGTCTTCGCCTCGCTGACGGAGCCGCTCGCACGCGGAGCGCTCTAGAGCGGCGGTCACCCGCACAGGAGACGGGCCCAGATCGGCGTTTTCGGCGCGCAAGCGCACTCCGGTGCGCTGAGCACCGAAAACGCCGAGGTGGGCCCGTATCCGAAGCGGGTGACCGTCGCTCCCCTCGCGATTGACGTTGCCCCGGGGGAGCGACGACACTCGTCGCCATGCAAGAGCAGAGCATGGCGATCGTGAAGTCGCTCGTGAGCGTTGCGTGGGCGGACGGCGAGTTCCACGAGGCCGAGCGCGAGATGGTGGAGGGGCTGATCGCGGCGTTCGAGGCGAACGAGGACCAGGCGAAGGAGATCCGCGCCTATGCCTCCCAGCGAAGGACCCTGGACGACGTCCCGGTCGGCGAGCTCGGCGGCGACGACCGCCGCGCGCTGCTGCAGCACGCCGTGCTTCTCACGTTCGTCGACGGCGAGCAGCACGACGCGGAGAAGCAGTACATCGCCGCGCTGACCAGGAAGCTCGAGCTCCCCGAGCCGGAGTCCGCGCAGATCATCGAGGCGGCCGAGGCCCGCGCCCGACGCCTCCTGACCTTGCTCTGACGCAGCCCGAGCGGCGCGCGCTGCGGGCCTCGCCGTTACCGATCCGCCGTTCCCGGAACAGGCCGGCCGCCAGGCCGAGGGCGCTTCTCCGCTCGTTCTGGAAAGCCCCGGAGCCTGGCATCGACACTCCCCCTTCCACGCAATGTTGCCGCGCCGTCGCCCACACGTCGCCCCATCAGCGCATCTTCCCGCCGCTCGGACCGCCCCGGAGCGTTCGTCGTCGAGGAGTGCTCATGAATTACGACATCGGCATGATCTGCCCAGCCTGCGGCTGCGTCACCATCTTCCAGGCCGGCACCACCACCCCGCGGCGATGCGCGCGCTGCCATGACATGGACGTGGAGACGCCGCTCCCGCCGCCGTCGTACGAACGCCCGACACACCCCGCCGGGCGCAGCCGAAGGCCCGACGTCGCGCAGCTCGACTGGATGGAATGATCAGACCGGCGCGCCGAGCTGCCGAAGGAGCTCCCGCACCACCCCGCGGGCGCAGTGCTCCCGGTAAGCCCTCGTCGAGCGCACGTCGTCGATCGGCGAGACGTCCTGGGCCACCGCCGCGTCGACCTCCGCCGCGGTGAGCTGGGCGAGCGGACGGGACGTGCAGAGCGCGCGCACGCTCGGCAGGAGCGCCGTCGTCGGCGCGACCGACGCCATCCCCAGCCCGAGCCGCGCGGCGCGCCCGGACCGCACCTCGGCCACGCCCGCGAGCGCGACCTTCGAGATCGCCTGCGCCCGTCGCGCGCCGATCTTCCGCCAGTACCAGGGCGACCCTGGCGCCGGCAGCGCGATCTCCACGGCGACGATCACCTCGTCCGGCGCGCGCGACGTGCGCTTGTAGCCCGTCTGCAGGGCGCTCATCGGGATGCGCCGCTCCCCGCGGACGCTCTGCACCACGACGGTCGCGTCGTAGGCGGCGAGCGCGGCGACGCCATCGGCGGCCGGCGAGGCCGTGGCCAGGTTGCCGCCGAGCGTGCCGCGCGCCTGGATCTGCACCGCGCCCACGTCGCGGCTCATCCGCGCGAGGAGCGGCGCCCGCGCGGCGATCGCGTCGCTCCGGAGCATCTCCAGGTAGGTCGTCGCGGCCCCCACCCGGAGCGTGTCGCCCGAGAGCGAGATGCCTCGCAGATCCGAGAGCCGGGACACGTCGACGACGAGCGGCGGCGCCGACGGGCCCCCTGCCGCGACCTCGAGCGGGGGCCTGAGCTCCTGCTCGACGACCCAGTCGGTGCCGCCTGCCAGGAGCGTGACCGGCGCGCCGAGCGCGGCCCGCTCCGCCACGATCTCGCACAGCGGACCGAGCCCGGCGACGTGCCGCATCTCGAACAGGCGTAGATCCGCGAGGCTCACGGCGCCGCCCCTCCCCCGCCGCGGCGCAGCGCGGCGGCGGCGCGGACGCTCTCGACGATCCGCTGGTACCCGGTGCAGCGGCACAGGTTGCCGGCGAGCGCCTCGCGCACCTCGATCTCCGACGGATCCGGGCTCCGCGCGAGCAGCGCCTCCGCCGAGAGGAGCATGCCTGGCGTGCAGATCCCGCACTGCGCGCCCCCCTCCTCGACGAAGCAGCGCTGCAGCGGCGACAGGTGTCCGGCGCAGGCGAGGCCCTCGACCGTCGTCACGCGCCGCCCCTCGCACTGCCCGATCGCGACGAGGCACGCGTTCACGGGGTCGCCGTCGAGCAGCACCGTGCACGCGCCGCACTCGCCCTCCGCGCACCCCTCCTTCGTGCCCGTGAGCCCGAGCGGCCCCCTGAGCGCGTCGAGCAGCCGCGAGAGCGGCGGCAGATCGACCTCGCGCGGCGAGCCGTTGACGACGAGCGATACCTTCATAGACGCTCCCCTCTCCCCGCCGACCACGCCGCCTCGAGCAACCGCTCCGGCGTGAGCGGCAACGCGCGCGCGGCGATCCCCGTCGCGTGCTCGATCGCCGCGGCCACCGCGGGCGCGCCGCCATCCATCGGCATCTCGCCGATGCCCTTAGCCCCGCCGCCCGGACCGAACGGGAACGGCTCCTCGACCAGCACGACATGGAACGGCGGCGCGTCGAGCGACGTCGGGATGATGTAGTTGGTCATCCGTGGGTTCTTGATCCTGCCGCCCTGCCAGACGATCTCCTCGGAGAGCGCCCAGCCGATCGCCTGGAGGCTGCCTCCCTCGATCTGCCCCTTGCACATCACCGGGTGGATCGCCTTGCCCACGTCGGTAGCCGACCAGAAGTCGACCACCGTCACCTCGAAGGTGTCGAGGTCCACCTCGACCTCGACCACGTCGCACGCCCAGCCGAAGCACGGGTACGCGTCTCCCTTGTACGCCTCGTCGTCCCAGCGCACGTAATCCGGCGGCTCGTACTGCTTGAGCGACGTCACCTGGCCCTCGCGGGCCAGCAGCCGGTCGGCCGCCTCCTCGAAGCTCAGCGCCGGCGGCCCCGCCGCGGCGCCCGCGTCGCCCTCTCCAGCGCCCGGCTCCTGCGCTGCCTGCTCCGCGCGCACGCGGCTCGCCAGCTCCCGCGCTGCGGCCTCGACGATCGAGCCGACGACCATCACCGTGCGCGACGCCACGGTGGGGCCCGAGTCGGGCACCGTCGTCGTGCACGGCACCGCGAACTCGACCCGATCGAGCGGCAGCCCCGCCGCGTCCGCGGCGATCTGCCGGAACACCGTCTCCGTCCCCTGGCCGATGTCCGTCGACGCCGTGCGGATGCGGAGCCGCCCGCCGGGCGCGAGATCGAGCGCGACCTTTCCCTTGTAGTAGCGCTCACCCGACCCGGTGAAGCCCGCGCCGTGCATGAACACCGAGAGCCCGATCCCGCGCGCAACGCGCCCGCGGACGACCGGCCCGGCCGCGCGCTTCTGCCGGTAACCGCTCGCCGCGATCGCCCGCGTGATGCACTCCTCGCCCGCGACGCTGACGCGCAGCACCTGCCCGGTCGCGGTCGAGTCGCCGGGGCGCAGCACGTTCTTCGCCTTCAGATCGAGCGGATCGCAGCCGAGCTCCCGCGCGACGCGGTCGAGGTGCCGCTCGATCGCCCAGATCGTCTGCGGCGCGCCGAAGCCGCGGAAGGCGCCGTTCGGGGGCGTGTTCGTGGCCACGGCGGTCGCCTCGATCCACACGTCGTCCCAGCGGTAGGCGCCTGCGGCGTGGAGGGCGCCGCGCGACAGGACCACCTGCGTCAGCGTCGCGTATGCCCCGCCATCCATGAGGATCCGGATCTTCAGCGCGCGCAGCGCGCCGTCGCGATCGCAGCCGCTCGTGATCTCGCACGACGCCGGGTGGCGCTTCGTCGTCGCCTCGATGTCCTCCGTCCGGTCGTAGATCATGCGCACCGGGCGGCCGCTCTTCCTCGCGAGCAGCGCCGCGTGGAGCGCGATGATCGACGGGTACTCCTCCTTGCCCCCGAAGCCGCCCCCCGTCACCGACTGGGTGATGTGGATCCGATCGGGAGGGAGCCCGAACGCCTTCAGGAACGCCTTGTGGACGTAGAACGGGCACTGGATCGAGCCCGTCGCGTGCGCGCCTGCCTCGTCCCACCAGGCGATGACCCCCTGCGGCTCGATGTAGAGCTGCTCCTGGTGGTGCGAGGCGTACGTGCCGGTGACGACCACCTCGCAGCGCGCGAGCGCCGCGTCGATCGCGGCCTCGCTCGCCTCGCCGCGCTCCCGCGCGGCGTCGGCGCCCCCGTGCGTGATGAGGTACCGCTTGATGACGTTGTCGGCGCCCCAGATGATCTCCCCGCCGTCGAGCGCGGCGCGCGCGTCGAGCACCGGCGGCAGCGGATCGATGTCGAGCGCGACGGCCTGGACCGCCCGCGCGAGCTTCAGCCGGTCCGCGCAGCCGAGCAGGACGATCGGCTCGTAGGCGTGGTTCACCTTTCCGGTCGCGAGGATCGGCTGATCGTCCAGGATCAGCGCGACCACGTTGACCGGGACATCCTCGGCCAGCACGACGGTCACGTCGCTCCAGTCGAACGCGGGGTCGAGCCGCACCCCGCGGAGGATCCCGCGGGGCACGGGGCTCCGCACGGTGCGCCCGAAGATCTCCCCCGGCATCGCCGGGATGTCGTCGACGTAGCGCGACGCCCCCGTGACCTTGGGAGGGCCGTCTGTTCGGGGCACGCTGCTCCCCACGGTGCTCGTTGACGCTGGAGGGCTCGTCGCCATTCGTATGCTCCTCCTCACCGACGATAGCCCGGTCCCCCGGGAGGCGTCGACCCGAGCGCGCCGCGCGCGTGCGACCCGCGCAGGTGGACGATCGCCGGCCGCCTTCAGGCGAGAAAACGCGGCGGGCCCCCGAGCACGCGAATGACGTCGACCGGCACGTTCAGGTCGTGCAGCACCCCTGGATCGTCCACCTCCTCGTCGACGCACCTGTCGCCGAGCGCCCTCAGGTGATCCCGGAGCGGCGGAGGATCGGCCTCCAGGTAACGCTGGAGCGCCTCGGTGCGCAGCACGACCGGGTGCCCGCCGCGGCCGAGGTGCCGCGGCCGCACCGCGAGCGGCGGCGTCGGCAAGGACGCGCCCGCCTCGAGACGGGCGAGCAGCCGCGCCACCGTCGCGGCGCGCGCGGGGGGCACGTCGACCGGCGTCACGATGACGGCGTCGGCGTCGCCGATGCGCGGCGCGGCGACGGCCAGCGAGCCCGCCGGCCCGAGGTCGTCCGGCGCGGACCACGAGACGAGGTCGATGCCCGGCTGCACATGGGCCAGCAGCGCGTGAAAGACGGAGCTGCGCACCACCACGAGCACCTGCGCGCTCTCGGCCGAGAGGCGAGCCTCCGCGTGCGCGATCGCCAGCGGCCGCTCGGCCCCCCCCTTCGTCGATGACGGCCAGGCCAGGAGCGCCTTCGGCCCCCCGAGCCGCTTGCCCGCGCCAGCGGCGAGCACGATCGTGGTCACACGGTTCATCGAGCCTGCTCCTCTCCGGCGGGCGTGGGTCCGCCCGGTGACCATCGAGCGCGCTGCCGCCCCGCGCGCCACGCGACGAGCTCCGCGGCCAGGGCGACGCCGATCTCGGCCGGCGTGCGCGCCCCGATATCGAGGCCGACCGGCATCCTGACCCGCGCGACGTCGCCCTCCGGCACCCCCTTTGCATCGAGCCGCGCGCGCGTGCGCGCGGCCTTCGCGCGGCTCCCGACGCCGCCCACGTACCCGAAGCCGCGCGCGAGCGCCCACGCGAGCGCCTCCTGATCGAGGGCGTGGTCGTGCGTCATCACGAGCGCCGCCGCTTCGCCGAGCTCCCTCGGCAGGCCCGTCAGCACCTCCGGGTCGTCGTGCTCGGCGAGGACGAGCCGCACCTGCTCCGCGAGCGCGGCGGGCAGAGGCCCCTGCCGCGCGCCGTCGTCCAAGAGCGGCACGCCGGCGAGCGGGGCGGCCGGCAGCACGCGGGCAGGGTCGACGGCGGCGACGCGCGCGTCGCAGAGGGTGACCCGGAAGCCCAGCGACGCGAGGAGCGGCGCGGCGAACGCGCCCACGTGCCCGGCGCCGACCACGAGGACGTGCATCGCGGGCAGCATCGGCTCGATGAGGACCTCGACCGAGCCGCCGCAGCACATGCCGAGGCTCGGGCCCAGGCGGAAGGTCTCGAGCTTCGGGGTGCTGGCGAGCTCGTCGAGCGCGCGCGCCATGATCCCGAGCGCCGCCCGCTCGATCGCGCCGCCGCCGATCGTGCCGATCGCGGTGAGATCCTCGAACAGGCAGAGCTTCTGCCCCGGCGTCGACGGCGCCGACCCGTGCCGCGCCACCACCGAGGCGAGCACGACCCGCCGCCCCGCCTCGAGCGCGCCAAGGGCCGCCCGCAGCACGTCGTGCGGCAATGCCGTCCTCGGGATGACCTGGCTCAGATCCGGCATGATGAAACTCTAGCGACCCGGCGACCGAAAACGAGAGGGCCGGAGCCCCCGCGCCGAAAGAGCTTGCTGGAACGCCGCGCTTGTCGCGAAAGTCGGGCGCGCTCGGAGAGCGGCGCAGGTGTCCCCCGAGATCCCGGCCTGCCGTGACCGCCAGGATCCAGATAAAAACGCGGAGTTACAAGCCACGATGACCCCCCTCGCCACGCTCGACCCCGACCTCCAGCGCGCCCTCTCCGATCCGGGCTTCACGCCGGGCCGCCGCCACTTCGCCGCCCTGATGGGTCTGCTCGAGACAGCCGGTGAGCCCGCCGAGCTGGCGGAGCGGGCGCTGCGGCGCGCCGGCGCTGCGGCGTTGCCCGCCGCGCTCGAGCGCGCCGCCGGCGCGGCGCCGGCGCTGCGCGCGCCGCTCACCCGGCTCGTCGGCAAGCTGATGGCCGCGGGGCCGATCGATCCCGAGGTCTCGGAGCGGGCGCGCGACTACCTGCTCGCCTGCCTCGGCGACGAGGATCGCCGCACGCGCCGCATGGCGGCGGTGGCGCTCGGCAAGCCGTACGCGGCGGACGCCGGGCGATCGCTCGTCGAGCAGGCGCTCGCCGAGGCGGCGCGCAGCGAGCGCTCGCCCGACGTCCGCCGCGCGCTGATCGAAGCGCTCGGCAAGGTTGGCGGCGGCGCCGCGCTCGACGCGCTGGCCGAGCTCGACGGCGACGACATCGCCGGCGTGCGCGCGCGCGCCGAGCTCCTGGCCAGGAGGACCCTGACGCGCGGCGAGCCGTCCGAGATCGCCGGCGATCGCGCGCCCGAGCGCCCCCTCCGGGTGGCGGTGCGCTGCCGGCGCGGGCTCGAGGCGATCCTCGCCGAGGAGCTCGCGGCGCTCGACGCGGGCTCTCCCGGCGGGGCGCTCGTCCCCGAGCTCCGGAGCGATCCGTGCGGCGGCACGCGGGTCGAGGTGGTGCTGAGCGGCCGCCTCGACGTCCTGTTCGGGGCGCGCACGATGCTGTCGTTCGCGCTCCCGCTGCCGCTGCGGAAGCTCGACGAGGGCGCCGACCTCGCCGCGGCGGTCGCGGAGCGGCTGCTGTCGCGGGAGGCGCGCGAGATCCTGCGCCGCTTCACCCAGGGGGCGATCCGCTACCGCATCGACTGGGCCGGCGGCGGCAAGCGCCGGGCAGCGGTGTTCCGCGCCGCGGCGGCCGTGGAGGCGGAGGCCCCGGAGCTCGTGAACGATCCGACCCAGAGCACGTGGGACGTGGTCGTCTACGAGGGCGCGGGCCGGGCGCGGGTCGAGCTCGCGCCGCGCCTGCCCGACCCGCGGTTCGCGTACCGCCGGGGCGACGTGCCCGCGGCGTCGCACCCGACGATCGCGGCCGCGCTCGCGCGCATCGCGGGGGCGCGCGGCGACGACGTCGTCTGGGATCCGTTCGTCGGCTCCGGCCTGGAGCTCTGCGAGCGCGCCCTGCTCGGACCGTACCGGCGCCTCGTGGGCTCGGATCGCGATCCGCGAGCCCTGCAGATCGCGCGCGAGAACCTCGACGCCGCGGGCGCGCGGGGCGCGGAGCTCCTCCAGCGCGACGCGCTCGGCGCGCCGCCCCCGGGCGAGGCGCCCACGCTGATCCTGACGAACCCGCCCCTCGGCCGGCGCGTCGAGCGCACGGGAGATCTCGACGCGATGCTCGACCGCTTCGTCGAGGGCGCCGCGCACGCGCTCGCGCCGGGCGGCAGGATGGTGTGGATCTCGCCGTTCCCCGAGCGGACCGAGGCGATCGCGCGCCGCTCAGGCCTCCGGCCCGAGGCGCTCCTGCGCGTGGACATGGGCGGCTTCGACGCGCAGATCCAGAGCTTCCACAAGGAGGCGCTCCGGCCGCAAGCGGGCAACGATCGACGCGACGGCCGGCGCGGGGACCGGCTCGACCACCCCCCGGCCGGGCGCGGGGGGCGCGGCCCCCAGCAGGCCGAGCTGCGCGGCGAACAGCATCGCCCCCACCGCCAGGAGCAGCGCCACCACCACCGCGATGATGATCCCGAGCCGCCCCGAGCGGTCAGGCGGCACGTCGGTGATCAGGCCGAAGCCGTCGGCCGCGCCGAGGGGCGACGGGGCCGGCGCGGCTGAGCCCTGCGCCGCGCTCTGAGCGGGCGCCGCGCTCTGCTGCGCGGCGACGGCGCTGCGCGGGGCCGGCGAGGCCTGCTGCGATGGGCTGAGCGCGCCGGCTGCGGCGGAGCTCGGCCCGAGGAGCGCGCCGCTCCCCGCGTCGGCCCTCGTGAACGACGCGGCCGCGGGCGCCCCCGCTGCTCGTTCGAGCGGCGCCGCGCCGGAGCGACCTGTCGCCGCCGCATCGGCGAGCGCCAGGGGAGCGCCGAGCGTCGGCGTCGCGTCGACCGGGTGCGGCGCGACCGGCGTCGGTGCCTCCCGCGTCCGCGTGGGGACGTCGTCGTCGTCCTCGTCATCGTCGCGATCGTCGACGACCGTGGGCGCATCGAGCGTGGGCTCGTCGAGCATGTCCCCGTCGAGATCGCCGAGGAAAGGCAGCTCGCCGCTCCGTGGCTGACGTCTCGCGACAGCGTCGGGCTCTGCTTCCGGGCGCTCGCGCCCCGGGAACGCCGGCGCTGGCGCCCCGACCGCGGGCGGCTCTCGAGGCCCTCCAGCCGGCGGCGCCGCGCCCGGAGCGGGCCGCCCCGCGTCGGGCGCGCGGTATGCGGCAGGCGCCGCTCCTCCGGAGCGCGCGGGCGCTGCGGCCGCTGGCCCAGCAGGCCCGCGGAGGTTCAGGGGCGTCGCCTCCCGCGCGGCCATCCTCGGCTCCGAGCCCTCACGGGCGTCGCCGGACGTCTGGGTCACCGGGACCGCCCCCACGCCCGGGACGCGCGCTCGCGCGACCGGGGCGCGCCCTTGCGTGGCCGGAGCCGGGGCGGGCGCCCTGGGGATCGCGGCGGCGCCCGGCCTGGGAGCCGGCGCGCCGGGCTGCGCCGCCGGGGGCCGCGCGCGCTCGGCCGGGAGGGGGGGCGCCGGTTGACCCGCGGCCGCCGCCGCCGCGCGCTGCGCGATGACCTCGTCGAGCTGGCTGGAGCTGAACGGCGAGACGCGCATCAGCGTGCGCACCTCGTCGTCGTCCTCGTCGTTCGTCGCGTCCTCGTCGTCGAGCGGGAGCAGCGCGCGCACCGCGGGATCGGGGTGCCACTCCTCGAGAGCGCGCCGGAACGCGGCGGCGTTCGTCGTCCGCGCGGAGCGATCGCGCTGGAACGCATCGTCGAGGACCCGCTGGAGATCGTCGTCGCCCACGTCGAAGACGGCGAGCGGCGCCGGCGAGGAGCTCGCGATCCGTTGCCGCGTCTCGGCGTCGCTCCCGCCGCCGAAGGCGCTCGCCCCCGTCAGCACCTCGTAGAGCGTCGCCGCGATGGCCCACACGTCGTCGCCGGCCGAGAGCGTCCCGCCTCCGACGCGCTCGGGCGACTGGTAGGCGATGCGGCTCGGCGTCTGGCGCAGGTCGGCCAGGATCGCCTTCGAGGTGCGATCGACCGCGGTCGTGAGCACGCACTCCGGGGAGATGGCGCCGTGCGCGACGCCGAGGGCGTGAAGCGCCTCGATCCGCTTCGCAAGACGAATGGCCCAGCCGACGGCATCGAGCTCGTTCAGCGGGCCATCGCGCAAGATCCGAGTTGCAAGCGTTTCCACTTACGAAGCCAGGGTAGTACCGGTCCGCCGAAGTTTGTACCTGGATCCGCGCGCCGCTCGTCCCCGGGGCGACCGATTCCAGGGTGCGCGCCTCGCCGCGTACGTTCGGGGGCGGCGCCCCTGACGGACGGCGCTGGCGCGCGGATCCCCGTTGCGGGGAGCCGCGCTGGTCATGACCGCTCGCCCCCGGCCGCGTCGGTCGGGACGATGCGGACGCGCCGCACCCGCCGACCGGCGACATCCATCGCGACGAGCGTGTAGCCCTCGCACTCGACGCGCTCGCCCGCCTCGGGTGGGTGCTCGAGCCGGCCGAGCATGTAGCCGCCGACCGTCTCGACGGTCTTCACCTCGGGCAGCAGCACGATGTGCGCGTCGCGCTCCAGGTCCGCCAGCAGGACGCGGCCGTCGACGTCGACGATGCCGCCGCCGCGGCGGTGGATGGGCGGCACCTCCTCGTCGTTCTCGTCGCGGATCTCGCCGACGATCTCCTCGATGAGGTCCTCCATCGTCACGAGCCCCATGAACTCGCCCGAGGCCGACGTGATGATCGCCACCGGCACCTGGCGCGCCTGCATCTCGAGGCGGAGGCGCTCGACCGAGGTGTTCTCGCGCGCGAAGATCGGCTTGCGGAGCAGCTCGGCGACGCGCGCCGCGCGGCGGCGGTGGCTCAGGACGTCGAACAGGTCGCGCAGGTGCAGGTAGCCGAGCACGTTCTTGCCCTGCTCGTCGAGCACCGGGTACCGGGAGTACCCGGCGTCGGCCACGATCCGCACCGCCTCGTCGATCGTCATGTTCGCGCGCAGGGTCGCCGCGTCGGAGCGGAGCGACATCACGTGCCTCGCCGTGCGCCGGCGCAGGTCGAAGATGCGCACGAGCATGCTGCGCAGCGCGGGATCGAGCCCCGCAGGGCTCTTGGTCAAGAGCAGCCGGAGCTCCTCCGACGTGTGCGCGATCTCCTCCTCGCCCACCGGCCGGAGCCCGAAGAGCCGGACGAACCCGTTCGCCATCGAGTTGAGCACCCAGATGACCGGCCACATCAGGACGAAGAACCCGTGCAGCGGCCGCGCCGCCCAGAGCGTAACCTTCTCCGTCCGCTGGATCGCGAGCGACTTCGGCGCGAGCTCCCCGATCACGGTGTGGAGCGACGTGATCAGGATGAACGCGATGCCGACGGAGATGGCGTGCGCGCCGACCCCCGACCAGGCGTCGAGCGGCGCGAGCAACGGCTCGATGAGCTGGGCGATGGCCGGCTCGCCGATCCAGCCGAGCCCGAGGGACGCGAGCGTGATGCCCAGCTGGTTGGCGGACAGGTACGCGTCGAGCCGCTGCGACATCTGGAGCGCGAGCCGGGCCCGCGCGTCCCCCTCGCGCACGAGCTGCTCCAGCCGCGTCGGCCGCATCTTGACGATGGCGAACTCGGACGCGACGAAGAACGCGTTGAGGAGCACCAGGAGCGCGGTGCCCAGGAGATAGACGAACGTCATGCCGATCGACGTCCTCCCCCGGGCGCGCCCGCCGCCCCGCGCCTCCTCGGCGACGAGCCGCGGCTAGATCCTCGCACGTTCGAGGATCTTGCTTCGCAGGTCCGGGTCGTCGTTCCTGAGTCCATCGACGAGAGCATCGGCCGGGGAGTTCCCCTTGGCGATGAGCGCGCTGAGCCGATCGAGGTGGACGCGCTCGTCCTTGCCGTTCTTGTTCAGGCGCGCGCGCCGCTCGAGGCCGCCGGAGGCGATCGAGACGAGCCGCTCGGCCAGCGCCGCGAGCGGCTTGCCGCGGAACGTGGCGCGGAGCGCGCGCTCGGCGATCTGCGGGCGCACGGCCTCGAGCTCGTCGAACCTGAAGCTCTCGGACAGGGCGTCGGCCTCGTCGAGCGCGCGCGCGTCGTAGAGGATGCCTGCCCAGAGCGCCGGGAGCGCACAGACGAGGTTGGCCGGCAGCGAGTCTGCGCCGCGGACCTCGATGGTCCGCTTCAGCCTGACCTCCGGGAAGAGCGTGTTGAGGTGCATCTCCCAGTCGCCGCGGGTGGCCCGGTGCCCCTCGAAGCCGTGCTCCAGGAAGTCGCGGAAGGTCTGCCCGGTGTTCTCGATCACCGCGCTGTCGCGCTTGATGAGGAACATCGGCGCATCGACCGCCCACGCGACGTAGTCCGAGAAGCGGCGCCCGCGCTCGAGCACGTTGCGGATCAGCCCCTGCCGCGCGGCGTCGACGTCGAGCCAGACCTTGGCGCGGTAGCTCCGCCCGCCGAACAGCGCCCCCTCGTAGAACGGGGAGTTCGCGAAGATCGCCGTCACGAGCGGGGAGAGCCGGAGCGACACGCGGAGCGCGCGCATCGCCGCCTCCTCGCTGGCATAGTCGAAGTTCGCCTGCACGGTGGCGGTGCGGCGCATCATGTCGAGGCCGTGCGCGCCGCGCGTCGGCAGGTAGCGCCGCATGATCGCGTAGCGCGCCTTGGGCACCCAGGAGAGCTCGGCTTGCGACGCGAACGGGTGGAACCCGATGCCGAGCCAGGCCAGCTTGAGCTCGGCGGAGATGTCCCGCAGCTCCGCGAGGTGCCCGCTCATCTCCATGCAGATCTGGTGGATGTTCTCGAGGGGCGCTCCGGACAGCTCGAGCTGCCCGCCTGGCTCGAGGGTCACCGAGGCGCCAGCCCGGGCGAGCGCGATCAGCGGACCGCCGGGGACCTCGTTCTCGGGCGCCCAGCCGTGCCGCTCGACGAGCGCCTGGAGCACGGTGAGGATGCTCCGCTCACCCTCGTACGGGAGGGCAGCGCCCGTCCTGGCGTCGACTCCGAACTTCTCCGCCTCGGCGCCGATCCGGTGAAGGGCTTCGGGCTTCGTAGCTTCGTGGAAGGGAAACAGCAGATCGTCAAACGTCTCCAACGGTTGAGACTTCGACTCACTCCCGTGGCTTGCATCGGCCATCATCACGTTTCCGGTTGGGTTTCGTTCTCGCTTAGAGCGCGCGCCTGAGCAGGGGCGCGCGCTGCGCCGTACGGAGCATCTTCGCGAGCGCGCCGAGGTGCGCCAGCGTTGTCCCCGTCCCTCCCCCGAGCATTCGCGCGCCCGCCTCGATGAGCCGCGCCGCTGACGCCGCCCACGCATCGCAGATCTCGGCGGGCGCGATGCGATCGGCCCCGTCCGCCTGCGCAGGTTCGGCGCCGAGCAGCACGCCGACCTGAACCTCGTGCGCGACGCCCTCGAGGCGCCTGAGCACGTTAAGCCCGAGCTCGACCGACGCCACCTCGAAGAGCAGCGCGTCCGCGCCGCTGTCGAGGGCCGATCGGGCGACCTCTTCGAACCCCTCGCCATCGGCGGTGCGCCCCGCGCCGTCGAGCTCCACGAGCGCCCACGTCGCCAGCTGCGTCGTGCTGGCGCTGACCACCGCCGCGCGGCGCGCGAGCCGCGCGACCGTGGGGCCCACGCACGCTGCCTGGGCTGGATCGAAGCCGCACGCGACGAGGATCTCGCAGCCTGCCGCCGCCAGCCTGGCCGCATGGACGGCGTAATCCTCCGCGATCCGGTCGGCCATGGGTGCGGCGGCAGTGTGGCCCAGGATACCGGCCACCGCCACGCGGCGCGCGGCCGCGCCCGCCGCCTCCGTCGCGAGCTCGACCGCGGTTCCGGTCAGCGCGGCGGCGCGGAACGCCATGCCGATGGGCGCCAGAGCGCGCGTCGTCGTGGCGGACGTGAGCGCCCGGACGACGTCGATCCCCAGCGCGATCTCCTGCTCGTGCAGCTCAGCGATCGCTCGAGGCGACTCGCGGAGCAGCCGGCCGAGGGCGGTGGTGGAGGAGACCGCGGTTCCTCGTCCACGGAGCGACGCGAGCGGATCGCCGCCGATGATGAGCGGACGACCCACGGGAGGCCGAGAGGTGGAGGCCTCGAGCGCATTCACGTCCTTCGCTGCTTTCCAGGGCTCCTCTACCACCGGTCTATAAGGGGAAACTAGCCCAAGACGGCCCTTCCGCGTCGCGAAATGGTGCAGGCCAGCGGGCTGGAGCACAGCGTTCCACGCAGCGCAGTCGGGGGCAACCTGACGGACGCGCACCGGCGCCGGGGAGGAACGGGGGATCGGCCGTCATGAGGGGCTCCGCTTTGCCATGGGTCCTCATGTGGCCGGGAGGCGCCGGCCCCCTACCCCTCGGCCCCGGCGCGCGACGAACTTCCGGTCGAAGAGCCGCACCCGGCGGACGAACAGATCGAGCAGGAAGACGACCATCGCGGCGTAGATGAACTGCTGCCAGAGCTCCTCGTGGAACGTCACCTTCTCCCCTGCCGGGTCGAAGATGGCCGCCACGCCGTTCGGATCGACCGCCCCGCCGGTCGACGTCGCGGCCTTCTCGAGGATGGCGAGCTCGGGCTCGAAGCTCGCGTACTCGCGGGGGTACGGGTTCGAGACGTGGCCGTAGCTGACGGCGACGGGCCGGAGCGAGCCGTCCTCGGCCTCGCGCAGGTGCTCCGCCCGCAAGAGGAACGAGCCGTACCGATCCAGCGCAAGCGCCGTCTCGTAGCGCCCCGGCGCGGTCTGACGCATGTCGACGACCCGCGTCGCGCCGCCTGGCTCGGGCCCGATGAGGGTGAGCCGGGACGTCAGGTTGTTCTCGAACCGGTCGTCGGCCCCGAACGCGTCGACGGACGCGCGCAGCTCTCCGTCGACGATCTCGGCCTTCATGTCGAGCTCGCGCCGGTGCTTCTGGCGCATGTGCTCGTGGACGAGCTGTCCCCAGAATTTCTCGAAGCCTGGCCACCTCAGCCACTCGACGGCCCAGCGCGCCTTGACGTCGCTCGTCCAGGCCAGCGTCCACCCGAGGCCGACGCGCCAGCGCGCGAGGATCGGCTCCTCGCTGTCGCTCGTGAGCAGCTCCTGGGCCGGCGGCGGCTTCAGCTTGGTCGAGACGTAGCCGTGCAGGTTGGGCGCCGTGCGGACGTCGACGCCCCGGAGGAACGCCGCGTCGCCGACCTGGGTCACCGGGAACCACTCCTCGACGGCGGCGGCGCGCGCGACCATCTCGGTCTCCTTGGTGAAGATCCGCGGCAGGTTGTTCGGATCCGGGACCGCGTGGAAGCGCCCCCCGCCCACGTCGGCGATCATCTTGAGCAGCTGCTCGTCGAGGTCGTTCCCGAGCCCCACGGTGGTCACGGTGATCGACTCGGCGATCATGGCGGACACGAGGTCCCGGATGCCGCCCGTCGACGCCTTGCCGTCCGTGAGGAGGATGACGTGCTTCTTGCGCGCCTGCGTGACGGTCATGTCCTGGTAGGCGGCGTCGAGCGCGGAGAAGATCTCGGTCCCGCCGCCCGGCTGGATGCGCGCGATCTCGCCCGCGATCCGCGAGCGGTTGCGCGCGGGCTGCATCTTCACGTAGCGGGTCGGCGCCGAGTCGAACGCGATCACCTCGATCAGATCGTCCGACGACAGCACCCCCGCGGTCGCCTTCGCCGCGGCCTTGGCCATCTCGAGGGGCAGCCCGGTCATCGATCCCGAGCGATCCATGACGAGCGCCATCGCGACGCTCGGCATGTCCTTCTTTCGCTCGTTGTCCATCCGGACCGGCAGGATCCGCTCGATGGTGGTGCGGTACCAGCCGCCGAGGCCGTACCCCGACTCGCCGCCGGCGAAGAGGAACCCCCCGCCGAGATCCCGCACGTAGCTCTCGATGATCTCCTGCCCCTGCAGGCTGAGCGCTTCCTTCGGGGTATCGGACACGATCAGGAAGTCGTAGCGCTCCATCTCCTTGAGGGAGCCGGGGAAGCCAGCCGGCGGCCTGACGTCGACGTCGAGCTGCTGCGCGGTGAGCGCGCTCGAGAGCGGGCCGGCGTGCTGCGGCGTCCCCTCGACGTAGAGCACCGACGGGCGCCCGGGCACGTCGATGGTGGTCGCGTACCGGTTGTTCTCCTTGAACTTGTCGTCCGCGATCTGGTCGAGCTCGAGCGCGTAGGTCACCTGCCCCGCGATGCGCACGACGCTCTTGAACACGACGTCGTTCGGCCCCGCCTTGAGCTCGAGATCCCGGATGCCCTCGAGGCCGTTCAGCGCCTCCCCCTGGAAGAGCCGCGCGCGCGCCTTGGTGGCGCGGCTCGCATAGATGTCGGCGTGGATCTCGAACGTCTCCCCGACCTTGACCCGGTCGGGCATCCTCAGCTCTCGCACCGCGACCTCGGGCGGCGCGGGCCGCCGGTACGGGATGGAGAACAGCCGCACCCCGACGTCGCGCGCCCGGTTGGCCTCGGCGAGCACGTCGCCGTCCGTCTGCACGCCGTCCGACATCAGCACGGCGCGCTTGAGGTAGCCGGGCGGATACAGCCCGTAGGCGAGCTGCAGCGCGGCCTGGAGGTTCGAGCCTGCGCCGAGATCGCCGCGCTGTCCGTTCGCGTCGAGGTGGCGGCCGATGGGCGGCGCGCGCCGCTCCGCCTCGCGACCGGCCGCCTCGCCGGCCGCGCGCTCGAGGAGCCGCGGCCGCCGCGCGAAGGTGATCACCTTGATGACGCCGTCCTCGGGCTTCTCGGCGAACGCCTTGTCGAGCGTCGCGCGCGCGTCGTCGAGCGCCTCGTCCGTCACCGACTCGGAGACGTCGATGAGGTAGATGGTGGCGACCTTCTCCGTGGTCGCGGACCTCGCGAGCCGCGACAGCCCGAGCGCGATCAGCGCGACGAACGCGACCCGCAGCAGCACGGAGAGCACGCGCTGCGGCAGAGGGAGGTCGGCGAGGGATCCCGCGAGGACACCGACGAACCAGGGCGCGAGCAGGATCGCGCCGAGCATCTTCGGGTTGAGGAGCTCGTACTTCACCCCCTCGCGCACCCACGTCAGCGTCGGATCCGGGTGCAGGAGGACATACCTCCGGTACGCCCAGAACAGGATCCCGCCGAGCGCGACGCATGTGATGGCCCACGCGACGATGCGCAGCCTGCGACCACGGAACGCGCTCACACCGTCACCCTCCTGTGGTACGTGAACCACTCGATCGCGGTCACGACGAGCACCGCCGCGAGCAGGTAGACCCAGAGCTCACGGCGAACGCCGATCTTGAACTCGCTCACCGCGCCCGCGCCGCGGCCGTCGACCTTGAGCTCGGCGGCCGGGGCGATCGCGCTCTCCTCCGGCGCCGAGAGGTTCGCGGCGAACATGCTCTCCTCCTGCGCGCCCGCGGCGCCGACGCGCAGCGTGTAGAAGCCGGCGTGCTGCCCGAGGAACACGGCGCGCCCTTCCTGGATGGGGACCGTGCGCGTCGTCCCGTCGGGCTGCTCCAGGCTGGCCACCTCCGCCGACGAGGACGCCGGGATGTGCCAGACGGAGCCCGTGCGGAACGAGGAGATGTAGCTCGTGTCCTCCTCGACGAAGTTGTTGATCGCGTTGAGCAGGAAGAGCGGCCAGGCGATGCGGAGGGGGAAATCGCTCTCGCGAACGTCGAAGCCGAGCGCCACGAATTTCACGCCGCTGCGACGCCCCTCGATCAGCAGCGGGCCCTTGTAGCTCCGGCCGACGACCCTGTCTTCCTTGTTGCCCTTGAGCACGTGGGCGCGCGCGACGTTCACGTCGCTGAGCGCCGTGTAGCGCAGGAGCGGGTGCTTCGCGTCGAGCTCGTCGAAGCCCAGGCGGTAGTTCGGGTCGTCGTCGAGGACCTCCTTGCCCACCTCGAACGGGACGCTGGTCCCGGTCGGGTTGAGGTAGAGCAGGCTCCCGCTCCCGGGCGCGACGCTCGGCGCCACGCCGTCGAAGATGGTCACGTCGAACGAGGCGGCCGCCGGGTACCGCTGCGGATCGACGAAGGTCACGTCGAGGTACTCGTCGAGGAGCAGCGCCGCCTCGAGGAACATGTTCCCCGCGGAGACGACCTGGACGCGCGCGCGGCGCCGCTCGGGGAGGAGCGCGTAGGCGCGGTTGTCCGCGGGGAGGTCGTCCGAGCTGCCGTCGGCCAGCGAAAGCTTCGCCTCGAGCGTCTTCGATGCGCCGGAGAGGTTCGGGTAGAAGCGGGGCAGCTTCTCCCTGGGCTTGAGCCGGATGCGCGTCAGATCCGTGAGCTGGCCGTCGCCGAGCAGCGACAGCTCGAGATCGAGGGGCTCGTCGCTCGTGTTGGTGACCTCGAGCATCACCTCGTAGCGGCTCTTGTCGAGCGGGTAACGCCGCACCGAGAACTCGGTGATGGCGGCGTTCCTCGATCCCTTGCCGATCGGCAGGTACGAGAGCTTGATGTCGCCGAGGCGCACCTGTCCGCCGGCGTCGGTCGGCTCGCCGAGCGCGCCGTCGCTCACGACGATGACCTCCGGCGACGGGAGCCCGCTCAGGGTGTCGCTCGCGAAGCGGAGCGCGCGCGCGAAGTCGGCGGTGGCGTCGGTCGGCCTCACCGCCGCGACGGCCGCCTCGAGCTCCGAGATCTCTCCGGTGAGCGTCGACAGGGGCGTGATGGCCGCGTCCATCTGGGCCAGCAGCATGCGGTCGCTGCCGGAGAGGCCGCGGACCATCTTCCTGACCTCTTCCTTCGCGAGCTCGAGGCGCGAGGGAGCGACGTCGATGGCCTGCATGCTCGCGCTCGCGTCGATGAGGACGACGATGTTGCGCCCCTCGACGAGGTTCGCCTGCGGGCGCGGATCCCCCAGCGCGAGCAGGAGCAGCGCGAGGAGCGCGAGCTGCAGCAGCAGCGACAGGAGCCGCTTCAGCTGCGAGAACAGGCTCGTCGCCTCCTTGTCCCGGAGGATGCGCTCCCAGATCCTCGAGAAGGGGACCGCGACGGGCCGCCGGCGCAGCTTGAGGATGTAGAAGACGACGACCACGGCCCCGGCGAGGGCGCCGATCTGGAGCAGTGTCTGCAGCGGAACGCCGGTGAAGTGCAGCATCGCTACCGGAGGAAGCCGCCTCGGCGAAACACGCGAAGGATCAGCTCATCGAAGGGGACGGACACGTCCGCGCGGAAGTAGCTCACCTGCCGCGACGTGCAGAAGCGGCGGATCTCGTCGAGGTACTGCTCGTAGGCCTCGGCGTAGCGCTCGAGCACCTTGGGGGTCACCGTGACCTCGCGCTCGTCGCCGGTCTCGCAGTCGTAGACGCGCACGTCCCCGCGCAGCGCAGGCCGGGCCTCGCGCGCGTCGACGACGTGGAGCACGAACGGCTCGAACCGGTTGTACCGGAGGACGTTGATGCCGCGCTCGAAGCCCGCCGGATCATAGAGATCGCTGAGGATCACGGCGAGGCCGCGCCGCTTGTGCTGCGCCACGAAGGTCTTCATCGCCTCGCCGAGGTCGGTCGGGCCCTCGGCGCGCGCCTGCCCGAGGAAGCGGAAGATCCTGAAGATGCGCGCCTTGCCCCGGGTCGACTGCATGCGCCCGCTAATCTCGTCGGTCGCGGTGACGATCGCGATGCGGTCGAGGTTGGCGAGCCCCACGTACGCCAGCGCCGCGGCGAGGCGCTTTGCGTGCCGCAGCTTCTCGCCGTCGCCGAACGCCATCGACGCCGAGGTGTCGACGATGAAGTAGATCGAGAGATCTTCCTCCTCCTCGTAGAGCCGGATGAGGAGCCGGTCGAAGCGCTGGTACGCGGCCCAGTCGAGGTACCGGAAATCGTCGCCGGGCGCGTAGTCGCGGTGGTCGGCGAATTCGACCCCTGAGCCGGTCTTCTTGGTTCGCCGCTCCGCGCGCATCGCCCCCGAGAAGACGCGGCGGCTCACCATCGCGAGGTAGTCGAGCTTGCGCTGGAACTCGTCGTCGAAGAGCTCCTCGTCGGGGGCGCCCGCGGAGAGCGCGGAGAAGCGGCGCAGCGGCGCGGCGGCCCTCTTGAACGCGTCGAAGAGCCCCATGCTACCTTCGACGGCGCCTCATTTGCTCTCCGGAAGGTGCTTGAGGATCGCCTGCAGCACCTCGTCGGTCTTCACGCCCTCGGCCTCGCCCTCGAAGTTGAGCAGCACGCGGTGCCGGAGGGCGGGGAGCGCGCACGCGCGCACGTCGTCGACCGACGCCGCGAACCGCCCCTCGAAGAGCGCGCGGATCTTCGCGGCGAGCAGCAGCGCCTGCGCCCCGCGCGGCGATCCGCCGAACTTCACGAACCGCTTCACCTCGTCGAGGCTGCCTCCCTCGGCGGGGTGGGTGGCCTGGAGCAGCCGCACCGCATAGTCCTGGACGTGCTTCGCCACCGGCACCTCCCGGACGAGCCGCTGCATGGCGATGATCCGCTCCTTGTTCAGGACCGGCCGCACCTCGATCGCGTCGGTGCCGGTCGTCCGCTCGAGGATCGAGTTCAGCTCGTCGCGGCTGGGGAACGGCACGTGCAGCTTGAAGAAGAACCGATCGAGCTGCGCCTCGGGCAGCGGGTACGTCCCCTCGCTCTCGAGGGGGTTCTGCGTCGCCAGGACGAAGAACGGCTCTTCCAGCGTGTAGCTCTGCCGCGAGACCGTGACGCGGTGCTCCTGCATGGCCTCGAGGAGCGCGCTCTGCGTCTTCGGCGTGGCCCGGTTGATCTCGTCGGCGAGCACGATGTTCGCGAAGATCGGCCCCTTGCGGAACGAGAACGACCGCTGCCCGCCCGCGTTCTCATCGATGACCGTGGTGCCGATGATGTCCGCGGGCATCATGTCCGGCGTGAACTGGATGCGCGAGAACTGGAGGTCGAGCGCCTCGGCCATGGTGCGGACGAGCATCGTCTTGCCGAGCCCCGGCACGCCCTCGAGCAGCGCGTGCGAGCCCGCGAGCATGCACGTGAGCACGCCGTCGACCACCTCGCGGTTGCCGACGATGACCTTCCCCACCTCCTCGCGCAGCTCTCCGATGCTCGCGCGGAACTCGTCCACCTCGGCCCGCGCTGCTTCCTTCGTCTTCTCGGCCATGACTTCCTGCTTCGCGCCCGCTGTCGCGGGGCGCCTGGTGAGGCGCGGTCGCGTTCGAGCCGCCGGCTCGACTCACTCGCGCGGCCTGATGAGCTGGAAATACCGGTTCACGTAGAACCGGTATCCATCAGGGATCTGATCCTTGTTGATCTGCTGCTCTGCGACCGTGTGATAGTCGGTGAAGACCTTCTTGTAGCCGGTCCCCTTGAAGCCCCGCTCGGCCGCGCTGAGGATCACCTCGCTGTTCGAGGGCCCTTGCTGCGTGTCGAGCCCCTGCGCCTGGACGTCCTGGGTCCCCATCTTCGGGTCGGTGCGCTTGCCCGCGATCTCGCCGCCGCGGCCGGAGCCGACGCCGTCGCCCCCGGGCTGGTTGCCGCCGTTGCTGTTGCCCTGGCCGCTCCCGGCCCCCTCCTGCCCCTGCCCCTGTCCGCCGCCGGGCATCAGGATCTTCTTGCCGCCGGGCCCGATCACCAGCTCCTGCCCCTGGCCTTGCCCGCCCTTGCCCTGACCGCCCTGGCCTTGCTGGCCCTGCTGCCCTTCCTGCTCGCCGTCGCCCTGCCCCTGTTGGCCCTGCCCCTGCTGCTCGTCGCCGCTGCCCTGGCTGCCGCGCGCGCGCTTTCCGAAGCGGAGCATCCTGGCCATCCGCTGCTTGCCCCCCTGCCCTTGCTGGCGCACGAGCTCCCGGAGCTCCTCGAGCCGCTGGCGCAGCTCTTCCTTCTCCTGCTCGGACATCTCCTCCTGCTGCATCCGGTTGATGTCCTCGGCCGCCTGCTCGAGATCGTCCGCTGACATCCCGAGGTCGCGCATCAGATCTTCCGCGGCCTTGGCGAGCTCGCGGTCGAGCCGATCGAGCTGGCGCCCGGTCCGCTCCTTCTGCTCGGCCTCGCGGTCGAGCCGCTCCAGCTCGCGCTCCTTCTTCTTGAGCAGCCTCTCCTGCTCGGATCGCTCCTGCTCGTTCGCGGGGGCCTTCTGCTTCTGCTTGAGGAGCTGCTCGCGCGCCTCTGCGCGCTTCTCGTTGATCGCGGCGAGGGCCTCCTTGCGGCGCGACGCCGCCTCGGAGAGCGCCTTGCGCAGCCGCTCGATCTCGGCCTTGTCGAACTTCTGCTTCTTGTCGCGGAGCTTCTCGGCGAGCTCCTTCAGGTCCTTCTTCGCGTTCTCGAGGTCCTTCTTCTCGAGGGACTCCCCCACGCCCTTCGCCAGGTCGCTCTTCTTGAGGTCGACCCCCGTCTCCTTCAGCGCCTCATCGAGCGCCTTCAGGTCGGCCTCGGCGCCCTTGAGGAGCTCGCGCTCGAGCGCCTCCATGCGGCGGAACGCCTCGGTGCGATCGAGGCGCTTGTTCGCGATGTCCTCGATGAGCTGGTTGAACCGCTCGACCGCGGACTTCATCTCCGGGCTCTGGTCCTGCCGATCGAGCGCCTTCGCCGCGTCCTTGAAGAGCTCGAGGTCGTCGGGCGACATGGTGAGCGCGTCGATGGTCGCCGCGACGGGCGCCTGCTTCCGCGGGGTGCGCACCTCCAGCAGCGCCACCGCGAGCACGCCGAGCCCCACCGCGGCGGAGGTCCAGAGCTCGCGAGGGACCGCGAGGGGCGCGGCGCCAG
This sequence comes from Sorangium sp. So ce124, assembly GCF_051525235.1. Taxonomy (NCBI): domain Bacteria; kingdom Pseudomonadati; phylum Myxococcota; order Polyangiales; family Polyangiaceae; genus Sorangium; species Sorangium sp. So ce124. The sequence goes on from NZ_CP150312.1 coordinate 8,912,095, forward strand.
CGGCGCGCAGCCCTGAGGCGTGCTCGCAGGCGTCGTCGATCGCCGCCTCCATCAGGGGGGTGCGCTGCGCTGCGGGCAGCGCCTCGAAGGCGAGGGCGATCGTCAGCCGGTCGTGGAGGCCGTGGTGCCGATCGAGGGCGATGGTGCCGGCGCGGGGAGGCAAGCGTCGCAGCATCGCCACGACGAGGGTGGCCAGCACGAGCAGGCCTGCGCCGAGGAGGAGCTGGCGGGCGCGCGGCTCGCCGAGGTACGCCGGGAGCGCCTTGTGCACCGCGAGCGTCCCGGCAGCGAGCGCGAGCGCGAGGGTCAGCGCGCTCGGCAGCGCACGCAGCGCGCGCCCGAACCGGAGCCTCAGCTCAACCACGAGCGCGGCGCTGCGAATGCGGTCCAGTTGCTTCGTGCGAGAGTCGCTCACGGTGCTCAGCGCTCCGGGCGCCCCCCGCGGGGGCCCTCGAAGGGGAAACGTCGCAGCATTGTACCTGCTGACGGGTCAGGCGCCCGAAAGTTCCTGGGAGGCTCCCCGCGACGTGCGACGTGCGTAAAGGCTGCGCGCGACGTATGAGGCAATGACGCACGGCGAGCCCTGATGATTCCCGTGCAGGGCAGCCTCTGCGCTCAGCGTGCTGCCGGCATGGATGCGTGCTGCCGGCGGTGGGTGCGGGTCCTCCCTCCGAGCGCTGATCGGACGGTTCCTCTGCACCCGGCTCGGCGGCGGCATGCGTACGTTGCGTGGGAACGAGGGGTCGGGCCACTGCGCACGGCGCCCGCCTCGGATTGGATCACTTCATCGACTTCTTCTTGGGCGCTGCCTTGGCGGCAGGCTTCTTCGCCGCGGCCGGCTTCTTCGTCGCGGCCGGCTTCTTCGCCGCCTTGGCTGCCGGCTTCTTCGCCGCGGCCGGCTTCTTCGCCGCCTTGGCTGCCGGCTTCTTCGCCGCGGCCGGCTTCTTCGCCGCCTTGGCTGCCGGCTTCTTCGTCGCGGCCGGCTTCTTCGCCGCCTTGGCTGCCGGCTTCTTCGTCGCGGCCGGCCGCTTCGCAGCAGCCCTGCTCGCCACGGCACCGTTTGCCGCCGACTTCTTCGCCCCCGTCGCCCGTTCCCTGGAGGACGGCTGCGCAGCGGCCTCACGCTCCTCGCCGACCGTGCTCGCCTGGGCCTTGGCGCCGTTCGCTTCAGGCACCTGCTTCGCATAACGGGCGAGCGTCTCGCGCACCCGCGCGTCCAGATCCGCGAAATCGAACGGTTTGTTCAACCAGGCGTCCGCGGCGAAGAGCGGCGAGGTCATCTCGTTCAGGTTCTCGCCGATCCCGGTGAGCATGATGACGCCGGTGCTCGCGAACGGCCGTCCGTCGGACGTGTCGCTCTTCAGCCGCTTGCAGATCTCCCAGCCGCTCATGCCGGGCATCATCACGTCCAGGATCACCAGATCCGGCCGGTGCTCACGCGCGAGCTCCCAGGCAGCATCCCCCTCGGAGGCCTCGATCACAGAGAAACCCAGGTTCCTCAGGTGACGCGCAACGAGGCTCAACATCGCCGGTTCATCTTCGGCCACCAGCACACGGGGCGGCATCGTGCTCGCGGAAGGCATCGTGGATGCGGATGAGAGTACGTGCGCGCGAACCGGTCAAGAGAGAACGAGACCGCGCTGCCGCAGCCAGCGCTCTTCGCCGTTCGCCGTCCTCCCGGGCGACCCGAGCGCCAGGGAGGATGCGCTCACGCGGCGCGCGCGAGCGCGATCTTTTCCGTCTGCCCCGCCGCATAGAAGCGTCGCAGCGCGGCGAGCAGCTCGGCATGACGCCCATGGCGGGCAAACTCGGCCTCGAGTCGGCCCGCGAACCGCGCGGCCAGATCGTTCGCGATCCGGTAGCGATCGCCGGTCTCCGTGCCCGGTGGATCCATGAAGGTGACCCGCTCGAAGAGATGGGCGCGGATCCGCGCGGCGCGCTCGGGCTCGAAGCGCCCCGTCCCCGATGGGGCCGCCTCGTGGCGGCGCCGGAGCGGCGGACCTGGCGGCTCGACCTCGTCCGCCAGATCGCCATGAACAAGCAGCACGTATTTGTCGACCTCGGCCTGGAGCTCGAGCTCGAGCTGGGTCGCCGGCAGCTCCCTGCGGGCTCGCTCGGCCACATAGAGGAAGTGGCTCACGCCCTCGACGATCTGGCAGATCTCGTCCAGCGTCCCCTCTCGCCCTCGCGTGATCGCCCGGCGGGGCAGGTGCAGCGCGACCTCGATATCCCCGCCATCTCCGCCGGCGTGCCGGATCAGCAGCGCTTCGCGGGCGCTGCCGTCCGTCAGCTGGATGAAATCGTCGACCACGGGCGCGTCATCGAGCGCATAGGTGCGCGCCAGGTGCTGCTGGATCCGGGCCGGGAAGGTCGCCCCCCGCATCAGTTGAGCCCGCCCGTGCCACGGCTCGGCACGAGCCCTCGTGCCCCGAGCTCATCCGCGAGGCGGCTCGAGCCCGTACGAACCCAGCGCTCGTACAGCCGAAGCACCGAGCGCTCGTCCCGAGCTCCCGACGCGAGCGTACCGTCGGCCACATCGTTCAGGACGCTCACGAACCGCTCGAATTTCTCGGCCATCTCCGAAAGAACATCGGGCCCCTGGCCGACGCGCGCATTGAGGCGCAGCATAGCGGCCGCATGGTGGTAGGCGGTCGACCCGACCCCGACCACGTAGCCGCGATCGACCCCCTTGACCTCGATGTGGCCGCCGAAGAAGCCGACCACGTAGAGGACGCTGTCTCCCAGGTTGCGCAGCCGCTGGAAACGCTCCGCTCCGGAGGCTTCCAGCGCATCGCGCAGAAGAAAGGTCAGGGGCTGGTTGAAGGCAGACTCGGCATGCTCGTCCGGGTGAGCAAAAGCACAGAGCAGACCGACGAGGTAACTCGACGCCGCCTCGGTAGCAGCGACGTTCCGAACTCGGAGCGCCTCGTCCACAACCTCCTGGAAATAGCGGGTCATGCTCGGGGAGAGAGAGATCGCTTGGCTCACAGCGGCACCTCACTTATGCGGGTGCCCTGGATACCGACGTAACCCGGGCCACCGCGCGCTCAGGTCAACCAGACACGTCCTGGCGGCCTCCCTCGGGTTGGAGACCGTGAGGGCATCGCGTCACTGTGCTGCCGCAGCTTTGCCCTCATAAGTGCATTTTAGCCGAGGGGCTCCGCCGAGCCCAGCCTTGCGCCACGCACCTTCCCCTGCGATCTCCAGGACTTACAGCCACCTCTGCGCCTGGCTGCCAACGCGCAAAGTGCCGGCCTGGGGCCACTCTTGACACCCTCCAGGGGGTGGCTATCTTCGGCGCGCTCGCTAGCACTCGCCATAGGTGAGTGCTAGCAAAGTGCCCAGACTGCAATCGTATGGGACCTTGCCGCTGCTCAGACGGGCCGGCTGGGGTCTTGCCGTTCGTGGGACGCGGCGCTCGTCCCCGGAGGATTTGCAAAGATGAAGATTCGACCGCTCCAGGACCGCGTGATCGTTCAGCGCGTGAAGGAAGAAGAGAAGACCAAGGGAGGTCTCTACATTCCGGACACCGCGAAAGAGAAGCCGATCGAGGGGACCGTCGTCGCCGTCGGCAACGGCAAGGTCGCCGAGGACGGTACCGTGCGGAAGCTCGACGTCAAGGAGGGCGATCGCGTCCTCTTCGGCAAGTACTCGGGCACCGAGGTCAAGATCGACGGCGAAGAGCACCTCATCCTCCGCGAGGACGACATCCTCGGCGTGATCGAGAAGTGACGCGGGCGACAGAAGGAACTTAGGAGAGACACCATGGCAGCCAAGGAAATCATCTACAACGAGTCCGCCCGCAGCATGATCCTCGCGGGGGTCAACGCCCTCGCCGACGCGGTCAAGGTCACGCTCGGCCCGAAGGGGCGCAACGTCGTCATCGAGAAGAGCTTCGGCTCGCCGACGGTCACCAAGGACGGCGTGACGGTCGCCAAGGAGATCGAGCTCGAGAACCGCTTCGAGAACATGGGCGCCCAGATGGTCCGCGAGGTCGCCTCGAAGACGAGCGACATCGCCGGCGACGGGACGACCACCGCGACGGTGCTCGCCCAGGCGATCTACCGCGAGGGCTCCAAGCTCGTCGCGGCCGGGCACAACCCGATGGAGATCAAGCGCGGCATCGACAAGGCGGTCGAGGCGATCGTCGAGCACCTCCGCGGCTCCGCCAAGCAGACGAAGGACGCGAAGGAGATCGCGCAGGTCGGCACGATCAGCGCGAACGGCGACGAGACGATCGGCAAGCTCCTCGCCGACGCGATGGAGAAGGTCGGCAAGGAGGGCGTGATCACGGTCGAGGAGGCCAAGAGCGCCGACACGACCCTCGACGTGGTCGAGGGCATGCAGTTCGACCGCGGCTACCTCTCGCCGTACTTCGTGACCGATCCCGAGGCCATGAAGGCGAACCTCGAGGACTGCTACATCCTCATCTCGGAGAAGAAGATCTCCAACATGAAGGACCTGCTCCCGGTGCTCGAGGCGATCGCCAAGAGCCAGAAGCAGCTCCTCATCATCGCCGAGGACGTCGAGGGCGAGGCGCTCGCGACCCTCGTCGTGAACAAGCTCCGCGGCACGCTGCACTGCGCGGCCGTCAAGGCGCCGGGCTTCGGTGATCGCCGCAAGGAGATGCTGAAGGACATCGCCACCCTGACGGACGGCCAGGTGATCGCGGAGGAGCTCGGCCTCAAGCTCGAGAACGTCACGATCAGCGATCTCGGCCGCGCCAAGACCGTCATCATCGACAAGGACAACACCACGATCGTCGGCGGCCAGGGCAAGAAGGACAAGATCAAGGCCCGGCAGCAGGAGATCCGCGCCCAGATCGAGAACACGACGAGCGACTACGACCGCGAGAAGCTCCAGGAGCGCCTCGCGAAGCTCGTGGGCGGCGTCGCGGTCGTCAAGGTCGGCGCCGCGACCGAGACCGAGATGAAGGAGAAGAAGGCCCGCGTCGAGGACGCGCTCCACGCGACCCGCGCGGCCGTCGAGGAGGGCATCGTCCCGGGCGGCGGCGTGGCGCTCATCCGCGCGCAGAGCTCGCTCGAGAAGCTCAAGGTCAACGACGAGCAGCGGTTCGGCGTGAACATCATCCGCCGCGCCATCGAGGAGCCCCTCCGCCAGATCTCGGCCAACGCCGGGGAAGAGGGCTCGATCGTCGTGCAGAAGGTGCGCGACGGCAAGGACTCGTACGGCTACAACGCGGCGTCGGGCGACTACGGCAACCTGCTCGAGATGGGCGTCATCGATCCGGTCAAGGTCGTCCGGTCGGCGCTCCAGAACGCGGCCAGCGTCGCCAGCCTGATGCTCACCACCGAGGCGCTCATCGCCGAGCGGCCGAAGGAGGAGAAGCCGGCGGCCGGCGGCGCCCACGCGGGCCACGGCCACGACTTCTGATCGCGACGCGCCGCGCTGACCGTTAAGCCCGGCGGGCGAGGGCCGACTTCCTTCTCGGGAAGTCGGCCCTTCGCCATTTCGACTTCCGGCGGGCCGCGGCGCATGATCTGATCCGGCGCAGGTTCGCGATGAGCACCCTGACTACCGAGCGCCTGGCGCTCACCCCGGTCTCGCTGCCCCTGCTCGAGGCGGTCATCCGCGGAGATCGCGCCGAGGCCGAGGCCCTGTCCGGCGCGCGCTTCCCCGACGCCTGGCCTGGGCGCGCGCTCGTCGAGCGCGCCTTCAGCTCGCCGCTCGACCGGCTGCGGGACGATCCAGAGGCGTTCCTGTGGGGCACGCGGCTGATGGTGACGTGCGGGCAGGAGGAGCGCGTCGTCGTCGGCAGCGTGGTGCTGAACGGCCGGCCCGACGCGACCGGCACGGTGGAGATCGGCTACGGCGTCGAGGGCAAGTCCCAGGGCCAGGGCTACGCCACGGAGGGGTCGCGCGCCGTCCTGCACTGGACGCTGCAGCAGCCGGGCGTGAAGCGCGTGATCGCGACCACGCCGGCCTGGCATCGCGCGTCGCTCCGGGTGATCGAGAAGCTCGGGATGCGCCCTGCTGGAACGCTCGAGCACGACCTCCTGGGCGAGCTCCTCGTCTTCGAGCGCTACCCCGAGTAGCGCCCCGCCGTCCACAGGCGGGGGCCCGCCGCGGCGCCGCTCACCCGCCTGCGCGGCTCACGCCGCCGCGCGGGTCGCGCCGCCGAGCCCACTCGCACAGGGTCATGCCCGCCGCGATGGCCACGGGGTACGAGTGGTTGATCCCGTACATGGGGATCGCGATCACGTCCTCGCACGCATCGAGCAGCGCCTGCGGCAGCCCGTCATCCTCGCTGCCGAAGAGGAACACGAGCCCGCTGGGGAACGGCGCCTCCCAGAGGGTCCGCCGCGCGTGATCGCGCTCCACGCCGATGAGCGGGCGGCCGCGCGCCGCTTCGAGGAAGCTCGCCTCGTCGGGGCACTCGACGATGGTCTCGTACTTCTGCATGCCCATCGAAGCGCGCTCGTAATAGGGCTCGGTCCCGATCAGGAAGATCTCCCGGACCAGGAACGAGTGGGCGACGCGGATGATGGCGCCGATGTTGAACGGGTTCTTCGCGCGGCAGACGGCGATGGAGAAGTCGCTCCGCAAGGGGGCGAGCTCTTCGCGGATCTCCCGGGTGGTGAGCCCGAAGGGCGGGATCTTCACGGCGCGCTGGCTCCCCTACTCGGCGGCGAAGCGATCGAACAGCGGATAGATGGGCCCCTCGTGGACCCTGATCCGCTCGGTCGTGCCCGTGGCGTGCTTGACCAGGAGAACGAGCCCGGCGCGCGGCACGGCGTCGAGCGCGCCCCGGATCGCCGCGACGGACATGCGCCGCAGCGGCTGCCCGGCGATCTCCAGCACCTCGTCGTCCTTGCGGAGCCCGGCGCGCTCTGCAGGCCCGCCCTCCATGGTGCGCGAGATGAATGCGGAGCCGGAATGCAGCTGGTACCAGAGGCCGAGGCCGAACCTGGCGTGCGCCGGCTGGAACGCGAGCGTGAGCGAGCCGCCCGCATCGAGCTCGACCTCGATCTCGCCTGCGGCTCGCTGCGTGTCGCTCGGGCGGCCGATATCGCGCACCCCGATCGGCTTGTCGACGAGCGGGTCCGCTTCCCAGACCTCCACCCGGAGCCGGTCCTCGGGCAAGATCTGGAAGTTCCCGCTGGGTCCTTCGGGCCAGGTCGGCTCCAGCGTGTTCGTTTGCTCCGCCGTCCGAAAGATCTCCGCGCCGTTGACGAAGACGCGGACATAGGGGTCCGGGAGGTCGCCGGCGCCGGAATCCCAGGCTCGGCCGTCCCGAGTGCGCTCCGGGATTCTCGCACGGACGACCCGAAGCCATCGGACGTCCTCGGGCGGCGGAGGATGCAGCTCCTGGTCTGAAGGAGGCTCGCGCAGGCGGGTCGAGAGCTCGGGATAGAGCGCCGAGCAGCCGCCCGCGGCGAGCGGCGTGCCACCTGCAGCGAGCAGCACGATGAACGCGGGCAAGCAGAGCGAGAGCGCGCGATGCCGTCGGAGGACCAAGATGGCGCCATTTTTGGCCGGAGCCGGCGTCAGCCGCAACTAAACCGTGCTATTTCGGGCGCCCATGCAGGATCAGCCCGTCATTGCTACCAGCGACCTCAGCGCGCACGTCGGCAGCACTGTCGTGCTCCGCGGATGGCTCTACAACAAGCGCTCGAGCGGCAAGCTCCACTTCCTCGAGCTGCGCGACGGCTTCGGCACCGTCCAGTGCGTGATGGCGAAGAGCGACGTCGGCGACGAGGTCTTCGCGGCCGCCGACAAGGTCACCCAGGAGAGCGTGATCGATGTCGTCGGCGAGGTGAAGGCGCACCCGAAGCGCGCCGGGGTCTACGAGATCGCCGCGTCCGCCTTCCGCGTGCTCGCCCCCACCACCGGCGAGTACCCCATCTCCCCGAAGGAGCACGGGACCGACTTCCTCATGGATCACCGCCACCTCTGGCTGCGATCGAGGCGGCAGCACGCGATCTTGCGTGTTCGTCACACCATCATCCAGGCCGTCCGCGACTTCTTCGACGGGCGCGGGTTCACGCTCGTCGATGCGCCGGTCTTCACGCCGAACGCGTGCGAGGGGACGAGCACGCTGTTCCAGACCGACTACCACGGCGAGAAGGCGTACCTCACCCAGTCGGGGCAGCTGTACATGGAGGCGGCAGCGGCCGCGTTCGGGAAGGCGTACTGCTTCGGCCCCACGTTCCGCGCGGAAAAGTCGAAGACCCGCCGCCACCTGGCCGAGTTCTGGATGGTCGAGCCCGAGGTGGCGTTCATGGACCTCGCGGGCGACATGGACCTCGCGGAAGACTTCCTCTGCTTCATCGTCGAGCGGGTCCTCGAGCGCCGCCGCCCCGAGCTCGCGGTGCTCGAGCGCGACGTCGGGAAGCTCGAGGCCGTCAAGAAGCCGTTCCCGCGCATCCGCTACGACGAGGCTGTCGCCATCCTGAACGAGGCGCGCGCGGAGAAACGCAAAATGGCTGGAGAGGCTGGAATTCCAGACTTTCCCTGGGGCGAGGATTTCGGCGGCGAGGACGAGACGATCATCTCCGGCCGGTACGATCGTCCCGTCATGATCCACCGCTATCCGGCTCAGGTGAAAGCCTTCTACATGAAGCGCGATCCGACGGACGACCGGCTCGCGCTCTGCGTCGATGTCCTGGCGCCGGAAGGTTATGGAGAGGTGATCGGCGGCGGGCAGCGCGAGGATGATCTCGCCACCCTCGAGCGGGCAATCGAGGCGCATCGGCTGCCCCCCGAGGCGTTCGGCTGGTACCTGGATCTGCGCCGGTATGGCACCTTCCCGCATGCGGGCTTCGGGCTGGGCATCGAGCGGAGCGTCGCCTGGATCTGCGGTCTGCCCCACGTGCGCGAGACGATCCCGTTCCCGCGCATGCTGAATCGGCTCTCGCCGTAGTGCCGCGCGTCAGAGATCCTGCCGGGAAATCTGGGCACCGCTTGGCAGCGCCTCGTTCACGGCGCGATGCGCCACGGCGCCGACGCGACGGGCCGAACGCGTGCGAGCGTGGAAGCGTGGAAGCGTGGAAGCGTGGAAGCAGACGAGGCTAGCCGCTCCCCGCGCGCGCCCACGCGTCGGAATCGCAACGCTGTGCGAGGAGCGTGAGTAAGAGGTAACGCGATCGGCAAGCCCACGCGACGCGCGACAACGGCGGCCAGTGTGGTCAGGCCGTGCCCGCGGCGCAGCTCGCCGCTGGGGATCCGTTTTTGCTCCGCTTGCAGGGCGACTCTGTCGTATCAAGAAAGCATAGGGCGCAACCCGCGACCCACGCTCACTCGGCCGACCGACGGAGCCACCCCTGCTTGCAGATGAGGGAGCGCTCTACCGGCGAGCCGGACCCTGCCCCCGCCTCCCCGACCCAACTCGCGAGGACAAAGCTATGGCTCGTCTCGTCGGCTTTATCGGTAACCGTCCGGATCTCGGCGCGCGTGCGATCGAGCTCGAAGAACGTGCCCTCACGGTTCGCCGAAGGGAGGGCGTGATCCCTGGCTGGGGGGTCGGCTTCTACCAGGGAGGAGAGATTCTCCTCAAGCGCCGGCCGATCGACGATCGACCCGAGATCAGCCTGGTCGACATGACCAAGGACGTGCGCGCCGACATCCTCGTGGCGCATGTCCGGGCTGCGACCGTCGGCAGCTTGCGCACCGAGAACACGCACCCGTTCCGCTATCGGCAGTGGCTGTTCGCCCACACGGGCACGGTCGAAGGGTTCGCCCGCCTGCGGAACCAGCTGAGCGACTCGCTACCGCAGTTTCTCCAGCGCGACGTTCGCGGCGAGACGGACAGCGAGATCCTCTTCCACCTGTTCCTGTCCTTCCTCCACGACAGCGGCCAGCTCGATCGGCCCAACGTGGACGCGGCGAGCGCGCGGACGGCCCTGCGGTCCTCCATCGCGCTCGTCGACCGGCTCTGCGCGGAGGAAGGGGCGGGGCCGAGCGCGATGAACATCGTGGTCACCAACCCCGAGTACCTGCTCGCCGCCCACGGCGGCACGTCGATGGCGTACCGCATTTACCAGGGCAGCGAGGACATGGAGAGGCTCCTCAGCGACGGCGGGTTGGGCCGAATGCGCATGCCCGACTATGCCGCGAGCCGCCTGACGCTCGTCGCGTCGGACTTCGATGACGACCAGGCCCCCGCAGGGTGGACCCACGTTGGCGAGCGTGCGATCGTGACGTTCACCCGCGCCGATGCTCCCGCGATCGAGCCGATCTGAACGCCCGAAGGTCCCGCAGGAGGCCAGGGTGCATGCACCGCCGGGCGGCTCTCCGGACACCTCTCGGCCGTCGCCAGCGTGTCCTTCGCTGCTCGTCGCCGTGATCGCGGGCTGGTCGCTCCTGGGGTGCGGCCGAGGAGAACCGGCTTCCTTTCCCACCGCCGCCGAGCTCTCTGACGAGCGCCGCCGCCCTGACGGCGTGGCGCTCGATCCGGCGAGCACCCCGCCGCCACCGACGAACCAGGCGGACGCCGAGGACAGCGTCGTTACCCTCCGGACGCCTCTCGGCATCGGCGCCGCGCTGGATGTCGTGGACGAGTTCTTCCGGCGGGTGGTCGCCGAGGACAGCGAAGCCCTGAGCGAGCTGCTGACGCGCGATGCCCTCGCGATCCACACCGGCTCGGGCGGATCGGGGCAGCCGCCGAGCGCCGGGCTCTGGTGGGAGCAACGGTTCCGGCGACTCGAGTACGGAAAGCTCGCCGGAGAGCCGGTCTATCGGGAGTCGGAGCTCCAGATCTTCCGGGCCGAGGACGTGCTCGCGACGCCGCAACACCCCGCGATCCAGCCGGAGACGCTCGATGACCAGGACGTCGTGATCCGCGTGCCGATCGCGACAGCGCGGGTCGCGACGGATCGCCTGCTCGGCGACGAGATCGTCGTCTGGCTGCGCCGCGACGGCCCGCGATTCAGGATCTACCGCCTGCTCGAGGACTTCCAGTTACAGTAAGCTTTGCGCTTGTGCCATATCTCCGACAAGATCGGGGCTCGATGAGCCGCCTCAAGATCGCGTTCGTGGGCTCCGGGGGAGCGGCGCGAGGCCTTGCGCACCTCGGCGTGCTGAAGGCTTGCGAGGAGCTGGGCATCCATCCGGAGATCTACGTGGGCGCGGGAGCGGGCGCGCTGGTCAGCGCGACGTACGGGCAAGACATCCCGCTCGATGTGCTGCTCGACGCCTACCGGCTCCCCTGGAGACGGCGTCACCGCGGGCCTCGCCTCCACGTGTCGAGCTTCTTCGGAGCTCCCGCGCTGCGCGATCTGCTCGATCCGGGATACCTCTGCTCCGGGGTGTTCTCGATCGACAGGCTCGAGCGCTACGTGCGCCGGACGCTGCCGATCAACGACTTCCGGCAGCTGCCGCACGCGGTCTTCGTGACGGCGGTCGACGTGGACAGCGCCAAGCGGGTCGTGTTCGGCCCGGGCTACGACGAGGCCACGCCGATCAGCCAGGCGGTGGCCGCCAGCTGCTGCGTGCCGGGGCTGTTCCGGCCCTACCGCATCAACGGCCGCTATCACCTGAGCGGCGAGGTGATCCGGACGCTCTCCGCCGACGTGGCCGTGAATGCCGGCGCGAACATCGTGATCATCTCGAACATCTACCGTCCCGAGGAGCGCGACGAGTCGCAGCGCTCGATCGCGAGGAGCGGCGCGCCCAGCGTCGTCCGGCAGTCGCTCAGCATTCTTCTCGCCGAGAAGGAGCGCCGCGGCGTCGAGCTCCTCTCCAAGCTCTACCCGAACGTCACCTTCCTGGACGTGGCGCCCGCGATCGGCCGGTACAGCTACATGAACAGGTTCGCCGCCAAGCCGCTCGTCCTGCGCGGCTACCGCACTGCGCTCCGCATACTCGCCGCCGCGAAGGAGAAGGGCGTGTTCGATGCCCCCTCCTCGAAGAGCGCACTGAACTAGTACTACAGTTGCACATGCTCCGGGCCGGACGACTCGTCAATGCGGTTCCAATGCGGTTCCGCGCAAACCTGGTGCGAGCTGCAGAGCCCGGGTGCCCACCGTCCCGCCGAGCCCGACGTCGAGCATCCCGAGGCTTAGATGGTTGCGCCAGTTCGCCAGGCAGCAAACTGCAACTGTAGTACTAGAGCGGGGAGCAAGTTCGTGCGCTACGGGCCCATCCGCGTCGTTCGGCTCGCTGCGACGTACTTTCGTGCGCCTCACTCGCCTGCCTAGCGGCTGAGCCCGTCGCGCACGAACCTGCACCCCACTCGCCGCTCGCCCCCGCGTCCGTCGACGGCGCCGTCGCGCAGCGACCGGCCGCTACATTCCCGCGACGATGCGGTACTCGTCCTGGTACTCCACCAGCTCCAGGCGGTTGTCGTCGACCTTGCGGCGCCACTCTTCGCCCTTGCCGCCCGGGATGCGATAGCTCGCGCTGAAGGTGTAGTCGACGTAGATGACGTCATCGCCCTTGAGGACGCGCCGGTAGCGGATCTCGTAGCGGATGGCGCGCGCGTCCTGGAACTTGCCGGTGAGGTACGTGCGCAGGCCGGCGTAATCGAGGTCGTCCGCCGCATCGATGTTGCCGCCGTCCTCGTAGTACTTGGGCGACGCGAGCTTGAGCAGCTCGCTCACGTTCTTGCTCTCCACCGCGTTGCGATACTTCTCGCAGAACGAGATGATCTTGCGGTTGTCGTCGTTGTCCTCCACGTCCGTGTTCGGGATGTAGTGGGTCGCGCACCCGGCGAGGACGGCCGAAGCAACGACGAGGAGCGAAGCGACAGCTTTTGTTTGGCGGCAGAACATACGCGGGCAGGACAACGCTCGGGGGAAGCAGCTGATTCCAGCCGGGAACCTTGCCAGATCGAGGCGCGGATCGGCAAGCGAAGCGATCACGATCACCAAGGATGACGCGGACGGGCGCGCCGCTACGCGTGCTCCTCGAGCCAGCGGAGGAGGGCGAGGTGGCCGACCGGCCCGTCGTGGTCGACAGGAAGGTCGGGATCGACCTTGCGCAGGCGCTCGTCGTCGCCGGGATCCGCCTGCAGGAGGAGCGCGACGGCGCCGCTGGCGAGCGCGCGGTGCCGGGCGCCGGTGAGGCTGAGCAGCTCTCGTGCGACCGGCCCGGCGTCGTCGGCCGCGAGGACGACCATGCGGTCGGCGTCCGAGGACGCGACGAGATCGGCCGCGGCGCGGAGCGCCTCCAGCGCGCCGCCGAGCCCGGCGCCTACCGCGAAGCTCGGCCCGGTGAGCTGGTACGCGATGGCGCACTCGCCCGCGATCGCGTTCGGCGACGTCGCAGGGAAGAGGCGCGGCTCGACGAAGCGGGCTCCGCGCGCGCGCCGGCGGGCGTCGTAGGTATCGTTGGTGTCGATCGTGGCGAGCGCGTGGCCCGCGACGATGCCGGCGCCCCGCAGGCGATCGGCGCCGACGATGGCGGCGAGCGCTGCCACCGCCGTCAGCCCGAGCCGGCAGAGCGCGTCGAGGCGCGCGAGGCGGTCGCGCGCGATGCCGGTCGCCTCGGCGAGGCGCCCGAGATCGGAGCCCGTCACGCGCGCGTGCGCGCGGAGAACCACGGCGCGGGGGCGCCGCGGCCGGCGCCCGCTCGCGGAGGACGTGAGCAGGAGGGCGGCGTTGGCGCCGCCGAACGCCGCCGAGAGCTTGAGCGCCGAGGAGAGCGGGCGGGGCTCGGCGCGCTCGAGCAGGTGAGCCGGAGCGTCGGGGTCGAGCTCGCCTTCGGAGGCCGCCGGCGGAGCGATGGACGCCTCGAGGGCGGCCGCGGCGGCGAGCGCCTCGAGCGCGCCCGCGGCCCCGAGGGTGTGCCCGATCTGAGCCTTGAACGGGTGGACCACCGGCGGAAGCGCATGCGCGCCCGGCAGCGTGCCCGAGCCCTCCACGGCGCCACGCGAGAGCAGCGCGGCGATCGCGCGCGACTCCATCGCATCGTTGTAAGGCGTCGCCGTGGCGTGGGCGCTGATGAGACCGACGCGCGATGCAGGCCACCCGGCGTCAGCGAGCGCCGCGGCGCCGGCGCGCGCGAGCCCCGAGCCGGTTCGATCCGGGGCGGTGATGTGCACCGCGTCCGTGGACGCGCCGAAGCCGGCGACGCGGGCGATCACCGGGGCGCCGCGGAGGCGGTCCTCGCGGACGAGGGCGACGACGGCGGCGCCCTCGCCGAGCGCCATGCCGTCACGGCCGATCCGGAACGGGCGCGACCGGGACGCCGTGGTCGCGCGGAGCGCCTCGAAGCCGGCGGCGACGAAGATGCTGAGGGCGTCGTAGCCGCCGGCGAGCACGAGATCGCAGGCGTCGCGATCGAGCCAGCGGAGGCCGAGGCCGATCGCCAGGGTGCTCGCCGCGCACGCCGCGAGCAGGTGCGTGCGCAGCGGGGTCCGCTCGAGCCCGAACGCGGCGAGCGCATCGTTGAACGGCGCGAAATAGGTCGCGCCCGAGGCCAGCGCGGCGAGCGAGCCGGCGTCGGCCCCCTCGGCGCGCGCGGCGAAGAACCGCTCCGCGGTGAGCATGCCGCCGCTGGAGGTGCCGAGGGCGATGCCGATGCGCTCGCCGCGAAAGCCCGGGCGCGCGCCCTCCAGCGCCGCGAGGGTCTGCGAGAGCGCCGCCTTCAGCAGGTCCGTGGCGCGATCGGCGCCCGGAGCGACGCCGAGGTCCGCGGGCGCGCGCGCGGCGAAGGGCCGCAGCAGGCCGGCGCGCGCCAGCTCCTCGTCGCGCGTGATCGCGACAGGCGCAGGCTCGCCAGCCCGAGGGACGCGGTACGCGAGAGGGCCGAGGCCGAGCGCCGAGACAGCGCCCGAGGCGATGACGCAGGCGTCGCTCATGAGCCGCCCCCCGGCCGGAGCGCGTCGGGATCGACGAACGCGCGTGGATCCGGCGCGCGCTCCCGCTCCTCGGCCTCGCAGATCACCGTGATGAGCAGCCCGGTCGAGGCCTGCGCGTAACGGACGTTGCCGCAGCCCATGCCCTCGGCGATCACGACCTCCTCGTCGAGCCGGCGCCGGCGGGCGCCCTCCGCCGTCGACCACGTGGTGCGGCGCGCGCCGATCACGCCCCGATCGTTGACCCGCAGATCGATCACGGCGTCGCCGTCGCGCAGGACGAAGGAATCCGTGCTCGCAGCGCGCGAGTACCAGAGCAGCGTCCCCGCCGCCGGATGGAGCATCCACCAGCGCAGGAAATCTACCGGCAGACCGCGGAGTGAAGCCCGAGGCGTCGAGGCGTCGCCGCGCCTCAGCAGATCGAGCGCGGGCACGGCGAATCGGAAGCGATCGCCGCGCGCCCACAGGTCGAGCGCGGTGGTGCCGCCCGGGCCGAGGAGGATCATCCGCAGCGCGCCCTCCGGCTCGGGAGTGTCGCTCTCCGCCGCGCGTGCGCGCCCTTCGATCGCCGGCGGGGCGACCGCGATCGCGCCGCGCGCCTCGAGCACGTGACCCGTGCGCGGCTCCCGCAGCGCCATGCGAACGCGGAGCGTGCGCGGGCCGGCCCCATCGACCTCGCGCCGGAGACCTGCGAGGCGCTCGCGCCCCTCGCGCCACGCGGAGGGGTCGAGCCGCGCGGCGGCCGTGCCCGCCGATGGGCCGGGCAGGAGGCGCGCTAGCTCGGCGTCGAGCGCGCCGCGCCGCGGAGCGCTCGCGGCGCAGGCGGGGAAGCACGCGAGCAAGAGCAGGAGGCGCCCAGCGCTG
This sequence comes from Sorangium sp. So ce124, assembly GCF_051525235.1. Taxonomy (NCBI): domain Bacteria; kingdom Pseudomonadati; phylum Myxococcota; order Polyangiales; family Polyangiaceae; genus Sorangium; species Sorangium sp. So ce124. The sequence continues at coordinate 8,927,717 of NZ_CP150312.1, forward strand.
ACGAGGCGCCGCGCACGACGGCGGGGAGCGGGCAGCGATGTCGTCACGCGTCGCCGGGAGCGACAAGCAGGATGGCGTATCCCCGGTCGGGTGCGCCGCCCAGGACGAGCACGCTCGCGAGGTCGCGGCTGGCGAGCGCCGCGACCGCCGCAGCGGCGGCGAACCCGCCGGCGCCCTCGTGATCGCCTGAGCGCGGCGCGAGCAGGGTACGCGGCACCTCGGCCCACGGTGAGCCATGCAGGCAGGCGGCGAGGCGCTCCTCCTCCCGTCCGACGAACACGGCGGCCGGCGACGGGACGGTGGCCTGCGCTCGCAGAGCGCTCTCTCCCGGAGCGACGAGGCGCGCCGGCGCTGGCGCTCCCACGAGCATCCCCACGCCGTCACCCCGCCAGGAGTTCCACCAGGACACCGTCGCCACCGGGCGCGCCCCTCGCTCACGCGCCCGCGCGGCGCTCTCGAAGAGCAGCACGGCAGCGCCCTCGCTGCGGACACCGCTGCTGACGACCTGCGAGCAGATCGGACCGAGGCACCGCTCGATCATCGGGCTCGTCTCCTCGACGCTACCGGCGGCGAGCACCTCCCCCTCCCCGGCCGTGATGAGCTCGATGGCCGTGACCATGGCCGCTTCCGCGGTCGCTCCGAGATCGGCCATCGCGAACACCGGGCCACGTAGGCCCAGGTAGATGGAGGCATGCCCGACCGGCGACGAGGGGACCAGGTTCGGAAAATCGGCGGGGCTCGCGTACTTCGCGCCCTTGTCGTAGATGCGTCGCATGTAGGCGGTCGAGGCGTCGACGCTGCCAAAGGACGCGCCGACGATGGCGCCGGGAAGGGTGCGGCTCGGCGCGACGTCGGCCGCCGGATCGCCCGCGCCGGCCTCGGCCTGAACCGCGCCACCGAGCCCGGCATCCGAGAGGGCCGTGAGGATCGCGGCCGTCGTCAGCCGGCCAGCTCGGTCGAGCCGCCTCGCCCGCGCGAGATCGAGGTGCGCGGCCGTGTTGAAGGGGATGGCTCCTTCCGCTGGCGGAGGGCCAGGCTCGAGATACGCGGCGCCGCCGCGGGACGCGAGGACGCCCAGCGGGCCGATCGTCGCGGCCGCTGTCACGACGACCGAGCGCCGCCGGGGCGCGCCGCCGGCGTCGAGCGGCGGTGGGAAACGGCCGGGCTGCGCGAGCACGAGCACGCTGTCCGTGCCGCCGAAGCCGAACGAGTTCGACATCGCCGACCGGATCGGCGCCTCGCGCGCCTCCTTGAGGTGCACGAGCTGGCACTCCGGATCGACCTCTTCGAGACCGCCGGTCGGGGGCATCACGCCGCGCGCGACGGCGAGGGCGGTGATCGCCGCCTCGATCGCGCCCGCTGCGCCGAGCGTGTGCCCGATCTGCCCCTTCGAGGAAGAGACGGCGATGCGGCTCACCTCGGGGCCGAGGCAGGCGCGCAGGGCGGCGCTCTCCATGACGTCGTTCAACGGCGTCGCGGTGCCGTGCGCGTTGACGTAATCCAGATCCGAGGGCGTGAGCGCCGCGCACCGGAGAGCGTCGCGCATGACGCGCGCGGCGGTGCGCCCCTCGCGCTCGGGGTTGGTGATGTGATGAGCCTCGGCGCCGGTCGCCCATCCGCGGAGCTCGACGATCGGCTCCGCGCCGCGTGCGCGCGCGGCGTCCTCGGACTCGAGGAGCAGGAACGCCGCGGCTTCGCCGAGGTTCAGGCCGGCGCGCCGCCGATCGAACGGGCGGCACGGCTCCGGATCGACGGCCGCGAGCGCGCCGAAGCCGGTGTAGGTCAGCCGGCACAGGCCATCGGCGCCCCCCGCGAGCACGCGGGTGGAGAGGCCGGCGCGGAGCCAGGCCGCGCCCAGCAAGATGGCGTTCGCGCCGCTCGAGCAGGCGCTGCAGACGCTCCTCACCCGCCGGAACGGACCGACGGCGGCGCGGACATGGTCGGCCGTCGAGGAGAGCGGATGCGAGAGCATCCGCTTCAGGGGGGCGATCGCGCTGGGGTCGTGCGATAGCCAGGCGAGCAAATCCTCCGTCTCGAACATCCCGGCGGTCGTCCCGCCGACCACCAGGTCGACCGGAACGGCCCTCGGATCGATGCCCGCGTGCGCGAGCGCCTCGCGGGCCGAGAGCACGGCCATCGCGTCGGTCCGAGACCACCCTTCCGCCTCGCCGGGCGGAGCGACCTCCTCGGGGGAGAGGTCGCGGACCTCCGCGGCGATGCGCCCGCGCGTCCCGGGGATCTCGAACAAGGAGAGCGGCGCGAAGGCCCGCTCTCCTGTGATGAGCCGGTCCATCGTCTCGCTCGCCCCGCGCGCCAGGGGCGAGACGACCCCGATGCCCGTCACCCAGATGCGCACGCCCGAACGGCTCTCTGCGGCGCGTTCACGCCGCCGCGGTCGACTTGACGATGTGGGCCACGAGCGCGTCCACCGATGCGAAGATCGGCCTCGCTTCGTCGCCCTCCGGGATGCGGACGCCGAAGCGCTCCTCCACGCTCATGGCGAGCTGGAGCGCGTCCAGCGAATCGAGGCCCAGCCCCGCGCCGAACAGCGGCGCGGCGTCGTCGATGTCGGCCGGCGTCTTCCCCTCGAGGTTCAGCTCCTCGACCATGAGTTCTTTTAACTTCTGCCGCACGTCCTGCGCGTTCATGAGCACGTCCCTGCGGGGTAGCACAATTCCGCGCCTTTCCACCAGGGGGCAGCGCTTTTTCTGACGGTTTGGTAAAGAGCGCCCATGGCCCTCGTCGACTACGCCACCTCTGCAGGCGTCGCGCTGCTTACCCTCAATGATCCGCCGGTCAACGGCTACACCCACGAGATGATGAAGGACCTCGACGCGGCCATCCTCGAGGCCCGCTTCGACAACGATGTCCATGTCATCGTCATCACCGGGCACGGCGAAAAGTTCTTCTGCGCAGGAGCGAACATCAACATGCTCCGCGAGTCGGACCCGACGTTCAAATACTACTTCTGTCTCCACGCGAACGAGACGTTGAGCCGCCTCGAGCACACGCCGAAGCTCTGCATCGCCGCGCTGAACGGCCACACCGTGGGCGGTGGTCTCGAGATCGCGATGGCCTGTGATCTCCGCATCGCCCGCAAAGGCGCCGGCAAGGTCGGGCTCCCCGAGGTCGCGCTGGGCGTCCTGCCAGGCACGGGAGGCACCCAGCGCCTCGCCAGGCTCATCGGTAAATCGCGGGCGATCCAGCTGATGTGCGAGGGGCAGACGTTCGATTTCGAGACAGCGCTCGCGGTTGGCCTGGTCAATGACGTCTGGGAGACGGCCTCCCATGACGAGTTCATGGATCGGATCCTCGCGTACAGCCACACGTTCACGCTCCCGGATCGCGCGGCGCTCGCGGTCGGGCGCATCAAGCGCGCCGTTCAGACAGGCTTCGAGGTAGGGCTCGAACAGGGGCTCGCCCTCGAACGAGAGCTCCAGGCCGAACTGTTCACGTCGGAGGACGCCCGTGAGGGGCTCGCCGCCTACATGGAGAAGCGGAAGCCGGTGTTCCAAGGCAAGTGAGCGCACGCCGCACGTCGAGCAATGCGCTGCCTCGCCGTTCTTCTCCATGGGGTAGTAGCCGGCACCGCGGTTGAGACCCCATGAATGTAACAATAATTACATTCCAAAGGACGACATCGGAGGGTTGGACGATTTTCAAATCGGCGGAGGCCGCTGCACGTAAGTTCAGGCATGCAACAGCTTGTTGAGCATGGGCCCCTGCTGGAGCGGCCCAGCTTCGAGACCGTGTACACTGTCGGGCTGTCGTTCCTCCGACAAGCGCTCCGCTGGCTCGGGGTGGCAGAGCGCGACATCGACGACGTCCTGCAAGATGTCATGCTCGCTGCGTATCACGCGCTGGATCGCTTCGATCCGAGGCGCTGCCCCGACGAGGCGCGCGCGGGACATCACCCCTGCGGGCACGCCCCAAGCGTGGAGCGAGGGGCGCCACAAACCGCGAGCCCGCTCGGCGAGCCCCTCAGGCGCTGGCTGTTCGGCATCGCCTGGCGACAGGTCAGCCACTATCGCGAGCGCGCCTACCGCCGCCGAGAGATCGCGGTCGGCGCCGGGGCGAGCTGGCCGTTCGAGCTCGCCGACCCCGGCTTGACCTCGGAACAGCTGCTCGCGCGCGAGCAAAGCGGCCAGCTCGTCGGCAGGCTGCTCGGCGCGATCGACACCGAGCGACGTGTGGTCTTGATCATGCACGATCTGCTCGATGTGACGACCGCCGACATCGCGCGCGACCTGGACGTGAACGAGAACACGGTGCGCAACCGCCTCCGGCTGGCTCGCGAAGACTTCCGCGTGGCGGTGAAGCGCATGAACGCCGAGGACCGACGCGCGCTCCACCACCCGTTGAGCCTCCCGGTCGCCGAGCGCGCCCGCGCGGCCGACGAAGAGTCGCTCATGAGCGCGGCCAGGCTCATCCCCGAGGTGCCGGACGCACTCCGGCGCAGGATCTGGCTCGCGGTCATGCGCGCGATCGCCGAGGCGCACGCCGCGGGCCCGGGCGCCCAGGCCTGCGCCGCGCCGGCCCCGTAGGCGACCACCGCACGCACAGAGAGGAGGCCGCCGCAACCGGAGCTCCCGGAAGCGGCCGCTCTCAGCGCTCCAGCATCCTGGCGTAGTGCTCGGCAAGCGCCGTCCCTCCCAGGCGGGAGAAGAAGGAGGAGTAGCATATCCAGATCGCCAGCCCGTTCATGTCGTCGAAGATCGGCGGGAGATACGGGGGAGGGCGGATGATCCCGTCCGTCACGTGCGCGTGGAGGACAGGGACGTCCTCGTGCGCGACCTTCCCAACGAACAAGAACGGAATCAGCATCGCCCGATCGTGCTGAATCGCCGCGCGCATGAAGGCGTAGTTGAGGACGATCCCCTTGCAGTAGCAGGCGTCCTTGGTGAACGGCGCCCCTCCCGCGAGCACACCGCCGCGGAAGACGCGCCTGGCATTCTGGAAGCACTCGTCTTCTTCGTAACCTTCGGTGCGGTACCACTCGAACACGTCGAGGAACGAGGCCCCGTCCTCCGCCTTGTCCACCGCGAGGATGCGGTCGTTCAGCTTCTTCGCCCGACGCGGGGTGCTCCTGAAGGTGAGGATCTCCACCAGGACGGCGAGCCCTTCCTGAACCGCCGTGGTGCGCGGAGGCCCCTTCGCGAGCCAGCGCGCCACCGGCTGAGCTTGCCCGTTCAAGCTGGTCGCCACGTGCACCCACCCCTCGTGCGCCTCGAGGATGTCGACATCGCTCTTGGAGAACATCGCGCCGCTCCGGATCTTCACGTAGTCGCTGCCCGCGGCGGCGTCCGCGAGGAGCGAGTCGTCCACCTGGACGCGGATCGACGCGCCGCCGAAGAACCGGTCGAAGCGGGCGTTCAGCTCGAGCGCCGCCATCTCCGCCGTGATTTCGCGCTGCTGCGACGGGCCGAGCCGCTCTCCGCCGATGGCCGTCAGGAGGTCGTAGAGCACGAAGCCCATGTCCCGCACGCTCGTCTTTCCGTCCGGCAGCTTGTCCTTCGGGGACCCGTAGAGCTCGCGGGACAGCGCGTAGAACGCCTTCGTTCCCCGTCCGATGAGCATGCTCACGACCTTCCGGTACTCGTCCGCCGTCGCGCGGAGGATCTGCCCGAGCCGGTCGCGCTTGCCGAGCTCCCGCTCGGCGTCGCGGAGGATCTCCTCGAGCTCGCGCTGCTTGGCCTCCGGGTCGAACCCCAGGTCGTCCGAGTAGGTGACCACCGGCAGCTCGCGCTGCTTCGAGCGGAGAAATTGCTCTTCGACGTCCGCCTCCCAGCGGAGCGCCTGGAGGATGCGGATCGGTCGCTGCGCGTCGAGCACGCGCTGGGCCAGCGTCGCGAGGATCTCCTTGTAGGAGCGCCACGGCCCCGCGACCGGCGGGAGCGGCGCGTGCGGGATCGGCCCGTCGTGCAAGCTCAGGGACTCGAGCGGCGCCGACGGCGCTTCACCGCTCTCCCCGCCGCCGTCCCCAGGGCCGCCCGGACCGCCGGTCGCGGCCGCTCCCGCGCCGTCCTCCGCCGCGCCAGCGCTGCTGCTGCGCGGCTCGTCCGCTGGCTCGCTCACCGTGAGCTCGCGCTGCGCCTCCACGTCCGCCGCGTGCGCCCCTCTCCTCTCCCCGGCCTCAGAGCTCTGCGCCATTGCGATCGATTGCTAACACCGGCTCACCTGCCGGAGCAAACCTCCACGGGCCAGGACCCGCGCCGCAGGGAGAGCCGGCTTCGCCGGGTCCTTGTCGGCATCGCGGCCTCGGGGTACGAGCCCTGCCCGTATGAGCGATCCCGAGCACAGGAATGACGCCGAGACGACCGCCGACGAGGAATCGACCGCCCTCTCGGATGCCGCGCTCCTCGAGCGCACGGCAGAGGGGGCCAGGCGGCTCCGCTCGGCGATCGCGGCGGCGGTGGTCGGGCAGGACGACGTCGTCGAGGCCATGCTGATCACGCTCGCCGCGCGCGGGCATGCGCTGCTCGTCGGCGTCCCGGGGCTCGCCAAGACCCTGCTCGTGTCGTCGCTCGCGAGGGCGCTCGACCTGAGCTTCGGGCGCGTCCAGTTCACGCCCGATCTGCTGCCCGCCGACATCACGGGGACCGACGTGCTGCACGAGCAGCACGGGTCGAGGAGCCTGCGCTTCCAGCCCGGCCCCATCTTCCACAACCTCGTCCTCGCGGACGAGGTGAACCGGACCCCGCCGAAGACGCAGGCCGCCCTGCTCGAGGCGATGCAGGAGCGCAAGGTGACCGTCGGGACCACCACGCACGCCCTCCCCGACCCGTTCCAGGTGTTCGCGACGCGAAACCCGATCGAGCAGGAAGGAACCTACCCTCTGCCAGAGGCGCAGCTCGACCGCTTCTTGCTGGAGATTCACGTCACCTACCCGAGCGAGGCCGAGGAGCGCGAGGTGGCGCGACGGACGACCTCGGGGAAGCCGCCGGCGATCGCGGCGGTGCTCAAGGCGAGAGAGGTGCTGGCGATCGGGCGCCTCGTCCCGAGGATCCCAGTCACCGACGAGGCCGTGGACCTCGCGGTGCGCCTCGCCAGGGCGACGCGGCCGGGGGCGGAGCGCGCAGCGCAGGAGGTCCGGGACTACGTGCGCTACGGCGCGGGGCCGCGGGGGAGCCAGGCGCTGGTGATCGCGGCCAAGGCGCGCGCAGCGCTCCGCGGCGAAGCAGCCGCAGACGTGGACGACGTGAGGGCGCTGCTGATCCCGGCGCTGCGGCACCGGATCGTGCTGTCGTACCGCGCCGAGGCGGACGGCGTCCGCGACGTCGACGTGCTGAGCGCCGTGGAGAGATCGGTGCGCTGAGCGGCGCCGCGGCGCGGACGCCCGTCACCGGGCGCGAGGCGCCTGTTGCTGCGCTTCCTTCACCGGCGTGACCGCCTTCATGGCCTTCAGATCCAACGCGAAGCGCAGCGTCCCCGGCCCGCGCCCGTCCCAGCTCACCGCGACGACGCCGCTCTTCTTCAGGCTCAGGCCGGCCCAGCCGCCATCGCCGAGCAGCGACGTCACCAGCGCCGACAACGAAGGCTCGTGCCCCACCAGCGCCAGCGGCTGAGCCCCCTGGTGCTGCGAGAGCAGGCGAAGGATCTCGGCCGTGTCGCGTGAGGGAGAGAGCTCGGCGACCACCGACACCTCGTCGGTCAGCCCGGCGGCATCGGCGATGATCTCCGCGGTCTGCACCGCGCGCACGAGGGGGCTCGTCCAGATCGCCCCAGGACAACGGTCCTTCTGCTTCGCGAGCCATTTGGCGACACGCCGGGTCAGCTTGCGCCCCTTGCCCGTCAACCAGCGACCTGCGTCGCCGAGGTCCGGCGCGTCATCCACGGCATGGCCATGGCGAATGATCAGGATCTCCATGACCTGACCTTAGCCCGGACGAGCGCCAGCCGGGGAGCGCCGTGCGCGCGAAAGAGGCAGCGGCGCCGCCTCGACGCCTGTCAGAACTCGCACTGATGGGTCGCATCGTTGCAGTGCGAGCCCGGCGCCACGAAGGGACAGATGCTCCCGCGGAAGCTCTCGCACGGGAAACCGCACGTGAACGTCGTGTGCGTGTAACAGAGCTGCCCCCCGTCGCAATCGGCGTCGGAGGCGCATCGGCAGTTGAAATCGTCAGGAAACCCGTTCCCGTTTTCATCAAGGCCGTTGCAGCACTCCGTCACGTAAACGTCGCTTGCGCTGCAGTCCTCGTCAGCGCAGTCGAGCGCGCCGTCGCAGTCGTTGTCGATCCCGTCGGTGCACGCGGCGGTCCCGAACTCGGGGCCAGGCGCGGCGCCCTTCGCGCAGCTCCGGCATGGGCCGAAGGTGGCGCAGCCGGGATCAGCGCAGTCGACGTAGTGATCGCCGTCGTTGTCGAGGTCGTCGTCACAGATCTCGCGCGGGTTCGGGGCGATCTCGACGTTGAGCACGAACGGGCCCTCGTTCGGTCCGCTCGCGGGATCGATCGTGAAGCCGTCGAGGAAGACGAAGTACGTGCCCGGGTACAGGATGCTGAAATCGAGCAGGGAGGCCTGCGCCCCGCCGCTGTCGTCGTCGCAGCCGATCTCCCGGCCGGAGTTGCAGGCGCCTGTGCGGACGTAGAGCGCCGTGTCGAAGCCCGACCCGCGCGAGTCGAGGTGCACGCGCGACGGCGCGGTGAGCACGAAGAAGAAGACCGCCTCGCCGGCGTCGCCGCCGCACTCACCCCGGGTCTCGCTCACGTGCCCGGCGGTGTCCCCCGTGTAGGTGCCAGTCCCGGGGATGCGCTTCGGCGACAGGCAGTTGGCCTGCTCGAGCACGCACACCGGGCTGCTGGCGCAGTCCGGGTCCTGGCAGTCGACCAGGGCGTCGCCGTCGTCGTCGACGCGGTTGTTGCACCGCTCCGGCGTCGGCTCGCAGTTCGGCGCGAAGGCGCAGGCGCTGTCCGCGCAGTCCACGCGCTCGTCGCAGTTGTTGTCGACGCCGTCGTCGCAGACCTCCGGCACGCAGCGCTTGCAGGCCGGCGCGGAGACGCACTGCGGGTCCGCGCAGTCGACGCGCCCGTCGCAGTCGTTGTCGACGCCGTCCTCGCACCGCTCCGGCGAGCCGGGCGGCTCGCACGCGCAGGGGAAGATGCCGCGGCAGTCCGGATCGCCGCAGTCGACCAGGAGATCGCAGTCGTCGTCCTCGCGGTTGTCGCAGCGCTCGCGCTGGGAGGTGCAGGCGCAAAGCGGCTCGGAGGCGCAGTCGGCGTCGTCGCAGTCGAAGGCGAGATCGCAGTCGTCATCGACGCCGTTGCCGCACTTCCCGGCCTCCGAGGTGGAGCAGCCGCAGGCCGGCGTTCCCGAGCAGTCCGCGTCGAAGCAGTCGACGATCGTGTCGCAGTCGTCGTCGACGCCGTTCTGACAGCGCTCGCCGGCAGGGCTCGGGGTGCAGCCGCAGATCTCCCCCGTTGCGCACGCGGGATCGAAGCAGTCGCTCACGCCGTTGCAGTCGTTGTCCGCCGCGTCCGTGCAGATCTCCGGCGCGCCCGGGAAGACGGACGGGTTGAGGTCGTTGCAGTCGCTCCCCCCGCAGAACGTCGGGCCGACGCCGTCCCGATCGTCGTCGCGGGGACGATGGTCGCAGCGCCCGTCTGTGCAGTCGTCGCTCGTGCAGTCGTCGCCATCGTCACAGTCCGTGGGGCTGCCGCATGCGTCGGAGCCTCCGACGCCCCCGCCTCCGCTCGATGAGGTCGACATGCTGCCGCTCGTCGCGCCGCCAAAGCCGCCCCCACCAGCGCTGGCGCCCGAGAGGTCGGGGAGGCTCGTCCGGCCGCACGCTCCCGCCAGGACGCCGAGCGCCGCCCATACGCCGAGCGCGAGGAGGTATCGTCGCATCCGGGAAGGCCGCGGAGGCGCCCCCTCGAACCACGCTGAAGAGCCCGGCTTCATCTCTCACCCTCTCGCACCGGCCGCACGGTGCCCGCGCTTCGGTCCACTTTACAAGCCCGAGTTTCCAGGAAAGCAAGTTTTGATCCGTTGGCGCTGGCCGGTCGGCGGGGGCGTCGATCCGGAGCGCACTTCTCGCTCTGCGCGGCCTGGCCGAGCAGCTGCCAGGACGGCTCACGAGCTGGCCTGCACGCCGAGCCGGCCGGATCGCGCCGCGGATCAGTTGCGGGTCGGAGCATCCGCGTGTAACGAGGGCCGGTGGGTGCGCAGCTCCAGATCGAGTACGAGCGGCCGCCTCCTGGCCTTCAGCGCGGGCGTTACCCTGCGCCACAATGGGTCATCCTGGGGATCGGCGCCGCGGTGGTGCTCATCGCAGCCGCCGTCCTGATCTGGCGAGCGCGGCGCGCCTTCAACGCGCGTGGGAGAGGCGGACCGCGCTCCTCGAGGCGAGGGTGAAGGAAAACCAGGCGAGCACTTCAGGGGGAGGAGGAATGATCGACCGCAGTGCGATCGCTGGTTGACACCGAGCGGACCGGACCGGTAGGCACCATAGAGGGACGCGCACCCGGTCGGCCGATGTAGACCGCTGGCCGAGCGCGCGACGAGCCTGCAACAGTCGGGGCCCAGAGACGCGGCCCCAGTGAGGCCCTTTGGGTCCTGAAGAACACCGCGCAACCGCGGCCCGTGGATACATGGCACCGACCGAACGTGGCGTTGAGCTCGTGCATCGCGTGATCGCTCAACTGAAGAAGCGCCCTTCCAGCCATACCGCCGTGGGAGCGAGCCAGGCGGCTCTCGATGCGCTCGAGTCGAGGCTGATGGTCGAGCTGCCGCCCACGCTGCGGGCGTTCCTCGAGTTCGATTTCGCGCTCGATAGCCTGGGCCCGCGGTTCAAGGGGCGGCATCGCTTCGGCCAGGACCCGTCGGCGCCTCGACCGAAGCTCACCTCGGTCCGCAAGCTGGCCGAGGCGAAGACCGACCTCGGCTGGACCGAATCGCGGCTCCGGGCCAAGGTCGTGAGGCTGCCCAACCTCCCAGGTCAGCCATGGAACGCGCTCTACCTCGGAGAGGCCAGGCGGGACGGCGAGCTCGTCATCCTCGGCCTCGACAACGAGGACACGAACGTCCGGGTCTTCCCGCGCTACACGGCGTTCGACCTGTACCTCGCCGAGCAGTGCGGCCTCATCAAGCTGCGCGAATCGCAGCGGCTCGAGGACCTCGAGTCGCACGTGGCGCTCAACCCCGAGCTCGGGACCGCCGAAGAGGACGACGAGGGCGACACGGAGTATTGATCGCGCGGCCGCGACGCCCTCGCCCTGGCGCCGCTCGGCCGTGAACGACATCCGTGACGAACGCGATGGCTGCCGGTGCAGGAGCGCTCCACTTCCGGTTCCAGGTGGACGACGGCGACCCTCGTGACCGGCTCGACAAGCTCGTCGTCCACCTGCTCGACCGCGCCGGCCATGCGGCCTCTCGCGCGGCGGTGCAGCGGTGGATCGCCGCCGGTCGGGTCCTCGTCGACGGGGTGCCGGCGCGCGCGTCGGTGGCGGTGCGCGCAGGCGCGCTCGTCGAGGTCCGCCCCGAAGAGCCGTCGCCCTCGCCCACGGCGGCCGAGCCCGACGTGGCCATCCCGGTGGTGTACGAGGACGAGCACCTGCTCGTCATCGACAAACCTGCAGGGCTCGTCGTGCACCCGGCCCGCGGCCACGAGTCCGGCACGCTGGTCAACGGGCTGCTCGCCCTGCCCGGGTTTGCCCTGGCGCCTGCCGATCCGCGCGATCCCATGGGCCACGTCCGCCCGGGGATCGTGCACAGGCTCGACCGAGGGACGAGCGGCCTGCTCGTCGTGGCGAAGGACGAGCCCACCCGCGAGGCGCTGAAAGATCGGTTCGCCAGGCACGCGATCGAGCGCGAGTACGCCGCGATCGTCGCCGGCGAGGCGCGAGACGCCACCTACGACACGCTCCACGGCCGGCACCCGACCGACAGGCTCCGGTTCACGTCGTGGATCCGCGGCGGCGCAGGCGCGCCCGGCTCCGGAGCCGGCGCGCCCGGCTCACGCGTCCCCGCGCCGCGCCGCGCCGTGACGCACGTCCGCGTGCTCGAGAGGCTCGGCGACGCGGCGACCGTCGTCGCGTGCTCGCTCGAGACGGGTCGCACCCACCAGATCCGGGTGCACCTCGCCGAGCGCGGCAGGACGCCGGTCCTAGGAGACCCCCTCTACGGCAAGCCGCCGAAGAAGCCGGCGATACGGGCGATCGCGGAGGAGCTGGGGCGGCAAGCCCTCCACGCGCGCGTGCTCGGGTTCATCCACCCCGCCACGCAGAAGCCCGTGCGCTGGGAGAGCGCGCTGCCAGCGGACATGCGCAAGGCGCTCGACCAGCTGCGGGCGCTCGCTACCAGATCTTCGATTTGATGTGGCCCTTGGACTTGATCAGGATGTCGACGAGGGCGCGGTCGTAGAAGTTCTTCTGGTAGAGGTCCGGCGAGACGCGGCTCTTGTAGAGGGCGCGCCCTTCCTCGATCTCTTCGGACAAGACCGTGAAGAGGTCATCCTGCTGGATGCCCTGCACGATCTTCTCCTCGTTGTAGAGCGAGAGATCGCTCGCGATGGCGCGCGCGAGGCGGCGCGCCGCCTCTTCCGTTTCAATCAAGGGCATCCGTCTCTCCTCCAGGTTCGCCAGCCGGGGGCACGCGCTCCCGAGCCGACGGGGGCCTAGGATGCAGCAGCCCAGGCGGCGCTGTCAAAGTAGCTCGTCGTCCGACGACTCGCGCCCGCACCCGCGCGGCTGCGCGAGGGGCGCGGCGGGCATGTGGGTGGTCGCTCCGGGCGCGCCGGCGGCAGGCCGATCCGCTTCCTGGCGCGCCGCGGCGAGGGCCGCGAGCCCCGAGAGGAGCGGGAACGCGACCAGCGCGTAACGCCCGGCACCGAAGAACACGGCGTGCGTCGCCGCGGTCGCAGCGAGGACGGCGAGCGCCGCGCCCACGAGAACCGGTGCCCGGAGGAGCGCGCGGCCCTTGAGCAGCGCGAGGCCGAGGAGCGCGATGTAGCCCACCCATGCATGGATGTGCAGCGCGGCGACGACCCCCAGCGCGAACAGCGCGAGCCGAGCGACGTCGAGCGCGCGCTGCGCGAGCGAGGGGCGGCGAGCCGCGCCGGGCGCCTGCGCGGGCCTGCGCGCTGCCCACACGAGCGCGGCGAGGAGGACGACGCGCTCGAAGACGGTCTCGACGGCGCCGAGCGCGACCTTGTGGGCCTCGCCGAACGCCGACGGGTTCGAGGCGTGGAGGTACCACCCGGCCGCGCCGCAGTAGTCGAACGTCGCCGCGAGCTTCCTGGGCACGAGCCCGAGCCATTCGCCCGGGTGCTCCGCGATGTACCGGCGCGCCTCGCGGCCGAAGCAGGCGTCCTTGCCGGCTTCATCGAAGACCTCGCGGCACGCCTCGGGTACCTGGACCGGCGCCCAGGCGCCGGTGGACGCCGGGTCCGCTCCGATGAGGAGATTCCATCCGCCGTTCACGCTGACCAGAGCGCACTGGTTCATCCGCAGGCAGTTGCGCGCGGTCCACGGCGCGCACACGAGGAGCGCCGCGATGACGGTCAGCAGGACGGGCGCCGCGCGCGCGGCAAACGGCGAGAGGAGCCGGGGACCGCCCGCAGGCGGAGAGCCCGAGAGGGCGAGGCCGGCGAACAGGGGCGCGAGCAGGAGCGCCTGCGGGCGGACGAGGGTGGCGGCGCCAAGGAGCAGCCCGATGACGGCGAAAGGGGCCAGCGCGGGGCGGCGCTCCCGCGCCCTCGCGGACGCCCACGCCGCGCAGGCGACCAGCGAACCGGTGACGCCCTCGGTCATGAGCGCCGGGGTATACGCGACGAGCCCGGGGTGGAGGGCGACGAGCCCACCGGAGAGCGCCGGCACGGCGCGCGAGCGCGGCGCAGCGCGGGCCGCCAGGCGATGGACGGCGAGCGCCGCGAGCGCGCCGAGCACGGCGTTCAGCAGCATCGCGACCGCGGTGTGTGTGCCGAGCAGCGCGTACAGCGCGCCGACCGCGCCCGGATAGCCCACCGGGTAGTGCGCGGCGTATGTGACGACGCCGTCCGGCCATAGCCACGTGTAGCCGAGCCCCGCCGCGATCCGCTCGGCGATGCGCTGGTAGTACGTCCCGTCGGCGGTGGGCGGGAAGCGCTCGGCCGCCCAGAGGACGACGGCGAGCCGCGCGGCGAGGGCGAGCGCGAAGATCGTGCCCGCGTCGCGCCGACGCGCGACGACCGAGGCGCCGCCGCTCATGACGAGCGCGCGAGCGGCAGCGGGAAGCGCGCAAGCAAGCCGGTGGCCTGCAGCGCAGCGACGACCTCGCACGCGGGCAGACCGACGACGTTCGAATAGGAGCCGTCGATGCGCGCGACGGCGAACGCGCCGATGCCCTGAATCGCGTAGGCGCCGGCCTTGTCGAGCCCCTCGCCGGTCGCCGCGTACGACGCCACCTCGTCGTCGTCGAGCTCGCGGAAGCGCACCCGCGTGACGACCGTCTCGGCGTGGAGCGCCTCGGCGGGGCCCGCGACGGATGCCGTCGCGACGTCGGGCCGATCGCCGTGGGCGATCGCGAACCGCGTCCAGACCTGGTGCTCGCGGCCCGAGAGGGCGCGGAGCATGGCGCGCGCGTCGCCCTCGTCTCGCGGCTTGCCGAGGATGGCATCGCCGAGGATGACCGACGTGTCGGCGACGAGGATCGCGCCGGCCCCGGCCGCCTGGCGCAGGCGCCGCGCGGCCGCGAGCTTCGCCAGGGTGACGCGCTCCAGGTAGGCAGCGGCGTCCTCGCCGGCGCGCCCCGCCTCGTCGACCTCGGCTGCCGCGACGCGGAGAGGCAGGCCGAGCGTGGTCAGGATCTCTCGCCGGCGCGGCGAGCCGGAGCCGAGCAGGAGCGGGTGCGAGTCGTCGATCATGATCGTGCGGACGCCGGCGGCGCCGGCCCCGGCCGGGCGTGGTCCTAGCACGGCGCGAGCGCGACCGCGGAGCACGACGCAATCCGACGCAAACCGAGCCCCGGACGCCAGCGGATCGCGACACGTCGATTGCTCTTTTGACTCTCCCCCCGGCAGTAGTAGAGGGTCAGGCGCGATGCGCGCCAACCGGAGGGTGCCTGCACGATCGAGCCTCCCGCTGCTGGTGGCGTCCGGGGTCTTCACGGCAGCCCTCCTTCCGGCGCCGGCGCGCGCGGACGAGTGCACGCCGGCCAGCGGGCTGTCGGGCTGTATCGACGCCGACAACCTCTGGCCTCACGCAGGCGGCGGTCCTTTCTTCGCCGTGGGGAGCACAGGGACGGCTCCGGACGCGAAGGCTTCGTTCGGCCTCGTGGCGAGCTACCTGTCGCGGCCAGTGGGCCTGCGCACCGCCTCGCCCGACCCCGAGGGGACGGTCATCCATGCGCTGGACAACATGGTCGACGCGACCTTCCTGGCGTCGTTCGGGCTCACCGATCGCCTGGAGGTGACGGTCGCCGCCCCCGTCACCCTGTACCAGGACGGTGCAGGCTTCTCCGACGTCCTCGGCACCGACACGGAGCTCCAGCGCAGCGTGATGCGCGACGCGCGCCTGGGCGCCGCGTTCGCGATCTTGCCGCCGGCCCAGCGTGGTCCGCTCGACGGCTTCTCGCTGGCGGCGCGCCTCGATCTGGGTCTGCCCACCGGCGACAGGTCGGTGTTCGCCAGCGCCGGGACCGTCACGCTCGCGCCGAGCGTCACCGCGGCGTACCGGCTCGGCAAGCTCCTGCTCGCGACCGAGGTCGGGGCCCGGCTCCGTGGATCGAGCACGCTGATCGATACCGAGGTCGGCCCGCAGCTCCTCGGCGCCCTCGGCGCCTCGGTCGATGTGCTCCCGGACCGCTGGCTCACGGCGTCCGCGGAGGCGTTCGCCCTCTACACGCTCGCCGAGCAGCCCGCCGGAGCACCGGCGCTGGTGCCGGCGGAGTGGATCCTCTCGGCCACGAGCGCCCCGCTGCTCGCAGGCGACGTCTCGCTGTCCGTGGGCGGCGGCAGCGCCATCCCGTTCGCCTCCGACGGCGCGCTCACCGCGCCGCGCTTCCGGTTCAACCTGGGGCTCCGCTATGCGCCGACGGGGCGCGATGCAGACGCCGACGGCGTCCTGGATCGCGACGACGAGTGCCCGCTCGTCGCGGAGGATCGCGACGGCTTTCGGGACGGCGACGGCTGCCCCGATCCAGACAACGACGGCGATCGGATCCCCGACGGTCGCGACAGGTGCCGGGACGAGCCCGAGACGATCGACGGCTTCCAGGACGGCGACGGCTGCCCTGATGCGGACGACGACAGCGACGGCGTCCCGGACGACGCGGACGCCTGCCGGAACGCCGCCGAGGACCGCGACGGCTTCCAGGACAGCGACGGCTGCCCCGATCCCGACAACGATGGCGACGGGATCCTGGATGCGAGCGACACGTGCCCCATGGGCGCGGAAGACGTCGACGGCTTCAAGGACGACGACGGCTGCCCCGATCCCGACAACGACATCGACCAGGTCCCTGACGCCAGCGACCAGTGCCCGAACAGCGCCGAGGATCGCGACGGCTTCCAGGACGACGACGGCTGCCCCGATCCCGACAACGACGAGGACGGCGTGGCCGACGCGGCCGACGCATGCCCCATGACCGCCGAGACGATCGACGGCACGAACGACGCCGACGGCTGCCCTGAGCCGGGCGGCAGGTCCTTGCCGCGGTGGTCCGGCGATCAGGTCGTCCTCGACGGCCTGGTCCGCTTCCCGGCGGCGAGCGCCCGCGTGCCGCCAGCCCTCGCGGCGCAGCTCGGCATGATCGCGCAGCTCATGCGCGGGCGCATGCCCCTCGACATCGTCATCGTGGAGGCCTACGCCGATCGTCAGGGCGATCAGTCCGCGCGCGCCATCGAGCTCGCGGGCGCGCGCGCGAGCGCCGTCAAGGATCTCCTTGCAAACGCGGGCTTGCCGGCGGACCGGATCACGGCCGCCGCTGGCGACCCATCAGCCAAGCGCGCGCCAGGCGCGCCCCAGATCGAGGTGACGGCGACCCGCGCTCGGCGCTCTGAAGGAGCCCCGGGTGCTCCAGGCGCCGCCCCCTCGACGACCGGAGAAAAGAAACAGCGATGAATGTCCTCGAGGCACGCCGTGCCCGCCATTTGATCATCCGCCTCGACCGGGGCGAGGAGCTCCCCGCAGCGCTGGTGCGCGCCCTCGATGAGGCTGAGGCGCGCGCCGGCTGGATCGAGGGGGTAGGCTCGCTCGAGAAGGCCGAAGTGGCGCTGTTCGATCAAGCTTCCCGCACCTACGCGAAGACGCGCGTCCTCGACGGCCCGTGCGACGTGGTGGCGCTCTCTGGGAACATCGCGCTCCAGCAGGGAGAGACCTCGCTTCGGCTGTCGGCCACGCTCGCCCGCGAGTCGGGCGTCGGCCTCCAGCTCGCCGCCGGCGAGCTCGTGTGGGCGCGCGTCTACGGGCTCGAGCTCCGCGTCACGGCGTTCGACGATCTGCCCCTGGTGCGGGTGTTCGACGATCGAACGGGCACGATGCAGCTAGCAACCCAGTCGTCGGCCCTCCCCGCGCTCGCGGGCGAGCCGCCCCGCCTGGCGCCTCCGGTGCACGCCGCGGAGCTGCCGCGCGCGACGCCTCCGGCGCCCGCCGCGGAGCCGCCGCGCGCGACGCCTCCGGTGCACGCCGCGGAGCTGCCGCGCGCGACGCCTCCGGCGCCCGCCGCGGAGCCGCCGCGCGCGACGCCTCCGGCGCCCGCCGTGGAGCCGCCGCGCGCGACCTCATCGGGCTCCGCGGAGCTCGCCGCCGCCCCGCTACCGCAGCGCCCGATCCGTCCTCGCCAGGAGGACGAGCCCTATCCGGAAGTGGGCGACAGCGTGACCCACTTTCACTTCGGCGAGTGCACCGTGATCAGCTCGGATGGCGAGCGGATCCGCCTCCGCCAGGAGCGCGACGGCCGCGTGCGCGAGGTCTCGCTGACGATGCTCCGCATCGAGCCTCCCACCGTCGACGCGGCGACAGGCAGGAAGCAGTTCCGCCTCGCACGGAAGAACTGAGAGCGACCGCGCCCGCGCCACCTCGTTCGAGAGGTGGCAGACGGCGCCTCGGCGCTCAGAAGACGCGCTGGGCGATGTGGAGCCACCTCGTTCGAGAGGTGGCAGACGGCGCCTCGGCGCTCAGAAGACGCGCTGGGCGATGTGGATCGAGTCCCCTGCCTGGAGCGGCACATCGGGGATCTTGTTGTCGATGATGTCCTCGACCGAGACGGTGGCAAACACCGTCTTGCCCTGAGACTTCCTGCGGATCGTGACCCGATCCTTGTCCGCGATGCTGTTGAACCCTCCCGCCATCGAGATGGCGCGGAGCAGCGTCATGCCGGGCTGGAGCGGCAGGGACCCAGGCTTCTGCACCTCGCCGAGCACCTCGACCCGCTTCGAGTTGTACTCTTTGATGCTCACGCTCACGCTGGGATCGGTGAGGACCTGCCCTTCCATGAGCTTCGCGCGCACGAGCTCCGCGACCTCCTGAGGCTCGAGGCCCGACACCTTGAGCCGCTTCACGTACGGGACGTCGACGGTGCCATCCGGCGCGACGGTGAACGTCGAGGGCAGCTTGTCTTCTCCGACGATGCGGAGGTCGAACACGTCGCCGACCCCGATGGTCGTCGCCTCCACCGGCGAAGGCAGGTTCACTGGCTGGGGCTTTCGCGCTGAGCACGCAGCGAGGGCCAGCGCGAGCACGGCGGCGGTCCACCGACCAGGGCGCCGCATCACATGAACCAGCGCACGCCCAGGTAGGCTTCGAACTGCTGCCATGCGAGAGAGTTCGACGTGCCTCCGTCCTCAGGCGTCAGCCGTGTGCCGCTGATGTTGTTGCCGTAACGTAGCGTCGAGTTGATGCCCAGCGAGTCTCCTATCCGGTACTCGCCAAACAGAGAGGCATCGATGCGGACATCAGTCCAGGGGTCGTGCTGCAGGGTGGCGCCGCCAGGCGGGATCTCGGGATACACGTTCGCTGCCACGCCACCGTCTGCGATCAGCAGAAAGCGCCCACCGAAGAAGTAGGTGAGCTTGAGGTACCCGCGATTGCGCGCGTAATAGCTCGCGAGAAGGCTGTCCTGAAAATCACGCGTGAAGCCGGCCGACAGCGACGAGAGCGCGAGCGTGGCCGCGGCAGGATCGGTCGACGGGTTGGGCGTCAGGTACCACTTCAGCTCGAGCTGACCGATGACGCTGTCGAAGTCGTGCACCTCGGCCTGGCTGTCTGACGTGTAGAAGCTCGCGCCCCAGCCCGCCATCGCGAGGAGGCCAAATGACGACGTCACGAGGCCGTTGATGCCGAGCTGCGCGCGCAGGGGATGAGAGGAGGGCAGGGAGCCCGGATTCGGATAGTTCACGAACCCGAGCGAAGCGTCGTAAATGAGCGCGGTGCGCGGCAAGAAGCGCCAGCGGCCCCGCGTCCCGAGCCTATGCTGCATATTCGTGAGGCTGTCGAACTCATCGAGCTCGAAGAACGTGCCGAGGAAGCGGTAGCCCAGCCGCCAATCGAGCAGCCCCCCGCCCGGCGTCCATACCAGCTCTGCGCCGGCGTCCGCGTGGATGCGCCGAAAGCTCTCGTTGGTAATCCCGAGATCAGAAGGGGCAATCGTCCGGCCGAGCGACGCGTCGAGGATCCCGGACCACGGGCGTCGAGGCAGGATCTTCACGTTGGCGTCGAGCAGGCCGCCGATGTTCCGCTGATCCCTCAGCCGCTCCTGCCCTAACTCGCTGCCGGATACCGGGAAGAACTCTTCATAGGTCGCGGCGATGCCGGCGCGAAACTCGACGTCTGGCGGCGGCGCGTCGGGCGTCACCTCCTGGCGCTGCTGGCTCAGCGTCGAGAGCGAAAACGACGGTGTGATCCGGAGCCGCAACGAACCGACAGGCCCGATATCCTCGATATCACCCAGGCTGGCGTCGTCTTTCTCGTCCCGGCGGAAGAAGTTGGAGTCATAGCCGAACTCCGCGGCCACCCCGGGATGCAGCTCGAGATCGCCGGTGCGTATCCCGATGCCCTCTGTGTAGCGCCGATCCTTGAGCCACGGCTGATCCTGCGCCAGGGCCAACGCCGGGGACAGAGTGAGTGTGACTGCAGCGGCGGCTATGGTTTCACGAAGTTTCATCGCCTATTGGGCAGTGGCAATCCGAGAGAGGCGGTCGCCTACCGAAAACAGCTACTGCACGCAGGCGGCTCGATGATGATCTGGCTGACGGGATACTCGGAAGGATCGTCCTTGGGGAGGTTCGGATCGATCGTGGCCGTCACGGCGCTATCGCCGATAAAGCCTGCTTCCTGTCCGATGCACTGGTTGGCCTCAGCCGTCAGTTGCTCGGTCCGCTGTCGCAGCACCGTCAGGATCGTGAACTCATGGTTGGAGAGATCGACGTCACGCCGATTCACGGCGAGCTCCAGGCCCTGCCGCCGCTCGCGGGCGGAGCGGATGGCGACGTCGATCTGATTCAGCTTGTCGTCAAGACAGAGCGTCTTCACGACGTCGCGCTGCGACCGGGCCGTCTCCAGCTGGCGACGAACCGACGTGCGGGCGCCGTCCATCCGGGCGAGGTAGGTCTCGCTCTGCGCGAGCTGCTCCGCGGGCGAGAGCGTCACCTGCCGCGCGAGGCCGGCGGAGGCGTCCGGCGGAGGCGCCGTCTGCGCCTGCGCAGCGGCGATCCCGTGGCCGATCACGACCGAGATCAGCGCCACTGCGGCGAAGCCAGGGATCTGTTCACGCTTCATCGAAGCCTCCGGAAGTCAGACCCGCGCAGTATAGGTGCGGGCAGACGTAATTGTCAAAACGCAATGAACATGCCGAGCAGCAGCGCGCGTCCGTCGGGAGCACCCGTACGGCGCTCTCCCCGTTTCGATGCGCGACATCACCACGCCATTCACGTTCAAGCGAGGAGAGAGGATTGCGTCTTGTCCACGGATCCGGGAAGCATCGGGGGCTATTGGCTCACGAAAGTGACAGGAATCACAACCGTCGCGCCGCCGCCCTCGGGCGGCGCGAACTGCGCGCTCTGGACGCGCGCGACGACGCACGAGACCACCGTACCGGACAGCCCGCCGCCGCCGGAGGGGGTCGCCGAGAGCACCTCGCCGTTGGGGCCGATCTTCGCGGTGATCCGGACCGAGCCCTTCATGCTCGGGTCCTCTTGAAGACCTTTGTTGTAGCAACGACGGAAGCCGGCGGTCATCCCGGCCACGACGGAGGGCGCGTTCGAGACGCTCCCGCCGGAGACCGCGGCGCCGCCCACCTGGGCGTTGCCGACCGGCCCCTTGACCGTCTGTGCCGAGCCGGCCGTCGCTGGGCCGCTGGTCCCGGTGTTGCCAATCGTGGCGAGGCCACCACCGCCGGCCGCGCCAGGTCGCACAGTGCCACCCCCGGCGCCGCCCATGTTCAATCCCGCCACACCGCCCTTGCCGACGCCGGCCCCTGAGGCGGCCGCATTCTCGAGCAAGCCGGTGGGCACGTCGCCCGAGCTCAGGACGCTGGCGGTCGCGTTCCCGCTCGAGTTGAGCGCGCCCAGCATCTGCATGTCGAGCTGCGCGAGCTCGTTGGTGAGCGCCGACGCGCGGGCGTCGTTCATCCCGCCAGAGCCCTTCCCCGGGCTGGCAGCCGCCGCGCCCTTGTTCCCTCCGCCGGCGGCCTTCGGCGCTTCGGCAGCAGGCGCCGCCGTCGCGGCCGGCGTCTCGGCGTCCTCCTTCGGCGGCAGCTCCACCGGCGGCGGGGGCAGCTGCTTCACGGACTCGAGCAGCTGCGCGACGTCGAGCTCATCGTCGACCACCGGGTCCATCCAGTCGGAGTAGATCGACCCCACGGCGCCGAAGTGGAACAGGAACGAGAACGCGGCGATGATCGTGGTCGTCCAGTCGATGTCGTTCGCGATCCCCGACCTCACCGAGACGGGCAGCTGCGGCTTGGGCTGCACCGGCGGCGGCGCGACGAACTGGAAGAGGAACGTCGTCTCCCCCACGACGAGCTTGCCGCGCGCCTCCTCGGTGAGCTGGACCTGGTAGGCCTGGACATTGCCGACCGCCACACGCTTGGCGGATGACTTGAGCACGGAGAGCTCGGAGACGCCGGCCTTGAAGGCGACCCGACCGGTCATCCCGTCCAGGAAGTTGAGGAAGTACTCGCCCCCCACGAGCTCGAACACCCGGAAATTCGGCGGGATGTTCTTGCTCGGGATGACGAACATGCTCTTTTCGCTGGGGCCGATGGTGACGTGGGTGCGCTGCTTGATGACGCGCTCCTCGATCACCTTCCCCCCCTGAACCAGGCCGATCCTGAGGACCTTCGGGCCGGTCACCGGTGCGACCGCCCGCATGACCGCGGTCATCTGCCCGGGCTGCCCGGGGCGCGACGGGGTGGGTTGCGGGTGCTGCTGGGTCATTCCAAAGGGCTCCGGGAGAGGGGGGACGAAGCGGGCGCCGATCGCGATCGCGCGCCGCTGGCGGAGCCGCGCCCCGGCGCCCGGTAGGCCCCGGGCCCGGATCCGCGAGCGACGCGCCGCGCAGCGGAGGGCACCATAATTTGCGAGGGTACACGGACATCTCGGGGCGGTCCAGGAGCGCGCGCCACGCTCACCTGGGCGCCCGTCGAGAGCGTCGAGGCGTTCCGGAAGGGGCCCCTGGGCCCCCGACGCCATCGACGTTATCGGCGCCATCGAGTGGTTCCAGGGCGACCCGTACGAGCGCGTCGATCGCCTCACGCCCTCGCGCGGCGGCGGCGCGGCCGGCCCGCCCAGCGGCCGCGGACGCGATCGCGCCGGCGCTCCCCGCGCCCAGGACGAGCGCGATGACCGAGGGCCCGGCCTCCGCGAGGTACGAGAGCGTGGCCAGGAGCAGCGCGGCGAGCGCGGACAGGCGCGCCGCCGCGCGCGGCCACCCCGCGCCGGCGTCGAGCCGCTGCTCGACCTCGGCGAGGAGCTCGTTCGCCGCCGCGATCTTCGCGCGCGGGTCGGCGGCGGCCATGACCTCGAGCGCGAGGCGGCGCTCCCAGCTCTCCGGCGGCGACCGCCTCGCGAGCTCCGCCAGCCGCGCCTCGACGGGCAGCGCGCGGAGCGAGCGCGCGAGCGACATCAGGTCGCCGCCGGTCACGCGCGCGACCTGCGCAGGGTGCGTCCAGGAGATCGCGGCGCAGGCGGCGCTCGACGCGATCGACATCGCGCTCAAGAGCACGGCGACGGCGGACACGCCCCCGCCTAGAACGGCTCCTTGAAGATCGCCTGCTCGATGCGGTCCAGGAACGGCTGACGCAGCTCGGCGAGCGTGAGCTTCGGCTGGATCCGGCTGACGTCGACGGCCGCGATCGGCTTCTGGATGCGGCCCGTGATCGTCACCTCCGCGAGCGTGATGACCCCGCGCTGCTTGCCCTTCTCCTGCGCGCTCGCCGGCGCGCCGTGGCCGAGGATCGCGAGCAGGACCGAACCCAGCGCAAGTGCCTTGTACATGCTCATGGTCTCCCTCACGTGTCGGTCGCTGCGTCGGCGACGCCTCCATCCGGCGCGGCGGCAGGAGGAGGAGCCGCGGGCTGAGCCGCGGCGGCAGCCGCGTTGAGCTCCCCTTCCTTGAGCTTGGCGCGGTTCAGGAGCTCCTCCGAGTCGTCGCGCTGGCCCTTGTTGCGCAGCTCCTGGAACCTCGTCAGCGATTTGATCGCCTCCGCCACCTGCTGCTTCGGCGTCATGCCGGGGACGGCGGGGGCGAACAGGTAGAGCAGGCCGAGGTCGTAGTGGACCTGAGCCAGGTTCGGGTCGCGGGCGAGCACCCAGTCGAACTCGCGCTTCGCGTCGGCGTAGCGCTCGAGCAGGCGGTAAGCGTCCCCGAGGTTGAGGTGCGCGGCGACGTGCTCGGAATCGAAGCGCACGGCGCCCTCGAGGAGCGGCAGCGCCTCCTGGGCGTTGCCCGCCTCGAGCAGGTAGGTCGCGAGCTGCACCCGCGCCTCGACGAGATCGGGGCGGCGCGTCACCGCCTTGCGGAACTCCTCCAGCGCCGCGGCGCGCTGCCCCTGCTCCCGGTAAATCAGGCCGCGGAGCAGCAGAGCCTCGGCGTTGTCCCTGTCGCGCGGCGGGTTCTCGCTGACCGGCTCGAACCCGTCCAGGATCGCCTGGAGCGCGTACAGCGCGAGATCGAGGCGCCGGTTCCTGTAGTGATCGCGGGCGATGATCACCATCGCCGGCCGGTAGTCGGGGTTGATCTTCAGCGCCTCCTGCGCGATCCGCTGGGCAGAGCCGGTATCCCGCTGGAGCGACTTGATCTCCGCGAGCGTCGCCGCGACGGCCGCCGACTTCGGCATCTGGCCGCGCTTCTCGTTCAGGAGCCGCTCGGCCTCGCCGAGCTGGCTCTTCCTGGCGAGGAGCATCGCGTACGCGACGATGGCGGGCTCGTAGTCCGGCACGAGCGTGAAGGCCTGGCGGTAGCTCGCGCCGGCGCCCGCGTCGCGGAGCCGCTCCTGCACCACGCCGAGCGAATAAAATGCCTGGTGAGCGCGCGGATCGGCCTGCGTCGCCTGCCCGAACTGGGCCCTCGCGTTGACGAGATCGCCGGTCGCGAACGCCTGCAGGCCGCTTTGATAGAACGCCGCCGCCCGGGCGTTCATGGCCGGCGCAGCCGTCTGGGCGGGCAGATCGTAGGGGCGCGCCGAGCTCGGCGTGTCGTTCATGCCGTACGGCGCCTGGACGGGCGCGGTCGCGGCGGGCCCCGCTGGAACCGTGGGCGCCTTCGGCGGCGGCGTCGCCTCCTCGCCGCAGGACGCGAGGGCGAACGGCGAGGTGACCGCGAGCAGGCTGGCGAAGAGGGTGACAGGGAGGCGGCGCATCATGGGACGACCGGCAGGGGCAGGGGGAGGCCGTCGGGCGCGAGCGGCGGAGTCATGCCGGGCCGCGTCCGGAGGAAGAGGCCATCCTTGTACTCGAACGGGCGCTTCGTCTCGGGATCGATGACCCCCTGGCTCCACTCGCGGAGCTTGGCGTCGCCGAGGATGTCCGTGAAGAACGCGAGCCGCTGGATCGCGAGGTCGACCGCCGGATTCCGGACCTTCCACGCCTTCGCCCAGACGACGGACTCGACGTAGAACTTGACCATGGCCTTGTCGGCGTCGTTGAGGAGCCGCTCGCGCGCCGCGCGCCACTGCTCGCGCCGGTTCTGCCGGAGCGCGTCGGCCGTCTCCTGGAGATCCTCGCGATCGCTCGTCTCGGCGAGCTTGAGCAGCTTCTCTTCCTTGTCCGTGTAGAGCCTCAGCCCCGGCGGGCGGGCGTTGTAGAGGCCGGTGCGGCAGGAGTCGTAGAGCGAGCCCTGACGCGCCCGCGCGGCCACCGACCACGGCCGGGACTCATAGGCAGTGATGACCTCCTGGAGCTCCTTCCAGTACCTGTCGTTGGCCTTCGTGATGTCCGCCTCGAAGGCCCGCTTCACCTGGTCGATGACGCCCTCGTAGCGGTGGTGGCCGGTGTCGTAGTCGAACTCGGCCTTGATGCGATCGTCGATGGCCTTGTAGGCGCACTCCGCCGCCATATCGGCCTGCACCGAGCCGAGGGCCTTCACCTTGTCGCCGGTCGCCGAGTTCCGGAAGGACGTGAACGCCGTCATGGTGTTCTTGCACCAGTCCCGGGCCTTCGGATCGCCGCCGGCGGCGCGCATCTTGGACGCGTGGTACGCGGCCTGGACGACATACCCGCTCGCGGCCGGGTTGTTCTTGTTGGCCGCGTAATACGCCTCCATCGACTGCGTGGCCTTGGTCCGCGCGGCGCGGTTCGGCCCCTCGTCGGCCCCCCGCTCGTCCCAGGCCTTCAGGTCCGCCGAGGCGACGAGGAAGTCGATGTCGGCCTTCTGCTCGGGGGGCGGGTTCAGGCTCATGAACGTGGCGCGCGAGGCGGTCATCTTGTCGCGCTCCCCGATGTTCGCGTAGAGCAGCACCGAGTTCCTGGCGGCGTCCCGGCGCGCCGCCTGCTCGAACCGACCGTTGCGAGCGATGGTGTCGTAGGTCTCGGCCGCGCTGCGGTAGTTGAAGAAGAGGACGTACGCGGCGGAGAGCGCGTCGTAGGCCTGCTTCAGGTACTTCACCCGCTCGGCGTAGCGCTTCGGATCGGGGTTCTTCGGAGGGTTCGCGCCCGGATCGCCCTTCTCGAGCTTCGAGAGGTTCTCCTCGCTGCCGTACTCCTTGATGAACAGGGAGTACATCGCGATGGCCTGGTCGTAGTCGCCCACCTGCTTGTAGCAGTAAGCGCCGTTCATGGCGGCCTCCGGCGCCTCGTCGCGGGCCGGTGCCTTCTCGAGCGCGACCTTGTAGAGCGCCGCGGCCTCGCGCCAGGCGGCGACGCGCGCGGGGCCGTCCGGCATCTTCTCGGCCTTCTCGAAGGCCCGGGCGGCGTCGATGTAATAGCCGCGAGAGATCGTCGGCCGGGCGATGTCGCCCTCCTTCAGCTTCTGCTCCTCGCTGACGGCGCAGCTCCGCGTGAGCGCCGCCTCGGCGAGCTTGCGGCTCTGCTCGACGTTGTTCTCGAGGTTCGACATCGTCGTGAGTCGCTCCCACGCCTTGTAGCCGAACTCCGTCTTGCCGCACTGCGCTTCGTAGATGGGCTCCATCCGCTTGCGCGCCTCGGCGAACTGGCCGTAGAGGAAGTAGTAGTCGGCCGCCTGGAACGCGTAGAGGTCGAGGTTCTTCGGGGCGTCGAGCGCGGGAGGGACCCGCTGGATGTACTCGTCCCGCGCGGTGACGGCCGCCTGGACCTGGGGGGGCAGCGGCTCGGCGACCACGCGCTGCTGATCGCCCTCGCCGACGATCTTGACCTTCTCGCGCGGCTCGATCCCCTCGGCGCCGCTCGTCCGCTGGAAGAGCTTGTGTCGATCCAGGAGCGCCTGGTGGGCGGTGTCGACGACCATGTACGCAGCGGGCTGCAGGTACTTGTCGTCCTCGTTGGAGTCCCGCACGCCGACCGCCGAGCTCCTCGCCTGCTCGATCTCGTGCGTCGCGGGCGAGCGATCCATCGCCACCGTGATGACCACGACCATGTGGTGCGCGTCGGCGAGCCAGTACCGGCTCTCGTACGCGTCCGGGGCGTTCTCGTCCTGGGCCAGGTAGCCGGCCCAGCCCTGCGCGGCGAGGCGGTACTCGCCGAGCGCCCGCTCGAAGATCGGGTCGCGCGTCTCCTTGTCGCCGACCGTCAGCGCCTGCTGCACGAGCGCGCTGCCGGCGTTGGTGTGATCGGCGGCGGCCCGGCGCAGCCCGCCGCGCACCAGCCGCTCGGCGGTCTGGATCGCCTCGGGATCGTCCTTGTTCGCCTCGACCCAAGGGGTCGTCCCGACGTACTGGGCGAGCTTCGTGCGCGCCTCGAGCGCCTTCGCCGAGTTCATCGCCCGCTCGGCCGTGCCCTCGCGCGACTGCGAGGTGAGCGTGTCGTAGATGTCCGCGATCTGGTTCTGGACGACGGGCGCGTCGCGGTGCATCGGCCACTTCTTGAGGAGGATCTCGCTCACCTCGATCGTGTTCCGATACTGATTGAGCTCCTTGAACTCCAGCGCGAGCGCCTTGTAGATCTCGACCGTCCACTTCTGATCCTGCGGGATCAGCTTGGGATCCTGGACGCGATCGATGGCGATCCGCATCTTCTGCTCGGCCATGCGCGGGTCGGTCTCGACGTCGAGGACGTCGTTCCGCGGGACGTAGGGCTCGTCCGGTCCGGGGCCGACGAAGTCGAGGTACGTGAGCGAGCCGGCGATGTAGGTGTACGCCTCGGCGCGGAAATCCGCGCCGGGATCGCCCGTCAGCTTCTCCTGTTCGTCGGTGTAGCGGAGCAGCTCGATGAACTGGCGTACCGAGGTCTCGTAACGCTGCTGCTTGAAGTACGTCCAGGCGAGCTTGTACATCGCGACGCCGTGGACAGGGGGCTTCTTGTACTTGATGGACTGCCGGTACGCCGACTCCGCCCTGTTGTAGTTGAACGGGCCGCCGGCGCGGTCGATCTCGTTGAAATGGTAGTCGCCGATCTGCCACCAGACCTCGGCGACGTAGCGGGGCTCCGCGCCGAGCGCCGTCTTCTGCGGGATCGGCTGGCAATCGTCCGTATACGGATCGACGTACGCCGTCTCGTCCTCGGTGACGGGCGCCCGCCCCCGCGCGCCCTTGCGCGCCTGGAGCGCCCGGCCGCCCGGCGTGGACCCGATGGGCGTCGGGTGGCGCGCCTCCCAGCCGGTCCAGTAATCGTTGTCGTGGTCCTGCGGGAGCTTGCCGACGATGTCGCGCGTCGGATCCTTCGGGTCGGTCTCGACGGGATAGGGATACTTGTTGTGGCACACGAGCGAGCGCCACACCTGCTGCGCCTCGGGGAACCGGACCGAATCGTTCAGCGCATGGCCGAGGTAGTAATAGATCCCGGCGAGCTCACGGTACTGGGGGAACTCGCGGATGACGCGCTTGTAGAGCGCGATGGCCGGGAGCAGCGCGACGCTGAGATCCTCGCTCGCGTCGTTGTCGGTGCGCGCGCGCTCCTCGTAGAGCGCAGCCAGGCGGAACATCGCGTCGGGCGTGTTCTCGGGGTGGGCGTTGGGGCCGCTGTAGCGCTCGACGAACACCTCGAGCCGGCGGATCGCCTCTTCCCGGGCGTCGCGGAGCCCCTTCCTCTCGATCTCGATCTCGCGGTCGAGCGACGAGAGGATGCGGCGGCGCCTGTCCTCGTAGTGGTGCTGCACGATGCGCGTAATGGCGCTCCGGTAGTCGCGCGCCGCCTTCTCGTAGGCGGACGCCTCCTTCTCGAGCGCGGCGAGCGCCGCCAGCTGGGCCGGCGTCGGAGGAGGAGGCGGCGGCGCCTGCTTGCGCCCGACCGACATCGGCGGCGCGAAGGGTTGCACCGCTGGCGCAGCCGGCGCCGTGACGCCAGGTTCAGCCGTCGTCGGCGCAGCCGTGGCGCCGGGCGCAGCCGTCGTCGGCGCAGCCGTGGCGCCGGGCGCAGACGTTGTCGGCGCGGCCGCGGGAACGGCAGACGCCGCCGGCGCTGGCTGGCCGCCCGGCTGGGAGAGCGCGAGCGGTGCGACCGCCAGCACCAGCGCAAGGCTGGCAAACCCGAGCGCGCCGCGCGGGCGACGGCGCCCCGGTCGCACGACGCCGCCGAGCGGCCCGCGCGCGCCCGCCGGTCCGAGGATCTGCGCCCCTGCTCCTCTTCGCGGCGCGCCAGAGATCTGCGGCGCGCTCGCGCCGCCACGCTCCTTGCTCACTTCTCGTCCTCCGGATCGCCGCTGTCGTCGAGGACCTCGTTGAGCTCCTCCTTGAGGACCCGATCCTCACGGGCGCGCTCGACCTGCAGGCTGCGAACGCGCGTCATCTGCTCCTCGCGGACCTCCCACGCCTCCTCGGTGATGCCGACGTCGGCGCGCAGGATGATGTTCTTCAGCCGGTCGCGGACGAGGCCGAAGTTTCGCATCGCGACCTCGCCGACGACGAGGCGCGCCTCCCTGTCGAGCGCGTCGAGCTGCACCGAGTAGTGGACGACGTTCGCCGTCTCCCGGCCGACGATCTGCCGGAGCCCCGAGGACTTCTGGGCGACCTCTCCCTCGATGTCGCGGAGCGCCGCCTCGACCTTCGCGTCCGCCGCGTCGCCGGCGCGGAGCACCGGCATGATCCGCTGCGCGTACGCCGCGAGATCCGCGCCGCCGGCGCCCGCCGCGGCCAGCTCCGCCTCGCGGGTCAAGGCGTCGCGGTGGGCCTTGCGCGTCTGCGCGTCCTCGATGAAGCGCTGGTCGCCGAAGCCGACCTGGACCCGGCCCGCGCTGACCTGCTTGCGGAGCACGTCGGTCTGCTGGCGGTAGAGCGCGAGGTCGCGCTCGTTCTGCGCGAGCTCGATCTCGAACCGGGCGATGCTCGCGGGATCCCGGACGACCCCGGCGTGCGGCCCCTCGCGGAGCAGCCGCCTGAGCCCGTTGATCGTCGCCTGCAGCGAGTCCGTCTGCAGCGTGAGCTGCTGCAGGCGCTGCGACTGGGTGTTCCACTGCTTGAGCGCCTGCGCCTCGCGATCCTGGAAGTCGGCGTCCGTGACGGGCACCCGCGCGAGGCGCTTCTCCAGCGCCCTACGCCTCGCGCGCGCGCTGCCGATCTCGCCCGAGAGCGAGTCGTCCTCCACGTCGTCCATGCCCTGGCCGAGCGCGAGGCGCGCCAGCGCGACCCGGTTGAGCAGCGCGAGCGCCTTCTCCTCGCCGGCCTTGAGCTCCGGGAAGGCGCGCACCCGGTTGGGCGAGCTGAGCACGGCGTTCAGCTTCTCGATGAGCTCGTTCGACTGCTTGATCAGCTCGCGGCAGTGGTTGATGTCGTCGATCACCGCGAACGCGGCCGGGCCGTCCTCGGCCTCGCGCGCCCACTGCACCGCCAGCGGCGGGAGCGAGGTGGTCGTGTCGAGCGCCTCGAGCTGCTCCTGGCTCAGCTTGTCGTAGTAGACCGCGGGATCGCTCGTCGAGCCGAGGAAGGCGTCCACGCGCGCGCGCATCGGGTCGTACGTGGCGCGGACCCCCTCGTACACCTTCAGCGCCTTCTCGAAGCGGCCCGCGCGCAGCATCAGGTCGCCGCGGAGCAGCGAGCCGTCCGCGATGTTCTGGCTGTCCGGCTCGGCGATCGCGAGGATCTCGAGCGATCGCTGGGCGCGATCCACGTCGCCCAGGCGGACATACACCCACGCGAGCTCGTAGAGCATCGTCCCGAACTCGGGCGAGACGCGGTCGATGTGGCCGTAGGCCTGCACGGCCTGGGACCACTGGTCGGCCTCGTAGAAGAGCCGCCCGATCGCGAGCCACGCGAGGTCGATGACGCGCCGGTGCTCCGCGGTGTCGGCCGGGAGCTGCGTCACCTTCTGGAACAGATCGATCGCGGCGACGTAGCGGGTCTTGGGCACCGCCGGGGGCGCATCCCCCTCCTTGAGCGGCTCGGGCGGGGGCGTCGCCTCCTTCACCGCGATCAGGCCGAGCAGGTACCTCGCCTGGTGGAAGTACTCGCTCTGCGGGTCGACCGCGCCGAGCGAGGCCTTCGCGCCGCCGAAGTCCTTCTTCACGTAGAGGCCCTTGCCGCGCGCGTAGGCGAGGGCGCTCCCCGCCGTGGAGGCCGGGACGCTGTTCATCGACGCGAAGACGGCGTCGAGCGCGTCGTAGTCCTTGATCCGGAGGCAGATGTCCACGAGCCGGCCGAGCGCCTTCGCCTGGTAGGCGGCGAAGCGCGGCTCGGCGCTGCTCGCGACGATCCGCAGAAAGACCCGGCGGGCCGAGAGGTACTGCTTCGAGCGGAAGTACGTCTCCCCGAGCAGCGTGAGCGCGTCCGGGAACGCCGTCGGATGGTCGGGGTACTTCTCGACCACCTGGTTCAGCACGTTCGCCGCCCGCTCGTAATCCCTGGAGCCCATCAGGAGCTGGGCGTCAGCGATGCGCTGGGCCGGCGTGCGCTGCTCGCCGCGGGACTTGTGGATCGCCGCCTGGATGGCGCCCAGCCCGGACGTGACGCTGCCGATCTGCTGAGAGGCGCTCGTGTAGGCGCGCTCGGAGTCCAGGGCCCACGCTCCGGCGGGGGCCGCGGTCGTGGCCGCGCCGAGCACGAGCAGGCCAAGCAAGGCAGGGAGTCCCCGCGATCCGGTGTCCCAGGTCATGGTGGCTTGTCCTAACGAGCTCGAACCTACTTCCCACCCGCGGCAGCGGACGGCTGCCCGGGAGCATCCGAGAGGCCGCTCACGATCTTCTCGACGAAGCGGACGGCTGGCCGTTCTTCGAGCGGGGTCGTGACGCCGCCCTTCTCGAACGCGACCGCCTGGAGGTTGATGGTCTTGCCCTCGACCGCCGTGAAGGAATGGCTGGAGCGCACCTCGAAGCGGTAGCCCCGGAGGTAGGAGAACACCCCGTAGCCGTTGCCCTGCAGGTTCACGAGCACCTGGAGCGTGTGATCTCCCGGCGGAACGGAGCCGTTGAAGATCGGGATCTCGGTCTGCTCGGCGAGGGCGCCCGACTGATCGGTCTTGTTGTACTGGACCGCGCCATCCAGGACGATCAGCACGCGCGTGACGCGGAACGCGGACGACAGCTCGTTGTTGAATCGGATCGAGGCGCGCGAGCCGGCGCCGCCGCCGGAGAGGATCGTGTCGCTGAGGAGCGAGAGCCGCGTGTGGCTGCGCCGGATCTGCTCCTTGAGCTCGTCGATGCGCTGCTCCAGATCGCGCAGCCGCACCGCATAGGTCGGACCGTCCATCGCCGGAGCGGCGGCCGCGCCTGCAGCCGGTGCGCTCGTCGAGGCAGGAGGCGCCGCCGGGGCGGCCGTCGCGCCCGCAGCGGGGGCGACCGGCGCGGCAGGCGCCGCCGCTCCCGCAGCCGGCGCGACCGTCGCGGAAGCAGGCGCAGGAGCCGCTTGCGCTCCGTTGACAGGCGCGGGCGCTGCGGGGACAGCCGGTGCTGCGGAGGCCCCCGGCGCCACAGAGGCGGCGGGAGCAGCGGCCTTGCCCGTCGCGCCGCCCGGGGCCTGCGCGAAGGCGGGCATCGACATCAAGAACGAGGCTCCCACCCCCACAGCCAGCATCCTGATAAGTCGCATCGAAAGGTAACCTCGTGGTTGAACCCTCGTCAGCAGAGGGGGGCGACCTCTCGCCCGGTGCCGGGGAGTCTAGTGGCGGCGGGCTTCCGAGCGCAACGACCTGGACACCTGCCTCCTCCCCGGCGCAGGCTCCCGTCGCTCACGGCGCAATGACAGCGCGGCGCGGCCGAAATCGTGTGAGGCTCCTCCCGCAGCCGGCGCCGCGGCGTCCTCAGCCGGTCCGCAGGGCGCTGCCCCGAGAACGTCACGCGACCGCGACCCGCTCTCCCCGCCGGCGGCGCGCGGCGCGCGCAGAGATCTGCGCACGCCCGTCCCCCTGCCCTTCCCCGGCCTCGGGCGCTGCGGGCGAAGGGGGCTCGCTCGCTCGGGGGCGGATCCGCTAAGGTGCGCTTGTGTCAGGGGAAGGAGTGCTCCTCAGATCTTCGAGCCGCGCTGCGCGTCCGATCCGACGCCGCGGTCACCGCCGCGAACACTCCGCCGCCCGGGCCGCCGAAGGAGCGCCGCAGAGGCTCGGCCGCTCCGGGAGCTAGGATGGTCCCGATTTCTCGAGAGGAGGTCACGGACGAAGCGCTGATGATGCGCTTCCAGGGCGGCGACCGCGCGGCGTTCGCCGGGCTCGTCCGGCGGCACAAAACGTCCATCTACAACTTCATCCTGCGACAGGTCCGCGGGCCTGCGATCGCCGAGGATCTGGTGCAGGATGTGTTCGTGAAGATCGTGCAGAGCGCCTCCGACTTCAAGCACGAGGCCAGGTTCACCACCTGGGCGTTCGCCATCGCGCGCAACGTCTGCATCGATCACCTGCGAAAGATGTCGCTCCGGCGCCACCCGTCGCTCGACCAGGGCTCCGGGGAGGGCGGCGACGGCCCGACGCTCGGCGAGCGGACCGCGGACCCGGCGCCCCAGGCCGCGGTGGACCGCGTCGCGATCGGGACCGAGATGGGGCAGCGCATCGTCCGCGCGGTCGAGGGCCTTCCGCACGAGCAGCGGGAGGTCTTCCTGCTCCGGGAGATCGGGCACGTGCCCTTCAAGGACATCGCCCACATCGTGGGGGTGCCCGAGAACACGGTGAAGAGCCGGATGCGCTACGCCCTGGAGCGGCTCCAGGAGGCCCTCTCGGAGTACGAGGATTACGCGAGGGCGCTGCGCTAGCGCTCCGGAAGAGCTGTCTATGGACTGCGAGAAGTTCGACCAGCACGTGATGGACGCGCTCTACGACGAGCTCGACGAGCTGACGTATGCGGCCATGAAACGGCACATGGACGGCTGCGCCCGGTGCGCGTCGGCGTTCGCCGGGCTGCGCGCGGCCCGCGACGTCGGCGCCTTGCCGTTCGAGGAGCCGAGCGAGGAGCTCGAGGCGCGGATCCTCGACGCCGTCGAGGTCGCGCAGAAGAAGACGCCGTTCCGGCGCAAGGCGCTCCGCGCGCTGGCCTGGGCCGGCAGCCATGCGATGCGGCCGCAGCTGGCGATGGCGGCGCTGTTCGTGCTCGTCATCGGATCGAGCCTGCTCCTGCTGCGGCCGAAGACGGGCGTGGCGCCGGTGCGGGTCACCGAGTGGGGCCAGCCCGCGTCGGATCAGCACGAGGCGCCCCGCAGCGCCGCGCCTGCCCCCGCGGCCACCGCGATGGAGGAAGGCGACGGCCGGCGCTCGGCCGAGGCCAAGGCGAACGACGCGCCCAAGGCGGAGGCGGCGAAGGAGAAGAGCGCGCGTGCATCCGCGTCTGCGTCCCCGGACGACGGCGCGAGCGCCGCGTTGCACGACGCGCAAGCGCTGCAACGCAAGTCGGGCTGCGCGGCCGCCGTCGGCAAGCTCGATCAGGTCGGCGCGCAGTACCCGGGCACTCCGTCCGCGCACGCCGCGATGTGGGAGGCGGCCCGGTGCTACCAGGCCTCCGGGGACACCGAGAAGGCGCGCGAGCTGCTGCTCGCGCTGCGCTCCGCGAAGGGTTACGGCGACCGCGCCGAGCAGCAGCTCGCGGGCCTCGAGGCGAACGCCGCCGGCGCGCAGGCGCAGAACTCGGCGCCGGCGGCCGCGGCCCCCGCCGCAGCGGCGCGGCGCGCTGTGCCCAAGGCGGCGATGCCCGCGGCGCCGCCGCGCGACGCCGAGGAACCAGGGGCTGCGGGCTCCTCGCGGGCGGCGCCCGCCGATGCCACGATGTCGCGCTGACGGGCCGCCGACACGGCCCGCGCCTCCGCCGTCCCCGGCGCTGCGCCTCGACCTCACCGCGCGCGCCGTGCCTCGACCTCACCGCGCGCGCCGCGCCTCGACCTCACCGCGCGCGCCGCGCCTCGACCTCACCGCGCGCGCCGCGCCGCGGTGGCGCCAGCCTCAGTTCGATCTCACCGGCGCGTCGCGGATGTAGGCGATCGTCCTGATCGTGCCGACGATGCGCTCGCGATCGTCCGGCGTGAGATCGACGAAGCGGATCCCCATGCCCGGGTTCGGGTTGTCGTGGAGGGGGCGCACCTCGTTGATCCACTGCACCGTCCCCTCGAGCACGTACGAGCCGTCGGCCCCCGGCGGCGAGAAGCGGAGCGTCAGCCGCGTGCCGATCGAGAGGGGCTGCGTCGTGCGGACGAAGATGCCCATCTCCGAGATGTTGGTGATGGACGCGTAGAGGAACGTGTCATCGGTCTCGCAGTCCACGAGCCAGGTGACGTCGAGGCGCTCGGACGAGCGTCGGTCGAGCGAATCCGGGGCGGGGATCTCGTGCTCGGCGTCCTCGCCGGAGCCTTGCGTGTCGCCGTAGGCGCCGGCCTGCGCGCACGAGGGCGACGTACCGCCAGGCGTGTCGGGCGGATGATTCGAGTCACCACGGCCCCCGGTCATGAGTCTGCGACTAGCCGCTTTCCGCACGCGCGTCGAGGGCGCTCGACGAGGAGAAGCACGCGTGCGTCGCCAGGCCGCGCAACAGGAGCCGCGCGGCGCGGCATGCGTCGGGAGCCCCACGATGGCGGCTCACCGCACGCGGATGACACCGGCGCGGACGCGGTCCTCGTGTTCCGGCCCACGCGTCACCTGAAAGCGCGTCTCACCGGCGAAGAGGCCAAAGTAGAGCGTGTAGTCGCCCGGGGTGAAGTTGGGCTCGAGCTGGAGCTCGTGGTCGTCCACGACGACGTCGCCCGGCTGCCACAGGCTGAGCGGGTAACGCCCCTCGATCACGGGATGGTCGCCGTTGTATCGGCGCTGGAACCCGTCGATGTGAACGAACATCTTCCAGTTGCCGGTGACCGGCCGGTGGACCCGGAAGTAAGTCCGCAGGTGGTAGCTCTTCTGAGGGACGACGCTCGATACCTTCTGGCCGTCGTCGTCGGTCAACTCCCAGCCGAGCACCTCCAGCTGATCCTCGAACATCGCGTCGAGCGGGTTCTCGGGAGCGGCGGGCTCATCGAGGACGACACGGCCGAGCCAGCTCTCGTTCGGCCTGCCTCCGAGCTCGTTCGACGCAAGGAGGATCTGGCTGGAGCGGCCGTCGAGGACGGGCAGGTTGCGCTGGTAGCGCTTGCGAAAGAGGCTGTTCAACCGGGGCAGATCGTCGGACTTCACGACGAGCCAGCGGCGAGCGTCCGGAACGGCGGCGCCGTCCACGGAGCTCCCCGCGGCGGTGAGCCAGTCGAACGCCTGCAGGACGTCCGTGAACGAGGTGACCTCGCCGCCCTGGTAATAAGCCGCCGTGCGGCTCCGGACGCCGAGCGTCGCGAGCGGCTCGCCGGGCTTGCGAAGCGACTCGTAGGACGCGAAGACCTCCTTCGGCGAGAGCTGGGCCGCGAGCGCCGGATAGTACCAGAAGCTCAGCGCGAAGCCGGCGACGAGGCCGGCGAGCGGCGTGCCGATGGCGCGTGGGACGGAAGCGCGCGCGACGGCGTGGCGGAACGCGTCGCGCGCCACGAGCAGCAGCACGGGGCTCGCCGCGAGCAGCATGGGCAGCGCCCACCAGGCGTTCATCCCGTACGCGGCGAGGTGGTTCGGCATCCTCGTCACGGTGCCCCACCCAATGCGCTTGCCGACGAAGAGCATCGCGCCGACACCGACGAGCGCGGCTTCGATGACGATCAGCAGGAAGAGCAGGTTGCCGTTCCAGATGCGGGCGAGCTCCGCGGCGCCGCCGTGCACCTCGTCGAGCAGGCGCCGCGCCCACGCACCGAAGCTGCGATCGAGCTCGCGGGGCTGCTCTTCGAACCAGGTGAGCGAGACGAGGCCGGCGAACGCGAGCAGGACGAAGCGCATCGCCGAGGCCGCTTCGACCTCGAAGCTCTTCGGGAAGACGGGCTTGTCGACAGAGAAGACGCTGAGCGCCCTGTCCGGTGAGGTGACGAGATCGCGGTAGAGGACGAATGCGAGCACGGCGCAGCCGACGGCGAGCGCTCGCGAGGAGGGAGCGCCGCGCTCGAGATCGCGGATGGCGAGCGCGGCGATGGCGGCGAGGAGCGCGGGGCCGCTGAACGGGAGCGCCCCGGCGTGCGGCGCGAGGAGCGCAAACGCGCTGTAGGCGAGCGCAGACGTGACGATCAGCGCGATCCGGACGCCGGCCTCGCGATCGAGGCGGGGGGCGACGCGCTCGCCCGCCCGGTCCGCGGCGGGGGCCCGGAAGAGCCGGCCGACGGCGAACGGCAGGAAGGCGCTCCACGGGAAGAGGGCATGGCCGAGCTGGCGCAGCGTGAGATCGAACGTGGACTCGACCGGCGGCTTCTTGAGGAGCGCCACGCCGAGGGCGCGGGGGAGCGGCTCGCCGGCGCTCGAGCTCGCGAGCACGAGGGCGCCCTGCGCCGCCGCCGCGACGCCGAGCACCAGCGCGGCGGCGCCCACGAGGTCGCCCAGCGTGGGCCCCCGGCCTTCCGGCTCGGGCCAGGCGCCGGACGTCCGGAGCAGGAGCCAGGTCAGGCCGGCGCCGAGCGCGGGGACGGCGATCCCGATCAGCAGGCCGCGGCTGAGGTATCCGGCAACGACGCCGAGGATCCCCACGGCGAGCCACGCGGCCGACGCGAGCAGGGCGCCGCGCTGCGCCCCTCGCCCGCCCTCGAGCAGCGCGCCGGTCAGCCCGCAGAACGCCATCGTGAGCGCGGCCATCGTGACGATGTCGCCGAGCAGGGTGCGCGCCTGCATCACGTAGAGCGGGATCGTCACGAGCACCGCGACGCCGTACAGGCCGGCCCTTCGATCGACGAGGCGGGCGAGGAACTCGTAGAGCACGAGCGCGCCGGCGAGCCCCCACAGCGCGAGCGGGAGGCGCCCGGCCCAGTCGTGCAGACCGAACACGCGGAAGCCGAGCGCCATCGAGGTGAACCCGAGCTCGCCCATGCCGAGATCGGTCAGGGTCGGCAGCTGCCCGGGACCGTCCGCGAGATCCAGGCCGCGCGCGCCGAAGACGTGGATGGCGATGCGGCGGGCCAGGTCGGCCCGGTCGAGCTCGTAGGGGTCCCAGATGCCGCTCTTGCCGACGAGGGGCAGCAGCGCGAGGGCCGCGAGCGCGAGGGCCGCGAGCCTCGCGAGGCCGGCGCGCCCGCTCCCGGCGGCCATGCGGTCGCGATCCAGGGCCGGCGCGTCACCGATCTCAGCCGAGCGCGCCTCGAGAGGGGGTACCTCGGCGCGGGGCGGGGCTCCGCTCGCGTGCGGGACGGGGGCGGCGGGCGGGGCTCCGCTCTGTGGGTCCCCTCGGTGGACGCTCGACATGCAGGGCATCCCCTTACCGCCTTCGCGCGCGCGTGACCACGGATCGTGGGGAAGCGTTTGTAGCCCCCTTGGGCGTCTGCTATCGCGCGCGGCGTGGTGAAAGCCCGTCCCCAGAGCGCGCCCCAGGGCGCGAAAGCGCGCCCGCAGGCGCCGAAGCCCGCCTCGGCTTCCCGCGGCCCCCGTCCTGCCGAGAAAGACAGCCGAGGCAGCCGTCGAGGAGCGCAATCCAGCGAAGCCCCCCGGGCGAGCGACGCGGCGATCCCGCGAGGTCGCCCCCCCCGGCGCGAAAATCAGGCTCACGCCGACGACAGGTCGCGACGTGCGAGCGAGCAGGGCGGTGCGACGCGCGCTGCCGAGCCGGGCAAGGAGCGGCGGGCCGGCGCAACGCGCGCTGCCGAGCCGGGCAAGGAGCGGCGGGCCGGCATGGAGCGCGCTGCCGAGCCGGGCAAGGAGCGGCGGGCCGGCGCGACACGCGCTGCCGAGCGGGGCGAGGGGGAGAAGACGGCCAAGCAGAGGGGCTCTGCGGCGCGCTCCTCCGGCGCGGCCCGCAGCCGGGCAGGGCGTGGGCCCCGCGCGGGCGGTGGCGCGGAGGGTCGACCGCTCCCGGACGGGAGGGCCGCCGGCCGAGGCGCCACGCAGCAGCGGCGCAAGAAGGCCGCCGAGCCGAGGCGGACGGAGGAGGCCGACGCCGCGCTGCCGAAACGATCCGGGCGCGTGGCCCTGGTCGGGCGCCCCAACGTCGGCAAATCGACGCTGCTGAACGCGGCGCTCGGCCATCCGCTCGCGATCGTCTCGCCGACGCCTCAGACGACGCGCGACGCGATCCTCGGGGTCGTGCACCACGGCCCGGCGGAGATCGCGCTGCTCGACACGCCCGGCCTTCACCGGCCGCGCACGGAGCTCGGGCGCGTGATGAACCAGGCGGCGCGCGAGGCGGCGCGGGGCGCCGACGTGATCGTGTTCGTGACCGAAGCGCCGGATCCCGCGCGCCTGCCGAGGCGCGTGAAGGAGGACGAGGACGGCCCGCCGCTCGCGCCGCACCCGGGCGATCTGACGTTGCTCGCGGACCTGGGGAGCGAGGCGCCGGTGGTGTTCGTGCTCAACAAGGTCGACAGGATGCGGGACAAGGCGCTGCTCTTGCCGCTCCTCGACGCGTTCGCCAAGCTCCGGGATTTCGCGGCGATCGTCCCCGTCTCGGCGCTGCGCGAGGACGGCGTCCAGCGCGTGCTCGACGAGGTGGCGAAGCTCTGCCCCGAGCGGGACTGGGGCTTCGCGCCCGATGAGCTCACCGACAGGCCGACGCGCTTCTTCGCCGCCGAGTACGTGCGCGAGCAGATCCTGCGCGCGACGAAGGCCGAGGTGCCCCACGCGAGCGCCGTGCAGATCGAGCGCTACGTCGAGCCGACAGGCGAGGGCGCGCTGCACATCGACGCGACCATCCACGTGGAGCGGCCCGGGCAGAAGAAGATCTTGATCGGCGCGGGCGCGGAGCAGCTGAAGCGCATCGGCACGGAGGCTCGGCTCCGGATAGAGGAGCTCGTCGGCCGGCAGGTGAACCTCAAGCTCTGGGTCCGGGTGACGCCGGAGTGGCGTGAGTCGCGGGAGCGGCTGGACGAGCTCGGTTACAACAAGGGAGAGACCTCGTGAGCGCGGCAAAGCCAGCCCTTTCCAGATCGAACAAGCGCAGCCAGGGAGCTGCCGGACGCGGGCGGACAGTGAAGAAGGGCGACACCCCCGAGAAGAGGGGCGGCGTCGCTCCCAGGAAGGGCGCGGCCGCCTCCGGCAAGGGTGCTGCCGCTCGCGGAAAGAGCGAAGCGGCGCCCGGCAAGAGCGCCGCCGCTCGCGGAAAGAGCGGAGCGGCGCCCGGCAAGAGCGCGGCCGCTCCCCGAAAGAGCGCAGCGGCGCCCGGCAAGGGCGCGGCCGCTCCCCGAAAGAGCGCAGCGGCGCCCGGCAAGGGCGCCGACGGATCGAAGAAGGGCAGCAGATCCGCGCCGGGCAAGGGCCGTGCTCTCTCCGAGCCGATCAGCCACGAGGCGGCGGAGGAGAGGGAGGAGCTCGCGGCGGAGCTCGCCGAGGAGGTCATCGCGGCCGCCGAGGACGCCGCGGCCGATGCGCCTGCGCTGCCCCCGTCGGCCGGGATCGTGGCGCTGGTCGGGCGGCCCAACACCGGCAAGAGCACGCTGTTCAACCGGCTGATCGGCAAGCGCATCGCGATCGTGCACGACGAGCCCGGGGTGACCCGCGATCGCCACTACGGCGACGTCACCTCGCGGGGACGGCGCTTCACGCTCGTCGACACGGGCGGGTTCGACCCCGAGAGCGATGATCCCATGCGGCAGGGGATCAAGCGGCAGATCGACCTCGCCATCGCCGAGGCCGACGTCATCGTGTGCGTGCTCGACGCCGTGACGCCGGTCACGCCGTCCGAGCACGCCGAGCTCGGCCTGCTGCGCCGCGCGGGCAAGCCCGTGATCTACGTCGCCAACAAGGCGGACTCGCCGAAGGCCGAGGTGGAGGCGGCGGAGCTGTACCGCCTCGGTATGGAGCGGCTCATCCCGATCAGCGCCCTCCATGGCCGCGGCATCTCGGATCTGGAGATGGCCATCGAGGCGGCGCTCCCCGCGAAGCCCGCGGCGCCCGAGGAGTCGGCCGAGGGGGCGCTCCGCATCGCCATCATCGGGCGGCCCAACGCGGGGAAGTCGTCGCTCGTCAACCGCATCGCCGGCGAGGAGCGCATGCTGGTCGACGCGACGCCCGGCACGACGCGCGATCCGATCGACACGCTGGCCGAGCGCGACGGGAAGCGGTTCTTGCTCATCGACACGGCCGGCATCCGGCGCAAGTCGAAGGTGGCGAAGGAGGACAGCGCCGTCGAGGCGGTCAGCGTGATCCACGCGATCCGCGCCATGGAGCGGGCGGAGGTCGTGCTCCTGCTCTGCGACGCGGCCGAGGGCGTGGCCGAGCAGGACGCGAAGATCCTCGGCCTCGCGGTCGATCGCGGGTGCGGCGTCGTGATCGGCCTCAACAAGATCGATCTCCTCGACCGCAAGACGCTCGCCAAGGCGGAGCAGGACGCCCGCGACAAGCTCTCGTTCGTGCCGTGGGCGCCGATCGCGCACGTGAGCGCGCGCAGCGGGCGCGGCGTGGCGAAGCTCATCGAGACCGCGGCCCAGGTGGCCGACGCCTACCGCAAGCGCGTGCCCACCGGGGAGCTCAACCGCTTCTTCGAGCAGATCCTGCTCACGCACCCGCCGCCCACGCACGGCGGGCGCGCGCCCCGCCTGTTCTTCGTCACGCAAGCCGAGACGTCGCCGCCGCTGTTCGTCGTCGTCGCGAGCGATCCCGACAAGCTCCACTTCAGCTACCGGCGCTACGTGGCGAACCAGCTCCGGCAGGCGTTCGGGCTGGAGGGCGTGCCGGTCCGCGTGAAGTACAAGGAGCGCAGGCGGCGAGGGTAGGCCGGGGGCAGCCCAGCTGCCTCCTTCAGACCGTCTCCGAGTATCGCAGGACAGCCAGAAGAACGGCCGAGCTGCCCGTGGCTACCCCGCCGCCCCGGGCAGCGGCGCCAGCACGTCGGCGATCCTCGCGAGGCCGGCCACGTCGTGGATGTCGTACGGGAACGCCGGGACGTCGACGCGGACGCTGCCGCCGCTCTGCTCGTCCTCGAGCGCCGCCTCGAGGGCGATCAGGTTCAGCTGATCGAGCTTGCCCATGCGGCTCTCGTCCTTGGCGGCCTGGAGCAGGCGCGCCGCGGCGCCGGAGGCGAGCGCAAGGCTGCTCCCGTCGAGCGCGGCGGCGATCTCGCCGACGCCAGGGAGCGCGCCGTACACAGGGTGGACGCGGTTCACGACGAACGCGTCGCGACGCATCTGCTGCTCGCGCAGGCGCTCGGCGAAGTACAGCACCTCGCGCACGCAGAGCGGATCGGGCGTCGTGACGAGCACGTAGGCCACGTCGGGGCCGCGGAGCGCCGACGCCACCGCGTCCGCCCGCTGCTTCCAGCCGCCGAAGACCGCGTTCATCTCGCTGATGAACGCCGCGATCTGCTCGAGGAAGCCGCTGCCGGTCAGCTTGCCGATGCCCCGCAGCACCGCCGCCGTCGAGCGCGCCAGCAGGTTGAGCGAGAGCTTGCCGGAGCTCTGGAAGGCCTGCACGAACCACCGCGTCGCCGCGCCGTCGATGGCGCCGACGAGGCGCTCCGGCGCGTCGAGGAAATCGAGCGCGTTCGCCGTGGGCGGCGTGTCGAGCAGGACGAGGTCGTAGCTCGGGTCGCTCCTGACGGCGTAGAGCTTCTCCATCGCCATGTACTCCTGCGTGCCCGCGAGCGACGTGGAGATGTACTTGTAGAGGACGTTGCCGAGGATCCGGTCGCGCTGCTCGGGCGTGGGGGCGAGCGACGCGACGAGGCCGTCGAAGGTCGACTTCGTGTCGAGCATCATGACCGTCATCGAGCCGGGCACGTCGACCCCCGCCCTGGCGAAGCGGGCGGGCTCGATCGTCTGCGCCTCGGTCGTCATCTCCTCGAGCCCGAGGCTCTGGGACAGCCGGCGCGCCGGATCGATCGTCAGGCAAAGGACGCGCTTGCCGCGGCGGGCAGCGGCGAGACCGAGCGCTGCAGTCGTGGTCGTCTTGCCGACGCCGCCGCAGCCGACGCAGAGGATCACCCTGCGAGAGGCGAGCAGCGGGGCCAGACCGGCGTGGTCTGCCTGGAGGGACGCGTCGGCGGCGGGCGGGCTGTTCCGAGGGGGTGCGAGCGAGCCGGGCATTGCGCGCGACCTGAGGCCGCGGCCCCTTGTAGCACGAACCGGGGGGGCGCGAGCGCCCAGCCTGCGGCGTCACGACCGTCCGGCCTGCGGCGCAGCGACCGCTCAGCCTGCGGCGCAGCGACCGTCCGGCCTGCGGCGCAGCGACCGCTCAGCCTGCGGCGCAGCGACCGCTCAGCCTGCGGCGCAGCGACCGCTCAGCCTGCGGCGTCGCGATCGCTCAGGCGGCGGCGCGAAGAATGCGCAAGCACCCGGCAGCGGCCCGGGCAATGGAGACGCCACGCTCCGACGTGCCGCCACGGCCGCAGAGCAGCACCTCGCCGCCTTCCACCGAGAGGCTCTGGACCTCGACCTCGGCGGTGAGCGTGGCGATGCGCGAACCGACCGCCGCGCTCTGCACGGCGTCCGGGTTGGCGAGGAGCGGGGCGTAGGCGGCGAGCTCCTCGCACGCCGGCCACGCGCCCGCCCCGGCGACGAGGCAGCCGCTGTTGTCCACGAGGACCACGACGTCCAGGTTCGCCTCGGCGCGGGTCGTCGAGAGCTGATAGTGCAGCGCGGTGACCGGATCGTCGCTGCGGCGGCGCCGGCGCTCGGAGGTGGGGATCCCCTCATCCAGGGCCGACGTGCCCTGCTCGTTCGAGGGCGCGCCGGGATCGACCGGGCGCTCTGCGCGGCCTCCCGGCCTGCCGCCGCGCTGGGCGCCAGCGCAGCCGTCCGACGCGGGCTGAGGCACAAGCTGCTGGTTCGATAACGAGAGCGACACGAACACCTCCTCGACGCGAAGGATGGTCGCAGCGCACGAGGGCGGCCAACTTTGCTAAGTTCGGATCGACGATGCGCGGCTTCATCGATCTGCACTCCCACTGGGTCGCGGGCGTCGACGACGGCGCCCGCACCGTCGAGGAGAGCCTCGCCCTCCTCACCGCGCTCCGCGGCGCCGGGTTCGACACCGTCGTGGCGACGCCGCACATGCGCCCTGGGATGTTCGACAACACCCGGCAGGGCCTCCAGGCCGCCTACGACGCGACCTGCGCCGCGCTGCGGGCCGCCGCCGGCGCGCGTGACCTGCCCGCGCTCCAGCTCTCGTCGGAGCACTTCTTCGACGACATCGTCTTCCAGCGCCTCCTCGACGGCAGCGCCCTCCCCTTCCCGGGCGGCCGCGCCGCGCTCGTCGAGTTCCCGACCCGGAGCTTCCCCGCCCGGGCCGCGGAGCGGATCTTCGACCTCAGCCGCCGCAAGCTCCGCCCCGTCATCGCCCACCCGGAGCGCTACGAGCCCGTCTTCGACGACATCTCCTCGCTCGATCCGCTGCTCGACGCGGGCGCGGTGCTCCTCCTCGACGTCGCGGCGCTCACCGGCAAGTACGGGCGCACCCCCCGCCGGGCCGCCGAGCAGCTGCTCGAGGCCGGCTACTACTACGCCGCGTGCAGCGACGCCCACGCCGCAAAGGACGTCCCCGACGTGCGCGACGGCATCAAGGCCCTCTTCGCCAGGGTCGGCGAGGAGGAGGCGACCTTCATGCTCCTCGACGGCCCGCGCGCGATCCTCGAAGGCACCGTCGACCCCTGAGGCCGTGATCCGCCCGCTCGCTTGACGGGCCG
This sequence comes from Sorangium sp. So ce124, assembly GCF_051525235.1. Classification (NCBI taxonomy): domain Bacteria; kingdom Pseudomonadati; phylum Myxococcota; order Polyangiales; family Polyangiaceae; genus Sorangium; species Sorangium sp. So ce124. The sequence continues at coordinate 8,972,248 of NZ_CP150312.1, forward strand.
GCGCCCATCGCTATAAGCGAACGACACGTTCACTATTCGCCATGGCGCAGTACCTCAAAGACGACGTCCAGGAGAGCATCACCTCCGCCGCGCTGACGATCTTCGCGCGGAAGGGGTACGAGAGCGCGACCATGGCCGAGATCGCCCGGGCGGCCGGCGTCTCGACGGGCAACATCTACCGGTACTTCGCGAACAAGGACGCGCTCTTCTACGGGATCGTCGACGACGGCTTCGCCCGCGCCTTCACGATCCTGCTCCGCCGCCGCGTGAAGGCGCTCGACGGCGTGGAGGACGTCCGGGCGCTCCCGCCGACGGCCGCCTACCACGTGATCTCCGAGGAGCTCCTCCGCTTCTGCATCGAGAACAGGCTGCGCGTCGTGATCCTCCTGGGCCGGGCCGGCGGCTCCAGGTACGAGCGGTTCTCCGAGGAGACCGCCGAACGCCTCATCGCGCTGGCGATCGAGCACTTCCGCGCCCTCGACCCATGCCTCTCGGTGACCGGCGCGATGCGGTTCAACCTGGACCAGATCTACCAGGGCTTCGTCAGGACGATGGTGAACGCGCTCGCCCGCTTCGAGGACGAGGCCAGCATCCGAGAAGCGGTCCACGGTTACTCGAAATACCACCTTGCCGGACTCAGGAGCTTCTTCGTGTAAGCTTCGCTTCGCCTCGCCTCAAAAGTGAACGAACCATTCACCCATCGAGCTCGACCCCTCGCGGAGGCGGGGGGCGCAAGGAGGCCCATCATGCTGGAGAGCACGCTTGATCTGCCCGTCGAGGCGCGCGCCGTCCTCGAAGAAGAGGCCGCGCTCCTCGAGCGCGTGCGCGCCGCGCTGGACCGGGCGCAGGAGCGCGCGGCGCGCGCCTTCGGGCGCGCGCCGCGCGAGCTCAGGTCCGTCGCGGCGCTCCGGGAGCTCCGCGACGAGGCCGCCGCGGCCTCCGTCGACGATCTGCCGGCGGTGCTCCTCGAGATGAGCGTGCGGCAGCGCCTCATCGAGCAGGAGCCCAGGGAGGCGCTGCCCGACCCGCTCTGCCCGTACCTCGCCCACCTCCGGGTCGACGAGGGCAAAGGGGCGAAGGACTACCTGCTCGGCCACGCGACGTTCCTGGATCCGTCGGCCGACGTGCGCATCCTCGACTGGCGCGTCGCGCCGGTGGCGCAGATCTTCTACCGGTACCGCGAGGGCGACGAGTACGAGGAGACCTTCCCGGGGCGCGTGGCCGAGGGCGTGGTGAAGGCGCGCCGCATCGTCGTCGTGGAGCGCGGCGCCCTCACCCGGATCGTCGGCGACGGCCTCGTCCTGACGCGGCGGGGCGACGGGCGATGGACCCTCGCCGAGCGCGCGGCGCTCGCCATGCAGCCGGGCGGCGCGGGCACGGCCGCCCGCCCCGGGAGCCTCGGCGTCGGCGCCGGCGCCACGGACCAGGCGAGGGCCGCGGAGGTCACCGCCCTGCTCGACGCCGACCAGTACGCCGCCGTGTGCGCGCCCCCCGAGCAGCCGCTCCTCGTGCTCGGCAGCGCCGGGAGCGGCAAGACGACCGTCGCGCTGCACCGCCTCGCCAGGATCGCCGCGCTGGATCCAGCGCGCTGCCCGCTCTCGGCCATGAACGTCGTCGTGCCCGAGGAGGGCCTCGCGCGGCTGTCGCGCCGCCTGTTCTCGCCGCTCGGCGCGGGGGAGGCCCAGGTGAAGACGCTCGACGCCTGGTCGTCGGCGACCGCGCGCGAGGTCTTCGGCAAGCCGATCGCCCTGTGCGACGATCCCCCGGCGCTCGTCTCCAGCCTCAAGCGCCACCCGGCGCTCTACCGCGCGCTGCGCGAGCGGTTCGCCAGGCTCGCCCCGGCGAGCACGACGCTCCCGCGGCTGCGCCGCCGCCTCGCCGACGTCTTCACCGATCGAGGGTTCCTCGAGGGCGTCGTCGTCGCCTCGGGCGGGGACCTCCCCCGCAGCGCGATCGAAGAGACCGTCCGGCACACCCTGCTGCAGATCGCCGAGCCGCTCGACCGGCAGCTCGCCTCGATCACCGTGGCCTTGATGAAGCGGGCGCTCGACGGCCGCGCCATCGCGGAAGGGACGCCGGACGAGCTCGCGGGGACGCTCGACATCGACGATCTGCCGATCCTGCTCTTCCTTCGCGCCGCTCGCCGCGGCCTGGACGGGGCGGGGTGGTCGCACCTCGTCCTCGACGAGGCCGAGGACTTCTCGCTGTTCGAGCTGTTCGTCCTGGGGAAGCTCCTTGGCGAGACGCGCAGCGTCACGCTCGCCGGCGACGAGGCGCAGCAGACCTCCTCGAGCTTCGCCGGGTGGGACGCGGCGCGAGCGGCGCTCGGCGTGGGCGACGCGGCGACCTGCCGCCTCGCGGTGTCGTACCGTTGCCCGCGGCCGGTGGCGGAGCTCGCGCGGCGGCTCCTCGGCGAGCTCGCGCCCGAGGCGCCCGCGCGCGCGGCCCGGGACGGCGCGCCGGTCGGGCTCTTCCGCTTCCCGAGCGAGGCGCAGGCCCACCTGTTCCTCGCCGGCGCGCTCCGCGACCTCGTCGGGCGGGAGCCCCGCGCCTCGGTGGCCGTCATCGCGCGGGACGCAGGCGCCGCGCGGGAGCTCCACGCCCTGATCGCGGAGCTCCCGGAGGCGAGGCTCGTGCTGGAGGGGGCGTTCTCGTTCGAGCCGGGCATCGACGTCACCGACGTGGACAGCGCGAAGGGGCTCGAGTTCGACTACGTCGTCGTGCCCGACGCGACCGCGGCGGCGTACCCGATGAACCACGAGGCCCGCCGGCGGCTCCACGTCGCGGTGACGCGGACGTCGCACCAGCTCTGGCTCATCTCCGGAGCGGCGTGGTCACCGCTCCTCGGCGACGCGGCGGCGAGCTGACGCTCGCAGCGGCGCCCTGCGGGCGCGGCCCGGCCGGCGCGGAGACGGCGGCGGGAGGGAGCGGGCTGTCCCTCACCGCCGCGGTCCCGGCGAGCGCGACCCCGAGGACGGCGGCCCCGAACACCAGCAGCGCCTGCAGCCAGCGCCGTGGGGCGCGCGGAGGCTCCACCTCGTCGTCGGCCGAGCGGTCCCCGGGATCGAGCGACTCGAGCGCGGCGCGCAGCTGCTGCGTCCGGAGGTGGGACGCGTCGCCCAGGATCTGTCCGAGCCAGCTGGCGACGAGGGCGTCGTTGCCCGGGTTCGCGGCGCCCGGGATCGCCTCCTCGAGCGCGCGCATGAGCTGCGCGGCCGTCGCCGTGCGCGCGGTGGGCGACTTGGCGAGCGCCTCGGAGACGAGGCGATCGAGCGCAGGCGGGATCGGCTCGGGCGGCGGCGGCGCGCTCAGGCGCTCCGCGAACCCGCGCCGGGACGGGACCGCCCGCGACGACAGCGGCGCGGCAGGCCGCTCGCTCGCGATGTGGGTCATCGTGCTCTCGCTGTCGTCGGCCTGGAAAGGATGAGCGCCCGACAGCAGCTCGTAGAGGAGCACCCCGACCCCAAAGAGATCGGACCGCCGATCGCACGGCTGCCCCCGGATGTGCTCCGGCGCCATGTACGGCGCGCTGCTCCGGAACAGGAACGCGCCCCCCTCGCCGCCCGCCGCGCCCGCCGCGCCCACCGTCAAAGCGCGGCCGCCGTCGCCGCGCAGCGCCGAAGGCCGTCGCTCGGACATCCGCCCTTCCTCGAGCCTCGCGATGCCGAAATCGACCATGCGGACGAGCCCCTCGGACGTGATGAGGACGTTGTCCGGCGAGACGTCGTAGTGCAGGAGCTCCCGGGGGTTTCCGCCCTCGTCCCGCAGCTCGTGCGCGGCGTCGAGGGCCGCGCAGATCTGGTAGGCGAGCCTCGCCGCGACGAGCACCGGCGCCGGGCGCCCGCGCGCGGCGCGCAGCACCGACGAGAGCGGCTCCCCGCTCACCCACTCCATGGCGTAGAAGAACGTGCCGTCCGTCTCGCCCAGATCCACGACGGGCACCACGTTCGGGTGCCTGATGCGCGCGGCCAGCGCGGCTTCGTCGAGGAATGTCCGAACGGCGTCGGGATCGGGCGAGAGCTCTGGGCGGAGCACCTTGATCGCGAAGAGCCGCTGAAACCCGTGCTCCCGCCTGAGCCGCGCAGCCCAGACCTCGCCCACGTCGCCTGCGGCCACCCGCAGGACGAGCTCGTACCGGCCCAGGGAAAACCCCGGGAAATAGCGCCCCCCGCCCCCCACGCGGAAGATGTGGCCCACGGTTGAAGAGCCCGCCAGTGCTCCCGGTGTGCGACGATCACGATTGTTGCCCTGGTTGTGAGACTCGACCTCAACCAGGAACTACTTCCGACCGCGACATCACCGCGCTCCGGAGCGCCTGCCGGGCAGACTCGTCGCGCGGACATTTTCGGTCCTATCCGGGATGCGGGGGTCTTGATTCCTGAACAGCCGGACAGTAAAGCTGCCGGAAACTGTTGCCCCGCGCGGCGTGGGTCCACCTCCGCGGTCCCCCCGTCGTCGCCCCCCTCCCATCGCTCCCTCCCGAGGTACGCATGAGTGACGAGAAGAACACCAAGCAGAAGTCTGCCGCCCTCGAGCTCGCGATCGCCAGCGTCGAGAAGGAGTACGGCAAGGGGGCGATCATGCGCCTCAAGGACGGGCAGACGCTGCACGACGAGGTCGCGGCCGTGCCGAGCGGCTCGCTCGGCCTGGACATCGCCCTCGGCATCGGCGGCTACCCGCGCGGCCGCATCGTCGAGATCTACGGGCCAGAGTCGAGCGGCAAGACGACCCTCACACTCCACGCCATCGCGGCCATCCAGCGGGCGGGCGGGACGGCGGCGTTCATCGACGCCGAGCACGCCCTCGACGTGAACTACGCCAAGAAGCTCGGCGTGAAGACCGACGAGCTGCTCATCTCCCAGCCCGACTACGGCGAGCAGGCGCTCGAGATCGCCGACATGCTGGTCCGCTCGAACGCCGTCGACATCATCGTCGTCGACTCCGTCGCCGCGCTCGTCCCCAAGGCCGAGATCGAGGGCGACATGGGCGACAGCCACGTCGGCCTCCAGGCCCGGCTGATGAGCCAGGCGCTCCGCAAGCTGACCGGCACGGTCTCGCGCTCGCAGTGCCTGCTGATGTTCATCAACCAGATCCGGATGAAGATCGGCGTCATGTTCGGCAGCCCCGAGACGACGAGCGGCGGCAACGCCCTCAAGTTCTACGCCTCGGTCCGGCTCGACATCCGCCGCATCGGCGCCATCAAGGAGGCCGCCGCGGGCGGCAAGGAGCCGGCGGTCGTCGGCAACCGGACCCGCGTCAAGGTCGTGAAGAACAAGATGGCTCCCCCGTTCCGCGAGGTGGAGTTCGACATCCTGTACGGCCAGGGCATCAGCCACAGCGGCGACGTCATCGACCTCGCGACCGAGGCGAGCATCATCGAGAAGAGCGGCTCCTGGTTCTCGTTCCAGGGCGAGCGCATCGGTCAGGGCCGGGAGAACGCCCGCACCTACCTCGAGCAGCACCCGGCGATCCTCGACAAGATCGAGTCGATGGTCCTCGCGAAGCAGGGCATCTCGCGCGCCGGTGGGGCCGCGCCGACGAACGGCGCCGCGAGCCCCGGCCCGAAGGGCGGAGCGGCAGCGGCCGAGGCCCCCGCGCAGGCAAAGGGTCGCGGCGAGGCAGCCTCGTCCGGCCAGGACGCCCGCCGTCCCCCGGGCAAGACGAACTGACGCCGGCCGCCACCGACGCCATGCACCTCTACGTGATGCGGCACGGCCCGGCGGAGGAGCGGGCGACCAGCGGGCGCGACGCGGACCGGAGGCTCACCCCCGAGGGCCGCGAGCGCGTGGCGCGGGTCTCGCTCGAGCTCCACCGCCTCCGGGGCGGCGCCCCGCTGCCGCTGGTGCTCGCGAGCCCCCTCGCGCGCGCGAGGGAGACCGCCGAGATCGCCGCGCCGATCTGCGGCGCGCCGGAGGTCGAGCTCCGGGACGAGCTCGCGCTCGACGCCGGGCTCCCGACATCGCTGGTCGCCGCGCTCGCCCGAGGCGGCGCCGATGCGCTGCTCGTCGGGCACCAGCCGAACGTGGAGCACCTCGTCCGTACGCTCGTCGACACGCCCGGCCGGGGCGCGACAGCGCTGCTCCCCGCCGGCTTCTGTACTGCCCTGGTCGTCGCCCTCGAGCCGGAGCCTTCCCAGCGCGCGCAGGGCCGCTGGCGCATGGCGCAGATCCTCGATCCCCGGGCGCTCGCCTCGCGATGAGGGAGGCGCTGCGCACGCGCCGTCTCATGGCGGGAGAGAGAGCAGGAGCAGAAGACGCGCGTCCGAGGCGGAAGGCGGGCCCGACTGGAGCATGCGCTCGTGACCTTCACTACAAACACATGAATTTGCAGAGGAAATCCAGATCACCGGCGAGCGGCGGCCGGGGCGCCCTCCCTCTCCCTCCGGGGGGACCGGCCACCCGCTTACATAGTCACAAATCCGAATGATTTCGATGTTCTCGGCCGCTCGCTTGACAAGGATCCCACCCGAGAATACGCCCAAATAAGGAGGATTGAGATGGCGGGACAGATGGCCTTCCCCTTCGCTCAACCCCCTCCAGGCCGTCTGTCGCGCAGCGGTGGGAAGGGCGCGGCGCGTACTTCCCTGTTGCCACGTGTCTCCCGGGCGGTCGTCCGGGTGCCGGACCCCCGCCATCATCCGATCGACATCGATCTGCCGCCGGGGCAGCCGCACATCTACGTGCACGAGGGGGCGCGCCAGGCGCTCATCCGGCGGCTGGAGCTGGCCCAGAAGCGGCCGGTCCTCCTCTCGGTGACCGACAACTACCGGCAGATGATCTCCTCCTCCCTCCGGGAGGGCATCCTGCAGGCGCGCGTCCACCACATGTTCCTGGATGCGCCGGCGCTCGTTCAGGAGGCGCTCGTCCGGTACGTCGTGACGCAGGACCGGGCCGCCTCGCTCGTGGTCGGCCAGTACATCGACGAGAACGGCCATCGCATCCGGGCGAGCCGGCCGGTGAGCACGCCGCTCTCGACGCAGGGGCGGACGCACGACCTGCTGCTCCTGTTCCAGAAGCTGAACCACGGGTACTTCGGCGGCGGGGTCGACGCGCTGATCACCTGGGGCAAGCGGACCAAGGCGCGGAAGCCGCGGCGCACCATCAAGCTCGGGAGCTACTCGGCGGTCGAGCGGCTGATCCGCATCCACCCGGTGCTCGACCGGCCCTGGGTCCCCCGCTACTTCATCTGTTACGTCATCTACCACGAGATGATCCACCACGTGATGCCAGCGAGCCACGGCAACGGGCGCCGGATGCTCCATCCGCCCCAGTTCCTCGCCCGCGAGCGGCTCTTCCGCGACTACGAGCGCGCCCTCGCCTGGGAGAAGGACCACGTGGGGCGGCTCCTCCGCACCTGACGCATCCATCGCCTGCGGACGCACGGCATCCGGCGGCGCCGAGCGACGAGCGCGACGAACGCGACGAACGCGAGGAACCATTGCGCGAAGGTGCGGCTGGCTCTAAACCGGCGAACCCCCGTGCGGGCCGCGCCAGCTGGCGCCCCGTGGGCGACCCCGTAACCTCGAAAGTGTGGAAGGCCAGCGTGCAGGAGATTCTCACCCAGGAAGCGAGCCCGAAGCGGGCGATGGAGGCCCTCGAGTGGGCCGTCCAGCGAGCAGAAAAGGCGGAGGCCGAGCAGCCCGAGGCGGGCGCCGAGCCACGCGCCTCGTCCAGGGTGATCTCCGGGCGGCCCGCCGACTTCAAGGCCGCGGCCGCCGCCTACCTGCCCGATGTCCGCAAGCTGCTCGACCGGGTCATGATGAGCGACGACGCCGAGGCCGGGCTCGACGCCCTGCTCGAGTCGGGCGCCCTCGCCGCGATGCTGCCCGAGGTCGAGGCGATGGTGGGCTTCGGCGACGGGGAATGGCGCCACAAGGACGTGTGGAAGCACACGAAGCAGGTGGTGCGTCAGGCCGTCCCGAGGCTCGAGGTCCGCTGGGCGGCCCTGCTCCACGACATCGGCAAGACGAGGACGCGCTCCATCTCGCCGACGGGCGAGGTCCACTTCTTCGGTCACGCCGAGGTCGGCGCGCGCATGTTCGACAAGATCGATCGGCGGCTGCCGCTCTTCACGAAGGAAGATGCGCTGAAGAACAGCATCCGCTTCCTGATCCTGCACCACCTCCGGGCGAGCCAGTACGACGCGTCGTGGACCGACAGCGCGGTGCGCCGGTTCGCCAAGGAGATGGGCGGCTGCCTGAAGGACGTGCTCGACCTGTCGCGGGCGGACATCACCACGAAGCGGCCCGAGAAGAAGCGAAAGGGGCTGAAGCAGATCAGCGAGCTCGCCGAGCGGGTGCTCCAGGTCCAGGCGGAGGACGCGGTGGTGCCGCCGCTGCCGAGCGGGATCGGCGACGCCATCATGCATGCGTTCGGGCTGCCGCCGTCGCGGCGGATCGGCGAGATCAAGCGCGCGCTGGAGGAGGCGGTCGAGGCGGGCGAGGTGGCGTCGCACCAGGAGGCGGACGTCTACATCGCGTTCCTCCGGGAGAACGCGGCGCGATTCGGGATCTGAGGGCGTAACGCAGAGCAGGGGCGCGGGGGGTGCCGACTGCCCGGCCCCCCGGGGGAGCGCTCAGCGCAATGGGGCTTCGCAGGTGAGGCAGCGGGGGGGGACGCCTTCCTTGTGGTAGTGCTCGCCGCAACGGCCGCAGAGGCGGGCGTCGGCCTCGAAGGCGATCAGCTTGTCGGTCGCCTTGCAGCGAAGGCCGGCGACCTGCGGCGGCTCCAGCGAGCGCACCTCGCCGTCGGCATCGTCGGGCGGAGGCAGCGCGCCTTCCTTGATGTCGGCCGCGCGGGCGGGGATACGCCCCCTCGCCTCGGCCAGCACGCGCGCGGCCGCCGGGAGGTGCGATCGCAGCGGTATGGCGATCGCCGTGCCGCTGCCCTGGACCGTGAGCGCAGCCTCCGTGAGCAACAGGCCCGTGACATCGTGCCAGCCGATGCGCTCGATCTCACCAGGTCCGCTCTCGATCCCCACCCCGGCATCACCGACACGAAGCGACTTCATCGACCACTGACCGAAGAGCCCCACCGCCGCCCCGAGGAGCAAGGCGCCGAGGAGCAGGTACGTGGCCGCCGGGTGCGCGCCCGCGTCCTCGCCCCGGAACCACTGGCCATAGACACCCGCCCCGGCCAGCAGCGCCGCGACGGACATGCCGAGCATCGTGAGGCCGAGCTCGAGCGACGCCTTCGGCTCGAAACGTCGCTCGCTCCGCGGATCGGTCCGCTGTCGCAACACGACCTCACCGCCCTGCCCCGTGGTCCCTGAACCCTTGCGCCTGCGCTTCCCCGGTCTGTCGGCTGCCATCGGCGGCTTCCTATCGGAGGAGACGCCCGGACGCAAAGGGGCTCAGCCCAGACCGGCGCTCCGCACGAGCAGCCAGACGGGAGCCGCACCCCGCCCGCGCCGCAAGGACGGAGAGGTATGCTGGGAGCGCGATGCCCTCGATGCCCAACGCAGCGACGTACGTCCTGCCAGCGCTGGGCATCGGGCTCGCAGCCCTCGCGATCCTGGGGCCAGGCTCGCCACGCCTGGCCACCGGCGTGCGGGTGTGGGGGACGCCCGTCGCCGGAAGCGAGGCGCTGGCGCTCCGCATCGAAGGGGTGCGCCGCCTCCACGGCGCCGACGATCCGGCGGCGATCCCGCAGATCGAGGTGAGCGCCACCTCCGCAGGGGCGCCGCTCGAGCGATGGACCGGCTCGCTCGACAAGGACGGCATCGGCGAGGCGCTGCTGCGCGCGCCAGCAGGGCTGCAGGAGCCGGTGACCGCGCGGATCGCGCTGGGCAGCGTCACGCTCCTGGAGCGGCAACTCCCGCTGTTGCCTCCGCTCCCAGCAGCGGAGACGACCGCCCTGCCAGGCGCGGCGAACGCGACCGCGCTGCCAGGCGCGGCGCACGGGGAGCTCCGCCTGCAGGTCACGGCGGCGCGGGGAGCCCTGGCAGCGCCGTTCCCGGAGCGGGTGCGGGTCGCGATCGAGGCGCAGGACGGAACGCCCGCGGCAGGGGCGCGCCTCGAGGTGAGCACCGTCGGGGCGGAGCTCGTGGAGCACGGCAGCGGTCCGGCGCAGATCACGGCCGATGCGCGCGGCGCCGCGGAGCTCACGCTCAAGCCGCTGGCGCACACGGTCGAGCTCACGCTCCGCGCGACCCACCCGGGGAGCGCACCGCCGGGGACACGGAGCGCGAGCGGCACCTGGGAAGGGAAGCTGCCCGTGATCCCAGGAGCCGTCTGGCTCGATCCGGGCGGACTCGATGGCGAACGGCCCGAGCTCCGGTTGATCTCCCCGGCGCCGAGGCCGCGCGCCTACGTCTCGATCGGAGGTGCGCGCGGCCGTGCGCTCGGGGCGATCGTCCCGCTCGCAGCCGATGGGGCGGGCTTCTTCTCGGGGAAGGTGACGCTCCCGGACAGACCCGCGCCCGGGGAGGCGGACTGGGCGGTGGTCGCGAGCGACCCCTACGAGCAGGGCGCGGGCACGGTGGCCTGGCCGATCGCGTCAGCGGCGGCGTCCGCCTCGCCGCGGCGCGTGGAGCTGCTCGCGGACGGGATGCCGGCGGCCGAGGCGCGCGAGCGGGCGCGCGCCTCGCATGCGCGGCGCGCTGGCCTCCTGGTCCTCGCCGCGTCCGCGGTGGTCCAGGTGCTGCTGCTCGCGCTGCGATCCCGGACCGCGCGGCGCCGCCTGGAGGCGCACGTCGCCGACGCCTCGGGCGGCGAGGGCAAGGACGGAACGCATGGCGCGCCGCTGTCCAGGGAAGATCGCGACCGGCTGCTCGCCGCCGTGCGGGCGGAGCCGCTGCTGTCGGTGCTCGCCCTCGCCGCGCTCGTCGGGCTCTCCTTCGCGGCGGTCGCGGCGCTCGCCACCTTCCGATGACCCGCGGGGGCGCGCCGCCTCGTGGATTTGATCCGCGGCGGGCCCCGAGCCGCTAGACTGGACGGCCAGGCGGCACGGGGCGGGAGGACGACAGACAGGGCATGTCCGAGCAGCAGCGGTACCGGGTCATCAAGCGCCTCGCCTCCGGAGGCATGGCGGAGGTCTTCGTCGCCGAGAGCGCGGGGATCGAAGGGTTCAAGAAGCAGGTCGCGATCAAGCGCGTCCTGCCGCAGCTCAGCAAGAAGGAGCAGTTCATCGCGATGTTCCTCGACGAGGCGCGCCTCTCGGCGCACCTCTCGCACTCGAACGTCGTGTCGGTGTTCGACATCGGCGTCGGCGACGGCACCTACTTCATCGTCATGGAGTACGTGGACGGCGCCGACCTGAGGGCGCTCCTCGATCACCAGAAGAAGGTGGGCCGGCCGATGACCGTCGAGGTCGCCGCCTTCATGGCCGCGAAGATGTGCCAGGGCCTCGCCTACGCGCACGATCTCGCGACCGCGGACGGAAAGCCGCTCCAGATCGTGCACCGGGACATCACCCCGGCCAACGTGCTCATCACCCGCTACGGCGAGGTGAAGATCGTGGACTTCGGGCTCGCGAAGGCGTCGAGCCAGCTCGCCGAGAGCGACGCGGGCATCATCAAGGGGAAGTTCGGCTACCTCGCGCCCGAGACGGTGCTCGAGCAGGGCGTCGACCAGCGCGTCGACATCTTCGCGCTCGGGATCATCCTCTGGGAGATGCTCGCCGGGCGCCGGCTGTTCCTCGGCGACTCCGACTACATCACGGTGCGGCTGGTGCGCGACGCGGTGATCCCGTCGCTCCAGCAGATCAACAGCGATGTGCCGCGCGAGCTGGAGCAGATCATCCGCCGCGCGCTCGCCCGCGACCCGGCGGCTCGCTACCTGTCGGCGCGCGAGCTCGGCCGCGACCTGACCCGCTTCCTCTACCGCTACGGCCGCCCGGTGAGCGAGGACGACGTCGCCTCGCTCGTGGAGCGCGCCAAGGGCGGGCCGGCGCGGGCGGTCGACGGGACGCAGAAGATCGCCGAGCTCATCGACATGATGCTCCTCGAGTTCAAGTCGCTCACGAAGGAGCCGACCGCCGGCGGCAGCGGCCTGAGCCTGCTGCCCACCCTGGAGGGCGCCCCGATCCTGATGCACGGGGAGGAGCACCCGAGCTCGCCGCCCCCGCGCAGCGAGGGGCCGCTCGGGGGGCTCGCCGACGAGCTGGAAGGCCCCGACTCGCTCCACCAGGACGAGTCCTCTTCCTCGGTGACGGCCTGGTTCCGAGGGCTCATCCCGCGCTAGATCCCGCACGGGGAGGCCAGCAACGTGACGTCCGCGCCGCTGCGCCGTCCCATCCCATGACCCGTCACCGGCCAGGGGGAGCCTTCCTCCGGCCCACAGCAAAGGCAAAGAGAAGATGAGCGTCGAGATTGGAAAGCCGTTTCCGCGCTTCGCGCTGCCGAACCAGGACGGCAGGACCGTGAAGCTCGAGGATTTCGCGGGCAAATGGCTCGTGCTCTACGTCTATCCGAAGGACGACACGCCGGGTTGCACGATCCAGGGCAAGTCGTTCACGGCCTCCAAGGCAGATTTCGACGAGGCCAACATCGCCGTGGTCGGCGTCAGCGCGGACGACGTCGCGTCGCACAAGAGCTTCTGCGACAAGTTCTCGTTCACCATCGACCTGCTCGCCGACACGGGCCACGAGCTGCTCAAGGCCGCGGGCGTCGGGCAGAGCGAGTGGAAAGGCACCCTGTACTGGGACCGGACGACATTCGTCATCGATCCGTCGGGCGTGCTGCGAAGGACCTACCTGAAGGTGAAGCCGGACGGGCACGAGCAGGCCCTCCTCAACGACATCGCGGAGCTCAAGGCCCAGGCCTGAAAGCCGCGACCGCCTGCGGCGGGCAGAGCGCAGGGAAGAGGACACTCCACCTGCGCAAAAACTTGCTCACGCTGGATTTGCTGGCATGTCGCCCCTACCCTGTCGCCCTTGTGGCACCACGCCTTCCTTTTGCTCCCGGTCGAATCGTATCGCTCACGGCCTTCGCGGCGATCACCGCGGCGGCGCTCGCGACCGCTGCCGCGGTGGGCGCCTGTAAAGGCTCGGGGGGCGGCGGATCCGTCGGCTCGAGTACGGGTGACGCCAGCGGCTGTCCGATGGGGCCGAGACAGGCGCTGTTCACCATCACCGTGCGCGCGAGAGGCGCCACCGTCCCGCCGGACACCACCGTTCACATCGCGTGGAGCGCCGCGGACGAGCCGATCTTCGTCCTGAGCGATCCGACCACCTGGAAGACGCTCGACGAGGCCAACCTTGTGTGCGCCGTCGATCGCGCTCAGCCTCCTCCCGAAGCGCTGGAGGCGCTCGTCTGCGAGCTGTGGACGGCCGGGGTGACGTGGGTGAAGATCTCGGGGACAGGCTACGACGACTTCGAACAGACGCTCGCGCCCGTCATGAACGACGAGTGCGAGACCTTCCTGCCTCAGAACGTCGATATCGAGCTCGTCCCGGCGGTCGACGCGGGCACAGGCGAGTAACCGGTAGCCGGAGGGCGCACCTGGGCGAGGTGATCGCTGCCAAGCCCGGGCGCCCTCTCCTGTCGAAGGCAGCATGCGCCCCCTTCCCCTCTTGGCCCTGTTCGTTCCAGCCTTCCTCTCCGCCTGCAGCAAAGCTCCCGAGGCGAAGGCCCCGGCCCCCGGCGGGCAGACGTTCCCCGAGGCGGTCGCGATGATGTGCGACGTCGACAGTCGAGCCGGGCTCGACCCGGAGGCCGATCCGATCAGCGTCGGGCAGATGCGGTCGGCGTGGATCACAGAGCACGTGGAGAGCCCCGATGGAATCGAGCTCCGCACGATGCTCAGCGTGAAAGGGGCCGCGGAGCAGGGCGCGATGCTGCGCGACGAGGCCAGGAAGGCAGGGATCGCGCGCTGCGCGCTCGCGGACTCGCTGGAGGCGGACGGGACAGGCGGGCTATCGCCATGACGCTGTGAATGCACAGGATCGGCAGCGACGCACAGCCATCGGCGGCCGGGCGCAGCTGGCCGGAACGTGGGGGGAGATGGCCGAAGCGGAAAAGAGGAGCCGAAGAGAGAGGACGAGAGGGCGGCCCCTTTGAAGCCAGGTTGACGTGGGTGACGAAGTTCTGGATTTGTACCTCTCCGTCAGGAGAGCACTTCCGTGGCATCCTTCGCCCCGAGAACGTTATCGATCCAGCGGTCGAGGGTCGTGATGTCCGTGCATGCCTGGATGCGCGCGCTCTCGCACTCGGCGAGCACGATCCCTGCGCGCGCGAGCAGCCGGAGCAGCGTGCCCCTCTTGGCCTTCAGCTCGCCCTCACGCAAGCCCTCGAGCTTGCCCTCACGCAAGCCCTCGAGCTTGCCGCGATCGATGAGCTTCTGCGCGAACGGGGGGAAAGCTGCCTCGCCTTTGATCTGCCGTTCCATGACCAACGCCTCCAGAGCCCGCCGCATGGGCTCACGCAACCCGTTCCAGATGACCTGAAAATAGACCGCCGCGTGCTCCTGGTCGAGCCGACCGAGGGCGGCGAGCGCGGCCTGGACCACGGTGAGCCCGTTCGGCCCGTTGCCGTGCACCACGGCCGAGAGCACCGCGAGCTCGAGCTCTTTCTCAGCTTGGTCAGGGTCGGTGATCTCGGGGACGACCGCTGGACCGAGCACCAGCGGCTCGATGTGGCCCAGCCCCAGACCGAGGTCGATGTTCTCCGCCGCCCAGGTGGCCACGCCCGCGTCCGGCGCTACGACAAGGACGACCGTGCCGCAGCGCTTCCTGGCGCGCACGACCGTGACGTACGTCGGCCACGAGAACTTTTTGTCGGGATCCTCGTCACGCTGGACCTCGAGGACGATCGCCAGCGCGAGCGCGCCGCTCGCGTCTCGAAGCTCGAGCACCAGGTCGGCGCGAAACTCGACTGGGACCAGCTGGTCGAGCGACGACTCGACCACCGCAACCGAGGCGTGCGGCGGCACCTCGACGTGGAAAAGCGTCGCGAGCAAGCGGGGCGCGAGCTCCGGGTGCTCACGGAAGATCTCGACGAGGGCGTTGTGCTCGAGCGTCGGCATGACGAGGGGCATCGAGCACGCGCCGTGCCGACATGAAACGACGGGAAAAGGCGAGGAGAGAGACGAATCCGGGGTGGCGGCGCCATGGCGAACCTGCGCTGCGAAGAAGCTCTCCGCCACGGAAAGGCAGCGGTCCATTGCAGCTCGGGAGTGCGCGCCTTGTCGACGATCCTCCCAGGGCTCACCGCCCCTGAACCGCGGCGGCCCCGTCGCCCCCACCGCCCTCGCCGCCGACGACAAGGAGCGCCCTCACTTCGCCGCGTGGCGCGCGCCTCCCGCTCTCGCGCCACCTCACTGGCTCTCCCTCCCCTCGCCGCCTATCCTGCCTTCATGGCCGCGCCGACCCCGCTCCGCCTCGCCTGGGCGACCGACGTCCACCTCAACTTCCTCTCCCGCGAAGAACTCGCCGCCTTCTGCTCCACCCTCGCCGCAACCGCCTCCGATGCGGTCCTCTTCACCGGCGACATCGCCGAAGCCGAGAGCCTCCGCCCCCTCCTCGAGACCGTCGCCGAGGCCATCGAGCGCCCGCTCTACTTCGTCCTCGGCAACCACGATTTCTACCGCGGGAGCATCGCCGCCGTGCGCGCGATGGCCGCCGAGCTCTCGGCCACCTCCCCCTGGCTCAGGTGGCTCCCGTCGATCCCCCACGTCGAGCTCGGCCCGGACACCGCCCTCGTCGGCCACGACGGCTGGGCCGACGCCCGCTTCGGCGACTACGAGAGATCGCCCGTCATGCTCAACGATTACGTGCTCATCCAGGAGCTCGCCTCCCTCGACCAGCGCGGCCGGAGAGAGGCCTTGCACCGCCTCGGCGACGAGGCCGCGGAATACCTGCGCCGCGTCCTGCCACAGGCCCTCGAGCGGTACCGGCGCGTCATCGTCGCCACGCACGTCCCCCCGTTCAAGGAGGCCTGCTGGCACGAAGGCCAGATCTCCAACGACGATTGGCTTCCCCATTTCACCTGCAAGGCCACAGGCGAGGCGATCCGCGAGGCCGCCGTGCGGCACCCGGAGCGGCGGATCGAGGTGCTCTGCGGCCACACCCACGGCGCCGGCGTGGCGGAGATCCTCCCGAACCTCGTCGTGCAGACCGGCGGCGCCGAGTACGGCGAGCCCGCGGTGCAAGGCGTCATCACGACCGCGTAAGCCACCCTCGGGCCACGCGCCCCGGCGACCCGCGGCCCCACCGCGCTCGCGGGCGTCCATCCCACGGACCATCCGGCCCCGACACGATGTATCCTGCGCGCCACGACCTCCGCCGACCTCGGCAGAACGGTGAGCCATGCCGACGAACGACCCCGACAGCCAGCTCGACGAGCTCCTTCGCGCGCTCGACGCAAACCCTCGCGCCACGGACGTCTTCTATCCCAGGCAGACGAAGACGCCCCCGCCCGCCGGCGCGACCGACTACGATATCCCTGTCGCCCCCGGGGTGACGCTCGGCGCGCGCTGGCACCTGTCCGACCCGGGCAATCCGACCGTGCTCGCGTTCCACGGCAATGGCGAGACCGTCCCCGACTACGACGACATCGCCGAGGGCTGGCACGACATCGGGCTCAACCTCTTCATTGTCGATTACCGCGGCTATGGCTGGAGCCGCGGGCAGCCGACGATGCGCTCGCTCCACGAAGATCCCTTGAAGGTCTCGGACTTCTTCCAGCGCGAGCTCGCCGAGAAGAGCCGCGCCGCAGGCCTCGACCGGCCGCCGAAGCCGCTGCTCTTCGGCCGCTCGCTCGGCAGCTCCCCGGCGTCGCGCATCGCCGCGCACCGCGTCGACGCGTACCGCTCGCTCGTCCTCGAGAGCGGGTTCAGCGACGTTCGGCACCTGCTCGCCCTCTTCGAGATCGACCTCGGCGATCTGCGCGACGAGGCGC
Organism: Sorangium sp. So ce124; assembly: GCF_051525235.1. Taxonomy (NCBI): domain Bacteria; kingdom Pseudomonadati; phylum Myxococcota; order Polyangiales; family Polyangiaceae; genus Sorangium; species Sorangium sp. So ce124. The sequence continues at coordinate 8,989,084 of NZ_CP150312.1, forward strand.
ACCGCAGCTTCTCGAACCCGGAGCTCCTGCGGAACGTCGAGATCCCGGTCCTCGTCCTGCACGGCGTGCGCGACACGCTGCTCCCGCCGGACCACGCCCGCGAGAACCACGCGGCCGTCCCCCACGAGAGGAAGGCCCTGCACCTCATCGACCGCGCCGGGCACAACGATATCCTCCTCTTCGCGTCCGCCTATTTCGGAGCCATCCGCGATTTCCTGTCCAGGCGCTGGTAAGCTCCTCGCGACCACGATGCCGCTGCGCCGTCTCGATCTACGCGAACGCATCGCACGGCTTCTTCGGAGCGACGCCGATCTCGACAGCTTCGCCGGCGACCGATTCCCCGAGGCGAGCGGCCGCTTCACGGATGGGATGGACCGGGTACGCAAGACGAACATCCTCCTCGATTACGCGGCCCCAGGGGCACTCGCCAAGCAGCTGCGACTCCTCGAACGGTCGCCGAAGAAGGCGGCGCAACCCGCCGAGGACGGCCCCATCAAGCTGCTCTATCTCGCCTCCAATCCGACGTCGACGGACCAGCTCGCCCTCAGCCGCGAGGCGCGGCGGATCGAAGACAGGCTCCGCGCGGGCAAGCCTCGGCGCGTCAACGCGATCGAGATCGTGCCTCGCTGGGCGGTCCGGCGCAGCGAGCTTCAGCGGCTGCTCCTCGAGGAAGAGCCGCATGTGCTGCACTTCTCCGGCCACGGCTCCGGCCGGGCGCGGCTCCTCTTCGAGGACGACGGCGGAAACATCGCTCCTCTGGAGGCGAGGGCGCTCGTGAGCCTGATAGGCCGCCTCAAGCGCCGCTTGCAGCTCGTCGTGCTCAACGCGTGCGACACCGAGCCGCTCGCAGGGGCGCTGGTCAAGCACGTCGCCTGCGCGGTCGGCATGCGCCAGGCGATCGGCGATGAAGCAGCGGCGACGTTCGCCGAGACGTTCTACGAGGCCCTCTCGTTCGGAGAGCCGATCGGCGCGGCGTTCCAGCTCGCTCGCATCGCGCTCGGGATGTCGCCCCTCCGTGAAGAACGAACGCCCGTGCTACGGTTCAAGCGAGGCGTCGACGTCGACCGGCGAAAGCTCGAGAAATAGCGTCCATTGGCGCGACGGGTGGTATGCCGCTCGTCGCGTGATCGCCGCGCGCACCTCGCGAGGCCTCCCGTCGCCGGGCGGCGGCCCTCGGGCGCACGGCACCGTCACCCCTCGCCGCCCTCGTTCACTTCTTCGTGCGGCGCCTCTGCAAGGCCTCCATGATGCGCCTTGGCTCCGCATGAACCAGCAGGCACGTGACCTTCGCGACGCGATCCATGCCGTTCGTGAACCGCGCGTAGACACCGGGGAAGTGGTCGGAACAAAAGGCATCGAGATCGCTGTCGCTGCGAAGCGCGTCCATGATGCGGGCTCGGAGCTCGTCGGCAGGGAGCTCACGCCCGGACGCGGCGGCTCGCTTCCCGCTCTTGGCCGGCTTGTCACCGGCGCCGCCTTTGAGCGACGCCTCGCGCAAGGGAGCTGCCCTGGGACGTCGCTCCTGCAGCGCCGCCGGAGCGGCGGAGGGGCGCGGCCGGCGCTCCGCCCCGTCGAGACACGCAGGATCGGGCAGGTCGGGCGGCATGTCGACGCCATCCGACGGCTCGGCGCCAGGCTCGATCCAGCCGAGGACGTGCAGCCCGCCCGCGCCATCACCGGCGAGGAACGTGCAGCCGTCCGGGGTGACCGCGCAGCCGAGGAGGGGCGTGTGCGCTTCGACCAGGGCGACGCAGCGCTCTTCGCGGAGATCCCAGACGCGGAGCGTGGTGTCCTCCGACGTCGAGATCACCCGCCGACCATCACGGGTGACAGCCACGCCGGTCACGATCGCCGTGTGACCTCGGAGGGTGCACACCTCCTGCCGCGTCTCGATGTCCCACACCTTGAGCGTCATGTCCTCCGACGCCGAGACGACGAATCGACCGTCCGGCGTCACCGCCACCGCGGTCACGCTCGCCATGTGCCCGAGTAGCTCGAACAGCTTGCCTCCGCTCGACAGGCTCCACACGATGAGCGCGTTGTCCTCCGACGCCGAGATGACGACACGCCCGTCCGGCGTCACCGCCGCCGCGTTCACGCCGGCGGCGTGGCCCGTGAGCGTCTTCAGCACACGACCGGTCGAGAGGTCCCAGATCTTGAGCGACCCATCGCGCGATGCCGAGACCACGAAGCGCCCGTCAGGCGTCACCGCCACCCCGGCCACGCCCCACGTGTGGCCGGCGAGCGCGCGACGCCGGCCGGTGGAGATCTCCCAGACGCCGAGCGACTTGTCCTCCGACGCCGAGATCGCAAAGCGCCCGTCAGGCGTGACGGCGACCCGCATCACGGGCGCAGCGTGGCCCTCCAGGGTGCGCATGTGGCCGAAGGTCGATAGCGCCCAGAGCTTCAACGTGTGGTCCCACGACGCGGTGACCGCCCAGCGCCCGTCGGACGTCACGGCGATCCCGGACACCTCGGCGGCGTGCCCCTCGTGCACACGGCCCTCGCGGCCCCGCGACAGCTCCCACACCTTGAGGACGTTGTCATGGGATGCGGACAGCGCAAGACGACCGTCCGGTGTCACCACCGCCGCGATCACGGGCTCGGCGTGCCCCTCGAGCGTGTGGATCGCTCTGCCGCTCGTCAGGTCCCAGAGCTTCAGCGTGTTGTCGGACGACGTGGAGACGGCGTAGCGGCCGTCCGGCGTCACCGCCACACCGTTCACCCAGCCCCTGTGCCCCTCGAGAGCGCGAATCTCCCGGCCGCGCCGCAGATCCCACAGCTTGAGCGTGCTGTCCGCCGACGCAGAGACCGCCTGGCAGCCGTCCAGCGCCACCGCCACACCCAGGACACCATCGACATGACCCTGGAGCGTGAAGACGAGGCGGCCGGTCGCGAGATCCCACACCTTGAGCGTGCGGTCCTCGGACGCTGACACGACGAGCCGTCCGTCCCGCGTCACCGCCACGCCATTGACGATCTGGGAATGCCCGGAGAGCGTGCGGACGAGCCTTCCGGTCGCGAGCTCCCACACCTTGAGCGTGGTGTCCTCCGACGCCGAGACGGCGAAGCGCCCGTCCGGCGTGATCGCCACACCCTTCACCGCCGCCGTGTGGCCGCGCAAGGTGCGGAGCTCATGCCCGATGACGAGATCCCACACCTTGAGCGTGGCGTCCTCCGACGCCGAGACGGCGAGGCGCCCGTCCGGCGTCACCGCCACGCCATTGACGTGGTGAGGGTGGCCAGCCAGCGTGCGGAGCTCACACCCGCTCGAGATGTCCCATTGCTTGAGCGTCCCGTCGTGCGACGCAGAAATGGCCGATAGACCGTCGGGCAGCAGGGCGACCGCCCACACCGACCCGGTGTGGCCGGCCAGCGTTCGCACCAGCGCGTCGGACTCACGGCTGGTGCGGAGCCGCTCGCACAGCCACATCACCCCGCGCTCCCGCAGGGCCGCCTCGGCCTGCGCCTGCACCTCCTCGATGCCCAGCTCGAAGCTGACGTTGCGGACCTGTTGAAGGAAAAACCCAGCTCCATGGTCGGGCGTCGACCGGCGCAGGCAGTGCGCCACCCGATCCAGCGGGCGCAGCAGCCGCCGGAAACGCTCCCGCTCGTCGGGGGCGGCGAGCGCCTCACCCAGGCGCAGATCGGCGAGGACGGCGTCGAGCCCCCGCTCTCGAACCTCCTCCTCGATCCGGCCGATATCCCCGAGCGCCCTGCCGAGCCGTCGCGCGCAGGTCGCGGCGAACCGCTCCTGGTCATCGATCTGCCTCAAGGCGAAGTCCCGTACGAGCGGGTGCAGCCGAATCGCCCTGTCGCTCGACGCCGCCCCGTGGGACGCCTCTTCGGCGAGCGACCACGAGAAGAGCTCGCTCAGCGCCTCCTCGAGCGGCGCGATGTAGCCGGCCTTCGCCTTTTTCGACAGCCCCGTGAGGTGCGCGAGCGTCGCCCGCGACACGTGCGCCGCGCGCTGGATCAGCGCGGCCGCCTTGAGCACCTCGTGCGCCTCGGCGCGCTCGATCGCGTTCCACTGGGTTCGCAGCGTGACCGTCACCATCGCCTCGCGCTGGAGGGGGGTACGGAACGCGGCCCCCGTCGAGGCGTCTGCCGTGACCAGCGCTCCCTCGGATCTCAATCGCGTGAAGTAGTCGGAGAGCGGGAGTCCGGGCGCCCTGCCGAGGTACGCCGCCGCCAGGGCGATCGCCAGCGGCAGGTGGCCCAACGCGCGGCAGATCGCCCGGGCCACGCCGCGCTCCTCCCCGCGCTCGCCCTCGATCAGGCTCCGCCGCGCATGACTCGAGAGGAGCAGGCGAACGGCGTCGTCCTCGCGCAGCTCCTTCAGCATCACCGGCTCGAAGCCCGCGCCGGGGTCGTTCCGCTGCGTCGTAACGAGCAACCGGCACGGCAGCTCCCACGGGACGATGCCGGCCGCGGCCTTGCGGAGCGCCAGCGGATCCACGATGTTGTCGAAGATCACCAGCGCGCCGGGGTTGTCGGAGAGGTGCTGCTCGAAGGCGCGCACCCAGCGCCCGGGCCGCTCCGCCTCGGAGGCGGCGTCATCGCTGAGGTCGAGCCGCTCGGCGAGGCGCGCGAGCTCGGAGACGAGGGGCGCCGCCGCGTTCACCCAGTAGACGCCTCCCGGATAATCGTTCCGGTGACGGTGGGCGTATTCGAGGGCGAGCTGCGTCTTGCCGACGCCGCCCATTCCGACGATCGCCGCGCGCTGGGTGCCAGCCGCGCCGCTCGTCAGGACGTGGTGAAGCCGCCCGAGGTCCTCGTCGCGACCCAGGAGCGACCCTTCCTGACGGAAGGGCACCAAGAACGGGACCTTCTCCTCGGCGAAGGCGCGGAGCTCCGGGTTGTCGGGGTTCTTTCGGCGGGCCTGCTCAAGCAGCACATCGAGCCTCCCCTGCGCCTTGGCCCACTTGAGGAGCTCGAAGACGGCGGTCTGCGGGCTCCTCTCGGAGGTGAGCGTCTCGAGCGGCTCGCCGAGGCCGTACCAGACCAGCTGTTCGAGTGCGGGACGGCTCGGAAACGCGTCGAGGAGCGCCGTCTGAAAATGCTCGATCCGCGCGTGGTCCCACTTCCTCTTCGTGCCCATGCCAGCACCTTCGCTCGCTCGTTTCGCCGCGACTCGCCACGTCCACGAGGACGTCGGCCACCACCCCTGGCCCGCGCCCTCGCCTACGGCTGGAGGCGCGCACGCGACGCCCGCGCGCGCCGGAGGACACCGTCCTCGTCCGGAGGAGAGGCAGGGTGATGCGAGAGGCACATCGGCACCGCGACCTTGACCGGCGCCGCCATACCGTTGCCCGCCAGGTAAAAGCGCCCCTTGGGCAAGGTGGCCACGTCGAATTTGGTGCCGCCGCGGACGCGGAGCTGCTCTTCCACGGTGTCGATCGCCGCCGGGGAGCTCGCCTTTCCATAGAACTGTGTGCTCGCGTTGGCGATCACGTTATGATCGATGCTCTTCGGCGCCTGCGTGGCGAACACCACGCCGAGGCCATATTTGCGCCCCTGCGCCGCCAGCCGGATCAGGCTCTCCTTGCACGGGGTCGAGCCGTGCGACGGCACGAAGTCCTTCGCCTCGTCGATCACGAGCAGCCCGCGCAGCGGCCGATCGGGCGGACAAGGGTTCTTTTTCACCCAGGTGAACAGCGTCATGGCGAGCTGGTTGACGAACTGGAGCGGCGCGTCGAGCCCCGGCAGCCCGACGAGGCTGAGCACGGAGACGCGAGGACGCTCGGAGCCGATGCCAAAGAGGACGCCGGGGTCCAGCGGCTCGCCCTCCTGGTGGAGGAGCGGGTTCGTCTGCACGGCGGCGCGGAGCGAGTCGGTGAGGGCGGTCGCGACCTTGCGGGCGGTCGAGATCTTGAGGCTCGCCGCGTCAGGCAAGTCGCCCAGCACGTCGAGGAAGGTAGAGAGATCGCCGCCGCCTCCCTGGACGAAGAAGCGGAGCGCGGCGTCGAGGATCGCGCGAGCCTTCTCATCGGCCTTCTTTCCAGCCATCGCGGCCAGGGTGGAGGCGGTCATCGCGATCGTCTGGGTGAGGTCGTCGGGGTCGTGCGCGACGGCGGCGAAGTCCGGGATCAGGCCGAGGTGCAGCGGATTGCCGCTCGACCGCCCGGGCGTCCACACGATCACGTCCGTCTGCGCGTGGTAGCGAGCCGCCTTCTCCACGTCCTCGCCCGTGAACGGGCCGGGGCGCTCGGGCCATGGCTCGCCGAGCCGGGTCAGGTCGTTGGCGCCGTCGACGACGATCGACGGGATCCCCAGCAGCGCCGTCTCCTCGATGAGGCGCCGGAGCAGCACCGTCTTGCCAGATCCCGCGCCGGCGAGCACGACCACGTGCTGTTTGAGGTCCTCCGCCGGGATCACTTGCAGCGCGCCCAGCCGATCGCCGATGACGTGATGCCCGACCGCGACGACCGGCCGCACCGCCGGCGCCGCGGGCCCCGGGTGCGTCGCCGGCGAGGTCACGGACACGGTCACGGCAGCCGTCGCGACGACCGTGGTCGCGCTGGTCGTGGACGACGCGGCGGGCGGCTGGAATCCAGGCGCAGGGGGCCCTCCCGCCGCAGCCGCGCCCACCGCCGCTCCCGCCGCAGCCGCGCCCACCGCCGCTCCCGCCGCAGGCGCGGTGGCCTGCGGCGTGCGCCCGAGCCAGTCGGCGACCGGCTTCATGAGCGCGAGCCGAGAGGCAGGGCGGCGCTCCCGCAGCCACGGCTCGAATGTGTCGAGCTTCACGTGCTTGTCCCCGCGCAACGCGACCAGCGCGGCCAGCACGCGAAGATCGTCCTCGCTGGCGGCGGTCAACTCCGCCCCTGCCGCGCGAGCCTTCGCCATCAACACGGTCGTCTTGGCGCCGCTCGGGACAGGCGCGTTGCGCACCAGGACGAGCTTGCGAAACTCGATCTGCCGGTCGATGCCGGAGGCGGTCATGGCCGCCGTGAGCCGCGCCTGGAAGGCGATCGCGTTGTCCCGCGTGAGCGCGCGGAGGCAGAAGTGTCGCTCGCGATCATGATGGGCGGTGAAGATCTGGCGCACGCGGGCGTGGAGCGCTGGATAGTTGCGCTGCTCGCCGCTCTGAGCGTCGATCACGATCTCTACGGCAGGGTCGGGCGCCTGCTCGGCGACCACGAGCTCGCATCCAGCGCGCAGCAGGTCTCCCAGCGCGTCCTCGCCGTCCGGCTCGGTGAACCCCTTCACGCCCTTGACGGAGGTGCGGAGGCGCTCGAGCTCCGCGTCGAGCCGAGCGTGCTCGCGCAGGGTGGCCTCGCTCAGCACGGGCGCGACCTTCGTGCTCCGCGGCGGCGCCTCCTCGGTCACGAACGAGGTGAGCTCGGTGATCCGCTCTTCATCGAGGCACTTGCGCCGGTGCTGCTCGCAGCGGCGGAGCAGATCACGCGGCGACTTCCCCCCGTCGGCGATGGAGGTGAACGCGGAGGGCGCGAACGGCCATCGAGGATAAGGCGGCCTGAAGCCGACCCGCGCGTAGCCGTCGTCCAGGCGCGCGCTCACGAGATCCTCGGCCATCGCCACGTCGGACAGGTTCACGAGGATTCGCGGGTCTTCATAGCGATGCGCCGTCGACTTCAGCGCTGTGCGCTTCATCTTGTCCCATGTCTCGAAGAGGCACGCGACGACCGTCAGCGTCCGGCGCGTCACGTCTCGGAGCTCCATCAGCCCGCGCCCCACGCTCTCGATGATGTTGCGCGAGATGATCTGGCGGGCCGAGAGCTCGTCAGGGACGCTGCCCGCGTCGGCCAGCAGGTGGTGCTCGGTGACGATCGCGTCCAGGTGATCGATGGCGACGACCGTCGGGCATCGCAGGCTGGTGAGCCAGGACAGGCCCTCCACCACCGCGCTCGACCGCTTCTCGCGGATGTTGAAGTCGAACTTCTTCATGTCGCTCTCGTCGACGCCGTGACCTTGAAGCCAGGCGTATCCGAGGTTCGACAGCTCCATGTCGTCCGAGTTGAGGAGCACGAGGGCGCGGAGCGTGTCGGCGTGCTTGAGCGTCTGCGCCCGGTGCGCGCGCCCGAGCCCCTGCACCAGCGCGTCCATTTCATTGACGAGCTTCGGGGGGCGGAGCGTGGCCAGCTCTCGCGTCATGGCCGCCCCGTCGCCGCCCCGCACCTGCGCGGCGATGTGCTGGACGACGAGCTGGCCTTGCGTGCGGTCCGTCGCGCCCGCGGGTCGCTGGAGCGAGTCGATGAAGCCGAGGAGGACCGTCTCCCAGAAGTCGTGGACGTCCGTCATGTGGACCAGGACGAAGCTCGCTGGAACCTTGAAGATCTCCCGCCGGATCGCGGAGAGCATGTGCGTCTTGCCGATCCCCGCGGGACCGACGAATACCCAGCCGAGCGGCGAGCCCGTCTCCTGGCTCTCGGCCATCGAACGGACCTTGGCGAGCACCTCGCGCCGCCCCTTCTGGTGCAGCGAAGGGACGTCGTACCGGGGATCCTGCCAGACGCTGTCGAGGTTCTGCGTGGACTGGAAATCGACCGCTTCGAACGCCTTCAATCCATCCATCGGATCACCTCGTGATGCAGAACAGATCCCGCCGTTCGCCAGAGACCTGGAGCGCCGCCGCGTCGTCCTCGGGGCGAATCCGCTGCGGGTCGTCGATGGGATAGAGGACCGCGCCGCCCTGCCGCTGCATCTGGCGGAGCGCTTCGTCGACGGCGCCGGCCGGCGCCTCGCCGAGCTGCGCGCGGAGCTGCGCGAGCCGGACGAACTCGTTCAACACCCCACCCGTCACCCGCAGGTATGCCGCGAGAATCCGATCTTCGAGCGCCGCGGGCTCGGCCGCGCGCGGCGCCGGCGCGCCGGGTGCCTCGGGCCGTGTCGCTGCGCTCGCCGTCGCCTCCGGCGCGGCGGGCCGCGGCCTCAGCAGATGATCGAGCGCGAGGCCGTGAACCTCCATGTATTTGGCGAGCCTGGCGAGGAGCGCCTCCAGCACCGCCGCCGCGGACGAGGTCCGCGCGAACGTCGCCGCCAGCCCCTGGCGGTTCGCCCACACCCAGCCTTCATCCGTCACGTGGAATTTCGCGCCGTACGCCGGGTCATTCTTCCGGATGCCAGGCTCAATCGAGATCATCCTCGCGCCCTCGAGCCCTTTCAACGCGGCCCTGTCGAGCGTCACCTTCTGCTGCGACAGGGGCTTCCCATCGCCGGTGAGCAGCAGCGCCCAGAGGGCAAACACCTGCTTCCCCGTCAGTCCGCCGTTCGCTCGCTCGACGTCGCTCGGCGTCCGCTTCTTCGGCGCGGGTCGCGTTCGCTTCTTGGTCGCGCGTCTCTTGGGCGCGTTTGCTTTCGTCGTCATGGCCCCTCGGGGTTCACGGTCTGCAGCGCCGCGAGCGCTCCTACGGCTCACGGCCGGGAACTGCCATCGCCCAGCTCGCCGAAAAGCTCAACACCCATCACGACACCTCGCGGCCAAAGCGCAACGAGCCTGGGCGATGCGAGTCCGCGCTATCTCCGTCCGCGCTGTAACGCAACCTGCGTCTCGCGGCCGAGACACGCTCGTCCATCGATGCGGAGCCCCGCGCGCTCACCAGCTTTAAGGAGCGCGGCGCGCCGCCGGCGCCTCGGCCGCCAGCTGGCGCGCCTCGCGCAGCTGGTCGAGATCGACGGCATACGACGCCTGAAACCGATCGAAGCGCGATCCATGGCACGTGAGCAGGATGATCTGCAGCTCGTTCGCGGCATCCCGGAGGATCTGCACCATCGACAGGAAGCGCGCGTCGTCGGTCCACCCCATCGTGTCATCCAGGATCAGCGGGAGCGATCGCTGGTCCCTCGCCATCACGCGGGCAAGGCTCAACCGCACGATCACCGACAGCTGCTCTCGCGTGCCGCCGGACAGCTCGTCGAACTCCTCCGCTTCGCCGCGGCGCTTGATCTTGCCGAGCTTGAGATCCCCCGTCATCTCGATCTCGGTCCCGGGCCTCAGCCGAGCGAGGTACGGCTTCGCCTCCTCCACGACGGGCGCTAGGAAGAGGCGTTGCGACGCTTGGTAGGCGTCCTCTACGACCGCGCGAAGAAGGCGGGCCGCGTTCGCCTCCCGCGTGATCCGCACGAGATCCTGCGCGGCGTCCCGCTGCTCGGCCTCCGCGTCCCGGAGCGCCTCGAACCGCCCGTCGCCGGACGCCTTCTCGAGCAGCGTCCGGCGTCGCAGCTCCTCATCGTACAGGGCGGCGAAGCGCCGCTTGTGCGCGTCGATGGCGCCCTTCGCGCGGGGCACCTCGTCCCGCGCGATCTGAGGGATCGCCTCCGCGAGCTCGGTCGCGGCGCGCTCCGCGCGCTCGCGCGCCTGGACGAGCTCCCAGCGCGTGACCTCCGCCCGCTCGTAGAGGGCCACGTCGGCAACGGCCTCCCGCAGGCCGGCGAGCCGCTCGGCCACGACGCGGCGCCGCGCGGCCCTCTCGTTCCGGGTCGCCACGACCTCGCGGAGGCGTTGCTCCCGCGCGCGAACCGCGCTCTCCGCGCGCTCCAGCGCCTCCGCGGCGCGCTCCGCGCGTGCCTGCAGCGGGGGCAGCGCCTCGCGGGCCACGTCCACGTCCTGCTCGAGCGCGCCGGGCTCTCTCGCCGCATCCCCTCCGGCGGACGCCGCCGGAGCGGCGTCTACGCCCACGAGCGCCGCGGCGCGCGCTCGCAGCGCGTCCAGCCCGTCGGGCGCCACGCCCGCGAGCCGCCAGCGCAGGTCGGCGATCCGCGCGCTCACGATGCTCCTCGCCTGCAAGCGCGCGCGCGCGGCCCCGACGTCGGCCACGGCGGCCCGCTCCAGCGCCTCGCGAAGCCGCCGCTCGCCCCCATCGGCGTCGAGCTCTCGACCGACCTCACCCGGGACGATCTCCCACTCCACCCCACCCACCACCTCGGCACGCATCGCGCGCGGTACGGCCCATGCGCGCTGGGGCCCCGAGGCGACCGGACCGGCGACCGCGCGCACACGCGCCTGGCGACGCACGACGGCGGCTTCCGCCGTGGCGAGCGCGCGCTCGAGGGTCACGAGCCGCGCGAGCGCCTCCCCGGTGATGGGGTTCTGCGCCAGCGCGACCTCGATCCGCGCGTGATTCGCGAAGGCCTCCCTCGCCTCGGTGAACGCCTTCTCCGACGAGGCGCTTCGCCTGCGCGCCTTGTCGCCCTCCGCGCGGAGCGCCTCGATGCCGTCCGGCGCCGCCTTGGCGAGGCGCTCTTCCGCCTGCTCGCGGGCGGCGTCGAGCTGCGTCCACGCCCGGGCCGCCTGCGCCGCGCCCTCGAGGTCGGCGACCCCGAGCGCCTGGAGCATGGCGGAGAGCTCGCGCTCGCTCCGCTCGAGGATCGCCCGCGATTTCGCGAGGTCCTTGCCGCGCGGCTCGAGCGTGATCTCGGCGATGTCGTCGAGGATCACGGTGGTGCGAACCGCCGACGTGAACGCCTCGGAGGAGCCGGCGCTCACGGGTCTGGCTTCCTGCGCGCCCGGGAGCCGGATCCGCAGGTCGGCGAGCGCGCGGACCTCCACGCGCGTCGCGATGGCGTCGCACGACGCGCGCTGGACCGCGACGTCCCGCTCCCGCGCCCTGAGCGTGTCCAGCGCCCCCACGTCGACGCGGTGCTCGGCGAGGGCGCGCAGGCATTCCTCGCGATCGCGCTCCGCGCGTAGCGCCTCGTCGAGCGCGGCCTCGACCCGCGCGCGCTGGGCGCGATCCGCGTTCACCCGGAGCTCGAGCGCGTCGAGCCCCTTCGGCGCGAGCTTCTTCTTCAGCGCGACGAGGGTCTCGTCTTCCCGCGCGAGCTCGGCGCGCGCCGAGCTGGTCGCCCGCGCCGCCGCCACGTCCGCGACCCCGAGCGCGCGAAGCGCCTCCTCGAGCGCCGCCCGCTGCTTCTCGACCTCCGCAAGCGCCTGCGCGAGCCCGGGGTGGGCCGGCTCGATCTCCAGCCGCCCGAGCCCGGGCACGTCGATCGTCGACGCCGCGCCGACCGCGTGGACGCTCCGACGCCCGTCCGCCGTCAGCACGACGATGCGCGTCCCCTCGGCCTCGAGCCGAGCGCGGACGGCCCTCGTCCTCTCCGTGAGGACCTCGATCTCCTCGAGCAGCCGCTCGTCGAGCGCCTCCTCCTCCAGGCGACGGGACGCTGCCGCGAGCTCGGCGGCCACCTCCTCGGCCGCGCGAAGGTCGCCGGCGACGCGCGCCGCCTCGTCACGCCGGCGCGACCGGTCGAGGCTCGCCACGGCGCCGTCCAGCGCCGCTCGCGCATCGAGGACCGCCTCGCGCGCGGCGCGGGCGGCCTCGCGCGCGCAGGCGGCCTCGCGCCCCGCGCCCGCGATCGTCCGCGCGAGCGCGCTTGCGTCCTCGTCGCAGGCGGCCATCGCCGTGTCCAGCTCCGCCGCTTCGCCCACCAGCGCCGCGCGGGTCTCCACCTCGCGCCGAGCCGCCTGGCACCTCGCCTCCGCCGTCACGACGAGGTCGCCGGCGTCGCGCGCGCTCTCCTCGAGCGCGCGCACGCGGCGCTCCGCCGCGACGGCGACCTCGAGCTCTCGTTCGAGCTCCGGGAGCTTCCGCTCGGCGTCGCGCAGCTGCTCGCTGAGCTCCGCGTGTGTCCGCGCGAGCTCCTCGACCGCGGCCTTCGCCTCCACGATCCCCTTCACGCGCTCGTCGGCCGCCCTGAGCCTCTCCTGCGCCGCTCGATACTCGCCCGTCGGGCCCCTCGCGTTCATGAACAGCGCGGCGTGCTCGATCACGCGAGTGCGGAGTCGCTCGCCGTGCCTGCCGCCGAGCACCTGGCCGACCTGCCTGCCGATGACGTCCGAGAGCGCCCCGCGCACGTGCTCATCGAGCGAACCGCCCGGATCCGCCGACGCACTCTCGTCCTGCGCGACCCACAGGAGCCCCCAGAGCCCCATGTGGTTCCGCGAGCGGTCGCGCTTGCCGGGGCGCCGTCCTTCGAGCTGCGAGAGCAGCAGCTCCTCGGCGTTCGCGCCGTGGACCTCCGTGCCGTCGCGGTGGAGGTGAACGTCGACGACCGGCCTCTCCAGGAATCGCTTGTGCACGCTGACCCGCTCGCCGCCGAGCTCCAGCTCGACCCAGATCTCCGGCGCGTTCCGCGTCCCGCGCGTCCTGAGCGACTGAACGTGCTGGTTTTCGGAGTCGTGCCGCTCGAAGAGCGCCGCGCGCAGCGCCCTGACGAGCGTGGATTTGCCCGCCTCGTTCCGGCCGCCGATCACGTTGATCCCTGGGGAGAACGGCCCGAGATCGAACCGTCCGACCAGGTTGCCGACGTCCTGCACGCCGAGGCGGAGGAGCTTGATCCCCTTGTTCATGACGCGGCCCTGTAGAGGCGGAGAAGGAGGCGCAACGCCTCGGCGCGCTCCACCTCCGAGGTCCCGTCGATCGGCGCGCGGAGCCGCGCGACCGCCTGCCCGAGCCACCCCTCGGCGGGGAGGTCCGCCACGTCGGCCTCGCGGGCGACGATCTGAAGCCGCTCATCGCGCACCCGAAGAAAGCGAAAGCGGTGGCGCGCGGCCTCGACGAGCTCGTCGAGGCGGGCCCGCGTCGACGCGTCGATCGCCCCTGTCAGCGTGAGCTCGAGCAGCGTGGTCCCCTTGCGGGCGAACCCGTCGAGGTGGCGCTCGAGGTCGACGAGATCGGCGGCGCCGTCGAGGTGGCGCTCGGCGCTCTCCCAGACGAGGCCCGCGACGGGGCACGGCGTCACGCGCGGCGCCGCGCCGGGGGCCTCGATCTCCACCACGAGGACGCTGCCCGGGTCCTTCTCGGTGAAGTGCGTGGCCTCCGGCGTACCCGAGTACCAGGTGCGCTCGTCGATGCGGAGGCGCCCGTGCCAGTCGCCGAGCGCGAGGTAATCGAGGCGCGCGCGGGACGCGCGATCTGCAGGGATGGCGTTGTGGACGCGCTCTCCGTCGCCAACTACCCGATCGAGGAACTCCTTAATACCGCCGTGGGCGACGCCGATGCGCACGTGATCGCGCGGGCCGAGCTCCGGCGTGAGGTGCTCGGTGACGTCGCCGAGGGTGTGCCGTTCGAAGAGCGGACAGCCGAGGAGCGCGACGCCCTCGCGGACGATCACCGGCTCTCGCGAGCCGAGGAGGTGGACATGGCGCGGGCACTCCCGGCGCCAGAGCTCGCTGCGGTAGAGGGCGTCCGAGCTAAGCGGATCGTGGTTGCCTGGAAGGAGGTAGATCGGCGCCGGGATCTCGGCCATGGCCTCGAAGGCGCTGTGCAGCGTCGCCGGGCGCAGGCCGTGGTCCTCGAAGACGTCGCCGGCGACGACGATGAACTCGGCCTGGGCCTCGCGGGCGACGTTGCCGATCTCCCGGAGCGTCTCGAAGCGCTGGTTGCGCACGAGCGCGCCGGCATCGCCGGGGATGAAGCCCGCGCGAAAACCGAGCTGCCAGTCAGCGGTGTGGATGAAGCGGGTGGATGGACGCATGACGCACCGACGCGCTCGACGCGGAGCGCGCCGCCCCACCGTGGAGCCGGCGCCTCACGCCTCGAACGGACCCCGTGGTTTGACCGCGATCCCGCGATCAGCGCCATCGGCAGAGTTGCGTACGGGGCCTGTGGCACCGAGGCGCGGGCGCCCCCCGCGACGGTCTTGTCACACGTCGAACCACGCCTCGTATAGGAGCAGCATGAGGCTCCTGCGGTCCCCAACATCAAGCTTGTCGTAGATGCTCTTCAGCTGCTTCTTCACCGTCTCCGGTGCGTTCTTCACGTCCTTGGCGATCCGCTTGTCCTCCCAGCCGCGGCCGGCCCTGGAGGCCACAGCACGCTCGCGCTCCGTGAGCTTCTCTGCGAGCGCCTTGGGCACGGGAGGGATGTCCTGCACCTCGCGGAGCACCAGCGCCCAAGACGGCTCGCCGTTCGGCTCGGACAAGGCCAGGAACCGCACCCTAAGGCTCGCTCCATTTCTCTTCCTCTTCCACCGCCGTGCCCCCTCCTCGCCCGCCCTCCGCGCGTACCGCGCTCTGGCCAGCTCCTCGAGCAGCGGCCGCGGCAAGCTGCCAGCGACGCGCTCGCCGGGCTCGAACCACCTGTCGAGCAAGCCGGCAGCTCCCGCCGTTCGGTCGAGCTCCCGCCCGGTGGAGCGCACGAGGATCATCGCGCGGCCCTCTCCCACGAGGAGCGCCTCCAGGGCCGCGTCCCAGCACACCGCCATTGCGGACGACCAGCAGTTGCGGACCGCGTGGGCGATCGATCGCGTGAGCTCCTGCAGCACCGCCTGATCGCGCAGGGAGAACGGGCGCGGTCGAGCCCGGTAGAGCGAGAGGCCGCTTTGAAAGCCGGCGCCGACGGGCAGCATGACGGCCATCACCTGCTCGATCGGCGTGCCCAACTCGCGCGCCCACTGATACAGCTCGTTCCGTTGGAAAGCCCTCCGGTCGATCATCTGGTCGTCGCGCAGCACGACGCCCGGGTTCGACTGCACCGCGTTGAGCACGAAGTCGGAGGTCTCCATCTTCTCGTAGGCGCCGAAGAACGCCTTTGGCAGGCCCTTCTCGACCCAATCGAGCTTGGCCCCGCGCTCCAGCGACGTCGTGGCCAGCGCAGCGAAGTCGGCTCCGACGAGCGGCAAGAGCAGCGAGAACGTATCCTCCAGCAGGTCGTGCACATCGCGCGCCGCGACGAGCGAGGCGCTGATCTCCAGCATCTTCCGCAGATCATGGCTCCTGAGCGAGATCCCGTCCGCCATGGGCCCAGGGTACCACGGGCCCGCGGCGCGGCGGCAGCTCAGCGGCGATCGAGGGCGCGCTGAAACGCCTCGGTGCGCACGGCGTCGGCGAGGTCGACGACGAGCGGCAGCGAGCACACGGTATAGCCCCGCTCCCGGATAGGCCGCCCCATGTAGCGCGCCGCGAGGCGCCCGAACGTCGACAGGGTGCGCGGCAGCCGCAGCCCCTGGAGGTCGCCGGAGCGCGCCCAGGCGCGCTCCGCCGGCGTGTAGAACGGCCGCACCGAAGGTCCCGACGCGCTCGCCCCCGGCCTCGAAACGACGCGCCACCGGGGGCTCACGAGGCCGTCGCGCTCGGCGATCCGGTAGGCGATCTCCGCGTCCTCCAGCGCGTCGGTCTCCGCGTTGCCCGCGCCGACCCAGTGCGTGAGCCCGACGCGCAGGCTCTCGCATACCATGGCGAGGTACAGCGCGCGCAGCACCGCCGCGCCCCGGTGCTCCGGGACGACGCACATCCGCGACACCTCCGCGACCGAGACGCCGCCGCCCACGAACGGGCCGAGGTCGTAGCGCGCGGCGAGATCGACCCCGAGCGGCTGCCCGATCCTCTGGGCCACATCCGGGTTCGGGCGGATGAGGCGCGCCGTCGCCGCCGGGAAGCCGTCGACGTAGGCGATGAAGTGGAGCGTCGTCTCGAGATCATCAAACCCATCCATCTCCCGTCCGAGCATGGCGGCGTGACGATCCACGAGGCCTTTCTCGGTCACGAACACATGATACCGGACGCGCTGGGCATCCGCGATCTTCCCCTGAGTATCGGCGATTCCGGCACCAATCTGCTTCTTCATGGCTCCTCCGCAACAGGTCTGTTGGAGCGGACAGGCGGGGTCGCCGGCGGCGCGCGCCGCCGGCGACCCCGCGTGAGTGACCGCTCGATGTCGTCGAGCGCCGCCGGCTCAGCCAGGCGACGAGAAGAATCCGGGGAAGAACTGCCGCGTTCGGCGCGCCGAACGCACGATCGCCTCGGCGTCCGATTTCGCGGTGAAGCCGCGCAGGACGCCGGCGAGCCGGTCGATGTGGCCGCCGTCCGCCTCGGCGTGCCCGCGCAGGAACGTCACGGCCCCCTCGACGCCGCGGATACGGCTCCTCCGGAGGAGGTTCTGGACGGCGACGGGCGCCCGCCGCGCCGACAGCGCCTCGAGCACGTACGCGGTGCCGAGGAAGGCCGCGCCGCACCCCTGCTGCGCCTCGAACCGGTGCGTCGAGATGTACGCCTGGACGGCGACGTTCGGACCTGCGTCGTTCGCCCCGAACCCGAGCGCGGCGCGATCGTTCCGCGCCCACACCTCGTGTCCGGCCTCCTCATCGGATTTCTCGATCAACAGGCGCGCGAGCGACGGGTGCCGGCCCGTGACCAGCAGGCGCTCCGCCGAGGAGCGGAGCAGCTCGCGCGCCACCCCGACGTAATGCTGGGTTTGATCGAGGTAAGCCGCGTAGCGCCGGGCGGTGATGGTGCCGGCGAAGAGCGTCCGCGCGACCGGGTGCTCATCGAGACTCTCGATCAGCTTGTCGGTCTCTCGATCGAGACGGAAAACGAGATCTTTCATGGCGTGATGCCTCCAGGACGGCGGAGCGGGAGCCCTCCGTGGGCCCGCCCCGTCCGCCGTCGCAGGGGGCGCTGGAGCAGCCGGCGAGCCATCGACAAAAACGATTAAAATCGATTGGTTACAGACTCACAGAGGCGGCGCTCGGGGCCCGATTTGCTGCAGGTTGCAGCAGCTCGCGGCGCGCTCGCAGGCCACGCCCCCTTACCCCGACGGGGGGATGGTCTCCGTCGGCGGTGCAACTCACGATCAGGGGAGAGAGCGGCGCCGGCGGGTCGGCCGCGCGGCGCCCGGGAGCGAACAGCCATGCCGTCGATGAGACCGAACGGAACCTTCCCTGCCAGCCCTCGCCGCAACCTCCGAGCGCGCAGCGAGAACCGGCGCGCGCCCCCGCGCGCGCCCGCCGATCCCTCGGCGAGCCCGGCGCTCACGCCTCGCCAGCGGGACGTGGTCGCGCTGCTCGTCGGAACGGGGCTGTCCTACAAGCAGATAGCCGCCCAGCTCGCCCGGAGCGAGGGGACCGTCCGGACGCACACGGAGAGGATCTACCGCGCGTTCGGCGTCCACTCGCGCCTCGAGCTCATCGTCGCTTATCGGTCGCTGCAGGACGCGCGCTCCGGTGCCGCTTGACCTCCGCCGACGTCGCCGCGCGTCGGATCGCCGGGGCTGTTACGCTCCTCGCCGACACTGGCGGCGTCTCTCTCGATGCCCAGGAGATCCCTCATGAAACACAAGGCCGAGCTCGACCTGGATCCCGAGCTCACACGGCGGACGCTGAAACTGGCGATGATGGATGACGACGTGCTCATCACCGGTCCGAGCGGCTCGGGCAAGAGCGCACTCGCGCGGTGGATTCACGAGCGGAGCGCCCGCCGGGGCAAGCCGTTCTTCCCCCAGAACTGCGGCGCGATCCCCAAGGGGCTGGAGGAGAGCACTCTCTTCGGCCACGAGCGCGGAGCGTTCACGCACGCGCTCCAGGCCACGGACGGCATCGTGAAGCGGGCGGAGGGCGGGACGCTCTTCCTCGACGAGATCGGCGAGCTTCCGCTCGCCGTTCAGGTCAAGCTGCTCACGCTGCTTCAAGAGCGCACCTATCGCCGGGTGGGCGGCGTCGACGACCTCCACGCGAGCTTCCGGCTCATCGCGGCGACGAACAGTGACCTTCTGGAGATGTGCAATCAGGGGCATTTCCGCGAAGATCTCTATCACCGCATCAACGTCCTCCCGATCGCCCTCGACCCGTTGCGCGACGATCCGGAGCGGGCCTCGCGGATCGCGGCGGAGATATTGAAGACATCGACTCTGTCTCCGGAGCGCGCGGCCGACGTGCTGGCCGCGGTAGGGCGCCTGGCAGACCACCCGGCGGCGTGGCCTGGCAACATCCGTGAGCTCGGCACGTTCGTGAAGCGCTGCCAGCTCGACAAAGTCGAGGACGTGGAGCGCTGGATCCGGGCCGAGTGGGCGCGCCGGAGGACGCCTGAGAGCGCGGATCGCCTCACCGCGTTCGCGCCGAGCGTCAGCCCGTCCCTGGACGACCGGAGGCGATATGCGGGGATGATCCACGACCTCGCGGCGCGCGGGCCCCGTCCGAAAGCCGCCGTGTCTCGGCAAGGGTCGCAGGATCTCGCGGGCCGCCTCCTCGACGTCTTCCCCGAGCCGCTCTCGCTCGACGACGTCCAGGCGGTGCTCGGGGCGCGCGACCGGCGCACGCTCGACAACAACGTCGACCTCCTGGAGCGACACGGGTTGATCCGGACCGTCGCGCGGGGCATCGTGGCGGTATGGCCGCCGGCGACGTCAGCGGTCCTGGGCTACCGTCAGGGCACATGGATCCCGGCCGGATCCGGCGAGATCCTCTCCCTCGCCAGCGGCGATCGGGTCCGGATTGAGGTCACCTCGAGGTGCGCCGGCAGGCTCAGCGTCGTGCTGGTCACCCACCGGCGAGGAGACTCACCGGCGCCCAGCGTCCTCGTCGAAGGCAAGGCGCTGATCGCTTCGAAGCCGACGGTGCTGGAGATCGAGCTCCACGGCGCGGGCGGGATCGAGCAGGTCTTGCTGCACGTGGGTCCATCCGCGCACCGCAGCGGCCACCTCGTCGAGCCAACGCTCGACGAGGCGATCATGCCCGACTCTGCCGCGCTGGAGGAGGGTCGCCGCCTGGCGCTCGCTCGTTGGGGCCACGGGTGGTTGGCCGAGCACCTCGTGTTCCATATGCACGGCGGGTGAGCGGCGCCGCGGGGGGCGGCGCGCTGGCGTGGCATCTCCGAGATCCCGCCGGGAGTCCGGCACACCTCGCCCGGACTCCCGGCGGTGAAGCTAACCGAGCCGCTCGCACTCCGAACAGCGCTTCTTGCCTCCCCGCCCCTGCAACCGGTGATCGGGCTTGATCGCCTTTCCGAACTTGCAGTCGCTCTGATCATGATACACCTCCCGGTGATCGGGCGGATACTCGGGAGTGATCGTGTGAAACTCTCTCACCTTGGCCATAAAATCCTCCTGAGCGGAGCGCGCGCGAGTGACGGTATCGCGCGTCGTGCGGGTTGACTCCAGGGATCGTAGCCAGGCCACGCGATCGAGGCCATACGAAGATCTGCGGGTGGGAGCGGACGAAGCGGAGGACATACTGTTCAGGGCGCGCGGGGCGCGGCGGATCCCGGGACGTGCCGGCGCCGTGCGCCAGCCGTGGAATCGAGCGCGCGGCCTGAACGGCCTCATCAACGCCCACGTGAAGCACCACGATGAACAGAAGACTCTGTAGCCCGCGCCGCCCAACACCGCCAGCGCAGCAGACGACGCACGCGGCCCCCGACGCCGGATGACGAGGATCAGCGCCATGAAAGTGAAAGTTCGCCCCTTGAACATCAGGCTTCTCAAGCCGACCGTGGCCGCTGCCAGAGATGCATTTCGAGACCCGGCGTCGCTGACCCCACACCCCCTCAAGAAGAACATCGGCTTCAAAGGCTCCCTGTTCGTCCCCACCGCCCCTTCACGCAAGCCGCCCGCCTGGGTCGAGCTGCTCAACGAAGGTGTCAGGTCGCCCCTCTCCCTGGTCAACGCGTCCTCGTCGGCGGTGCTGATCGTGGAGACCAGCGACCGGTTCTTCGCGATAAGCTTCGGGTACGGGAGCAACCTGCTGCGCCAGGAGCTCATCGAGCGAGACTTCGGTCTCAAGGTGGCCCTCAACACAGTCGACCCCGATGCGCTTCGCAGCGTCGACATGGACACCAGGGAAGACCTGACGTTGCACACGAGACGTCAAGCGAGCGCGGGCTCCCGTTTGCTGACGTTCGGGCTGGACGTCACGCGGGATCTCATGCGCTCCGTCACCGGTCAGCTGAGAGACCCGAGCATCGGCAAGCAGGTCACAGGCAGCGACGCCCTCGCCCTCAACGTGCAGATCGAGTTCACCGGCCTCGGCGCGAAGTGCGACCGGCTGCTTCATGAATACGGAAAGAAGGATTACCTCAAAGAGTTCGCGTTCGTCGACCACGTTCGAAAGATTCGCGATCCCAACCTAAAAGACGAGCTCGACCAGCTGCTTGTCCAAGGTCTACGCGCTGGCACCTCGACGAGCGGTTACCTCGCCGCCCCGAAGCCCATCGAGTGGGATCGGTTCTCGGCCTTCAATTACTCCACCGAAGCCCACGCAGACGATCACCTCGACCTGGATCTCGCGCACTACCTCGGCACGTTGGACACAGGCGCGCTCTCCATCAGCAAACTAAGGCGTGATCGCATAGGGGTAAAGTACGCCGACGCCGACGTCACCCGAGAGAAATGGTCTATCTACGACGCGCTTGTGTACGAGGCGACACACAAGGGCAATCTCTACGCGCTGTCGGCCGGAGAGTGGTACGTCATCGAGCCAAGCTACGCGCGACGCATCGAGAACGACATCAAGCAAATCCCCGCTTCCGGGCTGAAGCTGCCCGCCGCGAACCCGGACGAGGTGGAGAAGGACTACAATGAGCGCGTCGCCGCCACGATGAAAAACATCGCGCTCCTCGATCGTGGGAACAGGAGCGTGACTGGCGCCAACGCTCCGATTGAATGCTGCGACCTTCTCACGCTCGGTGGACAGCTCGTGCACGTGAAGAGGAAGACGCGGTCCTCGACGCTCAGCCACCTATTCTCGCAAGGCGTCGCCTCGGCCGAAGCGCTTGTCTCGGACAATGGGTACCGCAATAAGGTCGCCTCGCTGCTGAAGCGCCACCCCAACCACGCCACCCTGTTCACCGCTCCCACGTTCGACGCCACGTCGTTCGAGATCGTCTACGCCGTCATCACCAAGCGCACGGCCACCTGGCCCTCATCGCTCCCGTTCCTGAGCCAGCTCAACCTCGCTAACGCGGCGAGGGTCTTGCGGCGAATGGGCTACAAGGTCTCCTTGCTGAGGGTCGACGTGCCGTGACCCTCGCGCTCCTGCGGCGAGCGAGCGCCCGCTCAGCGCCATCATCACCGTCGGGCCCTCGCCGGCGACCCGCTCCCGTCGCGACACAGGAGGGCGGAGTCCTCGCGACGTGAAGGGCTCAAGGCCACGCGACTGGGCTTGCGGCACGCGGAGCTGAGGGCCGGCGCTCACACCTCGAACAGCAGGAACGACTTCCCCGTCAGCTTCCTGAGCAGCGGCATCGCCACGTTGTAAACCGGAGTCCCGTTCGACATGCGCCCCTCGAGCGCCCCGTGGTGCGCGTGGCCGTGGAAGACCACGTCGGCGCCGTACAGATCGATCGGCGCGGCCAGGCGGCTCGTCCCAAGGAAGGGCCTTATCTCCACGTTCTCGCCGACGGTCGTCTCGAGGATCGGCGTGTAATGCATGATCACGATCTTCTTCTCGCTGTCGAGCTGGGACAGCGCCGCCTCGAGCTTCAGCGCCTCGGTCACCGCCTCCTGGACAAAAGCCTTGAGCGGGCCCTCGCCGAACGCCTGGAGCGTCGCGCTCCCGAAGCCGCCCATGAAGCCCTTCACCCCGGCGACCCCGATGTCGTCGCGCAAGATCAGGTGATCCCCGTCGAGCACCTCGACGCCCGCGTCGCCCAGGAGCTTCGCTATCTCGGCGCCCGCCCCCCGGTCGAGATCGTGGTTGCCCAGCACGGCGGCGCACGGCACGGAGAGCCCGGCGAGCGCGTCGGCCAGCACCTTCGCCTCCTCGGGATGGCCGCGATCGGTGAGATCGCCGCACAGCACGAGCAGCTCCGCCTCCGCGTTCACCGCCTTCACGAGCTCGCGCATCCTGGCGCCGTGCTCCGGCCGGCAGTGCAGATCCGAGGACGCCGCGATGCGGCGCTTGCCCGGCTCCCCGTTCCCTCCGGCGACGGCGGCGCTCATGGTCCCGGCTTGCGGACCCGCGCCGCCTCGACCTCCACGCCCGGCTCCTCCGCGTCGCCCTGAGCCCCGTCGCGGCCCGGCCTCTCCTTGCCGAGATTGCCGAGATTGCCGAGATTGCCGAGATTGCCGAGATTGCCGAGGCGAGGCCGCCCCGCCGCAGACCGCCGGCGCTTCCGGCCCAGCGCCCCCCGCGCCGCCTCGGGCGCGGCCCCAGGGGGCGCCACCACGAGCCCGAGCTTCTCATAATCGTGCGCGTACTGCCGCCTGCTGATCAGGTTCCCCCGGCAGACCCGGAGCGGCGCGTCGCCGGCCCGCATCTGCTCCAGCGTGCGCCGGCAGAGCTCGTCGATGAGCCACCCGGGCACCCGGCTCCGCGCGCCCGGATAGACGAAGCGGTACAGCGTCAGGTGCGCGAACAGGACCTCCCAGTAGGGACCGAACCGGGCGAGGAGCCTCTCCCAGTCCATCTCGTCCCCGCACGCGTAGATGAGGTGGTTCACGTCGGCGCCGTCGTACCGCTCCCGCTCGTCCACGAACGCCTTCGTGAAGATGATCTCCTCCACCGGCGCGATCAGGCAAGAGTGCCCCAGGATCGTGGCCGGACGCGCGTGCTCGAACCAGCCGCCATCCACCACGGCCAGGCCGTTGCTCGACGAGAAGATGAGATCGATGAAACGATCGCCCGCGTAGGCCTTCCCGATCCACAGCGGATCGATGAGCTCCGTCGCGAAGCCGGCCCGCTCCAGCGCCCTGAACGCCGCCGGCACCTCGCGCTCGTCCAGCATCACGTCGAGATCCTTCGTGTCCCGGAAAATGCCCGTGTACGCGAAGAAGGCATACGCCCCCGCCACCATGAACGGCACGCCGGCGCAGAGGAGGGCTTCCATCGCCCTCACCCTCACCTCCAGCTCGCCCGCGCGGGAGAGCTGGCCGGCGGGGTCGTCGAAGGCTGGAGGAGCGAGCGCCGCGCGCTCGCCTGCGCGCGTCGCCCGGGCTGAAAGCGCGTGCTCCGCGTCGCCTGCGACAGGGGATCCGCTGCGGACCATCCCCCTCTGCGTAATGAACAGGACGTGCGATGGCGACCCCCCTCCCCCCTCACGCGCCCGGAACATGCGTGGACACGTGGATACGTGGACACGTGGTCCACGCCGGAACGACGCGAACAAGGGAAGAGAAGCGGGCTCGTCCTCGCTGACCATTGCACGACGAGGCGGGTCTGGCTCAAGCTCGCCTGCCGGGGCCGCTCGGCGCGCCCCGAGCTGGCAGGCGACGAGCCGCGGCCCCCGACGCTCGAAGAGGAGGCACATCCGTGAACACCGCCATCGCGACGATCAATCCAGCGACCGGAGAGACGATCGAGACGTTCGAACCCCTCTCGTCAGCGGCGCTGGAGCAGAAGGTGGCGCGCGCGCACGCCGCGTTCCGCAGCTTCCGGCAGACCCCGATCGCCGAGCGGGCCCAGAAGCTGCGCCGGGCAGCCGACATCCTCGACGGCGAGAAGGAGCAGCTCGGGCAGCTCATGACGCTCGAGATGGGGAAGACCATCGGCTCCGCCATCGCCGAGGCCCAGAAGTGCGCGACCGCGTGCCGCTACTACGCCGACAACGCCGAGCGCCTGCTCGCCCCCGAAGAGGTCGCCACCGACGCGGGCAGGAGCTACGTGGCCTTCCATCCGCTCGGCGTGGTGCTCGCGATCATGCCGTGGAACTTCCCGTTCTGGCAGGTCTTCCGCTTCGCCGCGCCGGCGCTCGTCGCAGGCAACGTCGGCCTCCTCAAGCACGCCTCGAACGTCCCCCGCTGCGCGCTCGCCATCGAGGACATCCTCCGCCGGGCCGGCTTCCCGGAGGGGGTCTTCCAGGCGCTGCTCGCGGGGACCGACGTCGTGCCGCGCCTCCTCGCCGACCCGCGCATCGCGGCCGCGACGCTCACCGGCAGCGAGAACGCGGGGCGCAGCGTCGGCGCCCACGCCGGAAAGCACCTCAAGAAGGTGGTGCTCGAGCTCGGCGGCAGCGATCCGTTCATCGTCATGCCGAGCGCCGACCTCAACGCCGCCGTGGGGACCGCCATCCGTGCGCGCATCATCAACAACGGCCAGTCCTGCATCGCGGCGAAGCGCTTCATCGTGCACGAGTCGATCGCGCCCGAGTTCGAGCAGCGCTTCGTCGCGACCATGCGGCGCCTGCGGGTCGGCGACCCGATGGATCCGTCGGTCGACGTCGGGCCGCTCGCCACCCCGCAGATCGCCGCGGAGCTCGAGGAGCAGGTGCGGGCGTCGGTGGCCGCGGGCGCGCTCCTCCTCACCGGAGGCAAGCGGCTGAAGGGGCCGGGCAACTACTTCCCGCCGACCGTGCTCACCGACGTCCAGCGCCCCTCCCCCGCCGCCGACGACGAGCTCTTCGGCCCGGTCGCGGCGGTCTTCCGCGTCACCGACCTCGACGAGGCCATCCACATGGCGAACTCCACCCGGTTCGGCCTCGGGGCGAGCGCCTGGACGCGCGACGCCGACGAGCGCGAGCGCCTCATCAACGAGCTCGACGCCGGCCAGGTGTTCGTCAACGGGATGGTCGTGTCCGATCCCCGGCTGCCGTTCGGCGGCGTCAAGATGTCCGGCTACGGCCGCGAGCTCTCCTCGTACGGCCTGCGCGAGTTCGTGAACGTCAAGACCGTCTGGATCGCCAAGGACGAGCGGCCGAGGGGCCTGCCTGCGTCCGAGTGATCCGAGGAACGGAGCGACCGAAGGACGGCGAGCTCGAGCGATCGAGCGATCGAGCGACCGAGCGATCGCCGGGTGAGCCGCGCGGCCGCCGTCCGGCCGCCGCTTCCCCGGCGTCCAGCGACGGGTGATGATGGTGGCCATGTCGCTCCCCGGCTTCACCGAAACGCAGTTCTCGCACGACGGCGTGGCGCGGGTGGTCTACCGCCGCGGCGCGGGCCCGGGTGTCGTCGTCATGCACGAGATCCCGGGCATCACCCCGTCGGTCGCGGCGTTCGCCGAGCGCGTGGCGGACGCCGGCTTCACCGTCTTCATGCCGCACCTCTTCGGGACGCCCGGCAAGCCGGACACGCCCCCCTACATCGTCGAGCAGCTGGCCCGCGCCTGCATCAGCCGCGAGTTCCACGTGCTCGCGTCCAGGCAGGCGAGCCCGATCACCGACTGGCTGCGCGCGCTCTGCCGCGACGTCCACGCGGAGCTCGGGGGCAAGGGCGTCGGCGCGATCGGCATGTGCCTGACCGGCAACTTCGCGCTGGCGCTGATGGTCGACCCTGCCATCGCGGCGCCCGTGCTGAGCCAGCCGTCGCTGCCCTTCCCGCTCTCGCGCGAGCGCCGGGCCGGGCTCCACCTCTCCGACGACGGCCTCCGCACCGTCAAGGAGCGCGTCGCCGCCGGCACCCCGGTGCTCGGGCTCCGCTTCACCCGCGATCCGCTGTGCCCGAAGGAGCGGTTCGACCGGCTCCGAGCCGAGCTCGGCGACGGCTTCGAGGGGATCGAGATCGACTCGTCCGCAGGCAACCCCCACGGGATCCGGCGCACCGCCCATTCGGTCCTGACGCGCGATCTGGTCGACCGCGAGGGCCACCCGACGCGCGAGGCGCTCACGCGCGTCCTCGCCTTCTTCCGCGAGCGACTCCACCCCTGACCGCCCGGCGCGAACGCGAGAACGCGAGAACGCGAGAGCGCGAGAGCGCCCACACCGGAACGTCGCGGGACGATGCACGGCCGGTTGCGTCTCCGTGAACGTCGACTTACCGTCATTGATTGTGTCGGACGATCCGGCCGTGGCCGCACTGCTGAGCGAGTATCCTCCTTCAGCGCAACAGCTGACCTTGCGCGTGCGCAAGCTGCTCCTCCGCATCATTCCCGACGTCCACGAGCACGTCTATCCAGGCTGGCGGCTCATCAGCTTCCGAATGGGCAGCGGCGACCAACACAAGATCTGCTGGCTCGCCCCGCAGCGCCTCGGCGTGACCCTCGGCTTCGAGCGCGGGGCCGAGCTGCCGGATCCCAACGGCCTGCTCACCGGCGAGGCCAAGCAGGCCAGGAACGTCCATGTCCGCTCCGCCAAGGACGTGGACGTCCCCGCGATCGCCGCGCTGGTCGCGGCCGCCGTCGCGCTCCACCGGGACCGATAAGGCTCGCGCGGAGCGCCCCGGCGCGAGGGCCGCGGGCGCCGCCGCTCAGCGGCGCCCCTGGACGACCCGCCCGCCCGTCTTGCCGAGCGCGTACGAGAACCCGAGCTCCAGCGTGGAGCGGGTGACGATCGCCCCGAGATCGAGCCTCTGCTCCACCATGAGCCGCGCCGCCTCGGGCGCGATCCCGACGAGCACCACCTCGGCCCCGAGCAGCCCGGCGGCGCGCGCCGCCTGAGCGAGGTGGTTCGCCGCGCTCGCGTCGACCACCGCCATGCCGGTGACGTCGATGATCACGACGCGCGCCTGGTGCTCGGAGATCTCCTTCAGCATCGCCTCGATGAAGCGGCCGGAGCGGTGCGTGTCCAGCGCGCCAACGATCGGCATGACGAGGACGCCGCGCGCGATCGGCACCACCGGGCTCGACATCGCGGCGATCGTCTCGAGGAGCGCCTCCTGGCGGCTGCTCAGCGACTCGAGCGCCCTCGTCCGCTCCTTGATCCGCGACAGGAGCCGCGCGTTCTCGATGGCGACGGCGGCCACCGCGGCCACGCGCTCGATGAGCGCCAGGTCGGTCGCCGAGCACGCGTCGGGCTGCGGGCTGGCCAGGACGAGGACCCCGAGGACCGCGTCGCGGGAGAGCAGCGGCACGCCGACCAGCGTGCGCGCGCCGCTCCGGCGCGCCTCGGCGACGTCGCGGAAGCGCTGGTGCTCGCTCGACGCGGCGTCGATGACGAGCGAGCTGCACGAGCGCATCACCCGGCCCACCAGCGAGTCGTCCGTGACCGGCGCGCGCTCGTCGTCGACGAGGCTCTCGCGCTGGGCCATGCCGATCACCAGGAAATCGAGCGCGCGCTCGCGCCCCCCCGCGCCCAGCCTGCGGTTCGCGATCCTGCGGGCGGAGCTCGAGGCGAGGTGATCCGAGAGGGCGCTCGAGAAGGGCGTGCGCTCGAGGGTCACGAGGTCGACCCCCGTGTCGATGCAGCGCGACGCCGGCAGATCCGCGAGGGCCTCCGGGACGCCGCGCGTGGCCATCTCGTAGAGCGCCTGCACGCCGCGGTACCCCATGTCGTACTCGCGCTGCACGATCGCCGCGTGGATCACGCCGTCCTGGAGCATCGCGACCGTCGAGGTGACGAGATCGAAGGCGACCACCTTGAGATCGCCGGATCGCCCGAGCCTCATCGAGGCAAGCCCCAGGCTGGGGCCGTTCTCGCTGCACACCCCCAGGGCGCCGGCGAGGCCGGCGTTCGACCGCACCACGTCGACGGCGAGCGCGATCGCGCTCTCCACATCGAACAGGTTCTCCGAGAGCGAGGCCACGCGGACCGACGAGCCGGCGATCGCCTCGCGGAACCCCTCGATGCGCCCCTGGGCGTTCGGCACGGCGAAGGACTCCGCCTGGACGGTGATCTCGCCTCCCTGCGGCATGAGCCGCAGCATCGCCTCGCCCGCGATCCTCCCGGCGGCCCGGTTGTCGGTCCCGACGTAGAGCAACGACCGGCTGCCCGGGGCGGCCGGCGTGTCGATCGTGATGACCGGGATACCCGCCGCCATCGCGCGGCCGATGGCCGGCTCGAGCGCCACGGGGTCGATGGGCGCGATCGCGATCCCGTCCACCCGCCGCCGGATCCCTTCCTCGAGGAGCGCCTCCTGAGCCGCGGCGGCGGCGGACATGACGCTCCTGAACTCGACCCCGACCCGGAGATCGCGCCCCGCCGCCAGCGCGCCGTCCCGCAGGTTGTTCCAGTACGCCGTCATCGGCCGGCGGGGAGCCTTGTAGACGCGGATCATCGGCTGGCCTCGCGCGCCGCTCGCGTCGTAGGATCCGCGCCATCCATCGGCGACGCGCCCCTCGCCCCCGGCATCCTCCAGGATGGCGAGATCGATCGTGTTCCAGCGCGGGCCGGTCTGCACGCTCCGGATCCCGTCCGCGAGCGTCTCGATGAGCTCGAGGAGCTCGACCGACTCGGCGACGGAGCTCAGCACCTCCTCGAGCAGGCGCAGCTCCTGGGCGCTCTGCGCCTTCTCCTTGAAGAGGCCGCGCCGCTCGAGCACGACGCCCACGCTCACCGCGATCGACTCCACGAGCGCGCGCCACGGGCCCGAGAGCGGCGCCGCGTCCGGCTTCTCCAGGGCGAGGTAGGCGCCAGGCGCGCCGAACATGGGCACCGGTACGACGTGGACGTGGACGCCGTCGAGCGGCCAGCCAGGCACTTCCGCAAGCTCGGGAAGGTGCGCCCGGTACCACGCGACCGCGGGGACGAGGCACGGGCCGTGCGCCGCCTCGGGCGCCGCGGCGGGGCCGAACGGAGCCGATTCGCTGAGCACCCCGCCGTCGGACGGCATGTTCACCTGGCCCGGCAGGAGGCCGTCGAGCCCGACGATCGCTCTGTAGGAGAGCCGTCGGCCTGTGCGAATCAGCAGGCTCCCGCGCCGCGTGCCGGGGAGGCCCTCCATGGCTCGTCGCACGAGGTCGTGGAGGGTCGAGAAAACGTCCAGTCCGGTGGTCATGCAGATCCGTTCAGCCGCTCGCTCGCTCGCTCGCTGCCAAGGGCGCACGCGAGCACATGCTGGTAGCAGGCGGGAGCGGGCTCGTGCTTGTCAAGCAGAGACGATGAGACCACCGTAGGACCACGAGGAGCTCGCACCCGCATGAAGCTCGCCTCTCTCCGCGGCCCCGGCCGTGACGGCACGCTCGTCGTCGTCCGCCGCGACGGCCTCGCCTACGCCCACGCCGGCGCTGCCTTCCCCACGCTCCAGGCCGCGCTGGACGACTGGGAGCGCGCCGAGCCCGCGCTCCGCCGCATCGCGGCCGACGTCGAGCTCGGCGAGGCGGCCGTGGCGCCGCTGGTCACGGAAGAGCTCGCTGCGCCGCTTCCGCGCGCCTACGAGTGGATCGACGGCTCGGCGTACATCCACCACATCGTGCTCGTGCGCAAGGCGCGCGGCGCCGAGCCCCCCGAGACGCTGACGACCGATCCGCTCGTGTACCAGGGCGGCTCCGGCGTCCTCCTCGGCCCGACCGACGACATCGTCCTGCGCGACGAGGCCTGGGGCCTCGATTTCGAGGCCGAGGTCTGCGTCGTCCTCGGCGACACGCCGCAGGGCACGCGCCGCGAAGAGGCCCACCGGCACATCCGCCTGTTCCTGCTGGCCAACGACGTGACGCTGCGCAACCTCGTGCCCGCCGAGCTCGCAAAGGGGTTCGGGTTCTTCTGCTCCAAGCCCGCCACCGCGTTCTCGCCGTTCGCGATCACGCCCGACGAGCTCGGGGACGCGCTCCGCGACGGGCGCGTCCACCTGCGGCTCCGCTCGATTTACAACGGCGCGCTCATCGGCGATCCCGAGGCCGGCCCGGAGATGCACTTCTCGTTCTTCGATCTGATCGCGCACGTCACCAGGACCCGCAGCCTCACGGCGGGGACCCTCCTCGGCAGCGGCACCGTCTCCAACGAGGACCCGGCGCGCGGCGTGTCTTGCCTCGCCGAGCGGCGCATGCTCGAGATCCTCTCGGACGGGGCGGCCAGGACGCCGTTCATGAAGCCAGGAGACACGATCATGATCGAGATGCTGAATCGCGCGGGAGAGAGCCTCTTTGGGCGCATCGCGCAGCGGGTGGTGGCCGGATGAGCGCCGCAGTCCAGGGGCTCACGCTCTACGGTTACTGGCGAAGCTCGTGCAGCTGGCGCGTGCGCATCGCCCTGGCCCACAAGGGCATCGAGCACGCGTACCGGCCGGTGAACCTCGTCCGGGACGGCGGCGAGCAGCTCCGCGACGACTACCGAGCCAAGAACCCGATGGCGCAGGTGCCCCTGCTCGAGTTCGAGCAGGGCGGCGCCGTCCGGCGTGTGTCCCAGTCGGTGGCCATCATCGAGCTGCTCGAGGACCTCTTCCCCGCGCCGCCGCTCCTGCCCGCGGATCCGTACCTCCGCGCCAGGGCGCGGCAGCTCGTGGAGATGATCAACTCCGGCACGCAGCCGATGCAGAACACCGCCACGCTGAAGTACGTGAGGGACGAGCTCGGCGGCGACGAGAAGGCCTTCGGGCGGCGCTTCATCGCCGCGGGCCTCGCCGCGTTCCAGGCGGCGGCGGGCGAGCTCTCCGGGCGGTTCTGCGTCGGTGATCACGTCACGGTGGCGGACGTGTTCCTCGTGCCCCAGCTCTACAACGCGCGGCGCTACGAGGTCGACCTCGCGCCGCTCTCGACCCTCACGCGGATCGAGGCCGCGTGCATGGAGCTGCCTGCGTTCCAGGCGGCCCACGCCGACCGCCAGGTCGACGCGGTCGCCTAGCTCGCCCCTGCGTTACCCCTCGCGACGGAGGACCCGTATGGCCAAGGTGGAGTCGATCGGCATCAAGCGGGTGGAGGCGCTGCACTACTACGTGCACGACCTCGAGCGGAGCCGCAGGTTCTACACGGAGCGGCTCGACTTCGCGGAGATCGCCGCGAGCTCGCCGGAGCTCACGGCGGCAGCGGCGCAGCGCTCGGTCGTCTTCCAGGCCGGCGAGTGCGTCGTCGTCTGCTCGCAGCCCGCCGGCGAGGGCGGGCGGGCGTGGCGCTACCTGCGCAAGCACCCGGACGGCGTGGGCACGGTCATCTTCGAGGTGGAGGACATCGACCGCGCCTTCCGGCTGCTCGACGGCCGCGGGGGCACGCCGATCGACGAGATCCATCGGGTGAGCGAGGCCGGCGGCACCTTCGCCTCGTTCTCGATCACGACCCCGTTCGGCGACACCACCTTCCGCTTCGTGGAGCGGCGCGGCTACCCCGCGCTGTTCCCCGGCTGCGCGGCCTACGACGCGCCGCGCGGCGGCGAGAACCGCTTCGGGATCGCCCGGTTCGATCACATCACCTCGAACTTCCAGACGATGGCGCCCGCGCTGCTCTGGATGGAGCACGTGCTCGGGCTCGAGCCGTTCTGGCAGATCGCGTTCCACACGAACGACGTCGCGAAGGACGCGGACCACGGCTCGGGCCTGCGCTCGGCCGTGATGTGGGACCCGGCCTCGGGCGTGAAGTTCGCGAACAACGAGCCCTACCGGCCGCACTTCAAGAGCTCGCAGATCAACGTCTTCAACGAGGAGCACCGCGGCGACGGGGTGCAGCACGTGGCGCTCGCCGTGGAGGACATCCTCACCGCGGTGCGCGCGATGCGCGGCCGGGGCGTGGAGTTCATGCCGACCCCGGCCGCCTATTACGACATGCTGCCCGAGCGCCTGCAGCGGCTCGGCATCGGGCAGATCGACGAGGACGCGGCGGAGCTGCGCGATCTCGAGGTGCTCGTCGACGGCGACGGCGCGCGGTCGTACCTCCTCCAGATCTTTCTGAAAGAGTCGTCGGGCACGCACCGCGATCCGGAGGCCGGGCCGTTCTTCTTCGAGCTCATCCAGCGCAAGGGGGACCGCGGCTTCGGCGCCGGCAATTTCCGGGCGCTGTTCGAGAGCATCGAGCGGCAGCAGAAGGCGGGGGGGCACGGCTGATGCTCGATCGCGTCGTCGCCGGGATCGTCCCGCCGAAGCACCACATCGCTCTCCGGAGCGAGGCGGGGGATCTCCGCTACGAGGAGTGCCTGACGCGGGCGGGCTTCGACGGCCCCTACACGATCGCCTACCACGAGCGCCGGCCGCACGAGCACCGGGTCGCGGAGGCCGCGCACGGCTTCACGCTGCCGGTCGCCGCGGCGGCGCGCCCGCTCGCCAAGCGGCACTACCGGTCGCAGGATCTGCCGCGGCGGGGCGGGCCCGCTGTCGACTGCCGCGTGCCGCTGCTCTTCAACGACGACGTGGTGCTCGGGCTCGTCCAGCCGGACGCGGCCGATCCTGTGTACTTCGCGAACGCCGACGCCGACGAGCTGTTCTTCATCTTCCACGGGGGCGGCGTCCTGCGCACGATGCTCGGCGATCTGCGCTTCGAGCAGGACGACTACGTCGTCATCCCGAAGGGGCTCTTCTACCGCTTCCTCCCGGACGCCGCGCCCCAGCGCTGGCTCTCGATCGAGGCCGCGGACATCCACCTCCCGCGCAAGTGGCGCAACGAGGTCGGCCAGCTGCGGATGGACGCGCCGTACTCGCACCGCGATTTCCGGCGGCCCACGTTCGTCGGCCCCCTCGACGAGGGCATCCGCGCGCTCGTCGTGAAGCGCGGCGGCGCCTTCCACGGCTTCGCCCTCGAGCGCTCGCCGCTCGACGTCGTCGGCTGGGACGGGACGGTGTACCCGTTCGCGTTCCCGATCCAGCGCTTCCAGGCGCGCGTCGGGCTCGTGCACCTGCCTCCGGACTGGCACGGGACATTCGCCGCGCGGGGCGCCCTCGTCTGCAGCTTCGTGCCGCGCCCTGTCGACTTCCACCCGGAGGCGATCCCGTGCCCGTACCCGCACTCGTCGGTCGATTGCGACGAGTTCCTGTTCTACTGCCGCGGCAACTTCACCTCACGCCGCGGCGTCGGCCCCGGCAGCATCTCGCACCACCCCGCCGGCGTCCCGCACGGGCCGCACCCCGGCGCGTACGAGGCGAGCCTCGGGGCCCGCGAGACGAGCGAACTGGCGGTCATGCTCGACACGATCCGCCCGCTCTCGGCCACCGCGGCCGCGCTCGCGGTGGAGGACCCGGGCTACCAGGACAGCTTCATCGCGGGCCCTTAGCGGGGTCGAACGAGGGGGGCTTCCCTCAGGGCGCTCCGGGCTGCGGCTCGGAGCCCGCGGGCTGGGGCTTGTTGAAGCAGTCGCTCGTGCACTCGTTGAAGCGCTGCGACTCCTCGAAATCGATCCCGTTCAGCCCATTGCAGGACATGCCGATGATGCAGCGGGCGTTGCACACGATCGACCCGATGCAGTCGTCGGGGTTGGTCGAGAACGGGAATCCCAGCCCGCACGCCATGAAGACGTCGTTGGCGTCCTCGCAGACGGTGCGGAAGATCGAGATGCCGCAGCCACGGAGGCTGTCTCGCTGGCCGTCGCAGGCGTCGAACAGGTAATTCTCGTCCTTGCATTCGAGCTCCTCCTCGACGCAGGTCACGTACTCGTCGAAGGAGGCGGTGCAGCTCGCCTCCACCGCGGCCGCCCGCGCGGTCTCCGCCTTGTCGACGCACTCGAGGTACCTCGCCTCGCTGCAGCCGGAGCAGTCGCAGATGCGGTCGCAGGCGCGCTCCTCGGGCGAGGGGCAGCCAGCGGACACGAGCGCGCCGCCGGCGGCGGCCAGGGAGAGGAGCAGCCGATGGGTGAGCGGGGGACGGCGCTTGGGGGCGAGCACGGTGACCTCCTCCCCCTACTCTATTTTATTTCGGCATCTTGCCGAGCCGCTCGAGCAGCGCGCGCACGAGGAGCGGCCACGCGACCGTGGCGTCCGCGTACACCTCGGCGAAGCGCCCGCCCTCCTGCGGCGGGGTGAACTTCCCCCAGCTCACGCCCTCGGAGTACGTGCAGCCGGACAGGCCGCCCCAGTGGACGGGCTCGGGGCAGATGCGGACGCCGTACTGGAACCGCGGGTGATCGACCTCGATGTCCAGGCGATCGCCGACGATGTCGTAGAACGGCGCGACCTGCTGGGCCCAGTTGCGCGGCACGCCGCCGCCGATGGTGAAGATGCCGAGGCGCTTCTTCTTGCGGACGAGGCGGGCGTAGCTCAGCAGATCGAGGAACGGGTTGTACGGCGGCGGCACGGCCTCGCGCCACACGTCGAAGCCCGGCTTGTCGCCGTGCTGCGCCTTCACCTTGCGCAGCATCCACGTCGCCACGTCGAGGCCCATCTCGCTGTCGGTGAACGCCGGCACGTAGACGGGCACGTCGCGGAGGTACGCGCTCCGGAGCACGCCCGGCGAGTCGCCCATGTCCGCCAGCGCCTTGCCGAGCTGGCGGCAGATGATCTCGCTCGACCAGGGAGAGCCGGGGTCCAGCTTGTCGAGCTCCTTCCGGACGAAGACCTCGATCGCGTTGAGGTTCTTCTCCATCTCGAGCGTGTCGTAGACGCGGTTGTACCCCTTCTCGAAGTACGTCTCGTCGGAGATGCCCGGGTTCGCCTTGTAATGGGTCAGGCCGACCGCCTCGCTCAGCCCGTGCGCCATGAGCGCCCCCGTGCTGATGATGCAGTCGATCATGCCGGCCTCGATCATCCGCACGATGACGACGCCCATCTTGGCGACCGTCATCGCGCCGGAGAACGTCGCCACGACGAGGCAGTCCTCGTCGCGCACCATCGCCTCGAGCACGTCGCACGCCTCGCCGAGCGCGCGGCCGCTGAACGCGGTCCTGCTCATCGCGCGGAGCAGATCGTCGAAAGAGTCAATCTTCAGCGGGTCGAGCGCGGCGAGCGGCACGAGCTGGTCTTCGACGCCGTCGCCGAGCTGGCGGTGCGAGGGACGAGGATGCTTCGGAGAGGACATAGGGCGCGACATATACCCGCGCGGGGGGTGGGCCGTCGAGCGCGAAGCTCGCCGCGAGAGCGGCAAACTCAGGGCCGGACGGCCAGCGAGCACGCGAGGCGGCGCGTCGGTCTGCCCGCTGCTTTACCCTCCGTTGCCCCGGGCTTCCCGGCGCCTTGGCCGATCCCGCGATCGCCGCCTTCCGCGCGGCGGGCCGCGAGATCGGCGCGAACGAACGCGAGCGGGCTCGCGCCGGGCTGGCCGTCGGTCCGCCGCTCCAGATCCATCAGCGCGGCGATCTTCGCCACGCAAACGTCACGACCTGACACACGGACGTCATAGACAGCCGTGCTCGCGGGCGCGCGGTGGCCATCGACCGTCGCGAACGCGCTCGCGCGATCGAGCAGGAAGCGCGCGCCGGGCGGGCGCGCGGCGCACGCCGGCATGCGGGTGAGCTCTGTGCGGACATTCGGGACGATCTCCCAGCCGTCGAGCGGCAGGAGCGGCGGGGCCTTCGCGATCGCTCCTTGCCCCGTCGTCGCCGCAGGCGGGATCGGCACCGTCCGGCCGAGCGTCAGGCCGTGGAAGCTGAGCAAGAGCGGCACGCCGGCGCTCGTCGGCTCCCCCAGCGCGGGCTCGCCGAGGTTCGCGAGCGAGGCGATCGGCCGCGGGGCCTCGCCGGACGACCACGCGACGAGCGACGCGCCGCGGAGCCACGCGACGGGCCCATCCGGCGCCTCGCTGAAGGCGACCTCCGCCTCGGGCATCAGCTCTTGCGGCACCTCGGCGACCTCGGCGCCGCGGCCCGGCCTCACCTGGATCAGCACGTCGCGCCCGGAGGCGCGCACCCCGAACAGGATCCGGCCGCCGGACGCCGCGAACCGGGCGAGGATCGCGTCCCGGCCGACGCCCTCGGGTGCCGGGCCCGTCCACGAGCGGACCCTGGCCTGGAGCTCGGTCGGATCGAGCCAGCGCAGCGTCCAGGTCGCCCGCGGCGCAGCGGAGGCGCCGCGCGCCTGGAGACCGGCGCCGGCGCCCTTGGCAGCAGCGCCGGCGGGCGAGCGCACCTCGAGCGCGGCGACGGTGGAGAGCTGGCCCCAGCGCCTGGCGCTCACCGACGAGACGCGCCGCTGGTCGTCCGGTCCGGGCTTCGCGTCGCGGGCGAGCAGCGCGAGCGCCTCCTGCGTACTGCGCGGCGGCGGCACGCCCGCCGGCGAGGGCGGCGGCCCCGGCTGTGTCGTGCAGGCGAGCGCGCGCTCCGGCAGCGCCGGGGCCGGCGGCGGGCGGAGCTGCAGGAGTGGCGCGGCCCCGAGCGCAGCACCGCCGAACGGCGCTCCCTGCGCGGGCAGCGGCGGCCCCCAGCCCACGCGGAGGTGGGTCGCGATCCTCAGGCCGACCTCGTTCACGGCCAGCATCCCGGGCTCGGCGAGCAGATCGCCGCTCTGGGCGATCTCCGCGGCGGCCTGGGGTGGGACCTCGATGGGCGACCACGTGCGGCCGGCGTCATCCGAAGCGAGCACCTTCCCTTCCCCGACGGCGATCCCGCGGCCGGCGTGGACCACGGCGTGCGCGGCGCCGGCGAGGCGAGCCCGCGAGGCCTGGCCGCCGGGGGAAAGGACCACGGCGGTGAGGTCTCCGGCCTCGTCGGCCACAACGAACGACAGCGCGCCGTCCTGCCCCTCCTCGATGGGGCTGACCACGTTGACGTCGTCGCCCCCGCCGCGCAGCCAGCCGAGCTGGAGCAGCGGAGCCTCCCTGCCGCCGGCGTCGATCACCGCGACCTGGGCGCCGGGCGCGGCGCCCTCGCGGCCGTCGCCGCCGCGCGGCGCGGGCTCGTCGCGGGGCGCGACGTCGCTGTCCCAGAGCCCGCGCAGGATCGCGATCCGTCCGTCGGCGAGCGCGCCGGCGCCGCGCCAGCGGACGTCCGTGCCCGGGCGGACCGTGCTCCACCGGCCGCTCGGCTGCCGCACGCACACGCTGCCCTCGTCGTCCGCGTCGCACGGCGCGAGCAGCAGGGCGCCGCCGCTCGGGGACACGCGGAGCTCGGCCTCGCCGCTCCGCACGAGGACGGGGGGTTCGCTGCCGAGCGGGCGGCCGGGCTTGACCTGGAGCACGCCGAACGGATCGTGGCGGCCGTCCGGCCCGCCCTCGCCGAGCGCGCAGGCCACCCACGCCGCTCGCCCCGCCCGGCCGACGCCGCAGGCGTTCAGCCAGTCTCCGTGGCCGAAGGGGGCGACCTCCTGGAGCGCGCCGGTGGCGAGATCCACGCGGGCGAGGACGCCGTGGCTCGCCGTGATCGCGGTGGACGACCACGCCGCGCCGCTCGAGATCGCCGCCTCGAGCGGGTGGCGCCCCGTCGCGCGGATCCAGCGGAGCAGCGGCGCGCCCGAGCCGAGCTCTGGCGCGTCGTCGGCGGGGGCGGGCCCGAGCCGCGCCTCGGCGACCAGGATCCGCGCCTCGCGCTGCTCGGACGACGAGGCCCTGCCCTGCGTCACGGCGATCAGCTCGCCGTCGCGCACACGGACGTCGGCGAGGCGGAGGAGGGCGGCGGGGTCGGCGTCCTCCCCGTCGCCGCCCGGCGACGGCGCCACGGGGCGCCACGACGCGCCGCCGTCGGCCGTGACCGCGAGCCCTGCCGCCTCGAAGAGCCCGGCGCCGTGCCGAGCGTCGCGGAACGCGAGGGCGCGCAGCGGCAGGGCGGGCAAGCCCGGCAGCGTGCGCGGCTGTCCGGTCTCGATGTCGAGGAAGATCGGAACGTCGGAGATGGCGTCCCAGACGGCGACGACGGCGGGACCGCCGCCGATGCGCTGGAGGTCCGTCTCGGAGCGGGCGAGGACCGCCGGCGCGCCGAGCGGGTCATCGAACCGGTAGACACCGCGGACTCCGCGCCCGACGAGCCGCGGGCCAGTTCCGGACGGAACCAGCACGAGCTCGATCAGGGGCTCGGGGCACGCCGCGGTCTCCTGCCGTGCCACGCCGTCGGCCCCGACGAGGACGCGCTGGCCGCCGACCAGCGCGATCGTGCCGCCGGCGACCCGGGGCCCGATCGCTGTCGCGCCGCTCACGTCGACCCAGCGGGCGGGCACGGGCGCTGGAGGCGGGGGGAGCGCCGCCGCGGGCGCGCCGCGCTCTTGCGGCGCGGGTCGGGGCGGCGCGCCGCCGCAGCGGGCGAGCGCGAGCGCAGCGAGGAGCGCGGCCGCGCGCCGCGACCGGCGCGGTGGCGCTGCGAGGCGGGGAGCGCCCGCCGCTCTGGACTGCATCATCGCGGCTGAGACTACCGTGATTCGCAGGCCGCCGCGGCGCCGTGAGGCTCAGTGGACGGCCGAGCTCACCGGGACCGGGGCGGCCTCGTCCGCCAGCGCGGCCGACCTGCGGGCGAGGAGAGCCATGAGCCCTCTGGCGCCGACCACGGCGTGGTCGGACACGCAGTTGTTGAAGATCGCGTGGACCTGCTCCGCCTCCTGGGAGAGCCGCGCGACGGTCTCCGCCCAGGGAGCGAGCTCCGCGGGATCGTAAACGTACCTGAACTTCTCGTTCACGCCGACGGGCGCATCCCAGGTCTCTTCGCGCCGGCCGTGGAAGCGCACAACGGCGAGGCGAGGATCGGCGACGAGTGCGGTGGGAGGCATGCTGTTCTGCTTGCCCTGCGGCTCATCGACGATGACGTAGAATGCGTCGAGGTCCCGGAGGAGGTCCACGACGCGCTCGATGCGGCCGGGCATACCCCAGGATCCGTGCCTGAGCTCGACGGCGAACGGGAGCCCTTCCATGCGCCTCCGGCACTCCTCGATGACACGCACGTTGCCGCGCGTCGCCGTGAACCACGGAGGGAACTGGAAGAGCACGTACCCTAGCTTGCCCGCCTGGCGCAGCGGATCGACCGCCGTCCGGAAGCGCTCCCAGAGCGCGTCTCGGGTCTCGGCCGGCAGGTCTGCCGGGTAGAGGCGCCGCCGGTCGAAGAGCGAGGCCGGCAGCGCGCCCTGGACGTCCGGGGGGAGGCGGGCGGGCTCCACGGGGTGCTGGGTGAGCGGCGCGAACGCCTTCACGTTGAACACGAAGTCAGGCGGAGTCCGCTCGATCCACTGCGCAACCATCCCCGGACGCGGGAGGGCGTAGTAGCTCGAGTTGACCTCGACCACGGGGAACTGGGACGCATAGAACTTCAGCCGTTCTGCCGGGCTCGACACGCCCTTCGGGTAGAATCTATGGCTCTTCACCAGGGTCGGGTCCGTCCACCCGGCGGTCCCGGCGAGGGCGTTGCCGATGCGGGCGGGCACAGGCGCACACGCCGCGAGGGCCGCGGCGCGCGCGAGACGCTGCTCCTCCTGGTCCTGGTGTGGAGTCTCCTCTGAAGGCGACCGCGGCGGGTCGCGCAGGGCTTCTTCGTGCATATCGGGAGCAACCTAAGATCTCTTTGCGGCGATGGAAGCGCTCGCCCGAGAGATACGGCGACAGTTGCTCATTGCTTCTCACGAAGGTCCGTTCTCCCGTCGTGCGCATACGCTCCAGCTCGCTCGCCGCGCTCCGCTCGACGAATCCCCGGATTACCAGACCGGCCGCGCGATCCGCTCGGCGAGCGCCTTTCGGGCGACCTGAAGCCTGCCGGCGGCCGTGGCCGGGTTCAGCCCGTGCGCCCTGGCGTAGGACGTCAAGGGATGGGGACCTGCCGCGGCGAGGAGAAGATCGCGATGGTGCGCAGGCAGCTCGACGAGCCTGCGGAGCGCTGCGCGGGCAAGCAACCTGCCGTCCAGATCGACGCTGTCTTCGTCGACGAGCGCGCGCGGATCGTCGATCGGGACCTCGCGGCGGACGTGGGCGCGCCCCAGGTGATGGCCTGCCTGCCGCCATGTGATGCCATGGAGCCAGCCCTGGAGCGCGCGGCGCGGCGCGATCCGAGGATCAGGGCGGTACCT
The DNA here is from genome assembly GCF_051525235.1 of Sorangium sp. So ce124. Classification (NCBI taxonomy): domain Bacteria; kingdom Pseudomonadati; phylum Myxococcota; order Polyangiales; family Polyangiaceae; genus Sorangium; species Sorangium sp. So ce124. The sequence continues at coordinate 9,029,094 of NZ_CP150312.1, forward strand.
GCCAGCCTGAATGGCCTTCCAGGCGGCGATGAGCACGTCCTGGAGCACGTCCTCGCAATCGCGCGCGTGGACGCCGCACGCGACGAGCCTGGACAGGATCAGGCGCCGCTCCGCGACGAGAGCGTCGAGGGGCGGCGATACCTCGGGGCGCAGCGACATCGAGAGCCCCGGAGCAGGCGGCGCGCCGCGCTTGCGACGGCTCATCGGGATCTCCTCCGGCGCACCGCGCCTCGGCAGACCGGCGCCGGGCAGCAGGGAGAGTGCTCGCGACGGTGGGTGGGTGTTCCGACGGCACACCGCAGCACGCCGGTGTTGCGTTCTATGGTGAGCCGTCGCTCGTCGAATGACGCGTCCATGCGCGCGAGTTCTCCAGCGCACCCGCGCTTCGCTGCGAAATCGAGCGAGCACGCTCGTTTGCACGCCCGAAATACCGACGCCGCGCCCGCGCCGGCGTGGTGATGGATCGAGCGCTCTCCGGCTGAAGGGGCCGGAGAGCGCTCGATGGGCTCAGGGCGCGATGGACGCCGACCGGAGGACGCCGACCGGAGGAGCAGAGCTCCTGGTGCTCATGTCACCTCGACGGCACTCTGTTCCGGCCGAGGGGAGCGGGCTGGGGCTGGGCTTCACGGATTCACGGAGAGCCGTTCAACGCGTCCTCGATGGCGGGCAGGTATGCGCTGCCGGGGAACGCCTCGCGGAACCGGGCGGCTCGCGCTGCGGCCTCGACGCGCCGACCGGTCTGCTCGAGGGCCTGGATCGCCAGGGTCTCGCGTTGCTGGGCTCTCGGGCTGCGCGGGTAGCTCCGCGCGTGGCGGTCGAGCGCGCCGAGCGCCTCGCTCGCTCTTCCCGATCCAAGCGCGGCGATCGCGCGCTGGATCAGGGTCAAGTCGGCATCCATCGGTGGGACGGCCGCCCCCGCGCCGGCCGCGGCGGGCGGAGCCGGCGCGGGCGCTGCCGAGGACAGCGCCGCCGGGGCGTCGGCGAACGCGCCTGGTGCGCGGGAGCCAACCAGAACCGCCGCGAGCGTGTCACCGCGAGCGAGGGCGATCTCCGGCGGCGCTGTGCGTGGCAGCGCCGCGTAGAGCGTGCCGGCGCCGGCGCCGGCCCCGCCCAGGAACAGGGCAGCGCCTGCCGCGACGAGCTTCGCCCGCGTGACCTCGATGCCACCCCTCGCGAGGTTCGCCTGGGCGCGGCGCGCGTTCCACGCGGGGACAGCCTCTGCTGCGCCTTCGCCGGGCGGGAGGGCTCGCGCAGCCTGGTCGGCTGGCGCGCCCCCGTCGCCCTCCCCGGGGTCGAGCCGCGCCTGAAGCCGCGACCAGAGCACCTCGCCGAGGTCTTCCGGCAGGTCGAGCGGGGCGTCCCCGAGCTCGAGCAGCAGCGGCCCGTGGACCAAGGCGAGCGGCGCCAGCGCCGAGCGCGCGCCGTACACGCCGAGCGCGTCGCGCTCCCGCGCGCCCAGCCGCCTGACCGCGGCCGCGAACTCCTTGCGGGCCCGCCGCAGCCGGTCCCACGCGGTGTTCTCCGAGATCTGGAGCGCCGCGGCGATCTCGCGCATCTCGATGCCCTCGAGCTCGTAGAGGAGGAACACGACGCGCCGGTCGCCCTCGATGCGCTGGACGAGCCCGCGGACGATCCTCTGCGTCTCGGCCTGCGCGAACCGCTGCTCCGCGTCGTACCCCGGGTCCGCGACGTCGACGCGCTCGCCGTCGGAGCGCGCGAGCAGCTCCCGCCGGTTCCTGGAGAGCCGCAGGTGCCGCAGGGCGAGGTTCGACGCAATGCCCGCCACCCACGCCTTCACGGAGAAGCGGGGGTCGTACTCTCCGAAGCGGCGGTGGACGACCAGGAACACCTCCTGGGCCACGTCGCGCAGGTGCCGCGCCGGCACCCCCATCCGCCAGAGCACCCGGAGGACGTACCGGAGCAGGCCCGTGTACACCTCCTCGAAGGTGGGCCGCGGGGGCGGCTCGGCCGCCGTCGCGGGGGGGGCGTCGGCCGTCAGCCCGGGGTCGGCGCCAGATGCCGGTCCAGGGTTGGTGTCATGGGCGGGGGCCGGCGGAGGCCGGGGGGGTTGAGACGCCGTCATCTCTACGTGTTCCGGCGAGATGGGCCGGATTGTGGCGAAATCGTACGCGGGTCCGAAAAAAGATCGGGCCCCGGTGGCCCCACGTGCGGGGGCGCCCGTGGCCGCCTCGATGACCACCGCGGTTCTGTGGCATTACATGATGGCTCCGCGTTCCGTTGCGAAATCAACCAGGCGCATCGGCGAGCGGCCATCGACGGGTCTGTCAGCATCTCTCGGCACGATCTGAGCGCCGTACAACGAGATTCGCCCGGCGTGCTCGCGATGGATGCGAACCTTTTGCGCAGATCATTCCGAGAAGAACCCGATGGCGGACGCAATGCGGACCCGCGAGCGTCCATGAGGAGGGGGCTTCTCGCGCCATTCTTCCCGTGCTTCCCTCCGGAGGTGTTCGCGGGAGCACCGCGCTCGGCAGCTGCGCCGTGAATGAACAGGTGAGACGATGAGGAGAGGGACTCGACAGGAGAAGCGGGGGATGGTGGTGGCCTCGTGCGCCACGGCCGTCGTGCTGGGGGCCTGGGTTGGTGGCTGCGAACCGACCCCGCACTGGCTTTGCCCCTGGGATCCCGAGCCTGGGTACAAGGACAGTCCTTGTCTTGTGATGGAGGAGCCCACGGATGCCGACGGCGGCGCCGATGCGTGCGGCGATGCCGGTCCTGATGCAGGCGACGCCTGCGGGGAGGGGGGAGCTGGCGCCGGTTTCGACAGCGCGACGGTCCCCGGGTTCGATCCCACCCTGCGGGAGACCTGCACCGGGCAGTGCGTGCCGCGGGAACCGCTCGGCTGGTCCGAGCCGGCGCTGGTCTGGATCGGCCCTCCGGATCGCGCGCCCGACTGTCCCGCCGCTGCGCCGAGCATCGGCTACGAGGGCCATGGGGACTTCGCGGCGGCGGCGCCGCCCTCATGCCCGGCATGCCAGTGCGATCCGCCGGACGCCTCGTGCGAGCTACCGGCGGCTTGGAACGCCTACGCCAGCTTTCCATGCGACGTCCCCGGCGCCGCCGAGACGCCGTTCACCGCTCCCGAAGGTTGGGACGGTACCTGCACATCGGCCAACGCGATCTCCGCCGGACAGATGTGCGATGGCGCCCTGTGCGCGCAGTCGCTCGAGATCCCGGCCCCCCGCGTGCTCCCGGGAAGCTGCGCACCCAGGATCGCGGAGAGCCCCGAGGAGACGGAGGAACCTGAAGGCGCCGGGAGCTTCGCGATCCTCGCCCGGGCGTGTACAGGCACCACGTTCGCGCCGTGCGCCGATCCGGGGATGATCTGCACCCCGGCGCCGCCGACCGGCGATGCCGCCCCCATGGACGGGTTCCTGACGTGCGTCTATCACGAGGGCGAGCGGGACTGCCCGGCGACCTATCCGCACCGGCACGTCTTCTTCGCGGGCGCCGAGGACACGCGCGGCTGCGCCCCCTGCGGCTGCGGCGAACCTATCGGCGGCAGCTGCAGCGTCCTGGCGTCGGCGTTCAGCGATGGTGCGTGCTCGCAGTTCGCCGTCGGCGTGGTGGTGAGCTCCGCGGCTCCGCTCTGCACCGGCATCGTTCCCGGGACGGCGCTCGGGAGCAAGTCCGCGAGCGTTGTGAGCTTCGATCCGGGCACCTGCGAGCCGACGGGCGGCGAGCCGACCAGCAGCGTCGCGTTGCTCGGCGCAGGGACGTCACGAGACCGCAGCCGAAGAACCAGGCCACGTGCCCACAGGGGACGACCGAGCCGCCGAGCGAGGACACGCCGTAAAACGTGCCCCGATACCGCTCGGCAGCGACCGGCATGTTCACACGCCCCTCCAGCGAGAGCGAGAACGCCTCCCATCGCGCCCCCGCGAACCCCGAGAATCCGACCGCGGGCGCCGGCGCGAGTCCCCCGGAGATCAGCGCCCCCGCCCCGACCTGAAGCCGCGGCCACGCCAGCGCGAGGCCACGGCGCTCCCGGGGTCGCGCCGGCGCGGCGGGCTCGCACGGCGGCAGCGGCGCCAGGGCCGGCGCGCGCGGGGACCCCGCCGGCGCTCCTCCCGGGGAGGCCGTCTCCGGTGGCGAAGGCGCGGTGGCTGCCTCCCCCGGCGCCGGAGCTGACGGCCCCGGCGGCAACGGCGCCGGCTCCTGCGCCGATCGCACCGGGCGCAGCATGATCGCAAGGGCGGTGCCGACGTCCTCCACCAGCGCCCCGCAGGTCGCGCTCGTGACCTCCTGGCCGCCGAGCCGCCGGCCGTCGCTGTCGTACAGCGCGATCTCCCCCAGGAAATGCCGCCCCTTGCGCGCAACGACCACCTCGACCCGCCGGCCGCCGCTGCCGCCGCCCACGAACGGGTCGATCCCGCCGAGCTGCGCGGCGACGACGTCCCGGAGCGCCTGCTCCTCGGGACACCCGTCCGCGCCCGGGCCGCGCGAATAGGACAGCCGCGCGCCGCCCGGCGGGACCTGACCGAAGGCCGGCAGAACGGCCAGCATCAGGGACACAGCAAGATTCCACCCGATGGCGTTCAGACGTGGATGGCGCAAGGGACTCCGCTCGATCGTCAGGCAAGGGGTGCAGCGCAGCGCCGATAGGCCACGACCGGTCGCGACATGCACAGAGTGGAATTACGGACCACGACCGACCCCTCGCAACGGATTTTTCCGGGCGGCTGCGGCCCGCCATGCCCGCGCGGGCGGGCGCCGGAGGCCTCGAGGTCTGCCGAACGGGTCGCTCACCCGTTCGGGGAGGCCTCCGGGCCTGTCCAACAGGTCGACGACCTCTGGAAAGAGCCCGATCGGTCTGCGCAAGCACGGCGGCGACCCGTTCCGGGAAGCCCCGCGGTATCCCCGAGCATGCCGGCGACCCGTCGGCGGACCCCATCGGTATCTCGGAACACGCCGGCGACCCGTCGGCGGACCCCATCGGTATCTCCGAGCACGCCGGCGACCCGTCGACGAACCCCGCGGGCGCGTCGCCCGCCTCGGCTACCGCCCTGCCCCGCTCCGGGATGCAACCGCCCTATCCCCGCGCTCCAGCACCTCTGTAGACATTCGCTGAGCTGCGCACCAGCACGATTCATAGCACGTTAACGACGACAGGAGCGCTCGACGAAGGACAGAGCCCTGCTTAGCGTGCCACGATGGACCAAACGTTCGATGCTTCGATCTACGTTCGCGCTCCCATCATCAACATTGCCAATGGCGTGACCCTCGCCAACGCGCTGGTCGCAGCCTGTCCGGAGACGGCGCCGGAGAACGTCGCCAAGGCGTGTACGAAGCTGAAGGCCGCTGCGGAGGCAGGCCAGAAGGCGCTCACCGCGCGCCGCCGTGTCAACGGGGCCCTGTCCGAGGACGACGTACGGGTGCTCGACAGGGAGGCCGATGCGAGCTTCGGGGCGCTGCGCATGCGCCTCATCGCGACCTCGATGCTGCCCGAGGGGCGCTTCCCGCAGGCGCGGCGCGCCGGAGAGCTGGTCAAAGAGCTCTTCGGCGACGACGGCCTCTCGTTCCTCACCGCCGAGTACCCCGTGCAGAACACGGTGATGGCCTCCATCGCCGCGCACATCGAGGAAGCGGGCCTGAAGCCCGAGATCGACGCGGTCGCCGGGCCCGAGTTCCTCGAGCAGATCGGCAATGTCCTGCCGCGCTACGACGCGATGGTGCGAGACAAGCTACAGAAAGAGGCCGCCGCGACATCGAACCTCGCGACGTACGTGCGCGCCATCCAGTTCGCCATCGTCAACTACGCGACCAAGGTCGCCGGCATGGTCGACGAGGACGAGCCCGAGACCGTCGAGTCCGTCCGGAAGGCCCTCCGCCCGCTCGACGTGCACCGCGAGGCCAGCGCGCGGAGGGCCCAGGGCGGCGCCAAGGGCGAGGCGACGAGCGGCGCCCCGGCCGCCTCCCCGGCGACCGGCGCGGGACCCGACGGAGCCGGCGAGCTGACCGCGCCGGTCTGACACGGTCCCGGCGTCACCCTGTTGACGCTCACGATGGCTGCTGCTCGGTCGTGCAGGCCGGTCGCTGGCCCTCACGAGGAGGAGCGGTCCCACGCGCGGTCCGTGATGGTCGGCCCAAGGCCGCGGCTGCCGCGGCCGGGTCACGCAGAGCTGCTCTCTGCAACTCTTCAGGTACACCACAACGCCGTCCTGCGGCAGCGGAAGCGCTTTCTGGCCATTCAACGGCACCCGAGCGACGTCTCTCTGGAGCACCGCACTCCTGTCGTGCGCACCAGCCCATGCTCGCTCATCGCGATCGCCACAGTCCGCTCGACATCGGGCGATGTTCACGCGTCCTGCGAGCGCCCTGGTCGTCACGAGCAACCGTCATGACCGATGTGACCGATGTGACCGATGTGACCGACGTGACCGATGTGACCGACGTGACCGATGTGACCGGTGTAACGCATGTCGTTCCTGATCCAGGCGGTCTTCCGTCACGCTCTTTCGCTCTGGATGAGGCTGCGAATGCAGAGCGCCGACAGCGTGGAGAGCCCAGATTGTGCATGCGCCGACCGGTCGCCTGCGCTATACTGAACAGGGGCTAGGGGGATTGATATATTCCTGCCCGGCAGGACAGAGGTGATCGATGTATTCAGCGAATCGTCGCCGGAATATCGAGCGGGAGGAGCGCATGCTGCTCCGCGAGAAGCGGGAGCAGGCGGCCGGCAAGCTCCTTCAGAAGGTGCCGCAGCTCACGAGCCTGAACCTGGAAATTCGTGAGACCCGGCCCAATTCGGCCATGAATGAGACGCAGTACATCCGCCGCGTCGTCGTCGAGCATGCGCATGCGCTGTTCGAAATGCCGTGCTCGTACTCTTCCTGTGACAACGGCGGCTACGACGTGACGCAGGAGATCCTGAGCAGCCTCGCTTCGCGCACGGCGCGGTTCGAGGGTGAATGCGCCTGTCGAGGGAGCTGTGGCGGCGAGTGCTGCTCCCGGGTCCTCCGCTACGTCGCCACGGCCACGTACCGTAGCCCGGAAGCGTAGGGCGAGAGCTTATCGCCCGGGACGGCGTACGTCTCGAGCGGCGGCCGGGGCGCTGTCCGCGCCTCGGCCCGCGCTGGGCGTTTCACTCGGTAATGGGAGGCTGTGGCCCCGGGACGATCCCTGCGATGTCCGGGTCCTCCCCCGGTGTTCCGCCATCACCAGGGCCCTTTTCCTTGCGGCGCGCGAGGCGGTTCGCGTCTTTCTCGCGCTGCTTTTCCTGCCGAGCGCGTTCTTTTTGCCGCTTCATTGCTGCCTGTTTCTGCTGCATAGGGAGCCAGGCCTTTCAGCGCCTCCGGGCGCGTTCTTCAGCACCTCGCGGTGCGTCCTGAAGGCGCAGGCGCGGCGCACGAGCGGCGCCGCGCCGCGCCCGCGAGATCAGTACCGGTCGCCGCGACCGCCGCGGCCGCCGGAGCCGCCGCGACCGCCGCGGCCACCACCACCGCCGCCGAAGCCGCCGCCGCCGCCGCCGAAGCCACCACCGCCGCCGCCGAAGCCACCACCACCGCCGCCGCCGCCGAAGCCACCACCACCGCCGCCGAAGCCGCGGGCCGGGCGCTCCTGCGCCTCGTTGACCTTGAGCGCGCGGCCATCCAGGACGGCGCCGTTCAGCTGCGAGATCGCGCTGTTCGCGGCCTGGGCCGAGCCCATGGTCACGAACGCGAAGCCACGCGGCTGCCCCGTCTCACGGTCGGTCGGCATCGCGATCTCACGGACCTCGCCGGCTGCGGCGAACGCGGACTCGAGGGTCTCGCGGGTGGTGCTGAACGAAAGGTTTCCTACGTAGAGACGATTTCCCATGCCATCCTGCTTTTTTACGGCTTTCTGGTGCGCCACTGCGGCGCTCTCGGCCTGCCATCCGACGAAGCCGTAACGGATCGAACGGAGACGTGCCGCGCGGAACTCCCGCGCGGTCACACGGTGCGTCGTCCAGTCGTCCGAGCGAGCTGCAGGCTCCCTCAAGCGAGGGAAGCGGGAAAGCGTCGTATCGAGGGCCAGGGACGTTCGTGAGAAGAAGCATCCTAGCCCGATGCGCCGTCGTTCGCAAGCAGGCCGTCCGTGGTGCAGGGGTGCAGGCCCCCGCGCGAGCGCGGACGCGCGGCGCCGGCTTCGACGAGGGCGGGCGCGCCTTGGCTCGGGCGTTCGGGCCATGCCGCTCCGGCGCTGACGTGGAAGATGTCCTGCGCCTCGGGCAAGATGGCGCGGATGGATACGGCGACTCGCGACGAGGTGCTGAAGCGCTGGCGCGCGCGCGGCTTCCACGGCGGGCTCTGGACCGATCCGCCCGGCCGCGTGTGGAGGGACTACGTTCACGACGAGGACGAGTTCTTGATGGTCCTCGAAGGCGAGCTCGAGCTCACGCTCGCGGGCACGACGATCGTGCCCCGCGTCGGCGAGGAGATCGAGATCCGCGCCGGCGTGGTGCACACCGTCCGCAACCGGGGCGAGACGACGGCCCGCTGGCTCTACGCCTACGGGCGGCTCGGGTGACCGCCGGTACGGGCGAGGCCGTCCGCTGCGGCCGCGACGTCCCCCCGCGGCGCGGGTGAGGCCGCGGCGGCGCCGGCCTCGGCGGGGGCGGAGCGGCTCGCGAGCCAGAGCCAGAGGACCAGCGCGCCGAGCGCGACGCGGTACCAGCCGAACGGCGCGAGGCCATAACGCTTCAGGTAACGCAGGAAGACCGCGATCACGAGCAGGGCGACGGCGAACGAGACGGCGAGCCCGACCACGAGCGCCACGATCCCGCCGGGGGCGTCGAGCAAGGCGCGGCCGTTCTTGACGAGATCGAAGACGGTCGCGGCGCCGAGCGTCGGGATGGCGAGGAGGAACGAGAACTCGGCGGCCGCGGCGGTGCTGAGGCCCGAGAGCTGCCCGCCGACGATGGTGGTCATCGAGCGGGACGCGCCGGGCCAGAGCGAGAAGCACTGCGCGAAGCCGATCGCGAGCGCGCGCTGGAGCGTGACGTCCTCGACGCGCGGAGCGCCCTGATCCGGCCGGCGGCGGCGGACCGACTCGACGCCGATCATCAGGAGGCCGCCGGCGATGAGCGCGGCCGCGACGGGCCCCGGGCCGAACAGGTACGCCTTGATGGCCTTGTGGAAGAGCAGGCCGACCACGGCGGCGGGGAGAAACGCGAACGCGAGGGCGAGCGCGAGGCGGAGGCTGTCCGGATCCCGCCGGACCATGCCGCGCACGGTGGTCGAGAGGCGCTCGCGGAAATAGACGACGACCGCGAGGACCGCGCCGAGCTGGATCACGATATCGAGCGTCTTCGCCGCCTCGCTCTGGTGACCGAGCCACGCGCCGAGCAGGATGAGATGACCGGTGGACGAGACGGGAAGGAACTCGGTCAGGCCCTCGAGGACCCCGAGCAGGACGGCATCGAACCAGAACATTGCGCCGAGTCTACCCTCACGCGGGCCAGAGGTGCGCGAGAGCGCGCACGGGATCGCGCCGCGTGGCGGGATCGCGGCGCGGCGGCGGCGGCGCGATGGAGAGCGCCGGCCGTCGGCGCGAGATCCCGTGGGGGCAGGGCCCCCCGAGCGCCGCGCCGCCAGCCACGCGGGCGAGCGGCGCCGGCGGCAGGGCGCGCCAGCGGGGGCACGCTCGACCGCGAGGCGCGCGTCGTCCTCGCGGGGACGATCTCGCCGTCGACGGCCGCGCAAAGCGCGGAGAGCCGCGCGCCGCCGTGTTCGCGGCCGCGCGTGGAGGACGCGGAAGAGAGCGTCGTAGTCGGCGCTCACCTGGGCCAACGAGCGGAGAGGGCGCCAGCACAGCGGTAATCGCCGCAAACACCGCCCGCATCGACAGGAGCCGTTTCACGAGCCATCGCTTGGCGGACTCAACAGGAGTATTCGAGCCACCTGCCGGTCGCTGCCGCAGTTCGCCCCACGGCTCGACGCGGGCGATCGCACGGGCTGACGCAAGCCGCAGAGCACGAAACCGCCAGCTCCACACGAACATGGCAGCTGAGACAGGGGAAGCCCCGACAGAAACAGGGAAGTCCCGATCAGCACGTAAGTGCCAGCCGTGCGAAACCGTGTGAAAGCGTGCGAAGAAGAGAAGAAGGGCATCGCGAGTGCAGTAGCTCACACGATACCCATGTGAAGATTCGAACAAGTTGCATTTGTTTCCGCCGTGCATCGCGATCGTGACCCGAGGCGCGCGCCCGCAGCCGCACTGAACTGGGCCGTTCGCGTTGCATCTTCGACGTCCCGAGTGCCTCCACGACACCGTCCAAGCAGGTCGAACGGAACTCGAGATCTTCGCGCTGGCCTGTCGAGAGAGCATGTTGCGCGGTTGACTCGAACAAACATCGTCGTGTACACCTCGATAGAAGAGGCCGTCGGCGCCGGGGGGTGCCGTGCAGGCCCTCGACACCACGCAAGCGCGCTCGCGCAACTCCGCGGCACAGCGGCAGGAGATGCGGGCCCGCCATCGTCGCAGGGAGGCAGCCACCGTGTCATCGACCGTAAGAGTCCATCGCACCTCTTCGCAGGGTCAGCACAGGGACGCCACGATCTCGTCTTCCCGACGAAAGTATTGCGTCCTCGTCGTCGACGACGACGAAAGGGCGCTGAGGTCCATCTCCGCAGTCCTCTCCGGGGACGTCGACGTCGTGGAATGTACGTCGGCGGAGCAGGCGCTCGTATTGCTCGAAGCCAGGGAGTTTCACCTGGTCTGCTCCGACGTGGTGATGCCTGGGATGAAAGGGGACGAGCTGCTCCGGAGGGTGGCGAACATGCCCGTGTACACGAGCTGTCTCCTCATCACCGGCGCCGAGGAGTACACGCGCTCGAAGGAGGCCGTGTATCACCACGTCCTGCTCAAGCCGTTCAATCCGGCCCGGCTCACGGCGCTCGTCCTTCAGCTGGCGCGCCTCACCGAGATGAAGCGCTCGGTCCACTCGATGGCGGACTCGCTCACGCCGACGGACGCCGGGAGCGAGCTCATGTCGTGCGGCTGGCCCGACGCCGGCATGGCGCCGGAGTCGTCGCACGCGCCGAGATCCACGAAGCTGGAGGCCTGCGTGACGTGCGGCGCCACGCCGCACGATCTGCCGCACGAGCCGGAGCCGGCGAGGGCCGCCGCGTCCACGCTCCGGGCCCGGAAGCGATGGGCCCGGTGAGCCTGCGGCCGCGCCGCCCCGCGACCGGCGCGGGCTGCGGCGCGGCGGCGTAGTGGCGCGAGGCCGACGCGGCCGACGCGGCGCGGATCAGGCGCCGCTCGGGCCCTGCTCCTCCCACCACCTCGCCATGCGCACCTGCATCTCCTCGACCGAGACGTCCTCGATGAAGGCCGACAGGATCCACTGGTGCCCGAACGGGTCCTCGATCCTGCCCTCCCGCCGGCCGTAGAACTGGTCCGCGATCGGATAGATGATCTTGGCCCCCGCCTCGACGGCGCGCGCGGCGACCGCGTCGGGGTCCTCGACGTTCAGCGTGAGGACGATCGGCGAGCCGCCGAGCGCCTTCGGGCCGCGCGCGTTCCACTGGGGGGCCTCGTCGGCGACGCTGACGATGGAGTCGCCGATCACGAGCTCGGCGCAGACGATGGCGCCGCCGAGCTTCGGGTCGGCGAGGCGCAGCTTCTCTGTCGCGCCGAACACCTTCTTGTAGAACGCGATGGCGTCGGGCGCGCCGGCGACGACGAGGTGCGGCACGACGGCGTGGTACGGGGGCGGGGCGATGGGGTGTTGTCGCTGGGTCATGGGCGAAGGATGCCCACGCGGCCGGAGCGGGTATTGTAAAAACATGCCGGCCGGCTGAGCCGGCCGAGCTGGGAGCGCCGGCTCGGCCAGCGCCGGTGGTCAGCCGCCGAGCGGGACATGGTTCCGCTCGCGGCGCCTCGTCACGTACTCGGTGGGCGTGAGGCCGGCGAACGCGCGGAAGTCGTGGATGAAGTGCGCCTGGTCGTAATAGCCGCACGCGGCCGCGACGCCCGCCCAGGAGACGCGCTCGCCGCGCTCGATCGCAGAGACCGCCTGCTGGAAGCGCTGCACACGGCAATAACGCTTCGGGGTGAGGCCGACGCGCTCGGTGAAGCTCCGGATGAACCGCTTCGAGCTCATCCCGAGCTGCCCTGTCACGTCGGCCACGGTCCACGCGCGGGACGGGTCCGCGAACGCGGCGAGCGCGAAGTCGACCGAGGGATCGCGCTCGATCGACGCGCGCGGCCGGAGAAGGCGCGCTGCGAGGGCGGACTCGAGCGCGCGGAGCCTTTCCTCGGGGGTCTTCGCCTCGAGCACGCGCTCGCGGACGAGGGCGGCCTCGCGCCCCCACAGCGCGTCGAGCGAGACGTGGGCGCCGCCGAGCTCCCCGGCGTCCGGGCCGAAGAACGGGGCCGCGCCGCCCGGGGAGAGCTCCGCGCCCACGATCGCGCGCTGCTCCGCCGAGTCGATGGCGAAGTGCTCGGCGTGGGCGCCGCAGACGGCGATGCCGGAGAGGCGGTGGCAGCGAGCGGCGCCGTCCTCGGCAGCGTTGTCGTACCAGCGCAGCTCGTCCTCGGCGAGGTTGATGAGGAGGCTCATGGCGCCGCTGGGGAGCACGCGCTCCAGCAGGTCGGGGAGCTCGGGGGCGGCGTAGTACCAGAGCAGGCGGACGAAGCGGCCGAGTGGAGGAGGCGGGGTGTACGTGACGAAGCGCATGGGCGGCCCGGGAGGGGCAGCATGCCATGGGCAGAGGCGTGAGGAAGCCGTTCCAGACGCGTGGCGTAGCCTGCGAGGCGCGGCCCGGAAAGAGCGCGGCGCTCGGCGGCTGGACGGTGAGGAGGCCGATCTCTAGGATGCCGGCTCGTGACGACGGCCGTACGAGAGGCGAAGACCCGGGCGGGGCGAGGCAAGACCGTCGGGGCGAAGCGCCGCTCCAAGATGGAACACACGGCGACGGAGTCCAAGGAAGCGGTGCTCGACACGGTCTTCGCCGACGCGCCGGAGGCCCCTCGGGCGAGCGGCGACCTGCCCGAGATGGTCCGCAAGAACCGGCGTGAGCGGGCAAGGCGGCGGCTGCTCGATGCGCTCGAGGCGCGGGGGCCTTATCCCGTTCCGGAGGGGCTGCGCGGGGAGCTACGCGCGCTGGTGGAGCGGTGGGGGCAAAAGGGCTTCGAGGATGCCTTTCCGGATGCAGACGTGTTCGAGATTCGGTGCGCTGAAGAGCGCGCGGTGCTCGAGGCGGCAGCCAGGGGCGACGAAGAGGCGCGCTTCGCTGCCGCGGAGCGGGCCTACCGGCGGGAGATCGAGGCGAGGCACGGGCAGATCGAGATCCGCGGACTCCAGCTCAGCGCGCGCGTCCGGCAGGATCTCGAGATCGCCTATGTGCCGCTGCACGTCGAGGAGCCGTCCGAGGAGCCGCGCGCGGCGAAACCCAGGAAAGGAGCGGGCAAGAGACCCAAGGGCGGAGCGACGGCGGCCGAAGCGGAGGCAGCGAGCGCCATGCTGCACGCCCTCGAGCGGCCGCGGGTGCTCGCCACGGACGCGCTCGTGAGCCACCCGCGGCTCCTGATCATCGGTGAGCCGGGGAGCGGCAAGTCGACGCTCCTCGCCTACCTGGCGACGCGCGCCGCTCGGGGCGAGCTGACCACCTCGACCCAAGGAGGCGATCGGGCATCGATTCCGTTCGTCGTGCCGGTGCGGGCACTTCAAGAGGCCGCGGCGACCCCGGAGGAGATCGCTCGCGCCGCCGGTGTCGAGGCCTGGTTCGTGGAAGCAGCGCTGCAGCGCGGCCGTGCGCTGCTCCTCGTCGATGGCCTGGATGAAGCCCGGACGCACGTGGCAGGGAAGGTGCTCCCGGCCCTCACGGCGATGCTCGATGCGTATCCGGGGATCCCGGTCGTCGTCACGACGAGGCCGGCCGCCATGCCCGGTAAGGACGAGGCCGCGCCCAGGGGCTTTGCGCGCGCGCGGCTCGTGCCGATGACGCGCGACGAGGTCGCCGTCTTCATCGATCGCTGGTGTCTGGCCGCCGAGCTGAGCCTCAACAAGCCACGCGGACAGGCCGAGATCGACGCGCGCGCCGCCGCAGACGACCTGAAAGAGCGGGTGAGGACGAGCCGGGCGATCGAGAAGCTCGCGCAGACTCCCCTCCTCTGCTCGGTCATCTGCGTCGTCCACCGCTTCCTGGGTCAGCGGATCCCGGAGCGACGGGTCGCCCTGTACGAGGCGATCACAAACGTGCTGCTCTATGAGTGGGACCGGGCCAAGTTCGCGGACGGCGCCGCCATCGGCAAGCTCGACGCCCACGCGAAGCGCGCCCTGCTCGCCCGGCTCGCGCTCTCGATGCACAAGGCGCGCGTGGCGGAGTTGCCCGCGGAGGAGGTCGTCAAGAGGCTCGCGGCGCACCTGCCGGATCTCGGCCGCCCGGAGGAGGAGGCGGAGGCGATCGTCGCCGAGATCCGCGACCGAAACGGCGTGCTCGTGGAGCGGGCGCCGGGGTCGTTCGCATTCTCGCACCTGACGTTCCAGGAGTACCTCGCCGCGATGGAGCTCGTGAACGCGCACGCATACGACGAGCTGCTGCGCAAACACAAGGACAAGTGGTGGCACGAGGTCATCATCCTTTCCGCCGGGTTCCCGGGGGCGCACGCGGACCGGATCATCCGCGGGCTGCTCGACAAAGACGGCGAGGGCGTGGCTGAAGGGACGATGCTCGCGGCCCAATGTGCAGAAACCGCCATCGAGGTCAGGCAAGCGCTCCGGAAGGAGATCGAGAAACGCGTGACACGGCTGGTTCCGCCGGCGAGCCCCACCGAGTTCGATATGCTTTACCATCTCGGCGAAGTAGCTGGACCGGTGCTCCTTCGCTGGCTCGACAAGGGGAGCACGGAAGACAAGGCTTCGATAGTATTTGCTCTTGCCTACATTCGACATGAGCCGGCAACGAGGGCAATCTTAAAGCTCTTAAAAGATCCAACTCAAACCAATCGCCCGTTCGCCGTCTTCACCAAGATGGAGGATCAGCCCTACACTCTTGCCATGTGTGCCGCAGTTTACATAAAGTGCCTAATCGAGCACTCAGAGAGAGCATTTTTTATCTTTTTTGATGCGATCCCATCCGCCGATCCGAGCGCCATTCGACTTTTGCGGGGATTCAGGATCATGGAAGAGAACCCTCATGAGCGAGACAAGCTCGACGCGCTCATCGCGCGCGCCGAGGCTGCGCACGCGAGGGCTTCTTCTTCCGTCGCCCGTTCGCCCAAACGCGCCACACGTTCTGGTTGATCGCCTCGGAGAACGCCACAGGACGCGTTATCAACATGTCCTGAAGCTGAATGCCGGGACGTCCCATCAGCCTCTGCACGAAGTCGAGATGGCTCTGGATCGCCTGCCCCCGGTGCTTCGTGAGCCAATGGCGGTCCAGACCGAAGTCCTCGACCGTGCACCTCGCCTGCTCATCGCCTTCACGAGCCTTGATCTCGCCGTTCTCCGCGAAGACGAAACGGCTGCCCGGCTTGCCCTCATCAGGCCGAACATACCCTTCGGCCGGCCACTTGTCGTGCTTTGTGCCGTTGCACCCCATGCACCCCAGGAAGTAGTTGTCCCACGCGTAAACCTGTGCAGGAAAACGCGCCTTGGGCCGGAAGTGCTCGACCTGCCCCGGCGGCCTGTCCTCTCCACCCTTCCCAGGGTGCGTCGAACTGACGGGAGACTGGCAGTACGCGCAGAAGCCGTGCGACATCCGGGCGATCGCCTGTCGGACCCGCGCATCGGTGCGCCAGACCGGCGGGAAATCCGGCTTCCCGTCCTTGTCGGCCGGCAGCACCTCCGGCGCATAGCTCGCGAACCCCTTCTTCCGCCTCGTCCCGTGCTCGGCGAGCTTCTCGAAGGCCCTCGCCTTCCTCCAGAACGCCGCCGCATCCGGGAACGCCGCGTCCACCGTCTTTTGCCAGTCAGCGGGCGCTGCGACGCCCTTTCGCCGGAGCCGGATCACGCCGTCCCCCTCCCTTCCCGGTAAGCTGTGAATCCAGCACCCTGAGCAGCGCGATCTGCGTCCGCGCGATCTCGGACAGCAGCGGGCCCTTGCCCTCCCGCTCCTCCTCCCGCGCGAGCACGCCTTGAAGCTCGTCCAGCACCTTCAGCAATCTCTGCCGGTGGCGCGCCGTCGCCGTGCCGCCCTCGATCTTCTGCCGGAGCTCGGCAGCCTCCACTTCCAGCGCCTCGTACGTCGGTGAGAGGCGCGAGGGCACATCGAAGACGGCGCCGTCAACCATCACCGAGTCGACCTCGGCGCCGTCGAGCCTCTCCAGGTCGCCCTCGGTCAACTGCCGCACCGTCGTACCCTGGCCCGGCTTCTCATCCAGCACGAGGACCGCGATCGCGCGCTCCTTGTCGTCGATGGCGGCCTGCACCACCGCGGGCGAGTGCGTGGTCAGCACAAAGCGCGTGCCCGGAAACAAGCTCGTGAGCCGGTCGATGATCCGCCGCTGCCAGCGAGGGTGGAGGTTGAGGTCGACCTCGTCGATGGCCACCAAGGCCTCGCCAGCGAGCGGATCGTCGAGCGTAGAGAACGTCTGCGCATAGCGGATCGCGAGATCCAGCACGACGGAAAGCATGGCGCGGTACCCGTCGGAGAGCTCGAGGATCGAGAGTGAGACGCCCGAGCGACGGAATGCCGCCACGCGGCGCCCTTCCTGCTCGACGATCTCCACGTCTTCGATGCGCCTGTCGAGCCCCACGAGCCACCCGTGGAGCCGCTTCCAGACCACTCGTGCAGCGGGATCGTACTCGCCCCGCTCCTCCAGGAGCGCGACGTAGGCGGCGAGGTCCCGGAAGAGGTACTCGTCGAAATCGACGAGCGTGCGCGTGGCCTGCCGGCGCAGTGCGTCTTCGAGGTGCGTTGGAAGCGGCCGGACGAGCGCCGGCTCCCACTCCGGACCGAGGAGCGCGGGCCCGGTCGCCTGGCGCGGCCTGACCGGCGGGCGCAGGGCGCGATACTGCCCATAACCGAAGACGTGGTGCCCACGCGGGAGCCGCGCGCGCTCGAAGCGCCCTGCCCCATCGGTCCAGCGCGCGATCGGCTCGGGGCCAGCGCCGTAGAGCGCGATCGACCCGGCCGACCCGCCGTGGCGCAGCGGAAACCGGTCGAGCCCCTCGCCGTCGCCGGGCGCGAGCGAGGCGAGCGCCTCGACGATGCTCGTCTTGCCGGAGCCGTTCTGCCCAATGATGACCGTGACCTGCGCCCCGAGCGGCACCTCGCTGTGCACGAAGCAGCGGACGTTCTCGAGGACGAGCCGTGATCCATCAACGGTGCCCGCCCCCATCGGGGGCACGGACGACGACTTGCTCTGCTTGCGACGCTTCGTCACCCGCTGACTATAGCCACAAGCACTGCAAAGAGCGCGCTTCCCGGCGTAGCTTCAATAAGCCAGGGCGCCCGCTCAGCGGCGCATGTGCTCGAAGGCACGTGGAGCGCAAATGCCGCCACGACCGTCGCCCCACCTCAGTAAGGCGGCAGCATCCTCCGGAATCCGTGCCCCAGCGCCAGCGCCAGGAAGACCAGGTTGCGCAGCGGCAACACGGGCCAGAAGAGGCCGAGAGGCCCTTCCGCTCGGGCGCTTCGCTCCTCCCCCGCCCCGGCGACCTCGTCGCGTTCGCCCCGGAAACACCGCGCGAGCCGCGCGCCGAGCCGCCGCATCCACGCGACCGACCGAGGGAAATCGGCGATCCCGTCGAGCCACGCGCCAGGGATCCCGCGCGCCCCCAGCGTCGCGCCCGCGAGGCCGCCGACGATCGCGCCCGTGCTGTCGGCGTCGCCGCCGAGCAGGATCACGTCCTCCACCGCGCGGCGGAAGTCGCCCGGGTGCGCGAGCCAGCAGAACAGGGCCGCTGGGACGGTGTCCACGATGAAGCCGCTCACGCCCTGATGGAGGCCTATCGCTGCAGCGAAGTCCTCCGGCGAGGCGCGCCGGCCGAGCAGCTCCGCCGCGCGGTCGAGCCGGCGGCGGAGCTCCTCGTCCGCGACGCGCTCGCGGAGCATCGGGAGCAGCTCGGCCGGATTCACATGCTCCGGCGTGCGCACCGCGGCATACGCGGCCGCGAGGGCGATGATCTGCGCCCCCTCCTCGGCGCGCGGATCGGTGTGCGTGAGGCGCGTGGACGCGCGCACCATGGGCTCGATGCGCGACGGCGTGAGCGCGAGGGCCGCGCCCAGGATCGGCGCGCGCATCGCGGCGCCGTTGCCCGCGGAGAAGACGCCGCTCCGCTCCGGAGAGAACCCGAGCCACAGCTTGAGGATCGCCCGCAAGGTGGCGTAACCGACGCCCGCCGGCAGCGAGGCGAGCCAGCCGCGGAGCTGCCACGCGAGCGCGCGCGCGAACCGCGCCGCGTCCCCCGGCGCGGCCAGGAGGGCCTGGGCCGTCATGCACGCGTGCTCGGCGTCGTCGCTGATCATCCCGCGGCCGAGCACGAAGCGGTGCTCGATCGGCGACGCGCCGAAAAGGCGGGCGGCGCGCCGGCGCGACAGGCCCTCTCTGGGCAGGCCGAGCGCGTCGCCGACCGCCGTCCCAAGGAGAACGCCGGCGAGGCGATCCTCGCGATCGATGGGTATCGTCTCGATGGGCATGCGAGCGCGCGCTTCACGTTCCGTGCCCGGAGAGCGCAGCGGAGATCCGCGCCTCCAGGCGCCCTGGCCAGGACGCCTGGCCTGCCAGGATGGCAGTCCCTCAGCACGAGGATCGACACCGTGTCGCGAGAGCGGCGGTAACCCGCTCCGGAACCAGGCCCTCCTCGGCGCCTTCGGCGCTCCGCGCGCGTGGCTGGCTACGCCCGCCGGCGCCGCCGCGCGAGCGCGAGGCCCGCGAGCGCGGCGAACGCAGCGGCGCCGCTGCCCGGGCCCGCCGAACCGCCGGCGCTGCACCCGGCCGCCGCCTGCGCACCGTCGGGCGCGTCGCCGGCGAGACCGGTCGCCTCTTCGAGATCCGACAGAGCCGGCAAAGCGTCGGACTCGTGGCGCCTCAGCAGCGCCGGCTCCTCCTCCAGCGCGTCATCGCCGATCGGCCGGACGACGACCTCCTTGTAGTAGCCCTCCAGGCCCTTCGAGCCGGCTCGCAGCGCAGCGACCGGCGGCGCTGCGGCGCCGGTCGCCTCGACCCGGAACAGCGTGTTGCCGAGCGTCACATACCAGCTCCCGTCGAACCAGCGCGCGTGGCCGAGCGCGCTGCTGATCTCCTCGGGCGCGGCGCCCGGGCGGCCGATGTAACGCTTGCCCTCGTTGAGGAACACCACCTCGCCAGAATCGCTGATGCCGTCGTGGCCGACCCGGAGCTTCTGCTGATCGAGCTGGCTCGAGGTCTCGAAGGAGCTGAGCTGGTGCAGCTCGCCGTCCGGGGTCCGCAGCCACACCTGGTTCACGTCCCCGTCGCTCCTCAGGAATCCGGCGTGCCCCGCGTGCAGGAGCAGCCCCGCGGGGTCGCCAGCGATCGAGTCGCCGAGAGCCACCTCTTCGCCATCCGCCGTGTACAGGAAGCTCGAGCTCGTGCTCCCGTCCGACCACCGGCCGGCGACGTTCGTCCCGTCGGTGATGGGCCGCTCCAGGTTGCCCGGGTGATCTCCGAGGGTGCCCACGAGCAGGTGGCGGATGAACGGCTCTTCGTACGTTGCGTAATAGATGTCACCGGACGCCGCGATGTCGGCCTGGAACGGCGAGTCGCTGCCCGTCCGGCTCCAGATGCCCCGACTCCACCCCGTCGACGGCGTGTGCGCGTACGCCCTGCCCCCGTCCTCGGTGACCCACACCAGCGAGTCGCCGTTCACCGCGTCCAGCCGGCCCGAAGTGATCCTGGTCCACACGCCGTTGACCGACGTGAAGATGCGACCGTACCCCGACTGGATCGCGGCGCCCGACGGCGTGAGCGCGCCGTAGGTGGGGGTGCTCCCGGGCGGATCCTGCGGCAGCGTCGCGAGCCAGCTCACCTGCTGCGAGGCGCGGTCGAGGATGCCGAGCGACTGGAACTGACTCAGGAACAGGACACGGTCAGCGTCGAAATCGAGGATCGAGCCCTGGACGCGATGCACCGCGACGAGCTTCGGGCTGCGCTCGATATGTAGAGCGGTCCGTAGGTCGCCGAGGACTCGGTGCCTGCGCTCACACTGCCAGAGATCGTGAGCGTGAGCTCTTCCCCCGATTCGAACGCCGGGAAGGGGCGTGTGAGGAGCATCAACGTCCCCGGCGGCGTGCTCGGGGTGCGGTCGACGCAAGCGGTCGCCGTCTGCGTCCGGCCTCGGACATCCACGCAAAGGCGCTGGCACTCCTGGGTCGATGTCGCGAAACACCTCACGTCGAGCGGCACGTTCCCGGAAATGACGGTGTGCGGGCGCGGGCTCGAGAGGTAAAGAAGCGGCGCCTCCTGGGCCAGCGCAGCCGCGGCCGTGAGCGACAGGAGCGATGCGGCGGCGATGCTGATCAGCGTACGAGAATCGCGCATGGGACCTCCAGTTGATGAACACTTGGATGCTATCCCCTGCAGCCGTGTTCACGGCATCCTCGCCAGGGGCAGCGCGCGCGGCTCCTTGGAGCAACGCGGGCGCGAACGGAAGCGGCCTCGCCCCCCCGCTCGCACGCTATCATCGGGTCATCCCGGTCACCCGAGCGCTCGAGCCTGCCAGCTCCGATGTGCTCCGAGCACCGACGGCGAGCTCAGCGAAGCGGCCATCGCCGAGCCCGTCCCCCACCGGCTCAGCCGCGAGCGCACATGGCCTCGAGGACAACGTGACGCGCCTGACGCACTCGGCTCGATGGTTCACCGGAATGGCCCTGTCTCGGTCCGACTGGCCATCCCGCACATGGACGGTCCCCTCGCCACGTTCGGCGGGAAACCGGAAGAGACCCACCGCTGGACCGACCGAGGACGCCTGCGCCTCAGGGGCAGCGCGGAGCTGTGTACTCGCCGCTGGGATCGGTGTCCCAGAGCGAGCCCAGGGTGAGACGGAAGCGCACTTCGGCGTTGTCGATGGAGAGGATCTCGAGCGTGCCCGGCCCGAACGACCCGCCTCCCCACGGGCAGTCGTCCGGCCGCGGAGAGTAGGGCTCACCCGTCTGGCTCATGTAGCTATAGCTGATGAGCGCGGGATCCTCGAGATCGTAGACGCCGACCTGCTGGTAGGCGCTGGGTAGCACGAGGCTCAACTGCCAGTGCCCGCCGCAGCGGAGTTGCGTGGTCGGGGAGCCGCACGAGACACCCAGATCCGAGGCACGAAGGAAGAGATCGTTGGGATCGAGCGCCGGGCCGTCGCCGCCGCCCGACCCGCTGCTGCCTCCGACGTCACCCTGGCTCTCCCAGTACCGGTCCCAGAGCACATCCATCTGAGCGCGCGTCAAGGCGGCGGCCGGCAACGCGTCACCTGGCTCCGCGTCGCCCCCGGAGCTGCCGCTGCCCGCAGTGTCGATCGAGCCGCTCTCGACCGGCGGAGCGGCGGGGTCGTTCGAACCGCTCTCGACCGGCAGCGCGGCGGGGTCGTTCGCGCCGCCGTCGTCCGTCGCGCCTTCGATGAAGCTCACGTTACAGGCGGCCAGCAGGAGGGGCGCCAGGACAACCAGCATGGAAGCGTTCCTTGTCTTCATGACGTCCACCACTGCATGACCAGCGCCAACGTGACGGCCAACAAAAACCACGGCAAATGATGGTGTGACACGCAATGTGTGCCGCGGATGTGCCAGCATGCGCCTTGGCGCCCTGGCACCATCCCCCCCGGGTGTGCCGCCGGCTTCCTGGCGTCCCACGTCACATCGTCAACGATGGGGGCTGAGCCACCCCACGCGCCTCGATCGTCGCGGGGTCGAAGCCCGGTCGACCTCGAGCCGACCGCCCGCCGGGCCGCGTTCACTCCAGGGCCCGCGGGTACGACGCTGTCGCTCTCGGGCATGAGCCGGCCGGCTGCGGCCCGTGGGGGCCGTGCCGCCCACGCTCGTCCCTCGCACCCCCGGCAGCGCCGGAGGTGCGAGGCGCGAGCTCACCACGACGTCAGCTGAGCTTCGATCCTGTGTTCAGTCGCCTGCTCGTAATCGTAGGCGAACCCCAGCAGCTCAGCCTCGCTCCAGCGGGGGCCGACGAAGATCAGGCTGAAGGGAGCCCCGTCGCTGTATTGACCAGCGGGCACGACCACCCCGGGCAAGCCCGCGATGTTGATCGCGGACTCCGTCGTCGCGGGATAGGTGTCCGAGCCAGACAGCTCCGGCAGCGTGTCATAGGTCTGCGGAAACGCGAGGCCGTCCAGATCGTGCACCGTCATCACGGAGTCGAAGACGTTCACGTACTGGTCGCGCAGGGCCCAGAAGCCCGACAGATCGGGCGCGTCCTCCGGGAAGAGCAGCGAGGAGGCCAGCACGGGGAGCTTGTCGACATACCAGGACAGCGGACCGTCGACCGGATCGAACGGAGATATCCCCGTGAAAAACGCCAGTCCGTCGATCGAGCCGACGATGGTGCCGCCGACCTTCACCCCCTTGAGGTAGCGCTGGAAGTCGTAGGCCACAGACTCCGTCCCTCGCATGTCATAGGGCTCATCGGGCAAGGCCAGATCGGCGAAGCCGCTCCCGGCGAAGGGATCCTCGACGACGATCGCGCCTTGGTCCTCCAGCTCCTCGATCGCTTGCTCGTACAGCGCTTGCGTCTCAGGAGACAGGCCGCCGTGACGCCACCCTGGGCCATACAGGCCGATCCGCTTTCCGCAGAGGGCGCTCTGGCTCAGCCGGCTCGTGTAGCCGCCCACGGGCAGGTGTCCATTGGACAGGCTCGTCTTGGGGTCTTCCGGGGAGTAGCCCGCGAGGACATCCATCACCACGGCGGCGTCGCGGACAGTCCGCGCGATCGGGCCCACCACGTCCCTCGTGCTGCCGGCCAGGGGCACGACGCCGGCCGTGGGGACGAGGGCGAACGTCGGCTTGATGCCGACGAGGCTCTGCGCGGCCGCAGGGTTCTGGATGGATCCCCCCGTCTCCTCCGCGAGGCCAAGCACGGCGAAGTTGCCGGCCACCGCCGTGGCCGTACCGCTGCTGCTCGCCCCGGGCACCAGGGTCGGAACCACGGCGTTGTAGGTGGGCCCCGCCCAGCTGCTGTTCGCTCGGGTGCCGTCGTCGCTGAAGGCCGGGATGTTCGTCTTCCCGAGGATGATGGCCCCGGCGGCGATCAACCGATCGACGACGACGGAGTTCTTGATGGGCAACAGATCGACACCGCCGGCGACCTGCGAGCTGAGCGGAGCCCAGCCTGCCGTCGACGGCAAGCCGACGTGATCCATCGACTCCTTGATGACGACGGGGATCCCGGCCAGGGGGCCGAGGGCCACGCCGTTCCTCCGCTTCCTGTCGATCTCGCGCGCCTGCGCGACGGCGTTCGGGTTGAACGAGGTGAACGCGTTGTAGGAGGACTCGTACTGCGAGATCCTCGAGAGATAGGCGTTCGTCAGAGCCTCCGCCGTGTAACGGCGCATCAGGTACGCCCACTGCACCTTCGCGATCGTGAGCTCAGATACGTCGATAGCGGGAACGCCAACGGAGGTCGTCGCACCGTAGGCGGTGCTGGGAGCCCCTGCGGCAATACCAACGGAAATGGCTGCTACCAAGGCAGCGCCAGATAGAATGTTCTTGTTCACGATGGACTGCTCCCTCTCACTTCAGGATATCGACCCTATGCCGAATGAATCTCCGCCGTCGGGCGCCGATTCGGAAACTCGAGCTCGAATCACACGAGCACAGCGGACCAGAGCTCGACGAGGCATGGAATCGTCAGGCTCCGCCCGATCAAGGCCATGGGACGGCGCTCGTCGCTCAGGACGAATCGCCGACTCGTGACAATGACAAAACCAACCAGTCCAGCGAACCCAATGATTCGCGCCATCTCGACGGTTCGTCGAGAGCCAATTCAGCTAGGATGTGCAGCGGCCTTGAGCAGGAAATTCTTCGCGGCTTTTTACCAGCCAAGCAGGTGACACAGAGACAGAAGAAGCGCGCCTCGAATGCGGTTGCTCTCCTACAAAGATGAAGAATATCCGAGAGCTAGGCGCATCATACTTCATGTAAGATATAGCAAGTCGGGGTTCGGTGGCAAGTTGATGTTCGAATTTTTTGAATTGTTTGGGATTGTCGCTGCCGCCCTGGTGCTTCAGGTCTAGCCGCTCTGGCGGCTCTAGCCCCTCTGGTCCCTCTGGTCCCTCTGGTCCCTCTGGTCCCTCTGGTCCCTCTGGTCCCTCTAGGCGCCGCAGCGCGGCTTGCTGGCACGCACCGTGCACCGCGCTCCGACGGGGCGGGGCCTCGCCGGCAGCGACGGAGCAGCCTTGTGACCGGTTGTCATCGCCATGGCGCAAATCGCTCGCGGTGCGAGCCGGAGCCGGAGCCGGAGCCGGGGGCGGGGCGGCGTCGGTCCTGTCCATCTGGCAAGGGGCGTTGCCCGTTGTGCCCGGCGGCCCAGCGATGCGCGGAGGGGCACGCTCGCCGAGGCAGCCGCTGCCCCGGGCGGGCCCGTGTCGTTCACGGCGCATCAGCCATCATCCGACAGTCAGCAGCGGCCTGCCCCCGGGTCGCAGAACATTCTTTGGATCACGCAATCCGCTCTCCCTGGAAAGCGACCCTCGATCAACGGCTTACCCACCCATCGACGGGGCCTCCTTATACATACTCCACAGCCTGCGGGCGCTCGTCCACGTCGGCCCGGCTTCGCCCCCGGCGGGGCGATGCTGCAGAGCCAAGTGCGGCGCGGCGCCGGCGCACACCGCCCCGGCCACGTCAGAGAGGTTGTCCCCCGATCTGAGCTGCTCACGGAGGATCAGAACACCGGTCTCGGGGAACAGCGACAGGCTTTGAGGGGACAGACGACTCAGAATCCTTCACAGGAAATCGTCCACTGTCTCCTCGCCCCTGCTGGACGGACGGCGGCGGCGCTGCCCGTGGAGATGGGGGCGACGCTCCGCACCTCCGCGCCCGTCGGCCTCGGCGGCGAGCCCTGGCGCTCGTCGTGGACTTTCACCGCCGAGGACGCCGATACTCGAGGTGATGCAACCAGGGGAAGTGCTCGGAGACCGCTTCGAGATCGTGAGCCAGGCGTGCGCCGGCGGCATGGGGGCGGTCTTCCAGGCGATCGATCGGCGCTCGGGCGAGCTCGTGGCCATCAAAGTGTGCCTCGACGAACAGAGGACCGGCGACGAATCGCGCCTCTCTCGCGAGTCCAGGGTGCTCGCAGAGCTGTCGTGCCCAGGTATCGTGCGCTACGTCGCGCACGGGCTCGGCGCCTCGGGCGCGCCGTGGCTCGCCATGGAGTGGCTCGATGGCGAGGATCTCGAGCAGCGGCTCCAGCGCCAGGTGCTCACCGTGGACGAGGCGATCGCGCTCGCGGCGGGCGCCGCCGCCGCGCTCGCGGCGGTCCACGCGCGCGGCATCGTCCACCGCGATCTCAAGCCGAGCAACCTGTTCCTTGTGAACGGCGACGCCGCGCGCGTGAAGCTGCTCGACTTCGGCATCGCCGGGCTCCCCGAGGCCACGCGGCTCACGCGGACAGGCGCCTTCGTCGGGACCCCCGCGTACATGGCGCCAGAGCAGGCCCGGAGCGGGCAGGACGTCGACACGCGCGCCGACGTCTTCGCGCTCGGCTGCGTGCTGTTCGAGTGCCTCACGGGCCAGCCGGCCTTCTGCGGCGCTCACCTGATGGCCGTCCTCGCGAAGATCCTCCTCGACGAGGTGCCGCGGGTGAGCTCCCTCTGCCCCGACGTCCCCCCCGCCCTCGACGCGCTCTGCGCCAGGATGCTCGCCAAGGACCCGGAGGACCGCCCCCGCGACGGCGCGGAGATCGCCGCGGCGCTCGAGGCCATGGGCGTCTCGCCGCTGTCGGGCGCGCCGTCGACGCCGCGCGCGAACCCGAACCGCCAGTCCTCGCTGACCCGCAAGGAGCGGCGGGTGCTCTCGGTGGTGATGATGGGGCCGGCGTCGCGGGTCGCCGCCTGCCCGGCGAGGGCCGACTCGGAGACGCTGGTCGCTGTCGTGTCGCCGGAGCTGCGCCGGGAGATCGAGGCGCTCGGCGCGTGCCTGGAGCTCCTGGCGGACGGGTCGATCCTGGTGATCCTCCTGGGAGCAGGCGTGGCCACGGATCAGGCCACGCAGGCAGCTCGCTGCGCGCTCCTGCTCCGCGCCGCCAGCGGCGACCGTCCGGTGGTGCTCACGACCGGCCGCGTGGAGGTCACGGGCGGCCGGCCCGTCGGCGACGTGATCGACCGCGCCGTCCGGATGCTGGCGCAGCCCGCGGCGGCGCTCCCGGGCGCGCCGGCGGCTGGCCGCGGGGCGCCCATCGCGCCCATCGCCATCGACGAGGTGACCGCCGCGCTGCTCGACGCCCGCTTCGAGGTCGTCGAGACGGAGGCGGGCCTGTGGCTCCGAGGCGAGGAGCCGCTCGCCCGCGGCGCGCGCATGCTGCTCGGCAGGCCCACGGCCTGCGTCGGGCGCGACTGGGAGATGGCCACCCTCGAGGCCCTCCTCGCCGGGAGCATCGAGGAGTCGCGGGCGCGCGCCGTGCTCGTCACCGCGCCGGCGGGGATAGGCAAGTCGCGCCTCGCCTACGAGATCATCCGCCGCGTCCGGCAGCGCGACGAGCCCGTCGCGGTCTGGATCGGCCGCGGCGACCCGCTCCGCAAGGGCGCCCCGTTCGGGATGCTGCGGCAGGCCCTCCAGGGCGCGTGCGGGATCCGCGATCGAGAGCCGATCGAGGCGCGCCGGGAGAAGCTGCTCGCGCGGGTGACCGAGCGCGTCCGCGCGGCCGACGCGCAGCGCGTGGCGGAGTTCCTCGGCGAGCTCCTGGGCACGCCGTTCCCCGACGAGGACAGCGCGCCGCTCCGCGCCGCCCGCAAGGACGCCCCGCTGATGGGCGATCAGATGCGCAGGGCCTGGCTCGATTTCGCCTCGGCCGCGTGCGCCGCGCAGCCGCTCCTCCTCGTGCTGGAGGACCTGCACTGGGGCGACCTGCCCACGGTCCAGTTCATCAACGACGCGCTGCGCCGGCTCGTGGACCAGCCCCTCCTGGTGCTCGCCCTGGCGCGCCCCGAGGTGTACACGCTGTTCCCCGGGCTCTGGGCCAACAGGGATCTCCAGGAGCTGCGGCTCAAGGAGCTGAGCCCCCGGGCGGGCGCGCGGCTCGTGCGGCAGGTCCTCGGCGACGGGGTGAGCGCCGAGACCGTGACGCAGCTCGTGGCGCAGGCCGACGGCAACGCGTTTTACCTGGAGGAGCTCATCCGGGCGACCTCCGAGGGGAGCCAGGGCGCGCTTCCGGAGACCGTGCTGGCGATGGTGCAATCCCGGCTGGAGCGCCTCGACAGCGCGGCGCGGCAGGTGCTGCGCGCGGCGAGCATCTTCGGGCGGGTGTTCTGGCGCGGCGCGGTGGAGGCGCTGCTCGGAGGCCCCGGCGGCGTCTCCGGGCTCGCGGAGCACCTCGATCGCCTCGAGCGGCTGGAATGGATCGGCGCGCGCGACGAGGCGAGGTTCGAGGGGGAGCGGGAGCTCGTCTTCCGCCACGCGCTCGTGCGCGAGGCGGCTTACGGGATGCTCACCGACCAGGATCGCGCGCTCGGCCACCGGCTCGCCGGCGAGTGGCTCCAGCGCGCGGCCGAGCCCTCGGCCGCGGTGATCGCCGAGCACTTCGATCGGGGCGGCGAGCCGCTGCGCGCCGCCGCGTTCTACCATCAGGCCGCGGCGCAGGCGCTCGCCGCGAACGACCTCGTCGTGGTGCTCTCGTGGACCGGGCGCGCCATCGAGCTCGGGATCAGCGGCGAGGCGCGGGGCGAGGTCCTCCTGCACCGGGCCGAGGCGCACCACTGGCGCGGCGAGCTCGTCGAGGCCGCGCGCTGGGCGACCATGGCGGTGGAGGAGCTGCCCCGGCGCAGCGCGCCCTGGTACGCCGCCGTGCGCGAGGCCGCGATCGTGCTGGCCCGGCTGGGGCAGCACGATCGTCTCGCCAGCCTCAGCGGCGATCTCGCGGACGCCTGGACCGGAGAGGGCGCGACGGGCCCGCTCCTGGCGGCGTCCGCGGGGACGGCGCTCTACCTGACGATCAGCGGCCTCTACGCGCACGCCACGCCGCTCCAGGCGCTCATCGACGCCGCGGCCGAGCGCTTCTGCGACGATCCGGCCGTGAGCGGGGTCGTCCTCCGCGAGCGCGGCTGGCGCGAGCTGTACGCGGGCCGGTACGGCTCGGGCCGGGCCCTGTTCGCGCGCTCGGTCGCCTTCCACGAGCGCGCGGGGAACCTGCGCCTGGCCTGCTTCTGCCGGCTCGATCTCGGCTTCCAGGAGCACCAGCTCGGCGCGTACGCCGAGGCGGAGGCCATCCTCCGCGCCGCGCTCGCGGACGCCGAGCGCATGGGCCTCGACGGCTGCATGGCGGTCGCGTGGAGCACCCTCGGCGCGCCCCTCTGCCGTCTGGGCGCGCTCGACGAGGCGCGCGAGGCCCTGAGGAAGGCCATCGCGTTCCTGGAGGCGCAGGGGGATCGCCGGCTCGCGGGCGCGTCGCGCACCTACCTCGCCGGGTGCCTGATGCGCGCGGGCGATCTCGCCGGCGCCGAGGCCGAGGCCCGGCGCGCCGTGGCGCAGCTGGAGAGGATAGGTCCGCTCGTCGTGCTGGCGCGGGCGACGCTGGCGGCCGTCCTGCTCGCGCGCGGCGAGACCCCCGAGGCGCTCGCCGAGGCGCGCGCGGCGGTCGCGTTGCTCGATCGGCTGGGCATGGTCGAGGAGGGCGCGGCGTTCACCCGCCTCGTCCACGCCGAGGCGCTGTTCGCGGCGGGCGACCTCCCGGCGGCCCGGACCGCCATCGCGCACGCCCGGACGAGGCTCCTCGACGTCGCCGCCCAGCTCGACGATGCCGCGCTGCGCGAGCAGTTCCTCCAGCGCGTCGAGGAGAACGCACGCACGCTCGAGCTAGCGCGCGCGTGGGTCGACGAGGGGGACGCCGCAGGACGACGAGGGCTCTAGCGCCGCCCCGCGCTGCGCCGGCAGGCTCGGCCCGTCGAGCAGCGCGCCGACCGCCGCGAGCGCCGCGAGGAGGACGGCCGCCCCTGCCCACAGCGGGCCCGCGGCCATGTGCGGCGACGCGTAGAGGTACGCGATCGCGCCGAGCAGCGCCGCGAGGAAGAGCGCCGCGGCGAGCGCGCGCGCCCGGCCGGGGCGCGCCACGTCGTGAAGGACGTAATCCGGGTCGGTGCGCAGCGGACCCTCGTCGGGCGAAGTCGCCGTGGACCGCCACTCCGGCGGCCGGAACCAGACGAGCAGCTTGCCGGAGAGGCGCGGCTCCGCCGCCGCCATGCGCGCGAGCCTCCGCCACGGGTCGACGTTGGCGCGCAGCGCGCTGAAGCTGGCGAGCGGCTGGACCACGCCGTACCGAGGGGGCGCCCCCTCGGCGCAGAAGGTGCCGAACAGCCGATCCCAGACGATGAGCACGCCGCCGTGGTTCCTGTCGAGATACGCGGAGTCGACGCCGTGGTGCACGCGGTGATGAGATGGCGTGTTCAGCACCCACTCCAGCGGACCGAGGCGGCCGACGAGCTGCGTGTGAATCCAGAACTGATAGAGGATGTTCAGCGTATACGTCGTGACGACCATCGCCGGCGGGAAGCCGAGCACGGCGAGCGGCCAGAAGAATGGCCAGTAGAGGGCCCGCTGAAGCCAGCTCTGGCGCAGCGCGACCGAGAGGTTGTAGTCCTCGCTCTGGTGATGGACCGCGTGCGCGGCCCACATGAAGTTCACCCGATGGCTCGCGCGGTGCGCCCAGTAGTAGCAGAAGTCGACCGCGACGAAGCAGGCCGCCCAGCTCCACGACGCGCCCTCCGGCAGCCGCGCGAGCGCGGCGCGCTCGAACAGGAACAGATAGACGAGCACGCCGCCGCTCACGACGGAGACGATGACCTGCTGCCCGACCCCGCACGAGAGGTTGGCGAGCGCGTCGGAGAAGCGGTAGTCGGGGCGCCCGCGGCGGCGGCAGAGCCAGAGCTCGACGCCGATGAGCGCGAAGAAGGCCGGCACCGCGAACAGGATCAAGCTCGGCGACATCCCCCGTCCTCCACGGAGCCGCCGCCCGGCGGATCGGCTCACGCCCGCCCAGTCTAGCCTGGAATCCCCCCGGCGCGCCCGGAGACGCACCCTGCGAAAGGCGCCACACCGGCCGACCTGTTCCCTGTTGACGCTGAACCGTTTAAGTGGTCTGCCACGAGCCACGCCGGCGCGCGAGCGACCACCGGGAGCGGAGATTTGTATCGTCGCGGAATCCGCGGGAGCTCACCGGTGCCGCCGGCGATGCCACCCCGCGACGGTGGCGCAGCAGCTCGGCAGATCCCTGCGAACCGGACGCGCGCTCCGGGCTGCAGGGCTCAGCGATCCGTGAGGAACGACACTCGAACCACATGAGGAACCGACCATGAAGAAGACCTTCTTGCTCGCTTTGGGTTTGCTCTCCCTCGCCGCATGCTCCTCCTCCGACCCGGCGGACCCCACGCCCTCCGGCGGCACGGGCGGGTCCGGCAGCACCGGCGGCGGCGGAAGCGGCGCCACCGGCGGGAGCGACGCCACAGGCGGCGGCGGAAGCGGCGCCAGCGGCGGAAACGATGCCACCGGCGGCGGCGGGGACGGAACCGGCGGCGGCCAGGAGCTCGACTGCGCTCAGCAACCGGAAAAGTGCTACGTCCGCGCCGAAGGTAGTAAGCTGCGCCTCGACGGGAAACCGTACAGGTATATGGGCACGAACTTCTGGTCGGCTCCCTACATCAGCCGCGAGCGCCTGCGCACCGAGCTCGACATCCTCGAGGCCCACGGCGCCCTGAACCTCAGGATCATGGCGCTCAGCGAGGGCGACATCCCTGCGGCGCAGCAGAACGATCAGCAGTACGGCCCACAACGGATCTTTCCGGCATCATCCGACAAACCGTGCGCCGATGCACAGCTCGAGGCGTTCGCCGACAACCTGGTGACGGTGCTCGACGAGATGCACAGCCGCGGGATGAAGGCGGTGATGACGCTGAACGACTTCTGGCACTGGTCCGGCGGTATGCCCCAGTACATGAAGTGGGCTCACGAGCAGCCGACCCTCTCCTGCGGAGAGGACTTCAGCGCGTACCAGGTCGGCCTGACCCACCCCACGACGGGCGCTGCCCTGCTCGCGGCGGACCACCACGTGCCGTTCGCCGGCTCGATCCGGTTCCAGCAGGGCACAGGCCAGGACTGCCAGGCCGTGGCGATCGGCGAGTGGGCCATCCCTCACTCGGGCACGCTCGATCCGAACACGAACCCCTGGCCCGACCAGATGGATCTCTCGTCGCTGTTCTTCTGCAACAAGAAGGCCCAGGAGTTCTACTTCAGCCGGGCCAAGGTCCTGATCGAGAAGCTCAAGGACCATCCGGGGATCATGGCGTGGCAGCTCGGGAACGAGCCGCGATCGTTCAAGGGCTGGGGCCCGCTCTTCAAGCTCTGGGTCGAGAGGAACGCGAAGTTCATCAAGGACATCGACCCGAACCACCTCGTCTCCATCGGCTCGGAGGGCGACCTGTCCTATAACTGGGGCGACTACGCCAACAGCGATTACAAGGCGTTCCACGACGTGCCCGGCATCGATTACCTCACCTTCCACGTGTGGCCCGAGAACTGGGAGTGGTACGACCCGTCGCTGCCGATGGACAGCGCCGCCGACAAGGGGCTCCTGGCCGCCATCACCAAGAGCAACGGGTACATCGACGCGCAGCTCGCGCACGCCAGGGCGCTGAACAAGCCGATCGTCGTGGAGGAGTTCGGGCTCGCCCGGGACGACAAGTCCGAGCCGGTCTCGTCGACGGTCGCCAAGCGGAACGAGTATTACGCCTCCATGTTCGACGCCGTCGTCGAGAACCCGGAGCTCGCAGGCGTCAACTTCTGGGCCTGGGCCGGGACCGGGAGGCCGTCGGACGACGGCAACGACTACTGGCTCCTCGGCAACGACTACATCGGCGATCCGCCCCATGAGCTCCAGGGGTGGTACTCGGTGTACGATGACGACACGGAAACCCTGAATCTTATCATGAGCTACGCCGACCAGCTCAACTCGATGCAGTAGCGCCGGCGGCCAACACACAGACCCTTTCCCATTCATCTCACGCGGAGGTCACCTTGATTCGTCGCTCCACCTTTCTCATGGCGTTGTTCTCGCTCGCGTTCTCGGCCGGCTGCTCGAAGCCGGAGTCTGAAGGCGGCGCGAGCGCGAGCAAGCCCGAGGCAACAGCAGCCGCCAAGGGGGCGGATGCCAAGGGTCCGGAGAAGAAGAAGGAGAAGCTCACCATCGGCTTCTCCATGGATACCCTCAAGGAGGAGCGGTGGCAGCGCGACCGCGACCTGTTCAAGGCGAAGGCCGAGACGCTCGGCGCCCAGGTCCTCGTGCAGTCCGCGAACGGCGACGACGCCCTCCAGAACTCGCAGGCGGAGAACCTGCTCACGCAGGGCGTCGACGTGCTCGTGGTCGTGCCCCACAACGCCAAGACGACGGCGACCATCGTCGAGTCGGCGCACAAGCAGAACGTGCCCGTCATCGCGTACGACCGGCTGATCCTCGACTCCGACGTGGACCTCTACGTGTCCTTCGACAACGTCAAGGTCGGCGAGCTCCAGGCCGAGGCCCTCGTGAAGAAGTTCCCGAAGGGGAACTACATCCTCATCGGCGGCTCCCCGACCGATAACAACGCGAAGCTCTTCCGCGAAGGGCAGATGAACATCCTGAAGCCGCTCATCGACAAGGGCGACATCAAGACGGTGGCGGACCAGTGGGCCAAGGACTGGCAGCCGGTCGAGGCGCTCAAGATCACCGAGAACGCCCTCACCAAGAACAGCAACAACGTCACGGCGGTCGTGGCCTCGAACGACGGGCTCGCGGGCGCGGCGGTCCAGGCCCTCGGCGAGCAGAAGCTCGCCGGCAAGGTCGGCGTCTCGGGCCAGGACGCCGAGCTCGCCGGCTGCCAGCGGATCGCGGCCGGCACCCAGAGCATGACCGTCTACAAGCCGCTCAAGCTGCTCGCCGAGAAGGCCGCCGAGCTCGCCGTCAAGCTGGGGAAGAAGGAGCCCGTCGGCGAGAAGACGCAGACGGTCAACAACGGCAAGAAGGACATCCCGAGCGTGCTCATCGCGCCGGTCGCCGTGGACAAGGAAAACCTCGCCTCGACGGTGATCGCGGACGGCTTCCACAAGGTCGAGGACGTCTACAAGGACCTCCCCAAGGACCAGTGGCCGGCCAAGTAGGCCCCTAGCTGGACATCCCAGGCCCGGCGAGCGCCCCGGCCGCCGCGAGGCGGCCAGGGGAGCCGGGTCGGGTCCGCCCCTCCCCGCCTGCGTCCGTCTCGACGGCCGCGATCTTCAATGAGGCTCTTCGCCCGGAGAGCCACCGGCACACCACATCCCCTCTCGATCACGGCCCGTGGGCGGCGCATCGTCCGAGGCAACCCCGCTCCGCACGGCTGAACGCCGCGCGTCGCCGGGGCCTTGCGATCACGGCGATCCTCCGTGATCCAGGGGCTCCTCGAATCCGGAGCTTCCTGCGTGGACCGGAGCCGTGCGCTGGTCATGATGCTGCGCCCTCGCAGCGCCGCGCGAGGCAAGGAGACGCGATGTCCTCCATGAAGCGACGACGGCCACGGAAGCACGGTCCGGCCGAGACGGGGCTCACGGCGCTCCGGCGAGGTGGCGTGGTGAATGCGGCCGTGGGGGTGTGTCCGGCCGTCCCGGGCTCGGCCCCGACCCTCTCCGGCGCCGCGATCCCCAGGTACACGCGCCGGTTGCTCATCCCGCAGGTCATGCCCCTGGCCACGGGGCTCGGCGCGGGCAGCGCGGGCCGCGATGCCTACGAGATCGCCGTCCGGCAGATCGAGCAGCACCTCCTGCCACCCGAGCTGGGTTTGCCCCCGACGACCGTCTGGAGCTACGGCTCCGTCCATCACCCGGAGACGTTCGCCTATCCGGCGTTCACCATCGAGGCGACGTACCGCAGGCCGGTGCGCGTGAAGTGGATCAACGATCTCAGGGACCCAGCGACCGGCCGCTTCCTCCCTCATTTGCTCCCCGTCGACCCCACCCTGCACTGGGCCAACCCGCCCGGCGGGGCGCAGGGCCGCGACAGCCGGCCCGCGTTCCCTGGCGACTGCCCGCCAGGACCGTACCGGGGCCCGGTGCCGATCGTCACGCACCTCCACGGGATGGCCAGGATGGGGCAAGAGAGCGACGGTTATCCCGAGGCCTGGTATCTCCCCGCGGCGACCGACATCCCCGAGGGGTACGCGGCGACCGGCACCTTCTACGACTACTACCAGCGCACATCCCCGCTCGGGGACCTGTGGGAGCCGGGCGCGGCGGTGTTCCAGTACCCGAACGACCAGCGGGCCGCGACGCTCTGGTACCACGACCACACGCTCGGCATCACCCGGCTCAACCTCTACGCGGGGCCGGTCGGCTTCTACCTGCTCCGCGGCGGGCCGGACGATCTGCCGCAGGGCGTCCTGCCCGGACCAGCCCCGCGACCGGGAGACCGCCCAGGAGCGAGGGTGTACGAGATACCGCTCTTGATCCAGGACCGCTCCTTCAACGACGACGGGTCGCTCTTCTATCCAGCGTCGCGCGGGCTCGCCCCCGAGCTCGCGGACGTGTACATCCCGAAGGGCGATATCCCGCCGATCTGGGTCCCGGAGTTCTTCGGCGACGTCATCGTCGTCAACGGCCGACCGTGGCCTTACCTCGAGGTCGAGCAGCGGCGGTACCGCTTCCGCATCCTGAACGGCAGCGCCTCGCGGTTCTTGATCCTGAAGATGGATAACGGCCTCCCGTTCTGGCAGATCGGCTCGGACGGCGGATTCCTCCCTTCCCCTGTGGAGCGCGGAACCCTCCTGCTCGCTCCGGCCGAGCGCGCGGACGTGATCGTGGATTTCAGCGGCGTCCGCGCCGGCGCCGAGCTCGTCCTCCTCAACCTCGGTCCGGACGCGCCGTTCACCGGCGGCCCGCAGACCGCCGCCGATCCGGCGACGACAGGGCAGGTGATGCAGTTCCGCGTCGTGCCGGCGACCGGCGCGGACGCGAGCACGCCACCGCACCGGCTCGATCTGCCGCGGCTCGCCCCCCTCGGAGATGCGGCGCTCGTGCGCCAGGTGTCGCTGAACGACCTGAGCTCCGCGCTCCGGCCCGACGCCGGCCT
Source organism: Sorangium sp. So ce124 (assembly GCF_051525235.1). NCBI lineage: Bacteria > Pseudomonadati > Myxococcota > Polyangiales > Polyangiaceae > Sorangium > Sorangium sp. So ce124. Next base: position 9,064,257 of record NZ_CP150312.1, read on the forward strand.
GAGCGTGGCCGCGCTGGGCACGCTGGAGCCTCCTCCGCGCTCCCGCGCGGCGAGGCCGCTCTTCTGGCACGATCCCATCACCGAGAACCCGGCCCTGGGATCGACCGAGGTGTGGGAGATCTACAACTTCACCGTGGACGCGCACCCGATCCACGTCCACGAGGTCCACTTCGCGATCGTCGATCGCCAGCCGTTCGACGGCGCCCCGCGCCCGCCGGAGGCCGGGGAGGAGGGCCGCAAGGACACCGTCGTCGCGCTGCCGTTCGAGATCACGCGCATCAAGATGGTGTTCGAGAGCCCTGGCCGGTTCGTGTGGCACTGCCACATCCTCGAGCATGAAGACAACGAGATGATGCGGCCTTACCAGATCGGCTCGACGCCGGACGACATCCCGGGACGGTAGCCACGCCGCGCGCCCCCCGATCCACACTCCCTCTCAAGAACAAGCGAGGACGCAAGCCGCGCGCACGGCGCGTCGCCCAGGACGGGCCCAGATCCATGCCGATACGCGCGCCTCGCGGGAGGGCTGGTGATTCCGGAGCATCTGTCATGATCGTGCGCGACGACAAATCCGGAGCTTCCTGGATTGCTCGAATCCCTTCGCCCGTCATGATGCCCCGCGCTCACGGCGCGGGCCGTGATCCAGGGAGATGGGGTGTCCTCCATGAAACGACGAGAGCTCCTGAAACATGGTTTGGCCGCGACAGGCGGGCTCCTGGTGTTCCGGCGCGGCGTTCCGGCGAGGGCGTCCCTCGACACGTGCACGGTCCTCCCGCCCGAGGAACCGACCCTCGCCGGCACCGTCATCGCCCAGTACCAGTACCGCCGGCCGCTGCTCGTGCCGCCCGTCATGCCCAAGGCGAACAGGCGCCACGACGCCTGCGCCCGATTCGACTACTACGAGATCGCCGTCCGGCAGTTCGAGCAACAGGTCCTGCCGCCCGAGCTGGGCCTGTCGCCGACGAAGGTGTGGGGCTACGGCTCGATTCACCACCCGGAGACATTCAGCTACCCCGCGTTCACCATCGAAGCGAGGTACCGAAGGCCGGTGCGCGTGAAGTGGATCAACGAGCTCAAGGACCCAGCGACCGGCTGCTTCCTCCCTCACCTGCTCCCGGTCGACCCCACCCTCCACTGGGCCAACCCGCCTGGCGGCGTGGAAGGCCGCGACAGCCGGCCCACGTTCCCTGGCGATTGCCCGCCGGGACCCTACCGGGGCCCGGTGCCGATCGTCACGCACCTCCATGGGATGGCCGGGGTGGCGCAGGAGAGCGACGGCTACCCGGAAGCCTGGTTCCTCCCCGCGGCGAGCAACATCCCCGAGGGATATGCGGAGACCGGCACCTTCTACGACTATTACCAGGGCACGTCGCCGCTCGGGGACCTGTGGGAGCGGGGCGCGGCCGTGTTCGAGTACCCGAACGACCAGCGGGCCGCGACGCTCTGGTACCACGACCACACGCTCGGCATCACCCGGCTCAACGTCTATGCGGGGCCGGCCGGCTTCTACCTGCTCCGCGGCGGCCCAGGCGATCTCCCGCCGGGCGTGCTCCCCGGCTCCGCGCCGCCGCCGGGCCACAACCATGAATGCGGGCCGTACGAGATCCCGATCGTGATCCAGGACCGCTCCTTCAACGACGATGGGTCGCTCTTCTACCCGAAGACACGCGGGCTCCCCCCCGAGCTCGCTCACCTGTACATCCCGAATGGCCCCTTCCCGCCGATCTGGGTCCCGGAGTTCTTCGGCGATGTCATCGTCGTCAACGGCCGGCCGTGGCCTTACCTCGAGGTCGAGCAGCGGCGTTACCGCTTCCGCATCCTGAACGGCAGCGACTCGCGGTTCTTGATCCTGAAGATGGATGATGGTCGCTCGTTCTGGCAGATAGGCTCGGACAGCGGGTTCCTCCCCCGCCCGGTGGAGCGAGCTACCCTGTTGCTCGCCCCGGCCGAGCGCGCGGATGTGATCGTGGATTTCAGCGATGCCCGCGCGGGCACCGAGATCATCCTCCTCAACATCGGTCCGGACGAACCCTTCAACGGCGGCGTGCAGCCCCCGGCCGATCCGGCGACGACAGGACAGGTGATGCAGTTCCGCGTCGTGCCGGCGACGAGCAGGGACACGAGCACGCCCCCTTGTTGGCTCAGGCTGCCGCGGTTCGAGCCGCTCGGAGACGAGGACGCGGTGCGGCGGGTGTCGCTCAACGAGCTGAGCCTCGCGAGCGCCCCCGAGGCCGGCCCGCTCGCGGTCGTGCTGGGCACGTTCTCGCCGCCGGGCTCCAACACACCGAAGCCGCTCTTCTGGGACGATCCCATCACGGAGAACCCGGCCCCTGGATCGACCGAGATCTGGGAGATCTACAACTTCACCATGGACGCGCACCCGATCCACATCCACGAGGTCCTGTTCCAGGTCGTCGAACGCCAGCCGTTCGCCACCCCGCCGCTCCCGCAGCCCCCGCCGCGTCCGCCCGAGGCGGGCGAGGAGGGCTTCAAGGACACCGTCGTCGCGCTGCCGCTCGAGATCACGCGCATCAAAGCGAAGTTCGAGAAGCCTGGCCGGTTCGTGTGGCACTGCCACATCCTCGAGCATGAAGACAACGAGATGATGCGGCCTTACCAGATCGGCCACCCGCCGCCCGGGATCCCGACCCGCTGATCCCGCCCCGCCTCACGCCGCGCGGCCCCGCGCACGCCTCGCGCGGCGGCGCAGGTCCTGCGAGCGCCCGGCCGGTCCCGGTGCCGTGCCCGCGCTCATCAGCCCGCCGCAGGCCCCGCGAGATCCAGGATCCGACCGCTCCCCGAGGTGCTGCTGGAGCAGGCTCGTCAGCTGTGCGGTCTGCTTCTTGCTGCGCGCAGGGGCACGCGAGCACGTCGCCACATCCGAGGAGACCATGAGCGCCCCGTCGGTCCTGCCTGAATCCGATCCCGCACGCCCGGTCCGCCAGCTCATCGATGCAGCGTTTCCTGAGGCGCGCGTCGAGGAGATCACCCCCCTCGGACCCGACGACCGCTCGGGCCACGACCAGACCGAGAAGGCCGCCGGCTACGGCGTACCCCGCAGGATCACGGTGGTGAGGCCGGATGGCTCCAGGCAGAAGCTGGTCCTGCACACGTCGACCGCGGACGCGTTCGGCCACGACAGGCGCGCGGATCGCGCGGCGGAGGCGCTGCTCGCCTTCGACACCTTCGGATCGATCCCGGCGCATGTCGAGGTCGTGGACGTCGGCTCGCTGACGCGCGACGGTCGCTTCCTGTCCCTGCGGGATGCGGGCGAGTTCTATCTCCTGACCACGTACGCGGAGGGAGACGTCTACGCCGCGGATCTGCGCCGGATCGCGAAGGAGCAGCGCGCGGGCCCGGAGGATCTCGCGCGCTGCGAGGCGCTCGCCAGGTACCTCATCGCCCTCCACGGCGCGAAGGGCGCGCAGCCGGGCAGCTACCGCCGCGCGGTGCGCGATCTCGTGGGCCACGGCGAAGGCATCTTCGGCATCATCGACGGCTATCCGGACGACGTGCCCGGCGCGCCGCCCGAGCGGCTCCAGGCGATCGAGCGGCGCTGCGTGGCGTGGCGATGGAAGCTCCGCGGCCGGGATCAGCGGCTGGCCCGCACGCACGGCGATTTCCACCCATTCAACATCGTGTTCGACGAGGCGTCGCGGCTCACGCTGCTCGACACGAGCCGCGGGTCCCAGGGCGATCCCGCGGACGACGTCACATGCCTCGCCATCAACTACGTCTTCTTCGCGCTGGACGCGCCCGGCGCGTGGGAGGGCGGCTTCCGCGCGCTGTGGCGGCGGCTCTGGGAGGTCTACCTCGGCTGGAGCGGCGCCGCGGGGCTGCTCGACGTGGCGGCGCCGTTCCTCGCGTGGCGCGCGCTCGTGCTGGCCAACCCCGGGTGGTACCCCGCGGTCACGGCGCGGGCGAGGGATACGCTGCTCTCCTTCGTGGAGCGCGCCCTCGACGCCCCGCGCTTCGATCCGGACGACGCCGAGAGGCTCTTCGCGTGAGCGGCGGGGTCGTCTGGATCACGGGGCTCCCGTCGTCGGGCAAATCCACGCTGGCCGCGCGGGCGCATCGGGCGCTGCTCGGCGAGGGGCGCGCGAGCTGCGTCCTCGACGGGGACGAGGTGCGCGACGCCCTGGTCCCGCGGCCCGGCTACGACCCGCGCGCTCGCGACGATTTCTACGAGACGCTCGCGCGCCTCGCGGCGCTGCTCGCGCGCCAGGGGCCGATCGTGATCGTGGCGGCGACGGCGCACCGCCGCGCCTACCGGGAGCGCGCCCGCGCGCTCGCGCCGCGGCTCATCGAGGTCTACGTGGACGTCGCGGCGGCGACCTGCAGGGAGCGCGACCCGAAGGGGCTCTACCACGCGGCCGGCGCCGGGGAGCTCGGCGCGCTCCCGGGCGCGGGCGTCGACTACGAGGCGCCGCTCGCGCCGGAGCTCGTCGCGCGCGGCGGCGAGGACGAGGCGGCGCTCGCGGCGCTGATCGAGCGCGCGAGATCCTGGTCCGCCTCGGCGGGAGCGGGGCCGTGATAGACACGGTCGCCGTGCCCGCGCAGGAGACGCTCTTCGACGAGATCAAGCGGTACGTCCGCTTCAGCGAGCAGGACGAGCGCTGGCTCGCCGCGCTCCGCGCGCACGCGGAGCCGCACTTCCCCCGCATCGCCGACGAGTTCTACGATCGCATCCGCGAGCACGAGGGCGCGCACGACGTCTTCACCGGCGAGGAGCAGGTGGAGCGGCTCAAGCGATCGCTCGTCCGCTGGATGACGCGCATCTGCACGGGGCCCTACGACGGCGCGTACTTCGACGAGAGCGCGAAGATCGGGCGGATCCACGTCCGGGTGGGCCTCCCCCAGCGGTACATGTTCACGGCGATGACGCTCATCCGGCTCGCGTTCGACGAGATCGCCGAGAGCGCGCTCGGCGCGGAGGTGATCCCGGTCAGGGCGGCGGTGAGCAAGGTGCTCGATCTCGAGCTCGCCATCATGCTCGAGACGTACCGCGACGACTTCCTCGCGCGCGCGCAGCGCGCCGAGCGCCTGGACCGCGAGGAGGTCGGCCGCACGCTCGCGCGCACGGAGCACCGGTACAAGAGCGCGGTCGAGCTGGCCCGCGTCCTCGTGGTGGGCCTCGACGCGCAGGCGATCGTGCGGCTCTTCAACCGGGAAGCCGAGCGGATCACGGGGCTCGGGCGCGAGGACATCCTCGGGATGCCGTTCGCCGAGGCGCTCCTCCCCGAGGAGATCCGCGCGGATCACGGCGCGCTCGTGGAGGACGTCGCCGCGGGCCGCCGCGCCAGCGTCGATCTGCTGGAGAGCATCGTCCGCACGCGCGCCGGCAAGATCCGCGAGGTGCGCTGGCAGCTCGCGTACGCCCCTTCCGCGGCCGACGACGAGGTGGTGCTGTTCGCGATCGGGCAGGACACGACCGACGAGAACGCGCTCGCCGCGCGCGTGCGCCAGAGCGAGAAGCTCGCCGCCGTGGGGACCCTCGCGGCCGGCCTCGCGCACGAGATCAGGAACCCGCTGAACGGCGCGCAGCTCCACGTGACCTTCCTCGAGCGGGGGCTCGCGCGCGCCGGCCTGAAAGATCCGGACACGCAGGAGGCGATCCATGTCGTCCGCGACGAGATCCGCCGCCTGTCCGCCCTCGTCAGCGAGTTCCTGGACTTCGCCCGGCCGCAGCCGCTGTACCTCCGGCCGACGCCCGTCGTCCCGCTCTGCGAGCGGGCGGCGCGCGTCGCGGCGTCGTCGGACGGCGCCGGCGCGCAGGCCGTCGTGAAGGTGGATCTGCCCTCGACCGACGTCGTGCTCGACCTCGATCCCGCGAAGATCGAGCAGGTCCTGCTGAACCTGCTCCGCAACGCGATCGAGGCGGCGGACGCGGCCGGAGGCGGCACGGTCACCCTCCGCGCGCGGCGGCAGCCGCGCCACGCCGTCCTCGAGGTGGAGGACGACGGCCCCGGGATCGCGAGCCCGGACGCGCCGATCTTCGATCCGTTCTTCTCGACGAAGCCGAACGGCACCGGGCTCGGGCTGGCGATCGCCCACCGCATCGTCACCGATCACGAGGGGACCATCGAGTTCCAGAGCCGCCCGGGGAAGACGCTGTTCCGCGTGACGCTGCCGCTGCGCCGCTCCGGCTGACCTGCGCCGCTCTGCTCGGCGCGCGCGGCCCGCCGCCCTCACGGGCTGGCACGCAACTTGGTAGAGAGCTGGGCGTGGAACCGCGCAGCACCGAACAGCCGCTGATCCTGCTCGTGGACGACGACGCTCGGAGCGCTCGCCTCCTCGAGCGTCTGCTCGAAGAGGACGGCTTCCGGGTGGAGCTGGCCACCGACGGCGCGCTCGCCATCGCGCGGCTGGCCCGCCATCCGATCCCGGACATCCTGGTGACCGATTTCCGGATGCCCCACGCCGACGGCATCGCGGTCGCGCGCTACGCGAGGTCGCTCCGGCCGGCGCTCCCGCTGTTCTTGCTCACCGGGTATCCTGAGCTCGTGGCGCGGCTCGGGCGGGGGCTCGAGCCCGCGGCGGTGGTGCACACCAAGCCGGTCGACTACATGGCCCTGAGCGCCGAGCTCCGCGCCAGCGTCGACGCGGCGCTGAGCGGCTCCGCGCAGCCGAGCTCCCGCTCCCCTTCCCCGGCCTGAACAGGGGGGCGCGCCTGACGCTGCGAACGGCTTGCGTCCGCGTGCAACGGCTGCGGCCCGTGCCCGTGTACAGTGCTCGCGGCGCGCGTCGCCCGCCCGCGGCGCGGCCCCTCCCGCCGGCGTCCTCGGGACGCGCGCGGCCGCGCCGCGGCCGAACGAGGGTCGCGGCGCCTCGCGGACACGGTATCTTCGGAAGGAACGATATGAACGCTGAGAAGAAGCAGAGCTCGAGGGTGCTCGTCGTGGACGACGAGGCGAGCGCGCGCTCGGGGCTGGAGAAGCTCTTGCGCCAGGAGGGATATACCGTCGACGCGGCGGCGGACGGCGTCGAAGCGGTCGAGGTCGCGGCGGAGCGGCCGCCGGACGTCGTCATCACGGATCTGAAGATGCCGAGGATGGATGGGGTCGCGCTGCTCGGGAAGCTGCGCGAGCAGGATCCGGCGCTGCCGGTGATCGTCGTCACCGCGTTCGGGGACGTGACCTCGGCGGTGCTGGCGATGCGGGCGGGAGCCGAGGATTACCTGACGAAGCCGGTCGACTTCGACGCGCTCCTCCTCACGCTGGAGCGCGCCCTCGAGCGGAGCGCGCTCCGGGTCGAGGCGGAGAACCTCCGGCGGCAGCTGCGAGAGCGCCAGGGCGAGGGCGTGGAGGGGCTCATCGGGACGAGCCCGGCGATGCAGAAGGTCTACCGGATGGCCCGGCAGGTGGCGGGCGCGCGGGCGACGGTGCTCATCACCGGCGAGAGCGGCACGGGCAAGGGCGAGCTCGCGCGCGCGATCCACGCGAAGGGCCCGCGCGCCAAGGGGCCCTTCGTGACCCTGCACTGCGCGGCGCTCGCGGAGTCCCTGCTCGAGAGCGAGCTGTTCGGCCACGAGCGCGGCGCGTTCACCGGCGCCGACAAGCGGCGCATCGGGCGCTTCGAGCAGGCGCACGGCGGGACGCTCTTCCTCGACGAGGTCGGCGAGATCGCCCCCTCGACGCAGGTGAAGCTGCTCCGCGTCCTCCAGGAGAGGACGTTCGAGCGCGTCGGCGGGAACGACTCCGTCACGGTCGACGTGCGGCTCATCGCGGCCACGAACCGCGATCTCGCGGCGGCGGTGCAGGAGGGCCGCTTCCGGGAGGACCTCTACTACCGGCTCAACGTCGTCCACATCGACATGCCACCGCTGCGCATCCGCGACACCGACGTGCTGCTCCTGGCGAATCACTTCCTGCGCCGGTTCGCGTCGGAGAACCACCGCAAGATCGAGGGGTTCACCGACGAGGCCCGGGCGAAGCTCATCGCGCACCGGTGGCCGGGGAACGTGCGGGAGCTCGAGAACGCGATCGAGCGGGCGGTCGTCCTGTGCGACGACGCGCGCATCGACGCGGAGCACCTCCCCATCGACGCGGCGCCCGTCGCCAAGGGGGCCCTGCGGATCCCGGGCGCCACCATGGCGGAGATAGAGCGTTACGCCATCCTGTCGACGCTCGAGGCGACGAACGGCTCGACGACGCGCGCGGCCGAGCTCCTGGACATCAGCATACGCACCATCCAGTACCGCCTGCACGAATACGGCCTGACGGCGAAGTCCAAGCGCCCGCCCGCGGCGGAGTAGAGCGGCTTCCGCCCACCTCTGCACCATGCCGAGCAGAGCGGCGGTCTCCCGCACAGGAGACGGGCCCAGATCGGCGTTTTCGGCGCGCAAGCGCACTCCGGTGCGCTGAGCACCGAAAACGCCGAGGTGGGCCCGTATCCGAAGCGGCTAGACCACGTCGTGCATCCAGCCGTGGCGATCGGGGGCGAGGCCGTGCTGGATGTCGAGAAGCGCGTCGCGGAAGCGCGCCGCCACGGGGCCCGTCTCGTTGTCGTGGATGGAGAAGGTCCCCTCGCGGGACTTCACGGCGCCGATGGGCGTGATGACCGCGGCGGTGCCGCACGCGAACGCCTCGGTCATGCGGCCCTCGCGCACCGCCGCGCGCCACTCGTCGAAGGTGACCCTGCGCTCCTCCGCGGCATAACCGAAATCCCGGGCGAGCTGGATGATGCTGTCGCGGGTGATGCCCGGCAGGAGCGTGCCTGTCAGCTCGGGGGTCACGATCACGGGGCGCCCCCGCTCCTCGTAGACGAAGAAGATGTTCATTCCCCCCATCTCCTCGACGACGCTGCGCTGGACGGCATCGAGCCAGACCACCTGCGCGCAGCCCTCGGCCGCGGCGTTCATCTGCGCGAGCAGGCTCGCGGCGTAGTTGCCCGCAAACTTGGCTGCGCCCGTGCCGCCCGGCGCCGCCCGGACGAAATCCTCCGAGATCCAGACCGTCACCGGCTTCACGCCCTGAGGGAAATACGCGCCTGCAGGCGACGCGATCACCAGGAAATCGTAGTCGCGCGACGCCCTCACCCCGAGCGCCACCTCGGTGGCGAACATCAGCGGTCGGATATACAGGCTCTCGCCAACCGGCGAGGGGACCCATGCGCGATCCTGGCGGATCAGGGCGTCGACCGCGCCGACGAACAGGTCGACCGGCATCTCCGGCATCGCCAGCCGGCGGGCAGAGCTATTGAAGCGGCGCGCGTTCGCCTCCGGCCGGAACGTCTTGATGCGCCCGTCCGGCTGCCGATAGGCCTTGAAGCCCTCGAAGATCGCCTGACCGTAATGCAGCACCATCGCCGCGGGATCGAGCGTGATCGGGGCGTACGGCCTGAGCTGCCCGCGGAGCCAGCCCCTGTCCGCCGCGTACGGGATCACGACCATGTGCTCCGTGAACACGCGCCCGAAGCCAGGGTTCTGCATGCGCTGCGCGCGCTCCGCGTCGCCGAGGGGATGCGGCGTGGCTAGGATCTCGAGATCGACCTTCGTGGCAGGCGCGCTTTCAGTGCTCATCGTGCTCGACTTCCGCGGCGGACAGCGGTCGACCCGGCTCGGGTGGGCCGATGCGCGTCATCGTCGCGCGGCATTTTTCGAAAGAATTCTGGCGGGATGCAAGCACTTTCTCGCGAGAAAGCACCACGGCGACGCGCATAAGCGGGCGCGCGAACGGGCGGCGCGTCACGACCGCAAAAAGGGATTTCTGTCGCGCTCCTCGCCGATCGTCGTGGAGGGGCCGTGTCCGGTGACGACCCGGGTCGACGGATCGAGCGTGAGCAGCTTGCCCCGGATGGATGAGACGATCGCCCGCGAGTCGCCTCCCCACAGATCGGTCCGGCCGATGCTGCGCCGGAACAGGGTGTCCCCCGTGAACGCGACGGCGCCCGTCTCCGCGATCACGAGGAACGAGACGCTGCCCGGCGTGTGCCCCGGCGTGTGGAGCACGTGCAGATCGAGCCCGCCCGCCTTCACGACCGCGCCGTCGTTCAGGTCGCCGTCGACCTCGCACCGCTCCGGCAGCGCAATGCCGAGCATCGCCGCCTGGACGGGGAGCATGTCGTAGAGGAAGCGATCGGCCTCGTGGATGCGGGCCGCGGCGCCGGACCAGCGCTGGAGTGGCGCCGTGGCGCCCACGTGATCGATATGGGTGTGCGTGTGCACGATGGCCGCGACGTTCGCGCCGGCCTGCTCGACGCGCGCGCGGATCTTGTCGAAATCGCCCCCGGGGTCGATGACCACGGCGCCCTTGCTCACAGGGTCGACGAGGATCGAGCAGTTGCACCCCAGCGGACCTACGGAGAACGTCTCGAGCAGCACGGGGCGAGCTTGTAGCACGCTGCGCCCCGACCTCCACGCGCGACATCGTCGGCGAGGCGGCGCCGCGAGCCCCGATCGACGGCCGCCCGGAGCGCGCGGCGCTGCGGCGCTGATGGGCGCGCGGAGAGCTCGCGTCCTCGGGGCCTCGGACGCTCGATCCCGCGCGCTGGCGCCCGCGGCCGCTACTTCGGGGCGCTCACGATGGTGCCGTCCATGCCGAGCCCGTTGGTCCAGTAGACGCGGGTCGCGTCGAGGGCGATGCCATAGGGCGACGGCTCCCCGGCCGCCACGGCCCCGATGATGCCGTTCGGCAGCATCCTCATGACGTTCGGCGACGTGGGGTCCGCCCAGTAAACGCCCGTCGCGTCGGCGGCGATGCCCCTCGGGTTCCCCTGCCCGCGCGCGATCACCGTGAGCTCTCCGCCTGTCTTGGCCACGCGCATCACGTTGCCGGTCCTGCTGGTCGTCCAGTAGACGTACGTCGCGTCGACGGCGATCTCGCGCACCTGGCCTTGATCGGCCGCCAGCGTGGTGAACGGGCCTTCGCCCCTGGAGTCCTTGGGAGCGGACATCACCATGCCGCGCTCGTTGCGCACGGTCCAGTAGACGCGCGTCTCGTCGACCGCGAGGGCGTGGGTCGTCCCGCCCCCGTCCGAGATGACGGTGAACGGCCCGTTGCCGTTCGAGTCCTTCCGCGCGCGGACAACGGAGCCGCCGCCCTCGCGGTTCGTCCAGTAAACGAACTCCTCGTCGATCGCCACGCCGAACGGCGCGGCCTGCCCTGCGGCGATCGCCACCGGCGCCTCCTGGCCGCCGACCCGCGCCCTCATCACCCGGCCGTCGTTCTCGCCGGCCACGCCCTGGTTGGCCCAGAAGACGTGGGTGGCGTCGGCCTTGATATCGGCCGGCTGGACCTGCCCGGTAGCGATGTTGATCGCGACAGTTTCGCCCTGCGTCCACTGCCTGACCACGCCCTGCTCCCCGTTGGTCCAGAACACGACGCCGTTGGCGACAGCGAGGTACAGGGGATCCTGCTGGCCCGAGATGTGGATCGAGGTGCGGATGCACGTGCCGTCGCGGCAGGTGCCATCGCACTCGACGGGGCAGGTGCCGCAATGGAGGGCGTCGTTGGTCACGTTGACCTCACAGCTGTTCTCGGCATCCGCGTCGCAATCGACGTAAACGTCCCCGCAGACCGGCGGCTCGTCGACGATGGGCCCCACGCCCCCGCTACCGCCGCTCCCCGCGGTCGCTCCTCCCACGCCCGGCTCGCCCCCGGTGCCCTGGCCGCCCACGCCCGCCGCGCCCCCATCGCCCGGCGCGCCGCCCTCGCCTCCTCCCGCGGAAGCCGTGCTCCCCGGACCGGACCCACCGGTAGTGAAGAGGTTCGACGCCTCAGGCGTGGAGCAAGCTGCTACGGCGAGTCCGGAAACGAGCCCGAGGAGAACGGTGCGACGCATTGTGCTGTGCATGGAAACCTCCACCCATATAGGCTACACGAGCCTGTCGAAAAAACGCATCTGTGAACTTGATGTGTTTTCAAACCTAATTCGTCCGCGCACGACCGGGCACGCCTCGTGCGGATCCGGAGGAGGATGACGGCGATGCGGCGGGCGAAGGCGCTCGTGGCAGGACAGCAGGCTCGACCCCGGCGCTCGTTCGGCCGCCCCGCGGGCGCGCGCGGCTGGAGCTCCGGCGATGTCGCTGGATCTACCGACAAGTGGTCGCGCTCCGCCATCGACGGGCGAGCGCCGCCCGGCGCGCAACGGGCTTTCGCCACGTCCGGGGCGCGCGCGACTCCGCATCTCGTGCGGCCGGCGCTCGCCCATCGCGCGACCGCGCGGCCGTGAGGCACAGGTGATGAGCCGTCTCCGCGCGCCCCGGCCGGAGACACGATGAGGCCGCGCCATCAGAGCAGGAGACGGCGCAGCCAGGCGACTCACGATCACGGCGGAGCGGTGGAATCTCGAGAGCGCGCGCGACCGCGGCGGCGGGCGCGATCTCCCGAGGGCCTCTCGGGAGGCCTGGCTCACGCGTGCTCCGTGAGCTCCAGCTTCAGCGCCGCCCGCCCGCTCCCGAGCGCGCATCGTCCCCGCGCCCAATCGGGAAGATGGCGCTGGGCGCGGAGGGGCGCTACCCTCCGGACGCCGCGTGTGTGAGCATACGATGTCATCCAGGGTGGATCCGCTGTTCCGCCGCGTGGCGCGAGGTCACGGGGGAGCGCGCGGCGCGGCTGTGCGTGCCCTGCGCTGCGGCCTCTTCGACGCCGCGCGCGGGGCTCGGCCTGGAGGCGCGGCCGCATGAGCGAGTCCGTGTTCATCGCGGGAGGCCAGGCGAGCTCCGCGGCGCGAGAGCGCGCGATGACGCTCGTCGGGCGCACGCTCGTCCACCGCTATCGCCTCGAGGAGCTCGTGGCGATGGGCGGCATCGCCGCCGTCTTCAGGGCAAAGAAGCTCGCGACCGGCGAGGACGTGGCCGTCAAGGTGCTCCACCCGGACGCCGAGGAGCTTCCGGAGCTCATCGAGCGCTTCGAGCGCGAGGCGCTCGCCGGTCGCCACATCTTCCACCCGAACGTCGCGGCGGTCTACGAGATCAACCAGCTCGAAGACGGCGCGTGGTTCATGGTGATGGAGTTCATCCGCGGCACCACGCTGCGGAAGCTCATCGACCAGGGCCCCGTCCCGCCGCGGCGCGCGGCCAACATCGCGCGCCAGCTCGCGAGCGCGCTCAACGCGGCGCACGACTTCGGGATCGTGCACAGGGACGTGAAGCCGCTCAACGTCATGGTCCTCGACGGGCCGGAGGAGCGCGTCCTGCTCATCGACTTTGGCCTCGCCAAGGTGCCGATCGAGCAGTTCTCCATCACCGACGACGGCTCGCGCCGCTCGCTCACGAACGCCGGGGTGCTGCTCGGCACGGTGGCGTACATGGCGCCCGAGGCGGCGCTCGGCATGCGCTCCGTCGACCGGCGGGCCGATCTCTACGCGCTCGGGGTCATCCTCTACGAGATGCTCGCGGGCAAGCACCCCTTCACGGCGGTCGAGCCGTCGGCGCTGTTCGCGCAGCACCGGTCGGCCGTGCCGCCGCCGATCGCCGAGCGCTCCCCCGGCGTCGTCGTCCCGCCCGCGCTGGAGGCGGTCGTGATGCGCCTGCTCGCCAAGGACCCGGACGACCGCTTCCCCCACGCGCGCGCCGTGCTCGTGGCGCTCGACGCGGCCCTCCAGAAGATGAGCGCGCCGGACAGCGGCATCGCCATCTCCGCCCCGGCCAGCCTCCGGGCCGCGGCCAGCTTCATCGAGCGGCGGACCTCGCGGGCCGTGATCGTCGGCGCGGGCATCCTGTTCTTCGCGATCGGGAGCGTGATCGCCTGGCTGCTCGCGTCGCGCTGAGCGCGCGCGGCGTCGTCGCGCGCCCGGCATCGTCGCGCGCGCTCGGCGTCATCGCGCGCCCGGCATCGTCGCGCGCGCTCGGCGTCATCGCGCGCTCGGCGTCATCGCGCGCTCAGCGGCGCTCGGCCTGCTCGCAGGTTCCCACGGAGAGCCCTGCGAGCGCGGAGTGATCGACGCACCGCTCGCCGCCCGGGCACGGCGCGCCGCGCTCGCCGCGCGGATCGCAGAGCGCTCTGCAGGTGTTCGAGGGGTCGCAGACGCTGCCGGGCGCGCACGCAAACGACGCGTCGCACGGCTGTCCGTCCGAGCCCGCGCCCGCGTTCCAGCACGACGTCGAGCCGTTGCCCCAGAACACGCAGGCAGCGCCGTTGGCGCAATCCTGCGCGAAGAGATCGCAGCCATCGCCGTCGATGCAGGCCCCCCCCGTGAACGAGCCGCTGTCGAGGAAGCACGCGCTCCCGGGCGCGCAGTCCGAGGCGGCGCGGCAGGTCGCGGCGCAGACCTGGGCCGGGTTGCACGACTGCGCCGGCGCGCACTCCGACGCGGCGAGGCACGCCTCGCCGGGGCCGGCGCCCGTCCTGGGCTCCCGCGCGAGGCTCGTCTTGCGCGGCAACGCGAGCGCCTCGCGATCGAGGAGGACGCCCGACTTGTAGACGCGCGACACGCGCTCGAGCGCGCGGACGTCGGCGAGCGGATCGCCGTCGACCACGAGCACGTCCGCGAGCGCCCCTCGCTCGATGCGCCCGAGATCGGGCCGCCCGAGCACGTCCGCGGCGCGGCGCGTGGCGGCGGCGAGCGCCTCGAGCGGCGGCATCCCGACCTCGACGAGGAGCGCGACCTCGCGGCGCAGGCTCAGCCCGTGAAAGACGCCCGGGTTGCCGGCGTCGGTGCCGGCGGCGATGGTGACCCCGGCCTTGTAGCAGGTGACGAGGTTCGCGATCGCGTGGTCGCGCCGCCGCTCCACGAGCTCCAGGAAATGCGCCGTCCTGAGCTCCGCGAGCAAGGAGGGATCGCGCAGGGCCGCGATCACGCCGATCGGCACGTCGTCGACGAGGGCGGGGTCGTCGAGCTCGGTCAGCGTTCCGTGGGCGGTGCGGTACAGGCCATCCGCCACCGCGAGCGTGGGGACGACGACGGCCCCGGCAGCGGCCATCCTCCGCGCGAGCTCTGGTGAGATTCGGTCCTCGTCCGGGATGTGCGCGAAGAGCGTCACGCCGCCGTCGAGCGCGGCCTCGACGTCCGCGGCCGCCGTCGCGTGGGCGATCACCCGGACGTCCGCGGCCGCGGCGGCCTCCTGGATCGCCGCCACGGACGGGCGCGTCAGGCGCGGGAGCTGCATCGATCCGCCCGCCTCGAGCACGATCTTGATGAAATCGGGCGCCCTCGGGAGGAGCGCCTCGAAGGCCCCATCGACGTCGGCGGGCGAGTCGATGAAGACGCAGGAGTCGCCGGGCGGGCTGCCCTGATAGCAGGGATGCCCTCCGGTCGGCGTGAGCAGCGGCCCGGCGGCGAAGAGCTGCGGCGCGAGGATGTCGCCGGCGTTGATGCGCGCTCGCTGCTCGAAGATGACGTGCTGGGATGAGCCGAGGTCGAGGTACGAGGTCACGCCCGCGCGGAGCATCGCCTTCGTGTGGTCCTCGAGGTGGAGCTCGGCGTCGTAGTACGCATAGGGCCCGGCGACGCTCAGCGAGTGGACGTGGAGATCGATGAGCCCGGGGAGGACCGTCTTGCCGGCGACGTCGACGACCTCGCCGCCCCCGGGCTCGGCGTCGCCGAAGACGACCTGCTTCACCCTGTCGCCCTCGATCACCACCGTTGCCCTGGCCGCGCGCGTGCCGTCGAACACCATGCCTCCCTTCAGCACGGTGCAGCCCGCACACCCCACGTCGGTCGCGCTGGGCGTCGAGGGGCGCTCCGCGACGCCGCAGCCTGCGAGCCAGTGTGACGCGGCGACGACAGACAAAGCGAGGCGACCCATCGCCGATCCGAGCGAAGTACGACGCATGACACTCCGTTGTTGATGGGCGCCTCTGGCACCCGAGGAGAGGCGGACCGGGTACCGGAGGCAGCGACGAAAAGCAATCGAATGAGGCGGCGTGCACGGAGCAGTGCGCGCGCGCCCGCAGCGTGCCGCGTTATCCAGGATCGTTCGCGCCGAGGAGGCCTGCGCGGGCGAGGCGCTCCGTCCCCGACGCCCCTCTCGGCTCTCCGGCCCGAGCGGAGGATCGCTCCGCATCGCAGGCCAGCTTGACAAATAGGCCTATCCCGGAAGCGCCGCCGCTCGATCCCACGGAGGGAGCGCAGGGTTGAACTCTCGATGTTGTCCCGGCCTTCTCTGCTGCTCCGGCGGCGATCAGGGCCAATCGGGAGAGCCGCCGGTGCGGGGCGAGCGAGAGAAAGGAGCCGGCGGACAACCCCCTTTGGCGGCGGCATCTCTCGTGCTGTCCACGGTTCGGGGCGCCCCTGGAATGATAGGGAGTCCAACCGAACTTCCGTCGCTCGGCGACGAGCCACCGTATTGACGAAGACCCTTTGCGTGCCTCACCTACTCGTGGGAGGCTCTGCGATGAGTGATCCGAAAAGCGAAAACAATTCTCCGAAAGATCTGGACGTGACGGTGAAGGAGCTGCGCAACGCCATCAACGATTTGTCGGCCAGGCTGGACGACATGGCAATAGCGACTCCGGCCAGCTACAACTGCGGCTGCGGCGGCTGCGGCCACTGCGGCGGGTGCGGCTGCGGCGGGTGCGGGTGCAGGTGCGGCGGGTGCAGGTGCGGCGGGTGCAGGTGCGGCTGTAGCTAGCCCTCAGGCCGCCCGGGCCCAGCGATAGAGCTCTGGAGGAGGACGAGGAGCGCGAAGTTCGAGAAAGGCACCTTCCCGTCTTCCCCGGCTCGCCACGACCGCACGACATCGCGCGGTCGTGGTGAGCTTGCGAGTTTCTCCTCTCCTTCGCTTGTCGGGGCGCGACTCCCCGAGCAACAGAGTTGAACCTCTTTACCGAAGGTGCAGGGCGGCCGCTCGTCGAGGGGCCGCCGCGCTGCGCTTTCCTGGAGATCTCGCGTGGCTACTCAACTGCCCACCTCAGCGACCACCGCTCCCTCGCTCGATGGGACCGCCCCGCCTGCGCCGGCCGAGGTGCGCGAGAAGCTCGCGCGATCGCGCGTCCTCGTGGTCGGGCTCGAACCGTGGGGCGCCATCGCGGCCACCGAGCTCGCGTGTCTGGGCGTCGGCGCGCTCCACGTCCTCGACGACAGGGAGGTCACGGCCGACGATCTCGGCCCCTTCGCCGAGGCGGATCTCGGAAAGGATCGCGCGCGCTCGCTCTCCACGGCGCTGTCGCGGCTCGCCCCCGGCTGCGCGGTCACGCCCGGGACGCTGCTCGCCGCCGCGGGTCGCCCGATCGTCCAGGAGGACACCGGCTGGGACCTGATCCTCGCCTGCGTCTCTGGCGACGATCTCCTCGTCCTTCAGGGCGTCGCCCGCTTCGCTCACGCGGCGTCCGTCCCGTCGCTCAGCGCGCACCTCGAGGGGCTCGACGCGGTGATCGGGCCGGCCGTCGTGCCGGGCGAGACCGCGTGCTGGGAGTGCTGCCGCCTGCGGAGGCTCGCGGTGAGCAACCAGCGAGAAGCGGATCACGCGCTCCACGCGTCGCTCCTCGCCGCGCGCCCGGAGCGCCGCGCGCGCACCTACCTCGCGCCGATGCCGGCGTTCCTGGGCCACGCCGTCGCGCTCGCGGCCCTCGATCTGCTGGTGAACCGCGCCGCGTCGCGGCTCGCGGGCCGCTTCATGGTCCAGGGCCTGGTCGACCCGGAGGCGTCGCTCCACTCCTTCCTGCAGATGCCCTGGTGCGCGGTCTGCGGCGGCGCCGCCGAGGCCCTCCGCACCGGGGGCGCGCGTCGGGGCGGGGGCGCGCACCTGCGCGACGCGCCCGACGCCGCGGCGCTCCGGCGGATGCTCGCCGGCGTCGTCGACGCGCGGGCGGGCATCGTCCAGCGCCTCACGCTCGACGCGACGAGCCCGGCGCTCGCCCCCGAAGCGTGCCTCACGGCCACGGCGTTCCTCAGCGACTACACCGACGGCTCGCCGCACGCCCACGGCTCGCGCGAGCCGCAGGTCGGCACCGGAAAGGGCGTCACGGCCGTCGAGGCCTTGATCAGAGCGACCGGCGAGGCGGTCGAGCGCTACTCCGCCGAGTTCGTCGACCGAAAGCAGCTCCTTCGCGCCTCGGTCGCCGAGATGAAGGGCGACTTCATCGCTCCGGAGCAGCTCTGTCTCTACAGCGAGGCGCAGTATGCGAAGCCCGGATTCCGCTACGCGCGGGTCGATCCGGCCGCGCCGATCGACTGGGCCCTCGGGCGCTGGATGGACACGGGCGCGCCCGTGTATGTGCCGGCGCTCCCGACCTACTACGGCTACTGCGCAGGACACGACGCGCACTTCTGCCAGGTGACCTCGAACGGGCTCGCGGCCGGCGCGACGCTCGAGGGCGCGGCGATGGGGGCCGCGCTCGAGCTCATCGAGCGCGACGCCTTCATGATCTCGTGGCTCGCTCGCCGGCCCGGGCGGCGGATCTTGCCTGATGACTCGCTCGACCCCGAGCTGCACGAGATCGCCCGGCAGCTCGAGGAGCGCGGCGCCCGGATCGAGCTGTATCTCCTCGACGCGGGCGTCTCGGTCCCCGTGGTGATGTGCGTGGGTTACGGCGACGGCAAACGCTGGCCCGGCGCGGTGGTCTCGATCTCCGCCCACCTGAGCCCCCTCAACGCGATCAGGAAAGCGATCCTGGAGCAAGGCCAGATAGGCAATTACGTCTTTCGCCTGATGACGGGCGAGTCGCTCGTCATCCCCGAGCGTCCTGAGGACGTGCTCACGCTCGAGGATCACGCGATCTACTACCTCCCCGCGAGCCGCGCCGCGGCCTTCGCCTTCCTCCGCAAGGGGGGCACGGTCACCGCCGCCGAGCTCGAGGAGCCCGAGGAGGTTTCGCTGCCCGAGCTCACCCGGCGCGTGCACGCCGCGGGACTGCGCATCGCGATCGTGGACGTGACGTCGCCCGACCTCGCGGTGACCCCGTTCCGTGTCGCCCGGGCGCTCGGGCCCGCTTTCCAGCAGATCCATTTCGGCCACCAGCTCGCTCAGCTCGGTAATCCGCGTCTCCGTTCGATGACCCCCCACGGCATCAACCCTGACCCTCACCCGATGGCCTGAGAGAGGACACCATGGCAAGGAGCAAAGAGGCGGACATTGCGCGGCTCTATCATCTCCAGTCCTCCCACGTGAGGTCGCGGCCGCTGGAGCCGCCGTTCGACGGGGATCTCCGGCCGCTCAACTTCCGCACTTACGTCGGCTCGGCGCGCACGCCGCTGCCCGGGCGCGATTTCGCGATCGACGCCCCGCTCGGCGCGGTGCTGGAGCAGCGGCGGTCGCAGCGCGAGTTCGCCCTCAGGCCGATGCCCATCGAGGCGCTCGGGCGGCTCCTCCACGCGAGCTACGGCGTCCGTGGCACGCGAAATGTCGAAGGGGCGTGGACCTGCGATCGCCCCGCGCCCTCGGCCGGCGGCCGGTATCCGCTCGAGATCTACGTCGCGACGCAGGCCGTCGAGGGGGTCCCGGACGGCCTGCACCACTACGACCCCCGTGCGCACGAGCTCGAGCTCCGCCGGGAAGGCCTCGCGCACGCCACGCTCGTGGATCTCACGGCGGGTCAGGACATGATCCTGAACACCAATGTCGTGGTCATCATCACGGCAGTGCCGTTCCGCACGATGTGGAAATACGGCCAGCGCGGATATCGCTTCCTGTGGCTGGACGCCGGGCACCTGGGCCAGAACCTCTATCTCGTCGCGACGGCCATGGGCCTCGGCCCGGTGGCGATCGGCGGATTTTACGACGAGGAGCTCAAGGCCTTCCTGGCGCTCCCGGCCGAGGAAGACACGATGTACATCGTCTGCATCGGTCAGCCCGCGCCGGCCGGGGGCCGGAAGGGGCCTTAGCGTGCCTGAACCAGAAGCGTCGGAGAGCACCATGCCCAGCATTCGACTCAGCCGCTCGGCCAGCATCACGCCCACCGACGTGGGCGTCATCCTCAGCTCCGATCTCGGCACCTTCCAGCTCACCGGCCTGGACGTGAGCGCGTTCGTCGAGCGGATGGTGCCGCTGCTCGACGGGTCGCGCGACCGGGAGGCGCTCGTCGAGGCGCTCGCGGACTACTCGCGGCAGAGCGTGACGGCGTTCCTCGACCTGCTCGAGGCGCGCGGGCTGGTCGAGCCGGTGGCCGCAGAGGCGCCGTCCGGCGACGGGGAGCGCCTCCGCGGGCAGCGCGAGTTCCTCCGCAAGTGGTCGTCGGCCCCGGAGCAGGCTGCACAGCGGATCGCGAACGCGCGCGTGCTCGTGGTGGGCCTCGAGCCCTGGGGGACCTCGGCCGCCCTGGCGCTCGCGGGGGCGGGCGTCTCCGCGCTCCGCCTGATCGACGGCGGCGCCGTCGGCCCGCGCGACGTCGCGGTGGTCCGCGCGCGGGGGGCGGCGGCGCTCGGCGCGCCCCGCCGCGGCGCCGTGGCCGCGCTGATCCGCGAGCACGCGCCGCTCTGCCGGGTGGACGAGAGCGCCTCCGGCGCGCTGGAGGGGGACGATCTCCTCTCGCCGGAGGGGCTCCCTCACCTCCTCGTCGCGGCGGTGCGCAGCGACGACGCGGAGCTCCTGGAGCGCGTCGCGCGGTTCGGCCATCGCGCAGGGATCGCCTCGCTCTTCTCGCACCTCGCGGGGACGACGGCCGTCCTGGGGCCCCTCGTCTTCCCGGGGAAGACGGCGTGCCGGGTCTGCGCGGCGACCGAGGCGCTCAACCCCTCGCCCGCGGCGCGCTCCCTGGCCGAGCCCGCGCCGCACGCCGGCACGATGGGTCAGCTGCTCGGCCACCTCGTGGCGATGGAGGCCCTCAAGGTGCTCTCGGCGTACACGCCCTCCAGGCTCGGGGGCAGGTTCCTGATCCAGGACCTCGCGACGCTCGAGACATCGCACCACACGCTCGTGAGGCTGCCCTGGTGCAAGGTTTGCGGCGATGGATGACGCCGGGCCGGAGGTGCTCTAGCCTGCAGCCGTGAAGAGGCCTCCCCTTCCAGCCGCCTCCCGCAGGGACGACGCGCTCGCCGCCGGCGTGCCCCGGCAGCCGGACCGCCGGGCGGCCCTCGACCGGACGGACGTCTCGCGCGCGCGGTCTTCGCCGCGCGCCCATGGCCCGGGCCTCTCGCCATGATCGGTCGAACCCTCGACGACCGCTACACGATGATCCGGCTGCTCGGCCAGGGCGGGATGGGGGCCGTCTACGAGGCCCGGCACGCGGGCACCGGCCGCCGCGTCGCGGTGAAGGTCATCCTCGGCCAGGCCGCGGACGACGAGCTCGTCCGCCGCTTCCAGCGCGAGGCGCGCGCGGTCGGCGCGGTCGAGTCGGAGCACATCGCGCAGGTGTTCGACACCGGGCGCGACCGCGAGACCGGCGCGCCGTACATCGCGATGGAGTTCCTCGAGGGCGAGGACGTGCAGGCCCTCATCGAGCGGCTCGGCCCGCTCCCGGTCGATCTCGCGCTCCGCATCGGGCTGCAGGCGTCCCTCGGCCTCGAGCGCGCGCACGAGGCCGGCATCGTCCACCGCGACATCAAGCCGGCGAACCTGTTCCTCGCGAGGAAGCAGGGCGGCCAGCGCGTGATCAAGGTGCTCGACTTCGGCGTCGCCAAGGTGACGGACAACAGCCTCGGCAACGGCGGGATGACGAAGAGCGGCGCGCTCCTCGGCTCTCCCCTCTACATGTCGCCCGAGCAGGCGCGCGGCAGCGGCGCCATCGACGCGCGCTCGGACGTCTGGTCGCTCGGCATCAGCCTGTACCACGCCCTCTCGGGGCATCGGCCCAACGAGCACCTGACCGGCCTCGGAGAGCTCGTCCTGGCCATCTGCACGACCCCGGTGCGCTGGATCCAGGAGATCGCGCCCTGGGTGCCGCCGGAGGTCGCCCACGTGGTGCACCGGGCGCTGGTCATCGATCCGGCGGGCCGCACCGGGAGCGCGGGCGAGCTCGCGGCGGCGCTGCGCGCGTTCCTGCCGGGCGGCGAGGCGATCGTCGAGGCGATGCTCGTGCCGCTCGACGCCGCCACGCGCGCCTCGCGCGCGTCGTTCGGCGCCATCTCGGCCCCCCCGCACGCGTCGAGCGCGCCGTTCGGCGCTGCGCTGACCCCACCGCGCACGTCGAGCCCGTCGTTCGGCGCCGCCTTGACCCCGCCGCACGCGTCGAACCCGCCGTTCGGCGCCGCCTTGACGCCGCCGCGCGCGTCGGCCGCGCCATTCGACGCCGCCTTGACCCCGCCGCGCGCGTCGGCCGCGCCGTTCGACGCGGCGGGGCGCCCGCCGGGCGGGCAATCCGGACCGTATGCGCTGTCGGCCACGGCGCCCGCCACGAGCGTGCGGCTGTCGAACCGCCCCGAGCGTCCGGCGTCGCGCCCGCCCGTCGCCCTGATCGCCGGCGGCGTGCTGGCCGCTGCGCTCGCGGGCGGGGCGGGCGTCTACCTCGCGGTGCGCAGCGTGCCGCCGGCCACGCCCGCGCCCTCGGCCGAACCGGCGCCGCCTGCGCACACCGAGGCCGAGCCACCGCCCCCGTCCGCCGGCGTCGAGGCCAGGCCGACGCCGACGCCGACGCCGTCCGCCAGCGCCGAGCCGCCGCCCGCCGACACGCCCGTGGATCCGCCGGCAGCGGCCTCGTCGACGCCCGCGGCGCTGCCCTCTGCTGCGGCGACCGCGCGCGCCGCCGCGTCGGCGAGCGTCGTCGCTCGCCCGCCCGCGCCGAGGCCGTCCGCGGCCAGGCCGCCGCCCACCAGGCCCCCGAGGAATGACGATGACGAGACATCGAGGAAATAGCCGCGTCGCGTGGTGTGTCGCCGCGCTTCTGTCGCTCTCCGCGGGCGTCGCGCGCGCGGAGCCGTCGGCGGACCAGGCGGCCGCGGCGGAGGCGCTCTTCCGCGAGGGTCGCGATCTCGTCGCGCAGGGCAAGCTCGCCGAGGCGTGCCCCAAGTTCGCGGCGAGCCAGCGGCTGGACCCGGGCTACGGCACCCAGTGGAACCTGGCGGACTGCCTCGAGCGGCTCGGCCGCTCCGCGAGCGCCTGGGCGGCGTTCCGCGAGGCGGCTGACATGGCGAGCCGGGCGGGCCAGGCGGACCGCGAGGCGAAGGCGACCCGCCGCGCGGCCGATCTGGAGAAGAAGCTCGAGCGCCTCGCCATCACGGTGACCACGCCGGCGGACGGGCTCGTCGTGAGGCGCAACGGCGCGGTCCTCGACGCCGGCGCGTGGGGCGCGCCGCTCCCTGTCGATCCGGGCAAGCACCGCGTCGAGGCGACCGCGCCCGGCAAGAAGCCGTTCTCGGTCGAGGCGCAGACCGCCGGCCCCGGTCAGGTCGTCACCGTGGAGGTCCCGCCCCTCGAGGACGATCCCGCGGCGACCGCAGCGGCCCCGCCGCCGCCCGGCGAAGCGCCCGGGCCGCCCGCTGCGCCGCTCCGGCCGGGCGCGGGCGGCGACGGAGATGGCGGCGCGGGCACCCGCCGCACCTTCTCCTTCGTGGCAGGCGGCGTCGGCGTCGCCGGCGTCGTGACCGGCTCGATCTTCGGGCTCCTCGCCAGCTCGCGGTGGAACCGGGCCCAGGACGAGCACTGCCGGACCGAGACGCTCTGCGACGCCCGCGGCGTGGCGCTGGTCGAAGACGCCAAGAGCGCCGCGAAGCTGTCCACCGCCGGCTTCATCGTCGGCGGGGTCGGGCTCGCGGCCGGCGTCGCGCTGTTCGTGACGTCGCTCGGCGACACGGAGCCCGCGGCGGCGCGGATCGTGGTCGCGCCTGCCGTCGGCACGACCGGCGGCGGGCTGGCGATCCACGGCCGCTTCTGACGCCCCGCCGCTTCTGACGCCTGCTGCGGCTGCCGCGGCGGCGGCTGGCCCCGCTGCAGGCCAGCCGCCGTGCCCGCCACCGTGCCCGGGAGAGCGCGACGCGCCGCTCCCGGGCGAGCGCGCCTCACTCGTCGATTACGAACTCCACGCGGCGGTTCTTCGCCAGGCTCGCCGGATCGGTGCCCTCGGCCACCGGCCTGTCCGACCCGAAGCCCTCGGCCGTGAGCCGACCCGGGCTGACGCCCTTCCGGATCAGGTACTTCCGGACCGTCTCGGCCCGCTGCTCGCTCAGCTCCTGGTTCAGCTCGGGCGTGCCGGTCTCGTCGGTGTGCCCCTCCACCCGCAGCCGCTCGATCTCGGGGTTCGCCTTCATGACGAGCGCCACCTGATCGAGCGTCCTGTACGACTCCGGCTCGAGCTCGGCCGAACCGGTCCGGAAGCGGATGGTGTCCCGTATCACGAACTCACCCTGCTCGTACGCGACCCGCGGCTCGCCCTTGTCGGGGCAGCCGTCGTCGTCCTCGACGCCGTTGATCGTCTCCTTCTCGTCCGGGCACTCGTCGTCCGCGTTCGGCACGCCGTCGTGATCGTCGTCGGCGTCCTCCTCGGGGCAGCCGTCGCTGTCGTAATCGCCGTCGCGATCCTCCGCGACGTCGGGGCACTGGTCGCGCTCGTCGTCGACGCCGTCGTGGTCCCTGTCGTGCGAGGTCGGCGTGTACTTCACGCCCGCGAACACGCGGAAGATCGGCACGCCGTAGCCGGCCAGCGCGCCGATCCCCGGGCCCGCGGTGATCTCCCACTCCTCGCTCGGGTTGATCTTCACGTAGCCGAGCGCCTCGAGCGGCGTCTCCTCCTCGTTCAGGTCGTCCGCGGCGATGCCGATGCCGCCGTTCGCCTCGGCGCCGATCTCGACCTTCCCGTCGATGCCGCCGAAGCGGTAGCCGAGCGCCGCGGCGTACGTCAGCTCGCTCGCCGCCTCGACGTTCGCGTACGTCGTCCCCTCGCGGATCGCGACGCCCGCGTTGACGCCGAACCGGAGGCCGGGCGCGAACCGGTGGTCGAGCACGATGCGCGGCCAGAACACGACGTTGCGCGCTCCGCCCGCGAAATCGCCGGTATGCGTCGGGACGCGCAGCTCGGCCACGAGGCCGAGGCCGATGGAGTCGCGGTCGTCGAGCAGGCGCAGCTTCGGCACGAGCCGGATGTCGCCGAGGCCCGCGAACGACGGAGAGCCCTCGCCCGACTGCGCGAGGAAGAACGGGACGTCGAGGCCGAGCGCGAACGGCTCGGCGATCGTGACCGACGCCATGAGATCGGCGCCCAGACGGCCGCTCACGATCTGGCTCCGCACCTCGCCGTCGCCCGTCGCGACGATCAGCGGGTTGCGCGCGTAGTTCAGGAACAGCCCGAACTCCCATGGATCGCCGGGCTCGCGGACGCCGGAGCCCTCCGTGACGACGAAGGCGTCGTGGGTGACGGCCGGCTTGAAGCGCTCGACGTCGATGTCCGTGCTCTGCGCCGACGCGGGCGTCGCGGCGGCGAGGACCGCGCAGGCAGCGCAGGCGGTGGCGGCGAGGATCGGTGCGCGCATGGATCTCCTCTTCATCGGCTTCATCGGCCGGCTCCGGGCCCGCGGCGCGGGCGCCTCCGCAACCGGAGCGCGAGCCCGCCGGCGGCGAGCAGCGACAGGGCTCCCCCTCCGTACGGCGCGGGCCCCGCCGCGCAGGCGCAGGCGCCGCCCTGGACCGCATCACCCGGCAGGAGATCCGGTTCGCCCGGACCGCCCGCGCCGCTCGACGCCGCGCCGTCGACGCAGCGCCCGGTCGGCGCGCAGCGCAGATCCGCGCCGCACTCGGACGAGGCCGGCGAGCACGGGCCGCACTGCCCGCCGACGCACACGAGATCGCCGCACGCGGCGTTCGACGTGCAGGTGTCCCCGGGCGTGGGGACGCACCGGTGGTCCGGGGAGCAGTCCTCGTCCGCGTCGCAGTCGACATCGTCGACGCACGACACCGGCAGGATGCAGTCGCCGTCCACGCAGATGCCCCCGCCGGCGCAGTCCGCGTCACGGGTGCAGCCGGAGGGCGGGACGATCACGTCGGGCACGCGGTCGCCGTCCGCGTCGCCGGCCACGCACGGGGCGGAGATGCCGATGTCGAGATCGCCCGGCCCGAGCGCCGCCGCGTCGTTCACCGACCGGAAGTACAGGTTCGCCTCGCACGACACGCCGACGCCCAGGAGGAGATCGAGCGCGATGGATGCCTGCGCGTACCCCCGCGTCGCGTCGTTGATCAGCAGGGGGTCGACGTCCGTCCCTGCCTCGGTCGCGATCTGCGCGTCCGTCACGTCGACGGGCTCGTACTGCCCCGACGCCCCCGAGAAGGACCAGACCCCCGCGCGCGTGCCGTCGCCCTTCACGCCCAGCACGATCTCGTAGCCGCCCGGCGACTCGTCGCTCGTGAACCGTTCATCGATCCCCGCCGTCGCGGCCGTACCGCCGGTCTGTCGGTTCCTGTCGGTGTCGATGAACACGAAGAGCGTCGCCTCCCTGCCGATCGAGGCCGTCTCCGACACATACCCGCGCACCCAGAACCGCCCAGCGGCGGCGACCGCGTACGCGGAGCGGAAGTCGATCGATCGCTCCGGCGTGTCGAAGGTCGCCTCGCCGTCGCCCGCGACGTCCTCCTTGCCGTAAGGCCACCGGGGCTCCCCGGTCCTGTCGATCGCGACGATCTCGTCGAGCACCGGCGTCGTCCGCCCGCCCGTCCACGTCTGAGCGGACGAGCTCCTCGGAACGAGCGCGACGCCGAGCGCCGCGCCTACGGCCAGCGGCGCGACCCACGAGCGCCCCCGCGCGCACCCATCTCTGTGTTGTGCCATGGCGGGGAGCATCCTCGCACAGGTCGCTGCACCCCTTACAAATGAAAGGCGATTCGCGCCCAGAGTGCGCAAGGGTGCGCGCCTGCAATACCATGCATCCACACAATCGTCCTACCCACGCGCACGGGATAAGCCCTCACCGTCGATGCGCTGTCGATGCGCTCACCCTCCTTGTCGATTGAGCCGCTGATCATCGCTCCTCCCCGCGTACACAAACGAAGCGCGGAGAGCACGGTGGAGGGCGATCGCGCGCGCCGGAGGCGCGGTCTCCGCGCGCGGCGGCCCGGAGCGCCGAGCGACCGTGACGCGGGCGACCGAGCGCCCCTTCTTTTCATCACCGAGCGGTTCGCCGCGGCCTCAGGCGTGCGCAGCAGGCTTGGCCACGCGCCTGTGTTCTGTAACTGTCCCGCGGTCAGTTACGCGTCGCTGCGCCGCCGTGGGCTCGGGGGGTCCGAGCGCTGGCGCCTGGCCTCGCGAGGTGAATCCCTCTTCCGATCGAAGGAACCGCGATGCATTGCACACTCCAGAAACACCGCCCCGGAGCGTTCCGGGTGGCTTGCCTGCTGCTTGGGTCGCTCGCCGCCGCGTGCTCGGACGAGGGTCCGGCGCCGCTCGAGGGGAGCGCGTTCGACGTCGAGCGTTACGACCTCCGGGGCGAGTTCGACTGGGAGCGGAGCCGCCTCGTGGCGACGCTTGGCCTCACGCTGTCGCTCACCGGAGACGGCCCGAGGACGGTCGTCCTCGACAGCGCCGTCACCGAGGTGAAGGAGGTCCGGCGCAAGGGCGGCGGGGCGCTGCCGCACGCGCTCGATCCGCAGCGCCAGGCGCTCGCGATCGATCTCTCGAGCGAGCCCGAGGCGATGAGCGGCGCGCCCATCGCGCTCGAGATCGACTACGAGGCGCTCTCCGGCGACGCCCTCCGCGCGGTGCCGGCGCGGATGGGCGATCCGGTCGCCGTGCGCGCCGTCTACACGGTGTCGGAGCCGCTCGGCGCGTCGCGGTGGATGCCGTGCCACAACGCGCCCTCGGACCGGGCCATCTTCTCGATCGCCATGCGCGTCGACGGCAGCGAGGCGATGATCGCCAACGGCGATCTCGTCGGCGACGAAGAGCTCGGGGCGTCGGGCCACCTCGTCCGGTACGAGACCGCCTACCCGCTGCCGACTTACCTCATGGCGTTCGCGATCAGCGACTTCGAGGTGGAGCGCGGGACGAAGGGCGATCTCCCCATCGCGGTCTGGCACCGCCGCGGGCTGCCGGGCGATCACGGCGGTATGGTGGACGAGCTCGCGCGCGCCATCGGCCGCTACGAGGAGCTGCTCGTGCCGTACCCCTTCGAGAAGTACGCGCTCGTGCTCCTGCCGGACTTCTCCGTGGGTGGGGTCGAGCACGCGAGCATCACCTTCCAGCGCGAGGAGCGGAGCACGCAGCCCGCGCTCTCCTCGGATCTCCTGCTCACGACGCACGAGCTCGCGCACCAGTGGTTCGGCGACCTCGTCACGGTGGAGACCTGGGACGATCTCTGGATCAAGGAGGGCATGGCGACGCTGCTCGAGCAGGAGCCCGTCCGCGTCTACACGGACGAGAGCGGCGCGGGGACGCTGAACGGCGACGAGCTCGGCCCCCGGGACGGCGACGCCGTCCGCGATCCGTCGCTCGCGCCGGGCGAGAAGTACACGAGCGGCCCCTACGGCCGCGCCGCCTGGCTGCTCACCCAGATCCGCAGCCTCGCCGGCGAGGAGGCGTTCTGGTCGGCGCTCCGCGGGGTGCTCGAGGAGCGCCGGTTCGGGACCATCGGCACGGACGATTTCCTCGACGCCTTCGCGCCGGCGCTCGGCCCGGAGGCGGCTGCGCGCGCGCGGCGCGCGGTCGTCGCCAAGGCGCTCCCGTGGCTCACGGTCGACCCCGCGCCCTCCGGCGGGGCGTTCGTGACGGTGCACGATCCGGAGGGCGCGCTCGTCGCCCCCCTGGAGCTCGCGTGGGTGGCCGGCGACGGCCCGACCCGCGTGCAGACGCTCACGCCCGGCGAGCGCGTCGAGGTCGCGCCCGCGCGCCCGGGCGAGCTCCTCGTCGTCGATCCGCAGGACCGCCACCCCGAGTGGGCCTTCCTGAGCACCGAGCACGATCTCGAGGCCTACGCCGCGACGCTCGCCCCGCGCCGCGTCCCCGCGGACCCCGAGGGCGTCTCGTGCTTCCTCGACGTGGGCGGCGCGCACCAGCTCGCCGCGCTCCAGGACGGCTTGCCGAAGGGGCTCGCGCCCGAGGCGTTCGAGGCGTTCCTCGAGGGCCTCGACGGCGAGGCGGCCCGGGCGGTCTCGCTCGCCGCAGCGTGCGACGCCGCGTGCGCGGCGGGCCTCGACGCCGACGTCCGCGGCGCGTGGTCGAGCGTGCTCACCGGCATTTTCGCTGGAGCGCCTTACAGCTACGGCCTCGACTACGTCGCAAGCTACGCGTCGTGCAGCGCCGTCGTGTCCCCCGAAGAGCTGTTCGCCGAGGACTGGTCCGCGCTCGAGACCGGGCTCGCCTCGGGCGGCGTCTCCGACGCGCGGCTCCAGTACCTGTCCAAGTTCAAGCTGCCGCCCGAGGCGGCGCTCCGCACGTGGGGCAGGGTCGCGCAGATGGCGAGCTCGGTGCGCGCGCGCGTGCTCGCGATCCGGCACCTCGCGACGTACCTGGACGGGCTCGACCCGGCTGCCCTCTCGGTCTTTCGTGCCTTCTTCGCCGGCGTGCTCGGCGCGACCGATGTGTCCGATGTCCTCGCCGCGGATCTCCGCGCCGTGGTGGCCTCCGCCGCGCCCGCGGCGGCTGGCAACCAGGGCGCGCTGGAAGGCCTCGCTCGGGTGCTCCGCTCGCCCGCGGCCCGCTCGGCCCACCCCGCCGCCGTCTGCGCGGCGTTCGCGTTGACGGGCGGTGACGAGCAGGCTTTCCGCCGCTTCGCCGCGGGGCTCGAGGGCGCCCACTTGACGGACACCGCCGCCGAGCTGCTGCGCTCTCCCGTCGATTGCCGCTGACGCTCGCTCGCCGCGACATCGCATCTCCCCCCGCCGGCCTCGCTCCAGGGCGAGGCCGGCCCTCTGCGCGGCGACCGAACGCTGCTATGCTCCGCTGCCCATGTCGGAGCTCGTCCAACTTCTTCGCCAGAACGCCCCGATAGCTCGCATCGCCGAGCACCTCGACGGCCTCACGCACGAGGAGCGCCGCAGCGCCCTGTCGACCACGACGCGCGCGGAGCAGCGGGCGCTCTATGCCGCCGCGAGCCAAGCCCCCCCGCTCACGCTCGACTTCTTCGTCCCGGACGGCACACCGCGCCGCGTGGCGGTTCATCATGAAGGCAGGAACAGCCTTCCTCTCCCGTCCACATTCCGCTCCTTCGAGAAGCGTTTTGCCTTGCCCGAGGACGGCAGCGCTCGGCTCTTCGGTTACAACGAGGGACTCACGCGTCCCTGGATTGGCCCGGGCTTCTTCGTCGCGGTCCCGACGGCCGGCAATCCTGCGTGGCAGGAGCGTGGCGCCATCGTGATCGACTACTTCCAGGTCCCTGACGGCCCCGTACCTGACGGTTGGCCCCGGGTCGTCCCCAACAGCAAAGGACTCCAGTTCTTCGTCTACAACGGAACCCGTGATTTCATGCGTCGGGTCTCGAAAGACGTGTCCATCGGCGCCGCGTTCAAGGGTGAGCGTCCGCTCGACCATTACTTCACGCTCTGCCGCTTGCCGTCCGCCTAGCCGATCTCTGTTAGATCGTATTCCCCCGTCCCCCATCGACACGGCGATAGGCCCCGCCCCCTCATGGGCGTTAACCATGCTCGTTCGGTCACGCTCACGGCTCGAAGCCGGCCCCCCTCCACCGGTCACCAACGTTTACGTTGTCGTGAACGTGGTCGTGAACGTGAACGTGAACGTTTACGTGGTCGTGGTCGTCAACGATAGGTCGTGAACGACCATGACCACGACCACGTAAACGACTACGACCACGACCACGTAAACGTTCGGATGTAGGAGAACGCGGCGCGAAGCGTGGTTAACGCCTATGCCCCCTAGTTTGGCGGCGTCCCCCCAGCCAGCCGCGACAGCATCCCCTTTCGCAGGAGCCCCACCTTGTTCCTCATCGCGGTCACCTGTTGCCGCATCCCGTCCGCCTGCTCGGCGAGGTCGACGATCCCCGCGGCCGTCGCCGCCTGGGCCAGCGCGCGCGCCTCGTCGGCGAGGCGCCCCATTCGCCCTTCCACCTCGTCCATCGCTGCCACCACCTCGTGGATCTGCTCCGGCGTCGTCGCCTCCCGCTGGCGCGCCGCGGTCTCCTGCACCAGCTGGTTGATGCTCCGCCCTTCCTCCCCGAGCGCCGCGAAGCGCTGGAACAGCTCCCCGAGCTGCTCCGCCCGCCGCTTGATCTCCTCGCCGCGCGCCGCGAGCGCCGTGGCGGTCGCCTCATGGCGATCCCGCGCCGCTGCGATCGCCGCGATGAGCGACCCGAGCGCCGTGCTCACGCGCTGCTGCGCCTCGGCGGCCTCGGTCGTCGACTTCGCCGCGCGCTCGATCCCCTTGCGTGTATCGAGGGAAAGCCGCCGCGCCGACTCCGCGAGCTCCTCGAAGCGGACGAGCTCGCGCTCGAGCGCGCACGCCGCTTCTGCGAGCTCGCCCCCGCCCTTGCCGTGATCGTCCTTCCCACCCCCGCGGCCGTTCTTCTCGCGCTTGTTCACATCGCACTCTCCCTGCGCTGCCTGTCCCACCTCCCGGGAGGCCCCGCCGTTTCGCCCGCAGGCGATGTCCGGACCGGTATACTGTATCAAAACGGCGGCTCGTACGTCGAACGCACCTCGGAGGAACGGATGCGAAGCGCGTGGCTCGTCCTCGTCGGAGTTCATGCCCTGCTGGCCTGCGGGGCGGCGCCGCAGAGAGAGCCCGCCGCCGATGCCGACCCCACGCACGTCGGGGTCGCCGCCCCGCGCGCCGTCCCGGAGGGCTCGACCCGTGAAGCGCGCGCCGCCCTGCGCTCGCCCGAGGAGAAGGAGCGCGCCGCCCTGCGCCCGTCCAGGAGCACGCGCGCCCGCGACGCCGCGCCCGAGGCCCCCAAGCCGCGCGCCCCGATCCCGCTGTCCAACAAGGCGAGCACGCCTGCCCGCTCCGCCGGGAACGCCCCTCCGCCCGCCCGCTCGCCCGTGAAAGAGCGCGCCCCGATCCCGCTCCCCGGGAAAGGCAGCGCCGCGCGCTCGATCGAGGCCGATTGCAAGGCGCTCGGCCCGGAGGTCCAGAAAGCCTCGAGGATGATCGAGGTGCTCCGGCAATCCGACCTGAACACGCCGCCCGACGTGCTCGGGAGGATCGCGGATCGGCTCGACCTCTGGGCCCGCGCGGCCGCGGTCCACACCTCCGATCCTGAGCTCGACCAGGGCGCCAGGGACATCCGGGAGAGCTACGCCCGGACCGGCGCCGCGACCCGCAAGCTCCAGGCGTCGCTCGGCACACACGACCGCAAGAAGGCGGGTGTCGCCCGCGCCGGCCTGGAGAGGGAGCTCGACCAGGATGCCAAGGTCGTGAGGGGCATCGCCGCCCGTTGCAAGAGCAACCCCTATGAGCCGAGCAAGGGCAAAGCCCACATCCCGCCTCACATCGTGCGGAGCGTCGTCCAGGAGCGCTTCGGCGAGATGCGCGCTTGCTTTGAAAAGGGCCTTCGCCAGAACCCCAAGCTCCAAGGGCGCCTGCCCGTGCACCTCGTCGTCGACGGCGAAGGGAAGGTCACCTACGCGGGTGACGCCGACCGCCCGCCTGAGGACGCGCCGCTCCTCATCGCGCTGCCCTCGCCCGGCGCGACGCCGCCGTCGTCTCCCGCTCCCCCGCTCCGCGATGCCAAGGTCGTCGGCTGCGTGCTCGACGTCTTCCGCAGCCTCCGATTCCCCTCCGCCGCAGACCGCAAGAGCGTTGCGACGGTGGTCTATCCCGTCGTCTTCGGTGTGGACGACAACCGCTCTCCAGCGACCTCCTCCAGGTGACGCACAGCGCAATCGCGGCAGCGGGGCGCTGGCCCCTTGCCGTCCGAGCGAGGCCGACGCCAAGCACGCTCAGCCTCACTTGCACCACTTGCAAAGTTATTTCCTTCTCAGGGGCCTAGGGGTAAGCATTCCGCCGATGAAGCTCTCGCTCACCGAGCTCCAGGACATCCGCCGCACGCTCGCGGCGCGCATCGTCTTCGGCCTCTCCACGCCCGGCACCGAGATCGCCGCCCTCCCTGCCTACCTCGCGCCGCCGCCGGGAGGGATGATGGGCCGCGCCGTGGTGGTCGACGCTGGGGGCACGAACCTGCGCGCCGCCATCGTGGAGCTCTTGCCGGGCGGCGAGTCGCGCATCGTCGCCGGGCCCGTGCCTGCGAAGTTCCCGGGCGGGCCGGAGATCGCGGGCGACGCCTTCTTCGATGTGCAGGCGGAGCTGGTCGAGCGCCTGGGCGCCGTGCATGGCTTGCCGGTGGGGTACTGCTTCTCGTATCCGTCGGAGACGCTGCCGTCGCTCGACGCGCGGCTGCTCCGCTGGACCAAGGGCGTCCAGATCGCCGGGGTCGAGGGCACCAGCGTGGGCGAGCGGCTCGGCCGGGCGCTCAGCGCGCGGAGGCTCCGGCCCGGTCCGGTCCGGGTGCTGAACGACACGGTGGCGAGCCTGCTCGGGGGTGCCTTCGCGCACGGCGGGTCGCAGCCCGCGGCGTTCATCGGGCTCATCGTGGGGACGGGGACCAACATGGCCACGTTCCTCCCGGCCGGCCGGATCCCGAAGCTCAAGACGGGTCACTTCGTCGCGCCGATGGCGGTCAACCTCGAGAACGGAAACTTCAACCCTCCGCACCTCCAGCCGTTCGACGCGGAGCTCGACGCGACCTCGGAGAACCCCGGAGCGCAGCGGTTCGAGAAGGCGGTGTCCGGGGCCTACCTGCCCCGGCTCTTCGGGCGGCTGTTCCCCGAACATGCCCCGCTGACGAGCGCCGCGGATCTCGTGCGGCTCCGCGACGAGGGCGCCGAGGAGACGCGGCAGGTGGCCGGCGACCTGCTCCAGCGCTCGGCCGACCTCGTGGCGGCGGGGCTCGCGGCCGTCACCGACGTGCTCGATAGCCCTCCTGGGGTCGGCATCCTCGCGGAGGGCAGCCTCTTCTGGGGCGATCCCCGCTATGCGCCGCGGGTGCAAGAGACGCTGCGCGCCCTCGTCGGCTCGCGGGTCGAGCCCCGGATCGCCCAGCTCGAGCACGTCAACCTCATCGGGTCGGCCTGCGCCGCGCTGTTCGCCTGATCGGCCGCGCGCCGCTTCCCCTCGCCGCTCGCTGCGCGGCGCGGGAGGCGCCGGCTCTCTCGGCGCGCAGGCTGCCCGGCCAGGCGGGAGCACAGGGATGCCCGGGGATCTTCGCCCGATCCGGCCTTCGAGGGACCGGTCCAGCGCGGCAACGCCCGCGCCCGCCTGGCTGCGCGACGTCCCCGTGGGCGGTTCAGGGCGGCAGGATCACACATTTCTGGCCGAATCCGTTTTTTGCGACCACCATGACGCAGCGTTGACCCCCTGGGAGGATTTCGGCCGGTGATGTGTGAAACAACAGCGCGCTTCGGCTCGACCGGACCGGTCGGGCGGGTGGGGCGCTTCCGGTCGTCGCGGGCGGGCCCCGGTAGCCGGAATGGCTATTGTCTTTAGAGAGATGCTCCCGTCGAACCGCAGACTCGCGTTCCGCAGGCAGCCGCACCTGCTCGATGACACCGGGAGCGTCGGCGTGTGGATCACGCAGCCGGCGGGCATGGTCGTGCAGCTCCTGCGGGAGACGGTGGCGACCGGTGAGGCGGCGCGGTTCATCTCGGTCGACGCGTACCAGAAGCTCGTGGGCGTCATGCGCCCGGGGGAGCGGGCGTTCTTCATCTACGACATGGCGCTCATGGTGCGGTACGAGAGCGAGGCGCGCGTGATACTGACCCAGTGGGGGCTCAACGTGCGCGACAAGATCGAGCACATCGTCGTCCGCCCGCCCCCGGAGATGAACAAGCTCGGGCGCATGGGGATCCAGACGATCGCGGCGGCGATGAGCCTGGCGGGGGTGCAGCTCGACATCGTCGACGACCTGGAGCCGTTCCTGCGCGAGCAGAACCTGCGGCCGCGGATCAGCCTTACCTGAGGGGGCGTCGCCGGAAGCCCGGCCCGAGGAGGGGGTGTTCGCTGCGCGGTGGGGCGCGGGGCCCCGCCGAACTCGCCTGGACGTCCCATGCCCGGCGTGCTGCGCACGCCGGACACGGGACGCCCAGGCTCAGACACGGCCCGTCCCCACGCCCCACCGCGCAGCGAACACCCCCTCCTCGGGCCTACGGTCGGAGCTGGGGGGGAGCTGGCCGATCACGGAATTCAAGAGGCTGGGAGGTCCAGGCCAATCGCCGGAAGGGGTCGAGGACGGGAAT
Source organism: Sorangium sp. So ce124 (assembly GCF_051525235.1). Taxonomy (NCBI): domain Bacteria; kingdom Pseudomonadati; phylum Myxococcota; order Polyangiales; family Polyangiaceae; genus Sorangium; species Sorangium sp. So ce124. Next base: position 9,099,175 of record NZ_CP150312.1, read on the forward strand.
CGCGCGGGGCGTCAGTGCCCGCCGCCGGTGCCCTTGATGTCCAGCTGAGGACGGGAGGGGTGCGGCCAGTCGAGGTGGAAGAACTTGCCGCGCGGCTGATCCGTGCGCTCGTAGGTGTGCGCGCCGAAGTAGTCTCGCTGAGCCTGCAGGAGATTTGCAGGCAGGTGGGCCGCGCGATACCCGTCGTAATACGACAGGGCCGACATGAACGCAGGCGCCCAGACGCCGTTCTGCGCGGCGATCGACACCACCTTGCGCCAGTTCGCCTGCCCCTGCTTGATCTGATCGTTGAAGTACGGATCGAGCAGCAGGTTCGTCAGGCCAGGGTTGCGCGTGTACGCCTCCGTGATCTTCTGGAGGAACCGGGCGCGGATGATGCAGCCGCCGCGCCAGATGCTCGCGATCGTGCCGAAATCAAGCTTCCACTTGTACTCCGCTTGCGCCGCCGCCATGAGCTGGAAGCCCTGCGCGTAGGCGCAGATCTTCGAGCAATACAGCGCGTCGCGGATCGCCGTGATCGTCCCCTGGCGGTCCGCTACCGGAGTCGGGGTCGGGCCAGCGAGGTGCTTCGAGGCCTCGACGCGCTCGTCCTTCAGCGCAGAGAGGCAACGGGCGAACACCGCCTCCGCAATGGCGTTCGCAGGGATGCCCATGTCGAGCGCGTTGCTGCTCGTCCACTTGCCCGTGCCCTTCTGCCCCGCCGTGTCGAGGACGAAATCGACGAACGGCTTGTCCTTCTGGACAGGGTCCTTCTGCTGAAGGATGTCGGCGGTGATCTGGATGAGGTACGAGTCGAGATCTCCGCTGTTCCACTCGGAGAAGACTCGAGACATCTCGTCCTTCGACAAACCGAGCAGCCCGTCGAGGAGCGTGTACGCCTCGCAGATGAGCTGCATGTCGATGTACTCGATGCCGTTGTGGACCATCTTCACGTAATGGCCCGCGCCGTTCGGCCCGATGTACGCCGTGCAGGGGACCCCGCCCTCCACCGGCTTGCCGGGGGACGCGCCCTCGATCGGCTTGCCGGTCGCCGGATCGACCTTGGCGGCGATCGCGCGCCAGATCGGCTCCAGGTGCTGCCAGGACGCGGGATCGCCGCCGGGCATCAGCGAGGGGCCGAAGCGCGCCCCCACCTCGCCGCCGGAGACGCCCGAGCCGAAGAACTTGCACTGCTTCGCGTACTCCTGCTCCCGGCGGATGGTGTCGGTCCAGAGCGAGTTGCCCAGATCGACGACGATATCGTCCGGCTCGACGCCCGCCTCGATGAGCTGCTTGACCACCATGTCCACCGGCGGACCGGCCTTGACCAGGATCACCGCCTTGCGCGGCTTCTTCAGCGCGCGGACGAAGTCCTTCAGCGTCTCGCAGTAGACCAGGCCGCCGGGCGTGCTCGGGTTCCTCGCGACGAAGTCCTTCGCGACCTGCACCGTGCGGTTGTACACGGCCACCTTGAACCCGTGGTCGGCCATGTTGAGCGCGACGTTCTCGCCCATGACGGCCAGCCCGATCATGCCGATGTCGCAGCTGGATGTGGCATCATTCATCCCGGTTCTTCTCCTTCACACGTGGCTCTTTCGCCGCCAGCGACCGCCGTGCTGCGCGGCCAGGACGACGGGTCAGCAAGCCGCGAGCCGCGAATCGCAGGCCGCAGGCCCGCGCGCCGTCGATCTCGCTGGGTCGGCTGGGAGCCACGGGCGCGCATTCTGAGCAGGCCGGCGGCGCGGCGTCCAGTGCGCTCGCACGCATGGTACGCTCTCACCGATGCGACCGGGCCCGGCGCTCGCAGGCCTGCTGCTCCTCGCCTCAGCAGCCTCGGCCTGCGGGCCCGCCGCGTACAACGTCCGCGCCGCCCGCGCCTTCGCGAACGAGGACGCCCGCCGCGCCATCATCGACGATCGCGCCGCCGATCTGGAGCGAGCGGCCTGGCTTGCCGACGAGGTCCTCTCGAGCACCCCGTACTCCCCGGGAGACGCGTGGATCGCGGCGCTCCGGCTCGACGACGAGGAGGGCGAGCGGCTCCGCGCGCGCCTCGAGAAGACGCCCCCCTACGACGGAGAGCACGAGGTCCCCCTCGCCAAGCTCTACCGCGCGAAGCTCGACGAGGCGCTCGCCCGCGCGGCGGCGCGCGGTGAGCGCGGCGCGCCGCCCGCGTTCGCGCGCCTCTTCGACGCGCTCGCGGCGCTCGCGGCGCCGGCGCGCGAGGCAGGGGCCGCCAGCGCCGCGAGCCGCCTGCCGGCCGCATGGCAGGCGCTCGCGGAGCACGCGCGGGCGCTCGCCGCCGAGGAGCGGGACGTCGAGCGGCTCTCGGCCGGGAGGCCCCTCGGCGCCCCCGACACGCCCGAGATCGCCGCCGCGAAGGCGAGGGCCGCCGCGCGGCGGCGGGCGCTCGCCGGAGCGCACCGGGACGTCGCCGGCGCCGCGATCGCGCTCCGCGCGGCGAGCGCAGGGCAGGAGCCCGCCCGGACGATCGCGCGCGACGCGCTCCATGTGCTGTCGTTCCTCCTGCGCATGCACATCGAGGCGCTCGCTGTGGCGCCGTACGTCGTGAAGCAGGCCCGGCGGGTGGCGCGGGACGAGCCCGGTTACAGCGCCGCCGTGGCGCGCGCGGAGGCGATCTCCAGGGTGCTCGAGGAGCAGCGCGCGGCGCTCTCCGCCTGCGCCGAGGCGCTCTCCGCGCCGGCGCGGACGCCGCTCGAGGACACGGCGGGCTTCGAGGCGCAGGAGGGCTTGCTCGAGCAGGGCCGGGCGATCAGCCTCGACGCCGTCCACCTGAAGCTGAAGGGCGACGTCGAGCTCCTGTTCTTCCATCAGCTCGCGAGCGCGGGCTCCTCCGGCGGCGTCAACGATTACCGGGGCAGGACGCGGCGGCTCGCCTACGACGTCGATCCGGTGTTCATGGTGGGCGGCCGGGCGCTGCTCACGTACGACTTCGATCACGTGCGCGACGCCGCGCGCCTCAACGCCGGCTTCAAGACCGACCGGCTGTTCTCGTCGGGCGGCGACATCCGGTACGACGGCTCGCTCGGCAGGCTGCTCGGGCTGAACGGCCTCGCGAGCGACGTCTTCGACATCGGCGCCGACCTCGCCGGCGTCAACACGAGCCTCAAGATCGCGCGGTTCACCGCCGGGAACGTGACCGAGCTCGCCGTCGATCCGGCGACCGACCGCGACGTCGGCGCCGTCGCCAGCGCGCCCTTCCAGCTCCTGCTCCGCCAGATCGACGTCGGCTTCGACGTGACGAAGCTCTTCCCGGAGGCCGCGGACGACCTCTACCTCGAGGAGCTGCTCGCGGGCTTCAGGTACATGGACTACAAGCTCCCCCGCATCTTCTACGCGCTCCGCGAGCGGGACCCGGGCGAGGGCGACGTCTACGTCTTCGAGCGGCAAAGCCCCGCCCAGAGCGCGACGTCGCGGTTCTACCAGGGCGGCTTCAGCGTGCGGATGGGCAACGGCGAGTGGCCGCGGCTCGCGCCGTTCGGCGATCTCGGCCTCTACGGCGGCGCCGGCCCGGTGCGCTACGCCTTCTCCGCGGATCCCGCGGTCCCCGGCGTCGGGAGCGAGGTCGACGAGGCGACGATGATCGCGTTCTCCGGCAACGTGTCGGTGGGGCTCCGGCTCCGCTTGACTTCGTACCTCAGCCGGCTCCGCCTGCTCACCGAGCTGTCCTACAACGTGGAGGCGATCGGCCAGGGTATCATATCGAGTATCCGCGCGACCAGGCGCGGAGACGAGACGATCTACACGATCGGTCGCAAGCTCGATATCGGCGGGTTCGACGTGTTCCACGGGCCCCGGCTGCTCGCGGTCCTCGTGCTCTGACCGCTGACAGCGCCTCTGACGATGTCTGACGATGTCGATGTGTCTGTCGTGAAAAACGGTCGGAACGGACGGGCGCGACATCACCGCTGCAGAGACGCCTAACCCACGGAATCACTGGATCTTCTCGCGCCGACGAGACGAGCGACGACCGTCGAGGCTCCGCGCGGGCGGCGCGAGCGGCGCCGGTCAGCGCAGGGCGCTTACCTGTTGCCTGGTGCGCGCAGATCCAACGAACGCGCCCTACATTGGGAATGCCCATGTGGGGAGTCTCACGCTTCGCAAGTTTGTAAGGTCTGCAAGTTAACGAGTGCGGTCGTCCGACCAAGTGGTGTAACCTCGTTCGACGCGGGTGAGACTATGTCGCTGAACTTCAACGAGGGGATGCTGTTCGCTGGTAGGTACCGCGTCGTGCGCAGCATCGCGACGGGTGCGATGGGGGCGGTCTACGAGGTCGTCCACATCGAGACGGATCGCCGGCGGGCGCTCAAGGTCATGCACCCGCACCTCGCCGAGAACCCCGAGTTCCACGCGCGGTTCAAGCTCGAGGCGCGCATCGCCGCGCGCATAGCGACCGAGCACATCGTCGAGGTGTTCGACGCCGGCATCGACCTGGACACCGGCATGCCGTTCCTCGTGATGGAGCTGCTCCGCGGCGAGGAGCTCAGCAAGCGCATCCGCCGCGGCGGGCGTCTGCCACCTGAGAACGCCATCGCCTACCTGCGCCAGACCGCGCACGCCCTGGACAAGACGCACGCGGCCGGCGTGGTCCACCGCGATCTGAAGCCCGCGAACCTCTTCCTCGCGGCGAGCGACGACGACGACGAGATCCGGATCAAGGTGCTTGACTTCGGCATCGCGAAGCTGGTCGCCGAGACCGCGGTCGAAGGGGCGAACACCGCCGCCCTCGGGACGCCGCTCTACATGGCGCCCGAGCAGTTCAGCGGCGAGACGATCACGCGGGCCGTGGACCTCTTCGCGCTCGGCATGATCGCGTACACGGCCCTCGTCGGCAAGGCCTACTGGCTGAACGACATGCGCGAGTACAGCAACTCGCTGGCGTTCGCGGTGATCGCGATGCACGGCCCGCAGGAGCCCCCGTCCGTGCGCGCGGAGAAGGAGGGGGTGAAGCTGCCCCCGGGCTTCGACGCGTGGTTCGCGAAGGCGACGGCGCGCGAGCCCGGGGCGCGCTTCCCGACCGCTTTGTCCACGGTGGAGGCGCTCGCCGAGGTCTTCGACATCGCCCCCATGACGGTCAGGTCGTCGCGCCTGGTCGGGCTGGAGACGCCGATCCCGCGGATGAGCCAGCTGCACCAGGGGCCCGCGTCGTCGATGCCGGTGGCCGCCCAGTCGTCCACGGGCGTGGAGACAAGGGTCGGCACCGGCACCGGAACCGGCGCGGCCGCAGCGCCGCGGAGCCGATCCGCGATCGCCGTCGCGGCCATCGCCCTGGTCGGCGGCAGCGCCATCGCGCTCGCCGCGTTCAGCAACGGCGGGTCCCCGGCCCCCGGCAACGCCGAGCACACACAAGCGGCGCAGGCGGCGGTCGTCGCGCCCCCCTCCACGCCGCCCGAGGCCGCGCCGGGCGCCGCTCACCCCGAAGTGGCCGGCACGCCCAGTTCGACCGACCTCGCGGCGTCTGCGAGCCCCGCCGCCGCGCCGCCCGCGAACAGCAGCCTGGGGATCGCTCCCGAGGTGTTGGCGAGCGCGAAGGCATCGCCGGCGCCGCGCACCCCGGCGCCGCCGCCCGGCGCCTGGCGCAAGATCGCGCCGACCGCCTCCCCCGCCCCCGCGGCGAAGCCCCGGGAGCGGGAGTCGCTCTACGGGGCAGACTGAGCGCCGCGCCGACCCACAACGCGCTGATTTTTTGCCTGGGGCGGTCCCAAAGGAGGTATCTCATTTTACCTCCGATGCGAACCTTCTGGCCCGGCGCCGTCTTGAGCGGATTAATGAGCATTGCTATCGCCGCGCCGGCGAGCGCGCAGCCCGACGCCGTGGCCGTGGCCGAGTCGCTCTTCAACCGGGGCCTCGCGGACATGCTGGCCGGCAAGTTCCAGACGGGCTGCCCTGCCCTCACCGAGAGCTATCGGCTCGATCCTCGCCCAGGGCGGCTGTTCACGCTCGCCGAGTGCGAGGCCAAGTGGGGCCGCACCGCGACAGCGGTCTCGCGCTACAACGACTTCCTCGCGCTCTACTCCCGCATGTCGGAGTCCGAGCAGGTCAAGCAGTACGATCGCTACAAGATCGTGCTCGAGCAGCGCGACGCGCTCGTGCCGCTCGTGCCGCAGCTCACGCTGTCGCTGCCGGCCGACGCGCCCGCGGGGACGCAGGTGCAGCGCGACGGCATCACGCTGGAGGGGCCTTCGCTCGGGATCGCGCTCCCCGTCAACCCGGGCGAGCACGTCGTGACGACGAGGGCGCCGGGCGGGCCCACGCACGAGGTGCGGTTCACGATCGAGAAGTCGGAGCAGAAGACGATCGAGCTCGAGGTGAAGCTCCCCGAGACGCCGCCGCCCGCGACGCCGACGGATCAGCCGCCTCAGCAGTCCGCCTCGCCGCCGTCGCAGCATGACGAGGGCGCGTCCCGGACGCCGCCGGCGCCGTCCGGGACCAGCGGCCGGCGCGTGCTGGCCTACGTGACGGGCGGGCTCGCCCTGGGCGGGCTGATCGCCGGAGGGGTGACGGGGTGGCTGGCGCTCGACGAGAGCCGCCGCGCGGATGAGGACTGCGACGACGTCGGCTCCGGCAGGGCGGTATGCAAGACCGCCGAAGGGAAGGCCGCTGGACAACGCGCGAAGGACCTGGGGCTGGTGAGCACGATCGGCTTCGGCGCCGGGGCGGCGCTGGCCGGCACGGCGCTCGTGCTCTTCCTGACGGAGCCCTCCTCGTCCAGCTCGCAGGCCAGCGCAACCACCGGCGTGCACGCCGGCGCCGCGCCCCGCCCGCAAGCAGGCGCAGTGAGCTGGTCGCTGCTCGCGGGACCGACCGGCGGCGGCGTCGTGGTGCGCAGCCAGTGGTGAGCCGGCCCGCGCCGATCGCCGCCTTCGCGCGCGCACGGTAGCGCGGCCCACGCGCACGCACGGCAGCGCGGCGCGCGCACGGTAGCGCGGCCCACGCGCACGCACGGCAGCGCGGCGCGCGCACGGTAGCGCGGCCCACGCGCACGCACGGCAGCGCGGCGCGCGCACGGTAGCGCGGCCCACGCGCACGCACGGCAGCGCGGCGCGCGCTCACGCCGCCTCGAAGCCGCGCTGTGATGCGACGTCCGGGGGAAAGCCATGACGGCCTCATCGCTCACCGTCGGAACCTTGCGCCTCGCCGTGGGGCGCGGCCGAACGTAGTATCCCATGGAAAACTACAGGCCGACGCGCCCGGGCGGGTGAGGCGGTGAGGAAAGGGCAACTCATGATCACGAAGACCACGATGGCCATGTTCGGGATCGCAGCCTCCGGTCTGCTCGCGGGCTGCACGGAGACGCTCGATTCGCAGCAGATCAAGACCGGAGGGATCTCGGCGACCCTGGAGGCGATCGCCGAGAGCGCGTCGTCGACGACCGTGCGGGCCACCCTCAAGGCCGGCGGCGACGAGAGCAACACGTACGTCATCCTGAGCGCGGGAGATCGGATCTCGGCGACCGTGGACGGCGAGGCGGTCGCGATGTCCGCCGAGAGCTCCGGTGTCTACGAGGCCGGCGTCGACGTCGGCGCAGGAGGCACCGAGATCAAGGTGCTGCTGGACCGCGACGATGAGGACGACGACGACGCGACGAACAACGTGGGGACGCTCCCCGATCCGTTCGACCTCGAGGCGCTGCCCAGAGAGCCAGTCCCGCGCGGCGAGGACCTCACGATCGCCTGGTCGCCGAGCGCGTCTGGGGACGACATGGTGATCGACGTGAAGGGCGACTGCATCTTCTCCAAGACGTTCGATGTAGGCGGCGACCCGGGGACGTACACCATCGACGCGGGCGAGCTGGAGGCGACCAGCTCGCGGGAGCCCGAGAGCTGCGACGTGGACGTCGTGATCCGCCGCTCGCGCAACGGCACGACGGACAACAACCTGGATCCGGAGAGCTCGTTCGAGCTGAGCCAGGTCCGGGGAGGCCGCTTCACCTCGGCCCCCTGACAGCGGGCTCAGCCAAGCACCTCAACCGAGCTCAGCCGAACAGCGCGGCGTAGTCGTCCTCGCGGAAGCCCACGAGCACCCGGTTTCCCTTCACCAGCACAGGCCGCTTCACGAGCTTCCCATCCTCGGTGAGCCACCGCACGACGTCGTCGTCGCTCGCGGCGTCCACCCGCGCCTTGCCGAGCGCGCGGTAGCTCTGCCCGCTCGTGTTGAGCCATCGGCGCACCGAGAGCCCGCTCGCAGGGACCCACCGGGCGAGCTCGGCGGCCGTCGGCGGCTCATCGACGATGGGGCGCACGGCGACGTCGATGCCGCGCTCGCCGAGCCACTTCAGCGCTCGCTTGCAGGTGCTGCAGCCGGCATAAGAGAGGATCTGGACCTTGCTCATGCCGGGCCTTCTGCCCTCTCGGCCGCGCGACATCAAGCGCGCAGGAGCCCGAAAAATAGATAGAAAGCGCGCCCATAGCAGGAGAGAAAAAAACGGGCTCCTGCGCAATGCGCCCGGAATGCGCCCGAAGACGAGCAAGGCATCGATTCACAGCGGTCGGTTGCGGTTCATGGCGCGCGCGCGCCGGCGCCGACGGCGGCGGGCGAAATGCCCCATCGCGCGACGGGCCGTCTGGTATAGGGGGCGCGGAAAGGAGCCGCCCCCAGCGGCAGCGCGCCTCGTGATCCGTCTCGATTCCATCAGCAAGCAGCACGGCAAGCAGATCCTCTTCCTCGAGGCCTCCGCGGCGGTGAACCGCGGCGAGAAGGTCGGCCTTGTGGGGCCCAACGGCTCGGGCAAGACGACCATCTTCCGGATGATCACCAAGGAGGAGGCGCCCGACGGCGGCCAGGTCGCCATCGACCGCGGCGTCACCATCGGCTACTTCAGCCAGGACGTCGGCGAGATGAAGGGCAGGAGCGCCGTCGCCGAGACCATGGACGGCGCCGGGCCGGTCTCCGACGTCGCCGCGGAGCTCCGCGAGCTCGAGGCCGCGCTCGCCGACCCCGAGCGCATGGATGAAATGGAGAGCTTGATCGAGCGCTTCGGGCAGGCCCAGGCCCGCTACGAAGAGCTCGGCGGCTACGCGCTCGACGCCAAGGCCCGCGAGATCCTCGCGGGGCTCGGCTTCAGCCAGGCCACGATGGACGGCGACGTGGGCGCCCTCTCGGGCGGGTGGAAGATGCGCGTCGCGCTCGCCCGCATCCTCCTCATGAGGCCCGACGCGCTCCTGCTCGACGAGCCGACCAACCACCTCGACATCGAGTCGATCATCTGGCTCGAAGGGTACCTGAAGCAGTATGCCGGGGCGCTCGTCATGACCTCGCACGACCGAGAGTTCATGAACCGCATCGTCACCAAGATCATCGAGATCGACGGCGGCGAGCTCACCAGCTACTCCGGCGACTACGAGTTCTACGAGCAGCAGCGCGCCGTCAACGAGCAGCAGGCCGAGGCGCAGTACGAGCGCCAGCAGGCGATGCTCGCGAAGGAGATGCGCTTCATCGAGCGCTTCAAGGCCCAGGCCGCCAAGGCGGCGCAGGTCCAGTCGCGCGTGAAGAAGCTGGAGAAGATCGACAAGGTCGAGCCCCCGAAGCGCAGGAGGACGATCCGCTTCGAGTTCAAGCCCGCGCCGCGCTCGGGCGACGACGTGGCGCGGCTCAGCGGGGTGAAGAAGTCGTTCGGCGGGCGGTCCATCTACGACGGATTCGACCTCCTGATCCGCCGCCGCGAGCGCTGGTGTGTGATGGGCGTGAACGGCGCCGGCAAATCCACCCTCCTCAAGCTCGTCGCGGGGGCCTCCGCCCCGGACGCAGGCGGAGTGAGCGTGGGCGCGAGCGTGAAGCTGGGGTATTTCGCGCAGCACGCGATGGAGCTCCTCGACCCGACCCGGTCCGTCTGGGAGTCCATCGTGGCGAGCTTCCCCCAGGCCTCGATCGGCTCGCTCCGCACGCTCGCCGGCGCGTTCGGCTTCTCCGGCGACGACATCGACAAGCCCTGTCGCATCCTGTCCGGCGGCGAGAAGGCGCGCCTCGTGCTCGCGATCATGCTCTATGATCCGCCGAATTTCCTCGTGCTCGACGAGCCGACGAACCACCTCGACATGGCGACCAAGGAGATGCTCGTCGAGGCGCTCTCCTCGTTCGAGGGCACCATGCTGTTCGTCTCGCACGATCGCCGCTTCCTCGCCGCGCTGTCCAACCGCGTCCTGGAGCTCCTGCCCGACGGCCCGCGCGTGTATGGCGGGGGATACCTGGAGTATGTCGCCCAGAGCGGACACGAGGCGCCAGGCATCCGGAGCTGACCCGCGCCGGACTGGCGCTCGCGGCGCGTGGCACGTGGAGCGTGGCGCGCGCCGCGAGCAAGCTCCGCCCGTGCGCGGCGCTCTCTCATCGATTCGTCGGTTCGATTCGGCGCGAGGTGAACACGTGCTCAACGATTCGCGCTATCGTGAGGTCCCCGATGGATCTGCTCGGTAGACCGAACCCAAAGCGGCTCTCCGACTTCATCCAGCGCCACCACGACGCGCTCCTGGATGCCTGGAAGCGTCGAGTCCAGGCGCTCAGCCCGGCGCGGCGGCTGCCAGCGCCGAGGCGGACGGACCACCTCCCGGACCTCCTCGCCTACATCGCCGAGGGCACGCGCAGCGCGGGCACGGCGGCCGCTGTCGAGCGGAAGCTCCGAGGGGTCCCCGGGCTCCACGCGTTGAGCCGGCTCGCCCACGGATACGACCTCGCCGACGTCGTGATGGAGTACGCGGCGCTCCGCGCTGTCATCCTGGAGCTCTGGGAGCGGGACGGCGACGGGGCCGGGGGGCGTGAGCTCATCCAGCTGAACGGGACGATCGACGAGGCGATCGCCGACGCGGTGTCCCGTTACCAGGCGGCGCGCGTGCGCCTGCTCCAGGCGCTCGACGCCATCTCGACGGCCGCGCTCGGCAGCAGCGATCTGGACGCCTTCCTGAAGGCGCTCCTCCGCGCCACCCGGGAGGCGGCGGCCGCCGTGGACGTGGCGATCGTCCTGCTCGGGGACGGGGACGCCCTCGAGGTCCACGCGACAGCGGGCCTCGACGACGGGCCGCTGCCCGGGCCCCCGCTCGATGCGGCGCGGGAGTTCGCCCGCGCGGTCCTCGCGCTGCGCGGCCCCACGTCGCTCGACGCCGCGGCCGGCGGCATGCCCGTGACCGCGCGGGAGATCCGGGCGAGGGGGCTGCGCGCCGTCTACGGCGTGCCGCTGATCCACGAGGGGCACTCCATCGGCGTCGCGATCCTCGGCTCCCGCAACGCCGAGGAGTTCTCCGAGGACGACGCGCTGATGCTGCGCACGATGACAAGCCGGGCGACCGGCATCATCGTGCAGGCCCAGCTCGTCGCGAAGGAGCGCGCGTCGCGGCGCCAGGCGGACGACGCCCGCGCCCTGCTTGCGACCGTCGTCGAGCAGATGCCGGCGGGGCTCGTCATCGCCGAGCCGCCGACGGGGCGCGTCCTCCTCTCGAACCCCCAGGCCGGGGCGATCTTCGGGCTGCCGCTCCTGCAGATCCCGAATATCGATGGATACGCCGTCTGCCAGGGCTTCGACCCTCGCTCGAGCAGGCAGTACGAGGCTCGGGATTGGCCTCTCGCGCGGACGATCACGACAGGCGAGGTCGTGATCGACGAGGAGATCGACATCGTCCGCGACGACGGCGCGCGGGGGCGCATCCTCGTGCGCTCGGCGCCTGTCCGGGATCCGGGCGGGCGCGTGATGGCGGCCGTCGTGACCTTCTTCGACATCACGGAGCGGACGCGCGCCGAGCAGGGGGAGCGCTTCCTGGCCGCCGCGAGCGCGGCCCTCAGCGACACCCTCGACTTCCAGGGCACGCTCGACCGGGTGGGGCACCTGACGGTCCCCGAGCTGGCAGACTGGTGCGTCATCCAGACGCTGCCGGATCTCGAGCAGTCGCGCGGGATCACGGTGACGCACGCGGGCCCGGAGGAGCTCCAGAGGGCGCGGGCGCTCTTCCGCGAGCAGGATCCCCCGCCGCCGCTGGCCGCGCTGCTGGAGCGGGCCCTTTGCAGCGAGCGCCCGGAGCTCATCGGGGATCTGTCGCACCCGCTGGTCGCCTCGCTCGACGAGAACGGCGCCTTCCGCCGGTTCGCCCGGGCGCTCGGGATCACGTCGGCCATGGTGGTCCCGATGGTCGCGCGGGGCCGCACCTTCGGCTGCATCACGCTGGCGACGGCGGGGTCCGGCCGGATCTACGACGAGGCGGACCTCGCGGTGGCGCACGATCTGGCGCAGCGGGCGGCGCTCGCCGCGGACAACGCCCGCCTGTACGAGGCAGCGCAGCGCGCGATCGAGCTCCGGGACAACGTGCTCGCCACGGTGTCCCACGACCTCAGGAACCCCCTGAGCGCGATCCTCACGGCGGCCGCCGTGATGATGAAGCGCGCGGCGGCGCGGGGGGAGAAGGGCGACACGAAGGCGATCCAGGCGATCCAGCGCTCGGCGCACCGGATGGATCGGCTGCTCCACGACCTGCTCGATTTCGCCAGCCTGCGCGCCGGCCGGCTGGCGCTGCGCCGGCAGCCGCAGGATCCGCGGGAGATCGGCAGGGAGGCGGTCGAGACGTTCGAGTCGCAGGCCCAGGAGAAGGGGATCCAGCTGGGGGTGGTGGCGGCCGACGACGTCCCGCTCGTCACGTGTGATCGCGATCGGGTGCTCCAGGTGCTCACCAACCTGCTGAGCAACGCGCTCCAGGTGACGGGCGCCCAGGGGGCGATCACGCTGCGGTGCGAGCGCGGGGAGGAGCACGTCGTCTTCTCGGTGGCCGACACGGGGCCGGGGATCCCGGAGGACGAGCTGCCCCACCTCTTCGAGCGGTTCTGGCGCGGCCAGCGGAACGGCTACAAGGGCACCGGGCTCGGGCTGGCCATCGCGCGGGAGCTCGTGGCGGCGCACGGGGGGACGATCCACGTGGAGAGCCGCGTGGGGGTGGGGACGACCTTCAGGTTCACGATCCCCGTCATGGACGAGGGGTGAGCCGGGGGCGGCGGGCAGACAGGGCAGCGCCCGCAGAGGAGGAGTGGACGATCGAGCGCGCCGGTCCCAGGAGTCCTCGGGAAGGAGGAAGCATGGGAGTCGACAAGACGCACGATCCGCCGAGCACGCCGCGCTCCGGGAACGAGGTCAGCCAGGAGAAGCGGCCTCCGCCGCAGGCGGATGTCCCGGGCGTCCGCGGGCCGATCACGCCGTCTGGCGAGCTCGAGGACACTCCCCCCGATGAGGTCGACAGCTGGGGCAGCGAAGGCGGCGCCGGCTCCTACGCGGGGGGGCCGATCATTTCGGACACGACACTCCCCGCGGGGAGGTCGAGGGGCAAATCGACATAGCGGCGCAGCGCGCATGTCCCTGGCGTGGTCCGGCCAAGCGAGCGCTACGACCTCGTCGCCCAAGGTCGTTCCTGGTTGCGCATGAGGCATTGCCGAGCCGCTCGGCGACACGGACACGCCGAGGCCTGCACGGACACGCCGCCCGGCGACACGGACATGCCGAGGCCTGCACGGACACGCCGCCCGGCGACACGGACATGCCGAGGCCTGCACGGACACGCCGCCAAGCGACACGGACATGCCGAGGCCTGCACGGACACGCCGCCAAGCGACACGGACACGGCGGCCGCTCGCACGGCCGCGTCGGGAGCTTCGCCGGCCTCCGAACCGAAGTGCGGCCGGACCGTGTTTCGCCGCCGGCTGTCCGGGAGAGGGGCGCAACGTACCGAATAGGCGTCATCGTATGCAACCAGCACGACGCATTCTTGCTAGCGGCTCGCCCGCGAGCGCTTGTGTCGATAAGGTCGCATCATGGCGAAAAAACCGTCCCAATCACCGTACGAGCGCTGGCTCGATCAGGCAAAAGAGGTCGCGCAGGCAGAGAATCCGCTCCGGATGCCTTATGACGTCTTCCTCAAGGAGGCCGGCCAGGTCGCGGGCTTCGTGGCGGCGCGCTGGGAGCCGACGACGTCGCTCCCCGGCCTCCAGCGTGTCAAGGCGCGGCTGCCGGCGAGCACCGCGGACGACATCCTCTCGCTCGTTCATGCCGCGCAGACCGCCCAAACCACGCTCCTCCTCCTCGTGGATCCGGTCGTCATCGACCATGGCGAGCGCGCGCGCTTCCTGATTGAAGAGCTCGAGTCGGCCATCGAGTTCCTCCTGGACGACGGCGTCGACGAGCCCGCCGATACGCAGCTCGCGACGATCCAGGCGTTCCACGCCGACAGCGCGCAGCGCTCCAGCGCGCTCCACCAGGCGCTCAGCGATTATGCCGGCCTGGCGGAGTCGCTCAAGGACCGGCTCGTGGAGATCGACGAGGCGTTCGACGTGGCGCTCATCAAAGAGGCCAGAGAGCTCGCCAGGGCGCTGGCGGCCGCGCCGGCGGCGCCGCCGCCCGCCGATTCCGAGGTGAAAGAGGCGACGAGGATCCGCAACGGGATGCTCGTGCTCCTGATGAGCAAGATGGGCCTCGTGCGAAAGGCGGCCGCGCGGGTGTTCCAGCGCCATCCGGAGATCCTCCGCGAGGTGACGAGCACCTACGAACGCCGGCGCCGCGCGGCGGCCCGGCGCGCGAAGGCGCAGCAAGCGCCCAAGCCGGCGGCGCCGATCGCCGACCGAACTGCCGCTCCCGAAGCCCGCTGACCGGGGAGCCGCGAGCGCGCAGCCCCGCTCGCGGGCCCCGGCCGGCGCCGCCCCCCGCGCCCCGACGACCGCCCCAGCGCGCCACGATCCCCGACCGTTCCGCTCCGCGGTGCCGGAGCGGCGGCGGCCGATTTTCTGGCCGCTGGCGAGGCCGTTTTCGGAATATCTTGGCGGCCGCCGCAGCCGCTCCTGCCGGCCGTCCGTGGACGCCATGACCCACCGTGACCCTACCAGCGACGATCCGCCGCCATCCGGCGCCTGGAGCGCGACCAGCTCGTTGAGGAACGGAGCCGACGCGCCGGGGGCCGACGCGCTCGCGGCGTGGATGCCGACCGAGCGGGTCAGCGCATGGCCCTGGGGACAGTGCGCGCTCGCGGTGGGCGAGACGCTCGCCGACGAGGAGGACGGCGGCGGAAAGTACCGGATCGTGCGCCTGATCGGCCGCGGCGGCATGGGCGAGGTGTACGAAGCGGAGCGCGCGGGCACAGGCGAGCGCTTCGCGCTGAAGTGCATGCGCATGGGCCGGGCGGACGATCCGAAGATCGTGCGGAGGACCCAGCAGGAGGCCATCGTGCTCCGGAGCCTGCGGCACGCGCACCTGGTCCCCGTCTACGCGATGGGCCTGCGGAGCGACGGGCTCGTCTGGATGCTCATGGAGCTGCTCGTCGGCTGGACGGCGGGGCAGCTCCTCGACGGCCTGGGGAAGCTGCCGGTGCCATGGGCGCTCACGATCGCGCGCGACGTGTGCCTGGGGCTCCAGGCCGTCCACCCGTTCGCGGTCCACCGCGACATCAAGCCGGACAACATCCACATCGATGAGCAGGGCCACGTGCGCGTGCTCGACCTGGGCGCTGGGAAGTTCAAGCGGCTCGGCGTGATCACGACCGGGGGGTTCTCCATCGGGACGGTCGCCTACATGTCGCCCGAGCAGATCATGATGCCCGACGCGGTCGACGCGCGGAGCGACCTCTTCTCGACGGGGATCGTGCTCTACGAACTGCTCAGCGGCCAGCACCCGTTCGCCGCGGACGGCGACGTGGTCCACAAGAACAAGATCGGGCTCGCGATCGCGCACGACACGCCGCGCCCGCTGCTCAGCGTCGCGCCGTGGGTGCCCGCCGCCGTGGGGGAGATCGTGGCGCAGGCGCTCGAGAAGGACCCGGCCGACCGCCAGGACAACGCGGAGCAGCTCGCGATCGCGCTCGACGCCGCGCTGCGGCGCATGGAGCACGAGATGGGGGAGCTGCCGCCGCTCCGGACGATCGGCATGCGGGTGCCGTTGCCGGCGGCGTGCCGGCCGCAGGAGGGGGCGGGCGGCGAGGCAGCGACGCGCGGCCGGGGCGAGACCGAACCCCTCCCGGCGGCGCGCGGGCGCGGGCACACGGAGCCGATGCCGTCGCTGCCGCCCGCGAGGACGGAGAGCGCGCCGCCGCGCGGGCGCGGGTACACCGAGCCGATGCCGTCGCTGGCTTCCATCGCGGCCGACCAGGGGGTGGGGGAAGACCAGGCGGCGAAGGCGCCGGCCGGTGGGCAGGGCACCGGCGGCAGGCGCGCCGGGGACCGGGCGTGGCGCCCGCCGCCGCCCGCCGTACGCCACGTATCGAAGGCGCCACGGCTCGACACGGAGGATCTCGCGGCCGAGCTCCAGGCGCGCCACGCCGAGACGGCGCCCATCCAGCGGCTGGTGCTCGCGGCCGGCGACGCGGCCGGCGCGGAGACCGTAGGCTCCACCTCCGAGCAGCCGCGCTCCGCAGGGAGGCTCCGCCAGTTCCTGGAGGCCCCGCCGCGGTGGTTCGGCGTGCTCCTTGCGGTCTGGATCCTCGGCTGGCTGGGCAGCTCGGCGTACGTCTATCTTCGCGGCAGGCCCGACGCCGCGGCCAGCGACGAGCCCGCCGGCGAGACACGGGGTTCGACGACCCCCGGCGGGGTCAACTCGACGCCGGCGCCAGGCCCCACGACGCCGGCCACGGAGGACACGATCGCGGCTCCGGCGAGCGCAACGGCCGCAGCGGAGAGCCCGGCGGCCACCGCGCGCGCCGCGGCCACGGAAGACGCGATCGCCACGCCGACAACCGCGGTGGCCACAGCGGAGAGCCCGGCGGCCACCGCGCGCGCCGGGGCCACCCCGCGCGCTGCGGCCGGTGGCGCCTCGTCGCTGCCGCCGCGGAGGCGCGCGCCGGTGCGCCAGCTGCCGGAGGAGATCTACTAGTGAGCGGCCGGGGGATGCGCTTTCTTTGGCCGCTCGGCGGCCCTTCCGCCGATATCTCCTGAGAGGGTGGCAACGATGGCAGAGACGCCGACGCTGGACGACGTGATCGAGGCCCACGTGAGGCAGGCGATGAAGCGTGTCTCGGGGCTGTGCCCGCCGGAGGTGGAGGAGGAGATCCGGCGGCTGCTGCGGGTGGCGCTGGACACGGACCCGGAGATGCAGCGGCTGCTGCAGGCGAGCGTCGCGAGGCCCGCGGTGAAGGAGAGCGACAAGGTGGACGTCCGGGCGCTCCGCGGCGAGCGCCCGGAGCCCGGCCCGGCCGCGGTCAAGAAGGGCGGCGAGCCGCGGAGGCGGCGGTGACCGCAACGGTGGTGGCGCTGCCGCGCGAGCGCCCGCTGAGCGCGGAGCAGCGGCGGCTGGTCGAGAGCGACCCGGAGCTCGGGCGGCGCGCGGTGGGCGCGATCGTCAAGCGGTACGGGATGGTCATGTCGCCGGACGAGATGCTGCAGGAGGCGGCGCTGGCGGTGGTGCTGGCGGCGCAGTCGTACGACCCGGCGCTGGGGCCGTTCGGGCGGTGGGCGTTCTACAAGGCGTGCCACGCGATCCTCGACGCGGCGAAGGTCGGCGGCAAGCACGAGGCGCTGCGGAGGAAGGCGCGGGCGGCGATGCTCGGCCGGCTCACGGAGGGGCGCGCGCGCGGGCACGGCGCGCTGGACGAGGAGCACCTGCTCGAGGTCTTCAGCATGGGTGAGGATCCGATCCACAAGAAGGTCGCCAGCTTCTGCAACGACCTCGTGGACGAGGCGCTGAGGGCGACGTGGCAGGGAGCCGGTGAGGGCGCGGTGGCGCGGCGCGAGCAGGCGGCGACGGCGGTGCGGGTGCTGCAGGAGGCGATGGCCGGGCTGAGCGAGACGCAGCGGACGATGCTGGCGCTGCGGTTCCAGGAGGACGCGGAGCTCGACGTCATCGCGGCGCGGGTCGGCACGAGCTCGCGGACGATGCGGCGGCGGATGAAGGAGCTCGTGGAGCTGCTCCGGTCGCGCCTCGCCGCGGAGGGGGTCACGGCGATGCCGGAGTGGTTCCGCGGCGAGCACGGCGAGCTGTTCGAGGAGACGAGCCGAGAGGCGAGCGCGGAGCGCGCGGGCGGCAGATGAGCGAGGACGGGCGCAGGCGCGCGAACACCGACCCGGCCCTGAAGGGGGTGCCGCGGGAGCTGCGGCCGTTCGCGCGCAAGATCGAGAACCCGGTGAAGCGGCCGGGCGACGACGCCTCGCTGGACAGGGCGGTGACGCAGCTGCGGGAGCTCGGCGGGCGGGTGGAGGCGCGGGATCCGCTGTTCTACGAGATCGAGGCGAAGCGGCTCGAAGCGGAGCCGGACGGAGCGAGCGAGCGGGGGATCGGCAACGTGCGGGTGTACGTGGCGCCGATGGTCCTGCCCGGGGCCGAGGCGACCGCCGCGGAGGCGAGGAAGCGGAGGCGGCTGCGGTTGGCGGTGGGGCTCGGCGTGGTGGGCCTCGGCGTGGCCGGGGCGATGACGATGGTGGGGCGGTGCGGCGACGGGAAGATCGCAGCGTGGGCGCGCGACGGGGTGAGCGCGCGCGTGACGGAGACGGTGGCGGGGGTGAGCGCGCGCGGAGCGGAGAGGAGCTCGGGCGCCGGGACTGCGGCAGCGGAGAGGGCGGAGGCGGATGCGCGCGCCATGGCGAATGCGGCGGCGGGCGCATCCATGGACACCGGCACGGTCGCAGCGGCACCGGAGGACGCCAGCGCGAGCGCAGGTGCGGTGGGGCGCGGCGCCGTGTCGTCCGCGACGGCGCCGTCGACGAGACGGCCGCCGGCGCCACGCAAGGCCCCGCAAGCGATGAAGGACGGAGCGGAGGACGAGCCCGCAAGGGAGGTCGCACCGCCGGCCGTCAAGGTACCGCCAGCCGATCCGCTGGACGGGGCGATCTACCGATGAGCCGCGGTGCTCGGAGAGCGCAGCAGGAGCGACGATGAAGACGGGAATGCGTCTCGCAGGATTGACATGGTGCACGCTCACCGCCCTGTCGGTGCCGCCGCTCGCGCATGCGCAGAGCGAACCGACACGAGAACAGATCGCGACGACCGAGGGACAACGAGCCGCGCCGTTCTTTCAGCAAGGTCTGACGGCAGCCGACGAGGGGCGCTGGGCCGATGCCGAGGTCGCCTACCTGAAAGCGTGGGCGATCGCGAAGACGTACGACATCGCCGCCAACCTCGGCGTCGTCGAGCTGAAGCTCGGCAAGCCGCGCCTGGCCGCGATCCACCTGGCGTTCAGCCTGCGCGCGGCGCCGCCATCGACGAAGGCGCCGAACCTGGAGCGGACGACGCAGCTGATCGAGCGGGCGGCGAAGCAGCTCGGCGTGCTGCGGGTGCGCGTCAACGTCGCGGAGGCGACGGTGCTGATCGACGGCAAGCCGCTGCTGATCGAAGAGACCCCGGAGGAGATCTTCGTGGATCCTGGGACGCATCGGGTGACCGCGCGACGGGATGGGTATGCCGATGCAGAGAAGATCGTGACGGTGGCGGCGGGGACGGCGCAGAGCTTGACGCTGGCGCTGGTGGAGCGGCCGGCTGTGCCGCAGACCACGGCGCCCCCGGCGGCGTCGCCAACGCCGAGCGGCGAGGCGCCCGCGGCGCGCGTGGACCTTTCGCCGGAGGCGAAGCGGAGCTGGGTGCCGGTGCTCGCGCTCGGAGCGGCGAGCGTCGTCGGGCTCGGCGTGGGGGTGGGCATGACGGTGGCGTCGAACGACGCGAACGACGAGGCGCGCGCGCAGAGCCGATCGATCCGGGGCGCTGGAGGGCAATGCGTCGGGCCGTCGACCGCGTTCGCGGCACGGTGCGCCGAGCTGAACCGGCGGGGATCACAGGCCCACGATCTCGGCGACGTTGCGTTTGGCAGCTACATCGCATCAGGCGTGTTCGCTCTCGCTGCGGCGACGTATGTGCTGTGGCCCAGCCGAGCAGGCACCAGCTCGACGGCGGTGTCGGTACGACCCGACGTCCGTCTGAACGGCGGTGGCATCGTCGCAGTGGGGACGTGGTGATGAGGCGGAGTGGTCACGTCATGAGACTTCGAGGAATGCGGGCGCTCACGGCAACCATGGCGTTCGCCATCGCCGCCGGTGGCTGCCATGGGCTCTGGTACCACATCGACGAGGACTGCGAGCTGATGCTCACGTGCGAGCACTTCCGCCCGACGAGCAGCGCAACCGGTGGCGGCGGCAGCAACTCCATGTGCGAAGCGAACCCGACGGAGGATGCGAGCACGGTGACGGACGAGTGCGCGGTGTTCGCGAACGCGAGCGCGATGCCAGGCGGCGACGGCACGAAGGCGATGCCGTACGCGTCGCTCGGGGAAGCGATCGCCAACGCGAACGGCAAGCGGGTGCTCGCGTGCGCGAGCGGAGCGTTCGCGGAGAGCGTGACGATCGGAGCCGAGGTCGAGGTGATCGGCGGCTTCGATTGCGCGGCGCAGTGGACGTGGAGCGCCGAGGCACGGAGTGCGATCGAAGGGCCCGCGGATGAGATAGCGCTCACGCTGACGGAGGGAGCGAGCGGGGCGAAAGTGCGGAGCTTCGCGGTGCGCGCGGCGAGCGCGACGCTGCCGGGCGGGTCGTCGATCGGCGTGGCGGTGGCGGATGTGGAGGCGGAGCTGGCGCAGGTGGACGTGACCGCGGGCGACGGGATGGACGGCGCGAAGGGCGAGACGCCCGCGCTCGCGCCGCTCGCGGGCGCGAGCGCGCCAGACACGGAGCAGACGCGCGCGTCAAAGGCGTGCGAGCTCATCGCAGCGGTGCGGGGCGGCGAGCCCGGCGTGACGACGTGCGAGGACGGCGAGACGACTGGCGGCCGAGGCGGGCGCGGCGGAACCCCGGGGATAGACGAGGGCAACGGGCAAGCCGGGGAGAACGGCGCGCCGTTGCCGGAGGAGAACCCCGACGAGTACGGGCTTGGCGGCACAGGGCAGACTGGTGGCACCTGCCGCCAGGGCGAACCCGGCGCGCCCGGAACTTCCGGAATTCCCGGAACCGCGGTAAGCGACACAACGCTGTCGCTGGACGGCATCGCGGGGGGCGATGGCGGCACGGGCACATCGGGGAAGAAAGGTCAAGGGGGCGGCGGCGGCGGCGGTGCGAAAGCCGGGCGGTTCTGCGCTGCGGGGGCCGACACCGTGGAGGGCCCCGGCGCCAGCGGCGGCGGCGGCGGTGCCGGCGGGTGCGGCGGGAAAGGCGGCGGTGGCGGCAAGGCCGGCGGGTCGAGCGTCGGGATCCTCAGCCTCGGGACGAAGCTGGTGCTGAAGAACGCGACCGTCGCTGTGGGCAAGGCGGGCAAGGGCGGCGATGGGGTAGAAGGGCAAAATGGAGCCGCTGGAGGCAATGGCGCCGTCGGCGGAACCGCATCGGAAAAGCCGCCATCAATCCCCGGCTGCAAGGGTGGCGACGGTGGCCGTGGCGGAGCAGGCGGCCCAGGCGCTGGCGGCCGCGGCGGTCACGCCGTCGGCATTGCCTTTGCGTCGCCCCCGGCTGCAGCGCCCGAGCTAAAGACGTTCACGCCGGGCACGGCCGGCGACGGCGGCAGCGCCGCGCCGGGCGGCCCGCCCGAGAGCGCCGGCGCGCCGGGGAGCGCCGGGCTCTGCTGGAATTTCGGTTCAGGTCGATCGTGTGAGAATTGAAGCGCTCTGGAGGGAATGAGCTTCTCCGGAGAAGTCAAGGGCGACATCGCTTCAGGAGGCTGGACGTAGAGAGCGCCCAGGCAGTACCTTCCACCGTGCTGCGGAAACGCGGGTCGGTGGGCTGCTCGGGGCTAACAACACTGCTGGGAAAGCGTGAGTGTCGGGCGGGTGGGCCGATGGTCTGCTGAAATCCTCCACTGCTTCGTCAGGCCTATAGTCTGGATATCTATCCAATGGCCATTGGCAGGAGCCCGGGAGAGGCGGACCCTTTTGGGGCCAGTCGGCTGACGGGCGCGCGCCGCGCGCGCCGCGCGCGCGTGCGCCGACGTGACCCACGTGCGGTGAGCAGAAACCAGCGCGTCGTGCGCTGAGGTGGTCGTGAGGAGGATTGAGCGCTCCGCGATGCGCGGCGCGCCTTGGCTCGGCTCGTCTCAGCGACGAGCACGCGAGGAGGACGATCGTGTATCCACAGCTCGCCATCGAGGCGGCAGCGCACTCCGACGTGGGCCGGCGCCGGAGCCACAACGAGGACAGCTTCGCGGCGCTGCCGTGCCTCGGGCTGTTCATGGTGGCCGACGGCCTCGGCGGCAACGCGGCCGGAGAGGTCGCGTCCCGGATGGCCATCGAGGTCGTCAAGGGCTGCTTCGACGTGGACGAGGATCTCGAGGAGACGTGGCCGTACGGCACGGGCAGCGCGCACGACCGGGACGAGGTGCGGCTGGTGCTGAGCGTGCGGCGCGCCAACCGGGCGATCTACGAGGCGAGCCAGCGGCGGGACGAGGTGCGCGGGATGGCAACAACCTTCGCGGGGGTGCTGCTCGGGGCGGGGATGGCGTATATCGCCCACGTCGGCGACACCCGCGTCTACCGCATGCGCGGTGGCAAGCTGGAGCGGCTGACGCGGGACCACACGCTGCTCGAAGAGCTGCTCGCTGCCGGCGACGGCGCGCGGGAGGCGGTCGAGGCGCTGAGCGACCGGGCCAACGCGATCACGCGCGCGCTGGGGGCCGGCGAGAACGTCGAGATTGAGTCGCGCGTGGAGGCGACGGCGCCGGGAGACATCTTCCTCGTGTGCTCAGACGGGCTGTGGGGCCCTGTGCCCGAGGCGCGCATCGCCGGGATCCTCGGTGCGCATCGAGACCTGGGCTTTGCGGCCGAGCTGCTCATCGACCTCGCGAACGAGCACGGCGGACCGGACAACGTGACGTGCGTGCTGGCACGCCTGGGAAGCGGGTGACCCATGACAAGAGTGAAGAGAGAGTTCAACGCAAAGGCGCAAAACAGAATAAACTTCTAGCTTTTTTGCGCCTTTGCGCCTTTGCGCCTTTGCGTTGAACTCTCTCCCTCCGGGCTCCCTGGCCGGACGCCTGGTGGCTGGGAGTATGGCGGACCAGACAACGTGACGTGTGTGCTGGCGCGGCCGGGAGGCGGGGCAAGACGGCGCGCTGTGGCAGGCGCGACGAACGGCGGACTCGATGGGATGCCTTGGGTCGGGCAGCACGAGGCCGGGCTCCGCGGTGCATCGGACAAGAAGGCTCACGGTTCAGGAGGGAACATGGAGGACATGCTGGGTGCAATGTGGCTCGTCTCGCCGCTCGGGCTCGCGATGATCGCATGCGTCGCGCTCGGCTTCGCGGTCACCGCGCGCGAAGCCCTGGGACGCGAGCGGGGGTTTCGTGAGGCGCGCGAGCAGGCGCATGATGCAGAGGAGGCAGCCCTCACCGATGCAAAGGAGCAGGCAGCGGGGGAGCGGGACCGTTACCGGCGCCTCCTGGACTGTCACGTCGATGCGGCGCTCGCCGAGCTGCGAGACGCCCGAGGGCGCCCCGTCCCCTGGCCAGGAAGGGTCCTCGAGTCGTTCTGTGCGACGACGCCTTCGTGGAGGAGAAAGCTGGCCGAGTGCACGGGGTTGGAACCGAGGGAGGTGGAGCGGCTGCTGAGGAGCGACCTGCCCATGACGCCCGGCCTCGCGCGGCAGCTGGAGACCTTCACCGGCACGCCGGCGCGGTACTGGGAGCGCCTCTGGCGGCTGCACGACGACCGCCGAACGGACGCGGAGGATACCGTGGCGATCCAGGCCGGCGAGCCCGTCACCAAGCGTGAGAGCTCGGCGTCGCCGCCGATACCTCCCCGCGCGCTCGACATTCCACCTCCCGTGGTGCCGTCTCCCGAGCTCGCGGCCAGTAGCCCGCGGGCGAAGCTCCCGCCGCCTCCCCTGCCGCAGCTCCGGCCACCGCGCCCTGTCCACCCCGTCGCGGGGGAACAGCTCGCCCGTCGCGCTGCCACCCTGACGAGCTTCCCGCTACAGCCCGACGAAGGGGGGACGAGCGCTGCCAGTGCGTCCGATTGGGAGGAAGCAGAGCGCTCTCCCCTGAACACGACGCTCCCGGGAGTAGGGCGCCATGGGTGAGAACATCTCTCCCTCCGGGATCCCTGGCCGGACTTCTGGCGGGTGGACCACGAGGAGGAGCCGAGCACGGCGGTACGGTGACGCGTGTGCTGGCGCGGCTGGGAGACGGGTGACGTGATGAGCGATGGCGCGAAGGGTAGCGTCGACGACGAGGCCGAGGCGGAGGTGAAGGGTGGCGTCATGAGGAGATCCAGTGTCCTGGTGTTGTGCTCGGCGCTCGCGGCGCCGCTCGCGTGGAGCCCAAACGCGCTGGCAGCCGACACGCCCGCCGACGCCTCCGCGAGGCAGCGTGCCCTCTTCGACAAGGGCGTCCGCCTCTACGACCAGAGCAGGTGGGCAGAGGCCCGCGCCGTGTTCCTCGAGGCGTGGACGCTGAAGAAAGGCTATGCCGTGGCCGCCAACCTCGGTGACATCGAGCTGATCGTGGGCGACCTTCGCAACGCCGCAGTGCACCTTGCCTATGCGCTGCGCGAGCTCCCCGCCGACGAGGCGCCGGCGCTGCGGACGCTCCTCACGAAACGATTGGAAGAGGCCCGGCGGCGCGTCGGCATCCTGCGGGTCACGGTCACGCCGCCAGAGGCAGAGCTGCGCGTCGACGGACAGCCGCTGCAGGAGGAGGAGGCCGCCGACGAGCTCTACGTCGATCCAGGGTCCCACACGCTGACCGCGCGGCGCCCTGGCTACGCCGACGCGGACAGGGTCGTGACGGTGGCGCCGGGCGGCTCGCAGGAGGTCACACTCGCCCTGGCGGAGCTGCCCACCGTGAGCGAAAGGAAGCCGGGGCCGCGCCCAGAGGCGCCCACGGCGCCGCCTACACGCCGGGCGCCGACGCAGGACGCCGGCCCGAGAACAGCGCTGCTGATCGGCGGCGCAGCGACCGCAGGGGCGGCCGCCGTCGCAGGCGTGGTGTTCACTGTGCAGTCAAACACCAAGGCGACCGACGCCAATGCACTGGCTGCGGCGCTCGCACGCAACGGCGGCAGTTCGGCGTGCAGGTCCCGCAGCAACCCAAGCTGCGATGCCCTACATGACCTGAACGGGCAAAGCGACACTTTCCACAATCTAGCCGTCGCGGGCTTCGTCGGCGCGGGTGTCGCCGGCGCTACGACGTTGATTTACGCCCTGTGGCCGCGACGCAGCACGGCAGTGGGCGCAATGCCGGCCATCGGGTCGACCGCCCGTGGAGTGACAGTGAGCGGGCGGTTCTGAGAAGCCCAACAGCGATACCCGTTGGAGAGAAACAATGAGAGGACAGCATACGCCCGCGCTGTGGAGGCTGGGGCTGGTGGCCGTCGCATGCGCTCTGCTGGAATGGAGCTGCGCCAACCGTGCCGACGACTGCGCGCTGAATTTGACGTGCCCTCCTGAGGGCGGAGGCGGGGCTGATGCGGTGTGCGAAGCGGATCCGAGGGAGGATGCGAGCACGGTGACGGAGGAGTGTGCGGTGTTCGCAAGCGCGAGCGCTCCGCCTGGCGGCGACGGCTCCAAGGCGATGCCGTACGCCTCGCTCGCGGACGCGATCGCCAACGCCCACGGAAAGCGCGTGCTCGCGTGCGCGAGCGGAGCGTTCGCCGAAAACGTGACCATCGAAGCAGAGGTGGAGGTGATCGGCGGCTTCGACTGCGACGCCGGATGGACCTGGAGCGCCGAGGCACGCAGCACGATCGACGGGCCCGCAGGGCTCATCGCGCTCACCCTGACGAACGCCGCGAACGGCGCCAAGGTGCGCAGCTTCGCCGTCCGCGCCGCGAGCGGGACCGCGCCGGGCGGCTCGTCGATCGGC
The DNA here is from genome assembly GCF_051525235.1 of Sorangium sp. So ce124. Taxonomy (NCBI): domain Bacteria; kingdom Pseudomonadati; phylum Myxococcota; order Polyangiales; family Polyangiaceae; genus Sorangium; species Sorangium sp. So ce124. Next base: position 9,124,874 of record NZ_CP150312.1, read on the forward strand.
GTCGCGGTGGCGGACATCGAGGCGGAGCTTGCGCAGATCGATGTGACCGCAGGCGACGGGATGGACGGCCCCAACGGCGAGACGCCCGCGGACGCGCCGCTTGCAGGCGCGAGCGCGGGGGCGGTATCGAACGCGTGCGGGCTCGTCCTCGGCGGAGACCCCGGCGTGACCACGTGCGAGGACGGCGACACGACCGGCGGACGAGGCGGGCGCGGTGGCACCCCCGGGACCGATGACGGCAACGGACAGCGCGGGGAGGACGGCGCGCCGCTGCCAGACCCGAATCCCAGCAACCGCGGGCTCGGCGGCATCGGTCAAACGGATGCCGCCGACGAGTGCGAACCCGGCACGAGCGGCAAGAGCGGCGATCCCGGCACGGTCGGCGCCGCCGGCAACGAGACGCAGCTGACGCTGAACGGCATCGCGGGCGGCGACGGCGGCACCGGCACCTCGGGAAAGCGAGGCCAAGGCGGAGGTGGCGGCGGCGGCGCCAAGGCCGGCCTGTTCTGCAGGCCAGGCGCGGACACCGTGGAGGGCCCCGGCGCCAGCGGCGGCGGCGGCGGCGCTGGTGGCTGCGGCGGCAAAGGCGGCGGCGGTGGCAAGGCCGGCGGGTCGAGCGTCGGCATCCTCAGCCTCGGAACCAAGCTCGTGCTGACCGACGTGACCGTGACAGTGGGCAAGGCGGGCAAGGGCGGCGACGGCGTGGCCGGACAGAGCGGTGCGGACGGCGGCGTCGGCGCTGCCGGCGGCGCAGCCTCGGGAATCTCCCCCTCAACTCGGGGCTGTGACGGGGGCCGAGGAGGCCAAGGCGGTGCGGGAGGCCTCGGCGCTGGCGGCCGAGGCGGCCACGCCGTCGGCATCGCCTATGCGGCGGCTCCGAGCGACGTGGCGGCGGTGCAGTTCACCCCCGGCACGCCCGGCGACGGCGGCAAGACCGCGCCGGGCGGCCCGCCGGAGAGCGCCGGTGCACCGGGCAGCGCTGGCTTCTGCTGGGATTTCGCGGCGCAAGCGCCATGCGGAGGATGAGCGCGATGAAAGGCCCAATGGGGTTGGACATCTCGGTGGACGACCTGCAAACGTTTCTCACGCCGTGGACCGAGCCGGGCTGGTGCGCGACGACCCCGCAGGCGGAGAAGACGCGGCTCGCCAAGGCGGGGGCCCGACGTGTGATGGCGACATACGGGCTCGATGACCCCAGGGAGGAGGCGGCGCTCGTGCAAATGGCGGTCTGGGTGGAGAAGCTGTCCGCCGCCGCGCGTGTGGCCGAGCACGAGGCTCCGCCGAGGGCGAGCACGTTGCCGGTGAAGCGCGAGGTCGAGCAGCGCAGCTCGCTCCTGGCACGGCTCGGCGCGGTGCTCTTCGTGCTGGCAGTCGTGTGCGGCGTGGCGCTGGCAGCCCTGAGGTAGCGACGTAGAGAAGGCCGCGTGTGGCGCGGCCTTCTCGGATCTAAACGAACGCGCGCCGCCGTCTGCGGCACGCCATGGCTCGGTTCGTCTCGAAGACGAGCGCGCGAGGAGGACGATCGTGTATCCACAGCTCGCCATCGAGGCAGCTGCGCTGTCGGACGTGGGCCGGCGCCGTAGCCACAATGAGGACAGCTTCGCCGCGCTCCCCTGCATCGGGCTCTTCATGGTGGCCGATGGCCTCGGCGGCAACGCCGCCGGAGAGGTCGCGTCCCGCATGGCCATCGAGGTGGTCAAGAGCTGCTTCGACGTGGACGAGGATCTCGAGGAGACGTGGCCGTACGGCACGGGCAGCGCGCACGACCGGGACGAGGTGCGGCTGGTGCTGAGCGTGCGGAGGGCGAACCGGGCGATCTACGAGGCGAGCCAGCGGCGGGACGAGGTGCGCGGGATGGCAACAACCTTCGCGGGCGTGCTGCTCGGGCCCGGCATGGCGTATATCGCCCACGTGGGCGACACCCGCGTCTACCGGATGCGCGGTGGCAAGCTGGAGCGGCTGACGCGGGATCAAACGCTGCTGGAAGAGCTGCTCGGCCCCGGCGACGGCGCCCTGGCCGCCCTCCAGGCCCTGAATGGACTCGCCGACGCCGTGACCAGGGCCCTCGGATGCGACAAGAGCATCGACATCGAGTCACGCGTCGAGGCGACGGCGCCGGGAGACATCTTCCTCGTGTGCTCCGACGGCCTCTGGGGCCCCGTCCCAGAGGCACGCATCGAGGGCGTCCTCGGAAGGCACCGAGACCTCAGCCTCGCCGCCAACCTGCTCGTCGACATCGCCAACGAGCACGGCGGCCCGGACAACGTGACGTGCGTGCTGGCGCGCCTCGGCGGCGGGTGACGCCATGAACGCTGGTGAGGAGGTGGACATGGATGACGAGGCGGGAGCGGAGGCGGAGGTGAAGAGTAGCGTCATGAGGAGATCCAGTGTCCTGGTGTTTTGCTCGGCGCTCGCGGCGCCGCTCGGGTGGAGCCCAAACGCGCTGGGGGCCGACACGCCCGCCGACGTCTCCGCGAGGCAGCGCGCCCTCTTCGAGCGTGGGCCGAGGGCGGCGGTGATCACGCGCGGCGTCACAGCGACCGGCGTTGCAGCCGGCGCCGGAACGGTGTTGGCGGTAGTGGCCGCGAGCAAGTGGTCTGCCGCCAGTGACCGACGAGACGGCGTGTCGAGGGCAAGGCGTGGAACGAGGTCAGCGATGGGAACGATGTGCAGCACGGGGACGAGCAAGGCGCCCCCTCCCGGCCCGCGCAGAGCGCGGAGCGTGGGAAGGGCCGGCGGCACGCAGGTGCGAACCGCTGAGCACCGACGGGGGGTGGGCATCGCTCATCGCGCCTCTCCTCTCTACGGCGTCGCCGTGACGGCCGCTGGCGTTTCTCTTGCTGGATGCTCCCTCAGACCAGCAGATGTCACGGTCGATCCAACGCACCTGTCCTGGTACCCGCCCGCAGTGTCCGGCACGAGGACGGTACCGCAGCAGCGCGCCGGGGTGTTGCTGCAGGAGGCGCTGGCGAAGTTGGCGGCGGTGTGGGTGGAGACGGAGCCGGAAGGCGCGGAGGTGACGGTCGACGGAGCCGTGCTGGGCTGGACGCCGCTCGCGCTACCCGTGTTCCTGGAGCCGGGCCAGCACGTGATAGGCGCAGAGCTGAACGGGTACAGGGCGGCGCGGGAGACGATCATGGCGACCGCAGGGCAGACGCTTGGCGTCACGCTGCCGCTGGAGCCGGTTCGCGTGGAGATGCCGGTTTCGATGAGCGGGCCGGGCACGGAAGGGCCGCTGGCCGCGAGCGCTACACCAGGCGACCCGCGGGAAAGGGCCAGCGCGCCGGGGATGAGCGGGTCTGCTGGAACCTCCCGACGGGTGAGCGATGCCGGGAAGTGAGAAAAAAAAATCATGTCCTCCAGTGAGAATTTCTGACGTTCGCACGTAAGGCGATCGTATCGGCGGCGATCTCGGCGACAGGGCCCTTGGCAGGCCGCTTCGTCATCGGCAGAATGGGCGGCCTCGGACGAGTAAGGAGCGCCCATGCCGAAGCGTCGCAGGATCGACACGAGCGATATGCCCCGCTCGGGGAACGTCATTTATGTGAGCACGAGGCAGATGTGGGAGCTCTCGTGGGTGCGGAAGTTGGGTCTCGAGGACATCGACTGGAACCCGGCGCGCTATTGCGAGCACTGCAGAGCGGAGCGAGCCGATCGAGGAGACGCCGTGGAGGACATCGTGCCCCCCTCCGGGACGCAGCCCAGATTTCTGCCGCAGGACGACGGCGAGCACACCGCGCCGTCCGTCGGTGCTTCACGGGCACGCAGCGAGCGCGGCGGTACGCCGAGGCCCCCGGAGAACGTCCTATCGCCTCAACCGGAGCGAACGGACCCCTGATCGAGAGCTGCCGCTCAAGGCAGCTGCGCGGACCTGGGCGCGCACCGCTGCATGTAGGCCGGCTCCGGGCAGCCGTCGTGCGTCAGGATCTCGCCGTCCAGGCACTTCACGAGCGCCGCCCGGATGTCGAGGCACCTCCCCCGCCCCGCCGCCACACACCGGTGCTCCGTGGTGGTCCCGTTGGCGCAGCCGTCGAGCTGGCCCTCGGGGCACTCGAGGAGCGGCCCAGTCGAACAGTCGTTCTCCCGCCGCTCGCCCGCCGCCGTCGACGTCCCCTGGGCCGCCGGCTGCTGGCTGGAGCAAGCCGCGCTCGAGACGAGCGCGAGCCCCGTGAACGTGAAGAAGAGCCCCGTGAAGAAGAGGCTCAGGCCCCGACGGGGCGAGTGGCTGCGCGTGTTCATACCGTCGTTCTCCGTGGATGAAGCCCGGCCGCGGAGCCCCGAAGGCGGGTCGCCGCCCGAGCGGCCGGCAGCCTACTCCACTCCACAGGACGACAGGAGCCCCGCGCGCGCCCGCCTCGTCCTGCAGGTGCGGCCCAGGTCAAGACCCGATGTCCCTGGTCAAAACGCGCCGCCGCCGTGCGCGAGCAGCGACCAGCTGTCGCCGCCCGTCCGGTTCGTCACGCCGCCGATGGTCAGATCGTCGAAGAACGCAGGGCGGAAGTTGAACCGGGCGCCCACCTTGACGTTGCGCGTGACGAGCCGCTCCACGCCCGCGGTGAGCGGCACCGACACAGCGAACGGGTCGCCGCCGCGGCCCGCCCAGCCCACGTAGCCAACGCCCGCGACCACGAACGGCTGCACGATCGCCTCGTCAGCGCGCAGGATGTTGTAACGCAGGCCCGCGTCGAGCGCGGTCATCACCAGCGATTTCCCCGCGATCGTTCGCTGGTTCACCGAGCCGGTGTAGTTGGCCTCGACGGCCACGCGCGGCGACATGGTCCCGGTCACCCGCACGTTCCAGCTCGGCCCGACGCCCGCGGCGCCGCCCACGTAGCCCAGCACGCCAAAGCCGCCCTCGACCGCGAGGGTCGGCTCGGGGATGCGCCGGATGAGCGGTTGATCCGCCGGAGGGATGTTGCCTGTCGGCCGGACGTGCTGATCCCGGCCCGCCGCGCCCTGCGCCTCCGCCGCGCCGGCGAGCGCCATCATTCCGGCGGCGGTCATGGCAGCCGCCGCGAGTCGTCGCGTGCTCATTGCAGTTGTCTCCGGTTGGCTCGTTCCGTCTTCGACGACCGCCTCGTGCACACCCCAGGCCACACGCGGCTGTGCAGCGCAGGTCCGGCGGGCTGCGCCCTGCGCCGCACCGGCGGCCGCGACCGAAACCACGGAGCCGCTCGCACGTAGCTCGGACATGGAACCCATGGAACCGAGGCGCCGAGCGGGCAGGCGAGCGAGGGCGATGACCCTGATCTCCCTTCCCGGGCGCCGGCCTTCCTGTTCAAGTGGAGACCGCCGCGCGCCCTCGTGCGCGGGCGCGCAACAACCCGAGAGATCCAGGAGAGAAGCGTGAAGACGATCCGGACAAGGACCTTGCTCCTCCTCGCGCTCGCGGCCGCCGGCCTAGGCGCGGCCGCGTGCCAGGAGGAGCAGCCGAGCCTCGCGCCCGCCGCGACAGAGCTCAAGGCGCCGGAGCCGAAGGCGCCCGCCGCGGCGGCCTTCGCGATCGACCGCGCGGGCAGCAAGGTCGAGCTCGTGATGGATGCGCCGCAGGAGAAGATCCGCGGGCGGATCGCGGGCGCCGCCGCGGGGACGCTCCAGGTCGACCCCGCCGACATCACGAGGACGACGGGCCTCATCACGGTCGACCTCTCCACGATCGAGCTCTTCCAGACCGCCGTGGGCGACGACGGCAAGCCCGGCGAGGAGAAGAAGAGCGACCTGCAGAACCAGCACGCGCGCACATGGCTCGAGATCTCGAAGGACACGCCCGATGACGTCCGCGCGAAGAACGAGAAGGCCCAGTTCGCGATCCGGTCGATCTCGACCTCCGGCGAGAAGGACCTCTCGAAGCTGTCCGGCGCGGAGCGGACGGTGACCCTCACGGCGTCGGGCGACCTGCTGCTGCACCAGCGGCAGTCCCCGAGGACCGTGGAGCTCATCGCCACGTTCAGGTACGAGGGCGACAAGCCCGCCAGCGTCACCGTGAAGACGGCGAAGCCGTTCCCGGTGGGGCTCGCCGAGCACGACGTCCGCCCGCGCGAGGCGTTCGGCAAGCTCGCCCAGAAGACGCTCGAGGTGCTCTCACCCAAGGTCGCCAAGGAGGCGTTGGTGACGCTCGAGCTGACCGCGACCGCCGGCGCGGCCCCCACGGCGCCGGCGGCAGCGGACGGCGGCGCGCGGTGAGCGCGGCGCGCGAGTGAGCCGTTGCGGCGACGCAGCGGCTCTGAGATGACACGGCGGTCCGGAAGCCGCCGGGAGCCGGATCACGCCTGTGCCCGCCGGAGGGCGCAGGCCCGTCGAGACGACAACGGTGGGCGCAGGCCCGTCGAGACGAGAACCAGAGGAGCCACACGATGCTGTCGAAGAAGAGCATTTACGAGACCCTCGCCGCGTTGAGCGCCGGCGCCATGGTGATGAGCGGCTGCGCCGGCGCGCAGGCGCCGGTCAACGCGAGCGAGGTCCCCGCAGAGCAGACCGCCCCCGCCGCCCCGGCCGAGCCCGCGCCGGCGCCCGCGCCGACCGAGGCGGCCTCCGGCGACGCCGCCGCGGGCGCGAACGTCCCTGCCGCCCCGGCCGAGCCCGCGCCGCCGAGCGACGCGCAGTCCGCCGCGACCTCGCCGAAGGTCGCCCCCACGGCCACCCCGGCGGCCACGGCCGCGCCGCCCACGCCGCCCACCGCCGCCCAGGCCAAGCCCGGCGCCAAGAAGACGGGCGCCGCCGGGAAGAAGCCTGGCCACGCGGGCTGCGGCCAGGGCACCTGCGGCTGATCGCGGCCTCCCGCGCCCTCCCCGTACCCCCATGACCGGCAGCGCGCTCACCGGCGTCGGCCTCGGGCTCCGATGGGAGTTCCTCGACGAGGTGCTCGCGGCGCTCGACGCGCCCGATCGCGGCGCGCGCGACGCGGCGCTGCCCGTCCCCTTCTTCGAGCTCTCCCCCGAGAACTACATGCGGCGCGGCGGCTACTTCCCCGCCGCGATCGAGCGCGTCCGGGAGCACCGCCCGATCCTGACGCACGGGCTCACGCTGTCCGTCGGCGGGCTCGATCCGCTCGACGCCGGCTACCTGCGCGCGCTCGGGGGGTTCCTTGAGCGGCTCGATCCCCCCTTCCACAGCGACCACCTCTGCTTCTCCGGGGTCGACGGCGCGTTCCTCCACGACCTCCTGCCGCTCCCGCACACGTCCGCGGCCGCCGCCCACGCCGCGGCCCGCATCCGCGAGGCGGAGGAGCGGCTCGAGCGCCCGATGGCGATCGAGAACATTACGTACTACCTGGTCCCGGGCCGCGCCTCGCTCGACGAGGCCGACTTCCTCGTCGAGGTGCTCGAGCGCGCCGGCTGCCGGCTCCTGCTCGACGTGAACAACGTCTACGTCAACGCGCGGAACCACGGCTTCGACCCGATCGCGTTCCTGGAGAAGATCCCTCCCGAGCGCGTGGCCTCGATGCACGTGGCGGGGCACGAGTGGCGCGACGACGCGGAGGTCCTCGTCGACACGCACGGCGCGCCCGCCGTCGCCCCGGTGCTCGACCTGCTCGCCCGCGCTGTCGCGCGGACCGGGCCGGTGCCGGTCGTGCTCGAGCGGGACAACGACGTGCCGCCGCTCGGCGCGCTGCTCGCCGAGCTCGCCGAGGTCGAGGCCGCGTACCGGCGCGGGCTCGCCGCGCGGGAGGCGCGGGCGTGAGCGCCGCGCGCGAGGCGCGCGAGACGCGCGAGGCGGGCGGGACGTGCGAGACGTGCGGGACGTGCGGGACGTCGAACGCGCCGCCGCCGGAGCTCGCGGCGCTGGAGCGGGCGCTCCAGCAAAGCGTGACCGCGCCGGACGGCGAGGCGCTCGCGGCCGATCCCCGCGCGTGGCTCGCCCGCGCCGGGCTCGAGGGGCCGGACCTCGAGGCGATGGCGGCGCTCCCGCCGAAGCGGCTGCTGCTCTACCGGAGCCTCATCCGCCGCGGGCTGACGGGCGCGATCCGCGCCGGGATCCCGCGGACCGCGGCGCGGCTCGGCGCGCGGTTCGAGGCGGACGTGGCGCGCTTCATCGAGGCGGAGCCGCCCCGGTCGCGCTACCTCCGCGACGTCGCGTTCGAGTTCGTGGGCTTCGCGGCGCCGCGCTGGGCCGGGGATCCGGAGGTCCCCGCGTACCTCGCGGATCTCGCGCGCCACGAGCTGGCTGCCTTCGCGGCGGCGTGCGCCGAGCAGGACGAGGAGGTCGCCGCGGGCGGGGCGTCAGGGCCGCCCGGCGACGAGGCGCCTGCGACACCGGGCGATGAGACGCCGGGTGACGAGGCGCCGGGGCCCCTCGGCGAAGCGCTGTCGCTCGACCGGGGCGCGCGCTTCCAGCGGGCCGCGGCGCTCGTGCGCTACGAGCACGCGGTCCACAGGCTGCAGGGCGACGAATCGGCGCGCGACGTGCCGGCGCGCGAGCCCACGCGCCTGCTCGTGTACCGCGACGCCGCGCACGACGTGCGCTTCCTCGAGCTCACGCCGCTCGCGGCCGAGATCCTGGGCCGCCTGCTCGCGGGCGCCGCGCTCGGGGAGGCGGTGGTCGCGGGCTGCGCCGCGCTGGGACACCCGGTCGACGGGCCGGTGCTGGAGAGCACCGCGGCCCTGCTGAGCGACCTCGCCGAGCGCGGGGCGCTCCTCGGGCCGTCCCGATGATCGCCGGCGCGCAGACGGTGTATGCCGTCAGGACCGCCATGGATGAGCTCGCCCTGAACGAAGCGATGGACCGGTACGCGTGCGGCGACGCGCGCGCGTTTCCGGAGCTGCACCGCGCGCTCGCGGCGCGCCTCCTCGCGTACCTCACCCGCATGAGCGGCTCGGAGACGCTCGCGGGCGACCTGACGCAGGAGACGTTCCTGCGGATGCACCGCGCCCGATCGAGCTTCGCCCGCGGCGGCGCCGTCGCGCCGTGGGCCTACGCCATCGCGCGCAACGTCTACCTGGATCACGCGCGCGCCCAGAAGCACCGCGGCACCGAGCGCCTCCCGAGCGATCCGGGCGCGGAGCCGCCGGACGCGCGCGGCGCGGACGCCGAGGCGGTCGCGATCGCCTCCGAGACGGCGCGGGCGGTGGAGCGCGCGCTGGCGGGCCTCCCGGCGTCGCAGCGCGAGGCGTTCATCCTGATCCGGTACGAGGGGCTCAGCGTGCAGGACGCCGCGGCGGTCCTGGGGACGACGGCGAGCGCGGTGAAGCTCCGCGCGTTCCGCGCCTACGAGGCGCTGCGGGCGGCGCTCGACGATCTCAAGCGGCGGCCCGAGGCGGAGCCAGGAGGCGCGGAAGAGCGCCGCCGGGGCAAGGGGCAAGGGGGCGTCCGGGGAGGTGCCAATGTCGATTGATCGCGACTTGCTGAGCGAGCTGAAGGACATCCCCGATCCCGCGGCCCGCGTCGCCGCCCGCCCGCCGCCGGCCCCGGTCGAGGCGCCGGCCGAGCGGTCGCCGACGCGCCCGGCGCGCGAGCGCCGCGTCGCCGGCGCGATCCTGGCGGGGCTCGCGTGGATCCTGCTCCTGACGTGGTGGGAGGGCTTCCGCGACGACATCGGCTCGCCTCGGGTCGCCCTCCCGCTCGTCCTCTGGGCGGCGCTCTCCGGCCTCGGCCTGCTGCTCGCGCTCGTGCCGCGCGCCCGGGGCCTGCCGGCCGGCGTCCGGGTGCTCCAGGCGCTCGTCGCCGCGGTGGCGGTCGGGTTCCTGGCCGCGGCGGTCGTCACGTCGCGCGTGCACGACGTGCTGGCGCCCCTGATGGTGCACCTCGAGTGCAGCGCGGTCGCGCTCAGCATGGCGATCGTGCCGTTCGCGCTGGCGGCGCTCGTGCTGCGCCGCTCGTTCCTCTCGGCCCCCGCGTGGCGGGGCGCCGCGATCGGGGCCCTGTGCGGGATCGGGGCGGCGATCGGCATCCACTCCCACTGCTCGCTCGACGAGGTCGTCCACGTCGCCTTCGCCCACGGCGTGCCCATCGCGGCCGGCGCGCTCCTCGGCGCCGCCGCCGGGGCGCTGCGCGGGCGCGCCTGAGGCGCCGCGCTGCGTCGCGCATCCTCTCCGGCCATCGCTGCGAGGCGGCGCGACCGCCGCGGACCTGCCGCCGCGCGCCGCGAAGAGGACCGCGCCGTGGCGCTTGCGCCGCGGCGCTGGCCAGGTCTAACGCAGGAGGCAGGAGAAACCAGGTCGATGCAGCGCGCGCTCCTCTTTCTGACGGCAGGGCTGTGGCTCGGATGCAGCAGCTCCGGCGCCGGAGCCGCGAACGACGGCGCCACGACGGGCGTCAGCGCCGGCGGCGGCGCGAGCCAGAGCGACGGCGCGAGCGTCAGCAGCACGAGCGTCAGCAGCGCGAGCGGCGGCGGCGCGGGCGGCAGCGGTGGAGCGGGCGGCAGCGGCGCGGGGGGCGGCGGCTCGCAGGCCGAACGCTCGTTCGTTGTCTATGTCGGCGGTCACGAGGGGCTCTTCGTCTTCCGCCTGGACGACGTCGACGGCGCGCTCTCGGCCGTGCAGGGCCCGCTCGACGCCGAGATGAACCCGACCTTCCTCGCCGTCGATCCTGCGCACAAGCATCTCTTCGCGGCGAACGAGCTGAACGAGGTGGAAGGGGAGCTGTCGGGCGCGGTGAGCGCGTTCCGGATCGATCCCCAGGGCGGGACGCTCGAGCTCGTCAACAGGGCGTCCTCGAAGGGCGCGGGCCCCGCCCACCTGTCCACGGATCGCTCCGGGCGCTTCGTCCTCGTCGCCAACTACGCCGGCGGGACGGCGGCGGTGCTCCCCGTGGGCCAGGACGGCGCGCTCGGCCAGGCGGCCTTCGACGTGTCCTTCGGCCGCCGGGCGAGGTCGCACCACGCCATGACCGATCCGGCGAACCGGTTTGCGTTCGTCACCAACCTCGGGCGCGACGAGATAGCGCAGCTCACCTTCGACGCGGACACGGGCCAGATGGAGCCGAACGACCCGCCAGCCCTCTCGCTCCCCGCGGACACGACGCCTCGGCACCTCGAGTTCCACCCGAACGGCCGGTTCGCCTACGTGATCAACGAGTCTGCCGGCTCGATCACCACCCTGAGCTACGATCCGTCGCGCGGGACGTTCACCGCCCGGGCCACCGTCTCGACCCTGCCCGACGGCGCGAGCGCCGAGGGAAACGCCTCCGCCGAGGTCCAGGTGTCCCCGTCGGGCAAGTTCGTGTACGGGTCGAACCGCGGCCACGACAGCATCGCCATCTTCGCGGTCGATCCCGAGCGGGGCACGCTCACGCCCGCCGGCCATGCCTCGACGCAGGGCATGACGCCGCGCCATTTCCAGATCTCGCCGACAGGCAAGCTGATGCTCGTCGCGAACGAGGAGTCGGGGAACATCGTCGCGTTTCACGTGGACGAGGCGACGGGCGCCCTCGAGCCGACAGGCCGTGTCACCGAGGTCCCCGAGCCCACGTATGTCGGGATCGTGGCCTTGCCGGACAGGTGACCGCCGGGGCGCCCTCGCCCGCGCCCTGGTGACGTATCGCTATATCGCCGAGAGGCGCCTCTGCTTCTTCTACTCACGCGCCGGGATGCGGAAGACGAATCCGCTCGTGCTCGGCGACGCGACGGGACCCGAGCCGACGTCGATGGAACCGTAGAAGGTGCCGGCGATCCAGAGCGTGCCGCCGGAGGTGAGCGCCATGCCTTCGGAGGAGCCGGCGCTCGACGGGTATCGGTGGAGCGCCGTGACCTCCGAGGACGCGCTCGCGCGCAGCGCGAACGGGGTGTAGTCGAAGGTGACGAGATCATCGTAGCGACCCGCCGCGTAGACGCCGCCCGCCATGTCGGGCGCGAGGCCGTACATCGTGCCGCTCGGCTCCGGCGTGATCACCCACTCGGCGGTCCCGCTCTCCGTGAGCTTCGCGACGAACGGCGCGCCCTCGATGTCCGCGTCCACCGTCGTCCCGAGCACATCACTCTCGCCGCTCACCGTGCCTGCGAGGAAGGTGCCCTCACCGACGGCGATCTCGTTGCCCATGTCGAACACCGGCCCGCCGAAGCGCCGCGCGAACCGGCCCTCCCCCGCGCTCGAGAAGCGGGCGATGAAGCCCATCATCGTCGAGCCGGCAGGCAGCGACAGCGCTGTGCCTTCGATGGTCAGCGCCCCGTCGGCGTAGCCCGTGATCGACACGTCGCCGCCCTCGTGGACGGCGATGCCGGCGACGGCGCTGCCGGCGCCGCCGGGGTTGTTGAACACCTTGGCCCAGGCGACGTCGCCGCCCGGCGTGAGCTTCAGGAGGAACGGGGACTCGCCATCCACCGCCAGGAGGCCGTCGCCAAAGTCGATATCGTCGTCGACATAGCCACCCACGTACACATTGCCCGTGGCGTCGGTCGCGATCGCAAAGCAGCGATCCGCGGCCGTCGAGGCGAAGCGCTTCGCCCAGAGCACGTTGCCGTCGGCGTCGAGCTTGGCCACCATCGCGTCGGGGTCTTCCGTCGCGCCGGACAGCTTCATGCCCCCGATCGTGACCTCGCCATAGAGCTCGCCCGCGATGAGCACATTGCCCGCTCGGTCGACGGTCACGGCCGTCGCCGAGGATTGCTGCGCCGTGACGATCGGCGCCGACCAGAGGAGATCGCCCTCGGGATCGAGGCGGATGAGGAACGCTCCCAGCTTGGTGATCGTCCGGTCGCCCAGCGTGATCTCGCCGAACCCCTCGCCGCTCACGTACGCGCCGCCGTCGTCGGCTCCGGCGATCGCGATGTGAAACACCATGTTGCTCGCCGCCCCGGCCGGGTGGAGGAAGATGGCCTCAGGCGCGGCGAGATCGACGCCGCCGCCCGATCCTCCACCGGTCGCGTCGCCCCCGGCCCCCGCGCCGCCACCGCCGGTGCTGCCGGCATCGCCGCCGCCGCCCGCGCCGCCGCCGCTGCCCGCGGTCGCCGCGGCGGCCCCCCCGGCTCCGCCCCCTTCCGGGCCGGACGGCTCGACGTCGTCACCACACGCCGCGCACAGGAGCCCCAGAGTCAACCAGGTCAAGATTCTCATCCACGCACCGTAGACGAGCGGACCCGCCCTCGCGCGTCATTCACGCTCCGGCGCTGGACAGAGCACGTTCGCCACGCCGGATACCGCTGAAGTTTATCAACGCGGATAGAACCAACAGGGACAGACGCGCGCCGGCGCTCGATCTCGGTCTGTTTCGAGGGTCTGAGCCTGTGTGCACGAGGGTGCGCGGCGAGCGACGCGCTGCCGTGGATCACCGCCCGAAATGGCGCTTCGGCTCCTCACCCGCCTTCCGCAGCACCACGATCTTCCCCGTCGGCGTCCCCACGGTCTTCACGAAGGCGGCCCGCTGTCGCTCGAGGACCCAGCTCGCCTCGGCGAGCTCCTCCTCGGCGCGCTGGCCCTTCACCAGCAGCACGATCCCGTTGGGCCGCACGAAGGGCACCGTCAGGGGGATCAGCATGACAAGGCGCCCCACCGCGCGCGCCGTCACCGCGTCGAACGCGCCGCGGAGATCGCCCTTGCCGAGCTGCTCGGCGCGCTCGGCGCGCACCGATACGTTGGTGAGCCCGAGGCCCGCGGCCACCGCGGCGAGGAACGAAGCCTTCTTCTGCGTCGCCTCCACCAGAGTCACCTTCAGATCGGGCCGAGCGATGGCGAGCGGAAGGCCGGGGAGGCCCCCGCCCGATCCGATGTCGGCGAGGCGCGCCCCCGCGCTCAGCTCCTCCAGGAGGGGCACGAGCGTGAGCGAATCGAGGATGTGTTTCTCCCAGACCTCGACCGGATCCGTGATCGAGGTGAGGTTCATCAGCTCGTTCATCGCGAGCAAGCGCGCGAGGTAATCGCCGAGCTTGGCGATCACCGCGGCGTCGAGGGTGACGCCGATCGCCGCGAGGCGCTCCGCGAAGCCCTCCGGAGGCGTGAGCGGAGCGGGAGCCGGCAGCGGGAGAGGAGCGCGTTCGTCAGGGGGCATGGAGGTCCGCACACCCTAGCAAGCTCCCGCCCGTGAAGCGCCGCAATCCTCGCGCTCGCCCTCCCCGCCCGCTCCGAGGCCGTCCTGATTTTTCTCCAGGATCACCGCGCAGAGCGCCAGGCCGATGCCCTCGCGATCCTCCTCGGTGATCGCCCCCGCCGGGTAGCCGGCCACGACGGCATCGCCATTCTCCCGCGCCCCGGTGGCGGATCGCTACATCGCCGAGAGGCGCCTCTGCAGCTCTTCGGGAGAGACGTCCTCGATCCGGCTCGCGAAGGACCAGCGATGGCCGTACGGATCGCGGAGCCAGGCCGTCCGGTCTCCGAACGGCTTGTCCTGCGGCGGGCGATCGATGGTCGCGCCTGCCGCCGCGGCCTGCGCGACGAGCGCGTCGACGTCCTCCACGTAGACGACGACGGCCGGGCTGCTGCCTCCCAGCGTCTCGGGGCTGACGGCGCCGAGCTCGGGATACTCGTCCGACAGGAAGAACCGGGCTCGACCGATGGACAGCTCGGCGTGCCCGATCCGCCCGTCGGGCATCGGGATGCGCGAGTCCTCGCGCGCGCCGAACGCGCGCTTGTAGAACTCGATGGCTTCCGCGGCGCTCCGCGCGCTCAGGTAGGGGAAGCACGTCTGACCTTCCGGGACGGGGTGGACCTTGCTCTTCGTCATCGTCGCGCTCCTTCGTGCTCGTGTCGGATGGTTGGCGCTCATCCTGGAGCATCGCGCCGACCGCGTATTGGACGAAATTTACCTGCGGGCCCGGCCGCGCGGGCTTGATCATGCGTAACACATCAGTTACACATCACGCCCATGGACGCCGTTGCCCAGGCGCTGGCGGATCCGATCCGGCGGGAGATCCTGCGGATGCTGCGCGATCGCACCGCCACGGCGGGCGCCATCGCCGGCGCGTTTCCGGTCAGCCGCCCGGCGGTCAGCCGGCACCTGCGCGTGCTGCGCGAGGCGGGCCTGGTGCGCGATGCCCAGTGCGGTCGCGAGCGCGAGTACCGTCTCGAGCTCGGTGCGCTCGCCGAGATCGAGGCGTTCCTGCGAGATCTGCACGCGGCGAGCCCGTGGCACCGCCGGTTCGACGCGCTCGAGACCGAGGTGCGCCGCGTCGGCCGGCAGCGGCGCATGGCGACCGCCCCCCCGTCCCGCGACGAAGCGAAACGAACGAAGGAGACCGCATGAACCCCCGACCCACAGGCCGCGTCCGAAGCACGGCGACAGGCGCCGATCTCGTCATCACGCGCAGCTTTCGCGCCCCCATCGAGGATGTCTGGCAGAGCGTCACCGCCTCCGAGAGCACGGCGCGCTGGATCGGCCCGTGGGAGGGCGAGGCGGGGCCCGGCAAGACGGTGCGCCTTCAGATGACGTTCGAGCAGGGGGCGCCGTGGTGTGACCTCTCGATCGACACGTGCGAGCCGCCGCGTCGCCTCGCGCTCTCGGCCAAGGACGAGCACGGCGGGTGGCGGTTCGAGCTGTCGCTCGCGGCGAAGGGCGAGATCACCGAGCTCACCTTCATCCAGCGCCTCGCCGATCCAGCGCTCGCCGGCGATGTCGGGCCGGGCTGGGAGTATTACCTCGACATGCTCGTCGCCTCCAGGCTCGGCGAGCCGCTGCCCAGCTTCGCCGACTACTATCCTGCGCAGCGCGACTACTACCTCGGCGACGCGCGCACGCAGGTGTAGCGCGCCGGCGCTCGCGATCACCTCAGCTCATAGACGTCGACCGTGTCCACCATCACATGGGGCACGAGGACGCGCCCACGCTTCGTGTCGTAACCGATATCCGCGGGCGTCTTCTGCTCGGGAATCGCGACCTCGAAGGTCCCGCCGAGCTTCCCGCGAAGCACGGCCGACGCGTCGTGGCTGGTCACGAGGAGCGAGTCTCCGAGGGAGATCAGGCCGTCGAGGCGGCCGCCGGGCGCCGTGGTGGTCACGTCCTGCCTGGCGCCCTTCTCGTCGAGGCGGAAGACCTCGGGAGCGCCGCTCGAGCAGACCACGAGCCCCTTGTCGGACCATGCGAGGCCGTTCGGCATGTGCAGGTCGGTGGTCTTCACCAGCGCCCTGGCCTTGCCCTTCTCGATGACGTACATGGCGTCGCTCGACGTCGCCTCGAGGTTTCCGGTCGCGCCGATCTTGAAGCCGGAGTCGGACACGTAGACCTTGCCGTCCGGAGCCGCCGCGATGTCGTTCAGCAACGTCGTACCGGGGATGGCGATGTCACCCCTCGGCGCCCCGGTCTTGAGGTCGAACCTCCGGACGGTCGTGAGATCGGCCACGTAGAGCACGCCCTTCGCGATCGCCGAGCCCGTCGGCGCGTCGAGCTTGACCTTGGCCTTGCCGCCCTCGATCCACTTCAGGTTCGTCACCTGACCGTCGGGCGAGAGGACGGAGATGAAGCCGTTGTTGTCCCTGTCGTCCGGATTGCCGTTGATGTTCGACACGAGGTATCGGTCGTTGTCCGCGTCGTAGAGCACGCTCTCCGGCTTGGCGAAGCCGGTGTACCTGGCGACAGGGCTCGGCGCGGTGGGCCTGGGCGGCTCGGGCGCCGCCGTCGACGCCGTGGGGGAAGCCGGAGCCGCAGGCGGGGGCTCGACGCTGTTCATCGCGATGGGCGCGGCGGAAGCGGAGGCCGCCGGTGCCAGCGCGGGCGGCGGGGTCTCACCGCCGCAGGAAACCATCGCGGCCGCAGCGGCGATGGAGGTGAAAATGCCACGGGATCGTGCCACGAGAAGACCTCCGGGCGGCGAATCTACCACAGCGCCGATCGCTTGCCGCGCAGAGGCGATCCATGAGACGCTCCGTGGGGAAGTCATAAAAGGCAACGATCTGGACAGACCTGGTCCGCCGGCTTCGGTTGACCCATCGGCTGATGGTTAGGCCGTATGAGTACCACGAGAGAAAAGGCACGGTCGTATGCGGTCGCTGCGCACGGGGACCAGCGGTACGGCGACCGACCGTACTCCTTTCACCTGGATGCGGTCGCGGCGCTGGCCGAGCCGTACGGAGACGAGGCGGTGGTGGTCGCCTATCTGCATGACGTCGCGGAGGACACCGACGTTACGCTCGCGAGCATTGAAGCGGAGTTCGGATCGCGAGTAGCCACATGCGTGAGCCTGCTCACCGACGAACCAGGTGCGAATCGCAAGGAGCGGAAAGCAAGAACCTACGCCAAGCTGGCGCAGGCCAAGGGCGAAACCGAGCTCGCGCTCGTCGTGAAAGCAGCGGACCGCCTCGCCAACGTGCGCGCATGCATCGCTGACCGCAAGGCGAGCCTGTGGCGGCTCTATCAGAGCGAACAGCAGGCGTTCAAGAAGGCGGCCTTCCGCGGCGGACAATGCGATCCGCTGTGGTCAGAGCTTGACCGATTGCTCGAAGAGGGAGCCTTCGATGGCCAGGCTTGACCCCTCTCATCATCCCCTCGTGTCGGAGACGTTGGCGCCCGATCTCATCCGCTAACAAGGGAGCAGATTACCGTCGTCGGGGACGGAGGCGGCCGCGCTCTCCACGCGAGAGCTCGGGGAGCTCCTCCGCCGCGAGGGGCTCGCACGAAGCGCAGCTCGCCGAAGGCAGCCAGACAGTCAGACGCCGGGGACGAAAGCGGCGATCCGCTCAAAAAACCAGTACATCGCCAGCGTGCCCATCGCGTAGTAGCCGGCGGTCGCGAGGCGGGCGCCCGACGCGCGCCCGAGCCTACGCACGGCCGCGCGGAGCGCCAGCAAGCCCGCGATGAACACCAGCTGCCCGATCTCCACGCCGACGTTGAAGCAGAGCAGCGCGATCGGGCGATCCGCGCTGGAGAGCTCCAGCTCCGCGAGCGCGTTGGCGAAGCCGAAGCCGTGCAACAGACCGAACGAGAACGCCACGAACCAGGGCCATCGGCGAGTCAAGCTCGGCCGCTTCGTGCGTGCCTCGCCGGCTATCTCCACGGCAACGAACGCGATGCTGAGCGCGATGACGGCCTCGACGGGGGCGGCAGGCAGGCCCCTCAGCCCGAAGGTCGCCGCTCCCAGCGTCAAGCTATGCGCGACCGTGAACGCCGTGACGGTCTTGATCAGCACGCGCCACGAGTCCAGCAGCCAGAGCAGCCCCACCACGAACAGCAAGTGATCCAGCCCCAGCCAGATGTGCGTGATCCCGATCCAGATAAAATTGGAGACCCCGCGCAGCGCGCTGGTATCGGTCCGGACCTCTGTCACTCGAACGTGCGGCTGCGCCGCCGTCAGGCTCAGGATCTGGTCACTGCCGTCCACCCACCGGATCTTGATCATCCCGGAGGTGGAGAGATCGGCCAGGCCGTCGAACCCGACGCGACCTGCCAGTCCGCGCGCGCCGCAATCGAGGCGCGGCGCCTCGAACCGGCAGTGCTCGGGGAACACGGGCTTCAGCAAGTCGTACGCCGCGCGGACGTCCTGGATACCCTGCGTGCGCTCCCAGCTGGCGATGAACTCGCCCGGCGAGCGCTCGTCGAGCGCCAGCACGCTCAGCGAGGGCGTGTGGGCGTGCGCGCTCGCAGCCGCAGCGCACAGCGAGCACAGGATGACCCACAGCATCGCTGCCGCTCGCAGCCTCTTTCCGCTCGTCATGGACGCTCCGCGATCTGGACGCGCCACTGCGATGTGAGGCGGCTGATCTCCGCTTGAAACGCGCGCGCCGTCCGCTCCTTGCGATAGTCCGCGCTCACCCGCTCGCGAATCGTCGCGAACGAGGGCTCCGACCCAGCGGTGCGCTCGGCGACGCGCACGATGTGAACTCCGTCACTGGACCGCAGCTCTCGCCAGCTGCCGCTCGGCAAGGTCCAGAGCTCGTGCGCGAGCTCGGGGCCGTACAATGAGGCCAGCTGTGCTTCGGAGCGCTGCGAATGGTCGATCGGAATGGGCAGCCCCGGCCCGTCGGCGGTCTCTTGTCGTTCCAATAGCGACAGGAGGCGCCGCGCCTCGCCGTCGGCGTCCGGGCCGCTGCGAATCAGGTACTCGCGATAGCTGATGGTCTCAGGGAGCGCGTAGTCCGTGAGATGCGCTTCATGGAAGCGTTGCAGCTCGATGTCCGTGGGCGGCTTCTGGTCGAGCTCGGCTTGCAGCATGCCGCGCACGCGGGCGATGACCTGCGCGCGCAGCATAGGGTCGGTGTCCACCAGGGACAGGCGCAAGCCCTCGCGAAACAGCGCTTCATCCTCGACGTAGCGCCGGATCAGCTGCTCGCGCTCCTTGTCGTTCGGGGCCCTGCCCTGACGTTGCTCGAACAGCTTGACGAGCTCTCGCTGCCTGGACGCCGAGACATCGAGCGTGGGCACATCGGGCGTGCGGGTCAAAAGGAGATGCCCGGCGAACACGAGCGCCCCGAGCACCGTGAAGTGAACGAAGGGCTCGGAGGCGATGCGCCGCAGCCAGCCGGCGAAGGTCCTGGCGTCTTTGGCCGTGTGGCCCGGTGCGCCCTCGAACACGGTCGAGTCAGCGGCTCTGGGGGCGGCGGTTCGAGTCATGGCTCTCGAGGGTCAGCGGTTCCAGCCCACGTACCGGTGAGCCCGGCGCAGGCTACCCGCGCTCCGTGGCACCTCTGTTTCAGCGGCGCGACGGAGCCGCGACCTGACGGTGGACGACGAGACATCGCCGTGAAGCGCATGACGAGCGGCAACGAGAGGTAACCGGAGCCGCACGGAGTTGCAACCTGCGCCGCGTACAAGTGCGGCCGCGAATCGAGTCAGGCTCGTCCGTTCTGGCCAGGGGAGCGCCCGCACATGACAAAAACCTATCGTTTGATGCTCGCCGTAGCCGCCTTCGCGTTGTGGTGTGTAGCGACGCGCTCCGCGAGCGCGCAGGCCGCGTTTTCGGTCGTGCTCATCCCCGACACCCAGAACTACAGCGAGTTCTCCTCGTACGAGGTCTACGAGCACCAGATGCAGTGGCTCGTCGACAACCGCGCCGCGCGCAACATCAAGTTCGCCGTGCACCTCGGCGACATCACCAATCACGACACCGCGGTCGAGTACGACGTGGCGAGCGCCGCGCACGCGCTGCTGGACAACGCCGGCGTGCCGTACAGCATGACGATCGGCAACCATGACATCTACCCGAGCAACGAGGCCTACAAGCGCAGCTCGCTGTACGCCGATTACTTCGGTCGGCCACGCTACGAGGGCGAGCCGTTCTACGGCGGCGCTTACGACGCGTCGAACATCAACAACTACACGTACTTCGAGGCCGGCGGGCTCAAGTTCATGGTGGTGAGCCTCGAGTTCGCGCCGCGCAAGGACGTCGTGACGTGGGCGAACCAGGTCATCGCGAGCCACCCGGACCGCCGCGTCATCGTGGCCACGCACTGCCACATGAACAACAACGCCGAGCACGCGAGCGGCTGCGCCGACAGCTACAACCTCGAGGGCCGCGACGGCGTGGACCTCTGGGAAGAGCTGATCCAGCGCCACAGCAACGTGTTCATGTCGGTGAGCGGACACATCCAGGGGGTGTCGTATCGCCGCCGCACCGGCAACAACGGCAACATCGTACACGAGATCCTGAACGACTTTCAGAATGAGCCGGTCCTGGGCAACGGCCATGCGCTGGGCAACGGCTGGCTGCGCGTCCTCACGTTCGAGCCGACGCAGAATCAGATCTCGGTGGAGACGCTGAGCGTCGAGGACGGCAACTGCGCGATCTTCGCGAACTGCCAGGCGACGCTGTACCTGAACTACAACCAGGCGCAGAGCCCGACGGCGACCAAGCACAACCAGCAGAACTACGCCATCAGCTACGATATGCAGGCTGCGTTGCCCGCGTACGCTTACACAGCCAACGATATCTTGTTCAAGGATCGTATGGCCAACGTGCAGCTGACGGGCAAGCACTTCGATCCCGAGATCGCGACGGCGCCGAACGGCAACTTCGTCGTGGTCTGGGAGGATGACCACGATGACAACGGCGTCGGTCAGATCTACGCGCGCGGCTTCGACCCGGACGGCAACGCGCGGTTCTCGCAGATCGCCGTGAACAGCGTGGATTCAGGTCAGCAGAGGCACCCGAGCGTCGCCATCGACGACTCGGGGAGATTCGTGGTGGTGTGGGAGGACGATCAGGACGACAACGGCGTCTATGAGATCATGGCGCGCGGCTTCAATGCCAATGGCAGCGAGCGCTTCCATGATCGTACGGTGAACACCGTGTCGGACGGCCAGCAGTCGAGGCCCGCGGTGGCCTGCGACGCCAGCGGCAATTTCGTCGTCGCCTGGGAAGACGACCAGGATGGGAACGGGTACTACCAGATCCTGGCGCGCGGCTTCACCGCGGCCGGCGCTCAGCGCATCGCGACGTTCACCGTCAACAGCGTCGCTGCGGGCGAGCAGTTCAATCCAGCCATCGCCATGGATTCGGATGGTGACTTCGTCGTCGCCTGGGAAGACGACCAGGACGACGACGCCAACTTCCAGATCTACCACCGAGGTTTCACCGCCACGGGCGGCAACCGCTTCGCGCAGAGGGCGGTCAATACGAACACCGCGGGGCAGCACACCATGCCGTCGATCGGCATGGCGAACAACGGGAACTTCGTGGTGGCCTGGGAGGACGACCAGGACGACAACGGCTACTACCAGATCTATGCGCGCGGGTTCACGATCACCGGCACGGAGCGCTTCGGGGTGACGGCCATGAACAGCGTGGCGGATGGTCAACAGGTCGCGCCCAGCGTGGGGATGCGCGGCGACGGTGCTTTCGCGGTGGTCTGGCAGGATGACCAGGACGACAACGGCGCGTATCAGATCCTGGGGCGCGATTTCACGGCCGCCGGCGCGCAGCATCGGGCCGATTTCACCGTCAACAGCGACTCGAGCGGCCAGCAGCGGCTCCCTGTGACTGCCATGGATGATCAGGGCCGCTTCGTGGTGGCCTGGGAAGACGACATGGATGGGA
Organism: Sorangium sp. So ce124; assembly: GCF_051525235.1. NCBI lineage: Bacteria > Pseudomonadati > Myxococcota > Polyangiales > Polyangiaceae > Sorangium > Sorangium sp. So ce124. Next base: position 9,146,700 of record NZ_CP150312.1, read on the forward strand.
ATGAGAAGGCGCTCATCCTCGTTCGCAATTTCAATTATTGAACGTTGACGCAGCGGCCTCGCAACGCGGGGCGCCCGATGGCCTCACCGCCTTGCAGCGCGCATCACCGGTCCGCGAGCGCGAGCCGTCGCACGGTGCGCGCTCCCAGGGCGCGGCTGTCCCCCTTCAGAACGAGGCATCGAGCTGGAGGCGACCGACGTGGCGGGCATCGGCGCCTTCCTTGCCGAAGATGTAGAAATAATCGCCCTGGAGCTTCAGCGCATAGCCGTTCAGGTACACGTTGAGCCCGCCGCCGACCTGCTTGCCCTGCGCGTCGACGAGATCGACGAGCTTCGGATCGGTGCCGCGCTCCGCGAAGATCTGGTCCCAGCGCGCGGCGACCTCGACCCGGTCGGTCAGCAGGTAGCCCGCCTGGGCGAAGTAGCCGTAACCCGACCGGGTCCACTCCCGCACGACCGCGCCGTCGACCTCGCCCTCGAAGAAGTCCTTCTTGGCGTGGCGCACGACGGCCTCGGCCGAGAGCGAGAAGCCGGCGTATTTGAAGACGAGATCGGCCGCGCCGTGCAGGTAGTCGGCCGCGCCGAGCGTGAGCGTCGTGCCAAAGGTGCTGTTCTGGCGGTTGGTCTGGTGGTTGTAGGCGCCCGTGACGCCCACCGCGAGCCGGGGCTTCGCCTCGCGCGCGAGATCGGCGTCCTGGTCGTCGTCGAACGCGCCGAACGGGCGGACGGCGAGCCGCGCCACCGCGAGCGGGCCGTGCTTCTGGCCGCCGAAGCGATTGCGCCCCTCGCCGCCGCCGACGAAGAGGTTGTACGACAGCTTGCCTCCGAAGCCGAAGAGATCGGGCGACGAGAACATCAGGCCGACGTCGCGATCGAGGTTGAACTCGCGGACGGCGATCGGGCGATCGGTCTGCTGGAGGGAGGGCTCGCGCAGGGTCCGCGCCCGGTTGAACGGGGTGAGGAACTGGCCAACACGCACGTTGAGATCGCGGATCCCTGTGTACTCGATGAAGGCGTCCAGGATGGGAGAAGGGCTGTCCTTCTCGAAATCGTTGCCGCCGAAGGCGAGCTGCACGTTGTACTTGAGATCGGGCGTGAGGACATGCCCGCTCGTCGTGAGGCGCACCGTCCTCACGTTGATCTCGTGCGTATCGTCCTCTCCCGTGTGCGTGATGGTCTCGCGGACCTGCAGGCGGGCCCGGATCGTGGACGAGAACTTGTCGTCCGCCGTCTTGACGGTGAAGCCCTTTCCAGCGGCCGCCGTCACCTTGACGCCGCTGCCCTTGTCCTTCTCCGCGCTGGCCCGCTCCTCGGCGGCCGCCTTGCGCTCGGCCTCGAGGCGCTCGAGCAGCGCGCGCTGCTGCTGCTCGAGCTCTTCAACGCGGCGACTCAGCGGCTCGACGCCGGCCGCCGCCCCTGTCTCCTGCGGCGCCGGGGCCTGGGGCGGCGCCGCGGGCTGCTGAGCGGACGCCTCGAAGGGGAGCGCGGCGGCGACGAGCGAGAGCGCAGCTGCCGCGCGGACGGTGTGCGACTTCTTTCCGTTGATCGATTTCAAGCGCGTTGTTCCTCGGATCAAACCAGCTGCTGACGGCGCAGGGCGCACGACGCGCGGCGCGCACGGCCGGCACCAGCCGCCGGCGCGAACGCGCACCATGCCCTCGCAGGCGGCGGACCATCGCTCCCCGGCCTGCGCTCCGCGTCCCACGCACGACGCGCAGACGAGAGGCCGCGGTCAGGAGCACCCGGCTGGGCAGCAGCGACGCCAGCAGGGAACCACCGAGTGCGTCATCCAATATAACGGACGAAGATCTCTGTCAAGACATGGATCGCGATCACAAAAATCCCCAGATGCGAGTTCCCTCACCATCCAACGGGCCTTGGAACATCCGCCATATCGGACAACCGGAGCGGGCGCCGCCTCCGGCTCGGAGAGGGCGCCGGATCGCGCGAAAGGGTTCCAACCGACCGCGAGGCAACTAAGATGGCCCCGACGCACGCACGAGGCGCTCCGATCGGCGCCCCGCCGCGGTGCGTAGGGATCTCATGAGCCAGAACCCGGACCGCAGCGATCCGCTCAACATCGCCGGCAGCCTGATCGCCGACAAGTACAGGATCGATCACGCCGTGGGCGAAGGCGGCTTCAGCGTCGTCTACAGGGCCGAGCACGTCATCTGGAAGCAGCCCGTCGCCCTCAAGTGCTTCACCCTCCTCGCGGGCGCGCCGACCGAGCAGCGAGAGCAGCTGCTCCAGGCGTTCATCCAGGAGGGCAAGCTCATGACCGAGCTCTCCAGCCGCTCGGCCGCGATCGTCCAGGCCCGCGACATCGGCACGTTCAACGCGCCGGACGGGCAGTGGCTGCCCTACATGGTCCTCGAGTGGCTCGACGGCAGGCCGCTCGATCAGGTCCTCTTCGACGAGACGAGCGACGGCGCGCCGCCGCGCGACCTGCGCGCGACGATGGCGCTGCTCGAGTCGGCCGCGATCGCGCTCGATCTCGTGCACTCGCGGAGCATCGCGCACCGCGACATCAAGCCGGCGAACCTGTTCGTCGTCGGCCAGCCGCGCGACGCGTCCACGTTCGTGAAGGTGCTCGATTTCGGCATCGCCAAGGTGATGGCCGACCACGCGGCCGCGGCGACGGCGCTCGCCCACACGGGCAAGGACATCACCGCGTTCACGCCGAGCTACGGCGCCCCCGAGCAGTTCAGCCGCACCCACGGCGCGACAGGGCCCTGGACCGACGTCTTCGCGATGGCGCTCATCATGATCGAGGTGATGCTCGGCGGAGCGCCGGCGCTGCAAGGCGACGACTACCTCCAGCTCGCGGTCGCGAGCCGCGATCCGTCGCGCCGGCCGACCCCGCGGACGCTCGGCCTCGCGGTCAGCGACGAGGTCGAGGCTGTCTTCGCGAAGGCGCTCGCCGTCGCGCCGGCGGACCGCTTCCCCACCATGGGCCGCTTCTGGTCGGCGCTGCACCGGGCGGTCTTCCCCGAGGACCCGGCCTGGGCGCTCGCCACGGGCGGCAGCTCGCTCGCGCCCCCGTCCGGCGCGCCGTCGCCCCGCGCTTCCGCGCCGCGGCTCCCGTCCTCGCCGAGGATCTCGCTGCAGGCGCAGACCGCGCCGACGATGGCGGCGCCCTCCACGGCCCCGGGGCCGCTGCCCACGCCGACGTCGCAGCCGGTCGCCGTGGCCGGGTCGAGCACCGCGGGGGGCGCCGCGAGCGACGCGGCGCCGAGGTCGAAGGGCCCGCTGCTGCTCGGCGGCGTCGCGCTCGCGCTCGCGGCGGGCGGCGCGATCACCTGGAACCTGCTGCGCGGCGCGCCGCCTGCGGAGGAAGCGTCACGGAGCGCGCCGGTCGCGACCGCGTCCGCCACCGCGGCGGCGCCTACGGCGAGCGCCGCGACCGCGGCGGCAGCGCTCTCCGAGCGGCCGGCCGAGTGCCCTGCAGGCATGGTGCTCGTCCCGGGCGGCAAGTTCTTCATGGGCTCCGACGAGCCGGAGTTCAAGCTGTGGCAGCCCGCGCACAAGGTGACGATCGACACGTTCTGCATCGACGTCCACGAGGTGACCGCGGGCGACTACATGGCGTGCTCGGACAAGGGAGAGTGCAAGCGGCCCCCGGCCGCGCCCGACTTCCCGAACACGGACGGTTCGCCCGCCGCCGCGCACCAGAAGACGCTGACGGTCCTCGCCGAGCAGTGCACCTTCGGCAAGCCCGAGCTCGCGAAGCACCCGATCAACTGCTTGCCGTGGAGCCTCGCGAACGCCTACTGCCAGGTCCACGGCAAGCGCCTGCCGACCGAGGCGGAGTGGGAGTACGCGGCGCGCGGCTCCGACGGGCGCAAGTTCCCCTGGGGTGACAAGCCGGGCGATCAAACCTTCATGAACGCGTGCGGCACCGAGTGCACGGCGTGGGAGAAGGCGCACGGGCTCAAGCCGAGCGAGCGCATGTACGAGGCCGACGACGGCTTCGCCGGCACGGCGCCTGTCGGCTCGTTCCCGAACGGCAGGACGAAGTTCGGGGCCGACGACGTTGTCGGCAACGTGTGGGAGTGGACCGCGGACTGGTTCGAGACCTACAAGGACGAGGAGCAGGTGAACCCGAAGGGGGCGCCGGCCGGCGATCGCAAGGCGATCCGGGGCGGCGCTTACAACGGCGGCTTCGCGCTCTGGCTCAACCCGGCGTTCCGCTACCACCAGCTCGCGACGGCGAGCGCGCCGGGCATCGGCTTCCGCTGCGCCGCGCGCCTGTAGCCGTGCCGGTCCCCACGTCGCAGCTCGCGAACCCCTCCATCGCCGGCCCGCTCGGCACGCTGGCGTTCTCGCAGGTGCGCCCGCTGAGCTCGTCGCTCGCGCTGCGCGCGATCCGGTGGCACCAGAGCCTGGAGCGGCTCGGGGTGGTCCTGCCGTTCGCGCTGGTGCACGACGCGGGCCTGCTCTTCTCGACGCCGCGCGAGCAGCTGGAGCTCGGTCCGCGCTGCGACCCGAAGGAGCTCGCGGGCCGGCTCCGGGACGCGGAGCGCATCGTGGAGGGGTACCGGGCGGTGCTCCGGGAGCTCGCCGAGAGCGAGGCGGCGCGATGCGCGGCGCAGCTCCGGATGAGCGACGACCTGGTGACGGTGGTGCTGTCGCGCCTCTTCGGCGCGGTCGCGGCGCGGACCCACGCGCCGCCGGCCTACCGCGCGATGCTCCCCGCGGACGCGGCGCTCTTCGAGGGGATCGAGCCGCAGCTCCGCGGGCTGTTCCTGTCGGCGCGGCGCGAGTTCGAGCAGAGGGCGCTGGAGGCGCTCGACGTCTCGCGGCTGTACGTGCTCACGATGTCGGACGCGCTCGACATCGAGACGCTGCGCCTGTTCGGCATGCTGGGCTCGGAGGCGTCGGCGGGGGCGCTCGCCCAGGTCGATCTGCTCGCGGCGCTCTCGTCGCCCGAGGCGAACGACATCGTGAATTTCTCGCTGGAGATCCTGCCGAGCGTGCTCGAGACGAAGACGCGCCCGGCCGCGGGGACGACGGCGGCGCACGGCTATTCGGGGCTGGGCACGCGCGGCTCGATCGACAGCATGGTGCTGACGGAGCTCGCGTGGGACGACATGGAGCTGGCGCGCCGCATCGCGGACAACGAGGTGCTATATTTCGCGCGCGAGCAGAGCCGGGACGAGCAGCGGCGCATCCACTACCTGCTCATCGACGCGTCGGCGTCGATGCGCGGCGATCGCCAGACGTTCGCCCGGGGGATGGCGATCGCGACGGGCAAGCGGCTGCTGCTGGAGGGCGAGGACGTGGCGTTCCGCTTCTTCGACGCGCGGCTCTACGAGCTCTACCGGGCGAAGAACGGGCAGCTGCCGACGGCGCACCTGCTGTCGTTCAAGGGAGAGCGCGGGAGGAACCCGGCGAGGGTGTTCGCGGAGCTCGCGACGGATCTCGACCTGACGCGGCACCACGATCCGCGGACGCCGGTGGTGCACCTCTTCACGCACGCGGCGCTCTACATCCCGCGGGAGATGGTGCAGGCGGTGCAGAGCCACGCGCACATCTCGGCGGTGTTCATGCTGCCGTCGGGGGGGCAGCTGGACCTCGACTACCTGGATCTGCTGGATGCGCACTGGGTGGTGGACCACGCGACGGTGGCTAGCGGGGCGGCTCGGGCTAGTGCGGCCAAGGCGATCCTCGGGGAGAAAGACCGGCAGGACCGGCAGGACCGGCCCGAGGAGGGAGGTGGTGCCGCACGGCGCCTGGGGGCCCCGCCGAACTCGCACGTGGCCTGAGCCTTGCCCGCTGGGCAAGGCTCAGGCCACGTGCTCAGACATCGGCCCATCCCCCAGGCGCCGTGCGGCACCACCTCCCTCCTCGGGCCTACGGATATTGATGGGGAGATGGGGAACGGACCATCCCCCAGGCGCCGTGCAGCAGGACTTCCCTCCTCGGGCGTACGGGAATAGATGGGGAGATGGGGAACGGACCATCCCCCAGGCGCCGTGCAGCAGGACTTCCCTCCTCGGGCCTACCGAAATTGATGGGGAGATGGGGAGCGGACTTTCCTTCAGTGATGCGCGATCAGGCCCCGCATCTCGAACGGGTTCACCTCGTACTCCTCCTCGGTAATGAAGTCGTCGATGCCGAGCCACTCCGCCAGAGGCCGGCATTCATCCACCTTCCATGGGGCAATGAGCGCGGCGATCTCCTCGGGCGTGCGCGGGTAGACCTTGACCCCGGCGAGGGATCCGGCGCTGCTCAGCTGGCCCGCCGCCGCGGCGCCGCGCGACATGACGAAGCTGAGCGCCAGCACGCTGCCAGGGGCGCAGAACGCGTGCAGCTTCCGCAGGAGGTCGCGCGAGCTCTCATCGTCCATCATGTAGAGGATGCCGATGCCTCCGACCGCGATGCGGCGCTCCGCGCCGAAGAAGCGCGCCGCCGCCGCGAGCAACGGCGACGGGTCTCGCAGATCGGCCTGGATGTAGCGCATGTTCGGCTTGTCAGCCAAGATCTGCTCGCCGTAGATCACGCTCACCGGGTCGACGTCCGAAAACAGGATGCGCGCATCAGGCAGGTAGTCGTTGAGATGGCCCTGCGTCGGTAACCCCGAGGCGAGATCGAGCACGCTCGTGATACCCGCCTCGGACCATTGCTGCCCCACGAGCTGGATGAACCAGCGGTTGAGCTTCGCATATTTCGGATAGGTGGGTACGAGCTTCATGATCGCCGTGGCAGCGACGCGATCCACCTCGTAGTTGTGGTGCCCTCCGAGAACGTAGTCGTAAACCCGACCGACGTGCGGCTTGGTGGTGTCAATCTCCATGGTTTCCTCCCTGGGGTGAACTCACGGCGCGCCCGTCAACGGCCGCGATACGAGCGAGCAGCCCCTCGCTGCGGGGGCGGACTGCCACAGACCTCGAGCCCTTCCCGCCGCAGCGCATAGAGGATGCCGCTCTGAAGATTGGCCAGGACCACGATGCCCGCGAGGTGGGCGTCCTGATCGCTCAGCGCGCGGGCTGCCTCGGGGCGGATGCCGACCAGCACCGGGTGGGTGCCGAGGAGGTCGAGCGCGCGCGCGGTGCGCACGAGCGCGTCGACGGCCTCCGCGTCCATCGCCGGCACGCCGGTCACGTCGATGATCGCGGTGCGCGCTTGCCGGTCCACCACCTCTCGCAAGAGGCACTCGGTGATCCTCCCCGCTCGCTCGGTATCGAGCTTTCCAATGAGCGGCAGCACCAAGATATGATCATACACGGGCATGATCGGCGTCGAGAGCTCGATGATCACACGGCGCAGCTCGCGCTCGCGGTTATGGATGGCGCGCTCGAGCGCGAGCTGCATCTCGTCGCGCTGGACGCCGACCTCTCGCTTCTCCTGCTCTGCCACCGCGTCCACGAGCAGCGTCAGGTAGTCGTTCACGCGCGCCACCGCCTCCAGCGCTCCGGGCGTACTTCCAGGCAGACGCGCCAGCACCTCGCGCAAGAGGACACGGCTCAGCCCGAGGAGAGCCCGCAGCCCGAGCCCCCGCTGCCCGAGCTCTTGCCCGAGCGACACGACGGGCGCCGTGTCGCCGGCAGAGGAGAAATGGAACAGCTCGTCGAGGATCTGCTGCGCGACCTGCGGCAATCGAAATGGTGGGAGACCGCTGCGGTTGTGTAGGGCGTTGTCCTTGAGCACCTTCGCCGTGCTCTTCGCCAGCGCCTGGCGCTCCGGGCCGATCCAGCTCTGCATAGGAGGTCCGCTTCCTCGGTCTTGGCCGTGTTAGGTCGTAGAGGTGCTCATGAAGTAGGAGAGTAGACCGCCTTCGGATCGGGTTTGTTGATCTGAGAGCCAGACTCGAATGAACCTCGGCCCCATGCCGCGATCTACTCACCATGAAGGCGAATGTATGGCTTCGCGAGGAACGCGCCCCCGAGATGCTGTCTCACGCCCCCCATGCTGTGAATCTATCGTATCGGTGTCCTGACTGTCCATGTTCCATGACAAAAGCGGCCTGCAGCGGCGAGACCACCTCACAAGGTGTGGCCCGCGCCCCTTCAGAGCCAGTTCTGCCCAGAGCGGCGCCCGACGGGGGGCGACCTCGCCTCGTACGCCTCGGGATCGTTACGGCGTTCTGCCGTGATACGCCGGCTCGTTGCCGGGCTTCCACTTGATGTTGCAGCCGATGCTCGGGCGCTGCTCCGAGGGGACAGGCGCCGAGGAGAGCACCGCGTCGATGGCGGCGCGGAGATCGCGGCCCGTCACGGGGACCTCGTTGCCAGGGCGGCTGTCGTCGAGCTGACCGCGGTAGACCAGCCGGCGATCCGGGCCGAAGAGGTAGAAGTCCGGCGTGCAGGCGGCGCGGTACGCCCTGGCGACCTGCTGGGCCTCGTCGAGGAGGTAAGGGAACGTGTAGCCGACCTCGCGCGCCTCTCTGGCCATCGCCTCGGCGTTGTCGGCTGGATACGCGACGATATCGTTCGAGTTGATCGCCACGATGGCCACGTCGTCAGCACCATAATCTCGCCTCAGCCGGGCGAGCTCGTGGCGGATGTGTTTGACGAACGGACAATGATTGCAGATGAACATCACGAGGAGCGCCCGCTGCCGGGTGAAATCCGACAGCGCGACCTGCTTTCCGGTGAAGTCGGGCAGCCTGAAGTCGGGCGCCGGGGTGCCCAGCTCAAGCATCGTGGACGGGGTGCGTGCCATGACAGGATTCTCCTCTCGCTGTGACGGCGCGCACCCTACCACGCCGCGGCCCTCGCCGCTGAACACCTCCCTTGCCTCCGCGCCCGCGGCGGCCGTCCTCTGGCTCGCGCGGCTCGCGCTCCCCTGCCCTCTCCACCGCCGGGGCGCGCTCGAGGTCTGAGCGCCTGTCCCGGCAGGGCCATGGGGCGCCCGCGGGGCGCCGCGATCACCTCGGGAAGTGGCGCTCGATCATCGAGAAGAACGCCGCCCCGCCCGGCTCGCCGCCGATGCTCCAGTACGTCACCCCGCCGAGCCCACCCTGCTCGGCGACGACGACCTTCTCCTCGAGCGACGCGAGGTCCTCGAAGAAGAGGCGCTCGCCGCTCGCGAGGAGCCGGTTCGGCGACCTCCCCGCGGCGAGCCGCCCGCCCTCGTCGTCCGGGCACCGGCTCATGTGGTCGGTGCTCGTCTCGTAGCCGTCGCCCGCGAGCTCCAGGCACTTGCTGAGCGGCTCGCACCCGACCACGGCGCCCCCGCTCCCCGGCGCCTCCGGCCCGAGGAGACCATAGTTCGGCAGCCCGAAGATGAACTTCTCGCGGCGCGCCCCGCCGTCGAGCGACCCGATGTACGAGACGGTCTCCTCGAGCCACCCGAGCGGCGCGACCGGGCCCACGTGCGGTCCGCCGTGCCAGTGGTAGTCGTAGCTCATCACGTGCACGTGATCCGCCGAGGCGCTCAGCGCCTCGTAATCGAATACGCCCTTCGCGGACCCGACCGCCGGCACCGCGAGCGAGAGCTCCTTTCCTTGCGCGTGGAGGGCGCGCGCGAGCTCGTCGATGAACGCCGAGAACGCGGCCCGCTCGGCCCGGACGGTCTCGCCCGGCCCGAGGACGGACGAGAGGTGCTCGTAATCGATGTCGATCCCGTCGTAGCCGTTCTCCATCACGAGCGCGACGACGCCCGCCACGTGCCGCGCCCGGAGCGCGGGATCGTGGAGCATGGCGTGCACGGCGGCGACGTCGGGCCGGTCGATGGCGGCGATGAGGGGGATGAGCCGGGTCAGCGCGCCGCCGGCCGTCGTGCCGTCGAGGACGCGCCGGTCGTGAAAGCCGGCGAACGGCGCCTCCCGGCCGCGCGGGTGGTTCTCGAAGCTGGTCGGCGAGGCGACGCGCCACCACTTCGGGTGCACGGAGTCGAACGCCCCGGCGTGGGCCGCGAAGGTGTCGTATCCGAGCTCGGTCGACTCGGGATCTCCGAGGAACTCGTGCAGCCACCCGCAGAAGCGGTGATCGCCCGGCGCGCGCGCCGCCTGGTCCGCGCGCTGCGCACGGGGCGCGGCCGACGCCGAGAGCTCGGCGCTCCCCACCTCGTCGAGCGACGGCGCGCGCTCGGCCGCGCCACCGCAAGAGACGGAGAACGCGGCGGAGCAGGCGAGCATCAGAGTCTGGTGAAACAGCTTCATATCGGCCGCGCTCTAGCAGCCCGCCGCCGCATCGACAGCCCGGTTCTCACGCTTCCGCGGGCCGCCTCACGCCGAGCCCGCGATGCGCCGTTTGACGGCTACTCCATCCCCGCGCCCTCAAGGAATCCCCTTATTTGCAGCCCTTTTCAGAGGAAGATTGAACAGGAGACAGGGAGTATTTTGAAGATTTCCCTCCCCGCCTCCCCGTCTCCCTGTGAATTTTCCGAAGAATTTGAGGAGATGCCTCCGGCCCTCGCCCCACACGCCGGGCCCTCGCGCCTCGCTCCGCCGGCGGCCCGGCCGACGTCCCCCGCGCGCACGCGGCCGCCGCTCCCTCGGCCAGGGCCGGTGTACTACGCTCGCTCCCGGCATGACCCAAGGCGTCCGCCCCCTGCACGAGCTCCGCGACGAGGCCCGCTCCGCGCTGGCCAGGAGCGATCTCACGCGCGCGCGCGACGCGCTCTTCAGCGCCCTCCAGCACACCATCGCCCGCGAGGAGGAGTACGTCGCCATGACGGACGAGCTCCGCGACGTGCTGGTCCGGCTGGGCGACGCGCGGAGCGCGCTCACCGTCTCCTGGTACGGCGGCAACGAGCAGAGCCAGCGCCCGCTCATCGCCAAGGTCCCGCCCATCGACCGCGCGCGCACCGTGCTCGCCTGGGCCGAGCGCGAGCAGGACCCCGAGCGGCAGAGGCGGCTCTACGGCCGCGCCGCCGACGAGTACGAGGCCGCCGGCCTCGTCGCGCAGGCCGCCATCGCCCGCGAGCGCGGCCAGGACTTCGCCCGCGCCCGCGCCCTCTGGTCGCGCCTCGCCCAGCTGCTCTCCTCGTCGGGCAGCGACCTCTACGCCGCCGGCCTCGCCCGCTTCAACCTCGCCCGCACCTCGCTCCGCACGGGCGACGCCGCGGCGGCGCGCGAGGCCGTCTTCGCCTCCGTCCACCTGCTCGAGGAGGCCGCCGACAGGTACGAGACCATCGGCCAGCGCGAGCGCGCCTTCGACTGCTACCAGGTCCTCATCGCCGTCGGGCGCGAGAGCCGCGCCTTCGAGCACGTGCTCGAGGGCTACGTGAACGTCATCCGCATCCTGCGCGAGGACCACCTGCGCTACTACGCGCTCCAGTCCTACGAGGAGGCCGTCGCCGCGGCCGAGAAGCAGGGCGAGATCTCCGCCGCCGCGACGCTCGCCCGCGAGATGGCCGCGTACGCCCGGAAAGAGGGGCTCACCGCCGTCGCCAACTTCGCCGTGCTCGCGCAGGCCCGCCTCTGGCAAGAGGTGTCCGCCGTCTCGCAGAAGCGCGCCGCCCCCCCAGAGATCGCCGAGAACGCGCTGCTCGCCGCCGTGATCGCGCTCGGCGAGGCGGGGCAGTACAGCAAGGTGGGCGGCGTCTACCGCGCCCTCACGCAGCTGCCGCTCGAGGAGACCCGGAAGAAGCACTACGCCCGCGCCGGCCGCCGCTACGTGAACGCGCAGGACCTGCCGATCGACGCCTCGCCGCTGCCCGCGCACCTCCGCCACGAGCTCGGCTTCCCCGACGTCTGGCACATCGACCTCGTCGAGTGGGAGCAAGCCGGCAGCGCCGCCCAGGCGTGCGGCGACATCGTGCTCGACCCGGCGCAGTGGTCCGAGGTCACCCGCCGCCGCGCCATGCTCGCCCGGCTCACCGCGCTCGCCGTCGAGGGCGCGACGCCCGAGGCCGCCCCCGCGCAGCAGCTCATCAGCCTCGCGGAGCAGCTCGCGACGGTCGAGCTCTACACGATCCTCTCGCCGCTCGAGCGCCTGTTCCGCCGCGCCGAGCCGAAGATCCGGGTGGCCGTCGTCCGCGCGCTCTCCCACTTCCTCTACAAGCGCACGTTCATCACGATCCGCGACGCGCTCGTGGATCCCGATCCCACCGTGGTCCACGAGGCCGCCCGCGCGCTGGAAGAGCTGCGCTTCGCCCACGCCTTCGATCCGCTCGCCCGCATCTACCGCGAGTCGCAGGCCGCCGCCGTGCGCGCCAGCGCCGTGCGGGCGATCGCGAAGATCGACACCCTCGAGGCGGGCGAGATGCTCCTCGGCATCCTCCAGCACGAGGGCGCCGAGGAGCGCGCCGTGGCCGTCGAGGCGCTCAAGCGCGTGCGCGGCATGAAGTTCGTGGAGCTCGCCCGCGGCTCGCTCGCCGAGCTGACAGGCTCCGCGCAGGCGGTGGTGCGAGAGATCCTCCAGAGTCGTGGCCTCAGCCCCTGAGCGCGCCTGCACGACCACGCGCCAGCACGACCGCGCGCCCGCCGGCCGCGCCGGGGCTCCACAACGAACCACGACGGAGCCGCGCGGGGGTGATCCGCTGTCCGGGCAGCGAGCGCAGACTGCGCCTGGCTCCTCCCCTCTCTCACGCACCAGAGACCGCGCCTCGGGCGAGCCTCCGACGAGGAGGACGAGCAACCCCGCGATTGTGCGCTGCGGCAAGGGGATTCCCCTAACGAGTTTGGTTCTCGCAGCGCTTCTGGAGGGTGCACGTCGACATCCAGTCGGGATACCCTGCACGCGCCAATCCAACTCATCCCGAGAGCGTCTCGGAGCGCGATGGCGTAAGCATGGAAGCGGACGGAGCGCTTGGGGGAGCGCTGGGAAACCGCCGTCCGGGCTCCCGATGGTGCGCTGCTCGACACAGGTCGACTTCTCAGCGCGCCACCGGCGGCTCTTGTCTCGTGTGGGCAGCAGCTGGGCGCCGTACCGCGGCGCCCAGCTGCCCGCCGCCAGCGCGCGCCGCCAGCGCGCGCCGATGCCGATCCAACGGCGGCCGGAGCGCGGCAGGTGCCCTGGCGCAGGGCGGCCGCGCAGGGCGGCCGGAGCTCGACCCGGGCGCGGGCGCTCAGCTGCGGAGGATCGACTCGAGCGCGGGCACGATGCGGGCGTAGCGGAACTTGTATCCGAGCTCTTCCGCCCGCCTGGGATAGACGCGCTGCCCGGTGGTGATGATCTCCGCCGCATCGCCCATCCCCAGCTTCACCACGGCCTCGGGCACGCGGAGCCACGACGGCCGGTGGAGCACCGCGCCGATCGCCTGCGCGACCTCGTCGCCGGTCTGCGCGTACGGCGCGGTCATGTTGAAGGGGCCGCGCACCGCCTCGTTGTCCAGGGCGAGCAGGGTCATCCCCACGACGTCGTCGCGGTGGATCCACGAGATGACCTGCTTGCCGTCGCCGACGGGCCCGCCCAGGAAGAACCGGAAGGGGGCGATCATCTTGTCGAGCGCGCCGCCGCCCTCGCCGATCACGACGCCGATGCGCAGCTGCACCGAGCGGACGCCGTGCTGCTCCTCGACGGCGCGGGCCGCCTCTTCCCAGCGGACGACGACGTCGGCGAGGAAGCCCTCGCCGGGCGCCGCGTCCTCGTCGAGCACCTTCTCGCCCGGCTGCGGGCCGTAGTAGCCCACGGCGGACGCGCAGAGGAACGTGCTCGGCTTGCGCTTGGCCTTGCCGATCGCCTCGCCCATGAGGCGGGTCGTGTCGATGCGGCTCCTCACGATCTCGCGCCGCGCCTCCTCGGTCCACCGCTTGACGATGGTCTCGCCCGCGAGGTGGACGACCGCGTCCACCCCGTCGACCTCCTCGAACCACGCCCCCGGGGCGTCCGAGCTCCACGACACGACGCGCGCCCCGGGCAGCGCCGCCTGCGTCCGCCCCACGTCGCGCGTCAGCACCGTCACCCGATCACCCCGCGCAAGCAGCTCCTTCACGAGACCGCGCCCGATAAACCCGCTGCCGCCAGTGACAAGAACCGTCTTCACGCGATCTATCTATCACGGCTCGGACGGAGGCGGGGCTTCCCTTCGAGCGCCGCCCAGGGAGCGCTCGGACGGCCGGCAGCTGTCCAGTCGTGACGCCGAGCGCTGGAGACGGTAAGACGCCGGACGTGATGGATGACCTAGAGACCTTCAAGAAGCTTCCTCTCGGCGGCCTCGATCGCCGCTCGCTCGTGGGCTCGCTGGCCGAGCACGGCGCGCGCGTGGCGACCGAGCAGCTCGCGGCGCACCGCGCCCGTATCAGCCCGGCGGGCGCGCGCATCGCCCCGGACACAGCGGTGCTGATCCTGGGCGGCTCGAACGGCATGACCCGGGCGCTCGCCCTGCAGCTGCTCTTCGGGGAGCGGGCCGCGGTCTTCGCCGTGCACTTCGACAGCGAGAAGATGCAGATCGGCCCGCACCACGTGAAGGCGATCACGGACGCGGCGGAGGCCGAGGGGCTCACCGCGCGCTTCTGGAACAACGACGCCACGAGGCCGCAGGTGATCGACGAGGTCGTCGCCGCGCTGAAGGAGCGGTATCGGGCGGTGCACCTCGTGAACGGCATCGCGGCCGGCGCGATGAAGCGGTACGCGGAGCACGGGCCGACCAAGGTGAAGGACCTCGACGTCGCGTTCGATCCGGTGCTCCAGGTCCCTGATTTCTCGCGCCCGGAGAACATCCGCAAGCTCGGGCTCGTCGAGGTGGACGTCGCGAACGAGGCGGACATCGAGCGGACCAACAAGTTCATGGGCACGTCGTCGCTCTTGTGGGCCGAGCCGCTCGCCGCGGCGGGGCTCATCGCGAAGGGCGAGAGCGTTGTGTCCTTCTGCGACTACGACTACCCGAGCGACGATCCGGTCTACGCGATGGGCCCGCTCGCCGGCGCGAAGATCCTGCAGCGCAAGACGATGGCGGAGATCCAGGAGCGGTTCGGGGCGAAGACGGCGCGCATCTGCTATCCGGCCCTGGCCACGACGGCGCTCGGGGCGATCCCCGGCGGGCTGCTGATGTACGGGCTCAGCACGCAGATCTTGAAGGAGCGCGGGCAGTTCAAGGACGTCATCGATCTCGCGCGCGAGACGATGGAGATCTGGCGTCCGAGCTGGGATGGGAGCGATCTGCGGGTGGACGCGGCCTACCAGGCGTGTCTGCCGGAGTTCAACAAGCGCAAGGAGCAGATCGGTCCGAAGGACGTCCCCGGCGCGTTCCGGCAGCTGTTCGAGTGAGCCCTTGCGCGTGGGGCCTCGGCTCCGCGCGCAGCTTCACGGCCAGCCGTACCGGCCGCGCTGCTCGCGCGGCCGGCGGCCGGTCCCATGGAGCGGGGTGCAGAGGAAGATACGCCCCGCTCTACCCTTCGGCCTGCGCGACCTCGGGCTCGAGCCGGGCGACCTGGCGCTTGTCGGACATCCGGATGATCCCCACCCAGGCAAGCACGCGGATGACCTGATACGCCGGGTCGATCTCGAACCACCGCACCGCGAAGTTCGGGCTCATCGAGTACTTGTGGTGGTTGTTCTGGAAGAGCTCGCCGAGCGTCACGATGTCGAGGGCCAGCGTGTTGCGGGAGTCGTCGTCGCTGTTGAAGTTGCGGTAGCCGTAGCGGTGGCCGCACCAGTTGACGATCGCCCCGTGCAGCGGGCCCATGGTCCAGTGGAGCGGGAGGAACAGGAACTGCCACCAGTGCGAGGCGAAGGCCACGTAGAAGAGCACGTAGCCGGTGCCCCACGCGAGCCGGCCGATCCACGCGTTGCCGATGCGATCGAGCGTGGGCCACTGGGGGTAGCCGCCGAGGAAGCGCGGCTCCACGTCGGCCGTGCCGTCGTAGATCGCGTCGTAGCGGTGCGCGGTGTCCAGCATCATCCGGACAACATTCGAGTAGTACCGCGGCGAGTGCGGATCCTTCGGCGTGTCGCTGTACGCGTGGTGCATGCGATGCAAGATCGCGTAAACCCAGGGCACGAGGTACGACGAGCCCTGCGTGAGGTACGTGAGGAAGTGGAAAATCCGCTCCCATGGCTTCGACATCGTGAACATCCGATGCGAGGCGTACCGGTGCAGGAAGAAGGTCTGGAAAAAGACCGAGAGCGTAGAGTGGGCGATGAGGACGATCGCGATCTCCATGTTCGCTTCCTAACCCGGTGACGCGCGGCAGGGGGTCAGCTCACGGTCACGATTCCGTAACGGGCCCCGGGTCCGCGCGGCCTCGGGTCGCCTCTATGTCCGCGGGATTCCGCGGGAATCCCCGTGATTGTCCGTGATAAACCGAGTCCGTTCATGGTAACAGCGGTGTCGTGAAGGCCGTGATCATCGGTGCGGGCCGGGGCAGCCGGCTGCGTCACCTGACCGAAGAGCTGCCGAAGACGCTGGTCCCGATCCTTGGCCGCCCGATGCTCGACGGCATCCTCGAGGCGCTCGCTGCGGGCGGCTTCCGGCGTTCGGATATCGTGTTCGTCTGCGGCTACAAGGCCGACGTCATCCGGGCCGCCTACCCGGATCTGACGTACGTCGAGAACCGCGACTGGGAGCAGAACAACATCCTTCTCTCGCTCCTCTGCGCGCGCGAGCACCTCCAGGGCGGCTTCGTCTCGACGTACGCCGACATCGTCTACCGGCCCGAGATCGTGGCGGGGCTGGTCCGCTCTCCGCACGACATCGCGCTCGCCTGCGACACGGACTGGCGGCGCCGCTACGTGGGCCGCTCGCAGCACCCCGAGACCGACGCCGAGAAGCTCCGCGCCGGCGGCGCCGAGGGGGATCGCGTCCTCCAGCTCTCCCGCCGCATCCCTTCGGAGTCCGCGACCGGCGAGTTCATCGGGGTGATGAAGCTCTCCGCGCGGGGCGCCGGGCAGTTCCTGGCCGCCTTCGACGCCGCGCGCGACGCCTTCTCGAATCGGCCGGAGTTCCGCGAGGGCCGCACGTTCCAGCGGGCCTACCTCATCGATCTGCTCCAGCACATGATCGAGTCCGGCGCCGACCTCCGCAAGCTCGACACCCACGGCGGCTACATGGAGATCGACACCCTGGAAGACGCGTCGATGGCCGACGCGTGGTGGCGCGGCGCGCCCTGAGGGCTCTGATCTGTTCTACAAGGCGTCAGCGAAAGTCGCCCCTTGGGCGAGGAGGCCGGGGAGGCCGCCGGTGTGCAGGAACAGCACCCGCTTGCCCGAGAGCTCGCCTCGCTCGGCCAGGTCCCAGAGCCCGGAGAACGCCTTGCCCGTGTACACGGGGTCGAGGACGAGGCCCGACAGCCGCGCCACCTGGAGGATCCGCGCTCGCTGCTCCGGCGTGGACACCCCGTAGGCAGGGCCCTTCGCCGAGTCGTCGATGACGAGGTGGGCGGGCGAGCCGAGGCGCGGCTCGAGCGCGCGCGCGTCGTCCATGATCCCGACAACGATCCGCGCGAACGTCGCCCTGTCGTCGCAGACCGCCATCGAGCGCACCTCGCCGGCGACCTCGTAGCGGGCCGCGCCGAGCGCCGTGCCCGCCGCCGTCCCGCCCGAGCCGCACGCGTGCACGATGACGTCGAACGGCTTGCCCCCCGCGAGGCCGAGATCGAGCTGCTTCCGGATCTCCTCCATCGCGCGCACGTAGCCGAGCGCGCCGAGGCCGTTCGAGCCGCCCTCGGGGATCACGTACGGCCGGCCGCCCGCCGCGCGGATCTCGGCGGCCGCCTCGGCCATCAGGGCGCCGCGGTCCCTGTACGCCTCGGGCGAGATCAGCCGGATCTCCGCGCCGGCGAGCCGGTCGAGCAGCACGTTGCCCTCGAGCGGCGCGTGGGCCGACGGGTCGCTCGTGCGCAGGAACAGCACCGAGCGCAGGCCGAGCGAGGCGCTCACCAGCGCGGTCGCGCGCGCGTGGTTCGACTGGAGGCCGCCGCAGGTGATGACGCGGTCGGCGCCCTCCTCCCGCGCGGCGGCGAGCAGGTACTCGAGCTTGCGGATCTTGTTGCCGGCCTCCGCGCCCGCCGTCATGTCGTCGCGCTTCACGTAGAGGTCGACGCCGAGCGCCTCGGCGAGCCGCTGCGGGCGCTGGATCGGTGTCGGAAGGTGGCTCAGCGCGAGTCGTTTGCGCATCGTTTCTCTCCGCTGTCTGCCAGGGGCGCCCGCCGCTGCGCGCGGGCGGCCCTCGCAACCGCCCTCTAGCATCCTGGGCGGCCCTCGTCTGCTGTGTCGCGCGCGAGCTCGACCGAGGGCCCGGCGAGCCCTGGCGGGCTCAGTGGATCACGCCCAGCTTGAGCGTGAGCAGGTACTGATCGGGGAGCTCGGCGCCCGCGGCGTCGTCGAAGGCGCCGCCCGGGAACAGGACCCCGGCCTCGGTGCCGAACTGGAGGGTGACGAGCCTGCCCATCGCGATGCGCGCGTCGACGCCGAGGTCCAGCTCGACGCCGAGATCGCGGCGGCGGCTGTCGCCGCCGTCGTAGTTGGCCAGGCTGCCGCCCGCCCGCGGGGCGCCGTAGGGATCGACCAGATCCGAGGTCGCCTCGGCGATGACCGCGCCCGCCTTGAGGTCGAGCCAGCGCGCCGGCCGCACGATGATGCGCGGGTTCACGTAGGCGGCGCCGGGCACGCCTCCCTTGGACGGCAGCGACCTGATGCCTGGCTCGGGGGACGCGGCGAAGAGCTCCCGCTCGGCGATCGTGGCCGCGCGCGCCGTCTTCCAGGCGAGCACCTCGTCGAACAGGAGGAGCCCGACGTTGTGGCTCGGGTCGAAGGTGAAGCGCCGCGACACGCCGTCCGTGGGGTCGTCGTCGCCCGAGGCGTAGCCGGCCTCGATCTCCGTGACGACGCGCCCCCACCGCGCGGCTGGCCGCGCCCCGCGGCCCGCGACGTGCACCGCGCCGAGCGTCGCCGCGCCGCCGACCGAGCGCACCATCACGGGCGAGCGCCCGAACGCGTGGCCGGAGGGCGGCGGGGGCCCGCTCGAGGCGAACGACGCCGCCCCGAGGATCACCGCGGCCTCGAGCTCGCCGTAGACGTGGGCGCGGCCCCCCGGCACCGGCGCGTTGAATCTGCCTGCCACGTCGAGGATGCCGGACGTGAGCACCTCGCTGAACCGGGCCGGGCTCGTCTTCGCGCGGCGCTCGCGCGCCTGCCGCCGCATGGCGCCGTAGATCCCGATCTCGCCGCGCCGCTCTCGCCAGAGCGCGGACACGACCGCCTGGAAGGCGCGATCGCCCTCGCCTTCGTCCTGCCCTTCGACGTCGTTGCCGAGCAGGTCGGCCGCGTTGTCCTCGAACACGAGGTCGCCCGCCACGGTCACGTGGAGCGGCCCGCCCTTCCCCATCGGCGTGGCCGCGAAGAGGACGCGTTCCATGAGCGAACCGCGCTCGTAGTCGCCGAAGACGCTCGCGTGCTCGCCGTCGTTGACGACGAGCCCCATCCCCCAGTGCGCGCTCTGCTGGCCCACCCGGACGACGCCGAGCGCCCACGGCACCTCCAGGTAGAGGGCGCGCGGGTGCACCTCGTACCACGCCAGGGCGGCGCGCGCGTCGCGCACCTGCTCGACGTCACGCGTGGTGTCCCCGGCGATAAGGCCCCGGGCGACGTCGATCTGCGCCACGATCGAGACCTTGTCCTTGAAGTGGAAGCGGGGCGAGAGGCGCAGCCAGTGGGCGATGTACTGGCTCTGCCCGAGCGTCGTCGCGCCCGGAGCCGACAGGGGCGGCGCCCGGAGGGGCAGATCGCTCATGGCGCGGTAGCGGAGCTGGTACTCGCCCTGCAGCGAGAACGTCGCCCGGGCGGGATCCGGCGGGGGCGGCGGCTTGCGGCCGGTGTCGAGCACGAGCCGCTCCTCGAAGTCGTCGCCGGCCGGCGCGGCCGGCGCGGCCGGCGCGGCGGGCTGAGCGGCGCTCGGAGAGCCTCGCCCGGCGCTCGCTTCCTCGACGGGCTGAGCCGCGCTCGGCGAGGCGAGCGCGACAGCAAACGCAAGGGGGGCGAGGGTGACGAAGGCGAAGCGCATCGGAAGCAAGCAGCCGCTCACCAGCGCCCGGCCGGGAACGCGCGACCGAAGGATAGGCGGATCGATCCCCGCCGGGCACTGGATTCTTCCGCCAACGGCGCGCAGCTGGCTTTTCGCGGGGCATCCGCCGCTCTAGCGTGCGCCTTCGTGACCCTTTCCACGCCGAGCGCCGCCGCTGGTTCTCCTTCTTCGCCGCCTCCGCCGCCTTCGTCACCTCCGTCGGATCCGTCACGTCCGTTGCTCCTCGGCCGCCCGCTCTCGCTCGCGGATCTCGAGGAGGTCGCGCGGCGCGGTCGTCCGGCGGCGATCTGCGCCGAGGCGCGCGAGCGGGCGGCGGCTTCGCGCCGCGCTATCGACGCGATCGCGGCGGCGGGCGACGCTGCGCCGGCGGTGTACGGGATCAACACCGGCTTCGGCGCGCTCGCGGAGACGCGCATCGCGGATCACGACATCCGGGCGCTCCAGCGCAACCTCGTGCGGAGCCACGCCTGCGGGGTCGGGCCGGAGCTCGGCGAGGCCGAGGTGCGCGCCATGATCGTCCTGCGCGCGCAGGTGATCGCGCTGGGGCACTCGGGGGTGCGCACGGAGGTGCTCGATCTGCTCGCCGCCCTGCTCGAGCGCCGCGTGAGCCCGCGCATCCCTGCGCAGGGGTCGGTCGGCGCGTCGGGCGATCTGGCCCCGCTCGCGCACCTCGCGCTTGTGCTCATCGGCGAGGGGGAGGCGCGCTTCGAGGGGCAGCTCATGCCGAGCGCGGTGGCGCTCGCGAAGGCCGGCCTCGCGCCGATCGAGCTCGCGGCGAAGGAGGGGCTCGCGCTGATCAACGGGACCCAGTACATGACCGCGCTCGGCGCGCTGGCGCTGCGGGACGCGGCCGCGCTCTGCACGGTCGCGGACATCGCCGGCGCGGTGAGCCTCGAGGCGCTGATGGGCTCGAAGCGCCCGTTCGACGAGCGGCTGATGCGCGTCCGCCCGCACCCGGGTCAGGCCTGCACGGCCGGCAACCTGCGCGCGCTGCTCGGGGGCAGCGAGATCATGCAGAGCCACGCGGACTGCCCCAGGGTGCAGGACGCCTACTCGCTCCGCTGCATGCCCCAGGTCCACGGCGCGACGCGCGACGCTGTCGCCTGGGCCGCCGAGGTGCTGACCCGCGAGGTCAACAGCGTCACGGACAACCCCACGGTGTTCCTCGGGGATGGGCCGGACGGCGGCGCCGAGCTGATCTCGGGCGGCAACTTCCACGGGCAGCCGGTCGCGCTCGCCCTGGATCTCGCCGCGATGGCGGCGGCGGAGCTCGCGAACATCAGCGAGCGGCGGGTCGAGCAGCTGGTCAACCCCGCGCTCTCGACCGGGCTCACGCCGTTCCTGGCGCCGCACAGCGGGCTGCACTCGGGGTTCATGATCGCCCAGGTGGCGAGCGCCTCGCTGGTGAGCGAGAACAAGGTGCTCTGCCACCCGGCGAGCGTCGACTCGATCCCCTCGAGCGCCGGCCGCGAGGACCACGTGAGCATGGGCAGCATCAGCGCCCGAAAGCTCGCGCAGGTGATCGAGAACGTCCGGAGCTCGCTGGCGATCGAGCTCATCACGGCGGCCCAGGGCGTGGACCAGCGGCTCCCGCTCCGCCCCAGCGCGGGCGTCGCGGCCGCCCACGCCGCCATCCGCCGCGTGGTGCCCGGGCTCACCGAGGACCGCCCCCTCTACCGCGACATCGCGGCGGCCGCGGAGCTCATCCAGAGCGGGGCGCTCATCGCCGCGGTGGAGGAGGCGGTGGGACCTCTCAACTGATTATTTCTGTTACGAAAGTTACATCTGAGACGATTTAGAGGAAATCTTACGCGAGATAAGGGAATGCGATCGGTCCATTGCGGGGCGAGTTGCTGTACATTGGCTCAGTGCCCATTCCGGTCAGCGCCCCGCCGTTTCCCTTCGATGCCGTGCGGGATCTGCTCGGGGTGGTGCGGACGATCTACGCGGCGGCGAAGGAGGGGGGGTCGTCGCGGGAGGAGCTCGCTCGCATCGCGCAGGTGGGCAAGGAGCTGAGCCGGGCGCTGGATCTGGCCGGGTCGCCCCAGCAGGGGGCGTCGGGGCTGTCGGCGGCGTGGAAGGTGGCGGACAGGGCGATGCTCCAGGTGAACGACCTGGTGGATCCGCTCACACCGGCGGCGCCGCTGCTGATGGCGGCCCGGAGCCGGGTGACCGGGAGCCGGCTGACGCTGCGGAGCAAGCCGCAGGGGCGGTAGGCGGCTGGGGAGTGGGGAGGCTGCTGGGGGCGGCAGGCCGCGGGGGGCGGAAGGCCGCCTGGGCGGGCGCGGGAGAGCGCTCGGACGGGAGGCCGCCGGGGCGGCTTTCCTGGATGAATCAGCCCCCGAAGCGCGATTCTCCGAGCGATGCGGAGAACTGCCGTCTTGCCAGGAGCGGGAGAGGGAGAGGGACGGTGTCGGCCAGCGTCCTTCGGTAACCTACTGTAGGGCTGGAATTGTCAGCTGCGACCGAAGAACCTGCGGCCACGCGACCGCTCGGCGTCGCGCCGGATGCCCTGCATCACCACGCGGATGAGCTCACGGTTGTAGGCGCGCCTGTCGTGGCGCTTGTGCTCGGGCAGCTTGACGCCCAGAGCGTGTGCGAGACGTTCTACGTTCTCTACCTTCGCCTCGCGCAGACAGTCGATGTCCAGATCCATGGAGTGGCGCTCCCATTACTCGAATCCACTCGGCTTGTCGAGCCCAGAGGACACGAGCGTGGCTGCGCGCCGTTTCCCATCGGGTTCCCGCCGGACCATGGCAGGCTCCCATCAGACCGTGACGGGCATGCGGCGTCCCGGGCACGTCGGCGCCACGAGGCGCGGTGCGCGCCCTGCGCGACCTGGTCCCGTTCAAGGCGGTGAGCAGCTCAGGTGAGCCGCTGGGTGCGAGGTCGACCCGGCGCTTCCGCCCGGTCCCCCACACCACGAAGCGCTCTGCGCAACCTCGGGCAACCTCGGGGAGTGTGAGGTTCCGGGGAGCCGGGGTGTTGTGGGCAGGGTGAGGATCAATCGAGCTGGCGGCTCCTGGGCGATGGGGGTACCGCGGCTCCAGACCGCGTCACCGCCCGCCAGCACGGTGCGCCGCACTTACGAGGTAGCCCCGCCCGGACTCGAACCGGGACGCCCGCGAGGGCCGCGGATTTTAAATCCACCGCGTCTGCCATTTCGCCACGGGGCCAAGATCTTGGAAATACTCTGCTTTTTTTACTTTCGGGTACCTGCGCTCTCCCTCTTCTGTGCCGTTTCCGGCGAGCTCGTGGATCGCCTGAGCGAGGGAAGCTAGCTCGCCAAGGCCCGGCTCTGCAAACGTCCTGGTGGCTCGGCGGTATCTCTGGATCATCACGCTCGATCGATGGCCGGTTCTGTCGGCCACCCAGGTCTCGCTGCGGCCGTTCGCCAGGGCGACTGTGATGGACGTTGAGCGCGTGTCGTGGGCGCGCACCTGCTGGCGCTCGCGCGCGGGTCGTTCGTCTTGTTCTTCTCGAGGCGCAGCGCGCCGCGATCGAGATCGAGGTCGACGTCCTGCACCTGCAGGCGCGCCGCCTCGCTGATGCGCGGGCCCTCGCGGTTCAGGGAGCCCCAGAGGACGCGCCAGCACAGCGGGATCGCTGTGCTGGCCAGCAGGCGCGCGTCCTCGTCGGGGTAGAGACAGGCTTTCGCCTTCGCGGGGCCGAGCATCGGGAGGAAGCCGCGGGGGAGCGGGTTCGTCGCGACGAGGCGGCACGGGAAGGCGGCCGTCGCCATGAGCCGGTGGAGAAGCTGCGCGATGTGGCGGCGCGACGCGGGGGACATCGGCGGGAGCGCACGCATGACGCGCTCGGCGTCGTCAAGCGTGAAGGCCGCGACGGGGACGTGGCCGGCGATCGGGTAGAACGAGTTCCTTGCGCTGCTCGGCCTGCCCCTCGGTCAGCTTGGGGTCGAGGGGGAAGCTTTCCCGGTCCTTGTCGCCGACGAGGACGCGGACGTAGAGCCGCCCAGCGTCGTTGCGGAAGAGCGATCCCGTGGGCTTGCGGGGCATGGCGCCCCCTGTTCTACCGCGATTCGCGGCCGCGCTCACGCCTGGAGCGGCCCGCCTGCGCAGGGGGCCCGCGCGAGGCCGACCTCAGGGAGCGCCGCCGCTATGCCGGCGAGACCGTGCTCGGCATCGTTCGCCACGCGCGCCGCAAGCGCAGGGACGGCGTCGAGCTTCGTCTTGAGCCAGGCAATGTGTTCGGGGTGCTGCGCAGCAGGCACCGGCCCATGTCGCAACATGCCCGCCGCCTGCTCGGCCAGGTGGTGTCCTCGCTTGAGAAGCCGCGCCTCGAGGAGGCAATCGTCCTGCGGTACGCCGGGGAGATCGGCGGCAGCTCGCGGAGCGGGGGTTGTGTAGCCTGACTTTTTGCCGCCTGGACGGTCGGATCTGAGCCCAGGTCGCGGTGATGCGACGAAGGTATTGCAACTGCAAACGGATTCGCATATCGGTGCACTATGGGAGACCATGCGTGCCTAGCGCTCTGGTGCTGCGGAGGTATCGGGCCATCGCGGGCGGTATCCAGGCGACCGTGGGCTCTCAAGGGACCAAGTCTTTTTGGGAAGGGACAAGAATCATGAACCACCGAGCTCGATATACCCTCTCGGCGCTGATCGCGGCTGCATCGATGAGCGTCGGAGGCCCAGCCTCTGCCGACGTGACCATCTGGGGAAACGTATCGCCTCAGAACCCAACGGACCCATGGGACCTCGGACCGAACCGGCTCCGCGTGGGAACAGGCGCGGTCGAGGTGACCGATGGCGGGACGTTGATCAGCCCCGGCGCAACCGTGCGGGCGAGCTACGATCCCGGCATCATCCTGGTCGACGGGTATGGCTCGACCTGGATCAACAACGGCTCCATCGAGGTCGGCGACGATTTCGAGAGTCGGATCGTCATCCGTCACGGCGCCGAGGCGATCACCGATGATCTCGTGGTGGGCATCGGAGGCGACACGAAATCTGGCCGCGCGCTCGTCGAGGGGTACGACGCCACCCTGACGAGCAGGACGACGACCTACATCGGCACGCAGGGGCATGGAACCCTGGAGCTCAGGCAAGGAGCGAGCCTCTTCTCACACGACGTCTACTTCGGCGGCATCATCGGCCGCAGCTGCGGGACCTGCACCGGCAAAGCCATCATTACGGGCACCGCGACGAGGTGGGTGAGCACGGGAGCGTTCGTCCTGGGCATGAGGAGCCGCGGCTTGCTGGACATTCGGAGCGGCCAGCTCTCCACCGTGGACGCGCGCATCGGCGGCGATGGCTTCATGAACAGCAGCGCGAGCGTCAGAGGCTGGGGCGGCACCTGGACCAACCAGGGGCTCCTCCAGGTGGGATCGAAGTACGGATATGGCACGCTCACCGTCGGCGCTTATGGGACCCTGACCACAGAAGATACCGAGATCCGCTCGGAGCTCGGAGGTGGCTTCGTCATGGTGAACGACGTCTATGCGTCATGGCTGAACAGCGGCGATGTTTCGATCTTCGCCTCTCTGTCGCAGTCTCCGTCGCTCCTGATCGACAAGGGCGCCTCCGTGAGGATCGGCGGCCTCCTCCGGACAGCGCTGTTGTTCGGCGGCTATCCCTATCTGGGGCCCTCCGTGCGGCTCGCGAAGGGCGACCTCGTCGCAGGCGCGATCGACGTCGATGCGGGCGATTTCGACTTCGCCGGCGGGCGCCTCGAGACCGGCAGCTTCCTGGGCGATCTCGCCAACACGCAGGCCGGCGAGCTCTCCGTCGGAGAGGTCTACCCTTCGACCGGCATCGCCGGCACCTACAGCCAGGGGCCGGGCGCCGCCCTCCGCATCACGGTCGCAGGCTCGAGCTCCTCGCCGCTCCTCCAGGTGAATGGGGACGTCAACCTCGACGGGGCGCTGGAGGTCCTGCCGGCCGCCGGGTCCGTGTCGTTCCAGGCCGGGGACACCATCGTTCTGCTCGGCTGGAGCGGTGACCTCACAGGGACGTTCGCCTCCGTGAACATCGCCTTGCCGCTCGCCCCAGGGCTCGCCTGGGACACTTCCGCGCTGTACACGACCGGCGAGATCACCGTCGTAACCGCAACCTGAGCGCCGCTGGCTTTCGAAGCAGAGGCGCCTCTCCGCGATGTACCTCCCCGACGGGGAGACCTGGATCTCGGCGCAGGCGTTCTCCCGGCTGCTCACGCCCTCCGGCAGCGTCGAGACGGTCGCCACGGCGGAGAGAGACCGAGGTTGGTGACGAAGGCGTTCACCAGGGCAGCGGATCGTCCTTCAGCTCGCGCTGCCAGAGCGCGCGAATGGCATCGACGGTCTCGGCGGCAAGCCGCGCGTTTGCAGCGGCGAAGTTGTCGAGGGCCTGCTCGACGGACTTCGCGCCGGGGATGACGGTGGATACCTGCGGCTGGGCCAGGATGTACTGGAGCGCGGCGTGCGTCATCGAGGTGCCCGGGGGCAACAGGTCCGCGAGCCGCTCGACGAGCGCGGTGCGGCGGGCGAGGACCTCGGGTGACCAGCGGCGGCGCACGTCGGTGAACTCGGCGTCGCGGCGATACCTTCCGGACAGCCAGCCCGAGTCGAGCGGCACCTTCGCGATCAGCCCGACTCCCCTCTCTTTCGCCGCCGGGAACGCGCCGCCGGGCTCTTGGTGAAAAACGTTGTACAGGACTTCGAGCGCCTTGCTTCGGGTGGTCTCGACGACCGTCTCCGCGTCGACTCGCCAGTCCAGGGATACGCCATAGACCCTGAGCTTTCCTTCCGTCTTGAGCTTCTCCAGCTCCGCGTACTGGGACGAGCACCGGCCATCCATGAGCTCCCGGGGTGGGCTGTGGAGCAACAGGATGTCGACGTAGTCGGTCTGCAGGCGGCGCAGGCTCCCTTCGAGCGAAGGCCGGATGGCGCTGGTATCGAAGTTGGTGCTCCCTTCGGGGCTGCGACCGAACTTGGTGCAGATGACCACCTTCTGGCGGACGTGCTTCAGCGCCTGCCCCAGCAGCTCCTCGCTGAGCCCACGGCCGTGGGCGGCGTACGCGGGAGCGGTGTCGAAGAAGGTGCACCCGGCATCGAGCGATCGGTCGATGATGCGTAAGGCAGCCGCGCGATCATGGATGCCCCAGTCCGGGTTGGCGAGCTGCCAAGCGCCGAGGCCGATTTCACTTACCGATATGCCCGTATCGCCGAGGGGACGGCTGTTCATGGTCGGTCCTTTCTCGACAAGAGACTAGCCGGGTTGTTGAATCGATTCAATATCCGACATCGAGGAACCGAAGCAACCGTCTGATATCGTTCAGTAACGACGGGATGCCTGGGGCCACCTCGATGAGCCGGCCGGAATGGTCGGTGTCGCGGTAGATGACGAGCGGCTCGCTCTGCTCGATCATCGCGTAGAGCGCCGCTTCGCCGCGCCGTCGGGCGCGAGGGCGCGGCGGAGGTGATCGGTGAAGGCGCGCACCTTCGGCAGGACGTGGCGGGTCGGGAGCGATACGACCGAGATCGCGGCCGCATCGCACGCGGTGTCCGGGAGCACTTCGACGAGCTTCCGCGCCTTGCCCGCGCGCGCCAGCATGAAGTCGCAGAGCCACGCGAGGCCGGCGCCCTCGATCGCGAGCTCGATCAGCGCCTCGCCGTCGTCGACGACGATGCGCCGCGTGGGCGCGATCTCGCGCACCTTCACGCCGTCGCGGAGGCGCCAGGGGATGAGCCGGCCGTGCAGCGCGTACCCGAGGCGCACGTGGCGCTCGAGGTCGTCGACCGTGCGGGGCCGGCCGTGCTCGCGCAGGTAGCCGGGCGCGCCGCAGACGAGCATCCGAGAGCGGCCGACCGGGCGTGCGATCAGGCCCGAGTCCGGCAGCGTGCCCAGCCGGACCGCGACGTCGATCCGCTCCGACGCGAGATCGGCCGGGTCGTCGCGCAGCACGAGCTCGACGTCGACGTCGGGGTAGCGCTCGGCGAAGCGCGCGAGCACCGGCACGATCACGTGACGACCGATCACCGTCGGCGCCTCCACGCGGAGGAGCCCGGCCGGTCGATCGCGCAGACCCGAGGTGGCGCGCTGCGCGTCGTCGAGCTCGCGCAGCGCGGCGCGGGCGCGCTCGAAGAACGCGCGCCCTTCGTCGGAGAGCGTCACCGCGCGCGTGGTGCGGTGGAAGAGCCGCACGCCGACCTCGCCCTCGAGCTGCGTGACGCGGCGGCTGACCGCGGACGGCGTGACGCGCAGCCGGCGCGCGGCGAGCGTGAAGCTCCCGAGCTCCGCGGCCTCGACGAACGCTTCGATCGCTGCGAGCCGGTCCATGTCGCACCTCGATTGATGCGTATCATGCACGAAAGTTGTTCGCATTCGGCGAT
Organism: Sorangium sp. So ce124; assembly: GCF_051525235.1. Classification (NCBI taxonomy): domain Bacteria; kingdom Pseudomonadati; phylum Myxococcota; order Polyangiales; family Polyangiaceae; genus Sorangium; species Sorangium sp. So ce124. The sequence goes on from NZ_CP150312.1 coordinate 9,174,878, forward strand.
GGTTTGCGCCGCGCGCACGAGCCACGGTGCCCTGCATGAGCACCGTGAACGTCGGCGCCACCTCTCCCAGCCCGCGCGCCCGGGCGGTCACCATCGGAGCGGTAACGACGCTCGTCGCGACCGCGATCCACCACGTCTACGGCGGCGTTCGGTACGCGACGCCGTGGCGCCTCCACGGCGCCGCCGTCGCGCTCGCGCTCTGCGTCCCCATCGCGCTGGCGTACGCGGGGTACCGGCGGAGCCCGGGCACGCGCGCCGGCCGCATCTCCGGGGGCTCGCTCGCGGCGCTCGCCCTCGCGTTCCCGGTGACGTCGATCGGGCTCTTCGAGGGCGCATACAACCACCTCGCGAAGAACGTCCTCTTCTTCGCGGGCGCGCCTCGCGACCTGCTCCTCCGGATGTTCCCGCCGCCCACCTACGAGCTCCCCAGCGATGCCTTCTTCGAGATCACCGGCGTCGGGCAGATCGTCCCCGCGGCGATCACCGCGATCGTGGCCCTCGGCTTGATCGGCGACCTGCGCCGCCGTGTCACGAGGCTCGCGCCCGGGGCCGTGCTCGGCGCGCGCGAGCTCGTGGGCGTCCACGGCGAGCGGATCCGCATCCCCGATCCCACGCGGATCGTGCACCTCCAGCTCCGTCGCTTCGCGGGCTGTCCGGTGTGCAACCTCCACCTCCGCTCGATCACCGTCCGTCACGGCGAGATCGCAGCGGCCGGGATCCGCGAGGTGGTCGTGTTCCACTCGAGCGCCGACGAGCTCCGGCTCCACGCCGACGGGCTCCCCTTCGCTGTGGTGCCCGATCCTAAGAAGCGGCTGTACGCGGAGCTCGGCGCCGAGCCGTCGCTCCTCTCGGTGTTCGATCCGCGCGTGTGGCCCACCATCGTCCGCTCGGTGGCGCGGAGCGCGATCGCGATCCTGCGCGGGCGCGAGCGGCCGCCCGCGCTGATCCCGACCGGCGGTCGATTCGGGCTCCCGGCCGACTTCCTCGTCGCGCCCGACGGCAGCGTGCTCGCGAGCAAGTACGGCGAGCACGCAGGCGATCAGTGGTCGGTCGACGAGGTCCTCGCGCTGACGCGTGCGCCTGCGGCGTCGAGCGTGCGCGCGGCCGCCGAGGTGTGCGCGCCGTGATGGAGCCCCCCAGGGCTCGGCCAACGACAACCTCGGCGGTCTGCTCGAAGTCACAGCCAGGAAGACGAGCCGCTCCCACCCCTCATCGTCCCATCTCTCGATCCGTACCGCAGCTTGCACATTGAACCCGTCGAACTCCGCCACGAGCGGTCCCCTCCGCTTCGCCTCGAACCTGGCCTCGCCGGCGCCGTCCCCCCGGACGTGACCGCGGCTATTCGGCTTCGGCGAAGCGTCTCGTGGGCCTCCCCGCTCGGCCCCCTAGCTGACCACTTGGTTGACGAACACTCAACCTGAGGAGCGTTCCGTTGTCAGCGGACGGCGCAGACTGGCCATCACAACGGAACTAGCCGTCCATCATCGAGCACCACCCATGGAGATGACGTCGAATACGCCTCGGTCCCTGCAATCGGCAGGCTTGGTGCATCCGCGAGCCGATCGAGTCCTTCTCGGAGCTTCATGCCACGATCGGTGAGCCGATAGACCAGCGATAGCATCGGGTAGCCATCAGCCGGCTTTGGTCCCGTCGCCCGCTCCACAACCGCACTCGAATCGTGATCTGCCCATTGCTCCAGTCGGCGTGGTAGGAACAGATCGCCCGTGCAGTCGAGGAACTCCCACAACTCGGCGCCCAATTGCGATTTTTGGCCGCACACGGCCAACGGAGTCTGCCACTCCGTCGACAGAAGAGCCAAGATGAGCTCGTCGAATCGACTGAGGCGTATGGCTCCTCTCGTGGTCCTTCTTGGAAAGAAGGAAGAGAGAAGCGCCCACAAGGGAGCGAGCTCTGGGAACCCTTTGACGCCACGTGTGCACCTTTCGACGAAAGGCAATGGATTCGTATCGACGTACCTCTCCCAGAGGCGGACGGCACGATCGTAGCGTTCCCGTGGCCAGGGGCGCGCCTTGTCGAGGCGCTCCAGAAGAACCTCGTCAGGATGATCAGACACCGATGCGGAGCAGTCGAACGGAGGCAGCGGTTCCTCGGGGATCCTTGAGCGGTGCACTGGATCAAAATCGACGATAAAGACATTGTGACGCGCGATCCCTAGGTGACGCAACCAGCTACAGGCCCTCCAGAGGTTAACTCGCTCGTGGAGACTCGGTGACACCCACAGGACAACGGGTAGATCCCAGCGGATATCCGATGAATAGAGCCGGTCCCACTCTTCGGACGAAGACCACCATGCCTCACGCGCCCGGGCATGCTCCATGGCATCCATTCGACTCGGCCCGATAATAAGGCAGTCGGACGCACGCACCGCATTACCCGCGCCGAGTCGTACCAGGCGCTCTGTTGTCGGCGTGTCGAAGGCAACATGCGTTGCGTCCCGAATGGACTTCCGGATCGTCGTGTTCATTCAAACCCACACCGATAGCACTCGTCGTACGTGTATCTTTTTTTGAGCTGACAGTCGCGCCGACAGACTGCGCAAAGAGATTTGCCGCCATCGACAATTCGGTTACACGGATAGCCTTTGTCCTGACAGTCGACGTACATGTCTGTGCATGACCTATCCGGAGTGCAACCAGCCATCTCTTCAGTGGCGCCGCTCCCCACGTCGCCACCGTTCCCGAACCAGTCCCCCGTAGCTGCTGACCCCGGTGGGTATGGTTCTCCGGCCCCTGTGCCTTTCGTCCCCCTAAGATAGCACTCGCCCACGTCGTAGTTGCATGCCCACACCGTGAGACCGAGAGGAATAAGAACAGGGATCGCCTTCAATTTCAGCCTGTGGCGCATGCTCCCCCTCCAAGTTTTTCCAGATGCGTGTGCGGAGGGGCGGCGTCAACTGTGATTCAGGGCATGGATTGCGTCCCTGCGGCTACGGCTTGTCAACTTCGCCCCGGTCCGAAGCCGAGCTCGAGCTGAGCGCAGCGGGTTGCACATCGTCGCGGCCGAGCTCGGCGCGGACCATCGGAGGTCGAGGCGCACGTCGGCGCGGCCTTGAGCCTGCTCGGTGCGTTGTGACGCCCGGGGCGGGAGGTCCCGAGCGTGAGCGCGGCGCAGCCTCCACGGCCGGGTGCGGAGGTCGAGGCGGACGGACATCGGCGAGCGCGACGCGATCTCCGTCCACCTGGTCGAGTTCGGGCGCGGCGCCACCGGCGAGCAGCTCGAGCGCGAGTTCGGTGCAGCCCCCCGGCGGGGCCCGGCGGTCGAAGCGGACGCCGACGACGGCTGGCGACGAGGAGCGCGGGAGCGAGCGCTACATAGCCCTTCGCCGCGGCGGTGCGGCCGTCCGGGACGCGTCGACCCCAGAGACTCGGGCTCTGCTCGCCGAATTTCTCTTTGACGCCCACGTCATGCCCAGAAAGATCGTGCGCGCTCTCATAACGCCTGTCGCGGCTCGGCCAGGGCTTCCACCATGTCCATGCGCTTACTCGGCAAGATCGGCTTGCTTTGCGTCGGTGCGCTCGTCGTGGTTCCGGCGCCGGCCCAGGCACTCGAGTTCCACGGCGGCGTGAGCGTGGGCGGGATCCAGATCGGGACCGAACCCAGGCTTGCCGTGAGCCCATTCGCCGGCTGGCTCTGGCGCAACGAAGGGGACTTCCGGCTCGAAGTCCACAACATGTTCAGCATCGTTCCAGGGGCAGGTATCGGGGTCTACGATCGAACGGCAGTCACTCTTGGGTATGCCACGAAGACAACCACCGTCAGTCTCGGTCCGTCCCTGGCGATCTACTCGATGCCGGTGTGTGGTGCCGTGATCTGTGACCGCGTGGTGGGGGTTGCTCCAGGCGGCCGCGCCCAGTCCGACTGGTACTTCGCCGGGCCCTTGGGCGTGTCCACCAGCGTCCATGTGGACTGGGCTAGCGGCAGTAGTCGCGTTCTTCCTGGAAGTCTGGTCGTGATGTTCACCACCGGACCAATTTGGAGATTTGAGGTAAAGTCGAAATGAACAGGCTGGCTGTTGATTGTTGATTGTACACCACTCCGCTCCTCCTTCCGCCTTGACGTCTGAGCTCGCGGACGCAGCGGCCTCGCCGGTGTCTACCTGGAGCCGCCGCGAAGGGCGAGGGACACGGCGCCCCCTCCATGGCGGCGCCGCCGTGGCGGTACGAGCGGGGGGAGCTCGGGCGGCTCACACCTCGGCAGTGGATCATCTCCTCCAGGGAGAAGCGCCGCGCGAGCTCGTGGCCGTCGCCGTCCACTTGGTCGAGCTCGGCCACGCTGACGGCGAACTCCTCACGCGCGCGCTCGGCACCGCGGCCTGGAGTAAGATTCCTGAAACTCGGCGTGACCGTCCGCCTTGCTGGTATCAGCCTCATGTGCGGTGTCCCGCAGGCCTGGGCGCGTCGCCGCCAACGCGCTACCGGTACCTGTCCACAGAGCGTTTGCGTCGACCCTATTCAGGGAAGCGCTGCGTCTTGACGGCGATACCGTCCTCCCCCGTGATCACATCGCCGGTCCATTCCCAGCTCGTGCCACCCGGGCCCGGCAGCCCGATCTCAAAGGTGACCCCCTCCAGCGTGAGCTGGTCCTCGTCGAGGTACGCGATGCCGATCGAGTCGCCACCGCGCCCAGGGCCGCCGTAGCCGCCGTCGCCTCCGAGGCCGCCGCTGCCACCCTTGCAGGACCACGTGCCGTCCCCCACGGCGCCGCCTGGCATGCCCCAGCCGCCCTTGCCGCCTTCCTCCGGCTCCCCGCCATCGCCGCCTTGGCCCCCGTCGCGGGCGGTGATGATGCTATCGCGCACCGTCACCTTGGCCTGGAGCGCCAGGATGCCGATGCTCGGGTAGCCGTTCTCGCCCCCTCGGCCGCCCCGCCCCCCGCAGCCGCCCGCGCCTCCGGAGCCGCCACCGGCGCCCCCCTTGGAGGCCACGTCGCACACCGCGAGCCCGCCCCTGCGGCCGCCGCCCCCGCCACCGCCTTGGCCCGGCATCCCCCGGGCGCCGTCGCCGGCCCTGTCGGGGTGCCATCCGGTCTCATCGATCCGCCCGCGGCCCTTGCCCGGTGCAGTCGTGCAACCCCGGGGCGCAAGGCCGTCCGTGCGCTCTGACGCGGCGTGGACAGGTTTTCAGTGCGACCTTTGGTCCGTGTAGTGTTCTCGTCTCGATTCCGTTTGACGCCGATCCTGCGATCAGAAAAATGGCCCGCATCGCCACTTTGCTCGCATGTTTCGGAAAACACGGAAGGAGACGATGAGGACGACAGGCCGGCAGATCTACTCGGCGACAGGGATCGCTCTCGTTCTCAGTATCGTCCCGACGCAGGCAGACGCATCCGAGCTGAGCGCCGGAATAAGCCTCGGGGGGATCCGAGCTGGTACCACGACGCGTCTCGCGGTGGGCCCGCATGCAGGAATCTCGTGGCACATCAAGAGCAATATCACACTCAAGGTTCACGACCTGTTCAGCGTCATGCCCCCAATCCAGATAGGTGGAGCCGGTGTGTACAATAGCACTGCCGTCGCCCTCGGGTATGGTTGGAAGAGTGGCGATTTCAGTGCTGGCCCGTCGGTCGCGTTTTACTTCATGCCGGCCTGCGGGAGCGCCTTATGTGGGCATGTTGCCGGGATGGCCGCAGGCGCGCATGCGCAAACCAACGTGTACGTTGCCGGAGCGCTCGGCGTATCGGTGACCGCCAACGTCGATTGGGTCGGCGGGAGCAGCCTCGTGCTTCCAGGCTACGTGTCGGTGCTTGTTGTCGTCGGCCCCGTGCGTCGATGGAGCATAAAATGAACATCAAAAGATTCCTGCTTCTGATCATGACCATCGCCCTGTGCACCCTAACCGCGTGCAACTGGACGGTAGGAGAATGCTATCCCCGCGAGGAGTGGGAGGGGGGTGCAGGTGCAGGCGGACCAGTCGGGCCGCCCGTCCCCGTCATCACCTCCGTCGCGTCGGGGGACTTCGGGGCCGACCCGCAGGGGGGCGGCGAGCGCAAGATTCAGTGCAACAAAACGGATAGCGAAGAAGAAGAGAGCCCGAGCGACAACTCAGAGCGGCCGACAGGTAGCCCGACGAGCCCGCAAGACCCGTGCCCCGGAATCGGCGACATAGCCGGAAGCGGAGCGACCTTCTTGAGCTGTAGCGATGCATGCAGCTCGAAGTGTCCACCTGGAATGGCCCCCTGGGTATACGGAGGCTTCGATCCGTCGGATTTCAATTTTGTTGTCATCATCAATGACCCAGGCACGGGCAAAGGCGGAGGATGGCAAGAGGCCAAGGTAAACCTCGAGTTCAGGAGACTCACTATCCCGCACCCGATCAAGAGCTGGATCTGTAGTTTCTCCATCGGCATGCCGCTCCGGACTGAGATTTATGGACAAATCGATGCAGACCGCGCAGCCAGCCTCAGCGAAGAGATCACGGAGGAGGTCGCAAACCGCATGGACTACGATCTCCCCCCGGGGATATTCTGCAGTAGATTCATCGACCAGACGCGGGCGACGTTCATATCCAAGTACAAGGGGCTCGGCGCTAGGGTGACGAATCCATGATGATAACTCGCTCCGAGCTGCTCGACGTCGTTTACCGCTTTTACCCGCGAGGTGTGCATAACATCGATCGCATCTACGTGCCTCCCAACGAGCCCGTCTACAAGGACACGGAGGAGCACCGCCGCCTGGTGGAAGCCGCGAACCGCGGGCGAGCGGAGTACCCAAGGTGGAACGCCATGATCGACAGGCTGGGGGATCGATACGGCCTTCAAAACGAGTCGCTCCACCTGTTGTCCGGGGGGGCCGACCCGGCGTACTCGGCTCGCATCTGGCTCATCGACGAAACTGCGCTCAGCTTCCACGTGTCCCTGCTCGGGCCATACTACGGGCTCCACCTCCCCGGTATCCCCGAGGAGGAGCCGGTGGCGCGCGAGGTCGCCCGGGAGATCGAGGCCACGTACCCGGGCTACCGGCCGATCCCGCCGGAGATCGGGAACGAGGTGGTGCCGGATGTGGCGATGAACGTGGTGTTGATGGGCGAGGCGACGATCTACATGTGCCTCTTCTCGGAGGTGTGGACTTGGGTCGATCCCGTATAGCCCTTCCCTGGCGTCCGTCGTCCACGTAGCCGCGTTCGGTCGCGTGGGCGGCGAGGAGATCGAGGCGAGCTCGGCGCGCCCCCCTGCGGCCGCGCGCCGGTGGCGGTTGCAAGCCGGGGTGAACTCGGTCGGCTCGCACCTCGGCAGGGATGATCTCCTTCACGTAGAAACGCGGCGCGAGATCGAGGCCGTCGCCGCCACCGTCCACCTGATCGAGCTCGGGGCCGTGCCGGCGAGGTGTCGAGCGCGGTCCCGGCGCCACGGTCGGCGGAGCAGCCGCGGGCGTCGAGGTCGACGCCCGCGAGCGCGCGATGACGCTGGCGTCGTACATGGCGCCGGAGCAGATAGCGGGGCCGCGGCGCCAAGGAATACCGCGGCGTGATCCGCACCTTCCGGCGGACCGGCGGCGGTGGTTTATGAAAAGGATGGGTACCTGATGAAAAGAGCGTGTTCTCCCGGGTGCGGCGTGGTGGCTGTCTCCTTTAGCTCGGATCCCCGGGATTGGGTGTGGGTCGCCGTGGCCCTGCTCGTGCTCGTCGGCATGGGCGCCGCGCTCGTCCTCGGCTTCCGGCGCCGTCGCTGACGCGGAAGGCTGGCTGTACCCAGCAGGGGGCGCCGCTCGCTTGGGACGGCGCCAGGTGGGGCGTGGCCCCGGGGGCGAGCTGGACGCCGGCCGAGGTCGGGAGCCTCGGGTCCACCTGGTCGAGCCCGGGCCCTCGCCGGCGGGCTGCGCGAGCGAGGTCTCGGCGCCGCGACCTGGAGCCGTGCTCCTGGAGCTCCGCGCGGCTGTCCACCTTGCCACCATCAGGCCCGCGGGCGCCGTCGTGGAGCTCCCAAGCGCGCCACCGTCGGCGCCCTCTCGCGCCTGCCTGCTCGCGTCGCCGCGCGATGGGCTGCGCTCGCGGGCGCCGTCGTGCGACTCGGGGTGTGCATCCGCGAAGGCGACGCTCACTCCTTCCGGTCGGCAGTGCCATCGCCACAATCGGCTGGAGCGCGGCGACGACAGGCGTCGCTGCCTCGGTCGCCAGCGGCGGAAGTTACCGCGAACACGATATGCCGGATCGCCCGAGGCGTATGCCGTTCACACCGTTTACAGAGTTCGCCTGATGTGTCGTGATCCTATTCAGGGAAGCGCAGCGTCTTGACGGCCATGCCGTCCTCCCCCGTGATCACGTCGCCAGTCCATTCCCAGCTCGTTCCGCCCGGGCCCGGCAGCCCGATCTCGAAGGTGACCCCCTCCAGGGTGAGCTGGTCCTCGTCGACGTAGGCGATGCCGATCGAGTCGCCGCCGCGCCCGGGGCCGCCGTAGCCGCCGTCGCCTCCGGGGCCGCCGCTGCCACCGTGGCAGGACCACATGCCGTCCCCCAAGGCGCCTCCTGGAGCGCCTCGGCCGGCTTTGCCGCCTTCCTCCGGCTCCCCGCCGTCGCCGCCTTGGCCCCCGTCGTCGCTCGTGATGATGCTATCGCGCACCGTCACCTTCGCGTGGAGCGCCAGGATCGCGATGCTCGGCTGGGCGTTCCCGCCCCCTCGGCCGCCCCGCCCCCCGCAACCGCCCGCGCCTCCGGAGCCGCCGCCGGCGCCGCCCTTGGTGGCCACGCCGCACACCGCGAGCCCGCCGCGACGCCCGCCGCCCCCGCCGCCGCCTTGGCCCGGCATCCCCCGGGCGCCGTCGCCGGCCCCGTCGCCGTGCCATCCGGTCTCATCGATCCGCCCGCGGCCCTTGCCCGCAGCGCCGGCGGCGCCCCACATGCCGCTTTTCCCGGTGGCGCCGCTGTTGCAACCACCGTCTGCCCGGTTGCCACGTCCTCCATCCCCCTCGAGGAGTGGGTTCGGCTCGGGTACGGGCTCGCCGTCCTCCCCATCTCCGGCGCCGTCGGCGAGCCCGTCGCCCCCCTTGCCACCGGCGCTCGGGATCCCTCCCTCGCAGGAGTTCACCGCCCTAGCCCCACCCGGGACCGTCGCTGCGGAGCACGCGTCTCCTCCATACTGCCCGTCCGGCCCCGACGCTGCTCGGCCCGGCCATTTGTCGCCATCGCGGCCCCCCCTTCCGGGATCGGCTTCGATCCAGCTTCCGACGATCTCCACCGCGGTGCCCGACCGAACGATGATCCCGACATGCATTTGGCTGCGGAGGGACATGTGATCGATGATCGAGACTCCGTCCGCTGCCCCCGTGTCGCCGGCTCGGGCCGGCTCGACGATCAGCGCAATCTGCCCGGCCGAGGGGGGATCGACCTTGCTCATGCCCTGCGCCGGGAGTGGAGTCTCCTTCAGGCGTTCCCAATCGACGACATTGAAGCCTCCGTAGATATCCACCCCGGAGGGCAGCGTGATGGACTCCTCGAAGCCATCGTTCGCGGCAAACACGCGACCGCGCCCGGTGCGCGCAAGCTCGATGCCGCGCTGGAGGGAACGAACCGGCCTGTCCTTCGTGCCGGGGTTCGCGTCGTCACCGCCGAAAAACGGATGGTTGACGAACACGCCGCATCCGTCGACCAACTGACCCTTCGCAAGCTGCTCCAGGCAGACGGACTCGGGGACCGGATCGCCTCCACACGTCGAGGGTCCGTCGCACGGCGGCGCACCATTCGGGTCGTCCACCCCCGGTGCGGTCCCGCAGCCGGCCGAGGCGAGCGGCAGCGCAACGACGAGGAGGATCGCGGGATTCAGGTTCATGGGCATCTCTCGATGGCAGCGTGTCGCGCGGCACGATTCAATGGAGCGGCTCGCTTGCCGCGGGGAAGGCAACCAGAGGACCTTGTGGGCCGCGTTCTCCTTTGCCCACCTCGTCCTCCCTGCCGGCGTTCCCCGCGAAACCGCCGTCACCGGCGCCTCCGACAATCACCGTGGTGCCGGGGCGAATGGCGAAGTTGGGCACCACGTAGGCGATGCCGACGGATGCGCCGCCGAGCCCGCCGCCGGCATCACCTCCGCGACCGCCGTTGCCTCCATAACCTCCGCGGCACGCGCCCCACAGCACGCCGTCTCCAGCATAACCGACGCCGCCGTGAGCGCCCTGGCGACCAATGCCGCCCGGTTGGCCCGTTCCGCCGACGCCGCCGTTGCCGCCTTTGCCAACGAACACGTCGGTGTTCGTGACAGTCAGGTCCGTGCCCTCCAGCGCGACGATACCGATGCTCGCGCCGCCATAGCCGCCGCCATAGCCTCCCCGACCGCCACAGCCACCGCTTCCTCCCGAGCCGCCGGCCGCGCCACTTTGGGGGCGGCTTGTCGGACACGCAAACATGTCCCCGCGCGACTTGCTGCCGCCACCGCCGCCGCCGCCATAGCCGACGCCGCCCTTCGTCCCATCCTTACCACGGACACCGATCCATCCATCGTCGCTGAGGAAGCCTGGACCGAAGGCGCCATCCGCACGACCACCGTCGGCGCCGTCTGCGCCATAGCCCCCGTCGCTGCATCGCGTTTGATCCGCACCGAGCCCCGCGTGGCTGTCGCGCTCGGGATCCTCCGCGAGCGCCGGCTGTCCCGGTGCGCCATCGCCGCCGACGTCGAGTCCGCCGTCGCCGCCGTAGCCGCCCGTCGACTCGATGCCGTCGTCGCACGCGGTGACCACCGGAAGGGCGCCAACGGCGGCGTCCACGGTACATGCGTTCGCGCCGTTGTTACCTACGACGCCGTCCGCCGCCCGCTCGGTGTCCGCGTCCTCTCCCGGCTCCCCATCCTTGCCGTCGCCCGCGACGATCACGCTGTCCTGCACGATCGCCGTGGCCCCCGTGCTCAAAATCACCGCGATCGACGACTTTCCATCCGGCGCCGACGCGTCCGCCGCCACGACGCGCACGCCGGCGATCACCGACGTCGTGTCGTCTCCCGCGGGCTCCGCATCCTCCACCCCGAGGACCCTCAGCGGGATCCCCCCCGGCGGAGCGATGATCGTCGGGTGATCGGGCCCGCCGAATGACCCCTCGTACGACCAACCCCCGCCGTCACACAGGCGCCCGCCCCAGAGGTCGACCCCCGAGGGCAGCGTGATCGTCTCCGCGAACTCCCCGCCGCACGCGTACACGCGCCGGGTCGCTTCCTCGCCGTGGCCTCGCCCGTGCGCGGCAAGCCCGATCGCGTGTTGCAACGTCTTCACCGGCGCACCCTTCGTGCCGGGGCTGTTGTCGTCGCCCTGCTCGCTGACGAACACCCCGCATTCATCCAGCGCCGGAGCCGTGCCAGGCTGCCCCTCGCACGGACCGGGCGGAGGCACCGGATCGGGTTCGCACGCCTCCACCTCCCAGCAAGGGTCGGAGTACGGGCACCCAGTCAGCATGCTCGCGCCACACATGAAGATCGCGACAGCGACGACCGACGTCGCCACGCGCCGGCCTTCCTTCGAGCGCATCTGCTCGGCCCCCGATGTCCTCACCACAGCCCCTCGATCATCACGCCGATCTCTCGCCCGGTCGCCACGGGCGAGGCGTGGATCCGATCCTGAGCCGGCGTGAGCCCCAGGAAGGAGAAGTCCGTGAAGAAGGACGCGGCGGTCGCCGCCCCGATCACACCGCCGGCGATGAGCATGGCCGTGCCCACGCCCGCAGACAGGTTGCGCTCGTCTCGGAGGCGGAGCAGGTCAGCGCACGCCGGGCGGTCCGCCGCTTGCCAGCACCTGGACCCGCTCGCCGTCGCACCGCCGTTGAGCCCGTCGCGCCGTTCGCTCAGATCGCCGTCAAGATTCGTGGCCCGGATCATGAGCAGGCTGCCCGCGGACAGGGTGGCCGTCGTGACGGCGATCCCCGCGATGCGCAGTGTCGTCGGCCACGACGCTGGCTGCCCGGGAGCCTGCGGGCGCGCAGGGGGCGATGCGCTCAGGGGCTTGGGCACCGCGGGCGCGTTGTCCTTGGCGCTGCTCTCGGCCGCACGTGGTAGCTGGATCGTCATGATCGGCTCGGTCGCTGGCTGCGCGTCCAGCGTCTGGGAGCCTTCCTCGCGGCCCGGTGCTCGGGCCCGCACCATGTGCTTGCCAGGCTCGAAGAACAGTCTGTAGGTCCGCCTGGGTAGGCCGATGGGCTTGCCGTCGATGAGCACCTCGGCATCCGGCGGGTCCACTGACAGATAGAGGGTGGCGAGAAACGGAACGGCCTTGGCCAGTCCGTCCGCGAATCCTTTTTGCTGCTCAGGAGAAAGCGCCTTGCGCCGCTCAAGGCTCCAAGCCAGGTGCTCCGCTGCGTCACGAAACTTGCGTAACTTGAGCTCGCAAAGGCCCAGCTCTCCAGCGACCTCAGCGGATTCTCGCGCTGTAACAGATGTCGAGTCGATCGCCTCGAAGGCCGCCTTGTACGCGCTGTGTGCCTCGGTCCACTTTCCCGATGCCCGAGCTCGCCGGGCGCGGCGAAGATGGTCCTTTACGATCGAATCGTCGCTTCGTGCGGGGGCCGAATTCCGGCCCTCCGCATGGACCGGATGCGTAGTGCCGACCACGACGCCAAGCATCAAGGATATCCAGAGCGATTGCGCGACAAAACGCATGCACGGACGGTACTTACGCCAGCCGTGGCGCGTCAACGGCGCTGAAAGTGGCATGACCTGAACGTTCCGATGAGAAAATCCCGCCAGATCGGGGAATGCGGCGACCGCCGTTCGTGCAGTCGCGGACGCCGCGTCCCTACATGTCGCATGTGATCCGACGGACGCTGGGGCCGCCCTGCATTTTTTTGAAGCCCTCCAGGCGGCTCAGGTGTTCTACCGGTGATGGGCGAGCCAACCAGCACCCCCACCGGCTTCGAGTTCTTCCGGCGCCTCGCGCGGCGCTTCGGGGTCCCTGCGCGAGACGCGGAGGACCTCGCGCAGGACGCCTTGCTGCGGGAGCTGGAAGCGAATCAGCGGATCGAGCTCGGGGAGGCTCGGGCGGCCTACGGTGCCGCCATCGTCCGGAACCAGGCGCGGAACCACGTCCGGAACGCACGCCGTCGGGGGGAGGTCCTGACCTCGTTCGACGATCACGAGCCTCAGGCGGAGTGCCCGACCCCGGAAGAGATGCTCCGCAGGCAGCAGCGGGAGGCGCTCCTCCACGACCTGATCAACCAGGTCGACCCCAAGTACCGCGACGTCTTGATCAAACACGCGCTCGAGGAGGTGCCGCTCATCGAGATCGCCTCCGAGCTTGGGCTCAACCCGAAGACGGTGAGTACACACTACATCCGAGCGCTCGAGGATCTCGAGGCGGCGGTGAAACGCCGGAGGGCGCGGCAACGCTCGCGCGGATGGGACGACGCTGCATGCGTCCCGTTCGCCTTCGATCTGCGGGACCGCGAGGGGTGGCTGAGCAAGCTAGGCCGCCTGAGCATCAAGATCCTGGTGCAGGGAACGGTCGTCGTGCTGACCGGCGCCGTCATCGCGACGTTGCCGGACTCGCTCAGCCCGGAGTCGTGGCTGCGGGCAACGGTGGTGCGCACTCCTGCGCCCGCACCGGCGGTGGAGGAGATCGCGCAGCCGCCCCTCCAACTTCCCACGCGCGCGGCCGGCGCGCCGACCGCGCCGACCGTCCAGGAGATCACGCAGCCGGTGCAGGACCGAGATGCACGGGGGCCCGCTCCGTCAGGTGCGCCGGTTCGTCGTATCTCGCTCCGCGTCCGCGCGGTGGTCCCAGCCGTCACCGAGCGCGAGCAGAGCCTCATCGACGAGGCCCGAAGGGCCGTCGAGGAGCATAACGCGGTCGCAGAGGCAGAGGCGCGCCGCTTGCTTGAGACACATGCACGGGACTTCCCGCAAGGGCAGCTCGCCGCAGAGCGTGAAGCGCTCCTAACGCAAGTTCGCTGAGTCGTCGGCGTCCCTCCGACAGCCAGCGGGCAGTGATGCAGGTGGATTGGGAGGAGGCAGAGCGCTCTCCGCTGAACACGACACTCCCGGGAGTAGGAAGCCATGGGTGAGCGAAGCCGTGCCTCGCATTTGGAGGACGTGGGTGTGCGACACGAGGTGCGCGTTTTATTCGATGCCATCGTGCAACACAGTCTGCCCGATCCAGCGCCGGATGCCTTTGCTTCGATGGAAGCGGACAGCATCAGAACGGGAGCCATCGACGCGGTGAACGAGCTTGACCCGCAGCTGCGCTTTGTTCTCAGGGCACACGATCTGGATGGGATCCCGATGGCCCAGGTGGCAGAAGACGCGGGGCTACCTCTCTCTACGCTCTACAAGCGACGAACAAAGGCCCTCGGTGCGCTGCGCGACTGCCGATCGCCTCGTGCACGACATGAGCCGCAACGTGATCCCCGAGGACGACGGCGCGGCTGAGGGCGCTGGCGATCGTGATGCGCGAGCTCAGGGCGATTGCCCATCATCGCCCGGCTCGTCGTCTCCCGACTCGCCCGCCTCCGACTCGCCGTCTTCCGGCTCGGCCTCCTCCGGCTCGCCGCCGTCCTCTCCCTCCTCTTCTCCTCCGCCGTAGGCGCCGCGGGAGACGGGGAACGGCGCATAGTCCTTCATCTTGTCGGTGCCCGCGTACCAGTACTCCGCGGCGGCGCGCAGCCTCCGCTCGGCGTTCACGACGAGGGTGTACGCGGCGTCGCGGAGCTTGCGCGAGCGCACCGCCTCGAGAGAGAGCGTCTTGTCGGCGAGCATGCGCGCGAGCACCGGCGAGAGCTCGCGGAGGCGATCCGCCGCGGCAGCCTCGCCGCGAGGCGCCTTTTGAACGGCCTCCGCGTGCTCGGAGCAGAGCAAGAGGAGATCGGAGGCGTCCTGGACCAGGTCCGCGTCGCCGCTGCCCGCCCGGATTGCCATGAGCCGCTTTTGACCTTCGGGGCTCTTCTTGAAGCGGAGATCGAAGAAGCGGAGGAGCGATTGCTTGATCTGGGCGGCCTCGGCGGCCGGCTTCTGAAAGGCCGTGACGGCCCGCTCCTGGCGCTGCTGCGCCGCTTGCCAGCGCGATTGCACGACGCGCAGGAGCTCGATCTTTTCACGAAGCCCGCGGATCTCCTCTCGCGTAAGCTGGGGCTCGTCCTCGGCGAACGGAGTGCGCACGAGATCCGCCGCGTCGCGCTCGGCGGCGAGCTGAATGCGGCTCGCCCAGATGACGCGTCGAGCGAGCTTGCCTGGAAAGAGTGAGGCGTTATCGCCGAGCGACTCGGCTTCTCGGAGCAGCTCGGCCTCTCGCTCGGCGCTCAGCGTGAACTCGGGCGCACCGCCCGACGAGCGGTGCGCGCCTCCGGCGTCGCTCGAAGCGCGCGTGTTCTGGGCGTTCTTGGTCCTGGATGAAGCTGCGGTGGTTGCCTTCGGTGCCATGGCGATGAGATGTCTCCTTGTCGAGGTCAGCGCCCCTCCGAGCAGAGGGGCGGTCGCTCAATGAGGAAATCGGCGCCGCCGAGGCTTCGGGTCACCGGAGAGCACGATACCGACGCTTTCGTCGAAAGCTCGCAAGCGCAAGATCGCAAGGAGACAGAGGCGCCGCGCAAGCGGACGCCGAGGCTGCGCAGCAGCGGCGACAACCACGCGCAGGCGTCGAGCCATGGTAACGCAGGGCACCAACTGGGCGCGCAGGAGGGCGCCGGGGCTACGCAGGAGCCACCTGATCGTACGATAGGACACACAAATGGGTGCGCAGGAGGGTTGCCGGGGCCGCGTAGGAGGCACGCGATCGTACGATAAGACACTCAAATGGGTGCGCAGGAGGATCGCGGGGGCTGCGCAGGAGGCATGCGATCGTACGATAGGACACATAAATGGGTGCGCAGGAGGGTCGCGGGGGCTGCGCAGGAGGACGCCGAGGCCGCACAGGAGGGCGGCCGGGACCGCGCAGCAGGAGCGCCGGGGCTGCGCAGGAGGGCGCCGAGGCCGCGCAGCAGGACTGCCGGGGTTGCGCAGGAGGGCGCCGAAGCCGCGGCCCTGTACGAGCGGAGCCCTGGTAACACTTCTGACCGGGAGCTGCGGTGACACTTCCTTGAGCTACGGGCCCCTGCTCCGGGAGGACTGGACACAGGGACCGGATCCTCGTCGACGCGACGCGCTCGCCGCGCTTTCTCGGACCGCCTGGATCTAACCACGAACCGCTCCCCGTGGTCGCGGTACACACGAGCCTCTCTTCTCACGATCCGGCGTGAGTTCGCGCAGGTCACCGCGCCATGGCGCGCGTTGATGGCGGCGGAGGTGGCAAGGCACCTTGACCTGCGGTGATTACGCCTGCTCCGCCCGGCACCGGATCGATCGGGTCGAGACGCGCCAGCGGGCGGCGATCGAGCGGCGCGGCAGGCCGGTAGACGGCCGCGGCTGCGGCCCGTCGATGTGACGCGCGCTGGCATGCCCCTCGCAGCGCACTTCCGCGAGCGACGGATCGCGTCGCGTGGAGGTCGCACATGCACACCAGGATCGGCCTGACCATGGCGGCGCTCGTCGGAGCGTCGGCCTGCGGCACAGCGGACGAGGCGACCGAGGCACTGACGGACCCCGACGGTAGCGTCGAGGTGCCGCCGCGGAGCTTCCACGTGGAGCTGAGTCAGGACACGACGGCAGAGAGCGCGATCCCGCAGATCGTCCAAGCCGGTCGGCACGAGTTCGCCGCGGCCTGCGCCGATCGCCCGGACGCGGCGCTCCGCATCTTCAACCCGTTCGACCCCGGCGCCTTCGCTGACGTGCCCTGCGCCTCGATGGTCTGCGACGGCGAGAGCGGCGGCGCGCCGACCCAGGATGAGAGCGGCGAGCCTATCGGAGCGGCTCAGCAGCCGTGGAGCCCCATCGGCTTGGGGTGCAGCATCTTCATGTTCGGGGCCGGCATGGTCGCAACTTCCGCGGTGTGCCCCAGGGCAAGGGATCCGCGGGATGCGCAGCGCTGCTCCAACTACTCAGGTGCCGCGCTCGACACCCTGGGAGTCCTCCGCAGCTTCATCTGAGCCATGAGCAAAGAGCTGAGGACCATCGGCATCCTGGCCTCCGGCGTGGCGATTGTCGCCGCGGCGTGGCTCGACGCGCCTGTTCCTGAGGGGACCTTCCCGCCCCTCGGCTGGCTCCGCGCCGGTCTACCCGTCTACCTGTACGTCTTCGGGCAGTGCTGGCTGGCCGAAGGTCGTGCCCGCGAGCGGCGCGCACGCGGGCTCAGGGACGAGAAGTAGCTGCGCAGGCCTCGGATCCCTCCGGGGCACGACCCGTCGAGCTCGCGCGCGACGTGCTCGCCATCGAGGAGGTCGTCGAGGCCGAACTGGACGTGGACGCCGTAGCGCTCGCCTCGACCCCTCCTGCCCCGCCCGCTTCACGCGCTCGCTTCCGACGCAACCGGCGGCGACCCCAGCCGATCCTCTGCCGAGGGCCGCGGAAGAGCTCCGCGACCTCATCCCCGAGGGCGAGGGCGCGGCTCAGGGTACTGGTATTACCGCGCGCTCTCACTGATGCGGCAGCCCACCGCACCGAGCACGATGCTTGATGGTGAGGGGTTCCGCCCAACGAGGCTGGCCATCAAGGAGAATGCTCGCTCCGCGTACGCGACCCGAGAGGACGACTCCAGAGCGCCGCGGCGCACGACGCATTACATCCGGCCCCTCAAGATTCTCATCGCAGCCCCCCTCTGAGCACGGTTGCGTCGGCTCGGAGAAGCCCTTCCCGCGCGGGCGCTCCACTTCCGTCCATCGGTCGAAAATTACCACCCCTCGTCGCTCCCACGCCTGCCTCACGACGGGGTAGGTCCACCGCAGGAGCGGAGCAGCGGCGCGGTGCCGGCCACAAAATAGGTGACGAGGAGACCTGATCTTGGCGGACAGTCTCCTCGTCGTGCTCCGGTTCTTGTGCCCAGGAATCGAAGCGGTCGCAGTGTTATCCAGAGCGCCATCGACATCAAGCGCTGGCAGCAGCAGCCGCCCACGGTCGTCGAAGCGCGGCCTGCGCGCTGCCCCGTCTGCGGCGCTGCGAGCTGTCCGCTGGGCGGCGCCATCCGGCTCCAAGGCCACGGCAGGCGCGAGCGGCAGGTCTGGGGCCCCGCTACCCCAGACCATCCCCCCGAGGTGCTCTCGGTGACGGCCCGCCGCTACCGCTGCCTCGGTTGCCGCGCTGTGCTGCTCGTCGTTCCTCGCGGCGTGCTCGGCCTCCGCGTGTACAGCGCCGCCGCGATCGGCTTCGCCCTCGCGCTCTGGGGTCTGGCGCTCGCGACGGCGGCCGAGGTCCGTCGGCGCGTGGGCCCGGCGAAGATCCTCGGCGACAGCGCCGCCGCCGGCTGGGCCACGCTGCGCCGGTGGGCGCGCGACGTCGCGCAGCGACGTCTGTTTTCGGACGCCCCCGACCCAGGCCCGTCCGCCTCGCTCCGAAAGAGGGCAGCCGCCGTCGCGACATCGCTCGCGGCAAGCGCGGATCCGACGACCCGAGCGCTGCCGATCGAGCAGCGCGCCTTCTTCGGCGCCGCGCATGCGGCATGAGGGCCCCTGCCCCCGAGGAGCCCCGATCAACCAGCCCACCTGAGAGGATCCCTGCCGAAAACGCCGCCGATCCCGGACAAGGACCGCGCGCCAGCAAGGCGCAGAAAGGACCTGTCCGAATGGCCCTCGGCCCCGCCGACCACGCCGAGACCGTCGCGATCTATCGCGCCACGGTCATCGGCCCTCTCATGCACCGCGTGCTCACCCACGGCCAGCTCGCCGCCGCGCTGCGTGTGCTGAGCGAGCAGCGGTTTCGACCGCCGGGCGCACACAGCACGCGCACCTACTCGGTGCCCACGCTCGAGCGCTGGCTATATGCGTATCGCTCCGCTGGCCTCGACGGCCTGCGCCCACAGCCACGCAGCGATCGCGGCTTCGCGCAGGGCCTGTCGGAGGAGCTGCGCACGCTGCTGCTCGACATTCGGCGCGAGCATCCCGACGCCTCGGTGCCGCTCATCCTCAAGACGCTTGTCGACGAGGGGCGACTCGAGGCGACCCAGGTCTCCGAGCCCACCGTACGGCGACTGTACGCGGCGCACGGCCTTCGCCGCCGCGCCGCGCGTGCCGAGCAAGAGCCGAAGACGCGGCTGCGCTGGCAAGCCGAGCGCCCCGGCGCGCTCTGGCACGGCGACGTCTGCCACGTGACCGGTTGCACCGTCGGCGGCAAAGCGATGCCGCTCCGCATCCACGGGCTGCTTGACGACGCCTCTCGCTACGTCGTGGCGCTCGAGGCGCACACGACCGAGAAGGAGGTCGACATGCTCGCCATGACCGTCGACGCTCTGCGCCGCCACGGCAAACCCGACGCGCTCTATCTCGACAACGGCTCCACCTACCGCGGCGACGTCCTCAAAACCGCGTGCGCGCGGCTCGGCATCACGCTCCTGCACGCCAAGCCGTACGACCCAGAGGCGCGCGGGAAGATGGAGCGTTTCTGGCGCACGCTGCGCGAAGGGTGCCTTACCTACCTTGGCGCTGTGGCGTCGCTCGCCGACATCAACACGACGCTCCGCGCCTTCCTCGACAGGCGTTACCACACGGCGCCGCACGCGGGCCTGCTCGGCCAGACCCCGGCGAAGGTCTATGCGGCCCGCCCCGCCGCCGAAGGCGTCGTCGACGAAAAAGCGCTGCGCGTCGCGCTCACCGAGCGCACCCGACGCCGCGTCTCGGGCGACAACATCGTCTCTGTCGACGGTGTCGCCTGGCAGCTCGATCAGGGCTACCTCGCCGGCCAGATCGTCTCCGTCGCCCGGTGCTTCGTCGCGCCCGACGAGCCGCCGTGGGTCGAGCACGAGGGCAAGCGCCTGGTGCTGCATCCGGTCGACCCGCAGCGCAACGCGCGGCGCAAGCGGCTGCCGTGCGGCGGGCCTGTGGTGGACAAGCCGACACGACCCGTGGACTTCAACCCCGCGCGAACGCTCGGCCGCTCGCTGGGCACTGGCGCCGACACGAGCGAGCGCGGAGGTGAGACGTGAGCGAGTCCTACGTCCGCTTCTTCACCCTGTCCGCCGCCCCCTTCTCCAAGGAGATCCAGGACGGCGACCTGTGGCTGCCGCCCTCCAAAGAGCAGCTCGTCGAGGAGGTGTGCGAGGCCGTGCACGAGCACGCCCAAGTGCTGCTGGTCGGCGAGCCCGGCGCCGGCAAGACGTGTGTGCTGCGGGCAGTGCGTCATCGGTTGCCGCAGGCAGGCTTCCGGCTGACCTACTGCCACAACGCCACGCTGGGCCGCCGCGACTTCTATCGCCAGCTCTGCCATGCACTCGGCCTCAACCCCGCTGCGACCGCGGCGGCCGTCTTCTACGCTGTCAGCGCGCATATCGAGACCCTCGGCCGCGAGCGGATTCACCCGGTTTTCCTGCTGGACGAAGCGCACCTGCTCCACCAAGACACGCTTGATCATCTCCACATCTTGTTGAACTACGAATGGGATAGCCGCGCCCTGTTGTCGCTGATTCTGGTAGGGCTCTCCGACCTCCAAGACCGGCTTGAGCTGCGCAAAAATCGCTCGCTGTATTCGCGCATCGAGCGGCGTCTGTCGATCGGTGCGATGGTCCCCGACGATACTGGAGAGTACGTGCGGCTCCGGATGAGCCGCGCCGGCGCCGACCGCGACGTCTTCACCGCGGACGCTCTGATGCTGCTCCACGAGGCGGCTGGATCGAGCCTGCGCGAGATCGACCGCATGGCCACCGCCGCGCTGCGCGAGGCGGCGCGACGGAAAAAGAAACTCGTCGAGCGTGACGTGATGGCGCGCATTGTCGGCGACCTGGCAACGGACGGCAGCTGACGCTGACCGACACGACGGGCCCCCCTCGGCGCTGGCGAACGAACACCTCGCCGGCGCCGACGGCCACGAACCATGATGGCCATTGCGAGCCGCCCTGAGGCGCGCGTCCGAGCGATGGCCATCGCCCTCCTTCACCGCAACCGTGCACGCCCGCGATGGCCATCAAGCGGCTTGCTCGGCGGACCATCAGCCAGCCTGAGCGTCAACAACTGGCAAGCGATACGACGACGGCGGCCCGTGGCGATGGGCTGGTCGGCGCGGCTCGTCGAGGCGCAGGGCTTCGCGGTGGGGCCGCTTGAGCACACGTGCTGCCGATCGCCAACGCGAGGGTCAGGCTGGAACCACCGACGGCAGACCCGGCACGGCCGCGCGCGATGTATCCCCCGAGCGTCGCACCTCGCCCCCCGTCGCGGCCCGCGCGCTCACCACCGGCTCGATCCCGAACGCGCCGGCGGCGCGCTCGACGCGACCACCGTCAGCCCGGGGGGCGGACCAGTTTTCGCGACCAGAGGCGCGTCAATTCTCGACCATGAAGTACGTGCTGAGCCGCGGCGGCTTGGCCGTCCGCCGCCCCCTCGACGGCCCCCTCAGCCCAAGGTTGTGAACGGACCGGTTTGTGTCCGGCAACCTCCCGATGAGGCGGACCCACGCCGTGTCACTCATGCGCGACGCGGCGCGACGCCTCCGGCTGCGCATCCGCCGCGCCCCCGGCCCCCGGAAAGGCGGCGACCCCGCCGGTGCTAGACAGATCTATCCTATGGCGCTGGACAGCATTTGGACGTTGCGGCACAGACCCGATCCGTGAGACTTTCCGTGGGGGGAGGTTACAGAACGCGACGATTCAGACAGACTTGGTCCGGCGGCTTCGATTGACCAATCGACTGATGGTTAGGCCAGCCAAGAACACCTATGGATCCCGCACCTAACCGCACTCGGACATGAACCCATGAGTACAGCCCGCGGCGATTTCGACCTCGTCGGACACAGATTCGCGTTCCCATTTGATCCGACGTTTGATCCGCACGCGTGGATGACAAACATTGTCATCGAGGCCAAGAAGCCGGACGATGCCTGGATCGAGGCCATCATGCGCCAAATCGGCCTGTGGCGCGCAAAACTTCGGAGCACCTACCTTCGCTGGGCGCTTTGCATCAACGGCCTTGAGGTGGCTGCGCAGAAGTATGCCGATGCAACGTGGGCATCGACACATAGCTTCGTGGTGAGGTCGATTCGGCCCAACGGGAAGGGCACCCGTACCGATGGCGCGATTTCTGTCGACGACAAGGCCATTATCGCCAAATGGGACGGCAAAAAAGCATCTGACGCTCATCGCGACACAATACCTATGGTGAGCGCGTTCGGCATAATCGACCTCTACGGAAACATCGAAGAGGTCATATTCGAGATGTACCGTCTTTTTCTCACGCATAATCCCGCTGATCTCTTGCGGGGAGATGACCACAAGTGCTTGCGTAAGCTGAAGCGTGAAGCCGAGGCGGACCCGTCGAAGCGAGCCGAATGGGACACCGCATGGCGTCACCGACTTGATGCCTGGCAGCGCAAGCGGCTCTATGACGGCCTCGGAAAGATCTTTCGGGCGTTCTGCGCTACCGCGAACCTTACAGCCCCCAGCACTTACCGTGTCAGTACAGTCGACACTTGGGCCGAGAGCATCGAAACGATCGCGCTCGTTCGAAACGCTCTCGTTCACGGCGCAACAACCGTTTCCGAAGAACTCGCTGACGCCTGCAAGAGAGCGCATGCGATCATGTTTAACTTCCAGAAGGATGAACCGCTCACCATCCGCCTCTACCATCTTCAGGGGGTCGATTTCTTCTGTGAGCAGCTCCTCACAGCTATCAATCTTTCCTTGATCGAACGAATGCGTGGTCCACTGGGCAAGCGCTCTGAGGCGAAATGAGCGGGTGGCCTAACATCGAGTTACAGCTGACGGCGGCTCCGAGGCGCCTTCAGCGCCCTCCGCCGCCGCATCTGAATTTGGTGTTGGACAGCCGGGGGACGCCGAGAGCATGACACAATGCCTCTGCAAAGAATCAATAGTAGCTACGCAGGCCAGTGAAACACCACATGAAAAGGATACTAGCCAAGTCAAAGCCATCGTTAACACGAAACTCGCCGCGGCACCCCGGCGACAGCGACTCGGATCCAGGATTGCTCAGAGTTTATGCCTCATGGGCGCATGAGCTAAAGACTCGGTATGAGCGCGTCTCGGACCTCTTTAGGCATGCCCCCTCAATCGGCCGGTCGCGGGAGCTCTACCTTGCAGAGACGCTCAAGCGCGCCCTTCCAGCTCATCTCGCCGTTCGCCACGGTGCCTTCTACGTTCCGGGGGCCGGCGCGAGTTCGGAGCAGGATATTCTCATCGTGGACACTCGGAAGTGGCCGCCTATCGAAGAGATCGGGGACTTCGGTATCTACTTCAGAGATTCAGTGGTGGCATGCATCGAGGTGAAGTCTAAGCTTACTCGCAAGGAGCTCCACTCGGCGATAAGATCTATGGTCACGACCAAGATTGTCGGCCCTGGTCTTGGTTCCCGCTATGCATTATTTGCCTACGAGACCCCATTGGCGGCGCAAGATATTCTTGATTCAATAGAGAACACGGTCGAGTTCTTTGACAATCGCATCTATCCAATAATTGTTCTCGGAAAATTTGTAATCACAGTTTCCGAGTTCAACAGCAGAAAGCCAAGACCGAGTTTTGTTCTGACAGCCTTTCAGCCCTCCGCAGAGCTTGATCTAACCCTATTCGAGTTGATCGAGATGCTCATGGAAATCGGTGGCGAGTCGCCATTCAAGGGCCTGCACAATGAAATTCGCAGTCACTTTAGGCCGGTGGCCTCTCGCACGTTTGTGTGCCCAGAGGAACGCCCGGGCACGGGATTGGGAACGAATCTAGACTAGCTAAATGGCGAACGCGCATGGATCGAGAAACGAGATAAGTAGGCGAATGGATGTCACCAGCCGGGCCAACGAGTTGCCCAACCATGTATTGCACCCGACGGCGGGGTGAATCCCACCACGGCTGAGTACAACGTTGGACGGAGACCGCGGCGGCGGAACAGCGATATCGTCAGAGGAACATGAAGCGACCCCACCCCAAACACTTGCTCCTCGCCATCCCTGAGGACTGGACCAACGATCGCAAGGGTGACTTCTTCGAGTCGTTCGTCGCTGATCTCCTCCGGCCAATGCGCTTCGCCGTCGAGCGCCGCCTGCGCGTCACTGGGATGGAGATCGACCTCTTGGCGAAGGGCCTGGATATGCTCACGGCATCAGCGGCTATTTGTATTGGGCAAGCACGTGAGTAGGTGTCATCGCGAGGCGCTGGGTAGGGTCTGGCCAACAAGGGCTTTCTTACCGACGGCTGGGTGCGCGCGACGCACCCGTCACGGCAGAAGCCCTGCGCGTTCGACAGTCAGAGGCACCGAGGTCCTGATAGAGGGGGTACGATCGCTATATGACCCTGATTGTATCGGCTGCGACAACCGAATATCTCCTTCAGGCGGCGGACCGTCGTCTGACACGTGGGCACCCGGTCAAGGACATCCGCGACGACGAGACGAAGGCGGTGATCTTCTGCAACACCGCGATCTTCGGCTTTACGGGTTGGGCTTATGTAGATGATGCACAGAAGTGCCGCACCGACCACTGGCTCTGTGAGGCACTCGCCGGTTCCCCCAATCTCTATGAACAGCTTCCGATCCTAAAGAGGCGAGCAGACGAAACTTTTGCAGCTCGACGGGAGCCGCTCGCGTTCGCCGCCACCGCCTGGGGCGCGCGGAATGATGAGCTGAGTCCCTTCCTTGTTCTGGTCTCGAACTTTCACGACACAAAAACCGGCAAGTCGGTTGCTGAGGTCAGGCCAGAGTTCGATGTGCTTACCTGTGGACTCAAAGACGACAAAGACACCCTGTTCCACTATGTCGGTGCCGAACTCCTAGACTGGGAGGACGACGAAGTGGAGGGTATTATGTCAGGCCTATCCAAACGACTACTTACGGTTGAGCAGGCGCTTTGGCAAATTGCGCACGTCATTCGCCGAGTCGCAGATCGTGACGAGACAGTAGGTCGAGGCATACTGCTCACAGCAATCTCAAAAAAAGCTGCTCTGGGCGAGGAACTCGCTGTGACGACTTACATGCCGGCGGACACGACAACGACGGTTGGAAAGGCACCGCACTTTGTATGCGGAGGAGCGCTCATGATCGAAGCGCAGTTTCACCTCATAGAATGAGGATGAGCATGCTCAAACAGGTCAAGGCGCACATGAGGCCATGCGGTTGCGCTGCCTGGCTTACTGAGGGACGTGCTCGCTACGCTGGCTCGTCCCAGCAGAACCGTCCCCAGCAGAAAACGACGTCGAGCGGGGCGCGTTGCGCGAACAAGGACCAGACGGGAGGCGTCGGCCTGGGCGTTGAGAGCAGGCCGCCGAGGTCGAGCGCGCACGCGGAGGGCGCATCGACGGCGGCACGACGCACCAACCAGACGAAGAGCAAACGAATAGGCGTTTGCGGGACTGCGCCTGAGCAGCAGCGGCGGCGAGGTGCCGGCGCAGTCCCGCAAACGCCTATTCGTTGGGCCCACGTTGGTTCCATTCCCTCCGATGGGCTGCGATCCGTCGTCACACCCCCTCGAAATCCCAACGGACCCTACGGATCGCCACGGTTCGCCACCGCAAATTCGTCCTTCGGGAACGCTGTAATTGTCTCCGGCAGCGTGCCTGCGCTCAACCCGACGGTCAACGCCGCGCCCAAGCGCGCCGACGCTCTCTCGTTCCCGGGCTCGCAGCTCTCGTCCCCGTTTCCGCTCCACACGTTCCGACTGCAACGCCGTCGTTTCGCGGGTATACCCTCCCGCTGCCCCGGGCTGCTACCCTCCCCTCCATGCTCTCCGTGCGCCGTCCAGCCGCCGAGATTATCCGCATGGTGTCAACGCGCGACTGCGCGGTGCTGCTCCTACTGGGACTCGATCTGGACGATCCACGGGACGCGGAGCTCTTCGTTGAGGGCGTCCGCGCCGCCGACAACGCGATTGCGGCACAGAAGCGCTGGGAGCGCGCAGCGGTCAGCCGTTCGAATCGCGGGCGATCGACGCCTTAATCCGGATGCGCGCGCTCGGCCGCCTTCTGGCGCCGAAACGCGCGCTGCACGTCGTCGCGGCTCGCGTCGGGCTCGAGGCCAAGTTCCCGGAGCGCTGCGTTCCCTTCTGCGAGCTCGTCGCGCCGCTCCCCCGTGCGCACGCCGTGTACCTGCTCGATTAGACGTCGAGCTCGGCAGGTCGGATCGCAAGAAGTGCGGCGGCAGAGCGGTGAACCTCATCGCCCCCTTCGCTCACGCTCGCGGGCAAGGTTAACTACGTCGACCGCGACCTCTCCCTGAAACGCCGGCCCTCCGAGCAGCCGCCCGATCGCCTCATGCGCGACGCGCGCCGTCTCTACATCGCCTGCCGCAACAGCGGCCGCCAGCCCCTCCCCGAGCTGCACAAGCAGCGTCGCCCTCACCGACGCCGTCCTCACCCCCTCCCCCTCCCCGCAGCGCTCTCCCCCCGCCCCGCTCCCCCCAATCGAATCGGCACGCGCCCCCTCCGAATCGTCACACTCCCGCTCCAACCGCGTCGATCCGTCGTCACCCCCCTCCGATTTCCCCAGCAATTTCGCCGGTTCGCCCCCATTCCCCCGCCCCAGAGCGCCTTTTAAATCCACCGCGTTTGCCATTTTGCACGGGGCCAAGAGGAGGCGCTGCGCCACTTCCTCGCGAACACGACGCACGACGTGATGACCTCGCTGACCGTGCTGCGACACCTCGCGACGCTCCGGCAGCGCGCGGCCGACGGCGGGCCCGTCGAGCAGTCCGGCCCGCGCGACGCTCGAACGCCCGAGCGCAGGCGTGCAGGAATGCTGCTGCTGCTCGACCCGCCGACGATGAAATGCACCGTGCGCCGCACGCCGGCGCCGCAGTCACACACAGATCGCGAAATTGCCGCGCGCTCTTCACACAAGAAAGGGTACTCAAATGCGAGGCGATTCATGGTGCCGAGGCGAGCCATGGCCGGGAGCGGTTGTCGGAGAGCTCCATCATGAGCGCGCTCCCGCGCGGCGCCGTGACGCCGCTGAAAGGCTCCGCGGCCGCCGCGATCGCCTGGCGCACGCAGGGCCGGCACTACATCACCGTCATCGCCAAGGCGAGCTTCGCCTTTGCGACCGATGCGGTGATGTGGCGGACCGATCCGCAGGAGATCCTCCCCGCCGAGGTCCACCATGGCAAAAACCCGGCGCGGAGCGTCCGCTGGAGCGGGGACCTCGCGCCCTACCTCGGTCGCGCCGATGTGGTCTTCACCGGAGACGCGCACGCGCCGCGCGGCACCGAGGTCCAGTCCTTGCCGGTGCGGCTCGCGGTCTACAGCGCGGGCGGCTGGGTGCTCGACAAGCGCCTCCTCGTCCGCGACAAGGGCCCTTTCCGGCAGATACCCCTCGTGTACGAGAGGGCGGTTGGCGGCGCGAACGGATGGGAGAATCCGTTCGATGGGGAGCCGATGGACGGCCCGGCCAGCATCCTCGACCTACAGGATCCAACACGCCCCGCTGGCTTCGCGCCGCTCGCGCGCACCTCGCCGGTGCGCCGTCGGCTGCTCGGCAGCACGCCTCGCAAGGCGCTCGATGGGCCGAACGCCGACATCCCCGCGGGCTTCGACTGGTCGTACTTCCAGGCGGCGCCCGCGGACCAGCGGATCCCATTCCTGCAAGGCGATGAGTGGATCGTGCTCGAGCACGTGAATCCGGCGGCTCCACGGCTTCAGATGCGCTTGCCCGGGGCGCGCGGGGTGGCGCGGATCCAGGGACTCGACGCCTCGGCCTCCGCCGCGGCAGACGGCGAGCTGCTCGAGCTCAACGCCGACACGCTTCGCATCGACGGCGTCGAGCAGCGCTGCACGGTCGTGTGGCGCCGGGTCTTCCCCGTCTCCGGCGAGGACGCCCTCGCGGCCGTGCGGATCGTGGCCGGCGTCGAGATCGAAGGCGAGGAGATCGCATGGCCCGACGTGCGCCTCGACGAGCAGGAGCGCATGCAGCCGGCGCATCCGCCTTCCCTCCGCCTGGGCTCTCAGGCGACCGCCCGGATTAAGGTCGCGCCCGACGGCGCGGGCGAGGCGCGGCTCGCCCCGGAGCTCCCGATCAGCCTCTCCGCCGAGGACGTCGAGCTCGTCGATCCTCCGCCTCCGTTGTCCGCCGCGTCCCTCTTTCAAACGCTCGCGCTCCCCCAGGAGCCGGACGAGCCGTCGATGCGCGCGCCGGCGCTCCCCTTCGGGCCCGCGGCCCCTGCGCCGGCGTCGCAGGGCGAGCTTGGGCCGGTCGCAGACCAGATCCCTGCCCTCTTCACCAGCACGACGCTCCTGTCGCGCGAGGACGAGGCCCGGGCCACCGATCAGCCCGCCACGCCGTTTCCTGCCACGCCGCCGCTCCCGCCGCGCGTCGCGCCCGAGCTGCCGATCCCCGGCGCGCCCTGGTCCGGTGAGCCCGCTGCGCGGGCGCCTTCCGGGTCCGTGGAGCCCGCGACCTCCGCGCTGCCGGCGGCGACCTCCGCGCTGACGGCGGCGGCGCCCGTGTGTTTCGAGGCTCCCCTCGACACCACCACCACCTCAGTCCCGAGGCTCGTCTCGGAAGCGTCCGAGCCGCCGGCCGCATCTCGCTTTTTTCACGAGCTCCGACGCGACGGCGACGCGGTCCCGGGGCCGCTCCCGCCGCTCGGCGAGGGCGACGAGGTCAGCCTCGAGCGGTGCGCGATCGTCGCGGCGGAGCTCGCAGAGCGGCCGGTCCCCCGGGCCGACGTGCTTTACGCGCACGGCCTCTCCGATGAGCGCTGGGAGCAGGCCGAGACGCGATGGCAAGAGGCGATGGCGGAGGAGGCCCGACGCCGTGAGCGACCGCTCCGCGATCGGTTCGATGCAGCCTATCTCACCGCCTGGGAGGCCATCCGCGGCGTCTTGCATCCGACCGATTACGCGCGGCTGGTCGTCGCGACCGAGCGCGACGGTGCGGCCGCGGCGCTCGACTCGCTCGCCATTCGACGCACCGTGTGGGCGCAAATGAAGCGGCTCTGGGCCAGGCGGCTCGCCGGCGATCCGCGCCTGAGAGCGCACGTCGAGGCCGAGATCGCGACGCTGCGCGGAGCGCCGCGACAGCCCGCGGAAAGCAACGCCTCCGTGGCGCAGGCCAGCTGATGCGATGCGATGTCAGCTGCGCCGATCGCACGATGACGACGCGCCGTCGTGACATGCAATCATCGCTTTGTTTTCCAGCAATGGCCTCTATAGTCGACGTTCTTCCGTCGCCAGGAGCCAACGCGCACCGATAACGGGGAGTTACAACCATGCAAGATGCGTTCACCGTCAGCGCCAGCGCGCTCCCCGCCGCCACGCGGGTCATTGGCTTTCGAGGGACAGAGGGGCTGTCGAAACCGTACGTCTTCGAGATCTATCTCGTGATGACGAACTACGTGGGCCAGGATCTCGACCTCGCCGACGCTGTGGGCACGAAGGCGACACTCCGCCTCTCCCCGTCGGACGGCGGGGCTCCCTTCCTCGTGAACGGCATCTTCGCGACGGTGGAGCTCATCCACGCGTTCGGCGAGCGCTCCGTGTTCCGCGCCGTGCTCGTGCCGCAGCTCTGGAAGCTCACCATCTCCCTGCATAGCCGGATCTTCACCGATCAGACGGTGCCCGACATCATCAAGACGGTGCTCTCGGGCGCCGGAGTCTCGGAGTACGAGCTCAGGCTGATCGGCAGCTACAAGCCGCAGGAGCACGTGTGCCAGTACCGCGAGAGCGACTTCGACTTCATCTCGCGGTGGATGGAGCGCGAGGGGCTCTATTATTACTTCGAGCAAGGGGACGGCGGGGAGACGCTCATCATCACCGACGACAAGGGCGTCCACGGCCCGCTCGGCCAGAAGGCGGTCCGGTATGTCCCGCAGTTCAGCGAGCACAGGGCCAAGGGAGAGGTGCTCTGGACCTTCACGTGCCGGCACACGTCGATGCCGTCCAGGGTCCGGATGAGCGACTATGATTACAACAATCCCGCGATCGAGATCTCCGGCAGGGCGCCCGTCGCGGCGAACGGGCTCGGCGAGATCAGCGTCCACGGCGCGCGTTTCTTCACGCCGGCCGAGGGCAGCCGCCTCGCGGCCGTGAAGGCGCAGGAGCTGCTCGCGGGCCAGGTCGTCTACCACGGCACCGGGGCGGCCCTCTACATGCGCCCCGGGTACACGTTCGAGCTCGAAGAGCATCCGAGGCCGGCGCTCAATGCGGTTTATCTGGCCACCGAGGTCGAGCACTGGGGCAACCAGACGGGCTGGGCGCCCGAGCTGATGCAGATCATCGGGCTCACCTGGGACGATGTGTACCGGATGGAGGTCAAGGCCGTCTCCTCGACCGTCCAGTACCGGGCGCCGCAGCGGACGCCGTGGCCTCGTATCTACGGGACCGAGCACGCCCTCGTCGACGGCCCGGCGGACAGCGAGTACGCCCAGATCGACCAGCACGGTCGCTACGCGGTCAAGCTGAGCTTCGATGAGAGCGACCTCCGGGGCGGCAAGGCCTCGACCTGGGTGCGCATGCTCCAGCCGCACGGCGGCGGCACCGAGGGGTTCCATTTCCCCCTGCGCAAGGGCACCGAGGTGATGTGCACCTTCCTCGGCGGGGATCCGGACCGCCCCGTCATCGCCGGCGTCGCCCCCAACGCGCTCACGCCGAGCCCCGTCACCTCGGCCAACAGGACGAGGAACGTCATCCAGACCGGGGGCAGGAACCGCATCGAGCTCGAAGACCAGGCGGGCTCGCAGCGCATCACCGTCAGCACGCCGACCGAGAACACGATGCTGCGCATGGGCGCGCCCAACGATAACCACAATTTCATCTCCAGGACGGACGGCACCGCCCTGATCAAGACGGGCAAGTCGCTCGAAATCCAGACGGGCACCTGGAGGAAAGACAACGTCGACGATCAGATGGAGACCGAGGTCGGCGGTTACCTGAAAGAGACCGTCACCGGCGCCGTCACCCTCGAGTACAAGGACATAAAGACCGAGACCGTCACGAAGGCCGTCACGGAGATTTTCAAGGACACGAAGAGCGAGACGGTCACCAAGCCCGTCACGGAAAAATATCTGGACACGCAGACCACCACGGTCACCAACCTGCGCAAGTCCGAGCACGGCACCGAGGAGACGACCGTCCACGGGAAGGTCACGGAGAGGTACGAGGGCCATCACGAGACGAAGGTGACGACGGGCGGCCGGTACGAGGAGATCACCGGCCCTCAGCACCAGAAGTTCAACGACGGCTGGAAGGTCGAGATCCCGGGCGGCAACGTCGAGCACATCGCGACGGGTGACTACGTCATCCAGGCAGAGCACTTCAGAGCGAAGGGCAAATCCGACTACCGCGAGATTCAGGGCGTCAGGATTCAAAACACCTTCGGCGGCCTGATCAACCTCACCTACGGCTTCGGCACCCTGAACGTCGTCGCCCCGCAAAGGACGGAGCTGGTCGTGGGATTGAAGGTCGATGTCATCGCCGGGCTCAAGGCGGAGGTCATCCTGGGCTGGAACTACAAGAATTCAAAAGGCAAGACCGACGTTACCTTGCTCGACATGAAGAACTCGGCCGTCAAGATCGGCACCTCAGGGATAACGCTCAGCAGGACTGCTGCGGCCAAGGTGACCTCGACGGGGGCTCACGTCTGGCAATCCTTCATTCACATGTTCCACTAGCCGCGGCGCCCAGCAGAAGACCGCGGGAGCCTGCAGCGAACCTCATGAAGACCATCAAGCCGAACCGGCTGGGGCTGCTCACCAAGGTGTTCGAGAACGACGGCGAGCCGTACCTCGTCGTCACGCTCCTCGTCTTCTTCCCGTTCGAGGCGCCGAGGCACCTGCTCCACGAGCAGAGCCTCTGGAGGTTCGCCGGCACGGAGCTCGGGAGCGACGCCATCCTCGACGAGTGCATGCCGAAGCTCCGGGGAGAGCTGCTCGTGAACGGCCACTGCTTCACCGCGGGCGCCGTGCCGCGCACCGCGTGCTCGGTGCGGGTCCAGCTCGGGGCGATCGACAAGACACTTTACGTCGTCGGAGACCGCCGCTTCGGGCTCCTGGGGATGACCGATCCGGAGCCGTTCATCGAGATGCCGATCACGTGGCAGAACGCCTTCGGCGGCGAGGGCTACGCGCCGAACCCGATCGGCAAAGGCTTCGCGCCGGTGCGCGGCGAGAACGGCTCGGTGCATCCGTTGCCCAACATCGAGGATCCGCGACGCCTCGTCCGGTCGCCCGGCGACCGGCCCCCGCCCGCCGGCTTCGGAGGTTACGATCCGACCTGGCCACAGCGCTTCTCCAAGGTCGGGACGTATGATGAAGCGTGGCTCAAGGAGCGCTTCCCCGAGCTCGCCAGGGACCTCGACTGGAGCTTCTTCAACACCACACCGCCGGACCAGCAGATCGAGGGGTATTTCCGGGGCGACGAGGCGTTCGTCATCGAGAACATGCACCCCGCGAAGCCCCGGATCGAAGGGGCGCTGCCGGGGGTGGCGACGCGGTGCTTCATCAACCAGAAGACCGGCGAGGGGGAGTCCTTCCGGGAGATCGCGACCCGCCTCGACACGGTCCGGCTCTTTCCCCACCACGAGCGCGGGATCCTCGTCTATCGCGGGGTGCTCAAGATCCGTGAAGACGACGCGGCCGACGTGCTCCACATCGTCGCGGGCTGCGAGGCGATGAGCGAGCCCAGGCCGGTCGAGCATTACCGGACCGTCATGGCCCAGCGGCTGGACAAGGAGAAAGGGCACCTCTTCCTCCTGCGTGACGCGGATCTGATGCCGCCTCCGCAGCCGGACGCGGGGCCGCTGCCGGACGACCCTCAGGCCGAGATGACGAGGCTGCTCCGATCGGAAGGGCTCTTGCAGAAGCGCGCCCGCGCGAAGGCGGAGCGGCAGATCGAGGAGATCAAGGCGAAGATCCGGGCGCAGGGCCTCGATCCGGAGCCGCTCGTCGCCCCGCTGCCGCCGGACGACGACGTGGTGGAGCCCAGCCTGGACGAGCTGCCGGCGTACGTCGAGCGGGCGATGACCGAGGCCGAGAAGGTCAAGGCGGACGCGGAGGCGCGCCGCGCGGCCGAGGAGCAGAGGGCGCGCGCCGAGTGCGCGAAGCACGGATTCGATTACGACGCGATCATGGGCGAGCGGCAGAAGGAAGCCGGCGGCCCGCCTCGGTTCTCGGCCAAGAAAGAGCTCGGGCGGCTCGAAGACGTCGCCCAGATGGCGCGGAACGGCGGAGTCGAGTGGCCGGAGCTCGAGGCGCAGCTCGGTGATCCGGAGCTCGCGGCGCGCCTCTTCGAGGTCGAGGAGCAGATGCGCTCTGCCTACCGGAAGCTCGCACACCACTACCCGGCGGCCTCCCGGCTGGGCGGCGAGGAGGCCGCTCGCGTGCGGGAAGCGGTGATTGCCGGGCACCGGACCGGGGAGAGCTTTGCGGGGCGCGATCTCACGGGCGCCGATCTCTCGCACCTCGACCTGTCGGGCATCGATCTCGAGGGCGCGCTGCTCGAGGCCGCGGTCCTCACGGGCACCCGGCTTTGCGGCGCGAACCTCGCCAACGCGGTCCTGGCAAAGGCCAATCTCCTCGGCGCGGATCTCACCGGGGCGAACCTCGCCGGCGCGAACTTCGGCGGAGCGAACCTTTGCGACGTGAAGTTGCGCGGCGGGCTCGACCTCACCGGCTCCGTGCTGGCCAAGGCCAACCTGTCGGGCGCCGACCTGACCGGCGCGCGCCTGTCGGACGCGGACCTGTCCGAGGCGACCTTCGACGGGGCTGACTTCAGCCGCGTGACCGCGCGCAACCTCGTCCTCATCAACGCCGACCTCTCCGGCGCCCAGCTCTCCGGCGCAGACCTCGAGAAGTGCACCTTCATCGAGGTCAATGTGGAGGGCGTCGACTTTCGCGGCGCGAACCTCCTCGCGTCGGTGTTCATCACCGGCAAGGGCGACGGCGCCGTCTTTCGCGGCGCCAGGCTCGACAACATCCGCCTCATCGCAGGCTCGTCGTTCACCGGCGCCGACTTCCGCGGCGCTTCGCTCGAGCAGGCCAATCTTCGGGGCACCTGCCTCCGAGGGAGCGACTTCACGGAGGCCAACCTGCGGAGCTCCGATCTCAGCGAGTGCGACCTCACGGGCGCTCGCCTGGATCGCGCCGTCGCGGTGGGCGCCATGCTCATGCGGACAGACCTCTCGGGCGCCTCGCTGTCCGGAATCGATCTGATGGAGGCCGTGCTGCAGAAGGCGAAGGTCGACGACGCGAGCTTCGAGGGGGCCAACCTGTTCCGCGTCGACGCCGCGAAGATGCGCGGAAACGCCGCGACGAGCCTGAAGGGGGCCAATGTGAAGTACGTGCGCTTCATCGCGCCGCCGGAGAACCATGGACAGAAATGATCTGGTCGAGCTGGTCCAGGGCGGCGAGATCATCTCCGACGTCGACCTCTCGGGCGTCGACCTCTCGGGCGCCGACCTCTCCGGCGCGATATTCGACAAGGTGAGCTTCGCAGGCGCGGACCTCTCGGGCGCTCGGCTGAAGGAGTCCACCGCCACCGGCTGCAGCTTCAGCGGCGCGCGCCTGTCCGGCGCCAACCTGCACCTTGCGGCGATTGTGGACTGTGACCTCACGGGGGCGAAGCTGGACGGCGCCTCCCTTATCGCAGCGCAGCTCACCGGCGGCGATCTCTCCTGCATCGACCTGAGCGGAGCAGACCTGACCCTCGCGAGCGTGATCGACACGAGCCTCTCGGGCGCCCGGCTCGCGCGCGCCAACCTGGACCGCGCCGCCATCCTGGACGTGCGGACCGAGCGGCTCGACCTCTCGGGCGCCGTGCTGAAGCAGACGGCGCTCGTGCGCGCCGATCTCTCGACCGCGACCCTTGGCGGCGCCGTCCTGGAGCTCGTCGTGCTCGTGGAGGGGAAGCTCGCGGGCCAGGACCTGCGCGGGATGACGTTCACGATGACGCAGTTCACGGGCGCCGATCTCAGCGGCTGCGACTTCTCCGGCGCGACGCTCACGCAGTGCGGTTTCAAGGACGCGAACCTCTCCGGCGCCAAGCTCGACGGCGCGCTCGCGGGCCGGGCGCTCTTCGTGAATGCCAACCTCACCCGCGCGAGCCTCGCCGGGGCCGTGCTCAAGGAGTCTGTCTTCGTGGGCGCTCGCCTCATCGAGGCCAACCTCGCCGGCGCCAACCTGGAGATGTGCATCCTGACCCGGGCCGCTTGCGCGGGCGCGCGCTGGAGCGGCGCCAACCTGACGTACGCCGACCTCTCCCACGCCGACGTCTCGGCCGGCGACTTCTCGAGGGCGACCCTGTTTCGAGCGCGCCTCCATCGGATCAAGGATGAAGGGGCCGTGTGGTCCAACCGGGCGGCCGCCCTCGGCGACGACGCGGATCTCGCCGAGGCCGAGCAGTGGCAATCACGGGTGTTGAGCAGCAGCCGGGGGAGCTCGGAGCCTCCGGCCGTGGGTGTCGAGACGTCTACGCGTTGACGAGGGAATCATGCGCAATCTGGCGAGAAAGCAGGAGCCGAGGGCTCTGGTCACTCAGGAGTTCGGCACCGTGGTGCGCGCCGACGGCGCGGCGCTCGTCGTCGAGACCGACGCGGGCGAATTCAGGGCGAAGCGCGCCAAGGGGTGCCTCCTCGAGCCCGAGGCGGGCGACCTCGTGCTCCTTGCCGTGGCGACCGACGGGCGATGCTACGTGCTCTCCGTGCTGGAGCGGGAGGACGGCGCGCCCGGGAGCATCGTCGCAGACGGCGACCTGAACATCAAGCTGCCTGCCGGTCGCCTCGGCGTCGCCGCGCAGGACGGCATCGGCCTGGTCTCGGCCAAGGAGGTGGCGGTGGTCTCGGCGGGCCTCTCGGTGAACGCCGTCGACGGGAACGTCGCGCTGCAGAGCCTCTCGTTCGTCGGGACGCTCCTCCGCGCGGAGA
This sequence comes from Sorangium sp. So ce124, assembly GCF_051525235.1. Taxonomy (NCBI): domain Bacteria; kingdom Pseudomonadati; phylum Myxococcota; order Polyangiales; family Polyangiaceae; genus Sorangium; species Sorangium sp. So ce124. Next base: position 9,210,642 of record NZ_CP150312.1, read on the forward strand.
TCAGCAAGGCCAAGGTCTTTGCCGGGAGCCTCGACTCCGTGCTGGAGCGGCTCTCGCAGCGGGTGAAGCGCTCCTACCGCACCGTCGAGGAGAGCGAGCAGCTCCGGGCCGAGCGGGTCGATTACGTCGCGAAGAAGACGATGAGCCTGCGCGGCGAGAACACGCTGGTGACCGCGCAGGAGCTCGTCAAGATCGACGGCGAGCAGATCCACCTGGGTTGAGGAGGCATCATGTTCGCGAACACGCAGATGGGCGGGATGAACCTGGGGTTTCCGGACGTGTGCCTCACCCCGCCGGTGCCTGTGCCGATCCCTTATCCGAACATGTCCTTTGGCCCGGTGAGCGCGCCAGCGGCGTACAACGTGCTGTTCATGTGCGCGCCCGCGCACAACCTGCTAACGACGCAGCTCATCTCCGTCGGCGATCAGCCCGGCGTGGCCCTGGGGGTCGCGTCCGGCTCGGTCATGGGGCCTTCACGCCACATCACCGCCGCGTTCACCTGCCTCGTCGGCGGCATGCCGGCTACCCGGCTGACCAGCATGAGCCTACAGAACTCCACGAACTGCCCCGGAATGCGGATCGTGCCGAGTCAGGTCAAGGTGCTCATCCTGTCCCCCTGAGGGATCTCCACGGCCTGCGGGCGACGAAGCGCCGGATGACGATCATGCGATCCACGGCTGCGACACCGCGATGACGATGTGCTCTCACCGCGAGCGGACTCGGAGCGCTCGATCTCAATCCGCGCAGCAGAGCACGCCGCCGCCCACCGCTCCAGGCTTGATGACTTGATTGGACTCGTTGTAGCCGTCGCCCCCGCAGTCCCAGGGCCCTTTGAGGGCTTCGCAGAGATCGCCCGAGGTGCGGTCGAGCACGCCGCAGCTGGCTGGCCTTCTGCCGACGGAGCCGCACCCGAAGAGGTCGTTCGCCGTGATTCTTGAGGTGGCGCAATCGCGGGCGCAGCTCCCTCCGGTGCACACATCCCGATCCTCGTTGTCCCCCAGCGTGCAATATGCACAGCCGGTGCTCCCCTGGCGCGTTGCGAAGAACAGGCCGGGCTCGGCCGCCGCGCCGTCGCAGCCGGTGGGCGAATGGAGAGCGACGTCATCCGCGCCGTTGCAGATATGAAACCCCTTCGCGCACAGGTCGCTGGCGCTGCAGCCGAGGCCCTCGGGGTTTTGGCTGGTGTTGCCGCCGCCGAGCCCACATTGGGGTAATGGATCGATCAAGATACCCGGTACGGTGAAGCCGCCTGCGCACCCGGCGATCAGCGGATAAATGTCCTCCTCGACAAATGCCTCGCGCGTGCCGTCACTGCAGCCGTTCGTCGCTGGCACGCAGCCCTCGTCGATCTTGCCGTCACAGTTGTTGTCGACCTCATCGCCGCACAGCTCGGGCACCGGCTGTATCTCGGGGATACAAGCAAGCGCGCCGTCCACACAAACAACCCTGCCGCTCGCGCAAGGGCCCGTCTGCCCCGTGAGGCAAGCGTCGCCGGAGGTGGGGCTCTCTTCGTCGATCTGACCGTCGCAGTCGTCGTCGAGGCCGTTGCAGAGCTCCTCGGAGCAGGGCACGCCCGCGCCGGCGCCGCTGGATGAGGCAGAGGACGACGACGACGCTGACGAGGCGCCCCCCTCGCCCAGGGCATCGAACTCCAGCAGGCTTGTGCGCGCGCCGCAGGCGACAAGCGCAAAGGTGGGGACGAGGGCGAGCGTCTGAAGGAAGGGCGCGCGCATGGTGCTGATGCTCCGTTGCATCGTAGGCACGACGCGCGCTCCCGTGCAAAGAAAAAGAGTATTGCGCTTTGCTTGGTCAACTACGCGAGAGCGTCCGGATCGACACCCCCGCTAGGAGGAGATTGACTTTCGGACCGCGTTTGGATTTCCTTTTATGAAACGCAGTGTCAAGACGGCCCCCTCCCGTTCGCCGATCGCGCTCGTCTCTCACGGGGGCGTCCCCCGCCAAGTTCAGCGCCCTGATCAACGACGGCGGCTCCGCCCCGACAAGCGGCGGCCCCCCAGCTCTCCGAGGTCCCGATGAGGTTTTCGCATTTCGTTTCCATCCTTGTCACCACGGTCGCGCTCGGCCTCTCGCACGCCCCCGCGGCGCTGGCCGACGACGCCGCCGACAAGGCCCTGGCAGCGGCCGAAGCGGCCATGAACAAGGCCAAGACGCTCTACTTCGAATACGAGGCCAAGACGACGGAGAGCGGCAGACCTGACAAGACCGTCGGCCTCAACGTGTGGATGAAGGGCGAGAAGCGCCTCGCCGAGTTCACCGCTCCCGCGGACCTCAAAGGCACCAAGGTCCTCATCCTCTCCCCTTCCGAGATGTACGTCTATCTGCCGTCCTTCGGCAAAGTCCGCCGCATCGCCAGCCACACGAGCGATCAGGGCGCCTTCGGCATGGCCTTCAGCCAGGAAGACCTGGCCACTCAGAAGTACGGCAGCTACACGCCGGCCGTCAGCTCCTCCAGCGGCAAGGAGGTCAAGCTCACGCTCACCCCCAGGAGCGGCCAGACGACCTCCTACGCCAAGATCGAGATGACGATCACGAAGGACAAGAACGTCCCCAGCGAGCTCAAGTATTACGACACCGCGGGCAAGCTGGTGAAGACCGAGACCCGCACCGGCTACTCCTGCGACAGCGACGTCTGCACCCCCGGGACCCTCAAGATGGTGGACCACACAAAGAACCTCACCACCACGCTCACGCGCAAGAAGGTGAAGGTGAACGAGTCCATCAACGACGACACATTCTCCAAGCGCAACCTGGAGAAGTGAGCGACACGGCTGTCGAAAGCCACCATCTCCCCCGCCCGCCTCTCCGCTTCAAAAGACTCATTCCCGGGCTTTGAAGCCCCTGAAAGTCGGTGCGCAGGAGGGCGCCGAGGCCGCACAGGAGGTCGGCCGGTTCCCCCACAGGGCAATGGAACGCCGATAGGAGCAATCGGCTCGGCTCATCGGCGCCCAGCCGGTCCGGCGCAGCGAGAGAGCTTCTGAGAACATTTGGTGCTACCTACGGTCCAACACACCAAGCGGCGTTCGATCACCTCACTCCTCACCCGGCGCCCCGGCGCCACCGCTTCCGATCGATGGGTCTTTGTCTCGGACGAGGTCAGGATATGGCCGATTTGTTGCTCGTCGACGATAGCCACGACATCAACGAAGCCATGGAAATGCTGTTGACCGCCGAAGGGCATCGGGTGCGCATTGCCACGGACGGGAGGGCGGGGCTGCGCGCGCTGGAGGAGCGATTTCCGGATCTGATCTTCCTCGACGTGGAGATGCCGGAGCTCGACGGTCCGGGGATGGCGTGTCGGATGCTCATCGAGAACAGCGGTCGAGAGAAGATTCCGATTGTCTTCGTCTCCGGGGTCGAGGGTCTCCACAAGATCGCGAGGCGCATCGGCACTCCTTACATGCTCGGCAAGCCCTGCGATCCAGACAAGCTCCTCTTGGTGCTCGCTCGCGCTCTCGAGGAGCGGATCGCACCGCGCCCACCGAAGTGACATCGCCGCGCGCGTATGGCTGCTTGCGACGCCCGACCGGTGTGGTCAAGTTCAGCGCCAATCATGAGCTCTTTGCCAAAGTGCACCTCGAGCTCGCTTGCCGTACGCTACGGCACGGCCCTGATCTCCGGCGCGCTCGCGCTTCTCCTTGCCACCCAGGTGCCCCCGGTGTGGGCCTTGAAGCTCCCGCTGGTCTTGTTCTACGGGGTGCTGATCATCACCAGCGCCTGGATCGGCGGGCTCTGGCCGGGGCTCCTCTCCACGGTGCTCTGCGTCGTGGGGGCCGTCTACTGGATCGAGCCCCATGGAGCGTTGCGGGTCAGCCATCCCGCTGACGTCGTCGGCCTGGTCCTGTTCCTCTTGATCGGCGCGACGCTCAGCGCGTTCGGCGAGGGCGTGGCGCGGGCGGTACGCCTCGAGCGCGCCTCGCGCGAGGTGGCCGAGAACGCCGCGGCAGCGGAGCGCTCGGCCGCGCAGGTCAGGGAGCACACGCTCGCGATGGTCGCCCACGATCTTCGGGATCCGCTGTCCGTCATCGATCTGAACGCCGGGCTGATCGCGAGGGCCTCGACCGCGGGAGCGGGCGTCGAGGTCTCGCAGCGCGCGGCCGTCGTGCACCGGACCGCGCAGCGGATGAACCGCCTCCTCCGCAGCCTGCTCGACACGGCCTTGATCGACTCCGGACGGCTCGCGCTCGACCTCGCGCCCGAGTCCCCGGCGGCGTTGCTCGCCGAGGTGGTCGAGACCCACGCCGATGAAGCAGAGGCGAAGCAGATCCAGATGCGCTCCGAGGCTCCGGCGGGGCTCCCCCCCGCGCTCTGTGACCGCGATCGGATCCTCCAGGTGCTCACCAACCTCACCGTCAACGCGTTGAAGTTCACGCCGCCCGGCGGGACGATCACCCTGCGCGCCAGCGTGTCAGGCCGCTTCGTGCGGTTCAGCGTGACCGACACGGGGCCCGGGATCGACGCCGACACGCTGCCCCGGATCTTCGAGCGCTACTTCAGCGAGCGACGCAAGCAGAACGGCGGGCTCGGCCTCGGCCTCTTCATCGCGAAGGCGATCGTGGAGTCGCACCACGGCGCCATCGAGGTCGAGAGCAGCGTCGGAGAGGGATCCTCCTTCGCGTTCACGGTGCCCCTCGTCCACCAGGCCTGCGCCACGGATCAAGGCCTCGGCGCAGGCTCGATCACCACGAGCGCGAACCGCTCTCCCGCGGCGTGACGGCGCGAGACGTGCGCCCGCCCCGCGTCAGCCCCCGCCGCCGCCGACCTCGCGCCAGCGGATCTCCACCCGCTTCGCGCCGAGCTGCGTCGCGAGCGCCGTGATCTGCCGCTCGGCCTGCGCCTTCGCGCGCGCCATCACGTTCCCCTCGAGCGCGGCCTTCTCGATCGCCGCCGTCGCCTCCTTCCGGGCCCGCGCCTCGAGCTGCTCGTTGCGCCGCGCGAGCAGGCTGGTCGACCGCGTGTAGACGTACGTCTCGTCCTCGTCGAGCCGGGTCGAGAAGACCTCGGGCGCCGGCAGCGTGAGCCGCGCGACCCCGGTCTCCGGATCCATCGCGACGTCGCCCTCGCCGATCCGCGCGAGATCGACGCCGATCGTGACGTGGCCGACCGCGACGAGCAGGAGGGCATCGGTGGCCTGCACCAGGCCGAACAGGCGGCTCTGCCGGTCGGCCAGATCCACGACCTTCTCGACGTGCACCTCCGTGGTCTCGAGCCGCGACAGATCGCGGATCGCGATGACGAGCGCAGGGGACGGCCGCGCGACCACGCCGCTCGAGGGCGCGGGAGCGCCGAGGCGCGGCGCCACCACGAGCGCACCGAACCCGACCGACGCGAAGAGCGCCACGACGAGCAGCGCGATCCGCGCGGCGCGGCCCGCCTGCGCGCGGGGGCGCGGGGGGTGAACTGCGACCGAAGCGTAGGGGTCCTGGAGCGGGCCTTCCATCGGGGTCTACCTTGGAGGACCACGGGCGCGCAGCAGGCGCCCGCGGCAGCTCGGCTGGACACACCGACCCGAGGAGCCGCGCGTCCTCTGGAGAGAGTACCGAGAACTCGAAGGCCGGAGGGCGAGAAGAATCGATCAGCCCGCCCGCGCGGCGACCGCCAGGACGCTGCGAGCAGCCTCACGCGGCCCGCGCCGGGGACCGCGGCGGCGCCGCCGCCTGCTCTGCCCCCGAGGACGAGAGCGCCTGCTCGAGCATCCAGTCGTCGACGTCGCCCTCGGCCGCATGCTCCAGGGCGAGCCTCACGTCTCGGTTCGCGCAGCCCTCGGCCGCGATCCGGAGCCGCTCCTCGGTCTGGCCGTCGCGCGAGCCCGCGAGCGCGAGCGCGGCCCCGATGCGGAGCTCGGCCGGCGCGCCGCCGTCCTCGAGCACCGTGAACGCCTGCTCCCGCGTGAGCTTCGCCGTCCGGTAGTCGGCGCCGGCCTCGCCCACGAGGCGGCGCAGCGCCGCCCGCCAGGCGGACGCAGGCAGGCCGCGGCGCCCGAGGAGCGCCACCGCGCGCCCCGCCTCGTGGGCGCCGCGCCCGCTCCGCTCCCGCAGCAGCGCGAGCAGGTGCTCGCGGCGCCGCTCCGCGAGCACCATGCTGAGCCCCGTCTCGCTGGGATCGCGCAGCAGCTGCGGCGGCACGAGGGTGAGCGAGAGCTCCTCGCCCCCCGCGAGCGCGAGCTGCACGCCGAGCGCCGTCTCCTCGACCCGCTCGATGCTGCCGAAGGAGATGAAGCGCTCGCCGGCGTCGTCCCGCAGCGAGAGCCCGTCGCTGCCCGCCACCAGCACGCGGCGCGCGGAGCCCTCCCTGAGCAGCGCCGCGAGCACCCACGCCGAGGCGCCCGTGACGACGCCGAGCGAGAGCGCCACGTCGAAGTCGAGCACCGACCAGCAGATCAGCGACATGAGCGCCGCGACCCCGACGAACAGGCCGCGCCGCGGCAGCGACGGCGCGTCTTCATAGAGCCGCGCGCTCCACGTGCCCCGCGCTCGCCCGGCGGCGATCACGCCGAGCAGCCGCTCCGCGTCGACCGGATCGTCGACGCGCACCCGGATGACGTCGCCGTCGTCGGTCTTCAAGGCGACCTCGCCGCCGGAGCTCGAGAGCCGCGCGCGCGTGAGCGAGAGCAGCGGGAACGACCGCCGATCGCCGGGGCGCTCGATCCACAGCGCGTTGCTCACCCGGACGACCGCCGCGCCGGACGAGCCCACCGCCGCCCAGAGCCAGGCGATCGGCGTGTAGAGCAGGCACGCGAGGCAGAGCAGCGCGAGCAACGACCCGAGCAGCGCGAAGGGCACCATGACGGCCGCCACGATCGGGCCCGCGAGCGGCTCCACGAGCGACGCGACGGAGAAGACGACGAGGAGCCACGCCAGCGCCGACGAGAGCAGCCGGCCGATGGATCGAGCATCGGCGTAGGGCTGGATGAGGACCCCACACCGCTTGAACACGCCGTCACTGCCAGCGGTCCCAGCCACCCCACCACGGTGAAGGCACCCGCCTGCGAGTTCAAGCGCACAGCGCAATTTCAACGCAGGAGGAATCCCTGCGCTGCCGTCCCGGCGACCGCGCTCAGTACGCGTCCGCCGGGGCGCGCGCGTCCGCGGGGAGCGTGAGCGGGAGCATCTCCACGGCCGCGTCCCCGCCGGCGAGCCACTGATACCGCGCCAGGTTCGAGAGGACGCGACCCACGTAGGTGCGCGTCTCGTCGTAGGGAATGCGCGCCACCCACACGTCGGTGTCCCGGTCGATGCCCCCATCGAGCCAGTGCGACACGGCCTTCGGACCGGCGTTGTACGCCGCCGCCGCGAGCGGCAGGCTGCCCTCGAACGTCCGGAGCAGCTTGCCGATGTAGAAGCCGCCGAGGCGCAGGTTGAGCGGCGCGCTCTTGAGCTGCCCGAGGTCGAAGCCGAGCGAGAGCTCGCCCGCCGCCTTCTCGGCCGTCGACGGCATGAGCTGCATCAGCCCGACCGCGCTCGCGGGGCTCACCACGACGGGATCGAACGCGCTCTCCTGGCGCATCAGCGCGTGAACGAGGCCCCTCGGCAGCCCGTGCTGCGCCTCGAGCGCGCGCACCTCGCCGGCGTACGGCTCCGGATAGACGCACTCCCACGCCCAGCGCTCGGCCTGAGAGGGCGCGCGCTGGAGCGCCGCGGCGGAGACCGCCTGCGTGCCCACGCGGTAGCGGCGCTTCGCGGGCGAGAGCATGCCGTACATCCGGCAGAGCGCCTCGCTCTCCTGCCCCGCATAGGCCGCCGTCGCCTCTCGCTCGTTCTCGGCGAGGTAGCTCTCCGCGTCGCCGTCGAGCCCCATCGACGCGAGCAGCGCCGCGGCCGGCGGCAGCTTCACCTCCACCGCCCGGGCGTCCCCGAGGGACGCCGGGACGAGCAGCGGCGGCATGGGCGCGCCCACCGCCGCGAGGCGCGAGCGCGAGAGCAGCGCGCCCCACGAGAGCGGCTGCTCCCGCATCACCTGCGTCCAGAGCCGCACCGCGCCGTCACGGTCGCCTCCGCGCAGCGCCGCGAGCCCGGCGAGCTCGCGCAGCCGCGCCGCGTCGGCCGGCCTCGCGTCCCGCGCGAGCTGCTCCAGCGGCCGCCGCGCGCGCGCGGCGCCGCCCGTCGACAGCGTCGCGAGCGCCCGCTCGTAGGCCGCGTCGTCGCGCCGATCGCTCCGCGGATAGGCCTCGAGGAACCGGCCGTACTGCGCGGCGGCCTCCGCGTAGCGCCCGACCTGCATGAGGAGCCGCGCTGCGAGCAGGCTCGAGAGCTCCCCCCAGCGGGTCTTCCGGAACCTGCGCGCGACGGCGAGGTGCCGCTCGATCGCCTCCGCCTCGCGCCGGAGCCGCGAGAGCGAGCGCGCCGCGAGGTGCAGCTGCTCCGCCTGGCGCGCCGACGGCGAGGCGGCGACCTTGAGGAACGCCGCGGCCGCGGCCTCGTAGTCGCGCGCCTGGTAGAGCGCCGTGGCCCTGCGGTGGTGGAGCTCCGACGCCGGCACGCCCGACATCTTGTCGAGCTCGGCGATCGCCTCCGCCGCGCTGCCCCCGGCGACCATGGCGTCGACCTTCTGGAGCCGCTCCTCCTGCGAGAGCTGCCCCGGCAAGGCGGCGAGGAGCGCCGCGGCGTCGCGCCCGTCGGGCGACGACGGCGCGCTCTTCACGATCCACCGGAGGTCGGCGTGCGCGAGGGCCGCCGCGGCGGACTTCTCCGCCGGGCGCTCGGCGGCGTCGCGCACGCCGAGCAGGACGCGCGCCCGCGCCATCCGCGCCGCGGCCTCGTCGCGCGACCTGCGCGCGCGCTGCGCCGCGGCCACGGCCCGATCGGCGAGCGCGCGAGCCTGCTTGAGATCGCCGCCCTTCATGGTGGCGAGCGCGGCGCGCGCGAGGCCGGGCGCGCTGCCCGAGCGCTCGAAGTACGCCGCCGCCACGAGGAACGGCCCCGCGACGAACGCCGCCTCCGCCCGGTAGCGGGCCACCTCGCGGGCGAGGAGCGGCAGCTCCTGCTCCAGGCGGTGGAGCAGCTCCACCGCCTTGCCGTGATCCCCGAGCTCGAACGCGACGCGCGCCCGCGCGTACTTCATCGAGGGCAGCGCGCGCTGCTCCATGGGCAGGGCGTCGAGCCGCTCCGCCGCCTCGGCCCAGCGCTCGAGCCGCACCGACTCGACCCAGGCGCCGTCCACCATGGGCGGCGCGGGCGACGCGAGGGCGAGGCCCGCGGGCGGCGCGAGGGCGAGACCCACGGGCGGCGCGGCGGACGGCGCGGCGCGCGCGGTGCTCTGCGACGGGGGCGGCCCTGCCGCGTGGTGCTCCGCGCACGCGGCGAGCGAGAGGCCGAGGACCCACGCGACGGCCAGGCGGCGGCGCGCTCCCCCTGAAGACGGCTTCGGTGGCGACGGAGCCCGTTTCATAGCCGACCCGGCGCGGTGGACGACCCGCCGGCAGCGCGCCGCGAGGACGGAGCCCCGCGGGACGACGGCCTCCGCGCGCAGGCCGCTCGAACCGCAGCGCACGCGCTGCCGACCCCTCTAGCTAGCAAGCTTGGGCCCGGGGTCGCAAACAAAGTGTCGGGGCCGACGCGATCCACCGCTTCCCGATCTCCACATCCTCCTCGAACAGGAAGGCCGCCACCTCGTCGAGCGAGCCGGCGCGGTTCGGCGGCGCCCCCAGACGGAGCGCGGCGGCCTTGCCGAACGCGGCGACCACCGGGTGCGGCGAGCTCGCGAGCCGCAGGAGCTCGGGCACGAGCTCCGCCGCCCCGAACGCGCCGGCGACGACCGCCGCCAGCGGCCGAGGATCCGCGGGGCAATCGTGGCTCCACGACAGCGCGGAGCGCAGCGCCGCGATCGTCTCGGGCGCCGCGGCGCGCGCCGCCGCCGCCGTGCGGTAGCCGCCCCCCGGCAGCGCGAGCTGCGCGTCGCCGCGGCTCGTCGCGCAGATGCCGTCCGCCGCCTGGAGCAGCGCCGCGGCGATCGGCTCGGTCACGCCGTCGCCCAGCACCGTCAGCCCCTCGAGATCGGCGGCGACGGGCCGCGACGCCTCTTGCGCATACCCCTCGAGGTTGGCGAGGAGCCGCTCCAGGTCCACCGCGCCCGCGGCGCGGCCCGCCAGCACGTCGCGCTCGGTGTGCACCGTCACGAGGCTCGACACGATGGCCGGCGTCCCGCCGCGCATCGTGTGCGACACGTCCACGCTCACCCGCTGGACGGCGGGCCACCGCAGCACCCGCGGCTCCGTGTCCGGGTCGACGACGATCCCCCAGGGCACGACGGCCATCGTCACCTCGCGCGCGCCGCGCTGGATCGGGGGGCGGTGATCGGCGCGGACCAGCGCGAGCAGCCCGAGCGCGCTCCCCATCGCGATGAGCCCCAGCGAGAGCGCGTGGCCCCCGGCGCTCCAGACGGCCGCGGAGGCGCCCGCGAGCCCCGCGGTCCCGGCCGCGGCGAGCGCGCCGGTCGAGCCGGGCTCCGGGTGGAGCCACACGTAGCGGAAATCCGGCGGAGGCAGCTTGCGCAGCACGGTGACGACCCCGGACGACGAATCTAGGCTGCGGCGCCCCCGCGCGCCACCGGGTGCGCGGGGGCGCCCGCGCGCACCCGCGGCATGCCACGGCGCGTCGGAGGCGCTCGCCGCGCCGTCGACGTCCGCGCGCGCCACGCCGACGGCGGCGTTCCACGCGCGCTGCGCGGTGGTAGCTTCGCGGGCGGTGCTGCTCTCCCGCGTCCGCCTCGTCCATGTCGGCCCGTTCGAGGATCTCTCGCTCTCGCTCGAGGACGCCGCCGGCGCGCCGCGCCGGCTCGTGGTCCTCTTCGGCGGCGACGGCGTGGGCAAGACCTCGATCCTGTCGGCGATCGCGTCGACCCGGCCCGGGTACGCGGTCGCGCAGCCGAGGCCGCGCGGAGACGACGGCGCGCAGCCGCTCGTGGTCGCCGACTGGATGCTCGGCACGGACGACCCGGCGCGCGCGCACCCGCTGCGGGTCACGAGCCCGAACGCGCGCCTCGACGAGCCCGAGGACGCGGCGATCTTGCGGCGGAGGGAGCAGTCGCTGTTCGAGCGGCGCGCGGCCGAGGGGGGCTTCGTCCTCGTCGCGCTCTCGGGAGCGCGCTGGTTCTCCCGCAGCGCGATCGTGCTGACGACGCCCGAGCGCACCATCCTCCGCTACGACGTGCGCGCGGCCGCGAGCTTCGACGACGCGACGCGCACCGACCTCGCCCGTGAGACGAAGCAGGTGCTCTCGTTCATCCCGATCGCGGCGGCGATCGCGCGCGACGGCCGGAAGAGCCGGCCGGAGGCGCTCTCGGACGCCTGGCCGGGCGCCCAGGCAGCGCGGCTCGGCGCGCTCGATCGCGCGCTCAAGGAGGTGCTCGAGGCGCTGCTCGAGGGCCACGGCGTGACGTACGCCGGCGTCGATCCGCTCCGTCTCGAGCCGATCTTCGAGCGCGCGGACGGCCAGCGCGTCGACTTCGACGATCTCGGGCGGAGCGCGCGGCACACCGTCGCGTTCGGCGCGCTCGCGCTCCGCGCGCTCGCGTCCGCGCACCCGAGCGGCGATCCGCGCCTCGCCGAGGGCGTCGTGCTGATCGACGACATCGAGGCGCAGCAGCCGGTGCACCGCCAGCGATCGCTCGCCGCGCGCCTGCGCGCCGCGCTGCCCAACGTGCAGTGGATCGTCACGACCTCATCGCCGGCGATCGCCCTGGGCTGCGAGCTCGCCGACGTGATCGCGCTCCGCCGCGAGCCCTCGTCGGGGCGCGTCGAGCTGCACGAGGGCCCGGACGCCGTGCTGCACTGAGCCGCGCGGCGCGGCGCGCCTCCGGGCCGCGGGCGGCGCCGCGCCTCGCTGCGCGCGCTCCCAGGCTGCTGCGCCGCGCGCGTCAGGCGAGCGGCACGGCGAGGAGCACGATCTCCTTGCCGCGCACCTCGACCTTGTAGCGCATGGGCTTTCCGTGCTTCCGCCCGAGCTCCTGCTCGCTCGCCTTGAGGCGGGCGACGAACGCGTCGCGGGTGATGTGATCCACCGGATCGCCGAGCGACTTCTTCGCGGCGATGTACTCGCCGAAGATGCGCGCGTAGTAGGCGTCCTCCGGCTCCTCCAGGAGCGCCTTGGCGTCGGCCGGGATCTCCTCCACGGACAGCGCGGCCATCCGCTCGTCGACCTCGAGGGCGTCCCGGAAGGACGCCGACGTCGGCGCGCGCGACGGGCGCCCCTCGGCGTCGGTCTCGTCCTCCTGCACCCCGAGCAGCTGGTTCAGGAGCGAGTTCAGGCGGAACACGAGCCCGCCGAGCTCGGCGTGCTCGATCTGGAACCGGAGGTCGGTCCGGCCGTTCATGATCGCGAGCAGGCCGTCCTCGATCTCGGAGACCGGCTGCGAGATGTACGCGTCCAGGAAATACCCGGCGATCACGACGAGCACGAGCCCGAGCGCGGCGACGCCGAGCAGCGGCCAGAGCAGCGCGCTCGCGAGCCCCGGCGTCCTGAGCTGCGCGATGCTGAGGAGCACCGCGCGCCGCCCGTCGCCGTAGCCGTCGAGCGCGTGCCCGACGGCGCTGTACTCGCCGGCCAGCCCGCCGATGTCGACCGTCTGCCCGGAGCTCAGCGCCTTCAGGGCGCCGTCCTTCGCCGGCGACGCCGTGAGCGCCGCGACCAGCTGCGGGGAGGCGTCGCGCGATTTCGCCACCACGTCGAGGCCGTCGCCCGACTGCGTCGCGACGACGAGGACGCGCCCGCTCGTGCGCTCGCTCGCGTTGGTCAGCCGCTCGTCGTTCAGCGCGGTGCCCACCGCGACGGCGCCGATGATCTGCCCGGCGTCGCTGCGGATGGGCGCGTAGGACGCGAGCAGCTGCTCGTTGCGCGCCCGGCTCACCCACACGTCCGAGCCGGTCACCCCCTGCTCGATGGCGAGCTTCAGCGACGGGTAGACGGCGCCGAGGTTATCTCCGCGCATGAGCGCGGAGGCGTTCCGTCCGAGCACCACGCCCTTCGTGTCCACCAGGACCACGAGGGAGGGCGGGGTCCTGGCGAGCTCGGGCGAGGCGGCGACCGCCTCCCGGATGGCGTTGGCGGCGCTGGTGGCCGCCTCCGCGCGGGCCGGGGCGGTGCCGGCGTTGAACGGCTCGCGCAGCTTCGGGTCGCTCGCGTGGGAGTCGAGCCACCGCTCCAGCACGAGGCCGTCCACCTGGAGCTGCGCCATGGCGGCCGCGAGCGCGCGCGGCGCCTCGCCGGGGCGCCCGATCTCCGCGAGGGAGGCGCGCGTGAGGGCGTAAAAAAGCCCTCCGACCATGAGGACAATCACGGCGAAGACTGCGATGATCTTTCCGCGCATCCTGCGTCTCCACTCCTTCTTTCCGGGGCTCAGGGCAAGCTACCATCCGCTGCGGCGCTGCTACAACTCTCCACCCAGCTCATGGTGCACTTGAATCAGCCGCACTCCGAAGCCCCGCGCCTCTACGTCGTCGACGACGCGCTGTTCGAGCAACATCGCTCGCGAGGCGCGCACCCGGAGCGCCCGGAGCGCCTCGAGGCCGCCCGCCGCGCCATCGAGCGATGCGCCGCGGCCGGCCTCTCGCTGGAGCACGTGGCGTCGCGCGACGCCACCGAGGAAGAGCTCGCCCGGGTGCACGCCCCGCGGTACCTGGAGTCGCTCGGCCGGCTCAGCGGCCACTATGCGGCGCTCGACCCCGACACGTACGTGGTCCCGCGCTCGGTCGAGGCGGCGAGGCGCGGCGCGGGCGCCGCGGTGGCGCTTGTCGACGCGGTGCTCGCCGGCCCCGGCCGGCTCGGGGTCGCGCTGCTCCGTCCGCCTGGCCACCACGCTACGCGCGACGCCGGGATGGGCTTCTGTCTCCTGAACAACGTCGCCGTGGCGGCGCAGGCGGCGCTGAGCAGCGGGCTCTCGCGGGTGGCGGTCGTCGACTTCGACGTGCACCACGGCAACGGCACGCAGGACATCTTCTGGGACGATCCGCGGGTGCTGTTCTGCTCGCTGCACCAGTGGCCGTTCTATCCCGGCACCGGCGCCGCCAACGAGCTCGGCGGAGGCGACGGCACCGGTTACACGGTGAACGTGCCGCTGTCCGACGGCGCGACGGACGCTGTCTACGAGGCTGCGTTCGACGAGCTTCTCCTTCCGGTGCTCGACGAGTATGCGCCCGAGCTGATCCTGGTCTCGGCGGGGTTCGACGCGCACGAGCGCGATCCGATGGCGGCGATGAAGCTGTCGCGCGCCGCGTACGCGGCGATGGGCCGCCGGCTCGCGGCGATGGCGACCGCGAAGGCGGGGGGGCGGCTCGCCATCTTCCTGGAGGGCGGCTACGACCTGACCGCGCTCGAGAGCTCGCTCGCGGCGGCGCTGCTCGCGGCGTCCGGCCGCGAGGCGGCAGACGACCCGGCTGGAGCGTCGGTGCCGCCGCCGGCGCATCCCACGCAGCGCGCGCCGATCTCGACCCGCCACCGCGCGGACCTGGACCGGGCCCGCCGGGCCGCGCTGCGCCGGTGGACGACGCTCTGAGCGAGCCGACCGGCGCGCGCCGGGGAACCGGGGCCGAGGCGTGAGCGGGGCCGAGGGGGGGCGCCCGGCGGGCCGTCGTCCCGCGGGGGCCCTCTGCTGGAGGAGTGGAGGAGGCCGGCGCCTCCTTGGGGGTCGGGGCGGGAAGCCGGGGCGAGGGGCTCGAAAGGTGGCCGGATCCAGGGGTGGGGGCTCGAAGAGCGACACGCGGTGCGTTTCCGTGATTGCACTCTGCGCGGAGCTGAGTATTCTGCCAGGCCTTCGCAGCCCCACGGGCCGCGAAGAACGGTGGGTATAGCTCAGTTGGTAGAGCACTGGATTGTGGCTCCAGTTGTCGCGGGTTCGATTCCCGTTACTCACCCCAGGTAGACAAGCCCGAAATCGTTAGCGAAAGCGGCGACCCGAGGGCTGGACAGGTGGACGAAGCCGGGGGGCTTGGGTCCAGCGATGGGTCCAACCCCGCGCCCGGCGAGCCGTCGCCGCTCACCCAGGCCTCGCCGCGATCGCCGGTCGACGTCGAGGGCGCGCGGGGAGGCGCCGCGCCGGCGGTGCTCGTCGTCCAAGCCAGCCGCCCCCCACCCTCGCCGGGACCGGCAACGGCGCCGTCGGGCGCGTCGGGGACGAGCTCGCCGCGAGCGGGCCTGCTGGCGCAGCTGACCGAGCTGGTCCGGGTGGCGCTCGCCGCCGACGACGTCGAGGCCGCGCGCGTGGCGAACGAGGCGCTCGGCAAGCTCCTGGCCGCGCCCGAGCAGCCTTCCGTGGACACGGCCGATGTCGTGCGCCTTTCGGCGGAGCGCGCGCGGAGGAGACGATGAAGGCTCGTTGTCAGGCCCTCCTCGCAGCGCTCGCCGTGCTGCTCGCCGCCGCGGTAGGCTGGCAAGAGAACGGCCGGCGAGGGCGGCAACCCTCCCGGCCGGCGACGTCGACGGTCGAGGTCAACGTGAGCGAGAAGGTACCGAAGCAGGGCAAGCCGAGCAAGAGCACCGACAGAAGCAAGCGCAGCGGCCCCAAGCCGCGCGCGCGGCTGGGCCCCGAACTCGAGCCGAGAGACAAGGACGAAGCCGCCGCGCTCACGGTGCAGCTGCGGCAGCAGGCCCGGGATGCTGGATATCTGGTCGCAGACCTTCCGAAGCACGTGGTCGACCTCGGAGAGGGTCAGTCGTCCGTCATCCAGTTCCGGTTCCGGCATTCGATGGTGCAACAGCTCGAAGAGCTCGCGGGGCGGTTCATAGACCACGCGCGCCAGCATGCGAACGATGAGTCTGCGGCGATCGGGCACATCCTGACGGCGGTGCACCAGGCGATCGAACGAAGCGACCTGTCGGCGCTGAATGCGGAGGGCGGCCCTCACACGTGGGCTCGAAAGTACATCAGGCCGGACGAAGGCTTCATCGCGGGTGGGTACCTACCGATCGACGACGAGCTAGGACGACTGCGAAAGCCTATGGCTGAGAACATCAGCGGCGGCTTTCGACACCTCACGGAGATCCTGACGTTCGCCGTCAAGGCATGCCGCGAGCATGACAGCTACCTGGATGCGTTCACGGATGTCGTTGCCGCGAGCATGGCTCACAACTTCCCTGCGCTGCAGAGCCTCTCCGAAGAGCCAGACATGCAGAAGCGCTGCAAGAGCATCGAGGGACGCATCGAGAGGCAGTTGAGATCGCTTGGAGAGAGGTGGCGCGCGGTCGAGGATCCGGAGAGTGCAGCGCAGGAGATCGCGCGTGCCCTGCTTGAGCTCGAGTTCAAGGTTTCGGGGAAGGGTGACGAGGAGCTGCGGAAAGCGTTCGCGTTCCTCGACACCCACTAGAACGGCGTGAATGTCAAGCGACGTTTCCCCAGCCCAGGGTAGACCGGTCCGGCGAGTGGGTATCCCCGGGTAGACCGGCCAGGCAGACCCCCACCCGGGGCTGGGGAAGCAGCGATACCGCGCCAGGCTCCGCGGTGCTGATGTGGAGTCGTCATGCAGCACGAATTGACGACGACACAGCAGGTTCTGGTGATCGCGGGGCTGTCCGGCGCGGACCCCCGCACGGTGCGGAAGTTTCTCCGGGGTGAGGACGTCCGCGGGTCGGTGGTGAAGGAGCGGATCGAGCTCGCACAGCGCCAGCTGGCGCAGCTGCAGAGCTCTCCGACGCCGGTGGTGAAGGGCTGAAACCGAGCAGCTGACGGCGCCGGGCGGGTCCTGGCGCGCGGCTCAGAAGAGAACGGCGCGGATCGGGGACGAGCCGACACCGCGCCGCGAGAGGACGAGCATGGGAAAGGTGCAAGAAGAGCCCGCCCTGCGCAAGGGCGATGCCGCGCGGCTTCTGGTTGGTCTCCTGGGAGACGACCTGCGCGCGTTCATCAGGACGGAGGTATCCGCCGCGCTGAAGAGTCAGGGTGCGGATCGCAGGATCCGGCACGACAGGATCTCGCGCCCCAAGCGCGCTGTCCTGGCCGACATCCGCGCCGGCAAGCTCGCGGCGCAGAAGGTCGGGAAGTACTACTACGTCGAGCCGGCGGAGCTCGAGCGGTACTACGCCGCGCAGGCGAAGGAGAAGCCCGCGCCGGAGGGCGACGACTTCGAGCGGGCGATGTCGCGCGCCGGGCTCCGGAAGGGGGCCAGCCGATGAGCCGCGCACGAACCGCCCGGCGGGCAGCAGCGCGCCGGCGCAAGACCGCCTCGATGGAGCTCCGAGAGCTCGAGCGCGCGCTCGTGTCCTTTTGCGGCGCGAGCGGCCCCCCACCGGCGGATCGCCTCGACGCGATCGTCCTGATCGCCTTCTACGAGGCGGGGATCCCGTGCGTGCGCGTGCTCGACATCACGAACGACCCGCGGGTCCCTGCGATGCTCGAAGGGCGCCCGCCGCCCCCGGACGGGTGGGTGCGGGCGATCCTCGCCGGCGCCGACCGAGGCTCGTACCTGGCGATCCGCTGGAAGCGCAACCCGGCGACGATGATCAACAGCGCGGGGGGTGCGGCATGAGCGCCCCGCACCTGAACGGCGACACGGGCATGGCGGCGAGGGAGTACGCCGCGGCATACCTCGGCTGGGGGTGGGTTCCCGTGCCGGTACCCTTCCGGGAGAAGGCGCCGAGCGGCCAGGCCTGGCAAACGCGGACGCTGGACGAGGCGCGGGCATCCTTCGATCGTGACTTCCCGCCCGGCGTGCAGATGAACGTTGGCGTCCTCCTCGGCACGCCGAGCGGTGGGCTCGTCGACGTGGACCTCGATTGCAGCGAGGCCATCGACTTTGCCGATCTGCTCCTCCCACCCACGACCGTTTTCGGCCGCGCGAGCCGTCAAGGCTCGCATCGCCTCTTTCGGTGTGAGGTCGCGACGGCCCAGTTCCGAGACCCGCTACGCGTACGCGACAAGGCGCAGGACAAGGCGATGATTGTCGAGATCCGGAGCGACGGTACACAGACCGTCTTCCCGGGCTCGACGCACGTCTCGGGCGAGCCGATCGGCCTCGAGGCCGCGGAGCTCCCGCAGGCCATCGACGCGGGCGATCTGCGGGTGCGGGTCGGGCGCATCGCGGCGGGGGTGTTGCTCGCGCGACACTGGCCCGGCGGCGGTCGCCACGAGATGCAGCTCGCGCTCGCCGGCGCGCTGCTCCGGAGCGGATGGGATCCCGACCTGGCGCTCGAGTTCCTCTGCATCGTCTGCGATCTCGCGGGGGATGAAGACCGGGCGAAGCGCGAGACGACCATCCGCGGGACGATGACCAAGATCGAGGACGGCGAGCGCGTGACCGGTTGGGGGACGCTCGCGAAGGGCTTCGACCCGATCGTCTTCCGTGACGTCCGGCGTTGGCTCGGCGGGGACAAGCCGCCGGAAATCGTCGTCTCGGCGAACATGGAGCACGTCACCGACCAGGCGATCGAGGCGATCGAGCGCGTCGGGCTCGACGATCCCGATCGGCGCATTTGGCGCCGCGGGGGCACGCTGGTGCGCGTCGTCCGGGACGCGGAACCCCCGCCGCTCCTCACGCGAGAGCCGAACACGCCCACGATCCAGGCCGTACCCGCGCCGGCCGTGCGCGAGGCCATGGCCTCCGGAGCGACGTGGATCAGGCTGACGACGACGCAAGCGGGGGCGGAGAAGCGGAGCCGAACCGTGCCCCCCGAATGGGTGGTGCAGGGCATCCTTGCGCGCGCGCACTGGCCCGTCCTCGCGCCGCTCGAGCAAGTCGCCGAGACGCCGCTCCTCTTGCCCGACGGCAAGGTCCTAGGAGAGCCGGGATACGACGAGCGCACGGGAATCCTCTATGAGCCGAACGCAGACTATCCGACCGTCCCCGAGCACCCGACGGAGGAGGACGTCGCGCGCGCCATCGCGGCGATCGACGACGTGATCTGCGACTTCACCTTCGAGACACCCGAACACCGGACCGGGTTCTTTGCCGCGTTGCTCACGCCGATGTCGCGCAACATGTTCCGGGGCCCCGCGCCGCTGTTCCTGTTCGACGCTTCGACGCCGGGCACGGGCAAGGGCCTGCTCGCGAAGCTCGCTGGGCTTGTCTCGACGGGGCGCGAGCCCGCCGCCGGCCAGTTCACCGAGGACGAGGCCGAGATGCGCAAGCGGCTGACGTGTTACTTCATGGCCGGGGACAGGATCGTGCTCCTCGACAACGTCGTGGGGAAGCTCGGGGGCGCGCCGCTGTGCACCGCGCTCACCGAGTCGCAATGGTCGGATCGCGTCCTCGGGAGCTCGAAGGATTGGAGCGGGCCGATCGGGGCGACGTTCTACGCGACCGGCAACAACGCGGACCTCGGCGCGGACATGGACCGCAGGGTGTGTCACGTCAGAATCACGGCAAATGCAGAGCGCCCCGAGCAGAGGCAGGGCTTCCGGTACAGCCCTCTCCTGCTCCACGTGCGCGCGCAGCGCGCGGCGCTCGCCGTCGCGGCGCTGACGATCCTCCGCCGGTACACCGCCGCGGGGTGTCCGGCTGTCGCGCTCCGGCCGTGGGGCAGCTTCGAGAGCTGGACGAGGCACGTCCTCGGGGCGCTCGTCTTTGCAGGCCTTCCTGATCCGGGCCCCGCTCGCGATGCCCTGGCCGAGAACGCGGACGCGGACGCGGACCACCGCCGCGCCTTCGTCGAGGGGTGGGCGGAGCTCGTCGGGCGGGAGGGTGCCCCGGCCGGGCTGACGACTCGGCGCGCCCTCGAGCTCATGCAGACGGCGCCGACGTTCCGTGATGCCGTCGAGGGGCTTCTCGGGCTGGGGAAGTTCCAGGCGCTCTCCGTGGCGCCGATCCAGCTGTCGGGCCTCCTGCGTCGGATGAAGGGGCGGATCGTCGGGGAGCTGCGGATCGTCGAGAGAGGAGCCGATCGCAAGGGATTCAAGCTCTGGGCCATCGAGCGCGTAGGGTAGAGACCCGGCGCGGTGGTGCCGAGGTTGCCGATGATTGCCGAGGTTTTTTCAGGCTTTAGCCAAGCTCAATCAGGATTATTTATTTAATTATTTATCCGCTATTGAGGCCGGAAAAGGGGAAAGCCCCCCGCACGCGTGGGCGCCAACGGCTGGAAGAACCTCGGCAACCCTCGGCAACCTCGGCAGGCCACCCAGACGAGACAGCCCGACGCTCCCGAGCAGCTCGACGCTCCCGAGCTGCTCGACGGCTGGCGAAGCTGAGCCGATCGATGGAGGGGGACAAGAACGCCGAGGGGCGAAGGAAGCCCAAGAACCCGAACGAACCTACGCGGTGGGACATCCTCCTACAGCGATTGGGGTTTTTGAGACCCTAGGGGCTTCCTCTTTAAATTCGAGCACTTCGGGCTGGGGATGTGGGAACAGGGCCAGAAACGCGAGGGGAACGGAAACTGTTACCGTCGAGGTGCTAGTAACGGGAACAGGTGCTAGGCTTGCCTCGTGCGTTCACAGGGGTCGGTGCAGCTCGAAGCGTGGGCGGCGGAGCGCGGCGGCATCCGGGCAGCCGCCCGTGCTCTCGGGGTGGCGCCGGCGACGTTGTCCCGCTGGATCGGGGGGAAACAGGTGCCGCGGGGTGATGGAGACCTCGGGCCAGCGTGGATCGAGGCTCGCACGGGCGTGGTTGCTGTCGGGTGGGATCTGCTCGCCGCCCAACCCTCGCCGCCCGTGAAGGCCAGGAAGGGGCGCGCGGCCCCCTTGCCGCCGACGCCTCCGAAGCGGGAAGCGAGGGCCCGTGCCGCGCCCGTAGCGCCCCCTTCACCGCCCTCCGGAGCGCCAACGGCGACGGCGTCGCCGCCCGAGCCGCCCGAGCCTCCCGAGGCGCCGGCATCCCTCGAGGATCTCAAGCGCAGGGCGCGCGCCATCCCCGGTGAGATCCGGCGCCTGCGCGGCCGTGTAGAGCGCGGCGAGGTCGCGGTGAGCGCCGCGGAGACCCTTCGCCGCCTCCTCACGGACGAGCGCGCCGCCGCGATCGCCGCGGTCGAGTCTGATGGATTGGCCACAGTCGCCGAAGTGGAGCAGCTCCAGGCGACGTTGCAGGACGTCGTGCGGGGGTGCGAGGGATGCCGCGCCCGCTTAGTCGCCGCGCTGCGCGGGAGTGCGGCATGAAGGCGTCCCGGGGCTGCGAGGTGGCGCCGACGGTGGAGGAGCTCCGCGCACGGCTCTGCACGCTGCCCGGTAGGCTCCGCGCGCTCGGGAGGGCCCTCGCCCGCGGGGAGATCGACCCAGAGCTCGCGGACGTTCAAGGGCGCCTGCTGGACGCCGAGGGGGACGCCATCGCCCGCGCCCTCGCCACGTACCCAGCGCGACCCCGGCTGGCCGACGAGCTGCTGCGCGCTCTCGAGGCGCACGCGTAGGCGCTCGCCGCCGCCGCCCTCGGCACCGCGCCCGCTGGATCGGGTAGGCTCACGCCGTGCCCCGTCTCCGATCTGCCGCTAAGATCCTCCGCGCCGTGCCTCCCCGAGACCGCGCGGTGCTGCGCCGGTTCGATTTGGACCTCGACGACCCCGGGCAGGCGCGGTTCTTCATCGATGGCGTGCGCGCCGCCGACGAGCTCATCGCGGAAGAGTCCGCCGCGCGCCGCTGCCAAGGCCGGCCGTCGCCGCCGAGGTGAACGCCCCGACGCCGCAGCCGCGCCGCTCGCCGCCGGCGCGCGCATGTCCTACGCGATGAAGCGCCCGATCGCGGAGGGCGCCGCCGGAGCCGCGGTGCTGTTCGCGGGCTCGATCCAGGCCTCCACCGGGATCTTGTAGACCCTGGCCAGCAGGCACCGCATGTCGCCGTTCGGCCGCGAGCGGCCGGTGGCCCAGTGCCCCACCGCTGACCGCACGACGCCGCACCGACGGGCGATCTCGACCTGGTCGAGGCCGAGCGCCGCGAGCATCACCGATCCCCGAGTCCTGCCCATGGTGGGAACCTCCGCAGGCCAACCATGCCACGGGGAGCGGCGTCCCGCGCGCACTCGTCGCCATGAGTGCTCATGAGCTGTCATGCGGCGGCATGATGGCGTCTTTTCGCACCACATGAGACACATCGCTTGACCGCAGACTAAGCGCTTCGCAGACTCAAGATATGAGCAATCGTAGTGCTTCCGTCTGGCTCGACGACGAGCTCGAGCGGCGCATCAACGCGCGGCGCATCACACCGGGTGGTCGGATCCGATCCTTCAGCATCGTTGCGCGAGAGGTCTTGCTCAAGGGGCTCGACGCGCTGGACCGAGAGGGGCCGCCGCGAGCCGCGGCGATCTCGACGCATCCGGCTTTCAACGCAACATCCGGCGCACCGAAGTGCGCGTGAGGACCCATGTCCAAGAGAACCAAACAGGTCAAGGTGTCGAAAAGAACTCTCGAGCGGCAGCGCATCGCGCGGGAGGCGTCGCGCACCCGCAACGCGGCGCCGATGATCCCGAGCTCCGCAACGACGCGGCGCCATTGCCCGCACCGGAAGGGGAGGTGAGGCCGTGTCTTATAGCCAATACCTCTCCCGGACGGGCGTTTTCGCCCCTCGCACGTCCTCCGCGCACTCGCCGCGTCCCGTCGCCGCGCGCCGGATCGCCACGCCCACGAAGCCCGCCGCCCAGGCAGGGAACCGTGCGGTCGCGGTGCCGAGCAGCAGGCCGAGCGATGCCGTGAAGAAGACGCGCCTGGCCACCCTCGCCGCGAAGGTCGAGAAGCTCGAGAAGATCTCTGCCCGCCTGCAGGATGATGAGATCAAGCCGCGCCTGGACAAGCTCGAAGAGCGCGTGGACCTCCTCGAGAACGGCCACACGATGGGCCCGCGGACGGGCGGCTCGGCGTATCGCCTCTACAAGCTCGAGAAGCGCGTCGACAGCCTCGAAGGCCTCGACCCGATGGAGCCCGAGAAGATCCACAGCGACGACGAGCTTCTCGAGCGCATCGACACGCTCGAGAAGCGCGTCGACAGCCTCGAGAAGCGCGCCGCGAGCAAGAGGGAGCTGGACGCCCGCATGGGCCTCTCCAAGCCGAGGGGCGAGATCCGGCGCGAGGGCAACACCGTCGTGTTCGAGACGATGACGCCCGAGGACGCGCGCAAGGCGCTGGCCGCTCCGGGCCGGCGAGGGAGGCAGTGATCGTGAACATCCTGGAAAAGCCCAAGAAGATGATCGGCAAGAACGAATCGAGCGGCGCGCCCTCGAAGCTGGATCTCGCGCGCTCTGCGCGGGCCGCTGCGGAGCAGGAGGCGAGCGACACCGCAAAGCTCCTCGGGGAGGCCGAAGCGACCCTCGCCGCCGCAGAGCAGGCGTACGACATCGACGCGACGGACGAGAACGGCGCCAAGGTCCTCCGCGCCCGGGAAGCCCGGGACCTCGCCGCGCTCCGCGCGAAGCGAGCCAGAGGCCGGGCGGAGGAGGCGACCGCGGCAGCCGCCGCCGCGGAGCGCGCGGCCGCCGTGGAGGGCCTCGAGCGCGAGATCGCGGAAGCGGGGCGCGCCCACGAGCGCGCCTGCAAGGCCGAGAGCGAGGCGCGCGTCGACGTGGTGCAGGCGCACCCCGGGCCGGCGCTGCGGCAGCTCTTCACGCGCGAGCGCGAGGCGTGCGCGGTGCACGAGAAGGCGCGGAGCGCGCGGGAGGCGAGCGTCGCGACTCTGGAGCAGCTCGAGGCGAAGCTTCTGGAGATCGCTCCAGAGCGGGAGGGCGAGGTCGCCGGCCGGCGGGAGGCCCGCGCGGCGCGCGCGCGAGGAGCTCGTCGCCGGCGCCAGCCTCGACGCCGTCCGGCAGGAGATCGCGCCGAGCATCGAGGCCATCATCGCCGCCGAGCAAGTCATCAGGGAGCACGTCGCGCGTGTCGAGGCGACCGTGGCTCGTGCCCGCGCCGACGCTGCCCGGGCGCGCGAGCTCGGGGCGGCCGTCGAGCCCGTCAACGAGCACCACGGCATCATGGCCCTCCTCGAGGCGCAGTTCGGCGCGACCCCGGACGAGTACAAGAACATCAAGGCCCACGGGACCGCGATCGCGCTCCTCGCCGGCGCCATGCTGCCCGATGCGCTCAACCGGCCCGAGGCGTTCGCCTCGTACCGCTTCACCCTGAAGTACCCGCCGGTGCCCGCGAACGACCGCCTCAGTGCCCACCACGTCACGCGCGAGCAGATCGATCGGTGGGTGAGCTACCCAAACGCGGACGCTGCACGAGCGGGAGAGCGGGCGCTCAAGGAAGCGCTGAAGTCGTCCGATCTCGCTGCGCTCCAAGAGCGCGTCACCGCGGATCCCTCGTGGGGGCTCAACGGCTTCGGGTCGCGGGCCTCCGCCTGATCTCCGAGCGTGCCGAGTGTCGTCGTGGTCTTGCTCGACGGCGGATGATGCTTCTCAGCCTCGGCGGTGACGGCCGCCCGTGCCACGCCTGCCGCCACTCCTCGCCACGGCGATCGGAGCCGTAGCCCCCGCATTCGCGTTCCGCTGCGACGCGCAGCAGACAGGCACGAAGTTCGGTGCCCACCTGACGGCAGCGCGGCGCACTATGTGTCCCCGCCGCCCTTCGCCTTCTTTCGCCGCTCACGCATAGCCTGAAACTTCGGACGAAGATGATATATGGTCTCGATTATTGCGCTTACGAACTCAACGGCATCTTCAGCATCTTGACTTGTTACAATATCATCCGTTGGGTGGGCGCCTATGTTACCGAGGAATCGCAGCTCCTCACCCCACTGCAGCAGCTCGTCGCTGATAGCGCCCTGTTCCCTCATGCTCTTCAAGCCATCGACGAGCCTTTTCGACTTCGGATCGAACTCTCTGCCGATCGCCTCAAGAGTCCTTCTTACCATGACGGCCGTAGCAATCCATGCGCCTGCCGACTGGCACCTAATGGCCTCTTGATATGACTCGTTGACCTTTGCCGGAAGGTCGCAGTCGAGGCTTCCCGTCGATGGGAATACCTGGCGTCGCGTGTGGGCTGATGGGTCGTTGCAGTCGAGCTCGACGAGTCCAGGACAAGAGCACCCTACACATTTACCGAACGCATAGTGATAGGCATCGAAGTCGGTTCGTCCGATGATCTCTACTTGCGTCAGGGACTCGCAGTGTGGGCACCACATCGTGATCGCCATGCGTCCTCCTATCGCCGCGAGCGAGCGCCGGCAAGCGCGGCCTGATCTACACCACCCGTCGTCCTCCTCGCCGCGGGCGGAGCGCCCGTGTCAGCGCCGCGATCCCGCGGGCGCGCTACCCGTAGGCCTCGAGGCGCTGCTCGTCGTCACAGCCGGCGGGCCCCTTCGCTACTTCGCCCAGAGGACCGAGAGATCGAGCTCGATGGCCTCGAAAGGCTCGGCGCGGACGCGGGCGGCATCGCGGTGGACGACCGCGGGCCCCCAGCGACGATCCGCGCCGAGCACGTACACCTCTAACGTCCGCGCGATCGGGTCGACGAGCCACGCGTGCCGCACGCCCTCGCGCGCGTAGATGGGCATCTTCTCGTCCCGGTCGACGTCCTCGGTCGACGGGCTCAGGACTTCGCAGATCCAGTCCGGAGCGAGCGGGAAGAAGGCCGTCTCGGGCAACTCGGGCATGCGCTCGCGGCGCCAGCCGGCGAGGTCGGGCACGAGCGCGTCGATCTCGCCCGGCGCGTCCGGGTCGGGGAAGTGCAGTTCGGGCTCCGGGAGGATCCACCAGCCGCCCGGACCGCCACGCCCGCGGTGGAATGGGCCGAACAGCTCGCCCTGTAGGGCCCCCTCGGCGTTCGCATGTCGCGGCGCCGGCCGCGGGAACACGTGCAGGGTGCCGCGGACGAGCTCCGCCACCTTGTTCGAAGGGACGGCTTCGAGGTCGGCGTACGTGGCGCGGCGCTGCTTCTCGGCGGGCTGGCCCATGGACGAAGCCTGCCTGGGGGCGGGCGGCGGGGCAAGGCAGCGAGGAGCAGAGCCAGGTCGACGCGCCGGTCAGGCGCTCACCGGCGCAGGGCCGTGACCGCGATCGCCAAGACGAGCCCGAGCGCGTGCGCGTCCGGCGGCTCGATGCTGGCGACGTCGGGGCTCGGGTCGGAGATGATCATTTCGACGTCGAGGCGCGGGGGGATGGGGCTCGCGGTGACGTTGGGGTTGGCTGGACCGAGGATAAAGGCGACGCCGGGATCCGGCGGTTCGATGCTCGCGGTCACGCCGGGGTACGGTGGATCGACGATCTCAGCGTCCTGGGGCGGGAGGATCATGCGGCGAGGCTACCACGACGCAGCGCCGCTCCTCACCCTCGCCGTGCAGCGCTCGGCCGCTGTCGAGGCCTCGAAGCTTGGTGTCGAGGCGAAGCCGATCGATGGACTGGCCCTGCAAGTGCACATCCTGCACGCGCGGTATCTGACCAAGTCGCCGGCGGAGCGAGACGCGCAGAAGCACGCCGCGGTCCGCCCTCGTCCCGGTCCTCGTGCTCGCGGGGGACGGTCACCCGATGCGCGCGGGCCCACCTTGAGCCGGCCTGCAGGTGGCGTGCGCCGCGCGCCCTCACCATCCCCGCGCTCGCCTTGGCCCTCGACCTGGCCAGCGCCAGTCGCCCTCTCCGATCGCCACAGTGAGAGAACCGTCATCGGTCTTGCCGATGTACTGAATGGTTCCAGACATAGAGCAGCTTGCCATTGTAGAGCATGTCCGCCCGCACCGCGTTGTCGCGGTAGACGTCGAGTAGCGCCTGCGCTGTGACCTTGATCGATGCCTCGCGAGGGCGACAGTGTAGGTGTAGCCTGCAAAGTGTGCGCTAAGAGCTACACCGCAGGGCCTCTTAACTTCAACGCTCAGACGTCCGCAGGACACCTAGGACATACGTATGTGATGCTATCTGCGCGTCGAAGCGCATATTGTTCACAGCCCACTACAACCGCCTTACGAATACACTCCATACATTTCGCCTTCCAGCAGTTTCCCATGAGGTACGCTAAGGACGCAGTGGCCATGGGTCACGGGAGGCGAGGCGATGCTGCATAGAACATGGTTGCAGGTGCTAACTGCTGCGCTCTTGGCGCTTTCGTTGGGCGCATGCGAGCCCCCTCAGGAGTTCGACGACGAGGACGACATCGGTTCTGATACATTTGGAGTGGCATCACCGCACACGATCGATCAGCACCCGGCCTGGGTGCACTTCGCGAGACCGGGCACCAGTAAAAAAAAAAGAAAAGAGACATGACCATTCTCGACGAGGTAAAGCGACTCATCGAGGGCACGCCTACCGGAGGCACGATTCACGCGGCTATTTATAGCCTCAACGTTCCCATAATTGCTGAGGAACTAAAGAAGGCTAAAAGTCGTGGCGTAACGGTAAAAATCGCAATGGATGGCTCTGCGCCATTCAAGAAGAGCGGATGGCGTAAAGATACTTCAGAGGTGATGGATCTGGCCATCGCGATCAATGGCCACTCACCTAAAGGGAAAAAGTTCGAGGTCGACGAGAGAATTACTGACATGCTCAAGTTCTGCGGCGACGGCAAGCGTGGAGGCAACAACGGATGCATCACTGCAGACAGCAATGGAATCATGCACACGAAGTTCTTTACCTTCAGTGAGACGACAACGCCCGCAACAACGCAAAATCCTAACGGACAATTACTCCCCAAGGTAGTTTGGTTTGGCTCGGCAAACATGACATACGAGACGGGTGCAGAGAGCTTCAACAACGCGATCACGATCTACGGCGACACCGACCTATTCGACGGATTCGAGAAATATTTCAGACATCTGTTCGATGAGAAACCCAGGACCAATGACTACCATGAGACCCGAAGTGGACGTGGCGTGTGGCTAGGCGATATGGTGCACGTTGATGCCTCACCCGAACAGGACAGCGATCTGGTCCTCCGGCAGTTGAAGAAAATTCTGCCCAACTCGGATTGCCGGGTACACGTGGAACAGAACATGATCCATGATTCGCGATCGGATCTTATTACAAAACTGATCTCGCTTAAGGCGCAGGGTTGCAAGGTACGGGTCGTGGTAAAGAACATCGACAAGCGGTCGAAAGAGAGGCTTCAGGAGAAGCATATCCCCGTCCACGAGAAGAAGGTTCACGACAAGATCATCTTGATCAAGGCCAGATTTGATGATTCGCCTACCCCCCGACACCTCGTCTTCACTGGCTCACACAACTGGACGCGCAAGGCGAACAATGCAAACGATGAAATCTTGGTACGGGTTGAGAGCCAAACGATCTACCAAGCATACCGAGAGCATTTTAGAAAAGCATACTGACAGACACTAATGTCATGCATGCGCATCGAAAGCTGCGTCACATGGCCCCCACGCCTGCTCTTGGGAGGATGCCCATACGGTAGGGCCGGGCCACAGCTATCTCTCCTTCCCATCTCCACGATCGCAAGCCGCACGGATACGGCTTGCGATGCGAGGGCAGGCCCTGGCACGCGCCTAGCCGTCTACTCGCCGGCCGGGGCATGCGATTCTGGTCGCACTTCGTCGCCCTAGAGGACCGATCAGTTTGATTTTGTGGTAATCCCGAGCGCTTCGATGGAAGGCTCGACGGTTTCGGCGGGCCATGATCTCGTCCGCGCCTGGAGGTGCACGGATGGAACGATGGTTGCCGCCGGTGGAGCTGTCGCGGCAGGAACAGGCGCTCATGAAACGGTTGACCCGGGTGCGAGCCCTGTTCGGCTTTCTCAGGCTGCACCGGCACGAGCTATTCGACGAGACGTTCCAGGAGCAGTTGGAGAGCATGTACCGGACCACGGGAGCAGGTGAGCCGCCGCATCCGCCGGCGCTGATGTGCATGGTCACGCTGCTCCAAGGCTACGTCGGCGCATCGGATGCCGAGGCGGTGGAGCTGTCGATCGTCGACCTTCGCTGGCAGATGGTGCTCGGCTGCCTGGGGGCGGCCACGCCCGCGTTCGCGCAGGGCGCGCTGCAGGCGTTCCGAGAGCGGATGGTCGAGCATGAGATGGACCGGGTGCTGCTGGAGCGGACCGTGGCGCTCGTTCGGTCGGGCGCGATGACGGCGAGCGAGAAGCGGGCGGTGTCCAAAGCGCTGCGCGTGGCCATCGATAGCCGCCCTTTAGCGGGAGCCGGGCGGGTTGAGGACACGATCAACCTGCTCGGCCATGCAGCACGCAGCATCGTCCGCGTCGTGTCGAAGATCACGGAGCGCCCGCCCGAGGAGATCTGTCGCAAGGCGGGCATCCCGCTGCTTCTGGCTCCCAGCATCAAGGCCGGGCTCGATCTCGATTGGAGCGACCCGAGACAGAAGGCGGCGGCGATTCAGATCCTGGAGCGGCAGGTCTCGTCCCTGCAGCAGTGGGTGGACCGCCATCTGGACGACGTTGTCGAGCAGCCGCTCCGCTTCTATCTGGATGCGGTCACACAGGTTCGGGACCAAGACCTGGAAACGGCTGAGGATGGGACCGTTCGCATCCGTCAAGGTGTTGCAGCTGACCGCCGTGTCTCCATTGAGGACGCCGAGATGCGCCACGGAAGAAAGAGCCGCTCGAAGAGGTTCGATGGCTACAAGGAACATATCGCACGCGACCTGGACCTTCCCGTCATCGTCGCCTGTGCGGTCACGCCAGCGAATCGCCCCGAAGAAGAGGGGGCCGCACCGATCGCCAAGGACATCCAACGTCAGCGGCTGCGCCTCGGCGAGCTCCATATCGATCGCGCCTATGTGAACAGTCCCGTCGTTGACGACGTGATCCGCGACGGTGGCCAGGTGTTCTCGAAGCCTTGGGGACAGCGTGCTCGCAGACCCAACCTGTTCAGCAAGCGCGACTTCAAGATCGACCTGCGCACCAAGACGATCACCTGTCCGGCGGGACAGGTCGAGGTATTCGAGCCGGGCGACACGGTCGAGTTTGATCCTGAGGAGTGCGGCGCGTGCCCCCTCCGAGCTAGGTGCACCCAAGCCGCCTCGGGACGGGGGCGGACCGTGTCCATCGCGGAGGACGAGGCTCTGCAGCGCAAATTCCGGAAGCTGCAGCAGACGGGGGCAGGTCGCGCCGTGCTCCGCCAGCGGGTGGCTGTGGAGCATGCGCTCGCCCACATCGCGGCACGGAAGGGTATTACCGCGCGCTCTCACTGATGCGGCAGCCCACCGCACCGAGCACGATGCTTGATGGTGAGGGGTTCCGCCCAACGAGGCTGGCCATCAAGGAGAATGCTCGCTCCGCGTACGCGACCCGAGAGGACGACTCCAGAGCGCCGCGGCGCACGACGCATTACATCCGGCCCCTCAAGATTCTCATCGCAGCCCCCCTCTGAGCACGGTTGCGTCGGCTCGGAGAAGCCCTTCCCGCGCGGGCGCTCCACTTCCGTCCATCGGTCGAAAATTACCACCCCTCGTCGCTCCCACGCCTGCCTCACGACGGGGTAGGTCCACCGCAGGAGCGGAGCAGCGGCGCGGTGCCGGCCACAAAATAGGTGACGAGGAGACCTGATCTTGGCGGACAGTCTCCTCGTCGTGCTCCGGTTCTTGTGCCCAGGAATCGAAGCGGTCGCAGTGTTATCCAGAGCGCCATCGACATCAAGCGCTGGCAGCAGCAGCCGCCCACGGTCGTCGAAGCGCGGCCTGCGCGCTGCCCCGTCTGCGGCGCTGCGAGCTGTCCGCTGGGCGGCGCCATCCGGCTCCAAGGCCACGGCAGGCGCGAGCGGCAGGTCTGGGGCCCCGCTACCCCAGACCATCCCCCCGAGGTGCTCTCGGTGACGGCCCGCCGCTACCGCTGCCTCGGTTGCCGCGCTGTGCTGCTCGTCGTTCCTCGCGGCGTGCTCGGCCTCCGCGTGTACAGCGCCGCCGCGATCGGCTTCGCCCTCGCGCTCTGGGGTCTGGCGCTCGCGACGGCGGCCGAGGTCCGTCGGCGCGTGGGCCCGGCGAAGATCCTCGGCGACAGCGCCGCCGCCGGCTGGGCCACGCTGCGCCGGTGGGCGCGCGACGTCGCGCAGCGACGTCTGTTTTCGGACGCCCCCGACCCAGGCCCGTCCGCCTCGCTCCGAAAGAGGGCAGCCGCCGTCGCGACATCGCTCGCGGCAAGCGCGGATCCGACGACCCGAGCGCTGCCGATCGAGCAGCGCGCCTTCTTCGGCGCCGCGCATGCGGCATGAGGGCCCCTGCCCCCGAGGAGCCCCGATCAACCAGCCCACCTGAGAGGATCCCTGCCGAAAACGCCGCCGATCCCGGACAAGGACCGCGCGCCAGCAAGGCGCAGAAAGGACCTGTCCGAATGGCCCTCGGCCCCGCCGACCACGCCGAGACCGTCGCGATCTATCGCGCCACGGTCATCGGCCCTCTCATGCACCGCGTGCTCACCCACGGCCAGCTCGCCGCCGCGCTGCGTGTGCTGAGCGAGCAGCGGTTTCGACCGCCGGGCGCACACAGCACGCGCACCTACTCGGTGCCCACGCTCGAGCGCTGGCTATATGCGTATCGCTCCGCTGGCCTCGACGGCCTGCGCCCACAGCCACGCAGCGATCGCGGCTTCGCGCAGGGCCTGTCGGAGGAGCTGCGCACGCTGCTGCTCGACATTCGGCGCGAGCATCCCGACGCCTCGGTGCCGCTCATCCTCAAGACGCTTGTCGACGAGGGGCGACTCGAGGCGACCCAGGTCTCCGAGCCCACCGTACGGCGACTGTACGCGGCGCACGGCCTTCGCCGCCGCGCCGCGCGTGCCGAGCAAGAGCCGAAGACGCGGCTGCGCTGGCAAGCCGAGCGCCCCGGCGCGCTCTGGCACGGCGACGTCTGCCACGTGACCGGTTGCACCGTCGGCGGCAAAGCGATGCCGCTCCGCATCCACGGGCTGCTTGACGACGCCTCTCGCTACGTCGTGGCGCTCGAGGCGCACACGACCGAGAAGGAGGTCGACATGCTCGCCATGACCGTCGACGCTCTGCGCCGCCACGGCAAACCCGACGCGCTCTATCTCGACAACGGCTCCACCTACCGCGGCGACGTCCTCAAAACCGCGTGCGCGCGGCTCGGCATCACGCTCCTGCACGCCAAGCCGTACGACCCAGAGGCGCGCGGGAAGATGGAGCGTTTCTGGCGCACGCTGCGCGAAGGGTGCCTTACCTACCTTGGCGCTGTGGCGTCGCTCGCCGACATCAACACGACGCTCCGCGCCTTCCTCGACAGGCGTTACCACACGGCGCCGCACGCGGGCCTGCTCGGCCAGACCCCGGCGAAGGTCTATGCGGCCCGCCCCGCCGCCGAAGGCGTCGTCGACGAAAAAGCGCTGCGCGTCGCGCTCACCGAGCGCACCCGACGCCGCGTCTCGGGCGACAACATCGTCTCTGTCGACGGTGTCGCCTGGCAGCTCGATCAGGGCTACCTCGCCGGCCAGATCGTCTCCGTCGCCCGGTGCTTCGTCGCGCCCGACGAGCCGCCGTGGGTCGAGCACGAGGGCAAGCGCCTGGTGCTGCATCCGGTCGACCCGCAGCGCAACGCGCGGCGCAAGCGGCTGCCGTGCGGCGGGCCTGTGGTGGACAAGCCGACACGACCCGTGGACTTCAACCCCGCGCGAACGCTCGGCCGCTCGCTGGGCACTGGCGCCGACACGAGCGAGCGCGGAGGTGAGACGTGAGCGAGTCCTACGTCCGCTTCTTCACCCTGTCCGCCGCCCCCTTCTCCAAGGAGATCCAGGACGGCGACCTGTGGCTGCCGCCCTCCAAAGAGCAGCTCGTCGAGGAGGTGTGCGAGGCCGTGCACGAGCACGCCCAAGTGCTGCTGGTCGGCGAGCCCGGCGCCGGCAAGACGTGTGTGCTGCGGGCAGTGCGTCATCGGTTGCCGCAGGCAGGCTTCCGGCTGACCTACTGCCACAACGCCACGCTGGGCCGCCGCGACTTCTATCGCCAGCTCTGCCATGCACTCGGCCTCAACCCCGCTGCGACCGCGGCGGCCGTCTTCTACGCTGTCAGCGCGCATATCGAGACCCTCGGCCGCGAGCGGATTCACCCGGTTTTCCTGCTGGACGAAGCGCACCTGCTCCACCAAGACACGCTTGATCATCTCCACATCTTGTTGAACTACGAATGGGATAGCCGCGCCCTGTTGTCGCTGATTCTGGTAGGGCTCTCCGACCTCCAAGACCGGCTTGAGCTGCGCAAAAATCGCTCGCTGTATTCGCGCATCGAGCGGCGTCTGTCGATCGGTGCGATGGTCCCCGACGATACTGGAGAGTACGTGCGGCTCCGGATGAGCCGCGCCGGCGCCGACCGCGACGTCTTCACCGCGGACGCTCTGATGCTGCTCCACGAGGCGGCTGGATCGAGCCTGCGCGAGATCGACCGCATGGCCACCGCCGCGCTGCGCGAGGCGGCGCGACGGAAAAAGAAACTCGTCGAGCGTGACGTGATGGCGCGCATTGTCGGCGACCTGGCAACGGACGGCAGCTGACGCTGACCGACACGACGGGCCCCCCTCGGCGCTGGCGAACGAACACCTCGCCGGCGCCGACGGCCACGAACCATGATGGCCATTGCGAGCCGCCCTGAGGCGCGCGTCCGAGCGATGGCCATCGCCCTCCTTCACCGCAACCGTGCACGCCCGCGATGGCCATCAAGCGGCTTGCTCGGCGGACCATCAGCCAGCCTGAGCGTCAACAAAGGGCCACACTGCACGCTACATCGGCGCCAGGAGAAATCTGTTCGACCTCCGGCGCGCAGCAGCGATCCAGAATCTCGAGGCGGCCCAACGCCTGATGCAGCAGGCAGCGTAACCTGCCGTAATTTAATCGTTTTCAATGTGTTCGCCGCTCTAGCGGCGACCGTGGAGCAAGATAGGGCTCCTGAGCGGCCATCCTGCGGCCCAAGCGCCCGAGGCAGGCAGGCCCCTCAGATCGGGGGCATCCGTAAGAGGCGTGGGAGGGGCGCTCGGCGCCGAGCGGCACTCGCGCTAGAGCGTGTCGAAGAACGCCTGCGCCCTGGCCTTGATGTCGTCGGGGACCGGTGTGGCCTTGCCCTCGGCGTCCTTCGCCCAGACGTTCGCGAAGCAGCCGGCGGCGCGAGACTCAACGAGGATTTCGTGCTCGTCCAGCTTCTGATTCTTTGTCATGAAGTCGTACACTTCAGACGTGATCATGTCGCCACTAGGGCCTACGCATTCTATCAACACGGCGACACCCGATTTGCCGTCCTTCCGGACCACTAATGTTGGTGCATCACCAGTCTTCTCGTTGGTCCTGCACTCCTTGCCGCCGAGCGCCGCCTGCATCTTCTTGCAGAGCTTCGCCAGCGGATTGATCTCGCAGTCGCTGATCTGGACGTTCATCATGAGCCCCGACACGCGCCCGCGAACCGTCACCTGCTGCCCTTTCGACAGGGCCGATGCGGCGCCGGCCTCGCCCTCGGCGATCGCGCACTGCACGACAGGGATCTCGAGCATCCCGCCCGTGCCCACCGTCACGTAGATGCCGCCGGTGATGTCCCTCTTGACGTCGCCGACGAGACCCGTGACCTGCACGAGCTTGCCCTTAAAAGCGCCATCCGCGCGCACCTCGTTGTCGCCGTACTCTTTCAGCAACGTCTTGATGTCGACCTGCCGGGCGGCCTCCCGCGCCGGCTCATCCGGATTTGCTGCCGGTGGCGCCGCCGGCGTTGCGCTCGCCGCTGTCACCTGTGGGTTGCTCGACGCTGGGCTGGACGTCTGCCCGGGCTCGCTTCGCTGCTCGCTCCCCTTGCACCCGATCACGAGCGCGGACACCGCCAGCACCACCCTGATCCTGCCCCGCATGTGCTCCTCCCAGCCCCGGCGCCGCGCGCCGGACCAGCGGGAGGGTACGCACGCGGGTCGGACAGGGGCAAGGGCCGGACACGCCGCGCTGCGTCGCACGTCTCGGCGCCGGGATTCTCCTGAATCGACACGCCCGAGGTACATCGGCCGTTGACGACTTGGACAATGTTGGACAACATTGGAGCGGTATGCAGGTCCCGATGACCGACGAACTCCGAGACGCCGTGCGGAAGCTGCGCCCGAAGCTCGGCGCGCGCTCGGACGCCGCAGCCATGCGGATCGCCGTAGCGGCGAAGTGCCGTGAGCATGGGATCGCCGTGCG
Source organism: Sorangium sp. So ce124 (assembly GCF_051525235.1). Taxonomy (NCBI): domain Bacteria; kingdom Pseudomonadati; phylum Myxococcota; order Polyangiales; family Polyangiaceae; genus Sorangium; species Sorangium sp. So ce124. Next base: position 9,245,531 of record NZ_CP150312.1, read on the forward strand.
CGGCTCCGAGGAGCACCCCGATCCCGACGATCAACCCGACGCGCCGGAGGCATCGCCGCCGCCGTCGAAGGAGAAGCCCGCAGCGGCCCGCAAGCCGAAGAAGTAGCCCCCGAAGTAGAGCGGGCCGCGCGGGAGCTTGGACCCTCCCGAACGGCCCTTGATCGACCCCCTGTCTGACCAGGAGATGATCCGATGGACCACGTAGCAAACCGCCCCCACGGCGCCAAGAAGACGAAGATCAGCGAAACCCGGCGGGCAGCCTCGAAGCGCACCGCCGGCCGTCCTCGACATGTTGCGCCCGCAGGCGCTGCGCGTTCTGCCTCTCGCGCGACCCGCGCCTCCTCCATCGATCCGTCGAGCGCGCGCGCCACCATCAGCAAGGCGCTGCACCGCGAGCAGAGCTCCGCGCCGGGCAGCGAAGGCGGGCGCTCATGAGCCGCGACCAGCACACCACGCGTTCGTTGCGGAGCCGTCGCGGCGCCAAGGCCCCGGTGTGCCCGACCGAACCGACGCCCGCCCAGCAGGCCTGGCTGGACGATGTGCGGCGCTTGCTCGAGATCGCCGAAGCGCTCGAGGGCGACGGCCGGCGGCTCCGCCAAGCTCGCCTCGACGCGCCCGAGGCCGTCGCACTCCGGTACCTGGTCCAGGACATGCACCGCGCGCTCGATCTCGTCGAACGCGCTCGGGCCGAGGACAGGCCGCTCGAACTGACCCGGATCGCCGCCCCGTCCGGCAGCGACAGCTTGCCGGCACTCCGGCTCGGCAAGCGCCTCGGGCGCGTGCTGCGCCTCGACGACTACCGCGCGCGGGGGCCCGGCCATGCATGATCGGGGCGAGACCGGGCCTCACGACAGCGGAGCGCCGGCTCGCGCGCGCGCCGCGGGGTGGAGCGCCTGACGATGGCGACGAAGGCGAAGGACCATCCGGTCAAGCTCCCCCGCGGCAACGTGGAGGGGCGCAACGGCTCGTGGTCGCTGCGCGTCCGGCTCGGCGGCGAGCGCAAGCGCATCCCGCTGGGCTCGGGGATGAGCGAGGCCAAGGCGCGCGAGAAGGCAGACGCGTGGCTCGAGCGCATGGCGCGCGAGGGCTACACGGGCGCCCCTGCGGAGCCTGCGAAGCCGGCCGGCACCACCGTGCGTGAGCACTTCGACGCGTGGGTCTCGGGGGAGCTCTACCGCACGCACGGCGCCGTCAACGGCCTGCGGATCAAGGCGTCCGCGGACGTCGACGGCTGGCGCGCTCGCCGGTACATCTACCCCGCGATCGGCGACAAGCTCGTCCCCGAGGTGACCGAGCAGGACATCGATCGCGTGATGGCGCGCATCCCGGAGGGGCGCCGCCCGGGCACGCGGATGAAGGTCTACGCGCTGCTGAGTCGCGGGTTCGACCTCGCCGTGATGCCCGCGCGGCTCCGGAAGGACAACCCCGTCACGCGCTACCACCGGCCGGCGAACGGCGCGCCGAAGCTCTTCGCCTACCTCTTCCCCGCGGAGCTCCTCGCCCTCCTGAAGTGCGCCGCGATTCCCCTCGGGCGAAGGGTGCTGTACGCGCTCGCCGTCTACACGATGCTGCGCAAGTCGAGCCTGTACGCGCTCACGTGGAGCGGCGTCGACATCGCCAGCCGCACGCTGCTCTCGAAGGTCAGCAAGAACGGGCTCGCGCAGCTCTTCGAGATCCCCGCCGGGCTCGCGTGGGTGCTCCGCCGGTGGCGGGCGCACCTGCAGAACCCCTCCCCCTCCTCGCCGGTCATCCCGCGAGAGGAGCTCGGGCTGCGCGTCTCCCGCAACGGCGAGGCGGAAACCTTGCGCGAGGACCTCCGCATCGCGGGCATCAAGCGGGCGGCGCTCTTCGTGGCGGGCGGCAACGTCGAGCCCCTCCGCTTCCACGACTTGCGCGCGACCGGTGTCACATGGGCGAAGCGTGCGGGCAGGGGCGACGGCTGGATCGCAGATCGCACCGGCCATTTGACTCCGGAAATGCTGGACCGCTACACGCGCGCCGCACGCACACTCGAGGATCTCCGGATCGAGCCCTTCCCCGACCTCACCGGCACGATCCCCGAGCTCGCCCGCCTGAGCGGCGAGGAGGAGCCTCCCCACGGCGGCGCGACGCCCTCCGGAGGGGCCACGCCGGGCCCCGAAGGCGGACCCACGGAACGGACCCACGCGCACTTAGACGCCGCGAACCGCGGGGGTCGCCCCCCACAAAACCCCGGCAAAAGCCGCAGTTCGCGACGCATCGGCGTGCCTTGTGGCTCCAGTTGTCGCGGGTTCGATTCCCGTTACTCACCCCAGATAGAACAGGCCGAGGCCTCCCAGCAGCGGCACCCTTGGGGCCTCGGCTGCGCGAGAGCACGAAGACCGAGCGGCAGGCACGCTGATTCGTGCCCGCTGTGCACCGTGCCGGAGCTCCACGAGTTCGACCGCGACGCCTCGATGGGAGCGAGCGACGACCGGCGCATCGCGAGAGAGCGCGGCGACGACGATCGATCGCCTGACGCGCGCCGTGGCCTCGGGCCCCGAGCCCCGGCTCGACCCTGCCGAGCCGCCGCGCCCGCCCGCGGAAAGCGACGCGCCCTCTCCGCGCCCTTCCTTCCTCCATCCATCCACGAACCGAAGGGCGTTCCCCTTGGCCGACGCCGCGCGAGCGCGACCCGATCCCGGTCCGAGGCCCGGCACCGCCCGAGACCATCCATGAGCGCGCCCGCGCGCCACACCGCGAGCACGCTCGCACGCCATCACGAGCACGCTCGCTCACCACATCATGGACGAGCTCGCACGGCGTCGAGAATCGCTCGTTTCGATAAGCACTCTTCGCGCCCCGGAGACACCGATTCATGGATATCCACCCACCGTGGTGGGCCGATATTCATTCTCCAGGAGACAGCAAGTCTCATTTTTGTAACCAGCTCGCCACAATACCCGCGTAGCGTCGGCGCGCATGAAAACCACCCTCCCTGGGAGCCGCGCCTCGACGGCGCGCCTCCTCTCCGCCGTGTTCATCGCGGTCAGCGCTCCTCAGCTCGCGGCGTGCGCCGTGGATTCGAGCGATGCTGCGGATCCTACCGAGTTGCCGGCGCCCGGCACCGTCGATGTCGTCAGCCCGCTCACGCTCTCGGAGCGCGCTCGCGTGCCCGAGAAGGAGCCGGGGTTCGTCGCTGCAGTGCTCGAGGACCACGATCTCTTCATCACCCATGACGGCAGCATGGCGCCCTTCGCCGCGGGCGACGTGCTCGGCGGCACGCAGGGAGGCGGCTACCTCGCCCGCGTCGTGAGCGTGCGCACGATCGACGCGACGCATGTGGCGCTCGCGACGACGCCCGCTCCTCTGACGGAGTTCATCACCGAGGGCCATTTCCACGTCCACTACGACGCGCGCGAGTACGCGCGCGCCATCGACGATCACGTCGCGCGCACCCGCGAGCTCGGCGTGGAGGACGACGAACAGATCGCGAGCGCGGCGGAAGCCCTGAAGATCTCGTCCGGCGCCTCCATGAAGCTCCTCGAGCTCTCCTCGGCCTCGCTCCCGGCGTCGTGCGGGGTCACCGCGCACGGGGCGGCGGCGCTCGACGTCACGGCCGAGCTCTCGCCGGCGCTCGACCTCGAGGTCCATGTCGGCCCGAAGGGCAAGCTCAACCCGGTGCCGGAGCTGAAGCAGCTCCGCCTCGTCGCGTCGGGCCAGCTCGACGTGAGCGCCAGGCTCCAGGGCACCGGCACGGTCACGGGGACCTGCTCGGTCGACCTCCTGGAGCTCGCCGGGGGCGCCCTGAGCATACCGCTGCCGACGCTGACCTTCTGGGTGGGCCCGGTCCCCGTCATCGTCACGACGGACGTCGTGCCGAGAGCGAAGGCGGATCTGGGGCTGTCTTTCACGGCCGCCGAGGTGGACGCCGAGGCGCAGGCCACCGCCGAGATCGAGGCCGGGGTCGACTACCGGAACGGCAACTGGAGCACGATCTGGGAGCCGTCCGGCTCGGCCTCGGGCTCGGCCTCGATCGGAGCGCCCGGCCTGATCACGGCGTCCGGCAAGGTGAGCGCCGGCGCGGAGCTCCGGGCGCGCCTGTACGGCATCGTCGGCCCGAACGTCGGAGTCCAGGCGTACGCGCGCGTCACGGCGGAGACCGCGCCGCCCTACTGCTCGTACGACACGCGGGTCGACGGCGGCGTGCGGGCCTACGCCGAGGCGGTGGCAGGCGTGTCGGTCGGCCCGCTGGATCTGACGCTCAAGCGCCTCGAGCTCGTCGATCTCGAGCTCCTGCACTTCGACGGACCGCGCGCCTCGGGCCCGCTCCGCGACGCGCCCGAGTGCGACGCGGAGCTCTGATCGCGCCGCCGCTCATCGCGCCATCCGTCCGGGAGGCGAGGCGCCCCCGCCTCCCGCGCGCGGGCTAGGACGCCGCGTTCAAGGGTCCGCGCACGCGACGTAATCACAGGACGCCTCGTTCACGCACTCCTCGGTTCGCTCCACGAGGTCATTCCCCTCGAGGCCAAGGCACGCGGTCTCGCAGCTCGTCTTGCTCGGCGGCGGAGTATCGTTTTCCTCCGCGCAGAGGATGCGGTGCTTGCAGAGCTCGCTGCATGCGTTCAGGATCTCTTCGTCTTTGCACCCTGCGGCCCCTGCGGCAAAGAGGCCGAGGACGGCGGCGATGACGGGCAAGATCGATCGGAGTTCTGCGTTCTTCATGGGCAGCTCACCTCGGTTGTGGAACGGCGACTCTCCCCGGTGGGCGACCCGCTGCCGACCGGCAGCCCGCGCCAGCGCACGAGAAGAAAGCGAGCGCGCGACCCGGCACGGTAGCAGCGCTTTGCAGGAGGCCAGCGCGCCTCACCATGAGGCCACGCCTCCGCGCCGAGCATAGACGAATCCCTGGCCGCCGCCCACCGCGCGACGGCACGCGAAACGCCGAAACGCGAACACCTCGACCCCGCACCGACATCATCTCGGTTCCCGCTGCCGCACCCGCGCGCCCCGGCGCTGGCTCGATGCTCCGGGCGTGGTACATTGCGTCATCGCGGCTCCTGACGCGCCCTCCCCGATCGACGACGAATGCCCTCCAAGGAATCCGACACCTTGCTCGAAGCTGATCCAGCCGAGCGGCCGGATCGCGAGACGCCCGACTCCACGCGGCTTCCTCTCGTGCTCCTGGTCGACGGGGACAGGAGCATCTGGCAGCCGCTCGGCGCCCTCCTCTCGAAGCGATATCGCCTCGTCGTATGCTCCTCGGCCGTGGACGGGGTCGCCGCCTTCACCGAGGACACGTGCGCGGTGATCGTCGATGTGCGGATGTCAGGGCAGGAGGGGTTCTGGGTCTGCGACCAGATCCGCAAGGTGCAGCCCGAAGTGCCCGTCATCTTCTATTCGGCTCATCACGACGAGAAGGACTCGTTCGAGGTCATCAACGCGCACCGGCCCTTCGCCTATGTCGATAAAGACGGCGCCGAGGAGAAGCTCCTCGACGCCCTCGAGAAGGCGACGCGGATATTTCAAAGCACCCTCCGCAGCAGGCGGATCATCGAGCGGCTGCAGCGCCGCCGGCTGGAGGCGATCTGACGCCTCGGCAGGGCGAGCCGCGCCCGCGCGGCGATCGGCGAGATCTGTGGCGCACGCTGATCCAGCTGGCGCTGAGCCTGTCCGCGCTCTTCGCGGGGATCGCGCTCGCGGCGCACCTCGCGCGCGAACAGCTCGACGCGCTCGGCCGCGGGTTCGTGGACCGCTTCGGCCTCGCCGGGATGTTCGTCGGCACTTTCCTCGCCGATGCGTTCTCGTTCCCGATCCCGCCGCAATTCTACATGCTGACCGCGATCACGTCGGGGGGCTCGCAGGTCGCGCCCCTGATCGCCATCTCGGCCGCATCGCTCGCCGGCGGCTGCACGGGTTACCGCCTCGCCGGCCGCATCGCGCGGCTCCGCCTCTTCGCGGCGCGCATCGAGCGGACGCGACCCAGGATAGACCGGCTCTTCGAACGTTACGGGTACTGGGCGATCGCGATCGGGAGCATCTCGCCGATCCCCTTCTCGATGCTCTGCTACCTGTCCGGGCTGTACCGGATCCCGCTGCGCTACTTCTTGACCATGGTGCTGTTCCGGGTGCCTCGGCTCCTCCTCTTCTACGCGCTCATCCGGGCGGGATGGAGCCAGTGAAGCCGGCGGCGTGAGCGTTACCTGGGGCTGTCCGTCTCCTCGGACGACGGATTCACCCTGACGCGCTCCAGGATCTGGTCGACCATGCCGAGATCGATCCCGGAGCGCTCCACGACGTTCCTTGAGAACAGCCGAGTCGCCTCCTTCGCGAGCTCCTCGTCCGGGAGGAACGGCCGCGCGGGCGACCGCGGCGCCGGAAGGCCGATCTCCTTCTCGAGCTCGGAGATCGCCCGGATCATCTCCTGGTAGCAGGCGGAGGCGATCTGCACGGCGAACGGGAACACCTGGACGTTGCCCCGGCCGGCGCGCACGGCGTGCAGCGTCGCCGCGGCCTGCTCGGCGAACTGGCGACTCCCGTACGCGTTGGCCATCTGCGCGTACATCGCGATGGACTCCTGGTCCGCCGCGAGGTCCTCCTCCTTCGTGCGCGGCGCTCCGGACGAAGGCACCGACGACCACCGGACGATCATCCGCGCGTAGTCGTCGAGCGCGCGCCGCTGGAGCGCCAGTCGCTCCAAGAGCGCCTCTCGCCGCTGTCTCTGGAGCTCCGCTCTCTCCTCGTGCTCGGCCCGCCGCTCCGCGCTGAGATCTGCCGATCTCCGCGCCAGGTAAGCGCCGATGAAGAGGGCGACGCCGTTGCTGACGGCGATGAAGAGCATCTCCAAGATCTTGGGATCCATGCCGGTGCCCACGACTTCTATCACGTTCGCGCTGAACGCAGTGATATGCCGCATGATGCGGAGAAAAGTTGGCCGCCGCCCTCCTCCCGTGCAGGTGCGCCGTCATCCCACAGGCGGCCGGGGCCCCGGCTCGGAGCCGCGCGGGCAGGCGTGATACGATGGTCGCATGACCGGTTCACTCGACGCCGGGGCCGGCCCGCACGTGGCTGTGCTCGCGGGCCCGCTGCGCGAGGCGCTGGAGAGGAGCCTCGCCGACCGGCTCGCGCGCCGCCCCGGGGCGGAGCTCAACCTGGACAATGCGTTCTGGGGCGCCCCCGAGCCACGCGACCTCGGCGAGGCGCTCACCCGGTTCGGGCCGACGTGCGTCAACGTCGTTGTGCGCATCTTCGAGCGACTCCGCGACATCGATGCAACGCTCGACCTGTGGATGCAGATCAGGTATCTGCGCAACGTCTGGTGCGGGGGGAGCGCCGGTTTCAAAGTGGTCTACGTGGAGCCGGCGGCCATGCGCGAGCGCCTCGACCACCACTTCGCGGGAGCGGGCGGCCGCCGCGTGGCGCGCGACACGATCCTCGGGGGGATCGAGCACCAGCGGGGCGCGCTGCTCGGCTCGCTCGCGGCGAGCGTTGCGGAGCTCTTCCGGGGCGGCGAGCCGCGCGACGCGGACAGCTGGCGCGAGGTGCACCGGCCGGATCATGAGGCGGTCCACCTCTGCGTCGGCAAACACGAACCGCGGCCGCCGGAGCTCGACGACATCCACCTCGACTGGAGGTCGCCGGTGGTGGGCGTCGACGAGGAGAGCCGCCGCTGCCGGTACGGGCTCCGCATCGGCGTGGTCCACTGGGTGCAGGCGCGGTTCGGGCTCGGCAAGCCGGTGTTTCCGTTCCAGAGCATCGATGACAGGGTCGCCGCCCTGGCCGGGCGCCGCGAGGCGCCGGCGCGCTGGGCCGAGTTCGCGGCGCGCTGGCGCGACGCGCGGTGGCCGCTCGCCCTCCGCGGCGGCGACGGCGCAAAGGAGGCGCAGGCGTGGCTTCGCGAGTGCGACGAGCTTGTCGCTGCCCGGCAAGCGGGCGCGTGAGGGGCCACAGGCGGCCGGCATGCCCTACCCCGCTCCCGACGGCACCCAGCTGATCGAGCACCTCGGCGCCGGCGCCACGTTCGACGTCGCGCTGGTCCGGCTCGGAGGCTCGCCGCCCGGCCCCACGCTCGTGTGCAAGCGCCTCGTCCCCGGCGTCCTCCACGAGCACGCGGGGCGGGCCGCCATGGTCCGCGAGGCGAAGGCCCTCTCCATCGTCCGCCACCCTGCCCTGCCCGCGCTCGCGCGCGTCGGCGCCGATCGCCATGGCCCGTTCCTCCTCGAGAGCCGGCGCGAGGGCACCTCCCTCCGCGACGTGCTCGACGGATGGCGCGGCCGCGGCCGGCCGCCGCCCGCGTCGCTCATCACCCACGTCGCCAGGACCGCGATCGAGGCGCTCGCCGAGATCCAGGAGCTCGAGGACGCCGGAGGCCCGATCCGCTTCGTTCACGGCGATCTCGGCCCCGATCACGTGCTGCTGGGTCCGCTCGGCGACGTCGGCCTCGTCGACCTCGGCGCCGCGCGGTTCCGCGGCATGGATCCGGACCTCGAGACAGCCGACCGGGGCACGGTTCCCTTCGTTGCCCCCGAGATCGCCCGCGGCGAATCCCCGCCGACCCAGCGCGGCGACGTCTACTCCATGGCGGCGACCCTCGTCTCCTTCGCCACCGGCGCGCCCCTCACGCGCGCGCGCGAGCAGGCCGCGGCGCTCGTCGAGATCAGCGAATCCGGCCTCTGCCTCGATGCGCTCTCCGCCACGGACGCGCTCTCGCCGGGCCAGCGCCGGGCGCTCGCTCGCGCGCTCGATCGCGATCCGGAGCGCCGCGTCGGGACGGCGCGGGCGCTGCTCGACGCGTTCGACGCGGCCGCTCCGGATGGCCCCGAGGCGGCGCGCTGACGCGGCCTCCTGCGCGCCAAAACCGTGGACGCACGCGGCCCATGAGATAAGTCTCGCCCGCATGAAGCCCCACCTAGGTCACGACAAGCTCGGCCTCGACACGCTCGCGATCCACGCCGGACAGCCGCCGGATCCGACGAGCGGCGCGGTCATGACGCCGATCGTCCTCTCGAGCACCTTCGCCCAGGAGCGGCCGGGCCACCACAAGGGGTTCGAGTACTCCCGCAGCGGCAACCCCACCCGCAAGGCGCTCGAGGCGTGCGTCGCCGCGCTCGAGGGGGGGCGCCATGGCTTCGCGTTCGGCAGCGGCTCCGCGGCGACCGCCACCCTGCTCCACACGCTCCGCCCCGGAGATCACGTGCTCTCGGGCGATGACGTCTACGGCGGCACCTTCCGGCTCTTCGACAAGGTCATGCGGCCGATGGGCCTCGCCTCGACCTCGGTCGACATGAGCGACCTCGACGTCGTCCGCAAGGCCCTCACCCCGGCCACACGGATGATCTGGATCGAGACCCCGACGAACCCCATGCTCAAGATCTTCGACATCGCAGGGCTCGCCGAGATCGCGCGCGCGCACGGGGCGCTGCTCGTCGTCGACAACACCTTCGCCACGCCGGTGCTCCAGCGGCCGCTCGACCTCGGCGCTCACGTCGTGGCGCACTCGAGCACGAAGTACCTGAACGGGCACTCGGACGTCGTGAGCGGCGCGCTGGTCACGTCCGAGGACGCGCTCGCGGAGCGGGTCGGGTTCCTGCAGAACGCGATCGGCGCCGTCCCGAGCCCCTTCGACTGCTACCTCGTGCTCCGCGGGATCAAGACGCTCGGCGTGCGCGTGCGCCAGCAGTGCGCGACGGCCGCGCTCATCGCCGAGCGGCTCGCTGAGCACCCGGCCGTCCAGGCGGTGCACTATCCCGGCCTCGCCACGCACGCCGGCCACGCGCTCGCCGCGCGGCAGATGCGCGCGCCCGGGGCGATGATCTCGTTCGTCGTGCGCGGCGGCCTCCCCGTCGCCTCGCGGTTCCTCGAGCGGCTCGCGATCTTCGCCTGCGCCGAGAGCCTCGGCGGCGTCGAGTCGCTCGCCGAGCACCCCGCCCTCATGACCCACGCCTCCGTGCCCGCGGCGGCGCGGGAGACGCTCGGCATCGCCGACGGCCTCCTCCGGCTCTCGGTGGGCCTGGAGGCCAGCGAGGACCTCTGGAACGACGTCGCCCAGGCGCTGGACGACGCGCACACGCGCGCGACGGGCACGTAAGCGCGCGGGAACGCGCGCGGCGCGGCCGCCGTTTGATCGCGGGCCCCCGAGTACGATAGAAGCGAGGAGCGGCCTCGGGGCCGCCACCTACCACCGGAGCTTTCCATGCGTCTCGCTCGCCTCGGCTTCGTGCCCGTGCTCGGCCTCCTCCCCCTCCTCGGCCTCGGCTGCAGCGGCGCGGAGCCGTCGACCCCGCGCGGCGCCTACACCATGAACTTCGCCGACCCTGGCGCCGACTGCTCCGCACAGGGGCACCGGGCGGTCCTCGGCGACGTGTCCGCTACTCAGAAGGTCCGGCTGGTCACCGACGGCGAGGATGACGCCTCGGTCGACTGCTCCGTGTCCGGCTCGGGCACCTTCTCCGTCTCGGCGGTGGCCAAAAACCCCGCCGAAGCGGCGGAGATCCACGTCAAGATCGACGCCATCTCCCCCGCGGCGACCCAGGACGCGCCGGCCACCGGCAGCATCAGCTTCTCCTCGGCGAAGACGGGGGGCCAGACCTTCTACTCCGATACCGCGGCCCCGTGTAAGTTCTGGTTCGAGGGCAAGCAGGGGGTCGACGCGGGCAAGATCTGGGTCGGCTTCGAGTGCCCGGCGATGCTGAACGAAGGCGAGACATGCCAGCTCAGGCTGGGCGTCCTGGCCTTCGACAGCTGCGGAGGCTGAGCGGCGCTGGCTGCTGGCGGCTGGCTGTTGGCAGGCGGCGCGCGCGGGGGGCGCGCCCCGCGCGTCAGCTCTTCTCGGAGCGCGAGGCCGACACCGCCGGGACCGTCGACCGATCGCCCATGCTGACCTGCTGCGAGTCGGCGGGCGGGCCGATCGTCGCGCTGTTCGGGAGCTCGGCGTCGTCCTGCTCGTCGATCCGGATCACGAGCGCCGTGATGTTGTCCTCTCCGCCGTTCTCGTTCGCCTTGGCGATGAGGCGGCGGCACATCTCCGGGACCTCCTCGGTCGAGCTCACGATGTGGAGGATCTGGTCGTCCGAGAGCATCCCGCTCAGGCCGTCGGAGCAGAGCAGGTAGACATCGCCGGGCTGCGGCTCATCGCTCAGCAGATCCACGGAGACGCTGTCGTGCATCCCGAGCGCGCGGGTGATGACGTTGCGCGGAAGCTCGGCCCGCTGCTCCTCGGTGAGCTCGGGCATCGCCATGATGTAGTCGTTGAACAGCGAGTGATCGCGCGTCAGCTGGCTGATCGAGCCCTTGCGGACACGGTACGCGCGGCTGTCGCCCACGTGGCCGACGTAGATCCGGTTCTTCTTCTTCGAGAAGAGCGCCCCCACGACCGTCGTGCCCATCCCGGCGCAGTCGCGCGACCGGATGCTGCGCTCGAAGATCTGGCGGTTCGCGACCCGGATGCCCGCCTGGAGCCGGTTCTCCTCCTCCGACAAGCTGGTGTCGAAGTGGAATGGCCAGGTGGCGTCCTCCCGCGACGTCGACCGGAAGAAGTCCGCGATCGACTCGGTCGCCAGCTTGCTGGCTACGTCCCCCGCACGGTGGCCCCCCATGCCGTCCGCGACGATGAACAGATCGTACTCCGACAGGACGGCGTAGCTGTCCTCGTTGTGGTCGCGTTGGAGACCAACGTCCGTCATTCCTGAAGCGATCGCTCGCATAACCTCGGGAATCCTTGAGACGGCTCCGGGCCTTCGGCTTCGAACACCAACCATTTCACGCTAGCGAAAACCTGTCAAGCAGGGCCCCTCGCACCCCAATGGGCGTCTTCAGAGCCTTCTCGCGCCTTCTCGTCACGCCCTCGCACGCCCACTCGCCGACCTTCCCGATCCTACCGACTCCGACCGGGGGGACCGCAAGCCTCTTTTTCACTTCTTTGCTTCACGGGACGGCCCATTGTGAGCTGGGCTGGTCCCTGGCGCGCCTCGCCCCGTGGCGCTCGGACGCGAGCGCCGGCGCGGGCACGGTCGCGGGTCACGCGAGCGCAGGACAACGAGGCTGCGAGGCATCATCAGGCCGGGCCGGGCTCGGCGCGCGCGGCGTCACGACACGAAGGGGCGCTGCCGGCAGGCGATGTCGCCCACCGCGCATCGCCCTCCTCGAAGAGCCCGGCCCCATCGCGCGCTGCGGGGATGGGGCGGCCGCACGGGGCTCCGGCTCGGTCGCCGACGCCCGCCCGGCCGAGGGCCCGCTCACACGTCCAGGATGTCCTTTTCCTTGCCGGCGATCACCGTGTCGACCTGCTTCGTGCCGTCGGCCACCACGTCGTCGACCTTCTTCTTGGCCCGATCGGCCTCGTCGCCGCTGACGTCGCCGTCCTTCTCGAGCGAGTCGATCATCTCGTTCGCGTCCCGGCGGTGCTTCCGGATGGCAACTTTACAGTCCTCTCCGTTCTTCTTCGTCAGCTTCACCATCTCCCTGCGCCGCTCCTCCGTCAGCGGCGGGATCGGGAGTCGGATGAGATCAGCGTCCACCTGGGGATTCAGGCCGAGATCGCTCTCCCGGATCGCCTTCTCGATCGCCTTCACCTGGTTCTTCTCCCAGGGCTTGACGCTGATGAGCCGCGGCTCCGGCACGGACACCGTGGCCATCTGCACGATCGGCGTCGGCACGCCGTAGTAGTCGACGCGGATGCCGTCGAGCATGGCCGCGTTCGCGCGCCCGGTGCGCACCTTCGCCAGGTCTCGCCGGAGAGCTTCGATGGCCTTTTCGATCCCGTCGCGCAGCTCCTTGATGACGTCCTCGAGCATGATCCGGCTTCCTCCGTGTGGGGCTCGCCCAGCCCGCCCTCTTCGCGGGCGGGGGCGGAGCTTACCGCGTATTTCCGGGCCGGCGGAGAAATCGATCCGCCCGACCTCGCCGGCGTCGCGGTCGGAAGAGCGCTCGCCTCCGCCCGGGCGCAGGCGGACGCGCGCGCGCCCGAGCGCCGCCGCGCCGTCCCCCCCGTCGAGCACGCACCTCCGCTGTCGCGATCGTGCCGAGCTGTAGTAACTCTGGGAGGCAGGGCGACCCGATGCGCGATCTGGACTGGAACAGCTTCGACGTCCTCGTCGTCGACGACGAGCAGGACAACCTCGACGCGTTCCGGTTCGCCTTCAGGAAGTCGTTCAAGATCCATTATGCGCTGGGCGGCGCCGAGGCCCTCTCGCTCCTCGACCGCCTCGATCCTGCGGTGATCGTGGCGGACCAGCGAATGCCGGGGATGAGCGGTATCGAGTTCCTCAAGCAGGCGAAGGAGCGGCGGCCCGACGCGGCGGGCGTGCTGCTCACCGCCTACGCGGACATGACGGTGCTCATCGACGCGGTCAACTCGGGCGCGGTCGACCGCTACGTCCAGAAGCCCTGGAACTCGAAGGAGCTCGCCGTCATCCTCCGGCAGGCGATCGCGGGGGTCGCCACCCTCCGGGAGAACCGGCGGCTGCGCGAGCAGCTCGCGCAGTACGCGGGCTACCTCGAGCGCGAGCAGCGGGACCCGATCGATTTCGGCGAGATCGCCGGCGAGAGCGAGGCCATGCGCGAGGTCGCCGCCCGGATCGGCGAGGTGGCGAAGGCGGCGACGCACGTGCTGATCGAGGGCGAGGAAGGGGCGGAGAAGGAGGTCGTCGCCCGGGCGATCCACGTGGGCTCCCCGCGGGAAGAGCAGCCGTTCGTCAAGGTGACCTGCGCCGCGTTCCGGGGCGACACGCTCGAGCGCGAGCTGTTCGGCTGGCGGCGAGGCGCCTTCGACGGCGCGTTCGCCGAGCGCGCAGGCCGGCTCGAGCTCGCCCACCGGGGGACGATCTACCTCGACGAGCCGGCGCCGCTCACGCCCTCGCTCCAGGCGAGGCTGCTCCGCGTGCTCACCGACGGCGAGATCGAGCGGCTCGGGTCGACGGAGACCACGCGCGTCGACGTGCGCGTCGTGCTGTCGCTCACGCCCGGCATCGACGAGGCCTGGGCGCGCGCGGGCGTGCTGCCCGAGCTCGTCTCCCGGCTCTCGGTGTTCCCGCTCCGGCTGCCGCCGCTCCGGGAGCGGCGCGAGGACATCCGCGCCCTCGCCGAGCACTTCCTGCGCAAGGTCGCGCGGCGCAACGCCCGCGCGGCCACCGCGCTCTCGGACGAGGCGATCGCGAAGCTCGCGGCGTACGCGTGGCCGGGGAACACGCGGGAGCTGGAGAACGTGGTCGAGCGCGCCGCCATCCTGTCGCGCGGCGACGTGATCCTGCCCGAGCACCTCGCGTTCACGGCGCGCGCGCAGCCGGCCGAGCCGCCCGCGCGCGCGCCCAGGGCCGCCGCGCCGGCGGAGCCGGAGGCGGAACCGGCCGGAAAAGAGGCCGCCGCGCCGGCGTGCGCCCGGCCAAGGCTCGACCTGAGCTCCCAGCTCGACGACATCGAGCGGCGGGAGCTCCTCGCCGCGCTGGACCGCTGCGGAGGGAACAAGGCGGAGGTCGCGCGGCAGTTCGGCATGCAGCGCACGACCCTCTATTACAGGCTGAAGCGGCTCGGAATCGACGGTTGAAGACAGTTGAAGACGGCTGAAGACGGCTGGAGACGGTCGACGACGGTCGACGCTCCCTGACGACACCCGACCGACGCTGACGGCCCCGCCGGGACGCCGCGGAGCGTGGCCACAGTCGACGCCGGGGGCGACTTGCGGCAGATTGCGTCGGCATGCTGAAGGTCGGCGAGCGCGCGCCGGAGATCGACACGCTGGCCATCGACGGCCAGCGCTTCGTGCTGTCGGCGCAGGGTGGGCTCTGCACGGTCGTGTACTTCTTCCCGAAGGCCTTCACGCCCGACTGCACCGTCGAGGCCCAGCTCTTCCGCGACAACCACGCCGAGATCGCGCTCGCGGGCGCCAGCATCGTCGGCGTCAGCACCGACGACCACACGACGCAGTGCCGGTTCGCCGAGGCGCAGAAGGTCCCTTACCCGATGATCGCCGACCGCGATCGCAGCGTGTGCCGCGCCTACGGCGTCCTCTGGCCGCTCATCGGCCTCGCCCGGCGGATCACCTACGTCATCACGCCCGCCCTGGAGATCGCGGCGGTCTTCCACCACGAGTTCCAGGCCTGGAAGCACCGCGACGACGTGCTCTCGTTCATCGACAAGCGCTTCCGGGCGGCGCGCCCCCCCGCGGGGTGAGCGCGGTGCCCCCCGCCGTGCGCCCCACCCCCGAGCCCAGCGAAGGCGCCGCGCTCCTCGACGGAGCGACGCCGCTGCCGCGTGACTTCTACGCTCGCCCCGCGCTCGTCGTCGCGCGGGCGTGCATCGGCAAGGTGCTCGTCCACACGACGCCCGAGGGCACCGCCGCCGGGCGCATCGTCGAGACCGAGGCTTACCGCGGCCCGGAAGACCTCGCCGCGCACAGCGCGGGCGGGCGACGGACCGTGCGGACGGAGGTCATGTTTGGCCCGGCGGGTTATGCGTATCTGTTCCAGCTCTACGGCATGCACTGGGCGTTCAACATCGTCGTGGCCTCGGAGGGAGAGCCGCACGCCGTCCTCATCCGCGCCATCGAGCCGATGATCGGCCTCCCGCTCATGAGCCGCCGGCGCGGCGTCGAGCCTGGGCGGATCGAGCTCACCAACGGGCCAGGGAAGCTGTGCAAGGCGCTGGGGCTCGACCGCTCCGCGTACGGGATGGATGTCTGCGGAGCGCAGCTCTCGCTGCTCCCCGGCGCTGCTGGACCCATCGGCAGGTCGCCTCGCATCAACGTCGACTATGCAGGTGCGTGGGCGAAGAAGCCGTGGCGATTCTACGAACGCGGCAATCGCTATGTCTCCGTTCCGCCTCGCCATTGAGCGGGCGTGAGGGCGCGAGCGCTCGAAGCGCTCGCGCCCGGGCCCAGGATCGCGCGACAATGGGCGCATGGGATTCTGGCCTTTCGGGGGGCGTGAACCTGCCAACGTCGAGAGCGCGTCGCAGGTCGTCACGGCGGACACGCATCGGGAGACCGTGCGGGGAAAGTTAACGCTCTATTTCAAGGAGCCGCAGACGCGGAGCGCCGCGGACAGGGCCGCGGAGCGGTGCGCGCAGCTCGCCGGAGACCTGCTGCGCGAGGCCGCAGAGCACGAGCCGCTCCTCGGCAAGGAGGCCGAGCTCGCCGCGGCCATCGCGGACCGCGCGCCGCGCGGCATCCCGGGGCTCCGCGCGATCGAGCTCGCGGCGCTTCACGTTGTGACCGAGCGCACCACGCAGTCGCGGCGCGGCGAGCCGACGCCAATCCAGGATCCCACGCGGACCGTGGGCGCGCGGGCGCCGTCGAACAAGCCCTCGCCGGTCGGCGTGAGCCGGCCCACCGGCGTATCGCCGGCCAGCAGCCGCGCCCTGTCGCAGGCTCCCGGCGCGCCGCCGGCCGTCGGTCGCAACACGCCGTCGAGCATCCCGCCGCCCATCAGCGTGCGCTCGCCGCCGAGCTCCGGCGCGCCACGCTCCCGCGCCGGCGGCGCGGGCGCCGCGCGGGGGTCGAGCCCGGGGCTCATCGGCTCGCCCCCCACCGTGATCGCGGCCGCGCTCGCGCCGCTGCTGCGCGACGCGTCCACGCGGCTGCTCCTCGGATGCCTGCGGGCGCACGACCTGATCATCGTGCGCCGCGTCGCGATCGATCCGGGCGCGGCCGATCAGCTGGCCGCGCTGCTGCCCGTCTCCGAGGCGCCGCCGGGTGAGTTCGAGGCGAGCCGAGCCGCCGAGCTCTCCCGCTGGCACACGGTGCTCGGCTCGCCCGTGATCAGCCAGCTGCGCACGGAGTCGTGCGCGATCAGCGCGCAGAAGGCCCGGGCCGCGCTGGGCGCCGCGAACATCGCGGCGGGCGTCGCGGGGGAGCTGATCGACGCGCTCTGCCGCACCGCCTTCCCGGGCCTCGCGCTGTCGAGCGCCCACATCGATCGCTATGCGGAGCAGGATCTGAACGAGCTGGCGGCCGAGAGCATGGCGCGCATCCTCCGGCACCCGAACTCGAAGCCGCTCCGCCTCGCGCTCGGCCCGCTGCTCGACGCGGTGCACGGCGATGTGGACGGCATCTCCCGCCTCGCGAAGGCCTCGCTCGGCAGCGCGCACTGAGGCCGATGCCGCCGCTCGGCACGTTCCCTTCTCGGCGAGCTGGCGCTAGGAGGCGTGGGTGCGACACCATGGTCTCTTCGATGAGCTCTCTTTCTCCCGCAGATCGCTCCGCGGCCACCTGCCCCTGCTCGTCGCGCTGCTCTGCGCGTGCGGGTCGACCGAGCGCGCCGTCCCGCCGCCCGTCACGAAGGCGGCCGTCGTGAGCCCGGCCGACGCTCGATCCGGCGAGGCGGGCGCCGAGCAGGCGCTCGCGGCCTTGTCGGCGCGCGTGCTCGAGGAGTACCTGCGCGACGAGCCGGTCCGCGCCACCGAGGCGGGGGACCACCGGTACGACGCCGCGTGGCCGGACGTGACCGAGCAGGGCGAGGCCTCGCGCAGGCGCACGATCGAGGCGGCGCTGGCCGAGCTCGGAGCGCTGCCCACGGCGAGCCTGGGCGTCGAGAGCCGCGTCGACGCGGCCATGATGGAGAACCAGCTGCGCTCCTGGCTGTTCGCGATCGACGAGCTCCGCGAGGCGACGTGGAACCCGATGGTGTACACGGGCATCATCGGCGACGGGCTCGATCCCCTGATCACGAGGAGCTTCGCGCCGCTCGAGGAGCGCCTGCGGAGCCTCGCAGGTCGCCTTTCGGGCGTCCCCGCGCTCGTGCGGGCCGCGGAGCAGCGCCTGACAGCGGCGCCGCCGCGCATCCACACCGAGACGGCGATCGCGCAGAACAAGGGGCTCATCGCGCTCTGCAAGTCCGAGCTCCCGGCGCTGTTCGCGTCGGTCCCGGCGCAGCAGGCCGAGCTCGACGCGGCCGCGAGGGCGGCGGCGGCGGCGCTCGAGGGCTTCCAGGCGTTCCTCGAGAAGGACCTGCTCCCGCGGAGCAGCGGCGACTTCCGGCTGGGGCGCGCGCGCTTCGAGAAGAAGCTCCGGTTCACGCTGGACGACACCGCCATCGACATCGACGGCGTTGTCGCGAGCGCCCGCGCGCTGCTCGCGGCGACGCACGCCGAGATGCTCGAGACCTCGAGGGAGCTCTGGCCGGCGCTCTTCGGGAAGCAGCCCTTCCCGAGGGTCGAGGCGCAGGACGAGAAGATGGCCGCGATCCGGAAGGTGCTCGACGCGCTCGCGGCCGATCACCCGACGAACGCGACCATCGTGAAGGCGTCGGAGAAGCTCCTCGCGGAGGCGACCGACTTCGTCCGCGCGCACGACCTCGTGCGCATCCCGGAGGAGCCGTGCCGGGTGATCGAGATGCCCGAGTACCGCCGCGGCGTCGCGATCGCCTACTGCGACGCGTCCGGCCCGCTCGAGGCGAAGCAGGAGACGTTCTTCGCGATCGCGCCGACGCCGAAGGACTGGCCGAAGGCGCGCGTGGACTCGTTCTACCGCGAGTACAACTCGAGCATGCTCGCCGACCTCACCGTCCACGAGGCGATGCCGGGCCACTTCCTGCAGCTCATGCACAACAACAGGTTCCCCTCGAAGTTCCGCGCGGTCTTCTCGAGCGGCCCGTTCGTCGAGGGGTGGGCGGTCTACACCGAGTGGCTGATGGCCCACCACGGCTTCGGCGGCCCGAGGGTGCGGATGCAGCGCCAGAAGATGGTGCTGCGCATGTCGGTGAACGCCCTCCTCGACCAAGGGGTGCACGCGGGCGCGATGAGCGAGGAGGAGGCGCTCGCGCTCATGACGAAGGACGCCTTCCAGGAGGAAGGCGAGGCCGTCGGCAAGTGGCGGCGCGCCCGGCTCACGAGCGCGCAGCTCACCACGTACTTCCACGGCTTCACCGAGATGATGCGCCTGCGCGCCGAGCACGAGCGCAAGCCGGGCTTTACCGAGCGCGCCTACCACGACCGGCTGCTCAGCCACGGCTCGCCGTCCGTGCGGCACCTCCCGGCGTTGCTCGCGGAGTAGCGGCGATCCGCGCGCGGCCGAGGAGGGCCGCGCGCGGCGGAAGGTCATACCGGAGAGATCGAACCGCCGAGCTCGACGAAGCGCGCCTTGGGGAACGCCTTCTGGCAGGCATCCAGCTGCCAGTCGCCCTTGAAGAGCACGACGTGGTTCCCGTGCACGTCGAGGGCGCCGTAGCCGTAGAGGTTCGACTCGAGCTCGGCGAGGGGCACCGGCTCGCCCTCGACCCAGCGGGCCAGGCTGAACGAGAGCCGCTCGATCCGGGCGTCGACGCCGTACTCGGCCGCGAGGCGGTGCTTCACGACGTCGAACTGGAGCTCGCCCACGACCCCCAGGATCGCCTCGCCCTCCCGCCCCTCGGGCGGCCGGAAGAGCTGGACCGAGCCCTCCTGCGCGAGCTGCTCGAGCCCCTTCTTGAGCTGCTTGCGCTTCATGGGATCGATCATGACGACGCGGGCGAACTGCTCCGGCGGGAACTGCGGCAGCGGGGCGTACTTCACGGGCGAGCCGCTGCAGAGCGAGTCGCCGATGAGGAAGAGCCCCGGGTCGAAGACGCCGATGATGTCGCCCGCGAAGCCGTCCTCCACGAGCGTGCGCTCCTGGGCCATGAACTGCACCGGGTTGGTGAGCCGGATGTCGCGGTCGAGGCGCACGTGGTGCACCTTCATCCCGCGCTCGTAGCGGCCGGAGCAGACGCGGAGGAACGCGATCCTGTCGCGGTGGGCCCGGTCCATGTTCGCCTGGATCTTGAAGACGAACGCGGTGAAGCGGTCGTCGTCCGGGGCGATGGGGCCCTTGTCGCTGCCGCGCGGCGCGGGCGGGGGCATGAGCTCGATGAAGGCGTCCAGGAACTGCGGGAGGCCGAAGTTGGTGATGGCGCTGCCGAAGAACATGGGGGTGACCTCGCCGCGGGCGAGCTTGTCGCGATCGAGCGCGTCGCCGGCGGCGTCGATGAGCTCGATGTCCTCGCGCAGCTGGCGGGCGCCCTCCTCGTCGAGCGCCTCGACGAGCTCGGGCGCGTCGAGCGAGACGACCTCCATGGGGGCGATCTCGGCGCCGTGCGCGACGAGCTCGAAGAGGAAGACCTGCTTGCGTTCACGATGGTAGACGCCGCGGAACTTGCCGCCCGCCGAGATGGGCCAGGTGACGGGGTAGACGCCGATGCCGAGGACCTCCTCGACCTCGCCGATCAGCTCGAACGGGTCGCGCCCGGGGCGGTCGAGCTTGTTGACGAAGGTGAAGATCGGCATCTGCCGGAGCTTGCAGACACGGAAGAGCTTCTTCGTCTGCGTCTCGACGCCCTTCGCGCAGTCCAGGATCATGATGGCAGCGTCGGTCGCCATCAGCGCGCGGTAGGTGTCCTCGCTGAAGTCGGCGTGGCCAGGGGTGTCGACCAGGCTCAGGAGGCGGCCCTTGTACGGGAACTGGAGAACGCTGGTCGAGATGGAGATGCCGCGCTCGCGCTCCATCTCCATCCAGTCGCTCACGGCGTGAGCGCGCGCCTTCTTGGCCTTCACGGCGCCGGCGAGCTGGATGGCGCCTCCGTACAGCAGGAGCTTCTCGGTTAGGGTGGTTTTGCCAGCGTCGGGGTGGGAGATGATCGCGAACGTCTTTCGACGGGCGATCTCGCGGGTGAGCATCGGGTCGGGCACAGCGGCGCGGCAGGATAGAGTCCGTGGGGGCTGCGTCAACCCAAGGGGCGACGGAGCCAGGGCGGGCGGGGGTGGCGCGCGAGCGGGCGGCGGGGGTCCCCCCACGAACTCGGGCCTTTTGGGGGGCTATGGGCGCGCTGGACGGGTGACTCGGTCAGAGAGGGGGGCGCTGCGGGGCGGGCCGGCCCTCGGGTTCGTGGGGCCCACCCCCGCCGCCCGCTCGCGCGCCACCCCCGCCCGCCCTGGCTCTTTGTAAGGGGGTCTTTGGAAGAGACGGGGCGGCCGATGGGGGTCGTGGTTCCAGCGGCGGTTGCGCGGGATGACCCGTCTCGGGGATTTGTAAGGGGTCGTTATTTCGGGGCGCGAAGGGAGAGGGATACGGTCACGCCTACGGGGTCGGCGCTGGGGGTGCCGACGGGCTTGTTCTTGAGGAGCTGACGGATGCAGCGCTGCGCGTCGGAGGTGACGCCCCGAGAGTCGAGGATCTCGACACCCTCGGCGCGGCCGCGCACCCGGACGAGGAACTGGACCTTGATGCTGCCCGACGCGCCAGAGAGGCCGCCATTGTCGGCAACACACTTCGCTAGGTCGGGGGCGACCTTTTCTAGCCGCTTGGCCACGTTCGGGACGTCGCCGTTCATGAACTCGGGCTCCTTGACCTCCACGAGAGGGAGCGGGGCCGACACGATCGATGCGTCGGGCACGCCGCCGTCGATGGGGCCGGCGTCGCCGGGAACACCGCCGTCGGGAGGAGGGGCGCCGCCGTCGGGAGGGGGCGGCTCGGGCTGCGGCGACGGGGGGAGCCAGCCGGCATCCGCCTCGCCCGGCTCTAGGCAACGCACGAAACCACGGTGCGGATCCTCCAGCGCGCCGTGCGGACACCGCGGAGCGCCGCCCGCGTCAGGCGTCGCCGCCGTGATCCACCCCTGATCCGGCGGCTCCTGCCGCGGCGGCGCGCCGCCCTCGGCGACCGCGCCGACACAGGCGCCGACAGCGCCCATCGACAGCGCCACAGAGATCGCCCACTGACCAAGACGCCCACCTGCTGCTCTCCACCGCATCGGCCGGTGTGATACTGCGGAACGGGCGCGCGTACAGGAGAAACCGCGGGGAGCTCGTCGAGGCTGCCGCGAGGCGCTCGCCACCGGCGACGACCGGGGCCCCGAAGGCCGCGAAAGCAGGCTCAGAGGGCGATGTGGGCGAGCGATCCCGCCGAGGCGTCCCAGAGCGCCTGTGCCCGGGACAGGGCGTCCGCATGCGCCCTGGTCCCCGCGGCAGGCCCTGTCACCGAGATCACGCCGCCCGCGCCGAGCTCGATCCGCTCGATCCCTGCGTCCGGGAGCTCGTCGCGGAGCTCCCTGGTCATCCGCTCGCCGATGCGCTGGAGCAGGCGCGCGAGCCGCTCGGGCGTGATGTCCCGGAACACGAGCACCTGAGGGAGGGTGAGCTCCGAGACGAGCCGAGCGCGGTCGGAGAGGCCCTGCTCGCCGAGCCGCCGCTCGACGAGCGCCGCGAAGACGCTCCCGTACGCCCGGTCGACCTGCTCGCGCCGGAACCGCTCGTCGATGGACGGGCCGAGCCGCGTCTCCAGCTGGGCGACGCCGTTCAGCCCGTTGGCGAAGCGCCCCTCGTTCTGCGCGAAGTACTCCCCGCGCGCGCGCAGGTCGCTCGCCAGCGACGCGAGGTGCTCGCCCATCGTCGAGAGGGCGCGCAGCACGAGATCGGTGAACTTGAGCTCCTCCCGGATCCAACCCACGTCGGTCACCCGGTCGGCCATGAACGGCCAGACGACGAGGTTGTAGTAGTTGTTGAAGTCGAGGAGGTACTTCAACCGATAGAGCTCGAAGGAGCCGAACACCGGATACATGCGCTCATAGAGCCGGAGCGTGCTGTCGTACTTGAACCGGTAGTACGCGTCGTAGGCCGCGACCCTCTCCTCGAACCCGGCGCGGTCGCCGCGGACGTCGGAGAGGATCATCTGCGTGATGAACTCGTTCGCGGTCGCGATGAAATCGGATCCGGGGCTGTAGAAGGGGTCGGTGAACGCGCCGGCCTCGCCGGTGACGGCGTAACGGTCGGTCGAGAAGTACTGCTCGGCGTGGTACGGCAGGTGGGCATAGCTCTGGAAGTCCTCGAGCTCCGCCCCCTCGAGCAGGTCGCGCGCGGCGCGGTGGGCGCCCAGGAAGCGCTCGAACTCCGCGCGCGTGCGCGGACCGGGCAGCGCCCCGGCCGGCGCGTTCCCGGCCGGCGTGTTCCCGGCGCCGATCCTGTCCTTGTCGAACACGACGCCCACGCTCATCAGATCGCCGGCGAGCGGGATGAACCAGATCCAGTACCCGTCGTACATGAAGTGGTTCGTCGACAGGTGGCGCGACGTGTACCGCGCGCGCGACCGCCACGCCGCGTCGGTGACCGCATCGAGCCCCGCGACGCCGCGGTAGCGGCCCCACGCGGCCGCCGTGTTGAGCCGCGCCTCCTTGTGCACCTTCACGCCGAGCTTGCGGAAGAGCACGTGCCGCCGACCGGAGGCGTCGCACACCCAGCGGCAGGCGACCTCGCGCCGCTCGCCGCCCTGCTCGTAGACGACCGTGTGCCGCCCGCGCCCGTCGATCGAAACGTCGACCACCTTCGCGCCGAGCTCGACCTCGGCGCCCGCGGCGCGGTTCATGGTCACGAGATCGCGCTCCAGCCGCGCGCGCTCGAGCTGGAAGCTCGGGTGGAACGGCATGTGGTCGGAGCCGATCTCGCTCATCCGGGGCAGCGGGAGATCCTTGCCCGGAGAGTCGAAGAAGAAGCGGAGCCCGTTCTTGGGGAGCTGGTGCTGGTAGAGGTACGTGCCGAGGTTCAGCCGGCGAACCATGTAGTTCGCCGCGACCTCCACCGTGCTCTCGCCGACCTTGTAATCCTCCATCGCCTCGGCGGCCTCGAGCACGAGGACCCCGAGGTCGGGGCACGCGAGGCGGAGCTGCCGCGCGAGGAAGCCGCCGGCGATGCCGCTGCCGATGATGACGATATCGAACGTGCGCATGACGAGAGCCCTTATACCGCGGCCCCGACCGGCGACGCGGGCTCTCCGAGCAGCTCGGCGCGGAGCGCGCCAGGCATCGCTTCCACCTCGTCCGGGCGGAGCAGCCCGTCGCCGTGGATGATCGACGCGGAGAGGCGACCGCCGAAGCGGCTGAAGATCACCTGGAAGCCGGGCGGCGCGACGACCGCGGGCAGCGGGTACGCCGAGCGCACAGGGAGCCCCGCGAACCGCTCCACCGTCACCGCGCCGGGGTTCGAGACGATCAGCGAGGCGAGCTCTCCCTGGAAGGGCTGATCCCCAAGCCAGCGGTAGATCGGGCCGGGGAGCCAGCGGGCCAGATCGAGCGCGGCGATCATGGCGAGATCGAGCCTGTCGCGCACCACGGCGCGCTGCTGCTCGGCCAAGCGGGCCACCGCGCGCGCGTCGTCGTAGAGCTCGTCACGGCCGAGCGAGAGCAGGGCCATCGT
Source organism: Sorangium sp. So ce124 (assembly GCF_051525235.1). NCBI lineage: Bacteria > Pseudomonadati > Myxococcota > Polyangiales > Polyangiaceae > Sorangium > Sorangium sp. So ce124. Next base: position 9,269,615 of record NZ_CP150312.1, read on the forward strand.
GAGGTGATTGCCGAAGAGCCGCCGCGCGCCCCCCTTGGGGTCGAGCGAGAGGGGCAGCGGGATCACGTGGTGCGGCGGGGCGAAGCCGCGGGCCGCGAGCGCCCTGTCGGCGAGCCGCGTCGCCGCGATCAGCATGAGGCTCGTCTCGGCGAGCCGCGCTCGCTGGCGCGCCCGGAGATCGAAGGCGCGCGTCTCCTCCGCCGAGAGCGTGAGCCGGAGGACGCGAGAAGCTGAGGGCCGCACCCCAGGACAGGCGCGCGCGAGCGACAGGATGGGCGCGCGGCCGAGCGACAGCACGTGGGCCTTGTACGCGCGCGCCAGCGCGACCCGCTCGTCGCGGTCCATGGCAGCCAGCAGGCGCTCCGGCGCGTCGTGCCGCTCCTGCTGCGGCGGCGGGTCGTCGGGCGCGTCGCCGCTCCCGGAGCCCAGCCAGGCAACGAGCCGATCTGCGCCCCTGCCGTCCGTCAGCGCATGGTGGTGGCGAAGGACGACCGTGTCGCCGTCGCCCACCTCGCGCACGACGTCGAGCGCCCACGGCCGCTCGGCAGAGGTCCGGTCCGCGAGCAGCGCCTCGATGCGCGCCGCGCGCTCGCGCTCGCCCTCCACCTCGTGGAGGCGCAGCCCAGGGGCGCGCCGGTGGTGATCGACGACCCAGCGGGGCCGCCCCGCCCGCCCGAGCACGCTGTTGTCCAGCCGGAACCGGAGCTCGGGGAGCGCCCGGGTCGCGCGCTCGAGCCGCACCGCGAGCCGCGCCAGGTCGAGGCGACCGTCGAGCTCGAGGACGAACAGGCAGTGGTTGCCCGCCTGGCCGCGCGATCGCATGGCGCGATCGTTCATGAGGTGGAAGAAGTCGATCCCCCCGAGCAGAACGGGCGATGTCATGGTCTCCGCGAGGCGCCGCCGGTCAGGGACGAGCCGCGGGCGACCCTAGCAGCCACGCGGGCCGCACGACAGCGCCCGCAGGCGCAGGATCACGCATCGTCGCCACGTCCGCCGCGCGCCCGCGCAAGATAACGAAAGTATCCACAATGTGGATACTTTGTTCGTCATATATTCCTGGAGTGAATCTTTCGGCGATCGACGTCAACCTGGTGATCGCGCTCGACGCCTTGCTGCAGGAGCGCAGCGTGACGCTCGCGGCCCGCCGGGTGGGCCTCAGCCAGCCCGCCATGAGCCACGCGCTGACGCGGCTGCGTGAGCTCTTCTCCGACCCGCTGCTCGTCCGGGTCGGCCGGCAGATGGCGCTCACCTCGCGCGCCGAGGCGATCACGCCGCAGGTCACCGCGATCGTCCACGATCTCGCGGGCCTCTTCGGCGAGACGGCGCAGGCCTTCGACCCGGCGACGAGCGATCGCACCTTCCGGATCGCCGCCACGGAGTACGTGGAGCTCGTCCTCATGCCGCGGCTCAACGCGGCGCTCGCGCAGGGCGGACCGAGGCTCGCGCTCCACCTGCTCCCGCTCGACGGCCGCGCCGTCGACGCGCTCCGGAGCGGCGAGATCGATGTCGCGATCGGCGTCTTCCCGCAGGAGAGCCTCCCCTCCGACCTGCGCCGCGCGCCCCTCTTCGACGATCGCTTCGCGGGGCTCGCGCGCATGAGCCACCCAACGGCGCGCGGGCACGTCGATCTCCAGACCTACGCGGCCCTCCCGCACGTCGTCGTCCCCAGGGGCGGCGCCCACGACGGGGTCGCGGACGATCTCATCGCGGCGCGCGGGATCGCGCGCCACGAGGCCATGACGGTGCCGCACGTGTTCCTCGTGCCGCACGCCCTCACCGCGTCGGATCTCGTGGCCACCGTGGCCACGCGCCTCGGCAGGGCGTTCTCCAGCCTGGTGCCGCTCCGCACCTTCGACCTGCCGTTCGAGCTGCCGCCCATCGAGATCGCGATGGCGTGGAACAGCCGGACCGAGGGCGATCCCGCGCGGGCGTGGCTGCGCGGCGTCGTGACGGACACCGCCCCGACCCCGCGGGAGGCGGCCCGGCGCAAGCGCGTCTGATCGGGTCGAGGGCGCGGCGAGGCGCGCCGCGCCAGGGGCTAGCGGCCGAGCGCCTCGGCGCGGTTCACGATGCGCGGCGTGAGGAAGATGACGAGCTCGTTCCGCGTGTCGCTCGCGCGGCGCCGCTGGAAGAGGAGGCCGAGGACCGGGATGTCCCCGAAGAACGGCACCTGATCGAGGTTCCGGCCGGTGTTGCGGGTGAAGATCCCGCCGATCACCGCCGTGTGCCCGTCCATGATCAGGAGGTCGGTCTCCGCCTCGCGCTTCAGGATGGTGGGGTCGCCGCGGGCCGACGTCTGGTTGAAGTCGGGCTCGTCGCGGTTGATCTTCACGTGCATCGCGACGCTGCCGTCCGACGTGACGTGCGGCTTGACGAGCAGCTGGAGCTTGGCCTCCTGGAAGGTCGTCTGCACGCCCTGCGCGCTGATCTGCGAGAACGGGATCAGCGTCCCCTGGCTGATCCGCGCCTCCCGGTTGTCGAGCGTGAGGATGCGCGGGCTGGAGACGACCCGCAGCATGCCGCTCGCCTCGGCCGCCGAGAGGCGGACGCCGAGGTTGACGGTGTTGTTGATCGAGCCGAGCGTGAAGCCGAGCGCTCCGCCCTGCCCGGCGCCCACGATGGCCGGCAGGTTCACCGCGAAGTTCGGGTTCGAGACCTGGCTCGCGAACGGCGAGAGGCCGCCGGTCGGGCTGTTCGAGTCGGTCGCGCCGCCGGCGATGCCGATCGCCGAGGGGAAGACGAGCCCCGTCGGGTTGCCGGTCGCCGCGCTGAACGTCCCGTCGCCGCCCCACTGGATGCCGATGTCGCGCACGTAGCGGCTCGTCGCCTCCACCACGCGCGCCTCGATCAGCACCTGCGGCGTCTGCGTGTCGAGCGAGCGGACCAGCTCCTCGATCTGGTTCAGGTTCCCCGCGACGTCGCGCGCGATGAGCACGTTGGTCCGCTCGTCGACCGCCAGGGAGCCGCGCGGCGAGAGCATGTCCTTCGAGCGGTCCTGGAGGTCCTTGGCGTCCGCGTAGTTGATCGGGATGAGCCGCGTCTCGAGCGGCGCGAGCTGGAGCTCGCTCTTGCGCCGCGCGATCGCGAGCTCCCGCTCCTTGTTGAGATCGGCGATCGGGGCGACGCGGATCATGTTGCCCTGCCGGACGACGCCGAGGCCCTTGGCCTGGAGCACCGTCTCGAGCGCCTGGTCCCACGGGACGTTGCGCATCCGGATGGTGACCGTGCCGGTCACGTTGTCGGCGGTCACGATGTTGACCCGCCCCACGTCGGAGATCAGCCGGAGGACGTTGTGGATGTCCGCGTCCTTCAGGTCGAGGTCGATGCGCCGCCCCGTGAACCGCCGCTGCTGCCCGGCGATCGCGGGCATGAAGGCGCCGGCCTGGTCGGGCTCGACGAGCGACTCCTGGCTGCTCGCCGCGCCCTCGAACGAGGTCTCCACCTTCGGCGCCGCGTCGTCGAGGAGCGCCTCGCGCGCCACCGTGCGGGTCCGCCTCGCCGCGCCGCCGTCGGCGGCGATCCCCGAGAGCGTCGTGGGCAGCGCGCCCTTCGCGACGCTCAGCACGAGCGCGTTGCCCTCGCGCGCGACGACGCCCGAGGCGCCCGCGGCCTGCTCGACCTCGACGACGACCCTGGAGCCGTCGCTGTTGCGCCGGAACGTCGAGATGGCCCGCACCGGGCCGCCGAAGGCGCCGACGTCGAGCTTGCGCTGGAGGGCGTCGGGGAGCCGGACGCCGCTGAGCTCGATGACGCGGCGCCCCCCCTTGCCCGTCGACTCGCGGTAGCTCGGGATCGACGAGAGCTCGATGACGACCCGATCGAGCGTCGGCTGGTGCTCGAAGCGCACGTCGGTGATCGCCGCCGGCTCGCGCGCCGGCGCCGCCGCCGCGGGGCCGGCCGGGGCCCGCGCCGCCATCGGCGCCGTCGCGTCGGCGGCGGCGAGCTCGATCACGAGCGCGCCCTGCTCGGCGCGGATCCGGTAGGCAGCCGGGCGCGCGAGCTGCACGAGCACCCGCGTCGTCCGCTGCGTCGCCTTGCCGAACCCCTGCGTCATCACCCCGGCCACGATCGCGTTGCCGCTCGTGATCGCGCCGGACGCCCCGCCATCCACGGCGCCCTCGAGGTCGACGAGGAGCCGCTTGCCGCCGTCCGCGACCCGCGCCGAGAAGCGCGGCTCGCCGCTCGTCGCGACCACGATCTCGGCCTTGCCCTCGTCCGGCGCCGTGAGCCTCACGTCGCTGACCTTGATCGGGGCGGCGGCGTCTGCGTCTCCCGCAGGAGCGCCGAGGATCAACATCACCCCGAGTGCCGCAGCACGGCGAAGCGCGCCCCGCCTCGGGCGATAGTCTCGATTGCTCTTCATTGCACTCCCGCTTCGCGGTGACGCGAGATCTGCGTCACGCTGCCGGGAGGCTACTTCGGGTGCCCGGCGCGGGCCCAATTCGTGGCGGTCACGGGGCGCCGAGGCCCGACCCGTTCTCCTCGCCGAGCGGCCTCAGCGCGATCACGCGCGTGGTCGGCGGGATCTCCGGGTGCGACGGGTCCTCGCGGATGAAGACGACGTCCGAGTCGCGGATCCGATCGATGCGCCAGTTCACGGCCACGTCGACGCCCGTGGGGCCGCCGGCGTGCACGATCTCGGCCTTGCCGACGAAATCGCCCACCTTCACCACCCACCCGAGCCCCGTGGGATCGGTGAGCAGCGCGCGGGCGGGCGCGCGCGAGACGACGCCGACCAGCCTGAGCTCGTCGAGCGCAAAGCGATCCACGAGGACCTGGCGCTGGATCGTCACCCGACCCCGGGCCTGCGTCGCGAAGAGCGACTCGAAGCTCCGGAACGGGTCGCGGCTCCGGTCGCTCTCGGAGAAGTCGGCCTCCTGGAACTCCCGGAGCGGCAGCGGCGGCAGCTCCGGCGCGCCGGCGTCCGCGGCCGCGGACGCGGCGCCGGCCGCGGGCGCGCGCGGCGGCGAGGCCGAGGCCTGCGCCCCGGCAGGGCGCGCCTGGGTGGACGAGGTCACCGGCTCTTCCTCCCCGCACCCGGCGATCGCGAGGGCCGCGGCGGTGGTCGCCCCGAGGGCGAGCAGCAGCATCCGGCCAGGCGTCACCGGACACCTCCGCTGCGCCGCTTCACGCCGCTCGTCGCGGTCTCCCCGGCGCGCACGGCGCGGAACGCGGTCGCGAGGCACTCCACCTTGATCTCCACGTCGGTCCCCACGACCTTCGGCTCCTTGATCTGGACCTCCTCGAGGTTGATGATGCGATCCAGCTGCCCCACGCCGTGGAAGAACTTCGCCACCTGGTGGAACTTGCCGGAGAGCGTCAGCTGCATCGGCACCTTGGAGAAGAACTCCTGCGGGATCTCCTCGGTGGGGCTCCATGACGTCAGGTTGACGCCGGAGACGGTCGCGACGCCCTGGATGGCGGAGAGGAAGGCCGGCGTCTCGGACTCGTCCGGGAGGATCTTCTTCTGCTCGCGGCTCATCTGCTCGCGGCGGGTCTTCTCGTCGAGGTCCTTCTGGTAAGCGGCCTTCGACGCCTGCGCCTTGGTGAGCTCCGCCTGGAGCACGCCCTGCTTCTGCACGGCGCCCTCGATCTGCGAGTCGACGTCGGCGTAGAAGCCGACGAAGTACAGGATGCCGACGAGCGCCGCGAAGAGCGCGCCGACGCCGAGCTTGGCGAGCGGCGGCAGCCGGTCGAGCGCCGAGCCGGCCTGCGCGGGCATGGGCTTCGTGGCCATCAGTACCTCACCTTCAGCTGCAGCGCGAACGAGACGAGCTCGAGCCGCGACTCCTTCTCGTTCTCCTTCTTCCCCGGGAGCAGCTGCACGTCGTAGAAGTACGAGGACAGCTTCAGCCGCTGGGCGAGCTCGTAGACGTCGGTGCCGTCGCGCGCGAGCCCCTCGACGCGCACGATCCGCTCGGACTCGACGTAGCTCGTGAGCCACAGCCGGCGGCTGTCCCAGGAGGGGTTGTAGACGGCGAGCGGGTTCTCCTTGCGGAGCTGCGCGAGCTTGTCCGGGTCGGCGGTCGGCCCCTTGCCGTTCGTGAGCAGCTGCGCGAGCTCGAGGAGCACCGCGGTCGGCCCGCTGCGCGCGGCCTGGAGCTTCGCGATCGCGTCCTCGCGCGCGCGCAGCACCTCGAGCGCCTTCTTGATCTCCTCGTGGTTCGCGACGAGCGTGCGGATGTCCTGGATCTGGCTCTGGAGCAGCGAGTTCTTCCGGTTCTGCTCCTCGAGCTCCTCCACCTTCGTCTGGTGGAAGAGGAAGAGCGCGACGATCTCGAGGATCACGACGCCGAGCGTGACGAGCAGCCACCGCTGGCTCGCCTGGGGCGCGGCCCCGCGCGTGCCGCGCCGCTGCGGGAGAAGGTTGACGCGAATCACGAGCGCTTCTCCCGGTCCTTGCGCATCGCGAGCCCGAGCGAGACGCAGAACTGCGCCGCCCGGAGCCGGAGCAGCTCCTGGTTGACTTCCTTCGCTTCCACGGTGATGCGCTCCATCGGCTGGATCAGCTCGACGGCCACCCGGGCGCGCCGCCCGATCGCGGCGGGCAGCGCCGGCAGGTTCGACGAGCCGCCGGTCAGGTAGATGCGGTGCATGTCGCCCTCACCGCTCGTGGCCAGGAAGAAGTCGAGCGAGCGCTGGATCTCCCCCGCGATGGAGTCGCACACCTGCTCGATGGTCTCGATGACCTGCGCGGGCACGCCGCCCGGCCCCGAGGTCACGCTGGCGCACTTGAACTCCTCGGCCTGCTCGAAGCTGATGCCGAGCTTCCGCTGGATCTGCTCGGTGATGTAGTTGCCGCCGTTGCCGATGTCGCGGGTGAACGCGCTCGCCCCGCGCGACACGATATTGATCGAGGCGAGGCTCGCGCCGACGTTGATGATGGCGAACGTCTGGTCCGGCGGGATGCCGCGGTTCACCTCGAACAGGTTCTGGACGGTGAACGCGTCGATGTCGACCACCATGGGCTTGAGCTTCGCCGTCCTGGCGATCTGGGTGTAGTCGTTGATCTCGTCGCGCTTCGCGGCGACGAGCAGGAGGTCCATCTGCCCGGCCTCGGGGCGCCGGCGCAGCACCTCGTAGTCGACGTGGACGTCCTTGATGTCGAAGGGGATGTGCTGCTCGGCCTCCCACTGGATCTGCTCGTCCAGCTCGGCGGCGGTCATGAGCGGCACCGTGATCTTGCGGATGATGACCGCCTGACCGCTGATGCTGAGCGCGATCTCGCGCTGGCGGATCTTGGCCTCGGAGAAGGCCCGGCCGAGCGCCTCCACGATGGCCTGCGCGTTCATCACGTGGCCGTCGACGATGGCCTGCGGCGCGAGCGGCGCGTAACCGAGCCGCACGAGGCCATAGCCTCTGCGACCTTCCTTGATCTGAGCGATCTTGATCGCGCTCGATCCGATATCGACCCCGATCAAGTTCTTGCCTTCCGACATCCCGTCCGTCCTGCTCCGCGCCCGCCGTGGTGAAGCAAGGGAAGCCCGGGCCGCGTTGCCCGGCTCCCGGGCGCCCGATCCCCTGTGATCGCCTCTGGTCGCTTCTGGCGAAGCTTCGCACCACCGGGGATCGCTGGGCAAAAAACCGCTTTACGCTCGCCTCCCGCCCGCCTATCGAAGTTCGACACGCGGTGCTGCGCCGCCGGTCGGGCCGGCGAGCGCGCGCCAGCCCAGGGTAGCACCGTCCGGGGCTCGGTCGTCGGGCACGGATGACGTCAGGTCAGAGTCCCCTCATGCATCCGGAGTTCTCCCGTTTCTGCGGCACCGGCCCCCGCGCCGGGGCCGCGATGGAGCCCACCTCTCGGTCGTCGCGGCCGTCGCGCCCATCGCGGCTGCGATGTGCGCTCGCCGCCCTCGCGGCGGCCTTTCTCTTGAGCGCCGCGCCCGGCACGGCGGTCGCCGAGGACGGCCAGCACACGGTCTACGCCGGCCAGACGCTCGGCAAGATCGCGAAGCGGTACCGCATCACGGTCGACGCGCTCCGCGAGGCGAACGGGCTCAAGCCTGGCCAGCGCATCCACCCGGGCCTCGTCCTCGTGATCCCGGAGCGGGGTGAGCCCGGCGCGCGCGGGCGGTCCACGCGCGCCACGCCCGGCCGGGCCGCCGCGCTGCGCGACGAGCGGGAGCGGAGCCGCGGCGCCAGCGCGAAGGAGCGCGACGCCGAGGCCGGTCCCCGAGGGAAGGGGTCGGCGAAGAGGGACGCGGCGAAGGCCGATCCCCGGTCGATGCCGCCGAACAAGCGCTATGCGCAGCGACCCAAGCGCCCCGGATGGGTCCGCCTGTCGCGAGGCGCCGAGCGGCTGGACCTCCAGCTGCTCACGCCGAAGGGGCGGCTCGTGCCCAAGGCCCTCCCCAAGCTCAGCCGGCTGATGCGCGCGTCCCCCACCGCCTCGATACCCATCGATCCCCGGCTCGCCACGCTGATAGCCATGGTGAGCGACCACTTCGGCGGCAGGACCCTCCGCGTCGTCAGCGGTTATCGCCCCTATTCCCCCACCCAGTACACCCCGCACTCCAACCACAACCACGGTCGCGCCGTCGATTTCATGGTCGAGGGCGTGCCCAACACCGTGGTCCGCGATTTCTGCCGGGGTTTCCGCAACGCAGGTGTCGGATATTATCCCAACTCTACGTTCGTTCACCTGGACGTCAGATCAGATAAAGTGTACTGGGTGGATTACTCGGGGCCTGGAGAGGCGCCGCGCTACGAGGGAGCGAAGGGTTCCGTCGCGGCCGATGAAGCGGCGCGCGACGTCCCTGTGTCCGCAGAAGAAGAGGTGTATGGGTCAGGCGAGCCCCGTGCCCCTCAGCCGCAACCCATGAATTCTACAGGGATAAACTCGGACACCGTGCGCAGCGGCAGCGAGACGGAGAAGGACGTGGGGTCAGGTTCACCCACCCTTGCTCCTGAAACTTCGCCTGCGAAAAGGTGAGCTGTCCCGCTCGCTGGCTATAATCCACACACTGAACATCCGCACCAGACACAATTGCACGGCTCTGCCTTGCACGCCGCGAGAGTTGTGGCACCAATCCACCTCACGTGCAGCAATCGACCCGACTGCAGCGGGAGGGGCACGCTCCTCCCATGTCGCTCCCCGCATGCTGTGACGGGGGCGAGTTGGTCCAGCCGGTCGCCCTGGGCGCGACGTGTCCGGTCGTTCCGTGTGAGCACGCGCTGATCGAGGCGCCTTCTGCCCTCGGCCTCGATGGAGCGCCGGGCATCGCGGTGCGGGAGGCGGGCGCGTCGCTCGCCCACGAGCTCTGGGAGTCCGCGGAGGTCGCGTCAAGGTGCGCGCACGACATTTGGGAATCCGTGGAGGCCACGTCTGCCTGCACCTACGAGGGTCCGTGGCAGTCGCTGGCGCCGGACGGCGAGCCGGACAGCGGCTCGCATAGCCCGCCGCGCTGTACCGACGCGGCCTGCCCGGGCGGGCCGCGCGACCACGAGCCGACGTGCACGCCGCTCCGCCCGGAGGTGCTGCAGGGGTACTTCCCGCTCGTCCGCAAGCTGGTGCGGCAGGTGTCGCGCCACCTGCCGCCCAACGTGCAGCGCGACGACCTGCTCAGCGCGGGGATGCTCGGGCTCGTCGACTCGATCCGCAAGAACGGCGGGAGCGACGGCGAGACGTTCGCCGGCTACGCGAAGCTCCGGATCCGCGGCGCGATCGTCGATGAGCTCCGCGCTCAGGACTGGCTCTCGCGGCGCGCGCGCGAGGCGGTCGAGGCGGAGGCCGCCGGCAAGGTTGGCGGCGCGACCGTCTTCGTGAGCCTGAGCGAGGTGACGCCGACCGAGGAGTCGGTGCACATGTCCGGCGAAGACGATCCGATCGAGGCGATCTCGGCGCAGGCGACCCGGCGGGCGCTGTCCTTCGCGATCGCGCAGCTCCCGGAGCGGGAGCGGCGCGTGATCGGCATGTACTACTTCGAAGGGGCGAAGCTGAAGGACATCGGCGCAGAGCTCGGGATCGGCGAGCCCCGCGTCTCGCAGCTGCACACGCGCGCGCTCGGCATGCTGCGAGGCATGCTGTCCCACGCCTGACCGCCGCCCGCGCTCAGGGGGCGAGCCGGCGCGCCCGGCCGGGCATCGCGACGCCGACCGCGAAGAGCGCGGTCTCCTCGTAGGTCTGCTGCAGGGCGGGGTCGCCGGAGGCCCGGTGCACGAACGCGTTGCGGTGCGCGCCGCGATCCAGCGCGACCACGCGGGCGCAGCCGAGGTCGAGCAGCGCCTCGGTCGTCGCCTCGTCGCTGTCGAAGGTGGTCGTGGCCACGAGCAGCGTGCCGTCGTCGAGCACGCAGGCAGCGCTGCGGCGGCGCATGGTCCCTATCTCGCGCGCCTCCGGCCGCAGCCTGCCGTCGTCGGCGGTGAGCGGCAGCTCGGTCGCGTCCGCGCTCGGCGCGAGCGGGGCGCCGCCCGCCGGGCGGATCTCGATGCGGCCCTGGCGGACCAGCAGCAAGCCTCCCTCGCCGCGGAAGCGAAGGCCGACGGTGCCGCCCACGGCGAGCCCGCGCGGGCCCCGCCGCCGGCCGGTGCCGACGCCGATCGCCGCGAGGACCTGCTTCCGCTCGTCGGCCGGCACCTCGGCGTCGAGCTTCGGCGCGCTCCGCGGCGAGATCTCGCGCGAGCCGGCGCGGAGGCGGAACAGGAACCGGTCCGGAGCGAAGGCGTGGACGCGGACCTGCGCGCCGAGGTGCACTGTGTCGGCGGCGTACACGGCCGGGCTCCACGCCGGGGGCGGCTGCGCGCCGCCGTCCTCGGTCCAGCCGACGCTCTCGCCCGGCAGCGACAGGTCCGGCGGCGGGGGACCGTGCGTCCAGCGCGACTCGAAGAAGAGAAAGGGGCGCGGCGACGCGGCCGAGGCGTGCTCCGGCGGCGCGATCGACATCGCGGGCGAGAGGCGCTCGGCGGTCAAGATGCCGTCCTGCTGGGGGCTCAGGAAGGCGACGCCGAGGGGGTCCGGCGCCCTGCCCAGCGAGACGCCGGAGAGGCACCCGGCGCGCTCGAGCGCCGCCCGGAGCGCGGCCGCGTCGAGGGCGCTGCCCCACGCGTGGACAACGAAGCCGCGGTCGGTCATGCACAGCGCCGCGCGCTCGACGATCAGGTCGTCCCCGTCGTCGGGTGAGAGCGCCGCGCTGGCGGAGGCGCGCTCCGCGGGAGGGCCGGCGAGGATGGCGAGCGGGGCCGCAGCGCTCCCTGCCTCGAAGAGCGAAGGGCCCTGCCAGAGCGCCCAGGGGAAGCGCGTGGATCCCTCCGCGCGGGGCGCGCCGGGGCTCGAGGCCGCCGGGCGCTGCCAGAGCGCCCAGGGGACGCGCTCGACATCCCCGCCCGACGGCCATGCGCCGAAGTACGGCCGGCCCGAGAGGTCGACCCCCAGCGTCGCCGCGCCGTCGCGCGGGGGCACGATCGCGCGGCCGCCGACGACCATGCCGAGCGCCTCCGCCCCCGCGTGGGGCGCGCCGGGCTCGCGCGTGGAGGCGCCGAGGCCGATGGCGCCGCGAAGCGTCGACGCGTGGGGGAGCTGCCCCGTGCCGCGCGGGCCGACGGTCGGCCTGGGCGCCTCGTATCCCGCCTGCAAGGTGAACCGGATGTGCCGCGTGTCGATCGCGAGCAGGTGGACGCGCAGCTCCGGCCGCCGCGGATCGGGCCGGAGGGTCGTCGCGGCGAACGGGCTGGAGGGGCGCTGCGGATCGTCCTCGACGCCGGGGAGCGCGCGCGGGAGCGAGGGCGCCACCAGCTCCCAGGCGCCCTCCCCCGGGAGCGGGGGGTCGACCGCCGGCGCGACCGGCGGCGGCGGCCAGAGCGAGGGCCACCCCTCCGGCGCGGGCTCGGGCGACGCGGGGCCGCGGGTCACGTACGCGGCGGCCTGCGCGGCGCGGACCCTCGCCGTCGCGCGGTCCGCGGCGAGCGCGAGCCGCTCGACCGCAGCCGCCGCCGTCGGACCGAGCAGGCGCTCGGCGGACGGCCCGGCGAGCTCCCCGAGCGAGGGTACGCGGCGCGGGAGGTGGTGCGCGCGGGCGACGAACGGATCACGTCCGCCCGTGTCGACCTCGCCGGTGCTGGCGTTGAGCGCCGCCGGGACCGCCTCCGGCCCGAGCGCCATCACCAGGCCCTCGTCGACGAGGTCGAGCCGCGCCGACGCGGGCGGGTTGTCGAACGAGATCTCGGTGCGCGACGCGCCGTCAACGCTCCCGGTCTCGAGCCAGCCGTCGATCGCCGCGCGGAGCCGCTCGCCGAGGGGCCGCGCACCCGCGCGCCCATCGCCGCCAAGATCGAGCTGCGTGATCCCCTGCACGACGCCGAAGGCGGAGGTGGTCACCGCGACGCGGCTGCCGCGGGCGACGAGGCCGCGATCATCGCCGAGGGGCGTCCCGGTCAGGTTGCGCACGCCGTCCAGGCTCACCGGCCGGCCGGAGCGGGTGAGCCGCACGCGCGCGCGGTACAGGTCGGCGGCGCCGCGCCCGTCAGGGGCGCGCTCCGCATCGGGCCCGCGCTCCGCGTCGCCCGGGCGCGGGACGCGCGGGACGCCCAGAAACAGCACCCGGCGGCCCAGAAGCGCGTCGGACAAGAACCCGCCGCGCTCCTCCCAGACGAAGTCGTCCGGGCCGACGGCGCCGCCGATCGCCTCCCCGAGCATCCCGGCGATGGCGTCCGCGGTCCGCGCCGGCGGGGGCGGCGCCGAGAGCCGCGCGACGGCCCCGAGGAGAGCGATGCCGAGCGCGATCGGGAGCCGACCGCGCAGGTGATCGAGCCAGGGCGAGAGCGGTCGGTCCGTCATCCCTGCGCGCGCTCGCTCCCTCCGGAGGCCGCGCCGGCCTGGGCCGCCGCGGCGCGCGGGCGGATCCCGAGGAGCTGGCGCGCGCGGTCCGGCTCGACCACCTCGCGGCCGACGCTCCGCGCGAAGGCGGCGGCGCGCGCGACGAGCGGCGCGCTCCCCTCGGCGAGCACGCCCTTGTCCAGGTAGATGTTGTCCTCCAGCCCGACCCGCGCGTGCCCGCCGAGCTGCATGGCGAGCTCGGTCATCGGGCGCTGGTGGCGGCCGACGGCGGCGACGCCCCAGGTGGCGCCTTGCGGGATCTGGGTGATCATGAACCGGAGCACGTCCTCGCGCGCCGCGATGCCGCCGGGCACCCCCAGGACGAACTGGAAGTGGAGCGGCTCCGCGAGGAGCCCCTCGGCGACAAGGCTGAGCGCCTCATGGATATGGCCGACCTCATAGCACTCGAGCTCGGCGACGCTCCCCCCCGCGCGGATGCGGGCCGCCATGTCCCGGATGAGGGGCCGGGTATTGTCGAAGATCCCGTCGCCGAAGTTGATCGTGCCGCAGTTCAGGGTGGCCATCTCGGGGCTGCAGAGCAGCGGCTGGGCGCGCTCGTCGACGCCCATCCCGACGGCGCCCCCGGTCGACGTCTGGACGATGACGTCCGTCTTCTCGTGGATCGCGGCGATCGCCTCGGCGAACAGCGCGCGCGACTGGCTCGGCGACCCGTCCGGGTTCCTGACGTGCAGGTGGACCACCGAGGCGCCCGCGTCGCGACAGCGGGCGGCCTCGTCGGCGAGCTCGCGCGCCGTGATGGGGAGGTGCGGCGTCTGCGCCCGGGTCGTCTCCGCGCCGACGATCGCGGCCGTCAGGATGAGGGCGCTCTGCGGCGGCGTGACAAGGATCCGGGGGGGCGGCGTGATGATCGGCCGGGGCTCCGGGAGCTGCGCGTGGTCCGGGGGCGGCGCCGAGAGCGCCGGCAGGACGAGGCGCGGCCGACGCTGGAGCTCCTTCGGGACGACGCAGGTGCCGAGCGCCCGGCACACGATGATCGGCTCGGCCAGCGCGTCGGCCGCCGAGGGCGCCACCCCGGCTTCGCGGACGCTGGCGACGACCTTGCGCGCCTCGAACGCCATCGTGCGCGACGTGGCGCCGACCTTGGTGACCACCCCGGTCGCCTCGATGAAGTCGCCTGCTCTGACCGGGGCGAGGAACTCGACCGCCTCGTACGCGCGGAAGAGCCCCTCGTCGCCGTCGAGGCGGATCAGGAGCTCGGTGGCGACGTCGCCGAAGAGCGCGAGAATACGCGCTCCATCGCACAGCTCGCCCGCGTAATGTGCGTCGTGCGCGCCCATCCTGACGCGCAGCGTGACCGTGAGACCAACCCCTGTGCTCATGGGCGTGAAGACTCAACAGTCGACAGTCGGTAGTCAACAAGGGAAACTGCCCCCGCCGATGAACCTTGTAGAAGCCAGAAATCTCCCGCGCCACGTCGGAATCATCATGGATGGCAACGGTCGCTGGGCGGAGCTGCGCGGCGAGCCGCGCGAGGCCGGGCACAAGGCCGGCAGCGCCGCCGTGCGGCGGATCGTGCGCGTCTGCCGGAGGCTCGGCGTCGAGGCGCTGACCCTGTACGCGTTCAGCGAGCAGAACTGGGCGCGGCCCCAGAACGAGGTCGACGCGCTGATGGGGCTGCTGCGCGAGTACCTGATGAGCGAGCGCTGCGAGATCCTCGAGAACGACATCCGCCTTGTCGCGATCGGCGACATCAGCCGGCTCCCCGAGGGCGTGCGCGACGTGCTCGACCCGCTCCGGAAGGCGTCCGCGACGAACCGCCAGATGACGCTCGCGCTGGCGCTGTCCTACGGGGCGCGCGAGGAGATCGCCGCCGCGGCGCGCGAGCTCGCGATGGAGGCGGTCGCCGGCAGGCTCGATCCGGAGTCGATCGACGGGGAGCTGCTGGCCGCGCGGCTGCCGAGCCTGAGCGTGGGCGAGCCGGATCTCATCATCCGCACCGGCGGCGAGCAGCGGCTCTCCAACTTCCTGCTCTACGGGGCCGCGTACGCCGAGCTGTCGTTCACCGAGCGGCTGTGGCCCGACTTCACCGAGGACGACCTGTTCGCCGCCATCGCGGTTTACCAGCGGCGCGACGGCGCCGCCCCGCCCGCGCACGACGGGGAGGGCGGCTCCGGGGGCGAGCCGTCGTCCACGTCGCGCGCGGATGCGCTCGACGTGGAGCGGCCGTGGCGCGCGCGCGAGATCGCCGCGCCCGCCTCGCATGCTTCCCACGACGGCTCACGGACGGGGGTCTGAGATTGGCTGCTTCCAACCTCGCGATGCGGGTCACCACCGCGATCGTGGCCGCTCCCCTGCTCCTCTCGCTGCTCTACCTCGGCCCGAGCTGGGGCTGGGCGGCGCTCGTCGCGGCCGCCTCCGCCATCGGCGCGCTCGAGCTCTTCGCGATGACGCACGCGGACGACCGCGTGTCGCGGGCCATCGGCGTCGCGCTCACCCTCGCCGTCCTCGGCGTGATCTGGCGATTCAGCGGCTCGCCGGGCGCGCTGCTCGCGCTGATCTTCCTGCTCCCGTTCGTCGCGATGCTCATCACGCTGGTGCGCCTCGGCGAGATGCGCACCGCGGCGCTGCGCGTGCTGGCGATGACCTTCGGCCCGCTCTATGTCGGCGGCGGGCTCGGCGCGCTGGCGCTCCTCCGCCGCGACGCGGGCGCCGACGGCCCCTCGTTCGTGGTGCTGGCCCTGCTGCTCTCCTGGTTCTCCGACACAGGCGCCTATTTCGCCGGCCGCTTCCTCGGTCGGCGCAAGCTCTACGAGGCCGTGAGCCCGAAGAAGACCGTCGAGGGCGCGCTCGGCGGCCTGCTCTTCGCGGTGATCGGCGCGCTCCTTGCCCACTTCTGGTTCCTCCGATCGCTGCCGCTCGTGGACGCGGTCGCGCTCGCGATCGTCGCGGGCGGCCTCGGTCAGGCGGGAGACCTCGGGGAGTCCCTGTTCAAGCGCTCCTTCGGGATCAAGGACTCTGGCGGGATCGTCCCCGGCCACGGTGGCATCCTCGACCGCGTCGATGCCCTGCTCGTCACCGGGACCATCACCTATCTGTATGTCCTGTGGTCGAGGCCCTGAACGGCGCCGCGCGCCGCGCGTCGTGCGCGGTGCGCGGTTAGAAGACCGCGCATCCATCGATGCGCGACACCCACATCGCACGCACGCGCCGCCTCGCCGCCCGACGCAGCTTCCCCGCCGTCAACGCGGCGCCTCCTCGCACACTGGCGGCCTGACGCATCGCCCCGCCCGTCCGGAACCACGATGACGCATCGCATGGTTGCGCCCGACGTTGAACGGAAGGGCTCGGCGCACTAGAAAGTTACATAGCCATGGAAGAACAACTCAGTACCAAGAACACGACTCCGCCTGTGAGCGTCCCTGCTGTTCCGAGCCACAGGCACAAATACGAGTTCTTCAAAGTCGTCCAGGGTTATCTCGACGAGGCTGCCCGGCTGATCGAGCTGCCGGGTTACATCACCACGATCCTGAGCCAGCCGAAGAACGAGATCATCGTCAATTTCCCTGTACGGATGGATGACGGCAGCATCCGGCTCTTCAAGGGTTACAGGATCCAGCACAACAACCTCCTCGGGCCGTTCAAGGGGGGCATTCGATATCACGAGACGGTGTCGCTCGACGACCTCAAGGCGCTGGCCGCGATGATGACGTGGAAGTGCGCGCTCATGAACCTGCCGCTCGGCGGCGGAAAGGGGGGAATCAAGTTCAACCCGAACGAGGTGTCGCGCGCCGAGCTCCAGCGGATCACCCGCCGCTTCTTCCATGCGCTCGGCGGAAACATCGGCCCGGAGACGGACATCCCGGCTCCCGACATGGGCACCGACGCAAAGACCATGGCCTGGGCCATGGACACGTACATGAACACCGTCGGACAGCTCTTCAAGCAGGCGGTGAAGGGCGTCGTGACGGGCAAGCCGGTGGCGTCGGGCGGCACGTACGGTCGCGAGAAGGCGACGGGCCAGGGCGTCGTCCACTGCATCACCGAGTGGGCCGAGGACAACGACGTGAACCTCGGCGGCTCGACGCTGCTCGTGCAGGGCTTCGGCAACGTCGGCTCGAACACGGCCGTGCTCCTGTCGAAGCTCGGCGCCTCGACCGTCGCGGTCGGCGATCACACAGGGTATCTCTACAATCCGGAAGGGTTCAATCCGCACAAGCTGCAGGACTACGTGAAGAAGAACCGCTCGATCGCGGGCTACCCCGCCGGCAAGCCGATCAGCCGCGAGGAGTTCTTCCGGCTCAAGGCGGACATCTTCATCCCGGCGGCCCTGGAGAACCAGGTCGGCGTGGAGGAGGCGAGCTGGCTGCAGGTCCGCCTCGTGGCGGAGGGCGCGAACGGGCCGTGCACGCCCGAGGGGGAGAAGATCCTCCTGGAGCGCGGGATCCATATCCTGCCCGACGTCCTCGCCAACTCGGGCGGCGTCACGGTGAGCTACTACGAGTGGGTGCAGAACAAGCGCTCGGAGACATGGACGCTCGAGGAGGTCGACTCCCGGCTCGAGAAGGCGATGAAGCGGGCCTACCGCGAGGTGACCGAGATGGCGCGGCAGAAGAAGTGCACGCTGCGCCTCGCCGCCTATGCCGTGGCGCTGCAGCGGCTCGCCGCGGTGTATGGAGAGCGCGAGATCTTCCCCTGAGCTGTATACACTACTCCCCCTCCGCCGGCGGGGCCTCGCAGATCCCTTGCTGGCGGAGGGCTCGTCCTAACCGCTCGCGGAGCCGCTCATCGAGCCTCTGGGCGAATTTCTCGTGGACGCTGAGCTCCTCGCCGACCTTCGCCCAGGAGAGGTCGCTCCCGTATCGCAGCGCGATCAGGCGCCGCTCGCGCTCATCCACGCGATCGAGCGCCTGGACGAGCGCGTCCAGGGCCTCGGCGCGCACGAGCGCGTCGTGCGGCCCGGCGTCGAGGAGCTCCGGGCAGTCGCCCAGAAAACGGGCGACGGAGAGCGCTCGGCAGTAGCCCGAGAGCCGCTCACGCGTCGCGCTGTCGCTCTCGAACGGATCGCTGTCGAACCGGAGCGCGTCGGCGACGTCGTCCCCGGCGTCGACCCCGGCACGCGAGGGCGACGCCTCGCGAGCGATCCAGTCCCGCACGGCGCCGACGACCCGCTTCCATGCAAAGTGGAGGAGGGGCACGCCACGCGAGGCATCGAATCCGGAGAATGCCTCGACGAGCGCCTGGCAGGCGATCTGCTCGCACTCTTCGACGACGTCGTGCGCGCGCACCCCGTAGGTGCGCGCGACGGTGCGCGCGATGCGGCGCACCTCCGGGAGTGTGCGTGCGACGCGTGGATCGCGGCGCGGGTCCGGCACGCGCGGGGGCCGAGAGTCGCTCACCCGCGCCCTCCCCACATGCCTTTCGGCCACGCCAGAGCGCCGTCCTCGTCATCTCCGTCGCTCTCCTTCGGCACGGCGGCGCTCGCATCGAGGGCCGCTCGCCCGCGGAGCCGCTCGTACAGCGGGGCGGCCGAGGGGTGCGTCTTGATGAACACCGTGAGATAGCGCCGATAATCGAGGAGCTGCTCCGGTGAGAGCACCTTCGTGAAGGGAGCCAGGGCGTCTCGAAGGCACGTCTCGATCACCGGATCTTCGCCTTCATCAGCCAGCATGTCGTCCTGCGACGGGTCGCCTGTCATCGTGGCCCTCGTGCGCGCCGTCACGCGCGCTGCCTGGATGGCTACGGGGACGCGGTGCCCACCGTGTCCCTCCTTGAGATAAATCACTGGGTCGCGGCGGGTTCGGACAGAAAAAGTGGTCCCGGCGTGACGATTTCCCCCGGCGTCCGTGCGCCTCGCTCGCGCCGCTCCGCCCCAGCGCCAGAGCGGCAGGTAACCTATCGAAAGAATTGGACTTGCCGCGCGCCCGGCTCGACCCGTGCATTTTTTCTGTCTGAACCGAGGTCGAGGAGGTGAATTTCCATGTAGGAGCCCTTGCACCTGGAGCCCTCGCATGCGCGCCCGCTGTCGCCTCCCGCGACCTGCCTCCACAGTCAGGAGACCCCCTACGCCCTCTCGGCGCGCCCGCACGGAGGTCCGCGCATGAGCCTCCCTGCGCCGCTCCAGCCGGGCGACACCTTCCTTGAGTACCGCATCACCGATGTCGTCGATCGCGGCGGCATGGGCGAGGTGTACCGGGCCGTCGACGAGTACTCCGAGGATATCGTCGCGATCAAGTGCATGTCGCCGCGGCACCGGAGCCGTGAGGACTTCGCGCGGCGCTTCCGGCAGGAGTGCAAGTTCTACCCGAAGCTCCGGCACCCGCACATCGTGTCGATGCGGCGGGCCGGCGTTTCCCCGGACAACGTGGCGTTCATCGTCATGGAGTTTCTCGAGGGCAGGACGCTGCGGCGGCTGCTCACGAGGGCGTATCGCTTCGACTTCCTGAACGCGCTGTACATCATGCTCCAGGTCGCCGAGGCGATGCGGTTCGTCCATTCGAAGAAGATCTGGCACCGCGATCTCAAGCCCGAGAACATCATGATCGGCACGGAGGGCGACGCGCGGGGGCACGTGTGGCTGCTCGATTTCGGCATCGCCAAGTTCGCCGACGGGGGCCTGAACACCGACGACATGCCGGACGTGGGGACGATCCGGTACATGTCGCCGGAGCAGGTGAAGACGATCTACAGCCTGGCGAAGAAGATTCCGCACCAGAAGCCCGACAGCCGCGCCGACATCTACGCCTTCGGGGCGATCTTCTACGAGGTGCTGACGGGGACGCACCTGTTCATCAACGACGCGGATCCGCCGTCGGCCGAGGAGACGCTCGCGGGGCACCTCCTCGCCGAGCCGGTGCCGGTGCACGAGCTCGTCCCGGACTGCCCCGAGATCGTGTGGCCGCTCGTGGCCCGGTGCGTCGCCATCGACCGCAACGCGCGGTTCCAGACCTTCACGGAGGTGGAGAGCGCGCTTCGCGCGCTGGTGGACGAGTGTGTCCTGCAGCGGCGGGTGCCGCCGGCCCATGCGCTCGCGCAGCACCTCGCGCACGGGCGGTGGACGGTGGCGCGCCAGGCGGCGTTCTCCGCGGCCGATCTCGACCGATCGGACAGCTCGGGTGACGCCGGCGCGCGGCCGGCGAGCGAGGCGGAGGCGGCTGCGACGGCCAGCGCCGCCCGGCCGACCGGCGCCGAGGTGGCGGCTGTCGCGGCGCCGCCGGCCGCCACGCCGGCGGGCGCCGCCCACGCGACGGTGCCGCTCGATCCCCTTCGCCTCGTGCCGCTCGCGAGCGCGCTGCCGTTCGCACCGGCGAGCGGCAGCGCCTCGGGCGAGCTGCGCGGCAAGGGGTTCACGGAGCGGATGCCCACGACCCTGCCGCTGCCCGCGTGGCCGGCGCGCGCCCGATCCGAGCCTGACGTCGCGACGCAGGCGTTCGGCGCGCCTCCGGACGCGCTGCGCGCGAGTCACGAGAGCCTCCCGCCGCACCAGGAGGCGCCTGGGGCGGTAACGCCGCCGCCGGCGGCGCAGGCGTCGCCGTGGATGTCGGCGGCGGCGCCGCTGTCGCCTCCGGCTCCGGCACCGCGTTCCGAGGTAGACGAGCGGACGTCGCGCGCCGGTCCTGGCGCGTCTGCGGCGCCAGGACCGAGGCGCGTCCCCGGCGCGCTGTCGCGCTTCGCGACGGCCCCGACGCTCGGGATGGTGTTCGTCGCCCTGGCGGCGACGGGCGTCCTCGTCGCGCGCGGCATCGAGGCGGGATCGCCGGAGCAGCCTGCGCCCGCGCTCGCGAGCTCCGCGGCGGCGAGCCCGGCCGTGGTCGCCCCTGCGCCGGAGGCGCCCGCGGGCGCCGGCCAGCCGCCGGCCGCGCCGACGGCGACGGCCGCGGCGGAGGTCACGGCCGACGTCGCCGCGCGCGACGTCCCGCCGCCGGAACCTCCGGCGTCGTTCACGACCGCCGCGGCGCAGCTCGAGACGGCCGCGCCGCCCGCGGGAGCCGCGCCCCCGGCGGAAGCCGCGCCGGCTGCGAGCGCCGCGACGCCTGCGGCGGCTCCTTCACGGGCACCCGCGGCCCCGCACCGGAGCGCTCCGGCTGCGCCGTCGACCGGCCGCGCGTCGCGGCCGGCGCGGCCGTCGTCTCCGCGCGCTTCCGACGACGACGCGCTCTGGCCGGAGCGCCTCCTCGAAGATCCCGACGACTTCTACCCGATGCCGAAGAGCCCGCCGAGGCGCGCCCCCGTGAAGCACGCGCCGGCGCCGAAGCCGCACCCGAGGAGGCCGTAGATGGGCGCGAGGGACGACGACGACATCCGCAAGTACATGCCGGATCTGAAGACCATCGCGCGGACGGCGGATCCGGCGCTGGCGGAGGAGCGGTACCGGGAGGCGATCAACAACCCGGAGCTCGATCGGGCGCTCGACGATCTCCGGCAGGGGAACGAGCCTGGGCGGGCGCCGTTCGAGTTCCCGATGGTGGTCGCGCCGCCCAGGCAGGCGGAGGCGCCCGCGCCGGGGCCCGCTGCGCCGGTCGTGCCGGTCGCGCCCGTTGCGGCCGCGAAGGTCGCGGGAGGGCAGACCGGGGCGGGTCCTGCGCGAGGCGGTGCCGCGCGCGTTGACGTGGCAACCCCGGAGCGGCCCGCGGCGACGCCTCCGGGGGCGGCGCGGGGGTCCTCGCGAGACGCCGCGCCGCCGCTGCGGGACCGGCGGCGCGGCACGTCGCGCAGGCGCATCGCCGTTCTCCTGGCCGTCGCGGTGCTGGGCCCGCTGGCGACGCACCAGGTCTTCTCTCGGCTCAGGCGCTCCGAGGCACCGGTCGCCTCCGTGGCGCCCGTGGCTTCCTCGGGGGCGATGACGGCGTCTGGGCGGCCGAGCGCCGAGGCGGCGGCGGCGGCAGGCGCGAGCGCCGGAGCGCCGACGGCGGCGGAGCCAGGCACGCGCCCAGCGGCGCCGCCGGCCGTGGACGCAGGCGCGAGCGATGAGGCGTCGCCGCCGAAGACAGGCGCGAGCGACGAAGCGCCGTCGCCGAAGGCAGGTACGAGCGCCGAGGTGCCGCCGCAGAAGGCAGGCGCGAGCGCACGCCCTGCGGTCCCGGCGCCGCGCGCGCCGGCCGGGGCCCGCCCGCCTCCGGCGGAGGTCTCCCCGGCGCCTCCCGAGATCGCGGCGGATATCATGCACTGAACGGGACGGCGCAGGCCCGCCCCAGGACACTCATTCCGGTCTGGAGCTCTTGATGATGAACCGACGATGCCTCGCTTCCGTGCTCGCCCTCGCGTGCGCGCTCGCTCCCTCGGGCCGCGCGCTCGCCCAGCCCGCTCCGCCGCAGGGCGCGGTGCCCGCTCCGCCGCAGGGCGCGGCGCCCGCATCGCCGCAGGCTGCGGCGCCCGACGAGGCGACGGCGCGCGCCGACGCGCTCTACAAGCAGGGCGTGCAGCTCTACTCGGAGAAGAAGTGGAAGGAGGCCGAGGCGGTCTTTCTCGAGGCCTGGGCGCTCACACCGACGTTCGACGTCGCGTACAACGTCGGGAGCGCGGCCTACCAGCAGGGCAAACACGCGCGCGCCGCGGAGCACCTCTCCTTCGCGCTCCGGCATTGGCCGCTGCTCAGCGCCGTCGCACACCTCAAGCCCACCGCCCAGCAGCGGCTCGCGACGTCGCGGGCCCAGGTCGGCGCGCTCTCCGTCACCGTCAGCGCCCCGCTCGCCGAGGTGCTCATCGACGGCAAGCCCGCCGGCAAGGCCCCGCTCGCCGGCGAGCTCTTCGTCGAGCCCGGCGAGCACACAGTAGAAGCGCGACTCGACGGCTACGCGCCCGCGCAGAAGACCGTGCGCGTCGGCAAGGGAGAGACCGCCGCGGTGGCGCTGGCGATGGTGGCTGCGAAGGGAAATGCGGCGGTGAACGCGGGAGAGAAGACGGCGGCGGGCGACGCGGAGGGGCACGGGCCGAGCGCCGAACAGCCTGCGGCAAAGCCGGAGCAGCACGTCGCGGTTCCGGGGCGCATCGAGCAGCGCAGCTGGATCCCCGTGATTGCGCTCGGCGCGGCGAGCGCCGTGGCGCTCGGCGTGGGCATCGGGACGACCGTGGCGGCGAACGACGCGATCGCGGCGACGCGCACTCAGCGAACCGCGATCTGGACGGCAGGCGGTGCCTGCATTGACGCCCCGGACGAGTACATCGGAGCGTGCGCGGAGGTTCGTGACGGAGAAGCGCGCGTCGACGCGTTCTCCAATGCGGCGCGCATCGCCTACGTGACCTCGGGGCTACTACTCGCTGGAGCGCTGACGTATTCGCTGTGGCCAGCCAGAGCGTCGGCGAGCGCGCGCAGCGTGCGGTTGGTTCCCAACGTCGGTGCGCGCAGCGCCGGGATCATCGCGCAGGGAGCTTGGTGATGAGACATCGCAAGGAAGCAAGGTCGTGGCGCACGCGAACCTCGACGTTCGGCACGGTCGGGCTCGCCGCCGCTCTCCTGAGCGGATGCGATGGCGTGTGGAGCGATCGCGCGAACGACTGCAAGCTCACGCTGATGTGCGAGGAGTATCGTGGGCTCTGGGACCGCGATCCAAGCGCTGTAGGCTGCGTGCCGAGCGAGACCAACGACGCCGTGTCGGACAGCTGCGGCGTGTTCGTCGCCGCGAGCGGCAACGACGGCAGCGCCGGCACCAAGGCCGAGCCGGTCAAGACGCTCGCCGAGGCGCTCCGGCGCGCTCGGGAGACGGGCAGCGACGTGTACGCCTGCGCCGAGCCGTTCGGCGAGTCGGTCGAGGTCCCGGCCGGCGTCGCCCTCTTCGGCGGCCTCGACTGCGAAAGCGGCTGGACCTGGATCGGCGCGCAGACGAAGACTACCGTCGCGCCGGAAGCCGACGCGATCCCGCTAACGCTCGCGCGCGGCGAGGGCACCACGCGCCTCGAGGACATCGAGGCGCGCGCACACGACGCGCTGGCCAAGGGCGGTTCGTCGATCGCCGTGCTCGCCGACGGCGCCACCGCCGAGCTCGCGCGATGCGCCCTCGTCGCCGGCAACGCCGCCGACGGCGACGACGGCGACGACGCGCCGAGCGTCGCGCCCGAGCGCGCGCCGGCCGGCAGCAACGGCGTCGATGCGTGCAGCGACCTCGATGCGGTGGAAGGGCCCGATGCGACACTGCGGGGTGGCGCGCTGGTAGAGAACGCATGCGACGGCGGCGTGCTCTCGATCGGCGGTGCAGGCGGCGATGGAAACGTGAACACAGGCAGCGATGGCGCGACCAGTCAAGGCACCGCCGAGACGGCACGTGGCGGTCTCGGCGAGCCGGTCAATGGAGCCTGGGATTGTGCTGGCAACGAGCCCAACGGTGGCGGTGACTTTGGAGTGAGCGGCATCGCCGGCGAACCCGGCGTCGGAGCGAGTGGTAACGGCACGCTGAGCCGCTCGGGCTACACCGGCGTCCCCGGCGGAGACGGCACGCCCGGCACGCCCGGACAGGGCGGCGGTGGTGGCGGCGGCGCCAAGGGCGGCCGCCTCTGCACCGGCGGCGTCTCGGGCGCGGGCGCCAGCGGCGGCAGCGGCGGCGCTGGCGGCTGCGGCGGCCTGGCCGGAGGGGGCGGTCGCCCTGGCGGCGCCAGCATCGCCCTCGCCAGCGTCGACGCCAGCGTCACCCTCATCGGCTGCACGCTCACTGCCGGACGCGGCGGCAACGGCGGCAAGGGCGGCGACCTGCAGCCGGGAGGCCTGGGCGGTAACGGCGGCGCGGGCGGCGTCGGCGTCGGCGGCACCAATCCCGGCTGCGCCGGTGGTCAAGGCGGCAAGGGCGGCAACGGCGGCCCCGGCGGCGGCGGCCTCGGCGGTCCCTCGCTCGCCATCGCCTTCCGAGGCACGCCCGTCGTCCAGCAGGGCCAGACCTCGCTCACCCCCGGCGCCCCGGGCACCGGCGGTCCGGGCGGCAGCAACAACATCACCGACAACGCCGGCGCCGACGGCGCGACGGCTGGAGAGCAGGAGCTTCGATGACCGCACGGCCGAGCCACACACCGCGCGCTTGGCGCGGCGCGGAGCTCGGCGTGCTCAGGAGGATGTACCGCGCGGCGCTGGCCGCGCTGACGTAGACGTAGGCCGAAGGCCGCGCGCGGCGCGGCTTGAGCAGGAACAAAGAAACGCGCGCCGCCGAGCGCGGCGCGCCATGGCTCGGCTCGTCTTGGCGACGAGCACGCGAGGAGGACGATCGTGTACCCACAGCTCGCCATCGAGGCGGCGGCGCAATCGGACGTAGGCCGCCACCGCAGCCACAACGAGGACAGCTTCGCGGCCCTGCCGCACCTGGGGCTGTTTCTGGTCGCCGACGGCCTCGGCGGCAGCGCGGCCGGAGAGGTCGCGTCCCGTATCGCCATCGAGGTGGTCCAGCGCTGCTTCGAGGAGGACGCCGACATGGAGCGGACCTGGCCCCGCGGCGGCGCGGCGCCGGCCGAGACCTGGACCCCCGGCGACCGCGACGAGGTGCGGCTCATGCTCGGCGTGCGACGCGCCCACCGGGCCATCTACGAGGCCAGCCAGCAGCACGACGAGCAGCGCGGCATGGCGACGATCTTCGCCGGCGTGCTGCTCGCGCCCGGCATGGCCTACATCGCGCACGTCGGTGACTCGCGCGTCTACCGCATGCGCGGCGGCACGCTGCAGCGGCTGACTCGGGATCACACGGTGCTGGAAGACACGCTCGGCGACGGCGGCGGAGCACGGGAGGCGGTCGAGGCGCTCAGCGAGCGGGCCAACGTCATCACCCGCGCGCTCGGGGCCGGCGAGGACGTCGATATCGAATCGCGCGTCGAAGCCACCGCGCCGGGCGACCTCTTCCTCGTCTGCTCCGACGGGCTGTGGGGCCCGGTGCCTTAGGTCGGGCAGCACAAGGCCGGGCTCCGCGGTGCATCGGACAGGAGTGCTCACGGTTCAGGAGGGAACATGGAGGACATGCTGGGTGCAATGTGGCTCGTCTCGCCGCTCGGGCTCGCGATGATCGCGTGCGTCGCGATCGGCTTCGCGGTCACCGCGCGCGAAGCGCTGGGACGGGAGCGGGGGTTTCGTGAGGCGCGCGAGCAGGCGCATGCTGAAGAGGAGGCAGCCCTCACCGATGCAAAGGCGCAGGCAGCGGGGGAGCGAGATCGATACCGGCGGCTCCTGGACTGTCACGTCGACGCGGCGCTCGCCGAGCTGAGAGACGCCCGAGGGCGCCCCGTCCCCTGGCCGGGAAGGGTCCTCGAGTCGTTCTGTGCGACGACGCCTTCGTGGAGGAGAAAGCTGGCCGAGTGCACGGGGTTGGAACCGAGGGAGGTGGAGCGGCTGCTGAGGAGCGACCTGCCCATGACGCCCGGCCTCGCGCGGCAGCTGGAGACCTTCACCGGCACGCCGGCGCGGTACTGGGAGCGCCTCTGGCGGCTGCACGACGATCGCCGAACGGACGCGGAGGATACCGCGGTGATCCAGGCCGGCGAGCCCGTCACCGAGCGTGAGAGCTCGGCGTCGCCGCCGATACCTCCCCGCGCGCTCGACGTTCCACCTCCCGTGGTGCCGTCTCCCGAGCTCGCGGCCAGGAGCCCGCAGGCGAAGCTCCCGCCGCCTCCCCTGCCGCAGCTCCGGCCACCGCGCCCTGTCCGCGCCGCCACAGGGGAAGAGCTCGCCCGTCGCGCTGCCCCCCTGACGAGCTTCCCGCTACAGCCCGACGGAGGCGGGGCGAGCCCTGCCAGTGCGTCCGATTGGGAGGAAGCAGAGCGCTCTCCCCTGAACACGACACTCCCGGGAGTAGGACGCCATGGGTGAGAGCAGCCGAGCCTCGCACTCGGGCAACGCGACGGACCGGCGCGGAACGATGAGCCGCAACGGGGCGAGCGAGGCGTCCCCTCCCGGCCCGCCCACAGCGCGGCGCGTGGGCGGGGCCGGCGGCGAAGCCGCAGGAGATCACCGCGGCGCCGATGGCGCCACCGCCGAGCTCGCGCGCTGCGTCCTCGAACCTGGCCGCACTCCTCCCCTCCCCGCCCCCCGCAACCACGTCGCTGCGTCATCCAACGCACAGCGTCACCGGAGTCGCAGGAAAAAAAATGAGGCCGGCGGACGATTGCGCAGCGAACCAGGGCCTCTCGCCGGAACTAGACAGGTAGAGGAGGCCGGAAACGGCTCGGCAGGGCGACCGGCGGATCACCACCGCAGCGCGGAGGGGGTCCATCACGCCGGAGGGTTGGCCGGGGGACAGCTGGATCGTCTTCAGCCCCCGCGCTCGGCGCGCAGTCCAGGAACAGCGACTCCCTCCTCGCCTTTTTCTCTTGACAATTGCCGTACGATTCGCTCGCTGGCGGGGCGCTCGCATGCTCGTCAGCGCCGGCAAAGGTGGGCGCTCCCGGTGTCACCGGCAGCCGTTGTCTTGCTGCAAGCGCGCGCTGCCTTGCCGCCGGCGCCCGTTGTCCTGCCTCGCGAGGCCGTTGTCTTGCCGCTGGGACGGGCTGTCTTGCCCCGCGAGACCGTTGTCTTGCCGCTGGGACGGGCTGTCTTGCCCCGCGAGGCCGTTGTCTTGCCGCTGGCACCCACTGTCTTGCCGCCGGCGCCTCTTGTCCTGCCGCGCGAGACCGTTGTCTTGCCGCTGGCGCCCGCTGTCTTGCCCTGCGAGGCCGTTGTCTTGCCGCCGGCGCCCGTTTGTCGCCCACGGCATGGCCGGGCTCCCCGAACGCAGCGCCGGCGGTGCAGTTCACCGCCGGCACGGCCGGCGACGGCGGCAGCGCCGCGCCCGGCGGTCCGCCGGAGAGCGCCGGCGTGCCGGGAAGCGGTGGGAGCTGCTGGAACGTCGCGACCGACGAGCGCCGCGGAGAGTGAGGAAAATCATGTCATCCCGTGAGAATCTTAGACGGCCAGCGGCAAGTAAGCGCAATGTCGACGATTTTCGCGAGAGATCCCTGGGCGAGCAGCTTCGTCGACGGCAGAATGGGCGGCCT
Organism: Sorangium sp. So ce124; assembly: GCF_051525235.1. Lineage (NCBI taxonomy): Bacteria > Pseudomonadati > Myxococcota > Polyangiales > Polyangiaceae > Sorangium > Sorangium sp. So ce124. The sequence goes on from NZ_CP150312.1 coordinate 9,297,318, forward strand.
CAGCCGAGAAGGAGCGCCCATGTCCAAACGTCGGCCGATCAACACCACCACCATGCCCCGCTCGGGAAACGCGATCCACGTGAGCGCGCGGGAGATGTGGGAGCTCGCGTGGTTGCGGAAGCTGGGTCTCGAGGACATCGCATGGGACGCGGCGCGCTATTGCGAGGACTGCAGAGCGGAGCGCGCCGCTCAAGGGGGAGACGTGGAGGACATCGCGCCGCCCTCCGGGACTCGGTCCTACTTCCCGATGCCGGACGACGGCGAGGACACCACGCCATCCGCCAGCGCTCCACGGACGCGCAGCGAGAGCGACGGCAAGCCGGCGCACCTGGCGCTCGCGCAGCCGCGTCGTCCGGACTACACGAAAAACTGATCGGCGGGGGTGTGAGCGCCGCGCGCGCTCTGATGACCTGCGGCAGCGCCGCGGTGCGCGGCCCCGGAGAACGGACCGGCTCCCTGCGATCACAGCGCACCAGCGAGCCCGCTCGTCCTCGCGCCGGGTGTGGGTGATGGATTCTCTTGTGCAGCGTGGTGCTGGCAGCGCTGCCGCTGCGCTGAGGTAGCGACGTAGCGAAGGCCGCGCCGCGCGCGGCCCGATCTCATCGAGGAGAATGCGCGTCGCAAATGGCGGCGCGCCATGGCTCGGCTCGTCTCGAGGACGAGCGCACGAGGAGGACGAAGGTGCATCCACAGCTCGCCATCGAGGCGGCGGCGTACTCGGACGTGGGCCGCCGCCGTAGCCACAACGAGGACAGCTTCGCGGCGCTGCCGTGCCTTGGGCTCTTCATGGTAGCCGACGGCCTGGGCGGCAACGCGGCCGGAGAGGTCGCATCCCGCATGGCCATCGAGGTGGTCAAGAGCTGCTTCGAGGAGGACGAGGATCTCGAGGAGACGTGGCCCTACGGCACGGGGAGTCCGCACAACCGCGACGAGGTAAGGCTGGTGTTGAGCGTGCGGCGTGCGAACCGGGAGATCTACGAGGCGAGCCAGCGGCAAGAAGCGGTGCGCGGCATGGCGACCACCTTCGCGGGCGTGCTGCTCGGGCCGGGAATGGCGTATATCGCGCACGTGGGCGACTCGCGGGTCTACCGGATGCGCGGCGGCAAGCTGGAGCGGCTGACGCGAGACCACACGCTGCTGGAGGAGCTGCTGAGCGATGGTGAAGGCGCGCTGGCAGCGCTGGAGGCGCTGAGCGGCCGGGCGGACGCGGTGACCCGCGCGCTCGGGTGCGACAAGAACGTCGATATCGAGTCGCGCGTCGAGCCGACCCTGCCGGGCGACGTCTTCCTCGTCTGCTCCGACGGGCTGTGGGGCCCGGTGCCCGAGGCGCGGATCGAAGGCGTGCTCGGGAGGCACCGGGACCTGAGCCTCGCGGCGAGCCTGCTGGTCGACATCGCGAACGAGCACGGCGGGCCGGACAACATCACGTGCGTCCTGGCGCGCCTGGGAGGCGGGTGACCCGGCGCGCGATGGCGCAGAGAGAGGCGCTGTCGAGGTCGCTTTGCGCCCTCGCGTCGAGTCAAGAGCGGAATCTCGAACCGCCAAGTCGCCAAGGCGCCAAGATCTCGTGCTCTTCTTGGCGTCCTTGGCGCGCTTGGCGGTTCATTTACGCTCGATCAACGCGATCGGCGTCCTAACCGTCGACGAGCCCCACGCTCCCGCCGGTGGGCTTCGCGTCGCTGCCCGCCTGCTGCGGCTCCGCCGCTTCGGCCTTCTTCTTCGTGTTGCGGTTGAACAGCCGCCGTGTCGAGATCGGCACGAGCCGCGGAATCGTGGGGTCGATGCCGTGCGCCCCGTCGAACGCGCGGATGATCTGGCCCATGATCAGGATGTTGATCCCGTCAGCGCGGTCGAGGGCGCCTTGGGTCACCTTCGCGTCCACAGGGCGGTTCGTCGCGTCGGCCACCGCGACGCGGAGCTCCCTGGCCGCGTCGTCCAGCTCCTTCGCGTAGGACTCATCGAGGCTCGCGAGCTCCAGCCGCCCCGTGAGCGCCTCGTCGTCGCTCTTCAGCCAACGGCGCAGCAGCTTCGCGGTCTGCTGGAGGCCCCCCGCCAGCGTCTCGCTGGTGGCGGCGGTCCCGAATGCAGCGTCAACCTGCGCCCGCAACTTCTCGTCCCGGCCCGACGCGTCGCGGAGGGCGTCATAGGCCTGGTCGCGGAGCTCGATCGCCCTCGACTGCGCCGCCTCCGACGCCTTGTCCTGCCCCGCCCTCGCGATACCAGCCGAGGCGTTCGTCGTCGCACGCTGCCGATCGAGCTTCTCCAGCGCGAGCGCCTGCTGGACGGCGAGCGCGAGCAGCGGCTTCGAGAAGCCACGGAGCCTCCGCTTCTGCTCGTCCGTGGCCTGTTGATAGAAATCCCAGGCTTTGCGGTAGATCCGCGCGGCGTCCGTGACGATCCTGCTCGACAGGATCGTCTTGCCGACGCTGACGAGATCCGCGTCGGTCGTGCCGGCGAGGATCGCCTTGAGCGACGATTTGGGCGGCTCGCCGACGTCTGCGGCGAGGAGCTCGAGCGCGTGAGTCGCGTCCTGCTCCCCGTCCTGTGCTTCGTGCACGTCTTGCTTCGGGGGCGTCTTCTTGGTGGCCATCGGAGGAATTCAAAGTTGCCAGCCCGGAGAGTCCAGCGAAAACGGCGAGCGACATCCGTCGAGATCTTGCTTGGCAGTCGTTCGCTTCCCTGACGGCCTTCCCGGAAGACTGCGTAGAACACCCTGCCACGGCGATGAAGGCGAATGCGGGTGCGACCACCGAAGGCGCCGCGTACGAGCTCCGGCGGACATCCCACCGCCCCGGATCATGAACGCAACACCGGCTCGGCCTCGACAATGGGCGCAAGCTCCTGCAGGGTGCTTGCCCTCTCCGCATCGAAGCCAGACACCTCGCCGTAAAACGCGAGCGCACGGCGCGCCGTGCTCGCGGCGCATCGCCTGCCGAGGCGATGCTCGAGGCGCGCGAGATCAGCGAGGATGCGAGCGCGATCGAGGTAACCTGCCTTACCGAGGGACGACTCCGCGCGCTCGTCGGCGCAGCGGAGGGCCTCTTCTGCCTCGTCACCGCGCCCATCGAGGGTGAGGACCCGGCCGAAGCTGGCCAGCGTGCGCCATTGCTCCGGGTGCTCGGGGGGCAGCGTCGACAGCTTCTCTCGCGCGCGCTCGAGTAGCCACGCTGCTTCCTGGTACCTGCCCTCCACGACCAGCGCTCCGGCGAGCAGCCGGAGGGCCCTCACGCGCTCCGTGGGGGAGAGGGAAGGCGTGCCCGGCTGCGCTAGGAACTGCGAGAGGGCTTCCTCTGCTTCGGCGTTCAGGCCGGCGGCGCCGCCCTGTGCCGGAGGAGGACGAAGCTCGCCCTCTCCGGGGAGGCGCCCATCGGGGCCAAGGAGCTTGCGCAGGAGCATCTCCGCCTGCGCCGCGCGACCCGTCCTGGCGAGCGCTTCGGCCAGCGTCGGGATGAGCACGGCGAAGCTTTCCTGGTCGACGCCCACGAGCCGGCCTTCCAGCGCGACGGCCTCGCCGAGAGCACGGAGCGCGCGCTCACCCTCCCCCAGCCCGACAAGGGCGAGGGCATGGCCGTGATGGATCGCCCGGTAGAGCGGGTGCTCTGGACCGAGCTTTGCCCTCGCATCGTTGAGCAGCCCCCTGAGCCTCCTCTCGGCCTCGGCGTAGTCGCCGCGCTCAAGCGAAGGGCGCCAGTAATCGAGGTGTCCCCTCATCCAGCGTGCCGTCTCCTCGCTCGGGCTCGTTCTTCGCCACGCGCGCCAGCGCTCCCCAGCCCATGCGAAGAATTTGAACTTATCTAGCCACATCATCAGCGGCACCAGGAGAAGGAACCATCCACCACGGCGAAGGGTCTCAAGGAAATCGCCGATCGCAGACTGCAAAAAGAAAAAGATCGCGAGATACCAGGCGGTGCCTGGGATCAGACGCCAGAATTCAGAATCACGGAAGAACTGAATCGGGGTGTCGAGCAAGCGCTTACCGGCGCGGCGCAGGCGCTCCCCTGGGGTCATCAAGCGCAGCATCTCTTCGTAGCGTTGGAGCTTGATCTCCAGGTCGGCTCCTCGCGGATCACCCAGCGCGGAAAGGTGTCGTGCCACATCCCAGAGCCGCAGCGGGAGATGCCGGTTTCGCTCGAGGGAGAGCGCGCGCTGCCCCCATGCAGCGGCGGCGCCGGGATCGCCGACGACGAGCGCGAGGGCCGCCAGCTCAGCCAACCATGGGCCCGCGCCGCGCCGCAGCACGCACTCGATGGCGAACTCGATTGCCTCGGGATTGCGGAAAACCGCGTTGCTCATGGACGCTGGAGCCGGACAGCTCGCCGCGAAATCGCCGAGATCCATGTGACTTACCGTGACGCGCTTGGAAATCCTTGACGCGATGCTCTGGAGACGCGCCGCGCGAAGCCGCTGCACCTCCCCGTCGTTGCCGCGCAAACGAAGCAACGGCAGCGACGTCATCCTCTCTGCTGCCTCGGCCCACGACACCTTGCCTATTCGAAACCAGTCCTTCAGGCACGCCTCCGCCGCCAGCGTCGCCCCCGGATCCTCCGCGCCGACAAGGAGCTCCACGAGGTGATCCTCGCCCACCCCGTGGCGAAGCAGCGCCCGCGCGAGCTCCACGGCCTCCGGCTCAAGCCCCGTCAGCGCCGCGACGGCGCCGGCGTGGGCCGAGCCGGCCTCCTCCAGGAGGCGGCGCGCATCGAGGAATGGCATCATGCGGTCATGCACGGGCCAGTACCCGGGGCAGGGCAGCGAATCCGTGACCACAAGCGCGTGCGACCGCCGCCCCGCCTCCGCGAGCGCCCAGCGGAAACGCCGGAGGTGGGCCGCGGCGCGCGGCCTGCACGCGACCCACGCGTCCGCCGCCGCCGATTGGACGTCCGTCACGAACGCAGCATAGTCCTGCGTAGGGCTCAGCCAGCGCAGCGTCTGCCCAGGGAAAGCCGCGGAGAACGCGCTCCACGCCCGCTCGACGTCCTCGGGTCCGCCCGACCCAGCCCACACGACCGGCGCCTCCGCCGCGAGCGCCGCTCTTAGCCCAAGCACCGCATGCGCGACCGGGCCGGGCGGGCAGTCCTGGTGCTGCGAGATCCAGTCGAAGAAATCCGGCGCGCCGTGCTTGAGTGCGGTCGACGTCTCGCGATCGCAGAAGAGAACAACCTTGAGCCCGCGCCGCGCGAACATAGGACGCTCGAGGTTCAGCCACGCGGCGTCGTCACTCGTCGGAAGGAGGACCAGCAGGCTCCCCTCGGGGGCCGTCGCGACGGTCCGGACGTCTGCAGCGACGTCGACCCGCGGATCCACCTCGGCGAGCGACCTCACCAGCTCACCGAGCCGCTCCGGACGCGCGTGATCCACGTGGAGGAGGATCGCCGCCTTGCTGAGCCGCAGGCTGAGCTTCAGCCTGTGGAGCCAGGAGGCCTCGTGCGGAGCAGCCTCATCGTGAGCAGCGGGTGCGGGTAGTACCATTCGGACCCGTTCGGATAGGGTAGCAGTGCATTGATCTTGAGCAGCGTGCTCGCCTTGTCCCTGTCCTCGGGGAGGCGATGTTGCGGATCGGCCACGACTGCTTCCAACAGGCGGATCTGCCCGACATCGAGCCCCGACTCTTTCACGAGCCGCCACTCGTCGAGCACCTTGTCCACAAGCGTGTCCGTCACCGCGAAGGCGTCCACGTCCCACGCGAGCTCGGCGAGCCGGCGGATGAAGCGGACGAACTCGCGCGCGCGCCCACCGGAGTAATAGGCGAGCCGGTCGAGGAGCGCCGGAGATACGAGACCCGGCGCGCCGAGGTCGGCGACGCGACGTGCGAACAGCGCATGAAAGAACGGCACGCCAGGGCCGAGACGGCTGGGATCGTCAGGCAACATGACCGGGACATTCACGAGCGGAGGGACGCCGGAGAACCCGCTGATGTTGCTCATGTAGCCGCCCTGGCGCAGGATGAAGGGACCGCAGAGGACGACGCGGCAGGCGAGCTGGCTTATCATCTGCGAGTCGAGGAACAGCTCCTTCGCGCGCTCGAACGAGTCGATCCGATCCAGCCCGTCGATGATGAGCAGCACCTTGCTCCCATGCTGCTGGACGAGGCCGATCAGCACGTTCACGCAGGCAAGGAGCGTCTGAACTTCGGCGTCCTGGTCGGGCAGCGACGTCTTCTTCCGGCCGAACGGCAGCGACCATCTCCCGGCATCCGCTACCGCCGCGAGCACGCTGAGCCCTGACTCGATCGCGGCGCCGGCGGCGCCGCCCACCACGCCAGCCGCGCCGCGCGAGGCGAGCACCACCATGGACTTGGCGAGCTTCGCGATGTCGATCGAGGGCGCCTGCGCGATTTCGTCGGACGACTGCGCGAGCTTGATCCACGTCTGCTCGAGTGCGCGCAGGTGGATCTCCGGGAATGAAAATCCGAGCTGCTCCTCGGCGCTGCGCAGCAGCGCGACCCCCGCGAGAAAGCAGACCTCCCATGGGCTGATGTGCTGCAAGGCCGCCGCATCGCCGACGACCTGCTCGAAATGGCGCTCGAGGTTGATGACGACCACGAACTCCTTCCTCGATCGCGCCTCGGCGATCCGCAGGAGCTCGGTTGTCTTCCCCGTGCCCACCGTCCCCGTGAGCAGCATCCGCGGGACGCCGAAAGGACGGTCAAGCGCCTTGTTGATGTTCTCAAATGGACTCAGCGGGCGATCCGCGCGCCAGGCCGACAACTCCGCGGGAACAGCGGGGTCGAAGCGTTCGTGGACCGTCTGCCAGATCGCGCGGCGCGACATGCGAGCATCCTACCCAAGGCCCGACTGCGCTGCCAGCAGCGTCATGACGCGGTCCGATGTGGAGGGCCGATCCCGCGAAGCGCGGGTCAACTGCCCATTCCGGCGAGGGGCCACCGCTCGCCCGCCCGTCCCCACCTGAGCGCGCCGTTCAGCGTCGGGCCGGCGCGCCGCTCGCCCCGGGCGAGGCGCCCGGCGCGCGCGTGATCTCGGCCGCCCGGCCGGCGACCCGGAGCGCCGTGCCCTGGACGGCGTGTTTGTATTTGACGTAGCCGAGCGCGAGAAGCCCTGTCCCGCGCGGATCCTCGACCTGGCTCGTGACGGCGCCGACGGCCGCGCCGTCGGGCAGCGCGATCTCCGCGCCCGCGGGCACGCCGCCCTCCCCCTCCACGGCGAGCTGCACGAGCCGCTTCTTGGCGTGGCCGCGCGCCTGGAGCATGAACACCGTCTCCTGCCCCAGGTAGCACCCCTTGTTGAACGAGACGGCGCGCTCCTCGATCGACGCTTCCTGCGGGAAGTTCTGGTCGTCGAAGTCGACCCCGAACCGCGGGACGTTGTTCTCGACCCGGAGCACCTCCCACGCCGCCGCCGTCACCGGCACGACCTGGCGGGCCTCGCCCTCGGCGAGGAGCGCCTCGAGGACGGCGCCCTCGGCCTGCCGGGGCGCCACGAGGAGCGCGCCCCCGAGGCCGGTCCAGTCGACGAGCGCGGCCTCGGCGCCGGCCGCGCGCCCGGCCGCCGCGAGATCGGCGGACCGCGGGCCGTGGGCGAAGACCCAGGCGTGCTCGCCGGAGGCGTCCTGGACCTCGGCGTCCTCCATGATGAGGTAGCGGTCGAAGATCTCCCGGAGCTGCTCGACGCGCTCCCGCAGCGCGCCGACGTAGATGCGATCGGCCGCGATCACGATCCACACCTCGGCGAAGATCTTCCCGGTCTTCCCCACGTTGAGCCCGTAGGCGCCGCCCGCGGGAGGCGCGGCCTTCGCCCCGGCAGGCAGCGGCTTCTGCGGCGCTAGATCGCAGGTGACAAGGCCGTTCAGCCAGGTCTGCCGGTCCGAGCCGGTGACGATCAGCGTCCCGAGCTCGGGCATGGCCTGCACGAGCGCCCCTTCGCGGAGCGCGCGCCGCCGCTCTTCCAGTTCGTGAGCGTTGCTCATCGAGGCCGGATCGTGGAGGAGGGAGCCCGCGCCGTCGAGGGGCGGCCCGAACTTTCAGCGCTCAGGGATCGACCTCGGCGACGAGCGCCGGGAACTGCGCCGACTTGTGGACGCCCGGCGGGACGATCGCCGCGTCGACGTGACCGACGAGGCGGCGGAGCGCGTCGGCGTCGGCCGAGAGGACCTCGGCGACGACGGTGAGCGCCCTCGGGAGCGACGCGACGGCCTCGATCACTTCGTCCGCCGACGCGCCCCGGACCAGGATCGCGCGCGCGCCGACCTTCGCGGCGGCCTCGGCCCCCTCCTTGCTCTCCGCCAGCGCGAGCGGGAGCATCCGCATCGTCCTCGCCCCCTTCGCGAGGCGGTCCCAGTCGTCGAGCGGCAGCGTCGCGTCGATGCAGACCCCGTCCGCCCCGTGGTAGCGCGCCGCGAGGGCGCCGTCGCGATCGCTCACCCGCGACAGGCAGAGCGACGGCACGGTCCTCGTCGCCCGCGCGGCCCCCTGCATGGCGAGCCCCGCCTCGGCGAACGCGAGCGCCGAGATGTTGAGCTCATGCAGCCGCGCCGCATCCTCCGCGGGCGCCTCCGAGCCGACGAGCCCGACAAGAGCCATGTTCTTCCTCCGGGTGGAGAGCACCTGGAGAAGATCGCGTGTGGACGGGACGATCGATCCTGCATCGAAATCCGACATGGGGAGGGCGGGTAGACGAGACGAACGCGCGGGTCAAGCGAGGGATCGCTCGGGGTCCTCGAGCGCGGGTCGGGAATCCATGGCTGGAACGTCCTGCACGCGCATCCACACGGCCGTCTGATCGCCCTCGTAGCAGACGCTGCCTTCGTGACGGAACTCGAACGAATAGCGGATCATGTGCCGCTTCGCGCCGAGGCGGGAGCGCGTCGCCACGCACGTCGCCTCGATGGGCGCGCCCGGCTGGACCAGCTTGCGAAAGACCACCCGGTGGATGTTGGTGCCATAACCGATCCAGCCCTCGCGGTGGCGCAGCCCGAGCAGGTGGTAGGCGTGCACGAAGCCGAGCATCCCCGTCGCGTGCACCATGATGGCGCCGGCGACGTGGCGCGGGTGCAGCAGCGGGTGCGCCCGCTGCGCGTCGACGAGCGGCATCGGCCTGTCGGTCGGCATACGACAGCGCACGAGGCCCTTCTCGGCGTCCACCTCGAGGAGCTCGTCGAAGAAGAGCACCGAGGGGTCGTAAGGGAGGTCCGCGAGGAACTCGGCATCGAACGGACCGAGCTTCACAGGAGGGGGCGCGCCGGTCGCCGCGCCGGGTGCAGAGGTCGTCATCGGTTGGCTCTGGGATCCCGAATCCCCCCGAGCCGGCTCCTAGCAGCGGCCGATCGCGTGGGCAACGCCGACCAGCGCCTCGCCTCGCCTCGCCTCGCGGCGCGAGGCCGGCGGCCTCGGCGATGCCTGCCGGCGGGCTCAGCGCGACGCTCCCCGCGCGCGACGCGGGGCGATCGCTCCCTGGACGGCGCGGCGCGCGTGCGCGTCGCCGGCCGCGCGACGCCCGCGCGCACAGGCGTCCTTATTTGACGCGTTGCCCGACGTCGCGTAATCCACTCGGCCATGTCAGGCAGTCGTGGTCCTCGCGGGCCTGCGGCGCTCGCGCTCAGCGGGTCGCTCCTGGGACTCGCGTTCAGCGCCTCATCGACGTTCGATTACATCCGGCACCTCGACCGGCAGGTCCACGACCTGCACTGCAGCTTCATCCCGGGGCTCGGCGCGCAGGCGGGCGCCGACACCGCGTGCCGCGTGGCCATGTACAGCCCCTACTCCGCCCTGTTCCGCGAGGGCTTCTGGGGCGGTATCCCGATCTCGCTGTTCGCCCTGGGCGCGTTCGCGTTCTTCGCGGCGTTCGCGCTCTATGTGCTGCTCTCGGCCGAGCACGCGCCGCGGCGCGCGGCGCACTTCCTGTTCGTCGCGGGCCTCACGCCGCTCGCCGTGTCGCTCATGATGGCGATCATCTCGGCGACGCGCCTCGGGGTGTTCTGCAAGACGTGCGTGGGCATGTACATCTCGTCGGTCCTGCTCGCGGCCGGCGGCGTCTGGGCGTTCCTCGAGGACCGCAGGGCGGCCCGCGCCGCGGCCTGGTCCAGCGCGGCGCCGCGCGCGGCTGCTCCGGCAGGCGCGGCCGGTGTGGGGCCCACCGTGCCCGCGGCGCCCCTCGGGGTCGACGCGCCGGGCGGGGCCGCCGCAGCGCCTGCCCAGCCCGCGCGCCGCATGGGCTCGCTGCTGCTCCTGCCGGGGTGGCTCGTCGCGCTCGCCGTGTGCGCGGTGACGCCGGCGCTGCTCTACGCGAGCGCGCTGCCGAGCTACGCGAGCTACATGACCGGCTGCGGCAAGCTGGAGAAGCCGACCGAGCCGAACGGCGCGCTGCTCCACGTGACCCGCCCGGGCGCGGTGCAGCCGGCGACGATCTTCGTCGATCCGCTCTGCCCGACCTGCAAGGCGTTCCACCAGCGGCTCGTGTCCGAGGGGGTGTTCGACAAGCTCGACGCGACGCTGGTGCTCTTCCCGCTGGACAGCGAGTGCAACTGGATGCTCGACCGGCCGGTGCACCCGGGCTCGTGCCTCCTCTCGAAGGCCATCCTGTGCAGCGATCACCGGGCGATGGATGTGCTCGAGTGGGCCTACGAGAACCAGGAAGAGCTGCTCGCCGGCGCGAAGGCGGGGGCGGGCACCGCCAACGTCCAGGCGGCGATCCGGCAGCGCTGGCCGGGGCTCGACGCATGCATGGACTCGAAGGAGACGGCGCTGCGGCTGAACCGTATGCTCCGCTACATCGTGGACAACAAGCTCCCTGTCTCGACGCCACAGATGTTCCTGGGCACGACGCGGCTCTGCGACGAAGATACGGACATCGGGATGTCGTACGCGATAAGGCAGCTCGCGCCGGCGCTCCGGACGAAGTGAGGTGTTCATGAGAGGCGCAGGGATCATCGGGATCGTGGCCGGGTGCGCGCTTCTGGTCGCGTCCGGGGTGACGGTGCACAGCGAGGTGCAGGCCGCGTCGCAGCGCCTGAAGACGGGCCTGGCCGCAGCGGTGAAGCCGGCCGTGGCCATCGCCAACGACGCCGAGGCGCCGTATTGCACGCCCGCGTTCAAGACGGTGCTGCAGCGGGTGCTCAACGCGTGCGGCCTCGTCGGGGCGGAGGCGCGGCGCGGGTGCCAGCCGGCCGACGTGAAGACGCTCGCGTCGATCAGCGACGACGACTTCAACGCGCTCTTCACGCCGCTGAAGCAGCGCGGCGGGGTCGTGATGTTCGACGACGCCTCGGAGAAGCTCGACGACGACGGGAAGAAGATGATCGAGGAGATGTGGCTCGATCGGCGCGGCGCCCGCTATTTCTTCATCGTCGCCCGCGCGTCGAAGACGGGGGGGCCGGAGTTCAACCGGACGCTGTCCCACAAGCGCGCGAACAGCGCGTTCTTCGACATCTCCGACAAGTTCAAGGAGCAGGACCTGGACAAGAAGGTCGGGATGCTGTGGCTCGGGAACGAGTTCGCGCAGCTCGGCGCGGAATACTGCCAATGGAACGTCTCGCGCAAGAACAAGGCATGTACGGCGGAGGCCATCAACCGGAGCGCGTTCGTCTCGTGGGTGGACTGTCAGCTGTGAGCACCGCGAGGACGAGCGGCGCCCTCCGGAGCGCCTTCGTGGCCCTCACCCTGGCCGCGGGGCTCGCGGGGGGGTGCGACGCGGACAAGAAGGCCGATCTGCCGCCGCCTCCGACGCCCGGGCAGGGGCGGAGCAACGCGGTGACGGCGCCGGGGGCCGCGGCGCCCGCGAGCGCCACGGCGCCGGCGAGCGCCGCGGCGGAGGCGGCGCCGGCCGCCCCGCGGCTCCTGTGCACGGGGCAGTCGCCGCGGCCTGCGCCTTCGTCGGGCGGGCTCACGGCGGTCGCCGCCGCCGGCGCGGAGAAGCTGCCGGCGCACATCGGGTTCGGCGTCGGCAAGTGGGTGTGGGTGAACTTCTGGGCGGCGTGGTGCAAGCCGTGCATGGAGGAGATGCCACGGCTGCTCGGGTGGCAGCAGAAGCTGCGGGCGGCCGGCGTGCTCGTCGACCTGGCGTTCATCTCGATCGACGACGACGAGCGGCAGCTGTCGCGGTTCCTGGAGGCGCAGCCGGGCACCGGGGTGCGCGCCTCGTACTGGCTGCCCGACGGACCCCAGCGGGCCGGGTGGCTGCGGGCGCTCGGCGTGAAGGAGACGACCGAGCTGCCGATCCACGCGATCGCGGCGCCGAGCGGGCAGGTGACGTGCGTGATCCAGGGCGCCGTCGAGGACAGCGACTATCCGACGATCGCGGCGCTGCTCGGGGGGAAGAAGTAGCCTCCTGCCAGCGGCAGCTCTCCTGGACCGCGTGGGGCCAGGAGACCGCTCTTCCTCGAGCGTCCTCGACGACCGCTCGCTGCGCGCTCGATTCGAGCGCGTCGTGAGCAGTGCACGCAATCCGACCGCGCGAAGCTCGCCCTCAGCGCCGCGTCATCGGCGCGACATGACGACGCTTCCGTTTTCATCATACATCGTCGCGTCCATCCTCGGGGCATGAGCCACGACGAGAGAGCGAGAGGAGCAGAGATGATGGCTTCGTCGTCGCCGGCGCGTGAGTCGGCAGGTTCGGCTGCTTCATGTTCAAGCGGGAAGTGTCGTGCCGTATACCTGTATCCACACTGAGGCTATCACCACTTGATCTGGCCCTGTCCGCGGCGCCGGCAACAGCGATCGACGCCCATCACCCCGAGGCCCGCGCGAAGCGCTCCAGGGCCTCGCGCACGCTGCTCAGCGTGGTCAGTCCCCTCACCTCGAAGTCAGCGTGCACGATGGTCCTCGCCAGCTCGCTCCCGATCCCCGTCAACGCGCAGCGTGCGCCGAGCAGCTGCACCGCGCCGGCCAGCCGGAGCAACCACCGCACCGTGTCGATGTCCATCCCGCTCAGGCCGGTCACATCCACCACCACACAACGCGCGCCGCGCTCCGACACGGCCGCGAGCAGCGCGTCAAGCGCCCCCTCGCTGCGCTCCGTGCTCATGATCCCCACGAGGGGCAAGCAGAGCACCCCACGTCCCACCTCGATGATCGGGCTGGAGATCTCCCGGATCGCGGCCCGCTGCAGCTCGATCGTCGTGCGCGCCTCCTCCAGCTCGTCGCGGTAGACCGCATTCCGGCGCCGCTCCCGGACGAGCACCTCGAGCATGGCGTTGATTCCCTCATGCACCGGAGCGAGCGAGTCGTCGGCCGGCAGCGCCTCGAGCCTTCCATCGTACGCGCCCTCACGAACCTCGGCGAGGAGCGCTAGAATGGACGCGAGCGCCTGGTGTCCCTTGTCTTCTGCCACAGGAGAGCTCACCTTCCCCCCGCAAACTTCCATGTCATACCACGGCGGGCGGTGATCGGTCCACGGGGGCGGCGCGCGCCTGACCGGCTCCGCCACGGCCCCCCTGTTCGACCGCCGCACTCCGCCCCGTGCGGCCGCCGTGCGGCCGGCGCGCGTGACCCGGTGCACGCGGCCTCGACGAGGCTTGGCAGGTGTTGCTACCATGATCGTCCGGCCGCGCGGCTCGCGCCCGTACCGCTTTGCCGACAGGGGGCTCATGCAAGCGTTCAAGGCAATACGAGAGGGTATCGAGGTGCGCGGCCAGGCCCTCGTCGGCCTGACCATGGCGACGGGCTCGTATTCTGGCCTGGCGCTCAAGATCCTGGCCAGGCACGGGATCCGGGAGATCGACGTCAATGCCTGGTACCCGCAGCAGGTCTGCCTCGACGTGTACCGGGAGGTGCTCCGCGAGATCGGGCCGCAGACCATGTTCCAGATCGGCAGATACATCCCCGACAACGCCCTGTGGCCCGAGGAGATCAAGGACGTCGAGGCCGCGTTCCGCTTCATCGATGTCGCTTATCACATGAACCATCGCGTGAACGGGGCGCCCATGTTCGATGTCCAGACGGGCGCGATGGCGGAGGGCATCGGCCACTTCCGCTGCGCGCGCGTGGGCAAGCGCCGTATCGACGTGGTGTGCGACACCCCCTACCCGAGCGAGAACGACCGCGGCGTCATCGTCGGCTGCGGCCGCAAATTCGAGCCGACGCTCGACGCGGTGCTCGACGAGAGCCAACCTACGCGCCTGCGCGGCGCCAGATCCTGCACGTTCATCACGACCTGGTGAGCCCCCCCATCGCCGTCAGCAGATGGGTTGGCCCGTCGGCAGGTTTCGACGCACGCCGCACAGAGGCCGCGCGCTTACACGGTCAAGGCCAACGTCGTTCGCGCTTGAGCTGCTCGCGCAGGGTGGAGAGCTCCGGTCCGGCCATGGCCTCGAGGGTCGCCTCGCGTTCCGGTGACAGGGCGATGCCGAGCACCTCGCAAAGATCCCGGACCGCGATTCGCAGCCCCTGGGTGTGCCCTTCTTTCCTGCCTTCTTTCCTGCCCTCGCTTCTGCCTTCTTTCCTGCCCTCGCTTCTGCCTTCTTTCCTGCCCTCGCTTCTGCCTTCTTCCCGGACCGCCTCGATGTCTTCATAGCCCCTGCGCTGGAGCAGGTTGCGCAGGGTCGCCTCGTGCGCGGCCTCGCGGTCGTAGAGCGCCTCGACGAGCACCGGGTTCTTCAGCACGCCCGGCGCGAGCAGCGCCTCGCCCGGCAAGGCCACCCGCGCCGGCAGGCGCCGGGGCCTCTGCGCGCCGGCGCTCGCCTGCGCCCTGCGCTCCGGCGCCTTCTGCCCGGCCGAGATGGAGGCATCATAGACCTCGACGCGACGTGCGCCCTGAAGGCGCACCACCCAGATCCAGCGCGTGCCGGCCGCCAAGAGCTCGTCGATCTTGCTCTGCAGCTCCATCTCGTCCTGGCCGGTGTCCGCGTACTCGACGGCGAGCGGCGGCGCTTCGGTAGCCCAGCCGGGCTCGTCCGGGATGGGGCCGACGGCGATGTCGGGGGCGCGCAGCATCTCCGGCTGCGGCGAGACGCCGAGATCGACGGCGGCAGCCTCGGCGAGCGGATCGCTGTCGAGCACGCCGAACCCGGTGCCGTTGCGCCGGCCGCCGCGGCGACCGCTGGGCAGGCACTCGACCAGCTGGCCCTCCGACAGCTCGTAGGGGTCTCCCGGGCGGAGCTGGTCGGCGGTGACGGGGTGGCGGGGCGGTGCAGTCATCGGAATTCTCATGTGGATCTATTCCGGGTAGGGCCCGGCGTCGATCAGGCCGCGTGCGAGCCGGCGTGGCCAGACGTCTGGCTGTCCGTACCGCGCTTGCGCACCTCAACACCTGAGCCGTGCGCCGGCAGGCGCGAGCGCCACACCTCGATCAGCGGGACATCGCCTCGCCAGCCCAGGGAAGCGACTATCCGACGATCGCGGCGCTGCTCGGAGCGAAGACGCGGGCGCCTTCGTGCGCGAGCAGCCACCGCTTCCTCTCCAGGCCGCCGGCATAGCCCGTGAGCTCTCCGCCGGCTCCGATGACCCGGTGGCACGGGATGATCAGACAGACGGGATTCCGGCCGTTCGCCAGGCCGACCGCGCGGGACGCCGACGGCTGGCCGAGAGACACGGCGATCTCGCCGTAACTCCGCGTCGACCCAGGAGCGATGCGCCGGACCTCCGCCCAGACGCGGCGCTGGAAGACGGTGCCGCCAGGCTCGAAGGGGACGTCCTTGAGCGCGCCGAGATCGCCGCCCAGATAGGCCCTCAACCGGCCGGAGAAGCCGCAGGGATCCGCGGCGCTGTGGAGCGCGACCGCGCCATACCGCGCCTCCAGCAAGCGGCGGAGGCGCGGCGCGCAGTCCGCGAAATCCAGCGCGTGAATCGCGCCGCCCCCGGCGGCCAAGAGCATGACCCCCATCGGCGACTCCACCTCATCCAGCGAGAGATCCATCCGATACCTCCCTCTCTGCGGGCCGCGCGCCCTGCGCGTCCGCCGTCCACAACAGCACCGCGGCGTAGGCGCGCCACGGGCGCCACGCCTCGGCCATCGCCGCGAGATCCGCGCCGGAGATGCCGCCGAGCGCGCGCCGCAGGCCGAGATCCGTCGCCGGAAACGCGTCCGGCTCGCGCAGCGCGCGCATCGCGATGTAGTGCGCTGTCCACGCGCCGACGCCCGGGACCGCGCAGAGCGCGCGCACCGTCTCCTCCAGGCCGCGCGAGGCGTCGAGCGCGACCTCGCCGGAGGCCACGCGCGCCGCGAGCGCCGTGATCGTCGCGGCGCGGGCGCGCGGCAGGCCGAGGTCCGTCAGATCGGCCGCGGCGAGCGCCTCGGGCGCCGGGAAGACGAAGCGCAGCCCCTCGGCGCCCTCGGGCAGGCCGCCGCGGACCGCGAGCGGCTCGCCGTGCCGCTCGACAAGGCGGCCCGCGAGCTGCGTCGCGGCGCGGACGCTCACCTGCTGGCCCAGGATCGCCCGCACCGCGAGCTCGAAGCCGTCCCACGCGCCCGGCACGCGCACGCCCGGCATCGCCAGGACCCGCGGGGCGAGCCGCGGATCGGCCCCGAGGTGCGCGGCGATCGCGTCGGGATCGGCGCCGAGGTCGAAGAGCCGGCGCAGCCGCTCCGCGCAGTGGATGAGCCCCTCGGTGCCGGGCAGCCGCAGCCGCGCGAGGAGGTACGGCTCGCCGGCCTCCGGGCGCACCTCGACGACGCCGTGCCCGCCGGCGACGCGCACCGTGCGGCGGTACGCGCCGGGCTCCGCCGACTCGACGCCGGGGATCGCGCGCGCCCCGAGGAAGCCCGCGAGCGCGCCCCAGTCGAGCGGCGGCCGGAACGGGAGGCGGAGCGCGATGTCCGGCGCGCCGCCCTCCCGTCCCCCACCCTCCCCTCCCCCGCCCCGCTTCGACACGGCCTTTCGCAGCTCGCGCGGCGAGCGCTCGTAGGCGGCGCGGATCGCGTCGTTGAAGCGGCGGACGCTCGAGAACCCCGACGAGAGCGCCACCTCGGTGATGGAGAGCGCTGTCTCGTCGAGGAGCTTCTTGGCGAAGAGCAGGCGCCGTGTCTGCGCCACCGCGAGCGGGGAGGCGCCCACGTGCCGCAGGAAGAGCCGCCTCAGGTGGCGCTCGCCCACGCCGAGCCGCGCCGCGAGCGCCGGGGCGTCCGCGTCGTCGAGCGCGCCCTCCGCGATGAGCCGGAGCGCCCGCGAGACGAGGGCCGACGTGCCCAGCCACGCGGGCGTCCCGGGCGAGGCCTCGGGGCGGCAGCGCAGGCACGGGCGGTAGCCGGCCTCCTGCGCGGCGGCCGCCGAGGGGAAGAACACGCACCGCTCCCGCCTCGGCGTGCGCGCGGGGCAGATGGGGCGGCAGTAGATGCCTGTCGAGCGCACGCCCGTGAAGAAGCGACCGTCGAAGCGACGGTCGCGGGTCTCGAGCGCGCGGTAGCACGCGTCCTCGTCGATGCGCATGCAGGCGTCGTAGCGCGGGTGCCGGCGCGGCTCTGGCGCTTTTCGGACCTGTGAGGGCGGACGGGTCTCGCCGCTTGCGAGGCAGATCCCTGGCAGGATTTTTGAACCGCAGTATTGGCTGCCAGGCCGCTGCGCGGACGCCCGCCGAGCGCGCCGGCCCTGGGGGTCGCCGCGGAATGGTACGCTCGGCGCGGCATGAAGAGCGTGTTCGACACCCTTGCCGCCATGGGGCACGAGCAGGTGCTGCTCTGCGCGGACGAGCCCGCGGGCTACCGCGCGATCATCGCGATCCACAGCACCGCGCTGGGCCCGGCGCTCGGCGGGACGCGGCTCCTCGGGTACGCGAGCGACGAGGACGCGCTGGTGGACGCGCTGCGCCTGTCGCGCGGCATGACCTACAAGAACGCGCTCGCCGGGATGGACGTCGGCGGCGGCAAGGCGGTCGTCCTCCGGAGCGGCGCGGAGCCGCTCGACCGGGAGCGGCTGTTCCGCGCGCACGGGCGCTTCATCGAGCGCCTCGGCGGCAGGTTCATCACCGGCGAGGACGTGGGCACCACCCCCGCGGACATGGAGCTCATCCGGCGCGAGACGCGCCACGTGAAGGGCCTCGCCGGCGAGGGCGGCGACCCGTCGCCGTGGACCGCGCGGGGCGTGCTCCGCGCGATCCAGGCCGGGGCCCGCCACCGGTGGGGCAGCGACGAGCTCGCCGGCAGGACCGTCGCGCTCCAGGGCTGCGGCAGCGTCGGCGGCCGGCTCGCGGCGGAGCTCCACCGGCTGGGCGCGCGGCTGCTCGTCGCGGACGTCGACCCGGATCGCGCCCGCCACGTCGCCGCCGAGCTCGGCGCCACGGTCGTGCCGCCGGACGCGATCGCCTCGGTCCAGGCCGACATCTTCGCCCCGTGCGCGCTCGGCGGCGTCCTCGACGACCGCGCCGTCCAGGAGCTGAGGGCCGAGATCGTCGCGGGCGCGGCCAACAACCAGCTCCTCGAGCCGCGTCACGGCGACGCGCTCGCCGCGCGCGGCGTCCTCTACGTCCCCGATGTCGTGGCCAACGCAGGCGGCGTGCTGAGCGGCGGCGCGGATCTCTTCGGCTGGACCCGCGCCGAGGTCCACCGGCGCGTCCAGGCGATCTACGACACGGTCCTCAGGGTCCTCGAGATGGCGGCGAGCGAAGGCGTGTCGCCGCAGCTCGCCGCCGAGCGGCTGGCCGAGGCGCGCCTCCGGGAGCGCGCCGCGGCCGGGTGATCGCTACCGCGTCAGCGCTCCTGGTCCGGGCGCCGGCTCGGCGGCCGGGCCGTTCTTCAGCGCCTTCACCGACTCGACCATCAGCGACACAGCGAGCCCGATCAGCGCGAGCCCCACGACGCCGTTCATCGTCGTCGCGTTCAGCGCGAACCCCTCGGTTGCCACGGCGGCGAACGCGGTCCGCACCTGGAGGATGAGCGCCCACACCGTGATCGTCATGACGAACACCATCGGGATCGCCGTGTACCAGATGCGCCGCTTCTCGCGGTGCAGCCAGACGGTGACCGCGAGGAGCGTCAGCGCCGCGAGCAGCTGGTTGCTCGTGCCGAACAGCGTCCAGAAGTCGAGGTACGCGGGCCGCACGCCGGGCGCGGGCGGGCGCGCGGTCATGATGAACAGCGTGGGCGGCGCCAGCGAGATCGCTGTCGCGGCCGCGGACGCCGCGCGCCCCTTCCAGTTGAAGAGCTCCTGGAGGATGTAGCGGCTGAGGCGCGTCGAGACGTCGAGCGTGTCGAACACGAACGTGGAGAACGCCATGGCGCCGAACGTCGCGGCGAACAGGAAGTGATCCTTGCCGATGATGACGGTGAGGAACCTGCCGATCCCGTCGCCGTAGATCTTGCCCGGCCCGGGCAGCTTCGTCCCCTGTGCCACGATGACGAGCGTCGCGAGCGCGATCAGCGCGACGAACGCCTCGGCCAGCATCGCGCCGTAGCCCACCGGGTGGGTGTGCGTCTCCTTCGAGATCTGCTTCGACGTCGTCCCCGAGCAGACGAGCCCGTGGAAGCCGGAGCAGGCGCCGCAGGCGATGGTGACGAACAGGAACGGGAAGAGCATGCCTGTCGCGCCGCCGGCGTTGAACGTGGTGAACGCGGGCTGCCGCAGCTCGAACTCCCCCGGGTAACGGAGGTTTCCAAAGAAGATCCCGATCACGCCGACCGCGAGCGCGATGTAGAGGACGAACCCGCCCAGGTAGCCGCGCGGCTGGAGCAGCAGCCAGACCGGCAGGAGCGAGGCGATGAGGCAGTAGACGAGGATGATGAGGCCGAACGCGCGCTGCGGGTTGTCGAGCGGCAGGACGAACGCGGTCGAGATCTTGGTGCCGAGCCAGACGACGCCGAGCGTCGCGGGCACGAAGATGAGCGTGGTGAGCCAGAGCGGCGGCTTGAGGTACTTCTCGACCACGCCCATCACGATGGAGAGGCCGAGGTAGGCGGCGCTCGCCGCGGCGACGGCGCCGCCGGGGTTGAACTGGAACGTGCCGCCCTCGAACTCCTCGGTCTTGCCGACGAAGGTGCTCGCCGTGATGTCCGTGAAGGCGACGATCACGTAGGCGAGCGCGAGCCAGATGAAGATCATCATCGACAGCCAGGCGCGCCGGCCGATGTGCCGCTTCGCGATCTCGGCGACGCTCTCGGCCTCATGGCGGACGCTCGCGATGAGCGCCGAGAAGTCGTGCACCGCGCCGATGAACACGACGCCGATCGCGATCCAGAGGATGCACGGGAGCCACCCGAACGCCTGGCCGGCGAGGATGGGGCCCGCGATCGGCCCGGCGGCGGCGATGGCGCTGAAGTGCTGCCCGAAGAGGTAGAACGGCTTCGTGGGGACGTAGTCCTCGCCGTCGTTCACCTTCACGGCGGGCGTCACGGCGCCGTCGTCGAGCGCGTAGTTGCGCGCGACGATCCTCCCGTAGAAGCGGTAGCCAAGGCACAGCACGACGATGACTGTCAGAGCGAGCAGCGGCAGCACGCGGCGGAGTATACGCGCCTTCCGCGGGCGACGGTGATCCCGCAAACGAAGGGGAAGGGCGGCGGTGGGTCGCCGGACGGGCGCAGGCCCCCGCCCATCACGGCGCTTGAAGCGTCCGGACTCGACGCCGAGCTACACCCCCTCGGCGGCGCCCCGGGGCTCCGGGTCGATACAAGGCGCTACGACGCCGGAGAGCCCGATGGCGCCCGTCCGGAGGAGCCCCCTCGGAGGCGCGCGGCCTCAGAGGCTGGCGTTCATCGTGTCCCAGTAGCTGTGCAGGCCGCGGAGGTTGTTCCCGCCGTCGACGAACACCGTATCGCCGGTGATCCAGCGCGACTCCTCGCTGCAGAGGAACGAGACCACGGGCGCCACGTCAATCGTCTCCCCGATCCGCCCGAGCGGCGTGCGCTCGAGGAACCTCTGGGCGCTGAGCCCCGTCGTGAACCCGAAGTCGTCGACGAGCGGGGTCCGGATGAGCCCCGGCGCCACGACGTTCACCCGGATGCCGTGGCGCCCGAGCTCGGACGCGGCCACCTTGGTGAGCTGCGCGAGGGCAGCCTTGGAGGCGCAGTAATGCGACAGGCCGTCGGTCGCCAGGACCTGGTTGATGGAGCTGATGTTGACGAACGCGCCAGGCTGTTTCGCGACGATGAGGCCGCGGGCGACCGCCTTCATGAAGAGGAAGGGGCCCTTCAGGTTGATGTCGATGACGCGGTCGAAATCCTCCTCCGGCAGGTCCGTCAGGAGCGCGAGCGTGGCGATCCCCGCGTTGTTCACGAGGATCCCCGGCAATCCGAACGCCGACGTCGCCGCCTCGACGGCGCGCGACACGTCTTCTGCGCGGGACGCGTCGCCCGGGAAGGGCAGCGCGCGCGCCGGGCCGTCGGCCGCGCGGTTCAGCTCCTCGGCCGCCGCCTCGACCTTCGCCGCCGTCCGGCCGAAGAGCAGCACATTGCTGCCCCGGCTCATGAGATCGCTAGCGATCTCGAGGCCGATCCCCTGGCCAGCCCCGGTGACAATTGCGCTCTTGGAAATAAGCTTCATCTCGACCTCCGTGGATGCGGAAAGCAAATCTGACGTCCTCGATTGCCTAGCAGAACTTCGGCCGGCCGAGCGCCGATCTCGCTCAGGCCGTCAGCATCATCGGCGCGCGCACCTTCGCCGCGATCTCCTCGCCCCGGAGCCGCGCGACGAGCGCGAGCGCGAACGCCATCGCGGTGCCCGGCCCCTGGCTCGTGACGAGCAGCCCGTCCTCGACGACCGGGCTCGCGAGGAGCTGGCCGTGCGCCGACACCACGTCGTTCACGGACGGGTGGCACGCCATCCTGCGGCCCTGGAAGAGCCCGTGCGCCGCGAGCGCGATCGGCGCGGCGCAGATCGCCGCGACGACCCGGCCCGCCTGCGCCTGCGCATGAAGGCGCTCCCCGACCGCCGGCGAGCTGGCCAGCCGGTCGGCCCCGCCCTTGCCGCCCGGGAGGACCACCACGTCGAAGTCGCCCGTCACCGCCGAGAGATCGGCGTCCGGCACGAGGCGCACGCCTCGGCTGCAGCGCACCGGGCCCGGGCCATCGAGCCCGGCGAGGACGACCTCGACCTCGGCGCGGCGCAGGACATCGACGATGATCGTCGTTTCCATCTCCTCGGCTCCCTCGGCAAGGATCACGAGCGCTCGCGGCGTCTTCATGAGCGTCGGCATGGGGCCGCTGGCCGCCGGATGCAAGCCGGACGCACCCCGGACGCCGGGGGGCGCAAGCCGGACGCAGGCTGAGCGAGCGCATGCAAGCGGATGCAAGCGGATGCGAGCAGATGCAAGCCCAGGCATGCAGACACAAGCCGCGCGAGCGCGTGCGCGCGCCGGCGGAGACGGGCGGCGCGGAAGCCCCTTTGCCTGGGCACGGCGACGCGCTAGGAGCGGGGCATGGCGGAGCCGTCCGACGATCCGTTTGGCCTCTCGGGGCAGACCATCGAGGGGAAGTACCGCGTCGCCGCCGTCATCGGCGACGGCGGGTTCGGCGTCGTCTACCGCGGGATGCACGAGGGCTTCGGCGAGCTCATCGCGATCAAGTGCCTGAAGCTGCCGGCCTCGCTCGACGCCGCGGAGCGGGACGCGCTGCTCGAGACGCTGCGGGGCGAGGGGCGGATCCTGCACCGGCTGTCGCGGGCCACCTCGGGCATCGTGCAGGCGCTCGACGTCGGCGCGTTCACCACCCAGGCCGGCGTGTGGGTGCCCTACCTGGTGCTGGAGTGGCTCGAGGGCCAGACGCTCGGGCAATACCTCCGGGAGCGCCGCGAGCGGGGCGAGGCCGGCATGTCGATCGCCGAGGCGATCCAGCTGCTCACGCCGGCCGCGCGCGCGCTCGCCGTCGCGCACGCGCACAAGGTCGCGCACCGGGACGTGAAGCCGGCGAACCTGTTCCTCACCCAGGTCGGCGGGGCGCGGACGCTGAAGGTGCTCGATTTCGGCATCGCCAAGGTGCTGTCCGATCACCCGACGTTCACCGAGGCGCTCGCCGCGACCCGGCAGGGGCCGAGCGCCTTCACGCCGCGCTACGGCGCGCCCGAGCAGTTCAACAAGGCCCGCGGCGCGACGGGCCCGTGGACCGACGTGTTCGCGCTCGGGCTCATCTTCGTCGAGCTCGTGAGCGGCAGGCGCGCGCTCGAGGGGGACGACCCCACGCAGCTCTACGTCGCCTCGGCCGACCCTGCGGTGCGCCCGACGCTGCGCGCGCGCGGGCTCCCTGACGCGCCCGAGGCGATCGAGCGCGTGCTCGACAAGGCGCTCGCGATCGAGCCCAAGCACCGCTTCACGAGCGCAGGCGAGTTCTGGGACGCCCTCTCGGCCGCGGCGCACGGCGAGCGCGCGGGGTCCTTCGCGGGTCGGGGCGGTTCCTCCCCGGAGCACGCGGCGGGGCAGTCGACCGCGGAGTACGCGGCAGCGCAGGGGCTCGGCGTGGCCGTCGGGCCGAGCGAGCCGACGATGCTCGCCGACGCGCACGCGCCCGCCCCGGCGCGGCCTGCCATCGTCAAGGTGAGCCACGGCGCGAGCGGGCCGCGGGCCGCCGGCGCGAGCGGGCCGCAGGCCGCCGGCGCGAGCGGGCCGCAGGCCGCCGGCGCGACGGGCGGCGCGGCGCCTCGGGCGCGAGACGGGGCCGACGCGCTGGCGACGGGGGGCTCCAGGACCGCGCAGGTCGAGGACTCCATGATCGAGACGGTCGCGCCGGCCAGACCCCCTGCGGCCGGCGCGGCCCCGCATCCCGGCGCGGCCCCGCATCCCGGCGCGGCCCCGCACCCCCAGGCCGCGGCGGGCGGGCCGCCGCACGCCGCGCCGCCGCACGCTGCACCACCACGCCGTCGCAGCACCGCGCGCGCGGCGCTTCCCTGGTTCGTCGCGGCGCTCGTGCTCGGGGGCGCCGGCGCGACGGCGTATGTCCTGACGCGGGCGCCCGACAAGAAGCCGGCGAAGGCGCCGGCCGCGCGCACCACCGCGGCATCGTCCGCCGGGCGCCCCGCGACGGCCGCCGCAGGCGTGCCGGCGCCCGCCAGCGCCGCGCCGACCGCGAGCGCCTCGGCTGCGGCGCCTTCCGCCGAGCCCGCCGCGCCTGCGGCGCCGCCGGCGGACATGGTCTTCATCGGGCCCATCTCGACCACGATCGGCGCCGCGGGCGAGGCGCGCCAGGTGACGCTCACCCGCGGGTTCTACATCGATCGCAACGAGGTCACCGTCCGCGCCTACCGGGCCTGCATGCAGCAGCGCATGTGCTCCACGGCCGATCACGTCTCGCTGACGCCCGAGCTCCTGCCCGGCGCGCAGGCGCCGACGACGCCCGAGGAGCAGCGGGAGGTCGAGCTCTGGACGCGGCGCTGCAACGAGCCCCGCAACGCGACCGGGCACCCGATCAACTGCGTCGACTACTCCCAGGCCGAGAGCTACTGCCGCTTCCGCGGCCGGCGGCTGCCCACCGAGGCGGAGTGGGAGGTCGCCGCGCGCGGCGCGGCCGGCCGGGCCTTCGTCTGGGGCGACGAGGCGCCGACCTGCGAGCGCGCCTGCTACGACCGCAACGAGGGCTGCCTAGCGCGCGGCGCCGACGTCTCGACCTGCGCGTCCGGCGCCCACCCGAGCGATCGCACCCCGGAGGGCGTCTACGACCTCGCCGGCAACGTGTCCGAGTGGGTCTCGGACGGCCTCGTCTTCCCGCCGCCCGGCGGCGAGAACCCGCAGGGCGACCCTTCTTTCCCGCTGAAGGTCGTGCGCGGCGGGAGCTTCCTGGACGGCCCCGAGAAGCTCTCCGCCACGTACCGCACCGCCGCGGCGCCCGTGACCGCGCACGCGTGGATCGGCTTCCGCTGCGCCATGGATGCGCCGGCGCAGGAGGGCGCCGCCGCACAGCCGCCCGCCCCCGCGCCGCAGGCTGCGCCGGCCGAGCAGGGAGCGGCGGCCCCCTGAGCTGAAGCGCTGAGCCCTCGTCCTCCCGCGCCGCATGGCCGGATCCGGTGCCGTGAGTCCGCGGATCATCGATCCGACAGCGCCCGGGCGGGGCGTTTAGCTCGATTCATGAGCGTTTTTTCTGGATCCTGGGTAGATCAATCTGGTTCCCAGAGTCGATTCTCTCGATGTGGCTTTCGATCACCTGGATCCTAGAGAATTAATTCTGAACGGAGCTTTCATTTAGCCAGGATGCAGAGTTAATTTTCTAGATTCCGCCTAGATTTAGTCAGTTTCCTGGCTGAGATGCGTCGGTGCCGCTGATCCCGGGGCCCCGCCAGGCCAGCGCCGAGCCGCCGCCCAGCTGACCGACCACGACGAGATCCGCTCCAAGAGCGTCGAACAGAATCTCCCGTCACCACGCAATCGAGGAGCTACTACTTCGCCCAGAGGACCGAGAGGTCGAGCTCGATCGCCTCGAAGGGGGCGACGCGAACGCGGGCGGCGTCGCGGTGGATCGGACCGCGCTCCCCGCTTCGACCGGACACGAGAGAGAACACCTCGATCGTGCGCGCGATCGGGTCGACCAGCCACGCGTACCTCACGCCCTCGCGCGCGTAGATCGGCATCTTCTCCGCGCGGTCGACGTCCTCGGTCGACGGGCTCAGGACCTCGCAGATCCAGTCCGGGGCGAGCGCGAAGTGCGCCGTCTCGGGCAGCTCGGGCATGCGCTCGCGGCGCCAGCCGGCGAGGTCGGGCACGAGCGCGTCGATCTCGCCAGGCGCCATCGGGTCGGGGAAGTGCAGCTCGGGCTCGTCCAGGATCCACCAGCCGCCCGGGCCGCCCTTGCCATGGTCGAACGGACCGGTCAGCTCGGCCCCCAGGCCCGAGCTTGCGCGCGCGTGCCGCGGCGCCGGACGGGGGAACACGTGCAGGGTGCCGCGAACGAGCTCCGCCACCTTGTTCGGCGGGACGGCCTCGAGGTCGGCGTACGTGGCGCGGCGCTGCTTCTCGGCGGGCTCGCCCATGGGCGAAGCCTGCCCGGGGCGGGACGGCGGGGCAAGGCGGGGCAACGTGGTGCGCAGCGAACCCTTGCGGCGCAGGACGGTGCTCTTCAACGCTCGGGGCTCCGGGTCGCCTACGGCGCCCTGCGCCCCGAACCCACAGTACGGCGGTCCTCGGTTGGGTGAGCGGCCTGGAACGTCGGTCGGCTCGCCGAGCGCGGTGAGGAAGCGGGCGATGTTGCTCGGCGCGGTGATCATGGCGACGAGCTTCATCCTGCCCTTGCAGGCCGGGCACTCGAGGACATCGATCGCAAACGTGCGGCGCAGACGCTCGGCGCGGGTCGTCGACCGCCCGGTAGCCGCCCCGCTTGCGTCTGCTCTCCGTATCGGACGTCGTCGAGCGCACCGTCACCCTCCGCCGTCAGGAGATCACGGGGATGCCTCCGAAGTAGAGACTCCGAGCGTCGCCGGCGGCTTGTCGCACGCACGCCGCGCGCCGGCCGGGCCCAGAAGGAGCGAGCCGGTCGGAGGGGGATGCGCCCCTGGAGGCCCGGACGGAAGCGCTGCGCGGAGGGTTACTCCAGCTCGATGAGCCCGCAGGCGATGCGGCCGCCGGCTTGCGGGTCTGCCGCGGCGTGCACCACGATCGCGTACTTCGTCACGTCGGTGGCCTCGTCGCCACCGACGGTCCAAATATCGGTCCCACGCTTGACCCTATGCGTGCCCTGGCCAGCCTCATCGCACTTGAAGCTGCCGAGCCCTTCGCCGTTGGGGATCCAGTGGGCGCCCGCAGCGTCACCGTTGTTCTCGCAACTCTTGTTCTGGTGGATGTGAGCGGAGTGCTCGCCGGCAGGGCAGCCGGACACCGTGATGGTGAGCGTCACCTCCTCTCCGGCCTGCGTGAACGTCGCAGTCCCGGTCAGACCGCTCGAGTTCAACCCCTGGAGCTCCGCCTCGGCCCGCAGGGACTCGCCGCCGCCACTCCCGCCGTCGCCGCCGCCGCTTCCGCCGTCACCGCCGCCGCTTCCGGACGCAGCGGTGCTCGTCGAAGCGTCGCCGCCGCCCGAGCCGCTCGCGGCCGACGTGCTCGCGCCGCTGCCGGAGCCAGCGGACGACTCACCGTCATCCCCGCACGCGGCCAAGAGAGCACTGGCACCAAGGGCGAGCAACGAGAGCTTCAACCATCGTGACATAAGTCTCCTTTCCTCAGCGCGACCCGAGCGGGCAGGCAATCGCCCCCGGATGCGGCCAAGCCATCGAGGGGACCAGTATGTCCCAACACGGCAAGCGTCCAAGCAGCTTTGCTACAAAAATCACGCATCGATCGACTTTTTCGGCGGGGGAATTGCGCTGATGGTAGAAAGATAGGGTCCTGCTTCCCGAGCTCGGCGCTTGAGCTCGCCGTGAGCGCTATCCAGGCTTGAGCGCCCCGGTGAAGGAGGCTGTCCTGGCAGCGAGGCGATCGCAACCTGCGCCGCCCAGCGATAGCGCATAGGTAAAGGAGGCGCCCGCCGCAGTACCGGCCGAAGATCCCGGTGTCGATGGTCTCGGGGCTCGGAAGGCTGGCAGGGTTCGGCCAGCTCGTGTCGTCGTCGCGATCGACGACCCCGGCGGCCAGGCATGCCCCGCTGCGCTCGTCGATGCCCAGGTCGCAGGCTTCGCCGGTCTGATTGCCGTTCAGGTCGAGGATCGAGCGAGCGAGCCGATCTCACCGGCGTGGTGCTCAGACAGCGTCAACCCGCAGCAGGATTGACCTCGCGGACGCCAGGTTCCTATGATGCCTGGCCCCTGAAAATTCAGGAGGGCCATCCATGACATTCATCACGCTGGCACATTCCTCGGGCAACCGCCCGCCTCTTTACGTTCGACCTCTCGCCATCGAACTTCTATTACAAGAGGAGAAGGGAACGCTCCTCAATGAACTTCATGGGCGACGCTACCTGGAAATTCGATCGGTCGAATCCTTGTTGAACGCCATCCAAGGAGACGACCCATTCGCAAAAATTCCATTCTCAAAGAACTCGATACACACATGGGGACATATTCGCCTCAGCGCAATCGAGTACATCACGAGCATCAACGACGCAGCGACGGTCCACACGTCAAGCGGCCGAGATTACATGGCCGCAGAGTCGCCGAGCGAGTTGATGGCCAGGTTCCCCGACGAGACATTCGATTGCATGCACAGCAACGAGGGACAAGTCATTCACTTTCGTCGCGAGCGATTGCTCGGAGCGTCTCCCCTCGAAGACTCGTCCACCTACGTTTACACCTTCGACAGCCGGGAGAGCGCGCACAGCGACCAGCTCGAGCCGAACTGGACGATGAACATGACAGTCGCTCAGGTCAAAAGCGGTCGAGCATTCTTCCGGGCGAACCGGATAAAAGGATTCCGGACGGACCGAAGCGGAACCATTGAATTACACGGCGCAGTCAAGCTTGCAGGCCTGCCGGCCGAGGCTGTGCTGAAAGCGTGCCCGATCGCGCATCCGGTGTCTTTCGCGCAATGCGCCGCCGGACAAGGCGGATCGGAATATCGATACGACTGGGTGCTGGATCGGGACACGATCGACGCGATTGTCCCGAGAAATCCGGGGTTGGGCCTGGACACCCACATCGGCACCCCATTTCTAGGTCTCGACACGGTCGATCCGATCGACAAACTCATAGCTCAGCTTGACTTGACGCCATTCATTCGATTGACTCGCAACTCGGACGGACGCGGCACGAACGTTCCATCAGACTACAACAGGCAGCATCCGTGGGCCTACTATCGTCCGGAATCTATTCTGGCCATGGAAGCGAGAGGCCATGGAACAGCAATCACGACGAGCACCCATTCGCACGTCGTCGACGAGACACCGGAGGAAGTTCTAGGCTCATTCATCTACCCAGAAAAGCGATAGAACGTTCTACGCATCTGGCAGAGGCAATAGGATCATCGATCGCCTTGCACGCCGCCATCGTCCACGATGGGATTGCGGCGCTGGCGCGTGCCGAGCAGGGATCGCGCGAAGGCGGTTTACACGACCATCGAGATCCACGATCCCAGGAACGCCGACGGCTCGCCCGCGGAGACGGACGGCATCATCTCCGCGTCGGTGCGCCCCGAGACCGACTGACAGGCCCGCCGGGCGGTTCGGGCGTGGCGCATCGCCCCCGCGGGGCGCCGGCGCCACCGGCACGAGGATTCCGCTGCCATCATATCATCGAGAGTCGTCTCGCCTGCGGCTTCGCCTCCGTGGGCCTCATCGCCTCCGTCTCCCGGCTTGCCGATGCCACGTAGTGATTTCGGAGCAATTCATCCCTGGGTCTCAGCGCCAGGGAGATGAAGTGGCCTTCCACCTCGAGCGCGAGGCGCCGCTCGACGAGCTCACCGAGCAGCCGCAGGACCTTTTCCTGCTGGAGCCCGGCGGCCGCTGCCGCTCGCCCTGGCTCCATGCCGGCGTGGCACAGATCATAGATGCACGCCAGCTCCCCATCGAGAACCGTCTCGACGAGATCCCCGGAGCGCTCGTCCCTGATGAGCAGCTCGCCCGGGCTCACCCTGTGGACTTCCATGGCCGGGATCCCACGCTTCCACTGGACGTGCTCCTCGTACCACCCGGCAAAGCTACGCCAGCCTTCCATCACCCCGGGCTCAAACCATCCCTCGGGCGCGGAGTAGCCGTAGTATGGCACGAGGAATCGCTCGACGCCCTCCAGTCCTTCCAGATAGGTATCGGGCCTGAGCCGCGCCATCTCATCAGGACCGAGCTGGTTGAAGAGAGGGCTTCCATAAGACAACGTATAATCCGACAGGCTGTAGCTCCCCAGGTGAGGCGTCTCCTCGATGATCCGCTGTGTCTCGGCGATATCATCCATCGTCGAGCGGGGGTGCCCGATGATCAGGTTCGAGAGCGAGCGGATGCCCAGCTCCTTCAGCCACTTTTGAACGAGGATGTTCTGCCGCGCCTTGGTCCCCTTGTTCATTCGTCGGATCAGGGACGAGGACAGGGACTCGATCCCGACCTGAGCAGCGTCGACCCCGGCCAGGACCAGCTTTGTCCAGAATCTTTGAGGGTGGTGCGCCCGGAGCTCCATCGTCGCCGGAATCTGGATGTTGAGCCGTATCAGCTCATCGGCATAGCCCTCCGCCCACGTGTCGCAGACGTTGTCCATGAACAGGATACGTCGCACCCCGTAGCGCTTGATCATAGCCAGCACATCCTTGACGATGTCCCCCGCGAGCCGCTTTCTGAAGCCCTCCCAGTTGACGTTGATGCCGCAAAAATCGCACCTGGCGAAGCATCCCCGGCTGCCCTCGACGGGAAGCATCACGTTCTTGCTGAACGGTCGGATCGCCTCCGCGCCCCGGAACACCCTCCTGATGGCCCCGAAGTACTCCTCCAGATCCGGGACGCCGAGGTCCCGGATGGATGCGAGCTGCGAAGCGAAGTTCGCCGGATCTCTCTTGAAGAGATCCATCTGGTTGGTCTGGATGTCATAGATCCCCTGCACCTCGCCGGGGATGCTGCCGTGGAGACGCTCCATCTCGCTCAGGGGGGTGCGCAGGTAGGCGCCCGCGAGCAGCTCCAGCTTCTTCTCCCCCTCTCCGAGGACGCCAAACCCGCGGATACCTAGCCGCTTCAGCACGTCGGCGACGCTGGTCGCCGCCGCGCTCGCCCCGCCGAACACGAAGACGCACCTGTGATCCGGGTACCTCTGGCCCAGGTAGAGGGCGCAGTAAATGGACGAATAGACCTGGTTGTAATTGAGCGTGAAGCCGACCAGGTTCACGCCGTTCCGGATGAGCTCCGGCCCCAGCGCGGCGTCGATGTACCTGTGCGTCGCGCTCCTCAGGCGGGTCAGCGAGCGCTTCGTGAGCTTGACGCGACCGCGCTTCGGAGCGTTCACGATCGAGAGCAGCTCGTCGAGGGAGGGGGCCCCCTCGACGGACCCGCGCGGCCTGATGAACCGCTCCAGAGCGAGGAGGAAGTACGGGAACTCCCTGAACTCCGAGAGCTCGGAGTACAGGTCCGACTCGCCGGCGTCGAGGAACACCGAGCAGAATGCAGAGTATGTGTTGGTCGTGAAACGGCCGGGGAACGCGACATCGAGGTGCGCCTTCAGCGCGCCGAGCTGGACCGAGGGAACATAGACATCGGCCCACGGCATCGACACCAGGTGTGTCTTGATCCTCATGGCGACCCCTCATCGATTGAATTCGTGCTTCCCGTTCCGCGAATCGCCGCTCTCTTCCTGAACATAGCGCCTCGATCACGCGTCCCGCGGCCTGCTCGAGCGAACCTGCCGGGCGTCCTTCGCGGACGGCGTATACTTCATGGCCAGCGTGAACCGCGACACGGGGCACACCCTGCTCGGGATGCCCGCGCAGTGCCATGTCGCGCCCGGGAAGATCAAGACGCGCCCAGGGGCCGGCAGGACGGCCAGGTTGAAGGCCCCCGAGTCGTCGTAGAGCATCGTCTCTCCCCCCCATTCGCGGTCCCAGCGCGGGTTGGCGTAATACAGCACCGTCACCTCTCGGCGACGCGGCTTGCAGTCGACGTGCGGGTAGTTGACGTCGCCGTAGGACGTCTGGTTGACGTACGCCTTGTAGAGGTGGTGGGGCACGTCCGCGTAGCACTGCTTGATGAGACCGAAGACGTCCTCGTAGAAGAAGAGCGCCTTGAACGCCTCGAGGTCCACGAAGTGCGCCACCATCTTCGGGAAATGATCCGCGCTCGAGCTGAGCTGCCCTCGGTAGTAGACGTAGGACTCCGAGAGGGTCCGGTAGACCTGCTCGATCTTCTTCTTGCGGAAGAGGTGATCCACGAGGATGACCTTGCGTCCGTTGACCGTCGTTTCTTGTATCTTCATCGCCCGCGATGTCTCAGGGAACAGAGGCCAGCATCCGGGAGCGCCGTGAAGCCCTATGCGCCGACGAATCCATGGAACATGGTATGTAGATCCTCCATGTACTCGTCGAAATCCTCCCACATGCGCGAGAGGAGGAGGCCACGACGGCCGAGCTTCTCCGCCTCCCTGGGGTTGCGCGCGACCCATTCGAGCTTGCTGGCCAGGGCTTCGTGGTCCCTCGGATCCGGCACGAGGAGGCAGTTCTCTCCGTCCACGAGGCCCTCCTTGTAACCTCGTTTCTTGTGGATATCACCCGACAGGACGAGGCAGCTGCCGCACGCGAGCACCTCTCTCGGTACGCCCGGCGTGTGGTAGTCGATGAAGAAATCTCGCTCCAGGAAGCACGTCGCCGTGGTGGCGTTGATGAGGCTCGGGATCACCCAGTTCGGCATGAACGGGAGCAGCCAGACGTTCTCCTCCACCCGGTTTTCGCGGATGAACGCGGCGAGCTCGCGGCAGCTTTTCTCGGCGCCGCCGCACATCATGATCGCCTGGACGTCGACGCCCCGGCGCTTCACCATCCCCAGCGCCCGGATGAAGTCGAACATGCCCTTCGCATGATCGATCTTGCCGTACATCCCGAGCGTGGGGACATGGGGATCGAACGTCTTCGGGGCGGATTCGCGGAAGCACGCATGGAGCCAGTCGTTGCCGGCGAGCGCCTCCGCCAGGCGCTCGTTCACGTCGAGCCTCGGCGCGCCGGGGCGGAAGCAGTGCGTGGGGAGGGAGTCGGAGCCGAGGTGGTAGAGCCGCCTCTTCTTCACTCCGAGCCCCACGAAGAGGTCATCGAAGTGCTTCGCCGTCACGACCCTGTGCGCCCGCTTCAGGATCTCGGCGTAGGAGGTCCTCAGCCACGGCCTCGTCATCAGGACCGATATGTCGCTCCCCGCGTGCGCCAGGACGCAGGGGACCCCCGTCCATTGCGCCGCGAGAGATGCCGCCATCCCGTACGGTTCCAGGTAGTAGGCGTAGATCAGATCGCAGGCGTGCTCCCTGACGATGTCCGTCGCCATGGAGGCCAGCTTGGTCACGTACGGGTTCGCCCAGGGGACGTAGAGGTCGTACGCAGGGCGCTCCGACGAGACGCAGCGGACGGAGCCGCCGTTCGCGAAGCGGACGTGCAGCCGCCGCTTGTCGGATGGGGTCATGACCATCCGGCAATCTGCCTCTGCTTCGTCGGCGTTCGTGACGACCCAGACCTGATTGCCGCGCTTGGCGAGCGCATACGCCATCCAGTAGGTCCGGGTGCTGACGCCCCCTTGAATGGGTGGGAACTTGCTGATGATGCAGATCTTCATCGCGCAAATCTCCTCGCTGCAGGCGCAGGCGTGCCCGGCGTCCGCCTCAGCTCAGCTCACCTCTCAGCAGATTGCAGGGATCCTCGGCGGCTTGCTTCGAGAGCCGATGCGTCATCACGCTCTGCCTGTCGCGGGAGTAGTAGATCGCGTAGATGGATTCTCCTCTGCCCTGAAGGACGCTGATGCGATCGATGGCTGGATACAGGTCCATGACGTTCGAGGCGAGCTTCATGCAATAGAGGTGGCCGCTGTCGTGGATCCCGAAGCGGGAGGTGTCTACCTTGAGGCGCCCCGTGATCCGGGGCCGCGCCTGATGAAACTGCGCGAGGGCGACCGCCCGCTCCACCCTCAGGAGGTCTTTGTACAGACATGCGCCGTCCAGGCGCTCCGCCCATGAATACAGGACGCCGAAGATCTTCTTGATCATGGCTCCTCGATCGGTATCCATGCTGACTTGAGAATAGAGGCAGTCCCAGAGCCGCCGCCTCCTCGCCGTGAGCCTGCAGAACACCGGGTAATGGCTCTTGACCGAGCGCTGTATCGAAGCCCTGAACGACGCGGCGATGCTCGCCAGGCACGACTCGCTGTACTGGGATAGCTCGTCGCCGAGCGCGGCTCCCTCGTCAGGCCCACCCTGGACGAGGCTCCTCAGGTAGCGCTCCTGCCAGCGGGCGACGCTCGTGCGACTCATCGCTGGCACATCCGTCGAATCCGGACGAGATCATCCCACACCCTGGGGAGGTCCTTGAAGCGCGCCTCACGCTCCAGGATCACGGCCTCCGGGGTCACCCGTGCCAGAAGGTATTCCAGCAGCTCGAAGACGACCTGGGGGACCTCGTGATCGTGGCCATCATAATAGTAACCGTCGTGCGAGGTGCCTCCGGCGAGGTGGAGCTGCCTTATACGGTGCGCCGGCATGCGATCGATGAACGCCCTCGGGTCCAGCCCGTGGTTGAGCTGGTCGGCGTACAGGTTGTGGAGGTCGAGCAGGATGCCGCAGTCGGCCATCTCGACGGCCCGGGCAAAGAAGTCGTCGTGGGCGATCGTCGATCGCTTCAGCTCCCACATCGTGGCGATGTTCTCGAGCAGGAACGGCGCAGCGAGGCCCTCCTGAAAGAGCTTTATGTTCTCCACGAGGATCTGCAGCGTCTCGTCGGTCCGCAGCAGCGGCAGGTTCTTCTCGAGGTCGAAATCGCCGATCCGGCAGGACGTCATGTGATCCGAGCACCAGCGCGGGGCCAACCGATTGACGATGTCGCGACGCTGCCGCGCGTTGCGGTCGAGGCGATAGTCGGCGCTGCCCAGCGAGTTGCAGGCGAAATGAAAGCAGTACGACGTGCCGAAGTCGGAGAGTAGCCGCTTCATCTGGCCCCTCTCGAAGTGACTGTAGATGTATCGCTCCGGCTGTATTTCCAGGAAGTCGACGAGCCCCTCATCCCTGGCTCGCCACAGCAGGTCGTGAAGCTCCGGGTGGTAGCTCATGCCGATGTGAACAGCCATCGGATCACTCCCGTGAGGAGGCCGCTGCCGCGGGCGATGAGACGTTCCTCGGGTCCACGACGTCTGCCCGAGAATCCGTGAATCCGGCTCGCCCGTCGCCGTGCGACGACATGGGTCGGGATGGGCGAAATCGCGAGGTATGCAGGGGGAGTCCTTGCAGGCGGTCGTCCCCTCCGGGGCGTGTCGTGTCACCCAGCGGCCGGAGGGAATGGCGACACACCTCCAGCACTACGGCTAAATTTTGGTCTTCTTGCTCGGCGTCGGGTCGTGCCGGCAAACGTGGGCGCTGGCGGCGGGCTTCGGGATGCTGATCTTCCGCGTGATGGGCGTCGGATCATGTCGGCAAACGTGGGCGCTGGCGGCGGGCTTCGGGACGTTCACCTTCTTGGATCGGGGCGTTGTAGACATCCGAGGTCTCCTTGGAGCAGTGGGCGATGAGCAGTACGCGGCGGTGCAGCGGCCGCAGGAGAGGTGGCCCTCACAAGTTACCGACAATCCGCATCCGTCCGCAAGGAGAAGCGCCCCGCGCGAGCGGGCCCGGAGCTGGCCCCCCCTAGCTCTCTTCCCCGTCAGCCGGCTCGGTGAGGGACTGAAGCACCTCCGCTGCATCGATCTCGCGGAGCCGCTTCACCAGCGCGTCGACGCGGGGCGCGATCCCCTCTCGGACGGTTGCAGCGAGGTGCGCCTCCCCTGCGGGGCAGTCTCCCCGGAAGGTCAGGTCCTCGGCGCACTCCCGCAGCGCGTCAGCCACCATCACCTCGACGAGGCGGTGCCAGGTGATCCGGTGGATCCCGGTGGAAATGTGGAGCGAGGGGCCCCCGGCAGCGGTCGCCTCGTGGAGATAGCCGCGGGGGATGTACAGCGCTCCACCCGGCTGCATTTCGATCTCGCCCCAGCGCGGGGTCATCTCGCGGAGCTCGGCGGTGCGGCAGGCGTGGTGGCGGTGCAGCGGCGCCTCGAGGAGCGGCTCGTAGATGATCCACCGCTTGCGCCCCTCGAGCTGGAGCACCACCACGTCGTGGGTATCCCAGTGGCGGGGGAAGGTCTGCGCCCCGCCCGGCGTGAGGTAAAGGTTCGTGTTGGCCTGGGCCAAGAGCGCTCCGGACAGGGCGCTTGTGAGCGCACCGACGGCCGGGAAGCAGTCCTGCACCCCCGCGAGGAGCAGGCTACCCCCCTCCACCTCGAAGAAGCGCCGCACCCCCGCGCCGTCGAGCGCAGCGTCGGGCTCCGCCCGGAGGAAGCGTTTGGCGTCCACGTACTCCGACGTCGCGTCGATGAAGAACACCTTCTCGGGATGCACCCGGCCTTCCGCTATCGCGTCCAGCACCGCCTCGACGGTGGGCAGGTCGGCGAGCCCATCCCCGCCCTTCGGCGGTGAGGCGAGGGGCCGGCTCGGCGAGCGCCCGGAGGTGCGAGCGCCGCGGAGGAGATCGTCGAGCGAGCCGGGGATCAGCGACTCCATGGGGCAAGGCATGAAAAACGCCGCGGAGGACAGGAGACGCCAGGGCGGTCGTTCCTGTCAAGCACGGCCTGCCCGTGGGACCTCGGGGCAACAGTCCCTTCGCGCGCCTCCGCCGCGATGATCCTCAGCCAGCCACCCGCACCGCCAGCGTCGCTCCCTCGGCGCTCGCCAGCCGAGCCAGCAAGCGCTCCTTCACAACAGCCCATTCGCTCGCCAGGATCGAGAACAGCACGCTGTCGCGCAGGCTGCCGTCGGCGCGCCGCATGTGCGACCGCAGCACCCCCTCCCGGGTCCCGCCGATGCGCTGGATGGCGGCCTGGGAGCGCAGGTTGCGGACATCGGTCTTCAGCTCGATGCGCTGGCAGCCGAGTTGCTCGAAGCCGTGCGTCAGCTGGAGCAGCTTGGCTTCCGTGTTGACGCGGGTGCGCTGCCACGCTGGCACGATCCAGGTGCCGCCGACCTCGACGGACGGCAGCGCGGCGTCCACGCAGCGAATGCTGGTGCCGCCGATCAGCTCGCCCGTCGACGCGAGGCGGGTTCCGAAGGAGATGGCTTCTCCGCGGCTCTGCATCGCGAGCGCAAGGCGGATGACCTTCTCGACGTCGGCCGCATCGCGCATGGAGTAAGGGATGAACCGCCAGACGTCGGGAGCGGACAGCGCGGCCCGCTTGATCTCGGGCAGCTGATCTTCAGACAGGGGCTGGAGCACCACGGCTTCGCCGCGGAGCGCGCTCGGGGTGAGGTGCATGTGGGTTCTTTCCGGGAGGCCGACCCCACCAACGAGCCGCGCCTCCCCCGGATGTCTAGCGCAGGCTGGTTGCAGCATTTCGTCCAGATGTGTGTTTATACTTCGACCAGATGGGCTCCTCTCCGAAGCCGCGCAGCGCCGTCTCCCGCGACGGTCGGCGCACGCGCTGGGTGCCCGTCGCGCAGGCGCTGCGCCGGGCGCTGGCGAGCGGCAGCCGCGTGGCGGGCGAGCTGCTACCGTCCACGCGCGAGCTGGCGAGCACCTATGGGGTGCACCGGCAGACGATCATGGTGGCGCTGGACGCGCTATGCGCGGAGGGGCTGCTGTGTGCGGAGCCGCGCCGTGGCTATCGCGTCGCCCCGCCCGAGCCCGGGCCGCCTGCGCCGCGGCACGAGGAGCGCAGCGCTACGCACTACCAGTTTCGCGTCGTGCGCGAGCCCGGGCCGCCACCCGCGGCGCTCGGCCAGGTGCGGTATCCGCTGCACGCCGCGACGCCCGATCCGGCGCTGTTGCCCCTGCGCGAGCTTCGGGCATCGTACGCGCACGTGCTCGCGCGGCACGGCACGAGCGCGCTGCATGCTGCCGACGTGGACGGCAATCCCGCGCTCGTGCGGGAGCTGCTCGCCTACCTGCGGCGCGCGCGGGCGGTGCAGTTCGAGCGCTTGCTGGTCACGTGCGGCTCGCAGGAGGGCATCGCGCTCGCCGCGCACACCTTGCTCGGACCCGGCGACGTCGTGGCCGTGGAAGATCCAGGATACTTCCCCGCCTGGCGGGCGTTTCGAGCGGCGGGAGCCGAGGTGGTGCCCGTCGCGGTGGACGCGCGAGGCCTGCACGTCGGCGCTCTCGAGCGGCTGCTGCGGCGGCGGCGCGTCCGGCTCGTGTACGTGACGCCGAATCATCAGTATCCGACCACGGTCACGCTCTCGGCGCCGCGCCGCCGCGCCCTGCTCGACCTCACCCTCGCGCACGGCGTGCCCATCCTCGAGGACGACTACGATCACGAGTACCACTATCGCGGCGAGCCTCAGCCTCCGCTCGCCGCCAGCGCGTCGGCGCCGCACGTCCTGTACGTCGCCAGCCTCTCGAAGCTGGTCGCGCCGGGCGTTCGCGTCGGCATGGTGTGCGGCAGCAGCGAGGTGCTCGACGTGCTCGCGCGGCAGCGCCAGAGCACCGTCAGGGCGGGGGACGGCGTGACCCAGGCAGCGCTCGCCGATTGGATCGCGGAGGGAGGCTTCGAGCGCCACGTGCGGCGTGCCCGGCGCGCCTACGCCGAGCGCCGCGACGCCGCGCTCGAGTCGCTGGCGCGCGCGGCGCGGAAGGTCCCTCTCGAGGTCACGCCTCCCGACGGAGGCCTGGCGGTCTGGACGCTCTGGCCCCGGCACCCGATCGTGGAGCTGGCGCGCCGCGCCCTGGTACGCGGCGTCGCCGTCCTGCCGGGCCCGCTCGCCACCCTAGAAGCGAGCAGCGCGGGCATGCGGCTCGCTTACGGCCGGGTCAGCCCCGCGCAGTTCAGCGCCGCGGTGAGCATCCTTGTCGACGAGGCAAAGCGGATGTGATCGGTGGCTCCCGAGGCACTCACGCGCTGAGCTCCTGCATCTCCATACTGCGAGCCTACGGTTCGCTCGGTTCGACGTCGGCCCTCTCTCGGGGTTCGACAATGCGCTCGTCGACGAGCTCTTCTTCAAGGGCACCTCGCTGAAGTCGAACTTTATCTGCATGATCGGCCACGGAAAACCGGAAGGGCTCTACCCGCGCGGCCCCGGCTTGATTATGAAACATCAGTGAAAACAGCTTGAACTTCGATCTTTCGCACGCGAGCGGATCGACCCTCGGCACGTTCGGGCCCGCGCTGCCGCCCGGCGCCGGGAGCATCCGCGTGGGCTCGCCCGACGAGCGCGTGAAGGCGTGGAAGACGCAGCCGCGAGGAGGACGGCGGGCCGTAGCGCTGCGAGCCGCTCCGAAACGCACGGGGCGCGTCGCCCGCGGGACAGGCGTGCTGGCGAGGCCGGCGGTCATCCGGACATGCTGACGGCCTGCCGGCCGGCGACGCGATCGAGCGAGCGATCCATCACGCCTCGGATGACGTCATGTCCGACGCCATGGTGTCGAGCGACGCGGTGAATGTTCACGCGACCCCGCGCAACGAAGGCCGCGGAGGCCAAGAGGACCATGCGATCGAGTTGGAGGTTCGGAGCCGCCCTCATGTGCGGGATCGTGGCGCTGCCCGCGGGCGTCGCGTGGGCGGCCAGCACGCCGTCCTGGGAGGCCGTGCCCTCGATGATCACCCCGCGGGCCGAGCACTCGGCCACGGTGCTCCAGGACGGCCGCGTGCTCGTCGTGGGTGGATTCACGGAGGTGGACGACGGGTCGCCGGACGCAGCGCGCACGGCGGTGGGCCTCGCGGCGGTCGAGATCTACGACCCCGCGACGAGGACGTGGTCGCCTGCGGCGCCGCTCTACCAGGGCCGGCACGGTCACGCGGCCGTCCTCCTGCCGAACGGCCAGGTCCTCGTGGCGGGTGGCCGGATCAGACGCGAGCAGAGCGGGACAGAGCTCAGCTCGGCGGAGCTGTATGACCCGACGAGCGACACCTGGACCACGGTGGGGTACCTGGCCAAGCCCCACCCCGCGCCCTCGATGGTGCTCGTCGACGGCAGGCCCGTGCTGGTCGGCATGGCCTGGTCCAACTCGCTGTTCATCGACGAGCTGAACGCGGCCGTCTACGACCCGACGTCGCGCTCCTGGACGCCAACGGCCTTGTGCCGCGAGTCCACGATCAACCCGGTGAGCGCGACGCTGCTCCACGACGGGCGGGTGATGTCGGTCGGGAGCAGCTGCAGCATCTATGACCTGGAGACCCGGCTGTGGACCAACGAGCGCAGGCCTGTCCTGTCAACGTCGAGGTACAGGTACCCTGACGCGATGACGCTCGCGAGCGGCGGTGTCCTCGTCACGGGAGGCACCCTCTCCGGTCCCGACCCGGCGGTCCACGCCTTCTCGCAGGTCTACTTCCCCCAGGAGGACCGCTGGGCGGCGACGTCCGGGTCCTATGCTCCGGCCTCGTCGTGCGGGACGGCCCCGAGCTCGAGCAGCATCCGGGGGACGCGCACATCGCTGCTCCCGAGCGGGAAGGTGCTGCTGACCGGAGGCATGGAGACCTGCGGCACGTACACGTTCTACGGGACGAAGGCGCTCTTCGACGAGGCGTCCCTCGCCTGGTCGAGCCTCGACCTGGAGTCGCCGGTCACCCTGGCGCGCGCGTTCCACTCCTCGACGCGCCTCGAGGACGGCAGCGTGCTCATCGCCGGCGGGTACGTCGGCGCCACGACGCCGACGGCGTCGGCCGTGCTCTTCCACGAGCGCTCGCCGCTCGGCGCGGGCTGCGCGACGGACAGCGACTGTGGCAGCGGCTCCTGCGCGGACTCGGTGTGCTGCGACGTGCGCTGCGACGGCCCCTGCGACGCCTGCGCGGCCGCGTCGGGCGCATCGCAGGACGGCGCCTGCACGCCGGTCACGGGCGTCGCCTGTGACGACGCGGACGCGTGCATCGCGGGCGGCGTCTGCGAGGCGGGCGCGTGCGTCGGGGGCGCGGCGGCGCCGGACGGGACGCTTTGCAGCGACGGCGACGTGTGCTCGACGGCGACCGCCTGCGTGGACGGCGCCTGCGTGGGGTCGAGCCTCGCTGTGTGCCTGCCCGCCGACGAGTGCCACGAGGCGCCGGCGTGCGACCCCGCGGCCGGGTGCGCGGCGCCCGGACCCGAACTGCCGGACGGCACCCCCTGCGCTTTCCCGGGCGCCGAGGATCGGTGGCAGGAGACGGCGCGGATCGACGCCTCCATCCTCCCCGGGTTGCAGACCACGGTCCTCCTGGACGAGACGGTCCTCGTCATCGGCGGGGCCCCGGTGCCCGGCCGGAACCAAACTCAGCGTGTCTGGACCCGCTACGATCCAAGCACGGGCGCGTGGGCGGCGACCAAGCCGATCGACGGCCTGCGGAGCGCGCAGACACCCACATTGCTTCCGGACGGGACGGTCCTGGTGATCGGCGACAGCCCGTTCGTGAGCACCGACTTTGGCCCTGCGCCGACGAGGCGATTCGACCCGGCGACGGGCGTGTGGACGCCGGCCGCGTCCACGGTCGCGCCGCGCTTCTTTCACACCGCCACGCTGCTTCAGGACGGCCGGGTGCTCGTCGCCGGCGGCGACAAGCCCGGCGGTGCCGGTGGTGTCCTGGTCGAGGTCTACGATCCGGTCGCCGACACGTGGACCGCGAGAGCGCCCATGAACGTCGCGCGCCAGAACCATTCGGCGACGCTGCTCCAGGACGGCCGGGTCCTCGTCGCGGGCGGCGCTGACGGGTATCCCCCCGAGAGCCCGGATCACCACCTGACGAGCGCGGAGATGTACGATCCGGCGACCGATACGTGGACGCCCGTCGCCTCGATGCGCTGGGCTCGCATGCGGCACACGGCGACGCTGCTTCCGGACGGCCGGGTGCTCGTGGCCGGAAGCTGGGGTACCGAGAGCGGCAAGACGGTCGAGATCTACGATCCTTCGAGCGATACGTGGACCTCGGCGGCGGAGATGACCACGGCGCGGAGATCTCCTGGAGCGGCGCTCTTCGCCGACGGTAGGGTCATGATGGCGGGCAACTCGCATGACGAAAGCGATGGCGCCCTCGCCGCCGAGCTCTACGATCCGGCGAGCGACACCTGGGCGCTCGGGCCGGCGCTGGACGTGATGGTCAACGACCACGCGACGGCGCTGCTCAACGATGGCCGTGTCCTGATCGCCGGCGGCAACGCCGGTTCTGTGGTCGCGCCTTATCAGAAGATCGACCATGCGTGGCTCTATGTCCCGGCGCAGCCCGCGTCGCGCGGCGCGTGCCAGGCGGGCGCCTGCGTGCCGGGTGGAGGCGGCGCAGGCGGAGACGGCGCGGGCGGCGGTGCCAGCGGCGGGGCGGGCAGCACGGCCACAGGCGGTGACGGCGGCGGCAACAGCGCTGGCGTCGGCGGCGACGCGACAAGCGGCGGCGGCGACCCGACCAGCGGCGGCGGCGACCCAACCAGCGGTGGCGGCGACGGGACCAGCGGCGGCGGCGACCCGACCAGCGGTGGCGGCGGCGACCCGACCAGCGGTGGTGGCGGCGGCGCGAACAGCGGTGGTGGCGGCGACCCGACCAGCGGTGGCGGCGGCGATCCGACCAGCGGTGGCGGCGGCACAGCCACAGGCGGTGGCGGCGGCGCGAACAGCGGTGGCGGCGGTAGCGCCACCGGCAGTGCCAGCGCAAATGCAAGCAGTGGCGCCGGCGGCGATGCGACCAGCGGCGTCAGCACTGGCGCAACCGCCGGTGGCGGTGGCGAAGGCGGCGCTGCCACCGGCGGCGACGGCGGAGGTGCCAGCAGTGGAGTTGGCGCCACATCCACCACGACCGCCGCCGGCGGCGATGACGCCAGCAGCGCCGGCACCGGCGCAACCGGCGCGCAGAGCAGCGGCGGCGGCGACCTCCCGAGCGCAGGAGGGGGCGGCGGCTGCCGCATAACGCCAGGCAGCCAGGGCGCGCCGGCCTGGCTGCTCGCCCTCGGGGCGCTCGCCACCGCGCGGCTGCGCAGGCGCCTCGCGAGGTCCAGCCGATCCACCTGAGTGGCGGCCGGCTATCCAACCCGGGTTGTTCCCCTGGACGGCTCAACCCGGGTTGGCCATCCGTCGAGCGCATCGTTGGACGGACGGCCGGCGGCGAGGGAAACCGCGCGGCGGGAGACATCGGCGTCGAGACAGAGCGCCTCGCGTCACCCGATGCCGGGTCGACATCGACTGGCACCAGGAACGATGAGCCGCACAGGAAGGAGCCGGCGTCCCCTTCCCTCTTCCTTTCCCGCGCCGCGCCGTTCCCACGCCGCGAGACACGCGACGTTCAGCTCCTCCGACAGGTATCGACGCCGCCAACAGATCCACCACACAAGCTCAGGGATCTCGACACATGCCCTGGATCGGCTCGGCGGCTCTTCGACGGCGCCGCGCTGCGCGTGCTGCCGCTGGGCGTGCCCGAGGCGATCGTGCCGCGAGTCCCGCGGCGGCGAGCAGCGCCAGGGCAGGGGCAGGAACGATCAGGCTCCCCCCGCCAGTCTGTCCAAATCCGCCCGCATCATCATCTCCACCAGCTCGGGGAAGCCGACCTTGGGCCTCCAACCCAGTTTGGTCCGGGCCTTGGTCGAATCCCCCAGGAGGAACTCCACCTCGGCGGGACGGTAGAACTTGGGGTCCACTTCCACGATCACCTTGCCGGTCTTGCGGTCGCGCCCGATCTCGAAATCGCGCTCGCCCTCCCAGGCGATGTCAAACCCGGCGATGGGGGCGGCCTGCTCGATGAACTCGCGCACGGTGTGGGCCTCCCCGGTGGCGGCCACGTAGTCGTCGGGCTCGGGCTGCTGGAGCATCATCCACATCATCTCCACGTAGTCCTTGGCGTAGCCCCAGTCGCGCTTGGCGTCCATGTTGCCAATGCGCAGGGTGGGCTGGAGGCCGGCCTTGATGCGGGCAAGGGAGAGGGTCACCTTGCGGGTCACGAAGTTCTCGCCGCGGCGCGGCGACTCGTGGTTGAAGAGGATGCCGTTGCTGACGTGCATGCCGTAGGACTCGCGGTAGTTCTTCACGATCCAGAAGCCGTAAAGCTTGGCCACGCCGTAGGGCGAACGCGGGTAGAATGGGGTCGTCTCGGTCTGGGGCGTCTCCACCACCTTGCCGTAGAGCTCCGAGGTGGAGGCCTGGTAGAAGCGGGTGTGGAGCTTGTTGCTGCGAATGACCTCGAGCAGGCGCAGCACCCCGGTGGCGTCCACGTCGGCGGTGAACTCGGGGCAGTCGACGGACACCTTCACATGGCTCTGGGCCGCCAGGTTGTAGATCTCGTCGGGGCGCACGGCGGCGACCACGCGGTTGAGGCTGCTCGAGTCACCCATGTCGCCGTAATGGAGCTCGTAGACCTTGCCCGCCTTGCGGGCCTGGTCGCGCACCTCCTCGATGCGGCTGCGGTTAAATAGGGAGGTCCGGCGGATGATGCCATGGACGTCGTATTCCTTCTCCAGAAGGAGCTCGGCCAGGTAGGAGCCGTCCTGGCCCGTGATGCCGGTGATGAGCGCGGTTTTTCGACCCATGTTTCCCCCTTCGTGCGCGGGAAGTGCCGTTCCCGCGAAGGCCAAAAAAATAGCAAAAAACGCGCGCCATTGGCATCGGGGAAGCCCTTTTACAACCCTTCGGCCCCCATTTAGATCCGCTCGGGGCGAAGGACGCTGCGCTTCAACGCTCGGGGCTCCGTCCCGCTTGCGTTCGGGAGCGGGCTCGTCGGTGTGGAAGCGCGTCCTTGTCGATGCATGCTCGAGATCGAAGAGCCCGCGCCGTCGCAGGGTGCGCACCATGCGCCGGACGGCGTCCTCGAGCACCCGTCCAGGTGCGGGCGCCGGCGCTCGCTCGCGCTGTCAGCGCTCGGCGCCGGCTGATCCATGCAGGCCGTTCGGCCATGAGGCGCGCGGCCGCGAACGGGCGTGGTCGCCCCGCCGCGACGAGCCCCAGCCTGCTGAGAGACAGTCCGACCTCGACGAACCGCAAGCTCTCCGGCTCGAGAGGTCACGAGCGTCAATCGACCCGGCGCGGGCGAGCCGCGATTCACGCCTTCGCTCCCTTTTCGACCTCGACGCTTGTCGATCACGGTTCCAAGCGCAATAGCTCTGTCGCACATCCGGTGAGACCTGACCCCGCAATCATGTGTCATCCAAGGGTGCGAGCCGACTTTCCTGCTATACCTGGCAATACACATCGGGTCATTTGCCCGATTATCCAAAGACCCAACATGACTCTGGTCTGAGGTATTCGATGGCTTTTCGCAAGCAGACAGCGGCTCTGGGGGGAGCGCC
The DNA here is from genome assembly GCF_051525235.1 of Sorangium sp. So ce124. Lineage (NCBI taxonomy): Bacteria > Pseudomonadati > Myxococcota > Polyangiales > Polyangiaceae > Sorangium > Sorangium sp. So ce124. The sequence goes on from NZ_CP150312.1 coordinate 9,341,865, forward strand.
GACGCTCACTCTCGCAGCAGACTGCGCAGTCCTGGTCCTTGCATCGATCGCTTCGTCGGCGACGGCCGGAGGTGTCGTCCACTGGGGCTCTGTCGTCACGATGGCACCGATAGCGCTGGCGGGATGGCTGCTCGGCAGCCGCATCCTGCACCAGTACGACGTCTTCAAGGCGCAGGGCCTTGCGGGCGATTTGGTCCTCACGTCCGTCTTGGTGCTCGCCGTCGCGTCCATGCTCGCTCTCTTCAGGGCGACAGTAGATGGGTACGCCGCGGATGCGACGCTGAAGCACTTCCTCGCCGTGCTCTGGTCCGGCACGCTCCTGCTCCGCATCACGCTCCCCGGGGGGCGGGGGCTAGCCAGGAACGAGCCCAACGACACCCTCGTCATTGGCGTCGGCCCGCTCGGCCGCCACACCGCCCGTCAGATCCGCGCTCGGAAATCGTCGCGCGAGGCGATCTGTCACCTCGCCTTCGTCGACGAGGTGAATAGCGGTCGAGTCGATGGTCGAATCCTCGGGACGAGCGACGACCTCGAGCGCATCCTGCGGGAGCGCGTGTTCGACGAGGTGTACATCGCGGGCAACTCGCTCCGGCACGGCAGTGCGATGCAGGCCAGCATCCGGGTGTGCGAACGGTTCGGGATACCCTTCGCGCTTCCGGCCAGTCATTTCCGGTTCGATCGGGCGCGCCCGGCGGACGCCCGCGCCATCTCCGATGGCTACGTGCACTACCTCAGCGTGGAACACAAGCCCTACCAGATGGCCGTCAAGCGCGTCCTCGACATCCTCGTATCGAGCTGCTTGCTCGTCCTGCTCTCGCCGTTGCTCCTCGTCGTTGCGGCGCTCATCGCGCTGACCTCGCCAGGTCCGGTCCTATTCCGGCAAAAACGGGTAGGGCGCTATGGGCGCACATTCGAGATGCTCAAGTTTCGCTCGATGGTGGTCAATGCAGAGGCGCTGAGGTCGAGCTTGATGACGAGGAACGAGCAAGCCGGGCCTGTGTTCAAGATCAAGAAGGACCCGCGGGTGACGCGCGTCGGCAGCATCCTTCGCAAGTACAGCATCGACGAGCTTCCGCAGCTCGTCAACGTGCTGCGCGGCGATATGGCCCTCGTCGGGCCGCGCCCGCCGCTTCCCAGCGAGGTTGAAAAATACGAGGCCTGGCAGCGCCGGCGCCTCTCGGTGCGTCCCGGCCTGACGTGCGTGTGGCAGGTGAGCGGTCGCAACAATGTCTCGTTCGAAGAGTGGATGTACCTTGATATGCGGTACATCGACCACTGGAGCATAGCGGAAGACATCAAGCTGATCCTGAAGACTGTCCCGGTCGTGATTGCCGGCCGCGGCGCCAGCTGAACCCTGGCCGCCCCGACCCGCCCCGCGCGGCGCGGCGCGCAAGCTCGCCGCGCCCAACGTCGCGCGGAAGGTCCTCTGGCACCTCGTTCGCGATCGCCATGCCGGCCTTGGCGCGACAATCTGGATTTAGAGCGCCTAACAAAAGCCCGTCGGGATATGGTTGAGGCAGATCACGCATACGGCGAGCAGGAGGAACGCTCGGTGAATGTCGGCACGGCGCTCATACCGCACCGTCAAGCGGCGGAAGCGCCGGATCCAAGCGATCGTCCGTTCGACGACCCAGCGATAACGGCCGAGTTTCTCCGACGACTCGATGCCCTTGCGAGCGATGCGGGGCACGATGTGGCGCAGATGACAAGCCAACCGCAGGGCCGGGTCGTCGTAGGCCTTATCGGCATCCAGTTTCTTAGGGCGGCGCCGCGGTCGGCCGCAAGGACGCGCGATCGGCGGCACCGCGTCCACCATAGAAGTGAACATCCTCGAGTCATGGACGTTCGCCGGCGTCATCTCGACGGCGAGCGGGATACCATTCCGATCGACCAGAATGTGATATTTCGTGCCCGGCCGGCCGCGATCCGTGGGGTTCGGGCCAGTTTTTTCACCCCCCTTTTTGCCGGAACCAGCGAGGCATCCAGCGCAGCACGCTCCCAGTTGATCCTATCGGCTTCGCCGAGCTCATCGAGCAAGACCTCGTGGAGCCGATCCCAAACGCCAGCCTGCTGCCAGTCGCGCAACCTGCGCCAGCACGTCATGCCGCTGCAGCCGAGCTCTTGCGGGAGATACTCCCAAGGGATCCCGGTCTTGAGCACGAACAAGATACCGGTCAGCGCGATCCGATCAGGCGTACGCGGCCGGCCCCCCTGCGGCTTCGGCTCCGTTTTCGGCAATAGAGGTACGATTCGTTCCCAGAGTTCGTCTGGCACCAACAGCTTGCCCACGCTGTATTCTGCCGCACCATCGGCTTCCCTCAAGCAAGCGGGGTGAACGAGCTTTTGTTAGGTGCTCTTAGTACTACAGTTGTACTTACGGCGGCCGAGCGCCACGGCGCCGGTAGTGACAGCGGCGCGCCAGCGCCTGATGATGCCGCCGCCACCAGGACCAGCGCAGGACCGCGTCGGGGTCAACCGGCGCGGTCCACTGCAGCGCCCAGAGCAGACGGCGCACCTCGGGGACGGTCAGCGGGATGAGCGCGGCAGACTGGCCCCGCGCGGCCGATTTTTTTCCCCGCGGGCGCCTCGGAAGCAGCCCGCTGGACCGTCAGGAATGCGTGCGCAAAGAGCGCGAGGGTGATGTGACGGTACCAGCCCGTGAAGCTGCGGACCTCGTAGTGATCGAGGCCGACCTCGCCCTTCGCGCTCTCGAAGCACTCTTCGATCGACCAGCGGCTTCCCGCGGCACGGACCACTTCAGCTGATGGGGTAGTTTTCGCGGCGAAGACCGCGTAGTACGCGACGTCAGTCGGGTCAGCAAGGCTGCGGCGGAACAGGATGCCGCGTTGCCAGCGACGCGACTTCGCTTCGGGAAAGCGGGCGAAAGCCCAGTCATAGGTCCGTGGTCCCTTGGCCCCGTCGCCCGCGCTGAGGCGGTGCCAGGCATCCGCAGGCACCTGCTGCAGAAGCTCGCTCACGGGGATCTGGCGCCATTCGTTCCAGATCCGATGCTGGCTCGAGACGGCAAGCACGTACGGCTGTTCTCGTTCCTCTAGCCAGCGCCGCACCTTGCTGTCATCACCATAGACCTCGTCGCCCACAACCCAGGCGGCAGGCACGCCTGCTTCCAAGGCCCGCTGCAGCATGTGCAACGCCAGCTGCGGCTTGGTCGCAAACGTCACGTCCTCGGGCACACCTGCGCGCTTACAGCGCGCACGGTCCTCGGTCCAGGACGCCGGCAGGTACAGGGCCCGATCGAGGAAGGTACGTCCGCGTGGCGTAGCGTAGGAGAGAAAGACCCCCACCCCCTATACGTCAGGGAAGATGTCGCCTCCTCAGGCCGGCAGTCCGGCCCGAGGTGCTCGGGAGATCGTGACCAGGGCGAGGTTGGAGAACTCGCTTGAGACCGCCGTATTCGAAGTCTTTTCGAGAGAAGATGGTTCAGCGGATGGTCGGGCCCGGCGCCCTGACCGCCACGCAGCTGGCCAAGCAGATCGGCGTCACGCAGCCGACCCTGTCGAAGTGGCTGCGCGAGGCCCATCGTGCCGCGATGACCACCAAGACCAAGGCGCCGGAGCCACCGGTTCCCAGCGGCCAGCCGAAGACAGCCGAAGACAAGATGCGCCTGGTGCTCGCTGCCGAGCAGCTCGCGCCCGACGAGCGGGGCGCCTTCCTGCGACGCCAGGGCGTGCACGACAGCGAGCTGGAGGTCTGGCGCGCCGCCATGCTCCAGGCGCTCGGCGCTCGCCCTGCGCAGGGCGGCGGGCCCAGGCCCGCCGACCAGCGTCGCATCCGCGAGCTGGAAAAGGAGCTGGGCCGCAAGGACCGCGCCTTGGCCGAGACGGCGGCGCTGTTGGTGCTCGCAAAAAAAGCCGAATCGCTCTGGGGGGACGGGGAAGACGGCACCGACGACAGGAGCGAGAAGTGATCCTCGGCATGGTCAGCGACGCCGTCGCCCAAGGGGCGCCCGAGACCCAGGCCGCCGCGCTGCTCGGGCTCAGCGCTCGCACCCTGCAGCGCTGGCGCGAGCAAGACACCGGTGACGACCGGCGGCTGGGGCCCAAGAGCAGGCCGCGCAACCAGCTCAGCGACCACGAGCGCAAGGTCCTCCTCGCCACGGTCAATGCGCCCCGGTTCCGCGACTTGTCGCCCAGCCAGATCGTGCCGCGCCTGGCCGACGAGGGCCGCTACATCGGCTCTGAGTCGACCGTGTTGCGCATCCTGCGCCATGAGGGGCAACTGACGCACCGCGGCCGTGCCAAGGCACCGGTGCGCACCGAGGTGGAGGAGCACATCGCGACCGGCCCCAACCAGCTGTGGAGCTGGGACATCAGCTACCTCAAGACCACCGTCCGCGGCCGCTTCTACTTCCTGTACCTCATCGTCGACATCTACAGCCGGCGCATCATGGGCTGGGCGGTGCACGAAGAAGAGTCGGGCGAGCACGCGGCCGCGCTCTTCCGTGCCACCTGCGCCGCCAGTCAGCTCGACCCCAAGGGCCTGGTGTTCCGCTCCGACAACGGTGGCCCCATGCGCGGCTCGACCCTGCTCGCCACGCTGGACCAGCTCGGCGTGCGCGCTTCCTTCAGCCGTCCCGGCGTCAGCGCCGACAACGCCTTCTCCGAGGCGCTGTTCCGCACCGTGAAGTACCGGCCGGACTATCCCGCCCCCTTCGACTCGCTCGCGCAGGCGCGCGCCTGGGTCGGCGCCTTCGTGACCTGGTATAACGGCACCCATCGCCACAGCGCGCTGCGCTTCGTCACCCCCGACGACCGCCATCGCGGGCGTGACGCTGCCCTGCTCGCGGCCCGCGCGCGCGTCTACGAGCGAGCCCGGCGGCGCCACCCCGAGCGCTGGTCGGGCGAGACGCGCAACTGGACGCCGGTTGGCGCTGTCCGCCTGGGGCCGCGCAAACCCGACGAGCTCAGGGGACTTTCAAACAAGGAGGCGCTCACAGCGTGAGTGGAGGCCGATGCGACAACTACCTTGACGGTCACCGCACCTGAGAGTTCTCGATCCGACCGGCCGTGCCGCTGTACTGCCGCTGCACTCCGGCGGACTGCGTGCCCTTTTTCAAAAATCCCGTCTCGTCGATCGCCAGCACGCCCGTTGGATGGCCGAGATGCTCGACGACGTAGGCGCGGAGATCATCGCGCACGGCATCCGGATCCCAGCGCGCACGACCGAGCAAATGCTGCAGCGCGTACGGGGTCGGGTCGCCGACTGCCTCGGCGAGCTGCCAGCTGTTCTTCCGTTCGATCGGGCTGAGCAGCCCCTTGAGGTAGGCAGCGACGTGGGAACGAACCTCGGCGCGTGCGAAGTGGTTACCCACGCGCTCGACGAACCCCGTCCAGGCGCCTGCCCAGACTGCACTGAGCGCTGCTGGTTCGTGCAGGAGAGCGCCGTCCGACCGAGCCGGGCGTCGAGGTGTCCGTGGTGCGGCGGTGACCATGCACAAGACCCGCCGACCCGAAGGCCTGCGGCGCCAGGACGGGGCCGGCTGCCTCGCCGAAGTGCAACTGTAGTATTAGTACTACAGTTGTACTTACGGCGGCCGAGCGCCACGGCGCCGGTAGTGACAGCGGCGCGCCAGCGCCTGATGATGCCGCCGCCACCAGGACCAGCGCAGGACCGCGTCGGGGTCAACCGGCGCGGTCCACTGCAGCGCCCAGAGCAGACGGCGCACCTCGGGGACGGTCAGCGGGATGAGCGCGGCAGACTGGCCCCGCGCGGCCGATTTTTTTCCCCGCGGGCGCCTCGGAAGCAGCCCGCTGGACCGTCAGGAATGCGTGCGCAAAGAGCGCGAGGGTGATGTGACGGTACCAGCCCGTGAAGCTGCGGACCTCGTAGTGATCGAGGCCGACCTCGCCCTTCGCGCTCTCGAAGCACTCTTCGATCGACCAGCGGCTTCCCGCGGCACGGACCACTTCAGCTGATGGGGTAGTTTTCGCGGCGAAGACCGCGTAGTACGCGACGTCAGTCGGGTCAGCAAGGCTGCGGCGGAACAGGATGCCGCGTTGCCAGCGACGCGACTTCGCTTCGGGAAAGCGGGCGAAAGCCCAGTCATAGGTCCGTGGTCCCTTGGCCCCGTCGCCCGCGCTGAGGCGGTGCCAGGCATCCGCAGGCACCTGCTGCAGAAGCTCGCTCACGGGGATCTGGCGCCATTCGTTCCAGATCCGATGCTGGCTCGAGACGGCAAGCACGTACGGCTGTTCTCGTTCCTCTAGCCAGCGCCGCACCTTGCTGTCATCACCATAGACCTCGTCGCCCACAACCCAGGCGGCAGGCACGCCTGCTTCCAAGGCCCGCTGCAGCATGTGCAACGCCAGCTGCGGCTTGGTCGCAAACGTCACGTCCTCGGGCACACCTGCGCGCTTACAGCGCGCACGGTCCTCGGTCCAGGACGCCGGCAGGTACAGGGCCCGATCGAGGAAGGTACGTCCGCGTGGCGTAGCGTAGGAGAGAAAGACCCCCACCTGAGAGTTCTCGATCCGACCGGCCGTGCCGCTGTACTGCCGCTGCACTCCGGCGGACTGCGTGCCCTTTTTCAAAAATCCCGTCTCGTCGATCGCCAGCACGCCCGTTGGATGGCCGAGATGCTCGACGACGTAGGCGCGGAGATCATCGCGCACGGCATCCGGATCCCAGCGCGCACGACCGAGCAAATGCTGCAGCGCGTACGGGGTCGGGTCGCCGACTGCCTCGGCGAGCTGCCAGCTGTTCTTCCGTTCGATCGGGCTGAGCAGCCCCTTGAGGTAGGCAGCGACGTGGGAACGAACCTCGGCGCGTGCGAAGTGGTTACCCACGCGCTCGACGAACCCCGTCCAGGCGCCTGCCCAGACTGCACTGAGCGCTGCTGGTTCGTGCAGGAGAGCGCCGTCCGACCGAGCCGGGCGTCGAGGTGTCCGTGGTGCGGCGGTGACCATGCACAAGACCCGCCGACCCGAAGGCCTGCGGCGCCAGGACGGGGCCGGCTGCCTCGCCGAAGTGCAACTGTAGTATTAGAGCGGGGAGCAGGTCCGACGTGCACGCTGCTTGCATCCCCTTGGCAGGAGGGCAGCAAGGATGCGACCCTGCGGACTCGACCTTCGAGAGCGCATCGTCAAGGCGTACGAGAATGGGGAAGGATCGGTACGCGACCTGGCTGAGCAGTTCGAAGTCGCACCGAAAACTGTGCAGTCCTATCTCACGCTCTACCGGACGACCGGCAGCGTTGCGCCGCGCCCTCGCGCGAACGGGCCGCGGCCGAAGATCAACGGGCAAGCCCTGGATGACCTGAGGTCGCTCGTGGCGACGTCCTCCGACGCGACCCTGGACGATTTGGCTGACCTGCTCGCGCGCCGTGATCACATCGTAGCCAGCCGCCATACCGTCGGCCGGGCGTTGCGACGGCTGAACATCACCCGGAAAAAAAAGCGCTCCACGCAGCCGAGCGCGACACGGAAGATGTGACAGCGGCTCGCCGGGCCTTCGCAAAAAAGCTCGCTCGGCTCGACCCACAAGAGCTGGTTTTTATTGATGAATTTGGGACCAATCTGGGCATGACGCGGAGGCACGCATGGGCGCCACGGGGAGTCCGTGCCCACGGTGCGGTGCCGATCAACACCGACCCCATGATCACGCTCACGATCGGGCTGGCCCTCGATGGTGTCGTCGCTCCCTTCGCGTTCGAGGGCACCATGGACGGCGTAGCCTTCCGCGCGTACGTCGAGGGACAGCTCGTACCGGCGCTGAGGCCAGGCCAAGTCGTCATCGCGGACAACCTCGGGGCGCACCGCACGCTGGGGGTTCGCGAAGCGATCGAAGGCGCTGGCGCGAAGCTGATGTACCTGCCGCCCTACTCCCCGGACTTTTCTCCGGTCGAGAATTGTGGTTCCAAGATCAAAGAGTCGATCCGAGCGGATGCACCTCGATCGCCCTCAGCCGTCTACAAGTCGATGGGCATGCGATCGGCGCGATCACTCCGGCGGACGCTCGCGGCTGGTTCAACCACTGCGGGTACTGTGTCCCGCGGACCTGCTCCCCGCTCTAGAGAGAACTATGGTGACGTCGTCGAAAAAATCGTGATTACTGTGCCGAACGCTTTCAGGGGCGGCAACATCAATGGAATTCTAAATAACACCGAAACGATCAACTCCGACCATCGCTTTTTCTTTACGCCTTACACGATCACAAAGGTTGCCCTGGACGCCGGATTTTCTCCGGAGGAGATCCAGATGGCGACGTTCACGAGGGCCGGCATGATGAAGACGATGCTGCTGCGGCGTTTGCCTCTGCTGGCCGAGGACATCATCTTCACCGGTTCGGTTACGCCCGGGCGGGCGTAAACCGGCTCGGCGATCTGATACGTCGACGCCTTGGGGCACCAGCCAAGAAGCTTGAGCCCTGAAGCCTCCAGCGATGAAGACTTGTCTCGTCGACCGGAACTTGTCCGCTCAGTCCGCCGCGATCCTGCCTGCGCAAGTCGACGCGCTCACGTGCGAGCGCATCGACCGCGTCAGGCGAGAAGGCCTCCGCGGCTCCTTTCAGGCTTCGCCCTCGCCGATTCGCACTCGCTCTTCGCGCTCAAAGGCCCTCAAACTTCGTGCTCGTGCCCATCCCGGCGTCGCGGCCCGGCCATGCCCAAGGCCGCGACGGCCATGACGCCGCGCGTCCCTCAATCTTCGTGCTCGGCACCGCCTCAAGCTTCGCGAGCACGCTCACGATGGAGCCGCGCGTGAAGATCGAGGAGGTTGGCCTCCAGGTTCTCGCCGTACTGCTCCCACGTCACGCCGTCGACTCCTGGCGCCGCCCTCTTCTGTAGCGAGAGGTACGCGTCTCGAAGCCGATCGACTGTGACGAGGTGGAAGAGCGCCGTGAACTTTGCATTCCTGTCCTGTTGTGCCCTCTGTCGTACACGGTCGAGCGCACTGGGCGCACCTTCGATCCGGCTCTGCGTCCGGGGTGCGTCTTGCTCGTCCGTGTTCCCCTTGGCCAGACCCCTTCCCTCCACCCCCTCCGCAGCGGACGGCTCCGCCTTGTTCGAGGGCTTCGTCGGCACCATGGGCCTGTCCGATTTCCGCGAGTCGTGCATCATCGGCGTCCGGCCCCCGGCCTTCCCGATGCGGCCCGCGACACCATCCGCCGTGGACGACTCGTGGATCTCCCGGTTCCCGCGCAGGAAGAATCCGCACGTGCGAGGGGTCTCCGACCGCGCAGGGCCGCCCGGAGGCTCGCGGCAACGCCCCCGGCTGTGTTGCCTTCCGCTTCGGATAACAGCGTCGGCACCCTGGATTTCCTGATTTCGCGGCTCAATACCCAGCCCGTACGTACCCCTGTCAACGCTTCGCCCGCCCCCTTGCGGGTGCAGGTGCATGACTCGGGGCCGTCGTGGTTCGCTGCTCCTTCGACGTAAGGCGCTTTCATCCTCATTTTCCTGCCGATTTATCCCGGCGCACCATCCGTTCGGCGACCACCATCCTGACGCGGAGCGGGCTGCGGACATAGGCTTGGCCGTGCGATGCGAGAGCGACGGCAGGGCGCGGGCAACAACGGCGAGACCGCTCTGAGGGGGCCCGAAGCGACGTCCGAGGAGCGCGCGGCCGGTGACGCCGGCGTGCGAAGGCGGCGCCCCAGCACGTCGAGCGCATCCGTCGCAGGGACCGAGTCGCAGAAGAGCGGCCGCAAGCGATACGCGCCGACGACGGACGGCGGACAGACCGCGCCGCCTCGCCAGCGCCGGCGCGCGGTGCCCGTGGCCAGCGCGACGTCGCTGGAGTTCGGCCATGAGGCGCGCGGGCGCGAACGGGCGTGGTCGCCCCGCCGCGACGAGCCCCTGCTTGCTGAGAGACAGTCCGACCTCGACGAACCGCAGACCCTCCGGCTCGAGACGTCACGAGCGTCAATCGACCCGGCGCGGGCGAGCCGCGATTCACGCCTTCACTCCCTTTTCGACCTCGACGCTTGTCGATCACGGCTGCAAGCGCAAGAGCTCTGTCGCACATCCGGTGAGGCCTGACCCCGCAATCATGCGTCATCCAAGGGTGCGGGCCGATTTTCCTGCTATACCTGGCAATACACGTCGGGTCATTTGCCCGATTATCCAAAGACCCAACATGACTCTGGTCTGAGGTATTCGATGGCTTTTCGCAAGCAGACATCGGCTCGAAGACCGTTCCGGTCGTGATTGCCGGCCGCGGCGCCAGCTGAACCCTGGCCGCCCCGCGCGGCGCGCAAGCTCGCCGCGGCTAACCGTCGCACCGAAGGTCCTCTGGCAGCTCGTTCGCGCTTCAGCCGGGGACACGGTGTTCATCAATGAGACCGCTTTCTCCGCGCCCATTGATCCGACGAATCCGGGCTGACGGCGGGGCGCACCGCACGCGGGTGAGCGCGTGCGAGGCCGGCTCGTCGTCCTGTGAGATGCGTACTCTGGGAGCGGCGCCCACGGCGCCGCGGGTTCTGCTCTGAACGGCTCGTCGGTGACTTGCCGTTATTCCGATTTGCAGCCATTTTTCTTGCGGTGGTCTCGTTTGTCGCTATATACGCATTGTCAATTTTCTTGGTGGGGGGGGGAGCGATGACTGACAAAAAGCAATGGCGGGCCCTCGTTGTCGATGATGAGCCAGTATTTACCGCGAGGTTGACAATCGCCTTGAAGACACTCGGGTTCCTCGCCGATGCGGCGATCGACTGCCAGACGGCGATCCGACGCATCCTGCAGGACCCGCCCGACGTTGTCTGCGTCAGCCTGAACCTTCCTCGCGATTCGGGGTACCACCTCTGCGAACTGATCCGCAGGAGCCCAGCGCTGCATCGCGTGAAGATCGTCGTGATCAGTGACAGGCACTCTCCTGAGGTCATTGCCTACGCCGAGGAGGCGGGGGCGAACGCATTCCTCAAGCGGCCATTCAAGCGCGAGCTGCTCGCCGAGTGCATGGTCACTGTGCTCGAGGAGCCCCGGGCTCCCCAGGTCGAGGCGTCTCAGCAGATCCCGGGCACGGCCTTCGCGTTGGGGTGAGCGGCGTCGATCCGGAGCACCTCGGGCACGGACTGGACGCCTTGCGCGGTCAACCCGGTGCGCATCGATCCGGCCGGCGGACGAAGTGCGGGTGAAGTTCGACCTGATACATTCGCAACGGGTCGTTCTGGTTCGACATGCAGATCATCCTGCGCACGCCGACGTGCATCCTGCTCCGGCGCAACGCCTGCTGAGAGCGGCGCGAGCGGCTTGAAACGGGTATTTGAAGGTATGGCAGCGGGCACCGTCCGCTGGCCCGCGGGGGATGCTACGATGGACATGATATCGGTCATCATTCCCAGCTACAGGCGCTGTGAAGACCTGGATCGCTGCCTGCGCGCACTGGCGCGGCAGCAACGGCTCGCCGACGAAGTGGTGGTGGCGCGCGCCGACGACGCGCCCACGCTGGCGCTGCTCTCGCGCTGGCTGTGCACGGCCAGCCCCGACACGCTGCCAGGCCTGCGCCTGGTCACCGTGGACGAGCCCGGCCAGGTGGCCGCCAACAACCGCGGCTTCGGGGCCGCGCGCGGCGACATCCTGTGCGTGACCGACGACGACGCGGCGCCGCACCCCGACTGGCTGGCGCGTATCGGCGGCCATTTCGCGCGCGATGCCGGCCTGGGCGGCGTGGGCGGGCGCGACCATGTGCATGAGGGCGGCCGCGTGCTGCAAGGCGCCGCGCGGTGCGTGGGCGAGGTGCGCTGGTACGGGCGCGTGATCGGCAACCATCACATCGGCGCCGGTGCGCCGCGCGACGTGGACGTGCTCAAGGGCGTCAACATGGCGTGGCGCCGCAGCGCCGTGACGGGGCTGCGCTTCGATACCCGGCTGCGTGGTGCCGGTGCGCAGGTGAGTAACGACCTCGCGTTCAGCCTCGCGGTACGGCGCGCGGGCTGGCGGCTGCTCTACGACCCGAAGCTCTGCGTCGATCACTTTCCCGCGCCGCGTGCCGATGCGGACCAGCGCGGGGTGTTCCACGCCGAGTCTTATTACAACGCCAGCTACAACTTTTACCTCGTGCTCGACCAACACCTGCACGCCACCGGCGCGCCGGCCGCGCGCCGCGCGCTGGTCGGGGCGTACCAGGTGCTGGTGGGCTCGCGCGACAATCCGGGCTGGCTGCGCGCATTCGCGCTGTGCATGGGCGGCGAGGGCGGGCGGGCCTGGCGGCGCATGTCGCTGGCGCAACGCGCGCGGGCCGATGCGCTCCACGCCCTCCGACAGGCGCCCCACGTGGTGTCGCCCACGCTCGCAGTGTCTGAACGTGCGGAAACAGACGTGCGGAGACAGACGTGCGTCCGGGTGCCGTGAGCGCTTCAATAGCTCCCATCGGTCTACAGCAACAAGGGTGCACCAGCTTCAATCAGGAGAAGCTGCCATGGTAAACAAGATCCTCCCCACGCTGGCCGTCGCGGCCGCCTTGTCCGCGCTGGGTGGTTGCACCTTGGCACCGGGGCCCGCACTCGATGCCAGCCGCCTGCAGGACGACCTGTCCACCAAGACCGGCACCGACGTCTATCCGGTCAAGCTGATCACCGCCGACCTCGTGCGCGCACAGACTGACTCCATCGCGCTGGCCGCCGCCGTGGCCGATTCGCCGGCGCGCGCGGGCAACCTGGCCCAGTCGCTGAGCGAATACGAATACGAACTCGGCCCGCAGGACGTCGTCGGCGTGACCGTGCTCGATCACCCGGAGCTGAGCTCGGGCCTGATCACCGCCCCGGTGACCGGGGCCGCCGTGCCGGTGCCGGGCGTGCCGCAGATCACGCCGACCAACCTGCCGGGCGACCAGAGCGGCTATCGCGTGGACCGCAATGGCGAGCTGTACTACCCGCCCGTGGGCAAGCTGCAGGTGCGCGGCAAGACCGTGGACGATGTGCGCGGGATGATCACCCGGGCTCTCCGCCACACCGTGCGCGACCCGCGCGTGGACGTGCGCGTGATTGCCTACCGCAGCAAGCACGTGGACGTGACCGGCCAGGTGCGCGCGCCAGGCATGCTGCCGGTGACCGACGTGCCGATGACGCTGGTCAACGTCATCACGCGGGCCGGCGGGTTTGCGCCGGAAGCCGATGTGCAGAAGGTGCATCTGACGCGCGACGGCCGGCTCTATGAGTTCGACCTCGAGGCGCTGATCGAGCGCCGCAACGGCGCGCACGACTTCCTGCTCAAGGGCGGCGACGTCGTCTACGTGCCGGACCACCTGTCGAGCCGCGTGTTCGTGCTCGGCGAGGTGGTGCGGCCGCAGTCGCTGCTGATGAACAAGGGGCGGCTGTCGCTGGCCGATGCGCTGGCCGGCGTCAACAGCATCGATATTCGCACCGCCGATCCGCGCCAGATCTTCGTGGTGCGCGGCATGCGCGACAAGCCACAGACGCCGGACGTGTACCGGCTCGACATGACGCAGGTGGACGCCATGCTGCTCTCCACGCAGTTCCGGCTGGAGCCGCTCGATGTGGTCTACGTGGGCACGTCCGACGCCGTGCGCTTCAACCGCGTGCTCGACCAGATCACCCCCGCCATCCAGACCCTGTTCTTCAGCAAAGAACTGGCTCGCTAGCCTGGTCAGTACGGAGCCGATATGAACATCCCTCTCCAGCGCCCCCACGGTACGCCGCTACCCCTGGAGGACGACGAGTTCATCCTGCGCGACCTGGTGCGGATGGTGCGCCAGCAGCTTGGTTGGGTGATCGGCATCACGGCCGTGGTGGCCGCCGCCGCCACGCTGTACGCCTGCTCGATGCCGGCGATCTATTCGGCCGACGCGCTGCTGCAGGTGCAGGCGAGCAACCCGGACAGCGCACCGCTGGCGCGCGCCTCGCAGATGATGGGCGGCGACAAGCCGCTGCCCACCGAGACCGAAATCGAGATCATCCGCAGCCGCTCGGTGCTGGAGCCGGTGGTCAACGCGTTCCGGCTCAATGTGTCGGTGGCGCCCGTGACCATGCCGTTCATCGGCCACCTCGCGCGTCGCTTCGCCACGCCGGGCGAGCCGGCGCCGGCGTGGTTCGGCCTGAAGAGCTATGCGTGGGGTGGCGAGCAGATCGACGTGGAGCTGCTCGGCGTGCCGCCGGCGCTGGAAGACGTGCCCCTGACGCTGCGCGTGCTCGAGGACGGCGCGTTCGCGCTGTTCGATCCCGATGGCGTGCAGCTGCTGACCGGACGGGCCGGAGCCATCGTCGACGACGACCCGCTGCAGATCCGCGTCGGCAAGCTCGTGGCGCGGCCGGGCACCGAGTTCACCGTGACGCGCGCCAACCAGCTCGCGGCCATCGAGGAGCTGGGCAAGTCGCTGCTGGTGCTCGAGCAGGGCAAGCAGACCGGCATCGTGCAGATATCGATGGAGAGCAGTGACCGCGTGGCGGCCATGCAGATCGCCAACGCGGTGGCGCAGTCGTATGTGCGGCAGAACCTCGAGCGCCACCAGGAGGAAACCGCGCGCACGCTGGACTTCGTGAACGCCGAGGTGCCGCGCGTACGCGCCGACCTGGAGAAGGCCGAGGACGCGCTGGCCGCGCTGCAACAGCGGCAGGGCGCGGTGCGGCCCGCGTCCGAGGCGCAGTCGTACCTGCAGGGCGGGCTCGAGATCGACCGCCAGATCGCGATGCTGACCCTGCAGCGCACGCAGCTGCTGCAGCGCTTCATGCCGGGGCACCCGGACGTGCAGACCATCGACGCGCAACTGGGCCAGCTGCGCGCCATGCAGCAGAAGCTGGAAGCGCGCTTCCGCGACATGCCCGCGTCCGAGAAGTCGGGCGTGCGCATGGAGCGCGACGTCAAGATCGCGCAGGAGATCTACATCTCGCTGCAGAACAAGGCGCAGGAGCTGATGATCAATCGCGCCGGCATGGTGGGCAACGTGCATATCCTCGATGAGGCGCTGATCCCGTCGGAGCCGGTCAAGCCCAAGCGCGCGTTGCTCATCGCGGCCGGCATGATCCTGGGCTTCGTGCTGGCGGTACTCACGGTGTTCATGCGCCGCGCCGTGTTCGGCCGCATGCGCGGGATCGAGGAGATCGAACACCGCCTGGCGCTGCCGATGTTCGGCGAGATTCCGTTCAGCCCCGCGCAGAGCTGGCTCGACGACAGCTCGCGGCTCGAGGCCAGCAAGCCGCCCGAGCTGCCGATGGCGGTGGAGCTGGCCGGCGCGGAACACGTGCCGGTGGCGCCCGAACGCGCCGAGGAATGGCTGCCCGCCGCCACGCGGCCGGTGCTGGCGGAGAGCCGCCCGCATGACGAGGCCATCGAGGCGCTGTGCGGCATCTGCACGCAATTCCAGTTCACGCTGAAACAGATGGGCCATCGCGTGGTGGCGATGGTGGGCGCCACGTCGGGCGTGGGCCAGACCTTCGTGGCGGTGAACCTCGCCACGCTGCTGGCCAAGTCGAACCGGCGCGTGCTGCTGATCGATGCCAACCTGCGCCGCCAGCGACTATCCGGCTACTTCAACCGTGCCGCGGGCATGGGCCTGTCCGAGCTGCTTGGCGGCCGGCTCGATGCCCACCAGGCCGTGGTGCCCACCGGCGTGCCCAACCTCTGGCTGGTGCCGGCCGGCAACTTCGGCGCCACGCCGGCCGCGTTGCTGATGAACACGCGCTTGCGCCAGGCGCTGGAGAGCTATGCGTGCACCTACGACCTCGTCGTCATCGACACACCGCCGGTGCTCGACCACAACGACGCAATGCCGGTGGCCGCGCTGGCCGGTGCCACGGTTTTGGTGCTGCGCACGGGCGTGCATACCGAGCAGCAGATCGTGGAGGCGGTGAAGCGGCTCAAGCGTGCCGGCGGCAACGTGGTGGGCGGCATCCTCAACACCGTGAGCCGCAACGGCGGCCACCAGCCGGCCGACAGCATGGACGACGTGCTGGCCCGCGCCAGGGGCAAGGCAGCATGACGCCCGACGGAGCAACACCGGTCATGGGCCTCGCCCTCGACGCCCCCGCGCGACGCAACCAGCGGCAGCTGCATCCCGCGCTGGTGCCGGGGCTGTTCTTCGCCTTCGTGCTGTTGCTGATCCTGCTGCGGCTGGGGCGCGTGGTGGAGCTGTTCTATCCGGCGGGCGCGGTGCTCGTGGGGCTGCTGTGCTATCAGCGCAGCCCGACCCAGTACGTGTCGTTCATGTGCTGGCTGTACTTCCTCTCGCCCGAGGTGCGCCGCCTCGCGGATTTCTCCAACGGCGCCTACAACCCGATCAGCCCGATCCAGATGGCCCCGGTCCTGGTGGCCGTGATGAGCGGGCTGACCGTGCTCACGCACCACCGCGTCGTGGCCACCAAGCGCGCGTTCCCGTCGCTGCTGCTGGTGCTGGCGCTGACCTATGCGTTGGTGGTGGGCTGCATCCGCAACAGCATTCCGTCGGCGGTGCTCTCGTTCGGCTACACCATCGTCCCGGTTTTCGTCGGCGTCCATATCCTCGCCACGTGGAAGCATTACCCGATCTATGCGCGTGTGCTGGTCACCACGTTCAGCTGGGGCATGTTGGTGGTGGGCGTCTACGGCGTGATCCAGTACGTGCTGATGCCGCCGTGGGATGCCATGTGGCTGTTGCACTCGGGCATGAACTCGGTGGGCGAGCCGTTCCCGTTCAGCTTCCGCGTGTTCAGCACGCTCAATTCGCCTGGGCCGTTCGCCACGGTGCTGATGAGCGGGCTGCTGTTCATGGTGGCCGGGCGCGACAAGGTGGTCTGGGTCGGCGCGTTGTCGGGGCTGGCGGCGCTGCTGCTGACGGCGGTGCGTGCCGCATGGGGCGGGCTGATCATCGGCGGACTCTATGCGCTGGCCTGCATCGACGGCCGCACGCGCTCGCGCGTGATCCTGGCCATCCTGATCGTGGCCGCGCTGTCGGTGCCGATGTTCACGATCGATGAATTCGCCAAGCGGGTGCTGGACCGCATGCAGACCTTCTCGTCGATCCAGGACGACAACAGCTTCCAGGAGCGGCTACAGTTCTATGAATCGTTCCTGTCGGTGGCCACCAGCGACATCGCGGGGCAGGGCATGGGGTCGGTCGGCATCAGCACCAAGCTCGACTCCGCCACGAGCCAGCTCGGCAAGTTCGGCGTGTTCGACAGCGGCCTGATGGAGATTCCGTATGTGATGGGCTGGCCCGGCACGTTGCTGTACATGACCGGGCTGCTGTGGATGATGGGCCGGGCGATGAAGCGCGGGCTGGCGATGAAGTCGAACCGCCTGCTGGCCGCGGCCGTGGGCACGTCGATTGCGCTGATGTCGATGCTCGTATTCTGCAATACGCTGAACGGGTTCGACGGCATCCTGTTCCAGATCGGCGTGACGCTGCCCGTGATCGGCCATCGCTATGCCCGCATGCTGGCCGCGCAGGGAGGACCCAGTGCATGAGTCCGCAATCGACCATGCCAGCGCCGTTGCATGTGGCCATCGTCACGCATGTGGTCGAGCGCAACGACGGCCAGGGGCGTGTCAACCACGAGATCGTCGCCGCCGCGCTGGCCGCTGGCTGCGACGTCACCTGGGCCAGGGCTGGGACGCGATGGGTGAACGCTATCTGCAGTTGTACCACCGCCTGGCACAGCGGCCCGCAGCGGCGGGCGCGCCAGACACTGACATGACGCTGAAGGGAGAATCCAGATGACCGCAGCTCTGTTCCAGATCGGCGTGACGCTGCCCGTGATCGGCCATCGCTATGCCCGCATGCTGGCCGCGCAGGGAGGACCCAGCGCATTGAGTCCGCAATCGACCATGCCGGCGCCGTTGCATGTGGCCATCGTCACGTATGTGGTCGATCACAACGACGGCCAGGGGCGCGTCAACCACGAGATCGTCGCCGCCGCGCTGGCCGCTGGCTGCGAGGTCACGCTCGTGGCCAGCCGCGTGGCCGAGGTCTGGCGCAATCACCCGCGCGTGCACTGGCAGTGCGTGCCCGAGGGGCGCCTGCCCGCCGCGCTGCTGCGCCACCAGGTATTTGCCATCGCCAGTGGCTGGTGGCTCGCGCGCAACCGGCACCGGTTCGACATCGTCCATGTGAACGGATTCATCACGTGGGCGCGCGCCGACGTCAACACCGCGCACTTCGTCCACCATGGCTGGCTGCATTCGGGGTACTACCCATACCGGCTGCGCGATGGCTGGCGCGCCGCGTACCAATGGATGTTCACGCGCGTCAACGTGCCGCTGGAGCGCCGCGCGTTCCGGCAGGCGCGGGCCGTGGTCGCGCTAACGCCGCGCATCGCCGCCGAGCTGCGCGCCACGGGCGTGCCTGCCGCCGGCATCGAGGTGATTCCGAACGGCGTGGACACCAGCGAGTTCACGCCGGGCAAGGTCTGCCGCGCGCGCTTCAGGCTGCCCGCCGGCGTGCCGCTGCTGCTGTTTGCCGGCGACCTGCGCACGCCGCGCAAGAACCTGGGCACGGTGCTGGCCGCGCTGGCCCAGGTGCCGGAACCGGTGGCGCTGGCCGTGGCCGGCACCACCGAGGGCAGGCCCTACCCGCAGCTCGCGCGCGACCTCGGCGTGGCCGAGCGGGCGCACTTTCTCGGTCACGTGGCCGACATGCCCGCGCTGATGCGCAGTTGCGACGCGCTGGTGTTCCCCTCGCGCTACGAGGCGATGTCGCTCGTGGTGCTGGAGGCGATGGCCAGCGGCATGGCGGTGCTGACGGCGCGCTCGGCGGGCGCGGCGGGATTCGTGCCGCCCGATGCAGGCGTGGTGCTGGACGACCCGGACGACGTGCCCGCGCTGGCCGCCGCAATCCGCCAGCTCACGGCGGACCCCGATGCGCTGCGGCGCATGGGCCAGGCCGGCCGCGCCGCCATGCTGGGCCAGGGCTGGGGCGCGATGGGCGAACGCTATCTGCAATTGTACCGCCGTCTGGCACGGCGGCCCGCAGCGGCGGGCGCGCCAGACACTGACGTGACGCTGAAGGGAGAATCCAGATGACCGCACCTTGGACACTTGCCGAAACCTCCGCGCGGCATCCGCACGGGGCATTGCGCACGCATGCCGGCGCGCCCGACGAAGGCCGGGAATCGCTGGCCGCGCAAATGGCCGAGGCCGCGCGCACGCCGCTGACTGCCTTCCAGATCGGCATGCACTGGTTCCCGGAGCGCCCGGGCGGGCTCGATCGCCATTACCACGCGCTGGCCGGCGCATTGCCCGGTGCGGGTGTCGCCGTGCGCGGCATGGTGACGGGCTCGGGCGCGGCGGCGGCCGACACGCACGGCGCCATCGTCGCGTTTGCGCCGCCCGGCGCCAGCGTGCCGATGCGCCTGCTGCGTGCGCGTCGCACGCTGCGCGAGATGCTCGCGCGCAACCGGCCCGACGTGGTGGTCTCGCACTTCGCGCTCTACACGCTGCCCGGGCTGGACCTGATCCGCGCGTATCCCACCGTGATGCATTTCCAAGGGCCGTGGGCGGCCGAGAGCCAGGCCGAGGGTGCGGCCGATCTGGCCAGCCGCATCCGGCATCGGATCGAGGCGGCCGTGTATGCGCGCTGCCAGCTCCACATCGTGATGTCGATGGCGTTCGGCCGCGTGCTGGAGACGCGCTACGGGGTGGACCCGGCGCGCATCCGCGTCGTGCCCGGCTGCGTGGACGCGGCGCGCTTTGGCGTGCCGATGGAGCGGCGCAGCGCGCGCCAGGCGCTGGACCTGCCGACGGACCGGCCCATCGTGCTGACGGTGCGGCGGCTGGTACGCCGCATGGGGCTCGGAGACCTGGTCGACGCGATGGCGACGGTGCGCAAGCACGTGCCCGATGCGCTGCTGCTGATCGTGGGGCGCGGCACGATCGAAGCGGAGTTGCGCGAGCGCATTGCCGCGATGGGCCTGCAGCATCACGTGCGGCTGATGGGCGCGCTGCCCGACGCGCAACTGCCGCTGGTCTATCGCGCGGCGGACCTGAGCGTGGTGCCCACGCTGATGCTGGAAGGGTTCGGGCTGACCACGTTGGAATCGCTCGCGGCCGGCACGCCGGTGCTGGTGACGCCGGTGGGCGGCCTGCCCGAGGCGGTCAGCGACCTGTCCGGATCGCTGGTGCTGCCAGCCAGCGGCGTGGCGGCGCTGGCGGCCGGCCTGACCGATGCGCTGCGCGGCACGCTGCGCCTGCCCGATGCCGAGGCGTGCCGCACCTACGCGCGCAGCCGCTTCGACATCCCGGTGATCGCCGCCAGGACGGCCCAGGTCTACCGCGAGGCGGTCGACCGTTGCGAATGAGCCGATGCGCCGATGAGGTGAGGAAGTGAAGGGGGGAGCCGAGATGAAAGTCGCAGTAGTGCATGACTGGCTGGTGGCGTACGCCGGTGCGGAACGGGTGCTGGAGCAGATCCTGCGCTGCTATCCGGACGCCGACGTCTTCAGCCTGATCGACTTTGCCGAGGAGCGCGCCTTCTTGCAGGGCCGGCCCGTCACCACGTCGTTCATCCAGCGGCTGCCGTTCGCGCGTAAGCGCTATCGCGGCTACCTGCCGCTGATGCCGCTGGCGATCGAACAGCTCGACGTGTCCGGCTACGACCTCGTGATTTCCAGCTCGCACGCGGTGGCCAAGGGCGTCCTGACCGGCCCGGACCAGCTCCACGTGAGCTACGTCCACACCCCCATCCGCTACGCGTGGGACCTGCAGCACCAGTACCTGCGCGAGGGCAACCTGCAGTACGGGCTGCGCTCGGTGCTCGCGCGCATGCTGCTGCACTACATCCGCAACTGCGATGCGCGCACGCCCGATGGCGTGGATCACTACATCGCCAATTCGGCGTTCGTGGCGCGGCGCATCCGCAAGATCTACGGGCGCCATGCCAGCGTGATCCATCCGCCCGTGGACGTGGACGCCTTCGTGCCGGGCGGCCCGCACGAGGACTACTACGTCACGGTGTCGCGGCTGGTGCCTTACAAGCGCGTGCCGCTGATCGCGGAGGCGTTCCGCGCCATGCCGGACCGCAAGCTCGTGATCGTCGGCGCGGGACCGGAGCTGGACAAGGTGCGCGCCGCCGCCGGCCCCAATGTGCAGGTGCTCGGCCATCAGCCCTTCGAGGCGATGCGCCGCATCATGCAGCATGCGCGCGCATTCCTGTTCGCGGCCGAGGAGGATTTCGGCATCGCCGTGGTGGAGGCCCAGGCGTGCGGCACCCCGGTCATCGCCTATGGTCGGGGCGGCGCGCTGGAGACCGTGCGTGACGAAACCAGCGCGATGCCGACCGGATTGTTCTTCGCCGAGCAGAGCGTGCCCTCCATCGTCGATGCGGTGGAGCGGTTCGAGCGCAATGCCGCGCTGTTCCGCCCTGAATCCTGCCGGCTCAACGCCGAACGGTTCTCGGCCGGCAATTTCCGTGAGGCGCTGCTGGGCTTCGTGGCGCGTGCGCAGGCCATGGCGGCCTCGGGCCGCCAGCCGGACCAGCCCGAAAGCGGCCCGGCGCGCGCCGTGCGCGACGACCAGCTCGACCGCACCGGCCAGCAGGTGGGCGCGTGACGCCGGGACCAGAGGTGGGCCGCGACAGCGGCTGGATGGACGTGCCGATGGGCATCACGGCGCTGCGGCGTGCCGATGGCGAGTACGTGGTGGTCGTCGAGGAAGACGCGCGCGGCAAGAACCTGATCTACCGGTGGCGGCCCGCGCTGGCCGCGGAAGCGACGCGGCCATGATGGACGTGACGCTGCGGCGCAACCTGCTGATCAACCTGACCGGATCGGCCCTGCCGACGCTGGTGTCGCTGGTCACGGTGCCGCTGTACATCACGGTGCTGGGCGTGGAGCGCTTCGGCGTGATGGCGCTCGTGTGGGTGCTGGTGGGCTACTTCACGCTGTGCGACTTCGGCATCAGCCTGGCCGGCCAGAAGCGCATCGCGCGCGCGCTGGCCACGGCCGATCGCGAGGACATCGGGCGCACCTTCTGGAGCGCGTTCTGGACCAACCTGGCCACCGGGCTGGTCGGCGCGGCCATCCTGTGGGCGGTGGCCGGCGCGTACTTCCACTGGGTCACGCATGCGTCGGAGGCGCTGCTGGCCGAGGTGGCGCAGGCGTTGCCGTGGATCGCGCTGTCGGTCCCGGTGGGCAACGTGGGAGTGGTGTTTGCCAGCGCCATCAACGCGGCCGAGCGCTTCTCGGTGTTCAACATCAACCAGACCACCGGCATGGTGCTGTTCCAGGTGCTGCCGGTGACGGCCGCCTTCGTGTTCGCGCCGACGCTGCAGGTGGCGTTGTGCGCCGCGCTCATCGCGCGCGCGATCCTTGCGCTGATGCTCGGCGTGGCGGCGCTGCGCGTGCTGGAAATCCGCACCGTGCAGCACGCGCAGCGGTCCAGCGTGCGCGCGCTGTTCGGCTATGGCCGCTGGATGCAGCTCACGGCGGCCGCGAACATGATCGGCGAATCGCTCGACCGCGTGGTGGTGGGCGCGCTGCAACCGCCGCGCTTCGTCACGTACTACGCCGTGCCGCAGAACCTGGTGTCGCGGCTGGACCTGCTCTCCTGTGCGCTCTCGCGCACACTATTCCCGCGCCTCGCGGCCGCGCCGCGCGAGGAAGCGGTGGAGATCGCCCACCACTCCCTGGGTTTTCTGCAGACCCTGCTCACGCCGGTAACCATTGGCGCGCTGTTCGTGCTCGAGCCGTTCCTGCACCTGTGGGTGGGTCAGGAGCTGTCCACCAGTTCGGGCGATATCGGCCGGATCATGGTCATCGGTGTGTGGCTTGCCGGGCAGACCACCGTGGCGCGCAACCTCATGCTGGCGCAAGGCAAGGAGGCAGGCGTGGCGCATGTGTCGATGCTCCTGCTGCCGGCCTTCGCGTTGTTGCTGTGGGGCGGGGTCTACCTGTTCGGCATCCAGGGCGCGGTGATGGCGGCACTGGTGCGCGGCGTGGTCGAGTATGCGGCGCTGATGCGGTACTGCGGCATGCGCGTGCGGCCGCTGTTGCGCGAGATGGCGCCGCACCTGGCGTTCGTCCTGGTGGCGCTGGTGGTGGCCTCGCACGTGGATGGCCGGATACCTTGCCTGGGTGTGGGCACGGCCCTCGCCCTATGCAACATGGGATGGTCGCTGCACAGCTCGGCCACGTTCCGCGACGTGGCGCAATCGGCCTTGCAGCGGCTGACGCGACGCGCGCGGGCTGCCGCCCCGCAGGACGTTGCCACGCAGGCGAACCACGGAGGCAAGACATGAGGATTCTTCACCTGGCCAACGACGCGCTCGATGTCGGCAACGGCATCGTCAACGTCATGGTGGACCTTGCGGTGGCGCAGGCGGCCGCCGGGCACGAGGCTGAACAGGACCCTCCCGCCATGATGCGCGTGAACTCGATGGCGCATGAAGCCAGCCCGGCGGGCGCCCCCCTGACTGGCGCGCCGCGCGTGCTGTTTGTCGACCAGAGCGGACAGATCGGCGGCGCGGAGCTGTGCCTGCTCGATATCGCGCGTCATCGGCGCCACGACAGCGAAGTGCTGCTGCTCGAGGATGGCCCGTTCCGCGAACGGCTGGCCGCGCAGGGCGTGCCGGTCAGCGTGGAGGCAAGCGCCGCCGTGTGCGCGCTGCGGCAGCGCGGGCTGGGTGCGGGCACGCTGCGCGGCCTGCTGGCGCTGCCCTCGCTGGTGTGCCGGGTGGCCCGCCGCGCGGCCCGGGCCGAAGTGGTCTACGCCAACACGCAGAAGGCCATGGCCGTGTGCGTGCTGGGCAAATGGCTGCACCGCCGGCCCGTGGTCTGGCATCTGCACGATATCGTCGATGCGAGCTTCTTCGGCCCGTCGCAGCGGCTGGTCATCCGCTGGCTGTCGCGCGGCCTCACGCGCGTGGCGGCCAACTCCCACGCGAGCGCCGACGCGTTTCGCGCGCTGGCCGGCTCCGCCGTGCCTGTGGAAGTGGTGCACAACGGCATCGAGCCGGCGCCGTTCGACGCCGCGTTGCAGCGCGACCGCCTGGCGCTGCGCGTGGCCAACGGCCTGCCGGCGGACGGCCTCGTGGTGGGGCTGTTCGGCAGGCTGATGCCGTGGAAGGGGCAGCACGTGGTGATGGATGCCATCTCGAGCATGCCCGGCGCGACGCTGGTGGTGGTGGGCGCGCCGCTGTTCGGCCAGCACGCCTACGAAGCCGCGCTGCGCGCGCGCGCGGCACAGCCCGATCTCGCTGGCCGCGTGCATTTCCTCGGCTTCCGCGCCGATGTGGCGGAGCTGATGCACTGCATGGACGTGGTGGTGCACGCCTCGGTGTGCGCCGAGCCATTTGGCCGCGTGGTGGTGGAGGGCATGCTGGCCGCACGGCCCGTGGTGGCCACGGCGGCAGGCGGGGTGAAGGAGATCGTCGACCACGGCGAGACCGGCCTGCTGGTGCCGCCCGGCGATGCCGGCGCGCTGGCGGCGGCGCTCGCGTCGCTGTCGGACGCCAGCGTGCGCGACGCGATGGGGGCGCGGGCGCGTGCCGCCGCCATGACGCGCTTCTCGCCACAGACCATGCTCGCGGGCGTGGACCGCATCGTTGCCGACGTAGCCCGGGTCGCTCGTGGGAAGTAACCATGCAGGTCTTCGTACACTTGTCTGCAAGCCAGGACGCTGAGGAGTGGACGCGGCGCTGGTCGGCGGGAACCCTGATAGGTATCAACGAACGTAAACCTTACGGTTACGATCGCGCCGAAGCCCACGGCTGCAACGTGGTGTTCTCTCGGGCCCACGCCGAGCGGCTACCCGCCCGCGCGCTGCGGCTCGGCGTGCGCGCCCTGCTCGGCTTCGATCTGGTGCACGCCTTCCGCAATCGCGCCGAGATTCAGCGGGCGGACGTGGTCTGGACGCACACCGAGTCGCAGCACTTGGGGGCGCTGGCCATGCTGCGCATCCTCGAGGGCTTGCAGCGCGAACCCGCGCGCTCGCCCGTGCTGATCGCGCAATGCGTCTGGTTCTTCGACGGCGCCGCGCGCAAGCTCGATCCGCGCAGCCTGCTGTGGCGCGCGCTGCTCGCGCGCGCGGATGCGATCACCGTGCATTCGAGCGAGAACCTGCGCGTGGCGCGTGGAATGTTTCCGAACAACCACACCGAGCTCGTCCGCTTCGGGATCCGCGTGGACGAGATGGTTCCGGCGCGGCGGCGCGCTCGCAGCGGACCGCTGCGCATCGTGGCCGTGGGCAACGATCGGCACCGCGATTGGTCGACGCTGGTGGCGGCAGTGCGCGATTTCGAAGCCTGTAGCGCGCGCATCGTGTCCCAAACCGCCCCGCGCTCGACGGGACGCGGCTGTGCACGCATCGAGTTGCTGCGCGTCTCCCGCAACGAAAAACTCGCCGAGCTCTACGACTGGGCGGACGTGGCCGTCGTCCCGCTCAAGCACAACCTGCACGCTTCGGGCATCACGGTGATCGAAGAAGCGCTCGTGCGCGGACTGCCGGTCGTGGCCACGGACACAGGCGGTTTACGCTCGTACTTCGCCGACGACGAACTGTTCTACTGCGCCGTGGGCGATCCCGACTCGCTGCGCCGGCAGCTCGAGCTGTGCGCGCGCGAGCCCGACACCTGCCACGAGCGCACCGCCCGCGCCCAAACCAAGCTCCGCGAAGGCGACCTTAACTCGGAAGCGTACGTGCGCCGTCACGTGGAGCTGTCACGCGAACTGTTCGAGCGCGCCGCCTCACGCAGCGTCTCCGCACCGCAGCTGGTGCCTGCCGGCAAGTGACAGTCAGCGCGCGATGTAGCGCTCGATGACCTTGCGCGCGGCGAGTCGCCACCGAAACTTTTCGCGCTGAACGACGGCCGCGGCTCGCATGGGGCGCGGCCGTGCTTCAGTCTCGAGCGACTCTCAGTGCTCGCGGATGGACGCGTGGCGTATCGGCTTGGCAAACCGCAGCGCGCCGTCGCGCGCGGAGCGGGTTCTCCTGAGCGTGTTCGCGTGCCAGTGGCGTCGCGGACACATAGGGATCTTATCAATTCGAATCTCCGTAACTTGACAGGATTGTAAAAACCGCATACGCTCCTGAGTGACTGGAGCGTGCGTGCGGACTGCCCGCCGTGTCATCCGTCGTTTGGGGGGGACAAACCATGGCTTCGATGGGTGTGGGGCGCATTGTCCCGGTCGAACGTCCTTTGATCACGGTTCCCATACGGCAATACCCGTGGAAGAACCGGCGCTGCACGCCGAATTGCCGGTTATTCTTGCAGGCCGGCGGCGTCGCCGTGGCGAGCACCGTGCTTGCGTGCGGCGGCGGGGGAAGCCCGTATTCCTATAACAACTCCTCCTGCCCCGGTTCCGTCGAGCAGGCGAACATCCTGTCAGGAGACGCATCTTGACTTCGGCCGTGACCCTCGACCGGTGGACCGCTGCCCAGACCGCCGAGCTTAGCTATTGGCGCGAGCTCGACCTGCGCGAGATCCTGCGCATCTGCGCCGAGAAGCCGGAATTCCTGTCGCTGTTCGACGACGGGACGCAGCGCGACCTGCTGTACGGCAAGGACGTGCTGGAGGTGGGCTGCGGCCCCCTGGGCGTGAGCGTCGTGTCGTTCAGTCGCCACAAGACCGGGGTGCGCCGGCTGGTCAAGGCCGATCCCCTGCCCCGCCTGCCTCTGCGCGAGACTCGGCTGGTCGTGGACACCTGGGCTGCCCCTTTCCTGACCTGGGTCGAGGGTCTTGCGGCCGAGGGCGAGTACATCCAGACGCCGGGCGAAGATCTGGGCTTCGACGCCTGTTTCGACACGGTGGTCACCTACAACGTGCTCGACCATGTTCGCGAGCCGCTGACCATCCTGCGCAACGCGGCGCGGGCGCTGCGTCCGGGCGGCAAGCTGCTGGTCGGCGTCGATTGTCTATCGCTGGTCGGGCGCTGGCGCTTCGAGCTGCTGACGCGGCAGATCCACAAGGGCAGCATCCTGGTCGAGGCCCACCCGCACACGTTCCTGCCCAGCACGGTGGGTCGGATGATCGAAAGCGCGGGCTTCCGCCTCAATGCCATAACCGGAGTGCCGGGGCTGCTGCGGCGGCTTGCCGGTCGCCACTCACGTCCGGCCTTCCTCGCCACCAGGCCGTGAAAAACGCGCTCGCCACCATGAGATCGTCGGGTTCGGTATCGAGCCGTGCAACGAGAGACTCATCCAAAATCGGAGGGCCAGACGTAGGCTCCGATGCGACAGGGTTCTCGTTTGGTGTTCGGCGGATGCGATAGCCGTGCTCGATAGTCCCGTCGTCCCGAGTACCCTCCCCCGCCTCCTGATGGTACAAATGGTCCTCACCGAGGTAAGAGTACCTAACAAATAGGCGTTTGCTCGAACGCCAGCGACTTGCAGCCGTCCGCGTTCGAGCAAACGCCTAATTGTTAGGCGCTCTAGAGCGGTTCGCGATTGGCTTTGGTACAGACCGCGCCCCTCGGGCGGGGCGTGGCGGATCCCGAGCGCGACGCTTGCGAGGCGTGCGAATCCGCGGCGCACGCCTCCGAGGCGTGCCCCTGCGCTGCGGTCTGGGACGAGGGGGTCGGTCGAGGTAGCCCGCATGGCGGAACCAGCCTTCGGCGTCCTTCGGCGTCACCTGGTGGAGGGCCCTGTCCATCGCGTCGAGCACGCCCACCACGGTCCGCTGCCCAGCGGTGCGGAGGGTCTGCTTGATCTTGCTGCCGCACTCTTCCACCGGCGAGAAATCAGGCGAGTAAGGCGGCAGCGGGTGGTAGTCGGCACCCGTCGCCTCGATGGCCGCGCGGACCTCGGGGTATAGATGTGGCTTGAGTCGATCCACGAGCACGATGTCGCCAGGCCGCAGCACCGGAGCCAGATATTCCTGGGCGTACGTCTCAAATCGAGGACGATTCATGGCGCCTTCGAAGACCACCGGCGCCACCACCCCCTGCAGCCCCAGCCCGAGCACCAGCGTGAGGTTCGGGTCCGCGTTCGCCGGCGCCTTGCCGTAGGCCCGCTGCCCGCTGGGGGCGTAGCCATAGAGCCGGGTCATGCCCAGGTTGGCACCGAACTCGTCGACGAAGATCAAGCGGCGCGCATCTGCGGTCCCCGCCCAATCTTGAAAACTCGCGCGGGCCTGTTGAACGTCCGGGCGGTCTTGCTCGCTGGCACCCAACGTCCTTTTTTTCGGGTGATCCCCATCCGGTGCAGTGTGCGGCTCATCGTCGAGACGCTGACGTGCACATGGTGACGCTGCTCCATCTGCTCGATCAGTTGAACCAAGCCGCTTCGCGGCAGCTCCTGTGCCGGCCGCGAGCGAGCGCGATGCTGACGAGGTGCAGGAACTCGGCGTGAGGCTCAAGAAGATGCTGCGGGCCCTGCGCCGTTAAGCATTCCGGATACCGAGCCGCGGTTTCCTGCCGCGACTCGGATCCTTGTCTTCGCTGCGGTTGTCACGGCAGTCATTGCTGCCGCAGCGCGGCTTTTGCCAGTATTTATTGCGAAAAAAGAGCCCGGCGCCGCGCAGGACTGGCCGCCCGCCGCCTCATTCCCTGCCCACCCTGCCGTTCGCGACGCCCCTGCCCGGGCGCCGCGTCCACCAGGAGGGCAGCGATGGGACAGCTCCGCGATCGAATGGCCGAAGACCTGAAGCTGCGGCGATACAAGCCGTCGACGTGCGACAATTACCTCCGCTGCGCACGGGCCTTCGTAGCCTATCACCGCAGGCCGCCGCAGCAGATGGGTCTCGACGAGGTGCGCGCGTTTTTGCTCTATCTCGCCGAGCAGCGAAAGATCGCGGAGGCGACGCAGCACCAGTACGTGGCGGCGATCAAGTTCCTCTACGCCACCACGCTCGGGCGTCCGGAGGTCGCCGTCGCGATCCCCTGGCCGAAGGTACCCCAGAAGCTGCCGCCGGTCCTCAGCGGCACCGAGGTCGAGGCGCTGCTCAACGCGAGCGGCTCGGTCAAGCAGCGCACGATCGTACTGACGGCGTACGGCGCCGGTCTGCGGATCGATGAGGTCTGCTCGCTGCGGGTCGAGGACATCGACAGCAAGCGCAACCTCATCCACGTCCGCAATTGCAAGCACGGGCGTGATCGGTACGTGATGCTCAGCGCCCCCGTGCTGACCGCGCTGCGCATCTACTGGCGGGCGGAGAGACCCGCTGGACCGGAGCTGTTCCCGGGTCGCAAGCAGGGCTCGGTCATCTCGCACGAGGCGGTGCGCAACGCGCTGCGCGAGGCGGCGAGGCGCTGCAAGCTGCACAAGCGCGTCACCCCGCACGTGCTGCGGCACAGCTTCGCTACCCACCTGCTCGAGCTCGGCACCGACATCCGCGTCATCCAGACCCTGCTCGGCCATCGCTCCATCCGCACCACCGTCCGCTACGTCCGCGTCAGCCAGGCTCACGTCGGTCGCACCCGCAGCCCGGTCGAGGTGCTCGGCACCCAGGAGGCCAAGAAGAAGCTCGGCTGAGGTCGCGTGCACCCGCATCCCCCGGCGCCGCGGCCCACGGCAACGGGTAGGCCTCGGCTCGAGGTCGCGGATATCGTCCGCGCCCACGGCGAGGCCTACCTGCGCGCCCACGCCGTCTCCACCGCCCAGCGCAAGGTCCTGCGCGACATCGCTGCGTGCAGGACCGCGGTGCTGGGCGGCCATGTCGACGTGTGCACGAGCTGCGGCCACGAGCAGCCCTCGTACAACTCCTGCCGCAACCGCCACTGTCCCAAGTGCCAGAGCCTCAGCCAGGCCAGGTGGATCGCCGAGCGGCAGCAGCGCATCCTGCCGACGCACTACTTCCACGTCGTCTTCACGCTCCCGGCCGAGCTGCGCCCGCTGGCGCTCGTCAACCAGCAGACGGTCTTCGATCTGCTCTTCCAGTGCGGCTCGCAGACCCTGCTCACGCTCGGCCGCGATCCCAAACGGCTCGGCGCCGACCTCGGTGTCACCGCCGTGCTGCACACCTGGAGCCGCAATCTCAGCTTCCATCCGCACCTGCACTGCATCGTCACCGGCGGCGGCCTCTCGCCCGACGGCTCGCGCTGGATCGAGGGGCGGCGCGGCTACCTCTTCCCTGTGCAGGTCCTCGGCAAGCTCTTCCGCGGCAAGTTGCTCGCCGCGCTTCGGCAGGCCTATGACCAAGGAGAGCTCGACCTGACCGGCGGAGCCGCCGCGCTGGCCAACCCCGCTGCCTTCGCTGCGCTGCTCGACGCGCTCTACCGCAAGCCCTGGGTGGTCTACGCCAAGCCGCCCTTCGCTGGGCCCGAGCAGGTCTTTGCCTACCTCGGTCGCTATACCCACCGGGTCGGGCTGTCCAATCACCGGCTGCGGTGGATGGATGAGCGCGGCGTGTGCTTCCGGACCCGCGGAGACAAGACCGTGACGCTCTCCGCAGACGAGTTTCTGCGTCGCTTCCTGATGCACGTGCTGCCACATCGCTTCGTGAAGATCCGACACTTCGGCCTGATGGCCGCGTGTCACGCCACCACCACGCTCGAGGTGGCACGCACGAGGATCCTGGCGGCGCGAGACGCAGGGCAGTGCGCTGTCGGGGGAGATGAGCACCGGGAAGCCAGCTCTCACGAGCACGAGCCCTCTGCGCGCCACGTCGTCAAGGTCGACTGGTGCACGCTGCTCGCCGAGCTCACGGGGATCGACCTGTCCATCTGTCCTCGCTGCGGTCAGGCTGCGATGGCTCGCCGCCCGCTGCCGTCGTGCGTCGTCGCCTCTTCCGCTGCCCCTCCGGACACGTCATGAGCATCGCTGGCCTGGGCAGAAGCGACAGCACCACCTCCGTTGCGCGGCGGTCAGGCATCGATCCGCCTTCTGCGCCGTCCACGTCGGCGGCCTGCGTGCTGCTGGGCCTCCGTCGGCGCCGCGCTCTGCCTCGGCACGTCTGCGCCCAACGTCGTGGCGGCGGGATGCACCACGCGTGCGAGCCCCGCCGCGCCCGCCCTCTGCTGCCTTCTCGGGCAGGATCTCCATAGGCCTCGCGACCGCCTCGCCCGGCCGCGAACCGGCCCGGTCCAACCCGACGTTTGCGGGACTGCGCCGGGACCTCGCCGCCGCTGCTGCTCAGGCGCAGTCCCGCAAACGCCTATTCATTCTGCCAACGTCCGGTCGTTCTTCTCTTCCAGCAGCGCGATCAGTGCCCGCTCGTCTGTGTCGTCGAGCTTCCGTGGCATGCCGCCGCCGTGCGGGCTCGGCGCGAGGTCGCCCGTGGCGCGCAGCTGCGTGAGATAGTTCTGCACCGTGTTCGGGGCGACCTCGAACCGCTCGGCCAGCTCCCGGATACTTCCTTCACGGTTCTGGTAGGCGTCGATGATCCGCCGCCGCAGGTCGATGCTGTACGGGCCCATGCGGTAGGCAACAGCATCAGCGATGCCACCGTCCCGCCCGACCGTGCTCAGCTTGTACCAAGCTCAACCGCAAATCGCTCTAAACACGCGCTGACAGAGCTCGGCGCGGCGTGATCCACGTGGGCCGTTCGGGTCGTTTCAGCGCCGGTTGAGCGAGCCTCCATCCGAGCGCCATTCTGCCCGGCGCTACCAGCGTTCGTGCGCGGAAGCACGGCGCGAAGTTCGCTGTCAGCGCTGTACATCACAGAGATCACCGTCTTGCACAGATCACGATCGACCCAGGCGTCGGCGTGACGCCACAGGATACCATTGGTTCAAGATCTCCGAATTCTCATTGACACGTCAGCGACAGCAGATCAGATTAAGAAATCGGTAAGTTCCAGGCTCAACAGGGTCAGCCCGAGCACGGGGATCCTGGTATGCTCATCGATCGACGATTCACGCGCGAATGGCCGCCGCGATGTGGCAGCTCGGGCAGGGGCCGATGTGCTTCTGCTCCCGGCGGCGAATCGACGCTCCGCGGCGTATTCTCCCATTCCTACGGTAGCCATGGTGCACGCTCTGGCACAAATCCATGTACCGGGAAAATTCGATGCGCTGCGCACGGCCTACCTCCGGGTGCTCATCGGGCGCGTGGTCGGGAGGGCCGACGAGCTGATCGAGATCAGTGAGGCGACGCGGCGAGATCTGGTGGGGATGCTCAGAAGACCATCAGGCAGCGTACGGGTGGTCCCGAATGGCGTCGATTACGAGCGAATCACGCTGCCGGTCGGCGATGACCCGCGGGTTCGGGCAGCGCGCAGGCGATTCGGACTGCATAAGCCCTATCTGCTCTACCTGGCGCGGATCGAGTATGCCGGGAAAGACCACCTGCACCTCTTGCGTGCATTCCAGAGGAGCCGTGCAAGCTCTACGCATCTCCTGGTGCTGGCTGGCGCCGACTGGGGTGCCCTGCCCTTGATCATCGAGGAGGTCGTGCGGCTCGGCCTCGGGAATCGCACGATGCTGCTGGGATATGTGTCCGATTCGCTGGAGTCGAGGCTCGTGGCGGGCGCCGATGGCGTCCTCATGGTAGGTCTGCATGAAGGCTTTGGCCTGCCGGCGCTCGAGGCCCTCTCGGCAGGCAGGCCGCTCGCGATTGCGCGGATCGGCGCGCTACCCGAGGTGACGGGCGACCTGGCGGCGAGCTGTGACCCGTCGCATGAGCCGTCCATCGCCGTAACGATGGATCGACTGGTGGAGGATGAAACCTTGCGGGAGCGGGCTCGGCGAGAAGGACCGGGGCACGCCCGCGCGCGAAGCTGGGAAGCCACGGCCCACGGCTGGCTCGATGCCTGTCAGGCCACATTGAGCCGGCGGAGCACCACGGCAAGCCATGACGCGATGATAGAATGATGCGCGACCAAATTCATTATCGATGTTGAATGGCAAATAGCGTTGCTCGCGCTAACGCACGCGACCGTTTGCATCCACGGAGAATGCCACGCGAATACCTACATAGAGGAATGGCCATGCCTGGAAAGCAAGTCCTTTTGTACGAGCTCAACGAAGTGCCGTGGCTCGTGATTGACCGGTTCATGCAGCGTTGCCGCGGCACTCAGCTCGCCGAGACACTTCGATCTGCACAGACGTTTACGACGTTATGCAACGATCCCAATCCGCTCGAACCGTGGCGCAGCTGGCCAGCATTTCATACCGGACTGTCGTCCCTCGAGCATCGTTCGCTCGACCTTGGTCAAGATCCGACGACATTCGGCGGCGAGCCCATTTGGGACACCGTAGCTCGACAGGGTATCAAGGTGGGCGTATTCGGTCCGCTGCAAAGCTGGCCCGCGCGAACCTATGCATCAGGCGGTTTTTACGTACCCGACACGTTCGCCCGTTCGCCGGAATGCGTCCCAGCATCTCTTACCGAAGTGCAGAAATTCAATCTGCGGCTCACGAGGGAAAACCTATTTTCTGCGGACGCGCCTTTGCCAGTCGCTGCGTTCGTAGACGCGCCGCTGACTCTCCTGCGCGCGGGCATGCGTCCATACACGCTTGCTCGGCTCGTCCGGCATGTCTGTATCGAGGCGCTTGATGGTCGCCACAAAGCGGGTCGATCGATGATGCAAGCCGAACCGATGTTCGACATCTTCATGCGTCAAATGCAGGTGCACGCCCCCCGTCTCGGCATTTTCTTCACGAACCACGTGGCCGGCATGATGCACCGATTCTGGGCGGATGCCATGGAATCATTTGGAGAAAAGTCACCCTATGCCGTCAACGGCGTACACGCCGATCTGATCTGGAAAGCAATGCGCATTTTCGATCGACATCTTCGAGAGCTCGTAAAGTGGGTGCATTCTGCTGAAGACCGCGTGGTCATGGTCGCGTCGAGCATGGGACAGGCGCCGATCCCGTATCGATCCGTCGAGAGACATTTAGTCGTTCGCGAAGCGCCGCGCTTGCTCAATGCGATTGGATGTCGCCCGGCCGAGGTTGGACTTGCGATGTACCCCGCGTATTCGCTGAAATTTCGGTCCGACACCGAAGCCGACGCCGCTCGGGCGAGACTCTGCGCGCTGCGAATCGAAGGTCAACCCTTATTTCAACACTTTCGTCGCGCCGCCGCCACTCTGCACTTCGAGATTGTGTCGCCAGCGAGTACGAAAGTGGGTTTGGTGGACAATGACGCCGGTTCTGCGTTCACCCTCGAGGATCTCGGAATCGTTGCGCGCGAGCGTCTCGGCGGTACCAATACGGCGCACCACGTCCCAGAAGGGTCGCTCTTTGTTTTTGGTGCGGGTATTACCGCCGATCCTTCGCGTCGAGAGATCGATTCTCGCGCCGTGCGGGCGCGAATTATCGATACTATCGGATGCAAACCCGATTCGGCCCCCACCGCGCTCGCGAGTTGAGTTGAGGCACACATGAACCGTGACGCACTTGACGCTCATCCGGTGAGGAGGAGCCTGCCCGCATGTCGCGCCACACGAGAGCCGGATCGCACGACACTCTCGGCGAAGCCGCCGGACAGATGGGCACCGCAGTGCGGCAGGCTCCAGACGCTCACGTACAGCGCGACGGGGGCCAGGTGCACGGGCCGGATGGTCGCCTTGCTCGCCAGCGACAGGATCGACGGCATCGAAACGTAGACGTGGATCCAGCGGCCCCAGTCGATCGCGACGACGTACAGCGGCCCGGTGAAGGCTGCCGCCAAGGCCGGGGAGCGCCAGTGCCGGCGCCACCAATCCGTCAACAGCAGTGGCAGGACCGACAGCATGGCCAGCGGACCGTACAGCCAGTACTTCGGCCTACACTGCCTCACGGCAGAGACCCCATCGGACGCCGACAGCGGCAGCCACGCGGTGGCGCCGGAGCACGCTGCGCGCTCCAGCCCATGCGCCAGTATCACGCTGCAGATTCGTCTCGGCCTGCTCCGACGTGCCCTTGTACAGCATGCTGAGAGCCAGGGCCGACCATTACGAGGGGCTTAAATTTCTGAACGCGTTTTGATATTCATCCATCCGGGAGCTATATGGGAGCCGCATTTCTTCCTGTCGCCGAGCCCGATCTGACCTCGCTCGAGGAGCGCTACGTGCTCGACGCGCTCCGCTCCGGCTGGGTCTCCTCAATCGGTGAGTACATCGAGCGCTTCGAGGCCGGGTTCGCGGCCCTGTGCGGCGTCAAGCACTGTGTGGCCCTCTCCAACGGCACGGTCGCGCTTCACGTGGCGCTCGCGGCGCGCGGGCTTCAGCCCGGCGACGAGGTCATCGTGCCGGATCTCACGTTCGTGGCCACCGCGGCCGCGGTGGTCCACGCGGGCGCGACGCCGGTGCTCGTGGACGTGGACCCGCGGACCTGGTGTCTGGATCCGGAGCTCGTCGAGCGCGCCGTCTCGCCGCGCACGCGCGCGATCATCCCCGTGCACCTCCTGGGCCACCCGGCCGACATGACGGCGCTGCGGAAGATCGCCGATCGCGCGTCGCTGTTCCTGCTCGAGGACGCGGCCGAGGCGCACGGGGCCCGGTGGGACGGGCGCACCGTCGGGAGCATCGGAGACGCCGCGTGCTTCAGCTTCTATGGCAACAAGCTGCTCACGACGGGCGAGGGCGGGTGCATTACGACGAACGACGCGGGCTTCGCGCAGCACGTGCGGTTCCTGAAGGACCACGCGATGAGCCGCGAGCGCCGATATTTCCACCCGGCGGTCGGCTACAACTACCGGCTCACCAACCTGCAGGCCGCGATAGGGTGCGCGCAGATCGAGCGCTTCCCCGAGCTCCTCCAGAAGAAGGCGAATCTCCTCGCGTGGTACCGCGAGGCGCTGGACGGCTCCGGGATCGCGTTGAATCCGCAGTCGAAGGGCGCCGAGACGGTCTGCTGGCTCGTCGCGGCGCTGCTGCCGGGGGAGTGGTCGGCCGAGCGGCTCGACAAGGTGATGGGACGCCTGCGAGAGAACGGGATCGACTCGCGGCCGTTCTTCGTGCCGCTCCACGAGCTCCCGCCCTACCGCGGACTCCGGTTCGAGCGCGGCGCGGAGGCCGTCGCGAGCAGCCTCGCCGTCCGCGGGATCTGCCTCCCCTCGTCCAGCAGCCTCACGCGCGCGGACGTCGAGCGCGTGGCGTACCAGCTGCGCGCGGCCCTCTACAACGTCTAGACGGGACGCTCATGAAAG
This sequence comes from Sorangium sp. So ce124, assembly GCF_051525235.1. Lineage (NCBI taxonomy): Bacteria > Pseudomonadati > Myxococcota > Polyangiales > Polyangiaceae > Sorangium > Sorangium sp. So ce124. The sequence continues at coordinate 9,377,695 of NZ_CP150312.1, forward strand.
TTCTTGTCCTCGGTACCGGCACCGCCCGGGCCGGCTTCGCGTAGGATGGCGAACGCCATGAGCAGCCCGGAGATCGAGGCAGCGCTCGCGCTCGCGCTCGCGCGCCAGCGCTGGGAGAAGATGTTCCCCGTCGAGAACGACCGCGCCAAGCTCGCGAGCTGGGACCCACCGTATTTCGCGCCGGGGCTCGGCCTCGTCGCGGCGTTCAGCCTCTTCGACGCGAGCACTCACTCTGCGGCTGCCGCGCTACCTCGCGACCTTCGCGGCGTTCTGGCGCAGCCTCGACGAGATGGAGCGCCGGGGCATGAGCGACCTCGGGCGATCGCCGGGCGGGATCATGATCTGGTTCGAGGACGGCGGGCTCGAGCGGAAGACGCGCGGCGGGCTCGACCCGCGGCTCGAGTGCCGGTTCCGCGCCGACCCGCCCGAGCTGGTCACCGTGATGTGGGGCGACTCCGACGGGCTGCACCATGGCCTGTGGTACGATGACCCCGCGGATCCGCCGACCTGCATCGCGCACAATTACGCCCGCGACTCTGCGGAGACCTGGAGGGACAGCGAGCCCACGCCCCTCGCGGTGCTCGCTGCCCGCGTGCGCGAGCGCATCGCGAGCCCTGACGAGCAGGAGCCGGCGCCGCTGCAGGTGTACGCCGCGCTCGCCGCCATCGAATGGTTCGACGAGGCCGACCGCGAGGCCCTCGCCGAGGACCCGCCCGCGCAACGCTGGCTCGAGGCGGACCGCATCCCGACCCTCGGCACGTTCGGGCCCGCGCTGCCGCCCGGCGCCGGGAGCATCCGCGTGGGCTCGCCCGACGAGCGCGTGAAGGCGTGGAAGACGCAGCCGCCCCGCGTGCAGAAGTGGATCGAGTCGGCGAAGCGCGATTGCGCCGAGGGGCGGCCCGCGGCGGCGCTGACGTTCGGGCTCGACCTGCACTGGCTCGATAAGGAGGAATACCGCGACGCCGCGCTCGAGCTGCTGGTGATGGCGTACGAGAAGCTCGGACGGCGCGCGCACGCGGAGACCGTGAAGGTGCATTATGCGCACCGCGATCTCCGGAGCGTGGGGGTGTTCCTCCGGCCGGGCGAGGAGGATGGCGGACCGTAGCGCTGCGAGCGGCTCAGAAGCCGTTCACCGCCTTGCGCCGGGCACCTCGGCTCGGTACTGTGCTCGCTCATCACGACCGATCTGCGAAGTCACGAGCCCTCGGAGCGATGACGTCGTGCGTAGAGCCAGCCTTGCCATCGCTCCGTCAGAGCGTGTCGGTACTGACGAAAGTGAGGTGGTGCGCGCGCTCATCGAAGGGGAGCCGTGGGCGGCAACCGCGGTGTGGAACGCACATGCGCCCAAGGTGTTCCGGATCGTCGCGCGCGTGCTCGGGCCCGGCGCCGACGCAGAGGACGTCACCCAGGAGGTCTTTGTTCGCGTGTTCTCCAGAGTATCGGGGCTGAGAGACCCCGATGCGCTGGGGAGCTTCGTGTTCTCGGTGACCGTTCGACTCCTGAAATGGGAGCTCCGCCGCAGGCGCGTGAGGCGCATCCTCCAGCTCACGGACACTGCAGAGCTCCCGGAACAGGCGGTCGAGCCGGCGGACAGCGAGGCCCGCGAGGCGCTGGGCCGCCTCTATGCGATCCTCGACACGCTGAGCGCAGACGACCGGACCGCGTTCGTGCTCCGCCACATGGAGGGGATGAGCCTGCCGGAGATCGCGGAGGCGACCGGCATATCGCTGGCCACCGTGAAGCGCAGGCTCAGCCGGGCAACGGAGCGCGTGTCGTCCCAGGTCGAGAAGGACACGTCCCTCGCCGCTTACTGCATGAGAGCGGAGGCGCAGGATGACTCTTGACGAGGAGAAGGACCCGGCGCTCGGCCCGGAGGCCGCGCGCGCGGTCGAGCTGGCTCGCCGGTCGCTCGGCGCGATGTCTCCCCAGCAGCGTGTCCAGGGGCTGCTCCGCGTGACGGAGCGGACGGCGAGGCGCCCGGGCTTCCGGCTGTCGCCCCTCCGGGCCGGAGCGCTCGCGCTCGCAGCGGCCGCCGCCGTCCTTCTCGGCGTCAACGTGTGGCAGCGAGGAACGCGCTCCGATCGGCTCTCCTACGAGGTGGAGGGCGGCGCCGTGCAGCAGGACGGCTCCGTCCAGGCGGACACGTCGAGCCGCCCGATGGTCCGGTTCTCCGATGGCACCGAGGTGCAGCTCGCCGAGATGGCGCGCGCGCACATCGTGTCGGTGGACGAGCAGGGCGCCAGGGTCGCCCTCGACCGGGGAGAGGTCCACGCGCGCGTGGTCCACCGGTCGGAGGCGCAGTGGCTGTTCGACGCGGGGCCGTTCCTCGTGACCGTGACCGGGACGGCCTTCGCGCTTTCCTGGGCGCCGGAGGACGAGCGCCTCGATCTGCGGCTCGAGAACGGCGCCGTCATCGTCAGCGGACCGCTGTCCGGCAAGCCGATCGCGGTGCGCGCCGGGCAGTGGCTGACCCTGCGGCAGCGCACGGGAGAGGTGCTCCTGCGCGATCTCGCTCTTCAGCAAGGCGCGGAGGCGTCGCCGGCGCCCGCCCCGGCGCCGCCCGACCGCGCCGAGGAGCCCGGCGCTGCGCCGGTTCCGGATCCGCCCGGGACCCCCGCGGGCCCGACCGCGGCGGCGCTCTCGGCCGAGCCGAGGCGCGACTGGGCCGGGAAGCTCGCGGCGGGGAAGCTCGACGCCATCGTCGACGAGGCGCAGCGCCGCGGGCTCGACGTCTCGCTCGCGGAGAGCAGCAACGAGGAGCTCTCGGTCCTCGCGGACGCGGCGCGGTACACGAGGCGGAACGACATCGCGCGGCAGGCGCTCCTCGCCCAGCGCCGGCGCTTTCCGGCGACGCAACGGGGCAAGGAGGCGGCGTTTTTGCTCGGCCGCCTCGCGGAGGCCCAGGAGGGAGGCGCCGCGGCGCTCGCCTGGTTCGAGACCTACCTCAAGGAGGCTCCGCAGGGGGCGTATGCCTCCGAAGCGCTCGGCCGCAAGATGGTGATCGTGCAGCGGCTCCACGGCGACGCGCAGGCCGAGGCCGTCGCGCGGGCGTACCTGAGCCGGTTCCCGGGCGGAACCTACGCGCAGGCCGCGCGGGCCCTCGCTCGAACGCCGTGAGGTTCGCGCGGGCGCAGGCGCTGGCCGGGGCCCTCGCGCTCCTCCTCTGCGCGGCGAGCCCCGCGGCGTCGGCGGAGCCTGCGCGCGTGGTCCTCGTGCGGCCGGGCGCCGCCGATCCGTCGATCTCCGAGGCGCTGATCCGCATCCGAGGGGAGCTCGTCGCCGACGGATTCGACGTGGAGGTCCTCGATGCGCAGTCGGCCTCCGCCCCCCGGCCGACGATGGACCACGCCGGGCAGCAGGCCGGCTCCGCGGCCCTGATCGGGCTGTTCCTGGCGCCGGATGGCCAGGCCGCCGAGCTCTGGGTGGTCGACCCGCGGACGCACGAGACGCTCGTGCGGCGGATCGACACGCGCGGCGAGGCGCGGGAGCACATCGTCGAGGTGCTCGCGGTGCGCGCCGTCGAGCTGCTCCGCGCGAGCTTGCTCGAGCTCCTGATGTCCTCGCAGCGCGCGCCCGCGCCCGCGCCCGCGCCCGCCGCCGCGCCGCCCCCGAGCAAGGTGAGCGAGCAGGTGCCTCCACAGGCGGAGCAGCCGCGCGTCCACGCGTCGCGCCTATCGATGTGGGGCGTCGAGCTGGGGGGCGGGCTCCTCGCGAGCCCGGGCGGCATCGGCCCGGCGCTGCTCCTTGTCGCGCGTCTGCGCTTCGCGCCGCTCGGTCCGATGGGTCCGCTCGAGGCGCGCCTCTCGTTCGCCGGGCTCGGGACGGCGCCGCGCGTGGTCGGGCCGCAGGGCAGCGCGACCGTGCAGCAGCGGTTCGGGCTCGTCGAGCTCGCGGCGCTCCCCTGGCCCGAGCTGCGTTTGCGCCCGAGGTTCTCGGTGGGCCTCGGGGCGCTCCACGTCGCCGTCGACGGCGAGGCATCGTGGCCGTACCGGGGGGTCCACAGCGCGCAGTGGGCGTTCGCCGCGGACGCCGGCGCCGGCGTCGAGCTCGGGATCGTGAGGCGGCTCCACGTCGTCGCCGAGGCGCACGCGCTCGTCGCGCACCCGTATCCGGTGGTCCGTTTCGTCGAGACCGAGGCGGCGCGCGGCGCGCGCCCGGCGCTGCTCGGCAGCCTCAGCCTCGTGGGGTGGCTGTGATCGAAGGACGAGCGGCGTCACGGCTCCGGGCCGCCGGTGGTGCCCGCACCGGCGTCGGCGCCGGTTCCGACCGGGTTCAGCGCGAACAGCTGGCTGCTGCCGCCGTTGGACGCCAAGAACGCCGGACAGAGCCAGGCGGCCGAGGGTGGGTGCAGCGCCAGGCGCGACGAGGAGCAACGACGCGATCGAGACAGCTCAAGGACCCGCGTCGCGCGCGCGGTACTCGGCGATCATCTCCTTCGTCACGTCGTGATCATAACAGAGAGGCGCTGCGCCTCCCGGCCGCGAATAAGCGCTGCGCTTGCCGCATTGCCTGCCCGCTCGATCGGTATCGTAAGGACACGGGCAGCTCCCGCTGTACGCCGCTCGTGACTCGGCGACGAGAGCCTTCCGGATCGCGGCGTCCGTCTTCGGGGCATCTGCCTTGGCCGACGACGCCGCAAACATCGCCATTCCAACGATGAGCCAGTACCCATGCCGCATAAACTGGCATCGTAGCGACCCTCCGGAACCTCACAACATGTTCTTTCTTTCAGGTGCCCCCGTGTGTTCACATCGGCCGAACGGCTCCCTCGTGGGGCCGTCACCGCCCTCTGTGCCAACGTCGGTTGAGACAGGCTCCCACTGGAAATCTGTCGTGCGAGGGCGGAGAATGGACCTGACCCGCGCCGAGGAACACCAGGCGATCGACGCGCAGCACGTTCGCCTCGTTCTCGTTGCCAGACGCCCGGGTTACCCAGCGTGCGATCGACCTGCTCGACGCCACTCTTCGCCGTGATCTTCGCCAGATTCGCGTAGAATCGAGCGGAGTGAACAGGTCGTCGACGTCATGTGGACCTCTCATCGATGCACCGCAGCGGTCGCTCACCCAGGCCGGTGAGCAGCTCGATCTGCGCGCGGGCTGTCAGGTCGTCGAGGCGACGGTGGATGTCGCGGTAGGGTATTGGAGCTCCCTGGCCACCGCGGTCTGGATGAAGACGACCCACCCGCACCACGCCGCCTCCCTGAGGGCGGCGATCGTGGGGGCCCAGGCAAGCACCCCGTCCCGCAAGGTGTGGCTGCTGCAGATCGTGACCCCTGAAGCCATCGTACCCGACACGCGCAGCCGCAGCGCTCTCGCCGGGATGTTGTGTTCGGTGGATGGCATCGTGTCCCACTCGGCGGTGATCCACATCGGGTCGGGCTTCCGCGCGTCCATCGTGCGCAGCATCGTCACGGGGCTCAACGCCCTGGGACGCCAGCAGTTTCCACATTGTGTCTTCGCCAGCCTCGAGGAAGGCGTCGCCTGGCTGGCCACCCACGGCCTGCCGGACCGGGAGGCCGCCCATCGCGACCTCTCGGCGTTCCATGAGGCCGCGGTCGCGGGCCAGCTCACGAGCGTTCGGACGTGAGCGCCCGGCCCAGAGCATCGTGGCCTCGATCCTCGCGTTCCCGCGCGTCCGCGGCGCCACGTTCTCGACCGATCGAGAGACTCTCCTCGTCTTGACGGGCGCGCCGCGACCAGGGATCCTCGCCGGCATGCGTTTCGCCGCGTTCGGGGTGATTCTGTTGCTCGTGGGCAACGCGCACGCCCAGTCGACGGCGCCGGCGCCCGCCGTCGACACCACCCGGCGCGACGTGGGCACCGGCCTCTCCGTGGGCGGGCTGGTCCTCGGCTCCGTCGGAGCAGGCATGTTCTTCCTCACCCGAAAGAGCGGCGACGACTCCTGCGGTTGCGCGTCTCGCGCATGGGTCTTTCCCACCGTGCTGATGAGCGCCGGAGGCGCGATGGTCCTCACGGGTGTACCGCTCTGGATCACGGGTCAGATCAAGCTCGATCGCGCCACGACCCAGGCGGAGCTGCAGCTCGGTCCGCTCGGCGGAAGCGTCCGGCTCCTGTTCTGAAGGCGTGCGACGCTCGCCCCGCCGCCCCCGCCGTCACGTGACCGCGGGCCCCGCGGCGAGCCCGCCGCTCACCGCTCCACCGGCGCCCCGTCGCGTATCCCGAGCGTCTCCTCGCGCGCCGACAGGCACGCCTCGCTCCCCACGACGAACGCGCGGCAGTTGTCCGGCCTGATCTCGTAGATGGCGCAGCGCCGGTCCTCGCAGAGGTGCTGGCACCGCCCGCTCACCGCGAAGCGCAGCGTGATCTTCCCGTCCCGCGCCCGCCGCACGTAGGTGCGCCCCGTGAGGTCGGCGCGCCCGGCCTCCCGGAAGCGCGCGAGGTCCACCTCGTCGAGCACCACGTTGGCGTCGTGGCAGCAGGCGCCGCACGCCAGGCAGTCGAGCGCCACCTCGCGGAGCGCCCCGGGGTGCGTGCTGTCGCGCTCGCACCAGTCGAGGACCGAGCCCTCGTACTGCCGCTTCACCCGCGCCGTCGCGAGCCCCTTGGCGGGCCCCTCGCTCACGCGGCGAAAGCGCTGCTGCTCGATCGACAGGAGCGACCACAGCCCGAGCTCCGTGAGCTTCCCGTCCTCGCCGATGGAGAGCAGGAGGTCCACCCGTTCGTCCGGCAGCACGATGGCGGCGTGCCCGCCGGCCCTCACGTGCGCCGCTGCGCGGCTCAGGAAACGCGGGCGAAACCGCCGCCAGATGGGGCGAGACACGACGTACGCGGACATCGGGGCGCATCTTCGCGCTCCGGCCCCGCGCTGCCAAGCCCCGCCCTCGCTCGACGGCCGCGCTGCGCTATGTTGGAAGGGTGCGACATCGCAAGAAAATCGTGATCGTGAAGACCGGTGAGCCCGTCCCCCCGGTCCTCGAGCGGCGCGGTCAGTTCTCCGTCTTGATCGAGCAGACGATCGGCGCCACCTGGAGCGGCGGATACGCCACCGTCGACGCCCGCACGGACGAGCTCCCCGCCCCCGACGCCCCCGAGACAGCCGCCTTCGTCGTCACCGGCTCGTCGGCCAACGTCCCCCACCGCGAGCCCTGGATGCTCCGCTGCGAGGCGTGGCTGCGCGGCGTCGTGAACGCCGGCACCCCGACGTTCGGCATCTGCTTCGGCCACCAGATCCTCGCCCAGGCCCTCGGCGGCGAGGTCGTCCGCAACCCGCGCGGCCGCGAGATCGGCAGGATCCGCGTCCAGCGCCGCGCCGACGACCCCCTCTTCGACGGCCTGCCGTCGAGCTTCGAGACGCACGCGACCCACGTCGACACCGTCGGCACGCTGCCCGAGGGCGCCACGAGCCTCGCGTTCACCGAGCTCGACGACCACCAGGTCATCCGCTTCACGAGCGCCTGCTACGGCGTGCAGTTCCACCCCGAGATGGACCACGACGTCATCGCCGGCTACATCGCGTGGCGGCGCGAGATCCTGCAGGCCGAGGGCCACGACGTCCCGGCGCTCCTCGCCCCCATCGCGCCCGATCAGCTCGGCACACGGACGCTGCACAATTTCATCCGGCACGTGGTCGTGCGCGGCGCTTGATCCCTACACAGCCGACCTGACCGGGGTAGTCCATCCCCTGACTGACGCGCCGGTCATCTCGAACTGACGTGCCGGTCAGTCCCCGCGCGACCTGGCCCGCCGACCGCGCGACGGGCTCGCCCGCTCCGGCGCCTCGCCCGGCGCGTCCCCCGCCGCGGGCGCGGCGCGCTCGCCCTCCGGGCGTCGCGCCGCGAGCCCGGCCGCGGGGTCCATCCGGAGATAGCCGCGCCGCAGGAAATCGTGGAGCGCCGTGACGATCCGCTCGCGCGGGCGGGCCTGCTCCTCGAGGGCGTTCTCGAACAGCACCTCCTTCAGCGCGCCGATCGTGAACGTCGCGTAGAGCTCGGTGTCCCCCGGCTCGATGACGCCGAGCCGCTGCCCCTCCGCGAGGCTCTGCTGCAGCAGGAGCTTCACCTCCTGCCGGAAGGCCCGCAGCTCCTTGACGAACGCCGGATCGAGCCCGGCCGCGTGCGACAGGAGGATGCTCGTCAGCGCCGGATCGTCGAGCAGGACGGCCACGATCGCGCGGATGTTGTGCTTGACCTGCGCCTCGACGTCCGCCGACGGGTCCACGCGCAGGATGGCGCCGCCGAGCCGCGAGAAGAGGCCGCGCACGAGCTCGCCGAACACCGAGCGCTTGTCGGGGAAGTAGAGGTAGAACGTCCCCTTCGCGACCTTGGCGAGCGCGACGATGTCGTCGACCTTCGCCTCGTGATACCCCTTCTCGGAAAACACGGTGCGCGCCGCGCGGAGGAGCGCTTGGCGGCGCTCGGCCTTGTCCATGGGCCGGTCGCTTTACCATCACCGGACCGCCATCTGGGGATCGATGTCTCCCCGACGGCGTCGAGCGGTCCCGCCGCCCGAAAGATCCGGAAAATTCGCGGAACAGCGCACGACATGCGGACGCTGGCGGGAACCGCGCGCAAGCAGACGCAACCAAACGCAAGCAAACGCGACCGCCCGCCACCGAGCGCCGCGTCGGAACCTTGCACCCTGGACGCAGCGACGGCCGGAGATGGCCGAAAAACAGCGTTGCGCGACGACCAAGACGCACCGGATTGCTTGATTTCCCGGGCACCCCGTTGTAGCCATCACGACTGACCAGCCAGTCAGTCGGACGCTGGGGACCGGCGACGGCGGTGGGAGGAGCCCCGATGGGAAGGCAGATCCAGGAACCGGTCGTGGTCGGCATCGACGTCGGCTCGACGACGGTGAAGGCCGTCGTGCTCGATCCGCAGACGCTCGAGATTCTCTGGAGCGACTACCAGCGGCATCAGACCAAGCAGCCGGAGAAGGTGCTCGAGCTCCTCGAGACCATCGAGGCGTCGTTCCCCGCGTCGCCGAGGGACAGCTGGCGGGTGTTCATGACGGGCTCGGGCGCCGCGCCCCTCTGCCCCGGCCTCGGCGCCAAGTTCGTCCAGGAGGTCAACGCGGTCACGCTCGCTGTCGAGAACCTGCACCCGGACGTGGGCAGCGTCATCGAGCTCGGCGGGCAGGACGCGAAGATCATCATCTTCCAGCGCGACGAGAAGACGGGCGACAAGACCGCCGCGCCGTCGATGAACGACAAGTGCGCCTCCGGCACGGGCGCCACCATCGACAAGTGCATGATCAAGGTGGGCCTCCCGCCGACGGAGGTGGTGAAGATCCACTTCGACGACTCGAAGCTCCACCACGTCGCCGCGAAGTGCGGAGTCTTCGCCGAGACGGACATCGTGAACCTCGTGAAGAGCGGCATCCCCTCGACGGAGATCCTCTGCTCCCTCGCCGACGCGATCGTCCTCCAGAACCTGTCGGTGCTGACGCGCGGCTCGACGCTGAAGCACAAGGTGCTCCTGCTCGGCGGCCCCAACACCTACCTCCCCTTCCTCCAGGAGTGCTGGCGCAAGCGGATCCCCGAGACCTGGGACGAGCGCGGCTACAGCTGGCCGAAGGACCGGCCGGTCGAGGAGACGATCTTCGTCCCGGAGAACTCGCAGTACTACGCGGCGTTCGGCGCGTGCGTGTACGGGCTCAAGGAGGCCCCGGAGGTCGGCCTCTACGCCGGCAAGGCGGGGCTCATCGAGTACATGACGAACGGCAGGAAGGCCCGGCTCGGCGAGAGCGCGGGCCCGCCGCTCGTGAAGACCCGCGACGAGGTCGACGAGTTCCGGAAGCTCTACAGCATCCCGCGGTTCACGCCGATGAAGCTCGCGCCCGGCCAGGTGGTGCGCGGGGTCATCGGCCTCGACGGCGGCTCCACCTCGTCGAAGGCGGTGCTCATCGACGAGGACGGGAACATCGTCTGCAAGGCCTACCAGCTCTCCAAGGGCAACCCGATCCAGGACGCGAAGGAGCTCCTCTCCCAGCTCAGGCAGTACGTGCTCGATCAGGGCGCGACGCTCGAGGTGCTCGGCTTCGGCGGCACCGGGTACGCGGCCGACGTGCTCCAGGAGTGCATGCGCGCCGACGTCAACATCGTCGAGACCGTCGCCCACATGATGAGCGCGGTGAAGTTCTTCGGCGACGTCGACGTCATCTGCGATATCGGCGGACAGGACATCAAGGTCCTGTTCATGAAGAACGGCGATATCGCGAACTTCCGCCTCTCCAACTCGTGCTCTGCGGGCAACGGCATGTTGCTCCAGGCGATGGCCGACCAGTTCGGCCTGAAGGTGACCGACTACGCCGACACGGCGTTCGGCGCCGAGCTCGCGCCGAAGTTCAGCTACGGCTGCGCCGTCTTCCTCGACACGGACCGCGTGAACTTCCAGAAGGAGGGCTTCTCGAAGGAGGAGCTGCTCGCCGGCCTCGCCCAGGTGCTGCCGAAGAACGTGTGGCAGTACGTCGTGCAGATCCCGCGGCTCGCGGCGCTCGGCACGCGCTACGTGCTGCAGGGCGGCACGCAGTACAACCTCGCGGCGGTCAAGGCGCAGGTCGATTACATCAAGGAGCGCGTCCCCGGCGCCGAGGTGTTCGTCCACCCGCACACCGGCGAGGCCGGCGCGCTCGGGGCCGCGTTCGAGACGCTCCGGGTCGTGAAGCGCAAGGGCCAGTCGACGTTCATCGGGATCGACGCGGCGATCGCCCTCGAGTACACGACGAAGAACGACGAGGAGACGGTCTGCCACTTCTGCCCGAACGAGTGCAAGCGGACCTTCATCGACACGAAGCGGCCTGACGGGACGACGAGCCGCTACATCTCGGGCTTCTCGTGCGAGAAGGGCACCGTCGAGAGCGAGCAGGCGATGCTCGCGCTGGTCGCCGAGCGGAAGAAGATCGCGAAGCAGTTCCCGAACCTCGTCGACTACGAGTCGAAGCTCGCCTTCCGGCACTTCTACGCCACGGCGCCGCTCCCGGAGGACGGCGCGCCGGTGAAGGACACGGTCGTCAAGAAGGGCTTCCTCGGCATCCGCCGGGTGGAGACGACGCGCCCGTTCCGGCGGAGCGGCATCGAGGTGCGCGAGCGCCTGCGCCGCGTCCGCATCGGCATCCCGCGCGTCCTCAACATCTACTCGACCGGCCCGTATTACCGCGCCTACTTCGAGGCGCTCGGCATCCCCAAGCAGAACGTCGTCTTCAGCGACGCGACGAGCGAGGAGATGTGGGTCGAGGGCGGCAAGTACGGCTCGATCGATCCGTGCTTCCCGTCCAAGGTGGCGCAGGCCCATGTCCACAACCTGCTCTTCCACCACCACTCGGACGAGAAGAAGCTCCATTACATCTTCTTCCCCATCCTCACCCATGTGCCGAGCTTCGGCGAAGGGGTGATGGACAAGACGAGCTGCCCGATCGTCGCGGGCGTGCCGGACGTCATGAAGGCGGCCTTCACGAAGGAGGTCGACTTCTTCAAGACGCGCGGCATCGAGTACCTCGATCCTGCGCTCACGTTCTCCGAGATGACGCTGACGGCGCGCCGGATGTTCGAGACCTGGGGCCCGCGGCTCGGCATCACCGAGGACGAGAGCGATCACGCGCACCGCGAGGGGATGCGGGCGCTCTCGCAGTTCGAGCGCGATCTCCAGGACAAGGGGCGGGCGATCCTCGAGACGGTCGAGGCCGAAAATCGCGTCGCCATCCTGATGATCGGGCGGCCGTACCACTCCGACCCGGGCCTGAACCACGGCATCCCGGAGGAGTTCCAGGTGCTCGGCTATCCGATCCTCTCGGTGCGATCCATCCCGCGCGACATGGAGTACCTCGCGAGGTACTTCAAGGACGAGATCGCGACGGGCCAGCACCCGCTCGACATCAACGACGTCTGGCCGGAGAACTACTCGGCCAACAGCGCGCAGAAGGTCTGGGCGGCCAAGTTCGCCGCCCGCCACCCGAACGTCGTCCTGCTCGATCTCTCGAGCTTCAAGTGCGGCCATGACGCGCCGACGTACGGGATCATCGACAGCATCGTGAGCTCGAGCGCCACGCCGTACGCGGCGCTGCACGACATCGACGCCAACAAGCCGGGCGGCTCGATCAAGATCCGCGTGAAGACGTACGCGCACAGCCTCAAGCTGCACGAGGAGGCGCTCGAGGACGCGGCGAAGAAGAAGGCGCAGCTGGTCCAGCGCATCGAGGAGAAGCGGCTCGAGCTGCTCCAGCTGAAGCGCGACCAGCAGGCGGCGCGCAAGATCACGGATCCCGCGCTCGAGCGGGAGATCGCGGCGCTCGCCGAGAAGGTCCGGAGCTACGTCGCGCCGGTCTCGCCGCCCGAGGCGCCGAAGACGGGCCTCGTTCAGCTCAAGAAGAAGCAGTCCGACGGGACCGTCGTCCCCCTGGAAGCCTGAACCACGTCGAAGGTCGAGGGGGGGACGGCGGGGCCGCCCCTTCCAGCATCCAAGCGAAGGGAAGCCACGCCATGCAACACACGAGCACGACGAGCACGACCACCACGCAGAAGACGCGCCTTCCTCTGGTGGGCGAGGCGCGATCCACCAAGACCGACGTCGACATCGAGGCCGAGCTCAGGGCCTTCGAGGAGGCCGAGCGGGAGCGGCTCGGGCTCAAGGCCGAGCGGCGCCAGTGGGTCGACAACATGCTCAAGCCGAAGATGACCAAGAAGGAGCGCGACAACGTGACGCTCCTCATCAGCGGCCTCACCGCCGCGCAGGACTTCCTGTGCGAGGGCGCGCTGAAGGGCCTCGGCTACAACGTCCACTACTTCGGGATGAGCGACAACGCGGGGCTGCAGACGGGCAAGGAGTTCGGCAACCGCGGCCAGTGCAACCCGACGTACTTCACGGTCGGCGGCCTCGTGAAGTACCTCATCGACCTGCGCGACAAGCAGGGGATGTCGACCGAGGACATCATCAAGAACTACGTCTTCCTGACGGCGGGCGCGTGCGGGCCCTGTCGGTTCGGCATGTACGTGACCGAGTACAGGAAGGCGCTCCGCGACGCCGGCTTCGACGGCTTCCGGGTCATGCTCTTCCAGCAGACGGGCGGCCTCTCGCAGGCGACGGGCGACGACGTCGGGCTCGAGATGAACCCCGCGTTCTTCATCGCGATCATCAAGGCCATCGTCTGCGGCGATACGCTGAACGCGCTCGGCTACCGGATCCGGCCTTACGAGGTCGAGCCGGGCGCCACGAACCGCGCGATGGAGAGCGCGAAGCGCATCCTCTACAAGGCGCTCTTCGAGCAGACGAACGTGTTCAAGGCGCTCTACGAGGCCCGCAAGGAGTTCGAGGGCGTCCGGGTGGACAAGCTCCGGCCCAAGGCCAAGACGTCGATCATCGGCGAGTTCTGGGCGATGACGACCGAGGGAGACGGCAACTACGCCCTCCAGAGGTTCCTCGAGAGCGAGGGCGGCGAGAACGACATCCAGCTCACGACGGCGTGGCTGCTCTACAACATCTGGGAGTGCGCCCGAGACACCCGCGAGCGGCGCGACCTGCGCGGCGCCGACGAGGGCAATTACGGCCTCGCCGGCCTGGACGAGTTCGGCGTGGCGAAGCGCCTCGCGACGATGCGCCTCGCCGAGGGGGCGCTGCGCGTCGGCTTCCAGGCGTTCGCGCTGCCGCTCGGCCTGCTCGACTACCACCTTCCGGACATGGAGCTCGTGGCGGAGGTGGCGAAGGACTACTACTCGAACGACCTCCGCGGCGGCGAGGGGCACATGGAGGTCGGCAAGCTCATCGTGAACGCCGTGAAGTCGAAGGCGCACGTGACGGTGAGCGTGAAGCCGTTCGGCTGCATGCCCTCGTCGGGCGTCTCCGACGGCGTCCAGTCGCTGATCACGTCGCGCTACCCCGGGACGATCTTCTGCGCGGTGGAGACGAGCGGCGACGGCGCGACGAACTTCTACTCGCGCATCCAGATGTACATGTTCAAGGCGCGCATCCTGGCCGAGCAGGAGCTCACCCGCGCCTACGAGGAGGCGGGCGTCACGGAGGCCGAGGTGCGCGCGTTCCTCGCGAGGAACCCGAAGTACGCGAGCCCGCTCCACCACGCGCCGCACCGCGTCGCCGGCTCGGCCGCCAACCTGGTCTACGAGGTGGCGCCGCTCATCAAGCAGACGGCCGCCGAGCGCGCGGTGGGCAAGGCCAAGGCGGCGGCGGGAGCGCTCCGCGACGCCGTGATGGCCGCCCCGGCCAAGGCGAAGGCGGCAAAGGAGTTCCTCACGGACCCGGAGACGCTCGCCCGGGCGCGCGAGGACGTCGCGCTGCTCCGCGACATCGTCGGCGGCAAGGCCGCGGAGCGCTTCAGCCCGCTGGTCAAGCGCCTGGCCGGCAAGGCGTACTTCGAGAACAACCCCGAGGTGCGCCACGTGAGCCACGGGGCGAACAGCGTGGAGCCCATCGCCGCGGAGTGAGGCGGACGAGGCGGACGCCGCCGGGCGAGCTGCGCCCGGCGGCTTCCCGGCCTCTCGCGCCTCTCCGCGCCTCTCCCCGATCGACGCACCGCCCCACCCGCCGCGCGCCGTCCGGCCGCGACGCACGCGCGAAATTCTGCTAGATATCGCGCGCCATGACCGAACTGCGCTCGTTGTCTCCCGATGCTCTTGCCTCGCTCACCCGTGAGCTCGAGGCGCGTTTCGCTGCCTTTGAAGCCCGCGGCCTCAAGCTCGACATGACGCGCGGCAAGCCGTCGTCCGAGCAGCTCGATCTCGCGAACGGCATGCTCGCGCTGCCCGGCGCGGGCGACCTCATCGCCTCGGACGGCTCGGATACGCGCAACTACGGCGGCCTCGACGGCCTGCCCGAGATGAAGGCCATCTTCGCCGAGATGCTCGAGGTCCCCTCGGAGCAGGTCATCGTCGGCGGGAACAGCAGCCTGACGATGATGCACGACGCTGTGGTCCGCGCGCTCGTCCACGGCGTGCCCGACGGCAGCGGCCCCTGGGCGAAGCAGCCCAAGGTGAAGTTCCTGTGCCCGAGCCCCGGCTACGATCGTCACTTCGCGATCTGCGAGCACCACGGCATCGAGATGATCACGATCGACCTGCGCGACGACGGGCCGGACATGGATCAGGTCGAGAAGCTCGTCGCCGAGGACGCGGCCATCAAGGGCATGTGGAGCGTGCCGAAGTACTCCAACCCCACCGGCACCACCTACAGCCCCGAGGTCGTGCGCCGGCTCGCGGCCATGAAGACGGCAGCCCCGGACTTCCGCCTCTTCTGGGACAACGCCTACGCGGTCCACGACCTGTACGCCGAGGGCGACAAGCTCGCGAACATCGTGCCGGCGTGCCAGTCCGCGGGCCACCCCAACCGGCCGTTCGTCTTCGCCTCCACGTCGAAGATCTCGTTCGCCGGCGCCGGCGTCGCGGCCATGGCGTCCAGCCCCGCGAACGTGGCGGACGCGAAGAAGCACCTCGGCATCCAGACCATCGGTCCGGACAAGGTGAACCAGCTGCGGCACGTGCGGTTCTACAAGGATTACAAGGGCCTGCTGAGCCACATGCAGCGGCACGCCGAGCTCATGCGGCCCAAGTTCGAGGCGGTGACGACCACGTTCGAGCGCGAGCTCGGCGGCAAGGGCATCGCCAGCTGGACCTCGCCGCGCGGCGGCTACTTCGTCAGCCTCGACACCCTCGACGGCTGCGCGAAGGAGGTCGTGCGCCTGGCCAACAAGGCGGGCGTCAAGCTGACCGGCGCCGGCGCGACGTACCCGTACGGCCGCGATCCTCGCGACCGCAACATCCGGGTCGCGCCCTCGATGCCGCCGCTGGATCAGATCCGCGTCGCCATGGACGTCGTCGCGGTCTGTGTCCAGCTCGCGAGCGTCCGCAAGCTCGCTGGCTGATCGCCGTCATCGCCGTCATCGTCGCTCGCCCGCATTGCGATCGACGCACCGCAGTGCAAGGGTGGGCGCTCCCTCCTCCTGGAGCGCCTCACCATGCAGCAACTCACCGTCGAAGGTCAGCAGAGAGTTTCCGACCTGTCACAGCGCTATTTCGTCAGCACCGACGCGGTGATGACGCTGCTGCAGGCGCTCGTGAACGGCCATGGAACGATGGCGCAGTTCTACCACCCCGAGCTGGGCGGCGGAGGGCAGTGGATGCAGGGCGGCATGACCATGGTCGGGGACATGTTCAACAACGGTCTCAAGGCCAAGGTGGACGGCCTGTGCTCCGAGCTGTCCAGTCTGCTGGCCAACCAGCCGTTCGTTCCAGCGCCCCCGAGCTATCCATCGCAGGGCGGCCAGCAGCAACAGCAAGGTGGCAGTGGAGGTTTTGGGGGATCCCCGGTCAGCCTGTTCGTCCCGGGGTCGGGAGGGGGCTCGGGCAGCTGGTGGCCCGGGGAGCTCGGCGTGCCGAGCTCCAGCGGATCGCAGAACAACGTCCGATATGCCTACTTCCCCGGCGCGCGGCGCCTGGCCGTCGAGGTCAACGGGCGCGTCAGCGTCTACGACACGCTCGATCACCAGATCGGCGGCGTATCGCAGCAGCAGGGATCAGGGTCGTCGGTGACGTTCACAAGCCAGTACGGCGTGGTGAGCGTGCTGAGCTTGCCAATCATCTCCGGCGACCTTGCCGTGAAGCAGGCGCCGATCGCCCCGCCCGCTCCGGCGCAAGCGCCCGCTCCGGCGCAGGCGGACGCCGCCCTCCCCCGCCCTGCTCCGGCGCAGGAAGGGGATATCTTCGCCGCCATCGAGCGGCTCGCCGATCTCCGGCAAAAGGGGTTCATCACCGATCAGGAGTTCGCTGCAAAGAAGGCAGAGCTCCTCAGCAGGATCTGAGCGCGAGGAGAGGACGGTCGCCGAAGGCGACGAGGAGCGGGCGGCGAGCGCCGGAGAGGAGCGCTCGCCATGCTCCGTCATCCATCACCCGCCGTGACAGACCGCTTCGACGTTGTGCCCGTCAGGATCGCGCACGAACGCACCGTAGTAGCCAGGGTGGTACTGCGGCCGCGGCCCCGGCGGACCGTTGTCGACGCCTCCAGCCGCCAGCGCGGCCCGGTAAAACGCGTCGACGTCGGCCCTTGTCTTCGCGACAAAGGCGACATGCAAGCTGCCCTTCAGGGGGGTTCCCGTGCCGATCCAGAAGTCCGGCTTCCCGTCGGCCCCCAGGCCGGCGTGGCTGCCCGCGCCCCCGGTCATCTCCGGCGTGATCTCCATCAGGAGGCCGTAACCAAGGGGGGCCAGGGCCGCCTGATAGAAGGCCTTGCTCCGCTCATAATCCGATACTGGAAAACCGATGTGGTCGATCGCCATGCGCGCCATCATCGCCCAAACGGGCGCGCACCGGCCGAAGAAATGGGGCTGCTGCTCCTCCTCCCTCGTGCCGAGGCACGCTCATCCAGCGCTCTGCGCGCCATTGCGATAGGCCACCTCGGATTGCCGTCTTCGGCAGGAATTCGGCGCTGCGCGCCACGGCCGCCCGGACGTCGCCCCCATTGTCCGCCCGGCGCGACGTTCAGCGGGCGGCACGCAGCCGGGCTTACCGAGCGGGCCGCGCGCTCGCGCGCTCGAGGCCGCGGAGGACCTCCTCGAGCGCTTCCTGGGTGATGAGACCCACATGCCGGAATACCTCCCGGCCCCCTGCGTCCAGGACGACGACGCTCGGCACGTGGTGCAGCCCGGCGAAGGGCCCCTCTCCGGCGATCGTCGGGGCGTCCGCGAGCGCCACCGGGTACGGGAGCCTGAGCGCCGCGACGAAGGCCTCGACGAGCGGCCGGTTCTCGCTCGCCTCGAGGACGAGGAGCGCCGCGTTGACGCGCGGCGTGTGATCGCGGAACAGCCCCGCGAGGAACCGCGCCTCCGCCTGAGACGCCACATCGTAGGTCGCGACGAAGCCGATCACGCTGAACCTGCCCGAGAGCGACCCGGTCGAGAGCTCGCGGCCGTCGAGGGTCTCGTACGAGAAGCTCCGCACCGGGCCGGGCGCAGGGGCCGCCGCGGCGACGGGCGGCCCCGCCGCTGGCTCCCGGACGGCGTCGCCGCCCCCGCCGCAGCCGATCGCGATCAGCAAGAGCGGCGTGCAGACCGGCGCGAGCGGCCTCATGGCAGCGGATCGCCCTCCAGGTGCGCGTCGAAGAGATCGGCGCAGAGCTGCAGCGAGGGTGGGAGCTCGGCGCCCTTGCGCTGCTGCGCCAGGACGGCATGGCACAGCTCCTCGATGACCAGCTTGATCGGCGTGGCCTCGAGCTGCGCGCCGTCGAGCAGGATCCCCGGACCCGGCGCGTCCTCCGCGCGGACGATGGGATCGTGCCGCGCCCAGGCGATGCCGTCCTCGGGGAGATAGCGGCACCAGAGCACCCGGACGAATCGCAAGTAGAGCGGCGTCACGAGCGCCACCACGCGATCGCCTCCCGCGGCGACGCCGCGCAGCGCGAAGCCGCTCGCCGGACGCGGAGCGCGCTCACCTTCCCCGATCGCGACCTCGATCCGCTCGCGGCGCCCGGCGTCGCTCTCGACCGACAGGAGCGGGGCATAGATCGCCACCGCAGGGACCTGCAGCTTGGGCGCGTCTTCCGCGAGGACGTCGAGCCACGCCTCGCGCGCCTCGGGGCCGAGCTCCCCGTACACGTGGGCCGCAGCGATGGCAGCCTCGGCGTCGGTCGCGAGCGCGGCGAGCCACTCCCGCCAGGCAGCGAGGATGCGCGGGTCGAGCAGCGCGCCCGACGGCGCGGGCAGGCCCTGCGCCGCTCCGTCGTGAGCGGCAGCGTCCAGCGAGGGCTCCTCGACGAGATCGACCGAGCTCGGGTCGCGGCGCTCCGTCATGCCACCCTCAGCGCAGCGCGTCGCGGCGACGCGCCCCGACGTCGCGCTCGAGATCGAGCAGGAGCTCGGCGAGCTCGTCGCCCCGATCGAGCGGCGCGGCGAGCGTGATCTCTCCGCCGCGATCCGCGAGCAGGAGCGCGACGCCGTCGCTCGCCTCGACGATGCTCTTCACGAACACGACGTCCGCTGGATGGACAAGGACGTGCTGCACCAGCATCCCGGCGCTCGCGTCCGCGATCGAGAGGGGGCCGCGCGCGGGCCCGAGCTGCCCCGCGGCCCCCGAGGGGTGCCCGCCGGCCGGAGACGCGGATGCGACTCGCCTGGAATTGCTGTCGTTCCGGCCCATGGACGGCGGAGCTAAGCACCGCTCGCCGGAGGGATCCAGCGGGCACACCCGGCGGGGATGGCCAGCCTCCTCGCCGCGTCAAGATGCCGCGTCCCTCCCTCGATCCGCGGGCGCCGCGGCGTTCTCGAGCCCGCCAAAGCGCAGCGAGATCGTCGGGCCGCTCACCTTCACCCCTCCATGATCCGCGCCCGCGGCGCGCCGACGGCGCCATCGGGAGCGTGACGGGCCGCGGGCCCGAACCAGACGAGAACCGACGAGAACCAACGCGAACCGACGAGAGCCGCCGCCGCGAGCCGGGGCGGACGGGCTCTGGGGCCCACGGCGCGCACGAGGATCGCCGCGCGGGGCGAAAGCGCCGCGAGGGGCGCTACACTCCCGCCGATGTCAGCCTCACGAGCCTGCAGCGAGCGAATGGAGGAGCGCCGCGAGACGTGCCCGGCGCCGCAGCCGAAGACCGCCGTCGACGACGACGAGCGCGAGCACGACGAGCACGACGAGAACGACAACAAGCTCGTCGACCTGCCGCCGATCGGGCACGACGAGGAAGAAGGCGGCGACGAGGGCTTCGACGACCTCCTGCAGACGCTCGACGACGCGGAGCAGGGGCTCGACGACGCGAACGCGAGCGACCTCGAGATCGGCGTCGAGCTCGCCCTGGACGACAGCGGGACCGGGGAGGACGAGCCCGCGGAAGAAGGCGTCGATGTCGGGGCGCTCCACGAGGGGATCGCGGACGCCGACGCGGGCTCGTGGCTGTCCGATGAGGCCGTCGAGCAGAGCGACGCCGAGCAGGACGATCTCGACGATCACGGCGGGGCGCACGGCGACGACGGCGGCGCGGAAGGGACGGGAGACGACCCGGCGGACGACGTGGACGAGGGGGAGCTGCCGGCGCTCGACGCGGACCAGGACGGCGCCTACGAGGGCGAAGATCTGCTCGCAGAGCTGCCCGATCTCCCGGACGACCAGGCGCCCGTCTGGGATGCGCTGCCCTGGGTCGTCGTCGAGGACGCGGGCGCCGCCGTCCCGTGCAGCACGCTCGCGGTGACCGGCGGCTACGTCGTCGCGGGCAGCGCCGGCGCAGAGCCCGGGCTGACGAGCGAGCCCGCCGCGCGATCGGGAGGCCGCCCGCGCCGCGCGGAGCGGGCGGGCGCCGATCGCGGGACCGTGCTCGTCGTCGACGCGGGGGCGCTGTCCGCGCGCCGCGCCGGCATCGACACGTCGGCGTCCTCCATCGCTTTGTCGGACAGCGCGATCCTCATCGCCACGCGCCGCGGCAACCTGCTGCGGAGCGACGACCGGGGGAAGAGCGCGAGCCCGCTCGGCGCGTGGGGCTCGGGCGGCGCGCCGGTGACGCTCGCGACGACGCCGGGGCGCTTGTGGGTGCTGGCCGGCAAGACGCTGTGGTCGCCCGCGGCCGGCGCGGTCGTCCCGCCGCCGGAGACCGGCTCCGCGGCCACGGGCTCGCCCCGCCGCGACGGCGCGCCGACGCCGTCGAAGGGCGCGCTCTCCCTGACGCCCGGGCCCGCGCTGCGGGACGGCGTGCTCCGGATGAGCGCGAGCGAGGGGGTGATCGTGGCGCTCACGAGCGCGGCCGAGGGACCGCAGCTCGAGCGGCTCCGCGGCGACGACGAAGGCTCGCCGGTCGTGCCGCTGTCCGGTGCGGCGCGGCGCGCGGCCGAGGCCGACGACTGCCGGCTCGCAGCGGCGGCCGGCGGTCGCTCGATCGCGATCTCCGGCGCCGGGCTCCTCTGCGTGTCGCGCGACGGCGGCGAGACGTTCCGCATGCTGGAGGGGCTCGCGGTGGTCGTCGCCCTCGCCTTCGCGGGCGACCACAGGGCCTCGCCGCTGCTCGCGCTCGTCGCCCGCGAGGGCGAGCGCCGGGCGCAGCTCGTCCACGTGCCGTCGAACGCCGCCCCGACGCTCGTCGCCGAGCTCGGGGCGACGCCCCCCGGCGCCCCCGAGGAGGAGGCCGCGTCGATCGGACCGGCGGCGATCGCCTGGGACGCGTCGCGCGAGATCGTGTGGGTCGCGTGCTGGGCGGGGCTCGTCGCGCTCACGCGACAGAGAAAGCACTGACGGTCGTCCTCCGCCTCGCGAGCGGCCACACGAGCGCCGGCTCGCCGCGCTCAGGCGTCGCTCGCCGAGCGTCGACCCGCCGCGCTCGCACGTCGCTCGCCGAGCGCCGGCGGCGCGCTCAGCCGCCGACGAACGACGCGTGCAGCAGGCGCTGCGCGGCCGCGACGTCCGCGGCGTCGACGAGGGCGCCGAGGCGCAGGGGGCCCGCGACCGTGAACCGAGGCGCGATGCCCGCGCGCCCGAGGACCTCGACGAAGCGCGCGAGCGGCTCCGCCGTCGCGGAGAGCCCGTCGCCGACCACGCTGACCGCCGCGAGCCCCTCGACGAGCTCGAGCGACGGCAGCAGCGCGGCGAGCTTTCGCCTGGCCCCCTGCCACTCGGGCACGTTGAGGAGCGGGATCACGAGCGCGCCGCCGCCGTGACCGAAGGAGAGATCCCGGAAGCCCAGCCCGAGCTCGCCCGCCGCGCGGAGGACCTCGTCGAGCCGGAGCCCGCCGTGAGCCCGCGCGAGGACGACGTTGCCTTCGGCGACGATCGCGCGCGCCGCGAGCGCCTTCGGCGCCGAGCCCGGCGCGAACCGGCGCACCACCGTCTCCCGCGCGCCGGGGCCGGTATCGAAGGTCGACCGCGCGTACAGGGCCACGCCGGAGCGCCGCGCCCACTCGACCGCCTGAGCGCAGACGACCTTCGCGCCGCACTCGGCCATCTCCTGGAGGACCGCGCAGTCGAGCTCGGGCAGGTGGCGGGCGTCCGGGACGACCCGCGGGTCGGCCGAGTACACGCCGTCGACGTCGCTGTAGATCTCGCAGCGCTCGGCGCTGAGCGCCGCCGCGAGCGCCACGGCCGTCGTGTCGGAGCCCCCGCGGCCGAGCGTCGTGATCTCGCGGCGGTAGCTCATCCCCTGGTAGCCGGCGACGATCACGATGCGGCCGCGGGCGAGCTCGTCCTCGATGCGGAACGGGCGGACCTCGATGATGCGCGCGTCGAAATGGCGATCGTTCGTGAGGATGCCGGACTGGGAGCCCGTGAACGAGATCGCCTCGAAGCCCCGCGCCTGGATGGCGATCGAGAGGAGCGCCATCGAGACGCGCTCGCCGGTCGAGAGCAGCATGTCGAGCTCGCGCCGGGGAGGATCCGCGGCCGCGCTCGCCGCCTGCCGGGCGAGCGCGAGCAGGCCGTCGGTCGTCTTGCCCATCGCGCTGACCACGACGACGACGTCGTTGCCGGCGCGCTTCGCGGCGACGACGCGCTCGGCGACCTTGCCGATCCTGTCGACGTCGGCGACCGATGAGCCGCCGTACTTCTGCACGATGATCGGACGGCCCGCCCTCGCGGGCGGGGCGCCCGGCTCGCACGGCGAGCCCTCCTGCTGGGCGCGGTTCGACGGCTGCTCGGCCATGCTGCACCTCCAAGCGCTGCGCGCGCTGCGCAAGAGCTCGGGCTATCACGGGCGCGGCGCGCGGGCCAAGCGCGCGGCTCGCCGCGAGGGCGCGGGCCGCGCGGGAGCGATCAGGCGAGCTCGCTCTGGAGCAGCATCTCGTAGAGCTCCGCCTCCGAGGCGCGCCCCTCGGCCCGCGCCCTCACGGCGAGCCGCGCGAGCACGCTGCGCCGCCGCGGCGCGACCTCCTGGCGGACGGCGTCGTCGCCCTCCTCCATCCGCGCCGAGAGCAGGGCGAGGAGATCGAGATCGCGACCGAGCCGCTCGAGCGCATCGGCGAGCGCCATCGCCACCGCCTGATCGGCGGGATCTGCGCGGAGCCGATCGGCGAGCCGCTCGGCCAGGAGCTCGTCGTCGACGCCGAACGCGCGGGCCAGCGGCACCTGCCCCTCCGCCAGCGTGACACTGCTGGGGATGGGCGCCGTCAGGTCGGTCGACGTGTCGGTACCATCGAGCGTGGGCATCTCGTCGATGATCCCGGGGTCGACCGGCGCGGCCTTGGGCGGGGCGGCCGGCGCGCGGGGGCCAGGGGGAGGCTTGTTCGGCGCCGGGGCGACCACCACGGGCTCGGGCGGGATCGTGCGCCGGCGCGGTGCGGCGACGTGGACCTCGATCCGCTGCTCGGCCGCGCGGGGCCGCTCGACCGGGACAGGGGGCGCCGCCGGGGCAGGCGCGATCGGCCGCGCGATCTCGCCGGAGACGCGGCGGAACGCGGCGGTGATGCCCGGATCGCGCGGCCGGAGGCGCAGCGCGAGGCCCAGGTGGCGCTGCGCCGCGAGGAGATCCCCCCGGGATCGCTCCTCGATCTCGGCGGCCTCGGCGAGCAGGGCCGCGACGGCGGCGGCGCCGTCGCCGAACGGCGCTCCCCTCGCGCGAGCGGCGCCCGCGTCGTCGGCGCGGCCCTGGAGGGCGAGCTCCACCGCGTCGCGCAGCCGCCCGAGCGCGACCGACGCTCCGCCGAGATCGCCGAGCCGGGCGCACCAGCGGCCCTCGAGCAGCCGCGCCTCCAGCGCCTCCGGCACGCCGGGCGGGACGCCCCGCACGCGCGCGATCGCCGCCGGCAGATCCCCCGCGATCTCCGCGAGGCCGCGGCCGAGCTCCAGGTCGAGCGCGCACGCGGGCGCGCCGCTGCGCGCGGCGAGGGCGCGCGCCCGGGCGAGGAGGTCGAGCGCGCGCCTCCCCTCCCCGGCGGCCCGCAGCGAGCGCGCCAGGCCCGCGACCACGTCGGGGCTCTCCGGCGCGTAGCGGAGCGCCCGCTCGAAGAGCACCCGCGCGTCGGCGACGTCGCCCCGCGCGAGGAACGCCTCGGCGGCCCTGCGAGACACGGCGTGGCGCGCCTCGGCGCCGCGCGCGGAGGCCTCGAGGTGCTCGGCGTCCGCGAGCGCGCCGCGCACGTCCGCGACGTCGAGCCGCGCGTCGAGCCGCGCCCACCGCAGCGCCTCGATCCCGGGCGCGCGCGCGACGCCGAGGTTCAGCGCGTCGAGGCGCACGTCGACAGCGTCCGCGAGCGCCGCCGCGCGCAGCCACGCGAGCGCGGCGAGCGGGCCGTAAGGCTCGGCGTGCGCGGCGCGGGCGAGCGCGGAGAACGCGCCGTCGCGATCGCCGACCGCCTCGAGGAGCGCGCCGCCGAGGAGGCCGGCGTCCACGGCGGGCATGGCGTCGACGACGGTCGACAGCGCCCCCTCGGCGCGCTCGCCGATCACGAGGTCGAGCCAGGCGAGGCGCGAGGAGATCTCGGGGTGCCGCGGGGCGCGCTCCAGCGCGGCGAGGTAGGCGCGGCGCGCCTCGTCGAGCCCGCCCGCGGACGCGAGCTCGTCGGCGGCGCCTGCGAGTTCGGCCACCTCGAGCGCCCTGAGCGCGCGGTCGCCAAGCGCGGGAGGCGCCGCGCCCAGCGCGCCCTCGGCGCGGAAGCGGCCGGCCTCCGCGCTGACCACGGCCCACTGCGCCCCCTCCACCGCGGGCGCCCTCGCGCCCGCCGCGGGCAGGAGCAGGCGGACGATCCGCTCGACCGCGGCGTCCAGAACGATCGCGCCCTCGACGAGGCGCCCGTGCGCGCCCGCCATCATCGACAGCGCCTGGAGCGCGAGCGCGTGCGGCGGGGCGGCGAGGCCGATGCCGCGGGCGCGCTCCGGCAGGAGCCTGAGCGCGCGCTCCGCCGGGGCCACGGCGACGTCGAACGCGAGCGCCGTCTCGCCGGATCGCAGCGCGACGAGCGCGCCGTCCTCGATGGGCGCGATGATGAGCTGCGGCGCGCCGTCGCCGAGGAGGCCGCGGAGCCGCGGCGCGGCCCAGCCGGCGAGCTCGGTCCCCTGCGCCTCGACGGAGAGCCGGACGAGCTGGCCGCGCCGGTGCCGGAAGCGCGCCACGCCGCCGGAGAGGTCGACGGGGAACCGGATCCCGGCGAGCCGCACAACGAGCTCGGTGACGCGGAGCGGTCCGAGCGCGAACGGCTCCCCGAGCTCGATGGCGAGCGCGCCCTTGCTGACGGCGAGCCGGAGGACAGGGCGGTCGTCGGGCGGGCGCGGGGCCGCGCCGCCGCCGGGCGCGAGCGCGCGGATCGACGGCGCAAGGCCCAGCGCGCGCGCCGACCGGCCGCGCCTCTGTCCAGCAGCCATACCCGCCAAGGGTATCAACCCGGCGGCATTTCAGGCGAGTTCACGGCGATCGCGCCGGACGAGGCGCGGCGGGGCGGGTCAGACGTCGCCCTTGGCGAGCTTGTCCTTCATTTTCTGGATGAGCGCCGGGAACCCATCCTTCTTGATGATCTTCGTGAACTGGGCGCGGTAGCTCCCCACCAGGCTCACGCCCTCGGTGACGATGTCCTGCACGAGCCAGGCGCCCCCCTTCTGGGAGAGCTTGAAGGCGATCTCGACCGGCTCCTCGCGCGCGTCCTTCCTGGAGACGGCCTTGGTCTTGACCGTCATGACGCCCTTGCTGTCGGTCTCGCCGAGGTACTCGACGTTGAAGTCGAGCGTCTTCTTCAGGTTGCGCTCGTAGGCCTTGCGCACGAGCTGCTTGAGGAGCTCGCTGAACTGCTTCTTCTCGGCGTCGGTCCGCGCGGCCCACTCGCTGCCCAGCGAGGCCTCCGCCAGCGCCGAGTAATCGAGCATCTCGTCGAAGACCGCGCCCACCTTCTTCTGGTTCTCGACCCCCCCCTTCTTCAGGAGGTCGAACAGGGCCGTCTGCCTGGCCTTGACGACGTCCGTCGCCGGCCCGGCGCTGGCGAGGCCCACCGGGCCGAGCGTGAGCGCGAGCAGCGAGAACGCCGCCGCGAAGAGATGGTTCATCCTGCGTGTCACGTATGGTTCTCCTTCTGTGCCTGCGGGCCGCGAGCGCGCCTCGGGACGCTTCTACTGCTCACCCTGTCCTTCGGCAAACGGCATGGCAAACGGCCTGCCAGGTCGGACGCAGGCCCCGGTGGCCCGGCGACGTCGCATCCCTGCTCTCCATGAACACCGCGAAAAGAGACAGCAATCCGCCTGCACGGGCCCGCTTCCCAGGGGCAGACGGCGGCCTTCGCGGCCTATTCACGCGCGGAGGCGGGCTCGGCCGCGATCTCTCGGCTGGGCGCTCGGGCGAAGCCGCGCGCGGCGGCGGCGCGGGGCGTGAACGGAGCGCCACGCGTCCCCTGTGACGATGACGATGCAGCGGGCGCGATCGTGGGGCGGGCTCCGCGTCAGCCCGCCGGGCGCGATCGCGGGGAGAGCTCCGCGGCGACGGCGAGGCGCTCGGCGTGGCCTGCGTCGGATGGCCGATCCGGGATCCTCACCCGGAACGCGGTGCCCTCGCCCTCGCGGCTGTCCACCTCGATCGCGAAGCCGTGGTCGTCGAGGATCCGCTTCACCACGGCCAGGCCGATGCCCATGCCGTGCGTGCGGGTCGTGAAGAACGCGTCGAAGAGGCGATCGCGTGCGCCCGCGGGGATGCCTCGCCCCTGGTCGCGGATCTCCAGGAGCCACGCGCTCGCGTCGCGCCAGAGGCGCACGGTCACGACGGCGCCCGCGGAGCTCGCCTGGATCGCGTTCCGCACGAGGTTCCAGACGACCTGGCGCATCTGGGCTGCGTCGGCGGTCACGGGCGCGGACGACGGCCCATCGAAGCGGACCTCGACGTCGACGCCGCGGCCCGAGCGCCCCGCGAGCACGACGACGTCGCGGGCCGTCGCCGAGAGGTCCACGCCCTCGAGCGCGGGCACCCGCGGGCGCGACAGATCGAGCATGTCGCCCACGAGGTCGTTGAGGCGCGCGGTCTCGCGCTCGATGATCTCGCAGAGCTTGCGGTCCTCGTCGGAGAGCGTGCCGCCCGTGCGGAGGAGCTCGATGGATCCGGCGATCGAGCCGAGCGGGTTCCTGATCTCGTGGGCCAGCCCCGCGGCGAGGCGGCCCAGCGCCGCGAGCCGCTCGGCCTGCTCCGCCCGCGCGGTGGCCTGCACGAGCCGGCCGCCCGTCGCGCGCAGCCGCTCCGCCAGGTAGCTCGCGAGCAGCGTGACCACCACGATCGCGAGCAGGTTGACAAACATGGGGTACCGCAGCTCGCCCCACTGCATCGCGTAGGCCCCGGCGGGCTGGTCCGGCGGCACCCCGACGAGGTGCAGCCCGAGCGCCGCGCACAGGACGAGGTACGCCGCCGCCCCCGACGCCGCGGCGACGATGGCGCCGGGGAGCCCGAGGAGGATCGCCCCCGTGAGGCAGGTGAGGCCGTAGAGCGACGTCGCGCCGCTCGAGGCCCCGCCGGTGATGTACACGAGCGCGGTCCAGGTAATCTGATCGGTCACGAGCTGCGCCCGCGCGATCGCCCGGAGGGCGCGGTTCATGCGCAGGAACACGGCGTAGATGCCGGAGACGCCGTACGCGGTGGCGACCGTGACAAGCGCGACGTTGCTGGAGAAGCTTCCGGGTGTGAAGCCGCCGAGGTACACCGCCGCGGTCACGACGAGGAAGACCGTGAGCACCGCGAGGCGCAGCGCGATGAGCCAGGTGAGCCGGCTCGCGAGCGGCGCCTCGGCGCCGGCGGGAGCGCCGGACGGGAGCAGCATCGCCGGCGTCGAGAGGCGGGCGTCGCGCGACGGCCCGGCCTCGGCGTGATCTCGCGGCGCCCCGGCCTCGCCGCCCTGGCTCGCCGGGGAGGCCGCGGGCGACATCACTCCGCCTTGATCTTGCCGGCGAGATCGAAGATCGGCAGGTACATCGAGATGAGCACGACGCCCACCATGCCGCCGACGATGACCATGAGCAGCGGCTCGAGCAGCGACGTCAGCGCGGCGACGGCGACGTCGACCTCCTCTTCATAGAAGTCGGCGATCTTGTTGAGCATGGTGTCGAGGGCGCCGGTCTGCTCGCCGACCGCGACCATCTGCACGACCATGCCGGGGAAGACGTTCATCTCGCCGAGCGGCTCGGCCATGTTCTTCCCTTCGGAGATCTTCTGGCGGGAGTACATGAGGCCCTCCTCCACGACGACGTTGCCGGCCGTCTTCGCGACGATGTCGAGCGCGTCGAGGATCGGCACGCCGGAGCCGAGCAGCGTGCCGAGCGTGCGCGAGAACCGCGCCACGGCGATCTTCTGCATGACCGGGCCGATGATGGGGAGCCTGAGGATGAGGCGGTGCACCATCCGCTTGCCGGCCGGCGAGCGATAGAAGTAGGTCGCGCCGAAGGCCGCGGCCGCGGTCAGGACGACGATGAGCGGGAGGTAGGTGACGAACGTCTTCGAGACCGCGATGACGATCTTCGTGAGCTGCGGGAGCGCGTCCTTCGCGCCGAACTCCGCGAACATCGTCTCGAACGACGGGATGACGAACGACATCAGCACGATCATGACGACGACCATGATCACGATGACGGCGATCGGGTACGCGAGCGCGCCGCGCACCTGGCGCGCGAGCTTCACGCGCTTCTCGATGTAGATCGCGAGCCGGTTCAGGATGCTGTCGAGGATGCCGCCCACCTCGCCGGCCTGGACGAGGTTGACGAACAGGTCGTCGAAGATCTTCGGGTGGCGCCGGAGCGCGTCGCTGAACGTGGCGCCCTGCTCGACCGTGTTCTTGATGTCCTTCAGCGCCGCCTGGAAGACCTTGTTCGGCTCCTGGTTCGAGAGGATCTCGAGGCACTGGACCAGGGGAAGGCCCGCGTCGATCATCGTCGCGAACTGGCGGATGAACTTGACGAGGTCCTTCGCCTCGACGCCCGAGCCGAAGGTCAGGTTGAGGCTGAACTGCGCCCCCTTCTTCTTGACCCGGGTGGGGTTGAGCTGCTGAGCGCGGAGGCGGTTCTGCACCGCCGCCTCGTTCTCGGCCTCCATGGTGCCCTTCCGGATCTCTCCGGTGCGGCCGCGCGCCTCCCAAACGAACTCCGCCATAGTGCTCCCGGTCTTCTCCCTGGTCCACGACGGGCGAGCCGACGCGCCGGGGCGGCCCCGCCTCGGGGAGGCCAGGATAAAGTTCCAGGCGGTCCAGGGTCAAAGACGGTGGGGCGTTCTCTGATCCGGTGGGCGGGGCGACGCTACGGGGAAGGGAGGGGGGAAAGAGAAGAAGGGAGAGGGTGCCGCGCCGAGCAGCACGCGCCGGCGGGGGTCTCCGCGCGGCGGGGGCGGGCGGGCGCTCGGCCATCCGCCAAGACCGGAGCGGGAGAGCTTGCGCTGAGAACACCGCCCGGCATGTCTCCCTTCGGGCCATGCCACCTGGAACGTTTCGTCGCGCGCCACACAAGGCGCGCCTGAGACGCCGCGCCCACTGAGACCGGATGGCACCTCGGTCGGTGCTCGCCGCGCCCGCCCGCCCCCGCCGCGCGGAGACCCCCGCCGGCGCTCACCTCGATCCAGCCCTCGCGCTTCCATCAGAGCGGGTGGCCCTGAGCCATGGGCCCGGATCGCCGGGGCTCACACACGGACATGAGGGTGTGCCATCTGGACAGGGGGGTGGGTCATCTGGACATGAGGGTGTGCCATCTGGACAAGGCGATGGGTCATCAGGACACGAGGGTGTGCCATCTGGACAGGATCATGGGCCATCTGGACAGGGGGTGGGTCACACGGACGTGGGATAGATCCACCCGGACGGCACAGGTCGCCGGCGTGGGATCGTGAGATGGATCTCCTTGTCCGGAGGGCGTGGCGGCTTGTCCGGAGGGCGTGGCGGCCGGTCCGGGTGGGTCACCACTGGCCGGACGCCGAGGCTCCGCCGCGCTCTACGAGCGGCACGAGATGCTCCCTCACCTCGCGCACGAAGCGCGCGAGGCCACACGCGGCGCCGCTCGCTTCGAGGCGCTCGACGAGCACGTCGGCCCAACGCGCGTCCGCATCTCGCCCCGTGGTCGTCAGCACCGCGAGGACCCGCTTGGCATCCTTGCGGTCCGCTTCGCTCTTCGAGGTGAGTCGCTCGGGCTGCACGCAGGGGTCGAAATGGAGCTCACGGCGGAGAGCATCGAGCCGCTGGCGTTCCGAGTCGTCCTCGGGGACCCACGCCGCAACCAACCAGGCTTCGATCTCGGGCTCTGGAAGGGCGCCGAGGACGACATCGAACGGCCAGCTCCCAGCCGCTACCGCCTGGGCGAAGCCCTCGGCGCGCTCCGCCCTGCCGTCCATGTCACGCGCGATCACCACGGCTACGGGAGGCTCGACCTCCTCCGCGAAGAGCAGGAGCGCGGCTCGGTGCATTTGCGCATCTTCCTCGGCCCGCTCTCCTTCGAAGGAACCATAGATGCGAAGGCCGCGCTCCCGAGCGCGCTTCCACGCGCCGTGGAGGTCGAGCCAGCCGAAGCCCTCCACCCCCTGCCAGCTCCGGCACGGTGAAAGGGGATCCGTCATCGAGCCTTGACACGCCTCGACGGTCTCTTTCACCCACGCGATGCGGTCGATGAGCATGCGGTCGACGAGCTTCTGGATGATCCGCGTGTCGCCGGCGCTCTCGGCGGCGATACCGATGCCGACGGCGCTCACTCTCGCGCCTCGCTCACCCATCCCTCACCGACGAGGCTCCACAACTCACCCGGGCGAAGATAGGCGCCCCGCTTCTGCGATGTCGGGTGCTCGTCGAGCCGGCGCAGCGCCGAGCCCCGCGCTCCGCGGCTCATGACCATCACCTCCTGCATGCTCAGTTCGTCAAGGAGGAACGGCGAGTGGCTCGTCGCCACGATCTGCAGGTGAGGCGTCGCGTCGAGGATGCCACGGAGGTGCGCGACGAGCTTGCGCTGCGCGACCGGGTGAAGCGCCTTGTCCAGATCGTCGAGCAGGACGAGGCGCGGTGCGTCGAAGCGCATGACCGTGATCAGGCCGAGGGCAAGCAGCGTCCCCTCGGAGAGCTGACCGGCCGGCACCCACCCCAGCCCTTCCCACTCGACCTCGAAACGGGCGCCGGTGACCTCGCGCGATTGCTCGGCCCAGAAGTCCTGGCCCCCGACGGATATCCGTTGCTTCTCCCGGCGCCGGACGCGGGCGGGGAGCGCGCGGATACGCCGGGCGCCGGGGACGATCGTCGCCAGATCCCGTTCGATCACTTCCAGGGTTCCGTCACGCAGCCCCTGCAGGTACTGCAGCACGGAAGCCAGACCCTCACCGCCGTGTCCGACGGCCGGGATCTCCTCTTCAGAGTAGTGCTCCGCGGCGAGCGTCTCGGCGTGCAGCTTGAGCCGGACGACCGATCCGAGCTTCGCCTCGCGGGGGCCTCGAAAGAAGAGCCGCTCTTCCTCCTGATCGTCGCTGGGCAGAGAGAGCTCCGTCTCCTGCCCTTCCCTGCCGAACCACAGGTGGAACCACTCGGGTTCCGGCTCCTCCTTCGCGGCCCCTGCGCGAAGACGGAACCGCCTGCCGTCCTCCAGGACGGCTTCCAGCTCGAGCTCGGTGGCGTCCGGCTTCGCGACGAGGTCTTCCACAACGCGTTCGCCCCAGAAGAACGACCCCGGACGGAGGGTCGCGGACCCGGGCTTCACCGCGGCAAGCTGGAGCAGGCGGTGCATCCCCTCCAGCACGGTGCTCTTGCCCACGGCGTTCGCGCCGACCAGCACGTTGAGCCGCCCGAGAGGTAGCCTCACGTCTCGAAGCAGCTTGAAATTCTTGAAGTTTGCTTCCGTCAGCATCGCCGCTCTCTCGTTAACCCGAGCTCGGGGCCGGGTACAGGAGCCTACCCTGCGCCGCTCCGGCGCGTCGCCGTGAACCAGGAAGCCCTGCGGCGCGCATGACCAGCCTCCGAAGGCCGTCGAGCGAACACCTGCGCGCAATGCAGCGGCGGACGCGGGCTGGTACACCGCCGGCGAACGCGCTTCCCGGCATCGCCCAACGAGCAGCCTACCCGCGCCCGCGCTCCGCCACGTAGCGGACCGCGCCGTGCACCTCGCGGAGGAGCGCGCCCTGACGGCGCTCGACACGCACGAGCTCCTGGTGGCCCTCCCACGCGCCGACCGGCGCGACAAGGACACCCCCGTCGCTCAGCTGCGCCTCGAGCGCCGTGGGAGGCTCGGTCAGCGCGTACGTCACCGCGACCTTCCAGGGCCGCTCCGACGACGACGTCGGGCAGCGCGCGAGCACGCGCTCGGCGAGCGAGCGCCCGTCGCCGCACAGCAGCGTGACGCCCGCGCCCTCGTCGGACGGGCCGGCGGCGCTGGCCACGAGCGCCTCGTCGCCCTCCTGGCGATCCGGCCGCGCGCCGAGCAGACGAACCGCGCGCGCGTGCAGCACGGGGTCGATCTCGATCGAGGCGACGTGCCCGGTCGGGCCGACGATGCGCCGCGCGAGCGCAGCCCCGTAGCCGGTGCCCGTGCCGAGCTCGAGCAGGCGATCGCCCGGGCCGAGATCGAGCAGGCTGTACGTGAGCAGGTACGCGTGCGGCGCGCTCACGGTC
Source organism: Sorangium sp. So ce124 (assembly GCF_051525235.1). Taxonomy (NCBI): domain Bacteria; kingdom Pseudomonadati; phylum Myxococcota; order Polyangiales; family Polyangiaceae; genus Sorangium; species Sorangium sp. So ce124. Next base: position 9,410,137 of record NZ_CP150312.1, read on the forward strand.
GCGTGCCCCGCGCGGTCGAGCGGAAGCGGGGTGTCGTCCGCGGACGCTGCGAGATCCTCCGGCAGGACGAAGCGCTCGCGCGGCACGAGGAGGATTGCGTCCAGGTAGTGGGCGAGGAACTCGAAGCGGCGCGCGAGCTCCGCCACGAGCGGCGCCCGCGCAACGCGCCCGGCCTCGGCGAGCTCGACGTCGCACGCGATGGCCGCGTCGAGCCGCTCGGGGACCGGCTCCCAGCGATCGGGCCGGCGATCGTCGTACCTCGCCGCGAGCGCGGCGAGCGGCGCGACGGCGGCGCGTGTTTCGGTGCCCACGGGAGAAGCCACGGGGAGATCCTGAAGCAGGACCGGCCGTGCGGCTCGGTTTTTCGGGGAGCGCGTCGCGATTGTCCATGCGTCGTCCGGCTCATCCGCCGAGCCATCCGGCCGGCCACCAGAGCTCGTTTGACACGGGCGCCCTGCCCTCCTCATCCTCGGCCATGACCCCCGTCGATCTCACGGCGATCGCAGCGCTCGCGATCGAAGCGCATCGGGCCGCGCCGTGCGCGTGCGTCGCAGCAGCCGTGCGCACGCGAGACAACGTCCGGTACGGAGCGGGCGCCGCGGGACGCTTGTGGCTGGAAGACAGCCCGCCGGCAGGCGCCGGCGGCGCGACGCCGGCCGCGGCGACGGGTGATGCGATCTTCGATCTGGCGTCGGTGACGAAGCCGTTCACCGCGCTCGCGTTCGCCCGGCTCGCCCGCGCCGGCAAGGTGAGGTTCGACGAGCCGCTCGGGCAGGTGCTGCCAGAGCTCGCCGGTACGCGGTCGGCGCGCGTGCCGCTCGAGCTCCTCGCCGCCCACCGCGCCGGGCTCGAGGCGCACCGACCGCTCCATCCGCCCGGCGACGACGCGCCGATCGATCCCCTCGGCGCGCTGCTGGCCTGCGCGAACGGGCGCCGCGCGGAGTGCGAGGGCGATCCGCCCGCCGGCGGGTTCCCGCCGGTGTACAGCGACCTCGGGTACCTGCTGCTCGGCGCAGCGGTCGCGCGGCGCGGCGAGGCCGAGCTCGACGAGGTCGTCGCGCGGGAGGTGACGGGCCCCCTCGGGCTCGCGGTCGCGCCGGTCCGCGCGCTCCGGCGGCGCGATCCGCGGTTCGACGAGCGGGTCGTCCCCACCGAGGACGTCGCGTTCCGCGGAGGCATGATCCGCGGCGCGGTGCACGACGACAACGCGTGGACGATCGCGCGCGACGGGATGGCCGGGCACGCGGGCCTCTTCGGCGACGCCATGTCCGTGGCGCGGCTCGGGGTCGCGCTGCTCGAGGCGCTCGCGGGCGAGCGCCCGGAGTGGCTCTCGCGCGACGAGGTCCGGCGGCTGATCGCGCCGCGCCCGGGCGGGTCGCTGCGCGCGGGGTTCGACGGCAGGAGCGGCGAGAGGCCGAGCTCCGGCGCGCGCTTCGGCCCGCAGACCTTCGGCCACCTCGGCTTCACCGGGACGAGCCTGTGGATCGATCCGGAAGCGGAGCTCGTCGGCGTGCTGCTCACGAACCGCGTCCACCCGACGCGCGCCTCCGACGCGATCCGTCGCGCGCGGCCCGCCGTCTATGACGCGATCGCAGAGGCCATGGCGCGGGCGCGATGACGCGAGGACGGATGGCGCGCCGCATCGCTCCCGCGTTTTCGCGGGCCGGCGCGGAGCGATGCTAGGCTGCCGCGGTGTCACACGGCGCCGTCCCCGAAGAGCTGGGCCCGTCCTCCGGGCTGGTTCGCTCGCCCGCAGAGCCGCCGCGCGCGCCCGGCGCGCCGAGGCCTCCCGACGCGGACCACGCGCCGCCGCCCGGGTCCGCCAGGGCGCCGCGGCGCGCGCAGCCCTCCGCCGCGACGCCGAGCTCGCTCCGCCAGAACGCCGCGCAGAGCGGCCGCTTCATCCGCGCGTACCTGACGACGTTCACCGTCCTCGCGAGCTACCTCTGGTTCTTCTTCCTCCGCCGCCTCTTCGGGGAGACGTGGGCGAACAACCGCGTGGACGAGGTCCACGCGAGGAACGCCCGCCGCATCGAGCGCACGATCGTCGAGCTCCAGGGCCTCTTCATCAAGGTCGGCCAGATGCTCAGCATCATGGCGAACTTCCTCCCCGCGACGCTGCGCGCGGGGCTCGAGGGGCTGCAGGACCAGGTGCCGCCGCGCCCCTACGAGGAGATCGAGGCGCGCATCGCCGAGGAGCTCGGGCGCCCCATCGGCGAGGTCTTCGCCCGCTTCCACAGGGAGCCGCTCGCGAGCGCGTCGCTCGGCCAGGTGCACGAGGCGTGGCTCATGGACGGCACGCGCGTGGCCGTGAAGGTGCAGCACCGCGACATCGACGAGATCGTCCGCCTCGACCTGCGCACCATCCGCCGCATCATGGCGATCGTTGCGCAGTTCGTGCCCGTGCAGGGGCTCGACGCCTACCACCACCAGATCCGCTCGATGATCCTCGAGGAGCTCGACTTCGTGCGCGAGGCCAGGAACATCGTGCGCATCGCCGACAACTTCGCGAAGCAGCCGCAGGTCCGGTTCCCCCGGCCCATCGAGGCCTACTGCACGCGCCGGGTGATGACGACGACGTTCGTCGAGGGCATCAAGGTGGGCGACGTCGCGGCGCTCGACGCGCACGGCGTCGATCGCAAGGCGCTCGCCCGGCAGATCGTGCAGGTCTTCTGCCAGCAGATCTTCATCGACGGCATCTACCACGCGGATCCGCACCCGGGGAACATGCTGGTCGGGCCGGGCGGGGAGCTCATCCTGCTCGACTTCGGCGCGGTCGCCGAGCTCTCCCAGGAGATGCGCGAGGGCATCCCCGAGTTCCTCGAGGCGGTGATCCGCCGCGACACGGAGGGGATCATCAAGGCGCTGCGCAAGATGCGCTTCTTCTCGCGGCGGGACGCCGTCGACGTCAGCGAGAAGGTCGTCGAGTTCTTCCACCAGCGCTTCCAGGACGAGGTGAAGCTCGAGTCGTTCAACCTGAAGGACATCAAGCTCGACCCGCAGAAGGGCATCGAGAGCCTGATCGACCTCCGGCGCATGAACATCGGGCTGAAGGAGCTCTCCGGCGCGTTCCACGTGCCGCGCGACTTCGTGCTGCTCGAGCGCACCCTCCTCCTCTTGACCGGCGTCTGCACGCAGCTCGATCCGGACCTGAACCCGATGGACGTCGTGCGCCCCTACCTGCAGGACTTCGTCCTCGGCAGCCGCGACTGGGCCCAGATCGCCCTCGAGGCGGCGAAGGACATGGGGATCAAGGCGCTGACGATCCCGGACGACCTGCGCAAGTACCTCACGCGCGCCAACCGCGGCGAGGCCGAGGTGAAGATCCGCGGCCTCGCCCAGGCCGCGTCGCTCGTCTATACGGGGGTGCGCCAGCTCATCTACGCGGCGCTCGCGATCGCCGCGGGCTTCGCGGGGCTGCAGCTGTACCTGGCTGGCCAGGCGGCGCTCGCGCGCTATTGCCTCTACGGCGCCGCTGCGGCCGGGGCGCTGCTCGCAGGGAGCCTGCTGTTCACGAACCGAGGGTGACGACACGCCATGAGCTCGATCGATCTGTCCCAGTACGAGGCCGACGTCGCGGCCGCCGAGGCCGAGGTGACGCGGATCAGGGAGGAGAACGCGGAGCTCGCCGAGGAGTACCGCGGCGCTCCGGCGGAGGACGCGCGCGAGATCCTCCGCCGCGGCGCGGCGTCGCTCGCCGCCGCGCGCGACCGCTGCGAGGCGGCGCGCGTCGCGCTGAAGCTCGCGCAGACGACCGGCTCGCCGCACGGGCTGCTCGCGAAGGGCGGGGTCGTCGCGGGCTCGGTGGCCGTCGCCATCCCCGCCGGCTCGTCGAGCAGCGAGCGGGCCCGCCTCGTCGAGGAGGCGCTCTCCGTCGAGCTCACCGGCGCCGCGCGCGACCTCGGCGTGGTGCTCGCCGCGCCCGCCGAGCGCTACACGCGGGAGCGCCCCGGGCGCGACGCGGAGGGGCGCACCATCCTGGACGTCTCCGGCCACGTGGAGGGCGACCTGCTGATGCCCGCCGTCTCCAAGGCAGCCAAGAACGCGCGCAGGAGCTGAGCGCGGCGCACGAGCCGAGCGCCGCGCACGCGAGCCGAGCTCCTCGCATGCTCCGCGCGCGGTGCTCCGCGCCGCGGCGCTCAGCCCCTGAACGCGGCGATGATCGCCGCGGCCCGCTCCTCGACGCGCGCGCGGAGCGGGGCGAAGCGCGCGTCCGCGCGCGCGCCGTCGAGCACAGCGCAGCGCTGCATCCAGAAGGCGTCGAAGAGCCCCGCGTCCACCGCGCCGGCGAGCACGCGGAAGAGCGCGTCGTCCTCGCCGAGGAAGGCGAGGATCTCGGCGTACATCTGGAAGAAGAGCGGGCGCAGCCGGCTGCCCGGCTCGGAGCTGTCCGCCTTCGCGCTCAGGAACGCCCGCTGCTCGTCCGAGAGCCGCGACGTCGCGAGCACGTCACGGTAGATGCGCGCGTACTGGATCGGGATGGTCTCCGTCGCGAGCGGCAGGTCGTCGATGGAGAACGCGGCGCCTCGCCACAGCCCGAAGCGCGCGCGCATCACCGCCTTGTGAAAGCGGCTCGACGGGTCCTCCGCCGGCAGGTCGAGCAGCACGGCGGCCGCAGGCCAGTCGCCGAGCAACGCGCGGCCACGCGCCAGCTCCCAGCGCGGGAAAGGCTCGCTCGGATCGAGCGCCAGCGCCGTGTCGAGCCGGAACATCGCCTCGTCGACGAGCCCCGCCTCGAGGAGGATGCGGCCGAGCAGCTCGTGCGCCTTGGCCAGGCTCGGCGCGCACTGGAGCGCCTTGCGCAGCGCCGGGACGGCGCCGACCGGATCGCCCGCGCTGAAGCGGACCGTGGCGAGGGCCACCCACGGCTCGCCCAGCGCGGGGGCCAGCGCGATCGCGCGCTCGGCGGCCTGCTGCGCCTTCGCGAACTGCGCCGCGCCTTCGCCCCGCGCGCCCATCAGCCGCGCGAAGGCGATCGCGTAACCGGACAGGATGCTCGGATCGTTCGGGGAGAACGACAGCGCCTCCTCGAAGAGCGCCACGGCCGGCGCGGCGTCCCCGTACCAGAGGCGACGCATCTGGTGGCGCGCGCGCAGGTAGAGGTCGATCGCGCGCGGGTCGCTCGGCGACTCGCGCTCGCGGCTCGCGGCGTCGACGGTCAGCGCCGCGGCGATCGCGCCCGCCGCGTCGTCGCTCACCGTGAGCAGCGCCTCGGGTGAGCTGTCGAACCGCTTCGCCCAGAGCTGAAACCCGTCCTCGACGCCGATGACACGCACGGTCACGCGCACGCCGCCAGGCGGCATGCGCGACCCCGGCCGCGAGTACGGCGCGGCGGGCTGCGAGCGCGGCCCATCCGGCCCGTAGCCGCCGCCGCCGGTGCGGCGGATCGACCCCTCGACGACGACCTGCACGCCGAGCTCGCGGCCGACATCCCTGGGATCGCGGCCGTCGAGCCGCACCCGCGAGACCGCGGCGCGCGGCCGGACCTTGAGGCCGGCGGTCATCGACAGGGTGTCGGTGAGATCCTCGGTGAAGCCGTCGGCGAGGTACTCGTCGTCCGGCGCGCCGACGTTGCGGAACGGGAGCACGGCGACCGTCTTCAGCGACGACGTCGGCGTCGGCGCGGGCGTGGGTACGGGCGCCGCCAGCGTGGGCGAGTTGAGGCGACGCTGCGGCGCCGTGACCTCCTCGACCGGCGCCGCGGCGACCCGGGTCGGGTTCTGCTCGATCGGCTGCGGCGCGGTCGGCGCGGCCGTGGCGGCGGACGCGGCGATGGCGGACACGAGCGACTGCGCCGGCTGCGGGGCGATCGACACGCGCGAGCGCGCGAGCAGGAGCGCGCGGTGGGCCTCGGCCGCGCTGGCGTAGCGATCCTCCCGGCGTATCGCCATGCACCTCAGCACGACGTCCGCGACGGCGAGGGGCACGTCCGGACGGACGGAGCGCGGGTCGGGCGGCGGAGACTTCAGCCTGGACATGGCGGCCGCGATCGCGCCGGCGCCCGGCCACGCGCGGCGGTGGGTGAGGCACTCGAAGAGGATCATGCCGAGCGCGTAGATGTCGGTGCGCGCGTCGAGGTCAGGCTCGCCGGTCAGCTGCTCCGGCGACATGTACGCGGGAGAGCCGAGCACGAAGCCCTGCGATTCGCCGGCGCTCGGGCCCGACGAGGTGCGCGCGATGCCGAAATCGGTGATGACGACGCGCCCGTTCCTGTCGATGAGCACGTTCTCGGGCTTGAGGTCGCGGTGCACGATGCCCGCCGCGTGCGCGGCGCCGAGCCCGTCGCAGAGCGAGCAGCCGATGCCGATGGCCTGCTGCGACGGCATCGGGCCCGTCCGCGCGAGGACGCTGTGCAGCGACTCGCCCTCGACGCACTCCATCGTGAGGAACTTCTCGCCGTCGTGGTCGCCGAAGTCGAACGTCCGCGCCACGTTCCTGTGCGTGACGCGGCGCGCGAGCTTCACCTCTTGCCGGAAGCGCTCGAGCATGCCGGCGGAGTCGGCGAGATCACGGCGGAGCATCTTGAGGGCGACGATCTCGTCGAGCTCCACGTCGCGGACGCGGTACACGCTGCCCATGCCGCCGGTGCCGAGCAGGCCGAGGATCTCGTAGCGCCCGGCGATGCGCTGAGGCGCCGCGACGAAGCCAGACCCATGGCTCGGCTCGCTGCGCGGCTCGGCGCGGGGCGTCGGCTCGGAGGCCGTAAATCGCCTGTCGCTCACCCGCTCAGTCTACCCACGCTGAAGGGCAGAAGTCAGCGCGAGCGAACCACCGGACAGAAAACATGAAATTCGCCGAGTCCCGCTCACCTCGACATACCTTCTTCCCGCTTCCGCTCCTGGCGTCGCTCCGTTATATGTATGCGCTCCGCGGGTGGATGAATGCAGCATCGCACCAAGCATGAGCCGTCGTCCTCGCTGCTGGAGGTGAGCCTCGATCCGGGCGAGGCGCTGCTCGCGGAGGCGGGCGCGATGGTCGCGCGGTCGCCGAGCCTGCGGACGGAGGTCCGGCTCAACGCGGGCCGCGGGGCCGGGCTCCTCGGGCGGCTCAAGGCGTTCCTCGTCGCGCTGCTCCGGAAGCTCGCGGGGGGCGAGACATTCTTCGTGAGCTGGATCGAGGCGCCGGAGGGCGGGTGGGTGTGGCTCGCCCCGCCGCTCAGCGGCGGCATCAAGCACGTCCGCCTCCAGGGAGAGATGCTGCTCTTCAGCGCGGGCTCGTACCTCGCGAGCGCGGGCGACGTCGACGTCAAGGTGCGCTGGGGTGGGCTGCGCGCCATCCTCGCGCGGGAGGGCGTCTTCTTCATCGAGGCCTCCGGCGTCGGGGATCTCTGGATCACGAGCTACGGGGCGATCGAGGAGCTCCCCTGCGACGGGTCGCTCGTCGTGGACAGCGGGCACCTCGTCGGGTTCGACGCGTCGCTGGCGCTCAAGATCAGGAGCCCTGGCGGCGGGCTCACGGGCCTCATGGTCTCTGGCGAAGGCGTGGTGTGCGAGCTCTCGGGCCGCGGCCGCGTGCTGATCCAGTCGCGCAGCGCCGGCGCGCTCGTGGGGTGGCTCGCGCCGCTGCTCCCGCCCTGAGGGAGCGGCGGAGACGTCCGATGCAGGTGAATCTCCTCTACCGTCCCTCCCAGGCCCTCGCGCAGTGCTGGCTCGACCCGGGCGAGCGCGTGTTCGCGGAGAGCGGCGCGCTCGTGGGCATGTCGACGAACGTGCGCGTGGAGACGCAGTCGGGCGGCCTCATGTCGGGCTTGAAGCGGATGCTGGCCGGAGAGTCCTTCTACAGGAACGCGTTCGCCGCGGAGGGCGGGCGCGGAGAGGTGCTGTTCGCGACACCGCTGTCCGGGGACATGGCCGTGCTGGAGGTGGGTGACAGGCAATGGTGCGTCCAGAGCAGCGCCTATGTCGCGTCCAGCCCCGATGTCGACGTGAGGACGCGCTCTTCCGGCCTGCGCGGCTTCTTCTCGGGGGCGGGGCTCTTCGCGCTGGAGACGGCGGGGCAGGGTCAGATGATCATCGGCGCGTTCGGCGCGCTCGAGGAGCTCGAGGTGAGAGGCCACGTCGTCATCGACACGGGGCACATCGCAGCGTGGGAGTCGACGCTCGCCTGCCGGATCGGCAAGAACACGTCGACGTGGCACGGCACGTGGCTCTCGGGCGAGGGCCTCGTCTGCCACGTCGAGGGGAACGGCAGCCTGTGGGTCCAGTCGCGCAACGCCGGCAGGTACGGCGCGGCGATCGGCGCGCGGCTCGCCCCGCGGCAGCCCTAGAGATCGGGGGACGGCGTGCGCGACGAGATCCGAGGCAACCCCGAGTTCGGCGTGCTCCACGTGACCTTCGAGCACGCCGGCGAGCAGATCGTCGCGGAGAGCGGCGCGATGGTCGCGCGCGACCCGGCCATCGACATGAAGACCAGCCTGCAGGGCGGGCTCGCCAGCGCGCTCAAGCGCAGGATGACGGCCGGAGAGAGCCTCTTCCAGGACACCTTCACGGCGACGGCGCCCATGCAGTCGATGCGGCTCGCGCCGGCCCCCGAGGGCTCGATCGAGCGCCTCGTGCTGCGCTCGGGCATGGAGGTGTTCCTCCAGTCGGGCGCCTATCTCGCCTCCACGCCCGGCATCACGCTCGACACGAAGTGGCAGGGGGCCAAGGGCTTCTTCGCCGGCGGCCTGTCGCTGCTCCGGGCGTACGGCGAAGGGCTGATCTGGTTCTCGAGCTACGGCGGTATCCACGCGATCGACGTCGGCCGCCAGCACGAGGGATATCTCTGCGACAACACCCATCTGCTCGCGTTCACCGAGGGCCTGAGGTATCAGGTGCGCAAGCTGGCCGGGCTGAAGGGCCTGTTCCTGTCCGGCGAGGGGCTCGTCTGCGAGTTCCGCGGGCACGGGAGGCTCTGGCTGCAGACCCGGAACCCGGGGGCGCTCTCGGCGTTCCTCCATCCGTTCCGGCCCGTGGGCGGCGGCCACTAGCTCCGCCCGCCAGAAGGCCGGCCAGTCCTTCCGGGCTCGCCGCGCGGGCGGGCGGCCTGCCTGGCCGGCCCGGCGCTCGCTGCGGGCGTGCCCCTGCGCGCGCCTCGGAGCCGCGCGCATGCCCCCTGCGCGCGCGAAGGTCCGAGGAACGCTCGTGGATTTCGGCGCCGGCGACGGCGCGGTCCCGGCCGCCCGCCGTGGGCCGGCGCGCCGTCATTGCCTTCCCGGAGGCGGACTCGCTAAAGTAGTCCCGCCTCGCTGAGGAGGCTCGTACGGCGAGCGGTGGTTGCCACGGATCCACAGGGGCTCGCGGGGCGAGCCTGGCCCCGCCTGAGTACCCCGAACCCGCTATGTGGAAGCTGACGATCGAGGATGACGAGGGGAAACAGACGGGGCTCCCCCTCGCCCATGAGGAGTACGCGCTCGGACGCGGAGAGTCGAACTCGATCCGGCTGACCGATCGCAACGTCTCGCGCACCCACGCCACGCTGGCCAAGAACGGCCAGGGCTGGCTCATCCGGGATCTCGACAGCTACAACGGCACGTACGTCAACGGCGGGCGCGTCCAGGGCGAGCAGCACCTGCGCCACGGCGACCTCGTGCAGCTCGGCGACTACCGCATCGAGATCGTCGATGAGGCGCTCTCGTCCGCCGTGACGAGCCCGACGCCGCCGCCGGGCAGCCGCAGCACGGCGCACCTGCCGCTCCACACCCGCCCGAACCGGCTCGTCATGGTCGTCGGCCCGACCCCGGGCGCGGAGTTCCCGCTCGACGGCGAGCGCTTCACGATCGGGCGCTCCGAGGACGCGACCATCTCGATCAACCACAGCTCCGTGAGCCGCCTGCACGCCGAGCTCATCAGCCTCGGCAGCGGTCGCTACGAGGTCGTCGACAAGCAGAGCGCGAACGGCGTGCGCATCAACGGCGTCGAGCTCAAGCGGGGCCTTCTCGAGGCGGGCGACGCGCTCGAGCTCGGCGACGTCCGCCTCCGCTTCGTCGCTGCAGGCAAGATCTTTCGCGCGGGGCCGGACGGCGGGCCTGGCGTGGCGCCGGGCGCCTACGGGAGCGTGGCCCCTTCCGCGCAGTCGTCCCGCTCGCTCGGCGGGGCGAGCAAGGCGATGGGGCTCCTGCTCGCTGTCGCCTTGATCGTCGTCATCGCCGTGATCGTGGCCACGCGCGCCCGGTCGCACGGGTCGACGACGCCCGAGCCGGACGTGAGGCCCGCGGCGCCGGCGCTGGCGGGCAACGACGCGCAGATCCTCGACGCGGCGCAGGAGCACCTCCTCTCGGGGAACATCGACGCCGCGCACCGGAAGCTGCAGGAGATCGCCGAGACGTCGCCGGTCCGGGAGACGCCGCGCTTCAAGGAGATCGAGGAGCGCTGGGCGGAGGGGATGTTCCGGCAGGTCGAGCAGGCCGGGACGAAGGCGGAGAAGCTCGCGCTGCTCAACGAGATCGCGAAGACGACGGGCGTCCCGACGGCGCTCCGCGCGCGGGTGGCCGAGATGCGGCGGCAGGTCGACCCCGAGGCGCCGCCCGAGCCGGAGCCGGTGCCGGCGCACGTCGGCTCGCCGGCGTCCTGGCTGCCGCAGCAACCCGCGCCCACGCCTGCGCCCACGCTCTCGGCCTCGGCGCCCGCGCCCTCGGCCTCGGGCGCCGCGCCGGCGAGCTCCGCCCTCGACTCGAGCTCGTACCCCGCGCAGCGGCGCGCGCTCGAGCCGAAGGTCTGGAACGGGAAGGCGTCGGCCAGCGAGATCAAGCTGCTGCGCGCGATCTGCATCCACCAGGGCGACGCCGTCTGCCGCGACAAGGCGACCGCGGCCCTGGACAAGCTGGACAAGAAGGGCCTGTAACCGCCGGGCGCTTCCATCGTCCTTTCCGCGTGCGTCGATGACCTCCAGGAGCAGCACCAGGGCTCACGAGCCGTCCGTCCACGAGCCGGATGTCCGCGAGGCACACGTCCACGAGGCGCCGCCGCCTGGCGGGCGTGATGTTCCTCCGGCGGAGCGCGGCGGAGGCGCCGTGCGCCCCGTGCGCCCCGTCCCCGAGGCCTCGCCGGCGCGGAACGGGCTCGCGTCGCCGGCTGCGCGGGCGATGGCGACGCTCGCCCTGCTCGCGCTCGTCCCCTACGCGCACCCGAGCCTGTCGCGGCTGCGGGTGCTCACGCCGCTGCCCGAGGGGGAGGGGCTCGTCGTGGTCCCGACGCCGGCGCCGGTGGCGTCGGTCGGCGAGACGACGCTCGCCACCGAGACCACCGAGCAGGCCGAGCTGCGCCAGCCCGAGGAGGTCGCGCTGCCGGCCGCGGCCGCCGAGCTCGTGCCGGCCGCTGTCGCCTCCGAGGGCAAGCCGCCGCGGCCGATCGAGGACCCGAGCGGCAAGGCGATGACGCCGTTCTTCCGCGCGCTCGCGGCGGTGGAGCGCAAGGCGCCGCAGTCGATCGCGCGCATCACCTACTTCGGCGACTCGATCGTGGCGAGCGACTTCGTGACGGCGACGCTGCGGCGCAAGCTGCAGAAGCGGTTCGGGGACGCGGGCCACGGGTTCATGCTGATGGCCAACGCCTGGCCGGGATATTTCCACAACGACGTTGTCCGCTTCGCCGGCCCGGGCTGGCAGGTGAGCCGCGTTGTGGGCCCGTTCGCCAAGGACGGGCTCTACGGGCTCGGCGGCGTGTCGTTCCGCTCGCAGGGCGCGGGGGTGTTCTCGCGCTTCGGCACCGCGGAGTCCGGGACCTTCGGGCGCGCGGTGTCGCGGTTCGCCGTCGATTACCTGAAGCACCCCGAGGGCGGGCGGATGGAGATCAAGATCGACGGCGAGAGCCGCGAGATGATCGACACGCGGGCCGACGCGGCCACCTCGGGGATCGCGACCTACGAGGTCCCGGACGGGCCGCACGCCATCGAGGTGCGGGCGCACGGCCCGGGGGTGCGGGCGTTCGGCGTCTGGATGGAGCGGGACACGCCAGGGGTGGTGCTCGACGCGATCGGCATCCAGGGCTGCCGCATCCGCTTCCTCGACAAGAGCGACGACGCCCATTTCGCCGAGCAGCTGCGCGCGCGGAGCCCGTCCTTGACGGTGTTCCACTACGGCATGAACGAGAGCGAGGACGGCGAGCTGTTCCCGCTCGATCAGGTCGAGTCGACGATGAAGGCGGTGCTCGAGCAGGTGACGGCGGCGCTGCCCGGGTCGTCGTGCCTGCTCGTGGGGCCGATGGATCGCGCCGACAAGAAGGGCGATGTGTACCGGAGCCGCCCGGTGATCCCGAAGCTCGCGGCGATCCAGCGCAGGGTGGCCGGGCAGGTCGGCTGCGGCTACTTCGACACCTTCGGCGCGATGGGCGGCTCCGGCTCGATGGGGATCTGGGTCCAGCGCGGGCTCGGCGGCGCCGACCTCGCGCACCCGTCGGGCGCGGGGGCCGAGGTCATCGGCCGCTGGCTGTACCTGGCCTTGATGGAAGCCTACGAGGGCTGGAAGGCGAACGCCGCGCGGCCGTGAGGCTTACGCGGCCTCGCGGTCATCGGACTTCGGCGCCGCCGGCTCGTCCGCGGCGCGCCGCCTGTGCTCCCGGGCGATGCCGACCACGACGCCGAGCCACACGAGCGCGAGGGCGATGTTGACCATCGCGAAGTGGCGTGTGGAGAGCGCGAGCACCTGGCCGGCGATCACCCCCACGGCGGCGAGCACGTCGCCCGCGCGGACGACGAAGGTGTCGATGGCCGCCTTGGCGCTGTACTTGGCGTCGCGGCCGACGGGCAGGAAGAGCGCCTGCCGCGCGGTGTTCTGGACGGAGTAATCGGCGCTGTTCTCCGCGATCTTCGCGACGCGCACGACGGCGAGCGCCGGCAGGACGGCGAGGGACGCGTAGCCGAGGAGGGCGATGGCCGGGAGGATGAACAGGGCGAATCGCACGCCGAGGTACTTGAAGATGCGGGAGACGAAGAAGAGCTGCAGGACGACGCCGAACGTGTTGACCCAGTAGAAGAAATCTCCCTTGAAGGTCCCGATGATCGCGCCGAGCGCCGCCTTTTTCCCCTTCTCGGTGCGCGGGTGGACGAGCCCCGCCTCGGCGCCCTCGACGATCTTGCCGCCGGCCTCGACGTCGAACGCGCCGCCCTTGACGGCGGCGATCTTCCCTTCGAGCAGGCGCGACGCCTGCGGATCGACGAGGTAGACCGGCGCGCCCGCCGCGAGCGGCGCGCCCGGGGCCGCGCCGGCGGGGGCCGGCTCGGACGCGCCGCGCTGCTCGCTTCCCGGGTCGAGCGCGCTCGTGGCGGACTCGATGAGGGTGCGATCGAGGATGTACTCGCCGGTCGAGTTCACCCAGTTGAGGACGAGCGTCAGGCCGGCGATGAGGAGGAGATAGCGGTCGCGCGCGATGATCTTGAAGCCGCCCGCCGCGCCCCCGGGCGGCGCGTCGGCCTTGTCCGCGGCGCCCTTCGAGCCCGCGAGGTCGTCGCGGTGGACGAGGTAGGTGAGCCCCAGGCAGGCGAGCAGCACGCCCGCCGCGAGGAGCATCATGTTGTACGGGCCGATCGGCACGTAGACGCGCTTCGCGATCTGCGCGCCCAACATGGCGCCGAGCGAGCTCCCGATGCCGACGATGGCGAAGAGCCGCTTGCCCTGCTCCGGCGTATAAACGTCGTTGGCGAACGACCAGAACTGCGCGATCACGGTGAGGTTGAAGCAGCCCACCCACAGATAGAAGGGCACCCCGAGGGGGACGCCGAGGCGCGCGAGGACGAAGAAGAGGACGAGGTTCGCGGCGAAGAAGAGCGTGAGCGCGGTGGTGAGCTGCATGCGCCCGAAGCGCCTGGCCAGGGCGCCATAGGCGCGGACCACGCCCACGAGGAGGAGCGCCTGGCCCGCCGCCGCGTAGGCCTTCACCTCGGGGCCGTCGAGGTCGAGCCGGCGCCCGCCGATCTCGAGCCCGCCGCCCGCGAGGATCAGCGGCTCGCGGACGACCTTGAGGAGATAATAGCCGGTGAGCAGGAGGAATACGTTCAGCGTGAGGACGAGGACGCTGAAGACCTCGCGCGGCTTCACCTCGGCGAAGATCGAGAGGAGCCTGTGAAGCACGCTCCGGGCCCGTGTCTCGTTCTCTCCTGTGCTCGCCACCCGCCGCTCCATCCCGGGAACCCCGCCGTCCTGGCGGCACCGGAACCGGAACAGGACCGATCCCGAGCGCGCGAGGCTATCGAGCCTGGTCCCGGCCGGCAACCTCCCTCTCGCGGCCGTGCGTGTGAACCGCCGCGTCCGCCGCGCCGTCGCGTGGACGCTCGACAGGCGCGCGCCGCGCAGACAGGCGTCTCTCGGGTCGTGAACTCCGCTATGCTCCCGCGCCGCGACGTGTTTGCGTGCGAGAGGCGAGGCGGATTGGGCACCAACGACGAGGGACCGACGCGCGCGCTCGGCACGGCCTTTCGGCGACGCGCGGCCGCGCTCGCGAGCTGCGCCGCGCTGTCGCTGTGCGCCGAGGCGCAGGCCGCGCCGCAGGCAGAGGGCGCCACACCGCCGCCCGTGCTCCCGGGGGCTCCGCCGGCGGCTCCTGGCGTATCGGCTGAGCCTGCTATGCCGCCGCCCGTGCTCCCGGGGGCTCCGCCGGCGGCTCCTCGCGCATCGGCTGAGCCTGCTATGCCGCCGCCCGTGCTCCCGGGGGCTCCGCCGGCGGCTCCTCGCGCATCGGCTGAGCCTGCTGCGCCGCCGCGGCCTCTTGCGGCGGCGCCGCCGGCGTCCGGCGCGAAGCGCCCTGTGCCGGATTACGATGGTCGCCCGGACGAGGCGACGAGCGCCGGCGACGTGCTGCTCTGGGTGCCGCGGGTCGTGTTCTTCCCCGCTTACCTCGCCAGCGAGTACCTGGTCCGGCGGCCGCTCGGCGCTCTCACCGTCGCGGCGGAGCAGGGCGAGTGGATCAAGGAGCTCAAGGACATCTTCACCTTCGGGCCCAACGACAACATCGGCATCGTCCCGACGGCGCTCTTCGACTTCGGCTTTCGCGCGAGCGTCGGCGTCTACTTCTTCTATGACGATCTGTTCGTCCCCGGCAACGAGCTCCGCGTCCACGCCGCGACCGGCGGGATCGACTGGTGGAGGCTCACGGTGGCCGACCGGATCCCCCTCGGCGGGCGCGCTCACCTGAAGCTCCGCGGCGAGGGGGACATCCGGCCTGACTGGCTGTTTTCCGGGATCGGCCCGAGCTCGCTGGAGCGCGACTGGGCCCGCTACAACGCCCGCAGCGTCGAGGGGACCGCGACGCTCCACGCCGATTTCGGCGCGTTCAGCTTCGTCGAGGCGACAACCGGCGCGAAGACCGTCGACTTCCACGACATCTGCTGCAAACCGACGGTCGGCTTCCGGGTCGCGCACGGCCGTTATCCGATGCCCCCGTCGTACGACACGGGGTACACGGCCTACCGGATCGGGGCCCGCGCAGGCCTCGATTCGCGCCGGCCGCGCCCTGCGCGGGGCAACGGCGTCCGGCTGGAGCTCTCCGGAGAGCACGCCACCGACCTGGAGCGGCCGCTGGAGAGCCGGTGGATCCGCTACGGCGGCTCGCTGGGCGGGTTCGTCGACCTCACCGGGCACGATCGCGTCGTGAGCCTCGTCCTCTCGGCGGCCTTCGCCGACCCGCTCGGCCCCGCGGAGGTCCCCTTCACCGAGCTCGCCGAGCTCGGCGGCGACGCGCCGATGCGGGGCTTCCGCGAAGGGCGCCTCCGCGGGCGGAGCGCCGCCGCGGCGACGCTCGAGTACCGTTATCCGATCTGGGCGTTCGTCGATGGCACGATGCAGGTCGCCGCGGGCAACGTGTTCGGCGAGCACCTCCGCGGCTTCGATCTCGACCTGCTCCGCATGTCGTTCGTGCTCGGCCTGCGCACGAGCGGCGAGCGCGACCACTCCATCGATGTCCTGATCGGCTCGGCGACCGAGACCTTCGAGCAGGGGGCGGGCCTCCAGGAGCTGCGGTTCATGGTCGGCGCGACCCACGGCTTCTGATCGAGCAAGGGGAATGTCCGGTGGGGATCTGAAGCATCCCCTCGAACTTTTCGGGGGAATTCACAGGGAGGCGGGGAGACGGGGAGTAAAATCCCAAAAATCTCCCCGTCTCCCCGCCTCCCTGTTCAATTTCTCTCTAGAAATGCCAACAAGATGAGGGGATTGTCGGGGTGAGGACCTCAGTTGGGCGGCTCGGCCTCGTCGGGGCGCTCGATGCCGACTAGCCTATAGCCGCGGCGCGGCCCGAGGTCGTAGAGGTGGGCGCGCAGCGGACCGGGCGCCTGCCCGTTCAGGACATCGATGATGGCATAACGCGAGGGCGCGTCGTCGGGCGCGCCGCCGTCCGCGGCGATGTGGGGAAGCGACAGGCACACGCCGCCGTCCGGCGAGGGACGCACGACCGGCCGCGTGTGCAGGGCGAGCGACTCGCCGGCGTACATCGCGGCCTCGTAGCGGAGGTCTTGCGGGCGGGCGACGCCGGTGCGCCGCGCGAGATCGACGCCGCACAGCGCCGCCGGCGAGGCCAGGGCGACGTCGGCGATGGGCGACAGGCGCGTCAGGTACCGCGCCATGATCGCGCGCTGTCGCGCGAGGAGCTTGCCGATCAGGAACGCCGTGTGCCGTGGCGCCGTGAAGTCGCCGGTCCGCACGGCAGCCTCGATGAGCTCCGGCGTGAAGCGCGCGAGCGCCCGGGCGGCCCAGGCGCCGTCGAGCTCGGTCATCCGACCGAAGGCCGGGTTGGGGTAGCCGCCGCGCCAGGCTTCCGGCCGGAAGTCGCGATCGCTGAAGAAGCCGAAGATGTCGCCCTGCGGGTCGTGGCTCGCCCGGTCCCAGGGGCGCTCGGGGATGCCGAGCGTCACGAAGTCGAGGAGCGCGTACTCGGCGTCGAAGTAGAAGGCATGGCCGAGGCGCTTCGAGATCTCCTCCCACTCCCACTCGCTGCCGAAGCAGTCGCCGAGATCGATGTAGTAGTGGCGCACGTGGCCTGGCGACGCGTCCTTGTCCTTCGGGTCCTCGGCGAGCCAGACATCCATCGAGTTCTGCTCGCGCGAGTCGAAGTGGTTGAGCCAGGCGGCGAGCAGGCGCCCCCCGCGCAGGTCGCGGCGGTCCTCGTGCGGGATCACGTCGTTCGGATCGTCCTCCCGGGTCCCCTCGTACCTGAACGGGCCGAGGGCGCGGCCCGGGAGCCAGCGCGAGGCGACCATGCGGACCCGGTCGCCGCGCTTCGAGGCCTTGGCGAGCACGCCGTCGAGCGCCGCTTGATCGAAGGGCCTGGCGACGCCGCTGTTGTCGGTCACGGTGAGCCCGGGCGCCAGCTTCAGGATCGACGGCTTCAGGTAGACAACGCTGTCGCACGGCGCCCAGAAGCCGGCGGCGTGGTAGAGGCGCGCCGCGATGGCGGTCGCGCCGGTGGCCCGCTCGGGCTGGTCCGACGGGTCGGCCTTGAGCATGAACTTGCCGACGCCCTCGACCTTGATCCGGAAGCCGGGGTTCGCGCCGTTCGGCTTGCCCATGTCGATGACCCAGGACCCGTCCGGCGCCTCGGGATCCAGCGTCTTGTCGCCGCACGGCCCGCGCACGAGCTCCTCGACGGAGAGCGGCCGCTTGCCGATCCGGTTCGTGAACCAGCTGGAGTCCGGCACCTCGTCGACGCTGTTCACGTTGACCGCCTCGCCCCCTGGATCCACGGCGAAGAACCGGGTCACCGGGCGAAAGACGAGGTTGTCGGCGGCGTCCCACGCGAACGAGGACTCGTAGGGCGCGGGCGAGCAGAGGCGGTGCTGCGGATCGTCGCTGGGCGCCTCGGGATCGGGCCGGCAGGGCAACGAGACGGGGCTCAGGTCGGCGTCGCGCCAGACCGGATCGCGCAGGGGGAACCGGCGCACGTCGCCGCTGCACGCCGCGCTGAGCAGGGCGAGCAGCGGGAGCGAGCAGGTGAGCGGCGCCTTGAGCATCGGCGGGTGATGGTAGTGGAGAGGTCGCCGCTCGGGGCGGTTTTCGGCGGAGCGAGCGCGGGCGAGCGGCGAGCGGCGAGCGTGGACGACGGCGGGCTCGTCAGAAGCCTTCTTGCCGGAGCCGCGCGATCACGGAGCGGTAGAAGTCGAGATAGAGCCAGGGGTTCCCGTCGCCAGGACTCTGTCCGAAGAGCTGGCCTATCTCGTCGAAATGGTCGGCCGGGATACAGCCCCAGAAGTCCCCCCACCGCGCGTCCCGCGCGCGGACCAGGCCGTCGTTCGGGAACGACTCGCCGATGCCGCCGTCGAGCAGGGTCTCGGTCAGCGACAGCAGCGGGTGGACCGGATCGAGGCCGTCGTCGAACTGCGCGACGAAGGGCGCTGGATTGAGCGTCGAGCAGTCCCTGCCGCCGCGCGCGCGGTTCGTCCGCCCGCCGAAGGAGGCATAGTACACCCCGGGAGAATCGGTGAACCTCGCGTTGAACTCCGCGATGCCGGGCGTCGAGAACTGCTCGAGCGCCGCGAAGACGCTCGTCTCGTTGCCTATCTGATCGTAGAGCGGCGCGCCGATGGCGTTGATGAGATCGTCCAGGATGTCCTGCAGGTGCTCGTCGGCGACGAGCTCGAGCGCCACGTCGGCGACCTTGGAGCCCAGGTGGGGTGTGGCGACGGTGACGATGGAGGCGACGAGATCGGGCCTGTCGTGCGCGACAACGCGGGCGTCGAGCCCCCCCTGCGAGTGGGCGATGATGTTCACCTTCTCGTGGCCTGTCGCCGCGAGGATCTGCTCGATCCGCGCGAGCAGCTGCGCGCCGCGGACCTCGGAGCTGTTGAACGGGTCGACGGAGGGCGTGAAGACCGTCTCGCCGCTCTCGGCGAGGGCCTCTTTGAGGTTGTAGAAGTAGCTGACGTATCCCGCGCCCGCGAAGTCCTCGAATCCGAAGAAGCCGTGAGCGAGGACGATGGGATACGGCGGGCCGAGCTTCCCTGACGGCCAGCCGCCGCCGGCTTCGCCCGGGTCGTCCGGCGAGCCCGACGAGCTCGTCCAGACGCCCGAGGCGGAGCCGCCGCCCGCGCCCGTGAGCACTTCGCCGGTGCTCGCCGGCGGATCGAACTGCTCCCCGGCCGCGCTGCAGCCCGCGAGGAGAGCACTGGCGGCGACCATCACACACCCTCCGAGAGCAGCGGACACTCGCCGTCGCCTTCGACGAGCACCCGTGTGAGACTTGCACTTACGCGAACCCCCAACACACGATGACGAGAATGCCGACGAAGAAAGATCCAGCACGACCACCTCCTGCCGGAATCAGCTCAGACTCTGCTGATGGGATGCTGATGTCAAGCGCTGTCGGAAATTTGAATCCTTCGAGGCGTTCAGCGCATTGCGTTGCGGGCAGCGGCGGGCCTCCTGCCAATGCACCACGTGTTTTGACGCCGCGCTGGCGCATTGCGTCGCGGGTCGACGTTGTTTTTCCATGCGGAGGGGCGGGCTGGCTCCGGTAGGTTCGTCGGCCATGCGATCTGTCCAGAGCTCGTTTGCGCTTGTGCTGGTGGGTACCCTGGCCGCTTGTGGTGGCGCGGCGCCTCCTCCGTCGGAGCCGGATCGTGCGGAGGCCGAGGTGGCATCTACGGCGCCGGCTGCGAAGGAGGGCGGCGAGGCGGCGGAGGGTGAAGGTGCGAAGAAGGAGGATGACGCAGCCGCCGAGGCGTCACGGCAGATCCCGACGACGTGCGAGCAGCGGGGCAACGAGTGTTTGCCGCCGGTGGCGTTCGTGAAGCGCCTCTGCAGCGGGTTCCATCCGGACGTGGCGCTCACCCTGTTCGCGAAGGGGTCGCCGTTCACGCGCGGGTACCTGACGCGGGACACCGACGCGGTGAACGCCTCTGGCGGGTCGTCCTCGAACGACAAGCTGGTCTTCGATGAGGAGGTGCTGATCCTCTATCACCGGGAGCCGGAGACGGGGGGCATGGTCGTGAGCGGAGCCGGGGGTGGATACGAGGTCCTGCGATGGGACGGGACGTGCGCCACGCTGATGGCGGAGGAGGTCCGGCAGCACGTGCCGCCGAAGCCGAAGTTCGCGGCGATCCCGTGGAAGAGCCTCGATCAGAAGACGCGCGACGCGTTCCTGGCCGACGAGAAGACGGGCAAGCTCATCATCGAGCGGAAGAGAGAGTGCAAGGGCGCGACGATGGGGGCGGTCACCGCGAAGTGCGAGAAGGTCGACAAGCAGATGGCGGCGGCGCTGATCGAGTACGTGCGCGGCGGAGGGGCGTTGCCGGCGCCGGGGCCGCTGCCCTGAGGGGCGGAGGGGGAGCGGCCCTGGGGTTAACCAAGAGCGCGCCACATTCTCCTACATCCGAACGTGGTCGTGAACGTTTACGTGGTCGTGGTCGTGGTCGTGGTCGTGGTCGTCAACGATAGGCCGTGAACGACCACGACCACGTTCACGTCCACGACCACGTTCACGTCCACGACCACGTTGGTGACCGAGGGCGGGTGGGACGGCTGCCGGGCAGCGCCGCGGCGGGCGGGTCGGCTACTCCGGCTTGTCCTTGGGCGCCACGTAGTCGGGCGGGAGCTGCGCGGCCTCGTTCCCGCCGGTGAAGAAGTACTTGTCGAGCTCGGTCATCCAGATCCGCTGGCCGGCCTCGGAGATGAGGTCGAGGCGGTACTCGTTGATGAGCATCTTCGAGTGCTCGAGCCACATCCGCCACGCCTCCTTCGAGACGTTGTCGAAAATCCGCTTGCCCAGCTCGCCCTTCAGCGGCGGCTTCTCCAGCCCCTCCGCCTCACGGCCGAGCTTCACGCACTGGACCATCCTCGCCATAAGTTGCCCGACTCCTTTTCCTTTTCGCGGGCTTCTTAGCCGAGCCGCGAGGAGCCGTCGAGAGCGGCAGGCGCGCGGGCGAGGTCAGCGGGGGGCCAACCAGATAGCCGAGCCCGAGGAGCCGTCGAGGGCGGCAGGCGCGCGGGCAAGGTCAGCGGGGGGCCGAGCAGGTAGCGGCCCGACCAGAGCGGCAGGCGGGGCGAGCGGGCGGGCAGGCGGCAGCAGATTGAGGCAGGTGCAGGAGGGCGAGGAAAGGGGCGGAGGCCAAGGCCGGTGGAGGCGCGTGGTGGCAGCAGCCGGCAGGAAATCCGGAAGAACCGAACGGGAACGGCCTCGACCGGCGCACGGCGCCGTCCGCGACGGCGTCAGCGACGGAACGATCTGACACCGAAGGGTTGACGGCAGCACGGTTTCTAGCAATATTCGGTCCGTCTGAACGAACCACGAGGGGGCGATCGGCTTCGACGTGGGGACTGAAGGTCTGTCTGCGTGCTGGCGGCTCCTGCTCCGCCTATCAAGCGGGACGTTACAAGTGCGAACGACAACGCATACGCTGTCGCGGCCTAATAACCGCTAAGCCATCCGAGGAGAAGGTCGTCCTAGTACTCTAAGGGTGTCAACCACAGGGCTGGGTCGCGTGAGGACGCCCTCGATAACGCGGCCGAGATTCAGTGAGGGATAGGTCGTAGCCGAATCTACGAACGCCGTCGCCGGCGCATGGCGACTACGCACGTGAACGAAGGTAGACTGGATGCCTTGCGGACCCGGGTTCGATTCCCGGCGCCTCCACCAAGAAGACACGGCGAGAGCCGTGTCTTCTGCTTTTTGTGTGCCCTGCGTGTGACCTGACGAATTTTGGCGATGCTGGATTGCTGCGTGGCTGAATGTAGGTGGGACCATCCGAAACGGGCGCGGCGGGTAGCGCGAGGGCACGGGCTGCGCAGCTCTCGCACGGTATCAAGGGTGAATGTCTCCCCAAAAACGGACAAAAGAACGCCTCGACGTTCAGCGACTACGCACTCACGCCGCAGCACGTGAACGATAGTATTTTCCGCCATTAGACCACTCCGTCGTTCCTAGCGTCAGACGGGACTATAAGGTTCATGTCCCGTTGGGGGGACAGTGCCTCAAAGTATTTTCACCGTGCCTGGCTACCCCTCACAGCCGAGCGAGCCGGCCATCTTCGCACAACACCCAGGGGGTTGAAGCCGAGTACGCCTCGGTTCCGGCTATGGGCAGACTCGGCGCATCCGTGAGCTGGTCGAGCCCTGTGTCTCGGAGCTGCATCCCATGTTCGGTGAGGCGGTACACCCTCGAGAGCATCGGGTGGCCAAGTGGCTTCGGGCCAGGAGCGGACTCGACGGCGGCGCCTAAATCGTGATTTGCCCATTGCTCCAGACGATCTTCCAGGAACATGTCACCTGTACAGGAGAGGAGATGCCACAGGTGCATTCGCGTTTCCGATTTGTGGACGGCCAATGCCAAGGCGGTCTGCCACTCAGACGATAGGAGGGCAAAGACAATCTCGTCAAATCGACTGAGACGCAGACATCCTTCTGCGGTCTTTCTTGGGAAGAAGCACGAGAGAAGCGCCCACGAGGGAGCGAGCTCTGCAAAGCCCTCGACGCCCGTGATGCAGCTCTCGACGAACGGTAAGGGGTTCTCGTCGACGTAGCTCTCCCAGAGTCGAATGGCACGTTCGTAGCGATCCCCCGACCAAGGGCGCGCCTTGCTAAGGCGGTCCAGGAGAACCTCGTCAGCATGATCAGACACGGACTCGGAACAGGTAAATGGACGAGTCAACACCTCACGGCTCGCTGCTCTCGATGGTGGAGCTGGTTCAAAATCGAGAACAAAGATGTCGTGATGCGAGAACCCCAAATAACGCAACCAGCTACAAGCCCTCCAGAGGTTCACCCGCTCGTGGATACTTGCCGACACCCACAAGACGACGGGCGGCTCCCAGCGAACGTCCGACGAATAGAGCCGATCCCACTTTTCGCCTGAATCATCGGTATCCGAACGTCCCTCGGGCACAGAAAACCACGCCTTACGCGCCTGGGCATGCTCGCTCGGATCCCGGCGACTCGGCCCGACAATTAGGCAGTCAGATGCACGCACGACGCTAATCGCACCCAGTTGCACCAGACGCTCTGTCGTTGGCGTATCGAAGGCAACATGAGTCGCCGCACGGATGAGGGCTGCTTCTGCCATGTTCAATAGAACCCACACTCATAACATTGACTAAACTTGTACGGATCACCTTTGAAGCAATTGTCCTGGCAGATGGCACACATAGTCTTTCTCCCTTCAACCAGACGCGTACATGGATAGCCCTTTGCGATGCAATCCTCGTACATCAGGGTGCATTTGTTGAGCGGCGTGCACCCCGCCATCAGCTCGAACGATTCGCTGCCTACCTCTTCGTCGCCTGGTTCGAGATAATCTCCCGCCCCGACGGATTCTGTCGGGTTTCCAGCACCCGCGCTTCCCGGCTCCACTGTGTCACAAGTGTAGGACAAGTCGCATGCCGACACGAGCATCGCTGCCAGCCCGCCGCACAACACGAGCGCACTCGCCTTCTTCAAGCCGTCTCCCATGTTTTCCTCCCCTTTCCGGATGCGCGCACCGTTCTCCCACCGGCAGGCGACGTCCACGGTGGTCCAACCCGCAGTTATGTCCACACTGTCAATGCGCCTGCGACGGGGGAGCGCGGGGCGCCTCGCCCGATCCAGCGCTCAAGAAGCGCTCGACTTCACGCTCGCCCCCCGGCGTCCGTTCGCCTTGATCGGCGCGGCGCGGAAGGCGCGGCGGTACGCCTGCGGGCTCGTGGTCACGAGCCGCTGGAAGTGCTCGCGAAAGGCGGTCGGCGAGCCGAACCCGACCCTCGCCGCGATCGACTCCACCGAGTGCTCCGTCGTTTCGAGCAGCTGCTGCGCGCGGCGCACGCGGGCCCGGAGCAGCCATTGGAGCGGCGTGGTGCCGGTCTGCTCGCGGAAGCGGCGGCTCAGCGTGCGCACGCTGAGGGCCGCGCGCCGCGCGATGTCCTCGAGCGTGAGCGGCTTGTCGAGGACCTCCTCGATCCACCGCAGCAGCGGCTCGAGCGACGAGCCGTCCGGCGCGGGCGGTTCGTGGAGGATGAACTGCGACTGCCCCCCGTCGCGCTCGAGCGGCATCACCGAGAGCCGCGCCGTGTCCGCGGCCACGGCCGAGCCGTAGTCGAGCCGCACCATGTGGAGGCAGAGGTCGAGCGCCGCCGCGGCGCCCGCCGACGTCAGAAACTGCCCCTCATCCACGTAGAGCACCTTCGGGTCGACGCGAATGGCCGGGTGGCGGCGCGCGAGCTCGTCCGTCGCGAGCCAGTGGGTCGTGGCGCGGCGCCCGTCGAGCAGCCCGGTTGCGGCGAGGATGAACGCCCCGGTGCAGATGGAGGCGACGCGGGCGCCCGAGGCCGCCGCGGCGCGGACCGCGTGCAAGAGCGCCTCCGGGACCGGGACGCTCACCTCGGCGATGCCCGGAAGGATGACGGTGTCCGCTCGCGTCAGCTCGTCGAGGCCGCAGCGCACCCGGAGATCGAACGCTCCGGCGCTCACCTCGCGCGTCACCCCGCAAACACGGACTTGATACCCGGCCCGACCCCCGGGCAGCCGGACACGCCCGAACACCTCGCAGGGCGTCGACAGGTCGAACGGGACGACCCCGTCCATCGCGACCACAGCCACGGCGTGCATGGCTGAAAGATGCTTGATTATCCACTTCATGCCAACGGTTTTATGATCCGGCGCGGGTTGGGGACGTTGGGCTGGCCAGAAGTCGTCGAAGATTGGCACGAACGCCCCTCGCGGGACCGTCCCGGCTGTGCCATATCCCGGCTGTGCCAACTGCCGAGCGATGACGGCTTGATGCCACTGGCATCCGGGGCATCCCCTCGTTTGCGAGCCCCTCCGACCGCCTCACGTCTCGGAGCCGTCGTGGTCATCCCGAGAAGGCGAACCGTGAAGAGCGCCTCGCGCCGCGCCATGGATCCCCCTCATGCCCTCCTACCAGATACTACGGTTGATCAAGTTCTTGGGCGTCATCCTGTACGCGGGCGGCCTCATTGGCAGCTTCGTCGCCACGGCGCACGCCGATCGCAAACGCGCCATCCACGCCGTGGCCTCCCCAGGGCTGGTCGTCACGTGGATCGCGGGATACCTGATGACCACGCAGCTGCAGATTCCTTTGATGGAGCTCTGGGTCATCGCAGGGCTCGTCCTGTCGCTGGTCTCGCAGCTCGCCCTCGTTCGCAGCGTCGCGCGCGACCGGCGCACGCTCGGCGCGTTCGTCTCGACCTTTGCCCCTCTCTTCGTGGTGCTGCTGATGATGGTCTTTCGGCCCACCTGGTCTGACGTCCGATCATGAGCGCGCTTCGCACCCTGCGCGTCGTCGGCTTCCTGGAAGGGCTGTCGTTCCTGGTCCTCCTCGCCGTCGCGATGCCGCTCAAATACGTCTTCGGCCTGCCGGTCGCGGTCCGGATCGCCGGCAGCGCCCACGGGCTCTTCTTTCTCCTCTTCGTCTCCGCGCTGTTTCGCGCGGCCACCGAGCGCGACTGGCCGCGTCGCCGTTCGCTCATGGCGCTCCTCGCGTCGCTCGTACCGGGCGGGACCTTCGCGCTGGATCGGACGTTGAAGCGCGAGATCGAGGGCGACGCGGGGACTGCGCCCCATGGCTGACTCCAGATTTCACCTGGATGGCTGCGGGTGTCGCCCCGAATCAAGGAGATAGGTATGCGGATCTTCGTTGTCGGAGCCAACGGGCGCCTGGGGCAGCGGGTCGTCGCGGAGGCGCTACGACGCGGCCACGAGGTCACCGCGTTCGTGCGAGATCCAAGGGCGATCGTCGAGCGACCCGGGCTGTCCGTTCGAATCGGCGCGGTCGCCGACGAGCCAGCGCGGGTTCGCGAGGCCATCGCCGGGCACGGCGCGGTGCTCTCGGCGCTGGGTAACCCGCTGTGGCTCAAGGGCAAGCGCGGCCCGGCGATCGTCGCGGCCGCGGCCGGCAACCTGGTCGCCGCCATGCGCGAGCAGGGCGTATCGCGGATCGTCATGCCCTTGGCCTGGGGCGCCGGCCAGAGCAATGCCCACGCATCGCCCCTCGTCCGCGCGGCCATTCGCATCTTGATCCGCCGGGACTACCGCGACTTCGACGCTGCCGAGGAGATCCTCGCGCGCTCGGGTCTGGCGTGGACCGTGGCGTATTTCGGCCGGCTGACCGACGCGGCGCCCTCCTCGGGCTGGAGCGTCTCCGCGGAGCTCCGCGCTCCCGGCCAGCTCGCGATCGCTCGCGACGACGTCGCCCAGTTTCTGGTCTCCGCCGCTGAAGACGACGCCTTCGCTGGCCGCCGGGTGGTCCTCAGCGGCGCCTCGCGACGAGGGACCTGAGATGAGCTCTCTCGATGGCAAGATCGTCGTGATCACGGGCGCCAGCTCGGGCATCGGCGCGGCGGCAGCCCGGGAGCTGCGGCGCCGGGGCGCAAGCGTCGTCCCCGTCGGGCGCTCGCCGCAGAAGACCGCGGCCCTCTGCGCCGAGCTCGGCGTGCGCGGCCACTCGGTCGATTTCACCCGCCTCGACGAGGTGCGGCGCCTCGCCCACGACCTCCTCAGCACGTTGCCGCGCATCGACGTGCTCGCCGCCAACGCCGGCGGGATCCCCGCC
Organism: Sorangium sp. So ce124; assembly: GCF_051525235.1. NCBI lineage: Bacteria > Pseudomonadati > Myxococcota > Polyangiales > Polyangiaceae > Sorangium > Sorangium sp. So ce124. The sequence continues at coordinate 9,436,572 of NZ_CP150312.1, forward strand.
GATAGGCAACCCACCAGCTCGGGTATCGAGCCCATCTTCCAGGTGAACACCCTCGGCCCGTGGCTGCTGATGCGCCTGCTCGCGCCACGCCTGACGGGTGGCAGGGTCGTCGCCACGTCCTCGCGCTCCCACACCGGGGCTACCCTGTCCTCCAAGACCCTCACCCGCATTTCAACCAGCACGGCGGGACTGGGGCCTCACAAGGTCTACGCGCGCGCCAAGCTGGCGTCGGGGATCCTCCTGCGCGAATTCGGCCGGCGACACCCGCAGGTGGTGGTCGCGGACTTCCACCCCGGCATCATCGCCTCCGACTTCGGCCGCTACCTGGGCGCCGCTGGCGCCGCCCTGAAGGTCCTCGCCGCGCCGTTCCTCGACACGCCGGCCCAGGGCGCGCAGCGCCTCGTGCATCTGGCGACGACCGAGCGTGATATCCACGGCGAGTACTTCGCGAGCAACCAGCCCGCGGCGGGCTCTCCCCTGCTGAACGACCGCACCCTGGGGATCGAGCTATGGACGCTCGCCGAGCGCCTAGCCGGCCGGTAGATACCGACGCAACTCTCGCCGCGACCTGCCCCAGTCGACCCCGAGGCTATCGTCCGGCGCCGCGGTACGCTCGGCGGCGAGGTCGATGACGCCGGCCGCGTCGTAAGCGGCCGCGGTGTGGCGCCCCGTTCACGCGTCGCGTCTCCCGCTGCGATTTGGACGGAAAATCCGCATGGATCGGAGAGGTACGAGCTTTGCTCGCACCGCCGTCATGAGGAACTTCTTTCGTTCGCTGGTTCTCGTGGGGGCTCCTTTCATCTTCGTCGCGGGCTGCGGCGGATCGGACGGCGACACGATCGCCGAGCCCACCGAGGCGCCGGCAACCCCGTCGACTCCGGCGGAGGTAAACACCACCTATGAACAGATCGGGCGCGGCTGCGGTGACAACGGCTCCCTCGTTCGCTCGCTGACGCACGTCCCCGCGCTCACCACCAACAACCTCTGGATCGCCCCAAACAACGACGCCGCCGGCCTGGCCGCGTCCAAGGACGACAATGGCTGGGGCGCGAGCGTGGGCGTCTACGCGCTCGGGTTCGGGTCGATCGGGGACAACATGGAGAGCCACTCCGCCGAGCAGGCCGCACGCTGCGACGCGGTCAGCGAGATCTTCGACCCCGCCGGGGACGGCGCGCGGCAACGCTTCCTCAACGTCCTCGTCTACGCCGGCGATCACCCGCACGCCGAGGCGATGCCCGCCGAGGGTCTCCCCGCCGCGGTCGAGGCGCCGGTCCGCCTGAAGGGCTATCTGGACGTGGCCGAGGGCACGCGCGAGGAGATCGAAGACGGCGTCGTGTACCGGGACGCGCAGCACCAGTACCTGCCCATCTACGTTCGCTGCGAGGAGCCCATGAAGATCACCTACGAGGAGCGCCTGTTTTCGCGCGCGGAGGTCGAGGCGCTGAAGATCGACACCCGCGTCTGTCGCCCCGTCGCCGAGGACGGCTACGGCTGCCTCTCCGAGCGCCCGCAGCCGATCGAGGGTGCGTGCACCTTCGTGGCGGCCGACGCGAAGTACGTGGCGACGAGCGGCGAGGAGCACAACATATCGCTCGGTGGCCGCATCGAGCGCGGTGAACAACTCAGCTACAAGATCACGGTCGACCGCTTCGCCTTCCACTGAACGAGGGTCCTCGGTCTCGATCTACGACGCCGACCCGAGCCCGAGCGTCTGCTGGATCATCGCTTCGATGGCCTCGAATGGCTGCGCGCGGCGGGCGGCCGCCACGGCCTGCGCGTCGGCGCCAACGGGTTGCTGGAACGGCGTCTCCGGTTCGTGCACCGCGCGCCAGATGGCCTCGATCACGAGGCTTTCGTCCGGCGCCGGTGCGGCCTTCTGGAACGAGCTCATCGCCGACTCGAAGGCGTCCAGGTGGGCCTGGTAAGGAGATCCGAAGTGACGCGCCGCTCCCAGAGCCTTGCGCAAGATCTCCGTCGTTGGAAAGGCGCCGGGCTCCACGACCCGCACGCGGACGCCGAACGGCTTGGTTTCATGGTAGAGGGCTTCGGACATGCCCACGAGCGCAAATTTTGTCGCGGCGTAGATGCCGTGCCCCGGCATTGCGAGGAACCCGGCGACCGAAGACACATTGACGATCACCCCTTGTCTTCGGGCGCGCATCGAGGGCAGCACCGCCCTGCTCATCCGCAGCGGACCGAAGAAGTTCGTCTCGAACATGCGGTATGCCAGGGCGTCCGACGTCTCCTCGACCGCAGCGCGCAGGAAGATCGCCGCGTTGTTGACCAACGCGTCGAGCGGGCCTGCCGCCAGCACCTGGGTGACACCGCGCTCGACAGCCACGTCGTCGGTGACATCGATCACGACCGGCGTCACGCCGAGCTCCCTCAACTCGCCGACGGTTCTTCCGCTCAAGTCGCGCACGCCGGCGAACACCTCGTCCCCACGCGCTCGGAACGCCTTAGCTGCCTCGAAGCCGAACCCGCTGCTGCACCCGGTAATCAATACCCTTGCCATAGGATTCCTTTCTTGTCGTGACCGGCATTGTCCAGCCAGCCGCCGACGGTCTGACACCCCTCGAAGCTGAATCAGAAGCAAGCCAGCGCCGCCGCGCGCCGAGGTGCCATGGAGGGTCTCATGCGCTGGCGTCGCGCGATCGTGAGCATCCGCCGCCAGGTCAGACCTGGCCGCCTCGGCCAAGCGGTTCGGCAAGGTCGATCCAAACGGAAGCTGTAAAGGCGCGCTGAGCCCCCTTCGATCGCGGGATCGTGGAGCGATCAAGCGCCGGAACGCGACTGAAAGCAGCTACTCAGGCACAATAGCCCCTGAGTGGCATTTGTCAAGAAGGCGCGTTTCCTCTCGCGAGCGCTCCTCGCCCGCAGACGAACCGGGGGCGCGCCTCAGGCGGAGACGACCGAGCCGGCGCTCATTGCGGCGAGGTGCCGCTCCCACCGCGGCCGAACTCGCGTGCGAGCGTCCGGAAGGCCTCGTCCACGAGCTCCGGCAGGTCCTCGGTGGCCCCGCGCGCGACCCACGCGTCCATCGCGGATTGCACGACCGCCATCGCGCAGCTCGCCAGCACGCGCGGCGCGAGATCGTGCCGCGCGTCCAGGCCCATGCGCTCGGCCAGCGGCTCGCAGATCTCCTCCCCGCAGTGTCCCAGCCGCTCGCGCTGCCTCGCGCGGATCGCTGGCGTCCGCGCGACGAACTGCTGGATCAGGGCGAAGCGGGGCAGATTCCCCTCGTGGAGCTTCACGATCGTCTTGAGGGCGTTTCGCAGCGCCACGACGGGCGGCTCGCTCCGCGGGCGCGCCCGCACCGCCTCGCGCGCCGCCTCGATGAACTGGTCCATCCACGCGATCACGAGGTCTTCCTTCGACTCGAAGTAGCGGAAGAACGTCCTCCGCGAGACCTCGACCACCCCGAGCACGTCATCGAGGGTCGTCTGCTCGTAGCCGTTCTTCAAGAAGAGCTCGATCGCGGTCTCGATGATCTGCGCGCGCGTGCGCTCCTTCTTGCGTTCCCTGAGCCCCGAGGGGCCGGCCTCCTTCATGCGGGCCAAGGTACCACGCGCACGCTCCGGGTGCTCCTCCCTGAAGGCCGCGGAGCGTCGCGACCGTATTCGCGGGTATATGGAGGTTGGCCGCGGTGCCTCGCCGTCCACATGCTATAACCGGCCGCCAGGCCCTGCGACGCAGCTGATCGCGACGTCGACCGGACATGGAACGAATCGAGGGGACGAATGAACGGAGGAGACCAGATCGCGAGGGCCGTCGGAGCGATCGTGAACTCTGGCGCGCTCGCCAACACAGCAACGCAGGAGAAATCATGTTTGACCACGTCAAATTCGGAGTCAGCGATTATGCAGCGAGCAAGGCGTTCTTCCTCAAGGCGCTCGAACCGCTCGGCGTAGCTGTTGTCTCGGAGGGGCCGCCGACGTACGGTGTCGAGCTTAGCTCGAAGGGTAATGTATCATTGTGCCTGTACCAAACCGAGGAAAAGCCGGCGCATCTTCACCTGGCGTTCACGGCCGAGAATCGCCAGCAAGTCCAAGCTTTCTATCGCGCGGCGCTGGAGGCGGGTGGCAAAGACAATGGCGCGCCTGGTCTGCGCCCGCACTACCACGCGAACTACTATGCGGCTTTCGTCATTGGTCCGGACGGGCACAACATCGAAGCGGTTTGCCACGAACCCGAGGCCTGACCCTTCGTCGCACCCGACTCGCTACAGCCGCGAGGGCCGGTCGCTCGTCGCGCCGGCCCACGGTGCGCCCTCGCAGCGCTCCTAGCGGATTATGGAACGAGACGAAAACGTTGGTTGTTGCCGCCGTTGCATCCCCACTGCTGGATGGTCGTCCCGAAATTCCTGCTGAAGCCCGGGACATCCAGGCACAGGCCGCTGTTCTCGGAAACGATGTAATAGTTATCCCCGCCTGCGCTCACCAGCGAGAACCGCTGATTGCTGCCGCCGTTGCATCCCCACTGCTGGACGGTCGTCCCGAAATTCCTGCTGAAGTTCGGGACATCCAGACACAGGCCGCTTTGCGTGGCGACAATAAAGTAATTGCCGCCGCCCGCGCCCACCAGCGAGAATCGCTGGTTGTTGCCGCCGTTACATCCCCACTGCTGAAGAGTGGAACCAGGGCTCGTGCTGAAGCCCGGCACATCCAGACACAGGCCGCTGTTCTCCGAGATCACCTGAACTGGTCCACTCGGCACAGATTGGGCCAGACCGTGAGACGCGAACAAGAAGGCGACACTGGCAGCGGCCATGCCCGCAGAACGGTACACGAGAAATTGCATAGGACCCCCCTCAAAGAGAGCCAGCAAACGAGCTGCAGGCAGCGCTCTCTTCGCCGGTCTCATAAAGCGGCCTTCAGACTTCCGGAAGCGGCGCCGCACGACTCACAGATGTGGCCGCGAAGCTGCCGTTGGATGGGTCGTGATAGGAAGCGCTTTCTCAGCGCTGGCCAGCGTGAAGGTGGGAATTGGGGCATCTCCAGGAACCTTCTCGCCTTCCTGTAAATACTTCCGATAGAGACGCGCCCAAATCTCGAAGAGATGACGTGCATCCCCCAGCCAGAAGGGCCCCCGCTCCGACACGAGTTGGCCCTGCTCTGGGCCTCGAGAACAGGCACCGCCATGATCCTAGAACAGCGATCACGTTGCTCAAGCGAGAAATGAACCGCCAAGGCGCTACAATACGCCATGAGAATAACAAGATACCTTGGCGTCTCATGGCGTCTTGTGGCGCCTTGGCGTTCAAAATTCTGCGCTTTTCAGGCAGTTTCAGCCTGTTTGTCGCTCCAGCGCCTGGCCACGCGTTCGGCTCGACGACCTGCTGCCCGACGCCTGGGTGAAATCGTCGCGCGCTGCTCCTGCAAAAGGCGACGCCGACGCATCCTGAGCGACGCGGGCCGCGATCGTCGACGCGGGCCGAGGCCGGCTTGCAGAGCACCGTCCCAGGCTCTGAGCCGTGGGCAGCCGCCGCCCTGCGCCCAGCATCGTCGACCTTGGCGAGAGCGCCAGGGGGCCACGCCCATGGCGCTCGTCGGTCGCGACGCGCCGTAGCGCGCCCTCGGCGCAAGTTGCGCAAGTTGCGCAAGGATCGCTCAATTCACCGCTCCCCGGCGCGCGCCGGCGGCGATCGTGACCGGGGAGCACGCGCGTCGCCGTTTGGTCCTCTCCTTGCAATGACCCCGGAAAATGCCAACAGGTTTGAGACAGGCCGGACGGGAATTCTATGAGTGGATCGCGTTGAGGGACGCGTTCCGGCTCTGGCACCCGAGCGGCCGCTGCGTCTCGGCGGTTGGCGCAGCGACGGGCTCGGGCGCGACGCTGGTCGTTGCCGTGTGTGGCGGCGCCGCGGCCTCGTCGGCAGCGTCGTCGACGGACAGCGGGTTGATGGCTACCGAAGCGGGCGGCCTGCGGACGACAGGCGGACCGTTCGGGAAGCGTTCCGGATGCGCGGCGTAGGCCGTGTCGAGGGCGACCTGGCGCCGAGCCGCGATATCTTCGACGCGGCCGTAGAATACATCAGCAGGTGTGAAGAGAGCAAGACCAGAATGCTGGTGAAGGTCATTATACCAGCTGAAGAACTCCTGGCACCACGCTCGTGCATGCGCCAGCGAGGCAAAGCGGTCCGGATAGTCGGGCTGGTACTTGAGCGTCTTGAACTGCGACTCGGAGAAGGCGTTGTCATCGCTGACGTGAGGCCTGCTGAAGCTACGAACGACGCCGAGCGAGCCGAGGAGCTGAGCGAGCCCCTCCGACCTCATCGCGGAGCCGCGGTCGGCGTGCACCGTGAGCGAGCCGAACTCGACGCCGTGGCGGGCGACCGTCTCTGCGAAGAGGTGCTCGGCGAGCTTCGCGCTCTCGCGCTCGGCGAGCAGCCAGCCAACGGTCATGCGACTGAACAGGTCGAGGACGACGTACAGGCAGTAGAAGACCCCGGGCAGCGGCCCGCGCAGCTTGGTTATATCCCACGTCCAGATCTGGTTGGGGGCTGTGGCGGTGAGCGTCGGCTTGGCATGCTTCATCGGCCCGCGCTGCGCGCGTCGCTCGCCGCTCTCGCCGGACGCCGCGAGCAGGCGGTACATCGTGCGGATGGAGGCAAGGTAGACGCCGCGCGACAGCAGCGTCGCGTAGACCTCCGGCGGGGGCTGGTCGACGAACTCGTCGCTGTGCAACACATCGAGCACGGCTTGCCGCTCGGGGTCACTGAGCCGGCGTGGGCTCGGAACGGGCCCCTGCAACGCCGGTGGCCTCGCGGGCTGCGTCTGCCGGTAGAGCGTAGCGCGGCTGATGCCGAGTGTCGCACACGCCTGCGCGATGGGGACGTGCGGGTCATCGAGCTCTTCGATGGCGTCCATCAGCGCTCTTCGTCGCTCGTGAGATTGATGCCCAGAATGGCAGAGACTTTTTTTTGGAGATCGATGAGCTTCTCCGCGAGCGCGAGCTTCTCCTCGAGTCGGGCCGAGCGCTTCTCGAGCTCGGCAATGCGCCGGTCCTTCGCGTCCTGCTTCGGCTTGCGGCCGGGCTTGCGCCCCGCGAGAGCCTCGCTGCCGTGGAGGGCGAGCTGCTTGCGCCACGCCGTTAGGAGGGAGCTGTAGATGCCCTCGCGGCGCAGCAGCGCCTCGATGTCGCCGCGCTGGGTGCATGCGGCCGCCTCACGAACGATGCGCAGCTTCTCAGCCGCCGAGAACTTCCGCCTCTTGCCCGCCTTCGGCATGGTCTCGACGGCGACGCCACTCGCGCGTGGAGCAGCGCCCTGCGCCGCTGGGGCGAGGGTAGGATCGACGGATCGGAGATGGGAAGGCTTCGGCACGGGTCAGGTCCATTCTCCGCCCTCTCACCACAGATTTCCAGGGGGAGCCTGTCTCACCAGACGTTGGCACAGAGGGCCCCCAGCGCGACGGCGAAGTGGTGATCGCCGCAGCCGTCGTGCTTTCTCTGTGCCTCTCGCCTCGCAAGAAGGAGCTACCCATGATTCAGCAGATTCGCCTGGTCCTCGCCTCGCTCGTCGCCTCCGCCACCTTCGCCGGCTGCGTGATGAGCGCCGATCCTGCCGGCGAGGATCCCGCCGGCGAGGAGGGTGAGATCGTCGAGTCAGCGCAGCAGCCGCTGCCGTCGAGCGGCTACTTCCGCACGTACTACAGCGACGCGTCCTACACGACGGTCGTGGGCTGGGTGAACTGGGAGTGCGACCCGATTTACCGGGAGGCCGACGGCGAGACATCGCGTTATTACAAGCAGCGCCGCTTCGACTGCCCCACGTTCGACAATCCGTTGCTCCCCGCGTGCGATCTCTGCAACACCTACACGACCTCGGACGGGCACACGTTCACGAACTGTAGCCTCATCGCCTGCCCGCGGACTTCATGGTGATCCCCGCCGCGCACCGCGTCGTATCGACGCCGGGCGCTGCGCAAGTCCCTCGTTCAGCACCAGGGCACACGTGACCCTCCGACCGCTCGCGGATGTCCGTGGTGCACGGCGGGTTCGTGCTGGCTCTCGCGCGGGCGAACGGCATGCATTACACCTGCGAGCTGGTCGGGTGGGACATGTTTTTCTGGAACATCAAGGCGCTCCGGGTTGCGCTGGTTGACGGGACCTCGTCCGAGCGGGCCCGGTTCGGCTATCTCCTGGGCTTCGTGCTTCTCACGGGGGCGGTGCCCTTGCTCCTGGAGGACTCGATACCTCAAAACGCGTGGGACGCGATCGCGACCGGCGTGAACATCGCGGTGATGGTGTTGGGTACGATCTGGGCTTATCACCTCAACGGTGGTGACCGGGGCCATCACTTCATCGAGAGGTACGTGTCGCTCAGCTGGGTGTACACTTTACGCTTCGCGGTGATGTTCATGCTCCCGGTGGTCGTGGCTTATGTCGTTGCTGGCCTCCTCGACCTGGTGACGGACGCGACCGGCCCGTTCGATGTGGCCATGGGGCTGATGATGGAGATGGCGTTTTACGTCGGACTCGGCAGGCACATGCGGCTCACGGCAGCTGCAGAAGCCGAGGCGGCAGCCCACGGAGGCGCCGCGGCCCACACAGCAGGCGTCTGAGCGTCGGCGTCGGGCTCCTGCCACCGGTACGGGCCTCGCGGGGGACACGTCCAGGGCCCTGCGGCCAACCGCGGATGCCGTCGTGCCCTCGAGCAGCACGGCCTCGCCGTACGCCGGCCGATCGATGGTCCAGCGCAGCGCGTCGGCGGCAACGTAGCGGCCGTTCGCCGCGTCGATGCGCACCACGCCCACGCCTCATCACGGTAGGAGCGCGTTCGTCCCCCTGCGTACGCAGCGGGAGGCAGGCGTCCCCGCCGAGGTGAGGCGTTACAACGGCATGATGCACGGGTTCATGGCGATGGCCGACCTCCTGGACGAGGGAAAGAGGGCCCTCGCGGAGGCATCCGCCGCGCTGAGCTCCGCCTTCGCGCGATAACCCGACCGACCAACGGGCTCGACCGCCGCTGGCCGCGCCGCGCGGTCGACGAGAGCGAGAGGAGGAGCGCAAAGAGCATGCCCCTTGCTCCGACGCTCCCGGGCGGCCCGATCCGCGCGCTTGACAATCAATAAGCCGTTGCTTATAAGTCGTCCATGCAGAGCGCGGCCGTGCTCGAAGACAAGATCTTCCAGGCGCTGGCAGACCCCAGCCGCCGGGCGATCTTCGAGTCGCTCACGCGTGGCGAAGCGGCCGTGAAGGACCTCACGGCGCGCTTCGACATCTCGCAGCCGGCGATCTCGCAGCACCTCGCCACGTTGAAAGACGCCGGCCTGGTGAGCGGCCGGCGCGAGGGGCGCTGTGTCTACTACCGGGTGGAGCCGCGCGGGTTGAAGCCGCTCGTCGACTGGATCACGCACTACCGCGCCTTCTGGACGGAGCGCGTCGATCGCCTCGAACAATTGCTGGAGAAAATGGACGAATGAACCTCACCGACACGACCGCACAATCGCAGACCGAATCCATCTCGTTCGAGTTCGATTTGAAGCACTCGCCGGCAAAGGTGTGGCGCGCGCTCACCGAACCGGCGCTGCTCGCGGAGTGGCTCCTGCCCACCATCGGCCTCCAGCTCGAGCCGGGGGCGGCGTTCACGCTCAAGACGCAGCCCTACCCCGGCTGGGACGGCACCGTGAATTGCCGGTTCGTCGAGATCGAAGCACATCGGAAGCTCAGCTACACGTGGAGCGTCCCCTTCCTGGAGACCGTCGTGACCTTCACGCTCACGCCAACGGCGTCGGGCACGCGCCTGTCCCTCGTGCAATCGGGCTTCAAGCCGGACCAGAAGCAGAACTTCGCCGGCGCGCGCTACGGCTGGAAGATGATGGGCGGGAAGCTCGTCGACCTGCTCGAGAGGGTCTCATGAGCCGGGCAAGGCTCGTGGCCTACTGGGCGACCACAGGCCTGGTCGCGTCGTCCATGGTCTCCGGCGGCGTGGCCCACGTCCTCCACGCGCCAGCGAGCGTCGACGGCTTCGTGCGCCTCGGCTACCCGATGCACTTCGTCACGTTCCTCGGCATCTGGAAGATCCTCGGCGCGCTCGCGCTGCTGGCGCCGAGATTCCCGCGCTTGAAGGAGTGGGCGTATGCAGGCCTCGTGTTCGACCTCACCGGCGCCGCCTTCGCCTGGGCCGCCGTCGGCGCCAGCGACTCCACGAGCAACGCCGGCCACATCGTCGCGCCGCTCGTGGTCCTCGCGCTGGCGGTGACGTCGTGGGCGCTGCGGCCGGACTCGCGCCGATTGCCGGAACCCCTTCACAGACCGTCGGTGTTGGTGACATGATCGCGGACATGGCCTCCTCCAGACAGCACGCCACAGACAGACAGCACGCCGCAGACAGCCACGACTTGATCCGCGTCCAGGGCGCCCGGGAGAACAACCTCAAGGACGTCAGCGTCGAGATCCCCAAGCGGCGGCTGACCGTGTTCACCGGCGTCTCGGGATCGGGCAAATCGTCGCTGGTGTTCGGCACCATCGCGGCGGAGTCGCAGCGGCTGATCAACGAGACCTACAGCGCGTTCGTGCAGGGGTTCATGCCGACGCTGGCCCGGCCCGAGGTCGACGTGCTCGAAGGGCTGACGACCGCGATCATCGTCGACCAGGAGCGGATGGGCCAGAACTCCCGCTCGACGGTCGGCACGGCGACCGACGCCAACGCGATGCTGCGGGTGCTGTGGAGCCGCCTCGGCAAGCCGCACATCGGCTCGTCCAACGCCTTCTCCTTCAACGTCCCGTCGGTCCGCGGGGTCGGGGCGATCTCGATCGAGAAGGCCGGCGGGAAGAAGACCGAGAAGCGCGAGTTCGTGGTCAACGGAGGCATGTGCCCGCGATGCGAGGGCATGGGATCGGTCTCCGACTTCGACCTCTCCCAGCTCTACGATGACAGCAAGTCGCTCAACGAGGGTGCGCTCACCATCCCCGGTTACTCGATGGATGGATGGTACGGGCGCATCTTCAACGGCTGCGGCTTCTTCGACCCGAACAAGCCGATCCGCAAGTTCACGAAGAAGGAGCTCCACGACCTGCTCCACAAGGAGCCGACCAAGATCAAGGTCGAGGGCATCAACCTGACTTACGAAGGGCTGATCCCGAAGATCCAGAAGTCGATGCTGTCCAAGGACGTCGACGCGATGCAGCCGCACATCCGGGCGTTCGTGGAGCGCGCGATCAAGTTCTCGACCTGTCCCGAGTGCGGCGGCACGCGGCTCAGCGAGGCGGCCCGGTCCTCCAAGATCAAGGGGATCAACATCGCCGAAGCCTGCGCGATGCAGATCAACGACCTGGCCAAGTGGGTGCGCGATCTGAACGAGCCGTCCGTCAAGCCGCTGCTGGCGACGCTGCGGCACACGCTCGACTCGTTTGTCGAGATCGGGCTGGGGTACCTCAGCCTCGACCGGCCGTCGGGCACGCTGTCGGGCGGGGAGGCGCAGCGCACCAAGATGATCGGCCACCTCGGGTCGTCGCTCACCGACGTCACCTACGTCTTCGACGAGCCGACGGTCGGGCTGCACCCCCACGACATCCAGCGGATGAACGAGCTGCTGCTGCGGCTGCGCGACAAAGGCAATACCGTCCTCGTGGTCGAGCACAAACCCGAGACGATCGCGATAGCCGATCACGTCGTCGACCTGGGCCCCGGCGCCGGTACCGCCGGCGGTGAGGTGGTCTTCACAGGCACCGTCGACGGGCTGCGGGCGAGCGGCACGCTCACCGGGCGTCACCTGAGCGACCGGGTGTCCCTGAAGCAGTCGGTGCGGAGACCGTCGGGTGTGATGAAGGTGCGCGGCGCGCGCGCGCACAACCTGAAGAACGTCGACGTCGACATCCCGCTCGGCGTGCTGGTGGTGGTGACCGGCGTGGCGGGGTCGGGCAAGAGCTCGCTGATCCACGGCTCGGTGTCCGGCCGTGATGGGGTTGTGTCGGTCGACCAGACCCCGATCCGCGGCTCGCGGCGGAGCAACCCGGCGACGTACACCGATCTGCTGGAGCCGATCCGCAAGGCGTTCGCGAAGGCCAACAACGTGAAGCCTGCGCTGTTCAGCGCCAACTCCGAGGGTGCCTGTCCGACCTGCAACGGCGCGGGGGTGATCTACACCGACCTCGCGATGATGGCCGGCGTCACCACGGTCTGCGAGGACTGCGAGGGCCGGCGGTTCCAGGCGTCTGTGCTGGAGTACCGCCTCGGCAAGCTCAACATCGCCGAGGTGCTCGATCTGTCGGTTACGGAGGCTGTCGGCTTCTTCGGTGCTGGCAAGGCGCATACGCCGGCCGCGCACGCGATCCTGCAGCGAATGGCCGACGTGGGGCTCGGCTACCTGCGGCTCGGTCAGCCGCTCACCACGCTGTCGGGCGGCGAGCGGCAGCGGCTCAAGCTCGCGACGCACATGGGCGCGGACGGCGGCGTCTACGTGCTCGACGAGCCGACCACCGGGCTGCACCTGGCCGACCTCGAGCAGCTGCTCGGGCTGCTGGACCGGCTCGTCGACTCCGGCAAGTCGGTCATCGTGATCGAGCACCACCAGGCGGTGATGGCGCACGCCGACTGGATCATCGACCTCGGTCCAGGCGCGGGCCACGACGGCGGGCGGATCGTGTTCGAAGGTACCCCGGCCGATCTGGTGGCGGCGAAGTCGACGCTGACCGGCGAGCACCTGGCGGCGTTCGTCGGGAGCCAGCCGAAGGCTGCCCGAGCTGCGCGATCTCGCTGAGCGAGGCCGCGTTACCCACCCGCCGGCGCCCCGAGCGCGCCGGCCGGGAACGCGATGGTTCTCAAGGGCCTCATCAGACCGGCACCGCCGCCGCCCGCATCCGCCAGCAAACGCCCGCCCGGCGGAACGTGCGAGAAGTACACAAGTCGAGCCCGGATGCGCTCGGCGCGCCGTGCTCCGTGGTGCGATGGGTTGCCAGTCCTGGAACGCAGGACGTCGAGGAGCGTGAGCGTCGCTACCGGGCCACATGCTACGCGCTGCGGCGCGAGATAGCGTGGAACTGTGCGGCGCGACTCCGGCTCCAGACGACCGATCTACGTGTTCGGCCGGCGGCTCCTAAGCATGTTCTACTACCTTTGTCAATCCCGCAGGTTCCACTCCCTGAACGGCCGGGCGCTGACAGGGGCACTGCCACTGCTCAGTGCCGACGTGCTCGCGAGCAGCCGATCCCGACGCGTCTGAATCCGCGAGCACCGGAACGGCTTCGCGAGCTAGGCGGTGCGCCTTCGTGAGGCGAGCACGAGACCGCTCGCACGGCCAGCGGACGCTCCGACGGGGCGCCTCGCAGGCCGAACGTTCTCCGGGTGTCCTGTTCGCCGCTTTCGAGTATGATTCGCGACGTGGCGATTACCTCGTTCTCGGTTGAGCGGTACCGTTCCTTTGCTGCACGGACTTCGGTCACGCTGAAGCCGTTGACGCTGCTCTTTGGCTACAATAGCGCCGGAAAAAGCGCCCTCGCACGGGCGCTTCCTCTTGTGGCTGCTTCCTGTGGGGGCGCTGCTTTCGGTCCGCTTGCGCTCGATGCCGGCGTAGCACGCGGTGCGACGTACCGCGACTTCGTTTGTCGCTTCGAGCCGGGTGACAGGCTCTCCTTCCGTGTTGCGTGGGACGATGGTCCCGAGGATGTGCGCGAGGTCGAGTGGTCCTTGCGTGGGGACGAGGTTCGAGGACATGTGCTCGACACCTTTGCGACTCGAAGCTCTGCCGGGGCGGAAACTCTGCGTTTGCGCGATGATCTGGAGACTTTGGGACAATACGAAATATTCGCCGCAGACTCAAAATATTCTATAAGATTACCGTTCGATGGTCTCCGGCCCATACCGCTCGGGAACGAACTAGCTGCGGAGACGCATCGAGACACGTTAGCTAAGGCCGCGCAGCGTATTGGAAGCCTCAAGACCGACGTACACTGGCTCGGCGCCGTTCGCGCAATGCCGCCCCGCAGCTTTAGGCAGCCCAGTGAGCCCAAAACCCTCGGAGACGATGGTCGGTGGACCGCCCAAAAACTTGTCACAGATCATCATGGTCCTTCGTTGGTGTTCCCCTTTGTTGCAGAGCACATATATCGCATGTTCGAGCAAACCATGCAGGTCGCTCCCGCAGGCGACGAATTCGCCCTAGTGGTTTCACCTGATCCGGCAGCTCCTGTGCATGTGTCGATCGTTGATGTCGGCGAAGGCGTATCGCAGGTCCTTGCAGTACTCACTTTGCTCGGCATGTTGAAGGCGGGTCAGCTTGGAGCGACGCCGGTTGTTGTACTGGAGCAGCCAGAAATGCACCTTCATCCTCGCGCCGAGCGCGTTTTAGCGGAAGCGCTGAGCACTACAGCAAAGGCGCCCGGTGCACGCCTCCTGGTCGAGACACACTCGGAGAATTTGTTGCTCTTTGTGCAGCTCCAAATTGCCAAAGGCTTCCTTTCTCCGGATGAGGTGTCGGTCTTGTGGATCGACACCGATGCAGGTCACAGTTGCATCAAAAGCATAGGTCTAGACGCTGCCGGTCGATCTGTGGGATGGCCGTCTGGCGTCTTTTCAGAGGATGTTGAACTGGCACGGGAGTTGTTTTTGGCGCGGAGAGGCCGATGAAGGTAATACTTTCGCTCACGGTATTCTCGCGCATCTCCGTCATGGACGCCTCTTTGCTCTTGTGGGTCGGTGCAATTGGCCGCCATCGCATATTTAGAGCGCCTAACAAAAGCCCGTCGGGATATGGTTGAGGCAGATCACGCATACGGCGAGCAGGAGGAACGCTCGGTGAATGTCGGCACGGCGCTCATACCGCACCGTCAAGCGGCGGAAGCGCCGGATCCAAGCGATCGTCCGTTCGACGACCCAGCGATAACGGCCGAGTTTCTCCGACGACTCGATGCCCTTGCGAGCGATGCGGGGCACGATGTGGCGCAGATGACAAGCCAACCGCAGGGCCGGGTCGTCGTAGGCCTTATCGGCATGCAGTTTCTTAGGGCGGCGCCGCGGTCGGCCGCAAGGACGCGCGATCGGCGGCACCGCGTCCACCATAGAAGTGAACATCCTCGAGTCATGGACGTTCGCCGGCGTCATCTCGACGGCGAGCGGGATACCATTCCGATCGACCAGAATGTGATATTTCGTGCCCGGCCGGCCGCGATCCGTGGGGTTCGGGCCAGTTTTTTCACCCCCCTTTTTGCCGGAACCAGCGAGGCATCCAGCGCAGCACGCTCCCAGTTGATCCTATCGGCTTCGCCGAGCTCATCGAGCAAGACCTCGTGGAGCCGATCCCAAACGCCAGCCTGCTGCCAGTCGCGCAACCTGCGCCAGCACGTCATGCCGCTGCAGCCGAGCTCTTGCGGGAGATACTCCCAAGGGATCCCGGTCTTGAGCACGAACAAGATACCGGTCAGCGCGATCCGATCAGGCGTACGCGGCCGGCCCCCCTGCGGCTTCGGCTCCGTTTTCGGCAATAGAGGTACGATTCGTTCCCAGAGTTCGTCTGGCACCAACAGCTTGCCCACGCTGTATTCTGCCGCACCATCGGCTTCCCTCAAGCAAGCGGGGTGAACGAGCTTTTGTTAGGTGCTCTTATCGAAGACGACAGAGATCCCGTTTACACGGACTGGCTTGGGAGTTTTGCGCCGGAATTTACGCTTGAGTGGACGCAGATGTTAGGAAGCAGCCTTACGGAAGATGCATTGAGTCCATCTTATCATGAGATTCGCATCGAAGACCGAAGCCACTCCTCTTGGGTTGCGAACACACTCAGCATAGGCGAAGCACTCGATTTAATGAGTAGACTCTACAGAATCCTGGTTGAAAATGGATTCTCGGATCGAAACTTCCTTCTATCATTGTGTTCCAAGAACGATCGCGAGTGGCTCGAGAAGCGCGTTGGGCAAGAGTGGGTGGAGATAGAGCATTGTGGCGGTAAACAACATCTGTACAAGCGCGTTCTGCAGAGCAAAACGCTACCGTCGAGATGTACACGAACGAGCGCACTTTTCGATGGCGACGGCGTCAGACCCAATGCGCCGGAGAACCAGCGCATTTCGGATGTTTGCTACCCAGACGTCCACCATCACATGCTTAGGCGGCGATCAATCGAAAATTATCTACCTCGCAAAGTACTCGAAAGGTGGGCAAAGCTGTCAGACGGCCTGCAGAAAGAGATCCGCACGGCGAAGGTGAGGGCGCTTTTCGAGGAGCTCGGCCGCGATCAGCGATCCCACTACAACTTCAAGCACGGCCTGGCGGGTGACTCGCGCCGACACGATCGCGCAGACGACCTGTATCTAGAGGACCGATCAGTTTGATTTTGTGGTAATCCCGAGCGCTTCGATGGAAGGCTCGACGGTTTCGGCGGGCCATGATCTCGTCCGCGCCTGGAGGTGCACGGATGGAACGATGGTTGCCGCCGGTGGAGCTGTCGCGGCAGGAACAGGCGCTCATGAAACGGTTGACCCGGGTGCGAGCCCTGTTCGGCTTTCTCAGGCTGCACCGGCACGAGCTATTCGACGAGACGTTCCAGGAGCAGTTGGAGAGCATGTACCGGACCACGGGAGCAGGTGAGCCGCCGCATCCGCCGGCGCTGATGTGCATGGTCACGCTGCTCCAAGGCTACGTCGGCGCATCGGATGCCGAGGCGGTGGAGCTGTCGATCGTCGACCTTCGCTGGCAGATGGTGCTCGGCTGCCTGGGGGCGGCCACGCCCGCGTTCGCGCAGGGCGCGCTGCAGGCGTTCCGAGAGCGGATGGTCGAGCATGAGATGGACCGGGTGCTGCTGGAGCGGACCGTGGCGCTCGTTCGGTCGGGCGCGATGACGGCGAGCGAGAAGCGGGCGGTGTCCAAAGCGCTGCGCGTGGCCATCGATAGCCGCCCTTTAGCGGGAGCCGGGCGGGTTGAGGACACGATCAACCTGCTCGGCCATGCAGCACGCAGCATCGTCCGCGTCGTGTCGAAGATCACGGAGCGCCCGCCCGAGGAGATCTGTCGCAAGGCGGGCATCCCGCTGCTTCTGGCTCCCAGCATCAAGGCCGGGCTCGATCTCGATTGGAGCGACCCGAGACAGAAGGCGGCGGCGATTCAGATCCTGGAGCGGCAGGTCTCGTCCCTGCAGCAGTGGGTGGACCGCCATCTGGACGACGTTGTCGAGCAGCCGCTCCGCTTCTATCTGGATGCGGTCACACAGGTTCGGGACCAAGACCTGGAAACGGCTGAGGATGGGACCGTTCGCATCCGTCAAGGTGTTGCAGCTGACCGCCGTGTCTCCATTGAGGACGCCGAGATGCGCCACGGAAGAAAGAGCCGCTCGAAGAGGTTCGATGGCTACAAGGAACATATCGCACGCGACCTGGACCTTCCCGTCATCGTCGCCTGTGCGGTCACGCCAGCGAATCGCCCCGAAGAAGAGGGGGCCGCACCGATCGCCAAGGACATCCAACGTCAGCGGCTGCGCCTCGGCGAGCTCCATATCGATCGCGCCTATGTGAACAGTCCCGTCGTTGACGACGTGATCCGCGACGGTGGCCAGGTGTTCTCGAAGCCTTGGGGACAGCGTGCTCGCAGACCCAACCTGTTCAGCAAGCGCGACTTCAAGATCGACCTGCGCACCAAGACGATCACCTGTCCGGCGGGACAGGTCGAGGTATTCGAGCCGGGCGACACGGTCGAGTTTGATCCTGAGGAGTGCGGCGCGTGCCCCCTCCGAGCTAGGTGCACCCAAGCCGCCTCGGGACGGGGGCGGACCGTGTCCATCGCGGAGGACGAGGCTCTGCAGCGCAAATTCCGGAAGCTGCAGCAGACGGGGGCAGGTCGCGCCGTGCTCCGCCAGCGGGTGGCTGTGGAGCATGCGCTCGCCCACATCGCGGCACGGAAGGGCCACACTGCACGCTACATCGGCGCCAGGAGAAATCTGTTCGACCTCCGGCGCGCAGCAGCGATCCAGAATCTCGAGGCGGCCCAACGCCTGATGCAGCAGGCAGCGTAACCTGCCGTAATTTAATCGTTTTCAATGTGTTCGCCGCTCTAGGCGTTGCCACCCATACCCGTCAACTTCTGCAGGACGGACTCGGCGATACCATCGCGCTTCTGTACGACGAACGTCGTGTTCAGTATCACGACTTCGATCATGAGGCAAAAAACGAGTTACAACCGTTCGTCGACGAACTCCTCGCTCGGATCCGGTGAGCGTCATGGCACACGATGCTATCTCGTCATTTTATAGCAGTCCCGAAATCCTGAGTTTGCCCCAACTCTTAGAGGGTTTTCATAGCGGCGAACTGCTCGTTCCCAAATTTCAGCGCCCGCTGGTATGGCCGAAAGAAATGCGTCTCGCGGTGCTCGACAGCGTGCGCGAAGGCATTCCTATTGGTGCCCTTCTCGTATGGCGCACTACCCTTAAGGACGTGCGTGTGAAAGATACCGTGGGGCCGTTCCGCCTCCCTCGTAAGAATGCTTCCAGGCTGCAGCAATATCTACTAGACGGTCAGCAGCGTCTTACGACCCTCTACTCGGCACTTTTCGAGCCGGAACGAATCTCCTCAAATCCGAGATCGACGACTGGCTCGGTTAGAGAGGACGAGAGACCGGAGGATTATGAGACCTTCTTTGACCTGAAGACAGAACGATTCGTGGTGCGTTCGGATTTGGAGGAGGTAGAACCATTCCACTTGCCGTTGGTCGATGTCCTCGTGGGCAAGCGGCTGACACGGTTTCAGCGCAAGATGGAGGACGCATTGAAGGAAGACGTGAGCGTTCGAGATAAAGGAGCGAACGCTCAGGAGTGCGATGAGCTCATTGATGGACTAAAGGACCGCTCGGACGAAGTGGCGGATGCATTCCGTCAATACAAGCTACCGGTAATTCCTATAACATCCGACAGCATTGATATCGTAACGAAGACCTTCGAGCGAATCAACAGCCAGCACGTGACCATGAGTGAGCCTCACATGATCAACGCGCTTGTGCACCTTGAAGACTTCGATTTCCTGGATCGAATTGATACGATTCGAAGCGAACATCTCGCAGAGTTCAACTGGTCTGACATTGACGAGCAGACGATTTTGCGAGTTTGCAAAATCGAATTTGGGCTTGCGATGTATGAGGTCCAGGCGGATGAACTCAGCAAGAATCTGAAGGACGACACGGCTGCACTTGAACGCGTGACGGTCTATCTGCGTAAGGC
The DNA here is from genome assembly GCF_051525235.1 of Sorangium sp. So ce124. Taxonomy (NCBI): domain Bacteria; kingdom Pseudomonadati; phylum Myxococcota; order Polyangiales; family Polyangiaceae; genus Sorangium; species Sorangium sp. So ce124. Next base: position 9,455,711 of record NZ_CP150312.1, read on the forward strand.
CGCCACTTTCTTCGCCCGTAGAATGGGGATCAAGTCGCCCGACTTGGTTCCTTACCCTGCTCAGATCGTCCTTGTAGCAGCGGCTTTCCGAGCCCAACCAAACATGGCATACGAATCGCAAGTGCTACTGGCGAAATGGATTCGATTGACCACCTACAGCGAAGTATTTGCACGCCAGATGAGCGACTCTCGCTTCAGAAAGCTACACGACGAGGTTAGGGCCATTGCTGCCGGCGACCAGCCCTCGCCGAGCGTTCGAAATCAGAGCCGCCGCCCACTCGGCCGGTTTGACTTTCGTCACGCACGGTCCCGGCTCTTGGCTGTCACGCTAGCACGAAGGAAGCCGGTGGATCCGAGAGGAGGTCCTGATGTGTTCCGGCCTCTGGATGAGCTTGCTAGACTCGGTGTTTCTGCGATACCCCAGATCGTCAGCGCAAATATGGCAAGAGAGAACGTGTCAACCAGTCCTGGTGCTCGCGTCGTGCTGCGGCGCGAGTCAGTCCAAGTACTACGGAGCGTGCTCAGGAAGCCATCGATCTACAAGGGTGACCTTGAGCAATTGCTTCGCAGCCATCTTATCACTCCAAGAGCTCAAGCAGCTTTTGAGGCAGGGGACTACGTGCAGTTTGTCGAGAGCCGGGAGGAAGAGATGAACAAATTTGAGGAAGCTCGTTTCGAGCGTTACATCAGTGATCTTTACGGAGATTCGTGACGACAACCGCAGTGGAGCGCCGCGAAGGCGCCTCACGCGATGCGGTCGTTTCGCAGTGTTACCTAAATAGCCATATGATGGTATTGGGCCCTCTTTTACTCGCGCCGGTTGGTGGCCTTCCGGTGCTCCGTGCCTCTGTCGGAGACTCCGTTTGCCGATCGCCTGCTGGGGTACCCGAGCATGGAGTGCGGGTCACGGGAGGCGTAGTGTAAGGGCCCCGCCATCGCCATGGGAACGGCCCCTTGCGGCTCTCGCCGGGGACGACAGTGCTGGGCGCCGCACGTCGGGCAGCAGCTTGTCCAGTCGTTCGCGCGGTTAGCCCACCTGAAACCTGCCGCGGGGAGGGCCAGCGCGCATCGTTTCTTCTGATCGGAGGTCGACGTGGAGCTGCTCGAAAATTTGCTGTGGCTGTGCAAGATCCCCTCGCCGTCGGGTGAGGAACGCAACCTGGCCGACGAGCTGGCTCAACGTCTCGCGGCGCGCCCATTGGCTTCACCGCCGCGCCGCTACGGGGACTCTCTGGTGGCGCCGCTGACGCGCGGGTCGGGAGGCCCCAAGATTCTGCTCGTCGGGCAGCTCGACGTGGCGAACCCGGGGCAACGAGGAGAGGCGCGGACGGAGAACAAGCGCGTACTCGGCGCTGGAGCCGCCGAGAAGAGCGGCCTCTGCCTGATGCTCGATCTGGCCGAGCGCCGGCCGCAGGTACACGCCGATATCACCCTCGTGTTCCACGCGCGCGGAGCGTGCGGCTTCGACGCGAGCGAGCTCAGGGTGGTCATGAAGCAGGATGCCGAGCTCCGGGGGGCCGACTTCGCCCTGGTGCTCAAGCCCACGGACAACAAGCTCCAGCTCGGCTCGGGAGGCTCCACGCACGCGACGCTGGCCTTTGCAGGCCGCACGGGGCACAGCGGGCTGCCCGGGGCCGGCGTGAACGCGATTCACAAGTTCGCGCGCGTGCTCTCTCAGCTTGTCGCGTTCGAGCCCGTACCCGACGTCGTCGACGGCCTCACCTGGTACGAGATGATGAACGCCACCTCGGCGCACGGGGGCCGCTCCGGCAGCGTCGTGGCGGACCACCTGGAGGTGAACGTGCACCACACGTACGGTCCGAGCACGAGCTCCCATGCATCGCAAGAACGACTGATGGCGCTCGTGGACCGCGTGGGAGCCGTCCGGTTCGAGGAGCTCTCCCGTCCGGCGCCGCCGAACCGGAACCACGCGCTCATCGCGGCTCTCGAACAGAGCGGCGTTCAAGGCGTCGAGGCGCGGCAAACCTGGACGGAAGTGGCAAGCTTCACGACGCTCGGGATCCCGGCGGCGAATTTCGGACCGGGCGCGGAGCGGACGATGCACGCTCTGAACGAGGTGACGGAGCTTTCGGAGCTCGCGCGGGCGCAAACCATCCTCGACAGCTGGTTCGCCAAGATGACGTGACTGTCGTTGGCATCTCGAGAGAGAAAATTGAACAGGGAGGAGGGGAGAGTCATGGGACTTTACTCCCCTTCTCCCGATCGCCGTTGCGGCTGGACAACAAGCGCCGAAGCCCGTCCTGGAGACTCGCGACGATGGGGACGCCATCGAAGCCGAGATCGCAGTCGATCAGCAATCTCGCCATGGCCGGCGAGATGCCCGCGACGATGCACTGCGCCCCGAGCAACGAGGAAGCGCGCACCGTATTGCCGAGGTGGCGTGCCCCTTCCGCGTCCATGAAAGGCACGCCGGTGACGTCGAGGATCACATGCTCCGCCTGCGTGTCCACGATGGCCTGCAGAAGCACCTCGAGGAGATGGGCGGCGCGCTCGGCGTCGATGCGACCGATGAGCGGCAGCGCGAGGATGCCGTCCCAGAGCCTGAGCACGGGCGTGGACAGCGCGGCAATGGCGCGCTGCTGCTCCTCGCTCACGCGGAGCTGCTCCTCGAGCCGCTGGGTCCGCTCGGCGATCGCGGCCTCGAGCTGCGCCGTCTGGACCCGTAGCTCGTCCTCGGACCGCTTGAGCTCGCCGACGTCCACGTGGATCTGCAGCACCTCGCGCACGTTGCCCGCTGCGTCGCTGATGGGATGGAGCGAAGAGGCGACCCAGCGGGCCATTCCCTTCTGGAGCGTGTCTGCCTGGACCGGATCGTAGCGAATCGTGGGCAACGCCGTGGCCTCGCCCCGCCAGAACGCCCGCTCGACGAGGGGCATGGACCCATTGGCGGATACCTGCTCGTCCTTCAGCAACCGCCACTCGGCGACATCCCGGAGGCTCAAGCTCCAGAGCTGCTCCCACCGGCGATTCACCTCGAGCACGCGGCTCTCGCCATCGTAGATCATCATGCTCACGATGCCCCCGTCGAGCAGGGCCTGGTAGCGGCGCGCGGGGATCTCCAGCTCGGCAACGCGTCGGCGCAGCGTATCGATCTCACGCTCGAGCTCGGTGATCGTCGGAGTTGTCTTCTGTTCCATGTTCTTTTGGTCCGCGTGCTCCGTGACGAGCGTCCTCCCCGGGAAAGACGGCCTCGGTGTGGGCTGGGTCGCGTCCGACGAGCGCGGCGCGGGCGCGCGTTGATGACATGGCGGCCCACGCCGACAGGAAGCGCTCAGCGTTGTATCTCCGGTCGCGGCGAGCTTCAACCCGGCGGACGTCTGCTGGATGTGAGGAGCTCACTTGCATCGCCGATCACGACGGCGCGGCGGATCCAGCTGTCGAGTCCGGTGAGGTCCGGCCAGGTTCCCGGGCTCGTCACACCATGAGATTGCCGATGGTCGCCTCGACCCGGGTCGGGTTGTCGGTTGTCGTCTCGACCGGATCGGGTTTACAGGCCCGATCGGGTCCGGCTCAGGGCGACCCCTGCTTCGCGCACGGGTCCGCCGCCGCGGCCGCGCTGCGGCCCTCCCAGAGGCGAGCGAGAGGGCTCCTCGGGCCGACCGCGCCCGCGCCGGCGAGCGCCGCCCACGTCAGGATGGGGCCATCCCCCTCGAGCACGCGCAGCGGCGGCGGATATCCGGTCGCGGCGAGCTTCAGCCCGGCGGGCGTCGGCAGGAGGAGCAGCTCCGGGTTGTCGAGGCTCACGCGCTCCCGCAGCAGCTCGAGCACGGCCGCGTCGCCGTCGGCGAGCGGCGCGAGGCAGCGCTCCAGCAAGGGCCGTAGGGCCTTCTTCGACGCGGCGGACCGGTCGAGCAGCTGGGTCACGGGCGCGCCCGTGCGCGCGTCGAGCACCTGCCAGCGCTCGGGCCCAGGATCCCAGGGGTGCGTGCCACCCTCGTAGCGCAGCGCATCGTGGGAGCGGACCGCGAGCAGCCCCTTCTCGTTGAGGGAGATCTCGAAGGTGCGCGAGGCGGCCATTCGCTCGCCCGTCTTGCACGCGCGCAAACTCGCCTCATCCCCCTGCCCGAACACCCACGCGCCGCTCTCGAGCGCGCGGTTGATGGCCGCCTCGCTCTTCGCCGTCGCGGCGCCGAAGATCTCTGGCCAGGCGAGCTCCTCGCTGCACGCCTCGCCAGGCTCGAAGGGGATCCCCACCCCGTCGGATGGGCCATCGGGGTTCGGCTGCGGCGGGAAGCGCCGCGCCCTCTTCTTCGTGGCCACGAGCAGCACATCGCGCGCGCCTACCGAGGCGAGGTCGAACGGCAGCGAGGCGCCCCGCGGGCTCGTCCACGTCCCGGTGAGGTGGCCGTCCGCCCGGCAGGTGCCCGCGAACTGGCCCGTCGGGCGCGCCGGGTTGCCCTCGACAAGCGCGAGCTCGCCAGCGTCGGTGACAGTCCCGGCCAGCGGGATGTCGACGCCGACGTGGGCATAGAAGTAACGGCCCCGCACCGTCCCTCCGTCGCGCTCGAGCCGCGCAAAGACCTCGAGCTTCGGCCCGATCGTGCCGTGAAAGCCGCGCTCCAGCGCACAGGCGCTCTGCGGCGCCGGTGCGGCGCTCGCTGCCGGCGCAGGCGCGACGCCCACGGCGGGCGCCGACGGAGACGGCGCCGTGGTGGCCGCCGCCTTGGCCACGGCGGGCGCGGCGCTCGCGGCAGGCGAGGGAGCGGCCGCCGGGCCACACGCCGGTAGCGCGAAGACCAGCGGCAGGAACGCTCGATATCGCATGGACAGCCATTGTGCAGAACAGGGCCTGACAAATCCCCTCATTTCGTTGGCATGTCAGGCCGGCATGAAGCGGAGCGGCAGCGACACGGGGCCACGCACGGTGAGCGTGCGGTTGTAGGGGATCTCGCCCGGCGCGCGGATCACCTCGCCGATCCTCGGGAGCAGCACCTCGAGCGCGACCTTCGCTTCCATCCGGGCCAGCGCAGCGCCAAGGCAGAAGTGCGCGCCGTGCCCGAAGGTCAGGCTCGGCTGCCCGCGGTGCAGATCGAACCGATCGGGATCCGTGAAGCGCAGCTCGTCGCGGTTCGCCGAGCCGACCAGGGCGAGCACGAGCGAGCCTGCGGGGATCGTCACGCCGGCCAGCGCGACGTCCGACGTCGTGAGCCGGGGGACGGACTGCGTCGGGCCATCATAACGCATCATCTCCTCGATGAACCTCGGGATGAGCTGCGGCGAGGCGCGCAGCCGCTCGAGCTCCGCGGGGCGCTCCGCGAGCAGGAGCATCGAGCTGCCGAGGAAGTGGGTCGTGGTCTCGAGGCCGCCGCCGAGGATGCTGACCAGCAGATCGATGATCTCGCGGTCGGCGAGGAGATCGCTGGCGCGGACGAGCTCGCTCACGAGGTCGTCGGAGGGCGAGCGCCTGCGGGCCTCGATGACGTCGGCCATGTACCTGTCGAGCTCCGCGATCGTGGCGCGGACGCGGGCGGCGTGCTCGGCGCTCGCCGGCTCGGGCGTCACGGACAGGAGGTCGTCCATCCACCGCTTGAAGCGCGGCTCGAGCGCGTGATCCAGCCCGAGCAGCTCGCTGATCACGAACGCCGGCAGCGGCGCCGCGACCGCGGCGATGAAGTCGACCTCGCCGTCGAGGCGGCCCGCGAGCCGCTCGCACAGATCCCGGGCCCGCTGCTCGATGCGCGCGATCGCCGGCGCCCCGAAGGCCCGGCTCACCAGGCCGCGGAGCCGCGCGTGATCCGGGCCATCCATGGCCAGGATCGAGCTCGCGAGCGGGTTGTGCCCCACCCACGCCGGCTGCCAGGCGGCCCGGAACCCCTGGGACGAGAACCGCTCCGGGCTCCGGAGGACCGTCGCCACATCGGCGTACCGGCTCACCGCCCACATCCCGCCAGGATCGACCTGGCAGACCGGCGCCTCGCGGCGCATCACAGCGTACGGCGTATAAGGATCCGCCCGGAAGGCGGGTGTCATGATGTCCACGCGCTCGCTCATGCGAAGAGACCTCCCGCGATGGCCCCGAGCACACGCCGGGCCCGCGCAGGAGCGGCCGCTTTCATGGGAGATCCGGGGCTCATCCGTGGCGCCTCGCGAGCCCGCCGGTCAGGGTGACCGGTCGCTCCTGTCACGTTGAAAGGTCGTCCCATGCGCGCAGCCGATCTCGACATCCGGAAGCTGCTCGACGTCGATTCGCGCGGCGGCGTCGTCCGCTTCGCCGGGGAGCGCGCGGTCATCCTCGACGCCGGGGCGCTCGGGAGGCTGCGCGAGGAGCTCGTCCGGCTCGCGGGGTACGCGGGGGCGCGCGCCGTGCTCACGCGCTTCGGCGTCGAGCACGGCGCCCGGATGGCGGAGGCGATGGTGTCCCGGCTCGCCTGGGACAGCGACGCCGAGCTGCACGGCGCAGGGGCCCTGCTCCACACGCTGCAGGGCTTCATCCGGCTCGCCCCCGGGGACACGACGCCGCTCGCCTCGCGCGGCGCCACGCTCCTCTCGTCGTACGAGGCCGAGCAGCACCTCCTGCACCTCGGCCGCGCGGACGAGCCGGTGTGCTGGATGCTCGCCGGCATCGCGAGCGGCTACATGACCCGGGCGACGGGCGAGGCGGTCTACGTCATCGAGGATCGGTGCATCGGCCGGGGCGACGACGTCTGCCACTTCCAGGGCCGGACGCGCGCCGCGTGGGGCGGCGCGCTCGACGAGCACCTGCCGTTCTTCCGCGAGAGCGATCTCGACCCGTCGCTCGGCCAGCCCGCGCACCCCGCGCCGCTGCGAAGGGTGACGGGGCGGGCGCTCGTCGCGAAGGCGAGCGCCCTGCCCTTCGCCGCGCCGCGGGGCGAGCCGCCGACCCCGCTCGTCGCGGAGAGCCCGGCGATGCAGCGGGCGCTCGACCGCGCGCGGCGGGTCGCGCCGGTGGACTCGACGATCCTGCTCACGGGCGAGAGCGGCGCAGGGAAAGAGCGGGTGGCGCGGCTCATCCACGGCGCGTCGGCGCGCGCCGCGGGCCCGTTCGTCGCGGTCAACTGCGCGGCGATCACCGAGACGCTGCTGGAGAGCGAGCTCTTCGGGCATGCGCGCGGCTCGTTCACCGGCGCGACCCACGACCGCGCCGGGCTGTTCGAGGCGGCGCGCGGGGGCACGCTGCTGCTCGACGAGGTCGGCGAGGCCCCGCCCGGGGTGCAGGCGAAGCTCCTCCGCGCGCTCCAGGAGCGGCAGGTGCGCCGCGTCGGCGAGAACACGAGCCGCCCCGTCGACGCCCGGATCCTCGCGGCGACGAACCGCGATCTCGCGGCCGACGCCGCGGCGGGCCGCTTCCGGCGGGACCTCTACTACCGCCTGCGGGTCATCGAGATCCGCCTTCCGCCGCTCCGCGAGCGCCGCGAGGACATCCTGCCGCTCGCGCGGGCGCTGCTCGGGGCGGCGGCACGCAGGCTCCATCGGCCTGTCGCGGGCTTCACGCCGGAGGCCGAAGGCGCGCTGGAGCGCCACGGGTGGCCCGGCAACGTGCGCGAGCTGGAGAACGCCGTGGAGCACGCGGTCGCCCTGGCGCGGGGAGGCGCCGCCGATCTGGACGACCTGCCGGACGACGTCCGCGGCGCCGCGCCGACCGGCGGCGAGGCGGGCGAGGCGCCGGCCGCGCGGACGCTGGAGGGCGTCGAGCAGCGAGCGATCCTCGCGGCGCTCGAGAGGCACGGCGGCAACCAGGCCCGCGCCGCCGCGGAGCTCGGGATCGGCGCGTCGACGCTCTACAGGAAGCTCAGGAAGTACGCGCGCGGCGCGGGGTAGAGGTGTGCGAGGGGTCCCCTCGACGGCAACCGGGCCCCGCCGGTGCCGGAGCCCGGAAAACCACGGCGCCCGGATCTCCGTCGCTGAGAAGCGCCACGACCACGCACATCAGTGCTTGACTATGGCGACGTCGGTTGATACTCCTGCGCCCCCATCGACGGAGACGGCCTCTGAGGAGGTCCGGCGCACTCAGCCTCATCGCTGTTTGCGTCGCACGAGAGTGGTTTCCTGAGCCATGGGACCGCCGTTCGCGGGAGTAACTCAGTGGTAGAGTGCAACCTTGCCAAGGTTGACGTCGCGGGTTCAAATCCCGTCTCCCGCTCCGCGATATAGACGCTGCAACACCGGACGCCGCTGAGCACCGCTCCGCGGCCCCGTGGCGCGTCAATCAGCGCCCTCGCCCAGCGCGAGGAGGGCGAAGCTCGCCAGCCAGTGCTCGCCCATGTAATCGCCGGCGACGTGCGGCAGGCTGGCGTCGAGGTGCCGCTCCGCCGCGTCGAGGGCGCGGGCGCGGACCGCGTCCCCTTCGGGCAGCGCCGCGGCGAGCGAGCGCCAGCACCAGGCGCGGCTCAGGTTGAGCCCATCGAGGTGGGCGATCTTGCCGTCGCTGCGATCGCTGACCGTCGCGGGCTCGAACAGGGTCGCGGGCTCGCCCCGCGCCGCCCGCGGCAGGAACCGCGCGAACCAGGCGCGGAACTCCGGTCCGGGCAGGGCCCTGCGCATGCACTCGCCCTCCACGACGGCGGGCGAGAGGAAATCGTCCTGCGAGGGCTCCCACGCCTGGCAGTCCGCGTCGCCGCCGTACCAGGCGCGCGCGGCCTCGGCGCAGCGCAGCGACAGCCGCTCGTCGCCCTTCACGGTGGCGTACTCCTGCGCGAGCGCCAGCGCGAAGGCGCTGTTCGTGTGCGCGCCGGCGCGGACCGGATACGTGGCCCTGGGCAGGTACTCGAGGAGCCGCCCCGTGAACGCGTCGCCGAGCGGGGCCAGCGCGGCCGACCAGCGCCGCCCCTCCTCGGTCTCGCACCGCGAGAGCTCGGCCGCCAGCATCAAGAGCCACGCCCACCCATAAGGCCTCTCGAAGCCGCGGCTCGACGGCCGCCGCAGATAGGCCAGCTCGCCGGAGACCTTGTCCTCCGTGAGCTGTGCGTCGAGCAGCCCGCGGACCGACGCGGCGCCGACCACGCCCGGGAAGAGGCGGTGGATCCGCGCGAGGAGCCAGTGGCCGTGGACACACGAGTGCCAGTCGAAGCTGCCGTAGAAGATGGGGTGAAGGTCGCGCGGGCCCTTCACGTCCTCGGGGCCGGCCATGACGTGATCGAGCTTGTTCGGATACTCCCGCGTCACGTGTCCGAGCGCGATGGCGGCGAAATGCGAGGCGATCTCGGGTGTCAGGACGTGCGTCATGGAATGGCGACCTCAGCGCCGGAAGACGAGCAGGTACATGAGGAGCGTGTTCCCGATCAGCAGGAGCAGCGCGGTGGGGAGCTGGACCTTGATCACGCCGTCGCGATCGGGCAATCCGAGCAGGGCCGCTGGGACGATGTTGAAGTTCGCGGCCATGGGGGTCATCAGCGTCCCGCAGAAGCCGGACAGCATGCCGAGGGCGCTCATGATCGCCGGGTCGCCGCCGAGCCGGCGCACGATCAGGGGGAGCCCCACGGCCGCGGTCATGACGGGAAACGCCGCGAAGGCGTTCCCCATGATCACCGTGAACAGCGCCATGCCCACGGTATAGGCGGCCACCGCGGCGAGGCGGCCGCCGCGCGGGAGCGCGCTCCCGGCCAGCTCGCCGATCACGTCCCCCACGCCCGCGGCCGCGAACACGACCCCGAGCGCGGCCAGCAGCTGGGGCAAGATCGCCGCCCAGCCCACGATGTCGAGCAGGCGCCTGCCTTCCTGCAGAGGCGCGAGCAGCGGCGGGCGCAACCACGCCACGGAGACCACGAGCGCGAGCACCACGCCGAGGGCGAGCGAGATCAGCGTCGCCTGCTTCGGGTCGAGCAAGTGCGCTCCGCGGATCTCGACCCGCTTGAGGACCAGCGCGCCCAGGAGGGCGGTCGCCGGGATGATCAGCGCCGGCACGAAGAGCAGGTCGCCGCGCCGCTCGGCGCTGGCGCGCCGCTCCTCGGGTGTCGAGGTGGCGGGGCGCCCCTGGCCCAGGCCCCTGACGCCCGCGAGGAGCACGAGCGAGATCACGAGCACCCCGTTGCCGAGATCCCCGAGGCGCGAGCCGAAGAGGAAGCTCGTCGCCAGGAGACCCCAGAACAGGGTGTTCTTCCACCGCCTCGAGTTCTCGCGGTCGACCGCGCTCAGGACGGCCGACGCCGCGAAGAACAGCCCTCCCACGACGTAGACGACATCGAGCGTGATCATTCGGGCGCCTTCCCCGCGTCCGCGCGGGCGAGGTCGCGGTGGAGCCGCCTGTCGAGCAGGAGGAGCCGAGTCCCGTGGATCAGGAGCGCCAGGACCGCCGTGGGGATGGCCCAGACCGACAGCTGGAGCGGCTCCACGAAGATGCCGTTCTGCTCGAGGAACGCCTTGATCAGCAGGATCGACGCGATGGCGAGGAAGATGTCCTCTCCGAAGAACAGCGCCACGTTGTCGGCCGCCGCCGCCGAGGCGCGGATCAGCCAGCGCGTCCTGTCCGGCAGCGGTCCGTACCGGTTCTCCGCCACGGCCTCGGCCATGGGCGCGATCAGCGGCCGGACCATCTGCGCGTGGCCGCCGAGCGACGTCAGGCCGAGCGCCGCGCTGAGCTGCCGCACCGCGAAGTACACGAGCAGGATGCGCCCGGTCGTGGCCGTCTTCACCCGCGAGATCAGCGCGCGCGCCCGCTCCTGGAGGCCCGAGCGCTCCAGCAGGCCGATGACCGGCAGGACGAGCCAGACAAGGCTCACATAACGGTTGTCGTTGAACGCCTTGCCCAGGACGGAGATCCCCTCGATGAGGCCCATCCCCGCCGAGAGGCTTGTCACGATGGCGGCCGCCGCGACGACCAGGAGCGGATGGATCCGGGCCACGAAGCCGACGACCACGACCGCGACCCCGAGGAACGTGAGCATGCTCCTTACCCTCGTGTCCGCGGGCGACGCCGCAAGCCGGTGACGGCACGGTCCACGGCGCCTCGTGCGCGACCGATGCCCCCGGCGGCTGCCGTCTCGAATTTCAGCTTTTCAATCCATCCGGGCCGCTCGCGGCGGCCTCCGGTCGATCCCCCCGCGCCCTGCCCTCGTCACAGCCCCAGGCGCCGCAGCGGGAGCTCCCGCGCGCGGGTCTTCGTCAAGGCGAACACCGCGTTCGCGATCGCGGGCGCCACCGGCGGCACCCCGGGCTCGCCGACGCCCCCGGGCGGGGCGTCGCTCTTCACGATCTCCACGTGGATCCGCGCCGGCACCTCGGGGCTCCGCACCACCGGGTAGTCGCGGAAGTTCGTTTGCTCGACCGCGCCGCCCTTCATCGTGATGGCGCCGTGGAGCGCGATGCTCATCCCGAAGACCACCGCGCCTTCCATCTGCGCGCGCACGCGGTCCAGGTTGATGACCGTGCCGGGGTCCGCGACGAGCCACACCTCGTCGACCTTCACCTTGCCGAGCGCGTCCTTCGAGACCGCGGCGACGACCGCCACGTACGTGAGGAAGCTCCGGTGCGCGGCGAGGCCCAGCGCGCGGCCCGCCTTGCGCGCGGCGTCCCACCCCGAGAGCTCCGTCACCCGCTCGATGACGTGCCGGAGGCGGCCCACGTCGACCGGGTGCTGCTCGATCGGCGCCCCGTAGTTCGGGACCTTGTCGACGCCCAGCTCGGCGGGCGTCGCTTTGCGGGCGGGGCCGAGCACCTCGAGCAGCACCTCGCGCGGATCGGCCTGCCGCGCGTGCGCGATCTCATCGATGAAGCTCTGCACGGCGAAGGCGTGGAAGATGTTGCAGACCGACCGGAGCCAGCCGATCCGGACGTGGGCCGGCGCGTCGCACGCCTCGGCGCGGACGTTCGGGGCCGAGAGCGCGAGATCGAGCACGCCGAGGCCGAGCTCGTTCTCGCTCGGGGTCTTCACCCTCGCGTCGAACGTCGACGGGATCGGCGGGAACGCCGTCCGGTGCAGCCACGCCGTCACCTTGCCGCCCGCGTCGAGCCCCGCCGTGAGGTGCTGCGCGCTGACGGCGTGGAAGTAGCCGTTCTGCACGTCGTCCTCGCGCGTCCACTGCACGCGCACCGGCGCGCCGACCTCGCGCGCGAGCAGCGCCGCCTCGGCGACGTAGTCCGGCTTGGACTTCCGGCCGAAGCCGCCGCCGAGGAGCGTCACGTGCACGGTGACCTTGCCCTCGTCGACGCCGAGCGCCCGCGCCACCTCGGTCCGCGCGGCCTGCGGGTTCTGCGTCGGCGCCCACACCTCGCAGCCGTCCGCGTCGACCTTCGCCACCGCCGAGGGCGGCTCCATGGCCACATGCGCGAGGTGAGGCACGTAGTACTCGGCCTCGACCGTGCGCGCCGCCGCCTTGAGCGCCCCGTCGACGTCGCCGACCTTCCGCACGACCTTGCCCGGCGCGCGCACCGCGCGCGAGAGCGCCTCGCGGTAGCTCGCCGAGTCGTACGACGCGTTCGCGCCGTGATCCCACACGATCTCCAGCGCCGCGCGGCCGCGCATCGCGGCCCACGTCGTGTCCGCCACGACCGCCACGCCCCCGAGCGGCTGGAACCCCACCCCGACGCCCTTCGGCGCCGATAGCTCCACGAGCTTCTTCACGCCCGGGACCGCCAGCGCGCGCGCACCGTCGTACCGCACGACCTTGCCCCCCACGACCGGGGGGTGCGCGATGACCGCGGTGAGCATGCCCGGCAGGCGCACGTCCGCGCCGAACTGGGCCGCGCCCGTGACGATGGCCCGGCCGTCGAGCAGCGGGAGCAGGCCGCCGACGCGCTTGAGCTCCGAGGTGGGGCGGAGCGCGACCGACGCCGCGTCGGGCACCGGGAGCTTCGCCGCGTCGGCAACGAGCTCGCGGAAGTCCAGCGAGCGCTTCGACTTCGCGTGGTGGACCGCGTGCTGCTGGGCGACGCACTCCGCGGCGGGGACGCGCCACCTCCTGGCCGCGGTCGCGACGAGCATCGCGCGCGCTGTCGCGCCCACGCGCCGCATCGGCTCGTAGCTGCCGCGCACGCTGCGCGAGCCGTCGGTGTTCTGATCGCCGTAGGCCTTGTCGCCGTCGGCTTGCACGATCTTGACCCGCGCCATGTCCGCGCCGAGCTCGTCGGCGACGAGGACCGGCAGCGAGCTGCGGATCCCCTGCCCCATCTCCGACCGGTGGCAGACGATCGACACCGTCCCGTCGGGCGCGATGTGGAGGAACACCCCGGTCCGGAGCCCCGGCTGCGCCTTCGCGCCGCCGGGCGTGGGCGGCGCAGGCGGCGGCCTGTCGACGTCGCCGCGCGCGGGCGGCGCGGCCTCGGCGACCCCGAGCGCGAGCCCGCCCACCGCGAGCCCGAGCCCCGCGAGGAAGGAGCGGCGGAGGAGGACGACCCGTTGCTGTTCCATCTTCACTCCGTGGGAAGGCCGGCGGCCTTGCGGACCGCCGCGCGGATGCGCGTGTACGTGCCGCACCGGCAGATGTTGCCGGCGAGCGACCTGTCGATGTCGTCGTTCGAGGGCCGCGGGTTCTTCCGCAGGAGCGCGGCCGCGCTCATGATCTGCCCCGCCTGGCAGAAGCCGCACTGCGGGACGCCGAGCTCCACCCACGCGCGCTGCAGCGGGTGATCGCCGGTGGGGCTGAGCCCCTCGATCGTCGTCACCGAGCCGCCCGCGGCGCGCTTCACCGGCGTCACGCAGGCGCGCACGGTCTCGCCGTCGAGGTGCACGACGCACGCCCCGCAGAGCGCCTGGCCGCAGCCGTACTTCGTCCCCGTGAGGCCGAGCACGTCGCGCAGCACCCAGAGGAGCGGCATGTCCGGATCCACGTCGAGCCTCTGCTCCGCGCCGTTCACCTTCAGGATGATCATCGTCGGGACTCCTCGGGCGGGCACGCCGCGCCCGCCTTCACCCATGCGTCGACGAGCGCGCCGAAGGCCGCCTGCGAGCCGGGCGCCTTCGTGCGGCCATGGCCGGGCGCCCACCCCCACGCCACGAGCTCGTCGCGCTCGGCGTGCTCGACGATCTGCGCGAGCGTCTTCTTGCCGTTGCGCGCCGGATCCTTGATCTGCGCGCAGATCGCCGCCGGCGACCGCCCGAGCCACGCCATCTCCGCCGGCGCGAGGTGCCAGCCCGGCGCCCCGGGGACGCGGGCGAGCTCGAGGTTCTGCGCCTGATGGCACGAGGTGCACTCCATCGCCGCCACCCCGAGATCGTTCGGACCGCGCTCGGCCGGCGGGCTGTGGCGCTCGCCGGCGTCGCCCTGGCGCGGGACGCCATCGTGAGGATGGCAGTTCACGCAGCGCGGGTGGAGAAGCACCTTGCTCGCCTCGAGGAAGAGCGAGGCCGCGCGCGCGTCGTCGTCCCGGATCGCCGCGAACGCCTCCGGACTGCGGAGCTCGCCCGGAGCGACGGGCGGAAGAGCGACCGGCCTGGGCGCCTCCGCGGGAGGCGAGTCGCACGCCGCGGCGAGGAGGCCGACGCCAGCCAGCAGGGAACAGAGGAGGAGAGGCTGCATCGCCCGGCCTACCCTGGTGACCCGGCGCGCAGACGACAAGCCCCCAAGCGTGGTGACTCCGCGCGCAGACGACAAGCCCTGCTCGACGCGCGCCCTTGTCGCGTCCAGCGTCCTAGCGTCCACCGACAGCGCAGTTCGCGTTACGTCACGGTTTCGGGCGACAGGCGACGCGTGGAGCCCGCGATGACGGCGGCCGTGAGCCGTCCGTGAGCCGGTGTCGACGGCGCGCGCCGCGGCCGCTACCGCGCCTGTAGCGAACTGTCACGAGCGCGCCAGGCAGCGCGGCTCCACGCCACGACTGGACGCCCCGACACCGGCGCATTCCCGGCAACCCCTCCGCCGGAGCGATGGCTCGAGGCGTGCAAGCCGGCTCCGGCATGAGCAAGACGCTAGGAATAGGCGAGGCCACCCAGCCATCGCCCTGCCTGATCGCCCCAGCTGAGGCAGGCTGCCACACCGCGTCGAGCTCGGAGCGCGGTCCGCTGCCGGGGATGCACGTGGGCTCCCAGCTCCGCCTCATCCGCGCGCTCGGCCAGGGAGGGATGGGGAGCGTCTGGCTCGCCGAGCACGTCGCGCTCAGGACCCACGTCGCGGTGAAGTTCCTCCGCGACATGTACATGGACCACCCGCTGGCCGTCGTGCGCCTCCACCGGGAAGCCGAGGCCGCGGCCCGCATCCAGAGCCCGCACGTGGTGCGCGTGTTCGACGTGAGCTTCACCGACCAGGGGGTCCCCTACATCGTGATGGAGCACCTGGAAGGGCAGACGCTGCAAGATCTGGTCGAGCGCCGCCGCCGGCTCACGGTCGAGGAGACCGTCTCCATCCTTCGCCAGCTCTGCGCCGCGCTGGCCCGGGCGCACGAGGCGGGCATCGTTCACCGCGACATCAAGCCCGAGAACATCTTCCTCGTCGAAGGCGAGCGGGAGCCCTTCGTGAAGGTGCTCGACTTCGGCATCGCCAAGGACACCGCCGACGAGGCCGAGCGGCTCACGGTCACGGGCGCCATCCTGGGGACGCCGCACTTCATGTCGCCCGAGCAGATGGCGGGCGGAGCGCGGGTCGGACCGCACAGCGATCTCTGGGCCCTCGGCGTCGTGGCCTACTTCTGCTTGACCGGGCAGATCCCCTTCGGCGGCGCCACCGTCGCCGCGGTGGCGGTGGCGATCGACCGCGGGCCGCCCCCGCCGCCGTCCCGGCTCGCCCCGGAGGTGCCCCCCGCGATCGACGCCTGGGTCCTCTCGCTGCTCGAGCCCGACCCGGCGCGCCGCGCCCGGAGCGCCCGCGCCGTCCTCGATGCGCTGGACGCCGCCGTCGCCGCCCCGCGCGGCACGCGGCCCGCCCAGACCGAGGTCATGCCCCCGCGCGAGTCCCTCTGCTCGGGCGAAGGCTTTTCGTCCCTCGTGACCACGCTCATGCCGTTCGGCACGCTGGGCGTGGGCATGAGCTTGCCTCGGCAGCGGGCGCGGACGCGCACCTGGGCCCTCGCGGCGGGCGCCGTCATGGGGCTCAGCACCCTGGCGTGGGCTGGGGCCTCCGGCGTCACCCGGACCGCGCCGGCAGCGCAGTCCGCGTCGCTCGCGATGGTGGCCGGCGCAGCGGCTGGACGCGCCGCTCCCGCCGTCGAGCCCGCGGCCCAGTGCGCCACGATCGCGCAGCAGCCCGAGGCGCAGGCCGCGACCACGGCGCCGCGGGTCGAGGCGCAGGCCGCGGCCACGGCGCCGCAGGTCGAGGCGCAGGCCGCGGCCACGGCGCAGGCCGACGTCCGGCCGCCCCAGGCCGAGGCGCGGGCTTCGGCCACGGCGCAGCCTGCGGTCAGGGCGGTAGCCGACGCCAGGGTGCCGGCCGTGTCTGGCGCCCAGAACGCCCCGACGGCGGCGCTCGCCGCGCCGACCGCGACGCCAGGCAAGACGGTCGCGACGCGCACGCGCTGGCGCCGCGATCTCGGCTTCTGACAGGAGAGGAGACCCATGCGCCCCCGGTCCAGCACGCTGATGGTGATCGCCAGCCTGATCCTCGCGGCGCCGCCGGCGCTCGCCGGCGACGCGGCGGACACCGCCGGCGGTGCCGCGGACGAGAAGGCGCGGCGCGACGCCCGGGAGCTCGTGTACCAGGGCGACGAGCTCTTCATCCTGAGGAGGTACGCGGAGGCGCTCCGCGCCTACCAGCGCGCCGAGCAGCTCGTCCGCGTGCCCTCGACCTCCATCGAGGTGGCGAAGGCGCTCGCCGCGATCGGCCGGCTCAGCGAGGCGCGCGAGCTCGCGGCCACGATCGCCTCGTCGCGCGCGCTCCCGGGGGAGCCCTGGCCGTTCATGCAGGCGCGGCGCCGCGCCGACGCCCTGCGCGACGAGCTCGACGATCGAATCCCCCGGCTGAAGGTGCGGCTCGTGCCGAGCCCCGCCGGGGCCAGGCTCAGGGTCGACGGCCAGGAGGTGAAGGTCTCCTCGGAGGGGACCCTGATCGATCCTGGCAACCACTGGGTCGAGGTCGAGGCCGACGGCTACGTCGGCGCCCGGCAGCGGGTCTACGTCCCGGAGCGGGAGACCACGGCGCTCGACGTCGCCCTCACGCCGGAGCCCCGCCCGCACGGCGTCTCGCCGTGGGCCGTCGGCGGGTTCATCGCTTCGGGCGCCGGGCTGGCGGTGGGGATCGGCGTGGGCGCGGCCTACCTGAGCGCGAGGAGCGACCTCGCCGAGGCGTGCCGGCAGGGCACCTCGGGCTGCTCCGCAGGCGCGCGAGGCGACGCGAACGCCCTGGGTTGGGTCTCGAACGTGGGGTTCGGCCTCGCGATCGCCGGCGCGGCCGTCGGCGGCATCGCCCTCGGCATGGAGCGCTCGAAGGCCCCGGAGTCGAGCGTCACCTGGGCTGTCGGTCCGGGCTACATCAGCATGCGAGGGACGCTGTGAGGGCGCGCCTCGCTGCCGCCTGCGCGTTCGCCGCGTGGGTCGCCGGATGTCAGGTCGTCGCCCCGCTGCCCGACGGCGAGGACAGCGCCACCTCGGCCGTGGGTGACGGCATCGACAGCGGCGCCGCCACGGGCGACGCCGGCGATGGGAGCCCCGAGAGCTGGACTCCGCCCACGCAGGAGGGCGGCCCGTGCGAGATCGCCGCGTGCTCGGCGCACTGCGCCCGGTCGATGGATCTCTGCGAGCTCACGCCGCAGTATCCGTCGGTCGAGGCGTGCTGCACCGTCTGCGAGGCGATGCCGTCGCCCGAGGGGTATGCCGGGTGCCGCGCGGCGCAGGCCGGCGATCCCGCCGGCTGCACCGCGGCCGGGCCGCTCGGCCCCGAGGGCGACGCCGGGTGCGTCGGGCGGTGCGAGGCGATGTGCACGCTCTATGCGGCCATATGCCCGATCGAGCTCGCGGATATCGCGGCCTGCGAGGCCCTCTGCGCGCCCTTGCCGGCGCCGGAGGTGTTCGACGCGTGCGGTCCGCTCATGGCCGAGGGCTCGCTCGGGTGCAGTACGCAGCAGATCTACGCCGCGCTCGGCGCGGTCGACAAGAAGGAGCGCGACAAGGTGTGCCGCGACATCCTGGAAGGTCGCTGCCCCCCCAAGCCGGCGTGCGCGGGCGGCGACTAGCTCGATCCCGCCTCGCGAACTGCACCGCAAGCGGGGGAGTCTGCCTGCCCTCCGCCGGTGCGTTCGCCTGGGCAGCCGATCCTTGGGAGCGGGAAGCGCTCGCCGCGGAGGCGGGCGGCGATGTCTAGCCGGTAGGCGCCGCGCCGTTCGGTGCAGCCCCGGGCATCGCGGGCGCTGCCGTGCCGTTCAGCGCAGCAGGCGCCGTCGTGCCGTTCGGCGCAGCAGGCGCCGCCGTGCCGTTCGGCGCTGCGGGGGTCGCAGCGCGGGGCGCCGCCGGTTCAGCCGGCGCCTCGTCGCCCGGGGCGGCGACGGCGTCGCTGTGCGCCGTCGCGCGGCCAGTGCGGCCCTTGTAGAGAGAGGGGGCGATCGTATCGGCGTCCTCCTCGTCCCAGCGCAGGTACGTGACGGCGCGGCGGGTCTGGTCGTAGGCGTGGACGAGCAGCGAGAACGCCCGCGCCCTCCTGTCCGCGGCCTCGGTCGGCCCGGGACCTTTGCCGTGCTCCCGCACGCCGAGGGCCGCGAGCAGCTGCGGCCCGATCTCCCCCGCGCGCCTCACCTCCTCCTCGGTCGCCGCCGTCTTGCTGGCGACCTCCGCCCAGCTCGCAGTGAACAGCGCCGAGAGCGCGACCAGGTCGTTCGCCGTGTCGATGTGCCCCAGCCCCGCGCGGATCTCCGCGACCGTGTCCGCGTCGAGCAGGCCGCGCCGGGCCAGCGCCTCGGCGTCGCTCAGCAGGTTCTCGCGCAGCGGGGCCGCCTCCGCGAGCAGCGGCTTCAGCGAGTTCTCGGCGCCTCCGCTCGACAGCCACGCGAGGTGCGCGTACCACGCGGCCAGCGCGTAGGTCTCGAGCCGGTCGAGCAACGCGACATCGTGCGTCGGCACGTGCTCCGCGATGGCGGAGCGCAGCGCGAGGAGGCCGGGCAGCACGCCCAGCACCTGGGAGACGACCCGGGGAATATCGAGGTTGATGGCGATCAGCCGATCCGGGCTCAGGGCCTCTATCTCGGGCAGGATCTCGTCGAACGCCGCCGCCTGGGGCGGGGCCGCGGGCTTCTTGGGAGCGGGCTTCTTCTTGAGCGGAGAAGGCTTCGTCATGAGGGGATGACCTCTCGTTGTTCGTCGTCGCGGAGCAGCGGAGAACAGGTACGACGCGCTCCACCCCTGCGCGCTGGACGTGTTGAGAACGTCAGGCGCACGCCGAACGTTCCGCGCAGGGATAATCCCCCCCGCGCACCCGTCAATCGACATGCCGGCTGATTTTCTGGCGGCGTGCCGCCGGGTGGTGGTCAACTTTGCCCAGAGAGAGTCAACATGAAGGCAGGAAGGCGGGAAAATCATTCATGTTTTCTTCCCGCCTTCCTGCCTTCATGTTCCAATTTGATCACGACCTGCCGCCGCTCGTCGTGATCGTGCTCATGGGCCAGGCCCCGCGAGGCTCGCGAGAAGTCGCCTGAAGGTGTCATGTGCCCGGCGCGCGGCGGGGTGGCGTCGAGAGTGCTGCTCTCGTCACGGCGTCTGGTAGCTGTCAGCACGCATGTCGGCAGGCACCGTGCCATCCACGTGTGGCGGTTCGCGGCCGACCGTTTCCGTTGCCGGGAGGGCTGCCGGCTGCCTCCCCCACACCGTTTCCGTTGCCGGGAGGGCTGCCGGCTGCCTCCCCCAGACCGTTTCCGTTTCCAGGAGGGCTGCCCAGCAGCCTCCCCCACACCGTTTCCGTTTCCAGGAGGGCTGCCCAGCAGCCTCCCCCACACCGTTTCCGTTGCCGGCAGGGCTGCCGGCTGCCTCCCCCACACCGTTTCCGTTGCCGGCAGGGCTGCCGGCTGCCTCCCCCACACCGTTTCCGTTGCCAGGAGGGCTGCCGGCTGCCTCCCCCACACCGTTTCCGTTGCCAGGAGGGCTGCCGGCTGCCTCCCCCACACCGTTTCCGGGCGGTGCTGCACTTTGGGGGAAAGTGCAGCACTCGTGCTCAAAGTACAGCACCCTGCGCGCGCAAAGTGCAGCACTCACGACCCCTCCGGGGGATCGAACAGGGACAGCTGGACCGGGCCATCCGGCGCGGGCGGCGGAACGGCCTGGACCGGGGATGCCGCCGGAGGCGGCGGCTCGCTCCGGCGCCGTTGCTTCAACCCTGGGGTCGGCTCGGTCACGAGGCGCAGGAACCCGCGGCCGTTCGGAAGCGGCCTCGCTGGCGCGGAGGGCTCGCGATGAGTGAGCGGCTGCGCCTCGGGGGCTGCGGCCTC
Source organism: Sorangium sp. So ce124 (assembly GCF_051525235.1). Taxonomy (NCBI): domain Bacteria; kingdom Pseudomonadati; phylum Myxococcota; order Polyangiales; family Polyangiaceae; genus Sorangium; species Sorangium sp. So ce124. The sequence continues at coordinate 9,475,961 of NZ_CP150312.1, forward strand.
CTCCTCGGTCGTGAGCGTCTCCAGGAGCTCGTCCAGGCCCCACACGTGGTCGGTGATGCCTGCCTGCATCGCGGGCGTGACGCGGAGCGTGCGCACGACGCGGCACAGGTTGTACGCCACGTAGTTCAGGGCGACCGCTGCGGCGTGGTGGTCCGCCTTCTTGCTGAAGGCGTAGCAGAGCCGCCGCATGCGCCCGTTGCTGTGGCGCGTGGAGCCGTTCAGACGCTCCACGTAGGACGTCGACGCCTTGGCCGGGTCGGGCGCGCCGTAGACCACGGACTTCGTGATGAAGGGGTCCCGGGGCGGCTCGTACCGGTGGTCGTCGTCGCGGCGCCCACGGCTGCCAGAGCGGTAGTTTTTGACCGTCTGCATGTAGTCGATGCTCGGGCCGAAGGACGCGCCAACGGCGGAGATGTACGGGGCGAACCCGTCGCTGGTCAGCTGCGGCATGACCAGCATGCGTGCGCGAAGATCCTTGATGAAGGCGTCCGTCGTCGCCTGGTCGCGCTTGCCAACACGCCAGCAGATGACCATGCGGCTCGTCGCGTCGACGGCAACGAAGGTGTGCGCCTCCCCCACGTCGGGCGGGTCGGCCTCGGTCACACGGGACTGCTTCTTCTGCACGAAGGACCAGACCTCATCGACCTGCACGAGGCTGCACTGCACGTCTCGCACGAGGCGGTCATGCAGGCGCACCGCACCTGCCCCCAGCGCCAGGAGCAGGCGCGTGATGGTGCGGTGGTTGACCTCGGTCATGCGCTCGACCGCCCGGATGCTGTTGCCGTCCAGGAGCGCCGCGAGCACACGCAGGCGCTTCTCCGCCGGGAGCACGTTCGCCACGGGACCCTTGCCTTTCCCCGGCGGAGGGCCCACGATCCGGTCTGCCAGGACGTCGGACGGGGCAACCCGCGCGGCTTCTGCCGCCCTGCTCCTAGTTTGCCGCTGGGAGCGGGGCGTTTTCGTCTAAGGTCCTCTGATTACAGCGATTTCTCCGCGGAAAACCGCTCGGAAGCGTGCGGGAGAGATGCCGGCAGGACGGGGTATGTCATAGCGACACAGCGCACCCAGCCCCCTTGGGCTGCGGACGCTACGCACGGGATGGACATCCACAGGGGCGTGCGCCGGTCGGTGTCGGACCGCCGGTGCGCAGCGCGGCCGCTTTGTGATAGTTTCGCGGCGATGTCGCTGCTGGATGGCACCTCCGCTGATCACGCGTCCGTCGTCGCGTCAATCATAGCCGAACTGAAGGGCGGCTCGCTTCAGGACAAGGCGGTCTTGCTCAGCCTCCAAGAAGAGACCCGTGTTCCCGATCACGGTCGGGAGGCGTTTCACAAGGCGCTGGCAGCCTCCGCTGCGCCGAAGGCGATCGACCGGGTTTGTGGGGCTTGCTCGGCGGGACACCTGATGTTGCCGGTCGCGAGCCCGCGTCCGTCAACGATCCAAGGCGTTTGGTGGACCCATGTAACTTTCGAAAAATTGCAAAAGTTGGATTACGTTGCCAGGACTGACCCTCTGGCATCCCGCCCACCACGGCGACTACGCCTCGAACGGTCCTTTGGCCTGGGGAAAGACGGCATCAGGTATCCGTTCTGGATCAGCTCGTACACTAGCAACGACGCTGACGACGCGCGAGATCGCCTCGGGCTATGCCATATCCCCGACAAGGAGCACATGTTTCGGGTGCCTGTCCCCATCGACACGGCGCCAGACCGCGACCTACATGTTCCGACGGCGCTCGATGCTAACGCAGGCCCCGCGTGGCGATGCCCACCTCCTGGCCACAAAGATCCATGGGGAATGACGCGTGACCTGCGAACGGATGCCGCAACTGAACCCGAACTTCTCGCTCGCCCCCACCCGGACGATGGACTGGACGCCGAGTACATCGGTCCGATCATGCGACCGCCTTCCGAAGGGTACCTCGCTGTGAGGCTAAGATGATTACTAGGGAAATTGTTGAACTAATGGAGGAGGAGCAACTCCTGGACTGGTTGCTGCGCCGCATGCGCGCCGAAGAGGCGGATCCGCCGCTGTCGACACTGCACGCGGAGACCCCCGACGACTATGTCGCTGTCATCCATGGGCAGACGACCGACCTCACCTTTCGGGAGCGCTTGGAGCGTGCGGTCGTAACTGGGCTAGAGATGTCTGGCGCCAGCGATGTACTCACCACGCGGGATGCGGAAGCCGTGCGGAACTTGGCAGAGCTCGCCCTGCGGCGTCGGATTTCGGCTGCGGCGCCAGTGCTCCGTCGGATCGCGGAGCGAGGCGCCTTTGGTGGGCGGGCACGAGGCCTCGTTGAGATCGTTGAGCGGAGCGTACTCTTCGCGCTCGCAGGACTCCAGGAGAGAAAATTGCTCTGGGAAAACTGGTTGTCCCTCTGGCGCCAGGGTGCACCAGTGCCGTGGCCGATCATCGTCGCCGGGCTACGGCTCTCGAACCCATCCAAGGCGACCGAGCTTTTGCCGGAAATCGTTGAGCGGGCTCTCAGTGGGGGTCGCTTCCCTCTGGGAGAAGTGCTCTGGGCGTTCGGCACCGACCCTGTCATCGACGCAGGGCAGATTGCGAAGGCGCTTTCGGGGTTGTCCCCTGAGGCCGTGGCTCGGTGCCGGCGCGACCTGGAGGAGATCGGAGCGCTTGCAGAAGAGCTTGACGCTTGGCTCCCACCCGCAGTCCCGAGCGTTCATCCGACTTGGGCTAGGCGTGGCCATCTGCCCCGAAAACCGCCCAGTATGATCAGGGCGATCACCGAGGCCGCATGAATATCACTCGGCCTAATCGACGAGTCATCACCTTCTACTCGTTCAAGGGTGGCGTCGGGCGAACTATGGCCCTCGCGAACGTCGCCTACCGGCTTGCCGATACGCACGCTCTTGACGTGGTCGCGGTTGACTGGGATCTGGAAGCCCCCGGGCTGCATAATTTTTTCGGACTCACCGCTGAGCAGATGGCCGAGGCTCGTGGGGTACTGGATTACTTACTCGAATGGCGAGAGGCCCTACGCAACAATGCTCCTGCACCGCCAGACATCAGGCAGTGGCTCATTCGTATCGAGGACAAGGATCATGCGCCGCGGCACGGTTCGTTGTCGCTGCTCGTCGCAGGACGCATTGACGCCGAGTTCGGCCGTCGGCTTGCCGGTGTTGATTGGAAGGACTTCTACGAGAACTCTGCCGGCGCAGCAGCAGTCGAGACGCTTCGGGAGCAGCTCGTCGGCACGGCTGATGCTGTGCTGATCGACAGTCGGACAGGACTCACAGACGCCGGCGGAATCTGCACCGTCCAGCTACCGGATGCAGTTGTGTTGATGTCGACTCCCAACAAGCAATCGCTCGATGGCATTATGCAGGTGGCGCGCGGCATCGCGGGCGCCTCGGCCGAGGAACGAGCTGGGCGCGAGATGCCAAAGTTGCTGGTATCAGTGTCTCGCATTTCCAGCATCGAGGAGAGCCTGCGTGCAGCACGATGGTTCAAACAACATAAGCCCTGGTTCGATGAAGGGATCGTGCAGGGCCTCTGGCAGAGGGCGGACCATTCTTCGGGCCTCAGGAGTCACGAGATCCCACATCGGGCCAGGTGGAGTTTTGGAGAGCAGCTGCTCAATTACAAGTCCGGCGCTGAGCCGACCGATCCGCTCGCGGTGGCATACCAGGGGTTGACGGGTTCGATACTTATTTGGCTCTCCGGCTATCCGTCGCCGCCGGATATGTCAGCGGACACATCAGTCTCGGATCACGCAATTCGTATTAGCGCGTTGCGGGAACGTGTAAAAGAGGCAGAAGAGCGTGGTGACATGCTCGGGCTGTCCGTAGCGCTTCGTGAACTAGGCATTGCCCTTGCGAACGCGGAGCAGTACAACGAGGCACATCATGCCGTCGAACGCGCATCGGATATTGCCTTGGGAGGGGGCCTGCGCTCAGAGGTCGTCGCGGCCAAGACATATAAGGGCTTATTCCTGATTAGTCAAAGGGTGTGGGAGCAGGGGATGAGCGTCACGCAGCAGGCGCTCGATGAGGCGCAACAGCTGGGGCACGCGGATTTGTATATATACAATGCCGTTTCGCTTGCCATGGCCTACGTGCATTTTAGGAGGTTTGATGAGGCTATTTCGTTGCTGACGCAGGCAGAGACCCGAGCTCGCGCCGTGCCGCAATTTAAGCTAGGAGCAACGGTTATGTACGCTCTCGGCGCCGCGCACGAGCTGGCGGCCGTTCAAAACAAGGCAATTTCTGAGATTCAATCACTGGAGATGCTTGGAAGGAGTGCACTTCGAGCCGCGAGGCAAAACATGGATGATGATGCCGAGGCGCGAGCGCTCGGAGTTCTCATCTCGCTGGCTTCAGAAGGCGCTGGCATCGCTGACGTCGCCGAGCTTCAAACCCGCCTGGACGAGCTTTCGCGACGCTCATCTTGAGGACACTTTCAGTCTTATTGAATTTCGGTCAATGGGATGGCTGGCCATGAGGTGCGCCTCGATTTTCCTCGGGGACATCTCGTCTATAGCAGGGCAGCGTGTCACGCTGATGCGATACCGTGCGCTTCGGGCTGCACCGCTTCATCGCCGGCACCTTCGCAGCTTCAGGGCCAGCGCCTCGCGGGCGATGCGGAGCCGGCTGAGCGCCGTGTGCGGGCTCATGCGATGCCGCCGGGCGTACGCCGAGACGCTCTCGGGATCGTCGACGGAGAGGAGCGCGTCGACCTGCCAGGGCGGCAGGCTGGCCATGGCATCGAGCACCTCACGCGCCTCGATCTGGGCGTGCATGTCGATGCCGACGGGCTCGCGGAGCAGGCCGAGGGGGCTCGGATGGATCACGGCATGACGGACGTACGCGCTGTGGATGTAGTGCGAGGCGAGGCGCCAGGCGATGCCGTGGAGCCACTTCCGGAGCGCGTCCCTGGGCTTGTCCTTCGGGTCGGGCCGGTACATTCAACGGCGGACGGCGTTCCAGGCGTTGAGCAACACCTCGGCCTCCACGTCGCGGCGGTCGCGCTTCGGGATGCCGGCGAGCGTCGCCAGGACGATGCCGCGCTCGGCAAGGATCGCCTCCATCGTCGGTCGCTTCCGGGGATGTCGTGCGGCAGGCGGGCGTCCGGCCCCCTTCCGCGGCTTGGTCACCCGGACCTCCCGCAGGTTGGGCAGCGGTCAGCCGCGACTGGCCGGCCCAGGAGGCGCTCGATGGTGGTTCCAGCCGCACGCGCGGCCCGCATGGCGGTGCCGGGCGACCCGGCGAACTGGCCCGACGCGATGGCGCGGATCGTACGGGTCGGCATGCCCATGACCTCGGCAAGGCATGCCCAGGTGCCGTACGCGGCGCGCAGGTTGCGCAGGGCGGCGCGCAGGCGCATCGCCTCCGCATCGGTCAAGGACGTGGAACGGGGACCGCGGCGTGTGGGTACACGTCCGCCTTGCCCACCGTCGGGTGGGATCAGGTATTGCTGCACTGTCGGACTCCGTGGAAGCGGGGTTCGGCCACGCAGCCCGGTCGGTTGGCGCCGACGCGGGCTGTACTACTTCCGGCCGAACTTAGCCCGTCAGTGCGGCGCCGGAGTCAAAGTGCAGCACTCAGAGCCAAAGTGCAGCACTACCCGTTTCCGTTGCCGGCAGGGCTGCCGGCTGCCTCCCCCACACCGCTTCCGTTCGCGGCGGGCTCACTGGTTCCACCCCCGGCTCCACACCCGCTTGAGGGAGTTCTTCACCGGGCTGGAATTCTTCCTGTACGCTGCCGCACCATGACTTCCCTCCCACGACACCGGGTCACGCCTCTCCCGCAGGTACTCCCCGCAGTGAGACCGCCCAGGGCGCCATCGCCCGCAGGGGTGCTGGTCCTGCTGGCGGCCGCGGCGGCGGCCAGCGGTTGCGCCGCCCTCCAGGGACGTCCGCCGCAATCCTACGAGAAGATGTCGATCGCCGCCTTCGCGGACTCGCTGGGGTACCAGGCCCACCCGAACCCCCCCTGGGCTCTGTATACGACCGTCGTGAAGATCCTGCCCACGGATCGATCGTTCATCGAGCACCTCAACGGCACCACCCCGGAGGCCCGCAAAAGGAAGGTGGTGAGCGCCCTGCGCCAGGAGTTGCAGAGCTGGTGTCGAGAGAACGGAGGCGAGTACGGGGCCGAGGCCGGGTTCGCGACCGCTGCCCGCGAATACGTCAACCGGCTCAGCAAGCAGGACGGCATCACCTTCACCGCCGATCCCGCGACGTGCACGACGAAAGACCATTCGATCCTCGCCGCGTACAACACCATCGGTGCCGTGGGCCTCGAATCCGCCGATGTGTCCTTCTACGATGCCGCCAGCGCGCAAGCGTTCATGGCCTCGCTCGAGCCGCTGGTCCAGGCCCGCAAGGAGGAGGATGCCGCCAGGCTACGCGCCGATATCGCCGCCGCGGCAGACCAGGCTCGAGCGGACGAGACGGACGATCCCCATCCCGAGCAGGAAGCCTGGCGCACCGAGGTGGCGGTGGCGATTGCGCAGGTCATGGGCCGCGAGCAGCTGGGGCTCGGGGCCCGGTTCGAATACCTCGGGCACTGCCGCGTCCGGGTCACGACGGATGGCCCGCCGAACACCCTCTCGCTCCGCTTCCTGGACCACGCGTCGCTGGCGAACGTGGAGTGGTCTGACACGCCGGTCTTGGGCGTCATCTATCGCATCATCATCGGCGACCGCAGCGCCCAGAAGGCCGAGCGTCTGTACATGGGCAGCATCGACGCCGCTCAACAGGTGGTGAGCGGCCTGGAGAAGCTGGGGCGCTCCTGCGGCGCATTTTGAGCGGCTGCTCGTCCAGCCGTGTGCACCGGGTGATGGTGGGCTCATGGCTGCGCGGTAGGCGCGCCGCTCGCGCCCTCCTCGGAGGGACCAGGGAGACGTGGCGCGCGAGAGTCGCCCTCTCTGGCCCATCATCCCGCCACCACACGCGCGACGCGATCACCTCTGCGCCCCGATCGACCCGTGGCGTTCGCAGCGAACCCGCCGGAGGAGCGCGTCGCGCTCCGCGGTGTGCTCTCCGCGACCACGACGCTCGCGGTGCTCGTGCAGGAGACGGCACGCCGAGAGCTGTCCCTCGGTGGTCCCGAGCTCGAGCATCGCTCGCGCGCGCTCGAGCATCGGATCGATCCGAGCATGCGCCGCGCCGGAGTGCGCCCGGGGCGACACCTTGCCCGCGGCGGAGACCGCGCGAGCCGTCGTGGTGCTGCCCTGATGGGCAGACACGGCGGAGGCCGTGACGGCCTCTCGCCGGATCGCGCTCTCGGGTCGGCCCGGCCCCACGCCGCGCTGGTCGGCAGGCGCCGCCGGCATCTCGAACGCGGGCTGCGCGCGCCCCGAGGCCGCGAGCAGCGGCGCTTCGACGAAGCCAGCCGCTGGGCCGGGCCAGGCAGCGCCCGCCCCGAGCACGAGCCCCGCCGCCGCCGTCCCATGCAGCCTGAACCGGCGAAGCCCGCGCAAGGCGTCGCGAAGCCAGGCACCGGAGAAGAAGGGCACGAAGCACGGCACCGCGGGCTGCCTGCGCCGGTGCTGCGCCGCCTGCCAGCGCCCTGCCTCCTGCTCGATCTTGTCCCAGGCGGCAGCGAGCCGTGACTTGACGGTGTTCTCGGGGAGCGCGTGCGCCTCGGCGATCTCGGCGAGCGTCCGGCCCAGGAGCTCGTGCTCGATGAAGACCGTGCGACGTGCGTCGTCGAGCTTGTCGATGAAGCGCCAGAGGACGGAAGCCCGCTGGCGGGCGATCAAGGAGGCTTCCGGGCCCGGCCGCTCGTCCGAAGGATCCTCGTCCTGGAGGGGTGCGATCACCTCTTGCCGGCGGCGCGATCGCCGCCGGCTGTTGCGCACCACGTTTCTGACGAGCTCGTCCACATATGCCGCGGCGTCCCTCGCCAGGCCGATGCGCGCGCGGTTCTCCAGGATGCGAAGCCACGCGTCCTGGATGACGTCGTCGACGTCCTGAGCCGGCACGCGCATGGCGCGCGCGAGCCGGCGGAAGCGATCGGAACCAAGCGTACCAGGGGCCGCGATGGGCAGGCTCGCCGAGGTGCTCACATCCATGCACGTCCAGATGCTTCAGGCGCGAAAAGAGGTGACCCAATCGACCGGTGCGACGAAGAACGGTGCGCGAAGGTGCGTCCGCAGGGGGATAACGAGAAGGCCACGGCTCCGTTGAATCATTGCGCAGGCGACGTTGGATTTATCATGCAAAAGCGCAGCGCTCGATATCCGTACGCGCTTGCTGGGCCGACAGCCTCGTTGATAAAGTGGGCCGCATGACCCTCTTGCGCTCGGCCCTGTCCGGGATTTGCCTTCTCGGCGTGCTGGGCAGCGGCATCGGGCTCGCGCGCGCAGCACCTGCGCTGACCGAGAGCGCGGCAGCGACGAAGGCGCGCCAGAAGGCCCGGATTGCCTTCGGCGCACGGAAGTGGACCGAGGCGGAAGCGAGCTTCGAAGCCGTCCTGGCGGCGCCCGACGCCGCCGGAATGACCGCGGTGCAGCGGGCCGAGGTGCTCGGCTATCTCGGGCTTTGCGAGCTGGAGCAGGGCAAGCACCGGGAGGCCGCCGAGCACCTGGGGCGGAGCCTCGAGCAGGACGCCGCCCTGAGTCGCGCGCTCCTCGACAGGTTCACGCGGGCGTTCGACGCGGCGATCGAGCACGTCGGCAGGATCTATGTGGCTGCCTCCCCGCCCGACGCCGAGATCCTCCTGGACGGGGAGCCCGTCGGCACGGGCGCCACGGTCCACGAGCTGTTCGTCGCGCCGGGCACGTACACGCTCCGGGCCCGGCTGTCGGGGCACGGGGAGGGCTCGCAGCGGGTCGAGGTCGATGCGGGGAAGACGGTCAGCGCGGCGCTGCAGCTCGTGCGCGCGGCCGACGCGCCCGCGCGCGCGCCGGCTCCGGGCACGAGGAAGAGCGGACCGGTCAAGCCGCAGGCCCCGCGGCCGGTGGCATCGTGGCTCGGGCCGGCGCGTATCGCCGGCATCGGTCTGACAACGGCGACGGCCTCCCTCGGCGCCCTGTTCATGGTCCGCGCGAGCGCATCCAACGGCGATCTCAAGGAGCGCAACAGCAAGCTGGACGCGCTCGGGTTCACGCCGTGGGCGTGCCGCGAACCGTCGCCGCCTTCAGCGTGCAACGAGCTGGCGGTCCTCCGGCGAGAGCGAGATCAGTTCGCCGCCCTCGGCACGGCGATGGTGGTCGCGAGCGGCGTGGTCGGCGCCATGACGGTCGCCTCGTTCTTCACGGATTTCTCCTTTCTGCAGTCCGAGCCCACGGGCACCCGCGTCGCGCTCTCGCCGGCCGCAACGCCAGGGCAGATCGGCCTCGTGGCGCACGGGGTGTGGTGATCCGAGGAGCCAGGGACATGCACTTTCTCCAGGGGCGACACGTGCGGCGGCTGTGCGCCGTCGCCGCCTTCTCGACGAGCGGCGCGGGAGGGCTCTCCGGCTGCACGTACACAGAGGACTGCGGTGAGGAGCGGATGTGCCTCGCCCCCCCGCCGTCGCCGTGCGAGGTGAACGAGCCGGGCATGGGACCCGTGATGGACGAGTGCGGGGTGTTCGTCAGCGCCAGCGCTCCAGCGGAGGGCGCGCGCGCGGGCACGCGGCGCGATCCGCTCGGCTCGCTGCAAGCCGCGATCGTGGAGGCGCAAGCGCGGGGCCTGCGCCACGTCTATGCGTGCGGCGAGACGTTCGAGGAAGCGGTCACGCTGGTCTCGGGGATCCACCTCTGGGGCGGCCGTAGCTGCGATGACGGCGCGTGGTCGTTCGATGGCGCCAACCACCCGACGATCATCGCCCCGCCTTCGGGGATCCCGCTGCGGGTCGTGGGGGACGAGGGCGCGACGTCGGTGATCTTCGGCGTGCGCGTCGTGGCGGCGGACGCCTCCGCGCGCGATGGCAAGTCGTCGATCGCCATGATCGTGAGCCCGGGGGCCGGGGTGATCGTGCGATCGAGCGCGATCGTCGCGTGCGACGCCAAGGACGGGGAGCCGGGGAAGGACGCGGACAGCGAGCGGGCAGCGGACGGCGTGCTGGGAATCGACGGCGCGGACGCCTGCACGGAGGACTCCCCGACGGGTGCTCTTCCGGTCGTGACGGCGTGCGACGACGGCGCCGAGTCCACCGGAGGCTACGGGGGCGACGGCGGGCTCGACGCGGGGGGCGATGGCGCTCCGGGGGCGCCGAGACCGGCGGCGAACCAGGACCCGGAGAAGACGGGTCTCGGGGGCCGCGGCGCGGATGCCCTCCGATGTGACGAAGGGGACCCTGGCCCCGACGGCACAGACGCCGGTCGCGCTGACGGCGCGCTGGGCATGGGCTACCTCACCGAGGACGGCTGGGTCGGCATTCGCGGTCCGGACGGGGAGCGGGGCGGCGTCGGCCATGGGGGGGGTGGCGGGGGCGGCAGCAAGGGGCGAGGCGAGATGATCGCCTGCCGAGCAGGCAGGCCTCAGGGCGGCGCGGCCGGCGGCTCGGGCGGGAGCGGCGGCTGTGGGGGCCAGGGAGGTCAGGGCGGCGGCTATGGCGGGGCGAGCATCGGCGTCGTTGCGCTGCAGGGGAGCTCGGTGACGCTCGAAGCGACCACCGTGACCGCGGGCAAGGGCGGCAACGGCGGCGTCGGCGGAACGGGGCAGTGGGGAGGCCGAGGCGCTGCAGGTGGCCACGGCGGGAAGCATCCGTTTACCGGGCTGTGGCCCGCCTGTGAAGGCGGGTGGGGCGGCAACGGCGGTCGCGGGGGCGATGCCGGCGGCGGCCTCGGGGGCCCCTCCTACGGTGTCGCATCCTTCGGCGCCTTCGTGGGCATCGGCCCCGACACCCATCTCCAGCCTGGAAGCGCCGGCAAGGGCGGTTCCGGAGGCAATGCGGCGCCCGATGACCCTGTGGGCGAGGGAGAGGCGGGCCACTCGTTGCCCTACGTTCAGTTCGGTGCGCCCGACCCTGAGCCGCCCCGCTGAAGAGCCCGGAGCACGCCGCGTCACATCGAGGGAGAACCATGCGAATCACAGCAGCGATCACCTTGTTCCCCGCGGTGCTGCTCGTCGCGGCCGGCTGCGGCACCGCGCCAGGCCCGAGCGACGCTGGCGGAGCGGCGTGCGACGGCGCGTCGTCGTGTCCAGGCGACGCGCCGCCGGAGTCGGTCTGTCTCGAGCGCCTCGCCGCCAACGTGCTCGAGGATGGCTGCGGGGTGTTCGTCGCGGGCATGTTCGGGAACGGGGACGACGCGAACCCCGGCACAACGAGGGACAAGCCGGTGCGTACGCTGCAGCGCGGCGTCGAGCTCGCGCGCACCGGACGAGGGCGAGTCTTCGCGTGCAACGACGGGTTCTACGGCGCCCTGGCGCTGCCATCCGGCGTCGATCTCGTCGGCGGATACCACTGCTTGAGCTTTGAGCACGAGCCTGGCGGGCGCCCGACACTTCAGATCGTCGACACGTTCGAGCCCATCCTGACCGTCGTGCCCGCGAGCCCCGGCGACACGGGAGCCGCGGACGGCGTATCGACGATCGTCGACATGCGGCTCGTCTCGCACGGCTCGATCACGATGCTCGTCCAGTCCGGCACGGCCGTGGAGCTCATCCGGAGCCAAGTTCGCGCCTCGTCCGCGTGGGGGGGCCGCGATGCCGAGAAATGGCCCTATCCGAACGAGGCAGCGGAGGGGCCCGATGGGCAGTACGGGGGCGACGCGTGCTCGGCCGCCGTCGTCCCTGGTGGCGCTGCGGCGGTGAACCCGTGCGAAGGAGGGATTCCGAGCGTCGGCGGGAAGGGAGGGGACGGGCTTCCCGACGGCGCTGGTGACGGCGGGGACGGGCTGCCGTTCGTTGCGTACAGCCCGACGTCCGGGCGGGGGGGAGACGGAGAGGTGACAGGCGTCGATTGCGAAGAGGGATCTGTCGGGCGCAGCGGCGCGCAAGGTGTGACCGGTGCCGCCGGCAAGGGCATGGGGCGCATCACCGAGGCAGGGTGGGAATCCGACAAAGCCGGCGACGGGAGCAGGGGCATGCCAGGTCAGGGCGGCGGCGGGGGTGGCGGCCATCGGGGAGGGCTCTCCGTGTGCGGTGCGGGGTCAAAGGGAGGAGCCGGCGGCGGCTCCGGCGGCGCCGGCGGCTGCGGCGGTCGAGGCGGCCGAGGTGGCGAGAACGGCTATCCGTCAATCGGCATCATCGCGCTTCATGCCAAGCTGACCGTGCGCGATAGCGAGATCGAGACATCCGAGGCCGGGCAGGGCGGCGACGGCGGGCCCCCCGAGGAAGGCGGCCGAGGCGGTCGCGGCGCTCCGGGAGGCGCCTTGGGGGGCGGCCTGTGGTCCTGTCAGGGTGCCAACGGGGGCGACGGGGGTCCCGGCGGCTACGGCGGCCCCGGGCGCGGCGGCGACTCGATCGGCATCGCCTACCTCGACGAGGACCAGCTCACGCTGGAGGGCGTCTCCTATGAGCTCGGACTGCCGGGCAAAAGCGGCGTGAGCTGGGATATTTGGACCGGCGACGAGGTCACGGGAAAGGAGGGCATCGCCGCCGAGACGCTCCGGTTTCCTGAATAGCCGGACTGAAGCCCGCCCAGCGAACCGCCTCGTCCAGCTTCAGCGGTCGCGAACGTCCAGATGCCGCCCCACGGCCCGGTTGCGGCGTTCGCGAGAGTTGCCCGCATTACTTTCCGCGTAGAAATTCATTCCAGCTTTACTTAGCATTCCGGGCTCGGAGGCAGCTCATGTCGAAGCGCAGTCTTGTAGGCAGGCTCGGAGCTCTGCTTGTCATCGGGTCCGTCGGCGCGATAATGATACCGGCATGTACGATCCGAATCGGGAAAGGCGGAGAAACGGAGGACAGCAAGCCCACACCTGACGAGACACCCACCCCGGACGGGATGCAGCCAGCGCCCGACGAGACGCAGCCCACACCGACAGACGACGGCGCAGAGGATAGCACGACGTTTACCCCGGAAGAGGAAGCTGCGATCGATGCAGCGCACAACGCAGACCCGAGGGAACTCGCCTTGATGAACGCTAAGGCCACCTATGCAGCCTATGCGCTCTCCGGGCTCATCGAGACACAGGTCGTTGACCCGACCATCGTTGACGAGCAGACACTTCGCCAGATTATCGACCAGAACACGGAGCTTGCCTGGCAGCTAGCCGAGGAGTGGATCGCAACGCTCGATCCGACAACGCTGTCCGTCGGATATCCGATCAAAGTCGAGTGCATGGATCCACCCCTTCTGTGCCAGTCGAGCGTGAAGTGTCCATTCGCCAAGAGATGCGTGCTCAACGATTGCGGCGATGGTCGTTGTAGGACGTGCCCTAATATCTGGGATCTTGGCAATCTGATTATTGGAGAGTGGTGTACCTACACCTGCTACAATGATCTCGATATCGTGGGCGCTGCCATCACGTTAAAACCGGCAATCGGAAGCCAACTGGTCCCCTGGATTCAGCTCTGTAGACCGAAGTGATAGAGGGACTCGCCATGGACTCTGACGAAGCTTCGAAGCGCGCCGCCCGGCTCGCGCAATGTATCTCTGGAGCCCTGAACCTTGCGGGTTTGCTCGCGTCGCCACGCGCAGCGCGCAAACTCGGGGTGATGCCGTCTCGCGAGCACGCCGTCGAGCACCTGACCGACCTCTTGACTGTGCTCGGCGAAGGCCCCGACGCAGGGCTCAGCGCGGGTGCGCGGCCGCTAGACGCAGCCTCGGAGGTAGAGAGACTGCTCGCGCTGTGCCGGGACTGGTCGCCATCCCCAGACATCCCGGCCGAGATCCTGCGTGCTGCGCGTGACGTGCTCGTTGCGTTCGCCATCCCGGAGCCGCCCGGAGGGTGGGATGACTGGGAAGGCGCGCCGCCTGAAGCGCCGCCCGAGCCAGAAGACCAGGACCCGCGCCCGCCGCCTACGGAGGCGGAGCTGGCAGCAATCCCGGATACGGCCACCTTCGCCGCAGCCCTCGTGTGGTGCGGCTATCTCGCGTCACCCAAGATGGTCGCGAAGATCCCCCCCGCGGATCTGCGTCGTCCAGCGCTCGGCCACATCGACAGCTTGCTCGCCACCTTCCGGCCAATCCGCCGGAATCAGCCGGAGACGCGGGCATGGTGGCTAGCGCTGCTCGAGCGCCTCGAGAGCTTCCGGGCGCTCTGCGAAGCATGGGACGGCACCAGAGCGCCGCCCATGCCGTTGCAGGAGGCCGCGCGGGCGGTCCTCATGTACCTGAATCACAAGTCGAGTTCGGAGGAGTACGAGGCGCTCGATGAGGAGGTAAGCCCGTTCTACCTCCAGCCTCCCGGCCCCCGGGGCGCGTAGGCTCGGCGGTCCGCCAAGTATCGGAACTTACAGACGGTCACGCAGCGTCTGCGAGCGTGGGGAGTTCGTTCGCCGAAGCGGTTGCCCTCGGTGCGGGTGAGCGGCACGGCGCGGCGCCTCGGAGCGGGGCGCCGCGCCTAGAACGAGAGCGAGGTGTTGCCCTGGCTCCCGTGACGGAGCCATCGTTGCTTCTCCTTGAGTGCCCGGCCTGCAAGGGAAGGATGAAGCTCGTCGCCATGATCACCGAGCCGAGCAACATCGCCCGCTTCCTCACCGCGCTCGGTGAGTCGACCGACGTTCCAGGCCGCTTACCCAGCGCCGACGCGGCGGCCGCCGACTTGGGGGTTCGGGGCGAAGGGCGCCGCAGGCGACCCGGAGCCCCGAGCGTTGAAGAGCACCGTCCTGCGCCGCAAGGCGCTCGGGGACGCACGCCGGCGGCTCAGGGCGCGCTGCGCGCTCGGCTCAGTAGGGGCGCTCGCCGACGAAGTTGCCGGGAGGATCGTAAGTGCACACCCAGAACTGCCAGGCGCTGCCCCCTTCGAACGGTGAGCCGTCCGCACAGATGGCGATCCCGCAGCCGAGCCGCAGGGAGTCGGCCCAGACCACCTGGGTGTAATGGCCGCACGTGGCGGCGCTGCAGGCGTTGCTCGCGAGGTCGTAGCTCACCGCCTCGTTGATCCACGAGCCGACGACATCCTCGGGGGCGGGTGAGGCGCCGCTCGACGTCGCGAAGAGGTTCTCTCCGTAGCCGTTCGCGCTGTGGCGGAACACACACTTGTCAGCATGGGCCTGAGCCACCGCGGCGAGCTCCGACGACCACGAGAGCGGGGACAGCGGCTGTTCGGCGGGCGGGTCGACCGCGGCGCGCGCCGCGTTGTGGGCCGCCGTCATCCCGACCATCCGGGGCGGCTCGTCGTCGCCCTGGCCGCTCGCCGGGGCGTCGGCGTCGTCGGACGAGCTGCCGCACCCGGCAGCGAGGGCGAGCATCAGGGAGAACAGCGCGAACCCGTGGAGACGTGAGCCGAGCGTATTCACGGAACGATTGTCCTACAGCTCGGCCGCGCGCCGCAACAATTAATTCGATGATGGGCTATGCCAACTCACGACAGACCTTGTACCGTTTACCTACGTGCATAGGTCCTTCAAGGCAACGAGGGAACATCCAATGACTCGATCGACGCGCATCGCGCGAACGGCACCCGTGTCGACTGCGACGCTGGGACTCTTCCACGCTGTGCCCGTCCATGCACAGGGCGCGGTGGATCCGTCGCGTGACGCTCGGGGCGCACCGTGATACGGAGCGATCCATGAAGCTCCCGCTCATCTTCGGCACCCGCGAGCGGGTGGAGCGATCGGGGGAGAAGTTCCGGGGCGGGTGTCCGCAGTGCGGGACCGCCGGGGTCTTCTACCGGGCGAAGAAGACGTTCAACGTGAGCCTGTTCGTCGCCGTCTCGCTATGGGACAGCGCCGAGGACGTCGTCCAGTGCGGCCAGTGCCTGACGGCGTTCGACCCGGCCGACGTCCCGCAGCTCCCGGAGGAGCCGAAGGCCTCGCTCACCGAGCGCGTCGCGCGAGCGGTCGGCCTCGACCGTGAGAAGCCGGTACCGGCCGCCCCTCCGGAGGAGCCGTCCTCGAGCTCCGCCCGGGAGCTCCCGTCGAGGAACATGGACGCCGAGATCGATGCGGAGCTCGCGGCGATGAAGAGGCGCGTGGGGAAGAAATAGAAATAGGCTCCGGCTTCTTTTACCTGCGCGCCACATCCCGCGCGAGGTGCGCCTGGTCGCAGTAGCCGAACCGCTGGGCGAGCTCCGCCCACGTCCCGTGGCGCCCGTCTTGAGGTGCCGCACCAGCCGGTTGAAGCGCACGAGGCGTGCGAGGAGCTTGGGGGAACGCCGACGTGCTCGCGGGACAGGCCGATCACGTGCTTCTGGCTGTGCCGAGCTCGCGCGCGAGGGCACGCATGTCGACCGCGCCCCCGCGCTCCTGCTCAGACGCCTGCGAGGAGCCCCGGGCACTTCACGTTGACGGCCGCGCACGCCGCGGGCTGCGGCGAGAAGTCGTCGATGGACGACGCACACGTGATCGCCTCGAAGGCGTCGCCCGTGGCGATCATGCAGGCCTTGAGCTCCGCGACCGTGGCGGTGCAGCCCGCGAAGCCGGCCGTGTCGCACGAGCCGGGCGGCTCGGGCGCCTCCGGAGCGCGGATGCAATCCGCCCTGGCGGTCTCGCAGTCCGTTCCATCCACGACGCTGGCGAGCACCCCGGTGAGGTCGCACAGGTCCTCCTTCGAGAGATCGAGTGACCCGGCGACGGCGTCGCACACCTGCTGGGCCTCTGCGGCCGTCAGCTCGCCGAGCTGCTCGCCGTCGAGAGGATCCCCGCCGCCAGTGTCGGTCCCGCCGCCGGTGTCGGTCCCGCCGCCAGTGTCGCTTCCGCCTCCGGTGTCGCTTCCGCTGCCGGTGTCGCTTCCGCTGCCGGTGTCGCTTCCGCTGCCGGTGTCGCTTCCGCCGCCGGTGTCGCTTCCGCCGCCGGTATCGGTCCCGCCTCCGGTATCGGTTCCGCCGCCGGTGTCGGTCCCGCCGCCGGTGTCGGTCCCGCCGCCGGTGTTGCTTCCGCCGCCGGTGTCGCCGCCGGCCTTGCCCCCATTGCTCCCCTCGCCCTCGCCGCATGCCACGAGCGAGAGCGAGAGACCGGCCATCAACAATCCAAGAAGCTTGATTCGTATCATCGGGCCCCCATCAACGAGAATGTTCACCTGCGTGTCCACGCGGCGCTCGAGGACGGCTCCGCCGAAGGATGCGAGCGGAGCTGCATCGTCGATCGGGCAGGCGCGCAATGCGTGAACCTACCACGAACAGGATTGAATTCTCCTTCCCCCCTCGGCAAATTGGTCGCGCTGGCCAGCCAGGGCCGACGGGGACGGGCGCCTCGTCGAGGCGTTCGGTCTGGGACGACGCGGTGGCGTCTCCAGCGCTCCATGCCATTCGACCGGTGCGGATGCAGCCGGCCCTCGTACAGGACGGATACCGGAGGACAAGCCTTGCACCTCGGGGCCAGCGCTCTTCGATGTACAGACTCGCCAGCATCTGGATGACAAGGAAAGGCTTTGATGAAAGCCCGCTCCGCTCGTCCGCCTGGCTCCTTCCTGTTACGCTATCCTCGTGATTCCTGCGGTTGTCCCGATCGACGTATTCATCTCGTATGCAGCCGCATCACGAGGCCTTCGAGCGCCCGGGACGGCGCCGCGCGTGTGGGCACAGGTGCGCCCACATGGCGCCTCATCTGAGGGGCTGCCACGAACTACCATGGTTGATATAGATCATGGCTTGGACATGCCCCTCATCACGCGCCCTCGGCTTCGACCCATCATCGCGCTCACGGCGCTCACGGCGCTCGCCTGCCAGGAGGTGCCGCGCGCTGCCCAAACAGCTCGCGGGCCCACCGTCGCGCCAGCTGGCACCGAGCCGGCGCCGGCCGCGCCGATCGCGGCGGAGACGGCCGAGCCGGCGCCGGAGCCCGCGCCGCTGCCCCCGGTCTCCCCAGGGCTCGAGCTGCAGGACGAGCCTTATGCAGAGGCGCGCGCGAAGTTCAAGACCAAGCTCATCTCCACGGATCCGGCACCTCAGAGCTACCAGAACGTCCCGCCGCCCCCGGGCGCGCGCGAGATATCGTATCTCTCCGGCGGCCTCAAGCTCAAGGCATGGGTCAGTGAGCCCCCGGCCGACGGACGCCGCCTGCCCGCGGTCCTGTTCCTGCATGGTGGGTTCGCCTTCGCCCTCGATGACTGGGAGATGGCAGAGCGCTATCGCGACGCGGGCTTCGTCGTCCTCATGCCCATGCTGCGAGGAGAGAACGGCCTCCCCGGCGGGTTCTCGATGTTCTTCCACGAGGTGGACGACGTGCTCGCCGCCGCCGACGCCCTGGCCAAGCTGCCCTATGTGCAACCCGATCGCCTCCATGTCGCAGGCCATAGCGTGGGAGGGACACTCACCCTCCTCGCAGCGATGGGATCCGACCGGTTTCGCGCCGCCGCATCGTTCTCCGGGTCGCCCAACCAGATTGACTGGTCCTCGGGTCACACCAGGCTCATCCCTTTCAGCCCGTACGACATACGGGAGTTCCAGATCCGCTCGCCGGTTGCCTATGCGACGAGCTTTCGGTGCCCGGTGCGGCTGTACCACGGGCTGTCCGGCGAGGAGCGCTTCTTCGGCCCCGCGAGCCAGCGGCTCGCCGTCCTGGCGCAGCGCAGCGGGCTCGACGTCAAGGTGGTGCCGGTTGCAGGGGATCATTTCACCTCCGTCCCGGAGGCGATGAGGCAAAGCATCGAGTTCTTTCGCGAGCAGCAGCGACAGCCGCCGTGATCGGCCCGCGCCCTGCGCGCCACGTGCGCGGGCAAGGCGGACGTTGACACCGCCCGGCGCGGGCGCGTGAATTCGGCGGTGGACCCCTCGCCGCTACCGTCCTCCCGGCCGAGCGCGCCGCGCACCGCTCCGGACAGCGCCCCGGCCGAGCAGCCCCGCTGACGCTCGCCACGCTGGTCGCGTTCCAGGGGCCCGCGTCCGTCGCCCCTGGCGGGGCGGACGGCCCCCGCGCTCGGTGAGCCGACCGAACGCCCGGAGGGCGACGTGTGCCCGCGGCACGCCGATGCGCCTCTTTGCACGCTCTGCGGCACGCTCTGCGCCGCGCTCGACCCACTCTTTCGCCGAGCAGGAGCGCTGGAAGCGGGATCGGCGCCGCTGACGCCGCGCATTGCCGTCAGTAGTCTACAATTTCCACATCCTGCGCCGTCGATCTGACGAGGGGCCCGTAGTAGCATCTCGGGCATGAGCCCTCGACGAGACAGCGCCGTGCCTGCTCGGCTGCCGGTCATCCCCGAGAACGACCCAGTGTGGCAGGCTGTTCTGCGCGCGCCGATCGATGACGAGCCGCTGACGGAGGAGGAGCGCGCGGCGATGGAGGCTGGGGCGGACGGCCAGGGGATCCCGCACGAGGTGGTCACGGCTGAGCTCCGGCGGCGGGCAGAAGCCGAAGGCGCTGGGGCGGAGTTCGACGAGCTGATGCGCGCGCGCCTGCGTCGATGAGCTGGGAGGTCGAGTGGATGCCGTCGGGCATCATCTCGCTTCAGCGGATCCACTGGCGTGACGGTGAACGCATCGACGCGGCCGTGCAGCGCTTCGCCACGACCGGCGAGGGCGACGTCCGCCGCGTCCCCGCTGACCATGCCGGTGTCATGAGATTGCGCGTTGGGCGGTATCGCATCCTCACCACGCTCGACCCCTGGGACGGCGTGATGCGCGTCTGGTGGGTGTACAGCCTGTAGACAGCGCGGGCTCGGTCGATCCAGAAATCGACCGAGCCCGTGTCGGGTCTTCCTCTCCGTTTACGGAAGACGGTTTGAAGCGCGTGGAGCGAGGGGCATCGGCGCCCCCACCGCCCGCGCGTCCGACCTCACCCTGCAACGAATGTTCCGGGAGGACCCCCATGCGACAATTCACCTTTCTGGCTCGCCTCTCTCCCCTGACCCTCACCCTCCTGGCCGTCGCGGGCTGCGGGGGCCTTGCCCCAGAGACCCAGGCGGATCCTTTCCTTGACCCTGAGCCGGGCGCCGCGGAGCCCAGCGGCCCGGCCGCGGAGCCCGCCGATGTCGCGACGGGCCCTGTCGTCGCTCTCACGTCCATTCAACGCGAAAAGGCCCCTCTGCTCGCGGAGCTCATGGACGGCGCCCCTTCGAGGTTCCGGGCGGACCTCATCGCGGATCCGAGCCCCGCGAGCCGCCTGGCAGAGGCGTCCGCCGTGCTCATCGACGCCGAGGCCGCGAGCGCGGACGACATCCGCTCCTACGCGTCCGTGCTCCGGGCAGCGCGCCTCGCGGGGGTGCCTGTGATCCTCGAGAACGCGCGCGACGCCGAGAAGGTCGCGCTGGCGCTGGGCATCGGGATGTCCGCGCAAGTCGTCTACGCGGCGCCCAGCCCAGGCGGCCAGCGCTTCGACGTGCGCGTCTTTGGCGACGTCACCGGCGAGGAGACCGAGGAGCACAGCTCGGTGCGCTTGCCGGCCTCCGCGAAGGCGAGGTACGCCCGGATGACCGCGGGCGAGCGGGCCGAGCTCGGAAAGAGGCTCGAAAGGAGCGAGGCCGAGCTCGACGCGCTGTTCGACGCGGCGCCGGAGGCCGAGCCCATCACCATCGACGCAAAGCCCCGGATCGCCTCGAGGTCCGAGGTCGCGCAGACGGCGTTACCTGCCCGGGGCGAGCTCCTCGCCGAGATCAAGGGCCTGCTCGCGGACCACAAGACCCACGCGCTCGCCCAGCTCGCGACCGAGCCTCTGCCCGAGGGCACCTACCGCTCGTACAACGTGACGTCCCCCTCCATCAACTGGGAGTGCGGCGACGACGGCCAGCGCTCCGTCATCGACCGCAACTTCACTGTGACGCTCCTCGCCTCCAACGCGCCCGAGGGCAAATACGTCGTCTTCGCGGGCAATGGCACCCAGTACAACCCCGGCGGGCTCAAGTGGAACTCGGGGAACAACCGCGGCTACTTCCAGGAGACCCTCCAGCACTCGATTCGTCCCCTGTCGGGGGGCCTCTCGCCCTACGCCCACAGGCCCCACTCGGCCAACGAGTCCTCGACGTTCACCACGTCGAACGGGTTCTCGGTCGGCGCGGGCGTGGGCGTCGAGGGGCCGTCCACGAGCTTCAGCTTCGATGTGAGCGAGCAGGCCTCTCAGTCCTTGAACGACTTCGACGTGATCGATTTCTCCTCGGGTTCGATCTTCGGCTGGCAATACAAGCTGGCCTCGGTGAGCGGGCATTCTTACAAGAAATGGGAGGACCTCCACAACGACACGTGGGGCGGCCTCTACGGCCTGCCCAACCTTGCCAAGAGCACGCTCACGGACGAATACGAGGGTATCTACGCGGCGAGCCTCCAGGATCAGTCGCTTTACCCGGTGGAGAACGTCAACCTGCAGTCGGTGCGGCACACCTGGGTCTCCCACGATTACGTCCTCTGGGAGGAGATCAAGACCACCTCATGCGGGAAGGCGGCCGGCTCCGTCGTCACCGTGGACCTGAGCTCGGTCAACGTGGCCAAGCTGGGCACCATCCCCTTCAAAGAGACGTTCGATCAAGGCGTCGCGCCGAGCGTCTGGACCGTGATCAACGAGGGCGTCACCGACAGCTCGCCGAGCTGGAAGGGGGTAGGCGGAGCGGCGACCGAGACGGGCAGCGCGTTCGATTACCCCCAGACCGCGGCCGACGGAGCTGTCGACATGCGCGGGACCTACCTCGTCGCGCCCCACACGGCCTTCGGGCAGGGAGCGCTCTCGGCGAAGATCTACGCGGGCGACCCCGACGGCTTCGGCCTCATGTACGCCATCAACGACACCGGCTCGAGCTACTACCGGGTGATGTTCGACGCGAGCTTGAGCGTCGCGCGCCTGGTCCGGGTGGACAACGGCGTCTTCACCGAGCTCGCGGTCAACACGAGCTATGTGCCGCCGCAGAACGCATGGATGACGGTGCGGGTCGAGCGCGAGGGGACGACGCACCGGATCAAGGTCAATGATCAGGTGGTGCTCGCGGTGCCGAGCGAGGTGACGTACGCGTGGGGTTCGGTCGCCCTGTTCTCGTGGGCGATGAGCGACGTGCGCTTCGACGACGTGACGATCACGACCCTTTGACGCGATCCTGAGACGCCCGGGCGGCGCGGGGCGCGGACTCGCGCCGCCACAGCTGGATCGCGGTCGCCAGCGAACCCAGCATCGCCGCGGCGTAGATCCCGGACGCGCGCGTCGGCAGGACCGCCGCGGCCACCGCGCCCGCCGCGCAGAACCCCGCCGACAAACCGGCGGTCCGGTTCATCTCATCAAGAGCGCCGCGGTCGAGAGCACGGCCGCAGAGACGAGCAGGTCGGTCACGAGCGCTCGCTCGACGGTCTCGTCCATGAGCACGGCGAGGCCCCCGTGCAGGAGCGTCGAGCTTCTTTTACCTACGCGCCGGCATCGCGGGCGCGGACCAGCTGGGTGAATTTCTGCGCAAGGCGTTGTCCGGCGGCGATCGTCGGGCAGTCTTCGAGCAGGTGGTAGACGTAGCGACGTTGGTCGGGGCGAAGCCGCAACAGCCCGCGAAGGCGGACGACGAGCCTGCTCCCAGACGCAAGCGGGGCGGCTACCGGGGGGTCGACGACCCGCGCCGAGCTTCTGCGCCGCACGTTGGCGCTCGATGTCGTCGAGTGCCCGGCCTGCAAGGGCAGGATGAAGCTCGTCGCCATGCTCACCGAGCCGAGCAACATCGCCCGCTTCCTCACCGCGCTCGGTGAGCCGACCGACGTTCGAGGCCGCTGCCCCAGCGCCGACGCGGCGGCCGCCGTACTGGGGGTTCGGGGCGCAGGGCGCCGCGTGCGGGACCGCGCACGTAGTTGCCGTTGAATCGCAGGTAGGGGACGGCCTTTACCATGGCTGTGTGCTCCCGAAATACCGGAGCCCGGCGATCCTGTATTGTACAAATCGGAGCTCACTCGTCGTAGAACAGCCTGCCGAAGTCGTTCTTCGTCCGCAGGAGCTTCGACGGTGGCATGCCGGTGAACCGCTTGAACTCCCGGATAAAATGCGATTCGTCGTAGCAGTGCCGGTAAAACGCCTTCTGGAGGAACGCGTCGGAGGAGCCCGTGAGCAGCGCCTGGTAACAATGCTGGAGCCGCAGGATGGAGCCGAGTCCTTTCGGACTGGCGCCGAGCTGCTCTGCGAATTTCCGGTTCAACCAGCGGCTGGTGTAGCCCGTCAGCCGCTCCAGCTCGCACACCGGAAGCCCGCCATTCGCTCGCTCTGACCACCGCGCGAATCAGGCGCGTTCGGGCAGCCGGCGCTTCCCGTCGCCCCCTTGCGGAGCCGGCAGCCGGAGGCATGTTCTCCCTCGACGGGAATACTCTCGGCGGGACGGCGATCCACAGGCGCAGCCCGTGTCGGTGAGCTGGGGCGAAAGGGGGGATCATGGAAATCAAGAGTGGAAGGTTTTACATCGACATCAACGATCCGGAGTTCGTCCAATTCCGAGATGGCAGCGGTCCGCGCGTCTTCAGGAAGACGATCCTGGTTGGGCTGCCGTACGGCGGCGGCGTCGCGGCGCACGCATCCATCGCCCATATCAACATCGATAACAATGCAGTCGCCCGCCTCGACGTGGGCACGGAGAACGTCACCACAAAAAGCTTTGATGTCGTCATAAGTACATGGGCAGACACACGGATCTACGGCGTCGCGGTGACCTGGATCGCCCATACGCTCGATTAGCGCGCCGCGCCGACCTCTGCGGGCGCCGCCCTCTTCGGCCTTGGCATGGCGACCCCGCGGGGCGAAGCGAGCCAAACCTGCATGTCCCGCCACTTCGGATCGCCGCGCCACACTTCTTCGCGCTGCGATCCGGCTTCTTTTACCTACGCGCTCAGACAGGCCTTCCACTCGTGAAACGCCTGCGATTACCGCGACGTAGCACCAAGCGGAAGGCATCCTACCATAGTGCTGTACCCTACTGGCGAGGGCGCCCGACCCGGCCTGCGTGACCCCGCGCCTCGCGGAGTCGGCGCGGCTTCAGCGCTCGTCGGCGCCGATGTCGATGCGCGTGCCGCTCGTCCGCGCGCCGCCGTCGATGTCGGTGGCGCCGCTCCGGCTGCCCAGATCGATGCCAGCGTCGACGGCCGGCGAGCCGCTGGTCAGGTGGAGGTCCGACGGGGGCCCGACGAGGAGCGGGTCGACGAACCTCGCGTGCGGGTCGGAGAAGGCGCCCGCCGAGCTGCGGCTCGCGCCGAAGAAGATGTTGTTGTCGACGGTCACGTTCCTGTTGTTGCTGCCGCTGCTCACGTAGTCGTTGCCCGACGTGGCGCGGAGGATGTTGTTCTGGATGAGCACGCCGTTCGAGTTGTTCTGGAGGATGATCTCGCCGCCGGCGCCCTGGTAGAGCGTGTTGTTGAGCACCGCGATGTCCGCCGCGTTGCCCCTGCTCGTGTCGTAGCCGCCGATCATGATGTTGCCCTGGTAGCTCCGCGACACGAAGTTGTTCCGCACGGTGATGTTGCTGGTGGTCTTGCCCGCGTGCTCGCTGGCGATCTCGATGCCGATGTCGCTCGAGTCCACCTTGTTTCGCTCGATGACGATGTCCTTGCCGCCGTCGACGTAGATGCCGTCGGCCGACCGCTCGCCGTCGTACGCGGGGTTTCCGGCCGAGGAGATGTTGTAGACGATGTTGTCCACGCACACGCCGTCCCTCGCCTGGTCCGAGCCCGAGGGGCCGGTGCCCTCGAAGCCGATGAAGTCGATGCCGATGTTGTCGTTGTCGTGGACCGTGTTGCGCGACACCACGAACTTGGTGACGTTGCCGTTGAGGACCATCGCCTCGCTCGAGCCGAGCTTGCAGTTCCGGATCTCGTTCCCGTCGATGAGGAGGTCGGTCATCGGCGTCGCGGACGTCCCGTAGAAGGCGATGCCGTGGGCGTCCTGGGAGCTCTCGATGTGGTGCACGAGGTTGTTGCGGATCTCGAGGAAGCTCGAGCTGCCGCTCACGCTGATGCCCATCGGCGTGCCGCCGCTGCCCTTGAAGTTCTGCACCGTCATGCCGGTGACCTTGATGTAGTTCTTGCTGGAGATGTCGATTCCGACGCCGCTCTTGCCGGTCCCGTCGAGGATCGCGCCGGCCTCGCCCTTGAGGGTGATGCAGCCGGCTGCAGCGGTGCCGCTCCTCGTGAAGGAGACCTTCTCGTTGTAGGTGCCCGCCTTGACGACAACGGTGTCGCCCGCGGCCGCCGCGTTGAGGCCGGCCTGGATCGTCCTTTGGTCGCCGCCCGATGGCGCGACGGTGATCGTCCTGCCGCTCGAGCGATCGCCGCACGCCCCGGCCACCGGGCTGGGGGTGGGGTTAGGGTCGGAGGTGGAGCCGGCGTCGCCGCACACGCCAGGCGACCCGCCACCGCCGCACGTCTGGGCGCCAGAGCACGTTCCACAGCTCGCCACGGTGCGGGAGTTACCGCAGCTGTCATTGGCGGAGAGCGGGCCGCAGCTCCTGGCGAGCCGCGAGCAGAGCTGCGCGTCGGTCTCGGGGACGCACTCGGGCGGCGGCCCGCTGGTGAGGGTGGCGTTGAGGACCAGCAGGTCGACGTCGGACGCGTCGGCGGTGCTCGTGGTTCCATAGCGGATCTTGAGCTTGCCGCCCGACACGAACCGAGCGTGCGGGGACGGGAGCGCGATGGTGGCGGCGCTCCAGGCCCAGGACGAAGCGAACGCGTTGTCGCCGATCTTGACCCAGGTGCTGGTGCCGTAGTCCCAGGCGTCGAAGGTCCAGAGCATCTCGGCCTTCGCGGGTCCTCGGTAGTTCACCGACAGGCTGAGCGCCGAGACGTCGGCGTCCGAGGCGCCGGCCGGCAATGCGTACTCGCACTGAGCCTGGCTGCCGGGGTTGAACTCGACATACTTGCTCCACGTGTCGGCCGTGCCGCTCAGATCTTTCGTCGCCAGGGCCTGAGCGCCCTGGCCTCCGGTGGACCCCTTGAGGACGGTCAGCTTCGAGCAGGTCATGGTCGCGCTCGAGGCGAGCCCGGCGCCGAGCGTGTCGGAGTCGGACTCATCGGGTCCGCCTTGCGTCGCGCATGCGGGAAAGAGCCCGACGGCGAGCAGCAGGGCGCCCGGCGGAGCGTACCGATGCATCGTGGGAGTCATCCGGTTCTTGCGCGATCGGTTCATGGGTCGTGGTCCTCGTTGTTTGGCTGATGACGCTGGCGTCGCGTACACGACGCGTGCGCCAGGTGCTTCGATGCGAGGACATTGCAAGCAGGCGGCCATGACGCTCATCGTGGGGGAACGAAGAGGCGATCACCTCGATGGCGCGATTCGATGGCTGGAGCGATCACGCGATCTTGCGCAACGATCGTACGGTTGCGCATCGTTCGGACAGCCGTCGGTTCGCGAGGCGTCGGGGCGAGGAGGGGTTCAGTACGAGCGAATAAGGCTGGTGGCAGTGGATTTCTACCCTGTCAGAGATTTCTGGCTGCGTGCAATCCAACCTGGGTCGGGTCGCCGCAACCTGGGTCGGGTCGCCGCAACCTGGGTCGGGTCGCCGCAACCTGGGTCGGGTCGCCGCAACCTGGGTCGGGTCGCCCGCCGGCAACCTGGGTCGGGTCGCCCGCCGGCAACCTGGGTCGGGTCGCCCGCCGCAACCTGGGTCAGGCCGCCGGGCCGCCGCTGGTCGGCCAACCCGGGTCGGGTCGCCATCCGCGCTAGCGTCGAAGCATCCGCTATAGTAGACACGCCGCATGACGGCGAAATGCTCGGAGTGGCCGCTCGCGCGGCTCGGGGTTCAACGGTGGTCGCACGCACCCTGAAGCTGGGCGCGTTCATGCGCCCTGTCAGCATTCACACCGGCGCCTGGCGCTACCCAGGGGCCTACCCGGACGCGAACTTCAACTTCGCGCACCTCAAGCGCTTCGCGCAACGCCTGGAGCAGGCTCGCTTCGACGCGTTCTTCATGGCCGATCACCTGGCCGTGTTGAACATGCCGCTCAACGCCCTCGTGCGCAGCCATACGGTCACGTCGTTCGAGCCGTTCACGCTGCTCTCCGCGCTCGCCGGCGCCACCGAGCACATCGGCCTGGTGGCGACCGCGTCGACAACGTTCGATCAGCCGTTCCACGTGGCCCGGCGCTTTGCGTCCCTCGATCACCTGAGCGGCGGGCGCGCCGGCTGGAACATCGTCACCACCGCGAACCCGGACGCAGCCCTGAACTTCGGGCTCACCGAGCACGTCGAGCACGACGAGCGCTACCGGCGCGCGCGCGAGTTCTTCGACGTGGTCACCGGGCTCTGGGACAGCTTCGCCGACGATGCGCTCGTGCGCGACGTCGAGGCCGGGATCTACTTCGACGCGGCGCGCCTACACGTCCTGGATCACCGGGGCAAGCACTACTCGGTGCGCGGTCCCTTGAACATCGCGCGCCCGGTGCAGGGCTGGCCGGTGATCGTGCAGGCGGGCGCCTCGGAAGCAGGCCGGCAGCTCGCGGCCGAGACCGCAGAGGTCGTGTTCGCGGCGCAATCCACGCTGGAAGGCGCGCGCCGCTTCTACGCCGACGTCAAGGGCAGGCTGGAGCGCCTGGGGCGGCACCCCGACACACTCAAGATCTTGCCGGGCGCGCTGGTCGTCGTGGGGGACACCGTCCAGGAGGCGCAGGAGAAGCGCGCGCGGCTCGACAGCCTCGTGCACTTCGACAGCAGCATCGCCTCGCTCTCGATCGCGCTCGGCTGCGACGCTTCGCGGTTCGATCCGGACGCGCCGCTCCCCGAGATCCCGCCCACGAACGCCGGCCAGAGCGGGCGGGAACGCGCGATCGAGCTGGCGCGTCGAGAAGGGCTGACGGTGCGGCAGCTCGCGCAGCGCCTCGGCGGCTTCGGGGGGCTCGCGTTCGTCGGCACGCCCGGGACCATCGCGGACCAGATGGAAGAGTGGCTGATCCAGAACGGCTGCGACGGCTTCAACATCATGTTCCCCTACCTGCCGGGCGGCCTCGACGATTTCGTCGATCGCGTCGTCCCCGAGCTCCAGCGCCGGGGCCTGTTCCGGCGTGAGTACGAAGGGCGAACGCTGCGCGAGAACCTGGGGCTCGCGCGGCCCCCCAACCGATTCTTCCCGACCCCCGCCGCGGCGCGCTGAGCGCTGCCGGGGCGCCCGTTCGATAACCCGTCAACTCCACAGCCGTCGCGCACGAGGATATCGATGTCACGTGCTACAGTCGCCTTGAAAACCCGAGACGGGCAAACCGAGGCCTCCGTCTTCCGTCCCGACTCCGGCGAGGGTCCCTGCGGATAGGACAAGCAAACGAGCTCCGCAACGTCACGATTCTCTTGTACCGATGCGCCACCCGTCGGCCCATCCCCTTCGCTTGCGCCTGCTCCTCTCCATCGGCGTGGGTCCTCCTGGCGGGACCTGGGTGCAGCCGCGAGCCGGCGCCGGCGCCCCCAGCGGGGTCGGCGGCCGCGCGTCCGTCGTCGGAGACGCCGTCAGCGGGGCCGGTCGCGCCTCCGCCGCCGGCGGGAGCGCCGGGGAGCACCACCCGGGGCGAGATCGCGGGCGTGCGCTACCTCGAGCACATGACGGGCGGGGCAGTGGGCGAGATCTTGGAGCGGATGGGGCGGGCCGCCGACGGCCTCGGGGACGCGGCGCCAGCGCCTTGAAGCGGGCGCGCTCGTCGACTTCTGCGCGGGGCGCGCAAGGGGGGTAGCTCAGGGCAGGACGCTCGCACCCTCGCCGAGCGCCGGGAGGCCCCATGTCCGCAGCGGCCCCGACTGAGAAGCTTCTGGGTGTACAAGTGGACATGCGGTATGGCGCCCGATGTCCCCGAGTGCCCGGCCTGCAAGGGCAGGATGAAGCTCGTCGCCATGATCACCGAACCGAGCAACATCGCCCGCTTCCTCACCGCGCTCGGCGAGCCGACCGACGTTGCAGGCCGCTGCTGACGATGGTGCATGGCGAGGTCGAGCGCGAGCGGGTGTCGACCGCGCTGGGCGCTGTGCTGCCGTGGGCTGATGTTGGATTCGACGCGCCGCGAACCGCGACGGCGGCCGTTTGGACGAGCTCAGTACGGTACAGCCATACGGTAGGATGCCTTCCGCTTGGTGCTACGTCGCGGCAATCGCAGGCGATTCACGAGTGGAAGGCCTGTCTCATCGCATGAGGATTGTTCTGTCGATGATCTCGTACACTCGGACTGCACGAGTCAGGAACGGCTCCGAGAATCTCGACTTTGCGGAACGCGTTTGCTTGTCCTATCCGCCTGCGTCACTGCAATATTGACGCGCGAGCGCCAAGGTGGCCGCTGCGGTTTGGAGGAGCAAAGATGAACCTTTCTACCATGATGGGCCTCGCATTGGGCGTCTCGTTGGCTTTCGGAGCAGGCTGCTCCGGAACCGGCGATGACGACGGAGGCGGAACGAGCAGCGGCGGCACGGTCATTCCTCCAGGTTCGGGCGGCGTCACAGCCGGCGAAGGAGCGGGCACCGGCGGAGGAGCGGGCACCGGCGGAGGTGAGATCGGCGGCAATGGCGCAGGCGGAAGCGGCAGTGCAACCAACGCGGGCGGCAGTGCCGCGGATGGTGGGGCTGCCTCGGGCTCGGGCGGTGAGACGGGTGGAGGTTCGGGAGGTGAGACGGGCGGTGGAGGCTCCGGCGGGGCCGCGCCCATCGATTGCGATTCCGACGGGGCAGTGCTGACCTACCCTACCCTTCCCGGCGCCTCCGAGAGCCCGCTCTATACGGTGACGGCCAACGGGGCGGCGCAATTCGTCGAAAAGATGACCAAGTTTGGCCAGGAGATGCAGGTGCACTACGCCCACTTCGGCGTGGCAAGCGGCTGCAAGGCGACCGTCACCGTCACGGTGAACGGCGGCTTCAGCTCCTACACCTTGAGCCCGAAGAGCCGAATGCTGTCGGCGACCAAGAACGGTGACACGCTCACCTTCGACAGCGGGCCCAACTACTTGATCCTGCAGATCGCCTCCAAGGAATTGCTGTTCGTCCTCATCGACGACCAAGAGGTCAATCCGCCGAAACTGGGCGATCCCAACGTGAAGAACCTCGCAGACTACGACGTGGACAACACGGGTGCTGCGCTCGTCACCTCCAAGGTGCAGTCCGCCATCGACGCCGCCTCCGGATCCGCGCAGAACATCCTGTACGTGCCTCCCGGACGCTACAAGACCGGGGAATTGTGGCTGAAGAGCAACATGACCATGTATCTGGCGGCCGGCGCCATCCTGGACGGCTCGACCAGCACGGGCGACTACAATGGCACGGGCGCACCGGCCGTCGAAAACACTTCCCACGGCGTGGTTCACATGAACAAGGTGAGCAACACGAAGATCCTCGGGCGGGGGGTGATCGACGGCAACGGCTCGAAGATCCGTGGCACCAACAACGATACACCCTCTTTCAAGATCAACACCCTCCGGATCGACGACAGCACGGACGTGCTGGTCGACGGCATCGTCGTGCGCGATCCAGTCTTCTGGAACACGCTGATCTTCGACAGCGACAAGGTGACCATCCAAAACTTCAAGGTGATCAATCGCCGCCCCACCACAACAGCTTACAACCAAACCGACGGCGTGGACTTCGACTGCTCCACGAACGGTAAGCTCTACAACGCCTTCATCTACAGCGGGGATGACAGCATGTCGCCGAAGCGCGAGCAAGAAGGCAAGCTGGACACCAAGGCCATCACCTATGAGAAGGTGGTTGCCTACAGCAACTCAGCGGCGACGAAGATCGGAACCAAGACCTACGGCCAGGTGATCGAGGATATCACCTTCAAAGACCTCGACATCGTCAAGGCCGGCCGGGCCCTCGGGATCAACGCGGATGACACCGCTGTCATCCAGAACATCACCTGGCAGGACGTCAGGGTCGAGACGGTCGACGGCAGGATCATCGACTTCGAAGAAGATGCAACGGCGACCTGGCGCAACGCTCCCAACCGGGCCACGGTCAAGGAAGTGTTCATCAACAATGTTGCCTCTGCCGTGAACAAAGAGATCTACATTCACGGCAAGTCGAGCACAGTGAACTTCAATGGGATTCACTTCGACAATTTCACCATCCAGGGCAACAAGGTCACGGGGCGAAACGGCTGGAACGTGAACCAGTACGTGTCCAACATCACGTTCAAGTGAAAGAACGCCGCCCGCTCCCGCCGCGGGGCCGGTGTAGCGGACGGGCTGAAGGCATGGGCACCGACAACGACTCGGACCGGGGGCGCCTCGGTGCCGGAATCGCGCTAGGGCTGCGGATCCACGGTCAAATAATCGGTGACGCCCGCGAAGACGACACCAGGCGGCGTGAAATAGATGTCCGTGATCGGCGCCCCGCCCGGGGTCGTCGAGATGACCGGCGCCCCGCCTCCCCAGTAGTTGTGCTCGGCGAACAGGTAAATGCGCGAGTCCGGAACCTCGTCTGCCGGCGAGAACGACACCGACACGTCTCCGTCGACCGGGGCGACAGGATCGATGCCGGCTGGATTCACTCCTGGCGGCAGATTGCCGGGTACGCCATTGTTGACGAAGCGGTTGTTCCCGACGCTCCCGAGCGTCCCGCCGCCCAGATCGATGATAGCCCCGCCAACCGCTCCAATCGGCACGGTACTCGACTGCGACCAGTAGACGGCCTCTCCCGTCAGGTCCTCGAACGAGGAGTTCTCGACCAGGATGTGAAGCTGGTCGATCTTGTTCGTGTTCACGGTCCGGGTCGGTGCCACCCTCAACCCGATCCCGCGGCCGAGGCCCGAGATGTCGACGTTCCGAACGGTGAGATTGATTGCCTTGGTCTGAGGCGTCTCCGTCCCGCTGTACCGAATTTGCGCGTCCTCGTTGCCGTTGTTGTTGGTCACGGGGTCGTAGATGCCGTTCGTGTTCCTGTTGCTGAGAACGGAGTCGCTGATCGAGACATTGTAGGTGCCGTTCTGCGGGTTGGCGGCATCGATGAGCTTGACGTTCGTGCTCGCTGGATCGCTCAGATGAGCACGGCGAATGTCGACGTTCAGGATGCCGTCCGCGCTCGCGTGGTGCTGGATCTCGATCGAATCGCCGTTGGCGTTGTCGCCCGTGAGGAACGGATTGCTGATCGAGACGTCCCACACGTCCGCGTCCACGAGGGGGCTGTAGCCGCAGGCCAGGAACACCAGGCCATCGGCCGCGAACGTTCCGAAAGGCGAGAGGTTCGACGCGTCGTAGTTGGTCAACTCCAGGTTCGAGACGGAGTGGTCGATCGTGATGAGCGTGATGCCTCTCGACCGGACCACGTGGTCGGTGATCCCGACCGTCGTCGGATCGGGAAGGTCCTGCGACAGGTCCTTGATGACGTTGTGATCGACGTCGAACGTGGAGGTCACGCCCGTGTCGTCGATGAGCATGATCCCGTCAGAATTGCTGTCGCGAATCACGTTGCGCTTGATGGTGACGGTCCCAGCGTCGGCGATCGATCCCGGTGCGCCGAGAAAGCTGCAGTAGCTCTGGGTCTGCAGCTGCACATCGAGCTTCGGCATCCCCCGCGCGTCCGGACCGCACGACACCAGGGTAATGGCGCCGAAGTGGTTCGTCTGAGGCGCGAAGAGGATGTAGCCATTCGGCCATTCGCCGGTGCACGTCGTGCCGCTGCACGTCGAGGGCGGCGGCCCCTCGATCTCGAACAGATCGTGGACCGCCATGTCGTTGGTCATCAGGTTGTCCTCGATACGTGGATTCTCGGCGTTGATACCGAGAATCGACGAGCGGAACGCGTTGTCGATATGAATGTTCCGAACCACGTTGTTCTTGGCCAGCCGGATCACGTCGCCGTCGTAGCGGGCGCCGCTCGTATTGGTGAGCGTCGCGCGGGCGCTATGGGGGTTGGCGACCGTCACCTTGGGGCCCAATCCAATCAGCTGTTGTCCGTCCTTCAGCTGAATCCCACCGTCGAGCACGCCATGGGACTGAATTACATAAAGGGTGTCGCCGGGGCCGGAACGAGCCTCCAGGGCCTGTAACGAGTTGAAGGGACGATTCTTCGAGCCGTTGCCTGCATGCGGCGGATCAGCCTTGACGTACCACGTGGCGGCCTCACTGCTGCCTGCACTCAGCAACATGCCCAGCATGACCAGCGACGAACCGCCTACCGACAGTCCTCTGTCGCGCAATCTCATCTGTGACCTCCCCCGAATCGGTTGATGGCAGCAAACAGTCGCCTGATTATTTGTAATACAAGGAGATTGTCAAGGCTCGGACGACGGCGATCGAGGGTCGATCAGCGAACATCTCGGGGCGCTGACGTCAAGGCGCGACGAGGGCGTCGAGATCGGCTCCAGCGCGTTCAACGTCGCTGTCCACGACGATCCAAGGGAGAAGGAATTCCAAGCCGGTCTGACTCGTGTTTCGCCCTTTTTGTTGCCTATCGACCGGGGCACCTCCCCGAGGATCTTGACCAGGGGCGTGCGTCTGTCCCGCAAGGCATGCAGGCAGCAACGATGCGTCGCGACGCTCGCGGTCCCGCCACTTCGGGTCGCCGCGCCACACTTCTTCGCGCAGCGATCCGGCTTCTTTATCCACGCGTTCCCTCCGGCGTGACGACGCCCTCCGCCGCGATGCCGAATGCCGACGACTCCGCGCCGCGCGCTCGCGCTGTCATACCGCGCATCCCTCCATCTTCGTCCGCAGGGGTCCGTCGATGGGCGCGCGGGTCGCGGGTGGCGAGCGAGCGGCTTCGGACGGCGCCCCGCGGCAGGAGGTGCTACCCCCTCGCGCACCGTGAGCCCCCGCGTTCAGCAAGAGCAGTCCTCCCCTCCGCCCGCCCCCGGCGGCCGGACCTCGTCCCCGCCCGCTTCGGGGGGCCCGGTCCGCTTTCCCGAGGAGCTGCCCATCTCGGCGCGGGTGCTCGACATCGCCCGGGCCATCGAGGCGCACCAGGTCGTCATCGTCGCGGGCGAGACCGGCTCGGGCAAGACGACGCAGCTCCCCAAGATCTGCCTGGCCATGGGCCGCGGCCTCTCCGGCCGGATCGGCGTCACGCAGCCGCGCCGCATCGCCGCGACCAGCGTCGCGGCCCGCGTCGCCAAGGAGCTCGGCGTCGAGCTCGGCAAGGAGGTCGGCTACAAGATCCGCTTCTCGGACAGGACGAGCCCGGCCACGTACGTCAAGTACATGACCGACGGCATCGTCCTCGCCGAGATCCAGGGCGATCCGCGGCTCTCGGGCTACGACACGCTCATCATCGACGAGGCCCACGAGCGCAGCCTCAACATCGATTTTTTGCTCGGCTACCTCAAGCGCCTGCTGCCGAAGCGCCCGGATCTCCGCGTCATCGTCAGCTCCGCGACGCTCGAGACCGACAGGTTCGCGGCTTACTTCGGCGGCGCTCCGGTCATCGAGGTCTCCGGCCGCACGTACCCCGTGGAGGTCATCCACCGCCGCCCGGAGAGCGGGGAGGCCGAGATCGCCGACGCCGTCGCCGCCACGGTCGAGGAGATCACCTCGATCGATCCGCGCGGCGACATCCTCGTGTTCCTCCCCGGAGAGCGGGAGATCCACGACACGATGGCCGAGCTCACGCGCCACGGCCTGCCGCACACAACGCTGCTGCCGCTCTACGGGCGGCTCCCTCAGGGCGACCAGCAGCGCGTGTTCCAGTCCTTGCCGGGGCGGCGGATCGTGCTCGCGACCAACGTCGCGGAGACGTCGCTCACCATCCCGGGCATCGTGTACGTCATCGACTCCGGGCTCGCCCGCGTCAACCGCTACAGCCCGCGCACGGGCGTCACCCAGCTCCAGATCGAGCCCATCTCGCGCGCGAGCGCCGATCAGCGCAAGGGGCGCGCGGGCCGCGTGCAGAGCGGCGTGTGCTTCCGGCTCTACGACGAGCAGGACGACCGGGGGCGGCCCGCGTACACCGATCCGGAGATCCTCCGCGTCGGCCTCTCGGGCGTCATCCTCCAGATGAAGGCGCTCGGGCTCGGCGCCATCGAGGATTTCCCCTTCCTCGACGCGCCGTCGAAGCGCGCCGTGGACGAGGGCTACAGGGTCCTCGAGGAGCTCGGCGCGCTCGACGACGCGGCTGAGCTCACGGACATCGGCAGGAAGCTCGCGCGGCTGCCGCTCGACCCGCGGCTCGGCCGGATGGTCCTGGGCGGCGAGAGCGAGGGGGCGCTGGCCGAGGTGCTGATCATCGCCGCAGCGCTCGGCGTGCAGGATCCGCGGGAGCGGCCGCTCGCCGCCCAGAAGCAGGCCGACGACGCGCACCGGAAGTTCAAGGACGAGGCCTCCGATTTCGTGGGGCTCCTGAAGCTGTGGAGCTTCTACCAGGACGCGCAGGGCCGGCTGACCCAGAACCAGCTCAGGAAGGCCTGCCGCGACCATTTCGTCTCGTACCTCCGCATGCGCGAGTGGGCCGACGTGCACCGGCAGATCAGCCGGATCACGAAGGAGATGGGGTTCTCGCCGAACGACGCGCCCGCGAAGGGCGACGCCATCCACCGCGCGCTCCTGCCCGGCCTGCTCAGCCGCATCGGCATGTGGAACCAGGAGAACAAGGTGTACCTGGGCGCCCGGCAGACGCGCTTCCAGCTCCACCCGTCGTCGGGCCTCGCGAAGAGGCCGCCCGCGTGGATCATGGCCGCCGAGCTGGTCGAGACGTCGCAGCTCTTCGCCCGGATGGCGGCGGCCGTCGATCCCGCGTGGATCGAGGCCGCGGCCGGGCCGCTCTGCAAGCGCAGCCACAGCGACCCGCACTGGGCCGCGAAGCCGGCGGCCGTGATGGCCCGGGAGCAGGTGACGCTGTACGGGCTGCCGATCGCGCGGGATCGGCGGGTCGACTTCGGGGCGATCGACCCGAAGTCCGCGCGCCAGATCTTCCTCCTCCACGCGCTGGTCCGGCAGGAGTACGCGACGCGCGCGCCGTTCATGGACGCGAACCGGCGGCTCTTCGAGGAGGTCAGCCGGCTGCGCGACAAGGCGAGGAGGAGCGAGATGCTGGCCGACGAGCACGCGCTCGAGCTCTTCTTCGACCGGCGCGTCCCCGAGGGCGTCTACAGCGGCAAGACGTTCGAGGCGTGGCGGAAGGAGGCCGAGGCGGAGGACCCGCGGGCGCTCCACCTGTCGCTCGCCGACGTCCTGCTCGACGAGGCCGCGGAGCTCACGCCCGAGCGCTTCCCCGATTCGCTCGAGCTCTACGGCGCCGCCGTGCCGCTCTCGTACCGCTTCGATCCGGGCGAGGACGACGACGGCATCTCCCTCTCGCTGCCGCTCGTGCTCCTGCCGCAGGCCGATCCCGACGAGCTCGAGTGGATGATCCCCGGGTGGCACGCCGAGAAGATCGCGCAGCTGCTCGAGTCGCTGCCGAAATCGCTCCGCAAGGCGCTCGTCCCGCTCGCCCCTCTCCGCGAGGTCGCCCGGGAGATCGCGGCGGAGCTACGGCCGTTCCAGGGCCCGCTGCGGGCCGTCCTCGCGCGCGCGGTCGAGGACCGCACCGGCGAGCGCGTGCCCGCCGACGCGTTCCGGCCCCAGGATCTGCCGCCGTACCTGCGCTTCTATTTCCGCGTGGTCGACGAGGACGGCCGGGTGATCGGCGAGGGGCGCGAGCTCCGGGAGCTCAAGGAGCGGCTGTCCGGCCGGGCGCGCGAGGCCTGGGCGAGGGTCGGCAAGGCGGGCCTGGAGCGGGACGGGCTCACGTCGTTCAGCGTCGAGGCGCTGCCCGAGCGCGTCCAGGTCGACGCCGGGCGCCACAAGGTGTTCGGCTACCCGGCGCTGATCGACGGGGAGACGTCCGTGTCGGTGCGCGTGCTCGCCTCGAGGGCCGCGGCGGCCGAGGCGACGCGCGCCGGGCTGCGGCGGCTCCTCTTGCTGCAGCTCGGGGGCAAGATGAGCCAGCTCGAGCAGCCGCTGCGGAGCGCCGTGGCCGTGAGCGGCCTCGGCGCCAAGGTGGCCCCGGGCGAGCCCGGTCTCGCCCGGCAGATCGCGCTGCGCGCGCTCGACGAGGCGTTCCAGCTCGGCGATCCCGGCGCCTTTCCGAGGACGAAGGCCGCGTTCCTCGCGCGCCTGGACAAGGGCCGCGGGTCGCTGCAGGGCGTGCTGGGGAAGCTCGCGGGGCTGGCGCGGGAGATCGGCGTCGAGCTCGACCGCGTGCAGGCGATGCTCCGGTCGATGACGGGGAAGCCGGGCGCGTCGAGGCCGGCGCTCGACGACGTGCGGACGCAGGTCGACTTCCTGCTGCCGGTGGGGCTCTTCTCGCGCGCCCCGGTCGACCGGCTCGCGCACCTGCCCCGGTACCTGCGCGCCGCGCAGATCCGGCTCGAGCGGCTGCCCAACGGGCCGCAGAAGGACCAGAGCAAGGCCGCGCAGGTGCTGCCGTTCTGGCAGGACTACCTCAAGCACCAGCAGGGGCTGCGCGACAAGGGGGTGCCCGCGGAAGAGCTCGAGTCGTTCCGCTGGCTGATCGAGGAGCTCAGGGTGTCGCTCTTCGCGCCCGAGCTGAAGGCGGCTGTCCCGGTCTCGCCGCAGCGGCTCACGGAGCAGTGGAAGCGGATGATGGCGTAGCCCCGCCGGCGCGACGAGCGTCGAGGCGCCGCCGGACGCATTCCCATTCGACACATGGCGGAGCTCATCATGGCGCTCCACGCGGCGATCGAGGGCTGGTGTCGCTGGCAGGCCGCGCTGGAGCGGCGGATGAAACCGGGGGACGCGATCTCGAAGGCGCTGTGCGATACTCGCCCGCGGGTCCATGCTCAAGATTCGCGACGAGCAGCGGCGAGCGCTCGCGGAGGCGCAGGAGGCGCGCTTCGTCGAGGCGCTCGGGGCGCACCTCCGCGAGCACCACCCTGACGCGGTCGGCGGGGTCCCCGCCCCCGTCATGCGCCGCAGGATCGAGCGCGGCGTCGCCAGGGCACGGTCGCACGGCCTCACGTGGGAGTCGTCGATCGCCACCTTCGTGGCGCTGATGTTCAAGATCGCGCCCAACTTCGACGAGTACCCGCCCATCCGCGCCGTCCTGGCGGCGCGCGGGAGGCCGCCGGACGAGCGGGTGGGGCAGCTCTTCGAGCGCATCCGCGGCGAGGACTGGCAGCGCGCCATGCGCCGCTACGACGCGCGCGCCTGGGGGCTCGACGAGGGCGGGGGCGGCTCTGCGTGAACACGCCGGGCCCCGAGGACTACGGCGCGTGGGGGCGCGATCCAGGGTCGGGCGACCAGCTCGAGAAGCAGCTCGAGGAGCAGCTCGACAAGCTGTATCGCGAGCTGCTGGAGCGGTTCGCGGACAGGCAACCATCGAACATCGAGATACACTGTGATGGCCAGGCCACCTCCCCCGGCGTCCCGCACGGCGGGCCGTGCATCCACTGCAAGGAGCAGCACGCCATTGGTCGAACAGCATATGCCAAGCAGCGCATGCACAAGCTCGTAGAGGCTCTCTCTCGGCTCGAGGAGAAGGGCTCACCTTTTATGAGAGCCCTGCGCGAGAAGGGGAAGATGCTCGGCGTGCTCGTGTGCCTCGACCAGAGCGGAGGGCTCGTCGAGCTCAAGGCGTTCTCGGGGCTCGTCGGTGGCTCGGACTGGGAAGACTGGTGCCCGCCGCTCGACAAGGAGTTCAGGTGCTTCGTTCCGACGCGCGGTTCCAAGGCGTTCGATTGGTTCAAGGTTCACGACAACGACATCGGCGTCTGTGCAGCGCCCAAGCTCCTTCAGCACGCCGTAGAGAGGCGCCTGATCCCGATCGGCCTCGCCGAAATGTGGTTCGAGAAGGGATCCGGGCGCGACGGCGTGTTTTGTGACTCTTGCGATACCTGCAAAGGCAACCTCGGCACCCAGCTCTGCGGGGTCGACACGTACGTCGTCGAGCGCCGGAACCTCTTCATCGAAGCCCAGATCCAGGAGAGAAAGCAGGAGCTCGCGCTGCTGCTGCGCGCGTGCGAAGAGAAGGTGAAACAGGAGGGGAAGGAGATGCGCAAGGAGCGCGAGGACAACCGACGCGCAATGCGCTCCCTCGCGGACAAGCAGGCCGAGGCCGACGCGAAGCGGAGGGAGAAGGAGAAGGAGCAGTCGATACAGGATGCCAACGAGGAGAAGGCAAAACGCATGGCTGCCGAGTACCGGGAGAGACTCTCGGCCGCGATCGAAGCGGAGAAAAAAGCGGGAACACTCAAAGGGAGATCGCTGCAGAAGCGGGAGGATGCCCTCAACGGCGAGGTTCTCGAGTACCAGCAACGACTCGAGCGGGAGTTGAACGAGGAAGCGAAGCGCGGGCTGCCCGCGCTGGGCAAGGGGCTCCCCGCGAGCGCGCGGAAGAAGAAGACCCAGGCCAGGCCCCGCGCAGAGGCAGAGAAGAGCGATCTCGAGATCGAGGAGATATTGCGGAAGAAATGGGTGTCGTGCGCCCGAGACGCCCGGGAGAAGATCAAGGGCGAGATCGAGGAATATTTCTTCTGAGAGGGAAGATGAAGGGCACCATGGAGAGCGTCGTCGCGTTCGTCGCCGACTTCGACCCGGCGTTCCCCCGCTACATCCGGGGAGCGAGCCGGGCGGAGCTCGACGAGCTCGCGCGCCTCGCCGGCGGCCCGCTGCCCGCGGTGTACGAGGGGTTCTTGGCGGCGATGGGCGGCGATCCCGACTGGATCTCGATCCGCGGCACCCGCCTCGCGATCGCCGCGCTCACGGAGCGCTATCGCACCCGGTCGTTCGTCCCGCCGGCCGAGTACGTCCTCATCGGCGTCGCGAAGGACGACCCCTACCTCGATCTCTACCTCCACGCCGGCGCGCCGGGAGGCCCCCGCGTGGTCGTGTTCCCGGAGGGTCGCACCGAGGCGTTCGACGAGATCCTCAGGTTCTGGCTCCGCCCCGTCGCGGGCTCGCTCCCGGAGGCCATCTGCACCCATGTGGTCCGGCTCCTGCGCCTGAACGTCCTGCCCGCAGCGACCCGCCTCGTCGCGCGCACGGCGAGCGCCGGCTTGCTCCCGCAAGTTGCGCCGCTGCTCGCGCCGCTCGGGCTCGCGCCGCTCTGGTTCTCCAACGACTGGGTGCAGGTCGCCGACCGCGGCGACGCCTGCGTGATCGCCGCTGCGATGGATGGGGCGCGTCTCTCGATCGAGATCGCCGCGGAGGACACGGCCGAAGTCGGGCGGATCACGCGGGCGCTCTCCGCGGCGCTCCCGCTCGATGAAATGCCGTGAGGACGCCGCGCGATCACGCCCAGGATCGCCGCACCGCCCAGGATCGTGCCTACCCGCGCTCGCGCGGCCGGCCACCCGATCGGGATTTTCCTTAAGACGTACGCCCGCTTGGCCGCGACGCTCCCGCTCCCAATGAGCACTGGACGCAGCGCTCACCCCGCTGGCAGGCTGCGCGCCGGCGAGGCTCCCCGTCCGAGCCCTCGGTGAGCGATGCAGGCAGGTGACATCATCGACGGCCGGTTCTGCATCGAGCACCTCGCGGCCTCGGGCGGGATGGGGGCCATCTACCGGGCCCGCGATCAGGAGACCGGCGAGGCGGTCGCGATCAAGCTCCTGACCACCGAGAGCGCGCAGCACCTCGTCCGCTTCGCGCGCGAGGCCCACGTGCTCGCAGCGGCCCGCGTGCCCGGCGTCGTGCGCTACGTCGCGCACGGCGCCACCGCGTGGGGACAGCCGTACCTCGCCATGCAGTGGCTCGACGGCGAGACGCTCTCCGACCGGCTCACCCGCCAGGGCCTCACGCTCGAGGAGACCCTCGATCTCGGCCTCCACGTCGCGAGGACGCTCGGCGCCGTCCACAGGCTCGGCCTCGTCCACCGCGACCTGAAGCCGAGCAACCTGCTGCTCGAAGGCGGCTCGCTCGAGCGCGTGCACCTCATCGACTTCGGCCTCGCCCGCGCCGTCGCCGACGAGCCGCTCACGGCCGCCGGCCTCGTCCTGGGCACGCCCGGGTACATGGCCCCCGAGCAGGCGCGCGGCGAGCTCAGCGTCGACACCCGCGCCGACGTGTTCGCCCTCGGCTGCATCCTCTACCGCTGCCTCACCGGCCGCGCCGCCTTCCAGGGCAACGCCGGGCTCGCCGTGCTGATGAAGGTCCTCCTCGAGGAGCCGCCCCGCGCGCGCGACCTCCGGCCCGGCACCCCCGCCGAGCTCGATGACCTCGTCGCCCGCATGCTGGCGAAATCGCCGCTGGACCGGCCGGCCGACGGCGGCGCCGTGGCGGCCGAGCTCGCCACGATCGGCGCGCCCGAGAGCAGCGTCGGCGGGCCCCGCTCCTTCCCGCCGCGCGCGGTGGAGCTCACGACCGGCGAGCGACGCGTGACCTGCCTCGTGGTCACCCGCGAGCGCGCGATCAACCCAAGCAGCGCGGCGGAGCCGCGGTGGAGCAACGCAGGCGCCGCGTCGGAGCCGCGCTGGAGCAACGCAGGCGCCGCGTCGGAGCCGCGCCGGGACGACGCAGGCGCCGCGTCGGAGCCGCGCCAGGCGGAGCTCTGGCAGCTGCATGACGTGGCCGAGCAGTACCGCGGCGAGCTCGAGCTCCTCGAGGGCCGCTCGCCGCTCATCGTGCTGTCCGGCGCGGGCGCGCCGACCGACCTCGCGGCGCGGGCCGCCCGGTGCGCGCTCGCGCTGCAGGAGCTGCTCGGCGGCGCGCCCGTCGCGCTCGCCACCGGCCGGGCGGAGCTCTCGGCGCGCGTGCCCGTCGGCGAGCTCATCGACCGCGCCTTCCAGATGCTCGCGGCCCACGACGACCGCTCGCTCCCCGCGGGCGTCCGCATCGACGAGGTGACCGCGGGCCTCATCGGCATGCGGTTCGACGTCACCGAGGACGCCGCGGGCCGCGTCCTGCACGGGGCGCGCGACGAGCGGACCGCGCAGCTGCTGGGCAAGCCGACCACCTACGTGGGCCGCGAGCGCGAGCTCGCCATGCTCGTGGCCGAGGTCGATCGCTGCATCGACGAGGGCGCCGCGGGCGCGGTGCTCGTGACGGCCGAGGCGGGGATGGGCAAGTCGCGCCTGCGCAAGGAGCTCATCCGCAAGCTCCGCGAGCGGGGAGACAGGTTCGAGGTCTGGATCGGCCAGGGCGACCCCATGGGCGCCGGCGCCGCCTTCGGCCTGCTCGCGAGCGCGCTCCGGGACGCGCTCGGCGTCGCGGACGGCGAGCCCCTGGAGGCGCGGCAGCGGAAGGTCCGGAGCCGCGTGGAGCAGCACGGGGGCATCGACGCGCCCCGTGTCGCGGCCTTCCTCGGCGAGCTCGTCGGCGCGCCCTTCCCCGACGAGCACGACGTGCAGCTCCGGCTCGCGCGGCGCGACGCCGTGCTGATGGGCGACCAGCTCCGCCTCGCCTGGGAGGACTTCCTCCGGGCGGCGTGCCGCGCGGGGCCCGTGCTCCTCGTGCTCGAGGACCTCCAGTGGGGCGACCTCCCCACCGTCACGATGGTCGACGAGGCGCTGCGCCAGCTGAAGGACATGCCGCTGCTCGTGCTGGCGCTCGGGCGGCCCGACGTGCGCCGGCTCTTCCCGAAGCTCTGGGAGGGCCGGCTTGCCCACGAGCTGCACCTCACGCCGCTCCCGCGCCGCGCGAGCGAGCGGCTCGTGCGCGAGGCGCTGGGCGCGCACGCGCGGCACGATCTCGTAGGGCGGCTCGTCGAGCGCGCGGACGGCAACGCGTTCTTCCTCGAGGAGCAGATCCGCGCGGCCGCCGAGGGCAAGAGCGAGGGCCAGCCGGAGACGGTGGTGGCCATGGTGCAGGCGCGGCTGGAGACGCTCGACGCCGAGGCGCGGCGGCTCCTCCGGGCGGCGAGCATCTTCGGCGAGACGTTCAGGTCGAGCGCGGTCGCGGCGCTCCTCGGGAGCGCGGACATCGCGCAGGTCCTCGCGGAGCTGCTCCGGCGCGAGGTGATCGTGCGGCGGGGCGAGGGGCGGCCGCGGGACGACGCGGAGTACTGCTTCCGCCACGCGCTCGTCCGCGAGGCCGCCTACGGCATGCTGACGGCGCGCGACCTCCGCATCGGCCACGCGCTCGCGGGCAGCTTCCTCGAGGCGGCCGGCGAGGGCGATCCGAGGGCCCTCGCCGAGCACTTCGAGCGCGGCGAGGAGCCCGAGAAGGCCGCCGAGTGGTACCTGCGCGCGGCCGACAACGCCCTGCGCGGCAACGACCTCGCCGAGGCGATCGCCTG
Organism: Sorangium sp. So ce124; assembly: GCF_051525235.1. Classification (NCBI taxonomy): domain Bacteria; kingdom Pseudomonadati; phylum Myxococcota; order Polyangiales; family Polyangiaceae; genus Sorangium; species Sorangium sp. So ce124. The sequence continues at coordinate 9,518,898 of NZ_CP150312.1, forward strand.
CGCCGAGCGCGGCATCGCCTGCAGGCCGGATCCGGCCGCTGTGGGCGCGCTCCGCCTCGTCGAGGCCGAGGCGCTGCTCTGGCGCGGCGAGCCGGCCCTCGCGGAGCAGCGCGGGGTCGAGGCGACGCGGCACCTCGTGCCGGGCTCCGTGGCGTGGTTCTCGGCGTTCACGCAGCTCGCGGGGGCGGGGCACAAGCAGGGCCACTACGAGCGCGTCGAGCGCTGGATGATGGTCGTCCTCGGCACGGAGCCGCTCGACGGCGCGCGCATCGCGAGGAACGCCTGCCTGCTCGAGGGGGCGATCGTGCTCCTGCTCGGCGGCCGCTACGCGTGCGTCGACGCGCTGATCGACGCGGTCGAGCGGGCGACGGAGGACGCGTCGGCCGCGGATCTCATGATCGAGGCGAAGCTCCTCTACCTGCACGGCCTCCTCCGGCAGCACAACGGCGATCCGAGCGCCTGCATCGCGAGCATGAGCGCGGCGCTCGCCGCGTTCGAGGACATCGGCGATCGCCGCGAGGCGTGCCGGGCGCGGCTCAACATGGGCCTCTGCTACGTCCAGTTCGGGTACTTCGAGGCGGCGGCGGGGGTGCTCCGCGCCGGGCTCGAGGAGGCGGAGCGGATGGCGCTCGACGACCGGGTCCCGAACGCGCTGCAGAACCTCGGGCTCGCGCTGGCCCACGCGGGCGAGGTCGACGCGGCGAGGGCGGCCCTGCGGAGCTCGATCGAGGCGCTGGAGCGCCGCGGCGACCGGCGGCGGGAGTGCGAGAGCCGGCTCCAGCTCGCGCGCGTCCTGCTCCTCGCGGGCGAGCCCGCGCTCGCCGAGGCGGAGGCGCACGCGGCCGAGTCGCTCGCGCGGGGGGTGCCGGAGCGGCTCCCCGCGGCCATCGCGGCGCGCGCGCGCGCGCTGCTCGATCTCGGGCGCGCCGGCGAGGCGCTCGCCGCCACGACGGAGGCCCTGTCCGTGCTCGAGTCGGGCCGCCGTGACGAGGAGGGCCCGCTGGTGCGCCTTGTCCACGCCGAGGCGCTGGCCGCGACGGGCCAGATGGCCGAGGCCAAGGGCGCCATCGCCCTGGCCCGCAACGGGCTGCTCGTGCGGGCCGGGAGGATCGGCGATCCTGTCTGGCGCGAGCGCTTCTTGCGCGATGTCCCCGACAACGCGCGGATCCTGGCGCTCGCGCAGGGCTGGCTCGACGGACAGCCGCCCTGAAGCGCCAGCCGCGCTGGGGCCAGAGCGAGAGGCCATCACGGCGCCCAGGGGAGCCCGTATGGCGGTGATTCCGGCCGTCTGGCGGGAGCATCTTTTTGTCGCCCGGGACAGGCGACGTCGCAAGTAAGCTGATCCTCTACCTCTGACCTCGTGTTCGAACACAGGAAGGCAGCTCCATGCGCAGATCGTCCGTCGCTCTGATTCCCCTCGTGGCCCTCGCCGTGTCTGTCTCGTGCAGCAGCGAAGACAGATACCGGCCTCCCACGACGGGGGACCTGCCCTCGAGCGGCGTCACGACCAGCGGCGGACAGGGCAGCGGCACCGGCGGACAGGGCGGCGGCGCCGGCGGGCAGGGCGGCGCCGGCGGGCAGGGCGGCGCCGGCGGGCAGGGCGGCGGCGACATGCCGAGCTGTTCCAACGGCGCGAAGGACAGCAACGAGACGGACATCGACTGCGGCGGCGCCTGCGCGACGCCGTGCCGTGTCGATCAGGCGTGCGCGGAGGCCGCGGACTGCTTCTCGGGGCGGTGCGAGGAGAGCGGGGGCAGCGGCGGCGCTGAGCGCGCGTGCGTGGCGGCGCAGTGCGACAACGGCGTGAAGGACGGCGACGAGACGGACACCGACTGCGGCGGGGGCGCCAGGCCGCGCGGCGGCAACCCGGCGTGCCCCCCATGCAAGACCAGCAAGGGCTGCGTGGCGGGCTCGGATTGCGAGTCGTTGAGCTGCGTGAACGGCCAGTGTCTGGAGCCGACCTGCAGCGACGCCGTGAAGAACGGCCAGGAGACCGACGTCGATTGCGGCGGGATCTGCCCCGGCTGCCCGCCTGGCGACGCGTGCTCCAAATCGACCGACTGTATCGAGCTCGTCTGCCACGAGCAGGTCTGCCAGGACGCGACCTGCAGCGACGGCGTGAAGAACGGCAAGGAGACCGACATCGACTGCGGCGGGACGGACGGGTGCAACACCCGGTGCCCTGCGGGGCAGCGTTGCAACGCCAACACCGATTGCGCGACGTCGATCTGCAACACCACGAACCACGTCTGCGCGTGCCCGGCGTGGATGGTGATCTCGCCCGTGAGCGGCGGCGGGAGCTACTGCATCGATCAATACGAGGTGACGAAGCAGGAGTACGATGTCTTCCTCATGGCGAACCCGGTGCTCGCCGGCATGCCGGCGGAGTGCGCAGGGAACATCTACCGTCCCTCGAGCGGGTGGCCCTTCACGGAGGGGCGAGTGCCCGTCACCTACGTCGACTGGTGCGATGCCTACGCGTACTGCTCCTACATGGGCAAGCACCTCTGCGGCAGGATCGGCGGAGGCGCGAACTCGCCTGCCGACTTCGCGACCCCGACGCGGAGCGAGTGGTTCAACGCGTGCTCCGGCCAGGGCGTGAACGAATACCCGTACAGCGATCTCTACAGTGAGGCGACCTGCAAGGTGGAAGACCCGACCGGCGAGCTCGCCAAGAAGCCCGTGCCCCCCAACCCCATCCCGCCGATCTCGCCCTGCGAAGGCGGGATCACGGGCCTCTTTCACATGAGCGGCAACGTGGCGGAGTGGGAGAACTCCTGCGACGCACAGGGCAATTGCCTCGTCCGTGGCGGCTCGCGGGCCTCGCAGCAGGACGCGGATGACATTGCGCGCGACGCGCTCAAGGCGGCCAGGTGCGATGCGCTCCTGGACCAGGATCGCCTCACCCCGTCTCCGGACATCGGCTTCCGCTGCTGTCTCTGAGCGCCCGCGCCGGATACGCGCCAGGCGGCCGCCCGGCCGCCGCGCTCGCGGCGGGCACAGAGAGCGCTCGACGCGCCCCGCGCCGGCCGCCAGCGGGCGGCGGCCGCGCTCATCGGCGCCGCCGCCCGGCCGACGATCTCACTGCGCCGGTTCGGGATCGCAGCCGTAGAGGACGTCGACAGCGGCCATGGCGTCGTCCTGGACCAGCCGGCACGCGTCGGGACAGAGCGTGATCATGTCGTTCGCGATGTAGAAGGAGCCCGGGGTGCACGCCGCCGCGCTCGCCACCTGGTCGAACGATTGCGGATCGCTGCCGTCGCCGGGCGTGTACTGGACGACCACGGTCGAGAGATCGATGACCTCCCCCGGCGGCGAGTCCGGCACCTCGAACTCGCACGCGACCACCGCGCCCGTGATGACGCCCTCCGCGATCGCCTGGAACACCACGTCATAAGAGCTCGTCTGGCAGAGCGGGAACCTGAGGCCGCCCGTCCTCTTGCTGAGCGTCTGGTAGCCCGTGCCCGGCGCCACGGCGGTGCCGCACATCTCCTCGACCACGTCCGCGTCGGGCGCGTAAGCGTCCGTGGCGACCGTGTTCTCGTGGAGCCCGACGATGCTGTGAAAGACGTAGTTGGGCGCGGTCACGTCGCCGAAGACCGCCGGGTCCAGGCCGAACAGCATCTCTTCGAAGTCCGTGGCGACGTCCTCCCAGTCCTGCCGCGTGTCGTCGATATAGATGTTGCGCGGCATGTGCGTCGACTGGCAGCCCACGTGGTCGTCGGTGATCACGGTGATCACCTTGAGCGAGTCCTCGCGCACCCACTCCGACCACCCGGCCGGCGCCACGCCGAACTCGTCGGGCAGGCCGCCGTTGTAGCTCCCGAGGAGCACGCAGAGCGCGTCGTTGCTCCTGATCTCGTGGCTGTAATGGTAGAAGACGGGCGGGTTGTTCCCCGGCGCCTCGGGGACCGGGGAGCAGCTCGCGGCGCTGAGCGGGGCGCCGACGCAGATCGAGTCGTCGACCTCCGCAGCGCCGTGCGCGGAGATCATGATGACGCGGTAATCGATGCCGCTCTCGCCGATGATCGAGGCGAAGCTCTCATTGATGTTGTTCTGTACGCTGATGATCTCGTTCGCCATGCTTGGCGAGTTGTCGATGACGAACACGATGTCGACCGGCCGCTTCGTGAGCGTGGCGTGGGCGACCGTGGCGACACAGGCGGTGTCGGGCGTCACGGGGCCGCTGCCACCCGTGTTGGAGCCGCTGGAGCCGTTGCCGATCATCCCCCCGTCTTCGCCGCCCGCGCCGCCCACGCCCCCGCCCGCGCCGCCCTCGCCGCTCCCACCCACGCCGTCGCCTCCACCGACGCTCGCTCCAGCCGTCGCGCTCGCCTCGCCCTCCGCCCCGGAGCTGCAGGAGCACCCTGTGGCGCCGGTCATCACCAGGACACCCAACCCAACAAGCGGAACCAACATGGTAGACCGGGAGAGCTTCACATGAACCTCGACCGCTAGGGCGCATGAACGCGCCATTACAGATTGCACAATTGCAACGAGATGTGGTGACGATTTTGACCCGACCGCGATTTTTCTCGGGGGCTGTTCCATGACATGTGTCATGGAAGGGCCTTTGTCATTCCACGTGGTGCGCACGGCGAGGCGCGGTGGATGGAGACGCGGGCAAGCGGCCGGTCACCGGTCACCCGCCACCGGTCACCGGCCGCGAAGCGCGGGCGCCAGCTGGAACCCGCCGCCGCGGCGCGTCGGGCGCCTCGGCTCCTCCGACGCTCCGCGTGGGCTGGATGGTCTCTGCACAATGCACCCCTAGGATGCAGGTATGAGCCTACGTCATGACTTTCCTCGCATCGGCATCGATGCGATCGCCCTCGCCGTCCCCCGCCGCTTCGTCGAGCTCACCGAGCTCGCCGAGGCGCGAGGGATCGCGCCATCCAAGTACCTGACCGGCCTGGGGACCCGCCGGATGGCGATCGCCGCGCCCGACGAGGATCCGATCACCCTCGGGGCCAACGCGGCCCGCCGGCTGTTCCAGCGGTCGGGCGCGAGCCCTGCGGACATCGGGCTCTGCGTCGTGGGCACCGAGACCGCCGTGGACCACGCGAAGCCGGCGGCCTCCTTCCTCCACGGCCTGCTCGGGCTGCCGAGCGCGTGCCGGGTCTTCGAGGCCAAGCACGCCTGCTTCGGGGGCACCGCGGGCCTCCTCAACGCGGTGGACTGGATCGCCTCGGGCTCGGCCCGCGGCCGCGCCGCGCTCGTCGTGTGCTCGGACGTGGCGCGCTACGCGCTCGGCTCCGCGGGCGAGCCCACCCAGGGCGCCGGCGCCGTGGCGCTGCTCGTGCGCGAGCGCCCGCGCCTCGTCGAGATCGAGGTCGGCCAGACCGGCACGTATGCGCGCGACGTCTACGATTTCTGGCGGCCGCTCCACCACAAGGAGGCGCTCGTCGACGGTCACTACTCGGTGCAGTGCTACCTCGACGCCCTCGCCGGGGCCTACGGCGACTGGCGCCGCGTGGCGGGCGACGGCGATCCCCTCGCGCGCACCTGCTATCACGTCCCCTACGGCAAGATGGCCCGCAAGGCGCACCGCCACCGGCTGGCGATGGACGGCCTGACCGAGCAGGCCGCCGACGAGAGCTTCGCCGTCGAGGTGGAGCCGTCGCTCGATCTGCCGTCGCGCATCGGCAACATCTACACGGGCTCGCTCTACCTGGCGCTCGCGTCCCTGCTCAACACGGAGGCCCGCGCGCTCGAGGGGCAGCGCGTCGGGCTGTTCAGCTACGGATCGGGCTGCTGCGCCGAGTTCTTCGCGGGCAGGATCGGGCCGGAGGCCGGGGCGGTCGCGGCCGCCCTCGAGATCGACGCCCCGCTCGACGGGTGCCACCGCGCCTCCGTCGCGGAGTACGAGGCGCTGCGCAAAGGCGACGAGGCCGCCGACCGCCGGCCGGCGCCCGAGGGCGCCGAGCGCGCGGCCGCGAGCCTCGACAGCCGGGTGGTGTACCTGGGGCTCGACTCGAGCGAGCGGCGCGTCTACGCCAACGAGTGAGCGCCGGAGCGGGCAGCTCGCTCAGCCGGAGCCGGACGAGAGGGACGTGAGGTCCGAGAGCTTCACGGTGAAGAGCTCCGCCCCGCCGGCCGCTGCGACGACGACCCGCAGCGTGCCGGAGGGGGCCGGTCGCTTCAGGCGCGCGGCGACCGCGCGCGTGACCGGCGCGAGCGGCGCGATGATCTCGGCCATCGCCGAGCGCGCCATCACGCCGACCAGCATCGGCGCGCGCTCGCCGGCGGCCAGGGCGGAGCGGAGCACGCGCTCGGGTTCGAGCGCCGGGTCGCGCTGCTGCAGGCCGATCGCGATGAGGTAGCCCGTCGGTTCTCGCAACGAGAGGAGATAACCCGCCAGCGGCGAGGAGGCGCTGCTGCGGGCCGGAAGGCGCTGCAGCAGGCGCGCGAGCTCCGGGCGGTGATCGGCGAGCAGCTCGGCCCGCTCCTCGTGATCGGACATGCCCGCCCGCCCTTGCTTCGCGTAGGCGTTCGGCGTGAGACCGCGATTCCGCGGGGTGATCGTCGCTGCGTCTTTCGGGACCATGTTCCTCCAGCGAGGGCTCCTGCCCTCCGTGTGTTTGTTCCGGTCACCGCGCCGCGGGTGTCACGAAATCGGACGCGACCTCGCATCGCTCGCAAACGCCGGCCGCACGGCGCTGCACCGGGGCGCTTCGAGCCCGCCCCGGCGCGCGCGCGCCCGTTCGCCGCTCCGGCGGACGACCGCCCGGCGCGCACGGCCGGCGGAGAGGGCACATCCTCGTGCGGCCGATGGCCGGCCAGGGGCCGGGAGCGGGCCGCGAAGGCGCCCTGGATTCCGCCTCGATCGGCAGAGAGCGCGCGGCGACGGCTGCGCTCGTCGTCCATCGCGAGGGCGCGGCCCCCGTCCGCGGCGAGGGCGCGGACCTTGCGATGAGGCGCCGCGAGCTCGCTGCCCTCCGGCGTGGAGCGCTCCGGCGCCCGGTGCGCCTGCGCGGAGGAGCGCCAGCCAGAGGGAGAGCCAGTCTATGCGAGATCGAATGGGGAGGATGGGACAGGTGATGGCCGCAGCCGCCATGGTGGGGGGCTGCGCCTCCACCGAGGCGCCGCGGGACCCCGCGCCGTCGGTGGACGGCGCGGCGGCGGCGCCCGCGGTGCCCGACACGGCGGTGGCCCCCGCGCGCCTGCGGGCGGCGTACATCGCGGCCGTGCAGGGGTCGGCGCCCGAGAGCTACCGGGTGATCGAGGTGTCCCCGGGCGGGAACGAGGCGAGCCTGCGCGCACCGAACCCGGCGCACCGGCTCGCGGCCGATTTCAGCGCGTCGGGCGTGCGGATCGCGCCGGAGGAGGGCGAGGCGCGGTGGAGCTTCTCGATGGCCGCCGCCCGGTACGGATGCGCGGGCGATCTGCGCGAGGTCGCGCGCGCGTCCCCGAGCGCCACGGAGAACCGCGTGGAGCTCCGCCGGCAGGGCGAGGAGCTCGTGGAGTGGTACGTGAACGGGCCGCTCGGGCTGGAGCAGGGCTTCACGGTGCCCGGGGCGCCTCCCTGCCTCGCCCCTGGGGACCAGGACCTCGTGATCGAGCTCGCCCTGGGCGGCGATCTCCGCGCGACGCCGCTCGCCGGCGGCGACGGGGTCGCGCTGCGCGAGGCGTCCGGCGCGGTGGCGATGCGGTACACGGATCTCCACGCCACCGACGCCGCGGGGCGGACGCTGCCCGCGTGGATGGAGCTCGGCGTCGACGAGCGCACGCTGTCGCTGCGCGTGGACACCGCCGGGGCCGCGTACCCGGTGACGGTGGATCCGCTCGCCGCCTCGGAGCGGACGGCGCTCATCGCGGTCGACGGCTCGACCCCGATCCACCTGAACGGCGACGCGATCGCCATGTCGGGCGACACCGCGATCGTCGGGGCGCTCGGGAGCGCGGCGTACGTGTTCGTGAAGAGCGGCGGCGCCTGGACGCAACAAGCCAGGCTCGTCCCGGGCGACGGGCCCGCAGGCGACGGCTTCGGCACCTCGGTCGCGATCTCGGCGGACACGGCCGTGGTCGGCGCGCCCTGGGGGACCGGGGGCGCGGGCGCCGCCTACGTGTTCGTGCGGAGCGGGGGCGTGTGGTCCGAGCAGGCCAAGCTTGTCGCGAGCGGCGGCGCCTCGAACCCCGCGAGCGGGGCGGTCGCGGTCGACGGGGACCGGGCCGTCCTCTCCGCCGAGACGTCGGTCTACGTGTTCGCCCGCAGCGGCGGCGCCTGGAGCGAGGAGGTCGAGCTCGTCGCCCCGGCCGGCGCCAACGCCTGGAGCACGCCGCCCGTCGCGATCGAGGACGGCACGGTGGTCGTGGGCTCGCCGGGGGACTCGTGGTGGTGGGAGGGCGACGGCGCGGGCGCCGCGTTCGTGTTCGAGGCGAGCGACTGGGGCGACGCGCGCAGGCTCGCGGCGCACCCGCCGGATACGTTCGATCGCTTCGGCAGCTCGGTCGCGATCTCGGGCGGGCGCATCGTCGTGGGCGCGCCGGGCACCGACAGCCCGCCGATGCCGTGGTACCGCCTCGGGCGGGGCATGGCCTACGTGTTCGACCGCGGTCCGAGCGGCTGGAACCAGGAGGCCAGGTTGATCGCGAACGACGGCAGGACCGGGGACGGCCTGGGAGGCGCCGTCGCGGTCTCCGGCAATGCGGCCATCGTCGGCGCGATCCTGGCTGATCGCTTCGATCAACCGGACGCGGGCGCGGCGTACGTGTTCGTGCCTACGGGCGGCGAGTGGGTCGAGGGCCCGCAGGCCAAGCTCGCCGGCAGCGGGCCGACCGGCAGCGCGTTCGGCAAGACCGTCGCGATGTCGGGGAGCTCGGTCATCGTGGGCTCTCCCGCGTACGCGTTCGAGCTCGCCCAGGACAGCGACGCCGACGGCGTGATCGACGCGGACGACAACTGCCCTGCCGCCGCGAATCCGTCGCAGGTGGACAGCGACGCCGACGGCCACGGCGACGCGTGCGACCCGCGGTGCGTGACCTTCCGGCGCGGCCTCGGCGGCGACGTGGCCGACGCGACGCTCTGGCAGGTCTCGCCTACCTGGAACGACGGCGTGAGCACCACGCTCTCGACGGGCACCGGCACGGGCGGCGTCCGGCGGAGCCTCCTCCGGTTCAACCTCGCCGGCGTCCCGGCGAGCGCGGAGATCGCCTCGGCGACGCTGTCGCTGTACCAGACGTACAAGATCGAGAGCAGCACCGTGCGCGTCCACCGCGCCACCGCCGCGTGGACGGAGTCGGGCGTCACGTGGGGCAACTTCGGCGGCGGCGGCCATTTCGATCCGGCGATCGAGGCCTCCTTCGTCACCGGCGGGCCAGGCGGCACCACCGGCTTCCGGAACGTCGACGTGACCGCGCTCGCGCAGGCCTGGGTGAGCGGCGAGCTCGCCAACCACGGCGTGCTGCTCGAGGAGGCCGCGGTGACCCGGAGCTCGCTGCGGAGCAGCGAGAGCGCGAGCACCACGGAGCGGCCGGCGCTCACGGTCTGCTACCACGACACCTGCGAGGACGGGATCCGTAACGGCGCCGAGTCCGGCGTGGATTGCGGGGGCCCGAGCTGCGCGCCGTGCGCCCCCGGCAGCGTCCTCTGGAGCAGGCTCTTCATCAACGGCTGGTACGAGTCGATGCGCGCGCGCGCCGTCGCGGTCGACGGCGCGGACAACGTGATCTTCGGCGGCTACGCCTATGGCCCGATCGACTTCGCCGAGAACGGCGCGCCGGCCTCCATGGAGCTGTGGAATACCCAGTTCCTCGCGAAGCTCGACCCCGCGGGGTACGGGGGGTGGAACACGCGCCCGCCCCACGGCAACACAGTCCTGAGCGTCGCCGCGTCGGGGGCCGGCGAGCTGCTCGTGGGCTCGGACGCCGGGCTGCAGCGGTACAGCGCGTGGGGCGAGCTCCTCGCGGAGGTCGAGGGCCTCTACCAGGTCGAGGTCGCCCGGGCCGGCTCGGGCGCCGCGCTCGCCAGCGTCCTCTGGGACGCGGTCGATCTCGGCACCGGCCCCCTCGGCGGCGCGCCGGGCAGCGAGCTCCTCGTCGCGAAGCTCGGCGCGGCGGGCGCGCCGATCTGGACCAGGACCTTCGCGGCGGACCCGTACGACAGCGACCCCACGAGCGTCGCCGTCGACGGCGCGGGCAATGTCATCGTCCTCGGCAGCTTCTCTGGCGCCCTTGACCTCGGCGGCGGACCGCTGGCGAGCTCGCCCGCGGCTCAGGGCACGTACCTGGCGAAGTTCGATGCGGCCGGGAATCACGTCTTCAGCCGGGTCGTCTCCTGGGCGCCGGGCGACGGCGAGGTCGCCGCGACCCCGTCCGGGGACCTGGTCGTCGCCCTGGGAACGACCGTGACCAGGTTCACCGGCTCGGGCGCTCCGCTGTGGAGCGTCGATACGAGCGGCCTCGGCACGCTCTCCAGCTACTGGGACATCAGCGCTGTCGCCGTGGACAGCGCCGGCAATGTGTTCGTCAACCCCCGCGGCGCTGTCGCGAAGCTCTCGCCGTCGGGCGCCGTGCTGTGGTCGGTCGACCCGATCGGCGACGCGGAACACGGGCAGATCTTTGATCTGGCCGTGGACAGCGCCGGCAACGTGATCGGCGCGGGCACGTACGACCACGAGGACGCGATCGTCGTGAAGCTCGCCCCGTAGCCCGGGCAGCGCACCGGCGCGGTCGCGGTCGTCGCGGGCTCCTGGCCGCCTGGCCAGGCGCCCGGGATCACGAGCTCCGCGCGCGGGCGGTCGACTCCAGCCCGCCGGGCACGAAATCCGTCCCCTTCTGGACACGGTCGTTCCACGTCTCGGGGGGCTTGCCTGAAGGCACCTCCCGCATCGTGATGCACCCCGGCACCGGGCACACCAGCGCGCACAGATTGCAGCCGATGCACTCCTCTTCGTCGACGAACGGGACCCGCGACGGCGCCGCCTCCCCGCTCGGATCCGCCGTCACCGCGCGATCCGGGAGGACCTTCGGGAGGTGGGTGTGGCCGGCCGCGCGCGCCTCCGCCTCCGTCCTCCCCGGCAGGTGGATGCACTGGTGCGCCCCGTCCATGCAGGCGACGTAACAGAGCTGGCACCCGATGCACTTGTCGGCGCTGATGTCCGCGACCACGCGGTACGACAGGTCGAGCTCGCCCCACTCCTGGACCTGCGGGATCGCCCTGCCGCGCAGCTCGTTCACCGAGCGCATCCCGTGATCGTCGAGCCAGTCGCTGAGCCCCTCGATCATCTCCTCGACGATGCGGTAGCCGTAGTGCATCACCGCCGTGCAGACCTGGACGCTCGTCGCGCCGAGCGCGATGAACTCGGCGGCGTCGCGGGAGTTCGAGATGCCGCCGATGCCCGAGATGGGCAGCCGGCCGACGCCGGGGTGGCGCGCCAGCTGGCTCAGGAGGTGGAGCGCGATCGGCTTGACCGCGGGCCCGCAATAGCCGCCGTTCGTCGACGCGCCGCCGACCCGCGGGAGCGGGACCATCCGCTCCAGATCGACGCCCATGAGCGATTTGACCGTGTTGATCAGCGAGACGCCGTGCGCCCCGGAGCGGAGCACGGCCTCGCCCGGCTCCAGGATGTCGCCGACGTTGGGCGTGAGCTTCACGATGACCGGCGTCGTCGCGAACTCGACGGCCCAGCGCGCGATCTCCTGGAGGACCGCCGGCTCGTTGCCGACGGCCGAGCCCATGCCGCGCTCGCACATCCCGTGCGGACAGCCGAAGTTGAGCTCGAGCCCGTCCGCGCCCGTGTCCTCGGCCTTGCGGATGATCTCGCGCCACTCGTCCTTCGTCTCGACCATCAGCGAGGCGATGAGCGCGTGGTCCGGGTAGCGCCGCTTGATCTCGCGCATCTCCTTGAGGTTCACGTCGAGCGGGCGATCGGTGATGAGCTCGACGTTGTTGAGCCCCATGAGCCGCGTGTTGCCGTAGTCGATGCCGCCGAACCGGCTCGACACGTTGACGATCGGGTTCCCGAGCGTCTTCCAGACGGCGCCGCCCCAGCCGGCGTCGAAGGCGCGCCGGACCTGATCTCCTGTGTTGGTCGGCGGCGCCGAGGCGAGCCAGAACGGGTTCGGGCTCTTGATCCCGGCGAAGTCGATAGAGAGGTCGGCCATCGCTCAGCTCCCTTGCGGTGAGGGCCCGGGCGCCGCGCAGCCCGCCCGCGTCGTCATCGTCATCATCGCTTCGTGCATCGCGCGCGCGGCGATCTTCGCCTCGGCGACCGCGTTGACGACCTCCTTGCCGCCGTTCACGCAGTCGCCGCCGCTGTAGACCCTCGGGTTGCCCGTGCGGTGCGTCGCCGGGTCGACCACCACGCGCCCCCTCGCGTCGAGCACCACCCCCTCGAACGCGAGCGCCACCTGCGTCGCCCGGCTCTGCCCGATCGCGACCGCGACGAGGTCGGCGGGCAGGAGCTCCCCTTCGGCCGGCCCCGGCGCGGGGCCCCGCGCGCCGGTGTCGGCGGGCGCGTCGGCGGGCGCGATCCGCAGCGCGACGACCTTGCCGCCCTCGCGCACCACCTCGACCGGCACCCGGTTCTCGACGAGGCGCGCGCCGGCGACCCGCGCGCCCTCGAGCTCGTGCGCGTAGCCCGACATCTCGGCCTCGGAGCGGCGGTACACGACGGCCACGTCGACCCCGAGCAGCGCGAGCTCGTGGGCGACGTCGAGCGCCGTGTTGCCGCCGCCGATCACGACCGCGCGCCGCACGCCCGCGAGGTCGAGGCCCGGATCGGCCTTGAGCCGCTCGATGAACGCGGTCGCGCCCACCACGCCGTCGCCGTCCTCCCCGCGGAGGGCGAGGCGCGCGTCGGCGCCCAGGCCGAGCCCCAGGAAGACCGCGTCGTGCTCCGCGAGCAGGTCGCGCGCGGAGACCTCGCCCGGCCCGGCCGCCTGCGCGACGACCGAGACGCCGGCGCGGAGCTCGACGTCCCCGAGCGACAGGACCCACTCGAGCTCGCGGAGCGCCTCGTGCCCCTTCATCTTGTACGGCGCGATCCCGAGCGTGTTCAGGCCGCCGGGGATCGCCTTCCGCTCGAAGATCACGGCGCGGTGCCCCTCGAGGGCGAGGTAGCCCGCCGCGGCGATCGACGCGGGCCCCGCGCCCACGAGCGCGACGCTCTTGCCGGTGGGCGGCTTCGCCCGGAAGATCCCCGGATCGCGCGCGAGGGCCGACTCGACCGCGTACCGCTGGAGGCGGCCGATCGCGATCGGCTCGCGCCCCCACGCGTTGTAGACGCAGTCGCCCGCGCAGAGCACCTCGACGGGGCAGGCCTGCCCGCACGACTGGCCGAGCAGGTTGGCCGTGAGGATGGTGCGGGCCGCGCCCTTCACCTGGCCGGCCGCGATCTTCCGGATGAACGTCGGGATATCGATCGCCGTCGGGCACGCCTTGACGCAGGGCGCGTCGACGCAATAGAGACACCGGTTCGCCTCGGCGATCGCCTCGGCGTCGGTGTAGCGCGGGCTCTTGTCCTCGAATCGCTCTTCGATCCGACCGGACGGGAGGGCTGAGAGGCGTATCGGGGCTCGGGTCATGCTGGTGCTCGCGCGGCTCCTCTCGGTGAGTGGTGACTAGAAGGCCTGGGCTCCCTGGGTCGGGCCGAGCCGGCGCGGGAGGTAGCGCCCGGCGCCCCGCTCCACGTCGAGCTTGCCGTCCGCGCACTGGACCCGGCCGTTCACGATGACGTGCGTCGGCTTCCCCTTCACCTCGAAGCCCTCGAAGATGCTCCTGTCGCACCGGTGATGGTGGGTCTTCGCGGAGATCGTGCTCGTCCCCTTCGGGTCGAAGACCACGAGATCCGCGTCGCCGCCCGGCACGATCGAACCTTTGCGCGGGTACAGCCCGAAGATCTTGGCCGGCTGCGTCGAGAAGAGATCGACGAAGCGGTGGACGTCGATCCGCCCCTCGAGCACCCCGTAGGTCCAGAGGAGGGCGAGGCGGTTCTCGATGCCGGCGGCGCCGTTCGGGATGCGCGAGAAATCGTCCCTGCCCATGTCCTTCTGGCCGACCTGGTTGAAGGGACAGTGGTCGGTCGCCACGGTCTGGATGAGCCCCGACGAGAGCGCGGCCCACAGCGCGTCCTGGTGGCCCTTCGGCCGGATCGGCGGGCTCATCACGTAGGCCGCCCCCTCGAAGCCGGGCTTCTCGTACACCGAGTCGTCGAGCAGGAGGTACTGCGGGCACGTCTCGGCCATGACCACCTGGCCCCGGCTCCGCGCCTCGGTGACCGCGGCGAGCGCCTCCTTGCAGGTGAGGTGGACGATGTAGATCGGCTCGCCGATCATCCGGGCGAGCATGATCGCGCGCCCCGTCGCCTCACCCTCGATCGGCGCGGGGCGGCTCTGCGCGTGGTACCGCGGGTGGGTCTTGCCCTCCTTCAGGAGCTTCTTCTGGAGCGCGACGACGGCGTCGCCGTGCTCGGCGTGGACGGTCACGAGCGCGCCGAGGCCCTTGGCGGCCTCCATCACCTGGATGAGCTCCGGATCGTCGACGCCGATGGCCCCGCGGTAGGCCATGAAGGTCTTGAACGACGGGATACCGTGCTCGCGCGTGCAGACGGCCATCTCCTCGAGGGTGTCGTCGCCGAACCAGGTGACGGCCATGTGGAAGGCGTAATCGGAGACCGCCTTCTTCGCCTTCTCGTTCCACATCGCGAGCCCGTCGAGCAGCGCCTGCCCTCGGGCCGGGATCACGAAATCGATGATCGAGGTCGTGCCCCCGGCGACGCCCGCCGCCGTGCCGGTCTCGAAATCATCGGAGCTCTCGGTCCCCATGAACGGCAGCTCCATGTGCACGTGGGCGTCCACCCCGCCGGGGAAGATGAGCTGCCCCGAGGCGTCGATCACGGTGTCCCCCGCGCGCTCCTTCGACAGCCCCGCGCCGACCGCGGCGATCTTCCCATCCTCGCAGTAGACGTCGCCGACGAACCGGTCGCTCGCTGTGATGATCTCGCCGTTCTTGATCAGGATGCCCATCTTGCTCCTCCGCGGGTGAGCGCCGGGCGGCGGGTCCCCTCCGGGGGGCGGCGCCGCCATGGCGAGGGAAACACCGGGGGAGAGAGCCGTCCGCGACCAGCGCCCCGGCGCTGCTGGTGTCTTCGCGGTGGACTTCGCATCGATCGTCGCGCTCGTCGCGCTCGTTGCCTGACCTCGCCGTCCTCCCGCCGCCCCGGGCCCTCAGGGCAGCTGTTCCGTGAGCTCGCCGTACGTCTCGGGCCGGCGATCGCGGTAGAACTGCCACGTCCTCCGCACCTCCTCGATCAGGTCGAGGTTCATCTCGGCGACGACGAGCTCGTCCTTGTCCTCGCTCCCCGTCGCGAGGAAGCTGCCCCTCGGGTCGCAGAAGTAGCTCGTCCCGTAGAACTTGCCGATGTTCCACGGCGCCTCGGTGCCGACGCGGTTCGAGGCGGCGATGAAGTAGCCGTTGGCCACGGCGTGCGCGGGCTGCTCGAGCTTCCAGAGGTACTGGGAGAGCCCGGCGACCGTCGCCGAGGGGTTCCACACGATCTCGGCGCCGTTCAGGCCGAGCAGCCGCGCCCCCTCCGGGAAGTGGCGATCATAGCAGATGTAGACGCCGATCCGCGCATACCGCGTCTGGAACGTGGGATACCCGAGGTTCCCCGGCTTGAAGAAGAACTTCTCCCAGAACCCGTTCGTGTGCGGGATGTGCGTCTTCCGGTACTTGCCGAGGTACGTGCCGTCGGCGTCGACCACGGCGGCCGTGTTGTAGTAGACGCCCGCCATCTCCCGCTCATAGATCGGGATGATCATCACCATCTTGTACTTCTTGGCATACGCCGCGAGCCGCTCGACCGTCGGGCCGGGGACGGGCTCGGCCACATCGCACCATTTCGCGTCCTGCGAAGGACAGAAGTAAGGTGTGTTGAAGACCTCCTGCAAACAGAGGATCTGCACACCCCTCTTCCCCGCCTCGTCGATGAACGGCAGGTGCTTCTCGAACATCGCGTCCCGGATGGCCGCGACGGAGGCGCCGTCGTCGCCGATCGGGGTGGAGCACTGGATCAGCCCGCCAAGTACATTCCTTGCCATCAGAACCACCTCGTGATGACGATCTTGCGCTCCGTGTAGAAGTCGATGGCCGTCGGGCCGTGCGCCTTCAGATCGCCGAAGAAGCTGCCCTTCTGGCCGCCGAAGGGGAAGAAGGCCATGGGCGCCGCGACGCCGATGTTCACGCCGACCATCCCGGCGCCAACGCGGTGCTGGAACTCGCGCGCCGCGCGGCCGCTCGACGTGTAGATCGACGCCGCATTGCCGTACTCGCTCCGGTTCGCGATCGCGATCGCCTCGTCGAGGTCGCTCGCGCGCATCAGGCACGCGACCGGCCCGAAGATCTCCTCGGTCGCGATCACCATCCCTGGCCGCACGTCGTCGAAGACCGTGGGCCCCACCCAGTTGCCGTCCGGATACCCCTCGACCCTGGCGTCCCGGCCGTCGAGGAGGAGCGTCGCCCCCTCCGCCACGCCCTGGTTGATGTACGAGAGAACCCGGTCCCTGTGCGCCGCCGAGATCACCGGGCCCATGGTCACGCCCGGCTTCGACCCGTCGCCCAGCACGATCCCCTTCGCGTGGCGCACGAGCCCGTCGCGCACGGCCTCGTAGGTGTCGCCGACGCACACGACGACGCTGCCGGCCAGGCATCGCTGGCCGGAGCAGCCGTAGATGGACTCGGCCACGTTGGCGACCGTCATCTGCCGCTCGGCGTCCGGCATCACGACGAGGAAGTTCTTCGCCCCGCCGAGCGCCTGGACCCGCTTGCCCGCCTCCGCGGCGCTCTTGTACACGTGGCGCGCGACCGCCGACGAGCCGACGAACGACACGCCCGCGATGTCCCTGTGCGCGCAGAAGGCGTTCACGACGTCGCGGCCGCCGTGGACCAGGTTCACCACCCCGGGCGGCAGCCCGGCCTGCTCGATCAGCTCGAAGATGCGCTGCTGCGAGAGCGGGACCTGCTCCGACGGCTTGAGCACGAACGTGTTCCCCGTCGCGATCGCGTACGGCAAGAACCAGAGCGGCACCATCGGGGGGAAATTGAACGGCGTGATCGCCGCGAAGACGCCGAGCGGCTGGCGGATCGTGTGGCAGTCGATCCGGGACGCGACGTCCTCGAGGCCCTGCCCCATCAGGAGGGCCGGGATGCCGGCCGCGTGCTCGACGTTCTCGATACCGCGACCGAAATCGTTCCGGGCCTCCGACAGCGTCTTGCCGTGCTCGGAGGTGCAGATCGCCGCGATCTCGTCGCGGTGGGCGTCGAAGATCTCGCGCAGCTTGAAGAGGTAGCGCGCCCGCTGCACCGGCGGCGTCGCGCTCCATGCGGGGAACGCCGCCTGCGCGGCCTTCACCGCCGCGTCGACGTCGGCCGCCGTCGAGAGGGGGACCTCCGCAAGAGATTCCCCGGTCGCCGGGTTCTTCACCTCGAGGCGCGTCGTCCCCGAAGCTCGAGACCAGGCTCCGCCGACGAAGTTTTCCAGCACACGCATCGTGAAAAACCTTTCCCCCCGGCGAGGTCGTCACTCGGCAGCCCCGACCGACAGGCCGGGCGCCGCACCTGGCTGCTGGGCATCACAGCCCACCGATCGAGCGCTACATGCGGTGGGGGCCATCCGTCAAGCCTCGCTGCGAAGCGGCGCGCGCCGCGCCCGCCTGCGGAAGATCCCCAGCGCACATCCCGTAGTATAGACCACAGCGCAGCTGGCGGCCCACCGTGCAACTGCCCAGCAGGACGTCATGAAATACTTTGGAAATAACTCGGGTATGCCCTGGGTGGGCGGCGCGAACGACGCGAACGAGAGGACCATGCCGCTCGAGCGACTCCATCCGCCTCGACGCCCCACGTCGAGCCGGCCCGGCGCGGCTCCTCCCTGGCCGCGCGCGGCGCGTTGCGCACGGCCAGGGCGTCACGCGCGGGCAGGGAGGAGTCGCGCCGAAGCACGGCGCGGCACCTCGACCGGAGCACCGCATCGAAAGTCGCTCGTCGTCGTTGCCCCGTCGATCGAACCGTCCTAGGTGCACCCCATGGACCTCGCGGATCCTTGCCCGGTGGCCAGGCGCACGACTATCCCAGGGGATGGCTGTGCGCGCTGGCGGCTCGGCGGTGCGCAGACGTAAGATCGGTGCGCGCTCGGTGAGACGATGACCAGACCCAGCATGCTGTTCGACACGACGGAGCACGTGCTCATCGCCGTCCACGGCAGGGAACCGCCGAGCGACGAGGAATGGGAATCGTATATGGTGGCGGCGGGCAGCCTGCCGCCCACCTGCACGAAGACTCTCGTGGTGACCGCCGGGGGGGGACCCAACGCGAAGCAGCGGGCATCCATCAACGACTACGTCAGCAAGACCGCGCTCACCGTGGCGATCTGCACGGACGCGCTCCTCGTCAGGCAGATCGGGACTGCGCTCAGCTGGTTCAACCCGCGGGTCAAGGCGTTCCGGGGCAACGACGTCGTGGCCGCGCTGCGCTATCTGGAGATCACCGGGCCTGAGGCCGCCCTGGTGCAACACAAGGTCACGAAGATGAGACTCGAGATCGAGGGCCGGCCGTCCCGCGCGCCGCGCTGACCCGGGGGCCGCCGGGGAGATCGGGGCGACGCGCGGGGCGCGGGGGTGGTAGGACAGGGACCGGACCACCGCGATGAACACGACCCACTGGCAGCAGCTCATCTCCCTCCGAGAGGCGCGAGAGGCCCCGAACGGCGCGTGGCGGCCCCGCTTCTTCCGCCCGGCGCGCGAGGACGACGCGGAGGAGCTCGGCCGCTTGCTCCACGACGACGCCCGGATCGAGATCTTCGACACGATCGACCGGCAGCTCGCCGATCTCGTGAAGACCCGCCACCCCCGGGAGCGCCTCGGTGAACGGGACGTCGCGCGGCTCGTGGGAGAGCGCCTGAACGGCGTCCCGATCGAGGCCTATGGAGTCTGGGTCTATTATCCGTGGTCGCACCGCCTCGTGCACCTGCTCGATGAGGCGGAGTTCGTCGAGCTGCGGACCGACCGGAACAAGCACAAGATCAGCGGCGAGGAGCAGGCGGCGCTCGCCCGCCGGCGCGTGGGCGTCGTCGGCCTCTCGGTGGGGCAGTCCGTGGCGATGACCATCGCGCTCGAGCGGGGCGCCGGCGAGCTGCGCCTCGCGGACTTCGACCACCTCGATCTCTCGAACCTGAACCGGATCCGGACCGGCGCGCATAACCTCGACATGCCGAAGGTCGTCGCCACGGCGCGCGAAATCGCCGAGCTCGATCCGTTCCTCGACGTGAAGTGCTTCCCCGAGGGGGTCACGGCGGACAATATCGATCGCTTCCTGCTCGACGGGGGCAAGCTCGATGTCCTCGTGGACGAGTGCGACAGCCTCGATATCAAGCTCCTGCTCCGCGCGAACGCGCGCGCCCACCGCATACCGGTCGTGATGGAGACGAGCGACCGGGGGCTCATCGACGTCGAGCGCTTCGATCTGGAGGGCGATCGGCCGATCCTCCATGGGCTCGTCGGCGATCTCACGCCCGAGCGCCTCCGCGGCCTGTCGACCGAGGACAAGGTGCCTTATGTCATGCAGATCATCGGGCAAGACGCGATCTCGCTCCGGCTCCGCGCGTCGCTCATCGAGGTGCAGCAATCGGTGAGCACATGGCCTCAGCTCGGGTCGGCGGTCGTCCACGGCGGGGCGGCCGCCGCGGACACGGCGCGGCGGATCGCCCTCGGCGAGCCGGTGCGGTCGGGCCGGTACTATGTCGACCTGGAGCAGCTCATCGGCGGCCCCGAGGGGGAGCCTGCCGCCGCAGACGCGCCGCGCGCGCCGGGCCCTGCCCTCGCCGCGGCGGCGGGGCCGCTCCCGGCCGCCGAGGCGGGCGCCGTCGAGCTTGACCCGGCGCGGCTGCGGCGGCTCGTCGCGGCGGGCGTCGCGGCGCCCTCGGGCGGCAACTGCCAGCCCTGGCTCTGGGTCCACGAGGGCCGTCGCCTCGGGCTGTTCCACGACCGCGCGCGCTCCGAGTCGCTCGCCGACTTCCAGGGCGCGGGCGGCGTGGTCGCGCTCGGCGCGGCCGCCGAGAACGTCGTCCTCGCCGCGCACCGCGAGGGGCTCAGCGTGCGCGTCTCGCCGTTCCCGCGCCAGGGCGACGAGGACCTGGCCGCGACGTTCGCGTTCTTCGGCGCGCCGCCCCCCGGCGCCGAGGAGCACCTGATGGACGGCCTCGCGGACGCCATCGGGATCCGGCACACGAACCGGCGCCCTGGCCAGCGGGCGCCGCTCGCGGAGGAGCACCGGGCCGCCCTCCGCGCCGCGGTCGAGTCCGTCCCCGGGGCGCGCCTCGAGCTGCTCGAGGCGCCGGCGGAGCTCGACGAGATCGGCGCCCTCATCGGCGCCGGGGATCGGCTCCGGATGCTCGCGAGGCAGACCCACGCCGACATGATGAGGGAGGTCCGCTGGACCGAGGCGGAGGCCGAGGCGCGCCGGGACGGGCTGTTCGTCGGCACGCTCGAGCTCTCGCCGACCGATCTCGCGGGGTTCAAGATCTGCCGGGATTACCGCGCCCTGGAGCTCGTGCGGCGCTGGGGCGGCGGCCGGGGGCTGGAGAGGATGGCGCAGAAGGCGATCCGCTGCGCGACGGCCGTCGGGCTGATCACCCTGCCGCGCGCCCGGCTCACCGACTATTTCCAGGGCGGCAGGGCGGTCGAGCGCGCGTGGCTCACCGCGGCGCAGCTGGGCATCGCGGTCTACCCGATGACGACGCTGCCTTACCTGTTCGCGCGGCTGATCCGGGGCCGCGGCGAGGGGCTCGACGCGGAGACCGCGGAGGCCGCGACCGGGCTCCGGGAGCGCTATCTCCGGCTGTTCGACGTCACCGACGCGACGGCGGAGGTCCTGCTCTTCCGCCTGTCGCTCGCGGGCCCCGTGTCGGCGCGCTCCCTCCGCCGCCCCCTCGACGACGTGCTCGTCGTGCGCTGACCCGGCCGCGCGAGCTGCCCGCGCCGCTCCGCGGCGGCCTGCGCGGAGCCGCGGCGGCCCGCGCGGCGCCGGCCCTCACGGCGTCGGGCGATCGCCGAGGAGCCAGCTGCGCGCGGCCCCCTCGTCCTTGAAGACCCGCACGAGCTGCGCGGTCCCCGCCTCACGGGCGATCCGGCTCGCCTGCAGCGCCGCGAGATCGCTTTGCACGAGCTCGGCGGCCCTGATCACCCCCATCGCGGTCGAGGTCGCCGCGATGTCGCGAAGGAGCTCCGTCGCCTCCTCGGAGGCGATGGAAAAGCCTCGGAAGTCCACGAGGACGCGAATCCTCCGGCCGTAGAGCGAGCCAAGGGCCTTCTTGTACTCCGCGGCGTACGCTTGCGCCTCCTCCGTGCGCACGACGCCCTGCAGCGTGACCTCGATGAGAGCGTTGATGAGGTCGATCTTGAGCTGGTACATGCCGCCTCACCTGGAGAACCGAGACCAAGAGACCATAGCGTCGCGCCGCCGCCGATCCAGGCCGTTATCGCGGCTTCGGCTCCGTGAGGCGGTAGACGTGCTCCACGAACTCCGGGACGAGCTCCCTGGCCACGATCCACAGCCGTCCTTCGCCGAGGTCGAGCAAGCCGGCTGGCCCCTCGTACGTCAGCTTGCCGCGCTCACCGAAGTAGATGAACGACTTCCTGTCATGGGCGCGGAACCAGCCGCACGCCGCGTCGAGCAGCGGGCCGAGCGCGGCGTCTCCGCCGGGGTGCATCGGGAAAATGCGCACCGAGTCGAGGAGGCGGAAGAGGTTCGTGCCGAGCTCGCCGAGCTCGAGGACCGCGACCGCCAGCGGCTCGCCGTGCTGGCGCGCCACGAGGAGCGCGCGCTCCCGCTCCAGGCCCGCGCTGCGCCAGCGCTCGACGCAGGGCCCCATCCCGAGCCTTCCTGGCACGAGATCGAGCGCCTCGGCGTACATGCGCGGCGACGTCGCGCACACGAGGCCGAGCAGCGCCGCCTGCTCCCCGGGGGTCGGCTCGCCGATCTCGATCGGCCCGCCGGCCACGTGCGGAGCGCGCGGCGCGGCGCGCGCGTCCACCCCCATCAGGCGGAAAGGCAGCGACAGCACGTGGCCCGTCTCCTGGCGCGCGCGGGCGAACTCGAACAGCGATCGCTCGTTCCACGCGACGTGCGCCTCCGCGTAGGCGATGATCCAGCGGCACTCCGGGTCGGCCATCGCGTGCTCGAAGCAGCGAGTGAACATGTCGCGGAGCACCTGCCGTGAGCTCAGGTTCGACGCGGACTTTGGCCGCTTCGCGAGCTGATGAATCATCCACGTGCTGTGGTATGGCTTCATGATCGAGAAATTGCCCTCGATCCCGTGCTCGGACAGACACGCCACGTTGTACAGGAGGTGCGGCACCGCCGCGGCCTTCTGCGCCATGGTCAGGAAGCTCGGCTTGATGGCCTCGAAGTGCTCCGGCCGCCGCCCGGAGAGGTTGAAATAGCCGGACGAGTCGAAGAGATCCCAGAGCTCCGCCTGCCACGCGGTCCCCCCGTAGGTCGTCGCGTGCAGGATGCGGGACACGAGCCTGAGCCAGCGCCGCTCGTCCTCGCGCCGCGCGGCGGTCACGTGCACGCTGCAGAGCTGGGTGTCCGAGCCCTCCACGGCCGACACCGACCGCACCTCGCCCCGCAGGTGGACGACCCCGTCGTCGCCGTCGGGGAGCTCCAGCGAGAGCTTGAGCCTGGGGAGCAGCGGCGGGTGCCCCCTCGTCAGCGCCATCCGCAGGCCCGCGAAGGACACGTCGACCACCTCGGCCTCGATCGGCGGGATGTGAAGCCACTGGGGGTGCAGGAAGCGCGCGGTGAGGTCGGCCTCGACGCCCCGCTGCTGCAGGCTCTTGCGGAGGCGCTCCACGCGCGCCGGCAGCGCGGAGACGAGCTCGCCCGGGCGCACCTCGTCGGCGCGGACGTTGAAGCGAAAGACGGAGTTCTGCCCGGCGATCTCGACCGCGGCGTCCTCGCTCCAGCCCTTGATGCCGAACCACGTGACCGTCCCGGCCCCCACCTCGCGGAGCATCACGCAGAGGGGCGGCGCGCTCTCGGCGGAGCGGCGGACGACGCCCTTCCTCCGCAGCAGGAAGCCGAGGATGTTGCGCACCCTCCTGGGGTCGTCGATGATCTCGCGCACTTGCCCCGCGTCCGTGGCCGAGGGCCTGAACAGGCTCGCCGCGGCCGCCTTGGCCACGCCCTCATCGACGAGGGCGCGCAGCACGTCGTGGATCTGCCCCGCCGCGCGCGAGGGGGTCGCGTCCTGGAACGACAGCCCGATGAGCGGCCCCCGCAGGCCCATCGACTGGAGCACCAGCACGGCGGAGAGCGGACCGATCTCGACGTCGCGGGCGTACAGGCGCACCCGGACGGCGCTGCCGAAAGGGAACGAGGTCCGATAGTCGGGCTCGATCCAGGCGCCCATCGAGCCGAGCAGGACGACCGGGTAGCTCGGATCCCGCCCCTCGATGCGCAGCCGGACCGCGCCGCCGTCCAGCCAGCACGCCTCCGGCACCCCGATCGCCGGATCGCCCCCGAGGAGCGCCCGATCCAGCGGCGCTCCATCGGCGCTGCCGGCGGCGGTCCAGCGCGCGTCCTGCCCGAAGCCGACCTTCGGAATCACGGTCACGCGGTCGCCCCCTCTGCCGTGATGCCACGCGCTCCAGAGGAGGAACAGGCAACGATGCTGCTTCGCCGACGTGGCGAGGAAGCACGACGCCGTTCGGCGAGCTCGCCAACACCCCGCAGGAGCTCACCTGGAAGCCGGGAAGGAGGCAGATCCACTTGCGCGTACTTCCATATCCTCTGTACCGGATGTCAACATCCCGCGTCAAGTGCCGCCCGTGCCGCGCGCCGACGTGCATCGCCGTCGTCGATGGCGCCACGTGCGCCACGTACCTTTGCGTTCACGCGTCCGTCGTAATCGCGGTCGCCCCGCGCCCTGAACACGGGAGCAAGATCGCGATGGATCCACGGGAGAGCGGGGCGATGGTCCGGACGCGGCAGGCGGTCACGGCTGTCCGTGCTACAAAGCGCCACCCCGATGCCCGACTTGAGCGCCTTTCTGCACGCCGACGGCTGGATCACGCTGGCGACCCTCAGCGCGCTGGAGATCGTGCTCGGGATCGACAACATCGTCTTCCTCTCCATCATGACGGCGAAGCTGCCGCGGGAGCAACAGCCGCTCGCCCGCCGCATCGGCCTCCTGCTCGCCCTCGGGATGCGGCTGCTCCTCCTGCTCGCGATCTCGTGGGTGATGGGACTCAAGGCCACCCTGTTCAGCCTGCTCGGACAGGACTTCAGCGGGCGTGATCTGATCCTGCTCGGCGGCGGTGTGTTCTTGATTGGCAAGGCGACCCACGAGATGTTCGACAAACTCGAGGTCGACGATCCCAAGGAAGAGCAGCCGAAGGCGAAGGGGTCGTTCGTCTCCGTCATCACGCAGATCGTGCTGCTCGACATCGTCTTTTCGCTCGACTCGGTCATCACCGCCGTCGGCATGGCGCAGCACATCTCGATCATGATGGTGGCCATGTTCATCGCGGTGGGCGTGATGCTCGTCTTCGCCGGCAGCATCGGCGCGTTCATCCAGCGCCACCCGAGCATGAAGATCCTCGCGCTGAGCTTCCTGCTCCTCATCGGCGTGGTGCTGGTGGCCGACGGCATGGGCCAGCACATCAGCAAGGGGTATATCTACTTCGCGATGGCCTTCTCGCTCGGCGTCGAGCTCATCAACATGCGCCTCCGGGCGCGCCAGCGGCCCGTCCAGCTGCGCACGAGGATGGGGAGCTCTCCAGACCTCTCGCCTGCGCCCGAGCAGGCTCCTCCGGGGAGCTGAGGCCACGCGGGGATCTCCGCGGAAGAGCCGGAGAGGCGGCGGAGACCGGGGCTCTTGGAGCGAGCACCGGGAGAGCCTGTAAACAATTCGCACAGAGGTGGTCTCCGAGGGTAGACGGCGAGAGCGGCCGGTCCCAGAAGTGACACCGGGGTTCTCCACCGAGGTGAGTGTGAGCGACGAGCGAGACGACCAAGGAGACTCAGAGCGGGGAAAGCGGCGGCGCATCGTCGTCGTCGACGACGACGACGCGATCGTCGAGACGCTGGCGGAGGTGCTGCTGGCCGAAGGGTACGAGGTCGAGGGGTACACCGACCCCCTCGAGGCCCTGGAGCGGCTGCGCTCCCAGGCGCCGCCCGACGCCATCGTCATCGACTGCGTGATGCCGTTCCTGGACGGGCCGCGCCTCATCGAGACGCTCGCGGCCGAGGGGAGAGCGGCGCCCGTCGTGCTCGTGACCGCGCTCAGCGATCCCGGCTTCTGCATCGATCCGAACCACCCGGACGCGACGAGGATCATCAACAAGCCGTTCGACCTGGAGCAGCTGCTGGAGACGCTCGACGACCTCACGAGCGCGCCCCCGGTGAGCGCGCCAGAGGCGCGGCGGCGCACGCGGACCGCGTCGACGCAGCGGACGTAGCGGCGTCAGACGCGCGCGTCATGCGCAGGCGCGCCGTGGGCGGGGCGCGCCTGCGCACGAGGCCGGCGCGGCGCCCCGCTCAGGGGCCGCCGCGCCTGCGCGCCGTGGTCGCGCGGAGCGCTCAGGGCCGGGGGAGCGCCGCGGAGAGCCCGTGGACGGCCTCGGCGCCCACGGGGACGGTGACGCTCGACCCCTTGAAGTCGCCGCCGACCGGCTCGTAGGAGCCGTCGAGGCACTGCGCTAGGAACGTCTCCGCGATCGCGTTGAACGACATGGAGTTCTCCGGGCGGGCGAAGCCGTGTCCCTCGTCGGGGTACAGCACGTACGTGACCGGGATCCCCTTGCTCGTCATCGCCTTGACGATCTGATCGCTCTCGGCCTGCTTCACGCGCGGATCGTTGGCGCCCTGGCCGATGAGGAGGGGCCGCTTGATCTGGTCGGCGCGGTAGAGCGGCGAGCGCGTGCGCAGGAGATCGCGGCCGTCCTCTGTGCGGGGGTCGCCGACCCGCTTCGCGAAGAGCTCGAGCATCGGCGCCCAGTAGGGCGGGATGGACTGGAGAAGGGTCACGAGGTTCGACGGGCCGACGATGTCGACGCCGCAGGCGAAGGTCTCCGGCGTGAAGGTCAGGCCGACGAGCGTCGCGTAGCCGCCGTAGCTGCCGCCCATGATCGCCACGCGGGCCCTGTCGGCGATGCCCTGCGCGACGGACCAGTCCACCGCGTCGAGCAGGTCGTTGTGCATCTTGCCCGCCCACTCGAGGTCGCCCGCGTTGACGAACTTCTTCCCGAAGCCCGTCGATCCCCGGAAGTTGACGCTCAGCACGGCGTAGCCGCGGTTCGCGAGCCACTGGTGCATCGGATCGAGGCGGAAGGAGCTGCGCGCCCAGGGGCCGCCGTGGACGAGGAGCACCATCGAGAGCGGCCTGTCCGGCTTGCCGTCGCCGTCGGGGTCGGCGCCGCGCGGCAGCGACAGGTAGCTCACGAGCTCGAGGCCGTCGCGCGCCTTGATGACCACGGGCCGCAGCTTCACGAGCGGCTGCGACTCGAGCGCGGCGCGGTTCGTGAAAAGGAACGTCGCCTTCTTCGCGTCACGATCGTAGAGGTAGTATCGGACTGGGCCGTCCGAGACCGTGTATCCGACGGTCCAGCGCTTGTCGTCGAGCGACCGGCTCAGCACGTCGAGCTCGCCGTCGGCGACAGCGCGGAGGGCGTCGAGATCCGGCTGGATGCTCTTGTCGAGCACCTGCCAGCGCTTGCGCTCGCGCTCGGAGGCCGCCGCCTGGACCTTGCCCGTCTTCGGGTGGACGATCACGTCGCTGACGTCGGCCTTCGCGTCCTCGGCGAGCACCGCGGGCTTCGCGTTCCGCAGATCGAGGGTGACGAGCGCGGAGGTGTCGCGGCCGCGGCTGTCCCGGAAATAGAGCGCCTTGTCGGCCGCGTCGAAGCCGATCGCCTCGCTCGTCACGGCGTCCTCGGGCCCGAACGCGACGAAGGGCTTCGACTCCTTGCCGGTGAGGTCGAGGTACTCCTGGCCTCCGTCGCGCGTCATCCTCGACGCGAACCGCACCTTGAAGTCATGGTCGATGACGAACCCCACGAACCCGTCGTTCTGCCGCACGAGCTTGCGCTCGCCGGTGCGCACGTCGACGCGGTAGAGGTCGTGGACCTTCTTGTCCCGATCGTTCATGCCGATCAGGATCTCGTTCGGGATCTTGGGGCTCATCCCCTCGAACATCGCGGAGATGCCGTCGAAGGGGGTGAGATCCTTGATCTGCCCGGTCTTGAGCTCGACGGCGTAGATGTGCCAGTTCTCGTCGCCGGCCTTGTCCTGGCGATAGAGGACGTAGTCGTTCGCGTAAGGGAACAGGAAGGTGCGCACCCCGCGGCTCTGCTCCTTCGTGACAGGCTTGGCCGACGCGGGCGCCTGGGCCGGGCCGACCCACACGTTGAGCACGCCGTCGGAGGGGGCGAGGAACCCGAGCCGCTGGCCGTCCGGGCTGATCTGGGGGGACATGCGATCCGGGTTGCCGAAGAGCATGCGCCGGGGCATGAGCGTCGCGTCGGCGCGCGGCCCGGCCTTCGTCGGCGCGGCCGGGGCCGCGGCCGCCGGGGCCGCGGCCGGTGGGGCCGCGGGCGCAGCCGGGGCCGGCGCTGCGGCCTGTCGGGGAGGCGGCGGCGCGGACGCCGGAGCGCCGCCGCAGGCAAGCGGCGCGACCAAGGGCAGCAGGAACAGGGATCGGAGCTTCTGGGGCAAGTCCATGGGTTCACCCGGGGCGCGGAGCCGCCGGCGGCACCCCGCATGCGCCGGGCCCGCGCGCCGAGCGTCATAACCGAGATCCCGGAGGCCGGTCTACGGCGCCGCGCGTAAGGCGCCTGCGATCCGCCCAGCTCGGATCGCCCGAGCCGGCGGTGTGCCAGCTCCGCGTCAGGCGGCTTGCTGCGGGGTCGTGCTGGTGGGCGCGCCGCGCGCGTCGAGCGCGAGCTTGCTCGACAGCCACGCTCGCACGCGCTCGAGGTGGAGCGCCTCGTGCTGCTCGGCCACGCGGAACTCGGCGGCCATCTCTTCCTGGCCGTAGGCGATCGCCAGGTCGATGAGCATCCGCCAGCCGTCGTTGTCCGTGAGCTCGGCGACGAGCAGCGCCTGCAGGCTCTGCCCGAGGTTGATCCTCGGCTCGACGGCGACCGCGAGGACGCCGGTCGACGCCAGGCCGATGACGTCGGCGCCGGGGGTCATCGCGGTCGGATCGGCCCCGAGCCGCTCGATCGCGCGCTTCAGCAGCGCGAAGTGCAGGAGCTCCTCGTCGCGGATCGCCTCGAGGTCAGCGCGCGTCGGGCCTCCCTCGAAGCTCCCCTCCGCGTCGTGCTTGGCGATCATCGCCTCGTAGAGGCGCGTGCCCGAGCGCTCGAACTGGAGGCGCTCGCCGAGCTTGTCGATGAGGAGCGCGGGGGGCCTGCCGTGGATGAGCTCTCCGGCTGCCTTGACGACCCCCTTGACGCTCGCCGGCGGCGGCACGCTCCCGACCGTGCCCGACTCCCTCGCGTACTCGCTCCTGACCGCCGCGGCGTCGGCCTCGCTCCCGGGGGAGCTCGGCGGGATCACCTGCGCAAACTCGATGAGCTCCTTGCTGTCGATGGGAGAGGTCGCGATGCCCGTGGTGTTGGTCCCCATCTTGATCTGTTTCATGGCGTCGCCTCCTTCTGTCCGTCGATCTTCTCGGCGCGCCGCGAGAGCTCGGTGCCCGGCGTGAACCGGTAGCCCGCGGCCACGATCTCGGAGGGGGAGCCGGCGGAGTTCATCTGCTGCCGGTAGGCGATCGTCGCGGCGCTCTCCGGGACGACCCTCGGATCGACGATGTCCTCGCCGACGGCGCGGAGATGCACCTCCCTGGACAGCACGTCGCGCACGAACTGGCGGTGGCTCTCGTGGGAGATCGGGTCCGGGAGCGAGGCGGGGAGGATCTCGGCCGCGTCGCGCCCCTCGATCCGGTTGAGGTGGTCGATGGCCACGTGGAGCTGCCCGAGCTCGTAGTCGAGGAACCGCTCCCAGATCCGCTTCACGCGGGCGTTCTGCTCCTGCTGGAGGCAGCTCCAGTAGTTGTAGACCTCGGTGGCCTCATGGAGGACCCACTTCTCCAGCCAGGTCTCCTCGGGGTCGATGATCGCCTCGTACTGCGTGACGTGCTGCTCCTCGATCGAGGCGATCTCGGCGTAGAGCAGCCGCGCCACCGGGTCCGTGAAGAACGGCCCGACGTTGACGTAGTAGTTGTGCGTCTGCTGCTCGGCCGCCATGATGGTGAGCGCGTTGAGCTTCGTGATCCCGCTCGCGGTCCGCCGGTCGTACGGCGCGCGCACGTCGTCCTCGGGGGCGCGGTGCTCCACCGCGGTCGGGCGCCCCGGCGTCACGTCGGTGTACGATTGCAGGAGGTTGTTCGCGTCCTTGCCTTCCAGGCGGTCCAGGAGCGCCGAGTAGCGATACAGGTGATCGTAGTCCTCGAGCATGCCGAAGCGATAGACCTGCGCGAGGTACGGGTCAGGCTCGGCGAGCGCCACGTGCGCGGTGATCTCGATCGCGACCTGCTCGTATCCGATGGTGGTCTCCAGCGGCGACTGATCCGGCGGGTTGAGCCAGTTCACCAGCGTGGCCTGGTGGTGATCGACGCGCCGCACCTGGGCGAGCACGCGCCGCAGATCCCGGTTCATGCGCGCGAAGCTGTGCAGGAACCGCACGCTCTCGAGCTCGATGCCGTTCATCAGGATGACGCGCACGCGTGTGAACGCGTCGTCGTCGAGCTTGCTGAACGGCACCTGGACGAGATCACGCCAGTTGAACGACTGGCGGTCGAGCGGTGTCCCCCGCTCTCTCAGGAGATCAAGAGCCATGTTGCCCCTCCTCGCGCGTCGCGCTCGTACGCCGTGCTGGTGCGCCGATGAACGACCGCTGCGGCGATACCTGAAGCCGCCTTCACGAGGGCGCAAGCGTGGGTTTATCCCGAGAGGCCGGGTCCGCGCGCCGGCCTTTCCCGCATGAATCCGCCAGACGCGTGTGCGCGCCCGCGTCTGCGCTGTGCTAGAAGAGCGGTCACGTTGATCAAGCGAGAAATAAACCGCCAAGGACGCCAAGGACGCCAAGATAAGATTCTCTTCTTGGTGCTCTTGGTGTCTTGGCGGTTCGAAATTCCGCGCTTTTCAGGCAATTTCAACCCGTTTGTCGCTCTAGAGCACCGCTCGTCCTGAAGAGAGAGCAGAGCGCCGGGGCCGCCGCGGCGCGCTGGCGGGCCGGTCGTGGAGGAGGTGTCGTGATCTCCAGCAGCGTCCCCGAGCTCCGGCTCCGCACCCGCAACGCGATGCCTGTCCGCGAGGGCGGCGACTACGTCCTTTACTGGATGATCGCGAGTCGCCGGACACGGTACAATTTCGGTCTGGAGCGCGCGATCGCCTGGTCCATGGCGCTCGATCGACCGCTCGTCGTGCTGGAGGCGCTCCGGTGCGGCTACCGCTGGGCGAGCGACAGGATCCATCGCTTCGTGATCGACGGCATGGCCGACAACGCGCGCCGCCTCGCGGCGGCCGGCGTCGCGCACCACCCCTACGTCGAGCCCGCCGAGGGGGCCGGCAAGGGCCTGCTCGGCGCGCTCGCGGCGCGGGCGTGCGTGGTGGTGACGGACGACTACCCCTGCTTTTTTCTCCCGCGGATGGTCGCCTCGGCCGCGCGGCAGGCGCCGGTCCGCCTCGAGCAGGTGGACTCGAACGGCCTCTTGCCGATGCGCGCGGCCGATCGGGTGTTCACGACCGCGCGCTCGTTCCGCATCTTCTGGCAGCGGGTGATCGGCGAGCACCTCGGCGCGCAGCCGGCGGCCGATCCGCTGAAGCGGGCGAAGCTCCGGCCTGCGGCTCCCCTCCCCCGCGCGATCGCGCGCAGGTGGCCGGCGGCCTCACAGGCGCTCCTCGGGGGCGACCCTGCGGCGCTCTCCGCGCTCCCCATCGATCACACCGTCCCGCCGGCGCCCTGCCGGGGCGGCCCGGAGGCGGCTGGCAAGGCGCTCGCGCGCTTCGTCTCGGAGCGGCTGCCGCGCTACCTGGAGGAGCGCGATCACCCCGACGCCGGCGCGACGAGCGGCCTGTCGCCGTACCTGCACTTCGGCCACGTCGCGGCGCACGAGGTCTTCGCCGCCGTTGCCCGGCGCGAGGCCTTCCGCGTCGAACGGCTCGGCCTCCCCGGGGACGGCGTGAAGCGGCCGAGCGGCAGCCGCGAGGGGTTCTGGGGGATGAGCGCCTCCGCCGAGGCGTTCCTCGAGCAGCTCGTCACCTGGCGGGAGCTCGGCTTCAACGCCTTCGCGCTCGGGGCGAGCGAGGGAGACGGACCGCGCC
Organism: Sorangium sp. So ce124; assembly: GCF_051525235.1. Classification (NCBI taxonomy): domain Bacteria; kingdom Pseudomonadati; phylum Myxococcota; order Polyangiales; family Polyangiaceae; genus Sorangium; species Sorangium sp. So ce124. The sequence continues at coordinate 9,550,221 of NZ_CP150312.1, forward strand.
CCTCGTGGAAGCGCGATCCGACCGATTACGCGTCTCTCCCGGACTGGGCGCTCGCGACGCTCGAGAAGCACGCGCGCGACAGGCGCCCGCGCGTCTACCCGCTCGAGGCGCTCGCGGCGGGGGCGACCTACGACCGGATCTGGAACGCGTCGCAGGTCGAGCTCCTCCGCGAGGGGCGAATCCACAATTACCTGCGGATGCTGTGGGGCAAGAAGATCCTGGAATGGTCGCGGACGCCGCGCGAGGCGCTCGAGATCATGATCGAGCTCAACGACCGCTATGCGCTCGACGGCCGCGACCCGAACTCGACCTCCGGCATCTTCTGGGTGCTCGGCCGCTACGATCGGGCCTGGGGTCCAGAGCGGGAGATCTTCGGGACGATACGTTACATGTCGTCAGAGAACACGGCCCGGAAGCTGCACCTCAAGGAGTACCTGGCGCGCTATGCGCGATAGCGCGCGCGGCCACTGACGGCGCGGGCGGAACGCGGGGGGCTCGCCCTCGGCGCTCGGGGAGGTGGAGCCGGGGAGCTCACCCCGGGAGCAGCCCGGCAGGCCGTGAGCAGCGCGGGGCGCCTTGCCGCCGGCGGCTCCCACGCCGGACGCCGGCGGCGCGCTGGCGGCCAGGGCGCACGCGGGGTTCGACGCGGCCGTCGAGGTGAGCTATCGAGCGGCCGTGGATCTCCTCCGTGAATTTTTCAGCAGGCTGAGGGAGCTCGAGTCGCTGCTCCAGTGGGGCGGCTACCCCGTCCTGATGATCATCATCTTTGCCGAGACGGGGTTGCTCATCGGGTTCTTCCTTCCCGGGGACTCGCTGCTCGTCACCGCCGGGGTGCTGGTCAACGCGGGGCTCATCAACCCGCTCGGTCTACCGAACTTCCAGAACCTGCTCCTGATGAACGTCACGCTGATGGCGATGGCGATCATCGGCGACGCGGTGGGCTTCACGATCGGGCGGCGCGCCGGCCCGAAGATCTTCACGCGCGAGCAGTCGCTCCTGTTCCGCAAGGATCACCTGATCGCGACGCAGAAGTTCTACGAGAAGCACGGCGGCAAGACGATCATCCTCGCGCGCTTCATGCCGTTCGCCCGGACATTCGCGCCCGTCGTGGCGGGCGTGGGGCAGATGCAGTACCGGCGCTTCGCGATGTTCAACGTGGTGGGCGGCGTGCTCTGGGTCTTCTCGATGACCTTCCTCGGCTACTTCCTTGGCAAGGTCTTCGACGCCAAGCAGATCGAGCGGGTCGTCTACCTGATCATCTTCGTCTCCGTGGCGCCGGTCCTCTTCGGGGCGATCAAGCACAGGCTCCAGCAGAAGAAGGACGCCGCGCGGATCGGGGCCGAGCCGTAAGCGTAGTCCGACGGACGTCGCGAGCGGATCGCGTCGAGTACGTCATCGCGCGAGCCCTCCCGGGTCGTGCGCTCTCGAGAGCCCCAGGAGGCTGTCCGCCTCTTGTACTCGGCACCACCTCCCCGCTACGCTCTCCTCCCACCATGGCGCAGCAGCCCGCTGTCCCCTCCGGCGTCCCCGTTCCCGGCGACGTCCTCGCGGGCAAGTACCGCATCGAGCGCGTCCTCGGCGCAGGGGGCATGGGGGTCGTCCTGGCGGCCTGGGACGTCGTCCTGGAGCGCCGCGTCGCCGTCAAGTTCCTCCTTCCCGAGGCCGCTGCGCTCCCCGACGCCGGCGCCCGCTTCCTCCGCGAGGCCCGCGCCGCCGCGGCCCTCGACGGACAGCACATCGCGCGTGTCCTCGACATGGGCGCGCTGAGCACCGGCGCCGCCTACATGGTGCTGGAGTACCTGACCGGCGACGATCTCGGCCACGTGCTCCAGACCCGCGGCCACCTCCCGCTCGCCGACGCCACCGACTACCTGCTCCAGGCCTGCGAGGCGATCGCCGAGGCGCACGCGCGCGGCATCATCCACCGCGATCTCAAGCCGAAGAACCTCTTCCTCACCCGCCGCCCCGACGGGACTCCCCTCCTCAAGGTCCTCGACTTCGGCCTGTCGAAATTCATCGCCACGGGCGACTCCGTCAAGGAGGCGAGCCTGACCGCGACGGGCCTCATCATGGGCTCCATCCATTACATGTCGCCGGAGCAGATTCGCAGCTTGAAGTACGCAGATATCCGCACGGACATCTGGGCACTCGGCGTGATCCTGTATCGCATGCTCACCGGGCGGCACCCGTTCGAGGGAGACAGCATCACCGCGGTCACGGCGGCCATCATCATGGACACGCCCACCTCAGTCCTCGCCCTGCGGCCGGACCTGCCGCCCGCCGTCGGGGAGCTCGTGAGCCGGTGCCTCGCGAAGGACCCGGGCGCCCGCGTCCAGAGCGTCGCGGAGATCGGCCGCGTGCTCGCGCCATTCGGGACGCAGCGCGGGCGGCTCTCGTTCGAGAGCATCGACCGGATCCTGCCGGAGCGTGCTTCCCGCGCCGGGTACCCGCCGGTGGGCGCTCCCCCCGCGGCCCCCGGCGCGCTCGGCATGTCCTCGCCCGCGTGGGGTAGAGCGCCCGGAGCGGCCGAGGCCGCGACGGCGCCCATGCCGCACCGCCCGGACATGCCGTCGTCGCCCGGGAGCGAGGTGGCGGGAGCAGCGCACGCGACGCTGCCGCACGCTTCCTGGGGCAACACGACGCGGACCCGGGGGCCGCGCAGCCGCGTGGCGCTGCTGGCGGGCGCCGCCGCCGCGCTCGTCCTGATGACCGGGTTCTTCCTTGCGTGGCGGCTGACGGCGAGCGTGTCCCCTGACAGCGACTCGCCGGTGGCCTCATCGAGCGCTGTGCCGGAGCGCGAGCCTGTGTCCCCCGGCGTGGCCGGCGCTGTGACGGCGACCCCCACCGTCGCCGCGATGGAGACCGCGAGCGCTGCGCTCGAGGCCAGCGCAGCGCCGGTCGCGAGCGCCTCCCCGGACGCCGGCGCGAAGGCAGCGGCATCTTCGACAGCGGCGACCGCTTCGACAGCAGCGACACCGCCGGTGAAGGCGAGCGCGACCGCCGTGAGCACGACCAGACCGCCGTCGTCTTCACAGGTCAGGACGCAGAACAAGCCCGAGGATCCTTGGAAAAAATGGGACTGAGACGAACAAGAGGTACTCGCGCGCTGCGCTGCGCCGCCCTGTACGCCGTCCTCTGCGCGATGAGCAGCCCGGCTTCCGCGCAGCCCAAGGATTCGAAGGCACAAGCACAGGATCTCTTCGAGCAGGGCCGCGCAGCGGTGGAAGCGCGAGACTGCGCGCGCGCGATTCCGCTCTTCCGCCGGAGCCAGGCGACCTATCCGTCGCGCGGCACGCTGCTCAACCTGGCCCAGTGTGAAGCGGACCTCGGGCGCGTGGCGAGCGCATGGCAGCACTTCAAGGAGCTGCTCACACAGCTGACACCGGGCGATTCCCGTCTGCCCATCACCGAGCAACGCATCCGGGAGCTGGAGCCGCGCCTGCCCAAGCTGGTCATCGAGCTCGCGGCGGGCGCACCGGCGCCGACGGAGCTGCTCCTCGACCAAGCGCCGCTGCCGCAGGCCAGCATCGGCGGCGAGCTCCCGCTCGACCCCGGGAACCATACCGTCGTCGCGCGATGGCCCGGCGGCCGGCAGACCGACGCGGCCGTGACCCTCGCGGAGGGTGCGCGCAACGTCGTGCGCCTCGAGCCGCCGCCGGCCGCCGCGCCGCCTCCGGTCCCCGTACCCGACGCGCCGCAGGCCCCCGCGATCTCCCCGGGCTCGCCCGCCATTTCCCCTCCCCCGTCGCCCCCTCCCTCGAGCTTCAGGCGCACCCTCGCTTTCACCATCGGCGGCGTCGGCGTCGCGGCCCTGGGCGGGAGCCTCATCACGGGCGGGCTCGCGCTCGGCACGAAGGGCGACCTCGAGAAGGAATGCCCAGATCCCTCGCGGTGCAGCGACGACGGCATGTCCCTCAGCTCGCGGGGCCAGACGCTCACCACCACGAGCACCGTGCTCGGCGCCGTCGGCCTCGCCGGGATCGGCGCTGGCCTGGTGCTGCTCCTGACGGCGCCGGAGGAGCGCAGCTCGGTCGCCCTCGCGCCCGCGATCCTGCCGGGCGGCTGCGGCGCGCTGCTGCGCAGCCGCTTCTGAGGGCCCGGACCGGCGCCGCCGGCGGGCCAATTCCATAATCACTAATAATTACAAATACTTGACAGCATTCTTAAAAAAGATCGCCCGGCGTGTCGATCCCGCGCACCGCCGTTCGTCGTGACGATGAAGCCACGGTTCGCCCCGGGCAAGAGACCCTCCGGAGCCCAGCTCCACCACGGAAGCAAGGAGACACGACCATGCGATTCATGATCCTGATCAAGGCCACCAAGGACAGCGAAGCGGGCGTCATGCCGAGCGAGCAGCTCCTCACCGAGATGGGGAAGTTCAACGAAGAGCTCGTCAAGGCCGGCGTGATGGTCGCGGGCGAGGGGCTCCACCCGAGCGCGAAGGGCGCGCGCATCCGGTTCTCGGGCGAGAAGAGGACCGTCGTCGACGGGCCCTTCACCGAGACGAAGGAGCTGATCGCGGGCTTCTGGATCTGGGACGTGAAGTCGAAGGAAGAGGCGATCGAGTGGGTGAAGCGATGTCCCAACCCCATGTACGAGGACTCCGAGATCGAGATCCGTCAGGTGTTCACGGCGGATGACTTCGGTCCTGCGCTCACGCCCGAGCTCAGGGAGCAGGAGGAGCGCCTGCGCGCGCAGACGGCGGGGAAGAAGTAGCCGCGCGCGCCTCGACGGCGTGCGCAGGCGGCGGGGGGCTTGCGCCGGCGGCGGAAGGTGTTCTGATCGGGCGCCGTGACGGCCCCCGATGTGCATCGCACCATCCACGCGGTCTTCCGGATCGAGTCGGCCAGGCTCATCGCCGGCCTCGCGCGGATGGTGCGCGACGTCGGCCTCGCCGAGGAGCTCGCGCAGGACGCGCTCGTCGCCGCGCTGGAGCGGTGGCCGGAGTCGGGCGTCCCGGACAAGCCGGGCGCGTGGCTCATGGCCACCGCGAAGCGCCGCGCGATCGACGAGCTCCGCCGGAGCAAGCGGCTCGAGCGCAAGCACGAGGAGCTCGGCCACGAGATCGAGGCCCAGCACGCGCTGGCCGCGCCGGATCTGGACGCCGCGCTCGACGATGACGTCGGCGACGACCTCCTGCGCCTCGTCTTCACGGCCTGCCATCCGGTCCTCTCGACCGAGGCGCAGGTCGCGCTCACGCTCCGCCTGCTCGGAGGCCTGACGACCGAGGAGATCGCGCGCGCGTTCCTCGTCCCGGAGCCGACCGTCGCCCAGCGGATCGTCCGCGCCAAGCGGACGCTCGCCGAGGCGCGCGTCCCCTTCGAGGTCCCCCGCGGGGCCGAGCTCGCGCCCCGCCTCTCGTCGGTGTTCCAGGTCATCTACCTCGTCTTCAACGAGGGCTACTCCGCGACGGCCGGCGGCGACTGGATGCGGCCTGCCCTCTGCGAGGATGCGCTCCGCCTCGGCCGCATCCTGGCCGAGCTCGTGCCGAAGGAGCCGGAGGTCCACGGCCTCGTCGCGCTCCTGGAGATCCAGGCGTCGCGCTCCAGGGCGCGGGTCGGCCCGTCGGGAGAGCCCATCCTGCTCCTGGATCAGAACCGCGCGCGCTGGGATCACCTGCTGATCCGCCGCGGCCTCGCGGCGCTCGAGCGCGCCGAGGCGCTCGGCGGCGCGCGCGGTCCTTACGCGCTCCAGGCCGCGATCGCCGCCTGCCACGCGCGCGCGCGCACCGCGGCGGAGACGGACTGGGCGCGCATCGCGGCGCTCTACGCGGCGCTCGCCCAGGTCACGCCGTCGCCCGTCGTCGAGCTGAACCGCGCCGTCGCCCTCTCGATGGCGTTCGGCCCGGCGGCGGGCCTCGCCGTCGTCGACGCGCTCACCTCGGAGCGCTCCCTCGAGGGCTACCACCTCTTGCCGAGCGTGCGCGGCGACCTCCTCGCGAAGCTCGGCCGCCTCGACGAGGCACGCGTGGAGCTCGAGCGCGCGGCGTCGCTCACGCGCAACACGCGCGAGCGCGACCTGCTCCTCGCGCGCGCCGCCGCGTGCGCGGGCGGCTCGGCGCCGCCGTCGCGGTGATCACGGCGGGGGCGGCGCCCCCTACCGAGCGGCGGACAGCCGTCGGCTCACCCTCGATCCACGGCCGCCGCGAACACCGCCCCGCTCGCCGCCGTCGCCGCGCTAGCCAGCCATCGCTCCAGCGCCGCAGGCTCGTCGCACGCGAGCACCCGCGCCTGCACCGCCTCCGGCACCGCGAGCCCCCGCGCCGAGAGCACCGCGAGGATCGCGCGCGCCTGGGTGCGCGCCTCGACCCACTCGTCCGTGAACCGCGCCGCGTCGCGCTCCTCGAACAGCGCCGCGACCGGCACGGCGCCGAGGCCGTGCTTGCCCAGCTCCGGCAGGAGGGGCACCTCCGCGCCCGGACGGTAGGTGATCGACGCCGTCCTCGGCCGCACGACCTCGAGCTCCCGGCGCTCCGCGTGCGCGATCCACACCCACGGCCACTCGTGCTCCAGGTAGAGCTTCACCTTCTCCTCGAGATAGCGCCTCGACTGCGTGCCCCGGATCTCCACGGCCAGCAGCGGCGTGCCGCGGTAGGCGTCGTTCCGCGGCGACGAGAGATCGCCCACCACCACCACGTCCGGCGCCCGGAGCGACGGCCCCCCCGGGTCGCTGAGATCGCAGTACACGTCGGTCATCACCGTGAAGCCCTCGCGCGCGTGCGTGCGGAAGAGGGCCGCGAGGAGCGCCATCACGATCCCGTGGATATCCTTGCTCCCCATCTGCTCGATCAGCTCCCCGCGGTGCAGCTCCCACGGGCTGCCGTCGTAACAGTCGTCGGGCGTGCCCAGACGGCGGCCGGTCGGGCCGAAATCGCGCAGCTCGATCGGCCCCGTGTTCCGGGGCGGACGGGTCGGCAGGCCGTTCGTGCGTGCAGTCATGCCCACGATCCTAGCACGTCGCCGCGCCCCCTCGCCGGGCGCGCTCGCCGCAGCCACAGACGTGCTCTTCCGGCGGCCCGTGAAGGGCCGCGTCGCGCCCGAGGTCCTCAGGCCGAGAGCCGCTGGTCCGCCACGTCGAGCGCCGCGTCGAGCGCCGCGATGCCCTCGTCGATCTCCGCCTCGCTGATGATGAGCGGCGGCGCCACGAGCAGGTGGCTCACCCACCCCATGACGGACACCCCGCGCTTCGCCGCCTCGGCGACCACCGCGTCGACCACCAGGGGCCGCCGAGCCGCCTTGTCCTGCGGCACGTTGAACGGCTCCTTGGTCGCGCGGTCCTTCACGAGCTCCACCGCCCAGAACAGGCCGATCCCGCGCACGTCGCCGATCGAGGGGTGCTTCTCCTTGAGGGCGCGGAGCTTCGCGCCCACGACGTCTCCCATCTTCGTCGCGCGCTCGAGGAGGTCCAACCGGCGATACTCGTCGATCGCGGCGATCACCGGGGCCAGCGTGAGGGGGTGGGCCTCGTAGGTGTGGCCGTGCGCGAACATGTTGTCGTCGAAGTAGTCCGCGATCGCGCGGGAGGTCGCGACGACCCCGAGCGGCGCGGCCGCGTTGGTCACGCCCTTCGCGGTCGTCAGGATATCCGGCACCACCCCCCAGTGATCGACCGCAAACCACTTTCCGGTCCTGCCCCAGCCGCTCATCACCTCGTCCGCGATGAGGAGCACGCCGCGCTTCCGCGCGACCTCGGCGATCTTCGGCAGGTAGTCGGCCGGCGGGATGAGGACGCCGTTCGTGCCCACGACCGGCTCGACGATCACCGCCGCGACGTTCTCCTCGTGGTCGATCATGTAAGCCAGGTAGTCGGCGCACGCGACGCCGCACTCGGGGTGGCTCCGGCCGAGCGGGCAGCGGTAGCAGTTCACCTCCGGGCCGAACACCACGCCCGGGATCTTTCCGGCCGGCTCGATGAACCAGCGGCGAAAGTCGCCGGTCGCCGCGACCGAGCCCGCGGTCGACCCGTGGTACGACGTGTAGCGCGCGATGATCTTGTGCTTGCCCGTGTAGAGCCGGGCCATCTTGAACGCCGCCTCGTTCGCCTCCGTGCCCGACGTCGCGAAGAAGAACTTGTCCAGCCCCTTGGGCATCACCTCCAGGAGCTTCTGCGCCACCCTGGCCCGCACCTCGCACGTGTGCGCCGGGCTGATGTAGGCGAGCTGCCTCGCCTGCGCGCAGATGGCCTCGATCACGGCCTCGTTCTGGTGGCCGAGGTTCGAGCAGATGAGCTGCGAGGACAGGTCCAGGTAGCGCTTGCCGGACGCATCCCAGAACGCGCAGCCCTCCGCGCGGGTGACATGGATCGGCTTCCAGCCGCGCTGAGCGCGCCAGGTGCCGTACGTGTGCTTCGTGGTCAGCTCGACGATGTCATCGTTCATGGCAACCTTCGCGGTTCGAGGAGGCGCTCAGCGTAGAGGGTGATCAGACCTCCTCGCACGCGAATTCCCCGGCGCCGCTCGCCCGCTCCCGCGCGCCGCGCCCGCGATTCCGTGCAGCGCGCCCGCGATTCCGCGCGGCGCTTCGCCATCGCCGCCGCGACGCTCGGACGGATCGAGCGCGCTCGCGGCGCCGCGCGCGATCCCGTCGCCAAGGACGGTCGCGATCCGTCCATGAGCGGGCGAGCTCGCCGCCATGCCGGTCGGAGCCCCGGTGAAAAGCGCTCAGGAGGAGCCCATCGGGCACCGCCCTGCAGGCTGCGGCGCGGCGGGCCGGAGCGCCGGCTCCGCCGGGCTGCCCTGGACCGCAGCCGAGCGGCCTTCCGCGCGCGCTCGCTCGCGCTCCCCTTCCAGGATCATCGCCACATCCCCGCTCGGCCCCATGGTGAGCCCGCGGCGCACGTGCTGAAGGGGCGCCTGGCTCTCGAGCCGGAGCCTGTATCTCCCGAGGATCGTGCCGAGGACGACCTTCATCTCGTACATCGCGAACGCCGCGCCAAGGCACCGGCGGGCGCCGCCGCCGAAGGCGATGAACTCGAAGGGAGTGAACTTCCGCTCGAGGAACCGCGAAGGGCGGAATCGCTGAGGCGACGGGTAGAGGTCCTCGCGGCCGTGCAGGAGCAGCGGCGAGGCGGCGATCGCCTCGCCGGCCGGGACGGTATAGCCCTTGAGCTGGAACGGCCTCTTCACGACGCGGGCCACGTCCACCACCGGCGGGTGGATGCGGAGCGCCTCCAGGCACACCGCCTCCAGGTACGGCAGCGACGCGAGCGCGTCCGGCTCGGGCGCGGGGCCGAGCGCGTCGAGCTCCTCGCAGAGGCGCGCGAGCACGGCCGGCTCGCGGTGCAGCCAGTACATCGCCCACCCGAGCGACATGGCCGTCGTCTCGTGGCCGGCGAACAGGAGCGCCCGGAGCTGGTCCGCGATCTCGACGTCGCTCATGCTCGCGCCGTCGTCGTAGCGGGCGCTCATCATCAGGCCCAGGATGTCCTGCGAAGCGTCCCCCTCCGCGCGCCTTGCCCGGATCTCCTCGAAGAGCAGCGCGTCGAGCGCCCTGGCCGCGCGCTTGTGGCGCGCGTAGGGGCCGAAGCCGGCGAAATCGCGGCGGAGCGCAGGGACGATCATGAAGCTCGGGCTCAGCGACTCGATGAGCCCGAGCACGGCCTCGCGGGTCCTGCCGACGCGCGCCTCGCCCCGCACGCCGAAGACCACGCGGACGATCACGTCGAGCGCGATCGCCTGGGTCGCCGCGAGCATCGAGAACGAGCGGCCCGGCCGCCACCGCGACGCCACGTCCAGGCCGATGTCCGCGATCGCGCCGCCATAACCCCGCATCGCGCCGGCGCTGAACGGCGGGGCGAGCAGCCGCCGATCGCGCCGGTGCCGCGCGCCCGCCGTCACGACCACCGACGACGTCCCGAAGACCGGCTCCGTCAGCTGGACACCCCAGACCTCGAACTCGTCGGGATCCGCCGTGTAGACCGCGCGGATCGCCTCCGGATCGCCCGTGATGGTCAGTATCCCGTTCGGCGACCTCAGACGGAACGTGGGGCCGTACTCGGCGGCGTAACGCCTGAAGACGGGCTCGGATGAGATGAATCCTGAGCGAATGAAATCCACGAGGCTGAGCGACTTCGGCCCGGGCGGCAGAGTTCCCATCGAGCTGCTCCGTGAGTGAACGAGGGTTATCGGGATGTCCCCGGCCGGAGGAGACCAGGACGCCGGGGACATTCCGACACGCGGACCGGCATTCAGTTCCGCCGATTCCGTCGATTCCGAGCGATCGCCGGCCCGCGCTCAGGCGAGCGGCGCGCACCGCTGCGCCACCTCGACAACGGCCTCCTCGAGCAGAAGCTCGCGCTGCTGCCCGCCCTCCCGCTCACGGATCGTCACGGAGCGGCGCTCGGCTTCGCGTCTTCCGATCACCGCGACGAGCGGGATCGCCGCCGCGTGCGCGACGGCGATCTTCCGCGAGAGCGTGTCGTCCCCTGCATCGAGGATCGCGCGCACCCCCTTCCGCTGGAAGTCGAGGAGGACCTCGTCGGCATAGGCGCGCTGCGCGTCCGTCACAGGAGCGACGACGAGCTGCTCGGGAGACAGCCAGAGCGGCAGCGCGCCCCGATAATGCTCCAGCAGGATGCCCAGGAAGCGCTCCACGCTGCCGAACAGCGCGCGGTGCAGGATGGCGGGTCTCCGGCGCGCGCCGGACGCGTCGACATAGGTGATGTCGAAGCGCTCCGGCAGCACGAGATCGAGCTGGATCGTGCCGCATTGCCAGCTCCGCCCGAGCCGGTCGCGCAGCACGAACTCGAGCTTGGGCCCGTAGAAGGCCCCTTCCCCGGGCTGCAGCCTGTACTCGAGCCCCGCGCTCCTCGCCGCGCCGGACAGCGCCGCCTCCGCCCTGTCCCACACGGCGTCGCTCCCGGAGCGCTCGGCGGGGCGGGTCGAGAAGCCGACCACCATGTCGCGGAAGCCGAAGCCAGCATAGAAGTCGCGCAGCGCGCTCGCGAAGCGCACGACCTCGGCCTCGACCTGGTCCTCGACACAGAAGATGTGGCCGTCGTCCTGGGTGAACTGGCGCAGGCGAAAGAGGCCGTGGAGCGTGCCGCTCGGCTCGTCCCTGTGCACCATGCCGAGCTCGCCGATCCGCAGCGGGAGATCCCGGTACGACGGCGCCATGCGCGCCACGATCTGCATGTGACCCGGGCAGTTCACCGGCTTGATCGCGGCGGCTTGATCCTCCTCGTTCAGCCGGAACATGTTCGAGGAGAAATTGTCCCAGTGGCCGCTGGCCTTCCAGATCGCCTGTCGCAGGATGAGCGGCGTCCGGACCTCTCGATAGCTGTCACGCATCATCTGGCGCCGGACCGCCTCCTCGAGGAGGCGATAGAGCGTGAACCCGCGCGCGTGCCAGAACACCATGCCTGGCGCCTCCTCCTGGATGTGGAACAGGTCGAGGCGCTGGCCTAGATACCGATGATCGTCTTCGTCGAGCATGTCAGTCTCCGTCGGCGGTGGCCGGCCAGACGGAGCGCTGCAAAGCGACGTGCCCCGTCCGGATCCCGGCGGGGCTTGGTTCCTCGTATGCTCGTCAGCTCACCGCACGCACACGAGACCAATCCCGCCGGTGCGGGTCGTGGTCGTCGTGGTCGCGGTGAAGCCGGCGCTCACGTGGACAGGTGTATCGCGGCGTCCGGATCTCGTCAACCCGGACGTTCGTCTTCACGGTTCAGGTTCAGGTTCAGGTTCAGGTTCAGGGACGGACAGCGACCGCGCGGGACAGGAGCAGCGCGCCGGTGAAGAGGTAGCCCGAGCAGGACCGGAAGACATCGTAGGAGCGGCCGAGCAGCGGAGCGCACCGAAGAATGTCCCCGATGCGCCACATCTCCTCGATGCGCGTGATCTCGAAGCTCTCGCCGCCGTCGATCATGCAGAAATCGTAGGTCAGGATCACCCGCACGGGATACGCGCAGCGCGGGAACAGCCTCAGGTACAAGGTGCTGTCGACCAGGGTACGGCCCGCGTCGCGCGGCTCGGAGAGCTGGACGTCCAGCTGGGAGATGTCGAGGTCGAAACGGACGCCGACGCGAGATCCCGAGAGGCCGACCTGGTACGTCTCGATCCCGCGCACGCGCCGCCATGGATTGACGAACTCGATGCCGCGGGCGAGGTAGGGATAGACCTCCTTCTCCAGCGTCGCGATCGGAACCTTCGTGTCGTACATGAGGAGCGAGAGGCGTCGGAAGCGCGCCTCCAGGTCGGCGAGCCCGAGGCGCGGCATCGTGGGGATCGTGAACGGGAGGCAGTTCACCTTTGTCGCCATGTCGTGACTCTCCATCCGGGTACGCCCCCGCCCGGTGTGAAGCGCCGGTCCGTGCGCGGGACGATGAAGGCCGAGACGCAACGGATGGGCCGAGGCGGAGCGTGCTGGAGGTGCGTGCTCTGCGGCGCGTCGCGCCGACCCGCGCGCCGCGTGTGTGCCGCCGCGCAGAGCGCTCGAAAGGCGCTGTTCTCCGCGCGGTTCAGGGAGAGAATCGGCGCGTCCGCCGTGGATTGCCCTGGTCCCTGCGGCGCCCGCGGTTATCTTCCCGGGCCGTTCGGCACGAGGCGCGCGGCGTTTCGCCCTCTCTGCCGGCGGCGAGTCACGAGGAGAGGAAGTGTCACGGGTCGTGGAGCGCGCAGCGAAGGCCGCCAGCAGTATCACGGAGCGGCGCAGGGCCGCGGCGCGGCGGGTCGCCGCGCTCATGGTGCTCACCCTCGCCTCGGCGGGGTGCGCCGCGCAGGGAGCGCCGCCGCGCGCCGCGCGCGGCGGCGCCGACCCCGGCGCGAGCGCGGGAGCTCCGGCGCCCGCCGCGCGCGGCGGCGCCGACCCCGGCGCGAGCGCGGCGGCCGAGCCGCTCTTCCGTGAGGCGGAGTCGCTCGCGGGGCGCTACCGCGTGATCGGCGTACAGCTCTTCGTGCTCGACGAGGCCGCGGAGGCGGGCGCGGACGGCGCGCGCGGCGCGGCGCGGCGGGCGGCGCTCGAAGCAGAGGCCGCGCGGCTGCGGGCGGGCGTCGCGGCGGCCTACGCCGCGCTCGTCGACGCGCCGGCGCTGCGCGCAGCGGAGCAGCGGCCTCGGGCGCTCCTCGCGCTCGCGCGGGCGCTCCAGGACGGCGGGGACGCGCGCGGCGCCGAGGCGCGGCTGCGCCAGCTCGCCCTCGAGCACCCGGCGTCCAGCGAGGCGGCCGAGGCCTACCTCGCGCTGGCCGACCTGGCGTTCGCCGCGGGGCGCCTCGACGAGGCGGTGAGCGCCTGCGACGGCGCGCTCCGCGGCGCCGCGGGGGCGCCGCTGCGCAAGCGCGCGCTCTACGTGAAGTCGTGGAGCCTGCGGGGCATCGGCGGCCACGGCGCCACCGAGGGGGCCATGCGGGCGCTGCGCGCGATCGTGCAGCTCGGCCCCGGGCGCGCCGGCTCGCTGGAAGCGACGATCGACGAGGCCGCGGAGCGAGAGCTCGTCGAGCTCTACGCGGCGCACGGCGACCTCACCCAGGCCCGCGCCTTCTTTGCGGGCGCGGGCGAGCGCGCGGGCCCGCGGCTGCTCGGCGAGGTGAAGGCCCGCGCCGCGCGGCGCGGGCGCCCGGAGCCGCCCGACCGGCCGACCCTGTGAGGAGCGCCGCCGCCCGGGAGCCTCACCCTTCGCCTGCGTCGATCCGGAACCGCGGCGCCTCGATGCGCTCTCCACGGCACGCGGGGCAGCGGCTCGGCTTCGCGAGCGACCGCCGCTCGTCGAACGCGTAGCCGCAGCGCAGGCAGCGCGCCGGCGCGACCGAGAGCCGCTCGCCGCGCGCGCGCAACGAGCGCGCGAGGTGCTCGAGGTGCGGCGCCACGTCGCGCTCCCGCATCCCGAGGCGGGTGGAGAGCTCCCACGCGGTCGCCGCTCCCCTGCGGAGCTCCTCCAGGAGCGCCTGCCGCACCGTCTCCGACCGGGGCGCTGGGCTCGGCGGTGGCTTCGGGTCGCTCATCGCTCTCCGCGAGCGTGACACCGCGGCGGCGCCGGTCCAGCGCGCGAGCGCGCCCGCGGCTCGCGCGAGCGCGCTCGCGCCGCTCTCCAGCACGGCGTGGGCAGGACAGGCGCACAGGTGCTGACTCTCACGACGGCGGGGCAGCGCAGCGCGGCAGAGCCCGCGCGGCCATTGCGCTGCCCACAGCGCGCACGGAGAATGCCGCTCCGGAGAACAGCAGCGCATGACCCCGTGCCCGTCCGACGACGCCCTGGCCACCTGGCTCGCGGGCAACTTCCCGCACGACGACGCGGCGAGCATCCGCGGGCACGTGGCCGGCTGCAACAGCTGCCGCGCGCGGATCTCGGCGCGCCCGAGCGACAGCGACCTCGGGGCGCCGCTCTTCCTCCACGCGACGCACCAGCGCTTCGGCGAGAGCGAGCTGCCGCCGCCGCCCCCGCTCTCCTGGACGCCGCCCTCGGCCTTCGACGACTACCGCGTGGTGCGGCCGCTCGGCCGCGGGGGCATGGGGCAGGTGTACCTCGCCCACGACGAGGTCCTCGACCGGCCCGTCGCGCTCAAGTTCGTCGCGGCGGACAGCCCGGATCCCAGGACCATCGAGCGGCTGCGCGTCGAGGCCCGCGCGATCGCGCGCCTCCAGCACCCCAACGTCGTCGCCGTCTACCGGATCGGCGAGGTGCGCGGGCGGCCGTACATCGCCTACGAGTTCGTCGAGGGTGAGCCGCTCGAGCTGCTCCCGAAGCCGATCCCGTGGCCCGCCGCGCTGCGCCTCGCGCTCGGCCTCGCCCGCGGGCTCGCCGCGGCGCACCGGCGGGGCGTCCTCCACCGCGACATCAAGCCGGCGAACGTGATGCTCGACGCGAGCGGCGAGGTGAAGCTGCTCGACTTCGGCCTCGCCAAGCTCGCCGACCGGCCCGGCGCCCCCGCCCTCGACGCGGGCCCTCGCGCCGCGCCGAAGGCCTCCGTCGCGCCCGCGCCGTGGGCGCTCGCGGACATGTCCGCCCTGACGACCGCGATCCCGGTCGCGCTCGACGCGGTCGGCCCGCTCGGGACCGCGAGCCTGACCGACGGCGGCATGATGATGGGCACGCCGCTCTACCTCGCGCCCGAGCTCTGGGCGGGCACCGCCGGCACGCCCCGCTCCGACGTCTACGCGCTCGGGCTGGTCTTCTACGAGCTGTGCGCGGGCCGGCTGCCTCACGCGGGGCTCGAGGTGCACGCGATCGCCAGCTGGGTGACGGCGCGGGCGCTCCCGCCGCTGCGCTCGATCTGCCCCGACGTCCCGGAGATGCTCGCGGCCGTCATCGATCGCTGCGTCCTGCGCGAGCCGGAGGCGCGCTTCGCGTCGGCCGAGGAGGTGCAGGCCGCGCTCGAGGAGACCGAGGCGCTCTGCCGGGCGTTCCAGATCGTGCGCCCCGCGTCGTCCCCCGCGAGCGCGCAGGACGCTGGCGCGGACGTCGTGCGCGCCTCGTTCGAGCGCCTCGCCCCGCGCGCCGAGGCGCTCGTGACGCGCTTCTACGAGCGGCTCTTCGCCCGCGAGCCGGCGCTCCGGGCGCTGTTCCCGCCGGACATGCGCGAGCAGCGGCTCAAGCTCGCCGCGGCGCTGCAGCTCGTGATCGACAACCTGCGCGCGCCGGACAAGCTGGTCGAGATGCTCGAGGCGCTCGGGCGCCGCCACGCCGCGTACGCCGCGTTGCCCGAGCATTTCGACGCCGTGGGCCGCGCGTTGCTCGAGGCGCTCGAGGAGCTCGAAGGGGACGCGTGGGCGCCCACCACCGCGCGGGCGTGGGCGGGCGCGTACGCGCAGGTCGCCGAGGCGATGCGGCGCGGGCTCGAGGCCGCGCGGGAGGGGACGGTCTCCTCCACGCGGGCGCCCGCGCGGCTGCACGCGGCGGAGACCCGCTTCGCCACGAGCGCCGACGCGAGCCTTGCCTACAAGACCACGGGCGGCGGGCCGATCGATCTGGTGCTGGTCCAGGGGTGGGTGACGCACGTGGAGGCCGCGTGGGAGGGCGCGCTCATCTCGCGGTTCTTCGCCGAGCTCGGCGCGTGGGCGCGGCTCATCGTGCTCGACCAGCGCGGCACCGGGATGAGCGAGCGCGACGGCGTGGGCGTTCCGGCCGAGCAGCAGGCGGAGGATCTGCTGGCGGTGCTGGACGCGGCCGGCGTGGCGCGCGCCGCGCTCCTCGGCGTCGGCGCCGGGTTCGCGCCGTGCGCGCTGCTCGCGGCGGCGCATCCGGCGCGGGCGCGCGCCCTGATCGCGCTCGGGAGCGCGGCGCAGATGTCTGCCTGGCCGGGGTGCCTCTTCGGGCTCGCCGGCGAGGACGCCGAGGAGGCCGAGCGCGCGCTGCGGAGCGGCTGGGGCGAGCCGCTCTTCCTCGATCGCCTTGCCCCGTCCGCGGCGGATGACGGCGCGTTCCGGCGCTTCTGGGCCGCGTACCTGCGCCACGGCGCGAGCCCGGGCGGCGCGGCGCGCATGCTCCGGGCACACGCGGCGGCCGACGTCCGGGCCGCGCTGAGCCGTGTGAGCGTCCCCACGCTCGTGCTGCACCGGACCGGCGATCGGGCCGTCCCGGCGGCGGCCGGGCGCGACCTCGCCGACCGCATCCGCGGCGCGCGCTACGTCGAGCTGCCGGGCGACGATCACCTGCCCTTCGTCGGCGAGTCGGGTCCGCTGCTCGCGGAGCTGCAGGCCTTCCTCGGCGCGGATGCCGGGGGGAGCCCCGTCTCGAGCCTCGTGCCCTCCACGGCGCTCGGCGCCGCCTCCGGCGGCTGACGCGCTCGGCGCGGGGCCAGGTACGCGGTGCGTCGTCGCCCGGCTCGCGCTGCAAAGCTCTCGCGGACACTCCTGCGCTCGCACGACGAGCCGCCGGGCGCGCCCGCCTCTCGGACGCTCGCGCTCGCTGCGCTTCCTCAACCCATGTTTGCCCGCGTCACGATGGGCTCGAGTTCAGCGTGCGGACGTCCGCGTCTCCGGCTTCGCCCGATACGACTTGAGAGTTCTCCTTATCTCGATGTCTCGCCCAAAAAAAGGAAACATCCTATCTACCTTGCGATCGCGGGATTCGGCCGCTAGCTTGAATTGATGATGGGATGGTCACGCCCGTTGACCTGCTGTGTCGCTGCCGTGCTTGGCGCATTCGCGAGCGCTTGCTCCGGGACGGAGCAGGGCCCCGCCGGCGCAGCCGCAGGCGTGGCGGGCACAGACGGGGCGGGAGGCGACGGCAGCGCCGAGGGCGCGGGCGGCGCCGAGAGCGCAGACGTCGAGAACGCGGGCGGGGGCGCCGACTGCCCTCCTGGTGAGGAAGGCTGTCCGTGCGGGCCTCTGGGTCGGTGTGACGACGGGCTCTGCTGCGCAGGCAGCGAATGTATTTCGGAGTGTGACAGCGCCGATGATGACGCGACGGTCCACGGCGACTGCGACTGGCAGGGAGGCCTGCAGGACCCGTCGTTCCAGCGCTCGGATACGTGGTTCACCACAGGGGAAGCGCTCGTCTCCCCCGAGATCGAGGGCAACGGCAACCCGGGGGCCGGCGTCATCGGGAGAGAAGCGGTGTGCCAGATGGCCGGCTTCTATCAGCGCCTCTCGCTGCCGGACCTCGCGTGCGTCGGCCCGCTCCTCCTCACGTTCGCCGCGCGCATCGGCTGCGAGCTCGCCATGGACTGCCTCGGCCCTCCGGGGGTCGGGGTCCGGATCGACGGAGGGTTCACCGACCTCGATCTCATGCCCTCTTCGTCCTTTGCCCCGCAACGCGTGTGCCTGGGAGAGCGCGCCTACGGCAGGCCGATCGAGCTGCTCCTCGGGCCCGCCCGGCGTTCTCCCCTGTGCGATGAGGGCCTCGGACAGGACTTCACGCTGACGTTCGATGACGTCGCCCTTCAGCCTGATGAAATGAACGAGTGCCCGCAGCCTGGCCAGGTGTTGAACGGCGACTTCGAAGCAGGCGCCGCCGGCTGGAAGGCGACCCCCGAGGGCGGCGTCTCCGAGATCGGGGGCGGCCTGGGCCAGGGCGGCGGCAAGGGTGGACATCTCGCCACCACGCGGTTCTGCCAGGCTCCCTCGCTTGAGGGCACGCTCTCGGCGCCCTTGCCGTCGGCCGCGCTGCCGAGCCCGGCGCTCCGCATCTGGAGCCGCGGCAGCCCCGGGGCGATCGTCGACGTGATGCTGAGCGCGCACCGGCTGACGGCCCTGACGGGCACGGGCGAGGCGCGGGTCTCGCATGCCTGCTTGCCCCGGTGGGCGCTCGGCATGGCGCACCGCCTCGCGTTCGCCTTCCGGAACCGGCACAGCCAGCCTTGCATGAACGAGAACAAGCGGGACTTCACGGTGGATGATCTCGCCATCGTCTCTGACGACCGCTGCCCCGAAGACGCGCCGCTCTTCGACCCCGGCTTCGAGAACGACGGCGCCGACGCCGGCCTCTCGCCGACATGGGTCCTCAACGCGGAGGATCCGGCGCGCGGCAGCGCCAGGCTCGCCGTCGACTCGGCGGCCGCGCACGCCGGCGACGTCTCGCTCTCGCTGTCGGTGCGGAAGCCGTGCCGCGAGCCCTCGGCCTCCACCGTGTTCACCGTCCCCGAGCCCCAGGGGACGGCCGGTCCGGCGCTGAAGTTCTGGTACCGCACGAGCCGCCTCCTCGAGGCGACCGCCTCCTCGACGCCAGGGGGCGCCCTGGCGGCCAGCGAGCGCTGGACGCAACAGACGATCTGCTTGGATCCGCGCACGGCGGGCAGGCCCCAGCAGCTCTCATTCAAGATAAGGGCCAGCGGGACCTGCGACGCGCCGCTCGACGACGAGGCCTTGCACGTGGACGACGTCGAGGCGACGACCGACCCCTCCTGCCCAGCCGCGCCGCTCCCCTGAGCCGCGGAGTCCTGGCGCATCGCTCCAGTCGCTGGGCAGAAGGTGCCTCTCGGCTCAGCCGCGCTTCCGGCCCACCAGGATGACGATCGGATACGCGAAGTGGACCTCGTCCCCCCGGAGCTCTGCGCCCACGCCGAGCGCATCGACGCCGACGTCGGCGCGGTAGAGGGCCCGGAGCCGGTCCGCTCCGCCGGGCTCCGGGAAGGAGGCCCGGAGCGCGGCCTCGAGCTCCACCTCGAGCCGGTACCGCGTCGTCGTCTCGATCTCCAGCCCCGCCGCGTCGAACAGGGCGCCGAGCTCGCGCTCGGTGAGGGCGCTCGCGTGCGACGGATCGCGGATCTTCTCCGCCGCATCGTACGCTGCCTGCTTGTCCTCGGCGGGCGCCACGTCGATCACGGCGACTCGCCCGCTCCTCTGGCACACGCGGGCCATCTCGCGCAGCGTCACGAGCGGCTCCAGCAGGTGGTGGAAGCTGTAGCGCGTCGTGACCAGGCGATAGCTCTCGTCCGGATAGGGCAGCCGGCTCGCGTCGCCGAGCTCCCAGGTGACGTTGGAGAGGCCGAGGCTCGCCTGCCTCTTCCGCGCCTCGTCCAGCATCGCCGGGACGATGTCGAGCCCCCGCACGCTCGCCACCCGCTGGGCCAGCGCGCAGGCGACGATCCCCGGCCCGCAGGCCACGTCGAGGGCCGCGTCGCTCGGCGCCGGGGCGAGCGCGTCGAGCAGCAGCCCCATGGCGGACTCCGCCGAGTGGGCCTGGACCTCGGCGAACGGCCTGGCCTGGCGGGTGAACTGTTCCTGTATCAACGCATCGTGCGCCGTGGGAGTGGCTTGCTTCATGGCGTTCGAGGGTGGACGCTCTTCGGCTTTACGGCTGCCGGCGAACGGACAAAGATCGCCGCCGAGAGGCCACGCCTTGCAAGCCCGCGTCCTGACCCCGACGGAGACCACCGAGCACCTCGCGCGCCTCGGGCTCGATCATGCCGGCGCGCGCGCGTTCTCCTACGAAGACGAGCTGCCGGGAGCCGCCTACAGCTGGCACACGCACGCGCGGCACCAGCTGCTCTGCCCGCTGGCCGGCACGGCGCGCCTCGAGGTCGAGGACGCGTCCTTCCTGCTCCCCCCGCAGCTCGCCGCGCTCATCCCCGCGGGCGAGCGGCACGCCACCACCTGCGGCGACGCGTCCATCGTCTCGATCTATTTCGAGCCCGCCGCGTTCCCCTCCCCCCTCGCGGCGGTGAGGATCTTCGAGATCCCCGCGCTCCTGCGCGAGATGGTGATCTACGCGCGCCGCTGGCCGGTCGCGCGGCGTCCGGACGACGCCGCGGCCAACACGTTCTTCGCGGCGATGGCGGACATCATCGGCCCGCTCCTCGATCGCGGCGCCACGTACCGGCTGCCCCGCGGCAGGACGCGGCCGGTGCAGCGCGCGATCGAGTGCGCGCTGCGCGACGTCTCCAGCGCCGATCTCCAGCGGGCCGCGGCGTTCGCAGGGGCGACCGAGCGCACGCTGCGGCGGCGGTTCCGCGAGGAGACCGGCGTCACGTGGCGCGGCTTCGTCACGCGCGCGCGCGTGCTCCGGGCGATCGATCTGCTCTCCAGCCCGAACGCCAGCGTGACGCAGGTCGCGCTGGACGTCGGCTTTCAGAGCCTCGGCGCGTTCGCCGCCGCGTTCCGCGCCGTCACCGGCCAGACGCCGAGCGAGTTTCGCAGGACCGCCCGGCCATCGCCGGGCGGCGGACACAAGAGCTGACCCGAGCCGACCTGACGGCGCGGACGCGACCGTCGAAGAGCGCGCCGCGGGCGGCGGCGCGCGCAGCGAGGTCGCGGGTTACTGCGTGATCGCCCGGAGGTCGAGCATCTCCTCGACGCTCGGGACCACGATGAGGTCGCAGCGGCGGTTCTTCTGCCGGCCCTCGTCGGTGTCGTTGGTCGCGACCGGATCGGTGTCCGCGAAGCCCGCCGCGCTCCAGTTCGCGACGGGGAGCGCGCCCCCGCCGCCCTTGACGTCGGCCGGGCTGACGAGGAACACGAGCACCTCGCGGGCGCGCATCAGCGACAGGCCCCAGTTGTCCCGGAACTGGCCGCCCGCGAGCGGCCTGTTGTCCGTGTGGCCGGCGACCTGGTAGTCGCGCTGGAGCAGCGACTTGTCGTTCTTGACGACCGTCGCCACCTTGAGAAGGATCTCCTTGCCCTCCTTCTTCAGCGTCTCGCGCCCGGAGTCGAAGAGGACGTCGCCCGGCAGCGAGATGACCATCCGGTTGTTCCGGATGTTCACGGCGAGGCCGAGCTTCGTGAGCTCGTCCAGCTTCTTCTTGAGCGTCTCGAACCGCGCCTTGATCGCCTCCAGCTGGCGGGCGCGGGCCTTGAACTCGGCGAGCGCCTTCTCGCGCTCCTCCAGCGTCGAGCTCAGCTGCGACACCTGCGTGCTCGTCGCCTGGAGGTTCTCGTTCAGCTTGCTGATGTCGACCCCGGCCGCCTCGAGCTGCTTCGTCAGCTCCGCGACCTTCGCCTGGGCCGCCTCGAGCTCCTTCTGCGTCTGGGCGAGGCGGCCCTCCGTGGTCTGGTGCTGGCTCTGAAGGCGGTTGTACTTGTCGAGCTGGGCCTTCCACTCCTCCTCGGAGTAGCCGCACCCCAGCGAGGACGACGCGATCACGGCAGGCAGGAAGGCCGCGAAAGCGGTTCTGCGACCTTTCAAGACACGAGGGTGCATGAGCACGCTCCTTCACTCTAGTTGGTGAACATGAGCTGGGGCCGATCGCCCGGCCCGCGCCCGGTTCCAGGTGACAGCGGCCTGTCAGGCCGTGCGGAGGCGTACCCTACCGAGGTCGCGCGCGATTGTAAAAGCCCGTATCGAGCCGCCCGACCCGCTGCCTCGTGCGCCTCTCTCCGTCGCCGCGTCCCATCACCGCGTCAGCCAGGCGCGGCGCGCTGACGCGGCGCGTGTATGCGCCATCGCAACACGGGTGCGCTTGTCCATTGTTCCCGCCTGCGCACCTGCTATTGGGACGGCCCATGGCCTATCGCATCACGCTGATCCCGGGCGACGGCATCGGCCCGGAGGTGGTGACGGCGACTCAGGATGTGGTCTCCGCCGCCGGCGTCGCCGTCGACTGGGAGATCCACCACGCGGGCATCGAGGTCGCGAAGCTGACCGGATCGCCGCTCCCCCTCCCCGTGATCGACGCCGTGCGGAAGAACCGGATCGCCCTGAAAGGCCCGGTGACGACGCCGATCGGGGGCGGGTTCCGCTCGGTCAACGTGACGCTCCGGCAGACGCTCGATCTCTATGCGAACGTCCGGCCGATCCGCAGCCTGCCGGGCGTCGACACGCGGTTCGACGTCGACATGGTCATCGTGCGCGAGAACACCGAGGGGCTCTACGCCGGGCTCGAGCTCATGATCCTGCCCGGCGTGGCCCAGAGCATCAAGCTCACGACCGAGCGGGGCTCGACGCGCATCGCGGAGTTCGCGTTCCGGTACGCGAAGAAGCACGGCCGGAGCAAGGTGACGATCGTCCACAAGGCGAACATCATGAAGATCTCCGACGGCCTCGCGCTCGACTGCGCGCGGCGGGTGGCCGTGGGGCACCCCGAGATCCAGCTCGGCGAGATGATCGTCGACGCGGCGGCCATGACGATGGTCCGCGATCCGAACCGGCTCGGCGTGATCGTGACGGAGAACCTCTACGGCGACATCCTCTCGGACCTCGGGGCCGGCCTGGTCGGCGGGCTCGGGATCGTGCCCGGCGCGAACATCGGCGACGACGCGGCGGTCTTCGAGGCGGTGCACGGGTCGGCGCCGGACATCGCGGGCAAGGGCTACGCGAACCCGACGGCGCTCGTGCAGAGCGCCGTGATGATGCTGCGGCACCTCGGCGAGCACGACGCGGGCGATCGGATCGAGCGGGCGCTGACGACGCTCTACCGGGCCGGCCAGGTGCGCACGCGCGACCTTGGCGGCGCCGCGAGCACAGGCGACTTCACCCGGGCGCTCTGCGCGGAGATCGAAAAGCCTCGCGCGGAGGCCTAGCGGAGGGCATCCTGATCCCGCAGAGGTGGGATCCGCCTTCACGTGGCTGCTCGAGTGGTGCGCCGAGCTCGTCGGCGCGACGGACGGGGCTATCGGCGCCGCGGGCGATGACGCGAGGCGCCGGCGGCGGCTGGTGCTGTTCCTCGCGCTCTCGACGATCGTCGCCGCGAGCTACTTCCTCAGCGAGATCTGGGGCGTGAAGGGCCTGCTCCCCGCCGTCACATTCTTCGTGCTCGCGGTGCAGGCGACGCGCGCCGTCCTCGACGCGCGCGCGTCGCTGTGGCGCGCCGCCGCGCTCGACCTCGAGGACCCGGCGCAGCGCCCGCGCGCCGGCGCGGATCCGTGGTTCTCTCCGCCGACGGCGAGGGTCCTGCGCGCGCTGGCCGCCGTGATCGACGCCACGCGCCGCGAGCGCTACGCGGCCGCGCTGGAGCGGCTCCCGTCGGTCGATCGGGCCGCGCTCCGGCCCGACGAGGCGCGGCTGCTCGAAGCGGCCCGCGCGCTGCTCTCCCTGGGCCTCGGCGACCCGGCGCGCGCGGCGCAGCAGGCGATCGTCGCGCTGCCCACGGGGATCGACGCCATCGACGCGCGGCTCGGCCGCGTGGTGATCGCCGACGCGTGGAAGAGCCCCGCGCGGCTCGAGGCGATCGATCGCGCGTGGCGGCAGGAGCTCCAGGGCGGCGTGGCGTCCGAGGCGCTCGAGCGCCTCCTGTCGCTGTCGCGGCTGCGCCTCGCGCCGCACGCGGTGGAGGCGCTCCAGCCCGTCGAGGCGCGCGCGCTGTCGGCCGAGGCCTGGTCGATCGGCGAGGAGGAGCTCGCTGCGGCGCTCGAGTCGCGCGCGCGGAGCGGCGTCTACCGCTGAGCCGGCGGCTCACAGCGGCGGCTGCAGGCGGCTCACAGCAGCGGCTGCAGGCGGCTCACCGCGGCGGCTCGCGCGGCACGGCGGGCGCGGTCTCGCGCATGAGGCGGAGGCCGCCGAGCGAGATCTCGACCACCGCGGCGAGCCGCTCCGCCACGAGCTGCTCCGCCGAGGGCCCCGCGGCGCGCGTCTCCGCGATGAAGGCGAAGCAGCGCCGGCCGGAGCCGCCGAAGGCGACCGCGAAGCCGTCGATCGGCGCTCCCGGCGGGGTGTCGGCGACGCCGATCGCCACGACGGTGTCGAACCCCTCCGGCACGTCGATCCGGCGCTCGGCGGCGGTGAGGCCCTCGCCGGGGCTCGGCAGGTCGCGCCAGAGCCGCGCGCGCGCCTCGCACGCCGCGCGGCTCGCGCGGCCGTCCTCGCGCCAGGTGCGCACGAGCAGCGACGTCGACGACGCGGCGTGGGTCGCGACGAGCCAGGGGCCCTCGCCGTCCTCGACGCGGAAGGCGCGCGCGTCGGGCAGCGGGAGCCGGAGATCGAAGCGATCCGACCGGTATTCGCCGAGCTCGCCGTCGCCGAGAGTCGACGCCGCCTGCGCGGGCGGCGCGGGCCTCGGCGGCTCGGGCGGCGCGGCCGGCGCCGGCGCGCACGCGGGCACCAGGGCGAGCAGCGCGGCAGCCGGCGCGAGGGCGCGGCGCGGCGCGCGCGCCTTCGGCTGCGACCCGTGCTCCGGCGCTCCGCCGGGCTCGGCGCGCGACGCGGACCTCATCGCGTGAGCAGCACGAGCAACGCGCCTGCGCCGCCCTCCACGTCCGGGGCCGTCGCGAAGGCGGCGACGTGGCGGGCGACGCGGCCGTTGCTGAGCCAGGCGGCGATCTCGCCGCGGAGCACGGCGTGACCGCCGGGCGAGTGGTTGCCCTTGCCGTGGACGATGGCGACGACGCGGTCTCCGTCGCGCTGCCGCTTGCAGACGAACGCCTCGACGGCCTCGCGCGCCGCCTCGAGCCTCAGGCCGTGCAGATCGAGGGTGCCGTCGACGGCGTAGCGGGCGCGGCGGAGCCGCCTGAGCTCGCGCGGATCGACGTCGAGGCGCCGGCCCTCGATGCGCTCGCTGTCGTCCGTGGTCTCGAACTTGATCCCCTCGATGACGAGCGAGCGCATGCGCGAGCGCGCGTCCTCGTCCGGGTCGAACGCGATCGTCGGGAGCGCGGCCCGCTCGACGCGGCTGGCGGTGACCGGGATCCGGGTCGCGCGATCCTCCAGCACGCGGACGCCGGCCATGTAGATGGCGAAGGTCTCGGGGTCGACGGGGCGCGGCGCCTGCTCGGCGCCTGCCCGCGGCGCCGCGCCGGCGCCCAGAGGCGCGGTCGATCTCGCCTTGGTCTTCGCCTCGGGCGCGGACGCCGTCGCCTTGGTCTTCGCCTCGGGCGAGGACGCCGTCGCCTTGGTCTTCGCCTCGGGCGCCGGCTTGGCCTTGGGCTTGTTCAGCTGCCGGAGCGTGGCGAACGGCTGATAGAACGCCTCATCCGCCTTGCGCGCCGCCGCCTTCGCGGCTCGCGCCGGGCTGGCCGCCGATTTCGGGTCTCTCTCGCGCTTCGCGCCCTTCGCCATCCCCCAGAACATCGCTCGCGAGGCCGCGGAGTGCAAACCGGACGGCTTCGATGCCGGCGAGCTGCCCGTCCTCGAAGTGCCAGTCGGGGTCGTCGAGGCCGGGGAAGTCGTGCGGATTGCGGATGTCCTCGGCCGTGAGCGTGGGGATGAGGCGCCGCGCGAGGTCGATGACCTTGGCCCTCTGCGCTCCCTCCATGTCGGCGAGCAGCTCGAAGATGCGATGGAAGAGCTCGGCGGGCGAGGGGGCGGCTTGCGGCGCGCCGGGGCGGGCCGCGTCGTGAGAGCGCATCGGGCGCAGCATACGCCATCGGGCCGAGCGCGCCGCGCCCCGCCGCCCGACCGCGCGTGGAGCTCAGCCGCCTCCCGCGCGCGGGAGCGCGGGCCGCGGCGAGGGCAAGCGGGGCTCCGCCGGCACCCCGAAGGCAGCCAGCGTGAGCACCGGCATGATGGCGCCAAACACGCCGAGCCCCATGAAGGCCGCGATCCCGAGGTGCAGCAGGGAGGTGGCCACGACGAAGACGCGCCGGGTGAGCCGTGGCCAGATCAGGAAGGCGTACCCGAGCTCCACGGCGAGCACGGACCACCCTGCGGCCTGCGCGACCCACGGGTGACTCGCCAGCCAGGAGAAATCGAGCTGGCGATACTCCGGGAGCATCACCGAGCGCCAGATCGCCTCACCGTTCCACCAGGCTTGGCCTGCCGCCTTTTCCAGTCCGCTCGCCAGGTAGGCGACGCAGAGGTGCAGCTGGACGACGCGCAGCCCGAGCCGCGCGGCAGGCGTCGGCTCGTCGGGCGCGCAGGCGAGGGCGCGGCGTGACCCGTGCCCCCGCCGATCGAAGGACAGCGCCGCGCCGGAGGGCACCCAGACGAGATAGAAAAGAAAGATGTTGGCGAACACGTCCGCTCCGTAGACGGTAGGATCCGCCGTCACCATCAGCATCCTGTGGGTGCTCCAGGCGAGCAGCGCAGCGGCCCTCGTCCTGAGGCCACAGAGCAGCGCGGCCAGGGAGAGCGCGTAGACGGCTCCGGTGCCCACGAGGACCGGGGCTTCGCCGATCCCGAGCGGTGCGAGGAGCTCGGTCAGCCAGCCGATGCCGGGCAGCTCGCGCGGGGTGAACGCGTCCCGGAGCGGGTCCTGCAGGATGCCCGCGGGGCCGTAGAGATCGAAGAGCAGCGGAGCGACGAGCGCCGCCTGGGTGAGGAGCACGGCGGCGAGCCCGATGCGGAGCGCCGCGAGGGGCATGGCGGACGCCGGGGCGAGCGCGAAGCGTTCTATCGCCGAGGCCGCCGAGCCGAGCGCGGAGACCGGGGAGAGCCCGGCCCTGCCCGAGGCGCCGCTCGGCTCGCTGCTCACGGTCACGGCGCGCCGCCCTTCGCGCGCGAGGCGGCCTGGAACCTGCGCAGGGGGACGAGCTTCGCCTGGTAGATCAGGCCCCACGTCGGCCGCTTGCCCTCGCTGTATTCTTGCATCGACGGGAGATCGCAGACGTCCAGCCGGACGATCACGCTCGCGGCTCCTGGGTACCTCGCGAGCACCTTGCCTGCCCACGAGGCCGCGAGCGAGCGTCGCAGCGACTCGTCCTCTTCGGTCATGAAGAGCGCCACGATGCTCCTGACCCGGAGATCCGCCTCGTGGTTCGCCCCGGACTCCAGGACGTCGGAGATCACCCTCCCTCGCGCGTCCGTCACCTGAAACCTCGCCCAGGGCAGCGCGCTGACCGAGGGAGCGAAGAAGTTGTAGCCGCTGTCAGCCCCGGAGAGCGCGCTGTAATACGCGACTGCCTGGCCGAGCCGCCCCGCCTTGTGCAGATCGACCTGGAGCGCCCCGAGCACGACGAAGCCGAGGTGCGCTGCCGCCGCGGCCATGGCCAACGGGGCGAGGCGCCGACGTCCTTGTCTTCCACCCATGAGGCTCCCTCCGCCGGCCCCCGCGCTCGAGGACCGGCACCTCCCCCCGCGGTGCGCGCAGAGTCATCGGTTCTCCGGCTGGACCGATCCTACGGTTTCCACACAGCGCGACGCGACGAACGGGGGTCCGCCGCGCCCAGGCGCCGCTCCTGGATCGAGGTCAGCGAGGCTCTCCGAGGCTCATGATCGGCCCGGAAGGGTCCTCTGCCGGCGCTGCCTCCGATCGCCCGTGGTCATGGGGCCGCCCGTAGGGATGGAAGTCCCCGTAGGGCCGGACCGGTCTGAACGGCCGGAAGCTCCCATACGGCCTGTACGGCCTGTGCGGCCGGAAGTACCCATACGGCCTGTAGGGCCAGAATGGCCTGAACGGCCGGAAATGCCCATGATAAGGGGCATCATCGGGGGGAATCCTGGCGTCGGGAAAGTCCGAGCTCGTTGTCTCCTCGACGAGCACGAGATCTTGGATGGGCGTCGTGCTCTCCGCAGCAGCGATCTGCGCGGTGCCGAGCGCCATTCCGGACAGCGCCAGGGCCCCGAGCGCTTTCACCAGCTTCATCACGGAATCCTTTCACGATGCGAGCGCCTTGCCGGGCGTCATCCCGTGCAGGCTGCGTCCATGGCGATGCAAGCGTGAGGCCCGTTCGCGGCGGACCGCTGGTGTCGCGCGCGGCGGCGCGGGTTCCTGATAACCGCGGCTCGGCGCCGCGCGCGCGCCTCGCACGCCGCGGGGCGTCGCGTGTGCGCACGGTGGGCAGCGACCGGCACCGGCCTGAGCGCGAGCGCGTCGCTATCGACGCAACGCCCCTGCCCGGCTCAGGGCGAGATCAGGACATTCGCCAGATCATCGACGATCCTGCCGACATCGCCGCCCTCGAGATTGACGAGCACGGTGATAGAAGCATCCTTGTCGACCGCGTAATAAGACGACGACGTGAAGCCCCAGATACCACCGTCGTGACCGACCAGGACGCCGAGCGGAGATTCCCGGCGCGACAGCCCGAGGCCGTACCCGGTGACCTCGCCGAGGGGCGCGTCGACCCACGCGGTCATCTCTTCGAGCTCGGCGGGGCCGAGCAGCGCGCCGTCGAGCACCTTGCGGTAGAAGCTCGTGAGGTCACCCGTGGTCGAGACCAGCGCGCCCGCCGCGCCCGCCGCGGACGCGTCGATCGCGGAGGTCATCTCGACGAGCTCCCCTCGGCTCCGCCCGTAACCGTGCACGAGGCCGGGCACGGCCTCCTCGGCGCCGTCGAGGTACGTGTGCGCGAGCCCCGCCGGCTCGAGGACGCGGCTGCGAAGCAGCTCGCCGATCGGCTCTCCCGAGGCCGCTTCGACGATCAGGCCGGCGATGATGTAGTTCGTGTTGGAGTAGGCGAAGCCGCGCCCTGGCTCGAAATATGGCGGCTTCGACGCCGCGAGCTCGATGAGCTCCGCGGGTGTCCACGTGCGCGTCGGATCGTCGATGGCCGCGGTCCAGAAGCCGTCGAGCGCCGTGTAGTCGAAGACGCCGCTCGTGTGGTTCAGGACCTGGCGCACGGAGATCTGCTCTCCGTGGGGGACACCGCCGACGTACGCAGAGACGGTGTCGTCGAGCGACAGCCGGCCTTCTGCGCGGAGCATCAGCGCCAGCGTGGAGACGAAGGTCTTCGTGATGCTCCCTGCGCGGAAGAGATCGCCGGGCTGGATGGCCACGTCGGCCTCGGTGTCCGCGACCCCCGCGGCGCCGAGCCAGCTGCACCCACCGAGGTGCACGGCGGCGGCCGCGCCGGGGAGCCGCTGCGCTTCCACGGCCGCGTCGAGCGCTCTCTGGAGCTCCAGCGAGAGCTCGTCGCAGCCAGCGCCCGGCGTACCGTCTGAGCCGCCGGGTCCAGCGGCGGCGCTGCCGACCCCGACGCTCGCACCGCCGTCGTCGTCCGTGGTGGCCACCATGTCGAGCGGAGCAGGCGAGGAGCTCATGCACCCCGCGAGCAGGACAACGCCGATGCAAGAGAAGAAAGCGGTCGGCCGAAGAACACGGCTCATCGATCGGGTCTCCATGGCCTCCCCGTGAGGTCCACTGCTGCGCTCCGCGGCGCCGCTCCCGATCTCCCGGGGCGGCCCCGCGAAGGGCGCGCATCAAGACGCGACGGGTCCGACCGTGTCAACCCGCCCGCGCAGGCGCGAGTGCTCTCGCCCACGCTGGACGTCGATAGCGCAGCTTATCGCGTGAGCCGGCGGACAGGCCGTTCCCACGAATCACGCGGTCAGCGCGGCGCCGCCGTCGCGACGGCGAGCGCTCGCAGCAGGGTGATCACGGCGATCGAGTGGCTGATCCGGCCGTCCTGCATCGCTGCCATCACGTCGTCTGCGCTCATCACGACCGCTTCCGTGCTCTCGTGCTCGTCGCCCTCGGGCTCGCCGACCCGCCGCGCGCCGCGCGCCAGGTAGAGGAAGCAGCGATTCGCCTGGAGCGCGGGATTCGGGTGTACCCACCCGAGGGTCTCGAGCGACTCCACAGCATACCCCGTCTCCTCCAGGAGCTCGCGCGGCGCAGCGGCCGCCGGCTCTTCCCCTGGATCGACAAGGCCACCTGCCGTCTCGATGGTCACCGCGTCGACCCCGTGCCGGTACTGCCGCACCAGGACGAACTGGCCTTCATCCGTGATCGCGGCCACCGAGATCCAGTCGGCGAGCTCCAGCGTGAAGGCGGGATAAGACGCGCCTGCGGCCATGACTTCGTGGCGATGGATCGCGAGCGGACCGAACGTACCGGCGAGCGCCGAGGCGTGCCGGCGAGGAATCGTGATACCCATCCCGCCTCACTACTACGGCGTGCTCCTCGCCGCCGTCTCCGGCGCGGCGCCCGCCTTCTCCGGCGCCGCTCCCGTCTTCTCCGGCACGGTGCTCGCCTTCTCCGGCGCCGCACTCGCCGCCTTCTCCGGCGCCGCTCCCGCCGTCTCCAAAGCGGAGCTCGCCTTCTCCGGCGCCGCGCTCGCCTTGTCCGACACAGGGCCCGCCATCTTCTCCGGCGCCGTGCTCGCAGACCTGTCGCGGCGTTCCCGCCGGAGCACCTCCTCCGCGTCCTCGCCGGGCATCCCCTCGGTCGCCCCTCGCCCCTCATCCTGCGGCGGCGGCCACGCGGTCACATAGCGGGGTGCCTCGCCGGGTCCGGACGCATCGATCCACGAGACGCTCCCCGTCCCTGGCGCGCGCACGTCGACGTGCACGAACGAGCTGTTCGGATAGTACCCACAGCCCGTGTCGGCGAGCGCGCGGCAGGCGGCTGCGAGCTCGTCGTTCCTCACCCCGGCGATGCGCAGATCGAGCGCCCGCCCCGTCTGATGCAGGCTGCCCTGGCTCTGCGGCCGGTACCCGCTCACGAGCGACACGAGCCGGCCCGGGTACCGCCGCGCCAGCGCGTCGATGCGGGAAAGCAGCCCGGGATCGAGCAGCCGCACGCCGGGCGCGACCTCCCCCGCGTGCACCCCGCTCGCCCTGCTCCCCGCGGCTCGCGGCTCATCGCCAGCGCGCCGCCCCTTGCGGCTCGCCGCTTCCGGCCTCCGCGCGGGTGCGCCCTCGTCGGGCAGGATCGGCCGCGGCGTGCCCCACGGGCGCGCAAGCAACGAGAGGGCGCGCCGGGCCTCCTCGCGCGGCTTCCCCTTGCAGTCGACAAGCTCGAGGTGCTCGGGCTCCAGCCCGCTGCGATCCATCGAGAGCACCGGCCCGTGGCACGGCTTCGGAGGCGCCTCCCGCTCCATCCCCTTCTTCGCCCCGCGCCGCTTGCTCTCGACAGTGCGCGCCGCCCGCCTCTTCTCCTTCTTCTTCTCGCCGCCTGCCTTCTTCTTGGCGACCCCCTTTTTCCCGCCGCCCGCCTTCGCCGAACCGCCCGCGTTCTCCTCCGCGTCTGCAGCCGCGTGCGGCGCCTTCCCGCGGGAGCGAGCCGTCCCCGTCCGGTTCCGGTCCCCCGCCCCGCTCGTCTTCTCGTCACCGGTCGCGGCCGACGCGCTCTTCGCACGGCCATGGTGCGAGCTCTCCCGCGTCTTCGTTCGCGGAGCTCGCTCCGCACCTGCAGGGCTCGCTGGCGCGCGATCCCGACGGGTCTGCACGCTCTCCGCTTCCCCGGATTCCCCGGACCTCTCGGCAGCGGCGTGCGCCCCGGGCAGCGGCTCCGCGCGGACGGGCCCCGCCAGGATCGCCGGCACCGCGATGCTCACCAGCACCGAGAGCGCGGCCGCGCGAGCACGCCTCAGACGCGCACGCGGCTCCCCCCTGCGCACAGCTCCCCCTGCGTCCCGCGGCGCCGCGCCTGCACTGCTCACGGATCGAAGGCTCATCATGGAAAGCTCCAGTCGGGTCGGGTGCGAGTGCCATCCACCACGAAGCAGATCTCCAGGACACGGCGTCGCCGCCCGTCCGCAGGATGGGGATTGGGAAGGGTAGTCGGCGGTCCGCTTCTTGAATCGACCTGGGACGAGACCGGCAACCTCGAAACGGCGTCTCCGAGACGCCCCTCGCGGAAGCTCGCAAGCTCGGAAGGCAACCTCGGAAGGGAGACTCGGAAGGCAAGCTCAGAAGGGACCGAACCCTGAGGACAGGAATGGCATGAAGTGCGGAGGGCAGCCCAATTTTCTGCGGCGCTGACCAAAGGCTGTGGTAGGAACCAGCTGCCTCGCGACTGCGGTCGGGTCGTGAGCGCGGCTCCGGGGTGCATGGGGGCAGAGCCCCTCGTCACGCGGTCCGCGGTCGGGTATCGCCCGGCGCACCACGCACTGCGGCGTGGCCCTACCTTCAGGATCAACGCGGCCAGCGTGATCAGCGCGGAGATAGGCGTCGCGTCCCTTGCGCAACATCGTCCGGGCCATCGCGGATCGCGGGGGAAGCGCCCGGCCCAACACGCACCAGCCTCATTCACCACACCATCGATGCAAGCGGGGCGCCACACGCGGGATGCGGAAGCCGAACCCGGTGGCGCGTCCATGATCGCTCCGAGGTCACCAGGGGCACGACATGCGCCGAATTCGTAGAGACGCAACCAAGGTCTGGCACAATCCCGAGCTCCACACGGCCTATGGCCGTGGTCAGCCGAACAGCGCGGGGCTGCCGCGTCCGACGCAGACCGGCGAGGACCGGCGGGCAGCCAAGCAACACCGCGCCGCGCTCGAGGCGCTGTTCTCTCCGCGCAAGGAGCCGGAGGCAGAGGACAGCAAGGGCGGGCGCGTCAAGTCCGGACGCGACGCCGCGTCCAAGGCGCCGGGGCGGATCGTCCTCGCGCCGCCTCCGCAGAGCGACCCGAAGGCCGTCGAGCGCCAGCGGCTCCTGTCGAAGCTGCTCTGCGCGTCGGGCCGGCCCAACATCTCCAAGGCCGCGAACGAGTTCCTCCGCGCCGGCCACGCGTTCCCCGCGGAGCAGGACGTGTACCTGCAGCTGCTCGAGCACAGCGACGAGCAGCGCATCCAGGAGGCGATCGACGAGCTCGCGGGCATCCTCGTCGGCGAGCTGCCGAAGCGGCGCGCCGTGCTCGAGTCGCGGCTCCGCCGCATCGAGGAGTTCGCGGAGGAGCCCGCGACGCGCGAGGCCGCCGAGCGGCTGCGCCGCCAGGTGAGCGGCAGGCCCGAGGCCCCGGCCGCGGACGGCGCGCCCCGGCGCGGCGCGGGCGGCGACATCTCCGAAGCGAGCGGCGAGGCGGAATGACGCGCGCGGAATTCGAGGCCGAGCTCCGCAAGCTGATCCAGACGTTCGAGACGGGCACCGGCAACGAGCGGTGCGTCGCGTGCGTGTCGTGCGAGCGCTGCGTCGACTGCACGTTCTGCCGCAACTCGAAGGCGCTGCAGCGGTGCCACTACTGCGTCGACACCCAGCGCTCCTCGGACAGCACGCACTGCCGCGGCTGCCGCGATCTCATCGCGTGCAGCCACTGCGTCGCGTCCGAGCGGTGCACGCAGTCGTCGTACCTCGTGCGCTCGGTCGACTGCACCGGCTGCACCTACTGCTTCGGCTGCGTGGGCCTCGTCCGGAAGGACTTCCACATCCTCAACCAGCCGTACGATCGCAGCACCTACTTCAAGCTCACGGCCAAGCTGATGCGCGAGCTCGGGCTGAGCGCGGGCACCGGGGCCGAGCCCGCCGCCGCCGCGCCGAGTCGAAGCGCGGCCGCGCAGCGCTAGCGATGCGCGCGGTCGTTCAACGCGCGCTCGGCGCGCGCGTCGAGGTCGAGGGCCAGGTGGTCGGCGCCATCGAGCGCGGCCTCGTGGCCTTCGTCGGCGCCGCGAAGGACGATGACGACGCCGACGCCGACCACATCGCCGGCAAGATCGCGGGCCTCCGCGTGTTCAGCGACGACGCCGGCAAGATGTCGCGGGCGCTTTCGGACGTGCGCGGCGCCGGCGTGCTCGCGATCAGCCAGTTCACGCTCTTCGGGGACGTCCGGCGCGGCCTGAGGCCAAGCTTCGACGGCGCCATGGAGCCCGTGCGCGCCGAGGCGCTGTACGATCGCGTCGTCGCCGCCTTGCGGGCCCGCGGCCTCACGGTGGCCACGGGCCGCTTCCGCGCCGACATGCGCGTATTCGTCGAGAACGACGGCCCGGTCACCATCCTCATCGATTCGAAGCGGACGTTCTGAGGGATCCGCCGCGATCGACGGCGACAGCCACCCCCTTCTCCCCGAGCGCCGCGCAGGCTACGGGGGAGCCATGCGGATCAGCATCGTGGGCGCGGGCGCGCTCGGGCGGATCTACGGCGTGCGCCTCGCCACCCAGGGAAACGACGTCACGTTCGTGGTCCGGCCCGAGCGCGTCCACGACGCACGGCCGTTCGTGATCGAGCAGGTGAACGGCGCCGATCGACGCGACACGCTCGCTCGCCCGCGCCTCGCGGCCGAGATCCCGGCCGACGCGGACGTCGTCCTGATCACCGTGCGCTTCGATCAGCTCGTCCCTCGCGCCGACCTCGGCGGCGCCGCGCAGCGCGGAGCGGGCGGCAGGTCGGCGGCGGATCTGCTGCGCGGCGGCCCGGCCGCGCCCGCCGTGGTGCTCACGCCGCTCCTGCCCAGGGAGCGCGCCGACCTCGAGGAGGCCGCCCGGCGCCGCATCACCCCCGCGATGCCGGGCGTCTCGGGCTACCTGGACGAGCGCGGCGTGGTCCGCGCCTGGATCACCGAGCTCGCGCCCACGCTCATCGACGAAGAGGGAGGCGCCCCCGCCGAACGGCCGCTGCTCGAGGAGCTCGCGCGCCGCCTCACGAGCGCCGGTGTCCCGGCGCGGCTCGAGCCGGACGTGGGTGCGCAGAACGTGGCCACCACGACCGCGTTCTTCCCCCTGATCGCCGCCATCGACGCGGGCGGCGGGGCGAGCACCCTCCTCGAGAACGACGCCGTGCTCGGCACCGTGGTCGAGGCCACCAGGGAGACCGTGGCGCTCGCGGACCGGCTGGGCAAGGTGGCCCCGTGGACGAAGCTCCTCCTCCGGTTCATCGGGCCGCTCACGCTGAAGCCGGGCATCGCGCTCGTGCGCCTGCTGGCCCCGGAGTTCTTGCGGTTCCTCGACGTGCATTTCGGCCCCAAGCTCCACGCGCAGCACCTCGCGATGGGCGACACCGTCCTCGAGATGGGCCGAGAGCGCGGCGTGAGCATGCCGGCGCTCGAGCGGCTGCTCGCGCACCTCGGCGGCCGCCCCGGGGCGCGCTGAGCCGCGCCCTCCTGCGCCCGCGCCCAGCGTCGGCGCGGGTCGGCGTGTCGCCGCGTCAGCGCGCGCGCGCGGCCGCGAGCTGCGCCGCGAGCACGATCGCCTCGCGCATGCCGCGCGGGTCGGCGCGGCCCGTCCCCGCGAGATCGTACGCGGTGCCATGATCGACGCTCGTGCGCACGATCGGCAGGCCGAGCGTGACGTTCACGGCCTCGCCGAAGCCCAGGAGCTTGCTCGGGATCGTCGCCTGGTCGTGGTACATGGCGACGACCCCGTCGAGCGCGCCGCGCGCCGCGAGCCGGAACGCCGTCTCCGCGCCGACGGGCCCGGTCAGCTCCGCCGCCGGGCCCGAGCGCGCCAGCCGCCGCGCCGCGAGCCGGATCCCCGGCGTGATCCGCACCTGCTCCTCGTCGCCGAGGAGGCCGCCTTCGCCAGCGTGCGGATTGAGCGCGGCGACGGCCACGCGCGGCCTCTCGTGGCCGAGGTCGCCGAGCAGCCGCGCGAGCCACACCGCGGCGCGCGCCACCTCGCGCGGGCTCACCGCCTCCGGCACCTCGCGCAGCGGCATGTGCGTCGTCACGAGGGCGGTCACGAGCTTGCCCGAGGCGAAGGCCATCGTGACCTCGCGCGCGCGGAGCCGCCGGCCCAGGTGCTCTGTGTGCCCGAGGAAGTCCGCGGACCCCGGCGCGCCGCTCGTGGCGATCGCGTGCTTCGACGCGGGCCCCGTGACCAGCGCCGCAGCGACGCCGTCGCTGACCAGGTCCGTCGCCGCGTCGATCCACGCGAGCTGCGCCGCGCCGTCCTCCGCCTCGGGCCGACCGAACGCGCTCGGCCGCGAGAGCCGCGCGCTACCCGCCCAGAGCCCGATCGTGCCGGGCGCGAGCTGCTCGATGGCCGCGCGCCCATCGACAACGACGAGCCGGCGGGCCGCGACCCGGACGAGCCGCGCTGCCCGCCGGAGGATCGCCTCATCGCCGACGAGCACGCAGCGCGCGCCCTCGACGGACGCCGCGCCGGCCACGGCCACCTCGGGGCCCACCCCGCTGGGGCACCCGACGCTGATCGCGACGATCGGCGGCCCTGCAGCGCGCGAGCGGCCTCCGCCGCGCGCCGCAGCGGCGGTCGTTCGCGCGCCGCTGCGGCGAACCGGCGAGGTCATCGGGTGATGCGCCGCTCGCGCCCGGGCGGCGCAGCGTCGTGCGCAGACGGCCCCGCTCGCCGCTTGGCTTGCGCGGTCTCCTCGTCCTCGCCGTCCTCGCCGCCCTCGTCCTCGTCGCCCTCGTCGTCGCTCTCCTCGTCCTCGTCCTCGTCGCGCAGCTCCCCGCGCTCGTCCTGGGCCTCCTCGCCGGCCCCGCTCCGCTGGAGCGCCCTGCTCGCGTCGCCGCCCTCGGGGCCACCGGCGCCGGGGATCGGCGACTCGAGGCGGTACCCGGCCCCGCGCAGCGTGACGAGCGGCAGCGCCGCGCCGAGCTTCGCCCTGAGGCGCCTCACGTGGATGTCGACGGTCCGCGCGCCGCCCTCGTACTGGCTGCCCCAGACACGGCGGAGAAGCTCTGTCCGCGACACAACTTTTCCGCGGCGCTCGCACACGTACGAGAGCAGCGCGAACTCCTTCGCGGTGAGCGGCACGTGCATGCCGCCGACCGAGACGTCATGGGCCGCACGGTCGATGACGATCGCGCCCACCTTCACCCGCTCCTCGGTCGCGAACTCGCTGCGGCGCCACTCGACGAGGCGCACGCGCGCGTAGAGCTCGGCGGGCACGTACGGCACGAGCAGGAAGTCGTCGAAGCCGCTGGACGGCTCGATCCGCGCGATCTGCGCGACGCTCACGGCGACCAGCGCGCCGACCTCCTCGAGGCGCGGCTCGCGGCGCAGCGCGCGAAGCGCCGCGGCGGCCAGATCCGGCCTGTCGAGCGCCTCGACGACGATCGCCCGTGCCTTGCTCTCGTCGTCGTGGAAGAGCCGCGGTGGATCGTCCCAGAGATCCAGGGTCCGCACGTCAGCGCCCAGCGAGCGCAAGACCGATGCGGCACCTTCGTCGCGCTCCAGATCCGGTCCGTGTCCAACGATGGCTATGAACGAGCGACGCGCCATGAACGCCCCGTATACGGGTGTCACGACGGGCCGGCAAGACGCACCGCGCTAAACCCACCAATCCCGCTGTCGTGCTTACCTTCCGCCCGGCGTTCCAGCCTTGAAAATCAGCCGATCCGCGTTCCGCCGACCGTGATGAGATCGATCTTGATTGTGGGGCAGCCAACACCCACGGGGACGCTCTGTCCGTCCTTGCCGCACGTCCAGATGCCGTCGGAGACGGCGACGTCGTGGCCGAGCATGGTGACGCGCCGGAGCACCTCGGGGCCGTTGCCGATGAGGTTCACGCCCTTGAGCGGCGCGGTCAGCTTGCCGTCCTCGATGAGGTAGCTCTCGGTCAGCGAGAACACGAAATCGCCGTTCGAGATGTCGACCTGGCCGCCGCCGAACTTCTTCGCGAAGACGCCGCGCTTCACGGACCTCACGATCTCCTCGGGATCGTGCGGGCCCGCGAGCAGGATGGTGTTCGTCATCCTGGGCATCGGCGCGGCTGCGAAGCTCTCGCGCCGCCCGTTGCCGGTCGGCGTGAGCCCGAAGTGCCGGGCCGAGAGCCGGTCGTGCATGTACCCGACGAGCTTGCCGTTCTCGATGAGCGTGCTGCGCTCGGGCTCGTGGCCCTCGTCGTCCACGTTGATCGTGCCGCGCGACTGGAGGAGCGTCGCGTCG
Source organism: Sorangium sp. So ce124 (assembly GCF_051525235.1). Classification (NCBI taxonomy): domain Bacteria; kingdom Pseudomonadati; phylum Myxococcota; order Polyangiales; family Polyangiaceae; genus Sorangium; species Sorangium sp. So ce124. The sequence goes on from NZ_CP150312.1 coordinate 9,587,846, forward strand.
TCCACCACCGTGCACAGCGGGCTCGCGACGTCCTTGCCGATCTGTCCCGCGTAGTTGCTGGTCCCCTTGCGGTTGAAGTCCGCCTCGAGCCCGTGCCCCACCGCCTCGTGGAGCAGGATGCCGCTGTCGCCCGGGGCGAGCACGACGTTCATCTCGCCGGCGGGCGCGTCGCGGGCGTCGAGCATCGCGACCGCCTGCCGGGCGGCCTCCTCAGCGTGCCACTCCGGCGACTTGCCCTCGAAGTAGGCCGTCGTCATGCGTCCGCCGCCGCCGCTCGAGCCTTCCTGGCGCTTTCCGCTGCGCTCGGCGAGCGCCCGCACGCCGAAGCGGATGAGCGGCTGGACGTCGTGCGCCATCCGCCCGTCGCTCGTGGCCACGAGGACCTCGCGCACCTCCTCGACGAAGCTCGCCTCCGCCTTGACGATGCTGGGATCGTAGGCGAGCGCCGCGGCGCTCGCGCGCTCGAGCAGCGCGCGCTTCGCGAGCCCGGGGGCGTCGAGCGAGATGCTGGGCAGCTCGTAGCGGGTCGGCAGCTCGCGACGCCTGAGCTCGATCTTCTCCTTGCCGCCGGAGCCCGTCGCGATCTGCGCCGCCGTCTCGGCCGCGCGCCGCATCGCGTCCCAGGTGAGGTCCTCCGTGTACGCGTACCCGGTCGCGTCTCCTCGCTGGACGCGGACGCCGACCCCCATCGACACCCCGCGCGACGCCGCCTTCAGGATCCCTTCGTCGAAGGTGAACCCGCCTCCGGCGCGGTACTCGAAGAAGAGGTCAGCGTAGTCACCTCCCTTGGACAGGGCGACGGAGAGGAGCCGCTCGCAAAGCGCGGCGTCGACGGCATTTTCCTCTCCAGGAGCGAACGGGGCACGGTAGGCCTGGCTGCGCGACATGGTGCCCAACTCTAGGTCCATTCGCCGGGACGGTCGAGAAACGGCGGCGCTCCGGAGCGCCCTCCCGCCGACGCCCGCGCTCGCCCCCGCCGACGGCCGAGCTCGCGACCTACCCCCTGCCCTTTCATCCGGCGCGGCGCGCATACATCGCCCGCGTGCCCACCAGGCCCGACGCCCACGCCGTGATCGCGGGGTCGCACGACCGCCAGCGAAGCGGCCGCGGGTCGCGGAAGATCTCACGAAATGTGCAACAAGGCCGCTCGACTGCTAGGCTTAACGCTGTCTTCGCGGGAATGGCGGCGCTCGCCACCTTCCCCGCGATCTTCGTGAATCCCCGGCCGTTCAGCGCGTTCCTACAGGGTAGGGCGCGCTCTTCGACGCGCCTCGACCGGACCGCCCAGCGTCCGACCGGGGCGGGGGCTCGCGGCTACCGCGCCAGGCGGTCGCCGCGTCGCCAGACAGGGGCCCCGGGGGGCCGCACACTGCAAACAAGCACCTTCGCGGTAGCTTCCGGAACTTCCGGTGCCGCGCGCTTGTACGTGGTGGCGGGATTGGCTAGGTGTTTTTTAGGCGAGGTGAGGGATGCCGACGAGGCGCCCGAGCAACGCCTTGCTGCCCTCAGCAGGAGATTCCCATCGCCGTGGCGGTCGATCGCGACAAGGTACTCCAGACCGCGCAGAAGCTTGTCGAGCGGAAGCGCTTCGACAAGGCCATCGCCGAGTACCAGAAGCTGGTCGCAGACGATCCGAAGGACGTCCGCACGCTGCTCAAGATCGGCGACCTCTACCTGAAGACGGAGGAGTACGTCGAGGCGATCACCACCTACGAGCGCGTCGGCCAGTTCTACTCCCTTCAGGGCTTCGCGCTCAAAGCGATCGCCGTTTACAAGCAGATCCGCGAGATCATCCACAAGCACGTCCCGCAGTACGAGGATCGCTTCGGCCACATCGTCCCGCGCCTCGCGGAGATCTACACGCAGCTCGGGCTCACGAGCGACGCGCTCGCCGCCTACGACGAGGTCGCGACGCGCCTCCTCCGCGCGGGGCGCGACCGCGACGCGATTGACATCTTCAAGCGGGTCGTCGACCTCGACACGAACAACCCCCTCGCCTACCTCCGCCTCGCGGAGGCGCTGATCCGGGTCCGCGACTACGACGCCGCGATCCAGCGCTTCGGGACGGCGGCCGAGCTCCTGCTCAAGCTCGGGCGGCGCGACGACGCGCTGAAGGTGGTCGAGCGCCTGCTGCAGCACCGCCCGGACGCCCGGTTCGCCCGCATGGCCGCCGAGATCTACCTCGATCGCGGCGACCCGAGCGACGGGATGTCGGCCCTGACCAAGCTGCAGATCGCGTTCAAGGAGAACCCGCGAGACCTGGAGACGCTCGCGCTCCTCGCCCGCGCCTTCGATCTGCTCGGGCAGCCGGCCAAGGCGATCGAGGTGCAGAAGGAGTCGGCGCGCATCGCCAAGGAGGCCGGGCGGGTCGACCAGTTCACCGCGCTCGTCTCGGCCCTGATCACGCGCGCCCCGAACGACGAGGGCGTGCGCCAGCTCGCCTCCCAGATCGCACCCTCGTCGAGGAGCACGCGCGCGTCGATCGACGTCGAGCTCGACGAGGGCGAGGGCGACGACGAGGAGGCGGAGGAGCTCGACGTCGAGGACGACGAGCCCGCGTCCGCGGTGCCGATCCCGCTCCGCGCGTCGCAGCCCTCGACGTCGCCGATCGCGAGCCCGCGGCAGCTCGTCGCGCACGCCGAGAGCCTCCGGCGCGACCGGCAGTACGACAAGGCGGTCGCCCTGCTCAAGGGCGGCGTCGCCCGGCTGCCGGCCGCTCGAGAGCTGCGCGAGAAGCTCTGCGATGTCCTGATCGAGGCGGGCGACCAGGACGCCGCCGTCGAGCAGATGCTCGCGTTCGCGCAGCAGCTGGCCAGCGAGGACGCCGTCGACGACGCGGCGAGGCTCCTCGACGAGGTGCTGCTGCTCGATCCCGGCAACGCGCAGGCCACGGAGATGCTCAACCTGCTCGGCTACGCCGTCCCGCAGGAGGACGAGCTCGCCGACGAGGAGCACGCCGAGCCGGAAGCCTCGCCGACGGCCGGCGAGAACGACGCGTACGCGTCCGAGGTGCCGAGCCAGGACCTCTACGACCCCGACGCGCCGCTGCCCGCGTACACCCTCGACGAAGACGGCGTCGTCGAGGCGCTCCCCCGGCGGCCCGAGCTCGTCACGCACCTCGACGACCCGTTCGCGAACGAGCCGCCGCTGCCGAGCTTCCCGATCGAGGACGTCGAAGAGGTCGAGGACGTCGAGGAGCTCGAGGCCATCGACGACGAGGAGGAGGAGACGGCCTCGGTCAACCCGAGCCGTGTGCCCGAGCACCCCCTGGCCGTCGCCGCGTCCCAGGCTCCGCCCCCGGCGTCCTCGATACCTCCCCCTCCCGTGCTCGCGGCGCCGCCGCCTGCCCTGTACAGCCCGGTGTCGGGCCGACCGGCGTCGGTCCGGCCGGCGTCGGGCCGCTCCGTGCCGCCGGGGTCCTTGCGGCGCGCGGACGCGCTCGACGAGGACGCGCTCGAGGAGGTCGAGTTCTTCGCGCAGCACGGGATGTTCGACGAGGCGCGGAACATCCTCGAGGAGCAGCTCGCGCGGCTGCCGAACCACCCGCTCCTGATGGAGCGGCTGCGCGAGGTCACGGAGCTGGCCTCGGACGCGCGGGGGGTGGTGCGGGCGGCGACCGACAACGAGAGCGGCACGCGGGCCGTCCCGCGCGGCAGCGAGCGGCCGGACGAGGATCGCGCGTTCGACATCGCCGAGTCGCTCAAGATGATCGACGAGCTCGAGGTCGTTCCGAGCTCGGTGACGGGCGTCCAGGACGATCCTCGGCAGATCAGCGTCGAGAGCGTCTTCGAGCAGTTCAAGGCGGGCGTCGCGGCGCAGATCTCCGAGTCCGACGCGTCGACGCACTACGATCTCGGCGTCGCCTACAAGGAGATGGGGCTCTACGCCGACGCGATCGGCGAGTTCGAACTCGCCGCCCGCGACCCCGGGCGAGAGTGCGTCTGCCAATCCATGATCGGCGTCACCCACCTCCAGATGGGCAACATCGAGGCGGGCATCGACGCGCTCATCCGCGGGCTGCACGCCTCGCACAAGACGGTCGAGCAGGAGCTCGCGCTGACCTACGAGATCGCGAACGCCTACGAGATGCGCGGCGTCCCCGAGCAGGCGCTCTACTACTTCCAGCGCGTCGCCCGGATGAGCCCGAGCTACAGCGACCCGCGCGGCAGCGTGGCGGAGCGGCTGCGCCGCATCGACGTCCCGAAGCCGGCCGCGCGCGCCGTCGGCGCCGAGATGATCGCGGACGAGTTCGACGCCGCCTTCGACGATATGCTCCCGAGCGGCAAGCTGCCCTGAACGCATCGCGCGCGCGGCCGCGCGGGTGCGCCCTGGAAACGACAGAAATTGGGCCACGGCGGGCGCTCTCCGGTACCGGAGGGGCATGAACCGACCGCTCCTCTTCGCCGCCCTCACCTCGGTCCTGGCTGCCGGCTGCGGCGCCGGGATCGAGACGAACGCTCGATCCGGTCGCCCGCAGGACGCCTCCGCCAAGGTGGCGGCGCAAGCGCGGCGCGAGGTCCCGCAGGGGGCGAAGGGCTCGCTCGACGAGCGCGGCCCGATCGCCGACGAGGCGTCCGGCGCGCGCAAGCCCGGCGATTATGTGGCCTACCGGTTCTCGGGCAGCTTCAGGAAGACGCCGCTGCTCCTCACGCAGCGGGTCGTGGCGCGCGAGGGGGACGTCCTCGTGGTCGACGTGACCCTCGAGGACGGCAAGAAGACCGAGGCCCTGCGGGTCCGCATGAGCGACGAGCCCAGCAGGCGCGGTGAGATCCTCGGCGCGGCGTGGATCGACGACGGCGCGGAGCGGCCGGCGACCCTCTCGGCCTACGACGCGATGATGGCCAAGACCGCGCTCGCCGCCGACGAGAACGAGGACGTGCTCGGCAGCGAGGCGGTGAACGTCGAGGTCGGCGGCTCCTCCATCCCGTGCCAGCGGACCAGCTTCCGCGTGCGCATCGGCAAGGCGAAGGCGACGATGCGCACGCTCCAGAGCGACGACTTCGCCTGGGGCGACGTGGGCGGTGAGATCACCGCCGAGGACGGGCGCGTGCTCTACCGCGCCGAGCTGATCGACAGGGGCCACGCGGACATGGATGAGCGCGCGGCCGCCGGCGCAGAGCCCAGCCCCGCGCCCCGACCGGCGACCGTGGCGCGCTCCGCCGACGAAGACGAGGCGTACGACGACTACGAAGACTGAGTCTGCAGGGGCGCGTCGCCCCGATTTCCCTTCGCGACGAGGATCTCGAGCGCGCGCGCGGCCGCCGTTTTGACCAGGTGGCCCATCTTCGGGTGCTCGGGCTCGAAATCCGGCTCGATCCCCTCGGCGCGCAGCGCCTCCGTGCAGACCGGCCCGATGGACGCCACCACGCCCCGCGCGAGCGCGGCGCGCAGCCGCTCGACGAGCCCCTCCTCGGCCGCCACGAGGAGCGCGTGCTCGACCTGCGCGCGGCTCGTGAAGAGCGTGATCGCCGCGCCGCCGTCCGCCATGAGGCGGAGCGCCTGCCGGAGCGGCGCGGTGTCCTCCGGGAGCGCCCAGCGGTACACAGGCACCGGCGTGACGTGCGCGCCGGACGCCGAGAGGCTCGCGTAAAGCTCGTGGCTCGGCGCGCCGTGCTCCTGGACGGCGATGCGCTTTCCGCTCAGGTCGCCGAGCGCGCTGACGGCCTCGACGATCTCCCGCCAGGTGTTCGGCTCGCGGACGGTGATGAAGCGGGTCAGGCCCAGCTCGCGCAGCGCCGAGGCCGGCTTGGGGCCGCGCGCGACGATCTGCACGGACGAGAGCGCCGCCGCCAGGAGAGATACGCCCTGGGCGTCCGCACCAGCGTCACCGTCGGACGCCCCGCCGCCCTGGCTCGGCTCGAGCGCAGGCGCCGCCTCGGCCACGAGCGCCCGGGTCCCGACGCCGGTCATCAGGATCACGACGTCGAACTCGGCGCCCGCGAGGCGCCGCGCGAAGTCGAGAGCGCGCTCGTTCCTCTCGATGGGCACCTCGCGGAGCGTGGGCGCCGTGACGGGCACACCGCCATACCGCTGGATCAGCGAGGCCATCTCGGAGGCGCGGCGGCTCTCGAAGCAGATGACGCGGCGCCCGGCGAAGTCAGACGGCGCGGGCGGAGAGGGACGGTCGTTTCGTGGGTGGGTGGGCGTGCTCACCCGCGCAGCATAGCCCGGGTCCAGCGCTGGCGGGTTTCGGGCGGTTGACCAGTTTGCTAAGCTCCTCGTGTGAGCCATCCGATGAGCAACGAGGCTTCCGGGGTCCAGGGGAGCGGGCTCTCGCGTGCGACGTCGGAGAACGACGTCGGCCCCGATCCCGTCATCGGCGCGGGCATCGCGCTGCTCGGCATCTTCTTGATGGGGGTGGGGGGCGCGCAGGGCGCGCACTACCTCTTCAACTTCGGCGTGCTCGTGGCGGTGCTCGGGGCCGTCCTGTTCGTCCTGTTCGTGGCGCTCACGGCGCTGAAGCAGCGACGGGCGCTCGGCCTCGCGAGCCGCGCTCCGAGCCCCGAGGGCAGCGCCGAGCAGCGCGACGCGCGCGACTGATCGGCCGAGCGGCGGCGGCGCCCGGCAGCGGCGCGACGCGCGCGACAGAACAGATCAGCCGAGCGGCGCTGGCGCCCAGCAGCGGCGCGACACACGCGACGGATCAGCCGAGCGGCGCTCGCGCCCGGGTCACGCTGGGGGCTCGCTGCCGGGATCGCTCCGGTCGTCCGGCAGCGCCGGAGAGCCGGCCTGAGGGCCGGCCTCGACGGAGAGGTCCGGCTCGATGTCAGCGAGCGAGACGCCGAGCTCCTCGGCGATGCGCTCGATCTCGGCCCGCTCGGCCGGCGTGGGCGCGCCATCCGCGGCCGCGAGCCGGATCAAGAGGCGCACGACCTCCACCCGCTCGCTCGCGTTGCAGAGCGCCTTGAGCTCGCGGTAGCAGCGGTCGACCTCGCCCTCCTGGAGCGCGGGCAGCTTGCCCTGCAGGGCGTTGAACACCGCCTCGACGCCGCTCGGCGCGAGCCCATCGACGTGCGTGAGCAGCTCACGGAGCAGCTCGTCTTCCTTGTCGGAGAAGCGGCCGTCGACGCACGCGACCTTGCCGAGCAGGACGATGACGGTGGCGATGTAGCGGAGGACGACCGCCTCGTCGTCCGGGAGCGCCGCGCGGAGCTCCGTCAGGAGGGCGTCGAGGTTAGGGAACGAGCCCCCCTGCTTCAGGCCGAGCCAGGCGAGGAGTCCCACGTGATGAGGCTACCAGATCCTCGCCGGGCAGGGCAGCCCGGCGGAGACCCGCCCTTTACGCCCGTCACCGCGGTCGTCCATGTCGCCGTCGCCTTGGTCCATTCCCCAGCGGCCTACTCCTCGCCGCCGCGGTCCGCAATCCAATCGTCCACGGGGTTGTCGGACTTCGGGGTCTTCAGGATCGAGCCGTCAGGCCCGTCCTTGCGCACGACGAGCGTGCGCCGCGTCGTGGTGTCGGGCGTCTCGCGCGCGACCACGGTGATCACGTTGACCCCCGGCCGGAGCGGCGCCTCGAACGAGAACTCGGCCTTCTTCGGGTCGGCGCCGTCGCGGTTCGACTTGTAGTAGAGCTTCCGCGACCCGACGAAGATGAAGGTGTCGAGCAGCCGCTCGCTGTCCGACGCCGTCCCCGTGATCTTCATGGTGCCGGCGCTCGTCGCCAGCGCCGCTGCGGCGATGTCCAGCGTCGGCGGCGCGTGCGAGTAGAGGTCCTCGAACGCGACCGCCGCCGGGGCCGGCCCGCCGCCAGGGGTCACCTCGCGCGCGGCGACGAACGCGAAGCGCCCGGCGCCGAGGTCGACCTTGACGAACCCGCCTGGCGCCTCGCCGAGCACCTTGACCACGGCGCCCGCCGCGAGCCGGCCGAAGCCGCGCGCGCTCGCCTCCGGCGACGGGAGCAGGGTCGCCCCTTCCGCCCCGGCCTTCATGGTGGAGCCGCCGCCGTTGAGCTGGATGCGCGGCGAGATCGGGATCTTCACCTTCTCGCTGGCGAACTCGCGGAGATCGCGATCGCCGACCGAGAGCGTGAGGGTCGCCTCGGGCTCCGACAGCTGCTGCTCCACGTCGAAGCTGAAGACCACCTTGCGCACGTCGCCCGGCTTGATGTTCGAGATGTCGAAGCGCCCCGCGTGCAGCATGAGCCCGTCGCCCGAGAGGTTCGCGATGTTCGCCTGCGTCTCGTACGACGGCCCCTTGCCGACGTTCTTGACGGTCAGGTACATGCTGACCCGCTCTCCCTTCTGGATGAGCCCGTCGCCGTTGCCCTCGCGGTCATCCGCGATCTGATAGGCGTACTGGAAGAGCGGCCGGTCGAGCGCGCGCACCGTGGGCCGGATCTCGACCGCCGGCGGCTCCGCCGCGGCGGCGACCTCGAACTTCACCTTGAGGCCGTCGCTCCGGGAGAGGGCGTCCATCGGGATCGTGCAGACGCGCTTCTCGTTCGCCTTCCTCGGCTTCGTCGAGCCGATCTTCCGCCCCTCGACCTCGCACCAGCCGAGCGGCGCCTTCGCGCTCTTCGTCTGGCCGGGGCCGATCTTGCCGAAGATGAGCTCCTTGCTGTCGAAGTACGGGTTGTCGCTCTCCGTCGTCCCACGGAGCCGGTAGACCGGCTGCTTTCCGTTGTTCTTGACCGTGACCCGGAGCTCCATCGGCTGGCCCGCGGTCACCTCGGCGTTGGGGCGATCGGTCTCGACCTTCACGTCGAGCTCGGACTTCGCCGCCGGCGTGGCCCCCTCGGGCGCGTCGGACCAGTCGACGCCGAGCTTCGTCAGCTCGGCCGCGACCTTGCCAAGCTCCTCCTTGCCGACCTGATCGATGTAGTCGTGCATCGCCCGGAGCTGCTGGAGCCTCGGCGTGGAGGGCGGCATCCGCGCGGCGAGATCCCGCGCGAAGCGGATGGGGAAGTCGACGGAGAAGTCCTCGTCGATGTCGCCGCCGCGCTCCCGCATCTGCTCGCGCTCGGCGCTCGTGAGCTGGTAACGGACGACCTCGGACGGCTTGCCCGCGGCCGCCGCGCGCGCGTTCGAGAGGTGCGCCGAGAGATCGCGCTCCCGGAGCCCATCCTTCTGCACGGTGAGATCCATCTCGAGCTCGTCGACCGTCATCGGATCGAGCTCGATGTCCGGCGTGACGCCGACGCCCTGGATCGAGATGTCGCCCGGCGTCAGGTACTGCGCGATCGTGAGCTTGAGGGCCGCCTTCTCGGCCGTGACGTCGGGGAAGACGAGCTGCACGCTGCCCTTGCCGAACGTCTGCGAGCCGACGATGACGGCGCGATCGTTGTTCTTCAGCGCGCCGGCCACGATCTCGCTCGCGCTCGCGCTGTTGCCGCTCACGAGCACCACGATCGGGTACAGCGGCTCGGTCCCCGGCCCCTTGGCGCGCTTCTCCTCGCGCCCCTCGGAGGCGCCGACCGTGGACACGATGACGCCGTCGGCGAGGAACTTGTCGGCGATGCGCGCGGCCTGATCGAGCAGGCCGCCCGGGTTGCCGCGCAGATCGAGCACGAGCCCCTTCAGCGGACCCTTGCTGCGCAGCCCGTCGAGCGCCGCGTCGAGCTCCGCGGTCGAGGTGGCCTGGAACGTCTTGAGCCGGACGTAGCCGACGCCGCCCTCCAGGGCGCGCGACTCGACGGACCTCACCTTGATCACCTCGCGGGTCAGCTCGAAGGCCTTCGGCCCCTGCCACCCTCCCTCGCCCTCGCGGGTCAGCCACACGGTGACCGGGGTGCCCGGATCGCCGCGGAGCCTCCGCACAGCGTCGTCGAGCGGCATGTTGAGCGTCGACTCGTTGTTGATCTTCACGATCCGATCGAGCCGCTTGAGGCCCGCCCTGCCCGCGGGCGTGTCGGGCATCGGGTTCAGGACCGTGAGCATCTGGTCGCGGATCGAGATCACGACGCCGAGCCCGCCGAACGCGCCCGACGTGGAGAGGTTCATCTCCTTGTACGCCTCGGGGCTCAGGAACGTCGAGTGCGGGTCGAGCGTGTGCAGCATGCCGTTGCACGCGGCGTACTCGACGTCCCGCAGATCGACCTCGGTGCCGCGGAGGTTCTTCTGGAGGAAGGTGAAGACCTCGCGGAGGCGCGCGGAGACGTCCCAGGGGCCCTGGATGTTGTCGATCCGGAACTTCTTCTCGCTGGTCTCGACGCGGACGGTGACCTCGTTGGGATCCTCGTTGAGGACGATCACCTGCGCGACGTCGCGCTGGACGGCGTTGAGCGCCGAGAGCAGCATCTCCTTCGGCTTGACGCGATCCGGCTCGACGTACTTGTCCCGGATCATCTTGAGCGTCTCGTTGACGGCCTCGAGGCGGGTGAGGTCGTACGGCGCCTTGGCCACCTGCCCGGTGACCGCGAGCGCGGGCTCGAACCCGCGCCAAAGCCCGCCAGGGCCGAACTGAAGGACGAAGTACGCTGCCAGCGGGAACGCGGCGGACACGACGAGCGCCTTGGCGATGCGCTCCATGGGTCGGTGAGGCATACGGCGATCGAGTATAGACGCGCTCCAGCGAGCGTCGACCGACGTCGATGCTCGCTGGCCCGAGCACCGCGTTCCAGCGCGGGCGCTACACGGGCTTGTGCGTATCCTCTTGCTTTTCTTCGGGCTTCGCCGGGAGTTGCTTGGCCGCCTCCTCGTCGTCGTCGCGGAGCCCCTTCTTGAAATTCCGGATGCCCTCGCCGATCCCCTTCCCGACGTCGGCGATCCTCCCCGCGCCGAAGAGGAGCAGTGCGAGGCCTACGAGGAGGGCGATTTCAAGCGGTCCGATGCGGCCCATAGCGTTGATCCCTTGAAGGCTGCCACGCTCTCTGCGGCAGGTGGCGGCGGTCCACAGCCCGGTTCGAGTGGACCCATACCACCCATCCTCCGCACCGGCAACGCAGCGGTTCGAAGCGCGGAGACCCGTGCTAGGCTCGCGCACCGGCTTCGCTGGAGGAGAGACCAGGCGCGTGAGCACCCGCTCGCTCCGCCAGCGGTTCACAAATCAAGAACGGCTCGACGGCCCAGACGGGATCGCCAGCCGACCGGCCCGGACGCCAGCCTCGGATGAGGCAGGCGGTGATCCATGGCTCGAGCCCTCGCAGGCTTCGCGACAGTCGACACGGGGAAAACACGATGCCGATGAACCGCTTGAATCGTAAGGCAGCGCATTGTCTGGCAGGGGCGTCCGTGGCAGCGGCGGTGCTCGCCGGCGCCGCCGGGCGCGCGAGCGCTCAGCAGGCGAGCGGGGGAGACACGGTGAGCGTCGACGGCAAGGGGATCGTCGGCGGCGCGTTGCTCGGCGGCGAGGTCGTGATGCTGACCATGGGGGCGATCGGGGTCGAGCGCGCCTGGCCGTACCTGGTGTTCGGCGGGCTCGGCGCGGTGGGCGGCGGCGTCGCCGGCTACTTCGTCGAGGCCGCGGAGCCGCCCGCGGAGGTGCCGCTCTACATGCTCGCCGGGGGCATGGCGCTGGTCATCCCGACCCTCGTCGTCACCCTGAACGCCACCGCGTACAAGCCCCCCGAGTCCGACCAGAGCGAGCCGATCCGCAACGAGCCGGCCGCGGAGCCCGCGCAGCCGGGGATCAACGTCCAGCTCACGACGGACGCAGCGCAGGTCCTCCGGCGAGCCCGCCGGGAAGAGCCCCGGCTCGGCCTCGTCGACATCACGCCGCGCCGGGTCGCGCTCGGCGTGCCCGCGCTCTCGCTCAAGCCGCTCTACTCCCAGGACGAGATGTTCAAGTTCGGCGTGGCGCAGGGGCACGAGGTCCGCGTCCCCGTCCTCCGGGCGACCTTCTGAGGGGCCCGGGGTCGCCCCGGGCGGCGGCGCGGGGCAGGCGCCCCCCTGCCCCGCGCGCCGGTCTCTGTGCCGATCCCTACGCTCGGCGTTAGGCTCTCGCCGTGGCCGACCTCCACGATCCTCCGCTCCCCTGGTCCACGCGGCTCTGGTTCGCCTTCGCGTGCTTCTTCCGCGTGCTGTTCGATCCCCAGTTCGCCGAGCGGGCCTGGCAGGCGCGCGAGGCGGTCGCCGCCCTGCAGCCGGCCGAGCACGCCGAGCCGCGGCAGCTCGAGCGAGATCGAGCTGGCGGCGCGCCCGCCGCCCCCGAGGCGGCCGCGGCTGCGGCGAGGGAGCCCCCCCCCGCGCCGGTCACCGCGCCCGCGCCGCAGACAGCGCCCGCGGTGAGCTCGGCGCTCCAGCTGCTCTCGCTGCTCCAGCGCGAGGGGCGGCTCGTCGACTTCCTCGAGCAGGACATCACCTCGTTCGGCGACGCGGACGTGGGCGTGGCGGCGAGGATGGTCCACGAGGGCTGCCGCAAGGCGCTGCGAAGCCACGCGAAGCTCGCGCCCGTGCGGCGCGAGGACGAGGGGGCGAAGGTGACGCTCGAGGCCGGCTACAACCCCTCCGAGATCAAGCTCATCGGCAACGTGTCCGGGACCGCGCCCTACAGAGGGGTGCTGCGCCACCGGGGCTGGCGCGCCGACGATGTCTCGCTGCCGACGCCGGTCGCCGGCCACGACGCCAGCATCATCGCCCCCGCGGAGGTCGAGCTATGAGCGCGCGCTACATCATCGGCATCGATCTCGGCACCACCCACTGCGCGCTCGCCTATGCGCGCCTGCCCGAGGACGGAGCCGACGCGCGGCTCGCGCCGTCGCCCGAGGTGATGGCCGCCCCGCAGCTCGTGGCGCAGGGGACGCTCGAGGCGCGGCCGCTCCTGCCCTCCTTCATGTACATCCCTCACGAGAGCGAGGGCCCCCAGGCGCTGCCCTGGGACGCCGAGCGGCGCTTCGCCGTCGGCGAGCACGCCCGCGCGCGCGGCGTCGACGCGCCGGCGCGCCTCATCTCGAGCGCGAAGAGCTGGCTCAGCCACGCTGGCATCGACCGGCGCGGCTCGACGCTCCCGCTCGGCGCGCCCGAGGACATCGAGAAGATCTCGCCCGTCGAGGCGTCGTGGCGGTACCTCGAGCACCTCACCGAGGCGTGGGATCACCAGTTCGCGAAGGACGATCCGGCGCTCGCCCTCGCGAAGCAGGAGATCGTGATCACCGTGCCCGCGTCGTTCGACGCCGCCGCGCGCGATCTCACGGTCGAGGCCGCGAGCGCCGCGGGGTTCGAGGACCTCACCCTGCTCGAGGAGCCGCAGGCCGCCGTGTACGCCTGGATCGACGCGGCCGGCGAGGCGTGGCGCAAGCACCTCCAGCCGGGCGACGTGCTGCTCGTGATCGACGTCGGCGGCGGGACCACCGACTTCTCCGCGATCGCCGCGGTCCCGCGCGACGGCTCGCTCGAGCTCGTCCGCGTGGCGGTCGGCGACCACATCCTGCTCGGCGGCGACAACATGGACCTCGCGCTCGCGCACGTCGTGAAGGCGAAGCTCGCCGCCGAGGGCAAGGAGCTCGATCGCTGGCAGATGTCGTCGCTCACCCACGCCGCGCGCGTCGCCAAGGAGCGGCTGCTCGGCGATCCGTCGATCAGCGAGGCGCCGATCGCGATCGCCGGCCGCGGCTCGAAGCTGCTCGGGGCGGCGATCCGGACCGAGCTCACGCGGGACGAGATCACGAGGACGCTCGTGGACGGGTTCTTCCCCGAGGTCCCCTCGTCCGCGCGCCCCGCGACCCGCGCGCGCGCCGGCCTGACGCAGCTCGGCCTCCCGTACGCGCAGGACCCGGCGATCACCCGCCACCTGGCCGCGTTCCTGGGGCGGCAGGCCGGCGCGACGTCGAAGCTGGAGGGCTTCGCCCCACAGGGAGGGGCGAACGCCGAGCCCGGCCGCGCACCGCTCCTCCTGCACCCGACGGCGGTGCTCTTCAACGGGGGCGTCATGAAGAGCGCGGCGCTGCGCGAGCGGCTCGTCGCGACGCTCGGCGCCTGGCTCGAGCAGGACGGCGCGCCCCGGCCGCGGGTGCTCCCGAGCGACGACCTGGATCTCGCGGTCGCGCGGGGCGCCGCCGCCTACGGCCTCGCGCGGCGCGGCCGTGGGCTCCGGATCCGCGGCGGGACAGCGCGGGCCTACTACGTGGGCATCGAGGGGGCCGTTCCCGCGGTGCCCGGCCTGGAGCCGCCGATCACGGCGCTCTGCCTCGCGCCGTTCGGCATGGAGGAAGGCACCGAGGCGACGCTGCTGCCGCAGGAGTTCGGCGTGGTGGTCGGCGAGCCGGTGCGCTTCCGCTTCTTCAGCTCGTCGGTGCGCCGGGATGACCAGGCCGGGACCGAGCTCGAGAGCTGGAAGCCCGGAGAGCTCGAGGAGCTCTCGCCGATCGAGGTCACCTTGCCCGCGGAGGGCCGCCGGGAGGGCGACATGGTCCCAGTGCAGTTGCGCGCGTCGGTCACCGAGGTGGGGACGCTGCTCCTGGAGGCGATCCCCCGCGAGGCGCAGAAGCCGAACGAGCGCTGGCGGATCGAGCTGTCGGTGCGCGCCGAGGCGTGAGCGCGGGGGTGCCCGCGTCCGGAGCAGCCTGATCGGCGCGCGCCGAGGTGTGAGCGCGGGGCGCCCGCGTCCGGAGCAGCCTGAAGCGGCACGGCCCGCCGTCCATCCTGAAGCGCAGCGCGCCCGTGCGCGCTACCCTCACGACGCGCCGCAGCATGCAGGAGGCCAAGGAGCGAGAAGCGGAGCGCGAAGGCAAGCCGGAGCGCGCTCATCGAGGACACGATATGGCACCGACGATTCGCAGGCTCCGCGTCGTCCATTCCACGAAATATACCTACGATCGCCCGGTGGAGCGCAGCGTGCACAAGCTGCATCTCTGCCCGGTGCACGACTGGGATCAGCGGGTGCTCTCGCACACGCTCACGATCGATCCCCACGTGCCCACGGCGGAGTTCGAGGACGTCTTCGGGAACCGGGTCACACGCTTCGAGATCACCACCCCGTATACCGCGCTCACGATCTCGGCCGACTCGATCGTGGAGCTCTGCGACGCCGATCCTTTCGCGTTCGCGAAGAAGAAGATCCGGCCCGCGTTCCCCCTCGTCTGGATGCCCTGGGAGCAGGCGATCATCGCGCCGTATGTGCGCCCGGCGGAGCTCCCCGACACCCAGCTCCAGGAGCTCTTCGATTACGCCATGTCGTTCGTCGAGAAGAGCGACGCGGACCTGATGGAGACGCTCTTCGCGATCAACCTGACGCTCTTCCGCGAATACCGATACGTGCCGGGCTCCACGAACCTGGCGACCACCCCGTATGACGCCTTCGTGAACCGGCGCGGGGTCTGCCAGGATTTCGCGAACCTGTTCATCTGCATGGCGCGGCTCCTCGGCATTCCGGCGCGCTACGTGTGCGGATACCTCTATACCGGCAACGTCGGCACGAGCCGCGCCGGGTCCGACGCGACCCACGCGTGGGTGCAGCTCTACATCCCGAACATCGGCTGGAAGGGGTTCGACCCCACGAACGGCGTGCTGGCCAGCCTCGACCACGTGCGGGTCGGTTACGGCCGCAACTACATGGACGCAACGCCGACAGCGGGGACGCTCTACACAGCCGCCGCCGAGACGATGAGCGTCGATGTGACGGTGGCCGAGGTCGACTAGCTCTCTCCGCTGGCTCGCCCGCTCACCGACAGGCGCCTGTCGCAGCGAGCACACAACGACATGGGAGAGCGCGAAATGGCGGCCGCGGGGGAGGCAGGCATCCCGCCTCTCCCTGCGGCCCCAGCACGAATCGCCGAGGCCGGTCGGACCGATCCGCAAGACCTCAGCGCGTCGAGATCACTGGCCGTCCTCGAGACAGGCGGTGCCTTCCGCGATGCACGCGCCCTCCGCGGAGGCAGCCGCCATGTTGCCGCACTCGTTACACGCGTCGTCCGCCGCCTCGTCCGTGGTGCACGCGGTATAGCAGGGGTCACCCTCCTCCGCGCCGCAGGCCCCGCAGATACACTCCGTGACCGCCTCGTATTTCGGGATCGAGGACTCGCACAGGTCCGCCGGATCAGCCCCGGTGAGGAGGGGCGCCGAGCAGGTCACGCAGTCCGCGCCGCCGCCGGTGCCGCCGGCACCGCCCTCGCCGCTGCCGCCCTGGCCGCTGCCGCCCTGGCCGCTGCCGCCCGTGCCGCCGCTGCCGCCCTCGCCGGCCGAGGTGCTCGCGGTGGTCCCGCCGCCCGAGCCCGTCGTCTCGGTGTCGTCCCCGCACCCCGCGGAGAAGGCGGTCGCGCCAAGGATGAGAGCCATCGAGCCAATGCTGACAAGATTAATGTTACGCATGTTGTCCTCCGGCGCGCTCGAACGAGCGCCCGTCGTCGATCGTCGCTTCATCTGTCAGTCCCAAGGGGACTCGCCGGTCGCGACAACCCCCGCGTGCCGGCGGCGGCACACTACTCTACCCAGGCTGTGACGCTCAACTATCTTCTATGCGGCGCGCGAAACGGCTGACCGCGCCTGGTCCGCTCGAGCGACCCCAAACACCATGGCATGCGCGTTGAGGACGAGCCGACCAGCGCCCGCGGTTCGGGGATCGCCCGACTCGGACGCCCCGACGAAACAGCACCGAAATCGCGCGTCGCGAGCCGCGCGCGCCGCCGTGGCCGGGGGCTTGCGGCTCACGCTCACCGCGAGCGTCGCACCGAATCCCGCAAGTCGCGAGTTCCGAGCCTCCTTGTGCTCCACGGAACGCCGCCCCGTCGCCGGGAGCGCCGCCGCCCGCGCCGCCGCCGCCCGCGCAGCGCTGCGCGATCTCGATGCCTCGAGCGAATCTGGAGATGGCGGCGGACGTCGCCGGGAGCGCGCGCCTTCGACGACTTGAAGGTGGAAGTTGGAAAGCGCTCGTGACAGCTGCCCTGGAGCACGGCTCTGCTATGATCAGAGGCGCGGCGCCTGCGTCGTGCGCGATCGCAGAGCCCGGCCTCGCGCTGCGATCGCGCGCGACGGGCGCCAGCGATACGGCCCCACGCGCGCCGCGCAGCGACGGCGACGCGCGGGGCTCGTCGCGCGTCACGGGGGAGGGCACGATGAGCATTCGGTTGCGCGTGTTGCGCGTGTGTCTGGCGGCGACGCTCGCGGGCCTGTCCGCCTGCGCGAGCACGCCCGTGCAATGGGCCTCGCCGGAAGGGCAGCCGAAGCTCCCGCCCCCGCGGGAGATCAACGCCGTCGCGCGGCCGGACGCCGCGCACTGCGCGGCGATCGTCGGGGCCACGCTCATCGACGGCCGGGGAGGGCCGCCCGTGCGCGACGCCGTCGTCGTGGTCCGCGGCGACCGCATCGTCGCCGCGGGCGCGCGCGGCGCCACCGACGTCCCGGCCGGCGCGGAGGTCGTCCGCGGCGCGGGGCTCTGGGTGCTGCCCGGCCTCATCGACGCGCACTTCCACCTCGAGGGCGATGACGGGCTGCCCGGCGTCGTCCTGCAGCGCGGCGTCACCTCGCTGCGCGAGCCGGGGAACTGGATCGAGGCGTACGACGCCGCGCGCAAGCTCGGCCCGACGCCGCGGCTCTTCCTGGCGGGGCCGCTGCTCGACGGTCCGTATCCGGCCTATCCGGAGGGCGCGATGCTGGTGCGCGACGCGGCCGAGGCGCGCTGGGCCGTCGATCAGCTGGTCGAGCACGGAGCGTCGGCGATCAAGGTCTATTTCCGCCTGCCCCTCGGGCTCGTCGAGGAGGTCGCCAAGGCCGCGCACGCGCGCGGGGTGATCGCCGTCGCGCACCTCGAGACCGTGGACGCCGCGGCCGCGGTCCGCGCAGGGCTCGACGGCATCGAGCACATCACGTCGCTCGGCACGGCGCTCGTGCCGCCGCGCGAGGCGGAGCGCTACCGCCAGTCGGTGATCGCCGACAACGACGCGCGCTTTCCGGGGCGCTACGAGATCTTTCGCGGCATCTCCCTCGGCGCGCCGCGGACCCGAGCGCTGCTCGGGCTGCTCGCGGCGCGGGGCACCTTCCTCACCCCGACGCTCGCCATCTTCGAGCGCCGCGCCGGCGACACGGGCGCGACGGAGACCGAGGTGCGCGGCTTCGAGAACATGATGAAGCTCACCCTCGCGGCGCGCCGCGCCGGCGTGCGGGTGGTCGTCGGCTCCCACGGCAAGGCGCCGGGCGCCGAGCGGGGCTGGGCCTACCAGCACGAGATGGAGCTGCTCGTCGAGAGCGGCCTCTCGCCCATGGAGGTCCTCGTCGCTGGCACGCTGGAGAACGCCAGGTACTTTCGCGTCGACGACCGGCTCGGCAGCGTCGAGCCGGGCAAGCTCGCCGACCTCGTCCTGGTCGAAGGCGACCCGCTCGCGGACATCCGGGCGATGCGCCGCGTGAAGCGGGTCATGCTGAACGGGAGGTGGGTCGGCCCGGCTCAGGCCGAGTGAGCCGCATGCGCGCTCGCCGCCGCGGGCTCGGCGCGCTCGTTACGTGGAGTTGCGCGGACAGGACGAGCGCACGCGGAGCGCGCCGCCGCCACCGCGCGGCGCGCTCCGACAGAGGGCCTTCAGCCCATCTCGATCTCGACGCGCACCGTCGAGCCGGCCGGCGACAGGGGAATCACGTTCCCCGCGACGGCCTTGCCGTCCACGGTCAGCTTCTTCACGCCCTTGCACACCCCCGAGTTCTTGACGCTGATCTCGTAGGTGGCGCCGCGGAATCGGCGGGAGATGGAGAAGCTCTTCCACGCCTTGGGCACGCAGGGATCGAGCTTCAGCCCGTCGTACTGGGGCTGCACGCCGAGGATCCCCTGGCTCACGGACACGAACGTCCAGGCCGCCGTGCCTGTGAGCCAGGCGTTCTTGGCTTCGCCGAAGACCGGGGCGTCCTTGCCAGCGATCATCTGCGCATAGACGTAGGGCTCGGCGCGATAGGTCTCGATCTGGCTCTCCTTCGCCGAGGGGCAGATGGAGAGATAATACTCCAGCGCGCGCTCCCCTTCGCCGAGGAGACACCAGCCGAGGTGGATCCAGGTGTTGTTGTGGCAGAAGATGCCCGCGTTCTCCTTCACGCCCGGCGGATACGAGGTCACCTCACCGAGCTCGAGGTGATAGGTCGTGTATGCGGGCTGCTGCAGCACGATGCCGTTCTTCGTGTAGAGGTGCTTGTGCACGCTCTCCATCGCCTGCTTGGCGCGGCCGTTGTCCGCGCCGGCGCCGCCCAGGACGCACCAGCCCTGGCTCTCGATGAAGATCTTCCCCTCCTCGTTCTCCTTGCTCCCGACCGGCCGGCTCTCGGCGTCGTAGGCGCGGCGGTACCACTCGCCGTCCCAGGCCTCCTTCTCGACAACGGCCAGCATCTCCGCGTAGTGGTCGCGCATGCGCGCCGCGTCGGACTTCTGGCCCATCCAGTCGTAGAGGCCGGCCATCTCGCGGCTGGCATAGAGGAAGAGGCCGGCGATCATCACGGACTCGGCCTTCGAGTCCTTCACGTCGCCCGCGGTTTGGAAGCTCTCGTTGGGCTCTGTGCTGAAACAGTTCAGGTTGAGGCAGTCGTTCCAGTCCGCGTGGCCGATCAGCGGCAGGCCGTGCGGGCCCCGCTTCTTCATCGTGTAGGCGATGGACGTCTCCAGGTGGTGAAGGAGGTCCTCCTTCGAGCCCGGCTTGTCGGCGTAGCCCACAGCCTCCTTGAGGATGGCCTTGTCGCCGGTCTCCTTGATGTACGCGCACGTGGAGAGGATCAGCCACAGGTGATCGTCGTAGAAGTCGCCGCCGATGTCGGCGTTCCCCTTCTTCGTCAGCGGCTGGTACTGGTGGTAGCAGGTGCCGTCGCTGAGCTGGGTGGCCGCGATGTCGAGGATGCGCTGGCGGGCGCGCTCGGGGACGAGGTGCACGAAGCCCAGGAGATCCTGGTTCGAGTCGCGGAAGCCCATGCCCCGGCCGATGCCGGTCTCGTACATGCTGGCCGACCGAGAGAGGTTGAAGGTCGCCATGCACTGGTACTGATTCCAGGTGTTGAGCATGCGTGTCGCGTGCTCGTCCGGGCAGTCGGCCTGGAAGTTCGAGAGGATCCCGGCCCAGTCCGACTTCAACTGAGCGAACGCGCCGTCCACCACGCCGGGCGCCGAGTACTTGGCGAGGATCTCCTTGCCCTTCTGCTTGTTCAGGACGAAGGGCGCCTTGAACTTGGGCAGGTCCCCGTGGTCCACGTACGAGAGCACGAAGCTCATCATCTCGCTCGCGCCGGGCTCGAGCGAGAGGCTCACCTGGTGGCTGCCGATCGGGTTCCAGCCGAACGCCTTGGAGTTCGTGGCCTTCCCCTTGGCCGGCACCTGGGCCTCGTGCAGCCCATGGTGGACGCTGCCGCAGAAGGCGTCACGGCTCGTGTCGAACCCGTCGATCGCGCGCGTGCAGGCGAAGAGCGTGTAATGGGAGCGGCGCTCGCGGAACTCGGTCTTGTGGTAGATGGCGCTCCCCTCGATCTCCACCTCACCGATGGAGTAGGTGCGCTGGTAGTTCGTCATGTCGTTGAGCGCCTCGAAGAAGCAGAACTCCTGAAAGGAGAAGAGCTGGATGTCCTTCTTCGAGCCGCTCTTGTTGGTGACCCGGGTGCGCCAGATCTCCACGTTCTCGCCGGGAACGATGAAGAAGAGGACCTCCACCTCGACGCCGTTCTTCTCGCCCGTGATCTTCGTGTAACCCAGGCCGTGGCGGCACTCGTAGCGATCCAGGGCCGTCTTGAGGGGCTTCCACATGGGGTTCCACACGACCCCGCCGTCGTTCACGTACAGGTAGCGCCCGCCGAGGTCCATCGGCACGTTGTTGTACCGATAGCGCGTCAACCGGCGCAGCTTGGCGTCCTTCCAGAACGTGTAGCCGCCCGCCGTGTTGGTGCAGAGGCCGAACATCTCGTCCGAGCCCAGGTAGTTGAGCCAGGGCAGCGGCGTGTCGGGCCGGGTGATGACGTACTCGCGGCTCTCGTCGTCGAAGTGGCCGTACTGATTGCTCATGGACGCGCGGTCTCCGTGGATAGCGACAGAAAAAAACCCGGAGGCAGCGCTGCCCCGGGTCGGATAAGCCGATGATTGTCAGGCCTGGGGCCTCCGAGCGAGCTCAGAGGGCCGCCACTCTAGACCCCGGCGCCTCCGCTTGTCAACGGGGCCTGGGGGCGCGCTCGCCGGCGTTTTGCCAGGGAGAACGCCGCGCTCCGTCGCACTCCGTCGCACTCCGTCGCGCTGTGTTGCGCGTTGGCGCATGGTTGGTGTGCGGCAGACAACGCAGGATTGCAGTGAAGGAGAAATTTTACACACCGAAGCTCCGCGGGCCGCGCCTCGCTCGCGGAGCCGCGTATCCGCCGCTTCAACCGGCCTTGAACGTGTCGTAACGGCCGGCGCGCGGCGCGACGCGCGCCTCCAGCGCTGCGCGCTCCGCGGGCGGCATCGGGAAGGAGAGGGACCGCGCGCCCAGGTTCTCGCGCACCTCGGCGATCGACGAGCAGCCGATGATCACCGTGTCGGCGTGGCTCGCCGCGTAGTGGATGAGCTCGCTCGCGCTCGCGGCGCGATCCTGGAGCAGGCGGCCCGCGGCCATGATCTTCATGCCGATGACGCCGACTCCGCGCCGCCGCGCCTCCTCGACAACGGTCGTCAGGAACGGTCGCCGCGCCGGATCTGCAGGGTTTACCGCGCAGAGCACGGTGTCCACAGGATAACGCCGCATCGCCTCCAGGAGGATCCGCGGGTCGTGGTGGCCGGTGATCCCGACGTGGCGCACGCGGCCGTCCGCCCTGGCCTGCTCCACGGCCTCGATGGCGCCCCGCTTGCCGAAGATGGCGTCGAGCTCCTCGATCTCCCGCAGATCGTGCAGCTGCCATAAATCGAGGTGGTCTGTCCCGAGCCGACGCAGGCTGTCGTCGAGCAGCCGCAGCGCGCCGTCGCGATCGCGCGCATGGGTCTTGGAGGCGAGGAAGACCTGCTCGCGCGCCTTCGGGCCGGCGGCGCGGAAGGCCTCACCGTAGTAGTCCTGGCTCTGCTGGTATGCAGGCGCGGTGTCGCAGTACCTGACCCCGAGGCGCAGGGCCTCCAGGATCACGGGCACCGCCTCGCGGTGACGGCCCGTCGTGCGGAGGATCCCCTCGCCCCCGAGCGACACCGGCTCCACCTGCGCGCCGGTCCGCCCGAGCGTGCGGGCCGGCCCCCCGGCGGCCGCAGGCGCCGCCGGCGACGGGCGGCCGGCTGCCCCGACCGCCATGGCCGCTGCGGTCGTGGCGACCGCTCCCAGCACGTCATGACGGCCACCGTCGGCACCTCCCGTCTCGCTCGGCTCGCGCATAGGGCCCTCCTGGGGACAACTCTATCAACCGAAGGGTCAGACGTAAACCGGGGGCAGGATCCATGCAGTCACGGCTCCGGCGACCGGTCCCACGCGTGGGTGCGCTGCTGCGTGGGCAGCAATCGTGGGGCCTCGTGTTGCTATGGCACGACGTGGACGCTACAAGCGGACTCACAGCTTCTGCGCGAGCGACACGGCTGTCGCTCTCCGCTGGCGGCCCGCTCCCGGAGACTCCTGCGGGGCGGGTGGGAGGTGATCATCGGCCGTGATCGAGCTGCGTGGCGTCAGCAAGGTGTACCGGCACGGCGGGCGCGAGGTGACGGCGCTGGAGGGGGTCTCCTTGCGCGTGGCCCCGGGCGAGGTCTTCGGGGTGCTGGGGCACAGCGGCGCGGGCAAATCCACCCTCATCCGCTGCGTCAACCTGCTTGAGCGGCCCACCGCGGGCGAGGTGAAGGTCGAGGGACGGGACATGCTGGCGCTCGGCCCGCGGGAGCTCCGGCAGGCCCGCCAGGGCATCGGCATGATCTTCCAGCACTTCAATCTCTTCTCCGCGCAAACCGTGGCGGAGAACATCGCCTATCCGCTGGCCATCGCGGGCTGGCCGCCGGGACGCATCCGCGAGCGGGTGGACGAGCTCCTCTCGCTCGTCGACCTCTCGGACAAGGCGTGGGCCTACCCGGCCCAGCTGTCCGGCGGCCAGAAGCAGCGGGTGGGGATCGCCCGGGCGCTCGCGCCGCGGCCGCGCGTGCTGCTGTCCGACGAGGCCACCTCCGCCCTCGATCCGGAGACGACACGCGCGGTGCTCGGCCTGCTGCGGGACATCAACCGGCAGCTGGGGCTCACCATCCTGCTCATCACCCACCAGACGGAGGTGCTCAAGGAGATCTGCCACTCGGCGGCCGTGCTGGAGCGTGGCCGGGTGGTCGAGCAAGGCAAAGTCATCGACCTGCTGGCGCTCCCCGGCGCGCGCTTGAGCGCGCTGTGTTATCCGCCGTTCGCCGCGGGCAGCTGGTCTGTCCGCCCCGGAGGCCGCCCCGGAGGCCGCCCCGGAGGCCGCCTCGTCTGCCTGTCCCTCGCCGGGGACGCTGCCGCTCAGCCGGTGTTCGCCATACTGGCCCGCCGCTTCGGCGTGGACGCCACCCTGCTCGAAGGCACGGTGGAGCGGGTTGGAGGCGTCCCTGTGGGCCGGCTCTTGGTCGAGCTCACCGGCGCCCCCGACGCGCTGGAGCAGGCGCTGAGCCACCTGCGCGAGCAGCGTTGTCTGTCGGAGGCCGTCGCCCATGCCTAGCGAGCTCGTGGCGTCGCTGTGGATAGCCACCGTCGAGACGCTCTACATGGCGTCGGTCTCCGCGATCCTGGTCGTGCTCGCCGGGCTCCCGCTCGGCGTGCTGCTGGTGATCACCGACCGCGGCGGGCTCTGGGAGCGGCCGCTGCTCAACCGCTCGCTCGGCACGCTCGTGAACGTGGGGCGCTCCGTGCCGTTCATCATCCTCATGGTGGCCATCGTGCCGCTCACCCGGCTCCTCGTCGGCACCACCATCGGCACCACGGCCGCCATCGTGCCGCTGGTCGTCGCTGCGATCCCCTTCATGGGGCGCGTCGTGGAGCAGAGCTTGCGGGAGGTGGACCCTGGGCTCCTGGAGGCGGCGGTGGCGATGGGCTCCACCCACCGGCAGGTGATCCTCCGGGTGCTCCTGCCCGAGGCGCTGCCGTCCCTCGTGCGCGGCACGGCGCTCATGGTGATCAGCGTGCTCGGATACAGCGCCATGGCGGGCGCCGTGGGCGGCGGCGGCCTCGGCGACCTGGCCGTGAAATACGGTTACATGCGCTTTCGCACGGATGTGATGCTGGGCTGTCTCGTCGTGCTCCTCGTGCTGGTGCAAGGCGTCCAGCTGCTCGGGGATCGCCTCGCCTCCCGGCTCGACCGCACGAGCCCCCGGGGCGCCGGCGCCCGCGATTGACCCTGTTCCAGCGGCCTTGCCCGCGCCGCCTCGCCCCATGAACCCTCCGGAGGACTGACCATGAAGGGAACCCCAGCGATCGTCGTCTCAGCGCTCCTGCTCTCGGTGACGGCGCTGCTCTCCAGCTGCGGTAAGCCGGACGAACCGGCCGGCGTCGGCGGCAGCCGCACCTTGAAGGTCGGCGCCACCCCCGTGCCGCACGCGGAGATCCTCCGGGCGGCCGCGCCGCTGGCCGAGCGGGAGGGTGTGAAGATCGAGGTGGTCGAGTTCACCGACTACATCCAGCCGAACATCGCGCTTTCGGACGGTCAGCTCGGCGCCAATTACTTCCAGCACGTGCCCTACCTGGAGCGCTTCAGCGCCGATCGCCAGCTCTCGCTGAGCAGCGCGGCGGCCGTGCACCTCGAGCCGCTGGCCCTTTACTCCACCAAGCACGCTCGCCTCGAGGACCTGCCCGAGGCAGCGCAGGTGACGATCCCTGCCGACCCGACCAACGGGAGCCGGGCCCTCCAGCTCCTGGCCCAGCACGGGCTCTTGCGCCTCCGCGAGGGGGTGGGGGTCGCCGCGACCGTGAAGGACGTGCTCGACAGCCCGCGCAAGCTCGCGCTGCGCGAGATCGATGCCGAGCAGCAGCCGCGCACGCTGGCGGACGTCGACGCCGCCGTCATCAACGGCAACTACTTCCTCGAGGCGCAGAAGAACCTGAAGCTGGACGCGAAGGTGCTCGCCCGCGAGTCCGCCAAGGGCAACCCGTACGCGAACGTGCTGGCGGTGCGGAAGGGCGATGAGACGCGGCCCGAGGTGCAGGCGTTGATCAAGGCGCTGCACTCCGACGACGTGCGGCGCTTCATCGAGTCCCACTACGGCGGCGCGGTGGTGCCGGCGTTCTGAGGTGGGCGCGCGCCGGCCGACGCTCCAGGGCGGGCGCTACTGGCTACCGGTCGGGCCGGGCGCGCGCCTTGCGCCGGTAGGCGCCCGGGGTCTCGCCCATGTGGCGCCTGAAGGCCTTCACGAACGCGCCGTCGGTGGCGTACCCCACGGCGCCCGCCACCGACGCCATGCTCGCGGCCTCGTCGGCGAGCATCTCAGCGGCGCGGTGCATGCGCCAGCGCGTCAGGTACTCGAGCGGAGCGACGCCGAGCGCCCCCTTGAAGCGTGCGGCGAAGGCCGAGCGCGACACGCCCGCGGCGCGCGCGAGCGCCTCGACCGTCCACGGGTCGGCAGGCCGCTCGTGCATCCGCTGCAAGGCGACGCCGAGGGTAGGGTCCCAGAGCGCCCGAAGCCAGCCCGGCTGTCCGCACGTGACGCCCGCGACATGGGTGCGCAGCGCCTGCACGAACATCACGTCGGCGAGGCGGCCCGCGACGAGCTCGTAGCCGGGCATCTCCGCGTCCATCTCGGCGGCGACGAACTGCAACGTCGACTCGATCCACCGCGTCGCGACGCCGCCGTCGCCCTGCACGTGAATGAGCTCGGGCAGGCTCGCGAGGAGCGGGTTCAGGCGCGCGTCGGTGAAGTGAAGGCCGCCCGCGACGATCGTCGTCGGCGCCCCATCGCCGCCGTAGTGCACGATGCCCCCGCATCGGCCCCCGCGCTGCGCATACACCACCTCGGGCGAGACGGCGCGCGAGCCGGGGCGGTCGCGCAGCGTATGCGCGAGCCGGGCGCGCAAGAAGACGACGTCGCCGGGCGCGAGCGTCAGGCGGCGCTCGCCCGCGTCGAGCACGCAGCCGCCCCGCGAGAGCGCGTAAAACGTCGTCACGTCGTGCGCGTCGATCCGCATGCCCCAGGGCGCCTTCAGCTCGAGCCGACCGTAGATCTGGCTCTGCAGCTGGACGCTGCGGAGCGCCTCCGTCAGGACGTCCATGCATCTTCCTCTCTGGACGATCGAACTATTTCTATGGACGATACAGCGCTATTCGTCTCTTCGCGAGCCCTTATCGTGGAGCGCGTGGGGGCCGGCGCTGCGGCGCCACGGGCCCGATCCACGCGAAGGGAGACCCAGTCATGACCACGAAGGAGAGGCTCGTCCTCGTCACCGGCGCTACCGGACAGCAGGGCGGCGGCGCGGCGCGAGCGCTGCTGTCGCGCGGCGTTCGCGTCCGTGCTCTCGTCAGAGATCCCCAGGGAGAGCCCGCCGCGGCGCTGCGCCGGCTCGGGGCAGAGGTCGTGGGCGGCGACCTGGGCGACCGCGCCTCGCTCGAGGCCGCGGCCCGGGGGGCGGACGCCGTCTTCAGCGTGCAGCCGAGCGAGGGGCAACCGCAGTACGGCGTCACCTCGGAGGACGAGGCGCGCTTCGGCAAGAACGTCGCCGACGCCGCGCGCGCGGCGAGGGTCCGGCACCTTGTGTACACCTCGATGGCCGGCCTCGAGCCGGGCACGGGAGTCGGCCACTTCGAGAGCAAGTGGCAGATCGAGACGTACGTTCGCTCGCTCGACGTGCCCTTCACCATCCTGCGCCCGGGGGCGTTCTTCGAGCTGCTCACCCAGCCGCAGTTCTACGCGGCGCCGGGGAAGTTCACGTTCTTCTACCCACCGGAGCACCGTATCCCCTTCATCGCGGCCGAGGACATCGGCGCGATCGCGGCCGCGGTCTTCGCGGCGCCCGACGCCTTCGCAGGCCGAACCCTCGAGCTCGGCGGCGACGTGCTCACCGGCGTCGAGACGGCGGCCGCGCTCGGGCGCGCGACGGGGCAGCCGCTCGCCTATGCGCGCTTTCCGGCCGAGGCCCTGCGCCAAAATCCCCTGTTCGAGCGCATCGTCGAGGCCGCGCTCAAGCTCCGAGTCGACATCGACGTCGCCTCGCTCCGCGCGCTTCACCCGACGCTGAAGACGCTCGCGACCTGGCTCGAAGAAGGGGGCGCCGCGCGCATTCCGGTCACGTCGCGCAGCGGCGCGCAATGAGCATCGGGCCTCGGTAGAGCCGAGCTCAGCGGGCCAATGATCCGGCCGCCCACGGCCTCGGGGACGAGCCTTGGGCACCCGGAAATAGCCCTCAGTCCCTCCCTACCACCGGTCGTCGGAGTCGTCGTCGTCCGACCCCCTGCCCCGATCGTCGTCCTCGAACACCAGCCTGCCAATCACCACCTGGCGCACCGCCGCGGGATAATAGGCCGTGACGGCGGCCGTGCTCCAGGTGTGCCCGACGATGGTGTCCGAGGTGTTCGTGTAGAGCCGCATCGTCCCGTAGCCGGCGCCGGAGGCCCCCCGGCCGCTCGACGCGTACCTGGAGTCGGACGAGCCGTGATGCGTGCTCGTCGAGTCGACGATGCTCACCTCGAACTGGAATGTGCCCGCGACGAGGGGGCTGACGGGGAGCTTCGCCCTCGGCGCCCGGCGGAGGATCGCGACGTGCCCGGTCGACGACTCGCCAGCGGGGTAGCGGATCGCGATGATGTCGGCGGCGCGCGCGTCCCTGGGGTCGTGGATCCTCTTGAATCCATTCTCCTCGACGATGGCGTCGTAGTAGGCGGCCGCGCTCGGGCTCCGGCTGCCCAGCCAGTCGTTCAACGATGCTTCGGTGAACCCGTAGCCCCGCTTGAGCAGCTCCGTCAGGAAGGTGGCGCACTGCGTCCGGTTCGCGTAGCGGCGCGCGCCGGCCACACCAGCCCAGCTGATGAAGCTGGGGCTCGAGTTGTATTCGTTGTTCTCCGAGCTGACGTTGTCCACGAGGCTCTCCGCCCACCTGAGATGGTCGACGTGATGCGCAGCCGCGGTGCGCGGCGAAATCCACACGAGCCCCGGAAGGACGAGACAAGCGATCTCCAGCATACGACGACGAACGCTCGCCATGATCCACCTTGGAATGCAATGAGTTGCTCGAACTGGCGCGTCGCACTCAGCGCGCGGATTCCCGTGATGTATTAAGTACGATCGAGAGGCGCCGTTCAATACAAATTTGCAGCACAATCATCTTTGGGAGTCGCTTGTCCCACAGGCGCACAGACGGACAGGCATCCTCTCGCGCCGTGCGCCTCGCGGGGCGCACGGCGACGCGCTAGAGAGCGCGGCGCGGGTGAGCTGCGCGAGGACGGACGGAAGGGCGACGAGCGTAATGGGGGCAACGCGCGAAGCCGAGGCAACCGACGTGACCGACGCAACTGAGGCAACCGACGCAACCAACAACCAGCGGGCCAGTGCGCCGTACCCCGGCGACAAACCAGGACACGCGCTTACGTCGATCGAAATCGGTCGATTTCGAATGAGGGTCTGTGTTAACCTGGCCTGTTGTTCCGAGGCTCGGGTAGCTCAGGGAGCAGGCGCGGGAGGGGCGTGTCGGACCTGGAGCGACGGGCAGGCGGCCTCGGTCGGCCGCCAGCCGGTCACTTCGACTTGATGCGGAACTCCACGCGCCGGTTCATGGCGCGGCAGCCCTCGTCGTTCGTGAAGCAGAGAGGCGCGCCGGCGCCGTAGCCCGGCGCCGTCATCGGCGTCGCGACGCCGTGCTGGACGAGGTAGCGGACCACGGCGTTCGCGCGGCGCTCGGACAGCTTGATGTTGTGATCCACGCTGCCCTGGTTGTCCGTGTGCCCCTCGACCGTGAGCGCTGTGATCTCCGGGTGCGTGCGCAGGATGTTCGCCACCGCGTCGAGGACCGAGAACGACTCCGGCCGGATCTCGTCCTTGTCGAGGTCGTAGAAGATCGGCCGGGCGATCTTGATGCGATCCCCCTCGATGACCGCCTCGGCAGGCGCCGCCGGCTGGACGACCACCGGAGGAGGAGGCGGCGGCGGCGCCGCGCTCGCCGCCACCGACATCTCGGTCTTCGCCGACCCGCACCCCGCCGCAAGGGCGCCAAGGACCACAAGCCAGATCGCTCGGTTCGCTCGCATTTCGCGGCTCTAGCACGGGGAATCGCCCGGAAGAACCGGAAGAAGCGCGCGGGCGCGCGCGAGCCGGCGCGGCGGCGCGCCGGACCTGCGGAATGCGCCGCGGCGATCCAGTATCGTTGCTGCGCGCACGCATGTCCGCCCCCGCGAAGAGCTCGAGCCTGATCGTCGGAATCGACCTCGGCACCACGCACACCGTGGTTGCGTGGGCCGAGCGCGACGCCGATCCCGGCGCGATCCGCGTCTTCTCGATCCCGCAGCTCGTGACGGCCACCGAGATCGAGGCGCGCCCGCTGCTGCCGTCGCTGCTCTACGCGCCCCTCCCCGGCGAGGCGCCGGCCGATCCGTTCGGCGACGCGCCCTTCGCGATCGGCGAGCACGCGCGCCGGCGCGGCGGCGAGATCCCCGGGCGGCTCATCGCCTCGGCGAAGAGCTGGCTCTGCCACCCCGCCGTCGACCGCACGGCGCCCATCCTGCCATGGGGCG
The DNA here is from genome assembly GCF_051525235.1 of Sorangium sp. So ce124. NCBI lineage: Bacteria > Pseudomonadati > Myxococcota > Polyangiales > Polyangiaceae > Sorangium > Sorangium sp. So ce124. The sequence continues at coordinate 9,617,272 of NZ_CP150312.1, forward strand.
CGGCCGAGGACGCGGCCTCCCTGCCGCGCGTCTCGCCGCTCGACGCCAGCGCCCGGATCCTCGCCCACGTGCGGCGCACCTGGGACGACGCCTTCCCCGAGCGCCCGCTCGCGGCGCAGGAGGTCGTGCTCACCGTGCCGGCCTCGTTCGACGAGGTCGCGCGCGAGCTCACCGTCGAAGCCGCCCGCCGCGCCGGCCTCTCGGCGCGCCTCCTCGAGGAGCCGCAGGCCGCGTTCTACGACTTCATGCGGCTCGCCGGCGCCGAGGGCCTCGACGCCCTGCTCGCCCGCTCGGGCGGCGAGGCGATGGTCCTCGTCTGCGACGTCGGCGGCGGCACGACCGATCTGTCGCTCATCCGGGTGGCCCAGGGCGCTGGCGCGGCCAGGGGCCGCCCCGAGGTCTCGCGCGTCGCGGTCGGCCACCACCTCTTGCTCGGCGGCGACAACATGGACCTGGCGCTCGCCCACCTCTGCGAGCCGCGCCTCGTGGGCGCAGGGGAGAAGCTCGACCCGGCGCGCTTCGGGCAGCTCGTGCTGGCCTGCCGCGCCGCCAAGGAGCGCCTGCTCGCCGGCGGCGCGTCGTCGGGCGGCGCCGGCAGCGCCGCGTCGACCAGCGGCGCCGGCAGCGCCGCGCCGTCGCCGCCGGACGACGCGCCGGTCACCGTGCTCTCGCACGGCGCGCGGCTCGTCGGCGGCGCGCTGACGACGCGCCTCGGCCGCGAGGAGGTCGAGGGCGTCGTGCTGGACGGCTTCTTCCCGGAGGCGCCGCGGGACGCCCGGCCGCAGCGCGGGCGGAGCGGGCTCGTCGCCTTCGGCCTGCCCTACGAGCGGGACGTCGCGATCACCCGGCACGTGGCCTGGTTCTTCGCGCGCCACGCCCCCGAGGCGCGAGGGCCGACCGCGCTGCTCCTGAACGGCGGCGTCTTCCGCGCCCGCCGCGTCGCGGAGCGCCTCGCGCAGGTCGTCGAGCGCTGGGGCGGCCCGCCGCTCGATCTGCTGCCGCACGCCGATCCCGACCTCGCGGTGGCGCGGGGCGCGGTCGCCTACGGCCTCGCCCTCGCGGGCCGCGGCGTGCGCATCGAGGGGGGCGCGGCGCGCGGCTACTATGTCGGCCTCGAGCCGCCCGCCGCCGGGGGGCCGCGGCCGGCGGTCTGCGTCGTGCCGCGCGGCGCGAAGGAGGGCAGCGTCCACGCGGCGGCCGGGCGGACGTTCGCGCTCGTCGTGGGGCGCCCGGTGCGGTTCGACCTGTTCGCGTCGGACGACGCGCGCGCCGATCGCGCGGGCGATCTCGTCCCGCTCGAGGACGACCGGTTCGATGCGCTGCCGCCGATCGCTGTGGCGTTCGACGCGGGGGACGCGGCGCGCGCCGCGACCGGAAAGCAGGCCGAGGTGCGGGTGCAGATCGAGGGGGAGCTCACCGCGATCGGCACCCTGGATCTCGCCTGCGTCGAGGTGGACGCCGCGGCGCCGCGCCGCTTCCGGCTGGCGTTCCAGCTGCGCGAGGACGGCCGCGGCGCGCGCGCGGCGGAGGCCGAGGGAGGCGCGCCGGCGGAGCGGGCGCAGGCGAGGCCTCACGCCGCGGCGACGCCGGGCGGCAAGCGCCTCGACGAGGCCCGGGAGGCGATCGAGCGGGTGTTCGGCAAGGGGCGGCCCGACGTGGCGCCGCGGGAGGCGAAGAACCTCGTGCGCGAGCTCGAGCGCGTCCTCGGGGAGCGCGCCGCCTGGACGACGGAGACCGCGCGGGCGCTGCTCGACACCCTCGTCCCGAGCGCGCGCTCGCGGCGGCGCTCGGCCGATCACGAGCGCGTGTTCTGGTCGCTCGCCGGCTACTGCCTCCGGCCCGGGTTCGGCGACGCGGGCGACTCGGCGCGCATCGCCGCGCTCGCGCCGCTCTTCGCCGAGCGGCTGGCGTTCCCGCAGGAGGCGCGCTCCTGGCAGCAGTTCTGGATCGCCTGGCGCCGCATCGCGGGCGGCCTCGACGAGCCGCTGCAGGTCGCGATCCGGGATCTGGCGGATCCGTTCCTGGCCCCGGCCGAGCAGCGGCTGAAGAAGCCGAAGGGGGTGAAGCCGGAGGCGCTCGACGATCTGCTCGAGCTCTGCGCGTCGCTGGAGCGCGTGCCCGCCGGCCGGCGGAGCGAGCTCGGCGCGTGGATCCTGGAGCGCACATGGACCGACCGCGACGCGCGGCTCTGGGCGGCGATCGGCCGCCTCGGCGCGCGCGTTCCGGCCTACGCGAGCGTTCACCATGTGGTGTCGCCGGCGGCGGCCGAGCGGTGGCTCGACCACCTGCTGCGCGAGAAGTGGCAGGAGCTTCCGTCCGCGGCGCCGGCCGCGGTGCAGCTCGCGCGCAGGACCGGGGACCGGGCGCGCGACGTCTCGGACCGGGTCCGCGGCGAGGTGGAGCGGCGGCTCGCCAAGGCGGGCGCGCCCGAGGCGTGGCTCAAGGCGGTGCGCGAGGTGGTGGCCGTCGAGGAGTCCGAGCGCGCGGCGTTCTTTGGAGAGGGGCTGCCGGTGGGGCTGCGGCTCGTGAGCGAGTAGGGAAAGCGCTTCTGCACGCTTCGAGATCGACTGACGGTCTCACTTCCAGAGAGAGCAGGCGCGGTCCACGCACCCGCAGGCCACCTCCGGGCTCAGGCGGTCACATGTCGAGATCCGTCGCCCGGAGGGAGATCATGAAAGAGATCGGCGCCGCAACGGTCAGCAGCGAAGTCGGCGCCCGAACCTGCGCTCCGCTCTACTCGCCGGAAGCCGCCTCGATGCAGGCCTCGAGCTCCGGCGTCGCCCGCCAGCCGCACTCGCCCGACGCGCCCCGCTCGCACACGCTGTGCTCCTTGTAACACGCATATTCCTCCCGGTACTCACACGTCGTGGCCACCTCCTCATCGGCGCAGACCTGACCGCTGCAGCCCGTCACCTTGCACGGGGCGGGCTTGTCGCCGCCGAGGCACGCCTCGAGCTCCGGCATCGCGCGCCAGCCGCACTCGCCCGACGCGCCCCGCTCGCATACGCCGTGCTCCTTGTAACATGCATACTCCTCGCGCCACTCGCAGGTCGTGACCACCTCCTCATCGGCGTCGGCGCAGACCTGACCGCTGCAGCCCGTCACCTTGCACGGGGCGGGCTTGTCGCCGCCGAGGCACCCCTCGAGCTCCGGCGTCGCCCGCCAGCCGCACTCGCCCGACGCGCCCCGCTCGCATACGCCGTGCTCCTTGTAACACGCGTACTCCTCGCGCCACTCGCAGGTCGTGACCACGTCTTCATCGGCGTCGGCGCAGACCTGACCGCTGCAGCCGGTCACCACGCACGGGGCAGGCTCGTCGCCGCCAAGGCACGCCTCGAGCTCCGGTGTCGCGCGCCAGCCGCACTCGCCCGACGCGCCCCGCTCGCACACGCCGTGCTCCTTGTAACACGCGTATTCCTCGCGCCACTCGCAGGTCGTGACCACGTCCTCATCGGCATCCGCGCAGACCTGACCGCTGCAGCCGGTCACCTTGCACGAGGCCGGCTCGCCGCCCGCCACCCCGCCTCCCCCAGGGCCAGCCCCCCCGCCCTCGATCGGGCCCTGACAGCCTTTGCCCTTGGCGCCGGTGAGCAAAGGTACGAAGAGCATGAGCATCGCAACGACGAGCCGGTGACGTTTGCTGAAAAGATCCATCATCAAGCCTCCTATCAAGAGATAAACTGACCGTGCCATTCGGCAGCCGCAGGCGCCAGGGTTCACACTTCGTGCCAAGCGCGGCGCCGGCGCCCCCCCACGCATCCCCGCGCGCAAGCGCGATGCTCCCGCGGTGACGAACAGATGCCCACAAGCGGTGTGAGCCGCCTCCTGGTCATGAGGGCTCACGCCGAGATCAGGGCATCGACCAGCGCCACGGCGCACGCCTTGCGGGCAGGTCCCTGACCGCCGGCGGCCCGCCGGTCGCACACTCTGGCACAAGCCGCGGGAATACACGCAAATTCCTTGGCTTTTTCGTGGGGTTCCGCATGGCCCGCGGCTTGCTAAGTGCGCCGGGCACGGGACCTGAACAGTGCACGCGCACGGGCGCAGACATGACGCCCTGTGTCTCGTCCTCAACGAGGTGAACAATGACCTTCCTGTCCAGAACTTACGCCGGCTGGCTCGTCCTCGCGACGGCGGCGGCCTCGGCCGGACTCACCGGCTGCGGGAACGGCTCGACGGGGCCTTCCTCCGAAACCGGCTCGACCGATTTCATCTCTGACAACCCGAGGGCCGGCGGTGGAAGAGATACGGCCGAGGATGGCGGCGGCGTCGCAGCGGGCACCGGCGGCGACGGCGCCCCGACCGCGCCCCCGGCCGATGGCGACGCCGAGCGCGCGATCACCGAGGCCGACATCATCCAGGTCAAGGACGGCAAGCTCTACGCGCTCTCGCAGTACTCGGGGCTCAGCATCATCGACATCTCCCGGCGCGACCGGCTGAGCCTCGTCGGGCGCTACCGGGCGAGCGGGATCCCCTTCGAGATGTACCTCCGCGACGGGGTCGTCTACGCGATGTTCTCGTCGTGGACTCAATACGTCTACGACGCGGCCACCGGCTCATACTCCTATGAGCAATCGAGCCACATCGAGGCGCTCGACGTCTCCGACCCGGCGGATATCGAGCAGATCGGCTCGTTCGACCTGCCGGGCGCCATCTCCGACTCGCGCATCGTCGGCGACGTGCTCTATACCGTCACGTTCGAGGACGGCGGTTGCTGGGGGTGCAAGCAATCGCGGAACACCACGGTCACCTCCCTGGCCGTCGGCGACCCCGCCCATATCGCCGTGGTCGATCAGCTGAGCTACGACGACGACCCCAACGACTACGGGTGGCAGCGCAGCGTGAGCGTCACCCAGGACCGCATGTACATCGCCGGCATCGAGTGGGACGGCACCGACGAGGGGCACTCCACCATCCAGGTCGTCGACATCTCCGACCCCGGCGGCGCGCTCGTCGAGGGCGCGAGCGTCGAGGCCGTCGGCCAGATCCAGAGCCGCTGGCAGATGGACGAGCACGAGGGTGTCCTCCGCGTCGTCAGCCAGCCCGGCATCTGGCGGACCAACGCGCTGCCCGGCGTCCAGACCTTCACCGTCGCGTCCTCGCAAGAGCTCACGCCCCTCGGCTTCACCGAGCTCACCCTGCCCAAGCCCGAGACGCTGCGCTCCGTCCGCTTCGACGGCGACCGCGCCTACGCGATCACGGCGGAGCAGACCGACCCGCTCTTCACCATCGACCTCAGCGACCCGGAGCACCCCGCCCAGGTCGGCGAGCTCGAGATGCCCGGCTGGGTCTACCACATGGAGCCGCGCGGCGACCGGCTGCTCGCCCTCGGCTTCGACAACGCCGCCACCGACGGCTCGCTCCACGTCTCCCTCTTCGACGTCTCCGATCTCGCGAAGCCCACGATGCTGAAGCGCGTCCATTTCGGCGGCGACTGGGCGAGCTTCGCCGAGGACCAGGACCGGATCCACAAGGCCTTCACCATCCTCGACGATCTCGGCACCCTCCTCGTGCCGTACAGCGGCTGGGACATCGCCGAGGGCAAGGGCTGCGGCTCGTACAAGAGCGGCGTCCAGCTGATCGACTTCACGGCCGACACGCTCACGAAGCGCGGCTCCGCCCCGGCGCGCGGCCAGGCGCGCCGCGCGTTCGTCCATGACACGCGGCTCTTCGCCGTCTCCGACCAGGAGGTCGGGACGTTCAACATCGATGATCGCGACGCCCCGGTCGAGGCCGCCGACCTGGCCCTGGCGACGGTCGTCAGCAACACGGTGGCCACCGGAGATCTCGTGGTCCGCATGGGCGCGGACTGGTGGACGCAGGCCGCAGAGCTCGATGTCGTGTACGCCGCGGAGCCGGGGCGCGCCGAGCCGATCGGGAAGCTCGACCTCGCGACGCTGGCCGCCGGATCGACGGACGACTGCTATGGATCCGGCCTCTCCAGCGCGCAGCTCTTCGCGCACGGGCAATACGCCTACCTGCTCTGGCCCTCGTACGCGGACTCGACGAAGACGAGCCTCGCCGTCATCGACCTCACGAACCCCGAAGCCCCCCGGATCGCGAGCCAGCGCGATCTGCCGTTCAACAGCAACGCGCTCTACTATTACGGGTACTACGGCAGGATCGTCTCCGCCGGCAGCGCCGTGGTCCAGGCAGGGAGCACGCTCGTGCTCCGCAACGTCCAGGAAGAGTACTACTACTACGAGGACGGCAGCGCGCAGCCGCAGCCCCGCGATCCGTCGCTCGAGATCATCGACCTCTCGAACCCGTCGAGCCCGACGCACCGCTCGCTCCCCCTGCCCGACGGCGGCGGCTACACGGGCCTGCAGGTCGACGGCACCACCGTGCTGACGTCGCACTGGGTGCCGCTGCCGAACGACCCCTCCAGGGCGCGCTTCTACCTCGACCGCATCGATGTGGCCGATCCCTCATCGCCGGTCGTGCGGACGTCGGTCAATGTGCCCGGGTCGCTGCTCGCCTTCGATGGCGCGTTGAACCGCGCGCTCACGGTCGACTACGAGGCGGTCCAGATCGAGGTCGCGAGCTACCAGGAGTGCTACAGGGCGTTCAGCTACACCGCTGAATTCGTGCCGGCGGACCAGGAGCACTACGATGGCCCCGGCGTCTGCCGCGGGACGCGCCACACCCTCAAGCTGCTCGACGTCGGCAGCGCGAGCGCGCGCCTCCGGGACGAGCACACGCTCGACGACGACACCCGCGTGGACCAGGTGTTCGTGGGCGATGACCGCGTGTTCATGTACACGTCCGGGTACTACGGCGTGGGCGACGTGGCGGGCGGGGGCGCGTATTCGTCCGGGATCCTCGTGGCCAGCGGGCTCGTGGAAGGCAGCATCGATGTCGCGATGCAGGAGCTCTCGGCCCCCGACGCCGGCTGGCCGCGCGCCGTGGACGGGACGCGCCTCCTCCTCGCCGGCTACAGCCCGCCCGCGCTCTCGGTGCTCGACGCGGCCGACCTCGACGAGCTGACGCTCGAAACGAAGGGCGAGCTCTCGTCGTACGCCTCGCAGGTGACGATCTCCGGCGACACCGCGCTCTGCGCGCTCTGGTACCACGGGCTCGACGTCGTCGACATCGGCGACTGATGCGCGCGCCGCTCCTTCGCCCCGCGCGGCTCGTCACGAGCAGCGCGGCGAAGGCGCCGCCCGGCCGCTACCCTCCCCCGTAGATCTGCCCGATCTTCTGCACCGAATCCCACACGTACACGCAACCCGAGGTCAGCAGGAGCCCCGGCAGGATCACCGCCGACCAGGCGAGCGAGAGCCGCGCGCTCGGCGAAGGGCGCTCCGTCTCCACCAGCGCGGCGCGGGCGAGGCGCCGGACCGCGTCGGCCCGGGCCGGATCGAGCGGGGCGACCTGCGGCAGATCGGCGAGGCCCCTCGCCAGCGGATCCTCTCCTGAGAACGGCTTCATCGAGAACCTCTCCGCGCGTGTCTATCCACAGCGTCCGTCGCGTCCGCGGCGGAGATCGGGGTCGTCGATCCCCGCCGGGTCCGCTCAGCATTTCGCCTTTCGAGGTGGGCCGCAAGCTCGGCGCGGGCGCGCGACAGGCGCTTGCGCGCGGCGTCCTCGCGGATGCCGAGCACCTGGGCGACCTGCGCCGAGTCGAGCCCCTCGACGGCCCCGAGGAGCAACACCTCGCGGTGCACCGCCGCGAGCTCGCGGAGCGCCGCGTCCAGCGCCGCCACGTCGGCTCGGGCGTCCGCCGCGCCCTCGGGCTCGGGCGCGGCCGGCGCGGGCTCGCGGGAGAACAGCGCGGCGCGGGCGAGGTCGAGCAAGGCGGAGCGGCGGTGGCTCCGGTAGCGGTTCCTGGCGATCGTGAACAGCCACGCGGCGAGATCGGTGTCCTCGGCGAGCCGGCCGGCGTGGCGCGCGACGGCGAGCCAGGTGTCCTGGAACAGGTCCTCGGCGACGTCGCGCCGGCCGGAGAGGCGCACGAGGAAGCTGAAGATCCGGGGGTGGTAGCGCGCGTAGAGCGCGTCGAAGGCGCGCGGATCGCGGCGCCTCAGGCGAGCCGCGAGCTCGGCGTCGGACGGAGCTGCTGCGCCCTCCCTCTCCACGCCGACATAACGCGCGAGCGCGGCGGGCGTGACAAGGAAGTTTTCCTGTCACGGGATCCGCGGCGCCGCGTTGGGGCTCGTGAAGGCCGGCGCACACGGCGGCGGCGACGAGACACGCGGCAGGCAGAGAAGAGCAGACGATAGGGAGACACCGATGTTCGATTTCTTCGTCGAGGGCGGCTGGGGGATGTGGCCTATCCTTGTCTTCGGGATGGTCACGGTCGGCGCGGGGCTGCAGTTCGCCCGGCGGCCGGAGCCCGGAAAGCTCGGGTTCATCGCGGCGATGGGGCTGACGACGCTGGTCGCGACGATCCACGCGACGTGGATCGACCTCGGCGCTGTGTTCAGCTACCTGTCCGACCCGGCGAAGGTGCCGGACGGCGAGATCGCGCGCGTGCTCGTCGTGGGGCTGAAGGAGAGCACGCGGCCCGGGTCGCTCGGCGGGCTGCTGCTCGCCATCGCGTGCCTGCTCTCGGCGGTGGGCGTCCTGCGCGCCGGCCGGGCGCCGGCGGACGGCGGCGCGCGCCGCGGCGAGCCGCGCGACGCGCATCCGTGAGCGCCGGCCGCGCGGCCGCGAGGGCTCCCGCACCCGGCGGAGAGGGCGGGCGGGAGCGCGGCGGCGGGTCCGGCCCGACGCCCGCGCTTGGCGCCGGGGCCCGGGTGCGGCACACAAGGTCCATGGGCAGAGCCGAGCTCGCGCAGCTGATCGACCGCGAAGGCCTCGACGCCTCGGAGGGCTCGCGAGGCCGCCTCGCGATCGCCGTCCCGGCGGCGTGGGCGCGCGACGGCGCGGACATCGAGGTCGCCGTGCCCGCCCGCGTCACCTGCGCCCGCTGCGACGGCGGCGGCTGCGACAGCTGCGCCCGGAGCGGCGCCCACCGCGCCCCGACGGAGATCGCCGCGAGGACGCTGCGGCTCCGGCTCCCCCCCGATCTCAGCGGCGGCGTGACGCTCCGCCTCGTGCGTCCGTTCGGTGAGCTCGCCCCGCTCGATCAGCTCCTCGTCGAGCTCCGCGAAGACAGCGCGGCGTCGCCGGGCGTGCACCGCGTCACGCCGCCCCCGTCGGACGCGCTCGCGCGCCCCCCGAGCGCGAGCGGCGGGCGCTTCGGTGTGCTCGGCGCCGGGCTCGGCGCGCCGGCCCTCATCGCGACACTCGCCGCGATCGCGGCGGTCCTGGGGCTCCTGATCGGCCGCTGAGCGCGCAGGGAGGTCGCTCGCTCCGCCCTCGGTCGACGCGGGCGAGCCCGGCAGGAGGCCCTCGCTGCCGTGCTTTGCTCATGCTAGCGAGAGGCCCGCGAACGCGCGCGGGAGTCGACCGCACCGCCACCGCCGCGGAGGGAGAGCAAGCACATGAGCCTCAGCGAGCCCATACGGGCCAGGATCGCCACCATCATCCGCGAGAGCGATGTCGTCCTGTTCATGAAGGGCACGCGCACCACGCCGCAGTGCGGGTTCTCCGCCACGGTGGTGAGCATCCTCGACGAGCACCTCCCCGAGTACCAGACGGTGGATGTCCTCTCGGATCCCGCCCTGCGCGACGGCATCAAGGAGTTCTCGAGCTGGCCCACGATCCCGCAGCTCTACATCCGCGGCGAGTTCATCGGCGGCTGCGACATCGTGAAGGAGCTGCACGCGACCGGGGAGCTCGTGAAGGCGCTCGGGCTCGCGCATGGCGAGGGGCAGGCGCCGCCCACGCTCCGCGTGACCGCGGCGGCGCTCGCGGCGTTCGCGGCCGCGAAGGAGTCCGAGGCCGACTTCGTCCACATCGAGATCGACCCGTCCTACAACTACGGTCTTTATTTTGGACCGCGGCAGGCAGGCGACATCGAGGCCCAGGCGGGCGGGGCGGTGTTCCTGCTCGACCGCGCGAGCGCGCGGCGCGCCGAGGGGCTGTCGATCGACTTCGTCGAGGGCCCCTCCGGCGGCGGCTTCAAGCTGGAGAGCCCGAACGAGCCGCCGAAGGTCAAACAGATCTCGTCGGCCGCGCTCAAGGCCCTGATGGACGGCGGCGAGGCGATCGAGCTGTTCGACGTCCGGACCGAGCAGGAGCGCAAGATCGCCAGGATCGAGGGGGCCCGTCACCTCGACCAGGCAGGGCAGCGGCACCTGGAGACGCTCGCGAAGGACGCGCGGATCGTCTTCCACTGCCACCACGGCGGCCGCAGCCAGGCGGCCGCCGAGCATTACCTCGCGAAGGGCTACAGGAACCTTTACAACCTCCAGGGCGGAATCGATGCGTGGTCGCAAGATGTCGACCCCTCGGTGCCGCGGTACTGAGCGCCTCGACCAAGAGGCACGCCCACGACGAGCAGCGGCACACCCGCGGCGAGAGACACGCAGGCATCGTGTCTCGGTAGATTTTTTCGATCACACCGTCCGACACGTGAGAGCCTTCAGGGCCGGCGTGGGATCATGTATGCATAAGGTGTGGGTGCCGACGATCAGTCGACGATCAGGGCGTCCGACACCGAGCCGTCGGCGTCGCCGGAGGGGGCGACGCCTGGCCTGGTGGTCATCTTCGCCCGCGGCCAGCCTGCCTGCGCGCCGATCCCGCTCGAGGGCGGCGCGGTCGTGCTGGGCCGCGCAGCGGCGGACGACACGGTCGTCGTCGAGGACGAGCAGGTGTCGCGCCGGCACGCCCGCATCGCGCTGTCGGGCGACGGTCTCCGGATCACCGATCTCGGGAGCAGGAACGGCACCTTCGTCGATGGAGCGCAGATCGAGGATCAGGTCTTCTCGTCGCTCCCGCGCGTGATCCGGCTCGGGAGCACGCTGCTGCGCTTCACCGCGGACATCGCGCCGTTCCAGCGCGGCGGGGTCCTGGAGCACGAGGACGGGCTGGTCGGCCCCACGCTCAGGCAGGTCCGCGAGGCGATCCACCGCGCGGGGATGCGCGGGGATACCTTGCTGCTCACCGGGCCGAGCGGCTCGGGCAAGGAGCTCGCCGCGCGCGCCTACCACGCGGCGACGGGGCGGGGCGGCCCCTTCGTCGCCGTGAACTGCGCCGCGATCCCGGAGGGCCTCGCGGAGCGGCTGTTCTTCGGGGCGCGGCGCGGGGCCTACTCGGACGCGACCGCCGACGCCGAGGGCTATGTCCAGGCGGCTCACGGCGGCACGTTGTTCCTCGACGAGGTCGCGGAGCTCGATCCGTCGGTTCAGCCCAAGCTGCTCCGCGTCCTCGAGACCCGGGAGGTGGTCGCGCTCGGCGACACGCGCCCGCGCAAGGTGGAGTTCCGCCTGTGCGCGGCCACGTTGAAGGATCTCCAGGCCGAGGTCGCGGCGCGCCGGTTCCGGGACGACCTCTACTACCGGATCGGCCGGCCCGAGGTGCGGATCCCGTCGCTGACGGAGCGCCTCGAGGAGCTCCCCTGGCTGGCGGCGGCGGAGCTCAGGCGCACCGGCGCGCGGCTCGCGCCGGGCGCCAGCTTCCTGGAGTGCTGCGCGCTGCGCGCGTGGCCGGGCAACGTGCGGGAGCTGCTCTGCGAGGTGCGGCAGGCGGGCCTCGCGGCGCTCGCGGCCGGGCGCACCGCCGTGGAGGTGGCGGATCTCGCGCCGTCCGCGGGCCTCGACATCACGGAGGTCGCGAGGCGCACGCCGGCGCCGCCGGAGATGCGGCGGCTCGCCATCGAGACGGCGCTGCGGCGCGAGCAGGGGAACGTCACGCGCGCGGCGCGCTCGCTCGGGATGCACAGGAACCAGCTGCGCCGGTGGCTCGCCCGGCATGGCATCGACTCGGCGGCGTTCGCCGGCGCGGGCAAGCGCAAGAGCGGCGCCTCCCTCCCCGCCGCCAAGGACGGCGAGCGCCACGAGCCCTCGTGACCGGCGGCGGATGAGCGGTTGAATCCGGCGGGCGACAACCTATGAAGATGGCCAGGGAGTCTTCATGAGCTCAGAGATCAGAACCACGGATCTATGCGATGAGCACCCGGACGTCCTGGTCGCCGATCCGATCTTCCGGGATTACGGCGGAGCTCGGCTGTTTCACGGGCGCATCACCACCGTGAAGGTGCATGAGGACAACGTGCTCGTCCGCAAGGCGCTCGAGGAGCCCGGCCAGGGGCGGGTGCTGGTCGTGGATGGAGGCGGCTCCCTCCGCTGCGCGCTCCTCGGAGACAACATCGCCGCCATGGCCCATCAGAACGGCTGGGCCGGTGTGATCGTCCACGGCTGCATCCGCGATGCGGAGGCGATCGCCCGCATCCCGATCGGCGTGAAGGCCCTCGCGACGCACCCGAGGAAGAGCGCCAAGAAGGGCGCGGGGGACCGCGACGTCGCCGTGACGTTCGCCGGGGTCACGTGGGTTCCTGGCGAGCTCGTCTATGCCGATCATGACGGCATCGTCTGCGCGCAGAAGCAGCTTGCCTGAGAGCCCGCACGCGCGCTCGCCTCCGAGGTGGGGCAAAACGCACGTCCTTGGGCGCTTTCGCCACACATCGAGAGAAGGTCGCGCGGCGGCTGCGCCCAGGTTGGATGGGCTCGGATCCAGTCGGGGCGCGCGAACGTCGCGCGGTGCGTCGAAGCGCGCCAACTGGCGCGGCCAATGCATCACCAGCGGAGGAGGAGCAATCAACACCTCGTAGAAACGGGAGGACAAGAATGAGCAACATCACGTCCGAACTGAAGAGCGATCTGAACAAGAGCCTGTCGTCGCTCCAGACCCTGCGCGACGAGATCCGCGTAAGGCTCCACCTTGCCGGCATGGACGCGAAGGACGCCTGGGACAAGCTGGAACCCAAGCTCCTCGACGCCGAGAAGCTGGCCGAGGACGTCTCCGAGGCCTCGCGGAACGCGCTTCGCGAGATCGTGGAGAAGGTGAAGGAGTTCCGCTCGTCGCTCCCGTCCTGATCGCCGCGTCATCGCGGCGGAATCGAGACGGGAACGCAACGAGATCGCGGTGGGGGCGCGACGCCGGATCAGCCCCGCAGCGCGGCCGCCACGACGCGCGCGACGCTTCCCCACCGCGGATCCGCCGCGCAGACCGCGAGCCTCTCCCCGACGACGTGGGAGCGCCGGTGATCGTAGAAGCCGGGCGGCCGCGGGAAGGTGGTGAGCGGCGCGCGCAGGATCGTCTTCTCGACCTGCGCGAGCATCGCCGTGTTGTGCACGAAGCCGAGCCCGCTCTGGATGTCGGCGAGCGTCGAGCCCGGGTGGCCTCCCCAGGGCGGGACGACGGCCGCGTGCGCGGCGGCGGGCGCCTGGTTCACCGCGATCACGCCGTACCGGAGATCGAGCAGCGCGCGGTCGAGCGCGGCCCCGACGGCGGGGTCCTCCTCGCTCATCGGGTGCATGACGATCGTCGCGCCAAGGCTGCCCCTGAGCTGGTCGTTGCAGAAGCGGGTCGCCGCCTCGAGGAACTCCACCGGATCGCTCGATCCGACCTCGACGACGGAGAGCACGCCGCCGAGCGGCTCGGCCGAGAACAGCGGCTCGGCCGCGTCCGACGCGGCGAGCCCGGCGATCAGCGTCCAGGGGAGCTCGCCCGGCCCCGGCGCGCCGATGCGCGCGACACCGCACGGCAGCGGCACGTCGGCGGAAGCCTCGAGGCGCTCGGGCTCGATCGGCGCGCGCCCGGCCGTCAGCGCGGCGTACCGCGCCTCGGCCTCCGGGTGGGCGGCGCGCCGCGGCGGCACGGCGGCGAGCGCGCGGCGCAGCATCCGGAAGAGCAGCGGCCGCTGCGCGAAGCCCCGGGGCAGCACGAGGACGCTCGCAGCGTGGCTGCCGTACGCTCCGCTGACGACCTGGCTCGCGAGGCACCTCGCCTGGAACCAGAGCTCGTCGCCGCCGTAGAGCCACGGCATCACGAGGACCGGGCTGGCGCCGCCGAGCGTGGAAGAGACGGGCTTGTCCAGCAGCCGCTCTCCCGAGGCCCGCCGGCGCGCCTGCGGCGGGCCCGGCGGCCCCCAGACGAGCGCGTCGTGCGCGGCCGCCGTGCCCGTGACGTGGATCTCCGAGACGGCGGGGTGGGCCGCGAGGTAGGCGCCCGCATCGGCGCCGCCGTAGACGAAGCGGAGGAGCCCGCGCGAGACGAGCGGCGCGAGGGCGCGCTCGACCAGCGCGCCGAGGGGCGCGCTCCGCGGGCTCATCGCGAGCGCCACGACGCGCCCCTCGACGAAGAGCTCGTGCAGCGCGTCCCGGAGGGGGACGCCGGCGACGTCGCCCGCACCGAGCACCAGCGCGACGCCCCCCTCGGGGTCGCGCTGCTGGTAGAAGCGCGCCTGCTCTTCCCGGACGCTCTCGCGCGTCGCCCCGGGCTGCATCAGCGCGCGCGCGCGGAGGGGCCCGTGCAGGGCGGTGTCCTTCAGGCGCGCCGGGAACACCTCCACCTCGATCCGGCCGTCCGCGCGGGTGCGCACCGCCCCGCGGCCGAGCCGGGGGCGTCCGCGCGCGGCGATCTCCTCGAGCGCCTCCGCGAGGCGGCGCACCTGCGACAGCGTGACGCAAGGCCCCGCGAGCCACGCCTCGCCGCTCGCCGCCGAGCCGGGATCGAGCCCCCTGTCGGCGCAAACCATCTCGACCTCGGCGCGCGCGGCGGCGAGCAGGCCGGGGAGCGACGAGCGGAGCAGGAAGGCCTTCTCGAGGGCCGGCATGCGAGCGAACCCGAGCGCGGCGTCGCCCAGCTCGGACAGCGCACGATCGAGCTCGGCCGAGGGTGTCTCGGCGCTGCGCGCGGCGCGCGGATCGACCGCCGGCACGGCCGCGGCTCCGCTCGAGGCGGCGCTTCCGGGCGCGAGTTCTGTGACGGCGACGACTTCGGGGACTGGCGGCATCGGCACGGAGATTACAGGCTGGAGATCGCGCGCGCGAGCGCAGCGACGGTTCGCGGCGCACGTGTAGCCGGCGTGCTCGGGATTCGGTACAGTCCACCGCCATGGATTGCGCTTTCACCACGGGTCGGGGCCCAGCGCGCGCGCCCTCCTCCAGGGCAGCTCTCCACCCGGCAGCTTGCGGCCTCCTTCTCGGCCTCGGCTCGCTCCTCCTCGCGCCAGCGGCGACAGCGCAACAGAACGCTCAGCCGCTCCCGCAGGGCCAGGCGCAGCCCGGCGGAGCTGGCCAGATGCCGTCCGGATATCCTCAGCAGCAAGGGTATCCTCAGCAAGGCTACCCTCAGCAGCAAGGGTATCCTCAGCAAGGCTACCCTCAGCAGCAGGGGTATCCTCAGCAGCAGGGCTACCCTCAGCAGCAGGGCTACCCTCAGCAAGGCTACCCTCAGCAGCAGGGATATCCTCAGCAGGGCTACCCTCAGCAACAGGGATATCCTCAGCAAGGCTACCCTCAGCAGCAGGGGTATCCTCAACAGGGATATCCTCAGCAAGGCTACCCTCAACAGCAAGGCTACCCTCAACAGCAGGGGTATCCTCAACAGGGATATCCTCAGCAAGGCTACCCCCAGCAAGGTTACCCTCAGCAGGGCTATGGTCCGGGCTACGCCTTGCCGGCCGGGCCGCCGCCGCCCCCGAAGCCCCCCGAGTCCACCTGCTGCCGCTGGTCGGTCCGCTACAACGCCCTGGATCTCCTGTTCGGAAGGATGACCTTCGAGGGCGAGGTCGCCGTCATCGGGCCGCTCACCATCGGGATCGCGCCGTCGTGGATCTGGGGCTCGCTCGAGGATGCGTCGCTCGACACGACCGGCTACGCGCTCGCGGCCGACGTCGGTGTCTACGTCGAAGGCAAGGCGCTGCGGGGCTTCTGGGTGAAAGGGCGCATCGGCTACGAGTCGTTCGAGGCGGTCATCACCCCTCCCGGGCGGCTCGAGGGCCGCGGCGATGTGAGCAGCGTCGTCCTCGGCGGCATGGTGGGGAGCACGAACGTGCTCAGCCGAGACGGCGGGTTCGCCATGTCGGGAGGCTTCGGGATCGGCGTGGCGCTCGCCGATCCCGTGACGATCACCGCGGGCCCCTACCAGTATTCCTTCTACGAGAAGGCGGGGAAGATCAAGCTCATGGGGTCGCTCTCGCTCGGCGTCGTCTTCTGATCGACGCCCTCGCCTGTTCGTGGCCTCAGCCTGCCCGCACGCGGCGCCGGCCCGGCGGGTGAGCGCGGCGCCTGCCACGGGAAAGGCGACCGGCGGCGGACCTCTCGCGCGCGGCGCGCGGCGCGCGGATCGACCGCCGGCACGGCCGGCGGCGTCCCCGGAACTTGGCCCCGCGCGCGGCGCCGTGGGACTCCTGGACCATGCCCTCTCGCATCGCCCGCCGCCCCGGGCCGGCGCTGCTGCTCCCGTTCCTGGCGGCGCTCCTGTCGATCGCGTTCGCCCTCCCCGCGCGCGCGTGGGTCGAGGTGCACGTCGCCGGCGACGACGTGCGGCTGTCGATCGATCGGGCCGGCGCCGCCACGGTCGAGCACAAGGTCACGCTGAAGATCTCGGGCGGGCCGCTCCGCGCGCTCGACATCCAGGGCGTCGACCCGGACGCCCAGCTCGACGAGGGCAGCTACGCCGTGCCCTTCAAGGCCGCGGAGGCGGGCTCGCTCGCGTCCGCGACGCCGGTCGCGATCGAGCTCCTGCCGCCCGACCCCCGGCCGCGCGAGGACGGCACGCGCCGCCCGGCGGCGATGCGGGCCCGCTTCGACGGCAAGGGGCTGAGCCGCGGGGTGTTCGTGCTCTTCTTCCGCTACCGCACGGACCTCATGAAGCGCGGGCTCATCCGGCAGGACGGCCCGAGCTCCCGCGTCTCCTGGAGCGGCCCCGTCTGGGACGACGGCTACGACTCGGCGCGGCTCACCGTCGCGCTGCCGGCCGCGCCCGACGAGCCGCGCGTCGACGAGGCGCGGACCGACGAGGCGGCGTCCCCCGACGCGCTCCCGGCGCCGACGACGCTCTCCACGCTCCGCCGCGCGCTCGACAAGGACGAGCTGGAGCTGCTCCGCCCGTACGCCCCCAAGGCCGAGCCGATCCGGTGGGCGGTCCGCGCCGACGCGCGCGCCTTCCAGCCCGAGCCCGCCGCGGCGAAGCCCGGGGCCGACACGCTCGGCCGCATCTCGGACGCCGCGGCCGGCAGCCCCGATCGCAGCCGCACCCTCTACGTGGCCGCGGGCGTGGTCCTCTTCGCGCTCTACAGCGCCCTCGTCGCGCTCAAGGCGCGCGAGCACGAGCGCCTCGCCCGCGCCGCGGGCGTCGCGCCGCGGCCCCTCGTCCCGATCCCGCTCGCGCCGCGCGCCGCGCTCGCGGGGCTCGCGCTCGTCGCGGGCGTCGCCCTGGAGCTCCTGCTCAGGGACGGCACGCCGGGCGCCGCGCTCGTGGCCGCGGCGACCGCGCTCGCCGCGCACCGCACGCCCCGCCCGGAGCGCGCCGCCGCGACCTTGCGGCGCCCTGGCAAGTGGCTCCCCATCGCGGAGGCCGAGGCGTTCCGCGAGCCGCCGCGGGTGCGCGGCGTCTACCTCGACGTCTCGACGCGCGCCGGCAAGGCGCTGCTCGTCGCGCTGCTCGCCGCGCTCGGCGCGGGCGTCCACGCCGTGGCGGCCGCCTCGCCGTACCACGCCCACCTGCTCGCGCTCGACGCGACGGCGCTGCTCGCGATCTTCTGCACCGGCCGGCTCGCCGAGCTCCCCGCCGATCCGGCGGCGCGGCCGGTCGCGTTCCTGCGCGACGTCGCGCGGCGCGTGCGGCGCTCGCGGAAGGCGCCCGCCGGCGCCGCGGCTGCGGCGCAGGAGCTCCGCGTCGTCGGCCGCCTCCGCATCCCGGACGGCAGCCCCGACGCCGACGAGCTCCGGCTCGGCCTCTCGCCGCGCGCGGCGCTCCCCGGCTTCGTCGCGATCGAGGTCGGCGTCGTCTACGCGCCCGGCGCCGGCGGCGCCATCGGGCTGCCCGAGGTCCTGCTGCGCGTCGCCCCCGGCTCTCCGTGCGAGCGCGCCGTCGAGGGGGTCGCGAAGAGCGGCCGCTCCTCGCGCGGCCGGCGCCCCGGCGAGCGCGTGCTCGCGTTCACGCCGCGCCTGCCGACCGCGAGGATGACGGCGGCCATCGCCGCCGCGCTGGTCCGCGCCGTGTCCACCCCGCCCGCGAGCGCCACGCCGACGAAGCCGTCCGGCGCCGGCGCGGCCGGGGCGACCCGCGCGCCGCGCCCGCGCAAGAAGGCGGTCTCCGCTGCGGCGTAGCGCCGAGTCGGCCCCCGTCCCGACACGCTTTCGCGCTCCGCGAGCCCCTCATCAGCGTCCGTAAGCCTTCGTAAGCATTCGTAGACAGCGCGCAAACATCTCGATATATGGCCGCGCGATGAGCTTCGGAGTTGCGGGCTCGAGCTTTCTTACGCGGTTCCAGCCCATGCGCACGCCGCTGCTCGTCAGCGAGCGGATCTACGCTGCTGTCGGGGGCTTGCTCGGGCTGCTGACCACCGGGGTCGTGATGCACGCTTGCCTTGGCCCCACCGCGCACGCTCCGCTCCTGATAGCGCCGATCGGCGCTTCGACCGTGCTCGTGTTCGGGGTCCCCGCGAGCCCGCTCGCCCAGCCGTGGTCCGTGCTCGGCGGCAACGTGCTGGCGGCCGTCATCGGCGTCACGGCCGCTCGCGTCATCCCCGATCCGCTGTGCGCCGGCGCCGCCGCGGTCGCGCTCACCATCGCCGTCACGAGCATGCTCCGGTGCTTGCACCCGCCCGCGGGCGCGGTGGCGCTCACGGCGGTCATCGGCGGCCCGGCCGTGACGAGCCTGGGCTATCACTTCGCGCTCGTGCCGGTCGCCATCAACTCCCTGCTGCTCGTGGCAGCCGGGCTGCTGTTCAACAACCTGGTGCGCCGCAGCTACCCGCACGTCGTGACCTTGCCGGTCTCGCCCCACGGCACCGCCGACGCCCCGCCCGAGCTCCGCGTCGGCTTTTCGCCGAGCGACATCGACGCCGCCCTCGAGCGCCTGGGTACACCGCTCGACGTCGAGCGCGAAGACCTGATCGCCCTCGTCCGGCACGTCGAAGAGGAGGCGCACCGGCGGCTGCGCGGAGGCCTCACCTGCGGCGAGATCATGTCGCGCGATCTGGTCACGATTCACCCCGACGATCCGAGCGCGCTCGCGCTCCGTCGCCTCCGCGAGCGCGCCCTGCGCGTCTTGCCGGTGGTCGACGAGCGAGGCGTCGTGCACGGCGCGATCGACGTCTCGATCGCGTCTGCCATGCCCGAGGCCACCGTGCGCGATTTGCCGTCCATCTACTTCGAGACCGCCGGCGAGGACACGCCGATCAACGAGCTCTTCCAGCTCCTCTCCCGAGGGCGCGTGCACGAAGCGCTGATCGTCGACGCCAAGATGCGCCTGCGCGGCATCGTGACCCAAACGGATCTCCTGGCCGTGATCGGCCGCGCGCAGCTCGCCAAAGGCTCGGCGCTGGTCGGGTAGTGCGCCCAGGGCAGTACGCCCGCATGCGACACAGGCGCGCATCGCCACAGCGCACCATCCATGCACACGCCTTCACGTGCAGGAACACCTTGTCAGAACAACAAATCGCAGGCTGCTCCGCTCGAGCTTATAGCGAACGATGACAGAAGCATGGTAGTCTCGAGATAATCGTCTTTGTCTCCAGCGCCATCGCTGAAACGGATCGAATCCTGCATGGGTCGGCGCTCTCGCGGCCTCTCCAGCGAGGGTCGAGCGGCCAGTCGACGCTCGCGACCCCATCGTCGGCCTTGGTCACCTCGGAGTCTGGTCACACGGCACATTTGCACGTGTCCAACCGGCCCTGAAGGAGCTCTGGCGCCCATCACGCCTGTTGCGGTCATCCGTCCTCGAACAGGCCCCAACCGATCGGGAGCGAACATGGCAGAAAGACCCATTGTCCGCGTCATCACATCCAGGCCGCTGTCCATGTGCGCTGCGGCCTGCGCCTGGCTCGCCGCGGGCGATGCGTCGGCGGCGTACCAGTTCGACGCCACGGAGGCCGCGTACGACGCGACCTACGCGGCGGCCCCCATCGACGTGACCGGCGTCGTCGTCGACGAGGCGGGATCGCCGGTCGCGGGGGCGGAGGTGACGGCCATCGGCTGGGGGAGCGGCGCGGTCAACCACGGCGAGATCGCGTTCACCGACGGCGCGGGCGCGTTCACGCTCTCGGCGCTCGCGCGGCGCTCGGTCCTGCTGCGCGTCGAGGTCGACGGGTACTACAGCGAGATCATCCCTGCCGACCTGCACCAACCGCTCGCCGAGGCGGCTGCCGGGGTCGGCCGGGTCGTGCTGACCGAGCAGCGCGCTGGCCGCGCGCGGATCCTCGTGGGAGGCGACACGATGTTCGGCCGGCGCTTCATCGACAGCGACGAAGACGGCATCGAGGGAGAGGTGGGCGACCTGATCCGCCCCGCGACGCGGCAAGCCGACGCGAGCGCCATCCTCACCTTCCTGCGCGACGTCCTCTCGTCGGCCGACTACACCCAGGTCAACCTGGAGTGCCCCGTCACCGCCAACCCGCAGACGCCCCACCCCTACAAGTCGTTCACGTTCTTCTCCTACCCCGAGACGGTCAGGGCGCTCACGCTCTCCGGCGTCGACGCCGTGAGCCTCGGCAACAACCACATGTTCGATTACCTGGGGGCAGGCGTCGCCGACACGCTCACCGCCGTCCCGAACGCCGGCCTCGACTGGTTCGGCGCAGGGCTCGACGAGACGATGGCGAAGGGCACCGTGCTCTACCGGACGCTCCGCGGCGTCGACGTGGCCTTCCAGGGGTTCAACCAGATCGTCAACGACGGGACGACGCTCCCGGAGTACGCGCTCACCGCCTCCGACGGACCTCCTCCCAAGGCGGGCGCGCTCGAGCTCGGCCTCACGGAGATCAGCGACTTCATGGCGCAGGACGCGGTCGGGCGCTTCGCCATCCCGGTGGTGCACGGAGGCATCGAGTACAGCGACTATCCGTCGTCCGGCATGCGGCGGCGGTTCACCCAGCTCGTCCAGAAGGGCGCCGGCATGGTCGTGGCGCACCACCCGCACACGATCCACGGCATCGGGCTGTACAACGCCGGCGCCGGCCCCCGCTACATCTTCATGTCGCTCGGCAACATGGTCTTCGATCAGGACGTCTTCGAGACGTACCAGTCGTACCTCGCCGCCATCGACATCGACGAGGACGCGAGCGGCAACCGCGCGGTGCACCGCGTGCAGCTCATCCCGTTCCAGAACGAGGACTACGTCCCGAAGCTCGTGGGCGGCGCCTGGCTCGGCCGGGCGATCCGCCATATCGGTCACCTCTCCACGACGCTGCCGGCGGCGCCCGCGCCCGGCGAAGCGGCGGACGGCCTCACCGGGGCCGTCGTGTTCGCGAGCGGCCCGCGGGCCGTCGCGGCGAGCAGCCCCTCGCAGTACACGACGAGCGACGCCGTGGAGACGCGGAGCGCGCCGCTCACGAGCCGCCGCACAGCCCCCCTGGCGCACCTGCGCTCGAGCCCGGCGGACTCGCTCGCCGCCGTCCGGACGACGGCCGCCGCGAGCTGCGATTACGGCCGGGAGATCATGCTCTACGGCGACTTCGAGGACGGCGACGTCGACGACACCTCGCACGAAGGCTCGATGTGGTCGATGAGCGAATACCGTTACATCGAGAACAGCGTCGTCCATGGCGGGACCGGAGCGATGGTGTTCCTGCGCAAGTCGAACAGCACCTCCGAGGTCTCCACCTACATGAACAACCGGGTCAAGTTCGAGCCTGGCCGCAAGCTGACCCTGACCGGCTACATGAAGGGAGACAACGCCGGCCAGATGCGTGTGCAGGTCTACTGGTACACGAGCGGCGGGACCAGCGTGTCGAACAGCGTCGTGTTCACGCGCGCGGCCGGCACCTACGGCTGGCAGCCGTTCACCGTCGACCTGACCCCGCCGGCGAACGCGGGCTCCGTCCGGTTCTATTTCAGGGCGGGTGTGCCGGCGAGCGGCGAGGCCACCTCGTTCCTCGACGACGTGTCGCTCATCGAGTGGGAGGGCACGGTCGCCGACAGCTCCCTCGGGTTCGGGTTCGCCACGCCGAACGACTGGAGCTTCGTGCGTTGCACCGCCACGGATCCCGCGCTCACGAGCCTCGGTGTGACGATGACGCACCGGTCGTACGCGCTGGCCCCGGCGACGCCCTGAGCGCGCCGCCGCGACCCGCGACGGCGGCGGGCGCGGCGGGCGCGCGAACACGCCGAGCGGCGTCGAGCAGGCCGAGCTCGACGCCGAGGCAGAGCTCGGGCCCGCCGCCGACGTCGAGCGCGCCCTGGCCCCGCAACGTCATGTAGCCGCCCGCGCAGACGAACGGCGAGAGGCGCTCCGCCAGCGCGTACGAGGCCGAGACGCGCGCCTTGAGCACCTCGTTTCGCCCGGGGAGATCGCCCTGGAACGGGCCGCGGTGGTAGGCGCCGACATCGGCGCTCAGCGAGAGGTCCTCGACGTCGAGCGGCAGGCGCGAGCCCATCGCGAGGCCCACGGCGTACAGGGGCTCGCGCTCCGCCGCGCGCCCCTCGTCGGCGTTCGGCGCGCGCGGCTCGCTGTGGAGCCCGAAGCTCAAAATCGTATAGGCATACCGGCTCGAGAACTTGAGGCCGACGTTGCCGTGCAGGCCAGTGCTCCCCCAGAGCGCGAGCCGGATCCCCCCCTCGCGCGGCAGCGGGATGAGGCCGAGCGACTCCCCCTCGAGGTTGTCGGTCACGTTGATGACGCCGATCTGGAGGCCGTCGATCTTGCGGGCCACGTTGATGATGCCGATCTGGAGCCCGCGCTGCTCCTGCGAGACGTTGATGGCGCCGATCTGGAGCCCATCGACGCGGCCGATATTGACGGCAGCCGCCTGCACGCCCGTCACCTGTCCGCGAGCGACGTTGACGGCGCCGGCCGCCTGCAGGCCGTCGACGTCGGCGTACGTCTGGTTGGCGACGCCGGCGATCTGCGCGCCGGCGACCGTCGTGCTCGCCCAGCCGAAGAGCCCCGCGAGCTGCACCCCCGCGAGCGGGGCGTCCGCCAAGGCGAAGCCCCCCGCGAGCTGCAGCCCCTCGGCGCGCCCCGAGACGACGCTCGCGACCCCGAGCTGTAACCCGCGCAGATCCCCCGACGTCCACGAGAACAGGCCGACCTGGGCGCCGTCCACGAACCCGACGCGCCCGAGCAGGAGCGCGAGATCGAGGTGGGTCGCGAGATCGGGCGCCGTGGCGTTGGTGCTCAGCGGGAAAATGAGCGACAGGTTGACGGGGAAATACGGCGTATCCGGGCCGCGGCGCGCCCGCTCCCCGCCCGCGCCGCCGGCGCCGGATGGGTCGCTCGGCCCGGCAGATCGGGGCGCGGCGCGCCCGGGCGCCGCGTCCGCCGGCTGCTGCGCGAGAGCGCTGCGCGGCGCCAGCACGGCCGGGGCGAGCGCGCAGGCCGCGACGATCGGCGCGGTCCGAAGAGAACACCTCGCTCGGCGCGCGCACCGCGACATCGCACCATCGTACACGCGTGCAGCGCCGAAAGGCTGCTCCGCAGGCGATGAATCGAGCCATGGTGCGGCGTCACGCCGCGCGGGTCGATCACGGCGCCGCATGGATCCATCACAGCACCCCTGGCTCGACTTCCGCGCGGTGCTTCGATACCCTGCGGGGGCGGCGCTGCGCCGTGGACTCGCCACCTGCGCTTCGCCCACGCACCACGGACTCGCCACCATGAAGCCATCGTCTCTCGCGCCCGTGCTGGCCCTCTCCGCGCTCGCCGCCGGCTGCGGCTCGGAGCCTGAAGGCCCAGACCTCGTGTGGCCGATCGGGGGGACGGACGAGATCCAGCCGATGTCGTCGAGCTTCGGTCCCCGCCTTCAGACCTCGCGCGATGGCGTCTACGACTTCCACCGCGGCATCGATATCCCCACCGTCATGGGCACCCCGGTGTACGCGGTCGCCGACGGAAAGGTGATACGCGCAGGCCGCTACCAGGATTTCGAGGACGTCGTTGTGCAGATCGAGCACTGCGATCCGCCGGGCGCTTGCTTCTACAGCACCTATATCCACCTGGCGATGCCGGTCGTCGAGACCGGCGATCAGGTCGGGCGCGGTCAGCACATCGGCTATACCGGCCTCGCCGCCAGCAGCCTGTTCCCCCACCTGCACTTCGAGATCCGCGAGGGAGGGCACGAGAAGGTGTTCTGCGTGCACCCGCTCCGCTTCCTCCCGACGCCGGGCGGGCTGCCCCCGGCGCTCTCCGCGCGCCGCACCGACGAGGACTCCACGTCAAGCGTCTCGGTCGAGGTCGAGGCCACCCTGCCAGGCATCTCCCCGGGCCTCGTCGAGGTCGCGGTCGCGACGTCCAGCCGGTCGACGGGAGAGGTCATCGAGGAGCGGGTGTTCAACTACGAGGAGTGGAACCGCAAATATACAGGAGAGGGAGACGCCGCGACCATCGACGAACAGAGCCTCGGAGGCATCCGGATCGAGCCGGCGAAGTTCAACGCGCAGTCGTCGGCGTACGTGATCGCGTTCCGCTTCAGCGACCTCGGCGGGACGGCGTCGGCCGACGACCTCCAGATCACGGCGCGGGCGCGCGACGTCGACGGCCATGTCGTCGAGGCGAGCGCGCCCTGACCCGGGCGAGGCGCGCGTGTCGCGCTCGCTCGGGCGAGGCGCGAGCGCGCCCTGAGGCGGCGCGGCGCCCGGGCGAGCCCGCGGCTCAGGCCTCGCCGACCAGCGCCGCCATGTCCGCGGGAAGCGACGACGTCACAACGAACGCAGGCACCGCGTCGCTGCCGCCCCACCCGATGTAGTGCGCGTGCAGCGCGTGGCGGCTCAGCCCCTCCACCGCGGGCCCGCCGTAGAGCACGTCGCCTGCCAGCGGGTGCCCCACCGACGCGAAGTGCGCCCGTATCTGGTGCCGCAGCGCCCGCGGCGCCCGCGCCTCGACGAGCTCCCAGAGCCCCACCTGCCGCACGCGCTTGTACATCGTCGCGGCCGGCCTCGGGGCGTACCGCGCCACGTCGCGCGGGTGGATGCACGGGTAGACCCGCTTCTTGTCCTTCGGGTGCGGCGCGAGCGGCACCTCGATCGAGCCCATCTCGGGGAGATCGCCGATCTGGCAGATCAGCAGGTAGCGCTTGTCGAGCCGCCCCTCCTTCAGCCCGGCGCCCAGCGCCGCGAACGCCGCGGCCGTGCGCGCCGCGAGCACGAGGCCGCTCGTGTCCGTGTCGAGCCGGTGGCACAGCCCGGGCTCCCGTGGAGAGAAGCCGATGCCCGCCATCTCGGGGTACCGCGCCACGAGCGCGTTCGCGACCGTCCCGCGCTCGCCCGGATGGAGCGGCGCCGTCGGCACCCCGGCGGGCTTGTTCACCACCACCAGATCGTCGCGCTCGAGCACCACGTCGAGCGGCGCGGAAGGATCCGGCGTCGCCGCGCCGGAGGCCTCCGTGGGCTCGACGTCGACCTCCAGCACCTCGCCGGCCGCCGCGACGTCGCCCTTCGACGCGCGCCGGCCAGCGCCGCTCTTCCCCACCCCGAGCACGCGCACGCGCCCCTCGGAGAACAGCCGCTTCGCGCCCGCCCGCCCCAGCCCGGGGAGAAGCTGCACGAGCAGCTTGTCGAGGCGCGTCCCTGCATCCAGCTCGGTGATCGTGATCTTCATAGCTCCTACGGAATCGCCCCCTGCCACCCGAGGCCGAGCGCGGGCGCTCGCCGGCTCCCGACCACGCTCTCTCCTATCACTCCCAACATGGGCAGGCCGAACCGGTTCCACGAGGGGCCCGCGCTGCGGGCGCCGGCCGCGGTAGGGCGGGTCACGCGCCACGCGACGCCCGCCCCGAGCAGAAAGCCCGCGGCCGTGGCGCCGACCCAGGCCCGCTGCTGCGCCTCGGTCGGCGACTCGAACACGAGCGGGCTGGCCAGCGCGGCGGCGCCCAGCCCGCCGAGCATCGCGCCCACGTCGATCGCGATGATCTCCGACGGCGTGACGTCGAGCTGCGTCGCCGCCGCGGCCGCCGCCAGCCAGCCGAGCGCCGCGCCGTAGCCCATCCCGGCGATCGGCGTCCGCTGCACGTCGCCCCGCCCCGCCCACTCGACCAGCCCGCCCAGCATGAGCCCCAGCCCGCCGCCCGACTGCGCCATCAGCGCGCCGCCCTCGGACATCCGGCCCAGCGAGAGCCCGAGCGCCGCCAGCGTGATCCCGGCGGTCCCGCCGATCAGCCCGGAAGCCCAGCGCTCCTGGCCCGGATCCTCCGCGTGCTGCGCGAAGCGGCCCTGGTAGATCAGGTGCCCCGCGATCGTCGGCCACCACGTGCCGGACCCGAGGTACCACGCGTCGGCCACGCCGACGTCCCACTCCTCCGCGATGATGATCGCGCCGCCGAGCCCGATGCCGGCGCCGACCGCCAGGAGCGGGTAGAGCAGGCGCGGATCGTCCGAGCCGCTCGATCGCTGGATCGAGAAGCCCACGAGGCCTCCGTAGAGTGTCGCGTTGGCCGCGAGCGTCGCCTTCCCCATGCTGCGCGCCGGCGTGGCGAGGCGCCCGCGGCACCGCTCGGGGCACGGCGCCTCGCGGGCCGACGCAGAGGCCGCGGCGGCGCCGACGTCGAGCTCGGCCAGCAGGTCGCGGAGCATCACCGCGGCGCGCACCGCGAGGTCATCGCGCGCGACGCGCTCGACCCGCACCCTCAGCGACCTCGATCCGCCCGACGCAAGCGAGAGCCTGAGCTCCACCTCGTCGCCGCGCAGCTCGAGGCTCGGCGCGATGAAGAGCTTGTCGCTGGAGCGCGCGCGCTCGATGAGCTCGGCCTCGTCGGGCCGCGATCGCGAGGCGACGCGGCTTGCCAGATCCACCGAGAGGCCGAGGTCCTGCGCCGTGTCCGAGAGCAGCGCGTCGAGCGCGCTGGCGAGCGGCGCGGCGCGCTCCTCGGCCTCGGGCGCGACGGCCGTCGCGAGCACCACGGCCGACCTCGACGGCTGCGCGGGTCGCGGCGGCTGCGCCGAGCGCGGCGATCGCTCGTGTCCTCCGGAGCGCGCGGCCGACGCCGCGTCTTCAGGCTGAGCCGACGCTGGCAGCGCGGCGGCGAGCGCCGCGGCGAGCGCCAGGGCGCCCGCGCCACCGCGGAGGTGCCAGGGGTCGATCATGGGGTTGCTGCTTCGGCCAGAGGCGGCGCTCGCCGCGGTGGCCACGCCGCTCGGGGCGTCGATCAGAACATGATCGTGCCGCTCGCGAAGAGGTCGAACGTGTTGCTGTCGTTGACGTAGAAGCGGCGGCCGACCGCGTTGATGGTCGGGCGGTAGTTGGGGTTCGGGCTGCCGGTGACGGTGAGGCGCCCGTCCGCGTCCTGACGGCGGCAAGGCCCTGCCGCCCCGAGGCTGTCCTTGTACTGGGAGTTGCACGGCTGGTCGCCGCCGATGCCGTGCCCGCCATCGTGGCGGAAGCCCGCGCCGATCTGGAACTTCACGAGCTCGGCCGCCCTCCACGTCACGCTCGCCGAGGCGCGGTACGAGCCGTACGGCTGGACGTCGCTGAGCCCCGTGAAGTACGTCCGCTGCGAGCCCTGGTCGACGATCGACGGCGAGCAGGCCCTCGCATCGCCGGTCCTGCACAGGTCCGGATCGTACGCGTCGTTGTCGCGGAACGCCGCCCACTGCGGCTGGCGCAGCGAGCTCGCGTCGCTCGATCCGAGCGCGTCGAACAGCTCCGAGTAGTCGCGCCCCTCGGAGTGGTACTCGCCGGTGAAGCGCAGATCGAGCGTGAGCCCGGTGTACTTCTCGCGGTTCTCCCAGGGGACGATCATCACGCCGAGCATCACGCTGCCGACGAGCGGCGGGTGGTTCACCAGCGACGTCTTCAGGTCGGTGAGGCCGTAGTCGCTCGACTCCTGCTGGAACTCGAACAGCGCCTTGAACCCGCCGTACGGCTCGACGTACTTGATCCGCTTCGACAGGTACGTGTGGACCTCGAGGCCGATGGTGCCGCGCGACACGCCGGGGTCGCGCTGGGCGATCCCCTCCCCCTCGAACTCGCTGTCGCTGCTGTTGTTCCGGTTGACGTCCGTCGGATCGGCGCACTTCACCTGGCCGCTCTTCGGCGCCTCGGTGCAGGCGTGCATCGGCTCGCTCACGGGGAAGCGCCCCTCGACCCCGAACAGCCAGGTCGGCTTCGTCCGGTCGCGCGCCTGGTTCATGATGTTCACGTCGAGGCCGACGGCGAGGTACTCGATGCCGCTCCGGTTCGGCGACGTGAAGGGCATCTGGAACAGCTGCTCCCCCGGGGCTCCCGCGAGCGCGACGGCCTGCGCCTCCGCCCCGGCGCTGCCGTTGAGATCGGTGAGCTCGCGCGTGTGGTTCAGGATGAGCGGCATCCTGAGGTAGAGCGCCAGGTCCCGGTAGAGGCCGACGTCGAGGCGCAGGTTGAGCTTCGAGGTCGCCTCGTTGTAGGTCGCCACGTTGAGCAGGTTCGACGTGTAGCCGCCCGACGACAGCCCCGGCCCGGCGATGCTCGTCTCGCGCCGGATCTTCGCGCTCTTCGACGCGTACTCGAAGCCGAAGCTGAAGTTCAGATCAAAGGTGTCGCCGTCGTCGAACGCGTCGACGACGCTCGTGATCTCGCCCGTCTCCATCATGAGCCGCGGCTCGGTGGCGCTCCGCGGCTCGTCGGCGGCCGCGGGGGACGCGGCGAGGAGAGCCGCCGCGGCGAGCGCGAGCGACGCGAACGCCGAGCCCCCAGCCACGTTGATGGCGACGCGAGCGAGATGGCCTTCGCAGTACCTTCTGCCGTGCATGCTCATGGGTTATCCGTCGGACGGACGCTACCGGCCGGGGTAGGAGGGTGTCAATCCGCGAATCGCTCGCCCGGCTCGCGCGGTCGCGCCCCGCCGCTCACGCCGCAGCAATTCGCTCCGTTCCGCGTCGTTCCGCGTCGTCCGCGGCCGCGGGGGCGCCGTTCAGCGCGCCGAGGAGCGCTCCTCGGGGGCGAACGGGCTCTTCCCCTCCTCGCTGTCGGGGAAGATCTCGCTCGTGATGTCCTCCGCGGCGAGCTCCTCGCGGGCGGTGCTCAGGTCGCGCGACGTCTGGTCGAGCCGGTCGGCGAGCACCCCCAGGAACTGCCAGAGCAGCTTCACGGCGAGCTCGTGCTCCTTGCGGAGGATCTCGAAGAAATCGGCGCGGCGGACGGCGATGAGCTCGCTCTGCTCCACGGCCGAGACGGTGGCCGAGCGCGGCATGCTGCGGATGAGGGCCATCTCGCCGAAGTGCTCGCCCGGGCCGACCTCGCTCAGCACCGATTCGCCGCGGATGATCCGGACGAGGCCCGAGAGCACGATGAAGAGCTCGTCGCCGCGATCTCCCTCGCGCACCACGATCTGGCCGGGCTCGAACGAGAGCACCTCGGCGACCTGCATGACCCGGAGCATCTCGCGCTCCTGCAGGCGCGCGAAGAGCGGCATCTTCGCGAGCACGTCGCGCTTCAGGGCGAGCAGCCGGGCGCGGACGCTGTCGCGGTGGTCGCCCTGGCCGAGCCGCACGAGGATCGCGGTGATGTTGTCCTTGCCGCCCTTCCTGTTCGCGAGATCGATGAGGCCGTTGGCGGCGATCTCGCCGTTCTCCTCCTCGAAGAACGGCTCGAGCTCCGCGGTGTGCGCGATGTACCCGTGGAGCCCGTCCGACGCGAGGAGGAACTGGTCGCCCGGGAGCACCTCGATCGTGAGCGTGTCGACCTCGACGCGCTCGTACACGCCGACGGCGCGGGTGATCGCGTTCTTCTGCGCGACCTTCTCGATCTGATCGCGCGTGAGCTTCCCGCGCTTGATGAGCTCGTTGTAGACGGTGTGATCCTCGGTGACCTGCTGGATGCGGCCCTCGCGGAGGAGGTAGATGCGGCTGTCGCCGACGTGCGCGATGTAGCCGTGCGAGCCGGCGATGAGGAGCGCGGAGAGCGTCGTGCCCATGCCGCGCTTCGTCGTGTCGGCCTTCGCTTCCTCGTGGATCCGGGCGCACGCGCGCTGGACGGCGTGCTCGAGCAGGCTGAGGACCTCCTTCATCGCGGCGCGCCGCACGTTGCTGCGCGCCTGGTTCTCGATGAGGTCCCGCTCCTTCTTCAGCTCCTCGTGGATGATGCGGACGGCGAGGGCGCTCGCGACCTCGCCCGCGGCGTGCCCGCCCATCCCGTCGGCGACCACGAAGAGCGCGAGCTTCTTGTCGACGAGGTAGTTGTCCTCGTTGTGGTCCCGCATGCGGCCGACATCGGTCGCCGCATAAAACCTGATGTTTTCGGACAGGCCCATCGGTTCGGGCAGGCTAACCGAGGGCGCGGGAGGAAATCACTACCGATTGCGCCCACCACGAACCAGGCGGTGGAGGACGTCGACGGACGACCTCCTCCCGTCCATCGCGCCCTCACCGCGCCCGGGGCGTGGCCGCTGGCGTACGGCGCGTGCGGCGCGTGCGGCGTGCGGCGTCGGGAGACGCTCGGGGGGCGGGTGGGGAATCGACCGCGTGGCCGCGGTTGCGAGCGGCGGTACATTCAGAGCGCGTAGAATGGGGGTTGTATGCGGCTCGTCCTCTTCGATAACACCGACGTCGGGTGGGGTAGCGCGCGGCGGGCGAACGGCGCGAGGCGGCGCGATGACGCGGCGGCGCGCGCGCGCCCAGCTGCGGCCGACGCCGCCGGTTCCGCCGAGACCGGGGACCTCGAGGTCCTGGGCGAGGCCGTGGGCGCGACGATCGGGCTCACGCCGATCTGGCGCGCCGGTGCGCTCCTGCACCGCATGACGGGCGCGGCCGACGCGTGGCAGTCCGCCGCGAGCTGGGCCGAGGCGCTCGGCTGGGCGGCGCGCGCAGCGCGGGAGCGCGGCCGGAAGATCGCGTCGCTGCAAGCCTGGGGGCACGGCGGCTGGGGCTACATGCGCATGGGAGAGACGCGGCTCGACGAGGCCGCGCTCCGGCCCGGCTCGCCGCTCGATGAGGCGCTCGACGCCCTGAGGGCCGAGCTCGCGGGGCCAGACGCCGTCGTGTGGCTCCGCTGCTGCAGCGCGTTCGGGCACACCGGCCGGTCCTTCGCGCAGGCGCTCGCGAGGCGGCTCGGCTGCCGCGTCGCGGGGCACACGTACATCATCGCGTTCTACCAGAGCGGGACACATTCGCTGCGCCCGGGCGAGACGCCGTCGTGGGATCCACACGAGGGCGTGCGCTTCGCCGGCGGGGTGCCGACCGGCGCCAAGTGGTCGTCGCGCGGGGCGCCGAACACCGTCTCGTGCCTGGCGGGCGATCTTCCGCAGGGCTACTGACGCCGAAGGCGCGGGTGAGGCCCCGCCGCGGGCGAGGCCCGGCCCGCTCGGGCGCTCGACCCGCGCCGCCGCGCCGGCGTACGCTGCCGCCATGACGTCGTCCGGAGCGCAGCGAGCGCGCGCGCTCGATCTGCTGAGCCGCGGAGACATGGCGGACGGGATCGCCGGGCTCGAGGCGCACGTCACGGGCGCGCCGGACGACGCGGGGGCGTGGCTCGCGCTCGGCGCCGCGTACGCGGCGGAGGAGCGCTGGGCGGACGCGGCGAGGGCGCTCGCGCGCGGGGTGGAAACCGGCGGAGGGGAGCAGATCGAGGCGCGCCTCGCCTACGCCCGCGCCCTGGTCCGCCTCGGCCGGCTCGACGAGGCGGCCGCGGAGCTCCGGCGGGGCGCGGCGATCGAGCCGCCCGATCCGCGGGCGCTGCGCGAGCTCGGGGTCGTGCTCTACGATCTGCGCCTCTACGACGAGGCGGCGCGCTGGCTCGCGCGCGCGTGCGAGGCGGCGCCGGAGGACGCGCGGGCGGCCTTCGCGCTCGGGCTCGCGCACGAGGCGCGGCGGGAGATCGCGCCGGCCATCGCGGCCTACCGCGAGGCGGTGAGGCGCGCGCCCTCGTTCGCCGACGCCCGGCTCACGCTCGCGGACGCGCTCGCGTCGATCGGGGAGCACGAGCGAGCGCTGGGCGAGCTCGAGGCGCTGCTCGCGCGCGAGCGGAGCCACGAGCAGGCGGCGAGGAACCGCGAGGTGCTGCAGCGCGCGCTCGCCGAGATGCGCGCGCGCCGGCTGCTCGGCAAGACGGAGCGGGAGCTCGCGCGGTCGGCGCTCGTCATGGAGGCCCAGCTCAGGCGCCGCGAGGCGCGCGCGGCGCCCGCGACGGCGGAGGGAGCGGCGGCGCGGCAGATCGTGCGCTACACGGCGCCGCTCCTCGAGCTCCACGTGACCCTCGACTCCCCGAACAATGGCCCCGGGAGCGGCGCGATCGAGGCGCTGCACCTGGCGCTGACCGATCCGGACCGCGCCGCGCGCGCCGAGGACGACGTCTTCAAGGTCACGGTGATCGGCGAGGACGGCAGGCAGGCGCCGGTGAGCTACGCGACGGGCGCGTCGCTCACGCTCGTGCGCGAGGCGATCGGCTGCCCCATGACGCAGGCGAGCGCGCTCTATACCTCGCTGCTGAAGGGGAGCCCCTCGGTCGACTGGGGCGGCGCGACGCTGCGGTTCGCGAGCGTGCCAGGCACCGGAGGGGCGCCCGGCGGCGAGCGGCACGGCCTCCTGGTCGGCCAGCGCGACTAGCCTCGGCTCGGCGGGGCGGCGCCGCGCGGCGCATCGCCGGGCGCGATCATCCCGAGATCGAGCAACGAGGAGTAATGCCCGTCCGGCGCGAGGATGACGTGGTCGACGAGCGGCACGCCGATCACCTCGCCGGCGGCGGCGACCGCGTTGGTCATGGCCACGTCCTCGGGCGACGGCGCCGAGTCGCCGCTCGGGTGGTTGTGCACCAGGACGAGCGCCGAGGCCGCGTCGGAGAGCGCGGCGCGGAGGATGTCCCTCGCCGTGACGGAGCACCCGTGGAGCCCGCCCTGCGCGACCCTGCGCGCTCCCCTCATCCCGTTGCGGCCGTCGAGCGAGATCACCCACATCTGCTCGTGATCGAGCGGACCGAGCTGCGCCGCGCACCACGCCGCGATCGAGGCCGAGGTGCGCACCGGAGGCCGCGGGCGCACGGCGCGCTCGAAGGCGCGCCGCCCGAGCTCGAGCGACGCGGCGATCCGGAGCGCCTTCGCGAGCCCGAGGCCGGGGTGCTCGGCGAGCGCGTGCGGGCCGAGCCGCGCGAGCCCCTCCAGCCCCGCGAAGCGCGAGAGGAGCGCGGCGGAGACGAGCGTCACGGGGGTGCCGACCAGCCCTGTGCCCAGCACGATCGCGAGCAGGTCGGCGTCGCCGAGCGACCAGATCCCCTCCTCGAGCGCTCGCTCTCGCGGGCCGACGAAGGCGGCCAGCGCCGCGGGGTCGTCGGTACACGTCTCGGGGAGGTGATCGGGGAGCAAGGCGGCGCGCTTCCACGGGCTCATGCGCGAGCGACAAGCACGCGGCGGGCCCGCCCGCCGGCCCGGGGCGCCGCGGGGGCGCGCGCGACGGCGAGGCGGCGGAGCGGCGGCGGAGGGTGGCGGCCGCCAGGCAGTTGCGAGTCTGGCCAGTCCCGATGCGGGTCAGGACATCAGGCCGAGCACGAAGAGCGCGTCGGACCAGAGCGGCCAGAGCGTGCGGGAGGGGTGGGTGGCCAGCACCACGCCCCCGCTCGGGAGGCGGCGGACGTGGAAGGGCGCGTGCTCTTCGAGGAAGCGCGTGTGCCCGCGCGTCGTGATGTCTGCCCGAAATGCAGGCGGGCCCTCGCCCTCGGGAGCTTCCCCGAGCTGACGGAGCAGATCCATGATCTCGTGCGCCTTTGGCTCGGCCGCGCGCCACGCGTCGTCGGGCACTGCCGCGGCCTCGAGCGCCTCGATCAGCGTTGCCGGCGGCGTTGCGAGCGCCTTGAGCACGGTCTCGCGCGAGATCGAACGCGTGAGCTCGCTGCCGCCTTTCATCGGCACGCGCGCGCCGCGCGGCGCGGCGTCGACGCGCGCGTGCAGCGCCTCCAGCGATGTGCGTGCGATGCGCGAGACGCTCTGCTTCTCGTGGAGGCTCACCCACGAGAGGGCGAGGTCGCGCGCGAGTTCCCCGGCGTTCGCGTTGTAGGTTGCGCACATCTCGACCGGGGCGATCCAGTCCTCCTTGTCCGTGCACGCACCGGTCGGCACGCGCCCGCTAGCATCCGGCGCGCAGAGCCGGACTAGGAGGTCCTCGATGTCGCCCTGAACCATGTGGTAGGCGACCGCCGCCTCGGCCTCCACGAAGCGCGGGCTGTAGCTGCCCACGGCGATCTCGTACGGGTAGAAATCCCACTTGCGTTCACCCGCCGCCATGCTGAGCGGGCCGAAGGGACGACGACGTTCGCTTTCTTCAGGGTAGCACGCGGCGCTGAACACCATGACGCGCTCAGAATCGCTCAGCATCACGCCGGACGATACGTGAGCGCTGTTCCTTCCTCCGAAGTGAGCGCGGACCATCGCGAGCGCTTCGTCCATGGAGGACGTCTTGCACCAAATATCGGTGCTCAGGTCCACGCTCATGAGATCCCCTGGAATCACCAGCGCATATAGCGCCGCCGCGAATGCATCGATACGTTCTGGCTCGTCACACCAGGCGAAGAAGTGAGGTCTTGATTCGCTCATAGCCGGATCACCATGATGAATGTGTCGAAGCCTTTCAGGGTTACGGTTTTCCCCTTTCCGTGTCGAACAGGTAGCCGTCCTTCACGATGAACTTATCCGGCTTGAACTCCGCCCCCTGCTCCATGATGAGCTCGACCCGCTGCACGTCTCCAGCGAGCCCCTTCTTTTTCACCGCCTCCATCGCGTTCGTGAGCTGATTGCGCACCTCGAAGACGTCGATCGTTCCGCCTTTTGCCTCGCTCAGGATGAGCTTGTGCCCGCTGGACACCGAGAGGAAGTCGGGAGCCTTCCCCTCGATGGTGCCGGTCGGTGACTCCTTCGGAATGCCGAGCGCCGTGCGCACGCCGTCGTCGCCGACCCCAACGAGCGACCGGCCGTCGTCCACCAGGAATTTGGCCGCCTTCTTCTCGAAGATGTTTACCGGCTTGGTCGTCATCGCCCCCGTGAGGTTCTTGTACCCCCTGACGCGGTTCGTCTTGACAATCTGCGCGAACGCCTCCTCGATCTCGGCGATCTCTCCCGCCACCCGAATCGCGGCCGGCCTGAGCCCACTGCTGGTCTTGACCGCGCGCCACATCGGCCCGACCGCACCGAGCCCGAACCCCATCCCCGAGAAGATCCGCTCCTCGTCGCTCAGCTCCTGCCCCGACGGCAAGCACCACGCCTTGCCGGTGACGGCCTCGCACAGGTCGAGCGCCGGCCCGACCACGGGCACGAACCCCACCCCGATGCGCGTCGTCGCGTGCACCAGCGTCTGCATCACCTCCGCGTACGCCTCGAACCCTTCGCTCACCGTCGACATCGCCCCCGCGAAGGCGCTGATCGTCTGGTAGAGCTGCGTCTGCTCCAGATCGAGCCCGTCCCCCGTCCACTGGTTCAGGTTGTCCTTCATCTGGTCCGCGAGCGCGTCGAACCGCGGCCCACGGCACCTCGCTCTCTCCGAGCGCATACGCCCACGGATCATCCGGATTCCACCCCTCGGTGATGATCGTCGACGAAGACCGATCTGCAAGGGAGGAGGACTGTTCCGGGAGCGCGGATGCCCACCCCCGGCCCGTGCTCGGCGCTCCGCGCCTGCGCGCGGTCCGCCCCTCCCCAATCGCGCGCTCCGCGCGCTCAGGGAGGGGTGCGCCCTCTGGTACCTGCCGCAGGCATTTGATGTTCGGAGAAGCGAGAGGGTGCACGACGTGCGTCAGGACATCAGGCCGAGCACGAAGAGCGCGTCGGCCCAGAGCGGCCAGAGCGTCCGGTACGGGTGCGTGGCCAGCATCACGCCGCCGCTCGGCAGGCGGCGCACGTGGAAAGGCGCGTGCTCTTCGAGGAAGCGGACGTGGCTAGCCGACGTGACCCTCACGCTAAACGCGGGCGGCCCCTGGCCGGCTGGGGCCTCCCCGAGCTGGCGGAGCAGCGCCATGATCTCGTGCGCCTCGGGCTCGGCGGCGCGCCACGTGTCATCGGGCACCGCTGCCGCCTCGAGGGCATCGAGCAGCGCAGCCGGCGGCGTCGCGATCGCCTTGAGCACGGTCTCGCGCGAGAGGGAACGTGTAAGCTCGCTCGTGCCTTTCATGGGCACGCGCGCCCCGCGCGGCGCGGCGTCGATGCGCGCGTGCAGCGCATCCAGAGACGTGCCTGCGATGCGTGAAACGCTCTCCTTGTCGTGAAGGCTCAACCACGTGAGGGCCAGATCGCGCGCGATCTCCGCGGCGTCTGCGTTGTAGGTGGCGCACATCTCGATGGGGGCTAGCCAGTCCTCCTTGTCAGTGCAGGCGCCGGTCAGCACGCGCCCGCTCGTGTCCGGCGCGCAGAGGCGGAGCAGAAGGTCCTCGATGTCACCTTGGACCAGGTGGCAGGCGACCGCGGCCTCGGCCTCCACGAAGCGTGGGCTGTACCTGCCCACGGCAATCTCGAACGGGAAGAAATCCCGCTTCTCGCACATTCGCAGTTTGAGAGGGCCGCTTGGAGAGCGACGTTCGCTCTCTTCGGGGTAGCACGCGATGCCGGCACAGATGTCGCGCTCGGAATCGCGCAGATTCACGCCGGACAGTATGTGAGCGCTCTTCAAACCTCCGAAGTGGGCGCGGACCATGGCGAGAACCTCGTCGACCGAATGCGTCTCGCGCGATATGCTCGCGCTCATCATCAGGCCGATGAGATCCCCCGGGATGACGAGGGCCGACAGCGCCGCGGCGAACGCATCGAGCCGTTCTACCTCGTCACACCACGCAAAAAAGTGGGGGCCTGATTCGCTCATAGGCGGATCACCATGATGAACTTGTCGAAGTCTATCAGGGGCACGGTCTTGCCCTCGTCCGAATCGAACAGGTAGCCATCCTTGACCGTGTACTTTTTCGGTTCGAACTCCGCGCCCTGCTCCATGATGAGCTCGACCCGCTCCACGTCTCCATCGAGCCTCTTCTTCTTCAGGGCCTTCATCGCGTTTGACAGCTGGTTGCGCACGTCGTCAACATAGATCTTTCCGCCTTTCGCTTCGCTGATGATCAGCTTGTGCCCCCGGGATATGGACACAAAGTCGGGAGCCATCGCTTCCTTGGATTTGGGGCGCGAGGTCTTCGGAATCCCGACCACCTCGCGCACGCCGTCGTCGCCGACCCCGACGAGCGATCGGCCGTCGTCCACCAGGAACTTCGCCGCCTTCTTCTCGAAGATGTTCACCTCGAACTTCGTGATCGCCCCGGTGAGCGTCTTGTACCCCCTGACGCGGTTCGTCTTCACGATCTTGGCGAACACCTCCTCGATCTCCGCGATCTCCCCGGCCACCCGGATCGCGGCCGGCCTGAGCCCGCTGCTGGTCTTGACCGCGCGCCACATCGGCCCGACCGCGCCGAGCCCGAACCCCATCCCCGAGAAGATCCGCTCCTCGTCGCTGAGCTCCTCCCCCGACGGCAAGCACCACGCCTTCCCGGTGACCGCCTCGCACAGGTCGAGCGCAGGCCCCACCACTGGCACGAACCCCACCCCGATGCGCGTCGTCGCGTGCACGAGCGTCTGCATCACCTCCGCGTACGCCCCGAACCCCTCGGCGACGGTCGACATCGCGCCCGCGAACGCGCTGATCGTCTGGTAGAGCTGCGTCTGCTCCAGATTGAGCCCGTCCCCCGTCCACTGGTTCAGGCTATCCTTCATCTGGTCCGCGAGTGCGTCGAACCGCGGCTTGAGCACCGTGTCCACCTGCGCCCGCAGGTCCGCCGGGACGGGCGTGTCGACGAACCAGTCCGACGCATCCATGTACCGCCGCACGACCGCCGTGATCCGGTTCTGCGCCTTCAGGAACGCGTTCGTCTCCGCCAGCGACACCCCCATCCGGTCGCGCAGCGCGATCTCCAGCGCCGCGCTGTTCGCCCGCCACGCCCGCACGTGCGCCACGAAGTCCGCCCGCGCGACCACCACCCCGCCGCTCACGTCGGCCTCCAGCGCCGCGATCACGCCGTCCGCATACGCCGCGTACGGGTCCCTCCCCTCCTCGAACGCCCCCTCCACCTCCGCGATGTCCGGCACATCGACCCACGGCACCTCGCTCTCCCCGAGCGCGTACGCCCACGGATCGTCCGGGTTCCACCCCTCGGGGTTGGCCGTCGATGAGGACGGCTCCGCAAGGGCGGAGGACGGCTCCGCGAGAGCGGATGCCCACCCCCGGCCCGTGCTCGGCGCTCCGCGCCTGCGCGCGGTCCGCCCCTCCCTAATCGCGCGCTCCGCGCGCTCAGGGAGGGGTGCGCCGTCCCGCATATCCAGGTGGAAACCTGAGAGGGAGAGCAGGCGGGCAACTCGCGTCAGGACGTGATGCCCAGCAAGAAGAGGGCGTCGGCCCAGAGTGGCCAGAGCGTGCGGTACGGGTGCGTAGCCAGCACCACGCCGCCGCTCGAGAGGCGACGCACGTGGTAGGGGGCGTGGCGCTCGATGAACTGGACGTGCTTGCGCGAGGTGACGTCCGCCTCGTAGGTGGGCGCGCCGGCTTTTGTCTCATTGATGATCTCGCGCGCGCGTGTTTCGGCGGAGCGCCATTCATCGTCCGGCACCGCCGAAGCTTCGAGCGCTTCGAGTAGCGTGACGGGCGGGATGGAGAGCGTCCGAAGGACCTGTTCGCGTGTGAGCTCGACGTCGCCCGGGAGGACGGCGCGGGGTACGCGTCGAATGGCGTCGGGCCGTGTCGGCCGTTCGGTCCGCGAACGGGACGCCTCAATATCCAGCAGAACGTGCTCCTCGATGCGCTCGAGGTTGGTCGCGATGCCGACTCGTGCTCCTTTCGGAGCGGCTTCGACACGCGCGGCGAGCGCATCCAGCGACAAGCGCGCGGCGCGCCCTACGATGTCGCCGTCGTAGAGGTGCGCCCAGGAGAGGGCGAGATCGCGCGCAACCCATGCGTCCGCATGGTAGGTCGCGCATGCCTCGAGCGGTGCGGGCCAGCTCCACCACACAGCCGTGCACGCGCCGGCCCTGACGCGGGCGTGCCCGTCGGGCGCGCACAGGCCCAGCAAGATCTCCGCCATCTCCAGCTGGACTTCCATCGATGAGATCGCTGCCTCGGCCTGCGTGGAGCGCACGCCGCTGCCGGTGGCGATCGCGAGGCGGGAGGGGAACACATGCTTCCGCTCGCCCGTCCCGACGCGCAGAGGGCCGTGGGGGTACCGGCGTTCATACGCTTCGCCCCAGCACGCCAGACTCAAGCCGGTCCTGGCCAACCAACGCCACCGCGCACCGAACTGCGCACGCACCTCCGACCCTGTCGTGAAGGCGGCACGCGTCACCGCGAGGGCATCGTCGACTGGGACGCCATGGCGCCACAAGTCCTCAGAGGCTCCAAGCGTCGAGAGGCTGACGTCGCAGCGTCCCCCGGGGTAGGCGAGGGCGGAGAGGGCCGCCGCAAACGCGTCGTACCTGTCCGCCTCGTCACACCATGCGTAGAATTCAGGGCCCGATTCATTCACAGCTTGACGACCTTGATGAAGAGGAGCGGAAAGCCTTCGATTTGGACGGTCTTGCCAGTTATCTTGTTGAACAAGTACCCGTCCTTGGTACCATAGTTATTTTCCAGCGTGGCTCCCCGTTGGATGAGGATCTCGACTCTGGCGACGTCTCCGTCGAGTTTTTTATCCTTCAGTTTCTT
Source organism: Sorangium sp. So ce124 (assembly GCF_051525235.1). NCBI lineage: Bacteria > Pseudomonadati > Myxococcota > Polyangiales > Polyangiaceae > Sorangium > Sorangium sp. So ce124. Next base: position 9,656,877 of record NZ_CP150312.1, read on the forward strand.
CATCGCGTTCGTCAATTGAGGGATTGCTTCTTCGGTGACGTTGACGGTAGTCCCACCCTTCGCCTCGCTCACGGCCAGCTTCTCCCCCCGTGTCACCGTCACGAAATCGGGGGCTTTCGCCACGCCCTTGATGTCGGAGGTGAACGGTATCCCGAGCACCCTGCGCACGCCGTCGTCGCCGACCCCGATCAGGGCCCGTCCCTCTTCCTTTATCAGATAGAGCGCCGCTTTTTTCTCGAAGTCATTCATCACTTCGCTGGTGACCGCCCCGCGCAGCGTCTTGTACGATGTGCGCCGTGGCACGCGCAGCGCTGTGGCGAGCTCCTCGCCAAACTGTGCGATCTCCTCGGCGACCCGAATCGCATCCGGCGTCAGCCCGCCGACCCCCTTGATCGCGCGCCACATCGGCCCGATCGCCCCGAGCCCGAACCCCACCCCCGAGAAGATCCGCTCCTCGGTGCTGAGCTCCTGCCCCGACGGCAAGCACCACGCCTTGCCGGTGACGGCCTCGCACAGGTCGAGCGCCGGCCCGACCACCGGCACGAACCCGACCCCGATGCGCGTCGTCGCGTGGACGAGCGTCTGCATCACCTCCGCGTACGCCCCGAACCCCTCGGCGACCGTCGACATCGCCCCCGCGAACGCGCTGACCGTCTGGTAGAGCTGCGTCTGCTCCAGGTCGAGCCCGTCCCCCGTCCACTGGTTCAGGCTATCCTTCATCTGGTCCGCGAGCGCGTCGAACCGCGGCTTGAGCACCGTGTCCACCTGCGCCCGCAGGTCCGCCGGCACCGGCGTGTCCACGAACCAGTCCGACGCATCCATGAACTGCCGCACGTACCCGGTGATCCGGTTCTGCGCCTTCAGGAACGCGTTCGTCTCCGCCAGCGACACGCCCATCCGGTCGCGCAGCGCGATCTCCAGCGCCGCGCTGTTGGCCCGCCACGCCCGCACGTTCGCCACGAAGTCCGCCCGCGCGACCACCACGTCGCCGCTCACGTCGGCCTCCAGCGCCGCGATCACGCCGTCCGCATACGCCGCATACGGGTCCCTCCCCTCCTCGAACGCGCCGTCCACCTCCGAGATGTCCGGCACCTCGACCCACGGCACCTCGCTCTCCCCGAGCGCGTACGCCCACGGATCGTCCGGGTTCCATCCCTCGGCGCGCGCGTCCTGCGTCGCGAGGTCCGCCACCTCGTCGGCCTGCGCGCCGAACTCGTCCATCAGTCGCGCGAGCTCGTCCTCCAGGTCGCTGACGCTCTTCTTCAGGTCGTCGACGAGCTGCTCCATCGCCGCCCGCGTCTCCGTGTCGACAACGTCCTTGTACCGGTCGAGGATCGCGTCGAGGTTGGTCCGCGAGATCTCGTCCAGCGGCCGGTTCACCAGGTCGTGCAGCTCCAGATCGAGCTGCCGCAGCAGGTCCATCCGTGCCCTCAGGTCCGCGACCCTGGCGGCGTTCCGGAGGATCGCCTCCATCAGCTTGCCGAGCGCGACCTCCAGCTCCGCGATGTCGCGCGCGAGCGCGGGGTTGATCTCCGCGAGGCCGAGGTCGGCCACGGTGCTGCCCTCGAAGCCGGTCCCATCGCGGCGGATGTCGAAGAGCGGCTTGTTGAGCCCGAGCGGCTCCGAGACGAGGTGCACCACGTCGTGCGCGTGGGTACACCAGTCGCTGCCGTTCGCGGTGTGGACTCCGAAGTGGAACGCGTTGGTACCCGTGCGGAGCAGCACCGAGTCGAACCCCGCCTCGAGCGTGTTGCTCAGCGAGCCGTCGCCTTCGACCTGCAGCGCGCCCGGGATCCCGTAGGTGGGCAGGGGCGTCTGGTTCACCTCGAACATGGCGTCTCCCTCCGTCTCCAGCTCGCCGCTCGCGCACGAGTCGACGTCCTGGCGGCTGCTCCAGAGGATGGTGTACGGCGTGCCGGCCCACACCAACGACGGCGCCAGCACCGCCAGCGCCGTGACAAGCGCGACGAGCTTCTGGACCACCACGGAGCTCCGGCCGCGCAGCCCAACGTCCTTCGAGCTTCTCATGTCCCCTCCGCGCCGCGCACGGCGGCGTCATACGCGATCGCGGCGCCCTTCACGTCGCCCGCGTCGAGCCTCGCCTGCGCTGCGTCGAGCTCGGCCGCGCCCATCCCCTTCTCCCGCAGCACCGCGAGGCCCGCCGCGATCTTCTGCGGCAAGCCCGTCCTGAGTTCGGCCTCCGCCGCGTCGAACCGCCCTCGGAGCGCCGCGCACCCCGCCTCTCGCCACGAGGACGACGCCGTCTCGCAGAGCGGCCGCATCTGCACCAGCGCCAAGAGCTCCCCGCACCGCTCGGCCAAGAGCGGCAGCCCGAGCTTCTCGCTCATCGGCGGCGCCGCCGACAGCGCCGCCGCCCGCGCGCGCGCTCCCTCGCTGAACGCCTCCGAGGCCCGGCGGAGCCGCGACCGCGCGCTCGCCTCGCGCGCCCCCTCATCCATCTGCAGCGCGCGGAGCGCCTGCCGGCGCAGCGCGATGCCGCCGAGCAGCGCCGTCGCCGTCGCGTCGCTCCGAGCGACCCGCCGCTGCGCGTAGCCCAGCATCGCGCTCAGCGACCGCAGCGCCCCCGACGTCATGTCCGGCACCACCGCGCCGTGCGTCGCAAGGACTTCCCTATGCGGCGCGATCGCCTCGTCGAACGAGACAGCGAGCGCCTGGAGCTCCGCCGCAAGCGTCATCACCTCCGCGGCGAGCTCGCCCGGCGCGCGGCTCGCCCCGCGCGCCGCCGCGAGCACCGCCTGCTCCACGCCGTCGAGCTCGTCGATCGCCGATCGCGACGCCTGCGCCGAGAGCGCCGCGTACGCCGCCGTCTCCGCCGCCTCGGTCGCGCGGTAGGCGGCGAAGCGCGCCGCCGCGCCCGCGTACCTGGATTGCAGCGGCGCGCCCTCGTCCCTGGCTCGATCGAGGATGGCCTGCACGGAGGCCATCGCCAGCTTGTCCGCCGCGATCGCTGCGGCGAGGGGCTCCCGCTCGGCGCTCGCCTTGCCGGTCATCGCCTCGTTGAAGTTGTCGGCCGCATGGATCGGCTCTGCCTGGAGGGCCTCCTCCTGGCTATCCCTGATCAGCCGGAGCAGCTTACCGAGCTCGCCGTGGAGCGTCGCCCGGAGCGACTCGGCGTGCTTCCTCTCGTCGCGCACATAGGACACGACCCGATCGACGGTGTCGAACCAGGCCCCGAGCTCCGCCTCGCTCGCGATGAGTTCCTCGGGCGTCACGCGACCCGACCACCGCGCCCACATGAATATCGGCAGCTCGCCGTCCGCTTCGGCCTTGTTCCACGCGCTGGCCGGGCCCTCGCTCGCGTCGACGCAGTGCTCGACAACGCCGGTATTCGGTATCGCGCAGATCCACCCGCTCAGGGGCTCCTCGCGATCCCACAGGCACGCCGGCGCCGTCGCACCAAGCACCAGGGCGGCAAGGGCCGCCGCAACGATCGTCGTCAATCGCGCCGTTCTCATCTCATTGCCTCCACCCCGCGATTTTTCTCGCCAAAGCACGCTCGCCCGCCGATTCTCCAGGTACAAGCGTCCTCACGAAAGCGGTAGGACATTGCTCGGCCGAGGAGCACGTTGGCTGGCCACGCAGATCCACGGGAATCCACGGGAAGTGGATGCGAGCTGGCCGCGGGCGAGGGGCCGCCCGTGAAGTCGCCGGCAAGGGCGTGACAAAAAGGAAGAGGGCCCAGGTTCCATGCAGCCTGGGCCCTCGGTCGATGCTCGGGTCCGATCAGGGCGCTCTAGGCTCAGCCCGGCGCGTCGTCGCCTTCGAGCGGATCCTCCTCGTCCGGCGGCGCGCCGACGGCGCTGCCAGTGCCAGCGCTGCTGCTGCCGACCGCGCCGCCTCCTCCGCCGGACGTCTCGGTCGCCTTCTTCCTGGTCCTCCGGCTGAAGAGCCGCCGCGTCGCGATGGGCACGAGGCGCGGGATGGTCGGATCCTGCTCGTTGGCGCGCTCGAACACCCGCACGATCTGCTCGAGGAGGATCAGATTGATGCCGTCGGCCCGGTCGAGGTCGCCGCTCGTAACCTTCTGGCCTGCAGGGCGCGCGGCCGCGGTCTTCGCCGCCTGGGTGAGCTCCTCGGCGGTCTCTTCGAGGCGCGCGACATAGTCTTGATCGAGCCGCATCAGCTTGGCGCGCACGGCGAGGGGGCCCTTCTTCTGCGCGAGGTAGCGCTTGCCGAGCGCGGCGAGCTGGGTGAGCCCGCGCGCGAGCGCGCCCGGATCCTCCGCGGTGCCGACGGCCTGCGCGAGCTCTTCGCGCGCCTCCTTGCCCGAGCCGGCGACGCCGCGCAGGACCTCGTAGGCCTGGTCGCGCAGGAGCAGCGAGCGCGAGAGCCGCTCCCGCAGCGCCGCGTCCGTCGTGGCGCGCGCCGCGTCCTTCTTCTGCCCGGCGCTCTCGTGCGCCTCGAGCAGCCGCTCCAGCGCGAGCGCCTGGTCGACCGCGAGCGCGAGCAGCTCCGGCGAGAAGCCGCGCAGCTTCTCCCGCTTCTCCTTCGACGCGCCCGACCAGCACGCGTGCGCCGTCGCGTAGAGGCGGCGCAGGTCGGTCAAGACACGTGAGGAGGCGATCTGCCGCCCTCGCTCGACGAGCTGGGATCCGGTCGTGCCGTCGAGCAATGCCTCGATGATGCCTGGCTCCGGCTTGCCGAGCCGCTCGGCCAGGGATTCGAGCGTGGGATCGTTGTCGATGGTCTCTTCGGGAGGAGAGATAGGTTTGGCCATCAGCGCAGGCTATGTGCACAGGGAGCGGGATGTCGAGGGGATCGTCTCGGCCCATGGCGCCTGCGAGCGCCAGCAGGAGCGTGCCTGTGAATGGCGACAGCGCGAGGCGCGATATGCGCCCCGCAAGCGCGCGGCTCGCAATCGTCGGCATCGCGGCATAGGGCGTCGTCATTCCGGGAGGGGACCATCGTCAGCTTAGGTGGATGTCGTCGTCATCCGCCCGGGAGCCATCGTCGTCCGGCGCGGAGACATCGGCATCGGGGCCGGGACCCGCCGGCACGTGGCTGGAGCCCATCAGCGTCCGGCCGAAACCCATCGGCATCGGGCGGCGAGCCATCGTCATCCGCCCCGCAGACGTCGTCATCGGGGCGGGTACCCGCCGTCATCCGACGGGGGGTTCATCGTCATCCGCGGTGGAACCCGTCGTTATCCGGCGGAGGCCCATCGGCATCCGCTCGCCGGATAGGCGCGACTACCGCTCCCGTCCGTCGGCCGCCGCATCCCGAACGAGCCCGACGGGCGCGACGCCGGCCGGGCTCACAGCGTGAAACGGTACGTCTCGGCGGCGAAGCCGTCGTCGGCCTTCACTCCGTCCTCGGTGAAGGTCCGGCCGCCCTCGCCCGGAGCACCGATCGTGAAGGTGACGCCCTCCAGGGTGAGTTGATCCTCGTCCACGTAGGCGATGCCGATCGACGGCCCACCCGTCCCACTGCCGCCGTTGCCGCCGCGGCCGCCATCGCCGCCTGCGCCACCGTAGCAAGGCTGATGTTCGGCTCCCGGATATTGCCCTATCCCTCCAGGCAGCCCGCCAGGCCCGCCGTCCTGTCCGCGCTCTCCATCGCCGCCGTCACCGCCGCCGAGCGTTTCGATCGCGACCTGGCGCAACATCACCCTGGCGCCGTCGAGGGCGAGGATGCCGATGCTCGCGCCCCCATGGGCACCCCCGCGGCCCCCTTGGCCGCCGCAACCGCCGGCGCCGCCAGAGCCGCCGGACGCGCCGCCGTTCGGCGACACCCCGCAGGCGGCCGAGCCGCCGTAAGCGCCCCCGCCCCCGCCCCCGCCGGTCCCGACCCCGCCGCGCTTCCCGTCGGCTCCGTTCTCACCCACCCAGCCCTCTCGCGTAAACCGCCCGGGGCCGCGTCCGTTCTGGCCATCCACGCCGACCTCCCCCTTCTGCCCGCGTTCCCCGCGATTGCACCGGCCGCCCTCCTCCGCCCCGGCGCCTCCGAGGCCGGCGCCGCGAGGGTTCGGGGCTGGAAGCGGCGCCCCATCCCTCCCGGCCTCGCCGTGATCCGCGCGGCCATCGCCCCCTTTGCCGGCCCTGGACACGGAGCCGTCCTCACAGGCGGTGGTGACCGAGGCGCCTCCGGGCACGGTATCGGTAGAGCAGGCGTCACCCCCTGGATTCCCGACTGCGCCCGCGCGTGCTCGCTCCAGCGGTTCCGTGCGGAGCTCGTCTCCGGAGAGCCCCGACGCGCCCGGCCCGACAACGAGCTCGCTTCGGACCAGCTCCAGCGCCGCGTTCGGCTCGACGAGGATCCCGATCGCCGACTGGCTGAAGTACTTGATGCCGCTGTGACGGAAATCCAGGTCGGTGAACGTCGAGATGCCGTCGTCGAGCCCATCGCGCTCGCCCGGCACGATGACGTGGGGATGCTGCTCGTCGGGGTAGCCTATGCGCGTGAGATACCCGTCCGCCTCGTACTGCCAGCCGCGCTCGCAATTGAACCTACCATGGATATCGACCCCAGAAGGAACGGTCAGGATCTCTTGGTGGCTCGACTGATTGCATGCGAACACGCGGCGCCGGCCCGCGCGCGCGAGCTCGATCCCGTACACCAGCGAGCTCACCGGCCTCGCTATCGTGCCAGCCAGGTCGTCGCTCGGGTCGAACGAGCTCTCGGGGTCAACGAAGACGCCGCACCCGTCGACCGCCTTGTGCGCGGCGAGCGCCTCGAGGCAGTCGGCCTCCGTCGGCGCCGCCCCACCACACCACACCCCACCGTCGCAGCGGTCGGCCGTTCCACACGCCGCGGAGGCGAGCGCCAACAGCACCGCCGCCCCCGCCACTACCCTCTGTTGCATCGTTCTCCCTCGCGAATCGGCGATTCGGCATGGGCACGCCGCGGTTCACCGCGGTGGCTCGATCAGCTGCTCCAACGACCAGATCTCCTGGGCGAGGCCGTCCTCTCCTTGGCCGAGCCATCGGTCGGAGCCGCCGGTTCCGCCTCCGCGGCCCACCTCGCCCAGCACAACGGCCGTGCTCTCCTTGAGATCGATGCCGCCGTGCACTCGGGCGACGGCGAGGGAGTACCCCCCGAGCCCGCCGCCGCCGCCGCCGCCGGGACCGCCCCGCCCTCCGTGGCCGCCCTCACAGGCATATTCTTCCTGTCCCCCGTTCATCCCAGCCGCTCCGCCGATGCCGCCCGCCCGCCCGTAGCCCCCGGCCTGACCGCGTCCGCCGCGCCCGCCGTCGCCCCCCGTCCCCACAGTGATCCTCGAGTGCTCGACGACCACCTCCGCCCCCACCGTGAGGATGCCGATGCTCGATCCGCCCGCCTGCCCGGCGCCGCCCCCGCGACCGCCGCAGCCGCCGCCCCCGCCCGACCCGCCGGACGCGCCGCCCTGGGGCTCCGTGCTCGCGCAGACGCCGCGCCCTCGCGTTCCGCCGCCGCCGCCGCCGCCCCGGCCGATCGTGCCAGGCGTCCCCGCTTCGCCCCAGGCGCCGTGCCACCCTTCGGCGCTGGCGCGCGCGGCCTTCTGCTCGCCGCCCTCGCCCGACGCGCCCTCGGCGCCGTCCTGTCCGGCCTCGCCCGCGGCACACGGGTCGGTCCCGGCTACCCCCTTCCCGCCCTGGCCGCCGAGCAGCGGAGCCATCGCGGGATCACGCTCGCTCACCGCGCCGTTCTCACCGTCGCCGCCGCGACCGCGCTCGCCGAAGCCGCCGCGACCGCCGATCGACGAGCTGCCGTCGGGGCACAGCGTCACCGCAGGCAAGGCGCCGTCGACGAGATCGTCCGAGCAGACCGCGGCGCCGTGGTTGCCCGGCGCGCCGTCCTCCGCGACCTCGAGCGGCGCGTCCTCGCCGGGCGCGCCGGGCGCGCCGTTGCCCGCGAAGATTTCGCTCCACCTCACCTCCACCTCGGCGTCGTCCGTCACGACCAGCGCGATGGACGAGCCGCCCGGCTCGATCGCGTCGGCCGCCACGAGCCGCACGCCGAACAGGAGCGAGCGCGGGTCGCTGGAAAAGAGGTCCGAGAGGACGGCGCCGTGCGCGTGTACCCGGACCGGCACGCGGCCGGCGGGCGGCGCGACGACGGTCGGGTGGTCCGCGCCGAGGTAGGCCCAGTCCTCGCGCTCGCAGGCGCGGCCTCCCCAGATCTCGACGCCCGACGGCAGGCGCACCGCCTCGTGGAAGTCCTCCGCGCACGCGTAGACGTGCGGCTTGCCCTCCAGCAGCGCCTTCTGGACCGCGTGCTGCAACGTCCTCACGGGCTCTTGTCTCGTCCCCGCGCGGGCGTCGTCTCCGCGGCCCGCGACGAAGACGCCGCACTCCTCTTTCGCTGGCGTCGTGGCGGGGTCGCCGGCACACGGCGCCGGGGAGGACGGCGGCGGCTCGCAGCTGAAGATCTCGACGCAGTCGTCGGAATAACCGACGGCGGCGCCGCACGAGATCATCGCCCAGCTCAGCGCGAGAGCGGTGATCGACGCTCCCGACGCGCCCGCGAAACCGCGTTTCATGGCGCCCGACATTACACGGCCGCAATACGAGCCTGCAACGACGCGGGGGCTGGAGGCGACAGGGAGGCGGAGAGGGGAGAAGCCCTCAAGGCATGAGAAAACACGTCGAGATAAGTCAATGGGCACCAGGCGGCATCGCCTGGACGGACGGCACCGCCACGGACGGCGTCGAGCGCGCCGATCCCATCGCTCGACCTGAGCGCCACCGCGCCGCCGACGCCGCCGGGCGGAGCGAGAGCGGCGCGCGTCACTCGACGCGGACGATCGTCTCCGCGGGGAGGCTCTCGGCGAACGCGTCGCGCGCCGCGCGCACCCTCGCCTCGACGAGGCCGTCGAACGTGAGCTTCGTGCGGTACTCGACGCCGGACCACCTCGGATAGGAGCCGATGTCGACGTCGCGGTGGGCCTCGACCACGCGGTCGAGCATCGGCTTGAGCTGCCCCTCGTCGAGCGTCGTGAACACCGCGAGCGAGACGAACGGCGCCCCGCCGGAGAGCTCCGCCTGGATGAGCGCCTGCTTCGCCCGGAAGATCTGCGGCACGCCGGGCAGCATCCACACGTTGCGCATCACCACGCCGGGCCACGCGGCGCTGCCGCCGGTCACGAGCCGCGCGCCCTCCGGGATGCGGGCCATGAGCAGGTGCCCCTCGGTGAGCCGATCTCCATAGTAATCGCGCAGGAGGCTCTCGATGTTGGGCGCGCTGACCACCGGCACGCCGAACGCTCGCGCGACGCCCGCGATCGTCAGGTCGTCGTGCGTCGGGCCCACGCCGCCGCTCGTGAAGACCCAGTCGTGCGACGCCGCGAGCGCCCGCACCTCGGCGGCGATCACCTCGAGCTCGTCGAGCACCATGACCGCCCGCTCCAGCCTGACGCCGAGCGCGCGCAGGGTGCCCGCGAGCACGACCAGGTTCTCGTCAGCGATCTTCCCGCTGAGCAGCTCGTTGCCGATGATCAGCGCCGCTGCGGTCCTCATGTCACCCTTCTTCCGCTCAGCTCTCGAACTCGCGCGTCACCGGGCGCCCGTCGGCGTCCATCCCGAGCAGCTCCTCGACGCGCTTCTCCGCGCGATCGAGGCGCTCCTGCGCCGACCGCGAGAGGCGGATGCCCTCCTCGAAGAGCGAGAGCGCGCGCTCGAGCGGCAGGTCGCCGCCCTCGAGCTCCGCGACGATCTTCGCGAGGCGGCGCGTCGACTCCTCGAACGACATCGCGTCGGCGCCCGCGGCCGCGCCGCCGCTCCGCGGAGCGCGGTCGGCCTCGGCCTTCGCCGGCGCCCCGGCGGCGCGGGGCTCCGCGCTCGATTCGACGCGTGACTCGACGCGTGGTTCGGCGCGTGATTCCACGCCCGCGTCGCCCTCGTCCGTCGCGTTGCTCATCGTCGTCATGAGCCAGGGTCCCCCGGGGGTGCGGCCGGCGCAAGCAGGACGGCGCTCGCGCCGGGCGGCACCGCCGGCACGAGGAGCACGCCGTCGGGATCGGCCACGACGGGGACCGCCAGCCCATCCGGCCGGACGAGCCGTGCTGGGCGCGAGGAGGCGCTCATGGACGCGCTCCGGTCGTTCGGGACGATGGCCACCCACACGACGCCCGTCGCCAGCGCGGAGCGCGGCGGATCGAGCGCCCGCACGTCGACGCCGGAGAGGGCGGCCCGCGCGAGCGCGCGCACCCCTTCGTCAGGATCGAGATCCCGCGCCGCGACGAGGACGCGCCCGCGCTGCACCTCGGTGCGCCGGGACAGGCCGCGGACGATCGCGCGGCGCACCGCGGGGTCGTCCTCGAAGCGGTACGCGCGGGCGAGGAGGGAGACGCTGTCGGGCATGGGGTCGCTCCCGAGGCCGAGCGCGACGTGCGCGCGCACGACGGGATCGCTCCCCTCGAGCAGCCGCTCGATCCTGCCGCGGACCACCTCGTCGTCGCGGGCCGCGAGCGCGCGGGCGGCGAGCGGCGACAGCGGCCCGCCCGCCTCTGCGAGCGCGGCGAGCCGTGAGGTCGCGATCGCCCCGCCCCCGGGCTCCGCGAGCAGCGCGACGCCGGCGGAGATCGCCGCCGCGTCGGGCGCCGCGTCGCCGCTCTGCGCGGCGCTCGCGTCGCCGCCCGGCGCCGCGGCGCCCGACGCGGCGAGCGCCGCGAAGAGCGGCGCGAGGGCGGCGAGGGCGCGCTCGCCCCGGGCGAGCGCGCCGCGCGCCGCCGCGTGGACCGCCGCGCGATCGCAGGAGGACGGGGAGCAGGCGCCGACGACATCGACCGCGTCGCGGAGGCCGAGCGCCACGGCGCCGAACACCCCGACGGCGCGATCGCTCGACCCCTTCGGCGCGGCGAGCGCTGCGAGCAGCCGCTTCTCGAGCGCCTCGGGCGCGTCGCGCAGCGCAAGCCCGCGGACCACCCCGGCGCGCAGGCCGAGCCTGCGGAGGTCCGCGTCCTTCGCCGCGCGCGCGCCGTCGAAGAGCTCCGCGACCGCGGCCCGCGCCTCGGCCCCCGGCATCGTCGCCAGCGCGAACGCGGCCGCCGTCGCGAGCTCGGGGCGCTCGCTCAGGAGCCGGCGCAGCTGCCGCGCCGCCTCCGCGCCGCCCGCGCGGCCGATCGCCGCGACCGCGCGGGGCCGCGCGTCGTCGGGGAGCAGCGGGAGAGAGCGCGCGAGCGCCGGCACGAGCCGCTCCGCCGGCGCGAGCTCGGCCAGCCTGAGCCCCTCCATCCGCCCGAGCTCGGATCCGAGCAGCGCGGCCACGGCGTCCGGCGCCTCCGGCGCGCCGAGGTAGACGAGGATCTCCGCGGTCGGCTCGAAGAGCCCCGGCTCTGGCTTCCGGAGCCACGCGCGGGCCTTCGCCAGCGCCGCCTCGTCGCCGAGGCGCGCGAGGGCGCGCGCGGCGGCCACCTGCGCCGCCCTGTCGCCGCCCTCGAGCATCGGCCGGAGCGCCGCGATCGCCCGGAGATCGCCGAGATCGCCGAGGAAGCTCGCGAGCGCCGGCTCGAGGCGCTTGCGGCTGCCGAGCAGGAGCTGGAGCGACGCGGGCGGGTGCGCCTTGAGCGCGCGGGCGGCGGCCTCGCCCGCGGCCCCGCCCTGCACGATCGCGTTCACGAGCACGCCGAGCGCGCGCCGCTCGCCGGTGCGCGCGAGCGCGAGGGCGGCGGTGCCGCGCAGCACCTCGCCGAGCGGCGAGGCGGCGCCGCGCGCGGGCGCGCTCTCCGAGAGCTCGCGCGCGAGGAGCTGGCGCACGCTGTCGCGCTGCGCGTGCGGCGCGAGCGCCCGCACCGCCGCGAGGCGCGCCCTGGGATCGCGCGCCCCCGGGGCGCCGTGCTGCTCGAGCGCGGCGAGCAGCGCGCTCACCGCCTCCTCGGTGCCGATCGCCCCGAGCCGCTCGATGCCGCGGAGCCGCGCCGCCGGGTCGCTCGACGAGAGCAGCCGCTCGCCGACGGGCACGCCGAGGCTGCCGCGCAGCGGCGTCGCGCCGGCCTCGGCCCCCGCGGGCGCCTTGCCGCCTTCCTCCGCGGCCTGCGGCGCCCGGGCGGTCCGCGCGGCCGGCTGAGGCGCTGCCGAGCCCGCCATCGCGGTGACCGCGAGCGCCGCGGCGAGGCCCAGGGCGCGGGGGGTTCCAGGGAGGAATCGCATTCGCTGCACCGCACTATCCCGCGATCGACGGCCCGCTGTCACGCCCCAGGCCAAGCCGTGTCAGCGCCGCGTGACAGCCTGGAATTTGATGGAAGCACGCGCTAGGTCGACCTACCGTGCAGCCGCGAAATGCGGCTGTGAGAGAGGTGAAGCTTGATCGACCTGGTACGGACACTGGAAAAGGCCATCACGGTCTCCGCCGACAAGGCGTGGCCGGTCTTGCGGCGACTGAGCCGCCTCGGCGGCGAGCCCAGGCCGTTTCACCCGAAGTGGAGCGACAAGCCGATCCCGAGGGGCGGCGAGCGCACGGCGCCCCCGCTCGGCTGGCCTCGCGAGACGGACAGCCTGTGCCCGCGCTGCGTCAAGGAGGCGCGCGCCGAGATCCTGAGTGGCAGGGCGGACTGGACCAGGCTCATCACGGACAACCCCGGTGAGATCCGCGCCAGCATCGTCGCGCGCGAAGGGCGCGTGGTCATGGAGAAGACGTGCCCGAAGCACGGCTTCTTCTCGGACACGATCTCGATCGACCCGGCGTTCCTGGCGCGGATCGAGCGCCTCTTCGGCGGCCGCGACGTCGAGATGACGAAGGACAGGATCCACGACCACGGCTCGAGCACCATCCGTTACGGCCGCGGCGCGGTGCTCACGGTCGACCTGACGAACCGCTGCAACATGATGTGCGACCCGTGCTTCATGGATGCCAATCAGGTCGGCTACGTGCATGAGCTCTCCTGGGAGGAGATCACGCGGATCCTGGACGACGCGGCGGCGGTGCGCCCGCGCCGCCAGATGTCGATCCAGTTCTCCGGCGGCGAGCCGACGCTGAGCCCGCACTTCCTCGACGCGATCCGGTACGCGCGCGAGAAGGGGTACTTCGCGGTGCAGTGCGCGACGAACGGGATCCGCTTCGCGGACGAGCCGGGCTTCGCCAGGAAGGCCAAGGAAGCGGGCCTCCGGATGGCGTACCTGCAGTTCGACGGGGTCACGAACGAAGCCAACGGCCACCGGAAGATCGGGAACCTCTACGACGTGAAGCTGCGTGCGATCGAGGAGCTCTCGGCCGCCGGGATCGACGTCATCCTGGTCGTGACGATCGTCAACGGGGTCAACAACGATCAGGTGGGGCCCATCATCGACTTTGCGGTCCAGAACGCCGACAAGATCACGGTCGTCAGCTTCCAGCCGGTCAGCTTCACCGGCCGCGACGAGGACATCTCCGACGAGCTGCGCGAGAAGCAGCGCTATACGCTGAGCCACCTCGCGCACGACATCGCCCGGCAGACCGGCGTGACCGACCCGCTGCGCGACTGGTTCCCCCTGTCGGCGCTCAGCCCCTTCGGCAACGTGACCGACCTCCTCGACGGCCCCGACAAGGACTGGGGGCAAATCAACTGCGGCTGCCACCCGAACTGCGGGATCGGGACCGTGCTGTTCGTCCACAAGAAGACGAAGCAGATGGTCCCGCTGCTCGACTTCATCGATGTCGAAGGGCTGCTCTCCGACCTGCGCGCGATCTTCGACGCGGGGCGCGGCCGCGCCCTCACGAAGGCGCAGGTCGTCGCGGCGCTGCTGCGCCATTACCAGCCGGACAAGGCGCCGCCCGGCTTCCACCTCGCGACGCTCTTGAAGCAGTTCATGAGCCAGACGGGCGCCGCGCACGCCGGCGAGGGCGACGCCCGCGAGTACGAGTGGCGGGTCCTGTTCGTCGCGGGCATGTGGTTCCAGGATCTGTTCAATTACGACTTCCGCCGCACCGAGATGTGCATCATTCCGTACGGAACGCAGCTCGGCGAGATCAGCTTTTGTGCGTACAACACCGGGGCTGGATGGCGGAACATCCTCGAGAAGATGAAGGCCAACGCCACCGTGGCCGAGTGGTACAAGAAGCACGGTAGGCACCCTGTCTATGCGAAGAATCAGGATCTTCCTTTACCGGCCTACGACAACCCCCTAACGATCATCGAGCACGACCTTGCGTTGCGCGAGCGCGAGCAGGGAGGCCCGCGCTCACGGCGGGCGGCCCGGCGGCTGCCGATCGTGAGCTGATCGCGCCTCCTCCTCCCACGCCGCGCGCGGCACCACAGCCCCGGATCGCCGACAGACAGGTCACGTGAGCCCCTGGGCTCGGCGCCTCTGGGCTCGGTGATCAGTCGCAGGGCGCCTCACATCGACACAGAGTCCGGTTCTCCTCGCGGCCGTGTGGGCCGTGTGGGAGGAGCACGCGTTCGCGCGAGCGGCGCGGGAGTCGTGGAGAACGCACCACGCATGGTGTAGTCTGGTCACGTGACCTTGCACGCGGGCCGCTATGAGAGCTTGCGCGCCATCGCGTCAGGCGGCATGGCGACGGTGTATCTCGGGCGTGCCGTGGGCGCCGGCGGGTTCGAGCGCCTCGTCGCCCTGAAGATGATGCACCCGCACATCGCGGCGGAGCCCGAGTTCGTCGCGATGTTCCTCGACGAGGCGCGCCTCGCGGCGCGGGTCCGCCACCCCAACGTCGTCGCGACGTTCGATCTCGTCGAGGACCCGCTGTTCCTCGTCATGGAGTACATCGAGGGGCCGTCGCTGCACAACCTGCTCCGCACGTGCGCGCGGGCGAAGCGGCCCGTCCCGCTCGGGATCGCGCTCCGCATCTTCCTCGACGTGCTCGCGGGTCTCCACGCCGCGCACGAGCTCACGGGGAGCGAGGGCGAGCCGCTCCACCTCGTGCACCGCGACATCTCGCCGCAGAACGTGCTCGTCGGCGTCGACGGCATCGCGCGCATCACCGACTTCGGCGTGGCCCGCGCCGAGACGAGGCTCGTGTCGACGCGGGGCAACGCGCTCAAGGGCAAGCTCGCCTACATGGCGCCCGAGCAGATCCGGGCCGCGAACGTCGATCGTCGCAGCGACGTGTACTCGGCCGGCGTGGTGCTCTGGGAGATGCTCACGGAGGAGCGCCTGTTCAAGGCCGACAACGACGGCGCGCTGCTCGCGCAGATCCTCGAGGGCGCGCCCACGGGTCCGCGCGGGGTGGTCCCGTCGGTGCCGACCGCGCTCGACCAGATCTGCCTGCGCGCGCTGCGCACCGACCCCGACGACCGCTTCCCGACCGCCGCGGCGTTCGCCGAGGCGCTGGAAGACGCGGCCACGCAGACGCCGGGCCTCGCCGTGTCGTCGCCCCGAGCGGTGGAGGCGCTCATCAAAGAGGTCGGTTTGCGCGGGCCGCCGGAGGGCCTCGCCGGGCCGGTCAGCGCGCGGAGCGGTCCCGCGTCGGCGCCCAGATCGGTGCGATCGCCGCTGAGCCAGCGCGCTCCGTTGAGCGATCGTCTGCCCCTGAGCCAGCGCGCTCCGTCGAGCGATCGTCTGCCCCTGAGCCAGCGCGCTCCGTCCAGCGATCGTCTGCCCCTGAGCCAGCGGAGCGCCGAGGCGGCGCCGGACAACTCGGGCGTCGAGGGCAGCGCGCCGGGGCTGGGCGCCGTCGTCTCCGAGGCCGTCTCCCGCGGCCGGCACCACATCGTGCGCCGCCGCGTGCTCGCCAGCGCCTGCGCGGTCGCGCTCACGCTCGGGGCAGGCGCCTTTCTCGCCGTCGGCCAGCGCGAGCCCGCCGCTCCCTTCACGGCGGAGAGCGCCTCTGTCTCCCGGATCTCGTCCTTCTTCCCCGCGGCCGCGGCGGCCAGCGGGCCGCTCCAGGCGGCCGCGCCCGGGCATCCCGGCGAACCGGCCGGATCCCCGGCCCCCGGCGGCTCCGCTCAGGGCGCTGTTCCCGACAGCTCCGCTCAGGGCGTGATTCCGGGCAGAGCCGCCCAGAGCTCCGCCCCGGGCTCCGCGGGGAGGCCCGCACAGGTCCCTGCTCCCACCGCCAACCGTGCGACGAGCCCCGCTCCGCGGCCGAGTTCCAGAGCGACCCCGCCCACGGCCGTCAAGCCCAGGACGAGCCGGCCCGACACGCGCACGACCAGCGGATCCACGGCCCCGACGGCGAAGCCGGCCACCCGCTCATCGACCGTTCGAAGCGCGGCGCCGAAGACCCCGCCAAAGGCGCCAGAGCCGAAGCGGAGCGCTCCACGGACGACCTCCCGGACGCCCTTCAAGCCATCAGGCCTGTGACGCACACAGGGCTGTGACGCACGACGTCACTGCGGAGATAGCCCAAGACGGTACCTGCGCATGGCCCCAGCGCGCCCCCGGGTCGAGCCATGATCCTTTTCGCCACCTCGTCCAACACTCCGACCATGGAGACACGTCCAATACCCCGACGACCGCGAGCACCCGCGACCTCGGCGCCGATAGCGCGACGTCGGGTCGCGCTATCGCACATTGAACGCGCCGCAGCGTCGCCTACATGCTCACGGAAGACAGCAGAACGTCAGTGGTCGCCTCACGAGCGCGATAGGGGAGGTAGGCTATTCTTGTCGTGGGGCGGTATGTGCTCGCCCAAGTGAAAGACGCGCCGCACGTCGGACGTTACCCCGGGGGGAACCAGCTCATGCGCTCGCTTTTCGAGCAGGTCGTCGAGTGCTGTGGCCTCGCACCCGCGTTCGCCAGAAGGATCATCCAGGAGGCCTGCGAGCGGTGCGACGTGTCGCCGCCCGAAGCGATGACGCCAGCCGATCTCATCCGCTCGCTCCCGCACATCCGCCAGGCCCTCGGCGTCTTCCTCGATCCTGGGGAGGTGGCGCTGAAGACGGCCGCGATGCGAGCCCTCGTCAAGGGCTCCTGGCCGTCGATGGCCGCGGTCGTCCCCCCTGATTCGAACCAGGAGAGCCGGACGGCTCAGGAAGAGCCCAAGGTCAAATCGAGCTCGTAGAGCTCGTAGTGCGAACGCCGCATTCCGAGCGCGACATACGTCGACTGCGCTCGCGCGTTCGCGGTCTCCACGTACAGGCGAATGCCGCATACGTCCCCCGCGTCCGCCGCCATCTCGTGGACTCGCCGATACAGCGCCCGGAAGACCCCGCTGCGCCGCTGCGCGGGGGTCACATAGACGGACTGGATCCACCAGAAAGTACCGTTTCTCCAGTCACTCCATTCATAGGTTATCATCAGCTGCCCGGCCATCTCGGACGCGTGCTCGGCCACCAGATAGAACCCTTTGGCCTCATCCGCGATCAGCGCGGCGGCGCCGCGGAGGGTGGTGGCGGCGTCCAGCACCTTGCCCTCCGTCTCGAGCGCCATGGCCCGGTTGTTCGCCGCGATAAGCGCGGCGTCGGTGGGCGCCGCCCGGCGGATCACGAGCGCTGTCACGAGGCGACCTCCCGGCGGGCGTCGCAGGGACGCTCTCCGCCCGTACGGCCGGAGAGCTCGGGAGCGCGGCGTCGGATCGACATGGCCGACCCCATAGCGCGGGCAGCACGGCTGCTCAATCACTACGCGCACGCACGACGCGCACGACGCGCGGCGCCTCGATCCAGCGACGAGCGCGGCCGGCGACGACCGGTCGCGAAGGCGTCGCCGCGGCGCGTTATGTTTCAAGGAGCGATCCTCGATGGGCGCGCGCGGCGCGCGGCGCGCGGCGCGCGGCGCGCGGCGCGCGGTCCGTGGCTCGGCCGCGCCGGCGGCCTCTTGCGCCGGTTGGCGGAGGTTGTGCTCCTCGCCCGATCGCGCATACCCTCCGGGCGCCGAAGCCTCCCGGAGGGTGACCCTTGACACTGCTCGTCAGCGACTCGATTGCCCAGCGCGTCCAGCGGCTGGAGATCCCTTTCAACAGCTTCGGGGTCGATCCTTACGGCATCTCCCAGAAGCACCTGGGTCTCTTCTTCTCCCTCCTGGACTTCTTCTATCATCACTACTTCTCGGTGGGCGTCACGGGCCTGGAGAACGTCCCCGCGCGCGGGCGGGCGATGCTCGTCGGCAATCACTGCGGGGGAGTCGCCATCGACGGGGCGATGGTGGTCGCGTCGATGTTCTTCGAGATGGATCCGCCGCGCCTGGCCGAGGGGATGGCGGAGAAATTCATCAATCGCCTCCCCTTCACCTCGCTCTGGTCGAGCCGCACAGGGCAGTTCACCGGCCTCCCCGAGCACGCGAGCCGCCTCCTCGAGGACGAGCGGCTGCTCATGGTGTTCCCCGAGGGGGCGCGCGGCACCGCCAAGCTCTACAGCGAGCGCAACTCGCTCGTGCACTTCGGGTCGGGGTTCGTCCGGCTCGCGATGAAGACGAGGACGCCCGTCATCCCCTTCGGCTTCGTCGGCGGCGGCGAGGCGGTGCCGACCATCGCCAACTCGTACACGATCGGCCGGCTGCTAGGGGTGCCGTACATCCCCATCACCCCGTACCTCATCCCGGCGCCGCTGCCGGTCCAGCTGGAGATCACCTACGGCGAGCCGATGACGTTCGCCGGGACCGGCGCCGAGGAAGACGAGGTGATCCTGGGCCACGTCGAGCAGGTGAAGGCGAGGATCGCCGAGCTCATCGAGGCAGGCCGAAAGCGGCGCCGCGGGAAGCTTTCGCTGGACTGGCGCGGCGCCACGCCGCCCAGGCCCGCCTCATCGAAGGAGCACGCATGAGGGTCCTCATTCCAGGGATCACCGGCCAGCTTGGCCGCATGGTCGCGACGCGCCTCCTCGAGGAGGGGCACGAGGTGATCGGCATCGACCGGCGGCCGTGGCCGACCGCCCCGGCCGGCATCGAGATGCACAACGTGGATCTGCAGAAGCGCGCCGCCGAGGACGTGTTCCGCAAGGCCCGGCCCCAGGCCGTCATCCACATGGCGACCGTGACGCACCTCGTGGAGCAGACGGAGGAGCGGTATCGGATCAACCTCGGCGGCACGCGCGTCGTCTTCGACAACAGCCGCGCCTGCGGGGTCGAGCACGTGATCTTCGTCGGCCGACACACCTACTACGGCGCCGGCCCCGAGTCGCCGCTCTACCACACGGAGGAGGATCCTCCGATGGCGGTGTCCACCTTCCCCGAGCTCGCCGACCTCGTCGCGGCCGATCTCTACGCCTGCACGGCGCTCTGGCGCGCTCCGGAGCTCTGCACGACCGTCCTCCGCATGTGCTACACGCTCGGCCCGACAGGCCACGGCACGCTGGCGAGCTTCCTCCGCGGCCCCCACGTCCCGTACGTGCTCGGGTTCGACCCGCTGTTCCAGTTCATGCACGAGCAGGACGTCGTCACCGCCATCTGCCTGGCCCTCGAGAAGCGCATCCGCGGCGTCTACAACGTCTCTGGCCCGCAGCCTGTGCCGCTGTCGCTCATCATCCGGGCGGCGGGCCGGGTGGCGGTGCCCCTCCCCGAGTTCGTCCTGCGCAACGCGCTCGGCCGCTTCGGCCTGCCGAAGCTCCCGCGCGCGGCGCTGACCCACATCAAGTACCCCGTCGTCGTGGACGGGGCAGCGTTCCGCGCCGCGACCGGGTTCAAGCACGCCATCGACGAAGCCCAGGCCATCCGCGAGTACCGCGACGCCCACCCGGTCCCGGCGAGCCGCCCCTGAGCCGGGGATAACCTCTCATGAAATAAGGAGGTCCCAATGTTGTCCGAGAAGGTCAAGCAGTTCGCGCCGGCCAGGCTCACCGCGGACATCGGCGATCTGCCCGAGCCGGAGAAGAGAGCGCTCGCCAAGCTCATCGAGGCTTCGCGGCAGCTCGATCCCGTGTTCGATCGGCAGGCCTACGCCGGGAACCCGGAGCTCCGCGAGGAGCTCGTCGCGGACGGCACCCCGGAGGGGCGGGACAGGCTCGCCTACTTCGACATCATGCGCGGCCCATGGGACAGGCAGGATCACCACCGCCCCTTCGCCGTCGACGAGCCTCATCCGCCTGGCGCCGGCTTCTACCCGGAAGATCTCTCGGCCGACGAGCTCAACGCGTGGATCGAGCAGCACCCGGGCGACAAGGAGGCCTTCACGAGCCTGTTCACGCTCATCCGCCGGGACCAGGGCCGGCTCGTCGCCGTGCCGTACAGCCAGGCTTATGCGGCGTGGCTCGGCCCCGCCGGCGCGCTCCTCGAGGAGGCCGCGGCGCTCACCGCGAGCGAGAGCCTGCGACGGTTCCTGAGGTCCCGGGCCGCCGCGTTCCGCTCCGACGACTACTATGCATCCGACAAGGACTGGATGGACCTCGACAGCCGCGTCGAGGCGACCATCGGCCCTTATGAGACCTACGAGGACGAGCTCCTCGGCCTCAAGGCCTCGTTCGAGTCGTTCGTCACGGTGAGCGACCCCGACGCCTCCCGGAAGCTCTCGAAGTACAAGGAGCTCCTCCCGGAGATGGAGCGCAACCTGCCTGTCCCCGAGGACGTGAAGACGGCGCGCGGCGGGGAGAGCCCCATCCAGGTCGTCGACCTCGTGTTCAGCGCTGGCGACGCCCGCAAATCGGTCCAGACGATCGCGTTCAACCTGCCGAACGACGAGCGCGTCCGCGCCGAGAAGGGGGCCAAGAAGGTCCTGCTCCGCAACGTCATCGAGACGAAGTTCGAGCTGATCATGCGCCCCATCGCCGAGCGCATCCTCGACCCGGCGCAGCTCGATCACCTGTCCTCCGACGCGTTCTTCAACGAGACGCTCTTCCACGAGCTCTCGCACAGCCTGGGCCCTGCGTTCACGACCGTGGGCGGGGAGCGGGTCGAGGTGCGGATCGCGCTCGGCCCGACGTACTCGGCGCTCGAGGAGGCCAAGGCCGACGTGATGGGCGCTTACAACGTCCTCTTCATGATCCAGCGAGGCCACTTCGCGGCCGATTTCAGGGAAAAGCTCCTCATCTCCTATTTCGCAGGGCTCTTCAGGAGCACCCGCTTCGGCGTGGCCGAGGCGCACGGCAAGGGGGCCGCGCTCCAGATCAACCGGTTCCTCGAGGAGCGCGCCGCCCGCTTCGACCCGGCGACACGGCGCTTCACCGTCGACGCCGCGGAGCTCGAGGCCGCCGTCACCCGCCTCGTCCGCGATCTCTGCATGGTGCAGCACCGCGGCGACAGGCAGGCCGCCGGCGAGCTCCTCGCCAGGTACGGAGAGGTCTCGGAGCCAATGCGCCAGGCGCTCGGCGGCCTCGAGGGGATCCCGATCGACATCCGGCCGATCTACCCGCTCGCCGGCGAGTGAGCCGCCGGCGAGCGGCGCTCACGGCCCGATCTGCACGAGGAACGCGTCGCCGGCGCCCCGGCTCGTGGCCGTGGCCGCCCCGAGATCGAGGACGCCGTCGAAGCGGCCGGTCACCCAGCTGTCGCCGAGGAGATCGACGGCGACGGCGGCGCCGCGCTGCTCGCCCGAGTCGCCGAACGAGCGCAGCCAGATCGGGTTGCTGGCAGGGTCGAGCTTCGCCACGAACACGTCGGCGGCGCCCGTGGCAGAGTCCGCCTCGTTGCCGATGTCGAGGCTCCCCTGGAAGGAGCCCGTGAGGAGGATGTTGCCTGCCAGATCGACCGCGACGGAGGCGCCCTCCTGATCGGCGTCGTCGCCGAAGTCCTCGCACCACTGGAGGACGCCGTTCTCGTCCAGCCGGAGGAGGAAGATGTCCTTGTCTCCATTGCTCGTGAGCAGCGACTCGCCGAAGGAGATCGCTCTCCGGAACGAGCCGGTCACGAGGATGTTGCCCGCTCCATCGACGGCCACGCCGAGCGCTTCGGCCGCGTTGGTCGCGTCGGCCGCCTTGCTCCAGACGTGATCGCCCGAGGGGTCGAGCTTCGCGACGAACAGGTCGGTCTTGGCCTCGGTGGTGAGCGGCTTCTCGCCCCCGAAATCGACCTCCCCGCTGAACCAGCCGACGACGATGATGTTGCCGTCGCCGTCGACGGCGACGCCCGTGCCGGCCTGATCTCCCTTGCCGCCGAGCCGCTTGGCCCATTCGACGTGGCCGGCGGCGTCGAGCTTGGCCAGGAAGGCATCGCTCCTGCCGTGGCTCTCCAGGGTGAACCGCTCGCCCTGACGGCCCTCGCCAAAGTCGAGCGTGCCCGAGAACTCGCCGGTGATGAAGGCGTTCCCCGCCTGGTCCACGGCGACCGCAGCCGCCTGTTGCGTGGCCTCGTCGCCGAAGCGCCGGCTGAACTGGTGCGCCCCGGTCGCGTCGAACCGCGCCACGACGACGTCGGCGCGGCGGCCGGCGCCCGCGAGCACGCCGCCGCCGAAATCGACGTCGCCGGCCACGCTGCCCGCGAGCACCACGTCGCCCCCCGGCGCGAGCGCGACCGCCCGGGCGACGCTGTCCGCGAAGCGGCGGCCGAACCGGAACCGCCCCTCGCGCGTGGAGGCGTCGCGGGAGAACGACACGAGGAAAGAGTCCGGCTCGGCGAGCGCGCCCAGCTCGTCCGACGGGCCCGCCCCGAGATCGGTGCTGCCCGACGCCGAGCCGACCACCACGACGGCGTCGGCCGAGACGGCGATGCCCAGGCCCTGCTGAGCGCCGGCCCCGCCGAGCGCGACGCTGTGCACGGGATCGCCCGTGCACGCTCGCCCGTCGCAGTTCTCGTCCTCGGGCGTGGCGCAGCTCTCGAACGTGGGCAGCACCTGGCCGACGCAGGCGCCGACGTCCGTCCCGTCGTCATTGCACGCGGCGACGCCGCCCACGCAGAGGCCGACGCCCTGCGTGCCCTGCGGCCCCGCGTAGCAGGCCGCCTCGGTACGGGGAACGCAGATCTCCTGCTCCTCGCTGCCGCCGCTCGCCCCAACGCCGCCGCCGCCGGCTCCCCCCTCGCCCACCGGCACGGGATCCGCCGCCACGTCGGGGAACGGCGCGATGAAGGCGCACGCTCCGAGGCCGGTGCAGGCGAAGGCGAGCGCCGCGACGACGCCCGCTCCGGGCCGATGGGCGCCGCTCACAGCACTCCCTGCACGGCGACCCCGGCGCCGTCCGCGCCGACCCATGGCGAGAGCGCCGTCGGGCCGGGGGTGCGGGGCGCGGGCGCAAGCCGCCGCCCGGCGGCGTCCGGAGGAGCCGCGGGCGAGGAGGACGAGGGCCAGAAAAGGTACGTGGCGACGCCGCCCGCGATGAGGGCGGCCCCGGTGAGCACCGTGCTCGTGACGGCGAGCGCTTGCCCGCGGTCGTGCAGCGCCTGCCGCTCGCCCAGCGAGCCCGGGGCAGGGTTCGCGTTCTTCTTCAGGAAGCTGTGCCGCACGTCGTACGCCACGACGCCCGTGACCACGGCGCCGGCGGCGAGCGCGGCCGCCGTGCCCACGACGACCACCGGCGAGATGCGCGGGCCGGGCGCGGGCGCGCTGGGCAGCGCCCGGCGCGCGGGCGCGATCGACAGCAGGACCGCGGGCGATCGCTTGCGGCCGAGATCGGCCCGCAGCTCGACGACCGCGCCCGTCTCGGCCTGCACCGACGCCTCGAACCGCGCCGCATAGTTCTCGGCCTCCACCACGACCCGCCGCGCCCCGGGGCTCACGAGGATGGCCGCGCCGACGAGCGCGGCGTGGATCGGCTCACCATCGATCTCGACGCGCACGCCGGTCGCGTCCTCGGGCAGCTGCAGGACGATCTGCGACGTCTTCACGCGGAGCTTCTCTAGTCGTGCCCGCGACTCCCTGGCGAGCGCGGGCTCGTTCCGCGCGGTCGCGCCGGACGCGGCGAGCTCAAATGCGTTGAGCGCCTCGACGACGTGGCCGAGCGCTTCATGACAGACCCCGAGGTGATACCAGAGAGGCGGGGACACGACGATCTTGCTGATGCGCTCGTACGTCTCCAGCGCCTCTGCCCACCGGCCGCCGTCCTCCGCAGCGAGGCCGAGCGCGAAGAGGCGCCGCGCGGACGCGAGCTCCGCGGCGCTCGGCTTGTGGGGCGCAGCGAGAGCCGCAGTGTCGCTCGCGACCGCGGCCGGCGGCGCGCGCCCGGCGTCCTCCGGGGGAGGCTCGGCGAACGCAGCCGGACCGACGCCGACCAGGGCGAAGAATACGACTCCGCCGATGGTGATCCGATGCTTCACCCACGCCTCCTTCCATCACCAAGCGATAGAGGCAGTCTAACCGTACTCACGCAGATCGATCCTCGACAACTGGAAAATTGTTTGAGATTGGCGTCCGATCCTGGAACGCTCTTGCACGACCCGCCTGGAACGCTCTCCCACTGTCGGTGAGGGCTTCAGCATGGTCGGATTCACGACGACACAGGAGTCGCAGGTACGAGCTGTGATAGCGCCCGTCGATCTTGTGCCAGGCCAGCTTCTCGGCCGCTATGAGCTGCTGATCGCCATCGCGCAGGGCGGAATGGGGACGGTGTGGGCGGCCCGAGAGCGCGGCGGGGCGGCGGGCGACAAGATCGTGGCAGTCAAGACGATGCTGCCGGCGCTCTCCAGCGATCCGCGCTGCAAGCGCATGTTCCTCACGGAGTCGCGCATCGCGGCCCGGATCAAGCACCCCAATGTGTGCGCGATCCTGGATCAAGGTGAGCAGAGCGGGGTGCTCTACTTCGTGATGGAGTGGATCGACGGCGACGCGCTCGTGGCGCTGCTCGGCGGCAGCACCCGCAAGCAGGGCAGCCCGCTCCCCCTGCCCGTCGCGGTGAGGATCGCGATCGAGGCGGCGCGGGGGCTCCATGCGGCCCACGAGCTACGGGACGACGGCGGCGCGCTGGTCGGGCTCGTTCACCGGGACGTCTCGCCGCACAACATCCTGATCACGCGGGACGGCTCGGTCAAAATCGCCGATTTCGGCGTGGCCAAGGCCATGGCGCAGGTGGACAACCCGACGACCAACACCGGGCACATGAAGGGCAAGATCCTCTTCATGGCGCCCGAGCAGGTCTATAGCGAGCAGCTGGACCGGCGGTCCGACGTCTTCGCGCTCGGGATCGTGCTCTATCAGCTGACGACGGGCACCCACCCGTTCGCCGCCAGCCACGACCTCGCGACGATGGCGCGCATCGCGCGGCCCGAGCCGGTCGATCCGCCGGGCACCCTCGTCCCCGGGTACCCCGCCGCGCTCGAGGCGGCGGTGATGCGCGCGCTCGCCAAGGATCCGGCCGAGCGCTTCGCGACGATGGCCGAGCTCGCGGACGCGCTGGAGGCGGTGAGCGCCGCCCTCGGCAGCCGCCCCGGCGAGGTCACGGGGTACATCCGCAACGCGCTCGCCGCGCGCACCGCGCGTCGCGCGGCGCTGATCAAGGACGCGCTGCGCGCCGCGGAGGGCAGATCGCGGGGGCGCCCCCCCTCGCGCCTGGACCCGCGCCGCCGCGCCCGGACGATCGCCACCGCGGCGGCGCTCGTCGCCTCGGGCGCGCTGCTCGGGGCGGCGACGCTCCTGTGGATCGGCCTCGGGGAGGGCCCCGGCGCGCCGCCCGTGGCGGTGCCCGCGGCGCCGGCCATCGCGGTGGAGCCGCGCCCGGGGGTCGTCACCGCCGAGCCGCGCGCCCCGGAGCCCGCGCGCGTGTCAGAGCCGGCCCCGTCCACCACGCCCGCGGCGCCGCCCTCCTCCACCCCCGCCGCGAGCGCGAGCCCGCCTCGCTCCCGATCGCCTGGCGAGACCGGGCGCGCCAAGTTCCGCGAGCCCGGCTTCTAGCGCGCGCCGGGGCCCCGCCCCGCGCCGACGAGCGCGCGCCGGGGCCCCGCCTCGCGCCGAGGAATATTCGAGAGGCGCCGGTTGTCCTCGGGCGGCCGGGCTTGCTATGAGCTCCCACCCGTTATGCACGACGTACGCGCCCTGAACGAGCTGGTCGCCAAAGAGAGCGCCTTCATCGACACCCTGCTGAGCGAGGTCGGCAAGGTCATCGTCGGTCAGACGTACATGATCGAGCGCATCCTCATCGGGCTGCTCACCGGGGGACACGTCCTCCTCGAGGGCGTCCCGGGCCTCGCCAAGACGCTCACGGTGCGGACGCTCTGCGACGCCATCCACGCGAAGTTCTCGCGGATCCAGTTCACGCCGGATCTGCTGCCCGCCGACCTCATCGGCACCGTCATCTACAACCACCAGAAGGGCGACTTCACCTCCAAGCTGGGCCCGATCTTCGCGAACCTCGTGCTCGCCGACGAGATCAACCGCGCCCCCGCGAAGGTGCAGAGCGCGCTCCTCGAGGCGATGCAGGAGCGGCAGGTCACGATCGGCGACACGACCTACCCGCTGCCGAGCCCGTTCGTGGTCATGGCGACCCAGAACCCGATCGAGCAGGAGGGGACCTACCGCCTCCCGGAGGCGCAGGTCGACAGGTTCATGCTCATGGTCAAGGTCGGGTACCCCGCGCGGGCCGAGGAGCGGCAGATCATCGACCGCACGACGTCCGCGATCGAGGGCAAGGCCGCGAAGGTGACGACCCCCGAGGAGCTCGTGTCCGCGCGCAAGGTCGTGCGCGACGTGTACATGGATGATCGCGTGAAGGACTACATCGTGGACGTGGTCTTCGCGACGCGCGAGCCCGGGCAGAAGGGGATGCGGGAGCTGAGCAGCCTCATCGAGTACGGGGCGAGCCCGCGCGCCTCGATCGCGCTGGCGCTCGCGGCGCGCGCGCACGCCTTCCTGCGCCACCGGGGCTACGTCACGCCGGAGGACGTGAAGGCGATCGGCCCGGACGTGCTCCGTCACCGGGTCGTCCTGACCTACGAGGCGGAGGCCGAGGAGGTCACGTCCGAGCAGATCGTCCGGCGCGTGTTCGAGGTGGTCGAGGTGCCGTGATCAAGGCCTCCGGCTCGAAGAACCCGCTGCCGCCGGAGCTCCTGAAGCAGCTCCGGCGCATCGAGATCCGGACGCAACGGCTCGCCAACGAGCAGCTCTCCGGGACGTACTCGTCCGTCTTCAAGGGGCAAGGGCTCTCGTTCCGCGAGGTGCGCGCGTACCTGCCCGGCGACGACGTGCGCTGGATCGACTGGAACGTCTCGGCCCGCATGAGCGAGCCGTTCGTGAAGGTGTTCGTCGAGGAGCGCGAGATGACCGTCATGCTGGTCGTCGACGCCTCGCAGAGCGAGCAGTTCGGCACGCGGCGCGCGTCGAAGGCGCGCGTAGCCGCCGAGATCGCCGCGCTCTGCTCCTTCAGCGCCATCAAGAACAACGATCGCGTGGGCCTCGTGCTCGCGACCGAGGCCATCGAGAAGCTCGTCCCGCCGAAGAAGGGGGACAAGCACGTGATGCGCGTCATCCGGGAGATCCTCGGGCATGAGCCGAAGTACACGGGGACGAACCTGAAGCTCGCGCTCGAGACCCTGGTGAAGGTGGCCAAGCGGAGGAGCGTGGCCTTCGTGATCAGCGATTTCTTCGCCTCCGGCTTCGAGCGCTCGCTCTCGCTCGCGAGCGCCAAGCACGACGTGATCCCGGTGATGCTCGTCGACCCGCGCGACGAGGAGCTGCCCGACGTGGGGCTCGCGACGTTCGAGGACCTGGAGACCGGGGAAGAGGTCGTGGTGGACACCGGCGATCGGGCGGTGCGCGACCACTACCGCGCCGCCATGCGCAAGGTCCGGAGCGACCGCGACAAGCTGTTCAAGAAGCTCGCGCTCGACGCCGTCGTGGTGAAGACCGGCGAGAGCTTCGTGAGCCCGCTGCGCGACCTGTTCGCCAAGCGGGCGCGGAGGCTCAGGCGATGAGGACGCGCCGCTCGGCGGTCCACGCCGCGCGCGGCGCGAGCCCGCTCGCGTGGGCCGCGCTGGCGACGGCGCTCGCGAGCGCGGCGCCGGCGCGATCGCAGCCGGACGCTGGCGGCGCCGGAGGGCCCGCCGCTGACGACACCCCGCCGCCGCCGGCGCTGCCGGCCCCGGCGTCGGCAGCGCCGGCGGCGAAGGAGCGCGGCGAGAGCGTGTGGGCCTCGTGCGCGGAGCACGTGCCGCCCGGCGCGACGCGCCCCCGGATCGAGGAGACGTTCCCGAAGAACGGGTTCAGCGGGTACGCGGCCCACCTCGAGATCACCGTCACGCACGGCAAGGGCGAGACGGTGCTGCCGGAGGGCTTCAAGGTCCAGGGCGACAGCGACGCCGCGCGCGCGATCCAGAAGGCGGGGTTCGTCCTGCCCGAGGCCGACGCGGGCGCGGGGCCGACCAGCACGACGACGGCGACCGACGCCGGCGCCACGACCAAGCTCGTCATCCCGTTCGTCCCGCTGCCCAAGGAGCCCGGGAGGAGCGCCCTCCTGCTGCCGCCGGTGCCGATCGCCGTGTCCCGCGCGAGCGGGGAGCTCGTCACCGTCTGCACCCGGCCGCACGAGATCGTGATCGAGGACCCGATCGCCAACGAGCGGGATCCCAAGGTCAAGCCGAACCCGCCGCCGAGGCCGCAGCGGGAGGAGTGGGTGCTCGCGAAGCAGCTCACGGTCGGCATCCTCATCGGCGCGGCGCTCGGCCTGCTCGTGGCGTGGCTGGTCCGGCGCTGGCTGCGCCGGCCCCGCGTCGTGGTCGCGCCGCCGCCCAAGCTGCCGTGGGTCGCCGCGCTCGAGGAGCTCGAGGCGCTCCGGCGCTCCGACCTGCTCGGCGAGGGGCGGACCGGCGAGTACTTCGATCGCGTGAGCGACTGCGTGCGCAAGTACCTCGGCGCGCGGTACGGCTTCGACGGCCTCGAGACGACGAGCGACGAGATGCGGGAGCTGCTCGCGCGGGTGCGCCCGCCCGTGCCGGTGCTGCCGCAGATCGCGCGGTTCCTCGCCGACTGCGATCTCGTGAAGTTCGCGCGCCTCCAGCCGAGCGAGGCCGACTGCCTCACGGCGCTCGACGACGGCGAGAACATCGTGCACCGCACGACCCCGCCGGCGGCGCGGCCCGGCGACGGCGCCGGCCCCCGGAGCTCGCCCGCCGGCGGGCAGCAGCCGCCCGCTCGCCCGTCCGGGGCGCCGGAGGAGGCGCCTTGAGCCGCACGAAGCGCGCATCGCTCGCCCTCATCGCGACGCTCGTCGTCGCCGCGCTCGCCTGCGTGTACCCCTACCTCGCGCGCCGCGAGGCCTGGTCCTCGGCGAGCTGGCAGAACCCGTGGTTCTTGCTCGCGCTCATCGCGGTGCCCGTCGTCTGGTACTGGGGCGTCTTCGCGGAGGACGCGCGCAGGCCGCGGCTCCGGCTCGGCACGGTCGCGCCGCTCGCGCGCGGGCCGCGCGGCCTGCGCAGCCACCTGCGCGACCTGCCGGGCGTGCTGCGCGCCGTGGCGCTCGCGCTGCTCGTCCTCGCGATGGGGCGGCCGGTCAGCGTGCTCCGCGAGCAGCGCTCGGACGACAAGGGCATCGATATCGTCGTGGCGCTCGACCTGTCGGGCTCGATGCGCGCGATCCTCGACGCGCGGCCGAGCGACCTCCCCGGCCAGCCGAAGCTGCCGCGCGGCAAGCGGCTGACCCGGCTCGACACGGCCAAGCTCGTCCTCCAGGACTTCATCAGCCGCAGGAGGACCGATCGCCTCGGCGTCGTCGTCTTCGGCAAGGCCGCCTACGTGCTGTCGCCGCCGACGCTCGACTACCACCTGCTGACGCAGATGGTCTCGCAGATGACGCTCAACGTGATCGACGGCAGCGCGACGGCGATCGGCGACGCGCTCGGCACCGCGGTCGCCCGCCTGCGCAGGAGCGACGCGCAGTCGAAGGTCGTCATCCTCCTGACCGACGGCGACTCGAACGCCGGGGCCATCTCCCCCGAGTACGCGACCCACCTCGCGACCTCGCTCGGCGCCAAGGTCTACACGATCCAGATCGGCACCGACGACGAGGTCGAGGTCGAGGACGGCATCGATCTCTTCGGGCAGCCGCGCTACGTGCGCCACCGCTTCCCGGTGAACCCCGCGCTGCTCCAGGAGATCGCGCAGAAGACCGGCGGCGCGTCGTACGTGGCGACCGACGCGAAGGCGCTCGCGGACAGCATGCACGACGTGCTCGACCGGCTGGAGAAGACCCGCTTCGAGGCGTCGAGCGCCGCGTACGAGGATCTCTTCCCGTTCCTGCTCCTGCCCGGGGTGTTCCTGATCGGGCTCGACGCGCTCCTGCGCGCCTGGCTGCTCCGGAGGTTCCCGTGAACTTTGCGGCTCCCTGGTTCCTGCTCGGGACGGCGTTCGCCGCGCTGATCGGCCTCCTGCTCATCCTCGGCGGCTTCGGCGTGGCGCGCGCCATCAAGCGCTTCGGCGACGAGGATCGCGTGAAGGCGCTCACCACCGCCGATCCGGCGAAGCGCCGCGCCTGGAAGGGCGTGCTGCTCGTGCTCGCGACGGCGCTCGCGTTCGTGGCCGCGGCGCGCCCCCAGTACGGCAAAGGCACGCGGCTCGTGCCGGCGACCAACGTCGACGTGGTGATCGTGCTCGACTACTCGAAGAGCATGTACGCGCGCGACGTCGAGCCGTCCCGCATCTTCCGGGCGAAGGTCGAGGTCGCCCGCCTCATCAAGGATCTCGAGGGCGCGCGCTTCGGCGCGGTCGCGTTCGCCGGCGAGCCGATGGGCTTCCCGCTGACCGCCGACGGCGCGGCGATCGCGCAGTTCTTCCGCCAGCTCGACCCGAACGACATGCCCATCGGCGGCACGGCGATCGCGCGCGCGCTCGACCAGGCGAACGAGCTCCTGAGGCGCGATCCGAAGTCCGCCGAGCACAAGCGGATCATCCTGCTCGTCACGGACGGCGAGGACCTCGAGGGCTACCCGCTGAGCGTCGCCCAGGCGATCGGCGCCCAGGGCACGACGATCCACGTCGTTCAGATCGGCGGGCGCACGCCGGAGCCGATCCCGGAGATCGGCCAGGACGGCCGCATCGTCGGGTGGCGGACGGATCGCCAGGGCAAGCCGCTCACGACCGAGCTGTCGCTTTCGGGCGAGCAGCAGCTCGCGTCGATCGCGCAGGCGACGCCGGGCGGGCAGATCATCCGCGCGGAGAAGGGGACCACGGGCATCGAGACGATCGCCGCGGAGCTCAGGCGGCAGATGAAGAGCGAGCTCTCGGAGCGGGTCGAGACGGTCTACGCGGACGTCTACTTCTACCCGCTCGGCCTCGCGATCCTGCTCCTCATCGCCGAGGTGTTCCTCAAGGACGCTCCGCGCCGTCGCTTCGTGGCGACACACCCCGAGGCCGCGCCGAAGCGCGCAGGGCTGCTGAAGGGGCGCCCGCTCGGCGCGGACCTCGCGGCGGGAGCGGGGCCGACGCCTCGGGGCAACGCGGGAGGGCAGCATGCCGCGTCGTGATCGCAAGCGCGTGGATCTCGCCGGGTTCTTCGCGCGCCGGGGGCGCTGGATCGCGATCGGGCTCGCCGCCGCGTGCCTCACCGGGGCCGCGTTCTCGGCGGCGACCGGGTGCAGCGGGTGGGATCCGACGTCCCCGTTCGAGCGGAACGCGCCGGCGGTCGACCAGGCGATCCGCGATCTCGACGCGGGCAACCTCGAGTCTGCCGCGCAGGCCCTCGAGAGCTACCTGGGGACGGGCGCGTGCAGCGACGCCGGCATCGGGCTGCCGGACTCCGTGCGCCAGAAGCCGAACGGCTCGTTCGATCTCGGGCTGACGCTGTTCCACCTGGCCGAGCGCTACGGTCATCGGTTCGGCGACGAGGAGCTCGCGGACGGCGGGACGGAGCAGGAGCAGAGCGACGCGCTGCGCGGGATCGAGATCGACTGCGCGCTGGTCCTCGTGAAGGCGATCGGGGCCGATCCGAGCGTGCCGGCCGACCTGCGCGCGCGGGCCCGCTACCTCTCGGGCAACCTCGAGTTCTTGCGGCGCAAGTACGAGGATGCGGTGACGTACTACGACCAGGCGCTGGCCATCATCCCCGGGGTCCTCGAGGAGGCCGGCGGCGACGGCGTCGGCCGGGACGCGGCCTGGAACCGGGCGATCGCGCTGCGGCGCATCGAGGACCAGAAGGACGCCGCGCCGCCGGACGCCGAGCCCGACGCGCCGCCGGACGCCGAGCCCGATGCGCCGCCGGACGCCGAGCCCGACGCGGGCGACGACGGCGGCGACCAGGACGCGGGCAACGACGGCGGCGAGCCTGACGCGGGCGACGACGGCGGCGGCCAGGACGCGGGCGACGACGGCGGCGACCAGGATCAGAGCCCCGACGCTGGCCCGCAGGATCAGACGCCCGACGCCGGCTCACCCGAGCAACCCGAGCCGCCGCGCGAGCAGCCCCAGGAGCCGCCGCAGACCGGTCGGCAGGACGATCGCATCCTCGACCAGCTCGAGGAGGCGCCGACGTATCAGGAGCAGGAGGCGAAGAACAAGGCCGGTATGCGGCGCGGCCGCGGCATGGAGGACAAGTGACGCTCGCGCTCGCCCCCCCGCGCCTCGCGCCGCTCGCGGCCGCGCTGCTCGTGGCGTTGCTCGCGTTGATCGCCCCGCTCCGCGCGCGTGCCCAGCAGCAGCCGGAGCTCACGGCGCGCGCGAGCTCCACCGACGTCGAGGTCGGCGAGCCGTTCACGGTCGAGGTGAAGGCGCTCGTCGAGCGCGGCGCCGGCATGCCCTCCGATCCGGAGCTGCGTGTCCCGCCCGACCTCTCCATCGTCTCCGGCCCGAGCATCGGGACGCAGATGAAGACGCAGCTCGGGGGCGGCGTCATGATCACGCAGCTGGGCATCAGCGCGACGTGGCAGATCGTCGCGAACAAACCCGGCCGCTACACCATCCCGGGGCCGACGATCTCCTGGAACGGGAGGCGCCTGCCGGCGGCTCCGATCCTGATCAAGGTCACGCCGGCGAGCGGGCGGCCTCGCCGGCCGAGCAACCCGTTCCTGTTGCCCGGCGGCCCGCTGCAGGGCTTCCCGTGGCCGTTCGGCGGTCCGGGCGGCCTCTTCGACGACGAGGCGACCCAGGACGAGCCCGAGGCCGAGGCGACGGAGCTGGCGATGCCGCGCGAGCCCGACCCGGTGGTGTTCCTGCGCGCCATCCCCGACAAGACGACCGCGGTGGTCGGCGAGCAGGTCACGGTCTCGTTCTACCTGTACTTCCGCGAGAACGCCGAGATGACCGAGCCCCGCGCGGCGCCCGCGCCGGACTTCCTTCGTTACACGCTCCTCGAGGACCCCCGCACCGAGCGGCCCGTGTACACGCGGGTCGGCGGGTACCGCTATGCGGCCCGCCTCGTCGACAAGCTGGCGCTGTTCCCGCTGAAGACGGGCGAGCTGCGCACGGGCAGCATGCAGACGCGCATCACCGGTCGCCGGATCGGCGCGCGCGTGCTGCGCGAATCGAACGACGTCGTCGTCAAGGTCACGGAGCCGCCCCTCGCCGGCCGCCCGTCCGGCTATGCCGTCGGCGACGTCGGTCAGTTCACGCTCAAGGCGACGGTGCAGCCCCGCCAGATCGAGCAGGGCGGCTCGGTGGCCGTGAACGTGCAGATCGCGGGCACCGGCAACTTCCCCCAGTCGCTCCGGGTGCCGGAGCGGACCGGGCTCGACTGGCTCGACCCGGAGAAGCGCGACGCGATCGAGCCGCGCGGCGGCGCGATCGGCGGCACCCGATCGTTCGGCTACGTCGTCCGGATCCAGGAGAGCGGCGCCGTCGATCTCGGGAAGATCGAGCTCCCCTACTGGGATCCGGCGCAGAAGCGCTACGTGGTCGAGCGCGCCGAGCTCGGCGTCGTCCAGGTCAGCCCGGTGGCTCCTCCGGCGTCGTCCGGGCCGCCGTCCAGGGCGCCTCTCGCCGAGGGCGACGGCGCCGGCCGTGGCGCGCCGTTCGCCGGAATGCCGGGGCTCCGCACGTCGCTCGGCCCGCACACCCCGCCCGCGACGCTGCCCCTCGACGGCGCGCCGTTCTGGCTGCTCCTCGCCGCGCCGCCGCTCGCCGTCACGCTCTTCGGCGCGGGCGATCGGCTCCTGCGCCGGGCGCGCGATCGCCGCGCGGCGGGCGCGACCTCGCCCGCCCGGCTCGCGGCGATCGCCCAGCGCGAAGCGGAGGAGGCGGCCGCGCAGGGAGATCTCGGGGCGACGGCCGCGGCGATCGAGCGCGCGGTGCACCGGGCGATCGAGTCCGCGACGGGCCTCCGCTCGCGCGGCGTCCTGCTCGCGGAGCTCCCGGGCGAGCTCGGCCGGCGCGGCGTCCCAGGGCCGCTCTCGTCGCGCGCGTGCGAGGCGCTGGCCGCGTGCGAGGCGATCCGGTTCGAGCCGACCGCGCAGGAGGGCGGCGGCGCCGCCGCCGCGGCGCTCGTCGAGCAGAGCCGCGCCGTCGTGACCGAGCTCTCGCGATGGAAGCCCGCATGAACGGCCGCCGCAGGCGCCTCTTCGCCGGCGCGCTCCTCCTCGTCGCCAGCCTCGCGCCGGCGCTGCCGTCGAGCGAGGCGCGCGCGCAGCCGGCGGAGTCCCCGGAGGTGATGTTCCAGGAGGGCACGGCGGCGCTCGGCCGCGGCGAGTACGGCGCGGCGATCGACACGTTCGAGCTGCTCGCCGACCGCGGCTTCGTGCACCCGGACGCGAGCTACAACCGCGGGCTCGCCTACGTCACGCGCGTCCGCGAGGGCGCGGATCGCCCCGGAGACCTCGGCCGGGCGGCGGCCGCGTTCGAGGAGGCGCTGCGGCTCCGTCCGGGCGACGCCGACGCGGATCGCGCGCTGGATCTCGTGCGCGCCGAGATCACCCGCCGGCGCTCGCGCCGCGCCACGGATGCGGTCGACGTGCGCCCGACGCTCGGCCGGGTCATCGTCGGCCTCGCCTCGGAGCGCACCTGGGCGGCGGCCGCGCTCCTCGCGTCGCTGCTCCTCGCCTTGGGCGTGGTCCTGCGGCGCCGCCCTGCCGGCCCTGCGCACGTCGCGGGCAGCGTCCTTGCGCCGACGGCGCTCGTCGCGCTGCTCGCGCTGGTGCCGCTCACCTATGCGGCGCGGCACCTCCGCATCACGACCCGGGCCGGCGTCGTGGTGGTCCCCGAGGTCCGGCTCCTCGACGAGGACGGGCGCGCGCTGCCCCGCGCCGAGCACAGCGCGATCCCCGAGGGTGCGTCGGTCGAGGTCGGCAGGAGATCGGGCGGGCTCGCGGAGGTCCGCTGGGGCGCAACGGAGGGATGGGTTCCGGCGTCGAGCATCCGGCTGCTCGCTCCATGAGCCGCGCCATCGTGTGCTAGGTTGTCCGCGTGTGGGTACGCCGCGCAGCCATTCGCCCCGTCCCCTCGTACGCTCAGGTGCCGGCGCGCGTCCTGTCCGAGATCGAGGATCAGCTCGCCGAGGATGACGACGACTCGCGCAAGCAGCTCGACGACGCGTTCACGCGCTTCGAGCAGACGCAGCCTGCGCTCGCGGACCGGATCTCCTCGGTGCTCTCCGGCCCGCTCGACGAGACGGCGCTCGCCCTCGGCTATTTCCTGACGCTCGCGATCTGGCTCGCCTTCGACGAGCTGTTCGGTCAGGACCTCGACGAGGTCACCGAGACGGCGCTCACGGGCGTCGAGGAGTCGCTGAACCTGGACGAGCAGATCCGCCTCCACGATCCTGCCGAGGCGGTCGACTCGGACGACGTCATCGCGATGGAGCAGCCCGACGTCCTCGCCTTCGTGCAGGAGCACCTCGATGCGGCGCTCGAGGCGAACGCGCACGAGGTCGACGTCGACGACGTCCACGCGATCTACCGGGTGGTGCTGATCGAGGTCCTGGCGCTGAGCTACGCCGTCCGCCCGCCCTCGAACTGGGTAGCGCTGACGACCGAGTTCACCGCGTAACTTCCCGCCCGTCTCTAGACGACGCCGCTCTATCGTGCTGAGAAGGTGGCTAGGAAGGCTGGCATCTCGGCGCTGCGGCCGTCCTGGAGGAGGACGGTTCGGCGCGGGGCGTTGATCGCGTCGAGCACGGCGACGAGCTCGCGGAACGGCGTCTTGTCGTCGCTGTGGAGCACGGCTTGGTCGGCGCGGCGGTCGCTCGGCGCGCGGTGCTCGCCGCTCCGCTCCCACTCGCGCTGGATGGCCTCGCCGAGCTCTCTGTAACGGATCGCGGTGGCTCCCGCCCCGCCGATCTCGACAGGACGTTTGGGGACGCTCACCTCGCTCAGGACAGTCGCGCCCTGCTTCCACACGAGGTTGAACTGATCCTCGCCGATGTGGACATGCATCGTCCTGAGGGGCTCCTTCTGGCACTCCTCACCGCACCCCGCGGCGGCAGGCACCTCCGCGCTGGTCTTGAGCCGCGAGTTCGTGACCCACACCGCCGTGATCAGCAGGAAGGCGATGGTCACCATCAGCAGATCGATGAACGGAATCATGTTGATCTCGCTGTTTCTCGCCCGCCTCTCGCCACCTCCCACGTCGACGCCCGCCATGGCTGCCTCCTCGTGTGCTCGTGTTGTCGCGGCGCACTCGCCAGCTCCGCGGCCGCGCTGCGATAGGAGGACAGAGCGCGGCGCGCGCCGGATGTTCCTGGAAAGCACCATCATCCGCTCCCCCGCCACGGGTGAACCGCTCGCGCGGGTGGGCCGCGCCGGCGATCCCGACGAGCGCGACGGGCGCCCCCTCAGGCGGCCCACACTCCGCATCGTCCACTATTTCGGAGGCGCTTCGCTCCGCCCAGCCGCAGAAAGACGCAACGCGTCAACACAAAGCAGCCTCATCCTTGGACGCTCTGAACATGGACAGGGCGGACGAAAAGCTCGATTTTCTCGGCATAGGAGCAGAGGCAGGTGCCCGTCGCCACGGACGACAGGGCGTCGTGCCGTCCTCGGGCCAACGCAGCGTGCCGACCCTCGTGCGTCATGGCCGAGCTGTCCCTTGACAGACAATCCGTTATAACGGATGATGGACCTACGGGTTGGAGGTGAAGCGGATGCGCCCCCAGAGTGCTCAAGTGATCGACCTCGAGGAATACCGGCAGCAGCGGCGAGCGGCTCGGAACGAGCATGCTCCCGAGAGCGACAGGAAGACGTTGTCGGGCGGCGCATTGACCATGCAGGTCGCCCTCTGGTGGTTCCCGATGTGGACGTGGATGCCCGTCTGGCAGATGCGATGAAGACCGTCCGTCAGAACACGCCACGGAGCTCGCCTGGGCTCGTTTCCGGCGATGGGCTCGGCGCATCGTTGCCCGTGGAGGGCTACCAGAACGGCGTGCAAGCGTCCGCCGTATCGGCGGGGCGCCCTTCATCGCCCGCTGGACCGCGCTCGCAGCGCAGACCGGAGAGCGTCGCTGGCCCCGCGAGCTCGTACTCCAGCCGCGCAAACGGAGAGGGGCCGCAGCGGGACGTGGACGAGGCCTCTGGAGACGCCTGGGCCTACGAGATGGCCCCGCAGGACGCCTCCTCGGCGCTCACCGGCATCGTCGGGGCCAACCTGCGTCGCCTACGGACCAAGCGAGGGCTCTCCCTCGAGCGGCTGGCGAAGGCGTCTGGCGTGAGCCGGGCGATGCTCAGCCAGATCGAGCTCGGCCAGAGCACGCCGACGATCAACGTGCTCTGGAAGATCGCGCGGGCGCTCGGCGTGCCCTTCTCGGCGCTGATCAGCGACCAGTCGCTCGGCGGCACATCGCTCATCCTGGCCGCGCGCGCCAAGGTGTTGACGTCGCATGACGGCTCGTTCACGTCCCGCGCGCTGTTCCCGTTCGACGTGCCGAGGACCGTCGAATTCTACGAGATCACGCTCGCGCCCCTCGCCACGGAACACGCGGATCCTCACCCGCCGGGCACCGTGGAGAACCTCGTGGTGACCTCCGGAACGCTGGAGATGGTCGTCGGCGCCGAGCGGCATGTGCTTGCGACCGGCGACGCGATCATGTTCGACGCCGACGTGCCCCATCAGTACAGGAACCTGACCGATCAGCAGGTCATCCTGTACCTGGTGATGACGTACGTCGAGAAGACGGGCTGACAGGGGCGCTCGACAGCCCGGATCACCGAGGCGCCAGGACGCCGAGAGGAAAAGGACGTCTCCCGGCACTCCTCTTCTCCCTCCGGTGCCGCGAGGATTCCGTGTGTTCTGCGCTGCGCTCGGGAAACGCCGGCCGCGCCGACGCGCTCACCTGGATATGCTGGCGACGTTCGAGCCGGCGCCCATGTTGCTCGTGCCGCTCGCGCCGACGCCCATGCCCATGCCGGTGCTCATGCACATCATCATCGGCATGTTGCCGCACATCATCATCATCGGCATGCCCATTCCCATCATCTTCATCATGGCTTCACAGCGCTGGCGCAGCATGTCCATCCCCATGCCATCCATGGGAATCATCTTGCAGACCATACCCTCTTTATCCATCTCACAGGTCATCCGCGCCATGATCGGCATCTGACCCATCATTCCCATCATCTGCGGCATCATCATCTGGGGCATCATCCCCATCATCTGGGGCATCATCCCCATCATCTGCGGCATCATCCCCATCATCTGGGGCATCATCCCCATAGGCCCCATCATCGGCAGGCTCATCATCGGCATCATGGTGTTTCCCTCCGCGCTGCGCTGGTTTCGTTCGCGGTCCAGGCTAGGTGCTCGCGTAGGTAGGGGCAAGCAACGCCACCTGGCCGCGCCCCTTTTCCTCCGATGGAGCAGACAGGTCGCCGCCCCCGACGGATGCTGCGCCGGTTGAGCTCGATGCCCACGTGTGGTTGTGCTCGTTCGGACAGTCGATGACAGGTGGAGCTTCATGAACCGCGCGGCCTCACTCCGGGCAAAGGACATGGACGCCACGTCTCAGCCCCCGAGATACGCGGGTAGCTCCGCATACCGCTTCTGCCCGAGGACATGAATGTTCGGCGCGGTGCAGCGTCGCCCCTGGCCTGCCGGACGCGATGGCGGGCCGAGGCGAGGCCCACGGAATCGACCGCTGACCGACGCCGGCCAAGCATCACGCCGCGGCGTCGCGCGCCCGTCCGCGCTATCATCGCGCCGCCTCGTCCCGGGCAGCCTGGCCCCCGCCGCATGTCCCAGCCCCCTACCGCGCCCGCGTTCGCCGAGATGACCGTCGGCGCGCACCGCCTCGCGCTCCTCAAGGACGGCGCGCAGGCGTACCCGGCCATGCTCGAGGCCATCGCCCGCGCCCGGCGCACGATCTGCCTCGAGACGTACATCCTCCGGGGCGATCGCACCGGCCAGCGCTTCGCCGAGGCGCTCATGGAGCGGGCGGCGGCCGGCGTCGAGGTGAACGTCCTCTTCGACGCCTGGGGCTCTTCCGTCTCGTCGTCCTTCCTCGACGGGCTCCGCCGCGCCGGCGTCCGCCCCCTCGCCTTCCGCCCCCTCGATCTCTCCGCCCCCCTCGGGAAGGTCGCCCGCCGCGACCACCGCAAGGCGCTCATCGTCGACGGTGCGGTCGCCTTCACGGGCGGCCTCAACCTCTCCGACGACTACGCCGCTCCGGAGGATGGCGGCGCCGACTGGCGCGATACCCACCTCCGCATCGAGGGCCCCGCCGCCGCCGAGCTCCAGTACTTCTTCTTGCGCACGTGGCAGCGCACAGGCGGCGCCCCCATCGACGACGAGCGCTACGGCTACGCCGAGCGCAGGCCCGACCCGGCCGTGCAGATCATCAGCAACGACCTCCCCCGCCGGAGGCACCGCCACGGCATCCGCGAAGCCTACCGGCTCGCCATCGAGCGCGCCCGGCGCAGGATCTTCATCACCAACGCCTACTTCCTGCCGCCGCTCCGGATCATCCACGCGCTCTCCGCCGCGGCTCGCCGCGGCGTCGACGTCAGGATCATGGTCGCCGGCACCACCGACGTGCCCGCGGTCCTGCTCGCGTCGCGCGCGATCTACGGCCACCTCCTCGACGCCGGCGCGCGCATGTTCGAGTGGCGCGGCCGCGTCCTTCACGCGAAGACCGCGGTCATCGACGGCCTCTGGTCCACCGTCGGCTCCACCAACCTCGACAGCCAGTCGCTCCGCATGAACCTCGAGGTGAACGCCATCATCTCGCACCGCGGGTTCGCGGGCGCGATGGAGCGGATGTTCGCCGACGACCTCGCCCACTGCCGCGAGATCACCGTCGCGCGCTGGGCCCGGCGCCCGCTCTGGGAGCGCGCCGCCTCGTGGACGGCCTACCTCGCGCGCGACTGGCTCTGATCCCGCGCTGTCCGCCGCGCTCGGCCGGGGGTGCTACCGTTGCCGCATGTCCGATTTCCGCCGCTTCCGCGGCACCGAACGCTACCTCACGAGCGAGGCGCTCGAGGCCGCCGTCAACTGCGCGCTGGTGCTCGAGCGGCCGCTCCTCGTCAAGGGAGAGCCCGGCACCGGCAAGACGCTGCTCGCCGAGGCCATCGCTAGGAGCCTGTCGGCCGAGCTCATCACCTGGCACGTCAAGAGCACCACGCGGGCCCAGGACGGGCTCTACGTCTACGACACCGTGCAGCGGCTCTACGACGCGCGCTTCGGCGACGGCGATGTCCGCGACATCCGCCGGTACATCAAGCTCGGCCCGCTCGGCAGGGCGTTCAACGCCTCGGCGCGCGTCGTGCTCCTCATCGACGAGGTCGACAAGGCGGACCTCGAGTTCCCGAACGATCTCCTCCACGAGCTCGATCGGATGCGCTTCCGCGTCGCCGAGACCGGCGACGAGATCGCCGCGCGGGAGCGGCCCGTCGTGATCATCACCAGCAACAACGAGAAGGAGCTGCCGGACGCCTTCCTGCGCCGCTGCGTCTTCCACTTCATCGATTTCCCGGAGCCCGAGCTCATGCGGGAGATCATCCGCGTCCATCACCCCGATCTCGATCGGACGCTCGCCGACCAGGCGATGCAGGTCTTCTACGAGATCCGGAAGAACACACGGATCCGGAAGCGCCCCTCGACGAGCGAGCTCATCGACTGGATCGCCGTCCTGCGGAGGGCGGGCGTGGGTGAGGTGAAGCTCGACAAGGCGCTGCCGTTCCTCGGCGCGCTGCTCAAGAAGGAGCAGGACCTTGTCGCGCTGGCCGATCAGCTGGCGGGCGGCAGGCGGTTCCGGTCATAGCGATGTTCGTCGCGTTCCTCTACGAGCTCCGGGCCCGCAAGGTCCCTGTCGGCGCCCAGGAGGCCGTCGGCCTCGCGCGCGCGCTCGCCGCTGGCCTCCACGAGAGCTCGCTCGAAGGCTTCTACCACGTCGCGCGGGCCATGCTCGTCCACTCGGAGGCGCACCTCGACGACTTCGATCTGGCGTTCGCCGAGCACTTCCGCGGCGTGCACGTGGAGGCCAAGGCGGTCACGGAGGAGCTCCTCTCGTGGCTCCGGGATCCCATCAAGAG
The DNA here is from genome assembly GCF_051525235.1 of Sorangium sp. So ce124. NCBI lineage: Bacteria > Pseudomonadati > Myxococcota > Polyangiales > Polyangiaceae > Sorangium > Sorangium sp. So ce124. The sequence goes on from NZ_CP150312.1 coordinate 9,697,847, forward strand.
GCGCGCCCTCTCCGACGAGGAGAAGGCGATGATCGAGGAGCTCGATCTGGAAGAGGTGCTCCGGCGGTTCGAGGAGCGCCTCCGCGAGCAGCGCGAGCGCCACGACGGGGGGAGCCGGTGGATCGGGACCGGCGGCACCTCGCCGTTCGGCCGCGGCGGCTTCCATCCGAGCGGCATCCAGGTCGGCGGCCCCGCAGGCGGGCGCAGCGGCGCCGTGCAGAACGCCGACGCCCGCCGCTACCGCCCCTACCGAAGCGATCTCACGCTCGACGTGCGCCAGATCGAGGTGGCGCTGCGCAAGCTGCGCGCCTTCGCGCGCGAGGGCGGCGATCGCGAGCTCGACATCGAGGCGACCATCGACGCGACGGCCAGGAACGCGGGCGAGATCGAGATCGTCACGAGGCCCCCGCGCCGGCCGAACACGCGCGTGATCCTGATGATGGACGTGGGCGGCTCGATGGATCCCAGCGCCGCGCTCGTGTCGCAGCTCTTCAGCGCGGCGAAGCGCGCGACGCACTGGAAGGAGCTGAGGAGCTACTACTTCCACAACTGCGTCTACGAGAGGGTCTTCAGGACCGAGGGGCTCCTCGACCCGGTCCCGGTGCGCGAGCTCCTCCGCGAGTGCGGCAAGCACCACAAGCTCGTGATGGTCGGAGACGCCTCGATGGCGCCCTACGAGCTGCTCGGCTCGTCGGGCTCCGGCGGCGGCGCAGGCTCCTCGTTCGACCCCGACGCGCGGCTGCCCGGCGTCGCCTGGCTGATGATGCTCCGCGACCATTTCGATCGCGCCGTGTGGCTGAACCCGGATGGGATCGGCCCCTACTCCCACCCGACCGTCGACGCGATCAAGGGCATCTTCCCGATGTTCGCGCTCACGCTGGAGGGCCTGGGAGAGGCCATCGCCGAGCTCGTCCGCGGCCGCGGCCGCGCCTGATCCGTGCGGCGCGCGGGCCCGGGTCAACGGCCCGCGCGGCGGAACACCTCCGCCGTGGCCGACGCGACGAGGGCGCGGTCGAGCCAGCGGTCGAGCTCGCGCTCGCTCCTGCACGCCGAGATCTTCGCTGCGGCCGCCTTCGTGAGCCGCAATCCTCGCCGATCGAGGACACGCCTCAGCGCGTCGCGCTTGCCCTCGAGGATCCCCTCCTCGCGCCCCGCTTCACGGCCTTCCTCGCGCCCCTCTTCGCGACCTTCCTCGCGCCCCTCTTCGCGACCTTCCTCGCGCCCTGCATCGAGCACGGCGTCGAGATCCTCGTATCCACGCCGCTGGAGGAGGTTGGTCAGCGTGCTCTTCTCCGCCTCGCTTCGGTCATAGAGCGCCTCGACACGGACCGCGTTCTTCAGGATGCCCGGCGCGCTCAGCTGCTCCCCGGGGAGCGCGACGCGCACCTTCCGGTGCGGCTCGTGCACCTCGACCCGCCGTGGACCGATGAGGCGCACAACCCACAGGAGCTTCGTACCGGCCGCGAGCAGGTCGGCGATCTTCTCCTTCAACGCCGCCTCGTCCTGCCCCACGTCGGCGTACTCGATCGCGAGCTCCGGCACGCCCTTCACCCAGCCCGGCCTGTCGGGCACGTTCCCTACCGCGACGTCCGGCGCCAGGAGGGTGCCCGGATCTGGGGAGTACCCCGTGTCCACGCCCACCTCCGTGACCGCCGGGTCCCACCCGACGACCGAGCTGCCCAGGTGGTTCGGCCCCGAGGCGCGCCCCCCCGTGGGGGCGCAGTAGACGGGGTGGCCGTTCGACAGCTCGTACGGATCACCCGCGCGGAGGTGCTCCGCGCGAAAAGGGCCTCGCTCCGCTGTCCGGCGCTTGACCTGCATGAGAGGACGTTAGCACGTCGAGGTGGCGTCCCGGGAGCTCGCCACGCTCCGCGGCCGTCACGCGTTCGGCAACCACATGCGGAACGCCGCGCCCCCGCACCGGCCCGCCGTCGCGGTGATCTCGCCGCCGTGCGCCTCGACGATGACCCGGCTCAGCGCGAGGCCGAGGCCGGTCCCCTTCACCTTGGCGGTCACGAGCGGATCGAAGAGGTGGTCGGCCACGCACGGATGAACGCCGGGGCCGTTGTCCTCGACCTCGAGGTGCGTGCGCTCATCGCCCCTCCACGCCCGCGTGACGATCACGCCGCCGGCCCCCTCGTCGAACGCCTCGATCGCGTTGAGGTAGAGGTTCGAGAAGACGCGCTCGAGAAGGATCGGGTCGCACAGGAGCGTGAGGTCGGCCGGCGCGACGGCGACCTCGAACCGGACCGCCGTGCGCAACACCAGCGCGTGCCGCGCGCTCTCGATGAGCCGGCCGAGGTGCGCCGGCTCGCGCCGCAGCGGCTCGCCGCGCGCCAGCCCGAGGACGCTGCCGATGACCTCGTGCGCCTTGCGGATCTCGCACGTCACCCGATCGAGGTGGCGCAGCAGGCAAGGCCGATCGTCGAGATCGCGCTGCGCCAGGTAGAGCGACGACTCCGCGACCGCGAGGGCGTTGCGCAGCTCGTGCGCGACGCTCGCGCCGACCGCCCCCGCCGCCGCCAGGCGCGCGGCGCAGCACGCCGTCTCGTGACCCTCCTTCGCCATAAAGCAAAGCCCAGCGTAGCCGATCCACGAGCGATCGCCCGCGCGCGCTCCGCGCTTCGCGCTTCGCGTTCCGTTCGCCGCCGCCGCCGCCGCCGGGAGGATCTTTACGACGCGACCGTCCCGGGCTGGCTCACTCGGCGTCCGCGGCGACCGGGAGGGCGGGTGTTTGCTCCGGAGCCGACTTGACGCGGCGCGCCCGCTCGAGATCGAAGAGCGAGAAGCGCTCGCCCGCTGCGGAGCCCGCCGGCGAGGTGCGGCCGAACAGCTGAAGCCGCACGGCGCGGTGCGGCGGCGGCGTGATCGCGCCCGGCGCCTCTCCCGGCTCTCCCGCGATCACCGCCGCGACCTCGGACGACTTCACCGCACCCGAGCCGCGGATGTCGACCTCGACCTCGAGGGCGACGAGGTCGCCGACGAGCCCGGCGCGCGCGAGCGCCGAGTGGACCTCGGGCCCGCCGACCTCGGCCCGCACGAGGTACTGGCGCACGTCGACCATCTTGGCGAGCCGCTCGATCTCCCGGCGGATCGGGAGCGACGCGGCCGAGAGGGCGGCGCTGCAGCGGGCCGCGAGGAGCGCCTCCGCGTCGGCGCCGATCGCGGAGCGCGCGAAGGCGAGCGCGTAGCGCGCGCCGGCGATCAGCTTGCTCAGGGACGGGTCCTCCGGGCCGAGCTTGACGGCGCCGCGGAACACCAGCCCGCGCGGGCTCGCGGCCGACATCGCGGCGACGAGCGCGTCGAGCGCGGCGGGATCGAGATCGCGCTCGAGGCGGAGGTCGACGTACTCGTCGAGGCTGATCACGCCGAGCGAGAGCGCCGGCGAGAAGGTCATGTCGGGCTTCGGGTGGAAGCCCGCGGTGTAGGTCATCGGCGCGCCGACGCGCCGGAGCACGCGGGGCAGCTCGCGCACGACGTCGAGGTGGCCGAGCAGCGCCATCGGCCCGGCCTTCTCGAAGCGGAAGCGGTAGCGGAAGCCGCCGCGCCCCTTCGGCGCCGGCGCGATCCGCCGCGCGCGCTGGGGCGCCTCCCCCGCGGCGCGCGAGGGCTCCCTGTCGTCGCCGCTCGCCGGCTCCGCAGCGGGCGCGCTGACCCGCTCCGCTCCGCCATCGCTCGCCCGCTCCGCTCCGCCTCCGTTCGCCGGCTCGCCAGAGGGACCCGCGGCGGCCGCGGGCGGCGCGGCGCCTGCGTCGGTGAGCACCGGCAGCGAGCGCCGGTGGGCGCCGAGCCGATCGAGGAACGTGAGCCGCTCCTCGCGCATCTGCGTCATATCGCAGGCGACGCCGCAGTCGTAACAGACGAGCCGCCGCGTGTCGGCCTTGGCGTCGTCGAGGTTCGTGTGGTGGACGAACGCGCCGGCGACCTTGCCGCACGGCGGGCTCAGGCGGCTCTGGAGCGCCTTCCTGTACTCCTTCGAGAGAAAGCCCTCCTCGAGGCCGACGTCGATGTGATCCCAGGGCAGCCGCGCCGTCACGGGGAGGGTTCCGAGGTACTTCGCGCGGTCGACGCCGACGTGCGTGAACGCCTCCTCCCACACGGCGAGATCGAGCTGGTCCTCCCACGAATCGAAGCGGGCGCCGCGCCGCCAGGCCCGCTCGAGGACGTCGGCGAGGGGGCGGTCGCCGCGGGCGAAGATGCCCTCGAGGACGCTGGCGTGGGCCTCGTGGGTCTTCAGCGTGACGGCGCGATACGGCCGCACCGTGTCCTTGAGCAGCTGCTGCTTGCGCCCGACCTCGCCGAGCGTGTCCATCGCCGCCCACTGGAAGGGCGTGTGAGGCTTCGGCACGTGGGTCGAGACGCTGACGGTCACGTCGACCGGCTTGCCCTTGCCCGCCGCCCTCCGCCCGGCGCCGGCCGCGCGGGCGCCCGTCTCGACGATGCCGCGCACGTCCTCGTCGGTCTCGGTCGGCAGGCCGATCATGAAGTAGAGCTTCATCTTGCCCCAGCCCCGGCTGAACACGCGCTCGGCCGTCTCGAGGAGCTGCTCCTCCGTGACGTTCTTGTTCACGACGTCGCGCATCCGCTGGGTCCCCGCCTCCGGCGCGAAGGTGAGGCCCGTCGCGCGCACGCGCTTGAGCTCGTCGAGCAGGTCGGGCTCGAGCCCGTAGGCGCGCAGCGACGAGACGCCGAGCGAGATGCGCTCCGCGGTGAGGCGCTCGGTGACCTTCTTGATGAGCGGCGAGATGCACGAGACGTCGGCGGTCGACAGCGCCGTGAGCGAGACCTCGTCCTGGCCGGACCTCTGCACCGCGCGCATCACGGTGTCGACGATCTGCTCGGGATCGCGCTCGCGGACGGGTCGGTAGATCATGCCGGCCTGGCAGAAGCGGCACCCCTCGGTGCAGCCGCGGGCGATCTCGATCGACATGCGGTCGAAGATGGCCTCGGGCCCGCCGGTGGGGCTCTCGTCGGGGAACGGGTACTGGTTCAGATCGACGAGGGCGCGCTCGATCGGGAAAGGGATCCCGGAGGCGAGCGGGCGGTCCACGACCTCGAAGCCGGTGTCGGGATCGAGCCGGGTCGCGTAGAGCGAGGGCACGTAGACGGCGCCGAGGCGCGCGATCGCGACGAGCCGCTCGCGCCGCGGCACGCCCTCGCGCTTGAGCCGCGCCCACGTGAGGGCGACCTCGGTCGCCTTCTCCTCGCCGTCGCCGATGACGAGGGCGTCGAGGAAGGGGGCGATCGGCTCGGGGTGGGTCGCCGTCGGGCCGCCCGCGATCACGATCGGGTCGTCCTCGCCGCGGTCCGCCGCGCGCAGCGGGATGCCGCCGAGGTGCAGCATCGTGAGGATGTTGGAGTACGTGAGCTCGAACTGGAGGGAGAAGCCCACGACGTCGAAGTCCCTGAGCGGGCGCGCGGACTCGAGGGACACGAGCGGCAGCCCGCGCTTCACGAGCTGGGCCTCCATGTCGACCCAGGGCGTATAACAGCGCTCGGCCAGCGTGCGCGGGTCGTCGTTCAGGAGCTTGTAGAGGATCTTGAAGCCGAGGTGGCTCATCCCGATGTCGTAGACATCCGGGAATGCCAGGCAGACGCGCGCCTCGACCGACGCCCAGTCCTTCACGACCGAGCCGACCTCGCCGCCCGCGTAGCGCGCGGGCTTCTCGACCTGATCGAGGAAGGAGGCGTACGGGTGATCGGCGAGCAGGGGGAGGCTGTCCATGGCGCTTCGGCGCGTAGCATGGCCGGCCGGCGCCGGCACCCGCGGCCCGCTCGAGCCGGCTCGATCCGCCGTCCGGGGCCGCAGGCCGGAGCGGCGCGGCGGTCTCCTTGGGCTATGCTCACGACGTGCGCGAGCGTGATGCCCATCATGTGGAGCTCGACCGGGCGCGGCACGTCGAGTACCGGGACCCCAGCGAGTTCGACCGGATCGCCTTTGCCATGCGCACGCTGGACCGCCTCCGGCCGAAGCGGATGACGGTGGCCGTCTACCCCGCGCTCGCCGCGATGCGCGTCGAGCGCGGGAGCAACTTGCATCGCGGCGAGGGCGGCTCGTGGGCGATCGTCGGCATCCCGCCGCACGCGAGCCGCGAGCACATCGCGTACGCCCTCGCCGAGCTCGCGGGCGTCGAGTCGGTGCCCTACGCCGTACAGAGCCTCCTCGCCGCCGACAGGAACACCGACGCCTAGGCGCGCGCGCCGTAGCGTTGGAGCGCCGGAGCGCCGCTGCACGGACATCGCCTCCGTCCCGAGATCGGCCGCGCGCGGCGGCGGGGCGGATGGTATTGCGCCCCGCACGAGGGAGAGCGACGCTGCGCCCGTGCCTGCTCCGATCCGGCAACACATCGCGCGCCACCGCGCGGCGAAGGCGGTGTGGAGCGTCATCATCAGCCTGGATCGCCACAACGGGCCGCGGGCCGCGAGCGCGATGGCCTTCGATGCGTTCCTCAGCCTGATCCCGCTCGCCGCCTTCGCCGGCTATGTGCTCAGCCGGATCCACCAGTGGTCGGATGTGGTGGTGCGGCCCATCCTGCAGGCGGCGCCCCCGGACGTCGCGAAGCTCGTCTCGGAGGAGCTCATCCGGCTCTCGCAGTCGTCGGCGGTCGCGCCGATCAGCATCACCGGCTTCCTCTGGATCACGTCCTCCGGGCTCTCGACCGCCATGGGCGTGTTCGACACGATCTACAACACGCGCGAGCGCCCCTGGTATGTGCGCAGGGCGATCGCGGCGGCGTGCGTGATGGCCAGCCTGGCCGTGGTGCCCGTGGTCGCAGGCGTCGGCGTGCTGATCGGCACGCTCTCCGGATCGATCGGCGCCCGCATCGTCGCCTTCGCCCTCCCCGGGGGCCTCGTCATCTGCATGGTCGCCGCCTTCTTCAGGATCTCGATCCAGCGCCCGAACATCGAGCGACGCCGGATCTTCCCGGGCGCGGTGCTCACGGTGGTGCTCTGGTCCGCCGTGTCGACCCTCTTCTCGCTCTACGTGGCCACGCTCGGCCGCTACGCCACGTTCTACGGGAGCCTCGCGACCGTCGCGATCTTCCTGTTCTGGCTGTGGCTCCTGGCGCTGGCGCTGCTCATCGGAGGCGAGCTGAACGCGCGCCTGGAGCGGGAGCGCGCCGGCGTGACGTCGATCCCGCCCCCCGGCAAGTGGAGCGCGCTCGCGCTCTCCGACCTGCCCGAGCTCTCCGACCTGCACCAGGGCGTCACGCCGCCGCCCCAGAGCGCCACGCCGCTGCCCCTGAGCACCCCCCTCCCCCAGGGCGCGGCGCTCCCCCGCGGGGCCGCGGCGCGGCTCGGCGACGCCCAGGGCGCGGGCGGCGCGGACGAGGACGAAGCGCGCGGCGCGCCGAGCTCGCCGCGCGAGCACCAAGCCGCGGGGTAGGCCGAAGCGGCGGAAGGCCGACGCCCCCGGCGGCCGCGCGCTGAAGGACGGACGGTCGACGCGCGACGGTTCGGCTCGGCACGGGCGGTGAAAGCGCCTTCGCTCGTCCGCCACTCGGCGCTCACTCGGCGCGCATTCGCACGGTGGGTGCGCGCAACTCGCGCAGGGGCATGTCGAGGGCGGGCGTGAGGGGGAGCAGTCGAGCGTGCACGCGCACTACGGAGCGGGGGGTGACGGGGGCGGCAACCGACGCGCCGCGCCTTTGCCGGGCGACGCCGGGCTGTACTTTCTGGGGGCGCTGCACGAGCTCGTCGCCGTCGGCCTGCACCGCCCAGCGCTCGAGGCGCTGTGCGCAGGGCAGCGCGACCTCGCGGAGCCGCCCATCGACCGCGCCTACCTGCTCAAGATCCTCGACGAGGAGATCTGCCGGCAGTTCGGGCATCCGCTCCGGCCGCTCATCGAGCTCGTGCTCAACGCGGCCGACGCGGCCCGCGCGCCGCAGCCCGTCGTCGACGTCGCCGTCACCGACGGGCGCGTCGAGGTCAGCGACGCCGGCGCCGGCATGGGGCTCCGGGCAATCCTCTCACGGCTGCTCATCCCGTTCGCGACGGACAAGCGGCCAGGGATCGATCTCGGCCGGTTCGGGGTCGGGTTCTTTTCCGTGCTCGGGCTGGGGCTCTCGGATCCGGAGAGCTTCAGCCTGCACCTCACCACCGGCGACGGCGTCGAGGGCTGGGCGATCCGCGTCGTCGCCTGGCCCAGCGCGGGCGACGCGAGCAGCGCGCCTGCGGCCGCCTCGGAGGAGCTCGGGCAAGCCCGCGGCCGCGCGGCGCCCGAGCTCACCGCCGCCCTGATGTGCTCGGTGCGCCGGATCGCGCCGCTGCTCGGGACGCGCGTGCGCGTCACCTCGGCGCTGCTCGAGACCGCCACGGTCCGCGCTTACCTGCGCGACGCGCTCCACTTCTTCCCCGCGAGCCGCGCCCTCGTGCTGCTCGACGGCGCGGCCGTGAACGACGGCCGGCTGATCTCCGGCGGGCAGCTCATCCAGGAGCGGGTCGCTGTCGCGCCGCAGCCCCCCGGCGCGGCCGCGCTGGAGTCGCGGCCCCACCTCGAGGCGGAGCGCGACGACGCGCTCCTCGCGCGGTTCCACGTCGGCGGGCGAGGGCTGCTCCCGAGCATCTCGGCGGCCACCTTCCATGCCGGGGTCAAGGTCGACGCCTGCCTCGCCCTCGCCGAGCTCGCGCTCATCGATTTCCCGGCCGCCGTGGAGCTCACCGAGGGGCGGGACGCGCTCAAGGTCGGGCCCGAGTTCACCGCTGTCGCGACGGCGTTCTACCGGCGCCTCATCGAGCTCGCCGCGGCGAGCGGCGAGGGCCGTCGCACGCGCGACAGGCTCGCCGAGATGGCCGCCCAGATCAGCGCGCTCATGCTGCAATCCGCGGGCTGGGACGAGGTCGCCCTCGATCTCGCGCGCGCCCTGCTCGGCCCCGGGCGCTGCATGGTGACCCCCGAGCGGCGCGAGGCGCTGCTCGGGTTCCTCGGGCCGAGCGTGGCCGAGCGGCTGTTCGTGCCGGAGAGCTTCTGGGCGGAGCGCGAGTGGCAGCCTCACCTGCCCGGCGAGCGCGAGCTGCTCGAGGACGAGCTCGAGATCGACGCGCCGGAGACGCTCTCGGCCCTGGCGCGGCGCCGCGGCGACCTCGGGGGGCTGCTGCTGCTCGTCGCGCGGGCGACGAGCCCGCACACGACGATGGTCGCCCTCTGCCGGAGCCGGCTCCAGCCGGATCGCGGCGCGGGCGCGGCGGCGCGCCGGGCGCCGGGCGCGCCGCCGCTCCCCGACGCGCCGGGGCGGCGGCCGGCCGGGCCGCTGCCGTGCCTCGGCACGCGCCGGCTCCTGCTCATCCGCGACGACAGCGCGGCGGTGCGGCGCCCCTCGGGCTGGAGCGACTGGTACGCGCTGCGGGCCGCCTTCGACCGGGCCTCCGGGGTGCGCGAGGCCGATCTCGAGCGCGATCTCATCGTCGGCGAACCCGTGGACGGGACGGCCTTCGCGGCGCCCCGGCCCGGCGAAAGGACGTCTGGAGGCGAGCCATGAGCCAGATCTCGTACGGGCTTTTCTCGGAGCTCTTGCTCGTGCGGATCCACGGGCGCGCCGAGGCCTACCTGCAGGCGAGCAGCGCGGAGCGCCTCGCGCTCGTCGCCGCCTGCCGCGGCGAGGCCACGGTGCCCGACCTCGCGCAGCGCATCCTCTCGCGCACCATCTACGCGCAGGCGTCGTCGCGCATCGGCCCGCTCCGCGAGCTGCTCCAGAACGCGCTCGACGCGTCGCCGCCGGGCGCCCGCATCGACGTCCGCTCGTCCGAGGACGGGCGCGAGATCTCGGTCACCGATCAAGGCCGCGGCATGGGCCGGACCGAGCTCCTCGCCGACCTGCTCGTGCCCTTCCGGAGCGGCAAGGCGGGCGAGCCCGACGCGATCGGCGAGCACGGGATAGGCTTCTTCTCCGTGCTCGAGATCGCGCCGTGGATCGAGGTGGTCACGGCGACGCCCTCGGGCGGGCACCGGCTGCTCGTCGCGCCGCTCGGCGGGGGGCCGCCCTACGAGGACTTCTCGTGGACGCTCCTGTCCTTGCCCCGCCCCTCGCCCGCGCCGTACGCGGACGGCGGCCGCGCGGGCGCCCCCGCGTCGCCGCGCGCCTCCGAGCCGCCGCGCCGCCCGACGACGGGCACCTCGGTGAGGCTGTCGCTCGCGCAGCCGATCTCGCGGCCGGCGCTCGCCGCGGAGGTCACCGCGGCGGTGGGGCTGGTCGACGCGGCCGTCGCGCGGATCTACGTGGACGGCGCGCTCGTCAACACGGCGCGCGGGCGCCTCCGCCGCGCCGCGGAGGTGCCGCTCCGGCTCCCGCCGTCGGGCGAGCTCTGCGGCGCGGTCGAGCTGCTCGTCGGCCGGGGCGAGGGCATCGAGCCGCAGCTCACGATCACCCAGAAGGGGCTCACAGTGGCGACGCGGATCGATCCCTTCCCCGGCCCCGAGCTCGGGCTTCACCGCGAGCTCGCGCGGGCGATCACGGCGGCGGGCTTCGGCCTGGTCGCGGAGCTGCCGCTCGGCGTGCCGCTCAACAAGGGCCGCTCCGCGGTCGCGGCCACCGCGTCCACGGCGGTCGAGGCGGCGCTCATCGCTGCCTTCGAGCGGTTCGTCCTGCGCGACGCCCTGTACGACCGCGAGCTCCTTCGCGCTGTCGATCACCGCCTCTCCTCGGTCCTCGACCGGCTCCTCCACGCGGCGCTGCTCGGCGAGAGCATCACGATCGCGTCCGCGCAGGCGGTGGACGAGCTCGATCCGGTCGCGCGCACCCCCACGGTGGCGGCGCCCGAGCACGTCATCCGCTTCGCGAGCGGTCTGCTCGACGCGCCCCTCTTCCGGTCGATCGTGGTGGACGCCGGCCAGCGGCCCTCGGGGGCGGCGCTGTCCCCGCCCGGCCAGGTCCACTACCGGAGCGCGCCGCTGACGCTGCGCGAGCTGCTCCAGGCGCACCGGACCGGCGCGCTCCGCCCGCTAGAGGCCGCGCCGTCGCTGTCGTCGAGCCAGGTCCGCAGCACCGCCCGCTGGCCGCTCGGCGCCTCCGGTCCGGGGCCGGAGGTCGCCGTGGGGCGGGAGGCGCCCGGCGTGCGGCCCGGGGAGCTCGTGTACCTCGCGCTCGACGAGCCGCTCGCGCAGGCGTTCTGGCGGCGCCTCGCGAGCGAGGGCGCGGCGTCGCAGCCCCTCCAGGCCGCCGCCGGGGCGCCGCCGCGGGCGCCGAGCGCCGCCCCGTGCCCGATGCCCCGCACCTCGCGCGAGGCGCTCCTCAAGACCGCGATCGACGTGCCCGGCGTCCGCGCCGTGGCCGCGGCGATGACGATCATCGAGCGGCTCGACGCGGCGATCTCCGAGTCCACGGACCTGCCGGCGTCGCCGATCTGGGTGCACCAGGACCTCTACGGCCCCGACGAGATGGCGCACACCGACGGGAGCGGGATCAGCGTGAACCTCGCGTCGGCGCGGGTGCGGGCGCTGCTCACCGCGGTGCTCCTGCGCGACGACGCGGTCGCCTTCACGGCGCTGGCGGATCTCCTGCTCCACGAGAAGACGCACGTCTCGCTGGCGAGCTACGTCCCGCGCCCGACGGCCGAGCACGGCACGAGCTTCTACCGCCGCAAGGACTGGATGCGCCGCCGCCTGCTCGCGGCGATCGCGAGCGGCGCGGTCGCCGACCCGATGCGCTGGCTCGCGGTGGCGCGCCGGGGGCTCGCGAGCGCGGCGCTGCCGGCGCCGTCGGAGCTCTCGCAGGCGTTCCTGGCGGCGGCCGCTGCCGCGTGAGGCGCGCTCGGAGGCTGTCCGGAGCCTCCGGCCAGAGTTGAAACTCAAACCGGAGGCTGTCCGGAGCCTCCGGCCAGAGTTGAAACTCAAACCGGAGGCTGTCCGGAGCCTCCGGCCAGAGTTGAAACTCAAACCGGAGGCTGTCGTGGAACAGGCCGCGGTGTGGAGGCTCACTTCCGGACCGAGCTTCAGGCGTCGAGCCCGAGGATGCGCAAGAGATGGGGCTCCGTCTCTCTCCTGACCGGATCCTGCTCTTGGAGCCATGCGCGGAGCGCGTCGAGGGCCTTTTGTGCCATCTCGCGCGCGTCCGACTGGCCGAGCGCCGAGCGGCGCTCGGCGAGCCAGCAGAGCATCAGCGCATAATCTCGGTAAGTCATGTCGTTGTCGTAACGACGCGCGAGCTCGTGGGCCTTGCTGGCGAGCGGCTCGGCTTCCGCGTGGCGCCCCTGCGCGGCGAGCACGTCCGCGAGCCTCGTCAGCATCTGGCAGGCGAGCCGCGGGTGCACGTGCGCGTCGAGCGCGAGCGCTCGACGGAACTGGTCCTCGGCCTCGGCAAATCGCCCCTGCGTTGCGAGGGCCTCCGCCAACACCCGAAGCGCGACGACTTGCGTCCACGGCGCTTCCTCGGGTGCGTGTGTGCGCACACTCTCTCGAAGGCATCGCTCGACCGTCGCTCCATCGAGCTTCGCGAACTGCAACAGCCATTCGAGCTGGTCGAACGTCATCTTCCGTCGCTTGCCCCAGCTAACGAGGCGCTCGAACAGGCGCTCGCCTTCACCCACTCGGCCTGCTGCCAGCGCAGCTTGAGCAACTCGGAGGACAATCCTGCCGTAAAACTCGTCGTTGCCTTCGATGAGCGTGTCGTCCTCCCGGATCTCCTCCACGGCCCGAAGAGCGGCGTCCACGTCGCGGTCGGCGAGGGCGTGTTGCGCCGCCCGGATGCACTCGAAGAAGGTGCGCCGAGCCACGCTTCCCGTGGAACCGGAGCCTCGCGTCGACCAGTACGCCGCGACGTCGTGCGCCTGAACGCTTCGGGCCGCCGCGATCATCGCATCCCACGTTTGTCCGGACACCGATCGAGCGCGCAGCAGGGGCTCGACGTCTGCCTTCGTCACATCCAGGGTGGCGCTCACGCGCTCGCGGAGCCGCGCGAGGATGGCAGCCCGCTCGCTCGCATGGCGCTTGCGCGCCTCTCTGTCCACCGCGAACGCGCGCCGCACGGGAGGCATGGCCTCGAATCGCTCCTGGAGAACGAGCGACGAGGCCTGGCCCCAGGCGAGCCGCGCGACCGCCGCGCCAGGATCGCTGCTCTCGCGCGCCGCCCCCTCCACCGACGCGCTGCTCATGCCGGCCTTGAGCAGCCCGACCGCGAGCCGGATCGCCTCCGGCTCGAGTTCCAGGAGCGCGGCGAGCCGCCCGGGGGCCGGAGCGCCCGCGTCGCCGAGGACCTCCCTCGCGTAATGGAGATTCATCAGCTGCCCGTGGACGAGCCAGTAATCCTTCACGGGGGAGCGGAGGTCGTCATGGACGACCCGCGGCCCGTCCAGCACCACGCGCCCTCGCCGGCCCGCCTCGGCCATGGCCCACTGCACCCGGTAGAGGTCTCGCTCGCTGTAGATCTCGGACCACACGTTCCAGGCGCGCCCCGCGCTCCTCGCGGACTCGATCAAGGCGTCGTAGGGGAGATCGGCGCGCACGCGGACGAGCGGACGGCCAGGGAACGCCGCCTCGAACGACGCCTCGAGCTCCGGACCGCGCCAGCGCACGCCGGGCGCCCGCGCGCACAGCGCCGCCCGCAGGCCGAGGATCGCCTGCCGTGGAACGCCGCCGGGACACTCGAACCGGCGCGACGTCCAGTCGAAGAAGTCCGGCGCTTCCTTCGCGAGGGCCGCGGTCACCTCCGCCGTGCTCCACAGCACGACCTTGAGCCCGCGCTCGCGGAAGATCGGGCGCGTGTAGTTGAGCCAGAGCGCGTCCACCGCCCGCGCGGCGAGCACGAGCAGCGCGCCGCGAGGCACGTCCTCGACGCGCGGCGCCTCGGTGAGCACATCGAGTTCCGGGTGCTCTACGACGAGGCCGCGGACGAGCTCGCCGAGGCGGGCGTTCGTCGCGTGATCGACGAGCACGATGAGGCCCCGATCGATCCCGCGGAAGGCCCGCGCGATCCGCTCCACCCACGGAGCTACAGGCGGACCTTGCTGATCATTAGGAGCGGGTGCGGGTAAAACCATTCCGACTCGTTCGGATAAGGCAGCAGCCGGGCATACGTCAGGAGCTCCCGCGCCGTCTGGCTGTCCGGGAGCTCGTGCTTGGGATCTCGGGCGACAGCCTCGAGCAGCGCGACATGCCCCTTGTCGACACCTCCTTCGATGAGGTGTCGCGCCTCCGTGATCACCTCCTGGACCATCGCCTCCGTGGCCACGGGTGCCGCATCGTCGTACCCGTAGTCCGCGAGCATTCGAATGGTCCTGACGAAGTCGCGGGCGCGGCCGCCCGAGTAGTAGGCGAGCCGAGCCAGGAGCGGCTGCGGGACGAGGTGGCCCGCGCCGAGGCCGTGGATTCGGCGTTGGAACAGATCGCCGAAGAAGGCCACGCCGGGGCCCGGTCGCATCGGGTCGGCATGATCGAGCACGGGCACGTTATGGAGGATACGGGGCTTGAACCGCCGCACCTCGCTCGTGGCCAGGTGGTTCCTGAGCGCGAACGGAGCGCAGACGACGAGCGGAGCCTGCAGGCGGGCGAGCATCTGGGAGTGCAGGAAGAGCGCCTCAGCTCGCTCGAAGCTGACGATACGGTCGAGCCCGTCGATGACGAAGAGCACCGGGCGACTCCACTGCCGGAAGTCGCCCAGCAGCACGTTCACCCTGTCGACGAGGCTCTGCATGAGCGGATCCTGGTCCTCGAGCCGCCGGGTGTCCTTCTTCGCCATCGGGAGCGACCATTTGCCCGCGCTGGCCAGCTCGGCGAGCGATCTGACCACCGCCGCGGCTGCCCCCGCCTGGGGCGCGAGGACCGACACCGCCGTCGACGCGAAGAGCACCATGGACTTCGCGGCGTTGAACACATCGATGGTCGGCGGCGCTGCGCCCGATGGCAGCGCCGCACCGGCGAGCGCCGACCAGGCATCGGCGAGCCCTTGAACGCTATCCGGACTCCATCGATACCCCTCCTCCTGTGCGGCGCGGATCAGGGCGACGCCGCAGAGAAAGCACACCTCCCACGAGCTGATGTGCTGCAGCGCCTCGGTGGATCCAAAGGCGTTCTGGAAGTGGCGGACCAGATCGACGAACACCACGAGCTCGGCCCCCGTCCGGGCCCGCTCCTCGGCGATCCTCCACAGCTCGGTGCTCTTGCCCGTGCCGATCGTTCCGGACAGCAGGAACATCGGCGAGGTCCGTGGCGCGGCGGGGCGATCCAGCTCCCGGAGGATCTTCCCCGCGGGGCTGTCCGTCCGGTCCGCGCGCCACTCGTCCGGGATTTGCCACTCTTCCACGTCGAAGCGCGTGCGCAGCTCGTTCCAGACGTCACGCACCGAAGTGCCGGTGGGCATGCACCGACGCTACCACACGGCTTCAAGCCTCGCCTGGTGGAGAACGCCGCGTCATCGCCCCGAGCGCCGTCGCTCGCCGCGAACCCGCAGCGCCGCTCGTCCAGAATGTGGCGGCAAGACCGAGCCGGCGGCGGAGCGCGCCGTCGAAGCGCTCTCCCAGCGCATGTCCAGCGCGCTCGACGGCGCTGCGCAGCAAACCGTGATCCCACAGACACACGGGCGCGTTGGCCGGCACAGCACGGCACAGACTTCAGGGCTCGATCCTGCGGGCGCGAGCCCTGAACGCGAGGTCAGCGGGAGACGAGGTCCTGCATCCAGGCGACGTCGTCCGGCGTCGCCTGGTGGAGCTCGCCGGCCCACGCCTCGTCGGTCATGCGCTGGAAGTCTCCGGTGATCTTCTCGAAGTACGAGGAGGCGAGCCCCACGAAGGCGCGCGGCGCGCCGCACGGATCGGCGGTGACGACCATGAGCCGCGGCCGGCCGGTGCCCACGTGCAGCACGCGCCCGACCGGCGCCCCGCCCTCGTCGGTCGGCTGCGTGTGCACGTCGGCGATCGTCGGGTCCTCGGCCACGGTCTGGAAGACGTCGTAGAAGAGCCCGGCGTACCAGCCCTCCGCCCCCTCGTCCGAGCCGCAGCCGTGCTGTATCCGGACGGCCTGGTTGATGAAATCGAGGTGCTCCGCCGTGAGCGGCACCCCGGCGCGCTCGTTCTCGGCCATCTCGCCGAGCGTCCGCGCGACGCTCTGCAGCCGCGCGAAGTACGCCGGCACCCGCTGGTTCAGCCCCGGCGAGCCCGACAGATCGAGCGCGTCGACGACGCGCCCGCCTTGCTCCGCCAGCTCGGCGATGCGCGCATAGAACGCCGGGTACGGGTCGACGTAGGCGTCCGGGAACTCGCACGTGGCGCCGCTCGTGTACGACTGCTTGGCGTAGAGCAGCGTGTCGTGCCGGAGCTCGGCCCACGAGGCCAGCTGGGTGTTCAGGAGGCGCCGGCCCCACGCCTCGGTCTTCGCCACCGCGGGCAGCCCCGCGGCGTCGGCGAGCGCCTTCGCCGGCGACAGCTCCCGCAGCGCGCCGAGCCAGCGGTTGTAGAGGTTCTTGCTCCAGAAGTCGCCGGGGTGCGCGTCGACGAGCACGCGCATCATGTGCAGGTCCGGCGCGTAGGGGAACTGCCCGAGCTCGGGCGCGAGCAGCTGTCCCGCCTGATCGTTGCCGAGCGCGGCGAAGCCCACGTCGAGCGGGCTCGGCATCATGCGCTTGACGGTGCCGCCCTTCACCCGATCGTAGACCACGTTCGAGAAGACGTGGGAGTCGACGACGTACCGCTGGCCGAGCAGCGCGAAGCTCGACGAGAGGGGCATCGTGCCCTTGTCGAGGCCGTTGATCATGATGTGGCTCGAGATCCGCTGCGTCCCGTGGCCCTTCTTCACCACGACGTCGATGATCTGCTCGTCCGAGAGCCCGGCGAGGCCGGCGGCGTCGGCGAGGCCGAGGTCCGTGAGCAGGACGTCGAGCTCGGGCAGCGTCATGGTGTCGCTCTCGCCGACGAAGGTCTGGACCGTGTCGTCGATGCGCGTGTACCGGGCAAGGGTGTTCTCGTCGGCGAGGGCGCGCAGCGCGTAGGCGCCCTCGAGCTGCCGCCGCTGGAGGATCTGCGTGCCGTCCTGCTGGGTCTCCAGGAAGCGGAAGTCGACGCGGCCGAGCCACATCATGCTGCGGAAGTAGCGCTGGAGCTCCGGTGAGTCGGTGTAGTGGCCGCGGGGCTCGAACTGTGAAAAGTCCATGATCCGGCCTGCGCCGAAGAGGCGCACGTTGCCCGTGCCCTGGTGGGCCTTGGCGCCCGCGACGAGCTCGTCGATCTTCGCGGCGTCCGCGCCCGCGACGGGCGCGACGGGCGCGTCGTTCAGGAGCGAGAGCGCCACGGCGGTGAAGAGGTCCGCGTCGGCGCGCGCCTCGGCGCCGAGCTCGCCGGCGGCGCCCGCGGCGAGCCGCGCGCGCATCTCCTCGAGCATGGCCCCGAGCTCGGGCGCGAGCGCGGCGAGCTCCACGTCCTTCAGGATCGCGTCGTACGAGCGGTGGACCGCGTACAGGATGGAGTCGGCGGACACGTAGAGCGGCAGATCGAGCGCGTAGATGCTCGCGTAGCCGTAAGTGAAGGTCGGGAAGGCCTTCTTCTCCGAGATGACGAAGCCGTTCGCGGAGAGCTTCGCGAGCTCGTCCTGGTCGAGGGCGAGCGTGGAGCCCTGGACGAGCGAGAGGCCCTCGGCGTCCGCCGGCGCGTAAGGCAGGCCCGAGGCGAAGGGGACGGCGTACCTCGAGGCGAAGTCCTCCGCGGTCATGTTCGCCGAGGACTCCTGCTCATCGAGCAGCGCGCTGAGCTCTGCTTGCTGCTCGGGCCCGAGCGGCGCCGGGGGCTGCTCCGATTGCGTACCGCCGCTCTGCGTACCGCCGGTGTCGGGCTGCTGGTTGCTCTCGCCGGAGCAGCCGCCGGCGAGCGCAAGGAGGATCGGGACGACGTGAAAGTGAAGAAGCATTTTGCGCATCGTGTTTCCCTTCCAGAGCGCGCCTCCTGTGCGCGGGGCGCGGCGACCCCGCTACGGGCAAGGACAGTGCCGCGGGCGCGAGGCGCGCTCCCGTCCTCGTCCGAACAGGAAAGATCTGCTCCGATGCAGCAGGATACGACGCCATCGGGAGGGCACGCCGCCGAGGAGGACCGGCGCGATGTCGCCGCGCCGGGATCGGATCGGGCCGCTCGCGATCTGCGCTTTGCGCGGAGAGCGCGTGGATTGACCATGAAGACCGTCGGCGAGAAGAAGCTCTCGTGTTGTCCTGACGACTCTCCTGTTCACTCTTCGCGCCGATCGGTGCTTGAGGGACCGCCGCTCGTGAGCCGCCCATTACTGTCGATTTCTTGCTCGCCATGACAAAATGGGAACACCGCTGTTCAACGGGGCCCCGGGGAAACTTGGCGGCCCCACGCACGATGAGCGTGACGGCGGCGAATCGGATCCACTACAAGGGGCGCCGGAGGCCAACCATGACCATCACGTTCTATTACGCCCCTCAGTCCAGCGCTGGTCGCATCCGCATCTCGCTCGCCGAGCTCGGCGTCCCCCACGAGGCCGTCCGGGTCGATCTGCGCGCCGGAGACCAGAGGAAGCCGGAGTTCCTCGCGCTCAACCCCAATGGCCAGGTGCCGACCATCGTGATCGACGGCACGCCGATGTTCGAGTCGGTGGCGATCCAGATCGCCCTCGGCGAGCGCTACGGCGTCCAGAAGGGCCTGTGGCCGGCCCCCGGCTCGCCCGAGCAGCTCATGGCCCTGACCTGGCTCGTCTGGGGACAGGTCAACGTCACCAGCGCCCTGTACCGCTACATGAAGAACACGAGCGAGTGGTTCCCCAAGGAGCAGCAGGACGCCAAGCAGGCCGAGGCCGCGCTGAACGAGGTGCGCGGCCTGCTCCGCATCCTCGACAGCCGGCTCGACGGCCGCCCGTACGTCACCGGCGAGCGCTGTACCCTGGCGGATCTCGATCTCGCGTCCGTGCTCGGGTGGGGCCTGTCGATGACCAAGATCGACACCTCGGATCTGAAGAACCTGAAGGGCTGGCTCGGCCGCATCATGGAGCGCCCGGCCGTGAAGGCCGCCATGGTCGACGACTGAGCCCGCGGGCGCCTCGCTCGCCCCGAGCGGGCGAGGCGCCGCCGCCTCTTCACCGCCCGCGCGGCCCGCGCCGACCGTCACGCGCGCTGTCGGCGCCATGTCGGCGCGATGTCGGGGCCCGCGCGCCGAGCGCCCTTGCGCGCGCCCGGCGCGTCGCGCTCCGAGCCCCCTTGCGCGCGCCCGACACATGCTAGAACTCGGCCGCAATGACGGTCCTCCAGGTCGCCGACCTCAGCTTCGGTTACGGCGCGGACAGGCTCTTCCAGGGCATCACCTTCTCCCTGGAGCAAGGCCAGCGCGCCGCGCTCGTCGCCCCGAACGGCGCGGGCAAATCGACGCTGCTCCGCCTCGTCACCCGCGAGCTCACCCCCGACACGGGCTCGGTCGTGATCCGCAAGGGGATCCGGTTCGCGTACTTCCGGCAGTCGCACGAGCTCGCGGCCGAGGGCACGGTGCTCGACGCCTTCCTCTCCGGCTTCTCCGAGGTGCTCGAGCTGCGCCACGCCCTCACCGCGGCGCAGCACGCGGCCGCCAGCGGCAGCGAGGCCGACCTCGCCCGCCTCAGCGATCTCACCGACCGCTACCACATCGCCGGCGGCGACGACCTCGAGCGCCGCGTGGAGATCATCGCGGCCCACCTCGGGTTCTCGCCCGCCGACATGGAGCGCCCCGTCGCGAGCCTGTCCGGCGGCGAGCGCGGGCGCCTGCAGCTCGGCGTTGTGCTCGCCATCGAGCCCGATCTCCTGCTGCTCGACGAGCCCACGAACCACCTCGACATCGAGACCATCACCTGGCTCGAGAAGCACCTCGCGGGCCTCGGCGGCGCGCTGCTCTGCGTCTCGCACGACCGCGCGTTCCTCGACGCCGTCTGCCCGCACACGTTCGAGCTCGGGCAGCGCAGCTTCCGCGCCTACCCGCTCAAGTACAGCGACTACGCGCTCGCCCGCGAGGAGGACCTCGCCCGGGAGCGGGAGCTCGCCGAGCGGCAAGAGGCGTTCGTCGCCAAGACCGAGGACTTCATCCGGCGCAACATCGCCGGCCAGAAGACGAAGCAGGCGCAGAGCCGGCGCAAGATGCTCGACAAGCTCGAGACGATCGACCGGCCCGAGGACGTGTGGGCGACCGCCGAGAAGGTCCGGTTCCGGTTCGCGCCCGCCCCGCGCAGCGGGGACATCGTGCTCGACGCGCGCGGGCTGGGCGCCTCGCGCGGCGGGCGCACGCTCTTCTCCGGGGTGGACCTCCTCCTGCGGCGCGGCGACCGCGTCGGCATCGTGGGGCCCAACGGGACCGGCAAATCGACGCTGCTCAAGCTGCTCGCCGGCGCGGGCGCGCCCGAGGACGCGGGCGACGTGCGGCGCGGGACGAACCTCTGCCAGGGCTACTTCGACCAGCACCTCGGCTCGCTCGACCCGTCGAGGACCGCGGTCGAGGAGATCCGCAGCGTGCGGGCCGACATGAACGTCGACGCGACACGCCAGTACCTGTCGCGCTTCCGCTTCTACGGGGACGACGCGCTCCGGAAGGTGCAGGGCTTCTCCGGCGGCGAGCGGAGCCGGCTCGCGCTCGGCAAGCTGCTCCTCGAGCCGCGCAACCTGCTCTTCCTCGACGAGCCGACGAACCACCTCGACATCCCCGCCGCCGAGATCCTCGAGGAGGCGCTCGCGGGCTTCGAGGGCACGGTGCTGCTCGTCTCGCACGACCGCAGGTTCCTCGAGGCGGTGACGACGCGCATCGTCGCTGTGCGCGAGGGGCGCGTGGACATCTACCCCGGCGGCTTCCGCGACTACCGCGACAACCTCGAGAAGCTCGCGGCCGAGGCGGAGGAGGCGGAGCGCGCGCGCGAGGAGGGCGAGAGGGCGAAGAACGCGCGGGGAGCGCGGAAGGCGGCGAGCGCGCCGCCGCCGCGCGAGGAGCCGCGGGCGGAGGCGGCGGACAGGGGCGCGAAGGCTCCTGGCCGCGCGGTGCGGCGGAGCGGCGCGACGATGCCGCCGCCGGACGACGCGGGCGCGGGCGACGCGGCGGCGCGGCGCCGGGCGTTCGAGAGCGACAAGGCGGCGGCGCGCGCGACGGAGCGCAAGCGCAAGCGGGTCAAGGAGCTGGAGGCGGAGATCGCGGCGGGCGAGTCGCGGCT
Organism: Sorangium sp. So ce124; assembly: GCF_051525235.1. Lineage (NCBI taxonomy): Bacteria > Pseudomonadati > Myxococcota > Polyangiales > Polyangiaceae > Sorangium > Sorangium sp. So ce124. The sequence goes on from NZ_CP150312.1 coordinate 9,718,932, forward strand.
CGCGGAGATGCGCGAGGCGCTCAAGCAGGACCCGGGCGGCGACTGGGCGAAGCTCGCGGCGGCGGCGCGCGAAGAGCAAGCGCTCGCGAAGCGCGTCGACGCGGCGATGGCCGAGTGGATGGCGCTGAGCGAGGAGCTCGGGGCCGCGGCGGCGATGGGAGGCGAGGCGTGAGGGGGTCGCGGGGGGGGTCGCGGAAGGCCCGCGTCGCGGGGGTGCTGCTCGCGCTCGCCGCGGCTGCGCTCGGCCCGGCGTGCAAGGAGAAGCGCGACGACGGGACCACGCCGGCGCAGGCCGTCGCCGAGCTGCCGCCGCTCGAGCTCCGCGACGACACGGCGAACCTGATGCTGACGTGGATCGACGAGAAGGGCGACACGCACGTCGAGATGCGCCCGGCCGACGTGCCGGCCGAGGGCCGCGCGCTCGTGCGCGCCATGCTCTCGGACCGGACGGAGGGGACGCGGGACGCGTTCTACGTCGCGGATCTGACGCAGAAGCGGCCGGACGGCACGTATGCGGTCCGGACGATGCCGCGGAGGGAATGGGAGTCGCTGCTGGAGAAGCGGCGCGCCGAGCACCTCGCGAAGACAGCGCCGCCGCCCGCGGCGCCGGGCCCCGGCGGCTCGGCTGGCGCCGGCGCGCCGGGCGCGCCGAGCCACCTCGCGGGGGTCACGGTGATCATCTACGGCGCCTCGTGGTGCAAGCCGTGCCACCAGGCCGCGGACTACCTGCGCTCGAAGGGGATCGCCGCGGTGGTGAAGGACATCGAGGAGGACGCGGGCGCCGCCGCGGAGATGCAGGACAAGCTCGCGAAGAGCCACCAGCGCGGAGGGAGCATCCCGATCATCGACGTGCGGGGGCAGATCCTCGTGGGGTTCAGCCCGGGGGCCATCGACCAGGCGCTCGCGCGGGCGGCGGGCGGGACGACGCTCTGAGGGGGCGGCGGCACGAAGCATCGATGATGCGACTCGGCACATGCTCGCCGTGCCCGGATGGCTATCCGATGAATATCTCTATGTCGTCATCGGAGCTGTTGATCTCGTTGAGCTCATCGATGAGCCGATCGAGGCGCTCAAGGATCACGTCGCGATGCGGCTCTGATGAGACCCACAAGGCCCGCAGAGCCGCGAGTTCTCGGATGACGTCCGGCAGGTCGCTTCGCTCCACTGGGATTCCGGTCTCGAACCCCACAGGCGTCGGCATCTTCACGTGGCGGACGGATGCAGTGTGAGAGGGTCAGCCGCCCTCCAGAATCCATCCTTGTGAGATCTGGCCGGGCCAGTGGCCTCGGAGCCGTATCAACGCGGTAAGGCCCTCCTGAATTTCGTCGATCTCGTTACTGTAGATGACAATTCCATCGATCAAGAGATCGAGCTCGACCGGTTCCCCGTGTTTCACACCCATCTCGTCGGCGTGATGGGCAGAATGAACGGATTTGCCTCGTGTGAACGTGCCCACGATGAGGCGACCTGTCACATGTGCCCCGTCGGCGGTCGTTTTTATGGCGTAGACCTGGAATCTTCCCATATTATCCAGCACGTCAAACATGTTGAAAATTGTTTAATTCCGACAGGTTATGCAGCCTCCTGGATCAGCCGTTGAGCCGCCTCGAGATTCTGGATGGCTGCGGCGCGCCAGCGGTCGAACAGATTTCTCCTGGCGCCGATGTAGCGCGCGCTGTGTCGTTTCCGCGCTGCGATGTGGGCGAGCGCATGGTCCACAGCTGTCCGCTGCCGGAGCACGGCGCGTCCTGGCCCTCCGGTACACCTCGTAGCCGCCCAGGTAAATGCGCTCGTCCACAAGCCCGTTGTGCTCCCAGACCTTGCGCACGCGCTGACCCGCAGCGTCGTAGTCGTAATAGACGTCGCCGCCGCCGTCGAGATCCGTGCTCCGCACCAGGTCGTTCTCGTTCCAGGTCAGCGCCGTGATGTGCGGCATCGACGTCATGTTGCCGTGCGCGTCATGCGCATAGGTGCGAAACGGCCCGTTCTCCGGGTCCCCGGTCGTGCTCGTCAGCCGGTTGTTCTCCGTCTCCTCGTACGCATACCACCGCGTCCAGCTTCCCGTGCCCGCCTGGTGCACCATCCTCCGCAGGTTGCCCACGGCGTCATAAACGTACTGCTCGGTATAGTTCCTCAGCGCCTGCGCGTCGTTCGCGTGCGGCAGCGACTGGATCGGCAGGTCGTTCTGGTCGCGCGGCGCGTCCGACAGCCCGCCCGCGTGCTCCCGACCCGTCGCCTCGATCAGCCGGTAGACCGCGTCGTACACGTACTGTGCGCTCGGTGACACCACGGCGTTGTTGAAGAACACCGTCTGTTGCGCGCTGTCCCCGATCTCCACGATGTTCCCGACCGGGTCGTACACATACGTCAGGTTCTGCAGCACAGCGCTGTCCGAGTTCCGCGTCGTCTTCAGGCGCGAGAGCCGAAACGTCAGCGGGTCATACGTGTATACCGTCGACGTTCCGTTGCCGTACTCGATCCGCTCGCGCTGCCCCTTCGCGTCGTAATCGATGTTGTCGACGAACGTCGTCCACGCCACCGCGCCTCGAACCCGCGCCTCGACCCGCTCGAGCAGCCCCGCCTCGTTGTACGTCGGCTTGACCTCGCTCGTATCCGGCGCCGTCACGCTCGTCGGCCGGTTCAACGCATCGTACGCCGTCAGCGTGCCGAAGCTCTCGGTCTCCACCAGCGGCTCGGCCGCCGTCGCGATGGCAGCCACATCCGTCAGCCCCGACAGCACCGCCCAGTCGGCGTCCGCGTGCACGTCGCTCCGCAGCCGGCGCGACGCCTGCAGCACATTTCCCTTGAAGTCGTACGCCTGGCTCGTCACCACGCCCGCGCCATCATACACCTGGTACAGCCTGCCGCGCAGGTTCAGCGCCGTCGCCTGCGGGTGCGCTTCGCCGTAGACGTAACGGCGCGCCAGTCGCTCGCTGCCCGAGCCCAGCTGCACCTGCTCGTGCGTCGGTCGGCGCAGCCCATCGTACGACGAGCGATAGACGAACCCACGCCCGTTCCACGCGCGCAGCCGCTGTCCTGTCGCGCCCGCCAGCATCCACCGCTCGCCGCCGTCGTTGCTCTTCTGATAGAGCAGCTGCCCGCCCAGCCCGAAGCGATGCCGCATCGCCTGGTTGTCGCGCGCGTCGGTGATCGAGAGCGGCTGCCCCTCGATATCCAGCGTGCTCTGCGTGACGTACTGTCCCTCGGCGCCGTTGTCCGCCACGGCGCGGAACACCCGCCCCAGCGCGTCCAGGTGGCTCACCGCCGGCGTGCCCGCGTGCGCCGCGGCCAGATCCGCCGCACGGCGCTCCGGATCGCCCGCAGGCAGCGCCTGGCGCGCCGCGTACCACGAGCTCTCCAGCACCGTGTCGTTCGGATCGTGCGACGTCTGCTTCCACGCATCGAACACCACCCGCGAGAACGTCCCATTGGGCAGGTCGGTCCGGATGAGCCGGCCGAGTGGATCGTACCGCAGGATCGGCGTGACCCCCCACTCCACGAGCTCCGCTTCGTCCTCGTACTCGTGCGTCGCGCTGAAGAACGGCTCGTACTGCTTGACCGGATTGCCCTTGTTGTCCAGCACCGTCCGCCCGGTGCCGACCCAGCGCGACGTCGTGTGCGAAAAGACCAGGTCGCCCTGCGCATCGTGCACCAGCGCGCCGTTCGCGTCGCGCTCGGGCGCGAGCCCCGGCTCCGCCTTCACCTTGCGCAGCACCTCGTTGCCCGAGCCGTCGGAGTAGCTGCACTCTCATGGTGACGATATTCAGCACATCACCTGGCCCGAAGATCAACCTGACTCCGACGCGCTCCGATGGCGTCAGTGCAAATGCCGACGCCGACGGTTCGTTTGGGGTTACCGATAGACGGGACAATAGTCTTTCGGACCGAGTAGTTTCTGACGGTCCAGTGGACTGGGGACCGCCGGATCGGGCCGCCGCCTTGCGCGGGCTGACGCCCCTACCCGCGCCGTGATCCCACCAAACTCTTGGCTTGATGTCGCACCGCCTGCGTGGCGCCATCGGAGGCTAGGCGTCTTAGCTCAGCCTCGAATGGCGCCTTGTCTGACAACTCACTTATGCGTAAAAGCGCAAGGCCTTGCCAGTAGGCAGACGAAGACCCTAACCCGACGAGAATGGCATTGGTGAGCGGCAATGGTGGGGAGCGCTCCTCTGGGATGCCGTTCTGAAGGAGCGAGCTCTTGACGAGTTGGTCGATCTGCTCGAATCGAAGCTCGAGGAACGGCAAACAAGCCTGAGGGCGAGATGCGAGCGAGGCAACAGTCCCATCCTTTGCGAGTGCTCCCCACGCAGTCCCTGCGATCCCGAAGGTGACTTCACCCAAGTTGAACAAAGGAACCCAGATCGTCATATTCTACATACCTTCATGATGTATGACCTTCTGCCCTGTCATCTGTTCCAGCATAGACTTCAATTGCTCACGCGCTTCCGGAGTCCAGTTCTGCCAGAAATGCCCACTGAATTCGTTCGTGAGAATCTCGCCACTCGGCCCTCTCCGGAACATTCCACCGACCACGCGAGAAGGATCAGCGTCGACTGTGTTCGCCAGTTTTTGATGGGGTGATCCCCCAGCGGAGATCTTCGCGGAACCGACCACGAACCGGCTGCTGCCCGGGTCGAATACGAATTCGACAGGACGCGCAGGATTGTAGCCATGAAATGCTTTGGTCGACTTCACCAGAGGACTCACCTCGATTACGCCAGATGCTGGACCGCTGCCGGGTAGTTTTGTCGCTGGTGGCTTCGCTGCCTTGGCGATCGTCGCACCTAACGCCACGGAGACAATAGGAGAAGCCTGCTCGCCCCACTCTTCGGCAGTTGCCTTGCCGGACGCGAATCTCTCGAATTTCTCCGCTTCTTGCTCTGCCTGCTGAAGGTTCGTTGGATCGCGGGGCAGAACCGATGCCACTAACGAGACGAACGCATCCACGAGTTGCTCTGCCGATGGATCGACGATGAACCCCGCTATTTGGCGAGCTAGCAACCCAGGGGGGCGCGCGACGCCGCGAGCGAACCCGCCTGCTCCGCTTGCCTCCGCCTTCTGGTGGTTATAGATCTTCTTCTCAGCCTCGTTTTTCGCTGTATTTATCCGTTCCTGCTGCTCGACTTCTGGATCCTTGTCTTCCTTGTGGATAATTATGGTGGGCAGTTCGATCGTGCTGCCTTTGACCGTGACCGGCGGAGCAGGAGCCGAACCTCCTCCAGGAAGCGCGACTCGCTCTCCAGTGAAAACGTACTCCTCCTGCGACTGCCTCCCCATCGGGTCCCTCAGTCGAACCGGATTCCCTCTCACATATGCGTACAGGTTCGGCCCATCCACCATCCCCGCTGGATCCGCGCTCGTCCACCTCCCGAGCCACGGCGCGTAGTACCTCGCCCCATGATAATAGAGCCCCGTCTCCTCGTCCCTCTCTTTACCCGTGTACCTGTACCTTCTCTGCGAGACCTCGATCCCCGACGCCGCCGACCAGTACGCCGTCGTCCCGTACGGGTGGTACTCCTCGTACCCGATCACCAGCCCCGCCCCGTCGACCTCCAGCGACGCCGACCCGAGGTGGTTATCGAGCTGGTAGCGCACCCGCGGCGTCACCGTGAACGGCCCCGACGTGTCTACCGTCTTGGTCTCCACCATCGCCACCCGCCGCGCGCCATCCATCACGTGCAGCGTCTGCCGCTCCAGCACCAGCCCCGACCCGTTGCGCCTGCGGTACACCTCGTAGCCGCCGAGATAGATGCGCTCCTCGACGAGCCCGCTGTGCTCCCAGACCTTGCGTACGCGCTGCCCCGCAGCATCGTAGTCGTAATAGACATCGCCGCCGCCGTCGAGATCCGTGCTCCGCACCTGGTCGTTCTCGTCCCAGGTCAACGCCGTGATGTGCGGCATCGACGTCATGTTGCCGTGCGCGTCATGCGCATAGGTGCGGAACGGCCCGTTCTCCGGGTTCCCGGTCGTGCTCGTCAGCCGGTTGTTCGCCGTCTCCTCGTACGCATACCACCGCGTCCAGCTTCCCGTGCCCGCCTGGTGCACCATCCTTCGCAGGTTGCCCACGGCGTCATAAACGTACTGCTCGGTATAGTTCCTCAGCGCCTGCGCGTCGTTCGCGTGCGGCAGCGACTGGATCGGCAGGTCGTTCTGGTCGCGCGGCGCGTCCGACAGCCCGCCCGCGTGCTCCCGACCCGTCGCTTCGATCAGCCGGTAGACCGCGTCGTACACGTACTGCGCGCTCGGCGATACCACCGCGTTGTTGAAGAACACCGTCTGCTGCGCGCTGTCCCCGATCTCCACGATGTTCCCGACCGGGTCGTACACATACGTCAGGTTCTGCAGCACAGCGCTGTCCGAGTTCCGTGTCGTCTTCAGGCGCGAGAGCCGGAACGTCAATGGGTCATACGTGTACGCCGTGAATGTGCCGTTGCCATACTCGATCCGCTCGCGCAGCCCCTTCGCGTCGTAATCGATGTTGTCGACGAACGTCGTCCACGCCACCGCGCCTCGAACCCGCGCCTCGACCCGCTCGAGCAGCCCCGCCTCGTTGTACGTGGGCTTGACCTCGCTCGTATCCGGCGCCGTCACGCTCGTCGGCCGGTTCAACGCATCGTACGCCGTCAGCGTGCCGAAGCTCTCGGTCTCCACCAGCGGCTCGGCCGCCGTCGCGATGGCAGCCACATCCGTCAGCCCCGACAGCACCGACCAGTCGGCGTCCGCGTGCACGTCGCTGCGCAGCCGGCGCGACGCCTGCAGCAGGTTGCCCTTGAAGTCGTACGCCTGGCTCGTCACCACGCCCGCGCCATCATACACCTGGTACAGCCTGCCGCGCAGGTTCAGCGCCGTCGCCTGCGGATGTGCTTCGCCGTAGACGTAACGGCGCGCCAGCCGCTCGCTGCCCGAGCCCAGCTGCACCTGCTCGTGCGTCGGCCGGCGCCGCGCATCGTACGACGAGCGGTAGACGAACCCACGCCCGTTCCAGGCCCGCAGCCGCTGTCCTGTCGCGCCCGCCAGCATCCATCGCTCGCCGCTGTCGTTGCTCTTCTGATAGAGCAGCTGCCCGCCCAGCCCGAAGCGATGCTGCATCGCCACGTTGCCGCGCGCGTCCGTGATCACGAGCGGCTTCCCCTCGATATCGAGCGTCGTCTGGGTGATGTACTCCCCCTCGGCCCCGTTGTCCGCCGCCGCGCGGAACACCCGCCCCAGCGCGTCCAGGTGGCTCACTGCCGGCGTCCCGGCGTGCGCGGCCGCCAGGTCAGCCGCGCGGCGCTCCGGATCGCCCGCCGTCAGCGCCTGCCGCGCCGCGTACCACGCGCTCTCCAGCACGGTGTCGTTCGGATCGTGCGACGTCTGCTTCCACGCATCGAACACCACCCGGGAGAACGTGCCATTGGGCAGGTCGGTCCGGATGAGCCGGCCAAGCGGATCGTACCGCAGGATCGGCGTCACCCCCCACTCCACGAGCTCCGCTTCGTCCTCGTACTCGTGCGTCGCGCTGAAGAACGGCTCGTACTGCTTGACCGGATTGCCCTTGTTGTCCAGCACCGTGCGCCCGGTCCCGACCCAGCGCGACGTCGCATGCGAAAAGACCAGGTCGCCCTCTGCGTCGTGCACCAGCGCGCCGTTCGCGTCGCGCTCGGGCGCGAGCCCCGGCTCCGCCTTCACCTTGCGCAGCACCTCGTTGCCCGAGCCGTCCGAGTAGCTGTACGTGTCCAGCCAGCGCAGGTTGCCCGGTCCGTGCTGCTCGCGGGCGCGGGCGTGCACCACGCTCGGCTCGCCGGTGGACTCGAATCGCTCCAGATCGTACGCGAATGTGGCCGTCGGGTCGTCGAGCGTGTCGCCCTCGCCGGCCCCAGGCTTGCCCTTCACCGCCATCGCCGTGACCCGGCCCAGCGCGTCGAAGCGCACCTCGCTCACGTTGCCGTTTACGTCCGTGAGCTGCCGCGGGGCGAGAACACGGTAGTCGGGGACGGCTTCCACGAGATTGCTCAGCGGATCGGTCACCGCCGTCACGAGCAGGCAATACGAGTCATAGGCGACCTGCGACGCATTGCTGAACGGATCGACGAACGTCGTCGGCAAGTAGAAGCGAGCCGCCGACGGCACCGCCCTCCCGGAGGACACCCAATAGTCCGGATCGTCCGGGAGCTGGAGATAGCCCCCCTCCGCGAGCACGCCGCTCGTGACACGGGCACCGAACACGGATGGGCTCAGAAGAGGGTGGGCATCGCGATCGTCAAGGGCATCGAAGGAAGACCCGGCCGCGGAGATGCAGGACAGGCTCGCGAAGAGCTACCAGCGCGTCGGGAGCATCCCGATTCATCGACGTGCGCGGGTAGATCCTCGTCGGTTCAGCCCGGGGGCGGTCACGCGGGCGGCGCGTCGTACGATGCTCTGACGCGGAGGCGGAGGGGCGCGAGGGATCCTTCCGAGCTACCCGGCTCTGCCCGGCTCCCGGAGCGAGTGCTCGCGCCTGCGCCGAACATGGTCGAGTCCCCGCGACTCGAACCGCTCGGCTGCCTCCCCAGCGATCCCTGTATAGCCTCAGCAAAATGGCTATCGATTGACAATCCCGACCCAACTGACGTCGGTGTCTTCACCTGCTTCATGGACATGGTACAGACGCTTTACTCGACGTGGGCCATCGGTCCGCAGCGTCGAGTTAAGCGACCGCTGGCGTGGGCTCACGCAACGTCCGGTGCCTCGGGACAGGCAGTCGGTGAGACAATCGCCTGGACTCAGCCCTTGTGGGCGTCGATGCCGATTTCCACCGCTGTCACTGGCTGCAATCCGCGCCAGCTCCTGGATCGAACGTGGCGATTATTCTCTGCAGATTCACAACAACCTGAGTCCTGGAACGAAGACGTTCACACAACCTCTCCGCAACGAACACAACAACACTCTCATACATCCGATCGTAACTGGAGAGGCGCATCCCAGAATCGAACGCCACCAATTTCAACTGGTACATATACTCAGAAAACTTAATTCCACAATCATCATCCAGACCGTGATCTCCAACCAACACAACCTCCATATCAAGGAGCCTACCACGATAGAGAACCCCAACATCAATCTCTTCTTTCACGAGAGAGCAGCCGAGAATCTCGGTGAGAGCGCTGAGGAGCACGCCTTCATCGCCGCAAAAATCAACGAACACACTCATCGGCCTGGACATGGTCACCTCGGAGTCCATCTGAAGAAATACCCATCACCAATCATCGTGAGACCGTCAAGCTTGCCCCGTGAGATACCCAGGGCTCTCGCTGCGCCCTTCTCTGCCGCTTCCTTGGTGAGTCCGGTACCACGTGCATCCATGATAATCTCACGTGCCTGACCCCCGCCGCGAATGGAGTCATTCACGACGTTCTTCACAGTACCCGGGCCTGCCCCTGGGTCCAGCGTCTTGAACTCGTGCATGACGCCATCAACGTACGCGTCACCCTGCCGCCCTGCGCCGGGAACACCCTCCTGCGGGTTCTTGCATACTTTTCTACCGAAGGCCTCGAGATACTCTGCAATAGCTCTTTCCCCATCATCGGTGAAGCTCGCCGCTCCTCCTTTCGCGGTCGCGGTACCTCCCGTGCTTTGGAGCATCGAGCTGCTCGCCACATCGTCCAGTGAGGCTCCGACTGGCGCCAGCTTTGGTCCGAGTGCTGAGACAGCGCTTGTTACCTCTGTGCGAATCGCCTGACCAAGCTCCGCCCCCACCCTGCTCGCAGGCCCTGAGGTCGCGGTGGACAGGAGACCGCCGACCACCTCACCAGCGGCCTGATAGTCTTTTGCAGTCCCGGCGCCATGTACTAGCCGATCGACGCTCGCCGTGATCTCATCCCAGTGAGAGATGACACCATGAATAGCAAACGGCAAGAGAACAACGCCAACGGTGGCCGCCGCGACGCCCACGCTCACGCCCGCGAGGCCTGCGCCTACGCCGATCGCTGCATTCACGAGAATACCGGATGCCAAGCCCTCTGCAGCACCCTTTGCAAAGGCCCCAACTGCCTCGGCCGTGGTTGCGGCTGGAGCCGTGGTTGCGACGGGAGAAGACGTGCTGGCCAGCGGAGGCGGATTGGCCTTGTGAGGAGGCTTGCGGGACGCCACCGGTACGGGTGCAGGCTCGGGTTTCACTGGCTCAGGAGCTCCCGGCTCCTCGAACCTGATGGGCGCGTCGGAAACCAGAGCGGTCTGTCCGCCCGCAGATGGATGCTTGAACTGAACGACACCGCTAGGTGCGTCACTTCGCAACGGATCCTCTGCGTTCGTTCCCCGAGGATCGACTAGCCGAACCGGATCCCCCCGCACATAGGCGTACAAGCTCGGCCCATCCGCGAACCCCGCTGGATCCGCGCTCGTCCACCTCCCCAGCCACGGCGCGTAGTACCGCGCCCCTTGATAGTACAGCCCCGTCTCCTCGTCCTTCTCCTTCCCCGTGTAGCGGTACCGCTTCCGGCTCACCTCCGCCGCGCTACTGGCTGACCAGTACGCCGTCGTTCCATACGGATGGTACTCCTCGTACCCGATCACGAGCCCCGCCCCGTCCACCTCCAGCGACGCCGACCCGAGGTGGTTGTCGAGCTGGTAGCGCACCCGCGGCGTCACCGTGAACGGCCCCGACGTGTCGACCGTCTTGGTCTCCACCATCGCCACCCACCGCGCGCCATCCATCACGTGCAGCGTCTGCCGCTCCAGCACCAGCCCCGACCCGCTGCGCCTCCGGTACACCTCGTAGCCGCCGAGGTAGATGCGCTCGTCCACGAGCCCGTTGTGCTCCCAGACCTTGCGCACGCGCTGACCCGTCGCGCTGTAGGTGTAGTAAACCACCCCGCCGCCACCGAGATCCGTGCTCCTCAGCTGATCGTTCTCGTCCCAGGTCAGCGCCGTGATGTGCGGCATCAACGTCATGTTGCCGTGCGCGTCATGCGCATAGTTGCGGAACGGCCCGTTCTCCGGGTCCCCGGTCGTGCTCGTCAGCCGGTTGTTCCCCGTCTCCTCGTACGCATACCACCGCGTCCAGCTCCCCGTGCCCGCCTGGTGCACCATCCTCTGCAGGTTGCCCACAGCGTCATAGACGTACTGCTCGGTATAGTTCCTCAGCGCCTGCGCGTCGTTCGCGTGCGGCAGCGACTGGATAGGCAGGTCGTTCTGGTCGCGCGGCGCGTCCGACAGCCCGCCCGCGTGCTCCCGACCCGTCGCTTCGATCAGCCGGTAGACCGCGTCGTACACGTACTGCGCGCTCGGCGATACCACCGCGTTGTTGAAGAACACCGTCTGCTGCGCGCTGTCCCCGATCTCCACGATGTTCCCGACCGGGTCGTACACATACGTCAGGTTCTGCAGCACAGCGCTGTCCGAGTTCCGTGTCGTCTTCAGGCGCGAGAGCCGGAACGTCAATGGGTCATACGTGTACGCCGTGAATGTGCCGTTGCCATACTCGATCCGCTCGCGCAGCCCCTTCGCGTCGTAATCGATGTTGTCGACGAACGTCGTCCACGCCACCGCGCCTCGAACCCGCGCCTCGACCCGCTCGAGCAGCCCCGCCTCGTTGTACGTGGGCTTGACCTCGCTCGTATCCGGCGCCGTCACGCTCGTCGGCCGGTTCAACGCATCGTACGCCGTCAGCGTGCCGAAGCTCTCGGTCTCCACCAGCGGCTCGGCCGCCGTCGCGATGGCAGCCACATCCGTCAGCCCCGACAGCACCGACCAGTCGGCGTCCGCGTGCACGTCGCTGCGCAGCCGGCGCGACGCCTGCAGCAGGTTGCCCTTGAAGTCGTACGCCTGGCTCGTCACCACGCCCGCGCCATCATACACCTGGTACAGCCTGCCGCGCAGGTTCAGCGCCGTCGCCTGCGGATGTGCTTCGCCGTAGACGTAACGGCGCGCCAGCCGCTCGCTGCCCGAGCCCAGCTGCACCTGCTCGTGCGTCGGCCGGCGCCGCGCATCGTACGACGAGCGGTAGACGAACCCTCGCCCGTTCCAGGCCCGCAGCCGCTGTCCGGTCGCGCCCGCCAGCATCCACCGCTCGCCGCTGTCGTTGCTCTTCTGATAGAGCAGCTGCCCGCCCAGCCCGAAGCGATGCTGCATCGCCTCGTTGCCGCGCGCGTCCGTGATCACGAGCGGCTTCCCCTCGATATCGAGCGTCGTCTGGGTGATGTACTCCCCCTCGGCCCCGTTGTTCGCCACCGCGCGGAACACCCGCCCCAGCACGTCCAGGTGGCTCACCGCCGGCGTCCCGGCATGCGCGGCCGCCAGGTCGGCCGCGCGGCGCTCCGGATCGCTCGCCGGCAGGGCCTGCCGCGCCGCGTACCATGAGCTCTCCAGCACGGTGTCGTTCGGATCGTGCGACGTCTGCTTCCACGCATCGAACACCACCCGGGAGAACGTGCCATTGGGCAGGTCGGTCCGGATGAGCCGGCCGAGCGGATCGTACCGCAGGATCGGCGTGACCCCCCACTCCACGAGCTCCGCTTCGTCCTCGTACTCGTGCGTCGCGCTGAAGAACGGCTCGTACTGCTTGACCGGATTGCCCTTGTTGTCCAGCACCGTGCGCCCGGTCCCGACCCAGCGCGACGTCGCATGCGAAAAGACCAGGTCGCCCTCTGCGTCGTGCACCAGCGCGCCGTTCGCGTCGCGCTCGGGCGCGAGCCCCGGCTCCGCCTTCACCTTGCGCAGCACCTCGTTGCCCGAGCCGTCCGAGTAGATGTACGTGTCCAGCCAGCGCGGGTTGCCCGGTCCGTGCTGCTCGCGGGCGCGCGCGTGCACCACGCTCGGCTCGCCGGTGGACTCGAATCGCTCCAGATCGTACGCGAATGTGGCCGTCGGGTCGTCGAGCGTGTCGCCCTCGCCGGCACCCGCTTTGCCCATCAGCGCCATCGCCGTGACCCTCCCCAGCGCGTCGAAGCGCACCTCGCTCACGTTGCGGTTTGCGTCCGTGAGCTGCCGCGGGGCGAGGACGCGGTAGTCGGGGACGGCCTCCGCGAGATTGCTCAGCGGATCGGTCACCGCCGTCACGAGCAGGCAATACGGGTCGTAGGCGACCTGCGACGCATTGCTGAACGGATCGACGAACGTCGTCGGCAAGTAGAAGTGAGCCGCCGAAGGCACCGCCCGCCCCGAGGACACCCAATAGTCCGGATCGTCCGGGAGCTGGAGATAGCCCCCCTCCGCGAGCATGCCGCTCGTGACACGGGTCCCGAACACGGACGTGATCAACGAAGGCGTGAGGATCTTGGCGAAGCTCTCGTAAACGAGCGCCCTGCTGCCGACCTCTCCGAACGGCAGCGGCCCCGTGAGATCGTCGCTCCAGTACCTCGTGCGCGCATGCTGCAACAGGCGCTTCTGGAAGCCCCCGCTCGGCGTCCCGTCGTACGTGAGCGTCGGCACGTTTTCCGCCGCAGCCGCCGCGTCGAGGACTGCCTGGAACGCGAGCACCCCCTCCGCGCCGAGCGGCAGGCCGTGCAGCTCGTAGGTCCGCGTTTCGGTCGGGACCCCGATCCGATAAGCACCCTCTTCGTCCGGGACCAGGTGCTTCACCTTGCTCTCCGTCAGCGTCGCCTTCCCCTGCCCCTGCTCGGGGAACTCCGCCCACGCCGCCCGCCGGCGATACCCGATCTGCGCCGCCCGCAGGACCGCGCCGTAATCGTCGACCTCCAGCGTGAGCGCGTGCGCCACGCGTGGATCGCTCTCGCCGCGCTCGTAATGGTACTCCAGCGCCTCGCGCGCATGCGCGAAGAACACCGCGTGCGCATCCCCCACCGCGGGCTGGAGCCGCCGCATCGCGTAGCTGTGCTCCTTGACGACGTACGGACGCGGCTCCTCCGCAGAGCCGTCGAGTGCATAGATCTCCTGGCGGAGGGGCCGCCCCTTGAGCGCCCGGCACGCCTCGCGCATCTCCACGACGCGGAAGTCCTCGGGAAGCAGCGTGTCCGCCAGACGGACCGCATCCGCGTCGCCGGCGTAATACTCGCGCTCGTACTGCGCCGAGATCTTCACCCCCTCGATCCAGGCGCCGGTATGGAACCACGTCTTCGTCAGCACCGGCGGCAGGTGCAGCTCGGGATCCGCGTTGGCCGCGGGCGGCGCGAAGCCAGCCCCGCTGAACGCCGAGAACGACTCGGTGTCCCGCTGCTCCACCATGCCGAAGCCGCGCATCTCCCGCTCCACCCCGTCGTAGTCGCCGTGGTGGTACGCATACGTTGTCACGAAGCGATGCCGCGAGATCGCGTCGAATACCTCCACGCGCTCGATGACATGGACCACGAACGGCAACCTCGTCACCCACGGCCGGCCGGCCGCCCGGTCGGCGAGGTAGAACTTCGTCGACGGAGCGTAGGTCACCGTCGTCGTCCTTCCGAGGTTGTTCGCGATCGAGGTCAAGAGGTGCGGCTTCTTGCTCCCGAGCAGATCGATGTAGCGCACCCGCGGGCGCGCCCCGGGCAGCGACGAGGTCCACACCAGGCACCCGGTCCCGGAGCCGAGCAGATCGATCACCTCGACCGCCGCCAGATCGCTCACGTCGGGCAGCTGCGGCAGGATCACCGGCGAAGCAAACGTATTGCCGGCGTTGTTCGCATAGAAGCGCACGCCGTCCGGGTGCAGGTAGACGATATCGGTCGTCCCCGAGCCGTCTACGTCGGCCAGGCGGATGCGCTTCGGATCGAAGCGACCCTCGTGGTCGAACCGCATGCTCCCGCCCATCTGCACCTTAGCGCCAAAGCGGCAATGGCCGAGATTGGGCCAGTAACACACGTTGCCGTTCGGGATCCGCACGAGGTCCACCAGCCCGTCGCCGCTCATGTCGGCCAGGAAGATGCTCTGCGCAGCGTCGGCGAAGACCAGCGACGGCCCGCGCTCCTCGTCGCTCGGACGCGAGATCGTGATCGGCCGGTCGAAGCCGCCCTTGGCGAGCGATGGATACCACGTGAACGTGTCGGGCCCCGTGATCAGGATGTCCTCGTGCCCGTCGCCGTTCAGATCGATCAGGCGGACGTTCGGGTCGCTCCAGTCGACGTTCGGCTGCGACGCGAACGGGCGGAACGCCGCCCAGCCCGCGTCGGTGCGGTCGAAGTAGCCCGCCACCGGCCGCTCGAACACCACCCGCTCCTTGCGCCCGTCTCCGTCGATGTCGAGCAGCTGCCCGCCGAAGACGGCCGGGCGAGATTGCAGCGGTCGCGCCGCGGACAGGAGGCCTCCGCCGAGGTTGCGCTTTTGATAGAGGGTCCTCCTCCACCATCGCCAGCATACGCGGGCAGCGCCAACGAGCACGATGACCGTCATCAGCATTCGCGAATGCCTGCGATGGCAAGTTGGCGATTGCCGGCGCAAGGAGGGCTCAGCGGGGTGGTGGCGATTGCCGAGACGAGAGCACCACCAGCGGGGCGCTAGAGGTCACCGATGTCAAGCCCGGCCTCACGGGGACCAGAGCGGCATCGCGCCGATCATCGGCGCCCCCAGCTCCAGCAAGAGCTGCGGCAAGAACCTGATATAGCTATCCAAAGATCGCATCATGGAGACACGACAGGAGCTCTTGTTCTTCCCACGGAAGCGGCTCTCGCTCATTGACAGCGGGCTGACCGAGTGCGGTATGCAGATGCGCTAGAGCATTGCCGAGCTCACGAGCACCAGGTCGGCACCAGAGAACCGCAGGAGGAGATCGTGTTAATGGCCCTCACAGGACGACCTGAGGCGGCGTTTCAGGATCTCTTTTCTCGTTTTCAGGTCAAATGGATTGCCGACGCTCACGCCGGCTTCGAGCATGCGCCGGACGACCTCGTGCGCGACCTCGTTGTCTTCGATGATAACTCCATGATTCGTACTAATGTCGACGATCGCATACCTCTTGCTCGAGGAGTCGCCGCCTTCGACTTCGCTCAGCATGTAGCGCTCCTTGTCCGATTGCCACATATGCTCAAACTCTTTCAGCTTGCTGTCGTCCATGATCCAATTTCCTCTACTACTTCTTGGGGCGAGGCTGCCCGAATGTGATCACGTTCATATCATGCTCTATCACCTTAGACACATTCTGTGGCGAGCCCGCTTTGCGCAAATCCTTAAGGAATCCGAGATCCTGCTCGCTGGGCCCGTAGTCACCGCCCTCTGGATGAGTGTGGCTGATGAGACGGATGTTTGGCCCAATGGGCGGCTTGACCCCTGCGACGGACCCAGAGTAAAGCCAGTACGTGCCGCCTCCACCACCTCGTCCCATTCCGGTTCGATAGACCAGAGCGAACTCGACTCCGAACTCCTTCTGCAGCGACCACATCTCCGTTGGGGTGAGGCGTCTTGAGATCATGACTCCGACTTCGCCGGGTCGCTCGGAGACGAGGATCGATGGACTCCGCTGCTCAAGCGTCGCGATGGGGCGCCCTCCTGGGGAGCTTAAAGCCTTGCCGGACGGTAACACGTGGGATGCTGACAGGCCTGGGGTGCTCTCTCGCCCCTCATTCTTCCCCGCCGCAGGTCTCCACGTCGGCGAGATATTCGCCCTGGCAGCGGAGCTGAGAGCCCGAACATCGGAACGGAGCATGAGAATCGCTCCTGCAACCTGGACCGCACCGACGACGGCCCCAAGGACGGGGTTCTCCTCCGTCAGGTATCGATAGACCGCGGCGGTCTCCGGGGACATCCCGTCGGTCGGACCGCCGCTGCTCCTTCCAGGCGGCACATACGTAGCTCCGGCCGGGCCTGTTCCTCGTCCCGGCGGGGTCGAGTGAGTCGCTCCCGGAGACGATGTGCTCGTCTCGGGAGGCAGCGCAACCTGTAGCTCACCGATCTGCTTGATGTCCTTCCTGTCCCCGAAGATGCTTCTCGTCCTATGCTGGACAGGCTTCACCGTGCCATCGTCAGCGGATACGGTCTTCAGCTGAAACCTCAGGCCGGCCTTGAAATCAGCAACCTCTTTCGACTCCGTCCCATTGGCGTCCACCAACCGTATCGGATTCCCCCGTACATACTGATACAGGTTTGGCCCATCTACTAACCCCGCAGGGTCTGCACTCGTCCACCTCCCGAGCCACGGCGCGTAATACCTCGCCCCGTGGTAGTAAAGCTCCGTCTCCTCGTCCTTCTCCTTGCCCGTGTAGCGATACCGCTTCCGGCTCACCTCCACGGCGCTGCTGGCCGACCAGTACGCCGTCGTCCCGTACGGGTGATACTCCTCGTAGCCGATCACAAGCCCCGCCCCGTCGACCTCCAGCGACGCCGACCCGAGGTGGTTGTCGAGCTGATACCGCACCCGCGGCGTCACAGTGAACGGCCCCGACGTGTCGACCGTCTTCGTCTCCACCATCGCCACCCGCCGCGCGCCATCCATCACGTGCAGCGTCTGCCGCTCCAGCACCAGCCCCGAGCTGTTGCGCCTCCGGTACACCTCGTAGCCGCCGAGGTAGATGCGCTCGTCCACGAGCCCGTTGTGCTCCCAGACCTTGCGCACGCGCTGCCCCGTCGCGCTGTAGGTGTAGTAAACCACCCCGCCGCCACCGAGATCCGTGCTCCTCAGCTGATCGTTCTCGTCCCAGGTCAGCGCCGTGATGTGCGGCATCAACGTCATGTTGCCGTGCGCGTCATGCGCATAGGTGCGAAACGGCCCGTTCTCCGGGTCCCCGGTCGTGCTCGTCAGCCGGTTGTTCTCCGTCTCCTCGTACGCATACCACCGCGTCCAGCTTCCCGTGCCCGCCTGGTGCACCATCCTCCGCAGGTTGCCCACGGCGTCATAAACGTACTGCTCGGTATAGTTCCTCAGCGCCTGCGCGTCGTTCGCGTGCGGCAGCGACTGGATCGGCAGGTCGTTCTGGTCGCGCGGCGCGTCCGACAGCCCGCCCGCGTGCTCCCGACCCGTCGCCTCGATCAGCCGGTAGACCGCGTCGTACACGTACTGTGCGCTCGGTGACACCACGGCGTTGTTGAAGAACACCGTCTGCTGCGCGCTGTCTCCGATCTCCACGATGTTCCCGACCGGGTCGTACACATACGTCAGGTTCTGCAGCACAGCGCTGTCCGAGTTCCGTGTCGTCTTCAGGCGCGAGAGCCGAAACGTCAGCGGGTCATACGTGTATACCGTCGACGTTCCGTTGCCGTACTCGATCCGCTCGCGCTGCCCCTTCGCGTCGTAATCGATGTTGTCGACGAACGTCGTCCACGCCACCGCGCCTCGAATCCGCGCCTCCACCCGCTCCAGCAGCCCCGCCTCGTTGTACGTCGGCTTGACCTCGCTCGCATCCGAGGCGGTCAGGCCATCCGGGGCGGTCAGGCCGGTTGGGCGGTTCAACGCGTCGTACGCCGTCTGCGTGCCGAAGCTCTCGGTCTCCAGCAGCGGCTCGGCCGCCGTCGCGATGGCGGACACATCCGTCAGCGCCGACAGCACCGACCAGTCGGCGTCCGCGTGCACGTCGCTCCGCAGCCGGCGCGACGCCTGCAGCACATTTCCCTTGAAGTCGTACGCCTGGCTCGTCACCACGCCCGCGCCATCATACACCTGGTACAGCCTGCCGCGCAGGTTCCGCGCCGTCGCCTGCGGGTGCGCTTCGCCGTAGACGTAACGGCGCGCCAGTCGCTCGCTGCCCGAGCCCAGCTGCACCTGCTCGTGCGTCGGCCGGCGCAGCCCATCGTACGACGAGCGATAGACGAACCCACGCCCGTTCCAGGCCCGCAGCCGCTGTCCTGTCGCGCCCGCCAGCATCCACCGCTCGCCTCCGTCGTTGCTCTGCTGATTGAGCAGCTGCCCGCCCAGCCCGAAGCGATGCCGCATCGCCTGGTTGCCGCGCGCGTCCGTGATCCCGAGCGGCTGCCCCTCGATATCGAGCGTCGTCTGGGTGATGTACTCCCCCTCGGCGCCGTTGTCCGCCACCGCGCGGAACACCCGCCCCAGCGCGTCCAGGTGGCTCACCGCCGGCGTCCCGGCGTGCGCGGCCGCCAGGTCGGCCGCACGGCGCTCCGGTTCGCCCGCCGGCAGGGCCTGGCGCGCGGCGTACCACGCGCTCTCCAGCACGGTGTCGTTCGGATCGTGCGACGTCTGCTTCCACGCATCGAACACCACCCGGGAGAACGTGCCGTTCGGCAGGTCGGTCCGGATGAGCCGGCCGAGCGGATCGTACCGCAGGATCGGCGTGACCCCCCACTCCACGAGCTCCGTTTCGTCCTCGTACTCGTGCGTCGCGCTGAAGAACGGCTCGTACTGCTTGACCGGATTGCCCTTATTGTCGAGCACCGTGCGCCCGGTCCCGACCCAGCGCGACGTCGCATGCGAAAAGACCAGGTCGCCCTCCGCGTCATGCACCAGCGCGCCGTTCGCGTCGCGCTCGGGCGCGAGCCCCGGCTCCGCCTTCACCTTGCGCAGCACCTCGTTGCCCGAGCCGTCCGAGTAGCTGTACGTGTCCAGCCAGCGCAGGCATGGGCGTCCGGTTAGCAGAGCGGACGATTCTGCCAATAAAATCGATCGCTTGACCGCAGCGGCCCGAGGACGATCGACATTTCGATCACAGTCGGCGATCGTGCGGCCATGGCGAAGCCCTCCGGTAAGCCCACATCGGCGCCGCCCGCGGTGCCGGTCCCCTTTCTCGCGAAGTACCACGAGCTGTTCGACGCGGAGGCCCTGTGGGCGGCGGCGCGGCAGATGGGGGCGGTCACGCGCGACCGAAAGGTCGATGTGAGCGCCTTGGTGGAGGCATTCGTCTTGGCGATGTCGGGTCTACCCGGCACGCAGACGACGATCTTCGCCAACTACATCCATCTGACCGGCCAGGACTTGGCGCCCTCGGCCTTCTACGACCGCTTCACGGTGCCGTTCGCGAACCTGATGGCGGACGTGACTCGCCGCGCGATGGCCGCGGTGCGGGCGGTCGACCCCTCGTTGCGCGATGTGGCGGAGATGGAGCGTCTGCTTGAGCACTTCTCCGACGTCCAGGTGGCCGACTCGAGCTGTCAGGTGCTCCGCAAGCTCGCGGCGTGTTGGTCGCCTTCGACAAGCCCCGAGCGCCCGGCTTCGTTCAAGATTCATGCGGTCATCTCGCTCAAGGACCACCTCCGATCGAGCACCACATCTCACCCCAGCGCGAGCACGACAATCCGCACCTGGACGAGTCGGTCCTGACACCGGGCGGCCTGTTCTTGGCAGACCTCGGCTACGTCGATCACGAGCGGCTTCTGCGCCTCAAGGCACGTTGCGTGCACATCCTCATGCGGCTCAAGGCCAGTCAGGACCCGCGCATCGCGCGTGTTCGTGTCGGTCGAGGCGACAAGCGTTTCTGCCGCGGAATGAAACTCGATGAGGCGCTCGCGACGGGGGCGCTCGACTTCGAGAAGAGGCGTCTGGACGTGGATGTCGTCCTCGCCGCGCGCGTCGACGAGAAGCGCGTCGAGGGAACCTTTCGCGTCGTCGGGATCGCGCCCACCGACGGCGGCGAGGACCGCTATTACCTGACGCTCAACCGCGCCGTTCCCATGATCCTCGCACTGCGCATGCGCGGCCAGAACGTCGATCTGGCCGAGATGGAGCGACGGATACTGCTGCTCGCCAAAGTACTGGGCAAGTCCCGCCGGCAGCGCCGAGAGCGCTCCCGCAAGGCAAAACGCGCGGGAATTGCCGCGGATTCTTAACCGATCGCCCATGCATCAAGGGGCATTAAATTGCTTACCAGCTACCAACATCGACGGGTCGCAAACTCATCGCTTTGCTGGCAACGACAGACGTATTTCAAAAGGCGTATCGGGTGCGCCAAAACGCTCACGAACGTCATCAGGCAAGGGAACTCCCAGCTTCTCAAGTGCCGTCAACAGGCCAACGATCTCGTATTTCCTGGCCTCCGTCAGCGTCCGAAGTCGCTCCACCATAAGATCACCAGCCTGCACGACGCCGGCGGCAGCAAGATTACTGGAAACAAGACTCAGATAATCATCATCACCACGAATCACATCAAGCAAATACGGCACCACCGAGTACACCTTCAGATTAAGCAACACAACGGATCCCAGCACGCGCACCTCCTTGCACGTGGCAGATTCCACGACCTCCTGCAGCGGCCCAACAACAATATGACCAAAGCGCACCAACCTCTCTGCAATCAAGAAACGGTTGGAACTGCGCACGAATCCTTCGACAATGAGCCTACCGGCGTCATCCAAGCCCACAGCCAACGCACCGAGCGCATCTATCTGCTCATCGATGCGCTCGCTAACAACCTTACTCAGAGGAGTATTCAGATCTATACCGCAGTTCATCGCAACCTCTTGACGATAAAATCATACTCTTTGAGAGTAGAATTACCGGGAATACTGTAAATATTTCTTGCGGCAAGCTCAGGGGTGACCCGAGCCCCCTGCGTGAATGCGGCCTCACCAGAAAACTGTACCACGAAGGACTGCTTTTCACCAAAAACACCGATCTGGTTGAGCTCGCCCACGGTCGCTTCGTCCCCGAGCTTGGTGACGAAGATCCTTCCTTTTTCTCCCGCCAGAAACTCGTTCGATCCTACTCCAAACCGCAATTCTCTGACAATTACCTGCTGTCCCACACTGAGACGATTGCCTACTATACCCGTGACTCCTTCAACGCCCTTGGCATCGGTGAAGTGACTTATGACATCACCTTCCCCCATGGCGAGCGGTCGCGGCGGAGGTAGCAAGCGAGGACCTGACGTTGACAGCGCTCCAGCGGCAGCTCCTCCTCCGTTCGCTGCGCCTTCTCCAGCACCTCTTAAGCTGAGTCGCTGACCAGGAGATCTACCACTCAGGAGTGCGCGAACGTCCATGGTGAGCAGTGCGAGGCCACCAACCGACTGAATTCCCTCCACGACCGCTCCTGCGGTCGGATTCTCCTCCGTTAGGTACTCGTAGACGGTCTTTGTCACCGGGTCGGGCATTCGATCGGCCCCGTTGCCGCTACTCGTCCCAGGCGCCTCAAAGGTCGCGTCCGGAGAATGTATGCGACCGGGCGCCGAGTACGTCGATGGCGTCACCTCCTTAGGTTCGGGCCGCACATGCTCCACTGTAGTGACGCCAGTGCGGATGGCTTCGAGCTTGCCCTGCGACAACGAAGCCACGACTCGTTCATTGAACTTTCCTGTGGCCGACGCACGAAACTCCGCGCGCCCTTCTTCGGTGAGAGCTTTGAGATGCCGATGCAACTGTACGTCAGTCATCTGACCGATCTGCCTGTCGGTCGCGCTCTCCTGGCCACCGGATCATGAAACCGAACGGGATTCCCTATCACGTACGCGTATAGATTCGGGCCATCCACCACCCCCGCCGGATCCGCGCTCGTCCACCTCCCGAGCCACGGCGCGTAGTACCGCGCCCCGTGGTAATAGAGCCCCGTCTCCTCGTCCTTCTCCTTGCCCGTGTAGCGATACCGCTTCCGGCTCACCTCCACGGCGCTGCTGGCCGACCAGTACGCCGTCGTCCCGTACGGGTGATACTCCTCGTAGCCGATCACAAGCCCCGCCCCGTCGACCTCCAGCGACGCCGACCCGAGGTGGTTGTCGAGCTGATACCGCACCCGCGGCGTCACAGTGAACGGCCCCGAGGTGTCCACCGTCTTGGTCTCCACCATCGCCACCCGCCGCGCGCCATCCATCACGTGCAGCGTCTGCCGCTCCAGCACCAGCCCCGACCCGCTGCGCCTCCGGTACACCTCGTAGCCGCCGAGGTAGATGCGCTCGTCCACGAGCCCGTTGTGCTCCCAGACCTTGCGCACGCGCTGCCCCGTCGCGCTGTAGGTGTAGTAAACCACCCCGCCGCCACCGAGATCCGTGCTCCTCAGCTGATCGTTCTCGTCCCAGGTCAGCGCCGTGATGTGCGGCATCGACGTCATGTTGCCGTGCGCGTCATGCGCGTAGTTGCGGAACGGCCCGTTCTCCGGGTCCCCGGTCGTGCTCGTCAGCCGGTTGTTCTCCGTCTCCTCGTACGCATACCATCGCGTCCAGCTTCCCGTGCCCGCCTGGTGCACCATCCTCCGCAGGTTGCCCACGGCGTCATAGACATACTGCTCGGTATAGTTCCTCAGCGCCTGCGCGTCGTTCGCGTGCGGCAGCGACTGGATCGGCAGGTCGTTCTGGTCCCGCGGCGCGTCCGACAGCCCGCCCGCGTGCTCCCGCCCCGTCGCTTCGATCAGCCGGTAGACCGCGTCGTAGACGTACTGCGCGCTCGGCGATACCACCGCGTTGTTGAAGAACACCGTCTGCTGCGCGCTGTCCCCGATCTCCACGATGTTCCCGACCGGGTCGTACACATACGTCAGGTTCTGCAGCACCGCGCTGTCCGAGCTCCGTGTCGTCTTCAGGCGCGAGAGCCGAAACGTCAGCGGATCGTACGTGTACGCCGTCGAGGTTCCGTTGCCGTACTCGATCCGCTCGCGCTGCCCCTTCGCGTCGTAATCGATGTTGTCGACGAACGTCGTCCAGACACCTCGAACCCGCGCCTCGACCCGCTCGAGCAGCCCCGCCTCGTTGTACGTCGGCTTGACCTCGTTCGTATCCGGCGCCGTCACGCTCGTCGGCCGATTCAGCGCATCGTACGCCGTCTGCGTCCCGAAGCTCTCGGTCTCCAGCAGCGGCTCGGCCGCCGTCGCGATGGCAGCCACATCCGTGAGCGCCGCAAGCACCGACCAGTCGGCGTCCGCGTGCACGTCGCTCCGCAGCCGCCGCGACGCCTGCAGCACGTTGCCCTTGAAGTCGTACGCCTGGCTCGTCACCACGCCCGCGCCATCATACACCTGGTACACCCTGCCGCGCAGGTTCCGCGCCGTCGCCTGCGGGTGCGCTTCGCCGTAGACGTAACGGCGCGCCAGCCGCTCGCTGCCCGAGCCCAGCTGCACCTGCTCGTGCGTCGGCCGGCGCAGCCCATCGTACGACGAACGATAGACGAACCCACGCCCGTTCCACGCCCGAAGCCGCTGTCCGGTCGCGCCCGCCAGCATCCACCGCTCGCCGCTGTCGTTGCTCTTCTGATAGAGCAGCTGCCCACCCAGCCCGAAGCGATGCCGCATCGCCTGGTTGTCGCGCGCGTCCGTGATCACGAGCGGCTTCCCCTCGATATCGAGCGTCGTCTGGGTGATGTACTCCCCCTCGGCCCCGTTGTTCGCCACCGCGCGGAACACCCGCCCCAGCGCGTCCAGGTGGCTCACCGCCGGCGTGCCCGCGTGCGCCGCGGCCAGCTCCGCCGCACGGCGCTCCGGATCGCCCGCCGGCAAGGCCTGCCGCGCCGCGTACCACGAGCTCTCCAGCACCGTGTCATTCGGATCGTGCGACGTCTGCTTCCACGCATCGAACACCACCCGCGAGAACGTGCCATTGGGCAGGTCGGTCCGGATGAGCCGGCCGAGCGGATCGTACCGCAGGATCGGCGTGACCCCCCACTCCACGAGCTCCGCTTCGTCCTCGTACTCGTGCGTCGCGCTGAAGAACGGCTCGTACTGCTTGACCGGATTGCCCTTGTTGTCCAGCACCGTGCGCCCGGTCCCGACCCAGCGCGACGTCGTGTGCGAAAAGACCAGGTCGCCCTCTGCGTCGTGCACCAGCGCGCCGTTCGCGTCGCGCTCGGGCGCGAGCCCCGGCTCCGCCTTCACCTTGCGCAGCACCTCGTTGCCCGAGCCGTCCGAGTAGCTGTACGTGTCCAGCCAGCGCGGGTTGCCCGGTCCGTGCTGCTCGCGGGCGCGGGCGTGCACCACGCTTGGCTCGCCGGTGTACTCGAATCGCTCCAGATCGTACGCGAATGTGGCCGTCGGGTCGTCGAGCGTGTCGCCCTCGCCGGCCCCAGGCTTGCCCTTCACCGCCATCGCCGTGACCCGGCCCAGCGCGTCAAAGCGCACCTCGCTCACGTTGCGGTTTGCGTCCGTGAGCTGCCGCGGGGCGAGAACACGGTAGTCGGGGACGGCTTCCACGAGATTGCTCAGCGGATCGGTCACCGCCGTCACGAGCAGGCAATACGGGTCGTAGGCGACCTGCGACGCATTGCTGAACGGATCGACGAACGTCGTCGGCAAGTAGAAGCGAGCCGCCGACGGCACCGCCCGCCCCGAGGACACCCAATAGTCCGGATCGTCCGGGAGCTGGAGATAGCCCCCCTCCGCGAGCATGCCGCTCGTGACACGGGTCCCGAACACGGACGTGATCAGCGAAGGCGTGAGGACCTTGGCGAAGCTCTCGTAAACGAGCGCCCTGCTGCCGACCTCTCCGAACGGCAGCGGCCCCGTGAGATCGTCGCTCCAGTACCTCGTGCGCGCATGCTGCAACAGGCGCTTCTGGAAGCCCCCGCTCGGCGTCCCGTCGTACGTGAGCGTCGGCACGTTTTCCGCCGCAGCCGCCGCGTCGAAGACTGCCTGGAACGCGAGCACCCCCTCCGAGCCGAGCGGCAGGCCGTGCAGCTCGTAGGTCCGCGTCTCGGTCGGGACCCCGATCCGATAAGCCCCCTCTTCGTCCGGGACCAGGTGCTTCACCTTGCTCTCCGTCAGCGTCGCCTTCCCCTGCCCCTGCTCGGGGAACTCCGCCCACGCCGCCCGCCGGCGATACCCGATCTGCGCCGCCTGCATGACCGCGCCGTAATCGTCGACCTTCAGCGTGAGCGCGTGCGAAACGCGCGGATCGCTCTCGCTGCGCTCGTAATGGTACTCCAGCGCCTCGCGCTCATGGGCGAAGAACACCGCGTGCGCATCGCCCACCGCGGGCTGGAGGCGCCGCATCCCGTAGCTGTGCTCCTTGACGAGGTACGGACGCGGCTCTTCCGCCGACCCGTCGAGCGCATAGATCTCCTGGCGGAGGGGTCGCCCCTTGAGCGCCCGGCACGCCTCGCGCATCTCCACGGCGCGGAGCTCCTCGGGAAGCAGCGTGTCCGCCAGACGGACCGCGCCCGCGTCGCCGGCGTAATACTCGCTCTCGTACTGCGCCGAGATCTTCACCCCCTCGATCCAGGCGCCGGTATGGAACCACGTCTTCGTCAGCACCGACGGCAGGTGCAGCTCGGGATCGGCATTGGCCGCGGGCGGCGCGAAACCGGCCCCGCTGAACGCCGAGAACGACTCGGTGTCCCGCTGCTCCACCATGCCGAAGCCGCCCATCTCCCGCTCCACCCCATCGTAGTCGCCGTGGTGGTAAGCATGCGTCGTGACGAAGCGATGCCGCGAGACGGCATCGAATACCTCCACGCGCTCGATGACATGGACCACGAACGGCAGCCTCGTCACCCACGGGCGGCCGGCCGCCCGGTCGGCGAGGTAGAACTTCGTCGACGGCGCATACGTCACCGTCGTGGTCCTTCCGAGGTTGTTCGCGATCGAGGTCAAGAGGTGCGGCTTCTTGCTCCCGAGCAGATCGATGTAGCGCACCCGCGGGCGCGCCCCGGGCAGCGACGAGGCCCACACCAGGCACCCGGTCCCGGAGCCGAGCAGATCGATCACATCGACCGACGCCAGATCGCTTACGTCGGGCAGCTGCGGGAGGATCACCGGCGCAGCCAGCGTGTTGCCGGCGTTGTTCGCATAGAAGCGCACGCCGTCCGGGTGCACGTAGACGATATCGGTCGTCCCCGAGCCGTCCACGTCGGCGAGGCGGATGCGCTTCGGGTCGAAGCGGCCCTCGTGGTCGAACCGCATGCTCCCGCTCATCTGCACCTTGGCCCCGAACCGGCAATGGCCGAGGTTGGGCCAGTAATACACGTTGCGAGCCGCCGGTACGGGCGCTCTCACCTTTCTGGTGGCTCGGGGGCCGGAGGGAAAAAGCAGTATCCTGGGTTCGACCCAGCCTCTGGCTTCGATTCAGCTGTTACGCGAAACAAAACCGGGCAAGACGAAGCGAAACCTCAATGACCGAACAAGAAATGAGCCTTGCGCTAGGCCGGGGTTATCCACCTTCGTCGACCATACACACGTCGGACCCCACGACTAGATCTGTCTTGGATATGAATCTCGGCATGGTTAGAAGAATGTTTTTCTTGCCAACAATCGATTCGGAGACATGAACACCTGCAGGAATCAACCGGGCGACAGCACCACTAGCAAGAATCACCACGACCTCACGCCCACACAAGAGCGCTTCAACTCTCCGGCGATCCATCGCATCAAAGTCCGCATTTGTGCCAGCAGCGACCACGCCATCAACATGAGAGAACTCCCACACATCGTGTATTGTCATCACCTTTTTCATTCAGCCCTCCCGAGAAAGAGAAGTGGCCTAATGTCTTCGGTCGTCCGGCCAGCGTTATGGAGACGATTAACAGCATCCCTCAACAGCGTCACGCGCTCGGTGCTGGAGAGTCCCGGAGTCAACTTGGCAGCCCTGATGCTCGCCTGTGCCTCTTCGAAAATGCCGTCCGAAAGGGTACGCCCCGCGAGATAAGCCTCGCGATGGCCGATCAGTTCATGTGCCAGGGCACCGCGCATGCCGATCCTTGCGTTTGCACCCGTTGTGCCCACTGGAGCGTTAACCGCGGGTAGCACATCTGGACCAATGATGAGGATATCCAGCATGCCACCGGCATGAGAGGTGCTCTGCGAGCTGCTTACAACGGTGCGCTCCGCTGGCATCCCCAATTCTTCGGCGATTGCAAGGGCCTCCGCACGTTGCGCTTCGCTGAGAGGGCTGGCATTCCTCTCGCTGCTCGAAACAGCTCTCGCGAGCGGTCCCACGGTTGCCCCAGTCCTCTCAAGGGGTGCCGCCGCAGCGAGAACTCCAACGCCGGCAGAAAGGACGTCGACGGATTGCAGCGTGAGATTCTCGACAGCTGTTCCTGGAGCGATGTCCCGCGAGAAATTGGCAACCGCGAGTGCTGCACCTCCATTTAGCTGCCGTAGGGCAGCCAGACCAACCGGAGCCCCCTGGGGTGTTTCCTGATTCGTTCGAACATACTGCGCGGGCACCTTGAGAAAGAACGGCAGGAGCGGCGTCTTGTCTCGGAGTTGCTCCGCCGTTGGACGCGGGCTCACTGCAGTCATGTGCGGCGTAGCCGCCTTTGAAGCAGAGCCCGTGATCGTGTCGGCTGGGAGATCATAGCCAATGTCCATTCCACCCCGGTTGAGTGTCGCCCATGCTCTTTCTGCAAATTTGCCGGTTGCGGCACCGGCAAACGACGCGCGGGCTTCTGGCGAAAGGCTAGTAAAATGCCGGTGCAACTGCACATCAGTCATCTGTGCAATCTGCTTGTCGGTCGCGCTCTCCTTCCCGGTCGGATCCGTCAACCGAACTGGATTTCCCCTCACATAATTATACAACCCCGGACCGTCCACCATTCCCGCTGGGTCCGCACTCGTCCACCTCCCCAGCCACGGCGCATAGTACCTCGCGCCGTGGTAGTAGAGCCCGGTTTCCTCGTCCTTTTCCTTGCCCGTGTACCGGTACCGCCTCTGGCTCACCTCTACGGCGCTGCTGGCCGACCAGTACGCCGTCGTCCCGTACGGGTGATACTCTTCATAGCCGATCACAAGCCCCGCCCCGTCGACCTCCAGCGACGCCGACCCGAGGTGGTTGTCGAGCTGATAGCGCACCCGCGGCGTCACCGTGAACGGCCCCGGGGTATCGACCGTCTTGGTCTCCACCATCGCCACCCGCCGCGCGCCATCCATCACGTGCAGCGTCTGCCGCTCCAGCACCAGCCCCGAGCTGTTGCGCCTCCGGTACACCTCGTAACCGCCGAGGTAGATGCGCTCGTCCACGAGCCCATTGTGCTCCCAGACCTTGCGCACGCGCTGACCCGCAGCATCGTAGTCGTAATAGACATTGCCGCCGCCGTCGAGATCCGTGCTCCGCACCTGGTCGTTCTCGTCCCAGGTCAGCGCCGTGATGTGCGGCATCGACGTCATGTTGCCGTGCGCGTCATGCGCATAGGTGCGGAACGGCCCGTTCTCCGGGTCCCCGGTCGTGCTCGTCAGCCGGTTGTTCTCCGTCTCCTCGTACGCATACCACCGCGTCCAGCTTCCCGTGCCCGCCTGGTGCACCATCCTCCGCAGGTTGCCCACGGCGTCATAGACGTACTGCTCCGTATAGTTCCTCAGCGCCTGCGCGTCGTTCGCGTGCGGCAGCGACTGGATCGGCAGGTCGTTCTGGTCGCGCGGCGCGTCCGACAGCCCGCCCGCGTGCTCCCGCCCCGTCGCTTCGATCAGCCGGTAGACCGCGTCGTACACGTACTGCGCGCTCGGCGATACCACCGCGTTGTTGAAGAACACCGTCTGCTGCGCGCTGTCCCCGATCTCCACGATGTTCCCGACCGGGTCGTACACATACGTCAGGTTCTGCAGCACAGCGCTGTCCGAGTTCCGTGTCGTCTTCAGGCGCGAGAGCCGAAACGTCAGCGGGTCATACGTGTACGCCGTCGAGGTGCCGTTGCCGTACTCGATCCGCTCGCGCTGCCCCTTCGCGTCGTAATCGATGTTGTCGACGAACGTCGTCCACGCCACCGCGCCTCGAATCCGCGCCTCCACCCGCTCCAGCAGCCCCGCCTCGTTGTACGTCGGCTTGACCTCGCTCGCATCCGAGGCGGTCAGGCCATCCGGGGCGGTCAGGCTGGTTGGGCGGTTCAGCGCATCGTACGCCGTCAGCGTGCCGAAGCTCTCGGTCTCCAGCAGCGGCTCGGCCGCCGTCGCGATGGCGGACACATCCGTCAGCGCCGACAGCACCGACCAGTCGGCGTCCGTGTGCACGTCGCTGCGCAGCCGGCGCGACGCCTGCAGCACATTTCCCTTGAAGTCGTACGCCTGGCTCGTCACAACTCCCGCGCCATCATACACCTGGTACAGCCTGCCGCGCAGGTTCAGCGCCGTCGCCTGCGGGTGCGCTTCGCCGTAGACGTAACGGCGCGCCAGTCGCTCGCTGCCCGAGCCCAGCTGCACCTGCTCGTGCGTCGGCCGGCGCAGCCCATCGTACGACGAGCGATAGACGAACCCTCGCCCGTTCCACGCGCGCAGCCACTGTCCTGTCGCGCCCGCCAGCATCCACCGCTCGCCGCCGTCATTGCTGTTCTGGTACAGCAGTTGCCCGCCCAGCCCGAAGCGATGCCGCTTCGCCTCGTTGTCGCGCGCATCCGTGATCACGACCGGCTGCCCCTCGATATCCAGCGTGCTCTGCGTGACGTACTGTCCCTCGGCGCCGTTGTCCGCCACGGCGCGGAACACCCGCCCCAGCGCGTCCAGGTGGCTCACCGCCGGCGTGCCCGCGTGCGCCGCGGCCAGATCCGCCGCACGGCGCTCCGGATCGCCCGCAGGCAGCGCCTGGCGCGCCGCGTACCACGAGCTCTCCAGCACCGTGTCGTTCGGATCGTGCGACGTCTGCTTCCACGCATCGAACACCACCCGCGAGAACGTCCCATTGGGCAGGTCGGTCCGGATGAGCCGGCCAAGCGGATCGTACCGCAGGATCGGCGTGACCCCCCACTCCACGAGCTCCGCTTCGTCCTCGTACTCGTGCGTCGCGCTGAAGAACGGCTCGTACTGCTTGACCGGATTGCCCTTGTTGTCCAGCACCGTGCGCCCGGTCCCGACCCAGCGCGACGTCGCATGCGAAAAGACCAGGTCGCCCTCTGCGTCGTGCACCAGCGCGCCGTTCGCGTCGCGCTCGGGCGCGAGCCCCGGCTCCGCCTTCACCTTGCGCAGCACCTCGTTGCCCGAGCCGTCCGAGTAGATGTACGTGTCCAGCCAGCGCGGGTTGCCCGGTCCGTGCTGCTCGCGGGCGCGCGCGTGCACCACGCTCGGCTCGCCGGTGGACTCGAATCGCTCCAGATCGTACGCGAATGTGGCCGTCGGGTCGTCGAGCGTGTCGCCCTCGCCGGCACCCGCTTTGCCCATCAGCGCCATCGCCGTGACCCTCCCCAGCGCGTCGAAGCGCACCTCGCTCACGTTGCGGTTTGCGTCCGTGAGCTGCCGCGGGGCGAGGACGCGGTAGTCGGGGACGGCCTCCGCGAGATTGCTCAGCGGATCGGTCACCGCCGTCACGAGCAGGCAATACGGGTCGTAGGCGACCTGCGACGCATTGCTGAACGGATCGACGAACGTCGTCGGCAAGTAGAAGTGAGCCGCCGAAGGCACCGCCCGCCCCGAGGACACCCAATAGTCCGGATCGTCCGGGAGCTGGAGATAGCCCCCCTCCGCGAGCATGCCGCTCGTGACACGGGTCCCGAACACGGACGTGATCAACGAAGGCGTGAGGATCTTGGCGAAGCTCTCGTAAACGAGCGCCCTGCTGCCGACCTCTCCGAACGGCAGCGGCCCCGTGAGATCGTCGCTCCAGTACCTCGTGCGCGCATGCTGCAACAGGCGCTTCTGGAAGCCCCCGCTCGGCGTCCCGTCGTACGTGAGCGTCGGCACGTTTTCCGCCGCAGCCGCCGCGTCGAGGACTGCCTGGAACGCGAGCACCCCCTCCGCGCCGAGCGGCAGGCCGTGCAGCTCGTAGGTCCGCGTTTCGGTCGGGACCCCGATCCGATAAGCACCCTCTTCGTCCGGGACCAGGTGCTTCACCTTGCTCTCCGTCAGCGTCGCCTTCCCCTGCCCCTGCTCGGGGAACTCCGCCCACGCCGCCCGCCGGCGATACCCGATCTGCGCCGCCCGCAGGACCGCGCCGTAATCGTCGACCTCCAGCGTGAGCGCGTGCGCCACGCGTGGATCGCTCTCGCCGCGCTCGTAATGGTACTCCAGCGCCTCGCGCGCATGCGCGAAGAACACCGCGTGCGCATCCCCCACCGCGGGCTGGAGCCGCCGCATCGCGTAGCTGTGCTCCTTGACGACGTACGGACGCGGCTCCTCCGCAGAGCCGTCGAGTGCATAGATCTCCTGGCGGAGGGGCCGCCCCTTGAGCGCCCGGCACGCCTCGCGCATCTCCACGACGCGGAAGTCCTCGGGAAGCAGCGTGTCCGCCAGACGGACCGCATCCGCGTCGCCGGCGTAATACTCGCGCTCGTACTGCGCCGAGATCTTCACCCCCTCGATCCAGGCGCCGGTATGGAACCACGTCTTCGTCAGCACCGGCGGCAGGTGCAGCTCGGGATCCGCGTTGGCCGCGGGCGGCGCGAAGCCAGCCCCGCTGAACGCCGAGAACGACTCGGTGTCCCGCTGCTCCACCATGCCGAAGCCGCGCATCTCCCGCTCCACCCCGTCGTAGTCGCCGTGGTGGTACGCATACGTTGTCACGAAGCGATGCCGCGAGATCGCGTCGAATACCTCCACGCGCTCGATGACATGGACCACGAACGGCAACCTCGTCACCCACGGCCGGCCGGCCGCCCGGTCGGCCAGGTAGAACTTCGTCGACGGAGCGTAGGTCACCGTCGTGGTCCTTCCGAGGTTGTTCGCGATCGAGGTCAAGAGGTGCGGCTTCTTGCTCCCGAGCAGATCGATGTAGCGCACCCGCGGGCGCGCCCCGGGCAGCGATGAGGCCCACACCAGGCACCCGGTCCCGGAGCCGAGCAGATCGATCACCTCGACCGCCGCCAGATCGCTCACGTCGGGCAGCTGCGGCAGGATCACCGGCGAAGCCAACGTATTGCCGGCGTTGTTCGCATAGAAGCGCACGCCGTCCGGGTGCAGGTAGACGATATCGGTCGTCCCCGAGCCGTCCACGTCGGCGAGGCGGATGCGCTTCGGGTCGAAGCGGCCCTCGTGGTCGAATCGCATGCTGCCGCCCATCTGCACCTTGGCCCCGAAGCGGCAATGGCCGAGGTTGGGCCAGTAACACACGTTGCCGTTCCGGATCCGCACGAGGTCCACCAGCCCGTCGCCGCTCATGTCGGCCAGGAAGATGCTCTGCGCCGCGTCGGCGAAGACGAGCGACGGCCCGCGCTCCTCGTCGCTCGGACGCGAGATCGTGATCGGCCGGTCGAAGCCGCCCTTGGCGAGCGACGGATACCACGTGAACGTGTCGGGCCCCGTGATCAGGATGTCCTCGTGCCCGTCACCGTTCAGATCGATCAGGCGGACGTTCGGGTCGCTCCAGTCGACGTTCGGCTGCGACGCGAACGGGCGGAACGCCGCCCAGCCCGCGTCGGTGCGGTCGAAGTAGCCCGCCACCGGCCGCTCGAACACCACCCGCTCCTTGCGCCCGTCTCCGTCGATGTCGAGCAGCTGCCCGCCGAAGACGGCCGGGCGAGATTGCAGCGGCCGCGCCGCGGACAGGAGGCCCCCGCCGAGGTTCTGCTTGTAATACAGCGCCTCGCCCTCCTCGATCAGCACGCCGGGCAGCGCCTCGCCGTCGAGATCGACCCACCGCCGCCCGGAACCCATCGTGCCGCCCGGCAGGTCGCGCAGACTCTCGGGGTCGAGCGACTTCACCTCGCGGTGAATCACCGGCTCGCTGTACGTCAGCGCGATCGACGGGAGCGCCTCGCGGCTGTACGCCTGGGTCTGCGGATGGCGGACATATCCGGCCTGGATCGCGGTGGCGAGCCGCGTCAGGTAAGCGTTCTCCACGTATGTGAGGTCGAGCGACCGCACGAGGCACGGCGTCTCGCCGAGCTCGGACATATGATGAAACATCAGCACGCGACGGCAGAGCCGGTAGGTGCGGATCTCGAAGCCGGCGCGGTACACCGAGAAAGGGTCCTGGCGGACCAGCCACGGGGCGCTTCCCTCGGGCGTGGGCGCCTCGGCGTCGTGCTCGCCGTAATCGAAGACGACCTCGAACAGGAAGCTCCCCGCGACGCCCGGCACGGTGTTCCCGTAACGGACGCCCTTGAGATAGCGGTTCGCCACCGCCGCACGGCCGGCGTGGCGGTGGCTCTCCGCGGCCTCGTCGCGCGCCACACCCATCAGGTCTTCTGCTTTGTAGTCGTATACAACGACATTGCCCTTGTCGTCCCGAGTCTCCTCCAGCAGCCACGAGAAGATGCGCGCAGGCCTCGCCGGGTCGGCGATCCGCGCGGGCGCGCTCCGCCCGTAGACGCTCGTCATGTTGTCCGGCGTCGTCGCCGTCCAGTACACGTTTCCGCCCTCCTTGACCTCGCGGCGCTCGATGCGCGCAAACGCGCCCTCGACGCGGGGACGGTAGCGGATCACCCTCTCGGTGTCGGTCTCGTACCGGTCGAGCGTGGCGCCGTCGATCGACCGGGCCGGCACCAGATCCTCCGCGCCGGACAGGACGAACACATCGCTCTCGTGCGCGTCGTCGTAACGGGGAAGGCCCTTGTCGGTCTTTCGCGTGATGCGCGGGATCGACAGCTGCCAGCCGGCGCCGAACGGGCCATTGCCTGCCCCCGAGTCGTACGTCACCGCCAGCGCTGGCCCGAACCCCGCGCGGCCGGGGCTCAGCGGCAGCGGGATCGAGAACGACCCCGCGCCCGTCACCGGGTTCGCGGAGAATTTCTCATCCACCCCGCGGATCGCGCCGCCGCCCTTGGGCAGCGCGGGCGCGGGCAGCTCCGGCGCCTTGGGCGCGCCGGGGAGGCCCTTCGGAGCCTCGGTGTCTTTGCCGGACCCCTCCCGGGCGAGGGACGCGGGGTCTCGGCTCTTGCCGCGAGCTCCGCCGTCCGGCGCGGCCGGTGATGCTGCCGGAGCAGCGGTGGATTCCTTCTTGGGCTCACGAGCGTTCATTCGTCTCCCTCTTCCCATGGCAATGGGCGGCCCGCGCGCCCGGAGCGACTCGCTCCGGCACGACGGCGCCGGCCGCCGAGCCCGTGAGCGGCGCCGGGCCAGCGCCGCTCACGGACTGTTCAAGCTCTCCACGGCCCTGTCCTCGTCGCCCGATCCCCCCGGACGAGGGCTCGTCCCCTCTGCGGGCAGCGCTACTTGTAGAACACGTTCACGATCACCGTGTTCGCTCCCGGTTGGGAGGTGTTGTCGTCTGCCGCGGCGGCGGTCGCGCCGATACCGATGCCGTTCGTGAACGCGATACCATTCGTGTGCTCTGCCGAGACCACCTGCCCGGCCGGCACCATGAGCGTCAAGGCAGGCTGGCTCGAGCCGACCGTCGGGGCCCCGGCCGCGTCATAGAGCTTCACGAACGCATCGGTCGAGCTCCAGTTGGCCAGGTGCCAGCCGAACACCTGCCCGGCGGAGCTCTTCACGCTCTGCCCCGTGGTGCTCAGTCCGACGTTGCGGTAGATGGAGAGCCCACCTGCCGTGGCCGGCTTCACGTTCACCGCGCCGACCGTGTTGGTGCCGGCCGGGAGCGACCCGACCAGAGTCACCGGAAGCGGGTCGGTCTGCGAGACGTCGACGGCGGTGCCGTCCGCGCCTGTCTGCAGCTTGGCGCGCAGGACGTGGACGCCGAGGATCTCGTCGGTGGCGAGGAGCGTGCCCGCGCCCTCAGGAAGCGTGATGTTGTCCGACATATGCTGACTCCTTGGTGAGAGATCGCCTGGTTCTCTTATCCGACCTCGATCGCGTCGACGAAACCGTACTCGCAGAGCAGGTAGATGTCCTGAAGCGTGTCGTTGAGCCGGTCGTCCTCCGTCTTGAGCTCATCGTCGATCACGCCGACCTGAGTGCGGCTCGCGCCGAGCGTCCAGGTGCCGAGATCCCTTTCGCCTTCGGACAAATTCACCTTGTCGCTGGCCCCCGTGTTGCAGCCGCCGGTGCTGTCCAGCGGGAACTGGTTAAGCGTGAGCGGGCCCTCCTCCGCGACGCCTGGCCGCGCCATCGCGACCTGGAGCTCGTCCCCGGCCGAATAATGCGTCTTCCCATTCCACCGCGCATAAAGCGTGTAGCTCTTCAGCGCGATTTTCTGCGTCGCCGGGGCATAGGGGAACATCTCCGGCGTGAGCGGGATGGACAGCTGCTGTGCCACGTCGTCATCCGACGGCGCTACCATGAACCGGGCCCACTCGGCCGGCAGCTCGGACCGCAGGCTGAAGAGCCGGCGCCGCACCGGCGGGTGGTCGTGGTAATACGTCTTCGCCGCGGCCGCGAGGGTGCTGTTCGAGCGCGCCGTGTACCGGATGTGCAGGATCACATCGCTCACCGCCGCGATGTCGAAGCGGTTGTTCGCCGCAGGGAGCTCGATCTTGTAGGTGCCGAGCACGCCCGCGCCCTCGAAGGGGAGATACCGCTCGTCGCGCAGGTTCGGCTCGAACAGGCCCGCGTCGTTCACCCCTCCGCTGGTCGCGATCACGTCCGTCAGCGGCACGAGATCCGTCCGGAAGCCCTCAGTGTCCGGATAGGTCTCGGCGGTCACCGCCGGCTGCGGCGGCGGGCGCACGCGCGTGTTGCTCAGCGTGAGCGTGCAGCTCACGCCCGCGTACGGGCCGGTCACGGTCGGTATCGTGACGGCGACCGACTTGATGCGACGGAAGTAGTGACCCGGGTAATCGAGATCGAACACCTCCTGCGTCAGCACGACGTCACAGGTGCCGGTCTCGCGCAGCCGCATGAGCTGCTCGGGCGCGACCTCGGCGAGCGAGACGTTCTTGACGAGCTCCGCCTCTCTCGGCGTCTGCTCCAGGAATGCGGCCTCCAGGCGGCGGAGGTCGTGCTGGAGCCGCTCGCCCGCGAGCAGGCCCTGCTTCAGGCTGTCCCAGGCGCCGAAGCGCACCATCGCGGGCGTGCTGTCGGCCGTGCCGAGCTCGAACCGGAGCGCCCGCTCCGCGCGCCTGGCCATGTCGAAAGCCAGCGTGTACGTCTGGTAGTGGACGGTCGACAGCTCCGCCACCATCCAGTCGTACAGCTCCTCGGTCGTGCGCTTCCTGTCCCGGAGGAACTCGAGCACCTCGCGCGCCTGCTCGGTCTGCCGATCGTGGTTCCTGAGCTCCACCTCGGCCACCGCGGCGCGGATCTTCGCGGCGACGATCTGCTTCTCCAGGCCCTGCATCTCCTTCGCCGCGAGCCGCTCCTGCAGCGCCCACTCCTCGGCGCGCCGCTCGTAGCCGGCGATCGTTGACGCGATCGACGCGCCCTCGCGCAGCGCGCCGGCGGCCATGGAGAGCGCCTGTGCCGCCGCCTCGATCGACGCGCCCGAGGCCTGCCCGCCGATCGTGGTGAGGGCCACCGGGCTCCCCATCGTGCCCGCGCCGCCGAACGTCGTCGACGGGGTCGCCTCGACGCCGGGGGCGACGGCGGCGATCACCTGCGCCGCGAGCCCGAGCTCCAAGCCCGTGATGCTCATGGCCAGCGCGCCCTGCTCCGCAGCGCTGATCCGCGGCAAGCCCGCGTAGTGGTCGCGGCGGAGCCGCGCCGTCTCGAGCGACCGCTCCAGCGAGGCGACGGTCGCCTGGGTCTCCTTGACCTGCTGCGCCTTGATCTCGCGCACCGCCGCGAGGAGCTCGACCTCGTGGCCGGAGCGGAGCCGCGCGATCGCCTCGCCGTCCTTCTTCTCCATGGCGGCGAGCAGCGCGGCGCCGAGCCCGGAGACCGCGCCGCAGAGCTCCGCCGCCTTCGCGAGCACCACCTGGAAGCGGTAGGGGAGCCGCGGGGAGCTCGCCTCGCCGAGCACCGTCGCGAGATCCACGCCGAGCGCCCTGGCCTGCACGAGCAGCATCGGATCGATGGGCGGCTCGAACAGGGGCAGCGTCCGGACCGACCCATCGATGTTCATCGAGTGTCGGATCTTGAAGAGCCGATCGGCGACCGTGTCCCACAGCCCCGAGAGCGCCTCGTCGCGGGGCACGCAGAAGTACAGCTCCCCGAGGTCAGGCGCCCGCTCGTGGATCGTGGGGTGAGGCGGCTTGATCAGGATCGCGAGGCTCTCCGCCTCGACGCGGGACCGCGACCCGATCACCGGGTCGGAGAGGTCTCCGAGCCCGAGCGCCTCGAGCTGCCAGTAGTTCCGCGGCGTCACCGCGTCCTTCCGCTCGACGCGCGCCGGGCGCCGGCCGAGGATGTTGCCGGCGAGGATGTACAGCTGCGTCGCCTCGTTGATCGACTCGATGGTCTCGCGGCGGAAGAGCTGATCGCCCCAGGCGATCAGGTTCTCGATGTACTTCGACACCACCGCCTTCTGGTAGGCGATCGGCCGCATCCGCGCGACGAGGTGCGGATTGAACGGGTCCTCCCGCCACGCCTCGATCTGCGCGGCGAGATCGAGCTTCTCCGACGCGTCGCCCTGGTTCGTCAGGAGCGCGCTGATCAGCTTGGCCATCGCGCCCTGCTCCGAGGCCGGCAGCTCCCGGAGCTCGTCCTCGATCGAGGCGAGATCCTTGTTCTCGCGGAACGGCCGCACGTTCCAGAAGCGCTCGGGCGCCGGGGCCGGATCGCCCGTGGTCGGGTCGAAGATGAAGTGGAGCCAGCGCTGCGCCTCGGCGTGCCGGCCGCTCTGCATCAGCCGGAGGGCGATCAGGAACGGCGCGTGAAAGAACAGCTCCCAGTTGTAGATCGAGTAAGCGCCCTGGAACGAGAAGTCGACCTCCTCCTTCGGATACGGCGTGAGCACGTTGGCGGGGTCGGGGTCGTACGTCTCCTTGAAGGCGTCGACGTCGCCGGAGCGGAGCTGGAGCGGCTCGGTCGGGTGGAGCGACCACTTGAGCAGCCCGTCCACGCCCGAGCGCTGCAGCTCCTTCCGGAACAGGCAGGCGTAGGGGTGGTAGAAGGACATGAAGCGGTATCGCTTCGCGTCTTCGTAGACGTGCGCGATGCGCGTCTCCTCGGGCGCCCTGTGCGCCCACTCGTCCGCCGTCGACCCCGCGCGCATGGCGAACGCGCCGAATTTCAGGCCGATGTCGCCGTACGCCGTCATCCCGGGCTGGACCTGCGTGGCCTTATCCCACTCGGTGTACTCGGTCAGGACGAGATCAGCGAAGAACGTCGACCTCGCGTCCTTGAAGAAGAACGACACGCCGGCCGAGGCGGTGTCTTTGAAGTGCCCGCTGCCGATCTCACGCGGGATGAGCGCGCGGAACGGGGTGACGCTGCCGAGCAGCGGGATCCACTTCAGGAAGCCGTTGATCTTGACCGGAACGACCAGCTCTGTCGCATCTTTCGACACCACGTGCTGCCCCCGCCAGCCGGTCCTGAGGGGCATTCCATCACTGAGAGATCTGAAGTGCGAATAGTTGGAGATGAATTGGGTGCCCTCCAGCGCACCGCAAGCGCTCTGCGCGAAATGCCCGAGGCGATCGCCGCCGGTGCCGTCGAGCGTCATCGCCGCGATCGCGGGCGGATCCTGCTCGTCGTCGCGCTGCACGAACAGCGAGACACGATCGGGATCCGACTCTGACGCCAGCGTCACCTCCGAGCCGCCGCTCATCCGGCGCGCACCCCACGCGCCGTTGCGGCGCTGGCTCCACGCGAGGCGGATGTAATGGCTCGTCACCGCCGTTTTGCCCGCCTCGCGCGTGTCGCTCGGTATCGGCTGCACCGGCTCGGCGCGCTCCTCGATGATCGGCCAGTACAGGTGTGGGCGACGATCCACCACGGCGAGCAGGACCCTGTCCCCCTCGATGTCGAGATCGATGGGCTCCCAGGGAGTCCAGGACAGCCCGTCCACCCGCGTGCGGTAGAAATACTTGTACGGCTGGGCCGCGGTGCGGCCGACGACGTGGAGCACGTCGATCGGAAGGTGCGTGTCGTCGCCCTCCTCCTCCTGGTGGAACGCGCTCGCGATCTCGAGGTTCGCGACCTCGTCGAGCCTGTCCAGGTACCGCTCGAACGCGCGCTCCGCGGAGTCGTCGGTGATGTCCTGCTGCCGGAGCTCGGCCTCCAGAGCCTTGAAGAACG
The DNA here is from genome assembly GCF_051525235.1 of Sorangium sp. So ce124. Taxonomy (NCBI): domain Bacteria; kingdom Pseudomonadati; phylum Myxococcota; order Polyangiales; family Polyangiaceae; genus Sorangium; species Sorangium sp. So ce124. The sequence goes on from NZ_CP150312.1 coordinate 9,758,479, forward strand.
GCGACTTGTCGTCGCGCAGCGACGGGTCGAGGTACAGCTCGGTCTGAAGGAGCACCTTGCGGCTCGCCTCCCAGACACGGAAGCTCTTCCGCCACGCCCACTCGCGCGCCGCCTCCTCCGGGAGCTTCAGCTCTCCCGACTCCAGGTTCATGAGCGCGCGCTGCACGAACGTCTGCACCGAGCCGATGGCCTGCTTCAGGCGCGAGGTGATCACCGCCGGGCTCGTCTCGACGTCCACGAGCAGGTTGGCGAACAGGTCGTCGCTGTCCTCGTATCCCCGCTTCGCCACGAGGTACGCCACCAGCGTCGACCGGAGCCGCTCGCGCAGCACGTCGCGCAGCGGCGGCGCCACCCGCGCCCACTCGGCGTCGGAGTATTTGGCCTTCGCGGCCCGGACGATGCTCTCGGCAGGCCCGGCGCCGTCCGAGTACATCGAGGTCTCCCAGTCGATCGCCTGCTGGGCCGAAATGCCGAGCCGCTTCAGCATCACGATCGCGCGGCGCACGAGCCCGAGGACCGAGACCTGCTCCGCGGCGTTGCTCGGGTTGAGCGGGTTGCTCGGCCCATAGCCGCGGGCGAGGAGCAGCTGCTCGACGTCCGCCGCGGGCCAGCCCGTGGCCTCCGCCAGCGCCGTGGCGGCCTGCTCCGGGGTCCCGGCCACGAACAGGCTCGCCAGCGACGGGTTCGGTCCGACGAGCAGGGAACGGAGCTCGACGAACTGTACGAGCTTCTCCCAGGCCTCGAACAGCGGCGAGCCGGTGCCGGCGCTGTTGATCTCGGCGCGCGGCAAGGCGTCGAGATCGAGGGCCACCGTGGCGCCTTCGCCCTCGTCCAAGACGAACATCCGCTCGATCTCGTCGGCGCTCGCGCCGAGCCGCTGCACGACCGCCGCGGCCTTGGCCAGGTGCCGGTAGGCGGCGAGCTGGGCGGCGCGGCTGACGACGTCGAGCGACGGCGGCGGTGAGGCGGGCAGCGAGAACGCGCTGCCGAGCGGCACATCGCCCGGCTCGCCCGTCGTGAGGATGTCCGCGATGAGCAGGTGCGTCGACCGCGCGTCGAGCTTCAGCGCTGCGGCGAGCGTGTCCTCGACGAGGGCCGCCTCGGCCTCGATGTCCGGGGCGCCGTCGCCGTTCTTGCCGCGCAGCGCCAGCAGCGCGCCGAACATCTGGTCGAGCACGGGGCCCGCCGCCTCGGCCGTCATGGAGATCCGCGCGCGCGGAGACGACCCCTCCCGGAAAACGACATCCAGGTCGGCCGGCGACAGCCCCGAGCGCCTGACGCGATCGACCGTGTCCAGGAAGCGCAGCGTGTGCTCTGGGTTGTCGACCTCGAACGGCCTGTACTTGCTCAGGTTGTAGAGCACGTGGAAATCGGGCAACGACAGCCGCAACGCCCGCGCAAAGGTGACGATGCGGTGGAGCTTCGCGAGCGTCACCGGCGCGAGATCGGAGGTGTCCGCCGGGACGAGCGGGGGCAGCCCGAGCCCGGAGTCCTCGGTGAGCAGCGACAGCTCCTCCCGGCTGATGCGCAGGCCGGCGAGGACCGCGGGCGTGTGGTCGGCGAGCAGGTTGGCGGTCGGCAGGCTGGCGACCCCCGGCAGCGCGAGCGCCGCGTCGACCGGGTTGGTCACGGCCCTGTTCTGGAAGAGCTGCTCGTAGAACGAGGGCGTCTCGCCGGCGTCGCGGCGCCGGGTGTCGAGCGGCCCGAACCAGCTCGCGAGCACCGCGATCGGCAGCGAGATGCCCCGGTCGGCGCGCAGCGCCTGGATCACCGCGATCACGCGCAGCGCGCGATTGTTCACGAGGTCGGTGCCGCTGGGTGCGCACGCGGCCAGCACCTGGTCGAGCTCGCGGATCGACCAGCCGAGGCGCAGCCGGAGCCGCAGGAAGCGGTGCAAGATGTCCAGCGAGGCCACGGCGTCGCTCAGGCCGCCGATGCTCTGCTCGTCGATCTTGCAGCTATCCGCCGGCTGGATCGCCGGTGATCCGAAGCGATGGAGCACGGATGTCTCGAGCAGATCGCGCAGCTCGTTGTAGGACAGCCCCGAGCGCTTGAGGAACACCGGCACGTTGAACAGCCCGCCGGGGATCACGGAGACGCCCCAGGCGCTCGCCAGGGTCACGCCCGAGATCGATGTGCCGCGGATCAGATCGCGCTCGCGCAGTGAAAGCCCGAGCCGATGGGCGGCCGCCTCCTCGGGATACATGGCCTCCGGGCTGGACCAGCTCGCCCTCAGCTCGCTCAGGAATGCGTGCAGGGGCACGCCGAGGTGCTCGAGGTAGACGCGCGCCTCGTGGTGCCGGTGGTGATACGGCAAGCTGAAGGGGAAGTCGGTTTCCGCCAGGCGCTCGTAAGCCGTCTCGTGCCAGTCCTCCTCGCCGCTCGGCGGGTTCGGCATGGCCGCGAGCTCCTCGGCGGTGCCGACGGTCGCGATGTGCTCCGGGAACGCGGGCGGGGCTTCGTTCTGCTCCTTGGTCTCGCCCACGAACGCGTGGACGAGGATCTCGTTCACCAGATCCACGTACGGCAGGGGCGTGTCGGCGTTCTGGCAGGTGAGGTCGATCCGGCCGATGTCCGGGCGCCGCCCGGCGCGCGCCGGCGTGGAGCCCGGCGCGCTGCCGAGGAGCAGCTCCTTCGCGGTCCACTTGGTGCTGCCGCTCTTCGTGATCGTGGAGCTGTACCGGTCGAGGAAGCGGAGCATGTCGACGAGGTACGCCGCCGGGCCGTAGACCGAGGCGCAGTGCGCGCACGCGCACGCGTCGGAGGAGCCGAAGAGCGCCTCGTACGTCGCGAGATCGGGCGCCGGCTGGCTCGCGCGGCGCGCGGGGTTGGGCAGGGCGTAGGCCGAGCCCTGGTTGAAGGCCGTGCCGAACTTGAGCGACAGCGCGAGCGCAACATCGGAGACGGCGACCGCCTTTTCGTAGATGTCGTTCGCGATCTCGACGCCTCCGAGGGCAGCGCCGAGCTCGGCGCCGACCCGGGGCTTGCCGCGGATGGAGATCTCCCGCGCCGACTTGAACCCGGCGTCGAGCAGCACCTTCGCCTCCTCGTACCTGGGTGTGAGATTGTGCAGCCGCTCGACCACCTTGAGATCGCGCACCGCGACCATGGGGTTGGAGAGCCCCGCGACCGCCCCCGGGTTCGACGCGATGAAGTGGCCGATGCGCGCCTCGCCGAGCTTGAACGAAGGGTTGTTGTTGAAGAACGTGGGCAGCTCGCTCCCGCCGACCGCGGCGATCGCGGACGCGACCGCCTTCGACGGGAACGCCTCCTCCAGGGCCCGCCGGAGGACCTTCGCGTAGGTCGCGCGCCTCTCGGCCACCGTCGCTCCGGGCGTGTCGGCCGGGTAGTTGATGGGCGAGCCGTTGCGCTGGATGGTGAGGACCGCGATCCAGTCGGCCTCGCTGTAGGCCGCGAGGTCCTTGAGCTCGGCGAACTGGGCGTCCTGCCAGCGCTCCCACAGCTCTTCGACGAGCGGGAAGTGATAGCGCGTGAGCGCGCCCAGCTGCAGCACGAGCTGGAGCCGCGGGATGTTGAGCGAGCCCTCGCTCTGGTACTCGGGCAAGGACGCGAGGTGGGCCCAGAAGGCCTCCGGCGTGCCATCGAACGCCAGGTACTCGGCGAGGAACTGTTCCGCGTAGCCCTCCTCGGACAGCACGAGCTCGACGAGCTGACCGAGGCTGCAGGTCGCTCCCGCGGGCGGCGCCCCCATGGCGAGATCGACGGCGGCCTGGGTGAGGAGATCGACGAAGCTATCGCTGACTTCGCCGCCCACGATCTTCGCTTCCTTTGCCTCGTCGAGCGCGCGGCGCAGCGCGGGTTTGGGGTACGACAGGAGCCCGCGCCGGGTGGCCGGCAAGCCCATGCGGACGAAGGGGTAAAAAGAATCGGCGGACCCGCCGACGCCGACGGACGTCAGGAGGGAGTCGGCCGCGACGAGCGCCTCGACCTTCCCGCGATCCACCTCGGTCCCCATCGCGACGAACTCGACCTGCTCGGCCTGAAGGGTTCCGAGGACCACCCCCTGCGTATGGGCCGCGGTGCGGGACTTGAGCTGCTGCAGCTCCGAGGGGCCGCGATCTTCCTGGTTCTGGCTGGTGACCAGGTCGACGACGGCGGTCGATGGGGCGCGGACGATCAGCGCGGAGCGGCCCAGCTCCTGATTCGACCCGTTGTAGACGATCACCCGGAGATCCGGCTGTTGCTTGCCGGATGCCAGCAGGGGCGAGTACGAGATCTTGTAATGACCCGTCGAATCGGTCGTCGACGAGCCGATCTCTATCTCTGACGTCAGCCTCACGTCGTAGGCGCGCACCGTCGCGTTCGCGACCGTCGCGCCTTGATCGTTCCGCACGATGCCGCGTACGACCGATTGGGCTGGAGCGCGCCTGGTCGAGGTCAACGCGAGGTCCACCTCGATCCGCACGGTCGCAGGCGTCGGCGACACCTTCCATTGCGTGTAGCGCGTGACGTACTCCTCGGCCCCGGGCGAGAACACGCGGAGCGCGATCAGCGGCTTCCGCCCCTGGAAATGGCGATCCACGGCGGCCTGGTCGAGCGATATCTCGAAATCGCCGGTCTGGTTGGTCACGGCGACGGCGACGAGATCCGTGGTGACCTCCGCGCTGTCCCACGCCTCGACACGCACACTCCCGACGCCCCTTTCGGTCTTGGCTCGGACGACCCGACCGGAGAGTTTATACTTTTTCATGCGAGCTCCCTTCGATTCCATGGTCAAAAACCATCAGTTGGCGCAGTGTTCGGCCGCCGCGGCCGGTGCGCCTCGTCGCCGACGGTCGACAGCGGAGGAGATGACGAGGAGAGCCACCGCGGAACGATCGGCGCGACGATTCGCGCGCCGATCGCTCCGCACGAGGACGCTCTCGCGGTTCCGCGAGACATCAGTTGTTTGCTGTCGATCCCCTCTTCGACTCTACGTGCGTCAGCGGGCCACCGCGGACGCCCCTGCAGGACGTAATTTGAACTACCACGGCGCGTCTCGTTGGAAAGCTCGAAACACGTCCCCGCCATTCGACGATCTCGGGGTATGTCCACGGCTCACGCGCGGTCGATGGACGTCTGTCCCTTGCTGTCGCCGGCCGAGCGCGACCGCACCGCCGCCGCCATGAGCTCACGCAGGCATGGCGAAGGCTTGTGTCCTTTGACGCGCCGCTTGGCGCGCAGCCTTCGCGCGGAACGTCACGTCGTCTCCCCCTGGCCCCATGACCCTGCAACGGGGTGGCCCCATGACCCTGAAACGTGGCAGCGTCGTCCGGGCGGCGCGAGCGGCCCGAACCCGGGCGGCCTTGAGAGGTTAACTTCTCGGAAGAGCCTGGGATCGGCCACGATGGATAAGTTAACTTGTCGGCGGCGGTTGTCGGCGGCCATGTTGGATAAGTTAGCTTGTCGGCGGCGGTTGTCAGCAGCCAGGATGGAGAAGTCAACTTCTCCATAGTGACCTCCACGACCCGTTCTTGAGAAGTAAACTTGTCAGAATCGCTGGTTCACGGGCGAATTGGCGAGAAATCTTGTCAAGATTTCCGATCGTTTGCCGCCTGCGCGGCCTATTCTTCCCGGCCGTAGGAGGAAGAGCATGCCGAACGACGGAACGACGATCGGGGAGATCGCGCGCGAGGCCGGGGTGAGCGAGCGGACCATCCGCTACTGGTACACGCAGGGCCTCTTTGTCCCGCCGCCCTTCGCCGGACCCGGGACGCGGTACCTGCGCGAGCATCGGCTTCGCATCCTCACCATCCAGAAGCTGCGCGAGAAGGGGCTCAAGCTGCCCGCGATCAGGCGGCAGCTCGCGGCCATGTCGCTCGATGAGATGGAGGCGCTCCTCGCGCCGCCGCCCGCTCCGCGAAGGGAGCCGCCGCCCGAGCCGACCTACGCGGCCGAGCCGTGGGAGCGGATCGTCCTCGTGCCCGGCCTGGAGCTGCTCGTGAGCGGCGCGGGCGGGCCGGTCCTGCGGCAGATCGCGCAGCAGATCGTGAACCATTTCGGCGGCGCGAGGTAGTCGTCACGATGGCCTTCGGCGGGCGTTTACGATTGAGGCGACGACCTACGTCCAGAGCACTGCCAGATCGAGCTCGATCGCCTCGAACGGCTCAGCTCGTACGAGAGCATTGTCGCGGTAGACCGCCGGCATCCCCCAGCAGCGGTTCTCGGTCAGGCTGTAGATCTCGAGGACACGAGCGTCGGGGTCCAGAAGCCACACCCAGCGCACGCCCTCGCGGGCATACACGGGCATCTTGCACTCGCGGTCGAATGCCTCGGTCGACGGGCTCAGCACCTCGCATGCCCAGTCCGGCGCGACGGTGAGGTAGGCCGCTCTGGGAAGGCGCGTCAACCGCTCCCGACGCCATCCTGCAAGGTCCGGAACGAGGATGTCCTCGCTGCACTCGGGCGGAGGAGAGGAGAAACGAATCGCAGGCGCGTCGAGCAGCCAAAAACCACCTGGTCCGCCGCGTCCACGCTGGAACGCGCCGCCAAGCTCCACACCGAGCGCTGAGCGCGCATGGACCTCCGGTATCGCGGGCAACATCGACATCTGGGTCCTACAATCGAAGATTCCCGATAGGCCGGCTTGGGAACCGCTCGCAGGCAGGCCCATGCTCCGGCCATGCGTCGGCAGGTCTGGAAAGCCGTCGAACGAATCCCAACCTTCCGCAGGCTCTGGGACATCAAGCGCCTCGAGACAATCGCGCGCCGACTGCATGATTCCCACCGGGATGGCGGGCGAGGGATTCCAGTCCATGAGAAAGCCATGCAGCCGCAGAGCGTGCGGCTCCGAGGCGAGCATTTTGAGATCCCACCCACTCAGGGCGGCTCTTGCGTGGACCATGCAGGCTAGATACTTCTCAAGCTCGCCTGCCAGCGCCTCGCGTCGTGGCCATCCATCCTCGGGATAACGCGCGGCCGCCCGTGGACAGGCAAGCAGACCCATCCAGTTGAGAGCGCTCGCGACCGTCATGGCGAGCTTGGATGCCTCTTCTCGAGCGTGGCTGAAAGCGTCCCTTTGCGCACTTTCTCCCATGGTGCTTCTCAAAGCTGAACGCAGAATGGGCCAATGGGCTCAGTGCGCCAGTGGGATATCACTGTTGCTGCGATGCCAACTGTTTTGCTTCCATCGATGCAGACATAGGCGCACCAAGACTTGATAAGCAAATTACTAAGGTTGAAGATGTCGGGGCAGGAGCGGCACTTTGCTTCGTCGCAGTCGGTGGCAAAGCAAAAAGCGTCCCATGTCGGCCTCACGCAATGAACCCTGGAAGGACAACCGTAGAGGCGACGACAATCCCACCTGGGATTCTCAGGAATAGGCAGGTTCGATGTGTCTGCGGTCAGCGCCCACTTGTTGGCCTCGTTCATGGCCTGCGGCATGTACTGCTCGATGAGTTGAGATAGCGTGGCGTCGTCCAGCGTGTTGGGATCAAGTCCGAGGGATTCGATGCTGCCTTGGACGAAGTAAGCGGCGTAGCCGGCCTTCGCGCTGGCGAGGGCCAGCTCCTGTGGATCTACCTGCGCCAGCGCATCGGCGGCTGTTTGCATCTCCTCCGGCGTCGCTTCTTGGTTCGGTTGTGGTTGCTGCGCGTCACCGGTATCGGATGGCATAGGATCAGCCTGCTCGGTCTGATCGTCGGTGCGGCCGCTGCCACCAGTTCCATCCGTGCCCGGTCCTAGCCGGATTGTGCACCCTGGGGCCGTCAGCAGCGCCAGGCTTACCGCCACAGAAAGGACGTTGGAATCATAACTCAACTTCCGATCCGTCTTCGCCATCGTCAACCCCCCCAGCACCCGCCCTCGTTCCGCATGCGCCTGCTGAATATAGCAGAAAATGCGTAAAATACAAGTGTTCGATGACGTCTGTCACCCAGGCGAGCGGGTTGACTCCGTGCATCCGACACGAGCGCTGGGCCTACCTGCGCGATGTGCTCATCCTGCTGCCCACGTGGCCGCCCGAGCGTGTCATCGAGCTCGCTCCCAAGTCGTAGCCGGCCTCGACGGGGTGGTCACGATGGCCTTGGCCGGGTGGTTACGGCTCACCTGTCCTTCCGAGTGTCCTGCTGCGCGAGCTCCTCCAGTTCGGCTCTCCAGGCCTGCTCGATATCGTCCCGCGGACGGAATCGGCTCGTCGGGGCCCTCACGGCGCGGTTCGCTTCGCCTTGCCCTTGCGTCCCCTGGCCTCGGGGCGCCAGGCGCGGAGGGCGTCGAGGGAGAGGCCGAGGGCGCGGGCCTCGGTGTCGACGTAGCGCTCGTAGTAGTCGCCGAGGCGCTCGCCGAACTCCTCGTTCATCTCGTTGTGCCACTGCTTGAGCCAGGGGACGAGCTCGAGGAGGCCCGCGAGGAGGGGGGTGAGGCGATCGGCGCCCCAGCCGTCCTCGGTCTTGCGCTCCTGGTAGAGACCGGCGAGGGCGGTGGCGCGCTCGAGGTGGTTCCACCCGGCCCAGCCGAAGAGCGGGCTCGGATCGTCGTCCTTCTCGGCGCCGGGATAGGAGATGAAGCGCTCGTGAGGGACGTCGAGCTTGCCGCGGAGGCGGAAGTAGTTGGGGTCGCGGAAGTCCTTGGCGTCGTATTTCGGCGGGACGGGGATGGGTGCGGAGAGCTTCTCACCGGCGTCCTCGCGGCGCTGGAGGGCCCAGGTGTGCTCCCAGGCGCTGCGGGTCTCGAGGCCTTCGGCGGTGTAGCGAAGGGCGGCGAGGTAGGGGACCGCATCGGCCGCGACAAAAGCTGCGACGACAGCATCCAGATCGGTTGCGCCGGACCAGTGCTGCGCTGCGACTCCGAAAGATACGTCGAGGCTCAGGCGCTCAAGCAGTTGACGTAGCGAAAACCGCGCTTGGCTTTCGCGAAATATGGCCTCGATCCTGTCGGCCAGCCAGGACTGAAGTCGGTCGCGCATGCGGTCCTCGAACGTAAGGACACGACCTCCCATGTCCTTGGGAGTGATGCACCAGCGCCTCTTATAGTCGGGGGTTTCGAGGACACTGAGTTCGGGGCTAGCCGTTATCGTACTGACGAGGTCCTCCCAGAGTGCGGCGGTCTCTGGTGAGCAAGACGGTGGCAACTGGGGCAAGAGAGCTTGCCCATCAATTCCGACAGCTTGTCCATTGCGTGCCAGGAGCAGCTCAAACGGTCGCCCCCCAAGAGGAACTCCAATCCGGACGCTCGGATCAGTTCCAAATCGGTCGGCGAGACTGACCGGCGCCAGACCCATCGATCCATATACGAACCAATCCATCCACTCCTGAAAGTATATTCCGTGAGCAAGCAACTGTCCGTCTAAATCGGCGGCCTTTGCTATGCGCCTCTGGAAATCATGCAGCGACTGATCTTCAATGATTCCATCAATCAGCTCATCCAGAAGCTCGGACCGTTCCCGCGCTACCAGCTCGATAGCTGACGCAAGCTCCACGAGAGTCTTGGGCTGCGGAATAGACGGAATCGGCAGCGGAAGCAAGCCTGTTCCAGTAAATTCATAGGCGATCTTGGCAGGCTCCGATTGCCACTTTCCCGTGTCCGTGCCTGATCCTTTGTCGTGAAACACCTGCTTCATCCAGAAGCACGCCGTCGAGCTGTTCAGGTATCCGAGCAGCGCCAGGTGGTCCTCCTCCGTGGCACCTTCCGGCAGCTTGATGATGGGGGCCGTGCGGTTGAACACCTTCTCGCCCCGGTCGAGGACGAAGTGATTGTGGGTGGCGACGAAGGCAAATGTGATTGTTCGCGGGGTACGCAGCTTGTCTACCGTAAGTCGACCAAACTCATACCACTTGAGTCCCCCTTGTATTTTGGTCTTGCCACCGAATAGCATGTTGTTCGACAAATTGGTTCGGTAAGGCCAAAGGGCAGTCAAGCCTGGATCCAACGGACTCACGGGCAAGAGATTGTCGTCGTAGGGGAAGAATGCATCGTCAACTTCACCGACGGACCAATCCCGAATCGCCTCTCCAACAACCATGGCCCGGAGCCGCGCTTCGGGCAGTTTAAGCCTCAGCCATGCACTCTTCGGCCGAAGGTACACGTCGTCCTCGAGAGTGAATGATGCGATTCCGATGCTATCTGCGATTTCGCCCAAGCGCGCTTTGGCTCGTTCTCCAATCAATTCCTTGAGCTCGGACGCTCCGCCACCACCAAGGCTCCATGGGTGCCTCGAAAACGTTGCTCGCTCGACATCGATAATGGATACGAAGTCGTCCTCGTAGGTCAGATCATCGAAGTGTGTCGCGATCGCCGACCAGACCTTCCCCTTCTTCGGCTCCTCCGGCGTCTCTGGCTCCCCCCTCTTGCCGAGCACGGCGCGCACCGTCGTTGCGACAGGCTGCTGGTTCCGCCCGAAAAGCAGTACCGTCGGGGTCCCATGCCCCGGGATGTAGGCTCCTGAGGTATCGATGATTCGGGTGACATCGAGCCGCCTCAGCACGTCCTCGATCAGCTTCTTTCCGAATTCCCGCTTCATGAAGCTGTTCGCATTGATCAGGCCCACGTACCCCCCATCCACTCCGAGCTGAAAGAACCGCTCCGTGAACGGGGCTGCCAGTGCGTACTTCCCCGATGCGCTCACATATCGTTCCCGATACGCCTCCCGGAGCACCGCATCCTTGCACGTGATGTACGGCGGATTCCCCACCACCGCCTGGTACTTCCGCCCGAACAACCGGCTCGCCGCCTCCTGGTCCTCCAGGTCGAACATGGGCTGTCCCCACTCCGCCGCACTCTGTTTTCCTAGTTCCGCGAAGTTCCGAGTCGTCCCATTGACACCATACAGTAGTGAATCCGCCACCACGACATCAATCGGCAGCTTTCCGCTCACGTCGACGAGGCTGCGGAGCTCCGCCTTCGCCATATATGCCAGTATTAATCGAAACTTCGCAATCGCGACCGCATAGGGGTTGATGTCCGCGCCATGGACCTGTCCCAGTGCCGCCGCTGCATGTTCCCTAACATCGATCCCTGGCGCCGTACGCATCCGGTGTTCGCAGATGCGTTCGAAAGTATCGAGCAGGAAGTGTCCCGACCCGCACGTCGCGTCAATAAGGTGCGTTTCCTCGAGACCGAAGGTCGCGATCGCTGGATCGAGGGTCAAATCGAGGATAAACGCTCCGACGAAGTCCGGCGTCTGCAGAAGCGCGTAGCGCTCGCGAACGCTGGGCGATAGATCCTGGTACAGATCTCCGAGAAACCGCGTGTCGCTCCCCTCGAAGCGCCAGCACAGGCCGCCACCAGTCTTGTCCGTCTGGCGGAAGAAATCGAGCAGCGCACGGGCGCCTTCGTTCGACGGCGAGAGCCGGAACGCCGGGTTCCGGGTGGGGCCGAGGAGATCCTCGGCGCCGGGGTGGCGCGCGACCTCGCGGAAGGCGGTGAGCAGGTAGTCGCGGGCGGTGAGCGACGGGGCGAGCTCGAAGAACAGTTGCTCGGCATCTGCGGCGCCCTCGCCAGCGATGCGCCGGTGGCGGACGAGGCCGCGGTCCTCCAGCGTCCGGAGGAACACGCAGGAGAGCACCCAGGCCACACCGATCTGCTCGATCCAGCGCGGCGTCCACTCGGCCAGCGCGTCGGCGGTGCGCGACTCGGCCTTCTCGCGGGCGTGCTGCTCGGCGAGCACCGCGGCCACCGCCGGGGTCTTCGCCCGGGCCGTGAGGTCCGGGAGGAGGGTCTTCTCGAGGAGCCGCGCGAGCGCCGTCGTGAGGCTCTCGTCCGCTCCTTTCTTGCGCTTGCCTGCCATCGTCTACCTCGCGCCTCGCCTGCTTCGGCCGGATCGGCGCCGACGGTACCACGCGCACGCGCGGCGCCGATTTCCGATCCGCGGGCGCGCGCCGGGCCGGCGGCGCGGTGTTCGCGCGGCTCAGGGCATCGCCCGGTGTCGGTTCTCGATCCACGACTCGGGCACGCGCAGCCGCTGCGCCGGCGAGCTCTGCGGGATCGGCATCGGCGCCGGAACGGCGTCGATCGGCGCCGGGCCGAGGTCGTCGTAGGCCGGGACCAGGAGGAAGACGGCGGGCCCGTCGTCCTTCTGCGTCGCCTCGATCAGCGTGGCCAGGACGCCGTCGAGGCGATAGCGGGCAAGGAGCCCCGGCTGGGTCAGGAGCACCGACGCGTTCCTCGCCACGAGGTCGCGCACGACGCGCTCGGCGCTCTCGCGCATCAGGTCGCGGAGGTTGGCCCAGTCCGGGCCGGTCGGGCCCGCGCGATCGGCGTCGTCGAGGACGCCGCGGTCGGGGATCTCCCACTCCCGGGCCACCGCGTCGGCGGCGCGCAAGATGGCGCGATCGAGCGAGACAGGCTCGATCCCGAGGTCCCGCGAGAGCCGGCTCGCGGCCTCGTCGGCGAAGGCGCAGTTGACCTCGATGACGCGGAAGAGCTTGCGGCTCGCGGCGAGGCGCAAGCGCTCGTCGAACTCGCGCGCTTCCTGGACGAGCGGGTCGCGCGTGGGCCGGCGGGACCCATGGTGGGTCGGCAGCGGGGCGGGCGGGAGCTGGGTCTGCACCGTGCTCGTCGGGAGCGCGCCGGGGCGGATGTACGCGTTTTTCTCGTCGCTCCACTCGAGACCGAGCGGCCGGACCAGCGCATCGAGCGCCGGGCGGGGCGGCGGGCGCTCGGCCTCGGGGTAGCGCGCGACGACGGCCTTGACGATCTCGTCGGGCTGGAGCTCGAGGTGCGCCATCGCCCCGGCGGAGAGCTTGAGGGCACGCGCGGGCGACATCGCGCGCGGATAGAGCTCGAGCCTGGCGCTCTTCGCGGCGGTGCGGCTGGCCTCGGCGGCGAGGGAGACGAGCCGCTCGGGGGGCAGCGCCGCGAGCTCGGTGTCCTTCACGCGCGCCGCCAGCGCCGTGCGCGCCTCCTCCGAAGCCGGGAGCGGCTCGCGCGCCGCGAGGGCGTCGGCCTCGTCGCCGAGCGCGCGCGCGACGCGGAGGTGCTCGTACGAAGGGGCGATCCACAGGCCGCGAACGGGCCCGACGACGAGGTGCTCGCTGGTCTCGACGACGACGCGGACCAGGGCCTCAGCGAGGCGCGCGGCCGCGTCGGGCGAGGCGTCCTCCGCGGCGGGCCCCGCGGGGACGGCGGAGGCGAGGGCGGCGCCGACGCTGGCCACCGAGGCGACGCCGCCGAGGCTCGCGAGCGCGCCGTGCACGAGGTCGTGGAGCACCTGGAGCCGGGGGAAGCCGCGCCAGTGCTCCCGGGCCTTGGAGAGCTGGAGGTAGACGGCCTGGGGCGAGATGCGGTGCTTCTTCGCGAGGAGCGAGGCCTCGGTGATCCGCTCGCCCTCCACGGGATCGAGGCCGAACAGCTCGCGGACGTGCTTGAACGGGACGGCGGACGCCGCGCCCCGGCCCGCAGCGACGCGCGTCCTGCCGGCGCCCGCCGCCTTGCCGGGCAGCAGCAGATCGAGCCACGCGGCGAGGGTCGCGGGCGCGTCGTCGGCGGCGCCCTCGGCGAGCTTGGCGAGGGCAGCGCGCACCGCCTCGGCGGCGTCAGGCCGATCGCCGAGGACGTGGAGGATGCGTCCCGGCGAGGCCGCGGCCACGTGGGAGGCGCGGGCGAGGCCGGCGTCGGCGAGGGCCGTGGTGAGCTCGCGCGGCACCCCGGGGAGATAGGCGACGGCGGCGTCCTCGCCCTGAAAGCCCGGGTAGAACGGCGCGGGGAGCGGGGGGGTCGATCGCGGTCGACCCGGCGCGCCGCCTTCGAGGGGCGATGAGGCGCCGCCTTCGGTCGCGCGCGCCGCGCGCCAGCGCTCGACGAAGTCCTGGATGGCGCGCGCCGTCTCCCGGCCGACGCCGCGGATCGCGGAGAGCTGGTTCTGCGGGAGCGCGAGGAGCTCGCGCACGGTGACGATGCCGGAGCGGTCGAGGGCGTTCTTCTCGCGCGCGCCGAGCGGGAGGGCCTCGACGGGCGTGGCCTCGGTAAAGATCGAGAGATCGGCCGCGACGGGAGGCGCGCCGTCCGCCTCGTCGGCGCCGGCCTCGCTGGGCGCGGCGGCGAAGCAGGCGATCCACTCGGTCCGCATCTGCTCGGCGGTCTCGTGACGCTGGCCCGCCTCCCGGGCGAACGCGCGGCGGAAGAACGGCACGAGGCGCCCGCGCACGGCCGTATCGAAGCGCTCGGCGTCGAGCGACATCTCCTCCTGGCCGGCGGTGGCGGGCACGTCGCCTCGACCCCAGCGGGGCCGGGTGCCGGTGAGCAGCTCGTAGAGCGTGACCGCGGCGGAGAAGCGATCGGCGGCCTCGTCCCAGCGGCCGCGCAGCGGGACGAACGGATCGCGGTAGGCGGGGGTGCCGACGAGGGTCTGGGCGCTGTCGAGCATCGAGAGGGAGAAGTCGAACAGGTAGAGGTGCCGTTGCTTCTTCGACTGGCTCGGGAGGACGCCGACGTTCGCGGGCTTGATGTCGCGGTGCTGTACGCCCTCGTCTTCGAGGAACTCGAGGGCCCGGAGCAGGTCCTCGCCCCAGCGGCGCGCGTAATCGAGGCTCGGCGGGCCTTCGCGCGTGAGGAGATCGGCGAGCGTCTCGCCGCCGTAGGAGGTGAGCAGGCAGAAGCGGCCCCCCAGCGTCGGCGTGCCCTCGAGCCGGACGATGCGCTCGCTCCGGAGCGCGCCCAGCACCTCGGCCTCGGCGCGCAGGCGATCCTCGAACTCGGGGGCGAGCGGCACCTTGAGGGCGAGCAGCGACCCCTCGCGCTCGACGGCGAGCACGCGCGCGGTGGCCCCCGTGCCGAGGAGGCGCGCCACCGAGAGCTTCCCGCCGAGGAGATCGCCCGGGCGCGCCTCGAGCGGGTCGAGACCCGGGACCGGCCCGGTCGCGGGCGCGGTGACCGCCTGGAGCAGCAGATCGAGCCAATCAAGCGCGTTGTCAGCGCGCTGGACGGGGTTCGCCTCGGTGGCGAACCCGACGACTTCGTCGAGGGACTTGCGCTCGGTCTCGCCGAGCGGCGTGGCCCCGCCGGCGAGGTCGTCGCGCACCGCCGCGATCGACAGGTGGCCTCCGCCCGCCTGCAAGAGCATCTCCCGCTCGAGGAGGGTCGCCCCGGGCGCGGTCCTCGTGAAGATCTGGTACGCGATGGCGCCGAGCGAGAAGATGTCGCTCTCCGGCTTGGCCGCGGAGGGCTCCTCGATGACCTCGGGCGCGCGGTAGACGACGGCGCGATCGGGCGCGAGCGCCGAGAGGTGGACGGTGCCAGAGCTGCCGTCCTCCCGACTGGCAAGCTGGAAGTTGTAGAGGCGAACCTCGGGAGGCTTGTTGTCCTGCCGCTCGCGGACGAGCACGGCGCCGGGGTGCAGCCCGCGGTGCAGGACCTTCTTCCGGTGGCAGTAGTCGAGCGCATCGGCGAGCTGCTGGACGATGTGGATCCGGTGATCGAACGACAGATCCGGGTGCCGGCGGAGGTAGGCGTCGAGGGGGAGCCCGCCCGCGAAGTCCTCGAAGACGATGCAGGGCCCGCCCATTGGGCCTTCGGCGATGTAGTCGGTGAAGCGCAGGATCGCGGGATGATCGCTCAGGACCGAGAGCACCTCGGCCTCGCGGTCGGCGGCGCGCCGGAGCTGGTCCCGCCGCTCCTGACCGGGGCTCTGGGGGACGAGGTAGCTGCGGACGCGACGCTTCAACGTCGCCATGCGCTCGTGCTGGGCTTCGCGATCCTGGTAGCCCGGCCCCTCCTCGATGAGCTCGCCGAGCGCGAGATCGCCGACCTTCATCGCGCCCTTGCTCTCGCGAAGCCCGAGCGCCTTGAGCGCTACATCGATCGCTTGCCCCATCGGCCGATCGATCGGGGAGCCGAGCGGGCGCGCCTCGGAGCCCGGGTAGTCGCCGTGCTGCATGGCGGCGAGGAAGCCGCGCCGGGTGACGACGCGGGCCTTCGCGTTGCCCTCGAGCGTGACCTGGATGTTCGGGTCGGAGAGGAAGACGAGCGGCTCGACGTACGGCCGCTTTCTCCCCATCTGCTTTTCAAGGAGGCTCCCGAGGACGCGGGCCTTGAGCGCTGTCAGCCGGAGGGGGTTTTCCTTGATGGAGACGTGCCCTTCGGGAGAACGAAAGCGCCAGTCGACGACATCCCCGGAGACGGTGCCCGGATGACTCTTGATCTCGACCAGGTAGAGGGCGTGGTAGCCGAGCACGACGAGGTCGAGCTCGTACCGCCGTCCGCTCGAGTCGACGAGGTCGACGAGCGCCCAGATGCGGTACGGGTCGGTGTCTGGCAGGACCGATTTGACGAACTCGAGCGCCTCCTGCTCGTGGCGATGCGGCGTCGTGCCCTGGGCGAGGACCCTCCCACGCGAGAGCGCCACGGCTAGCTCCGGCGCCCCGCGTCGCCGCCGTGCCGCAGCTGGAGCGCGGCGTCGCGCGCGCCAGCGTCGGCGTCGTCGGAGACGATCGCGGCGGTGAGGCGATCGAACCCGAGGGCACGCGCTCCGTCCGGGTGTGCGGCAGCCGGGAGCGCGACGCGCGGCGCGGTGGCGCTGCCGAGCAGGGCGACGGCGAGCCCGAAGAGCTGCCGCTCGCCGGGCCGATCGGTGACGAACAGCACCTGGTCGCCGAGATCGAGATCCCGTCGGCTGGCGAAGTGCTCGGCGAGGATCAGGACGGAGCCGGCGCCGGAGGCGGCGACGCGCGAGGCCGGTCCGAGGCCTGCGAGCTCGACGCCGCCGTCACCCGCGAGCGTCGCGCTGGGCGCGAAGCCCCACGCGGAGGCGACCTCGGCGAGGACCCCGCGGGCGGGCCGCGGCGAGAGGTCGCCGGCGGCGTCGCGGAGGAGCGATTTGGCGAGGCTGACGGGAAGACCGGGCCATTCGTGGCCGAACGGCTCATCGTCGGCGAGCCCGGCGAGCGCGAAGATCCGGCGCGGCGCGAAGGCCAGCGGGTAAGTGGCGGCGGCGTCGCGGAGGAGAAGGTCGAGGCGATCGCGGTCGTCCAGCTCTCCGGGATCGCCGCGGAAGGCGCGCCAGGTGGCATCCGCTGCGGGTCCGAGGCGGCGGCCGCGCCCTTCGCGGGCCTCCAGCGCGCGGAGACCGAGGGCGCCGGCGCGGTAGAAGCTCTCGACTTGGGAAGGGGTGGGCGTGGCCATGGGGATACTCCGGGGCGCGGGCGGATGGGGCCGGACGTGCACGGGCAAGGTAGGCTGCTCACGACGGCGATCCAACGCCAATTGTACAGGCCACGATCGGCAGCATCGCGGCGGGCGGGCGGGAGCGAAAGATACCGCTCGTTGCCGCGGCTCGTCGAGCGACTGCTCTCCTTCGGTGTGGCCGCATGTCACCGAGCGAGTTTGTGGTGGCAGCCGGCGACGTCGAAATCGCGGTAGGCAATACCGAGGCGACCAACAGGCGACGCCCGACTGCCCCGTCGCCGCGGTCCCATCGGGGTCGGAGAGAAGGGCATGGTTGGGAGCGGGTGACCCCGGGTTGACGTTGCGGCACGTCCGCCGGATACCTTCGGCATGCGAATGGGGAACATCCTGATCCTCCTCGGAGTCCAGCCGCGCTTGTGAGCTGCTCGCCCCTCCGCACCTGCGTGGTCGCGCTGGCGGCGCTCGCTGCCTGCCGTGGCGGTTCTGGTGTGCCCGACGCCGGCCCGGCACCGGACCCGGGCGCTCCCGCGGCGGCATCTTTCCCCGTCGCGCCCGCCTCGCTCCCGACCGCGGCGGCGAGCGTGGCGGTGGTGGCCGGCGCGGCCGCGGCGGCCAGCGCGGCCTCGGTGGCGAGCGCATCGGCGGCGCCGGACGCGGGGGTGGATGCGAACGCAGCAGAGGGCTGCAAGCTGCGCCGAGGGCCGCTCGCGCTCACGCTCCGGGGGCCGGCGCTGCTGTGGTCTCCTGACGAGGCGGAGCGCGCGGACTTCCGGGTGATCTTCAACCGCGACGGCGTGGCGCAGCACGTCGCGCCGTCGTTCGGCGGTCTCACCGCGCCGGGCTCGCCGCCCGCGGAGGCCGCGCCCGACGCCGGGGATGGCAGCGGCGATCCAGAGCGCGCCTCGTGGCCGGCGTGCGCTGTGGCCTCTCGGTTCGTGTACTGCATGGATCACGGCGGCACGATCCGGAGGACCCCGCTCGGCGGCGGCGAGGGACCGCCCATCGGCGCCGGGCGCCGCGGCACGGGGATCTCCGCCGTCGCCCTGCCCGGAGGGCACACGCTGCTCGCCTTTCTCTCGGATCGGAAGACGAGCGAGGGCGCCGTGACGCAGGCCTTCGCTGTGCTCGACGACAGGGCCGCCGTGCCGCTCTCGGAGGAGGGCAGCGGCGCCACCTTCGTCGCGCTGTCGCCCTGGAAGGGAGGCGCGCTGGCGATGTACATCGACGCGCGCTCGGCGCTGACGCCTGTGCACGCCCGCACGCTGGGGCTCACGGCGGAAGGCAAGCTCGAGCTCGGCCCCGACGCGGTCGTCTTCGTCGGCGACGCGGGGGAATCGCGGATGGGCGGCGCGCTCGCCATCGGCGCCGCCGGGCCTGCGTACGTGCTGCTGCCGGCGGCCAAGGACATCTCGGCGTTCGGCATGGCGGCGATCCGCATCGACGAGGCGCCGCGCGACGACATGCCGGCGGTCTGGTCGCTCTACCCGAACGGGCTCAGCCCCGCGCCGATCGCGGCCACGCAGGGCGTCTCGCCGATCCATGTGGCCCGGGTCCGACCCGTCTCGCGCGAGCCCGGGGCGCGCCACGCGCTCGAGCTCGGGCAGCTCGACGCCGAAGGGCGGTTTCATGCGCGCTGCGTGGCGGTGGAGGGCAAGTCGTTCAAGCACGTGGCGATCGAGGCGGATCGCGGCGGCTCGCTGTGGATCGCGTACACGACGCCGGCCGGCACCTTCATCGAGCAGCGCGCCGCGGGGCCGTGATAAGCCAACCGCGTGGATTCGCGAATCCATCCCTATCGTAAATCTTAAGGAGTCGAGATGAAGCTAGGTTATCTGCCCAAGGGCATTTCATGGCCGCTCGTGTCGCTGATCGCGCTTGGCGTCGCCGGCTGCAGCGACGGCGGCGGCGGTGACGCCGGCGCCGCGGAGAGCGCCTCGTCCGCCGCCGGCGGGCCGGGCGGCGCGGGCGCGGTCGGCTCCGGCGGCGGAACCGGCGCAGGGGCAGGGGGCGGCGGCGTCACGACGGGCGCGGGCGCTGGCTCCGGCGGCTCCACGACGAGCAGCGCCACGTCGACGAGCAGCGGCGAGCCCGGCGAGACGGCCACCGGCGCGACCACCACGACGGCGGCGACCGGCGGCGAGCAGGCGGTGAGCTGCGATTATCCCGCGGCGTACGAGAACGGCTCCGTCACCTTCTACACGCTCGACATGGGCTCGACCGAGGTGAACTGCAGCTATCCGATCGTAGGGCGCAACCCGGACGTCGTCGGGCACGTCCCGTTCGAAGGAGGCAAGTTCTTCGCCGCCATGAACACCGCCGACTACAACGCGGCGGCGATGTGCGGCGCGTGCGTCGAGGTCTCCCGGGACGACGGGCGCAAGGTGCAGGCCATGGTCGTGGACCAGTGCCCGATCGCCACGAACCCGAAGTGCACTGCGGGCCACATCGATCTCAGCAAGAACGCCTTTCTCAAGATCGGCGAAGAGCGCGAGGGGTATCTGGGGACCACCCACGGCGGCGCGGCGGGGAAGATCTCGTGGCGGTACATCCCGTGCCCGACGACGGGTGCAGTCTCCTTCCGGCTCAAGGAGCCGACAAACAAGAACTGGAACCAGATCCTCGTCGAGGGGCACGCGCACCCGATCGAGAAGCTGGAGGTGGAGATCAACGGCACGTGGAAGACGGCCACGCGGGAGCCGTACAACTATTTCGTCGTCGGCGATGGGAACATGGGGAATGCGCCGTACCACGTCCGCGTCACCGACATCAACGGTTCCACCGTGGAAGCGATGCTGGAGCTCAAGGCCGGAAACCAGCCCGCGAGCGCGCAGCTCCCCGCCTGCAACTGAGCCCGAGGCCTGCGCCCCCTGCTCGAGCGCGGCCGCCCGGAGGCCCGGTGGTGGCCGCGCCCCTCGCGCGGCGCGGCCGAGCGCACCCGGGCGCCGCGACCGCGCCCGGGTGCGGGGAAGCGCGCTCGCCGGCCGGCTCGTCGCGGGGCCAGCTGGTAGGATGACCGCCCCCTGCGGGCGGACGCGCCGCCGGGATCTCCAGGAGAACACCGTGCAAGACCCTCGCCCCGCCCCGTCGCTGCTCACCGTCGACGACTTCGAGCGCGCAGCGCGCGCCCGGCTGTCGAAGATGGCCTATGACTACTACCGATCGGGCGCCGACGAGGGCCGCACGCTCCGCGAGAACCGGCGCGCCTTCCGCCGCCTCGAGATCCATCACCGCGTCCTCGTCGACGTGGCCGAGCGGGACATGAGCACGACGGTGCTCGGCACGAGGGTGCCGTTCCCCATCCTGGTGGCGCCGACGGCCTACCAGCGCCTCGCGCACCCCGACGGCGAGATCGCCTCGTCGCGGGCGGCCTCCGAGCTCGGCACCATCTTCACGCTCTCCACCCTCTCGACGACGAGCCTCGAGGCGGTCGCGGACGCGTCTTCAGGGCCGAAGTGGTTCCAGCTCTACGTCCACAAGGATCGCGGCCTCACGCGCGCCCTCGTCGAGCGTGCCGAGTCCGCCGGCTACCGGGCGCTGATCCTGACCGTCGACACACCGGTCCTCGGCCGCCGGATAGCGGACGTGCGCAACGGCTTCGCGCTGCCCGAGGGGCTCGTGATGGCGAACCTCGTCGACGCCGCGTCGGCCGCGCCGGCCGAGGAGCGGGGCTCGCTGCTCGCGTCCTACGTGGCCTCGCGACACGACGCCTCGCTGACGTGGCGCGACGTCGGGTGGCTCGCCTCGCTCACGAGGCTCCCCCTCCTGCTCAAGGGCATCGTCAGGCCCGACGACGCGGTCCGCGCGCTCGACGCGGGCGCGGCCGGCGTCGTCGTGTCCAACCACGGCGCGCGGCAGCTCGACGGCGCCCCCGCGACGATCGAGGTCCTCCCGGCGATCGCCGAGGCGGTCGCCGGGAGGTGCCTGGTGCTGATGGACGGCGGTGTCCGGTGGGGTACCGACGTGCTGAAGGCCATCGCGCTCGGCGCCCGCGCGGTGCTGGTCGGACGCCCAGTCCTGTGGGGACTCGCCGCGCTCGGCGGCGAGGGCGTCGCGCGCGTGCTCGCGGGGTTGCGCGATGAGCTCTCGATCGCCATGGCGCTCGCCGGCTGTCCTACCCTGGCATCCATCGATCGCGACCTGATCCGACGAGCTCAGGCGCGATGATGGATGCCTGAGTCGCACGAGCGCGGAGTTTTCCAAGATCGGCGCTGTCCCCGCGTGCGTCCCGGCGGATGGCGACGATCACGGCGTTCACGTCGCCCATGTAACCCATGTAGACGGATTGCTGCGCTCCGCTGAACCGAGGTGTCAAGGCGTCTTCGACGAAAGAAAAGGTGGCGGCCACTCGGCCTCACCCTTACACTCGGCCATCGTGAGCAGCGCAGTACCTGCGAGGGAGCGGTGGCGGAGGCTCTTCACGCGAGGCGCTGGCGCCTCCGGGGGGGCGCCAGCGCCCGAGGGGGCGGACCCGACCATGGGGATTCGGCTCCGGCGCTTCGCGGGGCCGGCGGCCTACCTCGATCAGGTGTCGTCGCTCCGGATTGCCCACCTGACGGATCAGCATGTCGGTCGCGTGACGTCGGTGCGGGTGCAGCGCGCGGCCGTCGCGCTGACGAACCTGCAGCGGCCCGATCTCGTCGTGCTCACGGGCGATTTCGTGTGTCACAGCCAGCTCTACCTCGATCAGCTGGAAGAGGTGGTGCGCGGCTTCGAGGCGCCGGTGATCGCCGTGCTGGGGAATCACGATCACTGGTCGGGCGCCGACGCGGTGAAGCGCGCGCTCGAGCGGGGCGGCGCCGCGGTGCTCTGCAACGCGAGCACGGTGATCACGCTGGGCCATGAGCGGCTCCAGGTGGTGGGGCTCGACGACGCGTATACCGGCCATGCGTCGCTCGAGAAGGCGGTGAAGGGGGTGCGGCGCGACCTGCCGACGCTGGGCCTCTCGCACATCGCCGAGGAGGCGGACGGGCTCTGGCGCCATGGCATCCCGCTGGTGCTGTCGGGCCACACGCACGCGGGCCAGGTGACGGTCGCCCGCCTGAACGAGCTCTCGATCGGCAAGATCGCGGGGCACCGGTACATTCACGGGCTCTACGGCACGCGCAAGCGGGGGGAGCCCGGCCAGGGGGCGGTCTACGTCGGGGCGGGGATCGGCGCGGCGGTGATGCCGTTGCGCCTCGGCGAGCGGGGCCAGCGGGAGGTCGCGATCTTCGAGCTCGGCAGCGAGCCGGGGTCGTTCGACGAGCACCACGCGGAGCAGGCGCCGCACCTGGGGCGCAAGCCGTCGCCGGAGCTCATGGCGAGCCGCGCGGCGAAGGTGGCGAGGAACCGGGAGCGGCGGGCGCGGGTGCACCGGCACGGCGAGGGCAGCGCCGGCGGCGGAGAGCCGTAGCGCCGCGGCGCTGAACACGACTTCGGGAAGTTGCCCCGGATCGGCAGAAAAACCGCCATGGCGCCAAGGCCGCCAAGGGGAGAGAGGAAGTGCCGTCTCGGTATTGTCCCCTCCCATCTCCCTGGTTTCTTGGCGCCCTTGGCGTCATGGCGGTTCGCTCCCTCGTCCGACTTCCCGCAGCAGCGCTAGTAGCGAAAGCCCAGGGCTCCCGAGGGCCCCCAGAGGATCGCCGAGGCGAGATCGACGTTCATCCGAGCCTCGAGGTAGATCGCGTGCTGATCGAGGGTGACGAGGTCGTAGCTCAGGTGCCCGCTGAACCCGAACGCCGCGGAGGTCATCGACGACGTTGACGTCGCGCGGGTCACCGCGAGCACGAGCATGCCAGCGCCTCCGCCGAGCCGGAAATCGCCGAGGTGGGTCTCCACCGCGAAGCTCGGGCGGATCATGCGCGCGGGGAGGCCGAACTCGGTGACGCCGACGAAGCCCTCGCACCCTCCCCAGAGCGCGACGTGCTCGAGCGTGCCCCCGGCGGCGGCGCCGAAGCTCGCTCCATAGATGGCGAGGGAATAGAAGCTTTGCCACGAGCCCCCGGCGTAGAACTTGGCGCCGAAGCCGCGCCTCCACCCCTCCGGGCCCTCGGAAGCGGGCGCCCCCGGAGGAGGCTGCGCCGCCTGCGCGCTGGCGAGGGCGGGGGCGAGGAGCCCGGAGAGCGCGGCGGCAACGCCCCATCGTCGCCTCGACGAGCGGATACGCCGCCTCACCGGCACACCACCGGGCGCGCGACGCCCGTGCTCCCGCCCTCGGCGAGCTTCATGCGCGTGGCGGCCTGCTCGCAGACGTTGCTCGCGACGAGGTCGCCGCACTCCCTGTCCTGGATGCACCGGCTCTCGTCGGCCGTGAGCCACAGCTCCTCGTCCCCGTTGCAGCCGCCGTTCTGCCGGCAGAGCGCGGGAGTCGCGGAGAACGACGGACAGCACTCCTCGAGATGCGCAGCCGCGTTCTCGCACAGGAACTCCTGCTCGCTGATGCCCATCCCGAGGACGAGCGGCGCGAGCAGGAGGATGCACAGGATTCGACGGGCAGAGATCCAGGATCTCACGTTCAACCTCGCTGCAAAGCGCGAAGGCGGCGCGGCGAAGCGCGGCGCCCCGGGCGCCATGGCAGCCTACCGCGAGCGCACGCCCATGTCCGCATGTCCTCGGTCCTCGCTCCCCCGCACGCTCGAGGAACCCCGCGGGTCGGTCGATTCGCGTTGACGCCCGTCATGTGAACGTTCACATTGTCGGCCGCACGTCCTCCTTTGGCTTCGTCCGGTAGTGCACCGGACCGCTCACGACCCTGACATGGCCACGCGAACGAGCCGTGATACCAAGGCAACGACGTTTCGCGTCCCCAGCCTCAACTGCCGGCGCCCTCGCCGGACTGGTGTAAAATGAGAATCTCTTTGATCGTGGTTCCTGCGATGATGGTCCTTCTCGCCTGCGGCTCCGATTCCGACCCGCCCGCGGACGACCAGGCCAGCGCCAGCACGACGGGCGCTGCGAGTTCGGGCGGGGGAGCCTCGACGGCCGCCAGCACGAGCGCCTCCAGCAGCGCGAGCGCCTCCAGCAGCGCGAGCTCCGTCAGCAGCGGCGGGGTCGGCGGAAGCGGCGGCAGCGGCGGCAGCGGCGGGGTCGGCGGCAGCGGCGGCGGCGAAGAAGAGAACCTGCTCGCCGCGGCCGACAGCATCGACGGCTTCCGCTGGGAGATGCCGTGCGACCGGGACCCGGGCAACAGCGACGAGTGTGCGTGTTCGGCGCAGGTCGACGCGACAAAGACGTTCGGCGGCTCGCCCGACACGGTCTATCTGGTGACCGTCCGGCTCCGCGGCGTCGTCGAGCCGGAGACCTACAAGGGCGGCACGTCGGACGGCATGCACTTCCGCGTGGGCGGTGCACCCGACCACGGGGAGTACAACCGCTACAGCATCTCCGTCTCCGACCCGGCCGAGGTCTACTGGCTCAACGACAGCCCCAACGTGGGGCACGACACGTTCAAGATCGACCACACGAAGACCATTCCGATCCGGGGCGGAGCCAAGGTGTCCTTCAAGGGCGAGGACCCGAATGACATCAGCATCACCAACTTCAAGCACCTGGTCGTGGACGGCGTCCCCCCGGCGCCCCAGCCGTTCAACGGTCAGTTCATCCAGCTCGACGTGCAATCCGTCGAGAAGAAGCCGTGACCGCGCGCCGCCCGCGCTCCTCGCGCTCGAGCAGCCGCGGAGCGGGGCGGCGATCTCGCTCACTCGATCGGCGCGTCCTCGCACGCGCCCCGCGCGTCGACGGAGGTGCCGCTCGCGGCCGCCGTGCACGCGTTGGCGTACGTCTGGCCGTCACAGCCGCACACGGGCGCGAGCTCCTTCGTGCAGACATCGGGCTTCTCCGCGCATCTGCCGGACGCGTCCGCGCGCCCGCAGATCGCGGAAGGCGCGTACTTGCAGTAGAGCCCCTCGCCGCACACGCGCGGCCCGCCGAGGGTGAAGCCGCCGCAGCTCTCGCCGACCCCCACGATCGTGGGGCCGCACTCCCCCGCGCTCCTCACCGAGACGCCGGCCGTGGCCGCGACGCAGCCGTTGCTGTACGTGCGGCCATCGCAGCCGCACACCGGATCGTAGTCCTGCGGGCACGCGTCGGGCATGAGCGCGCACGTGCCGCTCCGGTCGTACGCGCCGCAGTTCGCCTCGGGGGCGAAGTCGCAATAGAGGCCCACCGCGCAGCGTATGCCGGCGATGCCCCCGCACATGGCGCCGGGCCGCGCGAGGCTGAAGCGGCTCTCGTGCTCGGAAGTCGCCGGTGCAGCCGCCACGTCGCTCACCCCGAGCGCGCCCTCGTCGGCCCCGGTCTCCTCCGCATCCGCGACCTCATCGGATGTCGCCGTGCAGGCGGCGAGCGTCACAGCGAACACTGCACCCAGAACGTCTGCCATCTTCATGATCGTGAAAACTCCTCGTGAGGATGCCGCCCGGCGCTCCGGGCGTCTCCTCGGCATTGCGCATCGCGCGCGAGCTGGGCAAAGCGTCGCTGCGCGATGTCGCCGTGTCCTCCAACCCCTTGAGCCCTCGCTCGACCTGGGACGACAGTGCGTCGGCATGTCAGGACTCCAGCGCCTCGACGCTCGCTCTCCTTCACGCCCCACGGCGTCTGCGCTCATCGACTCGATGTCTGCTCGCTTCCCGCGTTTGCCGTTTGTCGTTCATTGGACGTCGATGGCCGATGAGCGTCTGCCGTCTGTCATCCACCGCTTGTTGTTCGTTGCCGTCTGCAATCGGTGTTCCCTGCGAGAAGAGATGAGCTCGCCCGCCGCGGAACTTTGCGGCGTCGCGGGAGCGGGGAGCGCGGCGATCGCCAGGTCCGGGCGGGTCGAACGCCGAGAGGACCGCGCGCTCCCTGTTTCTACCTCACAAGGGGCGATGCGGCGTTCCGCCACACGGAGGTGCGGGCTGTAGGAGCCCATCCCCCGAAGCGGGGCAGTTTGCTACGTGGAAGGCGGGAGGGGCGCTGCGCGGCGGCCGTCTCGGGCAGCGGCGATTGTGATGCTGACATAAGCAGCTCTGACGCGCCGCGGGGTGGGGGCGTCGAGGCAGCGATGCGCGCGGTGAGCGAGAGGAAGCGGGAAGACGTGGCGGAGAGGCGGGGAGGAGCGGCAAGCGCGCGTGACGCGCGTGAGGAGCGGGGAAGCGCGGGAGACCACGAGCGCTCGCCGCGCGCGCTTTCGTGACAGCTCGGTTGCGACCCCCCTTGCTTTTGCTGTGCGAGGACGGCTAAGTCTGTTTTTGCTCGAATGGTCCGTGCCAGCGACAAGACGGCGAACAACCGTACCCCTCGGGAGCTCAACCGCTCCCTCGTCCTTGACCTCGTGCAAGAGCACGGCCCGATTTCCCGCACGAACCTCGCGCGGTTGAGCGGGCTGACCAAGCCGACGGTCTCGGCCATCATCGAGGAGCTCCTCGACAGCGGCAGCGTCCGCGATGTCGGGAGCGAATCGCGCGGCGGGCGCCCGGCGCGGCTCCTCGAGTTCAACGACGACAGCGCCGCCTTCCTCGGCATCGAGATCGGCGTCGAGCAGACGGCCGTGGCCGTGGCCGACGCCCGCGGGCGGCTGCGGGCGCGCCTCGAGCAGCCCACCGTCCTGCGCGATCCGCACCGGACGGTCCGCGATATCGTCGAGCTCTTGCCAAAGGTGCTGCAGCTGAGCGGGGTGCCGCGGAAGCGGCTGCGCGGCGCCTGCGCGGTCTTGCCTGGGCTCATCGAGCGGCCGAGCGGCGTCTGCGTGCTTGCGCCCAACCTGGGCTGGGAGCGGTTCCCTGTGCGCGCGGAGCTCAGCCGCGCGCTCCGCATGCAGGTGCCTGTGTACAACCTGCCTCAGGCAGCGGCGGTGGCGGAAGGGGAGCTCGGCGCGGCGCGGGGGCAGGCGTCGTACGTGTGGATTTACGTCGGGCTCGGCGTCGGCGCGGGCCTCGTCGCCGATGGACGCCTGTTCTTCGGGATGCAGGGGTACAGCGGTGAGATCGGCCATTGCCGCATTGCGGACGACGGCCCGCCTTGCGGCTGCGGGCGCCGCGGATGTCTTGAGACGTTCGCCTCGGTCATGGCGCTCCGGCGCGCCGCCGAGGCGGCGTCGGCGCGCTCACCCCAGCTCGCCGCGCTCGCTCGCCCGCACGCCGTCAGCGCCATCGCGAGCGCGGCGCTCGCCGGCGACGAGAGCGCCCGCGCGATCTTCCACCAGGCGGGCACGCAGCTCGCGCGCGGCATCGCGGTCCTGCTGAACCTGCTCAACCCCCAGCTCGTCGTGCTGGGCGGCGAGCTGCTCGCCGCGCCCGACATCCTCCTCGCCGGCGTGCGAGAGGAGCTGCCGCGCCACGCCGTCCGCGGCGCGGACGTGCCGGTCGTCGCCTCTCCGCTGGGCAGCGAGGCGGGTGTGCTCGGCGCCCTCCTGCTCGCGCGCGAGGGCGCGGTTCGCTCGCTCCGCCTCGTGCCCGACGGCGTGCTCCAGGACAGCGCGCCGTAGGTGATCGGGCTCTAGGCGGGCGAGGCGCGCTCTCCGCGCGCCGCGTCGCCGCCCATCGGCGCGCGGGCGCGCGACCCGGCGCGCTCCTCGGCGAGCAGCGGCGCGAACGCGTGGCGATCATGCCAGGTGAGGGCGCCGAGCAGGCCGAGAAGGATGACGGCGTTGATGCCGGCGCGGGGGTCGAGCAGCAGGTGGAACAGGGCGATGTTCACCACGACAGGCCATAACAGCGCGAGCGCGAGCGGGCGGCGGCGGTCGAGCAGGAGCAGGACCGCGGCGGCGATCTCGACGACCTTGACCGCGTGGATGTAGCCGCTGTCGACGAGCAGCTGGATGAACGGGTGGAGCGGCTCGGGGACCGGGACGATGCGCACGAATCCGTTGATGCCGCCGAGCAGGACGATGAGGCCGAGGGCGACGCGGGCTGCGCCGACAGCGCGGGGGGGCATGGATCCTCCTTGGGTTCAGGGGATCACCATGGCCCCGGCCGTGGCTGCGGCTTGTACGAAGTGGCTGCGGGCGACCGAGCCCGGCGTGCGGCCCAGCGTCGCGACGACCGCGCGCGCCAGGTGGGCCTGGTCGTGGAAGCCGCCGGCGAGCGCCGCCTGCGCCAGCGGGGTGCCCTCCATGAGCGCCCGGATGGCCGTCATCACCCGCAGGAAGGTCACGTAGTCGCGCAGCGGGTGGCCGAAGGCGCCGTGAAACAGGTGGGAGAGCCGCGAGCGAGAGAGGCCCTCCGCGGCGGCGAGCGGGCCCAGCGCGGGGCGGCCCGGCGCCTGCTCCGCCAGGCGGCGCATGGCGCGGAGCACGCGGCGATCGGCCGGCGGGCCGCCCGGCGCGAACGCGGCGGCGCACGTCCTCATGAGCTCGTGCGTCGCCGCGTGATCGAGCCCGCTGCGGAGCACGTCGCGCGCCGCCGCGCGCGCCCGCTCGGCCTGCGCGCCCTCGAGGGCGAGCACCCGCCCGCGGGCGGCCGCCTGGGCGCCGGCGCCGAGCCCGTCGGGCGCCAGGAAGACCGTCACCGTCGCGCCGGGAGATCCGATGGAATGGGCGACCCCGGCGCCGGTGAGCACGGGCGCGCGCACCTCGAACGGCCGCCCGATCTCGGCCTCGATCTCGAGAGGACCCTCGACCGGCACCACCAGCTTGACCAGGTGGAGCGCATGGCGGCGCGTCCCCCCGGCGCCCTCGACGATGTGCACGCCGCCGTGGCCGACAAGCGCCGTGTGCTCGAGAGCCGTCACGCTCGAGAGAACATCACCCGGACGCGGGCGGCGCAACCGGCGCAACTGGCGCAACTGGCGCAACTGGCGCAACCACGCAGCCGCGGAGCGCCGGAGCGCGCTGGAGAGGCCACTTCCTGGGCGGTTCCGGAGGACTCTTGGGTCGACGGCGCGCCGGCGATCCTCGCTGGCGCGCCGGGCGTGCCGTCGTTGACGCTGCCACCTCGAGCGGGCATAGGGGGGAGATGCACAGAATCGCTATCGAAGGGATGACGTGCGGCCACTGCGTCCAGGCGGTCTCGAAGGCGCTCGCGAAGGTCCCTGGCGTGACGCGGGTGAGCGAGGTGAGCCTCGAGCGCGGAGAGGCGGTCGTCGAGGGGAGCGCGACGGAGGAGGCCCTCCTCGCGGCCGTGCGCGAGGCCGGCTACGAGGCGCGCGAGGCCGGCTGACGCCGCGGTGCCGGAGCTCGGCCGCCTTTGGTATGGTGGCGGCCACCATGACGCGACAGCAGAGCGAAGAGGGCTTTCCGGAAGGGTTCCTGTGGGGCGCCGCCGCGGCGTCGTACCAGATCGAGGGCGCCGCGTACGAGGACGGCAAGGGGCCGTCCGTGTGGGACATGTTCTGCAAGAAGCCGGACGCCGTGTGGAACGGCCAGACCGGCGACGTTGCGTGCGACCACTACCACCGGTACCCGGAGGACGTCGCCCTCATGCGCGACATCGGCCTCCGCGCCTATCGACTCAGCATCTCGTGGCCTCGCGTCCTCCCGGAGGGCACGGGCGCCGTCAACGAGCGCGGGCTCGCGTTCTACGATCGCCTCGTGGACGCGCTGCTCGAGGCGGGCGTCGAGCCCCACGCCACGCTGTTCCACTGGGACTTTCCTCTCGCGCTCTACCACAAGGGCGGGTGGCTGAACCGCGACAGCGCCGACTGGTTCGCCGAGTACACGAGCGTCGTGGTCAGGAAGCTCGGCGACCGGGTGAAGGACTGGATGACGCTCAACGAGCCGCAGGTGTTCGCCGGCGCCGGCCACTACGAGGGTCGCCACGCGCCCGGCGACCGGCTGCGCTTCGCCGAGGTGCTCCGGCTCTGCCACCACGTCTTGCTCGCGCACGGCAAGTCGGTGCAGGCCATCCGCGCGTCGAGCCCCGGGAAATGCAACGTCTATTATGCGCCCGTCGCGCAGGTCAAATACCCCGCGACCTCGTCGCCGGAGGATCTGGAGGCGGCGCGCGCGGCCACGTGGTCGGTGAACGCTCGGACCACCTGGACCAACACGTGGTGGATGGATCCCGTGTTCTTCGGCAGGTATCCCGAGGACGGGCTCCGCCTGTTCGCGAAGGAGCTCCCCGAGGTCCGGAGCGGTGACATGGAGATCATCGCGCAGCCGGTCGATTTCTGCGGCGTGAACGTCTACTGGGGAGTCCCGGTGCGCGCCGGGGCGAACGGCGCAGCCGAGGTGGTGCCCCACCCGGTGGGGCACCCGATCACCGCGTTCGAGTGGTCGGTCACCCCCGAGTGCCTCTACTGGGGGCCCCGGTTCTTCTACGAGCGGTACAAGCGGCCCATCGTGATCACCGAGAACGGCCTGTCCACCCGGGACTGGATCTCGCTCGACGGGAAGGTGCACGACCCCCAGCGCATCGATTTCATGGCGCGCCACCTGATCGAGCTCCGCCGGGCGATCGCCGAGGGCGCGGTCGTGAACGGCTACTTCCACTGGTCGATCATGGACAACTTCGAGTGGGCTCACGGCTACAAACACCGCTTCGGCCTCGTCTTCGTCGACTACCCGACGGGCAGGCGGGTCCTCAAGGACTCGGCGCACTGGTATCGTGAGGTCATCGCCTCGAACGGCGCGACCCTCGGGGGGTGAGCGGGGCCGCGTCGCGCGCAGCGCCTCGATGATCTGTGGCGTTAACGAGGCTCGTTCGGTCACGTTCAGGGCACGAATGCTGCCCCCCCTCCACCAGTCACCAACGTGAACGTGAACGTGAACGTGAACGTTTACGTGGTCGTGGTCGTGGTCGTGGTCGTGGTCGTCAACGGCAGGCCGTGAACGACCACGACCACGACCACGACCACGACTACGACTACGACTACGTAAACGTTCGGATGTAGGAGAACGCGGCGCGAGCTTGATTAAGGCCGAGGGGAAGGTCGTGAGCTCCGCCGCCCGCAGAGCGAAGGCGGTGTGAGGAACCTCCACTCGCCCGGCATCGCCGGGCGAGTGGCCGTGTCACCGGCGCACGCTGCGCGTCCGTGCCTCGAAGGCGCGCCTCAGGAGGCGATCGGCTCGTCGCCGTCTTCGTCCTCGTCGTCTTCTTCTTCGTCCTCGTCCTCGTCTTCGAGCGACTCGTCGCCTCCGCCCGCCAGGTCGTACCCGTGCGGGTCGAACTCATCGAACATGGCCTGCAGGCGCCCGGACAGGGAATCCCATGTATCAGGCGGCTCGCTCGCCTGGCGGTCGCGCTCGGCGAGGGCGAGCGCGGCGGCGATCACCGACGTCAGCGGGCGCGCGTCCTGGAGCACCGCGACCTTCGAGGCGTCGCCGGTGCACGCGTAACCCAGCAGATACGCCCTGTAGATCTCCTCATTCGTCTTGTCGCTCATTCCTGTTCCTTCGTTCTTGTCGTCCGCAGGTCGCCCGTCGCCCGGTCGCCGTGCTCTGGCCTCCTGGGCGCCGTGGAACCCGGGGGCGCGAGCCTAGCCCATCTCGGCGGCCCTGGGGCCGCCTCGCGCCGGGAGCCCGCGCCGCGCGGGCGCGGTCGGCTCGCGCGCGGTCGGCTCAGTAGCGCAGCCGGTCCCGCAGGGCGCGCACCGCGTTCTCGAGCCCCGCGTGGTGGTGGAAGCAGCACTGCCCGATGCGCGGCTGGCACTGCGACGAGCGGAGCATCTCCAGGAACACGAGCGCGCGCGCGTCCCCCTCGAGCGCCGCACGCTCGAAGAGCGCCTCCTTGCGCCGGCAGGGGGCCTCGCGCAGCGCCACGGCGATGCGCAGCGGGACGCTCGCGCGCTTCAGCACCTCGGGGCGGCGGAGCAGCGCCGCCGCGCGCTTTCCGCCCTGAGTGCCCCCGTAGCCGCTCGCGATCTCGTAGGCGATGTCGAGGCCCTCCGGGCCCAGGCGGCCCTCCAGCGCGTCGAAGATCGCGTCCGCGCGGCCGTCGGTCCGGTACGAGCTCTTCACGGCGACGGCGGCCGCGGCCGTCATCACGTCGCGTTGCTCGAAGGCGGCGCGATCCTTCTCGAGCAGCGTGAGCAGCGCGCTCTCCGCGTCGCCCCACCGCTTCGCCCGGACCGCCGCCACGAGGCGCTCGCGCTCGGCCGGGAGGCCTGCGCCCTCGATCGGCCCCGTGCCGGCCGACGCCACGCCCGTGTCCGGCGCCGCGGCATCCGCTTCCGGTGCCGCCGCGCCCGCGTCCGGCGCCGCCGCGGCGTCGGCCGACCCGGGGGCCGAGGCGCTCGCGACGGGCGCCGCGGAGGGGGCTTGCGGAGGGGGGGCGAGGGCGTCCTGCGCCTGGGCGGCCGGCGCCCCGGCGGGGGCCGCCTGCGCCGCTGCGGGCGCCGCCTGGAGCTCCGGGCCGGCCGCCGCCGGGGCGCCCGCGCGCAGCCAGCCTGCGCCCGCGGGCAGCCGGCCGAGGAGCAGCACGCCCGCCGCGCCCATCGCGGCCACGGCGGCCACCCCGAGGAGCCAGCCCCACGCGCGCCTCCGCGCTCGCGGCCGGCCTCCTGCCGCCCCGCGCGCTGCCTTCCCGGGCGCCCCGCCGTCGGCTCCGGCGGCCCCGAGCTGCAGGCCGAACGCATCCGTCTCGGCGCTGCCGGTCGCCGCGCCGCCGGCCGCGGCTCCCCTGGCCGCGGCGCCGCCGGCCGCGCCCGCGCGGTCCTGCCCTGCCGGCAGCTCGGGCGGCGCGGCGTGCGGGATCGCGCGCAGCGGGTCGCTGAGCCGCCACGCCCCGCTCGAGAGCGGCTCCTTCCAGGGGAGGAGGCCGAGCGCCTCGGACCTCGGCACGGCCGCGTCGAGCGCCGCGAGCAGCGCGCGGGCGTTCGCGGGGCGCTCCGCCGGGTCCTTGCGCAGGATGCGCATCACGAGCGCCTCGAGCTCGCGCGGCGCCGCCGTGCCCGGGGCGCGCAGCCGGAGCGGCGGCGGCGCCGTGTGGAGCTGCTCGCGGAAGATCTCGACGGGGAGGATCGCGTCGAACGGGTGCTTTCCGGCGAGCATCTCGTAGAGGATGAGCCCGAGCGCGTAGAGATCGGAGCGCTCGTCGACGTGATCCATGCCCTGCGCCGCCTCGGGCGCCATGTACGCGAGCGTGCCGAAGACCATGCCGCTCAGCGTGATCCGGCCGGCGTCGGGCCGCGCCTCGCTGCTGTGCGCGTCCGTCGTGGAGAGGCGCTCGATCGGCACCTTCGCCAGGCCGAAATCGATGAGCTTCACCGCGTCGGTGCCGTCCTCGACCATGACGTTGCGCGGCTTCAGATCGCGGTGGATGACGCCGCGCTCGTGGGCCGCGGCGAGCGCCGCCGCGATCTGCCGCGCGATCTCCGCGGCGCGCGGGGCGGGCACGGGGCCCTTCTTGATGATGCGATCGAGCGTCGTGCCGCGGACGTGCTCCAGCACGAGGAACCGGGAGCCGTCGGGGAGGGTGCCGAAGTCGGTCGCCGAGGCGATGTTCGGGTGCTGGATGTGCGCGCCTGCGATCGCCTCGCGCTCGAAGCGCGCCGTGAGCTCCGGGGAGCCCTTCGCCTCGGGCAGGAGGAGCTTCACGGCCAGCCACTTGCGCAGGAGCAGGTGCTCGGCCTTGTAGACCGCGCCCATCCCGCCCGTCGCCACGAGCTCCACGATCCGGTACCGGTCCGAGATGACCGTCCCGACCAGCTGGGCCGCCGCGCTCTCCGCGAGCGCGTTGCTCGCGGCGGGCGGCGGATCGCCGGGGGCAGGGGGCGGGGAAGCGCTCACGTGAGGCGTGAACTGTCCGGCCTACCCCGATTTTTGTCAAAGGTGCGCTGATGTGGCGGTGCCGCTCCGGCTTGCCTATTGAATTGGCCGGGCGCCCGGGCCAAAGGATGCGCCATGGCCGATCCCGTCCACGCCCTCGCCCGCGCATTGCAGGCGGCGATCACCGCCGCGTTCGGCGCCGAGCACGCCGCGGTTGATCCTTCCCTGCGCCGCTCCACCCACGCCGACTACCAGGCGAACGCCGCCATGGCGCTCGGCAAGCGCCTCGGCAGGCCGCCGCGCGAGGTCGCTGCGGCGATCGTCGCGGCGCTGCAGCTCGACGGGATCTGCCGGAAGGTCGAGATCGCGGGCCCCGGGTTCGTGAACCTGACGCTCGAGGACGCGTACCTCACGCGCGAGCTCGCCGAGACGGCGGGCGGCGGCCGGCTCGGGATCGCGCCCGCGGCGCAGCCCGAGACGGTGATCGTCGACTACTCGGGCCCCAACGCCGCGAAGGAGATGCACGTCGGCCACCTCCGCAGCACGATCATCGGCGACGCCCTCGCGCGCGTGCTCGAGGCGCTCGGCCACCGCGTGATCCGCCAGAACCACCTCGGCGACTGGGGCACGCCGTTCGGCATGCTCATCGAGCACATGCTCGATCTCGGCGAGGCCGCGGCCTCGCAGGAGCTCTCGGTCGGCGATCTCGACGCGTTCTACCGGCAGGCGCGCGCCAAGTTCGACGGCGACCCGGCGTTCGCCGAGCGCTCGCGCCGACGGGTCGTGCGGCTGCAGGGCGGCGACGAGCAGACCCTCGCGCTCTGGCGGCAGCTCGTGCGCGAGTCGACGCGCTACTTCGAGTCGGTCTACCGCCGCCTCGGCGTGACGTTGACCGACGCGGATTTCGCCGGCGAGAGCTTCTACAACCCGATGCTGCCCGACGTCATCGAGGAGCTCGGCCGCAAGGGGCTGGCGCGCGAGAGCGAGGGCGCGCTCTGCGTCTTCCCGGCCGGCTTCACGGGCAAGGACGGCGCGCCGCTGCCGCTCATCGTGCGCAAGCAGGACGGCGGCTACGGCTACGCCACGACGGATCTCGCGGCGATCCGCCACCGCCTCACGGCGGTCGGCGCGCGCCGGATCGTCTATGTCGTCGGCGCGCCGCAGAGCCAGCACTTCGCGATGGTCTTCGCGACCGCGCGCGAGGCGGGCTGGCTCGCGCCGCCGGCCCGGGCCGAGCACGTGGCGTTCGGCTCGGTGCTCGGGGCCGACAAGAAGATGTTCAAGACGAGGAGCGGCGACACCGTGAAGCTCTCGGACCTGCTCGACGAGGCCACGGAGCGCGCGTCGAAGGTGGTGCGGGAGAAGAACCCCGAGCTCGACGCCGAGGCCGCCGATGCCGTGGCGCGGGCGGTCGGCGTGGGCGCGGTGAAGTACGCCGATCTCTCGAGCGACCGGATCAAGGACTACGTGTTCGACTGGGATCGCATGCTGGCGTTCGAGGGGAACACGGCGCCCTACCTGATGTACGCGCACGCCCGCATCCGGTCGATCTTCCGGAAGGCCGGCGTCGAGTCGCCGCGCGAGGCCGGGATCGTGCTGAGCGAGCCGGCGGAGCGGGCGCTCGTCCTGGAGCTGCTCCGGTTCGGCGCCGTGCTGGAGGACGTGGCCGCCACGCTCGAGCCGCACCGCCTGTGCGGTTACCTGTTCGAGCTCGCGGGGTCGTTCACGACCTTCTACGAGCGCTGCCCGGTGCTCCGCGCCGAGAGCGACGAGGTGCGCCGCTCGCGCCTCGCGCTGTGCGATCTGACGGCGGAGGTGCTGGCGAAGGGCCTAGGCCTGCTCGGGATCGAGGCGCCGGAGCGGATGTAGAGCGGCCGGCAGCGGCGCCCGTCGGCGGGCGCGCGTCTGCGTGAGCTGCGCGTCTGCGTGAGCTGCGCGTCTGCGTGAGCTCCGCGCTCGCGTGAGCTGCGCGTCTGCGTGAGCTCCGCGCTCGCGTGAGCTGCGCGTCTGCGTGAGCTCCGCGCTCGCGTGAGCTGCGCGTCTGCGTGAGCTGCGCGTTGCGTGAGCTGCGCGTTGCGTGAGCTGCGCGTTGCGTGAGCTGCGCGTTGCGTGAGCTGCGCGTTGCGTGAGCTGCGCGTTGCGTGAGCTGCGCGTGTTCGAATCGAACCGAGGTTGCGCTCGCCCGCTCGAGGTTGCGTGGGACGTCGGTCCGTTCCCTATGGCAAAGTGCAGCATGATCGAACGACGGCTCGCTCTCCCCTGCACCGGCATGGCCGTGACGGCGATGCTCGCCGTTGCACTCGGGTGCTCCGCGGTGGGCGGCGCGTCCGCGCAGGGGGGTGGGGGAGACGGGCGCGGTGAGCCCGCGGGGACCATCGGCGAGGACGCCTCCGACGGGCTCGATGAGCCGGGCGAGCCAGGGCTCGGCCCTGGTGGCGCAATCCCTGTCACCGATCCCAACGTGGACGGCGACGGGGACGGGTTCACGCCCGCCGAGGGCGACTGCAACGACGTCGATGGAAATGTGAATCCAGGCGCGATCGAGGTCGAGGTCACCGAGCCTGACGCGAGCGGCCATATCCCCGCGCCGGCGGACGAGGATTGCGACGGTGTGATCGACAACGTGCCGCCACCGTGCGACGAGGGCCTCGCGCTGGAGGACTTCGATCCGGTGGACGGGGCCAAGGCGATCGACCTCTGCGCCGTGGCGTCCCGCGAGGACAGGCGGTGGGGCGTGATCTCCGCGAGGTATGTCCGCGGGGACGGCTCGTCTGCAGAGCGGTCGCCCGCGGTTGGCGTCTTCGATGGGTTCGGCCCCAACGTGCACGTGCAGGGCGGCGCGCGCCTGCTCGCGCTCTCGACGGGGAGCGCACGCCTGCCTGGCCACCCCGACGCCTGCTGGTCCGGGAGCTGCTCGAGCTACGGTGCCGGCACAGCGCCCCCCGGGTTCCCTCAGGACAACCCTGCCTGTCCTCCGTCCAGCTTCATCAACGACGACATCGGCCTCGAGGTCGTCCTGCGCGCGCCGACGAACGCGACCGGCTACGAGTTCCTCTTCAAGTTCTATACGTTCGAATACCCGGAGTGGGTCTGCGAGGACTTCAACGATCAATTCGTCGCGCTGGCGACGCCCGCGCCTCCCGGATCGTACAACGGCAATCTCTCGTTCGACGGGGAGGGGAGGCCGGTCAGCGTCAATATTGCGTTCTTCGATGTCTGCGACGGATGTCCGCTCGGCTCGGGCGAGCTCGTGGGGACGGGGTTCAGCCCGCGCCACGACGGCGGCACCCGGTGGCTCAAGACCCGCGCGCCGGTGCATGGCGGCGAGGAGATCTCGCTCCGGTTCATCCTGTTCGACACCGGCGACGATCGCTTCGACTCGACCGCGCTCATCGATGGCTTCCGCTGGATCGCGACCGGCGGCACGGTCAGCCTGGAGACGGCGCCCGCGGTCAATCCCCTCTGAGGCGAGGGGCGCTCCTCCCTCGCGCCGACGCCTCGTCGGGGTGGGGTCGCGAGGCCTGGTGGCCTCGCTGGGCGCTCCGGGCTACCGGCACGTCAGGCAGTCCCCCCCGCAATCCACGGCGAGCTCGCTTCCATTTAGGACCCCGTCGTCGCACGAGGGCGCCTGGCAGACACGCTCCCTGCACACGCCGGACGCGCAGTTCTCGCCGGTGAGGCACCCCTCGCCCGCGGGGCAGAGCGGGCATGAGCGCGTGCCGCAGTCGATGCCGGTCTCGAAGCCGTTCGCCACGCCGTCGACGCAGGTCGGAGCCTGGCAAACCCCCTGACGACACACGCCTTCCTTGCAGTCGATGCCCGTCTCGCACGAGGCGCCGAAGCCGCACGGCTGGCACGAGCCGCCGCAGTCGCGGTCGGTCTCTCCCTCGTCCTCATCCGTGACGTCATTGCTGCAGTGCGGGGGGATGCAAGCATCCGCCGTGCAGGTCCAGCCCTTGAGGCACTCCTCGCAATTCCAGATCTGGATGACACCACCACTCCCCTCGCAGGAAAGGAAAAAAGGCGCCGTCAGCCCCAATGCAATGACGCGTCGAAGCATGGTGCTCGCTCTTCTCGTAGTTGATGGTCTGGTGACGATGACAGTACATCATGCACGGGCATCGAGGGCACCGATCTGGCTTTTTGCGAGCGGATTTATAGCATTCCGGACTGCCGGTCCGGATTGTCAAATAATCGACATGAAAGAGCTCCTCGGTGCGCGGGCGCCTGGATCCGACGAGCGGAGATCGGACGCGCAGAGATGGGACGTGCAGAGTAAGGCGGGTGAGGAGAGGGGACGAGGCTCATCCACCACGCGCCACGCGAGAGGAGCCGCAGCGGCCGTTCTCTACGGATCGGCAGGAGCGCGCCGTTCGATGGCTCTCGCGCCCGACAGGACCGCACGGAGCGCGCCGGCCGGACGGGGATAGGAAGGCGATGGGTGGAGCGGGCTGTGAGCGGGCCTTGGCTCCTTGGCAGGGCGGCGCGCTCCTCACGCGAGACGGCGCGCGCCGCGCTCAGGTGCGGGCGGCGGCGCGGCGCGCCGTGACGAAGGATCGCACGCAGAGCGCGACGTAGCCCGCCGAGAGGACGGCCATCACCGACTGGGCGATGACGGCCGGCGGGCGCGCCACGTCGCCGCCGGAGAGCAGCGTCGGCAGCTGGGCCAGGCCGCGCGCGGAGCCGAGGAAGCCGAGGACGCCGACCATGGCCGACGCGTGCATGGCGTGCATGCGGTACCTCTCCTGTCGCGCGAGCAGGCCGAGCCCGATCGCGACGACCCCGAAGCCGGCCGGGATGAGCGCCGTCGGCGCGCTCGTCGCCGCGAATCCTCCGACGCCGAGCGCTGTGAGCAGCGCTCCGTAGCCCATGGTCAACGTGGACATGCTCGACATGAAGAGCCTCCTTTTCGGAGCCCCGGGATACCGCGCCGGGCGCGCGCCCGCCACCGCGTCCTGCCTGCTCGCCCGCCCGTCGAGCGCCCGCGCTCGCGCGCTCGCGCGCTCGTCATCACCCCGCCCGCGGGAGGCAGCCCGTGGTCGCCGCGGCCGCGTTCGCGTTCCTCGGCCCTCGCGCCCTCGCGCCCTCGCGCCCTCGCGCCCTCGCGCCCTCGCGCCCTCGCGCCCTCGCGCCCTCGCGCCCTCGCGCCCTCGCGCCCTCGCGCCCTCGCGCCCTCGCGCCCTCGCGCCCTCGCGGGTCTTCGCGGGCGGGGCGCCGCGGCGTGGTTAGAATCTGCCGTCCATGCTCGGCCTCTCCCGCCTGCGGGACAGCTTTGCCTACACCCCACGGACGCTCCAGCTCGTCTGGCGCTCGTCGAAGGCGGCGAGCGTCGCCCTCGGCGCGCTCACGCTCGCCGCGGCGGGGCTGCCGCTCGGGGTGGCCTACGTGGGAAAGGCGATCACCGACGCGGTGGTCGCCCGCGATGAGCGCGCGGCGCTCGTGTGGGTCTCGGTCGAGCTCGGCCTCGTGGCCGCGCTCGCGCTCGTGCAGCGCGGGCTCTCGCTGATGCGGCAGCTGCTCGGCGCGCGCCTCTCGATCGACATCCACGGGATGATCCTCGAGAAGGCGCTCTCGCTCTCGCTGGTCCATTTCGAAGACTCGGAGTTCTACGACCAGCTCACCCGCGCGCGCCGCGAGGCGTCGTCTCGCCCCGCCTCCGTCGTGACCGAGAGCTTCTCCCTCGTGCAGAACCTGATCACGCTCGCGGGGTACGCCGCGCTGCTCGTCGGGTTCAGCGCCCTCGCGGTGA
Organism: Sorangium sp. So ce124; assembly: GCF_051525235.1. Lineage (NCBI taxonomy): Bacteria > Pseudomonadati > Myxococcota > Polyangiales > Polyangiaceae > Sorangium > Sorangium sp. So ce124. The sequence continues at coordinate 9,797,883 of NZ_CP150312.1, forward strand.
TCGCGCTCGTGCTCGCGGCCGTCCCCGCCACGGTCGCCGAGGCTCGCTTCTCTGGCGCGGCGTTCCGCCTCCGGAACTGGCGCTCTCCCGAGGCCCGCCAGCTCAACTATCTGGAGTACGTGCTCGCCAACGACGGCCACGCCAAGGAGGTGAAGCTCTTCGGGCTCGGGCCGATGTTCCTCGAGCGGTACAAGGCGCTCGCGACGTCGTTCTACCGGGAGGACAGCGCCCTCGCGGTCCGCCGCGCCGGGTGGTCCTACGGCCTGTCGCTCCTCGGCACCGCCGCGTTCTACGGCTGCTATGGCGCCATGGCGGCCGGCGCCGCGGCGGGGAGGCTCTCGCTCGGCGAGATGGTCCTTTACGTCGCTGCCTTCCGGCAAGGCCAGCAGGCGTTCCAGGCCGTCCTCGCCGGCGTCGGCGGCATGTACGAGCACAACCTCTACATGTCGAATCTCTTTCAGTATTTGGCCATCCCGACCGGCGAGCCGACCGCGCTGCCGGCCGTCAGCGGAGGCGCGCCTGCGCCCCTGTCGGCCGACGGCGCGCACGACCGGGGCGTGCGGTTCGAGGGGGTCGGCTACCGGTATCCTGGCCAGTCGCGCTGGGCGCTCCGGGGGATCGATCTCCACATCCCGAGCGGCCAGAGCCTGGCGCTCGTCGGGCACAACGGCGCCGGAAAGACCACGTTCATCAAGCTGCTCGCGCGGCTGTACGAGCCCACCGAGGGGCGGATCCTGCTCGACGGCAAGGATCTCCGCGCCTGGGAGCCCGACGCGCTCCGCCGGAGGATCGGTGTCGTCTTTCAGGACTTCAACCAATACCAGCTCACGCTGCGCGAGAACGTCGGGCTGGGCAGCGTCGAGCACCTCGCGGACGAGCCGCGCGTCGCGCGCGCGGTCGCCGAGGGCGGCGCCGACGAGGTCGTGACGACCGTGCCCGGGGGCCTCGACGCGCAGCTCGGGCGCTGGTTCAAGGGCGGCGTCGAGCTGAGCGGCGGGCAGTGGCAGAAGGTGGCGCTCGCGCGCGCCTTCATGCGCGAGCAGGCCGACATCCTCGTGCTCGACGAGCCGACCGCGGCGCTCGACGCCGAGGCCGAGCACGCGGTCTTCCAGCGGTTCCGGTCGCTGTCGAAGGGGCGGACGACCATCGTCATCTCTCACCGCTTCCCGACCGTGCGCATGGCCGACCGAATCGTCGTGCTCGACGGCGGGCGCATCGTCGAGGAAGGCACCCACGACGAGCTCGTCGCCCGTGGCCAGCGCTATGCCCGCATGTTCGCGCTGCAGGCCGAAGGGTACCTGTAGCGCCGCCGGCGCGGCGCGTTCGGCGCGCCGGCGAGCGAGCGGCGCGCTGCTCACGCGAGGCGGCGCGCTGCTCACGCGAGGCGGCGCGCTGCTCACGCGAGGCGGCGCGCTGCTCACGCGAGGCGGCCTGCCTTCCCGGGGGCTCAGGCGAGCTCTGCCTGCTAGGCTCGCGCTCATGCGCGACACGCTCCCCAAGGAGGTCGGCCAGGCGGTCCACATCCTCCGGTTGCTCCGTGGGCTCAGCATGCAGGAGTTCGCGGAGCGGGCGCAGCTCTCGGCCACGTACCTGCGGCAGGTCGAGCGAGGCGAGCGGGATCTCGGGCTCGGCGCGCTCGGCCTGATCGCCCAGGGGCTCCAGTGCGAGCCGCGCCTCCTGCTCCCCGGCGACGGGCGCAGCCCTGTCGCATCCATCGTGGCAGAGCGCTTTGATCAGGCCGAGGAGACGCTCCAGAGCGCGATCCTCTTTCTGCTCATGGAGCCTGACGATTCACCGAGAAAGCAAGCAATGCTCGCCCTCGCCAGCGAAGATCCGGAGCGCGCACGCCCGGCAGCTCCGCCCAAGTCGCCCCGGCCGGAGCGCGCTTTTTCAGGGCGTATTACTCCGCCGTCGAGCCGTCGTTCCGGAAAGTGATAGACCCGCCTCGCGCGCTCCGTGGCGCCGGTCCGCGCTGGCGACGGCTTCCGCGCGCCTGAGACCTCTGTTACTGTCCCCGCCAACCGATGTCCCCCGCGCCGTGTCCGGGGGTGTCATGGACTCGAACCTCGTGCCGGAGGTCCGACGCAGTGAGCAGAATCTTTTGGGCTGATCCAACACCGCAGCCAACATTGAAGGACGCGCGCCGGGCCGTCCTCTCCCTCTTCTTCTTCCCGCGCGCGGGACCTGAATCCTCCGTCTCCATCGTGCTGGCCGAGGCGGAGGGGCCATGGTGATCCTGGGGCAGGAGTTCGCGGGCTACACCATCGTCGCGAGCCTCGACTCTCCCGCTCCGGCGGAGGCGTATCGCGCGCTCGACGCGGATGGCCGCGAGGTGACGCTCTATGTCCAGGAGGGCATGGGCACCGACGCCGATGTGTTCCGCGGCGCGCTGGAGCGGCTCCTCTCGGTGTCTGCGGGGGTGCACGGCATCGTGCCTGTGATCGCGGGCGGGATGGAGGGAGACGCGGGGTGGATCGCTGCCCGGCAGAGCGACGATCCCTCGGTGGAAGATCTGCTGCCCCGGCTTCGCTCCGTCGCGTACGAGCTCGTCGTCGACGTCGCGCGGACGCTCGGCGCGGCGCACGCGCTGGGGCTCTCGCACGGGGATCTCGGCCCGCACACGGTGGTGGTCACCGGTCAAGGCGCCGCTGTCCTGAGGGCGTTCGGGCTGCACCTGCTGTTCGGGGCGCCCGAGGACGCCATGGCGGACGCGGCGCGGTACCGGGCGCCGGAGCTCTTCGACTCGCGTGCGATCGATCAACGAACCGACGTCTACGGCCTCGGGATGCTGCTGTATTGCCTCCTCGGGGGTCAGCGCCCGTTCGACGGCCACGACGATCTGGATGTGTGCGCGCTCGACGAGGTGCCGCCGCCGCTCGAGGGGGTGTCGGCCCAGGTGAACGAGGCGCTGACCCGGGCGCTCGCCAAGGACCCTGACGCGCGGTTCCAGACGGTCCACGAGCTCATGGCCGCCGTGCGGCCGCTGCTCGTTGCTGCGGCGCCGCTCGCGGGGGGCGCTCCGCCGCCGAGGGCGGCGCGCCCGCAAGCAGCGGGGGCCCCGTCGCTGCAGGAGTCGGCTCCGGATACGGAGCGGAGCGTGCCCGCTCCGGCGTCCCGCAACACGCTGCCCACCGGGACCTTCCCTCCGGAGGCCATGCGGCACCCCGTCGTCGAGATCGCCGCACCGCGCTCGCGCAACAACGTCCTGTTGGCCGGTGGAGCGCTGCTGCTCGTCGCGTTGACGAGCGCCGCCGTCGCGGTGCCGTTGAGCTCGTACATCGCCCAACGGGGGACACCGCCCCCGCCGGCCGAGCCGCCGGCGCACGCAAGTGATTCACATCGCGATGAGTCGACAGCCTCACCGGCACAGTGCGACCCCGGCGCCTCGGAGGCGGTGGGTCCGTCCGTCGAGGCGCCGGCGACGAAGTCCGGGGCGACGCACCGTGTCGAGCCGGCCCCGCTGGTCGCGACTCCGGCCGTGGAAGCCAAGGGTAGCCCCGGGCCACGGTGGTACGGCGACCAGCTTTTCTAAGGCAATCCGCAAGTCCGGTAGCAAACGACACCCCGGCGGATTGGGGCCGCCGGGGTGTCTACGCCGCAGACCTCGTGCCGGAGGCCTGGACGCATGGCTACCCTACTAAAAGCATTGCCTCGATCGATCGTGTTTTCTCACTTCGCGGAGAATTTTTCTTCGATTGCCAGCAGAGCCGCCTTTTCAGCCGGATTTCGGAGGGCGAGGCGCTGGGCGAACCGACCGAGGTTGAGGGCAGGGCGCCGACCGAGGTTGAGGTGCCGGCGAGCCGAATCGACCAAGGTTGAGGCGTCGGGCGGGTGATCCGACCGAGGTTGAGGTGCCGGCGGGGCGAACCGACCGAGGTTGAGGTGCCGGCGGGGCGAACCGACCAAGGTTGAGGTGCCGGCGGGGCGAACCGACCAAGGTTGAGGTGCCGGCGGGGCGAACCGACCGAGGTTGAGGACGCCGGCGAGCGGGGACGCTGAACCGCAAGCCCGAGGACGAGGGCGGCCCTCAGACTCCCCTCGGCGCTCCGCGAGCGCTCAGCGGAGCTCGTTCCCAGGGAGCGGCTGGAACACGCTCGCCCGGTACCACCTGAGCTCCTCGATCGACTCGCGGATGTCGTCGAGCGCGCGGTGGATCTCGCGCTTCCTGGGCGCGGCGCGCGTCGGGTACCAGCGGCGCACGAGCTCCTTGAGGGTCGAGACATCCACGATGCGGTAGTGCAGGAAGGAGAGGAGCTCCGGCATGTAGCGCTGCAGGAAGGCGCGGTCCTTCCACACGGAGTTGCCGCACAGCACGGCCGTTCCCTTGTCGCAGTGCGCCTCGAGGAACGCCCGCGTCTGGGACTCCGCGTCGCCGACCGAGAGCGTGGACGCGCGGATGCGCTCGAGGAGCCCCGAGCGCTCGTGGAGATCGCGGACGAAGTCGCTCATCCCCGCGAGGACGCTCTCCGGCTGGTGGATGACGAGGCACGGCCCCTCGGCGACCACGGTCAGGTCGGGCTCCGTGACGATGGTCGCGATTTCCACGATCGCACACGAGCTCTCGTCGAGCCCCGTCATCTCGAGATCGACCCACACCATGCGCTGCGACCGGTCCGTCATCGGCGGCGAGCATAGCCGATCCGCGCCGGCTCAGGTCCACCGGGACCCGTCGCGACCGAGGCTGCCCCGGGAACGGGCGGTGTGCTAAGCACGGGCCGGACATCGGGCTCGGAGGCCTGTCATGCGAGACGTCTTCATCGTGGATGCCGTTCGCACGCCGCGCGGCCGAGGCAAGGCGGGCAAGGGAGCGCTCTCGGGCGTGCACCCTCAAGAACTCCTCGCGCAAACGCTCAATCGCCTCGCCGAGAAGACCGGCGTCCGCAAGCAGGACGTCGAGGATGTGGTCGTCGGGTGCGTGACCCAGGCGGGCGAGCAGGGGGCGTGCATCGCGCGCACCGCCATCCTCGCGGCCGGCTGGCCGGACGCCGTGACCGGCGTGACCGTCAACCGCTTCTGCGGCTCGGGCGCCCAGGCCGTGAACTTCGCGGCGATGGGGGTCATGTCCGGCCAGCAGGAGGTCGCCATCGGCGGCGGCGTCGAGAGCATGTCGCGCGTGCCGATGGGCTCGGACGGCGCGCCCCTCGACGGGAACAACCTCGCCCTCCGCAAGAAGCTCGCGATGGTCCCGCAGGGCATCTCGGCGGACCTCATCGCCACGATCGAGGGCTTCTCGCGGGACGACGTCGACCGCGTCGCGCTGGAGAGCCAGCGCAAGGCCGAGCGGGCGGCGGGCGAGGGGCGCTTCGCGAAGAGCCTCTTCACGGTCGTCGATCTCGACGGCAAGCCGCTGCTCGACAGGGACGAGCACCCGCGCGCCGGGGCGACGATGGAGGCCCTCGCGAAGCTCGAGCCCGCGTTCGCCAGCCTCGGGTCGACGCCGATGGGCCCCGCCGGCGAGACCGTGGATGCGCTGGCGCTGGCGCGCTATCCGCAGGTGGCGTCGATCCAGCACGTGCACACGGCGGGCAACTCGAGCGGCATCGTGGACGGGGCGGCCGTCGTGCTGCTCGCGTCCGGCGACTACGTGAAGGCGCACGGGCTCGCCCCGCGGGCGAGGATCCGCGCCACGGCGACGGCCGGCGCCGAGCCGGTGATCATGCTGACGGCCCCTGCGCCCGCGTCGGAGCGCGCGCTCAAGAAGGCGGGCATGCAGGCGCGCGACGTCGATCTCTGGGAGATCAACGAGGCGTTCGCGGCGGTGCCGCTGCAGACGGCGCGCAAGCTCGGCATCGACCTCGACCGCGTCAACGTGAACGGCGGCGCGATCGCGCTCGGGCACCCGCTCGGCGCGACCGGGGCCTGCCTGATCGGGACGGCGCTCGACGAGCTGGAGCGCGCCGGTAAGGCCACCGCGCTGATCACGCTGTGCATCGGCGGAGGGATGGGCGTGGCCACCATCATCGAGCGGGTGTGAGCCGCTCCGGCGCGGTGATGGAGGTGCGCGACGAGCACGAGGGCGCCTCTCACGAGCACCGGCACGGGCGCGGCGCTCGACGCGGCGAGGGGCACGATCACGGGCATCACCACGCTCCAGGGAGCGATCACGGCCACGACCACGGCGACCCGCACCACCATGACCACAGCCACGATCTCCGGCGCGCGCCGCTCCGCCGGCTGATCGCGGCGTTCGCGCTCACGGCGTCGTTCCTGGTCGTCGAGGCGGCGGTCGGGTGGTGGTCGAAGAGCCTCGCCCTGCTGGCCGACGCGGGCCACATGCTCGCGGACGCCGCGGCGCTCGGCATCGCCATCATCGCCCAGCGCATCGCGGCGCAGGCGCGGACGCGCGAGCGGACGTACGGATTCCGGCGCGCGGAGGTGCTCGCGGCCTTCGCCAACGGCGTCGCGCTGGCGCTGACGGCGATCTGGATCTTCATCGAGGCGGCCCACCGCTGGCGCGCGCCCCAGGCGGTGCACGCCGAGGCGCTGGCGATCACCGCGGCGCTGGGGCTCATCGTGAACGTGGTCGCGGCGGTGCTGCTCTCGACCGGCGAGCACGGGCACAACATCAACACGCGGGCCGCGCTGGCGCACGTGGTGTCGGACGCGCTCGGCTCGATCGGCGCCATCGCGGCGGGCGTGCTCATCCTCTCCTTCGGCTGGACGCGGGCCGATCCCGTGATCAGCGCGGCCATCGGCGCCCTCGTGCTCTGGGGCGGCTGGCGGCTCGTGCGCGACACGTCCCGCGTGCTCATGGAGGGCAGCCCGATCGAGATCGATCTCGCCCACGTCGAGGACACCATCCGGAGCGTGCCCGGCGTCGTCGACTTCCACGATCTGCACGTCTGGTCGATCTCCGACGGCTTCAACGTGCTCACCGTGCACGTGGTCCTCGCCAAGGGGCACCACGGCACGAACGTGGCCGCCGCGGTGGCCCGGCGGCTGCGCGAGAAGCACGCGCTCAACCACTGCACGATCCAGCCGGAGCCGCTCCAGGAAGAGCACCTGGTGACGCTCAGGCGGCCGGGCGCCGGGGCGCCGCGCGGGGACGGGCCCGCGGGCGATCGGAGCGGCGCTTAGTACTACAGTTGCACATGCTCCGGGCCGGACGACTCGTCAATGCGGTTCCAATGCGGTTCCGCGCAAACCTGGTGCGAGCTGCAGAGCCCGGGTGCCCACCGTCCCGCCGAGCCCGACGTCGAGCATCCCGAGGCTTAGATGGTTGCGCCAGTTCGCCAGGCAGCAAACTGCAACTGTAGTATTAGAGCGGCGGTCACCCGCGTCGGATACGGGCCCATCTCGACGTTTTCGGTGCTCAGCGCACTGGAGTGCGCTTCCGCGCCGAAAACGCCGATCTGGGCCCGTCTCCTGTGCGGGTGACCGCCGCTCGGCGACGCGTGGTTCAGGGGCGGCTGAGCGCCGCTCTAAATCCGGCTCTCCGCTTCGCGTCACACGCCGCAGTCGACGTTGCCGCGCTGGAGCCCCGTGAGGCGCGAGTCGCCGAGCGCCTCGGCCTCGGCGAGGAGCCACCGGAACATCCCGTTCGCGATCGCCCGCTCCTTGCGCGTGTTGAACAGCCAGACGGCCGCGTGGCACACGTCCGCGTGCAGCTTGGGGAACGCGAGGCGGCGGAACTCCGTGCCGACGAGCACCGCCGCGGCCTCGTACTGCGCGCGCAGCGAGGTCCACTCGCGCCACTCCGAGAGCGGCGGGAGCTCGCGCCGCTCGTCGACGCGGCGGCGCAGGGCGTCGCACGCGATCTCCACCTCGGACAGGAACTCGTCCCGGAGGCGCCGGTGCGTGCGGCCGATGGTCGCGCCGAGGTCGTCCCACGCTTCGCGCGGCACGCGCGCCGCGCGCAGCGTCGCCGCGAGATCCTCCTCGACCGCGCGCGCGAGCGGGCCGAGCGCCGCCTGCGCCCCCGAGGCGCCGAGCGACGCCGCGCGCTCGCGGAGCTCGGCCTGCGCGCGCTCGTCGTCGAGCGCCGCGTCCCACGCGCCGCCGAGCCGCCTGAGGTCGTCGCCCGAGACCTGGCCCCGAGGCCGGAGCAGAAGCGCGGCGTGGAGCAGCACCGCCCGGCTCCACAGGTCCCCCTCGGCGACCTTCGCGGCGCAGGGCTCGGGCGCCTCCGGCTCCGGGCGCGGCGCGCCCGCGCCCGCGGCCAGGGCGCGGCGCACGAGCGGCAGCGTGGCGCGGCGGCGGGGCGCGATGAGCCAGCGCAGCCAGAGCTCGAGCGCCCCGGGCGCGGGCTCCTCGCCGACAAGCCGCGCGGCGACCGCGCCGAGCAGCGACAGCGCCCTGCCGCCCCCCACGCACGCGTGCGCGGACACGGCCGCCCAGTCGCCGCGGGAGGCCGCCTCGGCGGCGAGCCAGCCCGCGGCGATGCGGCGGGCCTCGCGGGGGCACGCGCGCTCGTCCAGGCTGGCGACGCTGTCGAAGAGCTCCCGCGCGCCCTCCACGTCCCCGCGGTGCGCCGCGAGCATCGCGCCGGCGGCGATCCCCGCGCCGCGCAGCGGAACGGCGCTCGGCGACGTCGGAGACGGCGCAGGCCCCGCGCCCATGCGCTCCCCGCCGCGCTCGATCAGCTCGCTGACCCAGGCCTCCGCCGCGGCGTCTGGCTTCCGCGCGCGGCAGAGCGCCCACGCGGCCGCGAGCGCCGCGCCGCCGCGCCGGTCGGCGCGCCAGGTGGCGTCCGACAGCCACGCGACGCAGTAGGCGGTGCGCGGCAGCCCGAGCGGGATGAGCACGTGGCGCGCGAAGAGCCAGGGCGCCATGAGGACCGTGAGCGGCGCGAGCGGCAGCGCGCACCAGAGCTGACCCGAGGCGAGCGCGAACGCGATCGGCACGAGGACGATCACCACGACGGTGTTCCAGTGGGTCAGGCCGAGCATCTCGGGGCGCGGCGCCGCCCCGGGCGAGGCCCTCCGCACGGCAGCCTCGCTGATCACCCGCACGACGAGGGCGAGGACCAGGAGGACGCCCCAGTTCATCGCGCCCTCCAGCCGAGCGCGGACAGCGCCTCGGGCCACGGCGCGCGCGGATCCTCCCCGGGCGGCTCCGGCGGCGGCAGCTCGCCGAGATCGTCGTCGAGGTCGTCCTTCGGCGGGGGCCTCGGGTCGAGCCGCGCCCAGACCTCGTGCGCCAGGCGGCGCTCCGGGTCCCGCAGCGCCGCCATGGCCTGCCGCACCTTGTCGGCCGTCCGCGCGCCGGGGCCGACCGGCGTCGGGTACATCGCGGCGCTCGCCAGCTTGAGCTCCAGCATCCCGAGCAGCTTCTGCCCCTCGCGCTCGATCTCCGCGCGGCTCGCGCTCGGGCGCAGGCCGAGCACGTAGAACGGGTTGTCGCGGATGCGGCCGAGCGCGTCGTCCATCACCGCACCCCGGACTCGTGGCCGAGCCTTCGCTTCTGCGCGTCGACCGGCAGGAGGCGCCAGAGCTCCTCGGTGATCGTCCGGAGCGCCGCCGTGTCGCCGCGCCCCGCCGCGCCGCGCCCGTCGCGCACGAGCCGCTGCGCGCGCACCAGATCCGAGGCCTGGTGCGCCTCGGAGGCGGCGTCCTCGAACATCCACTCCCACGCCTTCGGGTGGCGGTGGAACGCCGCGCTGCTCAGGTTGCGGACCAGGCGGAGCTGCCGCTGCAGCTCGACCTGGTTCTTCTCGGCGCGCGCCCGCGCCACGCCCTGCGCGGCCTCCTCGAGGAGCGCCTTCTCGGTGCTCGAGCCGAGCTGGGAGATCCACGTCGACGCGTTCGCGACGGCGGCCTGGGCCTCGGCGTCGAGCTCCGGCCAGCGCTTGTCGGCCTCGGCCTGCTCGAGCAGGACGTCGAGCTCGAGCAGCGCGCGCCGCGCCTTCTGCCCCGCGTCGGCGTCGCCGCCGCGCGCCGCGGCGGCGTCGCGCTCCACCTCGGCGAGCGCGCACTCCACGTAGGTGACCTTGCCGAGCGCGTGCGGCGCGTCCCTGCGCAGGGCGGCGTGGCGCACCGCCGCGAGCCGCTCGCGCATCGCGGCGAGCGAGGCGTCGAGCACCTCCGGCGCCGCCTCGGGGACGAGGAGGTGCGCGACGCGCTCGAACACGAGCCCTTGCGACGGGATCAGCGCGCGCGCCGAGAGGTGCCCGCCCCGATCGAGCTCGAGCGTCAGCTCGATCGCCGAGCCCGCGGGCAGGGTCGCGGTGAGCCCGCTCCCGTCGATCTCCAGCGCCCCGACCACGCGGCAGAGGTGCGCGACGTCGAGCTCGCCCTGCACGACGGGGATCTTCAGCACGCACGCGCTGGAGCCCTTCGGGACGCTCTCCACGCTGTGGTGCACGAACGTCCGCCGGGCCGGCAGCGGCGCGCCCCGCTCGAAGTAGACGCGCACGGAGTTGTCCGCGAGCGCGACCCCGATCGTGCGCGACAGCGGCGGATCGCCGATCGTGAGCCCCTGGACGATCGTGATCGTCTGCGGGTGCACCGGCACCCTCGCGCCGCCGGCCGCGCTCGCCTCGATGTTGAAGACGTTCGGCCGGCGCGGGAGCAGGTCGACGGTCACCACGAACGCCCCCTCGGCGTCGAGCGGGGCCTCGGCGCTCGTCCACCCGTCGCCCTCGCGCGCGAGCCGGATCCGCTCGGGCGCGGCCCCCGGCCCCTCCATGACGCGGCCGACCACGTGGGGCGTGAGATCGCTCGACATGGCCGGGTACTGGAGCCACAGCCGACGACCCTCCTCCTTGGATCGCGCGCCCGCGGAGGAGGCCCGCGCGTCGAGCCCCGCCGTCGCCGCGTAGATCGAGGCGCCCTGCGCGACGAGGGTCATCGGGTCGAGCCCCTCGCCGAAGGGCGCGCCGAGCGCCTCCCGGACGCGCTCGCGCAGCGCCGGCATCACCGTCGGCCCGCCCACGAGCACCACGCGCGCGAGCTGCGACGCGTCGAGCCCGTGCGCCGCGAGCAGCCGCCGGCACACCTCGATCGAGCGATCGATGATCGGCGCGCAGAGCGCGTCGAGCGTGGACCTCCGCAGGACCAGGTCGACGTCGACGGGCGCGCCGTCCACCTCGAACGCCGCGGGCACCGCGAGCGCCGCCTCCTCGGCGCGGGTGAGCTCGATCTTGATCTCCTCGACCGCGAGCTTGAGCTTGCGGAGCGCGGCGGCGTGCCGCGGGTCGGCGCGACTCACGGCGATCGTCGACTGGGCGCGCGCGATCTCGGCGAGCGCCCAGTCGACGATCGCCCAGTCGAAATCGCGCCCGCCGAGGAAGTTGTCGCCGTCGTGCCCGACGACGCGCAGCAGCCCGTCGCGCGTCTCGAGCAGGGAGACGTCGAACGTCCCGCCGCCGAGGTCGTAGACGAGCCAGCTGCCCGTGGACTCCTCGGCCGTCCAGCCGGCGGCCAGCGCCGAGGCCACAGGCTCCTGGATCAGCTCGATGCGCTCGAACCCCGCCCGCCGCGCCGCCTCCGACGTCGCCGCGCTCTGGGGAAGCTCGAAGAGCGCGGGCACGGAGATCACCGCCGAGGCCGGCAGGACCCCGAGGTGCTCCGCGACGTCGGCGCGCAGGGAGCGCAGCACCTCGGCGGCGAGCTCCTCGGGCTTCTTCGCGACCTTCGCCGCCGCGAACTCGATCGGCTGGGCCGTCCCCATCAGCCGCTTGAACTCAGCGCGGGTGTTCTGCGGATCGCTCTCCAGGAACCGGCGCGCGCGCGCGCCGACCGTGACCGTCCCGCGCGCGTCGATCCGCACCACGCTCGGGGTGAGCGTCGCGCCCTGGGAGTTCCTGACGAGGGTGACCTTCTCGCCGTCGAAGGCGGCGGCGGTCGAGTTCGTGGTGCCGAGGTCGATGCCGACGTAAAGCGGGCGTGCAGCCATCGCTCGGAAGGATACACGCGCGGAACGGCGGCCGCCCGGTGAGGCACGGAACACGCCGGGCGAAGCGCCCGCGTGGCGCCTCGCAGCGGGCGCCCGCTCGCCGCGAGGCGCGTCCGCCCTCGGGGTACGGGGACGGCGCACGTCGGCGCAGCGCCGCGACGCCCGCGGTCACCCCGCGAACAGCTGCGTCACCCAGACCCGGCCGCTCGGGTCGCGCACGACCGCCGCGCCGGTCCTCCGGTAGCGCGGGTCGAGCAGGTTGCCCCGGTGCGACGGGCTGGCCCAGATCGCGCGGTGCGCTCCCTCGGTCGTGCCCGAGCTGGCCACGTTCTCCCCCGCGATCGTCGCCTCGTACCCGGCCGCCCTGAGGCGCGCCGCCGGATCGCCCGAGCCCACGTCGTGGCCCACCATCTTCGCCTTGATCATCTCCTCGGAGTGCGCCCGCGCCAGCGCGGCGAGCGCCGCGTCGCGCGCGAGCGCGGGCAGGCGCTCCGACGCCCGCGCGGCGTTCATCATCCGCAGCATCGCGTCGTCGTCGCCCTGCGCCCCCTTCGCGGCGTCCTCGCCGGGCGCCGCCGCGCGGACGAACCGCCCCGGCGGAGCGCTCCCCGCGAAGATCATCGCCTCCAGCACGGGCCTCGGCCCTGTCGACACCGTGGCCAGCACCTGCACGAGCCAGCTCCCCGGCTGGTCGACCGCGAAGCTCGAGCGGAGCCGCGCGCCCGACAGGGAGCTCAGCACCGTCTTGGGCGCGCCCCGCGGCCCCAGCAGCACCACCTTCGCCGCGGTCGCCGGGACCCGCATCGTCCCTTCGAGGGTCACCCATTGCCCCACCCGCGCGGTCGTCGGCAGCGGCGACAGATCCGCGAGCGCGTCCACCCCGATCGCGGCCACGATCACCGTCCCGTCCGGCTTCCTCGCCTGGGCCACCCCACATCGCCGCACCCCGAGGGTGGGCCATCCCGAGAGCCACCCGTCGATCCGCGCCCCGATCTCCGCCGGCCCGAGCCCTTGGCCGGAGATCGACCATCCCCTCGGCCAGGCGTGCGGCGCGCCGGCGGCGCGCAGGGTGAACGCGAGCTCGTCGGGCGGCATGATCTCCCCGCCCTGGAGCTGCCGTTCGACGTTGCGCTGGGCGACGGCGGCGAGCGCCGAGTCCGCGCTGCCGCAGCGCGCCGCGAGCGCGGCGATCTCCGCCGAGACCGCCCTCGGGGGTTGTGGCGAGCGCGTCGTCGCCTCCCACGTGAGCGCCGGCGGCTCCGCTGCCGCCGCGCCCGCGGAGGCGAGCGCCGCGCCGAGCACCCCGCTGGCCCACCATGACCGCATTCGACTCGGCTAGCAGGTTTCCCGCCCCGGCGCTCGTTCACCCGCGTTCCCCGCATCCACCTGCGTCGCGGCGAAAGCCGCGCATTCCCGCGGGCGGCTCGTGCTACCGTGGCCGTCGCGCAGCATGGCTGAGGTCTCCAAGGCCGCGAAGGTCGGCGTGATGACGATCGTGCTCGCGGGCGCGGCCTACGGCGGGTACCGCTTCGTCTCGCGCGACGTCGGCGGCGGGAGCGGCTACCGGGTCTGGGCCACGCTGCCCGACGCGATCGGCGTATCGCCGCAGTCGCGGGTGATGATCTCGGGCATCCAGGTCGGCGTCGTCGACAAGATCTCGCTCTACAACGGCCAGGCGCGCATCGACATCAAGATGAGCCCCGACGTCCCGCTCTACGAGGACGCGGCCATCGGCAAGCGCGCGACGAGCCTCATCGGCGAGTCGTTCGTCGTGCTCTCGCCCGGCACCGAGGGCAAGCCGCGCATCCCCGACGAGGGGAGGGTCCTCTATTACATCGACGAGCCGACGATCCAGTCGATGCAGGGGCAGGTCGCCGAGATCCTGAAGGACGTCAAGACGGTCACTGAGACGCTGAGGAACACCGTCGGCTCCGAGAACGGGCAGGAGCGGCTCGCCCAGATCCTCGACAACCTCGCCGAGGTCACCGAGCAGATGAACGCGACCGTGCGCGAGAACCGCGCCGGCGTCACGCAGACGATCAACAACATCAACCAGATCACCGGCGAGTCCGGCCCGCGCCTGCGGGAGATCCTGCGCAACGTCGAGCAGGTGACCCGCGACATCCGCACGATGACGGCCGCGGCCGAGGTGCCCGGCCGGAACGGCCAGCCCGGGGAGCTCCGCAGCGCCGCGGAGCGCGTGGGCCGCGCGACCGAGAGCCTCGAGTCGGCGCTGAAGCACGTGGACAGCGTCGCCGCGCGCGTCGACCGCGGGGAGGGGACGCTCGGCCGCATCACCCGGGACGAGACGCTGATCAACGAGGTCGAGACGGTCGTCGAGAACGTCGGCGAGCTCGTCGGCGGGCTCAGCCGGTTCCAGACCGTTGTCGGGCTGCGGACCGACTACAACTTCCTGGCGAACACCATCAAGAGCTACGTCGAGCTCAGGCTCCAGCCGGCGGAGGACAAGTACTACGTCGTCGAGCTGGTGAACGACCCGCGCGGCAAGACGGACTTCCAGCAGATCGACATCGACACGACCAACCCGAACGAGCCCGCGCACTACCGCGAGGTCCGCACGATCACGACGAACGCCTTCCGGTTCTCGTTCCAGTTCGCGAAGCGGCTCGGCCCCTTCACGGGCCGGTTCGGCATCAAGGAGTCGACGGGCGGCCTCGGCCTCGATCTCCACCTGCTCGACGATCGGTTCGAGCTCCGCCAGGACCTCTTCGGCTTCGGCGAGGAGCTGTCGCCGCGCTGGCGCGTCGCGCTCGCGTACGAGTTCATCCGCAAGCTGTGGCTGCTCGGCGGGATGGACGACATCCTGAACGCCGATCGCCGGGATTACTTCATCGGCCTGCAGCTCCGGTTCAACGACGCCGATCTGAAGACGGTCCTGCCCTTCGCGCCGTCGAGCTTCTGATCGCGCCCCCGCCCTCTCGTCGCGGCCCCGGCGGTGCGCACGAGCCCCTGTGCTATAGCGCGAGCATGAAGCGCTCGCTTCTTCGTGAAGTGCGTCGCGGATACGCGCTCTTGATCCCTCTCGTCGCGATCTCGGCGGCGGCCTTCGCTTCGGCCTGTCAGGGGTGCAAGCTCCCTGCGACGGCCGCCGTCAGCGCGGACGCGGACGTGGACGCGAACGCGAACGCGAACAGACCGACGGTGCGCCTCTACGTGCTCAGCACCGTGGCTGGCGCGCTGGAGCCGTGCGGCTGCACGAAGGATCAGCTGGGAGGCATCGACCACCTCGCCGCCCTGATCGAGGCCCAGCGCGGCGAGGCCCCGGATCGGCTCGTTGTCGGCGCGGGGCCGCTGCTCTTCACGGACCCCGAGGTGAAGCCGGAGCGCTCCTCGCAGGACGCGTGGAAGGCCGAGGCGATGGCGCTGGCGGCGAAGGAGATCGGGCTGACGGCGTGGGCGCCCGGCGAGAACGACTGGGCGCTCGGCGCGGAGGCGCTCGGCAAGTACCAGGAGCAGTCCGGGGCGGCGCTGCTCGGCAAGAACCTCGAGGGCGCGAAGGGCGTCCAGGGGGTCGTCGTGCGCGACGTCTCCGGCGTGAAGGTGGGCCTCATCGGCGTGAGCGACCCGAAGGGCCGCGCCGGCGCCTACCCCGACGGCGTCAAGGCCGCCCCGGCGATCGACGCGATGAAGGCGGGCGTCGAGGAGGCGAAGAAGCAGGGCGCGAGCGTCTTCGTGGGGCTCGCGGCGCTGCCCAGGGGCGAGGCGCTGCGGCTCGCGGACAATGTGCCGGAGCTGCACGTGCTGGTGCTCGGCAAGCCGAGCGAGCGCGGCGACGGCAACGACGGCCCGAAGCCGCCCGAGATCATCGGGTCGACGCTGGTCGTGGAGACGCCGAACCACCTCCAGTCGGTGGCGGTCGTGGATCTCTTCGTCCGAGGCGGCGGCAGCGGCCCGCTCGTGTTCGCCGACGCGGGCGGCGTCGCGAAGGCCGGGGAGCTCATCAGCCTGTCGGAGCGCATCCGGGAGCTCGAGATCCGCCTCAACGGCTGGGAGGGCGACAAGCGGGTCGCGGCGAAGGACGTCGAGGCGCGGAAGGCGGATCTCGAGAAGCTCCGGGCCGAGAAGGCGCAGCTCGAGGCGGCGGAGACGAAGGTGACCGGCAGCTTCTTCCGCTACAGCTCGATCGAGGTGCGCGAGAAGCTCGGGGCCGACAAGGACGTCGCCGGGCAGCTCCTCGCCTATTACAAGCGGGTCAACGACCACAACAAGCAGGCCTTCGCGGATCGCGTCCCCGAGAAGCCGGCGAAGGGCGAGGCCAGCTACATCGGCATCGACGCCTGCACGAACTGCCACGACGAGGAGCGCAAGGTCTTCGACGGCACCGCGCACGCGCGCGCCTACGCCACGCTGCAGCAGGATTTCAAGGAGTTCAACCTGGACTGCGTGAGCTGTCACGTGACCGGGTACGCCAAGCCGGGCGGATCCACGGTGACGCACAACGCCTCGCTGCAGAACGTGCAGTGCGAGGAGTGCCACGGTCCCGGCTCGCTGCACGCGAAGGATCCCGACAAGAAGGGGCTCATCGTGCTCTCGCCCCCGCCCCAGAGCTGCGTCGCGCAGTGTCACCACCCGCCGCACGTGGAGGGCTTCGACCCCGTGGCCAAGATGCAGCTCATCCTCGGCCCCGGGCACGGCAGGGACTGAAGGAGGGGGCGCGACGGCGGCCCTCTCCTCGTGGTTCATCTGGTTCTGGGCTGCTTCCGGGCTGCGGCATTCCCGCGCCGATTCGATCGCGCTACGGCATGCGCCTGTGACGAACGTCCACGCCGTCGTCTCCCGCCTTGGCCCTGTCGAGGGCGCGATCCTTGCGGAGCTCACCGCGGGCGCGCCCCCGTTCGCGGTGCACCGCCGCGCCGCGCTGAGCTCGACGCTCCGCTACCTGGAGGGCGGCAGCGGCTCGCCGGTGGTCCTCCTGCACGGCCGCGGGAACGCCGCGACGACGTGGTTCCCGCTGCTCCCCGATCTCGCGCGGCGCCACCGCGTCGTCGCTGTGGATCTGCCGGGCTTCGGCCACGCGTCGTCTCCGCCCTTCGAGGGCGGGGGCTTCGAGGAAGGGCTCCGCTTCTTCGCCGATCCCGTGGAGGAGCTCCTCCTCGAGCTGGATCTCGGCGACGCCGCGCTCGTCGGCCACTCCCTCGGCGCGCTGGTCGCGGCGGAGATCGCGCTCCGCAGGCGCGCGCGCCCGCGGAGGCTCGTGCTCATCGGCGCGATGGGGGTCGGTCCCGTCATGACCTCGTGGAGCCGCGCCTATTTCCGCGCCCCGCCGGAGCGCCTGGTGCGGGTGCTCGGCCCCGCGCTCTTCCGCCGCATCCATCCGCCGCGGCCCACCCCGCTGGGCGAGCGTCTGGCCGCCTTGCACAGCGAGTTTTACGCCGTGCCCGACGGCCGGGTCGCGCCCGTCGCCGCGTTCAACGCGCTGTTCCCCGCCTTCGGCGCCGTTCCCCATCGCCTCCCGCGGCTCGGCGAGATCGACGCGGAGACGCTGGTGCTCTGGGGCGAGCGCGACGACGTGTTCCCGGCGCCGATCGGCATCGCCGCGGCCGCGGCGATCCCCCGCGCCACGCTGCACATGGTGCCGCTCGGGCACGCGCCCCACCTGGAGGACCCGGCGCTCGTCCTCCCGGCGCTCACGGCGTTTCTCTCGGCCGGTGCAGCCTCATCCCCGTAGCCTTCATGCGGTGGCGCGACACCGCCGCGCCGTTCAGGAGGGGAGGATCGCGGTCCGGGATGGGAGGATCGTGGTCCGGGATGGGAGGATCGCGGTCCGGGATGGGAGGATCGTGGTCCGGGATGGGAGGATCGCGGTCCGGGATGGGAGGATCGCGGTCCGGGATGGGAGGATTGCGGTCCGGGATGGGAGGATCGCGGTCGAGGGCTTCAGTGCACGCCGCCGACGAGCCACGCCTGCGCCGGGACGAGCACCTCTTCGGGCGAGCCTCCGCCCTGCGACGCCGGGCCGGTCGCGCTGCCGTCTCCCATCGGCGTCATGCGGAACCCGTGGTCGCCGAACACGAGCAGCAGCGTCCGCGGCGGCAGGCTGGCCATGAACCGCGCGACCACGTCGGCGACCTCCTCCGCGATGGCCTCGATCCGCTCGGCGAACGGCGGGCCCGCGGCGCGCAGGCGCGCCTCCACGAGGTCGAGCTTCATCAGCTCGCGCGACCCGACCCGCTCGCGCCGCAGCGTCGCCACCGCGCGCCCGCGGGCGATGGCGGGCTCCGCCTCGCTCGGGGGCATCGTCTCGCGGAGCCCGTCCGGCCCGCGGGCGAGCAGCGAGATCTGCGCCGTCGTCGTCGGCGGCAGCGCCGCCCAGAGCAGCGATCGCTCCACCAGGATGGCCCGATCCATCATCATCTCCCTCAGGTGCGCGGCGACCCGCTCGCCGAGGTCGAAGCGCATCGCGTCCACGAGCAGGAGCTTCACCCCGCGCGCCCCGTTGAGCCGGGCGATGCGGGCGGCGATGTCCGGCGCGTCGAACACCATGGGCGGCCGCTTGCCGGTCACGCGCAGCGCCGAGAACGCCTCCCGGTAGCTGTGCTCGAAGCTGGTCCTCCAGCTGTCGACGACGCCGCGCACCGCGGCGTCCGTCTCGCCGGCGAGCGTCGCGCCGAGCAGCGGCGTGTAGTGCGTCGCGAACAGCTGCTCGATGACCCGGACCGGCTTGGGGCCGCGGGCGTTGTCGAGCTCGACGGCGAGCGCGCGCCACTCCGCCGCGCTGAGGACCCGGTCGCGCGGCGCCTTCCGCTCCCGCCGCGCCTGCGGGGGCGCGTCGGCGTCCGCCTGGGCCGCGTCGACGTGCGGCGCGCTCGGCGCGCTCGGCGCGGCCTCGTGCGCCCCTCGCGGCGGCCTGAGCGTCGTCCCTGCGCCGTGCTCCTCGTGCGGCGCGGCGGGCTCGGCGGCCAGCGCGACCGGCTCGGCGCTGGCGGGCGCCATCGCGGCCGCCTCGTCCGCGGCGGGCGGCGTGCTCGCGCCCGGCGCCCGCGCCGCGACGGCGCCTCTCCCGGCGACGGCCGCCGGCGCGTCCGCGCGGCGGATCCTCGAGGAGCGGGGGGGCAGCACGCCGCGCAGCCGCCCCTCCGTCCGCCCTTCGGCGGAGGCGATCGACGCAGCGGCTCCGTGCGTCTCGGGGGCCGTCGGCCTGGCCCGGAGCGCCTCGTCCGGGGCTGTCGGCCCGGCCTGCAGCACGTCGTCCAGCGCTGTCGGTCCGGCCGGGCGCGCGTCGTCCAGCGCTGTCGGCCCGACCGGGCGCGCGTCGTCCAGCGCTGTCGGTCCGGCCGGGCGCGCCTCGACCGGAGCTCTCACTGCGGAGCTCGGCTGCGCCGGCCCGACGGGGCGCTCCTCCCCGCGCGCCGCGAGGCTCCGCGCCTGCCCGCGCGGGGACATGGAGGAGATCGCGCCGTACCCGTCGCATGCGCTCCTCTCGACGAGATCCGCGAGGGGCACCGGCGCGAGCACCTGCGCACACCTGTCGTCCGCGTCGAAGACGAGCGCGACGGGCGCCTCGCGCGCCGCGCCGAGCCAGGCGAGGAGCGTCGCGCTGTCGTCCGGGTGGATCGCGCGCGGCGAGGCTGCGCGCCCGCCCGCGAGGCGCGGCAGGGCGACGGCGAGGCCCGCGGCGCCGAGCGCCCTGGCGCGGAAGATCTGGTCCGCGATCACCACCTCGACCGGCGCGCCTGCCTGGACCCGCGGCGGCAGCGCGCCGCGCAGGGCCAGCGCGAGCTCGACGGCCTCCTCGATCGTCGCGCGGAGCTGCCCGTCGGGCGCCGCCGGGGCGCTCGCCCAGAGGAAGCGCTGTGACCTGAGCTCGCGCTCGGAGTCGGCGCCCTGCCCGCTCGGGGCGAAGCGGGCCGTGCCGCACGGGGGCGCAGGGGGGGACGTCGGTCGGCCCTCCTCGGAGGCGGAGTCGAGGCGGGAGACAGGATCGAGGCGCATCGCGCGGGACCCTCGCAGAGCTCGCGGAAATGGGCCAAGTTTCGGCGATCGCGCGACCGCCGGCCGCGGCGTCAGCGGGCCTCGCCCGAGGCCGCGGCGGGCTTAGCGGGACTCGCGCGCCGGCCTAGCGGGACTCGCGCGCCGTCTCGGCCATGAGGGCGAGCAGGGAGCAAGCGATGGCGAACCGGGCGTCGAGTCGCCCCTGGTTCATCGACAGGTCGAGCGTGAACTCCTTCACGAAGAAGCGGAACACCTGCTTCACCTTCGCGACCTCCTGCTGGTGGAGCTCGATGTGCCACTTCCCGACGAGGAGCGGGAACATGCGGCGGAGCAGCGCGGCGCCATCCTCCTGCATCAGCCCGACCGGCTGATCCGCGGGGTCGAGGATGTCCCAGGTGTCGCGGACGATCGATTTGAGCCCGCGCGAGCGGATGGTGCCGACGCGCTCGCCGGTGCGCGCGTCGAGGACGTCGAGGCACCGGTTGAGGGCGATGACCTGCCGCGATCGGATCGTGAGCAGCGGCTGCGACTCCGACTCGTCCGCGAAGAGGGTGAACTCCTCACGCAGCTTGAGCAGCGGGTGCTTGACGAAGCAGACGAGGGAGCCGTCGGGCGCGTAGACGTGGAACTTGCGGCCGAGCAGCGACCAGAAAGGCCGCTTGATCGTGTACGTGGGGTGCGAGAACGGTTGAACCGCGAGGCCGCCGTACGCGGCTTGGGCCTGGACCATGGGGCTGGCAGTCTGCATTGGCGTCGAGTAGGCCGGAGCCGAGCGCGTCGGTCAAGCGGCGACTACCGCGTCTCTACCGCGTCTCCACCGCGCGTCTACCGCGCGAGCGGGCCGCGCTCATCGACGGCAATCCCCGCGGCGATGGCCTTCACGAGCTCTGGTTTGACGACCTTGCCCATCGCGTTGCGCGGCAGGGCCCGCACGACGATCGACTCGCGTGGGACCTTGTAGGGCGCGAGTCGCTCCTTCGCCCAGGCGCGGAGCGGTCCGGTGGCGCACTCCGCCTCTCGCCCGGGCGCGGCGACGACGACCGCGACGACGCGCTCTCCCCACGCCTCGTCTGGGACGCCGATCACCGCGACCTCGGCGATCGCGCCGTGCTCCCGCAGCGCCTCTTCGATCTCGAGGGCGGACAGCTTGTATCCGCCGCTCTTGAGGATATCGACCGAGGTCCGCCCGAGGAGCCGGAAGCACCCGTCGGCGGAGCGCTCCGCGACGTCGCCGGTGCGGAACCAGCCGTCCTGGAAGGCCGCGGCCGTGGCGTCCTCGCGCCCGAGGTATCCCTTGAAGACGCTGGGCCCGCGGATCCAGAGCTCGCCTCGCGCGACCGCGGCGCCGCCGCCCGGCGCTGGCGGGTCGCCCGGCTGTCGTTCACCCGGCGCCCACGCGTTGCCCGCGTCGTCCGTGATGCGGGCCTCGACGGTCGGCAGCGGGAAGCCGACCCAGCCTGCCCGCCGCGCGCCTGGATCGAGCAGGTTGCTCATGCCGACGCCGATCTCGGTCATCCCGAAGCGCTCGAGCGGGATCGTGCCGGTGAGGTCGCGCCAGCGCTCGGCGAGCGTCACCGGCAGCGCCGCGGAGCCGCTCGTCGCGAGCCGCAGGGCCTGCGCCCCCGCGGCGAAGCCGGGCGCGCCGCCCCGGTCGACGTGCTCGAACAGCCGCTGGTACATGGTCGGCACCGCCATGAACGACGTCACCGAGCGGCGCTCGATCTCGGCGGCGACGCGCCCGGCGTCGAAGCGCGGCAGCATCCTTGTCGCGCCGCCCGCGAGCAGCGACGTCATGAGCGCGATGACGACGCCGTGGAGGTGGTGCAGCGGCAGCGCGTGCAGCAGCATGTCGTGATCCGAGAAGCCCCAGGCCGCGCGCAGGAGCTCCGCCTGCACCGCCAGGTTCCGGTGCGTGAGCAGCGCCCCCTTCGGCTTGCCGGTCGTGCCGCTCGTGTAGAGCAGGAGCGCCGGATCGTCCGCGGCGATGTCGGAGATCGCCGCGTCTCGCCCCGGGGCGGCGCGCTCGAGATCCTCCACGCGGAGCACGGCGCGGCCCTGCGCGATCGGGGCGGCCACGGCGGCGAGATCGCCGTCGGTGATGATCCGCCGCACGCCGGCGTCGCTCGCGAGCCACTCGAGCTCTGCCGGCGGATAGAGCGCCGACAGCGGCAGCGCGATCCCGCCGGCGAGGAGCGTCCCGAGGAACGCCGAGACCCACGCCGCGCCGGGCGAAACGAGGAGCAGGATCCGCTCCCCCTCCAGCGAGCTCGGGTGATCGACCTCACCCGCGCCGCGCCGCGCGCCGCCGGCGAGCAGCGCGCCGCGGACGCGGAGGGCTCGCTCCAGGAGCGCCGCGAAGGTGGTCTGCCCCCGCTCGTCCTCGACGGCGGTTCGGGCGGACGAGCCGAGCTGCGCGAGCCGGTCGACGAGCGGGGAAGCCATCGCGCGAACTCTCGCACAGCGGAGGTGCGCGGAGCCAGGCCGGTTGGTTACACTGCCGCGTCATGAGAGCTTCCTGCCTCCTTTTCAGCGCCTCGCCGCGCCTCGCGGTCGCCGCCGGCCTGATCTTCGCTGCGGCGGCGTGCGAGAGCGCGCCGAAGCCCTCCGGGCCTGGCGCGGCCGTGACGGCGGCCCCGAGCGTCGAGGCGCCCGTCGAGCCGCCGAAGCCGAAGGGCATGCCCGAGCTGCTCGTCGACTCCATGGGCCCCTACATCGGCGGCCAGCGCGTGGATCTGGCGCAGAAGGAGGGGCCCGAGAAGCTGACGAAGGTGATCCGCGAGCTGCCGATCGAGGGCAAGCCCGTGACGCTGCTGGCCGACAAGAGGGCGAAGCCGAGCGCTGTCGCCGCCGTCGTGACGGAGCTCGGCGCGGCCGGCGCGCCGAAGGTCGTCATCAAGACCGACGGGCGAGACGACCTCCCGAAGGAGATCACGGTGGTGCCCGAGGGGCGCGCGTCGAAGCCGCCTTCCTGCGCCGTCAGCACGATGGTGCTGAAGGACCTCGCGACGGCGATCTGGCCGTTCGGCGGCGGCCTGGGCAAGAAGCAGCGCAAGGGGCTCGCCGGCCCGGATCTGTCGAACACAGGCGAGCAGCTCACGAAGGACATCGCCGCGTGCAGCGCGACGGTGGCCTTCTTCTCGGCGGACGACGAGGTGCCCTGGGAGATGGCGCACAACCTGGCGGGCACGGTCATGGCTTCCGACGCGAAGAAGAAGCTCGACACGCTCGTCCTGCTCCGCGCTGCCCCGGTCGCGGGGCGGCCGGTGCAGCTCGGTGGAGGCTGACGTGCAGGGCGCCGGGGGGCTCCATCGCCTGGACCGCCGTGCCTTCGGGGCGCACCGGCCGCATCGGGCAGCGGGTGCGCTCGGTGCGCATTTTTGCGGAGGGGCTGTCGAACGCGGCGGGGCGAGATCTCGTGTGTGCTCGTTCGAGCGCGGGTAGGGTTGGCTGGGGCGACCGCGGCACGATCCGGCACACGCGATGGTGCTGCGAAGGCACGGAAATGCGCGGCTGAGCGCTCGCCGTTGGGGTCGGCCTGGATCATGAATAGGGCGAGTCGCCGGTCCCCTGCGCCATCGGGGGCGTGACAATCACGGGAGGATGGTTCGGACATGTCGAAGCGACTTCTTGGATCGGCCCGCGCGAACAGGGGCCGGAGTCTCCGTCCCCGGGCCTCCCAGCCGCGGGTGTCGGCGGCGCCTGAGGGGCCGGCCGTCGCGACAAGGGACTCCGCGAGGCCGGTCGCGAACGGCTCGGACGTCGTCGCCGAGGAAGCTGAGTGTTCCGCCGCTCCTGCGCTAGCGGCTGCCGCTGAGGACGATGCTCCCGCCGTGTCGCCGGCTCTCGAGGCGCCCGCTGCACCGATCGTGGCGGAGGTGGCCGCGGCAGCGCCGGTCGCCGCGCCTGCGCCGGTCGCAGCGGCAGCGCCGATCGTTGCGGCAGCGCCGGTCGTAGCGGCAGCGCCAGTCGACACACCAGCGCCGGTCGCAGCGCCAGTCGTTGCGGCAGCGCCAGTCGACGCGCCTGCGCCGGTCGCCGCGCCTGCGCCAGTCGCCGCGCCTGCGCCGGTCGCCGCGGCAGCGCCGGTCGCCGCGCCTGCGCCGGTCGCCGCGGCAGCGCCGGTCGCCGCGCCTGCGCCGGTCGTAGCGATCGCCGCGCCTGCGCCGGCGTCCGAGGCGCTCGCCGCGCAGCGCGCCGTTCCAGGCGACGCGGACGACGCGGACCCTGACAAGGCGCTGGATCACGACCTGTTGATCGTGGCTCGACAAGCCGGCGCCCCGAACCAGCCGAGTGCCCTTGCGTCCCCGTCGGATGAGCTGGCGCCCGACTCGGATGCGCTCGATCTGATCGACCCTTCCTCGCCCACGGCGGCGTTCTTCCGGCGCGAGGAGGAGGAGTCGTTCCCGCCTCTCGCCGAGGTGGCCAGCGGCCCCGACGATCACGCTGACGAGCGCCTCGTGGTGGTTCATCAGCTGTCGCCCGAGACCCTCGCCCGGCGGGCGCGCCTTCGTCGGATCGTCGCGGCGGTCGCGGGGCTCGCCGGCGTGATCTCCGTGGCGGTCGTCGCCAAGGCGGTATTCTCGAGCAAGCCGTCCTCGCCTGCTCCGGTCGCGATGGCCGCGCCGGCTCCGAAGCCAGCGCCCGTCGAGACGAAGCTCCTGGCCGCCGCGGGTGCCCCCGCTCCAGGACGGGCGAAGACGCCCGCGCAGACCGAGTCGGCGCTGATGGAGCCCTCTGCGAAGGGGGCAGGTGCCGTTCCCGATCCGGTGAAGGCGGCCGCCGAAGCGGAGAAGGCCGAGGCGGAGAAGGCCGAGGCAGAGAAGGCTGCGGCGGAGAAAGCCGAGGCAGAGAAGGCTGCGGCGGAGAAGGCCGAGGCGCCGGCGGCCGGCGCCGAGGACGCGGGCAAGCTGAAGAAGGAGGCGCTGAGCTTCCTCAACCGCGGCAGGTACAAGGACGCGATCGAGGCGTCCCGCGCGGCCATCGCGGCCGATCCGAGCGACGCGCTGCCCTATCTCTACCTGGGCTCGGCGCTCCAGGACACGGGCAAGTGGAAGGATGGCCTCGCCGCGTACAGCGATTGCGTTCGCAATGCCACGAAGGGCCCCATCCACGAGTGCAGGGCCATGGGCGGCCGCAAGTAGCGCTCAGAGCGGGCGGCGAGCGATCTGCGCCAGGAACGCCGCGGACGCGGCGTAGCCGAAGGCCACGCCCGTGGCGAGGCGGCTCGCATGCCAGACGGGGCGCAGCCCGAGGTCCTGGGTCGCCACGTCGACCGCCATCAGCGCGGCGAGGGCGATGAGGATCGGGCGCCACGCCGTCATCGCCAGGCGAGGGCGCGCGATCGCGGCGCCCGCGGCGAACCCGGCGAAGATGCCGGCGCAGCGACTGCAGAGCGGCATGACGACGCCGTCGAGCGCGAGGGATCGCTCGGGCATCCGGTGGCACAGCGGCGCGAAGACTCGATCGAGCGCGGAGCCGAGCTCTCCGAGCGGCGCGCGGCTCCGCGCGAGGGCGAGGCACCAGGGCAGGGCGCCGAGGAACACCAGCGCCCAGCGCACGATCGACAGCAGCGAGGGCTGCTCGGCCGGGCTCGATTCGCCGGGCGCGCGCGGCTCGGCGCCTGCGCCGACAGCGGCGAGCGCGCGCGGCTCGGCGCCCACGCGCCCGGCGGCGGGTACCTGCGCCGCTGGCTGCCCGCGCCCGGAAGCGCACGCGGCCACCTCAGCCTCTGTCGGGCGCGCTCTTGCCGAGGTGGCGCATCACCTCTTTCAGATCGCTCCAGACCTCTCGCTTCGCGCCCGGCTGGCGCAGCAGGTAGGCCGGGTGGAACGTGGGCATGATCGGGATCGAGCCCTTGTAGAGCTTCCACGTGCCGCGGAGCTTCGTGATCCCCTCGCTCGTGCCGATCAGCCCCTGCACAGCGGTGGCGCCGAGCGCCACGATCACCTTCGGCTTGATCAGCGCGAGCTGAGCCGTGAGGTACGGGCTGCAGGCCGCCATCTCGGCCGGCTCCGGCTTCCGGTTCTTCGGCGGCCGGCACTTCACGATGTTGCAGATGTAGACCTCGTCGCGGTGGTACCCCATCGCCGCGATCATCTTGTCGAGCAGCTGCCCGGCCGCGCCGACGAACGGCTGCCCCTGCAGGTCCTCTTCCGCCCCCGGCCCCTCGCCGACGAACACCACCTCGGAGCTCGGGTCTCCGCGCGAGAACACCGTGTGGGTGCGGCCCTCGTGGAGCGGACACTTCTGGCAGGTGCGGACCTCCTCCGCGAGGAGGGCGAGGCGCGCCACGCGCTCCTCCTTCGTGTCCGGCAGCGCTGCGCTCGCGCGCGCAGCCGTCTCCGCGCGAGGCGCCGGTGCGGCGCTCACGGCAGGCCGGGGCGACGGCTCGGGACCCCGCTGCGCCTGCGCCGGCGACCACGCCCCCTGCGACTCGAGGCCGCCGCGCTGCTCAGGACGCGGGGAGGCGCTCGCGGCGGCTCCGCGCTGCTCCGGAGGCGGCAGAGGGGCGCTCGCGGCGGCTCCGCGCTGCTCCGGAGGCGGCAGAGGGGCGCTCGCGGCGGCTCCGCGCTGCTCCGGAGGCGGCAGAGGGGCGCCCGCGGCGCCACCGCGCGGCGGCGGCGGCGAAAAAGCCGCGTCGCTGCCCCCCCGCGCCATCGGCGGCGAGGGCGCATCCAGCCCGGAGAAGCCGCGCTCCGGCCGCCGAGGCGCCGGCGGAGCGCCTTCCGAAGACGCCGCACCCAGCGCCTCGTGGAGCGCTGCAGGGTGGCCCGGCATTCCGTCTGCGCCGGTCGTTGCGTGCCATTCCAGGAACGCCCGGACCGAGGCGGTCAGATCGGCGAGCTCTTCGCGCAGCGCTTCGACCATGGTCGTCCCCTCAATGGCCGCCCTGCTGCGCGAGCCAGCGCTCCGCGTCGAGGGCGGCCATGCAGCCCGTGCCAGCGGCCGTGACCGCCTGGCGGTAGTTCCAGTCCTGCACGTCGCCCGCGGCGAAGACGCCCGGGATGTTGGTGCGCGTCGAGCCCGGCACCGTCTTCAGGTAGCCGTTCGGGTGCGTGTCGAGCTGCCCGACGAAGAGATCGGTCATCGGCGTGTGGCCGATCGCGACGAACATCGCCGCCGCCGGCACGAGGTGGCTGTCGCCGGTCTTCGTGCTCTTCACGCGGACGCCCGTCACCATATCGGCCTTCACGTCGAGCACCTCCTCCACCACGTGGCTGTAGAGGATCTTGATCTTCGGGTTCTCGACCACGCGCTGGACCATCGCCTTCGACGCCCGGAACTCGTCGCGGCGGTGCACCAGCGTGACGCTGCTGCAGAGCCCGGACAGGTAGGTGGCCTCCTCCATCGCCGTGTCGCCGCCGCCGACGACCACGACGTCCTGGCCGCGGAAGAGCGCGCCGTCGCAGACCGCGCAGGCGCTGACGCCCTTGTTCTTGAGCTTGTCCTCGCTCTCGAGGCCGATGTAGTTGGCGCGCGCGCCCGTCGCGACCACCACCGCCTTCGTCAGGTAGAGCGTGTCCTCCACCCAGATCTTGAAGGGGTGGCCCGTCAGCTCGACCTTGGTCACGTCCGCCGTCACGATCTCCGTGCCCTGATGCGCGGCCTGGTCGCGAAAGCGCTGCATCAGCTCCTGGCCGGTGATCTTCTCGGGGAAGCCGGGGTAGTTCTCGACGTCGGTCGTGAACATGAGCTGGCCCCCCGGGATCAGGCCGCCGGCGCTGAAGCCCTCGATGAGGAGCGGCTTCAGGTTGGCGCGCGCCGCATAGATGGCGGCGGTGAGCCCGGCGGGGCCGGAGCCGATGATGACCAGGTTGCGGACGTTCGATTCACTCATGATGGAGGCATCTTATAGGCGCGACCGCCTTCCGCGTCGACCGCCCCGGCGGCCCGGCGCGCCGCCGCTGCGCCGCAGCTCCGCGCGTCCTGCGCTCCGGTCCTCCACGCCGGAGGCACGCCGGAGGCACACCGGAGGCACGCCGGAGCCGCGCCCGAGCAGCCGCCCGCTCAGAAGCGCATGGTTCCGCTCAGACCGAACTCGTCCAGGCTGCTCTCGAAGCGGCCGCCGTTGACGCTCTGGATGCTGCGGTAGCCGCTCAGCGCAGCGCCGGATACGGCCTTGAGGCGCCCGTTCCCGCCGTTGTCCAGCGCACCGAACGACGTGTGCTGAAACGCGGCTGAAATGTCGACAGGGCCGACCCGCGCGGTCACGCCGGCCCCGGCGCCGATCCGGTAGCCGAGGTGGAAGTCGAGGTTCAGATCGGCGTCGTCCTGCCCCTTGCTCTCGAAGAAGCCGCCGGCGCGCAGCGCGAGGAGGCTCGGGAGCACGACGTAATCGCCGCCGAGCCGGACCCCCAGGACGTCTCGCCAGCGGTGCGGGACGTCGGCGTTGGGAGGCACCGTGCCCACGCTCGTGCCGCGGACGGGGATGCCCTCGCGGAACCGGACCTCGATCGCGTCGACCGCGCTGTTGTTGGCCCAGGTGAAGTCGAGCTCCACATCGAAGACGTCATCCGCCATCGGGTCGCGGACGCGGGGCTCGGCGGCGGAGGCGCGGCGCGCGCTCGCCGCGCTCCGCGCGCCGGCGCGAGGCCTGTGGTACCGGAGGCCGAGCTTCGCCTCCATGGGGATCCGCATCGTGAGATCGCCGGCGTTCTGCTCCTCGGTGACGTTGCACTTCGGCGCCTCGCCCTTGCAGGGGTCCTCGTCCTTGGCCCCTGCCGGCGTCCAGTAGCGAGACTCGATGGTGAGATCGGTCTTCGCGCGCACGGCGTCCTGCCACTTGAACCACGCGCCCAGGTCGAGGTGAGCCGCCGCCGCCCAGCGCGCGCCGAGGACGAAGCCTGGGATGAAGAGGTCGGTCGCCTTCGCGCGCGTGCGCAGATCGCCGTGCGCCTTGAAGTCGTCGCCGCCTTCGCCCGAGAGGGCCTCGCTGAAATTGACGAAATCGATGGCCGCCGTGCCCCAGATGAAGCCGGCGCCGAGCGAGACCCCCTCCGCGGGGGTGAAGCCGACCGACAGCGTGGGCATCAACATCAGGGCGTCGAGCGACGTGAGCAGGTACCGCTGAGGCGACGGCTGCGTCATGTCGCCGAAGCTCGGGTGCGTGTACCGGAGCGACTCCGGCCACGCCCGCTCGCCGACGCCGTGCGGGCCGAGCACCGCGACGCCGAGGGCGAGCGCGTCGCTCAAGCGCAGGGTCGCCGCGAGCTGCGGGTTCGGGAACAGGCCGCCCTCGGCGCACACCTCGGGGTCGGGGCCGCCGTCGCTGCCGGGCGCCGGGATCGCCGTCGTGGCGCTCGGCGGGACGGGGCGGCCGCCGGGGCCGAGCCTCGTGAAGCACTGGGCCAGCTGGATGAAGTGGACGCCGCCGTGGGCGCCGCTCCGCTGCGCGGCGAGCCCCGCCGGGTTGAAGTAGGCGGCGAGCGGATCGTCCGCCCGCGCGACCCACGCCCCGCCGCGGCCGAGCTGGACCACCCCGATGTCAGGCGAGTCGAGCCCCGACGACGCGCGCGCGGCGCCGGCGGCCACCATCGCAGCGAACGCGGCGCCCGCGGCGCCGGCAGATCCTCGTCTCATGACCCCCCGTCCCCGCCGCGCGGCGATCCCCGCCGCGCGGCCTCACTTCACCGGAGACGCCTTGAGCGCCGCCTTGCCGTCCTTCACGTAGACCGTGAAGCGAACACGCGAGCAGTTGTGGCGAGCCACGAGCGCGTCCTTGTTGCGCTGCAGGGTCCCCTTGAACTTCTCGAAGGTGAGCGCGTTCGTGGGCTCCCCGCACTGCTGCTTCACCGACAGGAACTCCTCGTAGACGGCGTTCCACTCGGTGAGCTCGTCCGGATCTCCCGCGCCGTCCTGCTGCGGCGGCGCTGGCGCTGCCGGCGCGCTCGCCACCTCGGGGATCGGGTTCGGCATGGCGGGCGCCCCCGGCGCCCTGGGCGGCGGCGGCGGCGGCGGGCGCCGCGGCGGCGGGCGCCCGGGAGCGCCCGCGGGCTCGAGGGCGGAGATCGGCATCCCCGCGTCCGAGACCTCCTCGATCGCCTCGACAGGCTCCACGGAGTCGCGGGCCGGCGGCGGACCGCTGAGCGGGTGCGAGCCGGGCCGCCGCGTCGGGCCGCGCGGGCTCACCATGGGCTTCGGGTAGGAGGGGCGCGAGTCGGGGCGCGGCTCGCCGGGGCCGAGCGGCACCGAGAACGCGCTCATCGCCGGCTGCGTCGGGATCGGGCCGAGCACCTGCTCGAGGTCGGCGGCCTTCCGGGGCGCGCCGCCCTTCGCGGCCACCTTCTCGACGCCGTCGTTGATGTCGGCCGCGATCTTCCGGTAGGCGCCGCGGAAGCGGCTCGGCGCCAGCACGTCGACCTCACCCTTGGCGAAGCGCGCCGCCTCGCCGCGGAAGACATGGAGCGGCCGCGTGTGCTCCAGGAACGAGAGCACCAGCCCGATCGCGGCCATGCCGAGGACGCCGGCCAGGATCAGCACCGTGGGCACCTCGCTCTTGTCGTCGTTGTTCGCCTTGTCGAGGAAGTTGAGCGGCGAGTCGACGGACGCCGCGAGGCGGCCGACCGCGTAGCCGGCGCCGAGCTCCCACGCCTCGCCGGGCAGCCGCGCGTAGACGACGCCGAGGTGCTGGCCGATGACGCGGACCTCGGAGCGCCCCTTCTCGACGTAGTCCTTGTTGTCGTCGAGCAGCTTCAGATCCTGCGTGATCTGGTCGAGGTTCGCCTTGTCGAACCCCTCGGGCGCGCCCGAGGCGACGCGCGCCCCCTCGGCGTAGAAGCCGACGGCGGCGCCGGTGCGCTTCGTGACGGCGCGGGCGAAGGTGTCGTCGATGATCTTGGCGCCGATCACGGCGCCGACCGGCTCGCCGTTGACGTCCTGCTCGACGGGGCGCGCCACGACGCGGAGGATGCGGCCCTTCCAGACCCACGCGTCATCGCGGATCCAGCCGTGGAGGGCGTCGGCGACCAGCGGGTAGCCGCCGAGCTCCCAGTCCTCGCGGTGCTCGAAGTCCACCGACGCGATCACCCGCCCGGCCGCGTCGACGGCCCACACGTGATCGAACTTCAGGTCCGGGGGCACCTCCGCGGTCGCGGTGCGCAGCGCGGTGCGGGCCTTCTCGCGCAGCTCGGCGCCGGGCTTGGCCTCGGTCGACGACTTGGCCAGCGCGGTCCGCAGGGCCGGGTTCAGCGCGACCCGGATGAGCGCGCTCGAGCGCTTCCTGGCGTCGTCGTTGAGGAACCACTCGACCGCGCTGGAGTCGGCGCTGAGCGCCTCGCTCATCGCGCGGTGGCTCGAGCGGTTGTACAGCTGCGCGGCGACGAAGAGGACGAAGACCGCGGCGCCGAGCGCGAGCGCGAGCACCCCGTACCAGAAACGCGACAGCAGCATGGCCTACTTTCCAGCCTCCGCGCTCGGTCCGCCGGTCTCGCCCACGACGACCGCGTCTTTGATGAACTGCTCGTCCGGCCCGGGCTTCACGATCGCCTCGATGGCCTTCCCGACCGGCTCGCCGTTGAAGTAGCCCTGCAGCGTGTACGTGCCGGCCTCGATCTCCATGGCGAAGTTGCCCTGGCGATCCGGGTAGGCGATGGCCACCGCCTTCGGCTCGACGACGATCCACGACCGGACGCTCGGGGCGAGCTGGTCGCGGAGCTCGTACTTGCCGGGGCCTGGCGGCGTCCAGGCGCGGGTCTTGGCCGCGGCGATCTCGACCGGCTGGAGCCCCTTGTTGCCGACGTCGTAGATCTTGTGCGGGAACGGGTCCTGGTTCTCGAACTGGATCTGCTGGCCCTCGGCGACGACGACCGTCACCGGGGAGGTGCGGCCGCCCGCGATGACGATCGATCGCGGCGTCTTGAGCGGCGCGCCCTTCTCGCCGAGCGCGGCGATGCACAGCTCCTTCGGCGCGTAGCCGAAGAGCGCGCGGACATCGGCGCGGACGGTCGGGGACGGCTCGCGGAAGGTGTACCGGTTCGTCTTCGGGTCCTTGGCCTCGTTCCAGACCGGGTTCAGGAGCTTGGGCATGCCCGTGGCCCGGCCCTTGATCGTCACCGCTGCCAGGGCGGCCCCGGGCACGGTGAGGATCGCGAGCGTCAAGGCCAGGCGCCGGACGAAGCGCGAGCCGCCGGGGAGGCGGCGCGCGAGGTGGCCTGACGACCCAAACCGCGCTGCGCCGACGAGCGGGCGCTGCTCGCCGTGCTGCGCACCTGCAGATCGAGGGGATCTCGTATCCATCGCAGGCCCGAAGCTACCGGAAGGGGGATGAGAACGGAAACAAAAGCCGGGCCGTGCTCCGCGTGCCCCGCCTGAGCCGCCCCCCGGGCTCCCCGTTCCTTGTGCGGTGTGCTCGGCCTTGTTTCGAGCCGCGCTCCATGCCGCGAGCGCCGCGAGCGCCGCGCCCAGGCGGGGTACCCCCCGCCGTCAGGTGACGCCGCGGTGCGCCGGCCGCCGGGCGCATGTCGAGGACATCAAAAAACTGCGGGCCGCTTGGACGGCCCGCAGGAGAGAGATGTTCCGTACCGCCGAGGACGTGGGCCGAAGGACTTGAACCCCTAGCATAGCTGCTAGGTGGGAGCCTAAGTACCGCTTCAGGCTTCCCGGTGAATGGTTCCGGGCCTAGCTCACCACGGTATCGTTGTTGGCTCCCTGGTTCTTGCTTACTCGGGATTCAATCGTCCAGCGCCTCACGAAGTCGGCAGAGGGAACAACCATAGGATAGTTCACTGGGCGGCTCCGTCAACCGCTCTTCCGCACGTCCTCATGTTTTGCTCATGTTCTGATGGGCGCGCTCGTCGTTTGACGCTCTTGACTCTTGACGCTCGCCGTTCGCCACGCGTCGCACGTCGCGCGCCGCACGTCGCTCGCGGTTCACGTCGCTCGCGGTTCACGTCGCTCGCCTCGCACGGGTCATGCATGAATCGCGCACGGATCTCGCTCGATTCGCCCGCGAGTCATGCACGGGTCATGCATGAGAGCCTGATGGCGTACGGGTAGCCCCGAGCTGGCCGGCGCCTAGCAGGTCGGC
Organism: Sorangium sp. So ce124; assembly: GCF_051525235.1. NCBI lineage: Bacteria > Pseudomonadati > Myxococcota > Polyangiales > Polyangiaceae > Sorangium > Sorangium sp. So ce124. The sequence continues at coordinate 9,830,695 of NZ_CP150312.1, forward strand.
GGGCCCGGGTGAGAGAACAGCGCGACGATGGCGGCATGGACGAGGCCGTTCGACGCCACGATGTTGCCTGTAGGGTAGTTCGGCGGACCGCCGTCGAGCGCGGTGATGACGCCGCCCGCGCCGCGCACGATCGCGCTTCCGGCGGCGACGTCCCACGCATGCAACCGGCGCTCCCAGTACGCATCGTAGGTTCCGTCCGCGACCATGCAGAGATCGATGGCCGCGCTGCCGCAACGACGCACGGCCTGAGCGTTGCGCTTGACGGTCATGAAGGCGTCGAAGTTGTTGTCCGGCGCCCTGTCGCGGATCGGCGGGAAGCCGGTCGCCACCATCGCGCGCTGCAGCGACGCCGTGGCGCTGACCGTGCATCGCTCGCCGTTGCGGCGCGCCTCTCCGTCGATCGCCGCCGTGCTCACCGGCGCGCGAGCGGCGTCGCGCGGGCCCGGTTCGCGCGGCCGGAAGCCCGTCCAGCGCAGCCCGAGCGCGGGCGCGACGACGGCGCCGGCGACGGGCACATCGTCATCCATCAGGCCGACGGACACGCACCAGAACGGGTGGCCGTGGACGAAGTTCGTCGTGCCATCGAGCGGATCGACGTACCAGACGAGCCCGCCGCGCGGCTCCTCGCGGCGCGCGGCGCTCTGCTCCTCGCCGACGACGGCGACGCCGGGCGTGAGCGCGTCGAGCCGCGCGACGAGCAGGTCCTCGCTCGCCCGGTCGAATTCGGTCACGAGGTCGTGCGGCCCCTTCTCCTCCACGTGCAGGCCGCGCGGCCCTGCCCGGAACCCGGCCTGGACGAGCGCCGCTGCCTCCTCGGCGACGCGCAGCGCGATCGCGGAGAGCTCGAGCAGCTCGGCTGATCCGCGCCCGCTCATCGCGCCCCCGCCGACAGCGCGCCGCGGAGCTTCTCGTAGATGCCGCCGAACGCCCCGTTGGAGAGGAGCGCGATCGTGTCGCCCTCCCGCGCGTCGCGCGCGATCGCGGCGACGATCGCGTCCACCGAGCCCGCCGCCTCCGCGCGCTTGCCCCCGCGCTCGAGGTCGTGCACCAGCCTGTCGAGATCGAGCCGCTCGCCGGCGGCGATGTCGGGGCGCCCGAGCGGCGCCAGCACGACGCGGTCGGCCGCGTCGAACGCGCGCGCGTAAGGCTCCTGGTGGAGGGCGCGGCACGCGGTCGCGCTGCGCGGCTCGAACACCGCCCACAGCGCGCCTCCCGGGTGCCTGGACCGGAGCGCGCGCAGCGTCTCGTCCACCGCGGTCGGGTGGTGCGCGAAGTCGTCGTAGACGCGGACCCCGCGCGCCTCGAAGAGGAGGTCCTGCCGGCGCCGGACGCCCGTGAAGCCGGCGAGCGCCGTGGTCGCGGTCGAGAGCGGCACGCCGAAGCCCTGCGCCGCGGCCGCGATCGCGGCGATGGCGTTGCGCACGTTGTGGTGCCCCGGCATCTGCAGGGCGAAGCGCCCGGCCAGGACGCCGCCGGCGTACAGATCGAACGACTGGCCGCTCTCGCCGGCCTCCGCGGGCGCGGCGAGCCAGTGCGGCGGCTGCCCGTGCGTGTCGTCGCCCTCGAGCGCGAACCACGCGACCTCTGCGCGCGCCGAGCGCGACACCACCTCGACGACCCGCGGATCGTGCGCCGCCGCCACGAGGAGCCCGGTCTCCGGGATCCGCTCGACGAACCCGCGGAACGCCGCCTCGTAGGAGGCGGCGTCGGGGTAGATGTCGATGTGATCGTGCTCCATCGACGTGACGACCCCCACCTCGGGCTGGTAGTGCCAGAACTTCGGCGTCTTCTCGAAGAAGGCGGTGTCGTACTCGTCGCCTTCGACCACGAACGGCGTCCTGCGGCGACCCGCGCCCGCCTCGCCGAGGAGCGGCAGGCCGCGGCGGTCGCTCGCCGAGGAGGCGCTCCGGGGCAGGCGGAAGCTCGCCTCGAAGTTCTTCGGCAAGCCGCCGATGAGGAAGCCAGGGGCCCTGCCCGCCTCGTGAAGGATCCACGCGCACATCGAGCTCGTCGTCGTCTTGCCGTGCGTGCCGGCCACGACGAGCGGGGAGCGGCCGGCGAGCATGTGATCCGCGAGAGCGTGCGCCATCGTCGTCACCCGCATGCCTCCGTCGATCGCGGCGCGGGCCTCGGGGTTCGTGGGGCGGCAGACGTTGCCGATCACGACGAGATCGGGCCGGGGGTCGAGGTGCGCGGGATCGAACCCGGTCAGGAGGCGGATGCCCCACCGCTCGAGGGCCGGCCCCATGGGCGGGTAGAACGAGACGTCGGAGCCCGAGACGTCGTGCCCCGCGGCCTTGAAGAGCCCCGCCAGCGCACCCATGCCGGTGCCCGCGACGGCGACGAAGTGGACGTGCATCGCGGCGCAGTGTGCCCGAGCGCCCCGGGGGGGCAAGGGGGCATCCGCGCGAGAGCTCGCCAGACCGCGCCGGTCCCAGGGAGTCGCCGCGCGCCCCGCCCGCGATGCCTGGAGTCGCGCGCGCAACCTCGTTGCAGGGATACCGAAGACAGCGAGCTCCCCGTGACTCGACATCTCGCGCTCGGCGCGTTTACCGGCCCTTGCAGACTCCTTGTCTGGACGGCTCGACCGAGAAGGCGGCTCGGCCGAAAAGGCGGCTCGACCGAAAAGGCGACTCGACCGAAAAGGCGAGTGGGCCGCCGAAAGGGCGAGCGGGCCGCTGCGCTGCGGCTCGCGTCCAGCGTCAAGGCGGATCGACGAGCACGAGCGGTCTCAGCCGCTTCAGCGACCGCCGGCCCAGCCCCTTGACCCGGAGCAGGTCATCGACCTTCCGGAAGCGCTTGAGCTTGGCGCGGAGCGCCAGGATCGCGGCCGCCTTCGCTGGACCGACGCCCGGAAGGCGCATGAGGTCCGCCTCGGTCGCGAGGTTCAGCACGACCTTTCCGTCTGCGGTCACGCCAGCGGGAGCGCCCGCCCCGCCATCGCTGGGCGGCGGCGGCTCTACCGCTGCCGCCCCCGCATCGGCGGCCGGCTCGGAGGTGGCCTGGGGCGGGGGGCTTACCGCGGAGCCGAGCGGCGCTGGATCGCCGGCGACCATCGCCAGCCCTGCGGTCGGGTCTGCCGGGCGGCCCGGGTTGGCCGGGCGGGCCGGGAGCAGGCTCAGCGCATGCCCGGAGCCCACGAGCGCCAGCGCGAAGAACCCTGCAACGTAGGCCGCGACCTTGCCGCCCAGCGCGGTCCAGGCCGAGTCCCTCAGCGCTGCCAGCGCTCGCTCTCGCCACGGGCGACACACCTCGTCGTCCTGCACTGCATCTGCCGGCCCGGCGTGCGAGCCCGTCCCCTTCGATGTCGTTTGCATCGTGCCGCGTCTCCTTCTTCCCATGCCAAGGACGTCGCCCTCTGCGCACCAGCGAGCGGCGTTCGTCTCCTCGGCGTGGTCGCCTGGCGAACGGCGTGCCGGCGCGCGCTCGCCTGGAAACCCGAGCAAATCCCGGGTGCCAGGCGCTCCGGGGCCTGGCGCCGCCATGGCGGAGGCGCGCGGCGCGGCCGGCGCGGCGCGGTCGACCTCGCCGGCGGGCGGCCGAGCGCCGTGTCTCGAGCGAGAAGCTCGGCTACCATCACCGCCCCGGGCGCCCCGCGACCGGCGGCATCCACCACCGCCGCAAGGCGCTCACCACGAGGTCTTATGCCCCACGATCCCCGTCGCTTCGTTGATCACGGCCCCGCGGGGCGCTCGCGCCGAGGCTTCCTCGGCGGGCTCGTCGCCGGCGCCGCGGGCGCCGCGCTCCTCGGCTCGCGCGCGGCGTTCGCCGAGGAGCCCCTGAGCCTCGCGGCCACGCCGCCCCCCGGCTTCACGCCGCTCTCCATTCCGGGAAAGATCGTGAAGGTCACGAAGTCGAACTCGATGCAGCCGAACGGCCTCTGGCCCGACGCGTCCGCGGCGAAGGCGATGCTCGAGCGGGCGATGGCCGAGCTCACCGGAAAGGCGGACCTCGGGGCCGCCTTCGCGCGGTTCGTCCACAAGGACGACCGCGTGGCGATCAAGACCAACGGGATCGCCGGCCAGAAGGGGGCGACCATGGCCACCAACAAGGAGCTCGTGCTCGAGATCGTGCGCGGGGTGATCGCGGCGGGCGTCCCAGCGGAGAACGTGGAGATCTTCGAGCAGTACCCGTCCTTCCTCGCCGGCACCCGCTGCGCCGACCGCAGCGCCAAGCCTGCTGCCGAGTTCCCGGCCGGGATCCGCGCCGCGGTTCACGAGAACAAGGATGCGGTGATGCCGAGCATCTCGGTCTGCGGCATCCCCACCAAGTTCGTGCGCCCGTTCACCGAGGCGACCGCGGTGATCAACGTCTCGTTGATCAAGGACCACTCGATCTGCGGCTATACCGGCTGCCTCAAGAACATCACCCACGGCACGACGATCAACCCGCACTCCTTCCATGAGCACACCGCGAGTCCGCAGATCGCGGAGCTCTACGGGCAGGACGTCGTGAAGAGCCGTGTCCGCCTGCACATCACGGACGGCTTCAAGCTCATCTACGACCAGGGCCCGCTCGACAAAAACCCGAAGCGGCGTGTCCTCCACGAGTCGGTCTACGCCACGACCGATCCGGTCGCGATGGACGTGATCGGCTGGGGCGTGGTCGAGGCGTGGCGCAAGGAGAACGGGCTGCCCACGCTGAAAGAGGCGAGCCGTGAACCCTCGTACATCCGCATCGCGGGCGAGCTCGGTCTGGGCGTCTTCGACAAGAATAAAATCGCGATGCGCGAGGTCGGATTGTAGCGGCGCCGCGGGATCCGCCCGCGTGACCGCCGTCGATGAGGCCGCTCGCCGAGGCTCGTGTTGCTCATGTCCTGCTCCAGGTCGACTGCGCGCTCGTCCACACGCCGGAGGGCCGCGCCGGTGGTCCCGCTCGTCGCGTCCCTCGTGGTCGTCGCCTGCAGCAGCACCCCCCCGACGAGGCCGCCGGGGTTGCCTCCCACGCCGGCTTCGGTCACCCGCGAGAACCCGGGGGGCGACGCGGCAGACCCGGAGCGGGCCGCGCTAGAGCGGCTGCTGGCCGAGCCGTGGGGCAGGCGGCAGGACCGGTTCAACACGCTCGACGTACCGCTTGTCGACTGGAAGAGCTGGCGCAGGGTGCGGATCTTGACCTACCCGACGCGCGCGACCTTCCGGTACGGCGACGAGCACTACGCCGCCCTGTCGGTCGTGTACACGACCACCTCGGGGCCGAGCGACCCGGACAGCTGCCTCGACGAGTTCTGGGCGAAGAACGCGTCGCTCGCCGACGGTTATGGCGTGCGGCTCGGGGAGGCGCAGATCATCCGCACGACGCAGGAGATCGACGGCGAGGTGCGGCCGCTCGTGTTCAAGGTCCTCGAGGGCAGCGTCGACTCGGTGCTCGTGAGCGACGAGTATGTCGGAGCGATCGCCGTCTACGAGTCGTGGCCGGGGACATGCCTCGTGGCCGCGATGGCCGTGAAGTCGACCCAGCACCCCGAGCTCGCGCGCCGGGTGCGCGACCGCTGGATCGACGAGGGCGCCCCGAAGCTCAAGTGGACGTCCGGTATCACCGAGGCGCCCACGACCAGCGCGCGGTAGCGGCGCCGACGCGCTGGCGATGGCCCGTGATGCGAGCGCCACGGCGGCATCGCGGCGCCCCTCGAGATCAAGGTCCCGTGGGCGCCGGGCTCTCCGCGGCCTCGAGCGACCACGGCGCGCCCTGAGCCACGCTGTGGCCAACGACGCAGGCGGCCGCGATGAGCAGGCCGACGGCGACCATCCAGGGGACCCGCAGCGGCGGAAGGACGCGGCTGTCCAGCACGACCTCGCTCTGCCGGTCGCACGAGGCGGAGGCGGGCTCGACGGCCGCGTCCGTCGCCGTGGTGCTGCCGAGATCGTTCGCAGGCGTCGCCAGCATCGCGGCCATGGTCGTCTGATCATCCATCGCGCAGCGGAGCGGGGCCGCGACCGCGCCTATCGCGCTCCGCTTCACGATCGCGCTCCGCTCGGACGGCGGCGGGACGGGGATCGCTCGCAGCGACTCCGACGACGGCAGGGAGGCCGGCGCCTGCGCGATCGCGGAGAACGCTTCCATCATCTCCTTGCCCGACTGGAACCGCGCCTCGGGCTCGAACTCGAACGTCCGGGCGAAGAACGCGTCGATCCCGGGCGGGAGCTCCGGCGCGAGCTCGGACGCCTTCGGGAACGACGTCTGGCAGATGTGCCTGACCAGCTCATTGATGTTGGCACCCGCGAAAGGACACTGGCCAGTGATCGCGCGGTAAAGGATCACCGCCATCGACCAGAGATCGCTCCTGTAATCGACCTGCCTGGGCGCCATGGTCTGCTCTGGGCTCATGTACCTGGGCGTCCCGAGGACCATGCCCGTCTTCGTGATCCGATCGCGAGAGCAGGACGACTTCGCGACGCCGAAATCGAGGACCTTGACCAGATCGTCGCCGGCCGAAGACGTGATGAAGATGTTCCCCGGCTTCAGATCCCGGTGGATCACCCCCGCGGCGTGGATCGCGTCGAGGGCCTTGCCGAGCTGCGTGAACAAGGTCGTCGCCTGCGCGAGCGGGATCCGCTCCTCGCGTTCGAGGCGGCGATTCAGGTCCTCTCCCTCGAGGTACTCCATCACGATGAACGCGCAGCCGCGATCGACGCCGTAATCGTAGGTCTCGATGACGTAGGGGCTCCGGACACGCGCGGACGCGCGGGCCTCGCGCTCGAAGCGGGCGATGAGCTCGGGCTCCGTCGCCGCGAAGCTGCGGATGAACTTGATGACGACCCGCCGCCTGAGCTTGATATCGAAGCCCAGCCACAGATCACCCATCCCACCGCCTCCGAGCCTGCGCTCGAGACGGTACTTGTCCATCACGGCACGACCTTCAGCAGTCTCCTTCATGGCTCCGCACCTGCCACCCACTGCTCTAGCCTGGGACAAGTGATCACCCGATTCCTGTCGAAGGGCCCACCCCCGATACTACGCCTGATCAAACTATAGAGCAATCCGTCCGGACGGTGAGCCGAAAACGTCCCGAAACAGAGCGCAGCTCACAACGAATGAGCGTACTGCGCCGAAACGCGCATGGCGCATGTGTGGCTTGATGCGACTGGAGGTGAATCGATGTCTGTCGAGGTGCGGCAGCCTGCGATTACAGGATATCGAAGGGGTAGGCGCGATCGGCATACGCTCGCACCGCGATGGCCTTGCGCAGCTCGTCGTCGTTCTTCTGGAAGTCGGCGACGTGCTGCCGCAGCCGCTTCTGCGCCATGCCGGTGAACACGGTCGTGAGATCGATCTCCCGCCGCGCGCCGTCCTCCCCGCGCCGCTCGATGGCCCGGGTCGTGCGCGAGATGCACGCGGCCATGCAGTAAAGATCGATGGCCATCTCCGCGATGCGGCGCTGCGCATACTGCATCTCCGCGATCTCCCGCCCGTGCTTCCGGAGCATGTCCTCGCTGTGCGTGGCGAGCTCGGCGGTGCAGTCCTCGAAGATCACCGCCTCCCGGCTGAGCAGCGGGTGCGCCTTCGACATCCGCTCGCGCCCGAGCACCGACCGCGCCTTGCGGAGCGCGAAATCGCTGAGCAGCCCGAAGCCCTTGATGGGCTCTCGCATCGCCTTCGCGACGTCCGCGAGCGCCTTGCCCGGGCCGCTCATCCCGGAGAGCGCCATGAAACAGCGCAGGATCTCGTTCGTCCCCTCGAAGATCATGTTGATCCGAGCGTCGCGCAGGTGGCGCTCGTAGGGGTACTCCTCCATGTAGCCGATGCCGGCCGCGATCTGGAGCGTCTCGTTGACCACGAACCAGAGGGTCTCGCTCCCCATGACCTTGCAGATCGCGCTCTCGATCGAGAAGTCGGGGACCTTGGCGTCGACGAGGCTCGCCGTCAGGTACGTGATGGACTCGAGCGCATACGTGTGCGCCAGCATCGTCGCGATCTTGTCCTTGATGAGCCCGAAGTCGCCGATGCTCCGGCCGAACGCGCGCCGCTCCTGGACCCGGTCGAGCGCCATCCGGATCAGCGTGTTGCACCCGCCGACGCACCCCGCCGAGAGCCCGAGGCGCCCGTTGTTGAGCACCTCGACGGCGACCTTGAAGCCCTTGCCGACCTCGCCCAGCACGTTCTCGCGCGGCACCTTCACGTCGTCGAAGAAGAGCTCCGTCGTCGACGAGCCGCGGATCCCGAGCTTCTGCTCGTTCGGCCCGCTCTTCACGCCCATGCTCCGCTCCACGATGAAGGCGGTGAGCTTCGGCTTGTTCCCCTCCTCGAGCGCCGAGGTCCGGGCGAACACCGTGACGACGTCGGCGAAGCCTCCGTTCGTGATCCAGATCTTCGACCCGTTCAGCGTGTAGTACGAGCCGTCGGCCGACATCTCGGCGCGCGTCCTGATCGCCGCGGCGTCGGAGCCGGCGCCCGGCTCCGTCAGGGCGAAGGCCGCCATCCACTCGCCGGTCGCGAGCTTCGGGAGATACCGCTGCTTCTGCTCCTCCGTCCCGAAGAGCTGGATCGCCTTGAAGCCGATCGACTGGTGCGCGCCGAGGGTGACGGCGATCGACGCGTCGAGCCCGCCGATCTCCTGCATCACGCGCGCATACGCCATGTTGCTGAGGTTGACGCCGCCGTGCTCGGCCGGGATCTGCAGGCCCATCAGGCCGAGCCTCTTCATCTCGGCCAGGAGGCCCGGATCGATGGCGTGCTCCCTGTCGATCCGGCCGCTGTCGACGCTCGACGCGAAGAACCTCCGCACGCTGTCGAGCATCATCGACGTCGTCTCCCGGTCCTCGGCCGGCATCTCGGGATACGGGAAGATGATGTCCTCGGCGATGATGCCGTGGAAGAGGGCCTTCATGAAGCTCTGCTCGATCGTGGGAGGCATCGGACCGTCCTTTCCTGGAGCAGGCCGCTCGGCCTCCGCGGGAGCGCGCGGCGCGCCCGGCCTGCTCAGTGCGTCTTCCTCGGCGTCCGCACGGACTCCGCCGGGCTCTCTTCCTTCACGGGCCCTCCGGCCTCGTCGACGACGACGGGCGCGACAGCGCCCCGTGTGCTCGAGGAGGGCGGCGGGACGGCGCCCCGTGTGCTCGAGGGGGGCGGCGGGACAGCGCCCCGCGCGCTCGAAGAGGGCGACGGGGCGGCGCCCCGTGTGCTCGAAGAGGGCGGCGGGGCAGCGCTCCCGTCCCGACCCGGCGCGCTGGACGCCGGGACGGGCGTGGGCGTGGCGGGGCGCGTGGGGTGCGGCGTGACCGTCGGCGGCGCAGGCGTGTGCCCGGCGCGATCGCTCTCGCGCTGCCACGGGTACTTGATGCGCCCGTGGTACATGTTGACAAGCGTCGACGCCATCCGGCTCGTCATGATGCGCAGGTCCTCGATCGTCAGCCCGGATTGATCGAGCTGGCCAGACGCGAGCTTCGAGAACATCACCCGCTGGATCATCTCCTCGAACTTCTTGTGCTCGGGCGGCCAGATGGTCCGCGACGCCGCCTCGATGGAGTCGACGAGCATCAGGATGGCCGTCTCCTTCGTCTGCGGCTTCATGCCGGGATAGCGGAAGTGCTCCTGCGTCAAGTCCTTCGGGTTCCCGTGCTCGACGCACTTGTGCCAGAAATACTCGACGACCTGCGTGCCGTGGTGGGTGTACGCGAACTCGACCACCGGCTCGGGGATGTTGCCCTCGCGCAGGATCTTCGTGCCCATCACGACGTGCGCCATGATCGCGTCGGCGCTCACCTCCGGCTCGAGCTCCTCGTGCGGCGATCGCTCGCCGTGCGGGAGGTTCTCGATGAAGTACTTGGGCTGCACGGTCTTGCCGAGGTCGTGGTAGTAGGCGCCCACGCGCGTCAGCAGCGCGTCGGCGCCGATCGCCGCGGCCGAGGCCTCGGCGAGGTTCGCCATCGCGCGCGCGTGCTCCCAGCTGCCCGGCGCCTCCGCCGCCATCTTCTTGAGCAGCGGCTGCTCCAGGTCGGTGAGGTCGAGCAGCTTGTCGCGGGGCACGTGCCCCATCGCCCGCTCGGCCGGCTCCCTCAGGCTCCGACCGAGCACGCCGACGAGCAGGCCCCCGCCGACGCAGGCCAGGACGTTGGAGCCGAGCCAGCGCTTCAGATCGGCGCCGAGATCGAAGCTCCCCTCGAACAGCACGGTCAGCGCGATGAACCCGATCGCGCCGGCGATGCCCGCCAGGCTGCCCGCGACGAGCAGCTGCCGCGAGCCCTTGCGCTTGAAGAAGAACATCGTCGCGGCGATGCCGCGCACGAGCAGCACCGACAGGAGCACCACGTCGAACCGGAGCAGCGACGACGCGATGAACGCCACCCCGACCTCGACGAGGAACGCGGTCCGCCGATCGAACGCGATCGCGACCCAGAGCGGGAGCGCCGCGACCGGCATCCAGAACTCGGGCAGCGCCGTGAAGAGCAGGAGGAGCTTCGCGACGATGAGCGAGCCCGTCATCAGGACGAACATGCCCACCTGCGTGCGGAGCAGCCGCACCCGGTTCTGCCCGAAGCGACGCAGGTAGACCGTCAGCATCAGGCAGACGATGAGGTAGATGGCGTACATGCTCGCGAGGCGCGCGCCGAGCCCGGGCCGCCTCATCCGCCGCACCGTCTCGTACGCCATCGCGGCGTTGTGATCCTCGTTGTGCTCCGAGAGGACCGTGCCGCGCGGCACGATCACGCGCCTGTGCTCGTAGGAGAGCGTGAAGCTCCCGTCGTGCGTGTCGCGCACGATCCGTGGACCGTACGGGACGCGCAGCGTCACGGGCGCAGGCTTGCCCATCTCGGGGCTGAGCGCAGGGATGAAGAGCTCGCCAACGCCGAGCACGGCGAAGCACGCCGCGAAGAGGGCGCTCAAGACGAAGCCGGCGAGGGGACCTGCCCGGATACGCGTGCGCAGCATGGAACCGCTCGGTATCGTCCGCTGGTGCAGCCTGAGAAACGGTTGACAGGGCACGCTCGCGCGTCTCCCCGCCTCCACCGGACGACCGCGAGGGGCCGCCGATGTCAATGTGTAGGCGGGACCCTAGCAAAGAAGCAAGGCCGAGTCAGCGGCGCGCGGAGCGCGGGCCCCCGGGCACGCCGCCCCCTTGCTTGATTGCCTCGGTTCTCTGCGTTCTGTCCGTTCCCTCGGTTCCCTTTCTTCCCCATGATCCGCTCCGAGTCCCCGCCCGAGGGCGGGGCGGCCGCCGGGAAGCCGGCGCCCGAAGCGAATGTGGACGCCGGTGCGCCGTCCAACGCCGGCGCGCGCCCGTCGGCCCACCCGGCATTGGCGGGAGCGCAAGGCGCCGGACCACCCTCGCGATGTTCCAATTGCTCCTGGAAAACATCGATTCGAGCAGACAATTGCCGTTCGGCGCAAAAGTTGCTACCCACAGGAAATGTCCCCGCTGCGCATGCTGCTCGAACGCCGCAGGAGCGTGGTGATCATGGGGGTCCTGAACCGCACGCCGGACTCGTTCTCCGATGGCGGTCGCTTTGCGGATGAAGATACGGCTCTCGCGCAGATCGATGCGATGCTCTCCGAGGGGGCAGACATGATCGACATCGGCGCGGAGTCGACGCGGCCGGGCGCGCGGCCCGTGCCGGATGACGAGCAGATCGCGCGCATCGGCGGGAGCGTGCGCGACGCGGTGAGGAGGGGAGCGGTGGTCTCCATCGACACGACCTCCCCCGCCGTGGCGGCGCGCGCGCTCGACGACGGCGCGGCCGTGGTCAACTCGATCTCGCTCGACAGCGCGGCGGAGCTCGGCGCGCTCTGCGCTCGGCGCGGGGCGTCGCTTGTGCTCATGCACAGCCGCGGACCGATGTCGGCGATGGCCGGCTTCTCCGCGTACCCCGACGACGCCTACGGCGACGTCGTGGCCGACGTGGCCCGCGAGTGGTCGAGCGCCGCCGCGCGGGCGCTCGAGGCGGGCCTGCCGGAGGGCGAGCTCGTCCTCGATCCGGGCCTCGGCTTCGCCAAGAACGCGCGGCAGTCGCTCGAGCTGTGCGCCCGGCTGCGCGAGCTGTGCGCCCTCGGCTTTCCCGTGCTCGTCGGGCCGAGCCGCAAGTCGTTCCTGGCGCGCGCCGCGGCCTCGGAGGCCGCGGGGCGAGGCGACGGCGGGGAAGCGCCGCTCGCGCCGCCCCCCGACCGCCTCGGCGGCACCGTCGCTGCCGCGCTCGCGTGCGTCGCGCGCGGCGCCGCGGCGGTCCGTGTCCACGACGTCCTCCCCGTGCGCCAGGCCCTCGACGTGATACGCGCGATCGAGCGCGCGGGCGCCGTCGACCGTCGGCGCGCGGATGGTCCCGTCGCCCAGGGGGCGCGCGGCGATGGTTGAAGGGTTCCTCCGCCTCTTCTCGGTGAGGCCGGCGACGCAGGTCATCCGGGACTTCTTCGACATCTTCATCGTCGCCTACGTCGTCTATCGCGCGCTCCTCGTGCTGCGCGGGACCCGCGCGATGCAGATGGGGCTCGGGCTCGGCATCGTCTTCCTCATCTATCTCGGGGCGAAGATCTTCGGCCTGACCACGCTCCTCAACCTCCTCTCCTGGCTCCTCTCCTCGATCATCCTCATCGTGGTCGTCGTCTTCCAGAACGACATCCGCCGCGCCCTCATCCGCGTGGGCGGCAGCAACTGGTTCACGAGCGGACGCGAGCAGCAGTCGCGCGTCATCGACGAGGTGGTCGCCGCCGCGACCGAGCTCGCCCGCCACCGCATGGGCGCGATCATCGCCTTCGAGCAGGACGCCAACGTGCTGGAGTTCGTGAAGAGCGAGGGGATCCACATCGACTCGGTCGTCACCCGAGAGCTGCTCGTCTCGCTGTTCGTCCCCGAGTCGGTGAACAAGCTGCACGACGGCGCGGTGCTGATCCGCGATCTCAAGATCGCGCGCGCCGGCGTCTTCTTCCCGATGCCGGAGACCAAGATCCTCGACGCCAGCCTCGGCTCCCGCCACCGCGCCGCGCTCGGGATCACCGAGGAGACCGACGCGGTCGTCGTCGTCGTCAGCGAGGAGCGCGGCACGATCAGCTTCTGCTTCAGCGGCAACATCGTCTCGAACCTCGACGGCCAGTCGCTGCGGCACGCGCTGCTCGGGCTCTTCGGCCGCTCGTCGCGCAGGCGGCGCTTCGCCAAGAAGGTCGCCCAGGTCGGCCGCGCGAGCCTCCCCACGCCGGCGGCGCGCGGCCCCGCCGTGGGCGCGGCGCAAGGCGCCGGGCAGGCGCACGAGCCCGGCAAGCCCGCCGCCGCGAAGCCTGCGCCGATCGAGGCCAAACCTGCAGCGCCGGTCTCGAAGACGTCCTCGATGATCAAGGCGGCCGTGGACCCAGACGCGCGGCCGATGGCGCGGATGTCGACGTCCACGCCGATGCGCTCGGGCGCCGAGGCGCGCGCCGCGATGGGATCCAGCGCCGACCTGCGCGCCGGGGCCGGCGCCGAGGCGCGGGGCCCGGGGGGGACGGCCGGGCCGCAGGACGCGGATCGCCCGTCCGAGCGCGGCCGGCCGGCCATGGTCGACGTCCCCGCGGCGGCCGCGACCGACTCGCCCGTCCCGTCACAGCGCACCTTCGTCCCGACCGGGCAGGTCGCGGCGACCGCCGCATCCAAGGGGAGCGCGGAGGGGATGCCCCCGCGAGATGAGCCATGACGCTTGCCGGCATCCGCGAGGCGCTCCGCTCGGCGCTGCTCGACAACCTCGGCCTCAAGCTGCTCTCGATCACCTTCGCGCTGTGCCTCTACGCCTTCATCCACGGCGCGGAGAACGCGCAGCGCACGCTGATGCTCAGCGTCGTCTCGATCCTCCCGCCCGAGTCGAGCAACCGGCAGCTCATGACCCAGATCCCGAACGAGGTGGCGGTCACGGTGCGGGGCTCCCGGACGCAGCTCGACGATCTGCGCGCCGAGAGCCTCGGGACGCTGCGGCTCGATCTCCGCAACGGCACGGTGACGCACATCGATCTCGACGCCTCGATGTTCCACGTGCCGGCCGGGCTGGTGGTCGAGCAGATGTACCCGTCGACGATCGAGCTCGGCTGGGACGACGTCGTGACCCGGGCCATCCCGGTGCACGTACCCCGCACCGGGGACGCCGCGCAGGGGTTCCTCGTGAAGGGGATGGTCTCGGTCGAGCCGCCGATGGTCAGCGCCCGCGGCCCGCGCTCGGTCGTCGACGTGATGCAGCTCGCGCGCACCGCGCCGTTCGACATCAGCGGCCTCACGGAGGGCACCTACCAGCGGCAGCTCGCGCTCGATCGGCCGCCGAAGCTCGTGACGTACAGCTTCGAGAGCGTGATGGCGACGCTGGAGATCGGGCGCGAGCTCGCCACGCGGACGTTCGAGCGCAAGGTCGAGGTGATCGGCATCCCGCGCGCGACGGTCGCGCCGGCCGTCGTGCAGGTGCGGATCACGGGGACGCCGGAGGACGTGGGCGCCGTCAACGCCGACGCCATTGTGGCGCGCGTGGAGCCCAAGGCGGCGAACCTCGATCTGAGCCAGCCGGGCAGCGACTTCCTCGACGTGCTCGTCGACGTTCCGCGCGTCACCGCGGAGGTCAACCCGTCGAAGGTCATGGTGAAGTGGTGAGCGCGGCGCGCTGACGCTCCGCCGCCGCGGACGTCAGCGCGAGGGGACCACGAGCTCGCCCCGCGCGATCCGCGCGGACAGCGCGCTCACCCGCGCCTTCGTGGCGTCCGGGATCCCCGCCGCGTGCGGGCCTTCGCTCACGTAGCCGACGCCGCCCTCGGCCAGGCCGAAGGACGAGAGGCCGCCCTCGAAGCGACCCTCCACGAGCGCGCGGATCACCTCGAAGACCGCCACGTCGGCGCGCTTGATCATGCTGGTGAGCACCGTCCCCGGCATCTCGTCGTGCTGATCCCTGTCGACGCCGATCGCCTTGACGCCCATGTCGCGCGCCGCCTCGAGCACGCCGTGACCCGTCGCTCCGGAGACGTGGAAGAGGACATCGGCGCCCGCCGCGGCCTGGCTCACGGCGAGCGCCTTGCCCTTCACGGGATCGCGGAACGCGTCGGGCGTGGTCCCGGCATAGGCGACGCTCACGTCGCACGCGGGGCAGACCTCTCGCACGCCCGCGCGGTAGCCCGCCTCGAACTTGTGGATGAGCGGCATGTCCATGCCGCCGATGAAGCCGACGCGGCCCGTCGCCGTCGTGAGCCCTGCGACGGCGCCGACCAGGAAGGCCCCTTCTTCTTCGCGAAAGGTGATGCCTGCGAGGTTCTCCGGCAGCGCGCCGGACGGCGGCGGCGCGTAGTCGAGGCACGCGAAGCGGGTGGCCGGGAACGCGCGCGCGACGACCTCGACGTCGGTCGAGAAGATGAAGCCGACGCCGATCACGAGGTCGAGCCCGCGCGCGGCGAACAGCCGCATCGCCGCTTCGCGATCCTCCGCGCCGCTCGGCTCGAGCACCTCGGTGGTCACGCCGAGCTCGCGCGCGGCGCGGGCGAGCCCGAGATCCGCGGCGTCGTTGAAGCTCTTGTCCCCGCGCCCGCCGACGTCGAAGACGAGGCCCACGCGGACCGCCGCGCGCTCGCCCTCGCCGCGGGGCGCCTCGCCGCGCGCGGGCAGGAGCAGCGACAGGGCGGCGAGCGCCGCGACGGCGGCGGTGGCACGGCGGAGGGGCAGCGCGGCGGGCATGGATCGAGCGGGCGACAGCGGCGCGCCGCTCGGCTGCTCAGCCGGGCGGCCGCTCGCCGCCGGCGTCCCGGGACAGCCCGAGCTCGCCGAGCAGCGCGCGCAGCTTCTCGGGCCCGCGCTTCGGATCCGCAAGCTTGACGATGGCGTAGCGCTCCTCCTCGGTCAGCTCTGCCAGGCGGCCGAGCGCGCGCTCGTCGAGCGCACCGTCCGGGCCGAGGCGGTCGCGCAGCCGCGCGCTGACGCTGTCCCGGTCCCAGGCCGCGCGGCGCACCGGCGCGCCCGCGAGGGGGGCGAGGGCGACCCCGGCGCGCTCCGCGAAGCCGCGGAGCACCTCGGCGTAGACGGCGACGTCCTCGTCCGTGTCGGCCGGCAGGTGACACAGGGCGAGCCGCTCCGCGCGCGACAGCGCCTGCCACCCTGCGAGCGAGATCTTGATCTCGGCGAGGTCCAGCTTCCGCCGCACCGAGAGCGGCACACAGTCGAGCGAGGCGTGGACCTCGCCCTCGAGCGCGAACTGCCTGTACATGGCGCCATTCTATACCCGCTGCCCGCGCGCGGACCCTCCGCGAACCGACGCTCGGCTGACCGACGCTCCGCGAGCAGCCGCGGCGCAGCCCGGGATGGGATGCGCGGCGCCGTTGCGCTAGCCTGCCGGTGTGCGCCGCTCCGGGCTCCTCACGACGCTGCTCGCGTCGCTCGCGCTCGCGTCGTTGACCCCGAGCGCCCATGGCCAGGCCGCGACGTCGGCGGCGGCGCCGGTGCCGCTCGACCGCGTCGTCGTGCGCTGGCATGCGCCGGAGACGGGCGGTGTGCGTCGACCTCAGTTCATCTTCGAGCGGGAGCTCGCCTTCGAGGCGCGCATCGAGGCGCTCGCGGATCCCGACGCGGAGCCCGGGCTCTACCGGGACAGGCACGTCCGCGCCGCGCTCGACAGGCACATCGCAGAGACGCTGCTCGCCAGCCTGCCGATCTCGCCGGCGCCGACCTCGACCGAGGTGGCGCAGCGGGCCGAGGCCGCCCGGATCGCGCTGGAGCAGCGCGCTCGCGGCCGCGCGCGCCTCCTGGCCGCGGCGGCCGCCGAGGGGATGAGCTCCGACGAGCTCGACGCGCTGCTGCGCCGTCAGGCGCGCGCGAGCTTGTACCTGGACCGCATGGTGGCGCCGATGCTCGAGCCCACCGATTTCGAGCTCAAGATCGTCCTGCGCTCCGGCGCCACGCCGTTCAAGGATCAACGCTACGAGGAGGTCGCCCCGGCGCTGAAGCGATGGTATGTCGGGCAGCGGCTCGCCCAGGCGCTCGACGCGTACTACCAGAACGCGCGGGCCCGGGTCTCCTTGAGCATCATGCCCGCTCGCTGAGCCGCGCCGCGCGACGTGGCGAGCGGCCGGTCGGTCGCGCGCCAGGTGCTGGCATGACCGAGCGGCGAGAGAGCGGAAGTCCATCTCGCGGGTCGATTCCACCTCTCGATATCGATGGACGGCACCAGACATCGCGAAGAGGGCTCACATGCCGCTGTCCACGCGAAGGATGGAAGCCTCTCGTTCAACTCAAGCGTTCGGTGCGGCGAGTCGGTGGCATCGCGGCGCTCGCCGCAACCGCGCCCGGGGGCTGCCGGCACACCCGGCCTCGCCGAAGCACCTGGGATGTCTCGGGGCGACAGCGCAACGCCCTTCCTGGACAAGAACATGTCCACCCGCGCTGCACTGCAATCGAGACTGGCCCGCTCTGGATCTGCGCCGTTGCGACGCGATGCATTATCATGTCGACCGAGGGCGATCCGGCTGCGCGGCCTGCGCTCAGCGCGCCGATCCTGCGCGCGCGCGCAGGATCGGCGCGCTGGCGCGGCGCGTCCGGTGCGCCGGCGAGCGTCAATGAAGCTCACCGGGGCGAGGGGTCGCTCTGGGTTCAACCCAGGAGAGAGAGACGAGCACCCCGGCGGCGCCCCGGCAGGTGTCGACATGAAAAGCCAGGTTCGTGGTCCCGAAACACGCGGCACATCGTCGGGCGCGGCGGCGCCACCGCGCTGCGAAAGCGCAGCTGGCCGGGGCTGGCCAATGCAGCCTTCCTGTCCGTGTCACGCGCGCGGCGCGCACCCGGTAACGCACCAGGGGGCACCCGTGAATTCTTCTGGCAACACTTCAGCCAGCGCGAGAGCCAGCGCGAGCCTGTTTTTGGTGCGACGCGTCATTTCAGGCCCCCGTTCCTGGCCCGAAGAAGAGGGCGGGGCCTGCTTAACCAAGTGATTTCGATTACTTAATAATAACGCGCCGCAGAAGATGACAAACTGCCGAAGGCGGTTCGGAGACCTTTGACATGAACAGAACGTTCCTGTTAACTGTGCCCCCCGCGGGCCCCGCATGTGTGGCAGCGGGTGGCTCTTTCCTACAGAGTCAACTTAGATTCTCTTGACAGGCCACTACCTCTGCCGCGCTTGGCCATCTGGCCGAATCACCTCCCATCACCCCAAGCACACTCCCAGAGAATGGATAGGAGCGTCGTTCGATGACATCACTTATGAGAGACAGGTCGTCGGTCCCCAGCAAGCGAATCGCGGGTCGGCGCGCCGCTGTCCGAGCCCTCGGGCTGCTTTCCGTCTCCGCCCTTTGCCTCACGGCGGCGCCGCGGTCGGCTCACGCGGTGGGGAGCGAGAATTTTGAGTGGCACTGGTACTCACGCCTCGGCATGGCGTGGTCCCCGGTCTACGGGCAGAACGTCCAGGGCGCGTCCCTGAACCTGCTCGGGTTCGGCATCGGCGGCCGCTACGAAGAGGGCGATTACTCCGAGCCGTCGTTCGTCGCGCACGTGGTGAAGGGCGCGACGCCGGATGACTTCTACGTCAAGTCCGAGATGACCTTCGCCATCTGGAACCAGTACGGCGGGCCGTTCATGCAGCCGTCCTCGAACGGTGGCCAGTCGATCACGGTGCAGTTCAACCAGGCGTACATCGAGGCCGGCAACTTCCTCGTCCCGGGCCTCAGCGTCTGGGGCGGCGCGAAGTTCTTCCGCGAGCAGTACGCGCCGATCGGCGACTACTTCTACCTCGACGACCTCAGCGGCCAGGGCGGCGGCATCAAGTACGGCGGCCTGCAGCTCGCGATCCTCGGGTATCGCGGCTTTGGCAACACCACGCCCCCCTACAACGTCGACGTGAACGGCGACGGCGGCGTGGACGTCGAGCGCTTCCGCACCGTCTTCGCCGGTAACTACAAGGCGGAGTTCGGCGGCGAGGCCAAGCACCACGTCAAGGTCCACGGCGAGTTCCACGTCCTGCCGGCCGCGAAGCGGGGCGAGGGGTGGAATGTGCCCGACAACGCGCCGGCGGACTTCGGCGGCGTCATCGGCGCGAAGCTCCACCTCGGCCTCGGCCAGGGCAACTGGAGCGACACGGCGGTGCGCTTCGGCACCGGCATCGCCAACGGCGCCGCCGGCGGCGCGAAGACGTACCAGACCTGGGGCGCCCCGAACGACGAGGGCACCTTCGCGGGCTCCTTCGGCATCGAGGCGGTCGAGCACCTCGGCTTCCGGCTCGGCGACGCCGCCGCCCTGGAAGGCCTCGCCACCTTCCACTACACGAAGGCGGCGTACGAGGCCGAGGGCGCCGCGCCCCCCACCGCCCTCGAGAAGCAGATGGACTTCTCGGTCCAGGCGAACGCCACGATCTTCGCGCACAAGAACTTCCACCCCGTCGTCGAGGCCTCGTTCCAGGGCCGGAAGGACGGCGACGGCGACCTGGGCACCGCGGTCAAGGTCTCGGTCGTCCCGACCCTCGTCCCGACGGGCGAGCTCAGCGCCGGCGCGCGGCCGCACTTCAAGCTCATCTACTCGCTCGCCATCTACAACGATGTCGCGAGGGATGCGGCGATGTCCGGCTACCTGCAGCGGGTTGGCGCCGGTCCGGGCGTCGGCTCGAAGGTCGGCCAGTACATCGGTGCCCGTACCGACTGGTACTTCTAGACCGCTCGGTCCTCGAAGCCGCCGCTCTCTTCCGTTCCCCCACCCACCCTCAGGCCAGCGCCCCGGCGCCGCGATCGCGGCGCCGGCGGCGCGCCCTCACGCCGTATCGCTGCGCGACTCGCTCGCGATCTCCTGCGAAGCAGGCCCGGCGTCGTCGTCCACCGGCCCCTGGGCCTCGTGGTAGTGGTGCGCGAACGAGCGCGCCGCGCGGCGCGCCTTCAGGAACTCCGCGAACGCCGTCAGCGTGTCGAGATCCCGCGGACCGAGCGCCTCGGCGATGTCGCGGAGGTTCTTGCGCAGGCTCTCCACGCTCTTGCCGCGGCGGGGCTCTCGCGTCTCTTCGCGCTCGCGCTCGCGCTCGCGCGCCGGCGGCTCCGTCGCAGGGGCCGCGGGGACGACCGCCTCCGGGCGAGCCGGCACCTCCGGCACCCAGAGCGGGCGAGGGACCGGGTTCAGCGCGTGAGCGCTCAGCCACGCCTCCATGAAGATCCGCAGCCGCTCGCTGCGGAACGCGAACCAGCGCTCCCGCTCCGGACCGTAGGACATCAACACATCCTTGAAGCGACGGAACGCGCCCTTGCCATCGATCGCCTGGCTGAGCTTCGCCTGGAGATCCATGTCTTCCACCATCGGGATGTAGCGCTCCATCCACCGGTACTGCTCGCGCGAGCTCACGGGATCGATCCGGAGGTAGTTCGCGTCCGCCGCGATGCGCGCGTGCATCTGCGGATCCGCCACGCCGTCGACCACCCGCAGCACGTCGCCCGTGCCGAGGTGCAGGTACGAGTGCACCTCTGGGGCGTTGTTCTCGAAGGCGTCCTCCAGCGCCTCCCAGTCGATCGGGATGTCGCGAACGGCCGTCCCGCCGGCTGAAGCATTCTCGGTAGTCGGCATGTCCTCCTCGTCTCCATCGAAAGCAGCGAGGCGGCGGTGGGCTGGCCGCGCGCCTCGGTTCAAGTGCACCAAGTTTGAACGGAAATGCGCCGTCGTCATAGCACTCTACGCTGGTTGGGGGCTTCTGGGCCTAACTCTCGCAACCTAGGGTTGATTCCTTGATCCGGAAGCCCGTTCGGCCGCCGAGCCGCGGCGCGATGACGGCTCGGGAGAGAGCTTCGGAAGACCTGGTTCAAGCGGAAAACAGCGTGGAAATTCAGGGGAATCGGCGAGTGCTCAGCTGCGCTTCGAGCGCGTGCGGGCGATGGCGTCGGCCCAGCGGTGGAGGTGGGCGGATCGATCCGCTTCGCTCATCGCGACCTGGAAGCTCTGCCCCACACGGGACATGCGGGCCGCGTCCTCCTTTGTGAGGAAGAGGCCGGCGCCGACCCCGGCGAGCATTGCCGCGCCTCGCGCCGTCGTCTCCAGGTCGGTGGGGCGCTCGATAGCGACGTTCGCCACGTCCGCCTGGAACTGCATGAGCAGGTCGTTCGCGGCGGCGCCGCCGTCCACGCGCATCCGGCGCAGCGGGTGGCCCAGGTCGTCGGCCATGGCCCGCACGAGATCCGTCACGGAGAGCGCGATTCCCTCGAGCGTCGCGCGGGCGAGGTGCGCCGCGGTCGTGCCGCGCGTCACGCCGGAGATGATCCCGCGAGCGTCCGGATCCCAGTAGGGCGCGCCGAGGCCCGAGAGCGCCGGGACGAACGTGACGCCCTCGCTCGAGGGCACGCTGCGAGCGAGCGCCTCGATCTCCGCCGCGCTCTTGATGAGGCCCAAGCCGTCGCGGAGCCACTGCACCGCCGCGCCGGCGATAAAGGCGCTTCCTTCGAGCGCAAAGACCACCTCGGAGCCGATCTTCCACCCGACGGAGGTGAGCAGGCCGAAGCGGCTCCTCAGCGGGCGATCGCCGATGTTGGCCAGCACGAACGCGCCGGTGCCATAGGTGCACTTCGCGTCGCCCGTCGCGAAGCAGGCCTGGCCGAAGAGGGCCGCCTGCTGGTCGCCCGCGATGCCGGCGATCGGGATGCCGTCGGGCAGGTGCGGGAAGCCGCGAGTCGCCGCGATGCGGCCCGCCGACCCGACGATCTGCGGCAAGAGCGGGCGCGGGATCTGGAGCATCGCGAGCATCGCGTCGTCCCAGCTCAGCGACGCGAGGCTCATGAGCAGGGTGCGCGACGCGTTGGTGACGTCGGTCGCGTGCACCGGCGAGCCGCCGGCCGCGTCGCCCGAGAGCCGCCAGACGAGGAAGCTGTCGATGGTGCCGAAGCAGAGCTCGCCGCGCTCGGCGCGCGCGCGCGCGCCGGGCACGTTGTCGAGGAGCCACGCGAGCTTCGTGCCGCTGAAGTACGGATCGAGCACGAGGCCGGTGGTCTCCTCGACCGCCTGCTCGTGGCCCGCGGCGCGGAGCTCGGCGCAGCGCGCCGCCGTGCGGCGGTCCTGCCACACGATCGCGCGGTGGATCGGGCGCCCGGTCGCGCGCTCCCAGACGAGCGTCGTCTCGCGCTGGTTCGTGATGCCGATGGCCTTGATCGCGCTGCCGGCCACGCCCGCCGCCCTGAGCGTCTCGCCCACGGCATCCTGAACGCTCTGCCAGATCTCCTCCGGGTCGTGCTCGACGAGGCCCGGCTCCGGGAAGTGCTGGCGAAATTCGCGCGTGGCGCGGCCCAGCGTCGCGCCCGACGTGTCCATGAGGAGAGACGTCGTTCCGGTGGTGCCCTGGTCGATCGCGAGGAGGTACGCGGAATCCATGCGGCCGACTAACGCGGCGGCATGTGGGCGCATAGCCGTTCCAGGCGACGCCTCCGTGAGATGCAGGGCCCGGCAGGCTAATCATCCGGTCAGGTATCCATGCGACAGCCGACGGCAGCTGCCCCGGGCGGTCGAGCTCGGCGCAGGTGTTTCCAGCGGGGCCGAGGCGCGTTTGGCGCGGCCCGGCACGGTCGCTTTCCTCGGCCGACGCTGGACTTCGGCCGGAAAGATTGTCGGTCCGTGCCCGGCTGGGTAATCTGCCAGAACCGATGGCCCGCCTCATCCTGCAGACCGCCGAGGGCCAGCAGGCGATCGATCTGCGACCCGTGAACTCGCTGGGGCGCCACCCGAACAACTCCATCCAGTTGCTCGACAAGATCGTCTCCAAGGAGCACTGCATCATCGAGCAGCGGGGCGATCACTTCGTCCTGCGCGATCTGGGGAGCCTGAACGGCACGTTCATCAACAGCGAGCGTGTCCGGGGCGAAGCGCCGCTCAAGCACGGGGACGAGATCGCCCTGGGGTCCACGCGTGGCCGCTTCGACGATCCGGGCGCCCCGGTCGCGCCGCCCCTCGTCCCGGGCTGGCCGCCCGTGGTCAACCACCAGGGCCCGGCGCCGGCGCAGCCGCCGGGCCACGGCTATCCGCCGCAGCCGCCGCAGTACCAGCGCCAGCCGCAGCCGCCGCTCCCGGGTACGCCGGCGGCGCCGCCGGTGACGCGCCAGCCGTACGTGCCGCCGCCGCCGCTGGGCGCCGGGCCGGGCGGGACGGCGCCGCTGCCAGGGCGCTCGGGGGCGCACGGAGGCTCGTTCGTCGCGCAGGGCACCCGCATCGACGTGAACGATCAGGCCCGGCAGATCGGGACCCAGATCGCCGCTGTCGACAAGGGGTTCCTGGCGTTCGATCGGATCGCCAACGACATGAACCAGCTGCGCGCCGACTACGAGCGGCTGCGCCTGTCGCACGAGCTGTCGCGCGAGATCGCCGCCGAGCGCGACACGACGAAGCTGCTCGAGAAGATCCTCACGAGCGTGTTCAAGTTCATCCGCGCCGACCGCGGGGTGATCTTCCTGCGCAACGAGAACGGCGAGCTCACCCCGCAGGCCATGCAGCGGCGCGACGGGACGACGGCCCCGATCAGCGTGTCGTCGACGATCCTGAACCACGTCGTCCACGAGCGGGCGGCGGTGCTGACCCACGACGCGGCGATGGACTTCGCGGCGTCGAAGGGCAAGAGCATGATCTTGAACCGGATCAGCTCGGCGATCGTCGCCCCGCTGCAGCACAACAGCGAGGTGCTCGGCGTGCTCTGGCTCGACTCGGAGACGCTCGCGCAGTTCCAGCCCAAGGACCTCGAGCTGGTCACGGCCATCGCCTATCAGGCGGCGATGTTCATCGAGATCAACATCCTCGGGAAGAAGATCGAGAACGAGATCGTCACGCGCGAGCAGCTGCGCCGGCTGCTCTCGCCGAACATCGCCGAGCGCGTCCTGAGCGGCCAGCTCGCCGTGAAGCAGGGCGGCCAGCACGTCGAGGAGTGCACCGTCTTCAACAGCGACATCCGCGGCTTCACGCGCATGGCCGAGAGCAAGCGCCCCGAGGAGCTCGTCGAGATGCTGAACGAGTACTTCGAGCGGATGGTCGACACCATCTTCCAGTTCGAAGGCACGCTCGACAAGTTCATGGGCGACGGGATCATGGCGCTCTGGGGCGCGCCGGTCGCCCACCGGGACGATGCGGTCCGCAGCGTGGAGTGCGCCCTGAAGATGGGCGAGGTGCTCGGCGAGTTCAACCGCGAGCGGCTCGAGAAGGGCGAGCTGCCGCTCGCTGTGGGCATCGGGATCCACACCGGCCCGCTCGTCGCCGGGTACATCGGGAGCTCGAAGGCGCTCAGCTACACGGTGATCGGGGACGTGGCGAACACGTCGGCGCGGCTCTGCTCCATCGCGCTGGCCGGGCAGATCGTCATCAGCGAGAGCACGTACGCGCAGCTCGGCGGAAGGTTCGAGACCGAGGAGCTCCAGCCCGCCAAGGTGAAGGGCAAGGACAAGCCGGTCACGATCTACAACGTCATCCGGAGCCGGCCGATGTCGCAGGTCCCGGCGAACGCCTTCATCCACGCCGAGCCGACCAACGCGCTCCCCGAATGACCGAGGTGACGCGGCGCCTCGGCCGATCGGCCGGGGCGTGCGCGCGCGTCATCCCGTGGACGATGCGGCGCGGCAGCACAGCGCCGTAGCCGTCCGCCCGCTGCAGCGTTAGGGTCCGCGCCGTGGCTGCTTCGATCCTACCCTTTGAGAAACCTGTCGCAGAGCTCATCGAGAAGGTGCGGGAGCTGCGCGCGCTCGCCGCGGCGGACCCGCGGTTCGAGCCGGAGCTCGCCCAGCTCGAGGACAACACGGGCCGGCTGGCGCGCGAGATCTTCGCGGGCCTCACGCCGATGCAGAAGGTGCTGCTCTCGCGGCACGCGAACCGGCCGTACACGCTCGACTACATCAAGCGGCTCTTCACCGACTGGGTCGAGCTGAAGGGCGATCGGCGCTTCGCCGACGACTGCTCCATCGTCGGCGGGCTCGCGACGTACCACGGGCGGAGCGTGGTGGTGGTGGGCCACCAGAAGGGGCGCGGCGCGAAGGAGAACGTGAAGCGCAACTTCGGGATGCCGCACCCGGAGGGCTATCGGAAGGCCATCCGGCTCTACGAGATGGCCGACAGGTTCGGGCTCCCGATCCTGACGTTCATCGACACGATGGGCGCCTACCCGGGCATCGGCGCCGAGGAGCGCGGCCAGAGCGAGGCGATCGGCGCCGCGCTCGCCGCGATGGCGCGGGTCGGGGTGCCGATCGTGGCGACCGTCATCGGCGAGGGGGGCTCGGGCGGCGCGCTGGCGCTCGGCGTCGCCAACCGGGTGCTGGTGCTCGAGTTCAGCTGCTACTCGGTCATCTCGCCGGAGGGCTGCGCGGCCATCCTCTGGAAGGACGGCTCCCGCGCCGACGAGGCCGCGGCCCGGCTCAAGATCACCGCGCCGGATCTGCTGCAGCTCGGCGTCGTCGACACGATCGTCGAGGAGCCGACCGGCGGCGCGCACCAGGACCACGACGACGCCGCGGCGCGGCTCGACAAGGCGCTCTGGGCGACGCTCACGTCGATGGACGGGCTCGGGCCGGAGGAGCTCGTCGACGACCGGTACCGCAGGTTCCGCGGGCTCGGATCGTTCGTGGGTTAGGCGGCGCGGCGCCCCGGCTGGCTCTCCTCGAGCGCCGGGGCTATACGGCTCGCGGATGGACTACGGCAAGGCGGTGCGGATGCTGCTGCTCGTGGGCACCAGCGCCGCCGCCGGCGGCGCGGTCCTCTGGACGCAGGCGAGGTTCAACGCCTCGGACCGCAGGGCGGCGCTCGGCATCGTGCAGCAGTACCGCCCCGAGGGCGGCCGGAGCGTGCCGGAGGCGATCGGCGCGCGGCACCCGGGAAAGGCGCCCGCCTGGAGCACCATGACCGAGTCGGCCTGCTTCCAGCACGTCCGCGTGCGCGCGACGATCGAGGGCGAGGCGCGCGCGCCGTACGACTTCCTCGTCGACATCAACGGGCCCTCGATCCACCCGGGCAACGCCGAGGGCGAGGCGATCCTCGGCGAGCTCGCGCTCCGGCCGGCCGAGTCCGCCGCCGCGCCGGGGGCGCCGTGAGCGACGCGAGCGTCCGCGTCGCGCTGGTGGGCTGCGGGCGTTGGGGGGAGAAGCTCCTCCGCGCGCTGTCGGAGAACGCGCGGGCGCGCGTGATCGCCGTGGCGGACGTCGACCGCGGCCGCCTCTCGCGGGCGCGCGCGCTCGCCCCGCGGGCGCGGCTCGTGCGCACGATCGACGAGGCGCTGGCCGCGCGCGTGGACGCGGTGGTCATCGCGACCCCCGCGGCGAGCCACGCCGAGCTCGCGCTGCGGGCCCTCGAGGCCGGCGCGGACGTCTTCGTGGAGAAGCCGCTGGCCCTCTCCGCCGCGCAGGCCGATCGCTGCGCTTCCCGGGCCGCGGCGCTCGGCCGGATCGGCATGGTCGGCCACCTGCTCCGCTACCACCCCTCCGTGGTGCGCCTCGTCGCGCTCGCGCGCGAGCGGCGCCTCGGCGATCTCGTGAGCTTCAGCGCGGCGCGCCTGTCGATGAGCGCCGGCGCCGCCGGCGCCGTCGGCGGGGCCCGGTCGGCGCTCTGGACGCTCGGGCCGCACGACCTGTCGTTGCTCTCGGCGCTCGACTCGAGCTCGCTCGCCGAGGCGCGGGCCCACCTCTCGCCGTGCGGCGAGCTCGTCACGCTCGAAGCGCGCCTCGAGAGCGGCCTCGCGGCGCGGATCGAGCTCTGCTCGTCGAGCCCGACCAAGGAGCGGCGGCTGCGGCTCGTCGGCAGCGCGGGCGTCGCGGTCTTCGACGACGTGCGCGCGCCCGACCGCCTCCTGTTCCTGGACGCGCGCGGCGCCGCGGCGGGCGCGCCGGCCGGCGAGCGTCCCTCGCACCTCGAGCTCGCTCCGGCAGGGCGGGAGCTCGAGGTGCCGTGGCGCGAGCCGCTCTCCGTGGAGATCGAGCACTTCCTCCGCTGCGTCGAGGACCGCGCGCCGCCGCTGACGCCGCTCGACGAGGGCGCCGCCGTCGTGACGATCCTCGAGCGCGTCGAGGCGACGCTCGCCCCCGTCGATGCGCGGGTGGTCGCCGCAGGGTAACGTGCGCAACAGCGTAGCTGCGTAGCCGCGGTCCGCTCCCGCTTCGGCCAGCCCGAGGCCCGAGAGGGCGCGGAGAGCACCGGCGCGGTCGAGCCCGGCGGGAGCCCTGGAAGCCTCGGAGACACAGCCGGATCCGAGAAAAGCGGAGCTGCGCCCGGTCGACGCGCCGGGGCGCTTTGCAGCGCCGGATCGGCGTGGTACTGCCGTCGGCTGGAAGGGCACGATGCCGCAGGATCCGAAGCTCACTCCCACTCAGGTCAAGGCGCCGCACGGAGCGCGGGTGATGGAGATCCACTGGGCCGACGGCCACCGCAGCGTCCTTCCGCACGAGATCCTGCGCGGGTACTGCCCGTGCGCGAACTGCCAGGGGCACGGCGGCACGATCAACTTCGTGCCCGGCGGTGACCTGAACGTCCGCGAGATCGAGCAGGTCGGCAACTACGCGCTCCAGTTCACGTGGGGCGATCGGCACGACTCGGGCATCTACACCTTCCGGTACCTGCGCTCGCTCTGCCAGTGCGACGAGTGCAAGCCGCAGTTCCAGCCGCCTCGCTCGAAGTGACCACCTCCCGCCGCGCCCCCAAGCCTCAAGCTGCTCCGACGGCCCGCGCCGAGCGGCAGCTCGATCCGTTCCAGATCGTCGACTCGTCCTTCGTCGCCGGCGCGGGCTCGCTCGCGTCGCTCCCTCCGCCCGTCAGCGCGGAGGTGGCGTTCGGCGGGCGCTCGAACGTCGGCAAGTCGAGCCTCATCAACACGCTCGTCGAGCGCAAAGGGCTCGTCCGGACGAGCTCGAACCCCGGCTCGACGCGGCAGATCAACCTCTATGAGGCGCGGGCCCGCGACGGCGCGGTGTTCCAGCTCGTGGATCTCCCGGGGTACGGCTTCACCCGGCGCTCGAAGTCGGAGCAAGCGGCGTGGGCGTCGCTCATCGAGGGGTACCTGCGCGGGCGCGTCACGCTCGCCGCGGTGCTGCTCCTTGTCGATGCGCGGCGGGGCCTCGAGGAGGACGATCTCGAGCTCATCCGCTTCATCGAGGCGTCCCGCGACGTCGCCCGGCGGCCGGTGGAGCTGCTGCTCGTCGCGACGAAGGTCGACAAGGTGCCGCGCTCGTCGGTCCGGCGCGCGCTGGACCAGCTGTCCGCGGCGGCCCCGCGCACGGCGGGCGGCGCCCTCCGCCGCGCGATCGGCTTCTCGTCGATCACCGGCGAGGGCAGGCGGGATCTGTGGCTCGCGATCCGGCGCGTGACGCGGCTCGGCGGCGCGGCGCCGTCACCGAGCGGCGACGCGGGACGCGAGGACGATGCCTCGAGGACGACCGACGGGTGACCTCGCAGAGGTGCGAGATGCACGCAGAGGCGGCGCGTCTCGCCGTGGAACAGGGCGGATGGAAGTATTGACCCGCCCTGTGGCCCTCCATTAACGTGCGGCTCCTCCGGTTCCGCGGGGGAGTCACCAGAGCCGACTGACACGTCGCGGGGTGGTTGCAGAGCAAGACGCGCGTGCCGGCCCATGTTCTCACCGGCTGCCCCAACGATGCCCGACTACTCCGGCCAGGTCACGCACGTTCACACGGCGCTGACGCCACTCTGGTGGATTCCGCTCCTGCCGATGCTCGGCGCGGTGATCAACGCGCTGTTCGGCCGCGCGTTGCAGCGGAGCGCGTTCGGCCGCGATGTGTCGAAGCGGCTCCACATCGGGAGCTTCGGCGTCACGCTCGTCGCGGTGGGCGCCATGCTGGGCGCCTTCGCTCTCGGGCTCGCGAGCTTCGTCCAGCTCGTCGGCCTCGCTCCGGGAGAACGCGCGCTCTACAGCTTCGCCTGGCAGATGATCCGCATCGGATCGCTCGACGCGAACTTCGCGTTCGTGATGGATCCGCTGAGCTGCCTCATGACGCTGATCATCACCGGCGTCGGCGCGCTCATCCATGTTTACGCCGCCTCGTACATGGAGGCCGAGCCGGCGTACTGGCGATTCTTCACCTACCTGAACCTCTTCGTCTTCTCGATGTTGCTCCTCGTCCTCGGGGACAACTTCATCGTGATGTTCTTCGGCTGGGAGGGCGTCGGCCTCTGCAGCTATCTGCTCATCGGGTTCTGGTACAGCGACTACAAGAAGGCCTCTGCCGGCATGAAGGCCTTCGTCGTGAACCGGATCGGCGACTGGGGCTTCGTGTGCGGCCTCGCGCTCCTCTTCTGGGGTCTCGGCGCCAGGTGGCTCGACGACGGCCGTTTCCTCTCCGATTACCGCGCGCGCTTCATCGCGGTGGCCGAGGAGGCGCGCGGCGACCACGGCGCCTCCGCCGGGGCGCATGACGGCGCCGGCGGCAAGGCGGGCGAGCGCAGGGCGCAGCCGCTCGCCGGGGCGAAGGGATATCTCACCTTCACCGGTCATCCCGGCGCGCGCGTGTACCTCGGTATCGCCGACGCCGCTCAGCTCGCCTCGAACCCGCGGCCGTTCGGCGTGTCCCCCTTCATCCGCAAGGAGATCGACGCCGGGGCGCACTCCGTGGTGATCGTGCCGGGCGACGGCGCCGTGATCGGGGGCGACGGCGTCGAGATTGCCGCGATCGAGCGGATGCGCGTCGAGCCGGGCAAGGAGATCGTGGTGGCGACCGTGGGCTCGACGGTCACGTTCCGCGAGATCCACGATCAGCTCGTGATCAAGGACGCGAGCGGCAAGGCGTTCCTCAAGGATGCCCTCGAGTCGAAGACGGTGTGGGGCGGCGTCGCGCTGATCACGCTGGCCTGTCTCTTCCTCTTCGTCGGCGCCGCCGGCAAGAGCGCCCAGATCCCGCTCCACGTGTGGCTGCCCGACGCGATGGCCGGCCCGACCCCCGTCTCCGCGCTGATCCACGCCGCCACCATGGTCACGGCGGGCGTTTACATGGTCGCGCGCCTCAGCTTCCTGTTCTCGCTGAGCCCCGTCGCAGGCGGCGTCATCGCGCTGATCGGGGCCTCGACGGCGCTCCTCGCGGCGTCGATTGGCTTCTTCCAGTACGACATCAAGAAGGTGCTCGCCTACAGCACGGTGAGCCAGCTCGGCTTCATGTTCATCGGGGTCGGCGTCGGGGCGTACTGGGCCGCCGTGTTCCACCTGATGACACACGCCTTCTTCAAGGCGTGCCTGTTCCTCGGCTCCGGCTCGGTGATCCACGGGATGCACGCGGTGGAGCACGACGAGGCCGCGGCCCAGGACATGCGCAACATGGGCGGCCTCCGCCGCGTCATGCCGCTCACGGCGCGGACGTACCAGGCGGCGTGCCTCGCCATCACCGCCGCGCCCATCCCGTTCTTCGCAGGCTTCTGGTCCAAGGACGAGATCCTCTGGAAGGCGTTCGGCGCCGAGAACACCGGCCCGATCCCGGGGCTGCTCCTCTATGCGATGGGCCTCGCGGCGGCGCTCGGCACCTCGTTCTACATGTGGCGGAGCTACTTCCTGACGTTCGAGGGGCCCCACGCCCGAAAGGAGATCGAGACCCGGGTCCACGAGTCGCCGCCGGCGATCACCTGGGTGCTCGCGGTGCTGGCGGTCCTGTCGGCGTTCGCGGGCGTCGTGTTCGGCTTCTCCAGCCACTTCGTCGGCGGCCACGGCGAGCCCCTGCTGGAGGCGTGGCTCCATCCGGTGTTCGCCCACGCGGAGGTCTCGTTCCGGCGCTACGGGCTGGGGCTCGAGCTCGCGCTCATGGCGCTCTCCGTCGGCGGCGCGATCGTCGCCTTCTCGCTCGCGCGCGCCCGGTACGGCGCGCGTCGCTCTCCGCGCTGGGCCGATGAGGAGCGGCGGCTCCCGGGCTTCCAGCTCCTATCGAACAAGTACTACGTCGACGAGATCTACGACGCGACGGTGGTGCGCGCCGCCCTCTCGCTGCGCCTCTTCTTCGCCGAGATGGATCGCTGGATCGTCGACGGCATCGTCAACGGGGTCGCGGTCCTGGCCCGAGCCGCCGCCTGGGTCACGGGCGCCATCGATCGGTACCTCGTCGACGGCGTCGTGAACCTCGTCGCCGAGGGCACGCTGAGCGCCGGGGCGAAGCTCCGCACCCTGCAGACCGGGCGCATCCAGAGCTACGTCTACTTCCTCCTGGGCGGCGTCGCCTTGTTCAGCATCGTTCATTACTTCCTGCGGTGAACGGCCGATGTCGAACCTCTCCCTCGTCAGCATGCGCCGTGGATTCGCCCTCGCGAGATCGGCCAGGTCCACCTCGATGAAGCTCCTGCTCCCCCTCCTGGTCGCGCTCTCCGTCGTGCTCGGGGCGGCGCCGCCGGCGCTGGCGCAGGCGCTCGATGCGCCGAGGGCGCCCGGGCCGCGCGGCCAGATCGCGCTGCGCGCGGAGCCGCCCGGCGCGCCTGTCGAGCTCGCCGCGAGCGGGCCGGACCACGTCGGCTCGTTCACGATCGAGAACCAGGGCGACGGCCCCTTGAAGGTGACGCGGGTGATCGTGCGGACGTCCCCCGAGGACCCGCGCGTCCCGCCGGGCGTCAGCGTGGAGCTCGAGGGCGGCGGCGCCTCGGCGACCCTCGCGCCGGGCGCGAGCCGGAAGGTCGTGGTCCGGTGGAAGACCGCGGGCGTGCGCGCGCGCGAGCTCTACGGGCACGTCGTCGTCGAGTCGGACGCGGTGGCGGCCGGCGCGGCCGGCGTGCTGGAGGTAGCGCGGACCGTCGCGATGGGCATCCACGCGGAGCGCGGGAGCAGCCTGGGCTTCGTCGGCGACCACATCCTCTCGATCCTGACGTTCCTGCCGCTGCTCGGCGTGGTCGCTGTCTTCCTCGCGCACCTCTTTCGCTACCGGGACGACAGGAAGCTCCGGCTGATGACCGTCGTGCTGATGGGCGTGAACCTCGTCCTCGCGGCGTGGCTCTACGCGCAGTTCGACCGGGGCTTCACCAGGATCGACGGGAACGACGGCTACCAGTTCATCGAGCACGGCGTGTGGATCCGCTCGCTGAACGTCGAGTACTTCGTCGGCGTCGACGGCGTGTCGATCTCGATGGTCCTGCTCACGGCGCTGATCTCGTTCGTGGGCGCCCTCGCGAGCTACAGCGTCCACGACCAGCTCAAGGGCTACTTCGCGATGTACAACCTCCTCGTCACGGGGATGTTCGGCGTCTTCATCGCGCTCGACCTGTTCCTCTTCTTCGTCTTCTGGGAGGTGATGCTCCTGCCGATGTACTTCCTCATCGGCATCTGGGGCGGACCGCGGCGCGAGTACGCGGCGATCAAGTTCTTCCTCTACACGCTGGCCGGCAGCGTCTTCATGCTGCTCGCGTTCATCTGGTTCTACCTGAACGCCGGCCACACCTACCTGGTCGACGGCCAGGCCACCGAGCGCATCTTCTCGATCCCGGAGCTCTCGCGGGTCGCCTGGGCGGCGCAGGGGCTCACGATCCTCGGCGCCGCCGCGGTGAAGGTGGTCTGGATCTGGCTGTTCGTCGGGTTCGCGATCAAGATCCCGATGTTCCCGTTCCACACCTGGCTGCCGGACGCCCACGTGGAGGCGCCCACGGCGATCAGCGTGATCCTCGCGGGGGTGCTCCTCAAGATGGGCACCTACGGCATCCTCCGCATCAACTTCACCCTGCTGCCCGAGGCGACGCAGTGGGCCGCGCCGGCCATGGCGGTGTTCGGGGTGGTCAACATCCTCTACGGCGCCTTCTGCGCCATGGCGCAGAGCGACCTGAAGAAGCTCGTGGCCTACTCCTCCGTCAGCCACATGGGCTTCACGCTGCTGGCGCTCGGCGCGATGACGCCGCAGGGCATCCAGGCCTGCCTCGTCCAGATGTTCAACCACGGCCTGATCACCGGGATGCTCTTCACCCTGGTCGGCGTGGTCTACGACCGCGTGCACACGCGCGACATCGACAGGTTCGGCGGCCTCGCCTCGGAGATGCCGCTCTACACGGCGCTCGTCGGCTTCGCGTTCATGGCGTCGCTCGGCCTGCCGGGCCTGTCCGGCTTCTGGGGGGAGGCGATGACGTTCATCGGCGCCTTCCCGCGCTACCGCGCCCTCACGATCCTCGCCGCCGTCGGCGTGATCGTCACCGCGGCCTACCACCTCTGGGCCCTCCAGCGGATGTTCCTCGGCACGTTCCGCGCGTCGTGGCGGCAGAGCAAGTACCTCGAGCCGTTCGGCGGGAAGTTCCCGGAGATCAGCGGGCGAGAGCTCGCGTCGATCGCGCCGCTCGCGGCGCTGGTCCTCGTCCTCGGCTTCTGGCCGCGCCCGCTGCTCAGCCTCATCGATCGCGGGGCCCTCGAGGTGCACCGCCTCGTCGACAGGCCGGGGCAGTCCCAGATCGCCGGCGCGCCGAGCGTGGACAGCGTGGGCGGCGCCGCGCACGCCCGCGCGGGCGCTCCGGACGAGGGCGCCTCGCCGGGCCAGGGCGCCCTCGCCAGCGCCAGGTAAGCCGTGGAACCCCGCGCCCTCGACAACGTGGCGAGCCTCGCCTACTTCGCGCCGGAGCTCGGCCTCATCGCGGCGGCCCTGCTGCTCGTCGTGTGGGACCTCGCGTCCCCGGCGCGCCTCAAGCTCGCCGGCCTCGTGATCCTCAGCCTCGCGGCGCTCGCCTGGTCAGGCGGGCTGGGCGCGTACTTCCTGGCGACGGACGCCGGCCCTCGCGCGCTCTTCCACGGCCTGCTCGCGTTCGATCGCTTCTCGAACCTCTTCCGCGTGATCTTCGCGCTCGTCACCGGGGCGATCGTCCTCTTCTTGGTGCCCCCGCGGGCCCCTGGGATCGAGCCCGAGCTCCGCCGCGACTCGGGCGAGCTCTTCACGCTGATCCTCGTGCTCTCGCTGGGCATGAACCTGATGGCGGCGAGCCGCCACCTGCTGCTCATCTACCTGTCGCTCGAGCTCGTCAGCGTCATCAGCTTCGTGCTGGCGGGCATCAAGATCAACGACGCGAAATCGAGCGAGGCGGCGCTCAAGTACGTCATCTTCGGCGGCGTCGCGTCGGGGATCATGCTCTACGGGATGAGCTGGATCTTCGGCATCACCGCGTCGATGCGGCTCGACGAGTGCGGGGCGCGGATCGCCGCGCTCACGGCGCAGCAGGGCAAGGTGCCGGAGGTCGTGTTCGTCGGCACGGCCTTCATGCTCGCGGGGTTCGGTTACAAGATCAGCGCCGCCCCGTTCCACATGTGGACGCCCGACGTGTACGAGGGCGCGCCGACCCCGGTGACCGCGCTCCTCTCGGTGGGGCCGAAGGCGGCGGGCTTCGCGGTGCTGATCCGCTTCTTCTCGGACGCGCTCGGCGCCGGGAGCGCGTCGCCCGGCGTCGCGACGCCGTGGCCGGTGCTCTTCGGGTGCCTCGCGATGGCGACCATGACCGTCGGCAACCTGTCGGCGCTCGAGCAGGAGAACGTGAAGCGCATGCTCGCCTACTCGAGCATCGCGCACGCGGGGTACATGCTGCTCGGCTTCTCGGTGTTCAGCGGCGCCGGCGTCGCCGCGATCGCGTTCTACATCGTCACCTACTGCTTCATGAACCTCGGCGCGTTCATGGTGGTGATGGCCGTGGCCGAGGAGAGCGCCGGAGACGAGACGTTCGCCGCCTTCCGGGGGCTCGGGCGCCGCGCCCCGCTCGTCGCCGCGGCGATGGCCGTGTTCCTCGTCTCGCTCACCGGCCTGCCCCCGATGGCCGGCTTCATCGGCAAGTTCTATCTCTTCTCGGCGCTGCTCGCCGCCGGGGGCGCGTGGAGCTGGGTCCTCGCGGTCGTCGGCGTGCTGAACAGCGTGATCTCGCTCTTCTATTACGCGCGCCTGCT
The DNA here is from genome assembly GCF_051525235.1 of Sorangium sp. So ce124. NCBI lineage: Bacteria > Pseudomonadati > Myxococcota > Polyangiales > Polyangiaceae > Sorangium > Sorangium sp. So ce124. The sequence continues at coordinate 9,865,383 of NZ_CP150312.1, forward strand.
CCGCACGATGTATCTCGACAAGAGCGATCGCACCGAGCCCACGCCGGTGCGGCCGCTTCTCGGCGCGACGACGTGCGCGCTCGCGGTTCCGACCCTGCTGCTCGGGGTCTACTGGGGGCCCGTTTACGATTTCGTGGCGCGCTCGGTGGCGATCCTGCGCTGAGCGCTGAGCGCTGAGTCAAGGACCGACGTCGCCCCATCCGGCGCGCGCCGGGCCGAACGCGGCGGTATCGATCTCCCTGCGATCCTTGCTAGTGTGCGCGCGCGTGGCCACGACGCAGGACGCGAGCTCTCCAGAGGAACGTTTCGCGCGGGGGGTACGCCTTGCCCCGGGCGGCCTGGACATCGGCGGCAAGCTGGTCCCGCTGTACGCCGGCAGCGTGCACTACTGGCGGCTCGACCCGCAGCACTGGCGCGCCTGCCTCGAGGCCACGCGCTCGCTCGGCGTTCACCTGATCGACATCTATGTGCCGTGGGCCGTCCACGAGACCGGCCCGGGGCAGTTCGATTTCGGCCGGGCCGATCCGCGCCGCGACGTCGGCGCCTTTCTTCGCCTTGCGCACGAGCTCGGTTTTTACGTCATCGCCCGCCCTGGCCCGCACATCAACGCGGAGCTCACCTGCTTCGGCATCCCCGAGCGCGTCATCTGGGACCCGAGCTGCCAGGCCCGCTCGGCGCGGAACAACCCGGTCGTGCTCCCCATGGTGCCGTACGGGTTCCCGGTCCCGAGCTACGCGAGCAACGCATTCCACGACGAGGTCGCCCGCTATTTCAACGCGCTCGCCCCGGTCCTGAAGCCGCACCTCTACCCGGACGGGCCCATCGTGCTCTTGCAGATCGACAACGAGGGCGCGCTCTACTTCCGCGACGGGGCGTACGATCAGGATTACCACCCGGACGCGATCTCCCTGTACCGCGACTTCTTGCGCGAGAAGTACCGGACGATCGAGGCGCTCCAGCGCGCCTACGCGAAGCGGGCGGAGCCCACGCCGGAGGGCGACGCGGCCGAGGACGTCGGCGCGGCGCTCGTGCGCGCTGTCGCCCGCGAGCGCGCGCAGGCCGAGCAGGGCGACCTGCGGTTCGCCACGATCACGCCGCCGGTCGCGTTCGACGCCGAGACGCCGGGCGATCTCGCGCGCCACCTCGACTGGAGCGAGTTCCACGAGCACCTCCTCGAGACCGCCATGGGCCGCTTCGCGAGGGCGCTCTCCGCCGCGGGCGTCGATGGCCTGCCCACGATGCACAATTTCCCGATGGGACAGGACGCGACGCCGCTCAACCCTGCGCGCATCTCGCGCGTCGTCGACCTCGTCGGCCTCGACTACTACAGCATCGCGAGCCCGAGCACCCGGCAGATCATCGCCCGCCGGACGAGCGAGCTCGCCGTGCGCTGCGAGGCGCTCTCGCTGCCGCCCTTCGCGTGCGAGATGGGCGCCGGCTTCCCGCCGTTCTTCCCGCCGCTCGAGGAGCGCGACAGCGTGTTCGTGATGATGGCCGCGCTCGCCTACGGGCTGCGCGGGTACAACATCTACATGGCGGTCGAGCGCGACCGCTGGATCGGCGCGCCGATCGATCCGCGCGGCCGTCCTCGCCCCTTCGCTGCCTTCTGGCGGAAGCTCTCCGCGGCCCTCGAGGCGACGAGGTTCCACGAGCTCCGCCGCCCGGCGCCGGTGCGCATCGTCACCCCGCGCACGGAGCGCCGGCTCTCCCGCGTGATGCACGCCTTCGGCCCGCTCACCGGGGCGTTCTTCTCGATCATGAACTTCGGCGCCCGCGATCGCTGCCTCGAGGACGACCTCGGGCTCGGCTACCCGCTGGCGGTGGAGTCCGACACGTTCGTGCGCGCGTTCGAGGAGGCGCTCGACGCGCGCGGCGTCCCCTACGCCCACGTCGGCGGCGAGGATCGCGACATCTCGCTCGTCGGGGCGCGCTGGGTCATCTGCGCCACCTCGGGCGGCCTGAGCCCGGAGCTGTTCGCGTGGCTCGAGGCGACGTCCAGGCAGGGGACGCTGATCACGCTCGGCCCCCGCGAGCCCGCCTTCGACGGCGCCTTCCGCCAGCTGCCGCGGCCCTACGATCTGAAGCGGCTCCTCGCCCCCGGCCAGAACCTGCCGGCGCTTCTCCAGGACGACCCCGCCGCGGCCGACGCCGCGGTGTCGCGCGCCATCGACGCGCTCGGCCTGCCGACCTTCGCGTGTGATCCGGACAGCGTGTTCGCCACGCTGCACGAGGACGCGTCGGGCACGCCGCGGGTGCTCTTCCTGCTGAACCCCGGGGACGCGGACGTGGTGGCGCGCGTCACCGTCAGCGCGCAGCGCGCGCGCGATGTGCTGGACGACGCGCACTTCGAGGCGCGGCGCGGGGCGCTCGAGGTGCGGCTCGTGCCTCGCTCCGTGCGGATGCTCGCGCTGGAGTAGCCCCGCCGCGCCGCCGCGCGGCGACGGCCAGCGAGGCTCGGTATCTCCGCTCGATCCCCTCCTGACCCGGTGTGGCCTCGATCAGCGCTCGAACCGCAGCGAGTTGCCCTCTGCGTCGCGGAAGCGGCCCATGCCGATCATGAGGATGTCGATCAGCGACCAGATGCCGAGCCCGCCGCACGTCAAGAGCTTCGCTATGCCGAGCCCGGTCTGTCCCAGATAGAAGCGATCTACGCCAAAGTAGCCGAGGAAATAGGAGAGCAAGAACAGCGTGGACTGGCTCTTGGTCGGGTGGCCAACGGGCGGGTCGCGCCTGAGCACGAGCCCCTGAGCGTCTCGCATCGAGCCGGTGCCGATCAGGATCGTATCGATGAGGCTCCAGAAGCCGAGGCCACCGCACGTGAACAGCTTCAGGAGCCCGAGCCCCGTCTGGCCCAGGTAGAAGCGATCGACGCCGAAGGTCCCGAGAAACACAGCGAGCATGAAGGCTGTCGCCTGGTCCTTGTCGGAATAGGCGTGCGCCGGGGCGCCGTGAGGCGGTCCGCCGCCATGAGCCGGCGGCGGGCCCCAGCCGCCTCCAGGCGGCGCGCCGTAGCCGCCTGGGGGCGCGCCCCATCCTGCGCCAGGAGGCGGGTATCCGCCCGGCGGCGGGTATCCGCCGGGTGGCGGCGGCGGGTATCCGCCCGACGAGGATGCGCCGCCACCGCCGCCCGGCGCCACGCCCTGGCCGCCGGGCGGGTTAGACCCCCAGCCGCCATTCCCCCAGCCGCCTGCGTTGCCCCAGCCTCCGCCACCGGGCGGAACCCCGCCTCCGCTCGTGCTCATCCTCGTTCCCTCCAGCCGATGCGGCTGCGGAGACGGCCGCGCGCCCCCGCGGTCGTCCGCCGAGCCTGACTGTAGCCCGGAACCGGGGCGCCGCGCTTGCGCAACGCGGAAATCGCTGGTGGTTGCCGGAGGCCCACCCTACCTTGCCCGCGATGGGCCGCTGATCGCGGCGCCAGGAGCGAGCGCACCCGGCGATGCAGCAAGAGTTTCAGTCCGATCGATGGCTGTCGTTCGCCCTCCGGGCGGGGCTCATCGCTCTGTTCTTCTGGATGGTGAAGGGGCTGCTCGTCCCCGTCCTGCTCGGCGGTCTGGTCGCGCTCCTCGTCTCTCCGCTCCAGGGCCGCCTCGCGCCTCGACTCGGCCGCTTCCGCAAGTTCGCGCCCGCGATCTCGACGGTGGGCGTGATCATCCTCGTGTGCATCCCGCTCGCGGTGATCATCATCGAGGCCTCCGCCTCGATAAGCCGCTTCTTCGCGCGGGACTGGTCGAACACGATCGAGCGGGTCCAAGGCCTCCTGAACGACGGGAGGATAACGGGGCTCCTCAACAGGGCCGGCCTGTCCGGGGACGACGTCCGCACGTACGTGAGCAACCTGTTCGAGCGGGTGGGCAGCTCGATCGCCGGCTTCGCGGGCGGCATGGTCGCCGCGGTGCCGCAGACGATCGTCGACGCGTTCCTGTTCATCGTCGGCCTCTACTACCTGCTCCGCGACGGGGGCCTGCTGCTGCGCTGGTTGCTCACGCAGTCGCCGTTCAGGAACGAGGAGACGGACGTCCTCTTCGCGTCGATCCAGGACACGGTGCACGGCGCCGTCCTCGGCCTGCTCGCGACGGCGGCCGTCCAGGGGACGCTGACGACGATCGCGCTGTTTGCTTGCAAGGTGCCGGGCGCGTTCCTCTTCGGCCTCCTGGCCACGCTGCTCTCGCTCGTCCCCATGATCGGCACCACGCCGGTCACGCTGGGTGCGGCCATCTACCTGTTCGTCGTCGGGCGCATCGGGGCGGGCATCGGCATGTGCGCCGCGGCGGTCGTCGTCGGGCTCTCGGACAACGTGATCCGGCCGTGGGTCCAGAGCTCCCACGGCGGCATGCACCCGCTCATCGCGCTCCTCGCCATCTTCGGCGGGCTCGAGCTGTTCGGCGCGGCGGGGATCTTCATCGGCCCGGTCGTCGCCGCGATCGTCCTCTGGGCGGTCGACACGCGCGCGGGCATCCCCGGTCCGAGCCTCCCGCTGGGCCCGCACACGTCGCAGCCGCCACCCTCGCTGAAGTCGCCGACGTCACGACCGCCGCCGACGTCGCGACCGCCGCCGGCCTCACGACCGCCGGTGTGACGCGACGGGGCGCCCGAGCGCTGCGAAAGGCGCGGTCCGCGCCCTGGAGCGAGGCGCTCACGGCGACAGGCCGTAGCCGCGGGCGAGGGTGAGGGAGAGGAGGTTGCACGCCGCGTGGAACACGAGCGACGCCCCGATGCCGCCGGTGCGCGCCCGCAGCCATCCGAAGAGGAGCGCGGGGAAGAAGACGGCGAGCCGGGCCGGGTGCTGGATCGTGAGCACGTGGCCGAGCGCGAAGATCGCCGACGAGAGGAGCCACGCCGGGCCGAGCGTCGCGCCGGCGACGCGGAAGCGCGGCGGGAAGACGCGGTCGAGGGCGCTCTGGAGGTAGCCCCGGAAGAACGCCTCCTCGGGCAGCGCGACCACGAGCAACTGCGCGGCGATCTCGTCGGCGAGCGATGGCGGCGGGCGCAGCACGAACGGCGAGGTCGCGCCCCAGTACAGCCGGTAGCCCAGCCAGAAGAGCGGGAAGACGATCGCGGCGACCAGCGCCGCCCAGGCGACGGCGTGGAGCGCAGCGCGGACGAGGCGCTTCGGCGACAGCGGCACGGGCTCCAGGAGCCCCCCGAGCGACAGGCCGTGGGCGCGGATCGTCGACTCGTCGTACCTCAGCACGAGCCAGAACGTCGCCGCGAAGAAGGCGAGGCCGACGAGCGTCCCGGCGTAGCTCTTCGGCGCCGCGTAGGACACGGCCGTCACGGCGGCCGTCGTGACGCCTGCGGCGAGGAGCGCGCGCGCGGCGGTCGGCTCGGGCGCCCGCGGGCGCTCGCGCTCGCGCTCGTCGACGCTCGCATGGGCGGCGTTCGCGTCCGTCGGCGCGCCAGGTGTCTCGTCGCCGGCACGTGGACGGGCGTCGCGGCTCGGTTCGATGGGGGTGGGCGGCTGCAAGGCGTGTTCGTCGCGGAGGGGGGTGCGCGGTGCGGGGGCTTACGCGGGGGTCTCGGCGACCAGGGTTCGCGGCCGCGCGCGCTCAGCCTAGCCGCCAGGATGTCCCTCCGCGATGGTCAGCGCTCACGGCGGCGCGATTCGAGCGCTGCACACGGGTCCAGCCAACGCCCATTTTCTAGCCTTCCAGCCCGGTCACGTTAGAGTGCGGCCGCTGTGGCGTTTTCCCGACTTCGCTGTCTGATGAAGCCGCTGGTCTGCGCGCTGCTTGCGTCCGTCGCGACGCTCGGTCCGGCGCCCGCGTCGGCCGCGTCGCCGTTCCTCATGATGCCGGAGGCGAGCGTCGCCGAGGCGTCCCCGGCGTACCGCTATGCCAACATGACGAACGAAGAGGCGCTGGCGGAGCTGGATCGCCGGAAGATCCTGTATCTCAAGGTCGACCACGCGCCCGGGGTGCGCGCTCCGATCCGGCTCACGGGTCGGCTGAACGGCGTGTACTTTCATTCGGTGCTCCCGCCCGAGCAGCGCGTGACGAGCCTGTTCGAGATCCTGGACGCGCGCCTCGCGCTCGCCCTCGACGATTTCGCGGCCGTGCTCTCGAGGCACGATATCGACGAGGTCGTCCATTACACGATGTATCGGCCCAACGTGCCGATGCGCGGCGGCGAGGGCGTGGACGGCGACGGAGAGCACGGGCACCCGATCGCCCACGCGAGGGCCGCGGACAGCGCGGTGAAGCAGGCAGAGGCTGCGGACGGCGCTGCCCGCGAGGAATCGACGAGGCAGGCCTCGCCGGTCGAGCCCGCGCCGCCGGTGGAGCTCGGCAAGAAGGGCGCGCTCGATGGGGCGTCCAAGGCGCCTGATGAGCCACCGCGACGCCTGAAGGAGAAGGGGGCCGCCGAGGCCGGGCCGAAGGAGAAGGCCGCAGCGCAGGCCGCGCCCAAGGCGAGGGCCGCAGTGGAGGCCGGGCCGGCGCAGAAAGGGGCGGCGGAGGCCGGGCCCAAGGAGAAGGCCTCAGCGGGGGTTGCGCCGAAGGAGAAGGCCTCAGCGGGGGCCGCGCCGAAAGAGAAGGCCTCAGCGGGGGCTGCGCCGAAGGAGAAGGGGGCGGCCGAGGCCGCGCCGAAGGAGAAGGCCGCAGCGCAGGCCGCGCCGAAGGAGAAGGGCGCCTCGGAAGCCGAGCCAAGCGCCGCATCCAAGGCTCCTGGCCAGCGCACGCGCACGATCGCGGCGCGCAGCGGGCAAGCCAAGGCCGCCGGCAAGGTCGGAGCGCGCCGCGCTGCTCGGCGCAAAGCCGTGGAGCCGACCCGGGCCACGACGTCTGCGGTCAAGCACCGTGGCGACGTCGCTCTGCGCAGCGATGCAGCGCAGAAGCCTCGCGGTACGTGGGCTCCGCCTGGCACGCGGCACCCCGCCGGCCTGGCCATCGACGTCGGCGCGCTCAAGAAGCGCGACGGCACCTGGATCAGCGTCGCGCGCCACTTCCACGGCCGCATCGGGGACAAGACCTGCGGTGAGGGGGCGCCCCAGCCCGAGCTCCCCGAGGCGCGCGAGCTCCGGTCCATCGTGTGCGAAGCGGCGGATCTCGGGATTTTTACATATGTGCTGACGCCCAATTTCAATGCGGCGCACGTCGACCATTATCATATGGAGATCAAGCCGGGCGTCCGGTGGTTCCTCTATCACTGAGCGAAGGCCGCGCGCCCCTTGTACAGCCCTGAACGGCTCGCAGCGCGCCGCACTGCACATCCGTTGATTGCGCGTTTTTTGATGATCTGAGCGGTTTGTTCGCGCAACTTCCGCCGCGAGAGCGACGATTCCCTTCCCGAACGAAGGCGCCGGCGCTCCGCCGCGCGCCCCCGCAAGGGAGGTCGACGGACATGGTGCAAAAGAGAGACGGACAGCCGCTGCCGGGGACTTCCTACCGTGTGCTCCGTCGGATCGGAGCAGGCTCGTGCTCGGAGGTCTTCGAGGTGACCGGGCGCCGCGGCCAGCTGCGCGCGCTCAAGCTGCTCCGCGCCATGCACGACGGGTCGAGCGAGATCGGAGCGCGCCTGGTCCAGGAGGGGCGCACTCTCTCGGCGCTGAGCCATCCCCACATCGTGAAGGTCGAGGAGGTCGGCGTGACGAGCGACGGCCGGCCCTTCCTCGTCATGCCGCGCCTCTTCGGCGAGACGATGCGCGAGCGGCTCGACGCGCGCGGACCGCTCGCGCCGCCCACCGCCGTGCGCGTCGCCATCCAGGTGCTCGGCGGGCTCGCGGCGACGCACCGCGCCGGCGTCGTCCACCGCGACATCAAGCCGGCGAACGTCTTCCTCGCGCAATCGAGCTGCGCCGAGCAGGGCCTGGCCGATCTGGACAGCGCGTCCGGTGCGCCCGAGGCCGAGCACGCCGTGCTCATCGACTTCGGCATCGCGAAGGTGAGCCGCGAGGGGCTGGAGCCGTCGACAGGCTCGAACGTCCTCGGCACGCCGCGCTACCTGTCGCCCGAGCAGATCCGCGGCGAGGAGGTCGACGCTCGCACCGACGTGTACGCGGTGGGCCTCCTGCTCTTCGAGGCGATCACCGGGCGTGGTCCGTTTCCGGTGGTCGACTCGATGGCGGTGATGCGGGCGCACCTCGGCACACCGGCGCCGCGGCTTCGCTCGCTGCTCTGGGTGCCTCCGGCGCTCGATCATGCCGTCGCGCGCGCGCTCGAGAAGGATCCGGGGCTCCGCTGGCAGACGGCGGACGCGATGGCCGCCGCGCTCGCGGAGGCGCAGGGCGAAGACGGGGGCAGGGAGACGCCGGCTCTCGGCGGGGCGGGGCGCCCCTCGCCGCCGGACGGCGAGCGCAGCGCGCGGGCGCGCCTCGCGGCCGGAGGGGCGCGATGAGCGGCGCGTCCGCCGAGTGCTCCGGGGCGCGCACGCTGCTCTACGCGGGCGGGGTGTCGCTCGCGCCGAGGGCCCCTTTCGCGCGGCCGCTCCGCGCGAGAGGCGAGGGCGAGCCGCTCGAAGACGCGTGGCCGCTCCGCGCGCTGGGCGAGGGGGAGCCGCTCCGGGGCACGCCGTACGTCGTGCTGCGCCTGCTCGGTCAGGGCGGCATGGGCGAGGTGTACGAGGTCGAGCACCGGGCGCTCGGCCGCCGGTTCGCGGTCAAGGTGCTGCACCGCAGCCACGCCGGCCGCAGCGATCTCTCGGCGCGCCTGCGCGCCGAGGCGCGCTCGATCGCCCGCCTGCGCCACCCGGGCCTCCCCGGCGTGTTCGACCTCGGCGCGACCGACGGCGGCCGCCCCTACTTCGCCATGGAGCTCCTCGAGGGGCGCGATCTCCGGACCGAGCTCGCGCGCCTCGGCGTGGTCGCGGTCCCGACAGCGCTCGACCTGGTCCTGCAGGCCCTGTCCGCGCTGTCGCTCGCGCACGCGGCGGGCATCGTCCACCGCGATCTCAAGCTCGAGAACCTGTTCCTGTGCGATGACGGCACGCTCAAGGTCCTCGACTTCGGCGTCGCGAAGCTCCTCCACGCAAGCGCCTCGATGACCGCCCCGGACGCCGTCATCGGCACGCCCAGGACGATGGCGCCCGAGCAGTGCGCCGCCCAGCCGATCGATCCGCGCGCGGATATCTATGCGATGGGCCTCGTCCTCTACGAGCTCGTCGCCGGGCGAGGCCCCTTCGACGAGCTGCGCGGCCGGGGCGACGCGCTCCGCTTCGCTCACTGCGAGCGGGAGCCTCCTCCTCCCTCGCGCTTCGCGCCGCAGCCGATCCCGGCGGCGCTCGAGCAGCTGATCCTGCGCGCGATCGCGAAGGCGCCCGAGCATCGCTTCCAGACGGCCGCCGACATGGAAGCCGCTGTGCGCCGATTGCACGGCCGGTTGCACGACGGATCGCAGTCGAGCGCCGCGCCGGCGGTCAGCGCGACCGCGCTCACCCCGACCACGGCCGACGCCGTCGCGGCCTGCACGCCTGCGCGCGGCGAGGTGCCCGCCGAGCTGCTCCGCCGACAGCTGCTCGCCGCGTCGGCCGGCGCCGCGCGCCTCTCGCGCCGCCCGAGGGCGCGCTCGATGCGGCGCGCACCTCCGGCGCGGCCCGTCGCCCGTGCGGCGTCGCGCGCCTCCGCGCTCGCCGTCTGCGCGCTCGCCATCGGCGCGCTTGCCGTCGCGTCGGCTGCGCTCGGGCTCGCGCTCGGGCAGCGCTCGATCGCGGCGAGCGAGCACGCCGCGCCTGCGCCGCCGTCCGCGCCCGCCGCGGCGCAGGCGCGCTCGGCTGTAAGGTAGCCTCGTCGAGCCCGTTCCTTGGTCGACACCGCAATGCGGAGTGGAGGGACCATGAACCGGATGCGACGAATCGGGCTGGCTTGTTTGGCGATATCGCTCCTCGCGGGCACCGCCGGCTGCGGCGGCAGCACCGCGGCCCGGCCGGCGGATTCCACGGCAAAGGGGGGACGCGCGATCACGGGCGCTCCCGAGCCCTCCAGCGCACAGGGGTTCGAGGACGGCGCCGCGTTCGAGCCGGGCGCGCCCGCCGCGCCGCCGTCGCCCGACGCCTCGCCCGCGGCGCCTTCGGCCGCGCTGGAGCAGCCCTCCGCCACGGGCGGCGCCTCGCGCGCCGAGGGGGCGGCGCGCAAGGCGCCGAGCAGCCAGGTCGCGCCGGAGCCCATCGATCGCCCGGGCCTCGGCACCGAGTGGGGTGAGACGCGCGTGTCGCGCATCTCGACCGCGCCGTTCGTCCGGGCCGACGTCAACCGCCCCTTCGTCGTCGCGAGCCTGTTCTACAACGACGCCGAGGGCGCCCGCGCCATGGCGAGCGCGTCCGGCTTCCGCCGCACGTCGCCGCAGGCCTTCACGCTGGCCGGCGGCGCGGTCGCGGTCGGGCTCCGCGGCGAGGGCGGCGGCTTCCTGAGCGGCTTCGTCGCCGGCGAGAAGACCCACGTCGTCGGCGAGGCCGGCCAGCGCTACAGCATCGTGCTGCGCAACCTCACGCCGAACCGGCTCGAGTGCGTCGTCTCCGTCGACGGCCTCGACGTCATGGACGGCCAGGCCGCGGCGTTCAGCAAGCGCGGTTACCTGATCGATCCCCACGGCGAGCTCGAGATCGACGGCTTCCGCCAGTCCGTGGACACGGTCGCCGCGTTCCGCTTCGGCTCGGTCCGCGGCTCCTACGCGAACCAGAAGCACGGCGACACGAGGAACGTCGGCGTGATCGGCGTGGCCCTCTTCAACGAGCGCGGGACGACGCCCTGGACGTTCGACGAGGTCCAGCGCCGCCGGGAGGCGGACCCCTTCCCGGGGCAGTTCGCCACGCCGCCCGGCATCTGAGCCTTTCCAGCGGGCATCTCGCGCCTCCTCCGCGCTCCGACAAAATCAAGCTCCCGCTCCGCCGCGCGCCGGGCTAGGCCACGGCACGGTGTCGGACTTATTGAACCCGTCTCAACGTGCGGCCGTCGAGCACGAGCTCGGGCCAATGCTGGTGCTCGCCGGCGCAGGTTCCGGCAAGACGCGCGTGGTGACCACGCGGATCGCCCGCCTCCTCGATCGCGGCATCCCGGCGCGCTCCATGTTGGCGATGACCTTCACCAACAAGGCCGCCGCCGAGATGCACGAGCGCGTCGGCAAGCTCGTCGGCTCCAAGGTCGCGCGCGAGCTCAAGGTCTGCACCTTCCACCGCTTCGGGCTCGACGTCCTCGGCGCGGAGACCCGCGCCCTCGGCCTGCGCGGCGGCTCCTTCGCCATCTTCGACCAGTCCGACGCCCTGGGGGTCATCCGCGAGATCCTCCGCGAGCTCCGCGCCGGCAAGAGCTACGACGTCAGCGCGATCCTCTCGCGCATCTCGAACGCCAAGAACGCGTTCCTCGACGCCGAGACCTGGGCCGAGGCGCAGCGGCAGGGCAAGGGCATCGACGAGTACGACGAGATCTCGATGCTCGTGTACCCGCGCTACATGGCGGCGCTGCGCTCGTTCCAGGCGTTCGACTTCGACGATCTCATCTGCGAGGTGGTCCGCCTCTGGCAGTCGCGCGCCGACGTCCTCGAGCGCTGGCGGATGCGCTACCGCTTCGTGATCGTCGACGAGTACCAGGACACGAACCGCGCCCAGCTGGAGCTCCTGCGCCTGCTCTGCGGCGAGCACCGCAACGTGGTCGTCGTCGGCGACGACGACCAGTCGATCTACGCCTGGCGCGGCGCCGACGTGCGCAACATCCTCGATTTCGAGGAGCACTTCTCGGGCGCGAAGGTCGTCAAGCTCGAGCACAACTACCGCTCCCGCAAGCCGATCCTCGACGTCGCGAACGCGGTGCTCGCCAAGTCCGGCGCCCGGCGGCACAAGAAGTCGCTCATCGCCACCCGCGTGGAGGGCGACAAGGTGCGGTCCATCATCTGCGTGGACCCCGACGTCGAGGCGAGCTTCGTGGCCACGGAGGCGCAGCGCCTCCTGGAGCGGGAGGCCGCGCGGCCGAAGGACATCGCCGTGCTGTACCGCTCGAACCTCCAGGCGGCCGCGATCGAGTCGGCCCTCAAGGAGCGGCAGATCCCGATCCGGATGATCGGCGGCCAGCAGTTCTTCGAGCGCAAGGAGGTCAAGGATCTCATCGCCTACCTCCGCGTCGCGCTCAACCCGGGCGACGAGATGTGCCTGCGGCGCATCCTGAACTACCCGGCGCGGGGCATCGGCGACGTCGCGGTGGCCAAGCTCGGCGCTTACGCGACGGCGCACGACGCGACGCTTTGGACGGCGGTGTCGCGGCCGCACGCCGTCCACGAGCTGACCGCCGCCGCGATCGAGGGCTGCCGCCAGCTGCTCCGGATCATCGAGGCCACGCGCGCGCGGTTCGAGCGCGGCGAGCCCTCCGCGGAGGTCGCCCGCGCGCTCCTCGCCGACGCCGGCTTCAAGGAAGACATCATGGCCGGCTCGTCCACGGCCAACGCCGCGGCGCGCCGCTGGGGCAACATCGAGGGCCTGCTCAACGTCTTCGCGCGCCGCGACGAGAAGGGGAAGGGGGACCGCGCGAGCTTCGCCGAGTTCCTGCGGCTGCTCGCCCTGCGGCAGGACTCCGAGGAAGAGGAGGCCACCGATCGGGTGACGCTCACCACGATGCACGGCGCGAAGGGGCTCGAGTTCCCGTACGTGTTCGTGATCGGCCTGGAGGAGGGGTTGATGCCTCACCAGCGCAGCCTCGACGAGCGCGCCACGGACGCCGCGCCGAGCGGCGCGGAGGGCGGCGACACGGGCGGTCACAGCATCGAGGAGGAGCGGCGGCTCTTCTACGTCGCGGTCACCCGGGCCCGCGATCGGCTCTACCTCACGCGGGCCAAGCACCGCGGCTCGCGCGGCAAGATGGTGCCGAGGACGCCGAGCCGGTTCATGCTCGAGATCCCCCCCGAGCTCCTGGAGGAGCGCGAGGAGCTCGCGCCCGTCGCACCGGGGATGGAGAAGGTGAAGGCGGGCGCGGCCGGCGTGCTGGCCGCGCTGTCGATGAACCCGTTCGCAGGCGATCCCCCCCTCATCCCGCGCCGCCGCAGCTGAGCGGGGCGCGGGACGGCGGGGGCTCGGTCAGAGGGCGCCCTCGGCGGCCGCGAAGCCGGCGCGGGTGATCTCCTGCACGCCCTTGCGCGTGACGAAGTCGCGGAAGCTCTCGCCCTCGGCGCGGCCGGCCATGTAGAAGCGCGCGATCGCGGCGATGACCTTGGGCGTCTCCTCCTCGGGGATGCGGCCGTCGAGGCGCTCGCCGATGCGCGCGCTCGGGCCGCAGCAGCCGCCCACGCGGAGCGAGTAGTGCGGGCGCTCCACGCCGTCCTTGCCCTTCACCATCAGGCCCGTCATCCCGATGTCCGCGACGTGGTGCTGGCCGCACGAGTTCGGGCACCCCGAGATCTTGATGTCGAACTCGCCGAGGGCGCTGACGAAGTCGTCGGTCTCCTGGCGGCTGCCGTTCGGCACCAGGTGATCCCGGATGCGCGTGCCGACCTCCATGCTCTTCGTGATCGCGAGCGTGCAGTAGTCGCCGCCGGGGCAGGTCACCACGTCCGTGATGTGCCCCGAGTCCGCCTCGGCGAGGCCGATCTGCGAGAGCTCGCGGTGCAGGCTGAGCAGCTGCCCCTCCGGCACCCAGCGCAGCACGAAGTTCTGGGTGTTCGTCGCCCGCACCTCGCCGTTGCCGTAGCGCCGCGAGATGTCGGCCAGGCGCCTCAGCTGCTCGCCGGTGATGTCGCCGAGCGGCAGCTTGACGGTCGCCACCCGGTAGCCGGGCTGCTTCTGCGCGATCGTGTTGGTCCGCTTCCAGCGCGCGAACGCGCCGTCGCCGAGCGTCTCCCGCAGCGGCGTGAGCGGGGGAGGATCGTTCTCCCGGTACCCGGCCACCTGCTCCGTCAGCTCGGCCGCGAGCGCCTCGCCGCGCTCCGCCTTGATGCGAGCGAACTCCTCGTCGAGCCTGCGCAGGAACTCCGCCTCGCCGATCTTGCGCAGCAGGAACTTGAGCCGCGCCTTCTTCCGGTTCTTCCGCTCTCCGTCCCGGTGGAACACGCTCACCACGGCCTCGCACACCGGCAGCAGATCGGCCTCCGGGATGAACTCCTTCCAGAGGTGCGCGATCTCGGGCGTCGACCCGAGCGAGCCGGCCACGTAGACCGCGAAGCCGCGCCCGCGGTCGCCGATCTTCGCGAGCAGACCGACGTCGTTGATCATGATCTGCGCGTGATCGCGCGCGCTCCCCGAGAAGGCCACCTTGAACTTCCGCGGTAGCCGCCGGTTGTGCTCGTGGAAGAGGAAGTGCTCGGTGACCGCGTGCGCGTAGGGCGTCACGTCGAACACCTCGTCCTCGACCACGCCAGCGAGGTGGGACGCGGTGATGTTGCGGAGCGTGTCCGCGCACGCGCCGACCGTCGTCACCCCCGCGCGCACGAGCACGCGCTGCAGGTCGATCGTCTCTTCGATCTCCAGGTAGTGGAGCTGGATGTCCTGGCGGGTCGTGACGTGCGCTAGGCCGCGCCCCCACCGCTCCGTGACTTCTGCGAGGGCTTCCAGCTGCGCAGCCGTGAGCTGCCCTCCAGGAATCTTGATCCGCTGCATGTGCTTCACGTGCGCGAGCTGCGCGTAGACACCCATGGCCAGCCGCAGCGGGCGGAACTGGTCGGGGGTCAGCTCACCACGTTTGAATTTGGCGACGTTCTCGGCGTGTACGTCGATGGCCGCCGCAAGGCGCTCGACTCGTTGCGACATAACCGATGGTATTCCCTATATTTCCGACGCGTCAAGTGCGACAATTATCACGGTCGGTTCCACGTGGTATCCGGCCTCCAGCACCATGAAGACCGCTCTGCCGAACTCGACCGAAGCCGTGCACGCGGGCGTACTCCGCCAGCGCCCCTCCCACACCCTCGCGCCTGCGATCGCGCAGACGGCGACGTACACCTTTGCGGACACGGCGGACCTCGAGCGCTATTTCGCCGGAGGCGACGCGGATCCCGAGCGGCAGGAGTACGGCCGTTACGGCAATCCCACGGTGCGCGAGGTCGAGCAGCGCATCGCGGCGCTCGACCGCGCGGAGGACGCCCTGCTCTTCGCGAGCGGCATGGCGGCGGTGACGACCACGGCGTTCGCGCTCCTCAAGGCGGGCGACCACGTCATCCTGTTCCGCGACGTGTACCGCCGCACACGGCAGTTCGTGATCAACGTGCTCTCGCGGCTCGGCGTCGAGCACACGCTGATCGACCCGGGCGCGTTCGATCAGCTCGAGGCGGCCATCCGGCCGCGCACGCGCTTCGCGCTCAGCGAGTCGCCGACGAACCCCTACCTCCACTGTATCGACCTGTCCCGCTTCGCCGAGATCTGCAAGAAGGCGCGGGTGAAGACGGTCGTCGACGCGACGTTCGCGACCCCCTGCAACTCCGACCCGATCGGCCGCGGCATCGACCTCGTGGTCCACAGCGCCAGCAAGTACCTGTCGGGGCACAACGACGTCCTCGGCGGCGCGGTCTCCGGATCGAGCGCGCTCATCTCGCTGATCCGCGACATGCGGAGCGTCCTTGGGAGCATCATGGATCCCCACGCCGCGGCGCTGATCGGGCGCGGGATGAAGACGCTCGCGCTCCGCGTCGAGCGGCAGAACGCGACAGGGCTCGCCGTGGCGCGCGCGCTCGAGGCGCACCCCGCGGTGGAGCGGGTGTTCTACCCGGGGCTCCCGTCGCACCCGGATCACAAGGTCGCGGCCGAGCAGATGCGCGGCTTCGGCGGGGTCGTGAGCTTCATCGTGCGCGGCGGGCGAGAGGCGGCGTCGCGCGTCGTGGACGGCGCGCGCATCGCGGCGATCGCACCGAGCTTCGGCGGCGTGGAGACGCTCATCGAGCAGCCCTGCATCATGAGCTTCCACGAGCTCAGCGACGAGCAGCTCGCGGCGATCGGCATCTCCCCCGCGCTGATCCGCCTGTCGGTCGGCATCGAGGAGACCGAGGACGTCGTGAGGGACATCGTCGGCGCGCTCGACGCGCTCGGCAAGCCCTAGCCGCGCCAGCGGGGGCCGCCCGCGCGAATCCGCCGCGAAGCGGCGCAGAAGCCCGGCCATCCGTGGCCGGGCTCCTGGCGGGCGGAGCTAACTGAGCTTCTTCAGCTTCCGCTGCAGCGTCCGCCGATCGATCCCCAGCAGCTTCGCCGCGGTGGCCACCACGCCGCCCGACTCCCTCAGCGCGGCGCGGATCGCCTCGCGCTCGAGATCGTCGAGCTTCAGGCTCCCCGGCGGCGGCGTCGGCGCCGCCGAGGGCGGGGGGCGCTGGCGGTCCCGGAGGTTCGCGGCCTCGCGCAGCAGCTTGTCCGCGTCGACGGGCTTGCTGAGCAGCGTGTCGGCGCCCTCGCGCATCGCCGCCACCGCGAGCGGGATGTCCCCGAACCCGGTCAGCATCACGATCGCCGCGTCGGGCTGCAGCTTGCGGTACTGGGCGAGCGCGCTGAGCCCGTCGCCGCGCGGCATGCGGTAGTCGATGACCACGAGGTCCACCGGCTCGTACTCGAGCGCCACGAGCCCCTCGTCGATCGTCGCCGCGGTCCTCGCCACGACCCCGCGGCGGCGCAGCGCGCCCTGCAGGGTGGTGCGGAACGCGTCGTCGTCGTCCACGAGGAGCGCCGTCTCGATCCGTCGCGTCATCTTCACCTCAGGCGGCCCCGGAGCGCTTCAGCGCGCCGGGGAGATCCGCGTCCATGGGGTCCGTGCTCCCGTCGAGGCGGAGGCGCAAGGTCGCCTTCGCGCCGCCGGTCTCGACGCTCTCCATGCGCAGCACCGCGTTCATGCGGGAGGCCATCATCGAGCTGATGTAGAGCCCGAGCCCCATGCCCCCCTGCTCCATCTTCGTCGTCTGGAACGGCTCCCCGAGCCGCCCGGCGATGTCGGGGTTGAGCCCCGGCCCGTTGTCGGAGACCGCGATCTCGCAGACGTCGCCGCGCTCGACGACGCTCACCTCGATCCGCTGCTCGGCCGAGCCGGCCGTCGCCTCGGCGGCGTTGACGAGCAGGTTGACGAGCACCTGGCAGAGCGCCGGCCGCAGCACGTCCGCCTGCACCGGCCGCGGCGTGTCGAACGCGAGCGCGCCGCGGTAGCCGAGCCGCGCGAGCTCGACCTTCGTCAGGTCGCGCACGAAGCGGGTGAGCTCCAGCGGCTCCAGCCGCTGATCGAGCCGGATCTGGCCGCGCATCAGCCCGATGATGTCGCTCGCGCGGCGCGCCTCGCCGGCCACGGTCTCGGCCATGCGCGCCGCGTCCTCGGAGCCCGTCTCCCGCGCCACGTCGACGAGGTCCTTGCTCGCGAGGAGGATCGTCGCGAGCGGCGTGCTGAGCTCGTGCGACATCCCGCCGACCATGCGGCCGAGCATCGCGAGCCGCTCGTTCCGCTGGCTCTGCTGCCGGAGCTCTTCGAGCCTGTGCGCGTAGACGACGACGAAGAAGCCGAGGAACAGCGTCAGCGACGTGAGCGACACGAGGTCGCCGAGCCGCCGGATGCGCTCGCCGCCGAGCGGCGCCGCGTCGAGCGGCAGCGGCGCCGCGTACGTGAGCACGGCGATCGCGGCCAGCGTCAACAGGCCCACGAGTACGGTCGTGCGCCGCGGGCAGAGGAGGCCGGAGAGGGCGATGTGGAAGGCGAGGAAGACGGCGAAAGGATTCGCCAGCCCGCCCGAGAACCAGAGCATCCAGGCGTTCGCGAGCACGTCGCCCACGAGCTGGGCGCGCGCGTGATCCTGCGCGGGCTCGCGCGCCGAGGGCTCGCCCCCGTTCGGCCGGCGCGCGCGCTGGACCCGGAAGGTCCAGGCGACGTTGGCCGCCGCGATCGCGGCGATGCCGACGATCAGCGGAGCGAGCCCGAGGTCGGGGACGAGCTTCCTGCCCGCGACCGTCGTCGCGATCATCCCCGCGATCGCCCCCCACCGCAGCTGGATCAGCCACCTGTCGGCGGTGTCCCAGGATGGGGGCTTCGGCCCGGAGAGCAGGACCGCGAGCCGCCGGCGCGCCGCCGGGGGCGCGCTGCTCTTGGCGGGGTCGGGACCTGCGTCAAGCGACCATGGCTGGAAGGAGGATTGCATCCGCGCGCGGACAGAGAGGCTTTCCAGGGCGCGGTCGAGGCGTCCGGCGTCCATCCCGGAGCAACCTTCCGACGTTGCCTTGCATCCGCTCCCTTGTACCGCGCACGAAAGCCGCGAGCACGCGCGAGGTGCGCCCCGGCCCACATCCTGGGGCTATCAGGAAAAACCCCAGCGAAACCACTGACTTGAGATTGTTGGCCGGATTACATCCGACCTCGTGCCGGCGGGGCGCTCGGCCCCGGGCCGGTCACTTGGCCTCTTCGGCTCCGCCGCCGTGCGCGCCGTGCTCGCCGTGCTCGGGCGGCGGCGGCGCCTTGTGCGAGCGCTTCATCCTCCAGTCGTCGGCGGCGCGCTTGCCGTCGAACGGCGCCTTGATGTCCGCCGGCCGCTCGGCCTCGATCTGCTCGGCCCGGCCGCGGTTGGCCGTGTCGAACATCGTGAAGCCGATGAAGATCGCCAGGAAGATGAGCGACGACGCGAAGATCAGGGCGTGGAACTTATGGTCCCACTTGAGGTGCATGAAGATGAGCGCCACGACGCCCGCCTTCGTCGTCGCGATGATGATCGCGATCGCCAGGTTGGCGGCGCCGAGGTCGACGTAGCTCGCGCCCACGGTGACGACCGTGAGCACGAGCAGCGCGAGCCACGTGGCGATGTAGACCTTGAGCGGCAGGACGTGAGGCACGTGATCGGCGCCATGGCCATGGCCGTGCCCGTGCCCGTGCGCGCCGGCTGCTTCTGCGTGTGTCGACATGCGGTCCTCTAGGCCTCAGCCCACCAGGTAGAGCAGGGGGAAGAGATAGATCCAGATGAGGTCGACGAGGTGCCAGTACAGCCCCACCCCTTCGACCGGCGAGTAGTAACGGCTCGAGAACTCACCGCGCGTGTTGCGGATGAGGATCCACGTGATGAGCCCCATCCCGATGACGACGTGCAGGCCGTGGATGCCCGTCATCATGAAGTAGATGGCGAAGAACGTCCCCGCGTGGGCCGTTGTGAAGCCCTGGGCGGTGAAGTACTTCCCGGGCAGCAGGCCGTCGTGGAACTTGTGCTGGTACTCGAAGTACTTGATCACGAGGAATACGGCCGCGCAGAGCAGGGTCACCACGAGCAGCCGGGTGGTGTTCTTCTTGTCGCTCCTCTGCGCAGACCGGACGGCGAGCGCCATCGTGAGGCTGGAACAGATGAGCACAATCGTGTTGATGCCGCCCATCACCTTGTCGAGGTGGTGGTGGGCCTCCACGAACGAATCGAAGAACCAGCCGCGGAAGATGGCGAACGCGCAGAACAGCCCGCCGAAGAGCAGGATCTCCGTGACCAGGAAGAGCCAGATGCCCATCCGGCCGGCGTCGAACTGCGTGTCGGCGGAATCGAAATGATGGGCGACGTGGAAGTCGGGGGACAGGGCGGTGCCTGCCTTGTTCGGCCGGTCGGCGGCCTCGGCGTGCGCGCTCATGCGTTCTCCGTGTTGAAGTCGTATGCGCCCTTGGTCACGACCGGGGTGCGGACGAAGTTCTCGGTGATGGGCGGGGAGGCGGTGGTCCACTCGAGGCTGAGGCCGCCCCAGGGGTTCGCCGGCGCCGGCGCGCCGGAGCGCAGCGACTTGATGAAGCAGATGATCATCACGAGGAAGCCGAGGCCCAGGATCCACGAGCCCACGGTCGAGAAGGCGTGCAGCGGCTGGAACTGGTCCAGGTAGTTGTAGTAGCGGCGCGGCATCCCGCGGCTGCCCATGATGAACTGCGAGAAGAACGTCACGTTGAAGCCGATGAAGACGAGCGCGCAGGAGATCGTCGCGAGCCGCTCCGAGTACATCTTCCCGGTGATCTTGGGCCACCAGTGGTGGAGCCCGCCGATGTAGGCGATGACGGTGCCGCCGACCATCACGTAGTGGAAGTGCGCGACAACGAAGTACGTGTCGTGGAGGTGCAGGTCGACGCTGAGCATCCCGAGGAAGATGCCGGTGAGTCCGCCGATCGAGAAGAGGATGAGGAACGACAGCGCGTACAGCATCGGCGCGCTGTAGCTGATGGAGCCGCGCCACAGCGTCGCGATCCAGTTGAAGACCTTGACCCCGCTGGGGATGGCGACGAGGAAGGTCAGGAACGAGAACATGATCGCCGCGAACTCGCTCTGGCCCGAGGTGAACATGTGGTGGCCCCACACGAGGAAGCCGACCAGGGCGATGGCGACGCTGGAGAACGCGATCGCCTTGTAGCCGAAGACCCTGCGCCGCGCGTGGACGGAGATGAGCTCGCTGATGATGCCCATGCCCGGAAGGATCATGATGTAGACGGCCGGGTGGCTGTAGAACCAGAAGAAGTGCTGGTAGAGCACCGGGTCGCCGCCGAGCGCCGGGTCGAAGATGCCGATGTGGAACGCGCGCTCCGCGATGAGCAGGAGGAGCGTGATGCCGAGGACCGGCGTGGCGAGGATCTGGACGATGCTGGTCGCGTAAATCGCCCAGAGCATGAGCGGCATCTTGTACCAGCCCATCCCCGGCGCCCGGAGCTTGTGCATCGTGACGATGAAGTTCAGCCCCGTGAGCACGCTGGAGAAGCCCAGGATGAATACGCCGAACGTGACGCTCAGGACCGACGTCGTGGTCACCGTGCTCGAGTACGGCACGTAGAACGTCCAGCCGGTGTCGATGCCGCCCGTGATGAGCGACGACAGCGTGAAGAGGGCGCCGATCCAGTAGAGGTACAGGCTGAGGAGGTTCAGCTTCGGGAAGGCGACGTCCTTCGCGCCGATCATGATCGGCAGGAGGAAGTTGCCGAGCGCGCCGGGGATGCTCGGGATGATGAACAGGAACGTCATCACCGCGCCGTGCAGCGTGAACATCTGGTTGTAGGTGTTCGCGCTCATGATCGTCTCCTTCGGCGTCAGGAGCTCGAGCCGGAGGATGAGCGCGAACACGCCGCCCATCGCGAACGCGATGAACGTGCTGATGAGGTACATCAGGCCGATCCGCTTGTGATCGACCGTGGTGAGCCACGACATGATCCCGCTCTGGGCCCGGATGTAGTCCGTTCCGTGGCCGCCGTCGGGTGCCGTATTGACGTCGAGGGTTGTTACGGTCTGCGACATGACTGCTTCTCCCCGGCGCTCACTTCACCGTCTTCAGATAAGCGATGAGCGCGTCCACTTCTTTGTCCTTCAGGAGCCCCTTGAACGACGGCATCACCGGCGGATAGCCGCGCACGACCTGGCCGCCGGGGTTGAACAGGCTCTCGCGGATGTAGTTCTCATCCACGACGACCTTGGCCCCGTCCGCGAGCTCCTCCTCGCGGCCGAAGACAGCCTTGAGCGACGGGCCCTGGATCCGCGTCCCGTCGAGCGAGTGGCAGGTCGCGCAGCTCCGCTTGGCGAAGAGCAGCTTGCCGAGCTCCTCGGGGGGCAGGTCGCTGTTGTTGTTGCCCTCGAGCCACTTGTCGAAATCCGACGGCTCCAGCACCTTGACGGTGGCCATCATGTCGGAGTGACCGGAGCCGCAGTACTCGGCGCACAGGAGCACCGTCTCGCGCGCCTCGGTCGCCTCGAACCACACCGACGTGTACGAGCCCGGGACCACGTCCTGCTTCACCCGGAACTCCGGGATGAAGAAGGCGTGGAGGATGTCCTTCGAGCTCAGGATGATCCGCACCGGACGCCCCCGCGGCACGGCGAGCTCGTTCACGGTCGTCGTCCCGTCGGGGTAGGTGAACGTCCACAGATACATCTCGCCCGTGGCGTTGATCTCGTAGGCCTCGGCCGGCGCGACGGAGGCGTGCACGTAGCCGCGCATGCCCACGAAGAAGAGCGAGATCACGATGGCGAGCGGGATCAGCGTCCACACGACCTCGACCGTCGTGCTGTGGTCGATGGGGCTCGTCTTGTCGCGCTCGCTGCGCCGTTTGTACTTGATGGCGAAGAGGACCGTCGCCCCCGCCACCAGGATGAAAAAGAGGACGGAGACCCAGTAAGCCGCAGCCCACGCGGAGTCGATTCGCTCAGCGAGCGTCGAGCCCTGGCGGGGCAGCCAGAAGGAGCCGAGTTCGATCGGGTTTTTCATCACCATAGTTGTGGCTCCGCCACCTTGTACCTAGGAAGCCTCGTTTACGCGCACCCTCGTGCGGGAGCGTTCAGTCCGCCAGAAGCGAATCAGCCAGAGCCCGAGGAGCACGACGGTGACCGCGCCTGACGCCATCATCAGCCGCTTCGTCGCCAGGACGTACCCTCGGGCGTTGGGATCGTAGTGAAAACAGAACAAGAGCACGCGATCCCAGGTGCTCCCGACCTGCCCGCTGCCCGCTTCGCGCAGCGCGAGGCCGAAGTTCTTCTGTGGGAAGGAGATGCCGTAGAGCGTGCGCGACAGGCGTCCATCCGGCGTGAAGACGAACGCGCCCGCCGCGTGCGCGTACTGCTGGGTCGTCTCGTCCCACCGGTAGTGGAAGCCCACCGCGTCGGCGAGCGCGCGCACCGACGCCTCGTCGCCGACGAGGAAGTCGAAGCCGTCGCCGGTGACCGGCCTGCCGTACGCCTCGATGTAGTTCGCCCGCTTCTTGCGCCCGGCTTCGGGCGTGTCCCGGGGGTCGAAGCTCACGACGAGGGTGCGGTACTCCTTGCCCGCGCTCCAGGCGCTCTCCTTCATGGCCTGGAGCACGCCGTTCAGGACCAGCGAGCACAGCATCGGGCACTCGAAGTAACCGAGCACCAGGACGAGGGGCTTGTCCCCCGCCGCGTACCTGGCGAGCTCGACCTCCTGCCCCGACTGGTCGCGGAGCCGGAGCTTCTGCGGGAGCAGGGCTCCCGGCCGCTCGTCGATGTCGATGCCGGTGAGCTCGGTGGGGATGGTCGTGTCCGCAGCTCGCGCGCTCCGCGCCGGGGTGACCGTGGCCACCACGAGCGCGAGAACGGCGAGCAGGCTAGACAGCGGGCGGGACATCACTGCTCCGGAGCGGGGGTCGCCGGGGCCGCAGGCTTGGGCGCCGCGCCTGCAGGCTGGGCGGGCTTCGCGTCCGCGGGCTTGGCGGGCTTCACGGCCTCGGCCGGCTTGGCCGACTCGGCAGGCTTCGCAGGCGTGGCCGTGGCGGCAGGCTTGGCGGCGTCCGAGGGCTTCGCCGCGTCCTTGTCGCCCGGCTTCGCTGCGTCCTGGCCCTTCGACGGCTCGCCGGCGGCGGCGCCCTCGTCGGGCTTCGCCGCGCCGTCCGCGGGCTGCGCGGGCTCGGCCGTCGCAGCGGGAGCGGCCGCGCTCCTCACGCGCCTCTCCTGGTAGTCCTTCAGCGTGAGCGCGACGGCCTGATCGACCGGGATGCGGACGACGCCCTTCTTCTCGTCGGCCCACTGGTAACGGCTGAGCCGCTCCTGCTCCATGGCCCGCAGGCCGCGGAGCGCGCTGTTCGGCGGCTCGAGCACCTTGCTCGAGATCTCGTGCTCCATCGTCGACTTGAAGATCTCGTTGACGAAGAGCACGGTCACCACGATGGAGAACAGCGTGGCGATCACGATCACGAAGATGAGCGAGTTGTTCGGTCGATCCGCCTCGGCCTGGGCCTCGTCGTGATCGGTCGCTGTGTTGTCGGTCGCTTCGCTCATGGCCGGCTCCTTACGGGTTGTCGATCCGAGCCGCTTCGGCAAGGTGAGGGTCGTTCAGGGGATACAGCGGGCTCTTGGCCGCCTGGAGCGCGAGCATCCAGGCTCCCACGCCCAGCGGGCCGAGCAGGCCGGCGAGGTCGATCCAGCTCAGGTGCAGGTGGTGATCCACGTTCGGCATGACGAGCCAGTAGAGGTCGACATAGTGCATCACGAGGAGGAGCACCGACGCCGCGCCGAGCACGAGCGGGCTCCGCTTCGCGTGCCGCGACAGGAGGACGAGGAACGGGATGACGAAGTGCCCGAACAGCAAGGCCAGGCTCACGACGTGCCACGAGCCCTCCCAGCGGTGGCGGTAGAAGATCGTCTCCTCGGGGATGTTCGCGTACCAGATCAGGATGAACTGCGAGAACGCGATGTAGGCCCAGAAGATCGTGAACCCGAAGAGCAGCTTGCCGATGTCGTGCTGGCGCTCGACGTTGCTCACCTTGCGCAGGAGCCCCGCCTTGTGGAGCGCGATCGTGATCAGCGCGAGCGCCGAGAGCGAGCTCGTGGCCGAGCCGGCGAACACGTAGACGCCGAAGATCGTCGAGTACCAGTGCGGGTCGATGCTCATCAGCCAGTCGAACGCCGCGAACGAGATGGTCAGGGCGAAGACGATGACGGCCGGGGCCGCGCCGGCGCGCATCCTCGCGGTGGGCCGGAAATCGGCGCTCTTGTCCTGCGCGCGGGAGGTCTTGATGAACCAGAGCGCGAGGCCCGCCCACGCCGCGAGGAACACCACGGCGCGGATGTAGAAGAAGGTCGGGTTCAGGTAGGGCGCCTTCTGGTGGAGCACATGATCGTTCGCGGCGTCGGGCCCCATCCAGTGATGGTAGATGTCGTGGGCGAGCACCGCGACCGGGAGGAACAGCACGATGCAGGCGGGCAGGATGCCGCTCATCCACTCCATGTGACGGCGCGCGGCCGCCGACCAGCGCGCGCGCGTCAGGTGCTGGATGATCACGAAGAACAGCGCGCCGAGCGCGATCGTCACGAGCCACGTGAAGCCGGTGAGGTACGAGAACGCAAAGCGCTTCGTGTCCGTCACCGCCGCCGCCGCCGAGAGCACAACGCCGACGATCGCCAGCACCATGCTCCCCGAGACGAGCCGCTTCGCGACCGCCGGATCGAGGACCTTCGTGTCCTCGGCCAGAGCACTTCCGTGGGACTTCATGGAGTTCCGCTCTCCTTCGCGATGTTGCCCCGCTGGGCCTCGGGCACGTCGTCGATGTGCGCGTGCTGGCTGTGCTGCAGCACGCGCACCCACGTGACGATCGCCCACCGGTCCTTGACCGGGATCTGCTTCCGATAAGCCGGCATGTTGCGCACGCCGTTCGTGATGACGTTGAAGATTTCGCCGTCGGGCAGGCCGAGGGCCCGGTCCGACGCGAGGTCGATGGGGGGCGGGTATCCGCGCTTCACCACCATGCCCTGGCCGCTCCCGCTGTGGTCGTGGCACGGGGTGCAGTAGATGTGGAAGCGATCCTGGCCGCGCCGGATCACCGCCTCATCGACGGTGATGGGCGCAAACGCCAGGAACGTCTCGCCGTCCTTCTCCTTGCCGGTGCGGAAGGCCTCGCTCTCGTCGAGCGATCCCTGGGCCACCGTGCCTTCGACGATCGGCCGCATCGCCCGCCCGTCGGGGAACAGGCGCGTGCCCTCCTCGGGCTGGAACTTGGGCTGCCAGTCCATGTCTCCGAAGACGTGGATCGGGGGATCGCTGCTCGCCTGTCCACGGCAGCCTGCCAGGACGAGGAGGAGGGGAATGCTCCAGCGCTTCACGACGAGACCTCCCGGATGCCCTGGGCGCCGAGGCGCTGGAGGAGGCTGCGCGTCTCCGTGGAATCGAACTTCGGGTCGCTCGCCTCGACGCTGATGAAGAAGGCGTCGTCGGTCGCGCGCGGGAACGAGGGGTGCGTCATGGTGGGGTGGAACAGGGTGGGCAGGCGCCCGAGCGCGAAGAGCCCGAAGAAGCACGTGAGCGCCGCGAAGAGGACCGTGAGCTCGAAGAAGATGGGGATGAAGGCCTGGTACGAGAAAGACTGCTTGCCGCTGATGATGAGCGGATAGTCGTAGTACTGCGTGTACCAGGCGAGCGCGATGGCGCTGGCGAGCCCCGCCGTGCCGCCGCCGAGCACGAGCCACGGCAGCGGAGACGGCTTGAGCCCCATCGCCTTCTCCAGCCCGTGCACGGGGAACGGCGTGTGCGCGTCGAAGCGGCTGTACCCGGCGTCCCGGAGCGCCTCGCACGCGTGATAGATGTCCTTCGGGCTCGTGAAGTAGCCCATGATCCCGAACAGGGCCGACTCCCCGTCCGCCTCCTGCTCGGCCTTGCGCTCCAGCTTGCGCTCGATCGAGAGCGCGGCCTGACCGTGCGGCCCGCTGTCGTGGGGCTCGGAGTACTCCGCGTCGTCCTCGGGCACGTGGCCCTGCGGCTCGATGTCGGGCTGGCTGTCGCGCGCGGAGCCCTTGTGCGCTCGTGCCTCCTCGGCCGAGGCGGGCTTCCCGGAGCGCTTCTGGCGTCGGGCATCGCTGTTACGCTGCATGATGAGCCTCGTCGTTGCTGTGCGAGCCGTGAGGATCGGCCGCCGCCGTGACCCCCTTCACCTCGCTGATCGCGACCATCGGCAGGTAGCGGACGAACAGCAGGAAGAGCGTGAAGAAGAGGCCGAACGAACCGAAGAACGTCGAGATGTCCCAGATGGTCGGGCGGAAGTAGGTCCAGCTCGAGGGGAGGAAGTCGCGGTGGAGGCTCGTCACGATGATGACGAAGCGCTCGAACCACATCCCGATGTTGACCAGGATCGAGAGGATGAACATCGCGGGGATGCTGGTGCGCACCTTCTTGAACCAGAAGAGCTGCGGGAAGATCACGTTGCAGCTCACCATGGTCCAGTAGGCCCAGGCGTACGGGCCGAGGATGCGGTTCCGGAAGGCGAACTGCTCGTAGCCGTTGCCGCTGTACCAGGCGATGAAGAGCTCCATCCCGTACGCGTACCCGACCATGGTGCCGGTCGCGACGATGACCTTGTTCATGTTCTCGAGGTGCCGCATCGTGATGAGGCCCTCGAGGCCGAACGCCTTCCGCGCGAACACCATCAGCGTGACGACCATCGCGAACCCGCTGAAGATGGCGCCCGCGACGAAGTACGGCGGGAAGATCGTCGTGTGCCAGCCGGGGACGATCGAGACGGCGAAGTCGAACGACACGATCGTGTGCACGCTGAGCACGAGCGGCGTCGAGAGCCCGGCGAAGATGAGGTAGGCCTTCTCGTAGTGCAGCCAGTGGCGGTGCGAGCCGCGCCAGCCGAGGCAGAGGATCCCGAAGACGATCTGCTTCGTCCGGGTCGTGGCCCGGTCGCGGATCGTGGCGAGATCAGGGATGAGCCCGACGAACCAGAACAGGGTCGAGACCGTCGCGTAGGTCGAGACGGCGAACACGTCCCAGAGCAGCGGGCTCTTGAAGTTCGGCCAGATGCTCATCTGGTTCGGGATCGGGAACAGCCAGTGGGCGAACCAGATCCGGCCCAGGTGGGCCACCGGGTAGATGGCGGCGCACGCGACCGCGAAGATCGTCATCGCCTCCGCGGCGCGGTTGATGCTCGTCCTCCACTTCTGGCGGAAGAGGAAGAGGATGGCGCTGATCAGCGTGCCGGCGTGGCCGATACCGACCCAGAACACGAAGCCGGTGATGTCCCACGCCCAGTTGACCGTGGTGTTCAGCCCCCAGATACCGATACCGGTACCGACGAGGTGAGCGAGCGAGCCGGCGAGGATAAGGAGGATGCTGAGGGCAAGGCACAGCAGGACGAGCCACCCCGGGGGGCGCTTGCTGAGGATGATGCCCGAGACCTTGTCGGTGAGAGAGCGGAAGTCGTCCTTCCCCTGCACGAGGGGCGCCTCGTCCAAGAGGGCGGCGCGGTCCGAGAGCCGGGGGTGGTCGACCTGGAGGGGTGCTGTGGCGCTCATGCGTCGGCGAGCTCCGGGTTCTTGTTGCGAATCTTGGCGAGGTAGGTGACCCGCGGCTTGGTGTTGATCTCGTCCAGCAGCCTGTAACCGCGCGGGCTAGCGGACGTGGCGGCCACCTGGCTCGTGGCGTCGTCGAGGTCGCCGAAGACGATGGCCTGCGTCGGGCAAGCGCCCTGGCACGCGGTCACGATCTCGCCGTCCTTGATGTGGTCCCGACCCTCTCGCTTGGCGTCGATCTTGGCGTGGTTGATCCGCTGCACGCAGAAGGTGCACTTCTCCATGACGCCCCGCGATCGGACGGTGACGTTGGGGTTGAACTGCATCTTCCGCTCCTCCGAGTCCGGCTGGCCGTACTCGAGGAAGTTGAAGCGACGGACCTTGTAAGGGCAGTTGTTGGCGCAGTACTTCGTGCCGACGCACCGGTTGTACGCCATGTCGTTCAGCCCCTCGGGGCTGTGCGTCGTGGCGGCGACCGGGCAGACCTGCTCGCACGGCGCGTTCTCGCAGTGCTGGCAGGGGAGAGGCTGCTGGATGCTCTCCGGCTCGTTCGGGTCCGTGCCCTGGAAGTAGCGGTCGATCCGGAGCCAGTGCATCTCGCGCGTCATGCGCACGCCTTCGGCGCCGACGACCGGGATGTTGTTCTCGGCCTGGCAGGCGACCACGCACGCGTTGCACCCGATGCAGGCGTTGAGATCGATGCTCATGCCCCACGCGTGCCCCTGCCGCCGGTTCGGCTCCTTGAACAGGCTGAGCAGCGGCGGCACGTGCACCTGCTTGGCGGCGAACTCCGCGTCCTTCTGGAACTCGTCGAGCGTCCCCTCGCGCGCGAGCGGGCGGCCCTCCATCACGAAGTGCTCCTGGGTGCGCGCCAGCGCCACCACCTCGCCGGCCTTCTCCAGCGAGAAGCCGCCGGCGAGCTCGAAGGCGTCGCTCTTCCGCAGCGGGGTCGTGTCGACGCCGACGCCGTGGCCGACCCGGAGCTGCGCGCGCCGGCCCTGGCCGACGGTGATGCCCACCGAGTCGTCCGCCTGCCCCGGCGCGACGAGGACGGGGATCCGCACCGACGCCCCGCTGCCCGTCAGCGTGACGACGTCGCCGTCCTTCAGGCCGAGCCGCGCCGCCGTCGAGGGCGAGAGGTTCGCGGCGCTGCCCCAGGTGAGCTTCGTCATCGGGTGGGGCAGCTCCTGGAGCCACCCGTTGTTCGCGAACCGGCCGTCCCACGCGTGCACGTCGGGCCGGAAGGTCACCTCCAGGCCCTCGCCCGCTGCGGGCGCGAACGCGCGCAGCGCCTCGATCGCGCCCTGCGCCGCGGCGGCCACCTGCTCGTCCGCGAGCTGGGTGCCCGCGACGAGGCCGTCGTGCAGCGCGCGGCGGAAGTCGTCCTCGGTGCGCTTCGCGCCCTCGGCGGTCAGCCAGGTCGCCCGCACCAGGTCGTACGCCGTCCGCGAGCCGCCGAGCAGGAGCTCGATGACCTCGGCGTCCGTCCTGCCGCCGAAGAGCGGCGCGATGAGCGGCTGCGCGACGCTGGCCGTCCCGTCCTCCGCCCGGACGTCGCTCCACGACTCCAGCGGATGGGCGCGGTTCAGGTGCCATTTGGTCCGCTCGCTCGTCTCGTCGACGTGCGTCGAGACGTGCACGCTCACGGCCACCTTGGCGAGCGCGTCGGCGAAGCGCGCGTCCGCGGGCGCGTCGAAGGCCGGGTTGCCGCCCAGGATGATCAGCGTCTCGACCTCGTTCTTCTCGATGGAGCGCGCGAGCTCGACGAGCGCCTCGGGGCCCTCGCGCGAGTCGTCGAAGGGCGCGACGAGCCGGACCGCCTTGCCCGTGTTGTCGAGGGCGAGGTTGATGAGGTGCACGAGGCCGTGGACCTCCTTCGGCAGCGAGCGCCCGGCCACGACCGCGCCCTGGCCCCGGTTGGCGGCGAGGTCGGCGGCGATGGCGGCGACGTGCCGCGTCGCCTTGGCGTCGAGCCCCTCCGATTTGCCCTCGAGCGCCTTGAGCAGCTCCGCGTCGAGCGCGACCCCGCGCTTGCCGAGCTCGGTCGCGAGGGCGAAGGCGAAGGCGGGGATCTTGCGGCTCTGGATGCGGAGCCGGTGATCCGCGGCCGCGCCGGTGATCGTGAAGGTGCTCTCGACGGCGTAGAGGCGGTTCATCGCCTTCGGGTCCTTGTCGACCGCGCGGCCCGCCGAGAACGCGCGCGCCTGCTTGAGCGGGCTGCCGTCGGAGGCGAACAGGTCGGCGTCGAGCGCGACGATCACGCGCGCCTTCGTCAGGTCGAGCGTGGTCTCGAGCGGCTTGCCGAACGCGAGCCGCGCGCCCTCCCGCGCGGCGTCGCGCGAGAAGGGCTCGTACCGGACGACGCGCGCCTCGGGCAGCGTCTTGCGGAGATCCGCGAGGCGCGCGGCCAGCGTCGGCGACCGGTGCGCCTCGGTCAGGATCGTGAGGCCCTTGCCGCCGCGGCCGCGGAGCTTGTCGCCCTCGGTGCGGAGGAACGCCGCGGCGTCGTCCCAGGACTTCTCGTTCGCGCCCTCGCGCGGCGACTTGCTGCGATCGGGATCGTAGAGGTCGAGGACCGCGGCCTGGGTGTAGAGGGTGGTGCTGCCGAGGCTATCGGGGTGCTTCGGGTTGCCCTCGATCTTGGTGGGCCGCCCCTCGTGGCTCTCGACGATGACGCCGAAGGCCGTGCCCATCATCGGGAGCGCCGTCGCGAAGAACAGCGGCTTGCCCGGGATGACCTCCTCCGGGGTCCGCGAGTACGGCAGGATCTGCTCGACGGGCCGGCGGCAGCCCACGAGGCCACCGAGCGCGAGCGACGCGCCCATGAGGCTCAGGAACGTGCGCCGCCCGACGCCCTCCGGCGGCTCGAACGCGGCCGGCGGGAACTCGCGCCCGAGCGCGTCGACGAAGTC
This sequence comes from Sorangium sp. So ce124, assembly GCF_051525235.1. Classification (NCBI taxonomy): domain Bacteria; kingdom Pseudomonadati; phylum Myxococcota; order Polyangiales; family Polyangiaceae; genus Sorangium; species Sorangium sp. So ce124. The sequence continues at coordinate 9,895,873 of NZ_CP150312.1, forward strand.
GGGCGAGCCGGAGAGCTCGTTCAAGCTGCGCCAGTAGGTCTTTCCAGAGAGGTCCTGGGCGAGGGGGAGAGGAGTTCGTTTACTCATCGGTGGCACCCCGAGCAGTGAAGCGGCGCCTGCACCTGCCGCCCGGAGGAAGTGACCGCTGGCACGCGATCGTTGTAAGGCTCGTGGCTCGCCGGGATGCCGGCGCCCGCCATGGCGGCCGTCGCGGGTGCCATATCCATCTTGGTGACGTCGGCGGGATTGCGGAGGTTGGGACCCGGATTGCGGTGGCAGTCCAGGCACCATCCCATCGAGAGCGGCTGGACCTGCCGGACCTTGTGCATCTGGTCCACGCGGCCGTGACAGCTCACGCAGCCGACCCCTGCGGCCAGGTGGGCCGAGTGGTCGAAATAGGCGTAGTCCGGCAGGTTGTGGACGCGCACCCAGGGGATGGGTTGATCCGTCGCCCAGCTCTCCTGGACGAGGAGGAGCTTTTCGCTGTCCCGCCGCACCTTGGCATGACAGTTCATGCACGTCTCGGTGGGGGGAACTGCGGCGAAGCTGGAGACCTCTACTGTGCTGTGACAGTAGCGGCAGTCGATACCGAGGTCGCCGGCGTGCAGCTTGTGGGAATAGTCAACCGGTTGATCCGGCTGATACCCAACCTCGATATGTTTGTTGGTACCGTAGTACCAGAATCCGCCGATCACAGCGGCGCCGAGGGGCAGGACTCCGAAGAGCAGCCCCAACGGAACCACTTTGTTGGCCCATCGTGGGAACAGGAACCGCGCCATAGGGTTGTGGTGGGCGTCGGAGGGACGCGCGGGCGCAGTTATGGCTTGCTGGCGGGGTGCGACAAGACGGCAAAGTGCCGCGTGACTGCGGCAGATTGCCGCTGTGGATAACTGAAGGTCCACGCCGCGGCAGGCCGCCGCGGGGGTGCGGCACTTTGCCGCGGATACAGGCGTCCGTCCTTACGACACGGGTGGAAACTGGACGCGACACCGGCTCGAAAAATTCTCGAAACATCGACGCCGGCCGGAGAACCCCCCCGGGGAAGCCGGGGAGGGGGAGGGCTGGCGAGCGGGGGCCGCCGACCGCGCCGGGGCCGCCTGCCCGGGGGAGCTCAGAACACCGGCGTGAACGTGCGCGGGGCCTTCTTCTTCCGGAGGCATCGGGTCGCCCTGCTCATGTAGCAGACCGTGAACGCCCGGCGCGGCTGGCCGCTCCGGTTCACGGCGGAGCAATGCCAGAGGTAATTGTGGATCAGCAGGGCCTCGCCCGCGCGCGCCGGCAGCGCGATCTTGCGGGCGTCCGCGTCGGCCGCGCGCACGCGGTCGCCCGGAACGACGCCGCCGAGCGGCGTCGCGAGCCCGTCGATGTGGCTGCCTTCCAGCACCTCCACGCAACCGCCCTCGGCGGGGGCGTCGTCGAGCGCTGTCCAGATCTGCAGCTCGGGGTCGCGATCCAGCCCCCAGTAGCTGCCGCCGTCCTGGTGCCAGGGCAGCGGCGTCCCCCCCGACGCGGCCTTGTTGAAGAGCACGGCCCGGTAGATGGAGACCTCTCCCTCGATGAGCGCGCGCGCGATCCTCTCGAAGAGCGGGTTCTCGATCCAGGCGAGGAACAGCGGGTCCTTCTCGAGCTTCTCGAGCTTCCGGTACGACGTGCTCGGCCCCTGGTAGCCCTTGCCGTACGGCAGATCCTCGTAGCGGCCCGACGCGGCGTCGTGCTGGAAGAAGAGCCCGGGGTACGTGACGCGCCCGAGCATCAGGTCATCCGAGCGCGCGCGCAGCGCCGCGAGCCCCGCGTCGGTCATCACGCGCCCGAGGCGGGCGTGGCCGCGGGCGGCGTAGTCGGCCAGGGGGCCCGCGAGATCGAGATCCCTGGCCTCGGGCAGCAGGAGATCGATCATCGCGCGTAGCTCGCGTCGGTGCCCAGGTGATCGCGGTAGAGCGCGTCCATGCGCCGCGCCGCCTCCTTCGAGAGCGGGCGCGCGACGGCGTCGGCCGCCGCGTCGAGGTGCTCTGCCCGGACCGGGCCGACCAGGATGGAGTCGACGACGTCCCGCCCCGCGAGCCAGGCGTACGACAGCGAGATCAGGCTCGTCCCCTCGTCCGCCGCGATCGCGGCGTAGCCGGCCGCGAGCTCGAACATGCGCCTGCTCCAGTACCGGCGCTGGTAGAGGCCGTTGCCCTCGAAGCGCGAGCCCGCCTGCGTCGCCTCCGGCCCGGCGTGCCGCCCCGTCAAGAGCCCGCCGGCGAGCGGGTTGTACACCGCGGTGGCCAGCGCGTACCGCCGCGCGAAGGCGGCGTACTCGACGTCGAGCTGGCGGATCAGCGCGTTGTAGAGCACCTGAGAGACGGCGGGGCGCGGCTGCCCTGCGGCGTCGCGGCGCGCGATGATCTCGAGGATCTGCCACGACGCGAAGTTGCTGACCCCGTACTGCAGGATCTTCCCCTGCTCGAGCAGGGCGTCGATCGCCGACAGCGTCTCCTCGATGGGCGTCTCCGGGTCCGGCGCGTGGAGATAGCAGACGTCGACGTGGTCGGTGCCGAGGCGCGCGAGGCTCTCCTCGACGGCGCGGATCACGCGCTCGCGCCCGAGCCCCTCGGGCCTGCCCCGGAGGCGGCGCAGGCCGACCTTGGTGGCGATCTGCGCCTCGGCCCGGCGGCCCCGGAGCGCCCGGCCGAGGATCCGCTCGGACGCGCCGTCCTGGTAGAGGTTGGCCGTGTCGAACGCGGTGATCCCTCGATCGAGCGCGCGCAGGGTGATGCGCTCGGCCTCCTCGGGCGGCGTGCGGCCGCCGAAGTTCATCGTGCCGACGAGGATCGCGGGCGGCGCGCCCGGGCGCCGCTTCGCCGTCATTCCCGCGCTCACGTCGTCAGCCTTCACGTCAGGCGCCACGCCCCGCTCCTCACGCCCGCGCGACGAGGAGCGCGAGCACGTACACGATGAGCCATACGAGCCACAGGGTGCTCGTCCGCCGCCACCCCAGCCGGAAGCCGTACATCGGCGCGAGCGGCGGCACCACCAGCGCGACGAGCCCGCGCCAGCGCGGCTGGCTCCGGAGCGCGAGCCGCGCGGCCAGCGCGACGTGGGTGGTCACCCAGGCGGCGAACGAAAGGACGAGCGTCGCGGTCGCCGCGATATCCTTCACGGGGCGAAGCCTAGCGTCGCCGGCGCGCCCCGCCTCTGGAAAACGGCGACCCCGGGTGGCGCGGCGACCTCCCGGCGCGCCTCTGGCCCCCGCTCTGTCGCGCTACCAAATCCGGGCTAAGCTTGGGCCGTGCCTCTGCGCAACATGCCGTGTTTTCGTCCGGATTCCTTCCTCACCGCGCGCGCCGCCCCGCTCGCGACCCGCGGCGCGAGGGCGATCGCCGGCGCCGCCCGCGCCCTCGTCGACCGCGACGGCCGCCTCATCCCCCTGAGCCTGCTCGCCGGCGCGGCGTGCAGCGTCGCCGTCGGCGTCGGCGCGGCTCAGGCGATCTCCGCCCCGCCCGACACGTTGCCGATCTCCGAGGTGAAGCCGGGGATGAAGGGATACGGCCTGACCGTCTTCTCCGGCACCACGCCCGAGAAGTTCGACGTCGAGGTCATCTCGACGCTCCGCAACTTCCGGCCGAACCAGGATCTCATCCTCATCAAGACGCAGCACCCGCGCCTCGAGGTCGCCCGCACCGTGGCGGGGATGAGCGGCAGCCCGATCTACCTCAACGGCAAGATGATCGGCGCCTACGCGTACGGCTGGCTCTTCGGCGCGGAGGCGATCGCCGGCGTCACCCCGATCAAGTCGATGCTCGACGAGCTCGCGCGCCCGCTCCCGCGCGGGATCGCCCCGAAGGTCGGCGGCCCGCTGCCCGCCCCGGTGAGCCGCGCCGGTGGTGCGACGCCGCCGCGCGCCGCCGCGCCGGCCCGCCTGCACGGGAGCCGCGGCTTCCTGGGGGCCGTCGACGCCTACGATCTCGCCGGCCACGCCGGGCAGATCGCCGCGCGCGTCGCGTCGTCGCTCGCCCCGCCCGAGTCGACGGGCCTCGCGCGCGCCTCGACGCCGGTGATGCTCGGCGGGCTCGGCGGGACGTCGCTGCGCATCGCGAGCGATCTGCTCGGCCCCATGGGGCTCGATCCGATGCAGGCCGGCGGCGGCTCGTCCGCGAACCCGGAGCCTGGCGCGCCGACCAAGTACGTCGACGGGGGGGCCATCGGCGTCGAGCTCGTGCGCGGCGACATCTCCGCGATGGGCATCGGCACGGTCACGCGCGTGTCGGGCGACAAGCTGGTCGCGTTCGGCCACCCGATGATGAACGGCGGCGTCACGAACCTCCCCGCCGCGATCGCGCGCGTCCACTGGATCCTCGCGAGCCAGAACCGGAGCTTCAAGATCGGCGAGGCGGTGCGGCCCCTGGGCACGCTGGTGAACGATCGGCAGGCCGCGATCGTCGTCGACAGCTCGGCGAAGGCGCCGGTCTTCCCGATGCGCGTCCAGATCGACGGCGTGGAGGGCGCGCCGCACCCGACGTGGAACGTCGAGGTCGCGCACGATCAGTTCCTCGCGCCCGCCTTCGTCTCGATGGCCGTCGGCAACGCCGTCGAGGCGACGACGGCCGAGCGGCGGGACATGACCTGGCGCGCTGTGAGCCAGGTGAAGATCGGGCGCTACGGCACCATCTCGCTCGTCGACTTCGGCGCCGGCAACGGCACCCCGCTCAGCAGCGACGATTTCGTCCGCAGCCGGCTCGTCCGGGCGATGGGCGCCCTGCTCAACAACCCGTGGGAGGACGTCTCGATCGAGCGCGTCGACACCCGCGTGAAGGTCACCTTCGACCGCCAGGTCGTCCTGCTGCGCGGCGCGAAGGTGCTCGAGCCCGAGATCGAGGCGGGCGCGCCCGCGCGGATCCGCCTGGATCTCCAGCCTCACCAGGGCCCCATCGAGTCGCGCGTCATTGAGGTGCCGGTGCCGCGCGAGCTCGCCGGCAGCCAGGTGGACATCGATCTCGCGCCCGGCTACGAGGTGGAGCGCCCGATGGCGACCCCGAACAACGTCGCCGAGCTCGTGGCGATGCTGCCGAACCAGACCCACGACGCGGAGAGCGTCGTCGCGACGTTCCGGCTCCGGGAGAACGGCGCGGCGTACCGCGGCAAGGTCGCGTCGCGGCTCCCCCCGGGCGCGATGGACACGCTGCGCCCGAGCTCCGCTTCCGACGCGCCCGAGACCTTCGGCGCGCAGGTGCAGGTGCCGGTGTCCCTCAAGCGCTTCCTGGTCGGGAAAGACTCCGTGAGCGTCACGGTCCGGCCTATCCTCCGCTGAGCCCGCCGGTCTCCCGCCTCCCTCTCTTCCCTGGCCCCCCTCTCCCTGACCCCCTCCATCTTGCGACCCATGAGCACAGAGCGCTCTTCTGCCCATCCCCGATCGCCTCACCCTCACCGCACCATCCCCTCTCCGCGCAGGCTCCTCGCCGCCGCCGTCGCCGCCGCGGGGCTCGTGGCGCTGCCGGCCCACGCGGTGGGCACGCGCAGCTTCGAGCTCCGATCGCTCGAGGACCTGAAGGGCGGGGATCTCACCGGCGTCAGCGTGGACTCGAACGGCGCCGTGCGCGCCGGGCTGACGCTCGGCGCGACGCCGCTGCCGGACGCGACGTCCATCTGGAGCTCCGTGGTGCTGCCGGACGGGACGGTGCTGCTCGGCACGGGCAACGAGGGCAAGATCTACAGCGTCTCGGGCGGCCGGGTCGCGCTCGTGGCCACGACCGGGCAGATGGCGGTCAGCGCGCTCGCGCTCGCGGAAGGCGGCGACGTCATCGCGGGGACCTTCCCCGAGGGCAAGCTCTTCCGCCTGCCGCGCGGCGCGGGCAACGGCGGCCCGGCGAAGGTGTTCGCCGAGCTCCCCGACACCGAAGACGTGTGGGGCCTCGCGTACGATCCCAGGGCGAAGGCGCTCTATGCGGCGACCGGCTCCGGCGGGAAGCTCTTCCGCGTCGACGCCGCGGGCAAGGCCCAGGTGTACTTCGACAGCGACGAGCCGCACCTCATGAGCGTCGCCGTCGGGGACGACGGCGCCGTCTACGCCGGCTCGAACGGCAAGGCGCTCCTCTACAAGCTCACGGCGCCCGGGCGCGCGACCGTGCTCTACGACTTCGACGCCGACGACGTGAAGGCCATCGCCGTCGCGCCGGGCGCGAAGGGCGGCGCGATCTACGCGATCGCCAACAAGTACGCCGAGGCGTTCGCCCCCCCGAAGCGCAACCGGAGCGGGCCGCCGTCGCCGCAGCCGGCGCGCGCGCAGAAGCCCGGCAAGGGCGTGCTCATGCGCTTCGATCGGAGCGGCGTCGCCGAGAAGATGATGAGCGACGACGACACCCACTATGTCTCGCTCGGCCTCGGCGACGACCTGGCGCCGTACGTCGGGACGGGCGCGGAAGGCCAGCTCTACACCGTGAGCGGCAACCACGTCGCGCGGCTCGTCGCCGACACCGACGAGCGCCAGGTCGGCGCCTTCATGATGGCCGGGAAGCGCAGGTTCGTCGCGACCACCGACCCCGCGGTCTTCCACGAGGTGAAGGGCGTCGGCGGCCCGGACGCGGTGTGGACGAGCAAGGTGCTCGACGCCGGGCTGCGGGCCACGTTCGGGCGCCTGGCGTGGCGCTCCGACGGCGCGCTGGAGCTCGAGACCCGGAGCGGAAACACCGACGCGCCGGACGGCACCTGGAGCCCGTGGTCCGCCGCGCTCGCCGCGCCGGGCGACGCGAAGAGCCCGCCGGCGCGCTTCGCGCAGATCCGCGCGCGCTGGCGCCGCGATCCGGGCGCGGTGCTCCGCGAGGTGAAGCTCTCGTTCGTCACCGACAACGCGCGCGCCGTGGTCACGTCGATCGAGGCCGCGCCGAAGGGGCAGACCAAGCCCTCTCGCTCGAGCCTCCCGCCCTCGGGCGGGGAGGCGCCGAAGCCCGTGAGCGCGCTCCAGCTGACGTGGAAGGTCGACAATCCAGACCAGGACGACCTCCGCTACCGCCTCTCCTACCGGATGGAGGGGCAGTCGACCTGGCGCAGCCTGCTGAAGCCGGGCGAGAAGGTGACGCGCGCCGAGCACGTATGGGACACGACCGCGCTTCCCGAAGGCGAGTACCGCATCCTCGTCGAGGCGAGCGACGAGCTGGCGAACCCGCCCGAGCGCACGCTGCGCCACAGCCTCGAGTCGGGCACCGTCCTTGTCGACAACACGCCGCCGCTGTTCCGGGCGCTCGCGCTGCAGGGGCGCCGGCTCACGGGCGAGGTCGCGGACGGCCTCGGTCCTGTCGCGCGCATCGAGGTCTCGATCGCGGGCCTGGAGGAGTGGCGGCCCATCTTCCCGAGCGACGGCGTCTTCGACGAGGCCGTCGAGCCGTTCGAAGCGGATCTCGGCGCGATCGTGCCGCCTGGCGCGCACCTGATCGCGGTGCGCGCCTATGACAGCGCGGGCAACGTGGTCACCCGCGACATCGAGGCGCGGTAGGCGCCGTCACACACCGTCGCGCGAGGCCCGGCGCTCGGCGCGACACGGGCGTCATGCCTGCGCCAGGGGCGCCCGCAGGCGAGGCGCATCCGTGTCCGCGGCGCGCAGGGTGGCGCCCCCACCCAGGTTGCGCTCGGCGCCCTGGCGACGACACACCGAATGGGCACATTCTGTGAATGCAGGAGGCGACATGATACGCTCATTCCGCTTGTGCTTTTCTGGTAGTCCTGGAATGAGCTCACACCACGCCCGTCTGCTTTCTGGCCTCGTTGCGACCTGGGTTTTCGCGCTCTCCGCGTGCTCGATGGGCGACTTCGATGCGGCGGGTGGGTACGACGACGGCGGCGGGCTGTTCGCGGGTGGGGGGGGCGAGAGCGAGTCGAGCCAATCGGGCGGCAGCCCTCCGCCGGCGAGCGGCAGCGCCAGCGGTACCAGCAGCGGCAGCGGCGGTGGCGTCGTGAGCGAGGACGTCAACATCCCGGCGGCTCCGGAGGCGCAGGATCCCTACACCCGCTTCGCTTACCTGTGCGGCGATGGCTGCACCCCAGGCGGCGAGCCGACCGAGTGCTCGTCGGACGGCGACGCGGGGACCGGGACGGGGACGGGGCTCCCTGCCGCGCAGACGCTGCACTGTCAGCTCGTGCTCGACGACGGCGATGCGATCCCGAGCTGCCGTCCGGCGGGCCGCTTCGAGGCAGGCGGCCCCTGTCACAGCGGCGCCGATTGCGCGGCTGGCCTGGGGTGCGTGGCTGCCGACGGCGAGGGCGGCGTGTGCCGGCAGTACTGCTGCGGTCACGTCGAGAGCTGCGCGGCCGGGACGTACTGCGACGAGCGACCGATGGCCGAGTCGGTCGCCGAGGCGAGCGCTCCGGTCCCGATCCCGGTCTGTGTTCCCGCGATGAACTGCGAGCTCTTGAACGACAGCGTGTGCCCGACGGGCCTCACCTGCACGATCGTCCGCGAGGACGGGACGACGAGCTGCGTGGTCCCCGGCGAGGGGCGGACCGGCGAGCATTGCCCGTGCGCGCCCGGCTTCGTCTGCTCGATGCTGACGAACCAGTGCAAGCAGCTCTGCCGGATCGACAGCAGGGCGCAGGACTGCGGCGCAGGCGCCAAGTGCCAGGGCGGCAGCGCGATCTACCCCGCCGGGTTCGGCGTGTGTGTCAGCACCTCGTAGCCGTCGTCCGCCGCGTCGCTCCGTTAAGAAATGTTGTAGAGCCCGGCTCCCGCGCGGATCGGAGCGGCGGGCGCGCGCCGCCGTGGTCATGCTGGACGCGTGCAGCGGCCTCTCCTCTCCTTCGTCATCTTCATCGCCGTCTTCAGCGCCATCGTGGCAGGCGTCCACTACTACCTCTGGCAGCGCCTGATCCGCGCGCCCGAGCTCGGCCCGCTCTGGCACCGCGTCGGCAGCGTGGCCCTGGTGGTGCTCGCGTCGCTGGTGCCCCTCGGCCTCCTGCTCACCCGCGCGCTGCCCCGGCACATCGCCGGCGTCGTGGCCGGCGTCGTCTACACGTGGGTCGGGCTCGCCGTCCTGCTCTTCTTCCTCCTGCTCACCTCCGAGCTCGTCCGCCTCGGCGCCCACGGCCTCACCGCGATCCTGAACCAGCCGCTCGACGGCGAGCGCCGCACCTTCCTCTCGCGCGCCCTCGCGGGCGCGGCCGGAGCGCTCGCCATGGGCTTCGGCGTCGCCGGCGCCGCGAGCGCCCTCGGCGAGGTCGCCGTCCGCCCGGTGCGCGTCCGCCTCCGCCGCCTCCCCGCGGCCATGTCGGGCTTTCGCGTGGTTCAGCTGACCGACCTCCACATCGGCCCGACGATCGGCCGGGCGTGGCTCGAGCGCGTCGTCGCGCGCGTGAACGCGCTCGAGCCGGATCTCGTCGCGATCACGGGCGATCTCGTCGACGGCTCCGTGGAAGAGCTCCGCGAGCACACAGCGCCGCTCGCCGATCTGCGCGCCAAGCACGGGGTGTTCTTCGTGACGGGCAACCACGAGTACTACTCCGGCGCCGAGGCGTGGATCGCGGAGCTCCGCCGGCTCGGCGTGACGGTGCTCCGCAACGAGCGCGTCTCGATCGGCGACGGCGAGCACGGCTTCGACCTGGCCGGCGTCGACGACTGGAGCTCCCGCGGCATGGGCCGCGGCCATGGCCCCGACCTCGCGCGCGCGCTCGCGGGGCGGGACCCTTCCCGGGAGCTCGTGCTGCTCGCGCACCAGCCCAAGCAGATCCTGGAGGCCGCGGAGCGGGGCGTGGGCCTGCAGCTCAGCGGCCACACCCACGGTGGTCAGATCTTCCCGTGGAACTTCTTCGTGCGGCTCGACCAGCCCTACGTGGCCGGGCTGTCCTCGCACGGCGACAGCCAGATCTACGTGAGCCGCGGCACGGGCTACTGGGGGCCGCCGATGCGCGTCGGCGCGCCGTCCGAGATCTCGCTGATCGAGCTCGAAGGCGCCGCCGCGGCGGAGGCCGTGGCGTGACCCGACCGGGCGCTCACGGGAGCGGGCTCGCCGGGTCTTTCTTGCAGTTGATGACCGGCGCCGGGTAGCTGCTCGGATCGGTGATTCGCTCCATGGCGAAGGTAGAGCCCTTGAGATTCAGGGGGATCGGCCTCGCCGCGCTGCCGGTGACAACGCCACAGATGAAGTCGGCGGGCGCGCAGAGGGAGCCGGTGAGCGTGATGGTGGCCTCGAGCTCGCTGCCGGAGATGGGGTTGGCGTCGCCCGGCACGATGAGCGTGGGCAGCTGCGCGGTGAACTTCCCATCGGCGGGCAGCTCGAAGGGACCCACATCGAACGGCTCGCCCGTGGGCGTCCTCCGATCGGCGGCCGTGAGCGGCTGGAAGGTGAGCGAGAAGCTCAGGCCGCCGTCGCTGGCCTCGGTGGTCAGGCTGGCCACGAAGAGGATAGGGGCCCGCGGGTTGAGATAGGCCGAGAGGCTGAAGAGGAAATCGCCGTCGACGGCGCCCGCCTCCGGCAGGCAGTTGTCCGCTCCGCCACCAGCGCCGCCATTTTCGTCGCCGCCACCACCACCACCCTCGCCGCCGCTGCTCTGGTCTTCGCGGATCGTTGTATCGCGAGCTTCGAAGTCATCGTATCTGCCTTGCGGGTCGGCGCAGCCGATGAGGAGCGCGGTGGAGGTGAGGGCAGCTGAGGCGAGCGTTGTCCGGATGGTGCGGGAGAAAAGCATTTGACACCGTTCGAAAGGTGACATTTGACTTGAGCGGGTAGAACATTCCCCGACGTGGCAGGAGTTGCAACCCTACCATGCAGGGTCCGCCGCAGGCGCCGCATTCCTCCGCCCTCAGAATCGAGAACACCGGATATGTCCATCAACCGCCCCTGTTTCGCGATCTCCGTCGGCCTCCTCGGCGGTCTCGCCTGGACCGGATCCGCGCTCGCCGGTGGGTTCGCGACCGCGCGGTTTGGCGGCGAGCACGGCAACCCGATCACGAGCAATCCGACCGCGGTCTACTACAACCCCGCAGGCCTCGCCGAGAGCGAGGGGATTCACCTGTTCCTGGACGGAAACATCGCGCTGCGCGCCGCGTCCTACACGCACGCGGCGGCGGCGACCGATGACGTGACGGTGCCGCAGGCGAACACGGGGAAGGCGACCCTGTTCAACGTGGCTGCCGCGCCGATGCTCGGCGCGTCGGCCAAACTCGGCGACCTGGCGCTGGGCGCCGGCGTCTATGTGCCCTTCGGCGGCGCCGCGTCCTGGGACACGAACGCGGCGTTCGAGGGCAATCGCGAGCTCGCCGGGCCGGTGGACGGGGTGCAGCGCTGGCACTCCATCGAGTCTTCGCTCCAGGCGATGTTCTTCACCCTCGCCGCCGCCTACAAGATCCCGTCGCTCCGCCTCAGCCTCGGCGTTTCGGGCAACCTGATTCGAACCCAGGTGAACACCGTGCGCGCCCGCAACGCCTCCGGCGACAACCTCCTTGCGACCGAGGGGCGCTCGCTGCTCGAGGTGAGCGGCTTCCACGCGAGCTTCGGCGTCGGCGCGCTGGTCGAGGCGGTGCCGGAGCAGCTCTGGATCGGCGCGTCGTACCAGTCGCGGCCGAACGTCACGGGGGGAGACTCGCTCGAGGGCACGCTCACCAACCGCTTCAGCGGCGTGTCGGGCTCCCCGAGCGACGTGGAGCTGCACGAGGGCCTGCCGGACATCGTGCGGCTCGGCGCCCGCTTCGTCCCGGCGGAGCGCTTCGAGGTGCGGCTCTTCGGCGACTGGACGCGGTGGAGTTCGATGGAAAACCAGTGCCTCACCCAGGTCGGCGCGGCGTGCGCGATCGACAGCGACGGCTTCGCCGGAGAGGGAGCCCGCGTGGTCCAGAACATCCCCCGCCGCTGGAACGACACGTTCGGCGTGCGCGTGGGCTGGAGCCACTGGCCACGGCCCGCGATCGAGTTCTTCGGCGGCCTCGGGTACGACTCCAACGCAGTTCCTGACGAGACCCTGGATCCATCGGGCGTCGATTTCCACGACGTCTCGTTCTCCCTGGGCGGGCGCTTCCATGTCGCGGAGCAGCTGCACCTCGCCGCGTCGTATACCCAGCTGTTCTACGTCGACCGCGACACAACGGGGGACAGCATCACCGCGGGCCTGCACCCCAACTCGAGGGCTCCCGACTCCGGCGGGCACTACACGCAGAACATCGGCGTGCTCAACCTCAACGTCGATGTCGCCTTCTGAGCGCGGAATCTGCGCGCGGAATCTGCGTGCGGTGACCGAGCGCGAGCCCGCGTCGCGGCGGAGCCGCTGCGCCGCGGCGAGGGGCCTCAGGAGGTGAAGCGCCGCGTCCGGCGGAGCAGGCTGAAGATGCGAGCCCCCAGCTCGGGGGCGCGGAAGGGCTTCACCATGTAGTCGTCGGCGCCGCTGGCGAAGGCCTCGACCATGTCCTGCGAGGAGGCGTGCGCCGTCAGGAAGAGGACCGGAAGATCGCGGAGCCCGGGCTCCTGCCGCAGCGTCCGGCACAGGTCGATGCCGGTCATCTTCGGGAGGTTCCAGTCGAGGACGACGAGGTGAAACGGCGAGCCGCGGACCCGCGCCAGCGCATCTTCCGCGCTGGCGACGGCGACGACGGTGAGCTCGACCGCCTCGAGCATCGCCGACAGGAGCTCGCGGATGTGGGGGTCGTCGTCGACAACGAGGACCCGTGAGCCTTTGCCTTTCAGCCGAGGCGGCGCAGGGGGCGGCGGCGCCCGGCCCGCCGGGCCGGCGCCCTGGACGCCGGCTGGCGCGGCGCCGGCCCCGTCCGCGGCGCGGAGGAGCGCCGCGGCGTCGGTGTCGGGCACGGATCCGGGGCGGGGCGCCTCCGTCCGCGCGAAGTGGGCCAGGCGATGCCAGTCGCGCGGCTCGAACGTGAGCCGCGCCCCCTCCGGTGAGACCGACGCGCACGCCGCGGCCGACGTCGCGCGGCGGTTTTCGCCCAGCTCGAAGATGGCGAGCACCCACTCGCCGTCGGCCACGGACTCCCCCGCGGGCAGCCCGAGCTCGAGGTCACGCTCCTCCGGATCGCACACGATTTGCTCGAACTGCTGCAGATCCGGGAAGCGGTAGAGGACGCTCCGCACCTCTTGACGCTACACCCGCGCTAGCATCTCGCAAGGGGTCCGACTAAGCTCGCGCCGCGATGTCATTCCTGCGCTGGATGCCGCCGCTCCTCGCGTTGCCGTTGCTCGCGATCGGCGCCACGGGCTGTCCTGGGAACCCGAGCTCGAACGAGCCCAAGCCGGCCGCGAGCCCGGAGGTAACGGTCTCGCTGCCGGGCGTGGACACCTCCTCGCTGACACCCCGCGAGCGCCGGGAGTGGGGGGCACAGGTCTCCGAGCTCCTCTCCCCTTGCCCGGACACGCCCGTGAGCATCGCGCAGTGCGTGAAGGAGCAGCGCGCGTGCAAGGCGTGCCTCCCCGCCGCGCAGCTCCTGCTCGATCAGGTCAAGGACGGCCGGTCGAAGAAGGAGCGCGAGGACGCGTTCCACATGCGCTTCGACGCGAACAAGGTGAAGACGCTCGCCACCGACGGCTCGCCGGAGATGGGGCCGCCCGACGCGCCGATCACGATCGTCGAGTGGGCCGATTTCGAGTGCCCGTTCTGCAGGCTCATGGCGCCGCTGCTCGAGGGGCTCGTGAAGCGCTTCGACGGGCAGGTGCGCCTCGTCTTCAAGTTCTACCCGCTCTCGGCGCACGTCCACGGCGAGCCCGCCGCGCGCGCGGCGACCGCCGCGCTCAACCAGGGCAAGTTCTGGGAGATGCACCACCTCCTCTTCGAGAACCAGGACAAGCTCGAGCAGGCCGACCTCGAGCGTTACGCGCAGCGGCTCAAGCTCGACATGGTGAAGTTCCGCGCCGATCTCGTCTCGACCGACACCAAGGGGCGCATCGACAAGGACAAGCTGCAGGCCGACGGGGTCGGGCTCGAGGGGACGCCCCTCATCTTCATCAACGGCCGCGAGGTCAACCTCCAGCTCCTCACGAACCCCGGCGAGGATCTCGAGGCCTGGGTCAAGCTCGATCTGGAGCTCCTCGGCAAGACGCCGCGGCCTGCGCCCCCGAAGGCAGGCGACGCGCCGCCCTCAGGCAGCGCGATCCCCGCGGCCAGCGCGACGCCCGCGGCCAGCGCGACGCCCGCTGCCGGCACCAGCGCGCCGGCGGGCGGCGCGGCGCGCCCCGCGACCTCGGCTGCACCCGCTCAGCCCGCCAAGCCGAGGACGCCGTGAAGGTCGCCGACCCGTGCGGCTGCTTCCCGACGGGCCGGCACTACCCTGGGATCGCGCACCTCCTCAAGGTGCGCGCCGTCGGCGTCGCGTCGGAGATCGACGCGGGCAGCGCCTGGATCGAGCAGCCCATCGCCTTCGTCGACGTCGAGACCACGGGGCGCGATCCGGCGGGTGACAGGATCATCGAGCTCGGCATCGTCATCGGCCGCGCCGGGGAGATCCTGACGCGTTACAACTGGCTCATCCACCCGGGGCGGCCCATCCCCGCGGAGAGCACCGCCATCCACGGGATCAAGGACGCGGACGTCGAGGGCAAGCCGTCGTTCGCCGAGGTCGCGGAGGAGATCCTCGCCTGCTTCAAGGGGGCGATCCCCGCGGCGTACAACGCCACCTTCGACCGCTCGTTCCTGCTCGCCGAGCTCGAGCGCGTGGGCATGCGTCCGCAAGAGCCGCCGCCCGCCATGCGGCGCGAGGTCGACTGGGTCGATCCGCTCACGTTCGCTCGCGAGCTCTACAAGAACGAGGAGAGCCGCGCCCTCGGCGACATGGCCGCGCGGCTCGGGATCTCGCTCGAGAAGGCGCACCGCGCGACGGACGACGCCGAGGCGGCGCTCCAGGTCCTGTACGCGCTCGCGAAGGATCCGCGGGTGCCTCGCGCTTATGGCGGCCTGATCCAGGAGCAGCGGCGGCTGGTCCGCCAGCAGGACGAAGCGCGGAAGTTCTGGCGGAAGGCTCCTGCCGCCGCGCCGCCCCCGACCTCGAAGCCCAGCTGACGTCATGGGAGACGCGCCGAAGCGACGCCTCCCGGTCGTCGGCAGCGGCGCGGCAGGCGCGGCGCCCTCCGGCGGCGGCGCGGCGCCTCCCGGCGGCGGCGCGGCAGCGCCGGAGAAGCGCAAGCTCCCCGTGCTGCAGAGCAGCGGCGACGACGAGGGCGAGGACCGGCCGCCGTGGCACTGGATCGCGCTCGGGACGGTGGCGATCTTCATCGCGTGGCTGCCGCTCGCGGGCCTCGTCAACACGCTGCTGCGCAAGATGATCGAGCGGACGGGGGACGCAGGGGCAGAGGGCTCGGTGCGGCTCGCGATGGTGGGGCTCAACGTGATCGCGTTCGCGCTCGCCGGGGTCGCCGGCGGCTACCTCGTGGGGCGGTTCGGCGGGCGCGCCGGGCGGCGCGAGGCCGCCGCGAGCGGCGCCGTCGTCGCGGCGCTCGCCTGGGCGCTCGCCCTCGCCGAGGGCGCGCCGGCGGGCGCGCTGGGGTGGGCGCTGCTGCTGGTCGTGGTCGTCACGATCGGCAGCGCGGCGTCGTACGCCGGCGGCAGCGCCGGCCTCCGATCCCGCGCCGCTCCCGGCCCGCCGCGCTCGCGTTGAGCGCCGCGCCCGCGCGCCGCTGCGGCGCAGATCAGCTCGGATCGAGCTTGCGAATGGGCGCGCTCGCCTCGGGGAGCGCGGCGTAGGCGACGGCCGTGCGAGGGTCGCGCGCGTCGGGGGCGACGTCGAGCAGCGGCCTGAGCGCGAACACACGGCCGCAGAGCCGCGGGTGAGGCACCTCGAGATCCGGCTCCGCGACGGCCTCGCCCTCGATCCAGAGCAGGTCCAGATCGATCGTGCGCGGCCCCCATCGCACAGGATCGGGGCGCGTCCGCCCGAGCGAGCGCTCCACGGCGAGGGTGCGCTCGAGGATCTGGCGCGCGGGCAGCGACGTGGCGATGAGCACCGCGGCGTTCACGTAGTCGCCTTGCGGAGGGCCGCCTGCGGGCGGCGACTCGTAGCGCGACGACTCGCGGATGACGTCGAGATCGGGATCAGCGCCGAGCGCCGCGATGGCGGCGCGGAGGGTCGCCAGGCGATCGCCCAGGCTCGACCCGATCCCGATGACGACGCGCCGGCGGGGCCTCATGGCGAGAACTTACCATGCGCCGCGCGCACCCGGCGGCCCGCGGCGCTCCGCGCGGAGCGCGGGTATCGCTCCGGAGAACGGCGCGAGGTGCGCTCCGGCGCGCGCGCGGTGGGCTCCGGCGTGCGCGCGGTGGGCTCCGGCGCGCGCCGGGAGGGCGCCGTCGCGGCCGTCGCGATCACTCGCCCGGATCCGAGGCGCGGCGTCCTCCACCGATCCGCCGGCCCTCCGGCCGCGGGGGGAAGACGCGCCGATCCTCGGGGCTGCGGCGCGCGATCGGGGAGCGGCGCTCGATGGACGGCTCGCGCTGCGCCGGCTGCGCGCTGCGCTGGAGCCCCACGAACAGCGCGCGCATCTCCTCGAACGTCTCCGGCATGGCGGCGGCCACGGTCGCCGCGTGCGTCCGGCACAGGCTCAGCGAGCGCCCCTGGATGACCACGCGCGCCATCCGCGTCCTCGCGCGAGGATCCCCGGGCGCGCCGCCCTCCCGATCGCCCTGCTCGCCGTCGCTGCAGACGGCACACCGCTCGAATGACTCGCCCATGGGGAAGCCTTCGCAGAGGCGGGCGCTCCGGGCCAACTTTCCGGAGCCAGGTGGCTCACGCGCGCGCGGACCGGCCGCGCGCCCGCTCCTCGGCCCAGGCGATCACCCTCGCCGCCGGATCCGCGCCGGTGAAGCGCCCGAGCTCCTGGATGCCCGTCGGGCTCGTGACGTTCACCTCGGTCAGGCGCTCGCCGATGACGTCGAGGCCCACGAAGAAGAGGCCGTCGGCGCGGAGGCGAGGCGCGACAGCGCGGACGAGATCGAGCTCGCGCGGCGAGAGCTCCGTCGAGACGACGCGCCCGCCGACGTGGATGTTCGAGCGGTGATCGTCGTCGCGGGGCACCCGGAGGATGGCCCCGAGCGGCTCGCCGTCGAGCAAGAGGACGCGCTTGTCGCCGTGGACGACGGCGGGCAGGTACTCCTGGACCATGGCGAGGCGCTGCCCCTCGCTCGTCATCATGTCCGCGATGGCGCGCGCGTTCTTGTCGCGCTCGCTGATCTGCAGCACGCCGAGGCCGCCCGCGCCGTCGAGCGGCTTGATCACCGCCGCGCCGCCGAGGGCGCGCACGAACGCGTGGATCTGCTCGCGGTCGGCGGTCACCAGCGTCCTCGGCGTCCACTCGGGGAAGTTCAGCGCGTAGAGCTTCTCGTTGGCGTCGCGCAGCCCGCGGGGGTCGTTCACGATGAGCGGGCAGCGCCGCGCGCGCTCCAGGATCAGCGTCGCGTACAGGTAGCTGCGATCGAACGGCGGGTCCTTGCGGATGAAGATGGCGTCCACGTCCGCGAGCCGGAGCCGCTCGGGGCCCGCCGCGAGCGAGATGAACGGGGGCGCGTCGCCGATGTGCAGCGGCGAGGCCGAGGCGTGCGCCTCGCCGCCCTCGATCGAGAGGTCGCGCGGCAAGCAGTGGTAGCTCTCGTGGCCGCGCGCCTGCGCCGCTCGGATGAAGGCGAACGACGTGTCCTTGTCGTGCGTCACGCGGCTCAGCGGATCCATGACGAAGACGAAGCGCATGCGGTCTCTCGCGGTAGGGGTTGGTCGGGGTGATCGAGAAAGGGGGAGGACTGCACCCCGCCACGGAGCGGGGCGGGGGCGCTCACTGCATCGCAGCGAGGACGAGCTGCGTGCTGAGGTCGTCGCCGAGATCCGAGGCGAGCGCGTAGCCGACGCCGCTGCGCTCGGCGGCGGCGACCGAGTAGCCGTTGATGTTGCCCACGTAGACGGGGCGCTCGCGCACGACGCGAGGCTGCAGGATCGGCTGCGCCTTCTGCACCGGGACCGCGCGCGAGTTGAACAGGTAGACCGTCACGCGGTGGTTGCCCCGCACCACGAACTGGAGCAGCGCGGCGCGCCGATCGCGCATCGTGTGCACGCGGGCGCCCATGAAGTTCGCCGGAATCGACTGGAACTGCGGCCTGCGGACCGGGACGCCGACGAACGGATCGAAGCGCGGGAGGTCCTCCGGGTTGGTCGTCTCCGGCGGCAGCGGCTGCGCGTGCTGGGTGACGAGATCGTCGAGCAGGACCTCGACGCTCTCCGCGCCCGCGAGATCGACCGCCGCCCTCGAGGGGCTCGCCTTCGCGGCGTCCGCCGGCGCGTCCGGCCGCCGCGCCACGCCCACGATGAAGACGACGCCCGCCGCCGCGGCGAGCGCGATCGCGTACCCCTTGTGCACGAGGCGCGGCCTCGCCTCGACCGACTGCGCCGCTTCGCGCGCCGCCCCGCGCGCCTGCTCGTGCGCCACCGCCGCGGCGACGCGCGCCCGCAGCGCGTCCGGGCACCCCGACGGCCGCGCCCGCTTCAGGCTCGTCCGCAGCGAGCGCAAGAGCCTCACCTGCTCGAAGCACGGAGGGCACTGGACGAGGTGGGACTCGAGATCGACGGCGTGATCCGGATCCAGCTCGCCGTCGACGTAGGCGGACAGCGCGTAGTCGAACCGCGAACAGCTCTCGATCGATTTCGCAGCGCTCATGCGGCACCCCGCTTCCGCTTGCGGTACGCGTCCAGGTCGGCGGGCGCGTCCTTCGCGGCGTCTTCGCTGACGATGCCCATCAGGATCGCGTGCTCGCGCAGCGTCTTCTGGAGGAGCTTGCGGCCCCTGTGCAGGCGCGACATCACGGTGCCGATCGGGCAGCCCATCGCCTCGGCGATCTCCTTGTAGGAGAGCTCCTCGATGTCCGACAGCACCACGGCCAGCCGGAACTCCTCGGGCAGCGCGTCGAGGGCGCGCTGCACCTCCGCCTCCACGAGCGGCGTGAGCGCCTGGGTCTCCGGATCGCGCATCGCGCGCATCGTCGTCGCGCCGACCCACGCATCGGTGAGCGGCTCGGCGTCGGGGCCGTCGAAGATGCCTCGCTCGAGGCCCCCGCGACGGTACCGGTTGATGAACGTGTTCGTCAGGATCCGAAGCAGCCAGGCCTTGAGGTTGGTGCCCGGCTCGAACTGACCCCGGGCACGCATCGCCTTGACGATGGTGTCCTGGACCAGATCCTCCGCCTCCGTCGAGCTCTTCGTCATCCGGCAGCTCACGCCATAGAGCGTGTCCAGATGACCCAGCAGCTCGATCTCGAAGGCGTCGGCGCGGCCACCGTCGGCGCTGGCCAACGACAGGTCCTGCGCTACGGACGCAGGTTTCTTGCTGAAGAAGAACGGCATGGGCTCGCCTGGGGGAACAGAGGAGCGCCCAGGGCTATTCCAGCCTGCTCTCGCTCCCTTGACCCTCGCGACCCTCGCCCGCGGGTTCGTCCGCGCCGGAGCCCGCCTGGAGCGGAGCCGCGTCCTCGATGGGTTCACCCGCGCGTCCCTGGAGCTTCGCCTCCAGCTCGTCAATGCGCTGCGACAGGCGCTTGACATCGGCCTGGAGATCGCGGACCAGCCCGAGGCCCGGGAGGATGGCGCGGATGCGCTCGTCGACGGCCTGCTGCCACTGATCGAGCGTCTGCTTCGAGCTCTCGACGATCCCGCTCAGGCGCCCCTTCGCGTGGCTCGACCTGTCCGTGTCGAGCGGCGGGGGCGGATGGGACGATGGCGACACGGGCGTCGCCTGCTCCGTCCCCGGGGCGGGCGCCGTTCCAGGCGCCGCCACGCCGCCCTCGCCAGGGACCGCGCCGGGGATGAGCCGGCCGATCGGGCCCTCGCGCAGCTGCGAGAGCAGCCGCTCGCCGCGCTCCTGGATCAGATCTCTCAGCGTGCCGAGCGGTACCGAGCGCGGCTGCGATTTGAGATCCTCCGAGATGATCAGCGCCAGCGTGACCTCGGTCTTGTCCTCCTTGGTCGCGTTGTCGATGATCTGGACCTCTTCGCCAGCCCGGACCATCTCCCCTATCTGCTGCAGGGTGACGTAACGACTGTCCTTCGTGTCGTAGAGCTTCCGATTGGAGTAGCGCTTAATAACGCGACGCGGTACCTCGCCGCCTCCCAGAGTCTCCTTCGCCGTTTCCATCTCCTCTACGCCTCGAGTCGATTGGACCACCGCGAGAAACCTCGCGCAAGGGAAGATCACTCGATATCACTCGAATCATTCGACAAAAGAGACCGCGTGCAGGGGCCGGCGATCGATCTGCGTGACGTGGCCGCGAGCTATCCCACCGGGAGGCTGGCGCTGGAGGGGATCAGCCTGGAGGTGCGCGCGGGCGAGCTCTGCGCCGTCCTGGGGCCGAACGGCGCGGGAAAATCGACGCTGGTCCGGGTCCTCTCGGGGGCCCTGCGGCCGGCGCGGGGCGAGGCGACCCTGCTGGGGAGGCCGCTCGCCGGCATGGACCGGCGGGCGATCGCGCGGCGCGTGGCGGTCGTGCCCCAGGGGATCGCCTCGGCGCCCGGCTTCACGGTGCGCGAGGTCGTCATGATGGGCCGCGCGCCCCACCAGGGCGCGTGGATGCTCGCCGCCGGCCGGGACGAGGAGGCGGTCGCCCGCGCCCTCGACGCCTGCGATCTCGTGGGGCTCGCGGGGAGGCCGGTGGCCGAGCTCTCCGGCGGCGAGCAGAAGCGGGTGGCCATCGCCCGCGCGCTCGCGCAGGAGGCGCAGGTGCTGATCCTCGACGAGCCCGGGGCGCACCTCGACATCCGCCACTCGATCGAGGTCCACGAGGTCGTGCGCAGGGAGGTGGCCGAGCGGCGCCTCGCCTGCGTCGCGGTGCTGCACGACCTGAACGCGGCCGCCCAGTACGCCGACCGCGTGGCGCTCCTCAAGGCCGGGCGGCTGGTCGCCCACGGCACCGTCGAGGAGGTGATGACCTACCGCCGGCTCAAGGACGTGTTCGAGGCAGAGCTCTACGTGGGCGTGAACGAGCTCGACGGCAGCCGTTACTTCCTCCCCGTCCGAGGCCGGTAGGCAAGTCGGTAGGTGGACGGCGCGAGCGCTCTTCTCCGCATTCTCGACCGCACGAGCGGCGCGGTTTATAAGCGGCACCATGCGCGGATCTCCTCCCTGGAGAGCTCTCTCTCTCGGCCTCCTGCCGTGCCTCCTGGCCCTCCTCGCGCTGCTCGGCGCGGCCGGCTGCGCCGAGAGCAGGACGGCGCCCGAGCTCCTGAGCGTCGTCGACGTCGTGCCGCGCGAGGTCGACCTCGGCGACCGCATCGAGATCCTCGGGACCAACCTGCCCACCGCCGAGGCGAAGGAGGCGGTCGTCACGTTCCGCGGCACCCTCCGCCGCCCCGGCCAGGCGCCGCTCACCGGCCAGAGCATCGAGATCGAGGGCGCGCAGGTCAGCAGCACGAAGATCTCGCTGGTCTTCTCCGAGGGCCTGCAATCCCGCTTCGCCGGCCGCGGCGACGACGCGGTGCACACGACCTTCCACGGCGACGTCGTCGTCGAGATCCCCGCGACCGCGCAGGGCGCGCTCCCCGTGAACGGCACGGTGAGGGGCGTCACCATGGACTTCCTCCCGCCGACCCCGCGCCGCGCCGTCATCGAGGCGCGCGTGAAGGAGGGGGCGCGCGCGCTCGCGTTCTTCGGCGTCGAGGTCGCGGCCGAGGCGCCGCCCGCCGGCGGGCTCGTCGTGACGGGCGTGCGCGACGGGAGCCCGGCGGGCCAGGCAGGGCTCCAGCCCGGCGACGTGATCACGCGCTTCGAGGGCGTGAAGGTCCTCTCGAAGGCCGACGTGATCCCGAGCGGCCACGAGCGGCGGTCCGCGATCGGAATCCGGCGGGGCGGCGGAGCGACCCCGTCCGAGATCGAGCTCTCGACCGAGGGGTTCCAGGCGAGCGCCCCGACCGATCTGCTCGGCGCCGGGATCATCCTCGGCGTGGCCGCCGCGATCATCCTCCTCTTCATGGCGCCGACCGCGGGGATCATCACCTGGGTCGAGCGACGCGTCTCTGCGCGCATGCAGTCCCGCATCGGGCCGAACCGCGCGGGGCCGCAGGGCTTCCTCGTGTGGGTCGCCGACGGGATCAAGTCGATCATGAAGGAGGACGTCATCCCGGCCGAGAGCGACAAGGCGCTGTTCCGGCTCGCGCCCTACCTCGTGTTCGTCGGCGTGTCGGCCACCTTCGTCGTCATGCCGTTCGGCCAGTACCTCATCGCGGCCGACCTCGACATCGGGATCCTCTTCGTCATCGCCGTGACGTCGCTGGTCACCATCGGCCTCATGACCGGCGGCTGGGCGTCGAACAACAAGTGGTCGCTCCTCGGCGGCATCCGCTCGGCGGCGCAGATCATCAGCTACGAGATCCCCGGCGCCGTCGCGATCGTGTGCATCGTGATGATGACGGGCTCGCTGCGGCTCCAGGACATCATCGGCGCGCAGGGCGGCGCCGGGCCCTCGCTCCTCGACGTGGGCGGCTGGCCCTGGCACTGGTTCGTCTTCCGCAACCCGATCACGTTCGCGCTGTTCTTCCTCTATTTCACGACGGCGCTCGCGGAGGGCAACCGCGCGCCGTTCGACCTGCCCGAGGCGGAGAGCGAGCTCGTGGCCGGCTACTCGACCGAGTACTCCGGCATGCGGTACCTCTTCTTCTTCTTCGCCGAGTGGGCGAACGTCTTCGTGATGTGCGGCATCGCGAGCGCGCTCTTCCTCGGGGGCTGGCAGATCCCCGGCGTCTCGCCGGCCCAGCAGGAGGCGAGCTTCGGGCTCCAGCTCGTCGGCGTCTTCGTCTTCCTGCTGAAGAGCTGGGCGCTCGTCTTCGTGGTCATCTGGATCCGCTGGACGCTGCCGCGCGTCCGCATCGACCAGATGATGAACCTCTGCTGGAAGTGGTTCGTCCCGCTGTCGTTCGTTGCCTTCCTCCTGACGGCGCTCTGGATGGTGATCGGCGTCAGCAAGACGGTCCAGCTCGTCATCAGCGTCGTCACCTTCGCCGCCTGGGCGTACCTGTTCATCCACTTCATCCGCAGGGTCCAGCACAACCTGCGGGAGGCCAAGGTCGCGCTCCACCTGAATCCGTTCCTCTGAGCGCAAACCGCGGTGCCACCTCGGCCTTGCGCTGAGGTATGCTGTCGGCGTGGCGGTCCCCTCGAGCCCGGCCTCCGACTTCTGCTCCGCGTGCGGGTTCCCGCTGCGTGGGCCGCGGTGCGAGGCGTGCGGGGTGGACCGGTCGCCGGCGCTCTCCGTCTCGCGCAAGCCGCCGCCCGCGGACGCCGACTGGGACGGGAGCTCGATCGACGCCTGGCGCACGCGCGACCCGGTGCGCTTCGTCGCGCACTGCGCCTCCGCGGAGGCCGGGGCGAGCCTCCAGGCGACGACGCTGCAGGAGGGCGTGGGGTGGATCGTTCCGCTCGGGGCGATGACGCTCTTCGCCTCGCTCGACGCCGCGAACGAGCGGGTGTCGATCGACGTCCCGGTCGTGCGCGTCGCGGAGCGGCACCGGGTGCCGCTGCTCAGGACGGCGCTGGAGCTGTCGGGCGGCTCCGAGCCGTTCCGGCTCTGCATGCGGGAGGATCTGCTGCTGCTCCGCCGCGTCGGCCGCGTCGCCGCCTTCACGCCGGAGGCGCTGCGCCAGGCGCTGCGCGAGAGCGGCGAGGCGGCGCAACGGCTCGGCGAGACGCTGGGCGCGTGGTTCGACGCGCGGCCGCCGTTCTCCGAGGAGCAGCGGGCGAGCCTCACGTGGGCCTCCGCCGGCCGCGCCCGGCCGCTCAAGAACCTCACCGTCCCGCCCGCGCCGGCCCGCCCGCAGAGCGCTCCCTCGGTGCGGGCCGGTGCGCCGGCGGCGCCTGTCTCGGGGGCGCGGACGCCGCTCGAGGAGCTGGCGGCGTGGGCGGCGCCCCCCTTGCCGCGCCTGCCCGAGTCGGTCGCGCGCCCCATCCGCGACGCGGACGCGATCCCCGACATCCTGTCCCCGTCGCTGGCGTCGGCGCCGATGCCGGCGGCGAGCGTCGCGTCATCGAAGAACGGCGGCGCGCCCGCGCCCAAGGCCGGCATCCTCCCGCCGGCGCACGACGCCGGCGCGGCGTCGAAGGCGAGCGGCGGCGCCGCGACGCCGGGGTCGGAGGGCGGCGCTGCGAAGCCGATCTCGGCGAGCGCGGCGGCGCCGCTGTCGGGCGAGCCGGCGGCGGCCGCGGACAATCCGGCGCAGGTCGGCGATCGCCGCAGCGCGCGCACCGTGCCCTTTCGTCGCTCGCCCTCCATGGCGGTGACGCCGCTGTCGGTGCGCCCGCCCGCGCTGCCGGAGGTCGAGATCGAGCCTCCGTCGCGCCGGAGCATCCCGTCCCGCCCGGAGTCGGCGAACGCGGCGGCCGATCGGTTCTGCCAGCTGCTCCGGGACGCGCAGGTGCTCGGCGCGGCGCTCAGCTTCCAGGAGCGGCCGGGCGTCATGGTGCTCCTCATCCGGTGCACTGTCTTCCGGGCGATCTACGAGCACGGCGAGGCGATGCCCGACGCTGTCGCGCACCTCTACCGCTGCACGGCGGCCGCGACGCGCGAGCTCATCCAGGCCGAGGGCGGCTCGCGCCGCGGGAACACCGCCGGCGTCGCGGAGCCGGCGCTCCTCGCGATGGAGCGGCTCGTGGCGATGCGCGGCCAGGTGCCCGAGGAGAAGCCGCTGCACATCGATCCGCTCACCACGGCGGCGCTCGCGCGCGAGCACCTCGGCCGCTACCTGCGCGAGATCGAGCGCGCGCCGGCCGACCCGATGCTCCGCCACTTCCTCGCGATCGGGGCCCTGTCCGAGCTCCTGGTGCGCACGAAGCTGCCCGCCAAGACCGAGCAGCGGCTGCGCGACATCGTCGCCTACGCGCAGCGGGACGGCGCCAAGCCCGGCACGATCGAGCTGCTGATGACGGCGCTCTCGAGGATCGTCGCGCAATGACGTCGCAGCTGGCGGCGCACGGCGACGGCGATCTCGCGCTGCTCCACGAGCGCGTCGCCCGCGCCCGCCGCTCGGTGGTGGCGATCCGCGCCGGCGCGCTCGTGACGACCGGCTGGGTGGCGCTCGGCAACGGCGTCGTGGTGGCGAGCCGGCGCGGGCTCGGCTACCCGACGGAGGTCGCGCTGACGTTCGAGGACGGGCGGGGCATGGCCGGGCGGGTGATCGCCGCGGACGTGGGCCGCGACGTGGCGCTCGTCGCGCCGGCCGAGCCGCCCGGCGTCGCGGCGCTCGCCGCCCGCGCGGCGGCCGAGCCGCGGCTCGGCGAGCGCGCCGCGGTGCTGAGCTGCCTCCCGGGGCAGAGCCTGCGCCTCGCGGTCGCGCGGGTGTGCCACGTGGCGCGCAAGGTCGACGGGCAGCTCCCGGCGTTCGAGCTCGACGTGGCGGCGCCTCTCGGCGCGCCGGTGCTCGATCCGGAGGGGCGGGTGATCGGCGTTGTCGCGGCGCCGTCCGGCGCGGCCGGGGAGCTCGCGGGTCACTGCGTGGTGGTCCCGGCGGGCGCGTTCCAGCCGCTGCTCGCCCTGGGGGACCGGCCGCTCGCGGAGCTCAGGGACCGGGCGCCTGTGTATCGATGCCCGGCGTGCGAGGAGCCGTTCGACGTCGAGTGCGACCGGTGCCTGGGCTGCGGCCGCCTGCTGCCGCACGCGTACCCGCCGTGCCCGGCGCGCGCGGGCGTCGAGCGGGTGATCCGGCAGGGGCTGACGGCGCTCGGGCTCATCGCCAACCGGGTGCGCGTCGGTCCGAGGGCGTGGCGCATCGCGCAGCGGCCGTACCCCACGGCGGAGACGGCGACGCAGGTGGACATCGAGATCGACGAGGCGGGGCGCCTGCTCACGCTGCGCGCGCCGGTCGTGGGGCTGCCTGCGGCGAACCACGAGCCGTTCTACCGGTTCCTGCTCACGATGAACGACCAGACGACGGGGGAGTTCCGCGTGTCGCTCACGGGCGACGAGGTGTCGGCGTCGTGCGTGGCGTCGCTGGAGGGCTGCGCGGACCACGACGTGGCGCTGCTCATCGATGGGCTCGTGCAGATGGCCGACGAGTACCGGAGGAGGCTGGCGGAGACGTTCGACGCCGCGCCCAGGTTCGAGTCGGCGGCGGTGCGCTGAGGGGGCGCGGGGAAGCGTCGGGGGCGCGGCGGGCGGGATCCGTTGCGCTCGCGAAGGTTCGCGCCGCCGGCACGAAAGCTTCCGACGCGCGCCGGAGGTCTCCGACGCGCTCCGGAAGCTTCCGGCGCGGAGGCGGGATGCGGAATTTGCCGGGAAACTCGTCCCCCGGCGCGCGTCGGACGGCCTCGGGGGCGCAGCGGACGCTGCCAAGTATGCGAAATGTCGTGTTCCGGAGCGCGTCGGAAGCTTTCAGAACGCGTCGGAAGCTTCCGGAGCGCGTCGGAAGGGCAGACCGGCGCGCCGGAAGCATTGATTTGTGAATCGGGTTACTCGACGTCGTTCTCGCGGGTCTCTTCGCCCGGCGAGGTCGGCTGGGATGGCGCGGCCGTGGGCTTGCCCGGCTTGGGCGGCGCGGCGGTGGGCTTGCGCTGGCGTGCCTTGCGGTTCGCGAGGCCGAGGCGGATGAGGTACCCGCGCTTCTTGATGACGGCGCGGGCCGTGGTCGACCACTCGTCGAACCAGCCGCGCAGCTTCACGAGCGCTTCGCGCCGGCGCGCGGTCTCCGGGAGCTCGGTCTGCTCGGGCAGAGGGGATGTCGGGCCGAGCGCGACGTCGACGAGCCCCTGGAGGCGCTTGCGCTCGGCCTTGTCGAGGCTGCGAGTCGCGAGGAAAGCGACTGCCTTCTTGTCGCCCTGCTTCGTTCCGGCGCGGCCCGGGTCGGTGCCATTCTCGAGGGCATCGAGCCGCGCGAGGAAGGTGGCCACTCCCTGGACGGCCGCGGTGCCGGTGGAGGGCGCGAGGTCCTTGAAGACATAAGCGTTCACCTCGGGGAAGCGCCGGCGGAGCGCGGCGCCATGACGGGTGAAGTTGCGTTCGTCCCACTGATCGAGCTCCCCCGTCGCGGCGCGCTGCGCCCTGGCATCGTCGGTGTCGGGCGGTGCGCCGATCTTGCGGGGAGCGGCGAGGACATCGAGGAGCAGCGTGCGGCCCTCCACGATATCGTCATCGGTCATCCCCGCCCCGGCCATCGACGTGCGAATCGCGGCGACAGCGCCGAGCCCCGTCAAGAACTTGGTGACGCGCTCCGGCGTGATCTCGAGGACTTCGTCCGAATAATCCATGCTGAGTTCCTCCCTGCCGACCGGGGGATCCGGACGGCGGCAATGAGAACAGAAGCTACAATGGGTGTTTCGACGGTTGGAATAGGATTGTTGCGCGCGCGGGTGTGAGCAGCCGTCGGTTTTTTGCTCCACCGGCTCGGCATGGTGAGTGCTCTATGGATCCGGCGGCACCATCAACGAGAGCGCTCGATTCGATAACACGCGATGACGCGCGATCCGATAACACGCGATAACACGCGATAACACGCGATGACACGTGATGACACGCGGCGGACCAGGCCGGAGAAAGCCATTCCTGCAGCCATGGCCCCCGAGCGTGCAGCCACGGCTCCCGCCTGCGCAGCCATGCTCTCGGGGAGCGCAGCCGCACCCTCAGGCGCCCATGGTTTTCCCGGGACCGATCACTTTTCTAAGAAATCGGGCGCGCAGGGTCGATGGTACCCGTGGACGGCAGGAGAGCGACGACCCCCTTCGGATGTCACGCCCGGGATCCGTTGCCGCCGCCGTCTCATGCCTGCGCTCATGCCCGCGCTTGCTGGAGAGGAACCTGGCCGTGACCGCCCGCAGCTCGATCGAATGCTCGCTCGCGACCGTGCCCCTGGACGAGGTCCTTCGCGCCGGCGAGGGCGCCGCCGGGCCGCTGGGTCGCGTCGCGCCCCCTCCGGCCCCGCTGATCACCGCGCCGCTTTCGGTGTCGTTTCGCCCGGATTCGCCTCTTCCCTGGCAGCCGTCCCAGGCGCCGCCCGCTTCCGTGGCGACGGCGCCGGTGCCCGTGGTGACGGCGCCGTCGCCGTTCGCGCCGGTCGCACCGGCGGCCGTCACGCGACCTGTCGTGACGCGACCTGTCGTGACGCGACCCATCGTGACGCGACCCATCGTGATCGAAGTGCCCTGTCCTCCGGTCCGCCGGGCTCCACGCTCCGATCCGACGGAGTGGCGCGCGTGCTCCGCGCGGGCGCTCGCTCCGCGTCCGCCAGCGCCGGTGGCCAGCTGGCTCGCCGTCGCCGCGACCGCGGCGTTCTTTGGTATGGTCGGCGCGCTCTTGATGCGGGGGTGGCTTGGATGAGTCAGGGCGAGCTCAGCACGCGAGACGACGATGCCGGGACGTCCTCGCCGCCGGCGACCTATCTTCCGGGGAGCAACGTCGCGGGCCACAGGCTCGTGCGGATGATCGGCGCGGGCGGCGTCGGCGTCGTCTACGAGGCGGTCCACGAGTTCACGCAGCGGCGGGTCGCGCTCAAGCTGTTGCTCCCGCATTACGCGAGCTCCGAGCAGGTGCGCGAGCGCGCCCACAAGGAGGCCATCGCGCTCTGCCGGCTGCGGCACAAGAACATCGTCGCCGTGCACAGCGCCGACGCGCTGCCCGACGGTACGGTCTGGATCGCCATGGAGCTCCTGGAGGGCCAGTCGCTCCGCCGGATCTGCCAGGTGGAGTCGCCGCTGCCGATCGCGCGGGCGCTCCACGTCGGGATCGAGATCGCCGACGGCCTCGCGGCGGCGCACGACCTCGGGATCGTGCACAGGGACGTGAAGCCGGAGAACGTGTTCGTCGACCGGCACGGCGAGGTCAAGCTGCTCGACCTGAACATCGCGAAGATCCGGGTCGACGGTCTGCCGAGCACCCGGCCGGGCCAGCGGTTCGGCACGACGGCGTACACGGCGCCGGAGGAGTGCTGGGGAGAGCCGTGCTCGCCGGCGAGCGACGTCTACGCGCTGTCGCTGGTGATCTACGAGCTCCTGGCCGGCCGTTACGTGTTCGCCACGGGCCGGGGTCTCTCGGGGATGCCCAGCGAGGGCCAGCTCGTCGCGGCGCACATGCTGCGGATGCCGGTGCCGGTGCACGAGATCGTGCCGTCGATCCCGGACTACGTCTGGCCGGTGGTCCAGACCGGCCTGGCGAAGCGGCCGGCCGAGCGCTTCAGGCACGCCGGCGCGGCGGCGAGCGCGCTGCGCGAGCTCCGGGAGCGCTACCTGTCGGACGTGCGCGCCGGCCGGCTCGCCGCGGGGCCGGACCCAGGGACGCCGGGCGCCCGGCGGGAGCACCACGGTCCGCGATCGCCCGAGCGGCTGATCACGGCGCCGCAGCCCGACGAGAGCCGGGTGATCGTCCCCGGGCCGGCAGCCTCGGCCGAGCTCGGCGGGAGCGATGCGCGCGAGGACGCGGACACGGCGCCGGCGGCGCGCGAGGAGGACGCGGCGCATGCTGCGCGCGAGGAGGGCACGGCGCGGCCGGCGCAGCCTTCGGCTCCTCCGTGGCACCCGCCGCCGAGCGTGCCGCCGGGGGCCGACCCGGGCTGGCCGCTGCTCGTGACCCCCGGGCCGGTCACGGTGCGATCGTCCCCGGGAGCCCAGGGAGCGAGCCTCGTGGGACCTGGTCTGCCGGCGACGGACCGCGTCGCCGACCGGCGCTGGCGAATGCAGCTCCTGCGCCGCTGCGCCGTCGCGGCGGTGCTGGCGATCGCCGTCTCGGGCGCCGCGACAGCGCTGTACATCCATGTGCGCCGCGAGCGCCCTGCGATGGCCGCCTCCGAGAGCGGGGCCGTGCCGGCCGCGTCCGCCGGCGGGGTCGTCGCGAGCGCGCCGGCGGCGCCGGCGCGCTCCAACGCCATGCACGCCACGCGCGCCGAGAGCGGGGCGCCGCCGGACGCGCGCGTGCCGGAGAGCGCAGCCGAACCCCGCGGCGTCGAGGCGTCCGAGGCCGCGCTGTCACCTCCCGCCGAATCCACGGGAACGGCGGCCCGAGCGAGCGCGCCTGCGGAGGCGAGCGCGCCTGCGGAGGCGAGCACGCCGGCGCAGACGAGCGTGCCGGCGCCGCCGAGCACGCCGGCGCCGCCGAGCGTGCCGGCGTCGCCGAGCGCGCCGACGTCGCCGAGCGCGCCGGCGTCGCCGAGCGTGCCGGCGACACGGGCGCGTCCGGTCGCGGGGGCGGCGCGAGCGCCCGCACGGCGCCCGTGGGACTGGCTTCTCACGTCGAAGGGGCGTGGCGGGCAGAAGGACATCTCCCCGGACGAGGAGGAGGACATCTACCCGATGCCCTCGAGCGGGCGCGCTTCGGCGCCGGCCCGGCCGGCACCGCCCCGGGAGAGACGACACGAGGAGCTGCCGTTCGGGAACAAGCCCAATTTCTGAGGGTGAGCGCAGAGCAACGAGCAAGGAGCGAAGACATGTCGAACGACGAGCCCAGCGCGACCGATCCCTTCCTCGACGAGGTCGTCGAGCGGACGCTCGCGCGCTACCGCGGGATCGCGTCGCACGACGTGATCGAGACCATGCGCGAGCTGCTCGTGGAGGCGCTCACCGAGGACGAGGTCGGGCGGGACCTCCTGGAGCGCGCGCGGCCTCGCGCGGCGCCGCTCGGGAGCGGCGTGGCGGCCCGGGACGGCGCCGTGGAGCCCCGGCGCAAGGCGGGGGGCGGCGACAATGGCTGACCCCGAGGCGAGGCTGACGCCGGCGCAGCAGGCGCTCGCGGCGTCGGCGCTGCACGAGGTGAGCGGCGCGGCGCGCCGGCTTTCGCCGAGGCTGCGAAAGCACCTCTCGTTCGACGAGCTGATGTCGCTCGGCCGTGCGGGGCTCATCGAGGCGGCGCTCGCCTACGATCCGGCGCGGGACGACAGCTTCCCGCGCTTCGCGCGGCACCGCATCCGGGGCGCGATGCTCGACGGGTACCTCCGGGAGGCGCGGGAGCAGGACCGGGTGGTCGCGCTCTGCCTGCAGGGCGGGTACGACTACATCGCGCGGCAGCGGCGGTCCGGCGACGTGATGACCGACGTCGACGGCAAGGCGGAGGAGCGGCTCCTCGACCATGTCGACGGCCTCGCGGCGAGCGTCTTCGCGACGGCCGCCGGCGTGGCGACGCCGGAGACCGGGGAGGAGGCGCTGTCGCGGCGCGAGCGCCACGGCCGGGCGCACGCGCTGCTGCGGCGCACCCTGGAGCGTCTGACGCCGCGCGAGGCCGAGGTGCTGTCGATGCGCTACGTGGAGGGGCGGCCGCTCGCGGAGATCGGCGGCGCGCTCCGGATCCCGCACCCGGGCGCGTACCGGGTCCACGACCGGGCGATCGTGCGGCTCGGCAAGCTGCTGCGCGCGGCCGGAGTGACCGAGCCGCCGCCGCGCGAGGACGAGCTGTGAGCGGGCGGCGGGCGGGCGGGTCGATCGGGGATGAGAAAGATGAGAAGTCGCGCGCGCAGGGACGATGGATCGCGGTGAGGGGCCGGCGGCACGGACAGGAGGCGAGGCGGTGAAGGACGAGGACCGGGACGAGCGCGGGGAGCGCGAGGCGGAGGGAGGCGCGGCGAGCGAGCCGGACGCCGGCGCGCCGGCCAGCCCGGCGCCGACGCCGAGCCAGCTGGTGTCGCACCCGGCGTTCCGGACGGGGGTGATCTACATCGAGCCGGAGCTGCGCGACGAGGTGGAGGCGTACTGGAAGGCGTACGCGGTGTGGGAGAGGACGAAGCAAGGGCCGCCGCCCCGAGAGCCGCGCGTGAACGTGCGGGTGGACCACGAGGAGAAGCCGAGCACGGCGGCGCGGCTGCGCGAGGCGATGGCGCCGCGCAAGGGAGCGGCGAAGCGGGGCGGAGGGAAGAGCGGCGCGGAGAAGAGCGGCGGGGGGAGCCCGTGGGCGGCGGACGCGGCGGCCGGGGCGGCGGTGATCGACAAGAGCGCGCTGCCGTCGGCGCACCGGCCGAGGAGCGAGGCGGCGGAGGAGAAGGACGGCGGCGAGACCGACGCCAGGCCGGGGAAGGCGCGGCGCGCCGGGACGGTGGCGGCGATGCTTGCGCTGGCGGCGGGGATCGGGGCCGCGGCGATGTGCGGGGCGAAGGAGAAGGCGCCGGTGGAGAGCGCGGTCGCGCGGGACGCGGCGAGCGCTGAGCGCGCGATGCGCGAGGCGGCGGCGAGCGGCGCGGCAGCGAGCGGCGCAGCCGTGACAGGGAGCGACGAGCGCGCGGAGAGCGCGCCGCTGGCCGTCGAGGAGATCGCGGCCGAGGGAGCGCCGCCCGAGGCGTCCGCCGAACGCGCGGCGCCTGCGGTGATTTCCGATCGAGGTGAAGCAGCGCCTGCTGCGCGCCGAAGACCTGCGCCCGCGGTGCACGCGCCGGCGCCGAGGGTGCCCGAGCCGCAACCGCCGACGCGGCAGCCTTCACCGGTGAGGACGGCCGACACGCCGCCACCGGCACCCGTCACACCGGCACCACCCGCGACCGCGTCGACGGAGGCGCCGTCTTTGGCGCCTGCTGCCAGCGTCAACGCGTCCCGCGATCCATCGGCCATTCGCGCCTTCCACACGGAGCCGAAGTTCTGATCATGCCTAGCTACATTCGCAGCATCGCTTCTGTCGCCAGCTTTCTCGCGCTGCTCTCGACGACCGTGCCAGGCAGGACACAGCCGAGCACGGCGCCGCACGAGGCGGAAACCGTCGCGATGACCCAGCAAGCTCGAAAGCTGTTCAGAGAAGGCGTCGATGCCTTCGCGCAGTCCCGCTGGGCCGACGCGCGGGCCGCGTTCCTGGCGGCGCTGTCGCTGAACCCCCACTACACCATCCGCGGCAATCTGGGCGCAGCGGAGCTGAAGCTGGGCCGCCACCGCGACGCGGCGGAGCACCTGGCGAGGTACGTGCGGGAGATGGCGGAGGACGCGACGAGCACCGCGGAGGAGCGCGCCCGAGGGGAAGCGGCGTACGCAGCGGCGCGGGCGAAGGTGGGGACGCTGGTGGTGCGCACCAAGGTGGACGGGGCGCGTGTGTTTGTGGACGGCATATTGCGGGGGCTGACGCCGCTGGCGGATCCGCTGTTCGTCGAGCCTGGGGCGCACGCGATCTCGGTGGAGCACGAGGACTACGAGACGAAGAAGATGACGGTGCAGCTCGTGGCCGGCGCGCAGATCGAGGATGAGGTGGAGCTTGGGCAAAGATCGGCGGGTGCACCGCCGCCGAAGCGACCGGAGACCACCATGGCGCCGCTGGTCCGCGGCGCCGAGAAGCACGCCCGCGATCCGAGGACGGCGCTGCTGATCGGCGGCGCGGCGACGGCGGGGGCGGCGGCGGTGGCGGGGGTGGTGTTCACGGTGCTGGCGAACGCGAACGCCAGCGACGCGGAAGAGCAGCGAAGCCTGCTGCGCCAAGAGGGCGGCTTGGATGCGTGTAAGGCTCCGAGGGCACCTGCGCGATGCACGGAGCTGAAGGACGCCGTCGCCGCTCGCTACGACTTCAGCAACGCGGCGTTCTGGAGCTTCGTCGGTGCGGGGACGGTCGCGATCGGAACAGTCGTCTATGGCGTCGTCTCCCGCCCCCCGGTGAACGAGCAGCGCGTGCATGTAGTGCCTCTCGTCGGGTCGAACGGCCTCGGGATTGGAGTGCGCGGTGGCTTCTGAGCAGGGCGTAGGGGATCGAGGAGAGAGAAACATGCGTCGGACTGCTCGCTGTGGCTCGGTGATCCTTCTCGGGGTGATGGTTGCGGGCAGCCAGCCGCTGGGATGCTTCCCGTATGTGATGCCGGACGACTGCACGCTCACGCTCGTGTGCGACGTAAGCAGCGGTGAGGGCGGTGGAGGCGGCAGCGACGCCGTGTGCGATGCGGACCCAACGGAGGACGCGAGCACGGTGACGGAGGAGTGCGCGGTGTTCGCGAGCGCAGGCGCCGAGCCTGGTGGGGATGGGACGAAGGCACAGCCGTACGCGTCGCTCGATGAAGCGATCGCGAACGCGAACGGCAAGCGGGTGCTCGCGTGCGCGAGCGGAGCGTTCGCGGAGAGCGTGACGATCGGAGCCGAGGTCGAGGTGATCGGCGGCTTCGACTGCGACGCCGGATGGATCTGGAGCGCCGAGGCACGCAGCGCGATCGAGGGGCCCGCGGATCGGATCGCGCTGACGCTGGCGGAGGGCGCGAGCGGGGCGAAGGTGCGCAGCTTTGCGGTGCGCGCGGCGAGCGCGACGCTGCCGGGCGGGTCGTCGATCGGCGTGGCGGTGGCGGACATCGAGGCGGAACTCGCGCAGGTGGACGTGAGCGCGGGCGATGGGATGGACGGCGAGAACGGGACGACGCCGACCGAGGCGCCCGTGACGGGCGCGAGCGCAGAGGCGATGAAAGCGTCGAACGCATGCGTGGCGCCGAACCAGGTCATCGGCGGGACCGCGGGCGTGACGACGTGCGAGGACGGCGAGACGCGCGGCGGAGACGGCGGGACCGGAGGGATCACGGGGACAGAGGAGGGCAACGGGCAGGTGGGCCGGGATGGCGAGCCGATGCCGGACCCGAACCCGAACAACAAGGGGCTGGGCGGCACCGGTCAAACCGATGCGGCTGATGAGTGCAGGCGTGGAGAGGACGGCAAGAGCGGCGATGCCGGCGTCGCCGGCGTCGCTGGCAGCGATACGACGCTGACGATGACCGGCATCGCGGGCGGCGACGGCGGCAACGGCACACTGGGGACGCGAGGTCAAGGGGGAGGAGGCGGGGGCGGCGCGAAGGCCGGCCTGTTCTGCTCGCTCAACTCCACCCTCGTCGATGGCGTGGGCGCGAGCGGTGGCGGCGGCGGAGCCGGCGGGTGCGGCGGCAAAGGAGGAGGCGGCGGCAAGGCTGGCGGGTCGAGCGTCGGCATCCTCAGCGTGGGCACGAAGCTGGTGCTGACGGACGTGACCGTCGCGGTGGGCAAGGCCGGCAAGGGCGGCGATGGAGCGAGCGGACAACCGGGTGCCCTTGGAGGTGCAGGTAGTGCCGGCGGTGACAGGTCGGGACAGGGCGACTCGATTCCCGGCTGCAAGGGTGGAGATGGCGGCCGAGGCGGTCTTGGCGGCTCAGGCGCCGGCGGTCGAGGCGGCCACGCCGTAGGCATTGCCTATGCGGCGGCCCCGGGCAAAGCGCCTGCGGTACAGTTCACCCCCGGCACGGCGGGCGACGGCGGCAGCGCCGCGCCGGGCGGCCCGCCCGTGAGCGCCGGGGCGCCGGGGGCGAGCGGGGTTTGCTGGGATTTCGGGGCGCAGGCGCCGTGTGAGGGGTCAACGCCATGATGAGCATGGAGGACATCCGCGCCCAGCTGCGAGCGGATCCGGCAGCCTCGCTCGATCCGTGGATGGATCCGGTGTGGTGCGCGACGACGCCGCCAGCGGAGAAGCAGCGGCTCGCGGAGAAGCGGGCCCGACGGGTCATGGAGATCTATGGGGTCGAGGACCCCCGGATGGAGGCGCTGCTCGTGCGGCTGGCGAGCCAGGTGGAGCAGTGGGCCGCTGAAGAGCGAGCCGCCACCCAGAGGGCGGGCGACGAGGCGTGGGTGAGCGCGGTGCCGGAGAACGGCGAGACCGAGCGGCGCAGCTCGCGCCTGGCGCTGCTCGGCGCGGTGCTCTTCGTGCTGGCGGTCATGTGCGGCGTGGCGCTGGTAGCGCTGAGATAGCGACGTAGCGAAGGCCGCGCGCGGCGCGGACTGCTCAGATCTCGAGGAACGCGCGCCGCCGAGGGCGGCGCGCCATGGCTCGGCTCGTCTTGACGACGAGCGCGCGAGGAGGACGAAGGTGTATCCACAGCTCGCCATCGAGGCGGCAGCGCAGTCGGACGTGGGCCGGCGACGGAGCCACAACGAGGACAGCTTCGCGGCGCTGCCGTGCGTGGGGCTCTTCATGGTGGCCGATGGGCTCGGCGGCAACGCGGCCGGAGAGGTCGCGTCCCGCATGGCCATCGAGGTCGTCAAGAGCTGCTTCGAGGAAGATGAAGCGCTCGAAGAGACGTGGCCCTACGGCACGGCGACGCCACACGACCGGGACGAGGTACGGCTGGTGCTGAGCGTGCGGAAGGCCAATCGCGCGATCTACGAGGCGAGCCAGCGGCGGGACGAGGTGCGTGGCATGGCGACGACCTTCGCAGGAGTGCTGCTCGGTCCGGGCATGGCGTACATCGCGCACGTGGGCGACTCGCGCGTCTACCGGCTGCGTAACGGAAAGCTGGAGCGGCTGACGCGGGATCACACGTTGCTGGAAGAGCTGCTCGGTGACGGCGACGGAGCGCGGGAGGCGGTCGAGGCGCTGAGCAACCGGGCGAGGACGATCACCCGCGCGCTGGGGGCCGACGACAACGTCGACATCGAGTCGCGCGTGGAGGCGACGGCGCCGGGAGACATCTTCCTCGTCTGCTCGGACGGGCTGTGGGGCCCGGTACCCGAGCAGCGCATCGCCGGGATCCTCGGGGCGCATCGCGACCTGGGCTTTGCGGCGGAGCTCTTGATCGACCTCGCGAACGAGCACGGCGGGCCGGACAACGTGACGTGCGTGCTGGCGCGGCTGGGAGGCGGGTGACGTGCGCGCCGTGGCAGGCGCGACGAAGGGCGGACTCGAGGGGATGCCTCGTGTCGGGCAGCACAAGGCCTGGCTCCGCCGTACAGCGGACAAGAAGGCTCACGGTTGAGGAGGGAACATGGAGGACATGCTGGGTGCAATGTGGCTCGTCTCGCCGCTCGGGTTCGCGATGATCGCGTGCGTCGCGATCGGCTTCGCGGTCACCGCGCGCGAAGCGCTGGGACGAGAGCGCGGGCTTCGTGAGGCGCGCGAGCACGCGCACGATGAAGAGGAGGCAGCCCTCACCGATGCGAAGGAGCAGGCAGCGGGCGAGCGAGATCGATACCGGCGCATCCTGGACTGTCACGTCGATGCGACGCTCGCCGAGCTGAGAGACGCCCGAGGGCGCCCCGTCCCCTGGCCGGGAAGGGTCCTCGAGTCGTTCTGTGCGACGACGCCTTCGTGGAGGAGAAAGCTGGGCGAGAGCACGGGGTTGGAACCGAGGGAGGTGGAACGGTTGCTGAGGAGCGACCTGCCCATGACGCCCGGCCTCGCGCGGCAGCTGGAGACCTTCACCGGCACGCCGGCGCGGTACTGGGAGCGCCTCTGGCGGCTGCACGACGACCGCCGGACTGACGCGGAGGATACCGTGGTGGTCCAGGTCGGCGAGCCCGTCACCAGGCGCGAGAGCCCGGCGTCGCCGGCTCCGCCGACGGTACCTCCCCGCGCGCTCGACACTCCTCCGCCCGTGGTGCCGTCTCCCGAGCTCGCGGCCAGGAACCCGCGGGCGAAGCTCCCGCCGCCTCCCCTGCCGCAGCTCCGGCCACCGCGCCCTGTCCGCGCCGTCGCGGGGGAAGAGCTCGCCCGCCGCGCTGCCACCCTGACGAGCTTCCCGCTACAGCCCGACGAAGGAGGGGCGAGCGCTGCCAATGCTTCCGACTGGGAGGAAGCAGAGCGCTCTCCCCTGAACACGACACTCCCGGGCGTAGGGCGCCATGGGTGAAAAGATCTCTGCCTCCGGGCTCCCTGACCGGACGCCTGGTGGCTGGGAGTATGGCGGACCAGACAACGTGACATGCGTGCTGGCGCGGCTGGGAGACGGGTGACATGAGCGGGAATTCTATGACAATCGAGGCAGCGGCCTGCACACGCCAGCGCGGTTCGGCGCGGCCCACGTGCCCGCCTCCCGGGCGATGTCGAACTCACGCGCGAGCAAGTTCTCGCGATGCTCTCCACGCCGCCAGCCATACTGCTCGATGCGCTCGAAGCCTCCGCCGTGTCAGTCGACGAGTGGCGCGCTGTCGAGCTGCGCGCGCTCGAACTCATCCATGAGACGAAGGAGGGCGCGCCCACCTCCGAGGTTAACGTTTACACGGGCAAGCACATCTGGTTCATCGAACGCCATTCTCCTTACCACGTCCGCCGCCTCCCGAGCGGCGGTGTGATGCTGGCGACGCACCCGTACCGCACGCTCTGGCCCCTCTGGTCCGACGCGCCGTTCTTGCTTGGCATCACGTCATGACGGGAGGACCTGTTTGCTCCGCCTCGCGGCTCACTGTATTTCATCGAGACATCCATCAACCGATCAGGATCGGGACATGCCGTCTATGAACAACGAAAATCACGAAAGGATGCGCGAGCTCTCGCGTCTCGTTGCGCTGGCGCTCGACATTGCAAAGGGTGCTCTGGAGGAACAGGGAACATTTCTTCCCGGTTCCATCGCGGTCGACGCCGCCGGGAAGTACGCCATTGGCGTCGCACCGCACGGCGGTGTTGACGGCTGGACGCTTCTCACGACCGCGTTCCGGCAGCGCGCGGCGGCCGAGGAGCTCCGAGCGGTCGCGCTCTATCGAGACGTGCGGGTCCGCGAACGAGGCGCATCGGAGGACGTGGACGCCATCCATGCCGTCGTGGAGCTCGCCTCGGGCGAAGCGGTCCAGGTGTTCCAGATCTATCGCAAGAATGACGCGGGGGAGATCGTCTACGACAGACCGGAGATCGAGCAGGCACCCTCCGTCATCTTCGCAGCGTCGCATTGAAGCAGGAGACGCGAGGCGGCGCGTGCAGAGCGGCGCTCGGAGCCCTGGGAGTGAGCCAGGCGTTCTCGAGGTCGTCGGCACATGAATCAAGCGTGGCGTGAACGGGACCCCGTGCTCGGCCATCTTCAGCGATGCAGGCTCCCCTGCGTGCTGCCGCGTGAATACGCTGGCCCGAACTTCGACGAAGAGCTGAAAAATCAAGGTAGAGTGAGAGCAAGATGGCCAAGGTCAAATTCGTGGAGCTCCACCTCGTCAGGGCTCACCAGGAGGTCGTCCCGCTGGCTCGCTTCGTCCTCGGGTCGGAGGGCCCCCCCGTGCAGATCGTGAAGCTCCACCCGAATTGCATGAACGCGGTGGGCGACATCCTCGAGCAAGGGCTGCCTAGCTACGAGCGCGTCTACAACCTCGAGGATGGGCTCGATTTCCTGAAGGCCTTGCGGCGAACCTATCACTCCCTTCGGTACTACGCGACCGAGGTCGCCGAGATGGACGAAGAGGAGGCGCTCCGTGGTTGCGAGGACGGCGAGGGGTAACGCGCGCGGGCCCACGGCGTCCGGCCCAGCGCCCACGCCACTCCCGCAGTCCGCGCCGCTCTCGCAACGCCGTCCGAGCGCAGCGCGGACTCCGGCGCGCGGTCGCCTGGCCCGGTACGCACACCCCATGGACGAAGTCAACCCACACGCCCACACGCCGCTGCCATCGGCGGGCGACGTCGCGCCGGTCCGTCCCGCGCCGCCGCACCGCAGTCCTCCGCGCCGCCGTCCGGGACCCTCGCCAAGCGGCGCGTGGTAGCTTCACCGGCGCCCGCACGAGGCCGTGCGGCCACCCGTCATCGAGGAGACCATGAAGCGAGAGAAGCGACTGACCAAGCGCGAGCGGAAGGCGCTCGCGCCCGCGCGCCCGGCGCAGCCCCACGAGCACAAGCACATCCACTGCGTCGCCTGCGGCAAGCACCTCGATCCGGAGGAGTTCCTGGCGCAAGGATCGGCGACCTGGATCCAGTGCCTGCACAAGTCGCGCTTCGCCACCTGCGTCGAGTGCGTCGAGATCTCGAAGCGCCTCCTCGCCGAGCACGACCGCACCGGACAGCCAGTTCAGTCCGCTCAGGCATGGCACTGAGCGACCGACACCAGCCGACGCGCCCGCGCGGCCTCACCTGAGCACGCCCGCACGCCCAGCCTGAGCACGCCCGCACGGCCTCACCTGAGCGCGCCTGCGCGGCCTCACCTGAGCACGGCCGCATCGCAGGCGGGCGCCCTGGACAGCTCGTCTCAGAAGCCAACTCCCTATCTCCGCCGCTCTCCCGGAAACGGAAGCGCACAGAGGACGGCCAATCGCTGGAACGCACGGGTCGTCGGTAATCCAGAGGACGCTGCCGCGTCGGCTCGGCTGCGCCGTCCCTCGTCCGGATGCGCCACCCCTCATTCCGGCGCGCCGCCTCTCATCGCAGCTTCCGCTCGCATCACCCACCCGCGCCCGTGCGGTGTCCCACGTACGCCGCCTCTCATTGCAGCTGTCGCTCCGTGTCGCACACCCGCGCTGGTCCGCCCGGCGTCCCGCGGCGCCCCGCCGATCAGCGCGCGCCCCCGACAGCGACGCGTGACCTTGCTCGCTCTCCCGCGCGGCCGTCCACCTCGGATACGCTTGCGCTCGGGGCCCTTTCCGTCAATGGTTTGCGCCCCATTCATCTCTCCGGAGGATCTGCATGACGAAACCAATCCGCCGCGCGGGCGTCATCGGCGCGGGCGTCATGGGCAGCGGCATCGCCGCCCACTTCGCGAACGCCGGCATCGAGGTCCTGCTCCTCGATATCGTGCCCCCGAACCTCACCGACGCCGAAAAGAAGGACCCGGCCGCCCGCAGCAGGTTCGCCGCAGGCGGGCTCGAGAAGGCCCTCAAGGCCAGGCCCGCCGCGTTCTTCCACCCGTCGAACGCCCGCCTCGTGCGCACCGGCAACACCGAAGACCACTTCGCCGAGCTCGCCCAATGCGACCTCGTTATCGAGGCGATCATCGAGAAGATGGAGCCGAAGCGCGCCCTCTTCGCGCGGCTCGAAGAGGTCTTGCGGCCTGACGCGGTCGTGGCGTCGAATACGTCCGGGCTGCGCATCGAGGAGATGATGCAAGGGCGCTCGGCGGACTTCCGCAAGCGATTCCTCGTCATGCACTTCTTCAACCCGGTCCGGTACATGAAGCTCCTCGAGCTCGTGGTCGGGCCCGACACCGATCCCGCCGTCGTCGCCCGCGTGCGGAAGCTCGGCGAGGACGTGCTCGGAAAGGGCCTCGTCTTCGGCAAGGACACGCCGAACTTCGTCGGCAATCGCATCGGCACCCACGCGATGCTGACCGCCATCCACCTCATGATCGAGGACGGCCTCGCGCCGGAAGACGTGGACGCCATCACCGGCATCGCCATGGCCCACCCGAAGAGCGCGAGCTTCAGGACAGGCGATATCGTCGGGCTCGACACCTTCGCCCACGTCGCCGACAACTGTTACTCGGCGCTCGAGCGCGACGAGGACCGCGACGTCTTCAAGGTGCCCGCCTACATCCGGAAGATGATCGAGGCGAAGCTCCTCGGCGACAAGACGAAGGGCGGCTTCTACCGCAAGGCCAAGGAAGGCCTGGAGACGCTCGACCCGGCCAAGCTCGAGTACCGCCCCCACGGCGGCGACGAGGCGATCAAGAAGGCCACGAGGTCGTGCGAGAAGATCGAGGACCCCGCCGCGCGCGTGAAGAAGCTCGCCAGCGACACCGGCAAGGCCGGGCAGTTCGCATGGAAGGTGCTCTCCCGCTCGCTCGCGTACACGGCGCGGCGCGTCGGCGAGATCGCCGACAGCATCGTGGCGATCGATGACGCCATGCGCTGGGGGTACAACTGGGAGCTCGGGCCGTTCCAGACCTGGGACGCGCTCGGCTTCGCCGAGACCGTCGAGCGCATGCAGAAGGACGGCATCAAGCTGCCCGAGTCGATCCTCCGCATGAAGCAGAGCGGCGCGACGTCGTTCTACCGCGCCGATGGGGCGGTGTTCGATCTGCTCAAGGGAGAGTACGTCGCCCGGCCCGTCGATCCGCGCAACGTGACGCTGGCCGGCGCGCGGGCGACAGCGAGGGGCGCGAAGGCCGTGCTCGCCAACGACGGCGCAGAGGCCTGGGACCTCGGCGACGGCGTGCTCGGCGTCACCTTCAAGACCAAGGCGAACAGCCTCGATCCGGACTCGATCGGGATGCTCTCGCTCGCCGCCGAGAAGGCAGAGCAGGACTTCCGCGCGCTCGTGGTCTTCAACCAGGGCGAGCACTTCTGCGTGGGCGCCAACCTGTTCCTCGTGGCCATGGCCGCGGGCAACAAGGACTGGGACGCGATCCGCAAGATGGTGAAGGCGTACCAGGATGCGACCCAGCGGCTGAAGTACGCGAGCGTGCCGGTCGTGGCCGCGCCCTACGGGATGACCCTCGGCGGCGGCCTCGAGCTCTGCTTCGCCTGCGACGCGGTGCAGGCCGCGGCCGAGACGTACGCGGGGCTCGTCGAGGTCGGCGTCGGCCTGATCCCGGGCGGCGCGGGGACGCTCAACATGCTCTGGCGCGCGCTGGAGGGGATCCCCGAGGGCGTGACGGTGCCGACGTACGACATCGTGACGCAGGTCTTCAAGAACATCGCCCTCGCCAAGGTGGCGACCAGCGCGGACGAGGCGAAGGCGCTCGGCTTCTTCCGCAAGACGGACGGCGTCTCGTTCGACCGCGCGCGCCAGCTGTACGAGGTGAAGGCGCGCGCGATCGGGCTGGCCGAGGCCGGGTACCACGCGCCCGTGCCGCGCGCCTACAAGCTTCCGGGCGAGAGCGGGATCGCGACGCTGCAGATGATGATCGACACGCTCGTCGCCGGCGGCCACGCCAGCGAGCACGACGCGAAGATCGCGCGCAAGCTCGCCGAGGTGCTCTGCGGCGGCGCGGGCGGCGGGGCGCGCGAGGTGACCGAGGACGAGATCCTCGAGCTCGAGCGCGAGGCGTTCGTCAGCCTGTGCGGCGAGCCCAAGAGCGCCGAGCGAATGCAGTACATGCTGATGAACAACAAGCCCCTCCGGAACTAGGTGAACGCCATGGTCGACGTCGTAATTGCAGAGGCCGTCCGCTCGGCCGTTGGCCGGGCCCACAAAGGGTCGCTCGCGCTGAAGCGCCCCGACGAGCTCGCCGGCGAGGTCGTCGCCGCGCTGCTCCAGCGCGTCCCCCAGGTCAAGCCGGAGGACGTCGAGGACCTCGTCCTCGGCTGCGCCATGCCGGAAGGCGAGCAGGGGCTCAACGTCGCGCGCGTCGTCTCGCTCCTCGGCGGGATGGCGCAGGAAGGGTCCGCGATCACCATCAACCGCTTCTGCTCGAGCGGGCTCCAGGCGATCGCGAGCGCCGCGGGCAGCATCGCGATGGGATCGCTCGACATCGCCGTCGCCGGCGGCGTCGAGTCGATGACGATGGTGCCGATGACCGGCAACAAGCTGAGCGCGTCGCCGGAGGCGATGGAGCGCTGTCCGACGGTGTACACGCCGATGGGCATCACCGCGGAGAACGTGGCGAACCGCTTCCAGGTGAGCCGCGCCGACCAGGACGCGTTCGCGCTGAAGAGCCACCAGAAGGCGGCGGCGGCGCGCGCGGCCGGGCGCTTCGAGGACGAGATCGTCACCGTGAAGGGGGTGCGCTTCGAGAACGGCAAGCGCGCGACCTTCGACTTCCGCA
Source organism: Sorangium sp. So ce124 (assembly GCF_051525235.1). NCBI lineage: Bacteria > Pseudomonadati > Myxococcota > Polyangiales > Polyangiaceae > Sorangium > Sorangium sp. So ce124. The sequence continues at coordinate 9,939,041 of NZ_CP150312.1, forward strand.
CCGATGAGCTGATCCGCAAGGAGACGACGGCGGAGGCGCTCGCGGGGCTGAAGCCGGCGTTCTCGGCGAAGGGGAGCGTCACGCCGGGCAACAGCTCGCCGCTGTCGGACGGCGCGGCCGCGGCGCTCGTGATGAGCAAGGCGAAGGCGGACGCGCTCGGCGTGAAGCCGCTCGGGTACTTCCGGGCGTTCGTGACCGTCGGCGTCGACCCCGCCATCATGGGCATCGGCCCGGTGCCCGCGGTGCGCAAGCTGCTCGCGAGGACGGGGCTGAAGATGGCCGACATCGACCTCTTCGAGGTCAACGAGGCGTTCGCCTCGCAGGCCGTCTACGTGCAGCGGACGCTCGAGATCCCCGAGGAGAAGCTCAACGTGAACGGCGGCGCGATCGCGCTCGGCCACCCGCTCGGGTGCACCGGCGCGAAGCTCACCGCGACCGCGCTCTACGAGCTGCGCCGGCGCGGCGGCCGGTACGCCGTCGTGACGATGTGCATCGGCGGCGGCATGGGCGCGGCCGGCCTGATCGAGCTGGCCGGCGCGGCCGCGCGCGCCTGATCCCACAGCGCCGATCCCGCCTCTCCCCTCCCGTCTCGTCGATCCCGTCGACAGCGCGCCCCGCCGCGGCCCGAGCCCAGCGCTCCGGCTTTCCCGCGGCGGGGCGATGGCCTATAGATCGCCCATGCCGAGCCACCTGACGACCTTTCAGGGGTCGATCCCCGAGGCCCTGAAGCAGGCCATCGAAGCGAAGATCGAGAGCTCCACCGCCGAGGTGACCGGCGGCGGGGGCCACTTCAACCTGGTCGTGACGTCGCCGGTGTTCGCCGGCAAGAGCATGCTGGAGAGCCAGCGGCTGGTCTACGGGGCGATCGCCCACCTGATGGCCGGCGACCAGGCGCCCGTCCACGCGATCGACAGCCTCAAGACGCGTACGCCCTAAGCGGGGGCGCCCCGCTCGGCGAATCAGCGGGGGGCGTGACGTCAGTCGCCCTCGACGTGGCAGGTGCTGCTGCAGCCGTCGCCGTTGGCGGTGTTGCCGGCGACGGGGGCCTCCCCTCGACCCCCGAGCGCGCGCCGAGCACCTGTTGCCCCAACCTTCCACGGAATACTCCGCTCCGATCGTCCGGACAACTTCGCCCTACCCGGACGTCCCGGCGTTCGGCCGCGCAGCACGTCAGCGCGCATCGACGCGCACCGACTCAGGATTCCCGGCGAATCACGGGCCTCCCGTAAGGGCGCGGCGGGCGCGCGCCGCTCCCGGGCGAGTCGCCCGGCGCCGGGCGTGTGGCAGGTCCGGCGGGGCGCCGCCGTCGCTCGCGCCGCGAGCTCGCCGCGCCGTCTGTTTGACACCGGAATTCGCGCGATGGTACGTGGCGCCGGGCGCCCCACGCGCTGGCCCGATAGCGACCTCACACGATCCCGAGGACCCTCCCATGACGCCTCGTTCCCCGCTGCTCCCCGCCGAACCGCTCCCAGGCGCCCCTGGGGCGAACGACGCCCGGCTCCCGGCGCTCCCGGCCCAGGCGCGCCCCGGCCGAGCCTCCCGCCTGGGCGCCGGGCTGCTCTCCCTCGTCCTCGGCGCCGCGATGACCGCCGCCACAGCGGGCGACGCCGCGGCCCAGACGCGCACGGGAGACGGCACCAACGGCGACGGCATGGACCTGCACCTGTTCAGGCCGGCGATCGACTCCAAGGGGCTCTTCTCCGTCAACGGGGCAGACATCCTCGGCGCGAACGACATCAGCCTGGGGCTCGTGCTCGATTACGGGCACAACATCCTGCCGCTCACCAAGAACGACCGGGGGACGGACGTGATGCTCAATCACGCGTTCCAGGGGACGTTCCAGTTCGATTACGGCATCGCCAACTTCCTGGTCGTCGGGCTCTCGGTCCCGGTGGTGCTCAACGGGGGCAAGCCGGTCGACGACATCGGCCCGGGCGGCAGCGCCAACTACAACGACGACTCGCTCGACGCGCAGGCGCTCGGCAACCTGGCGATCCACGCGAAGGCGCGCATCCTCCGCCCCGATCAGGACGTGATCGGGCTCGCGGTGATCGCCCAGGCCGGGATCGGGGTCGGCGGGACCCAGGACTTCGCGTCGGATCCGGGGTTCTTCTTCTGGCCGCAGCTCGTGCTCGAGAAGCGGCTCGGCACGACCAACCCGTTCCGGATCGCGGCGAACGTCGGCTACCGCGGCCACGCCGGGAAGAACCCCGTGTTCGGCCTGCGCCAGGACGGCACGACCTTCCAGCTCAAGCACGGGGACCTCGAGTACTCCGACCTGATCACCGCCGGGGCCGGCATGAGCTACCGCGTCCTCACGCCGCTCGACCTCGTGGTCGAGACCTACCTGACCCAGCAGGTCGGCGGCGGCGACAGCGCCGAGCAGAAGCTGTCGGCCGAGGCGATGGGGGGCATCAAGCTCTTCATCGAGCGGAACAGCTTCCTCATGCTCGGCTTCGGGGTCGGGTACACGCCCGGGTTCCAGGCCGCGGCGCAGCGCGGGACCATCGGGTTCGTCTTCGAGCCGTCGATCGGCGATCGGGACGGCGACGGCATCAAGGACGATCAGGACGACTGCCCCGACGAGCCCGAGGACTACGACGGCTTCCAGGACACGAAGGCGGACTCGCCCCCGGGGAAGTACGGCTGCCCGGATCCGGACAACGACGAGGACGGCATCCTCGACGTCGACGACCGCTGCCCGAACAACCCGGAGGACCGCGACGGCGACGAGGACGACGACGGCTGCCCGGAGGGGAGCGACGGCGATCGCGACGGCGACGGCATCCTCGACTCGCGCGACAAGTGCCCGGACGACCCGGAGGACCGCGACGGCTTCCAGGACAAGGACGGCTGCCCGGATCCGGACAACGACAAGGACGGCATCCCGGACAAGTCCGACCAGTGCCCGAACGACCCCGAGGACAAGGACGACTTCGAGGACGAGGACGGGTGCCCGGAGCCCGACAACGACAGGGACGGCATCCCGGACGTGGCCGACAAGTGCCCGAACGATCCGGAGACGTTCAACGGCCTCGAGGACGAGGACGGCTGCCCGGACAAGGGCAGCGTCGTGATCGAGGAGAACAACATCGTCATCCTCGAGAAGATCCAGTTCGCGACCGGCAGCGCCGAGATCCTCCCGGAGTCGTTCGGCATCGTGCAGGCGGTGGCCGAGACGCTGAAGCACCACCCGGAGTTCACGATGATCGAGGTGCAGGGGCACGCCGACGAGCGCTCGGCCGACGCGTACAACCTCAAGCTGACCCAGGCCCGCGCGGACGCTGTCGCCGCGGCGCTCGCGCAGCGCGGCGTCAACAAGGACAGCGTTCGCTCGATGGGCTACGGCGAGTACTGCCCGATCGATCCGGCCCACAACGCGGCCGCCTGGGAGAAGAACCGGCGCGTCGAGTTCAAGGTCGTGCGGACCGACAAGGGGCCGACCAACGTGGAGCTCGGCTGCGCCCTGGCCCGATCCAAGGGCGTCAACCCGCCGCCTCCCTGAGCGGAGGTGCGGCGCCGCCCTGAGCGAAAGGGCGGCGCCGCCGATCTGGACAGGACGGGTCGGGCCGGGAGAGAGTGGGCCCATGAAGGCCCGAGCCAGCCGCTCCGCCGCCACCACGCTCGCCGCCGCGGCGCTCGCCATGACGGCGAGCGGCTGCATCAACACCGACGCTGCCGTGTTCGTCGACCCGTCCATCGCGGCGCCCGAGGCGACCGTCTCCTCGAGTGCGCTGGGGACCGGCCTGACCGCGAGCTTCGCGCTGGAGCTCCACCTGAGCGCGCGGGCCAGCGGGCCCAGCCGCGTCGCGGTGCGCACCTTCGCGATCACGAGCGCCGATCAGAAGACCTCGATCGTCGAGCCGCTCCCCGCCGAGACCACGGCGGCGCTTCCGGTCGAGGTCGCTCCGGACAGCGATGTCACCGTGGCGTTCACCGTCGATACCGGCGCTCAGGGCGGGACGCTCCCGGCCGACGCCGCGGCGGCGCTCTGCGCCGCGGAGGGGATCCGCATCACGGGCGCGATCGAGGACTCGCTGGAGGACGGGGCGACGCCGGTCGCCTCCGCGGTGTTCCACGCGGACTGCCCGTGATGCGCCGCACCGGCGCGTTGCCCGGCGCCATCGCGCGCGCGCCGCGCTAAAATGCCGGCCATGGCGCCTCGAGAGCTCACCCCCCCTCCGGAGACGGCGGCGGATCGCGCGGTCGGATCCCCGGAAAACGCCGGCGAGCGCGGCGGCGACGCGCTCCGATGCACGAACGGCGGGGGCGGAGAGGGGCTCGGGCTCGACGAGGCAGGGCTCGCGGCGCTCCGGCGCGCGGTGGCCGCGTGGCGCGCGGGCCCGGTCGCCGAGGCGTCGGCGCGCTTCCCGCCGAGGAGCGAGCGGTTCACGACGTGGAGCGGCATCGACGTGCCCGACCTCGCGACCCCGGCCGACGCGCCGGTCGACCACGCGGCGGATCTCGGGCTGCCCGGGGAGTACCCGTTCACGCGGGGGGTCCAGCCGACGATGTACCGCGGCAGGCTCTGGACGATGCGGATGTTCGCGGGCTTCGGCACGCCGGAGCAGACGAACGCGCGGTTCAAATACCTGCTCGCAGAGGGCCAGACGGGCCTGTCGACCGCCTTCGATTTCCCGACCCTCATGGGCTACGACTCCGACTCTCCGCGGTCGCTCGGCGAGGTCGGGATGTGCGGTGTCGCGGTCGACACGCTCCGCGACATGGAGGTGCTCTTCGACGGCATCCCGCTCGACCAGGTGACGACGTCGATGACCATCAACGGCCCCGCCGCCGTGCTGCTCGCGTTCTATATCGCGCTCGCCGACAAGCGCGGGATCCCGCGGAGCCGCGTCGGCGGCACCGTGCAGAACGACTGCCTCAAGGAGTTCATCGCCCAGCACGCCTGGCTCGTCCCCCCGCGCCCGGCCATGCGCATCGTGACCGACATGATCGAGTTCTGCGCGCGCGAGGTGCCGCGGTGGAACTCGGTGTCGATCAGCGGATACCACATCCGGGAGGCGGGCTCGACCGCCGCGCAGGAGCTCGCGTTCACGCTCGCGGACGGGCTCGCCTACGTCGAGAGCTGCGTCGCGCGCGGCCTCGACGTGGACGCCTTCGCGCCGCGCCTGTCGTTCTTCTTCGACGTCCACAGCGACTTCTTCGAGGAGATCGCCAAGTTCCGCGCCGCGCGCCGCATGTGGGCGCGGTTCCTCAAGGTGCGGTACGGGGCGAAGAAGGCCGAGAGCATGAAGCTGCGGACGCACGCGCAGACAGCCGGCGTGTCGCTGACTGCGCAGCAGCCGTACAACAACGTGGTCCGCGTCTCGCTCCAGGCGCTCGCCGCCGTGCTCGGCGGCACCCAGTCGCTCCACACGAACTCGCTCGACGAGACGTACGCGCTCCCGACCGAGGAGAGCGTGACCATCGCCCTCCGGACCCAGCAGATCATCGCCCACGAGAGCGGGGTCGCGAACACCATCGATCCGCTCGGCGGCAGCTACTACGTGGAGTGGCTCACAGACCGCCTGGAGAAGGAGGCCCTCGCTTACATCCAGCGGATCGACGAGATGGGCGGGATGGTGGCCGCCATCGAGAAGGGGTATCCGCAGCGCGAGATCGCCGCCTCGGCCTACAGGTTTCAACGAGAGCTGGAATCGAACGAGCGGATCATGGTGGGCGTCAACCGCTACGCCGCGGCGGGCGAGAAGACGATCCCCCTCCTCCGCATCGACGAGGAGGTGCAGCGCGTGCAGTGCGAGAACCTGGCCCGGGTCAAGGCCCAGCGCGACCAGGACCGGGTGCGGCGCGCCCTGGCCGACGTGCGGAGCGCCGCGCGGGGCCGCGACAACCTGATGCCGCCCCTCATCGCGGCGGCCAGCGCCTACGCGACCGAGCAGGAGATCTGCGACGTGCTGCGCGACGTCCTGGGGACCTACAGCGATCCGGCCGAGTTCTGAGCGCGCGCGGGAACGCGCGGGATCGCTCGGGTAAGAGCGCACAGGAAGGAGCGCGCGCCGCTTGCTGCGGTGCGCCGCGGGCCCCGGCGTGCGCATCCGATCAGGTTGCGGGCGGCGTAGGGGCCGGGGAACCCCTCGATTCGTCAGGTTGACACTTCTCTACGTCGGCCGGTAGAGTGCGCCGGCGTCAGGTTGCCGCAGTCGCGGCTCATCCGTGGCGCCGCCGTACGGTCTGCTGTTGTCGCTGCGCTGCGGCGCTGCGAGCTGTCGGTCGAGAAAGAGGATCGTCGTGGGCGACCGAGGTCGCCGCGTAGGGAGCAAGCTTATGAAGAGTCGATCCATGTCGCGCCGCATTTTTGCCCTTTCGGCGCTCGTCCTATCTGTCGGCGCCACGGCGGCCTGCGACAACAAGGGGCCCGAGTCCGGTGCCGCGGGGCCCGCTGGCTCGGCCGGGCCCGCTGCCGGGGCTGCGGGCGCGAAGGGCGATGCGAAGGGCGGCGCGAAGTTCGTCACCATCTCCAGGGAGCAGCAGGCGTCCTGGGTTCGTAACTTCAACCCCCTGCTCGGCGAGGGGGCCACGCGCTTCCCCACCGTCGCGGGCATCTACGAGCCCATGATCGTGTACAACACGATGAAGGGCGAGTACGTCCCGTGGCTCGCCACGAAGTACGAGTGGAGCGACTCGAACAAGAAGCTCACCTTCACGACCCGCTCCGAAGTCAAGTGGTCTGATGGACAACCCTTCTCGGCGAAGGACGTCGCGTTCACGTTCGGCCTCCTCAAGAAGTTCCCGGCGCTCGATCTCACGGGCGTGTGGAAGCTCATCGACTCGGTCGAGGCCAAGAGCGACACCTCGGTCGAGTTCGTCTTCAAGGAGGCGTTCGTCCCCGGCCTCACCTACATCGGCCATCAGCCGATCGTGCCGGAGCACAAGTGGAAGGACGTCGCCGACCCGGTCACGTTCACGAACGAGAACCCGGTCGCGACGGGCCCCTTCACCGAGGTGAAGACCTTCCAGAACCAGATCTACGAGCTCGGCAAGAACCCGAACTACTGGCAGAAGGGCAAGCCGGCGGTCGAGGGGCTCCGCTTCCCGGCGTACCCGGGCAACGACCAGGCGAACCTGGCGCTCATCAACGGCGAGGTCGACTGGGCCGGCAACTTCGTGCCCGACATCGACAAGACCTACGTCGCCAAGGACCCGGAGAACAACCACTACTGGTTCCCGCTCGTCGGCGGCACCGTGACGCTCTACCCGAACGCCACGAAGAAGCCGTTCGACGACATCAAGCTGCGCAAGGCCATCAGCATGGCCATCGACCGCGCCCAGATCGCGAAGGTCGCGGTCAACGGCTACACGGTCGGCGCGGACGGGACCGGGCTCGACGACGCCTACGGGCGCTGGCGCAGCGACAAGGCTGCCGCGGCCGGCGACTGGACGACCTTCGACGTGGCCAAGGCGAACGCCCTCCTCGACGAGGCCGGCTACGCCAAGGGCGCCGACGGGATCCGCGCGAAGGACGGCAAGCCGCTGAAGTTCGACATCAACGTCGTGACCGGCTGGTCCGACTGGGTGCGCGCCGTCCAGATCACCGCGCAGAGCCTGAAGGCCGTGGGCATCGATGCCACGCTGAAGACCTACGACTTCAGCGCGTTCTTCGAGGCGCTCCAGAAGGGCACGTTCGACATGTCGATGGGCTGGACCAACACCGAGCCCACGCCGTTCAACTACTACCGCGATCTCATGGCCCCGGAGTTCGTGAAGCCCGTCAACGAGGTCTCGAACCGCAACTGGCACCGCTTCGCCGCCAAGGAGGCCGAGCCGCTGTTCAAGAAGTTCGCGGCCGCGACGGATCCGGCGGAGCAGAAGGCCATCGTCGACGATCTCCAGATGATCTACGCCCAGCAGGTGCCGGTCATCCCGCTGTTCAAGAACCCGTCCTGGGGCGAGTACAGCACGAAGCGCTTCGTCGGGTGGCCCAGCAAGGAGAACCCGTACGCGAAGCTGTCGCCGAACAACTCGCCGGACTACCTGCTCGTTCTGACCGAGATCAAGCCGAAGTGAAGGCTCCTGCGCTGCGCGCCGGGCTTCCGGCGCGCAGCGTGTGTGTCCCCGCCTAGCCTTTCTCTCTCTCTTCATCCCTCCGACTCAGCACAAACCTTGGCCGCCGGCGGCGCCGGTGCGAAGATCGCACTGCATGCTCCCCTCGGGCGTCCAGATTGCACGCTTCGCTGCGCTCCTCTCCGGAGTCTTCCTCCTCGCCGCCTGCGGCGGCAACCAGCACGCGGGCGCCGCGGCGTTCTGGGAGGGCAACGCCGTCGATCCCGCCGCGCCGGAGGATCAGGCGGGCGCGAAGAAGAAGGCGCCGCGCAGGGCTTTCGGCGAGCCCGACGATTTCGGCGGCGCCCCGTCCACGCCCGAGGAGCGGGCGCCCTCGTCGTGGGTGGGCGTGCGGCACGATCTCTCGCTCGCGCGCGCCGAGTCGCGCAAGGAGCGCTGCAGCTGCCTGGCCGTGGAGGTGGGGGAGGCGCGCGACCCCAGGTTCCAGTGGGCGGCCGGCGCGCCGGAGACCTCGGCAAATACGCTGGCCATCGCCCTGAGCGCGCGCGGGGTGCCCTGCCCGGGCGGCGCTGCCGACGAGGAGAGCCGGCGGCCCTCGATCTCGGCGGTCGATCAGGAAGGGAACGATATCGTCATCGAGGTCGAGGAGCTGCCCACCGGGCGGCCGCTCGCGACAGGCGCCGTGATCCCGAGGCCCGCTCCGGGCGGGGCGATCTACGTGAAGGGGAGAAGCGCGAAGATCCCGTATGCGCGCGCCGCGGGCGGCGCGCGCTGCAAGGTCTACTGAGAGCCTGCGCCGTCGGGACAGGCGCTGAGCTGGGCAGAGGGGCTCACTCGGGAGCGCCGGCGCAGATCCAGTCGTTGATCTTCTTGATATTGGCCGCGGACAGGGCCTGGTTCGGGGGCGGGGGCATGCGCTTGCCTTCGGCGCAGAGGTTCTGGCCGTGCAGCAGGTTGATGATGTAGCTCTCGCTCGGCTTGCCCGGCACGACGAGCACCCTGCCGTCGCAGGTCGCGCTGTCGTGCTCGACGAGCCCGTCGTGGGCCGCGTTCGCGCGGAGATCGAGGCCGCCGGACGCCGGGCCGTTATTGCCGTGGCACCCCGCGCAGTTCGTCTGCAGGATCGGCCGCACGTCAGCGAAGGTCGCGGTGTCCGCGCCGCACGCGGGATCGCCTGGGGTGGCGGAGCCGCCTTCGCCGGCGCCAGCGCCGCCGGTGCCGCCGCCCTGGCCGCCCGTGCCGACATCCGCGCCGCCGGTGCCGCCGCCCTGGCCGCCCGTGCCGACATCCGCGCCGCCGGCGCCGCCCTGGCCGTCGGTCCCGCCGGTGCCGCCGCCCTGGCCCGAGCTGCTGCTGGTGCTGCTGCTGCCGGTCGAGGTGCTGGTCGAGGTGCTTGTGCTGTTGCCCGTCTCGCCACCGTCGTCAGAGCAGGCAGCCGCCGAGAAGCCGATGGTCAGACAGAGGACCAGTTGAAGTGCAGTTTTCTGGGAAAGCATGTGAGGACCTCTTTGACGCTGTGTTCGCGCGGCGAGCGCCGCGCCGTCAACTCGCGGAGGACCCTAGATGGCATCGTTACCATCCACAACGCATTTCAGAAAATGAAAATGCTTATCGTTATCGCGAGCTCGCGACACTGCAATGCAATGATAGAGCTGTACGGGGCTTGGTTCGTCGCGTCTACGCGGAGAGCGCCTTCGAGGAGAGCAGCTCTCCCGGGTCGCGCTCGGCCATGTCCTCGAAGCGCGGGAGGTCGGCGAGGCGGCGCGTCGTCGTGGCGGAGGTCTCGGGGTCGCGCTGGAACGCGATCGCGCGGCTGAGGCCCTGCTTCGACACCCCCCGGAGCAGCGCGGGCGAGTGCGTCGTCGCCACGATCTGGCAGACGGAGGGCCGCGCCGCCCCCTCGAAGAGCTGCGCGAGCAGGCCGGCGCGCTCGGGGTGCATGCCGGCGTCCGGGTCCTCCACGAGGAGGAGCGAGCCCTCCGGCGCGGTGAGCACGCCGGCGATCTTGCCGAGCGCGCGCAGCGCGCCGTCCGGGAGGCTCGGCGCCGGGACGCGGGCGCCGCCCTTCTCGACGAGCACCATCATGACGTCGCCGAGGCCCGTCTCCGCGAACTCGATATCTTCGATCTCGGGCGCGAAGATCGAGCGCACCCAGCCGAGCACATCGGCCTTGTGCTCGGCCTCCTGGCAGAGCCAGCGGAGCACGGCGGAGAGGTTCTGCCCGCCGGCGCCGAGGTTCTCTATCTCGTGCGGCACGTAACCCCTCATCCGCGAAGGATCGATGTCGAGCGACAGCGTGCTCCGCATCGCGACCTGGAGCGCGTTGCAGAGCGCGATGACGTCCGCGAGGCTCACGTCGTCGCCGCGCCCGCGGTGGTGCTCTATCTGGCCGAGCAGGCTGCGCCGCGCGGGGTTGCGATCCATCGACGCGATCCGCATCGAGCGGCCCTTCTTCGACGCCGCCTTCATCGCTCCGCCCGAGGCGAACCCCTCCAGCCCCTTCAGCGCCGACGCCGGCGTGTCGAAGAGCGTGCCCCCGGCCGACCTCGCCTCGAGCGACTCGTGCTCCACGATCACGTCAGGCTCGACCTGACACGTGATCTTGTGTGTGAGCTCCTCCTTCCCGATCGCCCATCGGCTCTCGATGGTGAACGATTTGGCGCCCCTGTGCGTGGCCCCGTGCGTGCCGCCGCGCAGGCCCGGCCACACCTCGCGCTTGCCGTCGACGCGGCCGCGGAAGATGTCGCACAGGGGTAGATCCAGCCCGACGCCCTGCAGGAAACGCAGGGCGTCGAGGAAGTTGCTCTTCCCGGAGCCGTTGGCCCCGAGCAGCAGCGTGAAGGGGGCCAGCTCCACCGTTTGATCGGCGAAGCTCTTGAAGTTCCTGAGTCGGATGGATGTCAGCATGCCTGGCCGCTCGCAGCGATCATGTGACCAGGCAGTCGGCCGGTTGTAAAGCGCCGGCCGACGGCTCAGCGAAAGTCGATCAGCTCGACGTCGAATACCAGCATGCCGGCGGGCGCGCCGGGGCGTGTGGGCTTGTCGCCGTAAGCGAGGTCGGCCGGTATCCAGAATCGCGCCTTCTCGCCTTTCACCATCAGCTGTAAGCCCTCGGTCCACCCCTTGATCACGCCACCCACCGGGAAGGTGGCCGGTTCGTCGCGGACGATCGAGCTGTCGAACATCTTCCCGTCGGTCGTCCAGCCCGTGTAGTGGACGGTGGCGCGGCTCGTCGGCTTCGGGTGCTCGGTGCCCGTGCCCTTCTGCAGGACCTGGTAGGCGAGCCCGGAGGCGGTCTTGGTCGCGGTCTTCGGCGCCGCCTTCACGTCCTTCGGCGCGGGCGGCGGCTTCGGCGCGGGGGCGAAGTCGAGCAGCTCGACGTCGAACACGAGCATTCCGGCCGGGGCGCCCGGGCGGGTCGGCTTGTCGCCATAGGCGAGGTCCCCAGGGATCCAGAGGCGGCGCTTCTCGCCCTTGCTCATGAGCTGGAGCGCTTCCGTCCACCCCTTGATCACGCCGCCCACCGGGAAGGTGGCCGGCTCGTTGCGGACGATGGAGCTGTCGAACATCTTCCCGTCCGTGGTCCACCCCGTGTAGTGGACCGTCACCTTGTCGTCCGGGCCGGGATGCGCCTTCTCCTTGCTCGGCGCCAGCACCTTGAACGCCAGGCCCGATGCGGTCTTCTGCGCGTCGGCGGGCGGCGCCGCGACGTCCGGCGGCGCGGGCAGGCCGGCGGGCTCTTCGGGCTGCTGCGGCGCGGCGGGGGGCTCCGGGGTGGGCGGCGGCGGGGCCTGGTTGACCGAGACGCTCACCGGCGCGTCGGCGGTCGCCTGTGAGGCGGGCTTCTGGTCGCACGCGGTGAGGGGGACGGCGAGCATCGCAACGAGGACGAGGGAAAAGCGCTTCATGCGCGGCTTCATAGCTCGTCTGCCGTCGAGGGCCGGTATTTTTGTGAGGTGCACGCCGCGGTTCCGACGGCTCTGGATCCGACAGGGGACGTCGGCGGCCGGCCGTCCGTCGGGCCTCCATTCCGCGGTTCGAGGGCTCTCGACCTGACTGCGAGGACGGTCTAGCGTGCGCCCGCCATGGGGAGATCGATATACTTCTTCGGCGCAGGGCAGGCGGACGGGGACGCTCAGCAGAAGGATCTGCTCGGCGGAAAGGGCGCGGGGCTCGCGGAAATGACCCGCCTCGGCATCCCCGTGCCGCCGGGCTTCACGGTCACCACCGAGGTCTGCAACGCCTACTACGCTTCAGGGAAGGCGCTCCCCGCCGGCGTCGAGGACGAGATCAAGGCGGCGATCGGCCGGCTGGAGTCGCTGCGCGGCGCGGGGTTCGGCAGCCCCGAGGCGCCGCTGCTCGTGTCGGTCCGCTCGGGCGCGCGCGCGTCCATGCCGGGAATGATGGATACCATCCTGAACCTCGGCCTGAACGACGAGATCGCGCGGGGGCTCGCGCGGCGAACGGGCAGCGAGCGATTCGCGCTCGACGCCTATCGGCGGTTCATCCTGGCGTATGCCGATATCGTGCTCGGCGTGCCCCGCGACCGCTTCGAGGAGGCGCTCGGCCGCGCGCGCAGGCAGGCCGCCGCGAAGCTCGGCGTCGACGCGACGCGCCTGAACTCGGCCGAGCTCGAGCGCAAGGTGCCCGACTCCCAGCTCGATCCGGAGTCGCTCGCGGCCTTGATCCAGCGGCAGAAGGATATCGTCCTCGGGGCGACGGGCCGCCCGTTCCCCGACGAGCCCTACGCGCAGCTCTGGGGGGCGATCGGCGCCGTATTCGATAGCTGGAAGAACCACCGGGCCCAGGTATACCGGAAGATGCACGATATCCCAGAGGCCTGGGGGACGGCTTGCACCGTCCAGGTGATGGTGTTCGGCAACCTGGGTGACGACTCCGGCACGGGGGTCGCGTTCACGCGCGATCCGTCGACCGGAGAGCGGCGCTTCTATGGCGAGTGGCTCCCCAACGCGCAGGGCGAGGACGTCGTCGCGGGGGTGCGCACGCCGCACCCGCTGTCGATGTCCGGCGCGGGCGAGGGCGGCCGCGGTGTAGACGACGAGAGCTCGCTCGAGGCGCGGATGCCCGCGGCGTACGCGGCGCTCGTCGAGGTGCAGGGCAAGCTCGAGCAGCACTTCCGCGACGTGCAGGACCTGGAGTTCACGATCCAGCAGGGCGAGCTCTTCCTGCTCCAGTGCCGCACCGCCAAGCGCACGGGCCGCGCGGCCGTGCGCATCGCGGTCGAGATGGCCAAGGAGGGCCTGATCAGCCAGCGGGAGGCGATCCTGCGGGTGGATCCGGGCTCGATCGATCAGCTGCTGCACCCGAGCATCGACCCGAGCGCGCCGAAGCAGCTGCTCGCGCGCGGCCTGCCGGCGAGCCCCGGGGCGGCGACGGGGCAGGTGGTGTTCAGCGCGGACGAGGCGGAGCGGCGCGCCGGCCAGGGCAGGGCGGTGATCCTCGTGCGCTCCGAGACGTCGCCGGAGGACATCCACGGCATGAAGGCGGCGCGCGGCATCCTGACGGCCCGCGGCGGCATGACGAGCCACGCGGCCGTGGTGGCGCGGGGGATGGGCAAGAGCTGCGTCGCCGGCTGCTCGGCCATCAGCGTGAGCCAGGGCCGGATGGCGGTGACGATCTACGACGATCACGGGCGCGCGACCGGCACGATCACGGTGAAGGACGGCGACCTGATCACGCTCGACGGCGGCACCGGCACCGTTTACCTCGGGGCGGTGCCGACCATCCCGGCGGCGCTGAGCGGCGAGTTCGAGGAGCTCATGGCCTGGGCCGACGCGGTCCGGCGCCTCAGGGTGCGGTCGAACGCCGACACGCCGCACGACGCGAGGACGGCGCGCAACTTCGGCGCGGAGGGCATCGGGCTCTGCCGCACCGAGCACATGTTCTTCGACGAGGAGCGCATCCAGGCGGTGCGGGAGATGATCCTCGCGGACGGCGAGGTCGGGCGGCGGCGCGCGCTCGCGAAGCTGCTCCCGTTCCAGCGCAGCGATTTCGTGGGCGTCTTCCGGGAGATGGCCGGGCTGCCGGTGACGATCCGGCTGCTCGATCCGCCGCTGCACGAGTTCTTGCCGCAGGACGAGGCGCAGCTCCAGCAGCTCTCGAGGGCGACGGGCGTCTCCGCGGAGGATCTCCAGCGCAAGAGCGCGGAGCTCGCCGAGTACAACCCCATGCTCGGCCACCGCGGCTGCCGGCTGGCGATCACGTCGCCCGAGATCTACGAGATGCAGGCGCGCGCCATCCTCGAGGCGGCGTGCGAGGTCGCGGCGGCGGGCATCGAGGTGGAGCCGGAGATCATGATCCCGCTCAGCATGACCCGGCGCGAGCTCGCCCTCACGCGCGCGCTCGTCGAGGGGGTCGCGGAGAAGGTCTTCGCCGAGAAGGGGCGGCGGGTCGACGTCCGGTTCGGGACGATGATCGAGCTCCCGCGCGCCGCGCTCAGGGCCGGCGAGCTGGCCGAGGAGGCCGAGTTCTTCAGCTTCGGCACGAACGACCTCACGCAGACGACCCTGGGCATCTCGCGCGACGACGCGGGCCGGTTCCTCGGCGCGTACGTCGAGGCCGGCATCTTCGCGAAGGATCCGTTCCAGTCGCTGGACGTGCCCGGCGTCGGAGAGCTCGTCGAGATCGGGCGGGATCGAGGGCGCGCGGCGCGGCCCGGGCTGAAGCTCGGTATCTGCGGCGAGCACGGCGGCGATCCGAGCTCGATTGCGTTCTTCGAGAGGGCAGGGCTCGACTACGTGTCTTGCTCCCCGTTCCGCGTCCCCATCGCCCGCCTCGCCGCGGCGCAGGCGGCGCTCGCCGCCGAGGCCGCGAGGGGTCCGCGCGCGACGGACTGACACCCACCGTCCGGCGACATATGCCCGGAGAGGGCGTCGGGACATCCGTTCTCACGAGCGTGCTTTGATTACGCTCGTGCGAGCTTTGGTATCTCGCCAAGTCTGCTAAACCAGGAACCTCGCTGTTCATCGCCGGTGTCTCGCCGGGCGCGCCTGCCTGCCCGAGCCGCACCACCGCGCGCTGGCGAGACATGGAGGTTTCATGCGTCATCTCGGCGTCTCCTCTGCGCTCCTCGCATTTCTCGGGGCCGCGACATCGGGTGTGTTCGTCGCGGTCGGCTGCCACGCCTCGGGCCCGCGCGCCGAGATCGGCGCGAGCGGCGGCGCGCCCGGGGACGGCGGCGGCGGCGCGGGCGGCGGCGGCGCGCCCGAGGGCGGCAGCGGCAGCGGCGATTTCGTTCCGGATGACGGCCTTGGCGGGGCTGCCCCTGGCGGAGACGACGGCGGCGGCGGCGATGCTGCCGTGAACCCGTGCGGGACCCAGTGCGGTCCCGAGGAGCTCTGCGATCTCAACCACCTCGGCCTCGACGACGACTGCGACGGTCAGGTCGACGAGACGTGCTCCTGCGTCGCGGGGCAGGCGCACGCGTGCTTCATGGGCGATCCTTCGTACCGCGCGGCGGAGGGGTGTTTTCCTGGCACCGAGCTTTGCAACGAGGTGGGGGTCTGGGGGCCGTGCGTCGGCGGCAGCCACGCGACCGAGGCCTGCTTCAGCGAGAACCCCGCGGGGTGCCACGCGCTGAGGGTGCCTCCGTTCGCGAACGTGGATCTGAAGGAGGGGACAGGCACGTTCAGCGTGGACGCCGAGCCTGGCTCGGAGACCTGGAGCGTCGTTTGCCCCGCGGGCATCGATCCCTGTCCGGCGGTGTCCGGAGCGAGCCCGGCGGATGATTACAAGCCGCTCCAGTCGGGGGAGTACAAGGTCATCTACACGAAGCGCCTCGCGGACGGCGCGACCGACTCCTGCGAGTATGCCCTTTACGTCGGCGCGCCCGGCCTGCGGGTCGAGCTCGAGTGGGAGCACGACCTCGGCGGCCAAGGGGTGGATCTCGATCTGCACCTGCACAAGCCGGGCGACACGCAGCCGTGGGCGGTCTCCGGCTCGCCGAACGACTGCGGCTACAACAACTGCACCGTGGACACGCTGGGGTCGGATCCGGAGCTCCGGTGGTTCAGCGACGGCGCGTCTCCGCCGGAGCCGGTGAGCTGGTATGCGGACCCGGAGGAGGCCAAGAACACGTGTTATTACGCCCCTCGCGGCGCCGGGCAGGCGTGGCGCGATCTCGATCAGGGTTGCTATAACCCGCGGCTCGACATCGACAACATCACGTGCGACCCCGACGTCACGAACCCGGACAGCGATGATTTTTGCGCGCCCGAGAACATCAACGTGGATTTTCCGCCGTTCGGCCAGTGGACGCGGATCGGCGTCCATTACTACTCGGCTCATGGCCGGAATTACGCGGTCCATCCGCGGATCAAGATCTTCTGCAATGGCTCCCTCGGGGCGGATCTCGGCCCGACCGGGTTCTACGACCCGGAGGCGCCCGTCACGTTCGCGCCGGCCGACGGGAGCACCCGGTACTGGCTGGTCGCCGACGTCGCGTTCGTCGATGGGGGGGAGTGCGGGGAGGACACCTGCGTGGTGAGGCCGCTGTACGAGGACGAGACGCTGAAGACGCCGCTGCTGACGACGCGGTCGTCCGTGGAGTCGAGCTTCGGTCCGGCGTACCCGCCGCCGCCCTGATCGCCGGTCTCCCCGGGGCCGCGGGGGCGCCTGCGGCCCCGCGCGCGGGCGCTTTACAGGCGCGGCGGGGCGGTGCACGCTAGCGGCATGGGCATCTTCGACCGGATGGGAAAGGTCATCTCGAGCAACGTCAACGCGCTCCTCGACAAGGCGGAAGATCCGAAAAAGTCGCTGGATCTCATCGTCGAGGAGATGAAGGACCAGGTCCGCGCGGCGCGGAAGGAGCTGGTCGACGCGGTGGCGGCCGAGAAGGTGCTGCGCAAGAAGGTCGACGAGCTCGACGCCGAGGCGGAGAAGTGGGAGAAGCGCGCCGAGCTCGCGCTGAAGGCGAACGACGAGAAGCTCGCCCGCGAGGCGCTCGTGCAGAAGAAGCGCGTGGTGGGCGAGCGCGACCGCGCCGAGGCGATGCGCGCGGAGCAGCGCTCGGCGGTGCTCTCGATGAAGACCGAGCTCGAGCGCATGGAGGCCAAGCAGGAGGAGTTCCAGGCGCGGAAGGGCACGCTGGCGGCGCAGATCCAGCAGCAGCGCGCCGGCGGCGGCGCCGAGGGGCTCGGGGCGCGGGGCGGCCAGAGCGCCTTCTCCGAGTTCCGGCGGATGGAGGAGCAGGTCGAGGGGCAGGTGGCGCAGGTCGCGGCGTCGCGCGAGATCGAGGAGGCGATCTCCGGCGGCGGGCTGTCGGCGGCCGAGCTGGAGGCGAAGTTCGCCCAGCTGGAGCACGGCCGCGGGGGCGCCGGCGGCGGCAGCGCGGACAAGCCGGGCGGGGCGGCGGTCGACGACGAGCTCGCCGCGCTGAAGAAGCGGATCCGGATCGGGTCCTGAGGGGCTGAGAGCCGAGAGGAAGCGCGGCACGAGGGCGGGGGAGCGGCGGCCGTCCTCGCCGGACGCGCTCCGCGGCGCTGGCGATGCATCGAGCGTCATTCCGCGTCGCGAGCACCCTTCCTTCGACAGGTGACGAAGGCTCCATCACGGAGCGGTGCGGGCGACATCCCGCACATCGGCGCGGCCACCGGGCGCGCGTCGCGAGATTGCGGGCTCAGCCGTCCGGCCCGAGATTTTTGGCGTCTTTGTAGCTCATGTTACGCTGCCGCGCGTCACAGAGAGCCGAGGTGCGAATGAAGTGGATATCGATCGTCTTTCTTGGGTGCTTGCTGGTTGCCTGCGGGGATGACGAGGTCAGCTTTGGTAGCGGCGGCGCGGGCGCGGGCGGTCATGCCGAAGGTGGCGGCGGCGCGGGCGCGGGCGGCAGTGCGGAAGGCGGCGGCGGCGCGGGCGTGGGCGGCAATGCGGAAGGCGGCGGCGGCGCAGGCACGGGCGGCAGTGCCGAAGGTGGCGGCGGCGCGGGCACGGGCGGCAGTGCGGATGGCGGTGGCGGCGCAGGCACGGGCGGCAATACGGAAGGCGGCGGCGGCGCGGGCGGCAATGCGGAAGGCGGCGGCGCAGGTGCGGGTGGCAATGCGGAAGGCGGCGGCGGCGCGGGCGGCAGCAGCCTCGATACGACGGAGCTCGCGATCGCTTCCGATGAAGCCGCCACGGCGGGCTGCGCGACGTTCGTGGACGGGGCCTGGGGCGTCGGGGAGACCGACTTCATCGACGGCGAGCCCACCAACGACGCGTGCGCCCTAGTGCCCGTGCTGGTCGAGGGAGATCCCTATTGGATCGCGTCGCGCGAGTTCGAGGGGGACATCCATATCGACATCCTGGAGCACTCCTTCTCGGACGCGGCGGCGGCGATCGGCGAGGGGCGCCATTCGTTCGTCCTCCGCAACTTCACGTTCGATGCGATCTTCACCGGAACCCTCGATGTGGCGGACGTGACGGATGACGCCGTCACTCTCTCCATCGAATAGAGCACGTCGCAGATCAAGCGGCACGCCTCCGCCCGACGGAGGCCGCACCTGACGGAGAGGAAGAACGTAAAGGGCGCGACCAGGTAAGGCTG
This sequence comes from Sorangium sp. So ce124, assembly GCF_051525235.1. Taxonomy (NCBI): domain Bacteria; kingdom Pseudomonadati; phylum Myxococcota; order Polyangiales; family Polyangiaceae; genus Sorangium; species Sorangium sp. So ce124. The sequence goes on from NZ_CP150312.1 coordinate 9,957,606, forward strand.
CTCGCGTGCGCGCGGTGCGGTTGCGCTGGTCGGCCTCGCTCGTCTCGACTCCTCATAAGCCGCTCGTGGCCGCGTGAGGAGCTCCGCGCGCGGGCCGCCGTGGGCGAGGTCGCACGGCGCGGCGGCCGCGCGACCTCGCCGGACGCCGTGAGCTCGGGCCAGCCTGCGATGAAGCTGCGCCTCGAAGGCGCGCCAAGCTGGGCAACCGGGCGCATCGGGGCGCCGCTCGGGCGCAGGTGGACGGCGATACGACCCTCTCCTCTGGGCTGTTGCGACAACCTGGCGGCTGCGGCAAAGCTGCGCCGTGCGCCCTGCCTCGATCGAGCCCACCCGCTGGGGTTCCCCGCGATGCGATGACTACGAGGATACCGACGCTGTCCGCCGGTACGAGCGCGAGGTGCGTGTCTATCGAGCGCACAGCGAGCCTTTCTCCGTCACGCCGCTCAGCGGTCGAGTCGACGGCGACTACGCTGTGGTGAGCGGGAGCGGGGGGCGGTACGTCGTCGATCTCGTCGACGCCGGCGCGCGCCACGACACCTGCTCTTGCCCTGATTTCCTGGGCAATGAGCTCGGCACGTGCAAGCATCTCGAGGCCGTGCGCCGCGCGGTCGCGGAGCGTCCGGCGTGGCGAAGACCCGCCAGGCGATAGCGGCATGCGAGCTCTTGCGGCGACGCGGGGAGGCGCGGCGGGTCCTCATCGTCACGGCGGCGTCGCTCAAGCACCAGTGGGCGCAGGAGATCGCGCGGTGGACGGGCGAGCGCGACCGGCTGCGCGTCGGCCACGCCATGCTCCACGGCGACGTTCCGACGGACCGACGCCCGGCCCTGCTCGACCGGTTCCGGGACGACCCGGCGGTGCGGGTGCTCCTGAGCACGGACGCCGGCGGGATGGGGCTCAACCTGCAGGCTGCGAGCTACGTCGTGCACCTGGATCTGCCGTGGAACCCGGCGCGCCTCGACCAGCGCACGGCCCGCGCGCACCGCATGGTGCCGACGTAGAGCTTCCCGTACGGGACTCGCCGGAGGAGCTCTCGCGGTGGGCGGAGGAGGCGCGCGCGGCTGCAGCGGCAGGGAAGAAGAAGCCGCGACGAGGAGGCGCCGGCCAGGAAGAGAGCGGCGAAGACGACGTTGGAAAACCTGGCGTCGCGTGATCGCCTGAGCGTTGCAGCGCGCCCTCCGCCTTGACTCGGAATTGCGATGCCGCGTGAAACAGGGTGAAGTGGCGTCATGAGCGACGGGAGCGGGAGCGCCTTCACGGATCTGTTCGAGCGCCTGCCGACGGCGGTTCATGTCTACAGCTGCGACGGGGCCGAGGTCACCCCGGAGCCGCGCTTCGTCGCGGCGAACCCGGCGGCCGTGCGCGCCCTCGGCCGCGGCGCAGCGGGCGCGCGCGTCGAGGAGGTGTTCCCGGCCCTGCGAGGCGCGGGCGTCCCCGAGCTCTGCGCCCGCGTGGCAAGATCGGGCTCGCCCGCCTGCCTAGGAGGCGTCCGCCTGGGCGGGGGCGACGACGGCGCGCCCGTCCTGCTGGTCAAGGCGTTCCCACTCGGAGAAGGGCGTGTGGGCGTCGTGTTCGAGGACATCAGCGGGGTCAAGAAGGCGCACGCCGAGGAGCTGCGCCTACTCCGGATCGCTTGCCAGGCCGCCATCGACGTGGTGCCCGATATCCTGTTCGTGAAGAGCGCCGACGGGCAACGCTATGTCTTCAGCAACAAGGCCGGCGCGGAGGGCGTCGGTCTGACGACCGAGACCATCGTCGGGAAACGCAACGACGAACTCTTCCCGCCGGAGGTCGCCGGGCACCTCAACGCGATGGACGAGCGCATCGCCGCCGGTCACGAGCGAGCCTTCTTCGAGGAGGAGCTTCTGTTCGAGGACAAGCGGACGCGGAGCTTTCAGACGACGAAGGTGCCTGTCCGCGACAGGGACGACAAGCCCCTTTACCTCGTGGGCCTCGTGCGGGACGTGACCCGTCAAAAAGAGGTCGAGCTGGACCTGGCGAAGGCGCGCGAGAGCCTCCTCGACACGATCCGGCAGCTGTCCACGCCCGTGCTGCCGATCCACGAGAGCGTGCTCGTCGTGCCCTTGATCGGGCAGATGGACAGCGAGCGGGGGGAGCGGCTCACGGAGACCTTGCTCGACGGCATCCAGCGACACCAGGCGGAGATCGTCATCATCGACATCACGGGCGTGACGACGGTCGATACGGCCGTGGCGAGCCACGTGATCCAGGCGACGCGGGCCGCGGCGCTGCTCGGCGCCGAGTGTGTGCTGGTCGGGATCGCGCCGTCGATCGCCCAGGCGCTGGTGCAGCTAGGCGTCGATTTCGGAGCGCTGATCACGCGCGGCGATCTCCGGGCCGGCGTGGCCTATGCGCTCGATCGAAAGGGCGCGCTGGCGCAGAGGATCGGACCGCATCGGCGTTAAACGAGAACTTGCCCCAGTGTTCCCGCATGAGCGATCGCGCTCGCCATGAGCGCGGACCTGAACGTCTGTAACGACTGGAACCTCAGCGCGCAGGAGCTACCCACGCGATTCCTGGGGGATTGGCGTATGCACGGTCTGCAATCCAAAGCTCGCCGGGAGGCGAGCGCAGCAGGCGAAAGACGTGCTCATCGAGGCCGGTTACGAGCAGGTGACGAGCCTCGGCGGTATCGATGACTGGGGTCGGGAGTAGCCCCGAAGCCGGTATGCTGGGGGTGACCGGCTCCAGCTATGCATAGTGGCTCGCTGCGCTCTCGGTCGAGAGCGGCAGCTCGACGTAGAAGGTCGAGCCCAGGCCGACCTCGCTCGACACGCTAATTCGTCCGCCGTGCGCCTCGACGATGGTGCGCGTGATATAGAGGCCGAGCCCGAGCCCCCCATAATGCCGCGACGAGACGCCGCGGCGAAATCGCTCGAACAGCTGCGTCCGCACCTCGGCCGGGATCCCGATCCCGTGGTCCGTCACCGAGAGCCGTGCGACCCCACCTTCCGCGGTGATGGTGATCTCGATCGGCGCGCGTTCCCCGAACTTGATGGCGTTGGTCAGGAGGTTGGTCACGACCTGTTCCAGCAGGTACCGGTCCCACCAGCCGGTGACCGGCTGCTCCGCGCGCACAGCGAGCGTGCTGCCCGACTGCGCGAGCTGGTCGCCGAGGTGGGTGACGATCTCGGCGACCAACGCGCGTAGATCGACGGGCGCCCGGTTCAGCTCGATCCTCCCCGCCTGGATCCGGGAGACGTCGAGGAGCATGTCGATGAGGTGGGCGAGGCGTTTGACCTGGCGGCCGGAGAGGGCGACCGCCGATCGCACGCGCTCGCCGTCCATGCCCCGCGAGAGCCTTTGCTCCAGCGATTGAATAGAGAGCTGCAGGGTGGTGACCGGCGTGCGGAGCTCGTGCGAGGCGATCAGGAGGAACTCGTCCCGCAGGCGGATGGCCTCCTCCGCCGCCGCGCGCGCGCGCCGCTCGTCCAGGAGGAGCCGATCGCGTTGCTGTTCGGCTTGCACGCGCGCGGTGATGTCGCGGAAGCTCCAGACCCGCCCGGCCACGCGCCCTTCGAGGCGCTGGGGCTGCGTATAACACTCGAAGACCCACCCGTTCCGAAGCGGGAACGTATCGAAGACGCTCGCCTCGGGATCGGCATCGAGGTCACGGACGCTTTGCAGGAATAGCTCGGGCTCGCGGAGCTGGCCGCCGGCGAACGCGAGGAACACATCGGCCGATCCGCTGGCGAGGACATCGGTGGGAACGCGCCACATCTGCGCGAGCCTGTGGTTATGGCGCACGATGCGCCTCGCGCCGTCGACGACCAGGATGCCGTCCTCCGTCGATTCGAGCGTAGCCTCGAGGAGCGAGTAGGAATGGCGCTGCACGTCCTCGGCGCGCTTGCGGGAGGTGATGTCGGTCGCGATCCCGCAAATGCCCTCAGGTTTTCCGTTGGGGCCGCGCAGCGGGAACCTGAGGGAAATGTACGTGCGTACGCCGTCGCTCTGGGGGGCCAGCTCGTCGAGCTCGATGGCCCGATTCTGCTGCAGGACGAGCGAATCGTTGGCGCGATACTCCTCGGCCTGCTCGCGTGGGAAGACGTCACGGTCGGTCTTGCCGATGACCTGCTCGCGGCGCATCTGGAAGAGCTCTTCGAACCCGCGGTTGACGAGCATGTAGCGACCCTCGATGTCCTTGGCGAAGATGACGGCGGCCGTATTGTCGACGATGGCCTGAAGCAGATGCTGGCTCTCGCGGAGAGCGGCGTTCGAGCTGGCCAGCTCGGCCGTGCGATCTCGCACCCGTTGTTCCAGCTCTTCATGGGCACGCTGCAACTCCGCGTTCTTTTCTTCGAGCTCCTTTTGCGCATCGCGCAGGCTCAGATGCGTCGTGACCCGCGCTATCACCTCTCCAATCTCGAATGGCTTGGCGATGTAATCGACGCCCCCCCGCCTTGAACCCCTCGAGCTTGTCAGCCGCATCGGTAAGACAGGTCATGAAGAGCACCGAGATGTCTCGGGTGTTTTCATCCGCTTTCAGGCGCCGGCACGTCTCGAAACCGTCGATGCCAGGCATCAACACGTCCAGCAGGATCAGGTCGGGTTGCATGAGGCGGGCCCGCTCCAAAGCCTCTTCACCGTCCTCAGCGATGAGCACCTCATGACCCACCGATTCCAGATTATCCACCAGCACGTTGAGATTGGCTGGCATGTCATCCACGATCAGGATAATGCGGGTGCGAGCACCGGACGCTGTGGCGCTGCTCATGGTCGCCGGTCGCCCCCGATGCGCCGCGGCTCCAGCCCCAGCCTCGCCCTCGGCTCCATCCCCTGCAGGTGCTCCTCGACCAGGCTGCGGATCGCCTTGGACTGGCAGCCCTGCGCCAGGCGATGCAGGCGGTCGGCGAAGGGGCGGTAGCGTTCGTCGAGGGTGGTCAGGTAGGCCGCCCGCTTTCGGATGTCGCGCATGTTGCCCTTCAGGGCCAGGGTATGCAGGACTTCCATCTCCTCTCGGGGCGGCGCCAGGAGCTCCGCGCCCTCCCCGTCCCCGGCTCGCTCCTCGGCCGGTCTGCCATAGACCCAGGTCAACCCGAGCTGGGCGCCGATGATCCGCAGCAGGCTCTCCCGGTCGATCGGCTTGGCGAGGAAGGCGTCGGCACCGGCGGCAATGCTCTCAGCCTGGTCTTCCTCGTTGGCGCTCGCGGAGACGACGATGAACGGCAGCCGCGCGAGCCCCCGAGCCTGGCGATTGCGACGAATGCACTGCATGGCTTCCAGCCCGTCGATCACCGGCATGATCAGATCCATCACCGCCAGATCCAGCGACGCCGCCATCCCCTGCTCGACGGCCTCCTGGCCATTGGCCGCCTCGCAGACCTCGAAGCCCAGGCCGCTCAGCAGGTCCAGAAGCACCGCCCGATTGCTCACCACGTCGTCAGCAACCAGCACCTTCCGGCGCGGCCCCTCGTAGCCGATGGCGTCCCACTCGGAGGGCCGGAGGGGTGCTGCGATCTCGGCCACTGGCAGGGTCACGTCGAACCAGAAGCGGCTGCCTTCGCCGGGCCGGCTTTGCACGTGGATCTCGCTGCCCATGAGGTGCACCAGCTGGCGGCTTATCATCAGCCCAAGGCCGGTCCCGGCGCGGCGCCGCGCATCCCCCACCCGTTCGAAGGGCTGGAAGAGCTTGGCCAGCTGCTCCGGCGTCAGTCCGACGCCTGTATCCTCCACCTCGAAGCGCAGCCGCGCCGTGGCCCCGTCCTGGGCCAGCCCCTGCACCCCGAAGCGCACCCGCCCCCGGTCGGTGAATTTCACCGCATTGCCCAGCAGGTTGAGCAGCACCTGGCGCAAGCGCTTCTCGTCGGCCAGCACCGCCTGGGGCAGGTGGGGCGTGACCTCGAAGACGAAGTAAAGGCTCTTCTGCTCCGCCCTGACGCGGATGATGTCGGCGACGACCGTCAGGAAGGTCGAGAGATGGATCGGTTCGGGGTAGAGATCGAGCTTGCCCGCCTCGATCTTGGCCAGGTCCAGAAGGTCGTTGATGAGGGTCAAGAGGTGCTGACCGCTCTGCTGAATGGTATTCAGTCCCACCGCCTCGCGGCCTTCGAGCCCCCGGGAGCGCTTGAGGATCTGGGCGTAGCCGAGGATGGCGTTGAGCGGCGTGCGCAGCTCGTGGCTCATGTTCCTCAGGAACTCGGTCTTCGCTCGGCTCTCGGCTTCGGCCGTCTTGCGGGCTTGGCGCTCCGCTTCAGCCTGCTTGCGCTCGGTGATGTCGGTGGAAATGCCGCAGACGGCATAAGGCTGCCCCGCCGCGTTGCACAGGGGGTACTTGAGAGAGATGTAGGTGTGCAGCGCATCGCTCTGGGGAACCTCTTCCTCGGCTTGCAGCGCCGCTCCGGTGGCCAGCACCTCGTGGTCGACGGCGCGGAAGGCATCGGCCCGCTCCTTGGGGAAGACATCGTAGTCGGTCCGGCCGACGATCGCTTGCTCACCGACGTGGAACAGCTCGGCGTAGCGCCGGTTGATCATCAGGTAACGACCCTCGAGATCCTTGAGGTAGATGACCGCTGTCGAGTTGTCGACGATCGACTGCAGCAGCTCTTTGCTGTCCCGCACGGCCTGCTCCGCTCGCCGGCGTTCGCTGTTCTCCTGGAGCAGGTCGGCGTAGAGCGTGGCATTGGCGATCGAGATGGCGGCCTGGGCCGCGAGCAGCTCCAGCACTGAAAGCCGGTCCGGGGTGAACGCGCCGGCGACGAGGTCGTTTTCCAGGTAGAGCAACCCCACGAGCTCTGCCTGCCGCAGGATGGGCAGGCAGAGGGCGGATTTGGGGTACCGATAGAGGTCGTCGCTGGCGATGATGGGATTCCGTGCCGTCCCGTCGTCCAGGATCACCTTCTCTCGGCTGCGCCGGACGTAGTTGAGCAGGGACGCCGGCAGGTCCGAAGGGGAGGCGTCGGGCTCGTGGGGAATACGCACCTCGATCTGGGACCCCTCCGCCCTTGCCTCGGCAGCCAAGAACAGGGTCTCGGCGCGGGCGAGGAGCAAGCAGCCCCGCCTCGCCCCGGCGTTCTTGACCAGGATGCGCATGAGCGCGTCGAGCAGGCGGTCGAGGACGATCTCGCCCGAGATGGCCTGGGAGGCATTGAGCACCGAGCCTAGGTCGAGCGCGGTGGTGGCGGGCGCGTCGGCCTCCGGGCACGTCGCGCCGCGGAGGATCTCGCACGGGACGAGGTCGGGGTACGAGCGCTCGAGGCGCCGCATCGCCTCGGTCGCGCCCCATCGGCCGTAGGCCCTGTGCGCCTCGGTGAGGTAGGCGCGGGCGATGGTGGTCTTGCCGAGCGCGCGGAAGGAAACGCCCGCGAGCTCATTGGCGAGCGCCTCGTCGTGGAGGTAGCCGCCGCGCTGCGCGAGGGCGATCGCCTCGTCGTAGCGCTCCCACGCAGCGCGCGCGTCGCCGCGGATGCGCTCGAGCTCGGCGCCGAGCAGGGCGCTGCGGTGCGCCATGTTCTCCGGGCAGAGGTCCGCCCAGCGCGAGAGTTTTTCGGCAAAGAGCTCCGCTCGGGCGAGGAAGAGCGCGCGCTCGTCCGGAGAGACCACGTCCGCCGCCCGCGTGAGCGCGACGCCGGCGTAGAAATGGCACGCGGGGATGCCGAGCCAGCCCGCCACGCTCTGGATCTCGAAGTCCATCGAGAGCGCGATGCGCGCCGCTTCCTCGAACGCGCCCTGGAAGACGCCGAGGATCACGATGTACATCTGGGCGGAGGGAGGCGAGACCACGTTGCCCATCCGGCGGGCCTTCTCGATCACCTCGTCGATGTCGATCCACGCGCCCTTGAGCTTGGCCGGGTGCGCGGTCTCGACCGAGAGCTGGTGCGCGATCTGTACGACCGCATCGACCATCCAGGAGATGGCGTTGCCCCTGTCGAGGTTGCATATCGGCTTGTAGCTCTGCGCCTCGGCGAGGAGGTCGGAGAGCGGGAGGCCGCGCAGGAGGCTGTTCAGCACGGCGTTGACCGCGGTGTAGAACGCCCAGATGTACTGGCCCGTCTCGAGCCCGGTGTGCATCCCCGCGAGCAGCGACTTCTGGCAGGCGGGGTAACCCTCCCTCCAGTGCTGCACGTAGGAGCCCCACATGTTGCGGAGTATCGCTTCGGACTTCTTGTCCGGGTAGCGCTCCGAAAGGTCGATGGCGGCGCGGCCGAAGCGGTAGCCGAGCTCGATGTCGCCGCGGCCGCAGAGGAACGTTGCGAAGTTGATGCAGCCGAAGATCGCGTGCTTCGATAGCCCGTGGCGGAGCGTGTTCTCGACGAGCTTCGCGACCGTGATGCCGCGGTTGTTGGGGCTCAAGAACCCGCAGGGGAGGAAGAGCGCCTCGAGCACATCCTGCATGGCGCGGATCTCCGGGTCCGCGAGCGGCGGCATGTCTGGCAGCGCCTCGAGCGTCTTTTCCCGGACGAGATCCACCGTCGCCCGGATCTGGGCGTCGACCATAGCTTCGTCGGGGAACAGGGGCAGGTCGAGCCCGAACGGGCGCAGGGCCGCGAGTCCCTCCGCGAGCGCAGCGGGCAGATCATTCTTGAGCACCTGCACGTTCATCTTGAGCCGCAGCACCTCGGTGCGATCGAGCCGGCTCGTGGCGCGCTCCAGGCAGTCGGAGAGGACCGCGAGGGCATCGTCGTGCTGGCCCGAGAGCGAGAGCATGAGGCCCGTCTTCATCCCGTACTCGAGGCGAAGCGGGTACTGCGACGTCCAGGCGTCCTCCGGAAGGCGCAGGAGGCCGAGCTTCAGGTAGCGCAGGGCCGCGCCGAAGGCGGACGCGTCCTCGGCGCGGCAGGCGGCCTCGAGGCTCATGCGGGCGAGGGAAAGCCGCTCCGCGGGGTCCGACACGAGGTCGCCGGCGCTGTTCAGGTGGCTGACGACGTCGAAGAGGCTCTGGCTCTCGGAGAGGTCCAGCTTGCCCGCGAGCAGCCGGCCGATCCGGAGGTGGAAGGCCGGCCGGTCCGCCTCCGGGATCATGGCGTAGGCGCCCTCCTGGACCTTGTCATGAGCGAAGCGGTAGCCCTCGCGCCCGGCGAGCACGAGCCCCTCGCCGACGGCGGGATCGAGGCGGCCGTACACCTCTTCCGGCGAGCACTCGCTCACCGTGGCGAGCACGTCGAGCTCGAACCGGCTGCCGATCGCCGCGGCGAGCTTGAGCGCCTCCACCGCCTCCGACGGCAGGCGCGCGATGGTGCGCACCATGAGGTCGACGACGTTGTCCGTGTACGCGAGCGCCTCGATCCGGGCGAGGTCCCAGCGCCAGCCTGACCCCGCAGCGAACGTGAGCACGTCGTGAACGTGCAGCGACCGGACGAACTCCTTGACGAAGAACGGGTTGCCGCCCGTCTTCTTCTGCACCGCATCGACGAGCGGCCCGCAGTCGTCGCGCTTGAGGCTGTCCGAGAGCATCTCCAGCAGGTGCGGGCGCGCGAGCGGGGCGAGCACGATGTCGCGCACGACGATCCCTGTGTGCTTGAGCTCGTCGATGGCCCGGACGAACGGGTGCCCGGGCGACACCTCGTTGTCGCGGTAGGCGCCGCAAAAGAAGAGCGCCTCGAGCGAGTCGTCGGCGAGGAGCGTGCGGAGCAGTCCCAGGCTCGCGGGGTCGATCCACTGCAGGTCGTCGAGGAACAGGACGAGCGGGTGCGCACCGCGCGCAAACACCGAGACGAATAGCAAGAAGCACCGGTTCAGGCGGTTCTGCGCCTCGAGCGGGTCGAGCGCTGGCACGGGCGGCTGCGCGCCGACCACATACGAGAGCGAGGGGATGACGTCGCAGACGACCTGCGCGTTCGGCCCGAGCGCCTCGAGGATCGCGCTGCGCCAGCGCTCGATGCGCGCCTCGCTCTCGGTGAGGATCTGCCGCACCAGGCCGTCGAACGCCTGGATCACCGCGCTGTAGGGCGCGTCGCGGTTGTACTGGTCATACTTGCCGCTCGTGAAATAGCCTTTCTGCCGCGCGAGCGGCCGCAGGATCTCCTGCACGAGCGAGGACTTGCCGATGCCCGAGTAGCCGGAGACGAGGACGCTCTCGCGGCTGCCCTCGAGCGCACGCTCGAACGCGGCGGTCAGCGCCTCGATGTCCTGCTCGCGGCCGTAGAGCTTCTGGTGGATCCGGAACAGGTCCTGGCGATCGTGCTGGCCCGCGACGAAGGGCTCGATCGTCCCCGTGCCGCGCAGGGCCTCGCGGCAGCGCTCGAGGTCGGCGAGCAGGCCCTCGGCGCTCTGGTAGCGGTCCTCGGCGTTCTTCGCGAGCAGCTTGAGTACGACGCCGCAGATGGCCTCGGGGATCGTCGGGTCGACGCGGGACGGCGGCGCGGGGGCGAGGGCGAGGTGCGCGTGGATGAGCTCCATCGGGTCCAGGGACTCGAAGGGGCGCTGACCCGTGAGCATCTGGTAAAGGATGACGCCGAGCGCGTAGAGGTCCGTCCGGTAGTCGACGCCGCGGTTCATGCGGCCTGTCTGCTCGGGGGAGATATAGGGCAGCACGTCGGCGATCACCGCCGGCGCGTAGAGCCGTTCGTGCGCGCGGGTGATCTCGGCGTCGACGCCGAAGCTTGTGATCTTGACCGCGCCGCACGCGTCGACGAGCACGTTGTGCGGGCGCAGATCGCGGTGGATGAGCCCCGCCGCGTGCACCGCGGCGAGGCCTTCGGCGAGCGCGGCCGCGAGATCGAGCGCCTCGCTGACCGGCATTGTGCGCGACGGGCGCGCGGCGAGGATCCGCGCGAGATCGCGGCCCGGGAAATCCTCGAGAACGACAATCAGTACGCCGGAGAGCTCCTCGATGCCGCGCAGCGCGACGAGGTGAGGCGAGGCGAGCTGCGCGATGCGCTCGTACTGGTGCTTGAAGCGCGCGACCTCGGCGCGAGTCGCTCTTTCCGCGCGCAGGACTTTCAGCAAGATCGGGACACCGTCGTCTTCACGGCATGCGCGGATCAAGCTGAAATCGACGTTCTCCTCGATCTTCTCGACGAGCGCATAACCTCTTTCGACGATCATCGATAACCTAACCTTGCTCGCCTGCTCGTGAAATGTTGTCCACGCAACCAATTATATCTCCGAGGGGGAGATCTGGCACCGAGCTGTGCCGCCAGGGGTTGGTACTGCCCACGCCCCCCGGCCCGCTAACATCATGGCGAACCAGGTTCAGGTGCAGTCGCCGAACGGGGTGACCAACTGGGAGTCCCCGCGGGGGACGCGGCACCCGGCCAACCGCTCCGAGCCCGACGTGCTGAGCCAGCACCTATTCGATGACGAGTACGAGCGGCGGAACGAGCTCCCCAGAGCTAGGTGCGGGTCGGCGGACGACACCAACAACAACCACCTGCGCGCCGCCCTGCGGGAGATCGCGTCCGTCGAATCGACTCAGGACGAAGGCGGGTAAGGCAAGGCATGTCCGAACTGCGGTGGACTGCGGTGTTGTACTGATGTGCAATTTGCAGAACCAGGCCAACCAGGGGCGTCCAGAGGGCGAGCCGCCGGTCGACCTCGCCAACCGCGACGTCGGTGAGGAACGCCTCGAGCACCTGCCTGAGCTCGCCGCGGTGCCCGAGGGCGTGCGTTGCGCCGCGGATGGGCTCGAGCACGGCCCGGCCCGTCGCGCGGGCGGCGCTCGCTGCTCACGCGGGAGCAGCGCGAGCTCGAGGCGGACTACCGGGCCCGGCCGAGCGCGATCGCAGAGCGCCGGGCGCTGCGCAAGGAGGAGCTGGAGCGGCTCATGAGGATGCTCGTGAAGGCGCGGCAGGCGTGCAACGGTGCCCGGCTGACCCCCGGAGTGCTGCCGCGGGGCGGGGTTCGCGTCGCGCTGACCTCCGCGCTCCGAGCCGCGGTCCGACGGTTACGGAAGGGGTCGATCACCTGATCCGGGAAGCCCCTCGGCCTGCGAAGCGGGTCGCCGACCTGCTCCGGGATACCTCCGGAGATCGCCGCACGGTGCGCGACCCGTCCGGCAAGCCCGGAGGGCTCCCCTGGCAGGTATCGCCCGCCGTCCTCTGGCCTTGTGTTCCATGGATCGCGTTCGCTCCCGGACGCCGAGGAGCTCCGGGCGTGATGCGGCGCTCCATGTCTCGGCATCCTCGCGTCTCGCGCGCAGAGCAGAGAGCGCGTGTGCAGGGAGCGGCCCACGGCCCCGCGTCGGCCGCTGCCGCGCGGGCGCTCCTCCTCCTCTGGAGGGCGCGTCGTCGCTTCTCGGCGTGAATGTCTCGGCTGCGCGCGGCATCGGAGGGACGCGCACCGTATTGATTCGCGCTGCCCGGCGGGGACCATCGGGCGTCGCCAGCGCTCGAGGAGAGCGCGAGGGGTCGCAGCCGATTCCGCTGGGAGCGCGATCGATCTGGCCAGCCGGTTCGCGCTGGAAGCGCTGTTGATAGACAGGAGCAGGTCCGGGGCGCGCGCGGCGCGCGATGGGACATCGGGGGGGCATCGCCCCGGCCGCGCGGCGACGGGTGGTGGGGTACTTTGGCCGAAGGTAGGGTCTTTGGAACCGCCAAGCGCGCCAAAACGCCAAGCACGCCAAAAAAACACAAAGATCTTGGCGCCTTCTGGCGCCTTGGCGGCTCCCTCATTCTCCGGCGATCCCCCGGTGCCCGGCCACGGGGCCCGCGAGGCCCACGGGCTGATCTCTGCGGCCTGGACCATCCCGTCCGGACTAAAATGCGGCGACTTACTAAATTGTGTTGCCATAGTCGACTGACCCAATTACAGAGTTAATCGTGGGAGACCGCGCGTGCATGACGCTCCCGCGTCGCGGGGGTATCAGGGCGACGGCGGGCTCTCATGACCATTGGACCAGTCGCTCGGAGTCCGACCGCGCCTGATCCTGCGGTGCCCGGCCACGGGAACCGCGGAGGCTCACGGCCTGATCTCTGCGGCCTGGACCATCTCGTCCGGACCAAAATGCTCCAAATGCAACTGATTTACGAAATTGTGTTGCCATAGTCGACTGGTCCATGTACAGAGTTGATCGTGGGAGATCGCGCGTCCCTGACTCTCCAGCGTCGCAGGGGTATCAGGGCGTCGGCGGACTCTCATGACCAGTGGACCAGTCGCACTCGGTCCGACCGCGCATGATCCTGCGGTGCCCGGCCATGGGGACCGCGGGGCTCACGGCCTGATCTCTGCGGCCTGGACCATCTTGTCCGGACCAAAATGCGCCGGACCAAGTCGCGCTAACTTACTAAATGGTGTTGTCGTGGTCGACTGATTCATCTATAGATCTAATCGTGGGGGACTGCGCGCGCATGGCGCTCCCGCGTCGCGGGAGCATCAGGGCGACGGTGGGCTCTCATGACCATTGAACCATTGGCGGAGGGTACGATTTATGGACAAACACATTCGAACTGCTCTATCGACCCTGCTCGTGGCTACGTCGCTGGGCGTGGCGGGAACAGCGCATGCCTACGTGACCATCACGGGGGATGTGTCGCCCGGGAACCCGAGCGACCCGTGGGATCTGGGGGCGGGCACCCTCCGCGTGGGCGGCGCGAGCAACCCCTGGGAGCCCACCTTCACTAGCGGGGAGGTGACCGTCGCGAGCGGCGGGCAGCTGTTCAGCGCGGGCGCACTGTTAGGAAATGATCGCAGCGGCACGGTTCAGGTCGTCGGGTACGGCTCGAAGTGGACCAACAGCGGATCCATCCAGCTCTGCGTCAAGGGCTCCAATTGTCAGGGGCTGCTCGTCGTCCGGAACGGCGCCGAGGTGCTCACCGATGATCTTGTGGTGGGTAATCGAAGCTCCGAGAGCTATGGTGGCAACGTGCTCGTCGAAGGGTATGGCGCCACCCTGACGAGCCAGGTGAATACGTACGTCGGCGTCGGAGCGCGCGGTCGGGTTGATATCAAGCAAGGGGCGAGCTTCTTCTCGAACAATGTCTACATCGGCGGCGGCAGCGGCGCGTCGGGCTGCTCGAGCTGCAATGGCCACGTGACCGTGACCGGCTCCGCAACGAGGTGGGTGAGCACGGGAGAATTCATCTTGGGCGTGAACAGTCAGGGCACGCTGGACATCGACCGGGCCGAGGTCTTCACGAACAATGCGAGGATCGGTCGCAGGGAGACCCTGTCGAGAAGCAAGGCCAGCGTGCACGGTTGGGGTGGTACGTGGACCAACCAGGGGCTCTTTCGCGTGGGGACGGTGGAAGGAAGTGGCGAGCTCACCATCGGGGCGTACGGGACCCTCGTGACGGAAGATACCGAGATCTATTCCGAGCTTGGCCACGCCTTCATCAAGGTGAATGACGTCTATGCGTCATGGCTCAACAGCGGCGACGTCACCGTCTTTGCCAGCGGCAATGCGTCTCCGTCGGTGGTGGTCGGCAAGGACGCCTTCGTGAGCATCGACGGCCTCCTCCGGACCGCGCCGAAGGCCGTCGGCCTCTATCCCCACCTGGGGCCCTCCGTGCGCATCGAGGACGGCGACCTCATCGCGGGCGCCATGGAGATCGAGGCGGGAGACTTCGACTTCGCCGGCGGGCGCCTCGAAACCGGCAGCTTCGTGGGAGATCTCGCCAACATGCAGTCCGGCGAGCTCTCGGTCGGAGAGGCTCACCCGGCGACGGACATCGTCGGCAGCTACAGCCAGGGGCCGGGGGCCACCCTGAGGATCGTCGTCGGGGGATCGAGCCCCTCGCCGCTCCTCCAGGTCGACGGGGACCTCCTCGTCGATGGGGGGCTGGAGGTCGTGCCGGCCGACAGCTCCGTGTCGTTTCAGGTCGGGGACACCATCGCCCTGCTGGGCTGGGGCGGTGACCTCGAGGGGACGTTCGCCGCCGTGAACATCGCCGTGCCGCTCGCCTCAGGCCTCGCCTGGGACACCTCGGCGCTCTACACAACCGGCGAGATCACCGTCGTGCCCGCGACCTGAGCACGCCACGCCGGGCCCTCACGCCCTCTCCTCTCCGCGGGCCAGGGCAGCAGCGGCGTTGTCCCAGGCGACGAAGCGATCTCGTCAGCCCCGCCCCACCTCCTCGGGCGGCGCGCTCCCGCGCCGCGCCCGTGTGCTCGTCCCCCCCGGCGCCCGCCCCTACTTCGGTCCCGCCCTGCCGATCGCGATCACGTTCTGCTGCGCCGCCGGCTTGCCGCCCTCGTTCGCGGACACGAACGCGCGCGGGTGCGCCCTGAGGAGCGTCACGGTGAGCGTGATGCCCCAGCCGTCGTTGGTCTTGAGCTCTGCGTGACCGTGGCTGTCCTCGACCGCCACGATCAGCCGGCCGAGCGGCTCCAGACCCGCCGGGGCGGAGCCAGGGGCGGTGAGCACGCGCTGAAGCGCCGACTCGGGCAGCCCCAGGCCGAAGCCGACGTCCAGGATCGACAGCTGCACGCCCTGGGGCGCCTCGCGCACCGACACGACCGGGCCGTGGCCAGGGAGCCCGCGGCCCGCGACGTCGGTCAGGAACGCCTCGAGCACCTGCTCGAGCTCGCCGCGGTGCCCGAGGGCGTGCGTCGCGCCGCGGATGGGCTCGAGCCGCACGGCCCGGCCCGTCGCGCGGGCGGCGCTCGCGACGGCATCGGCCACGACGTCGCCGAGCTGGAAGGCGCAGAGCGGATCGGCGGCGTCGCGCACCGCGAGCGGCCGCACGTTGTCGGACACCGGGGCGGCCTGCTGGACGGGGATGAGCGCGGCGACGTAGCCCGCGATCCACGAGGAGCCGTCGGACTCGCGCCGCAGCGGGCGCACCGAGAGCACGGCCGGCTCGGGCGCGCTGACGCTCAACTCGATGCCGTCGTCGCTCGCCATCACGCTGGAGAGCGACACGGCGGCGTCGCTCGCGGACGTGGCGCCGAGGACGTCGCCCAGCGTGAGCGAGCCCGGCGGGAGCGCCGCGCTCGCGCTCTCCGCTGGCACCGTGACGTCGCGCGCCCGCAGCCACTTCGCGAACTCCGGCGCGACGAAGCGGACGTCGCCGAAGGCGTCCGCGTACAGCAGCCCGACCGGCGCGCTGCGCAGCATCGAGCCGAAGAGCTGGAGGTCGTCGAGCGCGACGCGCGCGCCCTCGACAAGATCGTCCTCCGGCGAGCCGCCGCCGCGCGCCTCGCCCGCGCCGGCCTGCGCCGTGCGCGCGAGGCGCTTCCTGCGCAGGAGCAGCGCGAGCTCGCGGCCGACGTGCTCGGCCCGCTCCGGCTCGCGCGAGAACGTCTGCTCGGCGACCGGGCCGCAGAAGAACACGTACCCCTCGATCTCGCCGAACGCCATGAGCGGGACCACGACCGCCGGCATGTCCTGCTTGGCCAGGAACCGGCGCGAGAGGCGGATCGCCGGCACGCCCTGCTCGCTGCTGTACGGCGGGCGGCGGACGTCGCGGCGGAGCTCGGCGACGAGGCTCTCGCCGCCACCCTGCCTGTCGTTCCAGAACCGGAGGTGCCAGCTCCCCGCGGGCAGCTCCGCGACGAGCACGAGATCGGCCGGGTGCGCCTGCTCCGCGAGGCGCGCCACGCGCGGCCAGAACTCCTCGTCCGGCAGCGTGTGGACCCCCTGCATGCGGAACAGCGCGGCGCGCTGGATGAGCTCCGCGGCGCGATCGACGGAGCGCTGGACGACGAGCCCGCGCACGATCATGACCCCCGTGAACGCGACAGCGAGGCCGAACAGCGCGCTCGGCAGCGCGATGAGGCTCGCCTCGGCCCGCGCGGCGAGCACGCCCTGCCCCGCCGCGAGCGCGAAGACGGTGAGGAACAGCGCGACCGTGGCGACAAGGCTCCCGTAGCGGCGGCGCGCGATCCACACGAGCCCGCCCGCCAGCAGCACGAACAGCGCCGGCACCCACGCCGGCGCCGCCGCGCGCCGGCCGCCGTCGAGCAGCCCGCCGAGCACCGCGGCGATGCCCCTCGCCGGCGGCAGGGCCGACGTCGCGACCGCCTGGGGGGCGACGCCGCCGGCGCCCACCGCGACCACGGCGACGCGGCCCTCGAGCGCGCTCGCGGGGACCTGGCCGTCCGCGAGATCGCGCAGGCTGACCGCCGGGACGCTCTGCGGCGCCTTCTTGAGCACCCAGGGCGCCGCCGAGACGCCGAGCGCGCCGAGCTCCGGCGCGCGCTTCTCCGCCGTCAGCGGGAAGAAGCCGACGACATCGCCGGCGCTCAGGCGGAGCAGCTCGGGCGGCATCCGGACGACCGGCGCGGCGCCCGCGGCGCGCGTGGCGTTTGCGGCGCTCGTGGCGTTCGCGGCGCTCGTGGTGTTCGCGGCGCTCCCGGCGTCGCCGCCGCAGAACGCGTCCGCCGGGGGGATCAGCAGCGCGCCGCGCGCGCGCCCGCGCTCGAGCAGCCCGGGGAGCGAGCGCTCGCAGAGCCCTTCGCGCAGCGACTCGGGCGAGGCCGTGACGAGCAGCACCTGCGCGGACGGCGCGGCGTCGGCGAGCGCGGACGCGGTGAGGCCGCGCGCCACGTAGTCGAGCCGATCGAGCGGCGCCACGGCGGCGATCAGCGCCCCCGCGACGATCGAGAGCACCTCGGGCCTGAGCCACCCGAAGCGCGCCGCATCCGCCTGCGCGCCCATCGGGCGCGGGATGCGAAAGGGCTTGGGGATCCGCGGACGGTAAGTCTTCGCCATAATCGCTGAAGGCCGCGGCCTCGAGGGGGCGCGGGACGCCCCGGGCAGCCTGAGCGTCGCATCGTGGTCGAATCAATACAATTGTCCACCCGGGGCCGCCGCGCCAAAAACATCGGCTGTGCGACGAGAAGGTCGCTCCCCAGGGCCGCAGGCGCAGCCGTCGCGCCCGCCTCTATCGTCCTCCGGCGCGCCGCGATCTCCGACCGGGCCGCGGCGCCGCGGCGAATCTGGTCGCGCCAGGGTGCGACGTGGTGCTCCCAACGCTCCGCCGAGGCGCGTTGTGTTGCGGGCGGCGCACGTGTGATGCGACGTCAGCGCCCTGTGACGATTCGGCTGGATCGGCCTGTCGGAAGGGGTTTGAATCGTTGCTGCGTATGCGCCGTGCTTCACCTGTGCTTCGTGCCGCGCCCATCCTCGGCCTGCTCAGCCTGGTCAGCAGCGTGGCCTTCTCGGCCTCGAGCTGTGGCTGCGAGTCGGATGTGCAGATCGCAGACTCTTCGGGCAGCGGGGGCGCGGGCGGCGGGGGCGCCGGCGGCGCGACCGGGGGCGGCGGCGGCGCGGCCGGGAGCGGCGGCGGTGGCGCGGCCGAGGTCGGCGGCGGCGGGGCCGGCGGCGCCGGTGGGGAGGAGCTGCCGGACGAGCTGCCCGACTTCACCGAGGAGGAGCGTGAGCCCACCGAGGCCACGGACGGCATCCCGAGCCCGCTGCCGGGCGTGTACACCGACAAGGGCGTGGCCGGGGGCGACGAGGTGGTCCGCGCGCTGATGGGCTTCCCCATCCGCAACTCGGGGCTGCTCGAGCAGAGGATCGCGGAGATCTACGACCCGACGGGCCCGCGCTTCCGCCAGTACCTCACCCGGGACGAGTGGATCGCGGCGTACGCGCCCCGGGAGCGCGACGTGCACCTCGTGAAGCTCTGGCTCGAGGAGCAGGGGATGCAGGTGAACTTCACGGCCACGAACCGGCTGCTGATCCAGTTCACCGGCACGGTGAGCCAGTTCAACGAGACCTTCGACACGGAGCTCCGGGTCTTCGAGCGCGAGAACCCTCAGGCGGGGAATCCGCCCTTCGACGTCTACGGCACCCTCGGCCAGCTCACCGTGCCGACGTGGGTGTCGGAACGCACGACCGGCATCCTCACCGCGGATCTCGCGGCGAGCACCAGGCCGCTGCCGGGCGAGGGCGGGGAGATCGCGCCGGATCCGCCGGCCGGCGTCGAGAGGGGGCTGACCCCCGCGCAGATCGCGGGCGCGTACGACGTCGACGACCTCTACGAGCTCGGGTTCACCGGCGAGGGCGTGAAGCTCGGGGTCACGATCGGCGCGGCCTTCAAGTACAAGGATCTGCAGTCGTTCTGGCGGGCGCTCGGCGTGGAGCGGGCGAACCCGGAGGTCGTCCAGACCATGGAGCCGGCCTCGACGCGCTACGTGGAGTCGACGCTCGACGTGGCGTGGTCGGGCGGCCTCGCGCCGGGCGCGGACCTCGTGGTGTACCAGGGCCCCGACGCGCGCAACACGTCGATGGTCTACACGTTCAACGAGGCCGTCGGCCGCGGCGAGGTGTCGGTCATCACGGACTCGTTCGCCCACCGCGAGGACTCCGAGCCGCCGGCCGTGCGCCTCCAGTACCACCGCTCGGCGCAGATGGCCGCGGCGCTCGGGATCACCGTGGTCGCGGCGACCGGCGACTCGGCGCAGACCGACACGCCCTCGGCGAGCCCGTACGTGACCGGGGTCGGCGGGACGTCGCTCTCGCTCGACGCGGACGGCGAGGTCGAGGACGAGCTCGCCTGGTCCGGCTCCGGCTCCGGCCCGACGCTCTCGTTCCCGATCCCCTCCTGGCAGGTCGGGGTCGTCGAGGGGTCCGGCGGCAAGCGGGCGGTCGCGGACGTCGCCATGCACGCCGGGAGCTCGCCGACCCCGTACTGGGTCTACTACCTCGGCGAGTGGCGGCGGTACGGCGGGACGTCGTTCGCCTCGCCCTGCTTCGCGGGGCTCATCGCCGTGGTGAACAGCTACCGCGCCGAGCAGGGCCTGCCGCGCGCCGGGTTCCTCAACTCGATCCTCTACACGACCCCCGCGGTGCAGGCGACGTTCCGCGACGTCGTGCGCGGCGAGACGGAGTTCTTTGCCGCGGGGCCCGGCTGGGACTACCCGACGGGCTGGGGCGCGCCGAGCGCGATCGGCCTGGCCACCACGCTGCCGTAGCGCGCCCGCGCTGGCAACCGCGCCGGGCGGCGGCGCGCGCCGACCCGCCCCGCCGCCGCCGTCCCGCCGCATGCTCGAGAACCTGCCGCTCTTTCCACCGAACGGGCTCGATCGGAGCCTCCACACCGCGGTCCTGATCGGCCTCGTCTTCGGGACGTTCTTCACCGAGACGCTCGGCTGGACGTACGCGGGGCTCGTCGTGCCCGGCTACCTCGCGACGGTGTTCTTCGCGGCCCCGGTCACCGCGGTGTTCATCATCGCGGAGTCGATCGTGACGTACCTGTTCGTCGCGCTGATCGGCCGCTGGATCACCCGGACCGGCGCGTGGTCCACGGCGTTCGGGCGCGAGCGGTTCTACCTGTTCATCGTCGGCGCGGTGATCGTGCGGCTCTTCGTCGAGGGCTTCGTCGTGCCCGAGGTCTCGGCGCGCTACGACTTCGTGCACTCGCGGGAGCTCTACAGCATCGGGCTCGTGCTGGTGCCGCTCATCGCGAACGCCTTCTGGAACAGCGGCTTCCTGCGCGCGGCGCCGCGGCTCGCGGTCGTGACGGCGCTGACGGCGCTCGTGCTCGGCGTGCTGCTCCGGACGACGAACCTCTCGGTCTCCCGCTTCCAGGTGCTCAACGAGAGCCTGTCGCTCGAGTTCCTCGAGCTGCCGAAGGCCCACATCATCCTGGTCATCGGCGCGCTGATGGGCGCGCGCAACAACGTCCGTTACGGGTGGGACTACAACGGCATCCTCGTGCCCGGCCTGCTCGCCGTGGCGTGGTACGAGCCGACGAAGCTGCTCACGACGACGATCGAGGCGCTGGCCGTCTTCTACCTCTCGCGCTGGATCACCTCGGTCCGCCCGTTCTCCCGGATGCTGCTCGTGGGGCCGCGGCGGATGATCTTCGTGTACGTGCTCGGCTTCCTCGTGAAGATGGCGATCGGCTTCGCCATGGTGCGGTACGCGCCGGGGCTGCAGATGGTCGACTACTTCGGCTTCGGTTACCTGCTCCCGAGCCTGCTCGCCGTGAAGATGTGGAACAAGGAGCACGTCGGCATCGTGATCATGCCGACGATCCAGGTGTCGTTCACCGCGTTCCTCGTCGGCAACGGCGTCGGTTACGCGCTCGTGGCGCTCGGCTGGGGAGGCGCGCCGCCGCCGCCCGCGACCGCGGCGAGGCCGGTGCCGCGCATCGAGAGCGCCGCGCTGTCGCTCGTGCTGGCGGACACGGCGCCCCGGCCCGGCCCGCGCCCGAGGGCGGCCGCGATCGCCGCCGACATCGAGTCGCGGCGGATCGCCCACCGGCTCGCGCGCAGCGTGCTGCGCGACGGGCGGCCGGCGGACGAGCTGCTCGGCGCGGCGGAGCGCGCGCGGGTGTCGGTGGCGCGGGAGGGCGACGGCGAGCGGCCGTGGTACGTGCTGAGCCCGCGGTTCGACGATCCGGACGACGCGCCGGGCGTGCCGCGGGCGGCGATCCGCAAGCGCGTCGGCAGGAGCCCGACGTCCGCGCCCGAGTGGCTGGTGCTGGCGGCGCCCACCGAGCTCGGCTCGGCGCTGCCGGCGGTGGCGCTCCGGGTCGCGGGGCTGCTCGACGCGGCGGGGGTCGTGCTCCTGTCGCGCCACGGGGCGATCCGGCGCCACGACGAGGCGTTCGTGGCCGCGATGATCGACGCCATGGAAGACCCCCAGGTGCTCATCGTCGAGCCGGGCGGCGGCGACGGGCCGGAGCTCAGCGTCGTCGGCTCGCCGGCGGGGCTGCCCGTTGTGTCGATCGGCCTGGGGCTCGGCGCCGAGACGGCGATGACGTTCCGCCAGGCGGCGGAGCCGTCGACGCCCCTCGGCGACGCGCCGCGCCTGCACGTGCCGCGCGAGGTCGCCGAGGCGGTCGGCGCGCGTTCGCTCGGCGCGCCGGAGGCCGTGCGCTGGACCGGGACGCTGGAGGAGGAGCTCGCGAAGCGGATGGTGTCCTTGACCGAGGTCCAGCCGGGCCGCTTCCGTCCGCCGTCGCTCGAGGAGCTCAGGCTGTTCGACGCCGTGGTGGCGCCGCGGTTGATCGCGGCGGCGACGCGCCCCGGCGGCGCGTCCGGCGCGGCGCCGCCGACCGCGTGGGAGCGGGCGATCCTCGGGCGCCTCGGCTTCCGCGAGGTGCGCATCGGCGGCACCGCCGAGGCGCCGGCGGCGTGGGGCATCGCGGAGCCCGGGCCGGACGAGGGCGGCCCGGAGCGGCGCGGGAACCCGGCGTGGCTCGTGCTGACGCATCAGTCCACGCTGCCGCCCACGCTGCCGCGTGCTGCGTCGAGCGGCGACATCTTGCCCACGGCGCCCTCGACGGAGGCGGTCAGGTCGCCGCTGACGGGCGCGATGCTCGTCGAGGTGCCCGCGCCGCGGTGGCAGATCGGGGCGTTCGGCGCGGGGCTCGCGCTCGCCGACGCGCTCTCGGCGCAGTCGCTGCTGCTCTCCGGAGCGGTGCCAACGGCGGAGCCGAGCGGGGCCGCCGACGTGCGGCGCGCCGAGGGGCTGCGCAGCTACTTCCAGCGGGCGCACGAGGTCTGGGTCGGGGACGGCGGCAATGCGCTGTCGGTGCAGGCGATCGAGGCGGATCGGACCTACGAGCGGGACGCGGTGATCTCGTTCGGGTACGAGGTGTTGCGGCCGGGGCACGTGCCGACGTTCGCGGGGCCGCTGCTGGAGACGCTGCGCGATCTCGAGCTGCGCGTGGGGATCTTCGACGGCACACGCGAGCAGGTGCCGTTCAGCGGCGCGACGGACATGGCGATGGCCTATGCGAAGCGGTTCGCCGAGGGGCGGTTCGCGATCGTGTACCTGGGCAGCGCGATCCGGCGCTTCTTCGAGCTCCGGCGCTTCGTGGAGCCGGGGCAGGGGGAGACGCGCCTCGAGGCGCGGCTCGCGCGGCTCGGCGTGACGCCCGAGCCGGCCGACGTGGCGGCGCGCGCCCAGGCGCTCGCGTCGTGCGCGGGGACCGCCGGCGCAGGCGCGAGCGGGGACGAGCTCTGCCCGACCCGGGGCGTGACCGCAGAGTGCGATCTCTCCGCAGCGATAGAGCCCTTCCGGCGCTACACGACCGAGCGGAACCCGTATTACCTGAGGGCGCACTTCTCGACGCAGACGGCGGGGCCGGGGGGCGCTCCGGCGCCGGCGGGCGCGCCGCGGGCGGGCGTGGCGGACGCGCCGCGGGCAGGGGCGGACGCGTCGCGGGCAGCGGTGGCGGTGGCGCCTCGGGCAGGGGTGGCGGCCGCGGCGCGCGCCGCGGCGGCGGCCGCGCTGCGCGGGAGCGCGCCGGCCGCGCCGCGGGGCGAGGCGCAATGCCATGTGGAGATCGGGCGCGACGTGATCACGGGGCGCCCGTGGGTGATCGCGGCGCGGCCGGGGGAGGCGCAGCTGCTGCCGATCGACGGCGCGCTCGTCGCGGTGCCGGGTGCGGCCGTGCCCGGCGGTTCGCGGCTGCGGCGCGCGGTCACCGTCGGCACGAGCGCGCTCCGGGTCGAGGCGGCCGGGCCCGGGGCGGCGCCGCAGAGGGCGACCCCGTGACCGCCCCGGCGAAGCGCCGCGAGCCGGCGGGCCACGGGGCGCCCGCGCCGCCGCGCTCCCACGCGGCGCGGCCGGCGTCCCGGGCGCGCATGGCAACGGCGGGGTTCCGCGCCCGCGACGGCGCGCCGCGCAGGGCGCTGAACCCGCGGTGGCTCATCGCGATGGCGCTGCTCGGGGTGACGGCGTTCGCGCTCTCGCAGCTGTCGAGCGCGCCGCCGCTGGGCAGCTCGCTGCCGGCCGAGGACGAGATCCTCGCCTACCACATCGAGCCGGAGCGGGACCTCGTGATCAAGGTCCCGGCCGAGATCGACGCGGTGGAGGTGACGACCTGGGGGAGCGTGAGGGCCGACGCCTGCGACTCGGCGCGGCGCTACCCGTACGGGTTCATCGCGGCGTTCGTGAACGAGCGCGGGGAGGAGGTCGCGCGGCACGCGATCGATCTGGAGAGCCGGGTCAGCTGCGATCCGGATCGGCCGCTCGGCGAGGGCGAGTACGCGGCGCGGCTCGCGAGCGGCGGGGGCGCGGTGACCGATCCGCGCTCGACGCTGCTCATCACGCACGACGTGCTCCCGCAGGGCGGGCAGGTGCGGCTCCGGGCGAAGCCTGCGGTGGGGAGCGACGGCGCGCGCGTGCCGAGCGAGCTGACGATCCTGTCGCGGCTGGAGGGGCGCTACCAGCGCAGCGAGGCGTCGCGCGCGGTCTACGAGCAGAGCCTCGACGCGGAGGAGCGGCGGCAGCTCGGGCTCCGGGCGTCGGCGCTCGGCTTCGCCGATCTGCCGGAGCCGGCGCGGAAGGCGCTGCTCCGGGGCTGGGCGCGGCGGCTCGAGGCGGGGGGCCGCGAGGGGATCGACTACGAGATGTCGCGGCTGCTCTTGCGGCGGTTCCGGATGCCGTACCCGCGCGCCGAGGGGCGCGGCGCGTCCGAGTTCGTGATCGGCGAGCGCCGCGCGGCCGCGCTGAACTTCCGCGGCCCGCTGTCGCTCGACATCGAGGGCCCGCCGGGCCGCACGGTGCGGGTCGGCGACGGCGCGAGCGGGTCCACGAGCGTCGCGCTCGGCCCGCTCGGGCGGGCCACGGTGCGGCTCGTGCGGGAGGACATCCGGACGGTGGTGATCGACGGCGTCGGCCCGGATTTCGGCGTGCGGTTCAGCGCGTCGGAGGCGCAGGCGATGCAGCAGATCGGCGAGATCGTCCACCCGGCGATGCCCTTGCCCGCGGGCGAGGGGGGCCCCGGCGCTGCGCCGGGGGCGCTCCCGCCGGGGGCCGCCGAGGAGCCGCCCGCTCCGTCCGCGCCCGCGGCGGCGCCGGCAGCGGCTCCTACGCGGCTGCAGACGCCGCCGGACGTGCGGATCGTGCGTTACCTGGCGCTGGATCCGAGCGACCCGGTCATCGCGCGCATGGCGCCCGGGCAAGAGCTCCTCGGGCTGCTGTTCCGGACGCAGATCGACGCGAGCGGGGGCGCGAACCAGGGCGAAGCGACGGTGGTGGCGCGGTGGGGCCCTGGGCCGTCCGAGCGGGCGGAGCTCAAGGTGACGCTCCCGCGATCGCGGTTCGAGTGGTGGAACGAGGGGTTCGACGCGTCCGAGCCGCGGCTCGCGATCCTCCGGCCGCCGGCGGGGGTGGAGCGGATCGAGATCACGGGCGACGCGAGGACGCGCCTGCGGCTGCGCGCGATCGAGCCGGGCGTGAACGAGACGCTGTACCGGCTG
This sequence comes from Sorangium sp. So ce124, assembly GCF_051525235.1. NCBI lineage: Bacteria > Pseudomonadati > Myxococcota > Polyangiales > Polyangiaceae > Sorangium > Sorangium sp. So ce124. The sequence continues at coordinate 9,982,606 of NZ_CP150312.1, forward strand.
CCGTACCGGGTCACGCTGGCCGAGGACGAGACGTGGCGCTACGCGCCGTTCGACGTGAGCACGTGGACGGACGTCCGCGCGCTCAACCTCGACGATCTGGAGCGGAAGGAGCGCTTCTCGGATCTGCGCGAGCAGGTGCGGATCGAGCGGGCGGGGGAGGGCGCGAGGTCGGACGCGGATCGGCCGGAGCGGGTGCTCGTCCCGGAGCACGCGCCGGTGCGCCGGCGGCTGCTGATGCCGGCGTGGCAGTCGGCGGGGGAGCCGTCGCCGGGCGACGCGTGGACGCCGCTGCTCGTGGCGAAGGACGTGCGGGTGGACGGGGCGGGGGCGCGGGCCGGGCGGCTGTCGGTGATCTACCGGGCCGCGCGCGCGTCGCTCGGCAAGGAGGTGGCGGTGCGCGTGGACGGCGAGGTGGCGCTGAAGGAGCCGATCGTGGCGCTGTCCGGGTCGCTGCGGGTGACGGCGCCGGCGGGCGCGCGCCGGGTCGAGGTCGAGGGGCTGGGCGAGGCGGGGGTGGCGTACACGGACGCGCCGCCGGCGAACGGCGGGGCGATCGTGCGCCGGCGCGACGTGTTCGAGCTGACGCGCGCCCGGCCGATGACGTACGAGTTCAAGCAGGAGGCGGGCGAGACGCTGCACCTGGTGCTGTTCGTGGTGACGCCCGGGGAGAACGCGGACTACCGGATCCGGTACCGGCTCGAGGGGGCGAAGCCGGCGTCGCGGGAGGCGGCGTTCTTCCGGCGCGTGACGATCCCGGAGGGCGTGCTGGCGGGCCGCGGCGGCGACCTGACGCGCGCGACGCTGTGGGAGGCGGCGACGGAGAAGCGCGGGACGGATGGCGTGGGGCGCGGGGTGATCCGCCTGGGGGACGACCTGGCGCCGGGGGAGCGGGTGGTGAGGCTGTCGCTGCTGGGGCCGCAGCCGGGCGATACGGGGGAGCCGGCGAAGGCGGTCTGGGTGGGGGCGGTGCTGGTCGGGCAGAAGGCGCCGGGGCGGGACGACGGGCCGAGGCTGTGGGTGGAGGACGATCCGTGAGGAGGAGCGTAGGGGGCGTCCGCGCGCGGGATGCGCCTGGTCTGTAGGCTTTGAGTAGCCCGAAGCGAGGAGCCGAGGGCAACGCGAGCGAGGGGCCGGTATGACCGTCGACGACGTCTACGAACAGCATGTGCGCGGGCTGCCGCTTGCCGACCGGCTTCGGCTGGCCGAGCGCATCGTGGCTCAGGCGGCGGCAGAGGCGCAGGGGAGTAGCCGCGTAGCCGGTGTGAGCGCGGGAGGCGAGGCGCTCGGTACGCTCGGTGGCAGGCTGCGCGCCATCCGAGCGCGGATCGAGCGCTCGGGCGAGCCGCTGCTCGATGAGGTCGGCGTGCGCCAGGAGCTGGCCGAGCACCGGGGCGGCGCCGCGGCGCTGGACCTGGAACTGGACCTGGAAGGCGATGAGGACGATGCGCACCTTCGTTGATGCGGGCGTCTTGATCGTTGCGGCTCGTGGTGCTGGCGAGCACGCGGAGCGTGCCCTCTCGATCCTCGATGATGCAGGGAGGGAATTCGTCTCCAGTCCGCTATTGAAGCTGGAGGTGCTGCCGAAGCCTCTCTACTTCCGCCGTAAGGAAGAGGTCGAATTCTACGAGACATTCTTCTCCGCGGTCTGCGCCTGGGCGCTGCTCTCCGTCGAGCTCTCGGAGCAGGCGTTCGCTCTGGTCTCGCGGCACGGTCTGGCCGGGATGGATGCGTTGCACGTCGCGGCAGCGCTCACGCTGGGCGCGGAAGAGATGGTCACAACCGAGCGCAGAACCAGCCCGCTATTCCGCGTGCCTGGTTTGGCCATTACCAGCATTTTCGGTGCGCCAGGCGAAGCCTGGGCGAGGAGGAAGCGATGACGTAGCGAACCAGAGCGGAAACCTCGCGGTGGAACCCAGCGGGTTCGAACCCCGCCCGGCCAAGGTGGGCCACCAGCCGGAAGTGAGTCTTGCGTGGTGCACGGGCGACCGTGGCTGCGAAGCGTAGACAGCGAGCGTGCAGGCCGTGCGATTGAGCCTCGAAATTATGGTTGTTGCGGGAGCCGACGCGGTTGAAAACGTGGAAGGCAACATCGCTGCGCCCAAGGATGGGCACTGCCCTGATGGTCCGGTGCAGCGGTCCCGCCGAGGTCGGAGAGCAGGGCATGCACGGGAGGGTTCCCCAGGAACCTGGGAGATCCCGACACCTCCACGGTACGTGGAACCGCCGAGCAGAGCGCAAGCGAGCGGAGCGGGGGCGTCGGGAAGTCGGAGTGCCGCAGTACGAGCAGTGACGCGGGGGAACCGGCCCGAGGGACCCCGCCGAGCAAAGGGCGGCACCAGGTCACGGACCCGTTCGAGGGAAAGATGACGAAGACACCGAGCTCCGCCACCATCTCCACGAAACTCGAACGGATAGCATCGCGGGCGCGGGAGGCGCCCGGCATGGCGTTCACAACACTCGCCCATCACGTCGATCTCGCCTGGCTTCAGGAGGCGTACCGGCGCACGCGCAAGGACGGCGCGACGGGCGTGGACCGGCAGACCGCGAAGCAGTACGCGGCGAACCTGGAGGACAACCTCCGGTCGCTGCTTGATCGCGCGAAGTCGGGCACGTACCGCGCGCCGCCCGTGCGGCGGGTCCACATCCCGAAGGGGAGCGATGGGACGGAGACCCGGCCCATCGGCATTCCAACCTTCGAGGATAAGGTCCTGCAACGCGCGGTGGCGATGATGCTGGAGGCTGTCTACGAGCAAGACTTCATCGACGGCTCGTACGGCTTCCGGCCTGGTCGCTCCGCGCATCAAGCGCTGCAAGCTCTCTGGCTCCAGACGACGCGGCTTGCGGGCGGGTGGATCCTCGACGTCGACGTGCGCAAGTTCTTCGACACGCTGGATCACAGACGCCTCCGGGAGATCCTGCGCCGCAGGGTGCTCGACGGGGTGCTGCTGCGCCTCGTTGACAAGTGGCTCGCTGCGGGTGTGTTCGAGGCCGGGGGCATCATGTACCCGGACGCGGGCAGCCCGCAGGGCGGGGTAGTGTCGCCGATCTTGGCGAACATCTACCTGCACGAAGTGCTCGACGTGTGGTTTGACCGAGAGGTCAAGCCGCGTCTGTCGGGTCGAGCGCACGTCGTCCGTTACGCGGACGACGCTGTGCTCCTCTTCGAGCACGAGCAGGACGCGCGCCGGGTGATGGCCGTGCTGCCGAAGCGATTCGGCAAGTACGGCCTGACGCTGCATCCGGAGAAGACGCGGCTGGTCGAGTTCCGGCGGCCTGATCGACGCGCGCCGCTCGTGAGCGGTGGCGCACCGCTCCGGCCAGGGACCTTCGATCTGCTCGGCTTCACCCACTACTGGGGCAAGTCACGCGCCGGGAAGTGGATCGTACGTCGATCGACCGCCAAGGACCGCTTTCGACGAGCGCTCCGACGGGTTGCCGACTGGTGCCGCAAGCACCGGCACGATGACCTACGAGCGCAACAGCAAGCCCTCGTGCAGAAGCTCATGGGGCACTACGGGTACTTCGGGATCACCGGGAACGTGGAGGCCCTTCGACGCTTTCTGCACGAGGTCACCCGCGCGTGGCGCAAGTGGCTTGATCGCCGCTCGCAACGCGCCCGCGTGAACTGGGACCGGATGCACGCGCTGCTGGAGCGGTACCCGCTCCAGCAGCCGCGTATTGCGCGCCCATACACGCCGCGAGCAGCGAATCCATGATCTGAAGAGCCGGATGCGGGAATTCTGCACGTCCGGATCCGTGGGGGGCCGGGGAGGGCGTCCTTCAGGGCGCTCTCCTCGGCCTACCCGACCAGATCAATCCTGATCGTCGCAGCGCGTGCCGCCCTGCATACGCTGGATTGTCATCGAGAGAGCTCGCCTGACAACGCCGCGGGAGGCCCTCCGGCCCCGTAATCCCTGCCGGTGTGCAGCCAAATGGGCCACCTGAAAGCGTTTATCGCCGGCAAGGATGAACTGGCACGGTGCCTCTTCGCACGCGCCTGCGTTGTCGCCATGGCCGCAGCTGCCGCGGTCCGTCGCGTCCCGGTGTACACGCACCGCGCGCCGCATAGCTGCGTGGGAGCTACGTCGAGCGGTGCGGATGGCATCGGAAGGGGCTCTCCTCGTCAAGCCGAACCACGCGCTCGCTCATTGACGGGTTGGTCGTGTCGCCCTTTTTGTTGTAGGGTCTCCCCGCGCGCCCCAGCGGCGCGCTGCAGCGGAACGAGCACACATGGCGGAAACGACGACGAGCCCGCTCGGGAAATGCCTTGTTGCGGTGCCCATCCTTCGCCTCGCCGACACCCGTCGTGGTGCTGGCCGCGCGCGAGGCGCGCGCGCCTTCGCCGGCCTCGCGTCCGCTGTCGCGGTCGCGCTCGGCGGCGCGGCGGCGCACGCGCAGGAGCCCGGGCGCGACCCGGTGGCCGCGGAGGCGCTCTTCAAGGCCGGGCGCGCGCTCGTCGACAAGGGGGACGACGCGGCGGGGTGCCCGAAGTTCGAGGCGAGCCTCGCGCTCAACCCCTCGGCGAGCACCCAGATCAACATCGCGCGTTGCCGCGAGCGCGAGGGCAAGCTCGCGACGGCGTGGTACGATTATCATCGGGCCCTCGTCCTGAACCGCGAGACGGCCGGGGAGCAGCGGCGACGAAGCCTGGAGGAGGTCGCGAACAAGGGGATCGCGGCCCTCGAGCCTCGCGTACCGAAGCTCGTGATCGTGGTCAAGGGCGCGCCTGCCGGCATGGAGGTGCTGCGCGACGGCACGGCGCTCCCGGCGGCCGCGCTCGGAGAGCCCCTGCCGGTCGATCCTGGCCCGCACGAGATCCGCGCGACCGCCCCCGGGCACGAGACAGAGACCCGCTCGATCATGCTCGCGGAGGGCGAGACGACGACGGTCGAGCTCACGCTGCGACCCGCGGCCACGGCCACGGCCGCGGCCAACGCCGCGAAGCCGCCCACCAAGGCGAACGAGGCGCGAGGCGGGGGCGCCCCGACCTGGGCCTGGATCTCCGGAGCCGCGGGGATCGCCCTCGCCGGCGCGTCGGTCGGGTTCCTGATCGATGACCTCTCCGCGATCAGCGCATTGCGCGAGAGCTGCCGCGATGTCGCCGGCGGGACGTACTGCGATCCCGGCTATGATTTCGCGTCCGACAACGCGCGCAAGAACCGCGATTTCGGCCTCTTCGTCGGCCTCGGCGCCGCGGGGCTCGTGGCGATGGGGGTGGCGGCCTATGGGATCGTCCGGTCGGGCGGCGAAGAGGCGCCGGCGGCCGTCGCGCTCCCGTGGATCGCGCCGTCCGGCGCTGGCGCCAGCATCTCCGGGAGCTTCTGATGCGAACGGGCGAGGCAAGACGCGTGGTGTTCTTCAGAGCTCTCTCAGCGATGGCGATCCCGCTGGTCGCGGCGGGCGCGTGCATCCCTGACGTGGAGCCCACGGCGGGCGTGGTGGTGGGCGGCCAGTTCAACCGCCTGAACGACGCGCGTTATCCGGCCACGGTCGCCGACTTCCAGCTCGATCGCTTCGAGGTGACGGTGGGCCGGTTCCGGCAGTTCGTCGCGGGCTACCCGGCGACCAGACCGAAGGCGGGAGCGGGCGCCCATCCGCTCATCCAGGGCAGCGGCTGGGATCCGGCGTGGGATGCGAGCTTGCCCGCGGGGCAGGACGAGCTGCGGGCATCGCTGGAATGCGACCCCAATTTTCGGACGTGGACCGACGAGCCCGCCGGCAACGAGGCAGTGCCGATCAACTGCGCGAGCTGGTATCTCGCGTTCGCCTTCTGCGCCTGGGACGAGGGCCGGCTGCCCACAGAGGCGGAGTGGAACTACGCCGCGGTCGGGGGGAACGAGCAGCGCGCCTATCCGTGGGGAGACGAGGCCCCGAGCCAGGAGCTGGCGGTGTACGGCTGCGATACCACGACGACTGTGTGCCCGATCCCGTCTGTCGGGTCGAAATCCCCAGCGGGCGACGGGAAATGGGGGCAAGCCGATCTGGCGGGGAGCTTGTTCGAGTGGGTCCTCGACTACCATGCCGATCTGACGGAGACGTGCAACAACTGCGCGGCGCTGACCGACGGAGGCTACGGGAGGGGCTCCCGCGGAGGGGCGTTCTCCCACACCGAGGAGACGCTCAGCCCGACGTACCGTATCGGCGAGCTGCCGGAGAGGACGCTGTCTTTCTACGGGTTCCGCTGCGCGCGGGGCGAGTAGGGGGCGACGACGCTACGCGGTCGAGCGCACGGGCCTGCCGCCGGTGCTCACACGCGCGAGAGCGGCAGAGCGCGGTCGCCGAGAACGTGTTGGCCGATGTCGCAGAGAGCCGGCCCATCGAGATTATCCCCTCCGCGCAGCGCCTCCCGTCGCACCGTTGATGCCGATGATCGAGAAATATTCGGAGTTTTCTCCTTGAACTGTTTCTCGATTCTTGCGCTGCACATTGTTCCACGCGTCGAAATGGGTCCTCCGTTTCCCAATCCGCCGCGACATCTTCTTCCTGAACGGATGTGTGTCATCGAATGCGGGGGAGAGGGAGAGCTCTTCCGGTGGCTGGATGACGTAGAGGCCTGTGGTGTCGTCGATTCGATTGCTTTCATGAGCCATTTCCGGTGCTGCGGGGCTGTCGGACCGGTCGACCGGGAGCGTTTCCGGCGTTTCGGAGACGGTCGGACCGGTCGCCCGGGAGCGTCTCCGGGGTCCCGCGGGCGGTCGGACCGGTCGCCCGGGAGCGTCTCCGGGGTCCCGCGGGCGGTCGGACCGGTTCCTGGAACGCGGGACCCCTCGCCGATCGCGCGCTTGCGCTCGAACCCGGAAATCGGGTAGCCCGGTAGCTCACGGCGCGGGGCGTAAGTGGGCATGGTGCAAGGGTAATCGCCGTGGATCTCGACGCCTTCCCCGGGGCCGCCGCCCGCCGTGTGCGGCTCGCCGCGGCGCTCGTGCTCGCCCTCGGAGTCGCCCACGGCGTTCTGGGCGCACGCGAAGCAACCGCCGCAGAGCCGCTCGCCTGGGTTGCGCCCCCCAGCGTCCGCGTCGTGGCGTGGAGCAACGGCCCGCAGCAGGGCGCCCCCGCTCCGGACGAAGACCGCGCCGCGCCCGTCGCAGCCGACCCCACCGGGCCCATCGCGCTCGCCGCGGGGCAGCTGCTCCTCGTGCCCGTGGACCCAGGCGACCGGCTGGAGCTGCGCGGCGACGTCGCAGGGATCGGCCTCGGCTCGGGCGTCGGGAGCGTGCCCGATGTGATCACCTGGATGCCGCTGCCTCCCCTCAGGGCCGGCGCGCGCGACGTCGCGGTGCCGACGTGGTCGAGCGCGCGCTTCGTCGTCGTGCGCGCGGCCGCCGCGCGCGGCGGCGGGAGCACGCCGGTCGCCGTGCGGGTCGCCGCACGGGAGCGCGCGCCGCTGGCCTGGTATCGCCTCGACGAGGACGTCGCCGCGTGGCTCGGCGGCCGCGCGCCCGCGCCGGCCGCCGCGCCGGGCGAGGCGGGCGCGCTGCTCCGCTGGGTCGACGCCGCACGCGCGGCGCTCGCCGCCCCGGCCGCGGCGGGCGCGCCCTCCGCGCGCCTCGACCCGGCCGCGGCCGCATGGCTCACCGCGCGCTATCTCGAGGAGTCGCTGCTCCTCCGGCCGCTCGTCGAGCCGTACTTCGTGGGGCGCGACGTCGAGCCGCGCGGAGGCCGCGAAAGCCCCGATCTCCCGGCCGTCGAGCGCGCCACGCCATGGCGCTCGCTCGGCGCCGGGGCGCGGCTGGAGCTCCGCGCGCCCGGCGCGGAAGTGCTGCGTATCGCCCTCCGGGCGCGCGCCTACGGGACCACGCGCGTCGTGGTGCGCGCCGGTGGCGCCGTCGTCCGGGAGCTCGTCGTTCGCACCGGGTCGCGGCTCGCGGACGCCGTGCGCTGGAGCGAGCCGCGGTGGATCCGGGTGCCGCTGCCGGTCGATGCGCGCGCGGCGACGGTCGACGTCGTCGAGGGGGAGGTCGCCGTCGCCGCCAGCGGCTACCAGCAACGCGCCGGCGTCGCCGAGCTCCTCGCGCCGCAGCGCGACCGCGCCGCCCTGCTCGATCGCGCGGCGCGGCGCGATCTGGCCGGCGGCGGCGATCGCGCGCCGGTCCACGCCGAGGCGCCGCGGCTCCTCGCCGCCGCAGACCGGGCCTTCGCGCCGGCCGCCGCGAAGGCCGCGCTCGACCTCGCCGCGCGGCCGGCCGTGCCGCCGCCGCTCCGGGCGCTCGTCCTCGCGGAGTCGGTGCGGTGGGCGCCCTCCTCCGGCGCGGCGTTCGCGCGCGCGGCGCAAGCCTACACGGCGGCGCAGGCCTCTGCCGCGGCGCGAGGCGATGCGGCGGCGCAGGGCCGCGCGGCGGCGGGCGCCACGTCGCTTCAGCGCGCCACCCTCGCGCGGCTCGCCGCGGCGCACGCGGAGCCGGGCGCCGCGGATGCGCCCTGGTCCGGGCCCGCTGGGCCCGGGGCAGGGGCGCCGCGTGATCGCGGCGGAGGCCGCGCGCACCCGGACGACATCGCGGCCGTGTCCGCGCTGGGCGCGGCGATGTCGCCGCCGCGCGACGGCCGCCGGCCAGCGGGGGCGCCGCTCGCGGAGCGCTATGCGCTCGGCCATGGCGACGTCGAGAGCGCGGCGCCGCTCGCGCGCACCGCCTGGGCGCGCGAGGCCCCGTGGGACGCGCTCGACATCCCCGATGGCGTGGCCGCGTGGAGCTCGATCGCGCAGCCTCGCGACGCGCTGCCGCCCGCGGGAGGCGGCACGTCGGCACGCGCCGCCGCGGACGGCTTCTGCGAGGTGGACGCGGAGTCCGGGCTTCGCTGGACGGTCCTCGACGCCGAGCGCGCGCAGATCGACGTCGAGGCGCCGCCGGGGGCTCACGCGCGGGTGCTCCTGCGGAGCGCCTCGAACCAGGTGGTCCCCGAGTCGTCGGTGCTCATCGACGGCACGCCGGCCGCGGTGCATGGCGGCGCCGGGCTCACGTCGGTCGTCGCCGTGGCGCCCGGGGCGCGCACCTTCCAGCGGCCCGCGGGCGCTCCGCCGGCGCTCGCGCGCATCCCGCGCAGCGGGCGCGCTCCGTGCGCGTCGCTGCGCGAGATCGTGCAGTGGGCCTGGGTCGACGGCGCAGCGACCTTCGCGCTCCCCGACCCGGAGCGCGCCACGGTGGCCCGCGTCGTCATCGCGCCGCCCGCCGTGATGGGCGAGGCGGCGCTGGCGTCCGGAGCGCATGGCGCCGCTGCGTCGGCGCCCGGAGCGCAGGGCGCCGCAGCGATGGTGCCCGGAGCGCATGGCGCCGCAGCACCGGCGCCTGGAGCCGCTGCGTCGGTGCCCGGAGCGCAGGGCGCCGCAGCGATGGCGCCCGGAGCGCATGGCCCATCGCCCCCGGCGGACGGCCCCGCGCGCGTGCTCCGCGTGCGCGCAGGCGCCGCCGTCCACGAGGCCTGGGTGCGCGCCGGCGCCACGGGCTCGATCGAGGTCCCGGTCCCCGCCGGCGCGCGCGAGCTGCGCGTCGAGACCGACGCGCCGGCGCTCCTCCGCGCCTCGGTGCGCCTGCACCCCGCCGCGCCCGGCGCGCCGCGCGCCGTCACGCCGGTGCGCCCGCCGGACGGCGCGCCCGTCGACGGCACGCTCGAGCAGATCCGGGGCGCCACGCGCGCCCTCCGCGCCGCCCCCTCGCCCGCCCACGCGGCGCTCCACGCGCAGCGCGCCGCGGCGCTCGACGCCCTCGGCTTCCCGGCGCTCGCCGCGCTCGACCGCCCCGCCGAGGAGGATCCCTGGGATGCGGCGCACCTGCCCGGCGCGTCGACCGCGGGCGCGCCGCCGAGCACCGTCTTCTCCCTGCCGCCGGGCAGCCCGGTGGCGGTCCCGCTCGGCCTGCCCGCGCGCGTGCCGCCGCTCCCGCTGCCCGACGACCGCGCGCCCCTCGCGGCCGCGCGCGGCGCGCGCGCCAACGGCGATCCGCGGCGCGGCGTCGCGCTGCTCGCGGGCCCTGCGGGCGACAGCGCGGGCGCGGACGCGCTGCTGCTCGGCCTCCTCGCCGAGCGCTCCAGCGAGGTGCAGATCGCCGCCGACGCCTTCACCCGGATCGGGCTCGCCCACCGGTCCGCCGCGGCGCTCTCCCGGGCCGCGAACCTGGCGACCGACGTGGCTTCCGCCGCCCCGGCGCCAGATCGACGGCTCACGCTGCGCGCCCTCGTGCTCGCCGAGCTCGCCGTGCAGGAGGCCGCCCGCGAGGCCTCCGCAGGTCGGCAGGGCGCCGCGCCCGCAGCCTCGGGGAACGCCGCGCAGGGCCCGGCCATCGCTCCTCCCGCCGGCGCCGCGCCGGGCGCGCCGTCGCCGCCTGTCCAGCTCCCGCCGGCCGCCCTCGCGCGGCTGGCCCCGGTGACCGGCTGGGCCGTGCCGCCGCGCGCCGACGCCACGGCCGGCACGGCGACGCTCGAGATGCGGGCCAGGGCCGATCGCGATCTGCCGCTCCGCGTGCGGGTGCGGCGCGCGCTCGTCGACGCGCCGGAGGCGTCGCTCCTCATCACCGACGGCGCGCGCGCCGAGTTCCGGCTCGATCGCGCCGCGCCGGGCGCGATCGTTCTCGACGGCGTCTGCCGGGCGCTCGACCGCGAGGAGACCCCCTGCGCGTTCTCGATCGCGCTCGACGGCGAGCCGGTCGCGTGCTCCGCGGCGCCCGCGCCGACGGCGGACCGCTGCGTCGTGCAGGTGCCGCGGGGCAGCCACCGCATCGAGGCGCGGCCTCCGGCGGACCGGAGCGTCCTCGGCTGGATCCGCGCGACCGCGGCCGGCGCGGCGCAGCCCTTCTCGGGCCGCGTCCTGTCGACATGGAATGACATCGACCCCGCGCGCCCCCTGGAGCTCGCGTTCGTCGGCCCGACCGTTGTGCGCATCCGCGCCCGCGCCGCCTACGAGTGCGCGTCGCCCCGCGCGCGCGCCGCGCCCGCGGACGGCGGGGATCCGGCCTGCCATCCCGAGGTCGCCGCGGCCACGCCCTCCGGCCAGCTGCGCTTCTCGGTGGCGCCGCTCGACGGTGCCGGCGGCGAGGCCGGCGGCGGCGCGGTGGAGGAGGGCTCCCTCGCGCTCGACGCCTCCGAGGACCGCGCCGCGCGCCGTCTGGGCGTCACGCGCGAGCCGTTCTTCTGGCTCGGCGGCGAGGTCGAGTCGCGCGTCGCCGTCCTCCCCGAGGGCCCGCACGTGCTGCGCGTCGCCTCGCCCGGCGGCAGGGCGCTGCTCCGCGTCGAGCTCGCCGTCGCGCGCGGCGCGCCCCGCCCCCGCGTGCCGCCGCCCGCTCCGCCGCCCGCGCCCGCGCCGCTCGCGCCCGCGGACGAGCTGCTCCGCCCGGCGCCCCCGGTGGGGGAGGACCCGGACCCGGGGCCGCTCTCCGTCGGCGGCTACGCGCGCCTCGTCGACAGCGAGCTCACCGAGGAGGACTTCCGTCTTCCGGTCCGCTTCCTCGAGCTCGGCCTCGACGTGCACCGCGAGCTGATCGAGCGGCGCGCCTGGATCGCGGCCGCGGGGTTCGGTCGCCTGCGCGACGGGCCGGAGAGCTTCGGCGCGGAGGCGCGCTTCGACCTGAGCTCGAGCGGCTGGGTTCCCGGCGGTTCGCTGAGCGGCCGCGTGGTGTTCCAGCCGGACGCCAGCGACGCCATGGGCGCCAGGGCGGCCGCGACCGCGTTCTGGTCCATCCCGCTCGGCGAGCTCACGCTCTCGCCGTGGGCGGGCTTCACGTGGCTCGCGGTCGACGAGTCGCTGCGGGGCTTCACCGGCGCCGACAAGGACGTCTACACGCCGTACGGCGCCAAGCACGACACGCAGGCCTCGCTCGGGGCGCGCCTGCGGTACCGGCCGTTCGTCGACGCGCTCGTCACGGCGGGCACGTCGCTGCGCCTGAGCCCGGTGCCGTCGGCGCTCGACCGCATCGACGCGACGCTCGACCTCGACCTGCTCCCCGGCCGGGGGCTGTGGCCGTGGATCCAGCTCGGCTGGCTCGCGAGCTACCGGCCGGTGAACGAGGCGCGCGACGAGGCCTTCCTGCGCGACGCGTTCACCGCGGGGCTCACGTTCTGGAGCTGGCTCGCGCGCGGGCACCGCGTCTCGCTGGGCGTGGAGGGGACGTTCCTGTTCGACGTCCCGAGCCCAGCCGAGACGTCGCCGCGCGCCTCGGGTTTGGCCTTCCTCCGCTACGACTACACGGCCCGCCGCGGTCTCCGCGACTTCCCGCCGGCGTCGACGCCGTTCCGCGAGCGGCAGGAGGAGGGGAGCGGACGCATCGAGCGCGAGCGGCCGGCCGTCGAGCCCTCGTGGGAAGAGCCGTGAAGCAGGCTGCCCGGCCGGCGCCGGCGCGCGCCGCGGAGGGGCCGAGGCAGCACGCGCCGAGCGCGAGAGCCTGGGCGTGTCCGCATGGGCACCGGAGCGAGGCGCGCCTGAGGCGCCGCCCTCACCACCAGCCGATGCCCGTCCTGGAGGATACCGCCGATGCCGTTTCCGTCGCCCGGGGCGCGCGCCCTCTCGCCGGACGACGCGTGCGCCGCGCCGGTGTTCCCATCGGACTCGGACTCTCGATCGGAACACGACTCCGCTTCGACCCAGCTCGCAAGGGTCGATGGGCTTTCAGTGCTGGTTCCGCCTGTCAGAAATCCCGTCAGAAAAAACGGCCGATGACGAGCGGCCGCCGAAAATAGCGGCGATCGCCATCGTTCTCCGCCTGTTTCGCCGCCGAGGGCGGCTCCGGTGCGGCCCATCGGGGCGCCCTCCGCCGCCGCGTTGCCGGGTAGCGGTCGAGGTCGCCACGCGCCGAGGCGGGAACCATGAACGCTGCGGGCAGAGGAATTCAAATCTGCCGCACCTGGCGCCGCGCCCAACGGGGCCGGCCTCTGGTAGCCTCCGCCGCGCCGCCGACCGACCGGCGGAAACGAACGGAGAAAGAGACACCACCATGGCCATCGTTCTTTACCACCACCCGTTTTCGCGCGCCGCCAACACTGTGTGGATGCTCGAGGAAGTCGGCGTCGAGTACGAGCTCAAGTTCGTCGACATCATGGCCGGCGACCAGAAGAAGGAGGACGTCACGAAGCTCAATCCGATGGGCAAGCTGCCCTTGCTCGTCGACGGCGACACCGTCGTCACCGAATCCGCGGCGATCGGCCTCTATCTCGCGGATCGTTATGCCCCGGGCCGCCTGGCGCCGAAGCTCGACGACGCGGCGCGCGGCACTTATTTTCGCTGGTCGCTCTTCGCCCCCTCGGTCATCGAGCCCGGCTCGATGGCCAAGGCCGGCAACTGGGAGTTCCGCGCCGGCGCCGCCGGTTGGGGCAACTACGACGACATGATCGCGACGATGGAATCGGCCATCTCTGGCCGTGACTTCGTCCTCGGTAAGGAGTTCTCGATGGCCGACGTCATCTTCGGCGGCACCATCGCGTACATGCTCGACTTCAAGATGCTCGAGCCGCGCCCGAGCTTCACCGGATATGCCGAGCGGGTCAAAGCCCGCCCGGCGTACGCGAAGAGCGAGGCGCGCAACAAAGCCGTGATGGACGAGCGCGGCCTCAAGATGCCTGGGGCGTAGAGCGCCCTGAAGGATTGAAGCGGAGCGCCTCGGCGAGCGCCGCGTCCTCTTCCTGCGCTGTGCGCTACGGCGACATGGTAAGAGCGCCTATCCGCTGCGGCATTAACCACTTCGTCATCGATCGCGGTATCGGCATCGTAGAGCTGGCGCGCGCCGTGGAGGCGCGCGGCTTCGACTCGCTCTACCTCGTGGAGCGACGAGGTCGCCTCCTTCGAGGGCGAGCTCGTCCACCTCCCGACGCGGCGCTCGAGCTTCCTCCTTCGTCGCGAAGGGGGAAAGGGAACCGGCGCTGCGCCGACGATCACGCTGGCGTTGATCGGGCGCTTGCGCTACGGACGGTCATGTTTCCGGCGAGATCCTGGCCTTGCACAGGCCTGGAGAGTGATGCAGAAGCAAAGCGTCGATTCGGGCCTTGCGCTATATGAAGGTGATATATGCGTTTTCGGCGACATGGAACAGATGTTACGGCTGTGACGATTCACATATCGAGCACCGAAGGGAACTCTTCGGCCAGCATCGAGATCGCCGATGTTCCACGCCCGGATGGTGTTCCCAGAATAACGAGCAGCAATCCTGATGTAATTAGCGTCGACGGCATGCCTCGCATACGCGCCGTTGGCAATTTTTCGTTTTACCTCAAAGCCCTTGCTACAACATCAGGTAGCGGCCCTGTAACGGTGACTGCGGAGACACGGTCCGGAATCCAGGCGACACTAAGGGTTGTGGTCGACGTTGCGATAGAATTACCGGATCCTGCCACTGAAGCTGGAGCTGTCGCCAGACTGTTGATGTCGGAGGCCCGCGGTCCTTCCCACGCAGACTACCTGGCAGCAGACACATTGGACAGTATGGGGTGGATGCAACGGGTTCTGGAGAATCGATTGGCGAGCGATCCTTCTCAGTTCGGGGCGCCCGGGGCGAATAATTTGATCGACATCATTCGCGCCGCCAATCAGTTTGATGGGTTCTCCGATTATCCGAACCACGATCCGGGGGTTCGTCGTCGGCTGCAGCAGATGGTCAATGCCGCGAACAACGACAACGATCGAATGCAGTCGGATTTTCGAAATTTTATACAGAATGCGATTGATGTGGCTCGGTTGCGGGTCGCCATCCGGGACCCAAGCTCAACAGGCTTGTTCGGGTGGAGAGCCGCAGGGACTGGAAGTCCAGGGCCCAGATTCGCGAGATTTCGTACGTTGGCTGGAAACACGTTCTTTACGTTGCGGCCATGATTGAAGCCTTATGAGCTGAGATTCTCGCCTGCATGCATGGGCGCACTCCGGCGGTGGCCAGCAGCGAGCCGCGCCAGGAAGCAGGGGTATGGTGCAGTTGCATGCAGCGCTGTCGAGGCATCGATGTGCCGTCTCGCATCGGATGGTGGGGCAACGGCGGCGCCGGCAACCGTGGCAGCGTCGGCGGCAACGACGTCGGCGGCCCGCGCGCGCCCCCGCGAGCGTGTACGTGGCGCCCGACGACCACGGCGACGCGTGCTCGTGCTCCGCGAGCGGTCGGCGCCGACGTGGTCGGCCGCGAGACCGCTGAGCACCACCACCCGATCGTGCGCCTCGTCGTAGGCCCCGCCCTGCATGAACAGGCAGCTGTTGGCGTCGGCCACGTGGCTCCAATCGCGGCGGGCCGAGGGCCGAGGTGAGCGAAGCGACGTCGTCTCGTAGGGTTTGCGGCCGCGTGGAGCAGCCGATGAGCGCGAGGACGGCGAACGCAGCAGAAGCACGCAGTCACGCAGGAAATATTCAGCGCCGATGCGATCCTGGGCGGAACCGATGCCGGGAGATTCGAGCGTCTCTCACCCTGTAAGACTGGAGCCTTCCTGCAAGGTCGCCGCACCATCGGGCGCCTCGGAGCGCAAGGGCGGGCTGATCCGTGGTAGGGCGAGCCCCGGGAGGGACGATGTTCCGGGGCTCAGTGACCATGGCGGCACGGTTTCCGCATCGGCCGCGGCAACATGACACGCTGGCAGTACGATTGTGGTCGGGCAGTCCGGCGCCCACCCCTCTTAACGCGGCGCTCCGAAGGAGCCCTGCCAGCCATGTCCTCCCTCGGGCCCGAAGATACCCGAGGGCCGGTCGATTGGAATTGACACCGGCAATGTGAACGTTCACAGTCCAGTCGAGGGCCATCCTTTTGTTTCGGTTTGCTCGGGTCCTCCTGAGCACCGAGCTCTCCGTCAATCTGATCCATTCGGTCGATTTTTTACACCGATCCTGGTCGCTCGGTCGTCGCGGAAGCGATGGCTGCTCGATGGTGATCGGCGTTTTGCCAAGAGCGATCCAAATAGAGGACGCGACAACCCTCGCTTGTTCGACGGCTGCCATGAAATCCTGCGTGCTTTCCACCGGAGATGATTTCGTCAAGAATCCGGCGACGCTGGCGAAGCGGCCGGATGGCAAGCTCGGGAACGAGGGAACCTATGTTGCGGCGGGCCGTGCTGAGACGCTCCTCGGGCGCACCGGTGTCATCACATCGGCCCCGTCCGGGAGCTCGTCTGAGCCGGGTGGGAGGCACTTTGCCAGGGAGGCGGATCCCGTAAGGAACGCTCTGTCACCTGAGGCGAGTGTGGCGAGTCGCCCTTGATACGATCGAATCGTTTTGTTTCCTTTTCACCTGATTCCGGTACGTAGGAGACCTGTGATGCAACATCAAACGTTCAGGCGACTCGCCTTTTGTGTCACCCTTGCGAGTTGGGTCGCGATTTCGTGCGCCCCCGCCGAGTCCGACTCGAACAACGACGGAGGGGGCGGAGCGACGGCGACCAGTTCCGTTGGTAGCGTGAGCGGCAGCGGCGTTACGACCTCTAGCGGCAGCGGCGTTGCGACCTCTAGCGGCAGCGCGAGCGGCAGCGGCGTTGCGACCTCCAGCGGCACCACCGCGGCCGGGACTGGTGGTGACAGCAGCGGCGGGAATGGCGGGGCTGAGCCGACCGGCAGCGGCGGTAATGGCACGGGTGGCTGGCCCGAAGGCGCCATTCCCCTGGGGAACGCGCCTGTGCGGAGCGCGGGGTGCGGCAAGGCAACCACGCTGACGAGCAAGGAGTATACGATCTCGAGTTCGGGCCAAAATCGCGTGTACTACGTCGATATGCCCCGCAACTACGACATGAACAAGCCCTACCGGCTGTTCTACACCTCGCATTGGATCGGCAGCCGCTACCAGGACGTCAAGGGGCAAGACTTCTACTTTCTCAAGCCGCAGCTGGAGGCCGACGGAGAGCAAGCCATCTTCGTGGCCCCCTCCTCGGACGGTGCAACGTGGCAAGAGAAGGACCACGCGCTGTTCGACGACATCATGAAGCTCATGAATGAAAGTGTCTGCTACGACACGACCCGCGTGTTCGCGACCGGCTTCAGCTTCGGAGGGATGATCACCTATTCGCTGTCGACGAACCATCAGGCGGAGATCCGTGCGGCCGTGGGCATCGCCCCGGCCAACTACAACATCTGGTTGCCTGAAAAGACACATAAGCCCATCGCCTGGATGCACACGACGGGCATGAGCGACGGGACTTGCCCCTGGGTGAACAACGAAGGTCAAAAGAGAGGGTCCAAGTTCATCGCCCTCGAAAAAGCCGAAGACAACGGCTGCACGATCCCGAACAACATCCCGACTTCAAACGGCGCGTACAGCTGCTTCGATTTCCAGGATTGCGATCCGGAACATCCGACGCGGGTGTGCACCTTCGGCGGCGGGCACACGAACATCGACGGCAATCCGAATTGGATTCCCATCGAGTCGTGGAAGTTCTTCAAGCAGTTCTGACCGACGTCCTCGGCGCGGACGGGACCCTCGCCCGCGCGTAGCGCCGCGCTCGGGGCGCCTCGACATGGCGCCCTTCCCCCCATGGGTTTCAGGGATTGAACGTCGCGACGAAGATGTCGGAGCCGCCGGCGTGGGGGATGGGGCCGGTCCCGAAGTCGACCGCAGCGCTCGCAGCCCCTGTGAGGGCGATCACGCCGCTCGGCGAGATCGTGATGCCATGTGCGCTGGCGCCGAAGCTGAGGGTCCAGAGCTCGGCGCCGCTCGGGTCGAGCCTGGCGAGCCCGTCTCCGGCGACGACGATGTTACCAGCGGAGTCGAGCGCCAGCGCGTCGTCGAAGGGGATCGAGTCGCTGAACACGTGGGCACCCGCGGCGTCCAGCTTGAGGAGCACGGGGCCGGCGGGCAGCACGCCGCCGCCGAGATCGACGGTCCCGTCCGTGGTGCCGGCCACGAAGACCTCGTCAGCCGCATCGACGGCCACCGACCAGTCCGCCTTCCACGCGCCGCCAGGGGCGATCGACGGATCCGGCGCGAACGGGCGGCTCCAGAGCACGGCGCCGGTCGGGTCGAACTTGCTGACCGTGAGATACCCTGCGTCGGCCTGCGGTGCGGTCACGGTCAGCGCGTTGCCCGCGCTGTCGATCGCGAGATCGGCGTGGTATTCCAGGGTGGTGAAATAGTCCTCCTCGTCGGGAGGGGGCGTGATCCTGTGTTTCCAGAGGACATCGCCGCCAGGGCTCAGCTTTAACAGATAGGCACCGTTCGCCCAAAGGTCGGCGTAGACCAGGTAGGTGTTGCCGAGCGCATCGACGGCGATACGCTCGGGAACGCTGTAGCTGTCGATCGCGTCCGACGTGTAGATGGGCGCTTGACTCCAGATGGCCTTGCCATCGCGGTCGAGCTTGGCCACGAAGCCCACGGTATTGTGGCCCGGTTCGAAGGGGGGGAGGCACTGGTTCAACACCCTGTCGGCGCCACCCGAGTAGGTGCCGGCGAGCAGGAGGTCGCCGTTGCCATCGACGGCCATGACGAGCGGGTGGCCGCTCGTCAGGCGCTCGCTCCAGAGCGGCGCGCCCGATGGATCGAGCTTGAGCAGGAAGTGGCTTCTGAACGGGGAGGTCAGAGGGCCCGCGCCGAAGTCGACGGTTCCTGTGAAGGTGCCGGCGACATAGTAGTTGCCTGCGGCATCGCTCGCGATGTTCAGGCCCTCGTCGGCGCCGGTGCTGCCGAACCCGCGCGCCCACGACAGCATGGGGCAATGGGGGTCGCCGTCGCAGTTCTCGTCCTCCGGCGTGGAGCAGAACTCGTCGGCAGGCGTCACCTCGCCCACGCAGGCGCCGAAGCCAAGGCCGTTGGGTCGGCAGGTCTGCGTCCCCGCAGCGCAGCGTCCGACGCCCCTGGTCCCGGCAGGGCCGGAGTAGCACGCGATGATCGAGCCTGGCACGCACGTCTCGGACGGGTCTCCGCCGCCGCCGGCGCCGTCGCTGCCGCCGCTGCCTCCTCCCTCGCCGCTGTCGCCGCTCGCCGGCGGATTGAATGTGGCAACATAGATATCCCAGCCTTCTGTATACGCGATCGGGCCGGTCCCGAAGTCCACAGCGCCACTCACGACGCCGGTGACGGCGACCGCGCCGTTCGGGGAGATGGCTATGTCCGCTACCGAGGCCGCGAAGTCGCGCGTCCAGAGCTCGGTGCCGCTCGGGTCGAGCATCGTGAGCCCACCCCCGCCGAGGAAGATGTTGTCGGCAGGGTCGACCGCGATGTTGCCGGTGTGGCGGGCGGGCTGGGTGAACACCTCCTCGCCGTCCTGATCCAGCTTGATGAGAGCTCCCTCGACCAACACGAGGGTCTCGCCCGCCGAGTTGACCGCCACCTTGCCACGGAAGCCGTAGCCGTCCAATCTCCGGGACCAGAGCAAATCTCCAGCCGGAGAGAGCTTCGAGACGTACGTGTAGAGGACAAGGTAGTCGCCATCGATACCTGCTTTGTTCACTGTCACCACGTTGCCGGCGCTGTCGAGCGCGAGGTTCATCTGGAAGCTCGGGCTGCCCGGAGTGCTACGCCTCCAGAGGACATTGCCCATCGCGTCCAGCTTCACCACCGCTGTCGCGTCCTCCAGCCCGATGGCGAGGTACGCGTCGCCGAGAGCATCGATGGCCACCTTCGTCGCCCAGGTAGGATGCGAAGGCCAGAAGCGGAATCCATCGCTCCAGATGTGATTGCCGTCGGGGTCGAGCTTCGCCATGAATTGCCCGGAACGATCGGGCGGAGGCGGCAGGGCGCACCCGCCGAAGTCGAGCTCCATGCCAATGCCAGAGAAGTCGTCCTCGTAGTTGCCGGCGATCAGGACGTTGCCGTTTCCATCGATGGCCAGGGTATCTCCTGTCTCGCGCAAGGGGGTGCCGAAGCGCTTGCTCCAGAGCGGCGCGCCCGAGGGGTCGAGCTTGAGAAGGAAGATGTCGCTGTCACCGGCGCTGGTCAGAGGGCCGGTGCCGAAGTCGACCGTTCCTTTGAAGGCGCCGAGGATGTAGTAATTCCCCATGGCGTCGACGGCGATTGTCGATGTGGGATAGGTGGGCTCGATGCCGAACCCGCGCGCCCAGGCGGCCGGTTGCGGGCAATGGGGGTCGCCGTCGCAGCTCTCGTCCTGCGGCGTGGCGCAGAGCTCCGCAGCAGGGGTGATCTCACCCGTGCAGGGCCCGTAGCCGAAGCCGTCAGGACGACAGGTCTGCGTCCCGGCCGTACAGCGCCCGACGCCGTTGGTCCCCTCGGGGCCGGCGTAGCACGCGACGATGGATCCCGGCACGCATGTTGCTGGCGAGCCGCCGCTCCCGGTCGAGGTGCTCTCGTCGCCGCCGCCGTGGCCAGCGGAGCCGCCGCTGCCCGTGGCAGCGGAGCCGCCGCCGCCGTGGCCAGCGGAGCCGCCGCTGCCCGTGGCAGCGGAGCCGCCGCCGCCGTGGCCAGCGGAGCCGCCGCTGCCCGTGGCAGCGGAGCCGCCGCCGCCGTGGCCAGCGGAGCCGCCGCTGCCCGTGGCAGCGGAGCCGCCGCCGCCGTCTCCTGTGGTTGCAGAGCTGTACCCGCCGCCGCCCGCGCCGCCGCCGCTGCTGCTGCTGCTGCTGCCGGGCCCGCTCGGACCGCATTCATTCGTGGGGCCGAAGGCGGCGAGGAGCAGGGCGGCGGAGGCACGCCGGTGAAGCCCGGAAGTCGAACCGATGGACTCGAACGGTCTTGCCATGCCGCCTCTGATGCTCGAGGCAGACGCCGTATTCATGCCGCGAGCGACGACGCGCGTCCAGGGGGCCGAGGGATAAGGAGACGCAGCCACAGCGCCGTCTCCCGCGCGTGATTCGTGGCCACGCCACGCCTCGAACGCGACCTCGTCATGGGCCGACCATCCGTGCCTTCGAAGGTGAGGCCGGATGACGGGAGCTCGGTCGATTGCGCCGGAAACTCGGTCTCGGCGATGAACATCGGTTTGCCCGGCGCGAGGGCGGCAAGCTGGTCGAATGTGTCGGCCGGGGCCCCCGTCCGCAGTCTCGGCAAAGATACCAGCCCCTCCACTCGAGCCGGCGAGGGCGCGCGCAGGTCACCACCTAGTCCGCGGGTCTCGACCCGAGGCCTCACTCTGCGCACGTGGGCCCGTCGGACCAGGCCATCCCGCCTTTGGGATCGCGCGCTCGGCATCATCGCGACGGTTCGCCCCCGCGGAATCGTAGCAACTCATCCATGCATCCAGGGAGCCGCGCTCACGCCACGGCCTGCGGCCCGCAGAGCCGGTGCAACGAGGATTCTCGCGAGCGCGTCGGCGAGGACGTCCTCCGGCGCCGCCCTCGCCGTCCGCGCGCGGAAGGCGACGAATCCGTCAGGGCGGACGAGGACGGCGCCGTCGCGCCCTATCCCGTATGCGCCGCCGAGCGCGCCGCTCGGATCCTTCACGTCGCCGCCGACGCGGTGCGCGGAGAGCGGGATCCCCGTGCGGCGCGCGAGCTTGCGCGCCGCCTCGCACCACGCGTCGCCGCCCTCGGCCGCCAGCAGCACGAAGCCGCGCCCGAAGAGATCGAGCGTCGAGATGCGCGCGTCCTGCCGCGAGAGCCACACGTGCGGCGCGCGCGTGCCCGGGCGCCCCCGGAGATCTGTCGCGCCCGGGCCGGGAGGCGCGCCCGGCTCGAGGATCACAGCCTCCGAGGCGTAGCCGTACCCGACCACGAAGTACGGGAAGGCGCGCCGCATGGTCCAGAGCATCGCGAGCCCGGACCTGCCGGTCATGAGCCCGCGCTCGTCGTTCATGTCCCCCGCGATGTCGGCGACGGCGCGCGCGACGGGCCGCCGCTCGACGTCGTACGTGTCGAGCAGCCCTTCGCCCGCGCGCCCCGCGAGCACGGCCGCGAGCTTCCACGCGAGGTTGTGCGCGTCCTGAATGCCCGTGTTCGCGCCGAAGCCGCCCCACGGCGGCATCACGTGCGCCGCGTCGCCCGCGAGGAAGACGCGCCCGTGGCGGAACCCGTCGGCGACGCGAACCGCGGACTGCCAGGGCATCACGCCCTTGAGCTCCACCGCGAGATCCGGGATGCCCGTGGCGCGGCGGATGATCTCCTCGCAGCGCTCGCGCCCGAAGTCCTCGGCGCGCTCGCCCTTGTCGGGGTCGAACGGCACGTGGAGGACCCAGAGATCGGTGTTGTTGACCGACGCGAAGAGCCCACGGAGATCGCCGTCCTCGACGAGGCACATGCTGAACTCCCGCCCGCGGACGAGCTCGGTGAGATCGGCGCGAAAGTAGAGGTTGAGCTGGTGCGTGAGGACGCCGCGGCCGCTGTGGCCGACGCCGAGGGAGGTCCGCACCGGGCTCCGCGCGCCGTCGGCCGCGATCACGTAGTCGGCGCGAGCTCGCCGCCGCGCCCCGCTCCCTCGATCCAGGAGGGTCGCCGTCACGCCCTCGGCGTCCTGCGTGAGCTCGACGAGCTCGGTCGAGAAGCGCGCGTCGACGCCGCGCGCCCTGGCCGCCTCGAGGAGCACGGGCTCCAGGTGGTCCTGCGTGACCCGGCAGGGCGAGGTCGGGCTCTTGGGCGATCCCTCGCCGCGCATCATCCGCTCGCGGAGCCAGCGGATGACGAGCCCGTTCGAGCGGCGCGACGCCATCACCTCGGAGAGCGTCCGCCCCTTGTAGACGCCCATGCTCGGCGCGATCGCCTCTCCGGCCTTTCGCGCCGCGGCCTCGAGCCCGAGCCCGCGGAGGAGCTCCATCGTCCGCCCGCTCACGCCGCGCGCGCGGGGGTGGATGCTCGTCCCGGCGTGGCGCTCGACGAGCAGGGACGGCACGCCGTGCTGCGCGAGGAAGAGCGACGCGGACAGGCCGACGACGCCGCCGCCCACGATGAGCACCTTCACCCGTTCCACCTCGTCACCGTCGATTTGCGTCATTTGCGTCATGAGCCTCGCCTCCGGCTGGTACATACTGAGAGTAGATCCAAATTTGTAGTGAGTGCAAATTTTATGTCACATCAATCTTCAAGAGACCGCAAGATCCCGGCGGCCAAGCGCGCCCCGGCGCAGAAGCGCGCCGAGCCGGAGGCGCCCCCGCCGCCGGCCGGCCTGCGCGAGCGGAAGAAGCAGGCGACGCGGCTCGCGATCTCGGACGTCGCCACGCGCCTCTTCATCGAGCGCGGCTTCGATCGCGTGACCGTCGCCGAGGTGGCGGAGGCCGCGGGCGTCTCGGTGAACACGATCTTCAACTACTTCGCGACGAAGGAGGATCTCTTCTTCGATCGCGGCGAGGAGGTCGGAGGAGAGCCCGCGCGCATGGTCCGAGCGCGCCGCCCGGGCGAGCCCGTGCTCGCGGCGCTCGAGCGGGGCCTGCGCGAGAAGGGGGCGATGTCGGCCTACGAGGGGGCGAGGGTCCTGCCGTTCCTCGCCACGATCGAGGCGAGCCCTGCGCTCAAGGCGCGCGAGCGCGCGCTCTTCGATCGCAGCGAGGAGCTCCTCGCGGAGGCGCTGCGCGAGGCGGTGGGCGCGCGCGGCGACGACCCCGCTCCCCAGATCATCGCGGCGCTCATCACGGCGCTCGAGTGGACGATCATCCGAGAGCACCGCGCGCGGCTGCTCCGCGGCGAGCCCGACAAAAAGATCCGCGCCGCGCTCGGCCGCATGGCCAAGCGCGGCTTCGCCCTGCTCCGCGACGGCGCGGGCTCCTTTGGCGCGTAGCAAGCGTGAGCCGGCGCGCGCAGGCCCGCCGCTCGCCGGTGAAGAGCCGTGAGCTCCCCAGGCCCTGTCAAGCGACAGTAGTTCTTACTGACGCTCTACCCGCCACGCCAGCTGCCCACGACACCCCGCCACGCCAGCGGCCCACGACACCCGGCGCACTGGACCCCCTTCTGTCTCTCGGCAGCGTGAGCGAATGGCCATGTCGGCCATCGAAGAGGCAAGGTGGGCCCCACGAGGGGACGTGTGAAAGGTCTTGAAGGCCGTCGAGCAGAAGGCCCGCGGGAGCACCCGCTGGGCTACATGTCCGAGAATTCGATCTTTTCGAGCTCGAGGAGCAGCGCGAGGTTCGCGGGATCGGTGCGCGACGGCGCGAAGCCGATCCACCGGAGGCCGCTGGCCCTCGCCCTCTCCCATGTCGCGCGGCATGCCGCGAACCAGTCACGAACGAACTCGTCCTGGCTATCTCGGAACCCTTCCGGCCGGTACATCATGGATCGATAGGACAGGAGCATCATCATCTTCTCGAACGTCGACAGCTCGACGTCGCGCGGCTTCTCATCCGACCAGACCAGCATCCCCTTGGTCAGCTCGTAGCCCACCTTCGCGTCCGGATCCTCCGTGAGCGCCTCGATCTTCGCCCGGTCGGCGGGCGGGAACAGATCGTTCGAGTCGGTGCCGAACAAGTCGTTCATTCGACGAGCGTATACAGGTGTCCATGCCGCGTCCAGGAGCCGCGCGTAGTCCGCTGAGCGGCATCGACAGCGCTCATAGCTCCTTCGGAAGGCGAGCGCTGCGGCGCGAGAGGGCTGCCGAGGCCGATTGCCCCGGGTCATTGGCCGGCAGGCGGCTGCCAGAGCTCTACCTTGTTTCCTTCTGGATCGATGACCCAGGCGAACTTCCCGTACTCGGAATCGTCAATCTTCTCGAGGACGTTGCAGCCTTCTTCGCGCAAGACCTTGACGAGGGCGTGGAGATCCTCGACACGGTAATTGACCATGAACGTCGCCGCGCCGGGCGCAAACTGGTCGCTTTGCGCCGAAGCAATGGACCAGACGGTCGTTCCGGCGACCGGCTTGCCTTCACCGTCGGTCCAGGTAAAGGCCGTGCCACCCCATTCTTGGACATCGATCCCGAGGTGCCGCTTGTACCAAGCCTGCAGCGCCGGAGCGTCTTTGGCCTTGAAGAAGATGCCGCCAATTCCAGTGACTCGCTTCATAGAACCTCCGAGGACGGGTGGTGGTGAGAGAGACTGTGTTTCTGCGACCTGACGCCTGAGTCGAGCCGCGCCTCGAAGCGGCGTCGGCTCGAACGATCTGTTGGCTATCGCACCATGGGTTGGCGGATGATGGTCTTCCACTTGGCCGGATCGGCGCGACGTATGTCGCTCAGATACACCTCGTGGTGCTTCCCTGCAAGCGCCGATCGCGCACCAATGAAATCATGGACTCGCTGAATGGTCGGCCCTTCTTCAGTGAAGGGGCCAATGTGAAGTACCTGAGCGCATGATCCTTCGGTGAAGCTCTCCAGCCTGAGCGCGTCCACCGCGGGGAGCGCCTTCTTTCGCCTCGCTTCTGCCATGGCCGCGTGAATCATCGCCTCCTCCACGAAATGAGGCTGCATGATCATCATCGTCCATTTCCACCTCGACCTGTCGTTGGAGGTGAAGACGGACATGTCGTCCGACCACCAGAGGCCTTCGAGAGGCATGACCGCATAGTCGATTCCTTGCGCCCCCTTCTTCATCATGAACTTCGTCGCGTAGGCAACGGAGAACAGCGCTTCCACTGCCGCGGCATACTGCTGTGAAGTGTTGGGGTCGCCCTCGCCGTCGATCATGAGGAACTGAAATGTCGGCACTTCGACCTGAACCACCTCCTTCGCGGATGCCTGGTAGAGATGTTTGAGCTCCCTCTTGAGATCAACTTTCGACACGAATGCACCTGAGGATAGCGAACGCACAAGCTCACCTGCCCGGCGGGCGGGGGAGCCACGAATCTGGAAGAGCCTACAGGCCCGCGAGGTGAGGTGCAGCGCATGGCTCGGCCCTGTCAGCTCTTCTCCGCGAACCAGTCTTTGTAGTCAAAGAACGGGTGCCCACGAACCCGGTGCCCGGCCCGTAGCTCGTCCAGCGACCACAGGTGCGGGGTGTAGTCGTCCATCGCCGCCCCGCTGAACCGGGACAGCAGCCCGGCCACGAACCCGGCCACCTGCTCGTCGCCGGGGTGCCGCCCGGACACGTCGGCGATCACGCAGGTCGCCGGCTCGCCGCCGAGCCTCTGCACGATATCGGCCCAGTCCTCCGGCTCGTGCTCAAGAGGGCCGTGCCGGTACAGGTTGATGTACAGGCAGGCGTCACCCGCCACGAACACGACCCACGGCTCCCGCTGCTCCGGGTAGGCGGCGTCGAGGTACGCCGTGACCGCAGACTCCATCGTGTCCCTCAGGAAAACGACGACCGATCGCATCGCGCCCTACCGCCTCCGCTCGCCGAAGATACCGGCGCTTCGGCGGCGAGCGCAAGCTCGTCGCAGCGCGTCGTACAATTACTACGAGCGCTCTCGGCGAGGACCAACGCGAGGAGGCTCTCCTGTACGAGCTCACGGTGCACGCGTCCTAACGCGGCCCCTCCACGCGCCGGACGAAGGCGCTCATCAACGCGGCGCATTCGGCCGGATGGGTCTCCAGCAGGAAATGCGGGCCGTCGAGGATGTGCGCCTCCATGCGCGGGAGCGCCTTCATCCAGGAGAGGGTCTCCTCGAGATCGAAGAAGATATCGTGCCGCCCCCACAGCATCAGCGCCGGGGGTTGCCAGCGAGCGAGATAATCGGCGATCTCCCCGAACCGCGCGACATGGCTGCGATAGTCGAGCACCAACGCACGCTGCGCCTCGAGCCGGCCGGGGAGCGACATGATCCGCCAGTCCTCCTCCCACTGCCTGGGATCGATGCGCTCGGCGATGTCCCGGGGCACGCCGCCCACATATTGGTCGCGCGTCCCCTCAAAGGTCAGGTGCGCTGTCGCCTCGGCTTCCCGCTCCGGCGTAGGATCGTCCCAATAGGCCCTGGTCGCCGACCATTGCGGCCCCATCCCGCTCTCATGGGCATTGGCATTCTGGACGATGAGGCTGCGTATCCTGCGCGGCGCGCGCGTGGCGAGATGAAGTCCTACCGCCGTTCCATAATCGTGGAGGTAGAGGTGGAAGGCCCCGGCTCCGAGCCGCGCGAGCAGTCCGTCGATCATGTCCGCGAAACGCGAGAATGAGGGGCGCTCGACCGGCCCGGAGCCGCCGAACCCCGGAAGGTCCGGGGTGATCACGAAGCAGTCTCGCGCGAGGGTGCCGATCACGTTCCGGAACGATTCCGAGGAGCTCGGAAATCCGTGGATCAGGAGAATCGCCGGCTTCTCCCGATCGCCCGCCAGGCGGACCGCCATCTCGGCACCTTCAATCTCGAACCTCACCAGCTCCGGTTTTCTCATCGCACCTGGCTCCTTCGATGCCTTCGATTGCCTGACGGGCCTCCCGGGAGAAGGTGACACGCCTTTCGCCCGCAGGCCACAGTCTCCCCCCTTCAAGCGGACTGTTTCGCCTGCCCTGCGCTGTCTAACGGCTCGCGGGTGAGCCGCGAAGCCCGCCGATGCCGACGTCCTAGCGTGCGACGCCCGTCCGATCTGTCGCGAGGCTCCGGCCATCCACGCCGCCGGGTTCGTCGGCTCCAGCCGCTTGTTCGCCGAGCCCGGCCCCGGTCGTCATCTCAGCAGGGATACGAACCGGTTGAGTATCGGAGTGATCTGCGGAAGCTCGGGGAGCCTCGCGACGAGCTCATCCGGGATCGGCCGTCCCCCGACGGCGGCGATCTGGGCCCCGATGGCCGCGATGGTATCGGTGTCACCGCCCAGCGAGACTGCGGTCGCGATGACCGCCCCGATGGGCTCGTCCGTGGTCGCCGCTGCGACGAACAGGGCCATCGGTACGGCCTCGACCACATGGCCGGAGCACCCGAACCGGACAGCGGCTTCGCTCGGTGAGCCTCGAAAGCCGGCGATATCAAGCAGATGATCGCGAACCGCCGTGTCCGGCAGATCGGCCGCGACCACGGAGAGGAGATCCTGCGGAACGGTCCCATGGGACGCGCAATGTCGTAGTGCGACGACGACGGCGAGCGCACCGGCGTAGGCCTCGTCGCTGTGGTGTGTGATCCGTGAGACGTCACGAATCGTTCGACGGTCCGCCTCGACGCTCGGGTCCAGGAAGAACGACAACGGCGCCGCGCGCATGGCAGCGCCCGAGCCTGAGGCGAACTCACCGCGAGCTCCAGCAAGAGCCCAGTGGGCACCAGCGGCGAGATCGCGAAGCGCCTTGAGCGTCGCAGAGCCTACGCCGGAGATGCGGCCAGCCTCGAACCCGTGACGAAAGCGCTCGGCGATACGCTCCGGCTGTACGCGTCCTCGGCTCAGCACGATGGCCTCGCACGTGGCGAGGGTCAGCCAGGTGTCATCGGAGAGCCGCGGAGCCTCTGGAAAGACGGGCTGTACCGGCCCGGCAAGGCCCTCGTACGGACCGCCCCATGCGTCGCCGAGCGCACCAGCGAGGCAGCCGTCTTCAGGTCGGCGACCGTTGAGACCATCATTGCTTGAAAGAGCGCTTCGCGCCCACGCGGCCGAGGTGCGTGTCGCCGAACGCCGTCCCGTACTTGAGCCCATAGCCCAGCATCCGATCGAAGCCGATGTGCCCGGCCCAGATCGCCGCGCCGAGCAGCAGCGCCGGCGAGCCAAGCGCGACCGACGCGGCCGCGAGCAGCGCCGGAGCCAGATGGCCGTGCCCCGCATTGTAGGCCACCGCGCCCACCCGCGGGCCCGCAAGGTAGCCGAGCAGCGACAGGTCGGGCAGGAGGAACAGCGCCGCGAACCATCCCCAGCTCCCGCCCAGGTGCGCGTAGGCGAGCAGCGCTGCTCCGAGCACGAGCGCGCCCTCGAGGCGCAGGAGCGCGCGCGGCATGCCCTTGGCCCCGCCCGCCGAGACCTCGCAGGTGGGTTGCGGCGCGGGGCGGGGGGTAGAGGGAGCAAGGTCGAGCGCAGGGAGCATCGCGGCGGTGGTCATGGTCGTTCTCCTCGTCGTGCGTACCGGCGCGGGGTATCCGTCCTGTAGACCCCATCCTCGCGTGGTGCGCGCCGTCTCCGTGAATTCGCGGGCGCGGGTGCCGGCGACGTGGAGAGCATGGTCGCTGCGGGGGCTCATGAACATTGTACAAATGCGTCCATCCGCTCATCATCTTTTGATGAGCCCAGCCGAGCCCTCGTGGGACCTCTACGGTGCCTTCCTTGCCGTCATGCGCACCGGCAGCCTCTCCGCCGCCGCGCGTGCCCTCGACGTCGCGCAGCCCACCGTGCGCCGCCAGATCGAGCAGCTCGAGTCGCAGCTCGGCGTCGTGCTCTTCACCCGCGCGCCGAACGGCCTGGTGCCGACCGAGCTCGCGCTTGCCACGCTGCCCTACGCCGAGTCCATCGCCGCGAGCGCGCGCGCCCTCGTGCGCGCCGTGTCGAGCCCCACCGATGCCGACCGCGGCACCGTGCGCGTCACGTGCAGCGAGGTCGTTGGCGTCGAGGTGCTTCCCCGGATGCTCGCCCCGCTCCTCGTTGCTCATCCGCGCCTTCAGATCGAGCTCGTCGCCACGAATCGCTCCGAGGATCTCCTGCGCCGCGACGCCGATGTCGCCGTGCGCATGGCGGAGCCGACGCAGGCCGGCCTGGTGAGGCGCTGCGCCGGGCGCGTCGAGCTCGGCCTCTTCGCCACCAAGGCGTACCTCGCCGCGCACGCTGCCCCGACGTCGCTCGCGGGGCTCGTGCAGGGCCACGCCCTCATCGGCGCCGACGGCTCCCGCGCCATCATCGACGCGCTCGCCGCCACCGGGCTCGTCACCACGCCGCGCGACTATGCGTTCCGCAGCGACAGCGACATCGCGAAGCTCGCCGCGGTGCGCGCCGGCCTCGGCATCGGGGTGTGCCAGCTCCCGCTCAGCCGGCGGCCAGTGCCGCTCGTGCGCGTGCTGCCCGCGCTCGCCTTCCACCTGGACGCCTGGGTCGTCATGCACGAGGATCTGCGCGCCGTGCGCCGCGTCCGCCTCGTCTTCGAGCACCTCGTCGCGCAGCTTGGTGCCTATGCGACCCAGGCACGCGAAACACGGCCGGTGGCGGCGAAGGCCCGGCCCCCGGGCACGCGGCGAAGGCCCAGCTCGGGCCGAGCGGCGAGGACCCCTTCCTGACGACCGAGGTGGGGTCTCCCACCTGGCCCACGTTGACACTGCGTCCGCCCGCCGAACGTCGTGATCCGTCGCGTCGCAGGGCCTGGCGGCGGGTTATCGCATGCAGGCGGCGAGGCGCCGCGGCGAGCAGCCCAAGGATGATGAGGAGAGATCACAGAACGCTGGGGCGCTCGGCGGATCGTCACGGCCCCGTCACGAGACCCGAGATGTGGATCTGTACGAGCGGACCATTCGCCTCGTCGTATACAACCACACTCGAGCCTCCGATCTCGCGTCGGACGATCACGTCCTGAAACACCATCGGCCCCTCTCCGAACTGCAGCAATGCGCCCGTCGCCTCCAGCGCGTGCAGCCGAGCTCCACGCTAGCGGTTTCGCGATTGCACGTCGAATCTTCCCACGCGGGGCGCGTGGTGGCGCTGCCAGATCAGCCATCCGCCTGACGGTTTGCGCGTGGGTTACTCCGCCGTCGCTCCGCTCCCGCAAGCCTCTCTCCACCGAGATGGAAGCGAGGCCATCCGGTGCCGTATTGAGATCTCCAGGGCCGTGCTCTAGGTCCAAACGGCAGCATGTGGAGCGCACCCGCCAGGGACCGGCGGCAAAGAAACGAGGGCTGTCATGAGTAGCCGTGCACAGGTGCTGTTTCAGGTGGGCGCGTGGGCGTGGGTCGTCACCGGGATCGGGCACCTCGCGATCACCGCGCTGCTGCTCGGTCGCCCCGCGACGCCCGCCGCGGAGACCGCAGTCCTGGACGCGATGCGGGCGCACCGGATATCCATGATGGGGCTGTCGCGCGACCTGCTCGGCCTCTTCAGGGGATTCAGCGTGGCCATGGGCCTGGTGCTCGCGCTGCACGGCGCCGTCTGCGTGCTCGCCGCGCCCGCCCTCGCCGCGCTCCCTGCTGTCGTGGCGCTGAACGCGGCGGTGTCGCTGGCGCTGCTGGCCATCGCCGTCCGCGCGTTTCCGCCGCCGCCGATCGTGACCATGCTGGTCGCGACGGCGTGCTTCGGCGCGGCGCTCGTGGTGCGCTGAGCGCGCGGGCGAAGATAGCCCATAGTTCATCGCAGTCGCCACGAGCGGTCCGTCGGACGAACCGTTGCGGCATCGCTCGTTCAGGTTCCGGCGGACCGCGCCGCCATCGCGAGGCGGCGGCCCGCAGGCTGGGGCGTGAACGCGGTCCCTTCGGCGCGGCGCCTCCGGCTGCCCGTCCGCCGCGCCCTCTCCAGGCGCTCCAGGCCCCGGATGCGGCGCTCGCCGCGGTCGACGACCACGGCGATGGGTGGGCGGTTACGGCGCGACGGCGAGCCGACGCCGAACCCCAGCGACGACGGACGGTGAGGACGCGGGGAGGTGGCCGACGTGGGCTGCACGGACGGCGACTACGGGATCTACGGCGCGCGAGGCACCGCCGGCGTCCCTGGCCAGGGCATCGGGCGCATCGGCGAGGCCGGCTGGGAAGCGGACTGGGCCGGCGACGGCGGCTGGGGCACGCCGGGCCAGGGCGGCAGCGGCGGCGGCGCTCGCAGGGGCGAGCTCGGCGTGTGCGGCGCGGCGTCCAAGGGGGCGCCGGGGGGAGGATCAGGAGGGGCCGGTGGCTGGGGCGGACGAGGCGGCAAGGGGGCGAGAACGGCTGCCCGAGCATCGGCACCGTCGCGCTGCACGCTCATGCATCTGCCCAGATCACACGGACATCGTAGGGCGCCATGAGCCGATCGGCGGTGACGAGCTGAATGTCCTCGACCTGGGCCTGCGCGACCAGGATCCGATCGAATGGATCCTTGTGATGCAGGGGAAGTCCGGCGACCTGGAGGGTGTGCCGTTGCTCGATGGGCAGAGAAAGGTGACCGAGGGCGGCCATGCGAGAAGGAATGTATTCGGCAGGCGGGATGGGAAGGGAGAGCTTTCCGAGCGCGTGCTTGATGACGATTTCCCACGCTGTCGCTGCCGAGATGTAGACGTCAGTACCTTCTGCGACGAGCATCTCCACGACGCCGCGCCTGATCCTCTCAGGGTCGGCGACGAGCCAGAGCCAGCAGTGTGTGTCGAGCAGCAACCTCATGTCTCGCCATCGAACGCTCGCTGTAGGTCCTCCGGCAGCGGCGCGTCGAAGTCATCGGCGATCTGGACCGTACCCCGATCCATGCCAAGCGCCGCCCGCTTGTCGCGTGGCGCAGCCTTCTGCGGGGCGGTGATGAGGACGATCACCTCCGCTGGACCTTCTGGAAGGTCTGCGGGCACCTGCAGCTCTACCCGACGGTCTGCGGGGATGACGATGGGGATCTTGGCGGCTTGCACGGTGCTTCCTCCTGCTCCGTTACCGGCGGTCTCAGTCTAGCGTCAGAGCTCGCCGGCGTCACGCGCGATGTCCGAGGTGGGCCGGCCGGTGCGCGCGGCCCGGACGAACACGTCCGGCAGGCGCCAGCTCGACCCGGCGCGATGTGCCGGAACCTGTGCCTGAAAGACCGTACCCCGGTCTTTCCCCGCCCAACCACTGCGGTCCTGCCGGCGAGTTGGGCGGCACTGTGCCGCGAGAAATCCGCCGAGATGGGCACACGCTCAACCACCGAGGCCACGCCGCGTACGGTCCAGTGAAGACACCAAGCTGGGAGTCCGCATCGACGGCGAACCAACGCGCCAGAGTGCCTTCGACGTCCCATCGGGTAGTCATGCATTCGTCGCCGCCCGCCGTCCTCAGGCCCTGCCGAGGATGCGGCGGAAGAAACCGGTCTTCGGGGGCGGGGCCTCGACGGGTCGCCCGACCAGCCAGCAGTCGGCGACCGCGAGCGTCGCGCGCTCCGGGACCTCCACGGCGTCCGCCGGCGCGACGATGTCGATGGGACCGCCGAGTGTACGGACGCGCGTGTGTACGAACCTGCTCCCAGCGATCTCGTTGCGTGCAACGGTGACCGACTCGACGTTCCCCGTGAGGAGGGCGCGGGCGCGCGCGCCGAGCTCGCCCTCGGCGCCGAACATGCCGTGAGGCAGGAATGCCTGGTCCGCGAGGCGCATGGGCTTGCCGGGCTCGCGCGGGACGCCGGGCTCTGCCTCGCCGAAGAGCGCCGCCTGCGCGCGCTCGAGGTCGTCGGCCGTGGTGCAGAGTGAAAGAGACGAGGCGAAGCCGACGATCACGACCTCGAACGTCCGCTCGTCCGCGAGCCAGGCCTGATAGGGCTCGAAGAACAGGAATTGCAGCGCGGTCCGCGTGCACATCACGCCGGACGAAGGGTCGAGCACGTCGCAGTCCGCGCCGCTACAATGCAGGCACTCGCGATCGAGGTGCGGCGCGCTCGTGTGCACTCGCCAGCGCGTGCCGCCGTCGGGCGCGGCGAAGAAGGGGGTGATGCACTCGATCGCCTTTCGGGCGTCAAGCCGGGCAGCGAGCGCGGCGCCGCTCGGGTCGCGGAACCAGAGGTAGTGCGCCGCGGACGTGCCGAGGTCCGGCGGCGGAGCGGCGCGCTCGAGCGCGGCGCCGATCGTACGCTGGAAATCGTCCTCGGAGGAAACAGCGAAGCCGATGGCAGCCAGGTTGCTCATGGGGGAGGTATACCCGAGATCTGCACGCGTGCGTTTATGAGCGCGCTTTCCAGGAGGTCCTGGACATCGACGCCGGCGACACCCACCGCTATGGCACCCGCTTCCCAAGGTCGCGATGAACGCGCTGACCTCCGCATGCTGCAGCGGGTGTCCATTGCCGATGCGCTACGGCCCGACCGCGCGTGCCATACCGCCAGGGCGTCGTGGGTCGGTCACGCCATGGCGCCGCGCGGGAAGGCGCCGGATTGCGAGCAAGGCAGCGCAGGAATCCGCGATTGCTGCGATGCTGCTCCAGGCTTCACGGAGATATCGATCAGCCTTGACAGGCGGCCATAGTCGGCACGGTCTGCGGAGGGCGAGGCCACCCGACCAGGGCTCCGCTCGTACAAGAGCGGCAGCGCGGCGGCCTCCTGCGCAGCGCCGTCGGCCGTCCTGTGCAGCCCATTGGCCTTCCTGCACAGGACCCGGCACCCTCCTGTGCGGCCCCGTCGACCCTCCTGCGGAGCCCCGGGGGGTCTGCTGCGCGGCCTGGGCGCCTTCCTGTGAACCCCCGTTGGTGTCCTGCGTAACATTCGCCCCTGTCCTGTGCGGCCTCCGCGCACCTCCTGAGCACCCTCGTTGGTGTCCTTCGTTACGATCGTCCGGCTCCTGCGCAGCCCCGGTGGGTCTCCTGCGCAGCCTCGGCGTCGTCTCGTGCGCCTTTTGTGGTTGCTGCGCAATTCTTCCTCCCTCGTGCGCCCCCTCCGCCAGCTCCGTGGCCCGCTGCCCGTGGGCTGGGTCGGCGTCCGGGGCGAGGACGGCAAGAGGGGCGGCGTCGGCCCTAGAACCAGCCTGCCGCACTGTCCAGCGAGCGAGCCGCGGCGTCGAGCCCGCCGCCGAGGCCGCCGAGGAAGGGGGCAGGGCGGGACCTTCGGAGCGCAATTATTCCCTCCCGCCGCCAACGGTGACACCTGCAGCCGATCATGGAGGTGCGTCGGCGCTGCGATGGGCTTGCAGTGCCCGGGGACATAGCCGCTCTCCGAGACCGAGTGGTGTTTGATGTCCATGGCGCGGGAGTTCAAGCTGACGGACGACCCGCTGCTCCCCAGCGCGATAGCTGCCGCCAACCTGAATCCAGAGCGACATGCGTACGCTGCCCGGAAGGGCGGAGCCCGGCGCCGACGTCGGCGGTGGATCGAGACGTTCCACGACCGCGTCTGAAGCCAACCGTTGTCAGCGAGCCAGCTCTGAAGATCTGCGGCGGGGCGGAGGAACATGTTCGCCGTTTACCGATTGTGAGTAGCCGTGCACAGGTGCTGTTTCAGGTGGGCGCGTGGGCGTGGGTCGTCACCGGGATCGGGCACCTCGCGATCACCGCGCTGCTGCTCGGTCGCCCAGCGACGCCCGCCGCGGAGACCGCGGTCCTCGGCGCGATGCGGGCGCACCGGATGTCCATGGTGGGGCTGTCGCGCGACCTGCTCGGCCTCTTTAGGGGGTTCAGCGTGGCCATGGGCCTGGTGCTCGCGCTGCACGGCGCCGTCTGCGTGCTCGCCGCGCCCGCCCTCGCCGCGCTCCCTGCTGTCGTGGCGCTGAACGCGGCGGTGTCGCTGGCGCTGCTGGCCATCGCCGTACGCGCGTTTCCGCCGCCGCCGATCGTGACCATGCTGGTCGCGACGGCGTGCTTCGGCGCGGCGCTCGTGGTGCGCTGACATAGCTTCCACGAGGGCATGATCGCTCAGATGGGCCTCGCCCGGCCAGGGCGACGCCCGTTTGCGCGAGGCGGCCGACGGGAGCCGCGACCGGGTATAGTCGCCGCCTATGCTCGAGCGCCAACAGGTGTTGCACCAGACGCGGGCCAGGCTGCACCCGGAGCGCATCGCCCGGCGGGAGGGCGCGCTCGCGCGAGCGCGCATGCTGATCGAGGGCTCCCTCGGGCACCTCGACGAGACCGGCCTCCGGCGGCTGCTCCAGCTCTTCAACGCCGACCACGTCGACGGCCGCGACGTGAACAATCGCTTCGCCACCGGCCTGATCGGCAACAACGCGAACCTGCTGGTCGCCGCGCTTGACGGCGTGAACGCGGCGGTGCCTTCTTTATGGCAAGCCGACGATGCCTGGCTCGCCGAGCACCTGGCCGCGCTCCGCCGCGGGGGCAGCCTGCCGGGCGGCGGCTGGCTGTTCCCGTCGATGATCCTGCACACCCGGGATCCCATGCGCTTCTCGCCGGCGACCACGACGATGGCGCGGGGGCTCGCCGCGATCGACGGCGGCCCGCCCATCGCGCTCGGCAAGCCGACCGGGTACCTCGACTACAGCGCACGCGTCCGCAAGCTCCTCGAGGAACACACGATCTCGCTACACGGCGTCGACGTGCTGCTCTGGCAGGGGGCCCAGCTCGCCGGAGACGCCGCGGACTCGGACGCGGGCGAGATCGAAGAATCCTCGGCCGCGACCCCCGCGCCGGAGCCCGCGCAGCCGGCCGCCGGACGCGACGCCACGACCGTCGGCCTGGCCGCTCGGGGTGTCGACTCCTCGGCCAAGCTGTCGCGCTCGACCCGCTCTCCCGAGGAAGACCCGAGCGCCCCGCGGCCAGCGCCGTCCACGCCCGCGAGGCCCGCTTCGGTCGGCTGGCTGCACCTCACCGACCTCCACCAGGGCATGGGCGGCACGAGCTGGCTGTGGCCGAACGTCATGGCCACGCTGTTCGACGACCTCGCGCGCCTGCACGACCTGTGCGGCCCCTGGGACCTCGTTCTGTTCACCGGGGACCTGACCCAGCGCGGCAGCGCCGACGAGTTCAAGAAGCTCGACGCTACCCTCGACAGGCTGTGGCGGCGCTTCGACCAGCTCGGCTCGCAGCCGCGGCTGATCACCGTACCCGGCAACCACGACCTGAGGCGCCCCAGCGATCTCGATCCGTACGTGCTCGCCCTCTCGCAGTGGCACGCCAACGCGCGCCTGCGCGACCAGGTGTTCGACGTGAATGACAGCCTCGGCTACCGCGAGCGCCTCGCGCAGATCTTCAGGCCCTACAACGCGTGGGTCGATTCCTGCCGGTGGCACGTCCGCGACCGCCGGACGCTCGGCATCCTGCCGGGCGACAGCTCGTACTCGCTGTCGCTCCACGGCCTCGAGCTCGGCGTCATCGGTCTCAACTCGGCCTTCCTGCAGCTCACCGGCGGCGACTACCAGGAGCGCCTCGCCGTGGACCCGCGCCAGCTCCACGTCGTCTGCGACGAGTACGCCCCCGAATGGTTGCAGCGCCATCACATCAACCTGCTGCTCACCCACCACCCGCCCGAGTGGCTCCACCCGCAGGCACGCCAGGACTTCCGCCAGGAGGTCGACCCGGCCGGTCGCTTCGCCGCCCACTTCTTCGGCCACATGCACGAGGGCACTGCCACCTCGACCGCCCACGGCGGCGGCCACGCGCGTCACGCCCTGCAGGGCGCCTCCCTCTTCGGTCTCGAGGAGCACGACGGCCCCGGCGGCCGCGGCGTCACCCGCCTCCATGGCTTCAGCGCCGGCCGCTTCGAGCTGCTCCCCGGCGCCGCGCAGGCCCGCGTGCGCGTCTTTCCCCGGCGCATGTTCACGAGCGCCGGCGGGCGGAAGATCGACCGTGACGTCTCCGCCTACCACCTCGATGAGCGCGGCTCGTTCGCCTACGAGGTCCCGACCGCCCGCCGCACATGACGCCTCGCCCGCGCCACGCTCACCCTCCGGCAACTGGTCATGGCGCACATCGCCGCGACCTCACGGATGCCGGCCCCGGCGCAGCAGGAACGCGCGCAGGCGAACTCGATCCTCGTCGTTCATGTCCAGGAGCTGGACAGTCGCGCGCCCCTCCGCAGTAAGCCCGTTGATGACTCCAGTCGATTCCGTGACGAAGTGCTCCCGCCACGCGTGCCGCCTGGGATGATAGAGCTGTACGACAAGCTTACTCTCGGGGTCGATCGACGCGATGTTCGGCCCCTTCTTCAAGTTGCAGCGAATGCAGCATAGACACAGGTTGTCGGCATCATCCGAACCACGATGTTGCCTTCCGATGATGTGGTCTACCTGATGGGGCAAGATGGATGCGTCCTGCGGAAGGTGGCAGTACTCACATGCCCCCTGGGCGCGCCGCTGGACCAGCTCTCGCGTGTCGCTCGGCAGCTTCACGACGCCGCGCGCATGCTCCATACCTCCTCTGTCTGAAGCTTGAGGAGGCTGAGCATGTCGTTCAAGCGGACGACCTCGGTATATTCTCTGTGCTCTTCAGGCGTAAGGACGCCGCTTGTGCTCTTCTGAGCGAGCTCCTCGACGCGAGGCGCCAGGTCCTTGCTGACGGCGTCGAGCGCCGCCTCGAGCTGCTCGATGGTTCGCTTCTCCATGAGTGTCTCCGTCTTCAGCGCCTCGCGTCAGGATGTCATCGGTCTGCCGTCGGTTCAATGTCCGCCACGGATCGGCGGCCGTGCAGCCCACCCGAGCATCGAACGGATCAGCGAGGCCGGCTTGGGAGGCGGACTGGGCCAACGACGGCGGCCGGGGCACGCCGGGCCAGGGCGGCGGCGGAGGTGGCGGCCGCAGGGGCGGGCTCGGCGTGTGCAGCGTGCAGGGGAGGCGCCGGGGGAGGCTCGGGCGGGGCCGGCGGCTGCTGTGGACGAGGCGGCGAGGGGGCGAGAACGGCTACCCGAGCATCGGCCTCGTCGCGCTGCACGCCAAGGTGACCGTGCGCGACAGCGAGATCGAGACGACCGGCGGCGGCCAGGGCGGCGACGGCGGCGGGCCCCAGCGAGGCGGACGGGGCGCCGGCGCGGAGAGGGCGTGGGGGGCGCGGCGTCAACCGAGCACGCCGAACAGCTCGCCTTCGAGCGGCCGCGAGCGGAACCCGTCGGGCCCTTGGGGCAGCTCGCCTGCGACGGTGATGCGGCGAACGACGCGCGGCAGGTCGAAGTGGGCGTAGTCGATGGGACCGGCGTGGGCGGTGGCCTGGTTGTCCCATACGGCGATCGCGTTGGGCGTCCAGCGGAAGCGCACCGCGTACTCGGGCCGCGTCACCTCGTCGGCCAGCAGATCGAGCAGCGCCTGGCTCTCGCGCTCTCGCAGGCCCACGATGTGGCTCGTCGTCCCCGGGTTGACGAACAGCGATTTGCGGCCGGTCCGCGGGTGCACGCGCACGAGCGGGTGAAGCGCGGCGAACGGGCCTGCGGCCTTGCGGCCCGGCCTGGGCTCTCCGCTATCGTAGCTGCTCGTGCGGTGGACGGCCTGGAGCCCGTCGACGAGCGCCTTGATCGTGGGCGACAGGCCGTCGTAGGCGCACTCGAGGTTGCTCCAGAGCGTGTCGCCGCCGTACGGCGGGATCTCCACGCCGCGCAGGATGGAGTACCTGTTCGGGTTGGCGACGAAGGTGATGTCGATGTGCCAGCCCTTGTAGTCGCGCGGCGGCTTGGCGGTGGGGATGGAGAGGTCCGACCGGTGGTTCTCCTTGTACTCGGCGGCCTTTCGTTCCCAGATCTCCGGGTGCTCAGGGAGCCCCAGCGCGATCGGGTGGGCCGGCGTCAGCGGGCCGAAGGAGCGGCCGAAGGTGAGCAGCTGTTCGTTGGAGATGTCCTGCTCGCGGAAGAAGATCACCTTCCATTGGAGCAGGGTTTGCTCGATTGCCTGCGCCGTGGCAGGGGCCAGCGGCTTGCGCAGGTCGACGCCGTGGATCTCCGCCCCGATCACGGGCGTCAGCGGTCGTACATCCAGCCGCAGAGGGTAGGTCTGTTGCTCGGCAATGAGGGCGGACATGGCACTCTTCTCGCAGTCTTGAACGAGCCTGGACGCCAGCTCGCGGCTCGCCCTGAGCATGCGCCGTTCCAGTCCGGTGACTCGAGAAATTCTTGCAGGGCCGCACAGCTCGGGGCATGGCCTCACCCCGCCGTGGCGACGCGGTCGCGCGGTCCGTCGCGCCGAGCGCGCGTTGAGCAAGGGGTTGCGCTCGACGAGGCTCGGCGAGGTGGCGGAAGCGTGATGTGCCGCCGCGCCTGTTCCGCAGGCAGCAGCTTTGCGGGTGCGGTGTTGCGCACGAAGCAGTCCCGGGGGGGACCGAGCAGCGAGGCCGGCTGGGAAGCGGACTGGGCCGGCGACGGCTGCTGGGGCACGCCGGGCCAGGGCGGCGGCGGAGGCGGCGTGCTGGGCGCGCGGCGTGCACGGCAGTGAGGTGATCGCGGGGCGGGGGACCAGGCGGAGCGGCGGCGCGGCGGCCTCCTGCGCAGCGCCGCCGGCCGTCCTGCGCAGGCCATCGGCCTTCCTGCGCAAGACCCGGTGCTCTCCTGCGCGGCCTCGACGACCCTCCAGCGCAGCCCCGGGGGGTTTCCTGCGCGGCCTGGGCGCGTTCCTTTACAGCCCCCGCTGGTGTCCTGCGCAACGTTCGCCCCTGTCCTGCGCGGCCTCCGCGCCCCTCCTGCGCGCCCCCGTTGGTGTCCTTCGTCACGATCGTCCGGCTCCTGCGCAGCCCCGGTGGCTCTCCTGCGCAGCCCCGGCGTCGTCTCGCGCGCCTTTTGTGGTTGCTGCGCAGTTCTTCCTCCCTCGTGCGCCCCCTCCGCCAGCGCCGTGGCCCGCTGCCCGGTCACCTTACACGCTGGGGCCGCCGGGCAAGGGCGGCATCCGCTGAAACGATGAGGGCAAGATGATCTCGGGCGAGGACGGCGTCGCCGTGGAGACGCCCCGGTTTCCTCGATCGGCCGGGCTCGCCAAAGGATTCTTGCCCGCCGGGTCAGGAGTCCCCGTGCTCGCGGTCTCCAGGGCCTTGCCTCTTGGATTTCAGCAGCGCAGGTACGCCTTCCGGCCAGTAGAGGAATTCCTCCAGTGGCATTTCCGGCTCAGGCGAGTTGTCCCACCCGCCCGGTGGCGCCAACATTCCCTCGGCGTGAAGGAGGGCGCGCGCGACCTCCGTGATCTCCGCCGGCAGTCCAGGAGGCAACCACGCTTCGATGAGCGCACGGAGCCGCATGGCCAGAGGCTCGCGCTCTTCGTAGGGCACGGGGCTGAATTCCGGGGACACGTGGCGCTTACCGCGACGAACGTACGCGACGTACCAGTCGACTATCCGAAGCAGGTGCTCGCGCGGAGGCATGCGGCTCATCCCGAGGAAAAGCCGCGGAACGGCGAGTGCGTGCACCCACAGGATGGCCGCAGCGGCTTGCTCGAAGTCGGAGAGCGCAGAGCTTCCATCGGGCCTGCGCTTCGCGGCATGCTCGAATGCCATCTGGAGGATCCTGTCGGTATCAACGATGTCGTCATCGTGTGCCATGGAACCCTCATTCGAAGGGGACCGGATGCTCGAGCAGCATACATTCTTCGATTTTCTTGTCTATGAAAACGTACCAGATCATCTTGATGCCCACGATTTGCTTGTCGCGAACGCAGGTGTAAGTGCACCACCCCTTGTTGATGAATGCTGATATATCAATAAAGCTCGGGCACAGCGAGCACCTTCCCTTGCCACATCCCGTGACCGCGCAGCTCCCATAACCCTTGCCGTCCTCGAAGTCACAGTACTGCTTACGCCTGCAGCCGAAGTCCCACTTGTCGACGCATTCTTCCTTGATGTTGATCTTCGCCAGCTCGACCGCCGACGGATCGAGCCCCTCGACCCACTGCTGCGCTTGCTCCCAGACGATGGGCGCGTACTCATCGATCATCTGTTGCAAGAGCGCCGGGTCGATTGCCGCAGGATCGCTGCCTTGCGACTCGATCATCGCGGCGAGCGCGTAGCTGGAGTACTGCGTCTTGAGATCCACGAGAGCGAGCTCGTAGGGATCGGCGATCGCCAGCGCCTCCTCCAGCGCGGTGGTCGCCTCTTCATCCTCCACGGCCGGGACTTCGGAGTCTTCGCCGTTGTCGTCCTGGTCGCCAGCGACCTCCTCACCGCTACCAGGATCGGCCTGCGTATCGTCGATCCCATCACCGCTCCCTGGTCCGATGTGGATCGTGCATGCGGGGACCACCAGCCCGCCGAGAGTGCCAACGAATGACAGTGCTGCGATGTGCGAGACGAGCTTCTTCGACATGGCCTCCTCCAGTTCAGGACGGAACGCAAGCTTCTCCCGAGGCGTCACGGCCAGTCGTCGTCGTCTCGCCGAGGTGGCAGATCACCTCGGCGTCCCCGGATCGCTCCTGATTCGCACGCGCGAAGCAGACGGACGGCACCGGCGTCGGCAGCGCGGCATCAAGCGCGATCGTTCCAGCGCCGCCCCAGGATCTACCAATTCATGCGCCCCTCCCGAACGCGACGTACAGGTGACAGCCTTCGGCGTCTAGACCCGCCTGCAGGCTGCGGCGCGAGGGCGGCATCTGCTGGGCAGGTCGTCGCGGGCGGGCGTGGCGACCGACAGAAGTGTTGACCCCGACGCGGAGCCAGCAACCACAGACGGCGAGGACGCGGGGACGTGGCCGACGTGGGCCGCACGGACGGCGACCACGGGATCGACGGCGCGTGCGGCATCGTCGGCGAGGGCACCGGGCGCATCAGCCAGGCCGGCTGGGAAGCGGACTGGGCCGGCGACGGCGGCTGGGGCACGCCGGGCCAGGGCGGCGGCGGAGGTGGCGGCCGCAGGGGCGGGCTCGGCGTGAGCACTGGCGTGCGACCCGAGCCCTGCTGGACCAGTCGTAGACGGCGCTGCCGCTGGGACCACTGACTGTGCCGCCGGCGCGCCCGCTGCACGATGCCGCCGTCACGCCCGCGTAGGTGCAGGCCGTCCAGGCCGTCCCCGGCGCCGCCGTGCACCGGCCAGGGTAGCCAGCTTCTTCGAGACGGAGCT
The DNA here is from genome assembly GCF_051525235.1 of Sorangium sp. So ce124. Taxonomy (NCBI): domain Bacteria; kingdom Pseudomonadati; phylum Myxococcota; order Polyangiales; family Polyangiaceae; genus Sorangium; species Sorangium sp. So ce124. Next base: position 10,024,686 of record NZ_CP150312.1, read on the forward strand.
CGTCGAGCGGATACCTCCTTGACCGCAACCGCGCACGCCCGCGATGGCCATCAAGCGGGCTGCTCGGCGGACCATCAGCCAGCCTGAGCGTCAACAAAGGGCCGACAGGTAAGGGCGGCATCAGCTGGGACGACCAGGGCAAGATGAGCTCGGGCGAGGGCGGCATCGCTGTGAAGATACACCGGTTTCCTGAATAGCTGGAGTGGAGCTCGCCCAGCGCCCGCGCAACAGCGTGCGCCTCTGCTGCGCCGCGAAGCGGTGTTGGCAGCAGCCTCGGGCTGGGCCGTGCATGTTGGCCCTTTGCGCTAGTCCGCTTCAGTGTTGGGATCTTCGCCATCGTGCGGTGCTATACGTCGACGAAATAGTCGGTCGAGTATTCTTTCGCCAATATTGTCAAAAGCTCGCTCAGCAATTGGCATTCGGTGGTCCTCAAGATGAGGATGGAGATGAATTAGATACTGCTGAAGCGAAATGTACTTCTATTGCGCCGAAGTCTTCTCTTGAAGCATTCCGCACACAGATTTTCCACGAGATGCAAAAGCCATCATGCTTTCATAGTTGTCGGCAGACGCAAGAGTAGCCGGAAGAACATCGACCTGTTGTAGCACGCCTTGCCTAATACATTCTCGCTCCAGCCACCTGTAGAACATCGTGGTATCGCAGACGTTGTCGAATACAATGAGCACGGGCAAAACATATGCGTCCCTAGGGATCCGCGGTTCGTATTCGCCTGCCCTTATACGGTCGACTTTATCGTGAAGCAACCACAAGGCACCGGCACGGTACCCCTTGGCCTTGCCCTCAATTCTCGATTCGAAGAAGAACGACCTGAGCCATGCAACCGGATCTTCGCGGGAGTGCGCGATCTTGACAGCTGTTTCGCGAACAACTTTGGCCTTTACAGAGCCCAGCATGACTAGATTGTTTTCGAAGACTACTACGTCCTCGATCTCATTGTCGTCCCCTACGCTCGGAGACATAAAAACAGTCCCAGCGAACAAGCTTTGCGCTTGAGCCTCTTCGACAAGGCTCCGGCACCATCGCTCAAACAGCTCGCCAAATGTGCTCGACCAGATCTGATTTCCGCTCCTTCCGAACATGGTATTTGCCGCCGCGTTGAATCGTCCCCAAAGTCCGATCGTGAGCTGCTGAGCAACCATCCATGGCGAACTAGCAACAACTACATCTGGACGCACTGATACGAATGGTTTTCGATAGAATATTGTTGGCGCATGAGGCAGGCCGTTGGACCTCTTCCGAGATGCCAGGTGAGATGCCGCGTCGTCGAGCGACCACGTTAACTCAGCAATCCACCGTTCACCGACCCCCGGAGCGAGGTCCGTGTGTTTGAACAACGAGCTGGGATTGATTACGGGGGGGGAGTCCTTGCCCCAGTGTCTGCCGAACATGAAGATGGGGCCAAGAAAAGAATCGAGATATTCGGGAAAGGTCGTGCCAAGGGCATGCCGCTGTAGCTCGTGCCATTTGTTCGGATCGCTGAGCGCATTGATGCGCGGCTGCTGCTCCATCATGAGAACCATGCGAACCAATTGCTGAAGCGGATCCCCGCCGTGGTTGAAGAGGCCAAGAAACCAGAAGTCTGCTACGGCATCATCGAGCGCATCCAAATCAACATTGTCCGGAGACAGCCAGTCATGGACATGATCGTTCGCGGCTAACAGCAGGAAGGCGATTAAGCCTTCCGTTGGTGTTTCACCCACTTCCGGACACTCCAGTAAAGCGATAGCTTGTGAGAAGTAGATCACCTGTTCGTGAGCGATGGCTCTGTCATCGGCAGCGGATAGTACATATTCGCGAACCGCGCTCTCAACCGCAGAATCTCCTGGGCTAAAAACAAGAGCACTGCGCGTGAATAGTCTGGACTCTTCACCGAAAACCCCGCCGTCCGTGTTGGCGATAATCGCGGCAAGGTGCGCGAGCATGGTGAACGTCGAAGCGCGCTCCAGCTTCCTGAAGTAGGAGAGCGGAGAATGCCAACGGGTTTGAGACAGGCCGGACGAGAATCCTATGAGGGGATCGCGACGAGGGGCGCGTTCCGGCTCTGGGCCCCAACCGGTCGAGATCGGGGCGGCCGCGGCACGGCGGTGGGCGCGTCGCTGGTCGTGCCCGTGTGCGGCGGCGCCGCGGCCGCGCAGGCGTCGTCGTCGATGGACAGCGGGTTGATGGCTACCGAAGCGGGCGGCCTGCGCACGACGGGCGGGCCGTTCGGGAAGCGTTCAGGATGCGCGGCGTAGGCCGTGTCGAGGGCGACCTGGCGCCGAGCCGCGATATCATCGACGCGGCCGTAGAATACATCAGCAGGTGTGAAGAGCGCAAGGCCAGAATGCTGATGAAGGTCGTTATACCAGCTGAAGAACTCCTGGCACCACGCTCGTGCATGAGCCAGCGAGGCAAAGCGGTCCGGATAGTCGGGCTGGTATTTAAGCGTCTTGAACTGCGACTCGGAGAAGGCGTTGTCATCGCTGACGTGAGGCCGGCTGAAGCTACGAACGACGCCGAGCGAGCCGAGGAGCTGAGCGAGCCCCTCCGACCTCATCGCGGAGCCGCGGTCGGCGTGCACGGTGAGCGAGCCGGGCTCGACGCCGTGGCGGGCGACAGTCTCTGCGAAGAGGTGCTCGGCGAGCTCCGCGCTCTCGCGCTCAGCGAGCAGCCAGCCGACGGTCATGCGACTGAACAGGTCGAGGACGACGTACAGGCAGTAGAAGACCCCGGGCAGCGGCCCGCGCAGCTTGGTTATATCCCACGTCCAGATCTGGTTGGGGGCCGTGGCGGTGAGGGTCGGCTTGACATGCTTCATCGGCCCACGCTGCGCGCGTCGCTCGCCGCTCTCGCGGGACGCCGCGAGCAGGCGGTACATCGTGCGGATGGAGGCGAGGTAGACGCCGCGCGACAGCAGCGTCGCGTAGACCTCCGGCGGGGGCTGGTCGACGAACTCGTCGCTGTGCAGCACGTCGAGCACGGCTTGCCGCTCGGGGTCGCTGAGCCGGCGTGGGCTCGGAGCGGGCCCGGTCAGCGCGGGCAGCTTCGCGGGCTGGGTCTGCCGGTAGAGCGTGGCGCGGCTGACGCCGAGTGCCGCACACGCCTGGGCGATGGAGACGTGCGGGTCATCGAGCTCTTCGATGATGTCCATCAGCGCTCTTCGTCGTTCGTGAGGTTGATGCCCAGAATGGAAGAGACTTTTTTTTGAAGATCGATGAGCTTCTCAGCGAGCGCGAGCTTCTCCTCGAGCCGCGCCGAGCGCTTCTCGAGCTCGGCGATGCGCCGGTCCTTCGCGTCCTGCTTCGGCTTGCGGCCGGGCTTGCGCCCCGAGAGGGCCTCGCTGCCGTGGAGGGCGAGTTGCTTGCGCCACGCCGTCAGGAGGGAGCTGTAGATGCCCTCACGGCGCAGGAGCGCCTCGATGTCCCCGCGCTGGGTGCACGCGGCCGCCTCGCGCACGATGCGCAGCTTCTCCGCCGCCGAGAACTTCCGCCTCTTGCCCGCCTTCGGCATGGTCTCGACGGCGACGCCACTCGGGCGGGGAGCAGCGCCCTGCGCCGCTGGGGCGGGGGTAGGATCGACGGATCGGAGATGGGAAGGCTTCGGCACGAGTCAGGTCCATTCTCCGCCCTCTCACCACAGATTTCTAGGGGGAGCCTGTCTCAACCGACGTTGGCACAGAGGGGAGAAGGATGTTCACGGGCATCGGTGATCCCGTAGCCTCGCTCAAGCACAGAAAGGTGTGCATGTTCTGAAGGGGATCTGGTTGGCTAGTACTCATACTCACGCGCTTCCAAAGCCGTGGCCGAGCAGTCACGCTCGCCGGGTGAAATGCAATCGCAGCGGGGCATATCGGGTCCCTGCGGATAGCGTATTCGACGATTGCCCCACCTTGTCAAGGAGACCTGCGCAGGACCGTGCTGTCTCTACACCGGAAGAAGGCGCGAGCGGGCCCTCGATGCCCTACCGCTCCGAAGCGAGTGCCTCTGCAACGGCCCGGCCGATCAGCGGCGGTGCTGTTCAGGTCGCCGCAGCTTGCCGAGTTCTCCACCAAGCGGGAGGGCGTCCGAAGCCGCAGCAAAGCACGCGCCGACGATGAGCCAAGTAGAGAAGCGCGCGGATGGCCGCGGGTTGTCGAGGCGCGGACACGGCGTCTGAGTGTCAGGTGCCGGCGGGACGCTTGCGCGGCCGGCCGCGCTTGATCTCCGGCATCTCCGCAGGCCGGAGGAGAGCCGCCGGTGAAACGTCGAGCGCGTTCGCGAGCCGAACGAGCGCGCCCAGGCTCACGCTCTGCCGCATGCCTTCGATGTCCTGCAGCGTCCGGAGATCGAGCTCGGCAGCCTCCGCGAGGGTTTCCTGGGTCATGCCGCGCTTCTGGCGCAAACGCCGAAGATTCGCGGCGATATAGACCAGAACGGTGTCCAGGGTGAGCGTTCGCACCAGCTCGTGCGTACACCGTTGCCCGACCCAGAATAACGCGGCCTGGCCGTGCTTTTTGTTGACGCTTCCTGCCGGCAGCCCGTAGGGTTGCAGGACCACGAATAGTGCCGCCCGCGGGTGCTGGTAACACCCCGGGCGGCGTGGCCGAACCCCGCTCGAACGAGGTCCGACATGGGAACAGTACGTTCACGCCCTGAACAGGGCCAAGAGATCAATCCGTCCTCCTGCCGCCGTGTCCGCTCCGGCGCTTCACGCCCGCCCGGGCAATGGCCTGGCAGGCGCGGGTCTCCAGCCGCGCATCCCGCCGTCTACTTGGACGTCACCGCGATCCTCACTCACACCCCCTTCGTCCGCAGCACCCTCCGCGCCCGCGGCGTTCTCCCCGCCGATCTCGACGACCTCACCCAGGACACCGTCCTCGGCGCCTGGCGCAGCATGCGCGCCGGCCGCTTCCGCCCGTCCCCCGCTCTTCCTCCCGCCGACGCCCTCCGCCCCTGGCTCGCCGGCATCGCCTCGCGGCAGGCGTCGCACTACCGCGACAAGGCCCACCGCCGCCACGAACTCCCCGCGGTCGACCCTGACCGCCTCTCCGCCTTCGCCGCCCCCTCTCCCGAGGCCCGCCTCGTCGCCCGTGGCCTCCTCCGCGCCTTCCACCGTCTCCGCCCCGAGCTGCGCGAGATCCTGTCGCTCGCCGCCACCGGCCTTTCCTCGCACGAGACCGCCGCCTCCCTCTCGCTCCCGCGCCCCAGGGTCGCCACCCGCCTCCACCTCGCACGCCGCCTCTTCGCCCGCGCCCTCACCCGCTCTCGGAGGTGGCCCCGATGAGCCCGATGAGCCGCGCCCCCGTCGACGCCCCCGCCGAGACGGCGGCCGAGCTGCCGACCGCGACCGAGGCCGCCCTCCTCGAGATGGTGCTCGGCCTACCCGGCGTCGGCCCGCGCATCCTCGGCACGGCCGCTCTCCCCTCGCTCGGTCGCCTCTCACCCGCGGCGCTCGCCGAGCGCACCCAGATCGCCCTCTTCGACGCGACCCGGCTCGCCGCCGCCTTCGAGCTCGGCCGCCGCTACCACGCCGCCCGCGCGCGCCGGGGCGCGCTCCTCACCGACGCCGCCCGCGTGGCGCGGTACTTCGGCCCGAGGCTCGCGTCCCTGGTCCACGAAGAGCTCTGGATCGCGGCGCTCGACGCCCACGGCCGCGTCCGCGAGACGCGCCTGCTCGCCCGCGGCTCCGACGACGCCCTCCACGTCGGCCGCTCAACCGTCCTGCGCACGGCGCTGGACATGGCCGCCCACAGCTTCGTCCTGGCCCATAACCACCCGAGCGGCGACCCGACGCCGACCCGCGAGGACGAAGCGATGACCCTGGAGCTGCGCCACCTCGGCTCGGAGCTGCAAGTCCCGCTCACGGCTCACGTCATCGTCACGCCCAGCGGCCGCTACGCCGCCGTCTACGAGTAGACCCTCGCGGGGCGCTTGCGCCCCCTGCGCCCCTGCGGCGGCGAGCTGCGCCCCTGCGCATCCAGAGCAAGCTTCCAGCGCATGGCCCCGGCCGGCAGCGCCGTAGGCCTCAGGCAGCGGCACGAGGCGCTGGAGCACATGGCGCCGCCGCGGGACCCGACCCAGGGCACCGCATCGAGGTCGACCCGCACTCACGCATCGCCTCCGGCGACCGCCGGCGCGCCGGCATCCGCACCGGGGGCCCGGCATCGCGCGCCCGACGTGTGACCTCGACCTGGATGGCGCGCGAGAAAGGCGCTCGCGAGGTCGGGCGACGGGAGCCACCCGACCGCTGCGACGTCCAAGGCGGGAAGACTGCGACTGGCGTACGCGCTCAGGGCACGATAGCCGGCCGGCCTCGGGAGCCATGCTCGCTCGCTATCGTCGAGGATCACCACCGTGGTACAGTGGGTCAGGAGCCCGACGCCGATGCATGATCGCAAAGCCGAACGAACAGCGGCTGAACCCTCCGACGCCGAGAAGAGCTGGGATCAGCGGATACTCGAAAGAGTCCCCTCCGGCGTTGATCCATCGCTCATCGCCGAGAACCTGCGCTTGACTCCCACCGAGAGAGTCGAGCGGATGCGGAAGGCTCTGGAGTTCATCGAGGAGGCGAAGGCAGCCCATGGTCACCGACTTTCGGCGCGTCGTTGAAGCGCTCGTCGGTGAGCGTGTCGATTTCGTGATCATCGGCGGGCTCGCGCTGGTAATTCAAGGCTCGAGCCGCACGACGAACGACATCGATATGTGCTACTCGCGGCCACAGATTCGTCTTGGCCCATAACCACCCCAGCGGCGACCCGACGCCGACCCGCGAAGACGAAGCGATGACCCTGGAGCTGCGCCACCTCGGCTCGGAGCTGCAAATCCCGCTCACGGCCCACGTCATCGTCACGCTCAGCGGCCGCTACGCCGCCGTCTACGAGTAGGTCGCCTCGCGGCGCGCTGCGCCCCTGCGCATCCAGCCGAAAGCCTCCCGCGCACCGCCCCGGCCGGGAGCTCCGCGAGCCCGGGCAGCGGCAGAGGTGCTGGAGCACGTGGAGCAACCGACCGTGGCTTGGCTATTGGCTAGCCCGAGCTCGGTCAGGTCGCTCCGTGCCTGCGCCACGCCAGTCGGCGTCGGCCATCGCCGTCGTCGCGGCATCTCCTCGCCGATGGGGAAGCGCGCCTGCGCGGCCTCCGAGCCGCGCGGTACAATCCCCCCGTGAACCTTCCCGAGCTGGAAGCCGAAGCCCTGAAGCTGCCCGTCGCGGAGCGCGCACGTCTCGCAGAGACGCTTCTGGCAAGCCTGGATGAGCTCTCCGAGGAGGAGCACAGGCGCCTCTGGACCGAGGAAGCGACGCGCCGGGACGCAGAGCTCGACGCGGATCCGTCCCGGGAGCGACCGGCCGAGGACGTCTTTCGTGACGCCCGCGCGCGGCTCCGGTGACGCTCCCGGTCATCTTTCACGACCGGGCTGAGGTCGAGCTGAATGCTCGTGCGCCCGACGTGCGACCTCGACCTGGATGGCGCGCGAGAAAACCGTTCGTGCGACCTACTCTTCAAAGCGACCCGTGGCGTCACGATCGCGGTCGTATCGTCTCGTGAGTGGAAACGGCGGCAACCAGGACTCGCGACGAACGATCCAGCTTTCGTAGGTTGGCATCAGTTGATCTGGGGCATCCAGGGATCCTAGGTTCACTTCGATCTCGTCTGCGCTGCGCGCAAAAATAGACGAGCCGCAGCGGGGACAGAAGAACCGCCCGGCGTAGTCGCGGGTTTCGCCATCGATCGTCACCGCATCCTGAGGGAACACCGCAGAAGCGTGAAAAAGGGCTCCATGATGCTTGCGGCAGTCGAGACAGTGACAAAGGCCGACCCGGTATGGGAGTCCCGACGCCACGATTCGCACGTTGCCGCACAGGCAGCCGCCGGTGAATCGGTCCATGCTGCGTCTCCTCTGAAATCAAGCGGTCGGAATGGTTCCAACGAACAGCACTGTCATTGCTGTTGCTCTGAAGCCCAGCCGGTGAAGGCAGGCCCGGGAAGCTTCGCTGCATCAGCGACGCTTGGATCAATCCGAGGATACTGTGTCCTTGAGGCAGCCGCTGCGACCGACGATTCCGCTTGCGCTCGGATCAGCTCGGGCTCTGTGACGCGATGAGCGATCGCAGCCAGTCGTCCGAGGCTTTGCGGTACTCGGGGACGCGACTCCGCTCGGCCGCGGCGAGCGCCTCCTTCAGTCGAGGCGCGTCTAGGTCGTGGATGTAGCAGGGGGTACCCGGCTGCTGGCGCCACGAGTCCTCGAGGCCGCCCGCGTCGACCGCATCGAAGCCGAGCTCGTCGACGAGGCGCATGACCTTCGCCCGCGCTTCCGGCGGATCCCCCGCGATCGGGAGCGCGACGCGCCCCGGCGTGCCCTTCGGCTTGCCCTTCGCGAGCAGGCTCTCGAAGTAGATGTTGTTGAACGCCTTGACCACCGGCCGCCCGATCTGTTCGGCGACCCACGCGCTCTCGACCTGCCCCGCCTCGATGGCCGGGATGCTGCCGTCGCGGACCGGGTAGTAGTTGTTGGTGTCGATCACGACCACGTCGGCGGGCACACCGGCGAAGAGATCCTTCGGCAGGTCCACGACTGCGCGCTGGGGGATCGTAACGACCACGATCTCGCCGCCGCGCGCGGCCTCCGCGGCCGAGACGGGGGTGGCCCCGGTCTCGGCGGCAAGCTCGCGGAGGGTGTCCGGCCCGCGCGAGTTCGCGATCACGACCTGGTGACCGAGCTTCCCCAACAGCTTCGCTAGCGACCCGCCGATCGAGCCGGCGCCGATGATTCCGATCTGCATTCGTCACTCCTTCGAGCCGAGCCGCCCGCGATCGAGCGCGGACGCCGGCGGTCCAGGTGCATCGTCTGACGCAGACGGGCGATCGCTCGCGCCGTTCACGTCGGGGATGGGCTGTACCACGACCAGCCGCCCTCGGCCCGCGCAGGAGAACGCTGCCCCCAGGACGAGCTTGCCCACGGGGTATGACGACCTGGCCCCCAAGGTAGGGCGACCTCGTTCACGAGCAGCAAGGCGTCGTCCACGGCCAGCGCGACATCGTCCCGGGGATGGGATGAGGGAGCAGCAAGTTCAAACGTCCGCCCGCGCAACGCCTGAGTTGAGCCGCGCCGCGAAGCGGCGTCGGCTTGAACGATCTGTCAGCTATCACTCCATAGGTTGGCGGATGGTGGTTTTGTGTGCCAGTCGACAGGCCATCGAGGGTCGTGCCTGAGGCAAGTCATGATCGCCGAGGGAGGGCAGAAGACTGTCCCGCGAACCTCGACGACCGTCCCGGCGTCGGTGTGCTGTTGACGGTGGGCCGCCGGATGGAGAAGCTGGCACCATGAGTAGCGCGCTGATCGTCGGTGACCTCCAGGTCGGGATTCTCGACAACTACCCGTTCACGAAGGCCGTGGTGCCGCCGGTGACCGAGCTGCTGCCGCGAGCCCGCGCAGCCGGGGTGCTGGTCGTGTTCGTGCGTACCGCGTTTCGGGCCAACGGCGCGGACTTGGCGGGTGAGGTCTTCGCGGCCTTCCACCGGGCCGGTAACCTGTTCCACGAGGGTTCGCCGGGTACGGAGGTCGCGCTGGAGGTCACCGCGGACGACGTCGTCGTGCTCAAGCGGCGCACGAGCGCGTTCGCAGGAACGGATCTCGATATGGTGCTCCGCGCCCGCGGCGTGGACTCGCTCGCGCTCACTGGTGTCGCGACGAGCGCCATGGTCGCGGCCACGCTGTACGACGCGTCGGACCGGGGCTACGGGCTGACCGTGCTCCGCGACGGCTGCGCCGACCCGGACCCGGCGGTGCACGAGCTCCTCGTCAACACCGTCTTTCCCAGCAGGGGAGCGGAAATCGTTACGTGCGCGCAGTGGCCAGCTCGTGGTGCGCGTACAGCTCCCCGTTGAACGGCTCGACCTCGCGGTAGCATGCGGCGCGGTACAGCCCGATTGCCTCTCCGAGGAGGAGCACAGGCGCCTCTGGACCGAGGAAGCGACGCTCCGGGACGCAGCGCTCGACGCAGATCCGTCCCGGGGGCGACCGGCCGAGGACGTCTTTCGTGACGCCCGCGCGCGGCTCCGGTGACGCTCCCGGTCATCGTTCACCACCGAGCTGAGGTCGAGCTGAACGGCTCCTCTGCATCGTCTTCGCCGGCGACGCCCGTCTGCCCGAGCGCCTGTTCCCGGCGTTTGGCCTGCCCATGGAGCTGCCGGAGCAGGGCGCGAAGATTTTTTTCGAGCGACCGATGAGTTCTCCTCGGGCGGGGCGTCCATGGAGCAAAAGGAGGCCAACCTCATGTCCCACAAGCTCTTCGTCAGCCTGCCCATCAAGAACCTCGAGCGCACCACGGCGTTCTTCAAGGCCCTCGGCTTCACGTTCAACCCGAAGTTCACGGGCGAGCAGGCCGCCTGCATGCTCGTCGGCGAGCACGCCTACGCGATGCTGCTCGTCGAGCCGTTCTTCAAGACGTTCACCAAGAGGGAGATCTGCGACACCGCGACGCACGTGGAGGGGGCCTTCGGGCTCACGTGCGAGAGCCGCGCCGAGGTGGACGCGATGGTGGAGAAGGCGCTCGCCGGCGGCGGCAAGGAGCCGGACCCGCCGCAGGACCACGGGTTCATGTACAGCCGGAGCTTCGAGGACCTCGACGGGCACCACTGGGAGGTGCTGTGGATGGATCCGAAGGCCGCGCAGTAGGCCGCACGGATCTCGGCGGAGGAGAAGGAGTCGAACACCTGGCGCGGGCGGCGTCATGCGCGACGAACGAAGCCCGCTTGCGGCCCGCGCGCGGCGGGGTTCTGCTCGCCGCATGTCCGACCTCAAATTCTATTACGCCCCCATGACGAGCGCAGACCGGGTGCACTGGGCGCTCGAGGAGCTCGGCGTCCCCTACGAGAAGGTCAAGCTCGACCTCGCGGCGGGAGATCAGCGCAAGCCCGAGTACCTCGCGCTCAACCCGAACGGCAAGGTCCCGCTGCTGGTCGCGGCGGGGAAGCCGATCTTCGAGGGGCTCGCGATCCTGCTCTACCTCGGCGAGCGCTTCGGCGTGGACAAGGGCCTCTTCCCGGCGCTCAACGCCGATCGCGCCGAGGCGTTCAAGTGGATGGCCTGGGGCAGCGTCACGCTGTTCGAGGCGACGACGCGGCTCCTGCGCAACACCCTGGAGCGCTTCCCCGCCGAGGAACGCAACCCCAAGGTCGCCGAGGGCGCGAAGCAGGACCTCGCGAACGGGATCGAGATCCTCGACCGCGCGCTCGAGGGCAAGGAGTACCTCGTGGGCAACCAGTTCTCGCTCGCCGACGTGTCGCTCGTGACGGCGCTGCCGTTCCTGGCCCGCTTCGGCGTGGACCTCTCGCCTTTCGCGAACGTGAACGCGTGGATCGCACGCTGTACGAGCCGGCCTGCGGCCAAGCGGGTCAGGCCGGGCTGAAGTCTCGCCCTGGCCGCCCGGCCGCGCTGGCGGCTATCTCATGAGCTTCATGAGCGCCAGCCGCGGCGACGGCCACCCCGACGCCCAGGCCGACTGGATGAGCTACCGGCTGCTCGACAGGCTGCGCGAACCTCCGCTCCGGACGACGTGTCTCCGCAGTACCGGATGCTCCCTGCTGCGCCAGCAGCAGGCGCGTGCTGCGCATGTGCTGCTGGCGCAGCAGCCAGCGGTCGCCATGGGCCTGCTCCGGCTCGGGAGCGTGGCTTGCAGGGCGCCCGCGCGGCAGCACCACCCGATTCGGCACAGCGGACGAACGCGCCGATCGACCGGCCGCTCGCCTCGGTTCGCGTGATGACGACCTCTTCGCCGCCTCTCCCCCAGCGTTATCTCCTCGGCTTCATGGTGCTCGGCCTGCTCGCGGGCTCGAGCAACGGCGTGGCCAAGGTGGTCCTGCCGCTGTATGCCGCCTCGCTCCACGCCACCCCCTGGCAGATCGGCCTGGTCGGCGGCCTGCAGTTCACCGGCATGCTGCTGCTCTCGATGCCGGTCGGAGGCTTGATCGACCGCCACGGCAGCCGGCCGCTGTTCCGCTTCGGCGGCCTCGCGGGCGCGGCGCTGTATCTGATCGGCTTCACCCACATGGATCGGCCCTGGCAGCTCATCGCGGGCGTGGTCCTCTTCGGGCTGCTCAACCCGTTTCGCATGGTCGCGACCCAGACCGAGTTCCTTCACCTGCTTCCTCGCCTCGGCCCGCGCAAGGCAGGCTGGCAGCGCGCGTCCCACTCGCTCGGCATGTTCTTCGTGGGCCCGATGCTCGGCGCGCAGCTCCTGGGCCTGCTCGGCTACACAGGCGTGTTCGTGGTGACCGGACTCGGGCTGCTGGCGACGGTCCTCGTCGGCGATCGCGTGCTCTCCGGGGCTCCCCCCGGCCGCGGGCGCTCGGCCACGCCGCTCCTCGAGCGCCTGCGCGGACAGGTCGGGATCATCCTGTCTCGCCGCGAGCTGCGCCAGAGCATGCTCATCGAGCTGTGCGGTCAGATGGCGATGTCCTACTTCGCCGTGTTCGTTGTGTTGATCGCGATTCGCGAGTTCGACCTCTCGGTGCCACAAGCCGCGAGCCTCGTGACCCTCCAGGGCGCCGTCTTCGTGCTGACCTTGCTCCTCGCCGGGGGCGCCCTGTCGCCGCTGCGCGACGCTGCCCGCTACGCGATCGCCTTCTCGCTGCTGCTCGCGACCGAGCTCCTGCTCGCTTTCCCCCTCGGCGTCGCGTCGCTGTGGATCGGGGCGGTCCTGCTCGGGCTCGGGCTGGGCGTGCAGCACCTCACGAGCGTCAACCGCTTCGCGGCGCTCACCGCCGAGCTCGGCCGCGGCCGGGTGGGCGGCCTGTTCTCGCTCTCGGGACCGGCCGGGGGCCTGATCGGCGCGGTGGCGGGCGGCTCGCTCGGGCAGCGCTTCGGCCTGTTCAGCGGCTTTCGCGTGCTCGCGGCGCTCTATGCGGTGCTGATGGTGTGGCACGGGCGCGGCGTCCTGACCGAGAACGGCCAGCGCGTCGCGCTCGCCGAGGGCGAGCCGGAGTGACCGCAGCAGCTACGCCAGCTCACGCAAGAACGACAGGACCACCTCTCCCAGGCGCTCGGGTTGTTGAAATGGAAGGCCGTGGCCGGCGTCCTGTACCTGTTCGATCCGTACGCGTGGGTTGAGGCTCCGCAGCTCCGTTGCCATCTCGAGCGTGACGACGGGGCTGTCATCACCGATGACAAGCAGGCTCGGGACGTCGATCGCGCTGACCACGTCGCGGTACGCGGGGTTGGGCGGCGTGAGAACGTCGAACGCTTCCATGCGGGTCTTCAGCCTCGCCTCGGCTTGCAGCTCGATGATCTCGGGCGAGCGGTGCGGGTTTCGGGCTCGGGCCTTCGCAACGAGGTCAGACTTCTGTAAGCCGAGGGCCTGGCGGTGTTGCTCGGCGACGTCGCTGGCGTGCACCTCGCGCTGGATCTCGGGGCTCAAGAACGTCGGGTCGACAAGGATGAGGCCGCGGAGGATCCCCGCCCCTCGACTCGCCACCACCGCGGCGGTCATGCCGCCCATCGAGTGGCCAAGCAGAACCGGACGGGAGAGCTCCAGGCCGCGGATGAGGCCCACGACGTCGCTCGCGTGATCGTCGTACTGGTATCCGTGGTGCGGCGCGCTCGAGCCGCCGTGCCCTCGGGCGTCGGGCATGACGACGTCGAACTCACCTTCGAGCGCCCGCGCCAGAGGAGTCCAGCAGGCGCCGCTCCCCATCAATCCATGGAGCAGGACGACGGGAATCTTGGCGCCTCCGGTTCGGAGATAGTGGATGTTGATGCCGTTCGTTTCGCAGACTCCGCTGATCCAATTCGTCATGGGGCTGTTCCTGCCTGCCGCAGCTTCGCAAGTGGGATGAAGTAGTTCAGGTCCAAGTACGCGGCCGAACGATCTGCCCATCTGCTGCCGCGCGAAGTGCGGTCGGCAGCATGGGCTTGTTCGGCGGCTGATTCGAGTCAGATGGAAGGCGCCGTTCACGCGGCGCGCTTCGCGCCTTTACCATGAGTGCTCCGTCCCGACGTTCGCCGCGGCGGCGGCTTCCCACGCGAATGAGGCGGATGGGCGATCAGCACTTCGGCCGGGATCTGCATCGATGCGTGGAGCTTTCGGATCATCGGGAGCGTGAGCGCCCGTTTGCGGCCCAAGACCTCCGAGACGCGTGCCCTGGAACCGATCAGCGGCTCAAGCTCCTTGCGAGTCCACCCGAGTTGCTCGCAGCGCGCCTCGATCGCTGCGATCGGGTCTGGCGGCGCAACAGGGAACTGCTTGCGCTCGTACGCGTCGACCAGCGTCGCAAGCGCATCGAGCTCTTGCGCCTCGGGCGAGCCCGGCTCCGCGTCCCAGAGCTCTTCGATTCTGCGAAGCGCCCGACCGTGACTCTCCTTATCCACAACAGGCTCGATCATCGCGGTGCCCTCATACGCTCGTCGCGTCAATTTTGTCGTATTCGGCATGGGTGCCGATGAATCGGACGTAGACCAGATACAATGGGCCGTACTTGACTTGAACGATCAAACGGTAATTGTTGCCCTTGATGTCGAACACAACCCGGTTGTTCGGAAGGAAATCGACGCTTCCGAAGACGGCTTTGATGTCAGCGGGCTCCGTCCAGGTGGCATTCTGGACGATGGAGAACCAGAGCCGCAGCGGAATCTCGGCATCGGCATGCCGAGTCCAGAACTCGACGAGAGTGCTGCGGCTGAAGATCCGCACGGAGTGGAAGGCATATCATGCTCCCGCGGTGGGAGCAAGCCCTTCGAGTGCAGCCTCCGGTGGCAGCTGAACCAGGCCATCACGAACGCGCATCGACGGGAGAGGACGCGCCGCGCTTCGCTGCCCATCGCAGCAGCGCGTCGAGCGCCGGGCAGAGCGCTTGTCCCCACTCGGTGAGCCCGTACTCGACCCGGGGCGGCACCTCGGGGTGCGTGACGCGCCAGACCATCCCGTCCCGCTCCATCTCCCGGAGCTGCTGGATCAGCATCTTTTGCGAGACGCCAGGGATGGCGCGTTCGAGCTCCGAGAAGCGCTGCACCTTCCCTCCGAAGAGGCGGAACAGGATCACCAGCTTCCAGCGCCCCTTGACGAGCTGGAGGGCCTGCTCGACACGCTCGGCGGCGATCTCGGGGGTGGCCGGCTCGTCATACTCACCTTCGGGTGCGTACCCCACCTTTTCGTGCGTTCTTGCCACCCGATGAGCCTAGCCCAACTTTGCGTGTGAGGGGCCCACGTGCTGGGCCTCGGGTCATCGTCTCCCAGGAGGAACCATCGCCCATGCAAGTGAACACGCCCCGCAAATTCTCGATCGATCCTGAGGAGTTCGCCGGCAAGCGCGTGCTCGTCACAGGCGGCACCAAGGGGGCGGGCGAGGCCATCGTCCGCCGCCTCGGCGCAGGGGGCGCCTTCACTGTGACCACGGCGCGCTCTGCGCTGCCGGCAGGCCAGTCGCCGAACGTCTTCGTACAGGCCGACCTTGCGACGGTAGCGGGTGTGGACGCCGTCGTCCGCACGGTCCTGGGCGAGCTTGGCGGGATCGACATCCTGGTCCACACCGTCGGCGGCTCCTCTGCGCCGGGCGGCGGCTTCGCGTCGCTCACCGAGGACATCTGGAGCGACGAGCTGTCGCTCAACCTCATGGCCGCCGTGCGTCTCGATCGCGCGCTCCTCCCGAGCATGATCGCGCGAGGCGCGGGGGTCGTCCTCCACGTTTCGTCCATCCAGCGCCGGCTCCCTCTCCACGACGCGACGATCGCGTACGCGTCCGCGAAAGCCGCGTTGTCCACGTACAGCAAGGCGCTCTCCAAGGAGCTGGGACCGAAGGGTGTCCGCGTGAACTCGATCGCCCCGGGATGGATCCGCACGACGGCCGCCGACGCCTTGGTGAAGCGCCTTGCCGACAACGCCGGTACGGATGAAGACACGGCCCGGCAGGGCATCATGAACGCGCTCGGTGGCATCCCCATCGGGCGTCCCGCATGGCCCGAAGAGGTCGCGGAGCTCGTCGCGTTCCTCGCCTCCGACAGGGCGGCGTCCATCCATGGGAGCGAGTACCTGATCGACGGGGGCACTGTGCCCACCGTTTGACGGCAAATACCGGACCCACCTTGGCACAACGCCCGCTCGCCGAACGCCTCGGCTTCTGCCGCGTGGGGTGTGCGCAGCGCACCCGCGCTTCGGTTCGCAAGCCCTCGTTGGGCGGCGCTCCGTGTCAGTCGTCCGGCACGGGGATCCTTTCGGAGTCCCACTCGAAGAAGCCCCGCGCACGGATGGTGCGGTCAGCCAGCGCTCGCGCTGCGAGCTGGCGCTCCTCGATCGTGGAGACCCCGAAGAAGCGACGCGCCGCCTCGGCGATTTCACGGTCGCTGCGTTCGACCTCGAGCAGCAGGCTCTTGTCCCCTGGCACAGTCCCGCGCTCGGCGCGGAGGTGGTACCGGAGCATCGCCATGACCGCCTCACCGAGCAGCGCGCTGGCCATGGCGGGATCGCGCTCCACGATGTCCTCGCCGTCTTCAAGGAGTGTCGCCGCCGAATAACGAGCGAACGCGTCCTCATCCGGAGTGAGCACGGCGCGCTTCTTCAGCCACTCGGCGGCCTCCTCCCGCAGGCCCTCGATCGCGTGGCCGCCGAACACAGGGAAGCCGGTGGCAATCATGTGCGCCGCGGAGGGGCGACCGTGCTCATGCTCGCTGGCGAAGTACGCTCGAATTGCGCGTGCCGGGTTGACGAAGATCTCGACCGGAACGTCGCCGAACCACCGCTGTAGACGCTGCTTGTACGGACGCTCCTGGACGACGAAGATGTCGAGATCGCTGGTTCGATCACCCGCGCCGCGGACGACCGACCCCGCGGCGACGATCGCCTGTGGCTCGAAGGTCTCGAATACAAACGCGACGACCGCGCGGAGCGCTGTCGCATACCTCGGCGGGAGGTCGGGCCAGCTGCACGTGGCGAGTTCGTCGGGGCTCATCAGCACCAATGGCACGTTTGGCGGAGATCGCAGCCGAGGCATCGCTCCGCGAGCGCCGTGAAGTCGGGCACGGCAAATGGAAGACCTCCCTCGCGCGAGAAGAGGTCTTCGAAGAGCCGCGCAGGCGGAAAAACGTAGTTGCCAAAGGTGATGCTCACCCATGATCGAGCGGCGGCGATTCCAGCGATCTCCATGTGCCCGGCCTTGTAGGGGTAATTGGCGATGGCAACCGGCGGAACGTCCACGAGATCCATGCGCGCTCCGAATTCGAGCGCCGCATCGTCGGAGTCGCGGTCGGCGGACATCGACACGGGCACCTGGGTACGATGGCATGTGATCGCGACGTAGTAGACGTCGTCGAACTGCGCTTGCGTCATATCGAACCGCGCCCCGCCTTGAAGCGCCTCGAGCGCAAGCAGAGGCGGTCGCTCCGGTCGGAACTCGCTCCAGACCGTAGCTTGAGCGTTGTCATCATTCTCCAGGGAACGGCAGAGCTCCTCCGCGGAGTCGGGACGCAGCCACGATCCCGGGTTGCGCCCGCGATCCTTGCCGGCCTTGGGCATCCCGCGCGACATGGCGAACACGAAGGACCCAACGGGCTCGGGGTCCGTCCGCACAAACCGCTCGGGGTTCTTCCCGACGAACCCAGCGCTCATTGTGGCTTCGAGAAACGCCGTCATCGCCTCCGCCTTGAAGACCAGACCCGGATCGAGCGGGACGAGAAGATGAGAGTAATACATGCTCATGGATTGCCTCGCGGTCCTGGGAGCCCGCCGTGACCCCACCCCCTCGTGCCCAGCATCGGGGAAAGGTAGCGTAGCCGACGGCTGCACCACCTTGTCAAGGAGACCAGCGCAGGACCGTGCGACCTCTACACCGGACGAAGGCGCGAGCGGGCCCTCGGTCGCTCGCGACCGCGGACTTCGAAGGGCTCTCCGTCCCGGAGAGCTTGACCCAGCATGGTTTGCCTGTAGCCTGCCGGGACATCGATCGGTGGAAGGGAGGCCTGCGAAGCCTAACGAGCTCAAGGTTCGTCCACTGGCAACTTTCTTGACGAGGCGGAGATGACCCGGAAGCACAGGACACCCCTGGGCGCAGCGCCAGGGTCCCGGGTGAACATCGCCGCGCCCAGCCGGGGCGGCGAGCTCCGGAGCGATGGAGGAGCGCCATCATGAATCGATCGTGGTCCGCGGTGGTCAAGTCGTTGAGCTTCGCCCTCGCAGCACTGCACGCCGCGTGCGGCGACGCCGGCGTGGATCCGGGCGGGGCAGGGGGCTCGCGCCCGGACCCGCCCGACAGCTCGAGCACGCAGGCGTCGACGTCCACGTCATCGACGTCCACCTCATCGACGTCCTCAGGCGGGGAGCCCGGCATCTGGATCCCGGCGCTCGAGACGTCGTGGCACTGGATGATCGACCACCCCCTGGACCTGGACGACCCCAGGGACATGGGCCTTGTCGATCCCACGGGAGCGCCCATCGAGTCGCCGCCACCCACGGTCTACGACATCGACTGGGAGT
Organism: Sorangium sp. So ce124; assembly: GCF_051525235.1. Taxonomy (NCBI): domain Bacteria; kingdom Pseudomonadati; phylum Myxococcota; order Polyangiales; family Polyangiaceae; genus Sorangium; species Sorangium sp. So ce124. Next base: position 10,043,119 of record NZ_CP150312.1, read on the forward strand.
ACACGCCGGCCGAGACGGTGGCCGCGCTCCACGCGATGGGCGCCAAGGTCATCTGCTACGTCGACGTCGGCGCGTTCGAGGACTACCGGCCAGACGCCGGCGACTTCCCGGAGTCGGTCAACGGCAACCCGGACTATCACTGGGAAGGCTCGTTCTGGCTCGACATCCGGCAGATCGACGTCCTCGGGCCGATCATGCAGGCCCGGTTCCAGGTCTGCAAGGACAAGGGCTTCGACGCCATCGAGCCCGACGAGGTCGACGGTTACGCCAACGACTCCGGGTTCCCCCTCTCCTATGAAGACCAGATCGCGTACAACATGTTCATCGCGGATCTCGCGCACGAGATGGGCATGTCCGTGGGGCTCAAGGGCGACATCGAGCAGGCGGAGGACCTGTGGCCGCACTTCGACTGGACGCTGAACGAGCAGTGCTTCGAGTATGAAGAGTGCGAGATCCTCGTCGATTCCTTCCTGGCGAACGGCAAGGCCGTGTTCGAGGTGGAGTACGACGATCCGTTCTCCGGTCACATGACCGACAGGTCGCTCTTCTGCGAACAGGCGAACGCCTGGGGCTTCAACAGCATGGAAATGCCGCTCGACCTCGACGGCGGCCGGTGGCCCTGCCGGTGACCCGCGGCCTTCCGAGCGCCCGCATCATCACCTTGTCGGTGAGCGGGACGTAGGCCTCGAGTCCCGAGGTCCACTGGGCTTCTTCCTCGTGCCCTCCGCCGCGCGGCCGCGCGCCCGCGGGCCGTCGCGGAGCGCGGCGATGACGAGCTCCCGGAAGCAGCGGGCGCCCTCGTCCTCGTGGGTCCGCTCGTGCCAGACGAGCTGCATGCGGAAGACGAGCGCGGCCACGGGCGGCTCGAGGAGGGTGAGCGGCGCGAGGCGCGCGAGCGCCTCGGCGATGCGGCGCGGCATGGCGGCGACGAGGTCGGTGTTCGCGGCGATGACCGCGGCGGCGGAGAAGGTCGGGACGGCGGCGGCGATCTCGCGGTGCAGCCCCTGGGCCGCGAGCGCCTCCACGGCGGCGCGGTTGCCGATGCCGCCGCGCCCGAGCGCGATGTGGATGTCGATGTGGCGCAGCGAGTTGAACGCCTCGCGCGTGAGCCGGCGGCGGGCGCACGGGTGACCGCGGCGGACCACGAACACGCTGTCCTGCTCGAAGAGGTCCGCGGCGTGGTGGCCCGGCGGGAGCGGGTGCGCGGGCGCGATCGTCGCGTCGACGTCGCCGCCGCCGAGCCCCCCGGTCGCCTCGAGGTGGTCGACGCTCACGACGCGGAGGGTCGCGCGCGGCATCTCGGCCGCGCACGCGCGCGCGATCGCCGGCAGGCTGCAGATCTGGTCGAGGTCCGAGAGCGCGAGCGTGAACGCGCGCGTGGTCGCCCGCGGGTCGAACGCGCGATCCCCCTCGATCGCGCCGGCGATCTCGCCGAACGCGGCCCGGAGCCGCGGCGCGATCTGCTGCGCGCGGGGCGTGGGGACGAGGCCGCGCCCGCTGCGCACGACGAGCGGGTCGCCGAGCTGCGCGCGCAGCCGCGCGAGCGAGTTGCTCACGGCCGACGGCGTGACGCGGAGCCGCCGCGCCGCCCGCGCCGCGCTCCGCTCCTCGAGCACCGCGTGCAGGACGAGCAGCAGGTTGAGATCGAGCGTCGACAAGTTCACGAATGGTGACGATTACCATCACGAATCATCACTGGCAATGAGCGTCAGTCCCACCCATGCTGGCCCTGGATCGAGGTTGGAGGTGGCGAGATGACACAGCGAGGTGTGCGGCGGGTGGTGCTCATCGGCGGGGGCATCGCGGGCCCGGTGCTCGGGATGTTCCTTCAGCGCATCGGCGTGGAGGCGACGATCTTCGAGGCGCGCGCGGCCCCTCTGGAGCAGGAGGGCGCGTTCCTGGGCGTCGCGCCGAACGGGATGAACGTGCTCGCAGATCTGGGCGTCGCGCGCGCGGTGCAGGCGCGGGGCGCGGTGTGCGACGGGATCCGGTTCGAGAACGCCCGCGGTCGGGGCATCGGCGTGATCGATCAGCGCGACGCGGCGCGCCGGTTCGGCGCGGGGCTCGTGATGATCCGGCGCGGCGCGCTGCACGCCGCGCTCGCGGAGGAGGCGGCCCGGCGGGGCGTCGCGATCCGGTACGGCATGCGGCTCGAAGGGGTGGACTGCTCGGATCCGCGCGAGGTCGTGGCGCGCTTCGAGGGCGGCGACGAGGCGCGCGGCGACGTGCTCATCGGGTGCGACGGCGTCCGATCGCGCACGCGGACGGCGGCGCTGCCCGGCGCGCCGGCGCCGGGCTACACAGGCCTCGTCGATTTCGGCGGCTTCGCGCGCTGCCCCGGCGCGCCGCTCCATCCTGGCTGGAGCGTGATGGTCTTTGGCCGGCGCGCGTTCTTCGGCGCGTTCGCGGCGCCGGAGGGCGAGGTCTGGTGGTTCCACAACAGCGGGGAGCCCGCGCCGGAGGGCGCCGCCGCGCCGGGGCCGCTCCGCGAGCGCATCCTCGCGCTCCACGAGGGCGATCCAGGCTGGATCGCGGACGTGGTGCGCGCGACGCCCGAGGTGCTCGGTCCGTGGCTGCTGCACGACATCCTGACGATGCCGCGCTGGCACGCCGGCCGGGTCTGCCTGATCGGGGACGCTGCGCACGCGGCGACGCCGCACGCCGGCCAGGGCGCCTCGCTGGCCATGGAGGACGGGATGCTCCTCGCGAGGTGCCTGCGGGACGAGCCCGAGCCGGAGCGAGCGTTCGCGGCGTTCGAGCGGCTGCGGCGGCCGCGGGTCGAGGCGATCGTCCGCCAGGCGCGCCGCAACGGCAGCCGCAAGGCGGTCTCGGGGCCTGTCGCGGGGTGGCTCCGCGACAGGGCGCTGCCGCTGTTCCTGCGGATCGGCGCCGCCGCGCAGGAGCGCGCGCACGCGTACCGGATCGACTGGGAGGAGCGGATCGCGTAGCCGGGGAAAGGGCGGCGGCGCGTACCCGTCGACGTGGGCGCGCTCGAATCAGCGCCCGAGCGCCCGCGCGGTGATGCGCGCGAACACCGGCCCCGCCACCTTGCCGCCCGTCGCGCCCTCCGCGGCGACCACCGCGCCGACGAGGATGACGAGACGCGGCTGCTCGGCCGGCGCGACCCCGATGAAGCTCGCGTAAGCACGCGGCTCGCCCGCCGCCGATTCCTCGTCCGTGGTGCCGGTCTTCCCGGCGACCCGCACCCCTTGCACACGCGCCGCTTTGCCCGTCGCCTGCTCGTCGCTCACGGCGCGCTCCAGCATGCCCATGACCGCCCGCGCCGTCTCCGGGCGGAGCACGCGCTCGTTCTCCGGGTGGTGCTCGAAGCGGACGCCGCCGTCCGCGCCCCGCGCGCGCCGGGCGAGCGTCGGCGCATTGAACACGCCGTCATTGGCGATCGCGGCATAAGCGGCGGCCATCTGCAGCGGGCTGGCCATCGCGGCGCCATGGCCCGATGCCAGGGCCCCGCCGCGGAGCGAGCCGTCCGCGATGACCGGAGGGACCTCGCCGACCGGCGCGCCGCGGAGCTGGATGCGCATCGCCTCGCCGAGATGAAAGCGCCGGAGCCAGCGCCCGAGCGCCTCGCCGCCCAGCTTGTCGAAGATCCGCGAGGCCCCGATGTTCGACGAGAGCGCGAGGATCTGCGGCACCGCGAGCCACTCGTTCGGGCTCGCGTCGCGGAGGATCTCCTTGCCATAGCTCCGTGCTCCCTTGTCGCAGAAGAACCTGTCGGTCACCGCGATGGCCCCCTCGTCGAGAGCGGCCGCGATGGTGAGCGACTTCATGGTCGAGCCGCTCACGCGCGGCGCCGCGGCGGTGCTCGGATCATGGATGGCCAGCACCTCGCCGGTTCTTGGATCGAGCACGATCGCAGTGGCGGCGAGAGGGTGCCATTCGTCCTCCATCCGCTTCAGCTCTTCATCGACGATCGTTTGGATGTCGCGATCGATCGTGAGCTCCAGGCGATCGGCCGGGGCGCCCAGCACGGAGGCGACCTCCGCGGTCAGATCGGCCAGAGAGGCCGGCGTGGCGACAGCAACGGCGGAGGCAGAGGTGGGAATGGACGCGCCCGCCGGTGCAGAAGCGACCGACGCCGAGCTCCCGGACGGATTGGCCGCCACGGCCGCGACAGGTCCTTCCTTGCCGGCGGTGACGCACGCCACCACCCCGAGCAGCGCCGCAGCCGACGCGGTGATGGCAACGCCCCGCGCCGCCGACGTGCGCAGAGACCCGGCGTGCGGTCGCACGATGGCCTCGACCCGCGCAAAGAGCTGCGAGGGCTCCGCCATCCCGAGCGCTCCGCCCGGCACCTCACGGAGCCGCGCGGCGCTCGTCGCAATGGCCAGCAGGTGCTCGGCATATTCGGTCGGCCGCGTCCCGCTCGCCAGGACCCGCTCGTCCGCCGAGAGCTCGCGCTCCATGCGAAGCCTGCGCGCCGCGAGCCACACAAGCGGGTTGAACCAGTGCGTTGCACAGGCGAGCTGCCCCACGATCTGGGCAAGACAATCGCGCTGCCGGACGTGCGCCAGCTCGTGCAGCAGCACGGCCCGCCAGCGCGCCTGGCTCCACTCGAGCGCCTCCCGCGGCACCAGCACCACCGCCGAAAAGACCCCGGTCACCGCCGGCACATCGACCTCGGCGCTGACGCAAACGCGGGCTTTCATGCGCGCCTCGCCGAGGGTCGCCGTGATCCCGGGCAACGAGAGCGGGGTTGCGCGCCGGGCGATCCCACGCGCCTTGGCGAGGCCATGGGCGAGGCGAGCGAGCACCGCAGACGCCCCGAGCGCCCACACGGCAAGGAGCGCCGGGCCCCACGGAAAGGACTGCTTTGCCAGGGCGACCTGCGTGGGCGGAGCCTGCACCACGGCGTGGGAGACAGGCTCGACGGAGGGCGGGGCAATGGCATCCCCGATGGGCTCGGCGAAGGGTCTACTCGCGTCCGCGACGCCAAGCTCGGCCACTGGCAGCACCCGCCACGCCGGAGCGAGCCGCGAGGCGACCGGCACCAGGGCCGCGGCCGCGAGCCCGAGCACCAGCACGAGCCGGCGTGTGGAGGCCGGCGCGCGGCGGAGCAGCGGCATCACCGCGAGCGCGAGCCCGAGGAGCACGGCGCCCCGCGTGGCATCGACGAGGAACGGCAGCGGACTCATCTCGATCGGGCTCATCTCAACCCCCTTCCTTCTTGGCGCGCTCGATCACCTGGGCGATGCGATCCAGCTCTTCCCGCGATAACTTGGACTTCGATGTGTCGACCAGCGCGGTGACCGCTTGCTCGACCGAGCCTCCGAAAAACGTCCGCACGACCTGCGCCAGCGCGCTCCTGCGAGCCTCGCTCGGGGCCGCGACCGGCGTGTAGACGTAGCGTTGCCCTTCCTCGACGTGCTTGACGTGCCCGCGCTCCTCCAGCAGGCGCAGCAGCGCGCGGACCGCGGAGTAGCTGGGCGGATCCGCGAGGTTGTCCTTCACCTCGTGCGCGGTCGCGCGGCGCAGGCGGTACAAAATCTCCATGATCTCGCGCTCTCGGCGCGTGAGCGGCGGCTTCGGCATGACGTCCATCCGTAGCCCGGTGCTAAAAAATTAGCAAGCATCGCGTGCTAAATTCTTAGCACCTGCGATCCGCTCGGCGACTCGAGGGCTATCCGCTGGCCTGGACGCCATAGAGGGGGAGGGTGAGCGCCGTCGAGGCCCTCCGGCCCTTGCGACCGGCGAGCCCCGTGCACGCCAGCCATGGCGCCATCCGGAGCGCTTGATTCCGGATCCACAGCGCTCGCGATGTGGCGGGGATCAGGCTGGCCGCGCCGCCGCCGGCGAGCGACTGGTTCACCTCGACGAACGGCCTCATGACGCGCTCGTACGAGGCGAAGGCGGCGCTGAAGTCGGAATGGGTCGCCAGCTCCCCCGCCAGGACATAGGCGCCGACCATGGCGGTGCTCGTCCCTTGGCCCGACAAGAACGACGGAGCGTGGGCCGCGTCTCCCACGAGGGCGACCCTTCCCTTCGACCATCGAGGCATGTGGATCTGGCTGACGACGTCGAAGAAGACATCGGTGGCCTCCTGCAGAGCGGCGAGCATCCGCGGTACTTCCCAGCGGGCGCCGGCGAAGACACTGGCGGTCAACCTTCGCTGCGCCTCGATGTCGGCGAACTCCGAGAAGGGAGGCTGGGGACGGGCGAAGGTCAGGAAGGCGTGCAGGCGATCGCTGTCGCCGGCCGCGAACAGCACGGCCGCCTTCCCGGGCGTGTTGCTGATGAACGCCTCGTGAGAGAACCCGAGGGTGTTGGGGATGGTGAACCCTGCGAAGCAGTAGCCGAGATAACGGTGGTACTGCGCCTCGGGCCCGAAGGCGAGCCGCCGTGTGTTCGAATGCAATCCGTCAGCGCCGATGACCAGGTCGAAGGGGCGTTGCAGGCCGCTCTGGAAGCGCACATCGACGCCGCCGCCGTGCTCGTTCAAGGTGGTGATGGAGTCGCCGAAGCGGAACTCGACGTCATTTCGGACGGCGTCGTAGAGCACCGTCGTGAGCTCTCCGCGAGGCAGCTCCAGATCCCGGCCTTCCTTGCCGCCGGTGAGCGCCTCGGGCCGGATCGACCCGAGGAGCGCGCCGTCGCCGTCGACGAACGTGATTTTGCGTGAGTCGATGTGCGCGGCTGCGATGCGCGACAACACGCCCATGCGCTTCACGACGTCGATCGCGGTGCCCCGGATGTCGATGGGGTAGCCGCCGCTTCGCACAGCGCCGGCCTTCTCCACCACCGTGACCTCGAAGCCGTACCTGTGAAGCCAGTATGCGAGCACGGGGCCGGCGATGCTCGCGCCGGAGATCAGGATCTTCTTGTTCCGCGAAGTCGCCATGTGTCCGCCTTCCTTCGGTGTGAGCTCGCAGCGGCGGAGGGCGCATCCGCGAGAGATCGGCGCGACCCGCCCGCCGCCACGAGGCAGGGCAAGCAGCTGCCGATCGCGGTCCACTCCGCCCAGGTAGCTCTGACGTCGACTACACTACACCGTGTAGTATACAAAGGCCAGGGCAAAAAGAGGCCGAAATGGGCTATACCTGGAGGTGCATGTCCTCCACCGGCGCACAAAAGGCTCTTCGTGAAGGGTCCGCGCAAAAGCGATCCGCCATCCTCGTGGCGGCCCGGGAGCTGTTCCTGGCCGACGGGTTCGACCGCTCGAGCGTCGATGCCGTCGCCGCTCGCGCCGGCGTCTCCAAGAGGACGGTGTATGACTATTTCGGCGACAAACAGGCTCTCTTGCTGGCCGTCGTCGAGTCCACGGGTGACCTGCTCATGGCGGCGATCCGGCGGGCCATCGAGGACACCTTGACGCACGTGACGGACCTGGAGGACGCCTTGATCACCTTCTCGGCGCGGGTCGTGACCGAGATGCTCGGCTCGGTGGACTACCTTGCCCTCCTGCGGCTGGTGACGATGGAGTCCGCTCAGCTGTCCCAGCTGCGCGGTCGCGACCACTGGATGATGAACGCTCCGGAAGAGGCGATCGCGGAGCGGTTCGCCGAATTTGCGCGTGCAGGGCTGCTCGACGCGCCGAACCCCCGGCAGGCGGCCGATCATTTCATCGCGCTGACCTTCTTGCTCGCCGCCAGCGGGTTCGGACCGGCGATCGCCCCGAATGACGCCCGCATGCGAGAGCTCCTCGTCGAGGGGGTGCGCGCATTTCTTCGAGCCTACGCGCCCAGCCGCCCGGCCCAGCCTCGATCCCTCGCGTAGCGCAGGCGGCCGCGGCGGTGTGCGGCGTCATGGCAGAGCGTGATGGCGACCGTGACATGGCATGCCGGTGACCGACAGGCTCAAGGGTTTCTGGCGCAACGCGACCCGATGTTGCCTCGGAGCTCGGGGTAGTAGACATGGCGGGTGGCTGACCGAAGGGTCGGGGCGAGGTCGTCGTTGCTGCCGCTCCGGAAGGCCCGGTAGGCGCCAGCTGTCACGGCGGCGCAGTCATGGCATGGCATCGGGTACTGGACCGGGTCCCAGTCCAACGTCCATTCCCACGCGTTCCCGCCGAGGTCGGACTGCCCCCACCTCCCGTCGCCTCTGGGCGACTTCGAACCGACCTTCTGTAGGCTGCAGGTGCCGCCGCAGTAGACCGCGTAGCTGTCATCGATCGCCGTGGAGGTCGCTGGCTTCGACCACGGATAATACCTGTGCTCGCTGCCCCCGGAGGCCGCGTAGTTCCACTCCGCCTCTGTCGCCAGCCGTCCCCCGTCCCACGCACAGAACGCGAACGCCGCGTACCAGTCCAGGCAGTTGATCGGCTTATCTTCGTCGCTCCCCGCCATGTCCATCCAGCTCTGATGGACAAAGCAGTTCAGGGCGTTTCTTAGGGCGGCCGTGTTCGGCGGCAACTTGGTGTTCCACGCCGAGCTCCAGCCAGAGCCTGGGATCTTTGGATGTGCGCCCGCGCCATCCCCAGGCGGGCTGGCCTGCGTGCCCATGCCTGCGTTCACGAACGCCCGGAACCGACCCACGGTGATCTCGTACTTGTCGAGGTAGAAGTCGCTCACCGTCGCCGGGTAGCTCCGATCCAGATAGTCCACGCCGTCGTAGCTTCGAGCGAAAGCTCCGCCGGGAACCAGCAAGCTCTCGCAGCAGTCCTCGTTCCCCGAGGGTCCGCAGGTCGCCGGCAGCCCGGCGCAACTTGGCGCCGTTCCAGCCCAGGCGCCCGCGCGGCCGCTGCTTCGGTCCTTCGCGATCGCCTCGTCCGCCGCCGTCCTCTCGTCGTTCCCGCAGGTGCAACCTGCCGAGAGCAGCAGCCCGAACAACGCGATGCAGACGGCGTGGTAAGGAGGGGCAAGCGAAATCATGGTCACCGGGTTTCGCCGCCGCAGCGCGCGCCACCACGCGTGGCGCGCGCCCGTCGACATCGCAGATCGGTCTCGTTGGGCCTGCGCCCCGATCAGCCCCCGAAGAACGCCTTCGCCTGCTCTCCCAGCACGTTCTCGCCCTTCGGGCTGCTGGCGTGGCAGCCGTCGCTGACCTCGCCCGCGTCGTTGTTGAGGATGAACTTCCCGAGATAGCTCATGTTCTCGTTGATGGTCGGGTCCTTGGCCAGCTCTTGCGCCTTCATGTCGGTCCAGTCGGCGCCGCCCGTCCCCGCGATGAAGCAATCATGTCCTGCGTTGTAGACCGGCTGACCCACGAGGTAGATGTGCGTGCCCGGGTTGACGTGCTGGCGCGCCGCGTTGACCATGTCACGGAGCTCCTTGTCGGTCGCCTTCTGGGACAAGATGCAGATCTGGACCATGATGGCTTTGACGACGTCTTTCCCTCCGATCGACGCCATCTTCTGGTCGAAGAGCTGCCAGGAAGAGCTACTGGGGTTGGTCCAGTTCTGGACCACCATGGCGCCCGTTTGATAATTGTCCGAGTTCCACATGATCTTGCCGCCGACGCGCTTGTAGCCAGTGCCGATGTTGTTGGCCATCGAGCAGCCAGTGTACGCGACCGAGTTGTTGCCTGTTGGAGGCAGGCCGTCATCCCCGCCGCCCGTTCCGGGATCGCCGCCCGTGCTCGTGCTGCCCACCGACGCCGGTCCGCTCGGATCTGCGCCGCCGGTGCCACCTCCGCCGGTGCCGGATGCACCGCCGGTGCCGCCGCTCGGGGCTCCTCCTGCACCGCTCGTCCCCGCGGTCACCCCGACGGAGCTGGAGGTTCCAGCACCTGTCCCAGCGCTCGTCGAGCTTCCGGTCGTGGAGCCGCTGGTGCTCGTCGTCCCTCCGGTTGTGGCGCTCTCCGACTCCGAACCGTCGTTCAAGTCACTCTCTGAGCTGCAAGCTCCGAGGCAGAGCACGGCCGTCCCAAGAGCGCAGCGGACCACCAATCGGGAGGAAAGAGCAGGATAATTCATCGTCGTCACCTTCGGTTAGGGGGCGTTGGCCAGGACCTGCGCGGGCTCTCGCCTCGCGTCCGACCGTCCTTGTTCTATTGCCGCTGCGACCCGCTCGAATAGACGGCTAGATCGTCGTCGCCCCCCTTGGACAGATTTGTCATCCCCCGCTCGGCGACTGCCGGCGCAGGGGACCGCATCGCAGCGGCTTCGCGGGGCGCGCCGGACGCGCGGGTTTCAACGTGTCGCCCATGCTTCTCTTCGCGACCCTTGCCGCCGCCCCCTTCGGTGCCCTACGTGCGCCGCCATGCGCACGTTGTTTCTGGATCTCGACGGCACCTTGACGGATCCGGCCCCTGGCATCGCCGCCTGCTTCGTGCACGCGGCCCATGTGCTCGGGCACGGCTCGATCAGCCTCGCCGAGGTGCGCCGCTTCATCGGTCCGCCGCTGCGCGAGGCGTTCGCGGAGATCCTGGCGACGCGCGACAGCGCCCGCATCGAGGAGGCTGTGCGCGTCTATCGGGAGCGCTTCGGCACGCTCGGCCTGTTCGAGAACAGCGTGTATCCCGGTGTGCCAGAGGCGCTCGCGCAGCTCTGCCAGGCGGGCCATGGCCTCTGCCTCGTCACCAGCAAGGCGGCCGTTTATGCCGAGCGCATCATCGACCACTTCGGCCTTCGCTCGCACGTGCCCCGCGTCTACGGCGCCGAGCTGTCGGGCGAGCGCTCGACCAAAGCCGAGCTCATCGCGCACGCGCTCGAGCGCGAGTCGCTCACCCCCGCCGATGTCTGCATGATCGGCGACCGCGAACACGATGTCCTCGGCGCCAAGGCGCACGGCCTCGTGGCGATCGGGGTGACGTGGGGTTATGGGTCGCGCGCGGAGCTGGAGGCTGCGGGCGCCGACCGCATCGTCGACACGCTGGAGGAGCTGGTGCTGACGGTGCGTGGGTTGAGGGAGACCCGAGGCCGAGCGGCTCGATGAGTCCGCGGCTCCGCAGCGTCGCTACCTCAGGTCCATTGTCCACGTAGGGAAGCGGCTTCCCTCACACCGCAGCGACCCTGCGGGCCCCGTGGTTTGCCGCTCGTTGCCCCTCCCCACGCCCGAGGCCCGGCGGGTGTCAGGTTTGTCACTCCCCTGATGGCCGGCGCGACGTTACTCTGCGGCGAGCGACGAGGCTTCTCGTCGATACTCATCAATTTATGACGGTAGAGCTGATTCATGCCATCGTTCGTCAGACCACCGTCCTCATCGCCCAGCTGGCGACCTCGGGCGGCTGGCGCGCACCCCTGGCCCAGCTCGCAGACCAGGTGTTTCAGGACCTGGTCACCGAGCTCGAGCGGCAAGGGGTCAGCCGCAAGGTGAGCGCCGACATGTTCGGCATGGGGCTCCGGACCTATCAGCGCCGCGTCCGGCGGATCACGGAGAGCTCGGTCGAGCGCGGCCGGTCGCTCTGGGAGGCCGTGCTGGACCACATCCGTCGCCGGGGGATCACGCCGCGGGCCGAGATCTTGAGGGCGTTCGCCGGCGAGGATGACGTCCTGCTCCGCGGGGTGCTCTTCGACCTCTGCGAGAGCCGCCTGATCTTCCAGGCGGGGCAGGGGGCTCAGGTGGTGTATCGCGCGGTGTCCGACGACGAGCTGGGCGCGCTGCGCGCGCTCCGCTCCGGCGAAGGCGTCGACGAGCTGGTCTGGGCGATCATCTATCGGGAGGGCCCGCTCGCGCGCGACGAGCTGCTGCAGCGGACGCACATCGAGCGCGCGGAGCTCGACGCGGCCCTGGGGCGTCTCGTGGAATCGGCGCGCGTCGAGCGGACCGGGGAGGGCGCGGGCGCGACATACAGCGCCGGGAGCCTCTACGTGCTGCTGGGCTCGCCTGTGGGGTGGGAGGCGGCGATCTTCGATCACTTCCAGGCGATGGTGAAGACCATCCTGTGCCGGCTGCGCGAGGATCGCTCCGCGCCCGGCCTCGGCGACCGCGTCGGGGGGAGCACCTATACCCTCGACCTGTGGCCCGGCCATCCGCACGAACAGCGGGCTTACGAGACGCTGGGGCGCCTGCGTGCCCAGCTGGTCGAGCTGCGCGAGCAGGTCGAAGCCTACAACGCGACGCACGAGAGGCCGGACAGGTACACACAGGTCGTCCTGTACATCGGACAGTGCTTGATCCAGCAGGACAGCGGGGGCGGCGATGAGATCTAGGGTGGTCGTGACGGCGTGCCTCATCGCGAGCGTGACCGGCGGGGCGCTCCTCGGCTCGGCCTGCAGGGACATCGGCCCTCAGACCGGGAGCGAGACCAACTTTCTCAGGAGCTGTGATGCCAGCTGCGCGGACGGCCTCTCCTGCATCTGCGGCGTCTGCACGCGCGCCTGCTCGGCTGCCCGCGAGTGTACGGCGCTCGTCTTCGGCGCCGAGTGCGTGGCCGTGGCGGAGCGGTCTGCCGAGGCGGCCTGCGACGCGTCCGAGAGCGCTGCGTTCTGCGATATTTCCTGCAGCGGCGACGCCGACTGCGAGCCGCTCGGCGCGCCGTTCCGCTGTCAGGGCGGCTTCTGCCGGACGCCCGGCGACGGCGAGACGGCGACCGCGTGCCCGGCGACCACGCTTTCGCTCGGCGACAACGAGCGCACGGTGACGGTCGGGGACACCACCCGCAGCTACGTCGTTCGCCTCCCTGCAAACTACACGGGGGCTGGCCCCATGGCGCTGGTGCTCGATTACCACACGCTGGGCGGGAGCCCGGCGGAGGAGGCCGAGGCCTCTGGGTACCGCGAGCTGGCCGAGACCGAGGGGTTCATCGTCGCGTGGCCGCAGGGCATCGACGGCGCGTGGAACATCGGTCCGTGTTGCACGACGTCGCGCGACGTCGACGACGTGGGGTTCGCGCGTGCCCTGGTCCAAGCGGTCCAGGAGGAGGCGTGTGTCGACCTCAAGCGGGTCTATGCCGTCGGCGTCGCGAACGGCGGCGGGATGGCCTACCACCTGGTCTGCAACGCCGCTGACGTCTTTGCCGCGGTCGCTCCCAGCGCCTTCGACCTTCTCGTTGAGTCGGAGCAGCCCTGCCAGCCGTCGCGGCCGGTGACCGAGATCTCGTTCCGGGGTACCGCGGACTTGCTTGTACCTTACGAGGGCGGGCCTCAGCAGGCGCCGAACGGCGCGAACATCACCTTCCTCGGCGCCGTGGGGACCTTCGAGAGGTGGGCCGAGCTGAACCGGTGCACGGGATCACCGAGCGCGGCGGACAGCGACGGTTGCTCGACGTACTCGAGCTGCGCAAACGGCGCGGAGGTGACGCTGTGCACCACGGAGGGAGGCGGCATGACCTGGGGGAGCCCCGAGATCGGGTGGGCCACGCTGAAGCGGCATTCGCTGCCTTGATACGGAGGCGGCCACCGATTCCGATTCCGACGCCGGCCGGCCACCCCGCGCCGGCGCTCACCACCAGCCGATGTCCTGGATGATGGTACCGATGTCGCCGTACCGCACGATCGCGCGGTTCTGACGGATCTCATAGGACTTCGGCGAGCTGTTGACGATGTCCTGATCGAAGGTGTGGCACTCGAGCTTGTAGGTGCCCGCGCCCTGCATCAGCGCGCCCTTCAGCTTGATGTACGTCTCGTTGTGGCGGCTCCTGAGCCGCAGGATCGCCTCCTGGGTGGCGTCGATGAGCAGCTCGAGGTGGACCGTCTTCTCCTGCTTCGGGTGCGACGCGTCGAACGCGAGATTGACGATGACGCCGGCGTCGAGCAGCGCCTCGATATCCGACTTGGAGAACGTCTCGTAGACCATGAGCTTTGCCATCGCGCGCTCCTTCCAGGGATGTGCTCGTGGTTATGTACTACGGCGCGCAGCCCGGGGCCGAGGATCCTCGCGCGGCGCGACGCCGGCGCTCCGCGATCGCCCTCGGGCAACGCGGGCCGACCGCCGCGCGCTCCGCGACTGGGCGGCAGAAAATCCCTGCAAACCGGGGTCGAAATGCTGCTCCCGCCGGTGGCGTGAGCGATGAAAATAAAAATCAATTGCATCTGCGCCGGCTCGCATGCTAGGAGATGGCAAGCACGCTGGAGAGGGAGGAGCAGGGGCGCGGTGTGCCCTGGGGCTGCCTGTCGGATCGCGTTCGTCCGATGGGGTGGCTTCGTGGGCACCCTGGCGCCTGCGGACGCTCACGTCTGCGCTCTCGATGTGGGGACGTCATGAAAGCAGATTTCTTCCAGCTGCGTTGCAGTTGCGCGCGTGGAGGGCGGCGCGGTGTCAGCCGTGTGGAGTCGATGAGACCGAATCGACGGAGATCTGTGCCATGAACGATAGAGATACGCAGAAGCAGTTCATCCTCGAGGGGAAGCTGACGAGAGTGATGTGGGAGCTCTCTTGGCCGGCGGTGCTGGCCATGGTGCTCTACGGGCTCAACGCCTTCCTGGACGCCGTGTTCGTGGGGCAGCTGATGAACAAGAGCGCCCTGGCCGGCGTCGGCATCGCCTATCCCTTGTCCCAGATGACGCTCGGCCTCGGCAGCCTGGTCGGGACCGGCGCGGGCACGGCGCTCAGCATCTACCTGGGCGCCGGCGACAAGAGCAAGCTCCACAGCCTGCTGGGCAGCGTGAACGGGCTGTCGCTGCTCCTCAGCTTGCCTTACACCGTGCTCGCCTACGTGTTCGCAGAGCCGCTGGTGCGCATGATGGGCGGCACAGGGGAGATCCTTGCGTACGGCACCGAGTACTTCAAGGTGACGGCGCTCGGCTCGGTGTTCTGGGTGCACGGTCTGGCCGTGAACATGACGGTGCGCGGCGAAGGCAAGATGAAGACCGCGGCGTGGATGATCTCCCTCGGCTTGCTGGTGGATGTCATCCTGAAGCCCCTGTTCATCGACACGTTCGGCTGGGGCGTGCAAGGCGCGGCCTGGGCCACCAACGCGGCGATGTTCGTGTACTCGGCCGTGGGGCTCCTGTATTTCGCGAGGGGGCGCGCCTCCTTCGACACGGCCTGGCGCACGATCCGCATCGATCCGGCCATCCGGAAGCAGATCGTCTCCCTGGGCATGCCGGGCATGATCTTGACCATCATGGGCATCGCCCAGAACGTCGTCGTCTACAACGCGGTCTCGGGGCAGGGAACGGAGAACGACGTCGCCTTCTACGCCGCCTGCAACCGCATCTTCCTGTTCATGCTGACCCCCATGCTCGGGCTGATGCGCGCCTTGCAGCCGGTGGAAGGGATCAACTACGGGGCGCAGCGCTACGCCAGGGTGAAGCGGGCCTTCAGCCTCTTCGGGCTCGCCGGGGTCGCGTTCGTCCTGCCGTTCTGGCTCGCGATGATGCTCGCCCCGAACGCGGTCCTCGGCTTCCTGCTGCCGGGGTCCGAGTTCACCGCGCAGCAGCTGCTCGATTTCCGGATCTACATCGTCGTGCTGCCCCTCCTGCCGTATGTCTTCAACGCGCTGGTGCTGTTCCCCTGTTTGGAGAGGGCGAAGCTCGCGAGCGTGGTCGCCCTCCTGAGACAGGTGGTGCTCTTCGTTCCCTTGATGTGGCTCCTCCCGAGGCTCGTCGGGGTGAGCGGGGTCTACTGGGGGACGACGGCGATCGACGTGGCGATGTCCCTCCTCGTGCTCGTCATGGTGAATCGAGAGTTTCGCAGGCTCGACGGGCGCGACGTCGAGACGAGCGCCGCGCTCCGGGAAGCGCCCGCCGGCTGAGCCCGGCCCGGCCTCCGAGAGCTCCCGCCGGCCCCTGGCGATCACCCGGTGATCGCCAGGAAGCAGCACGCACCGGCCGACGCACGCGCGCGGCGCCCTCCCGGCGCGCGATGTCCCCTTCTCCCTTGCCCGCCCAGAGAGCCCGCGCGGATCGCCGCGCGCGCGGCCATGAACCGCATCCTGAGTACACATGCAAAATTGTTGCAACAGGTTCCAGGTTGCTATAGATGTCGCCGCATGAACACCGAGGCTCCAGCGCGTCGAGGCGCAGCGCGCCCGTCCCGGGCGCGAAGGAGCGCCGGTGCCGCCGCCCTCGTCGCGGCAGGGGCTCTGCTCGCGGGCGGGGCCGCGCGCGCGCAGGACGCGGGCGCGGCTTCGCCGGCGGAGCCGCCCGGGGACGCCGCGCCGGACGGCGGAGCGCCTCGGGCCGCCGCCGATGAATCCCGAGAGGCGCCGGAGAATCACCCGCCGGTCCTCCATTCGTTCGTCGAGGCCGATTACCCGGGCGCCGCCCTCGCGCAGGGCCTCCAGGGGACCGTCGTGCTGAGGCTCAGCATCGAGGCGGATGGGCGGGTGTCGGCGGCGGACGTGGCGCAGGCCGCGGGGCACGGCTTCGACGAGGCGGCGCAGGCCGCAGCGCGGCGCTTCCTGTTCTCGCCGGCTCGACGGGGGGACACCCCGGTCGCCTCCCGGATCCTCTACGCTTATGAGTTTCACCTCCCGAAGGCGCCTGCGAGCGGCGCGCTCCGCGGGCGCGTGCTCTTGCCCGGCGCGAGCGCGCTCGGTGTCGCCGGCGCCGAGGTGCTCGTGCGGCACCAGGATGGCAGTGCCGAGCGAACGCGCACCGACGGCGAGGGCCGCTTCCAGCTAGAGGGCCTCGCGCCTGGGCCGTGCGTCGTGATCGCCGAGGCGAGCGGCGTGGGCCGGGCCGAGGTCGAGACCGAGATCGCCGGAGCGCACGTCGCCGAGATCGCCGTGCGGCTCGTGCAATCCGGCGAGGAGGCCCCGATCGAGGTGACCGTGCGCGGGCCGTCGGAAGCCGAGCGGCGCCGGCAATCGGCCGAGGCCGTGACGGTCGTCGAGACGGACCGCGTCAAGCGGGAGACCTCGGACATGGGCGAGGTGCTCGCGCGCACGCAGGGGGTCGGCGTGCGCCGCGAGGGAGGCCTCGGCTCGGCCGCGCGCTTTTCGCTGAACGGGCTGACGGGCGATCAGGTGCGGTTCTTCCTCGACGGCGTGCCGCTCGAGCTGGCCGGCTATCCCTTCGGCGTCTCGAACGTGCCGGTTGGCCTTGTCGAGCGCGTCGAGATCTACAGCGGCGTGGTCCCCGTGCGCCTCGGCGCCGACGCCCTCGGCGGGGCGGTCGACCTGATCACCGATCAGGACCTCTGCGCGTCGCGCGCGGGCGCGTCCTACGAGGTGGGCTCGTTCGACACCCACCGAGCGGCGCTCGCCGGCAGCCATCTGCACGGGCCGAGCGGCCTGTTCGCTCGCGCGAGCGGCTTCTTCGACTTTGCGAAGAACGACTACCCCGTCGACACCGAGGTCGAGGACGAGCGCGGGCGCTTCTCGCCGGCGCGCGTCTACCGCTTTCACGACGCCTACCGCAGCGCGGGAGGCCACGTGGAGCTCGGGGTCGTCGATCGGCCGTGGGCGCGGCGCTTGCGACTGCGCGCCTTTGTGACCGATTACGACAAGGAGTATCAGCACAAGCTCGTCATGCGGGTCCCGTACGGCGGCGTGACGTACGGGGAGACCTCGGCAGGCGTGAACCTTCGTTACGAACAGCCGCTGGGGCGCGGCGTGTCGCTCGACGCGGTGGGCGGCTATGCCTACGTCCGAGGGCGCTTCCTCGACGTCGCGCGCTGCGACTACGACTGGATGGGACGCTGCGACCCGGAGGGCGCCGAGCCTGGCGAGACGGACGTCGTCCCCCACGACCAGGTCTTCTGGGACCATTCCGCCTTCGCGCGCCTCAACGTGGAATGGCGCATCCAGCCGTCGCACGCCGTCCGCCTGGCCAGCGCGCCCACCTACGTGACGCGGACGGGCGATGAGCGCCGGCAAAGCGACCCGGATAGCCCCGATCCGCTCGCCGACCGCCGCAGCGTGCTCGCGCTGGTGAACGGCCTGGAGTACGACCTCGACCTGTTCGAGGACCGGCTCGACAACCTTCTTTTCGTCAAGCAGTACGTGCAGCGCGTCGCGAGCGAGAGCCCGGTCGCCGGTGATCCTGCGCGCGACCGCGACCGGAGCACCCACCGCTTCGGTGTCGGCGACGCGCTCCGGTACAGGCTCACGCCCTGGCTCTACGGGAAGGCCTCCTACGAGTGGGCGACGCGGCTGCCCAGCCCAGACGAGGTGTTCGGCGACAACACGTTCATCGCGGCCAACCTCGGGCTCGATCCCGAGATCAGCCACAACGTCAACCTCGGGCTCACCCTCGACGCCCGCGGGACGCCGGCGGGCGCCTTTCGCGCGACGGGCAACGGCTCCCTGCGCGCAGCGGACCGGCTGATCGTGCTCCTCGGCAACGATCGGGACCAGAGCTACGAGAACGTCCACGGCGCGCGGTCGCTCGGCGTCGAAGGCTCCGTCGGATGGACCTCGCCCGGGGAGCACCTCGCGCTCGACGGCAACGTCACCTACCTCGATTTCCGCAACACATCGAGTGAGGGGGCGTTCGGCGCCTTCGAGGGAGATCGCATCCCGAACCGCCCGTACCTCTTCGCCAACGGCTCAGCGCGCCTCCTGTTTCGCCGCGTCTTTGCCGCGGAAGACGAGGTCGCGCTCACGTGGAACAGCCGCTACGTACACGAGTACTTCCGCACGTGGGAGAGCCTCGGCCGGCGTGAGTCCAAGCAGGTGATCCCCTCGCAGCTCGTGCACTCGGCCGGGCTCGGGTACGTCGTCCGGCGCGGCCGCGCGAGCCTGAGCACGGCGCTCGAGATGCAGAACCTCACGGATGAGCGTGTGTTCGACTTTTTCGGCACGCCGCGCCCGGGAAGGAGCTTTTACGTCAAGACCACGGCGGAGCTCTGAGCTCGAGAGGCAGGTGATGGGATGAACGGCCCAACGACGAATCAACAGACCCTGCGGCTCGCGCAGCACACGAACCCGAGGAGATGAGATGCACACCGTTGTAGCCGTCAAGAACCTGCTCGTTCAGTCCGGCGCGTCCTGGGTCCTGTGGCTCCTGTTCGCGCTCTCGGGGGGCAGCATCGCCATCGCGATCGAGCGCTGGCTCTACTTCCGCTCGAAGGACGACGACGTGCGAGCGCTCGCCGCCGAGCTCGACGCCCACCTGTCGAACGGCTCGGTCGCCGCGGCGCTCGACGCGCTCCGGCCGATGCGATCGGTCGGGGCGATCGTCGCCCGCGCGGGTCTGAGGCTCGCGCCGCGCGGGTCGGCCGCGGCGGACAAGGGGATGCAGAGCGCGATGTCCGCCGAGCGGAAGGCGCTCGAGACGCGGCTCGCGTACCTCGGGACCCTCGGCAACAACGCGCCCTTCGTCGGCCTCTTTGGCACCGTCATCGGCGTGATCCTGGCGTTCGAGCAGCTCGGCCAGGCCACGGGGGCGGCGGGCGGCGGGGCCGCGAGCCAGGTCGCCTCCGCCGCGGTCATGGCGGCGATCGCGGAAGCGCTCGTGGCGACGGCCGTGGGCATCGGCGTCGCGCTGCCGGCCGTGGCCGCTTACAACTACCTGCAGCGTCGGGTCGCCGCGATGCTCGACGACGCCGAGACGCTCTCGAACCTGGTGCTCGCCTACCTGGCGACCGGAGAGGCCGCGCAGTCCTCTCGTGTCGACTCCGCGCGTGCGGTCCACGGCGGCGTTTCGATCGACAAGCCGATGAATGGCGAGGCGTCCCGCCCGGAGGCGGCCTAGCCATGGCGAGCGCCGGGCAGAGCGCGAGATCCCGCCGCGGCGGGATCATCGAAGGGATCAACGTGACGCCGCTCGTCGACATCACGCTGGTCCTCTTGATCATCTTCATCGTCACCGCCAAGATCGTCGTCGCGCCCGCCGTCCCGCTGGATCTGCCGCACGCGTCGCAGAGCGAAGAGGTCCAGGCGGTGCTGAGCGTGGTGCTGCCCGCGGAGGGGCCGGTGCAGGTCGACGGAGCTGCGATCGACGATGCGGCGCTCCGCGAACGCGCGCGGGCGGCCCTGTCGCGCGATCCGCAGCTCCGGGCCGTGATCCAGGCCGACCGCGCCGTCTCGCACGGCCGCGTGATGACGGTGCTCGACACGCTGAAAGCCGCGGGGATCGCGCGCGTCGCCTTCGGCGCTGTCCGCCCGGAGGCCGAGGCCCATGCGGTGGAGAGGACCGGACACCCATGATTCGATCGGAATTCCACCCCGAGAGCGTCGCCGGTATCGTCCTCGACGCGGCGCGCGCCCACGCTCAGCCCCGGCGCGCGAGGGGACGAGCCCGCGCGTTCGCGGCCGACAGCACCGCCGGGATCGTCCTTGGGGCCGTCAAGGAACATTCGGCCAGAGCGCTCGTGCTCGCGCTCATGCCGGCAGCCGTCATGCAAGGCACGGTCGGGATCATCGCGCTCCGCCTGGGACCGGACGGCACGACGGCGAGCCAGCGCGAGGCGCGCCCGCCGCTGCAGGTGGAGCACGTGGTCGATCTGGCCCCACCTCCGCCGCCACCGAGCCCCTCGCCGCGAGAGGAAGCTCCGGCGCCCAGGGCCGCCGAGCGCTCGCTCGCGCGCGCGGCCGCTCCTGCGGCAGCTCGGGCGCCTGCCGCTACCGCCGCGCCTCCTCCGCCCGCGCAGGCAGGGCAGGTCGCCCTGGCGGAAAACGCTGCTGCGCCTCTCGATTTCACCGGATTCGACATCGCCGTTGGCCGCGGAGGGCGTTATGCCGGGGGTGTTACCTCCTCTGCGGGGACGAGCGCGCAGGCGGTGAACGCCGCGCGTGTAGACCCGAGCGCTCCTCCGGAGCGCCGCCAGGGAGGCACCTCGCGCGCAAGGCCCGTCGGGCAGCCCGCGCGGGAGTGGAATTGCCTCTGGCCGCGCGAAGCGGATGCGCTCTCGGTGGACGAGCAAACGGTGGTCATTCGCACGGTCGTTCGTTCGGACGGCACCGTCGCCTCGGCGGAGCTCCTCTCGGACCCGGGATACGGCTTTGGCCAGATGTCGCTCGCGTGCGCCCGCAAGCAGCGATTCCTGCCGGCCGCCGACGAGGGGGGTCAGCCCATCACGGCGACGTCGCCGCCCATCCGCGTGAGGTTCACGCGACATCCGCGATCCACAGGCGCGCCCTAGCGAAGCCCGACGCGAGAAAGGAAGCAAGAGATGAACTCTTCAGGTACCACCAGGCTCCTCGATGTCGAGGCCGCCGTACGCCCGAGCGCCTGGCGCGGCGATGAAGGGCGGCCGCTCGATGAACGATGCGTGAAGTGGGGCGCTCGATGGACGCTCGCGACGTCGTGCCTCGTGTGCCTGCCGCTCATGGCTGGCTGCGGCAGCGACCCCGGGGAGAGCGGCGCCGGCGAGCCGGACGACGGAGGTCCCCGCTATGCCGTCGCCAGCCGCATCGAGGACAATGACTTCACGAACAGCACCATGTTCGTCTGGGTGGTGGACGACCTGAGCGGAGGATCCGTCAGCCTGGGCGAGGCCACCGAGCTTCCCGGCAGAGGCTCTATCTGGGGAGTCCCGCGGACCGAGGCTTTCTATGTCGTGAGCTCGGAGGAGCTCACCGTCTCGAAATACGGCGTGGCCGGCGGCAAACCGGAGCTCGAAGCTCGGCTCGGGCTGGGCGCAGCCGGGATCTCGTTCCTCCTCGGGGAGAGGATGGTGTTCGACGGCCCGGACCGAGGGTTCCTCTTCGATCTCGTCTCGGGGCAGGCGCTCGAGCTCGATCTCGCTGCCATGGAGATCACCCGGAGCATCGACGTGTCTGACGCGCGGATCGACGCCGCGGACTACACGTTCATCGGGGAGCCCGGCTTTCGTGAGCACGGCGGCCGGCTCGTCGCTCCGCTGTACGGCACGAGCGCGGCGTTCGATCGCGTGGCCAGCGAGTCGAAGGTCCTCTTCGTCGATCCGACCGACGGCTCGATCGAGGTGAAGGGCGCCCCTTGCGGAGGCCTCTACTACACGGTGAAGTCGCCGAGCGGAGACATCCATTTTGCGTCCGATCCTTATGTCGCCTCGATCTTCATGCTCGACCCGGAGAGAGCTCCTGCGCCGTGCATGGCGCGCATGGCGGCAGGCCAGGACGAGCTCGATACCAGCGTCGTGGCGCTCAACGACGTGACCGGCGGCCCGACCGGCGGCCTGGTCCCTGGCTCCGACGGCGTGGCGTACCTTCGCGTGCTGGACAGCGGCCTCTACTCGCCCAGCGCTGACGCCACCCACCTCGAGGCTTTCTCGGCGCAGGGCTGGCAGACGTGGCGCATCGAGCTCGACGATCCAGGCTCGGCCGAGCCCCTCGATCGTCCTCCGCTCGCCGGCGGCATCAAGGTGTTCGAGGTGGACGATCAAGCTTACGTGAACGAGTCAACGGCAGGCTTCGGCTCGACCACGCTGATGCGGACGACCGGGGAGGGCGCGCCCGCGCGCGCGCTGACGATGCCTGGCGCCACGTGGGGTGTCTTGCGCGTGCGCTGAACCAGATGCGGAGGGATCCAATGTCAAACTCGAACGGGCTGATCGTGAAGGGGTTGACGAAGACGTACGCCAACGGCGTTCGAGCGCTGAACGGCGTCCACTTGAACGTCGGACCGGGGCTCTACGGGCTCCTGGGTCCAAACGGCGCGGGCAAGAGCACGCTGATGCGCACCCTCGCCACGCTCCAGACGCCGGACGCGGGGACGATCACGTTCAACGGGATCGACGTCATTGCATCTCCTGACCGCCTCCGTCGCCGCCTCGGGTACCTACCGCAGCAGATCGGCGCGTACCCGGGGGTGACGGGGCGGTCGCTGCTCGAGCGGTTTGCCTGGCTGAAGGGGCGCACGGACCGGCGCGAGCGCGACGCGGAGATCTCGACGCTGCTCGCGCGCGTCAACCTGAGCGACGTCGGCCACCGCGAGGTCGCGACCTACTCCGGGGGGATGCTGCGGCGGTTCGGCATCGCGCTCGCGCTCGTGGGATCTCCGCAGCTCCTCATCGTGGACGAGCCGACCGCCGGCCTCGATCCGGCCGAGCGCAACCACTTTCATCGCGTGCTCGCGGAGGTCGCCGCGGAGGCCGTGGTGCTGCTCTCGACGCACATCGTGGATGACGTGGAGAACCTCTGCGGGCGGCTGTCCATCGTCAACCGGGGGCGCGTGGTCGCCGAAGGAGCGCCGGCAGAGCTGACCGCGCCGCTCGCCGGCCGCCTGTGGACCCGGACGTACGCGCGGGGCGAGCCGATCCCCGACGACGCGCTGAACGTCTCGCCCACGCCGAGCGGTACCCGCGCCGTCGTGGTGCGCGACGTGACGCCCGGCGACGGCTTCGTCGCTCACGCGCCCAAGCTCGACGACGCCTATCATTACCTGCTGGCCGGATCGCGACAGGCGGAGGCCGCATGAGCTCGACCCGCATCTACGCCGTCGAGGCGTGGCACGAGCTGCGGGCGGGGCTGCGTACCTCGCTCGTCCCGCTCATGTTTGTCGGCCTCGTCGGCTATCTGTTCATCATGCTCTCGAGCGCGGAGTACCTGCGCGACATGGGCGGGGCGGACGTCGCGCGCAACAGCCCGCATGTGGTCTTCCTGATGACCTCCGGGCAATCGTTCTGGCTCATCTTCGCGTGGGCGTGGATCTTCGCGCAGGTCGTCACGCGGGATCGCGCGGCGGGGCTCCACGAGCTGGTCCTCTCCGCGCCCGTGTCGCTTCGCGGGCTGCTGATCTCGCGCTACGTCGGCGCGGTCGGGCTCGCTTGCATCCTGGGCTCGGCGAGCTCGCTCGGCTTTCTGCTCGTCCCCGCGCTCGCCGGGCTCGGGGTGTTCCCCAAAGAGGCGGTGGGGTCGACGCCGATCCTGGCGATCGCGTCGTCATGGGCGCTCTTCGTGGTGCCGTCGGCCATCGGCCTCGGGGCGCTCTACCTCACCGCGGCGCTCCGGACCCGGAGCTCGGCCGGGCCGTTCGCCGTGGCGGCGGTGGTCATCTTGATCTGGATGGTGGCCATGATCGTCCTGCGGGGCGGTGACCTGCACACGGACATCGCGACCGTTGTCGATGTGAGCGGCTTCGGGGAGGCGGAGGCGCAGACGAAGCGCTGGACGCCGCACGAAAAGGCGACGGCGCAGCTGGCCATGACCGCGCCGCTCCTCATCAATCGGCTCTTCTGGGGTCTGGTCCCCCTCGCGATCCTGGCGTACGCGCTCGTGCGGCAAGGGCGCGAGGCGCTCTTGAACGGGCGCGCCGGCAAGCCGTCGCCGAACGGCGAGGCGACCTATCGTGCCGCCGCGCCCGCCGCCGCGGCGCTGCCGCCGGTCACGGCGCCATCGTGGCTCCGCGCGACGCTGTCCGAGGCTCGCTGGCACCTCTCGCTGACGACCCGAGGGTGGGCGTTCCGTACCGCGATCGCGCTCTGGACCCTCATGAACGTGGCAGGGGCCTTCTACCATGTGATCGGGCACGCCGAGGGGCCGCTCGTCCCACGGCCTGCGCTGCTCGCGCCGTTCCTCATCCGCCTTTGCTACGTGTTCTCCGTGTTCGCCGTGGCGGGGTTCGTGGGGGCGCTCGCTCGTCGAGATCAGCAATCCGGGTTCGACGAGATGATCGACGCGACGCTGGCGCCGCTCGGCACACGCGTGGTCGGCCGCGCCCTCGCCGCCCTCCTGTTGACGACCGTCATGGCCCTGGCGCCGACGCTGTCGGCGTGGATCGTGACGGCTCTCACCGTACCTGGCAGCTTCGAGCCGTGGAATGCGCTGCTCGTGAACGCGCTGATCGCCGCGCCCGCCCTGCTGGAGCTCGGCGCGATCACGTTCCTCGTCCACGCGCTCGTGCGTTCGCCCGGTACGGGTTACGCCGCATCGATGCTGGCTGCGTTCATCGCGCTCGTGAATCACGAGATCGACATCGTCTCGTATCCACCCGCGCAGGTAGGGATCCCGGTGCATGTTGCCCTCTCCGAGCTTTCGGGGTGGTCGCCGTGGATCGTGCCCGTGCTCGAGATGGGCGTGCTCAAGCTCGGCTGCGTCGGCCTCGCCGTCGCCCTGGCGTGGCTCGCCTACCCGCGCGGCACGGCCCTCAGGAGGATCGAACGATGGCGCGGGGCAGCGCGGCAGCTCACCCAGGGCGCGGGAGCCCTGGCGGCTCTCAGCCTCTTTGTGATCGCTTGCTCAGCGACGATCTTGCACGAGCAGATCGTGGTGCAGAGCGGCTTCGCGTCGAAGAGCGAGGAGAACGCCGCCGACGCGGCCTGGGAAGCCCGTTTCTGGCCGGAAGCGTCGGCGTTCTCCGTGGAGGGCGGCGAGGTCGAGGCGAAGATCGCGCCGTCCGCGCGCTCCGCCCACGTCCGCTGGAAGCTGCGGGGAGTACGGGCCAGCGCGGCGAAGCTGCACGGGAGCCTGCGCACCGGGATGGACGTCGGCAGCGTACGCGTCGACGGCGCCCCTCGTGAGGTCGTCACGGCGAACGAGCACTTCATGGTCGACCTGGGCAGCTGCGCGCAAAGCGGGTGTGACGTCGAGCTCGAGATCTCGATCGCCTCGCCTCGCTGGTTTGCCGAGGGGGAGGCGCCGTGGCTGGACGGCTCTGGCGTGTGGGCGCGCGCAGCCGATCTCGTCCCGCGGCTCGGACACGACGGAGAGCGAGCGCTGCGATCTCCGTCCACACGCCGCGAGCTGGGGCTCGCGGCGCGCCCCGGCGCGCTCGACAGGAATGCATTGGTACCCGCCCTCGCGGTGGCGCCGGCGGGCCTTTGGCGCTGGTCGGTGTCGTTCTCCGAGCAAGGCGTGAGCACGCCTGTCGAGGGGAGCACGACACAAGGCCTCGACTTCGCCGTGGCGTGGCTGCCCAGGGGGGCGGAGCTGAGGCAGCTGCGGCAGGAGGGCATCACGGCGTGGCATGGCCCGTCTCACGCCGATACGGCGCGTGAGGTCCTGGAGGACGTCCAGGCGATGGGCGAGTGTGTTCACGCGCGGCTCGGGTCCATCCCGGAGGTGACGACGGTCGTGCAGGCGCCTCGCGACCTCGGCGAGATCCGGGCGCATGGCGCGGTCCTATGGCTGCCGGAAGGGGACGGCTGGGACGTGGCCGCGTCCGGCGTCGGCCGCCTGAAGCGACGGGCTGCGGTGGCCGAGGCGCTCGCCGCGCGCTCGCTCGCGGACCGCGCCGATCTGCGCGCAGAGCCCGGGGCGCGGTGGCTCATCAACGGCGTTGCAGGGTGGATCGGGCTCGAATGCGTGCGGCGGTCCGATGGCGGTGACGCGTGGCTCGCGCTCCTGGATCGCCGCAGCGATGATGTCGCGGATGCGCTCGGCGCCCTCGACGCGCCCGTGTCGGGTCTGGCCGATGACGGCGCGGCCCAATGGGTCATGGCATACGCCCCGCTGGAGACCCTCGCATGGGCGCAGGCCGCCGGAGACGCCGAGGCGTTGCACGCAGCGACGCGGGTCGCCGAGTTGGTGCGCTCCGGAGAACCGGTCCGAGGCGCGCTCGCGCGAGCAGCAGGCCAGAGCATGTCCGACCGCCTCCTGGGCCCCCCTTCCGCCTCCGACGTGACCGTCGCGATGGCCGACGGCGGCGCGCTGGAGGTTCGCGGCGAGCGCTCGCAGTGGGAGAAGGGCGGCTGGCAGCCCGTCTCCAGCACGTTCGAGATCGTTCAACGCTTCTACGATGAGGAGACGCCGGCGCGGGTGACCCGCGTGCCGGCACGATTGGAGAGCGATGCCCGGTTCGTCGTCTTCGACGCGTGGCCCTCCTTCGAACGCTCGCCGCGGGACAACGCGTGGAAGGCAGGCCCGCATTGATGGCGCGAGCCCGCGCCGCGCCTGCGCATCTCTGCGCGTCACGAGGATGAGGGCTGTGTAACGAACATGTTTTGCTGCGCATGGAGGACTCGTTGGCCGCGCTGGCGAGCGCTGCGTAGGGAGGCGCCTGACGAGCGCATCATCGACTCATTTCGTTAGACTTTCGATTCTGATCTGAGCGGTCGAATTCCTTCAGATCCGCTCAAATTCAGCGCGGAAGCGCCTCCGGAGCGCGATCGTGTCCGTCGCACGAATTCGCCGTCCGCCCGGCTTGACGCTGATGCAATTCGTATGTATATGCAAGATGTACGCAGCTTCAATATGTGGGCGATTCATCGTCGTGTCGCTCGGCGCTCGCGAGGCCACGCTCCACGGGCATGGTGTCGCGAGGCGGGAGGGGTACATTTGCGATAGCTGTCAATGACAGGTCGGCGTGAGCTCCGACCCGCAGATCGCGGGGGCGGGCGCTGCCGTATTGTCATGTTGTGACGAGAAGCTCGTCTGGATGGGGTGCGATCGCCTGGGCCTGCGAACCCTCGCAGGACCTGCGGGTCGATGCTGGAAGGCGCGCGAAGAGAACGCTTCGACCATCTGCCGCTCGGTCGACGTGTTTACCGTGACGCCTGCTTCCGATTCGAAGGCTCGCCACCCGAGCGCGAATCGGGGGCGCGAACGCTGCCGTGGCTCGCGCCTTGAGTGCTGCGTGTAGCGAGTGGGGCGTGGGCTGAAGAGCTCACGTGCTCCTCCTGCGACTGACGTCTCTTGTGCGGCCTCTCGTACCAGGGGTTAACTATGTTGCAAAAGCAACGGTTATGTAAAAACAACAGGGGCGATGCGGGGCGACAGAGCGGATGTGCCATCTTCGGCTCTCCTCGAAGAAATCGAGGCGCAGGGAGCCCGGGATCGCATCACTCACGTGCGGGGCGAGCATGAACACGTCTCATCAACGGCACTACCTCGAGCGCCGCGTCTCGATCAGCGCAGACCCCATCGACCTCGCGGCGGCGCTCGCCAGGTCGGGCTCGCACACGACGTACTTCGTGTACGAGCGCGACGGCGAATGGAGCGTCGCCCTCGGCGCGGCCTTCGAGCTCGCTGCAGACGTACACGGCGTGCACCGCATCGATGCGACAGGAAAGCAGAGCTGTCCCGGCGGGGACTGCCTCGCCGCGGTCGAGGCGGCGCTCGCGTCGATCCCGGTCCGTGGCTGGCGCGCGTACGGCACGGCTTCGTTCGAGTTCGCGTACCTGCTGCACGGCATCGAGGCGAACCTCGGCACAGAGCCCCTGCTTCACCTGACCATTCCAGAGGTCGAGATCCGCCTCCAGCGCGGCACGGCGCTGGTTCGGGCGCTGACCTCGGGCGAGCTCGAGCGGATGGTGGACGTCCTCGCCTCCTCGAACCGCCGCCATGCGCGCGGGATGACCGACGTCGCCGCTCTCCCCCCCGTCCCGTCGCCGGAGGTGCTCCCCGCGAGGCTGCTCGAGACGACCGGCGCAGCGAAGTACAAGGAGCTGGTGGCCGCGGCGACCAACGAGATCGCGGCGCGCAAGCTCCACAAGGTCATCGCGTCGCGCGTCGTCCCGGTCGCCGCGCCCGTCGACTTGATCGCGACGTACGTCGCCGGGCGGCGGCAGAACACCCCGGCCCGATCGTTCGTGGTCAACTGCCGCGACCTGAAGTTCGCCGGATTCAGCCCGGAGACCGTGCTCGAGGTGACCGCCGAAGGGCAGGTGATGACGCAGCCGCTCGCCGGGACCCGGGCGCTCGTCTCGGACGACGATGAGAACGCGCGCCTGCGGGCCGAGCTGCTCAGCAATTCGAAGGAGCTGGCCGAGCACGCGATGTCGGTGAAGCTGGCGTTCGAGGAGCTCAGCCGCGTCTGCAAGCAGGGGAGCGTGACCGTGAACGAGTTCATGGCGATATCCCGCCGCGGGACCGTTCAGCACCTCGCCTCACGGCTCTCGGGCATGCTCGAGGCGGGCAACACGGCCTGGACGGCGTTCCAGGTGCTCTTCCCCGCCATCACCGCGTCGGGGATCCCCAAGAGGGAGGCGGTCGACTGGATCCGGAGGCACGAAGCGGAGAGCCGGGGCCTCTACTCCGGCGCGGTCCTGACGCTGGATCACGACGGAGCGATGGATGCGGCGCTGGTGCTGCGGACGATCTTCCAGAGGGGGAGCAGCGTCTGGCTGCGCGCGGGCGCCGGGATCGTCGCGGAGTCGACGCCCGAGCGAGAGCTGGAGGAGACCTGCGAGAAGCTCCAGAGCGTGGCGCGCCACCTGGTGCCTCCGGAGCTCGCCAGCGAGCCGGTGTGACGCAGGGGACATGGTGTTCCGGACTTGAGCTTTCCTTCTCACGAGTCAGCCAATGCACGAACAGACACAGCGAATGCACGACGAAGTCGCCTCTTCGGATCTGAGGGATACGGTCGCGAGCGTGCTCGGCGTGGTGGCCGAGACGGTCCGTGAAGACAGCAACCTGATCGAGCTCGGGATGGACTCGATCACGATGATGCGCCTCGCCGGCAGGTGGCGGCGGCAAGGCATCGAGGTCGACTTCGCCGAGCTCGCGGCGAACCCGCGGGTGTCCGCCTGGAAGGCGCTGATAGGAGAGCGAAGCTGTACCAAGGGCGAACGCGACGAGCGTTCGCCCGCCGCGACCACCATCGACGAGGCGGCGCCCTTCGAGCTCGCGCTGATGCAGCACGCGTACTGGGTCGGACGCGAGCAAGGCCAGCAGCTGGGCGGCGTCGCCGCGCACTTCTACAACGAGTTCGACGGCGAGGGGGTCGACCCCGCGCGGCTGGAATCCGCCGTGCGAGCGCTGCTCGGGCGGCACGGCATGTTGCGCGTGCAGATCCTGAGCGATGGCCGGCAGCAGATCCTGCCCGACAGCCGCGGGCGTGGGCTGAAGGTCCACGATCTGCGCGCCCTGTCGGCCGAGGCGGCGCAAGAGGCGCTCGCCGAGCTGCGCCGGACGCTGTCGCATCGGACGCTGGACCTGGCTGCCGGCGAGGTGTTCGAACTCCAGATCTCGCTCCTGCCGGACGCGATCCGCGCGGGCGGGACGCGCCTGCATGTGAACCTGGACATGGTGGCCGCCGACGCGCTCAGCCTGCGGGTGCTGCTGGCCGACCTGGCGCACCTCTATGCCGGATCGCAGCCGCTGCCTCCGATCAACACCAGCTATCCGCGCTACCTGGCGGAGCGCGAGGCCAGCCGCGCGAGCGTCAAGGGCCAGCGGTCGCGGAACGCCGACCGAGCGTACTGGCAAGCTCGCCTGAGCGACCTACCCGCTGCGCCGGAGCTGCCCGCCGCGCCCTACCACGCGAACGTGGGCGCCACGACGGTGGTGCGGCGTCATCGCTGGCTCGCTCCGGAGCAGGTGCGCGCCTTCACGTCGCTGGCGGCGCGCCACGGCCTCACGCCGGCCATGGCGATGGCGGCGGTGTTCGCGGAGACGCTGACCGCCTGGAGCGCGGAGCCGCGGTTCTTGATGAACCTGCCGATGTTCGACCGCGAGCCCTTGCACCCCGACGTCGGGATGCTGGTGGGCGACTTCACCTCCTCGGTGCTCCTGGCCTGGGACGGCGCGGCGCCCGGCACCTTCGCTGAACGCGCGCAGCGCCTGCAGGCCCAGTTCCATGCAGACGCCGAGCACGTGGGGTATTCGGGCGTCGAGGTGCTGCGCGACCTCTCTCGGCTGCGAGGCGAGCAGGTGCTGGCGCCTGTCGTGTACACGAGCGCGCTCGGCCTGGGCGAGCTGTTTCCGGAGGTGGTGAAGCAGCTCTTCGGAAGGGCGTCCTGGATCATCTCCCAGGGGCCGCAGGTGTGGCTGGACGCGCAGGTCACGGAGCTCGACGGCGGTTTGCTGGTCAACCTGGATGCGCGTGAAGATGCGTTTGCGCCAGGCGTGCTGGACGCGATGTTCGACGCGCACGGCCGCCTCCTGGAGCGCCTGCTGACGTACGAGGAAGCCTGGCGGCAGCCTGTGCCCGCGCTGCTCCCGGGAGAGCAGCTGAAGGTGCGCGTCGCCGCGAACGCCACCAGGACGGCCGTCTCGGGCAAGCGCCTTCACGACGGCTTCTTCGAGCTCGCGAAGCGACAGCCAGAGGCGCCTGCTCTCTTGTGGGGAGCCGACGGCAAGATCTCGTACGGGGAGCTCCGGCAGCGCGCGCTGCGCGTGGCGGGCCACCTGCGCGAGCGCGGCGTGAGCGCAGGCGACGTGGTGGCGATCCAGCTGCCCAAGGGGCCGAGCCAGATCGTCGCCGTGCTGGGCGTGCTGGCCGCCGGCGCCACGTACCTTCCGATCAGCGTGGATCAACCCGCGCTGCGCCGTCAGCGCATCCTCGACGCTGCTGGCGCCGCCCTCGTGCTCGATAACGTCCCGGAGGGGCAGGCGTCGCTGGCGGAGCCGCTGGCCGGAGAGGACTCGGATCTCGCGTACATCCTGTTCACCTCGGGTTCGACGGGCGAGCCGAAAGGCGTGGAGATCACCCACGCCGCAGCGATGAACACCATCGATGATCTGAACCAGCGCCTGTCGCTGGGCGTGGCCGACCGGACGCTCGCGCTGTCCGCGCTCGAGTTCGATCTGTCGGTGTACGACATCTTCGCGCCGCTGTCGGTCGGCGGCGCCGTGGTCTGCGTCGAGGAGTGGGCGCGTCGCGACGCAGCGGTCTGGGTCGAATTGCTGCGCAGCCATCGCGTGACCGTCCTCAACTGCGTGCCGGCCCTGCTCGATGTGACGCTCGCGGCCGCCGGCGACGGTCCCGGTCCGCTGGCGCTCCGTGCGGTGCTCCTGGGCGGCGACTGGGTGACCCTCGATCTGCCGGGGCGCCTTGCGCAGCGCGCTCCGCGCTGCCGCTTCATCGCGCTGGGCGGCACCACCGAGACCGCGATCCACTCCACGATCTGCGAGGTCACCGAGGTGCCTTCGCACTGGAAGTCGGTGCCGTATGGAAAGCCCCTTGGCAACGTGCAGCTGCGCGTCGTCGATCCTCTGGGGCGCGACTGTCCCGACTTCGTCCCGGGCGAGCTGTGGATCGGCGGCGCCGGCGTGGCCCGCGGCTACCGTGGCGACCGAGAGAAGACGGCGAACAAGTTTCTCCAGGTGGACGGGACGCGCTGGTACCGCACCGGCGACCGCGCCCGTTACTGGGCCGACGGCAGCGTGGAGTTCCTCGGGCGCGCCGACTTCCAGGTGAAGCTGCGGGGGCACCGCATCGAGCTCGGCGAGATCGAGGCCGCGGTCGGAGGTTATCCCGGCGTCAGCCAGGCCGTCGCGGTGCTGGGTGAACGTGGGCTCTATGTGGCCATCACCTCGGACGATCCGAGGATCGATGTGCCCGAGGCAGGCGAGATCATCGATCTGCGGCAACCGCCGCCGGAGCTCGCA
Source organism: Sorangium sp. So ce124 (assembly GCF_051525235.1). Classification (NCBI taxonomy): domain Bacteria; kingdom Pseudomonadati; phylum Myxococcota; order Polyangiales; family Polyangiaceae; genus Sorangium; species Sorangium sp. So ce124. The sequence goes on from NZ_CP150312.1 coordinate 10,074,976, forward strand.
GATTTACGTGAGTTCCTCGTGAGCCGCCTGCCCGCCGTGATGGTGCCGGATCACCTGTGGCGCTGCAGGAGCTTGCCGCTCACGCCCAATGGCAAGATCGATCGCAAAGCCTTGCAGCGAACGGTGAACACCATGGCCCTTCAGGCCAAGGCGACCGTGACCGCGCCGGTGGGCGAGGTGGAGCGCCGGGTCGCCGAGGTCTGGGCCGGGCTGCTCAAGGTGCCGGAGGTGGGCCGCGAGGACAACTTCTTCGCCGCGGGCGGCGACTCCCTCCTGGCGACACGCCTGGTGCGCCGGCTGCGCGAGGTCGGCCTCGACGGCGTCAAGCTGGTTGATCTGTTCGCCCATCCGACGCTGGCCGAGTTCGCTGCCACGTTGTCGCTCGGCGCGGGCGCTCCGGCGCTGCCGACGCTGGTCGCCGATCCGGAGAACCGTCACCAGCCCTTCCCGCCGACCGAGGTGCAGCGGGCCTACTGGCTGGGTCGTGACGAGAGCTTCACGCTCGGGGGCGTCGCCTGCCAGTTCTACCGCGAGTACGACGCCGTCGACCTCGACGTGCCGCGGCTGGAGGCGGCCGTCAACGTCCTGGTGCGGCGGCACGAGATGTTGCGCGCCGTCTTCGATGAGCAGGGCCAGCAACGCATCCTCGCGGACGTGCCGCGGTTCACGATAGAGGTCGTCGACGGCGGCGAAGACCCGGCTCAGGCGTACGAGGAGCTGCGGCGCGACTGCTCGCACCGGGTCTTCGACCCCATGCGATGGCCGCTGTTCGGCATGCGGGCGGTGCGGTCGGGCGACCGGACGCGCCTCGGCATCAGCCTCGACAACCTCATCCTCGACGCGCTCAGCATCCTGACCTTCTACTCGGAGCTCACCGCGCTTTACGAGGCGCCGGACGCTGCTTTGCCGCCGATCGGGCTGTCCTTCCGCGACTATGTGCTGACGTGCTCGCCGGGATCGGAGGCGCTCGCCGCCGCGCGGGCGTACTGGGCGAAGAAGCTGCCAGAGCTGCCGCCGGCGCCGCAGCTGCCGCTCGCCAGAGACCCGGCCGAGGTGGGGCGCCCGCGCTTCACGCGCCACGAGGGCAGCATCGACGCGAGCCGATGGCGCCGCATCGTCGAACGCGCAGGCGAGCACGGCGTCACGCCGTCCACGGTCCTGCTCACGGCGTTCGCCGAGGTGCTCAGCCGCTGGTGCAGCCGCCCCGACCTCACGCTCAATCTGACGCTGTTCGATCGCCGCGAGGTGCATCCCGACATCCACACGGTCATGGGCGATTTCACGTCGCTCACGTTGATCGGATACCGGCCCGCCGCCGGCGAGAGCTGGGTGACGCGAGCCCGGCGTGTCCAGAAGGAGCTGGGCGACGCGCTGGACCATCGCGACGTCTCGAGCATCTCGCTCGTTCGCGAGCTGGGCAGGTTGAGCGGCGCGCCGAGCCTGACCATGCCAGTGGTGTTCACGAGCGCCCTCGGCGTCCCCGGGGGCACCGCTGCGCCGGCCAGCGGCCCCTTCAGGAAGCAGGTGTGGGGCGTGACGCAGACCCCGCAGGTGTGGCTCGACCATCAGGTGATAGAGGCCGAGGGCGGCATCGCCCTGAACTGGGATGTGGTCGAGGACCTGTTCCCGGCGGGCCTGATCGCCACGATGTTCGATGCGTACCTGCGCGAGCTGAGCTGGCTGAGCAGCGCCGAATGGCACCTGCCTGTGCCCGATCTCATGCCCGAGCCGCAGCGGCGCGTGCGCGCGCTCGTCAACGCGACCTCCGGAGAGAGCCCACGGCGGAGCCTGCACCGCGCGTTCTTCGACCTGGCGCGCGAGCAGCCGAAACGGATCGCATTGCGCTGGGGCGAGGCCGACGTGATGAGCTACGGCGAGCTCGCGTCGCGCGCGCTGCGCCTCTCGGCCGCGCTGGAACAGCACGGCGTGGCGACAGGCGATGTCGTCGCCGTGAACCTGCCCAAGGGGCCCGATCAGATCGCCGCGGTGCTGGGGGTGCTGGCGGCCGGAGCCGCCTACCTGCCTGTCGGGGTGGATCAACCCGATGCGCGCCGCGATCGGATGCTGGGTCAGGCAGGGGTCCGCGTCGTCGTCACCGGCTCGGAGCCGAGGTGCTGGCCGGAGGGCGTTCGTCCGTGCGTGTTTGGACAGGCGATGGCGTCCGCGCCCGCGCCGAGCCCGGCAGCGACCGACGCAGAGCAGCTCGCTTACATCATCTTCACCTCCGGATCGACCGGCGAGCCGAAGGGCGTTGAAATCACCCATCGCGCCGCGCTGAACACGGTGCTGGACATCAATCAACGCTTCGGCGTCGGCGCGGAAGACCGCGTCCTGGCCGTGTCCGCGCTCGATTTCGATCTGTCCGTCTACGATATCTTCGGTCTGCTGTCAGCCGGCGGCTCGCTGGTCTTGATCGAGGAGGAATCGCGGCGCGACGCGAGGCGCTGGCATGAGCTGGTGTGTCGACACGAGGTGACGATCTGGAACAGCGTTCCGACCTTGCTCGACATGCTGCTCATCGTCGGCAGCGAGGCGGAGCCGCCGGGCGCCATCCGCCTGGCGCTCGTCTCGGGCGACTGGATCAGGACGGATCTGCCCGGGCGGCTCGCCGCGCAGCGGCCCGGGTGTCGGTTCATCGCGCTCGGCGGCGCCACCGAGGCCTCCATCTGGTCCAACTTCTTCGAGGTGGACGTGGTCCAGCCGTCGTGGCGCTCGATCCCCTACGGCTATCCCTTGCGCAACCAGCTCTTCCGCGTGGTGGACGCGCATGGCCGCGACTGTCCGGACTGGGTGCCGGGCGAGCTGTGGATCGGCGGTCTCGGGGTGGCGCGCGGTTACTGCGCCGCACCGGACCTGACGGCTCGCAAGTTCGTCGGAGAGGGCGCGCGGTGGTATCGCACCGGCGACGTCGGGCGTTACTGGCCCGACGGCGCGCTGGAGTTCCTCGGCCGCACCGACACTCAGGTCAAGATCCGCGGGCATCGCATCGAGCTCGGCGAGGTGGAAGCCGCTCTGCGATCGCACCCCGGCGTGCGGGATGCGGTGGCCGTGGCGGCCTCCGGACGCCTCGCCGCCGCGGTGGTCCCTGCTGCCGTGGAGGAAGCGCGAGGCGCGACGGTCGATGGCCTGAATGGCCGCCGCGCGGGCGCCGCGGCGGAGCTCAGCGCGGAGCAGCTGCGCGACCATGTCACCATGACCCTCCCGCTTCACATGGTGCCAGAGAGGATCCTCGTGATGGCCGAGCTGCCGCTCAGCGCGAACGGCAAGGTCGACCATGCCGAGATCATCAGGAGGATCTCGGCCGAAGCCGAACCCGACGCCCGGGAGGTCGAGCCCCCGCAGGGTGAATGGGAGCATGCCGTCGCGGCGCTCTGGAGCGAGCTCCTGGCCGTCGCCAACGTCGGCCGCCATCAGAGCTTCTTCCAGCTGGGCGGCGACAGCCTGCTCGCGACGCGCTTCATCGAAGCGGTGAATCGGCGCTACGCCATCATGTTGCCTCTGAGGCGCCTGTTCAACGGACCGACGCTGCGCGAGGTCGCAGCGGCGCTCGCCGCCGAGCAGGAGGCCCGCCAGGAGATCGAGGAGGGCGTGCTCTAGCGGCGTTCGCGACGGCGGCGCCCCGCCGCGAGATCGGGCGACGGCGCGCCGCAGGAGCGGACGCCGGAGCCGCGCGCGGGAGAGCGCTTCGCCGGTGAGTTCATCGTCTGATGTGACGCTTGTCCTCAACAAGCTACAGGAGCAACTATCCATGCCCGTTGCCGGGATCATCGAAGAGCTGAAGACGCTGGGTGTCGATCTGTGGACGGAATCGGGGCAGCTCCGGTTCCGTGCGCCCAAAGGTTTGCTCACGGAAGACAGGATGACGGTGCTGCGCACGCACAAGGCGCAGATCATCGATTTCCTTGCGGCGAACCAGGGGGTGGTCGTCGCCGCGGACGAGCAGGCGCGTCATGAGCCGTTCCCGCTCACCGACGTGCAGACGGCCTACCTGCTGGGGCGCCAGAGCTCCTTCGGTTACGGCGGCGTCGCCTGCCACGGGTACCTGGAGGTGACGTATCCAGAGCTCGACCCCGCGCGCCTCTCCGACGCGTGGAACCTGCTGATCGAGCGGCATGAGATGCTGCGCGCCGTGATCGAGCAGGACGGCTACCAGCGCGTCCTGCCCACGGTACCTCGGTACCACATCCAGTCGACGGACCTCCGCGGCGCGTCCGCCGCCGAGGTGGAGCGCGCGTTGAGCGGCATCCGCGCCGAGATGGACCACCGGATGTACGAGACCACCGTATGGCCCCTGTTCGAGCTGCGGCATACCCGCACCAGCGGCGGCGACGTCGTGCACTTCTCGCTGGACTCGCTGATCGCCGACTGGGCGAGCGCCGGGATCTTCTTCGAGGAGCTCGATCTCATCCTCGCCGGTCGGAGCGACGAGCTGCGACCGCTGGACCTCCGCTTTCGCGATTACATCTTCGCGGAGCGGCGGCTGCGCGAGACCGGGCGTTACCAGCGTGACCGCCAGTACTGGCTCGCGCGCGTCAACGACCTGCCCGCCGCGCCCGAGCTGCCGATGCTTCCATCGGCCGCGGAAGCTGGACCCGTGCGCTTCCGCCGCTACCACAGCCGCCTGTCCGCCGAGCGCTGGGAGCGCCTCCGGCAGCGGGCCGGCGAGCGAGGGCTCACGGCCTCCATCGCCGTGCTGGGCGCCTATGCGGCGGTGCTCCAGCGCTGGAGCCGTCGCCAACGGTTCAGCCTCAACCTCACGCTGCTCAACCGTCTGCCGCTGCACCCGCACGTCGACCGGATCGTCGGAGACTTCACGTCGGTCAGCCTCATGGACGTGCAGGCGGCGTCCGGGCGCAGCTTCAAGGAATGGGCTGCGCGGCTCGGCGATCAGATGTTCGCCGATCTCGATCACCGGCTGTTCACGGGGGTCGAGGTGCTGCGCGAGATGACCCGCCGGCGCGGGCGGGAGGCCGCGCTGATGCCGGTCGTCTTCACCAGCGCCATCGGCCTCGGCTCACGGCGACGGCCCAGCAGCGGGCGGCGCTTCGGTAATGGCGTCACGCAAACCCCGCAGGTCTACCTCGATTGCCAGGTCATGGATGACGCGGACGGGCTCGAGGTCAACTGGGACGTGCGTCAGGGAATCTTCCCGGACGGCCTCATCGACGACATGTTCGGCGCGCTGCAGCAACTGCTGGAAGATCTCGCGGAGCGCTCCGAGGCGTGGGAGGCCGTCGAGCCTGTCGCGTTGCCCGGATGGCAGGCGCAGGAGCGCGAGCGCGTCAATCAGACCAGCTGTCCGCTGCCGGACTCCCTCTTGCACCGAGGGTTCCTGGAGCAGGCCGCCCGCGACCCCGGAGCGGTGGCGGTGATCGGCCATGCGGGCAGCTTGACGTACCGTGACCTCGCGATGAGGGCGGCGTCGGTCGCGCAGGCGCTGCGAGACGGCGGCTGTACCGCGGGCGACCGGGTCGCCGTCGTCATGAACAAGGGGATCGAGCAGGTCGTGGCGGTGCTGGGCGTGCTGCTCGCCGGCGGGACCTATCTGCCGCTGGACGCCACGCAGCCACGGCTGCGCATCGAGAAGGTGCTGTCGAACGCGGCGGTGCGACAGGTCCTGACCCAGTCGTGGATCTCCGCGGCGCCCAAGCTGCCGGACGGCCTGCGCGTGATCGACGTGGACACGCAGGCGCCTGCGCAGAGCTTCCCGGAAGCTCCGACGGGCGACCCCGACGCGCTGGCGTACGTGATCTACACGTCCGGCTCCACGGGTGACCCGAAGGGGGTCATGATCACCCACCGAGCGGCGCTGAACACGATCGACGACATCAACCGTCGCTTCGGGGTGACCGGTTCGGACCGGGTGCTGGGCCTCGCGCAGCTTGGCTTCGACCTGTCCGTGTACGACATCTTCGGAACCCTCGCCCTCGGCGGGACGCTCGTGCTCCCGGATCCCGACCGTGGCGCCGATCCCTCCCACTGGGCGGACCTCGTCGTGAAGCACGAGGTGACCCTGTGGAACTCCGTGCCTGCGCAGCTTCAGATGCTGGCGAGCTACCTGCAGACAGAGCCTGTCGCGATTCGCTCGTTGCGCATGGCGCTGCTGTCCGGCGACTGGATCCCCGTCACGCTGCCCGACCAGATCCGCCGGTTCATTCCTGAGCTGACGCTCATCGGGCTCGGGGGCGCGACCGAGGCGGCCATCTGGTCGAATTACCATCGCATCGAGCGGGTCGATCCGGCGTGGACGAGCATCCCCTACGGGGTGCCGCTCGCCAACCAGGGCTTCCGCGTCCTCGACGAGTCGCTCCGCGACGCGCCGGTGTGGGTCGCTGGAGAGCTGTACATCACCGGGCACGGCCTCGCAGCGGGGTACCTGGGCGATCCGGAGCTCACGGCGGCGCGCTTCTTCAACCACCCCGTCGATGGCCAGCGCCTCTACAGGACCGGAGATCTCGGGCGCTATCTCCCGGGCGGATCCATCGAGTTCCTCGGCCGCGAGGACAGCCAGGTCAAGATTCGCGGGCACCGGATCGAGCTCGGCGAGATCGAGGCCGCGCTGCTCGCGCATCCGGCGGTAGGCGCCGCGGCGGCCGTGGTGGCCGGCAAGGACCTCACGGATCGCGCGCTGCTCGGCTTCGTCGAGCTCGCGCGGCGCGGCGCGCCCACGGACGATGATCTGGCGACGTACCAGGCCCGTCTGGCGTCTGCGGCTCGGCAGTTCGCCGACAAGGAGGTCAGCGGCGTGACCGCGGCCCAGGTGACCGAGGCGATTCGAGCGCTTCACGACGCCTCGTTCGCGTCCATGATGAACGCGCTTGCCGAGCGCGGGCTCTTCGCCGGTCCGCGCGACGCGCACTCGGCCGAGGAGATCCTGCGCGAGGCGCGCGTTCACGACCGCCATCACTGGCTCGTTCGCCGCTGGCTGGGGCTCCTGGCGGAGGCGGGATGGCTCACGTACAACGAGGAGAGCCGTCGTTATGCGCAGCGCAGGGCCGCCGATGCGACGGCGGTCCACGACGCCTGGCGGCGGTTCGAGGAGCTGGCGTCGTCGTCGGGGCTGTGTACGCCCGAGTTCGTTCAGTACCACAGAGCGCACGTGGAGCGGCTGCACGCCTTGCTCGAGAACCAGCAGAACCCGTTCGAGCTGCTGTTTCCGCAAGGGAAGCACGACGTGGCGCTCTCGGTGTACCGCGATGACGCGATCGCGCGTTACAACAACCACGCGGTCGCGGCGCTCCTGTACCGGATCGCCGCCGCGCATACGGACGGCGCCCCCCTGCGGGTGCTCGAGATCGGCGCCGGCACGGGCGCGACCAGCGGCGTGGTGATCCCGATGCTCGACGGCCATGACGTCGACTACCTGTTCACGGACCTGACAGCCTTCTTCCTGGCCGATGCGCGCGAGCGGTTCCGGGAGCGCCCCTGGGTCCGATTCGGACAGCTCGACCTGAACGAGGACTACCGCGCCCAGGGCCTGCTGCCGAACTCCGTGGACGTCGTGCTGTGCGCCGGAATGCTGAACAGCACCCGCAACGTCGAAGCTGCGGTGGCGGCCGCGGCAGAGCTGCTCGGGCCATCGGGGTGGCTCGTGTTCACCGAGCCTACCGCCGATCACCCGCACGTCCTGCTCACCCAGGGCTTCATGATGGACCCCGCGGGCGCAGACCGGGAACGCGGCGCCACCAAGTTCCTGTCCACCCAGCAATGGCAAGGCCTGATCGCGAAGAGCGGCGGTGAGCTGGTGCTCTGCCTGCCGGACGACGACCATCCGATGGCGGCGTATGGCATGCACATGTTCGCTGCGCGCTTCAAGACCGACCGGGCCCGGGTCAGGACCGACGAGCTCACGAGCTTCCTCGGGCAGCGGCTGCCAGCGCACATGGTGCCTGCTCATCTGCAGGTCGTCGACCGGCTGCCGCTCACGGCGAACGGCAAGGTCAACCGCAAGGCGCTCGCCGCGCTGCGGCCCGCGGCGTTCATCGACAGCGCCGGGAAGGAGGCCGACGCGACGCTGGACGAGCTGGAGGGCCGGCTGTGTGCGCTCTGGGCGAGCGCGCTCGGAATCGCGCGGATCGGCAAGGACGAGAATTTCTACGATCGAGGCGCCGACTCGCTGATCCTCGCCAGGGTGGCAGGTCGACTGCGCGAGGAGGTGCCGGAAGCGGCGCCGTTCGCCTACGACACGCTCCTGCGGCAGATGCTCAACGAGCCGACGGTCGACGCGCTCGCGCGCGCGTTGCGCAGGCAAGACGGCGCAGCGCACGCGCCGAGCGCGGAGGCGTCCGCCAGCGGAGGTAAGACCGCGCAGATCGCGCAGCGCCGGGAGGGCAGCAACTCGTTGATCCTCTCGTTCGGCGGCGGGGACGGGCCGGCGCGTGTGATGTTCCACGCGGCGCTGGGCACCATGGATTACTTCCAGCACCTCGGGCGGGCGCTCGCCGCGCAGAATCTGGGGCCTGTCCTGGGCTTCGCCGTCGCCGACCCCGAGCTGTACCTCGCGATCCCCCCGAAGGAGCTCGTCGCGCGCGTGTCCGACGATTACGCGCAGCGGCTCATCGACGAGGGCTTCACGCGGTTTCAGCTCATCGGCTACTGCCTCGGCGGGCTGCTCGCCACCGAGGTGGCCCGGCGGCTGCTCGAGCGCGGCATGTCGGTGGACCTGGCGCTCGTCGACAGCATTCCGATGTTCATCGAGACCGACGAGGAGCTCGCGTTCGAGGCGATCTTCGCGCCGAATTTGAACCTGGATCCGGTGAAGGCCGTCTTCGGCGACGACGTCGACAGCGCCGACGTGTACCGGGCCATCGAGAAATTGATGACCGAGTACGATCGCAAGATACCGGCAGGCGCAATGGCGAGGCTCGGCGGCGACCCCGGGCTGGAATCGGTCGCCGCCGCGGTGCGCAGGCAGTCCGCGCGCACTCAGGACGAGCGTCTGGCCAGCTATGCGAAGGCGGCGGCCGCTCAGGCCGGGGTGCCCGTCGGACCCGAGCTCATCCCGGCGCTGTTCCGGACCTGCAGGCACAGCATGCGCGCCGCGCGCTTCGATCCCGAGCCCTACGTCGGCGATATGACGTTCCTGCGGTGCGACGAGGAGCAATCGTTCGGCATCACCGCAGGCGTCGGGCATTTGACGGCGCCGTTCTGGGAAGGCGTCTGCCTCGGCGAGTTCAAGCTGATCGACGTTCCCGGCAACCATTTCAGCGTCATCGAGCCACCGCATGTGAATGTCGTGGCCGAGCACCTCGCGGCATCGTTGCGCAACACATGAGAGAGAATCAGCAGAAGGACGCGGCGCTCCGCGAGCTGCGCCGCCCGATAGCAGGGCTCACGCGACTCGGGATCTTGCTGGGCGGCGTCGGGGCGCTGACGACGCTCGTCCCGTTCATCGGGATCGCCGAGCTCGCGCGGATCCTCGTCGCCTCAGGCCCGATCGACAGCGCGAAGGTGGCCGGGGTCGCGCTGATCATTGTGGTCGGGCTCGGCGTCGGATGGACCTGCACCGGAACGGCGCTGTGGGTGACTCACCTGGCCGACCATCGGCTTCAGGCCATCCTGCGGCGCGCGCTGGTGCGCAAGCTGGGCGAGGTGCCGCTGGGGTGGTATTCCGACAAGACGTCAGGGGTGGTCCGCAAAGCGGTCCAGGACGACCTCGACGACTTGCATCACCTCGTCGCGCACCACGATGTCGAGCTCGTCTCGGCGATCGTCCTTCCGCTCGGCGGCCTCCTGTACCTGCTCTGGCTGGATTTTCGGCTGGCGTTGCTCGCGATCGCCACCCTGCCGATCTACGTGGCCGCTTACGCATGGATGATGCGGGGCTTCGCCGAGAAGATGATGCAGCTCGACGCGAGCTTCGGCAGGGTGAGCGCCGCGATCGTCGAGTTCGTACACGGCATCGCGGTCGTGAAGGCGTTTGGCCAGACGGGCCGCGCTCACCAGAGCTATCAGCGCGCCGTCAGCGACTTCAGCGACCGATACGCCGGCTGGGTGCGGCCGCTGCTCCGGCTCGAGGCGCTGACCTCGATGGCCCTCTCTGTGCCTGTGATCATGCTGGTGAGCCTGACGGTCGGCGCCTGGTTCATCCGAGAGGGCTGGGTGAGCCCCATCGACCTGCTCGCCGAGACCCTTGTCGCCGTGGTCATCCCGCAAACGGTGCTCACGCTGAACCAGGGGCTCACGGCCCAGCGCAAGGCCGTGGCGGCGGCGGAGCGCGTCGCCTCGCTGCTCGACGAGCCGTCATTGCCCATCACGACGACGCCGCAGGCGCCGCGCGGGGCGTTGGTGCAGTTCGATCACGTCTCGTTCAGCTACGACGGCTCGAGGAGCGTGCTCTCCGACGTGAGCTTCGCTTGCAGGCCTGGCACGGTGACCGCGCTTGTCGGGACCTCGGGCGCGGGGAAGTCCACGCTGGCAAAGCTGGTGCCCCGGTTTTACGACGTGACAGGCGGCGCTGTCCTGCTCGGCGGCGTGGATATCCGGAACATCGCGCCGGACGTGCTGTACCGGAACGTCGGCTTCGTTCTGCAGGACGTCCAGCTGGTGCATGGAACGGTCGCAGACAACCTGCGCCTCGGCCGGCCCGAGGCCAGCGACGCAGAGGTCGTCGCGGCCGCGCGCGCCGCGCAGATCCACGACCGGATCGTCGCGCTCCCCAGGGGATATCGGTCCGTGATCGGCGAGGACGCCATCCTGTCCGGCGGCGAGGCGCAGCGGCTGTCCATTGCGCGCACGCTGCTCGCGGACACCGCGGTGCTGATCCTGGACGAGGCGACGGCGCACGCGGATCCGGAGTCGGAAGCGCAGATCCAGGACGCGCTGTCCGCTGTCGCGCGCGGGCGCACCGTGATCGTCATCGCGCACCGGCTGGCGACGATCACCGGCGTCGACCAGATCGTCGTGCTCGACGAGGGCCGCGTGCGCGAGCGCGGCACGCATTCCGCGCTGCTCGCCGCGGACGGGCTCTACGCCAGGATGTGGCGTGCTTACGCCGAGAGCGACATGGCGGCTGCCGGCGCAGCGGTGGGTGAAGCCTCATGATCCGGCAACTGACCAAGATCCTGGGACCGCAGCACGCAAGGGCGCTGCACGTCTACTTCGGCTGGCTCGTCGTCTACTCCGTCGTTCAGGGGGTGGCGATGGCGTTCCTCGTCCCGGTCCTCAAGGCGCTTCTCAGCGCGGACCTGGGCGAGGCGCTGCGCTGGCTGCTCCTCCTGGCCGCGGTCGTCGCGGTGACGTGCGTCGCCCGTTACCAGCAGACGATGAAGGGCTTTGCGCTCGCGCTGGTCGTCCTGACCACGCTGCACGACCGGCTCGGCAACCACGTCGCCCGCCTGCCGATCGGCTGGTTCTCCTCGGAGAAGGTCGGCCGTCTCTCACGGAGCGCGACGGGCGGCACCATGATGGTCACCAACGTGTTTGCCCACCTCCTGACCCCGGTGGTGAGCGGCATCCTGACGCCCGCGACGATCGCCGTCGCCATGCTGTTCTTCGACTGGCAGCTCGGCCTGACGGCCATCGCCTGCACGCCGCTGATCTACCTGACGCACCGCTGGTCGTCGGCGTGGATCGGCCGCACCGAGGAGCAGGTCGACGCCGCGGGGGCGCTCGCCAGCAACCGGGTCGTCGAGTTCGCGCGCAACCAGCAGGTGCTGCGCGCCTTCGGTCGGGCCACGGGGGGTTATGCGCCGCTGGAGGCGGCGATCGATGCGCAGCGCGCCGCGGGCGGGTCGATGCTGCGCCAGACCTTCCCCAGGTTGCTCGCGGGCGGGCTGTCGGTGCAGCTCGCGTTCGCCGCGCTGATCGCCGTCGGCGTGGTGTGCGCGCTCGATCGGTCGATCGATCCGATCGAGCTCATCGCGCTGCTGGCGCTGGCCGCCAGGTTCGTGGGGCCGCTGGCCGAGGCCGCGGGGCGGAGCGGGCTCTTGCGGATGGCAGGCAACGATCTGGAGCGGCTGTCCGCGATCTTCGATGAGGCGCCGCTCCCCGAGCCCGAGCGGTCGAGGCCCGTCGCGGCGCCGGGGGAGATCGAGTTCTCCGATGCCCTGTTCGGCTATCAGCCGGGCGCTCCAGTGCTCCGTGATGTGTCTTTCCGGATAGCGCCGAGGACGATGACGGCGATCATCGGCGCATCCGGCTCCGGGAAGACCACGATAACACGGCTGATCGCGCGGTTCTTCGACGTCGACGCGGGCTCGGTGCGGGTGGGCGGCGTGGATGTCCGCGAGCTCTCCACGGAAGACCTGATGGCGCAGCTGTCGCTGGTCATGCAGGACGTCTACCTGTTCGATGACACGCTGGAGGCGAACATCCGGGTGGGCCGGCTGGACGCCACGGACGCGGAGGTGCGCGAGGCCGCCCGCCTGGCTGGCGTGGACGAGATCGTCGAGCGCCTCCCGCAGGGCCTGAAGACCCGCGTCGGCGAGGGCGGAGCGTCGCTGTCCGGCGGGGAGCGCCAGCGGGTGTCGGTCGCCCGAGCCGTGCTCAAGAACGCTCCGATCGTGCTGCTGGACGAGGCGACGGCGGCGCTCGACCCGGAGAACGAGCGCTACGTCCAGAGCGCGATGCGGACACTGATGCGCCGGTCGACCCTGCTGGTCATCGCGCACCGGCTGCCGACCATCGTGTCCGCGGATCAGATCCTCGTGCTCGACGGCGGCCGCATCGTCGAAGCGGGGACGCATCAGGAGCTCCTGGCGCGCAACGGGCGCTACACGGCGTTCTGGAATGAGCGCCGCCGCGCTCACGGATGGCGGCTGATGGAGGCTGCAGGATGACGATCGGCATCTTGGGAGGTTATGGCGACGTCGGCGCGCAAGCGGCCCGGCGGCTCCTGTCGCTCGGCCTCGGGCCGCTGCGGATCGGCGGGCGAAGCCTCGAAGCGGCCCGCCGCTTCGCGAGTGAGCTGTCCGCGGGAGCGGTCGAGCACCAGGCGGTCGATTTTCGGGACGACGCCTCGTTGCGTCGCTTTGTCGGTGGTTGTCGGATCGTGCTCAACTGCGCCGGTCCATCCCACGCCATCGCGGACCGCGCGGCGAGGGCAGCCCTGGACGCAGGCGCCGACTACGTGGACGCCGCCGGCGACGATGCGCTGTACGCGCTCCTGGACGACGAGGAGTACCGCACCCGCCGGCGCGTGGCCGTGCTCTCGGCGGGGCTGCAGCCTGGCCTCACCGCGCTCTTGCCGCGATGGGCGGCGCAGCGGGCTTTCAGCCAGGTTCATGGCCTGCGCAGCCACTTCGGCGTGCTGGACCGCTTCACCGAGGTCGCAGCGGACGACTATCTCCAGGCGGCCACGGACGGGGTGAGCGAGCCGCTCGCGGCATGGCGAGAGGGGCGTCGCTCCGGGGTGCTGACCCGGACGCGCAACGTGGAAGTCCCGTTCTTCCCCGGCCCGGCGACCTTGTTGCCTTACCTCAACACCGAAGCGGAGCGGCTCGCGGCGTCGCTCCGGCTCGTTCGAGGAGACTGGTATACCGTCATCACCGGCCAGCACATCCTCACGGCCTTCGATCGCGCGCGCAGCCTCGAACGCCGCGAGGCGGTCGCGGCGTTATGCCGGGCCAGCTTGCTCGACCTCGCTGGACGGGAGCCCCACGTTCTTCTCGTCGCGCAGCTCGACGGACTGCGAGACGGCGCCCCGGTCACGCGCACGCTGGTCGTGCGCGGACGGCGCAACGCCGAGCTCACAGGGACCATGGCCGCGCTCGCCACGCTGGCGGTGGACCAGGGCCAGGTGCCCGCTGGGCGCGACTTCGCCGCGGCGGCGCTCGAACCCCTGTCGACGGTCGGTCGCCTTCGCGAGAGCGGCGCGGTGATCGCGCTCGATCTGCTGGATTCATCGATCGACGCGCTCGGCGCTACCGAGGAGGGCTCCCTGTGACCGCCGGCATCCCTCTCGTGCTGTGCGGCGCCGGGTTCGGTCCTCTGCACCTGGCCGCGCTCCAGCGTTTGAACGGGCGCTTTCGTCTCCTTGGCCAGCTCGCCGACGACAGCGACGGCGCACGGAGGTTCGCCGATCAGGCCAGGATAGCGCTCTGGGCCCGGCCGGATCAGGCGCCCCTCGGCGCCGGCGTGAGCTGCTGGGTATCGGCGACCGGGCACGGCGTGCCGGTGGCGGAGCGCGCGGTCGACCTCCTGGGGCGCGGCAGCGCCGTGCTGGCGGAAGCGCTACTCGAGCACGATGAGCTCGCCGCGTGCCTGCGGCAAGCGCGCCTTGGCCGAGCCGCCTTCCGGGTGGCGGCGGTCGCCTCCGCCACGCCGGCGTCCCGGCGGTTCCTCGGCGCAGCGCAGGCGTTGCGCGCGCGCACGCCGATCAAGTACGTCGCTGCGACCTGCACGAGAGCGTCGATCCAGGCGCTGCTCCGCCTCCTGGGAGACGCGCTCGGCGCCCTGCGCCCCTGGCAGGTCCGTGAGCCGACGCCTCTCGGGAGCGGGCTTGTCGTGCTCGGAGGCAGCCTCGCGGGTGTTCCCATCGTCCTGCGCGTGCGCAACGAGGTGTCGTCAGAGGCGCAGATGGTCATCGAGCTCGCCATGGGCAGCGACGCCGGCGAGCTGAGGCTGACCGGGGTTCACGGGGACGTCCTCTGGACCGCGCGCTCCGCGGGGTCTGGCGTGCTGCTCGGCGGAACGGACGCGCCGGCCGAGCGTGAGACCGTGAGCTGGCTGCGCGCGACCCGCGGTGAGCTGGCGGCGTTCGCCAACGCGGTGGAGAGCCCGGGCGCAGCCGTCAGCGAGGCTCAGGTTCAGCTCACGTTGTGCCGCCTCCGGCACGACATCCTCGCCGCGCTCGGCTCGGCCACGGCGCGCCCTGACGCGGAGGTCGTCCCCGCCGCGGATCTGGCCGCTGCGGCGGTGGAGGCCGCCGCCGATGACGCGGACGGTGAGGCTCCCCGCGTGCCGACGGGCGATGAGACACACGAGGCTGGGCTGAGGCTCACTCGGATGCTGGAACCAGCGCCGGGGAGAGATCCCCTGGCGCACCTCCCGGGGGCGATGCAGCGACTCGAGGCGATCTGCCTGCGGGCCCTGGGGGAGCTGCTCGTGGCGAGCGGCGCCGTGCATCCGGGAGGTGAAGCGCGCACCGCGGAGGAGATCGTCTGCGCGCTGGGCGCGGCGCCGCGACACGCATGGCTCGTCCGGCGGTGGCTCGCCGCGCTGTGCGACCACGGTGTGCTCGGCAACGTGGGGGATAGGTACGTGTGGCGACGGGCCCTGCGGGACGCCGGCGCGGCCGCGGACCTGCCCGATGCGTATGCCTCGCTCGGCTTCCCGCCGGCGATGGCGGAAGTCCACCAGGCTGCTCTGCTCCGCCTGAACGCGCTCGTGCGCGACGAGCTCTCGATTCAGCAGCTCCTGTTTCGCGAGCGGCAGGACCTCTCCACCATTGCCGCCTACCAGGACAACGTCTTCACCGCTTACCTGAGCGCCGCCGGCGCTCACCTCGTGCGCCGCTGCGCGGAGCTGCGGCACCGGCCGCTGCGCGTGCTCGAGCTCGGCGGAGGCGCCGGCCTCACCACGACAGCCGCGCTGCGGGCCCTCGACGGCGCGCCGGTCGACTATCTGTTCACCGACATCGCGCGCGCGTTCACGGCCGCGGCGCAGGAGCGGTTCGGCCGCCATCGCGGGGTGCGCACTGCCGTGCTCGACATCAACGTCGATTTCACGGCGCAGGGGGTGGAGCCGCACGCGGCGGACGTCGTGCTCGCGGGCAATGTCCTCCACAACGCCGCGCATACGGGCCGGACGCTGCGCCGCATCCGGCGCGCGCTCGCCCCCGGCGGATGGCTCATCTTCACGGACTCCACACGAGAGAACTGCGCGATCCTCACGGCGATGCAATTCCTGCTGTCTCCCCCGGCCGGCTCGCCGCTGCTGGGCAGCGAGGACCGGCGCGCCGGGACCGATCAGGTGTTCGTCGACGCGCCTGGCTGGAATGAGGAGCTCCTGGCCGCAGCCTTCGTGCCGCGGTTCATCCTTCCTTCGCTCGAATCACCGCTGGCCGTGGCAGGCCAGCGCCTGTTCTTCGCTACCGCTGGCTGACGACCACCGGACGAGGTGCCATGACAGTGGGACAGATCATCGATGGGCTGGAGCGCCTCGGGAGCCGAGCGGCGCTGGTGTCGAGCGGGCGAGCGTGGACCGGAGCAGAGGTCCTCGACCGCACGTACCGCGCCGTCACGGCGCTGCGCCAGCGCGGAGCCGTCGCGGGCCGCACGTTGAGCTGGAGCGCCGGAGACGCGCCGCAGGCCCTGCCCGTCCGGCTGGCCGCGATGCTGCTCGGCGCGCGGTTCTCCGCCGAGCAGGCAGCGGACGACGGCGGCGATGTCCTGAGGATCACCGACGCCGACCTGCCCGCGCTCGACGGGGCGAGCGCCTGCGAGCCCCGCCTGGCGGACGACGCGCCGTTCTCCGTGGTTCGCGGATCGTTCGTGTGGTCGAGGGCCGTGTTCTGCGAGTCGGTGGCTGCCCTGCGCGACGCGCTCGGCCCTTCGCCTGCGCGCACGGCGGTGCTCTCGCCGTTGGCCGGGTTCGGCGGGGATGCGGTGTTCGCGAGCTGGAGCGCCGGCGCCGCCGTCCACCATCACGTGGTGGACGCGAGCGCCGCGAGCGCCGCGAGCCCGGCCAAGGCCCTTTCGTTCCTCGAGCGAGCGGCCCCGGACTGCGCGATCGTGTCAGCGGCGCTGCTGCGCAGCCTCCTGGCTCACCCGGCGGCCGCGCTCGCCGATCTCGGGGCGCTGCGGCGCGTCGTGTACGACGCCGGCGCAGGCGCCGGTGGAGCGCTGTCCGCCGAGTCGTCTGCGGCCGTGCGGCGCGTCTTCGGCGCAGAGCTGGTGGACAGGATCGCCGGTGAAGCCGGGCTCGTACCGGTGGAGCGCGAGCTGCGCAGAGCCGAGCAAGAAGCGGCGCGCATCGCGGAGCTCGTGATGAGCCATCCGAGCGCGGCGGCGGCGGCGGTGATCCCCTCCGACGGCGACGGCTGGGCGATCTTTGCCGTCCCCGCGAGGCGTGCCCGCGACGACGCCGACGGGGACGCGAGCGGACAGCGCCTGATCGCCAACGTGACCGCCGCGCTGGACGCCGAGCTCGCCGGGACCGACGTCAACCGGGCGATCGCGGCCGTGGAGCGCCTCGGACGAACAGCGCTGCTGTCGATGCTCAACGCGCTGGGCCGCAGCGGCCTTTTTACCGACACGGCCGCCGCGCACACCGTGGACGAGGTGCTCGCGCGGGCGCGGGTCGCCGCCGCGCATCGGCCGCTCATCCGCCGCTGGCTCAGGGTGCTCACGGAGCAGAAGCTGCTGCGCCGGGACGGAGACCTGCTGAGCGCCGTGGGCCCGATCGGCGACCACTCGGACGCCGCGCTGGCGCGCGCATGGGACGAGCTCAAGGGCGAGTGGCTGGCCACGGTCGGCGCGACCGGCACGATCGACTATGCGGTCCGCAATTCCGACCGTTTGCCTGACCTGATCTCCGGCGCGGTGCGGGCCGTCCACCTCTTGTTCCCGGAAGGGCGCACCGACCTCGCCAGGGCCTTGTACCGCGAGAGCATCGCGGCCCGGTACCAGCACCGCGCCGTCAGCCTCCTCGTGAGCAGGATTGCCAGGGAATGGCCCGGGCAGCGGCCGGTCCGGCTGCTCGAGGTCGGCGCCGGCACGGGGGCGACCTCCGAGTCGCTCTTGCCGGAGCTCTCGGGCGCCGAGGTCGACTACCTCTACACCGACGTCTCCAGGTACTTCCTTGATCAGGCTGCCCCGCGGCTCGCCGGGCACCGGTGCGTGCGCTTCGGCCTCTACGACATCAACGTCGCGCCGAGAGACCAGGGCTTCGTCCCGAACTCGTTCGACGTGATCATCGGCGGGGGCGTTCTCAACGCCGCGCGGAACACGGACGCCTCCCTCCGCTGGCTCAACGAGCTGCTCGGCCCCGGCGGCTGGCTCGTCCTGACCGAGCCTACGGTCGAAGAGTTCTGGGTGATGGCGTCCCAGGCCTTCATGCTGGACGACGCCAGCGACGGAAGGGCCGAGACGGAGTCGACCTTCCTCTCGCTGCCTCAGTGGAACGCAGCGCTGGACGGCGCTGGCCTGCAGCGCGTCCTCGGGCTGCCCCGGGACGGCCACCCGCTGGAGCGGCTCGGCCATCGTGTGTTCGCAGCCCGGACCAAGATGGATCGGACGCTGCTGACCTCGGAGCGCCTCTCCGAGCATCTCGGCGAGAGCCTGGGAGCCGCCGCCAGGATCGAGATCGTGGATGAACTGCCGCTCGCCGCAGGCGGCGCGCTCGACCGCGAGCGGCTGCGGGACTGGGCCGCGCGCCGCCGGCGCTTCGATTCCCGCCCGCTTCCCGCGGCGGCATCACAAGGACGAACGCAATGACTACCGCGACGAATCCCCCCATCCAGTATCCGTTCAACCTCTTCGACGGCATCGCGCTCGCCTCCGCGTACTCCCGAGCTCAGCAAACGCCGGGGCTGCTCAAGGTCAAGCTGCCTTACGGCGAGCCGGCGTGGCTCGCGACCCGCTACGAGGACGTCCGCTTCGTGCTGTCCGACCGGAGGTTCAGCCGCGAGGAGGCCACGAAGCGCGCGGACGCTCCGAGGGCGCTCCCGCGCATCGCCGGCGGGATCGTCATGATGGACCCGCCCGAGCTGACCCGCATCCGCAACCTGGTCACCCAGGCGTTCACCAACCGGCGCGTGGAGCAGCTGCGCCCGCACGTCCGCGATCTCGCCAACGAGCTGATCGACAGGATGGTGGCCAATGGTCCCCCTGCGGATCTCGTGCGGGACTACGCGCTGCCGATCCCGATGTCCGTGATCTGCGAGCTCCTGGGCGTTCCGGTGGCGGATCAGTCCAAGTTCAAGGAGTGGAACGACTCCCTGCTCTCGACCAACACGCAGACCGCCGAGCAGACGCAGCGGAACCTCGGCGAGCTGTCCCAGTACATCATGGGGCTGGTCCGCCTGCGCCGAACCGAGCCGGGCGACGACCTGATGAGCGCGCTCATCGAAGCCCACGATGTGGACGACCGCCTGAACGAGCGCGAGCTGGTCCAGCTCTGCATCGCCATCCTGATCGCGGGGTACGAGGCAACCTCCTCGCAGATCCCGAACTTCATCTACACGCTCCTGACCCATCAGGAGCAGTTCGCGCGCCTCAAATCGGATCCTGGCCTCGTGGCGCCGGCGGTCGAGGAGCTGCTCCGTTTCGTGCCGGTCGCGTCCGCCGCGATGTTTCCGCACTACGCCACCGAGGACGTCCAGGTGGGCGAGACGCTGGTGCGCGCGGGAGAGCCCGTGTTTGCGTCGGTCGGCGCGGCCAACCACGACCCCCGCAAGTTCTCCGATCCACACCGGCTCGACTTCGATCGAGACGCGCGGGCGCACTTCGCGTTTGGCTCTGGGATGCATTATTGCATCGGCGCATCGCTGGCGCGGGTCGAGCTCCAGGAAGCGCTGAGAGCGCTCGTGACCCGCTTGCCGGATCTCCGCCTCCACGCCGACGTCCAGTGGAAGACCGCGACGTTCTTCCGCGGGCCGCTCACGATGCAGGTGACCTGGTGAGCGCCGGCGGCGGCAAGAAGAAGCGCGTCGTCGTCGCCGGCACCGCCTTCGGGCGCATCTACCTCGATGCGGTCGCGTCGGCGCGGGACTCGTTCACGCTCGCCGGCGTGCTCGGGCGCGGCAGCGAGTTCTCCAGGAAGTGCGCCGAGCGCTACGGCGCGCCGCTCTACACCCGGGTGGAGGACATCCCCGGCGACATCGACATCGTCTGTGTCGTGGTTCGCTCGGGGGCGACCGGCGGCCCAGGCTCCGATCTGGCCAAGTCGCTGCTCGAGCGCGGGATCCACGTGCTGCAGGAACACCCTGTGCACGCCGCGGAGATCACCGCGTGCCTGAAGGCCGCAAAGCGGGGAGGCGCGGCGTACGCGGTCAACACGCTGTACCCGAACGTGCGTCCGATCCGGCAGTTCCTTGCGGCGGCCGAGTACATCAGGAAGCGCCAGCGCATCCAGTTCATCGACGCCGCTTGCAACAGCCAGGTCGCCTATCCGTTGCTCGACGTGATCGGCCGCGCTGCAGGCGATTTGCGCCCATGGTCGTTCTCGGAATGCGGGCCGCGGGGCGACAGGCCCTCGCCGGCCGCAGGCCAGCCGTTCCAGAGCCTGAACGCGACCATCGGCGGCGTGCCCGTGACGCTTCGCGTGCAGAACCAGGTCCACCCCGAGGACCCAGACAATCACTCCCTGCTCATGCACCGGATCTCGCTCGGATGCGACGCCGGCGTGCTGACCCTGGCCGACACCCACGGCCCCGTCCTCTGGAATCCGCGCATGCACTCGCCGCGCGACCCGACCGGGCGCCTGATCATGAGCGGCCCCGGCACCGACCGCCTCGCCGTGGAGAGCACGTCGATCCTGGGCGACCAGCGCACGCGCAGCTATCACGACGTGTTCGCGCGGACGTGGCCCGACGCGGTGGTCGTCGCCTTGCACGACCTGTGCGGCGACATCGCCGACCCGGCCCGCCGTGTCCGCAGCGGCCAGTGGGCCCTGGGCGTGACGCTCGCGTGGCGTGATCTGACGGAGCGGATCGGGATGCCCGAGCTCATCCGTCCGGAGACCCCGGAGCCGCTCCCTGTCGACGAGCTGCGTGCGGCGGCGCGCGCTGCCGCATTCGATGCGGCAGCGAGCGGCGCGCATTGAACGAGCGCCTGGCGCTCGGGAGAACTGAACATGGCGACTTCTTGCAGCCACGTACTGGTATGGGTGCGCGACATTCATCAAGCCGTGCGCGACTACAGAGAGCTCGGGTTCAAGGTGGACTACGCGACGCCCGAGAGGAAGGCCCAGCACGCGCACATCTGGTTCACGGAAGGCCCCATCATCGAGCTGCTCACGACGCCGCGCAGCGCGAGGTGGTTCAAATGGCCGATCGAGCTGATGGCGGGGCGCGGCTCGGGCCGGCGGATGATCCGCTGGTCCGAGGGCGGCGAGGGCTTCTGCGATGTGGCGGTCGTGGTGGACACGCACGCTCTCGACCGCGAGCTCGCCGCGCTGCGGGGAGCAGGGGTCCCCGTCGGCAGAGCCATCGGGTGGCGACGGACGAAGCCCGATGGCCAGGAGATCCGCTTCAAGTTTGCCTATCCGGCGAACGATCGTCTCCCGTTCATCGTGACCCCGTACGACCCGCCTCAACATCCAAGGGAGAACCGCCATCCGAACGGGGCCAGAAGGCTCAGCCGGGTGCGCATGGGTGTCCGCGCGGAGCATCGAGAGGCGGTGCGCAGGATCGTCGGTGACGACCCGACGTTCGCGCTCGATCCCGCCGAGGTGACGGGGGTCCGCGCCATCGAGATCGCCGGCCTGACCGCCGATCTCGACCCGACCCTCCTGCACGGCGCGGCCGTGCTGCCCGCCCGCCCGAGCGCTGACCCGAGCCGCGCGCACCGAAGCGCAGGACAGTGAGCGCCGACGAACGTCGGTGGAAGCGAGGGAGCTCCTATGTTGACTGGATGTGTCGATTGGCCTGCTGAATTCGTGGATCGTTATCGGGGAGCGGGGTACTGGCGAGGCGAGCGCCTCGGAGAGATGCTGCGCACGCGGGCCCGAGCGACGCCGGCGCGCGTGGCCGTCGTCGACGGAGCGCGTCGCTGGACCTACCATGAGCTCGACGAGCGCGCGGATCGCATGGCCGCGGGGCTGCGCCGGCTCGGTATCGCGGCGGAGCAGCGCGTCCTGGTTCAGCTGCCCAACATCGCCGAGTTTCTGCCCCTGTGCTTCGCGCTTTTCCGGATCGGGGCCATCCCGGTGCTGGCGCTGCCGGCGCATCGAGAGACGGAGATCGTGCATCTGGCAGAGCTCTCCCAGGCGGTCGCGTACGTGATCGCCGACATGCACGTCGGCTTCGATTACCGGGCGCTCGCCCGTTCGGTATGCAAGCGGGTGGCGAGCCTCCGGCATGTCCTCGTGGTGGGCGATGCGGAGGAGTTCGTGCCGCTCTCCGAGATGGACGCGCCGGCGGAGATCATGGCCGGGCCGGACGCGCGCGATGTGGCCCTGCTCTTGCTGTCGGGAGGCACGACCGGCGCTCCCAAGCTGATCCCGCGCACCCACGACGACTATGTCTGCAATGTCCGCCTCAGCGCCGATGTGACAGCCCTCGACGCGAGCACCCGGTATCTGGTGAGCCTCCCCATCGCGCACAACTTCGCCCTGGGGTGCCCAGGCGCCCTCGGCACCCTGTACGCCGGCGGTACCGTGGTGTTCTGCAAGGACCCGAGCCCCGAGGCGGCTTTTCGATTGATCGAGCAGGAGAAGATCACGGTGACCGCCCTCATCCCGCCGCTCGTCCTGCTGTGGCTCGAGGCGGCGGAGTGGGTGCAGGCCGATCTGAGCAGCTTGAAGTGGATCCAGGCGGGGGGCGCTCGCCTCAAGGCCGAGACGGCCGCGCGCGTACGACCCGTCCTCGGCTGCGGGCTGCAGCAGGTCTACGGCATGGCAGAAGGGCTGCTCAACTTCACGCGGCTCGACGACGGCGAGTCCGCCGTGATCGACACGCAAGGCCGGCCGCTCGCCGAGGACGACGAGGTGAGGATCGTCGACGCCTCGGATGTCGAGGTGGCGGACGGCGAGGTCGGTGAGCTGCAGGTCCGCGGTCCTTATACAATCCGAGGATATTATCGCGCGGAGGAGTACAATCGTCGGGCGTTCACCGCCGACGGCTTCTATCGGAGCGGGGATCTGGTGCGGCGGCTCGCCAGCGGACATCTGGTGGTGGAAGGCCGGAGCAAGGACGTGATCAACCGGGGAGGGGAGAAGGTCCCGGTCGAGGAGCTCGAGAACTACCTCATGGCTCACCCGGCGATCCGTGACGTCGCCATCGTCGGCGTCCCCGACGCTACCCTGGGGGAGCGCACGTGTGCCTGCATCATCGCGCGCGGTGAGGCGCCCACGCTCGCCGAGGTGAACGCCTATCTCAGCCGTCTGGGGGTGGCCGCGTTCAAGCTTCCCGATCGTTTGAAGGTCCTGGAGAGCTTTCCGCAGACGAGCGTGGGCAAGGTCAACAAGCGGGCCCTGGCCAATCAGGTCTGTGGCGCCTCGCCCGCCATATCCACCTAGTGGACGGCTTTGCCTCGGTTCAGATGCCGATCGTTCCTCGAGACATCAACACCGACCCGAGTGACCATGAACAGATCTACCCGAAGTTTGCGCCGCATCTTGAGCGCGTCTGCGCAGTCCAGCCCGCACCTGATCCTGTGCCCCTTTGGTGGTGCGAGCCAAACGGCCTTCCGCAGCTGGAAGGCGCTGTCGCACGTGGACGTCTCGGCGTCCCTCGTGACCTACCCGGGGCGCGACCATCGCCTGCACGAGCCCGGCATGAAGAGCGTTCAGCACAGCGCGTCCGAGCTGGCGCACGAGCTGTGCGCGGAGCCCCCGAGCGGCCAGTGGCTTCTGATAGGCCACAGCGTGGGGGCGCAGATCGCGTTCGAAGCATGCCGCTTGCTCGAGCAGTGGGGCCGGGCGCCCGCCGGCCTCGTCCTGTCCGCTTGCCACGCTCCCCATCTGATCCCACGCCGCATGCTCAGCCCGCTCGATGACGAAGGGTTCGTCGAGGAGCTGATCCGCCTGGGAGGATGTCCCGCGGAATTCCGCACCGACGCGCAGCTCAGAGAGGTGTTCATGCCGATGCTGCGCGGCGACTTCCTTGCCTCGGAGAGCTACCGCCTCGCGCTGGATCGCTGTACCAGGCGTCTCCGGACGCCGACTCTCTTGCTCCACGGATCCGCCGACGATGAAGCTCGTCAGGACGAGGTGGAGGCGTGGAAGCACTGGCTGGAGGGTCGGGTCGAGCTGCGCGCGCTGGCTGGCGATCACTTCTACATCACGCAGGATCCACGGGCGTTCGTCGCGGAGGTGCTGCGCATGTTCCGGCTCCCTTCCAGGTCGACGGCGCCCTTCGGACAGGCGCAGATGCCCTGGAGCTATTTCCCCTGAGATCTCTCCAGGCCGGTGGCGACGTGGGTCAACCGTGGATAAACCGTTGAACCGCGCCGCCTCGCATCTCCTCGGCGAAGCAAGGGCTTCCTTGACGGTTGCCCCGCTTTCCTCCAATCTCGCAGCAGATGTCCCGCGCCCGGCGACCGCACCGTCCACGCAGCGCGATCCTTCGCTGGATCTGCGCCGTGCTCCCGGTGTTCTTGGTCGTCGGCCTCATCGCGCAGGGCCACACCCTCCAGGCGCTCGGCATTGCGATCGCCTGCGAGCACCCGATGCTCGCGTCGTCCTCGGCGGAAGAGAGTCACGACGAGGCGCCGGACCGCCCGCACCGCGAGTGTCCGCCGAGCTGCCACGACTGCGCTTGCGGGCGCATCCCGATGACCCTGCCCCTGGCCGAGGTGCTGCCCTACGTGCTCCTCGAAGCCTTCGAGATCGTCGCATCGACGCCGCCGGAGATGCCAGGGCGATCCCTCACCCACCGCCTCGAACGGCCACCCCGACGCCCGCGCGCTTGAGGCGCCCGCGTCAGGTTCGCATCCACGAGCACGGCCGCAGCGCAGGCGCGCGTGAGCGCCTCTGCGCCGCGCGGGCGTGGCTCGGCCCCCTCGCGCGATCCTGACCGGGCAGAACCGCGGTTCTTCGCGCGAGCGCTCGAAGCGCTCGAGGGCTGCCGTCCATGTTCCGTACGCATTTACGTCGTCTCCTGGTCATTTCCTCGACTGCTCTCCACCTCTTGATGCCGAAGGCGGCGGCCGCCGAGGCCCCGCTCACGCGCGCTCGGATCGCCGAGCTCGTACGCGCTGCGCCGGCCGCGCGCGCCGCCGCTTCCGAGGCTGCGGTCGCCGGCGCCGCCGTCACCGCCGCCGGGGTCATCTCGCTCGAAAATCCGGTCCTGTCCGGGATGGGCGGGATCCGATTCAACCCCGATGGGGGCAGGCCGGCCGCCGCCGTGGCCTCGCTGTCGTGGCCGCTGGAGCTGGGCGGCCGGCGCGGCGCGCGCGTCGAGGCCGCGAAGGCCGAGCAGCGCGCCGCGCTGGCCACCGCCGACGAGGCGCAGCGGCGCCTCCTGCTGGCCGCGCTCCTCCAGCACGCGCTCGTGCTGCGCGACGAGGCGCAGGTCGCCCTCGCGGCCGAGCGCCGCGCGCTCGCCCAGCGGCTCGTCGCCGCGTCGGAGAAGCGCAAGAGGGCGGGGGAGGTGCCGGAGATCGACGTGGCGCTCGCGCGCCTCCAGGAGGGGCGCGACGCCGCCGCCGAGGCGACCGCCCGGGGAACGCGCGAGGCCGACCTGCTGGGGCTCCGGTCGATGCTGGGCCAGGCGTCGAAGGACGGCGCGGTCACGGGCGCGCTGGTGCCCGAGGAGGCCCCGCCGCCGCTCGCGACGCTGCTCCGCGAGGCCGATCAGCGGGCCGACGTGCGCGCCGCCCTGGCCACGGTGGAGGCGGCCAGGGGCAAATCGGATCGAGAGCAGGCCGGACGATGGCCGACCGTCAACGTGCTCGCCCAGTACGAGCGGGACGACCAGGCGAACATCGGGATGATCGGCCTCGCCTTGCCGGTGCCGATCCTGAACGCGAACCGGGCAGGGGTGGCGACGGCCGCGGCCGAGGTCGACGCCGCGACCGCCCGCCTCGCAGCGAGCCGGGCCAGCGCGGCGGGGGAGATCCAGGGGCTCTACGCGCGCTACGAGGCTACGAGGAGCGCGCTCGCCCACCTCGCGCCCGCCGCGGGTCTCTCGACGCAGGCCGTGGCGCTGTCGACGAGGGGGTACGAGCTCGGGGAGAACGACCTCGCGAGCGTCCTGCTCGTGCGCCGCGAGGCGCTCGATGCCCAGGCGGGGCTGCTCGACGCCGAACACGCCCACGCGAACGCCAAGATCGAGCTCCTGGTCGCGGCGGGGAGGTCTCCGCAATGAGCGCCGCCAAGGTGAAAATCGAGCTGACGCGCGCGAAGATCGCGGCGCTCGCAGGGGGACTTCTGCTGCTCCTCGCCGCAGCGGTGAAGGGGGCGCTGCTCATCGACCACGCGGTTCACGACCACGGCGCCGACGAGCACGAGGGACACGACCACGGCGAGCCGGCAGCGGCGGCCCATGGCCATGGCGAACACGACCACGGCGAGCACGGCCACGGAGAGCACGAAGAGGGCGAGCACGAGGAGGGCAAGATCAAGCTGTCGCCCGAGGCGCTCGACAACGCGCGGCTCGAGATCCTCTCGGCCGGCCCGGGCCAGGTCGCGGAGACCGTGTCGCTCCCTGGAGAGGTGGCGCTCAACGCCGAGGCCCTCGCCCACGTCACGCCTCGGGTCTCCGGCACGGCGCGCGAGGTGAGGAAGCAGCTCGGCGACACCGTGAAGAAGGGCGACGTGCTCGCGATCCTCGATAGCCGCGAGTTCGCGGAGCTCCAGCGGGAGCTCCTGACCGCGAAGGAGCGGCTCGAGCTCGCGGAGGCCAACTTCAACCGCGAAGAGGCGCTCTGGAAGGAGAAGATCGCCGCCGAGAAAGAGTTCCTCGCCGCGAAGCAGGCGCTCGCCGAGGCGAAGATCGAGCACCGCAGCGCCGCCCAGAAGCTCCAGGCGTCGTCCGGCGCGGGCTCCGGGGCCAAGGGGGGCGCGTACGCGCTCATCGCGCCGATGGACGGCACGATCATCGAGAAGCACATCAACGTCGGCGAGGTGCTCAAGGACGACACGCAGACGTTCGTCGTCGCCGATCTCTCGACGATCTGGGTCAACGTCACTGTGTACGCGAAGGATCTCGCCCGCGTCTGCGCCGGCCAGACCGCCCGCGTGCGGGCGGAGGGCATCGAGGAGCCCGCGGACGGCGAGATCACGTATGTCGGCCCTGTCGTCGGCGAGAAGACGCGCTCGGCGACGGCGCGCGTCGTGCTGAAGAACCCTGGCGCGGCATGGCGGCCCGGCTTGTTCGTGACCGCCGACGTGGCCGTCGATCGGGTCGACGCGCCGGTCGTCGTCTCGTACGAGGGCGTGCAAAGGGTCGAGGGGAAAGACGTGGTGTTCGTCCAGGAGGGCGACGCGTTCGAGGCCCGCGCCATCAAGCCTGGCCGCCAGGGCAAGGCTCCAGGCGCGCAGGGCGCCGAGCTCGTGGAGGTGCTGGACGGCATCGCCGCGGGGGAGCGCTACGTCGGCAAGAACAGCTTCATCCTCAAGGCCGAGCTCGGGAAATCCGAGGCAGGCCACGACCACGCGCACTGAGGAGGAAACGATGCTCACCCTCCTCGCGAAGATCCTCGCGTTCTCCGTCCGCCATCGCTGGCTCGTGGTGGTCCTCACGCTCGCGGTCGGGGCGCTCGGCGTCTACAACTTCAACCGTCTGCCGATCGACGCGGTGCCCGACATCACCAACGTCCAGGTGCAGATCAACACCTCGGTCAAGGCGCTGTCGCCCGTCGAGGTCGAGCGGCGCGTCACCTTCCCCATCGAGTGGGCGATGGGCGGCATCCCCAGCGTCGAACAGGTCCGGTCGCTCTCGCGTTACGGCCTGTCGCAGGTGACCGTCATCTTCAAGGACGGCACCGACATCTTCTGGGCGCGCCAGCTCGTGGGCGAGCGCCTCGCGGCGGCCAAGGAGAGCCTGCCGCCGGGCCTCGGCGAGCCGCAGATGGGCCCGATCGCGACCGGGCTCGGCGAGATCTACATGTGGACGCTCGAGGCCTCGCCCGAGGCCCGGCGGCCCGACGGCAAACCCTACGAGCTCACCGATCTGCGCACCATCCAGGACTGGATCGTTCGCCCGCAGCTCCGCACGGTGCCGGGCGTCACGGAGATCAACTCGATCGGTGGTTATGAACAGCTCTATCAGGTCTCGCCCGATCCGGCGAAGCTCGTCGGCTACGGCCTGTCGTTCCGCGACGTGCTGGAGGCCGTCGCGCGCAACAACGCCAACGCAGGCGGCGGCTACATCGAGCACAAGGGTGAGCAGTACCTGATCCGGGCGACAGGGCTCGTTCAAGGCGAGGACGACATCCGTCGCATCCTCGTCGGCCATCACGACGGGGTCCCGATCCGCGTCGGGGACGTCGCCGAGGTGGGCGTGGGCCGTGAGCTCCGGACCGGCGCGGCGACCGAGGACGGGCGCGAGGTCGTCATCGGCACCGCCATCATGCTCGTCGGCGAGAACAGCCGGTCCGTCTCGCAGCGCGTGAGCGAGCGGATGCAGTCGGTCAACAAGTCGCTCCCCGAAGGGGTCACGGCCAAGACCGTCTATGACCGCACCTACCTGGTCGAGGCGACCTTGAGCACCGTGCAGAGGAGCCTGCTCGAGGGCGCGGCGCTGGTCGTCGTCGTCCTGTTCCTCCTGCTCGGCAACGTCCGCGCCGCGCTGATCGCCGCGCTCGCCATTCCCTTCTCGATGCTCATCGCCATCACCGGAATGGTCGAGGGCAAGATCAGCGGCAACCTGATGAGCCTCGGGGCGATCGACTTCGGCCTCATCGTCGATGGCTCGGTGATCATCGTCGAGAACTGCGTCCGGCGCTTCGCCGAGGAGCAGCACCGGCTCGGGCGGGTGCTCACCCGCGAGGAGCGGATCGAGCTGGCGTACGAGGCGTCGCAGGAGGTCCGGAAGGCGACGATCTTCGGCGAGATCATCATCGCCATCGTCTATCTGCCGATCCTGACGCTCACGGGCATCGAGGGGAAGATGTTCCGGCCGATGGCGGAGACGGTGGTCCTCGCGCTCGCCGGCGCCACGATCCTGTCGATGACGTTCATCCCCGCGCTCGTGGCGCTCCTCCTGACCGGCAAGGTGTCCGAGAAGGACAACTTCCTCTTCCGGCACGCGAAGCGCGGCTACGAGCGGATCATCGGCTGGGCCCTCGCCCACCGCAGCGCGGTGGTGATTGGCGCGCTCGCCCTGCTCGCGGTCTCGGGGCTCGTCGCGACGCGGCTCGGCAGCGAGTTCGCGCCCAAGCTGAGCGAGGGCGCCCTCGCGCTCCAGCCGGCGAGGATCCCGTCCATCGGGATCACCACGAGCGTCGAGATGCAGATGCAGCTCGAGCGCGTGCTCAAGGAGCGGTTCCCCGACGAAATTGAGCACATCTTCGCCAGGACCGGGACGGCCGAGGTCGCGACAGATCCGATGGGCCCGAACGTCTCCGACACCTACCTGATGCTGAAGCCGCGGAGAGAGTGGAAGAAGGCGAAGACGCAGGAGGAGCTCGCGGAGGCGATCGAGGAGGTGATCAAGGACCTTCCCGGGCAGAACTACGAGTTCAGTCAGCCCATCGAGCTCCGGTTCAACGAGCTCATCTCGGGCGTGAGGAGCGACGTCGCCGTCAAGGTCTTCGGCGACGACCTCGACGTCATGCTCAAGCAGGCGCAGAAGATCGGCGGCATCCTCGGAAAGACGCCGGGCGCCGCCGACGTCAAGGTCGAGCAGGTCACGGGGCTACCGGTGCTCACGATCGACGTCGACCGGGACGCCGCCGCCCGCTACGGGCTCAACATCGCCGACGTGCACGCGGTGATCGAGGCAGCGGTCGGGGGCATCAGCGCAGGCGAGGTGTTCGAGGGAGACAAGCGCTTCGACCTCGTCATCCGCCTCCCCGACGCGATCCGCGGCGACATCCGCGCGCTCCAGAACCTGCCCGTTCCGCTCCCGGAAGCGGACCGCCCGGAAGCCGCCACGCGAACCGCCTCGGCGACGGACCGGCCGGAGCAGCACGCGGCGTTCGTTCCGCTCGGCTCGGTGGCGAAGATCGCCGTCGAGGAGGGGCCCAACCAGGTGAGCCGGGAGAACGGCAAACGCCGGGTCGTGGTGCAGGCGAACGTGCGCGGGCGGGATCTCGGGAGCTTCGTGGCCGAGGCGCAGCAGCGGATCGACGCGGAGGTGAAGCTCCCGGCCGGCTACTGGACCGCGTGGGGCGGGCAGTTCGAGAACCTCATCGCTGCACGCCAGCGGCTCGCCCTGGTCGTGCCGGTCGCGCTCGGGCTCATCTTCGGGTTGCTCTTCCTGTCCTTCGGGACGCTGAAGAACGCCTTGTTGATCTTCACCGGTGTCCCGCTCGCGCTGACCGGAGGCATCTTCGCGCTCTGGATCCGCGGGCTGCCCGTCTCGATCTCCGCGGCGATAGGGTTCATCGCCCTCTCGGGCGTCGCCGTGCTCAACGGGCTGGTGATGGTGACCTTCATCGAGAACATGCGCCATCAGGGCGAGTCGCTCGACGATGCCGTCTTCCACGGCTCGATCGCGCGGCTCCGCCCCGTGCTCATGACGGCGCTCGTCGCGGCCCTCGGCTTCGTCCCGATGGCGCTCGCGACCGGCACCGGCTCCGAGGTGCAGCGGCCGCTCGCGACGGTCGTGATCGGGGGCATCCTCTCGTCGACGGCCCTCACGCTTCTGATCCTGCCGACCCTCTACCGCTTGTTTCATGCGAGAGAGGCGACTGCCGCGCTGGCGTCTCCCCTGGCCGAACGCATCATCGAGAGAGGAGATCCCCATGCTTGAGCGACATCGTTATTCTTTCGTGCTGGCAGCGCTCGTCGGCATGGCATCGGCCGCCAGCGCCGCCAGCTGCGGCGGCGACAACTGCCATGAGGGCGAGGAATGCGAGGAGGGCGATGGCCACGATCACAGGGAGGGCGATGGCCACGACCACTGAATCGTTGCTCATGACCCGTCCAGAACAAGCGCCTGTACTCCTCCGCCCCGACCGGCACCAGGCCGGCTCAACCGCCATCGAGGGCGGCTCGTCTACGCCTCGGACGGCGCTCTCCTGACACGGCGCCATCAGCGCTCGTCCCGCGCTTCCCATCCCGGCTGCGATGCACAATGAATCGGCGCTGGGGGGGCACCCATGTCGCTCACACTCGGTATCGTTCTCCTCGTGCTCGCGGTCGCACTGGGCGGGCTCCTGGCGGTGCTTCGCGGCTGGGACAGCAGCGCCATGCCTGCGATACGGACATTCGCGGTCGTCGCCGCGGCGTCGATCGCGCTTCTCCACCTTCTGCCCGAGGCGCTCGGCGAGCTGGGCTGGCGCGCGCTGCTACCGGCTGCGGCCGGATTGCTGGCGCCGATGGTGATGGAGCGCCTCATCGTCGGGGAGGACTGTGCCCGTCATGCGCCGAGGATGACGCTCGCGCTGGGCTACGCGGCGGTGCTCGTGCACCAGTTTGGCGATGGCGCGGCCGTCACATTGCTCGCCAGGGCCGGGCTGCTGTCCACGCCGGTCGTGCTGGCCCTCGCGGCGCACACGGTGCCGCTCGCCATGGTGGTCTCCCTGCTGACGCGCGAGGCCAGAGCGGGGGCCGATGGCGTACGCGTCACGTGCGCGGCGCTCACAGGCATTGCGCTCGCCACCGTCCTCGGTGCCTTGACGCCGCGGCTCATCGGCCAGCATCGCTTCGAGAGCGCTGAACCCTGGGTGCTCGCCACGATCGCAGGGCTCCTCGTCCACGCGGTGTCTCATGAGGCGATCGCGAGCCGCGCGGTGACGCCCGCGAGCCGCGCCGCCGAGGCCGCAGGAGGACTGCTCGGCCTGGCGCTCGGGGTGCTAGGCATCGACGAGGAGGCCTGGGTGCGACGCTTGCCGTCCGGATTCAGTGTCGCCGGGCTGGTCCTGCTGGCGGCGCTCGTGCTGCTGCGCAGCTACGGCCCCCGGCGCGCCGCGCAGCCTCGCCTCTGAGCGCCGGCGGCGCGTGAACTTCAGGGGCGCGCTTGGCTTCACATGGGCCCGGGACAGGCATGTCTCAGGAGCGTCGATCCGGCAATGCCCGCGTGGAGATCACGCTGTCACCATCGCCACGGATTCCCGCCTTGACACCCATACGGCGCGCGGCCGCCATAGTAACCACCGAAGGGCGGGCGGCCACCGCCACCCCAGTGACCACCGCCCCAGCCCCAAGGGGCGTTGTAGCCGTTTCCCCAGGGCCGGCGACCGGGGTAGCTCGGCCTGCAGCCTCCGCCTGGACGCCCGTACCAGCTGCGCGCCGCGCTCGTCGCGGTCAACCCGCTTCCGTCCCTCTCCCCACCGTACTGCTCCGACGTCGGTCCCGACGCCTCGAGACCGGCCTGGTCCGCGTCACCATCGTCCGCATCCCCGGCTTCGACGGCGCACCCCGTTGCCAGGGCAGCCATCATCGTTGCAGCTCCCATGATCCACTTGCTCATCGACTTCTCCTCTGTCGCCCTGGAGTGGTCTTGGTTCCCAGCGCGATCCAGCCCTGCATCGAGAGCGAAGCGTGTGCCGTAGGCCTGTGTGCATGTGTTGCCGCAAAAGGCCCACACAGGAAGACCAAAACCGTACGGATCGGGAGATGCGCGGCGAGATAGAGGATATCGAGCCGGCAGAGCCGCCGGGTAGTGGCCGATCCGGCCCGATGTCCGTCGCCGCGGTGCGGGCCTGAGCAGCACGCCCCCAGCACGCGGGCCGCAGCCACGCGACCGGCGCTCAGGACCCTGCGGTGGCCGGCGCGCTGCGAGGCACGCACGGGGCGCCGCGCTCGGCGTCCGGCGGACCGGGCGCGGGCCTCGCGCTCCTCCGCGACGCGCGCCTCGGTCGCGCGGTGGCCGCGCTCGCGCCAGCGGGGAGCGTCGGATCGTAACCGATGAGGCGCGCCGAGTTGAACACGACGAGGAGCGTGCTCAGGTTGTGGAGCACCGCCGCGATGAACGGGTTGAGCGCCCCCATCGCCCCGACCACCAGGCCCCCTGCGTTGACGCCCAGCGCGATGCCGTAGTTCTGGCGGATGACGTCGAGCGCCTGGCGGCTGAGCCGCAGCGTCGTGACGACGCCGGCGATGTTGTCGGCCGCCAGCGCGATGTCCGCCGCTTCGATGGCGACATCGGAGCCGGCCGTGCCCATGGCGATACCGACGTCGGCCAGCGCGAGCGCCGGCGCGTCATTGATGCCATCGCCGACCATCGCGACGTGGAACCCCGCCGCCTTCAGGTCGCGGATCCACTCGTACTTCTGCTCGGGCAGCAGCTGGGCACGCCACTCCGTGAGCCCCACCGCCCCGGCGACCGCGCGGGCTGACTCCTCGATATCACCAGTCAACATGGCGATCCGCTGCACGCCTTCCCGGCGGAGCTGCGCCAGCGACGACGCCACGTCCGGACGGAGCTTGTCGCGCACGCCGATGAGCCCGACGAGGCGACCCTGGTGGGCCACGTACATCTCGGTCTCGCCCTCGGCCGCGTGCTCCGCGTAAAGGGCCTCGGCCTCGGCAGACACAGCGATGTCGAACTGCTGCATGAGCCGGCGGTTGCCCACCAGCACGATGTTGTTCTGCCAGTCCGCGCGCATCCCCCGCCCGACAAGGATCTCGCATGCGTCGTGGGGCTGGACCGTGATCTCACGCTCCGCCGCGTGGCCCACCACCGCCAGCGCCAGCGGGTGCTGGGAGTGCAGCTCGCCGGTCGCCGCGAGCGAGAGGACCTGCTCGGCGGTGTAGTCGTCCACGAGCGAGATCACCCGCTGCACGGAGGGAACTCCCTGCGTCAGTGTCCCCGTTTTATCGAAGACGATCACATCCAGCTTCGCCGCGGCCTCGAGGTGGGTGCCGCCCTTGATGAGCACACCGCGGCGCGCACCGTTCCCGATCGCCGCGCTCACCGCGGTGGGCGTCGCGAGACCCGCCGCGCACGGGCATGCGATCAGCAGCATGGTCAGCGCCCTGGTCGCGTCGCCCGTCAAGGCGAGGACCGCGATCGACAAGGCGAACGAGGCAGGAACGAACCGCCTGGAGAACCGCTCCCCCACGGTGTGGATAGGGGCTTGCAGCTCGCGCGCCTGCTCCACGCGCTGGATGAGGCGCCCGACGGCCGTATCGCTGCCGACCCGCTCCACACGCGCGCGCAGGCCGCCGGAGAGGAGCACGGTGCCAGCGTAGACGGTATCTCCGCTCACCTTCATCACGGGCACGCTCTCGCCGGTGATGGGAGCCTCGTTGATCGTGCCCTGGCCCTCCACGATGACGCCGTCGATGGGGATGCGCTTGCCCGCGTAGACCGCGATCAGGTCTCCTGGCTGGAGCTCTGCTACGGGGCGGCGCACCTCCTGCTCCCCCATGACCTGCCAGATCTCCTCGTCCGGCACATCGAGGAGATCGCGGATTGCGCGCTCCGTGCGACGCAGGGTCAACGCCTGAAGGTACTCGCCCAGGTTGAGGAGCCACAGCACGGTCAGCGCCGTGACGTTCTCGCGCAGGAGGAGGCTGGCGATCGTGGCCGACCCGACGAGCGTGTCGGTGTTCATGCCCGTCTGGCCGGAGATCGAGCGCCACCACCCCTTCAAAAAGGAGTATCCCGAGATCAACGTGGCGGCGACGTTGATGCCGCCGATGATCGGATTCGACGCCAGCGCGCCGGCGCCGAACGCAAGCCTCTTGATGCCTAGGCCGAGAAGGACCGAGCCGCCAAGGACGAGGTTACGCACCTGGACGTCCGGATCCCCGTGCTCGTGGTCCTCGTGCTGGTCATGCCCGCATCCCTGGCGCGCCTCGCGTGTGGCCGCCCGCTGCTCACACCACTGCCGGTACACGTCGTGCTCCAGCGGGGGAGACAAGAGGGCGGCGCGAAGCTTCGCCTGGACAGCGGCCGGGGTGAGCCCGGGATCGCAGCGCAGCAGCAGGCGCCCCGTGACGGGATTGGCCTGGACCTCCTCGATGCCCGCTTCTTCCTGCAGCGCGGACTCGACGGCGGCGGCATAGCGGGGATTGTTCTTGAGGCCTCGCGCCTCCCACCTCATCCTCCCCCCGACGACAGAGCGCAGACGCAAGCGAGCGTCCCGTTTCGTGCTGGGAGGATGTGAGCTCGCTCCAGCAAGGCTCACGCGCCTGCCCGCTGATGTGCGTGGGCATGGTCATGAGCATGCCCGTCGTCGCCCGAGGCCGGCTCGGACAGATCGCCAAGCTGAGCCTTTGCCTCGGCGACGATGTCCTGCAGCTCCTCGCGGAGCCCCTCCACGATGCCCACGAGCTCCCGTTGCGCGACAATGCCGCCCTTGACGGCGAGGAGCGCCAGGGGGCGCACAGCGCGCCCCACGAGAGGGGCGAAGAGGGCACCGGCGGCGAGGGCTGAGAGGGCGACGATCAGCTTCGATTGAGCCAATTGCAGCGACATCAGGGGTGCCTTTCACTCGGCAGGCAGCGGTTCACCAGAACACCGCCGTTCGGCTTGAGCTGAGCAATAGTCGTCGCCGCTCGCTCTGCAAGCCGTTCACCGAAGATATATTCCCCATCTTCGTCGTCCTTGAGACCATCCTGATTGAGCCGCGTTTCCAGCGCTTCGACGCGTCGATGGGAGGAGAGCGACGCGGCCGCGGGAATCACACATGAGCGGGTGACAGAGCATATGAGCTGAGCTTCGGAGCGCACCTGGAAGCGCGGATGTCCATCCAAACACTCCCATTTCGCGCAGCGCGCGGCGCCCAGCTGGCGTCTCCGACAGAGCGCGCCTGTCGGGCTCGGCCGCACGTCGGACGAAGGGTGAGCAGCCAGGCGAAGCTACGTCTGGATGAGCCGCAGGATCCTGCGATCCGCGATCCGGTGCTCGATGACTTTCCCGAGCGCAGCGCCGCGCAGGCGAGCGCGGCCGTGACCCGCTCGCGCCCTCATGGCGCCCCCGCTGCGACGCGCGCGAACGCGTCGGGATAGAGGCCCACCTCGGCCTCGCTGCGCATCTCCAGCGTCTCGGGATCGAGCCGGAGCACCTTGCCCGGCGTCACGGTCTGGTCGCCCTCGCAGACGACGAAGAGCCCGTGCTCCTCGTCGAGCTCCGCGAGGTGCGGCCTCATGCATTCATCCCTGATGTTCTGGGAGATGGCGCCGTTGTCGTCCGGGTTCATGCCGATCCGCGCGATCATGTCGGGCACCTGCGTCGGCACGTAGACGGCGCTCCCGTCAGGGGTCCACGCGGCGAAGTAGGGCGCGCCGATCGTGAGGATCGTCTTGGACTCGTCGAACGTCTCCGACTCGACATCGAAGAAGCGCACGTCCCGGCTCGCCGTATTGCTCACGGCGATGGTCTTCCCGTCAGGCGACATGACGGCGGTGTAGGGCCCGTAGCCCGCGGAGTGGGCGTCGGGCGCCAGGGGCGGGCCGACGGGGACGAGCTTTACCTCGGCGTCCGGGTCCGTCAGGTCGACGATCGCGAGCGCGTCATCGCCATAACAGGCGACGTAGGCCCGGGCGCCGTCCGGCCGCGAGAGGGCGATCCCGTGCGCGGCTTTGCAGACCGGGATGAGCCTCGGCGTGGCCGAGCCCCGAAGCAAGACCGCGTCGGGATCCACGACCGCGAGCGATGAGCGCGCCGCCTCGGGGTCCTTCGGGTTGTCGAGCGCGCGCTTGAGATCGAAATGAGATACGACCACGCGCCTGCCGTCCTCCGAGATCACGATGTCGGCCGGGTTGGGCTCGACGCGCACCTGCCCGAGGAGGCGCAGGTCGTCGAGCGCGAGCTTCTGGACATAGCCGGCCACCGAGCTCCCGCCGTGGACCGAATGCGAGCCGATCGCGCCCGCGGTGGCAGGGTACGACAGCGTGATGTAGAGCGCGCCGCCCGCGGCGTCCACGGCCGCGCGGTGGGGCCCATCGATCGTCACGGGATCGCGGCCCACGGGGCGGGCGCCGAACCGCTCACCGGTCTCGAGCGCGATGAGGGAGATCGTATCGGAGAGGCTATCGGTCACCACGCCCATGCCGCCTTCCGGAATCACGATCTCCGGAAGTCGGTTCGGATAGGGGTCGCCCTCGTAAGCACTGTAGCGGTATTCGATGAGGGTATCGGGATCGCTGCAGCTCGCCAGCATCGCCGCCGCGAGCGCGCAACCCAGGAATCGCGCAATGACCATGGATGACCTCGAGACGAGCGTCGCCTGCCGGGGGACGCCGCATCCTAGCATCCGCCCGCGCTGGGCGAGGCGATGAATCGATTAGGCGTCGGCCGGAGGCAGAAAATTCCAAATTGACAGCTGTACCCGATGGACCTTCCGGTGGTGCCTGCTGCGCCCGTGGCCCGCGGTTCTTACCGAGCAAGCTCGTCGGTGATGAGGAGGGGCGAACCAGCGGTTGACCGCGCGCGGTCGATCTCCGCGAGCCCGCTGCCGTGAACCGTGAAGATCTCGTGCGTCTCCATCAGACAATCGGTCATTCCCACATTGCCGACCTCCGAGGTTCGCCCGGAGATCCGGGATGACCAGCCTCGGCGTTCGCCGGGGTACGCGCTGCGGCCACCCCGGTGACCCCTACGGTCACCGCGCCGTGACCGCGCCGGTCAGAAGTCAGGAGCACCGAGCCGCGCTTCGATGGACGAGAACTGATACCGCATCAGGATCGTCTGTGACCGTGGAAGGCACAACGAGGCGGTCGCTTCGTTCCTCCGCCGGGGCCATCGAACCTGGCAATGGGATTTTCGTGCTACCGGCGGCCTTGGAGCCCTGGCATGGCGCTTGCGCAGTAATGGGTAGTTGGCCCGGATCGGCCCGAGCAAGGAGCTCACCATGTTCATCCCTCCATCTATTCACCGTTCTCTCCTCCTTTTGTACGCCTCCGTCCTCGGGGCGGCGGGCTGCGTCGCTGACCCGTCGTCCGATGCGGGCGAGCCCGTCGGTGATACTTACGAGAGCTTCGATGAATGGAAGGCCAGCCTCCCGCGCGATCCGAACGACGGCGCTTATCTCGTCGACGGCGACATCGGCGTTCACGACGACGTGACCCTGAAGGAGCTCTCCGCCCAGTACCAGCAGCCGGGGGCGCTCATCGTCAACACGCGCGACGACGGGAGCGATGACCGCTGGAGCGACGAGCAGAAGATGAACCTGACGTATTGCGTCTCTCCGCGCTTCGGCGACGATTACGACGCGGTGGTCGCCGCGGCGGGGGCGGCTGGGTCCGCCTGGGCGAGCGCCGCCGCCGTGCGCTTCGTCTACGAGCCCGACCAGGACGAGGCCTGCGAATACGAGGAGCATCCCGCGCTGTTCGAAGTCGTCCCCGCCAGCGGCACCACGTACAACGGGCGAGCTTTCCTTCCGAGCATGGTCGCGCGGGGGTATCACCAGGTCTTCATCGATCTAGAGAACATCACGCGGGCCGCCTCGAAGACCCTGACCGGGGTCCTCCGGCACGAGCTCGGGCACGTCCTCGGCTTCCGGCACGAGCACGCCCGGCCGGAGGGCAACGGCGCCTGCAGAGAACGCCCCGGTTGGCGGGCGCTCACGCCTTATGATCCGGGGTCGGTGATGCACTACAACGCGGAGAGCCGGTGCGAGGGCACCAACGAGGGAGACTACGTGCTGACCTGGCTCGACGAGGCAGGGGCGGCGAAGCTGTATGGCGAGCCTCGATGAGCTCCTTCGCGGCGGGTGACCGCTCGCGGCCGGTCTCCACGTCGCGCCGTCCGCGGTGCGAAGGATGTAATTATTGCACGCGTACTCTCCCACCGTGCAGTCGCTGCCTCTCTCGGGGGGGCGAATCGCGGCCGGCATCTCGTACGTGAAGATGTCGCCGGTGGGTGGGCATTACAGGGCGCTGAGAGGCCCGGCGCCGCACAGACTCAGCAGCTCGTTGGCTTCCCGGAGGGGGATGCCGAATTCCTGGGCGCGCTTGATGAACGCAGCGAACCCCACGGGCGGGTGGATCGAGGGTCCCGGCGCCAGATGACAGATCGAGAGGGCTCGGCCGACGCCGGGTTCTGTGAGGTGCCGGAGCGCTGACGTCGGCGGTTCGATCAGAGCTCGACCCGGCGCAGCCGGAGGGCATTGCCGATGACCGACACCGAGCTCAGGCTCATCGCGGCGCTGGCGATCATGGGGCTAAGGAGCAGCCCGAGGACGGGATAGAGGACGCCCGCCGCGACCGGCACGCCGAGCGCGTTATAGACGAACGCAAAGAACAGGTTCTGCCGGATGTTGCGCATCGTCGCCCGGCTGAGCCTCCGGGCGCGCAGGAGGCCGCGGAGGTCACCGCGCACGAGCGTGATCCCGGCGCTCTCGATGGCGACGTCGGTCCCGGTGCCCATGGCGACGCCGACGTGCGCCTGGGCGAGCGCGGGCGCGTCGTTGATGCCGTCGCCCGTCATCGCCACGATGCGGCCTTCGGCCTGGAGGCGCTTCACAACGGCGGCCTTCTGATCGGGCAGCACCTCGGCCTCGACGTGCTCGATGCCGAGCTTCCTGGCGACCGCCTCCGCGGTCGTGCGGCTGTCGCCGGTGAGCATGATCAGGTGGATGCCCTCCTCGCGGAGGAGGCGGACGGCCTCGCCCGTCGACGCACGCACCGGGTCGGCCACGCCGACGATGCCCGCCGCCTTGCCGTCCACCGCCACGAGCATCGCCGTCTGGCCTTCTTGTCGGCGCTCCTCGGCTCGGCGCGGGAGATCATCCGGCGGGATACCGAGCTCCTCGAAGAGCGTGAGGTTGCCGAGCGCGACCGAGCGCCCGGCCACCGTGCCCACCACGCCCTTGCCCGTGATCGACCGGAACCCTTCTGCCGGCAGGAGCTCGAGCTCCTGCTCGAGGGCCCCCGCGACGATCGCGCTCGCGAGCGGGTGCTCGCTCCCGCGCTCGACGCTCGCCGCGAGCCTGAGGATCTCGTTCGTCGGGAGGTCGCCAAGCGTCGCGACCGAGGCGAGCT
This sequence comes from Sorangium sp. So ce124, assembly GCF_051525235.1. Lineage (NCBI taxonomy): Bacteria > Pseudomonadati > Myxococcota > Polyangiales > Polyangiaceae > Sorangium > Sorangium sp. So ce124. Next base: position 10,114,564 of record NZ_CP150312.1, read on the forward strand.
TCGGCTTGCCCTCGGTGAGGGTGCCGGTCTTGTCGACGACGAGGGTGTCGACCTTCTCGAAGGTCTCGAGCGCCTCGGCGTTCTTGATCAGGATACCGGCCGTCGCGCCGCGCCCCGTCCCGACCATGATCGATATCGGTGTGGCGAGGCCGAGCGCGCACGGGCAGGCGATGATGAGCACAGCCACCGCGTTGACGAGCGCGTGGGAGAGCCTGGGCTCCGGCCCGAGGAGCAGCCAGACCACGAAGGTCAGCGCCGCGATCGCGATCACGGCGGGCACGAAGTACGCGGCGACGGCGTCCGCGAGGCGCTGGATGGGCGCGCGGCTGCGCTGGGCCTCGCCCACCATCTGGACGATCCGGGCGAGCAGGGTGTCGCGCCCGACGCGATCGGCCCGCATCACGAAGCCGCCTGTGCCGTTGACGGTGCCGCCGACCAGGCGGGCGCCGGGCGTCTTCTCGCCCGGGATGGGCTCGCCCGTGACCATCGACTCGTCGACCGCGCTGCTCCCCTCGAGGACCTCGCCGTCGACAGGCACCTTCTCCCCCGGCCGCACGCGCAGCCGGTCGCCTGGCTGCACGAGCTCGAGAGAGACATCCTCTTCGCGGCCGTCCGCGCCGATGCGCCTGGCGGTCTTTGGGGCGAGGCCGAGGAGCGCCTTGAGCGCGCTGCTCGTCCGGCTGCGGGCGCGGAGCTCGAGGACCTGGCCGAGAAGCACGAGCGAGACGATGACGCTGGCCGCCTCGAAGTAGACCGGGACCACGCCGCCGTGGCGGACAGAGTGGGGGAAGATCCCCGGCGCCAGCGTGGCAACGACGCTGTACGCGTAGGCGGCGCCCGTGCCGATGGCGATCAGGGTGAACATGTTGAGGTGCCGAGTCCTGATCGAGGCCCAGCCGCGCTCGAAGAACGGAGCACCACACCAGAGCACCACGGGCGTGGTGAGGGCGAGCTCGATCCAGACGAGCCATCGGCCGAGGAGCTGCTGCACCGGCTGGCCTGGGATCATCTCGGACATCCCCAGCACGAGGACAACCAAGCTCAGCGGGACGCTGAGCCAGAAGCGCCGGGACATGTCCGCGAGCTCCGGGTTCGGCGCGTCCTCGAGCGTCACCGTGCGCGGCTCGAGGGCCATCCCGCAGATCGGGCAGGAGCCCGGCGCCGTGCGGACGACCTCGGGGTGCATCGGGCAGACGTACTCGACGCGCGTCGCCTGGGCCGGATCGAGCGGCTCCAGGGCCATTCCGCAGGAGGGGCATGTTCCCGGTCCGGTCTGTCGGACCTCGGGGTGCATCGGGCACGTGGTGATTCCCTGCGAGGCCGGCGTGGGCTCTCCCTCGGTCCTCCTCTCGACGGGCGCGTACTTCTCGGGCTCCGCCTGGAACCTGGCGAGGCAGCGCTGGCTGCAGAAGAAATACGTTCTACCGCCGTGCTCGTGCCGCCCCGCGGCTGTTTCGGGCGAGACGGTCATCCCGCAGACCGGATCCTTCGTCCGCTCTCGGTCCAGGTCGGCAGGAGCAGGGCGGCCTTGCTCGTGAGGGTGGCCATGATCGTGGTGATGCCCGTGGTTCATGTCGTCTCCCTCCTCGCCGACGCTCGCCGTTCGGGTTTCTTACATCCCAAGCACCCCGTGGACACCGCTCGTCGCTTCGCGCGGCCGCCCGGCGCTGCCGCAGGAGGCGGCGCCGAATGACGTCGGCGACGGCAGGCGAGCAGGGCCATCGATCTCCGGAGATCGAGGCGCCAGCTCGTCAATGCTCCGTGGTGAATGCCCGCTCAGTTTTTTTTTGTGGTGGTCAACTTTGCCCGAGAAAAATCACAGAGAGACGGGGAGACGGAGAGATTTACTATTTTCTCCCTGCCTCCCCGTCTCCCTGTTCAAATTGGGCCAGTACCCAGTTCTTCGAGTCGGCACGGTCGCCGGACCGGCCGCCGCAGAGAAGATGCGCGCGGACGGTATCGACCCGAGCGCGCGGACGTAGCGCGACGGACTCGCCTCCCTGTTCAATTCCCCGGAAAATTTGAGGAGTGCTTCCGGCTCATCATCGGAAGTTCTGCACCGCCCACACGCTGCCGTCAGGGAAGGTGTGGAACCCGCAAGCCACCTTCGTGTAGCGGGTGCTGCTCATGTTGATGTAGTGGCCGTGCTTCTCGAAATCCTCGCCCGGCCCTTCGTCCCACATGAGCTGCAAACATGGGACGATCATCGAGTCCGGCGGGCCTCCCCACCCGGGGCACTCGTTCTGGGCATTCTCGTCGCAAGCGCCGAACGCGCCGTGAAACTCGCCGGTGTTCCCATCGGACTCGGCCTCTCCATCGGAGCACGACTCCGCCTCGACCCAGCGCGCGAGGGGCGGCAAGCCGAGCGTGGCGCGGTGCTCGTTGATCGTATCGACGCACAGCTGCGCCGCGCCCGTGGCGCCGCCCGAGCCGCCGGCGCCGCTCCCGGAGCCCTCGCCGCTCGATCCACCGGTGCCGGCCGTGGCCGAGCCCCCGGCGCCCTGCGCAGAGGAGCCGCCTGCACCCTCGGCGGACGAGCCGCCGGCGCCTGCCGTGGTCGAGCCGCCGGTGCCCTGCGCGGACGAGCTTCCGGCGCCGCCTGCGCCTGCCGTGGCCGAGCCGCCGGCGCCCTGAGCAGACGAGCTTCCGGCGCCGCCGGCGCCTGCCGTGGCCGAGCCACCGGTGCCCGCCGTGGCCGAGCCGCCGCTGCTGGTGCTCGGCCCGCTGCCGGAGTCTCCGTTGTGGATCACGACGCCGGCGCCGCTCGACGGCCCGCCGCCTTCGCCATCGATCGACGCGTCGCCCACCTCACCGACGCAGCCCGACAGCATACAACCGATCAACGTCGCGGCGAGCGCGACGGCGCATGAAGGCGTCCAAGTGGTAAGCATCCGTCGAGTCTATGGGGCATTCGACGCATGCTCAACATCGACCGATCCTGCTTCACTTTTGCATGCTTGAGCGGTTCAGGCTCGATTGGCGGGCTTCCCGCGCGCCTGTGCGGAGAGAAGCGCGCGTGTCGCATGGAGTTGTGTTCGTTTGCTTCGAATTCCACTCGTGCGAGACAGGACACCGCACGCCAGCGAGCGGCGGCCGCCTCTCAGATGTCGCCCTCGCGGGCCGGCGGCGCGCGGAAGCTTGAACGCCCGCCGGGCCCTGGCCTCGTCTTCCGCTTCCGCCGATCGAGGCGCGCCGCGCCTCCGCTGGAGATAGACGATCGTCGCGCCGGCGAGCGCGTTCGCGACCATGAGCGAGTTCGTCGCCACGAAGACCCAGCTCTCGAGCATCCAGCTGTAGACGACGAACCCGATCGACGCGGCCAGCTGGCCGACGAAGAGCCACCTGGAGATGCCCTGGCTCGTCTTGCTCTTCCACTGCTTGTAGACCTGATTGCCGACCGTCAGGACGAGGATGCCAGAGCTGACCCAGCCGATCGCGTCTTCCATGTCTCACCGCCGGATCGCCGCTCGACCTCTCCCCTCGAGCAAGGCCTCGTCAGGCCCGGGCCGCGCCGTTCGCGTGGCCCTCGTGGATCGTGTGGCTCGCCTTGTCCGCGGACGTCTTCTTGTAGCCCGCCGGCAGCAGCGTCTCGTAGCCCTCGGCCAGCCGCTGCTCGAACTCCGCCTTCATCGACTTACCGAGCTCGGTGAGGCGCTTCTCGTCCACAACCTTCTCGACCGCCGGGAAGAGCTCCCCTTCCTCCTCCTCGACGTGGTGCTGGATGAGCTCCTTCAGCGTCGTCACCCGCGCCTTGAACGAGAGATCCTCCGGGGAGGTCGAGAGCAGCCGCTTCAGCGCGAGCTCGGCGATGGCGTGCTCCTCGAAGCTCTCGAGGATCACGTCCTCCTTGATCTGCTGCACGGCGGGATAGAACGTCTCCTGCTCGATCGCCATGTGCGCGGCGAGCTCGTTGGCGAGCTCGGCGAGGACGAGCGCCGGATCCGATCTGCCGCTCTCCAGCTGCTTGAAGAGGGACTCCACCTTGCGATGCTGCTTCTCGAGCAATGACGTCGCTTTCATCTTCCTGCCTCCATGGTGCGCCGCGCCTCCGCGCGGCCGGGGTCGTCCGGGTTTCATCGCCGGCCGGGGCGATCTCGCGCGCGAGGCGCTCCGGCCAGCCTTGTTGTTCATGGTTCGACGCGCGGTGAGGGGAGAGCGCACGGGCTCGCCCCTCATCGCCCGAACTCGCCTCGGGCTACTTGTCCGTCTTCTCCTCGATCTTGTCCCCCGCCTTCTCGGCGGCGTCGCCCGTCGACTCCGCCGCGTCCTTCGCCTCGTCCTTGACGTCGCGCGCAGCGTCGTCCACGGCCTCGCCCGCCTTCTCGGCCGGTCCCTCCGGCTGAGGCTTGCTGCCTCCGCAACCGATCACACCGACGCAACCGATGACCATGCTGCCCAGGAGCAGCGACCGAATCCCTGTTTTCACTGTATCCTCTCCTCCGCGCTCGACCGCGCCCAGCGGCTCTGCCCCCTCGGCGCGCCCGGCGGTTTCTCGACGACTCTCTGCGCTGGCTTCGAGCTGTCTCGTCCAGATCCCAGCTTCATCCTGCCTTCAGTCAACGATGTCCGTTGGCCATGTTGGTCAGCAATGCCCGGGCCAAACCGCGCCGAGCGCCCGCGCGTGCTCCTCGTCACCACATCCACGGATCCCGGGGATCGCTCCCCCTGAGACACATCGCCTCGACCGTGGCGTCCTGCGACGCGCGTTGGCCGCCCGCCAGGGATCCCCGGGCGGGAGGGGGCCCGTGGCGCAGGCGCAGGGGAGGCCCCGCCTCGCGACGCTGGCGCCTCCGCTTGGCCTCCGCGGCGATCGGAGCAAGAATCCGCCCGGAACCGCGACATGATCCACGACTTCGCCAGCGCGCTCAGCGCCATCTTCACGGGCGAGCGAGCCCGACTGCTGCACGTGATCGTGCCGGCACACGTCCATGGGCACACGCTGGCGCTGCTGCGGGCGCTCGGCGAGGCGGGCCCGGCCCCCCGTCCCGTGTGGGTCCTGGCAGATCCGGTCTACGGACCCAGCCGCGGCTGGGCGGCCCGAGAGCGCTCGCTGTCGCGTGAGCTCGGCGCCCCGGCGGCGCTCGCGACGCCCGAGCAGGGCCCGCTGCGCGAGCCGCTCGACACCTTCGCCAGCGCCCTCGCGGCGCACGTCGCCGCCTGCGCCCCGGACGGGACCGCGGTCGTCGTGCTGGCGCCACAGCACATCGACGACCCGCGCGCCTATGCCCGCGACCTCTTCTGGCTCGCGCATTGCCCCGACCTCGCGCTCGTGCGCTGGGTCCTCGTCGACCCTGTCCACTCGAGCGTCGGCGACCTGCTCGCGCGCCTCGGCGAGGGCGCGTCCCGCGTCGTGTGGCCGGAGGCCGACGGCCCGGCCATCGCGGATCTCGAGCGCGTGCTCACCGATCTCTCCGCGCGCGGGCGGCGCCTCCCCGCCGATCTGGAGCTGCGCATCGCCGCCGACTCGCCCCTCCGCGCCCCGGAGCTCCTCCCTGCGCGGCGCCTCCTGCACGAGGCGGACACGTGTTTTCACGCGGGGCGGCACGCCGAGGCTGCGCGGCTCCAGCAACAGGCCGAGGAGATGCTGGCGAGCCGGGGGCTGGGCGAGGAGGCCGTCCACATCGCCATGCAGCGCGCGCGCTCGATGATCGCGGCGGGCGTGGTCGAGGAGGGGCATCGGGTGTTCGTCGCCGCGCTGAAGGAGGCGGAGCGGCGCGGCCTGCTCGCGATCATCCCCGAGGCCTACGCCTCGCTCGGCAGCCTGCACAGCAAGCAGCGCCGCTTCCTTGACGCGTCGGAGGCGTACGCGCGCGCCGGAGAGCTCGCGAACCGCCGCGGGAGCCACGAGTTCGCGGCGGACATGCACCGCTGCTCTGGCCACGCGGCGCTCAACGCCGACATGCCGGACGCCGCGGCGATGGCGTGGCGGCGGGCGTTCGAGCTGCTGGGCTCCGTGGCCCCGGCCGTCGGCGCGCTGGAGAAGCCCCAGCAGATCGTCGTGCTCGGGCTCTCCCTGGCCGACGTCTTCGAGGAGCATGGCAACCTCCCGGCCGCGCGCGGGCTGCGGGGGCACGCCGAGGCCATCGAGACCCGCCACCCTCGGCGCTCCGCGACGTGGAGCTGAGGCGCGGGGGCTGAGGCGCGCCGCCGACCGGGTCAGCTCGGCGGGCGAACGGGCGGCGGGGCAGCGCCCGGGCCGGGCCGCTCGGCCACGAGGAGCCGCGTGTTCGCGGCCGGGTTGGACGGCGCGAACGGGGCGCCGAGCTGCCGGGCCCAGTCCGCCGCGCCCGTGTCGCGCACCACGCGGAACCCGGCCCGCTCGACCTCCGCGAGCATCACCTCGCGCCGGCGCAGGCCGATGAGCGGCTCGCTCCAGAGCCACGTGAGCAGGCGGAAGACGCGCTGCACGCGGCGCGGCACGGGGGGTTCCATGTAGTTCACGAGGAGGACGCTTCCCGGCGCCGAGGCGTCGGCGAGCGCCCGCAGCGTCGACCGGAGCGCCTCGTCCGACAGGTACATCACGACCCCTTCCCAGATCCACGCGGTGGGCTCGTCGGGTCGATGGCCGGCCGCCGAGAGGCACGCGGCGAGCGCGTCGCGCTCGAAGTTGACGGGCACGTAGGTCAGCTGCTCCACGAGCGGCGACAGCCCCGCCGCCTTGCGCCGCTTGAAGGCCTGCGTCGCCGGGTGATCGATCTCGAAGAAGCGGGTCGCCGAGAGCGCCTTCATCCGGAAGGCGCGCGTGTCGAGCCCCGCCCCCAGGCACGCGACCTGGCGGCACCCGAGCTCCACCGCGCGCTCGAGCTCGATGTCGATGGCCATCACGCGCAGCGGGACCGCGGAGAGCCGGGCGAGGGCGCGCGCGCGCTTCGCCGGGTCCAGGCCCCGGAGCCGGCGCGCGAACAGCTCCAGCGCGGCGCTCCACCCGCGCGACAGCAGCCGGTGAGCGACCGGATCCTCGAAGCCCGGGACATCGGTCAGGCCCTGGTCTGCGAGCGCCCGGAGGAGGGCGACGATGGATGCCGTCTGGCTGGGGCGACGCTCACGCATGCCTGGTGCATAGCCTCCGACGGCGGGCTTTCAACGCGCGAGGGCCTGGACAGCGGCCCGGCGACGCGCGGTGACGCGCGATGACGCGAGGAAATTTCGTCGATTCCGGTTCATCGACCCCGACTCGGCAGCTTCGAGCAGCGCCGTCGCCGTCCAGGCCGGACACGGGGTGGAACGGCTCGGCGGTCATCGCTCCGACGCGGCCTCAACACCCCACGAGGCGGACCGCCTTTCCCCCGTGCGCCACCTCGCGCACGAACAGCTTCTCTGCCCACGATCGCTCCTTGCGCAGGTCGAACATCACGAGCCACCCCTCGCCGAGGCCCGCGTGCTCGAGGTACCGCGCCACCTGATCGAGCGCGTCGGCCTCGGTCTCCGTGTCGCGGCGGACCTTCACCTCGATCGCGTGGCGCTCGTCGCGCCAGCAGATCATCAGGTCGAGCGCCCCGCGCCCGAGGCCGTACTCGCGCTCCACCCGTCCCCCGCCGTTCACGACCCGCTGCAAGAAGGCCATCAGCATCAGGTGCGGCCCGGCCTCGCGGTAGCCGAACCCCTCGGCGGCGAGGTGGCCGTCCTTGCGCCAGAACGCTTGCCAGTCGGTGAAGAGCTTGCCCATGTCGAGCGAGCCGTCCGGGTGGACGTAAGCGGCGGGCTCGGCCGGGATCTGCGCCTGCCGAATGAACGTGAGCGCCCGAGGGACGACCTCGCGATAGATCGGATTCGCGATCTCGAAGCGCCCGCCGTGGAAGCGGATCAGGCCCAGGCCGAGGACGTAGGAGAAATCGTCATCGAGCACATCGCTGTCCGTTTGCGTGCCGGCCAGCATGGGATCGAGCACGCGCCGCACCCGGGGCTCGCGCAGCCGGGCGATGAGCGAGTCGATGTGCGAGCGGCGCTCCAGGATGAGCGTCTCCTTGGCCGCGTCGACGTGGGTTGTCGTGATCGGGACGGCGCGGTCCTCCACGTCGCGGCGGACGATCTGGTCGGCCATCGCGTTGGTCAGCCACGGGTGGCCCTGTCCCAGCTCCCAGATCCGCCGCACGGCCTCGGGCTCGAAGCGCTGTCCGGTCGCGGCGGTGTGCTGCGCGAGCAGCTCGGCGACCTCGGCCTCGGTGAAGGGGCCGAGCGTCGTGGCCTCGGCGGTGATGTTGAACGGCGACGTCGTGCCCAGCCACGCGACCGCGCGCCGCTCCTCCAGGGCGAGCGCGTAGTCGCGCACCTGGCGCTGGCCGATGAGGGCCACGCTGGAGGGGAACGGGATCCGGCTCCGGTCGAGGTAGCCCTGCCGGACCTGGGTCAGGAACGAGACCATCGCCGCCCCCACGAGCCCGTCCGCCTCGTCGAAGAGCACGACCAGCGGCCTGTCGCTGCGCGCCGCGAGATCGCGCAGGTAGCGCAGGACGAAGGTGCTCGCCGGATCGACGCGGCGGACATCGTCCGCGGGGCGGCCGAGGTCAGGCAGGTCGCGGTCGACCGCGGTGTCGAGCGCGTAGAGGACGGCCTCGAAGGCCTTCGCCGGATCGGGCTCTTCGCGCGCGATCTGGACGTCGACCCAGACCGCGCGGAGGTCGCCTTTGCGGTTCAGGTGCTCGACGAGCCAGCGGGCGCTGGTGGTCTTGCCCGTCTGGCGGCCGGCGTGGAGCGTGAAGTACCTGCGTTCCTCGATCGCATCGAGCACCGGCCCGAGCCGGCGCTCGGGCGGCAGCATGTAGTGCTCGCCGGGGATGCAGGGGCCAGCGATGTTGAACGAGAGCTTCACGGGCGAAAGCTACCACGCGAGGGGCAGCCCGGCGGTCAGGCCGCTGGGCCGAGCCCCGGTCGATCGCGCCGGTCGCGCCCGGTCGTGCCGCCGCCCTCGCTCGCGCCGCCCGTGGCGGCCGGGACTCCTGTCATGAGGGGACGACGTCCCGCCTGGAGCAGCGCCTGGCGAGCCACAGGAGGACCATGACGGCCACCGCGGCGGCGCCCATTCCGGCCCACGCCGACGGGGGCGCGTCGCGCAGGGCGTCGAAGACCCGTTGACCGAAATAGGCAGTCGCCAGGAGCGGTAGGGTGTACCCGGCCAGCGAGCCCCAGAAATGCGTCCAGAAGCGCACCCCGGAGAGGCCGAAGAAGACGTGGAGCATGGGCGGCATCCAGAGGACGAGGCGGAGCAAGAACACCGTCAGGAACGCCCGCCGCTTCAGGGCCTCGTCGTAGGCGCGGAAGCGCGCCGGCACCCGCGCAGAGACCCAGTCGCGGGCGACGAAGCGCGCGAACGAGAAGCCCACGACGCTCGCCGCCATGGTGCCCGCCATCGAGAGCGCGAACGCCACCGGCCACGGCCAGATGAGCGGCGCCGCCAGGATGAACACCGTGCCCGGCACGCCGAACGGCTGGAGCGCGGCGTACGCCAGGAGGAACGCCACATACCCCCACGGCCCGAGCGAGAGCAGCGCCTGCTTGATGCGCGCGGGCTCTCCGAAGAGCTCGAACAGCCCCATGCGCTGAGCGACGACGAGGAGCGTGGCGGCCGCGGCGACCACGCCGATCTTCACCCCCAGGCCGGCGCGGGAGGGGGAGAGCGCGGAAGGATCGGCCGGGGAGGCGGGCTGGCGCACCCGACGTTATTGGCAGTCCACCTGCGCACCGTCAAGGTTCCTGTTGACAATATGGTCTTCAATTGTCAATGCTGACCATCGTGAACGAGGGCGAGCCGCGCTCCACCGATAGACCCGCCGAGGATCTGCGCCGCCGCAAGCTGATGGACGCGGCGCTCACGGTGTTCCTGCGCTTCGGCTTCCGGAAGACGTCGATGGACGAGGTCGCGCGCGCGGCGGGCGTCTCGCGGCAGGGCCTCTACCTCCACTTCGCCACGAAGGAGGAGCTCTTCCGCGCGTCCGTGGGGTACTTCCTCGACACCGCGCTCGCCGCCGCCGCCGCCGCGCTCGCCGACGCGGAGCGCCCCCTGGAGGACCGGCTCGTGGCCGCGTTCGACGCGTGGATCGGCCGGTTCGTTGGCGCGCTCGGGGCCGACGCGGCGGATCTCTCGACCGCCGCGAACGAGCTCGTCGGCCCCCTCGTCGCCGAGCACGAGGGACGGTTCGTCGAGGCCGTGGCCGAGGCATTGCGCGCCTCCGGGCTCGCGGCCGCCTACGAGCCCGCGGGGGTCACCGGGCGCCAGCTGGCGGACACCCTGGTCTCCTCGGCGCGCGGCCTGAAGTACGGCGCCGCGACGCACGAGGCCTTCCTCGAGGGCATGACCATCGCCGCGCGCGTCGTGTGCTTGCCAGAGCGGCGAGCCCGGGAAGCGCGGGCAGGGCAATCACCGCAATCACTGCAGACGGCGCAATCACGGGAAGGAGAGCCCTCCGCGCCGAGCCCTCGCCGCGAGGGCAAGGGGCGCGCAATGGCGCGCAAGGCGCGCGGCACGACACGATAGCCCGAGGGCCAGCCGAGCACGGCGCGGGCGAGCGCGCCGGGGAACGCCTCGCTCGGCGCGCTCTCCCGGGCGTATGCGCGCCCGGACGGCGCGGCGGCCCCGCGCCTCAGCCCCGGCTGAAGCGCAGCCGCGAGCGCTCGCGCGCCTTGACCGCCTCGACCTCGCGGTCCCGCGGCGCGGCGGTCGTGGACAGCGACGCCATCAGAACGCGCGCGGCGGCCGCGACGTCGTCCACGGCTTGCGCGAAGGCCGCTTCGTTGGCCTGCGACGGCCGGTTGAAGCCGCTCAGCTTCCGCACGAACTGCAGCGACGCCGCCCGGATCTCCTCCTCCGTCGCCGGCGGCTCGAAGTTGAACAGCGTCCTGATGTTCCGGCACATGGCGATCTCCCGAGGCTCGATGTGTACGGGGGACGATCCTAGTCTCGAGCCGCGCCGCCGGTCCAGGCGCTCCGCGCGGCGGCGATGCATGCGGATGCCGGGACGCCTGCCAGCAACAGGAATCCACCGGTCGTTCGACCCCCTGCGAGACGACCTCCTTGCCAGTCTCGCGGCGCGCGCGGCGCCGCTCTCCTTCTCCTTGGCGGTCCTCGCGGCGAGCTGCTCTCACGGCGCGCCGGAGCCTCCGCTGGTGAACACCACAGTCGTTGACGCGGCCACTGTGTAGGCAGTTCGCGCATACACGCGACGAGCCACACGACGCGACGCGCGGCGAGACACTCGACAAATGCGACACGGCCGCATCACGACGTCACCCTTGTTGGCTGCGCAACAGGGAGCACGCTAGCGACATCAGGAAGTTCTTGATTCCTCAAGGATAACCGTGCACTTCTACACTGAGGAGTCCTTTTGCCAAAGCCCCCTGGCAAGGAGGTCGGTATGCGCCCACATCGTGCACTGCGCTCCCAGAATCGCCTGCTCTTCACCGCTGCCACGCTCGTTTGCCTCGCTGTCGGACCCCCCGCGGAGGCGGCTCCGTCGTACACCCTCTTCGAGAGCGGTCAGGTCCGACCGCTCGCGCTCTCACCAAGTCGTAATCTGCTCTTCGCGGCCAATACACCCGACGGCCGCCTCGAGATCTTCTACGTCTCGTCGGGTGGTCTGACGCACATCTCTTCCGTGAGCGTGGGCCTCGAGCCCGTCGCCGTCGCGGCGCGCAACGACGGCGAGGTGTGGGTCGTCAATCACCTCTCCGATAGCGTCAGCGTCGTCGACGTCTCGTTCCCCTTGCGGCCGCGGGTCGTGCGCACGCTCCTCGTCGGGGACGAGCCGCGGGACATCGTCTTCGCTGGTCCCGGGCGTTCGCGCGCGTTCATCACCGCCGCCCACCGGGGCCAGAACGCGCCGTTCGATCCGCAGCTGACGACGCCCGGGGTCGGCCGCGCCGACGTCTGGGTGTTCAACGCGAACGCCGTCGCGACCCAACCGTCGCTCGGGGGCACGCCCCTCACGATCCTCTCCTTCTTCACCGACACGCCGCGGGCGCTCGCGGTCAGCCCGGACGGGGCCTCGGTGTACGCCGCCGGCTTCCACACCGGCAACCGCACGACCGCCGTGCACCGCGCGATCGTGGAGGACGAAGGCGGCATGCTGCCGCCGTTCACCAACCACCTCGGTGAGCCGCAGCTGACGACGTCGCTCATCGTCCAGCACGACGGCGCCCACTGGGTCGACGCCGGGGGCAACCCCTGGGACGACTCGGTCATGTTCTCGCTGCCGGACAAGGACGTCTTCGTCATCGACGCCGCGGCCAATCCCCCTGTCCAGCGGCCCGGCAGCGCCGGCTTCTTCACCGGCGTCGGGACCGTCCTCTACAACATGGTCGTCAACCCGGCGAACGGGAAGGTCTACGTCTCCAACACCGAGGCGTTCAACCTCGATCGCTTCGAGGGCCCAGGCACCTTCGCGGGCACGAGCGTCCGTGGACACCTGCACGAGAGCCGGATCTCCGTGCTCGGCAGCGGCGGCTCGGTCCTGCCGCGGCACCTGAACAAGCACATCGATTACTCGACCTGCTGCGCTCCGGTGCCCAACGCCGAGAACGCGAAGAGCCTGGCCACGCCGGTCGACATGGCGGTGACGAGCGACGGATCGAAGCTCTACGTGGCCGCGTTCGGGTCGAGCAAGGTCGGGGTCTTCCAGACGGCCCAGATCGAGAATGACACCTTCACGCCGAGCCTCGCGAGCCAGATCCAGGTCACCGGCGGCGGGCCGAGCGGGCTCGCGCTCGATCAGCCCCGCGGCCGGCTGTACGTGCTCACGCGCTTCGACAACTCCATCTCCGTCGTCAACACGTCCACGCACGCCGAGACGGCCCACATCGCCCTCCACAACCCCGAGCCGGAGAGCGTGGTCCGCGGGCGGAGGTTCCTCCATGACGCGAGCTTCTCGTCGGCCCACGGCGACTCGTCGTGCGCGAGCTGCCACGTCTTCGGCGACCTCGATAGCCTGGCATGGGACCTCGGCAACCCCGACGGGGAGACCGTGACGAACCCTGGGCCGTTCACGAACATCAACCCGCCGTTCCCCGCCGATACCTCGTTGAAGCCGATGAAAGGGCCCATGACGACCCAGAGCCTGCGCGGCATGGCCAACCACGGCCCGATGCACTGGCGCGGCGACCGCACGGGCGGCAACGACGCGTCCACCGCGCAGCCGGACAGCGGGGCCTTCGACGAGCGCGCGGGGTTCAAGAAGTTCCAGGGCGGCTTCACCAACCTGCTCGGCCGGCACGCGCCGATCCCCGACGAGGACATGGAGGCGTTCACAGACTTCATCCTCCAGCTCTCGTATCCGCCGAACCCGATCCGGAACCTCGACAACTCGCTGAACGCCGATCAACAGGCCGGGCGCGATCACTTCTTCCGCGAAGGCGGCGCAGGGACCTTCTCGTGCAATTCCTGCCATACCCTGGACCCGGACGGGAACGCCGGTACCAGCGATTTCCCCGGCTTCTTCGGGACGGACGGCGCGAGCATCGGCCAGGAGAACGGCCAGAGCTTCAAGATCCCGCACCTGCGGAACATGTACCAGAAGATCGGCATGTTCGGCATGGCCCCGGTCCTGAGCCTCTTCCACCCGGGAGACAACGACTTCAAGGGTGACCAGATCCGCGGCTTCGGGTTCATGCACGACGGCGTGATGGACACGCTGTTCCGCTTCCACCAGGCGATCGGCTTCGAGCAGAGCGAGTTCTCGCCGAACGGCTTCCCGCCCGGCGCGCCCGGGGAGCTCCTCCGCGAGCAGGCCGTGGAGTTCATGCTGGCGTTCGACACGAACCTCGCCCCCATCGTCGGGCAGCAGGTCACGCTCGGCTCGCACAACGCCACGGCGGCCTGGCCGCGCATCGACCTGCTCCGCCAGCGCGCCGAGGCCGGGGAGTGCGACCTCGTGGCGAAGCTCCCGTTCCTCCTCGAGGAGACAGGCCTGCTCTATATCGGAGGTGGCCAGTTCACCACGGCGCGCGCCGCGGCCCCGCCCTTGAGCGATCTCGTCCTGCGCTCGCTCGCCGCGCTCACCGGGCACCCGGTGACGTACACCTGCGTGCCGCCGGGCTCGGGCACGCGCATCGGCATCGACCGCGACGGCGACGGGTTCCTCGACGGCGATGAGTGCGACGCGGGCACGGATCCCGCGGATCCGACGAGCCACTGAGTCGGCTGAGTCAAGCCAGCGCCGCGCCGCACCGCGCTCCACGGGCGCGGCCGGCGCGGCGCTTCAGCCGCGCTCTAGGCGGTGCGGCGCGGCGCCTGAGCCGCGCCGGGCGCTCATGCACCAGCGCAGCGCCTCCTTCAGGCTGCGCAGCGTCTTGACCTGCGACAGATCGAAGCCGAGGCCGACCATCGTCTGCGCGACCGGCGGGCGGATGCCGGTGACCACGCCCTTGCAGCCGAGCAGCGTCAATCCATTGATGATCTTGATGAGGTGCTGCGCCGTCGTCGTGTCGACCGAATCGAGCCCGGTGAGGTCGAGGATGGCGAAGGCGGATTGCTTCTCCACCACGCTCGCGAGCAGCGACTCCATCACCATCGCCGCGCGATCCGCGTCGACAGAGCCGATCAAGGGGACGATGAGCACGTCCTGCCAGACCTCGATGATGGGGCTCGACAGCCGCGCGATCGACTCCTGCTGATCCTGCGTCAACCGCAGCTGCTCCCGGAGCTGCTGCTCGACGCGGAGCTGCTGCGTGATGTCCTCGCAGATGGCGCCGACGCCGGTGGTCTCCCCGAGGACGTCTTTCTGGGGAACGAACCTGGTCCGCCAGATCCTGTCTCGCCGGACCTGCTCGACCTGCGCGATCTCCCCGGCGAGGGCCTGCTCGAAGGCCGCGCGGACATCCTCGGTGTCGCCGCACAGCTCGCGCATGTGCTTGCCCAGCTCGCCTCGCTCCGTACAACCGATCTGCGCGAGCGCCCCGCCCTGCGCGATCACGCAGCTGCCGGTCCTGTCGAACGCCAGGATGGCGATGGGCATGCTGTCGATGCAAGCGCGGAGCAGCTCCCCCTTCACCGCGAGCCTGACATCGTCGGCCAGGTTGATGCCGAACGTCTGGACGCCCACGATCTCGCCGTCATCGTTCCGGCGGGGCGCGTAGTGCACGATCCAGTGCACGCCCCCGGCCACGGTGTCCGTGCGGACCGGCTCCCCCTCGAGGACGCGCTTGCACAGGCCCATGATATCCGCGTCCGCGCCGTAGAGATCGAACATGTTCATTCCGACGAGCTGGTGCCGTTTGAGCCCCATGCTCTCGAGCCCGTTGCCGTCGGAGACGTGGAGCGTGCCCGCCCGATCGCACCACCAGACGATCGCATCCATCGTCTGGAACACGTCGACGAGGATGCGCGCCTGAGCCTCCCACGCCCCGCGATCGGGCTTCACGGCAGCCCAGAGCGCCGTGTCGTCGGCGCGCCACAGCGTCCAGTGCAGCTGGACGATCTCCCCGCGGGCGCCCACGACGCGCGCCGCGGCGGAGACGCTGCCCGCGGCGGCGCGCGCGCCCGTGATCCGGGCGGACAGCTCTCCCCGATCGTCCTCGTGGACGCGCTCGAGGAGCCGCGCGGACGGGCCAACGCAGCTCTCCCAGGCCGCGTTGCAGGCGACCACCTCGCCGGCGCCGGAGAGCAGCGCCAGCGGTGTGGGTGTGCCGTCAAGCAGTGTCTTACATGAGAGCGAAGCGAGCCTGTCGTCCATTGCGTCCTTGCAAGAGGCCAGAAGCGACGATCCTCGGCGCGCCAGCCCCACGCCTCTCACGGCAGGTGAACAAACGCGCTGTGAGCGCCGTCAGGACACCGGGTGCGAAGAGGTGGGATGCTGCTCTGATCCTCGGCGCTGGGGTCATCGAGCCTGGCACCATGGCGAACCGTAACCTGGTGATATCATTTGGGGGCGTCGAGGCGCCAGCCTCATCGCTAGCCGCGCCGCGGCGGATCGAGGCGCGCGCGACCCGGCCCGACGGCGAGGGCCCGCTGCCCCACCACATCGCCCCTCGGCGCTCGGCATGAAGCGATGGCCGAGAGCGGTTGTGGCGGAAGGTGGGTTCTGCTGTTTGTGCGAGGACGCGAGCGGGCGCGGCGCTCGGAGACGCGCGTGATCCATCGAGAGGCCGGCCTCGGGCTTGCCGCGTGGAGAGCGGCCGCCGCTGCACGGCCGCCGAGCGCGAGGCGGGCGCGCGGGCGCTGGCGGCCACCCGCGCCGGGGAACGTCGTTTGACGCGTCGCGCTCGCCTTGTCGTGCGCGCCAGCGCGCGTTAGACATCGTACGGAATGGAACCCGAGGGCCACGAGAGATTCGCTGACTCGGACCCGAGTTTCCGACAACTCCATCCTTGCGGGCGCCTCATCAGCGCCGTGCAAGACCTCTCGCTGGCCCGCGACCTCCAGACGATCATGCAGATTGTCGATCGGGCCGCCCGGGACCTCACGGGCGCCGACGGTGCGTCCTTCGTGCTCCGCGACGGTGACCTCTGTTACTATGCGCAGGAGGACTCGATCGCCCCCCTCTGGCAGGGGAGACGGTTTCCGATGTCGGCGTGCGTCAGCGGCTGGGTGATGCTGAATCGGAGGCCGGCGGTCATCGGCGACATCACGCGCGATCCCCGCGTCCCGATCGACGCCTATCGGTCGACCTACGTGCGGAGCATGGCGATGGTGCCGATCCGCGCGCGCGCTCCTCTCGGGGCGCTGGGGGCCTACTGGAGCTCCGTACGAGAGATCGCGCAGAGCGACGTGACGCTGCTCCAGGCGCTCGCCGGCAGCGCCACCGTGGCCCTGGAGAACGTGGCGCTCCACGACGGCCTGGAGAAGGGCAAGGCGCGGGCGCGCGAGGTCGAGGCGGCGAACCGCGATCTCGCGGAGAGGCAACAGGCCCTGGAGGAGCTCCAGCGGCAGAGCGAGGCGCTGAGCGAGTTCCTCGCGCACGATCTCAGGAGTCCCGCCGCCGGTATCATCCTCGCCGCGCAGGCACGCCTGAAGAAGCAGGATCTTCCGGAGCCGGAGCGGCGCCGATGGAATGCTGTCCTCACCTCGGCCGAGGTCATCCAGCGCACCGCGCTGAACCTGCTCGACGTGGCGAGCCGCCAGCACGGGACGTTCGTCCTGCGGCTCACCGAGCTCGACCCTGCGTCGCTGTTCGAAGGTGTCGCCGAGATCCTGGAGCCGCTCGCTGCGTCGCGCGGGCAGCGCATCGAGCTCTGCCCCGCCATGCCGAGCTGCCTTCTCCGCGCCGATGAGGAGCTCGTGCGGCGCGTCCTGCTGAACCTCGTCGACAACGCGCTTCGCCACAGCCCGCCGCACGGCGCGGTGCGCCTCGAGGCGCGGTGGCTCGGCCCGGGCTGGGTCGAGCTCAACGTGTGCGACGAGGGCCTGGGGATCCCGGTCCACCTGCGCGACCGCATTTTCGACAAGTACGCGCGGCTCGCCGACGGGGGCGCGATCACTTCGGCCGGCCGCGGCCTCGGGCTGACGTTCTGCCGGCTGGTGGTCGAGGCACACGGCGGCAGGATCGACGTGACGGACAACGGGGGGCGGGGGAGCCGGTTCTGCGTTCAGCTGCCGGCAGGCTGACAGAAGCGCATCGAGATCGCTGAGAGCCGGTGTCGGGGATCGCTCCACGACGAGGAAGCGATGATGTCGCCGGTGTCGTGTCGTGTGATCTATCGATATCGCACCTCTTCCCGGGCGGCCGAACGAGAGGCGCACGCGCGCGGCGTCACGTGCGCGCGTGCGCCTCTCGCTCGGCCGCCCGGCGATGCGCTCTCGCATCTTGCGATTCCGGAGGCGATCAGGTAGCGCAGGATCTACGGTGAGCTCTCACGCGGACTCCGTGCACATCGCGACGCGCCCGCCGCGGTCGCCCTCCCTCGTGCTCGCGCTGCCGCCGCGAGGTGCCCCGTGAGGGAGCGGCTCGAGAGCCTGCTCCTCGTCCTGGCCGTCGGCTCGGGCGTCGCGATCGGCGCGAAGCGCGTCGCGATTCCCTACAACGTCGCGCTCGTGCTCGTGGGGCTGCTGCTCGTCGTCGTCGACGTGCTCCCGAAGGCGCCGATGGACCCGGAGGTCATCCTCATCGCGTTCCTCCCGGTGCTCGTGTTCGAGGGCGCCCTGTTCGCCGACGCGGACAGCCTGAGGGGCGCGAGCCGGCCGATCCTCGCGCTCGCCGTGCCTGGCGTGCTCATCTCGCTGCTCGGCACCGCCGCGGTGGCGACGCAGCTGCTCGCGCTCCCGTTCGCCGCGGCGCTCCTCCTCGGCGCGCTGCTCTCGATCACCGACACCGTGAGCGTGCTGCTCGCGTTCCGCAGCGTCCGCGTGCCGCACCGGCTGGCGGCCATCATGGAAGGCGAGAGCCTCTTCAACGACGGCACCGCGCTCGTGCTCGTGGTGCTCGCGTCGCAGGTCCTCGTGAGCGGCACCTTCGACGGCGCCGAGTCCTTCCGCGCCCTCGCCCTGGCCATGGCCGGCGGCGCGGCCGTCGGGGGCGCGCTCGGCGCCGTCGGCGCGTCCCTCCTCCGCCGCACGCCGGATCACCTGACCGCGATCCTCGCCTCCATCGTGCTCGTCTTCGCCACGGCCCTGCTCGCCGAGCGGCTCCACGCCTCGCCGGTCATCGCCGTCGTGGTCCTCGGCGTGATCGTCGGCAAGGCCGCGCGCCGTATCCTCGAGCCCTCGCGCGTGCTCGCGCTCCAGGGCTTCTGGGAGACGAGCGGCTTCTGCCTCAACGTGGTGCTCTTCGAGCTCGTCGGCATGCAGATCCAGGCGGATATGCTCGTGCGCGAGGCGGCGTCCATCGGCCTCGCGCTGATCGCCCTGCACGGGGGCAGGGCGGTGGCCGTCTACGGCTGCTTCGGCGTGCTCCGGGCGCTCACGGGCGAGGTCGTGCCCTTCCGCTGGCAGCACGTGATGCTGGTCGGCAACATCAAGGGCGCGCTGTCGATGGCGGCGGTCCTCAGCCTCCCGAGCAGCCTGCCGTACCGCGACCGCCTGATCACGATCGTCTTCGGCGTGACCTTCGTCACGCTGGTCGCGCAGGCGCTGCCGTTCGCGCGGCTGCTCAAGGTCCTAGGGGTCGCGATCCCGACGGCGGACAGCGTGCTCGACGCCGCGAAGGCCACGCTCATCGCGGCGCGGCGCGGCCAGTCCGAGCTCGACGATCTGCTCGCGGCGGGCCTCGTGTCCCGCAAGGAGCACGCCGAGCGCCGCGCCTCGTTCCAGCGGCAGGTCATCCAGGCGGAGGTGGCGCTCCAGACGCCGCAGGGCGAGGTGGTCCGCGACCACCTCACCGATCTCGCCCTCCTCTCGGCGCAGAAGGCGGCGGTGCTCGACGCGGCGAGGCGCGGCCTCATCGCCGCCGACACCGCGCACGCCCACGTGAACCGGATCGACAGGGCCATGGTGGAGCTCCCCGGCGGACACGCCGCGCACCCTCACGAGCACGAAGGAGAGAGCTGACATGCGCGTTCTCATCGCGGGCGCCGGGCGCGCAGGGCTCAGCGTCGCGGTCCACCTCGCGAAGATGGGCCACGACGTGACGATCGTCGATCGCGACGAGTCGATCGCGAACAGCGCCTTCGAGCGGCACGGCCTCGTCTCGCTCGTGGGCGACGCGACCGACGCCGGGCTCCTCCAGGAGGCCGAGGTGGCGCGCGCCGACGTGGTGGTGGCGATGCTCCGCCGCGACGCCGACAACCTCGCCGTGGCGCTCCTCGCGCAGTCCGCGGGGGCCAAGCGCGTGATGGTGCGCATGCGGGACCCCGCCTACCGGAGCGTGTACGTCCGCGCGGGCGTCGACCGGATCCTCTCCGAGATCGACGTCTTCATCGGCGCGATGGCCACCGCGATCGAGCACTCGGGCGTACGCCACGCGATGGTGCTCGGCACCGGCGAGTCGGTCGCGTTCGAGCTCGACATCCCTGTCGACTCGGTGGTCGCGGGCCGCACGGTGAGCACCATCGCGGGCAGCGCGAGCTTCCCTTCGTCGTGCGTCTTCGCCGGCGTCTACCGCCCGGATGGCCGCGTCGAGGCGCCGCGCGGCTCCTCCGTCGTCGCGGGGGGCGCCACGGTGCTCCTCGTGGCCGCGCGCGACGAGCTCGCCGAGGTCATCGCGTTCTTCCTCCAGCGCGAGCCCGCGGGCGGCGGGGTCCAGGAGCGCCGCTGACACGGAGCAGGTGTTCTATGACGAGGTGCGCGGGGATCACGGGCTCATGGGCACGGCTTGCGGCGGCGCTGGCCGCCCTCTCCGCCTGCGGCGGCGATGACGCCGGGGCCGCTGCGGGAGGCGGCGTCCAGGCCGCCGTCTCGTACTACCGGGACGTCAAACCCATCTTCGACGCGCGGTGCGCGGGGTGCCACAGCGACGGCGGCGTCGCGCCGTTCTCGCTCGAGCGCCACGAGACCGCGGCGTCCTGGGCCGCGTCGATCAAGCGGGCCGTCGTCGAGCGCACGATGCCCCCCTGGCCGGCCGACAACGCCTGCGCCGAGTACGTGGGCGACCGCTCCCTGTCCGAGCAGCAGATCCAGACCATCGCGGCGTGGGTCGACGGCGGCGCGGCCCTGGGCGACCCGGCGGACGAGGGCCCGCCGATCGAGCCGCCGGCGAGCGGCGCGCTCGCGCGGGTGGACCGGACGCTCGAGATGCCGGTCGAGTACACCCCGCAGACGGGGCCCGACGAGTACCGCTGCTTCGTGATCAACTGGCCGGAGGAGGCCACGCGTTACGTCACCGGCTTCGGGATCAGGCCCGGCGAGCAGCGCGTCGTCCACCACGTGATCGCCTTCATCGCGGCGCCGGACCAGCTCGCCGAGCTCGACGCCCTCGACGCGTCCGACCCGGGCCCGGGATATCCCTGCTACGGCGGCCCTGGGCTCAAGCCGCGCTGGCTCGGCGGCTGGGTGCCCGGCGGCGGGAGCATGATCTTCCCGCCGGGGGCGGGCACTCGGATCGAGCCTGGCTCCAGGCTGATCCTGCAGG
Source organism: Sorangium sp. So ce124 (assembly GCF_051525235.1). Taxonomy (NCBI): domain Bacteria; kingdom Pseudomonadati; phylum Myxococcota; order Polyangiales; family Polyangiaceae; genus Sorangium; species Sorangium sp. So ce124. Next base: position 10,135,491 of record NZ_CP150312.1, read on the forward strand.
TTCACTACAACACGCTGACGGCGGGCAAGCTGCCGGATCGCACCGCGATCGACGTGACGCTGGAGAGCTCCGTCGAGCGGGAGGGCACGATGCAGCCGTGGGCGAACCCGGCCTGGCTCAGCGGCGACTCCATGATGATCCCTGCCCTGGAGAGCGACGTCGTCCATCGCTGGGGGGCCGATCCCTCCCGGGCGCTCGCGGACAACGCGCCGATCGAGATCCACTGGGTGGGCCTCCACATGCATACGCTCGGCACGCGCGCGCGCCTCGAGATCGAGCGCGCCGGCGGCGGCTCGGAGTGTGTGCTCGACATCCCGCGCTGGGACTTCCACTGGCAGGGAAACTACAAGCTCGCCGAGCCCAAGGTGCTCGAGCCGGGCGACAAGCTGTCGATCGAGTGCCACTGGGACAACACGCCCGAGAAGCAGCCGATCATCGACGGACAGCCGCGGGTCCCCAGAGATGTCGTCTGGGGAGAAGGCACGACCGACGAGATGTGCCTCGGCACGTTCTACATGACCGGGCGCTGAGCGCCGGCTTCCCTGAAGCGATCTTCGGTGTCTGCGGCGTGCCTGCGTATAGGATGCAAGACCCACCGTCGGATCCTCGCCCGTGAGCATCGCGAACCAGACCCCCTTCGCCGTCCAGCCCGTGCCGCTCCTCGATCGCGAGGGCAACGACGTCCTGGTCGCCATCGTCAAGGGCACGTTCGTCCTCGATCGGAGCGGGGGCTCGAGGCTCGCCGACGACCCCGCGCCGGTCCGTGTCGCCGACGAGCCCTGGGAGCCCGAGAGTCCGCGGAGCAGCCTCCGCTTCCCGTCGGATCTCGGCGTCGCCAAGCTGGGCACGGACGTGGTGGTGACCGGCGACGCGATCGCCCCCGAGAAGGTGAGGGTGCTCGACGTCGCGGTGCGGGTCAGGCAGCGGCTGACGCCCCTGCGCGTCCACGGGCAGCGCTTCTTCTTCAAGGGCGTCCTCGGCGTCGGGATCGGGCCTGCTGCGCCGTTCGAGCGCGTGCCGATCGTCTACGAGCGGGCGTATGGCGGCATGTCGGAGGATCTCTCGGTGGTCGATCTCCGGAACCCGGCCGGCGTCGGCGCGGCGAGGAGCGCTGCGGACCTCGTGGACACGAGGGCTCCGCAGATCGAGCACCCGGAGCGGCCCCACGCGTCCGCGTCGGATCGCCATGCGCCGGTGGGCTTCGGCGCGATCATGATGCACTGGTCGCCGCGCCTCGAGCACGCTGGCACGTTCGACGAGCGGTGGAAGGCGACGCGGATGCCGCTCCCTCCTGAAGATCAGGACATCCGTTTCGGCAACGTCGCCCACCCTTCGCTCCAGTTCGAGGAGCACCTCGTGCCCGGGGATCCGGTGGGCATCGCCGGCATGTCGCTCGAGCCGGTCGTCTTCGCGCTGCCGGGGTTTCCGGTGGTGGTGAGCGCGCGTTACGACACGGGCGAGCGCGTGGTCGTGCGGCCGCCGATCGACACGGTGCTGATCCAGCCCGAGGCGCGGCGGGTGGAGCTCGTGGCGCGCGCCGTCTTCCCGATAGGCCGTGGCCGGCGGGTGCTGCGCGAGGTCGTGGTGCGCGGCGATGGGTGACGCGGCGGGCGGCTCCGGAGGGCCTGTCGATCCCGAGATCGCGGGCGTGCCGCTCTCGGCCTATGCGGCGGTGCTGGCGTACACGGCCGAGGGCGTCTCGCTCGAGGCGAGCCTGGAGCATGCCGCGATCGCCGCCGGAGCCTGGCCGTCGGCGGAGGAGGCCTGGTCCGCGCGCCTCGCCGAGAGCGCGATGGGGGACGGGGCGCTGATCGCGGCGTGCGACGAGCACCGCCTCGCGGCGCAGGCGCACGTGGAGCGCAAGGTGCCTCCGCTCGACACGGACCTGCGCGCCTGGCTCGATTTCTTCCGCGCGTTCACGGCGTCGGAGGATCCGCTCGGTTTCCTCGAGGCGCGCGGGCTCGGCGAGGGCGACGTGTTCCGGCTGCTGGGCGCCTGGCAGGAGCGGATCGTGGCGGAGGGGGGCGTGCGCGCCGAGGCGACGGCGATCCTCGCCGCAGCGCCCGGGCCGGCGCCGGAGGTGCGGCCTGAGGCGCCGGCGCTGAGGGCGGCGACGCGGAGGTCGCGTGGCGGCGCGGCGGCGGCCGTGAAGAAGGCGCGGGCCGTGGTGGCGGTGCGGGGCGAGACGGCGGATTTGCCGCGGGATTTATCGAAGCTGATCTTGCCGTTCGTGAAGCAGCCGGGGGGCGCGGAGAGGGCGGAGCCGCCTGCGCCGGCACCGGCGGCGAGGCCCGCGCTTTTGCCGTCGCTGGCCGCGCCGGAGCTGCCGAAGCCGGTGCTCGCGCCGAAGGAGATCGCCGAGACGGCGCCGGTGTTCCCGGCGCCGAGCCGGCCGGCGCTGCCGTTTGGGTCGCGCGTAGGGCAGCGGGACGCGGTGAGCTCCGGGCTGCCAGCTGTGGGGCTGCCGCCGTTGCGTGAAGGGGCGTTGGAGGAGTCGATTGCCGGGACGCCCGGCGTCGGGACGGCGCCTGTGATGTTCGAGGCCGCGAAGCCGGCGCTCCCGTTCGCCCCGTCGCCCGGGGCGCCGTCGTCGGGCGCCGCGCCGTCGTCGGGTGGCAGCGCGCGCTCGCCGGCGGCCGATGGTCCCCGGCTCTCGCTGGAGGACTACGCTGCGATGCTCGCGGAGATCGCGGCGAGCCCCGCGACGGCGATGGAGGCTATCGCGCGCTACGGGCTCACCCGCGAGGCGAAGGGCGCCGAGGACGCCGCGTGGCAGGCGAGGTTCGCGGCGGAGCCGGGGCTGCGGATGAAGTGGATGCGGGAGCTGGTCGCGGCGGGAGAGCGGATCCGCGGGAAGCGGTGAGGGAGCGAGGGAGGAGGAGTCGAGCACGGTATGTTCAAGGCCATCGCATCATCGCCGCAGCCCATCCGGTTGCACAGGCTGCATGGGGCGATCCTCGCCTCTACCGGGTTTCACGTCGCGCGGGCCCAGGACGGCCATCTCCACGAGATTCGGAAGCTGGAGTTGCCGGGTGCTCCGGACGCTCAGCCGCAGCTCATGCCGAAGCCGTCCGTCCGACCGCAGATTACCAGCATGGTGGGCCGGTGGCCTGACCAGGTCTGGGCTCTTGTCTATGCAGGGCCGGGGATGCGCGCCATCGAGGGGCCGATGCCTGGTGCCACGCTCTGGATCCAAGTCAGCAGGAATGTGGTGGTTCGTTGGGACGACGCCTCTGGCTGCTGGGTGGAACACCCCGAGAACGAGTGGGTTGGTGAGTGGGCTGACGGGGTGATCGTCACGGGATCCGACGGCAGGTTCAGATGGGCGGACGGCGCGGACACGCCGATCGATCCCGTGCTGACTCAGGGTATTTTTGCATACAATCCCTATGTGACCAGGGAAGGCGAGGTCATCCTTCGCATCATAAAATCCCCGCAGTATGAGCCTGGCTGGTGGATCTTTCGGCGAGGAGAGCGCGAGCCGGAGCGGTTCGAGTGGCCACCCGGAGTGGATGAGCAGAGCGCGGCGATCTTCATCGACTATCGGTCGAACGGGCTCTTCGCCTCAGGTAGGCTGACGTCGGCGGAGAAATTTATCGCACATCGTGTTCAGGGGGGGTGGAAGTTGCTGCCGCCCTTCCGAGAGAGCCACGAAGTGCAGGGCATCTTGACCACATCCTCGGGGCAAGTCTTTCTGTGCGCACAGGCGTATTCCATGCCAGTGCGCATTTACCGTCTGGCGGCGAGAGGGGACTGGGAGAGTGTTTCGGTGCCGTTTCATACGAAGTGCAGCGGCGCTTCTCTGTTTGAGCTTGATGCTGCGAGGGTCGGTGGCTGTCCTCCGTATCAGCTCATGGCCAGCGAGAACGATGAGCTGTGGCTCGCCGCCGACTTCGCAATTGACGACGTGCATCGCGCCGTCCTTTACCATGCATCTGTCTAGCTCGCGGGTGTTGAGATGGCTCTCGGACATGTCCGCGAACGAGCTCCGCGGTACCTGTGATCTGCTCCGCGGATGACGCAGGATTGATGAAGGATATGCTCACAGATTCATTGAACACCCATTAGCCCGACGGAGGGCGTCGAAAGGGCAGTCCATTGTCCGGTCGGGCAACGTCGAGCGGCTGCGTGTTCGAGCCTGGCTTGATGTCGAGCGGCTGTGTTCTTGAGCCCGGGTTGATCGGGCGCGGCAGTGTCGTGTATTGGTCGTGTCGGTTGCCCTGACGGGGCATGCCATTGTAGAACGAGTTCCACTGTCCGGGGCGCGTGTAATCTGGCGGAGGTTCAGGCTTGCCAGGCTTGGGTACATAGGTCGCGCTATTGGCGACTCCGACTGGAGGTCCGATGTAGAGGCCGAGGTTCCAGACGACATCACTCGGACCGTAAACGTACCGGTTCGGAAAGGAGAGGGATATCTGCTGGGCCACGCCGTCTGGCATGCGACCCACGTTGCACGAGTTGAGGACGATGTTTCCTGCGCTGTTGTAGTTCCCGACAGCGCCGATCATCTCCAAGAGCTGACGCGGCGTATGGTGGGTCGTCATCCCGTTCGCGTCTCGCACCGCCACGTGGTGGGCGGTCCCGTGCACCGCGATCACGTACTTGCTCGGGTCCGGCTTGACCTCGGTCATGCACACGGCGATGAACTTGTCATGCGCCGGGTTGCCGATGATGACGCAGGAGAGTCCCAGCGGATCGACATGGGTGGTGGGGCTGCCGTCGAAGGCGAACAGGTTGCGGCTTCCGAGCAGCTCGAGCGGATCCGGCGTCAAGAAGCGCGCGGTCTTCGGGTCGAAGTAGCGGTAGCGGACATAACAGAGCCCGGTCTCCTCGTCGTGGTATTGGCCGAGCAACCGGAAGGGAGACGCCACGGATGAGTCGCCCTCACGTCGCGCGGTCTCGACGATGAAGCCGAAGGCCGCGTGGCGCGCTGACCACGCGACGTCACCCTTCACGCCGATGAGCTCGGTCGGGGTGCCGAGATGGTCGGTGATGACCGCATGGACCGCGGCGTCCTCCTGCTGGAGAAGCGGGCACATCGTCCCCGGCTCATGCACGAAGATGCGCACGCCGCGCTCGGAGTCGAGCTCTGCAGCGAGGCAGAGGCCGTCCCATAGGTACTCGACCACGCGGGGCTTCGGCGCCTCCGCCATCGCCAGCGCGCCCGGTGAGGAGGGCGGGATGATCTCCTTCCTGATCCTGCGGCTGAACGCATCGTAGCTGAAGAGCACACGCGTGCCGTCGCAGAGCTGCGCTTCGCGGAGCTGGCCGCGACAGTCCCAAACGTACTGCGTCTCGCCGTCCGATCGAGCCTCGCGAATTCGCCGGTTCGCGCTGTCGTAGGCGTAGGTGGCCTCCTCGGTGCGTAACAAGAGCCCGCCCGGTCCCGTCTCCCAGGCCGAGCTCGCGGGCTTCAGCGAGTCTCCCGCGTCGTACACGAAGGACTCGCGTTCCTTCGGAGAGCTCGCCTCGAGCAGCATCCCGAGGCGATCGTAGCCGTAGCGTGTGAGCCCCCAGCGCAGATCGTTGCGCTCGACGAGCGCGCCAGAGGGATCGTAAGCGTAGCGGCGATCCACGAGCGTGCGCTCGGCGACGCCGACCCAGTCGCGGATGGGGCGCGCCATCAGGTCGAGCTCGCGCCGCGCCTCCACGCCCGCACCAACGAAGACCTTGCGGACCACCGAACCGGCGAGATCTCGCTGGATCTCCACGCGATAGCCGTCGTGATCGAGCGACGAGACGTTGCCTTCCTCATCGTAGGCATAACGGGTCACGTGCCCCGTCGGGAGGTGGCGAGCGATGCAGCGGTTCTGACTGTCGTACTCGTAGCGGATCGTCCGGCCGTTTTGAGTCTCTCCTACCACGCGGCCGAGCGTGTCGTGCTCGACGGAGAGACGGATCTTGCCGCTCGGATCGTCGACGATGTATTCGACGACGCGGTCCTCGGGCGTCTCGACCCTGATCGCTCCGTGCGGCGTCTCCTCCGCGACGAGCCTGCCTGCCCCGTCATAGCGGAGCTCGCGGAAGGTGCCGTCAGGGTTCTCCACGCGAGCGAGGCGGCCGTTCTTGCCGTGCTGCGCGCGGGAGACGCGGCCGTCATACGAACGGTGTTCGCGGAGGTTGCCGGCGCGATCGTAGCGGAAATCGAAGGTCTCGCCCTTCGGGTTCTTCACCTGCTGCAGACGCTCGCTGAGGTCATACGATAAGGACCAGACCGAGCCATCGGGCAGGATCGCCTCGATGGGAGATTTCAGGCCGGCGTAGCGGAACGCTTCGGCGCGCCCAAGCGCATCCGTGCGGCGGGTGAGGCGGCCGAGCGCATCGTGCTCGAAGCGCAGGGAGGTCCCGTCCGGTAAGTGCAGCGCGACCGGCCGGCCGAGGGCGTCGAGCTCGCGGCGAGTCACCCTTCCCAAAGGATCGACGTAGGCGACCGGGCGTCCGAGCGCGTCGTGGCGCCAGCGGCGGATCCCTCCGCGAGGCGTGTGCTCCTCAATGGCGTTGTGCTGCTCGTCGTAGATGAAGGCGCCGCGAAGCCCGTCCGGTCCGTGCACCTCGGCGAGGCGCCCCTGTTCGTCGTACTTCAGCGCGAGAAAGGCGCCGGACGCGTACTTTATCGAGATAAGTCGATTCCGGTGGTCATAGCCGAAATCGGTGCACACGCCACCCACGCGGCGCTGCACGAGCAGATCCTCCGCATAGTCAAGCTCGACGAGCGGGCCGAGTGGGTCAGCCATCCGCGTGATGTTTCCTCGCGGGTCACGGGTGAGCGTCAGCGTGTCACCTGCCGCGTTTTTGGCCTTGAGGAGCAGGCCATCGGCATCGAACTCGAGATCGCGCACGGAGATGCCGTCGGTCGAGGCCTCCCGCACCACCGAGCCGTCTTCGGGCCGCCACTTGAAGACGCGCGGTTCGGGGTTGCCGGTGAAGTGCGTGATCCCCTGGTCGAGATCGTAGGTGAGATCGCCGGCATGGAGATCGCCGTCGCCCCAGGAGCGGACACAGCGACCTGTCTCGGCATCGTAGAGGTAGTGGAAAGAGAGACCGGTCGGAAGCGTCTTCCGAATGAGGCGGCGCTGCTCGTTGTAGACGTACCTCTCGGTATGGCCTAACGCATCGGTCACCTGCGCGAGCTCGTCAGCATCGTTGTACGCGAACGAGACGGCGTGGATCGGGGCGCGCCCTTCGCCGCCAGGGGGGAATACATCGAGACGCACGATGTGGCCGTTGCCATCGTGCTTGAGGGCGATCGTGCGGCGGGCGGTGTCGACGACCCGCGCGAGCCGCTCCACGTCGTACTCGAGTATAACCTTGTGCCCGGATTCGTTGGTGATCTCACGGAGGACTGCGCGTCCGCCGCCGCTCGGGCGAAAGGTGCGGGTGAGGCGCGTGTCGAGCGAGAAGACCGTGGCGCCGCCCCGGCTGTCGCGGGTGAACACGAGGCGTTTGCCGCGGTGGAAGGCTGGCTCGCGTGGCTTCGTATCGCGCACCGTGATCGTCGCGCCGTCGGCGTCACGAAGGTGTAGCGTATCACCGGCGAGCTCGATCCACTGGTGATACGAATGCGTCCAGCCGCCGCGCCCGAGCGGCGTGTGCTCGCCGACGCGCGCGGAACTGTAGAGGCGCGTCCATTCGATGGGGATCAGCCCCGGAATCGAGATATCGATGCTCTCGTCGACCATCGCGCCGGATGCAACGGAGATCGGATCGAGCACCACCATCACGTTCACGGTGGCGCCGGCGTGCGTGGTGGCCTGGATGATGTCCGCCGCCAGGAGCACCCCGCTGATCTGAGCGATGTCTGAGGATGCGCCAGCTGCGTTGAGCCACACATGGTCGCCGGTACAGGCGATCCCACGATCGCCTGATACTACCGTCGTTGACGAGGTGAAGACATTGCACGCCTTGTTCACGACGTGCGTCACGGCGTCTCCCCCGGTCCCCTGGCAAGGGGCGTTACCTGGCGCCTGGACATTCATCGAGCTGCCATCCAGGAGCACCGGCGCGCCGCCAATCTCGATCCGCTCGCCTGTATCCGTCGCGCTCGACGAGAGCGCGACGTACGGGAACGGGGTTGGCACCGGACCGACGGGAGGCACCGGCGGCGCATGGCTCAGGGCCGGCACGAAGCCGGGACAGAAATGATTGCTCCGTGTCGTCGCAATATATTTGTAATTGATCGTCGCCACGGCGCTCTCTCTCCTCTCCCGCTCGCCCCGGTCCTCAGCCCCGGCTGCGCGCCACCTTCAGAAACGCCACCAGGTTCGTGTCCGCCCTCGCCCAGAACCCGCTCACGTCGACCGCGTGCGGCAGCCTCAGCCGCGCGCGCAGCTCGTCGACCCGCGCCTCCACGGCCAGGCGCGACAGCCTCCCCGACGCGCACTCCTCCACGGCCTCTGCGATCGAGAACTCGCGCCCCCCGCGGTAACGCCTTTTCGGATCGAGCCGCTGCGCTGCTATCGCCTCGCGCCACGCCCCGGCCTCCAGCTCCCGCGCCTCCTCGACGACCGGCCCGAGCAGCGTTCGCAGCGCCTCCGCCGCATCGTCCGCGAGCGCCTCGTCGTCGAGCCGCTGGATTATCCAGCCGGCGCTCGCCGGGCAGCCGAAGCGCGCCACTGCGGAGAGCGCCGCGCGCGTCGGCCGGTGGCGGCCAAGCAGGCTCTCGAGCCGAGGCCAGTCCCCCGGCTCGCCGGCCAGCGGGAAGAGCTCCGCTGCGCGCAAGCCGAGCCGCACGCTCAGCGCCTCGTCGCGCACCAGCCCCACCTCGCCGCCGATCACGAGCACCCGCGCGGCCGACCAGGCCACGTCGGGGGAGGCCCCGCCACAGAGCTCCCGCAAGCGCTCGACGAAGTGCGCACGCTGCGCCGGCGGTAGCTGCTCACAGCCCCAGATCCCGGCGCGGACCACCGCGTCGTGCTCGTCGGCGAGCGCGGCGCCGAGCGCCTCGACCGGGAGCTCGCCCCGCATTGAGCGCAGGTTCACGCCGATGGCGCGCGCGATCGGGTGTGCCGACGCCGACAGCGCCCGCGCCAGCCCCGCAAGCCCAGGCCGCTCGACCAGCGCGAGCGCCTCGGCGACCGCGATCGCATGGTCCTCGGCGTCCTGCGGGATCAGGTGCGCCGCCCGGTGGATGGCGGCGAGCGCGTCGTCACCCTCGAAGGCGGCGAGCGAGAGCGCGCCCGCGAACGACTTCCACGGGTCGTCCATCCAGCGCTCCCAGAAGGCCGCAACCTCGATCAGCGCCCGAGGCCCCGCGGCCACGATCGCGTCGATCTGCCGGAGCATCCGCGCCTCCGTCTCCGGCAGCCACGAGCGCCGCCCCTCGACGCGATCCCGAGCGAGCGCGGCCACGAGCTCCGCGCAGTGATCGACGACCGACGCATAGAACCCCGCCAGCGTGACCTCGATCACGCGCCTCGCGTCGAGCCGCACCGCCGGCGCGGGGGCGCTCTCGCGCGGCAGCTCCGGGAGCGCCGGTGCCACGTCGTTCGCCGCCCCGCTGCTCGCCGCGCCCGCCCCCCCAGCCTCCTCCTCGATCCACGCCTCGTCTCCCGGCTCCTCCGCCTCGCCCGGCGGCGGCACGAACGCCTCACGCTCCACCCCCCGCGCGATCACCGCCCCCGAGAGCGGCATCATCACCGGAAGCGCCCCCTCCGCTCCCGTGCGCGCCGCGGCCCCGAGCGCGATCCCGCGGGTGCCATCGCGGGAGATCGCCCAGGCCACGAACGACCTCCCGGCCTCGGCCGGCGCCGCGCCGTGCCGGAGCGTCGCGAACGCGCAGGCGAGCCCCATCACGCCCGCCGCGGCCCCGAGCTCGCCGACCTCCACTTCGAGGCAGCGATCGAAATAGCTCGGCGACAGCCGCTCCGCGCACCGCGCCGTCGTGAACTGCCACTCTCGGCACCGGAGCGCGCCAACACGCCCCTGCCCGAAGACGGCCTGGATCGACCCAGCCGCGGCGGGCAAGCCGCGCAGGAGCGCCGTCATCGCCGCCGCGTCGACGGGCTCGTCGTCCTCGTCGGTCGCGCGCCCCGGCGCGTGCCGGCTAGCGACGATCTCTCCCACGCCCGCCACCCCCCACCGCGACGCCTGCTCCGCGGAGGCCACGAGCAGCGCCCCCGCGCCCTCGGACGGCGGCGGCGGCGCGAGCAGCCACGGGCTCTCCGGCCTCCGCCGCCGCTCGGCGAGCGCGTCCACCCCGGCGAACGAGTCGACGCCGACGAGGAGCGCGGCGCCGCCTGCGCCGCCCGCGAGCAGCTCCGCGATCCGCGCCAGCGCCGCGAACGCGCCCGCCGCCCCGGTGAAGCGCTGCGCCGCGGGGCCGAGCGCGCGGGCCAGCTCCGACAGCGCTCCCTCGGGCAGCCCCGGCCGTGGCGCCGGCGTCACGACGAAGCGCGGGATCCCCGCGCCGTCGCCCCCCGGCAGCGCCGCGAGGGCCTCGGCGACGGCGCCCCGCGCGAGCGCGAGGAGGCGGCCCCCGTCGGCCTGCGAGGGCCTGATCCACGGGCAGTAGCGCGCGCCGATCCGGCGCCCGTCGGGCCCGATGAACGGCGACGGCGGGGGCGGCGGCGCTCCGGCGCGCGGGAAGAAGACATGATCGCGCGCCGAGGCGCCGGCGGGCGAAACCAGGCCGAGGCCGAGCACGGTGAGCTTCATCGGTGCGTGAGCGAGCCCGACTGCTTCGAGCTCCCGGTGATGGTGATCGAGGGGGACTTGATCGTGACGCCCGCCGGTGTCGCCGAGATCTCGGACGCCCCGCACCGGAAGGTGATCGGGCTGCCGCCGAGCTTCAGGTTCCCGCTCACCTCGAGCGTGAGCGCGCTCTTCGCGGTGAGCGTGTACGAGCCGCCCGCGCTGATCCTCAGCGCGCCCTTCACGTCCGAGGTCATGGCCCCCGCGACGCTCCGGGTGATCGCCCCCCGGCTGCCGATGTTCAGCGATCCGAGCCACTCGCCGAGGCCGCCGCCCACCGTGAGGCCGGCGCTCGCGGCGCTGCTCGTGTGGCTCCCGTTGATCACGGTCGTCGCGGGGCCGGCGGTCACCCACGAGACGGGGCCCGGCGTGGTCAGCGCGTAGAGGGCGCCCACCGCCTCGGTGTACGACCCGCTCGCGACGACGCTGCGGTGGCCCGGGCCGGGGCCCGCCGGGCCGCCGCCTGCGCCGCTCGCGCCCGCGGCCCCGCCGCCCGGCGCCGCCTCGCCCTGCGCGGGCCGGCCATGATCCCACGGCATCGGGCTCGACGACCCCTTCACCGCCGCCAGGATCGCCTCGCCCCCCGGCAGCAGCGACATCGCGCTGCCCGCCGCGCTGTCCTTGATCGCGGCGAGCGCGCCCTCCGCGCCCTTCGCCTGGTAGCCCTCGTAGGCCGCGCGCGACGCGCCCATCGCGGACGCCGCGATCTGCCCGGCGGCGCCCCGCGCGCTCACCTTCGACAGCAGCGCGGACGCGGCGAGGTTGGCCGCGCCCTTCACGGGGTTGCCGGCCTGCTCCACGAGCATCCCCCCCACCACGGCCGTCTCGGCGCCGACCTCGCTCACGAAGTTGCCCCCCGCGCTCTGGCGCTGCACGGCGCCCACCGTCACGCTGCGAGAGCCGTAGCCGCCGATGTACCCGAGGTGCACCGAGGTCGACTCGTCGCCCCCGACCTCGGCCTGCAGGGCAGCGCCGACCTGGAGATCTTCGTTCTTCAGCGTCTGCGCCTCGTGATCGCCCCCGACCGTCGTCTCCTTGGCGAAGGGCGCGTGCACGAGGACGTGCTCGCGGCCGGCGGCGTCGTCCATCTGGATCGCCGTCCTCGCCCCCGCGCCGGGCGAGCTGTCGGTCGCGATCGAGGTCACCGTCTTGTTCGCGGGCAGCGCGAGCGGCGGCCGCTGCTTCTCGTTGTACGAGCGCCCGAGCACAACGGGGCGATCCGGATCGCCGTCCTCGAACATCACGAAGACCTCCCAGCCCACGCGCGGCAGGAGCATCGGATCCGGCAGGTGCGGCTGCGCCACCCGCACGGGCAGGCTGCTCCGCTGGTCGCCCTCGCCGTGCAGATCCCAGTGGAAGCGGAGGTGGACGCGGCCGAGCGCGTCGGGGTGGATCTCCTGCCCGCGCTCCCCGGTGACCCAGGCCGACTGCACCCCGGCGATGCGCGGCCTCGGCGTGATCTTCGGCAGGCGGAAGGGCACGCTGGCCGGGATCGCCCCGACGCTGGCGCGGAAGACTCCGTCGCCCGCGTCCCAGCGCAGCGCCACGTCGGTCACCACGCAGTCGCCCCCGGCCTGGACGACGCCGTGGTGGTCCGGCGCCTCCACGAGGCGGCAGCGCGCGCCGGGCGAGAGCGCCAGCGCGTTGCTGTCGAACGACAGGCACGCGGCCTCGGCCCGCAGCGACTCGAGCCGGATCCGCGCGCGATCCGCGCCCTCCGCCGGCGAAGCGAAGCCGCCGGGCGCCTCGTAGACCTCCACGTCCCGCTCCGCCTCGACGCCCCCTGAGGCCTCGGCCTCGAGCGCGAGCCGGGGCTGATCGGGGCTGTGATCGCGGAGGACGACCTTGCCGGCCGCGCGCCTGAGCCGCCGCGCCGCGTCCACCGCGACGGGCCCCGGCTCGTCCAGCGTGCTGCGCGTGACCAGCGCGACCCCGTCCGGGTAGGCGTCCTCGGCGGAGGCGGAGTCGTCCTCGAGGACGAACACCTCGCCCTCGCCGTCGTCCTCGAACCGGAAATACAGCCCGTGCTCCTCGCAGATCCGCCGGACGAACGCCGCGTCGCTCTCCTGGTACTGCACGACGTAGCGGCGCTTCGGGTAGGACGCCGCGAGCCGCTTGCGCACGGTCCTGTAGCCGCCCCCTCGCACCACCTGCTCGACGATCTCCGGCGCCGTCATCTCCTGGAACGTGCGCGCCCTCCGGGTGAGCCCGAGCAGGGCGAAGCGCGACGCGAGCGTGAGCCGGTAAGCCCGCAGGTGCTCGTGATCGCTCGCGATCACGGCGAACCGGGTCACGACGCCGAGGAACGTCCTGCTCCCCGTGGGAGCGTCGAGGGCGAGCCGCCCCGCCTTGCGGAGCACGCTCCCGGGGGCGACGAGCGCGTCCCTCGGGCCGTGGAGATCGATCTCGAACGCCGAGGCCGCTCCGAGCCGCTCCACGCCGAGGACGCGCGACGGCGAGAGATCCGGATCGCCCTCGATCGTCAGCGCGACGCCGCTCACGGCAGCTCCACCCGCGCCGAGAAGATCCGCACGAGCGCCGCCATGTCGATCACCAGCCGGTCGCCCTCGATCCGCACCGCGCCGCCGGGCTCGATGCGGAGGCTCGATCCCGGCACCTCGAGCTCCAGCGTCTCCCTGGCGCGGAGCCGGAGGTGGCGGGCGTCGAGCGCCAGCGTCCCGTGCGCGTCCGGCGCCGGCGCCGAGGCCGTCTGGAGCGCGCCCAGGATGGCGACGCCCCCGGGCGCGTCCGCGAGCACGACGGTGCGGCCCTCGCGCATGCACTCCTCGATGAACGCGGGCGAGACGCCGGCGGCGAGCGTCGCGAGGAGCCGGCGCCCGTCGCTCGAGCGCACCTGGAACGCGGGGCGCGCGTCGCTCTCCTCCTCGCCGCGCGCGGCGATCATCTCCACGACCCCCGGGTGGAGCCCGGGGCCGAGGGGCTTCGCCTCGCCCCGCGCGGGGCGGGCGGTCGATTGCTGGACCGTGCGCGACCTAGCCATAGTGATGAACCCCTTCCTCAACGCTCGACGTCGGACCCTCGAGCTTCCCCGAGATGGTGATGGATCCAGGGGTCATCGTGATCGTCACCCCCTGCGCCTTGATCGTCAGCTTCGCGGCCGCCTCGACGGCGACCTCGGCGCCGGCGATGTCGGCGGCGCCCCGCGAGGTGGTCGTGACCTTGCCGAAGCTCTCCGCGACGTCGCCTCCGGCGGCGACGCTGCGCGAGCCGAAGCTCTCGGCGTAGAGCCCCCGCACGGTGAGGGCGTAGGAGCCGGCGTCGATCGTCTGCGCGCCCGAGACCTTCACGATCGCCGCGCCGGCCACGCCCACCGACTCCGACGGGCCGGCGGTGGTGCTCACCGAGCCGCCGACGAGCAGCGTCGAGGCGCCCTTGACGAACACGCTCTGGTGCTCGACGCCGACCTCCTCCTTCGCGCCGCCCACCATCCGGACGAAGCTCGGCGTCACGGTGAGGTAGTCGCCGCCGGCGCGGATCACGCGGGCGCCCCCCACGGTGATCGCCTCCGAGGCCGCCCTCAGACCGTAGTTCGAGTCGACCGCCACCTTGCGCTCGCCGCCCACCTCGAGCGACAGCGCGCCCGCCACCTTCTCGACCCGCCGCTCCTTGACCTCGACCGTCCGTGCGCCGCCGACCACGCGCTCGGATCGCCCGGCGATCTCGGTCCGCTTGTCGTTCTCGGTCCGCTCCCGGTAGTCGCCCGACGTGTCGAGCCCGAGGCGCTCGTTCCCGGCCTCGTCGCTGATCCCGACGCCGCTGCCGCCCGAGCCGCCCGGGGTCGCCCGCGTGCCGAGGCGGGTCTCGACCTTCTTCGCGGGCAGCGCGGCGGGCGGCGCCTGGACTGCGTTGACCATCCGGCCGAGGATCACGGGGATCTCCCCGCCCCGGTCGCTGAAGCCGACGAGCTCCTCCCAGCCGACCCGCGGGTTCAGCATCGCGCCCGAGAGCTGCGGCTGGGTCACGCGGGCGAAGCCGGAGCTCCGGTCGTCTGACGTGTCGCGCGTGTCGCGCGTGTCGCGCGTGCCCTGGCGATCCCAGCGGAGCCGGAGGCGGCTGCGGCCGTGCTCGTCGAGGGCGATCTCCTTGCCCGGCGGCCCGGTGACCACCGCGGTCCCGGCGCCGCCGCGAGGCGCGGGGGCGCGGCGCGCCGGGCGGAAGCCGTCGCGCGCCGGGACCGCCTCGAAGCGAGCGCGGTAAGCGAGCTCCTCCGGACCCCCCTCCGCCCTCGCCTCGTGCACGACGGCGAGCACGAGCCAGCGCGCGTCGCCGAGCTCCTCGGGCGGGCTTGTCACCTCGACGATCTCGCCGGCGCGGAGCTCCGGCGCCGTGGCCTCGCCCTCGAGCGAGGTCGCCCCGGCCCGGCGTTCGGCGAGGCGGATCGCCGCGAGCTCGCGGCCCGCGTCCGGATCGTCGAGGCCACCCGGGACCTCGTACCACTCGAGCGCGCCCTCGCCCGAGGCGCCGCTCAGATCGAGCATCGGCCGCGTGAAATCGTATGCCTTGAGCGCGACCTTCTCGACCGCCACGCGCTTCCGGACCCGCGCTGCGTAGAGGGCTCGCCCGGGGACGAGCCCCGCCTCGTCGCGCCACGGGATCGCCGCGCCCGTGTCGAGGAACGTCTCGGGCGCGTCGGCGACGTGGAGGAGCGCGGGATCGCCGTCGTCCGGGAACCAGCTCATGCCCTCCTCGGCGAGGAGGCGGGCGCAGAAGCCGAGGTCGCTCTCGAAGACCTGCGCGCAGTGGGGCCGCTTCGCCGCCGCGCGGCGGGCGCGGAGGTCGAGGCGGACGCCGTGAGCGCCGAGGACGCGCGCCGCGATCTCGGTGGCGCTCTCGTCGACGAAGACCCGGTAGTCGCGCGTCTCGTCGAGCCGGGCGACCGGCGAGGCGAGGGTCACGCGCGCGTGGGCGTCGCGCTCCTCGACGGCCTCCACAGCGAGCGCGAAGCGCCGCTCGACGCCGTGGAAGCGCAGCGTGAGCGTCGCTGCGCGGCCGATCAGATCGAGCGCCGCGAGCTCGGCGGGCTCGCCGCCCACGAAGGCGGCGCAGCGCGCGTGGGCCACCGTCGGGGCGCAGGCGCGCTCCTCGACCTGGCACGCGTGGACGCGGAGCTCGGCGTCCACGCCGGGGATCTCGAGCAGGATGGGTCGCTCGCTCACTTGCCCGCCTTTCCGCTGGCGCGCCGGGTCGTGCCGCCGTCCACGTGGGTGACGCCGCCGGTCGTCTTCAGCTTGCCGCCGCCCAGCGTCATCGTGCCCGCCGCGATGCTGCCGCTGGCCTGGATCGTCACCACCGGCGCGCTGATCGACACCTTCCCGCCCGCGCCGATCGAGACCTTCCCGGCCGTGATCGTGCCCATCGACGCCTTGACGCCGACGTTCCCCGCGGCCCGCTCGTGCACCGCGCCCGCCTGGCTCCGCTTGCCGCCGTTGATCGACTCGGCGTAGCTGCTGCAGCGGATCGTCCGGGACCCGCGGCAGGCGTAGGTGCGCGCCCCCGCGACCGACTCCGAGACGCCGAGGCCGCTCGCGATCGACGTCGTCCCGAGCACCACCCGGGCGCAGCCGCCGCTGACGTTGACGTTGGACTGGTTGCAGAGCAGCGCGTAGCCGCCGCCCACGACCTCGACGCACGACCCGCTGGCCAGCACGGCGCGGTTGCCGGTGACGTCGACGAGCTCCGCCCCGCCGACGAGCTCGGAGCTCGCGCCCTCGACCGAGAGGAGCAGCTCCTGCCCCACGTCGACGCGCTGGTTCGCCCCGACGCGCGCGGCGTGGCTCCCGAGCACGTTGCTGGTGAGCGACAGGCCGACGACCTGCGCGTCGTCGCCGTCGATCCGCGTCGTCTCCGGGCCGCCGACCTTGACCGAGAGATCCCGCGACGCGTGGATCGAGAGCGCCTCCGCGCCCGCGTCGTCGACCATCGTGATCCCCTGGGTCTCGCCGCTCCTCGGCGTGGTCCAGGACTGGAGCGCGGTCGTCGCCGACGCCGCGGGGAGCGGGAACGGCGCGACCGCGGTCGCGTTGTAGGCGCGGCCGAGGACGAAGGGGCGATCCGGCGAGCCGTCGAGGTAGCCGACGTGGACCTCCCAGCCGACGCGGGGCAGGAACATCGAGGCGCCGAGCGGGTGCTGGAGGCAGCGGATCCAGTGCGAGGCGCGGTCGTCCGTGATCCCGGAGCGATCCCAGAGGAAGCGCAGCTTGATCCGGCCGAGATCGTCGACGTGGATCTCCTCGCCCGGCGGCCCCGTGATCACCGCGCCGTCGATGTGCTCCACCGCGGGCGCCGGGCGGATCGCGGGCCGGAAGGGCGGGTGAGCGCCGCCGTCCGCGGCCTTCGTCGGCCTGAGCGCGATCCGGTTTCCGTAAGGCGTGGCCGCGCCGCCGTCGCGGCTCGGCCGGGCGTAGCGGTGGGAGAGCTCGGCGACGAGCATCCGCTGCTCGAAGAGGTCCGCCCCCGCGCCCGTGATCTCCACGAGGCGCCCTGGCCCGAGGCGGATGCAGTCGCTCTCCCCCGTGACGGCGACCTTGTCGCGCTGCAGCTGCTCCAGCCGCCGCCTGGCCCGCGCCTTCGCGGCCTCGGCCGTGGGGACGCCGGCCGGGACCTCGAGCCACGCGAGCTCGCCCTCGCCGGCGTGGCCGTCGATGTAAACGTCCGGGTGCCGCACGTCGAAGTCCCGCACGGTGACCCGATCGGCCACGGCCCGCTCCTCCCACTCGAGCGACGAGAGGGCGCGCGCGCCGAGCTTCGCCCCGCGGGGCCCGGCGTAGGGGAGCGTCGCGCCGCCCTCGATCCCGTCGTGCGAGCCGTCGCCGTCGCCGAGGACGACGCGGTGCTCGCCCTCGGCCGTGGTGTCGAACCAGTACGAGATCCCCTCGTCGGCGAGCAGGCGCTCGATGAACGCCCACTCCGCCTCGGCGTACTGGACGCACTGGGGCCGCACCGGGTACGCGCCCGCGAGCCGCGGCTCGATCGCCGCCGCAGGGATGCCCGCGCCCGCCAGCACCTCGGTCACGACCTGCTCGGTGGTCTTCTCGAGGAAGACCCGGTAGCCGCCGCGCAGCGTGAGGAGCCATGGGGGATCCGAGAGGCGGAGCGCGTAGATCCGCTCCCGGCCGCGGCGGAGATCGCAGCTCGCCTCGACGACGAGGAGGCGGACGAGCCGCTCGGAGCCCTCGGCAGGGTCGACGAGCGCGAGCGTCGCCGGGGCGCGGAGGAGCGCCGCGAGATCCACCTCGTCGGGGACGGCGACGCGCACCTCCCAGGACGAGAGGGCATCCATGGCCTCGCGCCCCGCGAGCTCCAGCACGACGCACTCCCCCAGCGGCTCGCAGGCGAGCCGGACGTCGACGTCGCTCATGGCTCCCAGGCCCGGGCTCCGCGGGGGAGCCCGGCATCATTCCGCGGAGATCTGCGCATGTTCGCTGCCACCCCGAGATCGCTCCTGGCCACGCGAGGTCGCCGTGGCCGGTGTAGACAACAGCCGCAACACCGTAACAGAGCAGATCTGCGTGCCGGTTGGCCAGCCCGTCGAGCCGTGCCCACGGGGCCGGCTGGTCGCGAGCGTCCCGCCGCCGCGCTTCCACCCCGCCATGGATTGCGCCAAGCCGCCATGGATTGCGCCAAGCCGCCATGGATTGCGCCAAGCCGCCATGGATTGCGCCAAGCCGCCATGGATTGCGCCAAGCCGCCCGAAAGCGCGCCGGTCGTGGTGAGTCTCCGGAGCCTCGGCGCACCCAGGCTCGCAATTACGCGCATCCTCCCGGAATGATCTCTCTATATCTGCCGAGAAGAGCGGCTATTTCAAGTGCGCCTGTGCCCGAGCATCGGTATCAGAGCCGTGTGGGAAAGCTGGACCGGTTCGCGAAGCAGACGTTCGCGGAGGAAGCGGCGCGGGTCACGGGCGGCGCCGCCGCATGGCAGGAGGCGCCCGAGGTTCGCCTCGATCGGGTGCAGGCCGACGGCTACCTCCGGGTGCTGCGGCCCGACGGTCTGACTCCCCTGGCTGCGCCATGGCCGGAGGCTCGGGGACATGAGGAAACGCTCGTCGAGCTGAAGATGCCCGGCGATCACGTGGACGTGGTGGAGCTCAAGCGGGCGCTGCTGCGCCGGCAGGCGCGGGAGGTCGAGCGGGTCGAGGAGCGCGTGCCGCCGTGGATGGGGGAGGAGCCGCTGTGGTTCGTCGCTCCCCACGTACCGTCGTGGCTGCACGGCGTGCGGGCGCTGGAGCGGTTTGCCTCAGGCTGTTACCGCATCGGCCCCTCGCCGTTTCAGTTTCTCTGGGTCGCGGCCAACGAGCTGCCGTTGCGGGACGAGCTGGTGCCGTTCCTGGTGGCGCGCTCGGGGAGGGCCCTGGACGATTTCGCCCGGTGGGTCGCACCGCGGCGGGAAGTGGAATGGGTGCTCTCCATGCTACAGTACATGCCGATGTCACCGTGGACCCAGGAGGAATTGAAGCGGCGGCTCGCTCGCTCCGATGATCCGGAGATCGAGGCGCGCCGGCAGGGGATCCTGCGCACCTTGCTCGCGGATAGCCCGGAGGTGAAGGAGGAGCTCATCGAGGAGGGCCAGCAGGAAGGCCGGCTGACCGAGGCGCGTGCCGCGCTGCGCACGGTGCTGGCGCGGCGTGGGCTCGCGCTCAGTCCCGCGCTGGAGGCGCAGATCGACGGCTGCGTCGACATGCCCACGTTGCACCGATGGCTTGAGCAGGCCGTGACCGCGGCCGGCGCCGAGGAAGCGCTGACGTAGATCGCGACACCTCGCGGCAGCCGCCTCCTCACAGGTTGACGAGGGAAACACCGACTGCCCTATGGCGCGGGAAAGCAATTGGGCCCTGCGACGCCGAGCCGCTCCGTGAATTCTTTCGTGGGGGCGTTCACGAGAGGCGACGATCTGGACAGACCTGGTCCGGCGGCTTCGGTTGACCAATCGATTGATAGTCCGGTGGGCGAGGCACCCATGAAGCGACGGTTTCGGGAGGAATACGATTACAGCCCGAGACCCGTCGCTCCGGGTTCGGTGACGATCCTCCTCGTCGCTTGTCCGCGCTGCTGCGAACGTGCCGAGTTGGCCCGCCGCCATGAGCCGCCCCAGGAGGTGCTGAGCTGCTCGCGATGCGGCCACATCGAGCAGAACCCGAGCGGGTATCGGTACTGGCTTCGGGTCGCGTGCTGCGGCCACACCCTCTATGCGATCAACAGCCACCACCTCGCGCTCCTGGAGCTCTACATCGCCTGTCCCCTGCGCGAGCGCCTACGGATGCATTGGGCCGACCGCGACTACCTGGCCACGCTACCCCGGTGGATGTGTCTTGCCAAGAACCGCAACAGGGTTCTCCGCGGTATACGGGCCTTACGGAACAACATCGTTGATTCATGATTGGGTCGATGGCTACGCGGTTGACGCGGTCCGCCACGCCATACCTCGTCGCGGCCCGACTTCACCGTCGACGGCGTCATGGCGCACGGGTAACACTGCGTGGAGCCGCGGACCTCCATGACCGACGAACACCCCGCCTTCGGGCAAGCCATCCGCGACGTCATGGAACGCCGCGCCCGCGCCCTGGTGACGCGCGACCTCGCCGAGCTCGCGCTCCTCCTCGCAGACGACTTTTCGTACGTGAACTCCCAGGGGACCCTCTGGGGCAAGGCCGAGTACCTGACGGCGGTCGAGGGGGGCGCGCTGCGCTGGAGCGCGCAGACCGCGGAGGAGGTCGGCGTGCGCAGCTACGGCGAGCTCGCCGTGGTGACCTGCCTGGTGCGCGACGAGGGGACCTGGCATGGCGAGCCGTTCAGCGCGCGGTTCCGCTCCACGCAGGTCTATGCGCGCCGCGAGGGCGTGTGGCGCTACGTAGCGGGCCAGTCGACGGGCCTGGACCAGGGCTGAGCGCGGGGGGAGGACCCTCGTCCGTGGAGCGCGCCCTCTTCGGCTTCTCCCTGACGCTGGTCGTCTCTTGCCTCTGGCGCCTGGTCGACCAGCCCTCGGAGGGCGAGGAGATCCTCCGGAGGCCGCGGGCGTCTCCGCAGACACGCGTCGGCGGCGTCGCGGGGCAGGAGACCGCGCGGCTCACGGGCGACGCGCGGAGCGCCGGCGAGGGGCTCCGCGCGCCGCTCGCCGCGCGGCGCGGCGTCGGGCGAGGGACCACACAGGGAACGCTCGGCTCGGGTATAGTCCCCGGGCGCTTGGCGCGAGGCGGGCCCTCGTGAAAGAGAAGATTGCTCCAACCCTCTCGCAGGCGATCCTGCGCCCCGGCGGCGGAGAGACGCAGTCGCGGGCGGGCGACGTCCTGCCGCCGTCGAGCTTCGGCCCGGAGAGCCTCGGCCCGTCGAGCTTCGGCCCGGAGAGCCCCGGCCCGTCGAGCTTCCACCCGCCGAGCCGGTTCGAGGAGTACCGGCTCCTCCAGAAGCTCGGCAGCGGCGGCATGGGCGATGTCTACCTCGCGCACGACACGCTGCTCGACCGCATGGTCGCGGTGAAGTTCATCCGCGCGGCGACCGCGGACGCCGAGGTGCGCGCGCGGCTGCTCGCCGAGGCGCGCGCGGCCGCCCGCATCCACCACCCGAACGTCGTCGCCGTCTTCCGCGTGGGCGAGCTCCGGGGGCGGCTGTTCGTCGTCTCGGAGTTCGTCCGCGGCCAGAGCCTCGACCGCGTCGACGTGCCGATGCCCTCGCGCCGCGTGCTCGATCTCGGGGCGGGCCTTGCGCGGGGCCTCGCTGCCGCCCACCGCCGGGGCGTGCTGCACCTCGACATCAAGCCGGCCAACGCGGTGCTCACCGCGGAGGGCGAGGCGAAGCTCCTCGACTTCGGCCTCGCCAAGCTCCTCGAGCCGGCCGCGCGGCCCGACACGCGCGGGGCGCGATCCGACATCCCTGGAGGGCGATCCGACATCCCTGGAGGGCGATCCGACATCCCTGGAGCGCGATTTGACGTCCCTGGAGGGCGATCGGACATGCCCGGAGGGCGATCGGACATGCCCGAGGCCCGATCCGACAGTCCCGGGGGGCGATCGGACATGCCCGGGGCCCGATCCGACAGTCCCGGGGGGCGATCGGACATGCCCGGGGCCCGATCCGATAGCCCCGGAGGGCGATCCGACTCGCTCGGCGCGGATGCGCTCTCTGGCGGCGAGGCCCTGCGAGGGGCGCAGGGCGATACGGACGCGGCGATCGCGCCCGGCGACGAGCCGCTCGAGGGCGAGTTCCGCGAGGCGGCCGAGATGGCGGCGCGGCTGCTCGACGCGACGACGAGCGTCGGCGGCGGCACGCCCCACTACCTGCCGCCCGAGCTGTGGCGCGACGAGCTCGCGACGCGCCGCTCCGACGTGTACTCGCTCGGCGCGCTGCTCTTCGAGCTTTGCGCCGGCGTCCCGCCGCACCACGACGTGCCGATGGGCGAGCTCCCGCTCGTCGTCCAGAGCGAGGCGCCCCGGCCCCTCGCCGCCCTCGCGCCGGGCGTCGACCCGCGGCTCGCGGCCGTCATCGAGCGGTGCCTCGAGATCGACCCGGCCGACCGCTTCGCCTCGGGCGACGAGCTGCGCGACGCGCTCGAACAGCTGCTCGCCAGGAGCCGCCACGCCTCCGTCGCCCCGGAGGGCAACCCCTACCGCGGGCTCCTCGTCTTCGATCTCGAGCACCGCGCCGTGTTCTACGGGCGCAGCTCCGAGACGGGGACGATCCTCGACCGGCTCCGCTCCGAGCCGATGATCGTCGTGGCCGGCGACTCGGGCTCGGGCAAGTCCTCGCTCTGCCGGGCCGGCGTGCTCTCGCTCGTGCTCGAGGGCGCCCTCGGCGGCGGGCGCGCCTTCCAGACGGCCATGATGGTGCCGGGCCGGCACCCGCTCGCCGCGCTGGCCGCCGCGCTCGAGCCGGTCCTCGGCGCCCCCGCCGAGCGCATCGCCGAGGCCGTGCGCGCCGCGCCGGGCTCCCTCGCCCGGGACCTGCGCGCGCGGCTCGGGGAGCGCGGCGGGCTCGTGCTGTTCATCGACCAGATGGAGGAGCTCGCGACGCTGAGCAGCCCGGGAGAGGCGGCGCTCGTCGGCGAGGTGCTCAGCGCCTTCGCGGCGCGCTCGCCCTCCCTGCGCCTGCTCGCCACGGTGCGCGGCGACTTCCTCGCGCGCGTCGCCGGCATCTCCGGCCTGGGCGACGACATCGAGCGCGCGCTCTACCTGCTCCGCCCGATGTCGGCGGACAAGCTCCGCGAGGCCATCACCGGGCCGGCGCGGGCCAAGGGCGTCGCGTTCGAGTCCGACGCGGTCGTCGACGCGCTCGTCGAGTCCACCGCGCGCGCCGAGGGCGGGCTGCCGCTCCTCCAGTTCGCGCTCGCCGAGCTCTGGGACGCCCGCGCCGCGCCCGACGCGCCGCTCAGCAGCGCCGATCTCGCGCAGATCGGCGGGGTCGAGGGCGCGCTCGCCCGCCACGCCGATCGCGTGCTCGGCCGCATGCCGCCCGAGGTCCACGCGGCCGCGCGGCGGCTGCTCGGCGCGCTCATCACCCCGCAGGGCACGCGGGCGCGGCGCGCCGAGGGCGAGCTCGCGGAGAAGAGCGGCGACGGGGCGGCGCGGGCGGCGCTCGACGCGCTCGTCCAGGGCCGCCTCCTGTTCGCCCGCGAAGGCGAGCAGGGGACGGTCTACGAGATCGCCCACGAGGCCCTGATCCACGGCTGGGGGACGCTGCGCCACTGGCTCGAGGAGCAGCGCGAGCAGCGCGCGACGCGCCAGCGCCTCGAGGCCTCGGCCGCCGAGTGGGAGCGGCTCGGCCGGCGCCGCGACGCGCTCTTCAGCGCGCGCCAGCTCAAGGAGGCGAGGGGCCTCGACCCGGCCGACCTGCCGCCGCGCGAGGCGGCGTTCCTGAGGGCGTCGCGGCGCGCCGTCCTGACGCAGCGCGCGGTCCGGTGGGCCCTCGTCGTGGGCGTCCCGCTCGTCGCCGCGATGCTCTATGGCACGCTGGAGCTCAGGGCGGCGCGCCAGCTCGCCGCGCGGGCGGACAGGAAGATCCACGAGGCCGCGCTCACCTCGTCCGCCGCGGCGATCGAGCGCGCCGAGGCCGATGCGCTCCGCACGGAGGCGCTCTCCGCGTTCGATCGCCGGCTCCGTGACGAGGGGGAGGCGCTCTGGGAGCGCGCGCAGCGGCGCGCCGCCGAGGCCGAGCGGCTGCAGCTGCAGGTGAGCCAGAAGCTGGAGGCGGCGCTCACGCTCGACGGCGCCCGCAACGACGCGCGCGCGCGGCTCGGCGACGTGCTCTACGAGCGCGCGCTCGCCGCGGACGCGCGCGGCCACGCCTCGCTGCGCGACGAGCTGCTCCAGCGCATGACGACGTACGATCCCGACGGCGAGCGCCGGCAGCGATGGAACGCGCCCGCGGAGGTCGCCATCGAGACCGATCCCACGGGCGCGGACATCACGCTGGAGCGGTACGAGAGCGACGCGGAGGGGCGCCGGCAGCTGGTCGGACAGCGCCTCCTCGGGACGACGCCCTTCGCGAGCATCGCGCTCGCGCAGGGCTCCTACCTGCTCACCTGCGAGGCGCGGAATCGCACCATCGTGCGTTATCCGTTCCTGGTCCAACGCGGAGAGTCATTGAAGCTCTCCATCCCGCTGCCGCACGCCGGGGACGTTCCTCCCGGGTACATCTACATCCCGCCGGGGCGGTTCCTCTTCGGCGCCGCCCTCGACGACATGTACCGGTGGGCGTTCCTCTCCACCGTTCCTCTCCACGAGATCCGCACAGGCGCGTACCTCATCGCGCGTCACGAGACGACGTTCCAGGAGTGGCTCGACTACATCCAGGCGCTCCCGAAGGAGTCCCGCGGCAGCTCGTCCATCCAGGCGGGCAATGGCGCCATGACTGGCGCCCTGGGGCTGCGCCGCCTGCCAAATGGTGTGTGGCAGCTAACGATCCAGCCCACGGTGCAGGCGTATACCGCGCGGGCAGGAGAGCCGCTCGTGTATCCATCGCGGGCGGTCCGCGCGCAGCAGGACTGGCTTCGTTTCCCCGTCACGGGCATCTCCTTCGCTCAGGCCACCGAGTATGCCGCGTGGCTCCACAGGACAGGCCGCGTCCGCGGAGCCCGCCTCTGCACCGACTACGAGTGGGAGCGCGCGGCGCGGGGCGCCGACAGCCGCATCTTCCCGCACGGGGACAGGCTGTCTCCCGGCGACGCCAACTTCGATGAGACCTACGGCAAGGAGAGCTCCACGATGGGGCCGGATGAGGTGGGCTCGCACCCTGCCTCACGTAGTCCGTTCGGGGTCGATGATATGGCGGGAAACGTGCTGGAGTGGGCCATCTCTTCGATCGAGACCGACAAAGTGCTGTTGCGAGGTGGTGCTTATATCTATGATCAAACCTCGGTCCGAAGTGACAACCGGACCGTCGTTGATGGCACCTTCCTCGACCCGGTGATCGGGCTCCGCATCTGTGCCTCGTTCCCTCCACCACCGTGAAGGCGACGAGGCCCGCGGCGCTCGGACCGCCGCGGGGTTCATCGCTCGCGCGATCGGGGCTCGACCGCCGGAGGGAAGACCGTCGATGCGCAAGGCGTCACGGCTTTAGCGGCAGCGCTCGGAGGCGATCATGTTGAAGCGAGGGTTCCTGGCAGGGTCGATGGTCTTGCTCCTGTCGGTCGGCGCCGGCTGCGTCGCGGAGATCGACGGCGGCGAGGACGAGGAAATGTTGGCGGAGAGCTCGTTCGCGATGAGCAGGCTCAACGGCATGAACCTCAACGGGGTCCGCTTCAACGGGGTTCGCTTCAACGGGGTCCGCTTCAACGGGGTCCGCTTCAACGGGGTCTCGCTGGACGCGACGACGCTGGTCGGGACGCGCGATGGCGACGGCGCGCCGGTCGCCGGGGCCGACTTCATCGGCGCGGACATCGAGGCGGTCCTGGACGATGGGTCGTCGGTCGCCGTCCGCATCACGAACGTCGTCGAGCGCGACGGGCTCCTCTACTACACGGTGAAGTACAACGCCGGCTCCGGGGTCTTGGTGAACATCTGCGGCGAGGGCCTCGACGCGATCCCGGTGAAGGGGACGTGGGACGCGGTGACGGGGGCTCACTCGGACGACGTGGGCATGTTCACGTTCGCCTGTCAGGGCGCCGCGATCGGGAAGTGCGCCGAGTGGGGCTACAGGGAATGGGTGGCCGAGGCGGAGTGCAATGCGAGCGGCTGCGAGGACAGGGATCTCTCGTACTTCCATCAAGCGTGCATCCGCATGGTGCGCGCGGACTACTGCGGCGACGGCGTGCCGCACACGCAGACCGGGACGGCGATCGACGTCTGGGATGCGCTCGGCATCCAGACCGAGACGGTGGGCTCTGGCATGAGCCTCGAGGCCGAGTGGACGGCGGACGGCGCCGCCTGCGTCAAGCACACCCGGTGGAACGGCCCCGGCGGCAGCAATCCGGATCGCGACTACATCATGGCGCATTGCCCGGAGCGGTGGGCCGGGGACGATCCGAGCTGCGGCGGGGTCGGCTCGACCTTCCACAAGGAAAACGGCTTCACGACGCCGCTCGGCCAGCGGCGCCTCCTGCGGAACGCGTCGTTCACGACCAACGTGAGCCCCCAGTAGGCGGCGCCGTCGTGCAGGTCTGGGCGCGGTCACGCCCGCGCCCGGGCCGGGGAGTGCCGGAGTGTGTCAGCGCTGCGGCGCGACGATCGAGGGGAGGTGTGCCGCGCTTCCCGCAGAGACCGCTGGTTCCCACGCGATCGAGCTGCGACCGGCGGTGGTACATGGCTTGCGAAAGCGGCCCGCACAAGCCGCCCTGTTCCAGGCTCCTCGCAGCGCTCATGAGGCAGCAGGCATGGGCTGGAGGTGCACGCCATGCTGCTCGACCGATCCTTTCGACGAACGCTCATCGCCCGTCTCCTCCTGTGCGCCGGCCCCTCGACGGCCGCTGCCCTCTTCGTCGCAGCTGCGGGCTGCGGGGAGCCCGAAGCCGAGCCCGCCGACATCCGGTGCTTCGAGTGGTCCGAGGACCTCGGAGCGTGCCTGGACCGCCGGCAGGCGTGGGAGGAGTTCGAGAGCATCTACTGGCACTGCGAAGACAGGGTCGTGTCGGTGGAGAGCGACGGAGAGCTGCGCGACGGCGCGTGCTGCTACGAGGTGAAAGCCGAGGATCTGAGCGATACCTGCCCCACGGAGGGCCGGCCGTTCACGCTCGAGGGGCACCGGGTGACCGCGGCGCCGCGGGAGGCGGAGGCCGGATGGCTCGGGCGTGCGACGGCGAGCGGCGCGGGGGGGCAGCAGCCTTCGCTGGCGGAGCTGACGGACGAGGAGCGGGAGACGCTCGCCGGCGGCTGGCTCCGGAGCGCGCTCGAGGAGCACGCGTCGGTGGCGTCGTTCGCGCGCTTCGCGCTGGATCTCATGACGCATGGCGCGCCGTCGTCGCTCGTAGAGGCCGCCCACATCGCCGCGCTCGACGAGGTCGGCCACGCCCGCCTCGGGTTCTCGCTCGCGGCCGCCTACCGGGGCGCCCCCGTCGGACCCTCGGCGTTCCCCATGCCGCCGGCGGTGCCGATCGCCGCGGATCTCGTGGCGCTGGCGCGCGCCGCCGCGGAGGAGGGCTGCGTTGGCGAGACCGTGGCCGCGGTGATCGCGGCGGAGAAGCGCGCCCGCGCCGACGATTCTGCGGTGCGGGCGGCGCTCGAGGTGATCGCGGAAGACGAGTCACGGCACGCCGAGCTCGCCTGGCTGACGGTGGCGTGGGCGATCGGGGCCGGCGGCGAGCCGGTCCGCCACGGCGTGGCCGAGGTGTTCGAGGCCGCCGCGGCGTCGCTGCAGCGTCCGCCTCCGCCGGGGGCCGAGCCGGGCGGCGGCCGCGCCGCGGCGCTCGCGGCGCACGGCCACCTCGGCGGGGCCGACGTGCGCGCGCTGCAGGGCGCCGCGCTCGCCCAGGTGGTGCTGCCGTGTGCGCGCGCGCTGGGGCTCTGGGAGCGGAGCGCTGCCCAGAGCACCGGGCGAGTCGAGGAGAGATACCGCCAGGACGCCTGAAGGCGCAGAGAGGTGTCTTCTCGGGAGACGCCGAGAGAGGCCTCGTGTTCTTCGTGGCAAGGCGCAGGGGGCGATTCGCTCGCTCGCGCGCCGCGAGACCAGGCCGGCACCGCCAGGCGAGCAATACCCTCACGTCCTGACCGAAAGCTAAGGTACCACCCGATGCGCAGTCCACGCTATACATGCGCTGGCCATGCGCTGGACACCTGGGAAACGCAGTGCGAACCTCCGAGACCTCCGCGGCGCATCCGGCGGAGCGAAGCTCGGTGTCGGCGGGACGGTGATCCTGCTCGTGCTCTCGCTGGTCTTCGGCAAGGATCTCCTGTCGGGGCTCGGTCAGGGGGCCGCGACCCCCGGCGCGCAGAGCGGGCGCGCCAGCTCGCCCGAGGAGGAGCGGCTCGTCGACTTCGTCTCCTTCGTCCTCGATGACACCGAGGCCGTGTGGACGCAGGTGTTCAGCCAGATGGGGCAGCGCTATCCGGCGCCCCAGCTGACGGTGTTCACCGACTCCGTGAGGTCGGGCTGCGGTATCGGCGAGGCGGCGATGGGCCCGTTCTACTGCCCGGCGGATCGGACGGCGTACATCGACCTCGGCTTCTACCGCGAGCTCAAGGCGCGGTTCGGCGCGCCAGGCGACTTCGCCCAGGCCTACGTGCTCGCCCACGAGATCGGCCACCACGTGCAGAACGTGCTCGGGACCGAGCGCCGCCTGCGCCAGCTGCAGGCCGCGCGCCCGGGCGAGAAGAACGCGCTCTCCGTGAAGATGGAGCTACAGGCGGACTGCTTCGCCGGCGTGTGGGCCCACTCCACGGCGAAGCGCGACCTGCTCGAGGCGGGCGACGTCGAGGAGGCCCTCCGGGCCGCGTCCGCGATCGGCGACGACCGGCTGCAGAAGGCCGCGACCGGCAGGGTCAACCCGGAGACGTGGACGCACGGCTCGTCGGCGCAGCGGGTCACCTGGTTCAAGCGCGGCATGCAGGGCGGCCGCGTCGAGGACTGCGACACGTTCGCGGAGGGCACGCCCTGAACAGGCGGCGGTGTACGCTGCTCGCCCGCCGATGGTCTCGCCGCACGGTGCCCCTCGCTCCACGTCGCAAGGTCGCATTCGCCCTCGTGCGCGTCCCCTTCACCTTCGTGCGCTCGCGGAGGCGCCGTGAGCTCGCGCGAGGCGCCTGACTCCTGGACCTCCGCGCCGCGCTCGATCCTGGAGGTCATCGAGGACAGCCTCCCTCAGATCGAGGTGCGCCTGCGCCCGCGCGCCATCGCCGCGGTCGTCGCACGCGTCACGGCCGACCTGGGCGACGAGGAGTACCCGAGGCCCGCGCTGCTCGCAGCGCTCGCCCGGTGCGCGGACGGCGCGGCCGCCGAGGTCGATCGGCTGCGCAGCGCCGAGTCCGCGCTCGTGCTCGCCTACCAGTCGGCCGCCACCCCCGCCGAGCGGCGCGAACTCCTCGCCCGGCAGCTCCGCGTCTGGGCGCGAGAGCGCAAGCAGAGCGAGAGGAGCGGCGCGTCCTCGCTGCTCGGCTGGGCCGTGGCGCGCGTCGAGCAGGCCGGCGATCTCTCGGCGCTCGGCCGCAACCTCGACCTCGAGGCGGCCCAGGAGCGCTTCGCCACCGCCATCGCCGACCGGCTCGACGAGATCGAGGTCGCCTACCACGCCCTCACCCACCTCGCGCAGCACCTCGACGACCCGTCCGACGCGCTGCACGTGGCCCGCGACGGCGGCGTCCTCCGGCTCGCCATGGCGCACGCCGAGCCGAGCCGCCCCGCGCCCGTCCGCCGGGCCGCGCTGCTCGCCGCCGTCGCCCTCCTGCACCGCCTCCCGGCGCGCGAGCGGCTCGGCCACCTCGGGCTCGACGCGGCCCGCTCCGTGCTCGCGTGGTCGCGCGGGGTCAACGCTTCCCGCTGGGTGCAGATCGCCGCCCTCGAGATCGGCGTCCTCCTGTTCCCCGACGAGGCGTTCTCGCTGCTCGCCGAGCGTCTGCGCGCGCGGGACGCCGCCGACAAGGACGGTCCCATCCTCCGCCGCAACGCCCTGCGCCTGCTCGGCGCGGCGGCGCGCCCGTCCGCCCCGGTGATCCCGCTCGACCGCGCGGGGCGCCTCGCCGGCGCCGCGCGGGACCCGCGCCGCTGGAGCGGCGCGCAGGCCAGCCGCGCCAGCAGGTCGAGCATCGCGCCGGAGACCGCCGCCGCCTCCGGAGGCGCCCGCGAGGGCGCCGAGCCGTCCGACGCGCCGGCGCCCGACTCGGCGCCCCGGCTCAGCGCCGATCCCGCCGCCGGCGCGCCGCCTGCCCGCGTGGCGCCCGCGAGCGTGGACCCGCTCGCCATCGCGCTGCTCGCCCGCGACGACCCGAGCGAGCACGTCCGCCAGGAGCTCGTGCGCCAGCTCGTCGAGCTCGGCGGCGCGGAGGCCCTCACGGCGCTCGTCGAGCTCGCCGAGGGCGACGGATCGCCTCGCGTCCGCGGGTACGCGCTGCGGGAGCTCTCGCGGCACGCGACCGACCACGCGGACGCCGCCCCGTTCGCCGAGCGCGCCGTCCGGTTCGCCCTCGCGAAGCCGGGCCCGCCGCTCGCGTCCCGCGCGGCCCTCGAGGCGGTGCGCACGCTCTGCGCCGGGCCCTATGCCCCGCTGCCTCCGGGGACGTTCGTCGAGCTGCTCGCCGAGTTCGCGAGCCGCCCGGCGATCTCGCCGGACCTGTCGGACGAGGCCGCCGCCGCGCTGCGGCTGCTCGAGGTCGAGAGCCGCCCGGTCGCCGAGCACATCCGCCAGACGCTCCTCGCCGCGGCGTCGGAGCTCCTGGAGGGCGAGAGCGCGCCGGTCGAGCTCCCGGCCGACGCCGAGCCCAGGGACGTCGAGCGCGCGCTCGCGGTCGCGTCGCGCGGCGACATGACGTACACGCTGCGGCGCCGCGGCCGGGGACGGTACCTGCTCACGCGCGGCGAGCCGCGCGGCTTCCGCCTCTGGCGGCTCGTCCACGAGATGCGCACGCCGATGCCGGACAAGCGCAAGGGGTGGATCCACACGAGCGGCCGCCTGTTCGCGGGCGAGCTCGTCGCGCCGCCGGTCGGCATGGCGGAGGTCACGCCGACGCGCGTGCCGGGCGAGCGCCACGTGTACCCGCCCGTCGGCGGCTGGGGGCCGTTCGTCCCGCGCATCGACGATCTGCTCTCCGCCGCCAGCCTGACCCAGCGCGAGATCCGCCTCATCACGGCGCGCGGCACGGTCACGGTGCGCGGCCCGGCCAAGCTCGCGCACCGGCTGCGCGCCCGCGCCCTGCTCACGCTGCGCTACGACCGCTACGCCCAGGCCCGCATGCGCGCGCTCGTGGCGCAGGAGCCGGCCGAGCAGAAGAAGTTCACGCTGATGACGGGCGAGCTCGGCTTCACGGTCGCGCTCGGCGACACCGGGGGCGAGGTCGAGGGGCGCCCCTACGCGATCGAGCCGCACCTGCCGGTCAAGTACCTCGCGGTCGCGCTGCCGTCAGCGCTCCAGAGCGGCCGCGACTGGCTCGCCGGCCCGTCGGTGCCCGTCTGGATCGACGGCTTCTTCTCGTACCTCGTCTCGCCGGCGGGCAACGTCCCGACGCAGCTCGCGTGGATCGTGTTCCTCGTCCTCGCGTACATGGTGCTGCGGGCCGCGTGGATCGCCGCGCAGATCGAGCGCGCCCGCCGGGGCATCCCGCTCACGATCGGCGGCTGGGGGACGCGCGGCAAGAGCGGCTCGGAGCGGCTCAAGGCAGCGCTGTTCCACGCGCTCCGCTACGACGTCGTCGTGAAGACGACCGGCTGCGAGGCGATGTTCATCCACGCCATGCGCGACCTGCCGGCGCAGGAGATCTTCATCTACCGCCCGTACGACAAGGCGACGATCTGGGAGCAGCGGAACATCCTCACGGCCGGGCGGAACCTCCGCGCCCAGGTGTTCCTGTGGGAGTGCATGGCGCTCCAGCCGCTCTTCGTGGACACGCTCTGCTCCGAGTGGATGCGCGACGAGATCACGACGCTCACGAACGCCTACCCGGATCACGAGGACATCCAGGGCCCCGGGGGCGAGGACGTCGCCCGGGTGATCGCGCGCTTCATGCCCACGGACGGGCTGTCGTTCACGACGGAGGAGCAGATGCTCCCGCTGCTCAAGGACCAGGCGCAGCGGAAGGGGACGAACCTCGTCGCGATCCCGCCGATCGACGCGGACCTCCTTCCGGTCGACCTCCTGGATCGGCTCCCGTACCAGGAGCACCCGCGCAACGTGGCGCTGGTGCTGGCGCTCGCGGACCATTTCGGCGTCGATCGCGAGTTCGCGCTCGTCGAGATCGCGGATCACGTGATCCTCGATCTCGGCGTCCTGAAGACGTACCCGACGGTGCAGTACCGGGGCCGGAAGCTCACGTTCTCGAACGGGATGAGCGCGAACGAGCGCGCCGGGTTCATGTCGAACTGGACGCGGCTCGCGTTCGACAAGCACGACATGGACACGACGCCCGGCAAGGCGACGGTGATGGTGGTGAACAACCGCGCGGACCGGGTCGCGCGGTCGCGCGTGTTCGCGCAGATCATCGTGGAGGACATCGGGGTCGATCACGTGGTGCTGATCAACTCGAACCTCGGCGGGATGATGCAGTTCATCACCGAGGGGCTCGACGCGCGGCTCCGGGACATGGTGATCACGGGCGACGGGGGCAAGGAGCGCGCGCTCGAGCGCTTCGACGAGCAGATGAAGAAGGTCGGCATCCCGGCGCGGGCGGGCGCCTTCGAGGAGGATCTCACCCGGATGCTGCGCGCGCTGCCGGCGATCGACGAGGCGGCGGCGGCGGCGATCGTGGGCGGCCCCGGGGTGGCCGGGAAGAAGGGGGAGCCCGAGGCGATCGAGGCGGCGGTGAAGCAGGCCCTGGAGGCGCACGCGCCGCCGGCGGGGGAGGACGACATCCGCCCGGACATCATCCACCACGCGGCGCGGCTGTCGCGGCGGCTCGCCCGCCGCGACAAGGCGCGCGCGGAGGTGGAGGCGGCGCTTTCGCGGGGCGCGGACGCCGAGGCCAACCAGGCGTTCCGGGTGGCGTTCCGCGAGCTGTGCCTCGAGCGCATCGCGGTCCTGTGGAACGCCGACGCGAAGGGGGACAAGGTGATCGACTTCATCACGCGCGAGATCCCGCCGGGGTTCGACGCGCGGCTGATGGGGTCGCAGAACATCAAGGGGACCGGGCTCGACTTCGTCTACCGGTGGCTCTCGATGGATCGCGTGAGGACCGCGATCGAGCGGATGCAGAGCAACGCGTCGGCGCGGCGCGAGGTGCTGACGTTCTTCCTTTCGTACTCGGACTTCGGCCTGATCGATCTGCGCGAGGCGCTCGCCGCGACGCGCGCGGCGAAGGAGCAGGGCGGCGCCGGGTGGGCGGAGCACGCGAACCTGATCGACGGGGCGATCCGCAGGCTCGAGGCGCTCGACAAGGAGAAGACGGCGGCGCTCGTGGTGACGGGCAAGACGGGGGTCGGGACGAAGGTGCTGCTCCGGATAGAGCAGTTCGTCGATCACATGGACTCGGTGCGCCGGACGCGGTGGGCGAAGATCGTGATGGACGATCTGTTCGCGATGCGCATCGGCCACGGCCAGGCCGCGCTGCTGCTGCGGGAGATCGTGGGGCGGCAGAAGGGCGGCTGGCTGGCGAAGGATCTCGCCAAGTGGGTCGAGAAGCGCAGGGCGTGGCTGGAGAGCCGCCGGAAGAAGCAGCCGAAGAAGGCCGAGCCGACCGCGCCGCCGGGGGCGGCGGCGGAGCCGGGGTGACGGGGTGGAAGCGGGCAGCCGGGGAGGGGAGCGCTGCTGCCGTCGGCGGGCGCAAGCGTGCTATCCTCATGAGCCGTGATGGCTGGCGCCGCCGTTGCTCGGGACAGCTCGGACAGCCTCAGCGATGAGGCGTGGCTGGAGCTCGCCGAGGACGAGCCGGGCGAGCTCGTCGATGGCGTGCTCGTGGAGGAAGAGGTGCCGGACTGGATCCACGAGACCGCCGTCATGTGGCTCATCCGGGTGCTCGGCGCGTGGGCTGCGGCCCGCGGGGGGCTTCGTGGCCGGCTCGGAGCTCAAGTACCTCCTCCGCAAGGGCAGCGGGCGCAAGCCGGACGTCTCCATGGTGCTGCCCGGGCAGAGGCCCCCGCCGCGGCGCGGGCCCATGCGGCGCCCGCCGGACGTGATGATCGAGGTGGTCTCGCCGCGGCCGCGCGATGTCCACCTCGATCGCATCGAGAAGCTGCGCGAGTATGCGGCGTTCGGCGTGCGCTGGTACTGGCTGCTCGATCCGGCGACGAGGATGCTGGAGATCTATGAGCTCGGGCCGGACGGGCGCTACGTGTGGGCGCAGGCAGCCGCGGGCGGACGCGTCGACGCGGTGCCGGGGTGCGACGGGCTGGTGGTCGACCTGGACGAGCTCTGGGGCGAGCTCGACCGTCTGGGGGATGAGGAGCCGGCCGAGTAACCTTCTCCGGCTCAGCCACCGGCCGGGTCATTCCACGAACCGGGGATGAATTCGGGCGGAACAGGGGCGCGACTACAGGCTCTTCCCGTCGAATTTCATCGTCTTGAGCGTGTCGATATCGACGTCGTCCAGGCAGCGGACGTTGATGGCGCACATCTCCTGTCCGTTGGGACCGACTCCCCGCGCGAACGACTCGACGCCGCAGACCGAGCAGAACACATGGTGAATGACCTTCTTGTTGAACTGGTAGTCGGTGAGGACGTCGCCACCCTCCTTGAGCGTGAGCTGGTCCACCGGCGCAAAGGCCAGCATCGCGCCCAGCTTCGAACAGCGCGAGCAGTTGCACATGACCACGGGATTGCTCAGGTCCACCTTGACCTCATAGCGAACCTTCCCGCAGTGACAGCCACCTGTATAGGTCTTGATCTCCATCATGCGCGCATGGTGCCACAAGGAGCTGGCCGCGTGACGCAAAAATGCGATGTGTCGTGGCGGGCTACACCTCTACACCTGGGCAAAAGACGTTCCGCACCGAGGCATCGCAGCGGCATGCGCCGGCGCCGGCCTCGGCCTCGGCCGCGCTGCATTGCATCCTGTCGGAAACTTTTCTCGACTCAGGCGGTCTAACGGCGCCGCTCCTCGGCGAGGGGCTGTGCCCCGCCTACTGCTCCTCGTAGTTCCACGTCAGCCCGCCATCGACGAAGTACGTCGAGCCGGTCACGTAATCGGCGTCCGCCGAGGCGAGGAACACGGCGAGCCCGGCCACGTCCTCTGGCTTTCCCAGGCGGCCCAGCGGGATCTGAGCGAGCAGCGCGCTCAGCTTGTCGCGATCCTTGAGCAGAGCGGCGTTGATCGCCGTCTCGATCGCGCCCGGCGCGATGGCATTCACGGTGATCCCGGTGCCGCGCAGCTCCACGGCGAGCGTGCGCGTGAGCATGCGGACGCCGCCCTTGCTGGCGCAGTACGAAGCGAAGTGGGGAAATGGAAGATCCTCATGAACCGAGCTGATGTTG
Source organism: Sorangium sp. So ce124 (assembly GCF_051525235.1). NCBI lineage: Bacteria > Pseudomonadati > Myxococcota > Polyangiales > Polyangiaceae > Sorangium > Sorangium sp. So ce124. The sequence continues at coordinate 10,170,669 of NZ_CP150312.1, forward strand.
ATGATCTTGCCGGGGCGCCCCGACTCGCGCAGGTGACGGACCATCGCCTGGCTCCCGAAGAACACCGCTTTGAGGTTGGTGTTCATGACCGCATCGTAGTCCTCCTCGGTCACCTCCCAGAACGGCGCCCGCTTCTCCATCCCGGCATTGTTGACAAGCACGTCCAGCCGGCCGAAGCGCGCGACGACTTCCTGGATGAGCCCTTGCACGCTCTGGACGGAGGCGACGTCGACGGCGAACAGATGACCTCGCCTCCCAGCGGCCTCGACCTCGGCGAGGGCCTCCTCGGCGCCTTCCTTGCTCTTGTGGTACGTGAGCGCCACGTCGGCGCCTTCCCGGGCGAACCGGACAGCGATGCTGCGGCCAATGCCCCGGCTGCTCCCTGTGACCAGCGCGATCTTGCCTTGCAGTCTCATGGGGACCTCCTGTCTTCACGAGCATTGTGCCCGCCGCGCCCCGCGGGGATCGCCAGGAGATAGAATACCGCGCATGCGCATCGCCTCCCTGCTGCCGTCCGCGACCGAGATCGTCTGCGCGCTGGGCGCGCAGAGCGAGCTCGTCGGTGTCTCTCACGAGTGCGACTTCCCCGAGGGGCTGACCGGCCTCCCGGTGCTCACGCGCCCGCGGCTCAGGCCGGCGCGCTCCAGCCGGGAGATCGACGCCGCGGTCCGCGACGTCCTCCGGGACGCGCTCGCGGTCTATGACATCGATCTGGACGCCCTCCGCGAGGCGCGGCCGGACGTGATCGTGACGCAGGACCTCTGCGACGTCTGCGCGGTCTCGTTCGACGACGTCCGCGCGGCCGTCGCGCGCCTTGCGCGGCAGGACGTGCGCATCATCAACCTGCACCCGACGCGGCTCGACGACATCTGGGCCGACATTCGCCGCGTCGCCGAGGGGATCGGCCGCGCGGCAGGCGGCGAGGCGCTCGTCGACCGGCTGCGCGCGCGCGTGGCCGCCACCGCCGCGCGCGCGGCCGCGGCGCCGGGCAGGCCGCGCGTGCTCGCGGTCGAGTGGATCGATCCTGTCATGATCGGCGGCACGTGGATGCCGGAGCTCATCGCCCTTGCAGGCGCGGAACCCCTCGTGACGCGACCCGGTGAGCACGCGCCGACGCTCTCGCCGGCCGCTCTCGCCGCGCTCGATCCCGACGTGGTGATGATCAAGCCGTGCGGCTTCACCCTCGAGCGCACGCTCGATGAGCTCGACCTCCTCCCCCGCGTGCTGCCCTGGGCGACGTATCGGGCCGTGGCGCAAGGCCGCGTGTACGTCGCCGACGGCAACGCCTTCTTCAATCGCCCTGGTCCCCGCATCGTGGAGTCGCTCGAGATCCTCGCGGCCTGCGCTCACCCGGCCGTGTTCGCCGACGCGCGCCGCGCGCACGCCCGGTCGGTGGTGCGGATCGACGCGGAGCTCCGGCGGCACGCGTTCGAAGACGACTGACCCCGGCGCCTCCAGCTGTTCTATCGTGGGGCCCGGCCGGCCGCCTTGGACGCCGGCGGGCGTGCCGCCTGCCGCGTCGAGTCGAGCTCCTTGCGGAGCGCCGCGAGCTCGCGCTCGAGGGCGGCGATCTGCTTCTGCTGCATCTGGATCGCTGCCACGGCCATGCTCGTGTATCCGTACAGGTCGACGTGGTCGCCGTCGCTCGCGACCGCCGGGCTCGCCGGATTGTCGTCGATGATGAACCCGAGATGCTCCCGGCCGTGCCCGCCCTCGTGGTTGTAACGCCAGGTCGCGAGCGGCGTCGCGACGAGCTCGTCACGCACGCGCGCGAGCTCGGTCTCCGGCAGATACCGGATATCGTGCTTGTACCGGGCGCGGGATCTGGGGCAACCCCCAGGACGCTGCGTAGGATCGTCGCCGGTGCAGAGCAGCTGCGCGTTGCAGTCGTTCGCGGGATCGCATGTCGCGTCCGGCTCGGCGCACGGGGCCCCCTCCTTCTCGTCGGTGCACGGCTTCACCCCGTCGCGAGGCCGGTGCCCGCTGCATACCGGATCGCCGCATGTGAGATACCACCTCAGCTCCTCCGCCCCGCCGCCGGTGCCAGCTCCTGCGCCGCCCGTGCCACCACCCGCGCCGCCGCTGCCGGCGTCCGCGCCGCCGCTGCCAGCACCCGCGCCGCCGGTGCCGGCGCTCGCGCCGCCGGTGCCGGCGCCCGCACCGCCGGTGCCTGCGCTCGCTCCGCCGCTTCCGCTGTCCCCTCCGCCGGAATTGCAGCCCGCCCCTGCCGCGAACGCGAGCGCGCAGAGGAGCGCCATCGTCCCCGTACCGTGAATGCGCATGAGAGACCTCCTTGGAACGACTGTCCCCGACCCACCAGGGGAGGATGTCGAACAAGGGCAGGACGCGGCAAGAACCGTGCGCTGTCGGCCGTTCCCGCTTTTGCAACGCGGGGGCTCGCCTCCGTGGCCGACGGAGGCGCGCGCCGGGCTCACCCGCCGCGGAGCCGCTCGCCGCGCTCGCGCGAAGCTCAGACTCAGTGTTTGCCGAGGCGCCTCACCTCTTGCCCTGCGAGCAGCGCGTGCGCCTCCGCCAGGACCTCGGGGATGCGGTGCCGCTGCGGCGCGCCCGCGAGGGCCTGCGCGAGGTCGAGCTCCCGCACGCGATCGGCGCGGTTCCCCGGGAACCAGTGGCCGCCGCCGCCGAGGAGGTTGTACCGCATCTTGCCGTAGGCCGTCATGTCGAGCGCGCGGGCGAAGTTGTACAGCCGCAGGATCTCGCGGATGTTGACGTGCCCGGGGACGGCTTCCCAGTCGGGGAGGCCGACGTGCCATGTCTCGAGCCACGCCCGGCCGAGCACCCGCTCCAGCTCTTCGTCGATCCGGCGCAGGATCGGCGCCAGCGCGGCCTGCGCGGCGCCCTCGCCGTCGAGCAGCGGCAAGGCCTTCATGTGCTCGTCGAAGTCGGACGGGCGCGCCGCCCCGACGCTGATCGTGTGGACCTCGGGACGAGCGAGGCAGAAGAGGTCATTGAACACGATCGGCGAGAGCGGGGCGCAGAGCCGCACGAGCTTGTCGCTCGGCTCGTACAGCCTGCCTCCCTTGTCGGTGGGGCTGATGATGAAGACCCCCATGTCCTGCTCGGCCGCAGCCTGGATGGCCGGCCAGGCGAGCTGATTCACGTAGTACCAGTGCAGGTTGACGTAATCGCATCGGCCGTCCTGCACCATGGCGGTGATCACGCGCGGCGCCGCGTGCGTCGAGAACCCCACCGCGCGCACGCGGCCTTGCCGCTTCAGCTCGAGCGCAGCGTCCAGGCAGCCGCCTTTGCGCAGCGACCACGAGAGGCGCGTCTCGTCGTTCACGCCGTGGAGCGCGAACAGGTCGACGTGATCGAGCCGGAGGAGCTTCATCGACCGCTCGAACGTCGCAAGGAACTTCGCTGGATCCGCCTCGGGGCTGACCTTCGTCTGGACGATGATCCGCTCGCGCGGCAGCGTCGGCAGGATCTTCCCGAGCTGCTCCTCGCTCGTGCCGTACCCTCGCGCGGTCTCGATATGATTGATTCCAAGCTCGATCGCCCGCTCGATGCACGCCTCGATGTTGCGCTGGCTCGCGGGCGAGATGGGGTCCTTGTCGTTCCAGGATTGCTGGTACCGCATCCCTCCGCACGAGAGGACAGGCATCTTGATCTCGGTGCGACCGAAGCGGCGGTAGAGCATGCGTGTCGACCTCAGGCTCGGAAGGAAGGCTTACCGTAGGGTGCCACTCTTCCGCAGGCGCCGCAACGCGAGGAGGGCGAACGGCGAGGCGAGCGTGAGCAGCCGCCACGGAGACCCGCCGCCGGGGGCGCCGGCGTCGACGGCGCAACCGCCGCTCTCCGCTCCTCCCTCGTCCGGCGCGCCGCCGCCCGCGGAGCCCGTGGAGGCAACGGCGCTGCCGGCGCCTCCCGCGCTGCCGGTGCTGCCGCCGCTCCCGGCCGTACCGCCGCCGGTCCCGCTGCTGCACGTGCCGCTCGGGCAGCCCTCGCCGGGCGCGCAGAGGCCTGGGTCCTCGTCGACCTCGCCGTCGCAGTCGTCGTCGAGCGCGTTGCACACCTCGGCGGTCGGTTCGCCGGGCGTGCACGACCCAGGGGTGCACGCGCTCGCTTCCCGCGCGCACATCCCGACGCCGCACACCTCGCGCACGCCCTCGTCGATCCGGCCATCGCAGTCGTCGTCGGCGAGATTGCATATCTCGGGCGCGTCCGGGTGGACGTCGGGGGATCTGTCGTTGCAGTCGTTGGAGCTCGGCGCGTACCCCTCGGGGGGGCACTTCGCCGTGACGGTCGCGCCGAAGAACGAGCCGTAGCCGTCGCCGTCGGCGTCTTCATACTGCGTCGTGACCGCGAGCTCCTCGTCGATCTCACCGTCGCAGTCGTCGTCGATCTCGTTGCACGCCTCTTCCTGACCGGGATGGATGTTGACGCTGTAGTCGTCGCAATCGCCGCCGCGGTCGGCGTGATCGGCCGGCCGGGTGCAATCGACCCTGGGCGCGCTGGAGTCGCCGTATCCGTCGGCGTCGCGATCGAGGTAATACGTCGTCCCGGTGCATCCGTAGGCAAACGCTGTGTCGGCGGACGAAGCGCCGTCTCCGCGCGGGCTGTTGTCGCCGTTGGCAGCGAGGGCCCACACCTTGACGACGACCCCGCCCGGCGCGCCCGGCGCGATCCACTGCGCGTCGAAGCGGACGACCCCGCCGCTCGCTCGCTTCGGCGCGTCGTGGACGAGCTGGTGCTCGTCGATGAGCTTGGTGCCTTGACCGTTGATGGGGGAGAGCCGGCCTGTTTCGGTGAGGAGATAGACGCCCCCGGCGTTGATGTTGGCAGACCGGATCTGCACCTGCAGAGTCACCGCCTCGCCGGCCGCCGGGTTCTTGGGGCTATAGTCGATGGTGATGTCCGGCACCGCGCCGCCGGTGTGGCAGCCGTTGCACCCCTCCACCGCCATCCCGGAGCGGCGGGCGTGGGCCTGCGACGCAGCCAGCGTGGTCAAAAGGGCCAAGCTCACCGAGAGGACCGGTGAAATAAGCGATGTACTTCGCATGCGCCTCGCCGCGCAGCTCAGGCCCGCGAGCTCCGCGCGCTCCGCTGCGACGCTCAGGGATAGCTGCCCTCGCCGGGTGCGACAAGTGCATATGCACGGAGTGTAAACTTGCGCCGTGGCCATCCAGAGATGCTGTTTTTCGACGTTTCTGGGACGGCAGGTATCGTGAAGCGCATTGCCGCTCGCTGCAACGCGTTATCCGAATTCGAACCGAACGTGCTGCGGCCTTGTCACATCGCAGACAACACCGTGGTACTTGAGGAGCCCTTCGTCGAGCGTCACCACGGTCGCATCCGCGCGGCGGGCGGCCCACAGATACACGAGGTCGGTCGCGTTGGCGAAGGGCCTGCGGCCGCGCATGCGCCTCGTCAGCTGGGCGAGGAACTCCGTGATGGCGCCCGCGTCCTCGGGCGCGACAAGCTCGATCGCGAGGCCTCCCAGCGGGCTCGCGGCCGCGGGCGCGGCCCGCCGCGACACCGCGAGCCGTTGCTCGGCGACGTACACCTCGAGCCATAGCTCGGGCGGCGCGAGCACGCGCGCCGTGTCCGCGGCCACGGCGGCGCGGGCGCGCTCGAGAAAGGCGAGCGCGTCCGCGTGCCCGGGCTCTGCGGGCTTCATCGAGGCGATGGCGACGGAGCTATCGAGAACGATCCGCATGAGGCCTCATCGGTAGGGACGTGCCCTCGCACCGCTCCAGATCTGCCCGGCGGGCCGGGTGGTTTGGTGACATCGAGACCCGGTATCCAGGACCACGGCCAGATGGAAAGTCGACCGGCGGCGAGGGCCGAGGCCGCATGCCTGACGGCGGGGCGATGGCACACGCTGGCACGGCGGGCTCGCTCGGCGGCCGAAACCACGTGTGTTCGCCCGGTACATGCCTTGCTTGTCGCCGTCCATGCGAAACCTCCTGCTTCGAATCCTGGTCGCGTCCCAGTGGGGCGCGAGCCTCGCGCTGGTGTCGGGCTGCGGCACGCATGTCGAGTCCGGCTCCAGCTCCAGCGCGCCTGAAGGCGCGGCGTCGGGGGTGAGCTCCAGCTCGAGCTCGACGGGAGGCGCGGCATCGGGGGTGAGCTCCAGCTCGAGCTCGACGGGAGGCGTGACATCGGGGGCCGGCGGAGGTGGCGAAGTCGATCCTCCCGACGCCTCGGCGCCGCTCGATCCTTATCCGGATCCGACCTGCGTTGGGCCGTTTCACGATGGTGGCTATTACGGCCAGTGCTGTTACGAGGTGCACTGCACGGCGCCGGTCGGCGGCGCCTGCCCTGCGGCGACCGAGGCTGCGCCGCACCTCGACGACCTGCCGCCCGGCTCGGGGACGTGCACGTGCAGCGCCGAGGGAGAGGGCGCGGCCGGGTGGATCCAGGGCCCCTACGCGAACCGAACCGCGTCGGATCCGGCGAGCTGCTGCTACCTCGTCGGTTCCATCTCGTGTGAAGGGCGCCCTCTCCTGGTCCGCGGCGAGCCCCGCGTCGCGCCGCTCGCGCACGCCCCGAGCGCGTGGTCGCAGACCGACGTGCGGCGCTTCGAGCGCGCGCTCGCCGACACCGACCTGAGCGAGCTCGCGCCCGCGGAGCGCCGCGAGCTCGCCCGGCGCTGGGCCGAGCGCGGTCAGAACGAGCACGCCTCGGTCGCCTCCTTCGGCCGCTTCGCGCTCGCGCTGATGGCGCAGGGCGCCCCTCCCCAGCTGCTCGAAGCGGCGCACCGCGCGGCGCTCGACGAGGTGCGGCACGCGCGCCTCGCACTCGCGATCGCGTCGGCGTACGCGGGGGAGCCGGTGGGCGTCGGCCCGCTGCCCCTGCACGGCGCGCTCGACGACCTCGGCTCGCTCGAGGCCCTCACCCTGGCGACCGTCGTGGAGGGCTGCGTCGGAGAGACCCTCTCGGCCATCGAGGCGGAGATCGCGGCGCAGGCGGCGCAGCCGCCGGCGGTGCGCATGGCGCTCCAGGCGATCGCCCGCGACGAGGCGCGCCACGCAGAGCTCGCCTGGGCGTTCGTCCGCTGGGCCGTCACGACGGGCGGCGCGCGCCTTCGAGAGCGCGTCGCCGGGGCCTTCTCGCGCGCGCTCGACCAGGTGGGCGCCGGAGCGCCGGGCATCGCAGACAGCGATCTCCCGCCCTCCCACGGGTTCCTCGCCGCCGACGAGCTCCACCGGCTGCGGCAGCAGGCCGTGGCCGACGTGCTCCGCCCCGCCGCCGCCGCGCTCGTCGACGAGCGTGGCTCATCCGCCGGCCGCGAGTTCAGCGGCGCTCGCGGGAATGCCGTGCTGCGCGGCGGCGCGACGTACCTGTCGACCTGAGCTCTCGCCGGGCAAACGCCGTTATCGTGGGGGCCGCGCCGGGCCCGACCTCGCGGACGCCGGCGTGCAGCCGAGGCGGCGCGCCTGCGACGACCTGGATCATGGAGCGCAGTCAAGCCCTGGGCACGATCTTGCTTGGCGCGTCGCGACGAGGTGGAACGACATGGCTACTCTCTCGACGTCTGCATGGGTGCTGCATGAGCTCGGTCTGGCCGCGGGGTTCGGCGGCCCCCTCTTCGGTCGGCTGGCGTTGCGCCAGGCGGTCAAGGATATCCATTCCGAGGCGGAGCGGGGCAAGGTGCTCTCTGACGCCTGGCAGCGGTACAACCTCGTCAATGCGATCTCGCTCGGCACCGCCGCGGCCACCTGGTTCATCGGGCGGACGGTGATCTCGGGGCGATCGATCGACCGTGAGACCCGCGATCTCGTGCGCTTGAAGGACATCCTCCTAGGCGCGACGCTCGCCACGAGCGTCGCCAGCATGATGGGCGGACAGCAGATGCGCGAAGAGGCGCCCGACGGCGGGGCGCCCCTCCTCAGGGAAGACGAAGCGCCGGGGCCGCGCTCGCGCGCGAAGGCCACGGCGCGGCAGCGGCTCCTCGGCGTCATGGGGCCGCTCAACATCGCCCTCACGGCGGGCGTGATCGGCGTGACCACGGTCCTCGCCATGAAGTCCGGTCGTTCGGCGAAGTGGAGCCTCCTCTCCCGCCTTCTGCCTTGATCTGCGCCCTCCCGGGAGCTGTCGCCGGAGCGAGCCGGCGCACCGCCCAGGCGGCCGCCTACCGGCGCCCACCTGGGCCGCGCCGGCGCGCGGCGTCGCTCTCGTGATACGGTGGGCCGATGAAGGTAATGACAATGATGGTGCTCTCTCTTATCGCCCTGGGCTGCAGCGACGAGCACGGCGAGGAGGAGGGTTGCCCTGAGCTCTGCGAGCAAGCCGTGGAGTGCCCTGGGGACGCAACGACGGAGCAGAGCTGCCTCGCGATGTGCAGCGCCGATACGGAGGCCGCCGAGGAGGCTGGTTGTCACGACGCCTGGGATTCGTACCTCGAGTGTCGCAACCACGCCGAGGACAACTGCGATCCAGCGAAGTATGACGAGGAGTGCAGCATCCAGAAGGAGTCGCTGAACAGCTGCCTCGACCGCAGCTGATCCGAGGTGCCGGCGGGCGCTCGACCGGGTGAGCGCCGCCTGCCGGCCCGCGGCTACTCGAAGCGGTGGACCTCGCGCCCGCTCGGGAGCTCCTCCGGGATGAGCGCCTCGAGCCGCTTCGGCGTGGCGCGCGGGTCGAGCAGCGCTTCTCCCACGAAGGCGCAGAGCCAGCTGATCTCCTCCTCCGTGAGGTCGATCGGCTGCTCCAGCAGCGGGTCGACGGCGGCGAGGACCGGGGCGAGCGGGCCCATCTGGCCCCGCAGATCGCGGTCGAGGTGCTTGTTCGTGTACTCCGTGGCCGACGTGTAGACGTCGAGGTGGTGGCGGATGGCCCCCTCCAGCGACGTGAACGAGCCGTTGTGGAAGAACGTGGGCTGGAGGGCGACGTTGCGCAGCGGCGACGTCCTGAACTTGTACCGATCGGCCGGATCGCCCGTGACCTGCTCCAGGCCGAAGTCCTCATCGGCGTTCGGGCCGTCGAAGACCACGTTCGAGTGCGCCGGATCGTCGGTCGGCGCGATCTGCGGCACGCCGATCGCGTGCTGCTGGAAGTCGCTGAACATCTCGTTCGACTCCCCCGACACCGCGTGGCACCTGACGCACCCCGCCTCGCCGAAGAAGAGCAGCGCGCCGCGCTTCTGCTCCAGCGTCATCGCGTTCCGGCGGCCGCGGGCGAACCTGTCGATGGGCGCGTCGGCGAACGTGAGCGACATCTCGAACTCGGCGATGGCGGCCGCGATCATCTCGTAGGTGATGTCGTCCCCTCGCTTCACCGCCCGGAAGCTCTTGGCGAACCGCTTGCGGTACGCCTTCACGTCGTTCACGCGCTCCGTGACCTCCTCGCGCACGACGTCGTGCGACTGCGGCGCCTCGTACCCGGTCATCTCGGCAACCTCGGTCGGCGGGATGAACGCCTGGGCGTTGAGCAGGTGCGGGAGGGAAGAGAGCGACGTCCCCTCCGGCGCCGTGAACGAGAACCCCTGGCTGTTGTCGAAGGGGTCGCCGGACACGGCGAAGAACCGAGAGTTCCACATCAGCGTGGGATAGAAGGCCGTGTTGATGATGGTGGGGGCACGGCGCTGGTTGCGCGGCCCTGTGCGGTGCGGCCCGACGACGCCGTTGTTGTCGATGCCGATGGCGATCGACTGCGTGTCGGCGAAGCCCGCAGTCGGCGCGTGGCACCCTGAGCACGAGTTGTCGTCGTTCAGGCCGAGGAGGCTGTCGAAGAACAGGTCACGCCCGAGCTTCGCGAGCTTCTTGTCGAGCTTCCGCCCGAGCCGCGACTCCAGCGCCGACTCGATCTCTCCGGTGAAGCCGTGCCGGGCGAGCACCTTGGCGAGCCGCTCATCGACGGAAGGGCCCTTGGCGCGCGCAGGCCGCGCCAGGACGAGCGTGAGGACGAGAAAGGCCGTCAGGGCGGCGAGCGCGCGCCCGAGGGATCGCAGGGTCATGGTGCCTCCAGCTCCCCCGGCGGGGGAGGCGCACATCGGGGTGCGCGCTTGAGATCAACCAGTCCTGCTCAGATCCTGATCGAGCGGCTGTGAATCGGATGATGGGAATCTAAACTCGCGAGCTTCCGGTCGGCAAGACAAATTAGATAAATATTCCATGATTCAAAGGGCTTACTGCGTGTCCTCCCGTGTTCTTGCGTGTCCCCGCGTGTTCTTGCGTATACCCGCGTATCCCCCCGTGTTCTTGCGTGTCCTCGCGTGTCCCCGCGTGTTCTTGCGTATACGGCGGTCCGTTCATCGCATTATCTGCGGTTGTCGCGCCTACATTCGGCGGTCGCGCCGCGCGGCGCCGCGCGTGGCGTCGTTGTAGGTGCGTGGCCGGCGCTCCGCGGCGGTGCGGCGCCCGCGCCCAGCGCGCCTCCGAGGTCGCGTGGCACTCATGCTTTGTGGGGCGCGATGGGCCGTCGTATGCTTGAGGACATGGGCCGGACAGCACCTCTGGCGGATCCGACGGCGCTCGTGGGGGGCGCGCTCACCGGCGGATATCGGATCGTCCGCGTCCTCTCCGCGCAGGGCTTCGGTGTCGTGTTCGAGGCCCGGGGCCCCTCGGGTCGCCGCGTCGCGCTGAAGGTCTTGCGGCCCGAGGTCGTCACCGAGGACACGCTCTCACGGCTCACCCGCGAGGCGAGCGTCACCGCGAAGCTCGACAACGCGCATGTCGTCCCGATCGTCGATGCCGGCCACGACCTCGAGCGCGATCTCGCCTACCTCGTGATGCCGCTGCTCGACGGGACCGACGTCGCCGCCCTGCTCGCCGAGACGGGGCCGCTCGCGCCCGAGGTCGCCGTGCGGATCGCGCTCCAGGCCGCCGCGGGGCTCTCGGCGGGGCACGCCGCGGGCCTCGTCTACCGCGACGTGCGGCCGCCGCGCATCTTCCTGGAGCACCTCGCGAGCGGAGAGATCCTCGTCCGCGTCTTTGGCTTCGGGCTCTCGAAGGGCTGTGACACGGCCACCTCCGCCCCCGGCAAGGCGGCGAGGAGCACCGGTCCTCTGCGCGAGGAGTCGGGGCCGCGGGACCGCTCCGCGGACGTGCGGGGCGACGTGTTCGGCCTCGCGGCGACGCTCTACGAGATGCTCTGCGGCGTTTCGCCGTGGGCCGAGCTCGACGTCACGGCGGACACCGCCGAGCTCGGCCCGACGGACACGGCGGCGGACGCGCCGGCGCCGTCCCTGGCGCAGTTCCCGTCGATCCAGGACCGCGCCCCGTGGATCGAGGCGCGCCTCGCGACCGCCCTCTCGCTCGCGCTGCACAGCGACGTGGACCGGCGCTACCCGTCGATCGAGGCGTTCGCCGAGGCGCTGCGCGCCGCGTCGGGCAGCGAGGAGAGCATCACCATCGACATGCTGACGCCGCTCGATCCCGAGCTGCGCGAGGCCATCGCAGAGCGCGCCGGCGCCGAGACCGATCCGCTGGTCGGCCGCGAGCTCGGCGGCCGGTACGCGGTGCGCCGGCTGATCGGGCGCGGCGGGATGGGCGCCGTCTACGAGGCGGAGTCGCCCGAAGGGCGGCGGGTGGCGGCCAAGGTCATCTTCAAGAGCGCCGTCGGGCAGGACGACCACGCCGTGCGCCGCTTCATCCGCGAGGCGCGCGCGGTGACCGCGATCCAGAGCCCACACGTGGTCAAGACGTTCGAGCTCGGCATGGACCTCACGCTCGCGACGCCGTTCATCGTCATGGAGCTCCTGCACGGCGTCGACCTGGCCAAGCTCCTCAGGATGCGCGGGCCGCTGGAGCCGGAGCCCGTCGTGCGCGTGTTCATCCAGGCCGCGCGCGGGCTCGCGGCCGCGCACGCCGAGGGGATCGTGCACCGGGACATCAAGCCGGCGAACCTCTTCCTGCACGCGCCGTTCGAGGGCGCGGCCCAGCGCCCGTCGACCTCGATCGCGCCGCCGTCCACCCGGCGCGGCCCGCTCGCGTCGGCGCCGCCGTCGACCCGGCGCGGCCCGCTCGCGTCGGCGCCGCCGTCCACCCAGCGCGGCTCGCTCGCCGCGGGGCCGCCGTCGGTCCGGCGCTCGTCCGGCTCGGTCCGCCCGCCGCCGTCGGGGCGGCGCCCGTCCGGCTCCATCCGCCCGCCGTCGTCGAGCGATCGCAGGATCGTGGTCAAGGTGTGCGATTTCGGCATCGCGAAGCGCACGGGGGACGGCGTCTCGCACGAGCTCACGCGCGCCGGCGGCGTGCTCGGATCGCCCATCTACATGTCTCCCGAGCAGGCGAAGATGGCGAAGGACGTCGATCACCGCTCCGACATCTGGAGCCTCTCGGTCTCGCTCTACCAGGCGCTCTGCGGGAGCTGCCCCTGGGATCCCGACGCCTCGCTCGCCGAGCTCCTGCTCGCGATCTGCACCGAGCGCGTGCCGCCGCTCTCCGGGGCCGCGCCGTGGGTCTCCCCGGCGCTCGCGGCCGTCGTGCACCGTGGCCTCCAGCGGGATCCTGCGGAGCGCTGGCAGAGCATGGAGGAGCTCATCGCCGCGCTCGAGCCGCACGCGGAGGGCTCCGGCGCCGTCACGCTGGAGCAGCTGCGGGGCATCGACCCCGAGCGGCGCGCCGGCGCCACCCCGATCTCCGCGCTGCGCGAGGAGTCCAGGCTCTCGCGATCGGTCGAGGGGGAGGAGCGCTCCATCGGCGGCAGCTCCTTCACCGCGGTGAACGCGCCTTCCGGCGCGACACGGCGGCGCTTCGTCGGGGCGGCGGTCACGGTGGCCGCCCTGGTCGCGCTCGGCGGCGGCCTCGCGCTGCGCGCCTCGACGGGCGACGAGCGGGGCGCGTCGCCAGCCGCGCCGAGCGAGCCCGCGCTGCCCGTCGCGGCTGCGCCTGCGCCTGCGCCGGCGCCTGCGTCCTTCACCGCCGTCGTGACGCTCCCGAAGGATGCGACGGCGCGGGTCAACGGCGCGGCGCGCTCGGTGAACGATGGCCGGCTCGACCTGACGGGCAACGCCGGCGACACGTTCGAGATCGAGGTGACCCGCGGCGAAGCGACCACGAAGGGGACGGTGTTCATGCTGAGCGACGGCACGATCCGCCCCGATCGCATCGATCTCCAGCCGCCCGCGCCGGCTTCTGCGTCGGTCGCGGCCTCCGAGCCTGCCCCGCGCCGTGACAGGAAGACCCGCGCCCCGCGCGGCGCTCTTCCCATGGCGGACCCTGCCACGCCCTCCGCCACGGGGGCGCCTGCGGCTCCGCCGGCTCCGACCGCGGTGGTGCCGGTCGACCGGTGGTGAGACCGATGTCGCGCGCCCGTCGCGCCCTGCGGCGCTGCCTTGCGGCGTGCGCGCTCGCCGTGGCGAGCGCGGCGCTTGCGTCTCCGGCCCGCGCGCAGCCCCCGCCAGCGGCTGTCCCGGGCGCGCCACCCGAGCCGCCTGCCTCAGCGCCCGCGTCGCCCACGTCGACCGACGAGGCGCTCGCCAGGGCCAAGGCGCTCTTTCAAGAAGGGAACGAGCTGCGAAAGATCGGCGACTTCCAGCGCGCGCTCGAGCTCTACCTGAGATCGCGCCAGGTCGTCGCGTCGGTGCCCAACACCCTCAACGCCGCGTTCTGTCTCGATCAGCTCGGGCGTTATGACGAGGCGCTCGAGCTCTACGAGACGCTGCTCACGGAGCTCCGCGCGGAGCTCGGCGAGCCGGAGCGCCGGAGCGTCGCGTCCGCGATCGCCACGCTGCGAGCGCGGATCGGCAGCGTCGTCGTCTCGTCGAACGTCGACGGCCTGGTGCTCATCGACGGGAGGTCGCGCGGCCGGCTCCCCCTCGCCGGCCCGGTCCGGCTGCTCCCCGGGGATCACACGCTCCGCGTCGTCAAGGACGGCTGGCACACGTTCGAGCGGATCCTGACCGTCCGCGTCGCCGAGACCACGTCGGTGGACGCGAAGCTCGATCCTCTCGCGAGCACGGGCCGGCTGAAGATCGAGGACGAGCGGCTCGTCGGCGCCGATCTCACCATCGACGGCGCGCTGATCGGCCAGCTGCCGTGGGAGGGCGCGCTCGCGCCTGGCCCGCATTTCTACTCGGTGCGCAAGGGCAATTTCGGCTCTGCGCCCCGCGAGGCGAGCGTCATCGCTGGGCAGCTCGCCGTTGCCACGGTCGAGGCGGGGCCGCTCGGCGAGGAAGTCCGCGTCGTCGCCCAGCCGCTGAGCGCGGAGCTGACCATCAACGGCGTCCCGGTCGGCAAGGGGCAGTGGCGCGGGGCGCTGCCGCTCGGGCGCCACACCTTCGAGGCGCATGAGCCGGGCTATTTCGCGCGCACGCTCCGCGCGACCGTCGACAGGACGACGACGGGCGACATCGTCCTGCCGCTCGCCATCGACGACGCGCACCCGCGCTGGGGTCGGAGGGTCGGCGTCTTCCGGCTGGAGGCGACCGGTGGTTATGCCTTCGCCTCGTCCCTCGAGAGCGACGCCGAGCGGAGCTGCGAGAGCTACAGCTGCTCGGGCATCTCGCGCCCGTCCGGCGTCCTGGCCGGCGTGCGCGGCAGCTACCAGTTCCCGATCGGCGCCGCCATCGAGCTCACGGCCGGGTACCTGAGCCTCCGCACGACGCTCGATCGCTCGCTCGACGCGACGTACGCCGCTCCGGGCGGGGGCAACGGCAGGCTCCCCATCCGCTACAGCTTTCACGACGACATCGGCATGGCCGGCGTGACGGTGATCGTCGGCGGCAGCTATTACTACGGGCTGTCGTCGTGGCTCGACGTCGGCGGCGCGCTCGGGCTCGGCGTGGTGCTGGCCGAGATGAGCGACGAGGTGACCGGCACGGCGTCCGACGCGGAGAGGACTGTCGGCGTGGCCGTGCAGAACGCGGGCAGGGCCGTCCGCGCCGCCGCCCCGTTCGCGATGCCCGAGCTGAGGCTGCGGCTGAAGCTCGGGCGCTTCAGCGCCAGCGCGGGCCTCGGCGTCGGCTTCTTCCTCGTCGACGGCCCGCCGCTCGAGACGGGCAACACCTACGTGGTCGGGGCCGCCGAGTGCGACCCGGCGCACCCCACGGTCGACTGCGCGCCGGGCAAGAAGGTCGTGTTCGAGGAGCTCGCCCACGGCACGTTCACGATGTTCTTTCCGAACGTCTCCGTGGGATACCGGTTCTGAGCGCCGCCGCGCGCGGCGCTCACCGGTTCGCCTGATCCCTCGCGAGGCGCGCCTGCTCGCGCACGAGGTCGAAGAGGGCCGCCGCATCGAGCAGCGACGTCGTGAGCCGGCCGAACTGGATCACGTCGCCCACCGCGACCTCCTGCGGCTCGCTCTCGGAGAGCACCTTGCCGTTCACGCGTGTCCCGTTCTGCGAGCCGTTGTCGATGAGCACGAGCTGCCCCTGCTCATTCCGCCGGAAGTGCGCGTGCAGCTTGGACACCGAGGGGTGGCGCAGCACCACGTCGCAATTGCGCGTGCGGCCCACCGAGATCTGGTCGAGGTAGGGATTGCCCTTTGCCTTGACGAGCTGGAACACCTCGCTCGCTGGACCGGGCGGAGGCGGCGGCTTCCGGTGCGCCGCCGGCGATGCGGCGACCGTCCGGAATGCGATCTGCTGGTTGTCCGGACCGGCCTCGGACACCACGAGGAGCAGGTTCGTCACCTGGCGGACGAAGCGGTCCCGAGGCATCACACGCGCTAGCTCGATGATGTCCCCTGCGTCTTCCACGATGTGCCGAGTATAAGCCGATCCGGCGCCGCGGACCGTCCACGGAGGCACTTTTGCCGTGGCGTCGCGCCCACGCAGCGGGTCCCGGTGCACGTGGAACCGCGAAGCCGCCCGCACGTCGTCGCAGCGCAGCGCGAGGCACCCTGGGCCCCGAGCGCATCTCGGCATGCAGCGCGCGAGGCCACGGCGTCGCGCCGCTGCTTGTTTACCGTGTTGCAATAATTCTGTGACATCAATGCGGGCTCGGCGGGCAGCTTGTGCTCGAACGCGCCGGGATCTGGCGTACCTTCCGCGCCTATGCACGCACCCGTTCGTGGACGCATCTCGGTCAACCCCCGTGGCTTCGGGTTCCTGAACATCGAGGCCTCTCCGGAGAAGGCGGGGGGGCCGGGCAGGCCGGGCTGGGCTGCCCTCGGCTCGGCGACCGCCTTCATCGCGCCGCCCGATCTGAACCCGTTCCTCGACGGCGACGTCGTCGACGCGGTGGTCGTCGAGGCGGAGCCGGGCCGCTTCAGCGCGTCGCAGCTCGCCCTCGTCCAGCGCGATCGCGCCGAGCTCTTCGGGACGGTCGTATCGCACGCGAAGCGGCCGCACCTCCGGGTCGATCGCCTCGTCTCCAACACGGACTGGCCGTTCAAGCCAGGCAGCGCCGACGACCTCCCCGAGGGCGCCGCGGTGGTCGCCGTCATCGAGGGCGCGGCGGTCGTCCCGGCGCGCGTCGTCTCGTCGAGCGCCGACCTCGGCATCGAGCGTTGCCTCGCCCGCAACGGCGTGCGCGCCGTGTTCCCGGGCGAGGTCCTCGAGGCGTCGCGCGCGTCGGTGGCGGCGGTGTCGGTCGAGCGCGAGCTCGCGCGCGGCCGCCGCGATCTGCGCGACGTCATCACCGTCACGATCGACGCGCCCGTCACCACGGACATCGACGACGCCGTCTCCGTGCTGCCCGCCGGGCCCGACGGGGCGCTCCGCGTCCTCGTCTCGATCGCCGACGTGGACGCGTTCGTCCCCGAGGGCTCGCCGCTCGATCTCGAGGCCCGCGCCCGGGGCACGAGCGTCTACCTGGCCGGCCGCGTCATCCCGATGCTCCCCGACGCGATCTCCAGCGAGGCGGCGAGCCTGCTCCCGGGGGTCGATCGGCTCGCGGTCACGGTCGAGCTGCGCATCGACCCCGAGGGGGGCATCCGGTCGATCGACCTCCACGAGAGCGTGATCCGCTCGCACGCCCGCCTCTCGTACGACGCCGTCGAGGAGTTCCTGACGACGGGCCGCTCCGCCGGCATCCCCGAGGCGGCCCGGCCGGTCGTGCGCTGGCTCCGCACCGCGGCCGCGCGGCTGTCGACGGTCCGCGCGGCGCGCGGCGGCGTCGAGCTCGATCGCGAGGAGGCGTACGTGACGCTGGACGCCGAGACGCGCGAGCCGACCGGCGTCTCGCCGCGCTCCGACACGGGCGCGCACCGCCTCATCGAGCGGCTGATGGTGGCGGCGAACGAGGCCGTGGCCAGCTGGCTCGTGGCGCGCGGGCTCCCCTGCGTCTTTCGTGTCCATGACGAGCCGACCGAGGATCGCATCCGCGCGCTCGAGCAGTTCGCGCACAACTTCGGCGTCGAGGCCGGCTTCGGCGCGCGCCTGAGCCCCCTCGGCCTCGCGGCGTTCGAGGCGCAGTACAGGGGCTCCGAGCTCGCGCCGGGCATCCGCACCGTGCTCGGCAAGGCGCTCGGCCCTGCCCGGTACACGGCCGCCGGAGGCCTGCATTTCGGGCTCGGCGCCCCGCTGTACCTGCACTTCACGTCCCCGATCCGCCGCTACGCCGACCTCGCGGTGCACCGCGTGGTCAAGCGCTACCTCCAGGGCCACCGCGACCAGCGCGTCGACGCCGAGGCGCTCGCGTCGCTCGCCCACCACCTGAACGCGCGCGCGCGCAGCGCCGCCAAGGCCGAGACGGAGCGGCACCGCATGCTCGTGGCGCGCCTGTTCGCCTCCCGCGTCGGCGAGGAGATCGAGGGCAACATCGTTTCCATCAAGCCGTTCGGCCTCGTCGTCCAGATGGTCGAGTCCGGCGCGACGGGCACGATCGCGCTGGAGGCGCTGCCGGGCGGCCCTTATCGGATCGACGTCGCCGCCCAGGCGCTGGTCGGCGCGAGCCGTCGCTACGGCGTCGGCGAGCCGATCCGCGCCGCCATCGCGGCGACCAACGAGGAGCTCGGCCGCGTCGACCTCGTCCCTGCGGGCGCTCGCGGCGCCCCGTGACCGGGGCGGCGGCTCCGGTCTACGGCGACAGGAGCACGACGAACGCGTCGGTGCCGTTCGCCGCGTGCTCGCCGAGGCCGAAGTCGATCTTCCCCTCGGCGGTGCCAGAGAGCGCGATGACCTTCGTGCTCGGCGCGATGGCCGCCGCGTTCGACTTCTGGTTGCCGGCGGCGCCGAGCACCTTCCCCCAGAGGTGGTTGCCATCGGGGTCGAGCTTCGCCACGAAGGCGTCGAAGCCGCCGCCGCCGGGCAGCGGCCCGCCGCCGAGGTCGACGACGCCCTGGACCGAGCCGGTCACCACCACGGCGTTCTCCGCGTCCGTGGCGATCGACGTGCTCTCCTGCGTGCCGTCTCCGGCGAACCACCGCGCCCACACGGGCACGCCGTCGGGGGCGAGCGACGCCACGAACGCCGTCTGCACATCGTTGGCGGGGAGCGTGCCGGCCGGTCCGAAGTTGAGCTCGCCCATGTACGTCCCGGTCACGAGCACCGCGCCCGAGGGAGCGACGGCGATCCCGGTGCCCGCCTGCGACGCCGTGTCTCCATAGTCCGAGAGCCAGACGCCATTCCCGCCGCTGTCGAGCTTCAGGACGAACAGGTTCGGCCCGAGCCCGGTGTTCTTCACCTGCCGGGAGCCGACGGTCAGGGTGCCGTTGTACCGGCCCGTGACGAACACGCTGCCGTCGTTGCCGACGGCGGCGCTGGTCGCGAACTGGTTCTTGTCGTCTCCGTAGATCCTCGTCCACACGACGGCGCCGAGCGGATCGTACTTCCGCACGAAGATGTCGGTGCCGCCCGCGCTGGTGGCGCAGATCGGGTTGCCGCCCGGGACGGGCGACGCCGCGCAGAGCAACGATCCGCTGAAGTAGCCGGCGATCACGATGCTTCCGGCGGGGTCCACCGCGATCGAGCGCAGCGTCTGATCCGCCGCGTCGCCGAGCTGGCGAGCCCAGCCTTGCTCGCCCTTCTCTCCGCTCATCGTGACCACGAAGGTGTCGAGCGCGTTGACGCTGCTCAGCGTCGTGCCGCCGAACGTGAACGAGCCGTAGAACGTCCCGCCGAGCACGAGGTTGCCCTCGGGCGTCACCGCGAGCCCGTTGAGCGTCTCGGCGCCGCTGCCGCCGAACCTCACGCTCCAGCGGTGCTGTCCGGAGGGGTCGAAGCTCGCGACGTACGCGTCGGAGGTGCCGATGCTGACGAGGGCGCCCGTCTCCTTGCCGGTCAGGTTGATGGTCCCCGAGAAGGTGCCGCCGATATAGATGTTTCCCTGCGCGTCGACGCCGACGCTGGTCGCGCTCTGGGTGTTCTGGTCACCGTAGAGGGCGCCCCAGAGCGGCGTGCTGCAGGCGAAGCCGTCGCAGTCCTCGTCGGTGTCGTCCGTGCATGTCTCTCGTTGCGGGGTGACCTGGCCGCCGCACGGCCGCCATGACGTGCCCGAGAGGTCGCACATCTGCAGCCCCACCGCGCAGAGCCCCACGCCGCTCGTCCCCTCGGGGCCGCTGTAGCAAGTCTTGATCTGGCCCGGGGTGCACACGCACCCTGCGTCGGGCTCGTTCGTCGCGCCGTCGCAGTCGTCGTCCACGGTGGTGCTGCAGTCCTCGGGCCTCGGGACCACGGCGCCTTCGCACTCGCCGAAGCTCTGGCCGTCTGGCTGGCACCTCCGCACGCCCGCCGCGCACACGCCGACACCCTCGGTGTCTGCCGGGCCGGGATAGCAGGGCTGCACGTCGCCGACGCTGCAGAGCGGCGCGCCTCCACCGTCGCCGCCTCCACCGTCGCCGCCGGCGTCGGGACGTGGGCCGATCGGCACCGGGTCCGAGCACGCTCCCGAGAGCGTGAGCACCAGCGCAGACCCGACGAGCATCGATCGCGCGCGCGGGGTTGTCCTCGTCACCATGAGGGGGCGGAGCTCCATGTTCGGCGATCTGGCTTCAGTCCTGGCGTGATTTTCTCGTCCGCTGCTTCTTCTTGGTCAAGTCGATGATGAACGTGCTCGCGGGCGGCGCGCTCGCCGGAGCGTTCGGCGCGTCCGGGCGCATCGTCTCTGGCTCGTTCGCGTTGCTCCGCGCTCCTGGCTCGTTCGTGTTGCTCCGCGCTCCTGGCTCGTTCGCGTTGCTCCGCGATTCGTCGGTGCTCTCCGACGACGGGGAGAGCTGGGTCGGCCCGGCGCTCGCGCTCTGGGCCGGCAGCAGATCGTGCCGGACCGCGTCGTTCTGGGATTCGTCGCGGAGCGCCATCCAGACCGCGAGCACGCTCACGATCACGAGCGCCACGCCGCCGAGCGCGAGCGGGATCACGAGCTTCGGCGGCAGCCTCGGCTGAGCGTGGCGCGGCGCCCACGCGGCGGCCGGCTGCTCGCCGTAGGGCGCGCTGGCGCTGTGCTGCGGCGCGGGCGCGCCGTAGGCCGAGCCTGTGTTGTGCAGCGACGAGCCTGTGTTGTGGAGCGAGGCGGGCGCGCCGTGCGGCACGCCGGCGCTGTGCCGCGAGGCGGGCGCGCCGTAGGCCGGTCCGGTGTTGTGCAGGCCCGAGCCTGTGTTGTGGAGCGAGGCAGGCGGGCCGTGGGGCGCGCTGGCGCCGTGCGCCGGGGCGAGCGCGCCGTAGGCCGGTCCGGTGTTGTGCAGGCCCGAGCCTGTGTTGTGGAGCGAGACCGGTGCGCTGTGGGGCGCGCTGGCGCCGTGCGCCGAGGCGGGCGCGCCGTAGGCCGGGCCGACGTTGTGCAGACCCGAGCCTGTGTTGTGGAGCGAGGCAGGCGCGCTGTGGGGCGCGCTGGCGCCGTGCGCCGGGGCGGGCGCGCCGTAGGCCGGGCCGGCGTTGTGCAGGCCCGAGCCAGTGCTGTGGAGCGAGACGGGCGCGCTGTGGGGCGCGCCGTGCGCTCCGGCGTGGCCGGCTCCGGTGTTGTACAGGGCCGACGGCGGTCCATTCGGAGCGCCGGGGACGGCCTGCGCCATGCCGGGGTGGCCTCCGTGCGCCTGGGCCGCATCCATGGCGCTCCCGCGCGGAGCTCCGTGCGCCGCCATCGTGGCGGCCTCCCACGAGGACGCCCCGCTGTTGCCTGGACCGAGCTCCGATCCGATCGCGGGCGCCGAGCCCATCTCGTTCCACCTCGCGCCCGACGGGGCCGCGGGCCGCGGCGGAGGCTCGGCCTGCGCGTCCGACGAGGCGGCCGCCGCCAGGAGCATCGGGGAGAGCTGCGGCGCGCCCGCCGACGGCACGTCGCCCGCCGCGAGGCGCGCCGACGCGTGCGGCGGCGCCGCTCCATGCAGGAGCGCGCGCACGTCGGCCTGCATCGTGCGGGCGTCCGGGTAGCGCCGGTCGCGATCGAACGCGAGCGCCCGGTCCACGACGAGGCACAGCCCGTGCGGCGTCTCCGGCGCGACGCTCGCGAGCGGCGGCGCCGCCATGGTCGCCATCTTCACGAGCAGCTCGGACTCCGTGCGCGCCTCGTGGATGCGCCGCTTCGCGATCACCCGGAACATGGTCGCGCCGACGGCGAAGAGGTCCGCCCTGTGGTCGACCGAGATGCCGCGCACCTGCTCCGGGGCCATGTACGACACGGTCCCGAGCGTCGCGCCCGTCCGGGTCCGCATCGCCGTCTTCACGCCGTCGCGCATGCGCGCGATGCCGAAGTCGAGCACCTTGAGGCGCCCGGTCTTCTCGACGAAGAGGTTGTCGAGCTTGATGTCGCGGTGGATGATCCCCTGCCCGTGCGCGGCTCCGAGCACGTCGAGCAGCTCATCCATGAGCCGCAGCATCTCCCCCATATCGATGTTGCCGAGCCGCTGGAGCCGGTCGGCGAGCGACTCGCCGTCGAGGAGCTCCATCACGAGGAACGGCGCGCCGTCCTCGGTCACGTCGATGTCGCGGATCTCGACGACGCCGGGGTGCTGGAACCGATTGACGGCCTGCGCCTCGCGCTCGAACCGGGCGCGCAGGTCCTTCGAGCGCGCCACCTCGGGGTGGAGGATCTTGATCGCCTCGCGCCGCCCGATCTTGTGGGTCGCGGCATAGACGGCGGCCATCCCGCCGATCCCGACGAGGCGATCGATCGTCCATTTGCCCCGCAGGGTCGTTCCTACGCGCCTTTCGCAGGCCGCCCTCTCGTCGTCCATGCCCCGATCGAATGTCACAGCGTGCGGGATCGAGGTCAAGGTGAGAGCCGCGGCGGAAGCGACCTCGGCGCGCCTCTCCGCGCCGACGAGCCTACCAGCGATCCTCGCTCAATCGGGGACAGGGTGCACCCCGTCGCGCACCCAGGGATCGATGGTCCGCCGGAACGCCGCCTCGGTCCGGAGCCCCGCCAGCACGGACGCGAGCCCCCACTGCAGGCGATTCACGAACGTGAAGTCCTGCGGCATCTTCGGCACGTGGGGGATGGTGGGCATCTTCTCTCCCTCCTTGAGGGCGAGCCCCCGGATGCCGCGGGTCAGGTACGCCACGGTCTCGCGCGCCTTCTCCGGGGAGCACTTCCAGGTCCCGTGCGTGCACAGCGGGACCATGAGCTCCATCGTGTAGCTCCGGTAGAGATCCCAGCTCTCGTCGGCCGGGTCGTAGCCGAGCACCTCCACGCACGCCCGGTCGAACTCCTTCCAGTCCGCGTCCATGGCCGCGCGCATGTAGCGCTTCATGCCCTCCACGAGGTCGGGCGGGAGCTGCTTCACGCAGCCGAAATCGAGGATCGTGACGCGGCCATCCTCGTGGAAGCGGTAGTTGCCCGGGTGCGGGTCGGCGTAGAGCCAGCCGTACCGGAGCATCGAGCGGAAGGTGAAGCGCCAGATGGAGAGGCCCGCGCGGTTCTTCGCCTCCTGGCTGCCGCGCTCGCAGAACTCGGCGTAGCTCATGCCGTCGACGAGCTCGAGCGTGAGGACGCGCCTCGTGGTGAGGCTGTGGTGGATGCGAGGGATGTAGACGTCCTCGTCCCCGGCGTTCATGCGGCGGAACAGGTCCGCCATCTCGGCCTCGCGCGCATAGTCGAGCTCGGACAGGAAGACCTTGCGGAGCTCGTCGACGGTCTGCCGGGCGTGCAGCTTCTTGGCGAGGGGCGCCATCATCGCCTCGAGCATCGAGACGCTCTTCAGGTCGTTCTCGATGGCCCTGTCCATGCCGGGGTACTGCACCTTCACCGCGACCCGCTCCCCCGACCTCGTCGTGGCCCGGTGCACCTGTCCGATGCTCGCCGCCGCGAACGGCTCCCGCTCCCACGCCGCGAACACGTGCTCGGGCGGGGCGCCGAGCTCCTCGCGGATCATCTGCTCCGCGGCCTCCGGCGACAGGGGCGGCGCCTTGTCGAGCAGCTTCTTCAGCGTGGCCTGGAACTTCTCTTCGTATCCCGGCGGCGCGAGCCCGTCGATGTAGCTCGCCATCTGGCCGAACTTGAGCGGCAGGCCCTTCATCTCGCCCAGCGTCTTCAGCATCGCCTCGGCGGTCTTCTTGACCTCCTGGGCCATCCTCCGCCGCGCTTCGGCCTCCTCCTCCTCGGTCCGGGTCGCGCCGAGGACGCGCTTCGCGCCCTCGATGGCGAACGGGATCGTGCGGGGCGCGAGGCCGGCGAGGCGCGCGAGGCGCCCCAGCTTGGAGGTCGGCGGATTGTCTCGGGGTTTGTCGTCGGCCATGCGGGACTGACTCGCTAGGGTGGAAATGTCGGCGCGGAGGGGTCATGCGCCCGCGCGGCGCTTCGGGGCCGCGCGGATCTTCGGAACCGGCCACATGGAGACGGTGTTCCTCAGCTGCTGAGCCTGCTCGGGAGAGATATCCCCTTCCACGTGGACCCGGGCGCGCCGGTCCTCGACGACGACCCGCACCGCGCCCCGCCCGACCGGCGCTGCGCGGAGGACGTCCGTGATGTCGTCGAGCAGCCGCTGCGGCATCCGGCCCCGGAGCAGCCGGACGTTGCGCCCCTCGACGCGCACGCAAAATAGCTCATTTGCGCGCAGGAGCGCCACGACGAGCGGCACGACGAAGGCGAGCAGGGCGACGGGGATCAGGAGGGACATGGGTGGCCGCCCACGACGAGAGCTCCTCCCCAGGCCCACCGCGGGCCTCGATCGTGAACCGGTGCCGGCCGTTGTCAACGACGGACGCGGCGGGCTCTAGGGTGCCGGCGGGCGCCGAGCGCCGCGCGGGCTGCGCGAGATACGCGATGCGACGTGGAGCGCCCGCGAGCTCCGCGCGGCTCGGGGCCCTGGTCAGCGCGCCGCGCGGTGCCTACCTTAGGTAGCCATGACGAGCGCCGCGCCCCAGCCTGCCGCCATCGATCCGCGCCTGGATCTGCACGACGAGATCAGCCGCCTGAAGCGGGAGAGGAACGCCGTCCTCCTGGCCCACTACTACCAGGACGGCGACATCCAGGATCTCGCAGACTTCCTCGGAGACTCGCTGCAGCTGGCCCAGCAGGCGAAGAAGACGACCGCGGACGTCATCCTGTTCGCCGGCGTGCATTTCATGGCCGAGACGGCGAAGATCCTGAACCCCGAGCGCATCGTCGTGGTCCCCGATCTCGCGGCGGGCTGCTCGCTCGCCGACGGCTGCCCCGTCGACCGCTTCCGCGCCTGGCGCGCCCGGTACCCCGGCGCGGTCGCGATCTCGTACATCAACTGCTCCGCCGAGGTGAAGGCGGAGAGCGACTACATCTGCACGTCGTCGAACGCGGAGAAGATCGTCCGCGCGATCCCCGAGGAGCAGGAGATCCTCTTCGCGCCCGACAAGAACCTCGGGCGCTGGCTCGTCGAGCGGACGGGCCGCCCGATGCGCCTGTGGCAGGGCAGCTGCGTCGTTCACGAGACCTTCAGCCTGCGCAAGATCGTCGCGCTGCGCGAGCGCCACCCGGACGCGAAGCTCATCGCGCACCCGGAGTGCGAGGAGCCGATCCTGCGCATGTCCGATTACATCGGCTCGACGACCGCGCTGCTCAAGTACACCACCGCGGACGACGCCCGGAAGTACATCGTCGCGACGGAGAGCGGCATCGTGCACCAGATGCGCAAGGCGTCGCCGCAGAAGGAGTTCATCGAGGGGCCGCCCGAGGGCAACTGCGCCTGCAACGAGTGCCCCTTCATGCGGCTCAACACGCTCGAGAAGGTCTATCTCGCGCTGCGCGATCTCGCCCCGCGCCTCGAGATGGCGCCCGAGCTGCGCGAGCGCGCGCGCGTCCCGATCGATCGCATGCTGGCCCTCAGCTGAGCTCGGCGCGCGGCGCGGCGATCACAGCACGAGGGAGAGCCCGAGGGTCTGGACGAACGAGCCTCGGGTCTGCGGCAGCGCGCCGATGGTGCGCCGCCGCCCCTGGGCGTCGATGGCCTGGCCTTCCCGGGTCACGTCGCCGCCCCGGCCCAGCACGAAGGCGCCCGAGGTCTCCAGCTCGATCGTGAGCCAGCGGGGAATGACGTCGAACGACACCCCGAGCCCCAGCGGGATCTCGACGTACGAGGCGCCGCGCTCGCGGACGGTGAACTCCCCCCCGGGGTCGGAGACCCGCATGCGGTCGAAATCGAACCGGTCGTAGCCGACGCCGACCGACAGCCACGAGCGGGCGCGCTCGCCGAGCGGGAGCGTGGGCGCGAGGCGGGCGCCGAGCGCGAGGGAGCGCACCGTGGGCGCGCCGTCCTCGCGTGGCTCTGCCGTGATCGGGCCGGGCTGCGCGAGCGCGCCTGTCTGGAGCGCGAGCTCGTGCTCGGCGTGCACGAAGAAGGCGGAGAAGCGCAGGTAGTCGAAGATTTCCCAGCGCGCGTGGACCCCGACGCCGACCGCGGGCTTCAGGCGAATCCCCGTCGGCTGGCCCGCGGCGTCGTTCGAGCCGAACCGGTTGACGAGGGCGATGTCCGGGCCGATCTCGATGTGCCTGGCCCACGGCAAGCGGGTGCGGGGTGGCGCGGGCGGCAGCGGCGGCCGCGGAGGTCCCGGTGGCTGCTCGGCCGAAGCGGCATCCTCGGAGGTCGCGGCGCTCGAGGGCTCCTCGGCGTGCGCGGTCGAGGCGAAGGCGAGCGCGACCGCGCACGCCGCCGTGCCTCGTCCCACGCGGGCGCGAGCGGTTCGCATGCCCGCCCTTGTAGCAGGCTTTTGGGAGCGGCCGAGCCGCCGGCTGCGCTCGCGCCCCCGCCGGCTGCTGCGGGCCGCCGGGCGCGCTCCGCCGCCGCCGGGGTACTGCTCCCTGGGCCGGTGGCAGGGGCCCGTCGGGTCGGGCAAACTCGTCCCCATGCGAGCAAAGCCCATCGCCTCCCTGTTCTTCCTGGTCCTTGCGCAGCTCGGCTGTTCCGCCGAGCGCAAGCCCGACGCCGAGCCGGCTCCCGGGGCTGCGCCTCCCGCGACCGCCGAGGGCGCATCGCCGATGCAAGCGTCGGCCTCCGGGATCGCGCGGCTCGAGAAGAAGCAGTTTGGCGCGCCCATCACGGAGAGCTCGACCACGCCGCTGCCGGCGCTCCTGCAGGAGCCGGGCAAGTTCAGCGGAAAGACAGTCCGGACCGAGGGGGTCGTCTCGGCCGTGTGCAAGTCGATGGGCTGCTGGATGGAGATCGCCGACGAGTCGGGCAGCGCCCACATCAAGATGGCGGGCCACAGCTTCTTCGTCCCGAAGGACGCCTCCGGTCACCGGGCGGTCGTCCAGGGCAAGATGGTCGCGGGCGAGGCCGAGGAAGGCGCCGCGTGCGGCGCCAAGGACAACTGCCGCGGCGAAGCCGAGAAGCAGACGGGCCGGGTCGCGAAGATCGAGCTCGAAGCGACAGGCGTGCAGTTCCTGGACTGACGGCGCGGACGGGGAGGCGAGCGTCGCGGCTCGCCCCAGAACCGTGGGCGGCGAGCCTGCGGCTGCCCGGCCCCCGAGGCGACTCTCCAGGCAGCCCGAGCGCTCCCTCAAAAAAAGTTCTTGCGCATCCCGGCGATGGGACGTAGAAAGCGCGCCCTGTTCGGGACGCGCCGCTTCGGCGGTGGCCCGACGGCGAAGCCCCAGGAGGCCAGCTCGTTCAACGAGCTGCGCGGCTGGGGTCGTGCGCCAC